>NZ_JAPELX010000001.1 GCF_026343335.1 Streptomyces sp. NBC_00078 | reverse complement strand
CAGCCTGCTCCGATCACCAGGGATCCCTGACATGACTTCTGTACCCGGCCGATTGGAAAGAGGCCAGTACTCCTGGCAGCTGGCCCGACCAAGCCCGCCCTGGTGCCGACCCCCGCACCGAGCACGGCCAAGACCGCGATCGATGACGCCATCAAGGCCGGCGGTATGACGTGCCTTCATGGAGACGCCGACGCCAGCAGGACACTCGCCGCGCTCCGCAGCACCGCACGCGAGCAAGTGATCTGGGCATGGCTCGGTTTCCGCTCGTACGCACCCTGCGCGAAGACCTCTTCCGCGCCCTGAGGATGGACGGGCCCGTGCCCCGCAAGCAGCCGAGGTGCTGATGGAAGTCCGATCGAGCGCGGCATCACGTCACACGACTTACTCCGGGGGCGCCATGAGCGACCTCGTGCCACATGCCGGTGAACAGCGCACATGCTCATTCCGGGCAGCTGTATCACAGCGGCGCTGGCAGATGCCGTGAATCCCATCAACGCTCTGGGAGAGACGAGCGTCGACCTTCTGGTGTGCGGGCCCGGCCTGCACGAGCCACCGTCATGGGATCTGCTGTGTACTCCGCGGCGTCCGCCCGTCAGGGTGGTCGTCGACAGCCGTGATGACGTCGGATTCACGCGTGCTGCCCTGCAGATTTACAACCCGGCGGCAGGTCACCTGGTGGTCCATCCCGCTGAGCCCCACCGTGAGCGACAGGTGTGGGACGAGCTGAGCCAGGCCTTGGGGGAGGGGCCACCGCCTCCCGAGGGGGCCTCACTGGTTCATGGGAAGCGTGAGCACAAGGCTGCCTACGCCGTGGCCCGGACCCGGGCCGCCCGCACGGTGACGTTGCTGCGCACCCATCTCATGCACATGGGCATGTGGACCGACCTGGTCCATCTGCACCGCACCACCCGGGTGGCACTCATCCTGGTCCACCACGCCGAACTCCCCGAGGACCTCAGGCATCTGCTGCAGCACTGCGACCACCAAGTGACCGACACGATCGGGGGCATGAGGACGCTTCACTGCGTCCCGCAGCTCGGTGTATGCCCCTGAACACCACCCATACTCAATGAAACAACAATACGTTGTTTCATTGAGTAATGAGGTAAGCTGGGCACATGGCACATGATGCTCGCGATGAAGCCCGGCGGCGGTTGTCTGCCCTCGCGGAGGGCCCAACCGCTCAGTGGGGTCCGGCGCGCAGCCTGGAACGCGATGCCGTCCTGCTGGGGCGGCTGCTGATGACTGCCGCCAACTACCAGCAAACCGGCGGCCGTGCGGCGGACGTGACCCCGGATGATCTCGGTGCGGCGCTTAGCTTGTTCGAAGACATGCGGCATCAGCTGGACCGGTTGGAGTCCCAGGTGGTCATCGAAGCCAGGCGCCGTGACATGGACTGGCGTCAGATCGCGCAGCATCAGGGGCTGAACTCGCAGCAGGCTGCTTCGCAGCGTTATCAGCGGCTGATGACCCGCCTCGAAGAGATCCGCCAGGGCGTCAGGTAAGAAGGGGAAAGCCCAGATGACGGACCAGCCGCAGGAACTGTTCGCCGCTGTCGACTCGCTGCTTGCCGCCGTCGACGACGGTACCGTGCTGCCTTTGCCGGCCGAGCGGGTAAGACTGCGTGAGGCGGCCGGGCTGACCCGGGCCGCCATCGCCCAGGCGCTCGGTACGCGGGTGCCGAGCATTGAGGCGTGGGAGGCCGGCCGGTCCGAGCCGACGGGGGAGCGCCGCGAGGCATACCGCCATTTGCTCGAGGGGCTTGCTCAGCGCCATCCCGCCCCCTCGCCCTCCAGCCGGCCCGCAGCCCGACCGAAACCGCCTTCTGCGCCCTCGACCCAGAACACACCGGCGCCGACGGCACGTCCTGCTCGATCGAGCGGACCAACGCGTGCTGCCGACGCACGGTTTCCCAACGGGCCGCTGGCGGTGCTGGACGGGGACGGCACCGCCTACTGCCTGGGCGGGGTGCTGCTGGAGTGCCCCGCGGCCACGATCCCGCAGCTGGCTGACTGGGTGGTGCGTCAGTCCGGGCTGGGCGCGGAGAGGCTGCACCGGCACGGCAAGGACTCGGACCCGCTGATCGTCCTCACCGCTCAGGCAACTGCCCGCTTCGGCCTGCCCGCGGAGCTGGAGGACCGCCGGGGCCTGCGCCTGCCCGACGATCATCCCGTGGTGCGTCAACTCGCCCGCGCGAAGTGGAAGCTGACGCGCCGTGGGTTCGGCCTCTGGCCGCGTATCTACCGGCCGGCCCAGGACGGGCGCCGCCAGTGCGTGCAGCTCGCCGTCCTGCCCTGGGGCGCCCTCGACGCCCGTTCCTGGGGGACAGCCGACCAGCTGGAGCCGGCTGAACTCGCCCGCCTGCTCGGCACCTACGCCACCCGCGTGCTCACCCCGTGCGGCTCCACCGCAGTCACCGGACTGGAACTGATGACCGCGCTGCGCCCGCCCACCCGCGCGGTGAAGGACTCCGCCACCGGCAGCTGGGTGTCCGGCCCGATGCCCGGCTCGCTGACGGAAGCGGTGGAGTGCGCCCCGCCCGAGGCCCCCGACGGACATCCGGCCGTCGCCGCCCTGTATCCCCGCTTCCACCAGCGCACCCCCGACCAGATGCTGGACGAAGAGGCCTACCAGTGGGCGAGGCCGCTGACAGACGAGGAATGCATGAAGCCCTACGTCGTCGGCATCGACGTCAACATGGCCTTCGCCGCGGCCGCCAACCGGCTGACCGTCGGCCTGTCCGCCCCCGTCCACGTCCACCGCCCGGCCTTTGACGCGAAACTGCCCGGCTCCTGGCTGGTCGACCTCTCCCACATCCGCCTCGACGAGCGACTGCCCAGCCCGTTCACCCCCCACGGCGAGCCGCCCCAGGGCCCGGCCTGGTACGCCACCCCGACCGTCGCCTACGCCGTCGAGCTCGGCTACCCCGTCGCCCCCCTCGAGGCCTACCTGCGCTACGAACACGGCCCCTACCTGGACGCCTGGTACACCCGGCTACGGGACGCCTACGTCGCCACGATGGCCGGCCTCGGCGTCACCCCGGGCATGCCCGAAGAGCAGTTCCTGGCCGCGATGGCCGGCTACCAGCAGACCGATCCCGTCCTTGCCGCGGTACTCAGCGCCGTCAAGGCCACCGTCAAGGGCGGCATCGGCAAACTGCGCGAGCGGGCCCGCAGCGGCGGCTGGCGGCCGGGCGAGGCGTGGCCCGCCCTCGCCCGCCCGACCTGGCGCCCCGACATCCGCGCCGCCGTCATCGCCAGCGCCCGCACCAACATGCACCGCAAGATGCTCAAGCTCGCCACCCACGCCGGCCTGTACCCGGTCGCGATCCTCTCCGACTGCGCCGTGTACGCTTCCGACGGCCCCAGCCCCCTCGACTTCCTGCCCTACCAGGACGGCAAGCCGCTGCCCGGCGGCTTCCGGCTCGGCGTCTCACCCGGGATGGTCAAGCACGAGGGCACCCAGAGCGTGCTGTGGGCAGAGGGCCTGCTCGAGGAATACGGCCCGGATGTGAACATCGCCCGGCACATCAAGACCGGCATCGTCTCCGGCCAGGACGAAGGGGAGTAGGCACCGATGGGCATCCTCGCCGACAGCCTCGACAAGGCCGACGCCGCGCACTTCACCCGCCCCCTGCCGAAGTCGGCCCAGAAGCAGATGCAGTACCTGGTCAAGCAGACCAAGGGCACCCAGGCCGCAGCCGCCCTGCTCGGCGTCACCCAGCGCACCGTCGAGCGCTACCTCACCGGACAGTTCAAGCAGCCCCGCCGCGACCTCGCGGAACGGCTCGCCGACGAGGTCCGCAAACGGTGGCAGCCCCGGGTGCGCGAGAGGGCAAAAAAGCAGGCCGCCACGACCGGCGGCATCGTCATCGACACCCGGGCACGCTTCGGGTTCACCGCAGCCCCAGGCACCACCGACGACCCGCGGCTGCGGCCCATCACTCAAGGCCTGCCGCCTGCCTACGCCGCACGGCTCTTCGACGCCCACGCCGCCGGAGCCGCCGAGCAACAGCTCCAGGACATCGTGGCCGAAGGACTTCAGGAGATCTACTTCAAGGACCGCGGACGGCGCGCACACGGCCTGCTGGTGGACTTCACCGACATCGACTACCTCGACGTCGACTACTGACCGGGGCGGTGCTCCTTCCGCGCGCTCCGGCATCTTGAGTCAAAGCGCGATGGTTGTCACATAGGCAGGCTTGTTGTCACCTTCGAGGTTGGGCGCCGGAGTCGGGGGTGTCGGCCGGCTCCATGGTGGTGGGTCGGCGTCCGCCGCAGCAGGCCACCACTACTGTCGCCGTGGAGTTCAGGAAGATCGTGAGCCAGGATGATCTGTCCACCGCGTCGATGGATCCGATACGAAGCGGCTCTTCCCCGGCTCGCCGAAGGATGTCGACACTGTCGGCCAGGCCGTCGATCGTGTGGCCACGTTTCAAGGAGTGGTGCATTCGACCCCGGAAGACGCCCGCGTGCCGGTTGGCCGGGACCAGGCCGTCCCAGACGACGAAGCCAGCCCCGGCGATCAAAGCGTCGCGTGCAGGCCCGCATGCCGGAGTCTGTTCGCGGAGCATGGCGATGAGGTCGTCGCGAGTCACACTGCGCGCCGGCGACTGGAAGACCAGTGATCGGCTATGTGAGACAACTCCAGCGCCTCTCTGGTGACAGTCCGACTGCTTCAACCTGGTTTCTTCGCAGGCTATCCGGTGCCGTCGGTGACAATTACCGAGCCTCGGCACACATCTGCGCCTGAGTGCTCAAGCAACTGGGCGTGATAGACGGCCGGTACGCCCCGCTACCGGTTCAGGGGAGTTCCTCCCCGTAGCGGGCGAGTAGCGTGCGCAGTTCGTCGGCCCTGGCATCGTCGCGACCCTGAAGGCGGTTTTTCTGGTTGCGTTTCCACCGGGCGAGCGTCTTCTCCTGCTCGCTGCCGAGGGTCAGGCTTGGCCGTAGGTGGCCGTGGTCTGTGCCGAAGTCCGTGAGCTGCTGGAACATCGCCTCCCACTGATCGCCGCGCTGGTCCCATGTCCATCCCGCCAGCGCCTCCAGATCGACCTTATGCGCATCCGGGAGCCTGCCACGGTTGGTGCGCCAGGAATTCAGCCAGACTCCGATGGGGTGGCCGTTCCACTCTTCGCGTTGCTTGATGGAGGCGACAGGCCGGCCGGTGGTGGTGACGAATTGCTGCATCACCTGAACCTTCGTCGTGTGGCTGTCACCGAAGGGAGTCCAGGACCAACCGGGTATCCCCTCCAGGGCCTTGAGCTGGTCGTCCGGCAGGTCGCGGCCGTGCGCGACCAGATCTTCTCGCCGACTGCGGAGGTTGTTCGCCCACACGGTGGCCTCGCGGCCCGGCATCGCGTTCTCGCGCTCGTCCGGATCCGTGGCCTCGGCACGCTGGAGATAGGCACGGTATCGGGACCAGAAGCCGGCTTCGTGCGCGGTGCCGCTGGACCAGGTGGGGAGGGTGGCCAGCCGCTCGGCCCGATCCGGCCGCAGGCGTCCCTGGCGCTGCAAGCCCCTCTGCTTGCGGCTCCATCTGCCCAGACTCCGGCCGTCGACAGCCACATCATCGGTGGGGTAGCAGTGGCCGGCATCGGCGGCATAGGCCACCAGGGCCTCGAACATGGAGTCCCAGGCATCGTTGTGCGCCGTGTACTCGATCTTCAGCGCCTGCTCGCCGATCCGTTCGCGGATCCATTCACGCGCCGTCGCGGCACCTTGCGGAGCGCCAAGGGCCCGGTAGCGCTCGGCTGCAGCAGCATCGACCAGGCCGAGCTGCGCCAGGTGGGACGTCGGCTGCGGCCTCCTCGGGCTCGGCGACGAAGCCGACCACGACGTCATAGGCGCTGTCGAGGAGGCTGAGAGGGTCCTCACGGATACGCACCACGGTCCAGCCGGCGGAGCGCAGCCGCTGGGACTTCATGCTGTCCTTGCGCCGTGAGTTGGCGGTCCCGTGGAAGTAGGAGCCGTCGAACTCCAGGACGAGACGCAGGCTGTCGGCCTCGACGACCATGTCGACATGCTCGACGCGGGTGGTACGTATGGCGCCACGGCTGGGGTCGATGGGAAGGACAGTGCTGAGTTCCGCCTTCAGGCGCAACTCCTGCGCGGACGTTTTGACCAGGCGGCAGTCCGGGCAGCCAGTGCCATAGCGCTTGCGGAATCCTCCCGTACGGTTGCCCACGACGGCTTCCCACCCGTCGTGATCGTCAGGGAAGTCCGGGCAGCGCCACCAGACCTTCCGGCTGGCTCCTACCGTGAGTTCATCCGCCGTGATTCCCGACTTCTCGGCGTCCAGCGTTGCGGCCAAGTCCGGCTTCACCGTCGACAACCGGTTCTTGTCCGTGATCTGCACGCTGGCCAACGCCCTTTGCCCTCCACGCGAGCGGTCCCTTTGCGGTCCGCACCACGGCCACCATAGGTGCTGCCCCTGACGAGGGGCGGCGCGATCTTCCTGTCCTCTGCCCGGAGCCGGCCTCAACACCGCGGTGCCTGGTGGCGGCGGGGCCGTACCGCAGGGCGGGCTCGTGCACGAGGTTGGGGCAGGTGCCAAAGCACCTCGTCGGTCTCCCGGTTGTGGTGCCAGGCTCCCAGTGTGCGGGTGGTCACCAGCCGGTCGAGAAGCTCTCCGGTCTGCTGCGGGTTGTGCCCGCACAGGCGGGCGAGGACGTCCATATCGGCGCTGTGTTCGGCATCGACGGACGTGTGTGCGGCCAGCACCAGAGCGGTCAGCCGCAGGGCGGGCGGCGCGGCCGGCAAGGCCAAGGGGGCGGGGCGCAGCGCCCAGTGGGCGGCGCGGCAGCGGGCACGGCGACCGGGCGCCTGGTCCAGGACCGCGGCATCGAGCAGCCGCACCTGCACGGGCACCGGCCTGACGGCTGGCGGCTCCAGCCAGCCGGCGTGGGCCAGCTCCTGCCACAGCTCCCGGTGCCCGCCCAGGCGCATGCCGCGCAGCAGACCCGTCGGCAGCCGGACATGCCCGCGGCTGTTGGTGCGCAGGGCACATTGCAGGCCCAGCAGTCGGGCGGCGGGGGAGGTGAACCGGGGCAGCGCGGCGCCGAGGTAGGTGAGCATCTCCCGCACCCGCAGCCGCTGGTCGGACTCCGCCCGGAGCCCGACCAGCGGCTGCGGCGGCGTGCAGGCAGAGGGAAGCGGCCGGGGAGAGTTGACCAGCGTGTCCGGCACCACGGCGGTATGGCTGGTCGCCGCCGCGCAGGCCGCACAGGTGTCGGCCAGTCGCCAGGTGCGGCCGCTGCGGTCGCGGGTGAGGGCCAGTAGCACCGGCCCGCCGCATCCCCGGCGACGCGGATGCCACAAACAGCCCTGTACCCGGCACTGGCAGCTGCGCAGATACGCCGGCAGTGCGTCGGCGCGGGCATGGCAGGCCAGATGTGCCAGGGCGGCGGACCGCGCGGAGGAGGCCGTAAGGGGAGAGGTGTGGGCGGTGCAGGAGGGGCAGACGAGCGTGGGGCCGCCCGCCCGCGGACGCAGCTCCACTGTCCAGATGCGCCGCACTGCGGCATGCGCGCCACCGAGCCTCATGGGCTGGTCGTCCTCCTGTCCGTTCGCGCCGTGGCGGGGGCTCACCGTGACAGGCCCCCGAGACGGACGCACCGTAGTGCAGTTTCCCGCACTGCGAAGCTCGCTTCACCCGCTCCGCCCCGGCGAAAGTGCAGAAACCCGCACTGACGGGGCAGGGGTCTGCACCGTCGGATGGTGGGGTGACGATCTTGCCGCCCGACCCCGACCTCACTGCGCTGCGCGTTGTGCTCGCGCGCCTGCGGGCCGAGCGCGGCTGGACCTTCGACGAACTCGCCGACCACAGCGGTCTGGCCCGGCGCACCCTCATCGACCTCGAACACGGCCGCACCACCGGCAGTGTTACCACCTGGCACGCCCTCGCCCACACCTTCGATGTGCCCATCGAGCACTTCCTGGGCGCCCTGTGCGAGGACCACATTCCGCCCGGCGCGGCCCGTTCCTGAGCCCTCACTCCGTCCCGTCGTGCACCACGTCATGAATCACCCGATCAGGCATCAGGCATAGAACAACCATCCGCAATAGCGCTCATGCGTGCGGGATCGTTGGGCTGGCCGTGGCAAATCCCTCCGACACGCTGCTCGCGCCTGCGTGTCGCCTGGCACGGTCCCTGCCATGTGCCTCACTCCCGCCCCTGCCGGCCGCCACTGGGACGGCAGCCCCCGCGTCACCCGACACCCCCGCTCCTTGCGGGTGACCGCCACCAGCACCAGCCGCCCGCTGCGCGCTGGCCAGCACGGCCGCTGCCGCCACTGCGGCAACCGCATCGACCTCTACCCGCGTACCGACCAGCGGCCCATCGCCCTGCACCCCGCCGAACTGACCGCCGCTCAGGTCCCCGAATCGTGTCGCTGGCACCTGAGCGGCGGTATCGCCCACCCGCACGGCGACGGCGGCGCCTGGTGCCGCATCCCGCACGCCGTGCTCTGCCCGCGCCGCACCCCCACCTGCCGGATGAGCCCCTGCCTCGAGGCGGCCCGCCGCCAACTCGCCGTCCGTACCCGCCGTCTGACCGACACCGGCGCCTTCACCCCTGCCCCACCCCCCGGCGGCAGCGCACCCGGCGCCGACACCGACGGACCTGACCGTCCCGTCGTGCAGTTGCTGCTGTGCCGCTACGTTGCCGAGCGCCCCGTCGAGAGCCTGCGCTGCGTGGCCCAGACCCGCCACCGTCACCGCTGCGCCAATCCGGTCCTTGCCCCCACCGGCCCGGCCGGGACCTGGAGACTGCTGCCCACCGGCCCCCAGCGAGGCCAACTCGCCCTGCCCGACACCCTGATGGCCGTCTACGACCTGGGCCACTTCCCCTACAGCGAGCAACTGCGCTGGCGCGCCCAGCACTGTCCCACACACGCCGCCGCCCCAGGCGTCGCAGACCTCGCCCTGGCCGGATGGCAGCCCTTCGACCCCCTCCTGCACGCGGCGCACATCCACACCCGCCTGCCCCACCCCCGGGCCCGCCGGCACGGCAGGGGATGACGATGCCGCATCACGCCCTGGAAATCGTGCTCACCCGCCCCCTGTCCCCGGCGGCCCTGCTCCGCGCCGCCCGCGTGCTGCCGCTCGCCGCCAACCACGACGCCACCCGTCTGATGACCCTCGTATCCGCCAAGACCCCCCACCGGGCCGCCCGCCGGCTGCGCCACCGGCTCGGCGCACGGCTGCCGATCGACGTGATCACCACGCACTACCCGGACGCAGACCACAAGGTGCTGCTCAATGTCGCCTTCCCGCCCGCCACGCACGCTGTCCTCACAGCCGATGCCCGCCGTGCGCAGCAGACTCCGGAGCGGTACGTGGAACTGGCCCTGCACCGCGTCCTGGCCGAGCACGCCGACCAGGAGATCGACCGCCTCGACCACGCGGTACGCCAGCTGCTGGCCCACACCACCCCCGCCTACCTGCTGTCCGCCGTCGGACACGCGCTCACCCGGCTTTCCGAGAGGCCCACGCCATGAAACCGACCGACGAACAGACGGCAGCAGCCGACGCCTTCCACGCCGGCGACCACCTCGCCCTGCAGGCAGGCGCCGGCACCGGGAAGACCACCACCCTCGCCCTCCTCGCCCGCACCACCACCCGCCGCGGCCGCTACCTCGCCTTCAACCGGGCCATCGCCCAGGACGCACGAACCCGCTTCCCGAACACCGTCCAGTGCAAGACCGCGCACGCCCTTGCCTACGCGGCCATCGGCCACGGCTACACCCGCCGCCTGAACGCACCCCGCCGCCCGGCCTGGCAGACCGGCCAGGCCCTCGGCGTCACCAAGGCCATCCGCATCGCAGAGCACGACATCTCCCAAAGAGCCCTCTGCCACACCCTGCTGCGCACCGTGGCCAGCTTCTGCCACACCGCCGACGAGGCCATCACCCGCCACCACGTACCCCGCCTGCGCGGCCTGGAGAACAACGATCTCCACACCCAACTCGCCGCCCACATCGTGCCCTTCGCCCGCAAAGCCTGGAGCGACCTGCACAACCCCGACGCCGGCGCGGTCCGCTTCGACCACGACCACTACCTGAAAATGTGGGCCCTCACCCAGCCCAGGATCGACGCCGACTTCCTGCTGCTGGACGAGGCCCAGGACACCAACCCCGTCGTCGAACACATCTTCCTCAGCCAGCGCGACCACGCCCAACTCGTCATGGTCGGCGACTCCGCCCAAGCCATCTACCACTGGCGCGGCGCCAAGGACATCATGACCGGCTTCGACGGCACCCAGCTCGCCCTGTCGAAGTCATTCCGCTTCGGCCCCCACCTCGCCGAGGAAGCCAATCGGTGGTTGGCCATCGCCGACGCTCCCCTCCGCCTGACCGGCACCGAGACCGTCCCCACCGAACTCGGCCCCCTCACCCGGCCCGACGCGGTGCTGTGCCGCACCAACGTCGGCGCCATGTCCCACGTCATGGGCCTGATGACCGCCGGATGCCGGGTGGCGCTGGCCGGAGGAGGAGACAGCCTGCGCACCCTGGCACTCGCCGCCCGCGACCTCAAAGAAGGCCGCCACACCACCCACCCCGAACTGCTCCTGTTCCCGTCCTGGGGCGAACTGCAGGACTACGCCGCCCACGACCCGGCCGGCCGCGACCTGCAGCCCCTGGTCGACCTCGTCGACACCCACGGCACCGACGCCATCCTCACCGCCGTCGCTCAACTCGCCCCCGAGCAGCACGCCCAGGTGACCGTCTCGACCGCCCACAAGGCCAAAGGCCGCGAATGGCCCCGCGTGAAAATCGCGGACGACTTCACCCCACCCCAAGATTCCGACCAGCACGACGACGCGGGCCAGGCCGTACCCGGTCCCATCGACGACGGGGAGGCCCGCCTCGCCTACGTCGCCGTCACCCGCACCCGCACCCGCCTCGACCTCGGAGGCCTGTCCTGGATCCACGACCACCCACACGGAACGCCCTGACGTGTCCCCGGCGAAGCCGCCTTTAGCGTCAGGGAAAGGCAAACTGGAAACGAAAGAGTGTTTCGTCCTTCACGTGCTCCCGCAACGCCTGTCGGCCCGCTTCGGCGACCGCGATGTCCTGGTCACCTCATCGACAGATGCCTGCCGAGACCGGACTGTCACTCACCCCCAACGACGTCATGAGTTCAAGCTCAGTAGATGTCCGTTGCGCAGCCACCTGAGGATATCGCTCTCGCTGACGCTGGTGCGTTCCTTCAATGTCTCTACGGTTGTGCTGGCCAGGATAAAGGGAAGGCATTCTTCGAGCCGCTTGTCCATGGCGTATCCGCTGTAGTCGTTGTAGTAGCCGGAATCAAGTGCTGCGGCCCACGGGGGTATGCGCAGTCGTGTGCCCGCTGCCACGGGGACTGACACGCCTGTGAATGGGCCCTCTCTTGCCTCTGCATGGTCGAAAAATGCGTGACTGTAACCGTCCAGCATCCGTTCGAAGCCGAACTTATCGCGAAGGTGATCTTGGAGGGGTGCGCCCGTGCGTTCACGGCGCCCGAGTACCTCGACCAGCTGGTCGGCGGCGGCTTCCACGTCGGTCGGATCCACTTTGCGCGCGAGCTCCTCCGGTACGGTGGTCCTGTATGCGGCGACTCGGGAGGTGATCGCTGGCGTCCCCGAGAGCATAGATTCAACATGTACATGTCCGAATGCCTCAGGGAAGGTCCCGATAGACAGGGTCGCTGCCCCCAGCGCGTAGTAGTTACTCATGTCGTGTCTCGGAACCCACGAGTGCAGGTGCAACTTATCGGCAATGCCGAGTTCGGCGGCCTGCCGAAACACTGTCGGATACGGCTCTCCCAAACCCTCTATCCCCTGTCCAGGTTCGAAGTCCTCCCAGACTGAGACGAGCAGCCGGACCGAGCGGAACTGGTCTGCGTGCAATCGTTTGCGGAGGAGTTGCACGACAGCCAGGCTCTCGAAGATGCCCTTCGTCGGATCCGGGCGATGCGGATAGAGAATCGGCAGTGCGTCCTCCGGTAGTCGCAGCCGGTCACGCATTTGGTTGACGTTGCCTGGCCGAAAGCGTGGCTCCTGAAAGCCGGTGTTCACGACCCGCAAGGCATTATCGCCAAGCGTTCGGAATCTACGGAGAGCCTCTTTGATACAGTTGCCTACATAGTCCGAATTTGCCACGAGTCGGGCATCGCCCGACTGTATGACCCCCGCCAGGGTATGCGGGTAGAACAGGTCAAAAACTCCTCGCACCAATGGTTTTCCGCTTGCGATGAATTCGAAGCGGAGATTGGAGTCGTGGACGTAGACGGCATCACTCTCGTCGGCTCCGCGCCGTAGGATATCGATGATGCGTGCAAGATGGTATATAGGTGCCTGATAAGGATCACCTCCATCCATGTTGAACGGGAGCACGGGTCGGACTGTCACGCCGGGCCAGAGTTCGAACTCGTCGGCGTGGCTACGGTGCTGTCCGCAGTACACCACTGTGCGCACGCCGATGTCACTCATGTGTTTTAGCAGATCCAGTAGGACTGCTTGCGAACCGTCGTTCAGATAGCCGGGGATCAGGGGACGGGTCTGAAATACCATCAGGCGCCGTCCGCGGTAAGGGGAGTCCAAGCTACTCACTGCGGCCTCGGAATCATTCGTCGGTCCATTGCAGACTCTCCGCGAAGGAGACCTCGGGTTCCCGTTCTAGGGCATGCTGAGGCAGGAATATATCGGGTTGATGCCTGCTGGGATGGTCCGTGGGCCTGGGAACGGACTGAAGCGGAGAGGCAGAGCATGCCAGCTCCTTCACTGGTGATCGCGAGGTCCAGCAATCGTCGTCTCATGTGGGTTGTCGATGGCTCTCTCCCTGCTGGCCTGACGGCACGTGGACGCTCAGCGGGCTTGGACGAGCGGAACCGTGGCGTCCATGCGCGGCACAGTTCGCCAGCGTGCGAGAGATTATGTTACCGGATCGCTTCGCCACAGTGGCTAGTGCTCTGACCGCATACCTTCGCCGGGTTGAGCGGGTGTGTGGCCATTGATGCCGGCTACCTGGCCGTGGCATCCGCCTATGCTCGGCTCGTGCAGCCGCTTTCCGACAGCAGCAATCCGTTGGTCACGGCGTTCCCAGCCGAGCTTGCAAGCGATGCCGAGGCAGTCCTGGCGGTGATGCCTGATTCTCGGTTCCCGCCGCATGCCTCGTTCTCGGTCGCTGTAGAGGGCCAGCAGGTTTTGATCCCCGGCCGCCTCTACAACGGCGAGCCGCCAACTGACGCGGTGGCGTCGCTTTCGTCGCGCCAACGGCAGCTTCTGCACTGTCTGTACTCAAGGCACTGCGACGGGGTGGTCAGACAGCGTCATCTGGAGAAGGTCGTTGGTTCCACGGACCCATGGGTCGTCCCCTTCGTCGTGCAGCTGGTTGGCGAGTACGTCTTGGAAATCCTGGTGGTCATCTGCGATGAGCTCCGTGGCCTCGCCACGCCCGGCACCTGCGGCCACCTCGCTTACGGGCAGTTCATCGTGGACAACCCGGCCTTCTTCGCACGCACGCAACGGCGGGTCGTGAGCTACTGGAACTGCTACTACCGGGGCACCTACGCGAGCTTCCGGGGCTACCCAGGGTGCACTCTTCTTGACCTCCTACGGTCCGCTGCCTCCGACAGAGCAGGGCGTCCCTGGCCCAACCTCGCTCCAGTCGGCGCCAGCGTGGACGGCTACTGCTAGGACTCGGCCGGGAAAGATATCCGGCCGGTCAAGCGGCATCGGCGAGGGGACGTCCGCCCCAACGGATGCCCTTCTCGCTGCGGATGCGAGCGCGCTCGCGGCGCTGGGCTGCCAGCACGTCGGGGTGACGGGCATTCGCGTTGCGCCAGCGCAGATAGGCGTGCAGGGCCCGGGTCTGCACGGTGTGGTTGCGGTGGTTGGAGTTCGCGACGGTGAACTGCCGCAACGGTCCGAAGTGCGCCTCGATCGGGTTGGCCCAGGACGCGTATGTCGGCGTGAAGCACAGCTCGACGCGGTTCTTCTTCGCCCAGCGGCGGATCGTCTCGCCCTTGTGGGCGGACAGGTTGTCCAGGATGACGTAGATCGGGGCGCCGTCCGGGCGGGCGGCCCGGATCGACCTGAGCGCGGCCAGGGTGTTCGCGGCCCCCTTCTTCCGGCGGTTGACGCCCCAGAGCGTGTCGTCGCCGACCGAATAGCAGCCGTGGAAGTACCTGACGCCGTGGGTGCGGTGGTAGGTCGCCGGGTGCCGCTCGGGATGACTGGCGGGAGCCCAGCACGCACCGCCGGTGGGGCGGATTCCGAGCGGGCCGAACTCGTCGAACGCGAAGACCCGGTCCGGGAAGCGGTCCAGGACCTCCTCGATCCGGTCCAGCTTTGCCTCGCGGTCGGGGTCCGGGGACTCCTTCCACGTCTTGGTGCGCTGGAAGGTGATGCCGCGGCGGGCGAGCAGACGGCGTAATGCCTCGCGACCGATGCGGATGACCCGCCCATGGACTTTCCGCAGGTAGGCGGCGAGTTTGCGGATGGACCAGCGGGTGAAGGGCTGGCCGAGCTTGGTCGGGCGGGTGGTGGCCGTCTGGACGACGAAGTCCTCGTCGTCAGGACTGAGCAGGCGGGGACGGCCTCCCGCCCACCGAGGGTCCAGACAGGCCAGGCCGATCTCGTTGAACCGGTGGATCACATCCCGGACTGTGTCCTCGTCGGCCTGCACCAGCTGGGCGATCACCGGGACCCGGTTCCCGCCAGCCGACGCCAGTAGCATCATCGCGCGTCGGAAGCGCACCGAACTGGTGCTGCCCCGGCGCACGATCTGCTGCAGCTTCTGCCCCTCCTGGTCGGTCAACCTGCGCACGCGGACAGGCTCAGCCACCGCACCCCCAGCACTCGGATCGGACGTCACCGCACATCCAACCGCCCCGACCACCAACCCGGCGAACCAATGTGGTCAGAGCACTAGCCCTGTACTTCGCGGGTCGCCGTTTCAGGTCATTGGCCAGCGGGTTTGAGTGACTTCGATGCCGAGGAGGTCGAGGAGGTGGAGTTGGACTCCTCGGGTGATCTGGACGGTGGGTGGATCGGTGACGTTGCCGATCCGCAGGGCGAGTTCGCTCAGGTGGTAGAGGATCATGCGGCCGGTGGGCCGCACCCGGCGGTTGTCCGGGTAGAGGCCGACCATCGTCTGCTCGGGGCCCAGGGCTTGTCTGACCTGGCGCTCGATCAGGCTGAAGACCAGCAGGGCCAGGCAGATGACCTGGATCAGG
Source organism: Streptomyces sp. NBC_00078 (assembly GCF_026343335.1). NCBI lineage: Bacteria > Bacillati > Actinomycetota > Actinomycetes > Kitasatosporales > Streptomycetaceae > Streptomyces > Streptomyces sp. NBC_00078. The sequence continues at coordinate 9,085,694 of NZ_JAPELX010000001.1, read as the reverse complement.
GCGGCGACGCGGTGGTTGTGCTGCACGAACAGCGGGGTGACCGCCAGGGGGCCCTTGAAGTCCGCGTAACGGCGCTCGACCGATCCCTGGCCCTTGTACTGGATCAGGACCTGGCCCGGGTCGGCCTGCTCGGGGGTCAGCGCCGTCAGCAGCGCGTACCAGCCGTCGGCTGCCGCCTCGTCGTCCAGGACCTGATGGTCGAAGTGCCAGGCCAGGGTGGGCCTGCCGTTGTCGTCTTCGCCGATCTCGGTGCGCAGGCAGGAGGCAACCCGCCGGGTCTTGGCGATCACGCCGATACGGGCCGCGATCTTCTCGGCGGTGTTGTAGTACCTGCCGCCGGCTCCGTGCTGGACCTTGTCCAGGTCCTCGGCCGCGCGGGTGAGGCGTTTGGTGCGGGCGGCCTGCTGGCCCGCAGCGTTGCCGGTGGAGTGGACCAGGATTCGGCGAACGCTCAGGACCGGGTCGCGCCTGCGCGGACCGTTCAGGGTGTGAACGTCCTCCAGTACCCGGTAGACCTCGCGCTGGGCGGGGTCCTTGCCCGCGTCGCGGTCGGGCACCCAGTCCACGACAGTGGCGGCCTCCAGGTCCAAGGCGGCATAGAAACCGTCCTTGACCTGAGCCGCCGGGACCGGGGCGATGAATGCCGTCCTGGCTGCCAGCAGTGCGGCGACGTTCGGGTAGGAAACCAGCTTGGAATCGGCGACCAGCAGGAACTCCCGTTCGCCGGCCAGCTTCTGCAGATCCTTCATCGCCCCGACGACCTGGGACACCTCGGCCGCGCCCCCGCCGAAGACCCGGGCGTGGACCGGGATGCCGCCGTCACCGGTGACCGCGAGCCCGGCCTGGACCTGCTTCAGGTCCACCCGGCGGTCCTTGGGATGCCCGTGCTTGATCACCGGGAACGCGTCGTCCTGATCTTCCAGCGGGTAGGCCCCGTGGACGGACATGGACGTCATGTCCCAGTGCAACCGCGACACGTCGATGCCGAACTCGGTGATCGCCCGCGCGCCGACCGTGCCCGCGAGTTGCTCCAGCTTCGGGGCGATCGCATCCAGTGCCCGCGCGAGGCGGTCGTCGTTGAGCAAGCCCGCCTCGATGCCCAGGACCTCCTCCACCGCCCAGGTCCGGGCCCAGTCGCCGACCCGGAACAGCGGTATCGGCGAGGTCAGCCGGTTCGCGACCAGCGCCTCGATGACCTGCCCGTGCGTCAGGTGCGCGCTCGGCGCGGACGGGCACAACCCGTCGACGATCCCCGCCACGTCCAGCCGGCGCAGAAACTCGGCAGCGACAGGCAGAGCGCCCAGACGCTTCTCCACCACAGACGTCACCACGCACTCAAGGCGCTGACGCTGGGACCGAGGCCGCGGGGACCGGGAAATCATCGACACACCCGGCTAACGCCCACAGCCCCGACCCGGATACGACCGAACCCTCTACTCCAACCGATTCAACGACCCGCGAAGTACGGGACTAGCCGATGTCGGCGCCCGCGTGGTGCGCCTTGAGCCGCGTGCCGGCGAACGGCCGACGGCGCAGGACGCCGGATACGAGGCCTACGTGAGTCATCTGCACCAGGGCAAGCGCGTGGTGCGGTGCGACTCCGATGAACTCGCGGACGCCAGGACCGCCGTCGCCCGGCTGGTGCCGGAACTCGCGACCGGCCCGGCCGTCGTGATCTGCGACGACGACCTGCCGGGATTCCGGGCGCTGGCGGAAGCCCTGCGCAGGGAGAATCCGCGGCTGGTCGTGGTCACCGTTTCCGACTACGGGCTCGACGGCCCGTTCGCCAAGTTGCCGGCGACCGAGTTCACACTCCAGGCCGAGGCCGGCCTCACCGTGCTCCACCCCAGAGGGGACCGTGCGCCGGTCGCCAGCGGCGTGGAGTTTGGCGAGCTCACGGCCGGAGCGTGCGCGGCCGTGGGTGCGGTGTCAGCGCTGTTGAGCACCGAGGCCGGGGCGGCCTCGGCGATCGACGTCGACGTCTCGCGTTTCGAGGCGCTGGTCGGACTGCTCCAGTTCCCCTGGCTGTTCTCCCAGCTCTCTCCCCACACGCGCTACCCGATCCCGCAGAACCCCGTTCCCGGTGTCGAACGCGCGAAGGACGGCTGGGTGTGCGTCGTCGCCGTCACGGACGCGCAGTGGAAGGCGTTCAAGGAGATGGCGAGGGTGCCCGAACTGGACGACTCCCGGTTCGACATGGTCTCGGACCGGCTGTACAACGGCACCGAGATCACCTCGTTGGTCCGGCGGTTCACCGAGCGCCACACGGTCGAGGAGCTGACCGAGCTCGGTGTGCTCCACCGTGTGCCCGTGGTCCCGCTGACCTCGCCCGACACGGTCGCCGAGCTGGCGCCGTACGCCGAGCGGAACTCCTTCGTACGGCATCCGGAAGCCGGCTTCCTACAGCCTGCACCGCCGTTCCGGATCTCGCGCCCGAGCGTGCGGACTCCCGCTGCGGCCACTGCCGAGGCGGACCCCGCGCAGCCTCTGAAGGGCCTGCGCGTCGTGGAGTTCGGCACCTTCCAGGCGGGGCCCCTGGCCACGGCCCATCTCGCCTCCCTGGGCGCCGAGGTGATCAAGGTGGAGGCGGTGAACCGCCCCGACGCCATGCGCTTCTCGGGCAATCCCATGACCGTGAACCGCTCGTGGGAGCGCGCGGGCCCCTTCCTCGGCCCCAACATCGGCAAGCGGGAGGTCACACTGGACCTCTCCGGCGCCAAGGGCCTGGACCTGGCAAAGCGGTTGATCGCCACCGCGCACGTGGTGCTGGAGAACTACACGCCTCGCGTGCTTGACGACCGGGGACTGGACTTCGACGGTATGCGCGAGGTCAACCCGGACCTCATCGTCGTCCGCATGCCCGCATGGGGGCTCACGGGCAGCTGGCACAACCGCCCGGGGTTCACCTACACCGCCGAAGCGGCCGCAGGGGTCACCCAGATGACCGGGTACGAGGACGGCGAACCGGTTGTCACCGGCACGGTCACCGACCCGTTCTCCGCGCACCTGGCGTCGTTGGTACTGCTGACGGCGATCCGGCGGCGCCGCCGTACCGGCGAGGCCGTGTGCGCGGAGCTGGCGCTGGGCGATGTCGCCATACAGCTGACCGCCCGCCCGGTGATCGAAGCGTCGGCCACTGGAGAGCCGCGCACACGTGCCGGTAACAGATCCCCGCTCGCGATCCCGCAGGGGATGTACCCGTGCGCCGACGACGACTGGATCGCGATCTCCGTCACGACCGACGCCCAGTGGATAGCCCTGTGCCGTGTCCTGGGCCGCGACGACTGGGCCGCCGACGCGGAGTTCGCGACGGCCGAAGGACGCCGCGAACGGCATGCGCAGCTCGACGACGGCCTTGCCCACGCGTGTGCCGGGGAGCCCGCCGAAAAGATCGTGGCGGCCCTTCGTTCCGCGGGGGTGCCCGCGGCCGTCATGGCCGTCGGTCTGGATCTCGCCGACCACCCTCAACTCGTTCATCGGCAGCGGCCGTTCCCGGTGCACCATGCGGTCGCCGGTACGGTGCGACACCTCGCACCGGCCATGCGCTTCTCCCACGCCCCCCGTCCGCCGGCCGTGGGCCCCGCCCCGCTGTTCGGCCAGGACAACGAGGCCGTGCTGACCGAACTCGGGTGCACCGAGGCGGAGATACGGGAGTTCGCCGAAAAGCGTCTGGTGGGCGACAGCCCGTACGGAATCACGTACAAATGACGCACATTCCCGAAGATACGGCCGCACTTGCGGCGATCTGCCGCACGTGGGCGACACGCACACCCGAAGCTGCCTGTCTCACCTACGACGGTGTGACCCGGAACTGGCGCGAGGTGTACGAACGCAGTTGCCGTGTCGCACAGGGGCTCGCCGGTTCCGCGCCGGGTGCGGGAGAGCGGGTGCTCTACCTGGGCCGCAACAGGCCCGAGTTCTTCGAGGTCCTGTTCGGTGCGTCGATGGCGGGTTGGGTGAGCGTCGCCGCGAACTGGCGGCTCGCCCCGCCGGAGTTGCTCTTCGTGGTCAACAACGCGCGCCCCAGAGTGCTGTTCGTCTCGGAGGATCTCGTCGGCAAGCTCACCCCCGTCCGGGACGAGCTTACGACGGTGGAAACCGTCGTGGTCATCGGGGACGAGACCGACGACTACGAGAAATGGCTTCTCTGCCGGGACCCGCAGGAGCCCCCTGCCGTGACCACGGACTCCGATCCCGCGTTCATGATGTACACCTCCGGCACGACCGGAGTGCCCAAGGCCGCGCTGTTCGACGGCCGGGCCCTGCGCGCGACGTTCAGCGCCGCCGGCGTCATGGGCGTCACCCAAGAATCCGTTCTGCTGGCGGCGCTTCCCCTCTTCCACGCCGCAGGGCTGAACACAGCGATCGCGGCACTGGCCGTCGGGGCCCACTGCGTGCTGTCCGCCGATGCCAAACCCCGCTCGGTGCTGGAAGTCGTGGAACGCCACCGGGTGACCACGACCATGGTCGTGCCCGCGGTTCTGCAGGCCCTCCAGGACGAGGACGTCGACCACTACGACCTCTCCGCCCTCGACACCATCGCCTATGCCGGCTCTCCCATGGACCCCGACCTGCTGCGGACCTGCCTGCGCCGCTTCCGCTGCAAGTTCCTCCAGTTCTACGGCTCGACGGAGACCATCGGCATCACGGTGCTGCCTCCCGAGGACCACGATCTGGCCGACACCGACGGCAGACTGGGCTCGGCCGGGCTCCCACTTCCCGAAGTGACGGTACGGGTCGTCGATCCCCTGACGGAGAAGGACGTCGCCGAAGGCGTGGTGGGCGAGGTCTGGGCGAAGACACCGACGGCGATGTCCGCGTACTGGGAGGCCCCGGAGGAGACGGCACATGTTCTCGCCCCGGACGGGTTCCTGCGCACCGGCGACGCCGGGTTCCTGCGCGGTGGCTATCTCCATCTGTGCGACCGGCTCAAGGACGTCATCATCACGGGCGGCGAGAACGTGTACCCGACCGAGGTGGAGCACGTCCTCTCGACTCACCCGGGGATCGCCGAGGTCGCGGTGATCGGGGCCCCCTCCCGCCGGTGGGGCGAGACGGTGCGGGCCGTCGTCGTACGGGCGCCCGCACAGCCCTCGCTGACAGAGGGCGAGGTCATTTCGTACGCCAAGGAATACCTCGCGGGCTACAAGAGCCCGACCGTGGTGGATTTCGTGGCGCAGCTCCCGAGGAACGCCTCGGGAAAAGTACTCAAGAGCAAGTTGCGTGAGCCATAGAACGTGGCCGCCATGGAGGTACATGCGCATGGACATCGCATTTCCGCGGATCGAGCCGAGTGTTGCGGAGGACTCGTTCAGGCATGGATCAGGTAGGTCGCTGCCGGTGGCCCGGATCGAGCTCGGCGGTGTCCCGAGAGGCGCGGCGATCGTGCTCTGCGACGCCGGCGCCCTGGAACGGGACGCCGCCGGGTTCATGAACGGACTGGCCGAGCACGGATACGAGTCCGTCGCCGTCGACCTGTCGCCCACCGGTGGCGACCCGACCGGCACGACCGACCGGGATCTGGTGAGCGACGTCGCCGTGCTGTTGGGGCGGTTGGGTGAACGCGGCTGGTCGCCGGTGCAGGTGGGCCTCGTCGGCTACGGCTTCGGGGGCCGGACCGCACTCTTGGCCACCGCCGAGTTCGCACTCGGCGCGGCGGTGAGCATCGCCCCGTCCGGAGTGGCGGACGCATGGTCCGACGCCCTGCCGCCGCTGACCCAAGTAGCCCGGCACGTCCGGACGCCGTGGCTCGGACTGTTCGGTCAGCAGGACCCCGGTGCCCCTGCGGACGTCCTGGCCAGGCTGGGCTCGTACCTGGGCGGCTCGCCGGCCCACACGGAAGTGGTCACCTATCCGGGCGTCGCCCGGGATTTCTATCGCGACGCCCGCGAGACCCTGGCGCACGTGGCCTCTTTCGACGCGTGGCAGCGAACCATCGAGTGGCTCGATCGGCGCGTGGTGCCACGGCCCACGCCATTGGCCGCGGAATGGCAAAGACGTGTCGCAAGCGCGGCCCGCGCGTAATTCCTTTCACTTCTGTGAATTCGACGCCCCGGTTCCAGCCGCCGGAACCGGGAGGAGCGCCACATGCAGCTCCACGGCACGGTGCCATTGGGACAGGAAAGGACGGACTACAGGTGTCTGAATACATCGAGGTCGACCAGGAAATTCCCCGCTTCAGGGTGAACCGGAAGGTCATGACGGATCCGGCTGTGTTCGCCGTGGAACGCGAGCGCATCTTCGACCACAGCTGGCTCTACATCGGTCACGAGACCGAACTCGCCAAGCCCAACGACTACGTCACCCGCACCGTGGCCGGCCGGCCACTGATCTTCGCCAGGGACGCCCAGGGGAAGGTCAAGGTCTGGGTCAACTCCTGCCCCCACCGCGGTGCGATGCTGTGCCGTGAGCCGAAGGGCAACGCTCGCTTCATGACCTGCTTCTACCACGGCTGGAGCTTCAACAACTCGGGCGAGGTCGTCTCGATCCCCGACGACGCGGGCTACGGGGCCGGCTTCGAGCGACCGGGGCTGGCGGCTCCCGCGAAGGTCGGCTCCTACCGCGGTTTCGTCTTCGTCAGCTTCGATCCGGACATCGTCGATCTCCCCACCTACCTGGCGGGCGCCAAGGAGTACCTGGACCTGGTGTCCGACCAGTCCCAGGTCGGCATGAGGGTCCTGCCGGGCACGCACGAGTACTCGGTGAAGGCCAACTGGAAACTCCTGACGGAGAACAGTTACGACGGCTACCACCTCGTCTCCACCCACCAACGCTATCTGGAGATGATCACCGCCGCCCACGGCAAGGCCGACATCTCCTTCGCCTCGAACTCCATAGCCGTCAACCTGGGCGGTGGCCACGCCGTCATGGCCGGCACTCCCGCGAGCGGCGCCGCGCTGGGACGGCCGCTGTCCGAGGAGGCCAAACACGAGAAGGCCGAACACTTCGAGCGGCTCCGTCAGACGCACGGCGACGCGTGGGTGGAACGCATGGGCGGCACCCGCAACCTGGTGATCTTCCCCAACCTGGTGGTCATCGACCTGGTCATGGGCGTGCTGATCCGCAGGATCGAGCCCGTCACGCCTGACTACATGGAAGTCAGTGCCTGGCAGCTGGTGCCACCGGAGGAGGGCGAGGAACTGCACAGGCAGCGCCTGGACAACTTCCTCACCTTCTGGGGTCCGGGCGGACTCGCCTCGCCCGACGACGTGGAGGCACTGGAGACGTGCCAGCGGTCCTACGCGGCCCAGCGGGAGCTGCCCTGGTCCGACATCTCCCGCGGGATGCACACGCCTCACAAGGGGATGAACGGCGAATACCAGATGCGCACGTGGTGGCGCCGCTGGCACGAGCTGGTCACGGGGGAGGCACTCCCCGAAGAACCGCAGGCCCCGCTTCCGGACTTCTTCGCCGGACAGAGGCAGCGGCCGGCCTCCGCGACCGCAGAGGCCAAATAGCCCCTCCAACCGAAAGCAGAGAGTCGATCATGGATCTGCAGCCCACTGAAGAGCATCTCGCCGTCGCCGAACTCACCCGCGCCATCGGACTCGACGTTCTGGCCCCCGCAGCGCGGAAGGCGGAGGAGGAACGAGCCGTACCGGACGACGTGTGGCGGACCCTGGTGGACACCGGTCTGACCATGCCGCTGTCGGAGGAACTCGGCGGCGGGGGGATTCCGGACACCGTGACGCAGATGATCGCCATCGAGAACCTGGCGTACGGCGATCCCGGTATCACGATGGCGGCCTTGTGGGGTGGCGCTCCCGCGCTGCTGCTGTCCCGTCACGGTTCGCCGGAGCAGACCGCCGGCCTTGCCCGCCTGAGCGAGGACCCCAAGGCCCGCGGCGCCGTCGCCCTCTACGAGGGATACGGGCGTGGCCCCGAGGACTTCACCACCACCATCAGCACCGCGCCCGACGGAACCGTGCGCGTCAAGGGCCGCAAGGTCGCCGTAGCGTTCGCCGAGACGGCCGACCCCCTGATCGTGGTGGGCCGCGACGCGGACACCGGGGCGCTGCGCGCCTCGCTCGTGCCCGTCTCGGCCGCCGGAGTCAGCGTGCGGGGAACGGCACCCGGCCTCGCGCTGGACGCCGCCGCCCTGGCCACCGTGTCGTTCGACGTGACCTTGGCGGCCGCCGCGGCGATCGACGGCGAAGAACTCGCCGGAACCGTGCACCGCCTGCGTCTGGCCCTGGCCGCGGCTCAGGTGGGCACCGCGACGCGCGCGGTGGAGTACGCGTCGGCCTACGCCACCGAGCGTGTCGCCTTTGGAAAGCCGATCGCCGGATTCCAGGGCGTCGCCTTCCCGCTGGCCGAAGCGCTGATGCGGATCTACGAAGTGCGCGCTGAAGTGTTCGAGGCGGCTGTCCTGGTCGACGCGGAGCGGTACACCGAGGCCGCACCCGCCGTTACCCGAGCCGTGAACTACGCCAGTGAGGTGGCCGCAGAGGCGACGCGGACCGCCGTACAGACACTCGGCGGCCATGGCTTCATCGACGAGCACCCGGTCGAGCAGTGGTACCGGAGTGCGGCAGCGCTCTCCGCCATCGACTTCGACCCGCTGCGGTCGGCCTTCACCCCCGCGCTCTGAGCGCCCCACAGACCCGATCACAGAGAACGAGGAGTCATGAGCCTGCCCTTCGAGATCAGCAAGGAACTGGCCGACTACGCCAATACGGTACGTGAATGGTCGGTCGCCGAGTGCCGGCCCTACGCGCGAGAGGCCGACGACCGGCACGCCCCGCCGGCGAACTGGGCCGAGATCCTCGACACCAGCCCGGTCCCGCTCGGCCGCGCCGACAAGCCCGAAGAGGGTTCCGTACCGGACTTCGAGGAGGGCGACTATGTGTCCAAGGCGGTGATCACGGAAGCGCTCGTCTACGGCGACGTGTGGGTGCCGCCCGTGCTGGGCGGCGGCATCGGCGAACTGGTCGTGGAAGCCATGGGCACGCCCGAGCAGGTCGCCAAGTGGTACGACCCCGTCGTGGAGGGGGCGCCCCGACGGGCTTCGCACTCACCGAGCCGGGCTTCGGCTCCGACACCTCCCTGGTGTCCACCACCGCGACCCGCGAGGGCGACACCTGGGTGATCAACGGCACCAAGATCTTCTGCACCAACGGAGCCACCGGTGAGTACGTCACCGTGTTCGCCACGGTCGACAAGTCGCTGGGCGCGAAGGGCATCAGCTCCTTCGTGGTGCCCAAGGGAACGCCGGGCTTCACCGTTCCCAAGGTCAGCGAGAGCAAGCTGGGCATCCGCAGCTGGGTGACGTCCGAACTGTTCTTCGACAACTGTGTGGTCCCGCTGGAGAACCGGCTCGGCTGGACGGCCGAGGGCGAAGCGGAGACCAGGGCCAGCGGCCGCAGCGGTGCGTTCGCCGCTCTGGTCCACAACCGTCCTCGCATCTCCTCCATGGCCATCGCCCTGGCCCAGGCGTCGCTGGATGTCACCAAGGGCCTCCTGGTCGGGCAGAAGGCGGGGTTCACTCCGCAGCGGTTGTCCCAGATCGAGACCGAGCTGGAGAACATGGAGCACACGCTGGAGCGGGGCCGCCGACTCGTCCTGCGCGCCCAGTATCTCGTCGACATCGGCAAGGACCGCAGCGACACCGTGGCCGCCGCCGCGGCCAAGGGCTACGCGCCGCAGTCCTGCGAGCGCGTGGTCCGGCGCTGCATCCAGCTCCTGGGGCCCGAGGGCTGGAGCAAGGAACTGCTCCTGGAGAAGTGGTACCGGGACATGAAGATCATGGACATCTTCGAGGGGTCGGGCCAGATCCAGCGCATCATCGCCGGCCGCTCACTCATGGGCCGACTGGTCGGCTGAACCGAGCGCAGACACGTAACAAGGAGTCGCAATGGCCACCCAAGCCCCCACCCCGCCGATCGCACCGGCGAATGTCCCCGACAGCCTGGTCCGCTCGGTGGAACGCTACCTCTACGAGGAGGCCGAGCTGCTCGACACATGGCGGCTGCACGAGTGGCTGGAGCTGTTCGCCGCGCACGGGCAGTACCAGGTTCCGTCCACCGACAAGCCGGACGGCGACCCCGCGCGGGATCTCTTCCTCATCCAGGACGACCGCTTTCTGCTGGAGCAGCGGGTGAACTCGCTGCTCACCCGCGCCGCACACGCCGAGTACCCGCACTCCCGTACCCGGCACCTGATCACCAATGTGCGGGTCACCGACGCCACCGACGGACGGCTGACCGTCACTGCCAACTTCGCGGTGTACCGGATGCGTTCGGGCACGGTCGACACGTATGTCGGCGAGTACCGGCACATCCTGCTTCAGGACGAGGACGGATCTTTCCGCTACGAGCTCCGCAAGTCCGTACTCGACCTCGACGCGCTGCACCCGCACGGCAAGGTGAGCGTGATCCTGTGAACCGCCTGCAGGACAAGGTCGCGATCGTGACCGGTACCGGCCCGCTCATCGGCGGTGCCATAGCGGCGGGACTCGCCGCCGAGGGCGCCCGGGTGGTGTGCACCGGGCTCGACGAGGAGTCGGTCAAGCCGTCCGTCGCGGCCATCGAGGCGGCGGGCGGCGAGGCGATCGCCGCCATCGGCGACGTCACCGACCCGGCGCACGCCCCGGAGGTCGTGGAGCAGGCGGTGGCCCGTTGGGGGCGCGTGGACATCCTGGTCAACAGCGCCGTGTGGTTCCACAAGCGCGGGCTGCTGACGATGACCGTCGAGGACTACCGCCGGCAGCTCGACGTGATCCTTGGCGGATCCTTCCTCTTCACCCGCGAAGTCGCCATGTACATGATTGACGCCGGCACTCACGGTAGCGTGATCAACATCCTGTCCACGGCGGCCTGGCAGGGTGAACCGGGCAACATCGGCTACTCCACCGGCAAGAGCGGGCTGATCAACTTCACCCGCTCCGCCGCCATGGAACTGGCCAGGCACGGCATCCGGGTCAACGGCTTCACTCCCACCGTGACCCTTCCCGACGACCCTGAGCGGGCCCGTGAGCTCGTGGGACTGATGGCCGGGCCCAGCGAGTACCCGATGAATTTTCAGGGTCTTTTCCCGATGGGCCGGCTGCCCACTCCCCAGGACTACGTCCCCGCGGTGGTGTTCCTCGCCTCGGACGAGTCCTCGATGATCACCGGAAGCAACATCACCGTCGATGGCGGAGCCACGGCCAAGTACTGGCCCTGGCTCTCCGGCTCGGGTCAGGAAGGACGGCTTGGGCCATGACCACCGAACGCCGCTTCGCCTGCCTGGCCGAGGACGTTGCGCCGGGCACGGCCATCACCGTGCCCGGGGACCCGCCGATCGCCGTGTACCACACGGAGGAAGGCGAGTTCTACGCGACGGCCGACACCTGCACCCACGAGAAGTGGTCGCTCGGGTCCGACAGCGACCTGGAGGGTTGCGAGGTGACCTGCCCGCTGCACATGGCGCGGTTCGACATCCGCACGGGCGAGGCACTCTGCTTCCCCGCCACCGTGGCGCTCCGGACGTACGCGACAGAGATCGACGACGGCAAGGTGTTCGTCGTCGGCTGAGCGCGAGCCGGCTCAGCGACGGTGAGGCCCACAGCGCAACGCTGTGGGCCTCACTGCCGGTCTCACGGCAGAAACGTCTCATGGAAGAAACAACGTGCCGCGCAGTTCCAGGCTCTCGAGGAGGTGGCCGCGGAGCAGGTGCGGATCGGCGGCCATACGGCGGCAGTGCTCGACTCCCTCGGCGAACCGCTCCGGGCTCTCGGTGAGGAACAGCAGACGCATGGCCTGCGCCGACAGCGGGGACACGGACTCCTCGAAGACCTTGCGGCGGTCCTCCGCGTACTGGTCGAGAACCGTGTGTTCCGCGTCACCGTGCACCACGGAGGCCAGCAGCCGGGCGAGTGCGAGGGCGTCGAAGACCCCGCAGGCCAGGCCGAAGCTACGGCTCGGGTTGGTGACGTGGGCGGCGTCTCCGGCGAGTACGACCCGTCCCGACCGGAAGCTCTCGGCCGCACGCTCATGGACCCGGGAGGCCGCCCAGCTCTCCAGCAGCGGGTCGGCCCCGTGCGGCAGCACGGCCTTGAACACGGCGGACATGCGGTCGGCGATCGTCTCCTCCGGCAGCAGCCGGCTCTCCGCGAAGGTGTACCGCCACAGGCCCGTGTCGTCGGCCAGACCGATCAGCGCGCCGTTGTCGAGATCGAGTTGCCAAGAGGAGGGAGACATCCCGAGCCCTGCGAGGTCGAACCGGATATCGGCGGCCACGAACCGCTTGGGCCAGGTCACGCCGGGGAAGCCCATGCCCAGCGACCGCCGGACCTGGCTGTGCGCCCCGTCGGCACCGACCAGCCACGCTGCCCGCAGGGTGGAGACGCCGTGCGGGGTATCTGCCGTCACGGTTACGCCATGCGAGTCTTGCCACACATCGGTCAGGCGTGTGCCCCATTCGAACCTGACCCGGGGGTGGCGGGCCAGCCGGTCGACCACGATCCTGGCCAGCCCATGGGACGGGACGAGCAACTCGAAAGGATGCTCGACCTCGTCCGTGAGGGACCGCAGGTCGAGGACCAACCGCTCACCGGTGCTCGGAACGACGAAGGATCTGGTGTGTGCCACGACGCCGGCCTGGCAGAGCTCCTCCAGGAGGCCGAGGTCCTCCAGCCCGGGCAGAACCGCCCAGTGGTAGACCATGTCGTACGGTCGCGGCTCGATCCCGGACGCTGCTTCGAGCACCGTGACGTCCAGGCCTGCCCTGGCCAGTCCCAGGGCGGTGAGCAGCCCCACGGGGCCGGCTCCTGTGACGACGACCTGTGCGTCCTGCATAGCGGCTTCTCCTTTCCGCCTCATCGGCTGCGCGAGCGCAGAGCAAGCCGTCTACTTACGCTACGGACCGGTGACCAGGGATGACATGGAGTGTTCCAGTGGCTGGAACCTGGACCGCACGGCCTGGGTGGGGGTTTCATACTGCTGAGATGCGGACGAAACCTGGGTGTGCGGTCCGTCGTATGTGCCAGGCCGAACGGAGGGCTGATGCTGATCGCCGAGAATCCGCCGTCGATCCTCTCCAAGGCTTTCGACGTGCTGCGGGCGTTCAACAGTCATGAACGCGTGATGACCCTGACGGAGCTCTCCCGTGCCTCGGGGCTGCCCAAGTCCACCGTGCACCGGCTGCTGGCCCGGTTGATCGAACTGGGCGCGATCGAGCACCACCGCGCCGGGTACCGGATCGGGATCGAGCTGTTCCAGTTGGGCAGCACCACTCCGGCGGGCGTCATGCGGGATGCGGCCATGCCACACATGGCCAGGCTTCACCGATGGACGGGACACACCGTGCAACTGGGGGTCCTGCGCCAGTTCGATGTCGTGTACCTGGAAAAGGTGGCGCGCAACAGCAAATCGTCCGACCCGGACGGTGTCGGTGTACGGTTGCCGGCCAGCTGCACTGCCGTGGGGAAGGCCATGCTGGCGCACGAGAACCTGGAAGACCTGAAGCACTTCCTGCCCAGCCCTCTCCCCGGCCTGACACCGCACACCATCACAGACGTCGACAAGCTGATCCCCGAGCTGCGGCGCATCCGCCAGGGCGAACTGGCTCGTGAACGCGAGGAGGCCAGGCTGGGCCTGGCCTGTGTCGCCGCGCCGATCGTGGTGCGGGGCTTTGCCGTGGGTGCGCTCTCCGTGGCCTATCCGTCCGACGTGGAGCTCGACCCCAAGACCGGGACCGTGCTTCGGGACACCACCGCGCAACTGGCCAAGGAGCTCAAGCAGGGGTTGCCGGAACACGCCCGCTGGTTCCCGCGCGACGTATGATCCGCGGTGGCGGCCACACGTCGCGCGAGAACGTCGTCACTGGTACAGCGCGAAGACCTTGTTGGAGTTGAGGATCTCCGTCGGGACGAAGTCGCTCCACTGCAGTTCGAGACCGAGTTCCGACATCGCACCCAGCAGACAGAACCAGTTGAGCATCTCGTGCTGGCCGGCGTCGACCACCTCTCGCGTGGTCACCTTCTGCCAGGTGTCGTAGTCACCCGCGACGAGGGCGTCGTAGAGCCTGATATCGGCGTCGGAGTCCGGGCGCAGGTGCCAGTCCTTGTCGTTGAGGAAGGCATGGGACCAGCTCGCCGACGCGACCAGCGCCACACGCTTGTCGCCGGCCGCCACCGAACGCGCCACCGCCCGGCCCAGCTCGAAGCAGCGCACCGGCGACGGACCCGGCGGGTCGAGCTGCTCACCGGCCTCGATGTCGGCGAACTTGGCCATGCCGCCCTGCCGGGCGATGACGTGCTCGCCGTAACAGTTCACCGCGATGGGCACGATCGGGTACGGGAATTCCTTTCCCACGTGCTCGTAGTCGAGGAAGATCTGCGTGTTGGCGAACGCGTGCGGGAAATGGACGCCCTTGCGCTGCTCGTAGGAGTAGGCGACGTCCACCCCTGCGGTGAGCACGTCCGTCGCGAGCTGCTTGGCGAAGGCCGGCAGGCCACGCATACGGTAGGTGGTGTCCTTGGGCAGGCCCCAGGCGTTCGGCACCTTGATCATGTCCAGTACGGCGAATGCCTCGACCTCGGTGTCGTCGTAGGCCAACACGCAGAATGAGGGGATGACTTCCTCGCGGAAGTTCTCGTACTGGTCGTCGCCCCAGACCACGACGACATCCGGACGGAACTCGTCGAGTGCCTCACGGCAGCGGGTCAGACCGCTGAGCAACCGGGCCCGGTGGGCGGCGGCAGCGGCGACACCCTGGTCGTCTCCCCATTCACGCTGCGCGAGCTCGGGCCAGTTGCGGACGTCCTTCCGGTCGGCGGGGATGTCGGGATCCTTCAGGGTGCTCTTGAGCAGATTCGCCATATGCGTGTCGGCACCCGCCAACATCGGATAGTGCGTGATGCCGAGACCAAGCACCTCAGCCATGGTCGTTCCTCCCGAAGATCCATACGGAGGCGTAGGACACCTCCGTCGTATCGGCCGCGGTGCGCGGCCTCGAACTCCGGTCTACCTGTCAGCAGTTCCTGCGCCGATGGTGAGTTCTACTGCCCGGAACCGTTCGTTGGCGGGGTACGTGGCGGTGCACAGGATAGGGGCATGCCTGGTCGTCCGGCCGCGCACGGTCATCCGGCCGCCGGACGCAGGGAGGCCGGAAGGTGGTGGGCACGGAAATCTACGGCCCGGCGTAGTCG
Organism: Streptomyces sp. NBC_00078; assembly: GCF_026343335.1. NCBI lineage: Bacteria > Bacillati > Actinomycetota > Actinomycetes > Kitasatosporales > Streptomycetaceae > Streptomyces > Streptomyces sp. NBC_00078. The sequence continues at coordinate 9,070,564 of NZ_JAPELX010000001.1, read as the reverse complement.
CTACCGTCGCCGCAGCGGCCGACCAGCATGTCCTCGGCGAGTCGCAGGCGGACCGCGTCCTTGGACGAACGAGCTTGATTTCCTGGGCCTGTGAGCCCGGCCTCACGAGGACGAAAGGAAAAGTGATGGACCTTCGACTCGGCGGCAGGCGGGCGATCGTCGCAGGAGGGAGTCGTGGAATCGGCTTGGCGGCAGCCCAGGCGTTTGCCGCTGAAGGAGTCCGTGTCGCCTTTGCCGCCAGGGACGAGTCCGTCCTCAAGTCGGCCCGTGACCAGGTGGCGGCACACCGTGCGCGGCACGGTGCAGGCGGACATGAAGCGCAGCCAGCTCAAGCGCGTCCAGGACTTTCAGGCCCGCCACGAGGAGCCGGCGCACACGGCCCTGACCGCCCTCAAGGACGCGGCGGTCAGCGGCGACAACGTCTTCGCCGTCCTCATGGACGCCGCCCGGGTCTGCTCGCTCCAGCAGATCACCGACGCCTTCTTCGAGGTCGACGGCCAGTACCGCCGTAACGTCTGAAAGGTAGGACCCCCATGGATTCCGTCACCCGCCCAGCCCGGCGTGGTCGGCTGCGGCCTCATGGGGTCCGGTATCGCAGAAAGACGTCGCAGGACAAGAGGACCGCGCGAGCACTGTGGACGCTTCCGCTGGCCGAGGCCGACATCGCCGCGTTCGGTGAGCATTCCCCGTACATCCAGGACATCGTCACCCACGACGCCACCTCCCCGCGGTGGGACGGGATCGACCACAGCCACCGGGTCGCCGACGTGACCGTGCCGGCCAGCTCGGTCGGCGGCTGGTACGACATCTTCGTGATGGGCGAGGACGCGTGGCGCTCGTTCGACTCCTGGCCACCGGCCGGGTACTCGCCACAGCGTTTCCACCTCGGTGCCGCGGGTGCGCTGACTTCGGAGCCACCCGCTGAGTCCTCAGTGGGCACTTACCGCTACGACCCGGCCGACCCCACCCCGACGGTCGGCGGCGTGCGGCTGGCCGTGGGCGTCGCCGGACGGGCCGAGAACACCGAGCTCGAGGCCCGCCCGGACGTGCTCACCTACACCACACCGGTACTCGACCAGGACGTCGAGGTCGTCGGTGAGGTCAGCGCCGAGATCCGGTTCTCCTCCAGCCTGCCGCACGCCGACGTGTTCGTGCGGCTCTGCGACGTCGACCAGGACGGCCGGTCGTGGAACGTGTGCGACGGCCTGGTGAGCCTTAGCGACGCCGCCGAACCACAGGGCGTCGTGCGTTCGGGACCCCGCGGCGACGGGGAGTTCTACTGCCCGGAACCGCTTGTTGGCGTGGTGTCCGGGGGGCGGGAACATAGCGGGCATGCCTGATCTTCCGGCCGCTCACGGTCACCCGGTCGTCGATATCCACGCTCATTACTTCCCGTCCGCGCTGCGTCCGCCGACTCGGGTGGCTGACGATCCGCGTTGGCCGTTCCTGGTCATCGACGAGGGCGGCGGGGCGGGGCGGATCATGCGCGGCACCGAGGTCTTTCGGCGTGTGAAGCCCGCCCTGTGGGACATGCAGGCCCGGCTGGCCGAGCTGGATGCGGCAGGCGTCGGCATGCAGGTGATCTCGCCGGTGCCGGTGACCTTGTCGATGTGGGCGGAGGGCAAGGACGCCGCGGAGTTCCTGCGCCGGCAGAACGACCTGTTCGCCGAGGCCGTGTCCGCGTCGGGGGGCCGGCTGCGCGGTCTGGGTGCCGTACCTCTGCAGGATGTCGACGCGGCCATCACCGAAATGCTGCGCGTCAAGCAGGAGCTGCGGCTGGACGGAGTGGAGATCGGCACCCGCATCGGTGATCTGGAGCTGGATGCTCCGGTGCTCAGGCCGTTCTTCGCGGCGGCGCAGGAGGCGGGGGTGCCACTCTTCGTCCATCCTACGGACGTCGCGCACGCGGTACGCCGTGCGGAGCCGATGTACTCGTTCGGTGTCGGCATGCTGACGGACACCGCTCTGGCGGCTACCGCGCTGGTCTTCGGCGGGGTGCTGGAGGAGTTTCCGGAACTGCGGGTCGCCCTGGCACACGGCTGCGGCGCGTTCCCCTGGACGTATCCGCGTACGGCGTACGGGGACGCGCTCCTGCGGGGCGGCCCCGATCCCGAGCGCACCGCCCAACTCAACCGGCTGGTTGGCTCGTTGTGGGCGGACGCGTTGGTCTTCGACCCGGAGCATCTGCGACTGGTGGCCGAGCGTGTGGGTGCCGACCACCTGATGCTCGGCACCGATTATCCCTTCCTGACGGCACCGTTGGAGACCGCCCTGACCACCGTCACCGGGGCAGCCGAGCAGAACGTGCTCAGCGAGTCAGAGACGGCACGTGTCCTTGGCCGCAACGCCCTCGAATTCCTGGGTCTGTGGGCCGATGCACCGCAGGCCGGAGACGACCGAGCAAGGAGAAATAGCGCGTGAGCATGAAGATCCTCGCCCTCGTGAAGTACGTGCCGGATGCGACGGGTGACCGGCGGTTCACCGAGGAGATGACGACTGACCGGGACGCCGTGGACGGGCTTCTCTCGGAGCTCGACGAGTACGCGGTGGAACAGGCACTGCAGATCTCCGAGTCGCACGGGGACGCCGAGGTCATTGTTGTCACGATGGGGCCGGCCGACGCCAAGGACGCGTTGCGCAAAGCCCTTTCCATGGGGGCGGACAGGGCCGTCCACATGGACGACGAAGACCTTCACGGCACCGACGTTTTCGGTACCTCGTCCGTCCTGGCCGAGCTCGTCCAGCACGTCGGCTTCGACCTGGTCGTCTGCGGTATGGCCTCGACCGACGGCGGCATGGGCGTCGTCCCGGCGCTGCTTGCCGAGCGGCTGGGCGTCCCCCAGGTCACCCTGCTCTCGGAGGTGGCCGTCGATGACGGCGTCGTCAGCGGTCTGCGGGACGGCGACACCGCCACGGAGCGGCTCCAGGCGGAGTTGCCGGCGGTGGTGTCGGTGACCGACCGCTCGGGCGAGGCTCGTTACCCCTCTTTCAAGGGCATCATGGCCGCCAAGAAGAAGCCGGTGGAGTACCTCGACCTGGACGACCTCGGCATCGACGCCGCCACCGTGGGCCTGGCAGGCTCCTGGACGGCCGTCGACACCGCCACCGCCCGTCCGCCGCGGACCGCGGGGTCGGTCGTCAAGGACGACGGCGACGGAGGAACCCGCCTCGCGGAGTTTCTGGCGTCCCAGAAGTTCATCTGAGCCGGCCCCACGAGATTCAGGAGAGTAGATCAATGGGTGAGGTTCTCGTCCTGGTCGAGCACGCGGACGGTCGCGTTCGCAAGCCGGCCCTCGAACTGCACCCCGGCCGTCCTCTTGCCGAGCCGAGCAGGCCGCCCGCGACACCGCGAGCGGCCTGCTGCGCAAGTCCGATCTACTGACTGGCCGTCAGCTCTCCTCACCCGTACGGCGTCTGCGCGCGAAGTAGACCGCGGCGGTTCCGGCCACCACGACCGCGAGACCGGCACCCGCGAGGACGGGACTACTGCTCGACGCGCCGGTCTCGGCGAGATCTCCGTTCGTGGTCGGGTCGTTCGCCCCCGTGTCCTTGCCGGGCGCGGGCGTGCCCGACGCGCTGGGCGTCGGGGACGCGCCCTCACCGGGCGCGTCGCTCTCGGCGAGCACCGCCGCGAAGGCGCCCGCGATCACCTTGTGGCCGTCGGCGTTGGGGTGGGGGTCCTTCTTCGTGCACGCCCAGGTCAGCTGACAGATCTTGGCCACGTTCGCCGGCACCTCGCCCGCGCCGGGCACGTTCACCTGGGTGGTGAAGTCGTCCGAGGAGAAGGCCCCGGCCACGTCCGCCACCTTGAAGCCGGTGGACTTGTACACCTGGGCGATCCCCGTGTTGGCGGCCTTGACCAGGGGTGCCGACTCCTTGGCGGCCTGCTGCCCCGCGGCGCCCTGCAGCCAGGCCCCCAGGAACGGGTTGTGGTACGTCGAGCCCACGAACTGCGTGTTGTCCGTGCCGGCCTTGCGGAGCGTGCCCGCGATCTGGGCCAGGTTCTTCGCCATGGCCTGGCTCTTGCTGTTCAGGCATGCCCCGTCGAGGGTGCCGGCCGGGCTGACGCAGTTGAGGAGGATGTCGTTGGCGCCCACGCTGAGGGTGACGTAGGCGACCTTGCCGTGGTTCTTGGCCATGGCCTGCAGGGCGGCGTCCAGTTGGGACTTGGCGTGCGGGTAGTCGCACTTTCCGCCGTTGATCAGGGATTCGGTGGTCTCAGCGGTGCAGCCGAGGCGTATGTGCTTCAGCCCGGGGGTGCGCTGCTTGAGCTGCGCGAAGAGCTGGTCGGTGTAGGCGACATCGGTGTCCTTGTCGACGTCCGGCTGGTAGCCGGAGGCCAGGGAGTCACCGAGCGAGATGTAGTACGTGGTGTCCTTGGCGCCGGTCACCTCGTCTGCGGCGGCCAGTCCGGGCGTGCTCAGCACGAGCGTCATGGCAGAGACGGCCAACGGGGGGCCGAAACGCTGAAGGGATCTCATCACTTACATGCTTTCCAGTTGGTGGGGGGTGGGGTGCCGAAAGGCATTGGCCTGAGACGTGGCTACAAGCAGCGGAACTCAGCTGCAACGGTTTCCGGGCACCCGAAGAAGGCCTTGGTGAAGGCATAGGGGGATTTTCTGCCTCCGTGACGCTGCGGGATCTGCCCGCCTTTGCTTCGGAGACGCGGGTGTCAATCTAGCAAGGCTGACACCGAGTTGGATATGAGGGTCCGACAACGTAACGATCACATCGACACGTATAATCAACAGAAGGGCTCGAGCGGCCGGGAATTGCTCACCAGACTCGCTGGTAACCATTCGTTGAGTGATCAGCTGGGTGGCAACTCGCCTCGCGGGCGGCCGCCCACCTGCACGAGCTGAACCGCTCCGGGATCAGTGGATGCCCTACAGGTCAAGTCCAACTGCCGGTTTGGGGGCTGGTGTTGAGCGTAGTGGGCCCCTTGTTCGACGGGCCGAATGGCGCCGATCGCGGAATGTAGACGCTGGAGGCTAATCCGGTCCACCGATTCCGCGGAGTTGGATAGCCCGCGGCAGTTCGGCTCGACCCCGAACACCTTCTTGAACTCGTCGATGAACGCTACGAGCGTCTTGGTAACCGGTCGAGCTCTGCCGTGAGGAAAGCCTACGCCGCCTTCAAAGCCAGACAGCCGCCGTCCGACTGGGCGCGGGTCATGCTGGATTGGTGCGGCATGACCGTCGCGGCCTGCGACGCCTGCCATGACCGCATCCACGACGCGCAGTCGGCCGGATCATTCACGCCCTGAGCACGGAGAGCTGGATGACGGGAAACCGTCACGTCCGGATAGGCGTCCCCGCCCGAGGCGGTGATGCCGAGGTCCAGGTTCGGGCCCTCGTCCTCGGTGGGGAGGTAGTAGTTCTCCTGGGCATCCAGGACGAGCGTCGTTCCTGCGGCGTTCGCGGCCGGGGTTGCAACCGCCATAACGGCGGCCGCGACAGCGGCGGCCGCCGCTGTCCGCCATGTTCTTTACGGGCAACGGGCCGTTCCGTCCGGTGCCCCGTACGCGGAGAGGGGGCGCCGAACAGAACTACGGCGTCCGGGAGGTGGGCACCGCTCAGGAGGTGAGCAGCGCGAGGTTCACCGTGTTGGCCATGGCCTGCATGCCCGCGCTGTTGGGGTGCACATGGTCGCCGCCGTCGTAGGCGGGGAGCAGCTGCGCCGGGTTGGCCGGGTCCCGGAGCGCCGCGTCGAAGTCGATCACCGCATCGAACGCGCCGCTGGTGCGGATCCAGTCGTTGACCTGGGCGCGGCTGGCGGCCTTGTCGGCGGTCTGCGAGGCCGGCAGGATCGTCCCGCCGATGATTCGGACACCGGCCGTGTGTGCCTGGTCGATAATGGTCCGGTAGCCGGCGATGATCTCGTCGGCGGTGGTGGGGAAGGCGGTGGAGTTGATGTCGTTGATGCCCTCCAGCAGGATGACGTCCTTCACGCCCGGCTGGGTCAGGACGTCGTGGGAGAACCGGGTGACGGCCGCGATGCCCTGCTGCGTGGACGGGCTGTCGTGGACCACGCGGTTGCCGCCGATGCCCGCGTCGGCCACGCCGAGGCGCTGGCCGCCGGACTCGGCCTGCAGCCGCCGGGCGAGGTAGTCGGGCCAGCGCCGGTTGGCGTTGTCGGTGGCGCTGGAGCCGTCGGTTATGGAGTCGCCGATGGCCACGACGGTTCCCTTGGCCGTGGGTGACACGACGTCGAGTCCGGCGACGTAGAACCAGTGGTTCGTGGTGGCGGTGAAGTTCGTCGCGGCCTCCTCGGCGGCGTGGTTGCCGGTGCCCGCGGCGGACAGGTACGAGGTCTGGTGGGCGTCGTAGTGGTAGGTCGAGGCGCCGGTGGTGCCCGGGAGATAGACGCTCACCAGCAGGTTCTGCTCCGCGACGACCGACATCGGGATGACGTCGCTGGTCAGTTCCTGCCCGGCGGGGATGGCCGGCGTGGCCGACCGGCCGAAGGTGACGGTGTGCGTGGTGCCCGCGACCGCGGTGGCGCCGCTGGACTGGACGGCCACCGTGACGGCACCGACCGAGAGGGCGGTCGTGCTGCGCAGGTTGGACAGCCGGATGCGCAGCCCCGCGCCGGAGGTGTTGTTGTGGACGACCATCCGGAGGGTCTGCGCGTTGAAACTCTGGCCGCCGCTGGTCATGGCCGGGCCCCAGGTGCCGGAGCGCGGGCGCTCGGTCAGGCTCCACTGCTGGTTGGCGTTGGCCGTGGTCTTGCAGGTCCACTGGATGATCCGGTGGTCCTCCGCGGCGGAGCCGTCGGAGACGTCCAGGCACAGGCCGCTGCGGGCGGAGACGATCTCCGAACCGCTGAAGGTCCAGTTCTGGTTGCTGGCGCCGGTGCAGGGCCACTGGATGATCGGGCTTCCCGCGGTCACGGAGCCGTTCTGCACGTCCATGCACTTGCCGCTGTTGATGTTGACCAGCGAGAAGGTGCCGTCGCCGTGGTCGACCGCCTCCCACAACTGGCCGGGGCCCCCGGAGGCGGTCTTCTGCACGACCGTCGCGCCGTCGGCCAGGGAGTCCCCCTGCACGGCGGCGTTCTTGCCGCTGTTGGCCGCCGTCAGGGAGTAGACGTGGCCGCCCTGCGGCGCGCCCGCCGCCGAGGCGTCTCCCGCCGGGACGAGGGCGAGTCCGACAGCGGCCAGACAGGTGGCGGATGCCGTGGCCGCGAGTCTGGCGGAGAGTCTTCGGGAGGTGTGCATGTGCGGCCCTTCTTTGCCGGGTGGAGACGTGCGGCTCTTCCGCCTGGGGACGTGCCTTCGTGGAGACTGCGGGCCGGAGGGCCCCCGGCGCACAGCGGCCACGCAGGAGGCACGTCGTGGCCAGAGGCCGAAGAAGAGGTTCGGGCGGCGCGGCGATGACGGGTGGTCAGGAGGTGGGCTGGAAGGTCCACAGCAGGTTGTTGCTGGTGACCCAGGTCCACTGCTTGGTCACGGACCCGGAGGGGACCTGTCCGCCGCCGTCGAGGACGAGTCCGGTGGTGCGGTTGGCGATCGAGTACTGGCCGTTGCCGCGGTCGGTTATCTTCCACTGCTGGTGGGGGCCGCCGTTCCAGGCCGCTTGCTGGGCGGGAGCGCCGTTGCTGGTCGAGCCCCAGCCGTCGGCGACCATGCCGTTGGCGCGGTTGACCAACCTGTAGTAGCCGTCGCCGAGGTCCACGGCCTGCCACTGGAGGTTGGGGCTGTCGACCGGCGTCCACTGCTTGAGGTTCGAGCCGCTGGCGACGTTGCCGCCACTGTCCAGGGCCAGACCGTCCGTGACGTTGATCAGACGGAAGTACGAGGCCGGATTGAAGGTGACCTTCAGCGAGACGATGGCGTCGTTGTTGCCGGTCACCCGCAGGTCGGGATTGTCCGCGGTGAACGTCCAGGCCGTGCCGGTGAAGTTGTCGCCGGAGTAGCCCGTCACCCGGTAGCCCTGGGGCACCCTCAGCGAGGAGATGGTCGCGGACCCCACCCCCGCGGCCGACAGCTGGGAGGAGGTGTAGCTGCCCAGCGTCAGGACGGCGCTCGCCGAGGAGTAACTCACGTCCTGGAACACGGTCACCCGGGCTCCGCCGGCGGCCGTGGGGACGCCGCTGACCTCGACGCAGACCACGGAGTCATTGGCATCCGGGGCGGTAGCCGGCACGGCGACGCTGATCTGGCCGCCGCTGACGGTGTAGGCGAGCGAGGCCGAGGGGTTGTTCATCAGGTAGACGCGGCTGATCGTGTTGGTGATCGCCGGGATCTGCAGCACGCCGCCCGTGGGCCAGGTGAAGACGTGGGCGAACAGCTTGCCGTCCTTCTTGGTGGCCCTCCCCCAGGTGGGGTCGGTGGTGAAGGGGCTTGCCGTGGCTCCGTGCACGCTGTCGCCGTACGTCGCCATCCAGGAGGCCAGGCCGCGCAGGATGGTCACGGATCCGGCGGTGACCGAGCCGTCGCCCTTGGGGCCGATGTTCAGCAGGAAGTTGCCGTCCCGCGAGACGCAGGTGACGAGCTCCTGAACGAAATCCCTGACGGGGCGGTAGGAGTTCTCCTTGCCCGCGTTGTAACCCCAGGCGCCGTTCATGGTGTCGCATTTCTCCCACTGGCGGTCCAGCGGCGCGTTGGGGACACCGAACTCCGCGACCGCGTAGTCGCCCAGACCGAGGTCCCGCTTGACCCGTTCGTTGACGACGAGTCCGGGCTTGCGGGAGATCAACCAGTTGTAGAGGTCGACACCGTCCGACCGGAGCCACCAGTCCTGGAGGGTGGGGCTGGAGGGTTCGCCGAACCAGTCGCCGTCGAACCACAGGAGCGCCGGGTCGTAGCGGTCCAGCAGCTCCTGCAGTTGGGCTTTCATGTCCGCGATATAACCCGTGCGGGCGGCCTGCGATGCCATCGTGGTGACACCGCCGCTTCGGATGGTCTGGGAGGGGTGGTTCCAGTCCAGGATCGAGTAGTAGAGGCCGAACTTGACGCCTCGTGCCTCGCACTCGGTCTTGAGCGCCGCCAGCAGATCACCCTGGACACCGGCGTAGTCGTGCAGGTTGTACAGCTTGGTGCCGGTGGTGTCGGTGAAGCTGGGGACGTTGGAGTCCCACATGGCGAAGCCTTCATGGTGTTTGGCAGTGATGACCAGGTACTTCATGCCGGCGTCCGCCGCCAGTTGGGCGATGGTTGCCGCGTTGAACGCGGTGGGGTTGAAGTGCGCGGACACCTGGGTCTGGTAGTTGGCCTTGGACCAGCTCTCGGAGCTGAAGGCCCACTCGCCGTGGCCGAGGTAGGAGTAGGACCCGAAGTGGATGAACATCCCGAACCGGGCCTGGTACCACCAGTCCATCTTCGAGGGGACCGAGTACGCCTCGGCGGCGGTGGGCCACAGGGCCTGCGGCAGTCCGAAGGCCACGGTGCCGCCGGCGAGGGCGGCGGCCTTGAAGAGGGAGCGCCTGCTGAGGGGAGCGGAGGTCATGTGCGGCTCCAGAAGGGGTGAAGGACACGGGGCGTGTCGACAGTCGTTTGTCCGTGACTCAGCCCGGAAGGCGGGGGCAACGGCGGCTCGTGTCCACTCAGGCCACATCTTCTCGGACATCGGATGTATTAAGCGGCACGCCCTCACGTCTTGTCTAGAGCTAGGGACGGAAATCAGGAATCTTCTCCTCGTCACTGCCCCACGATCAGGTCAACACCGAAAAATAGGTCGGATCTATCGCGGTCGATGCGTGAAATGCGCACGGCTTCGCAGCGCGGCCACCTGACCGCACTGCGAAACCCTGATTGCTCACCAAGTCCTGCAGTTCCGGAGTCAGCTTGAGGAGTTTGCGCCGCCGGCCGGTGATGGAGATTGCCGGGGTGCCGCGCGAGCTGATCCGCTGGACCGCTCGGCGCAGCGACCAGATCGCCGCCTGCCTGGAGGATCTGGAGCATGAGTACGTCACCGCCGTCGTCGACGACGGCGAGCTGAAGTTCCTGCCCCTGGTCTCCGAGCGGGCCGCGCCAAGCTGAACCAGATGGCCGCCCGCAAGACCCGTCCGCCCAAGCGGAAGACCCGGCCGCTCGCGCAGCTGCGCAAGGAGTGGAAGGAGAGCGCGATCCGCACCCCAAAGGTGGCCGTCGACATCATCAACTCCCTCCTGGAGTACGCCCGCGCCGCGGCTGCGGCGATCCGGTCCCGGGTCGCCGCCGTGGTAGACGTCGCCCTGGCGGCCGTCGACGTCGCCGCGACGGTGTTCGTGATGAACGAAGGCGGCCGTTTCCACCGCCGGCACCTGCTCGCCGAAGCCCGCCGTCACCTCGCTCTCGTCCTGCGCGGCCGCCGCCGCGACTCCGGCCTGGACGACCGGATCGTGGCCGCCCCCGTTTCCACCTACTGCCTGGACATCAGCGAAACCGTGCGCGGCCTGGAGGCCGACTACCGCCTCTACACCACCCGGTGGGCGCTGTCCGACCTCCCCGCCCGGCGCCGCCCACCCACACCCGCACCCGGCCCGGACCGGCAACCCCCGGCCGATCCCGGCTTCACCCCGGCCCCCGGACCAGGACGCGGGGGAGCGGGAAGTCCCCCGCATCCCGCCGCAGTACGAGCGAGCTGTCCTCGCCGGCGTGGTGGTGCGGGAGAAGCTGCGCACCACCACCGCCGCGCGGGGGCGGGCGTACGACGTCGTCGCGCACCAGCAGGCGGCGATGCCCGAGCAGCTGCTCGCGCCCGCGGCCGCCGACTCGGAGCGCGACGACCAGGAGGCGGAGGCCGGACGCCGGGAGGCGATCGACCTGACGGCGCTGCGGGCCTTGAGGGAGTCGCGCACGGACGTGGAAGCCCTCGATCTCACGGACGAGCGGCTGCGCCACCTCCAGGACGCGTTCTCCAAAGCGGCCGACGACTCCCGCACCCGCGCGGACCGCTACGCCGAACAGGATGATGCCGCCGCAGTGCGGCCGGTGCGCCAGGACGACCAGCAGGCGCACCGCCCGCCGGAGCCCGGACGGCACCGTGGTCGGGAGGCCGGCCACTGAGTGCACCCAATGGCGCGCACCCGATGCCGTGGAGAGTGGTGAGGGAGACGCCGGCCCGGCGCCGGTCACGCCCCGCCGCTCGGTGGTCCGTCGCCCCCGCCGGCCGTGAACTCACCGGCGACCGCACAGGCACGAGCGTCGGACTTGGCGGCTGCCCGGCATCAGCTCGTCGCCGCCGTCCGCGCAGTAGTGGTCGAGACGCTCATCCCGCGCCGGAGCACCGCCCCTCCTGCGCGGTAGACCGACGACACCAGGGCCTGACAAGCCGCGTTCAACCGATCGGTTGAACGCGGCTTCCACCTCATGGAGGTCTCTTTTCTCCGTACGGACGACGCGAAGTCGCGGTGGGCCGCGGCAGGATGGCCATCGCCCATGGCGCGCGCCGGGTCTTGTGTGCCACCCCCCTGAGAGAGGTCTCTTCGCATGCCCAGTTTCCCCAGCAGACGACGTGTCCTCACCGCCGGTGCCGGCGTCGCCCTCGGTGCCGGCGCCTTCGGTGCCTCGGCGCTCCCGGCCTCGGCCTCTCCCGCACTGTCGGGGCGCTCGGCCGGGCGCGAGGAGACCAGGTCGCTCGACGAGCTCTACCAGGCCGCCCTCGCGGAGGGCGGGAAGCTCGTCGTCTACGCCGGCGGTGACACGCCGACGCAGCAGGACGGCACCAAGGCCGCCTTCAAGGACCGCTTCCCGGACATCGACCTGACGCTGATCGTCGACTACAGCAAGTACCACGACGTGCGCGTCGACAACCAGTTCGCCACCGACACCCTCGTGCCGGACGTCGTGCAGTTCCAGACCGTCCAGGACTTCGACCGCTGGAAGCAGCAGGACCGCCTGCTGCCCTACAAGCCCGCCGGGTTCTCGAAGGTCTACGACAAGTTCAAGGACCCGCAGGGCGCGTGGGTGGCCACGGGAGCGATCGCCTTCAGCCTCGTGTACAGCACGACGGCGGTCGGCTCGGGCGTGCGGCTCACGCCGCGCGACCTGGTCGACCCGAAATGGAAGGGCAAGATCGCCTCGTCCTACCCGCACGACGACGACGCCGTCCTCTACCTCTACACGCTGTACGCCCAGAAGTACGGCTGGGAGTGGGTGGCCAGGCTTGCCGCGCAGGACGTGCAGTTCGCGCGGGGCAGCAACTCCCCCGGCGACGCCGTCTTCGGCGGGCAGAAGCCGATCGGTATCGGCACCGCCGGCTCGGCGGTCCCGTCGACGTCCTCCCCGGTGAAGTTCGTCATCGACCCGCGACACCCGTTCATGGCCTGGGGCCAGCGCACCGCGATCCTCAAGCGGGCCAGGAACTCCACGGCCGCCAAGCTCTTCCTCAACTGGCAGCTGTCCACCGAGCACCAGCAGCAGTCCTTCAACGGCTGGTCCGTGCGCACCGACGTCACTCCCCCGGCCGGCCTGAAGCAGATGTGGGAGTACCCCAACGCCCATGTGGACGGCTTCCCCCGCTTCATGGCCGACCGCGCCGAGGTGGAGCGCTGGAGGCAGACCTTCGCCCTGTACTTCGGCGAGGTCAAGGGCGACCCCACGCCGGGCTGGCTCGGACTGCACCCGGGGGCCTAACCGTCGGTGGGGCTGCCGTACTCTCCCGGCTCTCCCACCGGCGGAACGGCGGCCTCACCCTTCACATGGGTCATACAGACGGCGGATAGACTCGGCCCCCCATGTCCCAATGGATCATTCATCCAGGGGGTTTGTCGTGACCGACCCCGGCCTCGTCCACGCTTCCGCGCCGGCCAGCCGCAGACGGTTCGACCCGAGGCAGCTGCCGCACCTGCTGTTCTTCCTCGTCGTCGGTGCCGCGCTGGTCCGCCTCGTCCGGCTGAACATCCCGTTGTGCTGGGACATCGTGACCGTCAGCGGGCTGCTCGCCATGACGTATGCCGCCGGGCTGGCACTGTGGGCGAGGCTGGGCAGGCTCGTCCGGCGCACCTGGATCGCTGCCCTCCTCCTGCTGTGGGCGATCCTCGTCCTCCTGACTCCGCCGCCCCTGACCGGCGCCTACATCTGGTGCGCCGTGCCCTTGGCCTGCGTGGTCCTGGACACCCTCGGCCGCCGTGCCACCGGCGTGGCACTGAGCGCCGTCACCGGCCTGCTCGTCGGTCAACTCACCCGGACCGCAGGCGGGTTCGACCTCGAGATGGTACTGATCCCGGTGGCGGCCGTCTGGGGAACCGTGGCGCTGTACCGGGCCCAGCAACGGAACGTCACGGAACGCCAGCGGCTGGTCGAGGAACTGCGCAGCACCCGCGACGTACTGGCGGACGAACGGCACCGCCACGGCACGCTCGAGGAACGCGCGCGCATCGCCCGTGACCTGCACGACACCCTCGCCCAGGAACTGTCCGGCAACCTCATGCTGCTGCAGGCGGCCGACCAGGAGTGGGAGGAACGGCCCCACATGGCCCGGACGCGGGTCCGCGCGGTCGCCGAAGGCCTGGACGCGGGGCTCGCCGAGACCCGGAGGATCATCCAGGACCTCACCCCGCCCACGGTCGCCGAGGCCGGGCTGGAGGGGTCTTTGCAGCTGCTGTGCGCCCGGGCTCAGCAGCCGGGTGGCGCCGGGCGGGTGCGGTTCCGCTCGGTGGGCACCCCGGCCCTCGGCCCGGACGAACGGAGCGCCACCACCTTGTTCCGCGTGGCGCAGAGCACGCTGGCGAACGTCCGCGAACACGCGCAGGCCACCCACGTGTCAGTGACACTGCGCCATCTCACGGACCGGGTCGAACTGGACGTGTGCGACAACGGAGTCGGCTTCGACACCGCCCGCATCGGCGGATCGGTCCGGTCGGGCCGGGGCTTCGGCCTGCCCTCGGCCCGGGCCCGGCTACGCCAGGACGGGGGCGATCTGGAAGTCGACAGCGCCCCGGGGCAGGGCACGCGGATCCGGGCCACCGTCCCCGCCCGCTCGTTGCGGCCGGGAACGCAGGCGCCTGTCTCCGCGGCGGCGGCGCAGTGACGGCCGCGACGCGGCGCCTGCTGATCGCCGACGACCATCCGGTCGTACGGGCCGGGGTGCGGGCCCTGCTGGAGGGGGCGCCGGACCTTGAAGTGATCGCGGAGGCCGGAAGTGGCGAGGAAGCCGTCCGCCTGGCGCTCGCACTGGCACCCGATGTCGTGCTGATGGACCTGCGCTTCGCGGGCATGCGCTCCGGCATCGACGGGATCGAGGCGGTCCGCCGGCTCGCCGCCCAGGCTCCGGGCCTGCCCGTGGTGATGCTCACCAGCTATTCGGGGCGAGCCGACGTCGTGCGCGCGCTGACGGCCGGCGCACGCGGCTACGTCCTCAAGGCCGGACCGCCCGAGGACCTCTTCCGGGCCGTGCGCAGCGCCGCCGAGGGCGGCCTGGGACTCGCGGCGGGGGTGGTCGGCGACCTCGTCGGGCAGGTCGTCAGTCCGGCACCGGAGCTGACGGGGCGGGAGCGACAGGTCGTCCGGTTGATGGCCGACGGGCACAGCAACCGCTCCATCGCGGACGCCCTGTATCTGAGCGAGGCGACCGTCAAGACACACCTGGTGCGCATCTACCGCAAACTCGGCGTCGACAACAGGGCGGCGGCGGTCTCCGAGGCGGTCCGCCGGGGGCTGCTGGAATTCACCTAGCGTGGCGCTGCCCTGCGGTGCGGTGCGGGAGCAGAACGCGAACCCACCTGGGCCTTGCCGGCGGGCTGAAGGGGACAGATCCGATACAGAGCTCAAGCAGCGTCGGCAGGATCCCTTTCGCGGGCTCCCGCCACCGCAGGAAGTACTCGGTCCCGGACCGGCAGAAGTGCTTGACCTTGCCCGCTCCGATGAACTCCTCCGCCGCCCGGGGCCCCTTCGAATCGGCACGTCGGGGTCGACGCGGTGCTGGTACAGCAGGTCGACCCTGTTCACGCCGAACCGGCGCAGAGAATTCCCGACGACCTGGACGGGGCTCTTTGCCACGCTCCAGGCTGTCCGGTCACGGTCGAGCACGCCTGCGTGTCGTGGTGGGTCAACCACTCGGCGGTGGCGTGGGGGCCCTGTCGTTCCCCCAACCAACTCGGCCCGTCACCGGTGGCATTCAGCCCACAGAACGAGGGCGACCTGCCGTTACTGACTTCGGCGTCTTAGGGTCTGGATCTGCGTCGGGACCGGTGACGCGATCTGTCCGGGCTGGTACTTCAGAGGCATGCGGTATCCAGATGGGGGCGGGCTGACCGCCGAGCAACGCAAGCGCCGTGAAGAGGTACGGATGCGGGCCGCTGACCTCTTCCAGGAAGGTGTGAAAGTCTCGTGCATCGCCCGGGAGTTACGGGTGAGTGAGAAGTCGATCTACCAGTGGCGCCGTGTCTGGCAGTCGGGCAGTCGGGCGGCCGGGCCACGCTGCGCTCCGTGGGCCCGTCCGGCTACGACTGCCGTCTCGGCGCGCCCCTGCAGGCCAGGCTTGCCGGCTGGCTGGACGAGGGGCCGACCGCGCACGGCTGGGCGGATGACCAGGTATGGACAGCCTCCCGGGTGCGCACGCTAATCCGCCGGAAGTTCCACCTCTCCTACAGCGTCTCCGGGGTCACCCGGCTGCTGCACCGCATGGGCTACAGCGTGCAGATGCCCGCCCGGCCCGCAGTTGAACGCGATGAGGACGCGATCACCGCATGGCGGGAGGTGACCTGGCGGGAGGTAAAACGCTCTGGGCGGCGACCGGCGCGTTCATCTGCTTCGAGGACGAGGCGGGTGTGACCGGCCGCCCGCCCAAGGGCCGCACCTGAGGCCGGCGCGGGATCACCCCTACTGTGCGGGTGCCCGGCCGCGGCCGTGGCCGTCTGTCGGTGGCCGGGCTGCTGTGTTACCGGCGTGGCGTTCCTGCCCGCCTGTGTTACCGGCTGCGCCGGCACACGAGGCGCAAGGACGAACGCCGCTCGCTGAGCGAGACCGACTACATCCGCCTGCTGGACGGCGCCCACCAGTTACTGAAGGCCCGGCTGATTGTGGTGTGGGACCGGCTCAACACCCACGTCTCCAAGGCGATGAAGGCCCTCGTGGCCGAGCGGGAATGGCTGACGGTGGTCCTGCTGCCCGGCTATGCGCCCGACCTCAACCTGCTTTCGTGATGCATGTCCACTTGGTCTTCGTGACCAGGTTCCGGCACAAGGGGTTCACGGATGTTCATCTGACGCGGATGGAGGAGATCATGCGGTCGGTGTGCGCGGACTTCGAGTGCGCGCTGGTGGAGTTCAACGGCGAGGACAATCACGTCCACCTCCTGGTGAACTTCCCGCCCCAGGTCGCCGTCACCAAACTCGTCAACTCCCTCAAGGGCGTCTCCTCCCGCCGTCTGCGCCTGGGGGCACCTCCCGGCCGAAGGCTGGGGGAGAGTTCCCCGACCTGGTAGGCCACTACTGGCGGGCCAACAAGCTCTGGTCCGGTTCCTACTTCGCCGGCACCGTCGGCGGCGCCCCGCTCTCCGTGGTCAGGCAGTACATCGAACAGCAGAACCGGCCCGTGTGAGCATCGCCCGGCTCCGCCGGGACCAGCTGTCGTGGCGCTCCGCGCCACGGGTGAGGAGCACGCCGTCCGGCTCCGCCGGACAAGACTGCGACGCTCCGCGTCGCAACCCTCAGATTCGCTTCACCTCCGGGCTGAAGCCCGATGCACTGCGAATGAATCCCGGTAGCGGGGGTTGGCCCCCCGACAACGCAGTCCCATTGCTGACGAGACAGCAGTCGACACAACATCAACCACCCTGGCCCAAGCCGCACAGCCCGTGTCCAAGATTCCGGGTCGAGGCCCGTACGACGAGCAACCCGAGGCCCCCTCCGCCTGAACGATCCAGCACACTGGCCGGCGGTTCTGGTGGAGAGGGGCCTTCGGGGCGTATGGCTCACTCGGTGCGCAGGCCGTCCGGGCGCATCAGCCGGAGCAGTGGTGGCAGGCTGAGCACGGTCACCAGCAGGGTGACGGCGGCGCCGATACCGGTCATGGACAGTACGCTCGCCCAGTCGACGTCCACCGCCTTGTGCGTCATCTTCAGCAGTACCGCGCCCAGCGTCAGCCCGACAGCCGTGGCCAGCGCCAGGCCGAGCCCGATCGGGATCGCCGTCTGCCACAGCACGGACAGGGTCAGTGTGCGGCGCCGGGTGCCGAAGGCGATCAGCGACGACAGCAGCTTGCGGCGCTCGCGCAGCTGCTCCAGCTGCGACACCAGCAGACTCGCGCCGATCAGCGCCAGTACGCAGGTGGCGCCGACGAACAGGAAGGTGCGGATGGAGGCGTAGGTGTCGTTGCTCTTGCTGGACACCAGCATCACCGGGTCGGCGGGCAGGCCGAGACGGTGGGCCGTGTTCCGCGCATGGTCGGGCGCGTCTGCCAGCCCCTGGTCGAGCGCGAGGTAGATCTGGCCGCGAAGACCATGTACGGCGCCTGAGGGCAGCGCGCCCGGCGTCAGCAGCAGGCCGCCACGCTTGTTCCCTGCCGGGTCCGCGATCGACCGCGCCTGTTTCACGTCCGCCGGCACGGGCCAGGGCGTCGGCCTGTGAACGACACCGGGGTCGCCGTCGAAGTAGTCGAACCAGAGCGTGCTGCCGGGCTTGGACATGCCGGGCGTCGCCTCCCCGTATGCGCCACCCTGGACGACGAAGGAGTCACCGTCCTTGCAGGAGGGGAGGGAAGCCACCGCGCGCAGGGACGCACAGTCGGCGATGGTGACGCTGGCGGTGTTCTCGGCGTCGTCGCGCCGGTCGGCAACGTAGCCATCGTCGAACGCGTAGATCTTCGCGACACCCTCGGTCGCCTTGAAGTCGGCCGCCGCCCGGGCGAGCGGGACCTCTTTTTCCAGGTTCACCTTCATCTGGGCCCGGGTGAGGTCGTTGGTGGTGTGCTTGGTGTACTGGCCCTGCACCCCGGTGAACAGCATCTGCAGGGCGATGGCGCCCGCCACCGCGACCGCGATGCCGTTGACCGTGCGGGCGGCCGTGCCGCTGCTCAACTGGAGTCGGCGGATGGCCAGTTGCCAGGCGACCCCGCTGGAGCCGAGCCGGGCGACGACCGTCTCCACGACCCACGGCAGCAGCGCGGTCACCCCGACGAGCAGCAGCAGGACGCCACCGGTGACCTGGTACTGGTTGAAGTCTTTGCTGTACCGGTCCTTGCCGACCATCGGGTAGAGCAGGCCGAGCCCACCCACGGGCAGCAGCAGCCGCCACCACAGCCGGCGCCGCAGGGGCTTCGCGGTGCGCACCACGCCGAGCGGCTCGATCACCACGCCCCGCAGCGCGAACAGGGTGACCAGCACGGCGGCCGCCGGGACCGCGACCGCGACCAGCAGGGCGAGCAGGGGGGAGGGGATCAGATAGCTCGGGAACACGCTCACGTCGAACAGGTCCACGGATCCGGAGAGCTCCCGGATGAGTAGGAAGAAGACCGTGCCGAAGGCCAGGCCGGCCACGGAGCCGGCGAGGGCCTCGCCCGCGGCGATCCGCCGGGTCATCCGGCTGTCCGAGCCCACCAGCCGCAGGGCCGCGAGGCGCCGGTCCCGGCGCTCGCCGCCGAACCGCACGGCTGCGGCGATGAAGACGCCGACCGGCATCAGCAGCACCAGGAACACGACGAGGGAGAGCAGGACGAGGATGGGGTCTGTCTCCTCCGAGTTCAGGTACCCTGCGCCGAATCGGTCGATGCGTTCGACCCCGCCGCTGTACTGCTTGAACACGAGATCGTCGGCGCCGCGGTAGAAGGCGAGCTCCTGGGCACCGATCAGTCCGGGCTCGGCGATCGTGCCGACGATCCGCCCCGGCATCCGCTCCCGCAGCATCTTCCCCTCGCCAGACTCCAACAGCCGCTTCAGCGCGGGAGAGACCACCATCTCGCCTGCCCCCGGAAACCTCGAGACCCCCGGCGGCAGGGGCGCCTTGGGCCCCTCGGGCTGCAACGCCCGCCCCCGCACCTCTTTGTCACGGAAAACCGTTCCGGCGTCGCGGACCAGCAGTGTGTTGTCCGCCTTCCGCATCGGCGACTCGCTGAACGCGTGCGTGAGGTCGCTACGCGCCTCCTCCCGGTCGTGCCGCACGGCCAGCGCATTCGGCACCGCGGTGGCGAGCAGGAGCAGTGCCACACCGAGCCCCACGCCGACGGCGGTGAGCAGCATCCGCGCCCACCCCTCCCGCCCGCCGGCGACAGCGAATCTGACCCCCATACTCAGGTCCCTGGACCACTGGCGCGTCTTCATATGACCCGCTCCATGTCCCGGGACTTGCCGTCCCGTACGACGACCTCGCGGTCGGAGTAGGCGGCGACCCGTGCCTCGTGCGTGACGAGCACGACGGCGGCGTTGGTGGAGCGAGCCGCCTCGGTGAGCAGCCCCATCACACGCTCGCCGTTGAGGGAGTCGAGTGCGCCGGTCGGCTCGTCGGCGAACAGCACCCGGGGGCTCGTGACCAGCGCCCGGGCCACGGCCACCCGTTGCCCCTGACCGCCGGAGACCTCGCCGGGCCGCTTCTTGCGCAGGTCGTCGACCTCCAGCCGCTCCATCCAGGTCAGGGCCGCCTTCTCGGCCTCCTTGCGGGAAGTGCCGTTCAGCCGCAGCGGCAACGCCACGTTCTCCACACAGGTCAGCTCGGGCACCAGCTGACCGAACTGGAAGACGAAGCCGAACTCGGAGCGCCTGAGCGCGCTGCGCTGGGCGTCGTTCATGGTGGCCAGCTCACGCCCGTTGTAGGTGATGGACCCGGAGTCGGGCGGCACGATCCCGGCGAGGCAGTGCAGCAGCGTCGACTTGCCCGAGCCGGAGGGGCCCATCACGGCGACGACCTCGCCGGGGTGGATGGAGAAGTCGGCGCCGTCGAGCGCGGTGGTCGGCCCGTACGCCTTGCGCAGGTTCTGGGCGGCGAGCAGGGAACCGGGAGGATCAACACGGGTCACGCGGTCACCGCCCCGGCGAGCTTGTCCAGACGCGCGGCGGTCAGCTCCAGCCAGCGCAGGTCCGCTTCGAGGTGGAACAGGGCGTGGTCGCAGATCAGCTGGTCCGCGAAATCGCCCTTGCGCTTGCGGTCGGTCAGGATCCGCATGCTGCGCAGGTGCTCGGAGCGCTGCGTGTCGAGGATGTCGGCGGCGTTGCGACGGGTCAGCAGCGCGAGGACGACCTTGCTGTACAGCAACGACTGCAGGTACGGCTCGGGCTTCTCCGGCGTCGCGAGCCAGCGCTCGACGTCGCTGATCCCGGCGTCCGTGATCGCGTACCGCCTGCGCTCGGGCCCACTGCCCGCCTCGACGCCGTCGACTTCGACGAGGCCGTTCTTCAGCAGCCGGGACATCGTCGCGTAGACCTGGCCGTAGTGCAGCGGCCGGTCATGACCGAACTTCTCGTCGAAGGCCCGCTTCAGGCCGTAGCCATGGCGCGGACCGGACTCCAGGAGCCCCAGAAGGGTATTACCGATGGACATGCCCAGCACTATACACACCATGTATACGCGGCCTGTATACGCGCAGTGTTTAGGCGATGGGGGTGGGTACGCCCTGGCGGGTCGCGTGCCTTTGCGGCGTCGACTCGACCGCGTACATGGTGAAGATGCTGGAGGACCCGGCTGCCCCCGGAGTCGATCCGGCCCGCACCATGGTGTTGCACGAGCTCACCGGGAGCGAGTGGCCGGCCACCCGTGCCCATGCCGCTCAGTACGTGCTGCCGCTTCTGCGCGAGCACCGGGTTCGGCTCGTTCAAGTCTCCCGGGCCGGCCGCTCGTTGGAGATCGCAGTCATGGACGACTCCCGCCAGCCCGAGCGGATCGTCAAGCGGGGCCCTTGGGCGTTGGAGGACGAGTACGAGAGCAACGGCACCGTTCCCCAGCAGGGCGGCATCCGGCTCTGCAGCTTGCATGCCAAGGGGGAGGTTGGTGACGCGCTCGTCGCCGAGGAGATCGGCGACCGACCGTTTAGGCAGGTGATGGGGTTCAACGCCGATGAGGTGGGCCGCAGCCTCCGGGACGGGGCCGCGAACAAGAACCCCCTGCGCCAGGGCGTGTATCCCTTGATCGAATGGAGGTGGGGGCGCGAGCGGTGCGAAGCGTTCCTGTACGACAGGTTCGGGGTGAAGTGAGAGAAGTCCCACTGCATGTTCTATTGTTTTCCGGTGTCGATGGGCGCCATGGACGCGCACCTGGAACGGATGCGCCGGCACCCGGACATCGCCGGACGGGTCCTGCGCCTGGAGTACACGTCGGTCAGCCTCAACCCGAAGGCGAAGCTGTTGGGCCGACGCAGTCTGCTGGAGCAGTTCGACCCTGGCCGGGCCGCGGACCGGCCCGGCCTCGCCGCGTTCGAGGAGGAACTCGCCTGCCCGTGGGCGCTATACCACGTGCGGCGGATCCTGCCCGTGGCGAAGGCGGACCCGACTCGGCGCGGGCGGGCGATGCGCTCGGTGGAGCGGGTCGACGTGGGCCGGGCGTCCGCTCTCGGCCGGAGGCTGCGGAGCGTCTCGGAGCGGCACGGCGTCCCGGTCGAGGTCGATGAGCGCTACGGGCGGGTGCGGGCGTGGGTCCAGCGGCGCGGGCCGGCGCTGCCGACTCTTGGTAGCGGCCGATATTCAGGAGTCGGAAGTAGGGCAGGAACAGGCCCCCTTTGAGGATCTTGGCGGCCCTTGCCGATCAACGCTCATCGATGACTTTCCAGTAGTTCAGAGGCCATGTTCTCGCCCCCGGTTCGTTACGGGCCGAGCGTAGCCGGGAGAGCGCGGTTGAGCACTCGCCGGCCGCGGATACTCCGCGAAACGGTGATCAAGCCTCCAGGTGCTGGACGACGGCATCGGCGATGGCGCGCATTTCCGCGGCGTTGGGATGGAACGGGGCCACCGTCCTGAGTTGGCGGAGTCGGTCCGGCAGTCCGGTCACCCATGGGTCCACCCGCCCGCACCGAACCCGGGGCGTGGCTGCGGCACGCTGACGACCCGCCGGGCGAGCCTTGCCGGTCCGTGGTGAGTGGTCCCGCGCACAGGATCTCCCCATCGCTCACCCTGACGCACAGCCCGGAATGAGGGCGACTTTACGGCGGGCCAACGGTACGGCGATGCGATCGCAAAGCCCCATGGTCATCGTTCCTGGGCATGACGACGCGTTCGCCGCACAGGGCGAAGCAGGGCCTGAGAGCGCTGGTCGCGGCGCTGGCGTTCTGCGTCGCGGCGCTCGGACTGGCGCTGGTCACTGCTGGCAGAGCCTCGGCTCACGCCGCCCTCATGGCCACGAACCCGGCTGCGAACGCGGTGGTGGCGAGCGCGGCGCGGCAGGTCGTCCTCGACTTCGGTGAAGGCGTCGGGCTTCTCGACGACTCGGTGCGGGTCTTCGGCCCGGCCGGCGAGCGGGTGGACGACGGTCGTCCGCTGCGCGTGGGAGGCAACGCGGCCGAGGTGGGCGTGCTGCTGGCGGGCGCCCTGCCGCACGGCACCTACACAGTGGCGTGGCACGTGATCTCTGCTGACACCCACCCCGTCGCCGGAGCGTTCGTCTTCTCGGTCGGCAGCGCCTCCCGTCATGCCGCCGCTCCCACCGCAGCCTCACCCAACGCGAGCGCGGCCGGCATCCTGTACGGGTGCGGCCGGTACCTCGACTACACGGGCTACGCGGTGCTCGTCGGGGTGAGTGCCTTCGTGCTGCTGTGCCGGCCCGGCACCGCCGCCCGCAGGTCCTTGCTGCCCCTGTTGCGGGTCGGGTGGTGGTCCATGGTCCTCGCCACGGTCGCTCTGCTGACGCTCCGCGGCCCGTACGCGTCGGAGCAGGGCCCCGGCCGTGCGCTGAGCGTCGCCGTGCTCCGCGGCACGCTCGGGACCACCGCGGGAATCGCCCTGCTGATACGGCTGTTGCTCTTGGCGGCGGCGTATCCGCTGCTCCGGCTGCTGACCCGAGGCTGCGGCCCGGGTTCCGCGGGACGGGCGGGGCGTGGGATCCGTAGGGGAGAAGCAGGTCTGTCGGGCGCCACGGTGGTGCTGGCAGTGGGCCTGGCCTCGACCTGGGCCCTGGCCGAGCACGCCTCGGTCGGCATCCAGGTGGCGGCCGCCATCCCGTTCGACATCCTGCATCTGGTGGCCATGGCCTGCTGGCTGGGCGGCCTGTCGGCGCTGGTGACCATGCTGTGGCGCGCCCCCGCCGAGGAACGGGCCGACACCCGGGCCGTGAGCCGTTTCTCCGCGGTCGCCCTGGCCTCCGTCGCGGTCCTGGTACTCACCGGGGTCTACCAGACGTGGCGTCAGACCGGCTCCTGGGACGCGCTGGTGGCGACGGCCTATGGGAGGTGGCTGCTGCTCAAGGTCTACGGCGTCTTGGTGATGCTGACGGCCGCCTTCTACTCGCGCCGATGGGCGGCCCAACTGCGACACCGAGCGCGATCGACGACGCAGCGTACCCGCGTGCCTGTGCCCGTACCGGTCGGGGCGGTCGGGCACGCGGGCGGTTCGCTGCGGGAGGCCCACGGCGAACCGCCCCCGCGAACGGGCGGCGACGACGAAGTGCCGTATGGCGAAGTGCCGTACGACGGCGACGTCTACCGGCGGGCCCTGCGGCGAACGGCAGCGATGGAAGCGGCCGTAGGGATCCTGGTGCTGGCGGTGACCACCGTCCTCACCAACACCCAGCCCCCGCGCGCCGAGGCCCACACCGAGGCAGCGCCGAGGTCGACGGCACGGACGACGAGCCTCGCCGTGCCCTTCGACACCGGCCAGTTGGGGGGCGCCGGCCGAGGCACCGTCGACCTCACCCTGACGCCGGGCCGGCCGGGCGGCAACACCCTGCGGGCCGTCGTCCTAGGCCCCCGCCGCACACCCGAGCGCGTTCCCGAACTGGATGTCGCGCTCACGCTGCCGAGCAGAGGCATCGGCCCGCTCAAAGCGGCCCTCGTGAACTCCGGAAGCCGATGGGTGGCGAAGGGGTTCCAGATCCCCATGCAGGGGGCGTGGCAGCTCTCCGTCACGGTACGGACGTCGGCCGTCGACGAGGTGACGGAGACCCGGACCGTACGGGTCGCCGCGGGAGGGCAGTAGCGTGAGCTTTCTGCGGGCCGCCGTCTTCGCGGCGCTGTGCGTGACACTGGCGGCCGCCGGCCACCGCATGGCGGGGCATCCGCCGCCTGCCGGCTGGTCGGTGGGGACCGGCTTCGCCGTGGTGCTCGCTCTGACCGTGCCGCTGTGCGGCAGGGAACGCTCGCTGCCTGAGATCTGCGGCGCCATGGCCGTGACGCAGCTCGGACTCCACCTGTACTTCGACGCGTCGACTCCACGAACGTCTATGGCCGTGATGACGGACCACCGGGACGACACGCGGATGTTCGCTGCTCATCTCGCGGCAGCCATGGTGGCCGCCTGGTGGCTACGGTGCGGTGAGGCGGCCGTGTGGTCGCTTCTGCGACAAGCTGCCACGTTGCTCCCGAGGCCCAGGCTCCGGTGGCCGGAGGCCACAGCACCGGAGGGACAGCCGCCGCAGGCGTGCCGCCGGCGCCGCGAAGGGCACGAGAAGTCGACGCGGCGACTGCTGCTGCGGCACACGGTGAGCCGCCGCGGGCCTCCCGCGGACCGGGGGCCTGCCACCCCCGCGCCCCGAAACCGCACCCGCATGGCTGCACGCGCCCTGCCATCCGCGCCGCCGCCGCACACCGCAGCCGCGATGGCCTCCCACGTCCCCCGATGGAGTCCCTCATGTACGCGACACCCACCGTGTCCTCCCGTGCGGGCCGCCGTGCCCTGACGGTCACCGCGCTCACCGCAGCCGGCCTGATCGCCAGCGCCGGCGCAGCGTTCGCCCACGTCACCGTCCATCCCGACAGCTACCCGCAGGGCGCCACGGACGGCACGATCACCTTCCGCGTTCCCAACGAGGAGGACACCGCGGGCACGGTCAAGCTCGACGTCGTCTTCCCCACCGACCACCCGATCCCCTCCGTCCTCGTCCAGCCCGTCACCGGCTGGACGGCCCAGACGAAGACCGCCAGACTCCGCACCCCCATCAAGACCGACGACGGCGACATCACCACCGCCGTCTCCGAAATCGTCTGGACCGGCGGCAGGATCGCGCCGGGCCAGTACCAGGACTTCACCGTGGCCTTCGGCCAGCTCCCGACCGGCGCCGCGCAACTGGTCTTCAAGGCCCTGCAGAGCTACTCCGACGGCAAGATCGTCCGTTGGATCGAGCAGCAACAGCCCGGCCAGGCCGAACCCGAGAACCCCGCACCCGTGCTGAAACTGACCGCGAACGGCTCCGACACCGCCAACGTCAGCGCGGTCTCGTCGTCGGCCAAGGCAAGCGACAACACCGCCCGCGGCCTGGGCATCGCGGGTCTCGTCGTCGGTGTCCTCGGCCTCCTCGCGGGCGGCCTCGCCGTCACCCGGGCACGGGCCGCCCGGCGGTAGCGGCGCACGAAGGGGTGGTACAGGACGGCCGCTTATACCACCCCGCACCACAAGGCCCCACTGCCGGCGCAGCAGAGGAACGGTGCTGCCGCGGTGCCCATATCCGGCAGGTCCTCGCTCGCCCAGGCAGTCGCCCGTCCGCAGTCATCGAGCTGTCGGTTGCCCGCCTCGGGCCGGCCGTGCGCCCGCGCCCGGCCGACACCCCCTCACCGGTGCCGGGCTGCCCGCTGCCCTGATGCGCCTGCCTGCCCGGAAACCGGATCCTTGGCACAGAGAAGGACAGACACCAGGTGATCACTCCTGCCCTGCCTCCCTCGCGTGAACAGACGACGACGAACCCAAGACAAGACCCGATCACGGCGTGGGCGCTTGCCGCGCGCAGCGGTGATCCCGACGCCATCGACCACTTCGTCCGCGCCTTGCACCGAGACGTCCGCCACTACGTGACGTACCTTGGTGCCGACCCCGAGAGCGCCGACGACCTGACCCAGGAGACCTTCCTGCGCGCCCTGGGCAGCCTGCACCGGTTCGAAGGCCGCTCCTCGGCCCGCACCTGGCTGTTCTCCATCGCCCGCCGCGCGGTCATCGACAGCATCCGCCACAACTCCTCCCGCCCCCGCCTGTCGAACACGGGCGAGTGGGAGTCGTTCGTCGAACGCACCCGGCCGCGCGGCCTGCCCGGCTTCGACGACGGCGTCGCGCTCGCGGAGTTGCTGAACACGCTCCCCGACGACCGCCGCGAGGCGTTCGTGCTCACCCAGATGCTGGGACTTCCCTACGCGGAGGCGGCCCTCGTCAGCGACTGCCCGATCGGCACGGTGCGCTCCCGGGTCGCCCGGGCCCGTACCTCCCTGATCGGCTGGCTGGACGAGGCCGAGCACGCCGTTCCGGTGGCCGAGGGGTACCACTGACCGTTCCGCCCCGTGTGATGCGGAGCTGCTCGGCGACAAGGCCAGAGGCGCGACTCGGAGGGCGTAGTGCCGTTCTGCGCCCTCCGCGCGCCCTGCCCTTGTCGCGCGGGGCTCATCATGGCGACAGGAGCATGCCGGGACAGCCGCCGGAGATGCGTATGCGGGCTTCCGCCGAGGTCAGGTGGCTGGCGTTCGCGGTGATGGCGGTTGTCGGGCTCCTCTGTCTGGCACGGTTTGTGCGGGGCTCTGGCTTTGTCGATGTCGGATGGCTCTGGCTCTCGTTGTGTGGGGTGTGACGCTGCGTATTCGAGCCCCTTGTGGCGAAGCCGAGGGAAGTCAGCGCAGGGCTCTCGCGAAGACGGTGCGGTTGGCGGTTGTGTAGTCGTGCTCACGCCTGGACCAGGCGATCCGGGCATGGACTTGTTCGTTGTCGGCCACGTGTGGCTGTGGAGCGTTGAGGTGCTGACGCCACCAGAGGGCATTGCGGATTTGGCGGTCAAGGATGGCGTCGACGAGGCTGCTGCGTGCTGGGATGTCGAGCCCGTAGGCGTCGGCGAGGATCCGTACCTGGGTTGCCTGTTCCTGGGCGGGTGGGGCTTGTGGCTTGGAGGAGATGCACCAGGTCCAGGCCATGTATCCGAGGTCTTCGAGGGGGTCGCCGGGGGCGGCTGTATCGAAGTCGATGAAGGCCACCGGCCGGTCCTGGTGGAAGACAGCGTTGTTCGGGCCGGGATCGTGGTGGCAGACGACCGGATGGGCCGCGGCAAGGCGGCTGCCGCGGGTGGCCTCATGCAACGAGCGCAGAAGGGTACCGGCAGCCGCCACCTGATCGTCGCTCCAGAGCTGGAATCTGGCCGGTACTCGGCCGGGCAGGTAGGTGAACGTGTCACGGCCGGTGTCGTCGAGCCCGAGATATCGCGGTGCGCCGTTGAACCCGCGTTGTTGAAGATGGTTCAGCAATTCGGCTACGAGGGCCGACCTGGCTGTGACGGGTCGCCGGACGGTGTCGCCGACACGGACGACGCCCTGAGTGATCCGCCCTCCGGACAGTGGTACTTCGTCCTTTCCCGTGTTCATGGCT
Source organism: Streptomyces sp. NBC_00078 (assembly GCF_026343335.1). NCBI lineage: Bacteria > Bacillati > Actinomycetota > Actinomycetes > Kitasatosporales > Streptomycetaceae > Streptomyces > Streptomyces sp. NBC_00078. The sequence goes on along the minus strand of NZ_JAPELX010000001.1, from coordinate 9,043,238 downwards.
CCAGCTTCTCGTGTTCTTGGCCGGCCCGTTTGGCATCCGGTTGAGCGCCGAAACACACTCACGGAGTGAGCAAGACGCGTTTGCGTAGGAGCTGGAAGCCGGCGCGGCCATACATCTGGCGCTTGAGCATCTTGATCCGGTTGACGTGTCCTTCGACGACGCCGGAGTTCCAGGGGAGGGTGAGCCCGGCGTTAATCCCATCGACTGGAAGCTGCGCTCCGGGCGCCATGCACCAGATCTTCCCCCTGGATCTGCCCGAAATTCCCGGGCGCGACGGCGCCGGTGTGGTCGACGAGATCGGCGCCGGGGTGCAGGGGGTGAGCATCGGCGACCGGGTCTTCGGGCTGGGCGGCGTCACCGGCGCGACCGCGGAGCTGCTCATCCTTTCGGCCTGGGCGCACACCCCCGCCACGTGGAACGACGAGCAGGCCGCGGGCGCCGGTCTCGCGTCCGTGACCGCGATGCGTGGGCTCGACGCGCTCGGCCCCCTCGCGGGGCGCACCCTCGTCCGACTCGGACAGGACCCGGCGACCGTCTACTTCCAACGCGGCTTCCACGCACTGGCCGGCTGAGTCCGTCCTTCCGGCGAGCCAACCATTCCTGTTTCAGGGCCCGGAAGATGCTCCGCAGCACGCTGAGGAGACCGCGAGCTACATTTCGCTGGTGCCGAGCGAGTTCGACCTGTATGTGATCGGCCGTGATCTGTCGCAGGTCCTGCCCGGCCCTCGCCCATGAGGTCAGGGCGGGCGACGCGACGTATAGGCAGCGGCGAATGCGCCGGAAGTCGGCCGGCGGGTGCTGGTAGCGGCCGTGGCCGCGCATCACGCGCACCCATGCATGGAGTTGGTCCGCCACAGAAGCGCGCGGGTTCGTGGATTCCTGGACCGCCGAGGGCACGAACCCGTCCGTCGGACGGTTCATTGTGCCGGGCTGGGCGGCGAGTTCGGTGGGTGCGACCCAGACTCCCGTCGCCGGGCTTCTGTCCGCAGAGGGCCTTAGCAACTTGGGTGTTTTCTCTCGGCCAGCGTCGGCCGCCTCAGTTAGTAGTAGCCGCCCGCGATTTCGAGTGTGATCTCAATGACCAGAGGATGTCCCCGCACAGGGTCTACCCTGGCCAGCGCGCTGGCCGCCTCCCCGCGGGATCCGACATCCAGGGTGGGGTCGGTGGCGAGAGCTTCGAGTAGCCGCACGCCCCGCTCTACGTCCACCCTGGCCAGCGCCTCAGCCTCCGCCACGCGATCGGACGCGACCACCCCAACCTGGCGAGGCACTTACCAGTAAATAAGGGTTAATTCACCTAGATCAAACGCCCCCTCGGAGTGGAGCGGCACAACAAACGGAGCGGAACCTGTCGGAAACATTGACGGAGCCATGGCAGAAACCTATCTTCTGCTCGAAGTGCCGCACGACGTTCGTCATTTCGAACACTGGTCCCTCGCCACGACGCTCGGCCGAGCAGACCGGCCGAGCCCGGAGGAACAGAGCTGAACCGAACCGTGAGAACGCTGCTCGCCCTGCTGGGCCCGCTGCTGCTTGTCCACCGCCAACGCGTCGGGGCGCGGATCGCTGTCCCCGTATCGATGAACAAGGGGGTTTATGGTGCCTGAGCCATTCACGTTCCGACGACTGCACCGGGGGCTGGTTGTCTCCTTAGCCGCAGTGGCGCTCGCCTTCGCCGGCCTTGTCGCCTTCAGCGGCGCCTCGCAGGCCGCCACACAAGGGCCCTGTGACATCTACGCGGCGGGCGGCACGCCGTGCGTCGCGGCGCACAGCACCACCCGCGCGTTGTTCGCCTCCTACAACGGCCCGCTCTACCAGGTGCAGCGGCTGTCGGACAGCGCGTTGCAGAACATCGGGGTACTGTCCGCCGGAGGCGTCGCCAACGCCGCGGCGCAGGACTCGTTCTGCGCGGGCACCACGTGCACCATCACCCGCGTCTACGACCAGACCGGCAACAGCGGCAACACCCTGGTCTACCAGGGACCCGGCGGGACCGGCGGCGCCGACACGGCCGCCACCGCGAACACCGAAACGCTGACCGTAGGCGGCCAGAAGGCTTACGCGCTGTACATCAACCCCGGCAACAGCTACTTCGCCGGCGGCTCGGGTGTGCCGACCGGCAGCTCGCCGGAGGGCGAGTACATGGTCACCAGCGGCGCCCACGTCAACAACGGCTGCTGCTTCGACTACGGCAACAGCGAGACCGACCACCACGCCGACGGCAACGGCGCCATGGACGCGATCAACTTCAGCACCTCGTGCTGGTTCGGCGGCTGCAGCGGAACCGGACCGTGGGTGCAGGCGGACCTGGAGGACGGCCTGTTCTCCGGCGGCAGCACGACGTGGAACCCCGGCCAGGTCGCCGAGACCAGCCACTTCGTCACCGCGATGCTCAAGAACAACGGCACCACCCAGATGGCCATCAAGGGCGCCAACGCCCAGTCCGGGAGCCTGACCCAGCTCTACAGCGGCGCACTGCCCAGCGGATACAACCCGATGCACAAGCAGGGCGCCATCATCCTCGGCAGCGGCGGCGACTGCTGCCAGACCAACAACAACGACAGTGCGGGGACCTTCTACGAGGGCGCCATGGTCCAGGGCTACCCCTCCGACGCCACCGACGCCGCGGTCCAGGCCAACATCGCCGCGGCCGGCTATGTCACCGGCACCACCACCCCCTTCACCCGGGGCGCGAGGCTCTCGCTGAAGGCCACCACCTCCTGCTGCACCACCGACTACCTGCAGCACAACGCGAGCGACGACAAGGTCGCGATCGCGCCGGTGACCTCCGGCAGTTCCGCCACCGACAAGGCCGACGCCACCTGGATCGTCAGGCCCGGCCTGGCCAACAGCAACTGCGTCTCCTTCGAGTCGGCCAACACATCCGGCAAGTACCTCAGGCACTCCGCGTTCCAGCTCTACCTCAACCCCAACGACGGGACCACCCAGTTCGCCGCCGACGCCACTTTCTGCCCGCAACCAGGAAACAGCGGCACCAGTTACTCCCTGCAGTCCCTCAACTACCCGGCCAAGTACATCCGCCACTACGCCTTCACCGCCTACATCGCGAGCAACGGCGGTACCAACGCCTGGGACGCCACGTCGTCGTGGGACCAGGACACCAGCTGGCTCGCCGCCGCCCCCTGGAGCTGACGAGCAGTCCGCCCCCACTCCGGTGCGGATCCAGCCGAATCCGCACCGGACTCACATCACCCGCCACCCGGTGAAGGAGTTCTTCATGATCAAGCGACAGTGGATGCGCAGCGTCAGACGCGCGTTCCTCGCGGCCGGCGCCACCGCCGCGCTCACCGCCGGCCTGCTCACTGCCACGGCCACCACCTCGCAGGCCGCCACCCAGGGGCCTTGCGACATCTACGCGGCGGGCGGCACGCCGTGCGTCGCGGCGCACGGCACGACCCGCGCCCTGTACGCGGCGTACAACGGCCCGCTGTACCAGGTCAGGCGCGCCTCCGACAACACGACCAAGGACATCGGCGTGCTGAGCGTCGGCGGGTACGCCGACGCCGCCGCGCAGGATTCCTTCTGCGCGGGCACCAGCTGCGTCATCACCGTCATCTACGACCAGTCCGGCAAGGGCAACAACCTCACCCAGGCACCCGGGGGCTACTGGCCCGGGCCGGCCGAGGGTGGGAAGGACAACCTGGCCAACGCCGTCGACGCGCCGGTCACGGTCGCCGGCCACAAGGCGTACGGCGTCTACGTGGCCCCTGGCACCGGCTACCGGAACAACCACACCTCGGGCATCGCGACCGGCGACCAGCCGGAGGGGATGTACGCGATCTTCGACGGCACGCACTTCAACGGCGGCTGCTGCTTCGACTACGGCAACGCCGAGACGGACGGCATCGACGACGGCAACGGCACCATGGAGGCCATCTACTTCGGCAACAGCAAGGACTGGGGCTACGGCAGCGGCAACGGCCCCTGGATCATGGCCGACCTGGAGAACGGCCTGTTCTCCGGCGTCAACCGCGGCTTCAACGCGGGCGACCCGAGCATCAACAACCGGTTCGTGACCGCCATCGTCAAGGGCGGGCCGAACCAGTGGGCCATCCGCGGCGGCAACGCCCAGTCGGGCAGCCTGTCCACCTACTACAGCGGCGTACGCCCCAACGATTCCGGCTACAACCCGATGCAGAAGCAAGGCGCCATCATCCTCGGCATCGGCGGCGACAACAGCGCCTCCTCCGCAGGCACCTTCTATGAGGGGGTCATGACCTCGGGCTACCCCTCGGACGCCACCGAGAACGCCGTACAGGCCAACATCACCGCCGTCGGCTACAGCACCGCCTCGACCAGCGCCCCCACCCCCGGCTCCCGGATCTCCCTGCAGGCCACCACCGCGTGCTGCACCTCCGACTACCTGCGCCACAACGACGCCGACAACAAGGTCGTCATCTCCGCCATCAACTCCTCCAGCTCGGCCACCGACAAGGGCGACGCCACCTGGATCGTCCGCGCCGGCCAGGCCAACACCTCGTGCCTGACCTTCGAGTCCGCCAATGCACCCGGCCGCTTCCTGCGCCACTCCGGCTTCCAGCTCTACCTGGACGCCGACGACGGCGGCAGCCTGTTCGCGCAGGACGCCACCTTCTGCCCCACTAATGGCAACAGCGGGGTCGGCCTCTCCTTGCAGTCCGTCAACTACCCGACGAAGTACATCCGCCACTACGCCTACACGGGCTACATAGCCAGCAATGGCGGGTCCAACGCCTGGGACTCCACGGCGTCCTGGGCCGAGGACACCAGTTGGCTCACCGCGTCTCCCTGGAGCTGACGAGGGACCGGACTCTCCGAGCGCCTCCCAGCAGCGAGCACGGCAGCCTTGCAGAAGCGCAGGGAGGCCGTGCTTGCTCCCTGCAAGCTTGATCAGCATGCGTCCCGCGAGCAACGACGCTCCAACACGGGTCTGTACGCTCACCGGTGTAATTGATGATCATGGAAGAGACATCAAGTGACTGACACCGTGACCGAGTTCGTGGCCGCTGCCGACCAGGTGGATCCGGCGCCGGAGGCCGCGACGGTCGAGCAGAAACTGATCGACCAGCTCGTCGCGCAGGCCTTCGGCAAGGGGCTGCAGCTGACCGGCGGGGGAGGATTGCTGCAGCAGCTGACCAAGGCGGTTCTGGAGTCCGCCCTGGAGGGCGAGGTCACCGACCATCTCGGCTATGACAAGCACGACCCGGCGGGCAAGGACGGCAAGGCAGGCTGACCGCTCTGGGACTCACTTCACCAGGAGGCGTCGCTCCCGTTGAGACCGGGAGCCAGGTCCGGAGTTGTGTTCTGCTCGTCGGGACGCCCGGCCAGACAGTGGCGTTGTGCAAGCGGCCGACGGCCGTGTCACTTGACCGGTGACGGCAAGTGTCACGCCTGGACGGTGGGGCGAACGTTGATCTCGCCGATCTCGACGTCGCTGGGCTGCTCGATGGCGAAGGCCACCGCGCGGGCGACCGCTGCCGGAGGGATGCCCACCGCGTCCATGTTCTTGCGCGTCTGCTCGCGGATGTTCGGGTCTGCCAGACCTGCAACGTCGGCACGGGTATCAGCACACAGACGTACGACCTGCAGAGCAATCTGACGCCTGCGAGTGGCGAGAGTTCGATCGTGTTCTCCGTAACCCAGAACTTCTGGCGGTTCCGCCGTTAGGGACTGCTCTGAGTCGAGATCCCCGAAGGTGGCTGCTGCCAGAAACTGCAGGCCAGAGTCCTGCCCTGGGGCAATGCGGTCGATGATCCCTGCCGTGGGTTCGGGCTGCGAAACGGGCCCGGGGTGCACGCGACCTGCTCGGGGCAGCGGCAGCACTGGCGGGCGTCGAACCGGACCACCACCGATGTCGGCTCCGCCACCGGAAGGTCCCGCCAGTTGCCGCTGACCTGCCCGTTGGGGCAGGTGACCTCGCGTTGGGCGAAGTCGATGACGAAGTTCTCCCTGCCGAAGCCATCCTCGGCCCGGTGCTGCGGCGAGGTGCTGGAGGGAAGCGGCCCGACCAGGGTGACGCGGTGGAGGCGGGCGGCGGCGTCCATACCGGCGACGGAGGTGTAGCCGCCGTCGACCAGGTGCTGCCCGGGCAGCAGGCGAAGCCGCTTGAGGCGGGCATGGATGCCGGGCAGCGCCTGGCTGTCCGCGCTGGAGACGACGGCGGCCACGTCGGTGATGACGTTGATCCGCTTGTCGTCGCAGGTATCCTTGTCGGGCATGGGGGTGCCTCTCGGTCTCCTGATGGGTCGGGTTTCGTAAGGCCAACCCGCGCCACGGGTCAGGTGAGCGCCGACGGTGCCTCCCCGGATTCCCCCGTGTCGGCGTCGTCCGGCAAACGGGTCAGACGGACGGCCATGTACGGGTGACCCGGCAGCTCCACGCGCGCGCTGGAGTCCGCCGTCACGCCGACACGGTCGATCGTCATGGCCCACGTGTCGATCACGTCGATCGCGTAGCGCCCGTTGGCGGGCACGCTGATGTCCCGGAACCGTGGGCGGTTGAAGCCGAAGTAGATGAGTTCGCACGCGTCTTGGACCCCGCCGCGGGGGGCATCCCAGTCGGAGGGCAGGGGGTCGAAGACGCTGGTGGGGGACTCGCGGATGACGCGGTGCAGGAACGCGATGCGTTCAGGGCTGGTCCCGGCCAACTCGCCGCCCTTGGACCACCACAGTTCCTCGGCGTCGTTGAGGTAGGTCTCGCCGTGCTGGACGTACCCGCCACGCACTGCGCCCTCCCAGCAGCGCCGCACAAGTTCCTCACCCGTGAGGTTCCCCCAGCCCTGGTCGATGTCGCCTTCGTACCCGCACTCGTCGATCACGATGGGCTTGCCCCACTGTTGCCGCCAGGTGTCGGTGTTCTCCGCGGTGCGGTAGACGTCGACCCGCTGGATGCTGCAGTGGGTGATCCACGGCTTCGCGTAGTCGTAGAACGGGCCGCAGTTGTGGATGGAGGTCAGGTGACCGAGCGGGTCCTCTTCGGCCACGATGCCGGCCAGACGCTCCCAGTCGGCCTCGCTCTTGGCCTCCACCAGGTCGTACTCGTTGGCCATCGACCACCACACGTTCGACAGCGCCGACAGCCGCCGGACGGCGTACCGCGTCAGCCGGTCGTCGGCGTCGCGTCCGAGCTGGGCGAAGCCCCACCGGTCGTAGGGGTGGAAGAGGATGACGTCCGCCTCGATCCCCAGCTCCCGCAGCGCGCGCACCTCTTCCTCGAAGCGGCGGAAGAACCGGGGGTCGAAGCGGGTGGTGTCCCAGCCGGCCGCCACAGAGCCGGGGAACGGGTACAGCTCGGGCTCGTCGGTGTTGTAGGCATACGCCTTGGGCAGCAGGCACATCCGCACCTTGGTGAAGCCGCTTGCCGCCAGCGTGCGCCGGGTTGCGGCCCGCAGGCGTTCGACCTGGTGCGTCCAGGCGTACGCGGTGGTTCCGATCGGCAGGTACCGAGTGCCGTCGGCGTACGCGAAGTGATGGCGCTCGGCCACCCGCACCGGACCGTGGAGGCCCGGAGCGGCCGGCCCGGTCAGGAAGTCGCCGGAGAGGCCGTCAAGCGAGCGTGCGGTGGACGATGTGACGAAGGTCCAGGATCCCTCGATGTCGGGCATGAATCGGATCCGGTACGTTCCGTCTCCGTCGTAGAAGCCGCCGACGCGCAGCTCGCGCTGCCCGTCGCTGAATGTTGCGCCGAGTTCGACATCGGTGAACGGGTTGCCGTGTGACGGTCCGTCGAGCTCGATCTCGAACACGTCCCATCGAGCGCAGTGCTCGTCGTGACGTATGCGGGCAGTGGTCTCGACATGGTGATCCATAAAACCCACGATAGTGGTCTGCGTCGTAAGTCCGTCGGGGTTGATCACGTTTCCGGGGTGGTGGAGGATTCTTCTGGGTGATCCGAGGTGTGTCCGTCGAGGCTGGCCCAGACTGTCCAGGTCGGAGGTGGTGAACCTCCGCTGGAACGGCTGTGCTGTGACGTTGTAGCGGTCTTCGAACCCTCGGAGCCGTTCCCGGACCTCGACGAGGTCTGTGAAGTCGTTGGGCGAGACGACCTTGCGCTACACAACGGAGAAGTAGATCTCCACCTGGTTCAGCCAGGAGGCGTGCACCGGGGAGTGAATGAGGACCGCGTTTCGGGAACGCCTTGGTCAGGCGGTCGGCGGCTTTGTTTCCACGTTGGGAGGAGCCGTTGTCGACGCCCCAGAGCACCCGCTTGGCGCTCGCGTAAGGCTCATGGCCTGGGCGACCAGGGCCATGAACGGGTCGATGCCGATGGTCGAGCCGCGCTGTGGTCCGGCGACATCCCTTTTCGGCTCTCTCGCACGCCAGATCAGGGCCGGACTGAACGTCGCGATGAGCGGTATCCCCTGGTGGAACACCGACATCGGCGGTTTCTCCGGCGTGACCCGGACGATCCCGCATACCGCGAGCTGCTGATCCGCTGGTTCCAGTTCGGCACCTTCAGCCCCGTCATGCGGCTGCACGGGGACCGCCTGCCGCACTACCCCGACTTGTGCACGGAGGCGACCGGCGGCCCGAACGAGGTCTGGTCCTACGGCGAAGAGGCGTACGGCATCCTCCGCGACCACCTGTCGCTGCGCGAGCGCCTGCGCCCGTACCTGACGCGACTGTCCGAGGACGCCCACCGCACCGGCGCCCCGCCGATGCGCCCGCTGTTCTTCGACTTCCCCGACGACGGGCACGCCTGGGACATCGACGACCAGTTCCTACTCGGACCCGATGTGCTGGTGGCCCCACCACGAAGCCATGCTCCGCACGGAGTTCGGCGGGATGTGCGAGGTTCTGGCTGACCTCGCCGACCGCACCGGCACGCACCGGTACGCCGCCCTGGCACGGCGGTTCCTCGACCAGTCCCTGCTCAGCCCGCTGCGGGAGCACCGCGACGTCCTCGACGGGATGCACGCCAACACCCCAGATCGCCAAAGCAACGTCATGCGGTCCGCCTACCTCCGCGTGCCTGATCCAAGCGAAGAGGCAGTAGAACCGTCCGCCGCCGTCCAATCGGCCGGTTCGGCCGTGCGGAGCGGCTGAACCATGACAGCCCTCTCCCCCGCGAACGCAGCGCGCGTCGCCTGCATCACGCCGCTTGGCGAACTCCTCGCCCCGCCCCGCATCACCGCGAACGTGCTGCGCATTGGCGTGCAGACCGTCCTGGTCGGTCTTGGCCGTGCGGCAGTCTTACCGGTGGCGTGTCGCCGCCGAGCCGGTTGCGCCGCAGGAGCGCCAGCCTGGCGGCGCTCGGCGCCTGCCCGCGAGCTGGACGGCTCGCGGCGGCAGTAGATGGGGCACCGACGGAATTCGCTGACCTGCTGAAACTCGGCTTGCGTCGCGTCGAGATCCCGCGTTGAAGCACGGAGATTCCCTGTGACCCTTCGTATAGTTCCTGGTCATCCGCATGCCGGCGGGGACCGGGGGTTTGCCCCATGGGCTTCGGCGGGTCAGCCCCATCGTGGGGGCAGGACGGGAGTCCTAGCGTGGGTGCCTGATGCCCCTACGCAGAGGGAGACTCGGTATGCGTATACGGACCTGCCGCCGAACCGCCGCCTTGTCGGCCGCCACCGTGCTGGCTGGAATCGTGTTGGCCTCGGACCCGGCGGACGCATCCCAGGCAGGAGGGCTGCATGCTCAGGTGGACTCGGTGCAGCGGACCGGGACGGTCGGGGTGCTGGCCGAAGTGGCCGGACGGAACGCGCGCGAGCAGGCTACGGCCGGACTCTCGGATACCGCCGCGGGCACGCCGGTAGAGACAGGCGACCGGTTCCGAATCGGCAGCGCGACCAAGGCATTCACCGCCACGGTGCTCCTCCAACTCGTCGGCGAGGGGCAGCTCACCCTTGACGACACGGTTGAGCGGTGGCTGCCCGGGGTGGTTGACGGCAACGGCAACGACGGCTCCCGGATCACTGTCCGGCAGCTGCTGCAGCACACCAGCGGACTGTTCAACTACACGTCGGACTTCCCGGAGATGGACACCAAGGAGAACTTCCTCGCCCAGCGGTACACCACCTGGACCAGCGGGCAGCTCGTGGCCATCGCCATGCGCCATGCCCCGGATTTTGCACCCGGAACCAGGTGGGAGTATTCCAATACCAACTACATCCTGGCCGGGATGATCATCGAACGGATCACCGGGCGGAGTTGGCAGGACGAGGTCGAGCAACGGATCAGCGCGCCGCTGGGCCTGCACCGCACCATCGCGCCAGGCACGTCGCCGCGTATCCCGGGGCCGCGCATGCACGGCTACACCAACTTCGGCTCGGGCGAGGCGATCGACGCAACGGCGTTCAATCCGACCGCAGCCGGTGCGGCCGGGGCGGTCGTCAGCACCACCGGTGACCTGGTCCGCTTCTGGTCCGCGCTGATCGGCGGCAGGCTGCTTCCACCGGATCAGCTCGCCGAAATGCAGTCAACCGTCCCGGCCCCGGCCCTGGCCGAGGAGTGGCCCGGTGCCCGCTATGGCCTCGGCATGATGTGGATCCCGCTGAGCTGCGGCGGCGGCTACTGGGGCCACGGCGGCGACATGCCCGGTTACACCACTCGTGACGGCTCCACCCCCGACGGGCACCGCACCGCAGTGGTGGCGGTCAGCGGCGACGGCACCCCGGACGGGCTGGCCACCGACCACGCGATGGACAGGCTCATCGACCACCAGCTCTGCGCCGCCGGCAACGGTTGAGGGATCGGCCGGCCAGACTCATTCCGTCACCTGACGCGCAGCATTTCGTCGGTTCCCCTAGATCTGCAACGAGGCATCGACTCCGCCCAGGTCCTCGCCGGCGGCCGGATGCGCGCCGCCGTTCGGCTGCATCGGCTCGATCTCCAGCGCGTGGTCCCCGATGGTGAACTGGATGCGCTGCATCTGCCCGACCAGCTCCCGGTCGGCGCCGATGAACTGCTCGTTGCGCTCGCGGGTTATGTGGCCGATCACGGCGGTGGGCATGACGCCTCACGATCCCTCAAGGGGCAAGGGCCCGGCAGACCGGACCACCGGAGACAACACCCCGGCCCAACTCCCGCCAGAGTCAACCCACTTCGAGATCCAACACCAGCAATGACAGCAACTGACCATTCGAAAGCAAATCGGACACATGAACCGTTCGCGGAAGCGTTCATCCGGACGCTTGGACGAACGGCTCCTTCCGAACCACCCACGCTCTCCGACGGCACTTCGCCGAGCAGTACACCGCGTTGCTGCGGTGATCCACCCCGGCCACCCAGACCGCCCCGCACACCCGGCACACCCGCCGGCCCTCGTCCCTCTCCAGTGCGGCCGTACGAAGCTTCACCCGCCGCAGTCTGCGCCACTGCCTGGAACGACACACCCCCGAACAGAACACCGCCCGCGGCCCGGCATCCGGCCTCAGCCAGTCACCGCAACCCGGACAACGCCGTCTCCGTACAGGCCCGTTGATCTCGGCCACCAACCCAGACTAGACCCGCCCAAAGATCCATATGTGAGGTTTAGAAACGGGCACTCACCTTGTTCTTTTTCTTCCGGTCTCGAACGGTGTCTCGAACTGGGTCGCTCACCTGGGGATTCACCGGACGTGGGGGCGGCCTTCGTCTGATCCTGTGCTCCGACCAAGGTGCACGTGACCAAGAAGAAGGCCGTGAGGGTGAGTCTGCTGCCTGATGCTGTCCGGAGGGAAGCGTTCGCGGAAGCGTCACGCTTCCGGGGCGAGTTCCACGAGTGTCTGACCGCTCGGCGCGACGAGTTGTTCGAACTCACCGACGCGGTGCTGTGTGCGGAGGGGGCGGTGAAGTCCCCGGTGGATCTGACGCTGCTGCCCGAGCATCGTCGTGGGCATGGAGCGATGTACGGCGGTCTGAACCACGGCCGGATCGACATCGGCCGGCTGCGGACCGTGCTGGCCCGGCTGTCGCTGCCACGTTTCGACGGCGGGCGCCTGGTCCTTGCCGTCGATGTCTCGCCGTGGCTCCGTTCGGACGCGCCGTGCTCGGCCGAGCGGCTGTTCTGCCACGTATACGGCCGCGCGAAGACGGCGTCGCAGTTCATTCCGGGCTGGCCCTACTCCTTCGTGGCCGTGCTGGAGCCGGGCGCCACGTCCAGGACCGCGGTCCAGGACGTGGCCCGGCTCGGCCCGGCGGACGACGCGACCGCGATCACCGCCGCTCAACTGCGGGGCGTCGTGGAGCGGCTCGTCACCGCGGGCCAGTGGCAGACCGGGGACCCGCATATCGTGATCGTCAGCGACGCCGGCTACGACGTCACCCGCCTGGCCTGGGTCCTGCGTGACCTGCCCGTCGAACTGGTCGGCAGAGTGCGGTCCGACCGGGTCATGCGGTTGCCGAAGCCGCCCCGCCGACCGGGGACAAGTGGCCGGCCACCCAAGCACGGCCCGGAGTTCCGCTTCACCAAGCCGGAGACGCGGCCCGAGCCCGCGATCACCACGGTCACGGACACCAGCAACTACGGCAAGGCCGAAACCCAGGCGTGGGACCGGGTCCACCCCCGGCTCACCCACCGCTCCTCATGGCTCGACCACGACGGCGAACTGCCCTTGGTCGAGGGCACGTTGATCCGACTGAAGGTCGAGCACCTGTCGAAGGACCGGGACGCCCCGCCGGTGTGGTTATGGTCCTCGAAGACCGGTGCGACCCCGGACGACGTGGACCGTTTCTGGCAGGCATTTCTCCGCCGCTTCGACCTGGAGCACACCTTCCGCTTCGCGAAACAGACCCTCGGCTGGACCACCCCGAAACTCCGTACTCCCGAGGCTGCGGACCGCTGGACCTGGCTCCTGATCGTCGCCCACACCCAGCTCCGGCTCGCCCGGCCCCTCGCCGAAGACCTCCGCCGGCCCTGGGAGAAACCCGCCACCCTCTACCGGCTCACCCCGGCCCGGGTCCGACGGGGGTTCAGGAACATCCGCGCCCACCTCGCCTGCCCGACCCGAGTTCCCAAACCCAGAGGCGCAGGCCCCGGACGGCCACCCGGCGCCAAGAACAAACACCGGGCACCCCGCTACGACGTCGGCAAGACCGTCAAACGCCCGGAGACCCTCAAGGCCATCGGCAAGCCTGGAAGATCTTGGTAGATAAAGAACAAGGCCCGGCGCCGAGGCGGCCGTGCCGGTGGCCGTGGTGTGCAGGACGGCGTGCTGCGGGTTGGCCGGGTGCAACGGAGCCTCAGCCGACACGGCGACCGCCCCGGCGGCGCCCTCCCGCTCCCGTACCTCCCACGCGGTCAGGGCATGCCAATCAAGCCGGTCGGCGCGGCTGTACGCGAAGGAACGGTGCTGGATCAGCTCGGCGTACAGGCCGCCGTCCGCCGCATGGCTGAGGTCCTCGAAGAACGCCCCGAAGGGTCGGGCGAGATGGCGGTGCCGGACGCCACGGTGTCGCCGTGGATCACCGTCCCCACGGCGATGTCGGGCGTCCGGCTCGTCATGACGGCTCCTCAGTGCGCGCGGGCCACGGGGGCCTGGACGGTGACGAACGAGTGGGGAGGCAGCGTCAGAACGAGCCCCTGACCTGTTGGCTTCACGCCGTCGAACGGGCGCGGAACCACCGCCTCGGGCGAGTCCGGGGAATTGTGGACCTGGAGTCTGTCCGCGCTCAGCAGACGAGCGGTCGGCTCGCCGACCGCTCCCCCGCGCAGGTCGAGTGTCACCTCGACCGGTTCCTCGGCGTCCAGATTGGACACTGAGATCAGCACCGCGCCGTCCTTGATGCTGGCCGAGGCGGACAGCGTGTCGAGCTCGGCGTCCCCCACCCGGCGCCGGGCATCCTCGGTGCGCAGGTGCACGGCGAGTGAGGTGGCGTCCTGGTGGCCCTTGTTCATCTCGAAGACGTGGTAGGTGGGGGTGAGGACCAGCGCGTCGCCGTCGGTGAGGATCATGGCCTGCAGGACGTTGACGGTCTGCGCGATGTTCGCCATGTACAGGCGTGCCGCGTGCTTGTGGAAGATGTCGAAGTGGGTGCTGGCCACCAGCGCGTCGCGCATGGTGTTCTGCTGGAACAGGAAGCCCGGGTTGGTACCCGGTTCCACGTCCCACCAGGTGCCCCACTCGTCCAGGACCAGGCCGACCCTGCGGCCAGGGTCGTAGATGTCCATGACGGTGGAGTGGCCGCTGAGGATACGGTCGATCCGCTGGGCCGAGGCCATGGTGCGGTAGTAGTCGTCGGTGTCGAAGTCGGTGGCGCTGCCCTTCGCCTCCCAAGTGCCGGGCACCGTGTAGTGGTGGACGGATATGCCCTGGAAGAAAGTGCGCGGGGTGGCCTCGCAGCCGAAGCAGTTGATCTGCTCCATCAGGGTGCGGGTCCACTTGTAGTCGTCGCCGGTCGCGCCCGAGGCGATGCGGTACAGCTTGTTGTCGCCGTGGTCGCGGCAGTACGTGGCGTACTGCCGGGCCAGATCTGCGGAGTACTCGGCGCGCATGTTGCCGCCACAGCCCCACGTCTCGTTGCCGATGCCCCAGAACTTCACGTGCCACGGCTGGTCGCGGCCGTTGGCCCTGCGCAGCCTGGCCATGGGGCTGTCGCCGTCTCGGGTCAGATACTCGACCCACTCGCTCATCTCCTGCACGGTGCCGGAGCCGACGTTGCCGCTGATGTAGGGCTCGGTGCCCAGGAGTTCACACAGCGCCATGAACTCGTGGGTGCCGAAGTGGTTGTTCTCCTCGACGTCGCCCCAGTGGGTGTTGACCATCCGGGGGCGCCGGTCGCGGGGGCCGATGCCGTCCTTCCAGTGGTACTCGTCGGCGAAACAGCCGCCGGGCCAGCGGAGGTTGGGGATGTTCAGGGCACGCAGCGCCTGGACGACGTCAAGGCGGATGCCGCCCTCGTTCGGGATCGTCGAGTCCTCCCCGACCCAGAAGCCGCCGTAGATGCAGCGGCCGAGGTGCTCGGCAAAGTGACCATAGAGATGTCGGCTGATCGTCGGGCCCTCGATGTCGAGGTCGACGATGGCGGTAACGGTGGACATGGAGGCTCCAAGGGGCTCGGGAGAATTCTGTATCGGTAAGAGAGTTGGGGGGGGTACCTGGAGGGGAGGCCGTCAAGAGACCCGGGTGAAGGGAGGCTGCGCACCTCCCCGTACGGAGCCTTCGAGACAGCTGTCGAGGAACTGGTGGACGCGACCGACCCGCTCGTTGCCGGTGTCAAAGGTGTGCGGTCGGCCCCTTCGTCGCCTGCGGAAGACGCCGGGGCCGGGCGCCGGCGGTTACAGAGCCGCGGCCTCCTCGGTGGTGAGGAAGCGGAGGCTGTGAACATGCTCGTTGGCGAACATGGGCACGCCGTCCGAGGCGCAGGTACGGCGAGACATGGTTCGGCCGCCCGTTGACGAGGTTGTACGCGGGCATCACCCCGGCCACGGCGCCGGCCTCGACGGGGCGGCGGAAGGCGCGCATGTCGTACTCGTGGAGGACCCTCGGCCGTACCGAGGAGGACGAAGTCGACCTGTCCGTCTCGTTGTTGTGGGCCGGCCAGTGCTTGAGGACGGGGGCCGTCATCCAGTACGCCGGTCGTCGCCGCGTAGGCCGCGGGTGTACGCCGTGGCGATCGCCGCCGTCAGGTGCGGGTCCTCGGCGTAGCCCTCCTCGTTCCTGCCCCACAGCGGGTGCCGCAGCAGACTGACCGTCGGCGCCCACACGTTGAGCCCCACCCGGTCGTCGCGTGCGCGCATCGCCCGCGTCTCTTGGGCGACGGCGTCGCCGACCCGGCGGACGAGGCCGCCGTTCCAGGTCGCGCCGAGGCCGACCGCCTGCGGGAAGACCGCCGCCGGGCCCCATCCAGGGCACACCGTGCAGTGCCTCCTGCCCGGTGCGGAAGGCGGCGAGACCGAGACGGTCCACCGCGGGGGTGAACTGGTGCAGGAATGCGATGCGTTCGTCGAGTGTGAGGTTGGAGAGGAGGTCGTCGACGCGCTGGTCCAGGGCGGCGGTGGGGTCGCGGAAGAGGGGCGGCGAGCTTTCGGTCACGTACTCAGATCCCTTGAGGAGGAGAAGCAGGATGCGAAGCAGGGAGAAGACCTGGAGGTCGAGCTGGAGGTGGTGCGGGAGCAGATGAGTCGAGGTTCGAAGCGCTTCGATGTTCCGTCGCCCCGACCCAGACGTCAAGGCGTTCACCCAAGCTCACGCAGACCCGCAGAAGACCCCGTCAACCTCCCACTCTCCTATGGTCTCAGGGAAAGTTGACGTGAGTCTTGTGGCCCCACAGGTGGTCCCTTGACCTCGCTGCGCTATCGAAGCGCTTCGAATCCTTGTACTCCTGCCCGCTGCTCGTTCCGCAGTGTCGCGCCACGAAGGGTTGAACAATGACGCCGAACTCGTCGCCGGTTCCCGGTCCCCGGGCCCCCAGCCGGAGAAGCTTTCTCGCCGCCGCCACTGTCGCCGCCGCGGCGGCCGCCGGTGGTGCCTCGTTCCTGACCGCCTGCGGAAGTTCCGACAGCGGTAAGCGGGAGGGGGCCACCTCGGACAAGGCGGCCAAGAAGCTGCTGCCGGCCTTCGTCGCCAGCTCGGTCGCTGAGCCGGACATCCCGGCGAAGAACGGCTCGGCCGCCGGGTTCACCAGCAAGGTCGATCCCGACGCGCTCACCACCTCGGTGCCGGACAAGCTGGGCACCGGCGCCCCGCTCAAGATCATGTCTCCCTTGTGGGGCGCGGCGCCCAAGGGGAACTGCGCGTACTACACGCAGCTCGACAAGATCGCGGGCACGGACATTACCTGGCAGAACCAGGACGGCAACACCTACGGCGAGAAGCTCGGCGCGGCGCCTCAAGGTAGTTGGGCCGCTCGATGCGGTACTTGAGCTTGCCGTCCTCCATGTTCCAGCTGACCCATGCTGCGGTGGGGTGGGCAGTGGTGCCGAGGACGCGGATGCGACGGGTGGCGTGCTCGATGACGGCGAGGATGTACTGGCGCTGTCCGGTCAGAGTGACGGTCTCAATGAAGTCGCAGGCCAGTTGAGCGTCGGCCTGGGAGCGCAGGAAGTCGGCCCAAGTGATGGCGGCCCGGTCGGCGCTGGGTCGATGCCCTCGGAGGTGAGGATCTCCCGAACGGTGGAGGCGGCGACTTTGATGCCGAGGGTGGCGAGTTCGCCGTGCACCCTGCGATACCCCCACGATGCATTCTCACGGACCAGACGCAGGACCAGTCTGCGGATCGAGCGGACCGTGGGTGGTCGGCCCGGCTTCTTCGGCCGGCAGGTGCGGCGTGACGCCGCTTGGTCAGGTCGCGGTGCCAGCGCAGCACGGTGTCGGGCCGGACCGGTATCCGGAGTCGACGCTCCTGCCGCACCGTCGATGACGCTCCTGATCTGCATGGATGACATTTTCGGACGCCGCCCCCAAGGGCGAGAAGGGCGCCGTGCTGCGGCGTGAGCGCCTGTACGACTCCCACGTGAAGGAGTGGCGGGCCGCGCGGGACGCCGGAGTTCTGGGCGCGCTGGCCGACCGCCGCACCACGGTGTGCGTCCGAAGCGGGCGCCGGAGGCCGCCGAGGTCGAGCGGCTCAAGCGGAAGATCGCCCGGCTGGAGAAGGAGGTGGAGAAGCGGGACGCCGCGCTGGACGTGCTGGGAAAAGGGGTCAAGCTCTTGGACTGCTCTCCGAGAGCGAGGACTGAAGGACCTCTTCGAGCCCCATCTCGCCGAGCTGGTCGAGGAGTTGAAGGATCACGTCGGCATCGGCGCCGCGTGCCGGCTGACCGGCCGCTCGCGCGCCATCCACCACCGCTTCCGTTGCAGCAGGTCGTCGACGCGCTTCACCTGCGGGTGAGCGGGATCGCGGAACGGCGGCCGGCCGGCGTCGGGCAGGAAGGCAGAACCCGCGGGAGAGACCCCTCAACGAGTGGGACAGGAAAACAGTGGTGAAGCGCTTCGACGCTGTCATCGCCCCTGATCAGGTGTCAATGCCCGAGATGAAGAAGGTTTCTTTTAGTCCAACCCCTTGTTTCGCTGGAAAGACCTCATTAACTTGCATCGCGAAGTGAAGCGCTTCGACACTCTCGCGCTCTCCCTCGGGGGAAGGGCCGCCCCGGCCGACAGGAAGGAAGCCGAGACACCACCATGGTGACCATCGCCGACGTGGCCCGGCGCGCGGGCGTCTCGACCAGCACCGTAAGTTACGTGCTCAACGGCAGGACCTCAGTGTCCGACGCGCCCCGGCGCCGTGTGCAGCGCTCCGTGGCCGAACTCGGCTACCACCGGCTCCCGGGATCTACGAACGGCACGCCGGGTACGCCGAACGCACCCTTGCAGGGTTCGCCGAGCGGGCCGGACAGCGCGGCCTGCGCTTCCTGCACCGCCCCTGCGAGGGCACGTACGAGAGCACCGCCCAGGCACTCGACCGCATCTTCGCCGAGCGGCCGGGAACCACCGGGTTCGTCGTGCAGGACGAGGGGGCGACCTGCGTGTCGGGACCGTCCAGGGAACTGGGCCGGGACACCACCCGTGGTTTCAGCACCCACGAGCCAACTCCCCCGACGGCATCGCTCAAGGGGTTGATGTTATCCACGGGGCTCCTATCATTTTGATGCTCGACGTTTCGACCATAGTTCGTAATATCGAACAGCGCGGAGCGTTCCCTTTTGCGCTCCCCCACCCCCTGACGCGCCGACTTCCACACCGCCATCTCCTGGGAGCTCTCCCGGACTTCCTGGCGCCCCCACGGCATCCGCACTTGAGGAGACACCATGGTCACCCACGGAACGTCACGCTCGCATCCACCAAGTACCCTGCAACAAAGGCGATTTGAGCTGTCAGGACGAAGAAGCGTGACAGCCCCCCTCAGCACCGTGCCCGGCCGCGATCTGGCCCACGCGTTCGCCATATGGCTCGTGCCCGCCGTTACCCAGGCTCCCGTGGACGTGGACCTGACCGATGCCCCCGGGAGCAGCCTGTGACGTCTGTCAAGCAGGCCTTGGTCGTCCGCGGGGGCTGGGACGGGCACGTCCCCGTGGCCGCCACCGACCGCTACGTCACGGCACTCAAGGCGGACGGCTACGCAGTGACCGTCTCCGGCACGCTCGACAGCTACCTCGACGAGGAGCTGCTGGCCGCCACGGACCTGGTAGTGCAGTGCTGGACGATGGGCGAGATCACCGGCCCGCAGGCGGAGGGCCTGAGCCGGGCCGTCCGGGCGGGGACCGGTCTGGCCGGCTGGCACGGAGGCATCGTCGACGCGTTCCGCGCCGAGACCCGCTATCAGATAATGACGGGCGGCCAGTTCGTGCACCACGCACGGGAGTTCACGACCTTCGAGGTGCGTCCGGTGCCGGGAAAGGACGATCATCCGGTGCTGGTCGGGATCGCACCCTTCACCGTCACCACCGAGCAGTACTACCTGCACGTGGATCCTGCGATCGAGGTACTCGCCGTCGCCGGGTACGGCCCCGATCCCGACCATCCCGAACTCGTCGGCACGCCGGTGCCGGTCACCTGGACCAAGCACTGGGGCGCGGGCCGGGTGTTCGTCACCACCCTCGGACACAACTACGCCGACCTGGAGGTTCCCGAGGTCGACACGATGATCCGGAAGGGCATGGCATGGGCGACCCGTTGACGGAACGCCCCACAGCCCTGCGGATCGGGCTGGTCGGCGCCGGACAGATCAGCGGCGCCTATCTGCGCACCCTCCCCACGCTGGCGAATCTGAGGGTCACGGCCGTCGCCGACCTGGACGCGGCCCGCGCCCGCGCCGTCGCGGCCACCGTCCCCGGCGCCCGCGCCCCGACCGTCAAAGAGCTGTGCGCGGCCGACGACGTCGACCTCGTCCTCAACCTGACCGTCCCCGCCGCCCACGCCGAGGTCGCCCATGCCGCGATCGCCGCGGGCAAACACGTCTACGGCGAGAAGCCCCTGGCCGCGACCACGGCTGAGGCCCGATCCGTCCTCGACGCGGCCGAAGCGGCGGGGGTACGGGTGGGCTGCGCGCCGGACACCGTCCTGGGCACGGGCGTGCAGACCGCCCGCGCGGTGCTGGACGGCGGGGAACTCGGCACACCCGTCGCCGCGACCGCCTTCATGACGGTCCCCGGCCCTGAACTCTGGCACCCGGCACCGGAGTTCTACTACCGGCCGGGCGGCGGCCCGCTGTTCGACATGGGGCCGTACTACCTCACCGCGCTCGTCACCCTGCTCGGTCCGGTGCGCAAGGTGGTCGGCATGACCTCCGCCTCGCGGTCCGAGCGCACCGTCGGCCACGGTCCGCGCGCGGGCACCACATTCCCGGTGGAGGTGGCCACGCACGTCACCGGCGTTCTGGAGCACGCGAGCGGGGCGCTGTCGACGCTGGTGATGTCGTTCGACGTCTGGGCAGCGGGCCTGCCGCACATCGAGATCTACGGAACGGAAGGCTCACTGTCCGTCCCCGACCCCAACCACTTCGACGGCCCGGTGCGCCTCTTCCTGGCCGACGCGGAGACCAAGGACTGGGAGGACGTCCCCGTGCGGGGCGGCTACCCGGGCGCCGAGCGCGGCTACGGCATCGCCGACCTGGCAGCCGCCCACGCCTCCGACACCCCGCACCGCGCGGACGGCTGCCTCGCCTATCACGTCCTGGAGGTCATGGAGGCGCTGCTCGTCGCGGCCGAAGCCGGACAGCCGGTCCACATCACCAGCACCCCCGTGCGGCCGGCTGCCGTACCGGCGCAGGCGGGCCGGGCGTTCGCCGCGCACACCGGCCGCTGACACCGAAGAAGCGAAGGAACACTCATCATGATCGACACCCGCGTCCTCCTCGACTGGGGCCACGACGCCTTGCGCCTGATCATCGACGCCGACCAGGACGGCCGTCCGCGACTCCGTCACCTGGGCGCCCCCGATGCCGTGCCCAGGCTGGCCGGTTCGAGGGAGTCGCTGCCTCTGGTCGGGTCCGTCGTGGGCGCCCAGGGCCCGGACTCGTCGAGCCGGCGCCTGGTCGACAGTGTCGGTGAACGGCTGCGCTACCTCAGCCACGACGCCCGGCGCGACGGGGACTGGCACCAGCTGACCGTCCGCCTGCACGACCCCGAGACGGACCTCGCCGCCGACGTGGTCTACCGCTCGCCCGACGGCATCCCGGTCCTGCGTGCACACGTGGAGCTGCGCAACGGGGGGAGTAACCCGCTCGACCTGGAGTCGGTCACCTCCCTTGTCCTCGGTGTCCTCACCATGGACCCGGCGCAGTTGGTGACCGCGGACCTGCTGTGGGCGGAGAGCGACTGGATGGACGAGCACCGCTGGCAGCGGCGCCCGTTGCGCGAGGCCGTCCCGGACATCAGCGGCCGCGTCCACCAGTCCTACCGCACGGGGACGTTGACCATCGCCGGGAAGGGTTCCTGCTCCAGCGGCGGTCATCTGCCGATGGGCGCGCTGAGCGACCGCACGTCGGGTTGTACGTGGCTGTGGCAGCTGGAGACCAACGGCGGTGGCTGGCAGTGGGATTGCGGGGAGAACATGGACACGGGATTCCTGTCCCTGTCCGGCCCCACCAGTGTCCGGCACGGCTGGTCGCACCGTCTTGAGCCGGGGGCGAGCTTCACCACCATTCCCGTCGCGCTCGCTCTCGCCGAGACCGGCGGCATCGACGGGGCGTTCGCCGCGCTCACCAGCTACCGGCGGGCGATCCGCCGCCCGCACCCCGACCACCAGCACCTTCCCGTCATCTTCAACGACTACATGAACTGCCTGATGGGCGACCCGACCACGGCCCGCCTGCTGCCGCACATCGACGCCGCCGCCGAGGCGGGCGCCGAGTATTTCGTCATCGACGCCGGCTGGTACGACGACGGGGACGGCGGCTGGTGGACCACCGTCGGCGCGTGGGAGCCTGCCCCCTCCCGCTTTCCCGGCGAGGGCGGCCTGGGGGAGGTCATGGACCGGATCCGGGAGCGCGGCATGGTGCCGGGACTGTGGCTGGAACCCGAAGTGGTGGGCGTGCACAGCCCGATCGCCGACACCCTGCCCGACGAGGCGTTCTTCCACCGCCACGGCGCCCGCGTCAACGCGAACGGCCGCTTCCACCTCGACCTGCGCCACCCCGCCGCCCGCGCCCACCTGGACGAGGTGGTGGACCGGCTCGTCGCCGACTTCGGCGTCGGCTACTTCAAGCTCGACTACAACGTGGACGCGGGTTCCGGCACCAGCAGTCACCCCGGTGAGGCCCCGGCGGACGGCCTGCTCGGCCACAACCGCGCCTTCCTCGACTGGCTGGACGGCGTGTTGGACCGCCACCCGGGCCTCGTCCTGGAGAGCTGCGCCTCCGGCGGCAAGCGCGCCGATTACGCCCTTCTCTCGCGCGTCCAGCTGCACTCCACCAGCGACCAGCAGAACCTGGAGTTGTACGCCCCGATCGCGGCGGCCGCACCCACCGCGGTCACGCCGGAACAAGGGGCGGTGTGGGCCTACCCGCTGCCCGACGACTCCCTCGACGAGGTCGCCTTCACCATGGCCAGCGCCCTCCTCGGCCGCATCCACCTCTCCGGCCTCCTCCCCGAACTCGCCCCCGATGCCCTCACGTTGGCGCACGAGGCGGTCGCCGTCCACAAGACGATCCGCGGTGACCTGGCCACCGCCGTCCCCGCCTGGCCGCTGGGCCTCCCCGGCTGGTACGACCCGTGGATCGCCCTGGCTCTGCACACACCCGACACCACGTACGTCACCGTGTGGCGCCGTCCCGGTGACGACTCCGACGAGTCGGCCGTTCTCCCGTTCCCGACCCTTCGCGGCGCCCGGGTCGGCGTCGACGTGCTGTACCCCTCCACCACCAAGGCGCAAGCCACGTGGGACCCGGAGGCCGCGACGCTCGACGTCTCCCTCCCGTCGGCCCCTTCGGCGGTGCTGCTCCGTCTCTCCACCCGCCCGGAGTGAACCGACAGAACAAATAACGACGGCTCCGCACCGGGGAGGTGCGGAGCCATTCATTCACGGTACGGACAGGGGGACGCGGGACAGCGCCCCCGGTCAGGACCGCCGCGACGACGACCGCGACGGTCGCAAGGGAATCCGCAGCTCCTGGCGCTGCTGCTGCTCGGCGGTGAGCCACAACGCCGATGCTTCGGCCCAGCCCCGGCCCGGCTCGACCAGCCGGGCGCGTACAACGCGACGGACCGGGCGCCCGGGGTAGTCGTCCACCGGGCGGCCGACGGGCAAAGTCCGTTCGCCTCGTCCCAGCGCAGCTCGGTGCGGGTGCCGGCGCCCTGCTCGTAGTCCTGTAGCCGCCCCACCACCGAGACCGAGGAACACCCTCATGCCACAGCGCCCCGACACCACCCCACGGGGCGCGGGCCCTGCGGGAGGACTGTCTGCGACGGCTCGTAAAACAGCGGGCCCAGGCGCGCGTTCCCGAGGACGTCGGGCACCGGGAGAAATGGCTGCTAGCCCTGGACATCCTTGACGAACTCGCCGCCTGGGACCTGACCCCACGGGTGATCGTGGCCGATGCCGCGTACGGAACCAACGCACGATTCCGGACTGCGCTCGACGAGCGGGGTCTGCACTATGTGCTGTCCGTCCGTTCCGATATCACGGCCCATCCTTTCACCGCGACCCCCACAGCACCGCCCCGTAAAGGGATCAACGGCTGCTGGCCGCAACCCCGCTACCGCCAGCCCGCGCCCTCGTTGGCCGCTCACGCGGCCGGCCTGGGATGCGGGGCGTTCACCAAAGTGACGTGGCGGCAGGGGACCCGCGGGCCGATGCGTTCCCGCTTCGCCGCGATCCGCGTCCGGCCGGCAGGTAAAGCCATCGAGCGGCCCCTCAAATCCCGGGCCTCCTCGGAGCTGGGCTGGTGGGACGGCGTGCTGCCCGATCTGTGGCTCCTTGCTGAGTGGCCTGACAGCGCCGAGGCTCCCACCGATTATTGGCTCTCGAACCTGCCCGCTGACACCGCCCTCACTGAACTGGCCCGCCGGGCCAAGGCGCGCTGGCGCATCGAGCACGACTACCGCGAACTCAAGCACGGCCTGGGCCTGGACCATTTCAAGGGACGGTCCTGCCAGGAGCCCGCACGGCTCATGTGGGAACCGGGCGTTTATCCGGCGAGGTTGAGGTTGTGCAGGCGGGCGATACCCAACATGGCGTGATGGACGCCGTCGCCCTTGAGGCGGCAGTCGCGGAGGATCTTCCATGTCTTCATCC
The DNA here is from genome assembly GCF_026343335.1 of Streptomyces sp. NBC_00078. NCBI lineage: Bacteria > Bacillati > Actinomycetota > Actinomycetes > Kitasatosporales > Streptomycetaceae > Streptomyces > Streptomyces sp. NBC_00078. The sequence continues at coordinate 9,019,147 of NZ_JAPELX010000001.1, read as the reverse complement.
GGGCGAAGACGTGCTCGACGCGGGCCCGGACCTGCTTGTGCGAGCGGTTGTGCTCCTGCTTCCACTCGGACAACTCCTCGCCCGGGGTTCGGCGGTGGGGCATCAGGAGCCCGGTGCCCGGATAGCCGCCGTCAGCCATCGTCAGGGTCTTGCCCACGGCGGCCTTCGCGCCGGATTCCGCCCACGCCTTGCAGTCGCTGCGGTTGCCGGGCAGGGGTTTGCCGATCACGACGACCAGGAGGGTGTCGGCGTCGATGACGACCTGGTGATTGGTGGAGTAGCGGTAGCCTCAGGCATCGGATGCCTCAGGACTGCGGCGCACCTGAGCAGTGATGATTCCGAGGCTGGAGGATGGAACACCACCGGGCCGGGCAGAGCAGCGACCAGTTCGGTCCACACGGTGGGATCGGCCTCCACAGGCTTGTCGGCGATCAGGTGCTCAAGAGAGCCCACGAGCGACGTCTGGCCTCCTGGCGAAGTCATCAGTATGAACCCACCACCCCCTCATGGACGGCACGAAGATCAGTTACGGGACAGCCCTTAAGGGCTCGCAGAAGAACAACATGCGGGCGCGTGGCGCGCTGACCTGCGAGGTCAAGTCTCAAAACCCGCGAGTTACTTCTCTGCACGCCCTTAGGGCTTGCAGATCATCAAGGTGTTGCTTCCCGTTCCGTGGCTCGTTGATGTGGTATGCGCATTCCGGACGAGATCTGTGCCCAAGTCACCATGAAGTTCGGGGTGTTGTTCCCGCATCTGGATGAGCGGCAACGACGGCTGCTCATGGCCGCAGAGGCCCGTGCGCTGGGACACGGTGGCGTTCGGGCCGTCGCGCGGTCGGCCTCGGTGAGTGAGACCACGGTCCGCAAGGGCGTGTCCGAGTTGGAGGCCGGCGAGGAGCCTCTGGGACGGGTGCGGCGGCCGGGCGGAGGCCGCAAGAGGGTCGCAGATCTCGATCCGGGGCTACGGCCGGCTCTCCTGGCGCTTGTCGAGCCGGACGAGCGAGGCGATCCGATGTCGCCGCTGCGGTGGACGGTGAAGTCGACCCGCACGTTGGCGCAAGAGCTCTCCCGGACCGGTCACAAAGTCAGTGCGAACACCGTCGCGGACCTGCTGCGGGAGGAAGGCTTCAGTCTGCAGGCCAACGCCAAGACCATCGAGGGAAGCCAACATCCCGATCGAGATGCCCAGTTCCGCTATCTCAACGAGCAGGCCCGTGATCACCGGGACGCTGGCCAGCCGGTAATCAGTGTGGACACCAAGAAGAAGGAGCTCGTCGGCGAGTTCAAGAACAACGGCCGCCAGTGGCGGCCTGCGGCTGATCCGGCGCCGGTGAACGTCCATGACTTCGCCGACCCCCAGCTGGGCAAGGCCGTCCCGTACGGGATCTACGACCTTGCGGCGAACACCGGCTGGGTCAACGTGGGCACTGATCACGACACCGCCGCATTCGCGGTGGAATCGATCCGCCGCTGGTGGTGCGGCCAGGGCCGGGCTGCCTACCCGCAGGCGACGCGACTGCTCATCACCGCCGACGCGGGCGGCTCGAACGGCTACCGCACCCGGGCCTGGAAGCTCGAACTCGCCCGGCTCGCGGCCGAAACAGGACTGACGATCACCGTGTGCCACCTGCCGCCGGGCACATCGAAGTGGAACAAGATCGAGCACCGGCTCTTCTCGCACATCACCATGAACTGGCGCGGCCGCCCGCTGACCAGCCATGAAGTCATTGTCCAGTCCATCGCCGCGACCACCACCCGCACCGGACTGCGTGTCATGGCCGAGTTGGACACCAACGTCTACCCCACCGGAGTCCAGGTCGGCGACGCGGAGATGGCGTCCCTGCCACTGACCCGACACGCCTTCCACGGCGACTGGAACTATGCCCTGCACCCCCAGCCCTGCCCAGCACCCCGGGCTTCGCACAAACCGGCCCCGGAGTGGGACCCCGCTTTCCTGTCTGACCCCGCGCTGACCGGCATGTCCCGGCAGCAACTGAGCGATCTCACCAACACTTTGGCCCTCCACGGCGACGTCAAGCGCGGCCGCCCGCCCCGGCTCGCCTTCCCCGACCAGGTCCTGGCAGCCGTCCTTCACCTGCGGGCTGCCCTGGCCGCAGAGCCCCTCGCCGTGCTGTTCGACAGCAGCCGGACCGCTATGCACCGCACCCTGCTGAAGATCAGGACGCTTCTGCAGGCGCACAGCATCGTCATCCCGCCGGCGGCCACTCCGCCCTCTGCCCTCGCTGCGCTCCAGGCTCGGGTTCGAGCCCTGAGTAGCGACACCAGCAGCATGATCAAGACAACGCGTTAATGATCTGCAAGCCCTTAGCCAACCCGTAGCCAAGGTCCAACACCGCAGGCGACACCGCCACCCTGAGCTTCAAGGGCAGCTACGTGGCACTGAACTCCACGGCCTACAACGGTCAGGGCATCATGAGCGTCTCCGTCGACGGCGGCGCGGCCACCTCCGTGGACCTGTACCGCAACTCCACCCAGGGGATGAACGCACCGGTGTTCACCGCCGACGGACTCGACCCGACCTCGAACCACACCCTCAAGGTCACCGTCACCGGAACCAAGAACCCTTCATCACAGGGAAATTGGGCCTCGCTGGTCGACGCGATCATCGCCTAGCAGCCGAGTAGGCACACCCGCGCGCCGGGCCCGGTCCACGGGTCCGGCGCGCGGGTGTGCGCAGCAGGAGGGCGCGCCGGCCCTCGAAGCCTGCCGAAAGGTCCCGCCCAGGCGAACCAATCCCCGCCCGGTGCCGTGAAGTGCCACAATGTCCCCGGCAGGCAGGCCGCCCCTCGGCCGGGCCTGTCCGGCAAGGGCGGCGGTCGTGGACGCACCGGCGTGAACCAGGAGGCGAATGTGACGGACAAAGGCGAGGGCGAGGACCTGGCCGCTCCGGGCGACACCCTGAACTCCATCACGATCGCCTGCATGACCGATCCCGCCGACCTCCCGGCTCCGCAGCCGCCGACGCCGTCGGACGACCACCACGCCCTGCCGGAGCGCACCCGCGCCTGCGTGGAGGAGCTGCTGCGGCACCACGGCGCCGACCAGCCGGGTGACAACAGCGAGCTCGTCGAGCTGGTCTTCCACGAGCTGACGAACATGTGGAGCGAGGAGGTCCTGCACGGCATCGAAGCCGTCGCGCGGGAGCAGCAGGTCGGACTTGTGGTGAGCGGATTCGCGGCCCGTTCCGGTGAGCTGCTGCCCCTGCGCGCCGGAGCCCCCTGCCTGTCGGTGCGGCCCCTCCCGGCCTCGGCGCTCGAGCGGCTGACGGCACGGGGCATCTCCTTCGTCGTCTACGACCCGATCACCGAGCTGTCGCAGGGCACGCCCTATGTCGGCGCCACGAACTTCCGCGGCGGCCAAGCGGCGACGCGGCACCTGCTGGGGCTCGGGCACCGCCGCATCGCCATGATCAACGGTCCTGACCACCCCTACTGTGTGGCCCGGCAGGCCGGCCACCTCGCCGCGCTGGCCGAGGCCGGCCTGTCCCCGGAGCCCGGGCTGACGCCCTGGACGCCCATCACCTTCGAGGACGGCCATGCGACCGCACGGCAGCTGCTCTCGCTCCCCGACCCGCCGACCGCGGTCTTGGCCGCTTCCGACATGCAGGCGCTCGGCGTCTACCAGGCCGCCAGGGAGCTGGGGCTGTCCATTCCCGGCGATCTGAGCGTCGTAGGCTTTGACGATCTGCCGGTCGCGGCGCTGCTCGATCCTCCGCTGACCACGGTGCACCAGCCGCTGCGGGAGATGGCAGCCACCGCCGCCGGCCTGGCGCTCGCGCTGGGCCGGGGCGGGGAACTGCCCCAGACCGGGGTGGAGATCGCCACCGCACTGGTGGTCCGCCAGAGCACCGCGCCTCCCCGGCAGCACGGCGGCACGACGAACGGGACGGCATGAAGGCGACGGACGACCGGGCGGAAGCGGGCGCGGAAGCGGGCGCGGAGCCGGGTGCCGTCACGATCGCGTACATCGCGGAATCGGCGGGCGTCTCCATTCCGACCGTGTCCAAGGTGCTCAACCGGCGCGGCGGCGTCTCGGACAAGACCCGCGCGCGCGTCGAGGAACTCATCACCCTCCACGGCTACCGCAAGCCGGTCGGCAACCGCAGCAACGTCGTGGAGCTGGTCTTCCGTGAGCTCGACAGCCTGTGGGCGGTTGAGGTCATCCGCGGGGTTGAGCGGGCAGCGCGCAAGCACCGGGCCGTGGTGATGGTCGCCGAGGTCCGCGGTGACGGCCCACCGGGGCGCTCGATCGAGGAGACAGCCGGCCGCAGGCCGAACTGCGTCCTGGCGGTGAACCGGCTCTCGCCGGAGGAACGCGAGCAGTTGACCGCGGCGGGCATTCCCTTCGTCATCATCGATCCGCTCGACGACCTCCCCGACGAGGTTCCGTTCGTGGGTTCCACCGGCTTCCGCGGCGGGCAGGCCGCGATGCGGCACCTGCTGGACCTGGGGCACCGCCGCATCGCCATGATCATCGGCACCGGCCAGCCCGTCATCGTGCCCCGGCAGTCGGGCTTCCTCGCGGCGCTCGCCCAGGACGGACTGACGCCCGATCCCGAGCTGCTGGCCGTTTCCCCCTTCACCCGCGAGGGCGGCCGGGCCGCCGCGCTCGAGCTGCTCGCCCTCCCCGAGCGGCCCACCGCCTTCGTCACCGTCTCCGACCCGCAGGCGCTCGGCGTCTACCAGGCCGCCGGAGAACTCGGGCTGTCCGTCCCCCGCGACCTGAGCGTGGTCGGCTTCGACGACCTGCCGATCGCCTCATGGGCCGAGCCGCCGCTGACCACGGTGCACCAGCCCCTCAACGAGATGGCAGCCGCCGCGACCGAACTGGCGCTCGCCCTCGGCCGTCGCGAGGAGGTCCAGCAGGGCGGCACCGAGATCGCCACGACCCTCACCGTCCGCGGCAGCACGGCCCGGCCGAAGCGCTGAGCATGTCGTAGTGGTCCTCCCAGCCAAACCTGATGGCCGGTCAGCAGCTCTGTGTCGGGCAGGCGGCTGCCGGGTCAGCCGCCGGTCGACTCCCGTACCACCAGGGAGAAGTGGCTGACGAACTCCTCCCGGTCCTGCGGGAGCTCGGCCTGGCCGATCCTCCGGGCGAGGAGCGCGACCGCCCGCTCGGCCATGGCGCCGTGATCCGGATCGATGGTGGACAGTGAGGGGACGAGGAACTCGCTGCTCTCGACGTTGTCGAAGCCGATCACCTTGACCTGCTCGGGGACCTGCACCTCGACGTCGGCGAGGCCGCGCTGCACGCCCATCGCCAGGGTGTCCGTCACGCAGAACGCACCGTCGAAGCCGAGCCCGCTCTCCACCATCTCCCGGGCGCGCTGTGCACCCGCCCGCATCGTGAACGCTTCCATGCTCTGGGTCAGAGCGGGATCCACCCGCAGACCGGCATCCTCCAGTGCCTGCCGGTATCCGGTGTGGCGCAGGCTGGACACGTCCACCTCTTCACCCACCGGCCCGCACAGGATCGCGATGCGCCGGCAGCCCCGATCGATCAGATGGCGCGTGGCCGCCCTCGATGCGTCGACATTGGGCATGGCGACGTGGTCCACCGGGCCTCCGATGATCAGCTCACCAAGGATGACCACCGGGTAGTCGACGTTGAGCCACTCGGCATGGGCCGAGCCCATGCCCACGGGGCTGAGGAGGAGTCCGTCGTACAGCCGGTTGCGTGAGAGGGACAGCGCCGCCAGTTCGTTCTCGCGCAGCGCACCGGTCTGCTCGATGCTCACCCGCAGGTCGTACCGCACGGCCGCGGCGACGATGGCGGCAGCCAACTCGCCGTAGTACGCACTGTTGACCCCCGGAATGGCGAGACCGATGGTGCCGGTCCGGCCCTTGCGCAGGTTGCGGGCTGCCAGATTGACGCGGTAGTCGAGCCGGGCCATCGCCTCGAGGACCTTCTCCCGCGTCGCCCTGCGCACGTTCGGGTGATCATTGATGACATTGGAGACGGTCATCGCCGAGACCCCGGCGGCCTTCGCCACGTCCTGGATGGTTGCCACGTCTACCCTCGGTCGATGGTGGGCGCAGACGCCCGCGGCGTGCCTCAGCGCAGGTGGGCCACGGGTGCCTGGATGGTGAGGAACGAGTGCGGGGGAATCGTCAGCACCATTCCCTGGCCGGTTGACTTCACCGCGTCGAACGGGCGCGGGGCCACCGCCTCGGGCGTCTGCGCGGTGTTGTGGACCTGAAGCCGGTCCGCGGTCAGCAGGCGGCCGGTCGGCTCGCCGACGGAGCCGCCGCGCAGGTCGAGTGTCACCTCGGCGGGCTCCTCGGCGTCCAGGTTGGTCAGTGAGATCAGCACCGTGCCGTCCTTGATGCTGGCGGAGGCGGAGAGCGTGTCGAGTTCGCTGTCCCCCACCCTGCGCCTGGCGTCCTGGGCATGCAGGTGCACGGCGAGCGAGGTGGCGTCCTGATGGCCCTTGTTCATTTCGAAGACGTGGTACGTCGGGGTCAGGACCAGCGCGTCGCCGTCGGTGAGCAGCATGGCTTGGAGGACGTTGACGGTCTGGGCGATGTTGGCCATGTACAGGCGTGCCGCGTGCCGGTGGAAGATGTCGAAGTGAGTGCTGGCCACGAGGGCGTCGCGCAGGGCGTTCTGCTGGAACAGGAAGCCCGGGTTGGTGCCGGGCTCCGTGTCCCACCAGGTGCCCCACTCGTCCAGGACCAGCCCGACCCTGCGGCCCGGGTCATAGCAGTCCATGACCGTGGAATGGCCGGTGAGGATACGGTCGATCCGCTTGGCCTCCAGCATCGTGCGGTAGTAGTCGTCCGTGTCGAAGTCGGTGGCGCTGCCCTTCGCTTCCCACGGGCCGATCACCGTGTACTGGTGGACGGACAGGCCCTGGAAGAAGTTGCGGGGCGTGGCCTCGCAGCCGAAGCAGCCGATCTGCTGCATCAGCGTCTCGGTCCACTTGTAGTCGTCGCCGTTCGCGCCGGAGGCGATGCGGTACAGCGTGTTGCCGCTGTGGTCACGGCAGTACGTGGCGTACTGGCGGGCCAGATCGGCGGAATACTCCGCGCGCATGTTGCCGCCGCAGCCCCAGGTCTCGTTACCGATACCCCAGAACTTCACCCGCCATGGCTCCTCCCGGCCGTTGGCCTTGCGCAGCCGCACCATCGGGCTGTCGCCGTCACGGGTCAGGTACTCCACCCAATCGCTCATCTCCTGCACCGTGCCGGAGCCGACGTTGCCGCTGATGTACGGCTCCGCACCGAGCAGCTCGCACAGGGCCATGAACTCGTGGGTGCCGAAGTGGTTGTTCTCCTCCACGTTGCCCCAGTGGGTATTGACCATACGGGGGCGCTGGTCCCGGGGGCCGATGCCGTCCTTCCAGTGGTACTCGTCGGCGAAACAGCCGCCCGGCCAGCGCAGGTTCGGGATGTTCAGCGCGCGCAGAGCCCGCACGACATCCAGGCGGATACCCCCCTCGTTGGGTATCGGCGAGTCCTCCCCGACCCAGAAGCCGCCGTAGACACAGCGGCCGAGGTGTTCGGCGAAGTGGCCATAGAGGTGGCGGCTGATCGTCGGGCCCTCGATGTCGAGGTTGATGACAGCGGTGGCGGTGGCGGTAGGCACGGGGTGGCTCCAGGGAGTGGGATTTGTATCGATAGAAGGGGCGGCCACGAGGGCTCCTCGGGGCCTGGGGAACCTCGGCCGTCGGAGGTCTCCGACGGCCGGGGCGTGGTTGACGGATGGTCAGCCGACGGTGCCGGTCACCGTGCTGCCGTTCTTGGTGACCTTGTAGGTGGCGGTCTGGCCGCTGTAGAAGTAGAAGACCAGCGTGGCCGTGACGCCGTCACGCAGCGAGGCGAGGAACAGGGGGGTCAGCACGATCGTGCTGTTGGGGTAGTCGGGCGAGAACGCCTCGTTGAACGTCTGGTACGGGGTCCAGTCGAGCGGGCCGGCGTTGGTGCCGTCGGCGTAGGTGGCGTGCATGGTCGCCAGGTTGTTGCCCCGGTACTGGGTGGGGATGGTCAGGCCGTCGGTGGTGCCGGTGGCCGCCGCCACCGTCGGGTTGTCGTTGGTGACGATGTCGATGTTCCACGGCACCCCGCGGGAGAACCGGGCCTGGACCGTGGCGTCGGTGCCGTAGGCGCGGTCGCCGACCAGGCGGGTCAGCGCACTGGCGGTGAAGGTCAGCGTGGTTCCGGAGACGGTGTAGTCCCGCCCCGGGAGCAGCCTGGTCTTGCCCTGCCACACGCCCAGGAAGTGGGTGCCGTTGAGGTTCAGGGTGAGCGACTCGGCAGTGATCGGGGCGGACTTGGCGACGAAGATCTTGTCGAAGGAGGCCGTGCCCGAGCGGGTGGTCCAGCTCGACTTGATCGCCGCGAAGAGGCCCGGGTCACGCCACTGGAGCGTTTCACGGTTCAGGTAGTTGAAGGCGTCCCACAGGGCGGTGGTGACGCCGTACTTGCGCGCCGCGTATCCCAGCTGCTCGTAGTACTTCAGCTCCTCGCCCCGCTCGACGGTTTCGGGGTGGAAGTAGTTGGGGCTGGTCATCAGGCCGTACTCACCGAGGTAGACCGGGATGCCCTTGGCGACGAAGGTGTCGTGCATATCGGCGAAGGAGTCGTCCAGGTACTTCTGGGCGACGTCGCCGTACAGGGTGCCGCCGGCGAGGTTCATGCTGAACGGGTAGTAGCTGTAGAAGTGCACGGTCGCCACCAGCTGGCTGTCGTGCAGGGAGTTGATGGTGGTGGACAGGTCGTCCAGGAGGGGCTGGGCGCCATCGCCGCCCTGGGTGGGCAGGACGAGCATCCTGGTCGCGTTCGCCCCGCCCGAGGCGCGGACCACGGTGTGGAAGGAGACGTTCAGCTCGTTCAGGAACTGGGTCTTCTGCGCGGCCGTGACGTCAGGGAACCGCGGTTCGTTGACGCTCTCGAAGAGCAGGGTGCGCGGCTCGGACTTGAAGGCCTCGGAGATCTGCGACCAGGTGGAGTCGAAGCGGGCCATGACGTTGTCATGGTCCGTGGTTATGTTCGAGACCCATACCTCCGAGTCGTGGTGGATGTTGATCACGACGTACAGACCGTCGGCCTGCGCCCAGTCCACGACCTGCTTGACCCGGGCCATGTAGGTGGCGTCGATGGTGTACGGCGCGGTGGCGGACTGGTGATCCTTCCAGGTCACCGGGATGCGGACACTGTGGAAGCCCGCCGCGGCGATGGTGTCGAAGGTCGCCTTGGTGGTCAGGGCGTTGCCCCAGGCGGTTTCGTTGGGGATGGCGTCCAGGGTGTTGCCCAGGTTCCAGCTGGGCTGCATCTGCGCCACGGCGTCGATGGCCTTGGCCGGGACGCGGACGACCGGGTGCAGCGCCGTGCCGTGGACGTCGGCGGCGCCGAAGGCGGCGGCGCCGGACAGGCTCAGCATGACGGCCAGGGCCGTCACCAGGGCGGCCAGGCGGCCGAGGCCGCGGCCTCGGGCGCGCCGGTGCGCCAGTGGCTGGATGTCGCTCATGCCATGTGCCTTTCTCGAGATGAGTGGATCTCTGGCGGAGTGCGGGGGCTGGGCGGGCACGAGGGCTCGTCTGGTCATGGGGAACCTCGGCCGTCGGAGGTCTCCGACGGCCGGGGCATGGTTGACGGATGGTCAGCCGACGGTGCCGGTCACCGTGCTGCCGTTCTTGGTGACCTTGTAGGTGGCGGTCTGCCCGCTGTAGAAGTAGAAGACCAGCGTGGCCGTGACGCCGTCACGCAGCGAGGCGAGGAACAGGGGGGTCAGCACGATCGTGCTGTTGGGGTAGTCGGGCGAGAACGCCTCGTTGAACGTCTGGTACGGGGTCCAGTCGAGCGGGCCGGCGTTGGTGCCGTCGGCGTAGGTGGCGTGCATGGTCGCCAGGTTGTTGCCCCGGTACTGGGTGGGGATGGTCAGGCCGTCGGTGGTGCCGGTGGCCGCCGCCACCGTCGGGTTGTCGTTGGTGACGATGTCGATGTTCCACGGGACCCCGCGGGAGAACCGGGCCTGGACCGTGGCGTCGGTGCCGTAGGCGCGGTCGCCGACCAGGCGGGTCAGCGCACTGGCGGTGAAGGTCAGCGTGGTTCCGGAGACGGTGTAGTCCCGCCCCGGGAGCAGCCTGGTCTTGCCCTGCCACACGCCCAGGAAGTGGGTGCCGTTGAGGTTCAGCGTGAGCGACTCGGCAGTGATCGGGGCGGACTTGGAGACGAAGACCTTGTCGAAGGAGGCCGTGCCCGAGCGGGTGGTCCAGCTCGACTTGATCGCCGCGAAGAGGCCCGGGTCACGCCACTGGAGCGTTTCACGGTTCAGGTAGTTGAAGGCGTCCCACAGGGCGGTGGTGACGCCGTACTTGCGCGCCGCGTATCCCAGCTGCTCGTAGTACTTCAGCTGCTCGCCCCGCTCGACTGATTCGGGGTGGAAGTAGTTGGGGCTGGTCAACAGGCCGTACTCACCGAGGTAGACCGGGATGCCCTTGGCGACGAAGGTGTCGTGCATATCGGCAAAGGAGTCGTCCAGGTACTTCTGGGCGACGTCGCCGTACAGGGTGCCGCCGGCGAGGTTCGCGCTGAACGGGTAGTAGCTGTAGAAGTGCACCGTCGCCACCAGCTGGCTGTCGTGCAGGGAGTTGATGGTGGTGGACAGGTCGTCCAGGAGGGGCTGGGCGCCATCGCCGCCCTGGGTGGGCAGGACGAGCATCCTGGTCGCGTTCGCCCCGCCCGAGGCGCGGACCACGGTGTGGAAGGAGACGTTCAGCTCGTTCAGGTACTGGGTCGCCTGCGCGGCCGTGGCACCAGGGAACCGCGGTTCGTTGATGCTCTCGAAGAGCAGGGTGCGCGGCTCGGACTTGAAGGCCTCGGAGATCTGCGACCAGGTGGAGGCGAAGCGGGCCATGACATTGTCATGGTCCGTGGTTATGTTGTTGACCCAATTCACCGAGTCGTGGTGGGCGTCGAGCACGACGTACAGACCGTCGGCCTGCGCCCAGTCCACGACCTGCTTGACCCGGGCCACGAAGGTGGCGTCGATGGTGTACGGCGCGGTGGCGGACTGGTGGGTGCCCCAGGTCACCGGGATGCGGACACTGTGGAAGCCATTCGCGGCGATGGTGTCGAAGATCGCCTTGGTGGTCAGGGGGTTGCCCCAGGCGGTTTCGGTGGGGGCGTCCAGGGAGTTGCCCAGGTTCCAGCTGGGCTGCATCTGCGCCACGGCGTCGATGGCCTTGGCCGGGACGCGGACGACCGGGTGCAGCGCCTTGCCGTGGACGTCGGCGGCGCCGAACGCGGCGGTGCCGGACAGGCTCAGCATGACGGCCAGGGCCGTCACCAGGGCGGCCAGGCGGCCGAGGCCGCGGCCTCGGGCGCGCCGGTGCGCCAGTGGCTGGATGTCGCTCATGCCATGTGCCTTTCTCGAGATGAGTGGATCTCTGGCGGAGTGCTGGTCAGGAAGTCTGTGGGGGGCGGGCCGGCTGCCGGAGGCGCAACAGCACGGCGGACGGTGCCGCCGGCAGGGTCACGGTGAGCTCGGCCGCATCCTGATCCCAGGCGCAGTGCGGTCGCCCGCTGCTGGGGTAGAGCAGGTCGGTGCTGACATCGGCTCCCCGCAGCCGGGGCAGCCGCAGGACTGCGGTGTCGTCCGCTCCGGGGCGGCGCCAGACCGTGAGGTAGGTGGTGGCCGGGGTGTGCAGGGCCAGGGCGATCCATGGGTCCTCCCAGGCCGGCAGGCCGAGCGGCCAGGCGGGGACGGCCTGCGGCAGGTCGGCGCGGATGGACTTGTACACCGCCACCCCCTCATGGACCAGCGCTCGTTCCCCGGCCCCGAGCTCGGTGATCTTCCCCGAGAGGTGGATACGGCCCAGGAGGGCGTTGGCCATGGTGAAGGCGACCTCGTCGGGGGAGTGCTTGGCCTGCGGGTAGGCCCAGACCGCACCCTGTTCGGGGGTGACGGCGGTGGGCGCGGAGGCGGCGATCGGCGCATAGAGCAGCAGGTCCTCCTGGTCGCTGGTGGAGTGGAGCTGCAGCCGCGAGAGCATGGCGTGGTCGGCGCGCATGCCGCCCGAGGCGCAGTTCTCGATCACCAGGTCCGGGTAGCGGTCCAGGACGCCGTCCAGCCAGTCGAGCAGGGCCCGGTTGTGGCCCAGCAGCCCGTCGGCCGGGGCCTCCCCGGGGTGGCTGCTGGTGCCGCGGGCGAAGTCGGTGTTGTGGTCGAGCTTGAGGTAGCCGACGCCCCACTCGCCGACCAGACGGTCCACGACCTGGTCGAGGTGGGCCCGGGCAGCGGGATGGCGCAGGTCGAGGTGGTACCGGTTGCCGCCATCCCCCGCACGCTGCCCGTCGCGGCAGAAGAACGCCTCCTCCGGCAGGGACTTGGCGACCGGGCTGGACACGCCGACCCCCTCCGGTTCCAGCCAGATGCCGGGCACCATCCCCCGCTCCCGGATGCGGTCCAGGACCTCGTGGATCCCGCGCGGCCCGGGGAAGCGGGTGGCGGCTGGTTCCCAGGTGCCGACGGAGCTCCACCAGTGGCCGTTGTCGTCGTCGTACCAGCCGGCGTCGATGACGAAGTACTCCGACCCCGCCTCGGCCGCAGCATCGACCAGCGGCAGCAGCTTGGCCGTGGTGGGGTCGCCCATCAGGCAGTTCATGTAGTCGTTGAAGATCACCGGCAGGTGGAGGTGGTCCCGGTGCGGGCGGCGGGTGATCCGGCGGTATCGGGTGAGCACGGCGAAGGCCTCGTCGGGGCCGCCGTCCGCAGCGAGAGCGAGCGCCACCGGCACCGTGCGGAACTCGGCCCCCGGCTCCAGCAGGTGCCGCCAGCTGTGATTGGCGTCGGTGGGACCGAACAGGGCCACGTAGGCCGTCTCGTCGCGGACGCCGCACTCCGAGCGCCAGCCTCCGCCGTTGTGCTCGATCTGCCACAGCCAGGTGCGACCCGATTCACGGTCGGTCAGGCCGCCCATGGGGAGGAACCGGCTGCTGGACCGGACGCCCCGGCCGGTCATGACCCGGCCATTGAGGGCGGGCGAGGAGTCCCGCAGCTGCTCCTGCTTCCAGCGGAGCTCGGTGAACCACTCGTTATCCGCCCACATCAGGTCGGCGGAGTCCAGGCCCGCCGGTCCGTCCTCGGTGAGGCAACCGGTCACCAGCGAGCTGACCGACTCCAGTTGCAGCGCATCCGGCCCTTCGTTGCGCAGGACCACCTCGCTGCGCAGCACCGGCAGGCCGTCCGGGGAGCGGTAGCGCACCTCGGCGGTGAGCCCGGTGCCGGGGTCGTGGAGTTCGACGCTCAGCGTGTGCCAGTCGCCGTCACGGCCCGCGCGGTGGGAGCGGTGCCGCAGCCGCGAGGCGAGGTTGGTGTCGATGAGGTGCCGGCCCTGGCCCCCCGCCGTCACCTCGACCAGCGGCAGCGGTGCGCCGGGGCGCCTCGCGCCGACCGCCTCCCCGGGTGTCCCGAGGTGGACGAGTCGGGCGGCGCCGTCCTCGTCCAGGGCGATCTCCATGGCCAGGGCCGAGTGGCCCCAGCGGATCGTCTGCGCTGTGCCGTGCGTCACTGGGGTACGTCCTCTCGGGTGGTGCCGGGCGCCAGGCCGCGCTCGCGCAGCCAGGCCAGCTGGATCCCGGGGGTGGAGCCGTAGCCGCCGCCGTGGTCGGCGAACGGCCAGACGGTGATGGTGCGGTCCACGCCTGCGTAGTGGTTGAAGGCGGCGTAGACGGTGGACGGCGGGCAGATGGGGTCCATCAGGCCGACGCTGAACAGCGCGGGGGCGGTGGCCCGCTGAGCGAAATGCACGCCGTCGAAGTAGTCGAGGGTGGCAAAGGTCGGCTGCGCCTTGTGCCGGCTGTGCCAGCGCAGGTACATGACGAGCTCCTGGTAGGGCCCCTCGAAGGCGATCCGGGCGCCCTGGCGGAAGTGGCACAGGAAGGGCACGTCAGGGAGTACGGCGGCGATGAGATCAGTCATCAGGCCGGCCACGGCGAGGGAGAGTCCGCCGCCCTGGCTGCCGCCGGCCACGATGATCCGGCCGCCGTCGATCCCGGGAAGCTCGGCGACCGCGTCCACCGCGCGCACGCAGTCGGTCATCAGCCGCCGGTAGTAGTAGTTCTCGGGCGCGTCGATGCCCTTGGTCATGAAGCCCTCGGACCACTGGGTGCCGTCGCCCATCCCCCGGTCCGGGGTGTCGTGGCCCTGGCCTCGGGTGTCGACGACCAGCTGGGCGTACCCGGCAGCCGACCAGAACAGGTGCTCGGTGGGCAGTCCGCGGCCGCCGCTGTAGCCCTGGTAGGTGACGACGACGGGCAGCGGGCCCTCTACCCCGCGCGGGCGTAGCAGCCAGGCGGCGACCGGCTCGCCGTTCCAGCCGGGGAAGCGCACGTCGTCGACCTCGACGGTGCGCAGTCCGTACTGCTCGGTGACCCGCTCGGTCTTCACCGCGCCTCCCTGGGCGCGGGCCTCGGCGAGGGTGCGCTGCCAGAAGGCGTCGAAGTCGTCGGGGGCGGGCGACTTCGGACGGTAGCCGACCAGGTCTTCGGGGCCGAGGTCAGTCAGGGGCATGTCGTGTTCCTCACGTCCTGGATCGGGGGTGGGCCGGTGTGAGTCGCTGCGCATCACGGCAGCCGGAGCACGGCAACGCCTCCGGGGGACAATGTCACGCCCCCATCCGCTGCCTGACGATCCGTCAAAAGCTCCCAGCCGACGACTGGGACGTGCCAGGGCTCACGGCCGTGGTTGAGCAGGAAGAGCCAGGAGCGGCCGTCGTCGGCGCTGCGGCGGACCGCCTCCACGCCGGGCGGCAGGCCGGGCACGAGGGGTCGGACCTCGGCTTCGGACAGCAGGCGGCGCACCAGTGCGGAGTAGCCGGCGTCGTCCAGCCTGGTCGAGAGGTACCAACCGGCGCCCTCGCCGTAGGCGGCGCGGGTCAGTGCGGGGCGTCCGTCGGCGTAGGCGGCGACGGTGTCCGCGCCCTCGGCGCGGAGGTACTCGCTCCAGGCGCCTGCCGCCATGCCGTCGGACAGCCTCAGCACCGCCCCCGCCGCCGGCGGGCGGTGCTCCTCGACCCGGATTCCCAGCGCCTCACGCAGCGGCTCGGCCGGGTAACCACCGGTCCTGGCCCGGTAGTTCTCGTCGACGACGCCGCTGAAGTACTGCACCAGCAGAGTGCCGCCCTGCTCGACGTAGCCGCGCAGGTTCTCGGCCGCGGCGTCGGAGAGCAGGTGCAGCGCCGGCGCCAGGACCAGCCGGTACGCCGACAGCTCGGCCTCCGGGTGGGCGAAGTCCGCGGTGACGCCGGCGTCCCACAGCGCACGGTGGGCGCGGCGCAGAGTGCCGGGGTAGTCGAGATCCTTCGACGGCAGCCCCCGGCTCTCGAGCCCCCACCAGGAGTCGGTGTCGTGCAGCACGGCGGCCTCGGCGACGACCCGTGAACCTGCCACCTCGGCCAGCCGCGCCACCGCCTCCCCGGTTTCGCAGACCTCGCGGAAGATCCGCGAGTCCGCCCCGGCGTGCGGGACCATCGCCGAGTGCCAGATCTCGGCCCCCGAGCGGGACTGGCGCCACTGGAAGAACAGCGCGCCGTCGGCGCCGTGGGCCAGGTGCTGCACCGAGTGCCGCAGGATCTCGCCCGGCTCCTTGGGCAGGGTGGCGTTCTCCCCGTACACCGTGGAGGTGCCCTGCTCCATGAGCAGCCAGGGCTTTCCGCCGCCGAAGGAACGCGCCCGGTCGCCGCCGAAGGCGGTGTCGGCGGCGGCGTCCACGCCCGGCGCGATCGGGTAGTGGTCGATGCTGACGAAGTCCAGCTCACGGCCGAAGGCCCACAGGTCCAGGTTCTGGTAGCCGGGCAGCATGAGGTTGGTGGTGACCGGCAGGTCGCTGTGGACGCGGATGGCGTCACGTTGCTCGCGGTAGGCGGCGAGGGCCTCGTCGGACCAGTAGCGGCGGAAGTCGAGCACCTGGGCCGGATTGTGGTGCCACTGGGTGGCCCGGGGCGGCAGGATCTCCTCCCAGCTGCCGTAGCGCTGGCTCCAGAAGGCGGTCCCCCAGGCCGCGTTGACCGCCTCCAGGCTGCCGTGGCGCTCGCGGAGCCAGCGCCGGAAGCCGGCGGCGGCGTGGTCGCAGTAGCAGACCGCGGCGTACTCGTTGTGGACATGCCACAGGGCGAGCGCCGGGTGCTCGCCGTAGCGGGCGGCCAGGGCGGTGGCGATCCCGCGCGCGGCCCGCCGGTAGGCGGGAGCGGCCAGGCAGTAGGTGTCCCTGCTGCCGTGGACGAGCCCTGCGCCCTCGGCGGTGACCGGCATCGCGTCCGGGTGCGCCAGGGTGAACCAGGGCGGCGGGGAGGCGGTGGGGGTGGCCAGGTCCACGGCGACGCCGTAGCTGTGCAGCCGGTCCAGTTGCTGGTCCAGCCAGGCGAACGCGTACCGGCCCTCCTCGGGTTCCAGCAGCGCCCAGGAGAAGACGCCGAGGGTGGCGAGGTTGACCCGCGCCCGGCTCATCAGGGCGTCGTCCTCCTTCCAGGTCTCCTGGTCCCACTGCTCCGGGTTGTAGTCGCCGCCGAAGGCGAGGCCGCCCAGCCGGGCGGTGAGTCTGCTGGTGCTCACTTCACGCTCTTTCGGGTAGGGGCGAGGCCGGCCGCGGGATACGTGCGCGGCGCCGGACCGGTGCTCTCACGGCGCGTCAGGACCGGCGCGAGCAGGGTGACCTCCTCCGTGGGCCGCCCGGCCAGCCGGTCGGCGATCAGTTCCACGGCGAGTTCGCCGAGCTCCCCGGCCGGACCGGTGACCGCGGTGAGCCGCGGTGAGCACTGCTCGGCCAGGGGCTCCGGGCATAGCGCCACCACGGAGACGTCCTCGGGGACGACCCGCCCGGAGGCCCGCAGCAGTGACAGCACCGGTTGGATCGCGCCCTCGTTCTGGACGACGAATCCGGTGGTGTCGGGACGGTCTGCCAGGATCCGGCTGACCACCCCGGCCACGGATTCGGAGGTGCCCTCGCAGGGACGGTGCAGCACCCGCAGACCGAGCCGGTCCGCCGCCGCCTGGAAGCCGCCCAGTGTCCGTTCCGCATAGCCGGAGTGGCGCTGGTAGACCGCCGGCGCGTAGCCGATGAAGGCGACGTCCCGATGCCCCAGCTCGGCCAGGTGCTCGGCGCAGAGCGCACCCGCTTACGCGAAGTCGTGGTCCGCGCAGGCGAGTCCGCTGGGGTCGCCGGGCAGCCCGGTCAGGGCCGCCGGTGCCCCGGTCTCGCGCAGTACGGCGATGCGGGGGTCGTCGAGCTGGACGTCCATCAGGATCACGCCGTCGGCCAGTCCGCTGCCGGCCACCCTGCGCACCCTCGCCGATCCTTCGTCATTGGCGAGCAGCAGGACGTCGTAGCCGAACCGGCGTGCCGCCGGTGACCGAGATGGCGATCTCCATCATCACCGGCACGTAGATGTCGGTGCGCAGCGGGACCACCAGCGCGAGGATGTGCGAGCGTCGTCCGGCCAGCGCCCTGGCACCGGCGTTGGGGTGGTAGTCGAGGCGGGCGATCGCCTCCTCGGCCCGCTTCTTGGTGGGGGTGGAGATCGCCCGCTTGCCACTGAGGACGTAGCTCACGGTGCTCGGGGAGCGCCTGCCGCCTCGGCCACTTGGGCCAGTGTCACCATGCCGGTCAGCCCTTGATCGCGCCGGTGAGCATGCCGGTCTTGAAGTGCTTCTGCATGAAGGGGTAGACCATCAGGATCGGCACCAGGGTCAGCACCACCACCGCCATCTGCAGGGAGAGCGGCGCGGTCTGGGTGTGCAGCGAGCCGAATCCCCCGTTGGTGGCGCCCGGCATGGTCATCCCGTTGCTGACGTACTGGAGCAGCACGTACTGCAGTGGCCACTTGGTGCTGTCGGTCGGCATGTAGAGCATCACGTTGAAGAAGGAGTTCCAGTAGCCCACCGCGTAGAAGAGCGCCACCACCGCGGTGACCGCGCGGGAGGTCGGCAGCACGATCGACCACAGGATGCGCCACTCGGTGCAGCCGTCCAAGCGGGCGGCGTCGATGAGGTCGGAGGCGGTCCCGGAATAGAAGGAGCGCAGCACCAGGATGTTGAAGACGGAGACCGAACTGGGCAGGATCAGCGCCCAGTACTGTCCGTAGCCGCCGAGGGCGGTGACGACCAGGTAGGTGGGGATGAGGCCGCCGCCGACGAACATGGTGATGACGAGCACCAGCAGGATGGCGCGGTGACCGAAGGAACGGGAGCGGGACAGCCCGTAGGCGCACAGCACCGAGACCGTCATGGAGAGCAGGGTGCCGACCACGGTGATGCCCAGGCTGACCAGGACGGCCCGGGTGACCGGCCCGTCGACGAGCATCTGGTGGTAGGCGGCCACCGTCAGCCCGTCGGGCCAGATGACCAGGCCGCCGGCCCGGTTGATGGCGCCGGGGGTGGAGAAGCTGGTGACCACGACGATCCACAGCGGCACCAAGACCGCTGCGAGCACCAGCAGCAGCACGCCACCCTTGAGGCCCTGCCCGACGGCCGTGGGGGGTTCCTCCCACACCGGGCGGTTGGGGTGCCGGTCAGGACGGAGCGTCAGAGCCGGGGTCGGGGTGTCACTGAGTGTCTGGCTCATTTGCGGTACAACCCGTCCTCACCGAAGGCGTGTGCGAGCCTGTTGGCTCCCCAGATCAGCAGGAGCGAGATCACGCTCTTGAATAGCCCGGCCGCCGCGCCGTAGCTGTAGTTGTTGGTGGCGATGCCGTAGTAGAAGGAGAAGGTGTCCAGGACATCGGCGGTGTCGTGACCGACGGCGTTGCGCTGGATCAGGAACTGCTCGAAGCCGACGCTGAGCGCGTTGCCGAGCCGCAGGACCAGCATCAGCACGATGACGCCGCGCATGCCGGGCAGGGTGATGTGCCACATCCGCCGCCACCGGCCCGCGCCGTCCACCGCAGCGGCCTCGTAGAGGTTCTGGTCCACGGCGGCGAGCGCGGCGAGGAAGACGATGATCCCCCAGCCCGCCTCCTTCCAGACCGCCTCGCCGGAGATCAGCAGGGCGAAGGTGCGCGGGTTGGTCATGATGTCCCAGCTGCCCAGATTGTGCTGGGCTAGCAGGTGGTTGAGCACGCCGGCCCCGCCGAGCATCTGCTGGAAGACGGTGATGGCCAGCACCCAGGAGAAGAAGTGCGGCAGGTAGACCACGGACTGGATGAAGTTGCGGATCCGGGGGCTCATCACCGAATTGAGCATCAGTGCGAGGGCGACCGGAACCGGGAAGAACAGGACCAGCTGGACGAAGCTCAGCCACACGGTGTTGCGCAGCGCCTCCCAGAACACCGGGTCGTTGAACAACTGCTGGAACTGGTCGAGACCGGCCCAGTCGCTGTGCATCACCCCGACCAGCGGGTCGTAGTACTCGAAGGCGGTGATCAGGCCGAACAGCGGCGCGTAGTTGAAGACCAGCAGCAGTGCCACGACCGGGAGGGTCATGATGATCAGTGACTTGTCCCGGCGCAGCCGGATCCGCCAGGTCATCCTGGTCCCCGGGAGGCTCTTGTCCGCCGGGCCGCTTCGCGCGCCGGCCGCTCGCTCGGCCCTGCGGCTCCCCTGGGTCTTCTTGGGTTTGGTGGTGGATGTCACGGTCACGGTTCCTCCTTGCGTGGCGCCGCCTACTGGTGCGGACTACTGACCCGTGCCGAGCTTGTCGAGGATCTCGGTCTGGTACCACGCGTTGAGCTGGTCACCGCCGCTGCTCTTCCAACTGGCCAGTGCCGCCTGGTAGTCGGAGACCTTCTTCAGGCCGTGGGTGACGTCCTTGATGACGTCCTGGACGGACTGGGCGTTGGCGATGGTGCTGAAGCGCGCCGGCAGGGTGATGTTCATGCCGTAGAAGACCGGCTTGTAGGCGTGCTTGCTCGCAGCAGTGCACCAGGCGAGGGAGTCGCGGGTGACCTGTTCGGCGCCCGGATTGAACACCACCGAGGGACCCGCGCCCAGGAACGGGAAGGTCTTCGGCATAGCGGTCTTCTTGCCCTCGGCGGTGTACGTGGGCAGACCGTTCTGCAGGGTGTGGTGGACGCCCTCGACGCCGTAGTTGGCCATCGTGTACTCGGCCGAGCCGAAGGGGGCGGACAGGTAGTCGGCGACCGCGAGCAGTTCCTGGATCTGGTCGCCGGAGAGCTTGGCGTTGAAGTAGCTCAGCATGCTGGTGGAGGCACCGAGGAAGACCTGAGGGTCGGACTTGCCGTCGGCGGCGATGATGTTGAAGGCGTCCCGGCGGTAGTTCTTGTTCGCGGCGGTTCCGGACTGGTAGTCACTGAGGCTCCAGGCCCCGGTGCCGCCGCCCTGGATCAGGGCCTTGCCCGAGTAGAAGCGGGTGCTGGCGTTGTTGGTGTTGCCGGCCAGCGCGTCGGGGTGCACGTATCCCGCCTTGGCCAGCCGGTAGTGCCAGTCGAGGGCCTCCAGCATTTCGGGCATCTCGTAGAAGTGGACCAGCTTGCCGTCCACCACCTTGTATTTGTCCGGGAGTCCCCATGCCTGGTACATGGAGGTCCAGACCTCGTCGAACGCCCAGACTCCGCCCTTGGCGTCGGTCAGCTCCTTGCCCAGGTTCATGTAGTCCTCGGCGGACTTGACCTGGTCGGCGGTGATCCCCTTGGCCTCCAGGATGTCCCGGCGGTAGAACACCGTTCCGGACAGCGGCATCCCGCTGGCGAAGGTGGGAATGCCGTAGATCTTGTCCTCCCAGGTGCTGACCTGCCAGGCGAGGGTCGGGATCGCCGCCAGGTTGGGGTACTTCTTGATCTTCTCCCCGGACAGGTAGGGCGTGAGGTCCGCCAGCTGGGTCCCGACCAGCTCACCCATGTTGAAGGTGTTGTTCCACCAGCTGGGCAGGTTGATCCAGTCCGGCAGCTTCTTCGCCGCGGTCATCGTCGGGATGATGGTCGCGTAGTCGTTGCCGTTCGCCGGCTTCATGGTGAGGTTGATGCCCAGCGTCTTGTTCATGGCCTGGTAGAACGAGTTGCCCGCGGGCGGGAGGGTGTCCCACATGGGGATGACCGCGGTGTAGCTGCCGCCCTTGCCCGGTATGCCGGAGACGGTGGCGACCGGGTGGGCCGGGTAGGTCAGGTAGCCCGGGTCGGTGAAGGAACCTGCGGCCCCGGTCACCGAGGGGATGTCCGGCTTGACCGCCGTGCTCGCCACGTAGGCGGGAAGCACCGCGGCCAGACCGGTCTTGCTGTTGGCGCCGCCCTTGCTGCGGGAGGACTTGCCCCCGCCGCAGGCGGAGAGCACCGGGGACAGGGCGGCTGCTCCCGCCACAGCGACCGCGCCGTTCACGAAAGTTCTACGACTCATGGCGATGCTCATGGGCTGCCCTTCGAGGGTGGGATGAGGAGGCGAGCGTCGTGCAGATGCGCTGTAGTGCAGCCGGACCCTTGCAGGGAACTGACGGCCTGTCCGCCGGAAGCCGTCGAAGCGCTTCGATGTTGCCGAGAGGTTAAGCGCCACTTTCCCCGGAGGCAAGGCATGCACAGAGAAACGACAACTTAAAGTTTCCGGCGACTTCAAACGAAACTTTCTCTTGACGCTGGTGTGATCGCCTGTCAGCGTCGAAGGGCTTCACCACCGGCAGGGTTGCGCGACCGCGCCTGTCGGCCCGACTGCCCGTTCTGCAAGGGATCCTCACCTGTGAGCACCGCCGCCGTGTCCGCCACGCCCCATTTCCGCGACCCCGGGCTTCCCCTGGCCCAGCGCGTCGACGAGCTGCTCTCCCAGCTCACGGACGAGGAGCGGATCGCCATGCTGCACCAGTACTCCCCGGCGATCCCCCGGCTGGGAGTCGGCGAGTTCCGCACCGGCACCGAGACCCTGCACGGCGTCGCCTGGCTGGGCGAGGCCACCACCTTCCCGCAGGCCGTGGGCCTCGGCGCGAGCTGGGACGAGAGCCTGGTCCGCGAGGTCGCCGAGGCCGTCTCGGTCGAACAGCGCGCCTTCCACCACCACCGCCCGCCGGCCGTCGGCACCGGCCGCAACAGCCTCCAGGGCTGGGCGCCGGTGGTGAACCTGCTGCGCGACCCCCGCTGGGGACGCAACGAAGAGGGCTACTCCGAGGACCCCGCGCACTCCGCCCGGCTCGGCGACGCCTTCTGCCGGGGCATGTCCGGCGACGACCCGGAGCATCTGCGCACCGCCCCCGTGCTCAAGCACTTCCTCGGCTACAACAACGAGGACGACCGCTGCACCACCTCCTCCGGGCTGCGCCCCCGGGTGCTGCACGAGTACGACCTCGCCGCCTTCAGGCTCGCCATCGCCACCGGCGCCGCCACCGGCGTCATGGCCGCCTACAACCTCGTCAACGGCCGCCCCTGCCACGTCAGTCCGCTGATCGAGCAGCAGCTGCGGCGCTGGGCCGAACCCACCGGGCACGAGCTGTTCGTGGTCAGCGACGCCGAGGCCCCCTCCAACCTGGTCGACCCCGAGCACTACTTCGACGACCACGCCGAGTCGCACGCCGCCGCCCTCAAGGCCGGCATCGACTCCTTCACCGACCACGGCGAGGACACCGCCGTCACCGTCGGCCGCATCACCGAAGCCCTCGAACGCGGCCTGCTCACCATGGACGACGTGGACCGGGCGGTTCGCAGGCAGCTGTCCCTCCGCTTCCGCCTGGGCGAGTTCGACCCCGAGAGCGACCCCTACGCCGGCATCGGCTGGGAGGTCGTCAACTCCCCCGCCCACCAGGAGCTCGCCCTGCGCGCGGCCACCGAATCCGTGGTGCTGCTGAAGAACGAGGGGCTGCTCCCGCTGCCCGCCGACCGCCGGGTCGCCGTCGTCGGCCCACTGGCCTGCACCCTGTTCGAGGACTGGTACAGCGGCAGCCACCCCTACCGGATCACCGTCGCCGACGGCCTCGGTGTCCAGGGCGTGGAGGGCGTGGAGGGCGTGGACCGGATCGTGCTGCGCACGGCGGACGGCCGGGCGCTCACCGCCGCAGGACCTCACGGGCTGCTGACGGTGGCGGAAGCCCAGGACAGCGACCCGTCCGCCCAGTTCGACCTCTTCGACTGGGATCTCGGGGTGCTCACCCTGCGCTCGTCCGCCACCGGCCGCTACGCCTCCCTGCGCGACGCCGACCGCCGGGTAGCCGCCGACCGGGACCAGCCCGGCGAGTGGGACGTCCACGAGACCTTCCGGCTCGAACCCGACGGCGACGGGGGCGAGTTGCTGCGGAGCGTCCTCACCGGCCGGTACGCGCAGGTCCACGCCGCCACCGGCGTTGTCACCATGTCCGGAGAGTCGCCGGCGATGGCAGCAGTCCTCACCCGCACCGTCGTCCGTGACGGCGTCGCCGAGGCCGTCGCCGCCGCAGCCGCGGCGGACACCGCGGTCGTCGTCCTGGGCAACGACCCGCACATCAACGGCCGGGAGACCCAGGACCGGGCCGGACTGAACCTCCCGCCGAACCAGGACCGCCTGCTGCGCGCGGTCCTCGCCACCCAGCCGGACACCGTCCTGGTCGTCATGTCCAGCTACCCCTACGCGCTGGACTGGGCAGCCGGGCACGTCCCTGCCATCCTGTGGACCTCGCACGCCGGCCAGGAGACCGGCCGCGCCCTCGCCCGCGTGCTGCGCGGGGATGCCGACGCGTCAGGCCGCCTCCCGCAGACCTGGTACCAGGGCGAGGACGAACTGCCCGAGCGCCTCGACTACGACATCATCAAGGCCGGCTGGACCTACCAGTACCACCGCACCCCCGCCCTCTACCCCTTCGGCCACGGGCTCTCCTACGCCGACTTCAGCTACTCCCGACTCGCCCTCGACGCCGACCGCCTGCCCCAGGACGGAACGGTCACGGCCCGGGTCTCCCTGGGCAACCGGGGCGAGCGGGCCGGAATGGAGACCGTCCAGCTCTACGTCCGCGCGCTGGACGCACGCTACGAGGCGCCACTGCTGCGCCTCGCCGACTTCCGCAAGGTCCGGCTGGCGGCCGGCGAGTGGACGGAACTGGAGTTCCGGCTGCCCGTCGAGCAGGCACTGGCCCACTGGGACGTCGCCACCGGCGCCTTCACGGTGGACCCCGGCCGCTACGAACTGCTCGTCGCCCGCAGCGCCGCCGACCCCGTGCTCACCGCCCGGTTCACCGTGGACGGACCGGCTCCCGCTCCCCGCCGGGCCGTCGGCCGGCCACTGCATGCCGTGGACTTCGACGACTACCGCGACGCCGTCATCGTCGACGCCGGCCGCACCGACGGGGACGCGGTGACGCCTGCCGCGAACCAGGCAGCGCGGCTGGTCTTCCGCAATGTGGACCTCACCGGCGCGGCCACGCTGACCGCCGAGGTCTCCCGCACCGCGCCCGGCCCGGCCGGCCTGGACGTCTACGCGGACGGACTGCTGCTCGCTGCACTGCCGGTGGACTCGACCGGCGACCGGTACACCTGGACCACCGTCAGCGCCGCCCTGGGCCACCAGCACGGCACGGTCGGCGAACTGACGGTCGTACTCACCGGTGAACAGCGTCTCGCCGCGCTGACGTTCGCGCCCTGAACGGCGCCCGCCCACCCGCCCACCCACCACGCCGCCAAGGACTTCACACCGTGACCTCCGCCACCAGCCCGGTGATCCCGGGCTTCCATCCCGACCCCAGCGTCTGCCGGGTCGGCGAGGACTACTACCTCGTCTGCTCCAGCTTCGAGTACTTCCCCGGCCTGCCCGTCTTCCACAGCCGCGACCTGGTCAACTGGACCCAGATCGGCAATGCCCTGGACCGCCCCAGCCAGCTCGACCTCCCTCCGGACACCCCCTCCTCCGGCGGCCTCTACGCCCCTACCCTGCGCCACCACGACGGTCGCTTCTGGCTGATCGTCACCAATGTCGCCTCCGGCGGCGGCAACATGGTCTACACCGCGACCGACCCGGCAGGCCCCTGGTCCGATCCCGTCCGCGTCCCCGGCGTCCCCGGCATCGACCCCGACCTCGCCTGGGACGAGGACGGCACCTGCTGGTGCACCTACGCCGGGGTCGCCCAGGTCCGCCTCGACCCCTCTACCGGCGAAATCCTCGGCGAGCCCTACCCCGTCTGGTCCGGCACCCCCGGCTCCATCGCGCCCGAGGCGCCGCACCTCTACCGCATCGGCGACCACTGGTACCTGATGCTCGCCGAGGGCGGCACCGAACGCGGCCACAGCGTCTCCATCGCCCGCGGCCCCTCCCCCAGCGGCCCCTTCGAGCCGTGCCCGGCCAACCCGATCCTCACTCACCGCGGCACCAACAAGCCGGTCCAGAACACCGGCCACGCCGACCTGGTGCAGGCGCCCGACGGCAGCTGGTGGATGCTGCTGCTGGCCGTCCGGCCCCAGGGCGGCACCCCCGGCTGGCACGTACTCGGCCGCGAGACCTTCCTGGCCCCGGTCAGCTGGGAGGACGGCTGGCCCGTGATCGGCGAGGTCGGCGTGGAGCGCGCCGAGCTGCCCTGGCCGGTGCCGGCCCCCACCCCCGAGCCGGAGCGGGACGACTTCGAGCCCGGCGACCTGGCACACCACTGGATCTCCCTGCGCGACCGGCCCACCGAGCTGGTCAGCACCAAGGAGCGCGACAGCTGGCTGACCCTGCGCGCCCGCGGCGCCTCCCTGGACGAGCCCGACGTGGTCCTGCTGGGCCGCCGCCAGCAGCACCTCGCCTTCCGTGCCCGCACCCTGATCGATACGGCCGACGGCAGCGGCGGGCTCGCCGTGCGCCTGGACGAGTTCCACCACTACAGCATCGAGGCGACCCCCGGGGGCCGACTCTCGGTCATCGCCAGGATCGGCTCGCTGCGCACCGTCACCGCCGAACACACCCTCCCGGCAGGCCCGGTGACCCTCTTCGTCCGCACCGGACCCGCCCCCGAGCCGCACGGCGCGCGCACCGGCCCGGACTCCCTGGTCTTCGGCTTCGAGTCCGCCGACGGAACGGCGACCGAGCTGGCCACCCTGGACGGCCGCTACCTCTCCACCGAGGTCGCCGGCGGCTTCACCGGACGCGTCATCAGCCTCTACGCCGCCACCGGGACCGCCCACTTCGACTGGTTCGACTACGCACCCCTGGTTCGCTAGGGCCTGCAGACACCTGTGGCGGTCCCGGTGCCTCCGGACCGCCACAGGCCCCCACCCACCTGTCCGAAGGGGTAGCACGTGCACTCGACCGGCTCCACCAGGGGCTGGTGAACCGTCGTCAGCGGCGGCTCCACCCAGGAAGCCACCGGCAGGTCATCGAATCCGACCACGCTCAGATCGCCGGGGATGGTCAGCCGCAACTCCCGAGCCGCCTGGTAGCCGCCCAGGGCCCGCAGATCGTTGGCGGTGAGGACGGCGGTGGGCCGATCGGCGCGGCCCAGCAGCACCAGCGCCGCCTCCCGTCCGGCCTCGCCGGCCGACTCCGTCCGCACGAGTCAGCGCACGCTTCCAGCCCGCACCATGACGCACCCCGTACGAACGGAGCACCCTCCTGATGAAGTTCACCGACGGCTACTGGCTGCACCGCCCGCTACGCCGCCGAGGTATCCGATGTGCAGGCCGACGAACAACGGCTGACCCTGTACGCACCCGTCAATCACGTGCGGCACCGCGGCGACACCCTCAACAGCGCCCTGCTCACCACTGAGTGCCGGTCCCCGGCCGAGGGGGTGATCGGGGTACGGACCACCCACCACGCCGGATCGGTCCGGCACGGCCAGGAGTTCGCACTGCCCGGGGCCTCGGACGGCGCCGGAAAGGTGAGCAGGCACGGCGACGTCGTCGAACTCAGCTCCGGTGAACTGACCCTGCGGGTGGATGTGAGCCGGCCCTGGCAACTGGAGTTCACCGCCGCAGGCAAGGTACTGACCTCCGTAGGCGAACGCGGCACCGGCTTCGTCGTCGACGCCGAGGGCCGGCACTACATGCTCGGCCAGCTCTCCCTCGGCGTCGGCGAGCTCGTCCACGGCCTGGGCGAGCGCTTCACCCCCTTCGTCAAGAACGGCCAGACGGTGGACATCTGGCAGGCCGACGGCGGCACCAGCAGCGAACAGGCGTACAAGGACATCCCCTTCTACCTGACCAACCGCGGCTACGGGGTCTTCGTCAACCACACCGGACGCGTCAGCTACCAAGTCGGCTCCGAAGCCGTCGGCCAGGTCCAGTTCAGCGTCGAGGACCAGTCGCTCGAGTACTTCGTGGTGTACGGCCCCACGCCCAAGGAGATCCTGGTCCGCTACACCGCCCTGACCGGCCGCTCCGCCCTGCCTCCGGCGTGGGCCCTGGGTCTGTGGCTGACCACCTCCTTCACCACCGACTACGACGAGGCCACCGTCAACCGCTTCATCGGCGGCATGACCGAGCGCGGCATCCGCTCAGCGTCTTCCACTTCGACTGCTTCTGGATGCGCGGCCACCAGTGGTGCGACTTCGCCTGGGACCCCGACGCCTTCCCCGACCCGCAGGGCATGCTGGCCGGGCTCAAGGACCAGGGACTGCGAGTCAGCGCCCATCAATGACGCCATCGTCGCCCCCTACTTCACCCGCCACAGTGGAAGGACACCTACACCGCCCACACCATCAACCAGCGTTCTTACAGCTCAGAGCTGCCCCGGCGGAGAGCCACACCCGGCCGGGATTAGGTCAACTGCAGGAGCCGTAGGGCGCCTTGCGGCTTGCCCTGCGCGGCAACCGCCGTACGGCTCCGGTCTCCGCGATCTGTCGGCGCAGCCGTTCGATCGGCGGCGCTGACCAGGTACCAGCTCGGGCGGAGTGTCCGGATCGGAAGTCCTCGATGGCTTTTCGGTCGCTGGGTCCAGCAGTACCGGCTTGACGTGCGGAAACGCGAGCAGGCGCCGCTGAGGTAAGCAACGGTGCCTGAAGACACGCGAGTTGAGAGCCCATGTGTCGCTACACAGCCTACTGTGTGGCCCTCCGGGTGGGGTGCACTTCTCGATCTTCGACCTGCGTCCGGTGCATGGACGTCAACGAAGTGGCGCCCGAAGAGCTGGCCGAGGACCTCAACGACGCGTTAGAAGCTGTGACCGGCCGCCGCGGCAAGCTCACCGAGCGGACGGTCTTCCGCTGGCTGTCCGGCGAGAACCAGTGGCCGCAGGGCAAGTACCAGCTGGTCCTGGAACAGGTCACCGGCCGCACCATCAGCGACTTAGGGTTCGTCCGCCCCGCACGGAGCACGGCCGGCCCCGCACCACAGGAGGCCCACGTGCTCCGACGCACCTTCATGACCGCCACCACAGGGACCGCCCTCGCCGTTGCCGCCCCCACAGCAGCAGCCACCCGGCCCACCGTCGGCACCACCGACGTGATGAGCCTCCGCAGCGAACTCGCCGCCCTGTGGCTGATGGACGACACCGCGGCGGCAGCACCGAACTGGAGGCCAAGGCCGTGAGCCTCGTCGAGAGAACCCGGGGCCTTCAGCAGAACGGCAGCGCCACCCAGAAGACCCGCTCCCGCCTGTACGCAACCGCCGCCGCCTTCACCGCCACTGCCATGTGGGCCGCCGTCGACTCCCGGCGCTTCACCGACGCCCAGACCCACCTCAACGAGGCAATCCACCTCGCCGGGCTCTCCGGCGACGGCCAGGTCCAACACCAGATCTGGCGCTACGCCGCGATGCTCGCCGACCAACGCGGACGCCATGCCGACTCCGTCGCCGCGGCAGAAGCCGCCCTCAACACCCGCGCCCACCGCACCGATCCGCTGTACGCCTCACTCAGCCACGCCCGCCTGGCCCTGTCCGCCGCGAGCGCCGGCGACCGCATCCGCGCCCAGCGCGCCATCGGACGAGCCGCCGACGCCTTCGGTCGCGCCGACCTCGCCCAGACTGTCCCGCGTCCATGGACTTCTACACCCTCGGCGAACTCCACGGCCTGACCGGCATCACCCACTACCGCCTCGGCCAGGGCGAACAGGCCGAGTACCACGCCCACCGCTGCCTCGCGGCCCTGCGCCCGGACCAGCACCGCAACCGCGCGTACTACATCGCCCAGACCGCGCTCTCCCAACTCCAGCAAGGCGAACTGGAGATGGCCTGCGCGACCGCCGAACGCGTCCAGGAACTCTCCTGGCCCACGCTCCGCATGTGGGTCCGCCGAGAAGGCGAGCAGGTCGAACTCGTCTCACTGGCTCCCGCACGCGACGCCCACCCCGAGGAAGTCCTGCTGCCGTGCGACTCGGAACCGCTGATCCAGCTCGGGAAGATCTCGCTCGGCAGCAGCCGCGCCGGCCTGTACGCCGTGAGCCTGACGGATGACGGTTCGGACCAACGCCTCGTGCTCTGCCAGCGAGGTTGGGAAGGTGCGGTCCGGATCAGCGGAGCCGTGTCCTCGATCGCGGAACCGCTGTACGGGAAGACCCGGGCGGCCATGCTCGCGGCCGGCCGGGAGCAGAGAGCTGCGGGGAACCAGGACGAGGCAGCGCAGTGGAGCGCGATGGCCCGTCAACTGCTGATGGCCAAGCGGGCGAGTCGGCGCGGACGCAGTGTCCGAACGGTCTCGGGCGGACTGCCGACACTCGGCAAGCACAGCTGACCGGAAGGACGAACTGTGGCGAAACTCCGAGCATTCCGAGAGATCCAATATCCGACGCTACCGTTAGCCGCAACAACGGCACTGAGCTTGGCCGTGGTCACGGTACGAGGGCGATGGAGCTGGTGGCGGCTGGGGTACCGGTCCGGCCTCGTCGTAGACGAGAGGCTCGGGCGCGAGGAACGCCGCTGCCGCGGGATCGCCCTTGGAAGTCAGACGTCGTACCGCTCGGCCACCGCTTCGAGAAGCGCCTGAGCGTCCTGGAGCGCTCTGCTGTGGCGCTTCGCATCGGCCTCGGGGTGCTCCCCCGCCCGGGATCGGCATGGGGCCGGAGGGCTCAGTCCCAGGACTGGATGCGCAGCTCGCCCCACTGGCGGCGAACGACGTCCTCGACGCGCCCCGGCACCGCGCTCGGCAGCGCACCCAGCGAGTTGCCGTCCAGATAGCCAACGTCGTCGAGCAGGAACCGCTCGCGCATGGCCCTGCGGGTGGCGACGAGATGGTCGTTTCGCCAGCGCCACACCGGCTCGGCGGCGTCCGTGAGGGCCTCGCCGAGCCGTACGAGCTCCGCGTCCTGCTCACCGCGGTACAGCTCGGACCACACCTCCTCGACCTCGGCCGACGGCTCGTCGCGCAGCGCGAGTTCCCGCTCCAGGACCTCCGCCGGGATCGCGTGCCCGCGCCGCGCCAGCAGCCGCAGCGCCTCGTCGTACAGGCTCGGCTGCTGCAGCGCCTTCTCCAGCTCGGCGTGCACGCGCGGCGCGCCCCGGTGCGGGACCGGCATGGACGCGGACTTCTCGCCGAGCAGGAACTCCATCCGCCGGTACATCGCGGACTGGAACCCGCAGCCCTCGCCGAGGGCCGACCGGTAGGAGTTGAACTGCGCGGGGGTCAGCCCGGCGAGCGGCGTCCAGGAGGCGCCCAGGCTCAGCGTCTGGGCCGCCGTCGGCGGAACATCCGGACACGGCAGGTTCGGTCGCGGTGACCGGAGTCAGACGTCACTTCGGGTCGCCGTACATGACTCCCCGTCCGTTGGTCCCGAAGTAGATGCGGCCGTAGATCCGGGGGTCTCCGGTGATGGTGTTGCCCGTCCAGGCGTACTGGTGGCGGTCGTCGTTGATACGGATCCACGTCCGGCCCGCGTCGTCGGACCGGAAGATGCCGCGCACGCCGTCGATCTTGGAGCTGGTGTAGACGGCGGGATACGTGGCGCCGGGTGCGGCCTTGCCGAATCCGACGACATCGCCCTCGTCCACCGCCTCGAACCTGGCGAAGGACGATCCGGAGTCGGTCGACCGCCACATCCCGTACGTCGTGGGGGTGGTGGGCTTGTTGGTGCCGCCGGCCAGCCAGATGTCGCCCTCCTGGCCCGGTACCGCCTTGAACCGGACGTTCCCCGCAGTGGGCAGACCGGTAGCCGCCGTGGCCTTGAAGCTCTTGCCGCCGTCCGTGCTGAGGTAGAAGACGCCGGAGCCGTAGGCGTAGAACTTCGCGGGGTTCACCCGGTCGGAGCGCACCGAAACCCCGGCCGGCAGCCCCTCCGACACCGTCCAGGTGGCTCCGTGGTCGTCGGACCAGCTGGCCGGAGCTCCCGCCGGTGACCAGACGATCCGCCTGCCGTCGGCGCTGATGGCGACGGCCTGGTCGTCGATTCCGGGTCCGGTGACGCCGGACGGCTCACTGCGCGAGGGCGTCCAGGTGTCGCCGCTGTCGGTGGAGATGCCGAAGTGCTGGGTCCAGCCGCCGGTGGGGTTGCCGACCCGCACGATGGTGTGGGGCGCCAGCTCTGCGTAGTCCAGGGCAGACGTGGCCCCGAAGGTCGGATTGTCGTACATCTTCGTGGCCTTGTTCAGATCCGTGTGCCGGAAGCCGCCGACGTCGCCCACGCCCGAGAAGAGGTGTGCCGGACCGCCGGGTGGGCTGATCACGCAGCCGATCGAGGTCTCCTCCAGGCCCTGCGCTCGCACGGAGATGTGCACCGTGCCGCCGCTGTCCCAGTCGGTCAGGTTGTCCGCGCCGTAGATCGTCGCGCCGGTTCCGTACATGAAGTGACCAGAGTCGAAGGGGTCGATCTGGACGGACTCCATCATCCAGCCCAGTTTCGGTGCCATCTCGGGAAGCGACGGCGAGCCGTTCCAGGTCAGCCAGGGGGCGGCGGAGATGTCGATGTCGTAGCGCAGGGTGCGCTCGGAGTTCGTGTCCATGTCCCACGCGCGGGTCCAGCTCGCACCGCCGTCGGTGGAGCGGAACAGGATGCAGTCGGGCCACCACTTGATCTGGGTGGACACCATCAGGGTGTCCGGGTTCTGCCGGTCGATGGTCAGGCCGCTGTAACCGTACTGGTTGTCGTCGCTGGTGGAGGGAACCGGGCTGATGCGGGTCCAGGTGTCGGTGGCGGTGTCCAGCTTCCATACGTCGCCCTTGGACCCGTCGCCGGGGCCGGCGGTGTTGCTGGTCGCCAGGTACAGGTAGCCGCCGACGTGGTCGAAGACCGCGTGGTGCGGGATGAAGCCGGTGGGCTGCCCGGGTACGCGTTCCCAGGTCGCTCCCGCGTCGGTGGACCGGTACAGGATGTTGTCGGTGTCGGCGACGGTGACGTAGAGGGTCCGGGTGGCCCTGCCCGCTCTGCCGGTGCGCTTGTCGAAGAGGACTTGCAGCACACCTTGGTTGTCGCCGGAGTAGCCGCTGGGGTCGTTGGGGTCGGGGACGAAGTTGCCCGCGTTGGGGAAGCTGGTCACCTTCGCGAAGGTCTTGCCGTAGTCGGTACTCCGCCACAGCCCGTGGCCCCCGCGCACTCCCAGGTAGAGGATCCTGTTGCGATTGGGGTCGATCACCAGCCGCTCGCCGATGCCCCGGCCGGGCATGTTGCCGCCCAGCCGGAACGGCAGGGGCGTGGTCTGCCAGGTGCGGCCGCGGTCGGTCGACCGCAGGATCGCCGCCATGGTCGGGTCCCAGTCGGGAAGGGTGTAGGTGCCCGCCGCCAGGTAGACGCGGTCGGGGTCGCCCTCGTCGGTGGCGATGCTGATGATGCCGGTGTGTCCGTACTCGTCCCAGCCGATCCAGTCGGTGAGGGGGAGCCACCGCCGGGACGCCGTGTCGAGGCGGTAGGCGCCGCCGATGTCGGTGCGGGCGTACACCAGTCCGGGTTCGCGCTGGTTGAAGACGATGCCGGTGACGAAGCCGCCTCCGACTATCTCGGCGTTGCGGAACGTGTAGGGGGCGCGGCGGACCTCGCCGGCCGGGCGGGCGGATGCGACGGAGGGGGCGAGCAGGGGGAGTGCGGCCGAGGCCGCGCCGGCGGCCAGCAGTCCTCGTCTGGAGAGGTGCGGCGTAGGGGACATGGAGGTCCCGCCTTTCTGGCGTGGGTCTGTACTGGTCTTGTGCAGAAGCAGCGGCCCCAGCGGCTCTGAGGGTGGTCGGAGAGGAGCGGACGGTGTCAGCCGTGGCGCAGCACCGCCGCACCACGGGCGGGTGACGTCACCCCGCGCATCAACCCGCGCCTGCCGCCCTTCGTTTTCGTGGATCCGACCAGCGGGGCGGGCTGGCGCTGAGTCGTTCGGTGGCGCGATGCCCGGAGGGCTGGAGAAAGTCTGTTTCGATGCGCTTCGACGTTTCGGCGACACTAACGATGCTTTTCCGAGGACGACAACGGGTCGCCCAGGTCACTTTTCGGTAACAGGCGCGACCGAGGGTGTCTGCGCTCCGCCTCTTCGGCACAGCTTCATGCCGTATGAACTGGGTTTCAGCGAAATCCCGGAGGGCAGTGCCGACGCTGGAGAACAGGCTTGCGACAGCCGCCTGATCCGTGAACGACCCGCGATCCAGCGTCATGGCGCTGTCGAAGCGCTTCAACTCTGACGCGTGACGGGTGCCGGGCCCGTCCGCGTGGAGGCGACCGCGTCGGCAACTGCGGGGCGGTGTCGACCTGGCCGCCATCGCTGGTGGGAGG
This sequence comes from Streptomyces sp. NBC_00078, assembly GCF_026343335.1. Classification (NCBI taxonomy): domain Bacteria; kingdom Bacillati; phylum Actinomycetota; class Actinomycetes; order Kitasatosporales; family Streptomycetaceae; genus Streptomyces; species Streptomyces sp. NBC_00078. The sequence goes on along the minus strand of NZ_JAPELX010000001.1, from coordinate 8,985,710 downwards.
CCGTAACAGAACGTTCCCGTCGCCGTCGCGGCTCAGTGTTCCCATGCCTTGACGCACGCGGTGCGCGCGGATCTATCCTCTGCGTGAACAGGGGCGCCCGCGCTCCGGCCGACGACTTTCTGCCGCACGCCTCCCGCCAGACGCGGCGCGCCACCGACGTACCGGAGGAGGGTCGAGGCGGGTATGCGACAGACCACGCGCCATGACGTCGCCTTCGTCGCCGGCAGCGCCGGAGAACACGAACTGACCTGGTCGCAGAAGGCCCATGGTCGTGAAGGATGTCAACCCCATCTCGACGGGGCCCGCAACAGGAACGTCCGGATGGCGCGGGCACTCGACGGCCGGCCCGACATGGCCGCGGTGCTGCACGCCTTCGCCGCGGTCGTGGCCCACTGGGAAGCGCTGCGCACGGTGTATCCACGTGACGCGGACGGGCAGGTACGGCCGGTCGTCGTGGCTTCCGGGGTGCTCCACGTCGCGGAGTACGCCTTCGAGGCCCCGGCGAACGACGACGAGCTCGCCGTCCTCACCCTCCGGCTGGCCGAACCCGGATTCGCCCCGGACGAACTGCCGTTGCGGGCCGCCGTCGTCACCGTGGGCGGCAGACCCACCCGGGTCATGCTGTCCCTGCACCACTTCTCGGCGGACACGATGGCTGCCCGGCTCGTGGCCGGACACATAGCCCGGCTGGCCGCCGATCCCGGCGCCGACCTCCCCTCGGGGTGGCAGCCACGGCAGATCGCAAGCTTCGAGGCCAGTCCCTCGGGGCTGCGTCACGCTCATCGTGTCGACACTCACGACCGGGCCATGCTCCGTCAGCCCGCCATGCCCGAACTCCAGGCGCCCTCGAGCCGCGACGGATACGCCGTCTACAACCTCGTATGCCTCGACTCGACGGCGGTCGCGCTCGCATCGACCAGTCTGGCGAAGAAGTACCGGACGTCCGTGGCCGCCGTCCTCCAAGCCGCGTACGCGTGTGCACTCGCCGAACACATGGGCATCGGCAAGTGCATGTTCAACACCGTGACAGCCAACCGGCAGAGCGCGTTGGCCCGCGAGGCGGTGGCCCATGTCGCCGGCAGGGTCCTCGTCCCGGTCGACACGTCCCTGGGAAGCGACCGGTTCCCGGCGCTGTGCCGGGCTGTCGACGCGGCACTCGTCAGGTCCGCCTCAGTCAGCCTGCGAGAGCCTGACCGCTACGCCGAATCCTTGGACGAGGTCTCGGCCGAACTGGGCCGCTCCGCGCACAATCCGTACATGGCCAATATCCGGCCCGTAGCGCCTGGAACGCTGATCCGGTCTCGCCCGGGCAGGGCACAGGAAATCGAGCGCTCCATGGCCTCCAGCCGGTACGGACGATTCCCCAAACCCGTCGACGCGTACTCCGGACAGGTCAACTTCGATGTGTGGAGTGTGTGCGAGACGGCCGGAGTCAGTCTGGGGACGGATGCGACGTCGTTCGACGCGACGGATCTCGAACACATACTGCTGTCCTTCGAGAGCCGGCTGGTCAGGGCCGCGATCGGCGGGCACGCCGCACGGAGCGGCTCCTTCGCCGGCGTGTGACCTCTGTGGAAACGAGGCCCTCGGGAGCCTTGAGTTCTCGTGGCGACCGCAAGGTCGTGAACGAACGAAGCCGGCCGGGGAGCTTGCCCTGCGCCGCCAGTTCCAGATGCTTGCGCTTCGTACGCCGCGAGGTGTCCGCTGTGACCGAGCTCGCTAGGTCCTGTCTCTTCGATCTTGGGGGATCTCTCGTGATCGAGGTGGTGTACCCCCTACGCTGCGGGAATGCGGGAGTTGACGTTGCGTGTCCGGGTGGCTGCCTACGTCCTGCGCCGGCGCGCGGGACAGTCGGTGGAGTTGCTCGTGTTCGACCACGACGCGGACCTGCCGCCCGGCACGCACGTCCCGGCGGGGGGTGTGGCTCCGGAGGAGCCACTGGAAGAGGCAGTGTTGCGGGAAGTCACGGAGGAGTGCGGGCTGACGTGCGTTCGGGTGCTGCGCCCCCTCGCGGAGGAGCACACCCCGCACCCGATCCGCCACTTCCCCCGCCACACCACCTTCTTCGAACTGGAGGTGGACGGCGACGCAGATGTCCCGGATGCGTGGGACCACCACGTGACGGGCGCGGGGCGCGACAACGGCATGACGTTCCACTGCCGTTTTGAGCCGCTACCCCTGGGCTTCCCTTTGGCGGATGGTCAGGACGCCTGGCTGGATCGTCTGGAAGCATAAGCGCCGTCGCTTGGTCGCCTCCACAGCTGGTACATCACGTCGTGGATCGAGCGGGCTGGTGCGTGCCACCTCGGTGAGAAGGTGTCTCTGCGGCCAGTGATTCGTTGTTCTGGTCATGCTCAGCAGGGGGCCTCACGGATGGCGAGTGGGCGGTGCTCGCGCCGCTGCTGCCCAGGAGCAATAGCCGGAAAAACGGGGCACCGGGCCGGGTGTGGTCGTCGTCGAACTGGCCCCAGACGTCCTCGATGAACCATCGAAGCGTGCGCTCCCAGTCAGCGTTGTTCGCAGACCTTGCTCGCCCAGCTCGAAGCGGCCTGCAAGGCCTGCGACGAGCTGGCACGCGCCACCGAGGAGCTCTTCCTCCAGCACCCCGACGCGGAGATCATCACAAGCTTCCCGGGCCTCGCCGTGCTGACCGGCGCTCGGCTACTGCCCGAAATCGGCGATGACCGCACCCGGTTCGACACAGCCCGCGATCTGAAGGCCTATGCCGGAAGCGCCCCCGTGACGCGCGAGTCCGGCAAAAGCCGCCGCGTCAGCCACCGCCGGATCAAGAACAGCCGTCTGGCCGCAACCGGCCGGCACTGGGCTTTCGCCGCGCTCACTGCCTCAATCTGAGCCCACGACCACTACAAACGTCGGAGAGAGACCGGCGATCGCTACTATGCGGCCCTCCGGAACCTTTTCCACCGCGTGCTCGGCCAGCTCCACCACTGCCTGACCACCCGCCAGAGGTTCGACGAAGCGATCGCATTTGCCCCGCCGAAACCCTCACCATTCGCCACAGCTGCTTGACCGGATAGCTGCATGGGGTGTCTTGTCGGCGCCGACGCTGTCCGGCAGCCGCCTTGGCCGGCCCGCGCCGAGCCGGGGGACGCGGATCTTGTCCATGACCGTCTCGAACTGGGTGCAGTCTGCCCGCTGCCCGGGCGTGACGATCAGCGAGAGAGGGCGGCACCTGCCGTCCGCGCTCAGGTGGATCTTCGTGGTCAGTCCGCCGCGGGAGCGGCCGAGTGCTTCGACTGCCGCACCGCCTCCGCCAGGAACGGACGCAGGCGCAAGTACGCGCGCACGTGAACTGATCTTTGTGCGGCCCCTTTTGAGGCACTTGGCGGTGCTGGTGGCGGGTCTTTCGGAGCCCCAGCTGCGTGCTGGTGAGCGCGGATCGAGGTGGAGTCGATGTTGATGTTCCAGTCGATATCGCCAGCTGCGTCGGTGACGGCCTGGACGTGCTGGAGCAGCCGCTCCCAGGTGCCGTCGACCGGCCACAGCGCATGGCGTTTATGGATGGTGTGCCACGGAGAGGCTGGGACTGGGGGCAGGTGGGGCCGTCCCACCCCCGAAAGAGGGCTCGGCCGACGGGGCAGTGACGCCGCCCTTCGGTGAACTCCTGTACACGGGGTCGGCCTCGCACCACTCCCGAGCATCGGAGGGAGGCGAGATCAGCTCCACTGGTCCAGCCGCGGTGATGACATGTCACGGAGGGCGGTCACCGACCCGAATCCGAACGGCTGAGAGCTATACCGAGGAGTGCGTACGGTGAGGCCGGAGAAGAGCACCAGCAGGACAAGGCGGCGCAGGCTGGGTGAAGGCCAGGGGAAGGGCGTTGCGAAGTTCCTTGCGCCCGACCGATGGATGCGGTGAACTCTCTGATCGGCCCGCACGATGGTGCTGTCGCTCGACTGGTCCGGTCGAATCCTGCCCCGCCCGTCCGCTGCATGATCGGTACGGTGGTACCGAGACGAGCAGAGGGGGCGGCGCGGCCGTGGGTGAGGAAGCGGAGATCAGGACGGCGAAGGAGGCCGCCGACCACGAGCTCATTCTGGCGTTCGGACGGCTGCAAGGGGCGGCCAACCGGCTGGAGTACATCCTCGGCCGGGCGCTCGAGGTGGAGTGCGGTATCAGTCATCTGGTCTTCGAGGTTCTGCTGATCCTCGGCAGGGCGGGTGAGCCGGGGCTGTCGATGCGGGCCGTCGCCCAGGAGCAGGTTCTGACCACGGGTGGTGCCACCCGGCTGGTGGACCGTATGGAGGCGGCGGGTCTCGTCGAGCGTGCGGAGGATCCCGACGACCGGCGCGGGCGGCTGGTGCGCCTGACTCCGCTGGGTGAGGAGACGGCCGTACGCGCGTCGCGGGTCCATCTGGAGAACATCCAGCGGTACTTCGTGCAGCCCCTCCCCGCTGCGGACCGCGCGCGATTCGCAGCGGATCTTCACATCCTCAGCCACTCAGCCCGGGACGTGCTGCCCCGGCTGCCCTGAACTGCGGTCCTGCGGCAACGCTGATGTATCGACGTCAGCCACCCCGGTATGACACAGGTCACAGGAGTCGAGAAATATCTGATGTGTCAGTTACTGTTTGGTCAGGTGAATCGCTCGCAGGAAGTGCGGGCACCCCACCCTGCCGAGGTTTTCGATGAAGCTCGTCTATGTGTTCGACGCCTACTGCGGCTGGTCCCACGGCTTCGCCGGGACGCTCCGCGAGGTCGCCTCCCGCCACCCCGGACTGCCGGTCGAGGTGGTCTCCGGTGGTCTGTTCACCGGGCCGCGCCGGGTCCCGATCCGCGAGTTCGGCTATGTCCAGGGCGCCAACGCCAAGATCGCCGAGCTGACCGGCGCCGAGTTCGGTCCCGCGTACGAGGGGCTGATCGCCGACGGTTCGTTCGTGATGGACTCCGAGGCCGCCGCCCGTGGTGTCGCAGCCCTGCGCCAGGTCGCTCCTGACCGGATGGTGGAGCTGGCCACGGCTCTGCAGGACGCCTTCTACGTCGATGGGCGCAGCCTGTCCGAGGCAGCCACCTATCGCGCCCTCGCGGAGGCCGTCGGGCTCGACACCGATGCAGCCGACGCCGTCGTGACTGCCTTCGAGGCGCCCGAGGCGCAGGCGACGGCCAGGGCCGACTTCCGTCGCGCCGCCCAGCTCGGCGTCACCGGCTTCCCCACCCTGCTCGCCGTCGACGGCGACTCCGTCACTCCCCTGGCCTACGGTCACGCCACCGCCGACGAGGTCGACGAACGCCTCGCGTCCGCGGCCGTCTGACCGTCCGCCCACCCCTCTGCAAGGAGCCCCGCATGACCACGCTCTCCTTCAAGATCCTCGACCTCGACTTCCCGGCCGGCAGCAAGAACAAGACCGCCACCCTCGTCACGGGCGAGACCGAGGCCCTCCTGGTCGACGCCGCCTTCACCCGCGCCGACGGACACCGCATCGCCGCCGAGATCCTCGACTCCGGCAAGACACTGAAGACCGTCTTCGTCAGCCACGCCGACCCCGACTTCTACTTCGGCGCCGAGGTGATCGCGGACACGTTCCCGGACGTGACATTCGTGGCCACCCCGCTCGTCATCGAGCACATCAAGCACTCCTACGAGGGCAAGCTCAAGGCGTGGGCGGCCCTCGGCCCGAACCTGCCCACCCGCCTGGTCGACCTCACCCCGCTCACCGGTGACCTCACCCTCGAAGGCCACCGCTTCGAGCTCAAGGGCGGCCCGGAGGGCCTCTCCGACCGCCACTACCTGTGGCAGGCCGAGCACCGCACCCTCCTCGGCGGCGTCCTGCTCTTCCAGCAGGAGCACGTCTGGGTCGCCGACACCCCCACCCCCGACGACCGCGCTGCCTGGATCAAGCTCCTGGACGAGATGGCCGCCCTCGACCCGCAGTTGGTCGTCCCCGGACACCGCCTCCCGGATACCGCCGCCGACGCCAGCGCCATCACCGCCACCCGCGACTACCTCGTCGCCTTCGAGGAGGAGCTCGGCAAGGCCGCCGACGGCGCCGCGCTCACCGAGGCGCTCGTCAAGCGCTACCCCGACAACGGCATGCTGATCGCCGCGCAGATCGGTGCGAAGGTCGCCAAGGGCGAGATGAAGTGGGGCTGACCATGACCGAGTTCGCCACCTCCACCGCGCCCGCCGACGTCGTACGCCGTCAGTACCTGGCCTCCGCCGCCGGCGACCTGGAAGCGCTGCGGGCCACCCTCGCCCCCGACGTGGAGTGGACCGAGATGGCAGGCTTCCCGCTCGCCGGTACCTACCGGACCCCGGACGGCGTCACCTCCCACGTCATGGAGCAGCTCGGCAAGGAGTGGGACGACTGGGCAGCGCACGACGACACGTACGTCGTCGACGGCGAGAACGTCGTCGTCCTGGCCCGCTACACGGCCGTCAACAAGGCCACCGGCAAGCCGATCGCCGTCCGCGTCGCCCACCACTTCGTCGTACGGGGTGGACTCATCGCCCGCTTCGAGCAGTTCGTCGACACCGCGCTCGTACGCGACGCCATGACCGCCTAGACGCACCCCCGGCACCCGAAGACAGGAGAAGCGCACGTCCGCTGCCGACAACAAGGCGCTCGTCATCGCGTTTTTATGAGCAGGCGTTCAACGACTACCAGCCGGAAGAGGCCGCCGCCGCGCATCTCGGCGACAGCTACATCCAGCACAACCCGGAGGCGCACGACAGTCCGCAGGCGTTCGTCGGCTACGTCCACTGGCCGCGCGGGAAGTTCCCCGACCTGCGCCTGGACTTCAAGAGGGCCGTCGCCGAAGGGGACTTGGTCGTCACCCACAGCAACCTGCACTTCGAACGCGGCGACCGCGGCATGGCCGTCGCGGACTTCTGGCGCCTGGCCGACGGAAAGATCGTGGAGCACTGGGACGTGATCCAGGAGGTGCCCGAGAAGAGTGCCAACGACAACACCATTTTCTGAGTTCCGCGACCGCAGCCGCGCCGGGTCCGGTCCGCATCACGAGTCGTGCGACCCGGCGTCGCCTTCTGCGCAACCCCGCCGTGTGTCGTGGCACATGTCGCGGCGCACGGCACACACTTGAGTTGAGGATGCTCCAGGCGAACGCCCCCGTCGTTTTGGGACATGGTTGCTTCCGTCGGCCTTCCGCTCTCCCTTCGTGGCCGGCGAGGACCCGGCCAGGCAGTTGGCCGTCCGGGAGGAGCGGGCCGCTCGGGCCGCGCCCGGTATCAGCATCCCCTCCGGCCGCTCATCCCCCCTGGCTCATCTGACCAGGTCGCGGCCGTCCTGAGCCGCGTTTCCGGCTGTGGCGCCGCACAACATCCGGGCGCCGCAGCACCGGCCCTTGTTTTCCCATCAGAAGGGTTCCCCCACATGACCAGCTTTCCCAGCCGACGCCGTCTGCTCGTCACGGGCGCGGGTGCCGCGCTCGGCTTAGGTACGGCCGCCGCCACAGCCTCCCCCGCCGCGGCGTCCACCGAGGCCCGCAGGACAGGAGGTGTCGAGGAGACCCGCACGCTCGACGAGCTCTACCTGACCGCCCTCGCGGAGGGCGGAAAGCTCGTGATCTACGCGGGCGGCGATGTCTCGACGCAGGCGGACGGCCTTCGCGCCGGCTTCAAGAGCCGTTTTCCCGGGATCGATCTGACGGTTGTCGTCGACTACAGCAAGTACCACGACGTCCGGGTGGACAACCAGGTCGCCACCGACACCCTCGTGCCCGACGTCTGGATAGCCGAATACCGCTGGCAGCGGCGCCCGCTGCGCGAGGCCGTCCCGAACGTCAACGGCCGGGTCCACCAGCCCTGGCGCAAGAGCGTCTTCACACTGGCCGGGAAGGGTACCTGGTCCAGCGCCGGTCATCTGCCGCTGGGCGCGCTCAGCGACCGCACCACGGGGCGGACCTGGCTGTGGCAGCTGGAGGCCAACGGCGGCGGCGGGATGTGGGAGTGCGGAGAGTGCGTCGACTCGGGGTTCCTGTCCCTGTCCGGCCCCAGTAACATCCGGCACGGCTGGTCGCACCAGTTGGAGCCGGGGGCGGGCTTCACCACCATTCCCGTGGCGCTCGCCCTCGCCGAGACCGGCGGCATCGACGAGGCGTTCGCCGGCCTGACCCGCTACCGGCGGGCGATCCGCCGCCCGCACCCCGACCTCCAGCACCTTCCCGTCATCTTCAACGACTACATGAACTGCCTGATGGGCGACCCGACCACCGAGCGCCTGCTGCATCGAGTCCGCCGCCGACGCCGGCGCCGAGTACTTCGTCATCGATGCCGGCTCGTACGACAACGAGAACGGCGGCTGGTGGGAAACCATCGGCGCCTGGGAGCCCTCCACCATCCGCTTCCCCGGTGAGGGCGGCCTTGGCGAGGTAATGGACCGGATCCGGGAGCGCGGCATGGTGCCGGGGCTGTGGCTGGAGCCCGAGGTGGTGGGTGTGCGCAGCCCGATCGCCGACACCCTGCCCGACGAGGCGTTCTTCCGGCGGGACGGCGCCCGCGTCATAGCGAGCGGCCGCTTCCACCTCGACCTGCGCCACCCCGCCGCCCGCGCCCACCTGGACTCGGTGGTGGACCGGCTCGTCGCCGACTTCGGCATCGGCTACTTCAAGCTCGACTCCAACGTGGACGCCGGCTCGGGCACCAGCAGCCACCCCGGCGGGGCCCCGGCGCACGGCCTGCTCGGCCACAACCGCGCCTTCCTCGACTGGCTGGACGGCGTACTCGACCGCCACCCGGGCCTCGTCCTGGAGAACTGCGCCTCCGGCGGCAAGCGCTCGGACTACGCACTGCTCTCGCGCGTCCAGCTGCACTCCACCAGCGACCAGCAGAACCTGGAGCTGTACGCCCCCAGATTTCCTTGAGGCGCTGACGAGGGGTTTCCCTTGCCGACGCGGATGAAGTGCCGCCGATCGCCTGGCGTTCACGTCGGCATCAACGCGCTTCGTAACAGCTCACGACTGGCGACGAGTGATCCCATCACTGCGCTCTCGCGCCACAGGCCGCCTGTCGGCGACGGCGGCGCTTCCCGTAAACGACCTTCGATAGTACGGTCGCGCCCATCACCCCCCACCGGCGAAGGATTCCGCATGCCCGCACGCTATTTCGAGGACTACGCACCCGGCCGCGGCAGGGCCGCGGCGCGCGCGGTTCTGGACTCCGACGCGCCCAGGATCGACCTCAACGGGGACTGGGCGTTCCGGTTCTCGCCTGTCCTGCGCGCGGAACCGGACGGATTCGAAGCCCCGGACTTCGACGACGGCTCCTGGGACACGATGCACGTCCCCTCGCACTGGCAGCTGCGCGGCTACGGCCGGCCCATCTACGTCAACATCGCCTACCCGATACCGGTCGACCCGCCCTATGTCCCGGACGAGAACGAGACCGGGGACTACCGCCGGATCTTCGACCTGCCCGCCACCTGGGCGGGCACGCCGGCCGTGCTGCGCTTCGAGGGCGTGGACTCCTGCGCCCGGGTCTGGTTCAACGGCCGCGAGCTGGGCGTCACCCACGGCAGTCGGCTGCCGACCGAGTTCGACGTGAGCGAACTGCTGCGGCCCGGCCGCAACGTGCTGGCGGTCCGGGTGCACCAGTTCTCCGCGGGCACCTACCTCGAGGACCAGGACACCTGGCGGCTGTCGGGCATCTTCCGGGACGTGTCCCTGCTGGCCCGCCCTGCCGGCGGCATTTGGGACGTCTTCGTGCACGCCGACTACGACGCGGACACCGGCGCGGGCCGGCTCCGGGTGGAGGCCGACGCCGACGCGCCGGTGCGGATCGACATTCCAGCCCTCGGGATCCACGACCAGCAGGCCGGGGCCGAGTTCACCTTCGCGACGGTACGGCCCTGGAGCGCGGAGGATCCGCAGCTGTATGAGGCGTACCTGGCCACCTCCAGCGAGCGGGTCAGGATCCGGGTCGGGTTCCGCAGCGTGGCCGTCGACGCGGCCGGGGTGCTCCGGGCCAACGGCCGCCGGGTGGTGCTGCGCGGAGTGAACCGGCACGAGTTCGACCCCGATCACGGCCGTACGCTCTCGCTCGACGTCATGCGCCGCGACGTGGAGCTGATGAAGCAGCACAACATCAACGCCGTGCGCACCGCGCACTACCCGCCGCACCCCGCGTTTTTGGACCTGTGCGACGAGCTCGGCCTGTGGGTGATGGCCGAATGCGACCTCGAGACCCACGGCTTCGAGCACGCCGACCCCGAGCCCTGGCAGCGCAACCCCTGCGACGACCCCCGCTGGCACGACGCCTGCCTGGACCGCATCGAGCGGACCGTGGAACGGGACAAGAACCACCCGAGCGTCATCCTGTGGTCGCTCGGCAACGAGGCCGGGGACGGCCGCAACCTCCGCGCCATGTCCGAGTGGGTCCGGCGACGCGACCCGTCCCGCCCGATCCACTACGAGGGCGACCGGCTCGGCGAGTACACCGACGTCCACGCCGAGATGTACCGGCCGCCCGCCGCCGTCGCCCGGATCGGCCGGGGACAGCTGCTGCCGGGCGAGGTCAACTACCCGCCCCGCGCCGGCTCCGGCGACCCGGCCGACGACCCGCGCAACCGCAAGCCCTTCCTGCTCACCGAGTTCGCCCACGCCATGGGGAACGGGCCCGGCGGGCTCACCGAATACCTGCGGCTGTGCGACGAGTACCCGCGAGTCCAGGGCGGCTACATCTGGGAGTGGATGGACCAGGGACTGCGCACCCGCGACGCCCAGGGACACGAGTTCTTCGGCTACGGCGGCGACTTCGGCGAGGACCTGCACGACGGCAACTTCATCTGCGACGGCCTGGTCCTCCCCGACCGCACCCCCTCCCCCGGCCTCCTGGAGTACGCGAAGGTGATCGCCCCCGTCCGCATCGGCCCCGGCCCCGAGGCGGACAGCCTCACGGTCGAGAACCACTACGAGGTCCTCGACCTGTCCCACCTGCGGTTCACCTGGTCACTGGCCCGCGAAGGGACCGAGCTGGACCACGGCGTGCTGCCCACGCCCGAACTCGCGGCCGGGGAGCACGTACGGCTGCCGCTGCCCCGCCTGGACCCGCCGGGCGGGGACGGCACAGGCGAGCTCTGGCTCACCGTCCAGGCCGAACTGGGCAAGCCCGCCGACTGGGCCCCCGAAGGCCACGTGGTCGCCTGGGGACAGCTCCAGCTCCCCGCAACCGACAGCGGCCGCGGCCGGCCGGCGGTGCCGGCCCCGGCGCACAGCGAGGGCGAGTACCTTCTGCTCGGCCCCGGCCGCTTCGACCGCACCACCGGAAGTCTGCTCGGGATCGGCGAACTCCCCCTCCGCGGACCACGGCTGAACCTGTGGCGCGCCCCCACCGACAACGACCGCGGCTGGCACCAGCGCGACGCCGCCTACTGGAAGGACCGCGGGCTGGACCGACTGCGGCACCGCACCGTCTCCGTCACCCCTGACGCCTACGGCATGACCGTCGTCGTCCGCAGCGCCGCCGCCGCGGGCAGCTCCGGCTACCTCACCACCTACCGCTGGGACAGCGACGGTGACAGCCTGCGCCTGCGGGTGCACGCCGAACCAGTCGGCCACTGGCCCGAGCGAGGCGACGACTTCCCCGACCCCCTGGTGGACCCGGCACTCCCTGCGGAGGAATACCAGGAGCTGGCCCGCAGGGACAAGTCGCGCTCACTGGCCCGCATCGGACTCGACTGGGAGATTCCCGCCGACCGGTCCCAGGTGGAGTGGTTCGGCACAGGCCCGGGCGAGGCCTACCCCGACTCGCGCCAGGCGGTCCGCGTCGGACGTTTCCGCGCGACCGTGGACGAGCTGCAGACGCCCTACGTGCGCCCCCAGGAGAACGGCAACCGCGCCGACACCCGCTGGGCCACCTTCACCGACGCGGCCGGGAACGGGCTGCGCGTCGCGGGCGAGGAACCGTTCCATTTCGCCGCGCGCCGCTGGACCGACCGACAGCTCGACGCCGCACGGCACCAGAACGATCTCGTCCCCGGCCCGGTGATCCACCTCCACACCGACCACGCCGTCCAGGGCCTCGGCACGGCCGCCGTGGGACCCGGAGTCCTGCCTCAGCACCGGCTCGAACTCGGACCGGCCGACTTCACCTTCGTCCTGACTCCCCTGTGGCAGAGCTGAGCAGCCGCCCCTCTCCGGAGGGGGACCGTCGCAGCCCCGGATCCTGCTCTCCGTGCCCGGTCCGGGGCTGCGACGCGTCAAGACGCGAGTGTCGCTCGCACCGAACAGACAGACACCGTTGCCGTCCGTCGCGTCGTCATGGGTGGCGACACCCTTGTAGCCGGCACCCGGCCTGATCCGCCCGGCCGGCGGTGCGGCGCCGGACACCGCCCTCGGGGAGACCGTGGCCGCCGGTCGCGACGATGCGGTACGGGCACGGGTGCTGGTCGGTGTCGGAGGCCTTCCACCTCCTGATGGCCACGGGCGTCGCAAAGGTTGCCGCCGGATTCCCGTTCCGGGGCCGACGACTCCGGTCCGGCCGCGAGAGCGACCGGACCGGAGTACCGCACCGAGGCGAGCACGCCTCATCCGTGGGAGGCGAAGCTCACCCGACGGGAAGGCGTCACACCGCCTTGCCGGTGACGGCGGTGCCGTTCGTCGTTATCCGGTACGTGACCTTCGTACCGGTCCGGAAGTGGAAGGTCAGGGTAACGGGTTCGCCGTCGCGCACCTCTTCGAAGAAGGCTGGGCGCAGGGCGACGGTGTTGCCCGTGTAGTCGGGGACGAAGCTGCGGTTGTACTCCTTGAAGGTCGTCCAGTCGGGCGGCCCGGCGGCCTTGCCGTCCGCGTACGTGGCCTCCATGGTGGCAAGCAGGTCGCCGCGGAAGGCCATCGGGACGTTGAAGCCGTCGGTGGTGGTGCCGGTGGAGTCCGAGGCGGTCGGAGCGGCGGCGGTGATGATCCGGAACTCCCAGGAGACGCCGGTGGAGAAGTCGGCGTACAGACGGCAGTTGACGCCCTGGGCGCGGTCTCCGGCCAGCGGGCAGGACCAGGACGCGGGTGGCGTTCTTGCCGCCGGAACCGCGCACGATCTTGTGGAACGAGGTGTTGAGCTCGTCGAGCAGCGCGGTCTTCTGCGCGTCGGTGGCGTCCTTGAGCTGCGGCTCGTTGACGCTCTCGAAGAGAACCTTCTGCGAGGTGTTACGGAAGGTGGCGGTGATCTGCTTCCAGGTGGAGTCGAAGCGGGCGCGGACAGCGTCGTGGTCCTGTGACATCGCCGAGATCCACTGCCAGGAGTCGTGGTGAAGGGGCATCTCGACGTACAGGCCCTCGGCGATCGCCCAGTCCGTCACCTCCTTGACGCACTCCAGGAAGGCGGCGTCGATGGTGTACGGGGCCGTGTCGGACTGGTGGTTGCTCCAGGTCACCGGGATCCGGACGCTCTTGAAGCCCTGCGCCTTGATCCTCCGGAGGAGCTCGCGGTTGGTGAGAGGCATCCCCCAGGACTCCTCGTCCGGAATGGCGTCCAGGGTGTTGCCCAGGTTCCAGCCGGGCTGCATGGCGGCCATCAAACTTCATGGTGTGGTTGGCGGCCGGTGGGGCGCTTTCGCTGTCCTGCGCGATGGCCGCGAGGGCGCTGCCGCCGCTCAGGGCGATCGTGACGAAGAACGTCAGCAGCAGCCGTGCCGCCTGGCCGAAGGGGCCTCGCCGTGAGTATCCGGCCGTGGGCACTGCCTGTCTCATGTCCGTTCCTTCTGCGGGGAGTCGGGTCAGGTGTGGAGCAGGGTGGTGGGATGCCGTCGGTGCTGGGTCGGCTCATGGGGCCGACGGGCCGGGATCGATGTGCCCGGCGGCGTACCTGCCTTGGGCTCGGACGGGCGGAGGGCGAGGTCACCCGAGGCGCTCCTCGAAGGAGCGCATGACAGACCGCCACTCATGGAGAAGGTGTTCTTCGCTGTCCAAGCACTTGAACACAGCGACCAAACACCCGACATGAGTAGTACTCATTTTCAGTTGCTGTTTCGCTGGACAGGTTGGGTGGGCGTGGCAAGCGTGAGCCGATTGCGCCTCTACCTGGGATCCTTCTTCGCTGCGGGCGGGGTGCACGGGTTCGAGCCTTGATGCATCCGCATGTCATGCATGTTGCCCCCGTGAAAAAATAAGCATGCCTATCTTCTTGACGTAGACGTCCTGTTACCCCGATAAATGCAACTCATAAGCAGCGGGGTATGGAGGAGGGACACCACAGATGAGGCCCATGCGCATCGGCGCGGGGACGGTCAAGGCGCTCGCAGCGGCAACTGTCGTCTTCGCGGCAGCACTGCCCGTTCAACCCGCCTACGCGGCCACGACGAACTTCTACATCGACCCCGTCAACGGCAGTGACAGCAACTCGGGAACCAGCACCGCCGCGGCGTTCAGAACCGTCCTGGCCGCCAAGGCCGCGGTCCGAGCCGTCAACACGAACATGTCCGACGACATCGTCGTGAACCTGCGCGGAGGCACCTACCCCCTCACCACCCCGATCAGCTTCGGCACCAGTGACTCGGGCACCAACGGCCACACAGTCGTCTACCAGGCGTACAACGGTGAGACGCCCGTGATCACCAGTGGCAAGGCCGTCACCGGCTGGACCGCGGCCGCGGGCGGCGAGTACAAGGCGTCCGTGGGCACCCTCAACTTCCGGCAGCTGTACGTCAACGGGGTCCGCGCCACCCGGGCCCGCTTCCCCGACATCGGCACGGACTTCCAGTTGCAGGGCAGCGACAAGACCAACAAGCTGCTGAAGGTGCTCAGTTCGCAGGTCTCCAACTGGGACCACCTCAACCAGGTCGAGATGATGCTCGAGACGTCGTGGGGCGAGAGCTTCCTGCGGCTGAAGTCGATCAACTCCAGCAACGACACCGCCAACGTGTCCATCCAGGACCACGAGGCGGGCATCCTCTTCCAGCGCCCCTTCCCGTGGCTCGGCGACGGCTCTCCCCTGCACTTCGAGAACGCCCACGAGTTCCTCAACGAGCCGGGCGAGTTCTACGTCGACACGGCCGCGCAGACCGTCTACTACAAACCCCGTCCCGGCGAGGACATGTCCACGGCCACCGTGCAGGCGCCGACGCTCAAGACGCTTGTCGACATCAAGGGCACGAACCTCGGCAGTCCTGTCCACGACCTGCGCTTCTCCGGGATCACCTTCACCCAGACCACCTGGATGGAAGCGACCGACAACGGCTACCTCAACGCCCAGGGCGGCAACTACAACATCTCGGCCGACAACTCCAACAACCAGTACGTCGACCGTCCGCCGGCCGGTGTCCAGGCCGCGAACGCCGACCGCCTCTCCTTCACCGGCAACACGTTCACCCAGATGGGCGCCACCGCCCTCGACCTGCACCACGGTGTGCACGACAGCACCGTGACCGGCAACCTGATCCACGACATCTCCGGCAACGGAATCATGATCGGCAAGTTCTCCGACCCGACCGTGGAGTACCACACCGTCTACAACCCGCCCACCTCACCGCCCGGTGAGGACCCCCGGGAGGTGGTCAAGAACGTCACCGTCAAGGACAACCTGATCACCCGGACCGGTGAGGACTACCTGGGAACCGCGGGCATCAACGCGGGCTTCGTCAACAGCACCACCATCGACCACAACGACATCTCCGACACTCCGTGGGCCGGCATCTCGCTCGGCTGGGGCTGGCAGTCGGCGGCCAACGCCGAGGGCAACAACAGCGTCAGCTACAACCGCATCGGCAACGTGATGAACCGGCTGTGCGACTCCGCCGGTATCTACCACCTCTCGAACGACCCGGGCACGGTCATCAACGGCAACTACGTCCACGACGCGATACGAGTGCCGTCCGCCTGCGGCAACGCCGTGCACGGCGTCTACCTGGACGAGGGGTCGGACAACATGACCCTTTCGAACAACGTGCTGTCGCACACCGACGGATTCATCAACCAGAACCGCAACGGCTCCAACGTCACGCTCACCAACAACACGACATCCGGCGACTCGGTGATCAAGGCCTCCGGTCTTGAGTCCGCATACCAGGGGCTGGCGACGAAGCTCAACCTCGCCTACAACAAGTCGGCGTCCGCCTCGTCGGTCTACGGCACCGGCACGGAGGCCTCGAAGGCCGTCGACAACAACGGCTCGACCGGCTGGTCGCCGACCGGGACCGACACCTCGGCCTGGTGGCAGGTCGACCTGGGGCAGGCCTACCAGCTCGGACAGTTCTCACTGACGACCCGCCAGAACCTGGACCAGCCCGAGACCCGCGGCAACTTCGAGATCCGGGCCTCCAACGACCCGTCCTTCGGCAGCTACACCGTCCTGGGACGTCAGACGGACACCCTGCCGCTCGCCGCGACGCTCACGAGCAACGTCGACATCCGCCAGCAGTTCCGCTACGTGCGGGTCGCCAAGACCGACGGCGCGTACTTCTACATCACGGACTTCAGTGTGCAGCGGGCCGGCGGGGCACTGGAGGACGCGACCGGTACGCCGACCATCAACCCGTCGACGTTCTACACGATCAAGAACGTCAACAGCAGTCAGATGATGGACGTCTACGGATGGTCCACCGCCGACGGCGGCGGCGTCGTCCAGTGGCCGAGCACCGGTGGCGCCAACCAGCAGTGGACCATCGTTCCGGTCACCGGGCAGCTCTACAAGATCGTGAACAGGAACAGCGGCAAGGCCCTCGAGATGAACTTCTCCAGCCACTGGAAGGGGACCGCGGCGCAGCAGTGGACCTACGGCGGTGGCAACAACCAGCTGTGGTACTTCGAGCCGACCAGCGGCGGATACCTCATCCGCAACTTCGAGAGCAGGCAGGTCCTGGAGGTGAGCAGCGGATCGACGGCGAACGGAGCCGCCATCGCACAGTGGATGGCCCTGAACCAGTCCAACCAGGCCTGGACCATCCAGTGACAGGGTCAACCCGCGTAAGGCAGTAGGGCAGCAGGCGGGTGAGGCCGGAAAGCGATGGCTTTCCGGCCTCACCCGCCCACTGGCCCTCAGCTTGAGGCGCCGGTCAGGGTCGAAACGGCGATTCAGCCCCGTTGATCCAGCAATCACTCGTCACAAGAGGACATCTGCATGAGAAATTCCTGGACTCTGTCCCTCACACGCTCATCACCGCCGCGCTCGGAGTGACGGCAGCAGGCGTGACCCCTGCCGCCGCCTCCAACACGCCCTTGCGGGTCACGCCGTTGGGCGACTCCATAACCTGGGGTCGTGGAAGCAGCGCGGGCAACGGCTACCGAGGTGCGTTGTGGGACAAGCTCACGGCGGACGGCCATCCGCTGGACTTCGTCGGCACGGGGCGGAACGATTCGATGTCCGACCCCGACAACGAAGGCCACTCCGGACACAAGATCCACGAGATCGCCGCGCTCGCCGACGCCGCGCTGACCCGCTACCGGCCCAATGTCGTGACGCTGGAGATCGGCACCAACGACTTCAACGGAAACTTCGAGCCCTCCACCGCCGGCGCCCGGCTGACCTCGCTGGTCAACCAGGTCACCGCCACCGTCCCCGACGCGACCGTCCTCGTGGCCTCCCTGATCGTGTCCACCAACGGCACGGTGGAGCAGTACCGACCCGCGTACAACCAGGCCGTTACCCAGATCGTGAGCGATGCCCAGGCCGCGGGCAAGCACGTCGCGTACGTGGACATGAGCAGCCTGACCACGGCCGACCTGGCCGACTCCCTGCATCCCAACGACGCGGGCTACCAGAAGATGGCCGACGCCTTCCACCGCGGCATCCAGACCGCCGAAAGCGCCGGCTGGCTGAGCAATCCCGCTTCCGCCCCCGCACGCGTGGAATCCGGCATCGCCGGCAAGTGCATGGACGTCAACGGCGCCGGCACCGCCGACGGGACCGCCGCCCAGACCTGGAGCTGCGGCGATGGCATCAACCAGTTCTGGTCCGCTTACACCGACGGCACCCTGCGCTCCATGGGCAAGTGCCTCGACGCCGCCGGCGGGGGCACCGCCAACGGCACCAAGGTGCAGCTCTGGGCCTGCCACGGCGGCACCAACCAGATCTGGCAGCCCTACAACGGCGGCTACCGCAACCCCGCCTCCGGCCGCTGCCTCGACATCCCCGGCGTCTCCACCACCGACGGCACACAACGCAACCTCTGGGCCTGCCACGGCGGCTCCCACCAGAAGTGGACCACTCTGACCGCCGGATGACCATCGCCCCCCGGATCCGAGCCCACTCCGGGCCCGGGTCCGGGATCGCCCGTGTCGATCAGCGGCGTCGGGAATTCCCCCCGCGGGTGCCGTCATCATTGCCACGGACCGTCCGTCGGGCGCGGGGCTGTTGAGCCGAAGCACGATAGTTGTCACAAGCGACGGGATGGGTGGGGAAGCTGTTGCTGGCCGCGGGTGCCTTTCGGGTGACTCCCCTACCGGGTGAGAGGACGCTGTCGTTCTCGTTCCTGGGGCGGATCGCGCAGGGGTACAGCCCTGCCGGTGCGGAGTCCGCTGTCGTCGGTTACCGACGTGGCCGGCCAGCAGGACGTCGTAGGGGCTCTCCAGGGCGAGGTGAGGTGTTCTTGAACGCCGCGGCCCGGGACCGGGCCCGGCGCTGTGTCGTGTGCCGCAGGGGGCTTGCGGCGTGCGTTGCCGACCTGGACGCGGGAGGAGCCGCTGGACCCGTCGAAGGAGAGGCCGGCGGCGCGGCTCCGCAACGGGGTGGAGACGGTTGCCGCCCGGGGGTCCGGCGTGCCCGGACTGTGTGGCTGCGCGGACCGGCCGCGTTGCACAGGCCCGGGTGTACCTGGCGGCGCACCAACGAGTCTGACCACGCCACCGGTGCCGGCTGATGAGCGTGCCTGGCAGCGGAGGCAGCGTCGTCGGACTGGCCGGATGCCCGGAAGTGGTCCAGGCGCGCGAGGATCACCGGAGGCTGGCCCACATGGGGCGCCCCCGGGAGCGCCGCGGCGCCGATGTCCGCCGGCCGCCGTCCTCGGCCCTTGAGCCCGTTGATCTCGGCGACCGCGTGGCCGACAACGCAGTGACGGCTCCCAGGAACAGGCTCGCCGTTCGGCCAGCCCGCAGCCGGCGGGCTTGGGTCCGCCGCCCTGCAGACCTCGACGTCGCCGCCACAGGCGCTGCGTCATGGAGGCCGGGGCGCACAACGAGGATCAACACGCCTGACCAGCACGCCTGTTGATGGTTGGCCGGAAACATGCCTCCCGCTCCTGGACCAGCATCCTGGGTCCCTGCGGCTCCGGTCCTGCGGATCCCGAAGTCCGTTGCCACCCCTGAACCGGGGTGTTGCAACGACCACGAGAACCTAAGGATCCGGGGGCTTCAGCGTACGCAGCCGGGCGGCGGGGGCGACGGTGTATCCCGGCTGCGCGGACAGCGGCCACACCTCGCCGATGGCGCGCGTGACTGTGGATGTTCACTTGGATGCAACTTTGTTGATTCGGTAAGGAATTTGAGCAGGAAATTGACGTGTTGTGTTTGCTTATGGTTGCCTACCGAACGTGAACGGCGTGTAACAGAGTTCAAGCTCACCGCACCGAGTGGGCCTTCTGCCACCAGAAGGGCAATCGATGACCGCGTTACCACGCATGCGACTGATCGTTCGGCTCGAATCGGGAGAGGAAAGGGAGTTCGGCCCCTTCGCGCTCGGGGAAACAGCCGACATCACCCAGGACGACTTCGAAGTCAGCGTCGGCAGGACGGCACCCTTCCAGGTGTCTGTGCGCCCTCCGAGGGATGAGCGGATCGTCTCGCTGGAGTATCTGCTGCGCGCCCCGATGGGGAACTTCGACGAGGTCGTCCCGCCGGACAGTGGCCGGTGGTTCATGAACCTCATGCACGTCACGGGCTTCTGGAAGTACGGCAGGCTCGCCCAGTCGAAGATCAACGACGTGAAGGTTCCGCTCTACATGTTCACCGGCCGGGACGGGAACGTGGAACTGGCCATGGGGGTCATCGGCGCCCTCGCCGAGACCGATCTCCGCCTCCTGGAACCCGTCTCCAACCGCGCCCTGAACGTACACACGCGTGGCGTCGAGGTGAGCGTCCGGCGCGGCACCAAGGAGTATCCGCTGCCACGCTCGGTGCCGGCCGCCGACGGATCCGTGACCGAACACGTCTATCTCCTCACCCGGCCGGCGGAAGGCGGTCACGGGCCATGGCTGAACGTCCTTCGGGACTTCTCGGAGCGGACCCGGACCGTCTTCGGGCTGCGGGACCGCATCGTCAGGGAGTCGTTCGAACCCTTCTGGTGCAGCTGGACCGACTGGGCGAGCGACGACATCAGCGCGGACATGGTCCTGGAGAACGTCAAGATCGGCCTGGATGTCGGTGTCCGGAACTTCATCATCGACGACGGCTGGTTCGGCCCCGGCCTCGACACCGCGTACGACACCCCCCTGAACATCGGTGACTGGCAGCCCGATCCCGCCAAGTTCCCCGACATGCAAGGGCTGGTACGCCGTCTCGACGCCATGGGTGCACGGGCCGTCATCTGGTGCGCCCCCCACGCCGTCGGTCCCGCCGCCGACTGTTTCGCCGACCGCCGTCACCTGCTCATCGCCCCGAGTTGTGGTGAACCCGTCCTGGGCGAGACGCAGTTCTACTCCCTGTGCTTCATGAACGCCGAGGCGCGCAGGGTGATGGCCGACGTCTGCGTACGGCTCGTCGAGGACTACGGCTTCCACGGAGCCAAGTACGACCTGTTCAACTGGATACCCGACCTGCGGTGCGAAAGCCCGCACCACGAGCACGATCTGGACTCGATGCTCATAGGGCTGCAGTTGATGCTGGAGGACGCCGACCGGCGTACCCGCGAGGTCTCACCCGACTACATCGTCGAACTCAAGCAGAACTACGGCACGGCGTTCCTCACCCCGTACGGCACCTGTATGCGCGCCGGCGACGCCCCGTTCGACCCGCGGACGAACTTCCTGCGCACGCTGCACGTACAGGCCTACACGCCCGCCTCGATCAACGACTACCAGACGTTCGGCCCGGGTGACACACCGACGGACGTCGCCGTGTCGGTCATCGTCATGCTGGCCGCCGGGATCCCGGCCTACGGCTCGGACTTCGCGCGCCTGTCCGACGAAAGCAAGGACGTGCTCCGGTGGCATCACCAGCTCTACGCGGACAACCTGAGCGGCTTCCTGCAGCACCGTAGCGCTGACAACGCCTCGCACAGCGTCCTGCGGGCCGCGGCCGACGCGCGCGATGTCGTCTTCGTTCTCCAGCCCGCCACATCGTGCCGGGTCCACCGGCCGGCCGTCGTACTCAACGGCGGGTACGCCACCCGGCTCACGGTGGACGCGCAGGCTGACGGGCTCTCCTTCAGCGTCCTGTCGCCCACCGGCGAACGGCTCACCACCGGGCGCGAGCACCCTGGGGGCCCGCTGACCATCGATGTCCCGCCCGGCGGCGGCATCGTCTTCGAAGGGGCTGCGGGAAGCGAGGGCCGGCTCTGATGGTGCCTGCCTTCGAAGTCCCCTCCCGCGAACGGTCGATCGCCGCCGCCCGGCACACGCTGGACGAGGTGGACGGCGCGGCACCCGACCGGCCGGCCACGGACGCGGACCTGTCCCACGTCACCAGCGCCGTGGCCATCGTGGCCTCGTCCCGGGGCGGCAGCAGCCTTCTCCATCAGATCCTCTCCGACCAGCCGGACGTGCTGTCCATCGCCGGCGAGCACACCGCTCTGTACAAGCTGAACCGGCTGGACCGCGGCCGCGACGGCTCCGACGTCCTGGAGCCGGACGTGGCGTTCGACTGGACCGCGTTCTCAAGGGACTTCATGTCCCTTCTCGGATCGGGCCCGGCCCGTCCCCCCGTCAGCGCCGCGGACCGGCAGCTGTACGCGGCCGCAGCGACGCGGCGTCTCGCCCTGCAGTGGCCGCTGGAGGAAATCGCGTACGCGAGCGTGCGGGAGGCCGTCGACCACGCCGCTGGGACGTGTCCACGACCCGACGAGCCGGACACACTGTTCACGGCGGTCCTGCACCACCTCCGCGTGACCCATCCCCGTATCGATCCGTCGTTCTACGACGTACCGCCCGCCTTCCGGGGCAAGGCGTCCGCCGACGGCCTGCGCACGCCCCACGACGGCTACTGCATCGAGGAACCGCCGTTCGTCGTCCCCCGGGCCCGCACCCCCGCCGACCGCGGCGCCTTGCGGCGCCACCCCGTAGTGATCAAGTCCTCGGTCGACGCCTACCGGCTTCCGGTGCTGCGACGGCTGATGCCCAACGCCCGAATACGGGTGATCCACCTCACCCGCAACCCCGCCGCGAGCGTGAACGGGCTCTACGACGGCTGGCGCGACCGGGGATTCTTCTCCTACGACGTCTCAGACCGGCACACCCTGTCGATCGACGGATACTCTCAACTCGGCGCGGCCGCCCGACGCTGGTGGAACTTCGACATCCCCCCAGGCTGGGAGAAACTCGTCGATCAGCCGCTTGAATGGGTGTGCGCGAACCAGTGGGCGGGGGCGCACCGGTCCGCCCTGGACACACTGGGCCCCGACACCGCGGACGACATCCTGCGCGTGCCGTTCGAGCAGATCCTCGATCCCGCCACCCGGGAGCAAACCCTCCGGTCCGTCTTCACGTTCGCGGGGATCCCGCAGCCGCCCCGTCCGGTGAGCCTCCCGGTCGTGATGGCGACCGCGCGGCCCCGCCCGGCACGCTGGAGAGAACGGGCCCACCTCGTGCTCCCCGCTGTCGACCAGCCGGGCATCCTCGACGTCGCGGACGAACTCGGCTACCGCAAGGGGGAGGAGGACCGGTGGGTGTGACCGCCGCCGCCTACCACGGGCCGGGCTGGCGCGCCCGCGCCGGACGGCACGACGAGGACATCGCAGCCGGCGGGAACTGGGCGCCACTGCGAGTGAGCCGCGACTTCGACCGGCTCACCGACGTCGCCCTGCACTGCCCGCCGGCCGCGCTCCTCACCGCCGGTGAGCCGGACGCACTCCAGCACCTGGAACGACTCGACCACGCCGCGCTCCGCCGCGACATGGACGCGCTGGCAAAGGCGTACGGCACGCTGGGCGTCACCGTGCACGAACTGCCCGCCCCGGAGCCCCCCGGCAGGAATCCGTACCGTGGCGCCAACGCGATGTACGCGCGCGACCTGCTGTGGATGACCAAGGCGGGCGCCGTGATTCCCCGGATGGCGAGCGCCGTCCGGGCCGGGGAGGAACTCCAGACCCTCAGGCTCTGCGCCCGGCTCGGCATCCCGGTGGCCCGGACCGTCGGCGCCGACGGCGTCTTCGAGGGCGCCGACGCCCAGTGGCTGCGCTCCGACCTGGTCGCCGTCGGACTCGGCGCGCGCACGAACGAGGCCGGGGCACAGCAGGTCGCCGACGAGGCCGGGCAGCAGGGCGCGCGCGTCCTGCGGCTTTCCGTCCCCACCGGCATCCAGCACCTGCTCGGTGTGCTTCAGGTACTCGACGCGGACCTGCTCGCCGCCCGCACCTCGATCATGAACCCCGCAGAGATCCGCAACCTGCGCGAGCTGGGCTTCACGGTCGTCGACATCCCCGAGTCCGAGGAGGTCCGCACCCACCTGGCGTTCAATTTCGTCACGGTCGCGCCGAGGGCGGTCCTCATGACGACCGGCTCGGGCGCGACGGAGGCCCTGCTGTCCCGGCACGGGGTCGAGTGCGTCGCCCGCCTGCCGATACCGGAACTCACCAAGGGCGCAGGGGGAATCGCCTGCGCCACGGGAATTCTCGCCCGCACATTCCAGGACTGAGGGAGCCCCAGATGCCGACGCTCAGCGTGGTCGTTCCTTTCTACAACGTCGCCCCCTACTTCCCTGAACTCCTGGAGTCCCTGGCCACCCAGCACCTCAGGGACATCGAGGTGATCCTGGTCGACGACGGCTCGACCGACACCAGCCGGCAGATCGCCTCTTCATGGGTGGCCAAGGACGACCGGTTCTCCCTCATCACCCAGCACAACCAAGGTCTCAGCGCCGCCCGCAACGCCGGTGCCGAGCAGGCGACCGGCACCTATCTGGCCTTCGCCGACTCCGACGACGTCGTACCGCCGACGGCCTACCGGGCGCTGGTGCAGTCCCTGGAGTCCACCAGCTCCGACTTCGCGTCCGGAGACGTCCGGCGCCTCGACTCCGCCGGGACACACCGCCATCCGCGCTACGCCGATGTCTTCGCCGCCCCGCGCAGCCGCACCCATATCACCCGCGACCGCGCTCTGATCCTCGACCGGATGATCTGGAACAAGGTGTTCCGCCGGTCCTTCTGGGACCAGCACCGCTTCGCCTTCTCCCTCCCCCAGTACGAGGACGCGCCGGTCACCGTGCGGGCCCATATCGAGGCCCGGTCGGTGGACGTGGTCGGGCAGGTCGTCTACCACTGGCGCATCCGGGAAGCGGGGGAACGCTCCATCACGCAGCGCCTGTACGAGCCGGACAACATCGCGGCCCGCATGCGCATGATGGTGGTCACCGGGGACATCCTCCGCGAGCACGCCCCCGAACTGCTGCCCGTCTACGAGCGCGACATGTGCCTCGGCGACCTGCGTATCGCGATGCTCGCCCTGCTGGAGAACACCGATGACGCGATGGCAACGGCCCTGGACCTGGGCCGAGGCTTTCTCGCCCGGGTGGACGAGCAGGTGACCGAGCGGCTGCCCGAGGTGAACCGGCACCGGCTCGGCCTCTTCCTCGCGGGAAAGTCCCAGGAGCTACGCGAGGCACTGCGTGCTGACGGGCAGTAGCGCGACGGACAGCGCGCCGGCCACTCCCCCACGACCGAGACCGGCCGGCCAACTGCTGCGCGAGGAAGCCGACTTCCGCCGCGTCTACCTGTCCCAGCTGGTCAGCCTGGGCGGCGACTGGTTCGCGATGATCCCGCTTCTGGCCCTGCTCCAGGAATTGACCAGTGCCCCCCTGTGGGGGGCACTGGTCCTCGCGGCCGACACGCTGGTCATCGCCGCAATGTCCCCATACGCCGGCGTGGTCGTCGACCGTGTCGACCGCCGCCGGCTGATGATCATCTGCGATCTGCTGTCCGCCGGGTTCGTCGCCACCTTGTTCCTCGTACGGACCGAGTCGACCGCCTGGATCGCACTGATCGCGCTGGGCGGTGTCGCAGGCGTGAAGGCCTTCTACGGTCCCGCGGCGAACGCCGTGCTCCCCAACCTCGTTCCAAAATCGGACCTGCTCACCGCCAACGCCCTCACCGGCGGCGCCTGGGGCGTCATGCTCGCGGTGGGAGCTTCGCTGGGCGCGCTGCTCGCCTCCACCCTCGGCACCCACTGGTGCTTCGCCCTCGACGTGCTCTCCTTCTGCGTCTCCGCGGCCCTGGTCCAGCGAGTGAGGAGCCCCTGCGGTGGCGGCGGGGGCAGCAAGCCGCGGAGCACAGTGCGGGACGATCTCCGCGAGACGGCATCGTTCGCCCGCCAGGACCGCCGCATCGTCGCCCTGCTGCTGGCCAAGCCGGGAACCGCCCTGGGCAACGGAGTACTGGCGCTGTTCCCCGCCCTCGGCGCCACCGTGTTCCACGTGGGCGATGCCGGCGTGGGCCTGCTCTACGCCGCCCGCGGAGCGGGGGCACTGATCGGACCCGTGCTGGGCCGACGGCTTCTGTCGGGCCGGGAGCGCCGGATCCGCCTTCTCACCCTGGCCTCGACTCTCACGTTCGGCCTCGCCTACGCGGGCTTCTCCGCCGTCAGCTGGTTTCCACTGGCCGTCCTGCTGGTCATCGCAGCCCACATCGGCGGCAGCATGAACTCCACACTGTCATCCTTCGCCCTGCAGTCGGCCACCCCGGACCACATCCGCGGGCGAGTCCTCAGCGCCGACTTCATGTTCTCCACCCTCTCCCTCGGCGTGAGCCAACTGGTTGCCGGGGGCCTCGCGACGACCATGGACGCGCCACAGGCCGCCTTGTGCATCGCGGGCATCGTCATCACCTACGGCACGCTCTGGTGGGCCCTGTCCGGACACCTCAGCACGCACCGCACCACCTCACCCACCGCGAAACGAGGCTGACCCGATCATGCCGACTGGCTTCAAGCCGTGCCGTTGCGGCGTGACCGTGTGGCTCTCCGGACCGCCGGAAGCACACACAGCGCGCCTCGCGCATACAGTGGCCGAGCGACTGCGCGGCGCGGGGCAACGCGTGGCCGTGCTCAACACCGACGACACGCGGCGAGCCGGACTGACCGCCGAAGTCCTCGCGCGCAACGGCGTCATCGTCCTGGTGTCCTCCACTCTCACCCCCTACACGAACAACACCCACCCCGTACGCCAACGCCACAACAACAGCGGCACACACTTCCTCCACATACACCTCACAACGCCCACCACCACCCCGGACCCGGACCCGTCCCAAGCCCACAGGAATCCCCACGACGCCGACCTCCTCATCCAGACACCCACACCCTCCACGCAAAAGCCGGCCACACTGATCCTGCAGCTACTGACAGACAAACACTTCGCAGACGCGACCACCTGAACAGCACCAGGCCCGCTCCGCGAACACCCGTACCGCAAACCACAACGCCACACCGGGCCATCAAGAACATCACGTCAAAGAAGTCATGAGACCTCACATCACACCCCGCCGCCATCTGACGTCCGCACACCACTACCGCGCCGAGATGACCGTCCGCTTCGCATCTGGGACCAGATCACCGGCGTCGCCGGCCTTGCCACCGCGGCCTGAGCACAGGCCTGGCTCCCAAGCCCACCCTGCCCCGACGCGCCGTCAGGCAGACACACACCCAACAACGTGACAACGCCCTGTGCATCGTGAAGTTGCTGGTCACGGGTCCGGCGTGTGAGGGGTTCGGGATGCTCGGCCTGGTCGCGGGTGGATGACTTCGGTGAAGATCGTCGGCCACCGGGAAACGTCGCGGTTTGTGAGGACGAGCAGGGACCTACAACCACGGAACTTGAAGCCGCCTGGTTTCAGCCTGCGAACCTTTCTGCCCGCGAAGCGTGCGAGAGGTATTGACGCTGATCACCGGAACCCTAATCATCCGGTTGCTCGACCCTTCGACTCTTCGACCCTTGTTCGATATATCGGACAGTCGGGGTCGTGTCCACACCGCCTCCGGACAGCCTCTGACGGGCTGAACCGGAGTCGCTTGCTCAAGGATGACGAGGTCCTTATGCCCAGACGTAGTTTCAGCCGCAGACGTCCGTCGGTGGTGTTCGCCGCCGTGGTCGCGGCCCTGGCCGCGCTGGCGGCGCTGCTCGTCGCCGGCCCGGCTCAGGCGGCCACCACCAGCGACGTGCGCGGTGTTGATTCCGGCCGCTGTCTCGATGTGGAGGGCTTCAGCCAGACCGACGGCGCGAACGTGCACATCTGGGACTGCCACGGTGGAATCAACCAGCAGTGGACGTTGACGGACAGCAGCCAGCTGACCGTGTACGGCAACAAGTGCCTGGATGCCCGGGGCGGCGGCACCACGGCCGGGACCCCGGTGCAGATCTGGACGTGTACCGGCACTGACAACCAGCAGTGGCGGGTGAACCCCGACGGCACGATCGTCGGCGTGCGGTCCGGGCTGTGCCTGGAAGCCTCGGGCTGGGGCAAGGCCAACGGCACGGAGGCGCGGCTCTGGTCGTGCCAAGGCGGCGCCAACCAGAAGTGGACCGGCATGTCCGGGGCGAGCAACGCGTGTGCTCTTCCATCGGCCTACCGCTGGACCTCGACCGGCCCGCTGGCGCAGCCGAAGGCGGGGTGGGCCTCGCTCAAGGACTTCACCAGCGTCGTCTACAACGGCAAGCACGTCGTCTATGCCACGACGCACAACACCCTCGCAGGAAACGACGGGCGCTGGGGATTGACGACCTTCAGCCCCTTCACGAACTGGTCCGACATGGCCACCGCCACCCAGAACACGATTCCCTTCGATGGCATCGCGCCGACGCTGTTCTACTTCGCCCCGAAGAACCTCTGGGTGCTTGCCTACAACGGGGGTTGGCCCTACAGCTTCTCCTACCGCACCTCAAGTGACCCCACCGACCCCAACGGCTGGGGCCCGCAGCAGGAGCTGTTCACGGGCACCCTCCCAAAGGGGGGCCCCCTCGACGTGACCCTCATCGGCGACGACACGAACATGTACATGTTCTTCGCCAACGACGAGGGCGACATCTACCGGTCCAGCATGCCCATCGGCAACTTCCCGGGCACCTTCGGCTCGATCACGAAGATCATGAGCGACACGGCGCTCAATCTGTTCGAGGCGCCGGAGGTCTACAAGGTCCAGGGTCAGAACCAGTACCTCATGATCGTCGAGGCCCAGAATTACACAGGGTATGGTCGCTATTTCCGCTCGTTCACGGCCACCAGCCTCAACGGCACGTGGACACCTCAGCCGCAGGCCGACACCGTGACCAACCCCTTCGCCGGCAGTGCCAACAGCGGTGCGACGGCCTGGACCAAGGACATCAGCCACGGCGATCTGGTTCGCACCAACCCCGACCAGACCAAGACCATCGACCCTTGCAACCTCCAGTTCCTCTACCAGGGGCGCGACCCCAGCACCGACGGCGGGGACTACGGCACCCTGCCTTACCGGCCGGGGGTACTGACACTGCAGCGCTAGCCGGTGGCGTGACGCAGGTCCTGGTGTTCCTGACGCTCGCGGGCAACGACGTAGGCCGAACCGGGTGAGCGTCACAGCAAGCGATCAGGAACGGGTGGAGTTGGAGCGGCGGGCTCGGTGCAAGGCCGAGCCCGCCCGTGCACGCGGAGAACCCGGACGGGTGCAGATCCGAGGGGGCAGTCGATCAGGCGGTGGGTATGACCTGGTCGCGGTAGCGCGTCTGGTGGTTGCGGATGAACTCCTGCTGCTGGTGCGTCCAGTAGGTGTCGAAGTCGCCGTTGGCGCGTACGGCACGCAGCTTGAGCACGGCTTCGGCTCCGGACAGGCCCCAGCGGGCGCCGGTGATGTCCAGACGGCCTTTGACCAGGTGCCGGCATGCTCCCTCGATGATTCCGGTGGCGATCGGCCAGCCGCGTTCAAGGGCGGTGTCGTAGCGCAGGTGCTCGGCCTTGCCGGACAGGTAGTTCACGGCCTCGTCGATGGCCTTGCGCTGGGAGCCATGCAGTCCGGCGGCGCGGGCGGCTTCCTCGAGTGCGGCGGCGGTCTGCTGCACGCCGCCGCCCAGCAGGACGCGGGCGTGACGGGCGACCCAGCTCTCGGCGGAGGCATCGCCGCTGTCGTGCAGGCACCATGCCGCTCGCCACAGATATCCGGGCACGTGGATCAGGTCGACGAGGATGTGGACCTCCACACCGCGCGCTGTGCTTCGGCCTTGATTAGGTCGATCTGATGGCGGGCCCCGTCGGCCAGGACGACCCAGGGACGGCGGTGTCCGGGGTCGCGCATGGTCGAACACGGCGGCCACCACCCGCGCGGCGGTGTCGTTCACCGAACCCAACCATTTCGACCCGGCCTTCGGCCCCTGGCGGCGCTCGGGCGCCGCGCCGTGGACAGCGTCTTGCCTGTCAGGGCCGGCGCGATGATGTCGTTGACTGTGCGAGGCGCGGGTTCGCCATCGTAGACGGCTCCCAGGGTGGCCATCCGCTTCCTGCCGTGCTTCTCCCCGGATACCAGCCGGGTCTTCGTCACGTTGCCGCCCTTGGCTGCGGCGGCCTTGGCGGTGTCCTCGCGCAGCGCTTCGGGCCTTATCACCATGCCCGTGCCGTCCACCGACAAGATCAGCGGTGTGGCGTCGGTGCAGGGAGCGGGCACGAGAGCGTCGTAGAACGCGTCGATGTCCGCGGCGGCGCTGACAGCGAGTTCCTGGACCTGCCGGTGCCCAATTCCGGAGCCGGTGACGGCGTTGATCCGCTCGCAGGCATCGGCGAAGCTACCGCGGGCGGACTCGATCGCGGCGAGCCCGGCCAGCCCGTGCAAGTGCATACGGTCCGGCAGGTTCAGCACCGCATCGGCCGGGTGCAGGTCCGCCACACCGATGCTGCTGTAGGCGATCCGAACGACGGTGACCTTGCCGAACACCGTGGCCAGCGTCCGATGCCGGCCCCTCTCGGTCCGGGAGCACCCGGTAGCGGCGGTGTCCACGACCTGATCGCGACGGTCCTCGTTTCTGGCCCGCAGCGTCAGGTGCTCCTGGAACACCTGACGGGTGACCTCGCGCATCCGCGCCCCCAGCAGATCCTCCAACTGCGCGTGCGTCATCAACGCCGCCTGCGGGGCCGCCAGCTCCGCACACGCCGCGGGGAACAGACCCGCCGAGGCGGCGAAGGCGTCTTCACACGCTGTGCGTTGCCGATCGAGTAGCCGCTTGGATGGGGCGATCCGATCCCCTGCTGGTGGCGGCGTCACTGCAGAGTGATATTCTCGCCGATCGATTGCTCGCGGGCGGCCGCGACGACCAGAGCCGTGGCTGCGGCGTCCTGTACGGCCACACCGACCGATTTGTAGAGGGTCATCTGATCCGGCGCGGTGCGTCCCGACTTGCTGCCTGCGATGAGTTCCCCCAGCTCGGCATGCACGTGATCGGCCGTGATGACGCCATTGCGGATCGGAATCAGCAAGTCGTTGCTGCCCACGGGTGGTGGGGCGAGCACGGCCTGGCGGGACTCGACGCAGACCAGCGCCTCGGCGACCGTGGCGTCGTCGATCTCGCGGCCGGCCGGGTTGTAGCCGACTGACGTGATGTGCACCCCGGGTGTCAACCAGGGGCGGCGGATTACGGGTTCGATGGCGTGCGTCGTCGCTGCGGCGATGTCCGCGCCGTCCAGGGCCTCGGCGTAGCTTCCGGCGGCCTGCACGTCGGCCTCGATGACGGAGGAGAGTTCCTCGGCCAGGGCAGCGGCTCTCGCCGGGTCCCGGCCGGCTACACGGATCTGCCGGATCGGGCGGACACGGCAGATCGCGCGAGCGTGGGACCGGGCCTGCACGCCAGTGCCCAGCACGGCCAGCACAGACGCGTCCTCGCGGGCCAGCAGCCGCGCCGACAGCGCGGAGCAGGCGCCGGTCCGCGCTGCGGTGATGGCCGTACCGTCCAGCAGGGCGGCGGGCTCGCCGGTGGCGGGATCGAACGCCACGATCAGCGCCTGATGGGTCGGCAGCCGAGCCCCGTCGTTGTGAGGGAAGAGTGACACCAGCTTGGTCATGAGGATCCCGGCCGATGCCAGGAAGCCCGGCATGGCTGCCAGAAAGCCATCATGTTCGGGCACCAGGGCGGCAACGCGATCGGGCACCGAGGCACGGCCCGCACTGAGGTCTGCCATCGCCGGGGCCAGGGAATCGATCAGCGAGTCCATGTCGAGCAGGTCCTCGACCTGTGAGCGGCTCAGCACGAGCATGCGCCTCAACCTCCTGTTGCCGGTCATTCGGCTGGCGACCGCACAACCAAAGCGTCGAGCACCGGCCCCCGTCGCCCCGGTCACGACACGCCCGACAACTGAGCACGTACATCCGTACGCGACTGAGCGCATCGGCGGCTCTGGCAAGATCTTCGTAGCCAGAGATCATCTCGCCCTGGCGGTGGGCAGCTACTGACGGTGCTCCTCCCGGGCGTG
Source organism: Streptomyces sp. NBC_00078 (assembly GCF_026343335.1). Classification (NCBI taxonomy): domain Bacteria; kingdom Bacillati; phylum Actinomycetota; class Actinomycetes; order Kitasatosporales; family Streptomycetaceae; genus Streptomyces; species Streptomyces sp. NBC_00078. The sequence goes on along the minus strand of NZ_JAPELX010000001.1, from coordinate 8,954,248 downwards.
AACGCCCGGAGTTCCGCGCTAGATCATGCTGAACTGGCGTCGCTGCTTCCTCATTTGGCGGACGTGGTCGTGATCTCGGTCGATGCTTCCGGTCCTGTCGTGGTGGTCCAGGCCCGTACGCGGTCCCGGAACCCGGCGTCGTGTAGCGGATGCGGGACGGCGAGCGAGTGGGTCCACAGCCGCTACGTGCGGCAGCTGGCCTATGCGACGGTCGGTGGTCGGCCGTTCGGATCGAGTTGGGTGTGCGGCGTCTGCTGTTCGAAGCTGCACACACTGACCCGTACAGGCCGTTCCCACAGCTGGCTTTGCAGGTGGGAGCGGACACCGCTTGTCGACGGGTTTGGGCAGCACTTATCGATCAGCGAGCCGTGACATGCCGATGAGAACTGACACCGCTCGGTGGCGGAGTCGATGTCTTTCCTCTCCTGTGTGGTGACCTTGGGGTTGCGCTTCGGGATGTCCTCGGTGGTCTGTTGTCCTCACCTGTCGGCATCCTGTCGCCGCAGGCCGTCGAGGATGACGTTCATCAGAGGCCGTGCTGTTGCTTCCCATTCATTCCGTTCCAGGCGGCTGAGGTAGGCGATGAGCAGGAGGACCCCGCGGGCGTCCACGTCCGTGCGGATGGAACCGGCCGTTTTCCCGGCATCCAACAGGTGAGCGAGGGCGCCTTCGATGGGGTTGTGGCTGTGGGCGACGAGGTCCTGCCACGCCGTCGGCTCGAGCGCTGCCAGGACGCCCCGTTTGATCTCGGCGTAGTCGATCACTCGGTCGAGCCAGTGGCGCAAGGCTTCCACGGGCTCGTGTTCCGCCAGCAGAGCGGGGGCGGCGGTCACGAGTTTTTCGACGTCGCGCCGGTAGACCTCGGCGAGGAGCGCTTCGCGGTTGGGGAAGTTCCGGTAGAGCGTTCCCTGTCCTACACCGGCACGTTTGGCGATCTCGTTGAGGTGGACGTGGGGGGACTCGGCGAGGGCTGCGCGGGCGGCCTCCACGATGCGGGTCCGGTTCCGCGCCGCATCCGGGCGGCGTGCTGGCGCGCTCATGGGCATCTCCTGATGTTCCGCCATTACAAGTGGACGCGTGTCCGGTAGGGTGAAGCGCGCATCGGACACGTGTCCACTTTACTTGGAGGCAGCAGTGCTCTCTCTTCACGGCAAGATCGTCGCTATCACCGGAGCGAGTGGCGGCATCGGGGAAGCCACGGCCCGTCTGCTCGCCCGGCGCGGCGCCGCGGTCGTCCTCGCAGCGCGCCGCAGCGAGCGCATCGACGCCATAGCGCAGGACATCCGGGAGCAGGGCGGCCGTGCCGCCACGTGCGTCGTCGACGTCACCAAGGCCGAAGACCTGCAGCGCCTGGTCGCCACCACCATCGACCAGTACGGGCGTATCGATGTGCTGGTGAACAACGCCGGCATCGCCCCGATCAGCCCGCTGGCCGACCTCGACACCGAGAGTTGGTCGGCCATGATCGATGTCAACCTTCGCGGCATGCTCAACGGCGTCGCCGCCGCGCTGCCCGCCTTCCGCGAGCAAGGCTCGGGCCACCTGGTGAGCATCGTCTCCGTGGCCGGCCTGTCCGGCGTGTCCCCCTCGATGGCTGTCTACGCCGCGACCAAGAACGCGGTGCGCACCGTCCACGAGGGGCTGCGCAGGGAGTCCACCGACGGGGTGGTGCGCACGACAGCCATCTCGCCGGGATACATCCGCACCGATCTCGCCGACTCCATGGCAGACCCGAACATCCGCGAGCAGACGCGCAAGAACATGGACGCGGTGGGTATCCCTCCGGCGGCGGTCGCCCGCGCGGTGGCCTTCGCCATCGAGCAGCCCAGCGACGTCGAGATCGGCGAGATCAACGTCCGTCCCACCGTCCAGGCATGACACTTGCCACCCCGGTCTCCCCGAGCCTGTGTGCCGCTGCTCGCGCGGCGCGTCCAGATACGCCCGCAGCATCTGGTCGATCACCGGCTTGAACGAGTCCAGCCGTGTCTTGCGGGGTGGCAACTGCTTTCGCGGCTCCGGCCAGAAGGACTCCATGGGCGCCCTCGCCGTCCGAAAGCCCACCCCGTACTTGCGCCGCAAGGCCCGGTTCGACATGCCTGCCCGCACATCACGGCGTATCGCCGCATACAGATCGACTTTGGGTTTTGGTGGCACCGGTGCCCCCTCGTCACACAGAGCACTACCAGCGTCCCACCGCAAGCCCTCAAGTGGTGTCAAGACTCGGCGATATCGCTCTCCGCTGACACCGAGCGGTGTCGCCGCCGATCGACAACCGGTGTCAGGACTTACCGATAGAGCCACACAGCTCCGTGGCCCGTGAACTCAACCTCGATCGCCGCACAGTAGGCAAGTACGCCCGGGCCCACTCCTTGCGGAGGTCGTACGGCGGGCTCCCCGGCGCTCGTCCACCCTGGATACCTACCTCGACTACCTGCAGCAACGCTGGGACGAAGGCGAACACAGCGCGATGATTTTCCATCAGGAACTCGTCGGCAAAGGGTTCCTGGGGTATTACCAGCGCGTGAAGATGGCCCGCGTACCCCTCAGACGCGGCTTGCCCCTGGACGAACCCCGCGAACGACCACCATCCCCACGCGATGCCGCACGCTGGATCATCACCAGCCCCGGCCGGCACGGGCCCGCAAACCGCCGAGCGCCTGCACCGATTGCTTGGACACTGCCCGGAACTCCAGCTCACCCACGGCCTGGTCCGGGACGTCGCCGCCATGCTCGACGCCCGCGAGGCCACACCGCTGCCGGGCTGGCTCGGACGACCAGTCAACAGCGGGCTGGCGCCCCTCGCCGGTATGACTACCGCCCTGCCCACGAGGAGCAGCACACGGTCGCCCCCGGCATCACCACGCCTCACAACTCCGGCGTCAACGAGGGCCGGATCACCGACGTGAAGCTCCAGAAGCGCATGATGGGACGCCGTGCCGGCGTCCCGATTCTCCGCCACCGAGTCGTACTGATCGCTCACCTGCGCCGCCGGTACACGGGCCGCTGATCCAGGATGATCTCTGGCTACGAAAATCTTGCCAGGGCCCCGCGCCCGGGGCCGTACGCCTCCTCCAGCTGAGCCACGACACCCTCGGCATCGCGGACGACGGCTTTCAGCTCCGCTTCGATCGCCGTACCCGCGTCAGCCAAGCTGCCCGGTCGGCCGCATGGTGATCTGGTTGATGTCCACGCCCGCAGGCTGGTTGAGCGCGAAGGCGATCGTGGCCGCGATCTGCTCGGGGGTCATCGCCTCCTCAGGAGTGCCGCCGCGCTCGGCCCAGAACGCGGTGTCCACCACTCCGGGGGCGACGACGGTCACGCCGACTCGGTCCTTGCCGACCAGCAGCCGGGTGTTCTCGGCCAGCGCGTGCGCAGCCCACTTGGTGACCGAGTACAGGTTGCCGGGCGTGTTGCGCACCCCGGCGACGGAACCGATGATAACGATCCGGCCCTTGGATGCCCTCAACTGCGGCAGGGCCTCGCGCACCAGCAGGGCCGGGCCCAGAACGTTGGTGAGGACCATGGCCCGCATGTCCTCGGGGGCGTGGCTCTCCAGGTTGCCGGGCAGCGAGAAACCGGCGTTGGCAATGACGTTGTCCAGTCGGCCCCACGCCTCAACCACGCGGCGCACGGCGGCGGCGACGTCCTCCGCCTCGGCGGCGTCGCCAGTGATCGTCAGCAGCCGCTCACCCGCTCCGGCCGAAGCGGCGAAGGCGGCCAGCTTGCCCGCGTCACGTCCGGTGACCGCCACACGGTGGCCCTGCTTGAGGAGGGTGCAGGCGGTGGCGGCACCGATACCCGTCGATCCACCGGTGATCAGCGTGACGGGCTCCATGCAACGGCCTCCTCGGCGACGTGGTCATCAGTTCCCCAAAACGCCTGCACTATACGTGGGGTGAGCTGCTGCCGGGGTTGTCACGCCGTACCGACTCCGCCCAGGCCCGCTCGACCGCCGCCAGTGCGAGTGCGCGCTCCCACGGGTCCTTGGTCCGGCCGCTCTCTTGCCCGCCGCGGGGACGAAATGATCCCCGCCTACGAAAGTAGGGCCAGAGCCACATCGGCGTGTACGCCGACACAACCTGACAGGTGGGAGCGTTTGACGGTATCGCGGGAACGGCCGCATTCCACCGGCGTGGAGTCCACGACCCATACGTCGTCGCTCCAAACCGAGGTGGTGGCCAGGATCCGGTTGACGCTTCGCATCAGACCGGCGGCCTTCGCAGCCGCTTGTCGCAGCCGGGCTGCTGGGGCAGGCAGGGGAAGAGGCGGCGCAGGTGGGCAGGGGATGGCGGAGCCATTTGGCCTCGGAGGTGTAGCCGAGCATGGCCTGCATCGTGGCGAGGGTGACCAGTTCGGCATCGCTGAGGCGCGGCGTAATGCCGACCGGCGGGCGCCACGGCGACAGGTCGGGCTGCTCCTTCAGCATGTCGTCGGTCGCCGCATAGAGTGCCGTCGCGAGGGTGTCCACGTCGTTCGTCACAAAACGATCTTGGACACCCTCGTTCTCGTCTCCGCCGGCACCCCTTGGACCACGCCACCAGGAGGAACCAGTGTCATACCCGCAACTGCTCACCCCCGAGGAGAAGCTCGCCGACGCGAAGAAGCTGTTGAGCCTCCCCCGTATCGTCGTGATCTGCGGCTCCACCCGCTTCATGACCGAGATGAACGAGGCCGATCTGCGGGAGACCAAAGCCGGAAAGATTGTCGTCAAACCGGGCTGTGACATGAAGTCGCCGCACGAACTTTGGTCCGATCCTGCCGAGGCCGAGGCGCTGAAGGTTCGACTCGACGATCTGCACCGGGCGAAGATCCGGCTCGCTGATGAGGTGCTCGTAGTCGGCGACTACATCGGAGACAGCACCCGAGCCGAAATCGCCTACGCCCGGTCGCTGGGCAAGCCCGTGCGGTTCACGCACCCCGAAGTCGACCCTGACGCCTAATGGGAGCTACGGAGCCGGGGAATGCTCGGGTCCGTAGCCGCCAGCAGGTGAGCACTACCGACGCCGGAAGCATTCGACTTCTGAGGTCAGACCGTGCCCCTGCTGGTCGGCCGGGAGGCCAGACCGTTGATGGGGTGGCGTGCCCGCCGGGCAGTGGGGCGTGAGCACTGGATCCATTAGGCCGCGTGCCGTGCCTTCCGCAGGCTGCATGGAGCAAAGCACCTGACCAGGAGGACGAGTTGCTGCTGATCGGCGATGACTGGGCCGAAGACCACCACGACGTCGAGGTCCAGGACGAGGCAGGCCGAAAACTCGCCGCGGCGAGGCTGCCCGAGGGCGTGGAGGGAATCGCGAAGCTGCACGAGCTCCTGGCCAAGCACGGCGGCGAGGGCCTGGATGCCGCCGACGTGGTGGTGGGGATCGAGACCGACCGCGGCTCCTGGGTGCAGGCCCTGATCGCCTCCGGCTACCAGGTCTATGCCATCAACCCGCGGCAGGTCGCCCGGTTCAAGGAACGCTATGCCTCCTCCGGCGCCAAGAGCGACAGGGGCGACGCGCACGCGCTGGCGGACATGGTCCGCATCGACCGGGCCCAGCTGCGGCCGGTGGCCGGGGACAGCGAGCAGGCGCAGGCCGTCAAGGTCGTCGCCCGCGCCCACCAGACCTTGATCTGGGAACGCGTTCGCACGTTCCAGCGGCTGCGCAGCACGCTGCGCGAGTACTTCCCCGCCGCCCTGGCCGCCTACGCGAACCTCACACTGACCAGCACGGACGCCCTGGAACTGCTGATCAAGGCCCCTACCCCGGCGGCCGGGGCGAAGTTGACCCGTGCCCAGATCACCGCCGTTCTGGCCCGTGCCCGCCGGCGCAACCGGGACGCGAAAGCGGCCACGATCCAGGCCGCGCTGCGCGAACGGCAGCTGGGCCTGCCCGAGCCGGTCACGACCGCCTACGCGGCCACCGTCACCGCTCACGCGAAGCTGCTGATCGCCCTGAACGAGCAGATAGCCGACCTGGAAGGGCAGGTGAGGGCCCATTTTCTCAAGCACCCAGACGCTGAGATCTACCTCTCGATGCCCGGCATCGCGGAGATCACCGGCGCCCGGGTGCTCGCCGAGTTCGGGGACGACCCCACCCGCTACGCGTCCGCCAAAGCCCGCAAGAACTACGCCGGCACCAGCCCCATCACCCGGGCCTCCGGCAAGAGCCATACCGTCCAGGCCCGATACGTCCGCAACAACCGGCTCGCCGATGCGTTGCAGACCCAGGCGTTCTCCGCCCTGCGCGCCTCGCCCGGCGCCCGCCACTACTACGACAAACAACGCGCCCGCGAGGCCGGTTACAACCCGGCCCTGCGGCAGCTCGGCAACCGCCTCGTCGGCATCCTCCACGGATGCCTCAAGACCCGAACCCTCTACGACGAAGCGACCGCCTGGTCGCACCACGCCCACACCCCTGCCGCTTGACACCAAACGACATGGGGTGTCTGACCGTCTCGCGGTGGCTTCGGCTGCCGCTCACCCCACACCCTGCGCAGGCATCCATTGGAATTGATCATCTAGAGGGTTTTCGACGAGGTGCTGCCGTTCGGCCGCGCTGGGACAGATGCGCTCGTGCTGTTCCACACGACGTACACGGACGCCGCCGTCACGCAGCAGCGCGAGGACGGGTTCGAGGTCCGCGACGAGGGCATGGCCAACACCCGGCCTACCGGCCCGCCCTACTGCGCACCACGACACGCCACGTCCTGTACGGCTCCGACCTCGTGCTTTTGACGGTGCTGTTCGCCGAGCGCTGCTCCGCCGCCGAGCTGTTCCCAGGCTCCGGGGACCCGCCGGATGCCTGGTCCGGCACCGCCTGCTGTGGCGCTCGGCGATGAACGAGAGCCAGTGGACGGACTTCGCTCTGTCCGTCGACGTGCATCACACGTGGGAATGCGAAGGCCGGGCCCCAGCACGGTGCTCGCACCGGCTGCTGTGTGTCATGGTGCAGGCTGTCTTACTGCGACACGTCGGGTCCGAGGCCGTTGTCCGGCTCGCCGCCCGTGTTCCGGGAGACCGGCTGGGACGCGATGGTGCCATTGTTCCCTGCGCGTGCACCGGTGCGCCAGTTGCTGTGCGCCGTGATCAGACGGTGCCTCTCACGCGGCTCGGAGTCGTGAAGGACCATCCGCAGCGTCAGCACGTCGCGGATGATGCGGGCCAGTTCCGCGGCGATGGACTCACCGCGCCGAGACCGGCGCACGAGCAGTGCCAGGACTGCGGGAGCGCAGATCAGCAGTGGATGCAGATGCGTCATACCAGTGCCCCTCGTGGTCTTTTTGGTCGCGTTTTGGGGGAGACATGCCGGCCGGCACCGCACTATGGAAACCTTCAACAGCGTTCAGAGGGTTGATGTGAACGCAGATGAACGACCTGGCAGGGGGCGGGGGCGTGAGTTCGGCTGGAGACGCGGGGGCGAACGCTGAGCTGAGCCACAGACTTCGGCGAGCCCTTGCGGACAAGGGGATGCGGCAGTCGGATCTTGCTGAGAAGGCAGACGTGTCGAAGGGGACTGTCAGCAATGCCCTCAACCCGGACAAGGGAGTTCCTTCCCAGTTCACGCTCGATCAGCTGGCCCGCGTGCTGGGCATCGAAGGCGACTCGCTGAGGGAGCTTCATCGGCTGCGGGCCGAGGCGACAACAGACCTGCCGACGCAACTGCGCGCCTATCTGTCGGCGGCCCAACGCGCGGCGCGGGAGCACCCCTACCCTGGCGTCCTGCCCGGCATCGCTCCGCCCCTGGCCGCGATCTACTTGCATCAGCGAATCCGGCACCAGGCCCGCGCAGACGGCACCCGATGGGATACCGCTGACCGGTGGGAGGACGCATCCACCGGCACAACGCCCACGCCTGAGCCGGCGCCAGCGCTCTCCCGTACCCCCCTGGGATCTCCCGCTGCACCGGGCCACCCGGCCCTTTCACAAAAGGTGTCCGCCGACGAGCGCCTGAGCGCCGACGAACTGCTGGCCCTGGGCACCTGCCTGGTGACCGCGGGCCCGGGAGGAGGCAAGTCCAGCCTGCTGCGCACTCTGTTGGAGACCGGAGTGGGCGACTTCCTGCAAGGGCTGACTCCCCGAGCGGCCCCGGTCCTCGTACCTGCTGCAGCCCTGCCGGGCCGGCCTTTGGCCGGTGCGCTCGCCGCGACCGTGAATGCCGATCTCTCCTCGCATGGGCTGCTGGAGGAGATCCGCCCGGAGTTCTTCCTGGCACCCCCCAGCCCCGGGGTGCCCTGGCTGATCCTGGTCGATGGCCTTGACGAGATCACATCGGCCTCGACTCGCCATGAGGTCTTGCGGGCGGTCACGGCCGTCATCAACGGCAAGGACGCCGAGCAGTACCGTTTCATCATCGCCAGCCGTCCACTGCCGGATGCCGAAGTCGACTCGACTCTCGGTGCCAAGGCAAGCCGCTTTGACCTTCAGCCGTTCAGCTTCGCCGACCTGCGGCAGGTGGCCCGGAACTGGTTCTGCCACTTCGATCTGCCCGACCCGGACGGCGTTGCGGAGAAGTTCATGCGGGCGCTGACAGCAGCCTCACTGGCCGACCTGGCGCGGATCCCGCTGATGGCCTCCATCCTCTGCCAGCTGCACGCGGTCGCTCCGAACCAGCCCCTGCCCGCCGGCCGCGGCCAGATCTACGCCGACTTCATCAGCCTGCTGTACAAGCGGCAGCACGCCGCCGGCGCCTCCGGGGTCCGTGAACAGGCGCGTGTGACGCTGCAGCGCTACGGCAGCAATGCCCTGGCCCACACCGAAGATGTGCTGGATCGTCTCCCCGAGGTGATCGCCCGTCTGGCAGCCGGACGTTACGCCGGCGACACCCGTGCCACCATGGCCGTGGTCATGGTCCAGGCCGAGACATCGTGCCCGGCCGGTGTTCCAGGTGACGAGTGGCATGCCGTGCTGAAGAGCGCGCTGCAACGCAGCGGTCTGATGACCATGCACGCGGGTGAACTCGTCTTTCTGCACCAGACCTTGCTCGAGTATCTCGCCGCCCGCCACGCCTGTCGCAGCCCGGCATCCCGTGCCCGCACACTGGAGAAGGCGTTCACCCATGTCAGGTGGCAATGGCCGTGGTCCGCCGACAACTTGGGATCTGCCAAACGCCTGATACCGCGGCGTCTTTTGATCCCGCCCCATGGGGATGACAGCTCCTATATCGGTTTCCTGATCGATGTGGCGCAGGAACAGGATCCCGAGGCGACAGGTCTCCACCTGCAGCGCCTGGCGGCTGACGGGAACATCGAAGGCTGCCGGTTCCTCGCCGAACAGGCCCAGTTGGGAACGACGATCCCGGCCTCAGCAGCCCGTGCTGCTGCCGAGACCTGCGCTCTGCTTGCCTCACGGCCGGCCCTGCGCGGCTACTGGCGTCTGGAAGCCGCCGAGATTCTGACCCGCATCGACCACCACAGCGCCATCGACCTGTGCATCGGGCTGGCAGAGGACCAAACCATCCGCAGTGACTGGCGGCTGCGAGCCGCGGAGATGGCTGCGGACATCGACACCGGCCGTGGCGCGCCGGTGTTCGCGGCCCTGGCCGCCGACCCCACCGTGCACGCCGGCGCGCGCATCCACGCGGCCCGCCATGTCATCAGCTACGACAACGAACACGCGGCCGATCTGCTGGTCTCGCTGGCATCCAACCGTGACCTGAGCCGCGAGAGCCGCGTGAATGCGGCAGAAAGACTCGCCGATCTCGATCCGACGCGTGCGGAGGGTGCATGCACCGCGCTCCTCGACAACGCCGCGCTTCCGCCATATCTGCGCATAGCGATACTCGACCTGTTGATACAGCTCGGCGATCAGTTACCCGAGGAACCGTACGAAGCATTGCTTCAGGACCCGGACCTCGACGTCCGGCTTCCGGAGCAGGCGAACGAACCCCCACTCGCCGACGCTTAGCCCTCGCAGAGCGGCTGGTCTCGCGCACCGCGCAGAGCACGCTGTCCGCACCCGACGGGCCAACCCGTAAGCGTGCTTGTGTCCGGGGACGGGGCCAAGCGTGCTTGTGTCCGGGGACGGGAGCCGTCACGCCGATCTCCGAACTGAAGGTGCGGGGGTGCACCGCCCCGAAGGAGGGCGGCGCAGCCCGATTGCGGTGACGGACGTGACTGCCTGTCAGGCACGGCTCGGGGCCAGATCCGGTTTCAGCTGCGGAGCCGGGGGCCCATGCCGAGAGCAGGTGGCCGGCCGCCACTGCCGCCACGGCCCTCGCACTGGGCTGCGCCGCGAAGAGGTCGCGCACCTGTCCGGAGTCAGCGTCGACTACTACGTACGCCTGGAGCAGGGCCGCGCGACCCAGCCCTCCGAGCAGGTCCTCGACGCCCTCGCCCGGGTCCTCGGCCTCGACGAGACCGAACGCGGGCACCTCTACCGGCTCGCCCGGCAGCACCGCCGCCGCGCGAAGGCGCCGGGTGGACGAGTCCGGCCGGAGCTGCTGCGCGTCCTCGATCTGGTATCCGACGCATGCGCGCTGATCATGAACCACCGCCTGGACGTACTCGCCGGGAACCGCCTGGCCGGACTCCTCCTCGGCCGCCCGATGCCGGGCCGGGATGATGCCGACCGCTGTCGTGTCTGCTGGACAGGCCGAATTCTGCGTGCGGCGGCGTGTCTCCCAACGTGCTGTACGTCTGCTGTGTCCATTCTCGGCCTCTGGTCCACTACTTGTGGTCACATACGCGAGTGACTGTTGATCTTCGCCTAACGGTCGTTTTCGGTCGCAGGCGGTCAGTGCGTACATGACCGTCTGGCCGCGCATGAAGCCAGCTCCACTCATCAGGCCCCCTGGAATCGATCACCTAGGCTGGTGTGGTGACTGATGAGCAGGAATGGGTGGAGCCGTCGGGAGTGTGGGCCACGGCGGTTGGGGTGGCCAGGGTGCGGGCGCTGGAGAGCGAGCGGGAGAACGCGCTGTTCCGCGACCCCCTCGCACAGGCCTTCGCCACGGCCGGCGGCCTGTGGCCCTCCTCGCCGCCGCTGCCCGATGACGAGGCCGCGCGACGCCGCCGGCTGGCCGTGGCGTTCTCCATCGTCATCAGGACGAAGTTCCTCGACGACCTGTTGCAGCGGGCCTCCGCGGCCGGGGTCCGGCAGGTCGTGCTGCTCGGCGCCGGCATGGACAGCCGGGCCTTCCGGATGGACTGGCCCGAGGGCACCCGGCTGTTCGAGGTCGACACCGCCGCGCCACTGGACTTCAAGGCTTCGGTGCTGCGCCAGGAGCGGGCCGTCGCGCGCTGCGAGCGGATCACCGTCGCGGTGGATCTGCGTGAGGACTGGCCAGGCGCGCTGGCCGCCGCGGGGCACGACCCGACCGAGCCGACCGTGTGGATCGCCGAAGGACTGCTGATCTACCTGCCCGAGGATGCGGTGGAGCTATTGCTGGCCCGGATCAGCAGGCAGTCGGCGGCGGGCAGCCGGATGGGGCTGACGTTGGGCTCGCGCGGCGTGATCGAGCGCTTCGGCGCGGACGCCGTGCCGGGATCGGCGGCGTCCATGTGGGTGTCGGAGATGCCCGACGACCCGGTGGGCTGGCTGGCCGGGCACGGCTGGGAGGCCGACAGCCACACCCTGCGCGAGCGCGCTGCCGCCTACGGCCGCCCGATCAGCACCCCGCCGCAGCGCGAGGAGCGGCCCGGCGGGCTGATCTCGGCGGTCCGCCGGTAGAGCGCCTCCCGGTTCCCTTGATGATCGATTCCAAGGGGGCCCGATGAGTGGGGCTAGCTTCATGCGCGGCCGGCCAGTCATGCGCGCGCTGACCGCCCACTACCACTGAAGTCCGCCCGAAAATCGGCTGGCTGGACGCTCGTGTGGTCGACAGTCCATCGCCGTGAACGAAGTGCTGCCGCAGTTGAACGAGCTGCTGTTTTCCTCGGTCGAGGGCGCGTTGATGGAATCGGTCGAGGTGATCGACACGGTCGTCCGGGTCGAGGCCCGTACGCCCGCAGGGCGGGCGGCCCGGGCGGCCTGTCCAGGGTGCGGGCGCTGGTCGGGGAATACCCGGCTCCTACCTGCGATTTCCCCGACCGGCTCCAGCTCAAAGCCGTCCTGGCCAATTGCCACGAGCTGAAGGTACTTGCCGAGCACGTGCGCTCGTTCGGGATGGTCGCTCACCTCCAGGGCGACCAGTTGCCGACCTGGATCGAAGCGGCTACCTCCACCACCGAACGGCTACCTCCACCACCGAACTGCCCAGCCTTCGGAGGTTCGCCCGGCACCTCCGAACGCGACCTCGACGCCGTCAAGCGGGCCTCACACTGCCCTGGAACTCCGGCCTCGTGGAAGGTCATGTCAACCCGATCAAGATGCTCAAGCGTCGGATGTTCGGCCGAAGGGCAACCTACCCTGGGGGCATCGGTGATCCACCGAACGGACGGGGGGGAAGCGGAATGACCGCTGCGCACAGACGGGTTCGGCTCGGGGTGGGGCTCGTTGCGGCCGTGCTGTCGCTCGCCGGCTGCTCGGGTGGGGGTGACGCCGGGTCCGGCCGGTCCACGAGCACGACCGTGACCGCGGCGGACCCGGACGGCACCCCCTCGACCGCCTCGCCCACCCCGGTGGTCTCACCGTCGGACGTGTATCCCACGAACGCGGACGGCTGCCACCCGAACGCGAAGTGGAGCACGGCGAAGGCGGTGGACTGGGTCGACTGGGGACAGATCGGCCAGCCCGCCCTGGGCCCGGGAGAGGTCCGTTTCGGCAAGTCCACGCCCGGTTTCGACGGGCCCCTGTGTGCCAAGGTCACCGTCCAGGTCGAGTACTGGCGGATCAACTACCGGCCGTCCTCCGCCACTTCGGCCGCCGACCCCCTTGCGAGGGAGGTGAACTACGACTTCGCCATGAAGACCCTGAAGCGCAGCGAACTGCACATCGACGGCCGTGCGGTCCACGACGTGAAGCCGCCGAAGGGCTTCGCCTCGACCAAGGCCAGCCCCTGCGACGGCTTCCTGGAGGCGATCTACGTCGGCTCTCCGCTCAAGTCCCGCGAACTGCCGACCAAGATCGACACAGGTAACTCGATCCTAGGCGACACCGTCACCTTCTCCACCAAGCGCGTGGTCAACTACCACGTGTTCGCGCCCTCCGGGCCCCGACTCTGCGACGACAACGGCGTCCCCACGGCGTCCCCCGCCCCGTCCGGCTACCCGTCCTCCGGCTTCGGCCTGTCCACACCGTCCCACCCCGAATTCCAACTCACCCCGAAGAGCTGAGGAACTGAGGAACTGACAACCGGGAAAGCGCCGCGGGAAGGGACTGCGCTGAAGCCTGCCCGGGTCACCGCGCCGGTGTGACCTGTGAGGGATCTTCCGAGGCCTGAGGCGTGCGCGGGGACGGAGACGTTCCACACGCGCACGTCGTGGCCGGTGCCTGCGGAGGCCAGCCGCCTCCCGTCGGGGCTGAACGCGCCCCAGTAGGTGCCGCCGGTGTCGCCGGTGCGGATGTGCGGCAGGGCCCGGGCCCGTGCCGGATCGCGGATGTCCCATAGCCGGACCTTGTCGTCCTCGCTGGTGCTGGCCAGCGTACGGCCGTCCGGGCTGATGCCCGCCCAGTGGACGAAGCCGAGGTGACCGGCCAACGGGCGGGCGGGGTGTGCGGGGTTGGTGACGTCCACAGCTGCAGGCTGTGCCGGGGGCCGCCGGTGACCAGAACGTGCCCGTCGGGTGTGAAGGCCAGCGCCTCACCTTGTTGGGTGCTGCCGGTACGGGCCGTGCCGACCGGCCGGGGACGGCGCGGGTCGGAGACGTCCCAGAGTCGTGCAGCGGCGCCCTCGTTGCCGAGGCTCGCCAGCAGGCGGCCCCCGGGCTGGAACGCCACGCGGGTCGCGGTGTTCTCCCCCGGCAGTGGGCTCAGCTGCTCGGCGCGCGTCGGAGTGCTGACGTCCCACAGCCGCACGGTGCCGCCGCTCGCGCCCGCCATGGTGCGGCCGCCCGCTCGTGCGCGGCCTCGATCACCCGTCGCGTCTCCTCACCCCCGGGGGCCCACAGCAGGCTGAGGGTCGTCTGCGGGCGGAAGGCCAGATCGAACCCGGTGACCTTCGGCGGACGCGTGGTGACCCCACCACACCGCATCTCGCCTGCAAGCGGTTGCCCCGCGGCCGAGGAACGAGTGTGAACACCGGGCCAGGGCACACCCCTCGGCGTGTCACCGCCAACCGTGCACGGGCTCGTTCGTACGGCTGAAGGGGTTGGACTATCCGTTGTGCGCTTCGAACTCGGTCGCCAGCGGCTGTTGGGTGGCCGCCCACGACGCCAGGAGCGCCAAATTGTCAGCGGTCGGTGTGCCCGCGGGTGCGGTGTAGACGTTGAGGCGCAGGCCAGGTTCGGCGGGCAGTTCCAGGGACTCGACGTCCAAGTCGAGCCGGCCCACGATCGGATGGCGCACACGCTTGCGGCCGGACCGGTGCAGCCGCACGTCCTGAGATGCCCACCGCTGCCGAAATAGCTCACTGCACGTTGACAGTTCGCCGACCAGGGCGATCAGCTCCTCGTCGTGCGGATTGCGGCCGGCTTCCATGCGTAGCTTCGCGGCCACGTCACCGGTAATTTGGTCGTAGTCGACAAAGAAATCTCTGGCCGTCTCGGCGTTCAGATAGACGAACCGCGCTGTGTTCGCGGGCCGTCGCGGTTCGGCCAGCACCGGTGAATACAGCGCGCGAGCGAGTTGATTCATGGCGAGCACGTCATAACGACCGTTACCGATCCAGGCCGGCGCATCGGAGATCGCGTCGAGCACCTGCTGCAGCGTCGAGCGCACCGACACGGCAGGCCTACGCCGGCGTGGGCCGCTGGGCGCCCTGGATTGGCGCGCGAGGTGGAACAGGTGGTCGCGCTCGGCCTCGTCGAGTTGCAAGGCAGAGGCCAACGCGTCGAGCACGCCATCGGAGGCACCGGCGAGGCTGCCGCGCTCCATGCGCACGTAGTAGTCGACCGATACTCCCGCCAGTAGCGCTACTTCCTCGCGGCGCAGCCCCTTGACCCGACGGTTGCCGCCGTAAGCGGGCAGGCCCGCCTGCCCGGGTGCGATGCGGGCGCGACGCGAGCTGAGAAACTCCCGGATCTCGGTGCGTAGATCCATCGTGGCCATCCCCTCACCGTAAGCCCGTCCCGCAGTTTAAGGGGTACCTGATGCGGTCGTCGCGATGCCGCCGTCCACCGGGATGATGGTGCCCGTGAGGTAGGACCCCGCCCGGCTGGCGAGGAACACGGCGATACCCGCCATGTCGTCGTCGCGGCCGAGCCGGCGCAGAGGGGCCGCCGCCGCGATCGTGTCGCCGATGGCATCGAGCGTGGACGCCATCATCTGCGACGGGAACACTCCCGGTGCCACCGCGTTCACCGTGACGTGCTGTGGGCCCAGTTCTCTGGCAAGCACTCTGGTGAGCTGATGGAGTGCCGCTTTGCTGCTGGCGTAGGAGTAGTTGGGCGCCTGGGCGACGTGGATGGCGGCGATACTGCCGATGTTGATGATCCGCGCGGGATCATCGGCGGTGCCCGCCCTGCGAAGTGCGGGGAGCAGCGCCTGCACCAGCCAGAACGGCGACTTGAGGTTGAGGTCGATCACTTCGTCCCAGGCCTCGTCCGGGAACGTCGCCAGCGGCTCGCGCCACATCGCTCCCGCGTTGTTGACAAGGATGTCCAGGCGTTCCGAGTCGGCCTTGACAAGATCAGCGAGGCGCTGACACTCGTCGCGCCTGGACAGGTCGGCGGGGATCGCTTGAACGTCGCCGAATTCGGACAGTAGATGCTGTGCCTCCGCGCACGTGTCCGCCTTGCGTGAGCTGATGACGACGCGGGCCCCCGCCTGGAGAAGGCCGCGCGCTATCATCATCCCAATGCCCCTGGTGCCGCCAGTGACAAGGGCGTACTTCCCACTCAGATCGAAAAGTTCTGCGTGAGTGGTGAATTGGTTGTCCGACACTGGTCTCCGTTCCTTCTGCCGTGGAAGAATGCGCCGACGCGGTCGCGCATTCTGGGCAGCTGAATTGAACTGATGGGGTAAAGCTCCAGTGCGTGTCCATGGAGCGTTGTCGGCGCTATCGACTCAACCAGGTTGACAGGCGTTTGGGACGTCTGGGAGACCCTGGTGATACAGGTACTGAGAGAGCCCCCTTGCCTGGTGCGCTGACTCACCTCAGTACTGTGACTTCGCATGAGCGACACCGAGATCGAGATCACCCCAGACCTGGTCCGCGATCTGCTGCAGGAGCAACATCCAGATCTTGCAGGGCTGGCCATCCGCGAGGTGGCGGGCGGGTGGGGTAACCAAATGTGGCGTCTCGGTGACGAGTTGGCCGTGCGCATGCAGCGTATGGACCCCACCCCGGAACGCCAGCTCAAGGAGCGGCGGTGGCTTCCCGTGCTGGCCCCGCGCCTGCCGCTCCCGGTACCCCTCCCGGTGCGGTTCGGCGAGCCGTCCGAGCGTTTCCCCAAGCACTGGACCGTGATGACGTGGGTTCCCGGCGAGCCGCTGGACCACGGCTCGATCAGCCGCGGCGGCCACGCGGCCGACACGCTGGCGGGTTTCCTCCGGGCGCTCCATGTGGAGGCGCCCGCCGAGGCGCCGATCGCCACGGACCGCGGTGGCCATCCCAAGAACTGCGCGGAGGGCTTCGAGAACTTCTTCCAGGCCGTTGTCCCCGACGACATCGCTGCCGACGTGCGGGCTGTCTGGAACGATGCCGTTGCGGCCCAGGCGTGGGAGGGCCCGCGGGTGTGGCTGCATGGCGACCTTCATCCCGCGAACGTCGTTGTCTCGGAGGGGACGCTCGCGGGCATCGTGGACTTCGGCGACATGTTCGCCGGCGATCCGGCGTGGGACCTCGCCGCCGCATGGGTGCTGCTGCCCGCGGGCACGGCCTCACGGTTCTTCGACATGTACGCGTGTGCAGACGAGGCGGCGATCCCGCGTGCCCGCGGGTTGGCCGCCATGAAGAGCCTCTTCCTGATGCTCATGGGGCGGAACGGAGATCGGGGCCTTCCCGGCGGCAAGCCGAACTGGGGACCTGCAGGTCGGGCGGCACTTGATCGTGTTCTGAAGGGTGTTTAATGCATGCTTCTTTGCTTGTCGTTGACTTTCAGGCGTTCGGCGGGGTCGCGGCAACGGTGACCTGGGCTGTCCATGACCCCGGTTCGCGGGGCGGATCCCAGGTCACGTCGACGTCAGCTTCGTGGAAGTCGTGTGCGAGTCCCACCACCATGGCGGCCCCGGCGGCCCGTGCCTCGGCTGGGTCGGTGTTGGCCGGCACGTCGACAACACGCCCGCAAAGCATCCCGCCCTCCTCTGTGAGAACACTGTGGCGCCAGCCTTCCGGCGTCGCCAGCAGGACGATGCTTTTCGGCATGCCGAAGGGAGGCCGTCTCCTCTTCACACGCTCCCGTCCCGCCACGGAGATATCCAACGCTGCCGGCTTCCTGGCGGTTCACGCGGGCGGAAGTTCAGTTGCCATCGCGTACCAGTGGGCTGCGTGCTGCCCTTGGCCAGGCCATGACGAGATCACTGGGCGGGCGGTCACAGAGCGGGACGACGACCAGGCCGTCGGGCATCGCTTGGTCGACGGGAGCGAGAGCCGACGTGTTGTTCCACAGGACCGCTTGCAGGCACTCCTGGATCGTTCGCATGACCGGCGACGCGTCGTTGTCTGCACTGCCGGTCCAGTACGCCGTCCACGCCAGATCGGCGTCATCCGGCAGCCGGACCCACCGGCGGCCGGCGAGGTCGGTCGACGAGACCGAGGAGTGACCGGCGAGCGGATCATCGCCACGCATGACCACTCCGACGGGTACCGAGCGCAGGACGTGGGTGCTGATGCCCGTGTCGTCGAAGGGAGTTCGGGTGATGGCCACGTCCACCCGCCCGGCGCGGAGTCCGGCCGTCGGGTCGCCCAGGTCGGATTCGTGGATGGTGACGTGGACGTGCGGATAGCGGGCCCGGAAGAGCGAGACCAGCCGGCCGCCGACCTGTTCGGCCGCATCCGCCAGGGTGCCGACGGCGAGGGGCGCGGTACCCGCCGCAGCGGCCACTCGCCTGCGGAGCCCGTCCACCCGCCCCAACAACGCCCCCGTTTCGCCGTACAGAACCTCTCCAGCAGGCGTGAGAGCGACGCCCTTGGGAGTGCGTTCGAACAGCAGGACGCCGAGTTCGTCCTCAAGCTGCCGGATCGCGCGGCTCAGCGGCGGCTGCGTCATGTGCAGGCGGTTCGCCGCCCGGCCGATGTGCCCCTCCTCGGCGACGGCGACGAAATACCGGAGCGAGCGAAGGTCCACGTCGAGCACGATACTCGTGCGGTATCGGACGTTCCCCATGGGTCTTGGACAGCGGGCAGCGCGTCGGCCAACGATGGAAGCAGCAGAGCCGACGAGGAGGAGTCCCCATGGCCACCCCTGCACTCACGGTCGGGTGCTTCCCGTACGACACGACACGGGCGCTGTTCGACGGGACGGTGAGCACCGACGGCGTCGACGTCACGATGAAAACCGCAGCGACCCTGCCGGAGCTCTTCGCCCGGTTGATCCGCGGAAAGGAGTTCGACGTCGCCGAACTCGGTCTCACGTTCTACCTGCGGTTGCTGGAGACCGGACTGCCGTACGTCGCGCTTCCGGTCTTCCCCAACCGGGTGTTCCGCCACTCGTGCGTCTTCGTCAACACCCACAGCGGTATCACCGAACCGGGCGATCTCGCGGGCCGGACCATCGGCGAGTTCGGCGTCTACGGTCAGGACTCCGGTGTGTGGGCCAAAGGGATCCTGATGGACGAGTACGGGTTCAAACCCGAGGAGAGCCGCTGGGTCATCGGCGGCCTCGAACACCCCGCACCTCCCTTCGACTTCATCCCCCATCCGCACCCCGCCGACGTCGACGTGCGCGTCGCACCCCAGGGCAAGACACTGAGCGCGATGCTCGACGCCGGTGAAATCGACGCGCTGTTCTCGGCGAACGTCCCGCAGTGCATGCTCGACAGATCCCCGAACGTCACCCGGCTGTTCCCCGACTTCGAGCCGCTGGAACGCGACTACTACCGGCGGACCGCCATCTTCCCGATCATGCACACCATCGTCATCCGGCAAGAACTGCTGCGGGACCGTCCCGAACTCGCGCACGGCGTCTACCGTGCCTTCACCCGGGCCAAGGACGCCGCTGCCGACCGATACCGTCAAAACCGCAGGCTCTACCAGGTCCAGACCATGATTCCCTGGATGAACGCCCTGGTGGATCGCAACGGTGAAGAGTTCCCCGAGGACTGGTGGCCCTACGGCATCGCGGCCAACCGCACCGCCCTCGACACCTGCCTGCGCTATCACCACCAGCAGGGCCTGACCGGTCGGCAGTGGCGGATCGAAGACGTCTTCGCCGCGGAATCGCTCGACACGTAAGCCGCATCGGCCGCTTCCGGCGCCTGAGCCCCATCGGTTTCCGTTCGGGGAACGGTCACGGTGACTGTTGTGCGACACCCAGCGCTAACTACACGGCGTTGCTACTAGTAGACTGTCGCGACTTAATTTCGCTATGTGGTTGGGTAGAGGTGGCGTAGTTTCACGCGTGCGTCGTCGGTGGTGAAGTGCCAGTCGACTTGGCGCTGGTTGCTGTTGGTGTGCTGCTGCCAGGCGGCGAGTTCGGCGTTGAGCACGGCGAGGTCGTCGATGCGGCGGTCCAGGCACTGGCGGGTGAGCGCGGAGAGCTCGATCTCGGCGATGTTGAGCCAGGACCCGTGTTTGGGGGTGTGGTGGATCTCCAGGCGCTGGGCCAGCGCGAAGGCCTTTGCCGGGTCGAACGCTTCGTAGAGCGAGGCGGTGGTGTGGGTGTTGAGGTTGTCCATCACCAGCACGACCGTGGCGGCGTCGGGATAGTCCACGGTCAGCAGGTGCTCGACCTGGTGCGCCCAGTCGACCCTGGTCCGGCGGGGCCGGGCGTCGACGCGCCGCCATCCGCGCAGCGGCTCGACCCAGCAGAAGATCGAGCAGGTCCCCGAGCGGACGTACTCGTTGTCCTCACGCCGGTCACGGCCCGGCTGCGCGGGAAGCGGATCGCGGACGTGGCCGAGGAGCTGGTACGGCTTCTCGTCCATGCACACCACCGGGCGCGCCGGATCGAAGGGTCGGTGGTAGACCGCCAGGACGTCCTCCATCGCCGCGGCGAAGGCCGCATTCGCAGCCGGCGGAATGGTCCAGCACTTCTTCACATGAGGACGCAGTTCCGTTTTTTTAACACCCGGCCGATGGTGGAGTGGTCCAGATCCGGGATGTCCTCGACCAGCGCGACGTGCTTCTCCAGCAGGCGCAGCGACCACCTGGCGTGTCCTTTGGGCGGCGTCGAGCAGGCCAGCGCGATCAGCCTCGCCTCGACCTCGCCGGTCACCACAGAGGGCACCGGCGGGAGTGCGCGTTCCTTCCGGCCGACCGTGGCCCACACATCGCCGCCGGTCTCCGCGTAGCGCTTCGAGATCAGGCGGACCGAATCGCACGAGACCCCGACCCGGTCCGCGATCACCGCCCGCGGATCGACCTCACCGACCGAGGTGTCCAGCGCGAGCAGTACCCGCGCCCGCCTGATCATCGACGCGCTGCGGACCCCCGTCGTCGTCACACGCTCCAACGCCCGACGATCTTCGGCGCTCAACGCGACCGGATACTTCTTCTGCGAGGACACGGCACCCCTGCCCAGTCGAACGGAAGCGACAAGCGAAGCTCGCCCGACCCCAACTCCACCAACCAGCACGACACTTAGTCGCGACAGTCTACTAGTCCTGCGCTGTGCCTGGTTGCTGTCAGACGTGGACCCGCACCACGTTGAACGGCAGGTGCGGGTCGGCGATCTGGAATTGGAAGTTGACGATCAGCAGGTCGTGGCCGTCGACGGCCGCCGTGGAGGGGCTGCGCATGCGTGCCCGTGAATGCTGCGCACGAGCTGGGCGCGGGTGTAGTCGTGGCTCAGCTTCAGGACGCTGATCTGGCCTTCCGGGTGGTCGAGTTCGGTGACGGCGGTGAGGCCGACCGACTGGTGAACGAGTGGTACGGGTCAGCGTGCCGGCAACTCGGCGCGCGCCCCGCGTACGCGGTGCTGTCGACCTTGCTGGGCCAACTGCGGGCCGAGTACGACCGCCCGGAGTCGGCCGTCTCGGCGGAGATCCTCCAACTCCGGCTGGCCACCGTGCTGTTGCAGATTGACCGACTGCCCCACCCCGACGGCGGGAGCGACCCGCACGCGGGTGGTGAGGTCTACGCCCGCTTCCGAGCCGAGCTGGAGCGCTCCTACGCCACCACCCGCCGCGCCGCCGACTACGCCCACCGCCTCGGCTACACCGTCAAGACCCTCACCCGCGCCTGCACGGCCGCCACCGGGCAGCCCGTCAAACACGTCATCGACGGTCGAGTCGCCCTGGAGGGCCGGCGGCTTCTCGCCCACACCGACGAGCCGGTGGCGACCATCGCCCGCCGCGTGAGGTTTCCCGAACCCACCAATTTCGGCAAGTTCTTCACCCGGCACACGGGGGTGACGCCGGGCGTGTTCCGGCAGACCCACCAAGGGCACCAGTGAGAGCGGTTTTCCGGAGCTGAGTCCGGGGACCGGTCTTCGCATGGGATCTCTGATGGCCTCGATGGCCGGTCGGCTGTCCGTTTCCCGGGTGGCGACGGCTATGTCGCAGGCCCGGCCCGTCGAGCGGCACGAAGCGGACGTCGGGGCGGGGTGGAAACGTGCGGCAGCCGCGGAGTGCAGGGCGGGTCGTCCGGTCATGGAGACGGCGGTGGGACCGATCGGCGTCCGCCTAGCTAGGGGGCGGGTCGGAAAGACCGCCACCGTCGGCATGGTCAGCACCCGGTCGAAGGTGAGCCCGTCGATGGGGCCGAGGTGGTGCACGATGCCGACATTCATCTGACGGGAACGCTCGGCGTCGTACTCGCTGGTGGTACTCGCTCCGGAGCAGCCTGAACGCGGCAGCGGCGGGGCCCGGTTCCTGTCCTGGCTATCACTTCAGGGCTTCTACCTGCTGGGTTGCTCTATCAGATGGAAAAGTATGCTGGCGTCATGAGACGTACTTCCTTCGCGCACTGGCCCTGCTCGATCGCTCGCACCATGGATCTGTTGGGTGACTGGTGGACGCCGCTGGTGCTGCGGGAGGCCGGGTACGGGATCAAGCGCTTCGACGAGTTCCAGGAGTCGCTGGGGATCGCACGCAACACCCTGACCGACCGGTTGCGGCGACTTGTGGAGGAGGGGCTGATGGAGAAGCGGCCCTACCAGACCGAGCCGGTGCGGTACGACTATGTCCTGACCGAGAAGGGCCGTGACTTCCACACGGTGCTGCTGGCGATGAACCGCTGGGGAGACCGTTGGCTGGCCGGCGAGGAGGGCCCGCCGGTCGTGATCCACCATGACCTGTGTGGGCAGGACAGCCATGCCGCAGTGGTGTGTGCCGCTTGCGGTGAGCCGATGACCGCCGACAACACCCACTCCAGGATGGGGCCGGGCTATCCGCCGCGCCTGGCCGAGCGCCCGGACGTCCAAAAGCGGTTCGCCGACTGAATCAGGATCCGCGGGAGACGCTGCCTTTGCTTGACAAGTGAGTCTATCTACACAACTTTAGTGGTCAGAGGCCCTTTCGTGGTGGGGGCTGTCATATTGACGAGGAGGGCGTGGGCATGGAGTGGACGGGTGCGTGCTATGTGGACAAACCGACGGTCGAGCTGCCGATCTGGATCGCCGCCCCGCCGGAACGGGTGTGGGAGCTGATCTCCGATATCGAACTGATGCCCAGCCTGAGCACGGAACTGCGGTCGGTGGAGTGGCTGGACGGAAAGACGGGACCATCACTGGGAGCCCGGTTCGTGGGCAGGAGCGAGCATGAGTCGCTGGGCGAGTGGGCCACCACCTCCCACATCGTCGGATACGAACCCCTGCGTGTCTTCGCGTGGGCCGTCGAGGACCCCGAACACCCCTCCGCGATCTGGCGGTTCACGCTCGAACCCCAGGACGGCGGCACACTGCTCAGGGAATGGATGCAGCTGGGGCCCGGCCGCTCGGGTCTCTCCTATGCCATCGACCGCATGCCGGAGAAGGAACAGAAGATCGTCTTCGTGCGCATGCGCGAGTTCGAGAGGAACATCGGTGCCACTCTCGAAGCGATCAGGAAGCTGGCCGAACAGCCCGGAACGGTGGGTGTGTGATGCGTACGTCGACCACGATCGAGGCATCCAGTAGCTGGCCGGAGACGGTGGACTTCGTCACCGAGGCGGAGAAGCTGGGCATGGACATCTGCTGGGTGGCCGAGGCCTGGGGCGCCGAGGCGGCCTCGCCGCTGGGGTATCTGGCCGCACGTACCGAACGGATGCTGCTCGGTTCCGCGATCATTCAGCTCGCCACCCGCACACCGATGGCGATCGCCCGTGCCGCGATCACCCTGTCGAACATCTCCGAGGGCCGCTTCCTGCTGGGTCTTGGCCCGTCCGGTCCGCAGGTGATCGAGGGTCTGCACGGTGTTTCGTTCGCCCGGCCCCTGTCGCGTATGCGGGAGACGGTGGAGATAGTGCGCCGGTCCGTCGCGGGCGGCAAGATCTCCTACAGCGGCCGGGAGTTCCAGATTCCGCTGCCCGGTGGTGACGGCAAGCCGATGGCGCTGGCGATCCGCGCCGAACACGACATCCCGGTCTACCTGGCGACACTGTCGCCGAAGATGCTGCGTCTGACAGGGGAGATCGCCGACGGCTGGCTGGGCACCAGCTTCGTTCCCGAGGGCGCCAAGGAGGCGTACTTCGACCACCTGGACGCGGGGCTTGCCGCGTCGGGGCGGTCACGCTCCGACTTCGACATCTGCCAGGGCGCGGAAGTGGCCTTCGTGGAGGACGAGGACGCGCTGGTCACGATGGTGGGCAGCCGCAAGAAGGAGCTAGCGTTCAGTCTCGGCGGGATGGGTTCGGGGACCACGAACTTCTACAACAACGCCTACAGCCGGCAGGGATGGGCGGAGATCGCGGCGGAGGTCCGGGAACGCTGGCAGGCCGGGGACCGTGACGGCGCGGCCGGTCTGGTGACCGACGACATGGTGCTGGCCACCACGCTGATCGGCACGGAGAACATGGTGCGCGAGCGGCTGAAGGTGTGGCGCGACGCCGGAGTCGACACCGTCCGTCTCTACTCCGCCGGTGAAACGCTGGACGCACGGCTCACCAACCTCGGCCGGGCCATCGACCTGGTCCGCGACATGGACCGCGACGCGGCAGCGTAGCGGCCCACGCATGCAGAAGACACGTCAGGCGGCAACGACCGGAGCGCGACGGGTGAGTGGCACCGCCTTGACGACCGTGGCGAGCGGCGCGGGGGAAGCGGCCATGACCAGGCACAGCTGGGTGCAGCCCCCGACGGCCACCTCCCTGCCAGGCCGGGAGGTGGCCGTCGGGGGTACCGACCAGATCAACGCCGAGGCCCAGCACGGCCTGGCGTCGGAGACTGGGTCCAGCACGGCCCGGCGCCGGATCAGAGCACTGAACGGGATGCGCCATGACCCCAGCCGCGTCGAGCCGCCGGGCACAGGACGACATCGGACCAGTGCAGCCGCGGTGGGCACAGGGTCAGCGCCGGGTGCCCGCGCCGGCGTTCAGCGTGCGGCCGAGCGAGTGGGCCGCACGCTGCCGCTGACGCCGCCGGGGTGGTCGACCGCATCACGGATCTCGCCATCCTTGACGTGACCCCGTACGGCCTGAGGCTGAGGGCACTCGCGCCGGGCGTCACCGAAACAGAGGTCCGGGCCGGGACGCGGAGGGGCCGGGAAGGGCCAGGGCGGTCAGTCGTCGGTGGCTTGCAGGGGCGCGTCGGTCAGGCTGGCAGCCAGCCACTGCTCCACGGCCGTGATGTGGACGGTCGCGGCAGCGGCGGCCAGCAGGGCATCGCGTGACCGGAGCGCGTCGAGGATCTGCTCGTGGTCCTGGTGGGCGTTGTCCAGGGCGTGACGGGTCCTGCTGCCGCGGACGATGCGGACACGCTGGGTTCGGGTGGAGAGCACTTCCAGCAGCATCGACAACACGGGGTTGCCGACGGCTTCGACGATCCTGAGGTGGAAGGCGATGTCGTGGGCGACGAACTCCTCCACGGTCGCGACGGTCCGGGACCGGTCGAGGATGTTGCGCAGTTCCTGGAGGTCCTCCGGCTTCAGCAGCGCGGCGGCCAGCCCTGTCGCCTGCGGTTCGAGCAGTCGACGTACCTGGAGCAGCTGCAGAGCCGTGGCGCCCTGGGAGACGTCCGCGGCGAAGGAGAGGCTCTCCAGGAGCAGGTGGGGCTCCAGACTGGAGACGTACGTGCCGTCGCCCTGACGGGTGATCAGGATCCGCATGGCGGTCAGCGCCCGCACGGCCTCACGCAGGGAATTGCGGGACAGGCCGAGCTGTGCGGCGAGGATCTCCTCCTTGGGCAGCCGGGAGCCGGGGGCGAGTTCGCCGGCGACGATCATTGCCTTGATCTTGTCGATCGCGTCGTCCGTCAGTGCCACGAGCGTGCCTCTCCGTGCTGGGGGTGAGCGGGGCGGCGGCCCTGCCGGGCCAGGCTCGGGGGCCGGCAGAGCCGCGTGCGGGACGTGGCTATTCCTGCTTCTCCCCGGAGGCGAAGCGGGAGATGATCAGGGCGACGATGATGATGGCGCCGTTGAGGAACTGGTTCCACAGCGGAGGTACGCCCGCCAGGGTCATGACGTTCACGACCAGTTGAAGGGTGAGGACGCCGGTGAGGGCGCCGAACACCGAGCCCTTGCCTCCGTTGAGGCTGACGCCGCCGATGACGGTCGCGGCGAAGACCTGGAAGATCCAGCCGCTGCCCTGGGTGGCCGAGATGGAGCCGTAGTGGCCGCTGTAGAGGATTCCCGCGAAGGCGGCGAGGACGCTGCCGAGGATGAGGACGGTCCACACGATGCGGTCGACGCGGATGCCGGCGGTGCGGGCCGCCTCCGCGTTGCCGCCGATCGCGTACAGAGCCCGGCCGTGCCGGAGCCATGCCAGGGCGCTGCCGCCGATGGCGAAGAGCAGCGTGCACACCCAGACGGCGGCGGGCATGCCCAGCCAGGACGCCTTGCCCAGGTAGGTGAAGGAGGAGGGCAGCTCCACGATGGACTGGCCCTCGGAGAGGGCGACCTGCAGCCCGCGGAGCATGGTCAGCGCGCCGAGGGTGACGATGAAGCCATTGAGGCGCAGCTTGAGGATGAGGAAGCCGTTGACGGCGCCGATGATGGCGCCGACCAGCAGACAGAGCGGAACCGCCGTCCACTCGGGGAGGAGACCGAGTCCGTTGAACCGTCCGCCACTGGTCGGCAGGACGAGCCACACTGCGATGACAGGGGCCACGCCGATGGTGGACTCGAGCGACAGGTCCATCCGTCCGCTGATCAGGATGAAGGCCGTGGCGAGGACCAACAGGCTGAGTTCGGTGGACTGCTGGAGCACGCCGATGAGGTTGTCGGAGGTGAGGAAGGCCGGCGAGACGATGAACCCGATCAGGCCCAGGACGAGGATCGCCGGGACCAGGGACAGTTCACGGAAGCGCCCGAGGTCGACCCGGCGGCGCCTGGCGTCCGCGGCGGCCGGCTCGGCCGGGCTCACTGTGGGCTCGGTGAGATCAGTGGTGGCGGACATGACTACCTTCCGTGCTCGTCTGCGCCGGATGAGGCGGGTACGACGGATTCGGGGAACGTGGTGACGGGGGTCGCCTGGCCGGAGACTCCCTCGATGGCGGCGACGAGGTCCTCGTCCCTCCAGCCGTGGTCGAACTCGGCGACCACGCGTCCGTGGAACATGACGACGACCCGGTCGCAGACCTTGAGGTCGTCCAGTTCGTCGGAGACGATCAGCGCGGCCCTGCCGACGTCCGCGACCTGCCGGATGCGGTTCAGGAGGAACTCCTTGGACTTGACGTCCACGCCGTTGGTGGGGCGGATGGCCACCAGCACGCGCGGGTCGGTGGCCAGGGCGCGGGCGACGACGACCTTCTGCTGGTTGCCGCCGGAGAGGGCGGAGACCGGGGTGGCGGCTCCCGGCGTCTTGATGTCGAGGTCCCGGATCATGCGTCCGGCGAACGCCTTGGTACGGGCGGGCAGCACGGTGCCGAACGGGCCGAGCTGGTCGGTGACGGTCAGCGTCGCGTTCTCCCCCACGCTGCGGTTGTTGACCAGCCCCTGGAGGTGGCGGTCCTCGGGGACCAGACCGACTCCGGCGGCGAGGGCGGAGGGCACGCTGCCGGTGCGTACGGTCCTGGCGCCGACCGTGATGCGTCCTTCCTTGGCGCGGTGCAGACCGGCGATGGCCTCACCCACCTGCACATTGCCGCTCGCCGTGGCGCCGGCCAGCCCGACGACCTCGCCGGAGCCGACCGAGAGGGAGATGTCCTCGCAGACACCGGGCAGTGTCAGGCCGTCGATCGCCAGGAGTTCTGCGGAGTCGGACCGTGGGGCGGGACGCTCGCCGGCGGTGGCGGCGACCTTGGAGGCCGACTCGCCCGTCATCGCCTCCACCAATGCCTGGTGACCGAGTTCGGCGACGGGTGCGGTGAGGATGTGGCCCGCGTCGCGGTAGACCGTGACCGTGGTGCAGAGGTCGTAGACCTCTTGCAGGTGGTGGGAGATGAACAGGAAGGCGACACCCTGGCGCTGGAGGTCGCGGAGCTTGTCGAAGAGCCGGTCGATGCCGCGGGCGTCGAGTTTGGCGGTCGGCTCGTCGAGGATGATGAAGCGGGCGCCGAAGGACAGGGCCCGGGCGATCTCGACGAACTGCCGCTGTTCGACGGTGAGGTCCTTGGCCCGCGCGGTGGGGTTGACGGCCACGCCGTACTCGGCGAGCAACTCCTCGGCTCGTCGGCGCAGTTGCTTCCAGCGGATGGGCTGCACCACCCCGGTGCTCTGCCGGTTCAGGAAGAGGTTCTCGGCGACGGTCAGGTCACCGATGACGGTGGAACGCTGATACACACAGGCGACCCGGGAGCGCCAGGCGTCGATGTCACCGAAGGCGGGCGCCGGCTCGCCGGAGAAGCGCAGGGCTCCGGTGTCGGGCTGCTGGAGGCCGGTGAGGACGGACACAAGTGTCGACTTGCCGGCGCCGTTGCGTCCGACCAGGGCGTGCGACTCCCCCGGAGCGACGGTGATACGAGCGTCGCGCAGTGCGACGGTCGCGCCGAATCGTTTGCTGATGCCGGTCGCCTCGGCCACCGGGGCCGGGGTGCCGGGGCCGGTCGGCGGCGTGGTCGCGGTGTCCGCCATGGTGGATACCGTCCTTCGTGTGCGGAGGCTGGGCCGAGGGGGCGTGGGTGTGCACCCGGGCGGGGTGCGGCGGGCTGCGCATCAGGGACGGGAAACCTCCGTTTCCCCGACGCGGCGGGCGGTCGCTGTCGGTCGTCAGCCGACGTTGTTGCCCCACAGGGTCTTGTCGTCGACGGTGTCCTTGGTGACCAGGGGCGCGGGCAGTTGGTCCTCCAGGCCGTTGGGCAGCTTGATGATGGTGGAGTCGTGGTCGGTCTTGCCCGGCTTGAAGGTCTTGCCCTCGGCTGCGGCCTGGGCGTAGTACAGCGCGTACTTGGCGTAGAGGTCGGCGGGCTGGGAGATGGTGGCGTCGATCTGGCCCTTGCGGATGGCGTCGAACTCCTGCGGGATGCCGTCGTTGGAGACGATGCTGATGTGGCCCTTCTGCCCGGCAGGCTTGAGCAGGCCCTTCTGCTCCAGCAGGGCCAGGGTCGGCTGCAGGAAGACGCCGCCCGCCTGCATGTAGATGCCGTTCAGGTCCGGGTGCTGGGCGAGCAGGCTCTGCAGCTTGGCTGAGGCGACATCGCCCTTCCAGTCGGTGGGCAGCTCGAAGACCTTGATCTTCGGGAACTTCTCCTTCATGCAGGCGGCGAACGCCTCGGAGCGGTCACGTCCGTTGATGGAGTCCAGCGCTCCCTGGAGCTCGGCGACCTTGCCCTTGCCGTTCAGCTGCTTGCCGAGGAACTCGCAGGCCTTGGTGCCGTACGCCCTGTTGTCGGCGCGCACCACCATGTAGACCTCACCCTTGTCGGGCCGGGTGTCGACGCTGACCACGGAGATCTTCTTCGCCGCGAGGGTGCCGAGCGTGGAGGTGATGGCACCGGTGTCCTGCGGGGCCATGACGACGGCCTTGGCGCCAGTGTTCTGGAACACCTGCACGTTGGCGACGAGCTTGGTGACGTCGTTCTGGGAGTTGCTGACCGGCAGCGCCCTGATGCCGTCGGACTTGACGTCCTTGTCGATGTACTGCGCGTAGGAGTTCCAGAAGTCGGAGTCGGAGCGCGGCAAGTCGATACCGATGGCGGGCTTGCCGCCGCCCGAGGAGGCCGCGGCGGTGCTTTCGCGGTTGCATGCGGTGGCGAGGGCCAGTACCGCGAGAACGGTGGTGGCGGCTGCAGCGGTGGAGCGGATGCGAGCGAGCTTCATGGCCGTGTTCTCTCCTTAGCCAGGGGCACAGGGCCGCAGGGCGAGGGTGGGAGGGCACGAACCTGCCTGCGGGGGACGGGCGAGGTCGCGCCGGATGGAAGGTGCCGATCCGGAGCCGAAGAGCGCGGATCATGCCCAGCTGGGTCGGAGGTGAGCGTGAGTCAGGGGGACCGAGGATGCGAAGGCGAGCGGCGCACGGATGCGAGCCGAACAGCCGCACGGGGCGATGCGACTATTCCTCCGATGTTTCTCGGGGCGTTGAGGACGTTACGACGACGTTGCCGAGGTTGACAAGAGTTCGCCGCCAGAGATTTACGGAACATGGGTTTCCGGGCCGAGGAAGTCGCCTCTCCGGCCTCGTCAGGTCACGCTGACCCCTGGTGAGCTGCACATTCGTGGCCTCCGTACAGGACGGGCGATGCGCTGTGGCACCTCACGATTCGGCAACGTGGCGGTCTGAGCCGGTGGGGGCGAGGCAGGCGGGGGCGCCTCAAGGGGGGCGTGTCAGCCGGAGGAGCCGGTGGCATGCCCGCTGGCCACGGTTCCATCAGGGGCGGAACGCCCTCTGGCCTTATTCTGGATTCATCGGATGGCGTGGCGCGTATCGGCTCCGTGGCCATGCTTGACCTCAGGAGATCTGGCCACGTGAGCGCTCGACCGACCAAGCCGAGGAAATACATCCGAGGAATTCTTGTCAGGTGCGGATCTCCGCATCTATGGTCACTGTGCAGCCATACATCCGATGGCTGTCAAGGTGGATGCGCGAGAGCCGGAACGGGCCGGTCCATCACACACAGGCGGCTCCGGCTCCAAGGCCGACCACCCCCAGACGAATCCCGCATGGCAAGGGAGCTCACCCAGTGAAACTGCTACGAGTCGGCGCGCCCGGCGAGGAGCGGCCTGCCGTCCGCACTGACGACGGCCGGCTGCTGGACCTGTCCTCCGTGACTCCGGACATCGACGGCGTTTTCCTCGCCTCCGGGGGAGTCGACCGGGCCCGTGCGGCCGTCGCTGC
This sequence comes from Streptomyces sp. NBC_00078, assembly GCF_026343335.1. NCBI lineage: Bacteria > Bacillati > Actinomycetota > Actinomycetes > Kitasatosporales > Streptomycetaceae > Streptomyces > Streptomyces sp. NBC_00078. Next base: position 8,923,847 of record NZ_JAPELX010000001.1, on the reverse strand, counting down.
CGGAGAACTGCCCGAGCTCGAACAGGACGGCCTGCGGGTGGGCGCGCCCGTCACGCGCCCCGGCAAGGTCATCTGCGTCGGTCTCAACTACCGCGACCACGCCGCCGAGACGGGCGCGGCGATCCCCGCGCGGCCGGTGGTGTTCATGAAGGACCCGGGCACGGTGGTCGGACCGTACGACGAGGTGCTGATCCCCCGCGGCTCCGTGAAGACCGACTGGGAGGTCGAGCTGGCGGTCGTCATCGGTCGCCGGGCCCGCTACCTCGACGGTCCGGAAGCCGCGCGGGCCGTGATCGCGGGCTATGCGATCAGCCATGACGTCTCGGAGCGGGAATTCCAGCTGGAGTACTCGCCGCAGTGGGACCTGGGCAAATCCTGCGAGACCTTCAACCCGCTCGGACCCTGGCTGGTGACCGCCGACGAGGTCGGCGACCCGCAGAACCTCGGCCTGCACCTGAGCGTCAACGGCGTGAAGCGGCAGGACGGCCACACGAGCGACATGGTCTTCCCGGTCGACCACATCGTGTCGTACCTGAGCCAGTACATGGTCCTGGAGCCCGGTGACGTGATCAACACCGGTACGCCCGCGGGCGTGGCCCTCGGCCTCCCCGGCACTCCCTTCCTGCGCCCCGGCGACACCGTCGAGCTCTCCGTCGACGGCCTCGGCCTGCAGCGCCAGACCTTCGCCCAAGCGTGAAAGGCAGCACCCCCTTGACTGCGACACCCGTACGGATCACCGCCGTCGACACCTACGACATCCGCTTCCCCACCTCGCGGGAACTGGACGGCTCCGACGCGATGAACCCGGATCCCGACTACTCCGCCGCCTACGTCGTGCTGCGCACCGACGCCGGAGACGGACACGAAGGCCATGGCTTCACCTTCACCATCGGCCGCGGCAACGACGTCCAGGTCGCCGCGATCGAGGCGCTGCGGCCCCATCTCGTGGGCCGTGACGTCCGGGAACTGTGTGCCGACCCCGGCTCAATCAGCCGCGACCTGATCGGCGACAGCCAACTACGCTGGCTCGGCCCCGAGAAGGGCGTGATGCACATGGCGATCGGCGCGGTGGTCAACGCCGTGTGGGATCTCGCAGCCAAGCGCGAGGACAAGCCGCTCTGGCAGCTGCTCGCCCACGCCGACCCCGAATGGCTGGTCTCCCAGGTCGACTTCCGCTACATCGCCGACGCCCTCACCCCCGAGGACGCCCTCACCCTCCTGCGCGACGGCCGGACGGGCCTCGCCGAGCGAGAGGCGGTCCTGCTGGAGCGCGGCTACCCCGGCTACACGACATCCCCCGGCTGGCTCGGCTACTCCGACGAGAAACTCACCCGGCTCGCGAAGCAGGCCGTCGCCGACGGCTTCACCCAGATCAAGCTCAAGGTCGGCGCCGACCTGAACGACGACATCCGGCGGATGCGCACCGCCCGAGCGGCCGTCGGCGACCGCATCCGCATCGCCATCGACGCCAACCAGCGCTGGAACGTGGACGAGGCCATCGAGTGGACGAAGGCGCTCACCGAGTTCGACCCGTACTGGATCGAGGAGCCGACCAGCCCGGACGACATCCTCGGACACGCGACCGTACGGCGGGCGATCGGCCCCGTGAAGGTGGCCACCGGTGAACACGTGCAGAACCGCATCGTCTTCAAGCAACTCCTCCAGGCCGACGCCCTCGACGTCCTCCAGATCGACGCGGCCCGCGTCGGGGGCGTCAACGAGAACCTCGCGATCCTGCTCCTGGCGGCCAAGTTCGGCGTGCCGGTGTGCCCGCACGCCGGCGGCGTGGGCCTGTGCGAGCTGGTGCAGCACCTGTCGATGTTCGACTACCTGACGCTGTCCGGCACAACCGAGAACCGCGTCATCGAGTTCGTCGACCACCTCCACGACCACTTCACCGCGCCCGTCGTGATGCGCGACGGCCACTACACCGCGCCGCTCACCCCCGGGTTCTCCGCCGCCATGCGGGCGGAGTCCATCGCCGAGTACACCTACCCGGACGGCACGTTCTGGGTGAACGACCGCGCTGTCCAGGGAGGGGCGGCATGACCGATCTGTCAGGACTCAGAGCCGTCGTCACGGGAGGTGCTTCCGGCATCGGGCTCGCCACGGCCCGCGCGCTGGCGGGGCGGGGCGCGGCGGTGGCCGTGCTCGACCTCGATCCGGACGCCGTCCGCGAACCGCTGCTCGGCCTCCGGGCCGACGTCACGGACGACACCTCGGTGCGCGCTGCCGTGGAACAGGCCGCAGAGCGGCTCGGGGGCCTGGACATCCTCGTCAACAACGCGGGCATCGGCGCCATCGGCACCATCGAGGACAACCCCGACGAAGACTGGCACCGGGTCCTGGACGTCAACGTCCTCGGCATCGTGCGCGTCACCCGGGCCGCCCTGCCCCATCTGCGGCGCTCGTCCCACGCGGCGGTCGTCAACACCTGCTCCATCGGTGCCACGGCGGGCCTCCCGCAGCGCGCCCTGTACTGCGCCAGCAAGGGAGCCGTTCTCTCCCTGACCCTCGCCATGGCAGCGGACCACGTACGCGAGGGCATCCGCGTCAACTGTGTCAACCCGGGCACCGCCGACACGCCGTGGGTCTCCCGGCTCCTCGCCGCCGCGGACGACCCCGACGCCGAACGCGCCGCCCTCGACGCCCGGCAGCCCATGGGGCGCCTGGTCACCGCGGACGAGGTCGCCGCGGCCATCGTCTACCTGGCGAGCCCGGCCGCGGCGTCCGTCACCGGCACCGCGCTCGCGGTGGACGGCGGTATGCAGGGGTTGCGGCTGCGCCCGGCGGACCGGTCGTGAGGACCGTCGGGCTGGGCGGCAGCGCGATACCGGTCTCGGAGCTGGCGCTGGGCTGTGCCGCCCTCGGCAACCTCTACCACCCGGTCGCCCACGAGACCGCCCATGCCACGGTGGACGCGGCCTGGGACGCCGGCATCCGCACGTTCGACACCGCACCCCACTACGGTCTCGGCCTGTCGGAACGGCGGCTCGGCGCGGCGCTCCGCCACCGCCCCCGCGACGCCTACACCCTCTCCACCAAGGTGGGCCGGCTCCTCGTGCCGGACCCGGAGGGCGGCGACGCCCGTGACGACCTCGCCCATGGTTTCGCCGTCTCGGCCACCCACCGCCGGGTCTGGGACTTCAGTGCCGACGGGGTGCTGCGCTCCTTGGAGGCGAGCCTGGAGCGTCTCGGCGTCGACCGCGTCGACGTGGCTCTCCTGCACGATCCGGACGATCACGCCGAGCAGGCACTGAGCGAGGCGTACCCGGCGCTGGAGCGGCTACGCGGCGAAGGCGTGATCGGGGCGATCGGCGTCGGGATGAACCAGTCGGCGCTGCCCGCCCGGTTCGTACGCGAGACCGACATCGATGTGGTGCTGCTGGCCGGCCGCTACACCCTCCTCGAACAGGACGGGCTCACCGAACTGCTCCCGGAGGCAGCCGCACGCGGCCGTAGCGTCGTCATCGGCGGGGTGTTCAACTCGGGACTGCTCATCGCGCCCCGGCCCGGCGCCGCCTACGACTACGCACCCGCTCCGCAGCCGGTGCTCGACCGGGCACTGCGGCTGCTGGCGGTCTCCGAACGCCACGGCGTGCCCCTGCACGCCGCCGCGCTGCGCTTCCCGTTCGGCCATCCCGCGGTCGCGAGCGTCCTGACCGGCGCGCGGTCGCCGCAGGAGGTGCGCGACACGGTGGAACAGCTGCGACGCCCCATCCCGCACGCCCTGTGGGACGAGCTGCGCGCCGAGGGTCTGCTGGACCAGGGCACCCCCGTCCCTCAGCCACGTTGACCGGGCAAGCCGCACTGATCGCGGCAGCCATGCCGTCGAGGGAGCCGTCATGAGGGTCGCCCTGGACACCAGGATCCGCGCCGACCGCATCGCGGAGTACGAAGCCGCGCACCGCGATGTGTCCGAGGAACTCACCCGGCAGGCCGCCCGTCGCATCCGGCGAGCTCGCCCCTCGGATGCCCCCGCGCCCCCAGACCCGTCCCAGGAAACCCCATGCGCATAGCCCTCTTCATCACCTGCTTCAACGACATGATGTTTCCCAGCACCGGTCGCGGTGACCGAACTGCTGGAACGCCTGGGCCACACCGTGGAGTTCCCCCAGGATCAGACCTGCTGCGGCCAGATGCACTTCAACACCGGCTACCGACCCGAGACCTTGCCCATGGTGCGCCGCTTCGCCGAGGTCTTCGCCGGCTACGACGCCGTCGTCGCCCCCTCCGGGTTCTGCGCGGGCATGGTGCGTGACCACCACCGAGTTGTGGCCCCGCAGTACGGGGACGCCGCCCTCACCGAGGCGGTCGAGCACGTGGTCCCGACCGTGTACGAGCTGTCGGAACTCCTCGTAGACGTCCTCGGCGTCACGGACGTCGGCGCCTACTTCCCCCACCGGGTCACCTATCACCCGACCTGCCACTCGCTGCGCATGCTCCGGGTGGGCGACCGGCCGCTCAGGCTGCTGCGCGCCGTGAAGGGCATCGACCTCGTCGAGCTGCCCGACGCGGAGTCCTGCTGCGGCTTCGGCGGCACCTTCGCCCTGAAGAACTCCGACGTGTCGAACGCCATGCTGGCCGAGAAGATGCGCCATGTGCAGGACACCGGCGCAGAGTTCCTGTGCGCGGGCGACAACTCCTGCCTGACGCACATCGGCGGCGGCCTGTCCCGGCTGCGTACCGGTGTCGGCACGATGCACCTGGCCGAGATCCTGGCCTCCAAGGAAGGGAACGTATTGTGAGCGGCGCCGACAACGTCGTATGGCTCGGCACCCTTGCCTTCCCCGAGGCGGCGCGCGCCGCGCTCGCCGACACCCGGCCTGGTGCCCCGTAGCGACGGACACGGCGTCTTCACGGACAGGCGGCCGAGTGGCGGAGGTCCTGGAGTTGTTCGCGGCCGACCGCGGTGCCGGTTGATACATCCGATGTCGCTGCGCCGAATCCACGCCGTGTGCGGCATGTCCTTGAGCCTCGCCCGCGAGGTTGACCCGCAGCAGTGGTGCACCGTTTCACGGCCAACCGATGTCCCCCACGGGCAGGGCCGCCAGGGCGTCGCCGACAGGCAGGACGACGCGGGTGGGGCGCAGCAGGGGGTCCTCTCGAAGAACACGAGACAGGTCGTGATCTTCCTGGCGGCCCGGCACGGTTCGTCAGGACCATCAGGGCCCAAACCATGGCGGTCGCCCACATCGGGTCGGGACGTACCGTGCCGAGCACGCGCCCGTTCTTCAGCTGCGCGAAGCCGGGCTCGACCGGTGCTCGGACGGCGGCCAGCGCCTTGTTAGCCGAGACACCTGCCGCCCGCGGCCCCGCCTGCTGGTGCAGGCGGGGCCGCGGGCGGCGACTGGTCAGACACCCCATGTCGTTTGGTGTCAAGCGGCAGGGGTGTGGGCGTGGTGCGACCAGGCGGTCGCTTCGTCGTAGAGGGTTCGGGTCTTGAGGCATCCGTGGAGGATGCCGACGAGGCGGTTGCCGAGCTGCCGCAGGGCCGGGTTGTAACCGGCCTCGCGGGCGCGTTGTTTGTCGTAGTAGTGGCGGGCGCCGGGCGAGGCGCGCAGGGCGGAGAACGCCTGGGTCTGCAACGCATCGGCGAGCCGGTTGTTGCGGACGTAGCGGGCCTGGACGGTATGGCTCTTGCCGGAGGCCCGGGTGATGGGGCTGGTGCCGGCGTAGTTCTTGCGGGCTTTGGCGGACGCGTAGCGGGTGGGGTCGTCCCCGAACTCGGCGAGCACCCGGGCGCCGGTGATCTCCGCGATGCCGGGCATCGAGAGGTAGATCTCAGCGTCTGGGTGCTTGAGAAAATGGGCCCTCACCTGCCCTTCCAGGTCGGCTATCTGCTCGTTCAGGGCGATCAGCAGCTTCGCGTGAGCGGTGACGGTGGCCGCGTAGGCGGTCGTGACCGGCTCGGGCAGGCCCAGCTGCCGTTCGCGCAGCGCGGCCTGGATCGTGGCCGCTTTCGCGTCCCGGTTGCGCCGGCGGGCACGGGCCAGAACGGCGGTGATCTGGGCACGGGTCAACTTCGCCCCGGCCGCCGGGGTAGGGGCCTTGATCAGCAGTTCCAGGGCGTCCGTGCTGGTCAGGGTGAGGTCCGCGTAGGCGGCCAGGGCGGCGGGGAAGTACTCGCGCAGCGTGCTGCGCAGCCGCTGGAACGTGCGAACGCGTTCCCAGATCAAGGTCTGGTGGGCGCGGGCGACGACCTTGACGGCCTGCGCCTGCTCGCTGTCCCCGGCCACCGGCCGCAGCTGGGCCCGGTCGATGCGGACCATGTCCGCCAGCGCGTGCGCGTCGCCCCTGTCGCTCTTGGCGCCGGAGGAGGCATAGCGTTCCTTGAACCGGGCGACCTGCCGCGGGTTGATGGCATAGACCTGGTAGCCGGAGGCGATCAGGGCCTGCACCCAGGAGCCGCGGTCGGTCTCGATCCCCACCACCACGTCGGCGGCATCCAGGCCCTCGCCGCCGTGCTTGGCCAGGAGCTCGTGCAGCTTCGCGATTCCCTCCACGCCCTCGGGCAGCCTCGCCGCGGCGAGTTTTCGGCCTGCCTCGTCCTGGACCTCGACGTCGTGGTGGTCTTCGGCCCAGTCATCGCCGATCAGCAGCAACTCGTCCTCCTGGTCAGGTGCTTTGCTCCATGCAGCCTGCGGAAGGCACGGCACGCGGCCTAATGGATCCAGTGCTCACGCCCCACTGCCCGGCGGGCACGCCACCCCATCAACGGTCTGGCCTCCCGGCCGACCAGCAGGGGCACGGTCTGACCTCAGAAGTCGAATGCTTCCGGCGTCGGTAGCGCTCACCTGCTGGCGGCTACGGACCCGAGCATTCCCCGGCTCCGTAGCTCCCATTAGGCGATCAGCTGGTGGTCCACCGCTGGTTGGCGGAGGCGCTGCAGTTCCACAGCTCCATCAGGGTGCCGTTGGTGGTGGCGCCGTTGGTGACGTCCAGGCACAGGGCCGACTGAACGCTCTTTACGGTGCCGTCCGGTTGGGGTGTCCACTGCTGGTTGGAGCTGCCCGAGCAGTTCCACAGGATGACCTTCGTGCCCGGTGTCTTGCCGCTTTGGTAGGCGTCCAGGCACAGCCCCTTGGTGGTCAGGGCCCTGCCCGAGGTGTAGGTCCACTGCTGGTTCGCTCCGCCGTCGCAGTCCCAGATGTCGACCTGGGTACCGGCCGTGGTGCTGGCGCCCGGGTCGTCCAGGCAGCGGCCGGAAGCGGCGCTGACGAGCTTGCTGGTGGCGGGCAGGCCGATCGAGGCCGACCCGAGCGTGCGCATCTGGGTGGCCGGGGTGCCGGTCACCGAGACGACGGTGCGGGCGCTGACCGGGTCGGACGGCTGCTGCACCAGGTAGGAGTGGCCGTTGGTGACGGGGATCGAGATCTGCGCGGCGGAGGTCGCGGCGACCACCACGGTGCTCTCGTCGCCGCCGTCGACGACCTGGACCTGATGGCCCGGCCAAGGATTGCGGACGTTCATGGTGCCCGTGGATCCGGCGTTGATGCCGACCGTGGTGATCGTGCCGCCGTGCACCTGGACGGAGACCCTGTGACCGCCCTGGACGTACACCGTGCCGTCCGCGTCCCAGCCGGACGGCAGGGCGGGGGCGATGCGCAGCAGTCCGTCGTAGTCCTGGATCAGCGCCTCGCCGAGCGCGGCGGAGGCCACGCCCAGCTGCTCGCCGTAGGGCTCGCTGCCCACGAAGGTAGCCAGGCCCGACGGGAGTTTCTGGTACTTCTTGGTCAGTGCGGTCAGGGTGGACGCGACCTCGTCGCCCAGGCCGAGGCGGGCGGCCTGGATCGGGTCGTTGCTCCAGTCGTTGGCCAGCTTGTTGGGGCGGTTGGTGTACGTGCGTTTGGCCAGGTCGGACATGTTGCCCGAGTCGCCGATCAGGTTGTAGGGCCACACCGGCTCCAGGCCGATGTTCTCACTGTTGTGCTTCGTGGCGGTGGGGTCGTAGGAGGGTGCGATGACGTCGTTGCCGGCTGCATCGTCGGCGGGGGTGAGCACTTGGGACTGCGTCGAGGCGTCGGTGCGGGCGAACGGACGGATCTTGGGGATCGCGGCGTTCAGCTGGGTGACGAGGTCGGCGTCCTGCCCGAGGGTCTGTGCCGCCTGGACAGTGGCGGGGAACAGGGCCTGCATCGCCGCGATGTCGGTGGTCGGGTCGTGGACGTCCCACTGCGTCTCGTGTGCGTTGGACGGGAAGGTGTGCAGGTTGCCGTCCGCGCCGGTGGTCGAGTAGGCCAGCAGGAACCGGGCGGCCTCGGCCATCAGCGGGTAGTTGGCGCTCAGGAAGGACTGGTCGCGGGTCATCAGGTACTGCTGCCACACCCACAGGCCGACCTCTGCGCCGGTGCTGATGGTGCGGGCGTTCCAGGTGGGGCCGGACCCGGAGTCACAGTTCAGCGCAACGTAATTGCTTCCGTTCTCGTAGCCGGCGCCGTTGAAGCGCATCGTCTCCGGGACGCAGATGCCCGCACGGTTGCCCATGCGGGCCTTGGTCCAGGCCTGGATGTTGCTCAGGTTGTCGCGGTAGAGGCGGAAGTAGGGGGCGTTGAGGTCGAAGGCGCCGGCGGAGAGGTTTGCCTGGACCTGCATGCGGGTGTTCCAGTGCCACCAGGCACCCGGGTCCCACCTGTGGCTGTCCTGGTAGGGGGAGAACAGGTCGGCGACCCCCGCCTGAGAGCCCGGGTAGGTGTCCCGGCTCTCGGCCGCCGCGTCGTACAGGTCGAGGGAGCGCAGGCTCTCCAGGTAGTCGGCGCTGCCGTCCGAGGAGGAGTACTTGATCAGGCCGATGTGGTTCCAGAACGAGTGCCACCAGGACAGGTGCCCCGACTGAAGGGTCGAGGAGCCGCTCGTCGCGTCCGAGCCGAGCAGGGTTGTGGCGGTGGACTGGGCGTTCCCTCCGGTCCAGTGGGGGGCGGCAGCGACGACCCGGAAGCTGCCGTCGGATTTCGGTTTGAAAGACACCTTCACGGTCTTGGAGTCGACGACGGAGGCGGTGACGCCCGTTCCGCCGGCGGTAACGGCGCCGAGCGAGCCGAAGGTGTCGCCGGTGGCCCCCGCTTCGGAGCTGTCCGTCCAGGTCTCGGCGAGCGTGCCGGTCGAGCCGGATGCCTGCGCCTGCGGAGAGCGGCCGGACCACAGGGCCAACTGCGCGGTCTGGGTGGTGTTGGGCTCGGCGCCGGTGACGTCGACGACCATCTCGTCCTTGTCGGCGCGGACGTACACGGTCGCCGTCAAGCCGCCGCCGGACTCGGTGAACGTGCCGTCGTACAGGTCCAGGTGGGCGGTGTAGTCGGGTGCACTGGTGAGCTTGGCGAGTCCCGGGATGGTCAGCCATCCGGGCGACTTCCGGTCGGGCATCGTGTCCGACCGGTTCAGCTGTGCGGTGAAGCCGCCCGCCGCCCAGACGGCCGCGCCGAGCGTTCCGTTGCCGAGCGGCATGAACTGCGACTGATCGTTGTTGGGCCTGCCGAGCACCACGTTCGAGCGGCGCACCAGGTTCGGGGTGTCGACGTTGAACTGGCCCGACTGCCAGGCGGTGGTGCCGGCGGCGGCGTGGGCGGCCGGCCCGGGCGGAGCGATGATGAGGGCAGCGGCCAGAGCCAGCACGCCGACGGCGCCCGATGCGGTACTTCTTCGGAGAACAGCCATGGTTGCGGCTTCCTTGCGGTGAACAGCGGCGGGTAACAGGAGAGCGATAGATAGGATGTATGTCGAGGGGCTTAAAAGGAAGACGTCGAACGAACTGGATTCTTGACAGCCTCTCCGGGACTGCCATGCCAAATGGATCCGATGATTGAGCAGAGGGTCAGTGGAGAGTTGCCCGCATGCGGGAACCTTCCGCATCGCCCTCGCATGGTTGAAGCGCAAGTCCGCACGACTGCGGCGCACCGGCCGGACTTGACTGCACTGGGCTGCCGGCCGGGCCCTGCATCACCGCAGGGGAAGGCGCTGGGGTTTCGAGATTTTTGGATGCCTTGCTACGGGAACCCGTGCGCGAGTCCCCGAATCACAAGGCCTTGCATACGGGTTGACGGCTGCCGAAGACCGCACCTGAGGCTTCCGGGCCGAGGGGACCCGAACCCAACACTCTCGGCCGCACATGGAGTGCCCACCCTCGCCCCTCCAGGCGTTTCGCTTTCGATCGCAGTCCCTCGGCCTTCGCCGGGACCACCTCCAAGCCCAGCACGACGGCCAGTTGCCGGCAGCGCATACCCTCCCGGCCCACTTCAGCGCAGGCCGTGCCGAGGTGACCGGCCGAAGTCCACAGCCCGGCCCCGGCGTTCGAAGCGCCAGGCGGCAGCACCGGCTCGATCAACTCCGAGCGGGCATCGGACAGATCACTCGGGTACGCGCGACGTTCCGGTGCGGAAGGCTGCCCGGACCTGGACTCCCGGGCCAGCTGAGAACAAGGACCCGCTCGACGTGACCAAGTCCTGGCTGAAGTCGGCCGGTCTGGAGCGACGTCCGGCGTCCCGCACGGCGGGGTTGTGGCCGGTCCGCGCCGCCGCAGCCCCGCCGTACGGCTGCCGGGGATCGCTCAGTAGCCGACCTGGAGGGTGGCGTCCTGTAGCTCGGCGGCCGTGGAGACCGCCCAACTGTCGAGATGCCGAACGAAGTTCGGACCGTGACTCCATGCTTCAGTCTCCTCATGCAACGAGCTGTTCACAGGGTTCCGTGAGGAGACTCAGCAGCTTAAGAAGCAGTGCGCTGCTGGAACTGCTGGTTGGTGCCGGTGCCACAGGGCCACTGGATGAGGCGGGCTCCGTTGGCGGTGGAGCCGTTCTCCACGTCCAGGCACTCGCCGCTGTGCCGGGCGACGAGGTGGGAGTAGCCGTTGCCCTGGTCCTGCAGGAGCCACTGCTGGTTGGTGCCGGTGGTGCAGTGGTACTGCTGCACCGAGGCGCCGTCCGCGGTGGAGGCGTTCGCGACGTCCAGGCACTTGCCGCTGTGCTCGGCGATGACCTGGACGTAACCGCCGCCGGCGTCCTTCAGCCGCCACTGCTGGTTGAGGCCGCCGTTGCAGTCCCACTGCACCACGTCATGGCTGTCGGCGGCGGCGTTGTCCGCGACGTCGACACAACGACCGCTGTGCCGTGCGACCAGGTTGTAGTACGGCCCGCCGCCCACGCCGGTGACCGTGCCGGCGGCTGTGTCGATGGCGACCTGCGGGTACCAGGGTAGGTCCATGGTCCGGCTGGTGGGGAAGGTCAGAGGCAGCCAGACGTACTGCGAGTCGTTGACCGTGCCGCCCATCGAGTTGCCCCAGCGGTCGCCCATGTACAGGTACGAAGTGCCCGCAGTGCCCTGGACGGGGAGGACGTAGGTGGTCTGGGAACCGTAGGCCGTCGCGTCACCGACGTCCGCCATGGCCGTCCAGGGACCGGTGAGGCTGGTGGCGGTGGCGTAGCGCTGCTGGTTGGGGTTCCAGCCGCTGGTGGTGGAGCTCAGCATGAAGTAGACGCCGCCCCGCTTGAAAAGCGCCGGCGCCTCGCGGTAGGCACCGGGCCACGGGTTGGCGACCAGGCTGTCGATGCCGGTGTAGTCGGCGCTCAGCTTGTAGATGTGGAGGTCGGCGTTGTTGTTCGCGGCCGAGATGAAGTAGGCCGTGCCGTCGTCGTCCTTGAACAGGGTGTCGTCCCGGGACATTTCACCGAGCGGCCGGAAGCTCCCCTGGTAGGTGTAGGTGCCGTCGACCGTGCTGGAGACCGCGACCGCGGCCCGGGCCTGGGTGTAGTCGGTGCTGGTCTCCTTGTGCATCCACATCACGAACTTGCCGGTGGTGCTGTTGTAGATCACCTTCGGCCGCTCGATGTTCGCGGCTGCCAGCTCGGGAGCGCTGCTCTGGGTGAGGACGTTGTTGCGGAACTCCCAGGTCTTGAGGTCCGTCGACCGGTACGCCGAGACCGCCTTGAAGCTGTTGTCCGGATTCCGGTTCTCGCCGAACCAGTAGTAGTACGCGCCGACCTTGATCACGCCACCGCCGTGGGCGTGCACGACGGCTCCGGTGGTGTCGGTGAACTGGATTCCGTTGGTCACGGTGAGCGGGGCGGCCTGCGCGGGCGCGCCGGCGGACAGCAGTCCGACCACCCCCAGAAGTAGGGACAACAGAAGCAGGCAGGCACGACGGGGCATCGGGTTCCGCACCTTTCGTTTGGCGAACGGACACTCGGGGGGATGCGCGAGGTCACGGAAGAGGGCGATCGGCCCGTCCAGGCCGCTGAAGGCCCCCAAGGCATCCACGCTCAGGGGAACTTGGGGAAATGTAAGAAGCTGTGCGATTCCGATGGAGCACGGTAGGGGCGCGGCAGGAACCACGTCAACACCTCGATACATCCAATGTCCGAGCCAGCGACCAGAGTCCGCTCGGACAGTTTGTCCGCCTCCTGCAAAGAATTGTGTCACAGGGCTGGACAGAGGCATCGTTCATGTTCGTTAATCCATCCGATGTATCAGTGCAGTGAGCCATTGGTCCGAGACTCTTACGGGCCGGGTCCCACTACCTGAGCCGCGCTGCCCCTCCCCCTTGCCCACAGTCGCCGATACCGGGCGGGGTTCGGACGAAACGAACAGGACATCACGGTGCCGGAATCCATCTCCCGCAGATCAGTTCTCGCCGGAATGGCGGCCATGACGGTGGCCGCCACGGTCGGCTCCGCCGCACTGGCGACGCCCGCGTACGCGGCGACTGCCCCCACCCCCCTGCCGCTGCCTCCGCTGCGGATCCCCCAGGTCGACCTGGGTCTCGAGCAGCAGCCGGACTCCAAGATCCAGTGGCTGATGGACGCCAAGCTGGGCATGTTCATCCACTGGGGGCCGTACGCGGGCCCGGCCAGGGGTGAGTGGTGGATGCACAACGGGCCTGTTACGCCGGAGAACTACAAGAAGTACGTCACCGACGCCACGAGTGAGCAGTTCACTGCGGACGCGTACGACCCCGCAGCGTGGGCGCAGTTGGCGAAGGACTTCGGCGCGAAGTACACGACTCTGACCACCCGTCACCACGACGGCTTCGCACTGTGGCCGCTCAACCACCCCAACGCCTGGAGCTCGGGGCAGGCGCCGCTCAGCCGTGACTTCGTCAAGGACTACGTGTCGGCGGTACGGGCGGCCGGACTGAAGGTGGGCCTGTATTACTCGCCGATCGACTGGCGCTACCCCGGCTACTACGACGTCACCGGCACCAACTGCGCGTCCAACCCCTGGGGTTACACCACCGATCCCGCGCACAAGGAGAACGCGCGGATCATGAAAACGGAGGTGTACGAGTCCATCAAGGAACTCGTCACCCAGTACGGCGTCATCGACGACCTGTGGTGGGACGGCGGCTGGATCGCGGAGAAGGGCACGGACGCGGACGGCGCGTTCTTCTGGGAATCCGGCCAGTACCGCGACACGGCCAACCAGTGGCCGGTGGACGCCGCATACGGCGAGACCGACGCGTCCGGCAAGCCGCTCGGACTCATGGGCATGGTCCGCAAGCACCAGCCCGACATCGTCGCCACCTCACGCTCCGGCTGGAAGGGCGACTACGAGAGCGACGAAGGCCCCTCGGTCCCGAGCGGGGCGATCCGTACGGGCCGACTCGTCGAGAAGGTGTTCACCGTCGGCGGCGCCTGGGGATACACCAACTCCCCTAGCATGGCCTACGGCACCGCCATGAACATCCTGGTCAACTGCTGGATCCGGAACATGACCGCGATGGTCAACGTCGGCCCCGACCGGCACGGCACCGTGCCTTCGGGCCAGGCGAGCCTGCTGCGCCAGATCGGCACCTTCATGACCGCCTGCGGCCAGTCGATCTACGGCACCCGCGGCGGCCCCTGGAACCCGGTCGACGGCCAGTACGGCTTCACCTACAAGGACAACACCTTCTACGTCCACCTGCTGCCCGGCTACAGCGGCACCACCTTCACCACCCTCCCCATCGGCGACGCCCAGGTCGCCCGCGTCTTCGACGTACGCTCCGGGGCCGGCCTGACCTACTCGGTGGCGAGCGACGGCCGGGTCACGATCAACGGCATCGACCGCACCACCCACCCCCAGGACAGCGTCGTCGGCATCACCCTGGACCGCTCCGTGCAGCCGGCCGACATCACCGCCGGCAAGACGGCGACGGCGGACAGCGAGGAGACCTCCAAGGGCAACACCGCCGCCAAGGCCCTCGACGGCTCCACCGCCACCCGCTGGTGCGCCAACGACGGCCAGACCGGCCACTGGCTCAAGGTCGACCTCGGCTCCACCCGCTCGCTGACCGGCACCCGTATCGCCTGGGAGTTGGACGGACGGAACTACCGTTACAAGATCGAGGGTTCCACCGACAACAGCACTTGGACCATGCTCGCCGACAACACTGCCACCACCAGCACCAGCCAGATCCAGACGGTGGTGTTCCGGACGCAGGCACGCTACGTCCGCGTCACCGTCACCGGTCTGCCTTCCGCCACATACGCGTCCATCCGCAACCTAGAGGTCTACGACCGGCCCTTCACCGCGGACCTGGGCACGCACAAGCTCATCAACCGCAACAGCGGCAAGGCGCTGGACGTCGCCGACGCCTCCACCGCCGACGGCGCCCCGCTCATCCAGTGGCCCTATGGCGGCGGGACCAACCAGCAGTGGAAGCTCCTGCCGAACGCCGACGGCTCCTTCCGGCTGTCCAACGTCAAGAGCGGCAAGCTCCTGCAGAGCCCCAACTCCACCCAGGGCGCAACCCTGACCCAGGGAATCGACAACGGTGACAACGCGCAGTGGTGGAAACTGGTCCCCTCCACCACCAGTGGCTACTACCGGCTCGTCAACGTCCACACCGGATGGTGCGCCGACGTAGACAGCGGATCGACCGCCGACCACGCCGACATCATCCAATGGCCCATCGCCGGCGGTGCCAACCAGGACTGGCAGATCGTCAGTCTCTGACCGGCCGCCCGGCGGGGCACCTTCGGCGCCACGTGAAGATGACGTCCCCCAACGGGAGCCTGTTATCCAGAGGTTCACTGACACAGGATGTCAGTGAACCTCTGGATAGTGGTGCCATGATCCTCAGCCACCACGCCCGCCGCGCCGAGCGGCTGCTTGTGCCCGCTGCTTTCGCCACCGCTCTCGGCAACAATGTCCAGCTCATCGTCGGGGCGCTGCTCATGATCAGGGAGCAGCGGACCATGATGGCTGTCGGCTGGCTGTTCATCGCCGTCGCCGGGCCACAGGCGCTGCTGTCGCCGTTCTTCGGCCGGCTGGCCGACCGCTTCGACCGGCGAGCCCTGTGGATCGGCTGCGATGTCACCAGCGCGGCGCCGGCCCTCGGGCTACCGCTGTGGCTGGCCCGCGGTGGTGCCCCGGGATCCGGAATCTACAGCGCCAATATGGCGCTCGCCGTGGTCGGTGCCCTGTTCTTCCCGGCCAGCTCCGCGCTGATCAAGGAACGCATTCCGGCGGACAGGCTGCGGCGGTTCAACGCCCGCTACGAGATGGGGACCCAGGCAGGGATGCTGCTGTCGGCGGCTATCGGCGGCCTGTGCGTCCAGACGTTCGGTGCCGTGCCGCTGCTGGTGTTCAACGCCGGAACTTTCATGGTCTCGGCGCTCTGCGTCGCTGCGGTGGGACGTCGCCCGGACCGGATGCCGACGGCCACCGTCGCCTGGGAGCAGCCGCCTGCCCGGGCGGCTACGCGTGGGCCGCTGCGGATGCGCCGCTTCATCCTGCTCTACGCCCAGGGGAGCGTGGTCGTCACGGTCTTCAACGCTCTGCTGCCCACCGCCGTGATCGGTGAACTCCACTTGGGCGCAGGGACGTTCGGTGCCGTGGACGCCCTCGGGTGCCTCGGTTTCCTGGGGGCCGCCGGTGCCTACCGGATCGTCAGCAGACGCAGTGCGGACCTTCGCATCGCCGTCGTTGGCTTTCTGCTCTGCGATGTCTGCCTGGTGCTGCAGAGCCAGTTCGGGATCGCCGGATACGTCGTCGGGGTGCCACTGGGTGCGTTCTTCTTCGGGCAGGCCCGGATCGCCTCCCGCACCATGCTGATGGCCTCGGCCGACGAAGCCTCGGTGGGCAGGGCCTTCGGGCTGGCGAATGGTGGCGGGCTGGCGGCCACGGTCGGGGTGATGTTCCTGGTCGCGATGGTCACCGACCACAGTCACACGCGCTACGGCTTTGCACTCCTTGCCACCCTTGCGCTGCTGACGACCCTGTCCGCCGGACTGCTGCTGAGGCCGCCGCCCCCCGCCGGGCCTGATGTGTCCGCTGGCCGGTATCGGTCGAGCACGGCCGCAGCCGTCTCCGCGATCTTGCAGCGTAGCTCCCCGGGGGGCGAGCACCTCGATGCCCGGCCCCAGTGACAGCAGTACGGGCACCGCCAGGTCGACCGATTCCAGCGGTACCTTCGCCGTCACCCAGCCGTCGCCGCACGGAGGGCCTACCGAGGCTTCGACGGCGCGGACCAGTGCCGCGTCCAGCGGTCCGGCAGTGCCGTGAGAAGTGCCGGAGCAATCCGGAGGCCGGCCTGAAGCCGCAGCCTGCGGGCGTCGTAGGCGGTGAGGTAGTCCAGCGGTGAGGTAGTCCAGCAGTGGGCGGTCAGTCGAAGCCGTCGGGGCGCTCGAAGCCGTCCTCCCCGACGGCCAGGCTGAGGATCGACGACACCCCATGGGTTCCGCACCGCGCCGTCCACTGCTGCGACGAGATACCAACGCCCGCCTTGAGGACAGGTCGTAGGGGTCGAGTTCGCGCTCGACCTCCTGCGGCTCGGCCCAGCGGCGGTATGGCACCTGAATTCGCCGCTGGGCCACACGGCAATGACGAGCCCTACGAGAGCGGGTGAGGAGCCCTGTTCCCGGTACCAGCCGAGAGCTTCGAGGTGGGACGCTCTCGGATCCGATCTGCTCGGTCCCGCAGTGGGGCCGGCAGCGCCGCAACCAGTTTCAGCTGTGCCGCCGCGAGCACCTCGGCCAGTCCCAGGGCGTCCGCCGCACCGGGCAGCCCGGCCAGGAACGTGGAACTCCGTACATCAAGAAGACAGCTTGGCGAACGCCCGTACGCGAATCAGGGCAGGCGCCGCGGCGCAGGCGGCGATGGTGATCGGGCTCTCGGTGGCGGCTGTGCCGTCTGCGCGGGAGCGGAGCGCCCTTGTTGTCCAGACCGGCAAGGGGGTACCTCACCATCGGCGCGCCACCAGAACTCGCAGTGCTCCCCCGGCTTCTCCGTACTGGTGTGTCAACGCCGTAGCAGGAGTCGACTGCTCACCCGGGATCCAGCCGTTGGGCCAGGTCGTGGGCGGTAGCGCTGGTGAGGTCTCCGATGTAGCTCCTGACGATCTCGAAACGACCGCCGGTGATCGAGCCCCTCACGTAGGGGGTGCCCCAGAGCTTGTTGTCGATGACGATGGCGAATTCGTTGCGCGGGGCCGGGGCCGACGCGATGGAGCCGGTGAGGGAGGCGAAACGGGTTCGGTCGGCGGGGCTGAGGGTCGCAATGACCTGCCAGGTGCCGTCGACGGTGCTCTTCTCGGCCTTCGCGGAGATGACACGGACGTCGGTCATGCCCCTGGCCCGGTCGGTCTGGACGCACATCGCCGGTAGGGTCGCGGTCGCGTGCAGGGTGTAGCCGCCGCTGGCATCGGTGCATGCGTGCTCCGTTGCCGAGGAGACCGGCAGGAGAGAGACCGGAGCCGCCTTCCCCGTGTGGCCCCCTGCGGCGGGCTGCACCACGTGTGGTCTCGAGGTCGCGCCGTCCGCGACAGCCATCCAGGCGGTGGCCACCACGGCGGCGGTGACGACACCGGCCCCCACGCGGGCCAGCCGCTGCCGCCGCCGGGCGACCCGCAACGCGCCGTCGGCCAGGCCGACCAGTTGGGCACCGGCGTCATCCCCGCTCTCCAGGACATGGCCGTGCAAGGCATCGTGCAGCAACGTGTCGTGCAGGGGGTGTTCGGTCGAGTCGTTCATGCGATGAGGCCCCTTCCGGAGGAGGCGGTGGAGGAAGAGGCCGCCGGCCCTGCCCCGGCCAGGGTGGTGCGGAGCGAGGCGAGGGCCTTGTGGGTCTGGCTGCGAACCGTCCCCTGGGCGACGCCCAGGATCGAGGCGATCTCGTTGTCCGGCCGGTCCTCGAAGTAACGCAGCACGATCACCGCACGCTGACGCTTGGGCAGCCGCCGCAGCGCGGCCATGATGTCCTGCCGCTGGACCACGGCGTCGGCCCAGTCGGCGCCCTGCCCGGACGGCTTGTCCGGCGGCATGTCCGTGACGGTCTCCCGCCCCCAGCTGAGGAGCCGGAAGCGGTCCACCTGGGCGTGGTAGAGCGCCCGGCGCACATAGATCTCCGGCTGCTCCCGGTCGCGCAGCTTCGACCAACGCCGAGCGGTTGAGGCAAGCGCGGTCTGGAGCAGGTCCCGGCCCTGCTCCCAGTCCCCGGTCAGCAAATATGCCGTGTGCAGCAGCGATCTCGACCGCGCCGCCACGAACTCGCGGAACTGGCGTTCCTCGTCGGCGTTCAATATGCCCTCCCTGGTTCCCCCGTAAAGACGGGTGGGGAAGGGGATTCGACTGCCCTGTCCAGCAGAATTTTTCGGTCACGTCGCCGAAGGCTCTTCGTAGGGAGCGTCCGGGGGCGTGCGCCCGGCGACTGCGACAGGCCGTTCCGGCGGCTCCGGCAAGACCGCCGTGCTCAACCTGATTGGCGGCCTCGACACTCCGGACGGTGGGCACATCAGCGTGGACGGCACCGGCCTGGCTGGTCTCGCCCACTGATCGGCGTGCGGCCGCCGACCTGGCGGATCCCGCTCCTCGTACGGACTTCCGCATTACCCTGGCGACTGTCTGACAGCGTTGTCCGCAGGCTTCACCTTCTCGGGGGACCGTGTGCCAGTTCACGAACAACCGTCCGGGGCACCGGACTTGGACGAGCTGCGCCGACGGGCCGCAGCCGCCGGCCCGCAACGCGAGGCGGGGCTGGTCGTCTGCGAGAACCTGGTGCGGATCTACCAGACCGAGGGGGTCGAAGTTCAGGCTCTCCAGGGCCTCGACCTGACCGTGGCCGAGGGCGAGATGATCGCGGTGGTCGGGGCCTCCGGTTCCGGCAAGTCCACCCTGCTGGGCATACTCTCCGGCCAGGACGTGCCCTCCGCGGGTGGCGCCGAGGTCGCCGGACACGACCTGCTGGCGATGAAGCGCCGCGAGCGGCTCGGCTACCGGCGCCGCACGGTGGGCTTCGTCTGGCAGCAGACCTCCCGCAATCTGCTGCCCTACCTCTCGGCGGCCGAGAACGTGATGCTTCCGATGACGTACACCGGGATCAAGCGCTCCCGGCGCCGGGCGCGGGCAGAGGAACTACTCGACCTTCTGTCCGTCGGCCACTGCCGGGACCGTACCCCCGACACGCTCTCCGGCGGCGAGCAGCAAAGGGTCGCCATCGCCGTCGCCAACGCGAACGAGCCGCGCGTGCTCTTCGCCGACGAGCCCACCGGCGAACTCGACACCGCCACCAGCGACGAGGTCTTCGCCGCGCTGCGCCGGGCCAACGAGGACCTGGGCGTCACGGTGATCGTGGTCACCCACGACGCGCTGGTGTCCGAGCAGGTGCAGCGCACCGTACGGATCCGCGACGGCCGCACCTCGGCCGAGGTGCTGCGCCGGGGCGCCACCGGCGACGACGGCGTCGAGGTGCACACCGCTGAGGAGTACGCGGTCCTGGACCGCAGCGGGCGGCTGCAGCTGCCGGGCGAGTTCACCGAGCGTCTGCACCTGCGTAAGCGGGTGCGGCTGGTCCTGGAGAGTGACCACGTCGGTGTGTGGCCCGACGAGGCCGCGCGCCGGGCACGATCCGAGGCACAGGACGTGGCGAGCGGTGGCTCCGAAGGCTGAGCGCGCCTTGGTCCGGCGGTGAGAGGGGGCGTCGGGGCTTCATGCGAGGCGCAGTACGGCTCCCAGCCCGCGCCGGCGGGCGAGGACGGCTTCGGTGACCGCGGCGGCCAGGATCAGTGCGGTCACACCGGCGACGAGGGCGACGGTCAGTGAGTAGTCGGTGTGCAGCGCCGGTTGGGTGGGCCCGCCGGTGAACTGCCGCAGGTCCAGTGTCCGCGCCATGAGCCGCGGTTCGAGCAGCCCGAGCAGGGTGCCACCCACCGCTGATGCGAGCGCCAGTGGCAGCAGTTGCAGGAAGTGAAGGGTGACGGCTTCTGTGCCGCCGAGTCCGAGTGTGCGCAGGAACGAGGTGGTGCGGCTGCGCTCGTGGGAGGTGAGGGTCAGTTCCAGGACGAGCGCGAGCAGGCCTGACAGGGCGGCCACGATGGAGCTGGTGGTGTAGATCGTGCCGAGTCCCTGCGTCAGGCCGTCGGTGCGCAGAGCCCTCAGCGTCTCGGAGCGGACGCGGATGCGGCCCAGTGGCCCGAGCGCCTTGGCCGCTGCCGACCGCAGTGCGGCGGGTTCGGCGGTTGCGGGAGTGTCGCCTCTGAGGAGCAGGACGGTGCTTCCCGAGGACTGCGGGGGCATCAGCTGCGCGGCCTGGACGGTGGTGATCAGCATCGGTGCCCCGGCGGCGATCTGTGCCGTGACCGGCCCGAGGAGCGGGTCGCGCAGTTCCGCGGTGGTGAGGGTGCCGACCGGTTCGAAGACCAGGTCCCTCGGGCGCTGCCCTTCGGGCACAACCGTGCCGGTGAAGCCACCGGTGCGCTCTCTCGCGCGCAGGCCGGGCGAGAGCAGGGAGGGCAGCTGAGCGTGGGCGCCGATCCGGGTGCCGGCGGGGGTGGCCAGCCGGGCCAGCAGGGTGTCGGCCAGCGGCGACCTCGGGGCGACGGCGGCCAGTTGCCGGGGATCCACGGTGATCACGGCGACCGGGGAGATCACCGCGCCGTCGGCCTGTCCTGCCAGGTCGAGGGTGTACACATGCTGGAGGGCGGTTCGAGTTCCGGTGGTGCGGGTGTCCGGTGCGGGGGTCACGGTCCCGGCCACGGTCGCGCTCGCGTCGGCGCCGGTGGTCCAGGCCGCACCCGCCGCCAGGCCGTCGTCGATCGTACGGTGCACGAGGCCGCCGAACACGGCCGTGCCCAGGGTCAGGACCAGGACGAACAGGGCCAGTCCGGTCGCCGGGGCGTCGTGGGAGGCCCGGGCCGCCCCGACGAAGCCCACCACGCCCCGGCCGCGCCGGGCCTGCCGCAGCACCAGGCGCAGAGCGAGCGGGGAGATCCGAAGCAGGATGAGTACGACGCACAGCGCCACCAGCACCGGCACCGCGCCGAGAATTCCGTCGGGGCCCTGCGAGCGCAGGGCGACCACGCCCGCCGCCGTCGTGACCAGTACCGTCAGCTCCAGGACCGCGCGCCGGCCCATGGCGATGTTCCGGCGTGTGCGCCGCAGCCGGCCGGGTCTGCGTGGCTCGCGGACCGCGAGCCAGGTCATCAGCGGCACCATCAGCGCAACCCCCGAGGCGGCGAGGGCGGCGGTCACCGGTTGCGGCGATCCGGACGTCTCGGTGGGAGCGAGGGTCCGTCCGGCCGCCCAGCCGAGCAGTGCGGCGATCACTACCACCGGCCAGGCCACGGCGCAGCGCAGCAGCACCAGCCGCACCGTGGACGCGCCCCGCGCGCGCTGCAACCGCAGGTGCGCCTGCCTCCGGCGCAGCAGGAGCCGGACAGCGACGGTGACCGTTGCCAGTGCGACGGCGGCCAGCGCGTCAATGGCGAACGTGGCCAGCTCCCTTGCCTGTTGGTCCTGAGCGGTGAAGGTGGCGAGCAGCGGCGTCAGGGAGTCGATCACCAGCAGGGCCCCGGTGGCCTGGCCGCCGACATGGCAGCTGACGTCGCCGGTGACGGGGTCGGTTCCCTGGCACAGGCCGGCGCTGAGGTCCGCGCTGTAGTGCGACAGCGGCCCGGTCAGTGCGCGGGCCTGGTCGAGCGCCGCGCCGGACAGGTCGGCGCGCAGCTGCCAGGTCACCCGGGGGCCGCCAACCCCGGCACCGGCCAGCAGCTCGGCCGCGTCGAGACCGACGAGACCGCGGACGGCGAGCACGGTGCCGGCGGAGTGCTCGGCCGGGTACCGGGACGGCTGGTCCAGCGTCTCGCGGCCCGACCAGAAGTCGTCGGTCGCGGCCGTGGTGCGGTAGACCCCGCTCACCAGCAGCCCCGCGCGTGGCGGTGCGCTCTGTACCCCCAGCGTCTTGGCGAACTCAAGGTTCAGCCGACTGCCGGCCCGGACGCCGAGCGCGTGCGCCGTGGCCTGCGACAACCCGATCTGGGGCGCCGTGCCCAACGGCGTGTGGTCGGCCGGTGCGTGGCCGCTGACGTAGTGCAGATGGGCCCGCGCGGCCGGCAGATGACTGACCGTCAGCTCGGTGCTCGTGTTCGCCGGCCCCGGCGGCTGCGGTGAGATCAGGGCCGCCTGGTCGTAGTCGTAGCTGGCGCCGGTGATGGTCAGATGGCGCGCGGCGGACCCGCTGAGCTGCTCGGTGAGGGTGCGGCCGGGGTCGAGCAGACCGGCCGCGTCCACGGCGGGCGGCACGGTGTCGAAGACCTCGGGTGTGGTGCTCAGGCTGATCAGGGGGGCTTGGGCCTGTGAGGCGTCGACACGCTGCCGCAGCGCCCGGTCCTCCTGGCCGCCCGCGAAAGCGGGCGCCCACGCGCAGAGCGCCGTCAGCGTCAGGACGACCACCGACAGGCAGGCCAGCAGCGGCAGATCGCCGCGGGCCTCCTTGCGTATCAGGCGCCGCGTCACCGCCGCGCCCGCGCCCACGGGTCGCGTCACCGTCCGCCCTTCCCGGTCGTGTCCGTCCACCCGGCTCAACGGTCCTCCCCGGCTCGCAGCACACGCACCAGGTCCACTCGGGACAGCAGCCGGGCCAGTGCCAGCACGACCGCGCTGATGGCAACAGCGGTCGCCACCGCGAAAAGCGTCACGGGTCCCCAGGGGATGACCAACGGCAGCGGCGGATAGGGAGCCTGGCCGCTGTCGTCCACGGTGACCAGTGGCAGCACGGCCGACGCCAGGGCCATGCCCATCAGCGCCCCTGGGACCACCGCGAACAGCGCCAGCCCCAGTTGCTCGGCGGCCAGCAGCGCAGACAGGCTTCCGGCACGGACGCCGATCGCCCGCAGCAGGGCGAACTCCGTGCGGCGCTGCCGGGTGGAGACCACGGCGTGCACGGTGAAGGCGATGAGCGCGAAACCGGGGGCCAGATACCGGACCAGTTCCAGCACCCGGCGCAGCCCACTGCGGAACGGGTCGGCCTGCAGGGACGCGGCGGTACGCGCCGTGGTGGTGACGCGGCCCAGCGCGGGCTGCGCCTCGGCGGCGACAGCCGTGCGGGCGCTGTCGGTGCTGCTGAGCCACCAGAACGCGGGATCCTCCTGGTCGGCACCGGCTCGCGTCATCGCAGTAGCGAGCTGGCGCTGGTCGGCGATCAGATGACCCTGTCCGCGGCCCAGTCCGGGCAGCGCGTCGACCCGGCCCACGACCTTGGCGGTGACGCGGGCGCTGCCCAGATCCAGCGTCGTGGTGCTGCCGACGCCCAGGCGCGCGTCGCGCAGCGCCGAGGAGTCGGCGCGCACCGGCAGCGGCGCGGGCCGGCCGGCCGGGCCCGCCACGAGTCGGACCTGGCTGCCGGGCCGGGTGTCGTAGTCGCTGTCGGACGGGCCGCCCAGGGCGTCGTCGACGGCCTGGGCGGCCCGGATTCCGGTGCTGACGGTGGTGCGGAGCACTTCGGAGCCGCCGGGAGCGATGGAGCACACCCCGGGAGTGCCGGGTTCGTAGCTGCCGGTCGGCTTTCCTTGGCACGCCCCCGTGGTGGAGTCGGAAGCGTGGTCCGTGCCGTTGGCCCAGCGTTGCCCACCGGGCAGCCGGGTGGCCCAGGTGTCCGCGGTGCCGCGCGCGCCCACCCGGATCAGTGCCAGGTCCAGCCGCGCGGGACGCATGTTCGGCTGCGGGAGGAGGTTGACGGCGGTGACCGTCAGCGGATACTCCCGCGGGTGGCCGCCGCTCAGCGCCACCTTGAGTGGGACGACGACGGTGTGCCTGGCTCCGTCGGCGGCGGGCAGGTGGGTTGTCACCGTGCTGACGAGGCCGGACGCGTCCTGCACGGTCAGTTCCAGGGTCGGCGCCGCCCGGCTGCCGTCGCTGCTCAGCCGCTCGTCCAGGAGCAGCGCGGTCGGACGCCCGGGGAGCCGTATCCCGTAGACGACCGGTGACGGGGTCCGGGGAGCGGGTCCGCCGATCGCGCCGACCAGGTCTTCGGTGGTGCCGCCGGGCAGGTTCACCGTCGATCGTGTCACCGGTGTCACGGCGGTCACCGCCGGCAGCGTGCGGTAGGCGGCGCCCAGTGCGGAGGAGGGGTAGGTGCCCGCTTCGGACGGGGAGATCCGTACGTCCGCGCCGACGGTGAAGGCGGCCTCCTCGGAGGCCAGGGCGCCCAGGCAGGCCAGCGCGGTGGTCGCGAAGGCGCTCACCGACACGGCCAGGCACATCAGCACCACCGGCCCGGCGTTGCGCGCAGCCCGCCGGCTCAGCTGCCACCCGGCCAGCGCGCGGATGAGGCCCCGGCTGCGACGGCCGAACGCGTCCAGCAGAAGGGAGGCCGGCGGCAGCAGTCGTAGCAGCAGGAGCGCGGCGGCGCCCGCCACCAGGGCCGGCACCAGGACCAGCACCGGGTCCGCGGACGCGCTGCCGGTGCCCAGGCCGGCGAGGAGTGAGTGGTGCCGCCGCAGTTCCAGATAGCCCAGAGCGGCGACGGCCGCCAGGGCCAGGTCGGCGCCCAGCCGCTGCGCGGCGGCGGCTCGTGCGCCGCGGGCCGACCGTGTCCGCGCCGACGGCAGTACGGGCAGCAGCACCGCCGCGGCGTGCACCAGCAGGGTCAGGCCCACCGCCGCCCACGCGCCGAAGCCCCGGTTGCCGGGGTGCAGCAGTCCGGCAAGGAAGGGTGCTGCGGCGGCGGCCGGGACGCCGGTGAGCGCCCACTCGGCCGTCGCACCGCGCAGCAACCGCAAGGTGCCGGCGCCTCTGGCCCGTTGGAGGGCCAGCTCGTCGCGCCGGCGCACCGTCAACTGACGGGCTGCCAGTACCAGGGTGGCCAGGGCCAAGGCTGCCAGCATCACGCTCGGCAGGTAGAGCGAGGACCGGGCCGCCACCATCGGCACCGTCAGGTCGTCGACCGCGCCCGGCAGACCGGAGACCACCGTCAGGTCGTCCAGCGACGGCGGTCGCCCGCCGAACACCGACACCCGGCTCTCGCTGCCCGAGAAAGCGCGCAGCCGTTCGTGCAGCCCGGCGAGGCTGGCCGCGTCGATACGGGAGAAGTCGGGCTGCACGCTCCAGTGGGCCGTCAGCTGCCCGTTCAGGACAGCGCTGCCGTTGAGAGCAGACGCCGACACCACCAGCAGGCCCTGGTCAGCGGTTTGTCCCGGGGCCAGGTCCCCGGCCATGGCAGGCCAGAACCCGATGGCACCTCTCGCCCGGAAGACTCCGGTGATCCGCACGGTCATGGCGCGCCCGAAGGCGTCCTCCACCTGAAGGCCGGTACCGGGTCCGACGCCCAGGCGCCTGGCCAGCGCGTCAGGCAGCGCCGCGTCGACCGGGGCGGTGGACCCAGTGGCGACCCGGACATCGGGGAGTGAGGTGAACGCGCCGGCCGGCGCGTCGGCCGTGCCGGCGGGCCACCGCCCGGCGACCAACTGCCCGAACCTGCCCCCGTCCTGCACTGCGACCGGGTGCAGGCCGCCGGCTCCGGGACCGCGCGGCGGGGCGGCCATCTCGCCGATCCCTGTCACCGAGACCGGCGACACGCCCAGCAGCCCCACGTAGGTCCGCTGTGGCACCCCGGCGAACACCCGCTCGGCGGCGGCCCGCACCTCTCGGTCGGCGGCGGCCATCCCCCCGGCCCGGAAGGACGCGCTGACATTCACCTGCGCGTCGAGGTTGCCGGCCAGCCGCCGCTCGGCCCCGGCCTGCACCGAACTCCCGGCCAGCGCCGCGAGCGCGGCCAGCGCCGTCGCACACAGCAGCACGGTCACCGCGACAGCGGCCAGCACCAGCCCGTGGCGAGTGGCCCGCCTGACAACGGTGGGAAGCCGCTGCCGGAGCGGACGCGGGGCACCCGGGCGTCGCCGAGGTGAAGACGTTAAGGCCGTGGCGGCCACATGTAACCCCCGCAGAATCGAACATGTGACGGTAACGGCGCGTCACAGTCCTACCAGGCAACCCCATGACCACACAAGAATCACTGATCTCCAGCTTGATCTTTAACCTGTGCGACGGGGTCGCATGTGCGACGTGGTCGTGGGACAGCTGACTTGTTCGTTCACTGTTCCGCAGGTTGCGTTTGCGGGGTGTGTGCGCGTCGTGGCTGACAACAGACGCCCACCCGGCTTCATCCAGCCGGGCGGTCGACATCGAGAAGCGGTCGACATCAAGAAGAAGGCCACGGAGCTTCCTTCTGTCCGGCGTGCCCTGTACCGGCCCCCGGTCCTCACGTCGCCTACTGGACGAGGCGAGCACCTGCGGAGCACCACCCAGGCCAAAGTCATAGCGCGCCCGAAATATCGGGATGAGGGATAATTCACCTATCGTGGGTGCGCATGACCGGCGTCCCCCACTGACCATGAAAAGGCGGACTCGGCCATGTCGAAGAAACCACGTTCGTCCGAGCCACCGCAGGGAGAGGGTCCCAGCCGTCACCAGGGCACAGGACAGCACGGCTGGTCGCCCGATGTGGATGAGACGCGCCAGCAGGACAACCCGAGCGCTCGCCGCTCCTTCCATGCGACTGAGCAGGCCGGCGAAAGAGGCCGGGGCCGGACGAAGTCTCCTGAGGAGACCAAGTCCGTGCCGGGCGACTCCGCCGAGAGCCGCGGTGCAAGCGGTGAGAAGTACGGCGACGCGGACGAGAAAGGCAGGCGCGACACCGGACGCAAGGGGCGCTCCCAGCGCCCCAGCGGCACCAAGGACGCTTCTGCCACGACCGGCGTGGACCCCAAGGACCCGCCGTCCGGGCGCCGGCCGGGTTAACGGCCAGATCGGTGCCTGGACGACCGGTCCCGGGACGCGCAGCGCCCCCCGTCAGCAGATCCGCGGCAGCTGCTCCCCGATCGGCAGATCGATCACCCGCGTTCCCCCCAGGCCGGTGCGGGCCACGACCATGCCGGGGTGCGCCTCGACGGCCTCTCCGATGATCACGGAGTCCGCGCCCAGAGGATGGGCCCGCATCGCCTCGAGAACGGCGTCGGCGTGCTCGCGCGGGACGAAGGCGACCAGCTTGCCCTCGTTGGCGATGTACATGGGGTCCAGTCCGAGAATGGCGCAGGCGTTGGCCACGGCGGGCGGCACCGGGACCTCGCGTTCCCGGATGGCCACCCCTGTGCCGGAGGCCGCCGCGATCTCGTTGAGCGTGGCCGCCAGGCCGCCCCGGGTGGGATCACGCAGTACATGCAGATCCGGGGTGACGGCGAGCATGGCGTCGACCAGGCCGCCGAGCGCCGCACAGTCGCTCTTGATCTCCACGCCGAACTCCAGGCCCTCGCGCACGCTCATGACCGCCACCCCGTGCACACCGATGGCCCCGCTGACGATCACCACGTCACCGGGGACGACCCGCTGAGGACGCAGATCGACGCCCGGCGGGACGACCCCGATGCCCGCCGTGTTGATGAAGATCCCGTCGCCGTGGCCGGCCTCCACCACCTTGGTGTCGCCGGTGGCCACCTCCACACCGGCGGTGCGCGCAGCCGCACCCAGTGCCTCGGACACTCGCGTGACCACGTCCAGCTCGACGCCCTCCTCGAGGATGAATCCGCAGGAGAGGTAGGCGGCTCGGGCACCGCTCATGGCGAGATCGTTGACGGTGCCGTTGACCGCGAGTTCGCCGATGCTGCCGCCGGGGAAGAACAGCGGCCGCACCACGTACGAGTCGGTGGAGAACGCCATCCGGGCCCCGCCCAGGGAGAGGACGGCGGAGTCGCCCATCTGCGACAGCACCTCGCCGCCGAAGGCCGGGGCGAAGATCTGCTGGACCAGTTCGGCGGAGAGGACTCCACCACCGCCGTGTCCCATCACGACGCGGGGCCGGTCGCGTACCGGTGCCGGGCACGTCCACGCTTCGACGTCCAGGGTGGGGACGGGGAGATCGGTGGTGTCAGACAACGGGGCTCGCCTCCCGGGCCGTGGTGGTGGGCAGGTCCAGACGCCGGTAGAGGTAGTAGGCCGCGCAGGCTCCCTCGCTGGAGACCATGGTGGCCCCCAGGGGGGTACGCGGCGTGCACCGAGTGCCGAAGGCCTCGCACTCGTGCGGCTTGAGCAGGCCCTGCAGGACCTCTCCGCTGCGGCACTCGGCGGGTTCCGCCGTCCGGATCCCGTCGACCGAGAAGCGGTACTCGGCGTCGTGGTCGCGGTACTTCGACGAAAGCCGCCAGCCGCTGTCGGGGATCACCCCGATGCCACGCCAGGCACGGTCGGTGACCTCGAAGACGTCCTCCAGCATGGCCCGGGCGGCCGGATTGCCCTCCGGGCGGACGGCACGGGCGTAGGCGTTGTCGACGGTGTGCTCACCGCGTTCCAGCTGACGGACGGCCCGGCGCACGCCTTCGAGGATGTCCAGCGGTTCGAAGCCCGTCACGACGATCGGAACGCGGAAGCGTTCCGCCAGTTCCGGGTACTCCCCCACACCCATCACGCTGCACACGTGCCCGGCCGCGAGGAAGCCCTGCACACGGCAGCTCGGCGACGACATGATCGCTTCGATGGCGGGTGGTACGCGGACGTGGGACACCAGCATGCTGAAGTTCTCGATGCCCAGCTTCCGGGCCTGATGGACCGTCATGGCGTTGGGGGGTGCGGTCGTCTCGAAGCCGATGCCGAAGAACACCACCTGGCGGTCGGGGTTCTGCTGCGCGATCCGCAGTGCGTCAAGCGGGGAGTAGACGACACGCACGTCACCGCCCTCCCCGCGGACCTGGAACAGGTCCCGTCCCGTGCCCGGCACGCGCAGCATGTCCCCGAAGGAACAGAAGATCACCTCCGGCCGGGAGGCGATCTCCAGCGCCTTGTCGATGACCTCCAGCGGGGTCACACACACCGGACAGCCGGGTCCGTGAATCAACTCGACCTGATCCGGCAGGAGTTGGTCGATGCCGTGGCGGATGATGCTGTGCGTCTGGCCTCCGCACACCTCCATGAGGGCCCATGGCCTGGTCACCGTGGCGTGGATGTCGTCGAGGAGCCGGCGGGCCAGCTCCGGGTCCTGGAACTCGTCGATGTACTTCACTACTTGCGCACCTCTTTCACCGGTTCCTGGCCCGTCTCCGCGGCCGCCGCCGTTTCCCAGGGGTCGCCGAACTCCTCCTGCAACAGGCCGAGTTCGGCGAACAGTTCGAGCGTCTGCCGCGCCGACTCCTCGTCCAGCCGTTGCAGGGCGAACCCGACGTGGACGATGGCGTACTCACCCACCTCCAGGTCGGGCAGGTACTCCAGGCACACCTCCTTGACCACGCCGCCGAAGTCGACGGTGGCCATACGGGTGCCGTCCCTTTCCTCGATGTCCAGCACTCTGCCGGGTACCGCCAGGCACATGAGCCTCTCCTCGCTGTGGGTCGCGCGTCTGCTCAGTCGGTGGGGGTGGGGGTGGGGGTGGCGCGGGCGGCCACCATCAGCTGGCCCAGCGCCAGGCCGCCGTCATTGGGTGGTACCAGGTGGTGTCGCAGGACCGTGAAGCCGTCCTCGCGCAGGGTGGCGGCACAGTCCGAGGCGAGCAGCGTGTTGGCGAACACGCCTCCGGTCAGGGCAACCGTGTCCAGCCTGTGCCGCTCTCGCGCCCTCGCGCAGATCCGGTGCACCATGACGGTCACGCTCCGGTGGAAGCGGGCCGCGACCAGGGCCGGCTCGACGCGCGCGCGCAGGTCGCCGACGATCGCCGCGAGCACGGGTGCCGGATCGGCCCGTACGGCGCCGCCCCCGTTCTCCTGCGACGTGTGAAGGGCGAAGGCGTACGCGGTGGTGTCATCGGCGGGTGCACGCAGAGCCGCGCCCTCCAGCTCGACGGCGGCCTGGGCCTCGTATCCGGCTCGGTGGCACACTCCGGCGAGGGAGGAGACTGCGTCGAAGAGCCGGCCCATGCTGGATGTGGGGACACAGTTCAGACCGCGCGCCAACTGCCGGTCGAGGATTCGGAGTTCGTCGGGCGGGCAGGCGGCCGTACAGGCGAGGTCGTCGGACCAGCCGATCCCGGCCGCCCTCAGATGGGCCAGTGCCATGCGGTAGGGCCTGCGCACCGCGGCGTCCCCGCCGGGCAGCGGGACGTACGCGAGGTGCCCGAACCGGGTGAAGTGGTCGTAGTCCGCGAGCAGGAACTCCCCGCCCCACACGGCTCCGTCGTCGCCGTGGCCGGTGCCGTCGAAGGCGACGCCGATCACCGCCCGGCTGCCGTCGAGGCCGTGCTCGGCCATCGCGGCGGCGACGTGCGCGTGATGGTGCTGGACGCGCACGACGGGCCGGTGTGCCGCGTTCCGGTCGGCCCACCGGGCGGAGCGGTAGCCGGGATGCCGGTCGGAGACCAGCGTCTCGGGCCGCACCCCCGTGATGGACTCCAGCTGCGCCGCCGCGCGCTCGAAGGCCCGCTGCGTGCCCACGTCGTCCATGTCGCCGATGTGCGCAGACAGCCAGGCGCGGCGGCCCGCCCCCAGACAGAAGGCGTTCTTCAGGTCTCCGCCGACGGCGAGGGCCGGCCGCACGGGCAGCGGGAGGGAGACGGGCAGCGGGGCGTAGCCACGCGAGCGGCGGATCACCAGCGGTTCCCCGTCGCAGACGCGGACCACGGAGTCGTCGCACGGGACGTGGATCGGCCGGTCGTTCGTGAGCCAGGCGTCCGCCAGGTGCGCGAGCCGCTCCAGCGCCTCGGCGTCGTCGGTGACAATCGGCTCGCCGGACACGTTGCCGCTGGTCATGACGAGCAGCCGGGGGCCGTCCGGGTCGCCCGGCAGGCCGAGCAGCAGATGGTGCACGGGCGTGTACGGCAGCATCACACCGAGGTCGGGGCTGCCGGGCGCGACAGCCTCGGCCGGCCGCGGTTCCCCGGGGGCGTACGAGGGCTGCGGACGCCGCCTCAACAGGACGACCGGCCTGGCTCGGCTTTCGAGCAGGTTCCGCTCCTCGGCGCTCAGCGAGACGAGGTGCCGGACCTCGTCCGCGGTCCTGGCCATGACGGCGAACGGCTTGTCGCCGCGCGCCTTGCGGCGTCGCAGGAGGCCGACGGCCGCCCGGTTGGTGGCATCGCAGGCCAGGTGGTAGCCGCCCAGGCCCTTCACGGCGAGGATCGCGCCCCGCGCCAGCAGCGCGCGAGCCGCGGTGACCGGTTCCGCCCCGTCGGCACTTGTGCGCCCTGCCTCCTCGGCGACGAGAAGACGCAGCCGCGGCCCGCACGCCGGGCAGGCGACCGGCTGCGCGTGGAATCGGCGGTCGGCCGGGTCCGCGTACTCGCGGGCGCAGTCGGGGCACATCGCGAAGCCGGCCATGGTGGTGTGGGCCCGGTCGTACGGCACGCCGGTGACGATCGTGAAGCGCGGTCCGCAGTGGGTGCAGTTGACGAACGGGTGGCGGTATCGCCGGTCCGCCGGGTCGGACAGCTCGGCGAGGCAGTCGGCGCAGGTGGCGGAGTCCGGGGACACCAAGGTGCGGGCCGGTCCCCCGGCGCGGGAGGCGAGGATGGTGAACGCGGTGCCGCCGGCCGGAGGCATCTCCCTGTGGTGGACGGACTCCACGCGGGCCAGCGGGGGTGCCTGGACGGCGATCCGGTCGCAGAACCGGGCCACGGCCGCGGCGGTCCCCTCGACCTCCACGACGACACCCTCCGGAGTGTTCGTCACGTGTCCGGCCAGGGCGAGTTCGGTGGCGAGGCCGTACACGTAGGGCCTGAAGCCCACGCCCTGTACCACTCCCCGGACGGTGACCCGGCGGCGTCGCGGAGTGTCCTCGGCGGCGGCCGGGGCCAGCGGAGCGCTCACGAGTGGGTGTGGGCCATCGTGCCGGTGACCTCCGGTTGCACGTGGGTGTGAGCGTGGTGGTGCGGGCGGGCCATGACCGGCGAGTGGACGGGGGCGCCGTCCACGGCGGCCAGCGCCCGGTCGAGCAGCGCGCCGACTCCCTGCCCCCGGCGCGCCGAGGTCAGGACCACCTCGACTCCCGGGTTGACCTGCTCCACGTTCGCGCGGAACGCCGCCTCGTCGAACTCGACGGCCTGAGCGATGTCGGTCTTGGTGACCACGACCAGGTGGGCGAGGCCGAACGCGGTGGGGTACTTGAGCGGCTTGTCCTCGCCCTCCGTCACGGAGGCGAGAGTGATCCTCAGTGTCTCCCCCAGGTCGTAGGAGGCGGGGCAGACCAGGTTGCCGACGTTCTCCACGAACAGCAGCCGGGTGTCCTCGGGCAGCCACCCGTCCAGGTGCCCGGCGAGCATCCCCGCCTCCAGATGACACAGTCCGTCGGTGAGTACCTGCTTGACCGGGACGCCCGAACGCGCCAGGCGCGCCGCGTCGTTCTCGGTGGCGAGATCGGCGCTCAGGGCCGCGACCGGTACGGACCGCTCACGTGCCAGCAGCAGTTCGCGTTCCAGCAGCGCGGTCTTGCCGCTGCCCGGGCTGGACAGCAGGTTGACGACCGCGGTGCCGCGGGCCGCGAGGTGAGCGCGCAGTTCGTGGGCGCTCGCGTCGTTCTTCGCGAGTACGGCCTGCCGCAGGTCGACGACACGACACATGGTTCAGCGCTCCTCGGAGATCGGTTCGCGGGTGGGGGCGTAGGTAGGGCCGCCGTCCTCCCAGTGCACATCGACGATCTGCAGTTCCCGGCCCGCGAGCAGGTCGGTACGCGTCGCGCCGCACGCCGGGCAGGTCAGCCGGGGCGGCATGCCGACGGCCCATTCGTGTGCGCAGGGCGCGCAGCGGGCCCGGCCCGGCACCGCTTCGGTGACCAGTTCGGCGCCTTCCAGCAGGGTTCCGGCACAGGCCAGTTCGAAGGAGAAGGCGAGCGCATCGGGTACGACGCCGGCCAGTTCGCCCACCTGGAGCCGTACCGATCGCACCGCCGTGACGCCTCCGGCCCGCGTGGCGGCCTCGGCCACCTGGTCGACGACTGCCAGCGCGACCGACATCTCATGCATGGGTGTCCGTCCTTCCGCAGCCTGCCTCCCGACTGCCTTCATTAGAGGCGCGTGGGTCCGGGTCGCCGGGCCCGGCACGCCGTCGCCGGCTGGCAGGTACGCCGTTCGACGCAACCGCCCGGCACACCGGTGTCCGGCCGGGTTCACATTCGGCGGATCCGCAGGTAGCGCCGCACATCGGGAAGCACTTCGGCGACGACGGCGACCAAGGCGGCGAGGGCCGCTCCGCCGATGACGATCTTCTTCATCCGGTCTCTCCTCATGTCGAAGCCTCAGTGGTGGAGGCCTGCGCCACGGACGGCTCACCGTTCCGCAGCAGTTCTTCGATCAGCCGGACGGCCTCCGGTACGGCTTCGGACACCGGCGCACTGAGACCGATGCCCTCGTCCACGGAGGCCGGTTCGCAGCCGACGACCAGGACGCGGCGGGGTGGCTCGCCGCCGGCACCGGCGCACAGGGTGCCCAGCAGTGCGAGGACGGCGTCAGGGGTCATCCGGTGGCCGTCCAGCGCGGGGCTGCTGGGCGTGGGGTCTGTGCCGATGTCGTGTTCGATCACGTACAGCGTGCCGGGGGCTTGCCCGCGCGCCGTGGCGTCCAGGAGGACGAGGGTGTCGTAGCCGTCCAGGAGCTGATAGGCGAGGTGCACGCCACGCACCCCGATGTCCACGACCTCGATGTGTCCGGGCAGGTCGCGCTCGGCGAGCCGGCGTGCGGTCTCCACGCCGAAGCCGTCGTCCGAGAGGAGGATGTTGCCGATGCCCGCGACGAGGGTCCTTGGACCTGCCGGTGGGGGAAGGTTCATCCGTCGTCCTCCAGCGGTGTGACCTCGTCGGGCTGGAAGTACAGGAACCGTCCCTGCTCGCGGCGGATGTCGGCGCCCGGGTCGCCCTCGACCGTGACCGCCAGGTGCACGCCGCCGTCGACGTCGTGCAGCACCGCCTCGATTTTCGCGGTCCGGCCCCGCAGGAAGATGTCCTGCGCGTCTGTGCGCCGCAGGCCGGGGTGCAACGCGACGCGGCTGCCCTTGCCCAACGACCGGCCGTCCACGAGCACACGGTCCTGTGCCGGGTCGAATCCCGCCTCGCTCGCGGGGTCCCACCAGGGGGTGTCGGGCCGCTGCACCCCGTGCTCGTCGGGAAAACCGCCGTCCGGGGCGGCGGGGCCCGGGCCGGTCACCTCGCGCAGGCTCCGCACCGCCCCGTGCAGACGCTCCAGGACCTCTGCCGGCATCGAGTCCGCCAGCTCGATCACGGCGGCCGCCCGCTCGTCGGTGCCCCGGGCCTCGCGTTTCTCCTCGTCGGTGAGGGCCGCGGTGCGCAGCGCGAGGATCTCGTCGATCTCGGTGGCGTCGTAGAGCGCGCCGGGGCTTTCCGGCGCGATGGCCGGATGGTCCTCCAGGATGATCGGCGAGGACAGTACGAGGTCGGCGCGGCCGGGTTCGCCGGCGAGTACGGGCCAGGTGTGCAGGTTGCGGCAGGCGGTGACCGCGCCCTTGGCCCACTCGGGGGGATCGGTCATCGACAGGAACGATCCGGCGCTGAGGGCCATGAGGAGGTGGGTGGCCACCAAGGAGTGCGGAAGCGCCGCGTCCCGGTCGGCGCCGCGGCCCTCGGGCGGTGTCCAGTCGCTGGTGTTCTCGACGACGGCGCTCAGCCGCGCGGTCCGGTAGGGGCCGTCGAGTTCGCGGGCCGACAGCCGGACCGTCCCGCTGATCTCCTCGCACCGGCGGACCAGTCGGCCGACGGTTCGGCCGGCTTCGTCCAGGACCGGTGCGGTGTCCTCGCGGGCCGGGCGTCGGAAGGGATACGTGACGCCGTCGCCGAAGAGCTCGTCCACCGACGCGACCACCTCGACGCGCTCCTCGCTCCCCTCGTCCCAGGGCACCAGCACCCGGTCGTCGAGGCGGAGTTCGCGCACCGTGTCGTAGCCGCCGTCCGGGCGGGCCTGCTGCACCGTGCGCCGTCGGGCGTGCAGGAAGCGCACTTCGACCGAGAGGGTCGCGCCCGCCTTCGGGTCCATCAGGCATTCGGTGTGCTGGAAGGCGTGCTCCTGGCTGTCGGCGCCCCAGCCGGGCGGCACGAGCACCCCGAACTGCCAGCGCAGCCGGTTCTTGGCCGCCGAGGCGCGGTAGGGGTAGAGCACATAGCCCTCGAAGAGGACGGCGTCGGCCACCTGCCGGGCGAGGGCCAACCGCTCCTCGGTCTCAGGGGCGAACGCGGTCACGGTCACGGATCGGTCCTTCCGGTGGTGGCGGTGAGAGCGCGCAGCGGGTCGTGAGCGGGCGGGCCGCCCCTGTCCATGGCCAGCAGCGCCCGGACGGTCGCCTCCCAGGAGGGCAGGGCGTGCCGTGAGCGGTAGGCGAGGAGGGCGTCCATGGTGTCGCGGGGCAGCCGGATCCAGCCGCAGCCGGGGAAGTGCTGCTCGACCATCTCCCGCCAGGTGGCGACCGGCATCCGGAAGACCGCCTCCCGGTCCCACGGGACCGGCTCGACCTGGAAGCCGGCGTCTCCGGTGAACGCCGTACCGGAGAAGAGCATCAGCAGCGGGACCTCGCCGTCGGTGAGGGCGGTGAGATAGCGGGTCGCGGCGATGTCCATGTCGTAGGTGCAGGGGACGACGAGGTCGGTTTCGGTCTCCCCGGTGAAGCCGGGCACCATGAGCGAGACCTGGGCGAACTGCACCGGTTGGAGGGTGCTGCCCCAGCGGGAGCGCTCGCCGAAGAGGTCGGCCAGCCCTTCGGCCTCGGCGGACCCGTAGCCGCGGCGGGCGGGTTCGACGCGGATCTGGCAGCGCAGCGCGAGGGCGTGCACGCGGGCGTTGTCGGCGGTGGTGACGCGCAGCCGGAAGACGAGGGTCGGTCCGGCGGCGTACCGGTCGGCGCGGACGCCGGTGCAGGTGAAGGAGAACTCCGTCACGGGCGCACCGCCTCGTCCAGGGGTCGGACGCGTCGCGTGACGTTCGCGAAGAACGCCTCCAGCGCGGCCCTGGCCTCGGCTCCGCCGTCGAAGCCCTGCCACAACAGGCGCATGCGGCCGACGAGTTCATAGCAGATGTCGATCGGTACGAGGTGGCAGTCGAAGCTGCCGTCGGTGCGGCGAAGGAGCAGCGCTTCCACGTCGGGCTCAAGCAGTTGGGCGAGGCGGCTGCCGCCGAGGACTGACGTCCACGTGGCCGGTTCGAGTTCGCTCTCGGTGGCTCCGGCCGGGCTCGGGTAGAGGGCGACGAGCCGGTCGAGGGCGGCGTTGCGGAAGAGGAAGGCTACGCCGACCGGGATCTGCAGAGCCTCCCACGCACTCTCGTCGAGGTGGTGTCCGGGGTCGGTGAGGTAGCGGGCCGGGACCGTGCGGAAGCGGCCTGCGGCCGCCCCAGGTTGCTCCATCAAAAGCGCGCAGGGGGCGCAGGCGCAGACGAGGGCGCGTTTCTCGGTGTCGACCAGGTGGCGGTGGTCCGCGTCCACGGTCGCGGCGCACAGCTCGCAGCGTTCGGGTTGCGCAGGTCGCTCGGCGAGGAACCTCCGCAGGCCGGGCGTACGCGTCGCCGGGGACGCCGTCATCGGGCCCCCGTCGGTGCCGTGCCGATCTGGAGGAGCGTGGGCCCCAACGGTGCTGCCTGTACGTCGACGGCCCTGACCTCCGGTGCGAAGCAGGCGAGCGCTGCCTGGGCGGCCTCCCTGGCATCCGTGCCGGAGCCGCAACCGCAGCCGCCGGCCTCACGGGCGCGCAGGGTCAGGGTGCCGCTCTCCTCGTCGAACTCCACGACGTCCAGGGCGTGTTCCCGGACGCTGTCGAGGGCCCGGGCGATGCGAGTGTCGCGGTCCTCGGGGTGCAGGTCGTGCAGGACGAGCAGGCTCGCGACCAGTTCGTCACCGAGCAGTCCGGCCGGCGGCCGGCCGGGAGCGGAGGACAACAGGTGGAGGATGCGGGCCAGGCCGGCGCCGTAGAAGTCCATGAGGGACCGGACGAGTTCCTCGGCCGCAGCGGCCGCGGCCGGGTCGCCGCTCGCGGCCAGACGCTCCAGCACCTCCTCGACACGGCGTCCGGTCTGCTCCGCGTTCACCGGCGCGGGCGCCGTCCCCGCGCTCATCCGCCCAGTCCGCTCAGGCCGGTGGGCACGTGCATCGACTTCACCGTCTTGCCGCCGCCGACGTACATGTGGACGCCGCAGGGCAGGCAGGGGTCGAAGCTGCGGACGGCGCGCATGATGTCGATGCCCTTGAAGTTCTCCGGGGTGTTCTCCTCGAAGATGGGCGTGTTCTGCACGGCGTCCTCGTACGGGCCCGGCGTGCCGAAGCTGTCCCTGGTGCTGGCGTTCCAGGGGGTCGGCGGGTACGGGTGGTAGTTGGCGATCTTGCCGTCGCGGATCACCATGTGGTGGGACAGGACGCCTCGGACCGCCTCGGTGAAGCCGACGCCGATGCCCTCGTCCGGGACCTCGAACTTCTCCCAGGTCTGGGTGCGTCCGGCGCGGACCTCCGCCAGGCCCTTCTCCGCGCAGTGCAGTGCGACTGCGGCGGCGTACGCCTGGAAGTAGGTGCGGGCGCGGTTGCGCTCCAGCGCGTTGGACCACTGCGGGATCTTCCACTCGAAGGTGGTCTCCGGCTTGGTCATGGTGCGCGGCAGGTTGATGACCACGCTGTGGCCGGTGGCCTTGACGTACCCGATGTCGACGAGCCCGGACAGCGCGGTGGACCACAGGCGGGCGATGGGGCCGCCGCCGGTGTCCAGCGCGAGGTGGTCCTTGCCGTCGAACCAGCGCGGGGACATGACCCAGCTGTACTTGTCGTCGAAGTTCCGCTTCTGCGGGGCGGGGATGGTGTGCTGGTTCCACGGGTGGCGCGGGTCCACCGGGTTGCCGAGCGGGTCGTGGGTGACGAACTGCTCCTGGCCCTGCCAGTCCTCGTAGTAGGAGCTGCCCAGCAGGATGCGGATGCCGAGGTTGATCTCGGTGAGGTCGTTGGTGACGAGTTTGCCGTCGACGATCACGCCCGGGGTGACGAACATCTTCCGTCCCCAGTCGGTCATGTTGGCGTAGGTGAAGTCGCAGTACTCGGGGTCGTTGAGCGCGCCCCAGCAGCCGAGCAGGACACGCCGGCGGCCGACTTCCTCGTATCCGGGCAGCGCCTCGTAGAAGAAGTCGAACAGGTCGTCGTGCAGGGGCACGACACGCTTCATGAACTCGACGTAGCGCATCAGGCGGCTGAGGTAGTCGGTGAACAGCTGCACGGAGGCGATGGTTCCGACGCCGCCCGGGTAGAGCGTGGAGGGGTGCACATGGCGGCCCTCCATCAGGCAGAACATCTCGCGTGTGTAGCGGCTGACCTGGAGCGCCTCACGGTAGAACTCCCCTTCGAGGGGGTTCAGCGAGCGCATGATGTCGGCGATGGTGCGGTAGCCGTGCTCGGCCGCGTGCGGGGCCTCGGTGCGTTCGGCGAGTTCGAGGACGCCGGGGTTGGTCTCCTTGACCATCTTCTCGCAGTAGTCGACCCCGACCAGGTTCTCCTGGAAGATGTTGTGGTCGAACATGTACTCCGCGGACTCGCCGAGGTTGATGATCCACTCGGCGAGGTGCGGGGGCTTCACGCCGTACGCCATGTTCTGCGCGTACACCGAGCAGGTGGCGTGGTTGTCGCCGCAGATGCCGCAGATGCGGCTGGTGATGAAGTGGGCGTCGCGGGGGTCCTTGCCGCGCATGAAGACGCTGTAGCCACGGAAGACCGACGAGGTGCTGTAGCACTCCGCGACACGCTTCTGCTTGAAGTCGATCTTCGTGTGGATGCCAAGGCTGCCCACGATCCGGGTGATCGGGTCCCAGGCCATCTCCACCAGGCCGCTGCCGTCGCCGGCCGCCTTCGTCGTCGGTGCCATCTGTGTGCCGTGCCCTTCGTTGCGCGGGAGGTTCGTGTGGGGGTGCACGAACGGGGAGCGGATTACTTGCGGCGGATGCTCACCACGGGGGTCGGTATCCGGTGGTGATCTTGTCTCCGGTGCGGCGCCACTTGGGCTCCTTGTCCACCGTCCTGGCCGTGATCGACCGCAGCTTGCGGACCACGGCGCCGTACGCTCCGCTGGCGTTGCTCGACACTTTGGCGCCGGGGGGCTCGTCCATGAACGGCATGAACTTGTCGGGGAACCCGGGCATGGTGCAGGCGATGCAGATGCCGCCGACGTTGGGGCAGCCGCCGATCCCGTTCATCCAGCCGCGCTTGGGCACGTTGCACTTGACGACCGGGCCCCAGCAGCCCAGCTTGACCAGGCACTTCGGCGAGTCGTACGACAGGGCGAACTGGCCCTGCTCGTAGTAGCCCGCGCGGTCGCAGCCCTCGTGCACGGTCGCCCCGAAGAGCCAGGTCGGGCGCAGCTTGTCGTCCAGCGGGATCATCGGGGCGGCGCCGGTCGCCTGGTAGAGCAGATAGGTGAGCGTCTCGGAGAAGTTGTCGGGCTGGATCGGACAGCCGGGGACGCACACGATGGGGATGCCGGCCTGGGACTTCCAGTCCCAGCCGAGGTAGTCCGGCACGCCCATCGCGCCCGTGGGGTTGCCTGCCATGGCGTGAATGCCGCCGTAGGTGGCGCAGGTGCCGATGGCGACGACCGCCAGCGCCTTCGGGGCGAGCCGGTCGATCCACTCGCTGGTGGTGATCGGCTGGCCGGTCTCCGGGTTGTCGCCGAAGCCGCACCAGTAGCCCTCGGGCTTGATCGCCTCGTTGGGGATGGAGCCCTCGACGACCAGGACGAACGGGTCGATCTCGCCGCGCTCCCCCTTGAAGAACCACTCGATGAACGTGTCCGAGCCGCCGACCGGGCCGCACTCGAAGTCGATGAGCGGCCAGTGGACGGCGATCTTCGGTAGCCCGGGCAGCACACCTAGCACGATCTCCTCGATGCTGGGCTGCATGGCCGCCGTCAACGCGACCGAGTCGCCGTCGCAGCTCAGCCCCGCGTTGATCCAGAGAATGTGGATCGTGGGAGTCTCGTCGGCGGGCGCGCCATCTGCGTCCGCAGCGCCGACCGTGTCCGGCGTCGCCTCAGTCATGGGACCGCCTCCTGGGGAGGTAAGGGATGAAGGCCTACATTTCGACAGTCGCTCTTCTTCGTATCAGCCGTTCGGCCGTGGTGCGACGCCATCGAGGGCCGTTCCGGTGACACCGGCGGCAGAGGGGATCGGGCCGGTTTTCGCAACCGCGGCCGGATCGAGGTGCGGCGGGGTGCACAGTGGCCGCTCCTTGTGGACGAAGGAACGACGCAGAGCGTGGTACGGGGCGTCCGGGTCGTCGAAGGTCCGGCGCATCCGGGCCAGCTCCCGCTCACGGAAGCCGGCCAGCGGAGTCGCGCTCTCCAGCCGGTCCAGCTCCGTCTTCTTCGCGGTGATCCGTGACGCCGTCGCGGGAAGGGACGCCAGACGCGCGGCCAGGTTGCCGACCTCCCCCGCGAACTCGCCGGGACCGCAGTCGACCACTCGGTCGACGAGACCGAGGCGCAGTGCGGCCGCCGAACTCACCGGCAGAGCCTCACTCATGAGCCGCTCGGCCATCGCGGAACCCACCCTGCGCGGCAGTGTGTGCGTCCAGTACTCCGAGCCGTACAGACCCATCAACCGGTAGTGGGGGTTCAGCACGGCGCCCGAGCGGCACCACACCTCGTCGGCCGCCAGGGCGAGCATCACCCCGCCGGCGGCGGCGTTGCCCGCGACCGCCGAGATCACCAGCCGGTCCGTCGACGTCAGGACCGCCTCGACCAGATCGTCGATGGCGTTGATGTTCGCCCAGGACTCGGCGGCGCAGTCGTCGGCGGCCTCGATGACGTTGAGGTGGATCCCGTTGGAGAAGAAGTCCCGTTCGCCGCCCAGCACCAGCACCGACGTGGGGCGCGCGCACGCTTCCAGGTAGGCGTCCAGCAGACGGCGGCACTGCTCCGTGCTCATGGCGCCGCCGGGGAAGGAGAACGACAGGAAGCCCACGTTCCCGTCCTCCCGGTAGCGGATGTCCGACCAGGTACGGTGCTGCGGCTCGGGCAACACGGGCAGGGCGTACTCGGGCAGCGGCGGCAGCCGGTCCCCCAGGGCCCGCACAGCAGGCAGCTTGAACGTGGGCGGCTGCCCCGGCCCGCGCCGGGGCCGCAGTTCGGGGATCCACACAGCGCCGTCCCTCGTGGCCCGGCAGACCGCCCCGGCCCGGGTGGCCAGCAGCTCGCCCGGACGACCCCGCAACACGCTCTCGGGATGGCCGCCGTGCAGATACCACTCGCCGCCGAGCAGCACGTCCAGCACACCGGGCTGCGAGTCCGCCGCTCTCAGCTTGCGCAGGACGTCCTGTGTGGAGTCCTCGGCCCAGTCGATCCGCCGGACGCTCTGGTCGAGGTAGGGCCGCGGGCGCGGGCGGGCCCCGGGCGTGCCCACCGCGTCCTGCCTGCGCGGTACGTGGGTTCCGCCCGCGAAGCGCTCCACCGCGAGCAGTAGCGCCTCGATCGCGGCGTCGGCGACCTCACCGCGGTACAGCTCGCTCTTGGACACCGGAGGGACCCGGCACGGTACCGAGGCCCACACGTCTCCGGCGTCCATCTCCATGTCGGCCTGCAGAACGGTGACACCCCATTGCTCTGCGCCCTCGTGGATCGCCCAGTCCAGGGAGGACGGGCCGCGATCGCCCACGGGCCCCGGATGGACGATCAGGCACGTGTGTTCCCTCCACACCTCCTCAGGGATCACCGTCTTCAGCATCGGCGCCACGATGAGCTGCGGTGCATGCCGCCGCACGGCTTCCGGCAACGGGGTGCCGGGCAGGGCGAGTTCCACCGCCACGGTGTGACCGCGGTCGCGAAGTCCGGCGTGGGCGCGCTGTGTGAGGCTGTTGAACGCGCTGGCTAGGAGCAGGATGTGCACGGCTGCCTCCGGGCGGACGAACGGCAGGCAGGTATCGCCTCCGGCCGCGATCCTCGGCCAAGACGGCCCGCCGCCCCCGACGACAGGCGGTCAGGTCATCCGAAAAGCGCGCGCCGATCCGCCGTTCGGCCTCACCGGCCATCGCCCGCGGCCGCACCGCCGACCCGGCTCACCGAGTCAGCCGAGGTGAACGATCACCGCTGTCGCAGGCCGCTGGTAACGCGCTCCCAGCGGGATCGGGTGGCACCGAAGTGGGTCTCGTGGGTCCAGATGTGGGTGCAGGACCTGCACTGCAGGTGGAGCAGGCTGCCGACGTTGGAGAGCAGGTAGCGCCAGTGCTCGGAGCAGGTGCGCTCCTGCTCGCAGGTGGCGCACCCGCGGTGGTCGTCGCACTTCGGGCAGGCCACCCAGGCGCGGCGCCCGATGTCGGCCTGCGGGTCAAGCGGCAGCATCGCCGCCCCCTCTCCGCGGCAGCACACCGGCCGCGACCAGTTCGTCGTAGACGCGCTGCTGTTCCGCGTCGAGACCGGAATACAGCAGCTCATACGCCGCTTCCTCGCCACGCAGCGCGGCGACGGGGTCCCAGTCGGAGCCGAGAGCGTCCAGGACGTGAGCGCGCCGTAGAAGCTCGTGTGTGCTCAGGTCGACGTCCAGGCCGACCAAGGGGAGGGCGCCAGGTCGGTCCGGCGCAGGCCTGCCCCCTGCAGCGGGTTCGTCCGGTTCGCCGGGAAGGGCGCGGCCATGTTGCGACATGCGACCGAACGTAGGTAAGCGATCCTCGCCCCGGCAAGAGCAGGTGGGAGAAGTCACAACAGGTCCACGCGTACCCGGAGGGCCGCGCCGCCCTCGTCGCCGACCAGGCGGGCCCGCACCGAGCAGGCCCTGCGAGAGGACGTGAAGCGGGCCACCGAGGAGAGACCGCAGCCCTGGCATCGCGCCGGACCGCAGTCAACTGCCCGCAACAGGCCGCGGGTTCATCTCACCGGACCTGCCGCACACAGGCCGCGCCGTGGCCTGGGGTCCTGCGCCGTCCGCCGAGCGATCGGCTCGGCGCGCAGCAGCCTGCCTCTCGCCAAGGCTGCGGGGTCTGCGCAGGCTCCGGCCGCCGGTGGCGTCGCTACCGGTCCTGGCTCCCCGCGCTCTCCCCGGGCGCGGGGGCCCGATGCCGATCTGGTCGATGCCGAGCCACCGAACCCCTCTTACGGATCGAGGTCAAAGGTGGGTCACGTTGTGCCGCGGACACTCAAGCTTGGTGTCAGGACGATGGGGGGTGGCAGTTCGCCTGCCAGGAGTTGGTCGACCTGGTGGATGGCCAGTTCGCCCAGCCGCCGCTTGTCGAGGTGGAGGGTGGTCAGTAGCGGGTCGACCAGATCGGCGACGCTCAGCCCGTCGTAGCCGACCAGTGCGCAGTCGTCCGGTACTTGGACGCCGAGCCGGCGGGCGGCCCGGAGCGCGCCGAGCGCGACCAGGTCGTTGAAGGCGACCACGGCGGTGAGGTCCGGGCGCGCGGCGTACAGCGCCTCGAACGCGGCGGCGCCCCCGGCCGGGGACTGTTCAGCCATGACAACCCAGTCCTCGTCGAGGGGCAGCGCATGTTCGCCGGCGACTTCGAGGAAGGTGCGGCGCCGGACCAGCGGGGCGCTCACGCACTCGCAGTCGATCATGCCGATCCGGCGGTGTCCCCGGTCGATGAGGTGCTGCATCCCGGCCCGCATTCCGGCCGCGGTGTCGATGTGGACCAACGCGTGGTTCGACGAGTCCAGCCCACGATCGACCACAACCAGCGGCACGCTGCCCACGTACGGCTCTAGCTGCGCATCGGGTTGGCTGATGTAGCCGACAAGAGCGTCAACCTGTTGGCCCAGTGAGCGGACCAAGGCCAGTTCCCGGGACCGGTCGTTCTCGGTGCTGGCCACGAGCACCTGCCAGTCGCGCTCGTCCGCGGCCGCGATCACTCCTGCCACGAACTCGGGGAAGAAGGGGTTGACCACGTCGGGGACGATGAGCCCGACGGATACGACGTCCGGGCGGACCAGCCCCCGGCCGAACCGGCTGGGCCGGTACCGCAACTGCCTTGCGACATCGAGCACGCGTTGCTGAGTCCCCGGGTCGATCTCCCCCTTGCCGTTGATCGCGCGGGAGACGGTCTGATGGGACACGCCTGCCGCCTGAGCAACGTCCCGGAGGGTGACGCGCTTGACGGCCTTCGCACCCCGCGCCCGCTGGTCTTCCGTTTCCCGCTGTCCGGCCACGCTGCCCACTCACTTCTGTTCCTGTGCCGCCCTGTGTCCAAGTGAATCAGGTTCGCCGGCCTGCCGCGCCGGCACCGGCCCGCACTGCGACGAGGGAGATGCAGGGCCAGAGCGCCACCGGCGGATCGTGAGCCGTCTCGCGGCGGGCGTTGACGGGATCTCCAGTCCTGAGCAACAATTCCGTTAGCGGTCACGTTAACGGTAACGGACAGGAAGGAGAGCAACAGTGGCTTCCTTGAGACGCCCTGTACCGCACGAGCCCCACCAGATGCTCCGCGGCATGTTCCGCGGCTGGCACGCAAAGGCCGGCGCCTTTTCGGCGCTGCCAGACGCACCTGTGGAGCCGGATGACCCCCAGCCTTGGTGGCGCCGACTGAGAGTTCGGCGGCAGAAGCCGAGCAGCGGTGGATCTTCACTCAGTAGGTCCTCGGCCCGTCTCCGGGGCTGTCCTGCTCCCAGTGGGGACGGCCGGAGCTGACGAAAGGTGTTCCGTGGTTCCTGCCACGGACTCCAACCCTGGCGAGCGGCCTCTCACCTGGAAGAACTCCTCATGGCATACGGAGTCCTGCCCCGGTCGACAAGCACCTCTGT
This sequence comes from Streptomyces sp. NBC_00078, assembly GCF_026343335.1. Taxonomy (NCBI): domain Bacteria; kingdom Bacillati; phylum Actinomycetota; class Actinomycetes; order Kitasatosporales; family Streptomycetaceae; genus Streptomyces; species Streptomyces sp. NBC_00078. Next base: position 8,879,016 of record NZ_JAPELX010000001.1, on the reverse strand, counting down.
TCCCTCCAGCGGCGGCTTCCCGGCCACCTGGCCGACATCGCCGATCCAGAGCACGCCAAGACGATCAGGCTCTTCGTGACGAACTGGCTCGCCCTCCGTTCGCTGCAGACCGCGCGGCCGTCGTGGGGAGCCGGTTCCGGACCGCGTCGCGCTGCTCACCACGCCGGAGGCGGCGAGGAAGGAGAATGCCTGTGGGCACCGTCCTCGTCCTGACTACCGGAAGGCACGCAGACCATGAGCAGCCGACGCGACCGCTGGGCCGAACTGACCGGCGGACAGGACGGAGAGGCGTACGCCCAACGGTTCGCGCGGCTCGCCGAGTCGGGCCACGACATCCACGGCGAGGCCGCGTTCTGCGACGCGTTGCTGAAACCTGCCGCCCGGATCCTCGACGCCGGCTGTGGGACCGGGCGGGTGGCGATCCGACTCGCCGAGCTGGGACACCTCTGCACAGGCGTGGACGTCGACCGCTCCATGCTCGCCGTCGCCCGCCGCGACGCGCCCACGCAGGAATGGATCCACGCAGACCTGGCGCACCTGGACGGCCTCGGCCTGGAACCCGGGTTCGACCTGGCACTCGCCGCCGGAAACGTCGTCCCCCTGCTGGCTCCGGGGACCGAACCGGCTGTCGTGCGGCAACTCGCCGCCGTGCTGCGCCCCGGCGGCCTGCTGGTCACCGGCATGGGACTGGACGCGGAACACCTGCCACTGCCGGAACCGACGGTGACGCTGACGGAGTTCGACCACTGGTGCGCCGAGGCCGGACTGACGTTGCGGCAACGCTGTGCCACCTGGTCCGGCGACCCCTATCGTCCAGGCGGCGGCTACGCCGTGAGCGTGCACGCCCGCCACACCGCGTGACTCGCCGGGTGAGTGACCTGGTTTCAGCAGCCCTTTCGGCAAGGGGTGCTGCTGGTCGCCACCCCGACCCTCGCGTCGGAGCCGGGTGGCGGACAACGTCTACAGGCTCGTCAGCTCGCAGAGCGACTGGACGGCCCATCCGCAGTACCCCGTCGGTAGCCTTCGCCCCCCATGACCGCGCCTGGATCCTGCCGTATTTCTGGTGCTCTGCGGTTCGGTCGTCGCGGCGCGGCCTATGGTCAGCGGGGCTCCCGGCGCAGCCGTAGCGCTCCTTCTGGCGTTCGTGCTGCTCGCAGGCGTGAACTCGCCTCTGGTCTTCCCGCGATCGATCGACGCGCTGGAGGCGCGAGGGCCGCAGCACGGCCGACGGCCGACCGGTCGTCTGCTGGCGGCCGGGCTGCCGGCACTGTCTGCGACTGCGCATCCGCTGGGGCCGCAGCGCCCGTCGGCTGCACTGGGTCGACATCTGGCGGGGTCCTGCCGGAGCGGCGGCGGTGGCGGTCAACGGCGGCAGCGAGACCGTGCCGACCGTCGCCGTGGCGGACCGGCCGCACACCAATCCCCCGACCGCGCGTGGGTGCGCGGACAGCTCTCCTATCGCCCCATGGACTGCCGCCCGACATGGGCGGCGCGGTCAGTCGTGGCCGCGATCGGTTGAGCAGGAAGGTTGCAGACTGGTTCCTCGACGGCACCCTGATGAGCCGGGCGGATGGATCTGCTGTTACCCCGTGAGCAGGGCGCTGCAGAACTGCGTGTCCTGCGAGCCGCCAGGTCAGTCACCGGCCTTTTTGAACCATCCGAGCGACCGGATGACGGACGCGCCGAAAAAGAGGATGCCGAGAGGAACGATCGTGAACCAAATGGCATCGGCTTTCATGGCCGCGAGCAGGGCGATGGCGCCGATGGCCAGCGCCAGGAGCACGAGCATGCCCAGAAGGACACGAGTCTTGGAAACCAACGCAGGGCTCTCCATGTTCAGCTGGGCTCTATTGACTGGACAACGTTCGCTACCCGTTGGACCGTCGGCGACGGTTGCCCAGTAGGGAGGCAGCGAGCTCCCCGGCGTGACACCACGACTCCACCAGGAGGCTCACGCGGCAAGTCTCCCCAACGCTGCCTTCCTGAGGCGCCAGTAGAACTACGTAATCGAATACGTAGGTTCACCGGCCGGCGTGAGTTGGGGTGCGTGGATCTCGGGGCCGTGCCGCACCGACGGTTTGCCGAGGGCGGGGAACAGCCTGTCGGCGGTCCCGGAATTCCCCACCCTCGCGGTCACGTTTCACCATGGGAGCGGCGGTTGCGAGCGACGGCTCGGGCCGCTCTGAAGCCCATCCACGTTTACGGTTTGCCGGTTGCTTCAAGTGCTGAGGTCAGGCAAGCCAGCAGGTCGCCGGGCGTCGGCAGTGCCGGCCTCTGGAGGAGCCGCCCCATTGGCGGTCTTCGAGGCCCTGGAGGAGCAAGTGGCTGAAGCCGAGCCGGGTCGTCCCGTTCTTGTTCGCCACCAGGCCCCAGTCGCCGTCTACCAGGATCCAGTTCGCCAACAGCAGGTGGAGAGCAGGGCATTTGGGACGCGGCGGCTTCCTCGCTGGGGAGAAGTTGGCGCACTCCCCGGTGTACCCCCGCGGCCCATCCGCCCCCAGCTGTTGGTAAACGAGCGTTTACGAATTCTGCCCCGACACAGGGGTGGGCGTCGACCGCATTGAACAGGCCGAGGGCGAGGCGGCGCAGAGCAGTGCGCGGGTCCGCACTCCGAGAGGCGGCACCCCTGCCCCCGGACTGAACGGTGATGCCCTGCCGGGCTGTTCAACTGCCGCGAGGAGAGGACGCGGTTCCCACGACTCGCGGCCCGAATTGTTGCTCGGTGCCCTGGTCTTGACGGCTGAGCCAACCTGAAGCCCGGAAGCAGAACGTCCTAACATTGCCGACCAGCCCAGGGGTGGTGCCGATACCCTCAGAGTTCAGCCCTGACCACCCAACGCGCTCGGGAGAATGCTCGGTGCCAGCAAACGATGCCTCCAAAGGACCGTCCGATGGAGGATGGGCCGGCGTCATGACCGGCGAGGCTGGCGGGCTGTTGAGTACTGTGCAGTCGCCTCGCGTAGGTGGAGCGCGTCGTGGTCTTGCACCAGCACATTGCTCGTGTGCCCCTTCGATCCGGATGGGCCGACGATGACTGCTCTGGCCTGGATACGGCAGTGGCGGAGAATCCGGCGGCGCGGCAGAGAGATGCACCAGTTCGCGGAGGTGCTGATCGGGCCCATCCGGGAGCGACTCGCCGCCGACGAAGGCGACCCAGCGGCGCGGGCATCTCTGCCCGATCCGGAGGCGTTTTTCGAGGCCTTGGTCGGGTCCGCCCAGCAGTGGCGTGGCGATCGCAGGCTTGAGGTTCACAGGGTGCCCATCCCCCGCAAGTTCCTCGCCACGGGAATGTGGGTGGAACGCACGCACCAGGACGACATCATCATCGAGGCGGAGGCCGAGGTCTGGCACCAGGCGCAGATCCTCGGTCACGAGCTGTGGCACATGCGGCAGAAGGATGGCCTCACGCCGCAACAACTGGCGGCCGAGGCCTGCTCCACGACGAGATCGGGCCATCTGCACAGTGCCCAGCCGGCCGCCGCACGGTCTGGTTTCGATGAGGATCCCGAGATAGAAGCCGAACTGTTCGGGATCCTCGTCGGCCAGCAGATGCGATCGCTGATGGAACGCGACGTGATCGCCGGCGAGACGGCCCGCCGCATCGCCGACTCTCTCGGCTACCAGAGGAGCCGGAGATGAGTGGGGCGATCAACTACGTAAGTTGCGGCCTGCTCTGGGTCGCGCTCCTGCTCAGGCTGCCCGACTTGATCCGCCGCTGGGTGGATCCGTCCCTGCGCGCCATCGTGGGAGTGCTGGGGTTCGCCTCCCTGTGCTTCCTCTTCGGAGCGCCTCCCACGGTTGCGCTGATCAACCGCGTCACCGGTGTTCCCAACCTGGCCGCGCCGCTGACCTACGGTGCGATCACCGCATACAGCGCGGCCCTGCTGATCCTGATCGCCTGTTGGCGCGGTGGCCCCTCCATGCGCCGGACAACACGGAACTGGATCTACGGGTACGTGGCTGTTCTTGTCGGAATCGCCGTCCTCTTCGCCCTGGGGAACGCCGCTGATGAACGGCGTACCGACTTCGACACCTACTATGCGATGACGCCCTGGGTCGCCGAGATGGTCGTCCTGTATCTGCTCGCCCATCTGACCGCTGTGACAGTCAGTGCCCTCTGGGCGCTGCGTTGGGCCCGCGAACGGGAGCTTCGACAGCGGCCCTGGCTGCGAGCCAGCCTGTTGACGATTGGCGTCGGCACGGTCATCAGTGCCGGCTACAGCTGTTCCAAACTCATCGCCGTGGTGGCGCGGTGGTCCGGCCGGCACTGGGCGGTGCTGGGGACGTCCATTCCTCCCCTGTGTGCCGGCCTGGGGGCGATGCTGACGGTGGTGGGGGTCCTCCTGCCGATGGTGGGCCACCAACTATCGGCCTGGTGCGACTTTGTCCGCCTGGCGCCGCTCGACTCCGTGCTTGACCCGGTCCTCCGGGAGCGCGCATTGCGTGTCGAGCGGCCTCGTTCCCCTCTCTTGTGGGGCACTTGGCGCCGTAGCACCATCCTCAACGGCCTGCGCGAGATTGAAACGCACCTCGACAAACGACTGTATGACGACGTCCACGACGCGGAGTTGAAGAGGCTGCAGATACCGGGCCCGCGAGGTGGCCGCGAGCGAACTGCGTACGAGGAAGCCGCTGCTGTTGCGTGGGCCGCCACGATAGCGGCAGCCGCACAACGTAGCGCCCTGCCGCCACTCAAGCCCTTCAGCGAATCGCTTCCCGTGCCGCTGCCGAGAGACCCCAAGGCGTTGGTCCTGATCGCCGACGCAGTCAAGAGGTCCGAGCGCGAGGCACGATCGCCGGCCCCCGGCCCCGCCAGAGCGGGATCGGCATGACACACGGCTCCCACGACGTCCCCCACCGCCAGCGGAACGGAAGCCCCCAGTTATGAGCGTTGTCGTGTATTTGGCGGCCTTGCTGTTGGTCGTGGCTGCCATGCTGCTTCGCCGATCGCACAGGACTGCCCGTACGCCGCTGACCGTCCCTACGCGCGCGACCGCCTTCATCGGCGCCGTGTGCTTCACCTGCGCGGCTCCCGCGACGTTGGCCGCGGTCAACCGTGCCACTGGGATTCCCAACGTGGGTGCGCCACTGACGTACAGCTCGATATCCGCCTTCAGCTGCTCCCTGATCATCTTGTTGATCTACTGGAGGGGCGGCCCGAGGGAACGGATACGGCGCATGGTCCGCATCACTGTGGCGGTGTACGGGACCCTCATCATCGCCATCTGCGTACTGTTCGCGCTCGCCGATGCGGACACCGAGCGGCTCACCGACCTGGACACGTACTACGCCAACACCCCGTACATGCGGGAGATGATCGTCCTCTACCTCCTGGGGCATCTGGCCAGCACCATCATCCTGAGCGTCGTCTGCCTGAAGTGGGCCCGCGACGAGGTCACGGGCCTCCTCCGTGTGGGACTGCGATTGATACTCGCCGGCCTTCTGCTGGATGTCGTCGGCTTTGAACTCACCAAGGTCACTGCAGTCGTTGCCCGGTGGTGCGGATACGACCTGGACGTCCTGTCGACCACCGTGGCGCCGCCCGCTGCCTCCCTGGGCGCGCTCATCTACTCCGCCGGCTTCGTCCTCCCGCGCCTCGCATCGGCCGCCGCAGAGAAGCAGAGCCTGTCCGACTACCGGGCACTGATGCCTCTGTGGGCGGCCCTCAAGGACGTCACCATCACCCCGCAGACGGAACCGCGATGGTGGCATTTCTGGCTGCAACTGCCGAGCAGCCGCCTCTACTTGCTCGAAGCACAGATCCGCGACGCCTTGCTACAGCTGACAGCACACTTCGACCAGCGGGTCGGCGAAACCGCCTACGCGACTGCAGTCGAGGTCGGGGAAAGCCAGGAAAAGGCCCGCACCGCCTCGGAGAAGGCGATGATCATAAATGGCATACTCCGGGCATCGGGCAGGGCTGACGGCGCCGCCGATCCGCCTGACAAGTTCCGCATCACCGTTGGTCTGGTCGAGCTGGCACACGCCGTGAGCCTGATTCGGGACGTGACACCGGATCAGGTACGGGCCCACTGAAGACGTCACACGTACAGCAACAAGGAGAACCAGTGTCGCAGAGAGCCGTCGTGATCGGAGCAGGCATAGCCGGGCTGCTCGCCGCAGCGGCGGTGTCCCGGGCCGTTCCCGAGGCGGAAGTCCTTCTACTCGACAAGGACGTGCTTCCTGACGGGCCCGAGAACCGCAAAGGGGTTCCCCAGGGCCAGCATGCCCACCTCCTCATGGCCGGAGGGTTGTCGGCCATGGAGTGGCTCTTCACCGAGAGTGTCCGTGAGCGCCTCTTCGAGGCAGGAGCCCACGAGATCTCCATGGGCAACGGCATGCTGACCTTCACGCCGGACGCCGGCTGGTTCCGCCGGTACAGGTCGAACGGTACGCGCATGATCACCTGTACCCGCGCCCTGCTGGACTGGGTCATCCGCGAGACCTTGATGGAACAGACGACCAAGGTGTCGATCCATCAGGCCGCGGTGGAAGGACTGATCGGAAACGGACAGCGCATTACTGGTGTCCGCATCAGCGGGGCCGACTCCACCCTCGGCGGCGAGGTGGAAGCGGACTTCGTCATCGACACAAGCGGACGAGGTTCCCGCAGCGTCCGCTGGCTCGAGGAGGTAGGCGTCAGCGGCGTGGAAGAGAGGAAAATCGACTCCGGCCTCACCAACGCAACCCGTATCTACCGCACTCCCGCAGGTGCCGAGTCGTTCCCGCTGACCCTGGTCCAGGCGAACCCCTACAGCGGACGGCCCGGCAGGAGCGCCATGGTGCTGCCGATCGAGGGCAACCGTTGGATGGTCAGCGCGGGCGGCACCAGAGGCGGTGAGCCGCCAAGCGACCCTCAGGGCTTCCTGGAGTACGCGCTCAGCCTGCCGCACCCGATCGTCGGTCACCTCATCGCCGGCGCCGAACCCCTCACCGATGTGGTAATCAGCCGCAGCACCAGCAACATCCGCCGCCACTTCGAGAAATCTCCGCAGTGGCCCGAGCGGTTCCTGGTGCTGGGCGACGCATTGGCGACCTTCAACCCAGCCTACGGGCAGGGTATGTCCGTGGCCGCCCTTGGCGCCCACGACCTCTGGCGAGCGCTGCAACAGGGCGGCCTGGCAGGCCCTGGCCTCTCCCGTCGCGTTCTTCGTAGAGCGGTCCGTCACGTCGACACAGCATGGTCCACCGCAGTTGCGATGGACGTCCTCTATCCCGATGTACGCGGCGCCAAGCCTACGGCCGCCGACCGTCTCACGGCCGCGTATGCACGTCGGCTGACACGCGCTGCGACCGGCTCATTCAACGCTGCGGCAGCACTTTGGGACATCACCAGCCTCAAGGCCCGCCCGTCACGGGTGATGCGCCCAGCAGTCCTGCTGGCCGCCTTGAACGGGTCTTTCCTCCCCCGGATCAGCGAGCCACCCCTGCAACCGTCGGAACGGCAGATCCTTGAACGCCTCAGGAAGGCCATGGAGGAGTCGCGCGACGCCCGTTGACGGCGCTGAGTGACGCCCCGACATTGGAAGGTCGAACGAACGTTGGGCCGGCTCATGGAGTGGCGACGCGATGTCCGCGACTACGAGCGACTTCCTCAGCACTCGGAAGCCCACCTGACCTGGCCACTCATTACCCTGATGCCCCGCAGGCTCACCCGGAAAGGACCCCAGGCCAGCGGCCGAAGAGGCCCTGGCCATTGCCCTGGTCCACGGCCTCGCCAGCCCTTCCCTGGCCTCGGCCGTGGCGGCCCGCAGAATCAACCGGCCAAAGTGCCTTGGTGGAAGTACATTCGCCAGCCCGTCTCCGTCAGCCGCCACACGGAACTCCTCCGTACTCGACGGCCTTGGTTGTCCGCGAGGTACGTCACGTGAACGACCCCGGGGGCAACCACGGCTCCGGACAGTTCGCCGACCTTGACCGGGGACTCCTTCGAGATACTCCCGCTGCTCGTCACAGTGAGGATCGACTCCACATCCCACCTGCGTCCGGAAGCGCCGATCTCGGTGAACTCCGGATCCAGGATCTCAAGGACCCGGGCCGGGGAAGCTCGCACCTCCGGATCGAGAAGCCGCATCTCGCCTGCAATTGCTGCTTGCACGGCCTGTTCCCACTCGTCATCCGCCATGCAGAAACCCTACGGACGCCACACTTGAAGGAACAGCGGATTGCTCCCCCACACCGCGGCGCCCGGAAGCGCTGTCGCCGGGGTCAACGAAGGGGCTGGTGACCTGCCGCAGGACTCCTTGCATGTGAACGAGTGCGGCTTCGCTCGCAAGACGCGGGCATCGGTCCGGCGAGCCGGCCGCTGTCAGATCTCGTCGATATCGCACTGCCCGCGTGTCGCCACACCGGGTGCGCCTTCAGAACGCCCTATGGCCTACGTCCACGGGCAGGAGAGCAATGCTCATGACCTGTGGATCGGCCTCGGGTTGGACGCGAAGGGCGTACCTTCCCGAGTGATCGACTTCTGGTCATCGAGTAGGCCGACGTTGCACCGTCGGTCGGGAAGGCACGCCCGTGCTGAGCGTAGTGAATGCCGATGGAACGACCGAGACCGGCTCCCTGATCGACGACATCGTCCGTGAGGGCGCACGGCGGATGCTCGCCGCCGCCCTGGAGGCCGAAGTCGACGCCTACATAGCCGATTTGGCCGATCAGCGCGATAAGAAGGGCCACCGTCTGGCGGTGCGCAACGGCTACCACCAGCCCAGGTCGGTCACGACCGCGGCCGGCGCGGTCGAGGTGAAGGCCCCGCGGGTGAACGACAAGCGCATCGACGAGGCGACCGGTGAGCGCAAGCGGTTCTGCTCGGCGATCCTGCCGCCGTGGTGCCGCAAGTCACCGAAGATCAGCGAGGTGCTGCCCTTGCTTTACCTGCACGGCCTGTCGTCGGGGGACTTCGTGCCCGCACTGGAGCAGTTTCTCGGCTCCACGGCCGGGCTCTCGCCGGCGACCGTGACTCGGCTGACGGCCCAGTGGCAGGCCGATCACCAGGCATTCGGCGAACGCGACCTGTCGGGCAGCGACTACGTCTATGTCTGGGCCGACGGCATCCACCTGCGGATCCGCCTACGCGAGGCAAAGTCGTGCGTGCTCGTGCTGATGGGCGTGCGCGCGGACGGCACCAAAGAGCTGATCGCCATGAGCGACGGCTACCGTGAATCCGCCGACTCGTGGGCGGATCTCCTGCGCGACTGCCAACGCAGGGGCATGCGCGCCCCGGTCCTCGCGGTCGGCGACGGCGCACTCGGCTTCTGGAAGGCCCTCTCGGAGGTCTTCCCCGAGGCCCGTCATCAAAGGTGCTGGGTTCACAAGATCGTCAATGTTGCGAACGCCCTGCCGAAGTCCGCCCAGCCCGGCGCGAAGAAGGCCCTGCAGGAGATCTACAACGCCGAGGACCGCGACCACGCGCTCAAGGCCGTCACGGCGTTCGAGAAGGCGTACGGCGCGAAGTTCCCCAAGGCCGTGAAGAAGATCACCGACGACGTCGAGGAACTACTGGCGTTCTACGACTTCCCCGCCGAGCACTGGATCCACTTGCGCACCACGAACCCGATCGAGTCGACCTTCGCGACGGTCCGGCTGCGGACCAAGGTCACCCGCGGTGCCGGCAGCGCGGCTGCCGCCCTGGCCATGGTCTTCAAGCTCGTCGAGTCCGCCCAACAACGGTGGCGGGCGGTGAACGCACCCCACCTCGTCGCCCTCGTCCGCGCCGGAGCCCGCTTCGAACGCGGTCAACTCGTCGAACGCCCCGAACCTCACGCTGCCTGAACTACCCCATGATCTGCAGGAATTGACAATGGCGGGTCGAGCCACGCGGTTCACTACGAGATGATCCTCCTATGGCAGATGTGGTTTTCTTCGATCTGGACGGCACCCTGGTCGATCATCGAGGCGCAGTCTTGGAAACGATCGGCCAGATCGTCCAGGCCGCGCCGAACGCGACGGCTCCACCGGACGAGCTGGTGACGCTGTGGTGGACGCTGGAGGGGCGGCACATGCGGGAATACCTGGCCGGTCAGTGCTCCTTCGCTGAGCACCACCGACGCAGGCTCCGTTCCTTCCTGCCCATGCTCGGCGAGCCGGTTCCTGAGGATCCCGGCCTTCTGGACGCCTGGATCGCCGAGCGCTACCTCACCGTGTTCGAGGAGTCCTGGCGGTGCTATCCCGATGTCCAGCCATGCCTGGAGACCCTGAAACGGCTTCCCCGAGGACCGCGTCTGGCTGTTCTCACCAACGGGGACCCCGAGCAGCAGCGCGCCAAGCTCGCCCGCTTCGGCCTCCTCGGATACTTCGAAGCCGTCCTGACCCCAACCGAGCTCGGTGCGGCCAAGCCCGTCGCCTACGCCACCGCCTGCCGGCGGATGCGGACTGACCCCGCGCAGGCGATCAACGTGGGCGACATGTTGGAAAGCGACGTGAACGCAGCCGCCCTCGCCGGGCTCACTGGCATCTGGCTGGACCGCGGCATCGACTTCATCACCGGTGGACCATCGCCGACGGCAGACGAAACGCTGCTCCGCATCGAACGGCTCACCGACCTCCCCGACCACCTATCACCCACGAACGCCTGACCAGCTCTTAAGAACTTGATCCACAGGTCTTGACTATTACTCCGGGCAGGACGGCGCCGGTGTTGTACGACGACTCCGGGCAGGCGAGGAAGAGCACCGCGTCTGCGGCCTCTTCGGGAGTGGCGAGGCGGCCGATCGGGATGGTCTCCGCCCCCGTGCGCCGGCAGGCCGCGGGATCGGGGCGCCGCTGGAAGGCCGCCCCGATCACCGCTGTCACGGTCAGGCCGGGCGCCACGACGTTGACCCGGATGTTGCGGGCCGCCCGCTCGCGCGCGGCGCCGCGCGCGAGCGCGATGCGGCAGCCCCTGGCAGCGGAGTACATGGTCTGGTTCGGCGTCCCGGCCATGCCCAACCGCGAGTTGACCCGGCCGGAGCGGTCGGCCCGCAGCGTGCTCCAGCGCGGCGAGCAGGCGGATCTTCCGGCCCATCGCCTTCGCCGCGCCACGCAGGCTCTTGCCGTCCACGGCCGAACGCGACCAGGTCAGACGCTGAACACGGCTTCAGAAGGGAACGACCAGCCCGGCTTCCCGCAATCCATGCAATGCCCTGCCCATGCACTCGGCGGCTGAGGCCCCATCAGCCCTCATACCACCGGCCAAGGGCCCACCAGAGGCGGCGAATGTCCAGGCCGGCTGCCCCTCACGCATGCGCTCCGCATCGACCCGGATCATGGCGCCTACACCCTGCTCGCCTAGCCATTCCAGGACAAGCAGCGTCGCGTCCTCGACGCCGCTGTCCAGATCCACCCCGGGTCGCCGCCCCACTCCGTTGGCCATGGCCGCAACCCTACGGCGCGGTGCACAACTACGGCCGCGGCGGCGCCGGAGTCACCCTGGCCTGGGGCTGCGCGGACGCCGCGACCGCCCTTGCGACCGGGGCCGTCCGGCCGATCTGAACCTGCCGCCCCAACTCCCCTTCGTACGGCCCCGCATGTACCACCGCACCGTTGCCCAGCTCGCACTGATCCCTTCCTGAGGACTGGATGTGCGCCGAAGGATTCCAACGAACCCTCAAACATCGCCTCTTCCGACGCGGCCATCCATGGGACAGGACCACACCCCCGCCGACCGCCGGTGAAGCCCCCGGCCAAGGTTCGGCGCCGCACGCTGCTGTTCGCCGCGCTCGCAGCGAGTGCCGCAGCCGTCCCGTTCGTGATGCGGGAGGCGAGAGCCAACGGCCCAGGCCCCCGCAGAGTCGTGTTCACGATCTCCGCCGGCCACGCCGACAGCGTGGCCTTCAGCCCGGACGGCAAGACCCTGGCCTCCGCCGGCCTCGACGGCACGGTGCGGCTGTGGCCGAACCGATGATCCCGACGATCCCGACGATTTCGGAGACCGAGCCAAACCCCCTTGCCTAATGGTCAAGAATCGTTGACCATTGCTCGCATGCCTGCCGATGATCTACCCGAGACCTTTCACGTCACCACTGACGAACAGCTGCGCGCCGTCTCCAATCTCACCCGTCACCGGATCATGGCCGTGCTCCGCTTCGAGCCGGCGACGATTACGCAGATCGCCGAGCGTGTGGGCCTCGCGAAGGGAAGTTCCAGCTATCACGTGCGACTGCTGGAGCGGGCCGGCCTGGTGAAGGTGGTGCGGACACGGAAAGTGCGGGGGGTCACCGAGCGGTACTACGCGATGGCCGCACGGTCGATCCAGCTGCCGGACCCCGGGGTGGGTCAGCCCGATGTGCTGATGCGGCATGCGGTGGCGGACCTGGAGGCGTCGCCGGTGGATGGCGAGCGGCACGTACGGATGGCGCATCTGCGGCTCACCGAGGAGCAGTTCGCGCAGCTGGGGGCGCGGCTGGAGGCACTGGCGGACGAGTACCGGGAGCTGTCCGATCCGTCGCTGCCGGACGCGTCACTCGTCTTCGCACTGTTCCACCCGGCACCGCGCGAGCAGGCCGAGGGGGGCACCAAGTGACCTCAGGTGTTCGGAAGTTGCCGACCGGGTTCGGACGGCTGTGGACTGCGCAGACGGTGTCCTCGCTCGGTGACGGGGTGTCGCATGCCGCGCTGCCGTTGATCGCGTTGACGTTGACGCGGGATCCGATGGCGCTCGCCGTCGTCACGGCCGCCGGGACGCTGCCGTGGCTGCTCTTCGGGGTGCTCGGCGGTGCGCTGGTGGACCGCTGGGACCGTCGGCGCACGATGTGGGTCATGGACGTGGCGCGTGCGGTGCTGCTGGCGATACCGGCGGCAGCTGCCGCGCTCGACGTGCTGAGCATTCCGCTGCTCGCTTCCGTCGCCTTCCTGCTCGGCCTCGGCGGACTCTTCTTCGACACCGCCGCCACGGCCTATCTGCCGGATCTGCTCGGCCGCGACCCCGCACTCCTGGAGCGCGCCAACTCTCGCCTGCGCGGCGCCCAGACCGCCATGTCCGGATTCGTGGGGCCGCCGGCGGGCAGTGCGCTGCTCGCGCTCGGGCGGGCGGTTCCGCTGCTCGCCGACGCGGTGTCGTTCATGCTCTCCGCACTGCTCGTACGCACGCTGCCCGCCATGCCCCGGCCCGTGCCGGAGATCCGCGAGTCGCTGCTTCGGCAGGCGCGGGCCGGCGCCTCGTACGTGTTCCGGGACCGGTTGCTGCTCGGGCTCGCGCTACGCCCGGCGGTCGGGAACGTCGCCTTCCTCGCCGTGGAGACCATCCTCGCCCTCTTCGCGCACGACCGCCTCGGCATCGACACCTACGGCTACGGCTACGGCTACGGCCTGCTCCTCACGGCGGAGGCCACCGGCGGCCTGCTCGGCGCGGGCATCGCCTCCTTCCTCGGCCGACGACTCGGCACCGGCACCGCATTGACCTGCACGGCCGCAGTAGAGGGACTCGCCATCCTGGGCCTTGCCGCCGCCCCGAACCCGTACGTCGCCGGTCTCTCGCTCGCCGTCTGCGGAGCGGGCATGGGCGCCACGATGGTGCTCGGCCCGTCCCTGCGACAGTCGATCGTCCCCGCCCACCTGATGGGCCGGGTCGCCTCCACCTCCCGAATGCTCGCCATGTGCGCCGCCCCGTTCGGCGCTTTCCTCGGCGGCTGGCTGGCCACCACCTACGACGTGCGCACCCCGCTCTACACCGCCGCCGGCCTCCTGCTCACCATGACCGCCATCACGTCGACCATGACCAGCAACCGCCGGGTCCAGGCCGCATTGCGTGCCGCCGCACCGACCCATGACCCAGAACACCCGGCCCCCCTGGATCCTGCTCAGGAGGGTGCCATTTCCTGAGCCTCTTTCATCCTGTACTGCAGGGGTGAACGAGGCTCACTGATCTCTCAGTTCAGTTGTCAGGCTGGGTGGCAGTCCGGCCTCGGCGAGGCATCCCTCGCCGGGTACGCGGCAGCCGGTGCCACCATGCAGGCGTGGCCTGCTTGACCGGCCGGGCCGTCGCCTGCAGAGTCGGAATGCGGCACCACAGCAGCACCGCCGCCTCACTCTGCCGACGATCCGCCCCTCCATAGGTGGCAGACGGCCCTGACACCCCAGGAGCGGCTGATCCGATGGTCCTCGACCTGGTTGTGATCGCTACGGCCATCACCCTGGGGCCTTTGCACAACAGCGCCTTCATCTTGCTGCTCTCCTCGCGGCGCGGTGTTCGTCAGGGCCTTGCGTTCCTAGTGTCGTGGCTGGCCAACCTGGTGGCGGTGATCGCCTGTGTGGTGCTGCTGACCGGCGGTCAGCCCCCGGCCCGTCACAGCGTGCCCTCGACTGCCGTGATCGATGCGAAACTCGCCATCGGCCTGGCACTGGTGCTGTACAGCGCACACCGATACCGCCGACCGCCCCGCCCGCACGGCCCACCACGCTGGACCGCCCGGATCGACAACGCCTCCCCGGCCACGGCAGCCGGCCTGGCATGGATGCTGCAGCCCTGGGCACTGGTCGGTGCCGGCGCCGCGACCGCCATCGACTCGAACCTCTCCACCCTCGCCGACTGGCTCGCACTGACCGGCTACTGTCTGCTGGCCACACTCAGCCTTGTCGTCATGGAGCTGTACATGGTGCGGGCGCCCGCCGTCGCGAACGCCCGGTTGAACGCCCTGCGGAGCTGGCTGGAGCAGCACCAGGAGCAGTTGATCGTCACGCTCTCCCTGCTCCTCGGCCTGTGGCTGACAGCCCGGAGCATCGCCGAGCTGGTCACCTGACAGGGACGGCCCCGGCGGCGGCAGCACCCCCGCAGGTGTCCCCGATGGTGGGCTGACATCCCGGAGCACCTTCCCGGCGCCGCCTGCTGCGCAACCGCGAAGACCTCACCGACACCCAGTTCAGCATGATGTGGGACCAGCTCATCGGCACCGGCGACATCGGCACGACGCCGTCGAGCCCGAGACCACCTCCACCCCGCCTGAATTCGAAAGACTCCGCAAACCTTGCCGCCGGAATTGTCGTTCGGGGCACGGCGGCAAGGTATGTGCTTGGGAACCGCTCTGGCGTTCGCCTCTAGGTGCGGACGGAGTGCACCGTCGCGTCGCGTGGTACCCGCTCTGCCCGAAACCTGTGCTCTGTCACAGTGCCTCAGTAGCCGGTGCCGCGCTTGACCTGGGTCCGCTCGATCCCGTGGGCCGCCCCCTTCTCGTCCAAGGTTCGACACGCGTCGTCAATGTCCTGGCTCAGGCGATCGATCTGCTCGCGGCTCAGGGTCTCCTTGACCAGGGCGCGAAGGATCTTCACCCGTTCCGCGTTGGGCGGGAGTGTGTATGCCGGCACCATCCAGCCCCGCTCGGCCGAGAGCTGCCAGGCGATGTCGGACTCGTCGTAGGAGTGTTTGCCCGCGAGACGGAAAGCGACCAGCGGCAGCTGCTCGAGGTCGCTCCCGATCACTTCGAAGCGACCGCTGCTACGCAGGGTGTCCGCCAACGCGCGGGCGTTGTCCTGCATCATCTTCATGACGTAGGTGTAGCCCTGGCGACCGAGCCTGACGAAGTTGTAGTACTGCGCGAGCACCATCGCCGCACCGGTGGAGAAGTTCAGCGTGAACGTCGCGTCGGTCTTGCCCAAGTAGTTCTCGTAGAACACGAGGTCCTTGGCCAGGTCGGACTCCTCGCGGAAGACCAGCCATCCGATGCCGGGGTATACCAGGCCGTACTTGTGTCCCGAGACGTTGATCGAACGGACCTGCTCGAGCCGGAAGTCCCATTTCGAGTCCGGGTAGAGGAAGGGCCACACGAATGCGCCGCTGGCGCCGTCGACGTGGATCGGAATGTCGAGGTCCCGGTCTTTGCGGATGTCCCGCAGGAGCTTGTCGATCCCGACAACATCGTCCTTGTGCCCGGTGAACGTGGTGCCGAGGACGGCGACGACGCCGATCGTGTTCTCGTCGAGATGGGGCTCCACGTCCTCTGGGCCGATCGTGTACTTGCCCTCGGCAAGCGGCACGATCCGCGGCTCGACGTCGAAGTAGCGGCAGAACTTCTCCCACACGACGTGGACGTCTCCCCCAAAAATCAGGTTGGGCCGGTCGATCGACAGGCCGGCTGACTGGCGGCGCTCGCGCCACTTCCACTTCAGTGACAGCGCGCCGAGCATGATCGCCTCGGACGAGCCCTGAGTCCGACATCCAGTCGTCCTGCCCGGCGCGTGGAAGAGGTCGGCGAGCATGCGCACGCAACGCTGCTCGATCTCAGCGGAAATGGGGTATTCCGCATGGTCGATGAAATTGCGGTGGAGGTTCTCGGCAATCAGCCGCTGCGCCTGCGGCTCCATCCAAGTGGTGACAAACGTGGCGAGATTACGCTGCGGGTCGCCCTCCATGGCGAGATCCACATCCACAAGCCTCATTGCGTCCGTCGCGGCCATACCTTCCTCGGGGAAGGTCTCCGAGGGAGCGGGCACGGTCAGGAATCGGTTACCGAAAAGAGCCATATCGTCACGATTTGCCATACAGTGATTCAAGCAGCGCCGGAGCCTGGCGCGGGCGAGGGACACACCGAGACGAGACTGCGCGCCGGACACGACCGCTCACCACCATCCGTCCCGGGCTCAGCAGCTGAGCGGCAGGTCACCTCAATAGCCCCTTCACGGGGAGGACGGCGCCGATCCGTTCCCGCTCTTCTGGCGGCAACCGCTGGATCACATATCGGGATCTGAAGAAGCCAAGAGGCGCACTGCGCACTCGCCTCTACCTGGAGCGACGCACCGCCGAAGGAAAGGGGGAACGCGGGGTCATGCGCTGCCTGAAAGGCTACGCAGCCCGCACGGTGTACCAGTCACCCTTCAAATGGACCACGATTCCGGGGCACTAGGGCCTGTTCCAGGTTCGGATCATGTTGGCCGGAGGCTGCGGATCCAGATCACGGCACCGCGTAGGTGGAGTCCGGCGAGGTAGCTGGTGGCGGTCTTGTCGTAGCGGGTGGCCAGGCCCCGCCACTCCTTGATCTTGTTGATGCAGCGTTCGACGGTGTTGCGGTCCTTGTACAGGTCCGGATCGTGACCGACCGGGCGGCCGCCGCGAGAACCCTTCTTCTTGCGGTTGGCGGCCTGGTCGGCCTTCTCCGGGATGACACCGCGGATGCGGCGTCGCCGCAGGTAGGCACGGTTGGCGCGGGAGGAGTACGCCTTGTCCGCGGCGACGGCGCCGGGCCGGGTGCGCGGGCGGCCGACCGGGCCACGCACCTTGATGCCCTCCAGCACCGGGACGAAGCGGGGGCTGTCGGCGGCCTGTCCCGGGGTGAGGACGAACGACAGCGGCCGGCACCGGCGTTCGGCCGCGAGGTGGGTCTTGGTGGTCAGCCCGCCCCGGGAGCGGCCCAGTTCGGCCGCACGGAGCCGGGCTCTGCGCCGCCGCCGTAAACGCCGCCGCTCCTCACGCGCCACGTCGTCGCCGACCTCGCCCGGCGGAGCTACCGGTGCGCTTTGCCCCTTTCGAGAATCCCCTTTTCCTCGGTGACGGCCTTCTCCAGCTCGTCCAGCAGCTCGGGGTCGACGGCCATCCCCGCCGCGTGATGATGAGCGCGCGCAACCGTGGAATCCACGCTGACCAGGTCGAGATCGACCTGCCCACGGCCCGCCGCCTCGGCGATCATCCCCTCCATCAGCGTCCGGAAGGTCCCGGCCACCGCCCAGCGCTGGAACGCGCCGTAAACGGTCGACCAGGAGCCGTACTCCTCAGGCACGTCCCGCCAGGGACAACCCGCCCTGAACCGCCACATCACAGCGTTGAACAGCCGCCGCAGGTCAGGGACCGGGCCGCGCTCGCCCACCGGCAAGAACGGCTCGACCAACTCCCACTCGGCATCCGAGAGATCACCACGCGCCACCCTCGACAACTACCAGGCCCAGCCGCCCGGCACCGGCGAATCCCCAAACCAATGATCTGAACCTGGAACAGGCCCTAGGTGTATTGATCACGAGCGTTGTTAACGCTGGCCGGGCTTGATCATGGCGAAGGCCCCCGTGTGTAGTGGAGGTGTCGAATCTTCACCGCACGGAGGCCTTCGTGTCCCACCGTAATGCCCGGCTGACCGTTCACGGCAGGCGACTGCTCGTCGACCGTGTGCGCTCCGGCCGTCCCGTCGCGCACGTCGCAGCCGAGATGGGCATCTCCCGTCCCACCGCCCACAAGTGGATCCGGCGCTGGCACTCCGAGGGCGAGAGCGGACTCATCGACCGCCCCAGCCGTCCCCGCACGACACCGCACCGGACCGCAGCCGCCACCGAAGCGCATGTCTGCAGGCTGCGACAAGAGCGCAAGCTGGGCCCGGCTCGCATCGGGCCGATCCTGGGCATGCCCGCCTCCACCGTGCACCGCATCCTGACCCGGCACGGCCTCAACCGCCTGGCCTTTCTGGACCGGCCCACCGGGCAGGTCATCCGCCGCTACGAACGCGACCGGCCCGGCGAGCTGGTCCACGTCGACGTCAAGAAGCTCGGCCGCATCCCCGACGGCGGCGGCCACAAGGTGCTGGGCCGGCAGGCCGGCCGGGCCACCCGCAGCGGCATGGGCTTCGACTACGTCCATTCCGCCGTCGACGATCACTCCCGCCTCGCCTACAGCGAGGTCCACGCGGACGAGAAGGCCGCCACCTGCGCCGACTTCCTGCGCCGGGCCGCAGCCTTCTTCGCCGAGCACGGCATCACCCGCATCGAGCGGGTCCTGACCGACAACGCCTGGCCCTACCGCAAAAGCTTCGCCTGGCGTGAGGCCCTGGCCGACCTCGACGCGGCCGGCAAGCTCACCCGCGCCTACCGCCCGCAGACCAACGGCAAGGTCGAACGCTTCAAGTGCGCCACGAGGCGCCCGGTCGTATCCCCGGCATAGCCGGGAGGAATTCGGAGGGATATTCCTGGGTCTGATGGCTTACCTGGATCCGAAAGGTGAAGGGGACCGTAGCATGCCAGCCAACCAGAGGCCGGGTCCAGACGTCAGGGACGGTGCTCTGGGGGACCCGCGTGATATGGCGAAAGCTGAATTGCCTGAATCCCAATCTCCAGAAGATGAAAGTTCGCATCCACCGGAAAAAAACGTCTGAAACCGGTGCCGGTCCTGCGGTCGCTGTGAAAGAAGGCCAAGCAACCTCCGGGACAAGGAGCGATGCCCAGTGAGGGTATTTAAGGAGATGAGTGGGGCGCCTACGTCACGCTATTACGTACGACAGGGACGAACGTGGGATCGCCTAACGGGCGCGAGCCCCATGGCGACGGAGGGGCCGTAGTAGTCGCCGGAGTAACGACCGGCCGGGGAGGACGGGAAAGCCGTCTGCAGTCGGGCGAAGGGCCCCAGGTGATCGGACACCCAAAGTCGGGAGGTATGCGAAATGCAGAGCGCCGAGACGGTGCTGGGTGTCCTGCGTGAGCGCGGCAGGCGCGGTCTGCCGTGTGAGGAACTGTATCGACAGCTGTTCAACCCGCAGTTGTATCTGCTGGCTTACGGGCGCATCTACTCCAACAAGGGTGCGATGACGCCTGGGGTAACGCAGGATACCGTGGACGGCATGTCCGCTCGGAAGATCGACCGCATCATCGATGCGATGCGCCACGAGCGCTATCGATTCCGCCCTGTGAGGCGAGTCCATATCCCGAAGAAACAGAGCGGAAAGACTCGGCCTCTAGGTCTGCCAACTTGGACGGATAAATTAGTAGGTGAAGTGATACGTCTCCTCTTGGAGGCTTACTACGAGCCTTCCTTCTCCGACCGCTCCCACGGATTCCGGCCAGGAAAAGGCTGCCACACCGCACTGCGGGAAGTGGCCAACACCTGGACCGGAACAACCTGGTTTATTGAGGGCGACATCGCCGACTGCTTCGGGAGCCTCGACCATGAGGTCACGCTCCGACTGCTGGGCGAGAAGGTCCATGACCAGCGTTTCCTGCGGCTGGTGCGCAACATGCTCAAGGCCGGATACCTGGAGGACTGGGTCTGGAACGCGACACTCAGCGGGGCTCCGCAGGGCGGCGTCGTTTCCCCCGTGATCTCCAATATTTACCTGCACAAGTTGGACGAGTTCATCGAGAAAACCCTGATCCCCGAATACACCCGGGCGAAGCTCCGAGCGCGCAACCCGGAGTACCGGAAGGTGGAGCAAGCGATCGTACGTGCCCGCCGGCGAGGTGACCGTGTTGAAGTGCGATCTCTCTATCGTCGGCTGCACAGTCTCCCGAGCCAGGATCCGAATGATCCGAACTACCGGAGACTGCGCTACGTGCGGTACTGCGATGACACCTTGCTCGGGTTTGTCGGGCCGAAGGCCGAAGCCGAGGAAGTGAAACAGCGGATCGCGAAGTTCCTGCGTGATGATCTCAAGCTGGAACTGTCACAAGAGAAGACGCTGATCACCCATGCCCGTACCAAGAGGGCAAAGTTCCTCGGCTACGAGATCTCAGTAGCAAGCACAAATCAGAAAACAAGACGGCCGTCGGCAAGCGATCGGCGAAATCGCCGGTCAGTATGCGGAGCGGTAGTCCTGCATGTGCCTGCCTCTGTGGTCAAGGCCAAGAGCGCCCCGTACTTGTCGCGCGGAAAACCCGCGTGCCGAAACCCTCTGGTCAACGAGACCGACTATGTCATCGTGGGCAAATACGGGATCGAGTACCGGGGCATCGTCCAGTACTACCTCCTGGCCGGTGATGTCCAACGACTTCACCGGCTGCGCTGGGTCATGGAGACCTCCATGCTCAAGACCCTGGCAAGAAAGCACGGCTCGTCGGTGACGAAGATGGCGGCCCGCTTCAAGGCTAAGATCGCGACGCCGCACGGGCCACGCACGTGCTTCGAGGCCACCTTGGTGCGAGACAGCAGGAGAGAACTGGTCGCCCGCTTCGGGGGAATTCCTCTCAAGCGGCAGAAGACGGCGGAGTTGACCGACCGTCTGACCGGTCCGGTCTATCCGCATAAAGAGCTGATCCGTCGGCTTGCGGCGAATAGATGCGAGCTCTGCAAGCGGCCGGGCGAGGTGGAAGCCCACCACGTCAAGTCACTCAACGAGCTCCAACGGGCCGGTGTCGCATCCTCCGATTGGGTGAAGATGATGGTCGCGCGCCGCCGCAAGTCCCTTGTGGTCTGCGGCAGTTGTCACGACCGCATCCATCGGAGGAAGCCGAGTACAACGCGCACGCAGTAGTCACTGGAGAGCCGTGCTGCCCGGAAACGGGCATGGCCGGTTCGGTGGGAGGCCGGACGGAAAAGGACCTGCTCAGCAGGCACCTCGCCGTCCGGCCGACCCTACCCGCACCCTCCTCGACGAATGGGCCTACCTGCGGCCCTACACCAGCAACCAGGAACGGACCGAAGCCCTGGCAGACTTCCTCCACACCTACAACCACCACCGCTGCCACACCGCACTCGGCGGCCAGCCACCCATCACCCGCGTCAACAACGCTGCGGGTCAATACACCTAGCGGCATAGGCTCGACACCAATGCGGCTGAGACCACTAGCGACCTCTGCAGCGGATCCCGAGGTCGACTGATGCCTGCTTTCGGTGTCCGGCCGGTGCCTCCCGGTCGGCCGGACTGAGTGAGAGGACAAAGATCTGCTGTGAAGGCGTGCGGAGTATCCGGAGCCGAGAAGGAAGTCGCCCTGCTGGAGTTGCCCGAACCGTCATCTCCCGGGCCCGGTCAGATCCTTGTGGCCGTTGAGGCGGCCGGGGTCGGCCCCTGGGACGAACTGCTGAACGGCGCTGGCTGGGACGTGGGGCTGCGCCCACCGGCGGCGCTGGGAGTGGAGGGCGCGGGCACGGTGCTGGCCGTCGGCCCGGAGATCACCAGGTTTGCCGTAGGTGACCGGGTGCTGGCACACGAGGCCCCGCTGCCCGGCGGAAGCGGCTTCTGGGCCGAACGCGTTCTGATCAATGCGGATCACGCGGCAGCGTGCCCGACCGGGCTGGACGCCGTGCACGCGGCGGCGCTGCCGGTCAACGGACTCACCGCGCTGCAGGCCCTGGAGAAGCTGGACCTCAGCCGAGGACAGCGGCTTTTGATCACCAACGGAGGCGGGGCCACCGGAGCCCTGGCCATCCAGCTCGCCGCGGCCAAGGGCATCGAGGTGACCGCGACCGCGTCTGCTGCCGCCGCAGAGCGCCTGCTCGGTCTGGGAGCGATGGAGGTCGTCGATACCACGACTCGAACTGGTCGGCCAAGGTACGCGGCGGGTTCGACGCCGCCCTCAGCATCGCCGCCAGTACGGCGAACGCCGCCCTGCCCTTGGTGCGGGACGGCGGCCGGCTGTGCTCCCTGACCTCGGACGCGCCTCCGCAGGAACGAGGCATCACGAGTTGGGACCTGTACGTCGAGCCCAACGCCGCGCAGCTTGTCCAGCTGGCGGAGCAGGTCGCCGCGGGAACCTTGAAACTCGCGCCGGAACCCCTGCCGCTGAGCGAGGGCCCGGCTGCGTTCGCCCGGGTGGTTACCGGACGGGCCGGCGGTAAGAAGATCGTGCTCACCCGGGCATGACCCGACCGGGCACCGCCCGATCCCCATGCTGGACCACGGTGCCCGCCAGGCACCTCCTGGTAGTCGTCACGCCGAGACAGGCACGATGGAGAAGCAGTCGTAAGGCTTTCACCAGGCCGCAGCCGGTGGAGCGGGTCGCGATGCAAGCCACAGCAACGCGTCGGATGACGAGCGCCTCATGTCGGATGCAGGACACCCTTGGTGTCGGCCTTCCATCCGCCAGGGCCCGCTCCCGTGCCGAGAACCACCGGGGAGCGAGCATCTGGCTCTCGCCCGGCCGCTGTTGGGGGCCAGGCGAGAGCCGAAGACAGTCCACAAAGGACATCAGGACCGTAGCCCACACCACTGGCACTCCCCGCAGACGTAGACGTAGACGCAGACACAGATGCAGATGCAGATGCAGATGCAGATGCAGGCGCCGGCACGGGGGGGCCGGCGGTTGCGGGCCCTTCTGATGATCCTCATTGTTCCGCAATCGCCCACTTCGGTGTGCGGCACTGCCGTTGCCTCATCGCCGTATCAACGGCAGGACTCCGGCGCGCTCACAGGAACCCGCAGACTCCATTCGCTCGATTCCATCGTCCCCACACTTGAATCGAGCGTACGGATCAGGCATTGTGCTTGAAACAAGCACAATGCCTGCCGTTCGTGCAGGAGAGAGGTGTCGCATGGACGACATCGACCGGGCCATCCTGCGGGAGCTGCAGGTCGACGGCCGGATCCCTTACGCCGATCTGGGGCCGAAGGTGGGGTTGTCGCCCTCGGCCGCGAGGCTCCGGCTGCAGCGGCTGATCGACGCCAAGGCGGTCCAGGTCGTCGGAGTGACCGACCCGATCACCATGGGCCAGCAGGCGATGGCCCTCCTGGGCTTGCGCGTCGACGGCGATCCCCGGGCGGTCGCCGACGAACTGTCCCGGCACGACGAAGTCGTGTACACGGTTCTGACATCCGGCGGCTTCGACCTGTTCGCGGAGGTGGTGTGCCCTCAGCCTCGGGACCTTCTGGACTTCATCAACGACGTCGTGCGGCCCGTCGAGGGCGTCGCGTCCGTGGAGAACTTCCCCTACTTCGCGATTCACACGCACCGTTTCCTGTGGCACGTCGACTGAGGCGTCCGAGCATCCGAGCGTCCGAGCCCTGTTCGCCCGCACCAGCCGAGGAACCCCGCATGCTTCCCGACGAGTACCGCAGCACGATCGACTTCTTCACCATGGACGCCCTTCCCGTACCCCGCGTGGCGCCGGCCGAGGCCGAGCTCATCGCTGCCGAACACCTCGGCATCACCGCTCGCGCGCAGGCGATCGGCAGCCAGCAGGACGCCAACTTCCTGCTGCACGCAGACCACGGGACGCCCCCGACGATTCTGAAGATCGCCAACCCCGCCTTCGGCACGGTGGAGATCGAAGCCCAGGACGCGGCAGCCGACCTGATCGCCTCGGCCCGCCCGGAACTGCGCATCGCCACGGTCCTGCGCCGCCCCGACGGCTCCCCGTGGTGCACGACGGTGGACACCGAGACCGGTCCGGCCGTCGCGCGCCTGCTGCACTACCTGCCAGGCGGCACGCTCTCGGGATCCCGGCACCTGTCGCCCAGCACCCTGGCGGGCATGGGCACGATCGTCGGAAAGGTCAGCACCGCCCTGCGCGACTTCCGACACCCGGGCCTCGACCGCGTGCTCCAATGGGACCCGCGGCACGCCGATCGCGTCGTCGCCAAGCTCGCCGGGCACATCGACGAACCCGAACGGCGTACCGCCGTCCGGACCGCGACCGCCGAGGCCTGGACCCATGTCCACAAGCTCGCCGCCACGCTGCCGGTGCAGGCCGTGCACCTGGACCTCACCGACGACAACCTGATCCGCTGCCCCGACAGCCGTCCCCCCATGGCGGACGGGATCATCGACTTCGGTGACGTGACCAACAGCTGGGCGGTAGGCGAACTCGCCGTGTCGCTGTCCTCGATGCTCCACCACGACGGTATCGAGCCTCACCACGTGCTGCCGGCCGTCCGCGCCTTCCACGCCGTTCGTCCGCTCTCCCCCGAGGAGGCCGAGGCGGTGTGGCCGATCGTGGTCCTGCGCGCCGCCGTCCTGGTGGCCAGCGGGCGGCACCAGGCCGCCGTCGACGAGGACAACGCCTACGCCAAGGCCGCGCTCGACCGCGAATGGCGCATATTCGAACAGGCCACCTGCCTGCCCCTGCCGGTGATGATCCGCCTCATCAGGGACGCGACCGGCATGGCCGGTGTGCCTGCTCGGACGGCGCAGGCCGATGCCCCGGTGCGTCCTCTCCTGCGGGACCTCGTCGCCGACGACATCACCCTCCTCGACCTGTCCACCGAAGCCGATTCCTTGGACCAAGGAGCCTGGACGGACGCCGGCACGGAGGCCCGGCTGGTCACCTCCGCGCTCGCGGACGGGGCGGCGGCCGTCGCCACCCGGTACGCCCATGCACGACTCACTGGGACACCGCCGCTGTCGACGGTGTCCGCCGCCACGGTGCCCACCGGAGTCGACCTCTGGCTCGGCCGGGATGCCAAGGTCCAGGTTCCCGCCGCGGGGAAGATCCTTGCTGCGGCACCGGGCCACGTGGAACTCACGTACGGCACGCAGACGCTGTGCCTGTCCTTCCCCCGCGCGGTCCAGCCCCTGGTCACCACCAGTGCGACGGTGCGGGCGGGCGAAAGCATCGCCCACCTCGGCTCCGGTGCCTCGGTCCACGTCGCGCTGCGCGACGCCGACGGCCCCGCTGTCCCGCGCCTGGTCCGTCCCGAGTACGCCGCCGGCTGGCTCGCGCTCACCACCGACCCCGCCCCGCTCCTCGGCCTCCCGGCCGACTCCGACCGTACGCACGAGAGCGACCGTAAGGGCGAGGGGGGCCTGCTCGACCGGCGCGACGCCGTGTTCGCCACCGTGCAGGGACACTATTACGCCAACCCTCCGCGTATTGAACGTGGTTGGCGCCACCATCTGCTGTCCACGGACGGCCGGTCGTACCTCGACATCGTCAACAACGTCACCCCGTTGGGCCACGCTCACCCCCGCGTCGAGCAGGCAGTCTCCCGGCAGTTGCGGCGGCTCAACACCAACTCACGGTTCCACTACGCCTCCGTGGTGGAGTTCACCGAGCGCCTCGCCGCCCTCCTCCCCGACCCTATGGACACGGTGTTCCTCGTCAACTCCGGTTCGGAAGCGGTGGATCTGGGCCTTCGCCTTGCCATCGGGGCCTCCGGCCGGCACGAGGTCGTCGCGCTGCGCGAGGCGTACCACGGCTGGACGTACGCCTCCGACGCGGTCTCCACCTCGCTCCAGGACAACCCGAACGCCCTGGCCACGCGCCCGAGTTGGGTGCACACCGTAGCCTCGCCCAACTCCTACCGCGGCCGCCACCGTGGGCCGGATGCCGTGCGTTACGCACCCGAGGCCGTCGCGGTGATCGACGAACTGGCCGCTGCCGGCCGCCCGGTGGGAGCGTTCATCGGCGAGACCTTCTACGGCAACGCCGGAGGAGTCGCTCTTCCCGACGGCTATCTCGCCCAGGTGTACGCGGCGGTACGGCGTCACGGCGGCCTGGCCGTCGCCGACGAGGTCCAGGTCGGATACGGCCGCCTGGGACACTGGTTCTGGGGCTTCGAGCAGCAGCAGGTCGTCCCCGACATCGTCTGTGTCGCCAAGGCCATGGGCAACGGACACCCCCTTGGCGCCGTCATCACGTCCAAGGCGGTCGCGGACCGGTATCGCGACCAGGGCTACTTCTTCTCCTCCACCGGCGGCAGCCCCGTCTCCAGCGTCGTGGGCCTCACCGTCCTGGACGCCCTGCGCGACGAAGACCTCCAGGGCAACGCGGCGCGCGTCGGCGGCCATCTGAAGAGTCGGCTGGAGGCACTGGCCGACCGCTACGGCATCATCGGCGCCGTCCACGGCTCGGGCCTCTACCTCGGCGTCGAACTCGTCCGGGACCGCGCGAGCCTGGAACCCGCCACAGAAGAAACCGCCGAACTCTGTGACCGCATGCTCGACCTCGGCGTGATCGTCCAGCCCACCGGGGACCACCTCAACATCCTCAAGATCAAGCCGCCGCTGTGCATCGACGCCACCGCGGCCGGCTTCTTCGCCGACATGCTCGACCTGGCCCTCACCCAACTCGGCCACTCCCGTTGACGCCGTAGGCCTGGGCCCGGCGGTGTGTACGGGCGTCCTTCCTAGTGCTCTGACAACCGTTCCGGGTTCGGCATGGACCTGCTGAACCCGGAACGGTTCAGTCCGTGCCCGCGGACACTTCCCCAACGAAGCCGCCGCACTGAAGTGCATCCAAATGGCGCTGATGAGCCTGAACCCGCCAGGGAAGGGCCGCAAAAGGTGGACCATGCGCTGGAAAGCACCCTCACGCGTTGCAGATCGCCTTCGAAGGCCGCCTTACCCCGAGCGACAACTGACACTCAACAACCAAGACCAGCGGTTGAATTGACACACCCGGAGGTTCGGCCACGGACCTGAGCGAAAAGCGGTCGCGCTCCCGGCAGGCGCGCCGAAGCGTGCGCGCGTGGACGTTGGAGATCCGAAGGAATTGTCTCCGGCGCGGGTATGACGTGCTCTCGGAGCACTATGAGCGGGCGTTTGGCAGCGAGACGAAGTACGGGTCGTGGATCGAGGAGTTGCTCGGTCGGCTCCCTGAGGCAGCCGCTGTCCTGGACATCGGGTGCGGCAACGGTGTTCCCGTAGCCCGTTCCCTGATCGCGGCGGGTCACCGCGTGACGGGCGTCGACATCAGCGAGGTCCAGATCCGCAGGGCCCGGAAGCTGGTGCCGGGCGCCGATTTCATCCGGGCTGATGCCACGACCGTGAAGCTTCCCCGAGGGAACTTCGACGCCGTCGTCTGCCTGTATGCCCTGATCCATGTTCCGGCGGAGGAACAGCCGGCCCTGCTGACGCAGGTCGCTTCCTGGTTGCGCCCTGGGGGTTGGTTCCTGAGCACCACCGGGCATCGGGCTTGGACCGGGACCGATGAGAACTGGCTCGGCGGTGGGGCGGCGATGTGGTGGAGTCACGCCGACGCCGAAACGAACCGCGCATGGCTCGCGCAGGCCGGTTTTGACGTGGTCCACGAGGAGTTCGTGCCCGAGGGCGACAACGGCCACGTCCTGTTCTGGGCTCGGCGCTCTCTGGGATGACAGCGGCAAGCCGAAGGCGGCGGGCGGCGACACCGGCCCGTGAACGGGTGAGGTCCCGGTCGATGACCAGGGTATGGGGCCGACGCTCTCGATACTCAGCGCGCGCAGGTAGGTGATGACACAGCACGCCAGCTTCAGGAAGGCTTCATGGATGTCGCCGCGGATGTCCCAGCGGATCCGTGGACGGCGCAAGCCGTGGATCGAGGCCTTCGCCCGCTCGACGACCCACCGGACGGCGCCGGGCCCGGACCCGTGCAGCGTTGGCAGGCCGTGAACGCACCCCACCTCGTCGCCCTGGTCCGTGCCGGAGCCCGCTTCGAGCGCGGCCACCTCGTCGAACGCTCCGAGAGCCACGCGGCCTGAACGATCGCAATTGATCCACTTATCATGACTCCTGCCCCCAGCCCTGCAACAGGCCCGCGCGGCGGACCGATGAGTTCGCCCGTTGCCTGAAGTCCCCCTTGTGACAAGGCCGCCCCGTCGGTGGATCAGGAAACGCCGGCTCCCGGTGTCATGGAGGAGAGATGGAGGCCAGGATGAACAATCCGATTCGGCTGTACATGTCGATGTCGCTCGATGGTTATATCGCCGGACCGGACGATCGGCCGGGGCAGGAGCTCGGACGCGACGGTGGACGACTCTTCAACTGGCTCGACGACCGGGAGTCCGACGGTCCGAGCGGCGACGTCTATCGCGAAGCGCTGGCGACCGGCGCGCTGATCTCAGGCCGTAGGACATTCGAGCTCGCCGGGCGTTGGCAGGGCGACCACCACGACGGCGTGCCGATCTTCGTCCTCACCCACCAGGTGGATGACGAGGACGTGCCACCCGGCCACGCGCGTTTCGTCACCGATGTCGAGGACTGCGCCCGTCAGGCTCGCGCGGCCGCAGGGGACCGGCCGGTCATGGTCCACGGGGCCGGGGCGGCCCAAGCACTTCTGCGGGCCGGGCAGTTGGACGAGATGGAGATCCACCTGGTTCCGGTCCTCCTCGGGGACGGCCGACGGCTGTTCGACCACGTGGGTGGCGATCACATCGAACTCGACCTCGTCCGACGGCTCGAGGATCGAGACGTCACGCACCTCCGTTACCGGGTGCATCGCCCCGAGGAAGCCGCATGAAGACGCTCTTCGTCTCCTACCGCGTCACCGATCTGGACCGCTCGCTCGGTTTCTACACCGCCTTGGGCTACGCCGAACTGGGCAGGGTCGAGAGCGGCGACGGCGCTCACCTTGTGATCCTCAAGTTCCCCGACGAACCGGCGGCCTCGCTCGAACTGGTCCACCGCCCCGGCGACGCACCAGTCGACGTGGGCAGCGGTTTCGACCACCTCGCGATCCAGGTGGAGAGGCTCGCCACCACCCTGGAGACGCTGACCGAAGCCGGCCTGAGGCCCGAACCCCTCCAGTACCCGGGCGGCCCTCACGGCCCGAAGACGTCGTGGCTCACGGACCCGGATGGTTACCGGATCGAGTTGGTGGAGTGGCCGTCCGGACATCCCGACGGCATCACCGCAGCAGACTTCGCCTGAGGCGGCCACGGTCTGCGCAGTGACGAAGCCGTCAGCCTGACCCGGCCCTGAAGGGCCGGGCTTGGGGGTAGTGCCCAGCTGGATGCCGGGGGTGGACTCCTCAGTCCCCGCCACGGGCCGCGCCCTGGCGCAGGCGCTCCCGCCCGCGGGCGGGGTGCGCCGGCATGCCGGGGGGCTACTGCTCCGTGGCGGATTGCCGGCGGTGTGTGGCGTGGAGGCTGCCGAGCAGAGACAGTGCCTGACCGCTGGGGCTGAACGGTTCGGCGTGGTAGATCACCAGCTGCTGGCCCGGCGCTCCGCGGACGTCGAAAGTCTGGTAGGTCAGGGCGAGAGGCCCGACGTCGGGGTGGAGGAGGTCCTTGGCGTCACGGCTCTTGCCGTGGACGGCGTGCGAGGACCACAGGGCGGCGAACGCCTCGCTCTCCTCGTTCAGGGAGGCGACCAGGTCGTGCAGGCGCCGGTAGTGCGGGTCCAGGCCCGTGGCGTGGCGCAGTCCGGCCACGACCTTACGACAACGTCGCGTACAGCCTGCGGATGCTCTCCGAGCCGTTCAGCCGCCCTGACCGGCGCTTCCGACCGGGCCGACCTTCACCGGGGAGCCGGAGCCGTCCGTGACGGGCAGCGTGGCGGCGCCCGGCCAGTTGAGGGTGACCGACTTCGTTTCGTTCGGCGGGGTCACCACCAGCCCGGTGACACGGACACCGGAGCCGCCCGACTTGTTGAACGGGTAGTTGATGGGGAAGTACGTCGACTTCCCGTTCCTGAGGACGGCCGAGTCGGCCTGCTGGCCGGTGCGCTTCGCGGACAGCACTCCCGCGCTGGTCTTCAGGTCGACGCCCGCGTACCCGGAGAGAGTGCAGTCCCCGCCGCTGTGGTTGGTCAGCTCGACCACGACGGTAGCGTCGGGGTCACCGTCGATGGTGCTGTCCTTCGCCGTGATCTCCAGCTGGCCGGTGCGGCACCTGCCGGCCTTGGCGTGCGCCTCGGAGCCGGTTTTGGGGGCCGCACCCGTCCCGCCGGAGCTGGTTGCGCCGGAACTCGCCCCGGCGGAGTTCTTCGCGCCGCCCTGGCCCGAACTGCCCGAGCCCGAACCACCGTCCGAGGACGACGCGGTGGCCCCTGAGGACACGGTCGCCGCGGACGACGGGCCGCTGTGTCCCGTGCCGGCGTCGTCGTTCTGGCAGGCCGTGAGGGAGAGACCGGCAGCGACTGTCAGGGCGGCGAAGGTGAGCTTGTGAACGCGCATCGTTTCTTCCTCAGGATCGATGGGAGTGCCGGCTGCTTCGTACGCATCGGTACGAGCGGGCGCTTCTGATCACTAGGAGCCTCCCGGCCAGGCGGACCGTTGTGTCCAACTGCCGTCCAATACACCTCTGTTACACGCCCAGCCAGGCACAACTGCCACCACCACCGGGCAACGCCCCTCCCCCCATCACCCCTCCCGCACCCTTGCCGTACCCCTCCCCTGCCACCGTGGGGCGCGTAAAACGAGCCCCGACGCAGTACGCCACGCGGCTACGGGGCACGCCCCTGACGGGCCGGGACGAGGGTTCCCGTCGCCGTTGCGCGCCGGTACGCAGTCGCAGCCGGCTGGGACAGACCTGTAACCCGGCGAACCTTGACCACAACCGGTGCAGGCCAAAAAGGCGAAGCCACAACAGCGCGGCCCGTTGTCAGTGGAGTGGTCATCGGGCCTGCCCGGTCGCCAGGCCTGCCGCGAGCCGAAGGACCTCAGCGCAGCCGACGTACGCGTAGCACCAGGTCGTCGGCATGGTGCGCGCCCGCGCCACCGCCGGGTGCCACCCGTGGCCGCTGCTCGTCCACCTCCACCTCCCAGTCATCGGTGAGCAGATCGGCGACCATCGAGGGCCAGACGTAGTCAGCCGGGTCGAAGCCGCCGTCATGCGCCTGCTGGGTGTCCATCCCCGCGTGATGTACGAGCAGCAGCACGCCACCGGGCGCGACGGCCGCGAGCAGCGCCCGCTCGGCCTCTGCGCCCGGAGTGCGCAGCAGAGCCGGGTACTGCGCGGAGACCAGATCGAAGGAGGCCGGTGGAAGCGCCGCCTCGGTGAGCGCGGCATGCACCCAGCGAACGGCAACGCCGGCGTCCCGCGCGTGCCCAGCCGCCCGCTCCAGCGCCACGCCCGAGACGTCGAGCGCGGTCACTCCCCAGCCTCCGCGCGCGAGCCAGACGGCATCCGCACCCTCACCGCAGCCGACGTCGAGCACTCGCCCGGGCGTGAGCCCGGCGACCTCGGCCACGAGCGCACCGTTGGGCCGGCCGCTCCACAGCTGGTGCCGGTCGGCGTACCGGCTGTCCCACTCCGCCCGCACCACGGGGTCTCCGGCATATCCTTCGGCAGGCAAGGGGAAGCCTGAGGCGGTCGATCCCGCTGCGATGTTGTCGCTCATCCGCCCACCGTCACCGACCGCACCCCGGTCATGCCACTCCTGTTGCCGGTCTGGCAAACGGCGACCGGCGGGCATCGCACAGAACGTCCTCGCGGCAGACTCGCCACAGCCACTCGACCCGCGCAGTCAAACCGTCGCCGGACAAACTTCGATGACAATCGCTCAGGCGCTCAGGCGGTACGGAGCTGTCGGCCTCTGCGACCTTTCCTCAAGCTCTGTGCCAGAACCGAGAAATGACGTCAGTGCATGGGGCGGCCCGCCGCCCGCGAAGGCAGCGGGCCGTCGAAGCGGGCCAGGCTGAGGTCAGCCGGCTTGGGTCGGCGGCCTTCGCGACCACCCGATCAGGACTTCCGTTCGACCAGCAAAGCCCAAGATCGGTACGACAACAGCGACTAATGACGCATAAGCTAAGAAAGGAGGTGATCACGGAGGGAACTGTCTCGAGATGCTGACGGCGGCGCGCGGGACACACGGCGATGAGGGTGTGGTCGAAGTGAGTCGGCGGACGACGGTGTGGAGGGCGGCTTCGACCGTTCTCGCTCTCGCCTGCTGCCTTGTGGCGACGGCCTGCCAGAGCAGCAGTGGTCCCACGGCCACCTCGGGCCGGGTCGGTGTGGTCCTCCCACTCCTGAGTTCGCCGTTCTGGCAGGCGTACAACGCCGCCGTCCTCCAGCAGGCCAAGGCACAAGGTGTCAACGTGCTCCCCCCGGTGAACTCCGCCGGCGACACCGACAAGCAGATCTCCGACATCAACAAGCTGCTCGTCGAGGGGGCCAAGGGTCTGATCGTGGCACCGCTGGACTCGGGGGCGATCAGGCCCGGACTGAGTACGGCCCAGCGCGAGGGGGTGCCGGTGGTCGCGGTTGACGTCGCGCCGCTGAGCGGGAAGGCCGCCATGGTGATCCGCGCGGACAACCGCGCCTACGGCCAGAAGGCCTGCCGGCACCTCGGCGATGCCGTCAAGACCGGCAAAGTGGTGCAGATCCAGGGGGACTTGGCCTCGGCCAATGGCCGAGACCGCTCAGAAGCCTTCAGCGCCTGCATGGCGAAGAACTACCGGGGCATCAAGGTGCTTGATATCGCCGCGGACTGGCGGTCCGACAAGGCCGCAACCGGCCTGGAGACCGTGTACGGCATCAACCCGGACATCAAGGGTATCTACCTGCAGGCAGGCGGTGTCTATCTGAGACCGGCGCTGACGACGCTGGAGCACCATCACGCTCTGTTCCCCGCCGGCGACCCCAGGCACATCGTCATCTTCTCCAACGACGGCAGCCCGCAGGAGCTCGACGCGATCCGCAGCGGAGAGATCGACGCAACCGTCTCCCAGCCCGTCGACCTCTACGCCAAATACGCCATCTCCTACATCACGAAGGCAATGGCGGGCCACAGCTTCAAGCCAGGCCCGACGAACCACGGCAGCACCGTCGTCAGGCTGCCCAGCGGGCTCCTCGAAGACCGCCTCCCCGCCCCGACGGTGACCAGACAGAACGTCGATGACAAGGCCCTGTGGGGCAACAGCATCAAGGCTTCCCGACGCGCGGCAAAGTGACTGCCGAGCACGCCCAAAGAGTGCGTCCGCTCTGGCTTCGCAACTCCACGACCGCACCGTCCTGCGCACTGCAACTGCTTGTACTTCCTGGCCGGCAGTTCGTCTCTGCCAGACCCCTACTGTCTCCTTGGGCTACGAGAGAAACAATAACCACGCCACGACCCCAATGTCTACTCTGGCAAACATAGATTTCCGCGTGTCCAGCGGTGGGGTAACGGGGCCGTTACAAGGCCATTTCGCCTGGCGGGCGCGCCAGATCCGCGACGAGGCCGGCCTACATCTGCTGCGGGGCGCGGCCATCAGCGCTGGCGGCGCCGTCGTGACGTACGGCCCGGCCCTCGCGGCAGAACCGCCTGCGGACATTTCCTGTCGGCTGGGGTGTCAGGGCCGATTCCACGTCCTGTCGATCATGTGGCGACGGCTGGCCGGAGCAGGCGAATCAGCACCGAGATGGCACCTACCGGGCTAATGCCTCAGCCTGGCGCCCGCCAGCGTCCACCCGCACGAGGTCGGGTGCGTAGTTCGCCGTGCACCGCCCAGGCCACCGACACCATCGGCACCGCCACGACCGCACCGATCACCCCGGCCAAGATGCCGCCGGCGATGACGGAGAGGGCCACGACGACGGGGTGCAGCCGGACCGCCCAGCTCATCACCAGCGGATGCAGCACGTGGCCTTCGATCTGGCCGACGACGACGATCAGTGCGAGCACCACGATCGCGATGACCGGCCCCCGCGAGGCCAGGGCGACCACCGTGGCCACGCCCAGCGCGATGGGTGATCCCACCAGCGGGACGAACGCGGCGAAGAACTCCAGCAGTGTCAGCGGCAGGGCCAGCGGCACCCGCAGCACGAACAGCGCGATGCCGACCAGCACCGCGTTGGTGGCCGCCACGATGAAGATGCCACGCGTGTAGCCGGCGAAGGTCCGCCACGCCGTACGTCCCGCGCGGTTGCAGGGGTCCCGCGCTCGCCGGGGTAGCCACTCCTGGAACCAGCGCCAGAAACGGTCGCCGGAATGGATGAAGAACAGGGAGCAGAACAGGGCCAGCACCACAGCGGTCAGCACCTCCACCAGCCGTCCGGCACCACTCACAGCGCTGCTGATCAGTGCGGAGCGGTGCTCGGAGACGAAGGTGTTCACCTTGCTCTGAAGGTCCGACATCACGGTCGGGCTCGCGTGGAAGGGAGGCCCCTGCAGCCAACGTTCGATGCGCCCGATGCCCCCGCTGAACTCCCGCCCCAGCCGGTCCCACTCGCTCGCCACCAGTTCGCCGACCAGCGCCAGCAGCCCAAGGACCACCGTCAGGCTTCCTACGACACTCACCACCACCGCCAGGGCCCTGGGAAGCCACCGCGCCAGCAGATCGGCGAGTGGACGCAGTACGGAGGTGATGACCAGGGCGAGGAACAGCGCCACGGCGACCAGCTGCAACCGGCCCAGAATCACGAAACCCGCGTACACGGCCGCCCCGAGGACCAGCAACCGCCACGCATACGCGGCACCCACCCTCAGCCCGTGCTGCACGGCCACGCCGTCCCCTGCTCCCCGCGCCAACGTCGGCGCCCTGCGCGCCCGGGCCACTGTCCCGACGTCGCGGGCAGGACGACTGCCCAGCACGACGTACCGCATCCGCCGTCGGCCGTGACCGCTACCGGGTCCTGCGTCCGGCCGGCGGCGCGGCTGACGCGATGCGTCGTTCATCTGACATCACCGCCTCACCTCATCGGGACCACGCAGCTACGTGTCCCCGAAGGGGCCACTTTCTAAAATCGCGGTGAGTTCGATGCGTCGGCGTCGGCGACGACGTTCGCGATGGCCTCTTCGGTCCGCCACCTCGTGGACTGTTCGTGCCCGGCTCAGCGCGACGTTCTGGGATCGGCTCATGTCCCACCTCGAAGCCCACGTCCGACAGGCGTTCATCACCCTCATGTCCCGCTGCCCGGCCGGGCAGCGCCGCCGAGCCGGGGCGGCCCCGGCCACCCTCGCGGCAGCCGCCCGAAGAAGCCGCACCCGGAAGCCGGAGCAAACCCTTCAGTCAGGTCGAACCCGTACCACTTCTCTGCACGCAACGACTGACGGGTGTGTTGGCCGGTGATCGGGGGGACCATGGAAGTCCAAGCGCCTGCCGACGCGGACAGGCCGCGCTCCAGGCCGGCGGTTGGTCGCGCCGACCTGCGGAAGGAGTGCCGCGATGAGCGAAGCCGAAATGCCTTCCGCGGACCTCGACCCGATGGGCCCCCGCCTACAGGATGGGCTCTCGGCACCGAGCGGGCTGATGGACCTGCTCGCTGTCGCGGCGGTGCTGCTGGACGCCGACGGCCGGATCGTCCTGTGGAGCCCGCAGGCCGAGGCCATGTTCGGCTACACCGCGCACGAAGCGCTCGGGCAGGGCGCCGCCCGGCTCCTCGTCGACGAAGGCCACATCGACTGGGTGACCAAGACGTTCGCCGAGGTCATGGAGACCGGCCGGAGCTGGGCCGGTACGTACCCCATCAGGTGCAAGGACGGCAGCACGCGGACGGTGGAACTGCGCAACATGCGGCTGCAGGACGACCGCGGCGACTTCTACGCCCTCGGCCTCGGCACCGACTCCCCCACACTGCGCACACTGGAGCGGAACGTCGCGCTGTCCACCCGCCTGATCTCCCAGTCCCCCATCGGTGTGGCGATCTTCGACACCGATCTCAGGTACGTGGCCGTCAACCCCACACTGGAGCGCATCCACGGCATTCCCGCGACCGATCACCTCGGCCGCCGCTACCGCGAAATCATGAGCGCCGCCGAGTTCGAGGAGGCCGAGACCGCGATACGGCAGGTCCTCAGGAACGGAACGCCGCTGGTCGACCGGTCCCCCATCGTCGGCCGCACCCAGGCCGACCCCGATCACAAACACGCCTGGTCGATCTCGGTGTACCGGCTTGAGGACACCCAGGGCCGTGTGCTGGGAGTGGCTGAGCTGGTGGTGGACGTCACCGACCGGTACCAGTCCGCGATGGAGGCCAGCGAGACACGGCGGCGCCTGGCCCTGATCGCCGACGGCTCCGCCCGCATCGGCACCACCCTGGAAGTGGAGCAGACCGCCCGGGAGCTGGCCGAGGTGACCGTGCCCGAGTTCGCCGACGTGGTCACCGTCGACGTGCTCGACTCCGTCCTCGACGAACACCGCCCCGCCACCAGAGTCGGGCCCGCACTCTTCCGCGCCCTGGCGGTGAAGGCCGCCTACCCCACCGAAGCACTCCAGGCCGCCGATGCGGCCGGCCAGATCGCCACATACGACGCCGACCGACTGGCCACCCGTTGTGTTCGCACCGGCCGGCCCATGCTGATCCGCCACGCCGACGGAAACGACCTGACGCACATCGCCCGCGACGAGCACGCCGCCACCCTGCTGGCCCGCGCCGGAGTGCACTCCTACATCGCCGTCCCGCTCTCCGCCCGCGGCGCCGTCCTCGGCTTCCTTGGCCTAACCCGCGCCCGAGATCCGCGGCCGTTCGACGAGGACGACCTGGCCATCGCCACCGAGCTGGCCTCCCGCGCGGCGGTGTGCATCGACAACGCCCGCACGCACCAGAGCATGCGCAACGCAGCCGAGACCCTGCAGCGCAGCCTGCTGCCCGATCACCCACCAGAGCAGCCGGGTCTGCAGGTCGCCTCCCGTTACCTGCCCGCACAGGCCGCCTACGAGATCGGCGGCGACTGGTACGACGTGCTCCCCCTCGGCGGGGACAAGACGGCGCTGGTCGTGGGGGACGTGATGGGCAGCGGCATCGATGCCGCCGCAACCATGGGCCGTCTGCGTACCGCCACGGCGGCCTTCGCCGGTCTCGACCTCGGCCCTGCCCGGGTCCTGGAACAGCTCGATGCGATCACCTCCGGACTGGACCCGTACATCGCCACCTGTCTCTATGCCGTCTACGACCCGCACGACGGCACGTGCCACATGGCCAACGCCGGCCACCTGCCTCCCGTCCTCGTCCACAGCGGCAGCCACCCCGAACTGCTCGATCTGCCGACCGGCACCCCCCTCGGCATCGGCGGCATCCCCTTCGACACCACCACCATCCACATCGCCCCCGGCGACCAGCTCGTCCTCTATACCGACGGACTGGTCGAAACCCGCCACCACCCCATCGACGAACGCCTCAACACCCTCGTCCGCCTGCTCGAGGCGCCCGACTCCCCGCTGGAGGAAACCTGCGACCGGCTCCTTCACGAACTCCGGCACCCCGACAACCACGACGACGTCGCGCTGCTGATCGCCCGCGCACGCACCTTCACACCGGGCCGAAAAGCAGTCTGACCAACTAGCCCGGAGTCACCGGCGGTTCTGCGATACCGATGAAGTTCCCGCCCACGGGCCGGATGCCGACCGACCACCCCAGCGCCGTGAGGTCGTCCGTGAGGGTCTGGGCATCGTGGAATACCTTCACGATGCGGTACTGGCTGCCGTCATCGAGCCGGCGCAGCGCCGCCGGGGCCGACTGGTTCGCGAGGACTTCGTCGTATGTTGCCGCGGCGGGTCCGTCGTCGATGAAGATCGCTTTGCCGCCAGGTGCGAGCGCGGCGGCGACGGTGTTCCAGAAGTCGGGCAACCGCGTCGGCGGGACATGGGAGAGCCAGAAGGCGAAGAACACGGTGTCGTAGCGGCGTGGGGGCTGCCACTCGAACAGGTCGGCCTCAAGGAATCGCACGGTGGGCGATGTGGTGCGCGCACGGGCGAGGGCCAACACTTCGGTTGCCGCGTCGACAGCCGTCACCGAATGCGCCCGAGCGGCAAGCAGAGGGGTCCACTGGCCCGTTCCGCAGGCCACTCCAGCACATCCCCGGCAATCGGGAGGTCCTCGACGACAGCCAACAACCTCTGCAGGTCTTCGTACTCTGCGTAGGGCCGGTCGTATTCGGCCGCGCCGGCCCCGTAGTAGGCCATCTGCTCTGCCAGGAGAGCGTCGTCATCCATGCAGGTCCTCTCATCCGGGTCCGGTCAGAGGCGAGCGGTCAGCTCGCGGGAGTGGTCGCCACGGACAGACAGTGTCGGCCTTCATCTTTGGGCAAGGCCAAGAGCCATGAGGGCCTCGGGCCGTCCTCGCCGACCGATCTCACACCCGCCGTCGCCAGAAGGACCACGCCGGATGACAGCGGATGGTCCCGATTGCCGTTCCCGCGGCCGGCCCGGGTTCGAGAACGCATGCCGAACGAAGCCAACACGCCCGTTCAGGATCAGTTCGGTCAAGCAAGCGCGCCCAGACCCACCGGCCGCCGCGACAGCCAGTGCGGACCTGGGCATGCGCCAA
The DNA here is from genome assembly GCF_026343335.1 of Streptomyces sp. NBC_00078. Classification (NCBI taxonomy): domain Bacteria; kingdom Bacillati; phylum Actinomycetota; class Actinomycetes; order Kitasatosporales; family Streptomycetaceae; genus Streptomyces; species Streptomyces sp. NBC_00078. The sequence goes on along the minus strand of NZ_JAPELX010000001.1, from coordinate 8,840,602 downwards.
CAACCAGGGGCCCGAGCAGCAACGGAACAGAGCGCCGGAACGGGTGGGTTCAGGGGTGGGTGAGGGTTTCGAGCTGTGCGGCGAGGTCGGGGTGGGTGGTGGTCAGGTGGGGGCGGGTGGCTTTGAGGGGGCGGATGAGCTCGGCGGGGTCGTCGTGGGCCAGGGCCGCGTGGAGCTGGCTGAGCGGGAGGCCGGCCGTGGCGGGCAGGTCGGTGAGGGCAGTGATCTGGCCGGCGATGCGGCGCAGCTCGGCTGCGTTGCGGCGGGCCCGGTCGGCGTTGGTGCGTTCGGCGGCGCGGCGTTCGCGGGTGGCTTGGACGCGTTGTTCGCCGGTGGTTCCGGCGGGGCCGGGGCGGCCGCGCAGGTAGCGGCGTTCGGCGGCCTGGCGGCTGGCGACGCCGAGGGGGTGGGCGAGGTCGGCCCAGCTGGCTCCAGCGTCGCGGGCGGTTTCGATCAGGCCGGTCTCCCATCCGGCGAGCTGATCGCGTACCTGCCGCAGCAGCAGCAGAGAGGCCAGCGCCTGCTCCGGCCCGGGGCCGGCCGCATCCGGGGTGTCCTGAGACTCTCGCTTGGCGTCGCGCAGGGCGTCGTCTATGGCGTGCAGGGCCGCCGCAGCGGCCAGGAACGACGCCGGTCCGTGGGCATTCGTGCTGGTCATGGACGGCTGGTCGGCTGCGGTCACGGCCACCTCCCTCGTGTTGTCATCATGTAGACGACATCGTGTTTGTCATCCATTGGATGACATGCTACAACGGTGTCAGTGAGGCGCATTGGCAGCAACTGCCTGAACCTGCTGGAGGTGTTTTCACGATGTTGATGCGCACTGACCCCTTCCGTGAGCTGGACCGGCTGGCGCAGCAGCTGATGGGCCCGGGGACCTGGTCCCGCCCGTCAGCGATGCCGATGGACGCCTACCGCGAGGGCGACGAGTATGTGGTTGCCTTCGACCTTCCGGGCGTCACGGCGGACGCGCTCGACATCGACGTCGAGCGGAATATGCTCACCGTCAAGGCCGAGCGACGGCCGGTGGCGAAGAGCGGCGACGTGCAGATGGAGCTGTCCGAGCGGCCGCTGGGCGTCTTCTCCCGCCAGATCGTGCTCGCCGACACCCTCGACACCGAGCGCATCCAGGCCGACTACGAGGCGGGCGTGCTCACTCTGCGCATCCCGATCGCCGAGCGGGCCAAGCCCCGCAAGATCTCCATCGGCGTCGGATCAGGCCGCACGGAGATCTCCGGCTGACACCGGCCGGACGGGTGCGGAGGGCGGGCACCTGATCTCCCCCTCACCCCTCTCTCCGCACCCCCCCGTGGGCAGTCCGAAGAAGAAGGGGCGGCAGCCGAGATGACTCTGCGACGCGAAGCGTTCCTCGGCCACGTGATGGAACGCGGCCGCTACGACTCTGCGGAGGAAGCGGAGCGTGCGGCCCGTGTGGTACTGGCCCTCCTCGGCGCGCACCTCGTCGGCGACGTCCGCGCCCAGCTCGCGGCGCGCCTGCCTGACGCGTTCGCGCTGATCCTGCTCAACCCGCTGCAGAGTGCCGAGCCGCTGCCCCCGGAGCGGTTCGTCCGCGCGACCGCCGCGTGGATCGAAGGCGCCACCGAGCAGACCGCGGCCTGGGACGTGAGCGCCGTGCTGTCGACCGTCGCCGACGCCGCCGGCGAGGACCTGCTGGGCCAGATCCTGCTCCAGCTCCCCGTCGGCTACGACCTGCTCTTCGGCCGCCCCCAGCCCACCTGACCGTCCCGCACCCGGTGCCCGAACACCGGCCACAGCAAGAAAGGCAATCATCCCAGTGATCTCCCACCAGCACGCACCGTCCCAGCAGGCGTACGGGACGGCATACGAGCAGATGCTGGAGAAGGTCCGCTACGAGGGCGCCTACCCCACCCACGAGCGAGCCGACGAAGCCGTCCGCCTGGTTCTTGCCGGACTGGGACGCCAGCTGACCGGCGACGAACGCGTCGACCTGGCCGCCTGCCTGCCCTTGAAAGCCGCACGCGTACTGACCGCGCAGATCCCCGACCACCAGCCTCTGAACGGCTGGTCGTTCGTCAAGGACCTCGCAGCCCATACCGGCGCCTCCCTGGCCACCACCCGCTGGGACACCGGCTCCGTCTTCTCCGCCGTCGCCGCCTACGCCGGCCCCGACCTGATCACCCGCATCCTCCAACAGCTCCCCACCGGCTACGCCCTGCTGTTCGGCCGGCCCGAACTCGCCCCGATGAGGGAGCCGCAACCGCTTTAGACCACCCGGCCCGGTCCGACGCCGTTTCCCCGGTGCTGCGGCGTTGCGAGGACTACCGACGGTCTCCCTCGCTTCGTACGCCGGCGAGCGGGGGCCGTGCTGCGGCGCCCACCCGTGATCACCGGGTTTACCCCCGGGGCGGTCGCGTGCTCACGCAACGGCGGATGCTGGGAAAGGTGTTGCGGCGCAGGTACGACAAGACCGCCGCCTCGTGTGAGGCGGCGGTCTTGTCGTGCATCGTCGCTGTTCTGGGCAAGCCCTGCTTGCAGGCGGTCCCTAGTGCTCTGACCACATTGGTTCGCCGGGTTGGTGGTCGGGGCGGTTGGATGTGCGGTGACGTCCGATCCGAGTGCTGGGGGTGCGGTGGCTGAGCCTGTCCGCGTGCGCAGGTTGACCGACCAGGAGGGGCAGAAGCTGCAGCAGATCGTGCGCCGGGGCAGCACCAGTTCGGTGCGCTTCCGACGCGCGATGATGCTACTGGCGTCGGCTGGCGGGAACCGGGTCCCGGTGATCGCCCAGCTGGTGCAGGCCGACGAGGACACAGTCCGGGATGTGATCCACCGGTTCAACGAGATCGGCCTGGCCTGTCTGGACCCTCGGTGGGCGGGAGGCCGTCCCCGCCTGCTCAGTCCTGACGACGAGGACTTCGTCGTCCAGACGGCCACCACCCGCCCGACCAAGCTCGGCCAGCTCTTCACCCGCTGGTCCATCCGCAAACTCGCCGCCTACCTGCGGAAAGTCCATGGGCGGGTCATCCGCATCGGTCGCGAGGCATTACGCCGTCTGCTCGCCCGCCGCGGCATCACCTTCCAGCGCACCAAGACGTGGAAGGAGTCCCCGGACCCCGACCGCGAGGCAAAGCTGGACCGGATCGAGGAGGTCCTGGACCGCTTCCCGGACCGGGTCTTCGCGTTCGACGAGTTCGGCCCGCTCGGAATCCGCCCCACCGGCGGTGCGTGCTGGGCTCCCGCCAGTCATCCCGAGCGGCACCCGGCGACCTACCACCGCACCCACGGCGTCAGGTACTTCCACGGCTGCTATTCGGTCGGCGACGACACGCTCTGGGGCGTCAACCGCCGGAAGAAGGGGGCCGCGAACACCCTGGCCGCGCTCAGGTCGATCCGGGCCGCCCGCCCGGACGGCGCCCCGATCTACGTCATCCTGGACAACCTGTCCGCCCACAAGGGCGAGACGATCCGCCGCTGGGCGAAGAAGAACCGCGTCGAGCTGTGCTTCACGCCGACATACGCGTCCTGGGCCAACCCGATCGAGGCGCACTTCGGACCGTTGCGGCAGTTCACCGTCGCGAACTCCAACCACCGCAACCACACCGTGCAGACCCGGGCCCTGCACGCCTATCTGCGCTGGCGCAACGCGAATGCCCGTCACCCCGACGTGCTGGCAGCCCAGCGCCGCGAGCGCGCTCGCATCCGCAGCGAGAAGGGCATCCGTTGGGGCGGACGTCCCCTCGCCGATGCCGCTTGACCGGCCGGATATCTTTCCCGGCCGAGTCCTAGCAGTAGCCGTCCACGCTGGCGCCGACTGGAGCGAGGTTGGGCCAGGGACGCCCTGCTCTGTCGGAGGCAGCGGACCGTAGGAGGTCAAGAAGAGTGCACCCTGGGTAGCCCCGGAAGCTCGCGTAGGTGCCCCGGTAGTAGCAGTTCCAGTAGCTCACGACCCGCCGTTGCGTGCGTGCGAAGAAGGCCGGGTTGTCCACGATGAACTGCCCGTAAGCGAGGTGGCCGCAGGTGCCGGGCGTGGCGAGGCCACGGAGCTCATCGCAGATGACCACCAGGATTTCCAAGACGTACTCGCCAACCAGCTGCACGACGAAGGGGACGACCCATGGGTCCGTGGAACCAACGACCTTCTCCAGATGACGCTGTCTGACCACCCCGTCGCAGTGCCTTGAGTACAGACAGTGCAGAAGCTGCCGTTGGCGCGACGAAAGCGACGCCACCGCGTCAGTTGGCGGCTCGCCGTTGTAGAGGCGGCCGGGGATCAAAACCTGCTGGCCCTCTACAGCGACCGAGAACGAGGCATGCGGCGGGAACCGAGAATCAGGCATCACCGCCAGGACTGCCTCGGCATCGCTTGCAAGCTCGGCTGGGAACGCCGTGACCAACGGATTGCTGCTGTCGGAAAGCGGCTGCACGAGCCGAGCATAGGCGGATGCCACGGCCAGGTAGCCGGCATCAATGGCCACACACCCGCTCAACCCGGCGAAGGTATGCGGTCAGAGCACTAGCCGCAGGTCAGCGTCGGCGTCCCCCAGTCACCGTGGTCGTTGCCATTGCCGTCGCCGGCGTCGCCGACCTTGAGGTCGACAACTTGGGCGCCGCTGACGTCGACATCGATCGGCACCGCAGCCTGTTTGCCATGGATCGTCGGCGTGGTCACCAAGGTCTTGCCATCGGCGATCACGGAGAACGTCACCGTTCCCGCACCGCCTGTCTCGTCGTCGACACCGACGTCCGCTGTCAACCGAGAGCACTTTCCTGCGAGGTAGAGCTCCACGTCACTGACCGCGTTGGTGCCCAGGCCCTTGGCGTAGTCGGCACCGTCAACAGTGATCCGACGGCCATCACCGGCCGCCTGCTCGCCGACGCTGCTGTCACGCTCGACCGGGCCCCACCCGTTGGTGGACGACAAGAACGGCAGGTCGCTCACGGCGCTCTTCCCGGCCGGCGGAGCGGGCGGGATCCCGCCGACGATGCGCTCGTCACCGGCGGCGGCCTGCCGCCCGTTCTGCCGGTAGTGCACCGTGGTGGTGAGTGCTGAGGCGGACGGCAGCTTCCCGGCGGGCGGTTCGACTTTCCAGCTGAAGGTTGCCGACTGGCCGGGTTGCAGGCGCTTGACGGACGTTGGGCTCGGTGCACTCACGCTCCAGCCGTCGGGCGCGGACAGCGAGGACGTCAGCCGGGAGGCGGAGGGCTTGTCCTTCGGTACCTGCACTGTCGCCTTGGCCGTGAAGGGCTGTCCTGACTGAGCGGTGTCCGGGACGTCCAGCTTGACATCCGCACCCGGACGCTTCGGCATCGCGTACGTCCGGGGATCGTAGCGGGGGCTGTCGTTCTGGGCGACGCGCAGAGACGAGGCATAGCTGCCGTAGTCGGTGAGCGAGACCTTGCCCAGCCCGCCGGTGCTGCCGTCCAGGTTCCACACGGCGATGGAGATGCTGTTGTGGCCGTTCGGGTTCAGAATCCCGTTGGGAACGGGGAAGGTGTGCTGCGGGCCGAGGTAGTTGACGTAGTTGCCGACCTGCCAGCCGTTCACGAAGATCGTGGCACGGTACTTGCGTGACGGGTCGTCGGTGAACGTCAGCCCGAGCGAGGTGTCCTGGCCGCGCGGCAGGTCCAGGTTGGCGTCGGTGCGGTACCAGGACACCCCGGGACGGCTGTCGGTCGTCGGCAGGGACACCCGCTTCCACTTGTCGTCCGGGTAGCCCGGCAGGGACCAGCCGGCCCGCTCGCCGTACAGACCGCCCGTCGAGAGGGGGCCGCGCACCGTGTCCTGGAGGTCCTCGCCGCCCCGTACGCCCTGCAGCCGCCAGGTGACGGAGGTCAGCGGCGCCCCGAGGAGAGAGGCGCTGGTCAGGCCGCGCGCGGTCTTGTTGCCGTTGGTCGAGTTGTAGTCCTCCTCGTGCCCCATGTTCACGGTGAGTACGGAGATGACGTTGTCGCCCTTGGATTTCACCGAACCGGCCGGGAAGGTGAAGTCGGCACGGCCTGTGGTGGAGCTGCCCAGGAAGGTGTTGCCCAGCCAGGCGGAGAACGCCTGCGCGTCTCCGCCGGAGTCCGAGACCAGGTGGATGCCGGTCTCCTTGCCGGTGGCGCGGAAGCGTCCGCGGTACCAGGTGTTGCCGGTGTGGAAGCCGTAGTCGTCCGCGTAGAGCACCGGCAGCGAGTTGGCGCCGGAGACGCTGTTGGTGGTTGTCTTGTCGGCCACCTGCCAGCTGGAGTCGTCGAAACCGGGGGCCGCTTCGGGGGATTCCTCGGCGTGCTTCCAGTTCGTCAGAGTCGGCAGGTGTATCGCGGCGGCCGCCGGAATCTTCCCGGTGAGGCTTGCGGCGCCGGCGGCCTGAGTGTCCAACGGCCTGCCGTTCCAGGTGACATGGGCAGCGGAGGTGAACACCTCGATGTTCTTGTCGTCGGCGTTGTCACCGGTGAGGGCCACGGTACGGCCGTCTTTCAGGCTGGTCGCCGTCCGCAGCAGGTGGGTGCCGCGCACGAGCACCGGACCGCTCGCCGTGTCCTGACGCCAGAAGGTCTTCGCCGTGGCCTTGTCGCCGACGAGCAGGAGTAGCGGGCGCTGCCCGCCGCCGCTGATGCTGATGCGGGCGAGGCCCTTGTGGGTGTAGTTCAGCCGCAGGTCACCGGTGGCCGCGTCCCAGGTGGTCGTGGCCGTGCCGCCGGTGGTGGTCACGGTGGGTTTGGATGCGTAGCGAAGGACTGTTTCGCCGTCGCTGGCCGGGTCGCCGTAGAGCACGGCCACGTCCCGGTTGCCGATGGTCGCGCTGGTCATGATCTCCGAGGTCGAGTACTGCAGCTGCGCGTCCCCGAGCCGGTAGTTGGCCACGATCACGTGCGCGTCGCGTCCGTCGAGTGTGATCGCCGTGCCCGGTTGCTGCGGCACGAGGGGGTAGGTGGGCTGCGAGGCGGCGGCTCCCGTCGGCACGTCGATGGCGTCGATGGACACGTAGTTGTCCGTGGACCCCGAGCTGTGGTTCCCGCCGACGACGATCTTCAGTGTGTGCGCCCCAGCCGTCAGGCCCGACTTCTGGAAGATCACCGCCTGGTTCTCGCTGCCGGAGTCGTCGACGGTCGCCACCTTGGTGCCGTCGAGGTAGACGTCGGCGTTGCCGTGGTTGTTGGTTTTCGGGCCGATCCAGCGGACCGCGGTGCCGTCGAAGGGGACGGTGAGCGAGTCACCGGCCTTGTTGGAGAACGACTCGGTGTGCTTGTAGTCGCCGCCTGTGTAGCTCTGGTTCGCCACGTGCGACCACGAACCGGTGTACTGCAGCGCGGAGTCGGGGTCGTCGTAGGTGTAGGTGGTGTCCGTGGACGGCTGTGCGTTGAGGTCCAGCGAGATGTGCGTCTTGTCGACCGCGGTGGACGTGGAGTTCCCGTGCCGCAGGACGTGGAACTGCGTCTTGGTGTCGGGGTTCATCCGTGCGGTGTCGACGACCGCCGAGTCGTCCGGCGGTGTGGCCCTGATCGCCTCGGTCTTGGTCAGCGGGGCGACCGACTGCGTGAAGTACCCGATCAGCTTGTCCTCGTCGTACTTCGGATCGAGCTGGCGGTTCTCGCGGATCGCCGCGCCGTAGTCGTACGAGGTGTAGTTCTCCGGCATGCCCAGCCAGCCCCAGTTGGTGCCGCCGTAGGTCATGTAGAAGCTCTGCGCGGTGGCGCCGACGGCTATGTTCTGTTTGTAGAACACGTTGGCGAACTGGTCGTTGATCAGCTGGGCGCACTTGTCGTAGCCCGGTCCGCCCCAGGGGTCGAAGGCGCCGCCCTGGAACTCCGGCGAGTACAGCGGCTTGCCGGCCGGGTGGTCGTAGCTGATGTCGGGGACGCCGTTCCACTTCGAGGGGTTCGAGCAGTCGAAACCCTGCGGGTAGGAGTCCGGCCCGTCGACGTCCAGGGCGCCGGTACCGGAGTTGAAGGTGCCGTTGTTGTTGCCGGTCAGCGGTACCGTGATGCCGTCGGCGCGGGCCTTGTCCTCCAGGTGCTTCATGTAGGAGCGGCCGGCGTCCGAGCCGTTGTAGTACTCGTTCTCGACCTGGTAGGCGATGACCGACCCGGTGCCGTTGGTCAGCTGGTGGCGGGCGATGATCCGGTCGATCTGGGTCAGCCACTCGTCCGCGTACTTCAGGAACTGCGGGTCGTCACTGCGGTTGTGGCCGGCCTTGGTGGTCATCCAGCCGGGCAGGCCGCCGCTGTCGACCTCGGCGTTGATGTACGGCGCAGGGCGCGCGATCACGTACAGCCCGGCCTCCTGGGCCATGTCGAGCAGTTTGTCGACGTCACGCACGCCACTGAAGTCGTACACACCCGGCTTCGGCGAGTGGTATCCCCAGTCGAAGTACAGCGAGGTGGAGTTGAATCCGGCGGCCTTCATCTTCTGGAAGATGTCCCGCCACAGGTCCGGGCTCGGGAGCCGGAAGTAGTGGAACTCGCCCGACCAGAGGTAGGTGCGCTTGCCGTCGACGAGGAACGAGTAGCCATCGAGAGTGACGGTGTGCGTCCGCGCACTGGCGGCAGGAGTGGCGGCGGGCGCCTGCCCGCCGACGTCCTGCGCCACGGCGGGCGCGGTCATGCCCAGGGCCAGGGCGATGGTCGCGGAGGTCGCCAGAACCGCCCTCCACCACCGGCGCCGACCAGATCTCGTACCTTCTGAACCGATCCGATTACCCCGCACTGCGGCCTCCATACCGCCTGAGCACTCAGGGTCAAACAGACTCAGGCAAAGCCGAACAGTAAAGGGGCACAAGGCTCAACACAATGGGGCGGGAGAACACAACTGAGGTAGCGCCGAAGTGGCAGGGGTGGCCTGAGGGTCGTCCCTTGGATCACCGGGCCCGGCAGTCTCCAGTGATGACCGGGCCTGTTCGGTCAGGGCCCGTGCCGCTGGGGTGGACCGTCCACCCCCCCCGACTCGAAAGGCACACCCGCGCCGCCCTCACACACCATCCGGCACAGCGCCGGGGAGGACCGCGATTCGGCGACGCGAATCGAGGAACGCGGCGACCTTGCTCGGGGGGAACACCCACATCACCTGGTGAATGCCGTCCTTCGAGGCGGCCACCGTCATGAACGCGAGAGGCCGCCCGTCCCGGGAGATCATCACGCCCGTGGCCCCGTTGGCATCGACGAGTTCGGGCACGGCTCCCCGCCAAAGCTGTCGATAGGTCGACAGTCTGGCCACACGGTCCCGCCCCAGCACAGGTACACGAGCACAGCCCCGCATGCCGTTGCCGTCGGACAGACTGACGGCATCCGGAGTGAGCAGGGCTTCCAGTGACGCTATGTCTCCCGTGCGGGCCGCCGAGACGAACGCGTCCAGCAGACGTCGGTGCTCGGCGGCGTCCACACTCTCCCGCTGCTCGTCCAGCAGGTGCCGACGTGCACGGCTGACGATCTTCCGCACGTTGACGAGGCTGAGCTCGAGCATGTCCGCGATCTCGGCGTAGGCGTAGTCGAACGCCTCGCGCAGTACATAGGCGGCGCGCTCGACGGGATTCAGTCTCTCCAGCACCAGCAACAGCGCCAGTTCTACTGCCTCCGCGCGCTGCGCGCCGACCTCCGGGTCCGCGCTCGTGTCGACGGGTTCAGGCAGCCACGGCCCGATGTACGTCTCCCGACGCACGCGCGCCGACTGCGCGACGTTGATGGCCAGACGAGTCGTCGCACTCGAGAGGAAGGCCACGGGATTGACCACGACCGAGCGATCGGTCATCTGCCAGCGCAGCCACACCTCCTGCACCACGTCCTCGGCCTCGACCGCGCTGCCGAGCATGCGGTAGGCGATCCCGAAAAGCCGCCTGCGATGCCTTACGAAGACGGCGACGGCCTCGTCCAGATCGACAGGTGGGGTGAGGGACTCTTCGAGATACATGCGCCAATGGCCTCCGTTGCTCCGCTGCGTCTGCTTCATAGACCGCGGCCGACGGACGCCTGTGACAGAACTGGCGAGTGTTTTCTCGCACCACCTGCGAGCCTCACTGTCCGGCACGCTCAGACGCCTCGTCCGACGCCTCGATTCGCAACCACAGGATGCCGACAGGGTTTGAGGAGGGGAGAACGCATGGCGTCCGCACTCGGGGCAACTCGGTGCCGAACCTGGTGCAGCGCCTGGGCAGGCCCTTAGATCGGAGCCGACTGTCCGGGCGGCTCAACGCCGGGACCAGACAGGTAGTCCTGCACCACCGTCTCAAAGCCGGGGTCGGGCCGCAGGCCGAGAGCGGCGGCCCGCCGGTTGTCGAAGTCGGCCGGCCATGAGCCGACCATGGCCTCCACAACCGGGTCGCGGGCGATGGTCACCAGGTCGGCAACCGCGTCCCCGGCGATCTGCCGCAGCGTGGCAAGTACCTCGGCGATCGAGACGGTGAGGGCGGGCAGGTTCACCGGCAGCGGGCTGTCGAGGCGACCGGCGCCGGTGCCGCGTTCGGCCTCGGCGATGCGGAGGATCCCGTGGATGGTGCGCCGGGGTGAGGCCAGAGCCACGCGCAGGCCGGGGTCGACCGGGCAGATGGCAGGCAGTCCCGCGAGCGGTTCGCGGACGATGGCGGACACGAAGCCGGAGGCGGCCGCGTTCGGCCGTCCAGGCCGCACCGCAACGGTCATCAGCCGGGCGACACGTCCGTCGATGAAACCGCGGCGGGTCATGTCCGCAACCAGGTGCTCGCACATCAGCTTCTGCGTTCCATAACTCGACTGCGGCAGCGGCAAGGTCGTCTCACCGACCACCAGCGGCAGGGGCGTCCCCCGCGGGGAACCGTAGACGGCGAGACTGCTGGCAAACACCACCCGTGTCCTCGGCCCGCCGGCGGCGAACTGCGCCCGGGCCGCGTCCAGCACGGCGCGGGTGGCATCCACGTTGGAACGCATGCCGAGGTCGAAGTCGGCCTCGCACTCGGCGGACACCGCCGCCGCGAGATGAAACAGCACATCGACCGGCGTCGCGAACACCTCATCGACGCGGTCGGTCAGGTCGCCGTGCACCACCTCCACGAGCGGGTCGGTACCGCCCTGCGAACCAGGCCAGGGCACACGGTCGGCCAACACCAACCGAGTGATCGGCACGCCGGCCAACACCCGCGCCCGCAGCAGGCTCCCCGCCAGCAGAGCTCCCAGGAACCCCGACGCGCCCGTGATCACAACCCGCACCCGGCACCTCCTCGCACGGCGACTGCCGCCCCCACGATGCCGCACCCAACCGGCCCCCGACAGCCCACCTACCGTGCGCACCACCAACGACACGCCCCGGGGTCGGTCGACGGCGGCTGCGATGCGCGGCCTACGCAGGCTCCCGCATCGCCTGCGAACACCGCACACCCGAGCACTCGGCGGTACCCAGCGAGGCGGGGACGGTGATCGTGAGCGACGTCGCGAAGGACCGGCAGTTGTATGTGCGTGATGCCGCAGTGGACGGTGCCGGTTTCGCGTCTCCTCCCGTGCCGCCTCCGCAGGCCACCGGCCGTGCGGAGGCGGCTGACGCCGTGTAGGCGCGACGGCGGCCACTACGCATCCGTTCGCGCCCACGGCCACGGCCACGGCCACGGCAGAAGCTGACAGTTGCTTCCGCGCCCTGGCTAGCGATTGACGCTTCGCATCCCCGCCTCGTCATACCGCTCCCCCGCCGCCTCCGGCAGCTCCGCGTCGATGCGGCCCAGGTCGTCCTCGGTGAACGCGATGTCGACCGCGGCGGCGTTCTGCTCCAGGTAGGCACGGCGCTTGGTGCCCGGGATCGGTACCAGGTCCTCCCCCTGGGCCAGCACCCAGGCGATGGCCAGTTGGGCCGGGGTCACGTCCTTCTCGGCGGCGATCTCCTTCACCTTGGCCGCCAGCCGCAGGTTCGCCTCCAGGTTGGTGTCCTGGAAGCGCGGGTTCTCGCGGCGCCAGTCGTTCGCGTCCAGCTCGTCCGGCGAGCTGAACCGACCCGCGAGGAAGCCGCGGCCGAGCGGCGAGTACGGCACAAAGCCGATGCCCAGCTCCCGGCAGGCGGGCAGCACCTCGGCCTCCACGTCCCGCGACCAGAGCGAGTACTCGCTCTGCACGGCGGTGACCGGATGCACGGCGTGGGCACGCCGGATGGTCTCCGCGCTCGCCTCGCTCAGCCCGATGTACCGCACCTTGCCCTCGGCGACCAGTTCGCCCAACGCGCCGGCCGTCTCCTCGATCGGCACGTTCGGGTCGACCCGGTGCTGGTAGTACAGGTCGATGTAATCGGTCCCCAGACGCTTCAGGGAGCCGTGGACCGAGCTGCGGACGTGCTCGGCCGAACCGTCCTGCGGGCCGACCGTGCTGATGTCGCCGGGTACGGCGCTGTCCATCCGGTAGTTGAACTTCGTTGCGATCACGTACTCGTCGCGACGTCCCTGGATCGCCTCGCCGACGAGTGATTCGTTGGTGAGCGGCCCGTACATCTGCGCGGTGTCGAGGAAGTTGATGCCGAGGTCGAGGGCGCGCCGGATGGTGGCGATCCCCTCCTCCTGGTCGGTGGATCCGTAGAAGGCGGACATGCCCATGCATCCGAGGCCGATGGCCGATACCTGGAGGTCCCGCAGACTGCGCTTCTGCATGCCGTGTCCCAGCCTTTCTTGCACACTCGTACGATGTTCGGACGGCAACAGGCCCTCATCGCTCTGGCGATGGATTCCGCCGCCCGACATCCTGTGGGCACCGGACGGCGGGGCCTTGTGCGTCGCGGTGTCTCCGACGCTACGACTTGGAGCGCACTCCAAGGCAAGTCAGCCCTTCAGGCGGCGGAGGCTGCCGGGGCGAGCACTGTGCAGAACGGGCTCCCGGCCAGGGCGGACGCTGCCGGGCTGATCACGTGGGTGGTCAAGTCGATTCCACGATCCCACGGGCCCCACGATACGACCATCGGATCGGCCGGGCCCGGGGAGGCGGGCCACCTCATCGGTCATGCCTGGCGCCTGGTGAGGCGGTCGGCGTGGAGGCCGGCCGCCTCTGGACGGTGGGAGGCATTCATGATCGGCTTGGGGATGAGTTCTTTGATACGCCACGTCACATCGACGCCGCCGACCAGTTCGTTCTTGCGGGCTTCTGGGCACAGGCCCTGGACGGCACCGTCGCGAGCGGTCTCAGGCGAAGGCCGGCTTGCCCGGGCCGGGGACATTGCGGAAGCGGAACGGCTCCGGTTCGCGGCCTGCCTGGATGAACCAGCACTCCCCCGTGCCGTCGCCGGTGATGATCCGCACAATCGTGTCCGCCACGACCTCGGCCGGGATGACCGGCAGCTCCTGCTCGGAGAGCATGTCGCGCAGGTGGTCGATGATCCGCGACTCGGCGAACCCCGGGCAGACCGCGTTGAAGCGCACGTTGTCCGGCACGAGGGCCGGTCCCAGGGAGCGTGCCAGACCCACCACCGCATGCTTGTTGGCCGCGTACAGGGGATCGAGCGGTACGGCCGCCAAGCCGGCCAGGGACGCGGTCGCCACGATCGATCCTCCTCCGCGGGCCCGCAGCGCCGGCAGCACGGCGTGGGTGCCGTATACCACCCCGTCGAGGTTGGCGCCCATCGCCCGGCGGTAACGGCTGGTGTCGAAGTCCTCACCGACGCCGCATCCGGTCGCCACTCCCGCGTTGAGCAGCGCGATGTCGACACCGCCGAACTGCTCCTGGGCGAAGTCGACCAGCGCACGGTTGGCGTCGAGGTCGGAGACGTCACAGGCACGGAAGCGGCCGCCGGTCATGTCTGCCACCTCCCTGCCACCGCGCGCATCGAGGTCCGCGACGACCACTCGGGCTCCCGCCTTCGCGAGCGCCAGCGCGCTGGCCCGGCCCAGTCCGCCGGCACCGCCGGTCACGATCGCGACCTTGCCCTGCAGCGCGGCGCCGTTTGTCTGCGTTCCGCGCTGGGCCGCGGCCCCGCTCTCGGCGGCGGTCACGCCAGCTCCAGCACGAGCTTGCCGACGTTCTCGCCGCGAAAGAGCATCTGCAGCGTCTCGGGGAAGTCGTCCACGTCGCCTCTCACCACATGTTCCTTGACCTTGATGCGGCCGGCGCCGATCCAGTCGGCGATCTCCTGTGTGGCCTCCGCGTAGCGCTTGGCGTAGTCGAAGACGACGAGGCCCTCCATACGGGCGCGGCGCACCAGCAGGGAGAGGTAGTTGGAGGGTCCCTTGACCGGACTGGCGCTGTTGTACTGACTGATCGCACCGCAGATGACGACGCGCGCGTGCATCGCCAGCCGGGTCAGGGCGGCGTCGAGGATGTCCCCTCCGACGTTGTCGAAGTAGACGTCGATTCCGTCGGGGACCTGCTGGCGCAGCGCCTTCTTGACGTCGTCGGCGCGGTAGTCGATCGCGGCGTCGAATCCCAGCTCGTCGGTGAGCAGCGCGCACTTCTCCGGGCCTCCGGCGATGCCTACGACCCGGCAGCCCTTGGCCTTCGCGATCTGCCCCACCATGGTGCCCACGGCGCCGGCCGCCCCCGACACCACGACGGTTTCGCCGTCCTTGAGCGCCCCGACCTCCAGCAGGCCGAAGTAGGCGGTCATGCCGGGCATGCCCAGCGCCCCCAGATACGTCGCAGGCGGCGCGAGGGCGGTGTCGATCTTCAGGGCGCCCCGGCCGTCGGAGACGACGTGTTCCTGGACGCCGAACATGCCGGCCACGTGATCACCGGGCTGGAAGTCGGGGTGGTTCGATGCGGTGACCTCGATGACCGATCCGGCGCGCATCACCTCGCCTATGCCCACGGGCGGCAGGTAGGAGGGGCGGTCGTCCAGCCAGCCACGCATGGCCGGGTCCAGGGAGATGACGCGTGTCCGGCCCGCGAACCGGCCCGGGCCCGGTTCCTCGACCGTCCCGGAACAGTGCTCCCAGTCATCCGGTTTCGCCTCACCCACGGGGCGGGCAGCCAGACGTATCTGGCGGTTGGTCGCAGGCATCGCGGCTCCTGTCGTTCGTGGCTCCCAGCGACCATACCGACCAGTTGGTACGTAAGTGGAGTGAGGTTCGCCACACGCCGTACGTCGGTTCTGGGCCGCGATGCCTCTGGGACCGTATCCGCAGCTCCGCCCGCGGGGCGAGGCATCCGGGCCGAACTCACGGCTCGGGCTCGGGCGGACCCACGGCTCGGGCGGGGCTCGGGCTGGGGAGTCCGCTCTCGTCCCGGTCGCCCGGGCCACGCCCTAGTACCCCGCACCGCCCGCTGTGTCCGACCGGAAGAGCCGGCGCCCATGCCGTGCGGCGCGTCGAGCGTCACGTGGCCGCCGCGTCGAGTATCCTCACGTGCGTCTGGGTGGCTGGACCCAGCCCACGGACCGCTCGACGGCGCGCTGCCAGCACTCGTACTCCTTCTCTCGCCTTTTGGGATCCATGTCCGGCAGCCATTGGGCGGCCCGGTGCCAGTTCCGGCGCAGGACCGCCAGATCCGGCCAGTAGCCTGCCGCGAGGCCCGCGGCGTAGGCCGCGCCGAGTGACACCGTCTCGGCGACCAGGGGCCGTACGACGGGAACGTCCAGCACGTCGGCCAGCAGCTGCATGAGCAGGTTGTCGGATGTCATGCCTCCGTCGACCTTCAGTTGTCTGAGGGCGAGACCGGAGTCAGCGTTCATCGCGTCGACGACCTCCCGTGTCTGCCACCCGGTGGCCTCCAACGCGGCTCGGGCGAGGTGACCCTTGGTGATGTACGAGGTGAGGCCGACGATCACACCGCGGGCGTCGCTGCGCCAGTGGGGGGCGAAGAGGCCGGAGAACGCGGGGACGATGTAGCAGCCGCCGTTGTCCTCGACGGTGCGCGCCAGGGTTTCGATCTCCGGTGCGCTGTGGATCAGGCCCAGCCGGTCGCGGAACCACTGGACCAGCGAGCCGGTGACCGCGATCGGGCCTTCGAGGGCGTAGACCGTCGGCTGGTCCGCGATCTTGTAGGCGACGGTGGTGAGGAGTCCGTGGCGGGATCGCACGACGTCGGGACCGGTGTTCATCAGCAGGAAGCTCCCGGTCCCATAGGTGCATTTCGCCTCTCCGGGCGAGAAGCAGGTCTGTCCGAACAGGGCCGCCTGCTGGTCCCCGAGTGCGGCCGTGATGCGGACGCCGGGGACCACCGTGCGAGCCTCCCCGTAGTCCTCCGCGGAGGATCGGATCTCCGGCAGCATCGGGCGCGGCACGCCGAAGAACTCCATCAGCTCACGGTCCCAGGCCAGCGTCCGGATGTTGATCAGCATGGTGCGGCTGGCGTTGGTGACGTCGGTGATGTGGAGGCCGCCGTCTGTGCCGCCGGTGAGGTTCCAGACCAGCCAGCTCTCCATGGTGCCGAACAACACGTCGCCGTCCTGGGCACGCTTGCCCAGCCCGTCGACATGGTCGAACAGCCAGCGGATCCGGGGCGCGGAGAAGTAGGTCGACGGCGGAAGACCGCAGCGGTCGAGGAAGAAATCGTCCCCGGGCTGTTGTCTCAGCTCGTCGACGAACTCAGCCGTGCGCGTGTCCTGCCATACGATCGCCCTGCCCAGCGGGACACCGGTCCGCCGGTCCCAGAGCACCGTCGTCTCCCGCTGGTTGGCGATCCCCATGGCGGCGATCTGTCCGGCGTCTATGCCGGCGTTGGACAGTGCCTCGGGCACGACGCGCTGCAGATTGCGCCAGATCTCGACGGCATCGTGCTCGACCCAGCCGGGGCGCGGGAAATACTGCTGATGTTCCCGCTGGGCGACCGACACCAACCGCCCGCCGTGGTCGAACAGGATGCATCGAGTGGAGGTGGTGCCCTGGTCGATGGACATCACATACCGTTCAACCATGATCGGGCCTGCCTTCCGATGCGTCGCGAAGGTACGGGGACCTACCAGCGTCCCGCGCCCAGGTCTCTGGAAATCGCACGGGCGGCCTCCCGGAGCAAGGTGACCGGGGTCGGCCGAGGCCTGCCTGTGGTGTCGCAGAGCCGCTCCAACGGGCCGGACACGCCGATCGCACCCACCACCAGGCCGCCGTGCCCCCGGATGGGCATGGCGATTCCGGCCTCGCCCATGCCCATTTCCTGCACCTCGGCGCCCCAGCCGAGCTCCCGGATCTCGCCGAGCGCCCGGTGAAGGGCCTCCGGGAAGACCAGGGTGTGCCGGGTGTACGCCTCCAGCCCCGCCTCCAGCAACGGCTCGACGGACGCCGCCCCGAAGGCAAGCAGAACCTTGCCGAGGGAAGACGCGTGCAGCGGCAGGAACGCGCCCACGTCCAGGGTCTGGAGGGTGTCGTCCGGCCGGAAGACGTGGTGCACGATGAGCACCTTGCCTTCCAGGGGCGTGCCCAGGCGGACGGCCTCTCCGCTGCGGGCGGCCAGGGCGTCGGCCCAGTTCAGGGAGCGCGACCGCAGTTCGTTCACGTCGAGGTAGCTCGTGCCGAGGTGCAGCAGCGCCGCCCCGAGCTGGTATTTTCCGGTCGCCTCGTCCTGTTCCACGAAGTCCACGTGCTGCAGGGTGCGCAGAATGCCGTGCACGGTGCCCTTGGCCAGCCCGAGCGACGACGCCACCTCGCCCAGTCCGAGCCGTCGGGGACCGCCGGCCAGCAGGCGCAGGATCGCCGCCGCCCGTTCTATGGACTGGACTGGCCCGGCCATACGGCGATCGTAGCCGCGTTTGCCTCCCTCAGGACTGCCGTTCGGTAATGCCGACCGCAGTTCATTGACCGACCGCACATCCCTCCATAGCGTCACATGACGCCCGGCCTCCAGCCGGCAGCAGCACATTCCTCGGAGGAGATCGGCACATGACTGCAGCGCCGCCCAGCGCCGCGCTTCGCTGGGAAGTCGAACACGTCTTTCCGCTCTTGCACGCCGCCAGGGCCGTCTCGGCTGTGCGCCAGCGCGTAGCCGCAGTCCTCAGCAGCTGGAACCTGTCCGCCGAGGGCACCGACGACGTCCTCCTGGTGGTCTCGGAGCTGCTCACCAACGCAGTGGTCCACGCCCTGCCCCCGGCGACGTTGCGGGTGTCACGGGCCGCGGACGGCGGATGCCGTGCCGTCCGCGTCGAAGTGAACGACACCGGCCCCGCAGCGCCGGCCGGGCCGTCCATGCCCGACCCGGATGAGCACGGGCGGGGCCTCGACATCGTCACCGCCCTGTCCGCCCGATGCGGGGTCCAGGTGCACTCCGGCGGAACGTGCCGTTGGGCAGAGGTGCCCGTGGGTTGAGGGCCGAGAGTCCGGCGGCACTCCGCCACCGACCGCATCCGCCGTGCGAGCCACTCGGTGTCGCACGTCTCAGGGCTCAGTGACGTTCCCGGAAGGCGAACGAAACGGCGTGAGTGAATAGGGGACATGCTCCTCGACTTCACGCACGCCCACGACGGTGAACGGCTCAGCGGTGTGTACGGCGGTGAACTGTCCGGGGCCACCGCCGTGGTGTTGCACGGAGCCGGCACCAGCAGCAAGGAGCGACTGCTCCCGCTGGTGCGGGAGTTCGTGGCCCAGGGTTGTCGGGGGATCGCCTTCGACTTCTCCGGGCACGGCGAAAGCAACGGGAAGCTCGGTGAGTTGAGCCTGCGGCGGCGGTTCGAGCAGGCCGTAGCCGTGATCGACGCGTACGCGGGGACGGTCGGGCCGCTGGTCCTGGTGGGATTCAGCATGAGTGGGCAGACGGTGGCCGATCTTGTCCGGCACTACGGCGACCGGGTGGCGGCGCTGGGACTGTGCGCGCCCGCCGTGTACACCGCGAAGGCGTGGGATGTGCCCTTCGGGGACGGGAACGGCCCGTTCAGCAGCATGATCCGGCGGCCGGACAGCTGGCGGGAGGCGCCGGCGCTCGAGATACTGCGCATGTACGAGGGCCGGGCGGTGCTCGCCGTTCCGGGCACGGACACGGTGATCCCGCCGGCGGTGACGGAGGCGGTGCAGGACGCACTGGCAGCACGCGCCCAGTACACGCGCTTCGGCCTTCCGGACGCCCAGCACCAGCTGGGGCTGTGGCTCCGCGACCACGGCGACGACCGGCGGGAGTTCGTGGAGGCGGTGCTGACCGGCCTCGACGACCGTGGCTGGTCGGCCACGCAGGCATGGGTGGTCAAGCAGCTCCCCCATGGCCGCTCGGTCGCCGACTCGCGCCTCCTGTCCGGTGGTTGGAGCTCCCAGATGCGCCGGCTCACCCTTGACGACGGCACGGCCCTGGTGCAACGGGCCTTCGTGAAGCCGTTCTTCCGCCGCCACGGGCCTGGGCTGCTGGCCCGCGAGGCGTCCGTCCTTGCGCTGCTCGCCGAACAGGAGAGCATCCCGGCGCCCGGACTCGTCGCCGTGGACGCCACGGCCGGACACTGCGACCATCCGACCCTGTTGATGTCCGCGCTGCCGGGCCGCGTCCGCGTGGACGGGGACGACCTCGACCCGCGCCTGGACCTGCTCGCGGCCCAACTCGTCCGCGTCCACGGCGTCGTACCGGCCCAACGACCGCGTCCCTACCAGGCGTGGACGTCCCCGGAGCGCGTCCGCGCCCCCGACGGTCCTCTGTGGGAGCGGGCCGTGGACGTGATCCGCCGAGACCCGCCGCCGTACGAAGGCCGCTTTCTGCACCGCGATTTCCACCCCGGGAACGTGCTCTTCACGGGAGCCGGGCCCACCCTGCGGATCACCGGTGTCGTGGACTGGGTCGAGACCTCGTGGGGACCAGCTGATCTCGACGTGGCGCACTGCTCGACCGCGCTCGCGCTGCTGCACGGGCCCGCCTGCGGGCTGGACTTCCGCGAACGGTACGAGGCACACGGCGGCCGCGCCCTCGCCGACGGCCCCGACCACCTGTACTGGCGGCTGCTCGACGCCCTGCACTACTGCCCCGACGCGGCCAAACTGGCCGGGCCGTGGCGTGAACTGGGGCGGCTCGATCTGACGTCCGAGGTGCTGGGAGCACGGCTGGAGGCGTACGTGGACGGACTGCTGCAGCGATACAGCTGACGGGCAGGAAATGGTTTGAGCCAGGCGGCGCCTCGCTGCTACTTTCGCGATGGACCGTGAAATCGTCGTATGGAGGTGAGCCCCGTGAACACAGTTACCCGTGGGTGCTCCCTCAACCCGTCACGGTCCGGCGGCTGACGTTCGGTGTCGCCAGGAGCGCCTGAGATCGAGGCACTCCTGGAGGGAGACTCCGATGAACACAAAACCTTTCACATCTGGCCTGAGCGAGAACGCGGTGATGATCACGCGCGTCGCGGACAGGCAATGGCATGCGCTGGACGACGACCTGGTGGTCGGCCGCGGGCATGCGCAACACCGGCCCGACGGACGCTTGTTCGTCAGCATTGACGCCTGGCACGACACCGCCTTCGACCGGCTCGCCGAGGCGATGCTGGCACAACTGCCGGCGCCGTTGTACACGGTGGTCGACGAAGCCGACGTCGAGCTGACGGACCGCTGGCAGCGAGCCGGTTTCACGATCCGGCGCCGCGAGTGGGAGTACGTCGTGCCGACCGACCCGCAGGTCACAGGGCTCGACGAAGTCCTGGCGCCCTCGGGCGTGACGATCGTGCCCGCCGGTCAGGCGGACGAGAGTCTGCTGCGGGCGGCGGACCGCGCGATCCGTGACGAAGTCGAGGCGACCGTCGGGTGGCAGTCGATGCCCGCGGAGGTGATCCCTCGCCCCGGGGGCGACACCATCGTCGACCCGTCGAAGTACGCGGTGGCCGCGGCGCCGGACCGCTATCTGGGTCTGATCCGGGTGGTCACGGTGAACCGGCCGCGCATCGGGCTGGTCGCGGTCCGGGCCGGTGAACAGCGCCGCGGCATCGCGCGGGCATTGCTGACCCACGCGTTGGGGACGCTGGACCGCTCCGGGTTCGCCACGGCCTGGACGGAAGTCCAGGAGTCCAACCAAGCGGCCTCGGCGCTGTTCGAGGGCATCGGCGCCCGGCCGATGAGCAGCAACCTGGAGCTGGTGCGATGACGAAGAACAGGAACGTCATCGAGGTCGAGGGCAAGGTCGTCGAGTGCCTGCGCAGCGCCATGTTCACCGTGGAGCTCGAGAACGGCCACCGGGTGCTCGCGCACATCAGCGGGAAGATCCGCAAGAACTACATCAAGATCATGCTGGAAGACCGGGTGCTGGTGGAACTCCCGCCGTACGACCTGACGCGCGGCCGGATCGTGTTCCGGTACCGGAACTAGCGGCGGTCGGCGGCTGCCGCGACGGCTGATCCTGAGCCCCGGTCACGACGTTTCCGTGACCGGGGCTCTGACCACCGGCCGCACGAGACGGCGGGGTGCCGTCCTGGCCCCCGTGGGTCAGCTCAGGCGCCAGTGCTGGTTCGCGCCGCCCGAGCAGCTCCACAACTGGACCTTCGTCCCGTTTGCGGTGCCCTGGCCGCTCGCGTCCAGGCAGAGACCCGACTGGGCTGCGGTGATCGTGCCGTCGGGATTCACGTTCCATTGCTGGTCTGGCTGCCCGCTGCAGTCACCGATCGCCGCCGGGGTGCCGTTGCCCGCGGACTGGCCGACGCCCAGGCACTTGTTGCCGTAGACGACCAGTTGCTTTGTGGTGGAGTGGGTCCACCGTTGGTTGGAGCCGCCGTTGCAGTCCCACAGTTGTGCCTGCGTGCCGTTGGCGGTCGTGGAGTTGTTGATGTCGAGGCAGCGCCCCGACTGCTGACCGATGATCTCCTGGTTGCCGGAGGGCGGCGGCGGCTGGTTCGAGCCGAACTGGGTGAAGAACTGCCACACCGCTGCCGACGTCCAGGTGCGCCAGCCGTCACCGGTGGAACCGTCTATCGGGCCGGGGTCGTGGCCCGCTCCGTCGAACGCGGCCCATACGACGGGATATCCGGACTTGCATCCGGAGTAGGTGGTGATGATGTGCGTCAGGCTTCCGTTGGCCGGCTCGGGCGGGTTCTGCGGTGTGCAGCCGTTGGTCCGGACGAACGTGTCGCGCAGTTCCCGTCCCAGCGCGATGGGCAGCACGTTGTCCCTGAGGCCGTGCAGACCCATGTAGGCGATGGGCTGGTTGCCGCCGTTGCACCCACTGAGGTTCGCACCGGAGTAGACCGCGACAGCGCGGAAGACCGTCGCCCGTGAGCAGGCGAGGGCGTACGACATCGCGGCGCCGTAGCTGAAGCCGGCCGAGAACAACTGGGTGGTGTCGACGCACAGACCTGCTTCGATCTGGCTGACCATGGCGTCGACGAAGGCCACGTCCTGGCCGCCGGGGTTGGCCCAGCCGTTGCCGTTGCCCTGGGGGGCGACGAAGATCGTGCTGTTGTTCGCGTTGTCCGCCAGGCGCCTCAGGCCGTAGTAGGACCAGTTGTATCCGTCCGTTCCGCCCGAGTCGACGTCGTTGGCCGTGCCGCCACGCCAGTGGAAGCCGAAGACCAGCCGGTAGGGGTGGTTGCTGTCGTAGCCGGCGGGGACCCGCAGGATGTAACTGCGTGTCTGGCCGCCGCTCTGGATCGTGTGGGTGCCACTCGTCAGGGCCGGGGCCTTGCCGCAGCCGGCGGTCGCCGCGGCGGCGCCGGTGGTGCCCGACGCGTGCGCGCCGAGACCGCTGCCTGACGAGATGCCCGCAGCGGACAGGACGAGAAGTAGCGCCGCCGCGATGGTCAAAAAGAGCGGTGTGCGTTTCATGCGCTCCTGCTTCCTTGGTGGGGGGAATGGACGGGGAGCGTCGGTCGGCCACCCGGGGGCGGTTCACACGCCGGTGACGGTCCATTCGTTGTTGGTGTTCGAGTTCGGCGTCCACAGCACCGCGGTCGAGCCCACCGCGGTGCTGCCGCTGCCGTCGAGGGCGGTTCCGGTGCCCCGGTTGACGATCTGGTAGCGGTTGCCGCCCAGGCTGGTGAGCGACCACTGCTGGTTGTTGCCGCCGTTCCAGGCCTCCTGCCGGGCGGGAGCGCCGTTGGCGGAGTTGCCCCAGCTGTCGGCGGCCATACCGTTGGCGCGGTTCATGATGCGGAGGTAGCCGTTGCCCAGGTCGATGAGCTGCCACTGCAGGTTGGCGCTGCCGTCGTAGCTCCACTGCTTGAGGTTGGAGCCGGAGGCGACGTTGCCCCCGCTGTCCAGCACCAGCCCGCTGGTCACGTTGGCGATCTTGACCCACGTGGTGGAGCCGCCCGGCGCGCCCAGGACGGGAATGTCACCGGAGAAGGTGAGCTTGACCGTGTAGGCCAGGGCGCTGAACGGCGGGTTCGACGAAGGCATGGCCAGGTGCAGGCCGGACGCGTCCTGGGTCGGGGTGGGCAGGTTGACGTAGGTGCCGGCGGTGTTGTTCAGCAGTTGGGCGCCGGTCAGGCTGCTGAGGTTGATCTGGTTCGAGTTCAGCGTGGTGACGGTCATGGTGCCGCCCTGCCAGCCCAGCGCGGTGACGTAGAGGACCTTGTTGTCCTGGCTGCGGGTGAACCGGACGTCCTGGGGTTTGCCGGCCACCGGTCCGCTGAACGAGCCTCCGCCCATCTTGGTGGGGCCCTCGCCGTAACTGGCCCAGGAGCGGGTGCCGTAGACGGCCTCTCCGAAGCGGCCGAGCCAGTCCCCCATGGCGAGCAGGATCGACTGCTGCCCGGCGGGGATGGTGCCGTCGGCCATGGGGGCGATGTTCAGCAGCATGGTGCCGCCCTTGCTGACCCGGTCGATCAGCGAGTGCAGCATCGCCTGCGTCGAGTAGTAGCCGATGCCCGCCGTGTAGCACCAGCTGGAGGAGGAGATGCTGTCGTCGGTCAGCCAGTAGGGGGTGAGCAGTCCGGCCGGGCCGCCGCGCTCGAAGTCGAAGACCTCGCCCTTGTTGTTGAGCCCGTCCTTGTAGGTCGCGGCCACGTCCTTGTTCCAGGAGACCGCCTGGTTGTAGTAGTGCGCGAGGAACTGGAGCCGGTAGGACTCCCGGACCAGGCCCAGGTCGAAGTCCTGCCAGAGCAGGTCCGGCCGGTAGCCGTCGATGACCTCGATCAGCTTGTCGTACCAGAGCTTGTTCTCCGCGTCCGAGCCCTGCTGGCCGTAGAGAACGCGGAGCGCCGGATCCGACTGGGACGGCACATGGTCGTAGAAGCCGTTGAAGTGGTAGGCGTGGTGCAGGGAGGCCATGAACTTCAGCCCCTGACCGCGGATGGCCTGAGCGTGCAGCCCCACGAGGTCGAGCCGGGGGCCGTGCTGGACGGAGTTCCACGGGTTGGCGCGGCTGTTCCACATGGAGAAGCCGTCGTGGTGTTCGGCGACCGGGCCGGCGAATCTGGCGCCCGCGGACTTGAACAGCCGGGCCCAGGCATCCGGGTCCCAATTGCCGCCCTGGGAGGCCAGCTTGGGAGCGAACTGGACGAAGTTGCCCGCCTTGTCGCGGGCGCCGTCGATGAAGTTGTTGTACGGCCATGCCGAGGGGTCGCCGTAGGTGGCCTTGTGGTGGTTGTTCTCGGCCGAGCCGCCGATGTACATGTTGCGCGGATACCACTCGTTGCCGAACGCGGGAACGCTGAAGACGCCCCAGTGGTAGTAGATGCCGAACTTGGCGTCCTGGAACCAGGCCGGCGCCGGCGGGTGCTGGTCGACGGAGGACCAGCTCGCGGAGTAGCTCGCGGGGCCGTCGGTGGCGGCGGCCTCGGGGGCGAACCGCAGCAGGCCGTAGGCCGTGGCCGCGCCGGTCGCCGCCAGCAGCCGGCGTCGGCTGATGGGGAGGGGGGAGGAAGTCATGCTGGGCCTCTCACGTCATGGACGGGATGGGTGATGGCGGCCGGCGCCGGATCATTCGCGTGTCCACTTCTGGTTGCCGGCCCCGCTGCAGGTCCACAGCTCCAGCAGGGTGCCGTTGGCTGTTCCCGCGCCGGTGGCGTCCAGGCACAGACCGGACTGGGCGCCGGTGATCGTGCCGTCGGCGTTGAGCGTCCACTTCTGGTTGCCGCCGCCCTCGCAGGGCCGGATGTCGACCTTGGTGCCGGGGCTGGTGCCGCTCCCCGAGGCGTCCAGGCAGACGCTGCCGTAGACGCGCAGTTCACCCGTCGAGGTGCTCGTCCACTGCTGGTTGCTGCCGCCGTTGCAGTCCCACAGCTCCACCTGGGTGCCGGACGTCTGGGACTGGTTCGGTACGTCCACGCACCGGCCGGAGGCGGCCCCGACGATCGGGGCGGTCGTGCCGCCGCCGGATCCGCCGCTGCCGGGGGTGAGGGAAAGGTTGTCGAACTGCGCCGTCTCACCCTGGCTGGTCGCGTAGCCGACCTGTCCGCCCGCCCAGGTGCGGTCGTTGGCGGAGCCGGCCGTGACACCGTCGATGACAGCGGTGACGGTGGTTCCGGAGAAGGTGAGCGCGAGCGTGTGCCACCGGTTGGTGCCCAGGGCCGCGGTCGTGCCGTGGGCGAGGGTGGAGACGGTGCCGTTGGTGCCGGAGTTCAGGATCGACCAGGCTCCGGTGTCGCTCACGCGCAGGTGGTATGCGTTGAGTCCGCCGGTGCTGCTGTAGTCCTGCCCGTTCGCGCGTCCTATCAGTTCGGCGTACCCCGGCTGTTCGAGCAGCACGTCGGAGGAGACCGTGTAGTTGCTCCAGCTCACGTCACCGAGCAGGGCGTGCGGATCGGACAAGGCGTCCCAGGTGATCGGTTTCTGGGGGCTCATCTGGCGTACGCACTTGCCGCTGCGCCCGCCGCCGCAGCCCGCGACCTCGAAGGCGCCCTGCCAGTCCATGAGGTACTTCGCCTCGGTGCCGGTGGCGTTGCCGTCGAAGGAGTCGCTGTACGGCAGGCTCATGGCGCCCTGGGCGGGAGCGGTCGCGGTGCCCTTGCCCTGACCGGTCGTGGTGGTCAGGGTGTAGAGGCGATGGGGCTGCAGGGTCAGGCTGACGGCGCCGCCGGACGGGGTGATGTCAGTGGTGTGCACGAAGTAGTCGGCCGGATTGGCGGAGTTGACGTCGGTCGACCAGACGTGGACGGTTCCGTCGGACAGGCCTCCGGTGACGTTGAAGTTCAGGGTCTGGGCACTCCCGGCGTCCATCGTCTCGATGACGGTGGAGTAGTCGGAGTTGTTGGTGGACTTCAGCGAGACGTAGCTGCCGTTGTTCCGGTTGCCGCCGATGTAGCCGCTGGAGGAGTCGAGGTACTTCCAGCCCGGGGCGGTGAACTGGCTGGTGTGCGCCATCACCCAGGTGTTCTTGCCGATCGCGTAGTGGCCGGACCACGGCTGCGAGGCAAGGGCGAGACCCATGGTGGGGTACGGCAGGTTCGGTGTGATGGCCGCGACGACCGGCCAGTTGAGGTACGCGGTCATCCGGCCGTCGATGTATCCGCGGTTGATGCCGCGGGCCATGGCCTGCGCTCCCCCGTTGTAGTCGTCCGAGCCGTTCTCGCTCGCCCACAACGGCTTGCCGGAGGACATGGCGGCCGACGGCACCGAGCAGTTGGACTGGGAGGAGCGGTATCCGCAGGGGTAGTGCGTGCCGATGGCGCTCACCGCGGAGGCGAACGCCGGGTTGGAGTTGACGTCGTTCGCCACGGACCAGTCCGAGTCGGCCGCGATGATCTTGACGCTGCCGTAGCCGTTGCTGTTGAGCGCGCTCCGCAGCTGCTGGTACCAGGAGACGTTGTAGCCTCGCTCGTTCCATCCGCCGAGGTAGTCGATGCTCAGCCCATGCTGCTTGGCGCAGCCCAGCCACGAGACCAGGTAGTTGACCATGTCGGTGGACCAGAAGTTCCCGTTGCCGATCCAGCCCGGGGCGCCCCAGGCGAGCCCGTACAGCTTGATGTTCGGGTTGCGCGCCTTGGCCTGCTCCATCAGCCACCATTCGTAGCCCCGGTCGCAGTTCAGGTCGGAGCGCGTGTGCTGGTGGCTGGGCTCGGCGCCCGAGGTGGAGTTGGTGTCCCCGCCGATCTCGGCCTTGAGCATCTGCAGGGAGGCCCCGTAGCCGGGCCGGAAGAGGTAGTCGAGGATCTGGCCGCGCTGGGGCTCGGGATAGTCGGTCAGGAGTCTGCTGTTGCCGCCCCCGCCGCTGATCGCGCCGACGCCGTCGAAGGTCCGTCCGCCGGAGGCGCCGTTGATGGTGATGGAGGTCGCGGCATGGGCCGGAGAGGCGACCGTGCCGACGAGGCCGCCGGCGGCCAGGATGAGGCCCGTGAGCACGGCCGTCGAGGCGCGCAGGCGCCGCAGCAGCCGTCTGAATGCTGACACGGTGGGGGTTCCTTTCGCAGGTTGGTGGGGGGTCCGCGTCGGGTGCGGTATCAGCGGACGGCGAAGTCCTGGTTGGTGCCCGGCGCGTTCTTGCACTGCCACTGGTCAAGTTGCTGTCCCGCGTTGCTGGCGGCGCCGTAGACGTCCAGGCACAGACCGCTGTTGCGGTTTTGGAAGGCATACGTGCCGTCGGACTGGGGCACGGGCAGCCACAGGGCGTTGGCCGCCGTGCCGGGGGCCTGCTGGACGATGTCCGGGGTGCCGGCCGCCGTGGAGCTGCCGGCGACCGCCACGTCCTGGCCGGAGCTTTGGGCGCGCAGTTCGCCGTAGCCGCCCGAGGCCGGCATGAACCGGAACTGCTGGTTGCCCTGCCCGTTGCAGGTCCACTGGTCGATCACGGCGCCCGCGCCGGTGGAGTTGCCGTACACGTCCAGGCACAAGTCGTCGTGGGCGGCCACGAGTTGGTGGTAGCCGTCCGGGAAGCCTTCGCCGCCGGACGACGCCGGGGTCAGATAGACGGCGAACGCGTCGTGCGAGCCCTGGAACGTGAAGGGCACGGTGACAGAGCCGCCGGAGGCGCTCACGTTCTGGTCGTACACGGTCTGTGGCGCAGCCAGCGGCGCCTGGTCCGGGATGCGGCGCACGCTGACGTGCACACTGCCGGCGTTTGTCAGCCAGGGCACGGACGACAGCCCCTTGAAGGTCACCGACGCGGCGCCGGTGTAGCCGTTGGAGTCGCCGATCACGGCCACCGCGCGTTTGCCGACGGCGTCCTCGGCGGCGGCGATGGCCGTCGAGCCGACCTGGCCGGAGGTGTCGACGAGGGTTCCGGTCATGTCGGCGTAGTCCCGAAGCGCCCACCAGTTGCCGGTCGGCTGCCAGGTGCCCCCGCTCTGGGTGAGCACTCCCGTCAGGTTCGGGGTGACACAGCACACCCAGTTGCCGCGCATCGCGTTGGCGTACCCCGACTGCGCGAACCGCGCCAGGTACCAGGCCGTCACCCCGGCGCTCTGCCGGTCGGCCGGCTGGTACTCGTTCGAGGACAGCGGCAGCGGACCGATGCCCGCCGCGCTCAGTGCGTTGCGCAGGCTCTGCGCGACGGTGACCGGGTCGTCGACGTCGCCCTCGTTGTGGTTGGCGATCATGTCCGGCACCGTCCCCGCCGCCTTCACGTGCGCGAGCCAGGTCCGCCATTCGCCCGGGTTGCTCTGCGGTGTGAACGCGAGGGACGGCCCCACGATCTGCGTACCGGGGGCGATACGCCGGATCTCCCGGTAGGCGGTGTCCCACATCTGGAAGTACTGGGCGCTGTTGACACCCCGGGTCCAGAAGACGGAGATGTCAGGCTCGTTCCAGATGTCGTAGGAGAACGTCAGTCCCGAGGCCTGGAGCGCTCCCACCGTGGAGTCGATGAAGCTGATCCAGTTGGAGCAGTCGCCGTTGTCGCACGGGTACCTCGTGTTCGAGGGCTGGCCGCCGTTCGCACCGTAGATGTCGCTGACCAGTACCTGGTACTGCGCGTGGTAGGGCGGCCGGGTGAGCCGTTTCGCCTGCGAGATGATCGAGTCGAGGTCGGCCCGCGTGGCCGGGCCGTTCTGGTAGCCGTCCTTGATCCAGCCGCCGGAGAACCATCCGCCGCCGCGGAACGCGTTGATCCCCAGCGGCTGGAGGAACTGGTCGGCGGGCTGGCTGCCGTCTTGGTTGATGCCGTAGAGGAATCCCTCCCCCACGCCGGTCGACGGTCCCCGGGCCGACGCCAGGTCGACGCTCAGCGACGTGCCCGAGGCGGCCCGGCTCGGGGCCGTCGACAACAGCGCCAGCACGAGTGCCAGGACGACACCGCTCACCAGTGCCAGACCGCCGGGTCTCGCTCTCGTCCTCATCAGATCCTCCTGAGATCGGGTGCTGTGCCTCACCGGGTCAGCTCAGCGTCCATTTCTGGTTGGACTGGCCGTTGCAGGTCCACAGCTGTACGGGGGTTCCGTTGGCGGTGGCGGCACCCGAGACGTCCAGGCACAGCCCGGACAGGGTGCTGGTGACCGTGCCGTTGGTGTTGAGCGTCCACTGCTGGTTGCTCTGGCCGTTGCAGGTCCAGGTGATGACCTTGGTGCCGGGGCTGGTGCCCCGTTCGTTGGCGTCAAGGCACAGGCGGCTGCCACCCACGGAGACGGCCAGCTCGTGCGAGGCGCTCTGGGACCAGGTCTGGTTCGCCGCGCCGGAGCAGTCCCTGATCTGTGTCTGCGTGCCCGGAGTCGTCGAAGCGCCCGGCACCTCCAGGCACTTGCCCGCACCCACCGCGTGCAGCGCACCGGTCGTGCCGCCCCCGCCGCTTCCCGTTCCGTAGCCGGCGGCGGTGATGGCGCCCTGGACGGCGTTCTCGGTGGCGTCGGAGGGGTAGCCCGCCGTGATCGCGCCTTCGAAGAACTCGCCTTGTCCCGAGACGCTGTTGTCGCCGCCGGTGCCGAGGAGGACGGAGCTGTCGACCTTCATCGGGGAGTATCCGTTGGGCAGGGGGCCGGAGAAGGTGGTGGTCAGGCCTCCCCCGGCTCCGTTGCCGTACTTGAGTGTGAAGTTGCTGGTTCCGTTGTTCTTCAGCCACGCGCTGACGAACGGGTAGTGCACACCCTGGTTGTTCGGGTCCTTGTTGGAGCCGGTGTTGGTGTGGAACATGCCGTTCTCCAGGTCGGCCTCGACCCACGGGCCGCTGCCGGTGCAGCCGTTGAACCAGCAGGCGTTGCCCCAGTAGATGGCGTTCATGGTGGCGTTGCCGGTGTCGGTGTGGGAGTTCTCGCCGCTGCCGTAGTCGAAGCAGCACCACTGGTTGGTGTAGTTCGACGACGTCACCATGTAGATGCCTTCGGGCTGGGAGCCCGTGGCCACGCCGCTCGCGTGGTCGATGCGGTACCCGACACCCTGGGTGACCTTGACACCGAAGACCTGGTGGCCGGCCGCGGTCACCGGCAGGGCCATGGCGTCGGCTCCCACGTCCGATCCGCCTGGACCGGGCCCCTTCCAGTAGCCGCCCCAAGAGATCGGCATGTCGTTGTGCCGGGTGGTCTGGTCGTAGATCTTCGTGATCGTGCACGACGTGCCCGCGCAGAACGACACCTGGGACGCCGCGTCGGCGTACCCGCCCGCGGCGAGCACCCCGATGTCGCGGTAGCTGTGGTCGGAGGACCGCTGGATCTGGTACAGCGGCCCGTTGTACGCCGCGAAGAGCGCCCTGGTCGTGGCGTGCGCCGTCACGCACGGCGTTCCGCCCGCCGCGTAGAGGTCGCAGGGAAGCGACGCGTCCGCCGCGGGCGCGGGCGCCTGCGCGTGGCCGACGGCAGGTGTGCCGGTCCGCGCGGATGTGGCGAACGAGGGTGTCCCCAACGCGGCCAGGGCCATCGCCAGGGCGATCAGGAGGACCGCCGGGAAACGTCTGCGCCGGCGATCGGTTGCTGATCCGGGCATGGAAACCTCCTTCGTGGCGGTGCCGCCGTAAGGCGGCACCGAAGTTGCCGGTGGCCGGAGGGAGGGGTGAGTCATCCCAGCGTCCATCGCTGACTGCTGCTGCCGTTGCAGGTCCACAGCTCGGCGAGACTTCCGTCAGCGGTGGCCCCTCCGGTGACGTTCAGGCACAGGCCGGACTGGACGCCGGTGATGGTGCCGTTGGCGTTCAGCGTCCACTGCTGGTTGCTCTGGCCGTTGCAGTTCCAGATCTCCACCTTCGTCCCCGGCGTGGTCTGGTTGTTGTAGGCGTCCAGGCACATCTGGCGGCTGCCGGAGTAGACGGTGAGCGAGCCGGAGGCGGAATGCGTCCAGGTCTGGTTGGCCCCGCCGTTGCAGCTCCAGATCTCCGCCTGGGTACCGGCGGTCGTGGTGGAGTTCGGCACGTCCAGGCACTTGTCCGCGCCGACCGCGTGCAGTGCACCGGTCACGCCGGTGCCGCCTCCGCCGGTGCCGCCGGCGACCCGGTACATCACGGTGCCGTGGGCCGGCACCGAGGCGCTGATGGTGCCGGAGGTGGTCGAGGACGCGCCCGACCACAGGTCGGTGAGGGTGTAGGCGGACGCCCCTGTCTTGCCGATCGCGGCCGCGCTGGTGGTGATGGCCGCCGTGGAGTTCGTCTCGTTGAACAGGGCCACCGACACGTCCCCGTTGGCGAGCGGCTTGGCCAGCACGTCGAGGCCGCCCGAGGAGGACACCATGCTGCCCTGCTTGCCCAGGGGGTCCTGGTCGACCGCGATCACCCGGGAGTTGGTCAGGACGGACAGGGTGTCGGCACTGGCCGAGGGGATGTTGGTGCCCGCGATCAGCGGTGCGGCCATCTCCGCCCACAGACTGAACTCACTGCGGCTCTCGGTGGCCGTCATCGAGCCGTTGCCGACCTCCAGCATGTCCGGGTCGTTCCAGTGGCCGGGGCCGGCGTAGGAGGCCAGCCCGACGTTGCTGTGGAAGATCGACAGCATGCTGGAGAAGCTCGGGCTGATGTCGCCCGTGGTGCGCCAGCTGTTGCCCACGTCCGCGCCCCACGTCCACACGTTGTCCTGGCCCCAGTTGCACAGGCTGTACAGGATCGGCCGGCCGGTGGCCGCCAGGGCGTCCCGCATCGCGGTGTACCGGGTCCGTGCCGGCACGCCGGTGTTGTTGCAGTTGTCGTACTTCAGGTAGTCCACGCCCCACGACGCGAACGACTGCGCGTCCGTGCTCTCGTGGCCGAGGCTGCCCGGGTAGCCCGCGCAGGTCGCGGTGCCCGCGTCCTCGTAGATTCCCAGCTTCAGCCCCAGTGAGTGCACGTAGTCCGCGGTGCCCTTGATGCCGTCGGGGAACTTCGCGGGATCCGGCACCAGGTGGCCGCCCGAGTCGCGGTTGTGGGTCATCCAGCAGTCGTCGATGTTGACGTACGAGTAACCGGCCGCCTGCATGCCGTTGGTGTGCATCGCCTGGGCGGTGGACTTGATCAGCGACTCGGAGACGCTGCAGCCGTACGCGTTCCAGTCGTTGAAGCCCATCTGCGGGGTCGGCGCGAGCCCGTTGCCGAGTGCTGCGGCGGGTGGCGCCGTGCCGAGCGCCAGGAGGGGGGCCGCCGCGAGGAGCAGCACGGCCGAGAAGGCGAGCGCCAGGGTTCTGCGCAGGGACGGCAGCGGCGGCAGCGGCCGAAGACGCCAGGCACTCGCGGTGGTTGTGGGCATACCTCATCGACTCCTGAGACGAGTGGGGACAAGCTGAGAGGGCTCAGCGGTAGCCTGCGGCCGCGATGTCGGCCTGCACCGCGCTGTCGGTCGCGTCGGAGGGGTAGCCCGCGACGACGGCGCCCTCGTAGAAGGTGCCGGCGCTCAGGTTGGCGCCGCCGCCCGGCTTGCAGCAGTCGCCGCCGCTGCCCAGGACGATGGCCCCTTGTTTCTTCATGGGGCTGTATCCGCCGGGTAGGCCGCCGTCCCACAGGGTTTTCAGGCCACCCGACTGGGCGTTGCCGCCCTTGAGGGCGAACCTCGACGTGCCGTTGTTCTTGAGCATCGCGGTGACGAACTTGTTCGGGTACGCGCGCTGGGCCGGGTTCCAGGACTGGCTGCCGCCGGAGTACAGGCCCCATTCGAGATCGGCCTGCACCCAGGGACCGCTGCCGGAGCAGCCGCCGAACCAGCACTCGGTGCCGAAGTTGATCGCGTCCATCGCCCCGGCCGCGTCGGCCTTCCGCGTCGTCTCGCTGTTGCCGTAGTCGAAGCAGCAGCCGCCGTTGACATGGGTGCCGCTGGTCACCATGTACGCCCCTTCGGGTGCGGCACCGGTCGGCACGC
Source organism: Streptomyces sp. NBC_00078 (assembly GCF_026343335.1). Taxonomy (NCBI): domain Bacteria; kingdom Bacillati; phylum Actinomycetota; class Actinomycetes; order Kitasatosporales; family Streptomycetaceae; genus Streptomyces; species Streptomyces sp. NBC_00078. The sequence continues at coordinate 8,807,787 of NZ_JAPELX010000001.1, read as the reverse complement.
CCGTCAGGTGGCCGTCCCGCCAGTAGCTGTTGCCGGGGTTGATGTACAGCGAGTAGGCCTTGGTGCCCCCGGCGGTGAGCGACTCGGAGGTCGCCTTCGCGGGACTGCTCTGAGTCGAGCCCGGGACCTGGGCCGAGCCCTGGTACCAGAGGTCGTTGCCGTGTCCGGACTGGTCGCGGACGACCGTGATCACACATGTGGTGCCCGCGCAGAACGAGTCCTGCGCCGCGGCGTCGGCGAAGCCGCCGGACGCCAGTACCCCGATGTCCCTGGTTGCGTTGTCGGAGGCGCGCCTGACCTGGTAGAGGGGGCCGTTGTACGAGCCGTAGAGCGCGCGCACCGTGCTGTGCGCGGCCACGCACGGCGTTGCGCCCGCGGCGTAGATGTCGCACGGGCGCGACCCGCTCGCCGGAGGCGCCGGCGCGGTCCACTTCTGGTTGCTTCCGCCGTTGCAGGTCCACACGATGACCGCGGTGCCGTCGGCCGTGCCCGCCCCGCTCACGTCCAGACAGAATCCGGAGGCGGCAGCGGTGACGCTCCCGTCGGAGTTCTGTCGCCACATCTGGGTCGCCCGTGCGTCGCACGGCCGGATGACCACCGCGGCCCCCGGAGCGGTACGGGTGTCGTAGGCGTCCACGCACCGGGTGCCGTTCATCGTCCTCAGCTCACCGGCCGCCGTGAACGCGAACGCCTGGTTGGCCTGGCCGTTGCAGTCCCAGATCTGCAGCCCCGTACCCGATGTGTCGACGTTGCCCTTGACGTCGAGGCACCGCCCCGACGCCGAACTCACCAGGGGTGCACCGGCCGTCGGCGCCGACCATGCCGGCGCGGCGGTCAGGAACATGGCCAGCAGTGCCATCACGCATAGGGCGGCCTGCGCCGGCAGGCGTGGTGCACGAGCCGCGGGGCCGCGGGGCGGAGCGCATAGAGGCTGCATCCTGTGTCCTCGGATATGCGGGGGAGGGGGACGGAGAGTGCCGTGCCTGTCCGAAAGGGTTCGAAGGGGTGCCGACCGCTCCCGTCAGCGCGCGCAGTGGAACGCTCACGAGGACACTCATACATCCCATGTCGCACAGTGATCCCACAGGCGTAACCCACTGTCAATAGACCTGTCTTCGCGATTTCGGATCCGATCCATCCCATGTTTTTCCTGGTCAGGACGTTCTGAGGGCATGCCGAACCCGCGTCCGGCGACGGCCGTCGTACCGGACGCGGGTGTTCGTCAGGGTGCAGGTCCGCGCGCTGGGCGCGGGTCACCTCACCTGAAGCTCCAGTGCTGGTTGGCGCCGCCGTTGACGTCCCAGATCTGGACCGGGGACCCGTTGCCGGTCTGCCCGCTGGGGACCTCCAGCGCCCGGCCGGATGCGACGTTGGTCAGGGTGTACGAGCCGTCGCCGTTCTGGCTCGCCCTCCAGTGCTGGTTGGCGCCGCCGTTGGAGTCCCAGATCTCCATCCGCGTTCCGTTCCCCGTCTGTCCGCCCGGCTCGTCCAGAACGCGTCCGCTGCCGACGTTGGTCAGCGTGTAGGAGCCGTCGCTGTTCTGGCTCGCCCGCCACTGCTGGTTCGCAGCAGTGCCGTTGGCGTCCCAGACCTGCAAGGAGGTGCCGTTCGCCGTCTGTCCACCCGGCACGTCCAGCACCCGGCCCGCGGCGACATCGGTGAGCGAGTACACCTGGCCCGAGACGATGCCGCCGCCCGGGTTCCCCGTGCCTCCGCCGAGCGCGGAGAGGGACGCGTCGTAGGCCGGCTTCTTGTTGCCGTTGTTGTCGAACAGCAGCGGGTTCTCCCCCGTCCGCCAGGAGTCGCTGTCCCTGATCCCCCACACGGTGATGCCGGTGCAGCGGGCGACGCTCATGCACGCCCTGACCGTGTTCCCGTACGCGGTCGACGACGCCTGGGCGATGTCGAGTTCGGTGATCTGGACGTCGACGCCGAGGGCGGCGAAGTTGGACAGGGTGGTCTGGAAACTGGCGGGCGGGCCTCCGGCGCCGAAGTGGCTCTGGAATCCGACGCAGTCGATGGGCACACCGCGCGCCTTGAAGTCCTTGACCATGTTGTAGACGCCCTGTGTCTTGGCGTCCGACCAGTTCTCGATGTTGTAGTCGTTGTAGCAGAGCTTGGCCGAGGAGTCGGTGGCCCGGGCGGTGCGGAACGCCTCCTCGATGAAGCCGTTGCCGAGCACGTTCTGGAAGACCGAGCTGCGGTGCTGGCCGCTGCCGCCGTCGGCGAACGCCTCGTTGACCACGTCCCAGGCGTAGATCTTGCCCTTGAAGTGGTTCATCTCCGTGGTGATGTGGTTGTTCATCACGCTGCGCAGGGTGTTCGCGTCACCGATGGAGCTGACCCAGCCGGGCAGCTGCGAGTGCCACACCAGGGTGTGGCCGCGCATCCGCTGCCCGTGCCCGGTGGCGTGACTGACGATCTGGTCGGCCGGGCCGAAGTTGAAGTTGCCGCGGGACGGCTCGGTGGTGTCCCACTTCATCTCGTTCTCCGGGGTGATCATGTTGAATTCCCGGTCGAGGATCGTGGAGTACGTCGAGTTGCCGAGTTTCCCGCCGGCCACGGCCGTACCGAAATAGCGGCCGCTGTCGGCGGCGGCCGCGCCGAGCGTGCCGGATGCCGCGTGTGCGGCGAGGCTCGCCGGCCCGGTCAGGGCCAGTGCCGTGCCGGCCAACAAGCCGGTGGCCGAGACCAGGGCTTTGCGGAGCAGGGGCTCCTTGTTGAGCCAGGACATGAAGGATCAGCCTCCTTGGGTGGGGACGTGAGGGGGGTGGGCACCGGCCACGAGACGGTGCCGCGGTGGATTGGGGTCACGAGCTCAGGAGACCGGCAGGGCGGTCCACTGCTGGTTGGTTGCTCCGTTGCAGTCCCACAGGACCAGTTGCGTGCCGTCGGTGGTGGATGCGCCGGGGTCGTCGAGGCAGCGGCCGGAGACCGGGTTGCGGTAGCCGCCGTTGTATGCCTGCCATTGCTGGTTGGTTCCGCCGTTGCAGTCCCAGACCTCGATCTTGGTGCCGCTGGCGGTACCGAAGCCGGTGGCGTCGAGGCACTTCCCGAGCGCCCGCAAGGTGCCGTCCGAGCGTGCGGACCACGACTGCGCGTCGGCGCCGTTGCAGGACCAGATCTGCGCGGCGGTCCCGTTGGCGCTCTTGCCGCCGTTGACGTCCAGGCACTTCCCCGCGACCCCGGAGCGCACCGGCCCGCCCACGGAGACCGGCGGCTTGATCCAGCCTGCCGCGTCGGCGGCCTGCACTCCCGCGTGGAAGGCGTCCGCCATCTTGCGGAAGCCGTTGTCGTTGGGGTGCAGGGCGTCGGAGAGGTCCGCGGCGGTCAGCGCGCTCATGTCCACGAGACGTACGTGTTTGCCGGCGGCCTGTGCGTCCTGGACGATGCCGGGGATCTTGGCGTTGAACGCGGGCCGGTGGGGCTCTTCGCTGCCGCTGGTGGAGACGATCACGGTGCCGACGAGGACGGTCGCGTCCGGGGCGTCGCGGGTGATCTGGTCGATGAGTGCGCGGAGCCGGTCGGGGGCGGTCGGGACCTGGTAGTTGCCGTTCAGGTCGTTGGTACCGATCTCCAGAGTGACCACGTTCGGGCGATAACGGGCCAGCACGGAGTCCGCGATCCCGGCTATCTGGTCGATCCGCCAGCCGGAGTGCCCTTCGTTGTCAGGGTCGGACATGGTGCCGTTGCGGCCCGAACCGACGAAGTCCAAAGCGTGCCCATCGGCGGCCAGTTGGTTCCCCACGAAGTCGCGGTAGCTGTTCCCGGACGGGCTGCCGACGCCCCAGGTGATCGAGTCGCCCAACGGCATCAGCCGCAGGGACGCGGGTGCGGCGGCGGCCCGCGTCGCGGAGGGCGGCGCCTCGGCGCTGGTGGCGGCCGCGGCGGGCCATGCGGCGCACATCCCGAGGGAGGCCGTCAGCGCCACGGCCAAGGGTGCCCAGTACTTCTTCATCAGCGTTCCTCACTGGGTGCGGGACAGCGGGTGGGGGCGAACGCACTGCCGGTCCGTGCGGGTGTTTCGGAGGCACGAGCCGGTCAGCGGGGCGTGAAGTCCTGGTTGGTGCCGGGTGCGTTCTTGCACTGCCACTGGTCCAGTTGCTGGCCCGGGTTGCTGCCGCCGCCGTAGGCGTCCAGGCACAGACCGCTGTTCTGGTTCCGGAAGGAGTACGAGCCGTCGGACTGCTGTACCGGCAGCCACAGACTGCTGGACGCTCCGCCGGCGGCCTGCTGCACGATGTTCGGCGTACCGGCGGCCGTGGAGCCGCCCGACACCGTCACGACCTGTCCGGAGTTCTGCGCGCGCAGTTGCCCGTAGCCGCCCGAGACCGGCACGAACTCGAACTGCTGGTTGCTCTGCCCGTTGCAGGTCCACTGGTCGATCGCGGCGCCCGCGCTGCCCGAGTTGCCGTAGACGTCCAGGCACAGGCTGTTGCTGCTGATCACCAGTTGGTGACGGCCGGTGGGGAAGCCGCCCCCGCCGCCCGACGACTGGAGGCCCGCCTGCTGGATGACCTGCTTGGCGCCCTGAGGCCAGTTGGTGCCGCTCACCTGGACGTTGCCGGTGAGGACGTTGTTGTGCGGAGGACCGGTGGCCACGTACGTGTTGCCGCCGTTGTACCAGTTGCCGGAGAACGTGCTGTCGTCGGTGTGGTTGTTCGCGTTGGCGTTGGTGAGCGCCCAGTTGCTCGCGTCCTGCACCACGTTGTTGGACACCTTCAGGTACCGGGAGCCCTCGTCGAGGTACAGCGCGGTGGTGTGGTTGTTGTCGTACATGTAGTTGTCGGAGATCACCGAGCCGGGGTTCGCGGACAGGCTGTAGATGCTGCCGCCGTCGAACATCGCGTTCTTGGTGTCGAAGACCAGGTTGTGGGTGACGGTGTTGTTCTTCAGGGTCGTGGGAGTGCTGTAGACGGGCTGGTAGTTGTACGTGCCCCGGTTGGCGTAGTCCTGGCTGCCGCCGGGGTCGTTCATCCCCCAGCCCCAGCCGATGTCGATCCCGTCGTAGGGCAGGTGGTCGCACTGGTTGTGGGTGATCGTCGCGTTCGTGACGTAGGTCGACAGGATTCCCGCGGTCTCCTTGTAGTCGGTGCCCACGCCGCTGACCTTGTTGTTGCTGATGGTGATGTTCTGGTTGGTCATCTGCGGGTTGCTGGGGTGGTGCGCGTCCGGCAGGATCCCGCCGACCTGGATGCCGCTGCCGGCGATGTCGGTGAAGGTGTTGCCGGTGATGGTGACACCGCTTGCTCCGAGTCCGGTGCCGGAGGCGGTGGCGACACCGTCGTTGCCCACGCCCAGTCCGGCCTGCCCGAGTTCGGAGAACGTGTTGCCGGAGAACGTGATGCCGGTGGCGGCGGAGACCTGTACGGCAGCGGGCATCTGCTCCCAGTGGTTGCGGGTGGCCTCGAACTGCGTGCAGCCCGACTTGCAGGTGCTCAGCCAGTTGGCGGGCATCGCGAAGGCACCGGTGATGTGTGCGCCGCTCTGCTGGTCCGCGTAACCGTCGGGTCCGCTCGGGCCGAGCCAGGAGGTGCCGGTGAACTGTATGCCGGTGAATCCCAGTCCGGCCGCGGGCGAGCCGTAGCTGCCGCTGATGCCCAGCAGGCTCTGCAGTCGCGGCAGTTCGACGTCGAGGCTGTTCGGGTTCTGGCCCGCCTGGGCCCGGTAGTACAGGTCGCCGGAGGACGAGTCGAGGTACCACTGCCCGGCCTGCTTCAGGAAGGCGTAGTTGTTCTCCAGGTACATGGTCCCGCCGGCGAACGGCGCGTTGATGGTGTCGTAGCCCCAGGAGTTGTTGTTCCATGCGGGCTGCTGCATCGTGATGGTCCTGCCGCTGATCGACTGGACCGGCGCATAGCGGTCGGTGAAGGAGTTGAGGCTCTCGACTTCCATGTGCTTCTGGTCCGAGAGGCCGGCCAGGTAGTCGAGGGAGGAGTCGTTGATGGTCAGGCCGGTCTGGGTGAAGGTGAGGCTGGAGCGGGGCACCTGGATCGCCGCCCGCGGTGCCTGCTTGCCGTCGACGTACAGCTGACGCGTGTTCACACCAGTGCCGACGTGGACCGACCAGATATTGCTGGTTTGATCATGCACCTGCCAACCCGATATCTGCTGGGCGCCGCTCACGACCGGGTGCTGCCCGGACACGGCCTGGTAGGTGATGGTGTGGCCGTTCTGACCGCCGTCGCCGGAGCCGAAGGTCAGCGGTTTGGACTGCCGGTAGGTGCCGCCGGCCAGGTGGACCACGACGTCAGAATCGGCCGAGAGCCGGTGCGCGGGCTGCTGCGCCTGGTCGATCGTCGCGAACGGCTGGTCGGCGGTGCCGGTCCCGCCAGGAGCCGCACCCGGCGTCACGTACAGGTCGGCGGCCGACGCCTGGCGCCCGGCCGGTACGGCGAAGGCGGACCCTGCCAGGGGCAGACTTCCGCCGAGCAGGGCGAGCAGAGCTACGGGGGCGGCCCACAGGCCACGGAGCGCTCTGGCTCTGGACATGGTCATCCTCCGGTGGTGTCACGTGGGGTTCTGTGGTGAGCAGGGCGCGCAGCGGGGCCGTCCAGGTCAGCTGAGGCTCCATCGCTGGTTGGATCCGCCGTTGCACGGCCACAGTTCCGCCAGGGCGCCGTTGGCCGTGGCGGCTCCCGTGACGTCGAGGCAGAGCCCGGACTGAGTCCCCGTGACGGTGCCGTCGGAGTTCACCTGCCACTGCTGGTTGGCGCCGCCGTTGCACGGCCAGGTCACCACCTTGGTGCCGGCGGACGTCTGGTTGTCGTAGGCGTCGAGGCACATCTGGCTGCCGCCGCTGTAGACGGTCAGCTGGCCCGAGGACGTACGGGTCCAGGTCTGGTTGGCTCCGCCGCTGCAGGCCCAGATCTGCAGCTGCGTGCCGGCCGTGGTGGACGAGTTCGGCACGTCCAGGCACTTGCCCGCGCCCACCGCGTGCAGAGCCCCGGTGCCCGTCCCGCCGGTGGAGTTGCTGTACCCGGCCGCGGTGATGTTGGCCTGGACGGCGTTCTCGGTGGCGTCCGACGGATAGCCGGAGGTCATCACCCCTTCGTAGAAGGTGCCCTGGGCGCCCTTGCTGTTGTCGCCACCGGTGCCCAGGATGATGGCGCCCTGCTTGCGCATCGGGTTGTATCCCGCGACGTTGGGGCGCGGACCGTCGTAGAAGGTCGACAGGCCACCGGACTGCGCGTTGCCGCCACGGATCGCCCAGTGGTTGGCACCGCCCTTGATGACGGCGGTCGTGTACCGGTGGTTGATGGTCGGATCGTTGGCGTTGTAGTGCTGGTTCACTCCGGAGAACAGACCGTTCTCCAGGTCGGCCATGATCCACGGGCCGTTGCCCGAACCGTAGCCCCAGACCTTGATGTTGCCGAAGTAGATGGCCTCCATGGTGCCGTTGCCGTCGTCGTTGCTGTCCGTCTCGGCGTTGCCGTAGTCGAAGCAGCAGCCGCCGTTGTAGTGCGTGCCGTCGAGGATCGCGTACATGCCCTCGGGGTTGTCCCCGGTGGCGACGCCATTGGTGTGGTTGTTGCGGTAGCCGGTGCCGGGCGCCACGAAGACGCCGTAGGCCTTGTGACCTCCCACCGTGGTGGGCGCGGCGGTCGCGTTGGCGAGGTTGTCGGGGCCGCCCGCGGCACCGCCGCCGGGTGCCTGGGTGAGGTTGTTGCCGCGGCCCGACTGGTCGTAGATGATCGTGATCAGGCAGGTCGTGCCCGAGCAGAACGAGTCCTGGGCGGCGGCGTCGGCGTACCCGCCCGCCTCCAGGACACCGACGTTCCGGGTCGTGTTGTCCGAGGCGCGCCGAACCTGGTAGAGCGGTCCGTTGTACGAGGCATACAGCGCCCGCGTCGTGCTGTGCGCCGCCACGCAGGGGGTGTTGCCGGCCGCGTAGATGTCGCACGGACCGGACGTGGCGGCCCGGGCCGTACCGGCTGTGGCCGTCGCACCGGCCAGGGCTCCGCCGACGAGCGCGGCCGCGGCCGCCGCCCGGGCGAGCGTCTTCCAACGAGAGCGTGCTGAGCGGGTCGGCGAAGGCACGTCGGCCGACCTGTCACATGCCACCGCGAACAACCGCGCGACGCCGCCGCGCCCGGACAGCGGACGGCGTCTTGTACGTGTGGTTCCCATCTGGTCTCCCTACCGTGCCGGCGCAACCCTGTCGGGTTGTGGTGGCGCTGTTGCATACCGAAGCGCTTGAACGTGCCGTTGTGCAGTGGGATGCAGAGAGGTTCTGCGGGAGCCGGTGCTCCCGGTGCCTCGGGGCTGCCAAGAGTGCACAGGCCTCTGCTGCGCACCTTGTTGCGGAATCGATTCGACTGCTGATTCCCGTGTTACGCAAGCCGTCAGCACCGTCGAAAAGTTGCGGTCCGAAACAGGCGCACCGCGCCGCCACCGCTTGCCGCGCGGAAACCGACGGAAGGCCAGCAGCGACCGGCGGCAGGATCCGGACCATCCGTGTGACCCACCATCATGCCGCTGAACAGGAGCGCAGCCGATCGGATCGGACCCGGGAGGGCCGACATCGAGGGCACTGGCCGACCGGGCCGGACCCCCACCAGATGTCGGTGACACATTCAGCTCCCGGAACGCCATCGAACCCACACGCGGCCGGTCGCGCCGTCCTGTCGAAGCGCTTACGTCGAACCGATTCGCTCCATTCCTGCCGGTATTTCGGAAGACCGGAACGTATACCGGTTCGGGCAACTCGGCGCCGTTGCACCGGGCTTATGAGACTCCGGCAGACCGCGTCCTGTACCCGCCGCCCGCGCCCCGCTCGTCACGCCGATTCACGAACGACCAGCTCCGTATGCAGGATGACGTGGCGCCAGGCCACGTACGGCTCCTCGATCTCCTCCAGCAGCAGCCTGATCATGGCTCGTCCTATCTCCTCCAACGGCTGGCGCACTGTGGTCAGGCGCGGCTCGGTGCGCTGGGCCAGCGGAAAGTCGTCGAAGCCGATCACGGCGACGTCCTGGGGAACGCGCCGTCCCGCGGCCCGCAGCGCCTGCAGCGCCCCGGCCGCCGTGGTGTCCGACGCGGCGAGGACGCCGTCGATCTCCGGGTGCCGTTCCAGGAGCTCCGTCATGGCACGGCGACCGCTGTCCTGCGAGAAATCGCCTTCGGCAACCAGGGAGTGCGGACTCTTCAGACCGGTCAGCTCCAGGGCGTTGCGGTAACCCTGAAGCCTTGCCTGCGCGACGTACATGTCCAGCGGTCCCGTAATGGTGGCGATCGCTCGACGGCCCTGTTTCAGCAGGTAGGAGACGGCACTGCGGGCGCCGCCCAGGTTGTCCGCGTCCACGTGGCTGACGTACTCGTCGGCCGAGCGACGCCCCAGCAGCACGGTCGGCAACCGCGCCTCGGCGAGCATGTCCGGCAGCCGATCGCCCGCGTGCACGGACATCAGCAGGGCGCCGTCGACCCGGCCGCCGCGCGCGTACTCCAAAAAGCGCTGTCGCTCGGACTTCGAGCGGACCAGAGTCAGCATCAGTTGCATGCCGGTGTCGGCCAGCCCGTCGCCGATCGAACTCACGATTTCCGAGAAGAACGGCTCCGCGAACTGCCTCCAGTCCGGTTCCGTCAGGACGAGGGCCACGGCGTCGGCCCGCTGCCCGGCCAGGGACCGGGCGGCGAGATTGGGCACGTAACCCAGTTCCTCGATGGCTCGCTGTACGGCCCGGCGTGTCGAATCGGCCACGCCGGCCGCGTTGTTGACGACGCGGGAGACCGTGCCTCGCCCCACCCCGGCGTGGGCGGCCACCTCTTCCAGCGTGGGCGCCCCAGGGCGTCGCCTGCCCATGACCACCTCCCCCACGAGATCACCGATCTTACGGCGGAAGGCACCGCGGCGCAGCAACATCGGTGGCTGACAACTCGGCCCCGGATAGGCAGAGTTGGCCATGCGCGTGGCCCGTGTGGGCGCCGAGCTTGCGTTGGGAGGGCGTTGCGATGGGCGGGTCAGGCAGGGTGGGCCGGCCGATTTCACGCGGCGGTACAGGCCGTGCCGTTCAGGCTGAAGCCCGCCGGTTTGGCGAAGGTGCCGCCGTAGGTGCCCTGGAACCCGAAGGACACCTGCCCGCCGGGGGCGATGTCCCCGTTGTACTGCTGACCGCCGGCGGTCACCGCCCCCGATGACGGGGAGAGGTTGGCGTTCCACACACTCGTTGTCTTCTGGCCTGACGGCAGTGTGAACGCGAGACTCCAGCCGTTGACGGGAGAGGAACCGGTATTGGTCACGGTGACCTCGGCGGTGAAGCCTCCCTGCCACACGTTCGTTCCGTAGGCCACCTTGCACGCCGACGAGCCACCCGGACCGCCGGGGGTGCCTCCGCCGAGGTTCACGGTCGAGGAGAACGACGTCACCGCCAGTCCCGCCCCGTTCTGCCAGGGCTCGAACCCTGCCTGAATGCTCGTCAGGTACCAGTTGTCCTGCGCGAGTCCCCGGGAGACGGCCTGGCGGAGGAAGTCCATCACGTCGAAGTTCCAGCTGTTGATGGCAGACGGTGCGACGAAGGTCAGCACGTCGTTGGTGCCGTTGTTGCCGCTCCACACCTGCCATGAACGGCCGGCCACGGAGGTGGTGCCGGTCTGCGAGCCGACCGGCTGCACGCCCCCCACGCGGTTGAACCAGATCATGATCTCGGTGCGGTTCACACCGTCGGTGCGGGGTGTCGGGTCCAGCCATATGTCGTACGCGGCGTCGTAGACCGCGCCGCTGACATAGTTGTAGGAGATGCTCGTGGGCGCGTTCGAGATCGAACTCAGCCGGGCCGGGAGGTTCGTACCGGGTGAGCAGTTGGTGTAGTGACAGCCGTAGAAGACGGACGGGTAGGACTTCGGGCCGCCGTTCGTCGGAACCGCGCCGTCGGCCTGGGCGACCCTGAAGCCGGAGGCCGTGGCGGTGACGCACTGGGTGGCGTCGGTGCCCCAGCGGTTGTTCTGGACGACGTAACGGCCCTGGATCGTGGTCGAGCCGAACTGCTCGCAGATGGTCGAGTCGGCGTGTGACGGCGGAGCGGCGGTGAGCAGCGCCGTGAGGGTGAGCAGTGCCGTGAGCAGGGCTCCGAGCACGGCCTGTGCTCTGCTCCTGGGGTTGGGGAGTGGGAGTTGCATGCGGATCCTCCGCGGGGGTGTGAGGGGAAGCGGCGGAGCGTCCTCGGTTCGGGAGCGCTCCCCTGGGGGTTCGCCGGGACGGGTGGGTCGATCTTGTTCCTGGCGACAACGCCGGGCAGCCCTCTGGGGACTGAGGGCCGCCCGGCTGGTGACCCCGTCAGGCTGCGACGGAGTGCGGCACGCGGAACTTCAAGGGGTGGCTGGGGCGCTCGCGTACGAGTTCACCGCGGCCGGGTTCACGACCAGGGCGTTGTGCGCACGGGCCCAGAAGCGGTGCGGGGCGAGGGGCGGTGCGGCGCGGCCTCTGTGAGCGACGTCTGGTGCGTGGCCGTGCTCTTGCGTCCGGGATCCATGGTTCTGGTTCCTCCTTGCGGAGTGCGGCTCGAGGGGGTCAAGACTTGAACCAGTGGGAGCGCTCCCAATAGTGGGGACAGGTGTGCGCTCGGTCAAGACGTCAAGAAGTTGAATCGCTGGATCTGGACGAGTCGAGAAAAGTTGGGCAACACCCCTGTGCTTCCAGTCGTGTTGGCGCTACCGTCCGTTGCACCAGTGGGAGCGATTCCATCAGCCGACGCGTACGTCACCGCCTGCCGAGCGGCAGGGAGCCGCTGATGCGACACCCCCGCATTCAGTACTTTTAGCCGCCACCGGAAAGGCCGCGCCTCCCGGTCGTGGCCGCACACCCCTCAGCAGTGCTGGATGCTGACCCGGTGAACATGGGGCTCCTGGCCGGGGATATTGTCCCGTACAGAACAATCTGGGGGGTGTCTCATGTCGTACGGCTCAATGATGTTGCTCAGCCTGGGCCTTGTCGCCCTCGTCTCGCTGTGCGTGGGCTCACTGGGCATCTATGCCTTCACCGGCAACCGTGTGCCCGGCCGACTGCTGCGCCGCATCGTGCGCAACCCCCGACTGTGGGGGCTCGGCCTCCTGGTCCAGGTCGCAAGCCTGCTCACCTACTCCGGGGACCTCCTCGTCCTGGGCGTGGTCTGCACCGTCTGCGGCCACGTCGTGAAGCCGGCCGGGCACAAGCGAAGGGCGGCCGTACGGCAGTGATGCCGTACGGCCGCCCTGCCGGGAAGCTCCCGGGGCGGACGGTGTCAGCCCTTGCCCTGGAGGCGCCAGATCTGGTTCTTCTTGGTGCTCAGTGCGCTGGCGGGGTCACAGGTCCACTGGTGGATCTTGGCTCCGGCCGTCTTCGAGACATCGCTGACGTCGACGCACTTGCCGCTGTGGACGGCGACGAGTTGGTAGTCCTGGCTGTTGCTGAGGGCAGTGACGGGGTTGAGGGTGAACTGCTGGTTGGTGGCGCCGCTGCAGGTGTACTGGATGACGGCGGCGTCGTCGGCGGTGGAGCCCCCGGAGACGTCGAGGCACTTGCCGCTGAGTTCGTTGACCACCGTGTATGTGTTGGTCTTGCCGCTGACCGGCTTGAGGTCGAGCATCTGCTGGTAGCCGCCCTCGCAGTAGTACTGCTGGTACTGGGTGCCGTTGGCGGTGCTCAGGTTGGTGTCGTCCAGGCACTGACCGCTGTTCTCGCTGACGGCGACCGTGGAGACGGTGGTGTTGGACGGCGGCAGGAGGGTGACGGTGTAGCCGTCCTTGGCGTTGGTGTAGGGGATCGTCACCGAGGCGGCGTTGTTGCTGACGGTCAGGGTGGTGTCGGAGATGGTGGTGGGCCCGGTGACGGCGCCGTTGACGCCGGGCACGCGCTGGACGACGGCGCGGACCTTGCCGCTCTCCACGACCGAGGTGGTGTTCAGGCCGGTGAGGTTGACGGTGACGTTGCCGGTGTTGCCGTTGCTGCCGAGCAGCACCTTGGCGTTCTTCGCGGTGTTGTCCTTGGTGGCCAGGCCGTCGACGCCGGAGCCGGGGACGAGGTTGACGACGTTGCCGGTCTGGGAGCCGTAGTAGCGGTACATGAACCACTCGCCCAGCGGCAGGTACTGGCCGACGCTGTTCTTGGTGAGGAGGTTGGCCTCGTCGTCGTGCAGGTTGGTGCCGGAGGCCCAGTTGCCGCGCAGACCGTCGGCGCCGGCGCGTTCCAGGCGGCTGATGTACCAGGCGCCGCCGCCGGGGTTCTGCTGGGCGAGCGTGGCGTACTCGTTGATCTGGTAGGGGCGGGTGTTGGTGAGGCCGTAGGAGGAGAGCAGGCCGTCCATGGCGCCGGCGTCGGCGACGGGGTCACCGGCCTCGGCGTGCCAGCTCCAGATGTCGGGGACGACGTTGTTGGTCTTGACGTAGGGCAGGAACGCCTGCCACCAGGTGTTGTTCTCGGGGTGCTGGGAGTAGCTGGGGCCGACGATGAGCTGGCCGGGGAAGTTGGCGCGGACGGCGGCGTAGAAGCGGGACCACATCTGGAGGTACTGGGTCTCCGGCCGGGGCCAGAACCCCTGGCCGTTGGGCTCGTTCCAGAGGTCCCACTGGACCGTCATGTGGTTGGCCTTGACGTCGGAGAAGAGCTGGTTGACGAAGGCGTCGAACTTGGTCCAGTCGCCGTTGTCGCCGGGGAAGGCCTGGCTGGTGGTGCTGTCGGCGCCCCACAGGTCGTGCGGGAGGAGGATGAAGGTGCCGCCGAGGGCGGCGGTGCGCTTGTACTGGGCGAGCGTGGCGTTCCAGCGGGTCTGGTAGGCGGCGAGGCTGGTGCCGTAGCCGCCGTTGTTGAGCTGGGCACCGCCGGCCCGCTCGGAGTTCCACTTGATGTCCTTGTAGAAGTGGTCCTGCGGCAGCGAGCCGTCGGGGCTCATCCCGTACAGGGTGCCGGAGGCGCGGTAGGTGGGGGCGCCTCCGGCGTTGGCGAAGTCGACGGTGACGCTGGTGTCCGCGGCCTGGGAGGAGGCAGCCGGTATCAGGGTCGTGGCGAGCGCGGCCAGGAGGACGACTGCGGACGCTGTCGCCCGGCGTCCGGTGCGGGCGGCGGGTCTGGGACGTGTCCAGGGGGATTTCATGGTGCGGCTCCTGCATTTTCGGGGGGAGTCCGGGGCGGGAAGGGTCCCAGGGCTGCGGGGAGGCGGCCGGTCAGCGGCTCTCTCGGTGGGCGTGTGCTTCGGCCAGGAGGAGGGAGCTGCTGGCGGTCCAGGTGTAGGCGCGGTCGCGCAGGCGGCCCGTTCCGGTGACGAGGGCGGAGGCGGGGGCGCATCCGGGATCGGGCCGTCACGGGCTGTGGGACGGCGAACGGTTCATCGGTCGCCCGAACCAGGACGGCCTCCCGGCATCGAGTCGGAATCCGTCCGGCGCGTCAGTCCGGCTGGCCCGGGCGTGTGCTCCCTGCCGTGCTGGGAGCCCACGCCGCCGAGTCAGCCCATGCCCTGGAGGCGCCAGATCTGGTTCCTCTTGTTGTTCAGCGCGCTCGCCGGGTCACAGGTCCACTGGTGGATCAGCGCGCCTGCCGTGGTCGAGACGTTGCTGACATCCACGCACTTGCCGCTGTGGACGGCGACCAGCTGGTAGTCCTTGCTGTTGCCCAGCGCGGTGACCGGATCGAGGGTGAACTGCTGGTTGGTGGCGCCGCTGCAGGTGTACTGGATGACGCCGGCCCCGTCGGCGGTGGACGCCCCCGAGACGTCGAGGCACTTGCCGCTGAGCTCGTTGACCACGGTGTAGGTATTGGTCTTTCCGCTGACCGGCTTGAGGTCGAGCATCTGCTGGTAGCCGCCCTCGCAGTTCCACTGCTGGTACTGGGTGCCGTTGGCGGTGCTCAGGTTGGTGTCGTCCAGGCACTGGCCGCTGTTCTCGCTGACCGCGACCGTGGAGACCGTCGTGTTGGACGGCGGGAGCAGGGTGACGGTGTAGCCGTCCTTGGCGTTGCTCCAGGGCAGGCTGACCGAGGCCGCGTTGTTGCTGACCGTCAGGGTGGTGTCGGAGATCGTCTCCGGGCCTGCCACCGCGGCGCCGTTGTTGTAGGGGACGCGCTGGACGACCGCGCGGACCTTGCCGCTCTCCACCACCGAGGTGCTGGCCAGGCCGGTGAGGTTGACGGTGACGTTGCCGGTGTTGCCGTTGCTGCCGAGCAGGATCTTGGCGTTCTTCGCGGTGTTGTCCTTGGTGGCGAGGCCGTCGGTGCCGGAGCCGGGGACGAGGTTGACGATGTTGCCGGTCTGGGAGCCGTAGTAGCGGTACATGAACCACTCGCCCAGCGGCAGGTACTGGCCGGCGCTGTTCTTGGTGAGCAGGTTCGCCTCGTCGTCGTGCAGGGCGGTGCCGGAGGCCCAGTTGCCCCGCAGGCCGTCGGCGCCGGCCCGCTCCAGGCGGCCGATGAACCAGGCTCCGCCGCCGGGGTTCTGCTGGGAGAGCGCAGCGTACTCGTTGATCTGGTAGGGGCGGGTGTTGGTCAGCCCCGCGGCGGCGAGGGTGGAGTTGGCGCTCGCGACACCCGGGACGGGGTCGGCGGGTTCGTCGTGCCAGCTGTAGATGTCGGGGGCGACGTTGTTGGCCTTGACGTAGTTGAGATACGTGGTCCACCAGCTGTTGGAGGAGGTGGGCTGGCCGGCGATGCTGGGGCCCACGATGAGCTGGTCCGGGAACGCCGCCCGGACCCGGGCGTAGAACCGCGACCACATCTGCAGGTACTGCGCCTGCGAGGCGCCCCAGAAGCCGCTGCCGTCGGGCTCGTTCCACAGGTCCCACTGGACCGTCATGTTGTTGGCTTTGACGTCGCCTATGAGCTGGGTGACGAAGTTGTCGAACTGCGTCCAGTTTCCGTTGTCACCGGGCCAGCCCACGTGGGTGGTGCTGTCGGCGCCCCACAGGTCGTGCGGCAGGATCACGAAGGTCCCGCCGAGGGCGGCGGTGCGCCTGTACTGCGCCAGGGTCGAGTTCCAGCGGGTCTGGTACTCGGCGAGGCTGGTGGCATAGCCGCCGCTGTTGAGCTGGGCGCCGCCGGCCCGCATGAAGTGCCACTTGATGTCCTTGAAGAAGTGGTCCTGCGGGAGTGAGCCGTTCGGCGTCATCCCGTAGATCATTCCGGAGGCGCGGTAGGTGGGGGCGCCTCCGGCGTTGGCGAAGTCGACGGTGACGCTGGTGTCCGCGGCCCGGGAGGGGGCGGCGGGTATCAGGGTCGCGGCCAGGGAGGTCACGAGGACGGCGGCGGACCAGATGGCTCGGCGTCCGGTGCGGTTCGCTGGTCGGGGCAGAGTGGCGGGTGAGTACATGGTGCGGCTCCTGAAGGGGGACGGAGGAGGAACCGGGGCTCGTTACGGTCCCGGGGCTGGTGGGAGGCGGCCCTCAGCTGCTCTCTCGGTGGGCGTGCGCTTCGGCCAGCAGGAGGTAGCTGCTGGCGGTCCAGGTGTAGGCGCGGTCGCGCAGACCCGTTCCGGTCAGGGCGTCGAAGTTCTCGGCGAAGCCGTGGGTCTCGCACAGAGCGCGGAAGCGGGCGCTGATGTCGTCCGCGAGCCGCTGGTGACCGGCGCGGCGCAGGCCGTCCTCCACGAGGACGGTGGCGGGTGCCCAGATCGGGCCGCGCCAGTAACCGTCTGCGAGGTAGTGCGGTGACGTGGTCAGTTCGGTGGCGAGGCCGTACGGGGTCAGGTGGGCCTTGATGTGGTCGGCCAGTGCGCTGCTGACCTCGCCGGGCAGGTGTTCGCCCAGGACGATGGCCATCAGGTCGAGGAGGCTGGAACTGCTCCAGGTGTCCCCGGTGGCGGCCGACCGGGCGACGAACCTGTCGCCGGTCCAGAGCTGGTCGAGCAGCGCCGTCTGGGTCTCCTCGGCTGTCGCCGTCCACCTGTGTGCCTCGTCCGGCTTGCCCAACTCATCAGCCAGGGCGGCGAGTTCGTGCAGCTGGAGGACGAGGAAGGCGGCGAGGTCGGCGGTGACGACCACGCGCTCGGGGTCGAAGGTGGTGGCGTTGTCCCAGCCGCTGTCGTTGCCGTGCTGGTAGTGGGGCAGCTCGGCGGCGGGGGCTCTTCGTACGGTGAGCCAGAACTCGGTCCAGCGCTCCAACCGGACGTAGGTCTCAGCCAGTTGGGCCCGGCTGGGAGGGGTCGGCAGACGGTGGCGCAGGTGGCCGAAGGTCCAGCCGTGAATGGGGGGTTTGACGAAGTTGTGCAGGACCTCGGAGTGGGTGACCGAGTCGGGCAGGGCGCCGCTGTCGTCCTGGTGGTCGAAGGGCAGGTGGTACTGGTCCAGGGCGAGTTGGGGGCAACCGGGAGCCAGGGCAAGGGCGTTGAAGCAGTGGTCCCAGCTCCAGACCTTGTCCATCCAGTGCTTGGACATCAGCACGGCGGGCCGGGTGACCAGGCCCGCCGGCCGTACGGTCGCCGACCACACCACGTAGGCGGCGAGTTCGGCGGCCGGCGTGGCGGACGAGCGCCAAGGGGCCACCGCATCGACGAAGTCCGCGAACGCACCCCGAACGGACTCCACGACGTCGTCGAACGTCGCCGTGGGCACGTACGGCGGGCGGGAGGTTTCGAGTTCCTCGATCGCTATCTCCCAGGCTCCGTCCGACTGGGCGGTCACGGTGAGACCGCGGTCGCTGCTGCCCAGGGCCTGGGCTCCGGCCGTGCCGGTGATCGTGCCGGACAGCACGGTGACGCGGTAACGGCGGCCGGTCTCGTACGACGTGAACACGTAGGCGTCCGCCGCCGGATCGTGGAAGAAGTACGTTCCGCTGAACGGGGTCAGGGTGTGCGCGGCGGCGGACACGCCGACATCCAGGCCGCTCCCCCGCAGGCGTACGGTGTCGGGCGACTCGTAGGCGAGGTCCGTGCGCCCGCTCTCACCGATCCAGCTGAGCAGGCCGGGGGTCGCGTCCACACGGGTGACGGCCCGGTCTCCGGTGGCCGGGTCCACGGGGATCAGGCGCAGGACGGCGTGCATGCCGTTCTGGTGCGAGACGAGGTGGAGGTCCTCGGCGTACGTCTTTTCCGCGACCACGGGCGAGATGTCGAACCAGGATCCGTAGGTGCTGAACGGTATGTCGTGGACGGAGAAGGCCGGGCCGGACGAGGCGGCGGTCATGGGGCGTGACTCGTTTCTGGAGCAGGAGGCAGCGGTCGGCTGACGCACGGACGCTTCGGCTGCCGGGCGGAGTGGGGGACTCAGTCCTTGACGGCGCCGGCGGTCACGCCGGCGGCGACGTAGCGCTGGGCGAGGACCAGGATCACCGTGGCGGGCAGTGAGGCCACGACGGCGGTGGCCATGATGGCGTTCCACTGCTGGTTGTTGTTGCCGATGTAGTGGTAGATGCCGAGGGTGATCGGCTCGTGTGCGCCGCCGTTGGCGAGGGTGCTGGCGAAGATGAAGTCGGACCAGGACCACAGGAACGCGAACAGTGACACCGTGACGATCGAGTTTCGGCTCATCGGCAGGATGATCGACCAGAAGGTGCGCAGGGCCCTTGCGCCGTCCATCTGCGCTGCCTGGATCAGCTCGCCGGGGATGCCGGACATGAACGCGGTGAAGATCAGGACCGCGAACGGGACGGCGAGGGTGGAGTCGGCGACGATCAGGCCGGGGACGGACTGCAGCAGGCCCAGGCTGAGGTAGATGGCGTAGAAGCCCATCGCCATGATGATGCCGGGGACCATCTGGGCGACCAGGAGGAGGAAGCTGAGCACGCCGCCGCCGCGTGGGCGCAGTTTCGCCAGCGCGTAGCCGGCGGGCGCGGCCAGCGCCACGGTCAGCACGACGGTGCCCAGGCCGATGACGAGGCTGGTGCCGAGGTAGGGCAACTGCTGGTCGAGGACGGCGCGGTAGCCCTCCAGAGTGCCGTGGGCGGGGAACAGGCTGGGCGGGCTCTTGCGCATGTCCTGGTCGCGGGTGAAGGACACGTTGAGCATCCAGTAGACCGGGAAGAGCATGACCGCGGTGAGCAGGACGCCGACGGTCGTCTTGACCCAGCTGCGGTTGCGGCGCTGCGGGGTGCTGATGGCGTTTGTGGTCATGACAGCGCCTGCTTTCGCTGGACCTTCAGGTAGATCAGGCCGAAGACCAGGGCGGCGACGACGAGCAGGTTGCCGACGGCCGCGCCGGGGCCGAAGGCGGGCAGCAGGTTGCCGAAGCCGAGTTGGTAGGACCAGGTGGCGAAGGTGGTGGAGGAGTCGGCCGGGCCGCCCTTGGTCATGATCCAGATGATGTCGAAGACCTTGAGCGTGTAGACCAGGCCCAGCAGGAGGGTGATCGCGGACACCGGGCGCAGCAGCGGGAAGGTGATGCTCCAGAAGCGTCGCCAGGCGCCCGCGCCGTCCAGGGCGGCGGCCTCGTACAGGCTGGTGGGGATGGACTGCAGGCCGCTGTAGAGGACGACCAGGTTGAAGGGGACACCGATCCAGATGTTGGCGATGATCACCGAGGTCAGGGACCAGGAGGGTGAGGTCAGCCAGTTCACCGGGCCGATACCGATGGCGTGCAGGGTGGCGTTGACGATGCCGGAGTCGCTGTTGAGCATCCACGACCAGGTGGACGCCGACACGATCAGCGGCAGCAGCCACGGTACGAGGAACAGGGCGCGCAGCGTGGCCGACAGCCGGAAGTGCTGGTTGAAGAAGACCGCGAGCGCGAGCCCGATGGCGTACTGGAAGACCAGACAGGCGGCGGTGAAGACCGCGGTGTGCAGCAGGGCCGGGGCGAACGTCGGGTTGTCGAAGACGGTGCGGTAGTTGGCCAGGCCCGTGAACGGGGCGTCGCCCTGGACGAACGAGCGGACGGTGTAGTTGCGCAGGCTCAAATCGAGGTTGCGGTAGAGCGGATACGCGTAGAAGAGCGCCAGGTAGAGGGTGACCGGGGCGAGGAATCCCCAGGCGGCCCACTGCTGGGAGGCGGGACGGCGGCGTTTCCTGCGGCGGTCCCGGGGCGGGGCGGCGATGGCCGCCCCGTTCCGGACGCCCGTGGACCGGTGGTCCGTCGGAAGTGTCGTGTGCTTCATCGGGCTCTCGTCACTTGGCCGCGGCCTGCGCCGAACTGAGCGCGTCCTTGGGCGACTTGGATCCGCTGAGGGCGGACTGGACGGCCTTCCACAGCTGCTCGGAGATCTTGGGGTACTTGGTGCCCAGGTCGTCACTGGTGCGTCCCTTGGCCGCCTTGACCGCCTCCACCCACGGCTTCAGCTCGGGGTTCGCGGCCACCTGCTTGTCCTGGACTTCGCTCGTGGGAGCCACGTAGGACAGGGCGGTGTCGGTGTTGTTGAGGTTGTCGGTGCTGGTCAGGCAGGTCACCAGCTTCTGGGAAGTGGCGTAGCGGCCGGTGTCCTTCTGGACCGGAAGGGTCACGAACTCGCCGCCGGTGGGAGCCGCGGCGTTGCCGCCCGTGGCCGTCGGGATGGGCAGCACCCCGTAGTCGAGGCCGGCCTTCTTGGCGTTGGCGAGCTGCCAGGTGCCGTTCTCGCTGAACGCGTAGTCGCCGCCGGCGAACTCCTGCCAGCTGGTGGTCTGGGTGTTGTTGATCACCGAGTTCGGGGCGTAGCCCTGCTTCAGCCAGTCCTTCCACAGGGACAGCGCGGACACGGCCTGGGAGGAGTCGAGTTCGGTCAGCTTGGCGCCCGATCCCCAGAGCCAGGGCAGGAACTGGAAGCTGCCCTCCTCGGTGCCGATCGCCGAGAAGGTGATGCCCTTCTTGCCGGCGCTCTTGACCTTCGCCAGCGCCGCCGTCAGCGACGTCCAGTCCTTGACCGAGGAGATGTCCACCCCGGCCGCCTTCAGCACCTTCTTGTTGTAGTAGAGGGCGAGAGTGTTGGCGCCGATCGGCATGCCGTAGGTCTTGCCGCCCGACTGGCCGGCCGCGAGCAGGTTGGGGTCGACCTTCGAGGTGTCCAGGTTGCTGTCGTCGGTCGTGGTGAGCACGCCCGCCTCGGCCAGCGTCGACACCACCGGGTTGTCGACGATGAGGACGTCCGCGGAGTTGCCCTGCTGTGCCGCCAGCAGCGACTTGTTGGCCAGGTCGCTGGTGTCGAAGGCGGTCCGCTTGATCTTCACTCCGGCCTTGGTGCCGCACTGGTCCAGCAGCTTCGCCCAGGACGAGGTCTTGTCGAACTGCGGGTAGGGGTCCCAGATGGTGTAGGTGCCGCTGCCGGCGCCCTTGGTGTCGGTGCTGCCCGAGCCGGAGGAGCAGGCGGTGGCACTGACGGCGACAGCCAGGGCGGTCAGGGCCGCGGCGGTCAGACGGCGCTGTCTGGAGGAGCTGTTCATGGCAGGAGTTCCTTTGTTCAGGGCATACGGGTGCCGAGGCAGGGGGTGCCGCGGGCACGGGTGAAGAGGAGGGACAGGCGGTGCGAACGGCGTTGCCGAGCGGTTCGAGCGTCCGGTGAGTGAGGAGATCTACGTGAGGTCGGGAGGGTTACGTCGGTGCGGTCAGGACGCCGTACCGGCTCCGACGGGACCGGTGCTGGCCCTTAGGGAGATCGGGGGCGCGAGGAGATGGTGCCGGGGCGGCGCGTCGGGATGGTCGAGCCGCTCCACCAGCAGGTCGACGGCGCGTCGGCCCATCTCCTCCGCCGGCACGTCCGCGGCGGTGAGCTGCGGGGTCACCGTCTCCGCCCAGCGGCCGGCCACGACGCCCGTGACGGAGAAGTCGCGCGGTACATGGCGGCCGGCCTGGGCGAGCCCCCGGTAGAGGCCACCCAGGGCGGCCTCGTTCAGGGTGACCAGGGCGGTGGTGGCGGGGTCGTCGTGCAGGATCCGTTCCAGGCATGCCTGGCCCGAGGCGGCGTCGTCCCCGCAGCAGTAGGTCCGTCCGGTCAGCCCGCGTTCGGCGACAGCCTTGGTGAAGCCGTCGAGGCCTCGCTGCGCGGACTCGTATCCGGCCCGCAGCAGCTGCTCGGGACGGTTGACGAAGGCGACCCGGCGGTGGCCGAGGTCCGCCAGGTGGTGGACGCACGCCGTCGCCAGCGCGGTGTGGTCCAGGCCCACCCACCAGCCGCGCTCGGGGTGGGCGGTGCGGCCGATGGCGACGGAGGGGAAGCCGAGGGCGGCCAGGTGATCGACCCGGTCGTCCTCCAGCCTGATCTCCATGAGGATGGCGCCGTCGACCCGCCGCTCCCCCAGCAACCGCTGGAAGGAGCGGTCCCTGTCCACACCGCTCGGCGAGAGCAGCACGTCGTAGTCGTGGGCCGCGGCGGCCTCCACCACGCTGCCGATGAAGTCCAGCTGCATCCCGGTGTAGTGGTTGCCGGCCGGCGGGAACACGAGGCCGATGGTGCTGGTCCGGCCGTTGGCCAGGGCGCGAGCGCTGGCGTTCGGGCGGTAGCCCAGCTCGTCGATGACCTCCTGGATCTTCCGGCGCGTGTCGTCCGAGACAGGGCGCTTGCCGCTCAGCGCATAGGACACGGTGCTCCGCGAGACACCGGCCCGCCGGGCGATCTCACCGATGTTCACGGCGACTCCTTGCTCGAACCGGTTCGACACCTCGGTGGAGGAGGCGCCCGCGGTCGTGAGGGCGTGGTGTGGGACGAGAAACGCGGACCGTGTGTCGAACCGGTTCGCGTGAAGTGAACGTAGGAACTGCCCCCGCACCTGTCAACACTCTTGGTCGGAATTTTCCGACCCGTAATACGGCCGCAAAAACCATATGCACAAGGGATTGCTGGCTGGAGGCACCGATGCTAGCTTCCCCGAACCGGTTCGATGACGTAGATCCCTCCGACAGCCAAGGCCCCGATCCGACCTTCCCCAAGGCGCGCAGGGCCCGCCACCCCCACACCTCAGATGTTCCCCCGTTCCCTCGTGCCGCACATCATCGAACCGGTTCGACGCACATCGACATCAAGGATTGAGGACGCAATCCATGCCATCCGCTGACAGATCCGCCCGGCGCCGTGTCCCGGCCGCCGTGGCACTGGCGCTCGGCGGGGGCCTGCTGGCCGCGCCCGCCGTCCCGGCGCAGGCAGCCGATACGCCCCAGCCCGCCGCCCACTACACCTTCGACCAGGACGATCTCGCCTCCGGCAAGATCACCGACAGTTCCGGCAACGGTCTGACGGCGACCCTGGTGAACGGCTCGACCGCCCAGTCCGTCACCGGCACCGACGGCGGCCGGGCGCTCGCCCTGCCGGGCGGAGCGCCCACCTCCGACGGGGCCTATGTCCGTCTCCCCCGCGAAGTACTCAACGCGGCGACCGACTTGACGGTCTCGGCCCGCGTGAAGTGGAGCGACGACAAGTCGTCCTGGCAACGGATCTTCGACCTGGGCACCGACACCACCAGGTACCTGTTCACCACGCCCTCCAACGGCAGTGTGCTGCGCACCGCGGTGACCACCGGCGGAGGCGGCGCGGAGGCACAGGTCCTGGGCTACGCGCCCCTGCCCGCCGACGGTTGGCGGACCGTCACCGTCACCCTCGACACCTCCGCTCACCGGGTCACCACCTATCTCGACGGCTTGGCGGTCTCCTCCGCCGCGACGACCGTCAAGGCCAAGGACCTGCTGGACGGTTCGGCCACGGCCGCCGGCTACATCGGCAAGTCCTTCTACCAGGACCCGCTGCTCAAGGGCGCGATCGACGACTTCAAGGTCTGGCACTCGGCGCTCAGCCCCGAACAGGTGGCCGGCACGGTCGGGAACCTCCCCACCCTCCAGCAACTCTCGCGGACGTCGTTCGAGGTCCGTGCGACCGCCGGGACCGCCCCGTCCCTCCCCGCGGCGGTCCGCGCCTCGTTCTCCGACGGCTACGACCGCGACACCCCCGTCACCTGGGACGACGTACCGCCTGAGAAGTACGCCCGGCCGGGGACGTTCGAGGTGGCCGGAACCGCGGCCGGGCGCACGGTGAAGGCGACCGTCACCGTGGTTCGCGAGGGACAGCTGACCGTCGACCTCGGCTCCGACACCGGCGCCTTCCACGGCGGAGCCTCCGGCACCCTCTACGGCGTGTACGGGCCCGGCGTCCCCACCAACAACCTCATCGAGGGTATGGGCCTGCGCACGGTTTCCACCAAGGCCCAGGACGGCCCGCAGCACCCCGGAGCCGACGCGCTGGACGTGGTGAAGCCGCTGGCCGACTCCACTGACGGTGACGTGTACATCTACATGACCGACATCCACCGCGGCTTCCCGTACGAGTGGCCGGGCGACACTCCCGCGCAGAAGCTCAAGCTCTACGAGGAGAAGCTCGCCAAACAGGTCGACCAGGTTCTGCAGCTGCCGAAGCAGTACCAGGACAACATCGTCTTCGTGCCGTTCAACGAGCCCGAGGGCAACATGTTCGGCACCGGCGAGTGGAGCTACAACAAGGTCAGCTGGCTCAACGACCCCGCCGACTACTTCGCCGCCTGGGACGAGGCCTACAAACTCATCAAGGGCAGGATGCCGCACGCCCGCATCGCGGGCCCCAACACCAGCGTCCTGTACGACCAGGTGAAGGGCTTCCTCACTCACACCCTGGCCGCCGGCACCCTCCCGGACGTGATCACCTGGCACGAGCTGAGCCACCCGGAAGCTGTGCGTGAGAGCGTCGCCAAGTACCGGGTGTGGGAGAAGGAGTTGTTCAAGGGCACCGACCACGAGGGCACCCAACTCCCCGTCAACATCAACGAGTACGCCTTCAACTACCACACCTCCGTCCCCGGCCAGATGATCCAGTGGGTGTCCGCGATCGAGGAGTCCAAGGTGGACGCCGACATCGCGTACTGGAACATCGACGGCAACCTCTCCGACTCCGCCGTGCAGTCCAACCGCGGCAACGGCCAGTGGTGGCTTCTGCACTCATACGCCTCGATGAGCGGCCACACGGTGGACGTGGCCCCGCCCTTCCCCGGCCAGAACTACACCATGCAGGGCGTCGCCACGCTCGACGAGAAGAAGAAACAGGCCCGGCTGATCTTCGGCGGTTCCACCGGCAAGGGCCACATCACTTTCGCAGGCGTCCCCAAGAAGGTCTTCGGGGACCAGGTCCACGCCTGGGTGCGCGAGATCGAGTGGAGCGGGCAGGTCGGCGACAACTCCGGCCCGAAGCTGCTGACGGAGACGAACCTGAGGGTCGGTGACAACGGCCAGGTCGTCGTCGACTTCGGCGACGGCGGGCTGCCGAATCTCAAGGAATCCTCGGCGTACGAGATCGTCCTGAGCCCGGCCGGCAAGGCGAAGGGCACGCAGTCCCCGCCCGTACGCTGGCAGGGGTCGTACGAGGCGGAGGACGCCGCCCACACCGGGTCCGGCTACACCAAGAACGGCCCGGAGGGCTCGACCGGCGACGTGTCGAAGTTCTACACCTCCGGCGGCTACGACGTGGGCGGTCTGCGCACCGGCTCGGACGTCTCGCTCGATTTCGCCGTGGACGTGCCCGAGGACGGAACCTACGACCTGAGCACCTTCGCCAACTCCCTCAACACCTTTGACAAGGTCAAGGAGCAGGGGCCCACCAACGTCTTCCTGCGGGTGGACGGCAAGGCGGACAGCGAGCAGGAGCTGTACCTGCCACTCGGCTACAAGTGGGTGGTGTGGGACCACACCGACACCAAGGTCCACCTCACCAAGGGAAGGCACACCCTGACGCTCGCCGCGAAGAGCCTGGACGGCAAGAGCGCCACCAAGGGCGACGCCATCGTCGACCGCCTCACCCTGTCCTTGCCGAAGGCGTCGGCGGCCACCGAGGTCTACGAGGGCGAACTGGCCTGGACGGGCGGTGGCGCACTGCCCGTCTACGACCTGCCGAAGCACACCGCAACCCCCGCCACCGGCTCGGGCGCGGTCCGCCTCGCGAGGAACCAGACGGCCACGTTCTGGGTCTACTCCCCCGCCGACCGGGAGGCCACGCTCGAAGTCGACACCCTCGGAGGCGCGGACGCTCGGCTGTCCGTCAACGGTCACGACGTACTGCACGTGACCAAGGGCCGGCACGAGGTGGCCGTCTCCCTCTCGGGCGGTGTCAACAAGGTGACGGTGACCGGTGGTTCGGCTCCTGGTTCGACCGCCACCCTTGTAGATCGTCTGACGGTCACGCCCACCGACGGCACGCTCAAGGGGCGTACCTACGAGGCGCAGGACGCCAAGCTCGCGGGCTCGGCCACGCTGACGCCGCTGTCCCTTGCCACCGACGGCACAGCGATCACCGGGATCGGCGGCGACCCGGGCAACGGCAACACGGCGACGTTCACGGTCGCCGCGGACACGGCCGGCCTGTACGCGCTGCGCATCCGCTACTCCAACCCGGAACAGTCCGAGGCCACCCACTACAACCCGGACCCACTCGCCCGCCACGCCGACATCACCGTGGGCGGCGGCGCGACGCAGCGGGTCAGCTTCCCCCACACCTTCCACCAGAACAACTTCTGGGAACTGACCGTCCCCGTCCGCCTCAAGAAGGGCCCGAACACGATCACCTTCCGCTCGGAGGAGCTGCCGAACTTCGACGGCACCACCTACGCCTCGGACACCTTCCCCGGCGTGCTGCTCCGCTCCCGCTTCGCACCCCTGATCGACCGGATCACCGTCGCACCGTACGCGCGGGAGACACGGAAGACGCACGAGGCGCGGGAGACGCGATGAGGTAGATGAGGTAGATGAGGTAACGGCTGCCGGCGAAAGGCGCACACCCACCCGTGCCGCCAGTAGCCGCAAGCGGAGCCTCGCGCCCGGGTCCGTCACAGTCGGCGGACCCGGGCGCTCTGCCTTTCGAGGCTGGCTCCGGCCGAGGAGAGGCCGTCAGGCGCGACCGGCGTACGGACTGCCCGGTCGGGACCTGTCACTGATGGGGGGGCATCCTGGCCGACGCCGCCCACCGTCCGCTGCCGGCCTGACGGCCCGTCCTCACTTCAGGTGCCGGCCGAAGAACCGGTTCCCGTCGTCCACCTCGAACCACGGGGTGCCGGCGTGCCCGCCCATATTGGCGTGCAGCGTCTTCTCCTTGGTGCCGAAGGCGTCGAACAGGTCCAGTGCGCGCTGCCTGGGGTTGCCTTCGTCGTCCCACTGCAGCAGGAACAGCAGCGGAATGGCGACCTGTCGGGCCTCCTCGCGCTGGGCGCGGGGCACGTAACCCCCGGCGAAGAAACCGGCGGCCGCAATGCGCGGTTCGACCACCGCAAGGCGGATGCCGATGGCGGTCATCCCCGAGTACCCCACCGGGCCACCGATCTCGGGCAGCGAAAGGAGGGCGTCCAGCGTGGTCCGCCATTCCGGGACCGCCTTTTCGACCAGCGGGACGATGAAGGACTCGAAGATCTCGTCGACCGGCTCGCCGGCCGCCATCGCCCGGCGGAGGACGGCGCGAGCCTGCTCATCGACGGCGGAACGGGGCCGGTCGCCGTGCCCGGGGTGGTCGATGGCGGCCACCGCGTAGCCGTACTCCGCCGCGCAGTGCCGGGCCCGGGCCACCAGCCGCGATTCCCGCTTGTGCAAGCCGCCGTTGTGGCCGATCAGTATCAGCGGAGCAGGTGCGGATCCGGACGTCCACAGGATGCCGGGGATCTCACCGAGGGTGAATTCGCGTTCGAGGACGCCGTCGTCGAGGCGCTGTTGGGAGGTGAACTGCATGGTCGTGCCTTTCGGGAGTGCGCATGAACGGCGCTCCCGGACGACCTATCGCCCGACCGCGACCCCGGAGGGGAGCACCCACGTCGATATGTTCACGGGTACCACCTCCTCGCTCTTTCGCACGGCCTCCGGAAACGTAGCAGTGGCAGCCGTGGTCCGCCAACGGGTTTTTGCGAAGCCCCCGGGACCCGCCGCGTGTCTGCCGGCGTTGGTCAGTGCCTCCTGATTACGGGCCGTGGTCGTCGTCATCGTCAGGACAAGCAGTGACGAAACGACCAGTCGTCGGCGGGCCGGGGGTCGCCGCAGCTGGTTCACCTGCGTCCAAGTACCGGTGTCGAACAGCACGAGCGCGTTGAGGACAAGGCCCAAGGCGCCGAACTCGCCCTCCATGCCGTCCTGGTGGCCGTGGTGAGCGCCCGCGACCGACCGCGGATCTGCCGGGCCCCGGCGCCGTTCAGAGCCGCGGCGGCTGCTCGCCGTGCGCGGTCAGGACTGGGGACGGTTGCGGCACAGGCAGAACGGATGCCCGGCCGGGTCGACGTAGACCTGCCAGCCGTAGCCGGACTCGCCGACGAAGCTCTTCTGGAGGGTGGCGCCCAGCTTGATCACGCGGCGGTGCTCGGGCTCGAACTCGTCCACTTCGAAGTCGAGGTGGAACTGCTGCGGATGCTCCTGGTCCGGCCAGCTGGGCCGCTTGTAGTTCTCCACCCGCTGAAACGACAACTCGACGCCGTCGTTGCGCAGGTTGACCCAGTGCTCGGTGCTGATATCGGTGTTGATCTCCCAGCCCAGCAGCTCGGCGTAGAACTCGGCCAGCTTCCAGGGGTCGGGACAGTCAAGGATTACATCGGTGAACGTGAGCATGCGATCATCCTAAAGAACGGCGCCGGGCTCGCGCGGCTCGTCGAACCAACTCGTCGGCATGGACATGCCGCCAGGAAGTCGACGGTTGGATCGAGCACCTCGGGCGTGAATACCGGGCCGAGAACTCGCCGACGGAGGGCGGACTCCTCGTCCCGTCAGTCGCTCCTCGTCATCGCGACCCCGCGGCCACCAGCGTCGCGGTGATGGGTTCGAGCTCGGCGACCAGCTCGTCGAGCTCAGCGGGAGACAGGGCGTCGTACGGCGGGGCGGCGAGTTCGTCGGTAAGGGCTTCGATGCGTTGCTTGGTCTCGCGACCGGCGTCGGTGAAGTGGCCGCCGGTGTCGACGAGTCCGCGCTCGCGCAAGCCGTCCATGACCGCGGCCAGCCGCTCCTTCGGCAGGTGGTGGATGCGCCCGAACGACTCCGGCGGGTGGATGCCCATCGCCAGTGCGCTGAGCACGTGGGCCTCCGTGCCGCCGATGCGCGCGCCGACGAGAGCGGCGACGTGCCCGTCACCACGGTGCTCGCGCAGCATGGTCGCGGAATGCCACAGTCGGGCGACCGGGTCGCTCGGCACCGGAAGGGTACGCATCCCCGCGTACATCACCCGGCCTTCTGTGGGCGCTTTCGTCGCGGCTTTGGTGGTGAGGTCGGCGGCGCGCACCAGGCCCGGGGAGTCGGCCGACTTCTCGCCGAGGATCCGCCGTAGGGAGGCCGCGCTGCCCCGCTCCCGCGCGGCGACGGACGCCTCGGGCGGGATCGTCTCCCACGCACTCGGGATGTGCCGCGCGGCCTCCCCGTCGGCGAAGCTGTAGAAGGCCGCGTGCACGACCTGCGCCGGCACCCGCCCCAGCGGCGCGGCGCGGCTGGCGAAGTAGCCGTCCCAGTAGGTGCGGTGGCCGAGCGCTGCCAGCTCCTCGTTGCACTCGTCGGCGAAGAAGGTGACCAAGCAGATCGGCTCCAAGAGCTCGAACATGCGGCGGGCGACGTGAGTCATGGCCCACATCATGCCTGTAGCCGCCTCGTGGAGGCGGCTACAGGCCGCTGGACAAGCCCCCTGGGTGCGGCAGTCGAACTCCCGCCCCTCCCGGAGCTCGTCCCCCCGACGACTTGCGGATCCACAGCGGGATATGAGCAAGGGAAGCCCCTGCTAGGGTGCGCCGATGTCATCGATCAAGCAGTTCCAAGTCACCTTCGACTGCGCGGAACCCGAGCGCCTCGCTCGTTTCTGGTGCGAGGTGTTGGGGTACGTCGTACCGCCGCCCCCGGAGGGGTTTGCCAGTTGGGACGATTTCAACAGCTCGCTGTCGCCCGAGCGCCAGGGTGCGGGGTTTGTCTGCATGGATCCCTCAGGTGTCGGCCCGCGCATGTACTTCCAGCGTGTCCCCGAAGGCAAGGTCGTCAAGAATCGGGTTCATCTTTGCGTGCGGGCCGGCACGGGGCTCGTGGGCGATGAGCGCCTCGCCACACTCGAGGCCGAATGCGCACGACTGGTCGCGCTCGGTGCGGTCCGCGAACGACTTCTGCGCGCCGATGGCGTCAATGAGTCGTGCATCGTGATGCAGGACATCGAGGGCAACGAGTTCTGTCTCGACTGAACATCCTCCGAGACGGCGAGGTTGTGGAGTCCGGCGATGCCGAGCACCTGCTGTCTGACCGGGGTGCCGGATCACCGCCACCTGGTCCGCCGTCCGCTCGGCTGCCGCCGGGACACTGGCCGGTGCGTTGGCCGCCGGGCTTCTCCTCATCTGACAGCGTCGCCCGCGAGACTCCCTTGATCAGCTGATCCCAACGCTGTCACGTCGGTCGTCGACGCGAACCTCCAGGTCGGACCAGTGGGCGATCCACCGTGTCAGGTCGCCTGCAGTCAACGGCGCTTGCGAGCGGAGCAACTCAACCGGCTGAAAACAGACGAGCGTTCCGGTGGTCCCATCGGCCCCGACAGGCTCCAGGCCAGTCGCAGGAACCCCATGCTCATAGCGCTGCGTCCAAGCCCCGTTGCCACGGCGGTTGGTGTGAATCAGCCACTCGCTCAGCCCCGCTACGACGGACATGCCGCGACGTGGATGCCCGTCCGGAAGTCGCTCGGCGTCCGGGGAGTCGAAGAACCGCAGGTCCTTCGATGCCATCACCGGCTTCTTCACGATCCGGCCGTGATCATCGACGCGGGTGTCGGTGCCTCGTCCGTCGTCGACCACGGACACCGAGCCGTCGCGGTGCAGAGTGATCGCACAGCGTCCACCCCCTCGACTCGATGCCTCGTCAGCGGCGTAGGCGACGACTTCAAGGACGAGGTGCGCTGGGCCACCAGGAGCAAACTTCGCTGGTTCCCGGCGGATCCGGGCGAGATGGCCCAGGTCCACGGCGCTGGCCCAGTCGTGGGTGGTGTTGATCCACGAAGCCCTTGATCCATCCATCCCGCGAGTATCCGGCATCCTGTTCCGCTCAGAACGACGACCAACGCGGAGCTCACCGCAAACGCTCGTTCCACGCCATGACGATCACGGGTTCGCGAGTGCTTTTCGCGCGCCGGGACCTGGCGTGATCTCAGGGAGTCGCCTCGCTCATACGGGAGTTCCGCGATCGGCGCTGGACCCCGGCTCGACCCTGGCGCCATCCGAGGAGGTGCCACATCCACGCCCCGCCGTCGGCCCCCGCCCGTCCCTTGACGTCTCTCCATGAGCGTCGTATCGCCGTTGGATTTACACTTCCACCTCGGGAGGTGCTGGGATGCGGTGGTGGTCCGGTGGGCTGGTGGTCGCCGGGACGGTTGTCCTGGCAGCGTGCGGCACGTCTGCGGGCGGAGGCTCCACGGGAAGCGCCTCAGAGAGCGGCTCGACGCGGCCGTCGCCCACGGCACCGGCGCACTCGTCCGCGAGTCCGGGCGAATCGGCCACGACGTCCTCGCCCGCAGTCCCGAGCGGATCAGCTACGGCGCCCTCGTCCTCGGCGGCCGGTTGTGCCGCCGGGCACACGTCTGTCAGCGTCGCCCCGGGCGATCCGGTCGAACAGCGGCTGTGCGTACGGCCCGGAACCGCGATGTCCCTCGTCCTGCGGCCCCGTGCTGACGACAAGCGCTGGATCGCCGTGCGCAGTTCTACGCCGGCCGTCGTCCAGGTCTCCGGCTGGCGGCTGGATGCCGACGGCACGGCCCACGCCTCGCTGCGGTGCGCGGGTACCCGGGGCGGCACGGTCGAGATCACCGCGCTGGCGAAGGCCCCGGACGTGGCGGGCGCGGCGCGCGGTGCCCTCACACTGCACGTGAGCGTGGTGCCGTACCCGGCACAGGGATGAGTCCCTGAAGCTGCTTGCCGCAGGCGAACAGGCTGCCTCGACCTGGTCCGGGAGGACGCCGTGCCCGAGCCTCGTGGTGGCCCGCGATTGCCTGAACCAGACGTTCACCATGCCGAACTGCCGCAGGTCAGCTCGCGGTCAGCTCGCCGTCTCCTCGGGTTTCCAGCCCCAGGCGGTGAGCATGCCGGCTGACAGTGCGGCGCATTCGTCGGAGTCGAGGTACCGGAGCGCCGAGTCGACGGCTGCGTCGTCAACCAGGCCGGTGGCAACCATCGCCCCCCTGCTTCGCTCCCATGTGTCCGCCCAGAAACGGCTGATGGGGCTGCCGGGCACCAGCGGAGGCACATGGGCCTCGGCGGCAACGGGCCCGAGCCCCGCCCCACGCAGCAGGTGCGGGTACGACGGCACCCAGGAGACATCGGTGCCGATGGTGGCGCGCAGCCCCTGCCACATCGACTGCATCACCCTGGTGTACGGCGTGCTGGGCGTCCGGTCGCTCGTCAGGTCGAGCGCGTCGCTGAGTACCAGAACACCGCCGGGCGCGACAAGTTCGGCCAGTGTCGTGATCAGCCGTTCGCGTTCGGCCAGGTGCATCAACACGAACCGCGCGTGGACGAGCCGGAACCGGCGGCCCGTGACGAAGCCCGGAGCAGTGATGTCGGCCTCTGTCACGTCCAGCCCGGGCACGGCTCGCTCCGCGAGAAAGCGAACATCGCGGTCCACGGCGAGCACGCTCGTCACCCCGGCCTCCTCCAGCAGCCGGCGGGCGACCGTGCCGGTCCCGGCGCCGACGTCGAGGCAGCGCCAACCCGGGCCGACCCCGAGTGCCCGCAACCGCGCCACGGTGATGTCGTCGTAGGCCAGGGCGCCGAAGTCGATGCGCTCCCCCTCGCCCGCCTGTTGCGGAGGGAAGACGGCTTCGCCGTAACGGCCCTCACCCGGCGCATCTCCGCGCGCAGCGGCACTCACGACGCGACCGGCGTGACGCTGAGAGTGCCATCGAGCCGGTCGAACAACCGCCGCGCGGACAGGGAGCGGTTCCGGTTCCATACCCCGGTGTGACCGGGCTTTCCGCACGCGGTGCGCCGGACATACGGGAGGCCGCCGCACGCGGTGCGCCGGGAAAACGGGCGGCATGTCAGGCGGGTGAGCTCGTCCAACGGTTTCATTGCCGGACCTCATTTGCGCGATGGGGCAATGCCGGGCGGCCCGTCCTGAGGCCGCCGCCCCACAGATCCTGCACCGGCGCCCGCCTCCCCACCCAAGGCGCGCCGTTGCTACGCCGATCGGCGCAAGGAGGTTGGTGGGCATCCTTCGTCGCGGGCCGCCCATAAGCCCGTTCGGGACGTTGCACGCGTGAACAGTGCCCTTCTGGGCATCCGTCCCTTCACGCATCGGAGGCCTGCCCTCCGCACGATGCGGACGACTGGAAGTGCGGCAACACGAACGACTTGGCAAGGTGGCATGCCTAATGACTGCGAGCCCGAGGCACCCTCAGGCAGACTCCCCTCACAGGGAGCAGGTGCGGCAGAGCGCGGCGGACATGCCGCGGCAGGTCCGTGACGAGCTGACCCGCAGGCTCCGCCGCAGCAGGCGCGCGTTGCGCAAGGAGGACGTCCAGGTCGTCGAGCCGCCACTGCTGCGGCGCGCCGTCGGTGCCTCCGCACTGGGCAACTGCATGGAATGGTTCGACTTCGGCGTCTACAGCTACCTCGCCGCCACGATCGGCAAGGTCTTCTTCCCCGGCGCCTCGCCCGGTGCGCAGGTCGTCTCCTCGTTCGCCACGTTCGCCGCCGCGTTCGTTGTGCGCCCGCTGGGCGGGCTGGTGTTCGGGCCGCTCGGCGACCGTCTGGGCCGGCAGAAGGTGCTCGCCACCACCATGATCATGATGGCGATCGGCACCTTTGCCATCGGCCTGATCCCCAGTTACGCGACGATCGGCATCGCCGCGCCGATCCTGCTGCTGCTCGCCCGGATGGTCCAGGGCTTCTCCACCGGCGGGGAGTACGGCGGCGCCACCACCTTCGTGGCCGAGTACTCCCCCGACCGGCGCCGGGGCTTCCTCTCCAGCTGGCTGGACTTCGGTACGTTCGTCGGCTACGCGCTCGGCTCCGCCCTGGTCACCGTACTGAACCTCGCCCTGAGCGACGACCAGATGCTCTCGTGGGGCTGGCGGATCCCCTTCCTGATCGCGGGGCCGCTGGGCGCCATCGGTCTGTACATGCGGTTGAAGCTGGAGGAATCGCCCGCCTTCCAGCAGCAGCTCGACGAGCACGAGAAGGGCCTCGCGCAGACGTCGGCCGGCAGCGAGTTCAAGACCATCGTCAAGGACCACTGGCCTGCCCTGCTCATCTGCATGGGCCTCGTCCTCCTGTACAACGTCACCAACTACATGGTGACCGGCTACCTGCCGACCTACCAGACCGAGACCCTGAACCGGTCCAGCTCATCCTCCGACGTGCTGGTGCTCATCGGCATGGTGTGGATCGTCGTGCTGATCACCTTCCTCGGCCGCTTCAGCGACCACGTGGGTCGACGTCCCGTCTATGCCGTATCGGCGGCGGCGATGATCCTCCTGGCCATCCCGTCCTTCCAACTCATCAAGATGCACGGCACCTGGCCGCCGATCTTGGGTGTGCTGATCCTGTCGACGCTGCTGGCCTGCTTCGCCGCACCAAGTGCCGCCACTCTGCCCGCGCTCTTTCCCACCGCCGTGCGCTATGCGGCCATGGGCATCGGCTTCAACTTCGCCGTCGCAGCTTTCGGCGGCACCACGCCACTGGTCACGGCCGCCCTGGTCAACGCCTCCGGCGACGACCTGATGCCCGCCTACTACCTGATGCTGGCCGGGGTCATCGGACTGATCACCGTGAAGTTCCTGCCGGAGAGCGCACAGGTGCCACTCAACGGTTCCCAACCGATGGTGGGCTCCGAAGACGAACAGCGCGAACTGCTCTCCAGCGCCGAGGCCCTCTATCGCTCAACCCGGCAGAAGGTCTGAGCCCCCGTCACCCGTCTCGCCTCAGCAGGCCCTCTGCCCACCGCCGACGGCGGTGCGCAGGGGCCAGTCACCCGCCGGCCACATCCTGCTCG
Source organism: Streptomyces sp. NBC_00078 (assembly GCF_026343335.1). Lineage (NCBI taxonomy): Bacteria > Bacillati > Actinomycetota > Actinomycetes > Kitasatosporales > Streptomycetaceae > Streptomyces > Streptomyces sp. NBC_00078. Next base: position 8,773,020 of record NZ_JAPELX010000001.1, on the reverse strand, counting down.
TCCCGTGCAGACGAATCGTCCTCGTGGACGCAGAACGCCTGACGGGGCGGAACGCCTGGCAGGACGGAACGACTGGCAGGAGCGATATCGCCGAGAAGGACGCGTTCTCGGGGCGCGCGGTCCTCCACAACGCGGTCGGCGCTCGGCATTCGGGTTGTCTCCGTACACTGGCGGTCATGGCATGCCGCATCAGCGAACTGGTCATCGACTGCGCCGACCCCGACCGGCTCGCCGAGTTCTGGAGCAAGGTCCTCGGCTACGTCGAACTCGGCCGGGAGGGCGACGGAAGCATCGAGATCGGGCCGCCCGACGTCGGCTTCGGCGGCCCGCAGCCCGTCCTGGTCCTCAGCCCCAGCAGCGACCCGCGGCCAGGGAAGCTCCGGCTGCACATCGACGTCAGCCCCACCGACCGCGACCAGGACGCCGAACTGGAGCGACTGCTCGCTCTCGGCGCCAGACCCGCCGACATCGGCCAGACCGGCACCGAGAGCTGGCACGTCCTGGCGGACCCGGAAGGCAACGAATTCTGCCTGCTGCGCACCCGGCTGCAGCCCCTCTGACCACCCGCGCCGACGAAGCGGCCGCACGTGACTCCCTGGCGCGGATCCGCCCACTGAAGGCGCTCGACTCCGCGGATCGCCAAAGGAGGGAGGTGGGTCTCTCCCTCGCCCTGGTAGCCCTCGGAGGCGCGCTGAATGGCAGGACTGGAGCACCGGCCATCGGGGCGGGTTCGTCTCTCGCAAGGCCGGCGTCCCGTCGCGACAGTGGCCCACCGTATGTCGCTGTGCCGCTGACGTTCCCGCGGGCGACCTCGCGGTCGATTCCCTGCGAATCCCAACGAAGCGGTTAGCCGCAGTTCGTGATGGGCAGCCGAATTGTCGTGGGACACCGGGCGGCCGATCGGTGGGAGCCTCAAGTGGCAGAAACAAGAAAGCCGGACCCGGCGCTCCTGCGCGGCTGAGCAGTCCGAAGGTTCCCGCAGCAGAACGTCAGGAGGTTTGAGTGACGTGGATCACTAAAGATCTACGTGCCGCACGCAACTGCGGCCCATGCCGAAACCATCTGACAGTGAGTGGGGCCCGTCAGGGCCGGGGCACGAGAGAGCGGGGCAGGTCGTGGGACGGCGCAAGGGCGGCATAGGGATCGCATTCGTCACGGTCGCGGTGCTGGTGGGCGCGAGTGCCTGCGGCGGAGGCGGTAGCGACAAGGCGAGCGGCGACGACGCGAACGCGGCAGGAAAGGCGAGTGCAAGTATCTCGCCCAAGCCGACGAAGCCCGCGGGCCCGCCGATGCTGCTGGATACGATCACCCCGCAGACGGGGAACACTGTCGGCGTGGCCATGCCGATCTCGGTGATCTTCACGAACCCGGTGGCGGCGAAGGCACGGGCCACGGTCGAGAAGCACATGAAGGTGAGCGCCTCGCAGCCGGTGGCCGGCGCCTGGCACTGGATGGGCGACAAGCGAGCCGACTGGCGGCCGAAGACGTACTGGCCCGCCAACACGAAGGTGAAGATCGACGCTGACCTGAAGGGCGTCAGCAACGGCAACGGACGCTACGGCGTACACGGCTACACGCACAGCTTCACGATCGGCGACGACGTGCGCGCGGACGTCTCGGTGACCGGACACACCATGAAGGTGACCCGGAACGGCAAGCCGGTGCGCACCCTGTCGATCAACGCGGGCAGCCCCGAGTACCCGACGTGGAACGGCACCATGGCCGTCATCGACAAGCAGGAGAAGGTCCACATGACCTCCTGCAGTGTCGGCATCAGCTGCGACAAGGGCAGCCCCAACTACTACGACCTGACGCTGCCCTGGGACGTCCACCTGACCCAGTCCGGCACGTATGTGCACTACTCGACGGGCGACCCCAACCCGGGCAGCGGCAGCGCCCGCGGCTCGCACGGCTGCGTCCACCTGTCCATGTCGGACGCCAAGTGGTTCTACGGCCAGGTCAAGCAGGGCGATCCCGTCACCATCACCGGCTCTTCCCGCGCCAAGGCCCCGGCCGACAACGGCTACGCCGACTTCAACCTCGGCTGGGACCAGTGGCTGGCAGGCAGTGCGTCCGGAGAACAGACGACCGCGACGCTGTGACGCGGTGCGGCGACGACACCGTCAGCGGCACCTCGCTCGAACCTTGACCAGACACCCCACCCCCGATCGGCCGCTGCGCACAGCACAGTTGGCCGATTGGCGTTTGACGTCTCGCCCAGGGTGGCCCGGTGGGATGTGAGCTGCGGGAGCGGTGGAGCGGGCAGCCACGTTGGGCGAGATGGGTTCTCGTGGTGTACGTACTCGGATTCCTTGAGGGAGCCTGCGCCCATCTCCTCGACTTGATCCGTGGCGGGATGCACGCCTATGCGTCGTTTCAGCAAGTGCCCTTGCAGGTCTTCCTCGTTGGCTTGACGGTCCTCGATCCGCTGGTTGCCGTGCTGGTGGTGCTCGTACGGAAGGAAGGCGTCCGGCTGGCGGGCACGGTGATGGTGCTGGACGTCTGCGCGAACTGGTGGGGCAACCGGCACTGGCTGCACGACGATTCCGCGCAGCTGCTGCCGCTGTTGCCCATCACCCTCTTCGGCCTCTTCGTCGTGGGGTCTGTGCTCCCCCTGTCCCGGACGCTCGTGGGGAAGGCCGACCGACCCCAGGAGGTCATGCCGCCGCCGTCCGCCTGACGCACCGCGTTGCGCAGTCGTAGAGCGGCTGCAGAACGGCCGTAGAGCGCCGATGCCACTGCCTCTCCGTCCGTCAGCACGCCGCGGGATGGCGGGCGGTCGCGCGGGGCAGCCGCGCGGGAGAGTACCGCCGACGGACGATCTGCTGCGCACCGCCTCAGCGGGTACAGACGTAACGCTCGTCCTGGAACGTGGTGGCGTCGGAGCTGCTGCCGCCGGGCCGGATGCTCCACACCTTGTCGTCCTGGCTCGCATCGAAGAAGTCGACGTACACGGACTGGTTGTTGCGGTAGGACCCGACGCTGCCGATCCCGAAGTCGAGGAGGTTCCGGCAATAGCCGTGCCGCTGAGTCATGTAGGCGATGTCGGTAAAGTTGCGGCCCTTGTACAGGCACAGCCATCCGGCGCCGCAGGGTTCGGCAGCCGATGCCGTCGGGGCGAGCACCACGCCGCTGACCGTCATGGCGAGCAGCGTGAGCAAGAGGGCTCGAAGTCGCAGCTTCCGCATGGACATCTCCTGGGCTTGACGGCGCGCTCGGACGAGACGGGCTGTCCAGCGACTGAGCAGAACAGCGCAGACTGGTCCTACCCTGCGAGGGACGGAGCCAGTCCGTGTGTTCTGGATCAGCGTGCCGAGCGGATGAAGATACCTGCGGCTGCAGGGCAGTCTGTTCCGTACCCTGGCGGCATGCGCATGCGCCCCACTCTGAGCTGGATGCCTACCGAGGACCTGCCTGCGGGCACCACGGATCTGGCGCCGGTCGCCGATGCGCTGCGCGCCGGCGGTGTGCTGGTGCTCAGCGGGGCCGGCATCTCCACGGAGTCGGGCATCCCCGACTACCGGGGCGAGGGCGGGAGCCTGAGCCGGCACACCCCGATGACGTACCAGGACTTCACCGCGGGCGCCCAGGCCCGGCGCCGGTACTGGGCCCGCAGCCACCTCGGCTGGCGCACCTTCGGCCGGGCCCGCCCCAACGCCGGTCACCGGGCTGTGGCCGCGTTCGGCCGGCACGGACTGCTCGCGGGTGTGATCACCCAGAACGTGGACGGTCTGCACCAGGTCGCGGGCAGTGAGGACGTCGTCGAGCTGCACGGAAGCCTGGACCGGGTCGTCTGCCTTTCGTGCGGCGCCGTCAGCCCGCGCCGCGAACTCGCCCGCCGGCTGGAGGCCGCCAATCCAGGTTTCGAGCCGGCGGCCGCCGCAATCAACCCGGACGGTGACGCCGACCTCACCGATAACCAGGTCGGCGACTTCCGTGTGCTGCCCTGCACGCTCTGCGGCGGCATCCTCAAACCGGACGTGGTCTTCTTCGGCGAGACCGTGCCGCCGCGGCGGGTCGATCACTGCCGCACGCTGGTCAGGGAAGCAGCCTCACTACTGGTCCTGGGCTCCTCGCTGACGGTGATGTCCGGACTCCGGTTCGTCCGCCAGGCGGCCGAGGCCGAGAAGCCGGTACTGATCGTCAACCGGGATCCGACCCGGGGCGACCGGCACGCGCTCACCCGCATCCTGCTCCCGCTCGGAACAGCCCTCACCACCCTCGCCGACCAACTGGGCATCCCCCTGGACGACCACCCCGTGGGCCGGCCGCAAGCGTGACGACTGCCGGACGCCTGGCGCCTGGCGCCTGGCGCCTGCCCAGTGACCACAACCACGACCTCCCCGCGCAAGCCCTTCACCGCTCACCGGCGTTCGTACGCGCAACGTGGGCGGCGACCGCTGAAGCAGTCGCGCGACCGTTGAAGCAGCCGTTCCGGGGCAGTCGAAACAGGCACACGCCGGGTTCCCCCGGTGGCGCAGACAGCTGGTGGGGCACGCTCGAGATCCCGGTGGGGCTGGCGCTCGCGTGGATCGCATCCGCCGTGATCTTCCGGTGGTCGCCGCGCCGCAGGCAGCCGGGCTACACCTGGCTCGCCTTCGGCAGCGCGGCCCATCTCCTCCTGTGGGTCTCGGCCACCTGGCTGCTGGCGCTGTACGTCGGCAAAAGCACCGCGTTCGGGGCCGTCTACGGACCTTTGACCGCCTTCGTCGCCCTGCTGCTGTGGGCCAACGTCACCGGTGTCGCCCTCTTCCTCGGCATCGCCTTCGCCGCCCAGCTGGAAGCGGCGCGCGCCGGCATCACCTCCGCCGTACATCCGGGTCCTGGGCCTGTCCGCTGACGCCACCTCCTGACTCACATCGGAACGTGACCGCCTGGCCGGCATCGGTGCGCGGACGTGTCGTTGTGGTCATTGCCCTGTCCATGGTTTCAGCGCGCCCCGCGGTCGAGGGCGGCGACCTCGCGTACGGCCTCGGCGATGGCCGGGAACTCCCTTTTCAGGATCGCGCCGTGGTTGCTGGCGACCTTCGCGCCGATCCGGATGTTCGGGTTGCGGGCGGTCACCGCATCGAGGCTGCCGCGTATCTGTTCCTGCTCCTCACCGCGGCTTCCGAAGGACGTCCCCGAAGCGACCACGTACCGCACCGGGACGGTGATGTCGTCCAGCACGGGGCCCAGCTCCCGCTCGCGGGAGAGTTTGCCGAGCTCGATGTTGCTGTCCGCCTGCTGTTCGGCGGTCATCCGCGGGGCCAGGCCCGTCGGGCGCAGCAGCGGCAGAAACCAGCCGAGTCGCCGAAAAAGCTTCCGGATCCGCTGCTCCATCGCGGCATCGAGCCAGTCGTAGGGGAACGCGCCGTCAACCAGGACCGCGCCCACGGCACGCTCCGGGTTCCGGCCGGCCCAGTGCGCCGCCACGCACGCCCCGTAGGACCAGCCCACCACCAGCGCCCTGTCCACGCCTCTGGCCGCGAGAACAGCATCGACGTCCCGGACGGCCGCCTCGAAGGAATAGTCCGCCGACCGTTTCGATTTGCCGCGGGCCCGCTCGTCGTAGGCGATGTGACGCCATCCCGTTCCCAGTTCGGCGATGACCCGCCGCCAGTACCCCTGGGTGGCGAACTGCCCATTGAGATAGACCACGGGCACACCGGGACCGCCCGTGTCGGTGACGGCCAGGGCCGTGTCGTCAACCGGCACCATGCCGGTCCATGTCGAAGTGGTCGAGGCAGTGCTGTTCTTGGTCATGTGTTCCACCTGATCGCGTGAGGTGTGGCGTACGACTTCTTCAAGGCCCTGCACCTGGATCGCAGGCCGGAGGGGGCGGACGGCCGCGTCCTCGGCGGCGACCGAGAGGATCTCGATCGCGGTGGACCCGGCCGGACGGTTCTGGTTCTGCTCGTTCAGAGGCTGCGGGCGGTGATGTCGCCGCGGGAGGTCGTGGCGCGGATGTCGAGTTCGACGGAGCCATCGTTCTTGAGGGCGTTGCTGACGCGGCCGTAGTCGGTGTCGGCGGCCAGGGCGGCCGAGACGCCCGCGGCGGCGCCGACCGTGATGTCGCCGGACTGGGTGGTCAGCACTACCGCGCCGCGCACGGCCTCGGTGATCCGAATGTCGCCCCTCGCTGTGCTGATCTCCGCCGGGCCACCCAGGCGGCCGACCTCGACGTCGCCGTCGACCGCGGTGAGGCGGACGCTCGCGGCCTCGTCGATCTTGATCTGGCGGTACGCGCCGTCGAAGGCGACGTCGCCCAGGCGGCCGACGCCGCGGAATTCACAGCTGGCAGCCCTGGCCTCGATACGGGAACCCGCGGGCAGCTGAACGGAGAGCTCCAGGGATCCGGAGGGGCCGAAGAGCTGGTTCCTGTGCTCGGGGGTGCGAATCCGCAGGATGCCCTCGGCGTAGGCGACGGTGGTCTGCTCGGCGGCCTGGACGTCGCGGCTCTTGGCGGGGTTGGCGGGCAGGACCTCGACGGTGGTGTCGGCGCGGTCGGCGGCAATGAACCGTATGCGTCCGGCGGGGATGTCCAGGACGGCGGAGATGGGCGCGGGGGTGTCGAACTTCTGCATCATGCTCTCCTGTACTCGCTCGTGTTTTCCAACACCAGAAACGCTACGTTGCATTCCATTTTATGGCAACTACTTCGTTGCATTCGATGACTACTTATGCAGGTCAAATGCACCAAAACGTTGCAATGATTAAGCCAGTAACGCAACGTCAGCCGAACCGATCATTGCAATGACTGAGAGGTGAACGCTATCGTGAGCGGAATCAGGGACTGCCACACGAACAACCACCGAGGGAGATCGCGATGCCGGGAGGCAGGCTCACCCAGCAGGAACGCCAGCAGATCGCGCTAGGGCTGGCCGACAGCCTCCCCTACGCCGAAATCGCCCGACGCCTGGAGCGTCCGACCTCGACGATCACGCGTGAGGTGATGCGCAACGGCGGCCCCACCGCCTACCGCGCCGACCTGGCTCACCGCGCCACCGAACAGCGCGCCCACCGGCGCAGGCCCGCCTCCTCCCGAGAGGCGCGGTCGCTCCCTCAGCCGCACGGACGCGACGCCGAGGCCGTGGCGCGGTACGAGGAGACACTCACCACCGTGCTCATGGCTTCGGGAGTGCCCAAGATGGCGGCCCGCGTCCTGACCTGCCTGTTCACCACCGACGCGGGCAGTCTCACCGCGTCCGAACTCGCCCGGCGCCTCCAGGTCAGCCCGGCGTCCATCTCCAAATCGATCGCTTTCCTGGAGAGCCAGAGCCTGGTGCGCCGAGAACGCGACGAGCGCCGCCGCGACCGCTACGTCGTCGACGACGAGCTCTTCTACCAGGCGACGATCGCCAGCGCCCGAGCCAACGACCAACTCGTCGAAACCGCACGTCAGGGCGTTGCTATCCTCGGCCCGCGCACCCCTGCAGCCACCCGCCTGGAGAACATCGCGCGCTTTCTCGACTTCATCAGCGAAAGCATCACCCGCGCCGCCGAACAGGCCCGCGAAGTCCTCCACACCAAGTCCGAAGCAGCCTCGGCCGACGTCACCGAAGCAAGCACGGACCAGTGATGGACAACCGTTCTCGACCATCGCAGCCGGCCGGATCGGCGCGGTGGCCGGCGCCATCACCCACGAGCACCTTCCGGAGCAGTGCGGCGTCGCCTCCCTCCCGCATCCACCACATCGCTCTCACCGGCTGAGCCGACTCACTCCGGCACGCTCAAATCGATTGCGCGCATGTGGGGCAGGAAAAGGTCGAGCACCGGGCACGACAGCCACCCCGACGCGGCACGCAGCCCTGGCGCCGACGCTGACGAGTGTGCGGCCCCAATCAACAGGCGCATGATGAAGGCATGACCGATCGCGACGATTTCCTGGCGTGGGTCAAGACCGCCCTGTACGAGGCGGAACTCGCGCTGCACAACGGCGACGCGGCCCCCCGGCGGGCGCTCTGGTCACGCAATGAGCCCGTGAGCGTCCTGGGGGCGTGGCGCAACGGCTACGGCCGGCGAGAGATCGACGAGCTGTTCGCCGCCCTTGAGAAGAGCTTCTCGGACTGCACGTCGTACGTTTTCGAACTGCAGGCGTACGACGTGTCGGGAGACATGGCCTATACGGCCGGCCTTGAGCACACGTCTGCCTCCGTCGGCGGAGAACCGCGCACTTACACGTTGCGGGCCACCCAGGTGTACCGCCGCGAGGAAGGCGAGTGGAGGGTCGCTCATCGTCACGGCGACACAGTGACCGACTGAGAGCGCCCGAACTCGGCCAACGGAACGCCGCGTTGACCGCCGCGTGAGATGCGTCCGGCTCGGATCCGGCTCGCCGCCCTGCCGGATGACGGATCGCGTGGGGGCTTCTCCGACGACGGGGGCGTCGTCCCCGGGCCGCCCCCGAGGGGCGGCGCAGGCACGCACCACCCCCCATCGCCCCGGCGGCGTGGGCGCTGCTGGTCGAGGCCGGAACGCGGTGCGTTCAGTCGCGGGCCGGTTCCGTCGTCGGGGCGGGGCCAGGCGGCGCCGGTTCCGGAGCCGGGGGTTCGGGTGCTGGGGCCGGAGGACGCGCGGGGGTGGGCGCCGGGCCGGGCGGCGCGGGCTTGGGATGCGGGGTGGGACGGGGCTCCGGATCCGGTTGCGAGGCGACGTTCTCGGGTTGCGCGATCATCAGGTACTCCTGCCTGTCGTTGAGTCTCTGAGTCTTTGCTGCGGCTTCCTTCCGCGGCCTGTGCTGTGGATACCTTCCGCCTGTGCTGTGGATTCCTTCCGCGCGTACCCCTTGAACCAAGCCCGACTCACCCTCGCGGACGATCCGCTGGTACGGCTGGCGCAGAGGATCTCTTCCGGCAAGGCCACGGTGAGCCGTCCATCTTGCGGGGGAGCCTCTGCCCTCCGGTCGACATCCGCCGACGCACGGTGTCGATGGCTTCCGCGGTCGGCGGGGCGAACGCGCCCAGCGGGTGCGGATCGAGCGAGGCCGAGGAGGAGAGCCTCAGTTAGGGCTTGAGAAGGTCATGAGGTGTGCTCGTGTCCGGTGAACATGTTGATCATGCTGTGGGGTGCGTTGTCGCCGAACATGTGCTCATAGAGCTCGGCGCCGCCGGTGGCGGAGTCGGCGCTGCGGGGGAACATGGCCTGCTCGTACTCGGTGAGCGCGGCCTCGACGTCATCGGGGTGCGCGGCGAGGGCATGGCCGAGTTCGGCACCGTCGAGCATCGCCAGGTTCGCCCCTTCGCCGTTCGGGGGCGCGAGGTGGGCGGCGTCGCCGACCAGGGTCACTCCTGGCACCCGGTCCCACCGGTGCCCCGTCGGCAGAGTGTTGAGGAGGCGCAGGACCGGCGCGGTGTCACTCTCGGTGATCAGCGCGGTGAGCTCCGGCGCCCAGCCATCGAACTCCTGCACGATCCGTGCGGTGGCCTCGGCGGCATCGGTGAAATCGATGGCGGCGAACCAGTCGTGCGGCTTGGACAGCGCCACGTAAGTATGAAGGGTGCCGCCGCTCTCTCGATGAGCCTGGATCCCTTTACCCGGCGCGAGTGCGAACAGCGCCCCACCACCGACCGCTTTCGCGGCGGCCGGGTGCCGGGCGTCGCCGTCGAACAGATAGGTCTCGACGAACGACCGGCCGGCGTACTCGGGTGTGGCGGTGGAGAGCAGCGGCCTCACCCGTGACCACGCGCCGTCCGCGCCGACCAGCAGGCTCGTGACGACGGTGCTGCCGTCGACGAAGGTCACCTCGTAGCGGCCCTCGCCGAGGGCAGCGGTACTGCTGACCTTGCAGCCCCAGTGGACGGTGCCGTCCGGGAGCGAGTCGAGCAGGAGCTGTCGCAACTGGCCGCGCTGCACCTCGGGACGTCCGCCGGTGCCGTCGTCGGGTTCGTCGAACAGTACGGTCCCGTCCCAGGCGACGACGCGTGTCGCCTCGCGGCCATCCAGGATGAGGCTGCGGAACTGGTCGATCAAACCTGCCGCCCGCAGAGCAACTTGGCCGCTGTGGTCGTGGATGTCGAGCATCCCGCCCTGCGCGCGAGCCGACGATGAGGACTCGGCTTCGTAGACCGTGACCGGGATTCCGTGGGTGTGCAGGACGCGGGCGAGCGTGAGGCCGCCGAGTCCGGCGCCGATGATCGTGACGTCAGTGGTCATGGTGATCCCTTACCAGTCGCACGCCTGCCGGCTGAGTACCCGCAGGTTCTTTGGAAAGGAGACCAGGCCCCGCCGACAAGCCGCCGACATCGATCCGACGGCCCCTGACAGATGTCCGACACCGCACACCGGTGCCGGCACCGGCACCGGCACCAACTTGAGTGGAGATCGACCCAAGGGCATGGCGAGATGTGCGCACGACAATCAGGAGTGTGGTCAAGGCAGTTGGATCACAGCGACCTCGGCGTCGATGCACTACGGCCTCGGCACTGCCGACCACACGGCCGCGAACGCCGGCGGCCCCGGGCCCGGATACTTAGCGCCGCGTCCCTGACGCCGTACGACGGAATGGGAACGGCTCCACTCGGACGACTGGTCGGTCGCTCGGGCGTCGCGCAGACCAGCTGAGCGAGCACGACGACTGTCCGCAGTTCCTCACAGGGATCGAGCTACCTCAACCCGTGAAATGTCGCCCGGTCGGCATCACGAGGGTGAGAGCGTCGTCGCAAACGCTGCCTGAGTCACAGGCCCCTCGTCCCGGCCCGACCACACCACCGTCCAACCCACCCGCGCCCGCCCCAACTGGGCCCCCTTATAGGCGCAACACCCCGGCCACGACCTCACCAGCAGCCGGCAAGCAGATCGCGCGCACGCCCTGGGGCCTCGGCCACAGGGCGTGCGAATTCAGTGGCGCCAGGGGGTGGTGCCGCGCGGTCAGCTCTCGAAGGCCGCCGGCTCAGCCGCCGCTCTTGCGCTTGAACGACCGCTGGCTCGCCGCGGGGCCGTGCGCCCCACGCACCTTCGAGGCACCGGGGCTGGCAGAAAGATCGGCACCGTCCGTCTGCACGCCCTTCTTGCGCGCCAAGGCCTCGCGAAACTTGCGCTTCAGGTCGTACTGGCCATCGCTGTCGGGCGCGAGAGCGGACGTCTCGGGGTCAGCCGGCTCCGAACCTTCTGGGGATGCAGCCTCTTCGGTCATGGTGACCTCCTGGGATCGGGCGGTGGAAACCACAGCTTGTCATGCCCGGCGGTGTGCCGGGCACCGGCACCATCCTCGGGCTCCGGCTTCATGGGGGCCGCCTCGCGGGTATCGCGACCCAGCCGGCCGCACCACGAGGGTGCTCGTCTCACAACAATGCGCATGGAAAGGCTACGGGACAGGCCGGCGGTAGTCCGCTCCTTTTTCTGGTGCCGAGTCCGCGGAAAAAAGCCTGCACTCGTTTACCGAGCGTGGCCCCGCGCATCCAGGGACCGCCGCAGCACCGCCATGCCCGACACGACGAAGGCTTCTACATCCTCTTCGGCACCGTCCGGTTCAACGTCGGGTACGAGGAGGCGTACCGCTACGGACCGCGGCCCGCGCGGGTGGTCACACTGGATTTCGACGTCACGCCCGCCGACCGCTCGGCGCTGGTCCCCCCAGATGTCGTGCAGGCCGGTCTGCGCCGGATGGCCCGGCGGCGGGAGGCCGAACGGGAGCGCCGCGTGTGGTGGGTCAGGCTCGATGCTTTCGAATCGGACGAGGCGCACCGGCCGCGATGAGTTCCGGCCGAAACACGGGTCTGATCTGTGACCGTCGCAGAACGGCGTACGCCGCTGCCCAGCACCAGACACGCGACACCACGGAGGACACCATGACTCCCGCGCCGGAGGACCCGACCCCCACGCTGCCCGGCCGCCCGTCCGTGGTCGACCTGGCCACCTGGCAGACCGCCCGCGACGAGCTGCTGGCCCGAGAGAAGGCCCACACCCGCGAGGGCGACGCCATCGCCGCCGCCCGCCGCAGGCTGCCGATGGTGGAGTTCGACGGGGCGGTCGAGGTCGTCGGACCCGATGGCCCGGTCCCGTTCCTCGATCTCTTCCAGGGCCGCGATGAGCTCGTGGTCTACAAGCACATGTGGTACGACGGCGCGCCGCACCAGGGGCAGTGCGAAGGCTGCACCACCACTGCCTGGCACCTGAAGGACGCCGTCTACCTCGACGCCCGCGACGTCTCGTTCGCCGTCCTGACCTCGGGCCGCCCGAACGAGGTGGCCTCCTACGTCGAGTTCATGGGCTACACGCAGCCCTGGTACTCGGTACGCGACCTGGACGCCCCGGTCGGCGACAGCATGGGATCCATCACCTGCTTCCTGCGCGACGGCGACCGCGTGTTCCTCACCTACTCCACAACCGGCCGTGGCAACGAGCGGGTCAACGGGTCCCTCGGCCTGCTCGACTTGACGCCCTACGGCCGCGGTGAGGCATGGGAGGGCAACCCCGAGGGCTGGCCCGAGGGGCGCGACGCGTGCTGGTCCTGGCGATCGGACGCGGAAGGGAACGCCACCTGGGGCCCGACCAGCCGCCCCGTGCCGCAGTGGACCCGCCCCGGCGCGACCCCCGTGGACACCCTCGGCCGGAAGGGCCACCACCACTGACGCGCCGTCGTCGCAGGTATGTCGCCGCATTCGCGTGGCCGATGCCCGCCGCCGCGGCCTTCCCTGACGGTCATCGCAGTGCCCTGGGGTAGCAGCAGTCGGTTGCCCTGGTCGGGCACGTTTTTCCTGTGCCCGACCAAGCGCTCTCCCGGTTTACGAATACGGCCGGGTGATCAGCTCAATCGCGTGACCGGAGGGGTCCTTGAAGTACACCCCTCGACCACCGTGCTCATTGTTGATCTCGCCTGAGCGCCGCATCTGCGGATCGGCCCAGTGCTCGATGCCGCGATCACACAGCCGTCCGTAAGCCCGATCGAACAGTTCGTCGTCGATCAGGAACGCATAGTGCTGCATCTGGATTTCCACCGGAGGCTCAGCGAACTGAAGCAACACCCCGTCGGACAGCTGGATGTTGGTGAACGGGCCCCATGACGGCGCTTCCGGAAGTTCCAACAACTCGCGGAAGAACCGAACCGAATGGTTGCGATCCTTGGAGGCGATGATGGTGTGGTTGAACGTGACTGCCATATAGCTGACCTCGCTGTTGCTCGACACGGAAAGAGGACTCGTGGTGTACGAGCACTGGGAGGTCCGCGTGCCGAATCGAGAGGGTGCCTTCCACGCACCCGCTCTGCGATCAGCCCACCACCGGGTAGCCAATCCGTGTGTGGCGTAGCGCCGGTCCGGTGTTCACGCCGGGGACACTACTTGATCTCATTGGCAGCGACAACAGCACAACGCCCGGCTGCTTTTGGGCTCGCCACGCAGCCTTGAAAGGGTCAGTGGTCCAGGGAAGCGAGATCTCGGTAGAGGAACCACGCCGTACCTGCGACGACCACCCCGCAGATCGTGGGCACGAGCAACCACGGCAGGCCCGTCCACACGGTGCACAGGCCCACGCCGGCGCAGGAGGCACCCGCAACGATGAGCAGCCACTTGCCATACGGGCGCCAGCTGAAGACGCCGGGATCGCGGGGCCTGGCCAAGCGCACTGCGCCGAACGCGAGGGTCAACGCAGCCAGCAGCCCGGCGAACGTGCCGAGAGCGGCGGTCATTTGGGGTTCGTCGCGCGGTGCGTCGGAGGAATTCTGACGGACGTCACCCTCGGCAACCACTACTACGACGCCACGCCAGACAGTGCCGGTGACCCGCTCCCCTCGCTGAAGCCCACTCAGCACCGGCCCCGAGTCCCCGAACGGCACGACCACCCTCGCAAACGGCGCGGGGCCGAGCAGCGTCGCCCGCATGTTCTTGGTGGAATTCCGGGTGCCTTCGACAGTGAAGGTGAGCTGCCGCAGGCAGTCCTCCGACCTCGGTATCACCGTGCGGGCTGCGCACGCCTCGGCCGCCGTGTACGCCCGGTAGAGGGCGCGGTCCTTGGGCAGCCAGGCGGCGAAAACGAAATAACAGGCCAGCGCGGCGGCCAGGGACGACAACACCAGCAGCGCACCCACCAGCCGGTTCCGGCTGGCCCTCGGCGGGGACGGCATGGCTCCATCCGCCTCAGGGGCATCGCTTGTCCTCACCGTGGTCACCGCTCGTCTCCCCCGCCGCCCGCCGCCGAAATCTCAAAACCCCAGTCTCTTCCCCTCACGATCAAGGAGGCAAGCAGGTCGACCGCGTTGGGGCATTGGTTCGCGTGCCACTGTTGCGGGAGTTGAGCACGACCAGGTCCCACCAGGTCCCTGCCGCCGTGAAGCCAGGGTGGAAGTCTCGTACGCGCGAGGCTGGGGCGCCAAAGTCTGTCGCGCGCCACTTCTCGTTCGGCGTCTGAGCGGTCGACGGCGGCGGCCAGTAGGTAGCTGATTTCTCTGGCTCCCTCCGAGTCGCCCGAGTTGCTCCAGTAGTCGATCCTCGCATCGTCAGTAGTCGATCCTCGCATCCTCAACACAGTCTTTAGACGCTGATTACAGATCTAGATGAATATGACAAGTCGAGGTACCGTGGCTCAGGAGATGCGCCGACGGGAACCACCTGGCCCACCTGCTGGCGCTTCGGGAGCGGAGCCGCACACGCCCCGTATCCGCAGTCGACAGAAGAGGATTTATGGATCACGTCGCTAATGAGCAACAAGGTCGGCGTGCCGTGGCCGACGGACTTGGCCCTGCGGCGGAGGATGAGCACCTCATCCGGGAGGCCGAGACGATCGCCGTTGCGCTGGGGCGGATGTTCCCCGGGTTGTGCGAGGTGGTCCTGCACGATTTGCGCGACCCGCAGCACGCGATCAGAGCCATTGAGAACAACCTCTCGGGACGTCAGGTAGGGGACTCCGCGACCGAGTTGGGCCTGGCTCGTATCGCCGACCCGGCGTACCCCAGCGTCATCCAGAACTACCCCAACCAGTTCCCTGACGGGCGCCCGGCCAAGAGCACGTCGATCGGCATCAAGAACGCCGCCGGCGACTACATCGCGGCACTGTGCCTGAACCTCGATGTGTCCGTGCTCTCCCCGGTCACCCTGGCGCTGTCGAATCTGGTCGCCACCGACCCCGAGGACCGTGACCGGCCCTTGGAGAGCCTGCGCGACCGCAATGCTCGCGAGCTGCGCCGGACCATCGAGGCCCTGGCCGCGGAACGCGCCGGCACTCCGCGCTCGCTGAGCCGCAAGGACAAGAAGGAACTGGTGCAGCAGCTGCACCAGGACGGTTTCTTCGACTCTCGTGATGCCGCGCAGGCCATAGCCAATCTGCTGGGTGTGTCCCGGGCGACGGTCTACAACTACACCAAGTGAAAGGGTGTTCATGTCCCGCGCCGGTTCGCCCGGCCCCACGTTCACGGCACTGTCGCTGATCGGCAGTACGGGTCTGATGTCGCCGTCGCGATAGAGGCTTCCGGCCGCGCATCACGGGCTGGTAGCTGTCGCCCCGAGCACCCGCAGGCTTCTGGTCCGACTTCGTCCGACTTCTCACCACCGCAAGGAATCCACCATGGCCGCTGCACACCCGGTTTCGTTCGACGACGTCCGCGAGGCCGCCGCACGTCTCGACGGGATCGCCCACCGCACCCCCGTTCTCACCTCCCGCACCCTCAACGCACTGGTCGGCGCCGAGGTGTTCATCAAGTGCGAGAACTTCCAGCGCATCGGCGCCTTCAAGTTCCGCGGCGCCTACAACGCCGCCGCCCAACTGCCCGCCGACCAGCTGGCCAAGGGCATCGCCGCCTACTCATCCGGTAACCACGCCCAGGCCACCGCCCTCGCCGCCCGCGAACTGGGCACCACCGCGGTCATCCTCATGCCCGAGGACGCCCCTCGGAACAAGATGGACGCCACCGCCGGCTACGGCGCGGAGATCGTCACCTATGACCGGTACACCGAGGACCGCACCGCCCTCGGCGAGGCCCTCGCCGTTGAACGCGGCCTGGCGCTCATCCCGCCCTACGACCACCCTCATGTCATCGCCGGACAGGGCACCGCGGCGCTGGAACTCTTCGAGGAGGCCGGCGAACTCGACGCACTCGTCGTACCCGTCGGTGGCGGCGGCCTCATCGCCGGCAGTGCCATTACCGCCACGGAGCTTCACCCCACCATCAAGGTCATCGGTGTCGAACCGGAATCGGGCGACGACACCAAGCGCTCCCTGGCCGTCGGCGAACGCGTGACCGTCCCCGTGCCCCGCACCATCGCCGACGGCCAAGCCCTGCCCACTCCCGGCGAGATCACCTTTCCCATCAACCAGCGCCTGGTCAACGCCATCGCCCTCGTCAGCGACGACGACATCATCGACGCCATGCGCTTCGCCTTCGAACACCTGAAAATCGTCCTCGAACCCAGCGGCGCCACCGGTCTGGCCGCCCTCATGGCCGGGCGCCTCGAACGCCTCCCGCGCAGGATCGGCATCATCGCCTCCGGGGGCAACATCAGCGCCCAGCGGTTCGCAGAACTCATCAACCGCGGCGGCCACGAGGGAGCCGTGGCCACAGGCTGAGGTGTCCTTGACCACCTTCAAAACGTGGCCGCGGAGGCCGGGTTCGCCGTCGGCTCCGTAGGGCGTTATTTCGACAGCCACCGGGCACTGGTGACCGCTGCGGCCCCCTACCCCGGCCGGCTGCCGCCCGACACACTGCGGGCAGTACTGCGGCGGCACCTGGCGCAGCTACCCGTGGTCCCCCGACCCGGACCTGCAGACCCGGACCTGCAGACCCCTCCTGATTCGGGCGAAGCATCGTCCCCGTACAGGCCCCGCCCGCCACCAAGCGGTGGTGCCGGCGACGAGCCACTACCCTCGGTCGCGGGGCGGCGAACCGCTACCCCCGCTCCCCCGGCGTTGCCGTCGGTGGTGCGACGCGAGTGGCTTCGCCCCTCGGCCGGCCTGTCGTGGCCTGTCCCGCTTCCGTCGTGGTTTCCACGGCCGACGCAGTGATCAGCTCGGAGCGTCGGCTTCCCCGGTCCATGAGGCCGCCAGTGAACGCGAGACCGAGGCCCGCTACGGCAAGGGCGGCGCCCACCAGGTTGGGTGACGCCCAGCCCCAGCCCGCGGAGATGGCCAGTCCGCCCAGCCATGCGCCGCCTGCGTTGGCCAGGTTGAAGGCGGAGTGATTGGAGGCCGCGGCCATCGTGGGAGCGTTCTTCGCCTTGGCCATGAGCAGCATCTGGACGGGTGTGGTGATGAAGGATCCCATCGCACCGATGAAGGTGATCGTCACCAGGGCCGGCACGGTGCTGTGGACAGTGAAATAGAACGTCACCAGCCCTGCCGCGAGCAGAGCGAGACCCGCATACAGGGTCGGGCGCAGGGCACGGTCCGTGAGGGGGCCCGCGATCAGCGTGCCAAGCGTCATGCCGACCCCGTACAGCGCGAGGACCAGCGTGGTCGAGGAGTCGGAGATGCCCGTCAGGTGCGTCAGCATCGGCACGAGGTAGCTGTAGACGGCGAAGAACCCGCCGAACCCCACAACTGCCGTGGCCAGGCCGATCGCCACCTGCCTGTTGCCCATGGCCCGCATCTCGTGCCGGATGCCGGACTGCCGCCCGCGTGGCTGGTGAGGGACGAACAGGGCCAGCGCGGCGAGCGCGACGAGGCCGATGACGGCGACGGCGCCATAGGCGGACCGCCACCCCAACTGCTGCCCGAGGGCGGTGCCGGCCGGGACGCCGACGATGTTGGCGACGGTCAGCCCGAGGAACATCTTCGAGACAGCGCGCGCAGCCCGTTCGGGAGCGACCAGCCGGGAGGCGACGACGGCGCCGACGCCGAACAGCGCCCCGTGCGGCAGGCCCGCCAGGAAACGCGCCGCGAACAGCAGACCGAAGTCAGGAGCGAGCGCGGACGCGACGTTGCCGACCACGAACAGCCCCGAGAGAAGCAGCAGGAGCCGTTTGTGCGGTACGCGCGCACCGATACCGGTCAGCAGAGGGGCACCGACGACGACACCGAGCGCATAGGCCGACACGAGGTTGCCGGCGTGTGGCACCGACACGCCGACCCCGTCGGCTATCTGGGGCAGCAGCCCCATCGTGGCGAACTCGGTCGTGCCGATACCGAAGGCGACGACAGCCAGGGCCAACAGAGCCAAAGGCATGGTGCGGGAGAACCTTTCAAAGACAGCAGTCCAGCGACAGAGAGCAGAAAGCGGCCGAAGTCGCCGAATTCCCACGGCCGGCCGCGTCGATCGCCTTTGCCCAGCGCACCCCCGGACAGGGGAAGTCCACAAACAGTGCAGCAGCGGCAGACGTTCTGGAGGGGCACGGCCTCGGCAAGGTCGTCGTCGCTCTGGCGCTGGCCGCCGCCCGCAAGGACGCCGACGCCTTCGGAGCCCGGATCAAGACAGCTGCCGAGGCGGCTATCGGTCCGCGCTGACGCCGCGCGGACAGCACCTCTGCTCGGGCCAGAGATGTGACGCCTCCGTCGCCGAGCGAACGTATGCTGCGCTGCGCCGACGGCCCGCGTTCGGCTCCGGCCGGCTGGAGGACGTCGTGGCCGTCCGCTCATACGATCCTTCCGGTCCCCCGGTCCCCCGGTCCCTCCTGCCGATCGTTCCTGCCGAGCCTGCGGGGCTCCTCGCCTGAGACTCGGAGACGAGCAACTCCGCGAGCGCGAGTCGGGAACCGACCGTCAAGTGCCGGCCGGCGGCGGAGCGAGTGCCACGACTGCTTCGCCGGTGTGGACGAGGAAGGTCAGCGTCTCCTCCAGGTACAGGGTGACGCTGGTCGCGTCGTGGGACAGGTAGCCGATCGACACGTCCTGGCCGAGATGCATCTCGAAGTCGCCGCCGCGGGTGGACAGGAGGAAGGCGCCGTCGATCGCGGGCGCCCAGACGATGTCCCCGTCCAGCAGTCTGGCGATGTGCTTGATGATCGGATAGCCGTGGTCGGAGGTCTCGCTGACGGCCGTGTACGCCTCGGCGCTCAGGGCCAGGGAGTACACGCCGTCGACACCTGCCAGGCGCAGGGCAGTGACCGCCTGGCTGATCGCGTCCGGGTAGTCGCGTGCATCGGCGGGCAGCGGCACCTGTGAGTTGGAGGAACTCTCACGCAGGCCGACGATGCCTGCGGCCGCGTATCCCTCGAAGACCGCACGGTCCTCGGCGAACGCAAGCTGCCGTGCGGCGTCCTTGGCCGGCTGCCAGTCGGCGTCCTTGGCCCCGCGGGCGACGTCGTCGACCTGCCGGCGGTCGACGGTGAACGGAACGCGCAGCTCGACCAGCGGCTGGAAGCGGCGCGTGTGGGCGATCACGCCGTCGGCAGGAGCGTCCACGGTGTCGAGGTGCCCGGTGCCCACGCCCGCCAGTTCGACTCCGTACGGCTCGGGGACGTCGACGACACGGCGTGCCGCGACGTGCCGTCTGAAGGTACGCCGGGCCTCTTCCTCCAGGTCGTTCCATGCGGCGGTGGAGAGGGGCGCCAGGTCACGGTGCAGGTTGTTCATCGGGAGTGCTCCGCTTCATGCTGCCGATCCCCAGCGAGGAATCGCAGGACCGGGGCTGATTGTCGGACGGCGTGACGACGGAGCGCGGTTCGGTGTCGGTGTCCACCTGCGCGTCCTCTTCCCCTTTCCTCGCTTCCGCGCCGGGTGGTTCGGGCAGGTCGTCGAGGAAGTCCGCTGTGGGGGCGTGGAACAGGCATCCGGTGAGAGGGGTCGAGAAGTCGAGGATCCGGTCGTGCGACGCGCCCGGGGCGCCCAGGAACATGCGCTCCAGCATCGTCTCCGTCACCGTGGGAGTGCGGGCGTAACCGATGAAGTAGGTACCGAACTCGCCCCGCCCGACGGTGCCGAAGGGCATGTTGTCGCGGAGGATCTCGTGTTCCGTGCCGTCGGGGTCGGTGATGGTGGTGAGGGCGACATGCGAGTCCGCCGGTTTGGCGCTGTCGTCCAGCTCGATGTCCGACAGCTTCGTCCTGCCGATGATCTTCTCCTGCGTCTCGACCGGGAGCGCGTTCCAGGCGTCGAGGTCGTGGAGGTACTTCTGGACGGTGACGTAGCTTCCGCCGGCGAACCGGGGATCCTCGTCCCCGACCAGGACGGCGGCGCCGGCGGCGGGCCCGGTGGGGTTCTCCGTGCCGTCGACGAACCCGAGCAGGTCACGTTTGTCGAGGTACTGGAAGCCGTGCACCTCGTCGCAGACGGTCACCGCCTCGCCGAGGCGGACCATGATCTCCGCGGCGAGCGCGAAGCACAGGTCCAGGCGTGCGGCACGGATGTGGAAGAGCAGGTCGCCCGGTGTCGACACGGCGCGGTGTACGGGCCCGCTCACCTCACGGAAG
The DNA here is from genome assembly GCF_026343335.1 of Streptomyces sp. NBC_00078. Taxonomy (NCBI): domain Bacteria; kingdom Bacillati; phylum Actinomycetota; class Actinomycetes; order Kitasatosporales; family Streptomycetaceae; genus Streptomyces; species Streptomyces sp. NBC_00078. Next base: position 8,752,768 of record NZ_JAPELX010000001.1, on the reverse strand, counting down.
GGATGAAGGTCAGCCGGGCGGGGACCGGCGAACAGACGGTTCCATGCCCGCGAGCCGATTCCGGTGACGCAACTGAGCCTGCCCTCGGGCTCGGCACGAAAGCCCACAGACCGTTGCAGGGAACTCACCTGGGACAGCACGTCCCGGGTGACCGCTTCGCCGCCGGGGTCGATCGTCGCGACCAGGAAGATCGCGGCTCTGGTGAGCGGGGACAGGACCAACTGCGGAGTCGGTGCCGCGACCTCTCCGGCCATGCGCCCCACCCTTCCCGTTCATCGTCTTTGCGGCTCAGCGCCAGCTCTCGCACTCGCACTCGCACCACGGTCTCGGAGTGACGGAGGCATCGCGAGTACGGCCTCCTCGCTCCGTGCCGACTCTATGGCGGAGCACGCGACGCCGCAGCCGGACCGACGCACGCGATGTCGGTGTGTGCGCCGTCGGAGCGGGCAGCCGAGACTTCCGTGATGCGGCACCGTCTTCTTCCGTCCTGCTGACGGACCCGTGACGGGGCAGACGGGCGCGTTTTCCGTTTGTTGGTCTTCCCGTCTGGGGGCGGGGAGTGGGACGCCGAGGGCGCGCAGGGCGGTGTCGTCGTCGAGGCCGTCGCCGAAGCTGTCCAGCAGGTCGGTCAGGGCGTGGAGCACGCGATGGGGAGGCTTGCCGGCGTGGTCGGCGGCGAAATCGCGGGGGAGTCGTCCCCGTACAAGGTGGCACGTCTTCGCCGATCCGGGCCTCGGTGAGCCCGTCGGTGTGGAGCAGGAGGGTGTCACCGGGCATTAGGACGGTCGTGGCGCTGGTGAAGGGCACGGCGGGCAGGATGCCGATCAGGAGGCCATGTCATTCGACCGGTTGCGAGACCAAACGAAGCTGTCCGCTAGCCAATTGACGGCTCGTCAGTTCCGGCTGATCACCCGCGGCGACGGTATCGCCGGGGAGGACGTCTCCCACGCCCGCACTCGCCGGGCGGCTCGGCGAGCTCGCACACAGCGACCTGATGGCCCTGGCCGTACAGCTGGGGGTGAACACCACCGCCGCCACCGCGGTGCCCGGGATCGTCGTCACCACCGGGGAGGAGGTTGTGGTCCGGGTGCGCGAGATCGCCGCCCTGCGCGCCGAGTTGCCGTTCGGTATCGACGGCATCGTCATCAAGGCCGACCCGGCCGCCGACCAGCGGGCAGCGGGATCCGGGTCGCGGGCGCCGCGCTGGGCCATCGCCTACAAGCTCCCCGCCGTGGAGAAGGTCACCCGCCTGCTGGACGTGGAGTGGAACGTGGGCCGCACGGGCATCATCGCCCCCCGCGGTGTGCTCGAGCCCGTGGAGATCGACGGCGCCACCATCACCTACGCCACGCTGCTTCTGTCGGGGAGTGCGGTTCCGTGTGGCTGATCAAGTCTCGATAGGTGCAGCTCAGAAGCCTTCTGCGTTGGAAGCTACCGAGTGCAACAGGTGTCGCGCAAGGGGCTGCGCTTCTGTGGATTTCACTCGATCGATCGGCCAAGTTCCCATGTCCTGTCGCCGAATGGTGGAGGCGAGTCGCTGCAACATGGCATGATGACGTGACCATGATCAAGAAAGGCGACGCCGTGTAGATCGCCCGGCACAATGCATGCCCAGAAGCACCAACTCACCATCCTCGAGCTCGCATGATCACCAAGCGGACATCACACGACCGCGTCAAAGACATGGGAAGTCGGCCGAGCAGATCACCGCGCTTCAAGGTGCCCGCCTGGGTTGGTGGCCCACCTGCCGCCTTGGGCGTCAGTAAACTCCACCGTAACCGAGGTGGGGAGTGAGTCCGCCGGGACGTTCCGAGACCAGATGAAACGGGCCTTTCCGTTAGATGGAGGCCCAGGATCAAGGTGCCCGCGGCAAGGCTCGCCATCACCAGCTGCGGACCTGACAATCCGAGGAGGATCCCGCGCATGGCGAGCCGGGAGAACTTGATCAGTGTCAGCGACGGTTCCGCGGGGCTCGACGTACTCACCGCCGATCACTTCCGTCCCGCAGGCTCGGCAAGCGTCGAGTCGCACCGACTACCGTCGGCGCGTTAGTTCAGAGCCTCCACTGAACCCGGCACGCGACACGCCGGCTCGCGGGCGACCACAGCCACCGTCCGGCCGGCGTTGATCACCAACTTCACGGCCTCGTTCCTGTACTCCGGACATTTGTCCTCCCGCGATGCAGATCCTCTCTTACGAGGTGTCCACCGTCAGCGGTCGAGACCAGGGCGGAGCGTCGGGTTCTGTCGGATCAATGCCCAGACAACGTTGGCGATCACCCAACCATCACGCAAGTCCGTTGCCGTGAGTTCCTCGAAGCGGCGCAGCCGATAGCGGACGGTGTTGGCGTGGACAAACATTGCTTCGGCCGTACGGTCCACCTGTTGCCCGGCGTTGAAGTAGTGCCAGACGGTCTCAAGTACCGCAGCCCCACTCCGGGTCTGTGTCACCGGGTCGATGTAGCGACGAAGCATCACTTCGCTGACATCGCGATCGTCGTGGACGGCGACGCGGATCCCAAGATCGTCGATCGTCACGACCCCGCGGGACCATCCTGCTGCCCGTGCGGCGTTGTGCACTCGCTGTGCTTGGCGCAGCGATTCGGGCAATTCCTCCCGTGTCACCTCGGCGCCAAGGGCAATGAGCGCTGGAGGTTTCGGCGGAGTACGTGCAAGAAAACCTATGACGTGCTGATCAACGACGCTCGCCACACCCGCGGGTGTACCTGAAGGATGGCTGGGTTGAATCCAGCGGTTTACGGCTGTGCGGGTGTCGTCGTTTAGGTTCTCGGTGCAAAATGCCTGCCATTGGCCGTACGAGTCCAAGCCGAGGGCCTTGAGATGCTTCAGTGAGTCGGCGGCAGATCCGTCGTGGAGCAGCAGTTGGCGAACGAGGCGGTTCTGCCGCTCATTTGAGACGACTGCCATATCCAACTCGGCCCGGCGATGACCGGTCGCGATCGCTGACGTGTAGAGATCGAAGGCGCGAAGCAACATGCGCGTGTAGTCGAGCACGGGCTCTGACCTGAGATCCAACTCATGCGCGAGCGTTCGAGCATGATCAAAAGCGAGTTCAAAACCGATGCGCCAACCACGCAGGACATCTTCTAGGGGGACGCCGAGGCGTTCGCGATCGGCGCCGCGGATCTCCGCCTCCGCGAGGGCCTCTTCAGGCGGGGGTGGGGCGTCTGGAAGGCACGAGGTGAGCACAACCCGGATGTTGACGGCGAGCTCCGCGACGACGTTGTCGGGGTCGACGAGACGATATCCCTCTATCTCCTCAACGAGGCGACTACGCAGCCGCCGCGCCAGCAGGTCGGTGCTCTGGAGCATCCGAACCGCGAGCGTGTTGAAGTCAACCAGGTCGGACGAAACCGGGGACGGCATGGCTCGAGACTAATGCCTGGAGACTAGCGGTTGCTACGAGAAGGCTGCCCACACTCAACCGATCGGGCCGATTTTGCGCTCTTCTTTAGAGGTCTCGACAAGAAGCCGCTATTGAGTTTGTCCGTCCGCCTCTAGAGACGTCCGTCACATTTGGCTGAGGGTTAGGGGCATGGAGCACCTTCAGGCAGCGACCACTCACCGCGTGGATCCCGTAGTCAATGGACTTGATGGTCCTAGTGACCACGCGGGGGTGGTGCGAGATGGCGGCGGTGTGCCCCGGTATCGAGACCTCCCGACATCGGTCGTTCACGCGTTGCGCGAGCATGCCGCGCACAGGCCGGACGACGTGGCCATCGTGGATGTCGACGGTCGCGAGATCACCTTCACGCAGTTGTGGGATCGGGTGTTGCAGGTGTCCGGTGGCCTGCGCGATCGCGGCGTTACCCGCGGCGATCGGGTGGCCTTCACCCTTGACAACTCGGCGACCTTCATCGAGTTGTTCCTGGGCATCATCGCGACGGGAGCCATTGCCGTACCGCTGAACACGCGCTTGTCTGCAGCCGAACTCGACCAGATCCTTGCCGACTGCACACCCAAGCTGACGATCCGGTCGGTCGACGAGCTCCTCTTGGGTGAACCCGACTGGGACGACTCGGTCGGGCAAGACGATCTCGCGGCGATCTATTACACGAGTGGTACGACGGGCCTACCGAAGGGTGCGACCTCGACCCACGAGGCCCTGCTGTCGATAGTGGAGTCGGTCCGTCGCACCTTCGACCTGCCCGTAGGTGGACCCCATCGTGTCGTCACGGTGGTCGCCGTTCCGCTGTTTCACGTGACCGGATGCAACGGTCAAATGCTTGCAACCTTGCTCAATGCGGGCAAGGTCGTGGTTCAAGCCACGCCTGTCGTCGGGGAGTTTCTTGATCTGGTGGAGCGCTATCGCGCCTCCCTGCTCGTCCTGGTCCCGGCCCTTTACCACGCTGTCGTCCGTGCTCCAGAGTTTGCCCCCGAACGCGTCAAGAGTGTCCGATGGGCCATCTATGGCGGGGCGCCGGTCTCGCCGGCGCTCGTCGAGCAGATTGCGAAAGGTTTTGAAACCGCCGTTGTCGCAAATGGCTTCGGCATGTCCGAAACGAGTTCTCTCGCCGCGGTGATAAGTGGCGCTGAGTCGATTCCGTACGCTGACTCAATCGGCTACCCGGTACCCGCGATGGACGTCGGCGTGCTCGATGCCGACCCGCGCACTGGTGTCGGTGAGTTGGTACTTCGGGGTCAGACAGTGACCCGCGGATATTGGGGCACCGATGGCCTACGCAGCCCCGATGGCTTTGAGGGGTGGATGCGTACCGGGGACGGCGGGCGGATCGATGCCGAAGGCCGCATCTACCTCGTCGACCGACTCAAGGACATGATCAACCGCGGTGGAGAGAATGTCTTCTGTGTCGAGGTCGAGAGTGCCCTGATCGCGGCTCCCGGTGTGGTCGATGCCGCGGTCGTGGGCGTTCCAGATGAGCGGCTGGGGGAGCGCGTCGGCGCCGTGATCGTGCCTGGTCCTGGTTTCGACTTGCGTGCCGTGATCGAGTCTGTCGCCTCCCGGGTGGCCGGCTTCAAGGTCCCCGAGCGGGTGCGATTGCGCTCGGAGGGTCTGCCGCGTAACGCGGCCGGCAAGGTGCTCAAGCCGGAACTGAGGCGCAAGAGCGCTGAGGGGTCATGGGATGAGGTGCCCAGCGAGTGGAGTCGAGCGAAGGCGGACTCTGCCTCGTGCACGGTCGGGGGACACGCATGATCGAGTTTCTGATGCAAGGCGTGGCGCTTGGTGCGCTCTACGCCCTGATCGCGCATGCGTGAACGAAAGGACTTCCCAATCGTGATGTCAAGCCGCGACCGTGACGGGAGGTGAATCTTGGTAGCACTGTCCGTCACGGATCATCGCCCACAGGACGTTGAGGCGTCGGCGGGCGAGGGCGAGCAGGGCCTGCTTGTGGCCTTTCCCCTCGTTTCGCTTGCGCTGGTAGTACGCCTTGGAGGCGGGGCATGTCGAAGTGCTGACCATCGCCGAGAGGTACATGCTCCGCAGCAGGCCGCGGTGGTATCGCTTGGGTCTGCGCAGGTTGCCGCTGACGCGGCCGGAGTCCCGGGGCCTGGGGGCCAGGCCGGTGAAGCCGGCCAGGCGATCGGCGCTGCCGAAGGCGTCCATGTCACCGCCGGTCGCGGCGATGAACTCGGCGCCGAGCCTGGGGCCCATGCCGGGCAGGCTGCGGATCACCTCGGCGTGCGGATGCTCGCGAAACCGGGCCTCGATCAGGGCGTCGAGCTCGGCGATCTCCTCATCGAGGGCCATCACCCCTTTCGCGAGGCGGGCCACCATGGCAGCCGCCAGCTTCTCGCCGGGCAGGGCGGTCTGCTGGGCCTGGGCGGCCTCCACGGCCGTCTTCGCGAGAGCGGCGGCGCCGCGGACCTTGCGGTTCTTCAGCCAGGTCTCGATCCGCCTGGCGCCGGCACGACGGATCGCGGCCGGGGTCTGGTAGCCGGTCAGGAGCATGACCGGCCCCTTGTTGACGAGCTCCAGCGACCGCTCCAATGCAGGGAAAATCTCCAACAGTTGGGCCCGGAGACGGTTGATCTGCCGGGTGCGGTCGAAGACCACGTCCAGGCGCCGTGTCGTCAGCGTGCGCAGGTCGACGGCGATCTCGTCGCCAGGCCGCAGCAGCCCGAGATCCTTGCGCATGCGGGCCTGGTCGGCGATGACGAAGGCGTCCTTCGCGTCAGTCTTGCCCTCGCCCCTGTAGGTGGCCGAGGCCCGGTAGACCGCCAAGCCGGTCAGATAGGCCATGGGCTGGTCGTGGCTGAGCAACAGGCCGATCAGCAGGGCGGCGCCGCCGTGGTTGAGGTCGACGGCCCACAACACGTCGGTGGATATCGCCAGGACGTCGCCGATGAGCTGGAGCAGCTCGGTCTCGTCGTTCAGGACCCGGCGGGACAGCAGCCGTTCGCCGTCCGAGTTGATCACCACGCAGTGGTGATGTTCCTTGCCGATGTCCACCCCGGCCCAGATCTCGGGCACGTTTCCTCCGCCAGTTCGTCGTTGCATCGATCCCGCAGGCGACCTCGCCGACGTTGTCCTACAGCAGCGATCGAGTCGCGTCTCCCAATTGGCGGTCGAGTCGTCGCGGGGCTCCGGGCGGCCAAGTCCTTTGAGCCTTGCCAACGGCTTCCCCATGACAGCCATACCCAGAGCCCCCGGGCCCTCCGATCTTACGAATGACCAGAGCAACCACCCTTGAAAGGTAGGACCCAGTATGAAGATCATCGTCGTCGGCGGAGGTATCGGCGGTCTCACCACCGCGATCGCGCTGCGCCATCACGGCATCGATGTCCACGTGCTCGAGCGCGCGGATGATCTCACCGAGATCGGCGCGGGTGTGCAAATCGCGGCCAACGGAACGATAGTTATGCGCGAACTCGGCCTGGAGCCGGCGCTGGCCTCCGTGGCGACGGTACCCCAGAGATATGACTACAGAGACCTCGATACGGGTGAGCTGCTCTACCTGGCGCCCCTGGGCGAGGAGGTGGCGCAGCAGTACGGCGCGGTCATGTACAACGTGCACCGGGCCGACTTGATCCGGATTCTTCGCGATGCGCTTCCGCCCGAGTGTCTGCAACTGTCGGCACAGGTCGTCGGCATCGAACAGGACGAAACGGGCGCTAGCGTCACTCTGGCGTCGGGGGAGCAGATCCGAGGCGATGCTGTCATCGGCGCCGACGGTATCCACTCGATCGTGCGCGACCTTGTCGTCGGGCCCGAGGAGAAGCAGTTCGCGAACATCTTGATGTGGCGTGCCCTCATTCCGCGCGATCGGCTTGAAGGCCTCGACCTCCCGGTCGCCGGAAACAACTGGTTCGGCGTTCAGCGAAGCGTCATCACCTACTGGGTGCGTGAGGACCTCTACAGTGTGCTGGCTGCCGTCCCCGCCACTGAGGTGCAGCGGGAGTCGTGGACCGACACGAGCGATACCGAGGAGTTGTTGTCGTCCTTCGAGGGAGCCGAACCGACGGTTCGCGCTCTCCTGGAGGCCATCGACTCCACCTTCATCACCGGAATGTACTACCGCGATCCGATCGAACGCTGGACGTACGGACGGGTCACGCTCCTTGGTGACGCCGCCCACGCGATGGTTCCCTATCTCGCGCAAGGCGCTTGTCAAGCGATGGAAGACGCCTGGACCCTCGCTGCAACCGTGGCCCGGCACGGTGACGATGTTCAGAAGGCCCTCGTGGAGTACGAGAGGCGCCGCCAGCCTCGCACCACACGCATCCAAGCTGGCGCGCGCTTCGCCGTGAAGATGGCTCACGAACCGGATGAGGCTTCGGTGCGGGCCCGAAATGGTCGCTGGAAGGGCACCCAGCGCATCGATCCACTTGCCCTCACATCCTGGGAGTTCGCTTGGGGCCACGATGCCCTTGCTGCGATGGACCAGCCTGTGGCCGATGTGATCGGACTGAGCTCTTCCAAGGAGGGCAAGCAGATGGCCAGGCCGGAAAGTCAGCGTGCTTTCGATCTGTGGAGGGGGGCAATCGGCCAGGAAGACATCGCACAGGGTCATCCAGGCCAACGCGCCGCCTACGATCGATTCCTGCGCACCGAGTTCCCGCCGCCATCCGATGTTCGGGTTGAACGCTGCGAATTGAACGGCGTAGCCAGCCTGAAGGTGACAGCGCCGGAAGTCACGCAGCCGCGGCGTACGATGCTGCATCTGCATGGTGGGGCGTTCGTGCTTGGCTCGGCGGAGAGTTCAGTGGAGTACGCGAGTCGCTTGTCGGCAGCCTTCCATGCCGAGGTGTTCTCGGTCGACTATCGTCTGGCGCCTGAACACCCGTACCCGGCCGCGATCGATGATGTGTTCGCCGCCTACCGTGGTGTGTTGGGACGAGGGGTCGACCCCGCGTCGATCATCCTCAGCGGGGAGTCCGCAGGAGGCGGATTGGCGCTCTCTCTCGCGCTGTCGCTGGATCGCGCCGGCCTTCCAAGACCAGCGGGCGTACTGGCGGTGTGCCCATTCACCGACCTGACGCTCAGCGGACCGAGCGTCGCAACCTACTCGGGGGAAGATCCTGCCTCGCACCGTGACAGCCTTACCCAGCTCGGCGCCTCGTACTTCCAGGGGCACGAACCCACCGATCCGATGGTTTCGCCGCTGTTTGGTGACCTCTCCTCACTCCCGCCGCTCTATCTTTCTGCGGTGCACGGTGAGGTACTGGAGAGTGACACCACCCGCTTTGCCGAACTGGCGAAGGCTGCCGGCGCCGATGTGACCCTGGAGATGATCGAGGACTCGGTGCACGTATACACGTTGTTCGGCTTCCTGCCGGAAGCCCAGCGGACGCTATCGCGTGCCGCAATCTGGGCTGATCAGCTCGCCGGCGAAGCCATTGAACGCCTGCTTTAGCGGAATGGAGTTCTCCCCCGCGCTCCTCGTCCGTCGACCCGACGGGACATGGGTCGCAATCGGGCCCGAGCTCGACGGCATCGCTCGCTTCATCTCCGACCTCGCCATCCCCAACCCTCGTGACCGGCATGGCACTCCCCGGCGGACTCCCCGTCAACGTCGACCTCACCGACAACGGCCAGACCATCGCCGAGCCCGCGCCGCAGCGGCCGGCAACATCCGGGCCCACGACCGTGCCCGGGCAGTCATGACGCAGGCACTCCTAGACGCCGACCAGCAACCACTCAAGTGGCCCGAAACCATCAACCTCGAAGAAGAGCCAGAAGGCTGATCCCTGGGGACTGTCGGAATTTCGGTGTAAGTGGCCCGACACGCCGACGTGATTGGTTGGCGGGGAAGGGTCAGTGATGACCGAGAACATGCAGGACATGTCTGCATCGGCGAAGGCGGCCGAGGCGCCGCAGAAGGAGAACGAGCACCACGCCACTGGCGACGACGGGCAGCTCCCAAAGGCGTTTACCCGGCCGTCGGCCGAGGAGCTGGAGGTAGCCCGGGAGCTCGTGCGCTCGGCCCGTGAGCGAGGGACCGCGTTGACCGGTCCGGGAGGGCTGCTCAAGGCGTTGACCAAGACGGTGATCGAGACCGCGCTGGACGAGGAGATGACCGACCACCTTGGCTACGACCGGCACGACGCGGCTGGTCGGGGCTCGGGCAACTCCCGCAACGGCACTCGGACCAAGACGGTGCTGACCGACAACTGCGGTCCGGTGGAGATCGAGGTGCCCCATGACCGGGCCGGGAGCTTCGACCCGGCGATTGTGAAGGAGTGGCAGCGCCGGTCCGGGGATGTCGACACGATCGTGCTCTCGCTGTACGCCAAGGGCCTGACCACCGGGGAGATCAGCGCCCACTTCGAGGAGATCTACGGCGCCTCGGTGTCGAAGGACACCATCAGCCGGATCACCGACACGGTCGTGGCGGAGATGGCCGAGTGGTCCGCCCGGCCGCTGGAGAAGGTCTACGCGGCGATCTTCGTCGACGCGATCTACGTCAAAGGTCGCGACGGGCAGGTCGACAACCGGCCGGTCTACGCCGCGATCGGAGTCGACCTGGCCGGGCACAAGGACGTGCTCGGCCTGTGGGCCGGCACCGGCGGCGGGGAGACCGCGAAGTTCTGGATGAGCGTGCTCGCCGAGCTGAAGAACCGCGGCGTGGCCGACGTCTTCTTTGTGGTCTGCGACGGCCTCAAGGGCCTGCCGGACTCGGTCGAGGCGGTCTTCCCGCAGGCAGTGGTGCAGACCTGCATCATCCACCTGATCCGCAACACCTTCCGGTACACGGCGGGGCCTGGAAAGTGCCTCATCCATGAGCTCCCGGCCATGTTCCGCCATCTGGCGGCGCCACCCGTCGTGGGCTTGCGTCGATCGGCTGCGGTCAGGCTTCTGGGCTCCTTGCCGCCGGCTGGTCGCTGTTGCCGTGTGCCAGTGACGCGAGAATTTCCTTGCGGCAGACATCGAGGATTTCGTCCGCCAACGGAGAATCGTCCGGGCATGCCCGCGACAACACGATCGCGCCGACCGAATGGGCGAGCATGTCGATCATCGTGGTGCGGGCCGCGCGCCCGTCCGCATCCCCGAGCGTGTCCCCTTGGGGGGCGACCTGGAGAGCCGTCAGCAGGTTTTCGATCCCTGCCTCGAACTCCTTCCGGATGTCCCCCGGTTGACGTGCGGCGTCGCCGCTGAGGGCGGCGATGGTGCAGCCGTCACCGCGGCCGTCGCGATGCTCCCGCGTGACGTAGCGCTCGACGAACTGGGTGGCGTCCCGGCCCTCTGCCTGTGCCGCGGTCTGTGAGAGCGCGTTCGCGGACACCTCGGCCATGAGGTCGGCCTTGGAGCCGAAGTGCTTGTAGAACCCGCCATGGGTGAACCCGGCGGCTGCCATCAGGTCCGCCACGCCGACACCATCATAGCCGCGCTCGCGGAACAGCCTGCCGGCCGTCGCGACGATGTGCGCACGGTTCTGCTTCGCCTGTGCCTTGGTGACCCGCATGTCCAGCCGCCCTGTCCTCGGTCGACACTCCACTCGCGTCTCACGGCCAAGCATACATAGATGTCGATCGACATCAAAAGCCTTGACTTTTTAGATGACGATCGTCATCGTAATGCTCACCTCCGGTACTCACCCCCTCCAGAAAGGCTCAGGCCATGAGTGACACGCATGTGACCGCACCGACTCAGTACATCGAGGTCGACGGCGACCGATTCGCCTACCGACGCTGGGGCAAGCCCTCCGGCGTCCCGATCTTCCTGGTCCAGCACTTCCGCGGAGGGATGGACCACTGGGACCCCCTGCTCACCGACGGCCTGGCCGAAGGCCGCGAGGTCATCCTGTTCAACGGGCGCGGCATCGCCTCGTCATCCGGCAAGCCGCGTAACCGGTTCGAGGACATGGCCGACGACATCGCCGCGGTCATCCGGGCGCTGGGGCTGGAGCAGGTCGATCTGCTCGGCTTCTCGATCGGCGGTTTCCAGGTACAGGAGGTCACGCTGCGCCACCCTCAGCTGGTGCGCAAGCTCCTCCTGCTCGGCACCGGTCTCCGAGGCGGGGACCCGACGAGTGACCCCCAGGTGCCTGACCACGCGCTGAATCCGGTCCACGTCCTGGAGAACTTCCTCTTCCTGTTCTTCGGCCGCTCGGAAGCCGCGATCGAAGCCGGCCGGGCCTTCTGGGAGCGGCGTCACCAGCGGGCCGACCAGGACACGCTGAGCTCGCCCGCGGTCGCACAGGCGCAGGTCGAAGCGGTGATGGCCTATGCGGAACCGCTGCCGGGCGAGAATCCCTATGCGTTCCTGAATGCGATCACCCAGCCGACGCTGGTCCTCAACGGCGAGAACGACGTGATGATCGCCTCGATCAACTCCTGGCACCTCGCCCAGAACATCCCCAACGCTCAGCTGCTGATCTACCCCGATGCCGGGCATGGAGCGCAGTTCCAGTACCCCGAGCGGTTCCTGAAGCACGCCATTCAGTTCCTCGACGAGTAACACCTGCGGGGCTTCGGCGTAGTCGCTGACGCCTGGTCGGTGATGATCGGCCAGCTCATCGGAACCCCCCCAAGGCCTCGTTGTCGGCGCGGCCCCCGGTGACCGCGGTCAGCGCAAGGTGTTGGGGGCCAGTCGGATCGTCTGTGGCTGCTGCATCCGGAGGCGTATGGGCTTGGGTTTGCGGACCGCTTTCACCGGTTCGACGGGGTGTGGCGTGGTGCGCGGTGGTCGGGGAGGGCGGGTGAGGCGGCGGACCATGAGGGTGATGAAGGTCCAGGTGATGTGGGCCTCGCTGTGGGAAATGAGCCGCTCGTAGTCGCGGACGTTTCTCCTGGCTCTCATGATCCACGAGATGGCGCGCTCGACTCGCCACCGCCTGGCGAGGACGGCGAAGCCGTCCTGGTCTTTTCGGCGGGGCACCGTCTTGAGGGTGATGCCGAGGAAGGTGTGGGACCAGTCGACGAGGGTTCCGCCGTAGGCGGAGTCCGCGTCCTGCGTCGGCTGCGGAACCCCGGCCCGGCAATGCGCCCAGACTCCACCCCACACCACCAACATCACCAGACTCCAAGCCGACATGGCTGATTCCGGCCCCTATTGGGCCCACGGCGCCCGGCACCACCGACCGGTCCGCCAGTCACAGAACGTCACAGATCACCGGATCTGAAACAGCTTCTTTGTCCTCCCAGTCCACGAACAGGTCGCGGTACTACACCAGCCGTGAGCTGAACCGGGTTTCGTAGAGGCCGATCTTGTGTGTTTCAGGCGGCGTTCGGTGTCGCCTGGGAGCGGTAGTGCTGGGCCTCGAATTCCTCGGGTGGGAGGTAGCCGAGGGCGGAGTGGAGCCGTTCGGTGTTGTACCAGCCGACCCACTGGACGACGGCGTGTTCGACCTGGTCAGCGTCCCGCCAGGGCCCGTGGTGCTCGATCAGCTCGGCCTTGAAGGAGCCGTTCAGGGCCTCGGTCATGGCGTTGTCATACGAGTCCGCGACGGTGCCGACCGAGGCTGCGGCGCCCACGTCCGTCAGCCGTTCGCTGTAGCGGATCGACACATACTGGGCGAGTTCAACCAGTCGTTGCAACACCGGGCTGTTGCAGCGAGCGTAGCTGTTCTTCGAAGACCTCGGCCGGCGTCCGCCAACCCAGGACTGTCGGCAGCGCGAAAAGGGCGTACTGGCGCTTCTCGATGTTCATGAGTTCGCCCAAACCAGTGGCGTTACGACATCGCAGTCCCAAGGGGGGTCACTGCGGCCACCTCGCAGAACTTGATGAAGAGTGTGGAAGGTCCTCCACACCACTGGATCCAGGGTTCCGCCTTGGCGCTCGGTGCCCAGAGCCGCGACGGCGAACACACTCCGCCGGCTCGGAAACGCCAGGGCACGCCCTTCCCTGTCGATCTGCATGGACCCACCCGGGGAACGGTTACCGAGGAAGGATGGGTAAATTAGCCGCCGTCTACGTCAGGGAGACCTTGTCGATCACTCTCTTCATCCTGGTCAAGTCCGAGGGTATTGGCGTCAGTTGCACGAGCCCTTCCGTCGGCTTGTGACTCGCCTGCGTTGCTCACGACCGTGTTCTACTGGGGACGCGTTAATTCGTTGGTCAGCCAGGCTGGTTGAGGGCTCGAGTCAGCTCGCGGTTGGTGGACCGGGCGGCGTCGAGGTCCTCTATGGCCTCATCCAGCTTGAGCTTGAGGTCTCCCCTTTCCTGCTCGAGTTGGACGATTCTCTGCTGGAGCTTGTCGACGCTGTCGGGGGCGCCGAGACCGGAATCCCTCCAGGTCTGCTCGCCCATCAACTGCGACAGTCGTTGTTCCAGGAGAGTGATCCGGCCCGTCAGCCGTGCATTGCGCTCATGGGCGGCGGCCAAGTCGGCCATCAACGAGGCCCGCGAGACCGCCGCGCCCACTGCGCCGCCTCCGGCCGGCGTCTGCTCGGCCGTGTGGATCTGCGTCAGCAGGTCGCGGTGGCGGTAGAGGAACGTGCGGTCCACGCCCGCTCGCCTGGCCACTGCAGTCACCGACACCTCCTCGCCTGTGGCCTGGAGATCGCGAAGCGCCTGGGCAACTCGAGCGCGACGGCGCTCAGTGTCGGCCTGGCGGCCAAGGACCATCGCTTCCGTGCGATGGGAGCCGGTCTTGCTCATCGATCAGGCCTCTCTGGTCGAACGTCTGGCACCGGCTGGCCGACGCGGGGCATGCCGAGCATGACAGCCCTGCTCTTGCGGATGGTCACCATCGCCTCCTGCACTTGGTCCTGCTCGTCCATCTCGAGCTCAGCGAGTGACTCCTTCACGTTGGCGATCAGCCGGCGCACTCTTTGGATCTCGTGCTCCGACGGCGTCGCCTCGGCCTTGGCCCACTCGTCCGCGGTAGTAAGCGCGGCGATCCGCTCACGCGTCTGAAGCAGATCGGACAGGTATCGCTCCAGGTCCGGAAGGTAGGACACATCGGTGTTGAAGTGGTCGCAGCCCACGCACCGGAACCGGATCGGACACTCGCCCCCACCAGCCTGGACGTTGGACGGCTCCCCACACCCACCGAACGGCACCGGGACCGACTCCAGGCCGCGTCGCACATGCTCAGACTCCATCAACTGCCTGGCCTCGCGCCAGATCCGGTTCCCGTGCCGGTCGAAGTGGAACCGCGCGACGGTGTCAACCGCCTTGCGGGTTCGCTCCTCCGTCACCCTGTAATACCGGCGGGTCGACTCCAGAAGATCATGATCCATCAGCTTGCGGAGCTGGTCGATCGGCACGCCCGCGTCAGCGTGTCGCTGGGCATAACTGTGCCGGTAGGCATACATCACGACCTTGGACCGGTCGAACTCCGTCTTGCCGTCCTCCATCAGCAGCGGGGGCATCTCCGCAACCCAGTCCGAGTGCCGTTCCCCCACCGTGCCCATCGCGACCGACCGGGTGCCACGCGGGTTGCGAATCGGGGCCGGCAACAGCACCAGCTCCGACAGCGGCGTGTCCGGGAACCGCGTACGAACTCGATGTTGCTGATCCCGGATCACATCGACGGTGGCCTGGGCAATCGGCAGACGGATGCCCAGCCGGTTGCACTTGATGTTTGTCCAGATCAGCTCGTGCTTGCCCTTGGAGTCAGTGGCCAGACAGTCCCACTCCAGAGTGCAGATCTCATCGGGCCGGCGCCCGGTGTCAATCATCAGGTCGATGGCCACCCGGACCTCACGCGAGGCCATCTCCTCCAGCCGGTCCAGCTGCCCGCAGACCTGCCGCATCACCACCGCCGGCAGGTCTCGGGGCTTCTTACGCTTGTCTTCCTTCGGGATATCCGACTCGCGCAGTGCGAAGTCCTCCGATACGCCCGCCATCGGGCCGCCCGGACGTGACGCGCCGAGCGCGCGGGTGCGGTTGAGGAGTTTCCGCAGCATCCGAAGGGTGTTCCACCGAAGGTTGTCGGTCATGTCGGAATCGTGCTGGCTGACTTGGAACGTCAACCGGCCGAGGAAGTTCTCGATGTCCGCCCGGTCAACGGAGGTCGGGTTTTCACCACGGTCCTCTCGGAAGGCCCGCAAACTCTTCGACAGCCGACCGACCGCGCCGATATGAGCCTGCAGGAACCGGGTCGCGCTCTTGCCATAGTGACGCGGCAATTCCTCGACAATCCACATCATCACCGCCTCGCGCAGCCACTTCTGGGTGATGCCCGTGAAGTCCAGCACTCCACGGTGACCCCAGGCCCGAGCGTCCCAGCGGTCCGGCTTGCGCCGTTCCACCTCCGGGTCCAGGAGCGCCTGGACCACGTGATCCCGCAGCAGCCGGGCGTTAATGGCCGCGGTGTTCTTCTTGCCCGTCCGCTCGCCGTCGGGCACGTCCATCAGACTCTGCTGCGCAATTCGTTCAGGCGGAGAGTCTGTAGCTGAGTCGTTCGAGTCTGCTGGTGCGGGGGCGGTTGAGGGGGCCTGTGGTCCAGTGGGCGTCGAGCCTGATCACGTTGAGTGCGGTGGCGGAGAAGGCGTGTTGGAGGCGGACTTTCGGCAGGCCGCGGTAGCGGGCCCGGCGGATGCCGGTGATGTCGAGGGCCTGGTTGATGGTGCCCTCGACTCCGGCACGCAGGGCGTACTTGTTCTTCCAGGTGTCGGTCTTCTGCTCGGCGCGGGCCCGGGCGAGGTTCTCGTGGAGTTCCTCGGGACGCAGGGTGAGCATGCGGCGCCCGGTCTTCGAGGTGGTGCACTGCTTCTGGAGAGGGCAGTCCCGGCAGGTCAGGACGCTGAAGGTGATGACGATCGCGTCTTTGCCGTGCTGTTTGACCGGGTTCCAGTGGGAGCTGGTCCTGCCGGCGGGGCAGCGGACCTGGCGGGTCTTCCAATTGATGGTGAAGGCGTTCTTGTCGAAGCCTTCGGCGGCCTTGGCCTGGTCAGAGTGGTCCTGGAGGACCGGGGTGACCATGCGGATGCCCTGTTTCAGGGCCTTGGTGATCAGGTCGGCCGACGGGTAGCCGGAGTCGAGGTAGTGCTCGCCGGGCTGCACTCCGTGCTCGGCGAGCTTGCGCTGGATCGGGGCGGTCGCCTTCACATCCGGCACGGTCGCGTCGGTGGTGTGCACGTCGGTGATCAGATTCGGCATCACCCCTGTGCCCACCCCTGTGCCCACGTCGGCGTCGGCGTCGGCGTCGGCGTCGGCGTCGGGGAGGGTGGTGCAGGTCTCCGTGAGATGGATCTTGTAGCCCATCCAGAACAGGTCGTCGCCCTTGGCCGCCCAGCGTGCGTCGGAGTCGTAGGGGGAGGCCAGGCGGAGTTGGCCGGGCGGGACGCCGTCGTCGGCGTCCCGCTTCTTGATCACCTGCCGTCCCCGGGCATCGGTCCGGACGATGTAGGTCTGCACGAGGACCTGCCGCAACAAGCCCACGGCCTCGATCTCGCGAATCCAGGCCGGAGCGTCATCGGCCCAGGCCGCCCGGCACAAGGCGATGGCATCCTGCCCGAAGACCTGGGCGAGACGGTCACGTTTCGTCTGCGAGGGCGGCATGCGCCAGCCGTCGACCCGCGGCCCGTACCGCTCGGCGAACTCAGTGACGTTGATGTGTCCGGCCAGCCAGGCCGGTGCCGCGACCGCGAGGGCCTCCAGGGCCGCCCGCACACTCTCCCCGGCCAGCTCCAGACGGTTCAAGTCCCGCACCGCACTGATCACATGGGTGGAATCGGTGCGCTGCTTGCCTCCGGCCGCCACCAGGCCGGCGTCCTTGCAGTGCTCAAGGAGCCGGTCGAAGACCACCCGCTCCATACCGTTGTCCGCGAGCCGGGCCCGGAACCGGCACAGCACACTCGCATCGAATCCGGTGTCCGTCAGCTCCGCACCGAGCGCGTACTTCCAGTCGATCGCCCGCACCGCCATCGCCGCGGCCTGCCGATCCGTCAGGCCCTCCGCGAACTGCAACACCATCACCAGCGACAACACCCCCGGCGACAGTCCCGGCGCCCCGCGCACCCCGAACGCCTCCGTGAACGGCTCATCGACGAAGACCTCCGCGAGGCGATCCCGCGCCCGTATCGCCAGGCTCCCCTTCGGAAACGCCGCCCGGGCCACCACCACCGTCTGTTCCGGGATCTCCGGCAACCCCACCGGCCGCATCGACATCCGTACCGCCTCCAGGACCGCACGACAGGAAGGCGACCCCGCCAACGATCATCGCCGACCCGGCCTTACCCCCGCAGCGAATTGCGCAGCAGAGTCCCATCAAGGACCAAAACTCCTGCCGACGCAGCCAGTTGATAGTCGACCGTAACTTCTGCGGCGATACCTTCACCTCCTGCCCGATCCGCTCCTGCAACGCGAACAGCACCTCGACGACCAGCAACGGAGACAGCCCCAGCAGCGGCACCACCCCCGGACTCGTCAGCGTCGGCGCCTCCGTCCGGGCCCAGCGCGCCTCATCCGAGGCCTCCGGCTCACCGTCCCGCACCAGTCGCTTCCACTTCGTTTTGTGCGCCTGGCAGTACGGGCTCGTGGTCAGTTCCCGCTCGCGCGAGCACGCCAGCACGCCGCAGATCCCCAACGGGGGCATCGGTTTGACCTGCGGGTGCGCGAAAAACTCCTCCATCGACAAACCCAGCTTGCGGAACCGCGAGCGGTGTGGCCCGCACAGCTTGGACACCGAACTGCTCCACATACGCGCGCAGTTCAGAACCGAACAGCGCTCCCGCGGCTTCTTCTTCTCTGCCTCCGCGCTGCCCACGAACTCCTCCAGCGGGAGCTTGGAGCGGTTCCACTTGCTCTGGCAGAGACTGCACAACCCTGACGTCAAGATTGCCTCAGCAGAGCAGATGGCATTGATACAAGGTGTCCACGCCAGCAGCGGGTGCCCCGGCTGAATCGTCAGCGTTCGACTGTCCTCATCCCAGCCCGCAGCCTCCACCAGGAACTGCGGATCCAGGCGAGCCTTGAACCGCTCCACCTTCGGATCAGCACCGATGGACCGCTCACTCTCACGTACTTCTGCGAGCGTTGTCATCACTTGCCCGCTCCGTCCGTGGTCAGCACCCGTGGTGAGGGGACCCGCTCGACGACGTTCCGCAAGGCTTGTGAGTCGGGATGCAAATAGGGGAGCAACGACTCAGGCGATTCGTGGCCCATCAGCTCCGACAACTCATCCCAGTCCGCCCCTGCCGCTCGCGCGTTACTGGCAAAAGCATGACGGAGCTGATGCGGCCGGACCCTGCGTCCCAAGCTGGCCCGCTCGCTGAGCGCGGCCATCAACTCGTTGACTGCTCGCGGCGGCATCGGCGCACCCAGTGGCTCCCGCTGCAGGTTCACCAACACGAAGTCGCACGCATCCGCCGCGCGGCAGGCGATCCGCTCCATCACATACCGGTCGTGCGCTTGCACCAGCAGCCGATCGACAGGGACCACCCGCTCGCGGCGGGACTTGGCCCACGCTCCGTTCGGGTTCAGCTCGCGCCGCACCACGTGCAAGTGCGGTCCGGCCACCGCGCAACCCAGAGACACGGAACTGAGCAGGAAATGGATGTCCTCCCGCCGCAGCCCGACCAGTTCCCCCCTGCGCAGACCGCCCCTGCCCATGAAGAGGAGCATCATCCGGTCCCGCGCCGTCCGGCAGGCCCGCAGCAGCGCGAGGATCTCCTCATCGCTGGCCCGGTCCACCGGTCGCTTCGGCTCCTTCACCCGGTGCCGTACTCCCAGACGCACCCCCGCCGTCGAGCCCTCACCCCTTGCCGCGGCTGGCAGATCCGCCGTTGAAGCCAAGTCGAACAGGACTGGCAGTACCCACTGCGGTGCGTCACCATGTGTCACCGCATGCGCGACCATCCCACGCACCGCTGTCAGTACCCCGTTGACCCGTTTCTCACCGCGCGCTGGCTTGCGCCCCGGACCGACCATCAGCGCCGCCCCCGGCGACGGCTCGATGCCCGACATGCCTTTCGGCGCGTGCCGCAGCCACGTCATGAACAGGCCCAAGTCCGGTGCCGCAGTGTGCCAATCCCGGTCCGTGCGCAGACACCAGCGCAGGAACAACGCGAGCGCGTACGCGTAGGTCTCCGTAGTCGACTCGGCCTTGCCCTTGCCGAACCGGACGTGTTGCAGGAACCGATCCGCAGCCGCCACTGGAACGAACAAGTGGTCCAACACCGTCCAGTACCTCTGCCCTGAAGGCAAGGTCACAGGAAACGCTCTCAACCTGGTGCTCTCTCTCAACTGATGTACGCCATGCAACGTGAGCTACACCCCAACAGGTGTGTTGCGCACCGGGTCTTGAGAGGCTGTCATGCCACGTCACACCACAGAACATCGCCCCCTACAAAACCCTGCACAACCCGGCCGACATCACCCGCCGCGACCTGCGCCTGGGCGACCACGTCATGGTGCATCGCGCCGGCGACGTCATCCCCCGCATCGAAGCCCCCGTCGCCCACCTGCGCACCGGCGAGGAACAGGCCATCTCCTTCCCCGAGGTGTGCCCGCACTGCGGATCCGGTATCGACACCAGCCAGGAGCGCTGGCGGTGCGAACAAGGCCGCAACTGCCACCTGGTCGCCTCCCTCTCGTACGCCGCAGGCCGCGACCAGCTCGACATCGAAGGCCTGGGCGCGACCCGTGTCGTCCAGCTCGTCGAGGCCGGCCTGGTGAGCGACCTCGCCGACCTGTTCACCCTCACTCGCGACCAGCTCCTCGCGCTGGAGCGGATGGGTGAGACCAGTACCGACAACCTCCTGGCCGCCCTCGCGACGGCCAGGACGCGGCCGCTGTCGCGGGTGTTGTGCGCGCTCGGCGTCCGCGGCACCGGCCGCTCCATGTCCCGCCGCATCGCGCGGCACTTCGCCACCATGGACCGTATTCGCGCGGCCGACGCCAAGGCACTGCAGCAGGTCGAGGGCATCGGTCCGGAGAAGGCGCCCTCCATCGTCGCCGAACTCGCCGGCCTCGCCGGCCTCATCGACAAACTCGCGGCGGCCGAGGTGAACATGACCGAACCCGGGGCCACTCCCCCGCCGCCCGTCGGCAGCGACACACCGGACCCCGGCGATGCCGCGGACAGCGGCCCGGCCGAGGCCCCGCTCGCCGGTATGACGGTCGTGGTCACCGGCACGATGACGGGACCGCTGGCACAGCTCAGCCGCAACCAGATGAACGAACTCATCGAGCGGGCCGGCGGCCGCTCCTCGTCCAGCGTGTCCAAGAAGACCACGCTGGTCGTCGCCAGTGAGGGCGCCGGATCCAAACGGGCCAAGGCAGACGACCTCGGTATCCGGCTAGCGACACCCGACGAATTCGCCGCGCTGGTTGCCGACTACATCAGCTGACTTCGAGAACAACTCGATATCGGCCCTCGACTCCCACGTTCGTTTTCAGGTACTTCCCCTCCAAGGAGGACGTGGTCATCCAGGACGAGTACGATCCCGCCCTCGCCGTTCTTGCCGGCTCCAGCCGTGGAGGACGACGCGGCAACGGGCATCTGCGGCGCCCCGGTTGGGCCGGATGCAGCGGCCCGTCGGGGCCTCCCACGCAGGCAGGGGGGCGGCGCACGACCTCCCCAGGCACTGCGCCGCCCCCCCTGCCCACATCCCCGTTGCCCGCACCCGGCCGACTTACGCCTCGCCGGTCCGAGGACGTCAGGGCAACGCCCGACAGTGCGATGTGGGGTGGCCCTGGGCGCCCCGCCCGACCCAACTGGCATGCAGCGGCGGGCAGATGGGGACATGTCTCGTGGTCACGCTGGATGCGACCGTCGTGAACATCGCGCCGGCCGGCGCACAACACGGCCTCGGCTTCAGCGACGGCAGTCGGCCGCGCACTACCGGGAGTCCTACGACGGGTCACCGCACCGCACCGCACCGCACCGCAGCGCAGCGCACGCTTCGCGATTCCTGACGCCGTCTACCCGTCGACCGGCCGTGGAGTTGCCTTTCCGGCGAACCCGGCGAACCCGGCGAACCCGGCGACCCGGCGACCCGGCGACCCGGCGGGCCTCGACGCTTCCAGGCGGGCTCGCTTCGTCCGGCCCGGCTCAGCCCGCGCGGTCCAGCGGACCCTCGAACAGGGCGAGCCGGGCGGTGATGCGCTTGCCGCCGGGCTCCCGGTGCGACTCGAAGCGCTGCACCACCGCCATCACGATCTCCAGACCGTGCTGGCCGACCCGCCCGGCGTCAGCGGTCTCGGCGGACGGAAGCGTCGGTTCGGTGTCCCACACCGCGATCTCCAGCGCGCCGCCGGTGATGCGCAGGTGCAACAGCACCGGTCCGGGAGCGTATTTCAGCGCGTTGGTGACCAGCTCACTGACCACCAGCTGGGCCAGGTCCATGGCGCGGGCCGACACGGGCAGCCCGTACGCGGACCGGGCCCGTGTCAGGAAATCCGTTGCCCGGGCCCTCGAGCCGGCGATACAGCCCGCCGCTCCGTCCAGGGCCACCGTCACCTCAGCGGGTGCGACATCGTGCATCCAGGAACCCTCCTCGGGCGCAACACAGGCTCCCTGCCATGATCCACGTTGTCCCGTTCGTGGGCGCGTGGCGATCTGCGGTACCCCGTTCATGCGCGCGTTTACCCCGTGCGCCGCGCAGTACTCCTGTGGCGCGAGCGTATGAATGGGCCACCTGTGTGCATCGCATTTACGATCCCGGGGCAGCGTTGGCAACAAAGGCGTGTGCCGACCCCACCGATGTGCGCAGAGGATGCGAGTGGCAGACAAACAGGAACCAGCCGGTCACGGCCGGCTGACCGTCGTCCGCACTGATGCCGAAGGCATCACCGTGCTCAGCCTCGACGGAGAAGTCGACCATCAGAGCGCGGGCGCCCTGACCCGGGCCATGCCTCCGGCGGACGCCACCACCGGACAACGGGTCGTCGTCGATCTGAGCCAGGTCACGTTCATGGACTCCAGCGGCATCAACGCCCTGATCGCCGCTCATCAGGCCACGCAGGCCGCACGGGGGTGGCTGCGGCTCGCGGGGGCACGGGGCGCCGTTTTGCGCACCATTCAGCTCGTGGGGCTCGACACGATCGTCACGTGTCGTCCTACCGTCCGGGACGCCCTGGCGCCATGACGACCTCGGCGCGTGAGCCAGGTGGTTCGGCGGCACCGGCATGCCCACCGCCGGTTCCGATCCCCTCACGGCTTGCCCATCGGACTCGCCGTCGCCCTGTGCAAAACGCTTTGAGTACCCCGGTTCAGCACCGTCATTCCGTCTTCGCGGCGCCTTTTTCGGCGAGCTGTGATGCTCGCCCCAAGCTTTTGTTGCCGGGCGGCAACTGAGCTAATCTTCCACCGATTTCTCATCGGGCAGATCCGTGAACTGCGGAAATGCCGCTATTGAGCGAGGCCTTCCCGGCCCGCTCGCGGTTCCGGGTCCTCGGGGTGGGGACTCTTGGGGAGCGGAACGAGGGTGCGCATGACCACCAAGTCGATGGACGCCCGGGAGCAGGCTCCGGGCGAGCAGGAGCTGCGGCAGCTGCTGGCCGGGCTGACCGCCGTGCGAGACGGCGATTTCGGCACTCGGCTGCCGTCCGACGGCCAGGGTCTGCTGGGTGACATCGCCACCGTCTTCAACGGCATGGTCGACCAGTTGTCCGTGTTCACGTCGGAAGTGACCCGCGTGGCCCGCGAAGTGGGCACCGAGGGAACGCTGGGCGGTCAGGCAGAGGTGCCGGGAGTCTCCGGTACGTGGGCGGATCTGACCGATTCGGTCAACGCCATGGCGGGCAATCTCACCACGCAGGTCCGCGACATCGCCCAGGTCGCGACGGCGGTCGCCAGGGGTGACCTGTCCCAGAAGATCGACGTACCGGCGCGCGGGGAGATCCTGCAGCTCAAGGAGACCGTCAACACGATGGTCGACCAGCTGTCCGCGTTCGCCGACGAAGTCACCCGCGTCGCCCGCGAAGTGGGCAGCGAGGGGCGGCTGGGCGGCCAGGCGCAGGTTCCCGGTGTCGGCGGTGTCTGGCGCGACCTGACCGATTCGGTCAACTTCATGGCGGGCAATCTCACCTCCCAGGTCCGCAACATCGCCCAGGTGACGACGGCGGTGGCGCAGGGCGACCTCTCCCAGAAGATCACCGTCGACGCCCGCGGCGAGATCCTGGAACTCAAGAACACCATCAACACGATGGTCGACCAGCTCTCCGCCTTCGCCGACGAGGTCACCCGCGTCGCCCGCGAAGTCGGCACCGAAGGCCGCCTGGGCGGGCAGGCGGACGTCAAGGGGGTCAAGGGCACCTGGCGCGACCTCACGGACTCCGTGAACTTCATGGGTGGCAACCTCACCGCGCAGGTCCGCAACGTCGCCCAGGTCGCCACGGCGGTGGCGCAGGGCGACCTCTCCCAGAAGATCACCGTCGACGCCCGCGGCGAGATCCTGGAACTCAAGAACACCATCAACACGATGGTCGACCAGCTCTCCGCCTTCGCCGACGAGGTCACCCGCGTCGCCCGCGAAGTCGGCACGGAGGGCAATCTCGGCGGCCAGGCGATCGTCCGGGGCGTGTCGGGGACCTGGAAGGATCTGACGGACAACGTCAACGTGATGGCGTCGAATCTCACCGGGCAGGTCCGCTCGATCGCCCAGGTCGCCACGGCGGTGGCTCGCGGCGACCTCTCCCAGAAGATCACGGTCGAGGCCAAGGGGGAGGTCGCCGCCCTGGCGGACGTCATCAACACCATGGTCGACACGCTCTCCGCCTTCGCCGACGAGGTCACCCGCGTCGCCCGCGAAGTCGGCACCGAGGGACGCCTCGGCGGCCAGGCGCACGTGCCGAACGTGGCCGGCACCTGGAAGGACCTGACGGACAACGTCAACTCGATGGCCAACAACCTCACCGGGCAGGTACGCAACATCGCCCTGGTGACGACCGCGGTGGCGGGCGGCGATCTGTCGAAGAAGATCGATGTCGACGCCCGCGGCGAGATCCTGGAACTCAAGACGACCATCAACACGATGGTCGACCAGTTGTCGTCGTTCGCCGCCGAGGTCACCCGAGTGGCCCGCGAGGTCGGCAGCGAGGGGCGCCTCGGCGGCCAGGCCGAGGTGGAGGGCGTAGAGGGCACCTGGAAGCGACTGACGGAGAACGTCAACGAACTGGCCGGCAACCTCACCCGCCAGGTCCGCGCGATCGCCGAGGTCACCAGCGCTGTCGCTGAGGGCGATCTGACCCGCTCGATCACCGTGGAGGCCTCCGGCGAGGTCGCCGACCTGAAGGACAACATCAACTCCATGGTGGGGTCCCTGCGCGAGACGACGCGGGCCAACCAGGAGCAGGACTGGCTCAAGACGAACCTCGCCCGGATCTCCGGCCTGATGCAGGGCCACCGCGATCTGCCCGTGGTCGCCGAACTGGTCATGGACGAGCTCACCCCTCTGGTCTCGGCGCAGTACGGCGCCTTCTACCTGGCGGAGGACACGGAGCGCGGTCCCGAACTGCGGTTGGTGGGCTCGTACGGCTCCCCCGACGACGCCGAGCGGCCCACCCGCATCCCTGTCGGCCGCTCGTTGGTCGGCCAGGCGGCGCGCAACCGCCGCCCGATCACCGTGGAGGAGCTTCCGGCGGGCTACGTGGCCATCTCCTCCGGTCTCGGGCAGGCGGTGCCCAGTGCCCTGGTGGTGCTGCCCATCGTGGTCGAGGAGCAGGTCCTCGGCGTCATCGAGCTGGCCTCACTCACCCCCTTCACGCAGATCCACCAGGACTTCCTGACGCAGGTGCTGCCGGCCATCGGCGTCAACCTCAACACCATCGTGGCCAACGTCCGCACCGACGAACTGCTGGACGAGTCCCAGCGCCTGACCGCCGAACTGCAGGCCAGGTCGGAGGAGTTGCAGGTCCAGCAGGACGAACTGCAGCGCTCCAACGCCGAACTCGAGGAGAAGGCCTCCCTGCTGGCCTCGCAGAACCGCGACATCGAGGCCAAGAACCTGCAGATCGAGCAGGCTCGGCAGGAACTCGAAACCCGTGCACAGCAGTTGGCGCTGGCCTCCAAGTACAAGTCGGAGTTCCTGGCCAACATGAGCCACGAACTGCGCACTCCGCTCAACAGCCTGCTGATCCTGGCCCAGTTGCTCGCACAGAACCCCTCGCGCAACCTCACCCCGAAGCAGGTCGAGTACGCGGGCATCATCCATTCGGCGGGCTCGGACCTGCTGCAGCTGATCAACGACATCCTGGACCTGTCCAAGGTCGAGGCCGGAAAGATGGACGTCGCTCCCGAACGGGTCGCGCTGCGCAAGCTCCTGGAGTACGTCGAGGCGACGTTCCGGCCGATGACGACGCAAAAGAGCCTCGACTTCACGGTGGACACGGCGCCCGGCACGCCCGCAGACCTGCTCACCGATGACTCCCGGCTGCGTCAGATCCTGCGCAACCTGCTGTCCAACGCGGTGAAGTTCACCGAGCAGGGTGGCGTGGAGCTGCGCATCGAACCGGCCGCCGACCGAGAGGTGCCTCCGGGTGTCCACCGCGGTGGCCCGATCGTGGCCTTCCGGGTCAAGGACTCCGGCATCGGCATCCCCCAGCAGCAACTGGAGACGATTTTCGGGGCGTTCCAGCAGGCCGACGGCACGACCAGCCGTAAGTACGGCGGCACCGGCCTCGGGCTGTCCATCACGCGGGAGATCGCCCATCTGCTCGGCGGCGCCGTCACGGTCGACAGCACACCCGGCCAGGGCAGCACGTTCACGCTCCATCTGCCAGTCGCGCGCCCCGACTTCGAGGAGCTGCTGGATCACGGCGGCCGGCCGCCGGTCCCGGCCCATGCCACCGACGGGTCCGAGGCGGCGCCGGCGCTTCCTGCCGTCTCCGAGCTCATGGCAGCCCCCGAACAGCGCAGACGCCGCCTGCTGGTCATCGAGGAGCGGCCTCGCGGTCTGCTCACCCTGGTCGCCGAACGGGCCGTCGCCGACATCGCGCACGACCCCGACGATCCGCGCGGGACGATCGACATCATCACGGCCGTCGGGGCGCAGGAGGCGGCGAGCACACTGGCCGCCGAACCCTGCCACTGTGTCGTGCTCGAGCTCGGCGGGCCAGACGACGAGGGCACGGGCTTCCTGGCCGCCATGCACGGCGACTCCGCGCTCGCCAGCGTGCCCGTGCTCGTCCACACCGGTCATCGCGTGGACCTGGCCCAGGAACAGACGTTGCGCGCCCGAGCGGGCGACCGGCCGCTGGACTTCCTGTCCAGCCTGGACGAACTGCGTGAGCGCATCACCCTGCACCTGTCCGCCGAACAGCCGGGCGACGTACTGTCGCTGGTGCGCGCCGAGGAGCCTCACCACCCTGCCGCACAGGTCCTGGACGATTCGTTCCTCGGCCGCAGCGTCCTCGTGGTCGACGACGACGCACGCAACCTGTTCGCCCTCAGCGGGGTTTTGGAACTCCACGGTTTCCACGTGCTGCACGCGGACAACGGCCGCAAGGCCATCGAGATGCTTCTCGCGTACCCCGACGTCTGCCTGGTCCTGATGGACGTGATGATGCCGGAGATGGATGGCTACGCCGCCACCGCGGAGATCCGCACGATGGCGCAGTACACGGATCTGCCCATCATCGCCGTCACCGCCAAGGCCATGCCGGGCGACCAGGAGAAGAGCCTCGCGTCGGGTGCCAACGACTACGTCACCAAGCCCGTCGACAGCAATGACCTCATCGCCCGCGTCCGACGCTGGCTGCCCGTGTGACCAGGCGTCACCGCAGTGCGCACCAGCCGACCGTGTGGGTTCGGGACGTCCCAGCCGAGGAACAGGCCAGCCGTGAGTGATCTCCGTCAACCGCCCGAGCCGCACCGTGCCCAGGAGGCCGGGGGCGACCAGCCCACGCCGCGGGGCTCCGCCGGCACGCCCGAGTCCGGCAGCGGCGGCGACGCCGGTCCCGGGCACACGTCCCCGGTCGGCAGGCTCGCAGCGACCGTGGAGCGCCTGCGCCGCGAGGTGCGGGCGGCCCAGGCCGAGGCGGACGGGCGTGCACTGATCGAACTGGCCAAGGGCATCCTCGTCGAACGACTGGGCTGCGGACCGACGCAGGCCGCGCGGCAGCTCGCCGAGCTCACCGAGCAGGCCGGGATGACGCCACTCGAATTCGCGGTCGAGGTCATCAACCAGGCCTCGCGCGACCAGCTGTCGGAGGTGGCCACCGCCTTCCTCGCCGCCACCGCGGCCAGTGCCGTGGCCGTCGGCTCACCGGGAGGCCCTTCCTCCGCCGTACGGCTGCGGGCGGCCGAGAGCGGTGCACTGGCCGCCCAAGACGCCCAGGCCGTCGCCGATTCCCTGCTGGAGCACGCTCTGACCCCGCTGGGTGCGGAGGCGGTGGCCATCTGGGCCCTGGGAACGGATGGCTCTCTCACCCTGGCGGGCAGCGCGGGATTCTCTCCCGCCGAGGCCGGACGATGGCGGCATGTGCCCCCGGGCGTGACAACGGTCGCGCGGCGCGGGCTCGCCGAGCGCGCGGGCAAATGGATTCGCAGCCTGTCCGAGACCGGACTGCCCTCGATCGGCCAGCACCACCATCCGGACGGCGGCCGGGTCGCCGTACCGGCCGGTGCCGTCGGCCGGATCCATGGGGTGCTGGAGATCGCATGGGCCTCCCCGCTGGACACTCCCGCACCGCAGATCGTCCGCCAGATCGAGGCCCTGGCCGAGCTGTGCGCGCACACCCTGGAGACCTGCGTCCCCCAGCGTCCCGACGGAGAGGCGAGTGCCGGAGTTCTGCCGGACGTGGCTGAACTGATGGACCTGTGCGACGGGCTCCACGACCCGGCCCTGGTACTCGTGCCGCACCTGGATGCCGACGCACGCCTGGTCGACTTCCGCATCCACCACGTCAACAGCCGTTTCCTGGACCCCGCCGGCCGGCCGCGCGGCGTCATCAACGGCGCCTTGCTGCTGGAGACGTACCCGATGGCCGCCGGCCAGAGCGAGCTCTTCGAGCACGTGGAGCGCGTCTACGCCACTGGCGAGCCCTACCGCACCCGCCGGATGAGACTCACCGCCCTGGTGGACGACGTGGCCCTGGCGGCGATCGCCGACATCAGCATCAGCCGGCACGGCGGCAGCGTCCTGCTGATCTGGCGCATCGAGGACGAGACGTCCCGCCTGGCGAACCTGCTCCAGCACGCCCAGCGCCTGGGCCGTATCGGCGGTTTCGAGGAGAACCTCCTCACCGGCGAGATCTCCTGGAACGGTCAGCTCTACCAGCTCTACGGCAAGCCCGCCTCCGGCAGCCCCGTGCCGCTGGAGGACCTGGCCGCTCACGCACATCCCGATGACGCCGTCACCATCGGCCGGTTCCTGCGGACGCTGCTGCACCATCGCCGGCCTGCGTCCACGTCGTTCCGTCTCCTGCGTCCCGACGGGGTGACCCGCCACATTCGCGTGGTGGCCGAGCCGGTGCTCGACTCCGACGGCCAGCTGTTCGTCGTACGCGGGGCGTATCAGGACATCTCGGCCCACCACTGGACCGAGGTCGCGCTCGCCGCCACCCGCGATCAGCTCGCCCACAGCGAGCAGCAGGCCAGTGAACGCAACCGGCTCACCCTCCAGTTGCAGCACGCCATCATGCCTCCGGAGCAGGCGCCGCTGGCGGCTCCAGGACTGCGCGTCGCCGTACGCTACCGCCCCGCGGAGACGCAGCATCTGGTCGGCGGCGACTGGTACGACGCGGTCGTGCTGCCGTCCCGGCTGGTTCTGCTGTGCGTGGGGGACGTCGCCGGGCACGGCATCGAGGCGGCCACCAGCATGGTCGTTCTGCGCAACGCGCTGCGGGGGCTCGCCGTGACGGGCGCCGGGCCGGGGCAGTTGCTGTCCTGGCTCAACATGGTGGCCCACCATCTGACGGGCTCCGTCACCGCCACAGCGGTCTGCGGCCTGTACGACCCCGACCTCCACACCCTGCGATGGGCCCGGGCCGGCCATCTACCGCCCGTTCTGGTGCGCGGCACCGAGGCGGCGCCACTGCCCCTGGTCAAGGGACTCCTGCTGGGTGCCGTACCCGAGGCCACCTACGAGGAGCACGAGGTCCAGCTGGCCGTCGACGACACGCTACTCATGTACACGGACGGTCTGATCGAACGTCGTGACCGGTCCGTGGAGGAGTCCCTCGCCCAGCTGCTGACGGCCGCACGCATGCATTCTCCCACCCTGGACCAGCAGTTGGACCGCCTGCTCACACACAGCAGGTCGGACACGGACGACGACACCTGCATCGTGGGCATTCGCGTGGCCTGAGACGTGCCCGGGCCCTCCGTCGCTCCCGAGGTCCACGACTCGTGGATCTCCGGCGATTCGCACAGCCCGTACTTCGGGCACGACGGACGCACCAGGAGCCGCAGGGCCGGCTCGGTCACCCACAGCGTCCCGGTTCGTCCCGGCTGTTTTCCTCGCGGACTGCGGTGGCACGGGGCCCGCCCCGCTGCCTCGGGGCGGACAGTGCCCATGCGCCGGTGCCATCGCCGGCAGGAGTGCGCCGACACGTCTCGGAACGGCAGGCCGAGCCCACATTTGAACGCGTTCAAATATCCGGTTAGGCTGAGCCCATCAGAGCTGAGGGGGCTTCATGAAGGTAGTGCTGCCCGGCGGAACCGGACAGGTGGGCGCGGTCCTCGACCGGGCGCTGACGGCGGCAGGCCACGAGGTGGTGGTGCTGACCAGGCGTCCGAAGCGGGAGCGTGAGATCGGCTGGGACGGGGAGACGATCGGCCCCTGGGCCGAGGTGATCGACGGCTGCGACGTCGTGATCAACCTGGCGGGGCGCAGCGTCTCCTGTCGCTACACCGACGAGAACCTGCGGGACATGATGGCTTCCCGGGTGAACTCGGCGCGGGTCGTCGGCGAGGCGATCGCCGCCGCCGCGCGACCCCCGCGGGTCTGGCTGCAGATGAGCACCGCGACGATCTACGCCCATCGCTTCGACGCGGCCAACGACGAGGCCACGGGGGTGATCGGCGGCTCGGAGGCAGGGGTGCCGGACTACTGGGCGTACAGCGTCGAGATCGCGAAGAACTGGGAACGGGCGCAGGCCGAGGCACCCACGCCGGGAACCCGCAAGGTGGCCCTGCGCTCAGCAATGGTCATGAGCCCGGACCGAGGCGGAGTCTTCGATGTCCTGCTGCGCCTGGCACGGCTGGGGCTGGGCGGGCCGGTCGCCGGCGGCGCGCAGTACGTCTCCTGGATCCATGACGAGGACTTCGTGCGGGCGGTGGAGTTCCTGATCGCCCGGGACGACATCGAGGGGCCGGTGAACCTCGCCTCACCCGGTCCCCTCCCGCACCGGCAGTTCATGCGGGCGCTGCGCGCGGCCAGGGGCGTCCTGGTGGGACTGCCGGCGACGCGCTTGATGGCGCAGCTGGGGGCGTGGGCCATGCGCTCGGACACCGAGCTGTTGCTGAAGAGCCGCCGGGTGGTTCCGGGCCGGCTGTGTGCGGCCGGGTTCACCTTCACCCATCCCGAGTGGGACAAGGCCGCCGCCGACCTCGTACGGCGGGCCAGGGAACCTCGTTCGGCACCCAGGGGCGAGCACGGGCCAACCCGCCCGCTGTCCCGCCGACGTCCCTGACCTCTGCGCCTGCGCCAACCGCAGCGGCTGCGGCTGCACATGCGGCAGCCGACATGGTGCGGGTCCGGTCCCAACTACCGTCTCCGGCAGGCCACATGGCACGCGCCGACCGTGACCGCGCAGTCGGCCCGCCCTGATCCCCGGCACGATGAAGTTGCCATGACGACCGGCCCACAGCCGTCCCTTCGGATCGACACCAGCGAGCCGCAGCCGTCAACGCATCGCAGGGAAAAGGCACTTGCCCCTGCCGCCTCCCGGGCGCCGACTCAGCCGACGCGTCCGAGGAGCCATGTGACGGCCCAGCGGACGAGCGCGCCCAACGCGGCCGCCAACGCCATCTTCCCGGTCTTGCGCGCGACACGGCGAACCCTTCCGGGCTCGCGCTCAGGCTTCGTCATGAGACCCCACCATTCAGTGAACAGATGGACACTGACTGATCAGACTAAGGAGGTGCCGACGATTCACTCCGGGTGAGACACCACTCAACTCGCCAGTGATTCTTGGCCACTTCCCACAAGCGCCGTACGCCGTGAAGCGCCCGGCCGCATTGCCTTCACCTCTTGACGAGGCTGGTCACCGGGAACGCCACCGCCGCCGACCCCGGCAAGGCACCCGGCGGCACCTTCGACCTGTCCGTATGGCAGCTCCAGGAGCCCGTCGGCTCACCCGGTTCCCCCACGACCATCTCCTCCTCCCGCCTGCAAGGGGCGAGCGGATACCAGGACGCGTACTTCTACACCGACAAGCGCGACGGGGCGATGACCTTCTGGGCTCCGGAGAAGGGCGTCACGACTCCCAACTCCAACTACGCGCGCTCCGAGTTGCGAGAGATGAACCGAAGCGGCAGCGCCGCCGACTGGCCCCTCGGCGGAAGCCACAAGTTGAACGCCACTCTGCGGGTCGTGTCGGTGACGAAGAACGTGTGCGTCGGCCAGATCCACCTCGGCACCGGCGGCTCCTCCACCAAACCGCTGCTGGAGCTCTACTACCGTGCGAGCGGCGACATCGTCCTCGGCACCGAGAACTCCCCGTCCGGCGGCCAGACACCGCACACCGTCGGCCATGTCTCCGTGGGCAAGACGTGGACGTACACCATCGCCGTCTCGGGCGGCGACACCATCGACCTGACGGTCAACGGCAGCACCACCCACTACCCCATCCCGTCGTCCTTCTTCTCCTACAAGCAGTACTTCAAGGCCGGTTCCTACAACCAGTCGTCCTCCGACAGCACCACGAACGGTGCCCGCGTGGCCTTCTACGGACTGACCGTCTCCCACAGCGGCTGAGCGGAACCAGCTCAGCGAAGCGTTCGGCTGAAAGCCACGGCACAGGGCCGGCCCGGCCTCCTTTCTGCCCTACCCGTAGGGGCATTCAGGCCTGGGCGGCCCGCGGTGCATCGGGGCTGATGCCGGATGGCAGGACCGGCCAGGGGGATCGCGGGTCCAGGGCGAAGAGTCGGGCGCGGCCGGCCGGGAACGCGGTCCCGCCGGTCGGCCGCGTACTCCTGGGCCAGGTGCCGCACGCGGGCGCGGAAGTCTGGGCTCTCCGGGTGTGGCGCGGGACCTGTCGCGCACCGCACCCCTCCCCTTGGGCGTCAGCGCGCGCCGAGCCCTCGCAGGAAGGTGTCGACAACCACGTCCGCGGCCTGCGCGGCGGTGAGATCGGGCAACTCCTGTGAAGCCAGCTGCATCAGCTGCGGCAGCAGAGCACCCGGCCACCCCGCCGGGATATCGGCGCAGAACAACCCCTCGTCCGCGGCACGGTTCAGAAAAGCGTCGACTTCCCGGATCAACGCGTCACGCCGTTCACGGATCGCCTCGTGGGACCGCAGCCTGGTGAGTTCCACGGGCCACGTCCTCGTCGTCATCGCCTACGACGACGAGGACGACGCCGTACGGATCGCCAACGCATCCGAGTACGGCCTCCCGGGCGGCGTGTGGTCCGCCCACCCGGCCCACGCCCTCGACATCGCGCGCCGCCTGCGGACCGGCACGGTCACCGTCAACGGCGCGTCCATCGCCTTCGACGGCCCGTTCGGCGGCTACAAGGCCGGCGGCATCGGCCGCGAGTACGGCACGGTCGGGCTTTCCCAGTACGTCGAGTACAAGACCGTCACCCTGTGAGCGACCGAGGGCACCCTGCCCGGTGAGCGGCGCCGAAGCCGCGTTCGACTCCTGGCACTCCAGCCATTCCCGGCCACCGAACTCCCCTACCAGGAACGGGAGTTGGGCAAGCCAGGAAGACGGGTCGGCTGTCACCAAGGCCTGGGCACGGGCACGGTCGCAGCCGCCTCCGCGCACACCCTTTCGCGCACACCGTTCCTCGTAGCTCACCCAATCGGCTGCGCTCGGCGCGAAATCGGCCGGGCGGCCGTAGAGGGTGACTGCATGAACACACCACTGAGCAACCACCCGAGCACGCCCGATCACGCCGAGCGGACCAGCACCCGGATTCCGCGAATACTCGCGGTGGGTGCCGCCCTGGGCATCGCCTGTGCGGCGCTCGTGGGAGCCGCCGGATCCGCCGTGGCCGCGGCGCCCGCCCCGCACGACGACGCCAGGGAGAAGGCTTCCTCGTCCGCCCCGTCCCGTGGCCACGGCCAGGAGGAACATCGCGGCCACGGTGGTTACGGCGGCTACGACGACGACGGCGACGACTGCGACGGCCTCATCGTGCTCATCTGCCACGGATAACCGACCGGGCGCGGACAACCGTCGGCAGACAACCGGCGGCAGTTCCAGCGGACTTCGAGGCCTGCGGCCGGGAGCGGCGACGCCCGTCGGGGCGCCCGCCCCCTGCCTCGGTCCGCCCGTCCGGCGCCCACGTCGCCGTCTCATCGACGAGGATCGAGCGGCACTCCAGGTCCCGTGTTCTGCACGTCTGAGACGATGTGCGGAACACGGGGCTTTCTGGCGTCTCCGGTCGAGAGGGCCGGGCGGCGGCGGGCGGCGGCGGGCGGCGGGCGAGTCGTATCGGCTAGTCCCGTACTTCGCGGGTCGTTGAATCGGTTGGAGTAGAGGGTTCGGTCGTATCCGGGTCGGGGCTGTGGGCGTTAGCCGGGTGTGTCGATGATTTCCCGGTCCCCGCGGCCTCGGTCCCAGCGTCAGCGCCTTGAGTGCGTGGTGACGTCTGTGGTGGAGAAGCGTCTGGGCGCTCTGCCTGTCGCTGCCGAGTTTCTGCGCCGGCTGGACGTGGCGGGGATCGTCGACGGGTTGTGCCCGTCCGCGCCGAGCGCGCACCTGACGCACGGGCAGGTCATCGAGGCGCTGGTCGCGAACCGGCTGACCTCGCCGATACCGCTGTTCCGGGTCGGCGACTGGGCCCGGACCTGGGCGGTGGAGGAGGTCCTGGGCATCGAGGCGGGCTTGCTCAACGACGACCGCCTCGCGCGGGCACTGGATGCGATCGCCCCGAAGCTGGAGCAACTCGCGGGCACGGTCGGCGCGCGGGCGATCACCGAGTTCGGCATCGACGTGTCGCGGTTGCACTGGGACATGACGTCCATGTCCGTCCACGGGGCCTACCCGCTGGAAGATCAGGACGACGCGTTCCCGGTGATCAAGCACGGGCATCCCAAGGACCGCCGGGTGGACCTGAAGCAGGTCCAGGCCGGGCTCGCGGTCACCGGTGACGGCGGCATCCCGGTCCACGCCCGGGTCTTCGGCGGGGGCGCGGCCGAGGTGTCCCAGGTCGTCGGGGCGATGAAGGATCTGCAGAAGCTGGCCGGCGAACGGGAGTTCCTGCTGGTCGCCGATTCCAAGCTGGTTTCCTACCCGAACGTCGCCGCACTGCTGGCAGCCAGGACGGCATTCATCGCCCCGGTCCCGGCGGCTCAGGTCAAGGACGGTTTCTATGCCGCCTTGGACCTGGAGGCCGCCACTGTCGTGGACTGGGTGCCCGACCGCGACGCGGGCAAGGACCCCGCCCAGCGCGAGGTCTACCGGGTACTGGAGGACGTTCACACCCTGAACGGTCCGCGCAGGCGCGACCCGGTCCTGAGCGTTCGCCGAATCCTGGTCCACTCCACCGGCAACGCTGCGGGCCAGCAGGCCGCCCGCACCAAACGCCTCACCCGCGCGGCCGAGGACCTGGACAAGGTCCAGCACGGAGCCGGCGGCAGGTACTACAACACCGCCGAGAAGATCGCGGCCCGTATCGGCGTGATCGCCAAGACCCGGCGGGTTGCCTCCTGCCTGCGCACCGAGATCGGCGAAGACGACAACGGCAGGCCCACCCTGGCCTGGCACTTCGACCATCAGGTCCTGGACGACGAGGCGGCAGCCGACGGCTGGTACGCGCTGCTGACGGCGCTGACCCCCGAGCAGGCCGACCCGGGCCAGGTCCTGATCCAGTACAAGGGCCAGGGATCGGTCGAGCGCCGTTACGCGGACTTCAAGGGCCCCCTGGCGGTCACCCCGCTGTTCGTGCAGCACAACCACCGCGTCGCCGCCCTGATCCAGGTCATCTGCCTGGCCCTGCTGGTCTTCAGCCTGATCGAGCGCCAGGTCAGACAAGCCCTGGGCCCCGAGCAGACGATGGTCGGCCTCTACCCGGACAACCGCCGGGTGCGGCCCACCGGCCGCATGATCCTCTACCACCTGAGCGAACTCGCCCTGCGGATCGGCAACGTCACCGATCCACCCACCGTCCAGATCACCCGAGGAGTCCAACTCCACCTCCTCGACCTCCTCGGCATCGAAGTCACTCAAACCCGCTGGCCAATGACCTGAAACGGCGACCCGCGAAGTACAGGGCTAGTGCCTGCCCGCCGAGGCCAGTGCTTCCTCGTCCTGTTCGGCGAGAGTCCCGACGACGTCGGCGGCGGACGGCGCGTCGTCGATGAGGTCGACGGCCTCACCGACCCACACCGGACGCGGTGGGAGACCAGGTAGGGGTGGCCCAGGGTGCGCGCCGTGCATCTCGTCGGCCATCGGGCGCCTCGGGGCGTCGGCGGCGCCCGCCCCAGGGCCGCAGCCGCCCCGCGCCTGCCGGCGATCCCACCGGTCTCCCGCACGGGCACCGGTCCCACGAGGTCCACCACCAGGGGCACGAACGGCAGCGTGGACCGCCCTTCCGGGCATCCTGGCCCCGGCTTCCACGCCCTGGGCCACGATGACATCGGCGCCCAGGGCCGAGGCCGCACCCCGAACAAGCTGGTGAACGGCATGGTCTAACGCGATGGCGGACATGATCGCTCGCCGCGGAACGGCAGGTCAGCCGGGACCCCCGAACGACACGTCCGGCCCGGGCATTAGCCTGGTTGTGTTGCTGCAACACTTCCGGACGCCCGGCCGCCCGAGAACAGACGAGAACGGAGCAGGCGACGTGAGCGACACGCAGACCGGCGACCGCGAAGGGGCTGCTGTACCGACGGCGACTGCCGAGCTGCTCGAGGGCGTACGCCGGCACCGGCGGCACACCCTGGAACTGCTGACCGTCTGCTCCATCGCGCTCGTCCCGTGGACCGTCCTGCTGGCGCTGACGTTGCCGTCCGGGTACAGGGTCCACCACTGGCGCGCGGTCTGGGTGGGATTCGACGTTCTGCTGTTGGTCGCGATGGCGTCCACCGCGATACTCGGCTGGCTGCGGCACCGTGCCGTGATGGTGTCGGCACTGGCGACAGCGGTGCTGCTGGTCTGCGATGCGTGGTTCGACGTCTCGCTCTCCTTCGGCACCTCGGAGGTCTGGCCGTCGGCTGCGCTCGCGGTGTTCGGTGAACTGCCCCTCGCCTTCTACTTGATCCACCGCGTGATGGGGATGATCTCGTTGGCACGGTGGCCGTCCGCCGAGACCGCCACCGACAACCACGAGCAGCCCATCGGCCCGGACGTCTGACGGTCTCAGGAGTACGCGCCCCCTGCCGGCACTCCCGTGCTGCCCGCGCCGGAGAAGATCACGCCGGGGTGGGTCGGCGTCCGGTCGCTGAACGTTCCCCTGCACATGATTGGCTGGCTCCAGCCACGCAGCCGATACACAGGAGGACGCCGCAGCCATGAGCCACGCCTACACCTACGAGTACAAGGTCGTCACCTTCAGGGAGTCGCTGATCGGTGACGCTCTGGACAGCGACAAGCTGGAGAAGGTCCTCAACAAGCACGCCGAGGACGGCTGGGGCCTCAAGGCGATCACCTCCGCCGACGTCAAGGGCCGCATAGGGCCCGGTTCGGTCGAGGGCTTGCTGCTCACCTTCGAACGGCCCCGCGCCTGACACCTGACCACCGCTTCCCGTGACGGGTCCACACGCTGCGTGTGGACCCGTCACCGCGACAGCCGGCCGCCGTCGGACACCGTCCGGCGATTCGCCGTCGCCGTCGTCGGATGACGGCGCAGGCATCGCGCGTGGCTGGCGGCGGCGCGAAGGTGTGCGTTCCGGGCGTCATCGCGCGGCCGCGACCACGGCACTGCGCCCGTGCTCGTGCTCGTGCCACGCCTGCTCTCGAAGTTCCGCGGACATCAGCAGCTCGACCGCCGTGCAGGCGAGCGCCTCCGTCGCCGCCAGCATCGCGCGGCGGCCGCGGTCGGAGGACGCCGCGGCGGCGAACTCCGGGGTGTGGTCGGAACCGTCCGGATCCATGATCGCGACGAAGGGGTGGATGGCGGGCACGCGGCCGCTGACGTTGCCGATGTCGGAGGAGCCCAGGTAGACGCCGGGCTGGGGAGGCGTCACGCCGATACCTGTGCGTGCGAGGTGCCGGGCGAACCGTCCCGACAGCACCCCGCTGTCGCGGAAGTGCTCGTAGGACGGGGAGACGCGCCCGAACGTCACCGTCGTCCCCGTCGCCCGCGCCACCCCTTGAGCGCAGGTCAGCAGCTCCCCCGCCAGCTCCTCCAGAGCGGTGGTCGTGCCGGCGCGCAGCCCGAACAGTCCCTCCGCGTACTCGGGGACGATGTTCGTCGCCACGCCTCCGTCGGTGACGATGCCCTGCACATGTGAGGCCTCGGGGAGCCGTCTGCCCACGACGGCAAGGGTGTTGAACAGCTGGATGAGGGCCGCGAGGGCGTCGATGCCCTCGGTCGGGTTCCCGGTGGGGTGGGCGGCGCGGCCGTGGAAGCCGACGCGGTAACGCGTCTGGGCGGTCAGGGGCGCCCACTGCCAGCTGTGCACGCCCGGGTGGAACATCAGCGCGGCGTCGACATCGTCGAACAGGCCCGCCTCAGTCTCGGCGACCTTGCCGCCGCCGCCCTCCTCCGCAGGCGTTCCCACAGCCCATACGGCCCCTGCGCCCTCCCCCACCACGGCCCGTGCCGCGAGTGCGGCACCGAGGCCGGCCGCGGCGATCAGGTTGTGGCCGCACGCGTGCCCGAGCCCGGGCAGGGCGTCGTACTCCAGGAGCAGGGCCACTGCGGGGCGGCGTACGCTTCCCGCCCGCGCGACGAACGCGGTGGGCATTCCGGCGAGATCACGCTCGACGACGAACCCCGCGCGTTCGAGTTCGCCGCTCAGCAGCCGGGCCGCCCGGTGTTCCTCGAAGGCGTACTCAGGGTCTGCGTGCAGGGCGAGGGCGATCTCCCACAGGCGCTCCGCCCGCACGGCAACCTCCCCGCCCACCCGTCCGACCGCCAAGTCCACCGTGTCCGTCACGCCGGCCTCCCCAGATGCGCCATCCATGTCCGCTCTTGTAGGCGGGTTCCAACAAGGCGGCGGCCCACACCACGTCCGGCCGGGTGAGCTGCTGTGGTCGGGCGTTAGCGCAGCGGAGGCCGGGGCACTCGGGGCTCGCGGTGGATCCGGACCGGGAGCCACCGCTTCCTGCCTGGAGGTGGAGAGCATGGGACATGGTGGAAACGTCATTGACGAGCTGATGACCGATCACCGGGAGGTCGAGGAGCTGTTCGGCCGGATCGAGGCACTGCCGTCCGGACACAAGGACCGCAAGGTGTACGCCGACCAGGCCACGATGGAACTGGTGCGGCACTCGGTGGCCGAGGAGGAGTACCTCTACCCGGCGGTGCGGGAACACCTGGTCAACGGGAACACCATGGCGGACAGGGAGATCGAGGACCACTCCAAGGCCGAGCAGCTGATGAAGGATCTCGAGAGCTGCGAGGCGGGCGACGCCGAGTTCGACCGGCTGGTCGGGACGCTGATGAGCGAGGTCCGTTCACACATCGCCGACGAGGAGCAGAACCTCTTCCCCCAGCTGCGCGCGGCGTGCACGGCGGAGGCACTCGACGACCTTGGCGACAAGGTCCGCCGGGCCAAGAAGCTGGCGCCGACCCGGCCTCATCCCTCGGCCCCGGACACCCCTCCCGCCAACAAGCTGCTGGCGCCGGGGGCTGGAGCGGTCGACCGGATGCGGGACGCGCTGAGCGGACGCGGCAAGCACGACTGACGAGCTGCCGGCCGACCGCCTCAGCAGCAGGCGGCCGGTGTCAGGCAGTGAGCGGGAGGGGCGGCCTGAGCAGGCACAGCAGCTGGTCCTGGTGGAGCGCGGCGACGGGGGCGAGCAGGTCGGGGTGGCGCAGCAGCGTCGCCGCCCGCAGGTCGCCGGCGTCGGGTGCGAGCAGGCGTCGGAACGCGACGGGCGTACCGGCCGTATGGCTGTTCTCGGCGGCGGCTGCCACCGCGAGTCCGGCCAGTTCCGGATCGCTCAGCAGGCCGGCCGCCCAGCTGGCGACGACCTCGTCGACCCAGGTGCGCCAGGCATGGACATCGGTGTCCCGGCCGGCGAGGTCGTGCGCGCCCGCGATCCGGTCGAGCCGGGCCGATCCGCCCGGGCCCGCCATACCGACGAGCGCGGCGTCCATCCGGGTCGGATAGCGCAGCCAGGCCGCGACCGTCACGGCCTGGCGGGCCTGCGCCTCGCACAGGGCCGAGGCCAGGGCGCCACCGCCCGCGGGGTAGGCGCAGGTCAGCCACTGGGCGGTCGCCGCGATCAGCGGAGAGAGGTCTGCGAGCACTGCGGGGCCGTCCGTACTGTGGGAGGACAGGGAACTGGGCAAAAACGGTAGCTCGCGGCTGCGGGGAGGGATATGCCCTCACCTCGCCGGATGACGTGGCATCGACCACAGCACCGCGGGGAACCCGGTGGCTCTCTGCACGCGCTCCTACCCCTGGGAGAAAGTCATGAGCTTCCTGCGTCTGGTCGGCCGCCCCATGCTCGCCTCGATGTTCGTCACCGGCGGACTGAACTCGCTGCGCGCTCCCGAGCAGGTCGCCCCCGTGGCCGAGCCCGTCGTCCAGCCCGTCACCGAGCGGATCGACGCTCTGCCCGACCGCACCGAACAGGTCGTACGGCTCAACGGAGCCATACAGGTGGTGGCCGGTCTGCTGCTGGGCACCGGGCGTCTGCCCCGGCCCGCCGCGCTGGCCATAGCGGCCACGCTGGTGCCGACGACGCTTGCCGGTCACCGTTTCTGGGAGGAGGACGATCCCGACAAGCGCGCCCAGCAGCGCATCCACTTCCTGAAGAACCTGTCGATGCTCGGGGGCCTGCTGATCGCGGCCGACGACACCGCCGGTGCCCCCTCCGTGGCGTGGCGGGGCCGTCATGCCGCCCATGACCTGCGCCGTGAGGCTCGTCTGGTACGGCGTTCCGTCGGTGCCACCGCACGGCCCGCCGCGGCGGTGGGCGGTG
Organism: Streptomyces sp. NBC_00078; assembly: GCF_026343335.1. NCBI lineage: Bacteria > Bacillati > Actinomycetota > Actinomycetes > Kitasatosporales > Streptomycetaceae > Streptomyces > Streptomyces sp. NBC_00078. The sequence goes on along the minus strand of NZ_JAPELX010000001.1, from coordinate 8,712,299 downwards.
TCAGGGCCAAGCTGACGCGCTGATCACCTCGGCTCAGCCCCGGGCGGGAGTCACGAACCGGTCGAGTGCCGTGGTCAGTGCCGCCGGCTTCTCCACCGGCAGCTCGTGGCCGGCGTCGATGATGCGGACCACCGCGTCCGGGTAGTCCTTCGCCATGCGCAGCATCTGCTGCACCGGCAGCTGGATGTCGTGATAGCCGTGGATCATGAGGGTGGGTACGCGGATCTCGCCGACCCGGTCCAGTACGTCGAAGGCGCGCATGGCGCCGTAGAGCGTCATGACCACCTCGCGCGGGGTGTCGGCGGAGGACTTGACGTAGGCGCGGATCTCGTCGCGAGGATGGCCGGGGGCGAAGGCGCGCTGGATGTTGGTGGCGACGAACAGCTTGTACGGGACGAGCGTCGAGGCCGCCATCAGCAGACCCCTGCCTCGGCTGTAGGCCATGCGTCCGATGGAGTTGACCAGTACGAGGCGTTCGACCCGGTCGGGGTGGTCGAGGGTGATGGTCTGCGCGATCATGCCGCCCATCGAGTGGCCCACGAGTACCGCCCGGTCGACCTTCAGGTGGTCGAGGAGGGCGATGACGTCCCCGGCCAGCTCCGCGACGGTGCGCACCCCCGCCCCGCTGCTCTCGCCGTGACCGCGCAGGTCCAGGCGGATCACCCGGCGCCGCTCTGCGAAGTGCGTCATCTGGTGGTCCCAGCGGTGCCGGTTCGCCGTCCAGCCGTGAACGAACACCAGCGGCACGCCGTCGCCGTCTCGGGGGCCCTCGTCGTCGTACGTCAGCGCTGCGCCGTCGACCTCGAGCTGCGGCATCGTGCCTCCTGAACATGTCTCGTTACTGGCGAGTAGGGTAGCGCTCGCCGGGCAACCCTGAAAGACCTGATTCCCGATGCGCCGGTCAGCGAGGACCCTCGGTTGCACTGGAGGTTGCAGCGAGCATCCCGGGGACGATCTGACCACCGTTGATCCGGCTGCGGGACGAGGACGGCGACCGGCTCAGCGCCGAGGAACTGCTGTACGCACTGCTGCTGGTGATCGGCGCCGGGTACGAGACCACCGTCAGCCTCGTGGGCAACGCGGTCGTCGCACTGCTCCGGCACCCGGGGCCAGTTGGCCGCCGTACAAGCCGGGAGGATCGGCTGGGACGGCTTCGTCGACGAGACGCTGCGGATGCAGCGTGCGTAGAACCGCAAAGGGGGCCCGACCGGTCCCCCGTTCCGGTCGTGCCCCCGCCCGTCGAACTTACGTCTAGGGCGGATCCGTTGGGTACCGCGTCAGTGCCCGCTGCGGTGTGCGCAGGGCTCACTTGTGCACAGGCGGGCCCGGATGGTCCCGGTTCGTCCGGTTGAGGTCGGGCTGGTCGAGGTCACCGAGGGCCAGGTGGGCGAGCACGACCTCGTAGAGATCGCTGCCGGAGGCGAGCAGTTGGCGTTCGAGGACCGGTTCCGCGCTGCGCACGTGCTCGCGCACGGTCTGCGCGTGCACGCCCAGGAGGTGGGCGGTGCGTTCGGCGTTGCCGCCCGCCGCGATCCAGGTGCGCAAAGTGCGCCGGAGGTCGCGGGCGTCGGACTCCAGGCGGCCGAGCAGGTCGTGTGCCCAGGTGCGCAGTGCGGGCCCGGCCAGCAGGTCGCCGAGCCGGGGGTCCGCGGTGTCGGCGGGACCGGTCTCCCGGGTTTCCTCCGGCAGGCCGACGCGGGCGTTGAGCGCGAGGTGGACGACGGCGCGGGCGGGGAGGTCGGAGAAGTCCGCGTGCAGCAGGCCCTCCACGCGTTCCATGCGGGCGCGGACCGTGTTGCGGCTGACGCCCAGGACCTTGGCCGCGTTCACGGCGGTGAACTCCAGGCCCAGCCGGGTGGTGGCGAGGAGTTCGGCGCGGGTGTGGTGCGCGAGCCTGTCCAGCGGGCGCAGGATCCCAGTGGTCCAGCCATGCAGCACGGCCGGGTCCATCAGGCGTTCGGGGTGGGTGCGTTCGGCGTAGACGGCCTGCTTGTCGGGCCGGAAGCGGGCGACGGCGAGGGCGCTGACGGCCTGTCCGTAGGCGGTCGCGGTGCGGACGAGGCTCTGCGGGGCGCTGCCGCCGAGGAAGGTGCCCGGCTGCCTGCCGACCAGCCGGCGCAGCTCCGCGGCGGCCGCGTCGCACGGAGCGACGACGATGACGTGCGCGTCCACGGCGGGGCAGCGCACGACCAGGGCCTGCTCGTCCGTCGCGTCCAGGCATTCCTCGGCGATGCGGTCGCGGTCCTGGGCGTCGGCTTCGAGCACGTAGACGCAGGCGGTGTCGGTGTCGAGCAGGCCGGGCCACAGGCCTGCGGCGACACGACGGGCGGAGACGGTGTCCTCGACCATCAGGAGCTGCAGGATGGCCAGGCGCAGGTCGGACGTCGCCCGTTGCAGACGGCGACCGGCCATGCTCGACTCGTGTGCCCTGAGCAGGAGTTCGACCACCTGGGCGGTGTGGGTCACGATGTCTGAGGCCCGTCGGTCGAAGGGGTCCGTGCGGGACACCACCAGCACACCGGCCGAGGCGGGCGGCGGCAGCTCCACTCTGACGAGGCGCAGATGACGCCCGTCGCCGTCCCAGGCCGCGGAGGCGATGCGGCCGGAGACGATGTCCGCGACGAGGCCCTCGTCGAGCGGTGTCGGCGTTCCGGCGAGGAGGCTGCCCGTGTCGTCCTGCAGACAGGCCGTCCCGTGCACCGCGTCCGCGAGCCAGGCGGCGACCCGGCGGATGTCCCGTCCGGTCGGCCGGAGGTGGTCGAGCAGTTCCTGTGCCCACGTCGTACCGTCGGCGCCCGTCACCTGAGCAGGGCGGGCCCCGTCCTTTCGGCCAGCCATCTCGGACTTCTCCTCGTCCATCGCATCGACCTCGGCATATCGGTCGGGGACGTTACCTCACGTGTGCCCGAAGGTGACACGAGTACGACTTCCGTACGGCGAGGCGACGGCCGCCTTCACATGCTGCGACGGCCGAAGACGCCTCCCGTGGCGAAGGCCAGTTCGGCGAAGCGTTCGCCGATGCGGAGGTGGGTGGCGGCATCCGGGTGGAGCTGGTCGGGCAGCGGGAGTTCGGCGGAGTCGGACTCCCCGTACAGGTCGCGTCCGTCGAGGTAGTGCAGGTTCGGGTCCTCGGCCGACCGCTGGGCCACGATGCGGTTCAGCTCGTCCCGGATCACACCGAGGGCCAGTTTTCCGTCGGCGCGTTCTGCCGGATCGCCCATGGCATGGAACTTCAGCCTGCCCTCGCCGAGTGAGGTGAAGTCGATGGCGCTTGGGCCGGGCGTGTCCTCGTGTATGGGGCACAGGATGGGTGAGACGACCAGCAGCGGTGTGGTGGCGTGACCTTCGCGGACGGTGTCGAGGAAGCCGTGGACGGCCGAGGTGAACGCGCGCAGGCGCATCAGGTCGGTGTTGACCAGGTTGATGCCGATCTTGATGCTGATCAGGTCGGCGGGGGTGTCGCGCAGCGTGCGGGCGGTGAACGGGTCGAGCAGGGCGCTGCCGCTCAGTCCGAGGTTGATCAGGTCCACGTCGCCGAGGGAGGCGGCGAGTGCGGGCCATGTGGTGGTGGGGCTCGCCGCGTCGGAGCCGTGGCTGATCGAACTGCCGTGGTGCAGCCACACCTTGCGGCCGCTCGGCGGCGCGGGCTCCACGGGGGCGTCGCTGCGCAGGGCGACCAGTTCGGTCGTCTCGTCGTGCGGGAGCCAGATCTCCACGTCCTTGTTTCCCTCGGGCAGGTCGGTGAAGCGCAGGGTGCCCACGGGGCCGGGACGGAGTTCGGTGGTGCCGGCGGCCATGTCGACGGTCACGGTGTTGCCGCCCGTGGCGCTCGCCCGGCCGGTCGAGCGGCCGTCGACGAGGAGGTCGTACACGCCGTCGGGACGTGGCGGGGCGCCGACGTAGACGCGCTTGGTGGGCAGGGTGTCCAGTTCGACGGCGGTCGCACGCGTGCGGAAGGCCAGCCGTACGCCCGAGGGCTGGGACTCGGCGCCGGCCAGCTGTGGATCGGCGCACTGGGCGCGGGCCCGGGCGGGCAGTCGGTGCGGCAGTACGCCGTGTTCGGTGGGTTCCACGTCGAGTGCGCCGCGCAGCAGGTCGGCGGTGACGGGCGTGGTGATCCAGTCGTACGTGGTGTGCATGTACTCCGCCTGTCGGTCAAGTGGTGGGTGGTGGGGGCCAGTTGCGCAGCAGGGAGTCGAGGGCGTCCAGGATCCGCGTCCAGGACTCCTCGGAACCGGGGGCGCTGTGACTGAACCCGCCGGCGGTCTCCAGGCTCGAGTAGCCGTGGAAGACGCTGCCAAGCAGCCGTACGGCGTGCGTCTCGTCGGGCTCCGTCAGGTGGTAGCCGCGCAGGATGGCCCGCGTCATCTGGGCGTGGCGGACGCCCGCGCCGGCGGCTGCCGTCCCGGGGTCCAGTCTCAGCCGGGCCGCGGCCGACCGGCCGGGGTGTTCCCGGCCGTAGTCGCGGTAGACGTTCGCAAAGGCCACCAGGGCGTCCTTGCCGGCCCGGCCCGCCAGGGCGTCGGCAGCCCGGTCGGCCATCTCCTCCAGGGCGAACAGGGCGATCCGGGTTCTGAGGTCCTGGGAGTTGTGCACATGCGAGTACAGACTCGCGACCTTGACGTCGAAGCGCCGGGCCAGCTCCGAGACGGTCACCTGGTCGAAGCCCACCTCGTCGGCGAGCTCCGCACCAGCCCGGACCACACGCTCCGTCGTCAGCCCCACACGTGCCATAACCACCCTCTCCTTCGCCTGGGTGAATTATGTATTTGCCTAAAGCTTTTAGGCAAATTAGCGTGACCGTATGGAACCGCTGACCGAGCAAGAGATCCGTGCCGCGTTCGTGAACTGCACCAAGGGCGAGGCCAGGCGCCTGAACATGCCCCGCGACCTGGCCCTCCAGCCCTGGGAGGACCTCGACTACCTCGGCTGGCGCGATCCACAGGCCCCCGACCGCGCCTACCTCGTGGTCCAGCTGGACGGCCGACCCAGGGCCCTCGCGCTGCGCAGTTCCACCGCCGGCTCCTGGCAGACACGGCGCAGCATGTGTTCGATGTGCCTCACCACTCACTCCGGAGGGGTGTCTCTGATGGTCGCGCCGAAGGCGGGGAAGGCCGGGCAGCAGGGCAACTCGGTGGGCGCCTACATATGCAGCGATCTGGCCTGCTCCCTGTACGTGCGCGGCAAGCGGGACGCGGGCGCCGGCGCACGGCTCCACGAGACGGTCACCCTGGAGGAGAAGATCGAGCGGACCGTGGCGAACGTCGCAGCGTTCGTCGCCAACGTGACCACGGCATAAGCTCGCCCAATGGCGAAGTACTTCGACGTGCACCCCGACAACCCCCAGCCGCGCACCATCGCCCAGGTCGCGGACAGCATCCGCGCCGACGCCCTCATCGCGTATCCCACGGACTCCTGCTACGCACTGGGCTGCCGGCTGGGCAGCCGTGACGGAATCGAGCGGATCCGCACCATCCGTCACCTCGACGACCGTCATCACTTCACCCTGGTCTGCCAGGACTTCGCGCAGCTCGGCCAGTTCGTGCGGGTCGACAACGACGTGTTCCGGGCGATCAAGGCATCGACGCCCGGCAGTTACACCTTCATCCTGCCGGCGACGAAGGAGGTGCCGCGGATGCTGCAGCATCCGAAGAAGAAGACGGTCGGCGTGCGCATCCCCGACCACGTCGTCACGCAGGCCCTGCTCTCCGAACTCGGCGAGCCGCTGCTGTCCAGCACGCTGCTCCTGCCCGACGAGGACGAGCCGATGACACAGGGCTGGGAGATCAAGGACCGCCTCGACCACGTGCTGGACGCGGTGGTCGATTCCGGAGACTGCGGCACCGAGCCGACGACGGTCATCAACTTCTCGGACGGCGAGGCGGAGATCGTGCGGCGGGGGGCCGGGGACCCGACGCGGTTCGAGTGAACTCGCACGTCGTACGAGGCCGGGGGCACCGCGGGGAAGGCGAGTGGCGCATGCAACGATGGCCGCACCCGGCCCGTCGGGCCGCAGAGTTGGTCGCCGCCGCGCGCAGAGAGGCAGCCCCCATGACCTCCGTACAGGGAACGACTGTGGACATCACCACCGAGGACGGTGTCGCCGACGCCTATGTGGCACACGCCGCAGACGGCAGCGCCCGTCCTGGTGTCCTGCTCTACATGGATGCGTTCGGGATCCGTCCCCATCTGACCGGGATGGCCGACCGCATCGCGGAGGCCGGCTACACCGTGCTGGTGCCCAACGTGTTCTACCGTCACGGGCGGACACCCGTTGTCGAGTTGCCCGAGTTCATCGACCCGGCGGCGCGTCCGGAGATCTGGGGCAAGGTCGGACCGCTGATCCAGTCCGTCACGTCCGACCTGGCCATGCGGGACGCGGCCGCGTACCTGCAGTGGCTGGCCGACTCCCCTCTCGTCACCGACGGCCCGGTCGCGCTGACCGGCTACTGCATGGGGGCACGGCTGTCCCTGCTGACCGCCGGCCACTATCCGGACCGGGTGGCGGCCGCGGCCGGCTTCCACGGCGGGCACATGGCCACGGACGATCCGGACAGCCCGCACCTGGCGGCCGAACACGTCACCGCCGAGGTCTACTTCGGCCACGCCGACGAGGACCCCTCGCTGCCGCCCGAGCAGATGCAGCGCCTGGAGGACGCGCTCACCGCGGCGGGCGTACGCCACCGCTGCGAGGTCTACCCGGGCGCGGCCCACGGCTTCACGCAGGCGGACACCTCGTCGTACCACAAGGACGGCGACGAGCGGCACTGGGCCGCGCTGCTCGACCTCCTCGAGCGCACCTTCTGACGCGTACCGCCCGACCCGGCCAAGGCGCCCGCGGAGTTCGCTCCGCGGGCGCCTTTCGTCGGCCATTGTTCAACTTATTGACATGCGCGCGCCCCGGTGCCAGTTTGAGAGCGCTCTCAACAAGGTCCGGACCATCCCCCTCAGGTGATCCCCCCACAACAAGTGAACCCCCCACGGAGGTGGAGCGTGCCCAGAAAGCTCACTCACCGGCTCCTGGCCCCGGCAGCGGCGGCCGCGCTGCTCGCTGCGGTCCTCGCCATCCACTCGCCGTCGTCCGCCGACGCGGCGGTGCCCGACACCATCCCCCTGAAGCTGACCAACAACTCCGGTCGCGGCGAGCCGGTCTACGTCTACACCCTGGGCACCCTGCTCTCGACGGGCCGGCAGGGCTGGGCGGACGCGAACGGCACGTTCCATGCCTGGCCAGCGGGCGGAAACCCGCCCACTCCCGCACCCGACGCGTCGATCGCCGGGCCCGCCGCCGGTCAGTCGAAGACGATCCGGATCCCCAAGTTCTCCGGCCGGATCTACTTCTCCTACGGCCAGAAGCTCGTGTTCAAGCTGACGACCGGCGGCCTGGTGCAGCCCGCCGTGCAGAACCCGAGCGACCCCAACCGCAACATCCTGTTCAACTGGTCGGAGTACACGCTCAACGACTCCGGCCTGTGGCTCAACAGCACCCAGGTGGACATGTTCTCCGCGCCCTACGCGGTCGGGGTGCAGCGCGCCGACGGCAGCACGGCCACCACCGGTCACCTCAAGTCGGGTGGCTACAACGGTTTCTTCAGCGCCCTGCGGGGACAGCCGGGCGGCTGGGCCAACCTGATCCAGACGCGCTCCGACGGCACTGTCCTGCGCGCACTGGCACCGGGCTACGGCCTGGAGAACGGAGCCCTCCCCGCGTCCGTGATGGACGACTACGTGAGCCGCGTCTGGCAGAAGTACGCCACGACCACACTGACGGTGACGCCGTTCACCGACCAGCCGAACACGAAGTACATCGGCCGGGTGTCGGGCAACGTCATGAACTTCACCGACAGTTCGGGAGCCGTCGTCACCAGCTTCCAGAAGCCGGACGCGGACAGCATCTTCGGGTGCCACAAGCTGCTCGACGCTCCCAACGACCAGGTGCGCGGACCGATTTCCCGCACCCTGTGCGCGGGATTCAACCGCTCCACCCTCCTGGTCAACCCCAACCAGCCGGACACCACGACGGCGAACTTCTACCGGGACACGGTGACCAACCAGTACGCCCGCAAGATCCATGCTCAGATGGCCGACGGCAAGGCCTACGCCTTCGCCTTCGACGACGTCGGCAACCAGGAGTCCCTGGTGCACGACGGCAGCCCGCAGCAGGCGTACCTGACCCTTGATCCTCTCAACTGAAAGCCGAACGCCGCGTTCCCGCACACGAGTTGACCCGTGTGCGGGGGACGGCATGGCGTTCGGTGTACTCCCGGCTGGTCCGGCCGTATGCCGTCGGGGTGGATGACATCCGCTTCGGTCGGCCGGAAGGGCGAGCCGATGGCGGTTTGCGCGTACCTCGCAAATGATCGTCGTGGCCGGAACTAGGGTGCGGAGGTCGTCGCTTCGGAGCTGGGCCTTCCGAAAACCTCTGCGGAACGGTAAGCCCTTTCTAGACCGCGCGGGCCGACCGTGCGGGAGGAGCCGCAGGGAAGGACCAGCCCGTGGAATTGTCATTTCACGCCCTATCCAGAAGAGCCCTGTTCACGCTGTGCAGGATCGTCGCCGTGTTCGCTCTCGCGGCGGGCACACTCACGACCCTCGGATCCGGCCAGGCCCACGCCTCCACCAACCAGTTCAGAGGCGTGAACTGGGCAGACCAGCGGGACAACTTCGTCAACGGCGTCCTCTACGTGTCAGGCCTCGGGCCCTCGGACACGTACACGTCGGCCGCCGCCACGGCCAACCAGGTGGTCGGCCAGATGTACTCGATCACCGGCGCCAACACCGTCCGCATGCCGATCAACGAGCCCACCGTCTCGACCTACTGGTCGACGTACACCGGGGCGATCGACACGGCGCTGACCAAGGGCAAGGTGATCCTGGCGTACTGGGCGCACGCCGGTGGCAAGCCGACGAGCACGAGCGGCTTCAACCAGATGTGGGACACCGTCGTCGCCAAGTACGGGAGCAACCCCAACGCCTACTTCGAGGTCATCAACGAGCCGTACGGCTACGGCACCGGCGACCTCGACAACTTCTACAACGCTTGGCTGGCCAGGTACTCCGGCGTGCCGCGCGGGCGAGTCGTCCTCGACGGAGCGGGCGACGCCCAGAACGTCGCGGCGGTCGGCGGCGACAGCCGCCTGAACGGCACGATGCTCGCCGTCCACGACTACTCGTTCTTCGCCGGCTACGAGGACGAGACGGAGTGGGCGAACCACATCGCCGGCTACATAGGCGGCTACGCCGATCGCACGATAGCCACCGAGTGGGGCGGCCCGATGGGCCCGGGCAGTAAGAACGGCGTCCAGTACGGCATGATCGACTACAGCATCCCCAGCGGGTCGTTCTTCGCCGACTACGTCCGCGGCGTCAGCAGCGAACTGCGCAAGCTCGGCATGGGCAGCGTGTACTGGCCGGGGCTGCGGGACGGCGACTGGTACAGCATGACCACCAGGGTCGGCACCGGCTCGGCCACCAAGCTGTCATTGGTCAACCCCTCGGGGCTGGCCCGGCTGCAGTACGCCTGGGGTGACGGCAACGGAGGCGGCACATACGTCAGGATCGGCAACGCCGCCACCGGCCTGTACGTCGACGGCGCCGGCGCCGTCGCCAACGGGTCCGAGGCCGACCAGTGGTCGGGCGCAGGCAGCCGCACCGAGGAGCAGTGGAGCATCGAGAACGACGGCAACTACGTGCGCATCAAGAACCGCGCGACCGGCCTGTACCTCGACGGCCAGGGCCGCACCGCCAACGGTTCTGCGGTAGGGCAGTACTCCGACACCAATGGCAGCAGCCAGCAATGGTCGGTGCTGACCAACGCCAACAACGTCCGGATCAAGAACCGCGCCACAGGCCTCTACCTCGACGGGATGGGCCGTACCGGCAACGGCTCCGCTTTGGGGCAGTACAGCAGCTCCGGCAGCGCCAACCAGCAGTGGCGGATCACCGCCGCCGGGTGACCTCGGCTGTTCTGGGTCGGCCCGGGAGGCCGGAAAAGGGTAACCGTGGCGACGGTCAGGTTTCCCGAGGAACGTGTGCCTTCCGGGCTGAGCGAGGATCGCGATGTCTGCGTGCCAGAGCACATCGGCGGTGAGGGCTTTGGCGGTGGTGGCCGTGGTGGCTGTCTTGAGGGTCAGGTCAACGGTGCCGGTGGCAAGGCTGCTGAGGCTGATCTGCACCTGGTAGGTGCCGGATTCGGCGACGTTTGTGAGCGGGATGTGCCGGAGGCCGGCCGACACCGGCCGGCCGCCGACCACCGAGGTGCCGGACCGGCCCTATCCGACGAATATGACAACTGAATGTGGCACATGACTGAAACTCGCCCAAGAGTGACCGGAGTTAACCGCTGAGAGTTGAGAGTTATTCAGTTACCAGTGGTAATGCCTTGCCTTCACATGACCTTCACCCGTAGACCTTTCCCACGATCTGCCATGGCTCTGGGGGGAGTTGGCACATGCACAGCACGGTTGACGGGTTCCGCTATGGCGCGGTGACACCTGTGGCTGCCTATCTGATGGCCTGTCTGGGAGGGGCGCTGGGACTGCGCTGCATCGTCCGGTCCCTGCTCGACGAAGAGTCGTGGAAGCCCGGTTGGCTGGCGCTCGGCGCCGCGTCGATCGGCTGCGGCATCTGGACGATGCACTTCATTGCCATGCTCGGTTTCCAGGTCGAGGAGACCGGGATCCGCTACGACACGGGCCTCACCCTGCTGAGCCTGGCCCTGGCGATCATCGTGGTCGGTATCGGCGTGTTCATCGTCGGCTACCGAGGCTCCGGCAAGATCACCCTCGGCGTCGCCGGCGTGGTCACCGGTATCGGTGTCGCCGTCATGCACTACCTCGGCATGGCCGCGGTGGAGGTGAACGGCGACATCCGGTACGACCCGCTCACCGTCGTCCTGTCCGTCGCGATCGCCGTCGTCGCCGCGACCGCCGCACTGTGGGCGGCCGTCAGCATCCGCGGCTTCATGACGAGCCTCGGGGCCAGTCTGGTCATGGGTGTGGCGGTGTCCGGCATGCACTACACGGCCATGGCCGCCGTGAGCGTCCATGTACACGGCAACGGCAACGGGGCCTGGGCGGGCGACTCGCCCACCTCCCTGCTGCTGCCCATGCTTCTGGGACCGGCCGTCTTCCTGCTGCTGGCCGGGGTGGTGGTCATGTTCGACCCTCTGCTGGTGCTGGGCGACGGCGAGTGGAGCAAGTCGGCCACGTCCCAGCGGACCTGGGCGGCCAAGGAGACGACAGAGCCAGCGCCGCAGCACAGCAGCGCCGGCTTCGGCGGGCCGGTCGGCCACGCCCGCCCCCGGCTGGATCACTAGGGGACCGCTCCGCCACAGTGGGCCCCACCGCCCGGCCACGACTGGTGATCCGCGGCGGCCTTCCCCATGCGGAAGGACCGGGCGGTACAGCGGCCCCTCCACACGGGAAGCCGGCCCGTCCGCATGGGAAGCCGGCCCTCAGTTCGGCGCACCGGGCGGGAGCCTCGGCAGCGAAGCCAGGCACACCGAAGGCCGCCTGGCTCGCCGTCCCAGCCTGTGGAGGCCTCGGTGTCAGCCCGTTCGCGAAGCAGGAACCAGTAGGCCGGGCGACCGGCCGAACTCCCGCGTAGGGCGACCCACCCCACCAGGGGCGGAGGAAGCCACCCTTGTTACGGTGCAGCGGTGTCTGACTCTTCACGCGATACGGCCGAAGGCGCCGGCTGGGGCTCCGCAGAGCGCGGCGAGTACAAGCGGCTGATGCCGCACAGAGTGGAAAAGCTCTCCTGGCTCAGCCCGAAAACGCTGTGGGCAGCTCGCAACGGCGTGCTGGCCTCCTGGTTCGGGGACCCCACGGGCCGTACCCGCAGCAGATGGGTGGCCCAGCGCCAAGCCGCGGGCGCGCCCGCGGACAAGGTGATCCGGCGCGAGGATCCGGACCGGTTCTCGTTCATGGTCATCGGCGACACCGGGGAGGGCGACGACCCTCAATACGCGGTGGTGCCGGGCTTCTTGAAGGTCAGTCAGGGGACGGAGTTCGCTGTCATCGCCAGCGACGTCATCTACCCGGTGGGCAGCGCGGACGGCTACGCCACGAAGTTCTTCCGCCCCTACCAGGACTACCGGGCGCCGATCTACGCGATACCCGGCAACCACGACTGGTACGAGGACCTCGGCGCCTTCATGCGTGTCTTCTGCGACGACGCCCCGCCCCTCGCGCCCGAGCCGGCAGCGCGCCCGCTGACCCGGGCCTGGACACGCGGTCTCCTGTGGCACCGACCGCGCCCGACGGACGGTCAACACCTGGACGAGGCACGGCAGTTGCGGTCGGAGCCGGACCAACGGGCCGTGCAGCCGGGCCCGTACTGGGCCGTGGACGCCGGACCGGTGCGGATCATAGGCATCGACACGGGCCTGCTCGGCACCATCGACGCCGAACAGGGCGCATGGCTGCGGGAGGTGTCGAAGGGCCCCCGGCCCAAGATCCTCATCACCGGCTCGCCCCTGTACGTCGACGGTGAGCACCACCCCTGCACCATCGAAGGGGGCAACGGCACCGTCGACGACATCGTCCGGGACCCCGAGCACCACTACGTCGCGGCGATAGGCGGCGACATCCACAACTACCAGCGCTACCCGGTCCAGGTGGACGATCGCACCATCCAGTACGTCGTCTCGGGCGGCGGCGGCGCGTTCATGCACGCCACCCACACCATCCCCCGCATCGACATCGCGCACGTCACCGAGAAGGACTTCTGCTGCTACCCGTTGCGCGGTGACTCCCTCGCCTTCTACAGCAGGCTCTACGGACGCCGACTGCGCCTGCCGCGCCTGTTCACCCTCACCGAGCACGAGGCGATGGCCGTGATCGCCGAGCGGCTCGGCATGCCGCCGACCCGTGCCCCCGGCGGGCCGGTGCGCGTCACCCGCCGTGCCCGCATCGTGGCCAGTCTGCTGGGTGCCGGCGGCCGCCCCGACCGCACCTCGCGCTTCCGCCTCCCGGTCCGCAAGATCTACACGCAGCTGTTCTCGCCGAGTTCGGCGACGTACAGTCCGCCCTTCTTCAAGTGCTTCCTGCGTCTGGACGTCACTCCGGAGGCGATCCGGCTGCGCTGCTTCGCAGCCACCGGCAACCGCGCCCAGGAGGTCGAACCGCCGGTCGAGGACGAGTTCACCATTCCCCTGACCTGAGCTTGAAAGTGGGAACACTTCCTGCGGGGATCCGGTTGACGCAGCCGTAGACCTTGATCGACGAACGACGGAGGACGCTGTGCCGACGACCTCACGCCCCTTGCGCAAGCTGGGTTTCCTGACCATCGGCCTGTTCGACGAGACAGATCCGCGCCGGGGGCACGAATCCACGCTGGAGATCATCGAGCTGGGTGAGCGGCTCGGCTTCGACAGCGCGTGGCTGCGGCATCGTCATCTCCAGTACGGCATCTCCTCCCCCGTCGCGGTGATGGCGGCGGCCTCGCAGCGCACCAGCCGTATCGAGCTCGGCACCGCGGTCATCCCGCTCGGCTGGGAGAACCCGCTGCGCCTGGCCGAGGACCTGGCGACGGTCGACATCCTGTCCGGGGGCCGGATCAACCCGGGTGTCAGCGTCGGGCCGCCGATGCACTACGAGCAGGTGAAGGAAGCGCTGTACCCGGACGCGGCCGAGGTCGAGGACTTCTCCTACGAGCGGGTGCGGCGCCTGCTGGACTTCGTGCGGGGCAGGAGCGCGACGGACTTCAGCGGTGTCGAGGGCTTCGAAGTGTTCTCGGACCGGGTCCAGCCCCACTCCCCCGGTCTGGGGCGGCGGCTCTGGTACGGCGGTGGCAGTCTGGGTTCGGCGCGCTGGGCCGGTGAGCACGGTATGAACTTCCTCACCAGCAGTGTCGTGAAGGCCGAAGGGGCGGGCGGGGAAGGGGACTTCGACTTCGCGGAGATCCAGCTGTCCCACATCCGCGCCTTTCGCGCCCAGCACCAGGACGGCGAGAACGCGCGCGTCTCGCAGGGCCTGGTCGTCATCCCCACCGACTCCGCCTCAGCCGGACAACGCGCGAAATACGAGGAGTACGCGGCCAGGCGCACCCCTCGCACGGCCTCACCTCAGGGGCCGGCCCGTTTGATGTTCGCGCCGGACATCGTCGGCACCTCCGAGGAGATCGCCGAACGCCTCCAGGCTCATGCCGCGTTCCGCGAGGTGGACGAGGTCGCGTTCGCGCTGCCGTTCGCCTTCGGGCACGAGGACTATGTGCAGATCCTCACCGACATGGCCTCGAAGCTCGGTCCCGCGCTGGGCTGGCAGCCCGCCGGCTGAGGTCACCAGCGCCCCGGCTCGGTCCCGACTACCGGCTGCGAGGGTCTGCCGTCCACGCCGACGGGTACGTCGCCCGTCAGCATCACCCGGTGCATGATCCGTGGGACGTCGAGGTGGGTGTTGTCGCTGGGGGCGAGGTGCATGGTGGCCCGGTTGTCCCAGAAGGCCACGCTGCCCGGCTCCCAGCGGAACCGCACCGTGTACTCGGGCCGGACCGCCTGCTCCAGCAGCATGTCGAGGATCGCCCGGCTCTCCGGGCGGGAGACGTCGGTGATCTGCTCGATGTAGTAGCCGTTGACGAACAGCACCCGCTCGCCCGTCTCGGGGTGCACGCGCACCAGCGGGTGCACGGAGGCGACCTGATGGTCCAGCAGGTGGCGCAGATAGCTGTCGTCGCCCGGACGCGGCTGGTAGCCGACGCCCAGGCGGTGCTCTGCGCGGAGCCCGTCGACGAACGCCCGCACGGGAGCGGAGAGTCCGGCGTAGGCGGCCGCCAGGTTCGACCATGTCGTGTCACCGCCGTAGGGCGGCACGGCCTCGGCGCGCAGGATCGTCGCGGCCGGCGGGTCGATGCGCGCGCCGTGGTCGCAGTGCCAGCCGCGCAGCAGCGTGTGCCGTCGGCGCTGCAGCCACTCGTCGTGCTCCATGCCGAACTTTCCGCCCAGCTCAAGGCGGTCGGCGGTCGTCTCGACCTCGGGGACGTCCGGCGGTGAGGCGCTGCCCCGTTTGCGCAGCACGACGGGCTTGCCGAAGCGGCGCGCGAACGCCACGTGCCCGGCGTGGTCGAGCCGTTGCCCGCGGAAGAACACCACCTTCCAGCGCAGCACCGCCGCCCGGATCGCGGCGACCACGGCGTCGTCCGGTGCGGAGGCGAGATCGACTCCTGTGATCTCGGCTCCGATGTGCCCGGCGACCGGTTTCACCTCGATCCCCGCGACCTGTTCGACGCCCGTCGCCGTGTCCCGCTCCGTCGTCATACGCGCTCCGATGATCACCGGACCGGCTCGGCTCGGCCGGTCTCGTATCCGATCTTCGCAGGGAACACGAGGGATGTTCCATGGCCGGATGCGGAGCGCGTCCTCGTCGCGGGCGCGCCGCGTCCCGGGACGGAATACTGCGGCATCCGCGGTTCCCGGGTCTCAGGGGCGACGGGAAACCGGCTGACGTGTACGGGAGCGGACCGCCGTCTGGCCACTCGGTACGGATTCAATGAATCCGGCCCCAGCCGCCCTTGTGGGCCTCTATGTTCACGACGTCAGTCGATCTTCGTCCCTCGTTTCGGGAAGGCCTTTCACATGCGCAACGCCCTCCGTACCGCCGTGGTCGGCGCGGTCGTCACCGGCACCGTTCTGACCTGCAACTCCGCGGGAGCCACACCGCCCGGCCCGGGGGTGTCCGGGCGGCTGATCAGCCAGACCACCGTCGGGGACACCGACTACGTCGTCCGGGAGATCACCGTCCCGCCCGGCCAGAGCACCGGCTGGCACTACCACGACGGCACCGTCTACGGCTTCGTCCGACAGGGCACCCTCAGCCACTACGCCTCCGACTGCGCCGGGGACGGTGTCTACAAGACCGGCACCGCCCTCCGCGAGCCGGGCGGACCGAGCGATGTCCACCTCGGCCGCAACGAGGGCACCACTCCACTGATCCTGGAAGTGCTGTACATCCTGCCGCACGGCGCGCCCTTCTCGGAGGACGTGCCGAACCCGGGCTGCTCGTTCCAGTGATCACTGCGGGGTCAGCGACTGTTCGGCCCAGATCGTCTTGCCCTGGCCCGCCTGCCGACTGCCCCAGCGCTGGGTGAGCTGGGCGACCAGCAGCAGTCCGCGGCCGCCCTCGTCGAAGGCGTGCGCCCGGCGCAGGTGCGGTGAGGTGGAACTGCCGTCGGAGACCTCGCAGATGAGGGTGCGGTCGCGGATCAGACGCAGCTGGATGGGAGGTGAGCCGTACCGGATCGCGTTGGTGACCAGTTCGCTGACGACGAGTTCGGTGACGAACGCGGCCTCGTCCAGGCCCCAGGCGGTCAGTTGCTCGGTCGCCGCCTGCCGGGCCGCGGCCACGCGCTCCGGATCCGGGGTGATGTCCCAGGTCGCGACCCGGTCCTCGCGCAGCGCGCGGGTGCGCGCCAGCAGCAGCGCCACGTCGTCACTGGGCTCCTCGGGCAGCACGGCCTTGAGGACCGCGTCGCACAGCGTGTCGAGGGTGTCGGCGGGGGCGGTGAGCGCGCGGCACAGTTCGTCGGTGGCGTGGTCGATGTCGCGGTCGCGGTCCTCGATCAGGCCGTCGGTGTACAGGGCGACCACGCAGCCTTCGGGCACTTCCAGCTCGGTGGCCTCGAAGGGCAGGCCGCCGACACCGAGCGGAGGCCCGGCCGTCATGGGGATCAGGCTCGTGGTCCCGTCGGGCAGCACGAGGGCGGGCGGTGGGTGGCCTGCCGCGGCAAGGCTGAGGCGACGCGAGACGGGGTCGTAGACGGCGTACAGACAGGTGGCGCCGAACTCGGCGGCCTCGGCACCGCTGTCGTCCGACGCCAGGTGGATGACCAGGTCGTCGAGGTGCGTGAGGAGTTCGTCCGGCGGCAGGTCCACGTCCGCGAGGGTGCGTACGGCCGTACAGAGGCGGCCCATCGTCGCCGAGGACGGGATGCCGTGTCCGACCACGTCGCCGACGACCAGGGCGACACGGCTGCCGGACAGCGGGATGACGTCGAACCAGTCGCCGCCGATGCCGACCGGCGAGCCGCAGGGCAGATACCGGTGGGCCACTTCGACCGCCGCCTGCCCGGACAGTCCCCTCGGCAGCAGGCTGTTCTGCAGGGCCAGTGCGGTGGTGCGCTCGCGGGCGAAGCGGCGCGCGTTGTCGATGCAGACCGCGGCCCGGCTGGCGAGTTCCTCGCCGAGGACGGCGTCGTCGCCGCCGTAGTCGTCAGGATTCGCTATACGGACGCCGACCGCGACGCCCAGCGTGGTGCCCCGGGCCCGCAGCGGCACCGCGAGCATCGAGTGGACGCCCCTGCGGTACGGGCGGCCCTCGGGCTCCCGTGTGTTGCGCTCGGCGACCCACCGCATGAAGTCCGGCTCGCCCGCCTGGCTGAGGACGGCCCGCCCCGTGTGCAGGGCCTTCGCAGTCGGCGAGAACGACGGGTAGATGTCGGTGTCCCCCACGTGCACGGCGGCCTCGGGCGTGCCCTCGGTGGCCGAGCCGTGCGCGACCCGCCGCATCATGACGTCGGCCTCCGGCATCACGGGCCCCTCTTCCGCGCCGAGAACCCAGTCGAGCAGGTCGACGCTGGCGAAGTCGGCGTACCGGGGCACCAGGAGTTCGATGAGTTCCTCGGCGGTGCGGATCACGTCCAGGGTGGTGCCGATGGAGGCCGCCGCCTCGTTCAGCAGCGCCAGGCGCTGGCGGGCCAGGTACTGCTCGGTGCTGTCGAACGAGGCGAGCGCGACCGCGTACACCTCACCGGTGGGCTCACGCAGCGGCCACATCTCCGTGGTCCAGGCATGATCCCGGTTCAGGGCCGGGGCACCGCCGTAGCTCTCGTAGCGGGTCGGCCTGCCCGTCTCGGCCACGTGGCGCAGATGGGCCAGGAAGCCGCTGCTGTGCTCGGCGTCCGCCACCGTGTCAGAGAAGAACCGGCCGAGCAGGGCGTCCTCCGGCACGCCCATGACGCGGGACGCGACGTCGTTGAGGCGCAGATAGCGCTGGCTGACGTCGAAGACGGACATCGACATGGCGGCCTGTTGAAAGGCCCGGCCGGCCTGGACCGAACGGTGGTGGTCACCGGCGCGCTCGGCCGTGATCATGTAGCCGCCGTCCTCGCCGCCCTCGCTCTGTACGACGCACGCCCGCACCGTGAGCGGGGCTGCGGAGCCGTCACGATGCCGCACCACGACGGTGCCGGTCAGCGCCGCAACGGCCTCGGGCGGGGGTTCCTCGGCAAGCAGGTCCCGCACCGGCCGGCCCACCACTTCGCCCGCCGGGTATCCCGTCAGCTGCCGGGCGCCCTCGCTCCACCCTGTCACGATGCCGAGGGCGTCCACGACCGCCGCGTTCGAGGCGTGCTCCATAGCCTTCAGAATGGTGCTTTTGTCGCACCGCTTCAACCGAAACGGAGGACCGGCCGGGTCCTCCGTTTCACGGGTGTCACTTCTGTTGTGCGCGCAGAGCGGTCAGGGCCCGGTCGGCGTGGGTGTTCATCCGGAGTTCGCTGCGGACGATGTCGAGGACGGTGCGGTCCTGGGCTATGACGAAAGTGACGCGTTTGGTGGGTGCCAGGGTGAAGCCGCGCTTCACTCCGAACAGCTCGCGGACCGTTCCGTCACTGTCGGAGAGCAGCGGCATGCCGAGCGTGTGGCGGCCCGCGAACTCCTGCTGGCGTTCGACGGGGTCGCCGCTGATGCCCACGGGCTGGGCGCCGACGGCGGCGAACTCAGCTGCCAGGTCGCGGAAGTGGCAGGCCTCCGCCGTGCAGCCGGCGGTCAGGGCGGCGGGGTAGAAGAAGAGCACCACCGGCCCGTCGGCGAGCAGTTCGGACAGCATGCGAGGGGTGCCGGTCTCGTCCGGAAGTTCGAAGTCGTCGACCTTGTCACCGATGGTGAGGCGCTCCGTCATGACCGTCCCTCCCCGCTCCTCGCGACGCTGCGGGCCCACAGCACCAGGGGCAGCTGCAGGGGCAGTCGTCCCAGGGCCGCGGCCTTCTGCGGGGTGGGGCGGTGGCGCCAGTCGACGGCCATCTTCACGTTGGCGGGGAAGACGCCGACGAAGAAGGCGGCCGCGGCCAGCGCCGAGGCCTTGCGCGTGCGGGGCAGTGCGATGCCCGCGGCCAGTGCGAGTTCGGCGGCGCCGCTGACATACGTCCATGTCCGGGGCGCGCCCGGCAGGGCCCGCGGAATGGTCGCGTCGTACGGGCTCGGCGCGGCGAAGTGGGTGACACCTGCTGCGGCCAGCAGGCCGGCGAGCAGCAGGGGCGAGCGTTCGGACCGTGGCACGGTTCCTCCTCTGATGACCTGCCGGGCGATGTTACCGGAGGGTAGAAGGGCGACGTCCCGGGCGTCCGGCATGAGCGGCCTTCCGCTCTCTCACGCCAGGGAGGCCACGGTCTTTCCGCGGGCGGGCCCCTGCTCCATGTGGCGCATGCCGTCGGCGACGGCGGCCAGGGCGTATGTCCGGTCGACCGACCGGCACAGCGTCCTTCGTCGATGCGGCGGGCGAGCGGCTCACCCGCAAGGACCCCTGACGATCCGGCCACCGAGGAGCCGGTCACTGGGGCGCCCGCCCCCCGTCTGACCTCCCCGGCTTCCCCCCGAGAGCGTCGCTCGTGTGGCGGGACACGGGCGATCCTCATCCGTCGTTCCCGGCGTGCATCGCCCACCATTGCTTCCAGGACCCGACCGGAAAGACGCGATGAGCATCCCCTGGCAGCGATATGCGGACGACCACGTCCGCACCGTCGACACCATGACCGCCTCGGGCTCGGCGGCCCATCTGGCGCGTACCCGTCCCGAGCACGCCCGGAAGACCCTCACCGACCTCACCTGTACGAGAACGTCCGCGCCGCGCGAGATGAAGGCCACGGTGGGTGTACTGCGCCGGAAGGACGAGGACCACCTGACGATCGCCCTCACCGACGACGACGGCTCGTCCGCCGTCGTCGCGACCCCCGCCCCGGGGCACCGCTCCGGGCTGATAGGCATGCCCGAACGCGCCCGCTCCGTCGGTGGCGCCCTCCAGGTCCGCCACCGCCTGGAGGACGGATTCGAGGTCGCCACCCGCCTCCCCCCGCACTCCGCCGTTCCCTCCCGCGACGAACTCCCCGGCACCAGGGAACGGCAGCCATGAGACGACAAGAACGGACACCATGACCCTCCGCGTGCTGCTCGCCGACGACCAGGCCCTCCTCCGGGCCACGTTCCGGATCCTGATCGACTCCTGCGACGACATGGAGGTGGTCGCCGAGGCCACCACAGGCGGCGAGGCCGTCGCCCTCGCGCGCGTGCACCGCCCCGACGTCGCGCTGATGGACATTCGCCTGCCCGGCACCGACGGCGTGGCCGCCACGTCCGCAATCTGCTCCGACCCCGATCTGTCGAGCACGCGCGTGCTGATCCTCACCACGTTCGAGATCGACGAGTACGTCGCCCAGGCGCTGCAGGCCGGCGCGAGCGGGTTCCTCGGCAAGGACGTGACCGCCGACGCGTTCCTCGACGGCATCCGGACGGTGGCCGTGGGCGACTCGCTGCTCTCTCCGCTCGCCACCCGCGCGCTGATCACGCGCTTCCTGGCCGCCCCCGCACAGGGGGTGCACCCGACGGCGTCCGCCGGCCTCCCCGCACTGACCGCCCCTGAGCGCCGGCTGATGGGCTGGGTGGCGGAGGGCCACTCGAACGAGGAGATCGCCGAGAAGCTCTTCGTCAGCCCGGTCACGGTGCGCACGCAGCTCCACCGCACCATGGCGAAGCTGGGCGCCCGCGACCGCGCCCAACTCGCCGTCATCGCCTACCAGTCGGGCCTCACGACGCTGTCGCCGCCCGCCGAGCGATGAGGCTGACATCTGGCATCCACACCTGACTGCTGACGGCGGACGGGTGACGGCTGACGGGCGACGGGCGACGGGTGACGCGCTCAGCCTGCGGAGAGTCTGTCCAGCCACTGTTCCAGCAGCGCTGACCCGGCGGCCGTGAACACCGGGGCTGGTGGGCACGCAGGCGGGCGGCCGGCGTCGCGGCGGCGACAGGGACGGCCCTGCCGCGCTCGCTCGGCTCGCCCGTGCCGGCCGGACGGGTCAGCGAGTCGAGCACACTGTCGCGCAACCGCCCGGAGAAACCGCGGGTCCGGGCAACAGCGCCTCCAGCGGTTTCGGCGCCCTCACCGTCCGCGCGCTCGCCGAGCTCGGGCACCCGGTCTACGCGGGGCATGCGTGCCGCCGATGTCGCCGACGTGGCGGAGGCCGTCGTGCGGGCCCTGGAACTGCCTCCCGGCAGGCGGCCGTTCCGGATCCACGTGGACCGAGCCGCGACCGCAGCGAGGTCGTCTCCGCCGTGGCCGACCGCATCCGCGTCGAGTTCTTCCGCCGGGTGGGTCTGGACGGTCTGCTGACCCGGGCAAGCAGTCTGTAGGTAGCTTCGTTCACCTGCGGACAGCGCCGTTCAGGGGAAAGCGGCACGCGGAGCGAATGGCGGCGGGCCGCGGCGTCGACAGTCATCCCGTGACGCTCCCCCTGATTCCGCCCATGCTCGCCAGGGCCGGCAAGCTGCCGCCCACCGCGCAGGACGCCCGCTGGGCCTACGAGACCAAGCAGGACGGCCAGCGCGTGGTGGCCTACCTCGAAGGGGACGGCAGCGTCCTGCTGCGCGCACGGTCCGCGGAGAACATCACGGGCGCGTACCCCGAGCTGCGGCCGCTCGGCTCGGTGCTCGGTACGACACCGGCGGTGCTGGACGGAGAGGTGCTGGCGCTCGACGAAGGGGGACGCGCCGACTTCCAGTTGCTGCAGTCCCGCATGGGGCTGGCGCACGCGCCCGGCAGGGCGGCACGGCAGGCGGCGAGTGTGCCCGTGCACCTCGTCCTGTTCGACGTACTGCACCTGGGCGGGCAGGACCTCACGGGGCTCCCCTATGCCCGGCGGCGGGGACAACTGGAGCGGCTCGGTCTCGACGGTCCGTTCTGGTCCACCCCGGCCGCGCTGGTCGGGAACGGCGATCAGGCCCTGCGGGCCACCCGTGAGCACGGTCTGGAGGGCCTGGTGTGCAAACGACTGGACTCGGTGTACGAACCCGGGGTGCGTTCCCGCGCCTGGATCAAGATCCGCAACATGCACAGTGAGGACGTCGTCGTGGGCGGCTGGCTGGCCGGCAGGGGGCGGCTGTCGGGACTGCCCGGCGCGGTCCTGGTCGGGCAACGGGCGGCGGGGCGGCTGCGGTATGTCGGGAGCGTGGGCACCGGCTGGAGCGAGGCCGAACGTGCGCAACTGGCGAGGCTGCTCGGGTCCGCCGCGACCGACGTATGCCCCTTCGACCCCGTACCGCCGGTCGCGGGGGCCCACTGGGTGGTGCCCCGACTGGTCGGCGAGGTCCGCTACAGCACCCGTACCCGGGCCGGAATGCTGCGCCAGCCGTCGTGGCTGCGGCTGAGACCCGACCTGACACCCGAGGAGTCCTCGGCCGACATCCCGGAGGATCCGGCTCCGCCCACCTCCTGACACGCCGTCACCAGCCGAACACCGGGCTGCGCTTCACCACTGGTACGCCTGCGACTCTTGGCCCGGAAGTGAAAACCCGGGATGCTGAACTCCCTTGCCCCTCGCAGCCGTTGGGCTGCGCCCGGACCAGGAGGAGGACGCGGTGTCGTCGCAGAAGTCCAAGCTGCATCGCAGGAGATGGCTGACCGGCCTGGCCGGCGCCGCCACGCTCGTCATCGCTTTCCCCGCCGCCGCCTTCGCCGCCCCGCCCCAGGCGCTGCCCGCGGCCGCGGAGGCCGCGGAGTTCACGTACCAGCCGGCTTTCGACTACGACACGGACGGCTGCTACTCCAGCCCCGCCATCGGCCCCGACGGCACGATCAACGGCGGCCTCAAGCCGACCGGCGCCCTCAACGGGCAGTGCCACGACGCCTCCGACCTCGACAACACCAACAGCTACTCGCGCTACAAGTGCAACAACGGCTGGTGCGCGTACCTGTACGGCCTGTACTTCGAGAAGGACCAGGCCCTGGCCGGCAGCAGCATCGGCGGGCACCGGCACGACTGGGAACACGTGGTGATCTGGGTGCAGGACAGCCAGATCAAGTACGTCTCGACGTCCAACCACGGCTCATTCACCGTGCATACGGCCTCCGAGGTCCGTTTCGACGGCTCACACGCGAAGATCGTCTACCACAAGGACGGCATCAGAACGCACTGCTTCCGGCTGGCGAACGCGAACGACGAGCCGCCGGAGAACGACCGGCACACCTGGCAGTACCCGCCGCTGGTCGGCTGGAACGGCTACCCCGCGGGCCTGCGGGACAAGCTGAGCGCCTACGACTTCGGGAGCGCCAACTTCGGTCTGAAGGACAGCAGCTTCGCCGCACATCTCTCGTCGGCGAAGCCGTCCGGGATCGCGTTCGATCCCAGCGCCTGACCGGCCGGCCCACGTTCTCCTCGCACCTCGTGAACCGGCGCGCATCCTGCGTGAGCCGGCAGGTCGCACCCTGCCTCTTCACCCGACCTACCGGCCGGTATCGTCGGCGTCCAGCGCGTTCTCTGCGACGAGAGACGGGACCCTTCCATGGCCAAGCACTGGGCGGACTTCCAGTACGAGATCTATCTCAACGGGATGTCGGGCGCCGTACCCAGGCTGCCCACCGACCTGACCCGGCTGGAGGAGCTGACCGAGCAGCGGCTCGGCCCTGGACCGGTCGGCTATGTCGCGGGAAGTGCGGGCGACGGCAGCACGGCACGGGCGAACCGGGCAGCACTCGAGCGGCGCAGGATCGTGCCGCGGATGCTGCGGGACGTGCACGAGCGGGACCTGTCGGTCGAGGTGCTGGGCCGTGCCCTGCCCGCCCCGCTGGCGCTGGCGCCCGTCGGCGTACTGTCGATCATGCACCCGGAGGCCGAACCGGCCGCCGCCCGCGCCGCCGCGGCGCAGGGGGTGCCGTACATCCTGTCCTCGGCGTCCAGCACGCCGATGGAGCAGGTCGCGGAGGCGATGGGCGACGCGGAGCGCTGGTTCCAGCTGTACTGGGCCAAGGACCGTGAGGTGACGCGGAGTTTCCTGAACCGGGCGAAGGCGGCCGGGTTCACGGCGCTGGTCGTCACCCTCGACACGCCGTTGCTGGCCTGGCGCCCCCGCGATCTCGACCAGGCCTATCTCCCCTTCCTGCACGGGGTCGGTACGGCGAACCACTTCTCCGACCCGGCCTTCCAGGCGGGCCTCGCCAAGCCGGTGCACGAGGACCCGAACGCGGCCGTGCTGCATTTCGTCGGCATGTTCGCCGACCCGGGCAAGACCTGGCCCGACCTGGCGTTCCTGCGGGAGAACTGGGACGGCCCGATCGTTCTCAAGGGCATCCTGCACCCGGACGACGCACGGCTCGCCGCCGACGCAGGCATGGACGGCGTGGTCGTCTCCAACCACGGCGGACGTCAGGTCGCCGGATCCGTCGCGGCCGCCGACGCGCTGCCCCGGGTGGCCGAGGCGGTCGGCGACCGGCTGACCGTCCTGTTCGACAGCGGCGTGCGCACCGGGGACGACGTCTTCAAGGCCCTCGCGCTCGGCGCGCAGGCGGTGCTGGTGGGGCGGCCGTACGTGTACGGGCTCGGCCTGGACGGGCAGGCGGGCGTCGAGCACGTGATCCGCTGCCTGCTCGCCGAGTTCGACCTCACGCTCGCCCTGTCCGGACACGCCACTCCCGCCACGATCGGGCCCGCCGACCTCATCGAGGAATCCGCATGACCACTGCCCCGAAGAACGTTCTCGCCGTCGTCGCCCCGCATGTCGGCGGCCGAGCCGCCGGTGCCGGACTCGCCTCCCTCTTTCCCGGCGAGGCGAACGTCATCGTCGTCGAGGCGACCGACGAGGACCCGGCCGCCCTGCACACGGCCCATGTGATCATCACTGCGCTGTCCCCCGTGACGGCCGAACACCTGGCCGCCGCACCGGACTTGGAGCTGGTGCAGTGCGCCAGCCACGGCTTCGACTACGTCGACGTGGAGGCCGCCCGGGCCCACGACGTACGCGTGTGCAACATCGGCTCCAGCGGCGCCGAGTCGCAGAACGTGGCCGAGCAGACCTTCGCCCTCATGCTCGCGCTCGCCAAGCAGCTGATCCCGGCGCACACCGCGCTCGTCGAGGCCGACTGGGCGCTGCCCCGGCTGCAGCGCTCGCTCACCGAGCTGTCCGGCAAGACGCTCGGCATCGTCGGACTCGGGAACATCGGGCAGGAAGTCGCCCGCCGCGCCGTCGCGTTCGACATGAGCATCGTGTACGCCGGCCGCCGCAGGCTGCCCGAGGAGACGGAGGCCCGGCTCGGCGGCGCCCGCCACGTCCCGCTCGACGAACTGCTGCGCACGGCCGACTACGTCTCGCTGCACGTCCCGCTGACCACCGCGACCCGGCATCTGCTCGATGCCGGGCGGCTCGCGCTCCTCAAGCCGACGGCGTTCGTGATCAACACCGCGCGCGGCGCCCTCATCGACCAGGACGCCCTGGCGGACGCGCTGGAGAAGGGCGCCCTGGCCGGGGCGGGCATCGACGTCTTCGACCCCGAACCGCCCACCCGGGCCCTGCGCCTGCTCAGCTCCCCTGGCGTGGTGCTCTCGCCGCATGTCGGCGGGGTGACCCGCGAAACGGTGGTCCGCATCGCGCTGGCCGCCGTGCAGAACGTGACCGGCTTCCTGACCGGCGGACAGCCGAAGGACGTCGTGGCCTGAACCCGGTCACATGGTCCGCTCCGACAGCCGCGCGGCGCGCACCACGGGGGTGTCGGTGCCCGGGATCGACAGCGAGCCCTGGTCGGCCGAGGCGGTCGCATCTGCCAGCCAGCGCTGCGCCGAGGAACCCTCGCGAACCTTGACGACGATGTCAGCGCCGGGGTCCTCGGCGGTGGCGGTAAGGGCGAGCTGCTTGTCCCAGCGGGTCAGCAACTCCCCCTGCGCGGTGAGGTCGTAGCGCACGTCCTCGCCCCGCTTGTCCTTCTCGGCGGCGCACTTGCCGAGGACGACCACGCCGGCGTCCACATGCGAGTCCAGGCACAGGCCTGAGTCCGCCACGCTGCGCACCAGCCCGTTGCTCTCGTACGACCACTGCTGGGTGGGTGCGTCCGAGCATGCCGCCAGCTCGGTCCCGGCCCCGGCCTTCACCTCGCCCCTGATGTCGAGGCACAGGTCCGCCCCGGCGTTGCGCAGCCTGGACTGGCCCGGCACCGTGGGGAGGTGGGCGGTGCCGGGTGCCGACTGGGAGCCGACGCCCGGCGCGGTGCCGCCGTTCGCCCCGTTGGAGGCGTTGGAGGCGGCCGGGTCGACGCCGTCGTCGTGCGAGAACAGTCCGGCCGCGAACAAGGCCGCGAGCAGCCCGGCTGAGGCGACGCCCACTCCGGTCAACAGGGCCCGCGAGTTCCGTGGCGCCCCGGGAGACCGGCGGCCCGGCAGCGGGATGCGGGGCATGATGCGCGGGCGTCCGCCGCCGTGCCGTGCCGAGGAGTTGCGCGTGCGCTCTGGCTGCTGTGCTCGGCCGGGTCGGGTGTCGAAGTAACGGAGAGCACCCCAGCCGAGCACCGATTCGGCCAGGAGTACGCCCAACCCGCCCTCGATATGGCTCAGTTGCTCGGCGGCGAAACGGCAGTAGGGGCATTCCGCAAGATGCTGCTGGACATCCGGCAGCAGGGTCCCACCCCGGCGAATCGGAACGTCGAGGAGGCGGTTGTAGAACCGGCAGTCCTTGCTGGGCGCGAGTTCCCGATGGGCATGTACACAACCTTCACGGAATTTTTCACGCGCCTGTTCGAGTGCCGCGGACGCGGTGTCGGTATCCATGCCGAGTAGGCCGGCGGGTATGGAAATGGGCTCCGCCTCGACCTCGGTGTGCCAGAGCAAACACCGGGAAAGTCCGGGAAGGGCCTGGAATGAACGCTCGGCCAGCTTGCGATTTTCGGGCGTCATGGACTTCGCCGTACGCATACCGCGCCCGCCGGCGGGTTTCAGCAGCTCCGGCAGAACGCCGGATATCCGGTCCTCGGCGGACCACACACGGACCGTCTCCCTGACGGCCGCCAGGAGCCGGGGGCGCACCGCGAGCGCGGCCTCGCCCAACGCCAGCCGGTCGAGGACCTGGTGAAAGGTGGCCGCGGTCACCATGGAGGCGACCTCGGCCTGGGAGGCGAGGCAGATGGCCGCGTAATCGCGGGCGGGCTGCCAGTGCCGCGCCATGAGCAGCGCGACGGATGGGGCGACCTCACCGTCGGGACGGCCCCTGAGCCGGGTGGCGAGGTTCTCGTCGGATTCTCCGGGAACCCCGCCGGGCGGCGGGTAGGGGGGTCGAGGTGGGTGGGGGGTGGGCACTGAGCGGATTCCTTCCCACGCGCATGGGACATACAGGAGGGCATGAATTCAGGTATGTGCATTCGACCCGGTTCCGATAGGCCGATCGACACCCGGCCATTACACCTCCCGCACGGGTAGTTCACTCTTGCACAACACACTCATGACCAACAAGGCACTCAGGCAACGTCCGCCTCTTTGAAAGTTGGTCAGAAGCGGCGACAACTCGCCTCACCCGCATGACCTTTCGTCATTCCATGCGCCCCGTGTGAAAGAGGCGCACGCGCCGGAGCGCCGCGCACGCTCCCGGCGCGCACCACGCCGTAGTGCACTGGGTACCGGCCCTTCTCGGAGGCCCTGCGCAGGATGGCGGCTCTCCTGCGCCGCACGGGCCGCCGACCTTGTTCCTCCCGCCCTCGGTCGGCGGCCCCGGGGGCGGGTCGACGGCTCTCAGATCTGCCAGGAGCGCAGCCGGTCGGCCGCGCCGTAGACATCGGCCTTGTTGGACATCAGATCGCGGGCCAGGTCGACGAGGGCGCCGTAGGGCGGGTCGATGCCGACGCCGCTGACGAACATGTACGCCACGGCCGTCGCGCAGGCGAAGCGCGCGTTGGCCGCGGGCAGGGGCCTGAGCAGGGCGAGGGTGTGCAGCAGGGCGGCGGCTCGCCAGGCCGGGTCGGAGTCCACGCCCAGGCGCGGCGGGTCGACGCGGTGGCGGGCGACGGCGGCGACCAGCGCGGAGAAGTCGTTGACGGTGGGCTGGTCCGGCAGGACCTCTTCGTGGCGCTGCAGCAGCCAGGGCACGTCGATGTGGATGACGGGTGCCATCGGTCAGGCGACCCACCCCTCGCTCGTGTGGGCTGGTTCGTCATCGGGGAAGGCGGCCGCGAACTCGTCGGCGTGGGACGCGAAGAAGCGGCGGAAAGCTTCCGCGCCCTCCTGCAGCGCGCGGTGCCGGGCTATGTCCGCGGCGGCGGCCTCGCGCACGAGCGCTTTCATCGACGTACCGCGCTCCTTGGCGATCTGCCGCAGGTCCTCAAGTTCGCGGTCGCTGAACTCGACATTCAGGGCTGGCATACCTTCACGGTACCGCTGGGGTACTTACTCGTAAATATCTGCAGGTCACAGCACCTGCACGACGGTACCTTCCGGGCCCGGACCGGCAGAGGACCAGGTCCGATTCCCGCCGGTGACTCGCCGCGCGGCGCAGCAGACTTGAGCCATGACGACGTACACGAAGATCGACAGCCCCGTGGGTGAACTGCTCCTGGTGGGCGAGGGGACGACGCTGACCTCACTGTCCATGCCGGTGCAGCGCAACGCCCCCGTCGTACGTGCCGGCTGGCGGCGCGACGACGAGGCGTTCGGCGAGGCCGCCCGGCAGCTCTCCGCCTACTTCGAGGGCCGGCTCACCCGCTTCGACCTGAGCCTCGCGCCCCGGGGGACCGGGTTCCAGCAGCGCGTGTGGCAGGCGCTCGACGAGATCCCGTACGGCACCACGACGACGTACGGGGAACTCGCCTCGCGGCTGGACGTGCCGCGGCGCGAGATCCGGGCCGTGGGCGCCGCGGTGGGCGCGAACCCGCTGCTGGTCGTCCTCCCCTGCCACCGGGTGATCGGCGCCGACGGTTCGATGCGCGGGTACGCGGGCGGTGTCGAGCGCAAGGTGCGTCTGCTGACGCACGAGGGTGCACTGCAGCAGATGCTGGTGTGAGGGGAGGAGACGGCATGACTCTCACCGAGGCCCAGGCCCGAAGGCGCGTCGCCGGCACCGAATGGGCAGCGCTCGCCGCCGAGTTGGACGTGCACGGCAGCGCACCGACCGGTCCCCTGCTGACGGCCGCCGAGTGCCGTGAACTGGTCGCGCTGTACGAGAAGCCGGAGCTGTTCCGGACCACGGTCGACATGGCGCGGCACCGCTTCGGCTCCGGTGAGTACCGGTACTTCACCCACGATCTGCCGGCCCCGGTGTCCTCGCTGCGCGCCGCCCTGTACCCGCGTCTGCTGCCGATCGCGCGGGACTGGGCGGGGCGGCTCGGCCGTCCGGCGCCCTGGCCGGACTCCCTGCAGGAGTGGCTGGAGGCGTGTCATGCGGCCGGTCAGGACCGGTCGGCACAGATCCTGCTGCGCTACGGGCTGGGCGACTGGAACGCCCTGCACCGTGACGTGTTCGGCGACATGCTCTTCCCGCTGCAGGTGGTCGTCGGTCTCGACGAACCGGGCGGCGACTACTGCGGCGGCGAGTTCCTGATGGTCGAGCAGCGGCCCCGGGCCCAGTCCCGGGGTACGGCGACCGAGCTGCGGCAGGGCCACGGCCTCGTCTTCACCACCCGGGACCGGCCGGTGCGCACCAGGCGCGGCTGGTCGGCCGGAGCGATGCGGCACGGCGTGAGCACGGTCCGCTCAGGCCGCCGGCACACGCTGGGCATCGTCTTCCATGACGCGTCCTAGTGCCCCCGACAGGTGACGTTCGCCCCGTCGCGACGCCCGCCCCACCTGCCGCGGGGGCGTGGGAGGTCCGCCTGCCCGTCGTGGACCGGACGCCGCTCCTTGACGGGTAATCGTTGCCCGACGGGACACCAGCAGCCCCTACACGTCGGCCCACAGGCCCTTGCGCCGGTACCTCCCCTCCCACAGCAGGCGGTTGAGGATCCGGGCCGGCGGCGGCAGGGCGCCCAGGAAGCGGGCGCGGTCGGCCGGCGGGGCGCCGTCGACGATCCACGGTACGAACACCGAGGCGCCGCGCAGACCTTGGGTCCTGCGGATGCGGCCGGTGAAGGCGGCCCAGTCGGCTGCCGTCAGGACGTCCTGCATCAGCGGAAGGGCGCTGTCCTCCTCGTGCTTGAGGTGGTCGTCGAGGGTGGCGGTCAACGCCCGTACCAGATCGGGTAGTTCGGGCGCACGGTCGGCCAGTGCGTTGTCGACCGCCGCGAGCAGCGGGTCGATGCGGGAGTGTTCCGCCTCCATGTCGTCCAGCAGGGCGAGGTCGCGAGGCCGTCCGGCGGCGCGTTCGCGCACCCGCGGCCACAGACCGCCGTCCTCGGTGGTGTGGTGGATGTGCAGCTGGCGCTTGAAGTTCTCCCAGCCGGCGCGGACCTGGGGCGAGTGGGCCCGCCCTTCGGCGACGGCGGCCGCGAGGCGCTCCATGTCGCGGCGGAAGGCGTCGTGGGAGGCGTACATCGGGGTGAAGTCGATCGTTTTCTGCGGACTGTCGGTCATCGGTTGGCCTCTTCCAGTTCGGGATCGGACACGGGCAGGGCATGGGGGTTGGCGGACGGGCCGCGGTGGCGCCGTACGGCGAGACAGGCGAGCGCTCCGGTGAGCAGCACGGCCGCGGACACGTACACGGCCGGGCCCATGGCGTCGACGAAGCCGTGGCCGAAGACCTCTTGGCCGAGGGCACGCATGCGCTCGGCGACGTCCTGCGGCACCCCGTGCGGCACGCCGCCCTGCTGCGGGGCGCCGACATCGGGCCGGGCCCCGGAGAAGGCGGCGACGAAGGAGTCCCGGTACCCGGCGGGCAGCCGGCCGGCGCTCTCGCGGGCCCGGTCCGTCAGCGCGGAGGCGAGCTGGTTCTGCAGCACCGCGCCCACGACGGCGCCGGCGAGCACGGAGCCGACCTGCCTGAGCGCGTTGGTCACACCCGAGGCCGCTCCGGCGAGCCGGGCCGGGACGCCCCGCATGACCTCGGTGGCCATCGGAGCGAAGGTGCAGCCGACGCCGAGCCCGGTGAGCAGGAGCGGGAGGGCGATGCTCAGCCATCCCGACCCGACGTCCGCGACCGCCACCACCCACGTCAGACCGGCCGCCCAGGCGAGCAGGCCGCCCATGAGGATGAACTTGCCGCCGATTCTGTCCGCGAGGGCGCCGGCGGGCCCGGCCGTCACGAAGGAGCCGATGGCGACGGGGAGCAGGACCAGACCGGACTTGAGGGCGCTGAAGCCGAGCACGGACTGCAGGTAGATCGTCAGCGGCAGGAACATGCCGACGACACCGAACGACACCGTGACGCCGACGACGTTGACGAGGGTGAAGTTGCGGTCGCGGAAGAGCGCGAACGGGACCAGCGGCTCGCCCGTCTGCCGGCCGCGTTCGTGCAGCAGGAATGCGGCGAACAGGACGGCGGCCGAAGTGAACAGGCTCCAGATCCAGCGGTTCCAGTCGTAGCGCTGTCCCTCGGTGAGCCCAAAGGCCAGACAGAACAGGGCAGTTGAGGCGAGGAGCACGCCGAGGGTGTCGAAGCTGTGGCGTACCGTGCGCTGTGCGCCCGGGATGATCGCCACGGTCATCACCAGCACGATCACACCGAACGGCAGGTTGACGAAGAAGATCCACCGCCAGCTCAGGTGGGTGATCAGGGCCCCGCCGAGAATCGGCCCGAGCGCTCCGGACACGCCCGCGACCGCTCCCCAGATCCCCATCGCCACGCCGCGCCGGTCGGCCGGGAAGACCTCGGCGATGATCGACAGGGTCTGCGGCATCAGCAGCGCCGCGCCCAGCCCCTGCACCGCCCGGAACGCGATCAGCTGCGCGGGGTCCTGGGCCAGGCCGCAGGCGAGGCTCGCCAGGGTGAACAGGGCGACTCCGGCGGCGAAGAGGTTGCGTTTGCCGCGCAGGTCGCCGAGGCGCCCTCCGGTGATCAGCAGGACTGCCAGCGCCAGGGTGTAGGCGTTGACGACCCACAGGATCTCGTCGAGGGACGCGTCCAGGTCCTCGCCCAGTTGCGGGATCGCGATGTTCACGATCGTCAGGTCGAGGAGCGTCATGAAGAACCCGAGAGAAAGGGTGGCGAGAATCGCCCACGGGTTGCCGTGCCACTTCTTGAACACGATGTCGGTCTCCTAGTGTCGGACTCGCGTTCAAGAGGGCGGGGCGGCGGGCGAGTGTGACACGGCGGGATTTTCCTGAGACGTGGGTCACATTTCGCCTCTTGGATGTCACATTCCGACCCCTTGGCGGCCTCGCAGCAGTGAGTACGCCACCGGGGAGGCCCACGTATGTCCGAACGCGCTGTGACCGATGAGGCGACCGATGTCTTCATGGACCATCGGGAGCTGTTGTTCGGCCTCGTCTACAACATGCTGGGCAGCGTCGCCGACACCGAGGACGTGCTGCAGGAGACCTGGCTGTCGTGGTCGGGCCGGGGCGCCGCCGGCGTCGCCAATCCGCGCGCCTACCTGGTCCGCATCGCCGTCAACCACGCCCTGCAGCGCAGGGCCTCGATCACCCGCCGCCGCGAGACCTATGTGGGCCCCTGGCTGCCCGAACCGCTGGTCGCCGACGACGCGAGCGCCGACGACCCGGTCCTGCGTTCCGAGTCCGTGTCCATGGCGATGCTGGTGGTCCTGGAGTCACTGACCCCGCTGGAACGCGCGGTGTTCGTCCTCAACGAGGTGTTCGGGTACGCCCACACCGAGATCGCGGAGATCATCGACCGCACCCCTGCGGCGGTACGGCAGCTCGCGCACCGCGCGCGGGGCCATGTCCATGCCCGGCGACCGCTGTACCAGGCGCATCCGCGGGTGCGGCGGGAGGCGACCGAGCGGTTCGTACGGGCCGCGTTCGGCGGGGACATCGCCGCGCTGATGGAGATCCTGGCGCCGGACGTCACGGTGTGGACGGACGGCGGCGGCAAGCGCAGGCCGGCGGGGCTGCGTCCGGTGCACGGCCGGGACAAGGCGGTCCGCCTCATCACGTCGTACGCGGCACGGCGCGGCCCGCAGAACCTCGACCTGCGCTACCGCCGCGTCAACGGCGACGAGGCCGCCGTCCTGTTCGAGGGTGACTCCCCGTACGCCGTGATGGTCATGGACCTCACCCCCGAGGGCGACCGGGTGTCCGACGTGTACATCGTCACCAACCCCGACAAGCTCACGCATGTGCACAAGGACGAGGACGAGGACGAGGACCAGGGCGAGGGGGCGGAGGCGGAGTGAGCGCCATGGAGACCCCCGGCAAGGGCGAGCGCGTCGCCGACTGGCTCGACGGCCGTCTCGGCATCCACTCACTCGGCAGGAAGTACCTGCGCAAGGTGTTTCCCGATCACTGGTCGTTCCTGCTCGGCGAGATCTGCCTGTACAGCTTCGTGGTGCTGATCCTCAGTGGCGTGTACCTCACGCTGTTCTTCCACCCGTCGATGAACGAGGTGACCTACCACGGCGGTTACGTCCCGCTCAACGGCGTGCGGATGTCCGAGGCGTACGCCTCCACGCTCGACATCAGCTTCGACGTGCGCGGCGGCCTGCTGATCCGGCAGCTGCACCACTGGGCGGCGCTGGTCTTCGTGGCCGCGATGCTCACGCACATGATGCGGCACTTCTTCACCGGTTCGTTCCGCAGGCCCCGTGAGATCAACTGGCTGTTCGGCTGGACCCTGCTCCTCCTCGGCCTGTTCGAGGGCCTGTTCGGCTACTCGCTGCCGGACGACCTGCTGTCGGGGACCGGCCTGCGCTTCGTCAACGGCGCCCTGCTGTCGATGCCCGTCGTCGGCACCTATCTGTCGATGTTCCTGTTCGGCGGCGAGTTCCCCGGTCACGACATCGTGGCCCGCTTCTACTCGCTGCACATCCTGCTGATCCCGGGCGTCATGGCCGCGCTCGTCGTGGCGCACCTCATCCTGGTCGTCCACCACAAGCACACCCAGTTCGCGGGGCCGGGCCGGACCGAACGCAACGTCATCGGCACGCCGTTCATGCCGGTGTACCTGGCGAAGGCGGGCGGCTTCTTCTTCCTGGTCTTCGGCGCCCTCTCGCTCGTCGCGGCCGTGGCGACGGTCAACCCGGTCTGGGTCTACGGCCCCTTCCGCCCCGACCAGGTCTCCACGGGCGCCCAGCCCGACTGGTACCTGGGCTTCGCGGAGGGCCTGGTCCGGGTCATGCCGGGCTGGGAGATCACCCTGTGGGGCCACACGCTGGTACTGGGTGTGCTGGTCCCGGTCGTGGTCTTCCCCCTCCTCCTGGTCTTCATCGGGATCTACCCCTTCCTGGAGTCCCGGGTGACCGGCGGCCGGCGCGAGCACCACCTCCTGGACCGACCGCGCAACCGCCCCGTCCGCACGGCCGTCGGCGCGGCCTGGATCAGCCTCTACCTGATCCTGCTGGCGGGCGGCGGCAACGACATCGTCGCCACCCGCCTGCACCTGTCCATCAACACGGTCACCTGGACGGTCCGCGTCGCGGTGTTCCTCCTCCCTGCGGTCGTCTTCGTCGTCACCCGTCGCATCTGCCTGGGTCTCCAACTGCGCGACCGTGAACTGGTGTTGCACGGCCGGGAGACCGGCGTGATCAAGCGGCTGCCGCACGGCGAGTACGTCGAGGTGCACCAGCCGCTCGCTCAGGCCGAGTTGCACACCCTGACCGCCCATCGGCGGCAGGGAGAACTCGTCGAGCGCGAGCCTCAGTCCTGATCCGCCACGAACGACGCCATCCTGGCCAGGGCCGCGTTCCAGTTGATGGCCGTCTCGTTCGTCGACCAGGACTGGATGTCGTCGATGTAGCAGAACTGGCCTACGCAGCCTTTGAGTTTGCTCTGTGCGTAGGGGTCCTGGATGGACGAGTTGGGTCCGCCGGCCAGGGTGCCGTGCGGCGGGTTCGGAAGGTTCGGGTCGAGTTCGTGTGCGTACCAACGGCTATGCTGGTTATGGGAGTTGACCTCGCCGTAACCGGTGACGTACGAGATGTTCAGCGCATTGCGGCCGAGGATGTAGTCCATGCTCTGGACCGCGCCGTCACGGTACTTCGAGGAACCCGTGAGGTCGTACGCCGTCGCGAGGACCACGGCGTTGTTGAGGACCTGGTGGCTGGAGCCCCAGTCGTAGATGTTGTCCGCGGGCGCGTAGGGCATCCCGTACGGCTGTGACCTGAGCGTCGCCAGATAGCGGTCGGCGGCCTCGACGACCGACCGGCGCACCCTGTCCCGGCCGGGCAGGCGGTTCGGCACCGTCGCCAGGTCCAGCCGTCCGGCCGCGGCCGTCCTGCCCCAGTCGAAGCCGAGGCCGCCGAAGATGTCCGCCGTGTTCTGCGGGGAGTTGAGCACGTAGTCCGCGAACTGCTTCTGCCCCGTGGTGAGATACAGCTCCGCCGCCGCCCAGTAGAACTCGTCCGTCGCGTTGGAGTCGTCGTAGGCGCCGCCTCCGATGCCGTCACTGGCGGAGGCGTACATGTCGGGGTGGGCGAGGGCAGCCGACCAGGCCTTGCGGGCGGCCGTCAGTGCCTTCGCCGCGAAGGCGCGGTCGTAGGGCCGGTACAGACGGGCCGCCTGCGCGGCCGTCGCCGCCAGGTTGAGGGTCGCCTGGGTGGACGGCGGGTGCAGTTCGCGCTTCTGCGGGTCCTCGCTCGGCAGCAGGGGCAGGCCCGTCCACTGCTCGTCATGGATCTTGTGATGTGCCATGCCGGCCAGCGGCTGCCCGTCGGGCACCTGCATCTTCAGCAGGAACTCCAGCTCCCAGCGGGCCTCGTCGAGGATGTCGGGCACCTTGTTCCCGCTCTCCGGGATGGCGAGGGTGCCGTCCCGCAGCTTCCTGGCCTCCCCGGTGCGGGCCAGCAGTTCGCGCTCGTAGGTGCTCAGCAGCTCCCAGGTGGCGATACCGCCGTTGACGACGTACTTGCCGTGGTCGCCCGCGTCGTACCAGCCACCGGTCACGTCGAGGGTGTAGTCGCACACACCCGGCTGGCAGGGGACCTTCACGTCGCCCTGGTTCGGAGCCACGCCGAGATGCCCGGCGGCACGCGCGTACCCGGGCCGCAGGTCGTCCCGTATCGCGATGCCGCTGCGCTGTGTGTAGTAGTACTTCACCGAGTCGAGCCTCAGCTGCTCGTACGCGCTGGTGCCGATGTCGAACGGGCGGCTCGCCTCCCCGTCCGCCACCAGCGTGAACCCCTTGCCGCGCTTGCGGTAGGCGCCGAAGTCGATGGAGTGGACGTTCTGCCCGGAGGAGACGTCGACCCCGCGCGGCACGGTCAGGCCGTGGGCGACCGTCGCCCCTTCGGCGTTCTTCAGCTGCCAGGGCAGTTTCGAGGTGGCGTCGGTGACGAGCGTGGCGTTCTTCGGGCCCGACGGCAGATAGGCGACCTGGTTGACGCGCACCCGCGGCCCCGTGTCCGGCTCGTACACCTCGGGCGGCACCCCGCCCAGCAGCGACGCGTCGTCCATGCACATCCGCCAGGCGTCCGGGCTCCCGCCCGCCTGGAGGGCGACCTGGCCCTGTGTGGTGTCGACGGGCGAGGTGAAGGTGTACGAGTAGGTGTCGCCGGAGACACTCAGCTGCGGGCTCACCTCGAAATAGGTGTCGTACGGCGCCGCTTGGAGCCCGACGATCGCCCGCACCACGTGTCCCCCGGGCGAACCGGACGCCTTGAAGCTGAACTTGTACGACTCTCCCTTCACCAGAGTGACGTCGTTCTGGCCGACGGCGGCGTCCCAGCGGTTGGCGGTGCCGCCGGGCACGTCCGCGCAGAGCTGTCCGTCGGAGAGGGCTGCGGTGACGTTGGTGGTCGTCCACCAGGGGTCGCTGGTGGTGTCGAAGGTGCCGTTCTTCAGCTGCTCGACCTCGTCCGCGGCGGCCGGTCCGGCCGGTAACGCGGTGAGTGCCGTCCCCAACAGGGCGGTGATGGTCAGCAGGACGGTTCTGCGTCGTTTCACGTCTGGGCTCCTCGGGCGGAGGGGCGGGTGACGCTCGCCAAGACGATGGGAGCGCTCCCAGATGCGGATGCAGCTCATGTTTGTTCGCGCCATGACATCCCGTCAACGGTCCGGACGGCACTGGTTTTCCGCCCGGACCGTCACGACCCGCTCAGCTGCCGGGCGCCTCCAGCTTGCTGATCCGCACCGCGCCGGCGGCTTCACCCGGGTGAGCGCTGGTCAGCGTGAGCCTCAGCCGGGAGCCGCGCTCGGCGGCGAAGGTGATGATCGTCGGCGCGTCCGTGGCGGTGGCCCAGTCGACCGCCGCTCCGGTGACGGGCACGTACCGGTGGCCGTTCCACACGGCCACCTCGACCGAAGCGGGCAGGCTGTGGGTCGCGTCCACGGTGAAGGAGACCTCCACGCGGTCGAAGGTGCGGGCCCGGCCGTAGTCCACCGAGATCCAGTCCTCCGTCCGGGCGCCGTTGAAGGCGGGCAGCAGGGCCGTGGCCGACTTGGCGAAGGCGTTGGACCAGCCGGTGGCCGCGTCGCCGTCCAGCATCGCGGCGGGGAGCGTGTCCGGGCGGCCCGAGTAACTGGCGTCAGCGGACGGGTGGTTCGGGGGCGCCGGGTGTTGCGGTGCGAAGGCGGGCGCCGGAGTGGTGGCGACCGATCCGGCGTGTGTGGTGCGCACGGTCGCCGTGCCCGGCCGCAGCCCCTCCGCCCGCGCGGTCACCTTCAGGGTGCCGGCCCTGGTACCCGAGCGCACGATCGCGAGCGCCATGCCGTGGAAGGCGGTGCGGGTGCTCGCCTGGTAACGCTCGGCGCTCTCCTCGCGGCCGTTGTCGAGTCCGGCGAGCGAGCCACCCTTCACGTCGAAGGTGATCAGGTGCTCGGCGTCGGGCACCACCACTCCGCGGGCATCGACGACGTCCGCGGAGACGAACACGAGTGAACGCCCGTCCGCGGCCAGGGACTTGCGGTCGGCTGTGAGCCGTACGGCGTGCGGTGCGCCCGCCGTGCGCAGCACGTCGGTGGCGACCACCTTGCCGCCCTTGCGGGCCAGCGCCTTCAGCTCGCCCGGCTCGTAGGGCACTTTCCAGACGAGGTGGAGCTTGCCCGCGCTGCCGTTCGGGCTGGTGTAACTGCCCGGATAGGGGCCCGTGGTGAAGGTCTTGTCGTCGCCGGTCGCCTCCGTGGTCTCCAGATACGTACGGCCGTCCGTGGTCTTCTTCGTGTCGAAGGCGCGCGTGCCGAGGGACTTTCCGTTGAGGAACAGTTCGACGTCGGCGACGTTGGAGTACGCCCACACCTCGACCGTGTCGCCCTCTGCGTGGTTCCAGGTCATGGGCAGCAGATGGACCATGGGCTCGCCGGTCCACTGGCTCTGGAACAGGTAGTACATGTCCTTGGGGAAGCCGGCCGTGTCGACCGCACCGAAGAAGGACGCCTTCACCGGAAAGACGTCGTAGGGCGTGGGCTCCCCGATGTAGTCGATGCCCGACCAGAGGAACTGGCCGGCGAACCACTTCCGGTCCCGGTCCTTCTTGTGCCCGTATTCCCCGCTCATGGTCCAGGAAGCCAGGTTGTTGTCGTACGAGGAGGTGGCGCGCCTGCCAGGGGTGTGGTTCTCGCCCGTGTTGAGGTGCTCCGGCTCCTGGTACGCGCCGCGCGTCGAAGTCTCCGAGGAGGACTCGGACTCGAAGAGGAACAGATGTGGGTAGGCCGCGTGCAGAGCGTCCACCGACGTGGCGGTGTTGTAGTTGAGGCCGAGCCCGTCGAGCTTGGCGAGCATCAGGTCGGCCGCGGAGCCCCTGGCGGGCACACCGTGGTACTTGTTCGAGCCGATGACCAGCGGCCGGGTGTCGTCGACGGCCTTGATCGCGCCGATGATCCGGTCGGCCATGCCCAGGCCCGCGGTCGAGGTGGAGTCGGGGATCTCGTTACCGATGGACCACAGGACGACGGCGGGCGAGTTGCGGGCGGCGAGGACCATCTCGGTGGCGTCCTTCTCGCACCACTCGTCGAAGAAGCGGCCGTAGTCGTACGTCGTCTTGCCGGTCCGCCAGCAGTCGAAGGCCTCCACCATCATCACGATGCCCAGTTCCTCGCAGACCTGGATGATCTGCGGCGAGGGCGGGTTGTGGGAGGTGCGGAAGGCGTTGACGCCCATCGACTTCATGATGGTCAGCTGTCTGCGCACCGCGTCGATGCTGATCGCCGCGCCGAGGGCACCCTGGTCGTGGTGCAGGTCGACGCCCTTGATCTTGGTGGGGGTGCCGTTGAGCGCGAAGCCCTCGTCGGGGTCGAAGCGGTAGCTGCGGATGCCGAAGGTGGTGCGGTAGGTGTCGACCGCTTTGCCGCCTACGCGCAGTTCCGTCTCCAGGGTGTAGCGGTGCGGGGCTTCGATGTCCCACAGCTTGGGGCCGGGGACCGTGAGTTCATGGATCTCGGCCGCCTTGTCGGTCACGTTCACCGTGGTCGCCCGGCGGGCCACCGTCCGCCCGCCCGGGTCCTTGACCGTCGAGCGGATCTCGACCTCGCTCGCGGCGCGGGACTCGTTCACCACGGAGGTCCGTACGCGTACGACGGCCCGCTCGCGGGTGATGTCCGGCGTGGTGACGTGGGTGCCCCAGCGGGCCACGTGCACCGGCTCGGTGACCACGAGGCGAGCCTCACGGTAGATGCCGCTACCCGAGTACCAGCGGCTGCTGGGCAGTTGGTTCTGCACCTTGACGGCGATCACGTTCTCGGTGGAGCCGTCGGTGTGCAGCAGGTCGGTCAGGTCGAAGGCGAAGCCGGTGTAGCCGTACGGGTGCCGGCCGGCCTGAGTGCCGTTGCAGTAGACGTACGAGTCCATGTAGACGCCGTCGAACTCCACCGAGATCCGCTTGCCGGCGAACCCGGACGGCAGGGTGAAGGCGAGGCGGTACCAGCCGAGGCCGCCGGGGAAGAAGCCGGTGCCGCTGGTGGTGCCGTGCTCGGTGGTCGGGGTCTGCTCGATGCTCCAGTCGTGCGGGACCGCGACCTCGCGCCAGGCCGAGTCGTCGTAGCCGGGGTCGGCGGCCTGTGCGTAGGCGCCGGTCGGGTCGGTGATCCCGCCCGGGTCGACCAGCGCGAAGCGCCATCCGTCGCGCAGGGCAAGCGTGCGGCGGCCGGATCCGTCCGCCGCGGCCTCGGCGGCCCGGGCCACCGGGGTGCCCAGAAGCGCTCCGGCCGCCGGCGCGGCCGTGGAAGCGATCAGGACCGATCTCCGAGTCACTGTCATGGCGGCTCCCCTTCATCAGGGCCCAGAAGTACTCATAACTGATCGTGAACAAACAGATTCTGACGCTGGACCACACGTGGCCGTCAAGGGTGCGGTGACCTCCTTCTGCCCCACGGGGCACAACGGCCGGATTTCCCCCTTGACCGTCGGGCCGGGTGCGCGACGGGGTTCCCGTCCGTACGCGACGCGGACGCACTAGGCTGGAACTCAAGTGACTCACCGGTTCACTGTGAGTGTTCGCGATGGAGTGGCGGAGATGAACCCGGAGTATCCGTTCGACGATGCCGCGACGGCGCGCGCCGCCGTCGACGACTCCGGCACGCTCGTCGAGTGGAACGTCGGAGCCGAGCGGCTGCTCGGCTGGCCTGCCGCCGAGGTCGTGGGGCGCCCCGCCGGGCGCCTGCTCGCCGGCAGCGGGCCGCACACGCCGTTCCCGCCCGACGGACTGCGCTGGGACGGCACCGTCACCCTGCTCCGCCGGGACGGAGGCGAGGTGGCCGTGTGGCTGGTGGCCCACCACCGACGGGCGCAGGATGGCGGCCGCGGCCGCTGGCACGCCTTCAGCCCGCTCGACGGCGGCGGCAGCCGCTCCGCGGAAGACGCACTGGCCACCGCCGCGCTTACCCAGTCACCCTGCGCTGTCGCCGTCTACGACGAGCGGCTGCGGCTGCGCCACATCAACGACGCCATGGCCGACGTGATCGGGCTGCCCGAGGAGCGCATCCGGGGGCTGCGCCTGTCCGAGATCGGCGGCAGACCGGAGAGCGAGCAGCTCGAGGAGAACATGCTGCGGGTCCTCGCCTCAGGGCGGGCGGCGGACATCCAGACGTACATGCGGACCGGCGGCGAGGTCGCCGCGCACGCCTGGCTCGCCCGGATGGCCCCGGTCAGGGATTCCGAGGGGCAGGTGCGGGGCGTGTGCCTGGCCGCGCACGACTTCACCGACAACTACCTCTCCCGCGAGCGGCTGCAACTGGTCAACGAGGCGAGCGTGCGCATCGGCTCCACCCTCGACGTCACCCGTACGGCACAGGAGCTGACGGACGTGTTCGTGCCCGCGCTGGCCGACCTGGTCAGTGTCGACCTGCTGGACCTGCAGGAGCACGGCGTCGAGCCCCCGCCGCGGCTCAGCGCCCCGATCGAGATGCGCCGCGCCGCGCACGGCTCGGTCAACCCCGGCACGCCCGAGGCCGTCCTCAAACCCGGACAGCTGGAGGTCTATCCCGACGGCTCACCACAGGCCGACTCCCTGGTGGCGGGCCGCACGATCGTCGCCTCGTACGCCTCGGGCGCACTCGACAAGTGGCTCAGCTGGCACAAGGCGCGCGCCGAGCGGGTCAGGGCGTACGGCATCCACTCCACGATGTCCGTGCCGATCCAGGCCCGCGGTCTCACCCTCGGGGTCGCGGTCCTCACCCGGTTCAGGCGCCCCGACCCGTTCACGGCCGACGACATGCTGCTCGCCGAGGAGATCACCGCCCGGGCCGCCGTGTGCATCGACAACGCCCGCCGTTTCTCCCGCGAGCGCGAGACCGCCCTGGCCCTGCAGCGCAGCCTGCTGCCCCGCTCGCTGCCGCGCACCGCCGCCGTCGATGCCGCCTCGCGCTACCTTCCGGCGGCGCGGGCCGGGGTGGGCGGTGACTGGTTCGATGTGATCCCGCTGTCCGGGATGCGGGTCGCGATGGTCGTCGGGGACGTCGTGGGCCACGGCATCCAGGCCTCGGCCACGATGGGCCGACTGCGTACCGCCGTCCGCACGCTCGCCGACATCGACCTGGCCCCCGACGAGCTGCTCACCCACCTCGACGACCTGGTGGTGCGGCTGTCGGCGGAGGCCGGCACCGACGGCAGTCCCGGCGAGGTCGGCGCCACCTGTCTGTACGCGGTCTACGACCCGGTTTCGCGGCGCTGCACGCTGGCCCGGGCCGGCCATCCGCCGCCGGTCGTGGTGCCGCCCGGGGGCGAGCCGGAGCAGGTGGAACTGCCGGCCGGGCCGCCGCTGGGCCTGGGCGGGCTGCCGTTCGAGTCCGCCGAGCTGGAGCTGCGTGAGGGCAGCGTGCTGTCGTTCTACACGGACGGCCTGATCGAGAGCCGCGAGCGGGACGTGGACGCCAGTCACCAGCTGCTGCGCGACGCGCTGGCGATGTACTCCGACTCGCTGGACGAGACATGCGACCGGGTCCTGCACTCCCTGCTGCCGACGGGCGGCGCCCTGGACGACGTGGCCCTGCTGCTGGCCCGTACCCGCGGACTGCCCGCCTCCCAGGTCGCGACCTGGGACATCCCCCCGGACCCGGCGCTGGTCGCGCCCATCCGCAAGCAGGCCGTGGAGCAGCTGGACACCTGGGGGCTGCAGGACGCGGCCTTCACCGCCGAGCTGGTGGTGAGCGAGCTGGTCACCAACGCGATCCGGTACGGCGCCCGCCCGATCCGGCTGCGGCTGATCCACGACACGGCCACGCTGATCTGCGAGGTGTCCGACACCAGCCACACCGCCCCGCATCTGCGCCGCGCCAAGACGTGGGACGAGGGCGGCCGCGGCCTGCTCCTGGTCGCTCAGCTCACCGAGCGCTGGGGCAGCCGTCACACGACGGACGGCAAGACGATCTGGGCGGAGATCGGCCTGCTCGACGAGGCCTGAGCGCTCAGGGCGTGTCCGTCAGCCAGGGCCTGACCTGCCGGCGCGCCTCGTGCAGCCGCGACTTGAACGTGCCCAGTGGGATCCCGGCGCGCTCGGCCGCCTCGGCGTACTCCAGCTGGCAGATGTCGCGGTACACCAGCGGCTCGACCAGCTGGGGATGCTCGCGCTCCAGCCGGTCCAGCGCCTCCAGCAGGTCGAGGCGGGATCCGGCGATGACGCTGGTCGTGCGCGGGTCGGCGTGCCGCTCCGCGTCGATCGGGGCCGGCTGTTCGGCCGAGCGCCGCTTGAGTTCGCGGTACTTCTGACGGCAGCAGTTGGCGACGACCGTGTAGAGCCAGGTGCTGAAGCGGCTACGGCCCTGGAAGGTACCGATCTTCCGGGCGACCTGGAGCAGGACGTCCTGTGCGGCCTCCTCGGCGTCCTCGCGGCAGGGCAGGAACCGGCCACAGCGCCGCAGGACCTCCGGGCGGATCGCCTGGAGCAGCTCCTCCAGTGCCGCCGTGTCGCCCGCCGCGGCGTCGCGGGCCAGCTCCTCGGTCTGCGCGACCTGGGGCTCTCCTCGGAAACGATCCACGGCCAGGCATGATAGTCGTATGCACTCCGTCGAGCGGATCGGGCGCTACCGCCTCGAACGGCGCCTGGGCGCGGGCGCGTTCGGCACGGTCTGGCTCGCGCACGACGACGAACTGCGGGCACCGGTGGCGGTCAAGGTTCTCGCGGACAACTGGTCCCACCGGCTCGATGTCCGCGAGCGGTTCCTGGCCGAGGCGCGGATGCTGCGCCGGGCGGGCTCCGACCGGGTGGTGCAGGTCCACGACATCGGTGAACTCCCGGACGGCAGACCGTACTTCGTGATGGAGTACGCCGACGGCGGCACCCTCGCCGAGCTGCTGGCCGCCGGTCCGCTGCCGGTGCCCGAGGCACTGCGTCTGACGGCGCTGGCGGCCCGCGGCGCGGCCGCGCTGCACGCGGCGGGGATCGTGCACCGGGACATCAAGCCGACCAACGTGCTGCTGTGCACCTCCCCCGAGGGCGTCTCCCGGGTGCTGCTCGCCGACCTCGGGCTGGCCAAGAGCCTGGCCGAGGCGTCGGGTCTCACGCAGGCGGCCGGTTCCGCGGGCTACCGGCCACCCGAGCAGGCAGAGGCCGGCGCGGGCATCGACGCCCGGGCCGATGTGTACAGTCTGGGCGCGGTCGGCTACCACCTGGTCACCGGCACGGTTCCGGGTGAGCCGGGCAGGGTCGTACGGCCCGACCGGCTGCGTCCGGATCTGGCCCCGGCCATCCGGCGGGCCCTGATGCGGGCGCTTGCGCCGGACCGCAGACGCCGCTGGCCCGACGCCGAGGCCTTCGCGGACGAGCTGGATCGGCTCGCCTCGTCCGGCCTCCGCCCCCGAAGACGACGTAGGGCTCTCGCCCTGACGGGCGCCGTGGCCCTCGTCGCGGCTGCCGGCGTGACCGCGGCGCTGGTCGAGCGGCAGTCCCCGGCCGCGGACGTGCGGGTCACGGACACGAGCGACCGGATCGTCGCCGAGG
Organism: Streptomyces sp. NBC_00078; assembly: GCF_026343335.1. Lineage (NCBI taxonomy): Bacteria > Bacillati > Actinomycetota > Actinomycetes > Kitasatosporales > Streptomycetaceae > Streptomyces > Streptomyces sp. NBC_00078. The sequence continues at coordinate 8,667,936 of NZ_JAPELX010000001.1, read as the reverse complement.
TGCCGGGCGACTGGGGCCGCCAGCTGCGCGACTCGGGGTGGGATCCGCGGGCGCTCGGCCTGCCCTCCGGCCACCAGCCGGGGCTCGTCGTCGCCGACCACCTGACCGAGTGGCAGGACCTGGGGGCCGACGTGAACGGCGTGTTCGTGGGCCTGAGTGAGCACGGCGACCTCACGGCCGCGGTGAACACTCTCACCCACCCAGGCTGTCACTACGACGGCAGTCGCGCCTACACCGGCCCGACCGAGCACGGCCGGATCCGCGGCTGGAGTCGCTGCCCGGGAGGCGGGTCGGTCACGGAGGCCGCACTCGCCCCGACGGCCGGCGGCGCGCAGACTCGGGTGTACGTGCAGATCCGGCAGAGTGGCCGGGCCTCGGCGACCGACCGCGTCCTCGACTCCGTACGCATCGCAAGCTGACGCGGACCACTCGGGTCGCGCGCGAACTTTTCCGCCCCGGCGCGCATCGGAACTGTGTGACGGGGCACAGAGCGCCGTACGCACACGCCAAGGTGTGTGCGTGGAATCACCGGGAGTGTTGAGGACCATGGCGAAGAAGTCCCCCTCCGTACACCGGACGGCCCTGCTCGCGAGCGCGGTCGCGGTGCTGGGTCTGCTGACGGCCTGCGGCAGCAGCGGCGACGGCACCACGGCGAGCTCGCCACGCACGCTGTCCGGTACGGCCGCGCCCGCCACCGGCGGCCACAGCACCGGCCAGGCCAGCGCGTCCCCCTCCGCGTCGGGCACCGCGCAGGGCGAGGCCACCGCGACCGCGTCCAGGGCCACGCCCCGGTCTACGACCACGTCCACGCATGCCGGCGCCGGCATGCGTGGACGTTGCCACACCTCCGAGCTGCGAGCGAGCGTCGGGCGGAACGACCCGGGTGCCGGGCAGGAGAACTTCCCGATCGTGCTGACCAACACGTCCGCCCGCACCTGCACCGTGCGGGGCTACCCGGGTGCCGCGTTCGTCGACGCGTCGGGCCGGCAGCTGGGCCCGGACCCGAAGCGTGAGTCGGGTACGCCCGCGACGGTGACACTGGCGCCGGGAAAGAGCGCCTGGGCCGGGATGACGTTCTCGAACCCTGAGGTCAGCGGCGCGCACCCGGCCACTCCGGCCTCGCTGCTGGTGACCCCGCCGGACGAGCGGGCGCACCTCTCGGTGAAGTGGACGGGCGGACCGGTCCCGGTGTCCGGCAACGCGTCCTCCGTGTTCCTGATGGTGTTCAGCCCGGGTACCGGCCCCTGAGCGGGCGGGGGCCCGGCGGGACCGTTCACGTCGGCCTGCTTTCATTGAAGGCGCCGACCCGGCCCGCCCAGATCCGCTCAGATCTGCCCAGATCCGCTCTGAAGGACCCCGTTCTGAACACCCCGCTCGCCGAAATACTGTCCGTCGTCCTGCTCGTCGCCGTCCTCGCATGGGCGGTGTTGCGCCCGAAGGGACTGCCCGAGGCCGTGCTGGCGGTCCCGGCCGCCGGGGTGGTGATCGCGACGGGCGCGATCTCCCTGGACCACGCACGGGCTGAGGCGGCAAGTCTCGGGCCCGTCGTCGGATTCCTCGCCGCGGTACTGGTGCTGGCGCACTTCTGTGACGTCGAAGGGCTCTTCCAGGCGTGCGGGGCCTGGATGGCCCGGCGAGCGGCGGGTTCGCCCGGGCGACTGCTCGCGGCGGTCTTCGTGCTGGCCTCGGCGATCACGGCCGTGCTCAGCCTGGACGCCACCGTGGTGCTGCTGACACCGGTGGTGCTCGCCACCGCCGCCCGTGCCGGTGTGCGGGCCAGGCCGCACCTGTACGCGTGCGCCCACCTCTCGAACACTGCCTCACTGCTCCTGCCCGTCTCCAATCTCACCAACCTGCTGGCCTTCGAGACGAGCGGGCTGAGCTTCACCCGGTTCGCGGCTCTGATGGCGCTGCCGTGGCTGGTCGCGATCGGCGCCGAGTACCTGGTCTTCCGGCGCTACTTCGCCGACGACCTCACCGCGTCCCTGCACTCCCCCGAACCCGGTGAGACGCCCGGACTGCCCGTGTTCGCGCTGGTCACCGTGGCGTGCACGCTGGCCGGGTTCGTCGTGGCCTCGGCGGTCGGCATCGATCCGGCCTGGGTGGCGGCAGCGGGTGCGCTGGTGCTGGCCGGCCGCGCGATGCTACGGCGGCGGGCCACTCCCCTCTCCGTACTGCGGGCCTCCTCCCCCGCCTTCCTCGCGTTCGTCCTCGCGCTCGGCATCGTCGTGCGGGCCGTGGTGGACAACGGGCTCGCCGACGCGCTCGGCCACGTGCTGCCCAGCGGGTCGGGGCTGCTCGCGCTGCTGGGCATCGCCGCGCTGGCCGCCGTGCTGGCGAACCTGATCAACAACCTTCCGGCGGTGCTGGTCCTGCTGCCGCTGACCGCGGCGGCCGGGCCCGGTGCGGTGCTGGCGGTGCTGCTCGGCGTGAACATCGGCCCGAACCTGACGTACGCGGGATCGCTGGCGACGCTGCTGTGGCGGCGCATCGTGCACGGGCACGGCCAGGACGTCGAGCTCGGGGAGTTCACCCGCCTCGGTCTGCTCGCCACCCCGGCCGCGCTCGTCTCGGCCGTGGCGGCGCTGTGGCTGTCGCTCCAGGTCGTCGGCTGAGCCTGCCGGTCAGTGGCGGCCGCCACCGCCGTATCCGTGACCAGGGTCCGAGCCGTACCCGCCCCATCCGCAGTGGGACGGGTTGTAGTAGCAGTAGGGGTTCGCGGGATGGGTGCCGGTCGGCGTCGGCTGGGTGGCCGTCGGGGTCGTGGACGGCGTCGCTGTGGGGCTCGGTGTCCTGGAGGCCCTGGGGGTGGGCGTCGCCGAGGGCGAGTGCAGGGGACCGCTGTCGGTGTCCCAGTTGACCACCTGCATCTGGAGGTCGGCCTTGGAGGTGTCGAAGACCCAGCGCTGGGCGGCGCCGTCGTCGCGGGTCTTGACGACCAGCGCGCCCGAACCGTCGGTGGCGGCGGGGGTCAGTGCCAGGTCCTGGTCCCAGCGCGGAACGAGCGTGCCCTGCAGGGTGAAGTCGTAACGGATGTTCCTGGCACCCGGCCTGGACGCGCCCGTGCACGGGGCGAGCTGCACCGCGAAGCCGAGGTGGGAGTCCAGACACAGGCCGGGGTCCGCGACGCTGCGCAGACGGCCGTCGGTCTCGTACGACCACTGCTGGACGGCGGCCGAGGAGCAGTCGGCGAGCTCGGTCTCGGCTCCCTCGACGGCCTTCTTGCCGATGACGGCGACACACAGTCCGGAGTCGACGTTGTGGAGCCCGCCGCGCAGGGTGCCCTGGGAGCCCGTGCCGGCGCTGACCCAGGACGGGTCGGCCGCCGGCGAGCCCTTGCCGCTGCCGGGTGTCTCGGAGGGGTGGCCGCCGTCGGCCGTGGTGCCGTCGTCGCCGGAACCGAGCACGGACCACAGGACCAGCGGGAGGACGATCAGCCCGCTCACCGTCAGGACGGCCGCGGCGAGATTGCGGCGGCGGGCTCCGGCGTGCCGGGCCGCCCTGTGGGCCGAGCGGCGGGCGGCGGCGCGGCCCCCGGTACGGGAGCCCGCGCCGGGAGAGGGGTACTCGCGGGTGAAGGGCTCGCCCGGTATGGGCGGGGCCGGGATCTCCTCGGGAAGAGCGCCGGGCTCCTCGGGCCGGGAGGCGCGGGATTCCACGTAGGCCCGGGCGCCCCAGCCGAGCACCGCCTCCGCCAGGGCGAGGCCGATGCCGTGGTTGAACTGTGCGAGTTGGTCGGCCGTGTGGCGGCAGTGCCGGCAGCCGGCGAGGTGGGCCTTCAGGTCGGGGTCGATGTCGACACCGCCGCGCCGGTAGGTCACGTCGAGCATGCGCAGGTAGCGCCGGCATTCCTGGTCGGGGGCGAGTTCGCGGTGGACCTGGAGGCACTCCTCGCGCAGGCGTTCACGGGCCCGCTCCAGCTCGACGCGCGCGTCGTCCTCCTCCAGGCCCAGCAGGCCGCCGGGTATGTCCAACGGCTCGGCCTCGACCTCCACGTGCCACAGCAGGCAGCGGGCCGACTGGGGAAGCCGCTGGAAGGCTCCGGACAGCAGGCGCCGGTCGGCCGCCGGGAGCAGGCGGGCCGCGACGCGGTCACCGCCCTGGGAGCACAGTTCGGGGTGGAGGTGTTCCCGTCTGTGGTCGTTGTCCCACTCCGCCGCGATGCGGCGCACGGTGACGAGCAGTTGGGGACGCCAGGCGGACGTCGGCCCGTTCTGCCGCAGGGTTTCGCCGAAGAGCCGGGTGAATGCGGCGGTCGTGAGCATTCCCGCGGAAGGGGCACCGTCGGTGCACAGCCGGGCATAGGCGAACGCCGCTTCCCAGTGCCGGTCGAGCAGCTCACCGACGGGCTGCAGCGCGGGTGTCGTCCCCGTCCACTTCTTGAGCTCGGCGCTCAGTTGTTCGTCGGTGACGTCGAACCGGCGGTCGGACATGGGGGAATTCGACAGGCCGGCGTCTTTCACGGCTGCATTCCTCTCGGCGGCATGCGCATAAAGTCCATACCAATGGGTATGAGGACCCGTCGCCCGTGCGACAGTGTCCGCCCGTACAGGATTCAGCAGCTCGAACGTCCACCTGGGGAAGCTCTTTTGAAGCGTAGGTCGAACGGGAGCGGCCTCGTGCGCCCAGCAATAAAATCCATTGCCCGTGCGCCGACAGGGCACACCTTTACACAGGTCAGGGAGGCCTAACAAGAGATCTCGCGGTTTTGTGCTTCGCCTGCCCGCCGAGGAGATTTGACGAATCGTCAACGTTGTCGGGCGGTAATCGGGAATGGGATTCAGCAGGCTCGCGGTGCGGCCCACCTCCCCAACCATTGAACGGCCGTCCCGGCGCACATCCGACGGGTCGTGCGGCGCACTTCGGCTCACGTTTCAACCATTGAGCCGCCCCTCCGGTAGGCGCCGGGCGGTGCACCGTAACGCGCGTGGAAGACGCGGCTGAAGTGGAAGGGGCTGGCGAAGCCCGAGGCCGCGGCCACCCTGTCCACTGACAGATCCGTACTCTCCAGAAGCCGAGCGGCATGCCGCAGGCGGGCCTCGCGCAGCGCGCGCATCGGGGACTGCCCGGACTGCCGGGTGAACAGGTGGGCGAACCGTGAGGGCGACAGCGACACGCTCTCGGCGAGCGAGCGCACGGTGTGCGGGGCCCCGGGGTCCGCGGCGATCAGTGCCTCGGCGTGCCGCACCCGGGGGTCTGCGCCGGGAGAGGGCGCCGGGGGCCGCGCGGTGGCGGCCGACAGAAGGACGATCTCCTCCAGCGAGGACAGGGCGAGTTCCCGGGCCGCAGTGCCGTGCGCGACCGCGACCCGGTCGTCCGGTGAGGTGGCGGGCGGTGCGTCGGTTCCCGTCCAGCGGGCGTCGGCGAGCATCCGGCGGAAGGCCGCCCCGACCCGTTCGTGCAGGGTGGCCGGTGTCGGCGTGACGACGAACAGTCCGTCGCCGGTGTCGTACGGACGCAGCCACGGCGACCAGGCGGGGCGCGCCTGGCAGTGCACCCACCAGAACTGCCAGCTGCGGGCGCCCGGTTCGACGGCGTACTCGTGCCGGACGCCCGGGGCGAGCACCACCAGGTCTCCCGCGCCCGCCCGTGCCTCGGCCGCTCCCTGGCGCAGCCGGCCGTGCCCGCCCGTCGTCCAGGTGAACAGCCAGCTCTCGGCGCCCCGCGGCCGGTCGACGCCGTACCCCTGGAGCTGGTCGTAGCGGCCGACCACGACCAGGCCCGGCGGCGGCGCAGCAGTCTCGGGCAGTCCGTCAGCGTTCACGGGCATCCTCCTCAGGAGTGCGGCGGCCTAGCGTGATGAGCCGAGGACACCTGACCGAGGAGTGGACGCATGACAGCCATGGACATGGGCGCCGCCGGCGCCTCCATCCTGACCCAGGACGGGCTGAGGCGGTTCGAGGAGGACGGGTTCACCGTCGTGCGCGGGCTGTTCGGCCACGACGAGATCGACCGGCTCTGCGCCCACTTCGCGGCACTGCACGCGGCCGGGCCGGTGCCAGGGCACTTCCAGCCGCGCACGTCCGAGGATCCGCTGGCCGCGTACCCGAGGGTGATGCACCCGCACGAGATCAGCGAGCCCGCCCGGCGCCTCCTGCTCGACGCCCGGCTGCGCACGGTGCTGGAGGCTCTGCTCGGCGAAGAGGTCCTGGCCGCCCAGAGCATGTTCTACTTCAAGCCGCCGGGAGCCCGGGGGCAGGCGTTGCACCAGGACAACTTCTATCTGCGGGTCGAGCCGGGCACATGTGTGGCGGCGTGGGTGGCCTGCGACGTGATCGACCGGGACAACGGCGGTCTGGAGGTCGTCCCCGGTACGCACCGGATGGACCTGTTCTGCCCCGAGGAGGCGGATGCCGAGGTGTCGTTCGCGCGGGAGTACGTTCCCCCGCCGCCGGGCCTCGCGGCCGTGCCGGTCGACATGGCGCCGGGAGACGTCCTGTTCTTCAACGGCAGCCTGGTGCACGGATCGCAGCCCAACGGCACGCCGGACCGTTTCCGCCGCTCGTTCATCGGTCACTACGTGGGGCGGTCGGTGGAGCGCATCGGGCGCTACTACCGCACGGTGACGATGGACGGTGAGCGGGTGCTGCTGGCGGAGAGCGAGGGGGCGGGTCCCTGCGGCACGGAGTTCGAACCGCACGGGCCCCACTAAGGGCTTGCCGGGGCGCTCGTCAGCCGTGACCGACGATGGCGTGCGGCGCGTACGGCTGCTCCAGCTCCTCGATCTCCTTCTCGCTGAGCTCGAGTTCGACGGCGGCCACCGCGTCATCGATGTGGTGCGGCTTGGCGGCGCCGACGATCGGCGCCGCCACCGTGTCCTGGTGCAGCAGCCAGGAGAGGGCGATCCGGGCGCGCGGCACGCCTCGATCGCCCGCGATGCGGGTGACGGCCTCGACGATGGTGCGGTCGCTGTCCGGGTAGAGGCGGCTGCCGAAGTTGTCGTTCTCGCTGCGCTCCGTCACGGTGCCCCAGTCCCGGGTGAGCCGGCCGCGGGCGAGCGGGCTCCAGGGCAGAACGCCGACGCCCTGGTCGGCGCAGAGGGGCAGCATCTCGCGCTCCTCCTCGCGGTAGAGGAGGTTGTAGTGGTTCTGCATGGACACGAATTTGGTCCAGCCGTGCCGCTCGGCGGTGTACTGCATCTTGGAGAACTGCCAGGCGAACATCGAACTGGCCCCGATGTAGCGCACCTTGCCCGCCTGCACCACATCGCGCAGGGCCTCCATCGTCTCCTCGACGGGGGTGTGCGGGTCGAAGCGGTGAATCTGGTAGAGGTCGGCGTAGTCGGTGCCGAGGCGGCTCAGACTGTGGTCGATCTCGGCCATGATCGCCTTGCGGGACAGGCCGCCGCCGTTGGGCCCGGGCCGCATCCGGCCGTGCACCTTCGTCGCGAGGACGATGTCGTCGCGGTTCGCGAAGTCCCGCAGCGCCCTGCCGACGATCTCCTCACTGGTGCCGTCGGAGTAGACGTTGGCCGTGTCGAAGAAGTTGATCCCGGATTCCAGTGCCTGCCGGATCAGGGGACGCGAGGCCTCCTCGTCGAGGGTCCACTCGTGCACGCCGCGGTCGGGCAGGCCGTAGGTCATACAGCCGAGACAGACCCGCGACACGTCCAGGCCCGTCGAACCGAGCTTCACGTACTGCATCGTTGCTGCTCCTGCCTTCGGGATGGGTACGAAGGGGAGCGTACGACTTCACCCGCACTTCCAGCACCACGCCCTCTTGACGCAGTGCCCGCGTCGGCGCTTTGATCATTTGCGCGGCCGCTCAGCGGCACGCAGAGGTGCGCCCAGCCGGTAGCGGACGAGTTCCAAGTCCGGCCAAAGTCGCCAGGATCGCTCAGACACCCGGTCCGAGGCGGGGCCGTACCCGCGATTGATGGAGCGGACATGCCCGCCAAGGGTGTCTCTCGCGTCGGAGGCCTCGGGACGGCCGTCGGCGCCTGTCTTCTGCTCGCCGCCGCGTTGTCGGCGTGCGGTTCCTCCGGCAAGGAGTCGGCCGGCACGTCGAAGCCGTCCGCGGAGCTGCAACTCCCGCCCCGCCACGCCGGCTTCGACTACCAGATCGGCGGCGCCTATCCCCCGCCGCCAGGCACCCGCGTCGTCAGTCGTGACCGTACGGCCTCCCCTGCGACCGGCCTGTACAACATCTGCTACGTCAACGCCTTCCAGTCCCAGCCGGACGAGCGCACCTCCTGGCCCTCCGACCTCCTGCTGCGGGACGAGCGGGGCAAGGTGGTCGTCGACGGGGACTGGGGAGAGGCACTGCTCGACATCCGGACACCGGCCAAGCGGCAGCGCGTGGCGGCCCGGATCGGCCGTTGGATCGACGGCTGCGCCGCCAAGGGCTTCGACGCGGTCGAGCCGGACAACTACGACAGCTACACCCGCTCCCGGCACCTGCTGACGGCGAACGACGCAACCGCCTTCGTCAGGCTCCTGTCCCGGCACGCGCACGCCCGCCACCTGGCGATCGCGCAGAAGAACACGGTGGAGCTGGCCGGGCTGAGGAAGCGGACGGGGCTCGACTTCGCGGTGGCCGAGGAGTGCGCGGAGCACGACGAGTGCGGGGCGTACGCGAAGGCGTTCGACGACCGGGTGCTCGTGATCGAGTACTCGGACAGCGGGCTGCACAAGGCCCTTACGGGGTTCGGCGACCGGCTGAGCATCGTCCGACGGGACGTGATGGTTTCGACGCCCGGCAGCGACGACTACGTCCGCAAGGTCCGGTGAGGGCGACGACCGAGGGGATGTCACGTCGTCGGCCGCCGCTCGGCACGTTCGTCACCGACGGGCTGCACAGCGCTGTACGCCAGGCCATGGCCGCCGCCGGGGAACGTGCCTGGGGGTGGCCGCGGGCGAGCCGGCCCGTCAGGCCCTCTGCGTCGGGCTCCTGGACGAGATCCACGTCGACCTCGTACCGGTCCTCCTCGGCGCGGCACCCGCCTCGTCGGAGACCTCGCCAGGGCCCCGATCGCGCTCTCCACACCGCGGGTCGTCGAGAGCGCCCGCTCACGCACCCGTACTTCCTTCACCGTCGCCGACAGGCCCTGAGCGCGTATCGGCCCACGCCCAGTCGGTCCAGCGCGCACTCCCACCCGAACTCAGGTCGCACACCGTCCTCCCCCACCTCACCGGAGTGCGGCTCACCGAACCGGACACCCATCCCGCGCAGGCGTATCAGTGCGCCGGCGCGGCCGGCTCGCCGAGTTCGTGGAGCGTCAGCAGGATCCCCGGGAACGGATCCTGGCCGTCTTCGACTGGCTGGAGCGACGGTTCGGCGAAGACGGTTTCCGTGGGTGTGGCTGGATATTCCTACGGCGAGCTGGGCGCCACGTCGGCCCGCGTGGTGGCCCAGGTGCGGGCTCACAAGCGGGCGTTCCGGGACTACCTCGTCGCACTGGTGGCCTCGGCGAGGCTGCCCGGCGCCCTGGCGGGCAGCTGTTCCTGCTGGCCGAAGCGCCATGGTCAGCGCCGGAATCACCGGGAGCACCGAGCCCGCGCGGGGGGCGCGTGAGGCGGCGCGGCTGCTGATGTCCCGCTGAACCTCAGCTCTCGGACACGGTGATGGCGCCCACCGGACAGGCCCGGGCGGCCTCCCGCACCATCGGATCGCCGCCGCCGTCCTCGCGGCCCGGCAGCAGCGTGCTGAATCCGTCGTCGTCCTGGGAGAAGACGCCCGGGGCGGCCATCGCGCACTGGCCGGCCCCGATGCAGACGTCCCTGTCGATGTCGATGTCCCTGTCGATGTGCATGGCCTGCAGCCTCTTACCAGGTCACGGGGAGTTCCAGCATCCCCTGGATCGTGTCGCCGGGCTTGAAGGGGATCTCGTCCGCCGGAGCGGCGAGGCGCAGCGTGGGCAGCCGGTCGAAGAGGGTGCGCAGGGCGATCTCCAACTCGGCGCGGGCCAGGTTCTGGCCGAGGCACTGGTGGATGCCGAAGCCGAACGCGACGTGGTGGCGGGCGGAGCGATGCCAGTCGAGGGTGTCGGGTGCGGGGTAGACGTCCTCGTCTCGGTTGATGACCGAGGTCGCGAAGATGACGCCGTCGCCCGCCCGGATCGTCGTGTCGCCCGCCTCGATGTCCTCGGTGGCCCGGCGCAGCAGCCCGTCCGCGATGGACAGCATCCGCATCAGCTCCTCCACCGCCGCAGGCACCAGCTCCTTGTCGCCGCGCAACTCGGCCAGCCGCTGGGGGTGTTGGAGGAGCGTGAAGGTTCCGAGGGAGATCATGTTGGCGGTCGTCTCGTGACCGGCGACCAGCAGGATGGTCGCGAACGAGATGACTTCCTGGCGGTCGAGCACTCCCTCGCGCAGCTGCTGGTGGACGAGTTCGTCCAGCACGCCGTCGCCCGGCTCGGGCTGTTTCTGCTTGTGGTCGATCAACTCCTCGAAGTACGCGTCGAGTTGGTCGCGAGCGTCCTGCACGTCCTCGACCGTGGGGCCGCGCAGCAGCCGGCGTGACTGTCCTTCGAAGAACTCGTGGTCGGCGTAGGGGACGCCGAGCAGTGCGCAGATCACCATCGACGGCACGGGCAGCGCGAAGGCACTCACCAGCTCGGCGGGCGGCCCCTGGGCCACCATCGCGTCGATCCGCTCGTCCACGATCCGCTGGATCTCGGGGCGCAGTTCGACGGCCCGCCGGAGAGTGAAACTGGGGACCATCATCCGCCGCTGAGTGCGGTGTTTCGGGTCGTCGACACCGAGCAGCGCGACCCTCCGGTTCTTCACCGCCGAGAAGCGTTCGGTGGGTGCCGGGAAGTCGGGGTGGGTGCGGTCGGTCGACAGCCGCTGGTCGGCCAGCAGATCGCGGGCCAGGGCATGACCGGTGACGAGCCAGGCCGGACGGCCGTCGTAGAGGGTGATCCGGGACAGCGGGCGGGTGGCGCGAAGGGGCTCGTAGGCGGTGGGCGGGTGGTAGGGACAGGTCCGGTCCTGGGGGAACGCGACGGGTTCCGTTTCCATCATGGAAAGACCTCGCAGACGAAGAGCGTGCGTCGTGCAGATCTTCATTAGATGCCCGGGGCACCTATAGGGCGACGTGAAGTTCGGCCAGATCGGTGGTCCGGGCAATCTGGCCGGGGATGCTCGCTCACGCATCGGAATTCGGTTGTGGGCCGGCCGCGGCCGCGACCAGAATCCGGTCATGCCTGCGACGTTCACCCTGCTGCCGCTGACCGCCACTGCCATGCCGGTGCGGTTCCAGCAGCAGTCCGGCCGGCACCGGAGGCCGACGCTTCCCGCGTCGTGACCGCCGCGCTCGTCGCGGGCCTGGTCGCGGGCTACGGCATCGCCGTTCCCGTAGGCGCGGTCGCGACCTACCTCGTGTCCCTGACCGCCCGTACGTCGCTGCGGACCGGTGCCTGCGCGGCGCTCGGCGTCGCCACCGCGGACGGGCTCTACGCCCTGCTGGCCACGCTCGGCGGCTCCGCGCTAGCGGCCGCTCTGCGGCCCGTACTGGGGCCGCTGCGCTGGGCCTCGGCCGTCGTGCTGGCCGCCCTGGCGGTGCGGGGCGCGGTCGCGGCGCTGCGGCTGTACCGCGGTCACCGGCTCACCGCCCGGTTTGCCCCGCCTCCCCCGAGTGCCGTACGGGCGTACCTGAGCCTGCTGGGGGTCACGCTGCTCAACCCCACCACGGTGATCTATTTCGCCGCGCTGGTCCTCGGCACCCGCACCGCACAGGCGGCGCCGCCCCTGGAGCAGGGGGTGTTCGTCGCGGCCGCCTTCGCCGCGTCCGCGAGCTGGCAGTTGCTGCTCGCCGGGGGCGGGGCTCTGCTCGGCCGGGCGCTGACGGGCCGGCGGGGGAGGCTGGTGACGGCGCTGCTGTCGAGTGGCGTGATCACAGCGCTCGCGGTACGGATGGTGGCTTGATCTTCACGGCTGCGTGGCCGAAGGCCGGTGCGGTATGGATGAATCCTGCGCGCACCGGTGTTGACGCGGGGTGCCAGTCAGCCGTACGACACGACGATGGGACGGATGCCATGCCTCTCGAGGGCGAGTACGAACCGAGTCCGGCGCAGTGGGTGCGGGATCAGGTGGAGCTGTACGAGAGCTCCGGTGGCACGAAGGGGACGACCCTGCGGGACACCGGGCTGCCCGTGATCGTGCTCACGAACCGCGGCGTCAAGAGCGGCAAGATCCGCAAGACGCCGCTGATGCGTGTCGAGCACGACGGCCGGTACGCCGTGGTCGCCTCGCAGGGCGGCGCCCCCGAGCACCCGGTCTGGTACCACAACCTCAAGGCCGACCCCCAGGTGGAGCTCCAGGACGGACCGGAGAAGCGGGCCTACGTCGCCCGTGAGATCAGCGGCGCCGAGCGGGACGAGTGGTGGGAGCGTGCCGTTGAGGCCTACCCGCCATATGCCGATTACCAGAAGAAGACGGACCGGCAGATCCCGGTCTTCGTCCTCGAACCCGGAGAGAAGTGATCCTGGCCCGGGCCGGGGGCCGGATCACCGAGCCCTGACCCGGGCCGGGGCCTGCACCTGAACCGGGCCGGGACCCGTCCCTGAACCGGGCCGGGACCCGTCCCTGAACCGGGCCGGGACCCGTCCCTGAACCGGGCCGGGACCTGTCCCTGAACCGGGCCGGGACCTGTCCCTGAACCGGGCCGGGACCTGTCCCTGAACCGGGCCCGGAAAAAGTCTTCGTTCGAGTACGCATGAAGTGAATGGCGCAGGGCACGCGTGTGTCAGGCCCCGCCGCGTTCCCCCGTCGCGGCGGGGCTTTCCAGCGCCTCCTGGGCCGGCCGGTCGGTGATGTCGAGGAAGATCTGGTCGGCCTCGGGCACGGCGTCCGCCAGGGACCGCTTGATCCGTACGGCGACCTCCTCGACCAGCTCGCTGTCCAGCCCGGGCATCAGGTCGATACGGGCGGCCACCAGGGCCGTGTCGAGGCCCGTCTTCATCGTGAACAGTGCCTCCACGCTGTCGATCTCGGGCTGCGCGTCGAGCAGCTCGCGGATCCGGGCCGCCGTCTCCGGGTCGGCGGACTCCCCGATGAGCTGGTCGCGCGCCTCGCTGCCCAGGCGGTAGGCGACGAAAACGAGCAGCACGCCGATCGCCAGCGACGCCGACGCCTCCCACACCACCTGTCCGGTGACCATGTGCAGCGCCATGCCCGCGGCGGCCAGCGTCACACCGAGCACCGCGGTGCCGTCCTCGGCGACCACCGTGCGCAGTGCGGGGTCCTGCATACCGCTCCTGCCGCCCTGCCGGCGCACCTGATGCAGCGCCCTCAGCAGTGACGCACCCTCCGCGACGAAGGCGACGCCGAGCACGATCAGGCCCGCCACATAGCCGCTGAACTTCTCCTCGGCGCCGTTTCTGAGGGCCTCGACGCCCTGGAAGAAGGAGAAACAGCCACCCATGACGAAGATTCCGACGGCCGCGAGGAGCGACCAGAAGAAGCGCTCCTTGCCGTAGCCGAAGGGATGCCGCATGTCGGCGGGGCGGCGGCTGCGGCGCAGCGCGGCCAGCAGGAACACCTCGTTGAGGCTGTCGGCCACGGAGTGCGCGGCCTCCGAGAGCAGAGCCGGTGATCCGGCCAGCAGGCCGCCGACGGCCTTCGCCACCGCGATCACGAGATTTGCCGCGAGCGCCACCAGCACGGTGACGCGAGTCCTGCGGTCTGTCCTGTCGTGCGAAGATGTCCCGCTCACCTTCGCCGACTGCCCCTCTCGTGGCGGCTCACACCGTGCGGGCGGCCGAATTCGGGGAACGCGTCCCCTGAGGGACACGCACCGCAGGGAGGAAACATGGGCGGCGGGGGCAACAGCACGTACGGGAAGAAGTCGTTCAAGCGGTCCAAGAGCCACTTCACGGACCGGATCACGGCGGACGGCCGGGACGGGTGGCCGGTGGAGGCGGACCGCTACCGGCTGGTGGTCAGCCGTGCCTGTCCGTGGGCGAGCCGGGCGCTGGTCTCCCGCCGACTGCTCGGACTCGAGAACGCCCTGTCCCTCGCCGTCGCCGACCCGGTCCAGGACGACCGCAGCTGGCGCTTCACCCTGGACCCTCGGGGCCGTGACCCGGTCCTGGGCATCCGCTTCCTCAGCGAGGCCTACGAGCGGCGGGAGACCGGCTACCCGGGAGGCGTGAGCGTGCCCGCGATCGTCGACATCCCCAGCGGGAAGCTGGTCACCAACGACTACCGGCAGCTCACCCTCGACCTCGCCACCGAGTGGACCGCCCTGCACCGCGACGGGGCGCCCGACCTGTACCCGCACGCCCTGCGCGACGAGATCGACACGGTGATGGCGGACATATACGAGGACGTCAACAACGGTGTGTACCGGGCGGGTTTCGCCACGGACCAGGAGGAGTACGAGGCCGCGTACACCGGCGTGTTCCGCCGTCTGGAGCTGCTCACGCCGCGGCTTGCGCGGCAGCGCTATCTGGTCGGCGACACCATCACCGAGGCCGACATCCGCCTGTTCACCACCCTGGTCCGCTTCGACGCCGTCTACCACGGACACTTCAAGTGCAACCGCTGGAAGCTGGCCGAGAACCCGGTGCTGTGGGCGTATGTTCGTGACCTCTACCAGACGCCCGGCTTCGGTGACACCGTCGACTTCGACCACATCAAACGGCACTACTACCAGGTCCACACCGGCATCAACCCGACCCGGATCGTGCCTCTTGGGCCGGATCCGTCCGGGTGGCTCACGCCCCATCACCGCGAAGAACTCGGCGGGCGGCCGTTCGGCGCCGGGACGCCACCGGGGCCCGCGCCCGCGGCCGAGCAGATCGCGCCGCAGAGCCGGCCCTGACCGACGCACCGGCCCCGACCGACGAAGGAGACAGACGTGGCGAAGAACAAGAAGAAGATGAAGCTGCCCCTCGCCTACAAGCCCCTGGGGTTCGCGCTGGGCTGGGTCAGCGGCTCCCTCGCCGGGCTCGCGTTCCGCAAGACGTGGATGGCGATGCGGCACGAGGAGGACGCGCCCGACGCCCTGGACCAGGAGCGTGGCTGGGGCGAGATCCTGCTCGCCGCCGCGGTCCAGGGTGCCCTGTTCGCCGTGGTGCGCAGCGCGGTGGACCGCACGGGCGCGAAGGCCATCGAACGCTCCACCGGCGTCTGGCCGGTCGCCGAGAAGGGCGGCCGGGACTGACGCCGGTGGGGCCGCCGGTGGGGTGACTCAGCCCTGCTTGGGTGCCGTCGGCGTGACGCGGCGCAGGGTGAAGGAGTGGCCGGCCGGGTCGGCGTACCCGCGTTGCTCGAACGGCCCGGAGGCGTCCTTCGTCTCCAGCGGGCGCCCGCCCAGCTCCACGACCTTGCGCTCCGCCTCGTCCAGGTCCGCCACGACGAAGTCCAGGTGGGCCTGGAGGGAGTTCTCGGGGCGCGGCCAGCTCGGCGGCACCGCGTTCACATCGCGGCGGAAGGCCAGCCGGAAGCCATCGGCGCCCTTGATCTCCACGCGGTTGGCGGTCGCATCCGTCTCCTCGGCCTCCAGCAGCTCCTTGTAGAACACGGCGAGTTTCTCGGGCTCGGCGCAGTCGAGCACCACGTAACCCGCTTCCACCAGTGGCATGTCTCCTCCGAACGGTCGGGGGCGCGGGGCGTCGTGTCCCGCCGCTCCCATACCTCACGGATATCCCGGTCCGGCCCTTTCAGTCGGCGACCAGCCAATTCCCTTACGAGCGTGTCGAGTTGGTGGGCGTCAGGTCTCCTTTCCCGCTCGGGTCTCCGCCAGTCGCGCGGCCGCCGCGCTCAGGAACAGGTCCAGTGCGGCCGGGTAGGAGCTGTGGGGCATGTCGGCGACGAGGTGGCGGGCGGTGGCGGCGATGTGGGGGTGCGTGTCGGCGGGGAGCCGCGCGTAGGTGGACCACCACACGGCCGTCTCCGCCTCCCGGGCGGCCTTCGGCAGGGCGACGCTCGCCGAGTCGAGGGCGCCGAAGGCGAGGGACTGGTCGACGAAGGCGTGATAGATGCGCACCGCCTCGACGTCGTGGAAGCCGGCGTCGCGCAACACGCCGAGGATGGTCTCCACGGCCTGGATCTCGTACGCCCGCCCGGTCACGCGGTAGGAGCTGAGGACGGCCGCGCGGGGGTGGGCGAGGGCGCCCGCGTGCATGCGCAGACCGAGGTCCCCGAGGTCTGCGCGCCAGTCGCCGGTGGGGCGCCAGCTACGCAGGGTGCTGCCGATGAGTTCGTCGGTGACGGCGAGCATCAGGTCGTCGGTGTGGCGGAAATAGCGGTACAGCGAGCTCGGGTCGGCACCGAGGGCGCGGCCCAGGCGCCGGACGGACAGGGCCTCCGCGCCGTGTTCCTCGATCAGGCGCAGGGCGGTGGCGACGATCAGCTCCTCTGAGAGGACGACGCCCTGCTTGGTGGGGCGTCTGCGGCGCCGGGCATCGGGCGGGACGACGCGCTCGCTCATGGACCGCCTCCCTGGTGCCGGTGCCGTGCCCGCACCTCATGACAACACCGTTGACGTGTTAAGCCCCCGGGCAGTTTCATGTGCGGTCACCGGGGCCGACCAGGCCCCACGGTGCGAACCGAGCGGCACGCTGCAGGAGGGCGCGATGCAGCTCGTCGGGCGTCTGACCCCGCCGGTCACCCCGGCGGACCGGCTCGCGGCCCTGCTGCACGCGCAGCGCCATCTGCACGCGCTCGGCATCACGGCCTGGCAGGACGCTCTCGTCGGGGACTTCCTCGGCATGGACGACCCGTCGCAGGCGTATCTGACCGCCGCGCGCGACGGCTCGCTGACCGCTCGCGTGGCCGGCGCCCTGTGGTGGGACCGTGAGCGCGGGGCCGAGCAGATCCCCGAACTCGTCGAGAAGCGGGCCGCGTTGAGCCACGGCCTCTTCCGCGCGGGCAGCGTCAAGCTGATGCTGGACGGGGTGGCCGAGACCGGCACGGCGGCGCTGCTCGATCCGTATCTCGTCAAGCGCGGCTGCGCCACCGCCAATCGGGGCACCAGCTTCATCGACAGCGACCAACTCCTCATGTACGTCACGGAGTTGGACGGTCTCGGTTTCCAGTGCCACTTCCACGCGCTGGGCGACCGGGCCGTACGGGACGCCCTGGACGCGATCGAGGCCGCGCGTGAGTCGAACGGGCCGAGCGACACCCGGCCGCATCTGGCGCACCTTCAGGTCGTGCACCCCGACGACGTGGCGCGCTTCGCCCGGCTCGACGCCACGGCCAACATCCAGCCGCTGTGGGCGGCGCACGAGCCGCAGATGGACCAGCTGACCATTCCGTTCCTGGGGTCCGAACGGGCTGCGCGGCAGTACCCGTTCAGGATGCTGCTGGGCTCGGGGGCCCGGCTCGCGGCGGGCAGCGACTGGCCGGTCAGCAGCCCCGATCCGCTGCAGGGGATCCATGTCGCGGTCAACCGCCTGGCGCCCGACGGTGACGACGCCCCGGTGTTCCTGCCCGGCGAGCGCATCGGCCTGGCCGAGGCCCTGACCGCGTACACCGCGGGATCGGCGTATGTGAACCACCTCGACGACACCGGCCGGGTGGAGGTCGGCGCGTTGGCCGATCTGGTGGTCCTGGACCGCGACCCGTTCGACGGGCCGACCGAGGCGATCGCGAAGACGGTGGTGACCCTGACGCATGTGGGAGGGGAGGCAGTGTACGCAGCTCAAGAGGCGTAAGCAGTAACGGACATCACGGTGAGGTCACGCGTAGATCATTTAGGCTCTGGGCAGCCTCGTATCGCTTCTCGGTTCAACTTTCGGCCATGGAAGCTGAGTTCGAGTAGCTGAGTTCGAGTAGCTGAGTTCGAGTACACGGGTGGCCGCTTCGGCCACCCGTTCTCAGGGTGGGGGGACTCTGCGACGCCGTCTACCGAAAGGAAGCGCATGCCTCAGGACGTCACGTTCGACCTCGCCTTCGACACCCCCGTCAGCAGACATCCGGAGTACGTCCAGGAATGCTTCCTGATCAGCCCAGTTGAAGCGGCGATGCACATGCGCGCCCTGTAACAGGAGCACTTCGACAAGGGCGGGCCGTGCACGGTAGGCCCGCGGGTGGGCGATCCACCCCACTTCCCCGGCCGTCGACGCAGCAGTCGTGCCCCTCGCGGTCGTTCGCAGCAGGCGCACGAGCCGGTCGCGTGCGTCCGCCTGTTCGGCGAGGCCATCGCCGAAGCACAAACCTTCCCGGACACAACCGGCCGAAAGCCCCGGTCGGTCGATTTTGTTGTCATGACCACAGCTTGATGGGAAACCGGTGTGAAATTTCGAGTCAGAGGTGCTGTCCCCAAGGCCTCCGCCGACAGCCTGCTCCCGGCGCAGCCAAGCGCCCACCTGCCGCCCACGGCGGCGGGGAACGCCCTGGCCCGCCTCTTCGGAGAACACGCCAAGGGGAGCACGGAGCGGACCCGGAGGTCCGAAAACGCCGCTCAGCAGCGGCTGGAGGCATTCGGATCCCCCCACTACAGCACCACCCTGAGGGTGGAGGGAGCCCTCCACCTGGCGCGGCCCGCGTTCCTCCCGCCCGACGAGGAGGGTTCCGCCAGGTTGAGGCACCTGGACGCCGGCCTGCGCGTGATCGAAGCGGCCTTCCCCCAGGTCAGCACCGATATCGAGGTCTGCCGACTGACCTGCACGATGCTGGAAGAGGCCTGGCGGACCCGGGCGCTCACCCCGCCGCGCGAGGAGGAGCAGACAGACGTCTGCTGCAGCTGCCCGCTGTGCCTTCGGCTGCCCGCGCCCCCCGCTCGCACCCTGGACGACTACCGTTGGCGGCAGAGCGCCGGTCGTCCCCTCACCGTCGAGACCTGGCCCTACCGCGAGGAACTCAACAGCGTTTTGACCGGTGGATGGGTCCTCGTCCGGCAGATGAACGACCTCGACAAAGACCTTGGCCTCCGCCACGGCTTCGAGGACGACATCCTCCTCTTCCACGAATACAAACGCGTGATCGACACCATCGATACCGCGCACCTCACCCAGCTCATCGAAGGCCGCCTGGCCGAGAATTTCAGCACCAACAGCGCACGGGCCCTGGTCTGCGGGCTCTTCGCAGCCCACAAACGATCCGTCGACGAGTACTGGCTCCAGCAGCACCAAGCGGGCAAGGTCACGCTCCCCCAGACCAACCCGCTCGGCCAGAGCACCTACTCACTCCTGCAGATGATGGACTGCCTGTTCTGGCACGTCTCACCCGACACCGAACTCTGGCAGGAAGAACACCTCGCCTCCCTGCTGCTGTGCCGCGTCATCGACGACATGACCGACGTACGGGTCGACGCCCTCACCGGCGAGATCAGCAACTTCTGGCTCGCCGACATACCCACCCACACCAAGGCCCTCTACGCTGCCTGCGCCATCGCCCTCGTCAAGTACGGCTGCATGCCCGAGGCGCACACCTCGATGTGGAACACCTGGCTGATGCCCAACACCATCGTCTGGATGGGGCTGACGGGCCGTCACGCCCTGTGGTTCGACGGCATCACCGAGGGCCTCCCCCCGGCCGAGGGGTGCCCGCTCTGCGACCTGCAGCCCAATGCGTGCACCGGCATCCTCACCCACGGCACCACCCTCACCATCGCCCCGCGGCCCACCGCAGCGGCACTGAGCACCCGGACCGCCGAGCTGTCCGCACGCTGCCGATCCCAGTACCCCGGGACATGGCCCCTCCTCGACGCCGAACTCCACGCCTTCGAAGCACTGCACGGCCCCTGGTACGGCAACATCGACAGGACGTGGGAGATCCTGCGTCGCACCTACATCGCCGCCGTGGAGGCATCCAGCGCCGCACCGTCCCCGGACCGCGCTCGTCATGTCCAAGAGGACGCCGGCGCGGTCGGAAGTGAAAATTTCTACACCCTGTACGACCCTGAGACCGGGAGGGAAGACACCGCGCTGCTCGCCTACATGTTCGGCTGCGCTCACCCGCATTTCCTCTGGAACGCCACGGGATACCGCCCCACGACCGTCACAGGCGACTGGCTCGACGGCTGACGCCTCCCGCGGCCCGTTTTTTTCACCGGGAAGACAGCGCTGCCCGGTCGGGATTCCGACCGGGCAGCAGTCTGCTCACACGGGGAACTCGACCGGCAGTCTGTCCAGCCGGGAATCCCAGGTGGAGGCGGTCGTGGTGAGTTCATCCGCCGGCACGGCCAGCTGCAGGCCCGGCAGCCGGTGCAGCAGGACGTCCACCGCAACCTCGATCATGGACTGCCCGATGCCCTGTCCGGGGCACTCGTGCGGGCCCGCGCCGAACGCCAGGTGCGCCTGGTTGCCCTGCACCGAGACGCCCGGATCGGGCCGGGCCTCGGGGTCGAGGTTGCCCGGGGCGAGACCGACGACGAGCAGGTCGCCCTCCTCGATGCGGTGCCCGCCCAGTTCGACATCGCTGGCGGCGAAGCGCCCCGGCAGGACGGCCAACGGTGGAGAGTTCCACATGACCTCCTCCACCACTGCCGAGATGTTCAGCTGACCGCTGATCAGCCCGGAGAGCCGGGAGGCGTCGGTCAGAACCAGCTGCAGCACCCGGGCCAGCAGGTTGGTCGTCACGTGCGCGGCGATCAGCACCACGCGCAGGTGGTGGACGACCTCGTCCTGGTCGAGACCCGCGCTGTGCTCCAGCAGGCCGGTGGCGAGGTCGGAGCTGGGCTCGGACCGCCTGCGCTCGGCGAGTTCACCGAAGATCTCCATGATCGTGCCGTCGAGCACTACGGCGTCCTCGCCGCCCTTGAACACCTGGGCACAGCATTCGACCAGTCGGCGCCCCTCCGCTTCGGCAAGCCCCAGAATGCGGGACATGACGAGCATCGGCAGTAGATCGGCGTAGTCCGCCACCAGATCGGCGTGGCCGCTGTCCGCGAACCCGTCGATCAGCTTGTTGGCGAAGTGCTTGGCGTGGCGCCGGATACCGCGGCCGGCAGCAGCGTGCAGCACATCGTTGACGGCGCTGCGCAGCCTGCGGTGCGCCTCGCCGTCCAGGGACACGCAGTCGGGGCGCCAGCCCAGCAGCGGCACCAGCGGAGAGGTCTCCCCGATCCGGCCCTCCCGCCAGTCCCGCCAGTTCCGCGAGTCCCGCGCGAACTGCAACGGGTTGTCCAGCACCCGGCGGCTCTCGCGGTAGCCGAGCACCAGCCAGGCCGGGACGTCGCCCTCCAGCAGCACCGGCGCGACGGAACCGTGCTCCTTGCGCAACCGCTCGTATATGCCGTGCGGATCGGTCGCGGACTCCGGCCCGTACAGCCGGGTGGTGCCCTGACCGTGCGCGACGGGACAACCGCCCGTGACACCGGAACCGTGGGACTGGTCGTTCATCGTGACTCCAGTGCGACGGCCGAGCGTTCCTGAAGATGACGGATCAGCGCGACGAGTACGTCACGGCTGGAGGCCCGGTCGCGGGCGTCGCAGGCCACGACCGGGATGTGTTCGGGTATGTCCAGTGCGTCCCGTATCTCCTCGACCGGATAGACCTTGGAGTCGGGGAAGAGGTTCAGGGCGACGACGAACGGGACTTTCTGCCGCTCCATCTCCTCGATCGCCCGGAAGCTGGAGGCCAGCCGCCGGGTGTCGACCAGGACCACCGCGCCGAGCGCGCCCTTGAACAGGCCGTTCCACAGGAACCAGAACCGCTCCTGCCCGGGCGTGCCGAACAGGTACAGCATCAGGCTCTCGTTGAGGCTGATCTTGCCGAAGTCCAGGCTGACGGTGGTCTCCGTCTTGTCGGCGACGCCGATGAGGTGGTCGACGTCGGCGCTGGCCTGGGTGAGCGTCTCCTCGGTGGTCAACGGCTTGATGTCGCTCACCGAGCGGACCATGGTGGTCTTCCCGGTGCCGAAACCGCCGGCGATCATCACCTTCACCGAGCGGGTGCCGCCGGCCGCCGGGCGGCCGGGATGGTCAAAGCCGTTCAAGTCCACTGAGTACCTCCTCAAGGAGCGCGAGGTCGGGCCCGCGGCCGGCGCCGTGTGCCGGGATAGGGTCACGGGCTTCGACGCGGCCTGCTTCCAGCAGATCCGCCAGCAGCACCGCGAGAATGTTGAAGGGCAGTCCGAGGTGGGCGCCGAGTTCGGCCACCGACAGCGGATCGCGGCAGCGCCGGAGGATGTCCTCGTGTTCGTGCTGCATGCCCGGTACGGGGGCGGTCAGGGCGACGATGAGGGTCGCTACGTCGAGACTCGACGCCGAACCGCCCGGTCCGCTGCGTCCCCCCGTGAGGACGTAGTAGCGCTCGAGACCGGACGGGTCCGTGGGCCGGCGGGGAGCACTCATCCAGAGTGCTCCTCCACTCGCGGAGTGGTGCCGAGGAGCTCACCCATCCTGCGGGCCAGATCCCTCATCTGGTGGCCGAGCAGGCCCTGGTCGAGGCCTTCCCGGGCGAGAACGCCGAGATACGTCTCCACACCGGCACGTACGACGAAGAGATGGCCGCCGTCGACTTCGATCATCGCCAGCCGCAGCTGCCCCGCGTACTTGGGGAACTGCTCGGCGACCGGCTGGGCCAGGGCCTGCAGCCCGGCCACCACGGCGGCGAACCGGTCCACGTCGTCGGGGTCTTCGGCACCAAAAGATGTGATGGCCTTGCCGTCGCTGGAGGCCACGAGGGCGAAACGGATCTCCGGGATGGATTCCACCAGATCGCGCAGCGCCCAGCTCACGTCGGTTCCCTGTTGCGTCATGTGGACTAGTCGCTCTCTTCAGTGCGGTGCTCGGTGGACTGGCGGCCGACGGGCGCCGTGTCCTCCGTGGTGTACTCCTCGCCTGCTTCACGGCCGGCGGTGGCGAAGGCTGCCAGGCCGGTGAACGAGGCGTCCGGCGGGACGGCGGGAACGGCGGTCTCCTCCGTCCGCTCGGTGCGCTCGACCGGCTGGTGCCGTGCCGCGTCCTCCCCCTCGTGCCGCTTGCTGCGGCGCCGGGGCAGTCCGCCGGGCGTGGTGTCCACCGTCGCGGATTCCTCGGCCACCGGCTGGGCGGGGACGGCCGCGGCGGGCTGGGGGGCCGGGGCCGCCGCCGTGGCGGGGGCGGCCCCGGCGGCGGCCGCGGGAAGCGGGCTGAAGTACTTGTGCGGGACCACTACCACCACCGAAGTACCGAGCCAGGGCGAGTCCGCGAAGGTGACGCGGATGCCGTAGCGGCGGGCGAGTGCGCCCACGACGCGCAGACCGATGTTGGCGTCCTCGGAGATGCCGCCGATGCCGGGTCCGGCCGCGGTGCCGGTGAGAGCCTCCTGGGCCTCGCGCTTCTTCTCCTCGCTCAGGCCCTTGCCGGAGTCCTGGATCTCGATGCCGACGCCGTTGGGCACCTCCTTGCCGGAGACGAGCACGGGCTCGCTGGGCGGCGAGTAGCGGGCCGCGTTGTCCAGCAGCTGCGCGAAGATCAGCGTGAGGTGGTCCACCAGGCCGCCGTCCACGCCGAGTTCCGGCAGATGGCGGACCTCGATGCGGTGGAAGTCCTTGATCCGGCCGATGCCGCCGCGCACCACGCTGAGCAGGCGCTGCGGCTCCTGCCACTGCCGGCCCGGCCGGTCCGAGCCGCCGAGCACACCGATGCTCGCGGCGAGCGAGTCGGCGGGGCCGAGCTCCTGGTCGAGTTCCATCAGGCCGCGAGCCACGGAGGGCAGCCGGCCGTGCTCGCCCTGCATCTCGTGCAGCCGGCCACGGAGCTTGCTGGTCAGCACGTGGATACGGTTGCCGATGCTGATGACGGCCTGCTCGGCGGAGGTCGAGCGGTTGAACTCCTCCTCCACGCCGATCAAAGCGGTGCGCAGCGCCTTGCGCAGTTCGGCCTGCAGGTCGGCGCTGACCTTCGCGCACTGGTTGGCCGCAGGCAGCAGGTCGTCGATGGACTCACCGGCGCGCAGCTGCTGCAGCGCATCGGGCAGCTGCTCGTTCGCGAGCCGGGCGACCGCGTCGTACTGGTGGGCGAGCTGCTCCCGCCAGACCTCGCCCTGGTCGGCGAGCTGGGCCTCGTACGACGTGGCCTGCTCGGCGAGGCGTGCCTCGAAGGCCCGTACCTGTTCGGCGAGTTGGGCGTCGTACGAGGAGGTCTGCTGGGCCAGCTGCGCCTCGTAGGCACCGGACTGGTCGGCGAGCTGTGACTCCAGTGAGCTGCGCTCGGCGCCGAAATTCCGCTCCAGGCCCGCGACGTGCTGCTGCCACTGCTGGGAGTGCTCGGCCTGCGTGGCTCGGAAGGAGCCCTCGGTGCGGCTCAGCTGTGTGCGGGTGCGAATCAGCAGCCGTACGCACACGGCGCTTGCCGCGGTGGCGGCGAGGCCCGCGACACCGGCGGCTATCCGCTCGGAGCTCATGAACGTTGCGGCAACCGTCCCGCCTCCTAAGGCCAGCGGCATCAACCACCAGCTGTACCAGGCGACAGGGGCCCGCGCCGCCGGCGGCGGGGTGGCGAGTTCCATCTGCATCCTTACGAGCAACACGATCGAACAGGGGGGTGTGCAAGGGGGGCTGCACTGATGCACGCATACGCACCACGAGACAACCGTCAACGGAGAAGTCAACTCGCAGCGACGAACGGGAGCTTATCGGGTTTGAACCCGAAAGGATCAATCTCGCACACCCGCGGAAGTGAGGGCTCCGTCACTCCCAGACAGCAGCTCACGCGTCGACAAATACCTTTGCGGACCCGGCGCTTGGCGCCGGGCGGCAGTGCGCGCGCCCCTGCGTGTCCGCAGTTGATGGACCCTGACGGATTACCGACGGGCATCATCGCGGCCGTGACTGGCTTCTTGGACAGGTGTCCATCTATAGTGGACACCTATCCAAGAAATGGAGCCCGATGATGGAGACGGTTGCGAACGTACTGGTCGGTCTGGTGGCCGCCCTGCACGCCTACATCCTGGTGATGGAGATGTTCCTGTGGCAGAAGAAGCCCGGGCGGGCGCTGCACGGGTTCGACCGTGAGATGGCCCGGGCGACCGCACCGATGGCCGCCAACCAGGGGCTCTACAACGGCTTTCTCGCGGCCGGCCTGGTCTGGGGTCTGATCGCTGCGGACCCGACCGGGTTCCGGGCGCAGGTGTTCTTCCTGAGCTGCGTCGTGGTCGCGGGCGTCTACGGCAGCGTGACGGCCAACCGCCGCATCCTGTTCGCGCAGGCACTGCCCGGCGCGCTCGCCCTGGCCGCCGTCCTGATCGCGCGGTGAGCCGCTCCGCGCCGCAGGACCCGCGGGCCGCGCGCACCCGGGCGCGGCTGCGGGAGGCACTGCTCGCGGAGTGCGCCGAGCGGCCCCTCGCCGAGGTCGGCGTGGCCGCGCTGGTGCGCCGGGCCGGGGTCGGACGGGCCACCTTCTACGTCCACTACGCCGACCTGGAGGCGCTGGCGGTCGACGCGTGCGCGGATGTCGTCCGCGAGGCCGTTCAGGCGCTGCACTCCTGGACGGGGCGGCCCGACCCGGTGCACGCGCCGCCCGCGCTCGCCGAGTTCTTCGGCTCGCTCGCCCCGCACGCCGGCCTCTACCGCGCGCTGCTGACCCCGGGCGGCGGCGGGCCCCTCGGCCGGGTGCTGCACCGGGACCTGCGCGCCTACAGCCTGCGCGAGCGCGAACGGGCGGGCGCGGCGGACGCACCCCTGGTCGCGTCGGCCGTGGCGGCGACCTTCGCCGGTGTCCTGGCCGACTGGCTGCACGGGCTCCTGGACGCAGACGCCCCTCGAATCGCCGACGAGGTCTGGCAGTTGCTGGTCGCGTTGCACGCCAGTCGGTGACGGGTCACGCGCAGCCCATGCCCTCCTTCACCAGTGGCCAGGCCTCCACGCCGTCGGACGTACGGACGTAGGCCTTCGCCGGATCGTCCGTCAGCCACAGCTGCCGGTCGTGGAAGCGGTATCCGGTGTCGCGGGCGCCAGCCGGCATACGGACGTCTCCGTCGTACGGGGAGGTGAGCATGCCGTCGGGGAGCACCCGGTCGGGATCGCGGGCGTACAGCATGCCCTTCTTCCCCTCCCCCAGTTGCAGGAAATGCGCCTTCTCCCAGTCGCAGTGTTCCGGTCCGGCCGAGCTGTTCACCTTGGTGATCGGCACCCGCCTGTCCTGCCGGTCCTTCCAGATCTCGTACCACTGCCTGTCCGTGTAGCTCTCCGGGAGTTCGGACGGATCGCAGGACGCGCTGGTCTCCGGGCCCCAACCGGGCCGGTTCTTCCGGTCCCTGGCGACGACGACGGCGACCTTGGTCCTGCCACCCACATCGAAGGAGTACAGGACACGGTCCGACTCGCTGCGCTCCGCACGGTAGCCGTGGCGCGGAACGTCGGGCTGCTCGATGTCGAAGTACGCCTTGAGGCCCTCCTGGGGCGTCGTCCCGCCGTCGCCCTCGCTCCACGGCTCGCTGCCGCCGCCCGAGTAGATCGCCCCGTCGCACTCCAGGGCCCGTCCTGCGGAGCCCGACTCGATCCTCGTGGCTCGGGCGCCGTCCTCGTCGAGGTTCCTCGTCGGCACGTGCAGCGGCCCGCTGTAGGGCACGGGCGGCGCGGTACCGGCGACGACGAGGTCCTGACCCCTCTCACCTCCGCACGCCACCGCCGCCGACGCGACCAGCACCGTCGTCACCGCGAGTCTTCCGCGCATCCCCCACCCCTGTTCGCCCCACTGCGCTTACGGTCCTTCGACGCGGCGACGGCACGGAACGTTCGTCGGCGGCTAACGTGCCGCCGCCTGGAACGTACGCCGGTACGCCTGTGGCGAGACCCCGATCGCCGCGTGCAGGTGCTGGCGGAGCGAGGCGCCCGTGGCGAAGCCGACGTGAGTGGCGATCTGGTCGACGGACAGGTCACTGGATTCCAGCAGGTGCCGGGCGCGGGCGACACGCTGCTGCACGATCCAGCGGCCGGGGCTGAGGCCGACCTCGTCGTTGAAGCGGCGGGCGAAGGTGCGCAGGCTCATCCGGGCGTGGCCGGCCAGCCCGGTCAGGGTGAGCGGTTCGTCCAGGTGCTCCAGAGCCCAGGCCCGGGTGGCCGCGGTGCTCGCGGCCCCGCTCTCGGGGACCGGCTGCTCGATGTACTGGGCCTGGCCGCCGTCCCGGAAGGGGGGCACCACGCAGCAGCGGGCCACGAAGTTGGCCAGTTCGCTGCCGTGGTCGGTGCGGACGATATGCAGGCAGACGTCGACGCCTGAGGCTGCTCCGGCCGAGGTGAGGACGCGGCCGTCGTGGACGAACAGGACGTCCGGATCAAGGTCGATGTTCGGGAACCTGCGCCGGAACAGGTCGACCACGTGCCAGTGCGTGGTGGCCTTGCGACCGTCGAGGAGACCCGCCGCGGCGAGAACGAAGGCGGCGGTGCAGATGGAGACGATCCGTGCGTCCGGGCGGATCCGCGCGAGCGCGGCGGCGACTTCGGCCGGCAGCTCGGTGGGGATGTGCGAGGGCGTCACGGAGGCGACGACGACCGTGTCGGCCGTGTCCAGGATCTCAGGTCCGTGATCGACACCGATCGTGAAGTCCGCGCTGGTACGCACCGGTTGACCGTCGACGGTGCAGGTCAGCACCTCGTACCGGCCGTCGGCCGCACCGAAGATCCGGCTGGGGATGCCCAACTCGAAGGGGTAGACGCCGTCCAGGGCCAGCACGACGACCCGTTCCACCTGCCGCTCACCAGTCATGGCACGATCCTATCGAAGCTTGGCGTTCGTGCCATTTTCTTGGCGGGCGGCCCCAGGCACGCTGGTTCACCATGAGCACTGTGAACACGATGCGAGCCATCAGCCAGGACACCCTCGGCGGTCCCGAGGTCCTGAAGGTCGTCGAGCTGGAGCGGCCCGAGCCGCGTACGAACGAGGTACTGGTCCGGGTCCGCGCCGCCGGCGTCAACCCGACCGACTGGAAGCACCGCGCGACGGGCGGTTTCCTGGGCGAGCCGCCCTTCGTCCTGGGCTGGGACGTCTCCGGCGTGGTCGAGGCGGTCGGCATCGGAGTCGTCCGCTTCCAGCCCGGCGACGAGGTCTTCGGCATGCTGTCCTACCCGTACGGCCACGGCTCGCACGCCGAGTACGTCACCGCTCCGGCTCGCTGGTTCGCGCCCAAGCCGGCCTCGCTCGACCACACGCAGGCGGGCGCGCTGCCACTCGTCTCGCTGACCGCCTGGCAGGCCCTG
The DNA here is from genome assembly GCF_026343335.1 of Streptomyces sp. NBC_00078. Lineage (NCBI taxonomy): Bacteria > Bacillati > Actinomycetota > Actinomycetes > Kitasatosporales > Streptomycetaceae > Streptomyces > Streptomyces sp. NBC_00078. The sequence goes on along the minus strand of NZ_JAPELX010000001.1, from coordinate 8,639,919 downwards.
ACCGAGTACGCCGACCTGCAGCCGGGGCAGCGGGTGCTGATCCATGCGGCCGCGGGCGGGGTCGGCCATGTGGCCGTGCAGATCGCCAAGGCCCGGGGCGCGTACGTGATCGGCACCGCCAGCGCGGGCAAGCACGGATTTCTGCGCGACATCGGCGTGGACGAGGCGATCGACTATCAGGAGACGGACTTCACCAAGGCCGTGAAGGACGTCGACGTCGTCCTGGACACGATCGGCGGCGAGACCTCCACGCGCTCGCTGCGCGTGCTGCGGCCCGGCGGAGTCGTCGTCTCGATCCTGCCGGTGGGCTCGGCCGACTTCCACGAGGAGGCCGAGCGGCTCGGGGTCCGGTCGCTGCGGATGCTCGTGGACGCCTCGCACAGCGGCCTGAAGGCGATCGCGGAGCTGGTGGAGGCGGAGAAGCTGCGCCCCGCGATCGCCGGCACCTTCCCGCTGGCCGATGCCGCCGAGGCGCACGCGCTCGGTGACACCGGCCGGACCACGGGGAAGCTGGTCCTGACGGTCGACTGACGTCCTGTCAGAACGTGAGCACGGGCTTGATCGCCTTGCCTGCGCCCATGTCCCGCACCGCCTGGTCGATGTCCGCGAACGGATAGGTACTGATCAGGCGGTGCAGCGGCAGCCGTCCTTCCTTGACCAGCTGGACCAGCGCCGGGATGAAGGTCTGCGTCTCGGCGTCGCCGAGAGTGAGGCCGACGACCTGCTTGCCGCCCAGCAACCCGTTGACGTCCAGGGCGACTTCGCTGCCGAACGGCGGGGCGCCGACGACGACCAGGGTGCCGCGGGCGGCGAGCGCGTCGACGCCCTGGCGCAGCACCGCGACGCTGCCGGTGGTCTCCACGACGCCGTCGGCGCCCTGGCCGCCGGTGATCTCCGCGAGCGCCTCGGCGAGGTCGGTCTCGCCGACGTTGACGGTATGGGTGGCGCCCAACTCCTTGGCCAGCGACAGTCGTTCGCCGATCTTGTCGACGGCCACGATCCGGGTGGCCGGGGTGAGGGCGGCGGCCATCACGGCGGACAGGCCGACGGCGCCGGCGCCGAGGACGACGACGGTGCTGCCCGTGACCGGCTTCAGCACGTTCCAGACGGCGCCCACTCCGGTCTGCACTCCGCAGCCCAGCGGCGCGATCGACTCCAGCGGTACGTCCGCGTCGACCTTGACGAGGCTGCGCTCGTCCACCAACGCCCGCTCGGCGAAGGAGGACTGGCCGAAGAAGTGGCCGCCGAGCGGGGTGCCGTCCCGGCTGATGGTGCTGGTGCCGTCGGCACGGACACCGCCGATGAGGTTCAGCGGCAGCCAGGTCGCGCAGTACGCGGGGTGGCCTCCGTGGCAGTTGCGGCACTCGCCGCAGGAACTGAACGACAGCACGACGTGGTCACCAGGCGTGATGCCGGTGACGGCCGGGCCGACGGCCTCGACGACGCCGGCGCCTTCGTGGCCGAGCACGCCCGGCAGGGGGAAGGGCAGGCCGCCACTGGCGACTCCGAGGTCAGTGTGGCACAGGCCGGTGGCCACCATGCGGACGATCGCCTCGTGCGGTCCGGGCTCGTCGAGCTCGACATCGGCGAGGGTGAAGGGTGCCCCGCCGGACTCGACGACCGCGGCACGGGTGGTGATGGACATCGTACGAACTCCCTTGGCTTTCAGGCGTGTTCAGCCGAGCTGGTCGATCGCGAGCTAGTCGAGCGAGACGACGACCGACTTGACCGTGGTGTACGCGGCGAGGGCCTCGGGCCCGTACTCGCGGCCGAAGCCGGAGTCCTTGACGCCGCCGAAGGGGACGGCGGGGTCGAGCATGGCCCAGTCGTTGATCCAGACGATGCCCGCCTGGAGCCGCCCGGCGACACGGTGGGCGCGGGCGAGGCTCTGGGTCTGGATGCCCGAAGCGAGGCCGTACGGAGTGGAGTTGGCGAGTTCGACCGCCTCGTCCTCGCTGTCGAAGGGCTGCACCGTGAGGACCGGGCCGAAGATCTCCTCCTGGACGACCCGGGAGTCATTGGGCAGGTCGGCGATCACCGTGGGCTTGTAGTAGTAGCCGCCGTCGAGATCGATCCGCTCGCCGCCGCAGACGATGCGGCCGCCCTCCTTGCGAGCCAGGTCGACGTACTCCTCGACCTTCTTCAGGTGCTTCTCCCCCGCCATCGGTCCGACGACGGTCTCCGGCTGCCGGGGGTCGCCCACCGGGACTCCGGGCACGGCCTCGGCGAGGATGCCGAGCAGGGTGCTGTGCACCTGGCGCGCCACCAGCAGACGCGGGCCGCCCATGCAGAACTGGCCGGTGTTGAAGACGAAGGCCTTGATGATCGCGCCGACGGCCTTCTCCAGGTCGGCGTCCTCGAAGACGATGTGGGCGGCGTTGCCGCCGAGTTCCATGGTCACGGGCTTGAGCGCCTCACCGGCGGTGGCCGCCACGTGGCGGCCGACCGCGGTGGAGCCGGTGAAGGCGACCTTGTCGATCCCGCGGTGGCGCAGCAGCGCCTCGCCCGCCACCGGGCCGATGCCGGTGACCACGTTGACGACGCCGTCCGGGACACCCGCCTCCTTGAACAGCCGGGCCATGTAGAGGGCGCTCAACGGTGTCTCGTCGGCCGGCTTGTGCACCACCGTGTTGCCGGCGGCGAGCGCGGGGCCGATCTTCGAACCGGCAAGGATCAGCGGGAAGTTGAAGGGGGTGATCGCGGCGACCACGCCGAGCGGCTCGCGCTTGGTGTAGGCGAGCGCGTTCATGGGTGTGTCGCGGATGGACCCGTCCAGGGAGTGGGCGAGGGCGGCGAAGTGCTCGTAGTCGTTGGCCGCGTTCGTGATGTCGACGGCGTGGCACAGCGAGATGGGCTTGCCGACGTCCAGGCTCTCCAGGCGGGCGAGGTCGTCGGCGTTCTCACGGATCAGCTCGGCGACGCGGTGCAGGATCCGGCCCCGCTCGCGTCCGCTCAGCCCGGACCAGGTGCCGTCGTCGAAGGCCTCCCGTGCGGCGCGCACGGCCGCGTCCACGTCGGCGGCGCCCGCCTCCGCGACGGTGGTGACGACCTCGCCCCGGGACGGGTCGACCACCTCGGTGCGCGCTCCGTCGGCGGCCTCTCGCCACTGCCCTCCGACAAACAGCCGTCCGGGTTCGATCTCGAACGTGGTCATCACCACTCCCCAGCCTCATCGCCAAGATTTCAACAAACAGGATTCCTGTTGGTTCGCAGTTTCATTACAGACAGGTTTCCTGTCAATGCTCTAGGCTGAACTCATGCTGCGCTCCCAGGCTACGAAGACATCTCCGTCCCTGCTCTACATGGTCAAGCAGGTGGAGCTCGTGGTGCGCTCACACCTGGACGAGCTGGTCAGGCCGTCCGGGATCACCGCGCTGCAGTACACCGCGCTCACCGTCCTGGAGCGGCACGACGGACTGTCGGCCGCACAGCTGGCCCGCGACTCGTTCGTCACCGCCCAGTCCATCGCGGACCTCGTACGATCCCTGGAGAACCACGGGCTGGTGCGCCGGGAGCGCAATCCGCGCAATCGGCGGGAGCTGCTGATCCTGCTGACCGATGCCGGCCGGGAGCTGCTCGCGCAGCACGCGGCGCCGGTTCGGGAGCTGGAGGAGCGCATGGTCCGGGAGCTCACCGCACACCAGGCCGAGCAGTTCCGCCAGGCACTTTCCAAGGCTTGGCACGCCCTGTCGTAGCCTCGGAACTCCCTTCAGTGCGCGGCCCCGCCCAGCGGCTGTGTCGCAATTCGAAGACATATGTCAATCGAACATGCTCAAATTCACTCCAACGAGGGTAACTTGCAGGGCGGAGAACGGATTTGCGCTCACTGGGGACCTGGGGGCTCGTCTGCACTCGTACGCTCGCTGCACGCTGTCACCCCGGCCCCCGGTGACCTGCAACCCCGCAGCGGACGGAGCAGGTTGGAGGCGATGTCGTGGTGCACCAGGAACCTGCGCCGTTCACCCGGCATCTCCGTGTCCACCAGGACCGGGGCCACACGGTGCTCGAACTCCGCGGCGAGATCGACATCGCCGCGGCCCTGGAGGTCGCTCCCTATCTGGACCGCGTGACGGCGCATCCCGACGCCCGCCTGGTGATCGACCTGACGCGGGTCGACTTCTTCGACTGCTCCGGGCTACGGCTGCTCCACCGGGCGCGGGCCCGCATGCTCGACCAGGACGGAGAGCTGCGGCTCGTGTGCACCCACCCGCTCACGCTGCGCATCATGCGGGTCACCGGGCTGGCCCGCCTGCTGCCCGCGCATCCGTCCCTGGACGCGGCCCTGGGCCAGCCGGAGGCCACCTCCGGGTCGTTATGACGGCCGCACTCGCCACTGCAACCCGTCCTCATGTCTATTCGCTTCGCGGCTCGTCGAACAGGGCGCTGACCGACTCGCCGTTGTGAATACGGCGTACGGCCTCCGCGAGGGCCGGGGCGATGGACAGGATCCGCAGTTTCTCGGTGCGCTCCTCCTCCGGCACCGGCACGGTGTTGGTGCACACGATCTCCAGCACGTCGGGCTGTTCGCCGATCCGCTTCAGAGCCCCGGCCGCGAACAGACCGTGCGTGCAGGCCACCCGGATCGACCGCGGCCCCAACTCCCTCAGGCGCTCCAGGAGTTCGAGGACGGTGCTGCCCTTGGCGATCTCGTCGTCCAGCACGATGACATCCCGGCCCGCGACGTCGCCGATCACGGTGCTGATGGAGACCTGGTCGTCGGCGTACCGCTGCTTGGCGCCGGCGGCGACCTGGGCGCCGAGCATCCGGGCGAAGGCGGCCGCCTCCTTGGCGTTGCCGAGGTCCGGCGAGACGACGGTGGTGCGGGTCAGGTCGTACTGCCGAAAGTGGGCGGCCAGCTCACGCAGGGCGTGCAGGTGGTCGACCGGTACCGAGAAGAAGCCGTGCACCTGCGGCGAGTGCAGCGTCATGGTGAGGACGCGGCTCGCGCCCGCGGCGACCATCAGGTCGGCGACGAGCCGGCCGCCGAGGGAGATCCTGGGCGCGTCCTTCTTGTCGGAGCGGGCGTAGGAGTAGTGCGGCATCACGACGGCGATCCGTGCCGCCGAGGCGCCGCGGGCCGCGTCGCACATCAGCAGCAGCTCGACGAGATGCTCCTGCACCGGTTTGACCAGCGGCTGGATGAGGAAGACGTCCCGCTCACGGCAGTTGGCCTGGAGCTGCACCTCCAGGCAGTCGTTGGCGAAGCGGCTGACCCGGGTCGGACTGAGCGGCACGCCGAGGTGCGCACAGACTTCAGCCGCCAGGTCGGGGTGGGCACTGCCGCTGAACACGGAGATGTCTCGCACAATCCGCTCCTCGCATGATCATTCCGGGGACGGGTTCATGCTACTGACCGGAAGAAATCGGCTGCGGTGCGCCGTCGGCCGTGCGCCACCAGGCCGGCGTACGAGTTCCCTCACCTCAGGAGACCCCGTGCTCCTACTCCTCGGACGCCGGTAGGACCAGCCGCACCGAGCGGCTGCTCTTTTGCCACGGAGCGATCGACCGGTTCGGCGGCGACCGGCGGCGGCGACACCTGTACGGACGACGGAGAGTTCTCCACGCCAGTCCCGAGTGCAGCAGCGTGCGCTCCGTCGCGACGCCCGGCACGCTCCCCCACTTCCTCAAGGGCGTGGGAGGTTCCCCCACTAGCCGCACCGGGCACAGACCCAAGTACGTCCAGTACCCGCACCCGGCACTCCCCCAGCCTCCGGCCGGGCCCCAGAGCACACACCCGACGCCGCTCATTTACGGGCAAACCTTGCCTGCCAGGGCACTTGTGCGCCCGCGCTGCTTCCGTCAGGAGCGCCCATCGGCCAACGGGGCGGTCTGCCAAGGGCTTTGGGGGGCATTCGCAACAGTAGGAAGGAGGGCCGTCGCCATGACGACTCCCATCAGGCGCATGTCCGGGCGCATGCCCGGCTGGGCGAAGGCGGTGAGCGCCGTCGTGCTGGTGCTCGTGGTGTTCTTCGCCGGGATCCGGCTCAGTGTGCTCCCGGGCCTCAAGGACCTGTTCGGCACTCAGACGCACGACCGCTCGGGACCCGCACTGCTCCAGTCCATCCAGGACATGAGCCGTTACGACGCCGCCTCCGGCAACTTCCAGGTCGTCGTCGACCTGGAAAAGGACACCAAGTTCCTGCCCGACGCGATCCGCGGCTCCCGCACGCTGTACATCGGTGCGGGCACCGTCGACGCCTACGTCGACCTGGGCAAGGTCGGCAAGGACGACGTGACGGTCAACGGCGACCGTACGTCCGCCACGCTCCGGCTGCCGCACGCGGCGCTCGGCAAGCCGGCCCTGGACCCCGACCGCTCCTACGCCGTCTCCAAGCAGCGCGGTCTCCTGGACCGCCTCGGTGACCTGTTCTCGGACAACCCCAACGGCGAACAGGCCGTGCAGAAGCTCGCGGTCAGGCACATCGGCGACGCGGCCAAGGACAGCGAGCTGACCAAGCGGGCGGAGACCAACACCACGGGCATGCTCGACGGTCTGCTGCGTTCGCTCGGCTTCAAGGAGGTGCATGTCAGCTACGCCGGCTGATCAGATGCCTGCGACCCCCGGCAGGGCCAGTGCTCCGAGCAGCGCGGCGCCCACCAGCACCCATGCCACGTAGTCCCCGACGTGCCCGGACTGCAGGCGCCGCAGCGGCAGCGCCCAGTCCGGGGCGGCGAGCAGCTTCGGGCGGGTGACGGCGAGGGCCGCGAGGCCCACGGCGAGCACGGTCGAGAGCAGACCGAGCAGCACGCCCGCGCGGGTCCAGTGCACGGAGGTGATCACGCCACCGGACCCGGCCTCGTTCACCGCGTGCGCCACGACGTCGGCGAAGCCGGGGGCCACCCCCACGGCCAGCGCTCCGGCGAGCAGCACCGCGGGCACCGCGGTCATGGTGTCCGGGACGCGGCTGAGCCGCTGTCCGGTCTCGGGCTGCTCGCCGGAGCCGGTCGTCTCGTACCCGCCCTCGTCCCGGGGCCTTGGGCCGAGGCCGAGGAACACCCGTGCCGCGACCCGCAGCACCGCCGCACCGGTCACCGCGCTCGCCGCGACGTACAGCACCGTGAGCGGTCCTCCGACGGCCTCCTCCGTGACCGACTTGCCGAGGGCCGTGCCGAAGGGCGGCAGGCCCGCGAGGCCGAGCGCGCCGACGAGGTACATCACGGCGACGGAGCGCAGCTTCCGGGCCCGTCCGTGCAGGGCGTGCTCGTCGACGCTGCCGTAGCGGTCGAGGAGGATGCCGGTGCAGGCGAACAGGGCGGCCTTCACACCGGCGTGGCCGAGGATGTACAGCGCGATCCCGTCGTCGGCCTCGGGGGTCAGGACGCCGATGCCGATGAGGAACAGCCCGGTGTGGGCGACCGTGGAGTACGCGAGCAGCCGTTTGATGTGCCGCTGGTACCAGCACATGACCGCGCCGATCACGGCTGTCAGCGCGCCGAGCACCACGAGTGCCCGCTCCAGGTCGCGTGTGGGCACCCCGCCCGGCCCGGAGAACACCGTCCCGTACACGCGCCACACGCCGTACGCGCCCATCTCGACCATGACGCCGGAGAGCAGCATGCACACGGGGGTGGGCGCGACGGCGTGCGCGTCCGGGAGCCAGAAGTGGAAGGGCACGGCGGCGGACTTGACCAGCAGGCCGGTCAGGACGAGGACGAACGCCGCGAGGGTCAGGGCGTCGGGCCCGCCGTGGGCGTCGAGCCCGCGGCCGATCTGCGTCATGGCCAGCTCGCCGGTGCGGGCGTACAGCAGCCCGATGCCCATCAGCATCGCGTAGGCGCCCAGCGAGGTGACGACCGCGAAGGTCAGCGCGCCCTGCACGGCCCTGGCCTCCTCCACGCGGGTGCCGGTCAGGGCGTACGCGACGACGCTCATCAGCTCGAAGAACACGAACGCGTCGAAGAGGTCGCCCGCGATTGCGAATCCGCACATACCGCCCTGGAAGAGCAGCATCAGCGCCGGAAAGGAGCCCGCGTGGCCGCGGGGTGGTTCGTCGAAGTAGCGCCAGGAGTACGCCAGTGCCGCCAAGGTCAGCAACGAGGCGAGCGCGGCCATGCCGAGCCCGGGTCCGTCGCCGGCGAGGACGATGCCGACGCTTTCGCCGTTGACGGGCGTCCAGCCGCCGACCCACTCGGTCATGGGCGGGGAGGAGTTGATCAGCAGCACGATCGCGAGTCCCGCGGTGCCGCACGAGACGGTGCAGGCCACGGACTCGGCGACCACTCTGGGCATGCGGCGGCTGGCGATGACCAGCAGGGCGGCCCCGAGGAGCGGGACGGCGACGAGGAGCGGCAGCAGGTCGTTCATCAGCCGCGCAGCTCGGAGAGTTCGTCCGGGTCGACGGTCCCGTGCCGCTTGGAGATCTGCACGACGAGCGCGAGCAGCAGGGCGGTGACGGTGGCGCCGACAACGACGTCGGTGAGGGTCAGCGCCTGCACGACCGGGTCGACGACCGGCCGCGAACCGGGCTTGATGTCGGAGAACACGGGTGCGGTGGCGCCGTCGCGGTATCCGACGGCCAGCAGCAGGACATAGGTGCCGGCCTGGCAGACCGACAGACAGCCGACGGCATGGACCAGGTTGCGGCTGGTGGCCAGGCCGTAGCAGCCGGCCAGGAAGACCCACACCGCCACCAGGTAGGGCAGCACATCCATCAGGGAGTTCACTTCCCGCTCTCCTCCTCGATCTCGACGGCCTGGTCCAGGAAGCCGGCAAGCAGCACGACGACCGCGCAGGCGACCTCCATGCCGATGGCCGCGTTCAGCAGGGGGACGGTGCCGCCGGAGGACAGCGTGTCGAACGTGCCGTACGGCAGCAGGGTGTTGGCGAGGAAGGCGGAGCCTCCGATCAGGCTTGCGAGGCCGGTGACGAGGTAGGCGGAGGTGGCGACGGCGTCGCCGATCTCGTACGCGCCGACCGGCCGGACGCGTTCCAGGGCGCGGTAGTCGGCGCCCAGATAGAGCAGGTGCAGGGCGGTCGCGGCGACGACGCCGCCCTGGAAGCCGCCGCCGGGACTGAGCTGCCCGTGCGCGACGACGTACAGGCCGGTGAGCAGGGCGACGGGCAGGACGACGAGGGCGTAGCGGCGTACGGGCAGGGCGACTGCGGCGGGTTCGGGCCGGGCGCGGTGTTCGTCGCGGGTCTGGCGCAGCAGCGCCACGCAGCCGAGGACGGCGGCGAACAGGATGGACATCTCGCCGAGGGTGTCGAAGGCGCGCTGGTCGAAGTTGACGGAGGAGATGGTGTTGGCGGTGTGCCGGGCGAGGGAGGCGCGGACGGCGCGGTCGCCGTACGGGTGCCGGTCGCCCCCGAAGGACGGCAGCTTCAGGCAGGCGGCGACGAGCAGGACGGCGAGACCTGCGGCACCGGTCAGCAGGACGTACAGCCGGGTGCGCCGGCTCACCGCTCGCGTCCCTTGGTCCGGCCCCGCCGCCTAATGGGAGCTACGGAGCCGGGGAATGCTCGGGTCCGTAGCCGCCAGCAGGTGAGCACTACCGACGCCGGAAGCATTCGACTTCTGAGGTCAGACCGTGCCCCTGCTGGTCGGCCGGGAGGCCAGACCGTTGATGGGGTGGCGTGCCCGCCGGGCAGTGGGGCGTGAGCACTGGATCCATTAGGCCGCGTGCCGTGCCTTCCGCAGGCTGCATGGAGCAAAGCACCTGACCAGGAGGACGAGTTGCTGCTGATCGGCGATGACTGGGCCGAAGACCACCACGACGTCGAGGTCCAGGACGAGGCAGGCCGAAAACTCGCCGCGGCGAGGCTGCCCGAGGGCGTGGAGGGAATCGCGAAGCTGCACGAGCTCCTGGCCAAGCACGGCGGCGAGGGCCTGGATGCCGCCGACGTGGTGGTGGGGATCGAGACCGACCGCGGCTCCTGGGTGCAGGCCCTGATCGCCTCCGGCTACCAGGTCTATGCCATCAACCCGCGGCAGGTCGCCCGGTTCAAGGAACGCTATGCCTCCTCCGGCGCCAAGAGCGACAGGGGCGACGCGCACGCGCTGGCGGACATGGTCCGCATCGACCGGGCCCAGCTGCGGCCGGTGGCCGGGGACAGCGAGCAGGCGCAGGCCGTCAAGGTCGTCGCCCGCGCCCACCAGACCTTGATCTGGGAACGCGTTCGCACGTTCCAGCGGCTGCGCAGCACGCTGCGCGAGTACTTCCCCGCCGCCCTGGCCGCCTACGCGGACCTCACACTGACCAGCACGGACGCCCTGGAACTGCTGATCAAGGCCCCTACCCCGGCGGCCGGGGCGAAGTTGACCCGTGCCCAGATCACCGCCGTTCTGGCCCGTGCCCGCCGGCGCAACCGGGACGCGAAAGCGGCCACGATCCAGGCCGCGCTGCGCGAACGGCAGCTGGGCCTGCCCGAGCCGGTCACGACCGCCTACGCGGCCACCGTCACCGCTCACGCGAAGCTGCTGATCGCCCTGAACGAGCAGATAGCCGACCTGGAAGGGCAGGTGAGGGCCCATTTTCTCAAGCACCCAGACGCTGAGATCTACCTCTCGATGCCCGGCATCGCGGAGATCACCGGCGCCCGGGTGCTCGCCGAGTTCGGGGACGACCCCACCCGCTACGCGTCCGCCAAAGCCCGCAAGAACTACGCCGGCACCAGCCCCATCACCCGGGCCTCCGGCAAGAGCCATACCGTCCAGGCCCGATACGTCCGCAACAACCGGCTCGCCGATGCGTTGCAGACCCAGGCGTTCTCCGCCCTGCGCGCCTCGCCCGGCGCCCGCCACTACTACGACAAACAACGCGCCCGCGAGGCCGGTTACAACCCGGCCCTGCGGCAGCTCGGCAACCGCCTCGTCGGCATCCTCCACGGATGCCTCAAGACCCGAACCCTCTACGACGAAGCGACCGCCTGGTCGCACCACGCCCACACCCCTGCCGCTTGACACCAAACGACATGGGGTGTCTGACCTTGCGGACGGTGAGCATCAGCAGCAGCGGCGTCAGCGCGGAGCCGACGGCCAGCTGGGACAGGCCCACGTCGGGTGCCTGGAGCACGGTGAACAGCACGGCGAGGACGACGCCCAGGACGGCCAGGACGAGGGCCTGGCGGGTGGGGTCGCGGGTCGCTACGGCCACGGTCGCGCAGGAGGCGACCAGCAGCAGCGCGACGACGATCACCGCGTCAGCCACGGCGAACCCCCCTGACTCCGCCGGACAGGGCGCGCGAGGCGACGAGGTTTCCGCTGATCAGCAAGGCGCCGATCACCAGCAGCTTGGCCATGGCGCGGCTGGGGCCCGTGGCCACGCACAGCGCGGTCACCGTCACCGCTCCGAGGCCGGCGACCGTCCAGGTCGGTCCCCAGGCGCGCGGCGGGTCCTCGGCCAGTTCGTCGGCGAGCAGCCGGGCGAAGACGAGTGTGCCGACGGGGCCGAGCAGGGCGAGGACGAGGCCGAGGTCGACGTAGGAGGGGCGGTGATAGCCCTGCGCGAGGAGCAGCATGCCCGAGGAGGCGAGGGCGGTGGACAGGTTCTGGGCCACGACCCGGCGCCGCAGCGGCCCGGTCGCCACACCCCACAGGGCCGTTCCCAGGCCGCCGCCGAGGCCGACGGTCGCGGCGAGTGTCCAGCCGTTCACGCCCCGGTCACCGCCCGTCGGGCGGCCCGGGCCACCACCGCGCCCACGCAGGCGGCGCCCGCGCCGACCGCGCGTTCGAGCGTGTCGACCGTGCTGATGAGGAACAGCCACAGCACGGCGAGCGCGACCCACCAGGCGAGCAGCTCGGCCGCGGCGACGAGCGTCGTACGCGGAGTCATGCGTCACCTCTTCGGCTCGGCTCACGCACCGTCATCACGAGATGTCCGTTACGTCCTTGCGGGGCATCCAAACATCGCGGCGAGCGCCGCGGGTGGCGGCGCGCGCGGGTCTGAGCCCGGAGTGCCCCTACCGCAGGAAGAAAAACCGCACGGTGTCCGGACCTGGGCCGAAAGCGGACTGCATCCTCCGCCGCGGAGCGGGTAACCGCCTCACAACGCAACGAAGTTGAAGACTGGAGGACCATGTGTCCCGTGCAGCCCTGACCCCACGCTCGTTGCTGCGCCCGCGTACCGCCAAGGCGGAGAAGGCAGGTAAGGAGAAGGCAGGTAAGGCGGACAAGACGGCGACATCCAAACCGCGCAAGGCCCGCAGCACGCAGTCGGGAAAGCCGGCGAAGTCGTCGACGTCGTGGCGCGGGACGCGGCAGACCCCCCTCGGACGGCATGCCCTGCCCCTGCCACTGCGTCTGCTGGCGATGCTGTGCGCCTTCGGGGTCATGGTGGCGTTCGCCGTGGTACTGGCCCGGCTCACCCTGGAGCCGTCCCCCGCGTCGGTCTCACTGACGCACACGAACCTGCATCCGGGGCGCTCGCTCAAGGCCTATCTGGATCAGCCGGCGCTGCGGGACGCGGTGAAGCAGATCGGCGGCAACATCCTGCTGGGGGTGCCCTTCGGTGTCCTCGTCCCGGTGCTCGCACCGCGGGCCCGCGGGCTGCTGCGGGTGCTCACACTGACCGCGGTGGTGATGCTGCTGGTGGAGTTCGCGCAGGGCGCCCTGATCACCGGGCGTGCCTTCGACATCGACGACGTCATCCTCAACACGACCGGTGCGCTGATCGGTTACGTCCTGCTGGGCCGGCGGATGGGACGGGCGGTGCACGCCCGGGAGCGGCTGCCGCGGGGGGCGGCCAAACGGACGAAGGGCGCGTAGCCGACCCCTTCGACTTCTGGTCCGTACCAAAGTATTGACGAGTCCTTATCTCACTCCTTAAATCAAGAGGCGACGCCTTCACCCCCCACCCCGGCCGACGCACCCGTGCGCCGGCCGTACGGAAGGAAGTGCCGTGGCCTCTCCACGCCTGCTGCGCAGATGTCTGCTCGCCACCCTGTCCGCCGTACTGGTCGCGACCGCCGCGACCGGTGCGGCGCACGCCGGTCCACCGGCGCCAGTTGCCGCCTCGGTGACGTTCGCCGACAGTTTCGACGGCCCCTCGGGTGCCGCGGTCGACTCCTCGAAGTGGCAGACCGAGACCGGCGACAACGTCAACAACCACGAGCGGCAGTACTACACCTCGGGCAACAAGAACGCGGCCCTGGACGGCCAGGGCCACCTGGTGATCACCGCCCGGCGCGAGAATCCGGCCAACTACCAGTGCTGGTACGGCACCTGTCAGTACACCTCGGCGCGCCTGAACACCTCGGGGAAGTTCAACGCCCAGTACGGGCACGTCGAGGCGCGGATGAAGATCCCGCGCGGGCAGGGCATGTGGCCCGCGTTCTGGATGCTGGGCACACCCGTCAACTGGCCGGACTCCGGCGAGATCGACGTGATGGAGAACGTCGGCTTCGAGCCGTCCACCGTGCACGGCACGATCCACGGGCCCGGCTACTCGGGCTCGGGCGGCATCGGCGCGGCGTACTCGCTGCCGAACGGCCAGGCGTTCGCCGACGCCTTCCACACCTTCGCCGTCGACTGGGCGCCCGACTCGATCACCTGGCTGGTGGACGGCAACGTCTACCAGCGGCGCACACCGGCCGACCTGGGCGGGCGGACCTGGGTCTTCGACAAGCCGTTCTTCCTGATCCTGAACCTGGCGGTGGGCGGCTACTGGCCCGGCGACCCGGACGGCTCCACCGCCTTCCCGCAGCAGCTGGTGGTGGACTCGGTCTCGGTGACGACCGGCGACACGGCCACGGGCGCGGCGATCAGGGGCCCGGGCGGCAAGTGCGTCGACGTCGCCGGGGCGAACCCGGCCAACGGCACACCGGTACAGCTCTACGACTGCAACGGCAGCGCGGCCCAGCAGTGGACCGCCGGCTCGGACGGCACACTCCGCGCGCTCGGCAAGTGCCTGGACGTCACCGGCAACGGCACGGCGGACGGGGCGACCGCGCAGCTGTGGGACTGCACGGGTGGCCCGAACCAGAAATGGACGGTCACCGGGGCCCACGACATCGTCAATCCGCAGGCCGACAAGTGCCTCGACGCGACCGGGAACAGCGCGGCCAACGGCACTCGGCTGCAGCTGTGGACCTGCACGGGCGGCGCCAACCAGAAGTGGACGCTCGGCTGAGCCGCGCCCCTCTCAGCGCGGTCTCCAGGTGAACTTGTCTCCGCCCACCCAGCGCACCACATCGGGATCGTCGAGGTCGTGGACCGTGATGCCGAACGCGGCGGCGGCCACAAGGACGTCGGTGACGGACTTGGCCTCGCCGACCACCTCTCCGTCGATCTCCACGATCCGGAACGGCGGTGTGCCCGGGTGCACCCCGAGAACCATGATCCGCGGACGGGAGACACGCGGGCTCTCGATTTCGGTCATGGAATAGAGCGTAGGACGCATTCCGGGCCCACGACTCGTCACCGGCCGATCGATCGGCACACCGTGCGGCCCGCGCGCGGCTGGTGAACCCTGGAGGTGGAGGTCACCATGGATCCCCTCGACGTACTGGACCGGATCGCCTTCCTCCTGGAGCGGTCGCTGGCGCCGACGTACCGTGTCCGCGCGTTCCGCACGGCGGCGCGCGTCCTGAAGACGCTGCCCGGGGACGAGGTGCGCGAGCGGGCGGCCGACGGGTCGCTGGAGTCGCTCAAGGGCATCGGCCCGAAGACGGCGCAGGTGGTGCGGGAGGCGCTGGCCGGGCAGGTGCCGGGCTATCTGCAGAAGCTGGAGGGCGAGGCCGCGGCACCGCACACCGGGGGCGGTGAAGGCCTGCGGGCGCTGTTGCGGGGGGACTGCCATCTGCACTCCGACTGGTCCGACGGGGGCAGTCCGATCGAGGAGATGGGCCGGGCCGCGGCGGCACTCGGACACGAATGGGCGGCTCTGACCGACCACTCACCGCGGCTGGCCGTCGCACGCGGCCTCTCGCCCGAGCGGCTGCGCGAGCAGCTCGACGTGGTGACGGAGCTGAACGCGGCCTGGGCGCCGTTCCGGCTGCTCACCGGCATCGAGTGCGACATCCTCGACGACGGTTCCCTCGACCAGGAGCCGGAGCTGCTGGAGCGGCTCGACGTCGTGGTGGTGTCCGTGCACTCCAAGCTGCGCATGGACGCCCGCTCGATGAGCCGCCGCATGGTGGCCGCCGTACGCGATCCGCACTCGGACGTCCTCGGGCACTGCACCGGGCGGCTGGTGACCGGGCGGGGGCGGCCCGAGTCGGAGTTCGACGCGGACGCGGTGTTCGCCGCGTGCGCCGAGACCGGCACGGCCCTGGAGATCAACAGCCGCCCGGAGCGGCTCGACCCGCCGCTGCGGCTGCTGCGCCGGGCAGTGGACGCGGGAGTCCTGTTCTCGGTCGACACCGACGCGCACGCGCCCGGACAGCTGGACTGGCAGATCCTCGGCTGCGCCCGGGCGGAGGAGTGCGGGGTACCCGCCGAACGGGTGGTGAACACCTGGGCCCTGGACGACCTGCTGGCCTGGACCCGACAGCGGCGTACACCGGCGGGAGTGGCGCGTCCCTGACGTGGTACTCGTGCGGCCGAAGAGCAAGGGAGCACGTATGGAACGGGCGGCCGTGTTCGATGTCGACGGGACCCTCGTCGACACCAACCACCTCCACGTGGTGACCTGGTGGGAGGCATTCCGCCAGGCGGGCCACACAGTGCCGATGCACGCCATCCACCGGGCCGTCGGGCTCGGCTCCGACGATCTCGTCGCCCATCTGCTCGGCGACGACCGCGACACGGACCAGGACGCCGAACTCAGTGCCGCGCACAAGGCGTTGTACGGCCAGTACTTCGCGCGGCTGCCCGCGTTGCAGGACGCCGGGCGGCTGCTGCGGCGCCTCGACCACGACGGCTGGACGGTGGTTCTCGCCACGTCCGCCGGCGGCCCCGAGCTGTCCGCGCTGCGCCGCGCCATCTCCGCCGACGACGCGATCACCGCCACCGCGAGCGCCGACGACGTCGAGGAGGGCAAACCGGCGCCCGAACCCGTCGAGCACGCCCTGAAGTTGGCCGGCGTGCCCGCGGACCGGGCGGTCTTCGTCGGCGACACGGTGTGGGACATGCAGGCGGGCAGCCGGGCGGGGGTGCACTGCGTGGGAGTGCTGTGCGGCGGGATTCCGCGCGCGGACCTGGAGGAGGCCGGGGCTCGGACCGTGTACGACGGCCCCGCGCACCTCCTGGCGAACCTGGCGGACAGTCCCCTGCGGCAGCGGTGACGCACATCACCCCGTAACCGGGCGGGAAGAGGAACACCCGCGAGAGGTTGTCCGTTGAACAACACGTGGGTGCGGATGGGACAGTGTCCCCGGGCCTCACCTTTTGCCCACAGGGACGATCGTTCGGCTGAAGCCCTGTGGAGCCTTTCGCCGAGAGGCGACCGCCATCCGCGCCCACACCCTGACTGCCCCGACCGAGATTCCCCCGTCCGGTCGGGGCTCTTCTCCGCCCGCACGGCCGCAGGGTCCGCTTGACTTCGAGAGCGCTCCAATACGTAGCGTTCCCGGCATGATCACTGCACAGCACAACATCGGATCCGGCTTCGGTGCCAAGAGCACCGCCGAGGACGTCCTGCACGGCATCGACCTGACCGGCCGGCTGGCCGTCGTGACCGGCGGCTACTCAGGCCTCGGTCTGGAGACCACCCGCGCGCTCACCAAGGCGGGCGCCCATGTCGTCGTCCCCGCCCGGCGCCGGGCCACCGCCGAGGAGGCGCTGTCCGGCCTCGGCGGCGTCGAGGTGGACGAGCTGGACCTCGGTGACCTGGAGAGTGTGCGCGGCTTCGCCGAGCGGTTCCTCGCCTCCGGGCGGACCATCGACATCGTGATCGACAACGCCGGCATCATGGCGTGCCCGGAGACCCGGGTGGGGCCCGGCTGGGAGGCGCAGTTCGCCACCAACCACCTCGGCCACTTCGCCCTGGTCAACCGCCTGTGGCCGGCGATCGCGCCCGGCGGTGCCCGGGTCGTCGCCGTGTCCTCCCGCGCCCACCACTTCTCCGGCATGCGCTGGGACGACGTCGACTGGCGGCAGGGCTACGACAAGTGGCAGGCCTACGGCCAGGCCAAGACCGCGAACGTCCTCTTCGCCGTCCACCTCGACAAGCTCGCCCGCGAGGCGGGTGTCCGCGCCTTCTCGCTGCACCCCGGCGGCATCATCACGCCCCTCCAACGGCACATCCCCAAGCAGGAGATGATCGAGCGCGGCTGGATCGACGAGGACGGCACCGTGCTCAACCCCGAGGGCTTCAAGACCCCTCCGCAGGGCGCGGCCACCCAGGTGTGGGCGGCGACCTCGCCGCAGCTGGACGGCCTCGGCGGCGTCTACCTGGAGGACTGCGACGTCGCCGACATCGCGGTGGACGGCGGGTCGACCGGTGTCAAGGAGTGGGCGATCGACCCGGAGCAGGCCGCCCGCCTGTGGGAGCTGTCCGCACGGCTGACGGGCGTGAACGCCTTCGCAGGCTAGGAGTTGTCGAGCCCCGTGGGCCCGTACACGGCGGCGGGAGCACCCGTCGCCAGGGCCCAGTACCGGTCTCCGTACGACCAGTGCCACCACTCGGTGGGGTAGTTGACCAGACCGGCCGCGCCGAGGGCCTCCCCCAGCACCGCGCGGTGCGCACGGGCCTCGGCGGTGATGCCGATGGCGTCCGTGCAACAGGCGCCGTCGCTCTGCTCCGGATCGGCGTTCATCGGGGTGCCCAGGTCGAGTTCGCGGCCGGCGGCGTCGGCGAGGGTGAGGTCGACCGCCGCGCCCGCGCTGTGCGGGGCGACCCCGGGCGGGGAGACGTAGCGGCTGGCGGCGGTGAGGATGCTGTCGGCCGGCCACCGCGGGTGTGCGGCGCGCAGTTCGGCGGCGTACCGCTCGAAGTAGTGGCGCTGCAGGGCCGGTGGCCGGTATCCCTCCACGAAGAGCAGGCGCAGGCCGTCGGGCAACCGCGCCTGCGCGGCGAGGAGACGGTCCAGAACGCCCTGGCGCAGGTGGACCTCCGCGCCGTGGGAGTCCTTGTGCTTGCGGTCGTCGACCAGCAGCGCCTGTCGCACGTCGACGAGGGGCTCACCGCTCTCCTCCACGGGGACGGCGGCGACCCGGGCGTCGGACATCAGGATGATCTCGCTCATGACCTGATCATGTCCTCATCACGCCCTGATCATCTCCCGGCTGCCCTCAGGACACCGCACAGGACCCTCAGCGTTTCATGAACTCGCGCAGGTCGGCGCTGAGTTGGTCGGCGTGGGTGACGAAGAGACCGTGGCCTGCGTTCTCGTAGACCTTCAGCGTGGCGTCCGGCATCAGCCGGGCCGCGCGCTGTCCGGTCAGCTCCAGAGGGGCCGAGGCGTCGTGCGTGCCGTGGACGACCAGTGCCGGCAGATCGAGCCCCGGCAGTTCGGGGGCGACGTCCACGACCGCGACCAGTTCCTGTACGGCGGCGGTGGAGTGCGGTGTGGAGAGCTGGGCGCGCTCGACGAAGTACCGCACATACGCCGGTGACACGTCGTTGCCGGGCCGGTCCACGGCGAAGAAGCCCGGGGCACCGTTCTGGAAGAACTCCGCCCGGTCGCGTCGGCACTCCTCGTTGGCGGCCCGCACCGCGGCCTGGTCCAGGCCGCCCGGGTTGTCGGCGGTGCGCACCATTCCCGGGGCGATACCGGCGACGAAGGCGACGCGTGCCACCCGCCCCGCGCCGTGCCTGGTGAGGCAGCGGGTGATCTCCACCGTGCCCATCGAGTGACCGACCAGGGTGGCCTCGCGCAGGTCCAGGTGATCGAGAAGTCCGTGCAGGTCGTCCGCGAGGGTGTCGAGGTCGAAGCCGTTCCACACGTCCTCGGAGCGCCCGTGCCCCCGCCGGTCCAGGCTCACGCAGCGATAGCCCTGCGCCGCCAGCGGCGGCATCTGGAACTCCCACATCTCCGATCCCAAGTAGGCGCTGTTGACGAAGACGGCCACCGGGCCGTCGGCCGGGCCGTAGTCGACGTAGTGCAGCTGTGTGCCGTCGGCGGGGCTGGCGAAGCAAGGCATGGGACGTCCTCCTGCGATCCGGTGGAATGGCGCTGTCCTTCATGGTTCCGGGAGCCGCCGCGGGGGTCGATTACCTCCGACGTCATGGAGGTCCGAAGCCGTCGGTGGACGGCAGGTGAATCCGCGCGGGACGGGTACCCGGTCACTCCTCTCCAGTGGAGCGGCCGGAAGGAGCCGAACCGGAAGGAGCCGAAAGTGAACAGCACAACGGGCAGCAGGATCGTTGTCACCGGGGCGACCGGCAATGTCGGCACCAGCGTGGTGCGTCTTCTCTCGGAGGATTCGCAGGTCGGTTCCGTGCTGGGGCTGGCCCGGCGGATCCCCGACTGGTCGCCCGCCGGGACGGAGTGGTCCGCCGTCGACCTGGCGTCCCAACAGGCCGATCTGGCCGGGGAGTTCGCGGATGCCGACGCGGTGATCCATCTGGCGTGGGCGTTCCAGCCGACGCATGATCCGGCGGCCACCTGGCGCACGAACGTCCTCGGAGGCATCCGGGTCTTCGACGCGGTGGCGGCGGCCGGGGTGCCGACGCTGGTGCACGCGTCGTCGGTGGGCGCCTACTCACCGGGGCCGAAGTATCGCGCGGTGGACGAGTCATGGCCGACGCACGGCTGGCCGGACGCCGCGTACTGCCGCGAGAAGGCCTATCTGGAGCGTGCCCTGGACACGTTCGAACGCGAACATCCCGAGGTGCGGGTGGTGCGCATGCGGCCCGCGTTCCTCTTCAAGCGGGAGTCGGCGAGCGAACAGCGCCGGATCTTCGGCGGCCGCTTCCTGCCGGGCCCGCTGGCACGTCCGGAGCTGCTGCCCTTCCTGCCCGACATCCCCGGTCTGCGGGTACAGGCGCTGCACACCGACGACGCGGCCAGGGCCTATGTGCTCGCGCTGGGCTCCGAGGCCCGTGGGGCGTTCAACCTGGCGGCGGAACCCGCCGTCGACGCGGAACTGCTCGGCCGGATGCTGGGCACGCGCCCGGTCCGGCTCCCCCGCGCCGCGGCCCGCTCGGCGATCGCCGCCGCCTGGGGTCTGCATCTGCTGCCTGCCTCGCCGCATCTGTTCGACGCGGTCCTGCGCCTACCACTGATGGACTGCACACGCGCGCGTACCGAGCTGGACTGGCACCCGGAGCACTCGGCCGACAACGTGCTGGAGGAGTTCCTTCAGGGTATGCAGCGGGGCGAGGGAGCGGCCACTGATCCGATGCAGGGGCACAAGGTGGGCTGACCTCCCTGCCCCTCGTGCAAGCCGTTCTCGGCGCTCTCGGCGCGAGACCCGCCCCGCCGGCTACCCGGCCTCGGCGAGTCGGTCTTCCTGTGATGGCTCGCTGTCACCGTCAGGCGGAGGACTCGTCCGGATCGGGATGCTCGGGGTGCACGGTGGCGGGGCGGGGGCCGCCCTCACGGCCGGTGCCGGCCTCGTCCGTGTCCGGGACGCCGGTGCCGGCCTCGTCCTCTCGTGCCTCCGGGAGCGGTATGTCCAGTGGATCCTCGCCCTTGCGGACCTGCTGGTCCGGCAGATCCCGCGGCACGGGCTCACCGTCCTGGCCTGTATGACGCCGATCGGCCACGGAGCACTCCCTTCGCGTTGTCGAGCGACACGCGAGTACCTCCCGGGACGACGGCCGAAACCTGGAGGTCGCCGTGGACTCACGGTCCGGCAGCGCCACGCTTGTGAGGGGCGCGGGGAACTGCACGACAAGCCCCCTCGCAGCCGTGGACGACCGCCGGCCCCGGCGGCGCTCTCAGCGTCGCTCCTCCAGCGCCGTCTGCCAGGCGGGCGCCGGCCCCGCGGGCGCCGGTTCGGGCCGCCGCCCGCCCCGCGCAAAGAAGTCAGCCAGAGGCAAGATCGCCGTACCGACCGTGACCGCGTCCGGCCCGAGACGACCAAGGTCGATGGTGACCTTCTCGGCCGGGTGACGCAGGGCGTACGACGCCGCGTGCCGACGCACGGCGGGCAGGAACCGCGCCCCCAGCTGAAGCCCCGCCCACCCCCCGATGAGAATCCGCTCGGGCTGGAACAGATTGATCAGGTCGGACAGCCCGGCGCCCAGGTACTCGGCGGTCTCCTCCAGTACGGCAAGCGCCCCCGCGTCCGCCGCCCCGCCCCCGGAGGGATACGCCGCGGCCAGCATCGCGGTCAGCGCGGTCTCCTCGTCGACGCCCTCGGGCGGGCGCCCGCCCTCCTCTCGCCACCGCTCCAGCAGGGACTCCGCCCCTGCGTACGCCTCCAGGCAGCCGAGCGCACCGCACCGGCAGCGGCGCCCTCTGACCCTCACGGTCAGATGTCCCCACTCGACGGCCCGGCCGTGCTCCACCTCGGGGGTGACGAGGCAGGCGCCCACTCCGGAGCCGAACAGGACGACGACCGCGTTGCGCGCGCCGCGGCCGCCGCCGAACCACATCTCGGCCTGACCGAGGGTCTTCGCGCCGTTGTCGATGAAGTACGCGACGGTGTCCGGCAGTTGGGAGGTGGAACGGAGCAGGTCTTCCAGCGGGACGGCGTCCCAGCCGATGGTCTGCCCGTGTACGACAGCGCCGCGGTCCGAGGTGCGTTCCACGATGCCCGGGACGCCGATGCCGACGCCGAGGAGCTGCTCGGGGGCGATACCGGCGCCCGTGAGCACCTCTGCGATGCCGTCGCGGATGTGGCCGACGATGACCTCGACCTCGTAGCGCTGCGCCTCCAGCGGGCGCTCGGCGCGGGCGAGTTCGGTGAGGGTCAGGTCGAACAGCTCGATCCGCACCCGGGTCTCGCCGACGTCGACGCCGATCATGTGGCCGCTGGCGGGCGCCATGCGCAGCAGGGTGCGGGGGCGGCCACCGTCGGAGTCGACGCTGCCGGCCTCCTCGAGAAGGCCGTCCGCGACCAGGTCCGCCACGACGTTGCTCACCGAGCCGGAGCTGAGCCCGGTCGCCGGGCCGAGCTCGAAGCGGCTGAGGGGGCCGTCGAAGTAGAGCCGCTGCAGCACGGCCGTGCGGTTGGCCCGCCTGAGGTCGCGTACCGTTCGCCCGTTCCGCCCCGTAGCCATGTGGCTCCCTCCGCACCCTGTTCGACCTGCAACATACCTCTGAGTTCAGGCCTGGCGCGATATTCCTCCAACCCTTAGTTCACGATATGAGCTAAGACGCTGTGAGCTAAGGCGCGGCCAGCTCCTCGATCTCGTCGAGGGCTGCGACCAGTTCCGGGGCGACGACTTCCTGGACCCAGCGGCCGTGTTCCGCGCCGCTCCCCCGCGGGATCGTCTCGGTGAGCATGATCAGGTAGAGGTAGGTGCGGTAGAGGGCGAGGCGGAGAAGGGCCGGAGTGTCGAACACGGCGCGTCCGCCGGCCTCCCGGTAGCCCGCCAGGAACGCCTCGTCCTTCTTGATGTCCCCGAGCAGCGCGAGCGAGACGAAGTCGGCCAGCGGGTCGCCCCAGAACATGCGCTCGCCGTCGATGAGTCCGCCGATGCGGGGCTCCCCCGCCGCGCGGTCCACCAGGATGTTGCCCCTCCACAGGTCGAAGTGGACGAGGTTCGGGACGGTGACGGCGTCGAGCGCGGGGCAGGCGTGCCGGACGGTGCGGGCCACGTCGTCGGCGGGGCGGGGCAGGCGGGCCCGGTGGTCGCGCGCGTCGTCCAGCACGGCGTCCAGAATGGCGGTGAACGCGGTGCGCCAGTCGTCGGCGAGCGGGCCGAGCGCCCCGGACGGATAGCCGAAGCCCGGCCCTCTCACACGGTGCAGGCGGGCCACCTGGCGGCCCAACTCCATACGCAGGGGCACCTGTTGGGCCTCTGTGACCGAGTCGTCCCACGGTTCGCCCGGGCAGGCCGTCATCAGCAGATGACGTGCCGCGCCGTCGCCGCCGACGGCCACCACCCGCGGGGCCGGTACGCCGGCCTCGGCGGCGCCACGGTAGAACTCGGCCTCCGAAAGCAGCAGGCCGCTCTCGTAGCGCAGCCCCGGGGCGTCCGGCGCGACCTTGAGCACATAGCGGCTGCCGTCGGTGAGCCGCAGCTCCTCGACGGCGTTGTAGGTGCCGCCGCTGAGGGGGCGCAGGTGCATGAGACGGTCGGGAGGTATCTGCGAGCCCTCCAGGATGCGTCGGGCTCGTTCCCAGGAGTCCACCACCGTGCGCCTACCCCTCACCTCGGTCAGCCGGCCGCGTACACGTCCTCGATGTAACGCCCGTCCGCGATCAGTCCGTCCAGCCAGGCATCGGCCGCCGGGCCGTCCGCGTCCGGCGCACGGTCCCGGTACAGCGTACGAAACGCGTCCCGCACTCCGGGCGCCATTCGCGAACCGTCGCCGCAGACGTACACCCGGGCCCCGGCGCCGAGCAGCGCCCACACCTCGTCGGCCTCGGCGGCGACGCGGTGCTGGACGAACGTGCCCGCGGTGCTGAACGCCGGGCGCAACGAGACGGCTCCGGCGGCCTCGGCGGCACGCAGCTCCCCGGCGTGCAGGAAGTCGGCGTCCGGTGCGTCACAGCCGAAATAGCAGAGTGCGGGGGCGAGTTCGGCTCCAGGCGGCGGTGATGACGACGGGCCGGTCCGTGGGCAGGCCTCCGACGTACGCGTCCAGCGGTGCGACCTCGGTGGCGCAACCGAACTCGGCTGCCTCGTCGGCGAGTTGGGCGGCGAACTCACGGCAGGTTCCGTAGTTGCTGCCGTGCAGGAAGAGGACGCCGGTGCCGGGGCGGACCCGGGCGGGGAGGGTGTGGGAGTCGGGGTTCTGCTCGGCCTGGGCGGGCGGAGTGCCGGGGAGGACGCCGTGTGCGCGGTCGGCGGACGTGCGCGGAGCGAGCGTCAGGGTGAACCGGTCCATGCTCGCGCATGAGGCGCATCACCTGCTGGATGGGGGTGCGGCCGGGCCCGGTGTCGGTGATGTCGACGACGGGGAGGGCGGGGAGGGTGTCTGCGGTGCGGGGGTGCAGCGCGGTGGGGGGCATGGCGCGACAACTGCCTTTCGCGGTACGGGAGTACTGCGATCAAGGGTGGTCGAGCGGGCCCGGCCACCGGCGCCACGGGACTACACGATCGTGTAGTCAAGAGTGCCCGCGGGGGCTTGCGCAAGCCCCCGACCTGAGAGTCACCCACGGTTCGCGAGGTCGGTGACCTGTCCGGGGGCCGGCGCGGTGGTGGCCCGCGGGATGAGATGTGTCGGCAGGACGACGTGCCGCCTGGGGTCGGCGTCGGGGTCGTTGATCAGTTCCAGGGCCAGTTCGCCGACCACGCGGCCCATGTCCGAGGGCGACTGGGCGACCGTCGACAGATCGAACCACTCGGCCACCGGCTGGTCGTCGAAGCCGAGGACGGACATCCGCTCGGGGACCTCGACCCTGGACTTGCGCAGTGTCCAGATGACGGAGGCGGCGAGTTCGTCCTGCTCGGCGAAGACCGCGGTGGGCGGCTCGCGCAGGCTGAGCAGTTTCCCGAGCGCTTCCGTGACACCGCGCTTGTAGGGGAACGGAGTGGCCACGACGAGGGAGTCGTCGAAGGGGACGTCCGCCTCGGTGAGTGCCTGCTGGTAGCCGAGCAGCCGCTCGTGCGAGCTGAAGGAGAAGCCGGTGGCGCCGACCGTCTGGACGAAGGCGATCCGGCGGTGTCCGAGGTTCAGCAGGTGCCGGGTGCCGTGGCGCGCTCCGGCCACGTCGTCGACGTACACGCTCGGCCGCTCGTCGGCGTGCTGGCTGACGTAGATGACGGGCATGCCGAGGTCGTCGAGGCGGGCGCTCTCCTCGTCGGTGAGGTCGAAGGAGAACACCAGCAGCGCGTCGGCGTTGCGCCGGGCCGGCAACTGCTCGAAGAACGAGGCGCGTTCGGCGAGGTCGGGTACCACGTAGACGGCCAGCTCCAGGCCCGCCGCCCGCAGCAGCGGGCCCAGGCTGGACAGGGCCGAGCCCATGAACCACGAATTGAGCGTGGGTACGAGCACCGCGACGACGCCCGTCCTGCCGGTCACCAGGCTGGAGGCGTGCCGGGAGATCGCGAAGTTCAGCTCGCGCGCGGCCTGTTCGACCCTCACACGGACATCCGGCGACACGTTCGACAGCCCCCGCAGGGTGCGTGAGACGGTGGATGCGGAGACCCCGGCCCGTTCGGCGACATCGGCCATCGTGGGGTGCCGTTGAGCATCTGGCATGGGCGGACGCTAGCACAAGCGTCCGCTCGTCCACCCGGTCTGATGACAGCGCTGTCAGGGAACTACCGCCACGTAACGCATTGACGGTCCCTCGGCCTTGCTCCTAGTTTGCAAGCGTTGTCTCACCGAGGTGATAGATGCATTGAAGTTTCCCCCCGAGGGTAGTCATCAAATGCTCTGAACTGCGCAATCACCATTGCAAGCATCATGACAGCGCAGCCATGACCTCGGCTCCGGTCTCACGCCGGCGCGGCGAAGTAGCCCGTTCGTCCCGCGTATTCCCACTGAAACACGAGGAGTAGACACCACCATGTCCACCAGCACCGCACCTTGGTGGCGCGACGCCGTCATCTACCAGGTCTACATCCGCAGTTTCGCCGACGGGAACGGGGACGGCGTCGGCGACATCGCCGGCATCCGCTCCCGGCTGCCGTATCTCAAGTGGCTCGGCGTGGACGCGATCTGGATCAACCCCTGGTACAGGTCACCGATGGCCGACCACGGTTACGACGTCGCCGACTTCCGGGAGATCGACCCGCTGTTCGGCACCGTCGCCGAGGCGGAGCAGCTCATCGAGGAGGCGCACGCGCACGGGATCCGTGTCATCCCCGACATCGTGCCCAACCACACCTCCGACCGGCACGCCTGGTTCCGGGCCGCGCTGGCTGCCGGGCCCGGCAGCCCCGAGCGCGGGCGCTACGTCTTCCGGCCCGGCCGCGGGCCCGGCGGCGCCGAGCCGCCCAACGACTGGGTGTCCTGCTTCGGCGGGCCGGCCTGGACACGGTTGCCCGACGGCGAGTGGTACCTGCATCTCTTCGCCCCCGAGCAGCCGGACCTCGACTGGGAACACCCGGACGTGCGGGCGGAGTTCGAGTCGGTCCTGCGCTTCTGGTTCAGCCGGGGCGTGGACGGATTCCGTATCGACGTCGCGCACGGTCTCGTCAAGCACCCCGAGCTGCCGGACCTGCCGCCCCGCCCGGAAGTGGCGCCCGAGGGGCCCCGCAGGCACGTCGACCATCCGCACTGGGACCGGGACGAGGTGCATGACATCTACCGCGCGTGGCGCCGGGTGGCGGACGAGTTCCCGGGTGACCGCTCGTTCGTCGCCGAGGCCTGGGCGGACACCCCGGAGCGACTCGCCGCATACGTCCGCCCGGACGGCCTGCACACGGCGTTCAACTTCGACTTCCTGATGTCCAGTTGGGAGGCGAAGGACCTGCGTGCCGTCATCGACGACTCCCTCGCCATGCTCGGCGCGGTGGGCGCGCCGGCCACCTGGGTGCTGTCCAACCACGACGTGATGCGCCACCCCAGCCGGTACGGCCGCAAGGTGGTGAAGCGGTGGACGGCGGGCGAGACCTACCGGCCCGAAGGCCCCCTGGATCTGGACCTGGGCACGCGGCGGGCCCGTGCGGCGGCCCTGCTGATGCTCGCCCTGCCCGGCGGCGCGTATGTCTACCAGGGCGAGGAGCTCGGGCTGCCCGAGGTCGAGGACCTGCCCGAGGCGGTGCTGCAGGACCCGGTCTGGGAGCGGTCCGGGCACACCGACCGCGGGCGCGACGGCTGCCGGGTGCCGATCCCGTGGTCGGGGACGAGCGCGCCGTACGGCTTCAGCCCCGAGGGCAGCGAAGCCGCGCCCTGGCTGCCGCAGCCGGCCGAGTGGGCCGGCTGCGGGGTGGCCGAGCAGACCGGCGCGGAGAACTCGACGCTGGAGCTGTACCGCAGCGCCCTGCGTGTGCGCCGCGAGCATCCCGCCCTCGGAGACGGCAGCCTGACCTGGCTCGACTCCCCCGCCGCGATCCTCGCCTTCGGACGCGACCCCGGCTTCGTGTGCGTGGTGAACCTGTCGGCCGAGGCGTATCGGCTGCCCCAGCACTCCTCGGTTCTGCTGGCCTCCGGACCCGTGCGGGACGGTCTGCTGGCACCGGACCACGCGGTCTGGCTCGCGGTGTAGCGGCTCGCCGTACGGGGAGGTCAGGACGGTCTGCCGCCCGGTCGGGCCTCCCCGCCACCACCGTCCGGGAATTCACCACCGGCCCTCGCCGCATGATTGTGTGGTGCACGCAGTGCGCGTTCCCTCGCGCAGGACGGCAGGAGGTGTGGGTGGAAGAGGCCGGCCCGGGAAGCCGTGGTGTGGCGCAATCGCGCCCTCATGCTCTTCGACCGCGTCTCCGTGCCCGTCGCCGTGTGCGATGTGTACGGAGTGGTCCTGCTCGCCAATCCCGCGATGGCGGCCGAGTGCGGTACGGCCCCGGGGCGGCTGCGCGGCCGTGCCGTGCTGGAGCTGTTCCGGCCGCAGGAGACGACGCAGGTGGAGCGGATCGTGCAGGCGCTGCGGCTGCGACACCGGTCGCGGTATGAGGTGTCGGTGCGGTGGGAGGGGCCGGGCGGCACCGAACGGCTCGGTGAGCTGACGGCCGATCCGGTGAGCGACACAGTGGAGGACACGCCCGCCCTGCTGGTGATGCTGCGTGTGCAGGGCGAACGCGCCGAGCCGCTCCCGGACGCACCGGCGCCCGTCGCACCGGTGGAGGTCCGCATCCTGGCGCTGCTCGCCGCAGGTGCCACCACGGCCAGGGCCGCCAAGGAGACCGGCCTCAGCACGGACGGCGTCACGTATCACCTGCGGCGGCTGTCGGCACGCTGGGGCGCGTCGAACCGCACCGAACTGGTCGCCCGGGCCTACGCGCTGGGAGTTCTCACGCCCGGAGTGTGGCCGCCCGGCAGATAGGCGGTGCCCGCTCCCTCGGGTGCGCCGAAGCGGGCGAGCGTGTGCCACACCATCTTCAGGTCCTGCGGCGCATGGCGGCCGGTGCGGGCCGCGTCCCCGATGATCCGCGGGTCCAGGTGCCCGTCCTCGGCGATCCGGGCGCCCAGCTCCACGTACTCCTGGCCCCGGTAGTCCGCGTGGCGCCGCAGCTGCGGCACGGTGAGCCGGTAGCCGGAGTGCCACTCGACGGTGCAGGGCAGGAGACGCGCCACGGCCTCGACCGACGTCCCGCGGTAGCTCTCGTCCAGGACGAGCGCCTCCACGTGCTCGGCGAGGAGGACGCCCCCGTGGACCTGGGCCTCGATGTAGTCGTTGAGGGCGTCCTGCTCGTCGGCCTCGGCGAGGGCGATGAGCGACATGCTCGCGGCGACCCCGAAGTCGGTGGGTTCGGCCGCGCTGTCCGGGTAGCAGAAGGTGGCGCGGGCCACGGCGTCCGCGCCGAGCCGGAAGTGCGAGGAGCCGAACCGCGGTGCCGCGCCGACCACTTGGCGCCGGAAGTCGAGCGCGCCGTACACGGGCCGGTCGTGAGGGTCCGCGGCGTCGTAGGCACCGCCGAAGATCCGGGTCTCCCAGCGCCGGCGGTCGCCGCCGGGGTGTGCGGTGAGGCCGCCGTTGCTGGTGCCGGTGACGAACTGGGAGTGGTAGGCGCCGTCCTGGGCCAGTGCCCGGAGGATGGGCAGCCCGCCGATGAGCCGGTCGGGGTGGAAGTTCAGCGTGATCCGCAGGTCCGGGCCGACGGCCGGGCCCGTGGAGCGGGCAGCTACGTGACGCAGCGCCGCGCGGGCCCACGGCGTCCGGGCATGTGCGAAATCCACCGGGCTTCCCTCCACGGGTTTCTTGGTTTCCGACGGGCGCGAGCCCCTGGGGCCGGAGCCTCCCCCCAAGAGATCGCTCACCAGGCAGGACATCCGCAACTCATTTGTCGCCGGCGCGAACGCCTGCCGCGGGATCAGAGGTCGGCCGGCCACCCCGGCCCGCTGGTTCGCGGAGGCGGAGCTGACCGCGGACGACGGGCCGGTGCCCGTCACCGCCCGGGACCTGGCGTACAGCCACCACCCGGTGACGAGGGATCGGGACATCGTGAGCGGGAGCGAGCACACCGTCATCCGGATCGCCCGGACCGTCCGGGTGGGCGGTGGGCGATGCTGCCGGTGGGCCGGGCACGCGTCGGCTGCTCGCGGGCGGGTGCTGACGGCCGCCGGGCTCGTCGTGGCCGTGTCCGCTGACCGCCCTGATCGCCGCACCGCGCCGCGCGAGCTTCAGGCGCCGGCACTGTGGACCTTCACATGCGTGAGGCGCCCGCGGGCGCCCAGTGCGGGTCGCGGCCCAGGAAGGCGAGCAGCGCTTCAGCCCTGTCGTGGCCTTGCGCCGGCTCCAGCGCGGGCGCGAACACCTTGTAGGAGTCGCGGAGATGGTCGACGAGCCGCTCCGCCACCGGCCAGATCCCCTCGGCCAGCTCCCCGGACAGCGGCCGGTCCTGGCCGGTCGCGACCGCGATGTCCCAGGCGTGCGCGGCCGCGTCCATGGCGGCCGCCGCGGCCGCGAACGGCAGGGGCAGCGGGCCGAGCGGCGTCGGCACCTGCTCGGCGTCGGCGGGCAGGCCGGCATACGTGTCCGCCACCGTGCGCAGCACCTTGTCGAGTTCCGCCGCCGGATCCGCGTCGAGGGCGTCCTTTGGGTCGAAGGGGTCGGATGCCGGGCGGCCACCGGTGATCGCGAAGCCGTAGGCCTGCTGGTCGATCCGGGCGTGGTTGAGGACCTGCCGGGCCGTCCACGCGCTGCACGGCGTCGGCGCTCCCCACGCCGCGCGCGGCACCGCGGCGACCACCTCGGCGAGATAGTCGTGCGCCCGCGTGAGAACCTCGATGCCCTGGGTGTTCTCCATCATTGTTCCTCTCCTGTCACCCTTCGACCGACACCAACAATCTAGGCTTCCTTGCGGACAGTTACGGTCCTCAATGGCAGCTCGGCCACACCTGGATGCGCCCTGGAAGGAGTACGCCCGAAGATGCGAGTGGTACGTGAGTGGACGGCGTTCCTGGTGCTCCAGGTGAAACGGCGCCGGGACCCGGTGGTCGTGCAGACGCTGCGGTCGGCGGTCGCCGCGACCATTGCCTACGTCGTCGCGCTCCGTCTCAGCCCCGAATCCGCACCGCTCACGGCGCCGCTGACCGCTCTGCTGGTCGTCCAGGTCACGCTGTACGCCACGCTCACCAACGGGATCCGCCGGGTGAACGCCGTCGTTGCGGGCGTCCTGGTAGCCATCGCCTTCAGCCAGCTGGTCGGTCTGACCTGGTGGAGTCTGGCCCTGCTCATCGTGGCCTCGCTGGTGGTCGGGCGTCTGGTGCGGGTCAACGAGTACGTGCCCGAGGTGGCGATCAGCGCGATGCTGGTGCTCGGGGTCACGACCGTCGGGGACACGGCCTGGGCGCGGATCGTGGAGACGCTGATCGGCGCGGTCGTCGGGTTCGGCTGCAATCTGCTGCTCGCGCCGCCCGTCTGGGTGGACGAGGCGGGCGAGTCGATCGAGGGGCTGGCCCGCCGAGTGCGGCAGCTGTTGCTGCGCATGGGCGAGGAGGCGGCGGGCAGCACGCCGGTCGAGCGGGCGACGGAGCGGCTGCACGAGGCACGCAGGCTCGACCACGACATCGTCGAGGTGGACGCGGCGCTCAGACAGGCCGAGGACAGTCTTCGGCTCAATCCCCGCGTGAGTGAAGGCCTGCTGCACCGGGTGGTGCTGCGTACGGGTCTGGACACGCTGGAGATCTGCACGGTCGTGCTGCGGGTGCTGGCGCGGACCTTCACCGACCTCGCCAAGGAACGTGACCCCGAGCGGCTGTTCGCGCCCCAGACGGGTGCCGCCGTGGAACGGTTGCTGTCCGAGATCGCCGACGCCGTGGTCAGCTTCGCGGTGCTGGTCACCAGCCACGTCAGTGCGAGCGCCGAGTCCGCGGAGTCCCGGCTGGCCGCCGAGCTGCGGCAGGCCGCAGCCACCCGCGACAAACTGGCGCAGCTGCTCCTGGAGGACGTACAGCGGGACGCCCGTACCTGGCAGCTGTACGGGGCCGTGCTGACCGAGGTCAACCGCATCCTCGACGAGATGGACACCGAGCACCGCTCGCGGCGCCTGTTCGAGGAGCTGGACCGCACGTCCCGCGAGCAGCGCGAGCGCATGCCGCGCCTGACCAGGCTGCGGGAGGGGCTGCGCGACTCCGGACTGATGCGTGTTCCGGACGTGCTGCGCCGGAACCGCAGCGACACCTCCCGTCGTTCCAAGTGACGAGGGGCCGGGGCGGCGTACGTTTCCGGCACCGGAGGCGATGGGGCGGGCTGGATGAAAGGCGCGGGGATGACCGACTCGACTGTGCGGATCGACGGGAACACACTGCGGCTGCCGGGCGGGGTGGCGGTGCGGTTCGTGCGCACACTGCGGCTGCCCGAGACGGGCACGCATCCGCTGCCGCCGGGCCTGGGCGAGTTCCCGGTGCGCCGGGTCACCGACTACCCGGACACGGTGCCCGAGGAATGGCGTGCGCGGGGTGGCGTGATGCTGCCGGTGTATCTGCGCGAGGCGATGTGGCTGAGCTTCGGGGGCACGGCGGAACCGGCCGCCCTGCAGGTCGGCGTGGGCAAGGTGTGCGCGGTCTCGGGCAGGAAGTGGAGCGAGCGCCTCTCCCGTGAGCCGCAGAACTACCTCGTGCTGCCCCGCCAGCCCTGGCTGGACGGCATCAATTCCGGAAAGGGCACGGTCCGCCAGTTCGTGGCGGTGCCGCTGGGCCTCGGGGCGACCGTCGAGGGCCAGGTCACCGGCGAGGAGACCTGGGGCGGCGTGCAACTGCAGTCCTTCCCGCTCGTCGGGCCGAGGCTGACCGAGTGGCGGGAGGCCGAGCGGCGTCGTTCGGAGCTAGAGCGGATGAGCTTCGCGGACGTGGGCTACGGCGCAGCGATGCCGATGGCGGCGCCGACAGCCGCTTTTGCGGGTGGTCCGCGGCCCGCCGCGGCCATGGGTCTGGGTGTCGGCGGTTCGATGCGCCAGGAGGTCTACCGGGACGACCGGCCGTTCGAGGACTGGGCCGAGCAGCCCGCCGGACGGGTGTTCGTGCACCTGGTGACGCCTCCGGAGTGGCGCCGCATCACCGGTGAGGCTCCCCCTCCGTCGCCCGTGGACCGCGCGGCGTACACGCGGGCCGGACTGCCCTGGTACGACTACTACGACCAGGAGGCCGGGGACCTCGCGCCCACGGAGGCGCTGGAGGGCGTACAGCCGGTCGGCGACTGGCTCGGTGACGACCACGAACCGTGGCAGGATCCCGCGCCCCACCAGGTGAAGCCGCTGAAGGACGCGCCGGGCAAGCCGGTCGAGGACGGCGACTGGTAACCGGCGAGGACGACGCCTGCGAACCGGTCGAGGAGGGCGACCGGAAACCGGCCGACGACGGCAAGTGGGCGGGGCGGGCTCCCATTGCACCCTGCGCAACGCCTGTTGCCGGTCTTGCGTGGAACGGCGGCGCACGTCATGGTGGCTTGTCACGAACGCGGCGAGCGACTACCGGAGGTGCGGACATGGGCAGTGGGGCAGGAGCGACGGGCGGCGGCCTGAGCAGACGCCACTTCGTCGGCACGCTCGCCGGAGCGGCCGCGGTGACGGCACTGCCGGCACCCGCGCCACCCAAGTCCGCGTCCACCCCCACGGCCCCCGAGCTCGCGGCGGCCGTTTCCGGCCAACCGCCCGCCGAGCGGTCCGCACCTCACCCGTCGGCGAAGCCCTCCTCCGGGCCCCGCCCGCTCTATCTCGGCACCTACACCACTGTCGAGGGCGGCGGCAGGGGCATCGGCCTCGCCACATACGACTCGGCGGCCGGACGTGTCACCGGCACGGGCACCCTCACCGGCATAGCCAATCCGTCATACCTCGCCATCCATCCGAACGGCCGCACGGTGTACGCGGTGAACGAGCAGGACGACGGCGCCGTGACCGCCGTACGTCTCGCCGACCGCAGGATTCTGGGCGCCCGCAGCACCGGAGGGGCGGGTCCCTGCCATCTCTCCGTGCATCCGAGTGGCCGCTGGCTGCTGAGCGCCAACTACACGTCGGGCAGTGTGGCCGTGCACCCGATCGACGACTCGGGCGCGCCGGGCGAGCGCACGGACGTGGTGACCCACTCGACTCCGCCGCCCGGCCCGGGCCAACAGGGCCCGCACGCCCACCAGTTCATCACCAGCCCGGACGGCGGCCATGTACTCGCCGTGGACCTGGGCACGGACACCGTCTACACGTACCGGCTCGACGAGCACCGTGGCACCCTCACCGAGGTGGCGCAGGCGCACACCCGGCCGGGCGCCGGCCCGCGCCACCTCACGTTCCACCCCGGCGGCCGGCACGCCTATCTGGCCAACGAGGTGGACGACACGGTCGCGGTCTGCGCGTACGAGGCCTCCACCGGCCGTCTGACGATCGGCGAGCCGCAGTCGACGGGCTCCGGCTCGGGCCCCAACTACCCGGCGCAGATCCTCGTGACGGCGAACGGCTCCTACGCCTATCTCGCCAACCGCGGCCACAACAGCCTCGCCCGCTACGCCGTCGAGGCGGACGGCGCGAAACTGCGGCTGCTCGACACGGTGCCGGTGTCCGGCGACTTCCCGCGCCAGATCGCCTTCTCACCGGACGGCACGCTGCTGTTCGCGGCGAACCAGAAGTCCGGCACCGTCAGCGTCTTCCACGTGGACGGCGGGAGTGGTGAACTGCGGCTCGCGGGCGATCCGTTCGCCTCACCCGTCGCCGTCTGCGCGCTGCCGCTGTAGGGCGCGCGGGCAGGAGGCTGCGCCGGCCTCCGCGAGCAGGACGTGCATGCGCTCGGTGAGCTGTCCGATGTCGTCGACGGGAGCGTGGAACGGCAGTCGTACGTCTCCGTGGGCGCGGTTGCGCTCGATACGCAGCGTCAGTCCGTGCCGGTCGACGGCGAGGGGCTGGACGCGGACCGCACCGTGCAGGCCGGCACGGTCGACGAGCCGGGTGAGCCGTTCGACGGCTTCGGCGTGGCAGTCGGCGAGGTGCGTCAGCAGGTGGGCCTCGGCGAGGGCCAGCGGGTCGGGCCCGGCCGCGGCGAACTCGTCAGGGTCGACGACCACCGCGCCGGACGGCTGCCGCAGCACGATCCTGGTGGCCCGCAACGCCAGATGGTCCTCCTCCGGGATGAAGTACCCCGCCAGCCACAACCGGGCCCGGATGCGGCCCCGAACCGGGACGGGTGCCACGTCGGCGAACTCCAGCACGGCGTGCGGCTCTCCGCGGGGCGCGCAGATCGCGGCCGCGAGCAGGGCACTGTCCTCGGGCACGCGCAGCACGACCCGGCCCTCCTCGTCCACACTGTGCGCACCGACGAACTCCTCGCGACCGCCGTCCCCGGTCACCGCGCAGGACCAGGCGGCGGCGAGCACCGAGCGGGCCCGTTCGGCCGCGGCAGGCGCGACCGTCCAGCTGGGACTGTCACCCATCCCAAACCTCCTTAGGTAAGCCTTGCCTAACCTATCGAAGATCGGGGTGTACGCCAACCACGGGGTCGCGGAAACAAGCGCGCTTCAGGGCGCGATGGCACCCAGCAGCGTCCGGGCGCACAGATCCCGCACCTGTTCCCGGGTCAGGTCCGAACCCCGCAGCCACTCCAGACAGACGGCCGTGGTGAAGGCCAGCCAGCCGCGGACGGCCAGCCGGAGGTCGGGGCGCTGCTGTGCGAGAAGGCCCAGCTCGGGATCGGCGGCGAGGGTAGCCAGGATCTGCCGCTCCTGCGCGGCCACCGCCAGCTGGTAGACCCGGCGGACGGCCTGGTCCCCCGCCGCGTCCGCGCGGTGGAAGGCGCGGAAGCCGTGCGCGTGGGCGTGGACGTACTCCAGGAAGGTGTCGAGGCCGGCGGCCAGTTGCTCACGCGCCGCAACCCCGGGCACGGCCGCCGTCATCCGCAGCATCCGCTCGCTCTCGCGCTCGACGACCGCCGCGAAGAAGTCCCGCTTGGTCGGGAAGTAGTGGTACAGCAGCCCGCGCGAGACACCGGCGATCTCGGCGACCTGCTCGATCCACACCTCGTCGTAAGGACTCTCCGAGAACAGCCGCGCCCCCACCGACAGCAACTGCTCCCTGCGCTCCTCGGTGCTGAGCCGACGCCGCGTGCGCCCGCCCTGGTTCGCAGCCATCCCAGCACTTTACTTGACGTCGGTTCAACGACGGGACCAGACTGGAGAACGCTATTGAACCCACGTACAACAACTGGACGACAGCTCAATCTGCCGCTGATACAAGGGAGATCGCGTCATGGCGCAGACGACGTCAGGGGCCGGAACGGCGACGGAGGCGGCGCTTCCCAGCGGCTTCAGGGGCGCCGGGCCGGGCTGGCCCGAACTGCACCGCATCCCGCATCCGCCGCACCGGCTCCCCCTGCTCGGCGATGTGATCGGCGTCGACCGGCGCACCCCCGTCCAGGACTCGATGCGCCACGCCCGGCAGCTGGGGCCGGTCTTCCGGCGCAAGGCGTTCGGCAACGAGTTCGTGTTCGTGTGGGGCGCCGGGCCGGCGGCCGACCTGGCGGACGAGTCGCGCTTCGCCAAGCACGTCGGACTCGGGGTCGCCAATCTGCGGCCGGTCGTCGGGGACGCGCTGTTCACGGCGTACAACGACGAGCCCAACTGGCAGATGGCGCACGACATCCTGGCGCCGGGTTTCAGCCGGGAGGCCATGGAGGGCTACCACCCGATGATGCTGGCGGTGGCCGAGCGGCTCACCGACCGCTGGGACCGCGAGCTGACCGCGGGCCGGGCGGTGGACGTGCCCGGCGACATGACCAAGCTGACGCTGGAGACGATCGCGCGCACCGGTTTCGGGCACGACTTCGGCTCCTTCGAGCGCTCCCGGCCGCATCCGTTCGTGTCCGCGATGGTGGGCACCCTGTCGTACGCACAGCGCCTGAACACGGTGCCGTCACCGCTGGCCCCGTACCTGCTGCGCAGCGCGTCCCGCCGCAACGAGGCCGACATCGCCCATCTCAACCGCACGGTCGACGACCTGGTGCGGGTCCGCCGGGCATCGGGTGAGGCCGGGAGCGGGGACCTGCTGGAGAGGATGCTGGAGACCACCCACCCGCGGACCGGGGAGCGGCTGTCGGCCGAGAACGTGCGCCGCCAGGTCATCACCTTCCTGGTGGCCGGCCACGAGACGACCTCGGGCGCGCTCTCCTTTGCCCTGCACTACCTCTCCCGGCATCCCGGGATGGCCGCCCGCGCCAGGGCCGAGGTGGACGCCGTCTGGGGCGACACCGCGGTGCCCGGCTACGACCAGGTGGCCAAGCTGCGGTTCGTGCGCCGGGTGCTGGACGAGTCGCTGCGGCTGTGGCCGACGGCGCCGGCCTTCGCGCGGGAGGCCCGCGAGGACACCGTGCTGGCCGGGGACCATCCGATGAAGCGTGGTGCGTGGGCGCTGGTCCTGACGATGATGCTGCACCGCGACCCCGAGGTGTGGGGCAGCGACGCGGAGCAGTTCGACCCGGACCGCTTCGATCCCAAGGCCGTACGGTCCCGCGCTCCGCACACCTTCAAGCCGTTCGGGACGGGGGCGCGGGCGTGCATCGGGCGGCAGTTCGCCCTGCACGAGGCAACGCTGGTGCTGGGACTGCTGTTGCGCCGCTACGATCTGCGGCCCGATCCGGACTACCGCCTGCGGGTCACCGAGCGGCTCACGCTGATGCCCGAGGGACTGCGGCTGCACCTGGAGCGGCGCCCGGTCCCGGCCGGCGCCAACGCAGTGACCGCCTCCCCGGCGGCCGTTCGGGAGGCCCCCTCAGGGCCGAGCTGTCCAGTGCACGGGGCGGGTGACTGAGTCCGGCAGCCGGGTGCCCGTACTGCCGCGGGCTGCGTTGAGCTGCGGCTGGGTGAGGAAGAAGGCTCCGGTCAGGTCGGCATCGGTGAGATCGGCGTCGCGCAGGTCCGCACCGATCATGTCCGCGCCGCGCAGATCGGCGCCGGTCAGGTCGGCGGCTATGAGGTAGGCGCCGCGAAGGTTCGCACCACGCAGGTCGGCTCCCTTGAGGCGGGCGCCCATCAGATCGGCGCCACGGCGGTCCTTCCCGCGGCCGCGGGTGCCCGCCCGCACCAGCTCGCTGGTCTTCAGCAGCAGCACGTTGACCTCCTGCCGGTGCGCGGGCACGTCCAACGCGGCCAGCTGCTCAGGAGTTCCACGGGTGAGATCCTCGGTCTTGTCCAGGGCGCGGCGCAGACCGGCGTGGACCGGACGGGCCGGGGGCAGGGTGAGTGCCTCGGTCAGATACCAGAGCAGTTCGTGCAGCTGCCGTACGACCGGGAAGACGTCGAACATGCGCCGGGCGTCCTGCGCCGGGCCCGTGCGCCAGTCCTGCCCGCCGAAGGTGACCTGCGAGACCTTCTGTCCCGCGCCGAAGCAGTCGTAGACCGTGCAGCCGGTGAAGCCCTTGTGCCGCAGCCGGGCGTGGATGCCGCAGCGGTGGTCCTCCCGCAGGTTCGGGCAGGGCTTGCCGGCCTGCTTGTCGATCGCGAAGTCGGCGGAGGCGGCGAAGGGCAGAGCGACACAGCACAGCCCGAAGCAGCTCTCGCAGTCGCCGCGCAGGTCGGCACGGTCGCCTATGTGATCTGGCATGTGGCCCAGCCTATCGAGGTACGGCAGACCGCCCGCCTGGTGGGGATCGCCGGTGCCCGGCGCTTGCTCAGGCGGAGAGCAGGGCCCGCTCCCACTGGTCTTCCCGCTGCTCGATGTACTCGGCGTCACCTCGCCAGGCGTCGCCGTGGCCCTGGTCCCACAGGGTCGTCCAGGGCTGAACGCCCTCGGCGGACCGGGCACGCAGGAAGTCGTGCATGGCGCGGGTGCGGCGGCCCAGCATCGGCGCGAGTGCACGGCGCTCGGTCTCGTCCAGCCCGTATGCGTCCGCGAAGACGCGCAGCCGGTCGGCGGCGTCGGGGCTCTGCCAGTGGGGGTGTGCGGACAGCGGCACGAAGCCGCGGATGGCGTAGGCGACGTCCCACAGGCGGGAGCCGGGGGCAGCGGTGTCCCAGTCGATCAGCGACAACTCGTCCCCCTCCGCGACCACGAGGTTCCACGGCGCCAGGTCCTGATGGGCGATGATGTCGGCTCCCTCCGCGGGAACGAGTACCTGCCAGCAGGCGTCGGACGGCGGAGTGAAGTCCTGTACGGCATCGTGGAGGTCCCGGACGAGACGGGCCACCCGGGCCAGCTGCTTTCGGGGTGCCACCAGGGCGAACCGGTCCGGCCAGATCACCTCGCCCGGCATGAACGTCAGCACCTCGCGGCCCTGCTCGTCGATCCCCAGGGGGCGGGGCGCCGCACGGAAGCCGGCCTCGTGCAGGTGGGTGAGCAGCGCGTGCACCGCCGGGGTCCAGGGACCCGCGGGCCGCCGGACCGTGTCGCCGACGCGGACGACGCCGGCGCTGACGTTGCCACCCGACAGCGGCTGCTCCTCCTCATGTGCCGGATTCTCCTCAACTCTCATGAGGCAAGTGCACGTTGGCAAATCTGCCATGTCAAGGCGGTTTTGCCTTGCCTCATGACGCTGCCCGATCCGGACGACCTCATCGCCGAAGTGGTCGGCCTTGCGCGGGTGGGTCGCGGAGTCGCGGCAGCGGTGCTCACGGAGAGCGGCGCGGAACTGGGCGCGGCGGGCCCGGGTCCGGCTCAGCCGTCCGCGCGGGCGGCGCCTCGACCGCCCTGACCTCCTCGGTCAGCTTCGCGATCTTGGCCCGCTTCGCCCTGATCCCGCGCTCGATGAGCCGCAGATGGGTCGGCGACACGGGGACCGCGGCCTCGAACTGCTCCAACCGCCGCCGCTCCACGGCGAGTTCGGTCCTGAGCCGGGAGGCGGGGTCCGGGGGCGGGGGTGGATTGCGGCCGGTGAAGACCACGTTGTACTTGGGTCGCTCGGCGAAGACGGCCTCCCGTTCGGCGGCCTCGGGGTCATCGGGATAGTCGATCCGTATCGCGATGACGCTGGGCCCCCACGGCTGCTCCCGCAGTGCCCGCACGCGTGTGAGGGGCGAGACCGAGATCCCGACGCAGAGGAGCCCCTCCAGACCGTGCAGCCGGTACAGCGCCGTGCGGCCTCGGGTGTACAGGCTGCCCTCCTCGTCGAACAGGCCGCGCAGGAACTGCGCGTCGAAGTAGCCCAGGCCGCCGCCCCCCTTTGTTCGTCCCCGTCCTCACGCTCCCACGCGGGTCTGACATCGACGGCGACGGAACCAGACCTCACCGATGAGTTTCCGGCCGTGTGGGGGCCTGCTCATACAACGGAAAACAAGCTCGGGTACCACAGAGACAAGCCCCTCCTCAGGCGGGAGCCCGGACGGATCGAGGAGAGAGATCATGTGCAGCCACCGGCCTTCGTGCCCCACCGCAGACAGCCCGGAACACCATCTGGCAGTGATCGTGTCGGCCCACCCCGAACAGGGCTGGAGCCTGCTCTGCAACGGGACGATCGTGTTCGACGACTCCGGTGAACTGCTGCCGGACGGTCGCGTCGTGAACCCGCACCGCGTCCTGGGCCCGCTGGCCGTCGCCGCCTGACCCCCGCCCGCTCACGGGCCCGAGGGAAGACGCGCCGGGTCAATACCGTTGCGCCTTGGCGAGGTTCGGGGTGAGTGCGGGCTCGGGCGGCTTGCGGCTGATGGCGAGCGGCTGGGCCTTCTCGCCGGGGGCGAGGTCCTCGGCGCCGACGTACCGGGTCTCCACCACCTTGCCGGAAGAGTCCTTGAAGTCGACCTGGACGGCGTAGGACGCCTTCTTGTCGGTCTTGTTGGTGATGGTGACCAGGACGGCGAGCAGTCCGCCGGTCTGGGAGCGCGGCTTGCCGGTCATCGAGACCTCGGACGTCGCGTTGCCCTGCCCCTTGACGTTCTTCAGTTGGCTCTCGGCGGCCCTGTTGGCGCGCTCAACCTCGGCCGACACGGAGGCCTCGAAGGAGGAAGCGGCGGCGGAGGCCGACGCCGCTGCCGCGGAGGCCCTGGCACGCGCCGATGCGGCCGCCGACGCCAGCGCGGAGGGCGCCGTACCCGAGAAGGACGCCGTGTCCGGAGCGGTGGGCCGTTCGGTGGAGGGTGTGCTGGAACTGCCGCTGCCGTCGTTCGAGCTGCACGACACAAGTGTGAGGGTGCTCGCCATGGCCGCCACGAGGGCCAGCGAGGCGACGGCCGGCCGAGGCCGCACCGCTCGGCCCGGGCGGCAGGAAGGCCTCGTGTTCATCGGGTCATGTCCTTTCGCGGCATCCGGGCAATGAAATGAACCTTATGCCGGAATAATCCGCGGGGCATGTCGTGCCTGCCGGGGCACTAGCGGCTGAACACCTCGAAGGCGACGGCCGGCCTGCCCCCGAACCGCTCGGCCATCCGCCCGGCGTTCGCGGTCAGGAATCGGCGGACGTACGTCTCCGGGTCCTCGTCGGTCAACGCCTCGATGTAGGAACGGTGTTGGAGCAGCGAGCGCACCGCGCGCTCAAGGCCGGCCGACGCGTCCGCCGCGTGTGTGGGTGAGGAGGAGCCGGCGATGGCGACCCAGCGCACACCGTCCCAGGGATCCAGGCCCTGCTCGACGAGCTCGGGGAAGATCCACCGGTTACCGGCGTCGCCCGCCGCGTCGAGCGTGGCACGCCCGACGGCCACGTGGTCCGGCGTGTTCCATGCGACGCCGCCCCAGGTGTCCCGGTGGTTGAGGGTGATGACCAGCTCGGGCCGGTGCCGGCGGATCGCGGCGGCGATGTCGCGGCGCAGGGCGGGGCCGTACTCGACGACTCCGTCCCTGTGGTCGAGGAACTCCACCTCCGACACCCCGACCACGGCCGCGCTCGCCCGCTGTTCCCGCT
Source organism: Streptomyces sp. NBC_00078 (assembly GCF_026343335.1). Taxonomy (NCBI): domain Bacteria; kingdom Bacillati; phylum Actinomycetota; class Actinomycetes; order Kitasatosporales; family Streptomycetaceae; genus Streptomyces; species Streptomyces sp. NBC_00078. The sequence continues at coordinate 8,599,184 of NZ_JAPELX010000001.1, read as the reverse complement.
CGCGCAGTGGTGCGCACTTGGCGGGCTCCAGTGTGTCGATGCCCGCCTCGCCGCGCGTCGCCAGCACATAGGCGACCTCGCGGCCCTCGTCGGTCCAGGTGGCGACGGCCGCCGAACAGCCGTACTCCAGGTCGTCCGGGTGCGCGACGACGGCGAGGGCGCGCTGCCAGTCGGCGGGCATGGGCTGGAGCTGGTTGGTCCGCGGCTCGGTCATGGCCGCAGACTAACTCGTGACGGTGATGTCACGCCTCGTCACGGGCGAGGGCGAGCAGCCGGTCCAGCACCCGGGGCCCGCCGGCCCGTACCCCGTCGTGCTCGAACTCGTCGGTCACCCAGGTGCGCAGGCCCCGGATGGTGCGGGCCGTCTCCAGAGCGTGGGCCGTGTCGACGTACATGTCGTCGTGATACACGGCCGCCGCGACGGGAACCTCGTTGGCGGCGAGGCGCGCGGGGTCGTAGAGGGGCGGCCAGTCGGTGCGGGCGGCGAGGAGTTCGGCCGTTTCGCGCAGGGGGCGCAGGGCCGGGTCGCAGTCGAACATCCAGGGGTGGACCGACTCGCCCGTGAACAGCAGCGGGCTGTCACCCGCGAGCGTCTTGGCCGCGTCGAACTGAGGGAACTCGGCGCGGACGCGTTCGGCCGCCCAGGCGGTGGGGCGCTCGTCCTGCCCGTAGATCGCCTCGTGGACGAGGGCGTACAGCGGATGGCTCGCGTACGACAGGAGGCCCTGGACCTCCTCCTGGAACGCGTCGGACAGGACCGGGCCGTGCGGGGCGCGGACGAACGCGTCCTCCAGGAGGTAGTGCAGGCGGTGGCTGCCCTCGCTGCCGCCGAGGACGATGCCGAGGGACTGGAAGGCCTCGACGGTGAGGCGGTAGCCGTTTTGCAGGGTCACCTCGTGGGTGAGGAGGTGGTCGGCGATACGGCGGGCTCGTTCGACGTCCTGCGGGTAGCGGGCGTAGTGCGCGGTGACCTTGCGCTCGATGCGGGGGTAGGCGGCGCGGTAGACCTCGTCGGCGTGGGCGTCGAGGGAGGGCAGGCCGCCGGCGATCACGGCTGCGGTCAGGCCCTCGGGGGCGCTGGAGAGGTAGTTCACGGTGCAGAAGCCGCCGAAGCTCTGGCCGAGGGCGGTCCAGGGGGCCCCGCCGGTGACCTGTGGGCGGATCGCCTCGCAGTCGCGGACGATTGCGTCGGCGCGGAAGTGCGCAAGATAGTCGGCCTGTTGCGTCGGGCCGCCGCGCAGCGGGAGGGTCTGGCGGTTGGCGGGGGTTGAGTGGCCGGTGCCGCGCTGGTCGAGGAGCAGGACGCGGTACTCCTTGAGGGCGCGGTCGAGCCAGGACGACCTGCCGACGAAACGATTGGCCCCGAAGCCGGGACCGCCCTGGAGATAGACCAGCCACGGCAGATTTTGCTGTGTCCCGTCTGCCCTGTCGCTCGCGACGACCTCACGGGCGAAGAGCTCGATCGCCTCCCCCGCCGGGTCGTCGTGGTCGAGGGGCACGATGAAGTGACGGTCGGTGAGGACGACACCAGGCTGACGGTACGTGGCGGTCAACAGGTCTCCAGGGACGGACGGGTTTCGGGCCGCGTCCCACTTCATCACAGGTTCGTCCGGTGGCCGACCCCTGGGATCATGAAAACCCACTGAACCGACGATCAGCGGGCGGAGAGGCTCGAACGCCGTACGACCAGCTCCGGCTGGAGCACGACACGCCGGTGTTCATGACGCTTCGTCCCGGTCTCCGCCTCCGTCTCCTCCAGCAGAAGCTCGGCGGCCAGGGCTCCCATGGTGACGGCCGGCTGCCGGACCGACGTCAGCGGTACGGCCGCGGCGGCCGCGAACTCGATGTCGTCGTAGCCGACGATGGCGAGGTCGTCGGGGACTCCGATGCCTGCCGCGTACATGGCCTGCAGGACGCCGAGGGCGAGGAGGTCGTTGGCGCAGAAGACGGCTGTGGGGCGGTCGGCGAGGCCGAGGAGGCGGGCTCCGGCGTCGCGGCCGGCGGCCACGTCGAGCCGTTCGGTGGGCAGTTCACGCAGGGCACCGGGGCCGAGGCCCGCCTCGGCGAGCGCGTTCAGGGCGCCGGTGCGGCGGTCGCGCACCTGGTTGAAGCCCGGCGGTCCGCTGACGTAGGCGATGGTGCGGTGCCCGGCGTCGACCAGATGGCGCACGGCCAGCGCGCCGCCCGCCACGTCGTCGACGGAGACCGAGCACTCCGTGGTGCCCTCGGCGACCCGGTCGACGAGGACGAAGGGGATGTTGTGCCGCCGGAACGTCTCGATGTTCCGGCCGGTCGCGTCGGCGGGCGTCAGCAGAACGCCCCGCACCCGCTGTTCGGCGAAGAGCGACAGATAGTCGGCCTCCTCGCCCGCGCTCTGGGCGCTGTTGCAGACCATGACACCCAGGCCGGCGTCGCGCGCGGCGCGCTCGGCGCCGCGTGCCACGTCGACGAAGAAGGGGTTGCCCATGTCCAGCACGAGCAGCCCCATGATCCGGCTGCGGCCCGCGCGCAGCTGGCGCGCGGACTCGCTGCGGACGTAGCCGAGCCGGTCTATCGCGGACTGCACGCGCGCCCGGGTCTCCGTGGCGACCGTGTCCGGACGGTTGATCACGTTCGACACCGTGCCGACGGAGACTCCGGCGGCGCGGGCGACGTCCTTGATACCCACCGACTGGGACATCAGGCAGGGACCTCCAAGGGGACGTGGAACGGCCGGAAGGCCCTCACATTACCGTCAACATCAGGTGCATCCGGCCCGGTCACGCGGGCAGTGCGAAGTCGACGACATGGAGCGCCGAGGGGGTCGTACCGCTCGACTTCTCCTGGTACATGAACGACAGCACGTTGTCCGCCCTGACCCGCAGTTCGTCGATCACAACCTCGCCGAAGGCGTTCAGATCGCTGCCGTCGTACAGCACCGTCCAGTCGGTGTAGCCGGACGACTTGGACGCTCCGGCGATCCGGCCGAAGGGGAAGATCGCGTAGGCGTTGTCGTACTTGTCCAGGACCAGCTTGGTGCGCTGGCTGGAGTTGAGTGCGATCGGGATCTCCGTCTTGGTCCAGGTGCCCGAGGAGTTCTTGCGGAGGTGGAAGGCGCGGCCGTTCGCGGTGCGGTCGCTGACGTAGTTGGTGGTGCACTGGCCGAAGCGGCCGGGGACGTAGCTGATGATCGCGTGCGGGAGACCGGACGAGTCGGTGGTCTGGCTCTCCTGGTTCATCAGCGAGTGGTCCGGGTTCAGCGAGTCGACGGTGAGCCCGCTGTCCGTGACGGCCACCGTGTCGGAGCTTCCGGTGGTGGCTACGACGGTGCCGGCGTCGTTGCGCCAGGTGCGGCCGCGGTCGGTCGAGTAGACGTAACCGGTGTCGTGGTTGGTGATGCCGCCGCCGTTGCACATCACGGCGGCGTTCTGCTCACGCCAGGTGAAGAAGGAGTGAAGTCGGCCGTTGACGTCGTAGTCGATGCCGTGCAGGTACATGTTGCGGGCGGTCGAGGAACCGTGCGAGCTGGTGTACGTGCCCGTGGAGCTGGACCACTCCCCCAGTGCCGTCCAGCTCGAACCGTCGTACTCGGCAAGGGCGTTGCGGCCGTTGCCGGAGATCCCGACCCGGTAGCTGAGCTGCAGCTTGCCCTCGGGGGTGGAGACGAACTGGGGGTAGGTGAACTGGGAGGTGAGGGCGAGGCCGTCCATGGACGTCTGGACGGCGCCGAAGACCGACGAGGTCCAGCTCGTGGTGGCGGGGTTGTCCATCAGCCCGGCGACGGACTTCACATAGAAGTAGCCGTTGCTGTGCGAGTCCATGTTGAGGTGCAGACGGCCGTCGGTCTTGGAGACACCCATGGAGATGACGTCGTGCGAGTCGCTGGCCTTGAGGGCGTGGGACAGCGTGACGGTCGACCAGCTGCTGCCGCCGAGCACGCGACGGGCGACCACCGCGTTGCCGGTCGAGGTGTACCAGGTCGCGTACTGGTAGCCCTTGTAGGTCAACAGGCCGTTCTTCTGGAACGAGTTGTTGTTGACCAGTCCGTCGTAGGAAACGAAGAAGATGGCTGTCGCGTCGAGTTGGGTGGTGCCCTTCTTGGTGACCGAGGGGCCGGGGTCGGCGGCCCGGGCGGTGCCGGCACCGAGGACGGGGGCCGCCACGGCGCTGAGGAGGGCGCCGGCGAGCAGGGTGCGTCGTCTCATCTCAGAGGACTCCATTGTCTTACGAGAGCGGGAGGGGGCAACTGTGGGGGATCAGGCGAGGTGGAACACCTCGGTGAGCGGTTTCATGGCCTCGTCGGGCCGGGCGCCGTCCAGCGACTCGAAGAACGGCGCCATCCCGGCCTGCCAGCGGGCGTTGACGTCGGTGGCCTCCATGCCGGCGACGGCGGCCTCGAAGTCCTCCGTCTCCAGGTAGCCGACGAGCAGGCCGTCGTCGCGCAGGAAGAGCGAGTAGTTGTGCCAGCCGGTGGCGGAGAGTGCCTCGAGCATCTCCGGCCACACGGCTGCATGGCGTTCGCGGTACTCGGCGAGCCGGTCCTCGCGGACCTTGAGGAGGAAACAGACGCGCTGCATGAAGTACCAGCTTCCCAAGGGGGCGAAGGGGCCTAGAAGTTGAACTGGTCGATGTTCTTCGCGTCGAACACGGTCGGCTTGCCGAGGCTGATCACGCCGTCCTTGCCGATGGTGTACTCCGTGGAGCCGGCCTTGAAGGTCTCGCCCTCCTTGCCGGTGATCTGACCGGAGGCCAGCGCCACGGCGGTTCGGGCGGCCAGGTCGCCAAGCTTCGACGGGTCCCACAGCTCGAAGGCGTCGACGGTGCCGTTCTTGACGTACTTACGCATGTCGTTGGGGGTGCCGAGGCCGGTCAGCTTGACCTTGCCCTTGTACTTGGAGCCGGACAGGTACTGGGCGGCCGCCTTGATGCCGACGGTGGTCGGGGAGATGATCCCCTTCAGGTTCGGGTACTGCTGCAGCAGGCCCTGGGTCTGCTGGAAGGACGCCTGGGCGTCGTCGTTGCCGTACGCGATCTTCACCAGCTTGATGTTCTTGTACTTCGGGTCCTTCAGCTCGTCCTTCATGAACCCGATCCAGGTGTTCTGGTTCGTGGCCGTCTGGGCGGCGGACAGGATCGCGATCTCGCCCTTGTAGCCGATCTGCTTGGCGAGCAACTGCACCTCGGTGCGGCCGAGGTCCTCGGCGCCGGCCTGCGAGACGAAGGCGTTGCGGCAGTCGGCCTTGGTGTCGGAGTCGTAGGTGACGACCTTGATGTTGTTCTTCATGGCCTGCTTGAGCGCGGTGCACAGGGCGCCCGGGTCCTGAGCGGACACGGCCATGGCGTTGACCTGCTGCTGCGTGAGCGTGTTGACGTAGCTCACCTGGCCGGCGGTGTCGGTGGCGCTGGACGGACCGACTTCCTTGTACTTGTTGCCCAGCTCGGTCAGCGCCTTCTCGCCGCCCTTGTCGGCGGAGGTGAAGTACGGGTTGTTGACCTGCTTGGGCAGGAAGCCGACGGTCAGGCCCTTCTTGAGGGCGGCGTTCGGGTCGGCCTTGCCGGCGGAGGCGGCCGAGCCGCTGTCGTCCTTGACGTCGCTCTTGGTGGTACCACCGCAGGCGGTCGTGGCCAGGGCGAGTGAGGTGACGGCGGCGAGGGCCGCACAGGTACGGCGGAAGGATGAGCGCATGGCATGGGGTCCTTTGATACGAAGGTGAGCAGGACGCGCCCTTCCAGGGGCGCGGGGCCGGGTTCGGTTTGCGGCTCCGCCGCGTGCGCGCGACCAGCCACAACCGGCCCGCAGCCGACGAACGGTCTATCCAGCGCCGGCGGAGCGTGCCGCCGCCCTGGCGACACCGATCTGCCGCGCGACCCGAGGGGCGAGTACGGAGATCACGAGCAGCACGCCGGTGACGACGATCTGCGACTGCGCCGAGACATTGAGCAAACTCATCACGTTCTGCAACGCCCCGAGCAGAAACACCCCGGCGATGGCGCCGCCCAGCGTGCCCTTGCCGCCGTCGAAGTCGATGCCGCCGAGCAACACGGCCGCGACGACGGAGAGTTCGAGCCCGGTGGCGTTGTCGTAGCGGGCACTGGCGTAGTGCAGGGCCCAGAAGATGCCGGTGAGGGAGGCCATCAGGCCGGTCACCGTGAACAGGATGAGTTTGTGCCGCTTGACGCGGACGCCCGCGAACCGCGCCGCCTCCTCACTGGCGCCGATCGCGAACAGCGAGCGTCCGAACGGGGTGGCGTGCAGGACCACGACGGCGATCGCGAGCAGCACGAGGAAGGGCAGGAAGGCCTGCGGGATGAAGGTGTTCCCGATCCGTCCGGCCGCGAAGTCCAGGTACTGCGTGGGGAAGTCGGTCACCGCGTCGGAGCCGAGCACGATCTGTGCGATGCCCCGGTAGGCGGCGAGGGTGCCGATGGTGACGGCGAGGGAGGGCAGTCCGAGCCGGGTGACGAGGAGCCCGTTGACCAGCCCGCAGGCCACTCCGAGCAGCAGGCAGATCGGGATGATCGTCTCGATCGCCATGCCGTCGTTCCACAGCTTGCCCATCACCGCGCCCGACAGGCCGGCCGTGGAGGCGACGGACAGGTCGATCTCTCCGGCGACGACCAGCAGGGTCATCGGCAGGGCGATCAGGGCGATGGGCAGGGTGTTGCCGATCAGGAAGGACAGGTTGAGGGCGTTGCCGAAGCCGTCGACGGTGCCGAACGACAGCAGCAACAGGACGACCAGGAGGGCGCCGACGACCGTGTCCCAGCGGACCGCGCGCGTCAGGGAGTCAGGCATGGCGGGCGTTCCTCTTCTTCAAGGCCGAGGCGACGCGCAGCGCGACGACCCGGTCGACCGCGATGGCGAGGATGAGCAGGATGCCGTTGATGGCGAGCACCCAGACGGAGCTGACGCCGAGGGCGGGCAGCACGCTGTTGACGGAGGTCAGCAGCAGGGCGCCCAGCGCGGCCCCGTAGACACTTCCGGAGCCGCCGGTGAAGACGACGCCGCCGACCACGACCGCGCTGACGACGGTGAGTTCGTAGCCGGTGCCCGTGCCGGAGTCGACGTTGCCGAAGCGGGCCAGGTACATGGCACCCGCGAGCCCGGCGAGGCCTCCGCAGAAGGTGTACGCGGCAAGGATCCGCTTGCGCACGGGAATGCCGGCGAGCCTGGCGGCCTCCGGGTTGGAGCCGAGCGCGTACAACTCGCGCCCGCTGCCGAAGTGCTTGAGGTAGTACGCCGTCGCCACCAGCACCGCCAGTGCGATCAGCGCCAGCCACGGCACCGCGGAGAGGCCGCCGGAGCCGAAGTCCACGAAGCCGCCGGGAAGGTCGGCCGCCGTGATCTGGCGAGAGCCGACCCAGATGGAGTCGACGCCGCGGATGATGTAGAGCGTGCCGAGGGTGACGACGAGCGCGGGCACCTGGCCGAGGCTGACGAGCAGGCCGTTGAGCAGACCGAAGCCGATGCCCATCAGCACGGCCAGGACGATGGCCACGACCGCGTTGCCACCGCCGTGCAGATAGTCGCCCGCGGCGAAGGCGGTGATGCCGAGGGTCGAGCCGACCGACAGGTCGACGTTCCTCGTGATCACCACCAGGGACTGCCCGGTGGCGACCAGGACCAGGATGGTCGCGTTCAGAAGCAGGTCCTTGATGCCCTGCTCCGACAGGAACTCGCTGTTGCCCGCCTGGGTGATGCCGATCATCACCAGGAAGACGACCAGGATGGCGAGTTCGCGCATCTTGAAGACGCGGTCGACGAGCCGGGTGCCGCTGGACTTGGGCACCTCGGCGACGGGGGTTTCGTTGGGAGTGGTCACCGTCATGCGGCGGCCCTCCCGGTGGCTGCGGCCATCACGGTTTCCTCGGTGGCGTCGGCGCGTGGGATCTCGGCGGTCAGGCGTCCTTCGTGCATGACGAGCACGCGGTCGGCCATGCCGAGGATCTCGGGCAGGTCGGAGGAGATCATCAGGACGGCCACGCCGTCGGCAGCCAGCTCGCTGAGCAGCCGGTGCACTTCGGCCTTGGTGCCGACGTCGATGCCGCGCGTGGGCTCGTCGACGATCAGCACCCTGGGGCCGGTGGCCAGCCACTTGGCGAGAACGACCTTCTGCTGGTTGCCGCCGGACAGCGTGTTGACGGTGTCGGCGAGCCGGGCGTACTTGACCTGGAGCTTCGCGGCCCAGTCGAGAGAGCGGCTGCGTTCGGCGCCGCGGTCGACCAATCCCGCCCGGACGGTCGTACGCAGACCGGTGAGGCCGATGTTGCGCTCGATGGACATGTCCATAACCAGGCCCTGGGCGCGCCGGTCCTCGGGGACGAGGGCGAGTCCGGCGGCCATGGCGACGGAGGGGGCGCCGTTGGTCAGCCTGCGACCCTGGACCTCGACCTCTCCGCCGTCCCAGCGGTCGATGCCGAAGACGGCCCGCGCGACCTCCGTACGGCCCGCGCCGACGAGTCCAGCGAGACCGACGATCTCGCCGTGCCGCACGTCGAAGGAGACGTCGGTGAAGACGCCCTCGCGGGTCAACCGCCGCACTCTCAGGGCGACTTCACCGGGCTGGACGTCCTGCTTGGGGTACAGCTCGTCGAGGTCGCGGCCGACCATGCGGCGCACGAGGTCGTCCTCGGTCATGCCGTCGATCGGCTCGCTGGAGATCCAGGCGCCGTCGCGCAGCGTGGTGACCCGCCGGCAGATCTCGAAAATCTCCTCCAGCCGGTGCGAGATGAACAGCACCGCGGCTCCCTGTTCGCGCAGGGTGCGTACGACGCCGAAGAGGCGGGCCACCTCGCTTCCGGTGAGCGCGGCCGTCGGCTCGTCCATGATCAGGACGCGAGCCTCGAAGGAGAGGGCCTTGGCGATCTCGACGATCTGCTGGTCGGCGATCGACAGGCCGCGGGCCGGACGGTCGGGGTCGAGTTCGACGCCGAGGCGCTGCATCAGCGCCAGGGTCGCCGTGTGGGTGGCCTTGTGGTCGATACGGCCGAGGGCGCGCCGGGGCTGGCGGCCCATGAAGATGTTCTCGGCGATCGACAGGTCGGGGAAGAGCGTGGGCTCCTGGTAGATGACGGCGATGCCGGCGTCGCGTGCGTCGCCGGGCCCGTGGAAGACGACGGGCTCACCGTCGAGCAGTACCCGGCCGGTGTCGGGTCGGTGCACACCTGCAAGGGTCTTGATCAGGGTGGACTTGCCCGCGCCGTTCTCTCCGGCGAGCGCGTGCACCTCGCCGGGGAACAGCTCCAGAGAGACGTCCCGCAGGGCGCGCACGGCGCCGAAGGACTTCGAGATGTCCTCGAGCGCCAGCACCGGGGCCGGACACGTGTCGGACGGGTGGGTCATGAGGGGCTCCTCGACGACGCCGACGAGGGGCTCTCGGCGTCGTGAAAGGTTTCAACTTGGTTGCCGGGACGTTAGGCGCGCTGGCCATGTCACGTCAATGGGTCCACCTCGAAAAAATTTCGAGATTCCTTCGAGAGCCAAAGGTCACGGTCAGGCCACGGGCAACAGCCTCTGCCAGAAAGCTTGACACCCCCACGGGGAGCTCTAAGCTTCGCCTTCTGAATCGATTCATCCACAAGCCGTTTCCGGCCCGACGTCACAGGAGCCCTGAAGTGACCGAGCTCGCCGCGGTGAAGGCCGCACTGAAGACCCAGGCAGTCGAGACGCCGTCGTGGGCGTACGGGAACTCGGGGACCCGTTTCAAGGTGTTCGCACAGCAGGGCGTCCCCCGCACGCCGCAGGAGAAACTGGCCGACGCCGCGCAGGTGCACGCGTTCACGGGCGTCGCCCCGACCGTGGCCCTGCACATTCCGTGGGACAAGGTCGACGACTACGGCGCCCTGGCGAAGTACGCCGACGACCACGGTCTGAAACTGGGAGCGATCAACTCCAACACCTTCCAGGACGACGACTACAAACTCGGCAGCATCTGCCACCCCGACGCCGCCGTCCGCCGCAAGGCCCTCGACCACCTGCTGGAATGCGTCGACATCATGGACGCGACCGGCTCACGGGATCTGAAGCTGTGGTTCGCCGACGGCACGAACTACCCCGGGCAGGACGACCTCCGCGCACGCCAGGACCGGCTCGCGGAAGCACTCGCTGCCGTCTACGAGCGGCTGGGCGAGGGGCAGCGCATGCTCCTGGAGTACAAGTTCTTCGAGCCCGCCTTCTACGCCACCGACGTCCCCGACTGGGGCACCGCGTACGCCCACTGCCTGAAGCTGGGCGAGAAGGCCCAGGTCGTCGTGGACACCGGACACCACGCACCCGGCACCAACATCGAATTCATCGTCGCCACCCTCCTGCGCGAAGGAAAACTCGGCGGCTTCGACTTCAACTCCCGCTTCTACGCCGACGACGACCTGATGGTGGGTGCCGCCGACCCCTTCCAGCTCTTCCGGATCATGTACGAGGTGATCAGGGGCGGCGGACTCACCTCCGACGTCGCCTTCATGCTGGACCAGTGCCACAACATCGAGGCCAAGATCCCGGCGATCATCCGGTCCGTCATGAACGTCCAGGAGGCGACGGCGAAGGCCCTGCTCGTGGACCGGGACGCGCTGGCCGTGGCTCAGCGCGAGGGTGATGTGCTCGCGGCGAACGCCGTGCTCATGGACGCGTACAACACCGACGTACGACCGCTGCTGGCCGACCTGCGTGAGGAGACGGGACTCGATCCCGACCCCATCGCCGCCTACCGCCGTTCCGGATGGGCGCAGAAGATCGTCGAGGAGCGGGTCGGAGGGGAGCAGGCCGGCTGGGGGGCGTGAGGGCTCCTGCTCGTCTGCCGGGTTCGGTCATGCGCAGGCTGCGGGTCAGCTTTCGGTCATGCCGAAGAAATCGTGGACGGGGCGTATCTCCACGGCCACGACGTGGAAGTCGAGGACGCGTTCGGCGATCTCCCTCGCCCGCTCGGGGGTCGCGCAGTCGATCACGTAGTAGGCCGTCAGCTGGTCGGTGGTGTCCGTGAGCGGTCCGTCCGCCGGCCTCGGTCCGTCCGCGTGGTGGTGGATGGTCGTGGTGTCCCGCGGGTGGGCCAGGCCGGCTCCGTTGAGCATCTCGCCGGTGCCCTCCAGGTCCTGGTGGAGGGCTTCGTGCCGGCAAAAGACGTCCGCGCGTTCGGCGGCCGTCATCGCCTCGGTCGCCGCGGGGTCGGCGTACATCAGCACCATGTACTTCATGCCGCCGCCTCGGGGAAGGCGGCTACCGAGGTCGCCGCGCGGACGAGTGCCGCCGTGGCCCTGGAGCAGGACTGCTGGGGCCAGGCGATGGACAGGACCGCCTGCGGGGCGTCCGGGATCCTGCGGTAGGCGACGCCCGGGCGCGGGTAGCGGACCGTGACCGATTCGGGGAGCAGCGTGACCACCTGACCCAGTTCGACGAGGGTGAGCAGTTGGGGCAGGTCCGCGACCCCGTACCGGTCCACGATCAGGTCGCGGTAGCGGGCCAGGCCGTGCAGCTCGCCCGGTCGGACGTCCGGGAGGGTGAGGTCGGCGAGGGTGAGGTCGTCCCGGGCCGCCAGAGGGTGGGTGGCCGGGAGGGCGGCGACGTGGGGCTCGACGGCCACCGTCTCGGAGTCCAGGCCGGTGCGGTCGAACGGCTCGTAGATCAGGGCTGCGTCCGCTTCGCCCGCACGCAGCAGACGGGCCTGTTCACCCCAGCCGGAGAGGCGGACCGCGACGGGCCGGGCAGCGGGCTCGGTGGCGTAGCGGCCCAGGATGGCTTCGAGCAGTCCCGCGGCGCCGTCGGCCTTGACGGCGAGCACCAGCTTGGGGTCCGGGTCTGCCGCGCGCCGGGTTCGTACGCCGGCCGCCCGCAGGGCGTCGAGGGCGATCCGGGCCTCCCTCAGCAGAACCGTCCCGGCAGGGGTCAGGCTGACACTGTGGGTGGTGCGCTCCAAGAGGGCGACGCCCAGGTCCGTCTCCAGCTTGCGGATGGCGCGAGAGAGGGGTGGGGCGGAGATGCCCAGCCGTTCGGCGGCTCGGGCGAAGTTGAGTTCCTCGGCGACGGCGACGAAGTAGCGCAGGGGTCGGGACTCCACGGCCTGGCACCTCCCGTTCGGTATGTCCCAGAGGGTAACAAGCGGGATCGCTTCGATCCTTCCGTGTCGTGAGATCGCATCGCAGGATCGGAGCAGGCGGCTACCGGGTCCGTCCGCCGACGGCCCAAGGGTGTCAACCGCCTTTCCCGCGAGCCTTCTTGGAGCTTCCATGCTTGTCATCACCACTCCGACCGGTCAGATCGGCCGGCAGGTCGTCGACGGACTGCTCGGCCGCCAGGAGCCGATCCGGGTGATCGTGCGCGATCCCTCCCGGCTCTCGCCCACGGTGCGGGACCGGGTCGAGGTCGTCCAGGGTTCGCATCGTGACCCCGATGTGGTCGGGGAGGCGTTCGCGGGTGCGGATGCCGTGTTCTGGCTGGTGCCGCCGGATCCGCGCGCGGAGAGCGTCGACGCCCACGTCCTCGACCCCACTCGGTCGGCGTGCGAGGCGATCACCGGCCACCGCGTCCAGCGGGTCGTCAGTGTGTCGACCATGGGCCGTGGGATCGGGAAGAACGCCGGGCATCTGTCGGCGGCTCGGGCCGCTGAAGAGCTGATGGCGGGCACCGGCGTGCGGTGCCGTGCGCTGCGGCCGCCGGGCTTCATGGAGAACCTGCTCTGGCAGCTCGACGCGATCCGGAACCAGGGCGCCTTCTTCTGGCCGCACGCCGGGGATCGCACCTTCGCGATCGTCGCCACCCGCGACATCGCCGCGAAGGCCGTCGAACTGCTGCTCGACGATGCGTGGACCGGCCAGGACGCGGTGCCCGTGGTCAGCCCCGACGCCCTCTCCCCCGACGGCATGGCCCAGATAGTGTCGGACGTCCTGCGGCGGCCGGTCCGCTACCAGGAAATCCCCGTCGACGCGTACCGGGCGACGATGGTGCGGCACGGGGCGAGCGAGGCGTGGGCGCAGGGGCTCGCCGACATGGCCGTGGCTCAGAACGAGGGCGCCTACGAGGAAGAGCACCGCACCGCGTCTCCGGGCCCGACTGGCTTCCGCCAGTGGTGCGAGGAGGTGCTCAGGCCGGCCTTCCCGGCTTGAGCACCTGCGCAGCGCACCTCTTCCGCGCCGCTACTGCGGGCCGGCGAACGGATGCCGGATCGCGGCCGGCGGCCAGGCGGGGGCAGTGTACGGCCGCCGGAAGGTGCGGCGGCCCGAGCCGACCTCGAACGGCTCGCCGTCCCCCGGGAGTTGGACCTCGGCCCGGGTGCCCGGCGGTACGAGGACCTCGACCATGAGCGTGTCGCCCTCGATCCGCCAGCCCGCCTCGGCACGACCGTACGGCGTGTCGTGCGCCGCCTTCGCGAAGGTGAGATCGCCGCCGGGAACCGGTGCGATGCGCAGTCGGCGCCATCCCGGTTCGGCTGCCTCCAGACCGGCGACCGTGCGGTGCAGCCAGTCGGCGACGGCACCGAGCGCGTAGTGGTTGAACGAGGTCATCTCACCCGTGTTGATGCTCCCGTCGGGCAGCATCGAGTCCCAGCGCTCCCACACGGTCGTGGCGCCCATGGTCACCGGGTAGAGCCAGGACGGGCAGCCCGTCTCCAGGAGCATCCGGTACGCCGACTGCGGCTCGCCGCCCGCGCACAGGGCGTCGCAGATGAGCGGCGTACCGGCGAATCCGGTGGCGATCCGGTAGCCCGACGTGCGCACGATGTGAACCAACCGCTCGGCGGCGCCCCGACGTTGACGCTCCGTCGGGAGCAGCGCGAAGCAGAGGGCCAGTGCGTACGCGGTCTGCGCGTCGCTCGACATGCGCCCGCCCGGGGTGACGAACTCGTCGGCGAACGCCGCCCGTACCGCCCGCGCGAACTCCTCGTACCGTACGGCGTCGTCCTTCTCTCCCAGCAGTCGCGCCGTCCGGGCGAGCACGTCGGCCGAGCGGGCGACGTACGCGTTGGCGACGAGGTCGCCGTCGGTGCGGGCGGCTCCCGGGTCCTCAGGCGGGGCGGCGGGGTCAAGCCAGTCACCGAGCTGGACGTCTTGGCGCCACAGTCCGCCGCCTTCTTCGGTGAGGCGGGCGGCGGTCTCCACCCAGGCGCGCATGCCCGGGTACTGGGTGCGCAGCACCTCCAGGTCGCCGAAGCGCCGGTACAGCGTCCACGGCAGCAGTACGGCGACATCGGCCCACACCGCGTGCGGAGTGCTCCCGAAGACGTCGGACGGCAGGACGTCGGGCACGACCAGCGGCGGCACGCGGTCGGGCCGGGCGAACTGCTCGGCTGCGAGGTCGCGCAGCCAGCCGCCGAGCATGCCCGAGCAGTCGTAGAGGAAGGAGGCGGTGGGGGCGAAGACCTGGATGTCGCCGGTCCAGCCGAGGCGTTCGTCGCGCTGGGGGCAGTCGGTCGGGATGTCGAGGAAGTTGCCGCGCATGCCCCACACGACGTTCTCGTGCAGGCGGTTCACGAGCTCGTGCGAGGACTCGAACCAACCCGTGCGCGTCATGTCGGTGTGCAGGACGACGGCTTCGACCGCGGCCGGGTCCAACTCACCCGGCCAGTTCTCGATTTCGGCATAGCGGAACCCATGGAAGGTGAAGCCGGGTTCGTACGTCTCCACGCCCGCGCCGGCGAGCGTGTACGTGTCGGTGGCGGCGGCCTGGCGCAGGGGCCTCACGCCGAGTTCGCCGTGCTCCAGCACCTCGGCGTGCCGCAGGGTGACCGTGTGGCCGGCCGGGCCCGAGAGACGGATGCGCAGGCGTCCGACCAGGTTCTGGCCGAAGTCGACAACGGTCTTCCCGGACGGTGTGGTGATGACGTCGGCCGGGGCCAGGGTCTGGGTGCGGCGCACGGGCGGGCCCGTCGGTGCCACCAACTCGGCTTCGGGAGGCGCCAGTTCCGTGACCGTCGACCAGTCGGAGAGGTCGTGGCCCGGTTCGGACCAGCCGGGGCGGGCCGACCGGGCGTCGTAGGCCTCGCCGTCGTAGAGCTCGGAGCGCAGGACCGGTCCGGTGGTGGCGCGCCACGCCCCGTCGGTGGCGATGGTCGTGACGGTGCCGTCGGGGTGGGTTACCTCCAGCTGGGCGAGCAGCGCACGGCGCTCGCCGTAGAGGTTGCGCCGGCCGCCGTCGAATCCGAGCCGGCCGGTGTACCAGCCCTCCCCCAGGAACGCGCCGATCGCGTTGTCGCCGGCGCGGAGCAGACCCGTCACGTCGAAGGTCTGGTACCGCAGCCGGTGGTCATACGAAGTCCAGCCGGGCGCGAGGACGTGATCGCCCACCCGGGTGCCGTTGATCT
The DNA here is from genome assembly GCF_026343335.1 of Streptomyces sp. NBC_00078. Taxonomy (NCBI): domain Bacteria; kingdom Bacillati; phylum Actinomycetota; class Actinomycetes; order Kitasatosporales; family Streptomycetaceae; genus Streptomyces; species Streptomyces sp. NBC_00078. The sequence goes on along the minus strand of NZ_JAPELX010000001.1, from coordinate 8,583,918 downwards.
CGGCCTCGTACACGCCGTATGCGGTGATGTAGAGCCGGGCCGAGGCGACCGCCCTGTCGAGAGCGAAGGTGCGGTGCAGCAACGCCACGGGGAGCGGGGCATCGGCGCGTTCTCGGTCCGGGGTGACGGGCCGGGCGGTCCAGTCGCTACGGCTGAGAAGTCCCGTCTCCGCTCGGGTGAGCGGCGACCACGCGGACGGCTCGGGGCCCTCTCCCCATACCCGGACGCGCACCCCGACCCGGCTCCGGGAGCCGAGCGCCTCGCCCGGCCACTCAACCAGCACGGAGTCGGCGCTCTCGACGCGTCCGGTATCGACGAGGAGGGCGCCATCGGGGCCGGTGATCTCAAGCCGGTACGCCCTCTGCGTCCAGTCCGGCGTGTCCGTCTCGGTGCGCCAGCTCAGACGCGGGCGGGACTCGCCGATGCCGAGGGGCTCGCGGTGGTGTTCCAGAACGGGAGCGGTGACGCGCATCAGATCGCTTCCTTGATTTCGACACGTGTAACTGACCGGGAGAGGGGCGTGAAACGTTTCACGGCATCGTGAAGGCGGGCCTGGCGCATCGTCAAGGCTTCCGGCGTGGAAGAAGTCACTTCTTTCGAACCGTCCCGGACGCGGATGCCCGGCATCTTGACGGCGCCACCACGCTGAAGCTACGTTTCCTGAAACGATTCAAACGATATGCAGACAGTGATGTGCTCGCGGCGAACGCCGTTCCGACGACGCAAGGAAGAGACCCGCTCATGGCACCCCACCCCGAAGCCGCCGCCCTCCTGGCCCGTTCCCACCGGCTCGGCTCCGATCCCCGCAACACGAACTACGCCGGGGGGAACACCTCCGCGAAGGGCACCGACACCGATCCCGTGACCGGTGGTGACGTGGAGCTGATGTGGGTCAAGGGATCGGGGGGTGATCTGGGCACCTTGACCGAGGCCGGGCTCGCCGTCCTGCGGCTGGACCGGCTGCGGGCCATGAAGGCTGTGTATCCGGGGGTGGAACGCGAGGACGAGATGGTCGCCGCGTTCGACTACTGCCTGCACGGAAAGGGCGGTGCGGCTCCCTCCATCGACACGGCCATGCACGGGCTGGTGGAGGCCGCGCACGTCGACCACCTCCACCCCGACTCGGGGATCGCGCTCGCCTGTGCCGCCGACGGGGAGAAGCTGACCGCCGAGTGCTTCGGCGACACCGTGGTGTGGGTGCCGTGGCGACGGCCCGGGTTCCAGCTGGGGCTCGACATCGCGGCGGTCAAGGAGGCCAATCCGCAGGCCATCGGGTGTGTGCTGGGCGGGCACGGGATCACTGCCTGGGGTGCGACGTCCGAGGAGTGCGAGCGGAACTCGCTGCACATCATCCGGACCGCGGAGGTGTTCCTCGCCGAGCGGGGCAGGGAAGAGCCCTTCGGGCCGGTGATCGAGGGGTACGAAGGATCCGCCGAGGGCGAGCGGCGGGAGCGGGCCGCGGCGTTGGCGCCGTATGTGCGGGCCATCGCCTCTCAGGACAGGCCGCAGGTCGGGCACTTCGACGACTCCGACGTCGTGCTCGAGTTCCTGGCCCGTGCCGAGCATCCTCGGCTCGCCGCGCTGGGGACATCCTGCCCGGACCACTTCCTTCGTACGAAGGTACGGCCGCTCGTTCTCGACCTGCCGCCGACCGCTCCCCTGGAGGAGGCGATCGCGCGGCTGAAGGAGTTGCACGCCGAGTACCGCGAGGAGTACGCCGCCTACTACCGGCGGCACGCCCTGCCCGGCTCCCCCGCGATGCGCGGGGCCGACCCGGCGATCGTGCTGGTACCGGGGGTCGGCATGTTCAGCTTCGGCAAGGACAAGCAGACCGCGCGGGTGGCCGGCGAGTTCTACGTCAACGCGATCAACGTGATGCGCGGGGCCGAGGCCGTGTCGACGTACGCGCCGATCGAGGAGTCGGAGAAGTTCCGGATCGAGTACTGGGCGCTGGAGGAGGCCAAGCTCCAGCGGATGCCGAAGCCCAAGCCGCTGGCGACGCGCGTCGCCCTTGTCACCGGCGCGGGCAGCGGGATCGGGAAGGCGATCGCCGAGCGGCTGGTCGGTGAGGGGGCGTGTGTCGTCGTCGCCGATCTCAATGCGGAGAACGCTGCCGCCGTCGCCGAAGAGCTGGGCGGTCCGGACAAGGCCGTCGCCGTGGCCGTGGACGTGACGGACGAGGAGCAGATCTCCGCGGCCTTCAGGGCGGCCGTGCTCGCCTTCGGCGGCGTCGACCTCGTGGTCAACAACGCCGGGATCTCCATCTCCAAGCCCCTGCTGGAGACTTCGGCCAAGGACTGGGACCTGCAGCACGACATCATGGCCCGTGGCTCCTTCCTCGTGTCGAGGGAGGCGGCCCGGGTGATGATCGCGCAGAAGCTGGGCGGCGACATCGTCTACATCGCCTCCAAGAACGCCGTTTTCGCCGGGCCCAACAACATCGCCTACTCGGCCACCAAGGCCGACCAGGCCCATCAAGTACGGCTGCTGGCCGCCGAGTTGGGCGAGCACGGCATCCGCGTCAACGGGGTCAACCCGGACGGTGTCGTACGCGGTTCCGGGATCTTCGCGGGCGGCTGGGGCTCACAGCGGGCGGCCGTGTACGGGGTGCCGGAGGAGAAGCTGGGCGAGTTCTACGCCCAGCGGACCATCCTCAAGCGGGAGGTGCTGCCGGAGCACGTCGCCAATGCCGTCTTCGCGCTGACCGGCGGGGAGCTGACGCACACCACCGGGCTGCACGTCCCGGTCGACGCCGGCGTCGCGGCCGCCTTCCTGCGATGAGCGCGGACGTGAAGTCGTACGCCGCGGTCGACCTCGGCGCGTCCAGCGGGCGTGTCATGGTCGGCCGCGTCGGCCCCGACAGCCTGGAGCTGACGGAGGCGCACCGCTTCCCCAACCGGCCCGTGCGGGTCCCCGAGGGGATGCGATGGGACATCCTCGCGCTGTACGGGGGTGTCCTGGACGGCCTGCGGGCGGCGGGCGGCGACTGCGGTGGACGGCTCGACTCGGTCGGCATCGACAGCTGGGCCGTGGACTACGGGCTGCTGGACGCGGACGGGGCACTGCTCGGCAATCCGGTGCACTACCGCGACGCGCGCACCGAAGGCGTCGCGGAGAAGGTGTGGGCGACCCTGCCCGCCGACGAGCTGTACGCGGCGACCGGACTGCAGTACGCGCCCTTCAACACGCTGTACCAGCTGGTCGCAGCCCGGGAGTCCCGTCAACTGCGTTCCGCGGAAAGACTGTTGCTCATTCCGGACCTGCTGTCGCATTGGCTCACGGGCGAGCAGGGCACCGAGCTCACCAACGCCTCGACCACCCAGCTGATCGATCCCCGGACGCGGGACTGGTCGTACGAGGTCGCCTCCAGGCTGGGCATCGACCTCGGCCTGTTCGCGCCGTTGCGCCGGCCCGGCGATCCTGCGGGTGTGCTGCGGCCCGAGGTGCTGGAGGTGACCGGGCTGTCGGGCCGGGTGCCGGTGACGACGGTCGGTTCGCACGACACGGCGTCCGCGGTGGCCGCCGTTCCGGCCGACGGCGAACGGTTCGCGTACATCTGCACCGGGACCTGGTCGCTGGCCGGACTGGAGCTGGGCGCGCCCGTACTGACCGAGGAGAGCCGGGCTGCCAACTTCACCAATGAGCTGGGGCTGGACGGCACGGTCCGGTATCTGCGGAACATCATGGGGTTGTGGCTGCTCCAGGAGTGCCTACGGGCCTGGGGCGAGCCGGAGTTGGGCGGGCTGCTGCTGGAGGCGGCCGAGGTGCCGGCGCTGCGGTCGGTGGTGGACGCGGGGGACGCCGCGTTCCTGGCGCCGGGTCGGATGCCGGAGCGGATCTCCGAGGCCTGCCGCGCCTCGGGGCAGCAGGTGCCCGTCTCGCCCGCCGAGATGACGCGCTGCATTCTCGACTCGCTGGCCCTGGCCCACCGCAGGGCCGTCGAGGACGCGCAGCGGCTGGCCGGCCACCCGGTGGATGTCGTGCACGTCGTCGGTGGCGGTACCCGCAACGCGCTGCTGTGCCAGCTGACCGCCGACGCCTGCGGGCTGCCCGTGGTGGCGGGCCCGGCGGAGGCGGCGGCGCTGGGCAATGTGCTGGTCCAGGCCCGGGCCCACGGGCTCGTCGGCGACCTCGCGGGGATGCGGCACCTGCTCGTCCGTACCCAGCCGCTCACGCGGTACGAGCCGCGCGGCGAGACCGCGCCATGGCGTGCGGCGCAGGCCCGGATCGTCTCGGAATGAGAGCGGTCTCCCACAGACCCTCGTACTCGGACTACTCTGCACTCATCCGATGATCGATCCACTAGGAGCCGCGATGCGTGTCGCCCTGTTCCTGACCTGTGTCAACGACACGCTCTACCCGGACACCGGGCGCGCCGTGGTGAAACTGCTGACCAGGCTGGGCGTCGAGGTCGATTTCCCGATGGCCCAGACCTGCTGTGGGCAGGCGCACTACAACACCGGGTATCGGCACGAGGCGGAACCACTGGCCAGACATTTCTCCGATGTCTTCGGGGATTACGAGGCGATCGTCACACCGTCCGGGTCGTGCGGGGCGATGGTGCGCGAGCTGTATCCGCGGATGGGTGAGCGGGCGCGGGCGGAGGGGCGCGGGGACACGCTCGCCGCGACGCTGGCACCGGTCGTCCAAAGGACGTACGAGCTGACGGAGTTCCTGGTGGACGTGCTGGGGGTGACGGACGTCGGCGCGTACTACCCGCACCAGGTGACCTACCACCCGACCTGCCACGGCCTGCGCGGACTGGGCCTCGGCGACCGGCCGCGGCGTCTGCTCCAGGCCGTGAAGGGCCTGGAACTGGTGGAGCTGCCGGGCGCCGAGGAGTGCTGCGGCTTCGGCGGCACCTTCGCGCTGAAGAACGCGGACGTCTCGACGGCGATGGGCGTGGACAAGGTGCGCAACGCAGAGTCGACCGGCGCCGAGGTGCTGTGCGCGGCCGACAACTCGTGCCTCATGCACATCGGCGGCACGATGACGCGGGCCGGCAGCGACATGCGGCCGGTGCACCTCGCGGAGATCCTGGCGAGCACGGAGAAGGAGCCGGCGGCATGAGCGGGACGTTCGTGGGGATGCCGGCCTTCCCGAAGGCCGCGCACGACGCCGTGCACAACGAGACGCTGCGCGGCAATCTCCGGCACGCCACCCACACCATCCGCGCCAAACGGGCGAACGCGGTGGCGGAGCTGTCCGACTGGGCGGAGCTGCGGGAGGCGGGCAAGCGGATCAAGGACCATACGCTGCGTCACCTCGACCGCTATCTGGTCCAGCTGGAGGAAGCGGTCACGGCCGCGGGCGGCACCGTGCACTGGGCCGCGGACGCCGACGAGGCCAACCGGATCGTGGCCGACCTGGTGAAGGCGACCGGCGAGTCCGAGGTCGTCAAGGTCAAGTCGATGGCCACGCAGGAGATCGGCCTCAACGAGGCCCTCGAAGCCGAGGGCATCCGCGCCTACGAGACCGATCTCGCCGAGCTGATCGTGCAGTTGGGCAAGGACCGGCCCTCCCACATCCTGGTCCCCGCCATCCACCGCAACCGCGGCGAGATCCGCGACATCTTCCGCAAGGAGATGAGCGAGTGGGGCCGCCCGGCCCCGGAAGGCCTCACCGACACGCCCGCCGAACTCGCCGAGGCGGCCCGTCTGCACCTGCGCGAGAAGTTCCTGCGCGCCAAGGTGGGCATCTCGGGCGCCAACTTCATGATCGCGGAGACCGGCACGCTGGTGGTCGTCGAGTCCGAGGGCAACGGGCGGATGTGCCTGACCCTGCCCGAGACACTGATCTCGGTCGTCGGCATCGAGAAGATCCTGCCGACCTGGCGGGACCTGGAGGTGTTCCTGCAGACCCTCCCCCGCTCCTCCACGGCCGAGCGCATGAACCCGTACACCTCGATGTGGACCGGCACGAGCGACGGTGGCGCCGAGGCAGGGGACGGCCCGCGGCACTTCCATCTCGTCCTGCTGGACAACGGCCGCACCGACACCCTCGCCGACGAGGTCGGCCGCCAGGCCCTGCGCTGCATCCGCTGCTCGGCCTGTCTCAACGTCTGCCCGGTGTACGAGCGGGCGGGCGGCCACGCCTACGGCTCGGTCTACCCGGGCCCGATCGGTGCCATCCTCAGCCCTCAGCTCCGGGGCACGGCAAGCGACATCGACGCCTCCCTGCCGTACGCCTCGTCCTTGTGCGGCGCCTGCTACGAGGTGTGCCCGGTCGCCATCGACATCCCCGAGGTCCTCGTCCATCTGCGGGAACGGGTCGTGGAGGGCGGTCCGGTGACCCGCGAGGGCAACAAGGTGGTGCTGCAGCCCGCGAAGGGGCATGCCGCCGAGCGGGCGGCCATGCGCGCGGCGCGCTGGGCGTTCACTCACCCGGGGGTCCTGCGCTCGGGCCAGCGGCTCGCTTCGCGAACGCGTCGCCTGCATCCGCGGACGCTGCCCGGACCGGGCCAGGCGTGGAGCGGCAGCCGGGACCTTCCGGCGGTGCCGGCGGAGCCGTTCCGCGACTGGTGGCAGCGCACGAACGGCGGGAAGACCGAGAAGGGGACCTCGAAGTGAGCAGCAGGGAACGGATCCTGGGCCGGGTGCGGCGCGCTCTGGCGGACGTGGGACAGGACGACACGCCGTACGAGCAGGCGGTTCCTCGGGACTATCTGCGCGAGCACGGCGAGCGGAGTGTCGAGCGGACGGTGGATCTGCTGGCCGAGAACCTGGCGGAATACCGGGCGATCGTGCACCGCTGCGCGGAGGACGAACTGGCGGCGGTGATCGGCCGGTTGCTCGCCGAGCGGGGCTCGAAGACGGTGCTGGTGCCGGCGGGGCTGGACGAGGAGTGGTTCGCGGCGACGGATGCCGAGCGGGTCCCGGATCGCGGTGAGAGCACCCCGCACGAGCTGGACCGGGTCGACAGCGTGGTCACCGCGTGTGCGGTGGCCGTCGCCGAGACCGGGACGATCGTGCTGGACGGCGGCCCGGACCAGGGCCGCCGCCGGATCACGCTCGTCCCCGACCACCACATCTGTGTCGTACGGGTGCCGGAGCAGGTGGTGTCCGCCGTGCCCCAGGCACTGGAACGCCTCGACCCGGCCCGCCCGTTGACATGGATCTCCGGCCCGTCCGCGACCAGCGACATCGAGCTGGACCGGGTCGAGGGGGTACACGGTCCGCGCTCCCTGGAGGTGGTGCTGGTGAGTGGCCGACCGGGCGCCGAGGCCACTTCGTAGCGGGCGAGCGGGGACCGGTCCGACGGCGGGTGGGGCGCGGCGCTGGCCGGGGCGCGCCCCCGGGCCTCCTGACTCCGGCGGAGCTGCACGAGGCGCTGCGACGACGGTCGTGGGCGCACTCGGCGTGTCCCGGGGCAGGTGGAGTTCGGCTCGGTGGCGGACGCGTCATCGCAGGCACCATCGGCGGCCTGATCGGACGCGATCGGAACAATCAGGAGTAGACCATCGGACAGCCCCGCCGCAGCGAGTGCTGTGCGGCCCGCAGATACAGCGCCACGTAGAACGCGGCGTCCAGGTCCTCGCTCCACGGTCCGGGCCGGGCGGCCGCCACCTCCTTCGCCGGTCCCTCCAGGAACCACATGGTCAGATCGAGGTTGTCACAGGCCGCCGGTATCACGTCCACCGGCAGTTCGACGGCCGCCGCCAGCCGCTCGACGAGACCGAGCACCTGAGGAGCGCCGGCGACCATCGTGGCGTCCGTGTACGCGGAGCCGAGGGGCAGCCGGATCTCCTCGTCGAGCGAGAGCGGCACCAGCACCGACCAGCCGCAGAGCACCTCTTCCTCCTCCCGTGACAGATGCGTCCGGCACAGCGCGCTGAAGCCGTCCATGGGAGGCACCAGCTTCTCCTCGAACGACATTCCGGAACCGCGTACCAGGTCCGCCGCCTCGGGCACCGACTCGTACGGCGGCAGGCCGCGCCGGCTCAACTCCTCGCCGAGCGCGGAGGCGAGGGCTCCTCGGCCGCCCTCGTCCTCGTCGTCGTCGAACCACTCCTGCGCACCGACACTGACCAGATAGATCCCCATGGCCGAAACGTACAGCGGCCCTCTGACATCGCCTCGGGCCGTTCACGGGTCTCACTCCGGTCTCGCTTTCCGAGGAGCCTTGGTTCGCGTGACAGAGTGGGTGAACAAGCGCTTGGATAGTGGATCCGATCCGCGTTCCGATCCGCTCCGAGCTGTGTCGAGCTGGAGGCCCCGTTGCTGTTCACATCCGTCGACGACGTCTCCGCGCGTCTCGCCGCCACCGGATATCTCGCCTCGCCCGCGGTCGCCACGACCGTCTTCCTCGCCGACCGGCTGGGCAAGCCGCTGCTGGTGGAGGGCCCCGCCGGGGTCGGCAAGACCGAGCTGGCCAAGGCCGTCGCCGAGGTGGCGCAGGCCCGGCTGGTCCGGCTGCAGTGCTACGAGGGCGTCGACGAGTCCCGGGCGCTGTACGAGTGGAACCACGCCAAGCAGCTGCTGCGCATCAGCGCGGGCCGCGACGAGACGTGGGACGAGGCGCGCACGGACATCTTCAGCGAGGAGTTCCTGCTCACACGGCCTCTGCTCACCGCCATCCGCGGTGACGACCCCAAGGTGCTGCTGATCGACGAGACCGACAAGGCGGACGTCGAGGTGGAGGGCCTGCTCCTGGAGGTGCTGAGCGACTTCCAGGTCACCGTCCCCGAACTGGGCACGATCACCGCGACCCGGCGTCCCTTCGTCGTCCTCACCTCCAACGCCAGCCGCGAGCTGTCCGAGGCGCTGCGGCGCCGTTGTCTCTTCCTCCACATCGGCTTCCCCGACGAGGAGTTGGAGCGTCGCATCGTACGGTTGAAGGTGCCCGGTCTTGATCAGGCACTGGCGACTTCGGTGGTCCGGGTGGTCGGTGCCCTGCGCGCGATGGACCTGCGCAAGGTGCCCTCGGTCGCCGAGACGATCGACTGGGCGCGCACGCTCCTGGCGCTGGGCGCCGACACCCTCGACGAGACCGTCGTACACGACAGTCTGGGCGTTCTGCTCAAGCACCAGGACGACGTCCTCAAGGCGGCCGCCAAGCTCGACCTGGACGCCGTGTGACCGCCCCCGGCGTGGCGGATCGCCTCACGTCCCTGGTCGGGGCGCTGCGGGCGCACGGCATGCGGATCGGCACCGGCGAGACCGTGGACGCGGCGCAGGCTGTGGCGGCGCTCGGCCTCGCCGACCGCGAGCTGCTGCGGGAAGGGCTGGCCGCGACGCTGCTGCACGGGCCGGCCCAGCGGCAGGTGTTCGACCCGGTCTTCGACCTGTACTTCCCGCGCGGCATCGGCGCGCCCGAGGGTGAGTCGGCGGACCGGGACGATCTGCGGGACCGACTCGCGGCAGCACTGGCCGCGGGCGACGAGATGCTGATGGCGCGACTGGCCGCCGAGGCGGTGGACGGCTTCGGCGGATACGGCTCCTCCCCCGCTTCTGACGGCTGGTCGTCGCATCAGACCCTCGACCGGGTCCGCCCGCAGACGCTGTTCGCCCGTGTCCGCGACAGTGTCCGGGCGCAGAGCGGCGCGTCCGGGTTCACCGACCGGCTGCTGGAGGACGAGATCCGGCGACGCATCGAGACCTTCCGGCGGCAGGTGGCCGCGGAGGCCCGGCGCCGGATCGCCGAGCGGCGCGACCGGGACGAACTCGCCCGGCGCGCGGTGGCCACGACGCCCGACCGGCTCGACTTCCTGTACGCCGGCAAGCTCCAGCTCGCCGAACTGCGCAGGACAGTTCAGCCGCTCGCCCGCAAGCTCGCCACCCGGCTCGCGGCACGCCGGCGCCGCACCTCCCGCGGCAGCATCGACCTGCGCCGCACCCTGCGCGGATCGCTGTCGACGGGCGGGGTGCCGATGAAGCCGGTGCTGCGCAGACGCCGTCCGGTACGGCCCGAACTGGTGCTGCTGTGCGACGTGTCGGGGTCGGTGTCCGGGTTCTCGGACTTCACGATGCTTCTGGTGCAGGCGCTGCACGACCAGTTCAGCAAGGTGCGGGTGTTCGCCTTCGTCAACCGGCTCGACGAGGTGACACCGCTCCTCGTGCACGGCGCGGCCGACCCGGAGGGGCTGGGCGCCCGCATCCGGGCGGAGGCGACGCTCACGGGCTGGCACGGCAGCAGCGACTACGGCGTCGCGCTGGGCGAGTTCGCGGAGCGCTACGGCGACGCGGTCGGCCCGCGCACCACGGTGTTCGTCCTCGGTGACGCCCGTACGAACATGAGCGACCCGAACCTGGCGGCGGTGGGGCGCGTCGCCGAACGGGCTCGGCGCGTCTACTGGTTGAACCCCGAGCCGCAGGCCCTGTGGGGAACGGGCGATTCCGCCGCGCCCGCGTACGCCGAGCTGGTCGACATGCACGAGTGCCGCACCGCCCGCCAGCTCAGCGCACTGATCGCACGGCTGCTGCCGGTCTGACCGCGTCGGCCGGCGCAGACAGGCACCGTGCCCTTCGTGGCCCTTCTTTCTAGTCCTTCTTCCTAGTCCTTCGCCTTCGCGTAGTCCGTTGCCATGCCGCCTGCGAAGTCGTAGACCATGCACGGTTCGTCCCCGACCACCCAGGCGTCGTGGCCGGGCGGGATCACAAAGGCGTCGCCCTCTGCGACCTCGCTCTCGCCGCCCTCGTCCATGCGTATGCGCATGCGCCCTTTGACGCAGTAGCCGTTGTGATGGACCTGGCAGGTGTCCGTGCCGGCGATGGGCCCTACGGACTCGGACCAGCGCCAGCCGGGTTCGAAGGTGGCCACGGCGAAGTCGAGCCCCGTCATATGGACTGCTTCGAGGTGTCCGCGCGGAAAGTCGCGCCGCTCGTCGGGCTTGTCCACGGCCTTGATCTCGATCATGTCGGCTCCCTCCATTGCGAGCCCCGCCCACCACACCATCGTCGACCCGTCCACCCGGGGGCGCCATCCGGGGGACGCGACCTTCGCGAACAAGCGGACAAGTGGGCCGAACAGGCGGAGAATGGTGTGCGGAGGCCGCCATCGCCGATCCACCAGAAAGGTGGCGATCATCGTGGCTGAACACCCCCACGCACTGCTCATCCGCCAGGGCTACGAAGCCTTCTCAAGCGGTGACATGGACACCCTGCGCTCGATGATGACGAGCGACGCCACGCACCACGTGCCCGGGAGCCACCCGCTGTCCGGAGACTGCAAGGGGATCGACGCGATCCTCGACTACTACCGCCGGCTCTTCGAGGAGACGGGCGGCACGTTCAAGGTCGAACTGCGCACCATCCTGGTGGACGGCCGCGGCCATGCGGTCTCGCTCCACCACGCCACCGCCCGCCGTGGCGACAAGAGCATGGACGAGGACGGAGGCATCGTCTTCCGGATCGTCGGAGACAAGATCACCGACCTCGACGAGTGCGTGGAAAACCTCGACGCGGGCAACGAGTTCTGGTCATGACGCCGTCGCCCGGCCGCGCAGCCGGGCGAACAGGTCCGCATCCGCGATGCCGCCGGAGTCGATGACTCCGCTCGGCACGGCAGGACACCGCCCGCCCGGCGAGCAGCACATCCGAAGAGCAACATGTCGACGCGGCCGGCACACCGCCTCGACGTCGGTCCACGGAAGCTCGAAGCGCGACAGCTCGCCGGGTGTGTGCAAGGCGTGCCCGTCGGTCTGGCCCGTCGGCAGTGATGCACGACGGTCCGCCGGACCTCACCCGTCGTGGGTGGCCGCGTGTGTCAGCGCCTCCCGAGCCGCGTGCCGGTCACCGACCGTCTCCCACCACGGGTGGGTGTGCATCTCCTCGGCCAGTCGCCTGCACCGCTCCCGTGCGTCCCCCAGACGGTCACGCTGGTTGCCGGAGATCTCCGCGCGTCCCGCCGCGATGTCAGCGCCGCTCGGCAGGTGCGAGGCGATGTCCGCGCAGTGTTCGAGCGCCCGGGTAAAGGTGCGCCGCGCGGCGACCAGATCGCCGGGTATGACGAACTCGCCCACCGTGAAGGGACGGGAGAATTCGGACGGCCCCGGCTCCGTGTGCCACAGGGAGGCGTCGATGGGCTGCCCGTCGTCGAGCGCCCGGGTGAGTTCGCTCCGAACTCCCGTCGCCATGCCGTCACCGTCCCGTGGATCGGCCGGTCCCGGAAGCGGAAGGGGCTGTCCCGCCCGGGGCGCGGTGCGCGGAGCCGGAACAGGCTCGGGGCGGCCTTCGAGGAACTCCTCCTTGTCCGTCGGGGTGACCCACATGTGCCATCCGCGGCGGCCGGCCGGACGCGGCATGTAGAGCGAGACGAGTTCGCCCGCGCCGGTGCGCCGGATGACGTCGTCGTAGTAGAGCCCGCGCACCGGTTCCCACAGCCCGTGCCGTCCGCCGCACCGGCCGGCGCCCTGCCGGGGACAGGGCACCGGATTGCTCCAGTCGCAGCGCGACATGTGCAGTTGTTTGACGCCGCCACGCACCGACAGGGCCGCGCGGTCGGTCACGTCCCGCCAGCTCTGTACGTTCAGTCGGGCCCAGGGAGCGCGGTCGATGGGTATCGCGTTTTCGTTGTTGACGAGCCACAGGGGGGTGAGGCCCTCCCGGTGGGCGCTGCGGGTGCGCTCGTCCACGGAACCGCCGGCTATCGCCGCGAGCTGTATCTCGTACGCCAGTCGCTGCCTGCCGGCGCCCTCCACCGTCACATCCGTACCGCGCTTTCCGTGCTTGGCCCCCTCCGCTCGCGTCACATGGAAACCCTCCCCGGAGGCGATGTCGGCGGTGTACTCCCCGAGCGCTTTGTGGAGATCGCTCTCGGCCTTTGTCTCGGGGCGTTCGCCCTTTGCCACATGCATGGCGTGCGGTCGGCCGCTGACCTTGCGGATCGCCATGAAGCCGGGGCAGATGAGCCCTTCGTCCTCATGGGCTTCCAGGCAGTACAGAAGATCCGGCTGGTAATTGCCGTAGATCTCGTCGAGCAGCCGCGGGTATTCGGGGTGTCCGAGATCCGCCTCGGTCAGATCGAGCGTGATGCCGAGGCCCCTGTGCCAGACGCAGTAGGTCATGTGGCGAGAGTAGGACGCACCACTGACAATCCACTCGGGCGGTGATCGGCAACGCCCGCCGGAATGCGACCACCGGCCTACTGAGCCCGTTCGGAAGACGATCGGGAAACGGCCTCAGCCGACCGGGTCCAGCCCCGTCACGAGTTCCGCGAAGGCGCGGGCTGCGGGCGGTGAGGTGAAAAGCCGGTCGAGGCGCGCTCGGGCCAGGCTGCGGTGGAAGGGACCGCAGCGGCTGTCGTCGCCGGCGTCGTGGACGGTCCGGGTCAGCCAGTGGGAGAATTCCTGGTCGTTCCAGACGCGGCGGAGGCAGCGCTGCGAGTAGCTGCGCAGCCCTGACTCGTCACCGTCGCGCAGGAAGTCCCGGACGGCCCCGGCGAAGAGATCGGCGTCGTACAGGGCGAGGTTCATGCCCTTGCCGCCCATCGGGGAGACGATGTGGGCGGCGTCGCCGACGAGGAACAGCCGTCCGTACTGCATGGGGTCGTGGACGAGGCTGCGCAGCTGGAAGATCTCGCGCTCGGTGATGGGGCCGGCGGCGAGGGCGGAATCGCCGAGCCGGCCGCGCAGAGCGTCCCAGACCCGGGTGTCCGGCCAGGCCTCGGGGTGGTCGTCGGGTGGGCACTGGAGGTAGTAACGGCTGCTGTGCGGGCCGCGCGGGAAGTGGGCGGCGAAGCCCTGCGAGCTGACGGCGAGGAGAGGATGGGCCGGGGGCGGGGCGTCGGCGAGGACCGTGAGCCAGCCGATGCCGTGGTCGAAGGCGTGCGCGGTCAGGACGCCTTCGGGGACGACGGTGCGGCTGTAGCCCCGGTCGCCGTCGCAGCCCGCTACGAAGGCGCAGGTGAGGGTGTGCGGGGTGCCGTCGGCGGTGCGGTATCGAACGGTGGGGCGATCGCCGTTCAGGTCGTGCACGGAGACATCGGCGGCCTCGAAGCGGAGGTCTCCGCCGTCGGCGAGGTAGGTGGCCGTGAGCTTCTGGACCAGGATCTGCTGGGGGCACAGGCGGGCCGCGGGACCTTCGGAGCCGTCGCTGTCGGACACCAGGTGGCTCTCGCCGTCCACCCGAAACTCCAGGATGCCGTCGTGCGGGGGGCCTCCGAGGACGCGCTCGGCCAGCCCCCAGCGGTCGAACATACGGACGGCGCGGGTTTCCACGATGCCGGCACGCTGGCGCTGCGCCACGTACTCGCGGCTTCGGCGTTCCAGGACGACACAGTCGACACCGCTGCGCCGCAGCAGGTTGGCGACGGTCAGACCCGCCGGGCCGGCACCGATCACCACGACGGTCGCGAACTCCGGAGACTGCCCCAACACCCCTGCTGCTCCTGCCACTTGACCACCTCCAGCGCCAGCCTGGCCGAGCAGACCCGCTGCCCGATCCGATCACCGCAAGGGACCGCCCGCGGGGCATGGCCATCGGGCATCACCCTCGCCGGCCGCGAAGTGACCGTCACGGCCGGCGAGCCGCGGCTCCGGCCCGCGCTCGACGCCTCCGGCTTACCCGGCCCGCGCCTTCGACGCCTCCTCCACGCCAACCTCAACCTCGGTCTAGTGGTCGCCGCGCCATGTCCGATAGGCGGCGACGGCGGTCGGCAGGGTCGGGAAGATCAGGTTCGGTCCGACGGACTCCGCGAGGCCGTACGCCCCGAGGTCGTGCAGAAGGTCCTGTTTGACGCGGGCAAGGGCGAACACGATGCCGCGGTGGGTGAGTTCGCGGCGCAGTTCGTCGACGGCGTCGAGGGCGGTGATGTCGACCTCCACGTTGGCCTCGGTGTTGAGGACGAACCAGCGCACGGGGTCGGTCTGTTCGTCGACTGCGGCCAGGGCGCGGAGGCGGAAGTTCTCCGCGTTGGCGAAGAAGAGCGGGGAGTCGTAGCGGTACACCAGCAGGCCGGGGATCGTGTCGGCCTGCGGGTAGTCGTCCACGTCGTGCATGCCGGCCAGGCCGGGGACCAGGCCCTCGACGGCGTCGTGGGGGCGGGCCACCCGCGTCAGCAGTTCGGCCACCGACAGGCCGACGGCGACGATCACGCCGTACAGGATGTCCAGGGCGAGTACGCCGGCCAGGCAGCCGAGGGCGAGCAGGAGTTCGCGGCGTCGGAAGGAGGCCAGGCGGCGAAAGCCCGCCAGGTCGATCATCCGCACGGCCGCGTACACGACCAGTGCGCCGAGGACGGCGGAGGGCGTTCGGGCGAGCAGGGGGCTGAGGAACAGCAGCACGGCCAGCACCACCGCACCCGCGATCAGGGAGTACGCCTGGCTGCGGGCGCCCGACGAGGCGGCCAGCGCGGTGCGGCTGGCGCTGCTGCTGACCGGGAACCCGTGCAGGACGCCCGCGCCGAGGTTGGCCGCGCCCAGCGCCAGGAACTCCTGGTTGGCGTCCAGGCCGGGGCCTTCGCCGTCGTGGCCGGTGAACGCCCGTGCGGTGAGAATGAAGTCGGTGTACGCGACGATGAGCACGCCGAGGGCCGGGAGCACGAGATGTGGCAGCTCACCGAGGTCCGGCAACGCGAGGCCCGGCAGCCCCGCCGGCACCTCGCCGATCACCTTGATGCCGTACCGGCCGTCGAGGTCGAAGGACACCACGGCGAGCGTGCCGAGGATGACGGCGAGCAGGGGCCCGGGGACGGCAGGAACGTACCTCCACGCCGTGAGGACGAATGTCAGGATCGCCGCGGACACGATGACGGTGGCCGCGTGGATGTCGGGCAAGTGCGTGATGAAGGACCACAGTTGGGGGAAGAACTCCGAGCCCGTCGTCCGTACGCCGGTGAGCTTGGGCAGCTGGTCCACCATCATGATCAGCGCCACGCCCGCAAGGTAGCCGATCAGCACCGGGCGGGAGAGCAGGTCCGCGAGGAAGCCCAGCCGCACCGCCCGTGCCACCAGACACAGCAGTCCGACCGTAACCGCGAGGGCTGCCGCAAGCGACGCGTAGTGCCCCGGGTCACCGCCCGCGAGCGGGCCGACGACCGTGGCCGTCATGAGCGCGGTGGTGGATTCGGGCCCCACCGAGAGCAGGCGTGAGGACCCGAACAGTGCGTACACGGCGAGCGCGGGCAGGATCGCCCACAGTCCGGCTACCGGCGGGAGCCCGGCCACGCCCGCGTAGGCCATGACCTGTGGCACCAGGTACGCGGCCACGGTGAGACCGGCCAGCAGGTCGCCTCTCAGCCATGCGCGTCGGTAGCCGAGCAGGGCGACGGCACCGGGCAACGACTTGCGCCACCACGGGACACGTCTGCCTTCGCCCTGGGACATGAGCCACCCTTCTCCTTGTGATCTCAGGATCCACTGGCGGGCACACGGCTGCGACAGGGGGGCGGGGTTCCGGGTGACCGAGGCCGAGTGGGCACCCCAAGGGTCCTTGGGACACAGGGCCGTTCAGCCCGGCCTGCCTTCCGCGCGAACTGTTCCTGTGCGCCTCACTCGACCGGACCCGCTTCGGATACGCCACACCGTCCGGCGGGGGCCGGATCGCCGGAGGCTCGCCGGCCAAGGGGTTCTTCCGGGCCGTGGGCCGACGGCGGCTCGCCAGCCAAGGGGTCCCGATCCAGGAGGTTGAGACCATGCCCCGCGCCGTCATCGTCATGGTCGGCCTCGGCGGCTCTCCCGCCGGGTGGCCCATGGGGTGCTGACCACCCCGACTGCCCGGTCGCCCTCGTGCCCGAACCGGTGCGACCGCGGTGACCGGCTGCTCAGAGACCAGCCGCGTGGTCAGGCACGTACGTCTGCAGATCGCGGGGCCAGGAAAGATGGCTCTCACCGAACCGAGGCCACCGAGGCGCCACTGATCGCGCTCGGCGGTGGTCTGGCGCTGGTGTTCCGCGATCTCGTACGCGCTCCCGCGACCGAGGCGAGCACGGCGCTGCTCGGTGCGGCCGGCGCCGCGGCGGCCATCGCCACGATCTTCGGCAGTCCGCTGGTGGCAGCCGTGCTGCTGATGGAAGTGGCCGGAGTGGGCGGCCCGCAGTTGTTCGCGGTGATGCTTCCCGCGCTGCTCTCCAGCGGAGTCGGCGCCATCGTCTTCACCGGCTTCGGTCACTGGACCGGAGCGAGCCAGTCGAGGGTGCGGGTCAGGCCCTTCCACCCGTGGTAGCCCGCCTGTTCGCCGACCTCGCGGCCCTCGGCCAGGGCGTAGAGGGCCTCGCCGTAGATGTCGAGCTGCAGTTGGTCGGAGGCGGCGTTGCCGGCCCGGACCGGGTAGGAGCCGCGGTAGCCCTCGAAGTGGTCCAGTATCTCCTCGGTCAGACGGGGGTCGCCGTCGACCCGGTACATGATCTGGAGCGGTTCGTCGTCCGGTCCTTCGCGTGCGGCCAGGCGGTCGCCGAGCCAGTGGGTGAAGCGGCTCGCCTCCTCCACGAAGCCGAGGTCGAGCAAAGCCCGCACCGAGAGGGAGCCGTCCCGGACCCAGGTGTAGCGGTAGTCCCAGTTGCGCTCGCCGCCGACCTGCTCGGGCAGCCCCATGGTGGCGGCGGCTACCGGCGCGCCGCTGGGGGCGTAGGTGAGGAGCTTGAGGGTGATCGCCGAGCGGTGGACCATCTCCATCCAGCGGCCGTGGTAGTTCGAGGTGCGCACCCACTTCTGCCAGAAGTCGACGTTCTTCCAGAGTTCGTCGGTGATCTGTTCGGTGGTGGGTGGCGGTGGCGCCGCGCCGCCCTGCGCGCACACCGTGAACACCACGGCCGCCGAGTCTCCGTCGCTGAGGGTGATGCTGCCCCGGACGTCCTGCCCGTCCCGTTCGAACGGAATGCTGCCCTGGAGGTAGGCGGTCGTACCCGGAGCCCGGAACGTCGCCGCGTCGGCAGTCAGTTCGAGTTCGTGGGTGGCCCGCGCGTAGTCGAATCGCGGCCGGCATTCGAGGCTGAAGCGTACGGTGCCGCGCACCGCGCGTACGACGCGCACCAGTTGGTGCCTGTCGGTTGCCGTCGGGCCTGGCAGCACCGGCATGTGATCGACGATCTCACCGACTCCGTCGGGTGACATGAAGCGGGTCACCACGACGGCGGTGTCCGGGTAGTAGAGCTGCTTCCAGGTGCCCTCGGGATGCTCGGGCGCGCGGAGGAAGTAGCCGCCGCCGTCGTGGTCGAGCAGGGCGGCGAAGACGCTGGGCGAGTCGAAGCGCGGTGCCGCGAACCAGTCGATCACACCCTGGGACGACACCAGGGCAGCGGTCTGCAGATCCCCCGACGAGGCCATGGCCGGCTATGGGCGGATAGCGATCCATCAGGGTCCTTGCTGCTCCCCCTTGCCGGTCGGTCCCTTCGTCAGGCTGCTTCAGCCGTCAACCGGCCCGTACGGACGGCGTCGACGAGTGCCTGGTGGTCCTTCTCGTTCTGGTCGGCGTAGCGCTCGGCGAAGGTCGCCAGCGCCCGGTCGAAGGAGTCGCCCCCGCCGAGATACGCGGCGATGGCGATCCGGTCGCCGGACCGCGCGTGTGCGCGGGCCAGCGTGGCGCCGCACAGCTCACCGAAGGTTCGCATTCCGGCCGGCACCATCGCCTCGGGTTCGGCGATGCCCTTCCAGTCCCTCAACTGCCGTACGTAGAAGTCGCGTCGGCGACCGTCGATCCCGTCGACCCGCTCCCAGCCGAGGAAGATGTCGCTGGTGGCCTGCATGAGCCGCTGGCCGGACACCACGCGCTCGCCCTGTGTCGCATAGGCGCTGGCGCCGGCGAAGGGCGCCAGCACCGACTGGTCGGCCTCCTTGGCTTGCAGGAGAAGGGGATCCCTGTCGTCCCGGCCGAGCAGGAGCACGATCCAGCAGCGGGTGCCCACACTGCCGACCCCGACCACCTTGCGGGCCACGTCGGTCACCCGGTACTGCTCCAGCAGGGACCGTCGATCCGATTGCACGGAGCGGCCGTACCGTTCGATCAGCCGGTGGATCTCCTTCTCCAGCGCGTTGCGTTCGACGCCCTTGAGCAGGTCCTGCAGCGGCGTTATCAGCGGCGGAACCGCGGCGATGCGGGCCTGCCCGTCGACGATGTGGGTGAGCTTGCCGAAGGCCTGGAGACTGTCCCGGCTGCGTGCCTTGGTCACCGCCTGCGCCCACCGGTCGCGGCCCCGTGCGCTCAGCTCCCCGCCGAAGTGTTCCCGCACCCACGCTTCGTCGAACTGGGCGTACCACACGGCGAGGTTGCCCATCTTGGCGAAGCGCCGCATCCACTCGCGGTAGGAGCGCACCGTCGCCCGGACGATGCCGGCCCGTTCCTTGCCGGTGAAGCCGTTCGCCCGGCCCGCGATGACGAAGCTCGCGGACAGCCGCTTGAGGTCCCACTCCCAGGGGCCGGGCAGCGTCTCGTCGAAGTCGTTGATGTCGAACATCATGCGTCGCTCGGGCGAGGCCAGCAGCCGGAAGTTCAGCAGGTGCGCGTCCCCGCACAACTGCGCCCTGATCCCGGAGCGGGGGGTGTCGTCGAGATCGCCGGCCATGATGGCGGCGGCCCCCCGGTAGAAGCGGAACGGCGACTCGGTCATCCGGCCGTAGCGGATCGGGACGAGTTCGGGGACCCGCGTCGCCGACTGCGCCTCGATGATGTCCACCGGGTCGGGCCGCTTCACGGTGGGAGCGAACTCGGCGTGGCTGGACCGGGGCACGGACGACCGGGCGGCCTTGCCGCGTTCGGCTCGCTCCTGAGGTGTGCGGTGGCGGATGTCGCTGTTGTCGGTGTGGTTCGAGGTCATTGCAGTCGCTCCGAGATGTGGTCGCCGACGCGCAGTGCGTTGGCGATGGCGGTCAACGAGGGGTTGACCGCACCAATGCTGGGGAAGAAGCTCGTGTCGACGACGTAGAGGTTGTCGAGGTCGTGGGCCTTGCAGTTGACGTCGAGCGCGGAGCTTTCGGGGTCGCGCCCGAAGCGGACCGTGCCCGCCTGATGCGCGGTGGCGCCGATGGGCATGCCCTTGTGCAGGTAGATGCTGTGCGACAGCAGATGGTGTTCGTGCATGCCCAAGTGGCCGAGCATGCTTTGCAGTTTGTGCCGCAGGCGCTTCAGCCCGGCGATGTTGTTCTTCTCGTCGAGGGCCAGGTGGATGCCGCCGTCCCGGTCCAGGGTGATGCGGTTGTCGGCGTCGGGCAGATCCTCTGCGCACAGCCAGAAGTCGACCGCGTGGTGGGCGAGCACCTCGAAGGGCATGTCGGGGGCGACGGCACCGGCCCAACGGGGCGCCTCGCCGTGGATCTGCTCGGAGTCGGACTTGCCCAGCATCTGGATGCCGCCGAGGGGGAAGTCCCAGTCGTCGGATCCCAGATACCAGTCGTGCAGCGCCAGGGTCTTCTGGAACCTGGTGTCGTTGGGTTCCCTGGACACGGCCATCAGGGCCAGGTTGTTGTGGCGCATGTAGTGCCGGCCCACCACGTCCGAGCTGTTGGCCAGGCCCTGCGGATGCCGGTCGTTGGCCGAACGCAGCAGCAGGACGGCCGAGTTGACCGCGCCACAGGCGACGACCACGATGTCGGCCGTGAACTCCACGGTGGTGGTGTCTCCGTCCCCCACGGTCGCCACGATCGAGGTGACACTGCGGCCGGCCGCGTCCGTGTCGAGGCGCCGCACGTCCGCATGGGTGACCATCTCGACGTTGGCGTGTTCGAGAGCGGGTTCGACGCAGATGACCTGTGCGTCGGACTTGGCGCCGAGCAGACACGGGAAGCCGTCGACGCGGTCGCAGCGGATGCAGGCGCTGGCATGGGTGGCCCGGCCCCGGTCGTCCTGGGTGAGGTTCACCCCGATCGGGAGATGGAAGGGGTGCAGCCCCTGTTTCTCCAGATCGTGGCTGAGCTGCTCGATACGCGGCTCGTGCTGGACCGGTGGGTGGGCGTACTGGGCGCTGGTGGGGCCCTCGGTCGGGTCTTCGCCGTGCAGGCCGTGGACGAGGTAGAGGTGTTCGGCCTGCGTGTAGTACGGCTCGAGTTCCTCGTAAGTCAGCGGCCAGGCCGGGGAGATGCCGTCGTGGTGACGGAGTTCACCGAAGTCCTCGGGGCGCATCCGGAAGAGTGCGGCGCCGTAGAACTTGGTGTTGCCGCCCACGTAGTAGTTGACCTCGGGTGGGAACTGGTTTCCGTGTTTGTCGTACCAGAACTCGGGAGCGCGGTATTTCCCCCTGACGAAGACGGCGGCCGATTCCCAGTTGTCGCGTTCGCGGGGCAGATAGTCGCCGCGTTCGAGAAGGAGGATCCGTTTTCCGGTGGGGGCCAGTCGGTGGGCGATGGTGCCACCGCCCGCACCGGTGCCGATGATGATGACGTCGTAGTGCCGCTCGTCGGTCATGCCGGCCACCGTCCTCGGAGAATGCTCCGATCCCGCCGGGTGAAGAGAAACTCCAGATCCGAGTACCAACGTATCCCTGGGCGGCATTCCCGGCGAGTTCGGCTAATCGGGTGATCCGAGACGGTGGGACACGGCTGGTTCCCGGGCGATGACGGCACCGGCGGTGATGCAGAGGGCCACCACGACGCAGAGTCCGATCAGCCACGACAACACGGTGAAGACCGCACCCAGCGACCCGTACCGGTCCAGGCTGCGGTTGAGGGCGGCGGGCACGTACAGCTTCGCGATCACGGTCAGTGAGGTCAACGCGACCCCGGTCAGGACCGCTCCTGGCAGCAGGGGCATCCAGGGGACGCGCGCGGCCAGCAGCAGGTGCTGGGTCCACCACCACACGCCCACCTCGACCGTCAGCAGCAGCGGCAGTCCCAGCCACATCCCCACCCCGAAACCGTCCCTCAGCGGTCCCTGCAGAACGACGACGACAAGCCAGACCGCGATCCACACAGGCCACCTCCAGGCGGCGACCCGGGCGCCCGCACTGGGCATCCGCCAGGCCCGTTGGCACAGCCGCTGCATCGCGCGGCTGCATGCGGTGGCCGAGAGCAGCACCATCAGCGCGCTCACCAACCCGGTGCTCTGCTGCAGAGTGCCGGGGTCGGCCTCGTAGACCTGCTTCAGCTGCTGGTCGGCGGAGCCGCTGATGCCGAGGACTTCGTGCACCGACGTGATGATCTGGTTGCGCACCCCTTGCGGGGCGAAGGCGGCGACCAGGAAGAGCAGCGGTACGGCCGTCAGGAACGCCTGGGCCGCCAGCCGCGTAGCGGAGTCCAGCAGGTTCACCGCGATCAGGTGGGAGGTGAGGCGGGTGATCACCGGGAACCGCTCCTCCGCGGTGCCGCGCAGCCGCAGCAGCCAGGCCCGCAGATCAGCCGCCCGCCCGCGCCGGCGGCTCCTCGCGCCGTCCGTGGGCGAGCCGGATTCTCTGCCTGCGCGCATGCTGCTCCCGAGGTCGCATCCGGGCGCCACGCCCGCGAGCGTGACCGCCTCACCAGAGTGCCGTCCGCGGCGGCCGACCGTGCCCGGGGCGCGAGAACCGTTGTGCCGTACGGGTGAGGAGACCGCCGGGGCGAGGTGGACGATCACTCGGCTGCTTCGACCGTCACAGGATCGCGAGGGGGTTGACCGGCGAACCGGTGGCCGACGGCAGCCGGAGGGGCGCGACGACACAGAGGAACGACCATCGGGCCTCCCTGGCGCAGATCTGCGCGAGGTCCTCGAACCGCAGGTAGTCGAGCAGATGCAGTCCCATCGCGTGGATGGCGAGCACATGCACCGGGAACGAGACCCCCGCCACCAGGCTGGGGGCCGTGTCGCTGTTGCCGTCACTGCCGAGTACGGCCACCTCCCGCTCGGCCAGGAACTCCATGGCGGTCGGATGGAGTCCGGCACGGGCGTCAGCCACGTGCCAGGGGCCGAGCTCCTCACGGCGTCGGCGGTGTCCGACCCGGACGAGGAGGATGTCGCCCCGGCCGACCCGGACTCCCTGCCGTGCCTCGGCTGCGGCGAGGTCCTCGGCCCCGACGTTCGATCCGGGCTCCAGCCAGCAGACGCCGTGCAAACGGGGAACGTCGAGGAGGACCCCGCGTCCGACGATGCCGTCGCGGACCAGCTCGACCGAGAGCGTGCTCACTCCGTCCGGCGACAGGACGCCCGCCGCCGGCACACCGCCGTGCAGGGTGCCGTCGTAGATGACGTGACACAGCGCGTCGAGGTGACTGTCCACGTCACCGTGGACGTTCATGGCGAACCGGTCCCGCGCGAACTCCAGGCCCTCCGCTGCCGGTTCGGCGCCGGCCGGAGCGGTGAGCCGGTGCTCGGCCGGATCGGCGTCGTCAGGTCCGGGACGGGTGTTCACCGGAGCCGCGAGCGACACCGTACGTCCCGACCGCACCTCGCGAACGGCCGCCAGCACCTGTTCGCCGGTGATCGTGTCCAGGGCACCACGGCGAGTGGCGGCGCCGGGGGCCGTGCCGCGCAGGTGCCGGTAGAGCGACCGGAAGTCGGCCTCGCTCAGCTCGTCGGGCGTTCGCATACCTCCACCCTCCGGCAGGCGCCGGATTCCGGCACACCGGGCTGCCGGGCCCGGGGGACCGCCGCGTTGGTGGATGGGCGCCTCGGTAGAAGACGTTGCAGCCCGTCACCGGCAACGGCGGGCGAACCCTCGAAGCCGCCCGGGCCCTGCGCGAAGTACAGCCAAGGGCGATCCCTCAGTCCGGAAGAGGAGCGGCACCGTCGTCGCCGGTGTCGAGGAACTCGCGGATCGCGAAGCCGCCCAGCACGATCACCACCGTCCACACCACGACTGCGATGGTCGGGTAGTTCCAGGTGAACAGCACGATCGCGGCGATCGCGAGGATCACCCCGCCGATCCACTGCTTGTAGCGGTGCACGAACCGGCCTACCGCGCCCAGCCGGAGGCCCGCCGACACGGCGACGTCACGCAGTGCGCCGATGCCCTTGCCACAGCCCGTCCGGGTGAAGACGGCGATCCGGGACGGACCGGTGAGGAAGGCGCCGATGGCCGTCACGAGAGCGAGCGCGCCGACCGCCCGTACGCCGGCGCGCAGGAACTTGACCAGCGAGTCGTACACCGCGCCGGCAGCGGCCTCGGACGCCCCGGCGGCCAGATGGTTGAGATAGACCGTCCGGAGGAGGCTGAGAGTGATGCCGAGCAGCAGCATGGCGGCGAACACCCCCAGCGCCGCCCCGATCAGGGCCCTGCGCCGGTGGACAGCCAGATAGACACCCGCGGCAGCGATCAGTACGGCGATGACGGGGAGCCAGCTGCCGATGATCTCCAGCACCCTCAGATACCACTTGATCTTGCCGATGTCCTTGGACTCGAAGACCACGAACTGCGTGTGAACGGTCGGGATCCGAGCGGCCGGCTGGAATCCGGCGCTGACCAGTTGGTCCTTGACCTGGGCCACGATCGGTCCCACGTCGATGGCGACCTGACCGTTCTTGACGGACACCGCACCATCCGACTCGCCCGTGAGGGCCTTGTTCACGGCGTTGTGGGCCCTGCGGTTCGCGTTCACCCAGACCTTGTCGAAGGCATCGCTGGAGACCACCCGCTCCACGGCGCCGCTGACCAGGCTCTTCAGTCCGCTCTCGATCGGGCCGTCCAGGTTGTCGATCAGCTTGGCCGCCTTCGGCGGGACACCTTTCTGCTGCGCCGCCTGTTGCAGCTCCTTGACCAGTCCGTCCACATCGACCTGTGCCAGGACCGCGTTGGTCACGCGCTTGGTGATCGCCTTCTGCACGTCCGGGTTGCTCGCCAGAGGTCCCACGGTGGCGACGTAGCGGTCGGTGTCCCGCACGATGCTGTTCGCCCAGACCGAGACGACGGCGAGCAGGGACAGCAGCGAGGCGAGGAGGATCAGCAGGAACGATCCCGTCGACCGGAGCCAGTGGTGCCGCGGGGCCCCGGCGGGCCCGCCGCCCTCAAGTGCGCTCACGCGATGCCGAAGCTCGTCCAACTCGTGGCGTTCGCGCGCCGAGAGCTGCTCGTCGCCGTACGGGCCTGCGGAGTCCGGGTCGGGCGCGCTATCAGTCATGGAACCAGGAGAACCATTCGGATCGGATCCGGCGACCGGGAGCTGCCCTGCGGGTGAATGCCGCACCGAAGTGCGACGGCTCCTGTCGAATGTTGCAATGGAAGCCGGGGCCAGGGGGACAACCCGATGCCATGACCACCCTGGGGTGAAGCCGTGAGCGATGAATTCGTCGAGATGGGCCCGATCGACTACGTGGTCGTCGAGTTTCCCGGTAATCGAATGACCGGTGAGGGCTTTCCCCTGCTGGTCGATCTGGTGGACCGCGGCCTCATCCGGATCCTCGATCTGATGTTTGTGGGGAAAGAGGAGGACGGGTCGGTCGTCGGCCTCGAGATCGCCGACCTCACCGGCGACGGGGCTCTGGACCTGGCCGTCTTCGAGGGCGCGTCCTCCGGCCTGCTGGGCCAGGACGACATCGAGGAGGCGGCCCGCGCCCTCGAGCCCGGCAGCTCCGCCGGAATCCTGATCTACGAGAACCTCTGGGCAGCGCCCTTCGCCACCGCGCTGCGACGCGGCGGTGCACAGCTGGTCGCCTCAGGGCGGATCCCGGTGCCGGCCGTGGTGGCTGCGCTGGACGCCACGGAACCCGGCCGGCCGCCCACGACGTAGAAACTCCGCCACTGCGGGTCACCGGGCAGCGCTCGGTGACGTGTCCTCGTGGCGCATCGCGTCGACGGCCCCCTGCCGACCGGACACCGCATGCTGTTCCTGGTACGGGATGACGGCCGGCTCGTTCCCGTCCCCCCTGGCGGGGGCCCGACGCCCGGGCCGGGAGGCGTCGCCGTGCTCCTGAGCACCTGAACCCTCAGCCGCCCGTAGGCCCGCCGAAGCGCGCGACGGCGGCGCGTACCCGGGTGAGACGCGCCGGAAGATCGGCGGTGGCGTCCAGGGTCATGCCCGGCTCGTCCGGCTCCAGCGGCTCCAGCGTCGCGAACTGCGAGTCGACCAGCCCGGCGGGCATGATGTGACCGGGGCGCCGGGACACCCGCTCCCATGCGGTGTCCCGGTCGGCGGTGAGGAACACCGCTCCCAGGAACGCGGTCGCGGCGATGGTCAGCAGCCCTGCGAGGATGGACGTCCCGTTGGACCACGCGTCGGCGGACGCCTTCGTGCCGGGAGCCACCCGGCCCGTGGCAAGACCCCCGACGGCCGCTCCGAGGAAGAACGGCGTCAGGAGTGAGGCGACGGCGAAGACGGCGCCGTAGACCCTGCGCCGGGCGAGACTCCGGGTGGGCTTGCGCAGGGCGAACCCGGCGCCGCGCAGGACGAGTCCGACGGCCGCGAGCGCCAGTGGGAGCCACATGGCCGAGAAGACGGTCTGGAACAGGATCGGAAAGCCGGTCCACATGATGACCAGGACGAAGATGAGCCAGACGTTGTTGGTCTCCCAGACGGGTTCCATGGCGTGGTCGATGAGCCACCTGGGACGTCTGCCGCGTGCGGCGCCGCCCGCCACGAGGTCCCAGAACCCGGCACCGTAGTCGGTGCCGCCGGCACAGGCCTACGCGGCCACCGCGGCCAGCAGCACCCAGGCGACGACGTCCTCGATCATTCGTCTCCCCTGTCGCTGCCCGGGTCCCTTTCCCGGCCGCCGGTCGTGGCCAACGGGCGTGGTCCGTAGGGGGTGTCGCCCTCCAGATCCTCGGCTTCGGCTCCCGCGAGCGCGCCCTCGTCGGCCAGCCGCCACCGGCGGCTCATCTTCACGAGGACGCCGAGGAACGCGCCGAGGACGAGTACATGCACCAGCACGACGACGCCGAACATCGCCCAGAGGGACGCGGCACGGGTGTCCGTGACCGCCTCCGAGACCCGCATGTTCTGGTACACGATCCAGGGCTGCCGGCCCACCTCGGTCGTGATCCAGCCGCATTCCAACGAAAACACTGTTGGATCAGTGCTGCCCGGCAGCTCGCCTTTTGTCAGCCCGCTGGGGTGGCGGCCCGGCTCGAACGGCCCAATGCCCGTACCCCGGGTCGCCGGGGACGGCGTGACAGGTGGGGCCTGTCCCACTCGCTGGAACCTGTCCCACTCGCTGGGACCAGTCCCACTCGCTGGGACCAGTCCTAGTACTACAGCCGGTGGTTCACGTGACGTGACGGTGGTTGGCTCGTTGCTCCGTTCGTGGGATTGAGACTGCCGCTGGGCGTGGTGCGGACGGACGAGCTGACCGAGGGCCAAGTGCGGGAGCTTGAGGGGGAGTTGGAGGCATTGTGCGCTTCGGTGGACGATGTGTTTGCGCGTCCGGCTTCCCGGGAGAATCTGCGGGCGATGGTGCGCGGGCTGCTGAGCGAGGTGCCGCGCAAGAACCTGTGGCAGCTCGCGGAGGCTGCCGGCCACCCCAGCCCGGACCGGTTGCAGGGCTTCCTGGCCAAGGCCGCATGGGATGCGGACGAACTGCGCGACCGGGTCCGCGCCCACGCGGTCGCCGCCCTGGCCGCCGACGACGCGGTGCTGATCGCGGACGAGACCGGCGACATCAAGAAGGGCACCAAGACCGCCGGTGTCCAGCGTCAATACACCGGAACTGCGGGCAGAATCGAGAACGCCCAGGTCAGCGTGCACCTGTCCTACGGATCTCGCCGGGGTCGCACTCTGATCGACGCCGAGCTCTACCTCGGCAAGCACTGGGCCGGCGCCACCGCGGAGCACGAACGCCGCTGCGCCGAGCAGGGCGTCCCGCCCGAACGCGCGAGCGCGGTGGCCACCAAGCCGGAGCTGGCCCGGCGGATGCTGGAGCGGGCACTGGCCGCCTCGGTGCCGTTCACCTACTTCCTGGCCGACGAGGCCTACGGGCAGTGCCGTGCACTGCGCGCCTGGCTGGAGGAACACCAGGTCCGCTACGTGCTCGCCATCCCGAAGGACGAGGTGCTGCCCCTGCCCGACGGCCGCACCCGGCAGGCCCGCGAGCTGTGGGCGCTGGTACCCGAGGATGCCTTCGAGCGCCGCTCGTGCGCGGACGGCGCCAAGGGCCCTCGCGAGTACGACTGGGCCGCCGTCCAACTCGCCTCCGTTTCCACCGGGCTGGAGCGTCACCTGCTGATCCGCCGCTCGACCGTGCCCAACAAGAAGGACAGGAAGACCGGCGCACTCGTCCGGGAGATCGCCTACTTCCTGTGCCACACCCACCCCGGCGCCACCGTGGCCGAGCTGGTGGTCGCCGCCGGACAACGCTGGATGGTGGAGGAGTCGTTCCAGGTCGCGAAGGGACAGGTGGGCCTGGACGAACACGAGGTCCGCAAATGGTGCTCGTGGTACCGGCACACCACCGTGTGCATGCTCGCCATGGCTTTCCTGGTCACCGTCCGGAGCCGGCTCATACCCGCCCCACCGACGACACCCGACCCCCGACCGTGAACGAGATCCGCCGCCTGTACGACCGGATCGTCCTCGCCCCCGCACGCACCGCCCGGACCTGGCTCGCCATGCACTGGCACCGCTGGCGCACCCGCCACCAGACCCGAGCCCGAACCAGCCACTACCGCACCCGAGCCGCACGCGCACACTCACCGTGAAACCACCGGCTGTAGTACTAGTCGGTGCGGGCCTCCCGGCTCATTCCGAAGCAGAGCGCCCAGATGACGAAGGCGTCCACGGCGATCAGCACGATGGCCCACACGGGGTAGTACGGCAGCCACATGAAATTGGCGATCATCGACAGGCCCGCGAGTGCGATTCCGATCACGCGCGCCCAGACCGCTCCACCGAACAGGGCGAAGCCCGCGGCCAGGACGAGGACGCCGAGGACGAGATGGATCCAGCCCCAACTCGTCAGATCGAAGTTGTAGGTGTAGTTGCGAGTCGTGACGAAGACGTCGTCGTCGGCGATCGCGGCGATTCCTTCGAATATCGCCATCGCCCCGCCGAAGATCATCATGACTCCGGCGAAGGCAGTCCAACCGGACGCCCACACCCCCGTGCCGCCGGATCGGTGTTGGTGCATTCCCGCTGTAGTCATTTTCGGGTCCTCCAGCGTAGGCCGCGCCACCGACCTGCAACCGGCCAGTGGCCCATTTTTCAGCTTGCCACGAGAATCATCGATCGGCAGAACATCGACAGGTGCGCTGCCTGCGCCGAGGTCGATGTGCGACGGAATTCACATGGTGTTCCAATAGAAGGGTCCGGTGCGCCGAGAATTGCGCCCCGGCCGGGAAAGCGTTTGTTTGTTTCTCATATCTCAGTACACGAAAGGAAATCGCCGTGCCAGGTCTCCTCCGCGGGGTTGCCCGCACAGCCGTAGTGGCCGGAACGGCGACCGCCGTGTCGAACCGCGTGTCGCGCCGCCAGCAGGGGCGATGGGCCCAGCAGGAGTATCAACAGGCGCCGCCGGAGCCGGCGCCCTCCGCCGCGCCACCGCCGACCACACCGGTCGAAGACATGACCAGCAAGATCGATCAGCTGAAGCAACTCGGCGAGCTGAAGAACCAGAATGTCCTCTCCGAGGCCGAATTCGAGGAGCAGAAGCGCAGGATCCTCAACTCCTGAGCAGCGCCCGGTGCGGATGTCCGAGACGGAGCAGCCGCCTTGTCCGCAGCATACGAAGAACCGCCGTTGCGCACCGGCGAGCCGACTCGACCACACGCCAGGTCAGAATCCGCGGAATCGCCAGTTATCCCGACCCCGGCCGGCAACCGTCCCAGCCGATTTACAGCGAACGATCAAAAGCGGCACGCTGCCCCGCCCGCCGCCCACCGCCCACCGCCCGCCGAGCAAACACCGAAAAGTGGGCATCCCTGCAGGTCAACGAACCCTTCCTCGCGGATTCAGAGCCGCCCCCCGCAGCTCGGGGCCCGCAGAGGAGCACCGCCATACCCCTTCACCTCCCGAACCGGGAGCCCTCCATCCAGTCCTGGCGCGCCTGCTCGATCTCTTCCTGGGACCGTCCGATCCAGTTCCAGAACATAGCTGGTTCTCCACGCGTTTTTGCAGGTCAACGGCGCCTCGAAGCCCCGGGCGGTCAGACAGATTTTCCTTCCCCATGACCGTGGTACCGCAGCAGCATCGCGGCATCGTCATGGAGCGGCCCTGCGACGTGGCAAACCAGATCCTCGCGCAGCGCCTCCAAAGCGCGACCGGCGTCGGGCTCCTTGAGCAGGTCCGCCCGGTCGCCGAGAGGGTAGAAGGAGCCGTCCGCGTCCCTCGCCTCGGTGACTCCGTCGGTGTACAGCAGCACTCGCCGGGGTCGAAGTCCACCCGATAGGGCTTCGGGCCATCGGCGCCGTGGGCCCCCAGCCCCAGGGGAAGAGCGAACGCGGCCGGTTGCGGGAAGTCGACGCCGCCGTGCCGGCGTACGACCATGGGGGCAGGATGACCGTAGTTGAGGAACACGACCGCGTGATCCGAACCGATCTCGGCAAGCACGGCGGTGACGAACTTCTCCCCCTCCAGCTCCCGGGCCACGCTGCGCTCCAGCCGCTCCCCCAGCCCCACCAGGTCGGGCTCATCGTGCGCCGCCTCCCGGAAAGGCCCCGAGCACCACGGCGGCCGCACCCCTCACCGCATTTAGACTATGCAAAGGTTCCCGTGAGGAAGGGACTCTCGGTCCAGCCCTTTACCCAATAGAGGCCGAGAGCCGACATGTCCGACGTCGGAAGGCGAAGATGCCCCACAGACAGACCGCACCGGACCGGCCCCGACTCCCCGTCGGCTGGCGGCGTTTCGCCGCACGCCTGCCGGTACTCCTCTTCCGCAGCGGGCTGGGATGGATCTTCGGCGGCCGGCTGCTCCTGCTGCATCACACCGGCCGCGTCACCGGACTCGACCGCCGCGTGGTTCTTGAGGTGGTGGAGCACGAGCCGGCCGACGGCAGCTGGATCATCGCGTCCGGCTTCGGTCCGAAGGCTGCCTGGTACCGCAATCTGCGCGCCGAGCCGAAGACTCTCATCGAGGTGGGCAACCGCCGCCACGCCGTCACGGCCCACTTCCTCACCCAGGACGACGGCGCCGAGATCATGGCCCGCTACGCCCGACGGCACCCGCGCACCGCTCGCCGCCTGTGCAGGTTCATGGGGCTTCTGCCGGACGGCACCGTCGGCGGGTTCCGGGAGGCCGGCAGGGCCCTTCCCTTCGTGCGCCTGGACGCCGGCTCGGGAAACCGGCTGCAGTGAAGCTCCGGCACTGCGCGGGTTCAACTCCAGACCAAGACCGCCCCAAAGCCCTGGCGATCAGATTTTGCACTGTGCAAAACTTGCACTCGTGGGGCCGAGTCGGCGGTCGGTGTCGCCCAGCGCCCAGGAGTGATCGGCACGCTATCGGGAGTGGGGGCGACGCGCCGGCCGCCGACAGGTCTCCCACCGCTCGGTTCTCGGAGACGCGCGCGTTCCACTTCGTCTCCGCCGATCCGTGCAGTCCGCCGCGGTCCGCAGAATGGACGCGGTCGGCGAATGCCGAGGAGGACAGGGACCGTGGCCGCTGAAGACCCAGGCCAGGGCGGATCACCGGACGAGGGGGGCGGTGTTCCGTCCATCCCGGACGCCGTATGGCGGAGGTTTCTCGGCGACACCGAACAGGCCATCCGGGCCTCCGCGCCCAGGGAACTCTCCGCACGGGAACGAGCAGTGGGGAGCCGTCCCGATCCGGCGGAATCACACAGCATGCGGCAGGAGCAGCGAGGAAACGCGTCCGTCGAACCCCCACCGGCATCATTCGATGCGGTGGGCGAGGCGTGGCAGCCGGACGATCCGCTGCCCGGCCCGGCATGGCGGGACATGGCCGGCCCGGCCCGGTTGCGACGGGCGGGCCGCATCCTCGCAACGGTCGCCGTGCTGCTCGTGGCCGTCGGGGCCCTGTCCTATGCGTCCAGCCGTTCGGGTGCCCCCGGCGGCACGCCCACAGGTGCCACCTCACAGCAGTCCGAAGAGGTACTACCGGACGGCGTGCCCACGGAGAGCGAATCACCGTCCGCGCCGACCTCCTCCGGCACGCTCCCGCCGAGGGCCCGAACCGGGTGATGTGTGCCGAAGGCGGAAGGTGCCCGGCGTCCACCTCTGGACAGCGCTTGAACGCTCGTTTAGTATTCTGTACATGCGTTCAATCCGCGACGACCGGACCACCCGCGCGGTCATCCGTGACGAGACCCTGCGCCTGTTCGCCGCAAGCGGGCCGGAGGCGGTCACAATGCGGCAGATCGCCGCTGCCGCCGGCGTCTCGCCGGGGCTGGTCGTGCACCACTTCGGGTCGAAGGAGGGCCTGCGCCAGGAGGTCGACCAGTACGTCCTGGACGTCTTCGAGGCCATGCTCGGCGAGCTGACCGGTGAGGGCCGCGCCGAGCTGCTCGACCCCGGGGCCGGGGCGAGCTCACTGAGCGAAATGTTCGCGCGGCATCTCCCCGATGACTCACCGCTGCCCAGCTACCTGCGCCGACTCCTGCTGTCCAAGACGGAGGCCGCACGGCTGCTGTTCCGGCGGTTGTACGACCTGAGCAGGGCCGCGTTGGACGGGCTGGCGGCAGCCGGACTGGCCTCCTCCGGGCGGGACCCGGCGGTGCGCGCCGCCCTGCTCCTCGCGAACGACCTGGCCCTGTTCCTGCTGCGCGACCGTCTCACCGAAGTCCTCGGCACGGACCCACTGTCGACGGACGGGATGACGCGCTGGGCCCGGGAGACGCTCAGCATCTACGCGGGCGGACTGAACGCGGAACCACCGGAACCACCAGGAGACGCACCCTAGGGAGGCTGCGCATGGCGCTCGGCTCAACACCCGAACCCACACCCGTACTTCAGGCCCAGGACATCCACAAGTCCTACGGCAAGCACCCCGTCCTGCGCGGCGCCGACCTCACCGTCGCCCCCGGGCAACTCGTCGCCGTCGTGGGCGAGAACGGCGCCGGCAAGTCGACCCTGCTGAAGATCCTGGCCGGCACCCTTCCTGTTGACCGCGGCGAGGTCACCTTGTCCGGCACCCTCGGCTACTGCCCGCAGGACCCCGTCCTCAACGCGAGCCTCACCGTCGAACAAAACCTGCACTACTTCGCCGCCGCCCACCGCCTGCCCGACCTGGACCGCGGCGGAGAACTCGTCGAACTCCTCGGCTACGAGCAGTACCTGGCATCCCTCGCCGGCGAACTGTCCGGCGGCACCAGGCAGAAGCTCAACCTCACCCTCGCCCTCCTGCACGATCCGGACGTCCTCCTTCTCGACGAGCCCTACCAGGGCTTCGACTGGGACACCTACTTGAGGTTCTGGGACCTGGTCGACGACCTGCGCACCCGCGGCAAAGCCATCGTGATCATCACCCACCTCGTCTTCGAACAGGATCGCTTCGACGTGCTGGCCGACCTCACCGACGGACGCCTCACCCCGCGCGCGATCTCCCGGGAGGACCACCATGTCGGCGCCTGACGCACTCCAACTCAGGCCGTTGTACCGGCAGTTCCCCACCGCTCTGCGGTTCTGCGTACGCGACCAGACCCGCAACCGGCTCGCCGCACTGCTCCTGGTCCTCTTCGTCCCCGTCTGGTACCTGATCATGGACGCCCTGGCCGGACACACACCACTGGACTTCAAGCTGTACGCCACCGGTGACGTCCTGCACGTGGACGGCAGCCACCTGACGCTGATCTCGGCCGGACTCAACTCGGTCACGATGATCGCCGGGTTCGTCGTCTTCGACGCCGTCCGCAAGGCCCTCGTCTTCGACCGGCGCCTGGTCTTCGCCGGATACCGGCAGTCCACGCTCATCGGCGCCAAGTCCCTTGCCGTCGCCCTGGTCGCGGGGGCGATCGCCCTGTACACCGCGCTCGCGATGCTGCCCTTCTGGCAACCGGGTCCCGGCGGCTGGTTCGCCGTGCTCGCCGGCTTCACCGCCATCGCGCTCACCTACGGTGCCCTCGGCCTGCTCCTCGGCGTCCTGGTCAAGCACGACCTGGAGGGCTTCTTCCTGATCATCATGGGCGGACTGATGGACACCTTCCTGCAGAATCCACTGGGCAACCCCCTGGCCAACAAGCCCGTCCTGGAATGGTTTCCCTCCTTCGGGCCGATGCAGTTCGCCGTCGGCGGCTCCTTCGGCCACACCGCACTGTGGAGCCACCTCGCACTCGGTCTGGCCTGGGCGGCCGCCTTCACCGCGATCGGGCTGGTGATCTTCCGGATCAGGACCCGCAACCGCACGCGCACCGGTGGCTGAGAAGGGTAGAACTCCCGCCGCAGCAGCCGGCCGCTCCCCTCGGAGTAACCCGATCCGCTTCTGCCGTACGACGACTACCACGGCCCGCGTGACAAGCATGAAACCATGATTGTCATCGAAGTCTTCGTCCCCGCACGCGCCCTCGACCCGGCACAACAGCAGCGACTCGGCAAACGGCTCATCGACGCTCTCATGGGCACCGAGGACGCCCACGCCGAAGCTGTCATGGACTCGGCGCGCGCCCCCACCCAGGTCCTCATCCACGAGCCCGCCGCCTGGATCACCGGCGACCGCCGCCCGGTCGCCCCCCCGGATCCGCCCCGCTACAGTGGCAGCCCGCTTCCCACTCCGAGCGCTGGTTGCCGTGGGTGGGGATGCCCTTGGCCCGCTCAAACAGGCCCTCGGCACGACCGGCTAGGGCACGCGCACCCACAGCGCCTTGGACGGTGTTCCCTGGTCGTCGGTGACGAACAGCATGTACCAGCCGGCCGGGACCAGGTCGCGGTTCTTCGGGACGGTGACCTGGATGCCCTTGCCGTCCTTCGTCTTCTTGAAGGCGAGGGCGATGGAGCGCTGTTCGACGTCGGTGACGTGCGTGGTGGAGCTGGGCGGATCAGTCGCGCCGTCTTGATGACCGACGCGTATTTGGTGGAGAAGGTTGCCGTTCCGCCCAGGCTGACGGTTTTCGGGCCGCCGGTCAGTGTGGGCCGCGAGTCGCAGGTACGGCGGGGTGTAGATCTCCAGGCGCTGCTCGAACACCCCGGGCCGGGTCTTGGCCAGCACGCTGGCCCAACGGGAGCCGAAGCGGTCCGGACCGCAGCACCGCCGACGCCGGCCAGGGGAGGCGGTGACCAAGAGCACCGGCGCGCCGACCCGCATGTCCCCGTACACCAGCGCCTCACGAGGCCGGACGTCAACCGCTGCCGTGTCCTCGCCGCCTGCCTTCTCCTCCGGCGGGAAGGGCGTCCGGGAGGCGGCTACGGCCCGGTTTCCCGTCCCCTCGTTCGGCGGTTCGGCCCACGACCGCACGGTAGACGGACCGGGCGCTCGTCCTGTCGACGGCCCGGATCCAGTCGTGGCTTCGGCCGCGGCATCGCGCACGGATGACCCAGGTCGATTCCACACCCGGCACCATATGACCGGCACGCCAGGCACGGTCCCGTGGGTTGTCGGACGCTCTTGCGCATGCCGGCAGCCACGGATTCCACGACACCACAGCCCTTCGCCGGGAGGAGGTGAGGGACGCGGCGCGTCGGGACCGGCTCATGCGCCGCGAGGCCTCACAACCTGCGGCGGGCCGAGGCTATGGGCACGGGTTCCACCCCCTCGACCACCGTGTTGCTGAGGCTGCCGAGTCCCTCGGCCATGATGGTGACCGTGTCGCCAGGCGTCAGGGGCGGTGGTTCGAACACGCGGTTGCGGCCCCAGAGTTCGGCCAGGCATCCGCCGTTCCCGCAGGTGCCTGAGCCCAGGACGTCGCCGGGGCGGACCCAGGTGCCTCGGGAGGCGTAGGCGACCATCTCCTCGAACGTCCAGGCCATGTTGGCCAGGGTGTCCCGTCCGACTGTCTCACCGTTGACGTCCACCGTGAGTATGAGGTCCAGGAAGCCGTCGGTGTCGCGGTGGGGCTCGAGTTCGTCGGCGGTGACCAGCCAGGGGCCGAGGGTGGTGGCCGTGTCCTTGCCCTTGGCCGGGCCGAGTTTGACCTTCATCTCCTGGCCCTGCAGATCGCGGGCGGACCAGTCGTTCATGAGGGTGTAGCCGATGATGTGCTCGCGTGCCTGCTCGGAGGTCAGGTCCCGCCCGGCTCGTCCGATGACGGCGGCCACCTCCAGTTCGAAGTCGAAGCGGCGGCAGCCGGGCGGAACTGGTACGTCGTCGAAGGCGCCGGTCATCGCGTAGGGATTGGTGAAGTAGAACGCGGGCTGGGTGTACCACTCCTCGGGCACGGTGTCGCCGTATCCCTGCGCGACGCCTGCGACATGGCCTTCGAAGGTCATGAAGTCCCGTACGGTCGGCGGCTGGAGCGGTGGCAGCAGCCGGACCGTGGCAAGGGAGAAGGGCCGCGATCTGGTCAAGGCCCGGGCGCCGGCCGCACGCAGTTCGCTCTCGCCGGCTTCGATGAGGTCCAGCAGAACGACGCCGGGTTCGAAGGGATGGACCTGGTCGTCGATCACGACTCCGGAGTGCTGCTGCCGGTCGTGGCGGAAGGTCGCGTACTTCACGCTCGAATCCCTTCGGGTTCGGTGACCGGTGCTTCGGTCTTCTCGGAGGCGCTGTCGCCACCGGTGCGGATGCCCAGGAAGACGGCGGCGATCGCGGCGGCGACCACGCAGGCGATCGCGGTGAGGACGAGTCCGTTGTTGTAGCCGTCGGTGAGAGCCC
This sequence comes from Streptomyces sp. NBC_00078, assembly GCF_026343335.1. NCBI lineage: Bacteria > Bacillati > Actinomycetota > Actinomycetes > Kitasatosporales > Streptomycetaceae > Streptomyces > Streptomyces sp. NBC_00078. The sequence goes on along the minus strand of NZ_JAPELX010000001.1, from coordinate 8,547,521 downwards.
GTTGGGTGAGCGGGGCGAGTTTGGCGCTGAGCGGGCCGAGTTGGGCGGTGTGCAGGGCGATGGGTCCGCCCGCGTCGAGGATGGCTGCGGCTGTTCCGTGTTCGGCGGGCGTGAGTCCCGCGCCCGCGAGGCTGTCCGTCAGCTTGTTGGTGGCCATGCCGAGGGCGACGGCGCCGACGAGAGCCGGGCCGAGGGTCTGGCCAAGGTCGCGGACGAGGCTGGTGGTGGCGCTGGCCATGCCGGTCAGACTCGGCGGTACGACGTTGACGGCGGCGGCGGTGATGGCGGCGACGACCAGGCCGAAGCCGACACCGTTGAGAACGAGCGGGCCGAGCAGGGGCACCAGGCCGGTCTCGTGGATCGGCACCTCGCGCAGCCAGAGCTGAGCGGCGGCCAGCGCCGCGAAGCCGGCGACGAGCATCGGGCCGGGACCGACCCGGTGCAGCAGCCGGACCAGGAGCGGCCAGATGAACGGCGTGATGCCCTGCATCACCAGGAAGGGCACCGCGGCCTCCAGCGGGCTCTTGTGCTGGATGACACCGAGCCGGATGCTCAGGTCGTACGCGCCGCCCAGGAAGCCGAACATGCCGATGACCGCCATCGCGGCAGAGGCGGCGAAGGCCGGGATGCGGAACAGCTCCAGGCGCAGCATCGGTGAGGCGCTGCGGCTCTCCGCCCAGATGAAGGCGCCGAGCAGGGCGGCCGCGGTGGCGAAGGAGAGGACGACGGGCGCCGAGCTCCAGGCGTCCGAAGGGCCCTGGATGATGCCGTACAGCAGGGCCAGCAGAGACAGCGCGATGGTGATCTGCCCCGGCCAGTCCAGCGAGCGGCCCTCGGGGGCGCTGGACTCGCCGGTCAGGAGCCACGCCGCTGCCGCCGCGACGAGCGCGAGCAGTCCGGTGGCGGCGAACGCCCAGCGGAAGGAGGCGTGTTCGACGATCGTGCCGGAGAGCAGCGGGGCGATGAACGCGCCGAGGGACAGGGCGGTGGTCCACGAGGCGAGCGCGCGGGCCCGGGCGGCGGGCGTCGGTGAACTCGCGGTGATCACGGCCAGCGAGGCGGGGAAGAGCGCGGCGGCGCCGATACCCGAGAGCGCCTGCCCGGTGATCAGCTGCGCCGCGGAATGGGAGGTCGCCGAGACCGCGTACCCGACGGCGACCAGCATCGCACCACCCACCAGCAGTTTCTTACGTCCGTACAGGTCACCGAGGACACCGAAGGTCAGCGCGAGCACGGCGGCCGGGACGAGGAACGCGTCGCTGATCCACGTCAGTTCGGCGCCAGAGGCCTGGACCGAGCGCTGGATGACGCCGTTGATCGCGGCGGGCAGCACCAGGCCGATCTGGGCCAGGCACACAGCGAGGCAGCCGGCGACGATCGTCGCGGTGTGCCGGGTCGTCGGAGCGGCCGACGGGTTGGCGGGTGCGTCGTAGGCGGGGCTGGAGACCATGTCTCCTCCTTGGGATGGTCAGGGGACGGGGCGGTCCGGGGAATTACCGGCGGCTCAGAAGGCGGTGTGGGCGCAGGCGAGTTCGGCCATGCGGCCGAACAGGCCGGGGCCGTCGAGCGGCGGCAGGGAGGGGTCGAGCTCCTGGTAGACGGTGTGCACGTTGACGGCGAGCCGTTCGCTCTCGTCCAAGTCGGCGAAGCGGCCGAGGCGGATGTCGCGTGCGGCGTCCATGACCGGCATGCCGGCCTTGAACCGGGTGGCGGCCTGCTCGTGGACGAATTCGAGGTAGTCGCGGACCTTCTGGACTGCCTTCTTGGTGGTGACCGGACCGTGTCCGGGCACGATGGTGTCGGCGTCGAGGCCGAGAAGCAGATCGCAGGCGGCGAGCCAGTTGTCGAACGGCCCGTGCCATACGACGGGGGTGGCGCCGGCGAACACGATGTCACCGGTGTAGACGACACGGGCCCGTGGCGCATGGACGATCGTGTCGCCGACGCTGTGCGCGGGGCCCACGTCGATCAGGCGGATCTCCGTGCCGCCGACGTCCAGCGCCAGCTCCCCGTCGAACACTCGGCCCGGGAGGACGGGTTCGATGGCGGCATGGTCGAAGGAGCCGAAGATCCGGCGGGCGAAGCGTCCGGTGAGATCCGGGGCGGCGGTCAGTTGCCGCATCTCGGCCGGCCCCACCTGTCGCATGTCGGCCAGTGAGCCACGGGCCGCGATGATCTCGGCATGCGCCACGAGCTGGTTGCCGAACCAGTGGTCGCCGTTGCCATGGGTGTTGACGACGGTCGAGATGGGGGCGTCGGCGGTCACGGGAGCCAACGCGTCGAGCATCTCTCCGGTGAGCCGCAGGTCGTAGAGGGTGTCGATGAGCAGCGATGCACCCCGTCCGACGACCAGCCCGGCGTTGCTCATGCCCCAGCCACCCCGGCTCGGCAGCCAGGCATGACAGCCGTCAGCGACCTCGACACGGCCCGCCCGGGGGATTGCGGAAGCCACACTGCCTCCTGTCCATGTCCCGCGACAACACGAGACGTGAATCCATGAATGGACTGAAGTCCATTAATGGCCTGGAATCTAGATCCGTCTCTGGGAAGGGGTCAAGAGGTATGTACCGCTGTGCTGTACTGGAGTCCATGAAGATCCCGGAGGCAGAAGCGGCTACCCCGCGCGAGGTACCGGTCCCGGGGCGCCGGGAGCGCAAGCGCCGCCAGGTCCGCGACCAGCTGTACGAGGCGGCTGTGGGACTGTTCGTGTCCCAGGGCTACGAGGCGACGACCATGGACCAGATCGCCGACGCCGCGGACGTCGCCCGGGCCACCGTCTTCAACCACTTCTCACAGAAGGTCGGCTTCCTGGAGGAGTGGGGCGTCCGCCGCCGGGCGCGGGTGGCGGCCATCCTCGGCCGGCAGCACTCGGAGGACCTCCCGGTCGGCGAGCGACTCAGGCGCTATCTGCGGGAGATGGCCGAACTCAACGTCACCTCCCGCGCGGAGACCACCGTCCTGATGGACGCCTCCGCACGCTTCGGCAGACTGCTGCAGGATCCGTCTCTCGAAATCGAACTCACGAAGATCGTCGACGAGGGGCGGCGGCGCGGCGAGATCCGGCGGGCGGTCGACTCCGACCAGGCCGGCGCCCTGCTCTCGGCCTGTTACTTCTCCTCCGTCCTGCGCTGGATCCGGGAGGAGCCGCCGCCCTTCGACCTGCCTCGCAGCCTCGACTCCGCGCTCGATATCGTCCTGCGGGGCCTCCTCACCTCTGGATGAGCCGACCGGACCGCCACCGAGGTTTCCACAGCGAACAGAAGTCTTACGAGAAGCTGACGCGGGACCGAATCACCTTCGTCCCTCCTGCCCCACAGGCAACTCTGGCTCTGCACGTCACCGACCGGCGGTGGCGGCGAGGTACGAGGAGTCAGGCGTGAGCAGGCATACCAGGCGCAGGTCGAAGTTGCAGGTCCGGCTGACCATTGCCGGAGCAGGAATCCTCGCCTCGGCGGCCGTCGCGACGACGGTGGCCATCGCCTCGGCGGGGGAGGTCTCCCGCGGGCACGAAGGCGTGACGACGAAGAGTGCGAAGGCGGGAGCCGACCACGCGGTCTTCGTGCAGGGCAACGAGCTCGACGGCAACACCATCCACGTCTTCAAGCGCGGTGACGACGGAAAGCTGACCGCCGCGGGCACGTACGGCACCGGCGGCAAGGGCGGGGACCAGGTCGACGCGCCCACCGACTCCCTCGCCTCCCAGGGCTCGCTCGTCTACGACCGCGGATCGCACCTGTTGCTGGCAGTCAACGCTGGCAGCGGAACCGTGACCTCGTTCCGGGTCGAGGGGCAGAGGCTGACGGACCGGCGGGTGGTGCGCTCGGGCGGGGACTTCCCCTCGTCCATCGCGGTGTCCGGCAAACTCGCCTACGTCATGAACTCAGGCGGCGAGGGCAGCATTCAGGGCTTCAGGATAACAGCCAAGGGCCTCAAGTCCCTTGGCGGTTCGCAGCGCTCCCTGGGTCTGAAGAACGAGGAGGTGCCGCTGTTCAGCAGTTCGCCCGGCCAGGTCGCGTTCACCCCTGACAGCCGTGACCTGGTCGTCACCACCAAGTCCGCCAACACCATCGAGGTCTTCCCGATGCGGCGCGACGGGCGTCCCGCGCACCGGGCAGTCGTCAACGACTCGGCCGGTGGCGTGCCGTTTGCGATCACCTTCGACAAGGCGGGCCGGATGCTGGTGGCCGAGGCCGCGAAGTCGACGGTCAGTACGTACAAGGTGCGTGCCGACGGCCGCCTCAAGGTCGTTCAGAAGCCCCTGGCCAACGGGCAGAACACGCTGTGCTGGCTGGAGCGCGCGGGCGACTTCTTCTACGGCGGCAACACCGGCAACTCGACGGTCACCGGCTACCGCACCGACCGACACGGCAGGCTCGCTCTCACCAATACGGTCGGCATCGCCACCCCGCCGTCGGCGATGTCCCAGGGAGTCATCGACCTGGCGGTGACACAGGACGAGAGGTTCCTGTACGTGCAGAACGGGACCTCCGGCACCGTCGACGGCTTCCGCATCGGCAAGAACGGCTCGCTCACAAAGGTCACCACGGCCACGGGACTGCCCCCCTTCGCCGAATCCGGTATGGAGGGCATCGCCGCGGTGTAACGGAACGCCACCGCGGTCCGGTGCCCCGGAGACTCCCCCTCCGGGGCACCAGACGTGCTCAACCGCTGCAGAGCGGACCGGCACGACAGCCCGCTCAACGATCAGGATTCAATGGACTCCGACAGGAATATTGCTTCGCTTCTGTTCGACTCCTGTCGTGTGCCGTTCATGATGCCCTGGACGCCGGTGATCTCCAGGCCGCCGAACATGCGCTCGGCGGTGCGCAGGATGGGGGTGCCGCCGAGTAACCGAGCCCTCGAACTCGAAGCTGACACCCTGCTCGGCAGCCAGCTGCTTCTGACGCGGTAGAGGTTCGGTGACATGCCGAGGTGGGCTGCCGCCTGGCGCATGAACGGCACCGCGGCGATCTTCGCCAGGCCCAGCGGGAGGAAGACGAGGGACAGCACAACGGCGAGGATGGTCTGCGCGGTGTTCATGCCGATCGGTCCCTGCGTTCAGCGCCCAGGCGGGCCGTAGTAGTCGATGAGGTCGGGGGCATCCACAACGGCCGGGTTGACGCCCTGTTCGACCGAGGTGCCCTGGAGGAGGCGTTTGACGGGGACTTCGAGTTTCTTGCCGGTGCGGGTGTGCGGGATGCCCGGTACTTCGAGGATGTCGTCGGGGACGTGGCGGGGTGAGGCGCCGGTGCGGATGGCGTCGCGGATGCGGTCGCGGAGGGTGTCGTCCAGTTCGGTTCCGGCGGCGAGGACCACGAACAGGGGCATCCAGTAGCCGCCGTCGGGTTCCTCGGCGCCGATGACGAGGGCCTCGGTGATCTCGGGGAGGCGTTCGACGACGTCGTGGATGTCGGCGCTGCCCAGGCGGACGCCGTTGCGGTTGAGGGTGGAGTCGGAGCGGCCGTGAACGATCACCGAGCCGTGACCGGTGACGGTGATCCAGTCGCCGTGCCGCCACACACCGGGAGAGGAGGAGAAGTAGGTGTCGCGGTAGCGGCTGCCGTCGGGGTCGTTCCGGAAGTACAGCGGCATCGACGGCATCGGGCGGGTGACGACCAGCTCGCCGACCCGGTCCACGATCGGGAAGCCCTCGGCGTCGTAGGCGGCCAACGCCGCGCCGAGGTGGGGTGCGGACAACTCCCCCGCCCAGACAGGTGTGTTGGGCGAGCCGCCGGCGAAGCCGGACACCACGTCCGTGCCGCCCCTGATCGACGCCAGCAGCACACGCTCGCCGACGTGGTCGCGGACCCACGGGTAGGCGGAGGCCGGCAGGCACCAGAGCCGGTGCACCCCACCACACGGATCGACGACAGGTCGTGCGCCGAGGGGTCGATGCCGAACTTGGCCATGCCCAGCAGGTACTGAGGCTGGTGCCGAAGACTGTCACCTGGTGGCGCGCGGCCAGCTTCCACAGGGTGCCGGGCTCGGCGAGGGGTGCCGGGCTGCCGTCGTAGGTGCAGGTCGCGGCGCCGGTCAGAAGGGTGGAGGCGACCAGGTTCCACATCATCCAGTGGGTGGGTGATGTACCACAGAAGGCGGTCGCCGGGGCCGAGGTCGGAGTGCAGACCGAGAGTCTTCAGGTGCTCCAGCACGACTCCCCCGTGGCAGTGCACGATGCCCTTGGGCAGGCCGGTGGTGCCGGAGGAGAACACGACCCACAGGGGATGGTCGAACGGCACCGGCGTGCAGGCGAGTTGCTCGGCGCAGGTGGCCGCGTCCTCCCAAGGGACGACCAGCGAGGGATACACCCGCGAGAGCCAGGGCAGGCCCACGTGGTCCACCAGCAACGTCGCCCTCAACGTCGTCAGCGCACCGGCGAGTTCGAGGACGGCGTCGCGGCGGTCGTGGGTGGTGCCGTTGAAGAAGTAGCCGTCAGCGGCGATCAGGACGGTGGGTTCGCGCTGGGCGAAGCGGTCGGCGGCGGCCTTCGGGGCGTAGTCCTGGCCGCACACCGACCACACGGCGCCCAGGCTCGCGGCGGCCAGGAACGCGATGATCGCGTGGGGGGGGTGTTGGGCAGGTAGCCGACGACCCGGTCGCCCTGGCGGACGCCCAGGTCGCGCAGGGTCCCGGCCCAGGTGACCGCGCTTCTCGACGAGCACCTGCGACCGGGAGTCGAGCCCGTCCTGCGCGAACCGCACATCCCCGCCTCCACCTACTACCGCCGGCGCCGGGCCGAGAAGGAACCCTGTGAACGGATCCGCCAGGACACCGAGCTGACAGGTTGACAGGAGACCGAAGGCGGGCGGGCGGATGCGCGGACGCGTCGGGTCGCCCTGTTACTGGATCGTCCAGGCCTGGTTGGACTGGTTCAGGGGCATCCACTGGTCGATGGCGGCTCCGTTCGCCGTCGATGCGTTGCCCACCTCCAGGATCTGCCTGCTCTCGAAGTTGCGGATGAGGTACCCCCCGCTCGTCTGCTCGAAGTACCACAGCTGGTTGTTGCCACCGTCGTAGGTGTACTGCTGCAGCGCGGCCCCCCTGTGGTGGCTGGAGTTGTCGATGTCGAGGACCTTGCCGCTGCTCCTGTTCACGATCTTGTAGAGCTGCCCGCTGACCGGGACGATGTTCCACTGCTGGTTGGCGCCGGCGTTGCCCGGCCACTGGATGACGCTCGCGCCGTCGGTGGTGGAGTTCTGGTACACGTCCATCAGTTGCCCGCTGTTGGCGTTCTTGATCGTGTAGTACGTCGAGGGGTTGGTGTTCGGCGTACCGGTCGAGTCCTCCAGCGCCCCGCCGGCCTGCTGCACACTGAAGTCGGAGAAGAAGAAGTAGGCGCCGTCGGTCTTGGCCACCCGCACGTAGCGGAACTTCTGGCGGACGTCGATGCTGCCCGTGAGCGTCGAGGCGAGCGGCAGGGTGCTCGTCTGGCGTCCCAGGACGGTGTAGGTGCCGAAGGACGGGTCGTTGGAGCCCCGGATCTCGAAGTTGCCGCGAGTCTCGGGCTGGTCCAGGTCCTGGCGGGTGGTCAGGGAGAACTGTCCGAGCCGGTAGGCCTGCCCCAGGTCCACCTGCCACCAGGCCGAGGTGTCGCTGCCGGTCGGCGACCAGCCGGTGGCACTGTCGTTGTCGTCGGCTTTGGCCGGCCCCCAGGCGGAGCCGTTCACCGAGGAGGAGGACGCCGGCTTGTTGTAGGCGAGGTTGATCTTGGCTGCCAGCCCCTGGTAGGCGGGCTCAAGACCGGAGGCCTTGATCACCGAGGTGCCGGAGGTCGTGTTGTTGGTGAGCGTGACGTGGGTGCCGTTGCGGTTCTGGTTGATGAATCCGTCGGTGTGCGACAGCACGTTGTTCGAGACGGTCATGTTGTCCGACCCCTCGTCCATGTAGAGGCCGCTGACCGCGGAAGCGCAGGCGGCCGGCGTACGCACCACGTCGTGGACGTAGTTGCCGTTGATGACCGTGCCCGGGTCGTTGGAGAGGTGGTAGATGCCGGCGGTGTCACACAGCCGGTTGATCACGTTGCCGATCCGGTTGAAGCTTATGGAGTTGTTCCCCTCCGCGTTGGCGGCGGACTGCCAGCCCCAGCCGAGCGAGATGCCGGCCCACGGAGTGTCGGAGATGTCGTTGTGCTCGATGGTGGTGCTGTTGACGAAGCCCGCGTTGATGCCCGCGGTTCCCAGGTAGTCCTGGCCGATCCGAGTGATCAGGTTGTTCTTGACGGTGACGTTCTTGACCACCTCCCTGGCGTCCTCACCGGGCGGGGAGGTCGGCGGGTTGTAGACGCTGTGGTATTCCACGGTCGGGTCGGAGAACTTGCCGACCATGATCCCGTTGCCGGCGATGTCGGAGACGAGGTTGCCGGTCACGGCGCTGTCGTGCACGCCGTGGGACAGATCGAGGGCGGTGGCGCCCATCTGCGTGAAGGTGTTGCCGGTGAAGGAGACATGGTCGGCGTTCGCGGCCTGGACACCGGCCGGCGGACGGTCGACGTACTGGTTGTTGGAGTTGTCGGCCGAGATGTTGTAGTTGCCGCCCTGGGCGTTGAGGTAGCCGTTGTCCGTCGCCTCCATCCAGGTGGTCCGGGTGAAGGTGATCCCGGAGAAGCGCAGGTCGTGGGCGGGACTGCCGAGGCTTGTGCCCTTGACGTCGAAAAGCGTCTTGAGCGTCGGCGCCTGCACGGTGGCCGTGGACATGTCCTCGCCGGGGCGGGGCTTGTAGTAGACGGTCTGCGCGGCCGTGTCGACGTAGAACTCTCCCGGTTCGTTGAGGAACTCGTGGGCGTTCTCGAAGTGCAGGGGGGAGCCGTCGGAGAGCACCGGGAAGGGGCGCTGGAACAGGATGCCCGCCTCGTGGTCCTGGATGGACACGTTGGCGGTGCCGTTGGCGGAGCTGATCGACTTCAGCCGCAGGAAGCTCTCGCCCCACTGCGTTTCCAGCGCCATCTCGACCTGGTTGAGGTGGTCCCAGTTGGAGACCTGCGAACTGAGCACCTTCAGCAGCTTGTTGGTCTTGTCGCTGCCCTGCAGTTGGAAGTCCGTGCCGATGTCGGGGAAGCGGGCCCGGGTGGCGCGGACCCCGTTGACGTACAGCTGCCGGAAGTTGAGGCTGCCCACCGGCGCCTTGTACTCGCCGCCCGCGGCCGCGGTCCAGCCGGTGACCGCCTTGCCGCCGGTGATCACGGGCGTCTCACCGTTGTACGCCTGGTAGACGACCGTGTGGCCGTTGGTGCCCGAGTCGCTGGTGCCGAAGGTGACCGGGGCGGTGAGGGGATAGGTGCCTCCGCGCAGGTTCACGACGATGTCGTCGGACATGTTCGCGTTGACGGCTCGGACGGCGGCCTTGGCGGCCTGGATGGTCTTGAACGCCGCGGCGGTGCTGGTTCCCGAGTTGCTGTCACTGCCGTTGACGGGGTCGACGTAGAAGTTCGTCGTGGCCGCGTAGGCGGGTTGAGCGGGCAGCACAGCCGCGAAGACGACAGTTGCCGCTGCGAGCGCCTTGACCGTCCCCGCGCCGATACGTATGGATCTCATCTGTGGTGCCTCTCCTCAATCTCGCGCCTCATGAGTTGCATTTATCGAGGCAATGGGGCACCACCGTCAAGATGATAGACATGCTTATTTTTCACCAATGCAACACCAGTGACATACGGACGCGTGAGTCGCGACACCAAGCGCACCACCTGTAGCGCAGAATTGCCCAGGTCGTAGCGCTACGCGGCGATCGGTCGCCGACCGCATCCCGCTCCAACTCATCCAGCAAAGTCACCCAGCCCAAAATAAGTAGTACTCATTTTGGGAATACTGCCGCCGTCAATCCCCTACATCTCATGTGACGGCGAACCACCGCGGATGACCCGTGCCGGGTCGGGTTCGCGCACCGTCGGCACCGGGCTGGTCACGGGCCGCCGTTCCGTTCCAGCGCCGGGCGGTGGAATCGGCGCGCGCCCGGCCTTCCCGTATCGCCACGTCATGACAGGTGACGTACGTGAGTCAGGCACGGAACACCTCCACCCGGCACCCGGCACCCGGCACCCCGATCTCGATCGTGACAGCCTCGCGGTACCGCAGGTCCGCGAACCGTGCTCGTGTCATAGCCGACCGGTGATCGCCTGCAGAGCGACTCCGGTCCCCCCGACGACGACCCAGAGGACGGCGCCCAGCAGCAGGGGCCGCGGACCCGCCTGGCGCAGCTGAGAGAACTTGAGTGACATACCGATCCCCGACAGGGCGAGGGTGATCAGAAAGGTGCTGATCACCGGAAGCACCGGCTGCCATGAGGCGGGAATTCCGCCGCAGGTGGCGAGAGCCGAGGAGGCGAGGAAACCAATGACGAACAGGGGAAACGCTCGCCATATGTGCCCGCTCGTCGTCTCGTTCGGTTGGACGTGGGTGGCCCGCCGACGCCAGGTCCGCCACATCACCAGGGCCGCGCAGATCGGCACGATCATGAGGCTGCGGGTCAGCTTGACCACCACCGCGTAAGCGCCGGCCTCCGTTCCGTAACCATATGCGGCGGCCACAACCGAGGACGTGTCGTTGATCGCGGTGCCACTCCACAGCCCGAACGCCTCCTGCGACAGCCCCAGCAGATGTCCGATCGGAGGAAACAGGAGCACCGCGGCGATGTTGAACGTGAAGATGGTGCCCAGCGCATAGGCGACCCGGGCCTCGGCGGCGCCCACGGCGGCGGTGACCGCAGCGATCGCCGAGGCTCCGCACACGCCGGTTCCGACTCCGATCAGCAGCCCGGTCTCGCGGTGGACCCCCAGCAGTCCGCCGACGACCCATGCACCCCCCAGTGCCACCGCCAGCGTGCCCAGCATCACCGGCAGCGACCCGGCCCCCACGTGCAGCACTTCGCTCAAGGGGAGTCCGGCTCCGAGCACGATGATGGACGCCTGAAGAACCTGTCTGCCGACGAAGGCGTGGCCGGGGCGCAGGCGCTCAGCCACTCCGGGTGCGGCGAACCGCCCGAGCAGTGCCCCGGCCAACGCACCGACCACGATGCCGAACACCGGGCCGCCCACCGTCGGGGCGAGGCGGCCCAGCCATGTGGCCGGCAGAGCGACCGTCACAGCGGCGGCCAGCCCGGGCAGTTTGGCACCCACCACACGTGCGGTTCGTCTCGTCCCGGCGAGAGCGCGCTGTGGCAGCGGCTTGACCAGCAGGGTGTAGGGCGATTCCATGGCGTCTTCTTCCTGATCCGTTCCGTACGGCCGACTCGATCCGTTCCGCACGGCCGACTCGGTCCGTTCCGTACGGTCGACTCGATCCGTTCCGTACGGCCGCCTGGTTCTGTTCCGCACGATGGCCGTGATCCGTACTGCACGATCACCGCGTCCAGTCGGTGTTCGGTAGAGACCGATTTCCGAGGAGGTCATAAGCAGTGCTGATGGGACTCCCCCCGGAGACACCGGAATTGAAGGTTCTGGAACTGCTGGTCTCGGTCGCGGAGACCGGCAGTCTTGGCCGGGCCGCCGCACGCCACGGGATGAGCCAGCCGGCGGCGAGCATGCGGATCAGCGCCCTGGAGCGCCGGCTTCGGCTGGTGCTGCTCGAACGGAGTTCCACCGGGTCGCGGCTGACCCCGGCCGGGACCGCCGTCGTGGAATGGGCACTGCCGGTCCTCGACGCCGCCAGGGCGCTGGTCAGTGGCGTCGCCGCGCTCCACGCGGATCAGCAGGGCCGACTGCGGATCGCGGCGTCCATGACCATCGCGGACCACCGGGTGCCGGGCTGGCTGATCACTCTGCGCGCCAGACTCCCCCAGGTCAGGGTCGCCCTGCGGGTCGGTAACTCGGCTCAGGTCACGGACATGGTGCGCAGCCGAGAGGCCGACCTCGGCTTCGTCGAGGGCCCGCGCGCGCCCGACGGTCTTCGCAGTCGCACCATCGCCGAGGACGAACTCGTCGTGGTGGTGGCGCCGGGACACCCCTGGGCCAGGCGTCGACAGCCTCTGCCGCTGCGCACGTTGGCCGCGACCCCGCTGATCGTGCGGGAACAGGGGTCGGGAACGCGCGACGCCGTCTGGGAAGTCCTCCGCCGGTCCGCTGCACACGATCCCCTGGCCTCAACGGACACAGCGCCGCCCGACTCGTCCTTGGCGGGGACTCCCCCGCCGCCCGCCGGTCGCCGGCCACGAAGTGCCGTCGGCAGCATGGTGGTCGGGCCGAGAACATGTGCAGAGCCCGCCCCGCCTGCGGCGGAGCTCGGTTCCACCACCGCGATCAAGTCCGCGGTGTCGGCGGGCGACGCTCCCGCGGTGCTGAGCCGTCTCGCCGTGTCCGCCGAACTCGACGACCGGCGGCTGATCAGCGTCCCGCTGGAAGAGCCTGCCCTGCTGCGGCGGCGTTTCCGCGCCGTCTGGCAGCGTGAGACGCCACCCACGGGGCCGGCCGCCACGCTGCTCGCCCTCGTCTCCGGCAGGTAGCAGGAGGTTATTTCCGTTCGCGCGGCTCTCGGCAGGCGCCATGCGGCTGCGGCCGCCCATGCCGGTGACGCCCTGGCTGAGCGGCGCCTCGCGACGAGCCCAGGACGCCCGACGCCCGACGCGCGCGTTGCGCACCCGCCGTTCCGTCCCACCGAAGGCCCCGCGAGGCAGCGCAACCCGGACCGCTGTCCATGGAAGACGCCGGGGCGCCGGACGGCCCCGGCAGCCCGGCAGGGCGGGGCGAGCAAGCCTCCGGTTGTCGCAAAGCCTGGCGATATCAACCCGCTCATGACTGTTTTGCCTGGTCAGCGAGGCGCTTGCAGTGAGGAGGTTGGCGTAACCGACGCGTAATTCCGGCCACTGGTTGACGTAACACGCCATCCCCAGCATTCCGGCCATGACAGGGATCATCGCTGGTGGCAGAGGGGCAGGCAGCCGTGTCGCCCCGGTGCGGCGGGTCCGGGACGTGCTGCGTACGCGGATCCTCACCGGCGTATACGGAACCCGGCCGTTGCCCTCCGAGGCGGAGTTGGCGGCCGAGTTCCGGGCCAGCCGCAACGTCGTCCGGGACGTCCTCGCCCTGCTGCGCATGGAGGGTCTGGTCGACCGTATCCCCGGCGTCGGAACGTTCGTCGTGTCGGGAAAGGCCGTGCAGGGGCTGGACCGGCTGCGCGGGCTGGCGGAGTGCTTCGGCACCGGGCCGGACCGCATCGTCAACCAGGTACTGCTGGCGGACACCGTGCCCGCCACACCCACCGTCGCCGAGCGGCTCGAACTGGCCCCCGGAACCGAGGTGATCGCTCTGGAGCGGGTGCGGCTGCTCGACGGGCAGCCCCTGTCCCTGGACGCCAGCTACCTTCCCGCGGACATCGGCAGACCCCTGCTGGAGATGGACCTGACACGGCACGACGTCTTCGGGTTGCTCGAAGGCGAGTTGGGCCTGCCTCTGGGCGCCGCCGCACTCTCCATCGAGGCGATCGCCGCCGACCGTACGGTCGCCGGTCTCCTGCAGGTGCCCGACGGCTTCCCCCTGCTGTTCCTCGAACGGCTGACCTACACGGATGCCGGCCGGCCGATCGATCTCGAGTTCGTCCGCTTTCGCGGCGACCGGATGTCCCTGGCCGGCTGGCTCCACCGCACCCCCGACCCGCTGCTGAACCACCCGTACTCCGAAAGGGGCTGACTTCCGTGCAGATTCCACCTCAGTCGCAACGGCGCGAGCTCACCTGCGACGTCCTCATCGTCGGCGGAGGCACCGCCGGCACGATGGCGGCGCTGACCGCGGCCGCGCACGGCGCCGACGTGCTGCTGCTGGAGAAGGCCCACGTGCGTCACTCCGGTGCGCTGGCCATGGGCATGGACGGGGTGAACAACGCGGTGGTGCCGGGCAAGGCAACGCCCGAGGACTACGTCGCGGACATCACCCTCGCCAACGACGGCATCGTCAACCAGCGCACCATCTACGAGACCGCGACCCGCGGCTTCGGCATGGTGCAGCGGCTGGAGGGCTACGGCGTCAAGTTCGAGAAGGACGAGCACAACGAGTACGCCGTACGCAAGGTGCACCGCTCCGGCAGCTATGTGCTGCCGATGCCGGAGGGCCGCGACGTCAAGAAGGTCCTGTACCGCACGCTGCGGGCCCGTCATGTGCGGGACCGGGTCACGATCGAGAACCGGATCATGCCGGTGAGGGTCCTCACCGTGGACGGCCGGGCGGTCGGTGCGGTGGGCTTCGACACCCGGTCCGGAGAGTTCGTCACCATCTCGGCCGGTGCGGTCATCCTGGCGGCCGGGGCCTGCGGACGGCTGGGCCTTCCGGCCAGCGGCTATCTCTACGGCACCTATGAGAACCCCACCAACGCGGGCGACGGCTACGCGATGGCGTACCACGCGGGCGCGGAGCTGTCCGGCATCGAGTGCTTCCAGATCAACCCGCTCATCAAGGACTACAACGGGCCGGCGTGCGCCTACGTGGCCAACCCCTTCGGCGGCTACACGGTCAACGCCGACGGCAACCGGTTCGTCGACTGCGACTACTGGTCCGGTCAGATGATGGCCGAGGTCAAGCGAGAGCTGGACAGTGCCCGCGGCCCCATCTACCTCAAGCTGAGCCATCTGCCGGACGCCACGATCAGCCAGATCGAGGGCATCCTGCACACCACCGAGCGGCCCACCCGTGGCACCTTCCACTCCGGTCGCGGACACGACTACCGCACCCGGGACATCGAGATGCACGTCTCGGAGATCGGACTGTGCAGCGGGCACTCCGCCTCGGGCGTGTGGGTGGACGAACATGCCGCGACCACCGTGCCGGGCCTGTACGCCGCCGGGGACATGGCCTGCGTACCGCACAACTACATGATCGGCGCCTTCGTCTACGGGGACATCGCCGGCGAGCACGCCAGTGTCTTCGCCGCCTCTGCCGGCCGGCCCGCACTGCCGCAGGACCAGATCCAGGCGGCGCACGAGCTGATCTACCGGCCGCTGTCCCATCCGGACGGCCCGCCCCAGCCGCAGGTGGAGTACAAGCTGCGCCGCTTCGTCAACGACTACCTCCAGCCGCCCAAGACGGAGCGCTATCTGACCCTCGGTCTGGAGGCGTTCGGGCGGATGAACCGGGACATCGCCCGGATGGGCGCCCAGACCCCGCACGAACTGATGCGCTGCGCCGAGGTCACCTTCATCCGGGACTGTGCCGAGATGGCGGCGCGCGCCTCACTGGCCCGTACGGAGAGCCGCTGGGGCCTCTACCACCAGCGCGCCGACTGGCCCGAGCAGGACGACGCGAACTGGTTCCGCCATCTGAACCTGCGCAAGAGCGCGGGAACAGGCGAGATGGAGACACTGACCCGGCCGGTGGCCCCCTACATCGTGCCGGTGCCCGGCTTCACCCGCCCGGACGGGGTGCCGAACGAGCCCGCACCGGCCGGCGCCGACCTGGCGGCGGTGTGGGGATGAGCAGCAGTACGCCCACCCGGCGCCCCCACCGCATCCTGGCCCTCCTCGAACTCGCCGAAGAAGCCCCGACCACCGAGGAACTGGCGGAGTTCCTGACCGACGCCGACCCCGATGTGCGCCGGACCGCGCTGACGGTGCTCAGTGAGGCCGCCGAGTCCTGGGAGGAGCCCTCGCCCGTCTTCGCCGCGGCTCTGCTGGACCCCGACGAGGCTGTCCGCCGCACCGCGATGGAGCTGCTCGGCGAGCTGCGCGAGGTGCTCGTACCCGGAGAGGGCTTCACCCGGTCGCTGCGCGCTGCCTGCGAGCACCCGGACGCCGACGTCCGCGCCACCGCTGTCGGCTCCCTGTGGCGTCACCGGCAGTGCGATGTCGAGGAGTTGACGGCCCTGCTGTCCGACGCCGACGAGGGGGTGCGCTGCGAGGCCGTGCTCGGGTTCGTCTCCCTCGACGCGCTCGACGCCCTGGCGGGAGCCGCTGCCGACCCGGCCACCCCCGTACGTCTCGCCGTGGCCCGGGGCCTGGCCGCCGTCGGGGACCCTCGCGGCGCCGCCACCCTGATCCGCCTCGCCCAGGACACCGAGGTCCTGGTCCGCGCCGCCGCACTGACCGCCATGGCACACACCGGCTGCACCGAGCAGGCTGCCGCCCTGGCCCGCGCGGCGCTGGACGACCCCGCCTGGCAGATCCGGCAAGGTGCGGCGGCGGCCCTTGCCGTCGCGGACTCCGCGAAGGCGGTCGCACCGCTGATCGCCGCCACCCGGGACACCAACCTCGATGTGCGCAAGGCCGCCGTCAAGGCCCTCGGGGGTCTGACGGCGGGGCGCCCGGAGGTCCGGGCCGCGCTCGAGGCGGCCGTCACCGACGTGGACGCCGATGTCCGCGCCTTCGCCCGCATGGGCCTCACCGATTCCCAGACCACCGAACAAAGCTGAAGGAGACCACTGATGGCGCAAGCTGCGAACCGGGTCGACGTACCGGTCACCATCGACGAAGCCAAGTGCATCGACGGATGCACCCTCTGCGTGGACATGTGCCCGCTCGACTCACTGGCCATCCACCCCGACACCGGCAAGGCGTACATGCACGTCGACGAGTGCTGGTACTGCGGCCCTTGCGCGGCACGTTGCCCGGTCGACGCGGTAACCGTCGACATCCCGTTCCTGCTGCGGTGAGCGGGGTCTGACATGAACCCCTCCCTGCACCCGGACGCGCTGCCCACTCAGCCCAGACCGCGCGCCATGCGCCCGGCCCGCCGGGGCCGGCCGGTGCTTGCCGTACTGGCGGTGCTCGGGTTCGGTGCCAGTGCCTGCGGCACCGGATCCGCAGCCGAGTCCTCGACCGTGGTCGTCAACATCGGCTACCAGTCCAAGACCATCAACACCGTCACCGCAGGCACCCTGCTGCGTCAGCGCGGCACCTTCGAACGCAAGCTGAACGCCATCGGCAAGGCCAACGGCAAGCACTACAAGGTCGTCTGGCAGGACTTTCCCTCCGGGCCGCCGCTGACCGCGCAGATGATCGCCGACAAGGTGGACATCGGCTCCATGGGCGACTACCCGGTCCTCGTCAACGGCTCCAAGACCGCCGAATTCCCGGATGCCAAGTCCGAGTTGGTGGCCGTCACCGGCTACAACCTGCGCGGCTCGCTCAACCAGGTTGTCGTGCCGAAGGACTCCTCGGCCGAGAAGCTGTCCGACCTGCGGGGGAAGGTGGTCTCCACCAGCGTCGGCTCGGCCGCACACGGAATGCTGGCGAACGCCCTGCGCAAGAACGGGTTGAGCCCGGACGACGTCAAACTGCTCAACCAGGACCCGGCGGTCGGCGCTTCGGCGCTCCAGGGAAACCAGGTCGCCGCACTGTCGCAGTTCGTGCCATGGCCGCAGCTCATGGTCTTCCGCAAGCAGGGCAGGCTGCTCTACGACGGCGGCTCCAACGGCGTGCCGACCTTCCACGCCGTGGTCGCCCGCCAGTCCTACGCCGACGCCCACCCCGAAGTGATGCGGGCCTTCCTGGAATCGGTCCGGGACACCGCCGGCTACCTCAACCAGCATCCCCTGGCCGCCGCACAGCAGGTCGCCAAGATCACCGGCATCGAGCCGGAGGTGGTCTACCTGTACAACGGGCCGAACGGACTGGTGACCTTCGACCCGACGATCAAGCCTCAACTGGTCGTCGCCCTCGCGGCCGACCTGCCGTTCCTCAAGGATCTCGGCTCGGTGAAAAAGCTGGAGCTGGACAAGTTCGTCAACGACAGCTACCTGCGCAGGATCTACGGCGCCTCCTACGACACCGCCCGGAAGGAGATCACCTCCTCCAGCACGCTCACCGGTCAGGACCCGGTCTGCCACCAGCCCGTCGCCGACCCGGCCACCGCCTCCGAAGTGTGGTTCAGCGGCGCGCAGTCGACGGCGGTCGCGGCGACACCGACCTGCCTGCTGCGGCAGATCGCCGCGCACCACGGGAGCGTGCGCGCCGCCTACGTACCGGACGCGAAGAACGGAACCCGGATGTTCGCCTTTGCCGCGACCTGGGTGCTCGACCCGGGCGCACCCGCTGACTCCCGGCTACTGCCGTTCGAGCTGGCCGACGAGGCGGACTCCTACCTGGCGGGCCACTCCGGCGCCCGCGAACTCAGCTACGAGGCGGCACTGGCGGCTTCGTGAGCGACAGCGAACGCGGGAAAACCAGCAGGACACCTCACATCGCAGGAGCACCGACGGCTCGTAGAAGAGAGGACGCATGACCACAACCCCCGTCTCCCGGCAGTCCCTGTCTCCCACCCCTGATCCCGCCACCGTCTCCCCGCGACCGGCCCCCGGCCGTCGTCCGCTCGTCAGGGCCGGAGCATGGCCCCGCCGACTGGGCGCGGCAGCACTGTCCATGCTGCCGCTGGCCGCGGCGGTACTCCTCTGGTACCTCCTCACGGCCGACAACGTCGTCCTGTGGCTGCGCTTCGACAAGGTGCCCGGCCCCCTCGACGTGTTGCACACGCTTCGAGGCCGGCTAGCGTCCGGCGGCTACTACACGGACCTCCTGGCGAGTCTGCGCCGTATCCTGCTCGGCTTCGGGCTCGCCGCGGTGAGCGGGGTGAGCGTCGGCATCGCCGTCGGGCGCTCGCGGGTCGTCCAGATCCTGGTGCGGCCGCTCATCGAGGTCGCCCGGCCGATTCCGGCGATCGCGCTGGTGCCGCTGGCCATCCTGATGTTCCCCACCGGCGAGCAGGGCATCGTGTTCATCACCTTCTTCGCGGCGTTCTTCCCGGTGGTGGTGAGCACCATCCACGCGATGAAGACCCTGCCCAAGGTGTGGGAGGAGGCCGCCCGGACCATGGGCGCGGGCCGGTTGTCCGTACTGGCCCATGTGGTGCTTCCCGGAGCCATGCCCGGGATCTTCTCGGGGCTGTCGGTCTCCGTGGGCGTGGCCTGGATCTGTGTGATCAGCGCCGAGATGATCTCGGGGCAGTTCGGCATCGGCTACTACACCTGGCAGTCCTACGGGCTGCTCGACTACTCCGGCGTGGTCGTCGGCATGCTGTCGATCGGCATCCTCGGCTGGGGAACGGCCTGGCTGGTGGAGCGGATCGGCGCGCGGATCAACCGCTGGCTGCCGAGGAACGCCCGGTGAGCGCCGGAGCGCGGGTCCGGCTGGAGGGGCTGAAGCTGGCCTTCGGCGACATGCCGGCCGCCGAGGTCGACCTCGATGTGCGGCCCGGTGAGATCGTCGTCCTGCTGGGCCCCTCCGGCTGCGGGAAGTCGACCATCCTGCGCGCGCTGGCGGGCCTGCTCCAGC
The DNA here is from genome assembly GCF_026343335.1 of Streptomyces sp. NBC_00078. Classification (NCBI taxonomy): domain Bacteria; kingdom Bacillati; phylum Actinomycetota; class Actinomycetes; order Kitasatosporales; family Streptomycetaceae; genus Streptomyces; species Streptomyces sp. NBC_00078. Next base: position 8,528,345 of record NZ_JAPELX010000001.1, on the reverse strand, counting down.
CCACTGCCGGGAAAGCGGAGGTCGACGGGAAACCGGTGGGTGAGACCGGCGCGGTGTGCGCGATGGTCTTCCAGGAGGACGCCCTGCTCCCCTGGCGCACGGCCGCGCGAAATGTCGAGTACGCGCTGAAGCTACGGGGTGTACCGCGCGGCCAACGGCGGGAGCAGGCCGAGGAGTTGCTGGCCCAGGTCGGCCTCGAAGGCTTCTCCGGTCATCTGCCGGGCCAGCTGTCGGGCGGCATGAGGCAGCGTGTCCAGCTCGCCCGGACCCTCGCCACCCGCCCCCAGGTGATGCTGATGGATGAGCCGTTCGGCGCCCTGGACGCCCAGACCCGTTCGGAGATGCAGCAACTGCTGGTCTCGGTCTGGCAGCAGTACGGCACCACGATCCTGTTCGTCACCCACGACGTCGACGAGGCGCTGCTGCTGGGCGACCGGATCGTGCTGCTCACTCCTCGCCCCGCCACGGTGAGCAAGGTCGTCGACATCCCCAACCCACGGCGTCCTGGAGCCCAGTTCGAACCCGAGTTCGCCCGTCGGCGCTACGAGATCCTCGCTTCGATGGGTGACGCCCCGCCCGCCGTCCTCTCCGTCGAAAGCACCTGACGCCCCTTCGACCGTCCGCCCCACCCTCCGTCCTGGTCTTCCGCACCACCACAGCAAAGGAGCCACCCATCATGACCTTCGTCATCGGTGCCGCGTGCGTCGACGTCATGGACCGCGCCTGCGTCGACGAGTGTCCGGTGGACTGCATCTACGTCGGGGAACGCATGGCCTACATCAACCCCGAGGAGTGCATCGACTGCAGCGCGTGCGAACCCGTCTGTCCGGTCGAGGCGATCGCCGCAGTGGAGGAACTCGCCCCCGAGGAAACCGTGTTCGCCACGGAGAACGCGCGCTTCTTCACGGACGTGCTGCCTGGCCGCGCCGAGCCGCTGGGTACGCCCGGCGGAGCGGCCGACCTCGGTTCGATCGGCGTCGACACACCCTTCGTCCAGAGCTACGTCACGTCATGAGCAGCACCCTCCCCGAACGGAGCGAACGGACCGAGCGGCTCGACCGAGTCGTGATCCGGTTCGCCGGCGACTCGGGAGACGGCATGCAGCTGGCAGGCGACCGGTTCACCTCGGCGGCGGCGGCGTTCGGCAACGACCTGGCCACGCTGCCGAACTTCCCCGCCGAGATCCGCGCTCCGCAGGGCACCATCCCGGGGGTCTCGTCGTTCCAGGTGCACTTCGCCGACTACGACATCCTCACCGCCGGAGACCGGCCGGACGTGCTGGTGGCGATGAACCCGGCCGCGCTGAAGGCCAACCTCGCCGACCTGGCGCCGGGCGCGACGGCGATCGTGAACACCGACGAGTTCACGCAGCGCAACCTGGCCAGGGCCGGGTACGGCTCCAACCCCCTGGAGGACGGCACCCTGACCGCGTTCCAGGTCCACGAGGTCGCCATGGCCACGCTGACCAGAGGCGCCCTGGCGGACACGGGCCTGAGCAAGAAGGACGCGGAGCGGGCGAAGAACATGTTCGCCCTGGGCCTGCTCTCCTGGATGTACCACCGCCCGACCAGCGGGACCGAGCGGTTCCTGCGGCAGAAGTTCGCGCGAAGACCCGACATCGCCGAGGCCAACATCCTGGCCTTCCGGGCCGGCTGGAACTACGGCGAGACCACCGAGTCGTTCGCCGTCACCTACGAGGTCGCACCCGCGACGACACTCCCCCCGGGCGAGTACCGGCAGATCACCGGCAACACCGCCCTGGCCTACGGCCTCGTCGCCGCCGGCGCACGGTCCGGACTGCCGGTGTTCCTCGGCAGCTACCCGATCACCCCCGCCAGCGACATCCTCCACGAACTGTCCCGGCACAAGAACTTCGGTGTGACCACCGTGCAGGCGGAGGACGAGATAGCCGCCGTCGGTGCCGCGCTGGGGGCCGCGTACGGCGGAGCGCTGGGCGTGACCACCACCTCCGGTCCCGGACTCGCCCTCAAGAGCGAGACCATCGGCCTGGCCGTGATGACCGAGTTGCCGCTGCTGGTGATCGACGTACAGCGCGGCGGGCCGTCCACCGGACTGCCCACCAAGACGGAACAGGCGGACCTGCTGCAGGCGATGTTCGGCCGCAACGGCGAGTCCCCCGTGCCGGTGCTCGCCCCGTCCACGCCTGCGGACTGCTTCGACACCGTGCTCGACGCGGCCCGGATCGCGCTCACCTACCGCACACCGGTGGTGGTGCTGTCCGACGGCCATATCGCCAACGGCTCCGAGCCCTGGCTGGTCCCGGACGTCTCCGAACTTCCGGACCTGAGTGTCGAGTTCACCACCGAGCCCAACGCCCCGGACGGGTCCGGCGGATTCTGGGGCTATCTGCGCGACCCGTACACCCTCGCGCGGCCCTGGGCGGTGCCGGGCACACCCGGGCTCGAACACCGGATAGGCGGTCTGGAGAAGGCCGACGGCACCGGCGACATCTCATACGACGCCGGCAACCACGACCGTATGGTGCGACTGCGACAGGCCAAGATCGACGGGATCACCGTGCCCGACGCGGTGGTCGACGACCCGTCCGGCCGGGCCGACGTCCTGGTGGTGGGCTGGGGCTCCTCGTACGGGCCGATCGGCGCCGCCGCACGCCGCGTCCGCAGGACCGGCCACACCGTGGCGCACCTGCATCTGCGCCACCTCAACCCCCTACCGGCCAACCTGAGCGACGTCCTCTCCCGCTACGAGCGCGTCCTGGTCCCGGAGTTGAACCTCGGCCAGCTCGCACTGCTGCTGCGGGCGAGGTACCTGATCGACGCCGTCTCGTACACCAAGGTCGCCGGTCTGCCGTTCGGGGCGGAAGAACTGCAGGGCGTGTTCACCGACGTGATCGAAGGAGTGGGGACATGACCGCCGTTGACCTCGGTCTGCCGGCCCTCGGCGGGCAGGCGCGGGTGCCCGCAGCCGAGACGAAGCTGTCGGCGGCGGACTTCAAGTCCGATCAGGCGGTGCGATGGTGCCCAGGCTGCGGCGACTACGCGGTCCTGGCGGCCGTGCAGGGCTTCATGCCCCGACTGGGACTGCGGCGCGAGAACACCGTGTTCGTCTCGGGCATCGGCTGCTCCAGCCGTTTCCCCTACTACATGAACACCTACGGGATGCACTCCATCCACGGCCGCGCCCCTGCCATCGCCACCGGCCTGGCCGTGACCCGTCCCGACCTCTCGGTATGGGTGGTCACCGGGGACGGCGACGCCCTGTCGATCGGCGGGAACCACCTGATCCACACCCTGCGGCGCAACGTGAACCTGAAGATCCTCCTCTTCAACAACCGGATCTACGGGCTTACAAAAGGCCAGTACTCCCCGACCTCCGAGCCGGGAAAGGTCACCAAGTCCACTCCGATGGGCTCCGTGGACGCCCCCTTCAACCCGGTGTCGCTGGCACTGGGCGCCGACGCCACCTTCGTGGCGCGCGTCCTGGACTCCGATCGCGCCGGCCTCACGGCGGTCCTCGCCGCCGCAGCGGAACACCGCGGCACCGCGCTCGTGGAGATCTACCAGAACTGCCCGATCTTCAACGACGGCGCCTTCGACGTCCTGCGCCGGCCCGGCGAGAAGGAACGGCGCCTCATCCCGCTGCACCACGGCGAACCCGTGCGTTTCGGCGCCGACGGCGAGTACGGCGTCATCCGCACCGGACCCGCAGGAGCCGGCGGGCTGACGCCGGCGAAGGTCTCCGAGGCCGGGGAGGATGCACTGGTGGTGCATGACGCCACCCTCACGGACCCCTCGTACGCCTTCGCGCTGTCACGGCTGTCGGCCACCGACCTCGGCCACACCGTCACCGGCGTCTTCCGCTCCGTCAGCCGCCCGGTCTACGACGACCAGGTCCGCGCCCAGACCGACCGGGCCACCTCCGCCGCCCCCGCCGACCTCCAGTCGCTGCTCACCGGCAAGGACACCTGGACCGTCGCCGGCTGACGCCGCACCGCATCTCCCCCGCACCAACCCCCGGATCCGGATACGGAGCCTCTTGTGACCCTTGCACACACCCACGTAGCCCTCGCCCCGACCGTGGAGGCCGTCCGTCAGGCGCTGGACGGCGTCCTCGACCCGGAGATCCAGCGGCCCGTCACCGACCTCGGCATGGTGAAGGAGATCACCGTCGGCACGGACCGCACCGTCACCGTCGGGATCTACCTGACGGTCTCCGGTTGCCCGTTGCGCGAGCGGATCACCGCGGACACCACCGCCGCCGTGTCCGCGCTGCCCGGCGTGGGCGCGGTGCGGGTCGAACTGGACGTGATGAGCGACGAGCAGCGCACCGAGCTGCGCAGGAGCCTGCGGGGCGACGCGACGGAGCCGGAGATCCCGTTCGCCCGGCCAGGTTCCCTGACCCGGGTGTACTGCGTCGCCTCCGGCAAGGGCGGCGTCGGCAAGTCCACCGTCACGGTCAATCTGGCCGCCGCGATGGCCGCCCGGGGTCTGTCCGTCGGCGTGGCGGACGCCGACATCCACGGCCACTCGGTTCCCCGGATGCTGGGAGCGACGGCCGGCCCCACCCGGGTCGAGAAGATGATCATGCCGCCCCGGGCGAACGGTGTGAAGGTGATCTCCATCGGGATGTTCACCCCGGGCAACGCCCCGGTGGTGTGGCGCGGCCCGATGCTGCACCGCGCGCTGCAGCAGTTCCTCGGCGAGGTGTACTGGGGGGATCTGGACGTTCTGCTGCTCGACCTGCCGCCCGGCACCGGCGACATCGCCATCTCCATCGCCCAGTTGCTCCCGGAGTCCGAGATTCTCGTGGTGACCACCCCGCAGGCGGCCGCGGCGGAGGTGGCCGAGCGGGCCGGAGCCATCGCCGCACAGACCCGTCAACGCGTCGCCGGGGTGGTGGAGAACATGTCCTGGCTGCAACTGCCTGACGGTTCGACCGCACGGCTCTTCGGCTCGGGGGGCGGCCGGTCGGTCGCCGAGTCACTGTCTCTCGCCATGGGCACGGAAGTCCCCCTGCTCGGCCAGGTGCCGCTGGACCCCCGCCTGGGTGAGGCGGGCGACGCCGGAACGCCGCTGGTGCTGAACGAACCGGAGGCTCCGGCAGCAATGGTGCTCCGGGACATCGCAAAGCGGCTGTCCGTGCGCCCACGCGGCCTGGCCGGTTGCCGGCTTCCGGTCAGCCCGTCGTCGAGCGGGCGCCACCGCGAATCGACTGCGTAACGCGGCACCATCCTGACCAACACACAAAGAGCTGGTCCCCCCTGTCGAACCGATGACCTGGGTGGAACCGTGAGCCGACGCGAAGCAGGGAGCCGCCCCGACCGGCCACCGTCCGACAGGCCGTAGCGCACGAGCAGCACCGCCTGGACGCCCGCCACCCGACAGCCCTGCCCACACTCAGGCGTTCCTGCAGGTCAACGCACTCGCCCGCGCGGCTTCAACGCGACGGGCGGCAGTTCCGGAGCCGGTAGCGGAGCACCGTCATACCCCTGCACCTCACCGAATCGCCGCCCTTCCATCCAGTCCAAACGCGCCTGCTCGATCTCCCCCTGCGTCCGCCCGATCCAGTTCCAGAACATGATGAGCTCCTCGTCGAAGGGCTCGCCGCCCAGGAGCATCAGTGCGGCGTCCGACTCTGCGCGCAGCGGGAGTTCGGTGCGGCCGCAGCCGAGGTAGAGCATGGAGCCCGGCAGCAGCGGCACACCGTCGACGTGGGCCTCGCCGGACATGGACAGCACGGCGTACTCGAAGTCCGGCTGCAACGGCAGGCGTACGTCCGCGCCGCGGGCGAGGGCCAGGTCGGCGCCGACGATCGGGGTGTACGTCGTTCCCGGCGAGGTCGCGCCGTCGAGGTCGCCGAGGATCAGCGTGCCCTTGAGTCCGGGCGCGGTGACGACCGGGAGTTCCGCGTGGTGTTCGAAGCGGGGGTCGGTGTGGCGGTGGGTGTCGGGGAGCGCGACCCACAGCTGCGCACCGTGCAGCAACCGGGCGTGCGGCCTGGGGCTCTCCTCGGAGTGGCTGATCGCCCGGCCGGAGGTCATGAGCCCCAGTTCGCGGGGGCGGATCGTCTGCAGGCTGCCGGTCGAGTCGCGGTGCAGCACCTCGCCCTCGTGCAGCCAGCTGACCGTCTGCAAGCCCATATGAGGGTGCGGCGGCACCTGCATACCGGGCTCGTCGGCGATGTCGTCAGGACCGTAGTGATCGACGAAGCACCAGGCGCCGACCATGCGGCGGCCCAGGTTGGGCAGCAGGCGGCGGACTTCGGTCGACTCGCCGAGCTGGACGCGTCGAGGGCTGAGGAGTTCACGCACGGGTTCCGCCACCACGAAGCCGCGGCCGCCGCACAGAGCGGGAACCGCCTCGCGATCAAGATTGCTCATGGCGCCAACCTAGCCCCGCCGGAGGCGTCCCGTCAGTCCGTCACACGGGCGGTCTCGCCCGGCAATCCAGAATAGTAGCCATGGACATAGTAGCCATGTACTGTATGTCTCATGAGCAATGGTTCCGAGACGGCGACGCCCGGTTTCCTGGTGTGGCGCCTGTCCATGAAGTGGCGTGTGGCCGTCGACCGTGCGGTGGCGCCACTGGGCCTCACGCACGCGCAGTACTCGCTGGTGGCCTCGCTCTACGGCATGCAGCGCAGCGGAGAGCGCCCCAGCCAGCGTCGCCTCGCCGACCACACCGGACTCGAACCGCTCTACGTGTCGAAACTGGCCCGCACCCTGGAGGCGGCCGCCCTCCTGGAGCGCACCCGGGACCCCCGGGATCCGCGCGCCGTACAGCTGGCCCTCACCGAGCAGGGCCGCGAGGTCACCGGGCGCGCCATCAAGGTCGTACAGGGACTGCTGCAGCAACTGCTGGAGCCGCTCGGCGGCCTCGACAGCCCGCGTGCGCGGGAGTTCAACCGCGACCTGGCGACGCTGCTCGACGCACCTCTTGATCCATTCAGTGACAACGAGACGGAGCAGTCATGACCACCACCACACCGACCGTCGACGGCCGCGTCATCGCCCTGGCCCACTACGCCGGCCGCGCCGTCCTGGAGCACGTCCTGGCCCGGGTGACCGAGCGGGCCAACGCGGAGCTGGCCGCGATGCCGGCCTGAGGACTCCCCCGCAGCGAAATCATGTACTGGAATGTTCAACCATCCCTCGCGGTTGCAGTACGCCGAAGGAGGTCACAGTGGAGGCGAGGGTGGAGAAGACGGTGGAGACGACGTACTACGACCACGGAACAGCAGCCGAGCGCTGGGAGCGTGCGCGGATATTCTTCGACGCCAAGGACTACGCCGCCGCGGCGCGCGTGCTGGGCGGGCTGGTCGAGGAGGTGCCGGAGCAGACCGGACTGCGGCTGCTGCTGGCGCGGGCCTACTACCACTCGGCCCAACTGCGGCGCGCGGAGGGCGAGTTGCGCGCCATCGTCGAGCGCGACCCGGTGGAGCACTACGCCCGGCTGATGCTCGGTCGCACGCTTGAGCGGCAGGGGCGGCAGGAGGAGGCGGAGTCGCACCTGCGCATCGCCTCGGCCCTCGCGGGCGACTTCGAGCAGGTCTGAGGACCGTCTCGGTCTGAGCACCGATTCACGCCGTTTCGGTCTGAGGACCGTTTCGGACCAGGTGGGACGTGGCAGGGCTCGGACATGGCAGGGGCCCGGAAAACCGGGCCCCTGCGCCTTACTTGACGGCCACGCTGCGCCGGTGGGCGATTTCGCCGAGCAGGACGTCGGTGACGACGAAGGCGGCCAGCGGAATGCCCAGCAGCGGCACGAAATAGCCGAGGACTGCGATGACGGCGACCGCCGGGACCAGGATCTGGGGAGGCACCTGCTGCCAGGCGCCGCGCGGGATCGGCCGACCGAAGGCGGAGCCGCGCCCGCGCTGCCACCACATGCGGTAGCCCCAGACGATCAGCAGGACGAGGGAGAGAGCGAGCGCCATCAGGGCGAGCTGGTTGACCAGCCCGAAGAGGACTCCGGTGTGCAGGTCGATGCCCCAGCGGGTCAGCTTGGCGAGCAGCGGGTAGTCGTCGAACCGCAGGACGTCGGTGACCTTGCCGGAGGCCGGGTCGATCGCGACCGAGTCCTGCTTCTCGGGCCAGCTGCGCTGCACCTGCCGGACGATGTATGCCGAGTTGGCGTCCGCGGGCGGCACGATCTCGACGGGGTCGGTCAGGCCCTCGGCACGGGCCGCGGAGAGCACCTTGTCGAGGCCGACGCCGTGCTCGGCGTCCCCGGTGGAGGCGGAGGCGCCGTGGCCCGCGTGCGCACCGCCGGCCGTCGCCGAGACCGACGGGGTGGCCTGGCCGAGCGAGGTGCGCAGTTCGTCGATGTTCGACCCGGCGTAGGTCGACCAGGTCAGACCTGTCGCCGAGAGGAATATGAACCCGGCGGCGGCCCAGACACCGACTGTGCCGTGCAGGCCGAGCGTGCGGCGCCGTCCGCTGGTGCCGCGCACCGTGCGCAGGGCGCGGCGCCGGGAGAACCACAGCACCAGGCCGCCGCCCGCAATCACCCACAGCCAGCTCGCGGCGAACTCGCTGTAGAGCCGGCCGGTGTCGCCGAGGTGCAGGTCGCGGTGGAGTTCGTCGATCCAGGTCCGCAGCGGAAGCGCGCCGGTCGAGCCGTACTGTTCGAGGGCGCCGCGGACCTTGCCGGTGTACGGGTCGACGAAGACGGCGAGGGTGTGGTCGGGATCGACGCCCTTCATGCCGGACAGCAGCACCCTGGTGGTGGCGTCGGCCTGCGGGGAGGGGCGTACGGCCGAGACGGTGCCCCCAGGGTGGGCCCTGCGGGCGGCGGCCACCTGCTCGGAGATGGGCAGCTCGGTGCCGCCTGTTTTCGCGACGGTCATCTCATGCGCGTACACAAGCTTCTCGGCCTGGAAGGCGCCGGCGTACAGGAAGCCCGTGACCGCGGCGACGAGCAGGAACGGTGCGACGATCACTCCGGCGTAGAAATGCAGTCGCAGTACCAGCGGGCGGAGCGGCGCCCATCGGCTGGGGGACGGCACGGGGACGGTGGCCGGTTGCGGGGTGTCGTCCTTGGTCGTTGGGGGAGCGGTGGACATCGGCGGGCTTCTCCGGGGGACGGGGGCGGGGAGGCGATGTGGCGTAGCGGTCCAGTAGTCGGACGCGTGGGACGCCGAGTTCCCGGAGACAGAAGTGGCGTGAGTCACACGGGGTGACGTCGGTCGCCGGTGGCCGTGGCATGCTGGGCCGATGGCAACTCCCCGTGACCACGCGCCCCTTGCCGAGCGGGTCGAGGAACTCCTCGCCGCCGAAGGGCCGCTGCCCATCGTCTCGGCCGGCGACCCGGTGCTGCGGCGAGGCACCGAGCGGTTCGACGGTCAGCTCGACCCGGCCCTGCTCGCCCGCTTCGTGGAGGCTTTGCGCGTCACCATGCATGCGGCGCCTGGCGTCGGTGTCGCCGCGCCGCAGGTCGGTGTGGAGCTGCGGATCGCGGTGATCGAGGACCCGGCGCCGGTGCCGGACGAGGTACGGCTGGCCCGCGGCCGGGTGCCCCAGCCGTTTCGGGTCCTGGTCAATCCGTCGTACGAGCCCGTCGGTTCGCAGCGGGCCGCCTTCTTCGAGGGCTGTCTGAGCGTGCCGGGCTGGCAGGCCGTGGTGGCACGGCACGCCCAGGTGCGGCTGACGGGCGAGGACGAGCGGGGGCGTCCGCTGGACGAGGTGTTCACCGGCTGGCCCGCGCGGATCGTGCAGCACGAGACCGATCACCTCGACGGGATGCTGTACCTCGACCGCGCGGAACTTCGCTCACTGTCCTCGAACGCATCGATGGCGGAGCGCTGGACGCAGTCGACGCCGGAGGATGCGGCGAAGGCACTCGGCTTCGAACTGCCGTGAATCAGGGGCGCTTTGCCGCCAATCAGGGGGCGCGCTCACCGCAGCCTCCTCGCCGCCCCGACTCCCCCGCCGCGCCCCCGATCTTCGCGGACGTCAGTTGTCGCGGTACGCCTCCAGCAGGCGCAGCCACACCTCGCTGATCGTCGGGAACGACGGCACCGCGTGCCACAGCCGGGCGATCGGGACCTGGCCGGCGACCGCGACCGTCGCCGAGTGGATGAGCTCGCTGACGCCGGGTCCCACGAAGGTGACTCCGCGCAGGATCTCCTCGTTCAGGTCGACGACCATGCGGGCGCGGCCGCGGTAGCCGTCGGCGTACAGTCCCGCGCCGGCCGCCGAGGACATCTCGACGTCCACGGCCCGTACCCGGTACCCGGCCTGTTCCGCCTCCGCGAGGGAGAGGCCAACGGCCGCCGCCTCCGGATCGGTGAAAACGACCTGGGGGACGGCGTGGTGGTCGGCGGTGGCGGCGTGGGCGCCCCAGGCGTCCGACTCCAGGATCGGTACGCCGGACGCGCGGGCGGCGATGGCGGCGCCCGCTATGCGCGCCTGGTACTTGCCCTGGTGGGTGAGGAGCGCGCGGTGGTTGACGTCGCCGCACGCGTACAGCCAGTCGCTTCCGTTCACCAGCATGCTGTCGTCGACGGACAGCCAGCCGCCCGGTTCCAGGCCGACCGTGTCCAGGCCTATGTCGTCGGTGCGCGGACGGCGGCCCGTGGCGAAGAGGATCTCATCGGCCTCGATGCGCTCGCCGTCGCCGGTCACCACGACGACCGTGCCGTTCTCGCGGGCGACCGACCCGACCGACGTCCCGGTGCGGATGTCCGCGCCGGCCTCGGTGAGGGCCTCGGCGACCAGTTCCCCGGCGAACGGCTCCATGCGGTTGAGCAGGCCCTTGCCCCGGACGAGGACGGTGACCTGCGATCCGAGTGCCTGCCAGGCGGTGGCCATCTCTATGGCGACGACTCCCCCGCCGACCACGACGAGACGGCCGGGCACCTCCTGCGCACTCGTCGCGTTTCTGCTGGTCCACGGCTTGACGTCGGCCAGGCCCGGCAGGTCGGGCAGCACGGCGTCGGTGCCCGTGCAGACGACGACCGCGTGCCGGGCGGTGAGAACGCGTAGCCCGCCGTCCGAGCCGGTGACGGTCACCGTGCGCGGGCCGGTCAGCCGGCCACGGCCGCGGTAGAGGTCGGCTCCGATGCCCTCCAGCCACCCGGCCGCGCCGTCGTCGTGCCAGTCGGAGGTGTAGTAGTTGCGGTGCGCGAGGACCGCGGCGGCGTCGAGTGGGCCCTGCACCGACTGGCGCAGGCCGGGCACCCGGCGGGCTTCCGCGCGGGCGATGGCCGGGCGCAGCAGGGCCTTGCTGGGGATGCAGGCCCAGTACGAGCACTCGCCTCCGACCAGCTCGCTCTCCACGACCGCGGTGGACAGGCCTGCCGCACGCGTGCGGTCGGCCACGTTCTCCCCCACGGGCCCGGCCCCGAGCACCACGACGTCGTACGCGATGGTTTCCGTTTCCGTCATGGGCCCAGTCTGGTGGGTGGTGTGCGCTCAGGCCACACGGGTAGGGGCGCGGAATACGTGACTGGTCGGCCGTGTTGTGCCGACGGCTTCGCCCCGACAGCAGGAAGAGGGATTTCAGGTCATGAGCAGCACCGTGGAGCTCACCAAGGAGAATTTCGACCAGACGGTCACGGACAACGAGTTCGTCCTGATCGACTTCTGGGCGTCGTGGTGCGGGCCGTGCCGTCAGTTCGCGCCTGTGTACGAGAAGGCGGCGGAGGAGAACCCGGACCTGGTGTTCGGCAAGATCGACACCGAGGCGCAGCCGGAGCTGGCCGCGGCCTTCGGTATCCAGTCGATCCCGACGCTGATGATCGTCCGTGACCAGGTCGCCGTGTTCGCGCAGCCGGGCGCCCTGCCCGAGGCCGCCCTGACGGACGTCATCGGACAGGCGCGCAAGCTGGACATGGACGAGGTCCGCAAGGCGGTCGCGGAGCAGCAGGCCCAGGCCGACCAGAACGGCCAGTAGGGCACTGCGCATCACGCACCACTAGAGCACTAGAACGGATACGGCGCGACGTCCCCACGCACCGTCGTCCAGCGCACGTCGGTGAAGGCCTCCAGGTTGGCCTCGCCGCCGAAGCGGGCGCCGGTGCCGGAGGCGGCGATGCCGCCGAAGGGGGCGACGGCCTCGTCGTTCACCGTCTGGTCGTTGATGTGGACGATGCCGGTCGGGATGCGTTCGGCGAGGTCGAGACCGCGGGCCGTGTCACGGGTGACGATGCCCAGGGAGAGGCCGTACTCGCCGTGGGCCGCCAAAGCCGCCGCCTCGTCGACGGTGGCGAAGGAGCGTACGGGAGCGACCGGGCCGAAGACCTCCTCGGCGTAGGCCGGAGTGCTGTCGTCGACGCCCGCCAGGACCGTCGGCCGGTAGAAGCGCCGCTCATGGGTGCCGCCCGCGGCCAGGGTGGCGCCCCGGGACGTGCTGGCCTCCACCAGTCCGTGCACCTTGGCGAGCTGGGCGTCGTCGATGATGGGGCCCAGGTGGACCTGTTCGCGGTGCGGGTCGCCGACAGCCAGTGCGTCGGCCTTGGCCGCGAGCCTTTCGACGTACTCCTCGTACACCGACTGGTGGACGAGGTGCCGGCCGGTCGTCATGCAGATCTGGCCCTGGTGGAAGAACGAGCCCCAGGCGGCCGTCGAGATCACCGCGTCGAGGTCGGCGTCCTCCAGCACGACGAGGGCGGAGTTGCCTCCGAGTTCGAGGTGGACGCGCTTGAGGTGGCGTCCGGCCGCCTCGCCGACCGCCCGGCCCGCGGCCGTGGAGCCGGTGAAGGAGATGACCGGCACGCGCGGGTCGGCGACCAGGGCCTGGCCGACGTCCGGGCCGCCCGGCAGTACCTGCAGCAGGTTCTCGGGCAGACCGGCCTCGGCGAAGACCGCGGCGAGGGAGAGTCCGCCGCAGACCGCCGTGCGCGGGTCCGGCTTCAGGACGACCGCGTTGCCGAGGGCGAGGGCCGGGGCAACCGAGCGGATCGAGAGGATCACCGGCGCGTTGAACGGGGAGATCACGCCCACCACGCCCACCGGAACCCGTCGTGTGTATGACAGGCGGGGCGCCTCGCTGGGCAGGATCTGTCCGGCCGGGCGGGAGGCGAGCGCGGCGGCTTCGTAGCACTCCTGGGCGGCGACGTGCAGCTCGAAGTCGGCCTTGCCGGGGATCGATCCGGACTCGCGCACGATCCAGTCGCGCAGTTCGGCGGCGTGCGCCGTGAACAGGTCGCCTGCCCTGCGCAGAACGCCGGCGCGAACGAAGTGCGGGACACGCGCCCACTCGGCCTGGGCGGCGCGCGCGGCCTCGGCTGCCGTGCCGACATCCTCGGCAGAGGCGAGGGTGACGGTGGCGAGGGTGTCCCCGGTGGCAGGCTCGGTTACGGCGTACTCGGGTCCCGACAGGGGGCGGGACTGCCAGGTCTTCGATTCGAGCAACGGCATGACGGCTCTCCGTTTCGTCACCGGGCGGGACTCAGGTCAACAGCGGAAGTCCCGTGTAGTTCGTGGCCAGTTCGGCGGCCGCGTGGCGGGATGAGGCGATCCGGCGCAGACGTGCCAACTGCAGCCGGTTCTCGAACACATCCCCATCTGGTTGAGCGTGCAACATCCTAGTCATGTCGTACGAGAAACGCGTGGCCTGCCAGACACGTGCGAGGCATGTCCGGGAGTAGTCGTCCAGGAGTCGCTCGGATCCGGTGCGGTGCAGTTCGGCGAAGGCCCGGGCGAGGACGCGGACGTCCGAGACGGCGAGGTTGAGGCCCTTGGCGCCGGTCGGCGGGACGATGTGGGCGGCGTCGCCGGCCAGGACCAGGCGTCCGTGGCGCATGGGTTCGTGGACGTAACTGCGCATCGGTGTAACGGACTTGGCGGTGATCGGGCCGCGGTGCAGCGTCCAGTCGGCGTCGACGGCGAAGCGGGCGTCGAGTTCGTCCCAGATGCGGTCGTCGGGCCAGTCGTCGGCGTCGGTCCCTCCCGGGACCTGCAGGTAGAGGCGGGAGACATGGATAGAGCGCATGCTGTGCAGGGCGAAGCCGCTCTGCCCGCGCGCGTAGATCAGTTCGTCGCAGGACGGTGCCACGTCGGCGAGGATCCCGAGCCAGGAGTACGGGTGGTCGCGCTCGTATGTGTGACTGCCGGCGGCCGGGAACGTGCCGCGGGAGATGCCGTGGAAGCCGTCGCAGCCGATGACCCAGTCGCAGATGAGTGTCTGCTCGCGGCCCTCGTGCAGGAACCGCACGACGGGCGAGGCGCTCTCCGGCTTCTCGACCGCGAGTGCCTGCGCCTCCCACAACAGCGGTGGCCCTTCGGCCAGTTGGAGCGCGACGAGATCCTTCACGATCTCGGTCTGGGCGTAGATCGTGACGGTACGGCCGCCGGTGAGGGCCGGGAAGTCGATGTGGTGGCGTTCGCGTTCGAAGCGCAGCTCGATGCCCTGGTGGACCAGGCCCTCGGCGTCGAGGCGTTCGGCGGCGCCGGCCTCGCGCAAAGCGTCGACCGTGCCCTGCTCCAGCATCCCGGCGCGCTGGCGCTGTTCGACGTACTCCCGGGCCCTGGCCTCCAGGACGACACAGTCGATGCCCGTGCGGTGCAGCAGCCGGGCCAGGAGCAGCCCGGCGGGGCCGCCGCCGATGATGCCGACCGTCGTACGCATGGGCGCCATGCCTACCTCCCGGGGGGTCAGCTGGACTCGCGGTGGACCACCGTCGCTCCCAGCACCTTGTGGGACTCGGGCGCGGCGGCGGGGTTGCGGACCGCGCGGTCGACCAGTTCGGCCAGGTCACGGCCGGACGGCAGCTCGATATGGACGGTGCTCAGGCGGGGCCGCAGCAGCCGGCCGAGCATGAGGTCGTCGGCTCCGATCACGGCCACCTCCTGCGGGATGCGTACGCCCTCATCCTGCAGGGCCCTCATCAGCAGCATCGCGTATTCGTCGTTGTACGCGAACACGGCGTCGAGGCCCAGGTCTCCCCAGCGGGCGGCGAGGCGGGCGGCCGCCTCCTCCTCGTAGGCGAGGGGCAACTCGGTGACGGTGGCGTCGGTGCCGTGCAGGGACCTGCGCACGCCTTCGAGGCGGGGCAGGGTGAACGGCTCCAGGCCGTCCTCCTCGGGCACGACGACGCCGATGCGGCGGCGGCCGCGGTCGAAGAGGTGGCTGCCTGCGCAGTGGCCGACGGCTTCCTGGTCCATGACCAGGGCGTGGGCGCCCTCGACGGACCCGGAGCCGAGGGTGAGGACGGCCCGGGCGCCGGAGCGCTTCAGGACCGTCACGCCCTGCGGGCCGAGGCCCGCACCCGGCACCAGGACGGCGACGGGCCGCAGTTCGGCCCAGGCGCGGGCGGCCTCGTCGCCGCGTACGCCGACCGAGCCGTACTGCACGACCGTGTAGTCGAGACGGCCGAGCGCCCACTGCAGCTCGCTGATGAACTGGCTGTAGAGCGGGCCGACCGGGAAGTCCGGGGCGGGCATCAGGACCATACGGCTGTGCCCGGCGCGCAGGCTGCGGGCGGCCGCGTGCGGCACGTACCCGAGTTCCTTCGCGGCCTCGTGGACCCGGCGGCGCGTGGGCTCGCTGATCCGTACGGCGCTGGTGTTGTTGAGGACGTAGGAGACGGTCGCGCGCGAGACGCCGGCCAGGCGGGCCACATCGGCGCTCGTGGGCACGGAGCACTGCGTGGACGAGGTGGGCGCGGGCGTTTT
Source organism: Streptomyces sp. NBC_00078 (assembly GCF_026343335.1). Classification (NCBI taxonomy): domain Bacteria; kingdom Bacillati; phylum Actinomycetota; class Actinomycetes; order Kitasatosporales; family Streptomycetaceae; genus Streptomyces; species Streptomyces sp. NBC_00078. Next base: position 8,512,747 of record NZ_JAPELX010000001.1, on the reverse strand, counting down.
CGGTATCTGCACCATGACGTACGGCATCTTTGCAGAACCTGTGGCAGAGACCACAGGCGGGCATGCGCGAACGCGTTCGTCCCGAACTTGTTCGTAACGAACATGTTCGTTAGTCTCCAGGCATGACAGACCGCACCGACACCCCCCCGAGCCGCCGCGAGCGCCCGGCCAAACCCGCCCTGACCAGGGAGGGCATCGTGACTGCGGCCGTCGCGATCATGCGCGCCGAGGGACTGACGAAGGTGACCATGCGGCGTCTGGCGCGGGAGCTCGACACCGGTCCGGCCTCGCTGTACGTCTACGTCCGCAACACCGCGGAGCTGCACGCGGCCGTCTTGGACGAGCTGCTGGGGACGGTCGGCCCGGCCCCGGCCGGGGGCACGTGGCGGGAGCGGCTGGAGCGGGTGCTCACCGCGTACACCGCGACGCTCTTCGAGCACCCGAGCCTGGCCCGCTCCGCGCTCACGGCCCGGCCGAGCGGCCCCCACTACCTGAAGCTGATCGAGGCGCTGCTGGCCCTGCTCGACGAGGGCGGTGTGCCGCCCGCGCAGGCCGCGTGGGGCGTGGACCTGCTGCTGCAACACGCCACCGCGACGGCCGCCGAGCACTCGCAGGAGGCCTCCGAGGAGGAGTGGGACGCCCTGCGCCGCGCCCTGCACGGCATCTCGGACCGAACCCATCCGCATATCGCCGCACTGGGGAGCGAGCTGTTGTCCGGTGCGCCCGAGGCCCGCCTGTCATGGGGCCTGCGGGCCTTGATCGCGGGCATCGAGCGGACCGCCGTATCCGACTGACTTCAGGGAGTACGACATGACCACCCACCACCCCATAGCCATCGTGGGCGCCGGTCTCGGCGGCCTCGCCCTCGCCCGGGTTCTGCAGGTGCACGGCGTCGAATCCGCCGTCTACGACCTGGATGCCTCCCCTGCCGCCCGCACCCAGGGCGGCATGCTCGACATCCACGAGGACTCCGGCCAGGTGGCACTGCGCGCCGCGGGACTGTACGAGAAGTTCCGGGCGCTCGTCCACGAGGGCGGCGAGGCCATGCGGATCCTCGGCAAGGACGCCGTGGTGCACATGGACGAGGCGGACGGCGCGGACGGCGGACGCCCCGAGATCGATCGCGGCGACCTGCGCGGCCTTCTGCTCGGCTCGCTCCCCGAAGGCACCGTCCGCTGGGGCGCGAGGGTCACCGGAGCGCGTCCGCTGGGCGGCGGCCGGCACGAGGTGGCGCTCGCGGACGGCAGCGTCTTCACCACCGACCTCCTGGTGGGCGCCGACGGTGCCTGGTCCCGCATCCGGCCACTGGTCTCGGATGCCGAGCCCGCCTACACCGGGGTGTCGTTCGTCGAGGCGAACCTGCGGAACGCCGATGTACGACATCCCGCCGGCGCCGAGATCGTCGGCGGCGGATCACTCTTCGCGCTCGGCGCGGGCCGGGGTTTCCTCGCCCACCGCGAGACCGACGGCAGCCTGCACGTCTACGCGGCCGTGGAGGCACCCGAGGAGTGGCTGGACGGCATCGACCTCACCGACACCGAGGCGGCGAAGGCGTACGTGCTCAAGCACTTCACGGGCTGGGACAAGGGCTTGCGGGCTCTGGTCGCCGACGCCGACGGCCCGCTGGTCCCGCGGCGCATCCACGCACTGCCCGTCGGACACCACTGGCAGCGCGTCCCGGGCGTGACCCTGCTCGGGGACGCCGCGCACCTGATGTCGCCGTTCGCCGGCGAGGGCGCGAACCTGGCCCTGCTCGACGGGGCGGAACTGGGCCTGGCTCTGACGGCGCACCCGGGCGACACCGAGGTCGCACTGGCCGCCTACGAGGACAGGATGTTCCCCCGCAGCGAGCGCTCCGCCGAGGAGTCGGCCCGCAACGGAGTCCTGCTGTTCCGCCCCGATGCACCGCAGGGGCTCGTGGACGCGTTCGCCGCCTGGCGCTGAACCCGGTCAGCGGGGCGGCTCCGTGCCCGTGACCTGGGCGACCAGATCGGTCCAGCCCGCCTCCAGCCGCTCCAGCGACATCCCTCGCTGCCTGGTCAGGTGGTGGATCAGGGCGGGATCGAGAGAGCCCATGAGTGTCTGGGCCAGCAGGTCGCAGTCGGCTTTCGGCACGATCTGCCGCAGCAGCATCGTGACGTGCATGGTGAGGGCCCGCGTCGACGGGTGGGCGAACCGGCGGGTCGGCTCCGGCTGGGCGGCCAGCTGCAGGTCCAGCTGCTCGGCCGAGCGGTAGAGGAGCGCCACACCGAACGCCCGCAGCCGGTCGGCCGGCGGCGCCCCGGGGCCCAGCGGCGGCGGACCACCGAGGAAGTCGGCCTGCAGTGTCCTCGACGAATGGTCGAGCAGCGCCATCAGCAGGCCGGTGCGGTCGCCGAAGCGCCGGAAGACGGTCCCCTTGCCCACCTGGGCCGCGGCGGCCACCGCCTCCATGGTGACCCCCGCCACCCCGTGCTCCGCGATCAGCCGAGCGGCCGCCTCCAGCAGCTTCGCCCGGTTCCTGGCGGCGTCGGCACGCAGGCACGGCTCGTCCTCGGCCGAGCCGAGCTGCAACAACTCGGGCTCGCCGACAGGCTCTTCGGGCCTCGGAATGGGCGGCAGGACGGCGGACATGAAGACAGCGTAAAGCATCGGGAACAAAACTGGACCGCGGTCCGGTTAGGATGCTAGAACTAAACGGACCCCAGTCCGGATCGTAACGGCAATGTTTCAGCATCTTGGAGTTCGCATGTCTGTTCGCATCCTTGCGCTCGTCGGCAGCCTTCGCGCCGGTTCGACCAACCGCCAGCTCGCCGAGGCGGCCGTCAAGTTCGCTCCCGAGGGCGCGGACGTGGAGATCTTCGAGGGCCTCGCCGAGATCCCGTTCTACAACGAGGACATCGACGTCGAGGGCAGCGTCCCCGCCGCCGCCGCCAAGCTGCGTGAGGCCGCGCAGGCGTCCGACGCCTTCCTGCTCTTCTCCCCCGAGTACAACGGCACCATCCCGGCCGTTCTGAAGAACGCCATCGACTGGCTGTCCCGCCCCTACGGCGCCGGCGCCTTCGGCGGCAAGCCGGTCGCCGTGGCCGGCACCGCTTTCGGCCAGTTCGGCGGCGTATGGGCGCAGGACGAGACCCGCAAGGCCGTGGGCATCGCCGGCGGCAAGGTGCTGGAGGACGTCAAGCTCTCCATCCCCGGCTCGCTGACCCGCTTCGCCGAGACCCACCCGGCCGACGACGCCGAGGTCGCCGCGCAGCTGACCGAGGTGGTCGCCCGCCTGCACAGCCACGCGGGCGAGGTCGCCGCCGCCTGACCCGCAGCAACACGAAACACTGACGGGGCCGGAGCCGACAGCTCCGGCCCCTTCTGCATGTCCGGGCACACGAAGTCCGCCAAGATCCTCGGTGCGTGGAAGCCGGGCCACGAGTCGCTCACCCATGCCGCAGCAACGGCACCGGAACACGCACCGCCTCCAAACCAGCGGGGCGGACATCATCGAGGCCGCCGTCCCGTACATGGGGCGTGTTCCTACTGCGCGCCTGCCGTGCGGCTGATGTCAGCCAGGCGTGGCGACTCGGTGCGACTCTTCTCCCCGCCGGGCGGTGGAACCGGCGGGCCACGCGAGTGATCCTCCTGACCCGGACGGCCGGCGTGTCCGCCGTTCCTTCTCTCGCCGGCTTGCGAGTACGACGTCGCGCTCACCCGTACTCCCGCTCAGGCCACTCAGGCCACCGCCGTCGGCGCCAGCTCGCGCAGTTCGTGCAGTGCGGCCGCGACCGCGGGCCGTTCCCGGCCGCCGCGGCGGGTGCAGGTGAGCAGTTTGCGGTGCGGGTTGCCCGTGCAGGGCACTCGGGTGATCGGCAGATGCGGGGTGAGCTGGGCCAGCCGGGGGATCAGCGCGACGCCGAGCCGGCCTGCGACCAAGTGCGCGGTGACGTTCCAGTCCACCGTGTGATGGAGGATGCCGGGGCTGAATCCGGCCTCCCCGCACGCGGACAGCAGGTGCTGGCGACAGGGGCTGTCCGCCATGGGCGCGATCCAGTCCTCGTGCGCCGCCTCGGAGAGGTCGACGCGCTCGCGCCCCGCCAACGGGTGGCCGGCGGGGACGACAAGGTCGAACGGGTCGTCCAGGAGCGGCTGCTGGTCGAAGCGGGCGTCGTTCAACGGCGGGCTGTGCGGGGTGGCCTCGACGACGGCGAGGTCGCTCTCGCCCTCGAAGAGCAGGTCGAAGCTCTCCGGCACCCCCGCCTCCCGGATGCGGACGGACAGCCCCGGATGACACTCGTGCAGCCGCACGGCCATCGGGGCCAGCAGCACCGAGACGGCCACCGAGATGCCGCTCACGCGAAGTGGTCCGGCGAGGGCGTGTTCGGCGCGCAGGTCGAGCTCGGCCTGTTCCCAGCGGGCGTGGATGGCGTCGGCGTGCGCAAGCAGGCTCTCGGCGGCCGGGGTGAGCCGTACCCCTCGGCCCTGCGGTTCGAGGAGGTCGACGCCGAGTTCACGGGCGAGCTGGCGGATCTGCTGGGAGGCCGCGGAGGTGGTGAAGTGCAGGGCGCGGGCGGCCGCGGTGACCGTGCCGTAGTGGGCCACCGCCCTCAGGACGTGCAGTCGGCGCAGGTCAATCATGAAGCCCAGACTTCAAGGTGAGGTCCACAAAGTCAACCTGGACGTGAACGGATCCCTGGTTGCACCCTGGCTGTGTCGCGACGGTCAACCAGTCAGCACGTACGAGGAGTTGCCATGATCAGCACGACCGGCGCCATCTGCCCGCACTGCACCCGGCCCGACGATGCCGAGCCGTTCCAGGTGGTGTCGCGGCACAGCACCGCCGGGGGCCGCACCGTGTGGGCCCGGTGCGGCTGCGGCTCGCTGCAGGTCCGCGTGGTGGACGGCCGCGGGATGCGCGTCGTCTCCCGCAGCCGGCCCACGCAGCCTCGGCCCAGCTCGGCCGACCTCTGAACGGCCGTGGCCGCGATCTCCCGATCCACGTCCGCCGGCCCGCCGAGGCGCGGCCCGAGCATCACGGGGCCAAGGCCCGGCCCGGTGCAGCCGTCATCGGTGCCCCGGCGCCGCCGTAGCGTTCCATGATGTGCACGCCCGCCCGCTTGCCGTCCCCGTCCGCCCGGGCCTTCGAGCGCTCTCGAAGTCAGGCGCCGAAGGCCAGGCGGTCGCCGAGCGGACTGCGGTGGTACAGCACGCGGCGACCGGCGCGGGCTCGCGTGACGAGACCGTTCGCGTGCAGGACCTTCAAGTGCTGGGAGACGGCGCTGGGCGTCACGCCGAGCAGGCGCGCGATCTCGACGGTGGGGAGGGGCTCCGCGAGCAGGCGCAGGACCGTCGTGCGGGGTGCACCGAGCAGCGCGGAGAGCGCCGAGGTGTCGGGGTCGGGTGCGGGCTCCCACAGGGTGGCGGCGCCCCGGCCCGGGTAGGCCAGCATCGGCGGCTCGTCGGCGCTGAGCGGAGGCGCGGGCTTGTGCGCGAACAGGGACGGCACCAGGCGCAGCCCCCGCCCGGAGCCGTCCACCTGGTGCCGGCCGATCATCCGGTCGACGCGCAGCACCCCGTCCCGCCAGCGCACGTTGCGGTGCAGGTCGGAGAAGAGGAGCCGGGCGCCACCCGTGGCGAGCTGCCGGGCGCGGTGGGTGATGTCGGCCTCCAGCACGAGCCGCATCCGCGGCCAGTCAGGCAACAGGAACAACTCCCAGTAACGGAGCAGGAGTTCACATGTCTCCTCCAGCAGCTCGGCGACCGGTGCGGCGCCGGGGGCGGCGATCTGCCGCAGCGCGTCCGGGAGGGGGCGCGGTGCGTGTGCCGCGTACAGATCACGTCGTACGAGGTCTTCCGGGGTGGTGCGTACGACGGCCAGCTGGTCCTCGATCGTGGGCGCGAAGGTCGTCGGCCGCGGCGTGAGAAAGTCCGGCAGGGTCAGGCTCTCGCCGACCAGGGCCGTCAGCAGGCGGGCGTCGGCGGGGTCGAGGCGGGCCAGGACCGACCGGCGCCAGGGGACGTGCAGCGGGAAGAGTGCGGGGGCGCGCAGGGCCCGCAGGCTGCCCATGACCTCGCGCAGCGGCGAGATCGCGAACCGGGTGTCCGCGAGGTCCTCGACGTCGAGCAGGAAGCTGATCATTAAGCCTCCCGCTACATCCTTTGGCAACCGCCCGTCGATGCCGTGGACTTCGGTTCATGACGGAACACGACACACGGCAGCGTACCGCCGGCCGACGGCCTCTCGCCCTCCTGGCGCTGATCTGCGGGGTGGCCGTGGGCAACGTCTACTTCCCGCAGGCGATCAGCCCGTTGGTGGCCGACGGCCTCGGCGTCTCCCCCGGTTCGGCCGCGTCGGTGGTGACCGCGACGCAGTTCGGCTACGCGGCCGGGATCTTCCTGCTCGTCCCGCTCGGCGACCGCTTGTGCCCGCGCCGGCTGATCGTCACCCTGCTGACGCTGACCGGCCTCGGCCTGCTCGCCGCGAGCAGCGCGGGGGCTCTGATGCCGCTCGTCGCCGCCAGCCTCCTCGTCGGTGTGAGCACGGTGGTCGCGCCGCTGGCCGGCCCGCTCGCGGCCTCCCTGGTGCCCGCCGAGCGCCGTGGGGTGGCCGGCGGCACCCTGCTGAGCGGTTCCATCGCCGGCATGCTGCTCTCCCGCACGTTCGGCAGCGCCCTCGGCGACTGGCTCGGCTGGCGGGCCCCGTACGTGCTGTCGGCGGTGCTCTCCCTGACGGCTGCCGCCCTCCTGGCCCGCGCCCGCACCCTGACGACGACTGCCCCGTCCGTCACGCACCGCTACCCGGCCCTGCTCGCCGCACCTCTGCGCCTGCTGCGCACCGAACCCGAACTGCGCCGCTCCTGCCTCTACCAGGCCGCGGTGTTCGCGGGCTTCTCCGCGGTGTGGACCGGCGTGACGCTCCTGCTCACGGGTCCGGCGTACGGCTTGACTGCGCGGTCCGCGGGGCTGCTCGCGCTGGTGAACGCGGCGACCATGCTGTGCACGCCGGCCGCGGGGCGACTGGTGGACCGCCGGGGGCCGGACGCGGTGAACCTCGGCTGCTTCCTGGTGGTCGGCGTCTCGGCGCCGGTCCTGGCACTGGGCGGGCTGGGCGGTGCGGCCGGGCTGACTGCGCTGGTCGTCGGCACCCTGCTGCTGGACGTGGGGATGCAGTCCGGGATGGTCGCCAACCAGGTGCGGATCTACGCGCTGCGGGCCGGCGTCCACAGCCGGCTCAACACCGCGTACATGACCTGCGTCTACCTCGGCGGCACCGCGGGGTCCTGGCTGGGGGCCCGGGCGTATGCCGGTTTCGGCTGGTCCGGCGTATGCGCACTGGTCGCCGCGCTGACGGTCGCGGCCCTCGCGCGCCATCTGTCGGCAACCGTTCCTCACGGTCAAGACCAAGTTCGCTCGAAGGAGCGATCACTTCCCGTCACCTCTCGAAGGGTGACCGGAGGCAGACCCTCTACCGACAACTGCTCAAGCTGATGCCCCGCCCGGGCGTGCGGGTGACCGCCCTCGGGCCGGATACCGCGGTGGTCTCACGGCGCGGCGGACGGGTCCGGACCCCGCTCGGGCCCGGGGCGGACCTGCTCACCACGGACCAGGGCAGATATGCGGTCGGCTGCGGTTGGCGGCCGCCGAGTACCTGTGCAGTCGGCACGTCGTCGCGATGCCGGACCTCTACGGCGTGAACCGCGACGGCCGCCCCCGAGACGGACAGACGGCCACTGGGCCGCCTTTGGGCCGAGCGTCCCGCCTCGGTCCCCCTCCGCTCCTCCAGGGCTCGTGCGGGTGCGCTTGGCCAGGGAGTTGGGGACGACGACGGGTTGGTTCCGGTCGGCTACCGAAGGGCGAAGGACGCCCGGTGCTTCCAGTCGGTGCCACTGTGGACCACGAGATCGACCGTGGGCACGCGCGCCGCGAAAGGAAGACCGGGGCGGAGGCCCGACTCGATCTCGTCCAGGACTGCGTCGTCCTGTCCCTGGGCGACCGTCAGATGCGGGTGGGGGTCGTACTTTCCGCCGTACGGCGGGGCCTGCGGCCACCGGTCGACGACCGCCTCGGTGAGCCTGCGGAACGGAGTGGCCGGTGCGGGTGCGAGGTAGAGCACCCCGGGGAACCGTCCGCACTCCTCGAACCGCACGTCGAAGGACGGGTGCCGCCCGAAGACCTCGTCCAGGAGGGCGCACGTCCCGTCGTCGACGAGGGACGCGTGCAGGAAGGGGAAGAGCACCGTGACGTGCGCCGGGACACCGGCCCGGGCCGCGGGGTCGAAGCGGTCTCGCCAGACCCGGACCGAGGCTTCCGCCTCCGGTACGGGCACGACCAGCGCCGTCTGCCCCGTCACGAAGCGCCCGGAATCGTCATCTGCGTCTGCCATGCCAAGGGTCTACCAGCCGGAGCGGTGCGGGCGCGACCCTGCAAAGCTTCACTTGCATGCGCGCTACAGTGCGGGCGCTGCAAAGTGTTGTCGCGGTCGTTGCGCGGGGAGCCGAGGTGGGTGCGCAGTGCGGCCGGCGCGGGGTGCGGGTTGTCGCCGCGCCGGATCAGGGAGTGCGGATACACCGGCGTCGGATCGTGCACGGGGATGCGGCGCGGGTGGCGACCACCGCGGCGATGACCGCCCTGTGGGGCCCGCTGACCGGCGCGACCAGCCCCCGCACGCCGATCGCGATCGCCGGGGTCCTCCTCCTGGCCACACCGCTGCCGCTCCCCCGCCGTTTCGAACCCTCCCCGCAGATGGGGGTGCCCGTCCGGGCCGGGTTCGGCGTGCCGCGGCCCGGAACAGGTGGGTCAGGCGTTGACAGGATCTTGTATTTGGCCGTACAAATCTGCGCAGAGGACCCGTCCGTCGTACGAAGAGCAGGCAACGAACCCAGGGGGACCGTTGGCAGACCGGCTCCCTCCTCGACGGCGACGTCGCCCTGCGCGTCGACCTCGCCGACGGCCGTCGGGTCCGCACCGAGCTGGCGCTGCCACCCGGCGCGCACCCGAGCGCCCGCTGTCCGAGGCCGACCTGCGTGCCAAGGCCGCCGCCTGCTGCCCGGACGTGCCTGCACTGCTCGACGGAGTGGCCCGGGCCGGTGCGGCCGAACTGCCGCGCACGCACTTCCCGTACGAGGACCAAGAGGTATGACGGTGCATCAGCTCCCCCTGTCCGGCATCACGGTGGTCAGCCTCGAACAGGCCGTGGCCGCCCCCTACGCCACCCGGCAGCTCGCCGATCTCGGCGCCCGGGTGATCAAGGTGGAGCGGCCCGGAGGGGGCGACTTCGCGCGCCGCTACGACACGACCGTGCACGGCCACTCCAGCTATTTCGTCTGGCTCAACCGCTCCAAGGAATCCCTCACCCTGGACTTCAAGGACCCGCGCGGGCGGGACATCCTGGACCAACTCCTCGACGGTGCCGACGTGTTCGTACAGAATCTGGCGCCGGGAGCCGCCGACCGGCTGGGTCTCGGCGTCGACACGCTCACCGAGCGCTACCCGCGGCTGATCCCGTGCACGATCTCCGGATACGGCACGACCGGGCCGTGGGCCGACCGCAAGTCCTACGACCTTCTGGTGCAGTGCCAGACCGGCCTGGTCTCCCTCACCGGCACCGCGGACGGGACCGCCCGCGTGGGGATCTCCGTCGCCGACATCGCCGCCGGGATGTACGCCTACACCGGCGTCCTCACCGCTCTGTACACACGGGCCACCACCGGCCGCACGCACCCCGTCGAGGTGTCCCTGTTCGAGGCGCTGGCGGAGTGGATGGGCCAGCCCGCGAACTACACGCGTTACGGCGGCAGTCAGCCCGCCCGCCTCGGCACCCAGCACGCGACCATCGCACCGTACGGCGCCTTCACGACGGCCGACGGCAAGCAGGTTCTCTTCTCCGTCCAGAACGAGCGCGAGTGGGCCACCCTCTGCGCGGACTTCCTGGGACGACCGGCGTTGACCGGTGACCCGCGCTTCGCGACGGGCACGGACCGTGTGACGCACCGCGCCGAGGTCAACGCGATCGTCGCCGAACGCATCGCCCGCTCGGACGCCGAGGAGATCCTCAAGGACCTGGAGGAGATCGGCATCGCCTGCGCCGGGGTCAACGACGTCGCCGCATTCCTGGACCACCCGGTGCTGGCGGCACGCGAGCGCTGGCGCGAGGTGGCCGTGCCCGGTGCGACGGTGCTGGCGCTGCTTCCGCCGGCCGACCTCGCGGGGGTGCCCGCCCGCATGGATCCCGTACCGGACGCGGGCCAGCACACGGACACGATCCTCACCGACCTCGGCCTGTCCCCCGACGACATCGGGGCGCTGCGTGCCGACGCCGTCATCTGACCACGACGATGTGGAGAGCTTCCCGATGAGCGCTGACGCCGTACGCGGCTCGTGAGGCCGACGCCGCGTCCGAGACGGCGACGGAGATCGCGCTCAACGCCGTACGGATTCACGGCGGTTACGGCTGTTCGACGGAGGGCGACGTGGAGCGGTACTTCCGGGAGCCACCTCTGATGATCGTCGGCGAGGGGACGAACGAGATCCAACGGAACGTGATCGCAGCGCAGTTGGTGGCCCGAGGCGGTCTCGATGCCTGAGCAGCCGCAGCGGGAGAGCACATACGTCCGGCTCGCCCGGGAGCTGCGGACGGCGATCCTGCGGCACGACTATCCCGACGGCGTCCGGCTGCCCACGGAGGCGGAGCTCGCCGAGACGTACGGGGTGAGCCGGCAGACCGTGCGCCGGGCGTTCCAGGACCTCGTCACCGAGGGGCTGGTCTACCGGGTACCGGGACGCGGGACGTTCGCCACGCCCCGCGAGGAGCAGTACCTGCGGCAGTTCGGCTCGGTTGACGATCTGATGGGGCTGTCCATCGACACCCGCATGGACGTGGTCACGCCTCTGCATCGGCGGGTCGACGTCGAGGCGGCGGGGCGACTCGGCCTCGACACCGACCGGGTGCACAAGCTGGCCTTCCTCCGGCTGCACGACGACGTGGCCTTCTGCCACACCTCCGTCTGGCTGCCGCCCGCCGTGGGCCAACTACTGGAGAAGGTCGAGGAGTTGACGCTGCCGGGCTCCTCCAACGCCTTCACCGTCATCGGGCTGCTCGACCAACGGCTGCCCGAACCGATCGCCGAGGCGGAACAGAGCATCACCGTCGCCGAGGCAACCCCCGAGATCGCCCAGCACCTCGGCTGCGAACCCGGCCGGGCAGTGCTGCGTATCGACCGCGCGTACCAGACCGTCGGCGGCCGGCTCGTCGAGCTGGCCATCAGCCACTTCCTGCCCGAGCACTACTCGTATCGCGTGCGGCTGCGGCGCAGCGGCCAGTGATGCCCTGCATGCCTGTCAGAGACGACTCAGTCGGCGTGAACTCTTCGGCAGGCGCACCCCAGCTGGTTCAGCTCTTTCTCACCAGGGCAGCGGACCACCAGCGTCGAAGAAGCCGCCGGTCGGACCGTCGGGCGCGACCTGCGCCATGCGCACGATGATCTCGGCGGCCTGCTCGACGGTCTGGGTACCCGTGTTGTCGTTCAGGTCGGTCTTCGTGAAGCCGGGCTCGACGGCGTTGATACGCATGTCCGGGAATGCCTTCGCGAACTGCACGGTGATCATGTTCACCGCGGTCTTGGACGTCGGGTAGGCGATGCCCGGGTAGAAGTGCGCGGGGTGTTCCGGGTCGGAGAGATGGGTCAGCGAGGCCAGGCCGCTGCTGACGTTTACCACGACCGGTGCGGACGAGCGCCGCAGCAGGGGCAGGAAGGCGTGGGTGACGCGGATGACGCCGAAGACGTTCGTCTCGAAGGTGTTCCGCATCTGGTCGGCGGTCACCGTCTCGGCGGTGGGCACGCTGTTGCCCTCGCCCCTGGTCTCGATGCCGGCGTTGTTGATCAGTACGTCGAGGCCCCCGTCGGCCTCGACGGTCTTGGCCGCGGCCTCGACCGTCGCGTCGTCGGTGACGTCGAGGAGGACGAAGCGCGCACCCAGCCGCTCGGCGGCCCGGCGGCCGCGCTCGGCGTCACGGGCCCCCACGTAGACGGTGTGACCTGTGGCGATGAGTCGGCGTGCGGTCTCGTGGCCGATGCCCTTGTTGGCTCCGGTGATCAGTGTTGTCGTCATGCGTCCAGGCTCCGGCGCGGCGGCATCATCAGCCAGAAGACCCTTCTTCCTGGGACTGCGGGTACCAGGCACGGGCACGGCGCACGGTGTTCACTGAGGGGATGACGGCGACAGAACTCGGACAGGCTCTGCGGCGCTGGCGCGACCGGGTCTCCCCGGAGGCGGCGGGGCTGCCCGCGGGCGGCCACCGGCGCGCGGCCGGTCTGCGGCGCGAGGAGCTGGCCCTGCTGGCCGGGATCTCGGTCGACTACATCACTCGCCTGGAGCAGGGCCGGGCGGCCAACCCCTCCGGGCAGGTCGTCGAGGCGCTGGCCCGGGCGCTGCGGCTGTCGGGGGACGAGCGGGCGTATCTGTACAGGCTGGCGGAGCTGGTGCCGCCGGGTCCCGAGCTGGTGCCCGGGCACATCACGCCCAGCGTCCAGCGGCTGCTGGACCGGCTGGTGGACACGCCCGTCGCGGTGTCCGACGCGGCGATGACGCTGCTGGTGGCCAACCCCATGTACGGGGCGCTGATGGGTGACCCGTCCGGTCTGCGCGGTTTCGAACGCAACGGTGTGTGGCGCAACTTCCTCGGTTGGCCGACCCGGGTGCGGCACACCCCGGACGAATGGCGGGCCTTCCAGGTCGGCATGGTCTCCGAACTGCGGACGACCGCCGCCCGGTATCCGGCCGATCGTCAATTGCGCTGCCTGATCGCGGAGTTGCGCGCCAAGAGCGAGCGGTTCGCCGAGTTGTGGGAGTCGGGTGTCGTCGGCCGTCTGGAGGCCGCTCGCAAGACGGTCGAGCATCCGCAGGTCGGTCTGGTCACGCTGGACTGCGACACCCTGCGCGTGGAGAACAACGACCTGCACATCATCGTCTACTCGGCCGAACCGGGCACCGAGGCGGCAGAGAAGCTGGAGCTGCTCTCGGTGGTCGGCACCCAGAGTCTGGCCGAGTAGCGCGACCGGAACGGCTGTCGGGGCATCTCCTCCATCTCGTCGAGCCTCGGAAAGCGGCGTGCGGTCGAACGCTCCACCCCGGGCCGCGAAATGTCGGGCCGAGCAGCGGGTGGAGCGGTTCCACGAAGCGGCCCACCCGCTCGCCGGGACGAGATCCGGGGCTGGTTACTGCGCCAGCGGCTTCACCGGCGACCGACGCCTGTCACGCTGACCTTCGGCGTGCCGCGCGCCCAGCGGCACCCTGGGCGCCGGATGCGAGAGCCCGGCGTATCGCCCGGGTCACGATCGGGGGCAGCAGGTCCACGCCGATGCGGCGGGCCCGGGATCGCGGTCGGCGGGGCGTGGCAGCGGGAGCATGGCCGGCCGGCGTCGAGGACTTCGGCTGCTCGGGCCCCGTGTAGTACCGGGAGCGCGGGAAGGGCGGCGCCTGCATCCCCTTGTGGGCGCGGGTGCGGACCAACCGGTGGCCCGCGGCCTCCTGGACGCTCAGACCGACGTCCGTACGGGCCCTGAGCATCGTCAGCAGCTCTTCCTGGACGGGCTCCGGGTCGCCCCAGGTGCCGTACAGCTTCTGGGTGCTCAGGCAGATGGGACGCAGCCCGCGGTTGAGCACCGCCTCCCAGGTGGCGACCGAGACGCCGGGAGTGTGCTCGGAGCGGAAGTCGTCGAGGACGACGATGCCGTCCGGGAGCAGCAGGTCGCGGGCCGCGCCTATGTCGTCGTGGACGTGTTCGTACAGGTGCGAGGCGTCTATGTGGACGAAGCGGCAGCTGTCCGCGGCCACCTCCTTGGAGATCACGGAGGTGGGCGCCTCGATCACCGTGGGCAGGTTTCCGTGGAAGGCCAGGTAGTTGCGTTCGAAGGCCTGCCGGGTGAGCGAGGCATACGACTTCGCCGTCTCTGCGCGGTTGGCCCCGTCCGGTGCCTCGCCCCCGAACAGGTCGCAGACCGTGAACTCCTCACCGTCCTGGCGGTGGTGACCGAGCAGGACGGCGCTCTTGCCCATGTAGGCGCCCAGCTCCACCAGGTCGCCCCCGAAGCCGCGCGTCTCCTGCCGTTCGAGGAACCAGGTGAACAGGGTCTGGTCCAGCGGCGGAAACCAGCCGGGGACGTCTTTGAGCTCGCCGGGATTCGTGTCGGTTGCTTGAACAGTCGCCATGAATCGAGTGTGCTCACTGGGAACCGAACAAACTGTCGCTCGGCTGAACGTCCAGTGAACACCTCGGCGTGCCCGGGCGCCCGCGCGGTTACACCCGCAGGCCATGCAGCATGTCGGTCACACGGGTGGGGTCCTCGGGGCCCAGGTGTCCCGCGTCGGGGATGCTGCGGACGGTGAAGCGGTTGTCCGGGGTGAGGTCGTCGGCCTCCGCGATCATGCGGTCCTGGAGCTGGGCCGCGACGGTCCTGTCCTTGCCGAACCGCAGGTAGGTGCGGGGGATCCGGCCCCACGCCTCCGCCCGGCCCACGGCCCGGCCGTCGTACGCGGTCATCGACTCGTCCGTCTGCATGCCCTCCAGCACCCGCAGGAACGCGAGGTCCGAATAGTTGGCGCAGATCATCTCCTTGAACACCGCGAGGTCCCGGCGGTCGGATGTACGCCAGTTGAGGCGCAGCACGCCCAACTTCGAGGGGTCTCCGACGAGTTGGTCCAGTGGAGTGATGGCGTGCTGCCCTTCGGGCGAGGCGGCGCAGGCGTTCAGGGAGGGCATGCTCCGGCTCGGGCAGAACGCGGCCATGTAGCAGATGTGCGCGAGGAGTTCGGGCACGGCACTGCCGACCCTGCTGACCGAGACGCCTCCCATACTGTGCCCGACCAGCACCACGGGGCCGCCCAGCCGGGCGGCGCGGCGTACGACGCCGGTGACGCGCCGCTCGTAGTCGTCCAGCGTGAGGGCGGCGATGGGCGAGGCCTCCGTGGCAAGGGCAGGCAGGTCCTGTGTCTGGTACGCCTCGGGCATGAACCTCTCGGTGCCGTGCAGGGGTTGGTCGACGGCGATGACGCGGTGTCCGCGGAGCGCCAGTTCGCGGCCGATCGCCGTCCAGAAGGCACCTGCGCTGTGCGTGCCGTGGACCAGGACATAGGTGCGTACGGCATGACGGCGGCGAGACCCGAGGCCGTCCGCGTCCGCCGCGCTCGCGTTCGGCACACCGAGGCCGGCGGCGAGCGCGGCACCCCCGATCCCTGCCGCGACCCGCATCACGTGCCGCCTGCCAGTGACGTTCTTGTTGTCAGCCATGACCATGACGCTACGAGGGCCGTCGGCCACCCGGCATGGGCCTGAACACCCGGCCGATGGTGGACCTCCCAACACCGTGGGAGGTCCGTTCTCGGCATCGGAGAGGTTCTTGCCCTGAGCACCGCAGAACTGGTCCACCGCTGCTGCTACGACCGCACAGCACAGCCCGGGTCCTCACCCATGGCTGTTGGACCGTGGCCGCCGGGGCAGTACACGGCGGCGTGCGCCCCGGCGCCTTCGCCAATCCGCACGTGACCCTGGTCCGCGACCACCTGCTGCAGGCTGCACGGGGCTGGTAGGCGTACGGGACGGTACTCGTTCGCGCCCGCGCGGGCGGCACTCGCCGCTCACTTCCCACCGGGCCGCCCACTTCACGCCAGGGCTCCTCGCGCCACCGCGAGGGCCTGTTCGGCGAAGCCGCGGCCGAAGAGCACAGCGTGCACCAGCAGCGGAAACAGCTGATGCAGAGCGATCCGGTCCGCCCACCGGTCCGCGAGGGGCGCCACCTGCTGGTAGCCGTCGAGTACGTGCTCCAGGTGCGGACAGCCGAAGAGGTGGAGCATCGCCAGGTCGGTCTCCCGGTGCCCGCCGTGCGCGGCCGGGTCGATCAGCCAGGCCTCCCCGTCGGCCCCCCAGAGCACGTTGCCGTTCCACAGGTCGCCGTGCAGCCGGGCGGGTGGTTCGGCGGGCCCCGCCAGTTCCGGCAGCCGCTCGCAGACCCGCTCGACCGCGGCCGCCTCGGCGGGGCGGATCGTGTCCCGGTCGACCGCGCCGCGCAGATACGGCAGCACACGCTGCTCGGCGTACCAGTGCGGCCAGTCGGCGCCGGGAACATTGCGCATCGGGGCGAGCCCGATGTATGCCTCGACCGGGCCACCGGGCGGTGGCGCGCCGAACGCCGGTGCGCCCGCGGCATGCAGGGCTGCCAGTCCACGCCCGAACCGTTCCGCCGAGCGGGCCGTGGGTCTGCCCGGCGGGACCAGGCCGGTCACCAGCCAACGCGCGTCGTACCCATGGACGTTCACAACGGCGACCGCGCCGGCATCGGCCAGCCAGCGCAGTCCCGCCGCTTCGGCCTGTACCGCGCCGGGCGGGTCCGCCCGCTTGACGATCACGGACTGCCCGCCGTCCAGGCCGACTTCGGCAAGCGCACCGGACAACCGGCGCTCGCTGCGCACCGAACGGCCGGTGATCCGGGCCGCAGCCGCGCCGGGACCGGCGTCGCCGTCCTGTGTGGAAAGGGAGCTGATGTGCACGGACACCAGCCTAGGTCCGCCCCGGCGTGACGGGAGTCAGTCCAGGTCCTCGTCGCCGCTGTCGCCGTTCGCGGCATACGGATGGACGTACCGCTCGTCGTCGAAGGGGATGAACCAGTCCTGGACGGTGCCGTTGCCGATGCCGTCCACGGCCGGGGTGTACAGCCACTCGTGGTCCATGTCCTCGCACACGCCGTCGGCGAAGATGTGCAGTGCCGTCTCGACCTCGTCGCTCAGCAGCTCGTAGAGATCCGCTGTCGCCTCCGCCTGCGCGACGAGGAACTTCAGCAACAGTTCCTCGGCCAGGCAGCTCGGCCGGCCGAAGTCCGGCTGGGTGAGACGGCCGGTCATGGTCACGGCGGTGACGGTGAGACGGCGCACGAACAGGACGGTGTACTGCAGGCCGAGCTGCGGGGGCAGCTCGTCGAGGATCATGAACGGCGCGTCGGCCTCGGCGACGGTGGGGCCGTCCTCCTCAAGGCCCGCGAGATCCGTGAACAGTTCGTCGACCAGAAGATCGATGGCGTACACGAGAGCGCCGGCGGCCACTTCCGCCGCCTCACGGCTGACGATCCCCTCCTCCTCGCCGTCGGAGTGGCCGAACGCCTCGAGCGGGAAGGCCCGCAGACTCGGCGCGAGGGCGCGGAGCCTGCTCCGCATGTCCTCGGCCTCGGCCGCCTCGTCGACACGGCCGGTGCCGCCGGAGGGCTCGGCCTCGGCGTGCCGGCGGGCCCGTTCCGCGGGGTCCGCCGGCGGGGCGTCGGGGCCGTCGGCCGCGTCGAGGCTCTCCTGCAGCAGTTCCGGGTGCAGGTCCACCCCGCAGCGGGTGATCTCCCAGTCGGCGAGCGGCTCGGTCCGTTCCAGCAGCTCCGCGACCACCTCACGCGCGGCGTCCTCGGCGAATTCCAGTGCCGGAGCGTCGATGAAGAGCTTGAGCAGGGCGCCGCCGGGGTGGACGGCGATGACGTCGTCGACCAGGTCGACTTCCATCCCGTCGGGTCCCTCGATGGCCGCGATCGAATCGAGGCCCCTGCGCAGCAGGAAGACGACGCCCTCCCGTTGAAGAACGTCGAGCTCCGGGGCGCCCTTGGGAAGGTCCATGTCCACAGTCACCGCGTATGTCACACGATCATGGTGCCCGAATGGCGGCACCTCGGGGAGAGGAACCCTGCCGGAACCCTCTTTGCATGACCATGCGAGATGATGCATACTCTTCCTATGTCCAAGGTCCTCACCTCCCTTCCCGCCGGCGAACGCGTCGGCATCGCCTTCTCCGGCGGTCTCGACACCTCCGTCGCGGTCGCATGGATGCGCGACAAGGGCGCCGTCCCGTGCACCTACACCGCCGACATCGGTCAGTACGACGAGCCAGACATCGCCTCGGTGCCCGGTCGTGCGAAGACCTACGGTGCCGAGATCGCCCGCCTGGTCGACTGCCGTGCGGCACTGGTCGAGGAGGGCCTGGCGGCGCTCACCTGCGGGGCGTTCCACATCCGCTCGGGCGGGCGCGCCTACTTCAACACCACTCCGCTCGGCCGCGCCGTCACCGGCACGCTGCTGGTGCGGGCGATGCTCGAGGACGACGTCCAGATCTGGGGCGACGGCTCGACCTTCAAGGGCAACGACATCGAGCGGTTCTACCGCTACGGCCTGCTCGCCAACCCGCACCTGCGCATCTACAAGCCCTGGCTGGACGCGAATTTCGTGACCGAGCTCGGCGGCCGCAAGGAAATGTCGGAGTGGCTGCTCACGCACGGCCTGCCCTACCGCGACAGCACGGAGAAGGCGTACTCCACCGACGCCAACATCTGGGGCGCCACCCACGAGGCCAAGACCCTGGAACACCTCGACACGGGCGTTGAGACCGTTGAGCCGATCATGGGCGTGCGGTTCTGGGACCCCGAGGTCGAGATCGTCACGGAGGACGTGACGATCGGCTTCGACCAGGGCCGCCCGGTGACGATCAACGGCAAGGAGTTCGCCTCCGCCGTCGACCTGGTGATGGAGGCCAACGCCATCGGCGGCCGCCACGGCCTGGGCATGTCCGACCAGATCGAGAACCGGATCATCGAGGCCAAGAGCCGCGGCATCTACGAGGCGCCCGGCATGGCCCTGCTGCACAACGCGTACGAGCGCCTGGTCAACGCGATCCACAACGAGGACACCCTCGCCCAGTACCACAACGAGGGACGGCGTCTGGGCCGCCTCATGTACGAGGGCCGCTGGCTGGACCCGCAGGCGCTGATGATCCGTGAGTCGCTGCAGCGCTGGGTCGGCGCGGCCGTCACCGGCGAGGTGACCCTGCGGCTGCGGCGCGGTGAGGACTTCTCGCTCCTCGACACCACGGGCCCGGCGTTCAGCTACCACCCGGACAAGCTGTCGATGGAGCGGACCGAGGACTCCGCCTTCGGCCCGGTGGACCGGATCGGCCAGCTGACCATGCGCAACCTGGACATCGCCGACTCCCGCGCCAAGCTGGAGCAGTACGTCGGTCTCGGTCTGATCGGCACCGGCAGCCCCACCATCGGCGCCTCGCAGGCGGCCGCGACCGGGCTGATCGGCACCATGCCGGAGCTGCCGGAGGGCGGCGCCGAGGCGATCGCCTCCCGCGGCGAGGTGTCCGAGGCGGACGCGCTCCTTGACCGCGCCGCGATGGAGTCCGGCACGGACTGAGCCGTAGGGCACGAAGGGCTCGTCGATGGGGATGCGCCACGTTCCGGTGGCGCGTCCCCATCGTCACTTCGGTCGGGTCAGGCGCTCCGGTGTTCTGCCGTCATGCGCAGCGCTGCGAGCACGTCCTCGTCCGTCAGCTGTCCGAACTCCTCGTAGCACAGGCCCACGGACGTGAAGCCGGGCGGCCGGTGCAGGCAGAACACCTCGTCGGCCTCGGCACGCATCCCTTCCGCCGCCTCCGGTGAGCCGACCGGCACGGCCAGCACCACGCGGCGGGGCGACTGACGCCGTACACAGCGCAGGGCTGCGCGGGCCGTTGAGCCGGTCGCCAGCCCGTCGTCCACGACGATCACGGTCCGGCCGGTCAGGTCGGGGGCGGAACGGTCCTGCCGGTAGAGGCGTTCGCGGCGGCGGAGCTCCTCGCGTTCCCTCTTCACCACGGAGGCGAGCGACGACTCGCTGAGGCCCAGGTAGTCGAGGGTGCGCCGGTCGAAGAGCGGATCCTCCTCACCCACGATCGCACCGACGCCGAACTCCTCGTGGCCCGGAACACCTATCTTCCGCACGACCAGCACGTCGAGCGGGGCGTCGAGCACCCGCGCCACCTCGTGAGCCACGGCGACGCCTCCGCGGGGCAGCGCCAGGACGACGGGGTCGGGCAGGGCGCCCTTCTCCTGCTGGATCCGCAGCCGCTCGGCCAGTTCCCGTCCGGCCTGCCCGCGGTCATGGAACTGCATCGCGGTCGCCACTCCTTTCCATGGAGACGGCCCCCTCCTCCGGTGCCCCGCGTACCCCTCACGCGCCGGTCGACGCCCCGGGGCTGTTGATCCCGTGGACCCGTGGACCCGTAGAAGACCCGTAGACCCCTTCAGTGGTTCGGTGCCGCCTTGCCGATGTCCGTCAGCGCGGGGTGCGGGTTCTCCGTAGCGGCCAGGTCGCCGAGGCTGATCACACCGACCGGACAGCCGCCGTGCTCCACGACCGGGAGGCGGCGCACGGCGTGCCGGCGCATCAGCTCGATCGCCCGGTCGGTCGTGTCGTCGGGCGTCAGGGTCGCCACGGGCGGTGGCGTGCACACGGATCCGACGGTCGTCACGGCCGGGTCGCGGCCCTCGGCGAGAGCACGGATCACGATGTCACGGTCGGTGAGCACGCCGAACAGATCGACGTCGTAGGCCACCAGCACGTCTCCGACGTCCTGCTCACGCATCACGCGGGCCGCGCGAGCCACCGTGGTCATGGGCTCGACGGCGGCCGCGCCGGACGACATCACGTCGCGTACTTTCCGGGTCATGGTTCCTCCCAGGTCCTGGATCGGCGAGTTCGGACACGTCGCCCGCGTAGCCCGCAGCGGGCCCCGTAAACCGCTCACGGATGCTGGCTGATCCACCGGCCGGCCGTCAGCGCAGTCCGGGAAGGCGGCCCAGTTCTCCGATCTTCAGCAGGCGGGCCAGGACGAGATGCGCCAGAGCCAGCGCGAGTGTTCCTGCGCCCAGATCGGCCGCGACGGCCCAGGTGCCACTGCCCAGGAGGCCGGCGCAGGCGTGTGCGGTGGCCCAGCCCACGGTCGCGGCCAGAGCGGCGGCCGACAGCAGTTTCAGATAGGTGCGGCGCAGGGTTCCGTCGTCGAGGCGGGCGCCGGTCCTGCGGCGCAGCAGCCGTGCGGTGAGCGCGAGGCCGGCCAGGTAGGAGAGGGTGTAGGAGCCGGCCATGCCGGTCACGGACCAGCGGACGGGCAGCAGCACATGGCAGGCGGTGGCCAGGGCGATGTTGACCGCGGCGATCGAGACGGCCATGAAGAACGGGGTGCGGGTGTCCTCGAAGGCGTAGAAGCCGCGCAGCAGCAGGTACTGCGCGGAGAACGGGATCAGGCCGAGCCCGAACGCCTGCAGCATGTGTCCTAGTGGCTGCGCGGTGGTCGGGTCGGCCGCGCCGTGGGCGAACAGCAGCACGGCGATCTGCGGGCCCAGCGCGAGGAAGAGGAAGGCCGCGGGCACGATGACGACACCGCTGACGCGCAAGGCGCGGGACAGATCGGCGCGCAGGTCCGCGACCCGGCCCTCGGCGGCGGCCCTGCTCATACGGGGCAGCAGCGCGGTCACCAGGGACACCGTGACGATCGACGTGCCCACACGGCCAGCGCGGTGCCTGCGCCGAGCACGCACACCACCAGGGTCACCAGGCGCTGCTCGTAGGCCCGGCCGCCGTCCGGATGTGTGGTGCGCGCGCGGACCAGTTGGGGCACCAGGACGGCGTTGAGCGCGCCACCGACCAGCAGTGTGTACAGGCTGGTCGGCACCGTGTTCGCCGTGTTGTAGGTACTGGCCAGCAGGCCCGTGCCCAGTGCCGCGGCCTGCAGGATCTGCCGTATCAGCCCCGTGGCACGTGAGACGACGGTGGCCAGCGCCATCAGCAAGGACGCCCGGGCCGGTCCTCCCTTCGCCGCTTCCCTCCGCGGAGCGGCATGGCGCCGACCTGTCGGTTCGCCTGTCTGTTCGCCTGTCTGTTCGCCCGACGGCGTGGTCAGCGTCGCGGGCTGTTCCCCCTGTGTCATGCACCCAACCTATGCCGTCAAGATCCTCACGATCCATGGCCCCGTCGCCGCAGCCGGTCCGCGCACTGCCGCATCAGGAGCCGGTCTTCGGCGAACCAGCCCTGCCAGGGCTCGTCGAGCGGCAGCCAGGCCGCGGGCTGGCCCTCCTCGGGCGTCAACCCCGTTCGCCGGTCGAGGACTTCGAGAAAGGTCACGCCCACAGTGGCCGACCAGTCGGGGTGATAGGAGCGGACCGTGACGGCCGCCGGCTGCTCAAGGAGCCCGGCCCGGACGCCCGTCTCCTCCAGCAGCTCCCGGCGCGCCGCTTCCCGCGGCGTCTCGCCGGGGTCCACCTTGCCTCCGGGCGGCACCCATCCCCGCCAGCGGTGCCGCACCAGCAGGACCTGCGTCAGCGTGCTGTCGAAGACCCACACCTCGGCGGCGAACGGCGGGTTCAGCGCCGCCTGCGGGTGCAGCAGCCGCTCCAGGGCGTTGTCGTACACGGCCACCGCCTGCCGCGCATCCCGCACTGCGGCTTCGAGGGTGCGGGGTTCGATGCGGTGCGGTGTCATCTGCCGGAGGGTACGGCGAGCCTCTGACAGTCGCGCTTCCCGCTACGGCCCCTTCCCACCGGGCGTCCGGCTGCATACCGTTCGGCCCATGGATCTGGATCACCAACAGGATGCGTCGGTACGGCATTTCGACCACTGTCCGTGGCTGTTCGCCGAGACCGCGACCGAGGAGCAGCGGCACGCCCAGCGGGCGCGGCAGCAGGCGGTCGGCGGGGACAGCGGGATCGGCGAACGGTGCTACGTCGCCCATTCCGCGGCGGTCCTCCCGGACCGGCTGCGCCTCGGCGACGACTCGTACATCGCCGCGCACGCCTATGTCACCGGGGAGTTGACCACCGGCGCGGACTGCACGCTCAACCCGTTCACCACGGTGCGGGGCGCGGTCGTGCTGGGCGACGGCGTACGGATCGGCGCACACACGTCACTGCTCGGCTTCAACCATTCGATGGCACCCGATCGTCCGGTCTTCCAACAGCCGCTCAGCAGCAGGGGGATCAAGGTCGGGGACGACGTGTGGATCGGCTCGCACGTGGTTGTGGTGGACGGGGTGACCATCGGCGACCACTGTGTCATCGGCGCGGGAGCCGTCGTCACCAAGGATCTCCCGGCGTGGACGGTGGCGGCCGGGAACCCGGCACGTCCCCTTCGCGACCGCCGGGACTCCCCCAGCACGGCTCCCACCGCTCCGGCCCTCCGAGGCCCGCTGGCCCGGTTCGCCGACACCGCCCGCGCGCAGGCGCCCGACATCCTGGCGCGCTGCTGGGACGGCGAGCGCTACGTCGACCGTCCCGGTAGGACACCGACCGTGCGGGCGCACTGCGACGCCGTGGAGATCGCCGACCTGCTCCTGGGCTCGGCGCCCGAACAGTTGCCCACCGACGAGCATGTACGGCGGCTGCACAGCGCCCAGGATCCGCAGACCGGTCTGGTGCCGGAACTGGGCGACCCGGCGCCCGCGACGGACGACGACGGCTTCGTCGGTGAGGGAGCCGCGCTCTACCACATCCTGTCGGTCGGCTATGCGCTCGACCTGATGGGCACCTCCTTCCCTCATCCGGTGTGCGGTGTACGGGAGATGACGGCACGTCAACTCGTCGCGCGGCTTGAGGGGTTGCCGTGGCACGACGGCGTGTGGGGTGCCGGTGCCTGGATCGACGCCTGGGCCACGGCCGCGCACTGGAATCTGCGGCGCGGGGGCGCGGACGGCGCCCAGGACAGCGGTGCGCGGGAGGCGTTGTTCGGCTGGCTGGTCACCCGGGCCGACCCGTGGAGCGGCATGTGGGGCAGTGCGGCGCCCGAGGACGGGCGGTTGCAGGTCGTCAACGGCTACTACCGGCTGACGCGTGGCTCCTTCGCCCAGTTCGGGCTGCCGGTGCCGTATCCGGAGCGGGTCGTGGACGCGGTTCTGGACCACGCCCGCGACTCCCGCCACTTCGGCGCGGGCCGGGAGAACGCCTGCAACGTGCTGGACGTGGCCCACCCCTTGTGGCTGTGCAGCCGACAGCTCGGTGCGGGCTCCGGTGGCGACGGCTACCGTACGGCCGACATCCGCGCCTGGGCCGAGCGGCAGCTGGCCGCCGCCCTGCCCCGCTGGCACGACGGCCGTGGGTTCGGCTTCGGCCCCACGGGCATCGGCCCCGAACCTGGTCTTCAAGGCACCGAGATGTGGCTCGCCATCATCTGGTACCTCGCCGACCTGCTGGGCCGCTCCGACGAGCTCGGCTACCGGCCCCGCGGCGTCCACCGCCCCGAACCGGCACGCACAGGCGTCGACCGGCACGTATAGCTCCTCCAACGGCCGCTTCCCGCAGGCCTGTTGCCTGTCGCGGTCGGCGCCACCACGGCAGCACCGCTGCGTCGGTCTCGGTGTTCTCGGCCCGGTGCAGGGCGTCGCTGACGGATCAACCTCGGCGAGGTGTCGGCGGGACGGCTGAGCAGGAAGAACGGCGGGTCCATTTCGGCACGGCGCCTCGAAGCCGGTTCCCGGTCGGCGCGCCGCACTCGACCGCTGGGGAGGCGCCGGCCGCCGGCCGAAGCGCACACGTCAGCCATTCTGTCCGAGAACGAACAGCTGCCCGGACGGCCACCCGGAGGTGTCACGGTGCCCGGAACTCGCGTCCCGGGGCCTCGAAGCCCCCGGCCTGCACCAGCCTTGAGCTGCTTGCTTCTTGACGACTCGACACGGCCCGGACTTCCGTCACGGCGTCTCGACGCGAACGGGGCCATGCATCCGTCCCTCGTTACCGACGGTCCAGATATGGCCAGTTTCAGCCGCGCATCGTGTGCGGTGTGACAAACATCTGTCAGTGTGCGCTTCTTCCAGTGTCGAGTGTTTTCGGTGTCATTCGGGAGGGATGCGTGTGCTGAGACGGGAGACGTTCCGGCTTCCCCGCCATCCGGCTTCGGTCGGCTTCGCCCGGTACCAGGTGCGGCAACATCTGGCCGCCTGGGGGTACGGCACGGGCGAGGACATGACGGAGAGAGTCGTCCTGCTGGCCTCCGAGCTGGCGGCGAACGTCGTCCGTCACGGGCCCATCCTGGAGCGCGAATTCGAGATGGCGGTGACGGCACGGGCCGACGGCTCCTGTTTCATAGCGGTCTCCGACGAGAGTTCCGCACAGCCCGTCCTGCACGACGCGCCGACCGCGGACGACGAGAAGGGGCGCGGTCTGCACCTCGTCGACCAACTCGCCCAGACCTGGGGGGTACGCCCCCGGGGACGGCAGGGCAAGACCGTCTGGGCGGTGGTGCGTCATCCGGGTCCGCGTACCGTCGCCGGCATGCCGTCACCGAGATCGGTGAGTACGACGATCCAGGCTCCGCAGACGCAGCTCAGCTAGATGATCCACTCCAAGGGGTCAGTGGTCGTGGCGATCAGTGAGCGTAGGACGGTCTGCCCGGTGGCGTCGTAGTGCCAGATCGCGGTCGTCCCGCGGTGGCGTCGGCCGTCATCCACCCCGACCAGGCCGACGCGCCCACCGCCGAGGAGACCGACTGGATGCCGATCGTCGAGTGGTACGACGAGCTGGTGCGCCTGACCGACAGCCCCGTCGTCCGGCTCAACCGCGCGGAGGCCGTCGGCTCAACGCCCGCCTGCCAAGGGTGTTCTCCTGGGCGTGTTGATGCGGCGTGGCCGGGTCGTCGGGTGCTCCGGCCACCACGCTCCGGCCGGCAGGTGCGGCCTGGGCCCGCCGCCGCCCGTCGCGTTGGCGGCGGCCGTCTGTCTTTTCCCGTGCTTCTGCGGCTTCAGCCGCTCGGCCGCCGCGGGGTGGTGTGCGGCCGGAAGCATGTGGTGGTTCGCGCCGTCGGGGTGGAAAGGGAGCCCGTGCGGGGCATCGGGTCAGGGGGTCACGGGGTCCGGTGAGACGGTGCGACCGCGTCTCGGCGAAAAAAACAATTGAGATGGCAACCTTTCCGCTCTGAGTGGCCACTTGGGGGTGTACCGACGAGGGCGAGCCGTGGTCAGCGGCGCTACGCCCTCTGTGTCAACACCCGATCGGAGCCCCACGTGTCACCAGACAACCCGAGATCCGCCGAGCAGCCGATGCCTCGGGGTCGCACGCCCCGCCGTAGCCGGGTGCGCCGGCGCTTTGTCGCGGGGGCGGTGGCGGTGCTCGCCGCCTCGGCCGGCGTCGGCGCCCTGGCGCCCAGCGCGGGCGCCGCGCCGACCGTCGGCATCCGTGTGGATGCCGGTACCTCCTTGGGCACGGTGCCCAGCAGTGGTGCCGGCCTCAACACGGGCTTCGGCGATGAGCACATGGGCGACGCCAAGGTGACATCGCTGATGAAGGCCGCGGGAGTTCGGCAGCTGCGCTATCCCGGCGGCTCCGGCGCGGACGACTACCACTGGAAGACCCACACCTCCGGCGACGGCAGCGGCTGGATCCCCTCCAACACCGACTTCGACCACTTCATGGCCACCGCGAAGAGGGTCGGCGCCCAGCCGATCCTGACCGCGAACTACGGTTCCGGCACCCCCCAGGAGGCCGCCGACTGGGTCAAGTACGCCAACGTCGACAAGGGCTACGGCGTGAAGTACTGGGAGATCGGCAACGAGGTCTACGGCAACGGGCACTACGGCGACGGCAAGGGCTGGGAAATTGACAAGCACGCCGACAAGAGCCCGACGGCGTATGCGAAGAACCTGGTCGCCTACGCGAAGGCGATGAAGGCCGTGGATCCGAAGGTGAAGATCGGAGCGGTGCTCACCACCCCCGGCTTCTGGCCGGATGCGGAGAAGGCTCCCGGTGACAGCGCCGACTGGAACCACACGGTGCTCTCCATCGCGGCGAAGTCGATCGACTTCGCCATCGTCCACTGGTATCCGGGCGGCACCACCACGGCCGACCTGCTGAACACCCCCTCCCGGATCGCCGGTGTCAGGTCCACGCTGCGCTCGCTGATCGCCAGGTACGCGGGCTCGAACGCCGCTTCGGTGGAGATCGCGGTCACCGAGAACGGCGCCGTCGGCTCGCCCGCCCAGACCAGCCAGGCCGCGGCCCTGTTCGCACCGGACACCTACATGACCTGGTTCGAGCAAGGCGCCACCCACGTGGACTGGTGGAACCTGCACAACGGCACGGACCAAGCACCCACCACCGTCCACGGCGAGACCGACTACCAGGACGGGGGTGTGCTCTCCGCCGGAACCTGCGCCGGCGGGAAGTGCGAACCGCGGCGCGACACGCCCTTCCCCACCTACTGGGGCATCCGCTCGCTGACCGCGCTGGTGAAGCCTGGCGACACCATGGTCAAGTCGTCCTCGGGCAACTCGTCGGTTGCTGTGCACGCGGTGCGGAGCAGCAACGGCGGTCTGAACGTCATGCTGATCAACAAGAGCCCGCAGAACGCGGCGCAGGTGTCGCTCTCGTACGCCGGATACACCCCGGCCGCAGGGGCGGTCACGACCGTTTCGTATGCCAAGGGAGACACTGCCCTGACGACGACGAAGCGGGGCACGGCGGCCGCACAGACGCTGCCGCCGTACTCGATCACGACTCTTCAGCTGAAGCCCGCGCCGGGGACCGCCGGCGCTGCCAAGCCGACGCCCGCCCCCACGCCGACCGCCCCCACGCCGGTTGTCTCCGCCTCCGGCACGACCGGCACCCGTGCGCAGGGGGAGATCGGCGCACGCGTCGGCCGGCCGACCCCGAGCAGCACGTCCGGCGACCTGGCTTCCACCGGGGCGAGCAACGCTGTCATGTACAGCGCCCTCGGTGGCCTGCTGGTCATCGCTGCCGGCGGCATGCTGACGCTTCGCGGACGTCGCCGCAGGGGTTTGCACGGGAAGTGAGACCGCGTGAGTGACTGACGGCCCGGCAGCAACGCCCCGTTAGGTTTTCGGCGGCTCCGCAACGGGGCCGCCGGCCTCCGGGTCCGGCATGACTGTTGCCCCCTCTCGAAGGCATGACCTGGGGGGTGGTGTCACCGGGCCCGGGGGTGTTCGTCGGAGACGCTGATCAGAGGTCCCGCCACCGTCCGGTCCGGCGCAATGCCGGGCGGTTTGCGGGCGGCAGGTCTGCATGACGTGGATGCGCGAGCACGACACCCGAGCCGAGGCCGGCACCGTCAACACCCCGGCAGGGCCCGTTCAGCGGTCTCATCGCCAGCGGGTGGCACACCTGCGCCGTCACGATGCGCATGTATGTCGACCACTACGTCAGCAAGGTGGCCGGCCTGGCCTCCCCCGGCATCGACGAACTGCGCTGGGTCCAGCCGGTCAGACCCGGCGACAGTCTGTCCCTGCGGGCAACGGTCCAGGATGCCCGAGCCTCGCGCTCCAAGCCTGATCGCGGTCTCGTCACCACCGGCATCGAGGTCCTCGACCAGCACGGACAGACGGTGCTGACCATGAGCGCCATGAACCTCTTCCTGCGCCGCCAGGCCGTCAGCGGGCGAGGATGACGGTTCGCTGCCGCCACCATCCACGTACACCGGTGCAGCACACCTGGGCACTGCCCAGACGCTGTCGCCGGTGCGCGCAGGTCCCGCCGGGTGGAGCAGTCGCGGCGGAGCTCCACCCGGCGGTTTCACAGCCGTTCCGGTGATGTCGCCCGTGTGCACCGCGTCGGAGCCGACCTTGCCGAACCTGTCCCGCAGCCGGGTGCCGACCGGAAGGTCGGGCAGGTCGGCGCCGTCACGGGCGGTGAGGGTGCCGTGTTCCTGGCTCGCGCCGGTCATGACCAGGTTCGGGATGAGGCGGCCGGTCAGGTCGGTGACCAGACCGTAGCCCTGGTCCTGGGCCTGGTCGGCGGTGCCACGGTCGCGGGACATGGCCATCCAACCGCCGTCGGTGATGATCCACCCGTACTCGGGCCGGTGGCCGATGACGGTGACGACCACCGACAGGGCGAGGTCCTGCACCTGGCACACGTCGAGGCCGGCCATCACCAGGTCGAAGAAGATGTAGTTCCCGGCCCGCAGTTCGGTGACCCCGGTGAGGTCGTCGGCCGCGTGGGCGGTGGGGGTGGAGCCGACACTGACGCAGGTCACGGGCAGGCCGGCAGCGCGGAGACGTTCTGCTGCGGCGACCGCGGTGTCGCGTTCGTTCTGTGCAGCCAAGCGCTGTTCCTCGGCGCTGTAGGCGAAGTACGACTCGCCTGCATGGGCGAGCACGCCGTCCAGGCATGCCTCGTCGTGCAGGATGCGGCCAATCTCGGTGAGGGCGGGGTCGTCGGGCTTGAGGCCCCCGCGGTGGCCGTCGCAGTCGATCTCGATCTGGGCCGGGATTGGCTGGCCGGCCTGGCGGGAGGCTTCGGCGACGAATACGGCCTGCTCGATGCTGTCCAGCAGGACCCGCATGGTCACGCCGCGGCGCAGCAGCACGATCACGCGGGGGAGCTTGTGGGGATCGATGCCGACGGCGTAGGTGATGTCGGTGTAGCCGCCGTCCGCGAACGCTTCGGCTTCGGCTTCGGCTTCGGCGAGGGTGGAGACGGTGATCGGACCCGCCTCGTCCACGAGCGCAGCCGTCTGCTCTTCGCCCGTGGCCGGGCGCAGAGGCCGGTGCGGGGTGTGCTGCGGGTCCGGTGTCGGTCATGTGCGTGTCCCTGTTACTTGGCGTAGTTGTAGACGGTGGCCCGGGACACGCCGAGCAGGTCCGCGATGGTCTGTGCGGCCTCTCGGTGATCGAAGTAGCCCTCGCCCTGCAGCTTCCGTACGAGCGCCTTCTTGTTGTCCCGGCTCAGCGACCGGGGAGTGGCGCCGCGCTCCGCGGCCAGCGCCTCCACCGTCCGGCGCAGCTCGCGCATGTTGCGGTCCCGCAGGTTCTCCAGTGGCTGCTCGCGGTGCTCGACGTCGGTGGCCACGAGGTTCGACAACGCCAGCGTCACCGGCGACAGAACGGATACATCAAGGTTCAGGCACAGGGCCGCGACGTACCGGCCCTCGGCGTTCTTGATGCCGATCGACGTGCTCTTCACCGGCCGACCGTCGGGAAATTGGTTGGGATAGTTCTGGATGACGCTCGGGTAGTGCGGATCCGCGATGCGGGCCAGGCCCAGCTCCGTGGCCGAATCCCCGACCTTCCGGCCGGAAAGGTCGTTCTCGATCACCCGGATCGCTTGCTGCGGATCCCGCAGGTCGTGCAGCACCACCTCGCACAGCCCGGGAAACATACGGCCCAACGCCACAGCGATCTTCTCCGCTTCGCGGATGAGGTGCTCATCGGCCTCGTCCGAAGCGGCGGCACGGGGGCCCCTGGTGTCGTCCTGCGGCCTACCAGTCACCGGGTGCTCCATGAACCGCCCCCTCACGAACTGGACGGAAAATCTATCTTTGGACAAGGATGCTAAGGACTTCTCCGAGCCGCGAGCGCCGCCCGTACGACGATCAGCAGGCTGATGCGCCGTGGGGTGCTGGAGGGCAGCCGCCAAGGACGGTACAGCTCCTACCGGCTGACACGGGAGGCCGCCGTCGACCTGTGGAGCGGCGCCAGCTCGATCGCCACCTTCACCACCCAACCCGAGTCATGGGACGGTCGGTGGACACTGATCGCCTTCTCCGTCCCGGAGCAGGAGAGCACGCGGCGGCGCGCACTGCGCACCGCGCTGCGCTGGCGCGGATTCGCGCCGCTGTACGACGCGCTCTGGGTGTCGCCGCACCCGCTGACCCTCAAGGGGCGGATCGAGGTGGCCGACCTGGCGCGGGGAGCGGTGACCGTATTCCGCGCGCGGCAGGAGGAACTGGACACGGAGGCCGACCGCAGCCCGGTCCAGGCGTGGGACCTGCCCGGCATTACCGAGCACTACCGGGCTTTCATCGACCGTTGGAGCGGCTTGCTTGCACACATCACCGCCGACCGCGTCACCGGTGCCGATGCGGTGCGCGCACGGACCGAGGTCATGCACGCCTACCGCCACTTCCCCATTCTGGACCCGCTGCTCCCCATCGGGCTTCTGCCGCCGGGCTGGCCCCGGTCACGGGCGCGGGAAGTCTGCGTCGCGGTGTACGACGGTCTGCTCCAGCCGGCCCAGGACCACGTCCGCTCCGTGACGACCCGATTCGCGCAGGGACCTCACCCCGACATCAGGGCCATACGATCGCCGGCATGAGTGCGGGTATCGGCCACAGCTGACGGCGGGCCGCCGCGAGTGTGATCGGGCGGGCCCCGAAGAAGTCACACCGTGCCTCCTGCGCCTGCGATCTGTCGAATGCGCGTCGAAGACAACAGAGTTGAGCGCCGATGATTGACAGATCGGCACCCGGTCGGGAATGTACCTGTTGAAAGACATGTGGGAACGCTCCCAGAGGCATAGCGCACGACGAGTCGAAGGAGAGGCAGCGCCGTCTCCGCGGAATCGACACCTCCTGTCAGCCAGGCGAGCGGGCGGGCGCCAAGGGCGCTGCTCCCTCAACGGGTCACGGTCCGGCCGGTGTTCAGCGGCTTGCCGCGTCTCTTCGGGCAGGGCCAACCACGCCGATGACCACCACGGGCAGGACCGGAACGTCCTCCACCATGCGCGATTCGCCGAGCCGACCACCCCCACCACTACTCCCCCCACCACCTAGGTCAGTCTCACCGCCGCGGCATCACCCACGCCTCTCCCCGGCACCTGACCGAACAGCGCTCCGCACCCCCCACCAGGAGTCTTCATGACCATGCAACGGCGTAGTCTCGTGACGCTGAGCGCAGCCGGAGCCGCGGGCGTAGGCATGTCCCTGCTCGGCACGGGACACGCAAGTGCCACCGCGAGTGCCATTGCTCCGACCCAGCGGTTCGCGGTCGGCGTACGTCAGTACGCCTGGCGCGCGGCAGCCGCCGGTGGACCACCTACGTCTACTACCCCGCCACCGGTACTCCCGGTCGCTCCCCGGTCACCAGCACCCCCGTCGCCCAGGGCGTTTTCCCGGTCTGCGAGTTCATGCACGGCTTCAGCAGCAGCCCGCAGAAATCCCTGGCGATCATCCGCCCGCTGGCGGAGGCGGGGTTCATCGTCCCCGCCCCCCACTTCGCCAACCTCAGCGGCCAAGACGTCTACAACGGCAACCAGTCCAAGGACGTCTCCGAGGTCATCACCCGGACCCTCGCCCTCAACACGGCCGGCGAGCCGCCGGCCGGCCACATCAACACAGCGGTCGGAGTCGGTGTCTCCGGCCACGCGATGGGCGGCATGACCACCCACGGCCTGCTCACGTCCTGGCCCGGCGCACGGATCACCGCCACGATCCCCATGTCCTGTGTGGACATGGGCAACCCGAGCCTGGCTGTCCGCGCCAGGGTCCTGTTCACGCACGGCGACCGGGACGGAACGTGCCCGATCTCCTCCGCCCGCCAGGCGTTCCGGGAACTGGCCGCCGCCATGGCGTTCCTCACCTTCCGCGGCGACGGCCACAGCAACTGATTCGGCGACTCCCGCACCGTCAACACCTTCGTGGACTGGATGCGGTGGAGTCTGTACGGCGAGACCGCGGCCCGCGACCGCCTTCGCGCCGACGCCACCTCCAGCACGACCACCTGGGAATCCGCCCTGAGCTGAGGAGCAACCACGCACGGCCCGGGTGCGCGCGTCTGCCGTGCTCGCCGTGCATCCGGGTCGTGCAGGATGCGTGGCCACCCACGGGCGCCCGTGAGGTCAGCCGCTGCGCAATCGACTGTGCTCGTTTCCGCGCCAGCGTGGACGCCACCGCCCGAACAGCCGGCGGCTCCGGCCGCTCCCACTCGCACAGATGGATCCGCTTGGGGGCCCGACGCCCTCAAAGACGCAGGAGAGGAAAGCTCATGGTTTCATTAGCAGGGAAGATCAGAGTCATTTTCCTTGCCGTCCTGTTGGCAGTTACCGCATCGGTTTACGGTGCGGCGCATCAGGCATCGGCCGATACCGCGGCACAGTCCAGCGCTTCACAGATCGTGGCCGACATGGGCGCGGGATGGAATCTGGGGAACCAACTCGAAGCCACCACCAACGGATACCCCAGCGAAACAGCATGGGGCCAGCCGACGGTGACCCAGGCCCTCATCGACAAAGTGAGGGCGGCAGGGTTCAAGACGATCAGGATCCCGGTCTCCTACCTGGGATACATAGGGCCCGGCCCGAATTACACGATCAACGCCTCCTGGCTGAACAGAGTCCAAGAAGTCGTCAACTACGCCTACAACAGGGGCCTGCATGTGCTGATCAACATGCACGGCGACGGGTACAAGACCGTCAACGGCTCCTGGCTGATCTGCGATTCGCCTTCCCAGGCGACGATCAAGGCCAAGTACGAGAAAGCTTGGCAGCAGATCGCGAACAGGTTCAAGGACTACGACCAGCGCCTGATCCTGGAGTCCATGAACGAGGAGTTCGACGGGCAGTACGGCCGCCCGACCCAACCGTGCTACTCGAACATCAACAGCTACAACCAGATCTTCGTGGACACCGTGCGGAAAACGGGCGGAAACAACAGTTCGCGGTGGCTGCTCGTGGCCGGCTGGAACACGAACATTGATTACACCGCGGGGAATTACGGCTTCGCGCTTCCGTCCGACCAGTACCGCTCCCCCTCCATTCCCGCAAATGAGCGGCGGATCATGATCTCCGTTCATCACTACAGCCCCTGGGACTTCGCCGGAGAGGAAAACGGCACCATCACGCAATGGGGCCGAGCAGCGACCAACCCATCAAGGACGTCGACCTGGGGACAGGAGGACTATCTGGACGCGCAGCTCAAGATGATGCACGATGTGTTCGTCTCGAAGGGGTATCCGGTGGTGGTGGGCGAATACGGTGCCATCGACAAGTCATCGTTGGATTCGTCGAACAACAGGTATCGCGCGGACTTCGCACGGGCCGTCGTGGCCACGGCCAAGAAATACGGCGCGGCCACCATCTACTGGGACAACGGTGCAACCGATCGGTACGGGTTCGGGCTGTTCAACCGCCGCTCCCTCACGGTCACCCAACAGGGCATCATCAACGCCATCATGAATGGCGTCAGCGGCAGTGTTGCCGGCTCCGGCCTTGCGTCCGGCACGTAGCAGGACCGAATCTCGGCGACGGGTACGTACCTCTGGGTACCTCGTGGGCGCGCAGTTGGGCAGGGTGGCGAAGCGACACGGTGTGCCATCTCGTCAACTGCGCGCCGACCAGCCGGAGAAGTCACGCCAAGCGGATCAAGGCGGCCGGCATGTCGATCATGCTCGACTACATGTTCGGCGACACCTGGAACTCTGTCGGCGTGCAGAACCCGCCCGCGGCCTGGCGGAACATGAACTACAGCCAGATGCGCACCGCGATGACCACGTACGTGAACCAAACCATGACGGTCATGAAGAACAACGACGTGCTGCCCACCTGGGTGCAGATCGGCAACGAGATCAACACCGGGATCTGCCGCCCCGTCGGCGGCGTCTCGAACCCGGCGCAGATGGCCGGGCTGCTCAACGCGGCGTACACACAGGTCAAGGCGGTGTCGCCGAACTCGACGGTGTGCATCCACCTGGCCCAGCCGCAGAAGTACGACTCGATGACGACGTTCTTCAGCCGCTACGCCGCGGGCGGCGGCAAGTGGGACATGTCGGTGTTCTCCTCGTACGGCAGCGCCAGCCTCGCGGGCGGGATCGTGGGGAACATGAAGAGGATCTCCGCGCAGTACGGAAAACCGTTCCTGCAGACCGAGTTCGGCGGTCGTGTGGACCGGGCCTCCTCCACCCAGGCCGCGCTCGTCGCCTACATCAAGGCGCTGAAGGCCAACGGCGGGCAGGGCATCTTCTACTGGGAGCCGGAGGGCATGTCCCCGTTCACCGGCTACAACATGGGCGCCTGGGACTCCTCCAGCAAGCGGCCCACCAGCATCATGAACGGCTTCACCCAGGCCTGAGTGATAGGCGCAGACCTCAACGTGGGCGACCTGAAGTCGCAGGAGGTGGGGCTGTCGTTCGCGATGGCGCTCGCCTGGGACATCGACAGGTGGCGTGCGGAGGACGTGCAGCCCCGGCTGGCCGAGTGGGCCGGTCGCCAGTTCGGCGCGGCGCACGCCCAGGAGATCGCGGAGATCCGGCAGGGCTACTACGAGCTGGCCGCGGCCCGCCGCCCCGAGTTCATACAGAGCGGGGTCTTTTCCCTGGTCCACCACGGCGACGAGGCGGAGCGGCGAATGAAGGCGTACCGGAGCCTGATCAGCCGCACCGAGGCGGTGGCCGGACAGCTGCTGGCGGACCACCAGGACGCCTTCTTCGAGCTGCTGCAGTATCCGCCGACCGGCGCGTACCTGACGAACCTGAAGTTCGTGTGCGCCGACCGCAACGCGCTCGCCGTCAAGCAGGGCCCGCGGCGCCGGGGTGAACACCTTCGCCGACCTCGCCGAGCGGGCCCAGGCCGACGAGGACGCGCTGACCCGCCGCTACAACACCGCGATCGCCGGTGGAAAGTGGAAAGAGATCATCAACCCTTACCCGAACAACGTCCCCAAGGCGCCGCGGGTGCCCGTCGTGACGAGGCGTACCCCGACGAGCGCCGCAGGTCTCGGGGTGGCTGCCGAGGGCAACGAGACGGGCGTCATCCGGCGCCTGCCGTTCTCCTCATACACCCGTACCCGGCGCTTCTTCGACATCTTCAACACGGGTTTCGCCCCGCTGTCCTGGCAGGCGTCCACCAGCCACTCCTGGGTGCGGGTCAGCGCCGGCGCAGGGACCACTACGGATCAGGTTCGCATCTGGGTCAGCGTCGACTGGGCCGCCGCCTCGCTCGGCGCCAGCAGCCCACAGGTGCGCATCACCGGCGCGGGCGCAACAGTGACAGTGCCGCTGCAGGTGGCCAACGACGGCGAGCAGGGTCGGGTTACGGCGACCGGGTTCGTCGAGGCACAGGGCTACGTGTCGATCGAGGCCGAGCACTACGACCGGCTGGTGCCGCGCTCCGGTGCGACCTGGCAGACGGTCCCCGGCCTCGGCCGCTCCGGCGCCGCCGTCATCGGTACGCCGTTCAACGCGGCGCGCATCGACGGGGACGGCCGCACCCTGGCACCCGAGTTGCAGTACAACGTCCGCTTCACCACGACCGGGAGTTTCCCGGTCACCGTGTACCGGCTGCCCTCGCTGGACGAACGCGGCACCCGCCGGCTCGCCATCGGCCTCGATTCCGGCAACCCGATCCTGCTCAAGGGAACGGGTGTCACGTCCAGCACCACTGCGTGGCCGCGCAACGTGGTCGAGGGCATCGAGAAAGTGACCACGACCATAGCGTCGGACCGGCCCGGCGAACACATCGTCAAGCTGTGGATGGTCGACCCGGCGAATGCCATCGATCAGATCGTCATCGACACCGGCGGGCTGCCGGCCACCTACCTCGCCCCGCCGGAACGCTTCCACCCCGTCTTCAATCCCAACCCCGGGCGGTGAAGGCTACGGCGCCTGGCCGGTAGGTCAGACGCGCCGAACTCCTCGCCCACACCGGCCTGACCCCCAAACCCGGCGGCGTGGCAGACGTGGTCGCCGAGGGAGTCCGCCGGCGCAGTTCGCGCGCTGACGAGGTCCCTGGCGGACTGCTCACGAACTGCCGGACTGCGCACGGATGTCAGGTACGGATCAGTGCGCGCTTGCCCGTTACGCCGCCATGCGCCCGCGGGGGAAAACCAGAAAGGGAGGAACCCCGACCGACGCGCGGCTGGGGTTCCTCAAGGTGGTGAGTACCGGTCAGCAGGTGGAGTCGCCCACGCCGTGAACTGCTCGTCTACGCGTCGGCGGACCGCACCCCATCGCGATCACCGTGGATCAGGCGGGTCAACGCTGCAGGGTGAGCAGACCCGGCCGGTACGGCAGTTTCAGGTAGTCGGGTTCCTGTGTGTTGTTGGGGAGGCCCTGGTAGAGGAACTGCAGGTTGCAGGGATCGATGGCCATGGTCTGGTCGGGGTTGACGCGGACCAGATCACCGTGGCTCACGCCCTGGGCCCAGGTGGAACCGCTGTTGGCCTGGCCCGCGAAGGGGCTGCTCTCGCTGCCGGCCTGGACGGTCCACGGACCGTCCAGGCTGGAGGCGGTGAACGAGCGGAAGTAGCGGTTCGTCCCCTGCGCCTCAACGATCATGAGGTACTGGTTCCGGCCCTGGACCTTGTAGACCTGCGGCGCCTCGAACAGAAGGTCCCGTGCGTCGCTCATGACCGTGGTGTACGAGGAGCCGAAGTTGCCCGGGAAGTTCCCGATCGGCATGCTCGCCCGGTAGATCTTGCCGTTGTCAGCGGCGAAGAACAGGTACATGTTCTGGTCGTCGGCGATCATGGTCGGGTCGATCGGGGCGTTCTTCTGGTTCGCGTCGGGGCCGTCGGGGAGGCTGCCGGTGAACAGCGGCTGCCGGGCGGACCAGCCGTTGGGGTTGGTGGGGTCGCTGGACGTGCGGTAGTAGAGCGGCCACTGACCCCACTGGGACACCAGCACCCAGATGTTCTTGGGCGCGAAGTAGAACAGTTGGGGCGCCACCGTGGCGTCGTTCATCTGGGTCTGGCCGGCCGTCGCCATGTCCGACCAGTTCGTGAAGGGACTGAACCCCGTCGAGCCCCACGACGTTCCGTTGGAGGTGGTCGCGTAGACCAGGTGCTTGCCGTTGTACATGGTGGTGGTGAAGTCCTTCAGCGCGACCTGCCCGTTCGCCGGCTGCGCCAGCGGAGCCGACGAGGTCCAGCGGTAGGCCGATGGAAGAGCACACGCGTTGCTCGCCCCGGACATGCCGGTCCACTTCTGGTTGGCGCCGCCTTGGCACGACCAGAGCCGCGCCTCCGTGCCGTTGGCCTTGCCCCAGCCCGAGGCTTCCAGGCACAGCCCGGACCGCACGCCGACGATCGTGCCGTCGGGGTTCACCCGCCACTGCTGGTTGTCAGTGCCGGTACACGTCCAGATCTGCACCGGGGTCCCGGCCGTGGTGCCGCCGCCCCGGGCATCCAGGCACTTGTTGCCGTACACGGTCAGCTGGCTGCTGTCCGTCAACGTCCACTGCTGGTTGATTCCACCGTGGCAGTCCCAGATGTGCACGTTCGCGCCGTCGGTCTGGCTGAAGCCCTCCACATCGAGACAGCGGCCGGAATCAACACCGCGCACGTCGCTGGTGGTGGCCGCCTGAGCCGGGCCGGCGACGAGCAGCGCCGCCAGCGCGGCCAGGGCCGCGACCACGGCGGCGAACACCACCGACGGACGTCTGCGGCTGAAACTACGTCTGGGCATAAGGACCTCGTCATCCTTGAGCAAGCGACTCCGGTTCAGCCCGTCAGAGGCTGTCCGGAGGCGGTGTGGACACGACCCCGGCTGTCCGATATATCGAACAAGGGTCGAAGGGTCGAGCAACCGGATGATTAGGGTTCCGGTGATCAGCGTCAATACCTCTCGCACACTTCGCGGGCAGAAACGTTCGCAGGCTGAAACCAGGCGGCTTCAAGTTCCGTGGTTGTACCGGGTCTTTGGCGTGAGGGGCAGGTAGCAGTGCGCGGGCTTGGTGATCATTACGGACCCCGACCAGGTCGCTCACCTGAGCCTCTGGTTCGGCTTGGTGCCCGACCCGCGCTCGCGGCGGGGCCGGTGGCACTCAGGAACACCGCACTGGCAGCGGTCCGGGCACCGGTGGAGCACGGCTTCGCCCACCTCAATGAACTGGCGCGTGCTCGGCAAGGTCCGCACCGACCCGACGTGGGCGAACGCCCTGGTGAGGCAGCCCACCGCGAGCCGTCGGCCACAGTGTGCTGTTCGAGCGGCCGTCGGCGCTGCTGTCGATCACGGAGCCGGACGACCTCGTCCTCGCGACGCAGGTGGGACTGTCCGGGAAAGAGACGATGCGTCACCTTCACGACCTGATCATGGGCGGGCGGCGTCGTCTCCAGGCCCGCCGTGCCGCTCCCGTCGGTCTGCCGAGGCCCGCCGTCTCCGCGCACGGAGAGCACAGGGGCCATCGCGGCCGCTCCCGCCACGACGGTGGCTCTGCCGACGAAGCGTCTGCGGTTCCACTCGTCTCTCATGGCGGCAGCCCTCCCAGAACCGAGTGTCGAAGCGCTTCACTGGCCGCGAACGCTAACGGCGCATTTCGAACCGAACAAGAGGGCCCACAACAAGAAATCTTCTTGCGTTCCAGCCATTGACAGTCCGCCAGGAGCGATGACAGCGTCGAAGCGCTTCAACACCCCATACCAGCCTGCTTAGAGGTCAGACCGGTTTCTTCGGGCCTCCCCCTGCGACCGAGAGGCATCCCTTCCCCGACGCCGCGCTGCCGATCGGCAAGCGCATCGACGATCTGCTCCGTCGGCTCACCCCCGCCGAGCGGATCGCGCTGCTCCACCAGTACGCACCGGACGTGGCGCGCCTCGGCATCGCCTCGTTCGGCACCGGCACGGAGGCGCTGCACGGCGCCTCCTGGCTCGGCAAGGCGACGGTCTTCCCGCAGGCGAGCACCGGGGCAGACGGGACGCCGGATGGCTCGACGTTGTCAACGCTCACCTCGCAATCGGTTCCCCAACACGCCGTTCCGCCAGTACGTCATGCGCCCCGCCGACGCCACCGGGACGACACAGCAGCCGAGTTGCCGACGAACGTCGAGCAGCCCGTGCCAGATTCAGCACTCACTCGCAGAAGAGGACGACTGCATGAGAAAGCCTTGGGTCCTGCCCCTCATCACGCTGGTCATGGCCGCGCTCGGGATGACGGCGGCAGGTGTGGCACCTGCCTCCGCCGCCTCGAACACGCCCTTGCGGGTCATGCCGTTGGGCGACTCCATAACCTGGGGCGTGGGAAGCAGCACGGGCAACGGCTACCGGGGTCCGTTGCGGGACGAGCTCTCGGCGGACGGCCATCCGCTGGACTTCGTGGGCACGGGGCAGAACGGTTCGATGTCCGACCCCGACAACGAAGGCCACTCCGGATACCGCATCGACCAGATCGCCGCACTCGCCGACGCCTCACTGACCCGCTACCGGCCCAACGTCGTGACGCTGGAGATCGGCACCAACGACCTGGGCGGGAGCTATCAGCCCTCCACCGCCGCCGACCGGCTGAGGTCGCTGGTCAACCAGATCACCGCCGACGTCCCCGACGCGACCGTCCTCGTGGCCTCCCTGATCGTGTCCACCAGCGGCTCGGAGGAGCAGTACCGTGGCGCGTACAACCAGGCCATCCCCCAGATCGTGAGCGACGCGCAGGCCGCGGGCAAGCGCGTCGCATACGTGGACATGAGCAGCCTGACCACGGCCGACCTGGCCGACGCCGTGCATCCCAACGACGCGGGCTACCAGAAGATGGCCGACGCCTTCCACCGCGGCATCCAGACCGCGGACAGCGCCGGGTGGCTGAGGAACCCCGCCCCCGCCCCCGCACGCGTGCAGTCCGGCATCGCCGGCAAGTGCCTGGATGTCAGCGGCTTCGGCACCGCCGACGGGACCGCCGTCCAGATCTGGAGCTGCGGCGACAGCATCAACCAGTACTGGTCCGCCTACACCGACGGCACCCTGCGCTCCATGGGCAAGTGCCTCGAAGCCGCCGGCTTCGGCACGGCCAACGGCACCAAGGTGCAGCTCTGGGCCTGCCACGGCGGCTCCAACCAGGTCTGGCAGCCCTACAACGGCGGCTACCGCAACCCCGCCTCCGGCCGCTGCCTCGACGATCCGGGCTACTCCACGACCGACGGCACACAGCTCCAGCTGTTTGACTGCAACGGCGGCTCCAACCAGAAGTGGACCACTCTGACCGCCGGATGACCCCCGCTCCCGGGACCTGAGCCCCTCTCCGCCCCGGTCCCGGGATTCGAGGGCCGCTCCTGGACCGGCCGGCATCACCACGTCACCCTGGTCACCGCCGCCCACGCGTTCCTGACCGAGCAGCGCCTGGCCCCAAAAGCCGATACAGCGAACTCACCCCTACCAGATCCTCGACGCCATCCGAGAATGATGTCCGATATGTCGAACTTTCGGCTCTCGGTCCCCTTACCCGTGAGGAAGTTGATCTCGTATGTCCTGGCTCCAACACCCCCACAGCCGCCGGGGAGTCATGGCGGTCACCGCCGGCCTGGTCGCGGGCGCCACGCTGCCGGCGATGCGCGCGGCGGCGGCCACGGCGGCCCGGCAGGAGCGGTTCACCAACCCGGTGATCTGGCAGGACTTCGCCGACCTAGAGGTCATCCGCGTCGGCAAGACGTACTACTACACCGGCTCGACCATGCACTACTCGCCGGGCGCGCCCGTCCTGCGCTCCTACGACCTGGTCAACTGGGAGTTCATCGGCCACTCGGTGCCGGTCCTCGACTTCGGCGACGCGTACGACCTCAAGGGCGGACGGGCGTACGTCGGGGGCATCTGGGCGTCCTCGATGCGCTACCGCCCCAGCGACAAGACCTTCTACTGGCTGGGCCAGATCGGCTTCCAGCGGTCGTACGTATACAGCGCCACCGACGCGGCGGGCCCCTGGACCCGGCACGCCGAGATCGGCAGCATCTACTACGACGCGGGGCTGCTCTTCGATGACGACGGCACCCCGTACGTGGCGTACGGCGCCAACG
This sequence comes from Streptomyces sp. NBC_00078, assembly GCF_026343335.1. Classification (NCBI taxonomy): domain Bacteria; kingdom Bacillati; phylum Actinomycetota; class Actinomycetes; order Kitasatosporales; family Streptomycetaceae; genus Streptomyces; species Streptomyces sp. NBC_00078. The sequence continues at coordinate 8,471,519 of NZ_JAPELX010000001.1, read as the reverse complement.
AGATCCGCGTCGCGCAGCTCTCCCCGGACATGCGCACCGAGGTGCGGTCCGAGCACGTGCTCACCAAGCCCGACGAGTTCGGCCTGATGGAGGGCTCCCGCTTCTACAAGATCAACGGGAACTACTACATCTTCGTCACCCGCCCGGCCGACGGCACCGCCGGGCAGTACATCTGGAAGTCCACCTCAGGCCCCTTCGGCCCGTACGAGATGCGGGAGGTGCTGTGGGACCTGCCCCGCCCGATCCCCGGCGGCGGCGTGCCGCACCAGGGCGCGCTGGTCGACACCCCGAACGGCGACTGGTACTACATGGGCTTCATCGACGCCTATCCCGGCGGCCGCATCCCCGCCCTGGCCCCGGTCACCTGGAACGCCGAGGGCTGGCCCGAGCTCCAGCTCGTCGACGGCACGTGGGGCAAGACATACCCCTACCCGGTCACCCAGCACCCGCTCCCGCCGATGACCGGCGCCGACACCTTCGAGGGGACGGCGCTGGCGCCGTACTGGGAGTGGAACCACAACCCCGACACCGCCGCGTTCACCGTCAAAAACGGGCTCACCCTCAGGACCGCCACCGTCACCGACGACCTCTACAACGCCCGTAACACCCTCACCCGCCGCATCCAGGGCCCCGCCTCCACCGCGACCGTCGTGCTCGACTACTCCGGGATGGCGGACGGCGACCGGGCCGGGCTGGCGATGCTGCGCGACTCCTCCGCCTGGATCGGCGTCACGCGGCAGGACGGCGTCAGCAGGCTGGTGATGTTCGACGGCCTGACCATGGACACCAGCTGGAACACCACCGGCACCGGCACCGAGCAGGCCCGCGCCGACCTCCCCCCGTCCGGCAAGCGCGTCTGGCTGCGCGCCACCGCCGACATCAGCCCGGGACCGGGCCGCCAGGCGACGTTCTCCTACAGCACCGACGGCACCACCTTCACCCCGCTCGGCCCAGCCTTCACTATGACCAACGCGTGGGAGTTCTTCCTGGGCTACCGCTTCGCCGTCTTCAACCACGCCACCAAGGCCCTCGGCGGCAAAGTGCGGGTGGAACGCTTCGAGTTGCGCGCGTGCGCGCCGGCGGCGTAAGCGGGCCCTGTGGACACGAACGCCTGGTACCTCGTGGTCAACCGCAACAACGGCAAGGCGCTGGACGTGGCGGGCGTGAGCTCCGCGGACGGCGCCGCGGTCACGCAGTGCGCCCGGTACGACGGGACCAAGCAGTTCCAGTTCGTGGACTCCGGTGACGGCTACTACCGGTTGGAGGCGAGGCACTCCGGCAAGCTGCGGGCAGGACCATGCTCAGGCTGACCTGACGGCTGCCGAGGAGCAGACCGTGAAGACCGCTCAGGTGCTTCGACCGCGTCGGCGACCTCATCACCGGGCAGGAGAGCCGCCCGCCCCACACCTTCCGCAAGCATCCCTTGGAATTGATCATCTAGCGCACCGCCCCTGCGAGGTGCGATGCCAGGGCCCACGCGCAGCTCGCCGCGCGCACGGGCCGACAGGCCCGTGTGCCGAGCGCCGCTTCCCGCGCAAGCCGGCCAAGATGTTCCGTTCAGTCCCCTGCCGGGTCGCCCAGTGCCGCGGCACGCCGTTCGAGCCGATCGAGGACCGTGTCGCCCCACTGGAGGTTCGCCTGCTCCAGGGCGATCCCGCCCAGGAGGGTGAGGTAGGGACCGATGCGCGGGGCGGTGGCGAGGTAGTCCTCCTCGCTGCGGCCGTCCAGCATGCGCTCCTGCATGCGCCGGTAGCGGGCCAGCTTGGCGGTGGCCCGCTCGTGGCGCTCGGCGACCGCGGTCCGTACGGCGTCGAACTCCGCGACGTCTCCGATGTCGACGCACTGGACCTTGACCATCAGCTCGTCCCGCAGGGCCAGCGGCTTGACCGGGGTCTCGCCGACGTAGTCGCGCAGGACCCCGCGGCCGGTCTCGGTGAGCGAGAAGAGCCGCTTGTTGGGGCGGCGCTCCTGCTGAACCACGCGGGCGGAGACGAGCCCCTCGCCCTCCATGCGCTCCAGCTCCCGGTAGAGCTGCTGAGGGGTGGCCATCCAGAAGTTGGCGACCGAGGCCTCGAAGCCTTTCGCGAGGTCGTACCCGGAGGCCTCACCCTCCAGAAGCGCGGCCATCACCGCGTTGCGCAGAGCCATTGGTCCAATTTACCAGCGTGTTGATTAGTCAATACAGCGATTATGGAGCGCCGGTCCGGGCTGCGGCGATCAAGTCAGGAAGGGCCCTCTGTGAACGCGGTCACCGGGAGCAGCGCGGGCGCTTGGCCAGGCGCCCGTCACCGGACGAGCTGCCGCGTACCCGCTGCACGATCCAGGGGCCCAGGAGGGCGCCGAGCCGGAACTGACCGCTCCGTGGCACGGTGCCGTCGTCGGTCCGCCCGCGCCGTACAGCTACGGCGACCGCGACCCGGCGCCCGCCTTCCCCGGGACCTCAGCTCATCGAGGCGCTCCGCCACCTGACGACCCACCTCCGCCGCCAGCCCATCGTGTTGGTGGGCTGCGGCCACTGGACACAGCAGGAACGCCCGGCCGAGGTGAACGCGACGCTCATCGGGTCACAGCCGCATCAGTGCACGGACAGTCCGCCGTCGACGAAGAGGGCCTGCCCCGTGACGTAGGCGGAGGCGTGGCTCGCCAGGAACACGGCTGCGCCCGCGAAGTCCTCGGCGAGGCCGTTGCGCCCGACCATCGTGCGGGCTGCGAGGGCCGCGACCTTCTCCGGGTCGGACGACAGGCGCTCGTTGAGCGGTGTCATCACGAAACCGGGCACGAGCGTGTTGCAGGTGACGCCGTACGGCGACCAGGCCTCGGCCTGTGACCGGGCCAGCGACTCCAGCGCCCCTTTGGAGACCCCGTAGGCGCCGCTCTGGACGAAAGCCCGGTGCGCCTGTTGGGAGGTGATGTGGATGATCCGTCCGAAGCCTCGTTCGGCCATGCCGGGTCCGAATCGCTGTCCCAGCAGATAGGGCGCCTCCAGGTTCACCGCCATCGTGGTGTCCCAGGCCTCCTCGCCCAACTCCCCCATCGGCGGCCGTAGGTTGACGCCCGCGCTGTTGACGAGGATGTCGGGTTCCCCGAAGGCCTCGGCCGCCTTCTCGGCCGCCGCGCGCACACCGTCGCGGGTGCCCAGGTCGCCGCTCACCCACGCCGCCCGGCAGCCGTCGGCCGTCAACTCTTCGACCGTGGCGGTCAGTTCCGCCTCCTTGCGCGCCACCACCACGACGCTCGCCCCGGCACGAGCGAGGGCTCCGGCGATCGCCCGCCCGATGCCGGAACTGCCGCCGGTCACCACGGCGACACGGCCGTCCAGCGAGAACAATGCGGAGAGGTACGTCTGCGAGGTCATGTCCGCACCCTAGACACAGCACCCGCCGTGCCGCGGCCCAGGATCCCGGCGGGCGGCGACCGTCAGGGCCGAGCCGGTGTCTCAGGCGGCGGTGTAGCCGAGTTTGGCGCCTCACATACGGGTCGGTGCGCGGGTTGTTGGCGTACGGCGCCGATCCGAACCTGTGGGAAGACCACGGACCGGCGGTGTGTCGGCGCCCTCGTCAGGAGTCGAGGTCGTCGGCGAAGTGCCGGAAGCCGTGCCGGTTGTGGTGCATCTCCCAGAGTGCGTCCGCGAGGACGACCGGATCCTTCCTGTGGTGCCCGGGGATGATCGCTCCGGGGATGATCAGCTGGCCGACGTGGATGCCCTCGCCGGCCAGCGTGTCGTGCAGAAGATGGCCGTACGCGCTCTCCGCGGCGAACGCGATGGACGTGCCGGCCCGGTCGGCGTGCGGGACGACCGCGCTGCCGCCGTTGACGAACAGGACGGTGCCTCGGCCCAGCGCGCGCATGCCGGGCAGCACCTGCTGGACGGCGGCGACCGGCCCGTAGACGGAGAACTCGATCGGTCCGACGAGGTCGATATGGGTGGTCTCCAGCACCGGAAGCATGAAGTCCGGCTGCGGGACCGGGCTGTACTGCAGGACCTCGATCGGGCCGAGCTCCGTGTGCGCCGCGTCGAGGGCTGCGACGAGGGACTTCAGGTCGCGTACGTCGGCGGCGTAGCCGCGTGCCGTGACGCCGGCGTCGGCCAGGTCGGCGGCGAGGGCGTTCGTCCGCTGGAGATTGCGGGAGACGAGCGCCACGTCGAAGCCCTCACTGCCGAAGCGGCGGGCGACCGCGGCGCCCAGACCCGGTCCGGCTCCGATGACGGCAATGGTGGTCATGGCTCTTCCTTTGTCCGGACGGTCACTTCTGTGTGCTCGGGCTCAGGGGCACGGCGGCCACCGCGACGACGACCAGCGGCACGATCGAGATCGCGAGACTGATCCGCATGCCGTGCAAGAACCCCGCCGAGGTGGTGATCAACGCACTCTGGACCGCCACGGCAAGGGCGCCACAGAGTTGCCTCCATGTGTTCAGGACACCACCTTCGACACCGGCCCGCTCCCCCGGCACGGCATCCGGCAGGTCCGCCGCCAGGGAGGGCACCGCCGGCCCGCCGCCGACGCCGACCGGGACCATCAGCGGAGCGAGCAGTCACACCGTCACGGGCGCCGGGACCAGGGCCGGTAGCCGGCCCGGCAGGCGGTGGCTGGGCACGAAGATGGGAAGACCTCCGTGATCCCCCCCCAGCGGTCCATTACTGTAGTTCGGCGGTGCGCCGTCCCACGAGCACCACACCGGCCGCCGTCCGTTCGTCCACGAACTGCGCGACCAGCCCCGGAGGGCAACCCGAGCCGGTCCCCGTGTCGGTGTCGGCCCATTTCCATGAGCTGTGGACCCGGCAGGACGCCGCTGATCATCGGCGCTGTCAGGTCCCGGCGGCCGGGGCGGCAGAGCCCAGCAGCGAGGAGAGTGTTTCGGTGAAGGCGGTCGCCGAGTGGTCGGCATGCTCGCGAATCCTGGCGGCGATCGCCTCGGCTCCCCCGCCCTCAACGAGGTGGGTGATCCGGTCGATGCGGCGCTCGTGGGCTTCGCGGGTGTCGGGGAGGGTGGAGAGATAGAAGTCCGTCGCGTCGTAAGCCAAGTGGAACACGTGCTTCTTCACGTCGCTCAGCGTCAGGTAGTCGTCGTCGGTCGTCGGGACCGGTTCGGGAGCGCCGACACACACCACGGGCGTGCCGGCGCCCCATGCGTTGACGCACAGGTGGTAGGTGTCCGTGATGACCAGCCGATACCGAGGCAGGACTCCCACCAGGTCGCCGAGTGTGCGGTCACCGGGGCGGGTCGCGATGTCGCTGGTTTCGGAAGGGATGTCCCGGTCGAACCAGGGCAGCCATTCGAGCGGTGCCCCGAAGCGATCGGAGAGGTCGCGGCAGAAGGCGGGCAGCCAGGAGGGGATTCTGGTGCGGGCACCGAGGAACACGCCGATGGCACCGCCGTCCGGGACCTCCTGGGACCAGTCCGTGGTCGGGAGGTGCCCGAGGTCGCCCGGGCGGGACAGAAGCGCAGCGTCAGAACCGAAGTAGTCGGTCGTACGGTCCCCGCGCAAGTGCGCGATCTTGGCCGCGGAGAGCGGATCACGCACCCAGACCCGGCGACTGCGCTTCATCAGGCGTGAGAACGGCGGACCGTAGTCCTTGTCCTCGTAGTCGGACTGCGTGTTGTGCAGAATTGTTCCCCCGTAGCTGAGGGTCCGCTCGAGGAGCTCGTCCGGCTGGTCTGCGAGCAACAGGGTCCGGTTCAGCAGGGACCGGGCGGCGTCACGGTCATCGGCCAGGCCGAAATCGAGCAGGCGGTTTGTCGCGTCCTGCGCCAGGTAGTGCCGCGTGTGCAGGAAGTCGCCCCAGAAGACGACCGCGTCGTGGTCGCGCAGCTCGTCGAGGTGCTCGGCCAGGGGTTGGAAACGGAACGGGAAGTCGACACCTCGCGCACACTCCCGCAGTGGCACGGTCTCCGGTGTGTGAAGGGTGTACCAGCTGGCGTCGATCTCCGTGTCCATACGGCGTCGCAGGGATTCGAACGCCAAGTCGACGGTCACCATCCCGGTGTTGCGGTACCCGATGTTCGGCGCGGTGATGACGGCGACGCGTGCCATGTGGCCCTTCCCCCCTGTTCCCCTTGTCCGTTGCCGGCGCCGTCGAAGTGGCGCCGGCCTGTGCCAACGTACACGTCGGTGACGGCCCGAAGGCGGTCTGCCCCTGGGCCCCGGAACCCGCGGTGCTTGCTGGCCCGACGAGCACTGTTCACGCATCCAGCCTCGTGTTGATCATGGATCCGTCCGTCGACGCCTTCCTTCCCCCTCCCTCCGCCCAAGACGGTTCGCAGCCCTCGACCCGCCTGCGCGGCGATGTCCCCAAGCGCGCGAACACGACCTTACTGAAGATCATTCCGGTCCCTGACGGCGTGGACGTCGGAGCCGATACGGAAGATCACCATCACCAGCTCGAAGGTAATGCGATACACGATGAGCCAGAGCAGTGCCACCAGGGGTCCGAAGACGAGGACCAGAATGCCCAGGCCCGCGGAGTAGTGGAAACCCTCAATGGCCCAGACGATCCAGCTGATCCCGATGAGGATCGTGATCACCACGTACGCGAATTTGATGACCTTGGGTGTGACGAAGGTGGTGAAGCCGAAGTCGAACAGACCTGCAAAGAATCCTTTCGCGGGCGTCGGCCGCGGGCCGAGATGCGACGGTGGAGTGCCCGGTGCTGGTGGCGGATAGGTCGGCGGCGGCGGCGATCCGGAAGCGGAGGTGTGCTCCGGAGAGGTGGCCGTGGCGTCGCCGGGAGCGGGTTCAGGCTGCCGGTGGCCGCATTGTGGGCAGAAGACGTCGGCCGGCGTGGTCGAGGCGCCGCAGTTCGGGCAGTTCGTTCTTCCTGGCATCATCCGCTCCTCACGTCGCGGACCGAGCGGCGGCGACAGTTGCGCTGGGCGGTAGGCCTTCGGCCCGGCGGGGTGCGTACGCGCCCGGCTTGGCCTGGGCGAAGAGATTGAGCCTGAAGGTGAGGGCGTCACCCGGGGCTGTCTGGTGGGCAGTTCAGTTCCGTTGGTGGTCATTGCCGCTGGATGCTGGCCGCGACGATGACGCCGCCGCGGACGGTGTACGTGCCAGCGAAGTAGCGGTGCGTTCCGTCCGTCTGTGTCGCGTCGAGCTCGATCTCCACTCTGTCTCCGGCGACAGAGATGACGGTGACCGCGTCGGAGGCGGTGCCCTCGAATCCCTTCACGAAGGCCGAGTACGCCCCTTGGGTGAGGTTGCTGCCTCCAAGCCGCCAAGCACGCTTGAAGTCACCAGAGTTGATGGCGGCGAAGTACGCCCTAACGGTGTCTGCAGGGCTGGCCTTGATCGATGCCGAGGGCGAACTGAGGCTGGTGGCCTGCGTCGGAGTCAAGCTGGGCGGTGGCTCGGTCGGCCTTGGTGTGAGAGTGGCGTCGGTGGTCGGCGAAGGGGACCACGTCGTTGGCACGGTGCCCACAGGCTTCTCGGAGTCCGAGCTGGTCAGGTGGGTGATCCCGAAGTAGGCCCCGCCACCGATGAGGACGATGACGAACGCAGCCGCGACGATGGCGAGCGGACGAGGGCCGCGCCCGTGCTTCTGCGGACCAGTCGGTGGCTGCACCGATTCTCCCGGGCCCGCGTCTTCGGGTCCCGGAACCGCCCATGGGGCGCTGCCCCCGAAGTCGGCGGGTGTGGGCCGACCGTCGGTCACCGGGGCGGCGCCTGCGCTGGGTGGCAATCTGATCGGAGGCAACGGCACCCCACACACGCTGCAGTAGGGCGCAGGATTGACCTCGTGACCGTTGACACACGTAACGACCATGGGAGCGCCGCAGATCGTGCAGAACTTGGCCGCCGTCCTCTCTGGCGGCGCAGCATGTCCGTTCGTACAGTGCCGTTCCGGCTGGCCTGTCATCGGTAGCCCCGAGGTGATCGAGGATCTTCCTGGTTCTCATGCTGCGCCTTCGACGTGGCAGCCGCATCTGCTGCCGTCGACGATCCCGTCCCACCCTCTCCGACATAGCCAGCAGAAGGCCCCGAGCATCGGCAATCCGCCCTTCGGGCATACCAGCAAGGCGTACGACGCGGGGCACTTCGCGAAGGCGGCCGTCCTGTGCGAGCGAGCCGGGGCCGAGCGCGAGGTCGAGGTCGGGGCGGCTTGCAGGCCGCGCTCGAAGGCGCGGCCCGGTCTCTACCGCCTGGAGCGATTCGATCAAGGCCAGGGTGTGGCAGACCGCGCGGATCGCGGCCGGGCAACCGGCCACCTCGCTGCAGGATCTGTGGCAGCGGGCACGCCCGTCGCTGCCGACCGCCCAGCGGGTGATCCAGATCGGCGCGCTCGGGCCGCTGCAAGGGAGCTGACCCGGAGGGATCTCCTGCTGCTGCGCGAGCTCGGCGCCACGGACGCCGCCCACCTGCAACGGCTCCGCAGCTCAGGCGGCGTGTCGAACTTCTCGTGCGCGGGGCAAGGTCGGTGCCGGGAGCGACGGCCTCGTCGATCGCGTCGAGTACGTCGGCGGGGAGCACGGTGTCCGCGGCGGCGGGTTGCGCGTGCAGGTGGTCCGTCGTGCGGGGCCGATGAGCGCGCTCGTCGCGGCGGGGTGCGCGGTCACGAATCCGAGTGCGAGCTGGATCATGGTCAGGCCGGCTCCGTCGGCGATCTCGGCCGACCGCTCGACGGCATCGAGCCCAGTCGTCGCTCTCCGCAGCGGTGAGGACGTCTCGGTCACCGAGGCCGGCGGGACCGCAGCCCGGCGGCAAACGACGGCGACCGTCGCCGCTGCCGCGTCGGCCGTGTCAGGCGTATCGGCTATAGCGGACGCATCGGGTGAATCGGTCGGCAAAAAAGCGAAGGCAAGGAGTTCCCACTCCTTGCCACTTTTAACTTATAGCGCACTGGGGGGCTTGCGGCAAGGCCCCGGTCATGGCGCAGAATCGCAGGCCGAGGCCAGAATCTGCGGGAACGGGAGATCCAAGTAGTGCATGCTTTGTTGTCGGTTCATGGGGCGCGCGGTGCCGTCGAGCCCCGGGCGGGAGTCGCGCCGCGGACGCGCGCGCCCGGCGCCGAGGTGCCGCCGCGGCTGTGCGCGTCGTCGGACCCCGCGGGAACGACCTCAGATCGGAGCCGATGACATGAACCCCCTCACCACCAGTGCGTTCGATCTTCCCGACCGTCTCTCCGCCAAGGCCGACCCGACACTGACCGGCCGCGACGAGCAGCACTTCGCAGCCATCGCCCAGTGCCTCGAGCAGACGATCGCCGAACTGTCCGACCGCCTCGACGCCGAACTCAGGGCGCCCGCCGGTATGGGCCAGGAGGCGATGGACCGGGACATCGAGGTCCACCGGCTGAACAGTCGGCTGCGTACCCTGCGCCGCTTCGGCCTGGACCTGTGTCTCGGGCACATGGTCCCCGCGGACGACCCCGAGCCCGTCTACGTCGGACGACTGGGCCTGACCGACAGCGAGGGGCGCCGGCTGCTGATCGACTGGCGTTCCCCGGCGGCCGCGCCTTTCTTCGCGGCGACCCACGCCAGTCCGATGGGGCTGGCCAGCCGCCGCCGGTATCGCTGGACCCGCGGCCGGATCAGCGACTACTGGGACGAGGTGTTCACCGCCGACGGGCTCGAAGGGCACGCCGCGCTCGACGACCAGTCCGCCTTCGTCGCCAGCCTGGGCGCCAACCGGTCGTCCCGCATGCGGGACGTGCTCGCCACCATCCAGGCGGACCAGGACGCCATCATCCGGGCGGGATCGCGCGGCGCCCTCGTCGTCGACGGCGGCCCGGGCACCGGCAAGACCGTCGTCGCCCTGCACCGCACCGCCCACCTCCTCTACGCCGACCCGCGCCTCGGCCACCGCCGCGGCGGTGTGCTGTTCGTCGGCCCGCACCGGCCCTACCTGGCCTATGTCTCCGACGTTCTGCCCAGCCTCGGCGAGGAGGGTGTGCAGACCTGCATCCTGCGGGACCTCGTCCCCGAAGGGGCCTCGGCGGCGGTCGAGACCGACCCGGACGTGGCCCGCCTGAAGTCATCCGCGGGCATGGTGAAAGCGATCGAGAAGGCCGTCAGGTTCTACGAGGAACCGCCCACCGAACCCTTGACGGTCACGGTCGACCACACCGACATCCCGCTGAGCGCGAACGACTGGGCCGAGGCCTTCGACGCACCGGAACCGGGTACCCCGCACAACGAGGCGCGCGACCAGGTCTGGGAGAAGCTGGTCGAGATCCTGCGAGACAAGTACAACGGCGACGTCCCACCCGACCTGTTCCGCAGGGTGCTGCGGCGCGACGAGGGGCTGAACGCGGCGCTCGGCCGCGCGTGGCCGATGCTGGAGGCGGCCGACGTCGTAGGAGACCTGTGGTCGGTGCCCGCCTATCTGCGCATGTGCGCTCCCTGGCTCGGCCCCGAGGACGTACGGAAGCTGCAGCGCGCGGACGCCCAGGCCTGGACGGTGTCGGACCTGCCGCTGCTGGATGCGGCACGGCAGCGGCTCGGCGACTCGCGGGCGTCCCTGCGCAAGCGCCGTCACGAGGCCTCGGTCGCCGCCGAACGCGCCTACCGGGCCCAGGTCACCGAGAACCTGCTCAGGACCGATGACGACTGGCAGGGCATGCTGATGTCAATGCTGACCGGGCAGGACCTGCAGAACAGCCTGGTCGACGCGGACACCCCGCCCGACACCGACCCCGACCTGCTCGCCGGCCCCTTCGCGCACATCGTCGTCGACGAGGCACAGGAACTGACCGACGCGGAGTGGCAGATGCTGCTGCTGCGCTGTCCGTCCCGCAGCTTCACCATCGTCGGGGACCGTGCCCAGGCCAGGCACGGGTTCACGGAGTCGTGGCAGGAGCGCCTGGAGCGGGTCGGATTCGACCGGATCGACGTGGCCTCGCTGAGCATCAACTACCGTACGCCGGAAGAGGTCATGGCCGAGGCCGAGCCGGTCATCCGGGCCGCGCTGCCGGACGCCAACGTCCCGACCTCCATCCGCAGCAACAGCCTCCCCGTCCTGCACGGCTCCGCTGCGGATCTGGAGTCGGTCCTCGACACCTGGCTCGCCGCGGAAACCGAGGGGATCGCCTGCGTCATCGGCGACCCCACGTTCCGGGCGACGCCCCGCGTGCGGTCTCTGTCACCCGAGTTGTCGAAGGGGCTCGAGTTCGACCTGGTCGTGCTCGTCGACCCGGAGGCGTTCGGCGAAGGCATCGAAGGCGCGGTCGACCGCTATGTCGCGATGACCCGGGCGACCCGGCAGTTGGTCATCCTCACGAGTTAGGGCCTGTCGTTTGTCGGGCCGGGCCGGGCTGTGTGGAACGTTCATTCCGGCCGGCCCGATCGAGGTCTGGTGCGTGCAGCTGCAAGGCGGTGGAGGGCGTCGACGCGGAACGTCGCAACCGACGGACAACGCCGCGGATGCGCGCGCCTGACCCCGTGACGCGGACATGATCCAGACGCCAGGTCCGAGGCCCCGCAGACGACGTTCACCCCGTCGCGCAAACCTTGCCCGCCCGGGCGCTAGCCTCCCGCCGTCACGGCCTTGAGCTCGTCCAGGGATTCCCGTATCACCTGGGCCATGGTGCGTTCCTCTGCCGCCGCGATCCAGCGTTCGAAGCCGACCTTGAAGACGGCGACCCCCGCTTCGGCGGTCAGGCTCGCAGCCGGCTCCGTGACACCGCGTCCGCGGAGCGCGTCGGCGAGCGCGGCGGACAGCGATGCGAGCTTGATCAGCTCGCGCTCCTGGAGTTCCGCGTGCGCCGCGACGACGGCGTATCGCTGCCGGGAGTACTCGCGGCGGTCCACGAACACCTCGGAGACCGCCTCGAGTCCCGCCGCCATGGCGTCGATCGGCGCGGCGGCCCCGGGCGCCTGGGCGACCGCGTTCACGAACAGCTCCTGCAACCCGCTCGAGCCGCCGAACAGCACCTCACGCTTGTCGGCGTAGTGCCGGAAGAAGGTGCGCTCGGTGAGGCCGGCCAGTCTGGCGATCTCCGCCACCGTCGTCTGCTCGTAGCCGCGCTCGCTGTAGAGCTCCAAGGCCGCCTTCGCCAGACGTTCGCGCGCGTTCGGCTCCCATCTACCCATGGGCAGATCCTACGTGATGACAGCAACTGACATCGCATGTTAGTGTCGATGACAGTCACTGACATCGACAGTCTGGGGAGCTTTCCCATGCGCATTTTCGTGACCGGCGCGTCCGGCTGGATCGGCTCGGCCCTCGTTCCCGAACTCCTCGACGCGGGGCACCACGTGGTGGGGCTCGCCCGCTCCGACGCCTCCGCCGCCGCACTCACCTCCGCCGGGGCGGAAGCGGTCCGCGGCACCCTCGACGACCTCGACGTCCTGGGCGGCGCCGCTGCCGCGTCGGACGGGGTGATTCACCTGGCTTTCAAGCACGACATTGCGTTCACCGGCGACTTCCAGGGCGCCGCCGAGGCCGACCGCCGCGCCGTAGACGCTCTCGGGGACGCGCTGGCGGGCAGCGACCGCCCCTTCGTCCTCGCCTCGGGCCTGGCCGGCCTCAAGCCGGGACAGGTGGCGACCGAGCGGGACACGGCCGCGCCCGACGGCTCGCCGGTGACCGGGCGTGCGGCCACCGCCATGGCGGTACTGGCACTCGCCTCACTCGGCGTGCGCTCATCCGTGGTGCGGCTCTCTCCGACCTGCCACGGCGACGGAGACAACGGCTTCATGGCGACCCTGGTCGCCATCGCCCGAGCCAAGGGGGTCTCCGCCCACGTCGGCGACGGCGCCAACCGCTGGCCTGCGGTCCACCGCCTCGACGCCGCGCGGCTGTTCCGGCTGGCGTTCGAGAAGGCTCCCGCGGGGACGGTGCTGCACGGCGTCGCGGAGGAAGGCGTCGCGCTCAGGGACGTGGCCGAGGTCATCGGCCGTCATCTCGATGTGCCGGTGACGTCGGTAGCTCCCGACGCCGCGGCCGAGCACTTCTCCTGGCTGGGCAGCTTCCTCGGACTCGACTGCCCGGCGTCGAACGCCGTGACCCGCGAACTGCTGGACTGGCAGCCGACCCACCCCGGCCTCCTCGAAGACCTCGACAAGGGCCACTACTTCCACACCTCCGCCACCCCGGTGCTCGGCGCCTGACAGGCCGACTTGAGTCATCGCCCTCGCAGGACGCCTGCCTGGAGGGCCACCAACCGGCTGCTACGGCCCCGCAGTCGGACCGGAACGAGACCCGGCGCGCCACCCGAGTGTCACGCCGAGAAGTGCGCCGCCTGCCTCCGAGGTGGTGTGCGTGTCGCTGTCAAGGCCGGCGCGCAGGCCCGGGCGGCCCAGCAGCCGGGAGAGAGGGGCGTCCCCGCCGGCAACCCGGGCCGACAGGATTCCCTGCCGGCCGCCCGCCGCCCTCGGGCACAGCGGGGTTCCTTCGCGGTGGTCACGCGGCGGTGAAGGCAAGGACGACGTTGTGGCCGCCGAAGCCGAAGGAATGGCTGACGGCTGCGCGTACGTCCTGACGGCGGGGCTGTTTGGTGACGCAGTCGATGTCGAACTCGGGCGCGGGAGCCTGGAGGTTGGCGATCGGCGGTACGCGTCGGTGCTGGATGGTCAGGACCGTGAGGGCGGCCTCGATCGCGCCGGCGGCGCCGAGGGTGTGGCCGAGGACGCCTTTGGCCGCGGTGACGCTGGGGCGGTGCGGCAGGGCGCGGGCGATCAACGTGGCTTCGGTGGCGTCGTTGAGCGGGGTGGACGTGCCGTGGGCGTTGACGTGATCCACGTCGTGAGGGGCAAGGCCCGCCTCGTCGAGGGCGGTGCGCAGAGCCGCCTCCGCGCCTTCGGCGCCCTCCGGCGGGGCGGTCGGGTGGTGTGCGTCGGAGGTGCTCCCGCACCCGGCGAGCAGGGCGCGGGGGCGCGCCCCTCGGGCAGCGGCGTCCGCGGCGCGTTCCAGGATCAGGACGCCGGCACCCTCGGCCATCACGAAGCCGTCCCGGTCGGCGGCGAAGGGGCGGGACGCCTCGGCGACCGCGTGACCCCGTTCGGACAGCGCGCCCATACGCCAGAAGCCGGCCGTGGTCACACGGCTGACGGCGGCTTCGACGCCCCCTGCCACTGCGATGTCGCACAGGCCGGCACCGAGCAGCACGCGGGCCAGCGAGATCGCGGTGGCACCGGAGGCGCAGGCGGTGGCCGGCGCCAGGCTCACACCACGGGCGTGCAGGTCGATGGACACCTCACCGGCCACCAGGTTCGGAATGATCATGGGGATGGAGAGGGGCGAGGCCCGGTCGGGTCCGCACCGTTCGAGCCGCAGATGCTGCTCCTCCCACTTCTCGGTGCCGCCCATGCCGCAACCGATGATCGTGGCCACCCTGGCTCCCTGCCAGCTCGCCGGATCCAGGCCCGCGTCGCGTACGGCCTCCCGGGCGGCGAGGACACCGAGCTTGGCGAACCGGCCCATGCGCCAGGACTTGCGCCCGACACATCGGTCGATGCCCTCCTCCGGGAGCGGGAGGCGGCAGGAGAAGTCCACCGGCAGTCCCTCCAGGGCCGGGTCGGGTGCGGCAAGGGAGCGTCCGGCGCAGACCGCCTCCCAGGTGGCCTCGACCCCTTGGCCTCCCGGGGTGACCAGACCGAGGCCGGTGACGGCGATCAGCTGCTTCCCCCGGGTCACCGGGCCTCCGCCCCGGCCGCGCGCAGCTCGTCGAGATGGGCGGTCACCTCGGCGAGCGTGGTGCTCCGGTTGGCGCGCTCGCCCTCGGCCCTGACGCCGAGGTTCTCTTCGAGGACCAGGACGAGCTCGGCCAGCGCGAGGGAGTCCAACTCAAGCTGTTCCAGGGTGACATCCGGTGTCAGCTCGTCCTCGGGGATACGGAAGGTGGAAGTGAGCGCGGCGCAGACGACGCCGTAGGTGTCGGTCGTGGCGTGCATGGGGTGTTCCTTGTGTAGGGGGCGGGTCCTGGGGCGGCTGTGTCGTCAGGCGGGCTCGGGCTGCCACTCGACGAGGGCGAGGCCGGCGGAGGCTCCGCTGGCGAGTCCGAGGAGGGCCACCTGCGCGCCCGGTTGCAGCCTGCCTTCCCGTGCGGCCTCGACGAGTTGCAGGGGCAGGCTCGCGGTGGCGACGTTGCCGTAGCGGGGGAAGGTGGCCACGGCCCGGTCGCGGGCGATGCCGGTGGAGTCGAGGATGGCGCCGGTGAAGGGGACGGATGCCTGGTGTACGCAGACGAGGTCGAGGTCGCCGGGTTTGCGGCCCCACTCCGCCAGCGCGTCGATGATGTCCTTCTCCATCCCCTTGAACGAGGCGGCCAGGGCCTGGGAGTCGAAGCGGAGGGAGATCACCGGGCTGGTGGGCGAGTAGTAGGGGTTGGTCGCCGTGGCTGCCCGCCAGCCGGCCGAGTTGCTGGAGAAGCGGATGCCGAGCAGACCTGGCCGGTCGCTCCCCTCCAGCAGCAGCGCGGCACCCAGGTCGCCGAGGGTGAGGGCGGGCAGGAGCAGGGCGAGTTCCTCGCGGTCGCGTGCCGGGAGGCGGGAGAGCATGCTGCCCCGCTCGCCGGTGACGATGAGCACACGGTGGTAGCGGCCGGCCCGGATCAGCGCGTCGGCGATCTCCAGGGCGTTGAGGACGCCGTTGCAGGCGTTCTGGACGTCGAAGACCGGTGCCGTGACGCCGAGTTTGTCAGCCACGACATGGGCGGTGGCCGGCTCCTCCATGTCCTCGCTCGCGGAGGCGAAGACGAGAAGGTCCACGGCGTCGGGGCCGAGGCCGCACTCGTCGAGAAGGCTCCGGGCGGCTGCCGACGCCAGGTCGGAGGGCCAGGCATCGGCAGGCGCCACACGGCGCTCCTCGAAGCCGTACATCTGGCGCAGCAGCCCGGGCATCAGGCGGAGGCCGGAGTGTCGGGAGCGGACCTTCGCCTACACCTCGGGCTCGACCGGCACACCGAAGGGCGTCGTCTATACCAACGAGCAGCTGGTACGTCAGTGCGTCGCCACGGGGGGCGTTCTCGGGACGCGGCCAGGAGCCGTGGCGCTCGTCGGCTTCCTGCCCTTCGCCCTGGGCGGTCCGGCCCTCGGCATCACCGTCGTCATCCCCCGGATGGACTTTCGCAGGCCGGGCCGGGCCCGTCGTGACGACCTGCTGCACGCGGCGGCGCAGACCGGCGCGACGAGCCTGCTCGGCTCCCCGGCCCTCATGACCGTGCTCGCCGGCGAAGGCCACAGGGAACCGGCTCTCGCCACCGTGCGGTCGGTCGCCACCTTCGGTGCTCCGCTGGAGTACGGCCTCCTGGACCGCCTCACCGGCACGCTGCCGGACCAGGCCGTGATCCGCAGCGTGTACGGCGCCACCGAGTGCCTGCTGGTGAGTGCGATCGACGGCCAGGACCTGCGTTCCGCCCGCGCCGCGTCCGAACGAGGTGGCGGCCGCTGCGTGGGCCGGACGGTGCCTGCTACGTCCGTGGCCGTCATCCCGGCCGACACCGGACAGGTCGCGCACTCGCCGGAGGCCGGACCGCTGCCCGCCCACGAGGTCGGCGAGATCACGGTGCGCGGCCCATTGGTCAGCCGCACCTATTACGGCCGCCCGGACGCCGACGCTCAGGCGAAGATCCCCGACGGGCCGGACGTCTGGCACCGCACCGGCGATCTCGGCCGCACGGACGACGAGGGGAACCTCTGGTACTGCGGGCGCAAGGCGCACGCGGTACCGAGTGCCGACGGACCCCTGTTCACCGAATGCATCGAGCCGGCGTGCAACGCGGTCGACGGAGTCCGGCGCACGGCCCTGGTCGACGCCGGCAGCGACCAGCAGGCTCTGCCCGCTCTGTGCGTGGAAACCGACGGGCGGCGACGCGGGGCGGAGCGCGGCCGGCTCGTCGCCGACCTGCGTCGCACGCTTGCCGCGCTGGAAGGCGGGGCTCACGTCCGGGCGATCGTCTTCCACCCCGGGTTCCCTGTGGACATCCGGCACAACGCGAAGATCGAACGGGGCGTCCTGGGCCAGTGGGCGCGTCGCCGGCTGGCAGCGAAGGGTCGTACCGGCCAGACAGCGGAGGAACGCGCGTGAAGATTCTCGTCACGGGTGGCAGTGGCTTTCTGGGCGCGGAGATCTGCCGGCGTCTCGCGGCCCGCGGGCACCAGGTGCGTTCACTGCAACGCGGCCGCCGTGCCCTGCCGCCCGGCGGGGCCGAAGCCGTGCTGGGCGACATCCGCGACACCGAGACCGTCGCGGATGCGGTACGCGGATGTGACGCCGTCGTGCACACGGCCGCGCTGGCTGACGTATGGGGGCCGCGAGGGGACTTCGCGTCCATCAACATCGGGGGAACCGCGGCCGTCCTCGACGCCTGCCGACGCCATGGTGTGCGCCGGCTGGTCAACTGCTCCAGTGCCAGCGTGGTCTTCGCCGGACAGGACCTGGAGGGTGTGGACGAATCCGTCGCCCTGCCCGGCCGGTTCCTTGCCCCCTATCCCTGGTCCAAGGCCAGAGCGGAGCAGCTGGTCCTGGCTGCCAACCGCCCTGGTCTGGCGACCGTGTCCCTGCGGCCCCACCTGATCTGGGGTGACGGCGATCCGCATCTGCTGCCTGGTCTGCGCGCCGCGGTCCGTAAGGGGAAACTGCTGTTGCCGGGAGCGGGGTCCCAACTCGTGGACACCGTGCACGTGGCCGACGCGGCCGAGGCACACGTGCTGGCGGTGGAACAACTGGCGGCGAACTCCCCGTTGGCAGGCGCGAGTTACTTCATCACCCAGGGCCGGCCCTGCACCCTCGCCGACACCGTCCGGGGGCTACTGGCGCACGACGGCCACGCCGTGGAGGTGCGGGGAATCCCCGCTTCGGCCGCGCGAGCCGCTGCCGTGCTCCTCGAAGCCACCGCGAAGGCGGCCCGACGACGGCAACGCCCGCTGCTGACACGCTTCCTGGTGGCCGAGCTGACGCGGGCCCACTGGTTCGACATCTCCGCGGCGCGCCGCGATCTCGGTTACACCCCCGCCGACCACTCGTGGGAGAAGCGGGAGACCGATGACGCGATCGGATCCGGCGACGTCGCCGGCCGCCACGGCTCGTTGGCCCGGCGCGGGTAGCGGATCACCGGGTACCCCGGGCCGTCGGTGACGTCGGCCCGGGGTCCGCTCCACGGCGGCGCGGCCTTCCGCGAAGGTCGAGGAGAGTTTTGGCTTGCCGGAGGACTCTGCTGCGCAATTCGTTCAGGCGGAGAGTCTGTAGCTGAGTCGTTCGAGTCTGCTGGTGCGGGGGCGGTTGAGGGGGCCTGTGGTCCAGTGGGCGTCGAGCCTGATCACGTTGAGTGCGGTGGCGGAGAAGGCGTGTTGGAGGCGGACTTTCGGCAGGCCGCGGTAGCGGGCCCGGCGGATGCCGGTGATGTCGAGGGCCTGGTTGATGGTGCCCTCGACTCCGGCACGCAGGGCGTACTTGTTCTTCCAGGTGTCGGTCTTCTGCTCGGCGCGGGCCCGGGCGAGGTTCTCGTGGAGTTCCTCGGGACGCAGGGTGAGCATGCGGCGCCCGGTCTTCGAGGTGGTGCACTGCTTCTGGAGAGGGCAGTCCCGGCAGGTCAGGACGCTGAAGGTGATGACGATCGCGTCTTTGCCGTGCTGTTTGACCGGGTTCCAGTGGGAGCTGGTCCTGCCGGCGGGGCAGCGGACCTGGCGGGTCTTCCAGTTGATGGTGAAGGCGTTCTTGTCGAAGCCTTCGGCGGCCTTGGCCTGGTCAGAGTGGTCCTGGAGGACCGGGGTGACCATGCGGATGCCCTGTTTCAGGGCCTTGGTAATCAGGTCGGCCGACGGGTAGCCGGAGTCGAGGTAGTGCTCGCCGGGCTGCACTCCGTGCTCGGCGAGCTTGCGCTGGATCGGGGCGGTCGCCTTCACATCCGGCACGGTCGCGTCGGTGGTGTGCACGTCGGTGATCAGATTCGGCATCACCCCTGTGCCCACCCCTGTGCCCACGTCGGCGTCGGCGTCGGCGTCGGCGTCGGCGTCGGGGAGGGTGGTGCAGGTCTCCGTGAGATGGATCTTGTAGCCCATCCAGAACAGGTCGTCGCCCTTGGCCGCCCAGCGTGCGTCGGAGTCGTAGGGGGAGGCCAGGCGGAGTTGGCCGGGCGGGACGCCGTCGTCGGCGTCCCGCTTCTTGATCACCTGCCGTCCCCGGGCATCGGTCCGGACGATGTAGGTCTGCACGAGGACCTGCCGCAACAAGCCCACGGCCTCGATCTCGCGAATCCAGGCCGGAGCGTCATCGGCCCAGGCCGCCCGGCACAAGGCGATGGCATCCTGCCCGAAGACCTGGGCGAGACGGTCACGTTTCGTCTGCGAGGGCGGCATGCGCCAGCCGTCGACCCGCGGCCCGTACCGCTCGGCGAACTCAGTGACGTTGATGTGTCCGGCCAGCCAGGCCGGTGCCGCGACCGCGAGGGCCTCCAGGGCCGCCCGCACACTCTCCCCGGCCAGCTCCAGACGGTTCAAGTCCCGCACCGCACTGATCACATGGGTGGAATCGGTGCGCTGCTTGCCTCCGGCCGCCACCAGGCCGGCGTCCTTGCAGTGCTCAAGGAGCCGGTCGAAGACCACCCGCTCCATACCGTTGTCCGCGAGCCGGGCCCGGAACCGGCACAGCACACTCGCATCGAATCCGGTGTCCGTCAGCTCCGCACCGAGCGCGTACTTCCAGTCGATCGCCCGCACCGCCATCGCCGCGGCCTGCCGATCCGTCAGGCCCTCCGCGAACTGCAACACCATCACCAGCGATAACACCCCCGGCGACAGTCCCGGCGCCCCGCGCACCCCGAACGCCTCCGTGAACGGCTCATCGACGAAGACCTCCGCGAGGCGATCCCGCGCCCGTATCGCCAGGCTCCCCTTCGGAAACGCCGCCCGGGCCACCACCACCGTCTGTTCCGGGATCTCCGGCAACCCCACCGGCCGCATCGACATCCGTACCGCCTCCAGGACCGCACGACAGGAAGGCGACCCCGCCAACGATCATCGCCGACCCGGCCTTACCCCCGCAGCGAATTGCGCAGCAGAGTCCCGGAGCGGTTGGGGCCGAGCAGGCCGATCGTCTCGCCGGGGCGCGGGGTGCCTCGGTTGTCGGGGCTCGTACTGGAGCCCGGCCTGCGGACGTCCTGCCCGCACCAGGCACGGAGGTGCCAGCAGGTCTTCGGACTCGGGTTCGTCCGGCCGGGGTGCCTTCCCTGTGCTCGCCCCCATCGGCCCTCCGGTCGGCACGGGCTCCTCCCAGTGACGTCACATGCCCCGCCCGTCCCCCTCACCGCTGTGCGTCAGCTCCGGATTCACACCGGGCTCCCCGGCCTCGGATGTGGCTCGACTGGCTACCCGCGATCAAGACCGTCGTACGGTCGAGTCGCGCGGCCGGTGATCCACTGCCGCGGGCCGAACCTCCGCGGCCAGGCGCGTGAGATCTCGGAAACAAGCCGTTCACAACGCGATGGATCTTCGGGAAACAAGCGGTTTCTAGCGTGTCCCCCCATGGATTCGAAGCTGTATACGCGGCCGGGCACGGTGCCGGGTCCGGCGGCGGCAGGCGCGCCGTCGCTGCGCGAGTCGGTCTACGCGAAGCTGCGCGCGGCCGTGCTCGACGGCGATTTCGGCGCGCGTGAACGGCTGGTCGAGCTGCGGCTGGCCGCACGGTTCGGGGTCTCGCGGACGCCTGTGCGCGAGGCGCTGGCGCGGCTGCTGGCCGACGGGCTGATCGAGCGCGGCGACGGCGGCTTCTTCGTCACGATCCCCAACCTGGCCCAGCTGAAGGATTTCTACGAGCTGCGGGTCACCCTCGAGCTGCGTGGGATCGCGCGTGCCATCGAGGATCCGGCCGTCCGGCACGATTCGGCAGTCATCGGCGCCGAGTTGGAGCACTGGTACGCGCTGCACAAGCAGCCCCCGGAGCCGGATCCGCGCTTCGTCGTCCAGGACGAGAGATTCCACGCCGCACTCTCCCGTGCCTCCGGCAATCCCGCGCTCGCCGAGGCCCTCGTGGCGGTCAGCGAACGGATCCGCCGGGTGCGGCGGTACGACTTCCTCACCCAGGACCGAGTGGAGACGACCATCACCGAACACATCGAGATCCTGGAACTCGTCCGTGACGGGCGGCTCGACGAGGGCCTGCGGGCCCTGCACGCCCATATGGGTGACTCGATGGCCGGTGTGACGGAGCACGCCCAGCGGGCCATGACGCAGATGACCCTGCACGCCGGCCGCTTCTGAGGACGGCAACCGCCTGAGAAATCCGGGGACTTCGGCCCCGGGCCTTCGACTCCCCGGCTGCCGACGACGCCAACCCGGGCCCCACCGCTCACCACACCTCCGCCCCCACCGGAGCATCACCTCATCCCCGAAGGGTCGATCATGAGTGCAACCCACTCCCCACAGACAGCCACAGCGTCGGACTCTCCCACCAGCCAGGCCACCAAGGAGACCCTGGAGGACTACACCCTCCGCTTCGCGCCCCGCAGTTACCGCCGCTGGACCCCGATGGTCGTGGCGACGACCGCGCTCGGCGGGATCGCCTACATGGCGGACTTCTCCATAGGCGCAGGCATCGGCCTGGCACACGGCACGGGCAACGCGCTCCTGGCCATCGCCGTCGCCGCGGTCGTCATCTTCATCACCGGCTTCCCGCTCGCGTACTACGGCGCCCGCTACAACATCGACCTGGACCTGATCACCCGCGGCTCCGGCTTCGGCTACTACGGGTCGGTCCTCACCAGCGTCATCTTCGCCAGCTTCACCTTCATCTTCTTCGCCCTCGAAGGCTCGATCATGGCCCAGGGCCTCAAGCTCGGCCTCGGACTGCCGCTGTGGCTGGGCTACGCCATCTCCACCCTGATGGTGATCCCGCTGGTGATCTACGGCATGAAGGCGCTCAGCAAGCTCCAGGTGTGGACGACCCCGATCTGGCTGCTGCTCATGGTCGCCCCGCTGGTCTACCTGATCTCCACCGACCCGGGCACCGTCCAGCACTTCCTCGCCTACACGGGCACCGACGGCGAAGGCGGCGTCAACACCGCCTCCGTGCTGCTGGGCGCCGGCGTCTGTCTCTCCCTCATCGCGCAGATCGGCGAACAGATCGACTACCTGCGCTTCATGCCGCCCAAGACCGAGGCCAACAAGCGCACTTGGTGGACCGCGGTGGTCATGGCCGGCCCCGGCTGGGTGGTGCTCGGCGCACTGAAGCAGGCCATCGGTGTCTTCCTCGCCGTCTACATCCTCGCCAAGGTCGGTCCGACGGCGGCGCCCGAGCCGATCCAGCAGTTCCGCGGCGCGTTCGACGCGATGATGCCGTCCTGGATGGTCGTCCCGCTCGCCGTGGCGCTCGTGGTGATCAGCCAGATCAAGATCAACGTGACGAACGCGTACTCCGGTTCACTGGCGTGGACCAACTCCTTCACCCGCGTCACCGGACGCTATCCCGGACGCATGGTCTTCGTGCTGGTCAACCTGGGCTTCGCGCTGGCTCTGATGGAAGCCGACATGTTCAGCTTCCTCAACAGCATCCTCGGCTTCTACTCGAACTGTGCGATCGCCTGGGTCGTCACCGTGGCCACCGACATCGGCGTCAACAAGTACCTGCTGAAGCTCTCCCCGCTCCAGCCCGAGTTCCGCCGCGGCATGCTCCACGCGGTCAACCCCGTCGGTGTCGTCGCCTTCGTGGCTGCTTCCGGCCTCTCGATCGCCATGTACTTCCACGCGCTCGGCGACGGCCTGCAGCCGTACTCCCCGGTCGCCGCGGCCGTCATCGCCTTCGTCCTCACCCCGCTGATGGCCGTAGTCACCAAGGGCAGGTACTACCTCCGCCGCGCCGGCGACGGCATCGCGGAACCGCTGCTCGACGCGGAGGGCAACCCGAGCGCCACGACGTACGACTGCCACGTCTGCCAGCAGGCATACGAGCGGCCCGACGTGACCGCGTGCGCCACCCATGACGCGGTGGTCTGCTCACTGTGCCTGAGCACAGACAAAATCGGAGACCACGTACTGCCTGCCACCGCCTAGCAGGCGGGGAGGGCGGGGCGCCCATCCACCCCGCCCTCCTCGGGCAGATACGCGCGCCAACGCCGAGGGGGCGTGCGTGTCCGGCACCACCTGGTCGGGGTTCGGGCCGTCGGGCCGCGACGAGAACCCAGGGCAACTCCTCCGAAAGCACGGCATCACGCCTGTTCCTCTCACCCCTCCTCCGGTAGCCGGGGCCGTCCGCTCGCCCGGCTGACCGCGCGTGCGCCGAACGGGCGCACGTGGCGCGCCGTGCGTGAGCACGGCGTGACGGCTGTCCAAGCTGGGCCCGCTCCGAGCCCGCTGACGACCCGTCACCAGGAGGTGCGCACCGTGATGCGCCGAATCCTCAAAGCCGCAGGAACCGTTCTGGCAGCGGCGGCCTGTCTGGCCGCTGCCGTCCCCGCCGCCGCGGCAGCACCGCCCAGACCGCGGCCCGTTGCCGCAGACACCCCATCCACCCTGCACGCCGACCAGGCAGACCAGTTCGGGTACCTGGGGGCGGTCAGCACAGGGCTGGCCCTGCTCGCCTCGGTGCCGGACCCCGAGCGCTCGCCCGCCGGTGCCAACGACTTCACGTGCAAGCCGTCCGCCGCCCACCCCTACCCGGTGGTACTGGTCCACGGCACCTTCGCAAACGCCTTCGACAGCTGGAGCGGCCTCGCCCCGGTACTGAAGAACGCCGGCTACTGCGTCTTCGCCCTCAACTACGGCGAGAGCACACCGCACGCCCTGATGAAGGCGACCCGCCACATCCCCGACTCGGCCGAACAACTGGCCGCCTACGTCGACAAGGTGCTGGCCGCCACGGGTGCGTCGAAGGTCGACCTGGTCGGACACAGCCAGGGCGGCGGAGTGATGCCCGAGTGGTACCTGCGCTTCGAGAGCGGCGCCGCGAAGGTGCACCACCTGGTGGGCATCAACCCCAGCAATCACGGCACCAACGCTTCCGGCCTGGCCCACCTGCTCGACGCGGGACTGGACGTGGCGGGGAAGGTGGGCAAACCGCTCGGCCTGGACAGCCCCGCGGCCAAGGAGCAGACCATCGGTTCCCCGGTGCTCCAGCGGCTGTACGCCAACGGTGACACCGAGCCCGGCGTCACGTACACCACCATCGTCACCCGCACCGACTTGGTCGTGACCCCGTACACCAACCAGTTCCTCAAGGCCGGATCCGGCGCGACGGTGCACAACATCCTGCTGCAGAACGTGTGTCCGCTGGACCTCACCGGTCACGCCGGTGGCATCTACGACCCGAACGTGAACCGGCTCGTCCTCAACGCCCTCGACCCGGCGCACGCCAAGCCGGTGCGCTGCGCCCTCATGCCGGTTCCGCTCTAACCGGCCCTCGTGCCGGTTTTGCTGGTGGTCGCCGCCAGTTCGCGGACAGGAGCGGACAGGAACAGATCGGCTCCGGCCATGTCCGCGGGAATCTCCGCCGGCGTAACCGGGTTGCCTACAACGATCGGTACGGGGTTGGACCGCAGGGAGGGGACGGGAACCGATGAGCCTTCGTCAGTACGAGTACGCCTTGGCCATTGCCGAGGCGGGCTCGGTGACGGCAGCGGCGGAGCTGCTGCGCGTTGCTCAGCCGTCGGTGTCCCAGCAGATCCGCGGCCTGGAGCGGGAACTCGGCGTGGAACTGTTCGCTCGGACACCGACCGGGCTGGTGCCCACCGTGGTCGGCCGGGCGTTCCTGCGGGAGGCGGAGGTCGCGGTGAGCGCGTCGCGGCGGGCGAGGGCGACCGCGCGGGCCGGTGCCGACGAGTTGGTGGGCGAGCTGGTGGTCTCGGCGCAGATGGGCTTTGGCGCGCGGCAACTGCCGGGCGCGCTCGGCGCGCTGCGTCGCCGCTTCCCGCGGCTGGAGGTCAGTGTCTTCGAGGAGCCCAGCTCCGCCGAGCTGGATCGCCTGTGCCGCCGGGGCGTGCTGGATCTCGCCCTGATGGCGGCGTGCGAGCGGAGCCCCGCCGATGCCCACCACCTCGGCGACGAGGAGTTCGTCGTGGTGCTGGGTGCCGGGCATCGGCAACTGGCCGCGGACCGGGTCGAGCTGCGCGATCTGGAGGGGGAGCCGTGGGTGCGGTTCGACCGCGACAGCGCACTCGACGGCGTGCTGCTGAACGCACTGCGGGACAACGGTCTGACCTCGCCGACGGCCGCCCGTGTGTCCCAGACGGCGACGGCCGTGCGCTGGGCCGCCCAGGGGCTGGGGGTGACGCTCGTGCCGGCCTCCGCGGTGCCCCACGGCCACGAGCACCTCACTCGCCCGGTGTTCCCGGTCGTGTCCCAGCCCGTCATCGCCGTCGTCCGGCAGGGCGCGGGTCCGGCGGAAACGGCCCTGCTCGAACTGCTGCGTGCGGAAACCTGGTCCGAGTCCGCTTCCTTCTCACGGGCGTCCTGAAGGGCCGGGAAGGAAGCGGGCGCCGCTGAATTCCTTTTGTCGAAAGTCGCGTTCCGGAATTCCGTCGGCGTATCGGCGTCAGCCCCTGGGGAATTCACCGCCGTCCACTATGAGATTGCTCCCGGTCAGCCAGCTCGCCCGGTCGGATGCGAGGAACAGCACCGCGTCGGCGATGTCGTCGGGCCGGCCGTCGCGCCCCAGCGGTGCGGTGTCGCCGGCGCTGATCCGGCCCGGCGCCGCGTTCAGGTTCGCCCACTGCTCCCGCGTCGCTTCGCCGCCGGGGGTGGCGGTTCGGCCAGGGCTCACCGTGTTGACCCGGATTCCGTGCGGAGCAAGCTCCGAGGCCAGTCCCCGGCTGTAGTTCTCCAGAGCCGCCTTCGCCGCCGTGTAGTGCAGGAACGGTCCCACCGGGGTGAGGACCGCGGCCGAGGAGATGTGCACGATCATCCCCGAACGGCGTTCCCGCATGCCCGGCACCAGCAGCGAGTCCAGCCGCACCGACGCCAGGTAGTTGAGGTCCAGCGCGTCCTGCCATTCCTCGTCGGGGATGGCCGAGGCGTCTTGGTGAGGCCGCGCCCCACCCGCGTTGTGGACCAGGATGTCCACTCCGCCGAGCGCCTTCTGCGCGGCCGCGGCGAGCGCCTCGGCTCCCGCCCGTGTCCGCACGTCGGCGTCCACGAAGGTGGCTCCCTCCGGCAGGGTGCTCGTCGCCGACCTGGCGGTTGTGAGCACCTCGGCGCCCGCGTCCAGGAGTTGGCGGACGACGGCCGCGCCGATCCCACGAGACCCACCCGTGACCAGGGCCCGCTTTCCCGCGAGTTCACGCGTTCCCGATCCATTCTCGATCGTGGTCATGCCACCGGTCCTCTCCATCGTGTGTTCGTCCGCTCGACGGAAGAAGCATCGGGTGCGCCGCGCGAATCTTCGGAGAATTCGCGGGTGAGCACCTCGTCGAGCTGTTTCACGGTAGGCGCGGAAAGGAATCAGGGGCAAAGACGAAATGTCAGCAGGCGCTATAGGGAGTTCCTATGGCGGCCCGCCCGCTGCCCCTCCGCCGGTGGTCCGGCGGCACTCACCCGCTGGACTGACAGGGTGGTCGATACGCCGCCCGGGCCCGTGCGCACCGGGAACGGCGGTGAGGGCTGCTAGCTTCCACAACTGTCGGAAAGGTCCCGTTCGTCCGAAGACGTGGCGGGGCCATTGCTATGAGCTGAGGCCAAATTGACTGGTACGACGGATCATTCGGACAGGCCGACGGTTGCCCCGTTCAAGCGCAGGAGTTTCCTGGCGTCAGCCGCGTTGGCGGCAGGTGCGCCGGTGGCGGCCGCCGGTCCGGTGCAGGCAGCCGTGCAGGCAACCGCGCAGTCGGAGAGCGGCCCGGCCGCCGCGGCCGGCCACCAGTCGGTGGCGCGTCTGCTGGCCGTACCCGAGGAGAGCCGCAGGGACGACTGGCTCAGAGCGGCCCTCCAGGTCGCGGTGGCGCTCGAACTCTCCACCATCCCGCCCTACTTGTGCGGCTGGTGGTCCATCAGGGATCGCGGCAGCGAGGCCGCGCGGCTGATCCGGCGCATCGTCGGCGACGAGATGTTCCACCTGGGCGTGGTCTGCAACCTGCTCGTGGCCGTCGGCGGGCGGCCGCGGATCAGGGAAGCGGCACCCACCTACCCCGGCCCGCTGCCCGGCGGTGTGCACGCCGGACTGACCGTCTATCTGTCGGGCCTGACCAAGACGTTCGTGCACGACGTGATGATGGGCATCGAAGCCCCTCACCGCCCGCTCGCCCGGAGCATCGACACGTCGCCGAGCGTCGGCACCTTCTACAGCGACATCCTCAAGACGTTCCGGAGCGTGGCGCCGGAGCTGTCGGCGCGCGGACAGCTGTCCACGCGCATCGGCTCCGACGTGCTGGAGCCGGTGGAGACTCCCGACGACGTCGAGCGCGCCATCGAGATCATCAAGGAGCAGGGCGAGGGCACCACCAGTTCCCCCGCCACGGCCTTCGACGACGACTACCCGGCGCACTACTACGCCTTCGGCGAGATCTACCACGGCCGACGGCTGCGCGACAACGACGGCGACTGGGAGTTCAACGGGGCGCCCGTACGCTTCCCCGACGCACGCCCCATGGCGCCGGTTCCGGCGGGCGGCTGGCCCAACCCGCCGGGAGAGGTACGGCGGCTCCTGGAGAGCTTCGACACCACCTACAACAGCCTTCTCCACACTCTTGAATCGGCCTGGGCCGGCGGCGGCCACCGCTCGCTGCACGCGGCCATCCACATCATGCGCGGGCTGGAGACTCCTGCGGTGAAGCTGATGGAACGCCCTATCCCCGACGCGCCGGGCAACTACGGCCCGCAGTTCCGCGCCTTCTGACACCTCGGGGCACGGGGCACCAGGCCCACGAGTGGGGCGGCGGAGCACTCCGCCGCCCCACCGAACTTGGCCGACGCGGCCACGGCTGCTCATGGCCGAGCCGGCCGGGGGCCGGGTCGAGTGGGGCGCAGTCTTGGGATCAGGGCCGGGACCTGGGCGCGGTAGGAGTCGTAGGACGCGCCGAACTGGTGCGCCATGAGCCCGTCCTCGACGTGTACCCGGCGCAGCAGCCATGGGACGGCGACCGCCAGGAACGCTGTCCAGACGCCGAACCCGCAGGCCAGCATGGCGCCGAGGACCAGGCCGAGCAGGCCCGAGTAGATGGGGTGGCGGACGAGTCTGTAGGGGCCCTCCGTGCGCAGTTCGTGGTGCTCCCGGACCGTCGGGACGCCGGCCCACATCGTGCCCAGGATCCAGCGGGCCCACAGCAGCAGAGCGGTGGAGGCGACGGCGAGCAGCCCGCCCAGGAGCGCGAGTTCGGGCTGCCAGTACTGGAGATGGCGCCAGAAGCCCCGAGAGCGTCCGACCAGCGTGAAGAGAACGAAGACACCTGCGATCAGCAGCACCCGGCCAGGCAGTGTGCGACGCAGTCCACGCCCCCAGTCGCGCAGGCCCGTCTGGCTCTTCGTGCCGAAGTAGATGGCACCCGCGATCCAGGCCACGACGAAGACCAGGAAGCAGACGCCGGTGAGCGCGACAAGTGCCGAGTGGAGAGCATCCATGCCTCCAGCGTGCTCCGAGTAGTAGTGGATCACCACCACCTACGGGTCGATGGAGAGGGCTCCACCCGGGGATGGAGTGCGGCGATGGGGGCAATCCCCCAGACGCGCCGACCGGTTTGCCGGATGGTGGGCGGCCATGCCGGGCCGCGAGTCTGTACGTGATCGCTCAACACGTACAGACAGCAGAACGCGTACGACCAAAAGGGGTTCAGTCATGCAGACCCGCCGCTCCGTCATCCTGTCGGCCGCTGCCGCCGTCGCCCTGTCCGCCGTCCCGGCACGTGCCGCGTCCGCCGCCTCCGCCGCGTCGGGCAAGGCCGGGCCGGTGCGGCTGACGTTGCCCGCGCCCAGCGGACCGCACCCCGTGGGGACGGTCTCGCTGCACCTGGTCGACGCGTCGCGGTCCGACCCCTGGATCACCTCGCAGCCGTACCGGGAACTCATGATCAGCATCCGCTATCCGGCGCGAGCCGTCGGCGGCCACCCGGCCGCCCCGCAGATGCTTGCCGGCGAGGCCGCCGGATTCGCCGCCTTGAACAGTTTCACCGATGTGCCCGGCAGCCAGGTCGACTGGTCGGCCACGCGCACGCATGCCCACGAAGGCGCCCCTGTCGATCGGCGTAGCGGCCCGCTCCCCGTCGTCTGCTACTCGCCGGGTGCCGGCGACCCTCGTTCCCTGGGCACCACACTCTGCGACGACCTCGCCTCCCGGGGGTATGTCGTGGTGAGCGTCGACCACACCTACGACGCCTCGGCTGTCCAGTTTCCCGGCGGCCGTGTCGAAGGCTCCGTGCTGCCGGCGGAGTTCGACAACGCCTACCCGGACCCCGGGCGCATCAAGGCGCTGTTGCAGAAGACACTCGCCGTGCGGGTGGCCGACATCCGCTTCGTACTCGACGAACTGCCCTGCGCGCTCCCCAGGGCGCTGCGCGGCATGCTGGACTTCGGCCACACCGGCATGTTCGGCCAGTCGGCAGGTGGCTTCACCGCCTTGCAGGCCATGCACGACGATCCGCGCATCGCGGCGGCGGCCGATCTCGACGGGGTTCTCGCGTACGTGCAGGACGACGACGCCGCCGGCAGCCTCTCCACCGTTGCCGCCGACGGCGTCGACCGCCCCTTCCTGCTGATCGGCAAGGACGGCAACGACCTGAGTACGGTGCCGTCCTGGGACGCCCTGTGGCGGCACAGTCGCGGATGGCACCGGGGCCTGAGCCTGCGAGGTGCGGAACACGCGACGTACACCGACGCCGAAGCGCTCGTGCCGCAGATCGCCCGCCGGCTGGGACTCCCGCGGAAGGCCGTCGTCGAGAACATCGGCACGATCATGCCGAGGCACGCGATCGCCGCCGAACGCGCCTGTCTCGCCGCCTTCTTCGACCGCTGGCTGCGCGGCCGGGACGACGACGGCCTGTTGGACGGGTCGTCGGGCCGATATCCAGAGGCTCGCTTCTTCTGACTTCCCCGGCGTCCGGCGCGGAGCGGCGCGCATCATGGCCGGATCGTCAGCCAGTCGAGGGACGCGACGCGCGGGCCTCCCTTCGCGACGAGGAAGAGGGTGTGGACCCCGGTCAGGCGGTGGGGCAGGGTGATCGACTGCTCCTGCCAGGCGGTGGCGCCGGTCGCGTGCACGGGGAGGGTCGCGGCCACCGGGCCGCGCGGGGTGTCGAGCCGGAGTTGGAGCGCGCATCCGGTGGCGCAGGTGGAGTCGAGCCGTACGGTGAGGTGGTCGCCGTGCACGGCAGCGCGACGGAAGGCGACCCAGTCGCCGGAGCCCAGCACCCCGGTGGTGGCCGTGGTGCGTGCGGCGCCGTGCACTGAGGTCGCCTGTTCGGCCTGGAGCGTGCCGGAGGCGTCGGGCCCGTCGCCGTACAGACGCAGGTCGTTGACCACCCAGGGGACGGGGCCGCTCGCGGTGAGGGTGATGCGGACGAACCGGGCCGTACGGGCCGGGAAGGCCGCGTCCTGGGTGAAGGACCGGCCGGAGACCCGGGCGAGGCTCCCGCTCCAGTGCGTGCCGTCGCGGCTGACCGATACCGAGAAGCCGTACGGCTGTCCGCTGGTGTCGCGGCCCGCGTCGAGCGAGAGCCGGTCGACGGTCTTGGGCTCGCCCAGGTCGACGGTCAGGGACTGGCCGGGGGTCTGCGCGGCGGTGGCCGTCCAGCGGGTGTTGACGTCGGCGTCGACGGCGGCGAAGGCGTCGGAGCCGTCGCCGGCGGCCGCGGTCCAGGCGCCGTGGCGGATGCGCTGTTGGCAGCCCGGGAGGTCGCAGCCCGTCGACCAGATCGGCTCGCCGTGTTCATAGGCGCCGATGTCGGGAGCCGTGCCGCGGACTTCGGTGGTGATGCCGTCGATCTTCTCGCCGGCGTCGATTGCGGGTGAGCCGTCGGCGAGCCACAGTTCACCGTTGACGGGGTCGGTGTAGCCGGCCTTGTCGCTGATGAGGTTGGAGCGGAACACCGGCCGCGGGTCGCCGGTCCCGGTCGCACTGACCGGCACCGGTCCGACGATGTTGCTGAAGTACGAGCCGGAGGCGTCGGTGGCGCCGCTCAGTAGCGTGGAGTTGCCGTTGATGCCCATGCCGTAGCTGGAGTTGTGGTCCTGGTTTGCGATGCTCGGGCCGGTGTGGCCGTTGAAGAAGGGGCCTCGGGTGCCGGTGTTCCAGGCGACGTTGTGGTGCAGGAGGAAGTGGCCCGAGTAGTTGTCGACGTAGAAGCCGACCCGGCCGTCGGCGTCGTGCGCGGTGTAATGGTCGACGGAGGTGCCGGTGCCGTCCAGGCTGCAGCAGACGTAGAAGGGCGAGCCGTCGCGGGAGGTGCGCATCGCCTCGGACAGGTCGTTGTAGGCGATGCGGTTGCCGTGGAACTCGGTGCCGCTCAGCTGCCAGGCCGTGTCGATGGAGGCGCGTCCCGTGCGGCGGACCGTGTTGTGCGTGACGGTGTGGTCGTTGCCGTTGATCTCGATGCCGGGTGTGTAGCTGCCCTCGAGCTCGGCCACCGGCGCATCGCCGTCATCAGCGGCCCGGAGCGCCGGCTGACCTCACGTGCCCGTGTGGACGGCTACCGTTCGGCGCTGACGGAGGCTGGGCTCCCCTTCGACCCGGAACTGGTCCGCTACGGCGACTTCACCCACTCTCTCGCCCATCAGCACGCCCTGGCTCTCCTGGCGTTGGCCGACCGACCCACGGCGATCTTCGCGGGCAGCGACCATCAGGCGCTGGGCACCTACCGGGCGGCGGCCGAGCACGGGTTGCGCATTCCGGACGACGTCAGCGTGGTCGGCTTCGACGACCTGCCGTTCGCGGACTGGGTGACGCCTCGTCTGACGACCATGCGGACGCCCATCGCCGACATGACGGCGCTGGCCGCCCGCATGGTGCTGCGGCTGCTGTCGGGACAGGAGCCGGAGACGACGCGGGTGGAGGTGGCCACGGAGCTGGTGGTACGGAAGAGCAGCGGGCCGCCGCCGGGCAGATAGGGCAACTCCGGTTCTGCAGCCGTGAATTCGGTGGCCGGTGCCGACACCGCACGCTACGTTGTCGCCTGCCCGCAGGCACGTGCGAGGAGCGTGCCATGGCCAAGGGGTAGGAGACATGGTCGGTCGTTCGCGCACGCGTTGACGTTCTGGTCCGTGAGGAGCCAGTCATCGCGTGCTGCCCGTGATGCTGCAGCACAGCGAGCCTCTCCCTGCCCGAACCGTCGGTGCGCCTGTCGAGCGCCGGGGGACGGGCCTCGTTGCCGGCATTCCAAGGGGTCACCGTGCCGTCCGTCTCCTCCGCCGTAACCGATTCCGATCGGCCTGTTCCGCCGAGCCTGTGGCGGGACGGCGACTTCCGCAGGCTCTGGGTGGGCCAGACGGCCTCCCAACTCGGAGAACACGCATGTCTGGTGGTGCTGCCGCTCTTCGCGGTCCTGACGCTTCACGCCGGCGCCGGCGGGCTGGGCCTCCTGCGTGCGGTGGGGCAGGCGCCGATCCTGCTGCTCTCGCTCTTCGTCGGCGCATGGGTGGACGGATGGCGAACCCGCACGGTGATGGTGCTGGCGGACGTGGGCCGGAGCCTGGTGCTGGGTGTCGCCGCCACTGCGGCTCTTCTCGGCCGGCTCGGTCTGCCGGCGCTGATCGCGGTCGCGTTCGCCGTCGGGGCTCTGTCCGTGTTCTTCGACGTGGCCTACCAGGCATCTCTGGTAAGGCTGGTGAAACGCGATCAGCTGGTACGGGGCAACAGCGCGCTGGAGGGCAGCCGGTCCGCGGCGCAGATCGGCGGACCCGCCCTCGGCGGTGCGCTTGTGTCACTGGTGGCCGCGCCCATCGCTCCCGCCGTCGGCGCGCTCTTCTTCGCGCTGTCGTTCCTGTCGATCCGGCGGATCCGTCGCCGTGAACCGGCGCCGGAGCCCTCGCGACGACCCTCTCGGCTGTGGCGGCGGATCCAGGAGGGCCTGCGTTTCGTCGCGGGCGACGCCGCACTGCGGACAGTGTGTCTCGCCTCGGCCGCCTTCCAGTTCTCCTTCGCGGCCACGATGACCGTCTATCTGCTCTTCCTGCCCCGGGAACTGCACCTGTCCGGCACCGCCGTCGGGCTGGCGCTCGCGGCGACGGGACCCGGCGCGCTTCTGGGCTCCATGCTGGCCGCCCGGCTGCCGGGCCGGTTCGGCCACGGCGCGGTGCTCGTGTGCGCGGCAGCGCTCGGGGACGGCGTGTTCCTGTGTGTGCCCGCGCTGCACGGGTCGACCACGGTGACGGTTCCTGCGCTGCTGGCGGCCGGCTTCCTGTTCGGGACCGGCAGTCAGCTGGTGACCGTGACCGTCATGGCCGTACGACAGGCTGTGACTCCGGACGGAATGCAGGGCCGTGCCGCGGCGACGATCACGTTCGTCGGCATGGGCCTGACCCCGTTCGGCTCCCTGCTGGGCGGATTCCTCGCGCAGGAGTGGGGGCCACGTACCGGCCTGCTGGTGACAGCGGCGGGCATGCTGCTGTCACCCGTGATCATCGCCCTGTCTCCGCTGGCCCGCCTGGGACGGGTGTTGCCGACCCGATGACGACGGTTGGCTCAGCGGGCCGCGAGGAGCTCCAGCGTGTCGATCACTCGGTTGGAGAAGCCCCACTCGTTGTCGTACCAGGCGACCACCTTGACGTGGCGGCCGTCGACGCGGGTGAGGGCAGAGTCGAAGATCGACGAGGCCGGGTTGCCGGTGATGTCGGACGACACCAGCGGGTCGTCGGAGTACTCGAGGACACCGGCCAACGGGCCCTCCGCGGCGGCACGGTAGGCCGCCAGCACGTCCTCACGCGTCACGTCGCGGGCGACGGTCGTGTTGAGCTCGACGATCGAGCCCACCGGAACCGGTACCCGGATCGAGTCGCCCGACAGCTTGCCGTCGAGGCCGGGCAGCACGTGGCCGATCGCCTTGGCGGCGCCCGTCGTGGTCGGCACGATGTTGACGCCGGCGGCACGGGCACGGCGGGGGTCGCGGTGCGGGCCGTCCTGGAGGTTCTGCTCCTGCGTGTAGGCGTGCACCGTGGTCATGAAGCCGTGCTCGATGCCGGCGAGTTCGTCGAGGACCGAGGCGAGCGGCGCGAGCGCGTTGGTGGTGCAGGAGGCGTTCGAGACGATCGTGTGCAGCTCGGGGTCGTACGCGTCGGTGTTGACCCCGTACGCGAGCGTCACGTCGGCGCCGTCCGACGGCGCGCTGACGAGGACCTTCTTCGCACCCGCGTCGAGGTGGGCGCGGGCGGCCTTGGCCGACGTGAAGCGGCCGGTCGCCTCCAGCACGAGGTCGACGCCGAGCTCGGCCCACGGCAGCTGCGCCGGCTCGCGCTCGGCGAGCACCGTGATGCGTCGGCCGTCGACGACGAGGGTGTTCCCGTCGACACTCACCGGGCGGCCGAGCCGGCCGGCCGTGGAGTCGTAGGCGAGGAGCCGGGCGAGGGTGGCGGGCTCGGTGAGGTCGTTGACGGCGACGATCTCCAGGTCGCTGTCGCGCTCCAGCAGGGCGCGCAGCACATTGCGGCCGATGCGACCGAATCCGTTGATGGCGATGCGAGTCATGAATGCCCCTTGATGTCTGTGCGTGATGACAGTGATGACACCAGCCTCGCGTGCGGGCTCCGGCCGTGACCGTGGCGTGAGCGCCATGGTTCGCAAGGATCGCGCCAAGCCCGCGGGAGCGTCCTGACGGCGGGCTACTCGCCCTGGGTGAAGGTGCGCCGGTACTCGCTCGGCGTGGTCGCGAGGATGCGCTGGAAGTGCAGCCGCAGGTTCGCTCCGGTGCCGAGGCCCACGTCGTTCGCGATCTGCTCGACGCTCCGCTCGGAACGCTCCAGCAGCTCCCGGGCCAGGTCGATGCGCGCGCGCATGACCCACTGCATCGGCGTGTATCCGGTGTCCTCGACGAAGCGCCGCGAGAAGGTGCGCGGCGAGACGGCGGCGTGCTCGGCGAGGGTTTCGAGACCGAGGGGTTCGTCGAGCCGGTGCAGGGCCCACTCACGGGTGGCGGCGAACCGCTCGCCGAGCGGCTCGGGCACGCTGCGCGGCACGTACTGCGCCTGGCCTCCGCTGCGGTAGGGGGCCGCGACCAGGCGCCGGGCCGCGTGGTTGGAGGCGGCCACGCCGAGGTCGCGGCGCAGGATGTGCAGGCACAGGTCGATGCCGGAGGCGGCGCCGGCCGAGGTCAGCACGCTGCCCTCGTCGACGAACAGGACGTTCTCGTCGACCTGGACGAGCGGATGCCTGTCCGCCAGCGCCCGTGTGTAGTGCCAGTGCGTCGTGGCGCGGCGGCCGTCGAGCAGGCCCGTGGCGGCGAGCGCGAAGGCACCCGTGGAGATGGCGGCGAGCCGCGCGCCCCGGTCGTGGGCGGCGATCAGCGCGTCGACGACGGCCCACGGCGGCTCCTCACGGTCCGGGAACCGGTAGCCGGGCACGAACACGATGTCCGCCCACGCGAGCGCGTCGAGGCCGTCGGCGACGTGGTACGCCAGGCCGTCACCGCCGGTCACGAGCCCGGGGGCCGCACCGCACACCCGCACCTCGTACGGCATGCTCGCGCGGGTCGTGAACACCTGCGCCGGGATGCCGACATCGAGCGGCTTCGCCCCTTCGAGCACGAGGACGGCGACGCGATGGAGGCGGGAGGACGACACGGGAACCAGGGTACGAGGGGCGCGGGGCCGGCCTGATCACCCGGCACCCCGGGAGGGATGTCGCACGACGGGCGCCGACCGTCCGGCCGGGGCCCGGAGCGACCGCACCGGTCACCGGCACCGCGGTCCGCGCGTCAGGAGAGCCAGTCGGTGTAGCGGGTGGGGGCGAGGTGGGCTTCCTTGTCGGTGAGGACGTCGCCCTTGACGACGGCGAACATGCCGGCGGTGGGGTCGGTGACGACCGTACGGCTGTCGCCCTTGTGGGTCAGGGTGAGCCGGCCCAGCTCGTCGAGGCTGAAGATGTCGGGGCCGCCGATGTTGCGGATGCCGTTCAGCGGGGCCCCGACGGCGACCTCTGCCACCGCCTCGGCCACGTCCTTGGCGGCGATGGGCTGGATCGGCGTGGCGGGCAGCCGGACGGTGTCGCCTTCCGTGGTCCAGGACAGGACGGAGTCCATGAACTCCATGAACTGCGTCGCCCGGACGATCGAGTAGGGGACCGGCCCGTCCGCGAGGATGTGCTCCTGGAGCGCCTTGGCGCGGTAGTAGTCCAGCTCCGGCACCTGGTCCGTGCCGACGATCGAGAGGATGACGAAGTGGCGGACGCCGCCCTTGTGCGCCGCGGCCAGGAGGTTGTCCATCGAGGTCTGGAAGAACGCCGGGGAGGCTTCGTCGAAGGTCGGCGAGTTCGTCAGGTTGACGACGACGTCGGCTCCCGCCGTCGCCGCGTCCAGTCCCTGGCCGGTGATGACGTCGGCTCCGGTGGACTTCGAGTGCGGGACCGCCTCATGCCCGGCGGCCTTCAGGTTCTTGACGACCTGTGAACCGATCAGTCCGGTACCGCCGATGACCGCGAACTTCATGACATGCCTTTCGTCGGGGGTGTGTGCGCAATATGACACAAGAACACTTATGGGGCGCGGCAGGAAACAAGCCGCATACGGGCCCAAAGGCCAGGGCCTCAGCAGCCGTCGACGAACGTGACGGTCTCGTCGAGCGGCGCCCGGCCCGTACGGCTGTCATCGACCGTGACGTCCTCGAACCCGATGGACAGGCCGCAGAAGAGCATGAGTTCGTCGGGCGGTGAGACGACGTCAGCGACGCTCCGGTGGAACTTCGCCCATGCCATCTGCGGGCAGCTGTGCAGCCCCTCGGCCCGCAGCAGCACCATGACGGACTGCAGCCACATCCCGGTGTCGGCCCATTGCGGCGCGCCCATGCCACGGTCGATGTAGCAGAACAGGGCCGCCGGGGCGCCGAAGCAGTCCCAGTTCGCGGAGGCGGCTCGCTGACGCGCCTCCAGGTCCTCGCGCGCGATGCCGAGTGAGCCGTAGCGCTGCTCACCGAAGGCGGACCGGCGTTCGCAGTAGGGGGACTTCAGCGTGGGCGGGTACTGCTCGTACTCCGGCTCGTCCCAGGGGTCGCCCACGGCGAGGCGTTCGCCGGCACGCTTCTTGACCTCGGCCAGCGGCCGGCCGGTCAGTACATAGGCATGCCACGGCTGGATGTTCGACCCGGACGGCGACCAGGCCGCGGCGGACAGGACACGCTCCAACGTCTCCCTCGGAACCTCCCGGTCGGTGAATCCGCGCACCGCCCGGCGGCTCGTGACCGCCTCGTAGACGTCCATGATCCCCTGCTCCCTCGTCAGCTCGGCAACCCGCTTCAGTTACGATCGATATCGTATCAGCCAATACCTTCTCGTGTTTAACTAGTTGGTGAGCACGACCCCTCAGCCCTCGGCCCCCGCCCCGGGCTCGGCACTCTGGAGAAAACGATGGCCACCCTGCTGCATCTCGACTCGTCCGTGTTCCCGGGCGAGGCGTCCACGTCCCGTTCGGTCACGGCCGCCTTCCGCGAGGCCTGGAAGGAACAGCATCCGGAGGGCACGGTGATCTACCGCGACCTCGCCGCCGACCCCGTCCCGCACATCACGGCCGCCGCCTGGTCCGCCGGTTACGCCGCCCCGGCCGAGCGGACCCCGGAGCAGGCCGCCGCGTTCGCCGCGCGCGTGACGCTCATCGAGGAACTGGAGCAGGCCGACGCCGTCCTGATCGGCGCGCCCATGTACAACTTCACGATCCCCTCGACCCTCAAGTCGTGGCTGGACAGCGTGCTCCTGCTCGGCCGTACCGCGGGCGAGCACCCCTCCGCGCAGGGCACCCCGGCGGTGGTCGTGACCAGCCGCGGCGGCTCCTACGCGCCGGGCACCCCGCGCGAGGGCTACGACTTCGTGCAGAACTACCTGGAGGCAGTCCTGAGGAACACCCTCGGTCTGGACGTCGAGTTCATCGTCCCGGAACTCACCATGGCGCCCCGCAACCCGGCCATGTCCGCGATGCTCCCCCTTTACGAGGCCTCCCGCGAGCGCGCCTTCGAGCAGGCGAACGCCAAGGCGAAGGACCTCGCGGAACGCCTCGCCGCATAACCGGCAGCCCGTGCGAGACGCGGCGCGCCCACGCGGCAGGCAACCGATGCGTGGGCGCGCTACGCCTCTTCGTCCGCGGCGTGGGCGACCCGGGTCAGCAGTTCCGCCAGCTTCTCCGCATCGCCGGACCCCAGGCCGGCGACCAGACGCTCGGACAGCGGCTCCGCCGCCACATGGGCCGCGTCGAAGAGTTCGATCCCCTGAGGCGTGATCTCCACGGCCCGGGCCCGCCGGTCCCCCGGAACGGGCTTGCGTACGGCGAGCCCCTTGCGCTCCAGGTCGTCGACGACCCGCATGATTCCGGCCTTGTCCGTCCCTGTCGCCGCCGCCAAGTCCCGTTGCACCGTGGGCCCTTGGTCGACCAGCACGATCAGCACGGCGAAGTGCCGCAGCTCGATGCCGAGCGGCCGGAGCGCCTCCCCCATCACCGCGGCAGCGCGCCAGTGCGCCCTGCGCAGCAGCAGGCCGAGCGCGAAGGGCGATGCGTCCCCGGGGCGGTCAGTCGCACGCGGGGTGGTGGTTGTGGGGGGACCGTCGGCGCTCATGGGGCCAGGTTACAGCTGTCCATGCATTTGAAACGGTATCGATCGATACCACATGCGCCGGCGCCTGCCACGAACATCCCCAAGGACGTACGGTCCACCCGGATCCGCTCAGGCGACCGGCAGCCCCCACCGGGGCGCGTCCCCGTTCGGCCGTACGGGTGCCACGGTCAGGTCGGGCCGGTCGCCCCTGGTGGTGATCAGCGCCGACTCCCCCTTGCGGAGGGTGATGCGGATCGCGCCGCCGCCTGCGTCGGCGTGAGGGAGGGGGCGGCCCCGGCGGTCCCGTACGTCGAGCGGTCCCGCGATGCCGTGCCGTACGACGCAGGGAGCGCCCGCCTCGCTGACCACCTCCACCCAGCGGGTGGTGCCGCCTCGGCGCTGCGCGCTCAGCAGGAAGGCGCCCTGGGTACGGAAGTCGTGCACGGCCAGATCCGCCCAGGCGGCGGGCAGCGCGGGGAACACCCGGATGACGCCGCCCCAGGACTGGCAGATCATGTCGTGCAGGGACTGGGCCGCCGAGAGCGGGGTCTCTATGACGGGCCCGACTCCAGGTACATGGTGTTGGGCTTGATGAAACGGGTCATGAGTTCGCCGAGGTAGTTCAGTGCGTCCTCGCCCTTGCCGAGCAGCGCCGACATCGAGGCGGCGCCCGTGAAGGTGTAGCCCTGGAGGGCGCCCTCGAAGCCCACCCAGTGCGCCAGCGACTTCTCGATCAGGGGCGCGTTCGTCGGGGGTACGGCCGGTGACCTCGTACAGCGGGTAGACCGCGAGGAGATGCGAGTAGTGGCGGTGCGACTTCGCGAACGGGATGTCGGCGCCGATCATGAAGCCGTTGGCGTCCGTCGGGTACGGCACCCGTTTCGCCAGCACCTCCCGCCAGCGGGGCACCAACGGGTCGTCGATGCCGAGGAGTTCGGCGGATTCGAGGAGGGTGCGACAGCCCCAGGTCAGGAGCATCAGGTCGTAGTTGCAGTCACGTGAGTCGCCGCCGTACTCCGGGGAGAAGGTGGCGGGCAGGTGCAGTTTGCCGTCCGGGCCGGGCTCGGTGAAGTGCAGGTAGTAGTTGATCGCCTTGCGGAGGAGGGGGAAGAGGACGTCCCGGAGGATCGACCGGTCCATGGTGTGGCGGTAGCTGAGCCAGACGTTGTGCAACGCCCAGGTGAGGTCGCCGACTTCGGGGGTCGGCGGGTCCTGGCCCGGGATGCCCACGCCGTAGCCGGTGAGGGTGCCGGCCGCGCCGTTCACCAGATGGGGGTCGGTGGTCCGCGGGATGCCGATCGAGTCGGCACGGTACGGCGCCGCGACCTCCTTGGCCAGGTTGTCCCGGAATTCGCTCAACGCCCGGGTGATGGCGTCGAGTTCGAGGTGGTTGGAGCCGTGGATGAGCCAGTACTCCAGTTGGGCGTTGAGGTTCCACCAGGTGTTGGGCCACGGCGTGGGCTCCAGCCAGGGGCCGCTGGTCGCCATCACGGGGGCGTCGCGGCGGGCAGCGGAGGCCGCCTTGTACAGCTGGATCCAGGCTCTTGAGGTCGGGCAGCGTCCGGCGTTGTCCTTCGCGGAGCGCGCCGATGATGGTTCCGCTGCCGGCGCCGGCCTTCGCGAAGCCGTCCTCGACGGAGGTGATGGTGGTGGCCATGCGTTCCAGCGGGGCGAGATCAGCTTGGCCTGCTGCTGGAAGAGGCCGAAGATGTCCTGGCCGGAGTAGTAGCCGGTGTCCATCTCCTTGCGGGCGACGGGGACGAGGGAGGGCGGTGAAAGTCCCACCCGTGAGTGACAGTGCCGGCCCGCGGGTGACGGTTCGTGGGCTGCGGATGCCGTGCAGGGATTGCGGGTGACGGTTCAGCGCTTGCGGGCCACGCCGCCGTAGATGTCCGTGGGTTCGGGTGTGCTGCCGGATTCGGGGCGCCACAGCGGGCAGGAGACGATCCCCGGCTCCAGCAGTTCGAGACCCTCGTAGTAGGCGCCGAGCTGTTGCGGGGTGCGCAGCACGTACGGGATGGCGCCGGTGTCGTCGTACCCCTGCTGGGCTTCCTTGAGCGAGGCGTCCGTGTCCGTGCTGTCGTAGTGGACGAAGTAGCTGCCCGACGGCAGGGCGGCCTGGAGGCGGCGGACGATGGACTTGGCCTCGTCGTAGCCCTGGATGTGGCCGAGGATGCCCATGAGCATCAGCGCCACCGGCTTGTCGAAGTCCAGGACCTTTTCCGCCCGTTCGATGATCTTCTCGGGCTCGCGCAGGTCGGCGTCGATGTACTCGGTCACGCCCTCGGACGAACTGGTGAGCAGGGCCTGCGCGTGACGCAGCACCAGGGGGTCGTTGTCGACGTAGACGATGCGGGATTCGGGTGCGATGCGCTGGGCGACCTGGTGGGTGTTGTCGTAGGTCGGCAGGCCGGTGCCGATGTCCAGGAACTGGCGGATGCCGAGTTCGCCCGCCACGAGGGTCACGGCGCGGATCAGGTAGTGGCGGGAGCCGCGGGCCATGGTCTCGATGTTGGGAGCGACCTCACGGTAGGCGTCGCCCGCGATCCGGTCGACCTCGTAGTTGTCCTTTCCGCCCATCCAGTAGTTCCAGATGCGAGCCGAGTGCGGCACCGAGGTGTCGATCTTGGACAGCGCGTCCTGGTCGGAGGTCGACTGGCTGTCTGCCATGGGAGATTCTCCTGCCGTGCGTCACGGGGTACGTAACCAACCTAACGACAACTTCTGCGTGCGGGGCCGGAGTTCACTATTCGAAAGCACCCGTACGCGTGGATCCGGGCCACCCGGGAACTCCCGTGCGCCGGCGTGCAGTTGAAGCGCTCGTGGCTGAAGTCGCGCTGCGCGCACCACCTCGCGCACGGCGGTCGGCCTCCTCGGTGCGGGCGGTGCACCCGCACGGCGGGAGCCGTCGTGCGGGTGGTTCGGTTGTCCGGTCGTGGTGGTGGGTGCTCAGGCGACGAGGAAGTCCGCCTGGCCGGCCTTGGCGCCCTCCAGGAACGTGATCATCTCGTTGCGGGTGTACACGAGTGCGGGCCCGTCGGGGTCCGTCGACTGGCGGAAGGCGACGCTGCCGTCGGGCAGTCGCTTGGCCTCCACGCAGCTGCCGCCGTTGGTGCCGCTCCAGGGCTTGTGCCAGCCCTCGCTTCCCAGGTCGACGGCGGGCATTCCGCTGTAGATACGGCCGTTGGATCCCATGGATCACAGCTCCTTACGCAGTTCAGCCAGGATGTCCCTGGTTCGTGCGACCGGCTCCGCCTGAACGGACATCCGGTCCAGTACTTCGAGGTAGGCGACGACCTCCTCCGGCCGGTCGACGTACACGGCGCCGGTCAGGTTCTCGGCGTAGACGACGTCGGGCAGCTCGGAGAATCCGAAGCGGAAGTGGTGGAAGGGACCGAAGGCGCCCGGGTGGGCTCCCACGGACACGGGCATGACCTGGATCCGGACCTTGGGCATCGCCAGGGACTCGATCAACTGGTCGACCTGTGCCCGCATCACCTCGGTCCCGCCGACGGGCCGGCGCAACACCGTCTCGTCCAGGATGGCCCAGACGGTAGGGGCGTCCGGCTTGGCGAGGAGGTCCTGGCGCTTGAGGCGCAGGGACACTCGGCGGCTGATCTCCTCCTTCGACTCGTTGGGGAAGCCGACGTGCATGAGCGCGGTGGTGTAGTCGTGCGTCTGCAACAGGCCGGGTACGTAGTGGGGTTCGTAGAGGCGGATGACGCTGGCTTCGCTCTCCAGGCTCACGTAGGCCTTGAACCACTCGGGCAGCACGTCGCGGTACTTGTACCACCACCCCGGCTGGTTGGCCTCCCTGGCCAGGGCCAGGAAGTCGTCGATCTCCGTCGCCGGGACACCGTAGGTGTGCAGCAGTTCCTTCACGTACGGGATGCGCAGGCCGACTTCGGCCTTCTCTATCCGGCGGACAGTCAAAGGGGTCACCTCGATGACCCGCGCCGCGTCCTCGAACGACACTCCGGCCCGCTCTCGCAGGGTCCGCAGACGTTTGCCGAGAACGATCCGCAGGACGGTCGGCGCACTGCCGCCCGAGCGGTTATCGCTCACGTCCAACCTCCTGAACGGCCGTCACAGCGTGCAGTGTGCCACGCTTCCGACGACTGGGACAGAACGTTGCCGATAGTTCTGAAATTATCGGAATGAAGGTTGCGGGCTGTGTTTTCCGGCAGCCATAGTGATCCTGTGACCTGTCGCACAGTGCGCTTGGACGGTGCCCAACTTCCTTGGACACCAAGGGAACTGATGTTCCGTTCCCTGGCCGCTCCGCGCATCGCCGAGCGGAACCGCCTCCGGGCCCGGGCCCCGGCCACCAGCTGTGACAAGGCATTCGTCAACGCATCCGTCAAGGCATCCGTCGTTCGTCGGCGCCGCTCCGCGCGGGCCACGGGTCTCCACCCGCCGGCCCACCACCCCCCTGCACGCGTGCGGCCGGACGGCCCCGACGCCCCACGTTCGGATCGTCGCCGCTGCGGTTGCCCGTTGAAGCAGCCACCCCACAACCGGGCTGCGTACGAAGGAGGCTCGATGACGGCATCCAGGGCACAGCGCCACGCGCCGTCGCCCTCGCCGGCACACGACGAGGACAGAACGGTCGCCGATCTGCCGACCGGTCACGTCCTGCTCGCCAAGGCGGGCGCGAAGCTCGCCGGGACAGATGTGCCTACGAGTGCGAACGAAGTCCTCCGCTCCATCTTTCCCGCCGACCCGTCCTGGGCTGCCGCGGTTCGGCGCACGGTCACCGAACGTCTGGCCGAGCTGCTGCCGCATTCCGAGCAACTCGACGACGCGGCCATGGCGACCGGCGAACTCTTCGCCAACGCCGTCAGACACGCGAGCCGTGGCCCCGGCGACACCGTCGCGGTCGTCATCGAGTGCACCGAGCACACCCTGCGCGTGGTCGTGTCCGACCGCTCGCCCGTGCTGCCGCGGCCACGGGCCGTGGACGAGGCGGCCGAGTCGGGACGCGGACTGGCCATCGTGAGCGCACTGACCGACGGCTGGGGCACGGCGCCACCCGAACCGGGGACCCCGGGGAAGAGGGTGTGGTTCACGATCAAACGACTGGGAGCGGCCCGGTGAAGGGCACGGCGGGACGCCTGGACAGCGACGGCAACGGTCACTCCGGTCTCTCGGGCAGCATGTCGACGGCGACCACGGCGGTACCCGCGTGCCCGGCAACAGCCTCGGCACTGGCCGCCGAGTTGTTGCGCAGGGCGGACC
This sequence comes from Streptomyces sp. NBC_00078, assembly GCF_026343335.1. Taxonomy (NCBI): domain Bacteria; kingdom Bacillati; phylum Actinomycetota; class Actinomycetes; order Kitasatosporales; family Streptomycetaceae; genus Streptomyces; species Streptomyces sp. NBC_00078. Next base: position 8,427,773 of record NZ_JAPELX010000001.1, on the reverse strand, counting down.
GGGACAGGGAGTTGATGCGCCAGAGCGGGGCGGAACCCACGCCGGAGCGCACGCGCCGTATCGCCCAGTGCCACCAGGACAACGCCGAGGCCCTCGCGACGATCGTCCGCCGCTACGGCTGGCCCAACGCCGACCTGGTCGGCTCGCCCGCGTCGACCGCGGCCCTGATGATCCTGCTGCACGCCTCCGATCTCGGCTTCCGGCTCAGGTGCCGCGATCTGATCGCCCAGGACACCGCGGACGGACGCACGCCGGCCATCCACCTCGCCTACATAGCCGACCAGTGCGCCGTCGACCTCGGCCAGCCGCAGTACTACGGCACGCGGATCAATCCGGCGACGCTGCACCCGTACCCCATCCGCCGTCCGCAGAGCGTCGACGAGCGCCGCCGCGATGTCGGTCTTGGCCCGCTCGGGGAGCAGATGCAGGCGCTGCGCATGCAGGGCTGACACGGCGGGCCGGGCGTTCGGGCAGCTCGACCGTGACCGGCGGTCACACCTCCTGGCCCGCCCCGGTTCGACCTGACCGCGCCTGTTGTGCAGAATCGTGGCCATGAGTGAGAACGTGTTTTTCAAGGTTTCGGCCAATGGCGAGGACCTCGGTCGCATCGTCTTCAAGCTGTACGACGACGTCGTGCCCACGACCGCCCGCAACTTCCGTGAGCTGGCGACCGGTCAGCACGGCTTCGGTTACAAGGGTTCGCCCTTCCACCGGGTGATCCCGGAGTTCATGCTGCAGGGCGGTGACTTCACCAACGGCAACGGCACCGGCGGCAAGAGCATCTACGGTGAGACCTTCGCCGACGAGAACTTCAAGCTGAAGCACGACCGGCCGTTCCTGCTGAGCATGGCCAACGCGGGTCCGGGCACCAATGGCTCGCAGTTCTTCGTCACCACCGTGGTGACGCCGTGGCTGGACGGCAAGCACGTCGTCTTCGGCGAGGTCGTCGAGGGCGAGGACGTCGTCAAGGCCATCGAGGCCCTCGGCAGCCGCTCGGGCTCCCCGGCCAAGAAGATCGTCATCGAGGACAGCGGCGTCGTCGCCTAGGGACCGTGATGGCGGTCTGGTCGTCACGGATGACCAGACCGCCCATCGCCCAGACCGCTCCATTGCCCGGAGGGATCCGGTTGCCCCGCAAGCAGGACGCAGGAAGCGGCCGCTGCCGCGGGTTCCGTAGGCCGGAGCATGGCTCAGGTGAGCCGGATGTCCGGGTGGTACACGTCCAGCCACCGGGCCAGGTCGGGTTACGCGTTCCAGGCCGCCTCCTCCCTGATGCAGGTGGTCCGCCCCTCGATAGCCTTGGTCTTCATGACGCGTGCTTGGATCCTCCCGACACTGTTCGTGCTCTGCGGCTCGTTCCTTGCGACTGCTCTGCTCGTCGACGGGGCCCCGGCCCCAGCCGCGGCACTCCTGGTCGTGTTTGTGCTGATCGCAGGTATCAACTCACCGCTGATCTTCCCGAAGTCTGTCGGTGCGCTGGAGGCACAACGCCGCAGCGCGGTCGACGGCCGGCCGGTCGTCTTCTGGCGGCCGGGCTGCACGTACTGCATCCGCCTGCGCCTCCGGTTGGGCCGCAGCGCCCGCAAGTTGCACTGGGTCGACATCTGGCGGGACCCGGCCGCGGCTACAGCGGTGAGGGCGGCCAACGAGGGCAACGAGACCGTGCCGACCGTCGTCGTGGCGGGCCGGCCGCACACCAATCCCGATCCCGAGTGGGTACGCGCACAGCTCTCCGCCTCCGCATGATCACCGGGTCCCTCCCGTTGTCGCCTTGTCCCGTTGTCGCCTTGTCCCGTTGTCCCGTCGCCCCGCATCCCGCAGTAGCCGGACAGGCAGAACAGGAGTGACGGCGTGACCAGCCGCGTCACCTTCGTCTCACCCGCGATGAACCGATCCGTGCGGGAGGCCCGGTTCGACGACGGCAGCCCGCTTGACGCCGGTGGCGCGGCTCGTGCCCGGTCGGCCGCCGGCACGATGTCCGCGGCCGACCGGGTCCTCGTCTCCCCCACGGTGCGCTGCCGGGAGACGGCCTCGGCCCTCGGTCTGGCCGCCGTGGCGGTGCCCGAGCTGGGCGGCATGGACGTGGGCCGCTGGCGGGGCCGGACGCTCGGCGAGGTCAGTGCCGAAGAACCGGACCAGGTGGCCCACTGGCTGGCGGACCCTGCCGCGGCGCCGCACGGCGGGGAGTCCGTGCAGGCCCTCTGCGAACGCGTCGGCCGGTGGCTGGAGGCGACCGCGCAGACCGACGGCCGGACGCTCGTCGTGGTGGAGCCGGAGATCGTACGGGCCGCGGTGGTGCGGGTCCTCGCGGTGCATGAGGCCACGTTCTGGCGGCTCGATGTGCCTCCCCTGACGGCGACCGAGATCAGCGGACGCTCCGGACGCTGGAACCTGCGGCTGGGGCAGATGCTCGGCGCGCGGGAGTCCGAGGGCGGACACTGACCCGACAGGGGTGCCGGGAAAAACGCGCGAGGCCCCCGGATGGTCCGGGGGCCCTCAAGGTGGTGCGTCGTTCAATCACTCGGAGGCGTACAGGAGTTGGCCACGGGCCGGCGCCGATGCGGTGCGCGCGACGTTCCTCGGGAGTACGCGTCCCATCTCAGTGGTGCACATGACGACGGCTGCGGGTCTGACTTGCGAGGCGTTCCGCCCATGTGGGGGCCGTCTCGTTCACAGTGGCGCGACCGTGCCGGGCTCCCACCGGCTTCCGCTCTGCCGTCGTCAACAACCCCGTGACAGTACCGTCTGACGGGAACATGGCCAAGGGCGCATGACCTGGGTGACGTTCGTCTCGCACCCGTCGGCCATCCCATCCAGGTGCACCCACATGCTCCCGTGACCCATGTGGCCCACCCGGAGGATCGAGGTCGCGGAGGGAGAGACCGGCGTCACAATGTGATGGAGGGCAAGGTCACAGCCGTGCCCTCTGCTGCTCCTTTGTCGATCTGTCCTAGCATCCGAGCATGACGGTCCTGCCTGACGACGGGCTCACGCTGGCCGCCGAGTTCCCTGACGCGAACCTTGAACAGTGGCACGGCCTGGTGGCCGGCGTCCTGCGCAAGTCGGGCAAGGAAGTCTCCGGCGCGGCGGCGGAAGACGCCCTGTCCACCGCGCTGGAGGACGGGCTGCGCACCCGCCCCCTCTACACCGCGCTCGATGCTGCACCCGACACCGGCTTCCCCGGCTTCGCGCCGTTCGTGCGCGCGAGCCGCGCCGAAGGGAACACCGCCGGCGGCTGGGACGTACGCCAGCGCCACACGGTCGCCGACAACGGCGCGGCACTCACGGACCTGGAGAACGGCGTCACCTCGCTCTGGCTGGTCCTGGGCGAGAGCGAGGGCGGCATCCCGGTGTCGTCGCTCGGCCGGGTCCTGGACGGCGTGTACCTCGACCTGGCGCCCGTCGTTCTCGACGCGGGCAGCGAAGTGGAGCTTGCCGCACGGGAGTTGCTGCGGATCTACGAGGAGCGGGGCGTCGCCAAGGAGGCGGTGCGCGGCAGTCTGGGCGCCGATCCGCTGGGGCACGAGGCTCGTACGGGCAGCACGTCGGGCTTCGCGCCGGTGGCCTCCCTCGCCCTGCGGTGTGCCGAGGAGTACCCGGGGCTGCGGGCACTGACCGTTGACGCGCTGCCGTACCACGAGGCGGGCGGTTCAGCGGCCCAGGAGCTGGGCTCCTCGCTGGCCAGTGGTGTCGCCTATCTGCGGGAGCTGACCGAGGCGGGGCTGAGCGTCGAACAGGCCTGCGCGCAGCTGGAGTTCCGCTACGCGGCGACGGCCGACCAGTTCCTGACCATCGCCAAGCTGCGGGCGGCGCGCCGACTGTGGGCGCGGGTGGCGGAGGTGTGCGGAGCGCCGGGCGTCGGCGCGCAGGTGCAGCACGTGGTGACCTCGCCGGTGATGATGACGCGCCGCGACCCGTGGGTGAACATGCTGCGCGCGACGATCGCCACGCTGGCCGCCGGAGTCGGCGGCGCCGACGCCGTCACCGTGCTGCCCTTCGACCACGCACTCGGTCTGCCCGACGCCTTCGCGCGCCGTATCGCGCGCAACACCTCGACGATCCTGGTCGAGGAATCGCATCTGTCCCGCGTGATCGACCCGGCGGGCGGCTCCTGGTACGTGGAGCGGCTCACCGACGAACTCGCCCACGCGGGCTGGGAGTTCTTCCGCCATATCGAGGGACTCGGCGGCCAGGCGGCCGCCCTGCGCTCGGGCCGGCTCGCTGAGGACCTGGCGACCACATGGGAGGCGCGCAGCGCAAAGCTCGCCAGGCGCCGCGAACCCATCACCGGCGTCAGCGAGTTCCCGTACCTCGGCGAAAAGCCCGTGGAGCGCGCCCCCGCGCCCCCATCGTCATCCGGTGGTCTGCCGCGCGTGCGACGCGACGAGGCGTACGAGGCCCTGCGCGCCCGCTCCGACGCCCACCTCGCGGCGACCGGATCCCGGCCGCGAGTCTTCCTGGCAGCCATCGGCCCCGCCGCCGCCCACACCGCGCGCACGACCTTCGCCGCCAACCTCTTCCAGGCCGGCGGGATCGAGCCCGTCACCGAGGGCACGTTCGAGGACAGCGGCGCCACCGAGGCCTGCCTGTGCTCCAGCGACGCGCTGTACGAGGAACAGGCCGAGGGCGTCGTACAGACCCTCAGGGCGGCGGGCGCACGGCACGTGTTCCTCGCCGGCCGGCCCGGGCAGTACACCGACGTGGACTCCTACGTCTTCGCGGGCTGCGACGCCGTCGCCGTGCTCACCGCCACCCTCGACCGCATGGGAGTGTCCTGATGGGAATCCCCGACTTCACCGGCATCGAGCTGGGGACCCCGACCACCGACGGCGGCGCCGACGAGTGGCGTACGGCCGTGAAGAACGCCACGCAGGGCGCCGAGCCCGTCTGGGAGACGCCGGAGGGCATCGCGGTCAAGCCGCTCTACACCGGCCGTGACCTGGAGGGCCTGGACTTCCTGGAGACGTACCCGGGCGTCGCGCCGTACCTGCGCGGCCCGTACCCGACGATGTACGTCAACCAGCCCTGGACGATCCGCCAGTACGCGGGTTTCTCCACCGCCGAGGAGTCCAACGCCTTCTACCGCCGCAACCTCGCGGCCGGCCAGAAGGGCCTGTCGATCGCCTTCGACCTGCCCACGCACCGGGGGTACGACAGCGACCACCCGCGCGTGACCGGTGACGTCGGCATGGCGGGTGTGGCCATCGACTCCATCTACGACATGCGGCAGCTGTTCGACGGCATCCCGCTGGACAAGATGACCGTGTCGATGACGATGAACGGCGCCGTGCTGCCGGTGCTCGCGCTGTACATCGTCGCGGCCGAGGAACAGGGCGTCGCGCCGGAGAAGCTGGCCGGGACCATCCAGAACGACATTCTCAAGGAGTTCATGGTCCGCAACACCTACATCTATCCGCCGAAGCCGTCGATGCGGATCATCTCCGACATCTTCGCCTTCACCTCGCAGCGGATGCCCCGCTACAACTCCATCTCCATCTCCGGGTATCACATCCAGGAGGCGGGCGCGACAGCCGACTTGGAGCTGGCCTACACGCTCGCGGACGGTGTGGAGTACATCCGCGCGGGCCGTGAGGCCGGCCTGGACGTGGACGCGTTCGCTCCCCGGCTCTCGTTCTTCTGGGCGATCGGCATGAACTTCTTCATGGAGATCGCCAAACTGCGGGCGGCCCGGCTGCTGTGGGCGAAGCTGGTGAAGCAGTTCGACCCGCAGAACGCCAAGTCCCTTTCGCTGCGCACCCATTCGCAGACCTCCGGCTGGTCGCTGACCGCGCAGGACGTGTTCAACAACGTCACGCGTACCTGCGTCGAGGCGATGGCCGCGACGCAGGGCCACACCCAGTCGCTGCACACCAACGCCCTCGACGAGGCACTGGCGCTGCCCACCGACTTCTCCGCGCGCATCGCTCGCAACACCCAGCTGCTGATCCAGCAGGAGTCCGGCACGACCCGGGTCATCGACCCGTGGGGCGGCAGCGCCTACGTCGAGAAGCTGACGTACGACCTCGCGCGCCGCGCCTGGCAGCACATCCAGGAGGTGGAGGCGGCGGGCGGCATGGCCAAGGCGATCGACGCCGGCATCCCCAAGCTGCGCATCGAGGAGGCCGCGGCCCGCACCCAGGCCCGGATCGACTCCGGACGCCAGCCGGTCATCGGCGTCAACAAGTACCGCGTCGACAGCGACGAGGCGATCGACGTCCTCAAGGTCGACAACTCCTCGGTACGCACCCAGCAGATCGAGAAGTTGCGGCGGCTGCGGGCGGAGCGGGACGAGCGGGTGTGCCAGGACGCGCTCGACGCGCTGACCCGGGCCGCCGGCGGCGAGGGCAACCTGCTGGAGCTGGCCGTGAACGCGGCCCGCGCGAAGGCCACGGTCGGTGAGATCTCCGACGCCCTGGAGAAGGTGTACGGCCGGCACGCGGGACAGATCCGTACGATCTCCGGCGTGTACCGCAACGAAGCAGGCGAGTCCCCGTCCGTGGACCGCACCCGCACGCTCGTGTCCTCCTTCGAGGAGGCCGAGGGCCGCCGCCCCCGCATCCTGGTCGCCAAGATGGGCCAGGACGGCCACGACCGCGGCCAGAAGGTGATCGCCACCGCGTTCGCCGACCTCGGCTTCGACGTCGACGTCGGCCCGCTGTTCCAGACCCCGGCCGAGGTCGCCCGCCAGGCCGTCGAGGCGGACGTGCACATCGTGGGTGTCTCGTCGCTGGCGGCCGGCCACCTCACCCTCGTACCGGCACTGCGCGAGCAGCTCGCCGAGGAGGGCCGCGAGGACATCATGATCGTGGTGGGCGGAGTGATCCCGCCGCAGGACGTGCCGACGCTGCTGGACATGGGTGCGGCGGCCGTGTTCCCGCCCGGGACGGTGATCCCGGACGCGGCCCACGACCTGGTGCAGCGGCTCGCGACCGGCCTCGGGCACGACCTGTGATCGATGTCGACGCCTATGTGAAGGGAGTCCTCGACGGGAAACGGGCGATCATCGCGCGCGCCATCACGCTCGTCGAGTCCACCCGGCCCCAACACCGGGTGCTGGCCCAGGATCTGCTGACGGCGCTGCTCCCGCACAGCGGCCGGGCCCGGCGGATCGGCGTCAGTGGTGTCCCCGGCGTGGGCAAGTCGACGTTCATCGACGCGTTCGGCACGATGCTGACCTCGCTCGGACACCGGGTGGCCGTGCTCGCCGTGGACCCGTCCTCCAGCCGTACGGGCGGCTCGATCCTGGGCGACAAGACGCGCATGGAACGCCTGGCCGTCGACCCTTCCGCCTTCGTACGGCCCTCCCCCACCGCGGGCACGCTCGGCGGGGTCGCCAAGGCGACCCGTGAGTCGATCGTGGTGATGGAGGCGGCGGGTTACGACGTGGTGCTGGTGGAGACGGTCGGCGTCGGCCAGTCGGAGACCGCCGTCGCGAACATGGTCGATTCGTTCCTGCTGCTGACGCTGGCGCGCACCGGTGACCAGTTGCAGGGCATCAAGAAGGGCGTCCTGGAGCTGGCCGACGTGATCGCCGTCAACAAGGCGGACGGTCCGCACGAGCGCGACGCCCAGGCCGCCGCACGGGAGTTGGCGGGCGCGCTGCGGCTGATGCACGGCAAGGACGCGTTCTGGGCTCCGCCGGTGCTGCACTGCAGCGCCCGCGAATCGACCGGCCTGGACACCGTCTGGGAGAGGCTCGAACAGCACCGCACGCTTCTCGACTCGACCGGCCGCCTCGCCGCCAAACGCCGCGACCAGCAGGTCGACTGGGCCTGGACGATGGTCCGCGACGAACTCCTCGGCCGGCTCCACTCGGACCCGGCCGTGCGGGCGCTCGCACCGAGCCTGGAACAGCAGGTCAGGGACGGCAAGTTGACGGCGACGCTCGCCGCCGAGCGCATCCTGGGTGCGTTCGGCGGACGAGAGGACTGAGCGGACGCGGACCCGGCCGGCGGCCGGTGGGGCAACGGCCCGTCGAGAGACGGTCGGTATGCTCGCCGCCATGCGCCCGCCGGTCCGGAGGTGGTGGGTATGGTCGCCGTCGATCCGGCCGCAGCCCGCATGCATGACCGGTAAGAGAGAGTAGAAACACGGTGTACGAGTACGAGAAGGACGGCGCGGCGATCTACCGCCAGTCCTTTGCCACCATCCGCGCGGAGGCGGACCTCGCGGGCCTGCCCGCCGACGTCAGCCAAGTAGCGGTCCGGATGATCCACGCCTGCGGGATGGTCGACCTCGTGCGGGACCTGGCCTACACGCCCGGCGTGGTGGCCCGCGCCCGCGAGGCCCTGCGCGCCGGGGCGCCGATCTTCACCGACGTCAGCATGGTGGCGAGCGGCGTGACCCGCAAGCGGCTGCCCGCCGACAACGACGTGCTGTGCACTCTCTCCGACCCCGGCGTCCCCGAGCTGGCCGCGAAGCTGGGAACGACGCGCAGTGCCGCCGCGCTGGAGCTGTGGCGGGACCGGCTGGAGGGTGCGGTGGTGGCCGTCGGCAATGCCCCCACCGCCCTGTTCCGCCTCCTTGAGCTGATGGAGGAGGGAGCGCCCCGCCCGGCCGCCGTCATCGGTGTTCCGGTGGGCTTCGTGGGCGCCGCCGAATCGAAGGACGCGCTCGCCGGGCATCCGTCCGGCCTCGAACACCTGATCGTTCGCGGCCGACGCGGGGGCAGCGCCATCGCCGCCGCGGCACTCAACGCGATCGCGAGCGAAGTGGAGTGAGCGGGAGGCCGTAGGGCGTGGGCGTCGGCATCGTGTCGGCTCTGCACAACCCCGGCTCGCGCGGACGCACCTGGCAGGTGGGCGGCGCGGCCAGTCGGCACCCTGTTCGGCGGCGGTGGGGGCCCTGTGCCAGTCCCGCCGTCGCCCTCTCCTGATCCGGCCGAACCTCTCGGCGTACGACTGATTGCAGCCGCGCCCAGCAGGTTTCCGCACGGCCCCGTTCCGGGCGAGGTCTGCCGAGGGGGCCGGGGCCGACGGGATTGAACTCATCAGTAGCGGAAACCGGCTCCTCATGCGGTCCGTCCTCGATCTCGCACTCGACTGTGTCACCGGCGCTCTCGTGAAGAGCGCCGAGGCGACCGGCGTCACCCTGCACCGCGCCCCGGCAGCCGGGCGCACTCAACTGGACAGCCAGGCCTACGAGTTCAACAGCTCGGTGCCGTCCGGGGTACGCCTCGAGATGCTCACGGACGCCACCGAGATCGAGCTCGACGCGCGGCTCGCCCAGGTCCTGCTGCAGGGCGCCTCGCCGACCGGCAGCGTCTTCGACCTGGTGGTCGAGGGTGAGCTGCGCGACCCGGTCGTGGCCACCGAACAGACCCTGATCCTCGTCGAGCCCGCCACCTTCGCCCTGCACCGGAAGCCGGCCGATCCCGCCACCGTCCGCTTCCACCTCGGCCCGGCACTCCAGGAACGTCGCGTCGAGATCTGGCTGCCCGCCGCGCGCTCGTTCCAACTGGTCGACGTACGCGTCCCGGAAGGCGCGTCAGTGCGTCCCGCTCCGGCGAGCGGGCCGCTGTGGGTGCACCACGGCAGCTCCATCAGCCAGTGCGCGGAGGCGGACCGCCCCACCGGTACCTGGCCGGCGATCGTCGCGCGGACCGCCGGCCGGTCCCTGCTCAACCTCGCCCTCGGCGGCGAGTGCCATCTCGACCCCTTCATGGCCCGCACCATCCGCGACCTGCCCGCCGAAGGGATCAGCCTCGAACTGGGCATCAACGTCCTCATCGGCGACACCATGCGCGAACGCGTCTTCGTCCCCGCGCTGCACGGCTTCCTCGACACCATCCGCGACGGCCACCCGGACACCCCGATCGTGGTCATCACCCCGATCACCTGTCCAACCGCCGAAACCCGGCCCGGCCCCACCCTCGTGTGCGACGACGGCACCGTGTGCACCGTCGACCGTCCCGCCGAACTCGCCAACGGCGCGCTCACCCTCACCCGCATCCGTGAACTGCTGAACCAGCACGTCGAACAGCGCCGCAAGGACGGCGACGACAGACTCCATCTCATCGACGGAACAGCACTGTTCGGGCCCGAGGACGTCGCCAACCTTCCCGACGGCCTCCATCCGAACGCGGCCGGCTACGCCGACATGGCCGAACGCTTCCTGCCCCTGGCGTTCGGGGATACGGGCGTGCTCCGTTGACCGAGCAGTCCGCCGGCACCGTGGCTCGTGCGCTCACCATGATCGGTGAAACGCGGTTCAGCTGCCGCCCGACCTGATCCATGGCCATTTCGCGAAACAGACCACGCCAGGCGCGACGAGCATGGCCAGCATCCACAGACCCACGCCGGCCGGGGAGTAGATGTAGTAGCGCCAGTGCTCCGGCAGGGGCGACGGCGCGAGCAGGAGCACGATCAGGGCAGCCCACGTGACCAGCACCGCCACTGCCATGCGTACTGCCACCATCCCTGCGCCCCCTCGACGGCTGCCGGCTCCTGGAGACGGATGATAGGGCAGGCCGGACGAGCTCATCGCGGCTGGGGGAACCTGCCGCGCTCCGGTGCCGTTCGGGTGACGTCAGCATGCGGGTGCCCCCGACAGGCACTTCACTGGGACGGGGAGGTGGACCGAGTGCGAAGGAGACGTCATGGCTCGCTGGACGGCAGGTGCGGTGCTGGCGGTGGCCGTCGCCGCAAGTCTGACCGGCTGCTCGGACGACACCACTCCGTCCTCCGCGGTCAGCAAGGCGGCATCGGCCGCGACGTCGCTCGCCTCGCGCGGCTCCGAGGCACTCGCGTCCGCGACCGCTGAGGCAGGCCGGAAGCTGGACGAGGTGAAGGGCAGCGTCGACGCCAAGGACTCGGTGAAGCTGGGCCCGCCCACGAAGGACGGCGACGGGCGGACGACCGTGCCCGTGACTGCCCACAACACGGCGTCCTCCGCCAAGTCCTTCGCCGTCCAGGTCAACTTCGACGACGCCGGCGGCAACCTCCTCGACACGGTGGTGGTCACGCTCTCCGACGTCGCGGCAGGCAAGTCCGGTGAGGCGACGGCCCGCAGCACCCACAAGCTGTCGGGCGAGGTGAAGGCCGAGGTGGGCACCGCGCTGCGGTACTGACGGACTGCGCCGCCCCCGCACCCTGCCCAGTTCCGCCAAGTCCTCGCCTGCCCGCCGGGCGGTGGTGGCTGTGCCGTCGGACGCCGAACAGGCCGCCGGGTAGCGTGAGTTGACTCACCCGGGCCGTCGCGCCACAGCGACCGAGGGCGCGTTCGCCGGCGGCCCGTTCCTGCTGTCCGTCCCGCGGCCGAACTCCTCGTCCTGCAGAGTGTCTAGCGCCCCGGGCGGAGTGCCGCTGCGGGACCGTCGGTGCCGGTGTCCCAGTCCAGTCGGAGAACGGCGAGGTCGTCGGTGTGCCGGTCCGCGTTGAGGGTGCGGGTTCGGGCGATGAGGTGGTCGAGGTGGAGGCCTGGATCCGGCGTCTGGATCGTGTCGATGATCTGCAGGAGGCCCTCCACGCCCAGCCGGGTGGTGCCCTTGTCCGCGAAGCCCTCGATGAGGCCGTCGGTGTAGGCGACGAGCGCGCCACGTGCGGGCAGCGTGAGCGTGGAGGCCGGCCAGATGCCCAGCCCGGGGGCGATCCCGAGGGCTGTTCCGTGGGCCGCGCTGACCTCTCGCGTGCCGTCGTCGGTGACCAGGAGGGGTTCGTGGTGGCCGGCCAGGTGCAGGGTGAGGATGCCCCGGTCCGGGTTCAGTGTGATGAGCGTGCAGGTGGTGAACAGGTTGCTGTGCGTGCGTTCGGCAACGTGTATCTGTTCCAGCAGGTGGAGCAGCTGCTGGTCGCGGTGGCCTCCGAGGGTCAGGGCGCGCCAGGCGATGCGGAGGCAGACACCGAGAGCGGCGGCGTCGGGGCCGTGGCCGCTGACGTCCCCGATGACGGCGTGCACCTGCCCGTCGTCGGTCTGTACGACGTCGAGGAAGTCGCCCCCCAGCAGCGCCTGCGCCCGCCCCGGGTAGTAGCGGCTGGAGGCGGTGACGGCCGAGGACGACAACAGGGGTTGGGGCAGCAGCCCGCGTTCCAGGCGGGCGTTCTCCTCGGCCCGCAGCCGGCCGATCTGCAGGGCGGCGTTGGCGCGCTCGGCCTGCTTCCGCTGGACGGCGTAGCGGACGGCCCGCTGGATCAGGTCCGGGTCGACCTTGCCCTTGATGAGGTAGTCCTGCGCGCCGGCGGCGAGGGCCTCGACCCCCGCCTGCGGCTCGTCCAGCCCGGTCAGGACGATGATGGCGGCCTGCGTGTCCGTCTGGATCGCCTGGACGGTCTCCACACCGGAGGCGTCGGGCAGGTGCAGGTCGAGCAGGACGCAGTCGACGAAGCCCGCTTCGAGTGCCGTGTGCGCGTCGGCGGCCGTACGGCATCGCACGAGGGTGTGCGGAAGATCGGTGTCGAAGAGGAGTTCCTCGACCAGGAGGGCATCTCCGTCGTCGTCCTCCACCAGCAGAACGTGGTACTGCTCTGCGCGGCCTGCGGCCGGGTAGGTCACGGCTGGGCCTCTCTCTCCGAGGCCGTCGGCTCGTCGCCGACGGCGGGAAGGGTGAGGACGACACGGGTGCCGGGCCGGTGGTCGGAGTCGATCCTGATCGCGCCCCCGTGAAATTCCACGATCTTCTTGCACATCGCCAGACCGATGCCGGTTCCTGGATAGGTGTCCTTGGTGTGCAGCCTCTGGAAGAGGATGAAGACCTTGTCCTGGAACTCAGGATCGATGCCGATGCCGTTGTCGCTCACCGTGAACTCCCACAGGTCGTCGACACGGGCGGCGCCGACATGGATGCGCGGCTGCCGGCCGGGATCGCGGAACTTGATCGCGTTCGACAGCAGGTTCCGCCAGAGCATGGTCAGCTGGGTGGTGTCGCCGACGACCGTGGGAAGCCCGTCGTGGGTGATCTCGGTGCCGCTCTCCTCCACGGCCACGCTGAGGTCGTCGAGGGCCCTGCTCAGGACGGCGTCCAGGTCGACCGTCTGGTGGTCGTTGTGCACGCGGCCGACGCGGGAGAAGGCCAGCAGGTCGTTGATGAGCTTCTGCATACGGTTGGCGCCGTCCACGGCGAAGGCGATGTACTGGTCGGCCCGCTCGTCCAGCTGGTTTCCGTAGCGTCGCTGCAGGAGCTGGGTGAAACTGGACACCTTGCGCAGCGGCTCCTGCAGATCGTGGGAGGCGACGTAGGCGAACTGCTCCAGTTCCGTGTTCGACCGCTTCAGATCCGCCGCCTGCTCGTCCAGCAGACTGCGTGCCTCTTCGCTGAACTGCAGTTCCTCCACCATGCGCAGGCGCATCGACTCCACGTCCGAGGCCAGCCTTCGCAGGTCGGCGGGTCCGGTGCCGACGATGGGGCGGTCGAAGTGACCTCGTCCGACCTCACGGGCGTCGGCGCCGAGTCGGCGGAGCGGGTCGGTGATGCCGCGCCGCAGTCCCTCGAAGACGGCGAACGCCACCAGGGCGATCACGCCGGCGATGACGGCGGACATCCAGTTCCGCAGGGCCACCGCGTTCCGCAGGTCCCGGCCGGCTGCCGCCCGCTCGCTCTCCAGGTGGGACTGCTGGCGGGTCATGGCCCGGCGCAGCGAGTCGAACGTGGCCTTGCCCTCCGCCGATCGTTCCGTGGCAAGCTTCACGGCCTCGTCTGCCGGGGCGGCCGCGACGGGGCGGGCCATGCGCGCCTGCCAGGTGCCGGCGAGTTTCTCCACGGCGGCCAGGTCGGCGCGGTCCCGGACGTCGTGGTCGAGCAGGGACCGCAGGCGCCGGAGGGCGGTGTTCTCGTCGGCCACGCCCTGGGTGTACGGCTGCAGGTAGTCGCGGCGGCCGGACAGTCCGTAGCCGCGGATGCCGGTCTCCTGGTTCACCAGGGCTTCCTCGACGCGTATGGACTCGATCACGGCGGGTGATCGTCGGTCCACCAGCTCGCCTGTGATCTGGGCCGTGCGCCATATCGCCCAGCCGCCCAGCGACCCCAGCAGGGCCAGCACGATCAGGGTGACCGAGACCCCCACCCGCAGCCAGCGGCGAGTCGTCCAGCCGGAGAACGGCCCCTCGGAAGCGGCCGGCCCGCCGTTGACCGAGCTGCCGCTCATCGCGTTTTCGTCCATCGCGATGCGCAACTCCTTCGACGTCCCGTTGCCACGACCAGGCGCGCGGCAGGGCTACTGTACCGACGACCCTGACAACGGTTGTTGTCCCATCCGGGATCAACGCCCTAGGGTGAAGTCATGCCTGGCCCCGCTCCGGCTCATGCTCTCCGCGCACCTGGTGGAGAGACGGCCGCGCTCCTGACACAGATGATCGACGAGCTGACCCGCCGTCTCGCCCAGGAAGCCGCCCACTCGCCCGCGGAGCCACGCGACACGGTCGACGACGCCCGCGGACGCGCCCTCGTGCGCCTGGCCGTCCTCGCCCGCGTCAAGCAGACTGTCCGGCATCTGGAGGACCAGGCGGCCCACGCCGCGGCCGCCGGCGGCGCCGGGTATCCGGAGATCGGCCGAGCCGTGAGCATGAGCCGCCAGGGAGCCCGGCGCCGCTGGCCCGGCCTGATCACCACCAGCACACATCGCCCCGCCCCCCACCCCACCCCACGGAGCTCGTGACTCATGGCTGCCGCCTCAACCCGCCCCTACGACGTGCTCCTGGTGGAGGACGACGTCGCCGACGCGATGCTCATCCAGGACGCCCTCTCGGAACGCGGCGCCCGCAACCTCACCCAGGTCCCCGACGGCGTCGCGGCCCTCGACTACCTGCGCGACCCGGACAACGCACGGCCCGACCTCATCGTGCTCGACCTCAACATGCCGCGGATGAACGGGCGGGAGTTCCTGGCCGTGGTGAAGGAGGACGCCGTCCTGCGCACCATCCCGGTCGTCGTCCTGACCACGTCCTCCGCGCCGGACGACGTCGCCGGCGCCTACCAGCACCACGCCAACGCCTACGTCACCAAGCCGGTGAACCTGGAGGAGTTCGAGGCGGCGGTCCGCAGCATCGACAGTTTCTACCTGGACATCGCCGTCAAGCCTCCGAGGCCGTAGCAGGTGAGGCGCTGAACGTCCTCGACCGGCACTGCTCATGGACATCAGGAACGCGATAGGGGGTACACCTCATTGCGGAGGTTCATGATGTTCGAGGCAGACGACATCCGTGAATGGCGTGGCCACGACGTGGTCGACCCCAACGGTCACAAGATCGGTGCCCTGGAAGCGGTGTACGTGGACACCGCGACCGACCTGCCCTTCTTCGCGACGGTGACGGTGGGTCTTCCCACCCGTCGCCGTCTGGTGTTCGTGCCGCTGCCGGGCGCGACCGTCGGACCGGGGTATCTCAAGATCACGCACCTCAAGGACGTGGTCAAGAAGGCCCCCGCGATCGACACCGACGGTGAGCTGCCGGCCACCGACGAACCGGGAATCTTCGCGCACTACGAACTCGAATACGTGCCAGGGGCCGGCGGCGAACGCCGCCTCGCCCGCCGCTGAGCCATAGACAGCAGCAATAGCAGCCACCGACGCCGCCGGGAGAGCCGATGAGCCTCTTTCTGTTCCTCGTTCTCGTGGCCCTCGTCCTGGGCATCATCGGATTCGCCGCACACGGGCTGTTCTATCTCTTCATCATCGGCGTCGTCGTTCTGTCCGCCGATCTCGCCTACGTCGCCCTGCGCTTCCGCCGCGGCGGAAGAAAACACCGCATCGCACGATGAGTTTCCGGGCCTTGTTGGGTCTACCTCCACAAGCGACAGCTGAGCACGACCTCTGTGAGGGGACCATGACCACCCACGCGCTTCCACCCGTCGTCGACGTCGCAACCTGGGAGGGCCGGCTCGATGCGCTGCGGGCCCGGGAAAAGGCCGCGACCCGTGAGCTCGACGCCATCGCCGCCGAACGCCGTCGCCTGCCGATGGTCGAGATGCCGGACTACACCCTTGAGGGCGAGGAGGGGCCGGTTCGGCTGGCGGACGTCTTCGCAGGCAAGCGGCAACTGATCGTCTACGACCACATGTGGTTCGCCGGCAAGGAATGGCAGTGCCCGGGCTGCACGGGGTTCACCTCGCAGTACACCCGCCTGGAGTTCCTGGACAACTACGACGCGCGATTCGTCATCGTCACCCAGGGCCCGATCGAAGAGGCACTCGCGTACAAGCAGCGCGTGGGCAACCGGATGACCTGGTACTCGACCGCAAACAGCTCGTTCGGGGGCGATGTCGGCGCACCGCCCGACGGAGGCTTCGCGGTCAACGTGTTCCTGCGCGACGGCGACACCGTCTACCGCACCTGGCACACCGACGGCCGGGGCACGGAGCAGCTCAGCCACAGCTTCGCCCTGATCGACCTCCTTCCGTACGGACGCCAGGAGGAATGGCAGGACTCACCCGAGGGCTGGCCCCAGTCGCCGACCTACAGCCGGTGGGCGATGTCCAAGGACATCGCCGCGCTCTACGGCTCGGGCGCAGGCGCCGACTCGGGCCCCGGCTCAGGTGACGGCTGAGCGGCCGGCTCACGCCGCGGCTTGGCCGTCGCGGGTGGGGGCGCCGCGTCCCCTCCCGCCCGGGCCGTCGTCCACCCGGGCGGAAGGCGAAAGGAGCGACACCATGGGTCTTTCCTGGCAGCAAGGACCGCTCGCACCGGGAGCGACCGGCCGGTTCCCGGTTGCCGGCCCGCGGCCCGAACGGATGCTGTTCGCCGAGCCGTCGCGCCGGCGCATGCGGCTCCGGTACGGCGGCGCCTGGATCGCCGACAGCGACCGCATGGAGCGAGGTCGGGCGCATCTCCGGACTGGTGTCGTTCGAACGGACAGGGCCGAGGTCTGTCTCGACGGCATCCGGCTGCGCCTGGAACCGGGGCAGAACGTGATCTCGCACGGCGTTGACCGCGATCTCACACGCGACGAAGCCGCCCTCGGCAGGCACCCGTGATCCCCCTCGCGGCCGCCCTCGCAGCCGAGGGAACACCCCGCACGCCGAGCCTGCTGGCGGTCAACGTCGGCCTGCCCCAGAACGTGTCCTGGCAGGGCAGAACCGTCTACACCGGTGTCTGGAAGCGCCCCGTGTCCGGCCCGGCCATGGTCCGTCGGCTCAACATCGACGGCGACGGCCAGGGCGACACCCAGGGACACGGCGGTGAGCAGCGGGCGGTACTCGTGTACCAGATGCAGTCCTATCGCTACTGGCAGCACCACTTCGGACGCGACGACTTCGACTACGGCCAGTTCGGGGAGAACCTCACCGTCGACGGTCTGTCCGACGACGAGGTCTGCATCGGCGACCACTACCGCATCGGCGAGGCGGAGTTCGAGGTCACCCAGCCACGGGTCACCTGCTACCGCGTGGGCCTGCGCCTCGGCGAGCCCCAGCTGCCGGCTCTGCTGGTCGGCCACCACCGCCCCGGCTTCTACATGCGTGTCGTCCGCGAAGGACGGATCGAGGCCGGCGACCGGATCGTCAAGACCCGGACCGGGCCGGGCTCATTGACCGTGGCCGACACCGACGCGCTGCTCTACCTCCCCGGCCGCGACCCGGCCAAGCTGCGCCTCGCGACCCGGATCCCCGCCCTGAGCCCGGGATGGCAGGAGTCGTTCCGCGACTTGGTCAAGGCCGCGGAAACCGACGGCCCCGACGCCACCGCCGGCCCCGCCGGTCATGCGCCCTCGCACGGCGAGCCCGCGTGGCCGGGGTTCCGGCCGCTCCAGGTGACGAAGATCGTCCCCGAGACCACGACGGTCTTTTCGATCCATCTGGCCGCCGCGGACGGCACCCCGCTCCCGGCCGCCCGGGCGGGGCAGTACCTGACCCTGCGGGTCCCCGAGGCCGGCCACCCCGCTCCTGTGCGGAGCTACTCGCTGTCCTCGGGGCCGGATGGCGAAGGCTGCTACCGGATCAGCGTCAAACGGGAGCCGCACGGCACGGCGAGCGGCTATCTGACCTCCCGGCTGCGGCCGGGCGCCGTCCTTGAAGCGGCAGCACCGCGCGGCGACTTCACCCTCGACGAAGGGACCGGCCCGGTTCTCCTCGTCTCCGCCGGCATCGGTCTCACTCCGGTACTGGCCATGCTGCACGAGCTGGCGGCCGGCGGCGGCGACCGCGAGGTCTGGTGGATCCACACGGCCCGCAGTCCCCGGGAACATCCGCTGGCCGCCGAGGCACACGCTCTGGTCGCCTCGCTGCCGCGCGCCCGTGAGCACGTGTTCTACAGCGC
This sequence comes from Streptomyces sp. NBC_00078, assembly GCF_026343335.1. NCBI lineage: Bacteria > Bacillati > Actinomycetota > Actinomycetes > Kitasatosporales > Streptomycetaceae > Streptomyces > Streptomyces sp. NBC_00078. The sequence goes on along the minus strand of NZ_JAPELX010000001.1, from coordinate 8,409,594 downwards.
CGCCACACCCGACGAGTACCGCCGCACCCACGCCGTCCCCGGACGCCTCACCAAGGACAAGCTGATCACCCTGGGCCTGCCGGCCGACGCGACCGCCTATGTCTGCGGACCGGCTTCGTTCATGGCCGACGTCAGCGCCGCCCTCGCCGCGGCCGGGGTCAACTCCGCGGCCGTCCATACCGAGTTGTTCGGGGCGCTGGCCTCCATCACCCCGGGCCTGACGGCGCGGTCCGAACGGCCGCCGCACCAGCCGCCCGGCCCGACCGCAACCGGCCCGTCGGTGACCTTCGCCCGCAGCGGCATCACCACGCCGTTCCCCCTGTCCCGGGGCAGCGTGCTGGAACTCGCCGACGCCTGCGACGTCCCCACCCGCTGGAGTTGCCGTACCGGCGTCTGCCACACCTGTGTCACGCCGCTGCTGTCCGGCGAGGTCACCTACTCCCCCAGCCCGCTGGAGCCTCCCGACGACGGCCAGGTGCTCATCTGCTGCGCCCGGCCCGACACCGACATCGTCCTCGACATGTAAGGCCACGCGTTCCCCGGTTTCGCGGCAACCGGAACGGATGCCTCTCCTCGATCGACTACAGTTCCGTATGACGTCTACAAGACTGTAGTCGGTCAGTGGTTCGCCTGGCATGTCCGCAGGCCTGCCGGAGAGGACTCCCGTCCATGACCACACCGATCCACCCCGCGTCGCAGCTGGCCGTCAACGTACTGGACGCGCATTCGCTGCTGGCGGCCTTCGGCGTGCTGGGCGTCGGGGTGGTGTTGTTCGCCGAGACGGGCCTGCTGATCGGGTTCTTCCTGCCGGGCGACTCGCTGTTGTTCACGGCCGGACTGCTGTGCACGGGCTCGGCGGAAGGGGGTGTGCACCTCTCCCTCGGACCGTTGCTGGTCGCGGCCGCGGCAGGTGCGCTGGCCGGGGCACAGTGCGGATATCTGCTGGGCCGGAAGGCGGGCGGGGCGTTGCTGGCCCGCAGCGGCTCGCGGCGTCTGCACGAGGGTGCGAAACGCGCCGAGGAACTGCTGGAGCGGTACGGGTACGCGAAAGCGATCGTGCTGGCCCGTTTCGTTCCGGTGGTGCGGACGGTGCTCAATCCGATGGCGGGCGCGCTGGAGGTGCCGGCGCGGACGTTCACGCTGTGGCAGGTCGTCGGCGGGCTTGTGTGGAGCGTCGGTCTGACCCTTGCCGGCTATGCGCTTGGCTCGTCGATCCCGAACGTCGACCGCTACCTGCTGCCTCTGGTGGCGCTGATCGTCGTCGTGTCGCTGATCCCGCTGCTGGCCGAGGTGTTCCGGGCGCGCCGGGGCGCCAGGCCCGAAGGGGGCGGCAGGTGATCACGGCCTTCGACGGGCCGTCGATCGACGGCTCCGCCTCGGTGCGCGAGGACCGGCCGTGCCGGAGCCCCCGGGTGCAGCCCCCGGAGGCGTGGCCGGCGCCCGGCGACTGGTCCTTCCCCGGCAACCTCGCGGCGATCGCGGCCACGGCCGCCGCGGCCGTGGTCCTGTTGTCCGTCTTGCGCCGGCTGGGGCTGATCGCGGTCGGGGCCGCCGTCGCGATGGTGGTCTCCCGGTTGTGGGTCGGCGCGCACGATCCGCACAACGTGGTGGCCGGGGCGATGACCGGTGCACTCGTCGCGCTGGGTTGGATGGTCGGTGGACTCGTCGCGCTGGCGTCGGTGCCCGGGCTGCGGTGGCGGTCGCCGACCGTGGTTTGTGGTCCGTCGGACCGGCCCAGCCGTCTGCGTCCGCTGCTGATGGCGCCATGACCCGGCCCGACGCAACCGACAGCCCCATGAACCGGCGCGACGCAGCCGATCTGGCCGGTACCGTCGGTCTCGGTGCCTGGGTGGCGTTCGGCATCCTCGCCGCGGTGGTGGCCGGCCGGGGCGGTGCTCCGCTGTGGACGGACGACGGCTTCCTGGCCTGGTCGCTCGGCCATCGCCCGGACGTGGCCGTGGCACTGGCCCGGGGGGTGACGTATACCGGCAGTGGCGCCATCCCCTACGTCCTCGCAGCGGTGGCCGGCGTGACGGCGGGGCGAACCGTGCGGCACCGCATCTGGGCCGCCGCACTGGCCCTTGCCTGTCTGGGGGCCGGGCAGGCGCTGCGCTACGGGGTGATGGCAGCCGTCCACCGGCCGCGCCCGGCACATGCCGACTGGGCTGCGCAGGCGAGCGGTTGGGCGTTCCCCTCGGGGCACACCACCACGGCGGCCCTCACCGCGGGCCTGCTGATCGTCGCGGTCTCGCTGCGCGCGCCGCGCGGCGCCACCTCGCTCAGAGTCGTCATCGGGTGCTGGGGCGTGCTGGTGGGACTGTCCCGCTTCTATCTCGGCGTGCACTGGTTCACCGACGTCATCGGTGGCTGGCTGTTCGCCACCGGGTGGCTCGGAGTGTGTCTGTGCGCGATGGCCCGATGGCTGCCCGCATCGTTCGTCTCGGCCACGCCCCCCACGCCCGAAGATCCGACGGAGGACCATGCGCCACAAGATCCTGGTCGTCGAGGACGATCACGCCCTGCGTGACGTGCTGCGGCGCGGCCTGTCGGACGAGGACTTCGCGCCCGTGCTCGCCGCCGACGGCGCGACCGCCCTGCGGCTCGCCAAGGACGACGTAGCCGCGGTCGTCCTGGACGTCGGTCTGCCCGACGCGGACGGCCGGGACGTCTGCCAGGCGCTGCGCGCGGGCGGGTTCGCTGCCCCGATCATCTTCCTGACGGCCCGCCACCATCTCACCGACCGACTGTCCGGGTTCTCGGCCGGAGGCGACGACTATCTGCCCAAGCCGTTCCACCTCGCCGAACTCGTCGCCCGGCTGAGGGCCGCACTCAAACGCGCCGCGCCACCGGCCGTGGTCACGGCAGGAGATCTCGTCCTGGACGCGACCCGGCACACCGCGCGGGTGGGCGAGGCCCATGTCGACCTGTCCCCGACCGAGTTCCGTCTGCTGGCCACGCTCGTGGCCGCGGGCGGTGTCCTCGTGCGCCGCCGGGACCTGGTCAGGGCCGCCTGGCCCGACGGTGCACAGGTCAGCGACAACACGCTTGACCAGTACCTGAGCCGACTGCGCCGCAAACTGCGTGAAGTGGGCAGCGACCTGAGCCTTACGACGGCGCGCGGCATCGGACACCGGCTGTCGTGAACCGCCTCCTCGCCCGCCTGGCCCCCCGCACCCTGCGCGGCCGGCTCTCCCTCGTCGCACTCACCACCGCCGCGCTCCTGATGACCGTCCTGACCGTGGCGTTCAACACGGTGATGGACCGGCACCTGCAACACCAGGCGGACGACGAACTGCGCAACCGCGCGGCCGCCGTCGCCACCACCATCGACACCGGCGGCGCCCGGGTGCGGGTCCTGGAGACCGCCAACGACAGCCTCCTGGACGCGAACGTGTGGATCTACGCCGGACCGCGGCTGCTGGAGAAGCCGCCGTCCACCACCGCCGACAGCACGCTGACCCTGGCCGCCGACCGGCTCGCCGCACGACACGAACGAGCCTGCTCGACCGTCGACGCGCAGAGCCCCCGCGCCGTGCGCCTGTGCTCGGATCTCGTCGGAGGCCGTCACAAGGCCGCCGTGGTCACGGCTCTGGACCTGGCGCCGTACCGCGGTTCGGCCGGCACCCTGCTGCTGGGTTCGCTGATCCTGGACGCCGTCATGCTCGCGTGCACCTACGCCCTCACGCGCCTGGCCGTGGGGCGGGCACTGCGCCCCGTGCGCACCATGACCGACCAGGCCACCCAGTGGAGTGCCGTCGGCTCCGACGAACGCTTCGGCGCCGCGCACCATCCGGCCGAACTCGCCGGCCTGGGCGACTCGTTGGACGCGCTGCTGGACCGCATCCGCACCGTGCTGCGCCATGAGCGGCAGTTGACCGGGGAGTTGTCCCACGAACTGCGCACCCCGCTCACCCGGATCATCATCGAGCTGGACTGGTGGCGTGCCCGCCCCCGCTCGACCGACGAAACCCGTGCCACCCACGAGGTGATAGCCGACTCCGCCCAGTCCATGCGCACCATCTGCGACACGCTCCTGAACGACGCACGCGACGGCGCGCACGACGCCCCGACGGTGCCGGGCACCACTGCCGTCGTTCCCGTCCTGCACCGCCTTGTCGAGAACCTCGACGTACGCGAACAGGTCAAGAGCGTCGTCGAGGTGCCGGATCCGGACCTGGAAGCGGGCGTCACAGCGGCTCTCCTCGAACGCATCGTCAGCCCGCTGCTGACCAACGCACTCCGCTACGCCCGCTCCACGGTGACCCTGTCGGCACGCCGGTTGCCCGGTAGCGTCCGCATCGGCATCACCGACGACGGCCCCGGCGTACCGGCGACCTTCGTCGACGACCTCTTCCAGCCCGGCCGGCGCGCGGACTCCGGCGACGGGCACGACGGGGCGGGCCTGGGACTGCCGCTTGCGCGGCGCCTGGCCCGCACCGTCGGCGGCGAGGTCTCCCACGACCCCGGGTACACCTCCGGGGCGCGCTTCCTGATCGATCTGCCGGCCGGCTGACCGGACTCAGTCCGCCCGCTGGGCGACCGCCTCCCGCTCCGCTGTGCGCGGGGCGGCGGTCCTGCGCTCCTGGACCTGCGCATAGGCCATCAGGCCGACGAGAACGGCCAGCAGTACGGCCGAGGAACCCGCGGTACCGAGGTCAAGGCCGCCCTTGGCGACCGGCTTGGTCAGGAAGTCACCGGCGGTGGCTCCCAGGGGACGGGTGAGGACGAACGCGATCCAGAACAGCAGCACGTTCGGCACCACCGGCACCTTCATCAGAGCCACGAGGACAGCCAGCGCGCCCGTCACGAGCAGCGCGCCGCCGGCGTAGCCGAGGCCGGAGCTGTCGGACAGGAAGTCGCCCATCGAGGTACCGAGGGTGTTGGAGACGAGGATCGCCGACCAGAACAGCGCCTCGCCCCGGAAGGTGACGATGTCACGGATGACGAACGTCATCCCGGTCGCCTTCCAGACGGCGAAGATGACCAGCAGGATCGAGATGAGGATCGCGGCGCCGGTCGGATAGCCGAGGCCGAGGCCCTGCGGGCCCCAGCCGAGCGAAGTGGCACCGCCGGAAAGGAACTTGGTGCTGGCGTCGCGGTTCATGAAGTCGGACATCGTGGTGCCGGCCATGCTGGTCGACAGGATCACGGTCCAGTAGAAGAACGGGTTGTAGTGGCTGGACCTGAGCTGCACGACCAGCGTCACCACGAAGAGCACGAACAGGGCGATCGTGGTGAGGAAGTAGCCGAGCTTCAGGGTCTGAGCGAAGAGGTCACCGGCCGTCTCGCCGAGGGTGGTCGCGGCGATCTTCATGATCCAGAACGCCGGCGTCACTTCCGGGAGTTTCTTCATGACCGACCTGGTCGTGCTCGCGACGTCGAGGTCGGTGAGCATTTCCGGTTTCTGCAAAGTGGGGGGCTCCAATCCGGCCGAACAGCAGGGCGCCCGCCCCGCAGTGGGGGACGAGCGCCCTGTGAGAAGAGACGACCGTGAGGGCGGTCACCGTAATCGACCTTGGCAGTGTCCGCCTGAACGCATCCTGAATGCCTGACGTCCCATCAGGCTGCGTGTCGGGCGGTGTGCTGAGGCTGCGCCACGTCCTTGCGGGTCACCGAGAGATACACGACCATGCCGAGGATGACCGTGAGGAACAGCGCGCTGGTGATGACGGTGCCCAGGCCCAGGCCGCCGTCTCCTGCCGGCTGCGAGAGGTAGTCGCCCATGGACGCGCCGAGCGGGCGGGTGAGGATGTAGGCGATCCAGAAGCTCCACACCGCGTCCAGACCGAGCTTGAAGTGCGCGAGCGCGATCGCGGCGATGGCCAGGCCGAACAGCACCACCGAGAGCCAGTAACCGAGGGCCATACGCTCCGAGACCAGGTCACCGGCCGCGGTGCCGAGAGCGAAGGTGAACAGCACGGCGAGCCAGTAGTAGGACTCACGGCTCGTGGTGTCGATGTGGTGGATGGACAGGGTCCGCTCACGCCGGCACCAGACCACGAAGACGATCGCGAGGATGATCGCGAAGACGGTGGTGCTGGTCTCCAGCGGTACACCCATGTTGTCGGTGAGGTTGTCGCTGACCAGCGTGCCCACGACGCTGATCAGGGCGACGGCGAGCCAGTACACACCCGCGCGGTAGGCGGTGGTGCGGAACTGCACGACCAGGACGACCGCCAGCAGGGCGCTCATCAGGACCGACACACCGGTCAGGCCGAGACCCGCCTTCTCGTTGAGCAGGTCGGCCGCCGTCTCACCGACCGTCGTGCACAGCACCTTGATGATCCAGAAGTAGACGGTGACTTCGGGCACCTTGTTCCAGCCCAGCCGCCCGCCGGAGGGCGACACCTGGGGATCGGCCGCAGAGGCCGCAGGGGTCTGTGAGGTCTCGTATGTCATGAGGCCCGACCGTGCCACCCGATACCTGAACACATCCTGACCGCCGTACCGCCCCGCGCGATCCGCCGCGGTGGGAGAAAGCCGCCGTGCCCCTCATCCGGTGCCGGGCCGGGCCAGTCCGAAGTCGTAGGCGAAGATCACTGCCTGGATGCGGTCGCGGGCGCCGATCTTGGCAAGGACCCGGCCGACGTGGGTCTTCACGGTGGACTCGGACACGACGAAGCGCGCCGCGATCTCGCCGTTGGTCCAGCCCTTGCCGATGGCGACGAGGATCTCGCGCTCGCGGTCGGTGAGGGAGTCCAGCCGCGGGTCCTCGCTCGCGTCGCTCCGGCCGGCGGGCACGTGCTCGGCGTACTCGTCCAGGATGCGGCGGGTGAGCGCCGGTGCGATGACGGCGTCGCCCACGGCGACCGCCCGGATCCCGGCGAGGAGTTCCTCGGGGCGCGCGTCCTTCAGGAGGAAGCCGCTGGCTCCGGCGCGCAGCGCGGCGTGCACGTATTCGTCGACGTCGAAGGTGGTCAGTACGAGGACACGGGAGCGGCCGCCGGCGGCGGTGATCCGGCGTGTCGCCTCGATGCCGTCCATACCCGGCATCCGTACGTCCATCAGGACGACGTCGGGGCGCAGTTCGGCGGTCTTGCGAACCGCCTCGGCGCCGTGCGCGGCCTCGCCGACCACCTCGGTCTCGGGGATGGAGTCGAGCAGCACACGGAAGCCGTAGCGCTGCAGCGGCTGGTCGTCCACGACGAGAACCGTGGTCACCGGGCACCTGCCTGGGGTGGCAGGTCGAGGGTGGCCTGTACGGTCCAGCCGCCGCCGGTCGCGGGGCCGGCGCTGATGTCGCCTCCGTAGAGCGCCGCGCGTTCTCGCATGCCCACCAGGCCGTGTCCTTCCTCGTTCCATGGTCCGGGGTGTCCGGCCCGGCCGTTGTCCTGGACCCGGATGACCAGCCGGGCGTCCTCGACGATGACCGACAGTGTCACCCGTGTTCCGGCTCCGGCGTGCTTCAGGGTGTTGGTGAGGGCTTCCTGGACGATGCGGTAGACGGTCAGCTGCATGCCCCGGTCCAGGGCGTCCACCTCACCGACGGTCCGGTAGACGACCTCCAGGCCGGCCGCGCGCACCCCGTCGCACAGCGCCCCGATGTCCGCGAGGCCGGGCTGCGGGCTGAGCTCGGGCGTCGTGGCGGGGACGTCCGACGCCTCCCGCAGCACGCCGAGCACGCGTCGCAGCTCGCCCAGGGCCGTCCGGCCGGTGTCACCGATGAGGTGCAGGGCTTCCTTGCCGCGTTCGGGAGCGGCGTCGGTGGCGTACGCGCCGGCGTCGGCGAGGGTGATGATGACGGACAGGTTGTGGCCGACGATGTCGTGCATCTCGCGGGCCACCCGGGCACGTTCGGTGGCGGCCGCGAGTCTGCTGCGCTGGTCGCGTTCCGTCTCCAGGCGCGCCGCCCGCTCCCGCAACCCGGCGAGCTGCGCCCGCCGGATGCGCACCATCAGACCCAGTGCCAGGGCCGCGATCGACGTGCTGAGCAGGAAGAACAGCGCGTCCCAGACGGACACGGCCGACGAGATGCGCAACGCGACGAGCACCATCCCCGCCGCCATCACCCCGCAGGCGTACGACAACTGCCGTGGATGCCCGTGCAGTGCCAGGCTGTACAGGGCGATGAACAGGGCGATGTCCGCACGCAGCGCGGCGCCCAGAGACCACTGCACGACGAACACGACCGCGATGGCGGTGAAGGCCGCCATGGGCCGGCGCCGCCGCCACAGCAGCGGCAGCACCAGGCCGGCCTGCACAACCAGCATGGCCGCCAGGGGCAGCCGGGTGACGGCGAGCCGGAACCGGCGTGGACCGTCGCCGTCCCCGGCACCCCCGTGCAGCAGGTCCGGCAGGCAGAACATCAGGAAGACCAGCGCCACCACCGCGGTGTCCAGCACCCAGGGGCGGGCCCGGTCCGCCTGGCGCAGCCGCTGGCCGCCCCGGGCGAGCCGGGCGACCAGCGGTCCCATGCCACTGACGTCTTCGGTGGTGGTCGTCAAGGTGGTCACCTGCCCATGGTGCAGCCAGTCAGACGTCGCTGCGCACCAGCCGGTACGCCGCGCCCGCCAGCGCGAGCACCGTCCAGCCGAGGAAGACCAGCAGCCCGGCCGTGGGCGACAGGCTGGTGGCGTCGTGGGTCAGGGCGAACATCGACTCGCCCGCGTTGCTCGGCAGATAGGGGCCGATGTCGTCCTGCCAGGAGCTGGGCAGCAGGGAGATCAGCCCCGGGATCAGCATCAGGGTGGCGACGAGCACCGAGATGCCGCCGGCCACCGAGCGCAGCAGTGCGCCGAGGGCGGTGCCGATCACGCCGACCAGGCCGAGGTAGAGTCCGGCGCCCAGCAGGCTCCGCAGAACTCCCTCGTGTGTCAGGCCCATCGCGGCGGGCGTGCCGGAGACGATGCGGCTGCCGAACGCGAAGGCGACGAACGCGCCCAGGGTGGCAGCAACGAGAGCGACCACACCGAACACGGCCGCCTTGGACCACAGCACGGGCAGCCGACGCGGTACGGCCGCGAGCGTCGAGCGGATCATGCCGGTCGAGTACTCCCCCGCCGTGACCAGCACGCCGAGCACCCCGAGGGCTAGCTGGGCGAAGTTGGTGCCGAAGAGGGACAGGCTCACGGCCGTCGAGGCGGCGAAGTGCTTGTCGATGTCGCCGGAGTCGATCCCCGACTTGTAGCGGCTCGCGGCGATCAGCCCGAAGGCGACGAGGAAGAGCAGGCCGAGACCCAGGGTGATCCACGTCGAACGCAGCGACCACAGCTTGGCCCACTCCGAGGACAGCACGCGTCGTCCTGTCACCCGGTAGGCGGGACGGGCGGGAGTTGCCGGGGGTGTCTCGACGGTCGCGGTGAGGGTGCTCATGCCGCCCTCCCCTCGGCCAGGAGAGTGTCGATGCCGGTCGTGGAGCCGTGGTACTCCACGGCGTCTCTGGTCAGGTTCATGAACGCCTCCTCCAACGACACGGTGCGCGCGGTCAGTTCGAACAGCGGGATCCCGTGCTCGGCCGCCTTCAGGCCGATCTCGCGGGCTGTGAGTCCGGATACCTGAAGCTCCTCGGAGCCGGCGCGGCCCGTGATGTCGACGCCGGGGCCCGCCAGTACGTCCCTCAGCCGGGCCGGGTCCTGCGTGGCCACCTGCACGGTGTCGCCGCCCGCCTCGCGAACGAGGTCCCGCACCGTGGTGTCGGCCAGCAGCCGCCCGCGTCCCACGACGATGAGATGGTCCGCCACCAGGGCCATCTCGCTCATCAGGTGGGACGACACGAACACGGTCCTGCCCTCGCCGGCGAGGGCCTTGAGCAGGTTGCGGATCCAGAGCACGCCCTCCGGATCGAGCCCGTTGACGGGTTCGTCCAGCATCACCGTCTGCGGATCGCCCAGCAGCGCCGCCGCGATGCCGAGCCGCTGGCCCATACCGAGAGAGAAGGCACCGGCCCGCTTCCTCGCCACGGTGTCGAGCCCGGCGAGGCCGATGACCTCGTCGACCCGGCGACGGGGAATTCCGTGCGTCAGCGCGAGCGCCTTCAGGTGGTTGTAGGCCGAGCGGCCCGGATGGACCGATTTCGCCTCCAGCAGGGCGCCGACCTCCTGGAGCGGGGCCCGGTGCCGGGCGTAGTGGCGACCGTTGACCGTCACGGAGCCGTTCGTCGGAGCGTCGAGCCCGACGATCATGCGCATGGTCGTGGACTTCCCCGCGCCGTTGGGGCCCAGGAAGCCGGTCACCGTGCCCGGCTCGACGGTGAAGTCCAGCCCGTCGACGGCCGTCTTCTCGCCGTACCTCTTGGTCAGCTGCTGTGCGTCGATCATTCGCGTTTCTTCCTGTCGGACACCGGCGCCGTCCGTGGCCCCTGACGCCTCACCGACCACGTTAGGAGGCGAAACGTCCCGATCCGGTGGTACCGCGGACTGATCCACGCAGGTCGGGTCGTACCGCGGTACTACGTGCCGTCGCTTCCCCGCGCACCGTTCAGGTTGCGTTCAGGCTCGAAGTGCCATCGTGCGGATCATGACCGCAGAGCACGTCCTCGACGACCGCCCCCTCGTCCCCGTACGCCGGCCGGCGAACAAGGTGCCGGAGGTTACCGCCTACTTCTGGATCATCAAGGTGCTGACCACGGGCATGGGCGAGACGGCGTCGGACCTTCTGGCCCGTACGCTCGGCCCGGTACCGGCGGTCGCACTCGGCGGCCTCGGTCTCGTGGTCTCCCTGGCCGTCCAGTTCTCCCTGCGCCGGTACGTCGCCTGGGCCTACTGGACCGCGGTCGTCATGGTCAGCGTGTTCGGCACCATGGCCGCCGATGTCCTGCACGTCGGCCTCGGTGTGCCCTACGGCGTGTCGGCCCCGGCCTTCCTCGTCGTACTGGCCGCGGTCTTCGTCCTCTGGTACGCGAGCGAGCGGACCCTGTCCATCCACACCGTCCGCACCCGCCGCCGCGAGGCGTTCTACTGGGCGGCCGTCCTCGCCACCTTCGCCCTCGGCACCGCCGCGGGCGACCTCACCGCCACGGTCGGCTTCGGCTACCTGGGCTCGGTCGCCCTCTTCGCCGCCGCCATCTGCGTGCCCGCCCTGGCCCACCGCTTCGGTGCTCTGAAGGCGGTGACCGCCTTCTGGACGGCGTACGTCATCACCCGCCCCCTCGGGGCCTCGCTCGCCGACTGGATGGCGCTCGGCCACACCCGCGGCGGCCTCGGCCTCGGTCTGTCGCCGGTCACCCTCGTGTGGACGGTCGCGATCATCGGGTTCGTGGGATACGTGGCCGTGTCAGATCGGCGCCAGGTCATCCACGGTGAAGGCCCGGTCGCGAAACACCGCGGCTGACCAAAGGCTGCCGTGCGCGCAGTTCGCAGCGGCCGAAGACGTAGCGGACGACGAGTCAGCCGACGACGCAGCCCCAGGTCGCCGCGGTGTCCCGGCCCCAGGCCGGGGCCTGCTGGAGGCCGAGCACGCTCAGCCCCATACCGACCGCGATCAGCGATGCGCCGGTCACGTCCTCAACGCGAGAGGTTCGTCGCGGAGGCGGTCGGTGAAGCGAGCCGGCGCGGTCGGGATCAGGGCGACGATCGCGGCGGGCACGTTGACCCGGATGACCGCTCGCCACGTCCACGCGGTCAGCCGGCCGCCCAGTAGCGGTCCTGTCGCGGTGAGGGCGCCGGCGAGCCCCGGGAACAGGGCGAGCGCGCGTCCCCTGCGCTCCACCGGGAACGCGGCCACCACCACGGCGAGCGCGGCCGGGAAGAGCGGTAAGAGCGGTTCTGTCACCGACTCTCGTAGCGCAGCGTCTGCTGGGCGTTGAGCTGTTCGACGAGGGAGAAGACGGCGACGGCCAGCTGCTTCAGGTTGGCCGTCGGTACGTTGTCCTTCATCCGGCGCAGTTCGGCGACGACCGCCTCCTGGTTGCCCCGGGGGCCGACGAGGTTCTGCTCGGCGCCGAGGGCACCGAGGGACTTGTGGACGGCTCGGGCGCCGTCCTCGTTGTCCACCATGTCCCGCTCGTCCACGGTCAGGTGGTCCCAGTTCTTGAGCAGGTCCGAACCGGACGGCAGGGCACTCAGCCAGGCGTTGCGGGTCAGTTCGATGGTGGTCCGGGTCCGGTCGCTGGCCAGCCCTCGCTCGACCTCGTTGCCGAAGACCCGCTCGTCGCCGTGGCCCGTCATCCCCGCCGCCTGCAGGACGAGAGCGACGAACGCGTCACGGTTGGCCTGGAAGTGGCCCGTCAGGTTCGGCGACAGCAGGCTGAAGGCGTGGGCGAAGTCCGTACGGGCCATCAAGGCGCCGGCGATCGACTTGGCGTTGGCACCCGGCGGCAGGTTCTGCCCCTGGATCAGGTAAGCGGCAAGATGCATGACCAGGCCCGTGAGCGCTTTGGTGTCGGACCTCGACGGCTGGAAACCGAGCCGGGGCAGCAGCGCCGTGATCGCGGCGTCGGCGCCGGCCCGGGCCACGGGGAGCTCACCGAGACCGCCGGCCGACAGGTCCGCGGACGCCTGAGCGCGGCGCCTGACCCGCCCCGCCCCCAGCACGGGCACGCGCTCCATCACACTCATCGGCTCGCGGTTGGCGAGATAGTCGATCAGTTTCGGCAGACGCTCCAGGCGCGCCCCGAGCGTCGCCTGCGGGGCGAAACTGAGGGGGTTTCCGTCCGGGTAGATCCGCAGCCGGGACTGAGGGGTCCCGCCGCCCGCGGTCACGTCCTCGGAGGGGATGTACGGGTCGCCGCGCCGGCCGTCGAGGTAGCGGGCCATGGCGGTCAGGTTGTCCATGACCGTCCCGACCTCCGCGAGCGAGGTGAGCGGGTCGGTGATCCACTCCAGGTTGGAGCCGCCGGTGGGGCTGGCGTCCGCCGTCAGGTCGAACTTGTTGCCCGCCACGACGAGCCCGTCGACCCGCCCCTTGCCGAGGTTCTCGCCCGCCAGGGGCTCCTCGGACACCTCTCCCCTGACCAGCAGAGTGGTCACCAGACCCTGGCGCTCGGACTCGGTCACGCCGAGGTCTGCGAGGCGCTGCTCACCGGCCGCGGTCAACAGGCCGTCGCTGCCGAACCACTGGGCCCGCAACGCATCAGCCTTGCCTTCGGCCGCCTGCTCCTGCTCCTGCGGCCCCAGCCGCCGGTGGTACGGAGAATAGGGGGAGAGGAAGATCTCCAGGATCCTGGCGTCGATCAGCTGCTGCCGTTTTTGGGACCGCTGTGCGCGGACGGTCTCCGAGTTGTCCTCCATCCTGCGCACGTTCCACTGCGCCTCGAACTCGAACCCGACCGCGCGCTGCACGTCGGGGGTCCCGGCCCCGCCCGTGTCCCGTGCTCCCCGGGAGAGTGAACCGGCCGGGTCCGTCCGCCCTTCGTCCCCCGTCCGGTGCGCTGATGGCGGCGGCGCCGCCATCACCCGCTTCGCGTTCGCCTCGGCCGCCCGCTCGAAGCGGTCGGTCGGGTCGCTCACCCGCAGTCCGTCGCCGTGGTCGGTGCCTGAGACGGGGCCTTGCCGCTGCTGGATGACGTGCGTCAACTCGTGGGCGAGGGTGTGCTTGTCGACACCCGTCGAACCGATGACGACGTTCTCTCCCGACGTGTACGCGCGGGCGCCCAGCTCCTGTGCCGAACGCTGGGCGACGGCGCCCGTGTGCAGACGTACGCCGGAGAAGTCCGCGCCGAGGCGGGCCTCCATCTCGGTGCGCAGCGGCGCCTCCAGCGCCCGGCCCGAGGAACGGAGCACGCTGTGCGCGGCGGCACGCTGCACGGGTTCCTCGTGGGCGTGGTCCAGGGCGGCGGCACACTGGACCGGCTCCCCGCGGGTGTGGCCGGCGTGGGTGTGATCCTCGTCGTGACCGTGCTGGTCCTTGTCTTCGCCATGCCGTTCAGCGAGCATCGCGGCCACGGCCCGGTTGCCGACGGCGCGCTGCAGTGCGACGAGGCGCTGCGGAGAGAACGTCCCCGGGATGCGCGCGGGGCCGGCGCCCACCGACGGAACCGGGCCCACACGGTCGTGGGCGGTGGGCGCGGAGTGGCGTGTCGACCGCTCCGGGTCGCTGCGGTCCCGGCCGGGCTCCTGAACGCGCATGGCATCTCCGGTCGTTCCGGTGGTTCCGACAGCCAGGTCCGCGCCCAGCATCACGCGCCTCGGGGCATCACGGAAGGTCCCTGGGGGTAACGGCCGGGCAGCCCTGCTGCCCCCGGACGGATCACGAGCCGCACCCGCCCACGCGCCTGCCGCTCAGCGCCACGTCGTCCCTGCGCATGTCGTACGACGAGGGCGTAGGGCCGGCCCGGTACAACCGCCGGCCCAGCTCCAGCCTGTCGAAGTGCGGGACGGCGAAGTCGTCCGCCGTGCCGCCGTGTCGCCGTCCGCCACAGCGGTCACAGGGCCCGGTCCGTGCGGGAAGCGGCGTCGCGTACGGGCTCCGAGGCGTGCGGCGTTGCCCGAGTCTGGCCCGATAGCGGCCGGTCCGTGACGCGCACTTGCCGATGCCTTGACGATCCGTTCCATGGGCGTTCAACCAGCCGTCCCCGCCCGCGCTGTGCGTGGTCCCTATGTTCCCTGACAGATGCAGGAGAAGGGACTATGGACAGACTCCTCGCAGTCCGGGCCCGTGGAATCGCCAAACGCTTCGGCGATGTCGTCGCACTCGACGGCATCGACCTGGATGTGGTGCAGGGTCAGATCCACGGCCTGGTCGGACCGAACGGCGCCGGCAAGACGACCTTGCTCGGCCTCCTGCTGGGCCTGGCAGTCGCCGACGGCGGCCGGCTGGAGATCCTGGGGACGCCGGTCGAGCGGGCGCTCGCCGTTCCCGACGGGGTCGCCGGTTTTGTGGACGCGCCCGGTCTCTACCCCTCGCTCACGGCCCGGCAGAACCTCGCGGCGCTGGCCGAACTCCGCGGCCACGACGCGCGGACGGCGGGGATCGACGACGTGCTCGACGAGGTCGGGCTCACCGATGTCGCCGACGACCGGACCCGCGGCTTCTCCCTCGGCATGCGTCAACGACTGGGTCTCGCGGCCGCGTTGCTCACCAAGCCCCGGCTGCTGGTGCTCGACGAACCCTCCAACGGCCTTGATCCGGCGGGCAAAAGACATGTGCACGGCGTTCTCACCCGGCTCGCCGCGGACGGAACCGGTGTCGTGCTCTCGAGCCACCGCATGGACGACCTGGAGGCACTGTGCTCCGAGGTCACCATCCTCGCCACGGGACGGGTCGTGTTCTCCGGGCCGCTGAGCAAGCTGGCCGCCGAGAACCGTGCACTCGACTACCGGCTGCGCACCTCCGACCTGGACGCCGCACGCCGGCTGGCCGCCGGCACGGCCGGCATCCGGGTCGTCGACGGCACCGGCATACGGCAGGATGCCGGGCTGCTCGTGGTGCGCGCACTGGTGCCCGCCCTCGACGAACTGATGGCCGGACTCGTGCGCTCGGGCATCGCGGTACGCGAACTCGCACCCGTGGTGTCGCCTCTGGAAGCCGCGTTCCTCGCCCTCACCGACCAGCAGGAGGCCGGCCGATGACGGCGACCATCGCCGACGACAAGGCGGCCGTCGTCCGCCGCGTCCCGGTCTCCCGCGGCTACCGCTTCGAGCTGGTGAAGCTGGTCTCGCAGTGGCGGATCCGCCTGCTGGTCCTGGCCTGCTGGATCGCACCTGCGCTGTTCGTCGCGGGAGTGAGCCGGCAGAGCACGCTCCCCTCGGACACCCTCTTCGGCCGCTGGATGCATGCCACGGGGTGGGCCGGGCCGCTGGTGATGCTCGGTTTCGCGGGCACCTGGGCGCTGCCGTTGCTGACCTCGGTGGTGGCGGGCGACGTGTTCGCCGTCGAGGACAGGCTCGGCACCTGGCGCCATCTGCTGGTGGCGGTCCGGTCGCCCCGGCGGATCTTCGTGGCGAAGGCGCTGGCCAGCCTCACTGTCGTCCTGCTGTTCGTGGCGGGGCTCGCCGCCTCCAGCACGGCGGGCGGTCTCGTGGCGGTCGGCAACCAGCCGCTGGTCGGCCTCGACGGACATCTGCTGGCGCCGGGCGACGCGGCCGTTCGGGTGCTGCTCGCCTGGGGCTGCGCCCTCGCCCCGACGCTGGCGCTCGCCGCGATCGGATTCCTCGGATCGGTCGCGCTGGGGCGGTCCCCGATGGGGCTGCTGCTGCCCCCGCTCGTCGCGCTCGCGATGTCGGTGGCCCAGATGCTGCCGCTGCCCGTCGCCGTGCGACTCGCCCTGCCCGGCTACGCCTTCATCTCCTGGAACGGTCTGTTCACCGGCCCCACGCAGCTCGCCCCGCTCCTGATCGGCGTCGTGGTCAGCCTGGTGTGGGCGGCACTCGCGACCGCGCTGGCCTGTCTGCTGTTTCTGCGACGCGACTTCACCAACCCGGCCTACGACGGTGCCGGGCGCCGGGCGCTCACCGTCGGGCTGCTGCCGCTGGTCGCGCTGACCGCCCTCACCGTCACCGTGATCGGCGTGGCCACCCCCTCCCTGGGCTCGGGGATCAGCGAGGACAAGGTCCAGCGGTCGCTCGCCACGGCATTCGCGCACCTCTACCGCCTGCAGACCCGGCAGCTGCACCGGCCCGCCGTCACCGAGGCGCAGCTGCGGGCCACTGCGGTGTGCACCAAGAGCGACGGCCTGGCCGCCCAGGAGGGCGCGGGCAACGACTGGCGTTGCGCCGTGACCTGGCATCTGCCCGGTGTCCCGGTCGCGGGGACCGCCATCTACCAGCTCGACATCACCTCGGACGGGCGGTTCGTGGCCGACGGCGACGGGCCGAAGGAAGTGAACGGCTACTTCCTGGTGCGGACGTCGGCAGGGGACGCACCGAACCCGCTCTGGCAGTTCGACGGCAGCGTCGACCTGCTTGACACCACCTCGAAGGGATAGTCCATGCAGGTCACACGGCAGCGCCGGGTTGAGCAGAAGGACCAGATCAACCTCCTCGGCAGACGCGTCGGCCGTCGCACCATGCTGGTGACGGCAGGCATCGCGGTCGCGCTCGGCGTCACGGGCACCGCGGTCGCCTCGACGTGGCAGTTCGGCACCCAGCAGGTCGCTCGGAGGACCGCCAACGGGCAGGTCATCTCCAGCGACCAGTACATCAAGCCGTACGGCAGCCGCACCGTCATCAACGACGGCAAGATCATGTCGTCGGCGGTCAGCCCGGACGGCACGCACCTCGCGGCCGCGGTCGCCGACGGTGACGCGTCGCTGGTCGTCATGGACCTCGCGACCGGCCAAGTGAAGCAGAAGGCCGGCACCAACGCGGCCGACGATCTGCGCATCAAGAACGGCTCCGTCGGCCAGGAGGGCCCGACGTACTCGCCCGACGGCACGCAGCTGTGGCTGGGCCAGACCGACGGCTACACCAAGTTCACCGTGGGCGCTGACGGCACTCTCTCCAACCCGGTGACCGTCTCGATCCCGGCCGACGGCGCCAAGCACGCGCTGGTCGGCGCGGCCGTGTTCTCGGCCGACGGCTCCACCGTGTATTCCGCGGTCAACGGCCAGAACCGGGTGGTCGCCATCGACGCGGCGACCGGAACCGTCAAGCAGAGCTGGACTGTCGGCACCGCCCCCCGCGGCATGGCCCTGGTCGGCGGCAAGCTCTACGTCAGCAACGAGGGCGGGCGCCCGGCCAAGCCCGGCGACACCACCATCAACTCCTACGGCACCGACGTGCCGGCCGACCCGGGCACCGGCGCCACCACCACCGGCACCGTCAGCGTCATCGACACGGCGGACCCGTCTGCCGCGGTCGGCAGCATCGACGTCGGCCTGCACCCGACCGCGGTGTACGCGAACAAGGGCGCGGTGTTCGTCACCAACACCGCCGACAACAGCGTCTCGGTCATCAGCACGGCCAAGGACAAGGTCGTACAGACCATCGCCACCCAGCCCTGGCCGGAGGCGAAGGTCGGCTACGAGCCGAACGCGGTGACGCTCGCCGACGACGGCCGCCTGCTGGTGACGCTCGGCCGCGCCAACGCGGTCGCCGTCTACCGGTACAAGTCCCCGCAGGAGCCCGCCCGTTACGTCGGTCTGCTCCCGACGGACTACTTCCCCTCGGGGATCGCCACCGTCGGCAAGAACGTCGTCGTCTCCAACACCCGCGGCATCGACGCCCGCCGCCCCACCGCCGCCTCCGGCCACGGCACGCACGACACGACGTCGAGCCTGACCCAGTTCACGCTGCCGGACGACAAGACCGTCAAGTCCCAGACGGCCAAGGTCTTCCGGCAGAACGGCTGGACGCCCGGCTCGGTCCTGACGTCCGGCGGCAAGACCTCCGGGAGGGCGCTGCCGGTCCCGCTGCGGCTCGGCGACGCCTCGACGATCAAGCACGTCTTCCTGCTCGTCAAGGAGAACCGGACCTACGACCAGGTCTACGGCGACCTGCCGCAGGGCGACGGGAACCCCTCGCTCACGACGTTCGGCGAGAACGTGACGCCGAACCAGCATGCGCTGGCCACGCAGTTCGGGCTCTACGACAACTTCTACGACGTCGGCACGAACTCCGCCGAGGGCCACAACTGGCTGATGCAGTCGGACAACCCGGAGTACACCGAATCGTCCGCCGGCGAGTACCAGCGCAGCTACGACACCGAGAACGACGCCCTCGGCCACCAGAAGACCGGCTTCATCTGGAGCGGCGCGCAGGCGGCCGGCAGGTCGGTCAAGGACTTCGGTGAGTTCCAGTCGCTGGAGACCAAGCCGGCCGGCGCGACCTGGCAGAACCTGTACTGCGACAGCAAGAACATGGAAGCCACCGGGGCGCGGACGCAGTACCCCATCCAGACCGGCTCGGCGATCCCCTCGCTCAACAAGGTGTCCGTGCAGGGCTTCCCGATGTTCGACCTCGATGTCCCGGACATCTACAAGGAACAGATCTGGAAGCAGGACTTCGAGAAGAACGGCCCGGCGAACCTGAACATGTTCTGGTTCTCCAACGACCACACCGGCGGCCCGGCCAACGCGGCGGCCGAGGTCGCGGACAACGACCTCGCGGTCGGCCGGACGGTCGACGAGATCTCCCACAGCAAGTACTGGAAGGACTCCGCGATCTTCGTCGTCGAGGACGACTCCCAGAACGGCCTCGACCACGTCGACGGCCACCGCGCCCCGGTCCAGATCATCAGCCCCTGGGCCAAGCACGACACCGTCGACAGCCACTACTACTCACAGATCACGATGGTCCGCACCATCGAGCAGATCCTCGGGATCCACCCGATGAACCAGCTCGACAGCGCTGCCACCCCGATGTACGGGGCGTTCACCCCGAAGGCGAACACCACACCGTTCACCGCGGTGCCCAACCGGACCTCCCTGACCCTCGGCGTGAGCCCCCAGCCCACCTGCGGCTCGGACACCCCGGCGCCGCAGGACACCAAGGCGGCGGCCGCACCGACGTCCGCGGCGGTGCCGCAGGCCCAGCAGAAGCTCGCCGTGCAGTGGAAGACCTGGGCCTCGCACCAGCGGCTGACCGGCCCGCACGCCGTGCCCGACTACGCCAACAACGAGCAGATGAACCGCTACACCTGGTACCAGACCCACAACTGGACCAAGCCGTACCCCGGTGACCGCAAGGTCTACACACCGGACGACGTGCCGGGTGCCTACCTCCCGTCGCCGGAGTCCGACGGCTGAGGCGGGTGAGCACCTGGTCCGCCGCTCCCGGCGGCAGATGAATTCGGTTGCGGCCAGGCCCGTGAGTCCGTTGGGCTTGTGGCATGGAAGGGTCCACAGAGCAGGCGCAACGGGCGGGCGCGGGAACAACCGGTGAGGTCGGGTGGCCGTCGGCTCCATGGCGGAGACCGGCGGTGCTCGGAGCGCTGATGCTGGCCGCGTTCACGTTCAACACGGCGGAGAACCTGCCGATCGGTCTGCTGGACCTCATCTCCGGGAGCCTGCGGGTGTCCCTGTCGGCGGCCGGTCTTCTGATCACCGGCTATGGCCTGACAGTGGCGGTCGCGTCCCTGCCGCTCGCCCACGTCGTACGGGCCGTGCCCCGACGTCATGTGCTCACCGGACTGCTGGCCGCGCTGGCCGTGTCCAGTCGCTGATGGGCGGTGCACTCGGGCCGGTGTTCATGACCGCCCAGAACGCGATGCTGCAGTGCGCGCCGGGACGCACGGACATCGCGCTCGCGGCGAACTCCGGTGCCTACAACGCCGGTATCGCGGCGGGCGCCGCGCTCGGTGGACTGGTCCTGCCGCTCGCCGGCGTGCGGGGCACCTTCCTCGCCGGTGGGCTGCTGACCGTCGGGGCCTGCGCGGTGCTCGTCGGCGGCCGACTGCTCGGTTGCGGAGTGGAGGCCGTGGCGTAGGGCCGCCGCCACCGGTCGGCTGAATCCACGGGCCGAGCGGCGTGTCCGGGCGGGCGGAGCCGCCCGCCCGGCACAGGGTGGTCGCTGCCGCCGTCGTAGAGGAGGAACCGTGAAGCGTCGTGTGATCGCCGTTCTGGCCGCCGCCGTCGCCGGGCTGATCCTGTTCGCGGCACCGGCCGTGGCTCAGGACGGCCGCGGCGATGTCGAGAGCAACGACTGGAACTTCCCGCTCACCAATATCGGCCTGCTGTAGCGCCGGGTCCGTCCGCGGCCCCCGAACTACCGGCGAGGCTCCCGGCGTGCGAAGAGGACCGCTCGTGGAGCTGCACCGTCCGGGTCGAGCGGCAGCTGGGCCTCGATCTCGAATCCCGCGTCACCCAGCAAGGTTGCCGGCTGGTCCGGCCGTCGGCGGTGGACATGGACCTCATCGGGTGACCGCCGTGGCCCGGTCATGACCGGGACGGTCGTTCGGCGGGCCAACTCCATCTGACGAAAAGGCAGTTGCCCCGGCTGGTTCCGATCGTGGACGATCCCGGACTGTGACAACGAACAGCAGCCAAGGACACCTCGGCCAGGAAGATCCCACTCCCGAGCCGCCCCACCCGTCGGTCCGCCCGCTCGCCCTGGTCACCGGTGTGGGTCGCACCGTCGGCATCGGCGCGGGCATCGCCCGCCGGCTGGCCGCCTCCGGCTGGGACGTCGCCTTCACTTACTGGGCCCCCTATGACGAGCGCATGACCTGGGGCCGCGAGTCCGGCGCAACCGATGCGATCGCCGACGCCCTCAAGGACAACGGTGCCGCCACCACCGCCGTCGAGGCGGACCTGGCCGACCCGGACACTCCGGCGCGCGTCTTCGACGAGGTCGAAGGCACCCTGGGCAGCGTCTCCGCCCTGGTGATGTGCCACTGTGAATCGGTCGCCTCCGGTCTGCTCGACACCACCGTCGAGAGCTTCGACCGGCACTTCACGGTCAATGCGCGCGCCACCTGGCTGCTGATCCGGGAGTACGGCCGGCGGTTCGCGGCCGCCCCGGGCAGCGGCCGGATCATCAGCCTGACCAGCGACCACACCGTGGGCAACATGCCCTACGGCGCCAGCAAGGGCGCCCTCGACCGCATCACCCTGGCCGCCGCCCACGAACTCGCCCACCTCGGCATCACCGCCAACGTGATCAACCCGGGGCCGGTGGACACCGGTTGGATGACCGACGAAGGGCGCTCACACGTGCTTCGCCAGACGCCGCTCAACCGGCTCGGCACCCCGCAGGACACCGCCCACCTCGTCGACTTCCTCTGCTCGCCGGAGGGTCAGTGGATCAACGGCCAGCTTCTGATGAGCAACGGCGGATTCGCCTGACCCCGGTCAGGCGATCGCGCGAGGCGGGCCGGCGCTGCTGCAGATTCCCGTGCCCCGGCGCCTGGTGAGCCGTCGGCACGGTTTCCGCGACCCTGGCTCGTCACCACCTGGGTACCGGGCGAGCCTGCTGACCGCACCCCCGCGACTCACGCCGCGGAGGCGGCCGTCATCCTGGACGCCTTCCTGACCTCGAGACCTACCGGCCGAGCGCGGACGCGCCGCGGCCCTGCGGCGCGCTCGCGGCTGGTCGGTGCTGCGCGCTCTCTTCTGCATCCACATCGGAGAGGCCGGCGTCCACGGCCGCCCTGGGGGCAGACCGGCCTGGGGCCCGCCCTCCCACGCCGCACTGCGACGCCTCACCGCACCGGTCCACCGGTGATGAGGCCGTGATGAGGCGGTGATGAGGCACTGAGGTGTGGGAGGCGGAGGGATGCCAACGGCGGTGGTCAGGAGCCGCCCAGGCGGCGCCGGTCCTCGTCGTCCCAGGTGCGGGTGTCGCGAGGAGTGACGTACGGCTCCTCCTCGGGTGGATGCCCGCCTGCCACGGCCCGTTGCCGCGCGGTCTCCGCGTCGAACTCCAGGCCGAGCAGCAGGGCCAGATTGCCGATCCACAGCCAGACCAGGAAGACGATGACGCCCGCCATGGTGCCGTAAGTCTTGTTGTACGAGGCGAAGTTGGCGACGTAGAACGCGAAGCCCGCGGAGGCGATCAGCCAGATCAGCAGGGCCAGGAAGCTGCCCGGGGTGATCCATTTGAAGCCGCGGACCTTGGCGTTGGGACTCGCCCAGTAAAGGATCGCGATCATCACCGTCACCAGGACGACCAGCACGGGCCACTTGGCGATCGACCAGACGGTCAGGGCCGTGTCGCCGATGCCCAGCGCCTTGCCCGCCTGGCGGGCCAGACCGCCGGTGAAGACGACGATCAGCGCGCTGGCCACGGCCAGCACCATGAGCACGACGGTGACTCCGACCCGGATGGGGAGGATCTTCCAGACCGGGCGCCCCTCGGGCATGTCGTAGACGGCGTTGGACGTGCGGATGAATGCCGCGACGTAGCCGGAGGCCGACCACACCGCCAGGACGAGGCCCACGACGGCCATGGCCGATCCGAGGCCACCGCCGCCCTGCAGCTGTTCGACCGCGCGCGTGAGGATGTCCCGGGCCGAGCCGGGAGTCAGCTGCCGGAGGTTGGTCAGAACCTTGTCGGTGGCCGATGTGCCGGACAGGCCCAGCAGGGAGACCAGGACCAGCAGGGCCGGGAACAGGGACAGGACGCCGTAGTACGTCAGGGCCGCCGCGCGGTCGGTCAGCTCGTCGTCCTTGAACTCCCGCAGGCTGCCTTTCAGTGCGGCGCTCCACGAACGGCGGGGCAGGTCGGTGAGCGTGTCCGGGGCACGCTGCTCCACCTGCGGGCCGGGGCCGAACCGCTCTTCGCGGGCATCCGCCCGCGGCTGGGCCTGCTGGTCGGCCCGGTCGCCGGCCTCCTGGTCGGCCTGCCGGTCGGCCCGGTCATCGGCCCGATCGGGTGGCGGGTCGGGGCGTGCTTTGCGATGGATGTGGCTCAATGAGTGATCTCGGGTCATACGCTCCCGGGTATCCACACGGCGGCATCCTCACGCTCCGATCGGCCGGTGCCGAAGGCTGAGCGGCTCCCCCGCAGTGCGTATGTCTGGTGCTTGCGATCACAGTGGGGGCACTCTGGAGGGAGCGGCGGAAGCGGTGGCCCCGGCCGGACACGTGGGGCCGGTACCGGGTGCAGAGGTGGTGGCGGTGGTGGGCATGGACTACGCGGCCCTGTTCGCCGCCACGCCGAGCCCGTACCTAGTACTGGGCCCGGACCTGGTCATCGTGGAGGTCAACGAGGCCTACCTGAAGGCGACCGGCCGCACCCGCGATGACCTGCTCGGACAGCACATCTTCGACGCCTTCCCGGACAACCCGGCCGATCCGGAGGCCGACGGCGTACGCAACCTCAGCGCCTCGCTGCACCGTGTCCTGGCCGCGCAGGCACCGGACACGATGGCCTTGCAGAAGTACGACATCCGCGTGAGCGGCCCGTCAGGGGCGTTCGAGGAGCGATGGTGGTCGCCGATCAACACGCCCATCCTCGGCTCGGACGGAAAGGTGCGCTGGGTCATCCACCGGGTGGAGGACGTGACCGCGTTCGTACAGACGCGCCCAGCCGGACGGCGGCCGCCGACGGAACAGCTGACCGAGCGCGAGGCGTTGGAGGCCGAACTCTATGCGCGGGCACGCGAGTTGCAGCGGCTGAACGAGGAGTTGCGGCTGGCCCATACCCGGGAGCGTGAAGTGGCCGTCGCGCTGCAGGAGGCGATGCTGCAGGCGCCGGATCTGGTCCGGCACAAGAACGTCGCGGTGCGCTACCTGCCCGCGGCCGGGTCGCTGAACGTGTGCGGCGACTGGTACGACCTCGTCGACCTGGCCGACGGCCGTTTCGCGGTGGCCGTCGGCGACGTCGTCGGACACGGGCTGGAGGCCGCCGCGGTGATGGGCATGCTGCGCAGCGCACTGAGTGCCGCCATCCGCGCGCTGGAGCGTCCCGCCCAGGCCCTGGAGGTGCTGGGACTCTACTCCCGGTCGGTGGAGGGCGCGCTGAACACCACCGTCGCCAAGGCCCTGATCGACCCCCGCAGCCACCTGATCATCTACAGCAGCGCCGGCCACCCGCCACCTGTCCTGGTGCACCCCGACGGCAGCTGTGAACTCCTCGACAAGGCCACCGACCCGCCCCTGGGCGCCCGTCCCGACCACGTCCCCCGTCCTCAGGCCGGCCAGCCGTACGTGCCCGGCGACACCCTCGTGCTCTACACCGACGGCCTGATCGAACGCCGTGACGAGGACATCGATGCGGGGCTGTCCCGACTGCTCGAGGTCCTCGGCCACTGCAGCACCCAGTCCCCGCAACGCCTAGCAGACTCCCTGCTGGCCCGCCTCGGCCTGTCCGGCGGAGCTCGCGACGACATCGCCCTGATCGTGGTCCGACTGTGACGGCGGCCGAATCGGCTGTTGATCGTGCGCCTGCCCCCGAGCTGACGACGCGCGATACGGCCTCGACCTGCACCTGTGACAGAGGAGACTGCGGACGGTTTGCCCTCCTGATCGCCGTATGCACCGAATCGTGCGGTTGACCGCGCCGACAGGGGCACTCGCTCATCGTCAGAAGCCCCGGAGCGCGGAGGAAGACGATGAATGCTCCCGTGAATGCTCCCGTACCAAATCCCGGCGAGGGTCCCGGGTGGCAGAGGACCCTCGGCGTCTACCTCAACGATCACCTGGCGGGCGCGACGGGCGGCACCGAACTGGTGCACCGCATGGTCCAGGAGCACGGTGATTCGGCTTACGGCCCGGAACTGCGGAGCCTGGCGACGGAGATCTCTCAGGACCGGCAGGCCCTGCTCAGGTTGATGGCGGACCTGAATGTCCCCACGCGGCGATACAAGGTCTACGGGGCATGGCTGGGCGAGAAGCTCGCACGGGTGAAGCCCAATGGCCGTCTGGTGCGTCGCTCCGGCCTCACGGTGCTGATCGAGCTCGAAACCATACGCACGGGCGCCGGCGGCAAGTCGATGCTCTGGCGCACTCTGCTTTCGGCTTCAGCGGAGGACCCACGCCTGGACTCCGCCCGGCTGGAGGAACTGCTGCGGCGGGCGGAGCGGCAGATCAAGGCACTGGACTCCCTGCACGCCAGGGCCGCCTCGGCGCTGTTCTCCCCCGCGGCGTCACCGCGGTCGACACCTGCGCACGTTGCCGGAGGGAAGCCATCGACCGGTCGGGGCTGAGCAGGCGGGGCACGAGAGTGGGGCGGCCGTCCGGCCGGCGGCACAAGTGCCTCGGGATCCGGCGTCTAGCTTTCCCGGTGAGGGGTATCCGGACCGTGCATCGACTTAGTCAAATGGGATCGGCAGATGAGCATCGCGTGGCTGGGCACCGAACACTGCACTTCAGCGTGGCCTTCGCCGAGGGCGCTGCGCGCGCGGTGGACGGGCGTCGTGCGTTCCAAGCTCTCGTGGACCGCGCCGCGCGCCTGGGTCGCGTACCGCTCCCCTCCTCGGCGGTCCTGGACGCACAGTTGGTGATCAGTGAGCTGCTGACGAACGCGATACTGCACGCTCCGGGCCCCTGCGGTCTGGTTCTGGAACTGTCCGACACCGATCTGTCCGTCACCGTGTGGGACACGTCCCGCGAGCAACCCGCGGCCCAGCCGCCTGATCGTCAGCGTGTCGGCGGCCACGGGCTCCACCTTGTGCGCGCCCTCAGCGACCGGTTCGTCACCGCTGCACGACCCGCGGGAAAACAGGTCACCGCATGGGTGCGACTGGTCCCCGATCAGCCGCGTCCCGGGCAGGCGGGTCCGGCGCCCGAGAGTTCGTGATGCGGTCGGGCACCGACGGGCGCGGTTCCCGTGACGTGGCCGGCAGCGGCGGTGCGCCGGACCGGATGGCCCGAGCGGGTCGACGCTCCTTGGCGGCACCTCGCCGGTACCCACTGGGCGATGCCCAGCCTGCACCCGCCCGCCACGCTCCTTCGCACCACGGGTACAGACCATCCGAGGCACCGGCTGGTGCGGATTCTCTGCGGCGACGGGGCACACGGGTAACCAGGCAGGCGAGGATGGCAGGCGACGACCGTACGAGCGGCGAGCGGGGCGGCAGCTCGATCACGCAGGAGGCGAGGACATGGCAGCAGCCGAGAGCACCGACACCGAGCAGAGGCAGCCCCCGTACCTGCCGCCTGCCGAGGTCGCCGACGCGCTGGAGGCCATCGGGGCGGGAGCCTACGTCGTGGACGAGCGGGGCCATATCGCTGCCGTCAACAGCCGCGCCGCACACCTGCTGGGCCGGCCCGCCGCGGACCTCGTCGGTCAGGACGCCCACGACCTGCTGCACCGCGGACCCCAGGGCCAGCCGCTGCCCGCGAGTCAGTGCAGCATGCGCCAGGCGTTCCACGACGGACGTCCCGCCCAGGCCGACGAGGACTACTTCGCCCACGCCGACGGCTCGCTGCTCCGCATCTCCTGGCTGATCACCTCGTACGCCTTCGAGGACCACGGCACCGGCACGCTCGTCGTCTTCCACACCCCCGGCCAGGAACACCCGACCGGTCTGCGTCCGGAGCAGGGCGCCCCGCCGCTGAGCGAACTCCAACGACTGGCTCTGCTGGCCGAGACCACCACCCAGCTGACCTCCACCCTCGACGCCGACGAGGCGCTGCGCCGACTGGTGGCTCTGGTCGTGCCGCGGCTGGCCGACTGGGTCGTCATCGATCTGATCACCGAGCGGGACGAGGTCTGGCGCGCCACCGTGGTCGAAGCCAAGGGGGACACGCTGACGTACCACGAGGACCTGCAGGGCCCCATGCCACCGGTCCCGGAGGAGTCGCCGATGCCTCTGTCCCGGGCCTTGCGCGGCATAGCCTCCACCTTGGCCGGACCCGAGACATACCAGCGAGCCCCGGATTCCGGGATCGCCGTCGAGCAGCGTCGCCTGTTCGACGCCACCGGCATCCACTCCGCGGCCATCGCCCCCATCCGCAGCAGCCGCGCGGTCCTGGGAGCCCTCACCCTGGGCCGCGCCAAGAAACCGGGGAACTTCGCCACCACCGACCTTCCCCTGATCGAGGACATCGCCCGCCGTGCCGGCCTCGCCCTGGACAACGCGCGGCTCTACGAGCGACAGCGCAAGGTCGCCGAAACCATGCAGAACCACCTGCTGCCCCAGATGCCGCGCGTGCCCGGACTGCAGATGACCGTCCGCTACCTGCCCGCCCCGGACGCCTCCCAGGTCGGCGGCGACTGGTACGACGCCTTCACTCTCTCCGACGGCTCCACCGCCCTGGCCATCGGTGACGTCGTCGGCCACGACCTGGAGGCCGCGGCCGGCATGGCCCAGGTGCGCAACATGCTCCGCGCCTACGCCTGGTCCCAGCAGGAACCCCCCAGCCAGATCGTCGAACGACTCGACGGGGCGATCATGCGCATCACCGACGTCACCATGGCGACCCTCGTCTTCGGCCGGCTGACCGACACAGGGGGCGGTCGCTGGCAGCTGACCTGGACCAACGCGGGCCACCCTCCACCCCTGCTCATCGCCCGCAACGGCCTTGCGCACTATCTCACCGACGGCCACGGTCTCCTGCTGGGCACCGGACTCACCGCACCGCGTCCCGACGCCACCATCCTCCTGCCGCCCGAGTCCACCCTGCTCCTGTACACGGACGGCCTCATCGAAGCCCCGGGCCACACCCTCGACGACGGCCTGAACCAGCTGCGGCAGCACGCAGCCGCCCTCGCCCACCGCCCCCTGGCCTCCTTCACCGACCAGCTCCTGCGCCGCGTCCAGCCACCCGGCAAGGACGATGTCGCCCTCCTCGCCCTGCGCACACCTCCGCAGAATGGCCGGCCGTAAGGCATGCACCCCGCTGCCAGGGCCCCAGGACTCGGAAGCCTCCACGTCCGGCACCTGACGAGCACGGCCCGAACCGGACCGGACCGGACCGGCGGCGGTGCAGGGCGCACCGGGCGCGCTCGGGCTGCCCGCCCGGTCCCGTGGCGTGCAGCATGTTCGAGCGTCCAGGGTTACTCGTCGATCACCGCGCCGAAGTGGGCGTTGTGGGCGTTTCCGCCGAGGGCGGCGGCGCCGTACGACCGGGAGCCTTCCGCGAGCAGCCCGTTGCCGCTCGCGGGCAGCAGCCACACCGCGCCGTCGCCGGCGTTCTCGTCGGGCGCGGCCGCCACGAGTTCGGCCCGCCCGTCGCCGTCGGTGTCCACGAGCCGCACCTGGGCGCCCCATCCGTCACCGGCCTCGGCGGTGCCGGGGACACCGGGCGTGTTCTGGTCGAAGTACTGGGCGTGGGTGCCGGTCAGGCCCGTGGTGGAACCGCGCAGCAGCCACACCGCGCCCGCACCGGCTTCGCCGTCCGCGTCCTCACCGGGTGCGCCGACGGCCACGTCCGCGTCCTCACCGGGTGCGCCGACGGCCACGTCGGCGTAGCCGTCACCGTCGACGTCCGCGACGGACAGGTCGTTGCCCCAGTCGTCGCCCTGCTCCGCCGCACCGGGTACGCCCGGGGAGTTCTGCGACCACCACTGCGGGGCGGTGCCGGGGCCCTGGGTGCCGACAGGGCCGTCCTCGCCGCCGTAGTAGACGCCGACCAGGCCGCCGGGCGCGTCCGCGTCACCGGTGGGCTCGTCCACGGCGCTGAGCTGGCCGACGACGAGGTCGTCGTAGCCGTCGCCGTTGATGTCACCGGAGGCCGTGCCCAGGCCGCCGTGCAGGTCGCGCCCGAAGCTCAGGCCACCGGTACCGCCCGTGTAGTAGGCGGACCAGCCCATGACGTAGTCGTCGTCGGGGCTGTAGCCGGAGACGACCAGGTCGGCGAAACCGTCGCGGTCGTAGTCGCCTGTGGTCAGGTAGGCCGCGACGGCGGCGGAGCCTGCGGTACGACGGGTGGTGCGCGCGGCGACGCTCATGTCTGTTTCCCCCGTTGGATGTTGATGGCCCGTCAGCTGTTCGGACGGCACTGGTCTTGGTGCCAACGCAGGGTTCGACACGAGGGGCGCGGTTCAAGTTGTGGGGCCCGGGCGGGCTGTGACGCACCGGTGACATCCGTTGCGTGAGCCGGACACCCGGTCGATCACCCCGCAGGGGAACCCGGCCCACGACGGCACCGGCCCACTCCGCGACGGCCGTGCGGGTCAGGCGGCGAAACGTGGTGGAGAAGCTCGGCCCGGCCGGGACGGCCGGATCGGCTCCGACCACAGACAGTGGCAGCCGGCGGCGCTGATCGTCCCGGTGGGGGCGCTCCTGGTGTCCGACATCACGCATTCAGCCATGCTGGGACAGAACGGCACATCCTTCCGCGACAAGGAGACCAGCATGTCGACTAACCCGGTCGGACGATTCCTGGCGGCCCTGGACCCGGAGCACCGGGAGTCCGTCGGTGCCAGGCCACACCAGGAGCAGGAACGCCTCGCTGCGGCCTGGGAGCGGGAACTGGACACGGACGACGACCTCGACACCCTCGACGAACTGTCGCCGCCGGCCGCGGAGGCGGAGGCGGCCCGCCGCGTCCTGGAGCGTGACGTCGGCCAGGACCTGAACAAGTGACGCAGCCGGGCGTGAGAATTCGGTCGCGGCAGGGGCCGCGCCGAACTACCCTCACCTGGACCGGTGCCACCTGCTCGGCTGCCGCCCGGCGCATCCGGTACGAGACGGGGAGACAGCGAAGCGTGGACGGTGCACAGCTCGTCGCGGCGGTCCGGCGGGGAGACGCAGGGACCGTGGGCGCGCTGCTGGAGGCGGGAGCCGCCCCGGACACGGTCACGGCAGACGGCCTGCCCGTGCTCTGTCTCGCCGTCGCCGCCTATGACACCGCCGTCGCATACGAGCTGGTCGAGGGCGGAGCGGATCCGGCCCGTGACGTCCTGGTCCGCGGCGCCTCGTGTTCGCGGTGGGACGGTCACCCCTCGGCGTCGTCCTGGACCAGCCCGGCGATGTGGTCGATGACCGTGTCGAGGATGTCCGTCCAGGCTGACTCGTCGCCGAGAACGAGGTGGTTGAGAGTCAGGCCGTCGGTCATGGCGGCCAGATAGCGGGCCAACGTGGAGACGGGCACCCGGAGTTGGAGGTCCATGCTGCCGCGCAGCCGGCCGATCAGTTCGGTGTAGGCGTCGCCGTACAGCTCGTACTGCCGTCGGGCCAGGTGTGCGAACCCCGGCTCACGCAGGGCGTACTGCGTCAGTTCGTAGGTCAGCATGTGTTCGTCGGGATGGGCGCGGACATGGTCCCAGTAGGCCTCGAAGCCTGCCCGGACGGTCTCCACGAGTGTGGTCCTGGGCCGCAGGGCCTGCTTGACCACGGTCACGGAGTGGTCGGTGAGGGCGGTGATGACCGCCTCGACGAGGGTCTGCTTGGAGTCGAAGCAGTAGTGGAAGACGCTCAGGGACACGCCCGCTTCGGCGGCGATGGCCCGGGTCGTCGTCTTGGCGACGCCGTCCCGGGCCATCGCCCGTATCGCCGCTTCCGTCAGCTGTGTGCGCCGCTGAGCCGACGGCATGCGTGCCATGTGTGTCCTCGGTTGTCGATACCTCAATCAGGCGCTGTGGACGCCCACTTCCTTGAGTGAGTATCCCCAGCCGGTGCCGCGGGCGAGGCCGTGGATGCGGACGTAGCGGGCCGGTGTGGCGTTGAACTCGGCCGTGTCCAGGCCGCCGTCGCCGGATGTGGTGGACCAGACGGTCTGCCAGTTCGTGCCGTCGGTGGAGACCTCGATGCGGTACGACTTCCCGTACGCCCGCTCCCAGTCCAGCGTGACGCGGCCGACCCGGTTGGTGGTGCCGAGGTCGACCTGCCACCACTGGTCGTCGCTCCAGTCGCTCGCCCACCTGCTGCCGTTGTCGCCGTCGACGGCCCGCCCCGGCTGGTAGCTGGTGAAGGGGTTCCATTCGGACGAACTGGCCGTCGCCGCCTTGCCGTTGGCGAGATTCACCGATGCCTGGTGCTGCTCGGTCGCACCCCAGGTGTCGAGGTAGGACTGGGCGCCTCGGAACAGGTCGTTGACCACGTCCTGGCCACCGTTCTTGCGGATGTCCTCGATCCAGTCGGGGATCATGCCGGCGTGGGCGCCGCCGTCGGTGTTGAAGTCGAACGTGCGCTGTCCGGTGGTGAGTTTGTCGATGACCGAAGCGCCGTCGACGCTCTTGAAGGGGTAGGTGACCTTGTTGGGAGCGTCCGCGCCGCGTGGGGCGGGATGGTCGCCGACGCCGTTGAAGTCGGTGCCGAAGCCGTAGCCCACGTGGTACTTGTCGCGCAGCGCCTTGGTGCGGTTCGCCTCCGCGACGAACCCGTCCGAACCGTGCATGTACTGGGCGACGAAGCCGCCGAGCGAGTAGACGCGTTCGGTCCAGTTGAGGTCCATCCAACTGTGCGAGGAGATCACGCCCGGGTAGGAGGCGGCGTCGAAGATGTCGAGCACCCGGCCGACCGCCTTGACGCTCATGTGGTCGATCTCCAGCATCATCTTGCGCTTCATCATGCCGTGCACGGCGTATTCGCCGAGGTCGGTGAGCCCGCGCTTGTTGCACTGGGCGTCACTGTCGTAGGAGGGGACCTTCACGCCGGCCGGCAGGTCCCCCTCCGCGCTGGAGGACGCGTTGCCGATGGGGTTGTCATGCTGCGGGCCGGTGCACTTCTCGGTCTGCCAGAAGGTACCGGTCGACAGGAACTGCCCGACGTTGATGGCCGTTCCGAGCCCGCCGGAGTCGAAGCGGACGCCGCACAGCGCGTTGTCGAACTTGTGGCACAGGAACATCGAGCGCACGCCGAGCCCGTACAACTCGTCGAGGCCCTTGTCGATGTCCGCCTTGCTGCACTGCGGAACGTCCAGGATCTGCTTGCAGCCGAACGGCTCGGAGGTCTCCACCCCCAGGATGACCGCCAGCTTGCCCTGCTTGATGACCTCCTGGGCCTGCGCGCTGTCGGTGACGATCCGGAACCAGCCCTTGCCCGGGCCGCCGTACATCTTGTCGATGTAGTCCTGCAGGGCGTACGTCATCTTCGCCTGCAGGCGGATCGACGTCATCTCGTCGCAGCTGCGGTCCTTGAAGGGGTAGACCGAGCAGATCACGCCGTTGGTGACGAGGTCGTTGACCAGCACCCGCTGGCCGCCGCGCCAGGCCCGCTCCACCCAGGCGTAGTAGTCCGCCTGATGGGTCATCGAGTCGTACGCCGGCCAGTCCTTGAAGGTGGGCCAGCCGACCGGGTCGTGCTTTCCGTCTCCGCCGTGGGTGATGTAGTCGAAGATCGCGAGTGTGCCGTCGGGGTAGTGCTCGGGGCAGTCCTTGAGCGCGTCCGCGACCCCCGCCTCGGAGAACACCTTGCCGCAGATCAGCCGCCCGCCGAAGGCCTCGTTCGAGAACAGGTGGTTGTGCGCGTCGACGAACCCCCGCACCTTGCCCGCCGAGTCGGTGCCGGTGAACGGTTCGCCGGTGACATCGATCTGGGAGTCCGGGTGGGGGCGCGCGGCCGGGATCCACCAGTCGCCGGCGGCAGCCGAACTCGGCGTGGGGCCGAGGGCCATGGCCAGCACCAGCAGGAGCAGCGACAGCACGGTGACGTTCTTTCGTCTGCGGTACCAGCGTCGAGTCAGCGTCACGGCCCACGTCCCTCGGTCGGCAGATGGCGGATTGACCGACCCGTGAGGTTGTCATGACCCGCACAATGTATGGAGAGAATCGCGGCGGGCGCCTTACGAGTCAAGAGTCCGGGACGCTTGACCTGATAAATGCGGGGCGATGGGCGGCACGCCGGGGACGACGGGTCCAGCGGTGCCGTCGGCCCGGGGCGACGACGAGGCCGGGCGCCCCGTTCAAGCCGCCCGTAAGCGGAATGCTTCCTTCGGTGAGTTCGCCGAAAGTATGGTGATCTCGTGACGGCGCTCCTGTTGTCCGGTGGCCCAGGTACCCGTTTGCGCCCCCTCACTCATACGTTCCGGACGCCCACCGTTTCGTCCTCGGCGACCACAGCAGGGGTGCCTCTCCTCATGACAACCAGAATCCTGGTGACCGGCGGTGCCGGCTTCATCGGCTCGCACAGCGTCCTGGGGCACGAGCGCCGGCACCTGGCGGGAATCGACCCCGTCCGTCCTTGGCGCGCGGTGCGCGAGGCGGCGTTTCCGGTTCCGCTCGACGAGAAGAAAGGTTCAACCCGGTGAGCTTCAAGATGCAGCCGACCGCCCAGGTCGATGACAGCGCCACGGTCGGCGACGGAACGACGGTCTGGGATCTTGCCCAGATTCGGGAGGACGCCCGGCTGGGCAGCGGGTGCATCGTGGGCCGGGGGGCGTACGTCGGCCCCGGTGTCCGGATCGGCGACCACGTGAAGCTCCAGAACCACGCGCTGGTATACGAACCCGCGGTGCTCGGTGACGGGGTGTTCGTCGGTCCGGCGGCCGTCCTCACCAACGACTACTTCCCCCGTTCCGTGGACCCGCAGGGCAGGTTGAAGCGCGGTGGCGACTGGGAGGCCGTGGCCGTGACGGTGGCCGAGGGGGCCTCACTGGGGGCCCGCTCGGTGTGCGTCGCGCCGGTGCGTGTCGGCCGTTGGGCGATGGTCGCGGCGGGTGCCGTGGTGACCCGGGACGTGCCGGACTTCGCCCTGGTGGCCGGGGTTCCGGCGCGCCGGATCGGCTGGGTCGGCCGGGCCGGCGTCCGACTGGTCGAGCGGGAGCGCGAACCGGGCACGTGGGAGTGCCCCGAGACGGGCGCGCTGCACGACGAGAAGGACGGCGAACTCGTCGAACGCGCATGACTCAGGTTTCCGCCAAATCGCAAATCTTCGAACATTCACCGGCATAACATGTGTGCGAACTGTGCAGCCCAAGCACAATGAGCACACGAACCAGTAGTGCCCAGGGGGGGTTACCGGGTGGGAACACCTGTGTCTGAAGCGAGGAGCGGCATCCGCTCCGAGGCCTGACGTCTGCCTTGCCTCCACCGCCCGACCGCCCGTGTCGCGGCGCTCACAACTCTGCGCGAAATCAGGGGGTTGGTGTGTCCAACCGATGACCAACACACGTCTCGCGGCGCTCGGCGACGAGGACCCGCCGCTGCTCGCACTCGCCCAACGGCTGCTCGCAGTCGCCGAGTCGGGGCTGCCGTCGATGCTGCTCCCCGGCGGGGAGGCCTTCGTCCACACCATGGCCGGGCGGCAAGCCCCCGATGGTTCCTGGACCTTGGAACGGCGTGGCACCAGTACCCGCTACGCCGCCATCACCGTCCTGGGCGCCCGGTATCTGCCCGAGGACCGCCAGCGTGCGGTGCTCGGCGGGCGCACGGCCCAGGAGTTCGCGGGTCTGCTGGTCGAATCGCTGCCCGCGGTGACCAACCTCGGCGACGCGGCGCTCATCGCCTGGTCCGCCGCCGAGACCGAACATCCCAAACTGTCCGACGCCCTCGAACGGGTCGAGGCTCTGGACGTGGAGGGCCGGCCGCAGTACACCGTCGAGGCGGCATGGGTGCTGTCCGCCCTCGCGGCGGCTCGCGACACGGTCGACGTGGAGAGACGTTTCACCGCGGCTCGGGACCGTCTGCTGCGAGCCCGGATCGGAAACAGTCCGCTGTTCCCGCACGCCACCGCACCCGGTCTGGTGCCCTGGTACCGGGCGCATGTGAGCTGCTTCGCCGACCAGACCTATCCGCTGCAGGCCCTGGCCCGCGCCCACGCCGGCGGGGACGGCGACCCGGAGGCGCTGGCCGCGTCCGAGGCGTGCGCGGCGCGCATCTGTGAGCTGCAGGGCGACGGCGGCCAGTGGTGGTGGCACTACGACGCACGCACCGGCGGTGTCGTGGAGGGCTACCCGGTCTACAGCGTCCACCAGCACGCGATGGCGCCGACCGCGCTGTTCGACCTCGCCGACGCCGGCGGCACCGACTTCGGCGCGGCGGTCCGCAAGGGCCTGCGCTGGATGACGGACGTACCCGAACTCGCCGGCTCGCAGCACCGGGAGCCCATGATCCTCGACGAGCTGGGTGCCACCTGGCGCAAGGTCTACCGGGGCGACCCGAAGAAGGCCGTACGCGCCGCCCGGGGTCTGTCCACCCGGGTCGCTCCGGGCCTGCGGCTGAAGTCCTTGGACCGGGTGTACCGCCCGCTGTCCGTGGATCGCGAATGCCGGCCGTACGAGTTCGGCTGGATGCTCCACGCCTGGCAGGGGGGCCGAATATGAGCGGGCGTCGGACGCTGTTCGGGGTCGAGCTGGACCCACTGACCATGGACGAGACCGTGCAACGCTGCCTCGCGGCGGTGCGGGACGGCCGACAGCTGGAGATCGGGGTGGTCAACGCCGCGAAGCTGGTGAACATGCGGCGCAACGACCAGCTCGCCAAGGCCGTGGCGGGTTGTGATCTCGTCCTCGCCGACGGACAGGCCGTGGTGTGGGCCGGCCGCGTGCTGCGTGCCCCGCTGCCGGAGCGGGTGGCCGGAATCGACCTGTTCCTGCGGCTGCTGGCCGAGGCGGAGACCTCGGGCATCCCCGTGTACTTCCTCGGCGCCAGGCAGGACGTGCTGGAGCGGATGCTGCTCCGGGTGGCCGACCGCTTCCCCGGTCTGAAGGTGGCCGGCAGCCGCAACGGCTACTTCGACGACCTGGAGCAGGAGGCGATCGCGGACGGCATCGCGCGAAGCGGCGCCCAGATGCTGTTCCTTGGCATGACCTCGCCGAAGAAGGAGATCTTCACCGCCGCCCACGGCGCCCGCACGGGCGCCCGCGTGGTGCACGGGGTCGGCGGCTCCTTCGACATCCTGGCCGGGGTCACCAAACGGGCTCCGGTCTCCTGGCAGCGGTGGGGTCTTGAGTGGCTCTACCGCGCGCTGCAGGAGCCGCGCCGCCTGGGCCGGCGCTATCTCACCACCAATGTCTCCTTCCTCCTCATGACGGCGCGCGAGCTGATCCGGCCCACCCCGTCGGCCGTCCCCGCGAACAGGAGTCACTGATGCGTGTCGTCGTGGTCGGACAGGGATACGTCGGCCTGCCCCTGGCCGTTCGGGCCGCCGAGGTCGGACACGAGGTGATCGGCTACGACGTCGACGCCCGGCGGATCAAGAGCCTTGCCGCCGGTGAGTCCTTCGTCGAGGACGTGTCGTCCGAGCGGATCCGCGCGGCACTGGACAACGAAAGCTACCGCCCTAGTGAATCGGCGCGTGACTGCGGCGGTTTCGACATCGCCGTCGTGACCGTCCCGACCCCGCTGCACGAGGGCACACCGGACCTGCGGTACATCAAGGAGTCGGCGGTCACCCTCGCCCGCTACCTGCGCCCCGGAGCGACGGTCGTCCTGGAGTCGACGACCTACCCCGGCACCACCCAGGAGCTGTTCGCGCCGATCCTGGAGGAGGGCTCGGGCCTGGTCGCGGGCAGCGACTTCCACCTCGGCTACAGCCCGGAGCGGATCGATCCGGGGAACGCCGTATGGGGCTTCCAGCAGACCCCGAAGGTCGTCTCCGGTGTCAACCCAACCTCCCTCAAGGCCGTTCAGGACTTCTACGCGCAACTCGTCGACACCGTCGTGCCGGTGGGTTCGCCCAAGGAGGCCGAACTCGCCAAGCTGCTGGAGAACACCTTCCGGCATGTGAACATCGCGCTGGTCAACGAGATCGCCATGTTCGCCCACCACCTGGACATCGACGTCTGGCAGGCCATCGACGCGGCCTCCACCAAGCCGTTCGGGTTCATGAAGTTCACGCCCGGACCGGGTGTCGGCGGCCACTGCCTGCCGATCGACCCCTCCTACCTCTCCTGGCGTGTGCAGCGCGAACTCGGCCAGAGCTTCCGCTTCGTGGAACTGGCCAACGACATCAACAACCACATGCCCGAGTACGTGACGCGCCGGATCGGCGACCTCTTCAACGACAGGCGCCGTTCCGTGAACGGCTCGCGGATCCTGCTGCTCGGTCTGGCGTACAAGAAGAACACCGGCGACGCCCGCGAGTCGCCCGCCCTGCGCATCTCCCGACTGCTGCTCGACATGGGGGCCCAGGTCAGGGCCGCGGACCCGCACGTCGTGGAGGGCCTGCCGGTGGACAACCGGCTGGTCCGGGTCGAACCGACGCCCAAGGAGCTGGCGGCCGCCGACGTGGTGGTCCTGCTCACCGACCACGACAGCTTCGACTACGAACTCATCGCCGAGCACGCTCCCTTCGTCCTCGACTGCCGCAGACGGCTGCCGTCCGGACCCACGATCGAGGTGCTCTAGGCCATGCCGCGCATCGTGTGTGTCGCCGGAGCACGACCCAACTACATGAAGATCAAACCGGTGATGGACGCCCTGGAACGCCGGGGCGCCGAGGTGTTCCTCGTCCATACCGGCCAGCACTACGACCCGGCCATGAACGACGTGTTCTTCGCCGACCTCGGCATCCGCCCGCCCGAACGCTTCCTCGGGGTCGGCTCCGGCACCCACGCCGAGCAGACCGGGCGGGTGATGACCGCGTTCGAGCCGCTCCTTCAGGAGTTGTCGCCGGACATCGTGGTCGTGGTCGGTGACATCAACTCCACGCTGGCCTGCGCCCTGGTCACCGCCAAGGCCGGACCGCTGCTCGCCCATGTCGAGGCCGGCCTGCGCAGCCGCGACTGGGGCATGCCTGAGGAGATCAACCGCGTCGCCACCGACCGTGTCGCCGACTACCTGCTGGCCCCCTCCCCCGACGCCGTGGACAACCTGCGCGCGGAGGGCTACCGGGAGGACCAGGTCCACCTCGTCGGCAACGTCATGATCGACACGCTGCTGGCCAACCTGGAACGGGCCCGCGCCTCGAACGTCCTTGGCCGATACGGGCTGTCCAAGGGCGAGTTCGGGCTGGTCACCCTGCACCGGCCCGCCAACGTCGACGACCCCGAGGTCCTCGCCGGACTCCTGAAGGCGCTCGGCGAGATCGCCGGGAGCTGCCCGCTCGTGCTGCCCGTGCACCCGCGGGCGGCCGGGAAGCTGGCCGCCATCGGAGTCCCGGGAGGCATTCAACTCGTGGAGCCCGCAGGGTACTTGGACTTCATCGCCCTTCAGGACGCCGCGCGCGTGGTCCTCACCGACTCCGGCGGTGTGCAGGAGGAGACCACCGCGCTGGGCGTGCCCTGCGTGACCCTGCGCGACAACACCGAGCGCCCCATCACCGTCGAGCAGGGCACCAACGTGCTGGCTGGCCGGGACCCGGAGCGCATCGTGGCCGTCGTGAACCAGGTGCTGGACGCTCCGCCCGCGCCGCGCCGGCCCGAGTTGTGGGACGGCCGCGCGAGCGACCGTATCGCCGACGTACTGCTGGCAGGAGGCACGGCGGCCACGCGCCCGCGGCCGACCGACCTGCCGGCGCCGGCAGACCTTCCGGCATCAACCGACCGACCGAGACCCACCGGCCAGAAGGCACCCGTCGACCGGACGAGCCCCACGGACCGAACCTTCCCCATATGATCCGCTTGCAACATATGCTCGTCGAACGTCTGGTCGCTAGGGGGGGGGGACCACCATGGATCTCGCTGAGATCTTCCGGGTGATGCGCAGGCGCTGGTACGTCCTGCTGCCGGGACTGCTGCTGACCGCCGGCCTCATCGTCGGCGTGGTCACGATGGTCCCGGTCACCTACCAGTCACAGAGCACGGTGGTCCTCCTCAACTCCCAGAAGGCCACCGTGGCCTATGACGGCAATCCCTTCCTCAGCACCCAGACCTCGCTGACCGGTATGGCCGACAGCCTGGCGCGCAACCTCAACTCCGACGACTCGCTGCGGGACCTCAAGGGCCTCGGTGCGAAGGGCACGTTCGAGGCCAAGCTGGCCGACAACGCCCAGGGCCCGCTGATGTGGCTCACGGTCACCGGCACCGACAAGGCCTCCGTGCTCGCCTCGGACAAGCTCCTGACGTCGTACGCCAAGGACCGGCTGGACCAGTTCCAGAAGCAGCAGAAGGTCAACTCCAAGGCCATGATCCGCATGACGACGATCGTGCCGCCCCAGAACCCGGTGGCACAGACCAAGACGCGGCTCGAATACATGGTCTTGGCCGGAGGTCTGGGCCTGGTGCTGAGCCTGGTCGGCGTCTTCTACGTGGAGGCCCGCCGCCGGCCGCGCACGGCGCCCGCGCCGGAAGAGACCGCACAGCCCGAAGAACTCGTGGACCCGGTCTCCGTCCCCGAGCCGACGGCCGGGGAGCCGGTCGCGGAACAGACGATCGCCCTCCGGCGCCCGCCCGCCTGGTCGCGGGCCGCCGAGAACCGGCGGGCCGCACAGCCGAGGGCCGGCCGGTCCGCCACGGCGGTGGCGCCCGCCGAGCCGCTCGACGAGGAGTCGACTCATGGACAGCGTTCGCACACCCGACAGCGAGAGATCTGAGGCGAGCGGGACATCTGCGGCGCACGAGACAGCGACGGCCGGCGGGCTCTCCCCGGACGGTGGCACCGCTGAGACAAGCGGCAGCGCTCCGGCCCCCGACTCCTTCGGGACGAAGGTCCGCTCGGCGGCCCGCTGGAGCCTGATCAACACCGTGGTCATGCGCCTGGGCAACTTCGCCACCGGCATCCTGCTGGCGCGCTTCGCCCTGGGACCGGCCGAGTGGGGCGTGTACGGCATCGCCCAGACCGTGCTGCTGGTGCTGCTCTCGGCGAACGAACTGGGCGTCAGCCTGGCCCTGGTCCGCTGGGACGGCGATCCCCGCCGTTTCGCGCCGACCGTGCTCACTCTGTCCACCGCGTCCAGCTGCCTGCTGTACGCCGCCCTGTTCGTCTCGGCACCGACGGTCGCCGGGCTGCTCGACTCGCCCCATGCCTCTGGCGTGCTGCGGGTGATGTGCCTGTGCCTGCTGATCGACGGGGTGGCACAGGTGCCCGCCGGCTTCCTGACCCGGGAGTTCGCGCAGGGCAAGCGGATGGTCATCGACGCGCTCAACTTCGTCCTCAGCACCGCCGTGACTCTCGTGCTGGCCTTCGCCGGCTGGGGGGCCATGAGCTTCGCCTGGGGGGCGGTCGTGGGCAACGTCGCCGCCCTCATCGGCTGCGCGATCGCCGCGCCCGGTACCCTGCACTTCGGCTGGGACCGCGAACAGGCCCGCGCGCTGCTGCGGTTCGGCCTCCCGCTGGCCGGCGCGAGCCTGCTCGCGCTCGCGGTCGTCAACGTGGACACCATGGTCGTCGGCTCCACGCTCGGCGGAGTCGCCCTCGGCTTCTACGTCCTGGCGTTCAACATGTCCGGCTGGCCGGTCCGCGTCATCTCCGAGGCGGCCAGACGCGTCTCCTTCGCCGGCTTCTCCCGCCTCGCCGACTCCCCGCAGGCCCTGGCCCAGGGCTTCAGCCGCGCCCTCGGGGTTCTGGTCACCGGCACCGTGCCGCTGTGCGTCCTGCTCGGCGGCCTCTCCGGCCCCGTCGTCCAGCTCATCTACGGCGACAAGTGGCTGCCCGCCGCCCACGCCCTGCCGTGGCTGATGGCCCTGGGCCTGATCCGCATCGGCTGCGAACTCGCCTACGACTGCCTGGTCGCCACCGGACAGCGCCGCTCCCTCATCCTCGTCCAGGGGCTGTGGGTCGTCGCCCTGATCCCCGTGCTGATCGCCGGGGCCCGGGTCGGCGGCATCGTCGGTGTCTCCCAGGGCCATGTCCTGGTCGGCGCCGTGCTGGTCGTCCCCGTCTTCCTGCACGCCCTCGGCCGGGCCGGGATCGGCCTCGCCCACATCGCCAGAGCCTGTGCCTGGCCCTTCCTCGGGGGAATCGTGATGACCCTGGTACTCCTCGCCGCGAAGTGGCTTCTCGGCGACGGTGTCCTCGCACTGCTCGCCATCGGCACGGTCGCGCTGGCCAGTTACGCGGTGTGCGTGCTGCCCAGCCGCCGCTTCCTGCGCGGCACCTCCCGGACTCCGGAGGCCCTATGACCAGGCTCCGCACCTGTCTCGCCGGCCTGGCCCTCCTGCTGACCGCGGGCTGCTCCGGGTCCGCCGGCTCCTCCTCGGCCAGTCAGGCTCCCAGCACCCATGACCGGCCCCCGGCCGCCACCGACGATCCGACGAGCGCCGCCCCCTCGCCCCGGACCACGCCCAGCACGAGCCCTTCAGCCTCGGCTCCCGGCGCCCACGGCCCGAGCGCCAAGCCCTCGGCACGCTCCACCACGGTGACGTCCCTGGAAGCCGGCTTTCCCAACGCCCGTACCACCGGCCCCCGTTCGGCCCTCAAGCCGCATTCCACGGGGAACATGAGCATCAAGACCGACGGCACGGTCATCAAGGGCTGGGACATCACCGGGTCACTCGACATCTACGCCGACAACGTGACCGTCATCGACTCCAAGATCACGTCCACCAACTGGTGGGGAGTCAACCTGCGCCCCGGCTTCAAGGGTCTGCGCATCCTGCACACCACCATCACCGCCGTTCCGGGCAAGGGCCCCGACAACGGCGGCGTGGACTACGCCGTGTCCAACATGGGCGCCAGCTCCATCGAGGTCGGCTGGTGCAACATCTCCGTCTTCGGCAACGCCCTGTCCATGGGCCAGGGCAACATCCACGACAACTACGTCCACGATCTCGTGCCCTTCCGCAACGCCGGCGGCGAGTGGCAGCACACGGACGCGGTGATCAGCGGCGGCGGCAGCTCCGGACAGCTGATCATCCGTCACAACACGCTCCTCAACCCGGTCGACGTCAACCGGGGCGCGTCCGCGAGCGTCGGCCTGTTCGCCGACACCGGCCACGTCTCCAACACCGTCGTCGACAACAACCTTCTGGCGGGCGGCGCGTACGCCCTCTATGGCGGCGGCGACGGAGCAACCGGGATCACGGTCACGAACAACGTCTTCTCGACCCGCTACCACCGCAACTCCGGCGTCTACGGCTCCGTCACGGCCTGGAACGCCGGGTCCGGCAACGTCTGGCGCGGCAACCGGTACGCCGACGGCACCCCGGTCACCCCCGAGCCGTCCGGCTGAGGAGAAGAGTTGATGAGACGCATCGTCCGCGCCCCCTGGGAACTCCTCAAGCACGCCTTCGGCTGGCTGGTCCTGTTCGAACTCCGCAACAAGGTCCTGCTGGCGCCCTCGGCGCTGCGGCTGCGCCGCTTCGAGTCGGCGGAGGTGCAACGCCTCGCGGCTACGACCGGTGCCGCGCCCGCCGCTCTCGTAGCGACGGTCATCGCCACGCACCGCCGCCCGGAGGCGTTGCGGTCGGCGGTCCGCTCGGCCCTGGCCCAGAGTGTCCGCGACCAGCTGGTCATAGTCGTCGACGACGGCGCCGGCCTGCCCGAACTCCCGGACGACCCCCGCCTGTTCGCCGTCTCGCTCTCCCGCAACACGGGCGTGGCGGGCGTGGTCCGCAACGTGGGCATCCGCCTGACCCGCTCCCGGTACGTGGCCTTCCTCGACGACGACAACCTGTGGGAACCGGACCACCTGGAGCGGGCGTTGGCGGCCCTGGACTCCCCCGACGCCCCCGACGGCATCTACACGGCGCTGCGCCGAGTCCTCCCGGACGGCACCGAACACGACACCCTCTCCGTCCCCTTCGACCGCCACCGCGCCGCCCGCGAGTCCTTCCTGGACACCAACGCCTTCGTCGCCCGCCGCGACAGCACCCTGCACTTCAGCCGCCTGCACCGCACCCCGAAGGTGCTCCCGCGCGAGGACTGGGAACTGATCTACCGGTACAGCCGGAGCCACACGGTGCGCCACGTACCGCACGCGACCGTGAGGTACCTGGTCAACCCCGGGAGTTTCTACACGACTTGGTCCGGCTGAGCGTCACGGGCCGGGCGTGGCCCGCAGCGCACCCGGCCGGAGCAGGGCGGCCGCGGCCGCGCGGCCGGCCTTCCTGCCGAGGGCGGCCCGCGACGCCTCGCGCAGGAACACGGCGCCCCGGAAGCAGGCGGTGGCGAGGACGCCGTGGCGCCGCCCGTACAACCGCACGCGGTTGAGCGTGAGCAGGGTCCACAGCAGGGGCGAGACCTGGGAGTCGCCACCCAGATGCACGGCCTCGGCCGTCGGCTCCAGCTGGGTGGCGTACCCGTTGTCGCGCGCCCGCAGGCAGTACTCGGTCTCCTCCGAGTAGAGGAAGAAGGATTCGTCCCACGCACCGCAGTCAGCCAGGCAGTCGGCCGAGAGGGCCATCAGCGCGCCGGTGGCCCAGTCCGCGCGCGTGGGCCGCCGGTAGGCGGCGGGGTCCGTGACCAGCTCGCTCAGGAGCGGGAAGCGCCCGGCTCGTCGGTTGCCGATGACCGCCTCGCCGAGGGCCCGCAGCACGCTCGACTCGCGGCGCAGCGAGTAGTGGGGCGTGTCCCGGCCTTCTTCGTACAGAAGGGGTACGGCGATGCCCACGCCGTCGCCGAGGCTGTCGAGGAGAC
Source organism: Streptomyces sp. NBC_00078 (assembly GCF_026343335.1). Classification (NCBI taxonomy): domain Bacteria; kingdom Bacillati; phylum Actinomycetota; class Actinomycetes; order Kitasatosporales; family Streptomycetaceae; genus Streptomyces; species Streptomyces sp. NBC_00078. The sequence continues at coordinate 8,366,116 of NZ_JAPELX010000001.1, read as the reverse complement.
GTTTGGCGCAGCCCTGCCGCATACGGATGTCGGGATTGCAGATGAGCGCGGCCCCGACGTCACCGGCGGCACCCAGCGCGGCGTTGACCCCGGCGGCGTATCCGGCGTTACGGCCGGTCTGGACGACCGTGGCGTCGGGGGCCAGTTTCCTGAGCACCTGGACGGTGTCGTCGGCGGAGTCGTTGTCGGCGACGACGAGCCGCCGGTCGAGGCCGGCCATGCCGTCGTCGAGCGCGGCGAGGAACCCGGGGAGCACCGAGGCGCTGTTCCAGGTGACGACGATGACGGCGACGGGGCTCATCGGGACTCCACGAGTTGGGGAAGGCGGACTTCCGCTGTCGTACGGGGGCCGGGGACGGCCGCGGCAGCCGCCTCGCGCCGCACGAAGCCCAGATAGCTGCCCCCCGCCCCCAGCATGAGGAAGAACATGCCGGCGAACATCGGGAAGCTGAGCGAGTCGAAGGTGGCGCTGATGACCAGGGTGACCAGCGCCGAGGCGAAGAACGCCTGCCCGAGTTCGCGGTCGGCCTCGGTGCGGGCCAGCCGCCGGATCGCACCGCCCTGGTGGATGCCGGTGATGAACAGGGCGAGCAGGGCGACGAGCCCGAGCACTCCCATCTCGGCCAGGCCCAGCATGTACTGGTTGTCCGTGAAGAAGTACAGGTCCGGGGTGAACGTGCCGAAGCCCCGTCCGAGCAGCGGGTGTTCCTTCAGATAGGGCACGATCGCGCTGTATTTGACGGTACGGGCCTGGGTGCTGCTGTCGGAGTTGGACAGGAACGACGCGAACAGGCCCGTGATCGTGCCGATCAGTCCCGGGACGAGCACCTTGAACACGGCCACGGAGGCCGTCATCACGCCGATCGCGGCCCAGCGCCGGGCCGGCTTCCAGCGCGGCACCATCACCACGGCCACCAGCAGCACGCCGATGATCGAGGTCCGCGACACCGACAGCGGCAGCGCGCCGGCCATGAGGACCACCGGCCCCCAGCGGCGCAGTACGTGCAGGTGGCGGCGTACCGGGTCGGCGGCCTGCTGGATCGCGAAGGGCAGCAGGATCGCCAGCATGCCGGCGAACTCAAGCGGCTGGGCCGTGGTGGCGCGGGGCCGGGTGAAGGCGCCGCGGTCCATGACGCTGACCTGTGCCACGCTGGTCTGGAGGCCGGGAATGTGGATGGAGTCGGCGATGTTGGTCGCCGCGAAGAAGTCGTAGAAGCCGATCGCGGCGACGACGGACGCCAGGACGACCACCCGGCGCATCAGCACGTCCAGCCGGCCGCGCTCCTGCACGGCCGCCGACGTCAGAACGACCAGCGACACCCACACCAGGAACCCGATGAGCCCTCGGTCGGCACCGAGCACCTCCTCGTGCGAGCTTTCGCGCATGGCGTCGGCGACGTAGGCCGCGAGGACGGCCACCCCGAGCAGACACAGCGTGACCCGTACCAGCCGGGTGCCGGGTGCGGGCAGGATGCGGCCGCCGAGCCAGGTCGCCAGGTACCACATCAGGCCGAGCAGGGCGAAGACGTTGGCGGGGGTGCCCACGCCGCCGAGTGCGGGCAGGGCCAGGTTCGACGGGATGAAGAAGGCCAGCACCAGGTAGACGGTGAGGATCGCGGTGGCGTCGAGCCTACGGCTGAGCATGCCCGCGCGGACCCGTTTCGGGGTGCGGGCCTGCTTCCGCCGCGGGGCCACCCGGTGCCGGCGGCGGACCACCGAGACGCCCTCCATCAGGATGGACAGCAGGAACGCGCTGACAACGCCGAGGATGATGACGGCCGCGACACCCTGGTAGCGGCTCTTGGACTTCGCCACCGGGGTCTGTGGCAGGACGACGGGCGCGGTCTGCACGGCGTACGCGGGCGGAACCTTGGCGGCGGCCTGCAGGGCATTGAGCTGCTCACCGGCGAAGGCGGTCAGGGTGTTGGTCTCCTTGAGCACCTTCTGACGGTCGGTGCCGGTGACGCCGAGCACGAGCAGCGGGCTGTCGCTGGCCGGCGCGAAGCCGGCCGTGTAGGGGTCCGTGACTCCCCTGTTGTGCAACTCCTTGGCGGCGTCGGCCGATTCAAGCGTCCTGATCAGCACGTCGGCCGTCACGATGAGTGAACCGCCCGCGTTCGAGATGGGGTTGCCGAAGGTGGGGGCCAGCCGGGCCACGGCCGAGGAGTCCAGCAGCGCGACCGAGCTCTGCGACTGGTAGGAGACGGGGACGGTCACGTACAGGTATCCGCCGCCGATCAGGCTGAGCACGGTGAAGGGCACCATGAAGTACCACCTTCGGCGCAGAATTGCCCATATCTCACCAAGACTCACGATGCGTCCCTCCATTCGGTGGCATCCCACCGCGCGTCCTGCCAGTATCGGGAGTGACGGAAGGAACTCGTATGTCGCCTGGGAACGTCGCCGACGCGCTGCTCCGCCGCTGGTACGTCGTGGTGGTCGCGTTGCTGCTGACGGCGGCCGGTGCGTACTGCGTGATCCGGCCGACCCCGCAGTACGTCGGTTCCGCGGTCGTCGTCCTCAAGCCGCCGGTGACGCAGAACCAGCCCAACCAGCTGACCAATCTGCAGCCGCCGCTCGCCGTGGTCTCGTACGCGGTCGTCCAGCAGCTGCAATCCCCCGCCGGGGCAGAGGAGTTGCGCGCCGCGGGCGTTCAGGGGACCTATCAGCTCGTGCCCCGCAACAGCGGCACCAGCGCGACGCCCCGCTATCTGATCCCCTCCCTGCAGGTGCAGTCGCAGGCCTCCGGCGCCGAGGCCGCGGTGACGGCGGTGCGCCGCGTCATCGACGTGTACACCCGGCACGTCGAGCAGATGCAGACCGCTCAGCAGGTGCCGGCCGCGGGGCGGATCACCGCCTCCGTCCTGACCTCCCCGAGCGTCGCCGAGGTGCAGGGCGCCAAGAGCCGGGGCCTTGCGGGCACGGCTCTGCTGGGTCTGGCCGGCGGAGTGGTCGGCGCGCTGTGGCTCGACCGGTACGCGATGAGCCGCCGGCAGGCCCCTGCGGGCCGCCGCAGGCAGACCGGCGCGGTCCCCGTGGCCGGCTGAGCTGAACTGATTCTGCATCAGATACCGCGGCGCTTCCAGGACTCCCACCACAGCCACTCCCGCCCGCGTTCGGCCACGGCCGACCACACCAGCGGCTGCAGATACGGCATGGCCTTCGGCCCGATGCGTCTGCGCAGCCGCAGCGCGCGGTACTCGGGCAGTGCCGCGTATCCCGGCAGGCACTGCTCGGCGAACTCCACGCACGCGTCGACCGGTACGACGCCGGTGCGGCCGCGGTCGTAGGCCCGGTAGGCCCGGCGCAGCGCGAAGCGGGCGAGGCGGGTGTGGACCTGGTCGGCCAGGCGGTCGGCGTGGGGCAGCCGGTCGCCGCACTTGGCGAGGACCGAGTCGAAGGCCACCAGGCGCTGGCGCAGGTCGTCGAGCTGGCCGCCGAAGTCGGTGGTGGACATGTTCTTGCCGTGGACACGATAGAAGGCCTGGTCGGCACCGCGGATGTGGCCGACGTCGGCGTGGGCGGCGAGCCGCATCCACATCTCGATGTCGCCTGCGTGAGGAAGGGCGGGGTCGTAGCCGCCGACCTTCCGCTGGAGGCCGGTGCGGACGACGACCTCCGGCGAGGTGATGCAGCCGGTGCCCTCGCGAAAGCGCCGCTCCAGCCACCACTGCCCGGGGTAGACGACTGAACCGGTGCTCTGGGTGCGGGCCTTGGGCAGCGGCCCGCCGTGCTGGAAGCGGAGGGGGCGCCCGTAGGCGAACCCCGCCTCGGGGTGGGCGTCGAGGAGCCGGGCGGCCCGGACCAGCGCGCCCGGCACCAGCCGGTCGTCGGCGGACAGGAGGGCCACGTAGTCGCCGTCGGCCCATTCCAGGAGGCCTTCGTTGTACGTGGCGATGTGGCCCTTGTTGGTTTCGTGGACGAGGACCTCGATGCGCGGGTCGGAGGCCGCCAGTTTGAGCGCGACCTCGGCCGAGTCGTCGGGCGAGGCGTCGTCGATGATGAGTACGCGGACGTCAACGCCGTCCTGCTCGTCCAGGGCGCTGCTCACGCAGTCGGCGAGGAAGTGGCCGTACTTGTAGCAGGGGATCACAACACTGACGCTGCTCATCGGTGGGAAGCCAATCCCCGTCGGTGGTCCGCGCCCGGCTGGGCGCGGACCACCGACGGTGCGGTCGGACGGGTCAGTTCTTTGTCTTCTTGAAGACGGTCCTGCTCGTCAGGGTCCAGCTGTCGGACTTCACCGTGTGGTGGTGCTTGTCCTCGGCCTTGACCGTGATCTTGAACCGGGTGCCGTCCGGCAACGGGGCGGACAGGTGGACGGTCGCCTTGTGGGTCGCGCGGTTGTAGGAGACGACGGTCGTCACGTGGAGCTTCCTGGCGGCCCCGGAACCCTTCACGATGGTCACGGTCGCCTTCACCGACGACACCGCGGCGTTCTTGTCCACGGTCATGACCAGGGCGTTCGCCGCGTCGGCGGTGTGCGCCACCGAGGCCGCGGTCACCTCCGAGGCGGTGGCCGACGCCAGGGACGCGCTCGGGTTCTCCCCGGTGAAGACGGGGCCCACCCAGTAGTTCGCGGATCCGTAGGAACCGTTGGGGAAGGCCGAGTCGCTGCCGTAGCGGTAGAGCCCGTTGTGGTGCGCGGTGGTGTCGGCCGTGGCCGTGAGCGGATACGACTGGTGGGCTGCCGCGAAGTAGCCGCCGTCCACCGCGTAGTTGCCGTGGGGCGCGTGATAGGAGACGACGTAGGGCGTGTCGGCGGTGACGGCCACAGGAGTGGCGAAGGTCAGCGTCTGCCAGCCGGAGGCCGTCTCGTTGGTGAAGGTGCCACCGGCCAGCAGCGTACCGCCGTCGGTCCACAGGCTGCCGGTGTGGGTGCCCGTGTTGCCGGTGCCCTTGTAGAACGTGACGCCGGTGATCCAGCCGTCCGCCGAGGACGTGAACCGGGTGCCCAGCTCCAGGGAGTTGGAGTCACCGGTCGTGTCCGGCGTGGCCGGCACGGCGGAGGAGCTCCACAGTGTGCAGGGGCAGGTGACCGCGGGCGGGGTGGAACTGGTGGTGAAGGACCAGGTCACCGGGTCCGCCATGGCGTTGCCCCAGACGTCGGAGGCGCGGATGGAGGCGGTGTAGGTGGTGTGCAGCTCCAGCTCTGTCGACGGAGTGAACGTCACCTTGTTCGACGCGGGCAGCGTGACCGCTCCCGGCACGGTGGTGCCGTCCGGGTCCTTCACGGTGAACGTCACACTGTCGGGGTCGATCGCCGAACTGAAGGTGGCCGACACCGGTGCCGTGATCGACGTGCCCGTCGCCCCGGACGTCGGGGAGGTCGAGCTGACGGTGGGCGGGGTCGTACTGGCCGTCGAGGTGTCCAGCACCACGTCGACCCAGTAGTTGCTGCCCGAGGACTGCGAGGACGGGAAGGCGCTGGTCGAGCCGTAGTGGAAGACGCCGTTGCCGCCGTCGGTGCCGGATTTGAGTGCGGTGAGCGGGGCCAGGCCCGCGTCGCTGTCGTTGAAGTAGCCGCCGTCGTAGGAGTATCCGCCGTTGGGAGCGAAGTAGGAGGCTACGTAGGTGGTGTTGGCCTTGACGGTGACCGGGGTGGCGAAGTTCAGCTGCTGCCAGCCCGAGGCCGTCTCACCGCTGAAGGTGCCGGTGGCCAGGCGGGTGCCGGAGGCGGTCCACAGGCTGCCGGTGTGGGTGCCGGTGTTGGCGGGCGACTTGTAGAAGCGGACACCGGTGATGGAACCGGCCACGGTGGTGCGGAACTTGACGCCGAGTTCCAGGGAGCTGCCGTCACCTCCGTTGACGGTGCCGGGCACGGCCGAGGCCGGCCAGACGTTGCAGGGGCAGGCCTGGGGGCCGACGGTCAGCGGGACGGTGGTGACGGAGCCGACGTTGACGCTGTCGTCGACCGCGCGGACCTTGACCGACGCCGGTCCCGGCGTCGTCGGGGTCCAGCTGTAGCTCCAGGAGGTGAGGCCGGTGGCGGCCTTCCAGGTTGATCCGCCGTCCGTGGACACCTCCACCCGGGCCACCACACCGCCGGAGTCGGAGGCGGTGCCCTTGATGGTGACCGGCTTCAGGGCGGGGACGGTGACCCCGGAGGCCGGGCTCGTCACGGTGACGGACGGGCCGGTGGTGTCGGTGGTGGCCGTCGCGGCGACGAGGTTGCCCTGCCGGGTCAGCGGCTGCACACCCATGTCGGCGAGGACGTTCAGCGTGGCCTGCTGCATCCGGGAGTCCTCGGTGACCACCGTGTCGTCGGGGTTGTACGTCGGGACGTTCGTCAGGCCCCACGACCACTGCACGGTCCCCGACCCGAACACCAGGGCGCCGGAGTCCTGGTCGCGGAACTCGACGAGGTTGTGCGTCGCCGTGCCGTTGCCGTAGACGTTGCCCCAGTCCATCCGGAGCTTGGCGTCATTGATGTCCACCGTCGTGGAGGAGACGTCGATGGCCCCGGTGGGCCGGGTGCTGTTGTCGATGTCGCTGTCCCACTCGTAGCCGAGCGTGCCCGTCGGGAGCGTGGCGGTCTGGCTCGACGTCAGGTTCGCGATGGAGGTGTTGCGCCAGATCCGGTTCCTGCCGTAGGAACCGGGGACGGTGATGGCGTCGCTGCGGTAGCCGTTCACCGTGAACATGGAGCCGGTGAGGATGTTCGGCGGCTGGTAGTCCTGCCCGTAGCCGGTGCTGGCGGGGTCCATCCAGGTTCCGGTCCAGATGCCGCTGGGGTCGGCGATGCCGTTGTTCTGCGCCATCTTGGTCATCTTGTAGCAGACCAGGGTGCGGTCGGCCGTGTTCGCGCCGTCGATGCTGGGGGTGAGCCGGGTCTTCCAGAAGACCTCGTTGCCGCTGAAGTAGCCCTGCCGGACTCCTGCCTTGCGGGCCGCCAGGACGTTGGAGTACTGGCTCTGCGTCCAGTACTCGTCGTGGCCGGAGGACAGGTACACCTTGTGCTTCTTCAGCAGGGTGGCGCCGCTCGCCGACGACACGTCCACCCCGGAGGTGTAGCTGACGTCGTAGCCGTTGCGCTCCAGCCAGGACAGCATCATGTACTCGGAGCCGTAGATGCCGTTGTCGCCGCCGATGTCCAGCGGCCGGTTGTAGCTGACCTCGTAGGCGCGGCCGTCCGGCGCGGGCCCGGTGCCGCCGTAGAGGTCCTGGCCGCCGTAGTCGTTGTAGGCCTGCCAGGTCTCGTCGCTGGTCTGCACGACGACGTCGGAGGTGCTGGAGTCCTTGCGGACCACGAACGGGTACGGCATCAGGCCGTCGCCGTCGGTCTGTGTCAGGTTCGCGATGTACAGACCGGACACGGCGTCGCTGGGCACCGTCCAGTTCACGGTCACGGGCCAGTTGCCGCAGTCGACCAGGCCGGTGGCGCTCTTGGTGGTGCAACTGGCAGGCCTGGTGGTGTAGTTGGCCGGGTAGGTCACGGCCGCCTGGGCCACGGTCGACATCTCGCGCGCGCCGTCGCCGCCGTACCAGCCCAGACGGTAGATCTCGACGTGGTACGAGGTCTTCGACTGAACCTTGAACTGGACGGTGTCACCCGCCTGGACGCTCTCCTTGGTGGAGAAGCCCTTGATGTCACCGTAGGCGTTGGGCGAGAACCAGTCGGTCTTCGGGGTGCCCGGCTTGGAGTTCTCGCAGACGACGGGGTTGGAGCCCGACCCGCACGGATCGGACGCCGCCTGTGCCGACCCGGCCAGCGGGAGCACCGCAAATATCAGTCCTGCTACGACGGCGAGGCGCCCGCCCCGGATCCGTCTGCCCCAACTTTTCATGTGTACCTCTCAGCGGTGCTGTGCTGGACCGGCCCGTGAGCCGGGGATGGTGCGTGAAACGCCGGGGACCGGTCAGCTTCCGAGCCCGGCGGTGAACGACTCCACGACGCGTTGCTGCTGGTCCTGGGTGATCTGCGGGTACAGCGGCAGCGACAGGATCCGGTCCGCCGCCTTCTCGGCGTTCGGGAAGTCACCGCGGGAGTAACCGAGTTGGCGGTAGGCCGGGGTGAGGTGGACCGGGGCGGGGTAGTGCACGCCGGCGCCGATGCCCTCGGCGTTGAGCTTGCCGACGACGTCGTCGCGGTCGGCGTCGGCGATCTGGACGACGTACAGGTGCCAGACGTGCAGGTTGCCGGGTGCCGTGGCCGGGAGCACGATCCGGCCGGTGGCCGCGAGGCCGGCGAGCAGCTCGTCGTAGCGGGCCGCGGCCGCCCGCCGGGCCGCGTTGCCGTCCGTCAGCCGTGCCAGCTTCGCGCGCAGGACGACGGCCTGCAGTCCGTCCAGACGGCTGTTGAAACCGGGCACGTCATGGCGGTACTTGGCGACTCCGCCGTGGTTGGCGATCGCGCGCACCAGGCCCGCGCGCTCTTCTTCGTCGGTGAGCACAGCGCCCGCGTCGCCGTAGGCGCCCAGGTTCTTGCCCGGGTAGAAGCTGGTGGCCGCGATGCCGCCGCTGCCCGGCGTCCGGCCGTCCCGGGCCGCGCCCTGGCTCTGGGCGGCGTCCTCGACGATCCGTACGTGGCCCGGCAGTTGCGCGGTCAGCGTCGCCACGTCGGCCATCTGCCCGTAGAGGTGGACGGGGACGACCGCGCGGGTGGCGGGTCCGACCGCGTCCAGTGCGGCCTGCGGATCGAGCAGGAAGGTGTCGGGCAGGCAGTCCGCCAGGACCGGTCGTGCGCCGATTCTCGCCACCGCGCCCGCGGTGGCGATGAAGGTGTTGGCGGGCACCACGACCTCGTCGCCGGGCCCGACTCCGCTTGCGCGCAGGGCGAGTTCGACGGCGTCGGTGCCGTTGGCGACGCCCACGCAGTGTCCGACACCGCCGAAGTCGGCGTATTCGCGCTCGAACCGGCGGACCTCGTCGCCGCCGACGAACGCGGTGTTGGCCAGGATTCGCTCGAATCCGGCCCGTACCTCGTCGGCGACCTCCTCGTGGGCCGCCTTGAGGTCCACGAGCGGAATGTGGTTCATGTCAGCGGTCCCCCCACTGTTCGCGTCGCGAGTCCTGTTCGCGCCGCAGGTCCTGTTCAGCCGCAAGTTCGTCCAGCGCGGGCGCGGGCGCGGCGCGCAGCCGCCGGGCCGGGCTCCCCACCCACACTTCGCCCGGCGGTACATCGCCGAGGACGGCGCTCCCCATCCCGACCAGCGACCAGGCGCCGATCGTCGTACCCTCCCTGACCAGGGCCCCTGAGCCCGCATAGGCGCCCCGTTCCAGCCGCGCTCCCCCGCCCAGGCGGACGCCGGAGGCGAGCGTGGCGTAGTCCTCGACCATGTCGTCATGGGTGAGGACCACATGGGGCATCACGGCGACATGTGCGCCCACCCGCACGGCGGCGGTCAGGACGCAGTACGCGAGCAGCACCGAGCCGGGGCCGACTTCGGATGTCGCCGACACCGACGCCGTCGGGTGGACCACGGTGGCCCAGCGGTCCGCGGGCAGAGCGAGCCTGCGGACCAGGCGGGCGCGGGCCGCGTAGTCCCCGGGGTTGCCGACACAGATCACCACCCGGGCCTCGGGCAGGTCGTGGACCAGGTCGCAGCCGCCGAGGACGGGCACGCCGTCCACTTCGGTGCCGTGCAGGGCGGGGTTGTCGTCGAGGTGCCCGAGCACTTTGTACTCGCCCGCGTCCGCCGCGGCCTGTGCGGTCTCCCGGGCGAAGCCGCCCGCGCCGACTATGACAAGTTCGTTCATCTCCGGGCCTGTTCGCGCAGTGCGGTCACGACACGGTCCTGCTGGGCCTCGGTCATGGTGTGGAACAGGGGCAGGATCAGCGAGTGGCGGGTGATCCGTTCGGTGACCGGAAGCGGTGCCCTCGGGTGGTCTGCGTAGGCGGGTTCGAGGTGCGCGGCCATGATCCCGCGGCGGGCGGAGACGCCGGCCTCGGCGAGCGCGGCGAGCAGGTCGTCCCGGCCGACGGGGAAGTCCTCGTCCAGCAACACCCAGTAGGACTGGAAGTTGGACTGCCCGTGCGCGGGATCGCGCACGGGTGTGAGGCCGGGGACGTCGTGCAGCAACGTGTCGTAGCGGCCCGCCAGTTCGCGGCGGCGGGCGATCATCGCGTCGAGTCTGCCCAGCTGGACCAGGCCGATCGCGGCCTGGACGTCGGTCATCCGGTAGTTGAAGCCGACTTCCAGGTAGCTTTCCAGGACCGGCTTGTTGCTCGCGTGGCGGTCCGCCGCGGAGGCGTTCATGCCGTGCTCACGCAGTCGGCGCAGGCGGGCCGCCCACTCGGCGTCGTCCGTGGTGATCATTCCGCCCTCGCCCGTGGTGACCAGTTTGCGCGGGTGGAAGGACCAGGCGGCGAGCAACGCCCCGTGGCCGACGGGCTTGCCGCCGACGGTCGAGCCGATGGCGCAGGCCGCGTCCTCGACCAGGGGCAGGTCCCAGTCGGCGCAGGCGGCGCGCAGGGTGTGCACGTCGGCCGGTACACCGCCCTGGTGGACGGCGAGGACGGCCTTGGTGCGCAGGGTGCGAACCAGGTCCACGGTTGCCGGAGTCAGGTTTCCGGTGGCCGGCTCGACGTCGGCGAACACCGGCTCGGCACCGACGTAACGGACGGCGTTGGCGGTGGCGATGAACGACAGCGAGGGCACCACGACCTCGTCGCCGGGCCCGACGCCGAGTGCGACGAGCGACAGGTGCAGGGCGGTGGTGCAGGAGCTGACGGCGATGCCGTGCTCGGCTCCCACCCGTTCGGCGAAGGCCTTCTCGAAGGCGGCGACCCTCGGCCCCTGGGCGACCCATCCGGACAGGACGGCTTCGGAGACGGCGGCGGCCTCCTCCTCGCCGAGCCAGGGGATCATCACCGGGATGCGGTCGGTGCTCACTTGGCAGCCTCCCGCTCCGCGCGCCACCACTCGACCAGATCGCGCAGCCCGGTGCGCAGGTCGATCCGTGCGGTGAAGCCGAGGCGTCCTGCGGCGTGCGAGGTGTCCGCTAGGCGCCGGGTCACGCCGTTCACCGCGCGGGCGGGTCCGTGCTCCGGCTCCAGGCCCTGGGCTCCCATCGCCTCCAGCAGTCCCTCGGCGAGTTCCTTCAGCGAAGTCTCCGTGCCGCTGGCGATGTTGAACACCTCGTCGGTGAGGTCCGACTCGGCGGCCAGGACGTTGGCTCTGGCGATGTCGCGGACGTCGACGAAGTCCATGGTCTGTGTGCCGTCGCCGAGGATCAGCGGCGGCTCGCCCGCCTCGATGCGTTCCATCCAGCGGATGAGCACCTCGGTGTAGAGGCCGTGGATGTCCATGCGGGGGCCGTAGACGTTGAAGTAGCGCAGCGCCACGTAGTCCAGGCCGTACATGGCGTGGAAGCTGCGCAGCATGCCCTCGTTGAAGGCTTTCGCGGCGCCGTAGAAGGTGTCGTTGTTGTAAGGGTGGTGGCGCTCGGTCGTCGGGAAGGTCTCGGCCATGCCGTAGACGGACGCCGAGGAGGAGGCGATCACCCTGGCGACCCCGGCCTCCGCGGCCGCTTCCAGGACGTTGAAGGTGCCGTTGACGAGGACCTCGTTGGCCAGCCGGGGCTCCTCCGCGCACTGGGTGATGCGGATGGCGGCGAGGTGGAACACCAGGTCGGCGCCCTCGGTGGCCTTCCGCACGGTCTCGACGTCCCGGACGTCGCCCTCGACGACCTCCACGACACCGCTGGGCAGGGCCCGCGCGAGGTTGGCCCGCCGTCCGCGCACGAAGTTGTCGAGTACGACGATCTCGCGGGCGCCGCCCTCGGCCAGGAGGTCGACGAGGTTGGAGCCGATGGTGCCCGCTCCCCCGGTGACCAGGATCTTCTTGCCTCGTACGCTGCTCAACTGCACTTACCTCTCAGCTGTTCGGATCGGTCAACGCCCGGCGCGCAGGCCGACGACCGCGCCCTTGAATTCGAGACTCCGGGACGCCGCCTCGAGGATGTCCAGCACCCTGAGGCCCGCCCTGCCGTCGGTCAGCGGCGCCCGGCCCGCTCTGATGGCGTCGCCGAACTCGTCGACCATGCTGCGCAGCGCTTCCTTCTCGCCGATGGCGGGCGCGACCATGTCGCCGGAGCGGTACGAGATGAGCATGTCCCGGCGCTCGTCCGCGCCGATCTCCTGCGGCGAGGCCAGGTCCACCCCACGGTCGAAGATGGCCACGCGCTGTGCGGGGTTGAGGTCGTCCCAGATGAGGGTGCGTTTGGAGCCGCCCACCATGGTGGTCCGCACCTTGGTCGGCGACAGCCAGTTGACGTGCACGTGGGCGATGGCGCCGGTGTTGAGCTGGAGCGTCAGGTAGGCCACGCAGGCCTGTCCGGTCCCGATCGGGTCGGCTCCGTGGGCGGCGACGGCGACCGGCTCGACGTTGTCGGGGAGGATGAAGTCCAGGATCGACAGGTCGTGCGGGGCCAGGTCCCACATCACGTCGATGTCCTTCTGGACGAGCCCGAGGTTGATGCGGACCGAGTCGACGAAGTGGATCTCGCCGAGCTCGCCGGAGCGGACCAGTTCCCGGATGCGGCCCACGGCGGGCGTGTAGCAGTAGGTGTGGTCGCACATCAGGGTGAGGCCGCGCTCCTCCGCCTCGGTCACCAAGCGCATCCCGTCGGCGTAGGTCGCCGCCAGTGGCTTCTCCACGAGGACGTGCTTGCCGGCGCGCAGGGCGGCCAGGGCGATGTCGAGGTGGGTGCCGGCGGGCGTGGCCACGGCGATCGCGGCCACGTCGGGGTCGGCGAGGACGGCCGCGTAGTCCGCGGTGGCCTGGACCGTCGAGTAGCCGCCGAGGACCCGTTGGGCCCGGTCCACGTCGAGGTCGCACAGCCAGCGCAGCCGGAACCGGTCGCTGGCCTGGAAGTTGCGTACGAGGTTGGGGCCCCAGTATCCGGCCCCGACGACCGCGACCCCCAACGGCTGCGTGGTCTCCGTCACTTGGTTCCTCTTCTCTCGGTCCATCAGTAGGCCCCCGTTCCTCGCACCACTGCGGACCCGGTGCGCGCCAGGATCGACAGGTCAAGGCCCATCGACCAGTTGTCCACGTATCCGAGATCGAGCCGGACCGCCTCGTCCCAGGGCAGGTCGGAGCGACCGCTGACCTGCCACAGGCCGGTGAGGCCGGGCTTGACGAGCAGCCGGCGCTTGACGTCCGGCGTGTACTCCTCGACCTCCTCGGGCAGCGGCGGGCGGGGGCCGACGAGCGACATGTGGCCCCGGGCGACGTTGATGAGCTGTGGCAGTTCGTCGAGCGAGCTGCGGCGGAGGAACGAGCCGACCCGGGTGATCCGCGGGTCGTGCTTCACCTTGAACAACAGGCCGTCGCTGTTCTGGTTGAGGTGCTCCAGTTCCGCTCTCAGGGCCTCCGAATCCGGCCGCATCGTGCGGAACTTCAGCATGGTGAAGTGGTCGCCGTACCGGCCCACCCGCTGCTGCCGGAAGAGTGCCGCCCCGGAGCTGTCCAGCCGGACGATCAGGGCGATCAGCAGCATGGGCAGCGCGAGGAGCAGCAGGAGCGCCGCCGCGAAGGAACGATCCAGCAGTTCCTTGGGCAGCCGGGAGGTCCGCGAGAGGTCGGGTGCCTTGACCCGCACCAGCGGCACCCCGTTGGTGGGCCGTACCGCCAGGCGTGAGGTGGACACGTCGGCCAGTACGGGGGCGAGCAGGAAGTCGACGCCCTGTGCGGCCGCCGCCCAGGACATCCGGCGCAGGACGGAGAAATCGGAGTCGGGAACCGGCAGTGCCACCACGGTGCTGATGCCGAGGGCGTGGACGACGTCGTTCATGTCGCCGAATCCGCCGAGGACGGGAAGCCCCAACTTGCGTACCTCCGCGGCGTTTTCCGGATCGCTCAGGCACACGCCGACGGCCTGCAGTTCGTGCGTGCCGCCGCGCCGCAGCACTCCGACCAGCTCCACGATGCCGTTCGCCGGCCCGACCAGGAGCGTCGCGCTCCGGTCCCGGCCCCTCGCCCACCGTCTGTGCAGCCGGCGGCGCAGCAGGTACCGGACCGGCAGGGCGATCGCGGCGACCGGGATCGCAGCCATGGTCATGTCATGAAGGAGGCCCGAATCGTGGGCGACCAGCCAGTGCGCGACCGCGGCCAGTGCCGGCAGCGCGACGGCGCCTCGCAGCACCCGTCGGTACTCCTCGGTGCCCAGACCCAGGGTGCCGCGGTCGTAGGAGCGGTGGGCCAGCATGGCCAGGATCCAGGTCGGCGGCAGCACCAAGGCCACCGCCCAGCGGCCGTAGGCAGCGTGGATCAAGAAGGCCGCGGTAGCGGCTGCCAAGCCGTCCGCGACCATCAGGACGATCCGGTACTTCCGTTCCCAACGTCTTCGACGACCTTGTGGACGCGCGTGTTCCACGACCACTTGCTCATGCGTGACCTCAATGGTCATGCGCCCCCCACCACATGCGCGGCTACCCCTGACCGAAGTGCCCTCGGCGAAGCGGCACTGGAAAGTGATGGAAGCTTCGGCAGTTCCCCAACTGCCCCATGCTTCCAGCATGCTGGCCTGACTGATCAAATTCGTTCACAAAGCCGTACCGTGAGATGCCATCAAGAACCTGTTCCCCACCCAAACCGGTCCGGCGGTCGTCAATCTAGACCACGGGGCGCGGTCTCGGGAACAGTTGGATGAAACACATGTCGCATTAGCGACACCGGCGGCATACTGCCCGCGTGACCAGCATCGTGATCCCGGCCCACAATGAGGCGCCTGTCCTCGGCAGACTCCTCGATTCACTGTTGGCTGATTCCGCACCCGAGGACGACACCGACATCCTCGTCGTATGCAATGGCTGCACGGACGACACCGCGCGGGTCGCGGCTGCCCGTGGGCCACGCGTGCGGGTGGTGGAGATCCCCGTCCCGTCGAAGCACGCCGCTCTGCGGGCGGGTGACGACCACGCGCGCGGCTTTCCCCGTCTCTACGTGGACGCCGACGTGGTGATCACGGGCGCCGGGGCGCGGGCGCTGGCCGAGCCGCTGCAGGACGAGGCCTCGGGCATCCTCGCCACCGCCCCCGAACGGCAGATCCCGCTCGCCGCCTGCGCTTGGCGGGTACGCGCCTACTACCAGGTGTGGCGGCGGCTCCCCGCCGTCCGCGAGGGGCTGTTCGGCCGGGGCGTCATCGCGGTCTCCAAGGCCGGGCACGCCCGGATCGCGGCACTGCCGCCGCTGATGGCGGACGACCTGGCCGCCTCCCTGGCGTTCGCCCCGAAGGAACGGCTCGTGGTCGACGCGGCCCGCGTCGTGATCCAACCGCCGCGCACCTGGCGGGACTTGATCAAGCGGCGGATCCGGGCGGCGGTGTCCACCGCCCAGGTCGAACAGCATCAGACACCGGCCGAGCAGCGTCAGGAACCGGCCGATCCACATCAGGAACCGGCCGATCGGCATCAAGAACCGGAAGAAGTCTCGACGCGCACGAGCAAGGCTGATCTCGCGGCCTTGGTCCGCGGCGAGCCGAAGCTCCTCGCGAGCGTCGTGGTCTTCCTCGCGGCAGCGGTCGCCGCCCGGCGGGGAGCCAGAAAGGCCATCCGGGCACAGGACTTCGGCACCTGGCTACGGGACGAGAGCAGCCGGCAGAACTGATCCCACCGCACCAGGAGCCACGTCTTGTACCTCACCGACCGTTCCGCGCCTGTGAAGGCGGGCACCGACCCGGCCCGAAGACGCGGACCGGGGCGCACGGTCGCCCCGGTCGTCCTCGTGCTGGGCACGGTCAGCCTGATCACCGACATATCCTCGGAAATGGTCACCGCCGTCCTGCCGCTCTACCTCGTCACCACGCTCGGCTTCAGCCCGCTGGGATTCGGCACCCTCGACGGCGTCTACAACGGCGTCAGCGCACTGGTCCAGCTGACCGGCGGTCACCTCGCCGACCGGGTGCGCAACCACAAGCTGATGGCGGGGCTCGGCTACGGCCTGTCCGCGCTGTGCAAGCCGCTGCTCCTGCTCGCGGGCAGCATCGGCACACTCGGCACGGTCCTCGCCCTGGACCGGACCGGCAAGGGCCTGCGCACCGCCCCGCGGGACGCGATGATCTCCCTGTCCGCTCCGGCCGCGAGGCAGGGCCGGGCCTTCGGCGTGCACCGCGCGATGGACACCACCGGCGCGATGCTCGGCCCGCTCGCGGCCTTCCTCATCCTGCGCGCGGCCGTGGACGGCTACGACGCCGTGTTCGGCGTGAGCGCATGCGTCGCCGTGCTCGGTGTGCTCGTGCTGGTGCTGTTCGTGCCGGGCAGACAGCCCGCCCCGAAGACGGACGAGGCAGCTGACGAAGCCGTTGACGAAGCCGTTGTGGCGGACGGCAGGCAGCCCGTCCGGGTACGCGAAGCGCTGGCGCTGCTGCGCCTGCCCCCACTACGGGCGCTCGCCGGGTGCGCCGCACTCCTCGGCCTGACCACCGTCAGCGACGCCTTCGTCTACCTTCTCCTGCAACGGCGCGCGGGCATCGGTGAGGAGTGGTTCCCGCTGCTGCCGCTCGGCACCGCCGCCGTCTTCCTGCTGCTGGCCGTGCCCGTCGGCGCCCTGGCCGACCGGATCGGGCGCCGCACCGTGTTCCTCACCGGGCACGCGGTTCTGCTCGCCGGTTACGCCCTCCTCCTGTGGGCCCCGGCCACACCGGCCCTGCCCGCCGCCGTACTCGCCCTGCACGGCACGTTCTACGCGGCCACGGACGGGGTGCTCCCCGCCGCCCTCGCCGCCATCGTGCCCGACCGTCTGCGCGCCAGCGGTCTGGCCCTCGTCGGCACCAGCCAGGCGCTGGCCCGGTTCTGCTGCTCGCTCGCCTTCGGCGCCGCCTGGACGGTGTGGGGAGACGGCCCGGCACTGGCCGGCTCGGCGATCGGCCTGCTGTGCTGCGCGGGCGTCGCAAGCATCGTGCTGCGACCTGCCGAAACAACCCGATGACCACGTCAGCGACAAGAACCACAAGGATCCAGATGACATCCACGCGCCGCCGCCTGCTCGTACTCGTCGCGGCGGTCCTGGTGCTCGCGGGCGTGGGAACCGGCGTCGTCCTGCACGCCGCCGCCCGCGCGGACCGCGCGAACCAGCCACAGGCGGGCGGACCCGCGGTCGGCGCGGGCACGTTGACACTCGATCAGAAGAGCCGCCTGGTCTTTGTGAACGGGGCTGCCGGTCCGCACCGCACAGCGGTCGCCTCGGTTCCCGCCACCGGCCCCGGCGGCAGGCGCATCGCCTCGGACCTGAAGTGCGCACGTTTCTACGCGGCCGCCGGCACGGGCGTCTGCCTCCAGTCCACCACCGGTGTCCTCAAGCAGAGCAACAGTGCCCTGCTCGTGGACGCGAACCTCCGCACCCGGCACACCTTCCCGCTCGCGGGCACCCCCAGCCGAGCCCGGGTCTCACCCAGCGGCAACCTGGTCGCCTGGACCGTCTTCGTCTCCGGCGAGTCCTATTCCTCGGCCTTCTTCTCCACCCGCACCTCGATCCTGGACACCCGCACCATGCGGCTGACTCCCAGCCTGGAGACCTTCACCGTCCTCCGGGACGGCAAGCCCTACCACGCATCGGACATCAACTTCTGGGGTGTCACCTTCGCCTCAGACGACGAGACCTTCTACGCCACCCTCAACACCTCCAACAAGACCTACCTGGTACGGGGTTCGCTCTCCCGGCACACGGTCACGACCCTGGCCGAGAACGTGGAGTGTCCGTCCCTGTCCCCCGACGGGACCCGCGTCGCCTTCAAGAAGCGGATCCTGTCCCGCACCGACCTCTGGCACGAGTACGTCCTCGACCTGAGGACCCTCAAGGAGACGGCGCTGGCCGAACGCCACAGCGTCGACGACCAGGCCACCTGGCTCGACGACCACACCGTCGCCTACGCCCTCCCGGCCGAAGGCAAGGTCGGCCGCAGCGACCTGTGGAGCGTGCCCGCGGACGGCACGGGAACTCCCCGTCTGCTCATCGCCGGTGCTTCTTCCCCGGCGCCGTTGTAGACGCCCATCCGGCTGCCGGTCACCGCGGGGCGTTCCGGCGAAGCGCTTTCGGACGTTACCGTTCGGTAGACATTGCCGTCCCGGAGGTGTGCCGTATGACGCCCGACCGTTCCGCAGGCTTGCTGGAGACCGCCCGTGCGCTGGCCGACGGCACTGTCACCTCCCAGGCGCTCGTCGAACAGACGCTGGCGCGGATCGAGGCGACGCAGCCCTCCCTCAACGCCTTCCGCCTCGTGCGGGCCGAGGCCGCCCTCGCCGAGGCCGAGGCGGCGGACAAGGAACTGGCGGCCGGGGTGCGCAGGCCGCTGCTCGGCGTCCCGGTGGCGGTCAAGGACGACACGGACGTGGCCGGTGAGCCGACCGCCTTCGGCTGCGACGGGCAGTTCCCGCCGGTCGCCGAAGACAGCGAGGCCGTCCGGCGGTTGCGGGCGGCCGGCGCCGTGATCGTCGGCAAGACCAACACCTGCGAGTTCGGGCAGTGGCCGTTCACCGAGGGGCCCGCGTTCGGCGCGACCCGTAATCCCTGGAGCCAGGAACACACCCCGGGCGGCTCGTCCGGCGGGTCGGCCGCCGCCGTCGCCGCCGGTCTCGTGCCGGCCGCCCTCGGTTCGGACGGCGCCGGATCCGTGCGCATCCCCGCCTCCTGGACCCACCTCATCGGCATCAAGCCGCAGCGCGGCCGCATCTCCACCTGGCCGCGCGGCGAGTCCTTCCAGGGCATCACGGTCAACGGCACCCTCGCCCGAACGGTCGCGGACGCGGCTCTCCTCCTCGACGCGGCGAGTGGCAACCACGAGCACGACCCGCACCGGCCCCCCGCCGTCAACGCCTCCGAAGCGGCCGGCCGTGAGCCCGGCCGGCTGCGTATCGCCCTCGCGCTCAAGCCGCCGTTCACCGCCCTGCCCGCACGCCTCCAGCCGCAGGTACGCGCCCGGGTGGTCCAACTCGCCGAGAAACTGGGCGAGTTGGGGCACGTCGTGGAGGAAGCCGATCCGCCGTACGGCCAGATCGGGCTCACCTTCATCCCTCGTGCCACGGCCGGCCTCGCCGAACGCGTCAAGGAGGCGCCCTTCCCCGCGCTGCTCGACCGGCGCACCCACGGCGCCGCCCGGCTGGGCCGGCTGCTCGGCGGGGTGCCGCTCAGGGCGGCACGGCGGGCGGAGGCGGTGCTGCACCGTCGCATCGGCGGCTTCTTCGCGTCGTACGACGTGGTCCTCGCGCCGACGACGGCCGCTCCCCCGCCGCGCATCGGCTCGATGCTGCAGCTGAGCGGCTTCGCCACGGACCGCGCGATGATCGCCGCCTGCCCGTACGCCTGGCCGTGGAACGTGCTGGGCTGGCCCGGCGTGAACGTCCCCGCCGGGTTCGTCGACGGCGGGCTGCCCGTCGGGGCGCAACTGCTCGGACCGGCCGGCAGCGAACCGCTGTTGATCTCACTGGCCGCGCAGCTGGAGGCCGAACTGCGCTGGCACGAGGCGTGGCCCGCGCAGCAGATCGCCACCGACTTCCCTACGGCCTAGGACGGTTCGGCACTTACCCTGTGGCCATGGACGATGCGTCGATGGTCGGGCTCATGGGGCGGGTCACCGGAACGGTCGGGCCCGGGCTCGTCGGCGAGGTGATCGTCCGGGTGCGGGGCGGGGCGGAGCACTTCCTCGCCTATCCGGCCACCGGGACGGTCCGGATCGAGCCGGGCACGGTGGTGATGGTGGTGGAGTACCTGCCGCCAAGGACGGTCTACGTCACGGCCGCGTACGACAGTTGAGCGTGTTCAGCGCCAGGTGAGAGCCCCCGCGTCAAGAACACGACAAGGATTCGTCAGCGCCTTCACCCGGGGGTCGCCGAGGAGCACACTCCCATCGTTCGGTGCCGAAAGGGCACCATGCAAAGGGGGCGTATGCCGATGATTGTCGGCGTCGTTGCGGGAGTGGTGGTCGCCGCCGTTCTCGCTCTGATCGGTCTGTTCAAGCTGATGTGGCGGGTCGCGGAACCCAACGAGGCACTGGTCATCTCAGGCTCCAAGCACAAGACGGAGGGCCTCGGGGAGGGCATGGGATTCCGCATCGTCACCGGGCGCGGCACGCTGGTGCTGCCCGGTGTGCAGGCGGTGCGCAAGCTGTCGCTCGACCTGAACGAGACCGAACTCCACGTGGACTGCGCGACGCACCAGGGCATTCCGCTCAAGGTGCGGGGCGTGGTCATCTTCAAGGTGGGCGACGACTACGTGTCGATCGCCAACGCGGCCCGTCGCTTCCTCGACCAGCAGAAGCTGATGTCCGAGCGGGTGCACAACGTGTTCGCAGGTCATCTGCGGTCCATCGTGGGCGGGTTGACGGTCGAGGACATGATCCGCGACCGGGAGAAACTCACCGGGCAGACCCGGGCCGCCTGCGGCACGGAGATGGAGAAGCTGGGGCTCATCGTCGACTCCCTGCAGATCCATGAGATCGAGGACCCGACCGGGTACATCCAGAATCTGGCGATGCCGCACGCGGCGGCCGTCCAGCGGGACGCCCGGATCGCCCAGGCGGAGGCGAACCGTCTCGCCACCGAGGCCGAACAGCAGTCGTTCGCACGGATGGCCCAGGCCACCCGGGACAGCGAGATCCTCCAGGCCGGCTACCAGGCCGAGCGTGACAAGGCGGGCGCGAAGGCGCGCCAGGCCGGTCCGCTCGCCGACGCCGCGGCCCGGCAGGAGGTCGTGGTCCAGGAGACCCGGGTCGCCGAACTCGAGGCCCACCGGCGGGAACAGCAGCTCCAGGCGGACGTCCGCAAGCCCGCGGACGCCAAGGCCTACGAGAAGCGCACGCTGGCCGAGGGCGAGCGTGACGCGCGTATCTCGGCAGCGCAGGCCAAGGCGAAGGAGACGGAGCTCGCGGCGGCGGCCGAGGCGACCCGGGTCAAGACGGCCGCGAGTGCCGAGGCCGAGGCGACCAAGTCGCGCGGCTCCGCCATGGCAGCTGCCACCCGGGCCACCGGTGAGGCCGAGGCGGCCGCGGCTCAGGCGAGGGGCCTGGCGGACGCGGAGGCCATCAAGGCCAAGGGCCTCGCCGAGGCGGAGGCCATCAAGGCACGGGCCTCGGCCCTGGCCGAGAACCAGGAGGCCGTCGTCGCCCAGCAACTCGCGGAGAACTGGCCGGAGATCGTCAAGGCCGGCGCGTCCGCGTTCGGCAGCGTCGACAACATGGTGGTGCTCAACGGTGCCGACGGCATGGCCGAGATGCTCGCCAAGGCGCTCACCATGGGCGGTACCGGCCTCGGCCTGGCCCGCCAGCTGCTGGCTTCGATGAACCAGAACGCACCCACCCCGAACGGGACTTCGCCGTCCTTGAACGGGATCGCGGCACCGCTGTCGCAGAAGGTGCCGGTGGAGAAGGACGTGTAACCGGACGGCAGCCGGGGGCCCTCGGTCTCGGGGGCTCCCGGCGTCCGTGTGCCCCGGTGTGCTTCGCGCGCCCTCTTGCCCGGCGGTGTTCCGCAGGGGAAGCATCGCCTCTGTGCGCGGTTGCGCACGGCGCGCGGTTGCGCGCGGCTCCGAGCAGGGAGGCCCTGATGTTCGAGAACCTCAAGAACCTCAAGGACAAGGCGGAGGACATCGCCGAGGAACACGGCGAGGCCATCGGTGACGGGATGGAGAAGGCGGGCGATCTCGTCGACGACAAGACGGACGGGAAGTACAGCGAGCAGATCGACACCGGCGTGGAGAAGGCCAGGGACGTGGTCGAGCGCCTGGGCGACGAGGGCAGGGACTCCGCCGGCTGACGGTTCCTCTATGGTGCCTGCGTGACTGCGTTTACCGATGAGAACGTCCCGGGCCGCTTCGGGCCCACCGCCACCACCGAGGCCCACCCCCGCGAGGTCGGCAAGGTGCGCACCGAGTACTCCCCCGCGCACGACGGCGACCCGGATCCCGGCGAGATCGTATGGACGTGGGTGCCCTTCGAGGAGAACGACGGCCGTGGCAAGGACCGTCCCGTCCTCGTCGTCGCCCGCGAGGCCGCCGGCACCCTGCTCGCCGTCCAGTTGTCCAGCAAGCGGCACGACGACGACCGGGAGTGGGTGGCGATCGGCAGCGGCCCGTGGGACCGGTCAGGGCGTGACTCCTGGGTCGACGTGGACCGGGTCCTGCGGCTGCACGAGGACGGCATGCGCCGGGAGGCCTGTGCCCTGGACCAGGGACGGTTCAACCTGGTGCGGCACCGGCTGCACGAGCGTTACGGGTGGAACTGACCGGACGGCCGGGGCCCGGCCGGCTGAAATGGTCTGAAGAGCGAGGAGCGAGCGGCGTCGCACGAGCGCGGGAGGAAGGCCGATGACCGAGGCCGGCACACCCACCGGTGAGGAACCGGAGGCGGCGACCGCGCGCATCCTGTGCGACACCGGCGCCGTGGCCGGGGCCGCCGATGATGTCGGCGTGCTGTGGAAGCTCGCCGAGAGCGGACGCCAACTCGACGCCAATGTCGTCCGGTTGGCACCGGGCCGCCATATCGCCCCGCACGTGGAAACGCACCTGGACGTGCTGCTGCTCGTCGTCTCGGGCGACGGCGTCCTCGGCGGCACCCCAGGGGACGAGCAGCAGTCCCTCACCACGGGCACCCTGCTCTGGCTCCCCCACGGCTCCACCCGCAGCATCACCGCGGGCGCCGAGGGCCTCGCCTACCTGACGGTCCACCGCCGCCGCCCCGGCATGCAGATCGGCCGCGCCCCCTGAAGCCGGAGCCGAGGCCGGAGCAAGAACAATGACTCGCCGGGAACTCGGGCCGCCTTTCCTCCCTCTTCCTGTGCGAGAGTCCCCCGCGGCTTCCCCCCGTCCGCGGGGGCCTCTCCGCCCGGCAGCCGAGTGAATGCAGGCACGCTCAGGAGGCCGACGCCGCGGCCCTACGGCTGGAGTTGACGCTCCGGAAACGCTCCTGCGAACGCCCCGCGGACCGTGTTGCCCGTCGTGCGGTCCAGGATTCCGAACACCACGTGCTCGAAGGTGCGGGAGAAGCGACCGCCCGGACCGAGCAGCGCACGGAAGGCGCCCGCCACCTGCTCCGGCTCGTTATGGAAGACTCCGCAGCCCCAGGCGCCCAGCACCAGCCTGGGGTAGCCATGGGCCGCGGCCGTCTCCAGCACCCGCTCGGCGCGGACGGCCAGGGCCTTCGGGAGTTCGCCGGCACGCTCCGGCGCCGTACGTCTGATCACTCCCGCGTTCGGAGCGGCGGCGGTCAGAAAGCCCGCCGTGCAGGGTTCGTCGAGCAGGCGGCCGCGGTCGTCGCGGAAGACGGGCACCGCGGGTGAGTGGATGACACGGTCCGTGTAGAACGGGTCACGGTGTGCGCGGTGGTGGTCGTAGAACTCCAGGGCTTCAAGAAGACACCGGTAGAGCGCGGAGGCGCGGCACAGTGCCTCTCCTGGGCCTGCGCGCCGTTCATGAACCCGCCGCCCGGATTGCGGGCCGAGGCGAAGTTCAGTACCGCCGTACGGTCACCGAGCCGGCGCGCGGCCTCCAGGCTGCTCTCGCCCGTGACCTCGAAGAACGTGTCGACGTAGGCGGTCGCCGGTATCCGCAGGGGGGCCGGCCCGTGTATGCGCGTGCCGACCCGGGCCGCCTCGACCGCCGTGGTGATCGACACCTCGCGCCCGTCGGACGCGCGATACGTCCCGGCCGCCACGATCTGCTCCGTCTGCCGTGCGAGGCCACGCAGGCGCGCGCTCATGGCGCCACCCCCGTGTGCGCCATGGTCGCGCGCCCCCGCGCGCTCCCCCGTCGTGCTCATGCACCGATCCTGGGCGATGCTGGACACGCGATGCAACAGAGTTTTCCGCGTCCGCGAACGCCCAGGAAATCCGCAGCAAACGCTCGGAACGAGGAGATTACCGAGCCGGAACGTGCCGATGCGCACCCTTGTGCGATACGGCGGGAGGGTCTTGGGTAGACGAGTGCTGCCGTCCGGGCTCCTGACGGACCGGCCGGCGGCACGGCCGAATCTCAGGAGGTTCCCACCATGTCCGATACGCCGAGCATCGCTCCGGCGAGCGACTGTACGGAGCCCCGCACCCCCCTCACCTCACCCGAGGTGGAGGCACTGGTCCGGGGCATCTGTTTCAAGACCGGCCCACCCCGCAATGTCGGGGTCGAAGTGGAATGGCTCGTCCACGAGCTGCGCACCCCGCAGCTCCCCGTCACACCCGAACGGCTCGAAGCGGCCTACGCTTCGCTGCGGTCCGTGCCCCTGAGGTCGGCGCTCACCACCGAGCCCGGCGGCCAGCTGGAACTCAGCTCGTCGCCCGCCACCTCCCTGATGGAGTGCATCGGTACCGTTTCCGCCGACCTCGACGCCGTCCGCGCAGCACTGCGCGAGCATGATCTCGGCCTCGTCGGCTTCGGCCACGACCCCTGGCATCCACCACGCCGGTTCCTGCACGAACCGCGCTACGACGCCCTGGAGGCCTGCCTCGACCGCACCGGTCCGGCCGGTCGCCGCATGATGTGCACCTCGGCCTCCGTCCAGGTCTGCCTGGACGCCGGATACGAGGAGCCAGGCCCGCTCGGCCACGGGCGGCGCTGGTGGCTGTCGCACCAGGTGGGAGCAGTCCTGGTGGCCGCCTTCGCCAACTCCCCGCTGGCCGGAGGGGAGCCCACCGGCTGGCGCTCGACTCGCCAGCTGCTGTGGATGGAGATAGGCGCCGCCCGGGCGGGCGCGCCCCCGCTGAACGGCGACCCACGCCGTTCCTGGGCGCGGCACGTCATGGACTCGCCGGTGATGTGCGTACGACGGGGCGACGGGCCCTGGGACGTCCCGCAGGGGCTCACCTTCCGGGAGTGGACCAGGTCGCAGGCGCCCAGGCCGCCCACCCGCGAGGACCTCGACTACCACATCACGACGCTGTTCCCGCCGGTCAGGCCACGCGGTTTCCTGGAACTGCGCATGATCGACGCGCAGCCCGGCGACGACGGCTGGATCGTCCCGCTCGCCGTGGCGACGGCGCTGTTCGACGATCCGGAGGCCGCGGAGACCGCGTATCGCACCGTGAAGCCGCTGGCCGAGCGGGCGCTCGGGCTGCCGGCGCCGCACAATCCGCTGTGGACCGACGCGGCCCGGTACGGCCTGGCCGACCCCGAGCTGCAGGAGGCAGCCGTCGTGTGCTTCACGGCGGCGCTCGACGCCCTGCCGCGGCTCGGAGCCACCGCACCGGTCACGGACGCCGTGGCGGCGTATCTGGACCGCTATGTCATCCAGGGCCGATGCCCCGCCGACGACCTGCTGGACCGGATGCACGGCACGGACCTCCCCCAGTCCCGGCTTCGCCCGACCGGAGGGACCCCCAAGCCGCACGGGAAGGACCTGCGCACATGAGCGACCCCGCCATCGACGAATCCTCCATGAACGACACGGTCAGGGACGGCACCGTCATGGATGACACCTTCATCGACGCGGAAGCACTCCGTCAGCGGGCACTGACGACGCTCACCACCGCCCGCGCCCGCACCACCCTCCTGACCAGCTGTGTCGAAGGGCCCGACCTGACCGCACAGCACTCGCCCCTGATGTCTCCGCTGGTGTGGGACCTGGCCCACATCGGCAACCAGGAGGAGCTGTGGCTGCTGCGGGCGGTCGCCGGACGGGAGGCGATGCGGCCCGAGATCGACGGCCTCTACGACGCCTTCGAGCACCCGCGCTCCGAGCGGCCCTCGCTGCCCCTGCTGCCGCCCGCCGAGGCCCGCACCTATGCGGCGGACGTGCGCGGGCGGGTGATGGACCTGCTGGAGAACGCCGACTTCCACGGCACGCGGCTGACGGAGGCGGGCTTCGCCTTCGGAATGATCGCGCAGCACGAACAGCAGCACGACGAGACGATGCTGATCACCCATCAGCTCCGCAGGGGCCCCCAGGCCCTCACCGCCCCGGACCCGGAACCGGCGCCGCTGGCCGGCGGACCTGTCGAAGTCCTCGTCCCCGGCGGCCCGTTCACCATGGGCACCTCCAGTGAGCCGTGGGCGCTGGACAACGAACGCCCGGCACACCGGCGCGAGGTGGCGTCCTTCCACATCGACACGACGCCGGTGACGAACGGCGCGTACCAGGCGTTCATCGACGACGGCGGCTACGACAACGAGCGCTGGTGGACGGACGAGGGCTGGGCGCACATCCGCCGGCACTCCATCCACGCCCCGTTGTTCTGGCGCCGTGACGGCAAGCAGTGGCTGCGGCGCCGCTTCGGCGTCACCGAGGTCGTGCCGTCCGACGAGCCCGTGCTGCACGTGTGCTGGTACGAGGCCGACGCGTACGCCCGCTGGGCCGGGTGCAGGCTGCCCACCGAGGCCGAGTGGGAGAAGGCCGCCCGCCACGACCCGGCGAGCGGGCGCTCGATGCGCTACCCGTGGGGCGACGCCGACCCGGCGCCGGAGCACGCCAACCTCGGCCAGCGGCATCTGCGCCCGGCCCCGGCCGGCAGCTACCCGAAGGGCGAATCACCGCTCGGCGTACGCCAGTTGATCGGCGACGTGTGGGAATGGACGTCGAGCGACCTCCAGCCCTACCCGGGATTCCAGGCGTTCCCGTACAAGGAGTACTCGGAGGTGTTCTTCGGGCCCGAGTACAAGGTGCTGCGCGGCGGCTCGTTCGCCGTGGACGCGGTGGCCTGCCGGGGAACGTTCCGCAACTGGGACTACCCGATCCGGCGGCAGATCTTCTCCGGGTTCCGCACCGCCCGGTCCGCGGGAGACATCTGATGTGTCGTCACCTGGCGTATCTGGGTTCGCAGGAGCCGCTCGGCAGCCTCCTCGTGGAGCCCGCGCACGCCCTGTACCGGCAGTCGTGGGCACCTCGGCGGCAGCGGTACGGGACGGTCAACGCCGATGGTTTCGGGGTGGGCTGGTACGCCGAGGGTGACCCGGTGCCGGCGCGCTACCGCCGCGCCGGGCCCATCTGGGCGGACCTGTCCTTCGCCGATCTGGCCCGCGTCGTGCGCTCGGGCGCCGTACTCGCCGCCGTACGCGACGCGACCCTGTCGGGCGCCGACGCGGAGGCCGCCGCGGCACCGTACGCCGCGGGGCCCTGGCTGTTCAGCCATAACGGCGCCGTGAAGGGATGGCCGGGTTCGCTCGCCCCCCTGGTGGCGACTCTGCCCGCCGTCGACGTGCTGTCGCTGGAGGCCCGCAACGACTCGGCGCTCGTGTGGGCGCTGGTCCTTGCGCGGCTGCGCGGCGGCGACGACGAGGGGCAGGCGCTGGCCGACACGGTGGTGGAGGTCGCCGAGGCGGCCCCCGGCTCCCGGCTCAACCTGCTGCTCACCAACGGCGAGACGATCACCGCGACCACCTGGGGCGACACCCTCTGGTACCTGTCCCGGCCCGGCCGCGGCACCGTCGTCGCCTCCGAGCCCTACGACGACGACCCGCACTGGCAGGAGGTCCCCGACCGCACACTGCTCGCGGCGAGCCGCACGGACGTGCTGCTCACCCCTCTCAAGGAGCCTCTCAAAGAGCCGAGCGACGCCTTGGCACCCGCACTGCCGAAGGAGCCCCTTACGTGAGCCCGTTCCTTCTCACCCGCACCCTGCCCGAGGACGCCACGGAAGCCGCGCTGCGCGCCGACGTCCAGCAGGGCCTCAGCGGCACACCCAAGACACTGCCGCCGAAATGGTTCTACGACGCCCATGGCAGCGACCTGTTCGAGCAGATCACCGAACTCGACGAGTACTACCCGACGCGCGCGGAGCGGGAGATCCTCATCGCCCGCTCCGCCGAGATCGCCGAGGCGACCCACGCGCGCACCCTGATCGAACTCGGCTCGGGCTCCTCCGAGAAGACCAGGTACCTGCTCGACGCGCTGACCGGACTGCACACCTATGTCCCGGTCGACGTCAGCGACAGCGCGCTCACACAGGCCGGGCACGCCCTGATCGCCGAGCGCCCCGGCCTCCAGGTCCACGCACTGATCGCCGACTTCACGGCGAGTGTGACGCTGCCGGACACGCAGGGCCCCCGGCTGATCGCCTTCCTCGGCGGCACGATCGGCAACCTGCTCCCGTCCGAACGGGCCGCGTTCTTCGCCTCGGTCCGCTCCCTCCTGTCCCCCGGCGACGCGCTGCTCCTCGGCACGGACCTGGTCAAGGACGAGAAGGTCCTGGTCCGCGCGTACGACGACGCGGCCGGAGTGACGGCGGCCTTCAACAAGAACGTCCTGACCGTCGTCAACCGCGAGCTGGGCGCCGACTTCGATGCCGGCGCCTTCGACCACGTCGCACTCTGGGACGCCGGCAACGAGTGGATCGAGATGCGCCTCAGGTCCCGCACCGCGCAGACCGTGAAGGTTCCGGCACTCGAACTCGCCGTCGACTTCACCGAGGGCGAGGACCTGCGCACCGAGATCTCGGCGAAGTTCCGCAAGGAGCGCGTACGCGCCGAACTGTCCGCGGCCGGGCTGGAGTTGGCCCACTGGTGCACAGATGAGGAGAGCCGGTTCGCGTTGTCGCTGAGCGTGGTGCGGTGACCGTCGGGGCAGTGCCGGCCCAGCCCGGACAGGTAGGTGACGTTGCAGGACATCAGGTGCCGGCGGGCGATGACACCGGCGCTTGATGTCCTCGGCGTGCCGGGTGTCAGCCGCTCAGTGCGGCGCGCAGGGTGGTGGCCATCAGATCGATGGCCTCCTTCCCGGCCGGCACCGGCCCGGTGTGGGTGAAGTAGTGGTCGACGCCCTCGAAGACACGGTGGGTGACCGGAACGCCTGCCGCCTCCAGCGCCTTGGCGTAGGCGTCGCCCTCGTCGCGCAGGCGGTCGTTCTCCGCGGTGATGACCAGGGCGGGAGGGAGTCCGGCGAGGTCGTCGGCCAGTCCGGGCGAGACGAGGGGATCGGCGCGGTCGGCAGGATCCGGCACGTAGGCGCCGGTGAAGATCCGCATGATCTGGGGTGTGAGCAGCGGCTTGGCGATGAGGGACTGCTTGGTCGCGGGATCGGCGACCTGGTCGAGCGGCGCCGAGTCGATGATCTGCAGCCTGGGCGAGAACGTGCCTCGCTCTCGCGCCATGCGGCAGACCGCGGCGGTCAGGTTGGCCCCGGCGCTGTGTCCGCCCACGGCGAGTCGCGAACCGTCCCAGTCGCCTGCGGCGCCGTTCGCGGCGACCCACGCGGTGAGGTCGTACGCCTGGGTGACGGGCGCGGGGAACGGTCGCTTGGGGGCGACGGCGTAGTCCACGTTGATGACGACACAGCCGGCCGTGGCGGCTATGTAGCGGCAGATGTGGTCGTCCTGCTCGGGGCGAGCCAGCACGAAACCGCCGCCGTGGAAGTTGATGTAGACGGGGGCGGGGGCCGCCGTGGTGACCGGCGGGCGGTAGACGGTACAGGCCACCGGTCCGGCTCCGGTCTCCACCCGCAGGGACTCGGTTCGCTTCGGGATGTCGGTGAAGCGGAGATCCTTGTGCACGCGGCTCATCATGCGGCCCAGGAGGAGCTGGACCGCTCTGGCCTGGATTCGGGGGCTGAGTGGCATGGCAGGGCACCTATCGCTTAAAGATTAAAGTAACAGGATTCCTGATGATGGATGCTCGTCTCCGATCGCGCAATACCCCCGAGGGCCAGGTTCCGGTTCGTCGCCGCCGGAGGAGCCGGGCGAGCGGCTCGCGCTGCCGGTGTGCAGTCGGTCCGTCGCCAGTGCGGCGTCAGCGCACTGCCGTCACGCCGACGGCTCGGACGCGGTGAAGCGCTCGAAGCCCGCGTGGAAGGCCGTGCCCTTCGGGTCGGTCGCGCTGTAGTGGAAGGCGGCCACGCCGCAGCCCCGCTCGCCGAAGGCGGCTCCGGTGTACGAGGCGACCCGGGTGCCGTCGACGGCCAGCTCCACCTTGATCCGGCTCTCACCGGCGGAGGAACAGGTCATCGACATGTCGACCAGCTGCCGGTTCTCCACCCTCAGACCCAGGTCCGCGAGGTCGACCTCGACGACCCGGTCATGCTGGAAAGCCCCCTTGAAGCGGAACTCGCGCACGATCAGGGCCTCCTGATCGGTAGTCAGGTAGGCCGCCCAGCGGGAACCCTTTTCGTAGTCCCCCGAGCCGTTGCACCACAGTCCGACCCCGCCCTCACCCCCGTACCACTCCACCTGGGTGCTCAGCCGTACCGCGAAGGAGGACGGTTCGAAGGGTGCCTGCGGCCACACCTCCAGTTCGGTCCCGGGATCCACCAGCATGGTCCCGCCCTTGTGCGTGATCCTCCCGAGGGCCGGGTCCTTGTGCGGCCAGTCGCCCGAGTCGGTCAGGTCATCGGTGTACGAGAGGGGCGGGGAGGCCGAGTCATGAGCCTGCGCGCCGCCCTTCGTCGGCGATCCCCCCGAGGTGAGGCTGAGCACGACGGCCAGCAGCACTGCCACCGCCGCGCTGCCGGCCGCGAACCCCCACAGCCGCAGCTGCCTGGCGCTCGTACGGGGGCGGGGACCGGCGCCGCCGCTCCCCCGCCCGGACGGTGGCGGTTGCGGCGGGCCTGATGCACCCGACTGCGCCTCCCGGCCCTCCGCCGCCTCCACCGCCCCGGCGAGCCGGGCGGCGAGCCGGGCGGCGGTGGGACGTTCCGCCGGGTCCTTGCGCAGGCACTCGGCGATGACCGAACGGACCGGCTCCGGCACCCCCGTGAGATCCGCGTCGCGCTCGCAGACCGCGACGAGCACTTCGTAATCGCTCTCTCCCTCGAAGGGATGCCGCCCCGTGGCGGCGAAGTACAGCGTGCCGCCGAGGGAGAACACATCGGAGGCGCTGGTGACCCGAAGCGACTTGACCTGCTCGGGCGACATGTACGCGGGTGAGCCGAGCACACTGCCCGGTGTCGTGAGCGCCGATTCGAGCAGCCGGTCGTCGCGGGCGATACCGAAGTCGATGATCCGCGGTCCGTCCGCGGAGAGCAGGATGTTGGACGGTTTGATGTCCCTGTGCACGACACTCACCCGGTGCACCTGCGCCAACGCGTGCGCGACGGCGAGCGCCAGGGACTGCAGCCGCCCGGAGGGCAGCGGCCCACCGGCGGCCACATGCTGGTGGATCGTGGGGCCGGGGACGAACTCGCTGACGATGTACGGGTGGCGTCCGGTCAGGTCGGCGTCCAGGACCCGGGCGGTGGCCAGCTCACCGACCCGGCTCGCCGCACCGAACTCCCGGCGTACGCGGGCCAGCGCGACCTCGTCGTACTCCTTGCCCGGCAGCAGGAACTTCACCACGACCTGCCGCCCCGCCCGGTCCCGGGCGAGCCACACCACACCCTGCCCGCCCCGGCCGAGCTCGCGCTCGCAGACGTATCCACCCACCGGCAACTGCATCCGTGGATCCATGGCCCCCGCCCCCCAGCCCCGCCCCCGGTTCACGGCTGTCCTTCAGCGTATCGGCTGCCCCGGGGCGTGAGAGGCCAAAACCCGCCGTCCGGAAATTGCATCGAAACATTCGGAGATTCGTTCTTCACCTCGCGATCTCTTCCGGACGGGCCAAGTCATCCTCTTCGAATGTGTCCAGCAACTTGCCTGGTAGAGAGGCACTTTGAGCATCTGCCAGGGGTCTTGGCCAAGCCGAATGTTTCGCGATCAGTGCCGAAACTATTGACGCTTGACGGGGACAGGCCAACACTGTCGGACCAATACCCGCCCTCGCACCACGAGGAGGAAACCCCGCTCATGGACCTCACACCCGCACACCCGATGAGCCGCCGGGCCGCCTGCGGCCTGCTGCTGGGCACGGCGTCGGCGCTGGCACTCCCCGGCACCGCTCACGCCGCCACGGTCATCACCACGAACCAGACCGGCACCAACAACGGCTTCTACTACTCGTTCTGGACGGACGCGCAGGGCACGGTCTCCATGACCCTGAACTCCGGCGGCAACTACAGCACCAACTGGAGGAACACCGGGAACTTCGTCGCCGGCAAGGGCTGGAGCAACGGCGCCCGAAGGAACGTGTCCTACTCGGGCAGCTTCAACCCGTCCGGGAACGCCTACCTGTCGCTGTACGGATGGACGTCGAACCCGCTCGTCGAGTACTACATCGTCGACAACTGGGGCACCTACCGGCCGACGGGAACGTACAAGGGCTCCGTCAGCAGCGACGGCGGGACGTACGACATCTACCAGACGACGCGGTACAACGCCCCGTCCGTCGAAGGCAACAGGACCTTCAACCAGTACTGGAGCGTGCGGCAGTCGAAGCGGACGGGCGGCACCATCACCACCGGCAACCACTTCGACGCATGGGCCCGCTCCGGGATGAACCTCGGCAGCTTCAAGTACTACATGATCATGGCGACCGAGGGATACCAGAGCAGCGGAAGCTCCACCATCACGGTGGCCGGATGAGTGCCGCGTCCAGTGTCCCGTTACGTTGCCTGTCGACGACCCTGGCTGTCGTCGCGCTGGCCGCAGCGGGGAGCTTCCTCGGGCACGCCACCACCGCGCAGGCCGCCACCTGCGGCGGATACGTCGGCCTCACCTTCGACGACGGCCCCTCCGGCAACACACCCGCCCTGCTCAACGCGCTGAAGCAGAACGGGCTGCGGGCCACCATGTTCAACGAGGGCCAGTACGCCGCCGCCTACCCGGCCCAGGTGAGGGCCCAGGTCGCCGCCGGTATGTGGGTCGGAAACCACAGCTACACCCACCCGCATCTCACCCAGCTCGGCCAGGCCCAGATCGACTCGGAGATCTCCCGGACCCAGCAGGCCATCGCGAGCGCCGGGGGCGGTACACCGAAACTGTTCCGCCCGCCGTACGGCGAGACCAACGCGACGGTGAAAGCGGTCGAGGCCAGGTACGGACTCACCGAGATCATCTGGAACGTGGACTCGCAGGACTGGAACGGCGCCTCCACCGACGCGATCGTGGCGGCCGCCGGGCGGCTCACCAACGGCCAGGTCATCCTCATGCACGACTGGCCCGCCAACACGGTCGCCGCGATCCCCCGCATCGCGCAGGGGCTGAGCGCCCGCAATCTGTGCGCCGGCCCGATCTCCCCGCAGACGGGCCGCGCCGTGGCCCCGACGCGAGCGTGAACCGCCGGTCCTGAACGGAACGTCCCCGCACAGGCGGCCGGGCACATCCGACCGGCCGCAGCAGCCTGGCGCGGCGCCCTTGCGACCGCCGCGCCAGGCATTCAGTTCAGCCTGTTCAGGACCTCGGTGATACGCCGGGACGCCCTGCGGGCCTCCGTCGCCGGGTCGGCCCCGGTGAGCACTCGTGTCATGTAGTCCTTGATCGGGTTGTCCGCCTCGACGGCACCCCACTGAGGCGTACTGGGCGTCGCCCGGCCCTCCGCGGCCCCGGCCGCCATGGCCGCGACGCCCTCCTCGCCGTCCACCGCCCCGGCGAGGGACCTCTTGTTGGGGACGTAGTTCATGGTGCGGGCCAGCTCCGTGTCCCACTTGGCGCCGGTGAGTGCGCCGACCAGGGCGACGGCGCCGTCCCGTTCGCGGGTGTTGTTCGGTACGACGAGATCGGAACCTCCGGTGAACACCGCTCCGGGGTGGGCGGCGGTCCGGCCGGGCACGGGGAAGAAGCCCAAGGTGTCCTTGAGATCGGGGTTCTGCTGGAGGACGGTGCGGGCGAGCCCCGGGACCGCCACGATCTGCGCCACCTTTCCCGCGGCGAACACGCCTGCCTGGGGCGGGTGTTCCTCGTCCGCGCGGGGCGGTCCGTCGCCGAGAGCGTGCAGGCGGCGGTAGAAGTCCATGCCTCGCTGGGCGGCCGGGGTGTCCAGTGTGCCGCGCCAGCCGTCTCCGTCGTCCGCCAGATCGCCGCCCTCGTCCCAGATGAAGCCGGCGAGCGTGTACCAGTCCTGCCCGGCCAGGTAAATACCCTGGTTCCCACCGGAGTTGAGGGTCTCGGTGACGGTGAGCCACTCCGCGCGGGTACGGGGCAACGCCTTGATGCCGGCCTGCGCGAACAGGTCCTTGCGGTAGATGACGACCCGGTTGGCCGCGTACCAGGGAATGCCGTACTGGTGGGAGAGGAACTGTCCCGGCTCGGCGAGACCGGGCAGCCAGTGCTCGCTCCCCCAGCGCAGTGACGACTCCAGGGTCAGGTCGAGCAGCCGGCCCCCTTCCACGTACTGCGGCACCTGGGTGTTGCCCACCTCGATGACGTCGGGACCGCCCCCGGAATCGGCGTCCAGCGCGTGCTGCACCTTCTGGCCGATGCCGGTCCACTGCTGGATACGGATGTCCAGCCGGAGGTTCGGATGGTCGCGTTCGAACGCCTCGGTGAAGCGGCGCAGGAAGCCCTGCGAGGCGCTGTCCTTCATCAGCCAGGCGGTGACGGTACGCCGGCCGGAACCGCCGGGTCCGAGTCCGCATGCGCTGACGAGGCCGACGGAACTGAGGGCGAGGAGGCGACGACGTCTCACGAGGGGTCCTGTTCTGTCTGGCGGACAGGGGAAGGGGCCCGACATGGGGGGACGAGCACACGGCTCGTACGGGTGTGCCGGATTTTGGTATGGACCAATGCGGGAGGTCAAGGGGCACCCGCGCGGCACCCCGGACATCTCGCGCTCCGGCCCAGGTTGGGGCGCACGGGGTGACGCGTGCCACAAGTTCCGCTCCGGCCGGGGAGCGTGCACCGCGCACCGCCCGCGGAGGCGGGGCGGCGCCCGGTTCGGACCGTCCGTGCGCAGTCCGCGGCCGGGCAGGCTCTGTTCGACGGCATGCGGGATGTCGACGACCGGGAAGAGTGTGTGCCGTACGGTCCGCTCGGCATCGACGACCCGGACCCCACCGCCCGGCCACGAAGAGGACGCCCGCCCGCCGCAGACCAAGGGGCCCGTCTCCCGACGGCATGCGCGGCGCAAGCGCAAGCACCGTCAAGGCCCCGACGTGTCGCGCTCGGCCGCGCCTTGGGGCACGGTGGAGTGACGCGTGACGCAGGTGTCACGGCGGAGAGGAGCACCCGCATGCCGAACCACACCTACCGGGTCACCGAGATCGTCGGCACCTCGCCCGACAGTGTCGACCAGGCCATCCGCAACGGCGTCACCCGCGCCTCGCAGACTCTGCGCAATCTGGACTGGTTCGAGGTGACCCAGGTCAGGGGCCAGATCGAGGAGGGGCAGATCGCGCACTGGCAGGTCGGCCTGAAGGTGGGCTTCCGGCTGGACGAGTCGGACTGACGGGCCGGCCGCAGAACCCCGGCCGGGGCCTCAGGTCCGCCCCTCCCCCTCCTGCGCGGCCTCCAGCGCGGCGGACGGGGCCGTCCAGCGTGCCCGTACGACGGTGAAGCCGGCCCGTTGCGCGTCCTCGCACACCAACTCGTCGTCGTCCACGAGCACGCGGATGTCCCGGGTACGGGCGAGACGGCGCAGGATCTCCAGCTTGGTGCGGCGGGCCGGCCTGCGGTCGTCGTTGCGCCGCATGTACACCCGCCCGTCGGGCAGTCCCTGTGCGGTGAGCCAGTCGAGCGTGTCGCTCCGGCAGCGCTCGGGCCTGCCGGTGAGATAGACGACCTCGCACTCCTTCGCGCTCTCCAGCGCCAGCGAGATGCCCTCCGGGATCGGCGGGTCGTGAGGTGCGGCGGCGAAGAACGCGTCCCAGTCGCGCGGCTTGCGCTCCAGGAACCGCTGTCGGTGCGCCGTGTCGGCGAGCGTGTTGTCCAGATCGAACACGGCTAGCGGGCGTTTGCTGCTGTCGGTCACACGCCCACCCTAGACACCGGCGATCAGCGGGGGTGCCGAAGGAAGGCGGGGAGGGCCGCGGTGAGTTCGGCGGGGGCGTCTGCCTCGACGAGACAGCCGGCCACGAGACGGCCGACGACAAGGCGGCAGAAGAAGCGGCAGGGAGGTCCATGAGACCCATCTCCTTGCCCTCTTCAACGTATAGCGCACCGGGGGGCTTGCGGCAAGACCCGGGGGGTGCCGCAGGATGGGCGGCCGAAGCCAGGACCTGCGGAAATGGGGACCAACCATGCGTGTGCTGTTGTCGACGTGGGGATCGCGCGGGGATGTCGAACCGCTGGCGGGACTCGCCGTGCGGCTGCGGGAACTCGGCGCGGAGGTACGGGTGTGCGCGCCTCCGGACGAGGAGTTCGTGGCGCTGCTGGACCGTGCCGGTGTGCCGCTGGTGCCGCTCGGCCCGACGGTGCGCTCGGTGGTGACGGGCACGAGGCCGCCGTCCGCGGCGGACGCGTTCCGGCTCGCGCCCGAGCTGGTCGCCGCACGGTTCGACACGCTCACCGCGGCAGCCGAGGGATGCGACGTGCTGGTGGCGACAGGGTTGATGCCGGCCGGCGCCCGCTCGGTGGCGGAGAAGCTGGGCATCCCCTACGTGTACGCGTGTTTCCATCCGTTCGGGCTGCCGTCGCCGCACCTCCGTCCGGGGGCGCGCCCGGGCACGCCGTCGCCGCAGGAGGAGAGCGACCTCAAGGTGCTGTGGGAGCAGGACGACCAGCGTGTGAACGCGTTGTACGGCGAGGCGGAGAACACCCGTCGGGCGGCGATCGGCCTGCCACCGCTGCAGAGCGTCCGGGACCACACCTTCACCGGCCGGCCGTGGCTGGCGGCGGATCCGGTCCTGGGCCCGTGGCAGGACATCTCGCATCTCGACATCGTGCAGATGGGGGCATGGTTCCTGCCGGACGAACGTCCGCTCCCGCAGGAGCTGGAGGCGTTCCTGAACGCCGGTGCTCCGCCGGTGTACGTGGGCTTCGGCAGCATGGCCCTGCACCTCTCGAAGGACCTCGCGCGGGTGGCCGTCGAGGCGGTTCGTGAGCACGGCCGCCGCGTCCTGCTCGCCCGCGGCTGGGCCGGCCTGGCTCTGGTCGACGACCGGGACGACTGCTTCGTGGTCGGCGAGGTCAACCATCAGGCGCTGTTCGCGCGGGTGGCCGCCGTCATGCACCACGGCGGCGCGGGCACGACGACCGCGGCCGCCAGGGCCGGCGCGCCTCAGGTGGTGGTTCCGCAGATCGCGGACCAGCCGTCCTGGGCTGCCAGGGTCGCCGCGCTGGGCATCGGCGCGGCACACGACGGCCCGACGCCGACCGTCGAGTCCCTGTCGGCCGCGCTCGCCACCGCCCTGGCCTCCGCAACCCGGGCACGGGCGGAGGCCGTGGCCGGCACGATCCGCACCGACGGGACGACGGTCGCCGCGAAGATGCTCTTCGAGGTGGCGGGCCGGGAAGGACCCTCCATGTCCGCCTGAACACCGGCGCCGACGGGCAACTCGCCTGTTCCGGACGGCACTTGGAGCACAGTACGAGCCACACGTCCGGCGGGCTCCACCCGGTGGCATCGGGCAGCGGGCGTATGGATCATGCTTGGGCCATGCCATCCGCCCTTCCCTCCCCCCGCCACACCCTGATCGGCGCAGCCCAGCAGCGCCCCTGCACGCTCGTCGTGTGCCGGGGCTGCTGCTGCGGCGATCCGCGCAAGCACCCGGGCACCGACCACGTCTGGCAGCTGGACCGGCTGCGCGCCTTGGCGGCCGAGCACGGTTTCCAGGTCCGTACGACGGACTGCCTGGGCCCCTGCGACCAGGCGAACGTCGTCGTCGTCCAGCCCTCGGCCGCGGGGCGCAGGGCCGGCGGCCGGGCCACCTGGGTCGGGTTCGCCATGGACGACGACTGCACGGAGGAGATCGCCGGCTGAGCGGCGGCGGGCGGGCCGGGTGTCGCCGAGCCACCGGTGACACTGGAGCTGCAGTTCATCCGGCCACCGCGGGACGCACGCGTGCGGAGTCGTCGATGAACCTCTCGCCATTTTCTTCTGGGGATCCGTTCAGCCCCCACCACGACATCGGGCGGTGAGGAATCCTGCGGGCTCCCAGGTGTTGAACCTTCCATGAGCTCCGCGATCGCCTCGACCCGCTTCTCCGTCCTCGACCGCTCGCGCACCCGCGAGGGCCACACCGACGCCGAGGCGCTGCGCGACACCGTACGGCTGGCACAGGAGCTGGAGGACGCCGGCTACCACCGGTTCTGGGTCTCCGAGCATCACGGGGTGCCCGGGGTCGCCGGATCCGCGCCGACCGTGCTCGCCGCCGCCGTCGCGGGCGCGACGCGGACGATCCGGGTCGGCACGGGCGGTGTGATGCTGCCCAACCACCAACCGCTGGTCGTGGCCGAGCAGTTCGGGGTGCTGGAGTCCCTCTTCCCGGGGCGCATCGACATGGGTCTCGGCCGGTCGGTCGGCTTCACCGGCGGGGTGCGCAGGGCGCTGGGGCGCGACAAGGACGACGCGGACGACTTCGCCGGGCAGTTGCAGGAGCTGCTCGGCTGGTTCGGCGGCACCTCGCCGACGGGGGTGCATGCGCGGCCGGCGGAGGGCCTGACGGTGCCGCCGTTCGTGCTGGCCATGGGGGAGGGCGCCGAGATCGCCGCCCGCGCGGGCCTGCCGATGGTGATCGGCGACCTGCGCAACCGGGAGAAGATGCAGCGCGGCATCGACCACTACCGGGCCCACTTCCGCCCTTCGCCCTGGGCTCCCGAGCCGTACATCGTCATCTCCGGCACGATCGTCGTGGCCGACGGCCCCGAGGAGGCCCGGCGGCTTCTGATCCCGGAGGCCTGGTCGATGGCCCACTCCCGCACCCACGGCGCCTTCCCGCCCCTGCCGCCCGCCGAGCGCGTCGAGCACCTCACGATGACCGAGCGGGAACGCGGCTTCTACGACGCCGGGCTCACCGGCCACCTCGCCGGCACCGAGGAGCAGGTCGCGCACGAACTGGAGACGGTGCTGAAGGAGACGGGGGCGCAGGAGGTACTGGTCACCACCAGCACCTACGACCGCGAGGCCCTGCTGGACTCGTACCGGCGTCTCGCCCGGCTGTGGTGATCACCGTCGGAGGCGGCGCCCCGGGGCCGTGCCCGGCCCGTCAGTGCCGTCGGCGGGCGTTGAGCCGGGCGGCCTGCCGGGTCAGGTAGTCGCGTTCGGCGAGGTTGGGTGCCTTGTGGGCCGCCTCGGTGTACAGCCGCGCCGCCGTGGCCAGGTCACCCTCGCGTTCGTGGAGGTGGGCCGCCACCGCGGCGTGGCGGGGCAGTGACTCGTCCAGCTCCTTGAGTGCCGCCAGCCCGGCGCGCGGTCCGTCCGCCTCACCGACGGCCACCGCGCGGTTGAGCCGGACGACGGGACTGTCGGTCAGGCGCGCGAGCTCGTCGTACCACTCGACGATCTGCACCCAGTCGGTCTCCTCGGCGGTGCGGGCGTCGGCGTGCAGGGCTGCGATCGCGGCCTGGGCCTGGAACTCACCCAGCCGGTCACGGGCGAGGGCCGCCTGCAGGATCTCGACCCCTTCGGCGATCGACTCGGTGTCCCACCGGCCGCGCTCCTGCTCGGCCAGTGGCACCAGGCTTCCGTCGGGCGCCGTCCGGGAGGCGCGCCGGGCGTGGTGGAGCAGCATCAGAGCGAGCAGCCCCGCCACTTCGGGGTGGTCGATCACGGCCGCGAGCTGACGGGTGAGCCGGATGGCCTCGGCGGCAAGGTCGACGTCGCCGGAGTAGCCCTCGTTGAAGACCAGGTAGAGGACCCGCAGCACGGTGGCGACGTCGCGGGGCCGGTCGAAGCGCACGCCGGAGACGGTGCGCTTGGCGCGGCTGATGCGCTGCGCCATGGTCGCCTCCGGCACCAGGTAGGCCTGGGCGATCTGGCGGGTGGTCAGCCCGCCGACGGCGCGCAGCGTGAGGGCCACCGCGGACGACGGCGTCAGCGACGGGTGGGCGCACAGGAAGTAGAGCTGCAGTGTGTCGTCCACCGCGGGCGCGGGCCCGGGCACCGGCTCCTCGTCGACACGGTCCTCACGCCGGCGGCGGGCGGCGTCCGCCCTCGTCGCGTCCAGGAACTTGCGCCACGCCACGGTGACCAGCCAGCCCTTCGCATCCCGCGGCGGGTCGACCGGCCACACGCGGACCGCTTCGACGAGCGCGTCCTGCACGGCGTCCTCGGCCGCCGCGAAGTCGGCTCCCCGGCGGACGAGGACGGCGAGCACGCTCGGTGTGAGGCTCCTCAGCAGGGCCTCGTTCATCGGTGAGGTCACTCCGTGATGGTGCAATGTGCGGTCATGAACGGGCGCAGTTCGAGCCACTCGTGGATCGGCTTGCCGCCCGCGCCGGGGGCGGCCGACAGTTCCCCGGCCAGTTCGAGTGCGCGCTCGTAGGTGTCGACGTCGATCACCATCCAGCCGGCGATGAGGTCCTTGGTCTCGGCGAACGGGCCGTCGGTGACGGGCGGTCGCCCCTCACCGTCGTACCGGACGAACGTTCCCCCGGGGGTCAGTCCCTGGCTTTCGATGAACTCGCCGGTCTCCTCCAGCCGCGCCGCGAAGTCCTGCATGTACTGCACGTGGGCCGAGATCTCCTCCGGCGTCCACTGGTCCATGGGCACGTCGTTGGCCGACGCCGGAGCGCCGCGGTAGTGCTTGAGCAGCAGGTACTTGGCCATCGTCGTTCTCCTCGGTACTGGTGCGCCCATTGTGGTCGCGTTCGCCTCGGGGACGGAGCCCGTCCCGGGTTCTCGACATCGCCGCCCAAGATTTTCTCAGGTTCCGGTCCACGCGGCGGCGCGAGGCCGCTACGGCGCGGTTCCAGGTTCGAGCGAGGCGCGGATGAGGTCACTCAACTCCCCGTCGGTGACGCCCTCCGCGTCCTGGGAGCGCAGTCGGATGGTCGCCTTGCCGCTGACGAGGTGCGGATGGCGGGAGGTGAGGCCCGCGCCCGCGGCCTTGTCCCACCCGTAGATCGAGACCCCGTGCTGCCACACCCCGACGTGCAGCTTGCGGTTACCGACCCGGAAGGTCGGCAACCCGTACGACAGCACGACGTTCGCCTCGGGACACGCCTCCAGGATCAACCGGCGCACACGGTCGAACAGCGCGCGGTGCTCGGGTGCGATCCCGTCGATGTAGTTCTGTGCTTCGGCGTCCATACGGCCCATTGTGGTGGCGTGCCGCCGTGCGCGCCCGCCTTGCTCAGTGCACCTGCGCAAGGCCGCCGGTGAGCGCGGCGAGCGCGGTGAGCAGAGTGTCGGCGCGGGCTGTGGGGGTGTCCGCGGCCCAGCAGACGTAACCGTCGGGGCGGATGAGCAGGGCTGCCGAGCCCAGGTCGTCGGCGCAGGTGGCG
This sequence comes from Streptomyces sp. NBC_00078, assembly GCF_026343335.1. Classification (NCBI taxonomy): domain Bacteria; kingdom Bacillati; phylum Actinomycetota; class Actinomycetes; order Kitasatosporales; family Streptomycetaceae; genus Streptomyces; species Streptomyces sp. NBC_00078. Next base: position 8,325,138 of record NZ_JAPELX010000001.1, on the reverse strand, counting down.
CGGACGAGGTCGACTCGCGGGGGGAGCGGGAGGCCGGCCGGGACGGCTGCGGCGAGGTCGAGCAGGACGGCGTGCCCCGAGCCGAAGAGGGCCGACAGCCGGGTCGGGCCTGCTTCGGTGACCAGGTCGGCGTCCGGCATGCGCTGCCCGGTGAGGGGATGCTCGCCGGGCAGCTCGTAGCGCAGCGAGAGGCCGGACATCAGTCCCGCGAGGTGGCGGTTGGTGTCGGGCAGGCGCAGCAGGTCGATGACGATGTCACGCAGGGCGGCGACGTCGTCGCTCGGGTTCGGGTCGGCCAGGACGCGCTGCGCCGACGTGTGGTGCAGGACCTGGGCTCCGACCGGGTGCCGTTCGCTGTGGTAACTGTCCAGGAGGTCGCTCGGTGCGCGGTGCTGGACGACCGCGGCCAGTTTCCAGCCGAGGTTGAAGGCGTCCTGTATGCCGAGGTTGAGACCCTGGCCGCCCAGGGGCGGGTGGATGTGTGCGGCGTCGCCCGCGAACAGGACCCGGCCCGCGCGGTAGTGCTCCAGTTGCCGGGTGGCGTCGGTGAACCGGGAGGAGTGGTCCACGGCACCCAGGGTGCTCTCCGGGCCGTACACGGTCTGCAGCGCGCCGGTGATCTCCTCGGCGGTCACGGGGATGTCGCGGGTGTCGTCCGCCTGGTCCGCGCGCCCGAAGGTGAACCGGTACCGGTCGTCGCCGAGCGGGACCAGCATGGCCCAGTAGCCGCCCGCGTGGCGGGTCAGGCTGCTCATGTGCCCCATCTGCCGCGGCACATACGCCGATACGGCGGACAGCCGGATGTCGGCCACCACCGCCTGGTGGGTGCCGGGCCTGCCGGGAAACGACAGCCCGAGCAGCTTCCGTACCGTGCTGTGGCCGCCGTCGCACGCCACCAGGTGGCTGGCGCGCACCCGCAGTCCGTCCGCCGTCACGACCACGCCGTCGTCATCGGACTCGACGGCCGAGACGGCGGCGTCACGTACCACCCGCACGCCGGCGGCGAGCGCCCGCTCTTCCAGCACTTCCTCGATCTCCCACTGAGGGATCGCGATCGGGAAAGGGTGCCTGGTGCGCCAGGGCGTGCAGTCCAGGGGCACGGGCAGGGCCGCGAAGTGACCACCGACCGGGTCACGCGGCATGGCCCGCTTCAGCAGCGGCTCCAGCAGCCCGCGCGACTCCAGCAGCTCGGCGGTGCGGGGCTGGATGCCGCCGCCCTTCACCTGCTCGATGCGCTGGGGCAGCTTCTCCAGCACCAGGGTCTCGACCCCGGCCAGAGCCAGTTCGCAGGCCAGCATCAGTCCGGTCGGGCCGGCGCCCGCGACAACGACCTCGGCCGTGCTCTCCGTCAACGTCAACACCCTCACTCCATCCCGTTTCTCACCTCGGAGTAAATGTATACCAGGTGCAGAAATCCCCTGGGGGCAGGTTCCTGTTATGTTGGCTCCGTGGACGGCAAGCCAGGGCTACGGGAACGAAAGAAGCAGCGGACCCACGCGGCGATCTCCGACGCGGCGATCACGCTGTTTCTCGAACACGGCTTCCACGAGGTCTCGGTGGCCCAGGTGGCTGAGGCGGCGGAGGTGTCCAAGCGCACGCTCTTCGCCTATTTCCCGGCGAAGGAGGACCTCGTGGTCCATCGCCTCGCCGACCACGAGACCGAGATCGCACGCGTGGTCCGGGCCCGCCCGGACGGCAAGGCCCCGCTGGCCGCAGTGCGGGAACACTTCCTCAAGGGACTGCGCGAGCGGGACCCGATCACCGGGCTCAACGATCACCCCCAGGTGCGCAGGCTCGTGCGGATGATTTTCGACACGCCCTCACTCGTGGCCCGGATGCAACGGTTCAAGACCGGCGGCGAACGCGCACTGGCTCAGGCACTGCGGGAAACCGCGGACACTCCGGAACTCACGGCGCGACTCGCCGCCGTCCAAATCGTCGCGGTCCACTGGGCGTTGGCCCTGGACAACGCCGAACGCCTGGCATACGGGGAGGCGGTCGAAAAGCGGTATCCGGGAGCGGTGGCCGACGCGGAACACGCCTTCGCGCTGCTGGAGAACGGCTTGCGGCAGCTGCCCACGCGGCAGTGACTCCCGGGACTGCCCGTGCGGTCTTCTCGTCCACCGGGAGAAAGACGACCAACTGCTGGGCGTCCGCGGAAAGTTCGAGCGTCTCGCGCACCCCGTTTCCGATCAGCGGTCACCAGGACAACCCTTAAGGTTCTGTGATTGGCCAACCCATGGGTGACCAGGGGGCCAGGGGGCCAGGGGGACGAGTGCCGATGAACCATGCGACTGAGGTGTTCCAGCCGTTGCAGGCGGACGATCCGCCCATCGTGGCCGGATATCGTCTGGCCGCCCGGCTCGGCGCCCGTGGCATGGGGCGGGTCTATCTGTCGCACACGCAGGGCGGCCGACCGGTGGCGATCAAGGTGGTGTGCCCGGAACTGGCCGACGACCCGGCGTCCGGCGGCGGTTCGGCCGGGAGATCAAGGCGGCCCAGCGGGTCCGGGGCGCGTACACCGCCGAGCTGATCGACGCCGATCCGGACGGTGTACCGCCGTGGCTGGCCACGCTCTATGTGCCCGGGCCCTCGTTGGCGGAGGCCGTCGCCCGGAGCGGACCGCTGCCGGTGCCCGCGGTGCTGTGGCTGATGGCGGGGGTGACCGAGGCGCTGCAGGCCATCCATGGCGCGGCAATCGTGCACCGGGACCTGAAGCCGTCGAACGTGCTGCTGGCCGCCGACGGGCCGCGGGTGATCGACTTCGGTATCTCGCTGGCCGCGGACGCCACTTCGCACACGGCCGCGGGCTCCACCGTCGGTACGCCTCAGTTCATGGCTCCCGAGCAGGTGACAGCGGATGAGGTCACGTCGGCGACCGACGTCTTCGCGCTCGGTCAGACGGCGGCGTTCGCCGCACTGGGCGAGCCGCTGTACGGGGACGGCCCTTCAGCCACCGTCCTCTACCGGATCGTGCACTCGGAACCGGACCTGGCCCTGCTGCCCGAACAGCTCCGTCCGCTGATCGCCCGGTGCCTGGCCGCCGGCCCGACGGAACGGGCGACCCTCGCGGAGGTCATCGCGTGGTGCCGGCAGCGGCTGGGCCGGGACGCCGACGCGGGCGGTGGGCCGGCCGTCTGGCGGCAGGTCACGGGGCCGGAGGTGACGGTCCCGGCTCCGGCTCCCGACCCCACCCGGACACATACGCAGCCGGTGCACACACACCTGGTGCCCGCGCAGCCGTTGCTCGCGCAGCCGCAGTTGCAGATGCGGCCGACGGTGGCGGCGGAGCGGCGGGCCCGCCGAAGTCGCACCGCGTGGCTCACGGCCGCCGTGACGGCAGGCGTGCTGTTGCTGACGGGCCGCGGGCCGTACGATCGCCGAGCTGGCGGCGCTGCCCGTCGCGGACCTCGCCTCCGCCCTGGAGGCCACCTCCGAGGCCGCCCGCGTCCTCACCGAGGACCTGCACTCCCGTATCGCACCCATCCTCGAACTCGGCCTCGGCTACCTCAGTCCGGACCGTTCGACACCTACCCTCTCGGCGGGCGAGCTGCAGCGACTGCGCCTGGCGACACAGCTGCGCTCCGGGCTGTTCGGTGTCGTCTACGTGCTCGACGAACCGTCCGCGGGCCTGCACCCGGCGGACACGGAGGCCCTGCTCACCGTCCTGGAGCGGCTGAAGTCGGCCGGGAACTCGGTGTTCGTGGTCGAGCACCACCTCGACGTCATGCGCGGCGCCGACTGGCTCGTGGACGTGGGGCCGCTGGCCGGCGAGCACGGCGGTGAGGTGCTGCACAGTGGCCCGGTGCCGGAGCTGGCCTCGGTCGAGCGGTCGGCGACGGCCCGCTTCCTCTTCGACCGCTCCCCCACCCCCGTACGCCAAGTGCGCGCCGCGCGCGGCCAGTTGAAGATCGGGCCGGTCAACCGGCACAACCTGCGCGGGGTGACGGCCGAGTTCCCGTTCGGCGTGCTGACCGCGGTCACGGGCGTGTCCGGGTCCGGGAAGTCCACGCTCATCGGCGAGATCACCGAAGACCTGGCGGGGGTGGCACGGCTGGTGTCGGTCGACCAGAAGCCCATCGGCCGCACCCCCCGCTCCAACCTGGCCACCTACACCGGCCTCTTCGATGTCGTACGCAGGGAGTTCGCGGCCACCGACGAGGCGCGCACCCGGGGTTACGGCGTCGGCCGCTTCTCCTTCAACGTGGCGGGCGGGCGCTGTGAGACCTGTCAGGGCGAGGGGTTCGTCAGCGTCGAGCTGCTGTTCCTGCCGAGTACGTACGCGCCGTGCCCGGACTGCGGCGGGGCCCGCTACAACCCGGCGACACTCCAAGTGACGTATCGGGGACGGAACATCGCGCAGGTGCTCGACCTGACGGTGGAGAGCGCGGCGGAGTTCTTCGCGGACACTTCGGCGGTGGCCCGCAGTCTCGGCGCGCCGCTCGACGTGGGCCTCGGCTATCTGCGCCTGGGCCAGCATGCCACCGAGCTGTCCGGCGGCGAGGCCCAGCGCATCAAGCTGGCCGGCGAGCTGCAGCGTGGCCGCCGCGGCCACACCCTCTATCTCCTCGACGAACCGACCACAGGTCTCCATCCGGCCGATGTCGAGGTCCTGATGCGCCAGCTGCACGGCCTGGTCGACGCCGGCCACACCGTGATCGCCGTCGAGCACGACATGTCGGTGGTGGCCGGCGCGGACTGGGTGATCGACCTGGGCCCGGGTGGCGGGGACGCGGGCGGACGGATCGTCGCGGCGGGCACGCCGACGGAGGTCGCGGGAGCGGAGGCGAGCGTTACGGCGCCGTATCTGCGCCGGGTGCTGCCGCGGAAGGCGTGAGCGTGGCCAGCCAGGCCGCGGTCGCGGCGGGGCGCGGAAAACGCAGGGTCTGAAGCGGCGCGAAGCGTGGATCGCTTGTACGGTGGGCGATTTCGCGGTGGCGGCCCGCGTGTTGGGACCAGGCCCACCACACCGGATGTTCCCTGCTGAGCCAGCCAGCCCAGGTCTCCGTGTTGCCGCCGAAGACCGGCTCGCGGGTGAGCGAGCGGCGCAGGACGCGGGGCAGGACGACGCGCTTGGCGTAGTCCAGCCACAGCACGGTGTCGGCCCGCTCCCAGAGCAGGTCACGGACTTCCGGATAGCCTATGGAGTCGATGATCCAGCGGGGTTCGGCCGCGAGCGGCGACACCGTCTCGGTGAGCTTGTCGTTGACGGCCCAGTCGGGGCCGGTGAAGTACAGGGCGTCCATCTCGTGGTACGGCACGTCCAGACGCGCGCCCACGGCCCGCGCGAGGGTCGATTTGCCCGCGCCGGTGACACCCACCACCATGATCCGCTCCACACGCGCACCCTATAACGCCGCCGAATCGAGAGGTACGGCTGCTCCGCCGCTGCACACCTCACACTCCGGTTGCGGAGAGCCGGAAAGACGAAGAGCCGGGACGAGCGTCAGTCGGTGGTGAGCAGACCGGCGACCAGATCGCGGGGCAGGCCGTGGGTGTCGTGGAGGTACCGGTAGTCCTCCTCGCTCAGCGGGCCGCCGAACTCCGGCCGGGAGAGCACCCGTTGACCGCGTTCGAGGAGCCGGGTGAACCGCTGCTCCTCGTCCAGGAGCAGCTCGCGGACCGTGCCGGCCCCGCAGGACTGACGGAAGTGGTCCAGCGTGTGCCCGACGAGTTCCACGGGCAGGTCGGTCAGGGTGTGCGAGGGGTTCTCTCGCCGCAGTGTGGTGAGGAGGCAGCGGATCAGACGGCGCAGGACGTAGCCGCGGCCGGTGTTGGACGGGCGGACGCCGTCGCCGAGTACGACGATGCTCGAACGCAGGTGGTCGCAGACCAGTCGCGTCGACGGCCCGTCCAGCCGCCACAGCGGCGGAAGCAGCCGCATCCACGGTTCGAACAGGTCCGTCTCGTAGACCGAGCGGTGTCCCTGCAGGACAGCCGTCAGCCGTTCCAGGCCCATGCCCGTGTCGACGGCGGGCTGCCGCTGGGGTTCGAGGCTGCCGTCCTCGTGACGGCGGTAGCGCATGTTGACGTGGTTCCAGATCTCCACCCATCCCGGGTCGGTGGTGGGGGTGCCCTGGGGTGGAGTGCCGGGGTCGCCGGTCCAGACGAAGATCTCCGAGTCGGGGCCGCAGGGTCCGACGGACCCGTTGGACCACCAGTTCTCGTCGTCGGTCGGCTCCACGGGCAGGCCCAACTCCTGCCAGGTGCGCAGCGATTCGGTGTCCGGGCCGAGCCGGCCGTCACCGCCGAAGACCGTGACGTACAGCCGTTCCCGCGGGATGCCGTACCCGTCGCGCAGCAGCTCGTATCCCCACCGCAGGCTCTGCGAATGCCCGTAGTCGCCCAGGGACCAGGAGCCGAGCATCTCGAAGACCGTGAGGTGGGTGAGGTCGCCGATCTCGTCGAGGTCGGTGGTGCGCAGGCAGCGCTGGACGTTGATCAGGCGCCGCCCCTGGGGGTGCGGGCGCCCCTGGAGGTGGGGCGTGAGGGGGTGCATGCCTGAGGTGGTGAACAGCACCGGGTCCGAGGGCGGCGGCAGCAGGGTGCTTCCGGTGATGAGGTGGTGGCCGCGCTCCCGGTAGAAGTCGGTGAACGTCCGTACCGTCTCGTCGGTGTTCATGGCGGGGTTCCTTCGGGTCATGGGACCGGAAACCGCACCGCGGGAGCGGACTGTGAACCTGCGCAGAGGGGAAGCACATCCCGGCGGTCCGTTTCCGGCCGCCGGGGAGAGGTGGAGAGGTCAGACACCCCATGTCGTTTGGTGTCAAGCGGCAGGGGTGTGGGCGTGGTGCGACCAGGCGGTCGCTTCGTCGTAGAGGGTTCGGGTCTTGAGGCATCCGTGGAGGATGCCGACGAGGCGGTTGCCGAGCTGCCGCAGGGCCGGGTTGTAACCGGCCTCGCGGGCGCGTTGTTTGTCGTAGTAGTGGCGGGCGCCGGGCGAGGCGCGCAGGGCGGAGAACGCCTGGGTCTGCAACGCATCGGCGAGCCGGTTGTTGCGGACGTAGCGGGCCTGGACGGTATGGCTCTTGCCGGAGGCCCGGGTGATGGGGCTGGTGCCGGCGTAGTTCTTGCGGGCTTTGGCGGACGCGTAGCGGGTGGGGTCGTCCCCGAACTCGGCGAGCACCCGGGCGCCGGTGATCTCCGCGATGCCGGGCATCGAGAGGTAGATCTCAGCGTCTGGGTGCTTGAGAAAATGGGCCCTCACCTGCCCTTCCAGGTCGGCTATCTGCTCGTTCAGGGCGATCAGCAGCTTCGCGTGAGCGGTGACGGTGGCCGCGTAGGCGGTCGTGACCGGCTCGGGCAGGCCCAGCTGCCGTTCGCGCAGCGCGGCCTGGATCGTGGCCGCTTTCGCGTCCCGGTTGCGCCGGCGGGCACGGGCCAGAACGGCGGTGATCTGGGCACGGGTCAACTTCGCCCCGGCCGCCGGGGTAGGGGCCTTGATCAGCAGTTCCAGGGCGTCCGTGCTGGTCAGTGTGAGGTCCGCGTAGGCGGCCAGGGCGGCGGGGAAGTACTCGCGCAGCGTGCTGCGCAGCCGCTGGAACGTGCGAACGCGTTCCCAGATCAAGGTCTGGTGGGCGCGGGCGACGACCTTGACGGCCTGCGCCTGCTCGCTGTCCCCGGCCACCGGCCGCAGCTGGGCCCGGTCGATGCGGACCATGTCCGCCAGCGCGTGCGCGTCGCCCCTGTCGCTCTTGGCGCCGGAGGAGGCATAGCGTTCCTTGAACCGGGCGACCTGCCGCGGGTTGATGGCATAGACCTGGTAGCCGGAGGCGATCAGGGCCTGCACCCAGGAGCCGCGGTCGGTCTCGATCCCCACCACCACGTCGGCGGCATCCAGGCCCTCGCCGCCGTGCTTGGCCAGGAGCTCGTGCAGCTTCGCGATTCCCTCCACGCCCTCGGGCAGCCTCGCCGCGGCGAGTTTTCGGCCTGCCTCGTCCTGGACCTCGACGTCGTGGTGGTCTTCGGCCCAGTCATCGCCGATCAGCAGCAACTCGTCCTCCTGGTCAGGTGCTTTGCTCCATGCAGCCTGCGGAAGGCACGGCACGCGGCCTAATGGATCCAGTGCTCACGCCCCACTGCCCGGCGGGCACGCCACCCCATCAACGGTCTGGCCTCCCGGCCGACCAGCAGGGGCACGGTCTGACCTCAGAAGTCGAATGCTTCCGGCGTCGGTAGTGCTCACCTGCTGGCGGCTACGGACCCGAGCATTCCCCGGCTCCGTAGCTCCCATTAGGCGTCGGCAGCCGGCGAGCTGGTCGCTCGCGCGACTGCGGTGTGCCTGCAACAGGTCCTGACCTTCATGGAAGCCACGCTAGCAGGGGGCCGCCGGCCCGTCGCCGGGATTTCCGGCCCAGGGTCTCGGTCATGCGACTGACGGTTCTCGGCGGCTGGGCGGGGTGTGGCCTACGGCGGTCCGGGCGTGCAGCGGCTGTCGCGTCGAGGACGGCGGATTCCGGCTGCTGTGCGCCGATCTGTTCCTGTCGGAAGCCGCCTGCCTCCTCCAGGTGTCGGCCACCGAGACTCCCTGCCTGCTGACCGCCAGGATGGCCGGCCGGCATGCCCAACAGGCGGGCGCCGCCCGGCTGTTGCTCACCCACCTGCAGCCAGGCGCGAACGTCACCCTCGCCCTGGAGACGGCCGCGGAGGTTTGCCGGCAGCCGGTCGATCTCGCCGTCCCGGACCCGTGCGCCGGACCGGCCACTGGACCCGAGCGGTGCGGGGCGCCGACAGGTCCTAGGCCACCAACGCCGTGTGAATCCAGCCCGGTTGGGCCGTGGCCGCGGGCTGAGCCGCGCGGGCGAGCGAGCGCCGGTCGTCATGGCTGCCCGGTGCGATGGGCTGTTGTACGTCGACCTCGGCCACCAGCCCCCGCGCCGTCACCACCCGCCACACCGAGGCCAGCAGCGAGTCGTCGCCGATGAAGGCGGGCGCCGTGCTGGCCGTGCCCCCGGCGATCCGGTACTGCAGACGGACCGACTGGACGGGGACGCCCGCGTCGAGGGCGGACTGGAAGACGGCCCGGCGGAAGTCTCCCTGGGCGCGTCCGCACCAGGTGCTGCCCTCGGGGAAGACGGCGACCGCTCCCCCGTCGCGCAGCAGGTCCGCGATCCGGGCGACCGTGTCCGGCAGGGCGCGCAGCCGGTCGCGGTCGATGAACAGGGCGGCGCGCGCGGCGACCGGTCCCGCCACGGGCCAGTGCCGGATCTCGGCCTTGGCGAGCATGCGGGCCGGGCGGACGGTGGCGAGCAGCGGGATGTCCAGCCAGGAGATGTGGTTGGCGACCAGGAGCAGTCCGCCGGTGGGCGCGGCGGCGCCGGTGATGCGGATCCGGACCCCTGCGGCCCGTACGACCCACCGGCTCCACCGCCTCACCAGCTCGGCGGGGATCAGCCCGCCGAGCGGCGACAGCACGATCCCGGCGAGCACCAGGACCACGACTGCCGCCATCCGCAGCACGGCTCGCGGTACGGCCGTGGCGGACCCCGTCGGCTCGATGCACGCCCCCGGGGTGCAGGGCGCGCTGGGCAGCCAGACGCTCATCAGGACGGCACCAGCGAGAGGAAGTGCCGCAGATAGCGCGGGTTGATCCGGCGCATCGACAGCAGCACGTACATGTCGGCGACCCCGAAGTCCGGGTCGTGGGCGGGCTGTCCGCACACCCATGCACCGAGGCGGAGGTAGCCGCGCAGCAGGGCGGGCAGTTCGGCCGAGGCGGGGGCGGCCGCGGCGGCGTTCGGGACCCAGGGCAGCAGCGGCTGGACCCGGTACTCCTCCGGGGCCAGGTGCTTGCCCCGCACCCGCTCCCAGGTCGCGGAGGCGAGCGCGCCGCCGTCACCGAGCGGGACGGAGCAGCAGCCTGCCAGCCACTCGTGGCCGCGGTCCACCATGTAGCGGGCGATCCCGGCCCAGATGAGGCCGATGACGGCGCCGTCGCGGTGGTCGGGGTGGACACAGGAACGGCCGACCTCGACCAGGCCGGGCCGGATCGCGTCGAGCGCGGCCAGGTCGAACTCGCTCTCGGAGTACAGCCGTCCGGCGACGGCGGCGCGCTCCGGCGGCAGCAGCCGGTAGGTGCCGACGACCTGTCCCGTCACCTCCTCGCGCACGAGCAGGTGGTCGCAGTAGGCGTCGAAGGAGTCGATGTCGTGGCCCGGCTGCGGGGTGGTCAGCAGGGCCCCCATCTCTCCGGCGAAGACGTCGTGCCGCAGCCGCTGTGCGGCACGCACGTCGGCCTCGTCGCGGGCGAGGGAGACGGTGTAGCGGGTGGGTGCCGTGGGCTGCGGGGGACGGTCGAGCGTGGATACGCCGGTCATGGCTCTCTCCTGGTCACGGGCCGGGGCGGCGAGACGGGGCGGCTGAGCGGTGTCATGCGGTCCGCCGCCCCTGTTCTTCCGATGCCGACTGACCTTGGCGTGTCCGGCGCAGAGAGAGAGGGTGTGAGGTTGTTGAACGGCTCGGGCCGGGGCCTCGGCCATGGCCCGAACGGTCAAAAGGTGTCCGTCATTTCACCGGTGCGCAGCGCTCCGGCCATCCGCGGGCCTCCGTCTCGCCGAGCACGCGCTCCAGGACGAGATCTCCCGTCCACGAACACTACAGACCCCACACATGCGAGACGGGGCCGGGGAGCACCACTCCCGGCCCCGCCCGTCCGCGCCGGCCGGCGAACGCTCCGCTACCGCTTGGCCGCCTTCCGCGTGGCCCGCAGCCATTCCCTGTTCATGCTCGTGATGGACACCAGCGGGATGCCCTTCGGGCAGGCGGTGGCGCACTCGCCGGTCAACGTGCAGCCACCGAAGCCCTCCTCGTCCATCTGCGCCACCATGTCGAGCACCCTCGTCTCCCGCTCGGGCGCGCCCTGTGGCAGGACGTTGAGATGGTTGATCTTGGCGGAGGTGAAGAGCATCGCCGCCCCGTTCGGGCAGGCCGCCACGCATGCGCCGCAGCCGATGCACTCGGCGTGCTCGAACGCGAAGTCGGCGTCCGGTTTCGGTACGGGGGCGGCGTGGGCCTCCGGTGCGGCGCCGGTCGGGGCGGTGATGTAGCCGCCGGACTGGATGATGCGGTCGAAGGCCGAGCGGTCGACCACGAGATCCTTGATCACCGGGAAGGCGGAGGCCCGCCACGGTTCGATGTCGATCGTGTCGCCGTCCTCGAAGGACCGCATGTGCAGCTGGCAGGTGGTGGTGCGCTCGGGACCGTGCGCGTCACCGTTGATCACCAGGCTGCACGCGCCGCAGATGCCCTCGCGGCAGTCGTGGTCGAAGGCGACCGGGTCCTCGCCCTTGAGGATGAGCTCCTCGTTAAGGGTGTCGAGCATCTCCAGGAACGACATGTCGGAGGAGATTCCGTCCACCTCGTACGTGGACATGGCGCCGTCGGCGCCGGCGTTGCGCTGCCGCCATACGCGCAGGGTGAGCTTCATGCGTAGCTCCGCTGAGTGGGGTGGACATACTCGAAGACCAGGTCTTCCCTGTGCAGGGTCGGGGCCTCGCCCGTGCCCGTGAACTCCCAGGCCGCCGCATAGCCGAACTCGTCGTCCCTGCGGGCCGCTTCGCCGTCCGGGGTCTGCGACTCCTCACGGAAGTGGCCGCCGCAGGACTCGGCGCGGTGCAGTGCGTCGAGGCACATCAGCTCCGCGAGTTCGAGGTAGTCGACGACGCGGTTGGCCTTCTCCAGCGACTGGTTGAACTCCTCACCGGCACCGGGCACCTTGATGCGCCGCCAGAACTCCTCGCGGATCTGCGGGATGCGCTCCAGGGCCTTTCGCAGAGCGGAGTCGGTACGGGCCATGCCGCAGAACTCCCACATGAGTTCGCCGACTTCGCGGTGGAAGGAGTCGGGGGTGCGGTCGCCGTCGACGGACAGCAGCAGGTGGAGGCGGTCCTCGGTCTCGGCCAACACCTCCTGTACGACGGGGTGTTCGTCGGTCACCGGCTCGTGGTGCGGGTTGCGGGCGAGGTAGTCGTTGATGGTGGCAGGCAGCACGAAGTAGCCGTCGGCCAGGCCCTGCATCAGGGCGGAGGCGCCGAGGCGGTTCGCGCCGTGGTCGGAGAAGTTGGCCTCGCCGACCGCGAACAGGCCGGGGATGGTGGTCTGCAGGTCGTAGTCGACCCACAGACCGCCCATCGTGTAGTGCACGGCGGGGTAGATCCGCATCGGGACCGTGTACGGATCCTCGGCGGTGATCCGCGCGTACATGTCGAAGAGGTTGCCGTACTTCTCCTCGACCGCCTTGCGGCCCATCCGCTTGATGGCGTCGGCGAAGTCCAGGTACACGCCCTGCCCGCCGGGGCCCACGCCCCGCCCCTCGTCGCAGACGTTCTTCGCGGCGCGGGAGGCGATGTCGCGGGGCACCAGGTTGCCGAAGGACGGGTAGATGCGCTCCAGGTAGTAGTCGCGCTCGTCCTCGGGAATCCTGTTCGGCGGCCGGTCGTCGCCCTTGGCCCTGGGCACCCAGATCCGCCCGTCGTTGCGCAGCGACTCGCTCATCAGGGTGAGCTTGGACTGGTGGTCGCCGGTGCGCGGGATGCAGGTGGGGTGGATCTGCGTGAAGCAGGGGTTGGCGAAGTAGGCGCCGCGCCGGTGGGCCCGCCAGATCGCGGTGGCGTTGGAGTTCATGGCGTTCGTCGACAGGTAGAAGACGTTGCCGTAGCCGCCGCTCGCCAGGACGACGGCGTCCGCGAAGTACGTGTCGATACGGCCGGTGACCAGGTCCCGGGCCACGATGCCGCGGGCCTTGCCCTCGACGACGATCAGGTCGAGCATCTCGGTGCGCGGGTGCATCTCGACGGTGCCCGCGGCGATCTGCCGGCTGAGGGCCTGGTAGGCGCCGAGCAGCAGCTGCTGACCCGTCTGGCCGCGGGCGTAGAAGGTCCGGGAGACCTGTACGCCGCCGAAGGACCGGGTGTCGAGGAGGCCGCCGTACTCACGGGCGAACGGCACGCCCTGCGCCACGCACTGATCGATGATCTCGACGGAGATCTGCGCGAGCCGTTGCACGTTCGACTCCCGCGCCCGGAAGTCGCCGCCCTTGACGGTGTCGTAGAACAGCCGGTGGACGGAGTCGCCGTCGTTGCGGTAGTTCTTCGCCGCGTTGATGCCGCCCTGGGCGGCGATCGAGTGGGCGCGGCGCGGGGAGTCCTGGTAGCAGAACTGGACGACGTGGTAGCCCTGTTCGGCCAGCGTGGCACCGGCGGAACCTCCCGCCAGTCCGGTGCCCACCACAATCACCGTGTGCTTGCGCCGGTTGGCCGGGTTGACCAGTCTGGCCTCGAAACGGCGCTTGTCCCAGCGCTCGTTGACGGGGCCGGACGGTGCCTTGTCGTCGACTACCGGCTCTCCGGTCACGTAGTCCGCGTAAGAAGTCATGTCAGCTCACCACTCCGGTCATGACGCCCACCGGTACGGCGATGAAGCCGGCCGTGAGCAGCACTGCGAGGACGTTTGCGGAGGTCTTGAGGGCGCGGTCGCGGGCGCGGCTGCCGACGCCAAGGGTCTGGGCCGCGCTCCAGAAGCCGTGCCGGATGTGCAGGCCGAGGGCGAGCATCGCGACGATGTAGATGACGTTGCCGTACCAGGTGGAGAAGGTGTCCACGACGTTCTGGTACGGGTGGCCCTCCTGGAAGCCGCCCGGGTGCACGGTGCCGGTGGTCAGGTCGAGGATGTGCCACACGATGAACAGGCCGAGGATGATCCCGCCCCACCTCATGGTGCGCGTCGCGTAACTCGCTCCCGCCTTCTTGTGCACGTACTTGCTGGGCCGCGCCCTGATGTCGCGGCGGCTGAGCTGACAGGCGGCGACCGCGTGGGCGACGACCGCGGCCACCAGCACCACCCGGATCAGCCACAGCGTCCACTCGTAGTGCATGAAGGGCTCGCCGACGGTGCGCAGCCAGTGCGCGTAGTGGTTGAACTCGCCTGCCCCGAAGAAGATCTTCAGATTGCCGATCACATGGGCGACCAGGTACAGCAGCATGATCACGCCGCTGACGGCCATCACCGTCTTCTTGCCGACGGAGCTGTCCCATACGGTGCGCGCCATTGACGGCCGTCGGTCCGTCCGCGTTGCCAGAGCCATGGCTCAAGACGCTAGGGCCGAAGCACCTCATCGGTCCAAGACATGGTCCGGCTTGATTCCATAGGCTGTGGCTATCATCGGGCCATGCAGTTCCAGCAGCTCCAGTACTTCGTTGCGGTCGCGGAGACCCGGCACTTCACCCGGGCCGCGGAGCTCGTCCATGTCGCGCAGCCGTCCCTTTCCCAGCAGATCAAGGCACTGGAGCGGGAACTCGGGGCGGGTCTGTTCCTGCGGGCACGCGGCAACATCACGCTCACCGACGCGGGCGAGGCGCTGCTGCCGCTGGCCCGCCGCATCCTGGCCGACGCGGACACGGCCCGGCACGAGGTGCAGGAGCTGGTGCAGCTGCGCAGCGGCCGGGTCCGGCTGGGCGCGACGCCCAGTGTCTGCACCGGGCTGCTGCCTGACGTGCTGCGCGCCTTCCACGACCGCTACCCGGGCATCCGGCTGCTGATCGAGGAGGGCGGCTCCCATGATCTCGTACGGGAACTCGCCCGCGGCGCCCTCGACCTCGCCCTGGTCGTCCTGCCGCTGCCGACGCCCTCCCCGGCGCTGACGACCGTGGAGCTGCTGCGTGAGGACCTGGTGGTGGTGTCCTCGCCGGAGGCGCCCGCGCCCGGCGGCCCGGGCCGACGCACGGTCCGCGTCGGCGATCTGGAGGGCGAGCGCCTGGTGATGTTCCGGCACGGCTACGACCTGCGGGAACTGACCGTGGCAGCGTGCCGCGCCGAGGGCTTCGAACCCGACTTCGCGGTGGCGGGCGGGGAGATGGACGCCGTGCTGGGCTTCGCCCGGGCGGGCCTGGGCGTGGCCGTCGTACCGCGCATGGTCGCCACGCGGTCCGGACGGGGTCTACGGGTCACCCCGCTCGCCCGCCCCGGACTGCACCGCACGATCGCCCTGGCACACCGCAGCGACGTGGCCCCGCCCCGGGCCGCCCGCGAACTCCAGCGGATGCTCCTGGAGCGGTGAGGCCGTGTCGGTGCCGTGCGTCAGCCCGTCGCGTCCACCAGCGCCAACTCGTGCAGCCGGTCCGGCGGGCCCGGGCGGGCGTAGTACCAGCCCTGCGCCGTGTCGCAGCCCAGTATCCGCAACTGCTCGGCCTGGGCGCCGGTTTCCACGCCCTCCACCGTCACCGCGAGGTCGAGGCTGTGGGCGAGGGAAACGATCCCTTCGACGATCTTGAGGTCGACGGGGTCCGCCGGGAACTGCTGCATGCTCTGGGTGAAGGAGCGGTCCAGCTTGAGGATGCTGACCGGGAGGCGGCGCAGGTTCGCCAGGTTCGAGTAGCCGGTGCCGAAGTCGTCCAGGGCGATGTCGACGCCCATTTCGGCAAGCCGGCGCAGTGGCTTGAGCAGGTCGTCGTCGGCGCCGATGAGGGCGGACTCGGTGACCTCAAGGCACAGCGCGTCCGGTGCGACGCCCGCGCGCTCCAGGATGTCGACGGTGTCCTGGACCAGGCCGGGGTGGGTGAGCTGGCAGGGCGAGAGGTTGACGTTGATACGGAGCGGGCCCGCATCGTCGTACCGTTCTCGCCACTCGCGGGCCTGGCGCACCGACTGCTCCAGCACCCAGCGGCCCAACGGGACGATCAGGCCGGTGTGTTCAGCGAGCGGAATGAAGCGGTCCGGGCCGAGGACGCCGTGCTGCGGGTGCAGCCAGCGCACCAGCGCCTCGGCGCCGCGCACGCTGCCGTCGCCGAGGTGGACGAGCGGCTGGTACTCGATGAAGAACTCGCCCCGGTCCAGCGCCGTCGGCAGCGCGGTGGTCAGCCCGTGCCGGGTGATGGCGCGGGCGTCGGCCTCCTCGTCGGCGAGCTCGAAGCGGTTGCCGCCCGCCGACTTGGCCCGGTACATGGTGATGTCGGCGCTGCGCAGCACCTCCGCCGGGCTGCGCTCCCCCGCCGGCCCCTCGACGATGCCGATGCTGCCGCGCACGGTGAGGTCACGGCCGTCGATGCTGATCGGGGTGACCAGCGCGTTCATGATGCGGGCGGCGAGTTCGTCGACCTCGTGCTCGGTGTCGGCGCCGGTGGTCAGCGCCACGAACTCGTCGCCGCCGAGCCGGGCGACCATCTCGCCGGGCGCGGTCGTGCACCCCTGCAGCCGGTCGGCGACCTCGACGAGCATCCGGTCGCCGGCCGCGTGTCCGAGGCTGTCGTTGACGGTCTTGAAGCCGTCGAGGTCGAGGTAGCACAGGCCGAAGCGCTGGCCGCTGCCCGCGCCCAGCGCCTTCTCCAGGCGCTCGAAGAAGAAGGTGCGGTTGGGCAGGCCGGTGAGCGCGTCGTGGGTGGCCTCGTAGCGCAGCCGCAGATTGAGCAGCCGGCGTTCGGTGGTGTCCTCCATGAGGGCCAGCTGGTACTGCGGGGTGCCGTCCGCGTCGCGCAGCAGGGAGACCGTCAGGTTGGTCCACAGGACCGTTCCGTCAGGCCGGTAGAACGCCTTCTCGAGGTGGTAGTGCTCGCGCTCGCCGCGGACGAGTTCGTCGTAGAGCGTCCAGGTCTGCGGCGCGTCCTCGGGGTGGGTCCACTCCCGGACCCTGCGGCCGCGGATCACCTCGTCGGTCAGACCGAACATGCGCAGCAGGGCGCCGTTGACCTGGAGGACGTTGCCGTCGAGGTCGGCGATGCCGATTCCTATGGCCGCGCCCTCGAAGACCGCGCGGAAGCGGGCCTCGGTGTCGTGCAGCGCCTGCGCCACCAGGCCCTGCGCCTTCAGGGCGGCCGCGGAGATCGCCTCCTGCTCGGCCAGCGTCCGTTCGCGCAGCGCCTGCGCGAACCCGGCGGCCATGGCGTGCTGCAACCGCGCCGAACGCACCCGCAGTTCCTCCCGGTCGCCGTCCTCGCCGCAGTAGAGCACCAGGTAGGCGTCGACGCAGTCCAGGGTGCGGGTGAGCGCCTCCGGGTCGGTGCAGTGTGCGCCGACGAGGGCCGCGCCGACGGCTCTGCCCTCGCCCGCGTCGAGTGTCCGGGTGTGCAGCGCCTCGCTCAACCGCCGGGCCAACGGCAGGAGTTGCTGCTCGAACTCCGGCCGGGTCAGCGACGTCGACGTCACCGGGAAGACCGCCCGGCTCCAGATCGTCGCGAACCTGCGCAGTCTGTCGAGGGGCCCGTCCTGCTCCGCGGTCACGCCGTACGCCCCACGCCGGCGAACCCGGAGAAGGCATAGGGATCCTCGTCCTCCGGTGCCGTCTCCGGCCGCCAGTGCGGCATCGACACCAGTCCCGGTTCCACCATGTCGTACCCCTCGAAGAACCGCGCGATGTCGTCGCGCGAACGCATGATCAGCGGGTTGCGAATGTCCTTGTACACGTCCACCGTGCCCGCCGCCCGCTCGGCGGGGAGCGGGATTCCCTCGTACGAGGCATGGGTGAGGATCAGCAGGCTGCCGGGCGCGAGCGCGTCGCGCAGTTCGGCCACCGCCCCGTACGGGTCGTCCTCGTCTTCCACGAAGTGCAGTATGGCAACGAGAAGCAGCGCCACTGGCCGGTTCAGGTCGATCAGGCGCCCCACCTCGGCGCTCGCGAGGATCTCCTGGGGCTTACGGAGGTCGGCGGCGATGACGCCCGCGCCCTCGTTGCCCGCGAGGACCGCCTCGCTGTGCGCGACGGCGACCGGGTCGTGGTCGACGTACACGACGCGCGCGCCGGGCCGGGCCGACTGGGCCACCTCGTGGGAGTTGCCGAAGGTGGGAATGCCCGAACCGATGTCCAGGAACTGGTCGATGCCCTCGCCCACGGCGAAGCGCACGGCCCGGCGCATGAAGGCACGGTTCGCCTGCATGATCTTGGGCAGCCCCGGCATGAACTCCATCGCCTTGCGGGCCGCCTCCCGGTCGACCTCGAAGTTGTGCGAACCGCCCAGGTAGTAGTCGTAGATGCGCGAGACGCTCGGCACCGAGATGTCGATGCTTCGTGGGGCCCAGGCGGGACGCTCCATCTATCTCTCCAAGGCGTTGGCGATCCGGTGTTCGAGCTGAGGCTACTGATCGCCTGCCAACAGGGCGAGCCGAAACGGAAATTGACCGTCCGTTCCCGGTCACTGCCTGTGGCACTTGCCGCATTCGTCCGGTACTGCGCCGCCCCTGGGACCGGCCCCCGGCCCTCCAGCCGCACAACGCAAAGAGGTCCGCCCCCTCCGTGCGGTGCGGAGGGGGCGGACCACGGTCGTACGCGCGTCCGGTGCAATCAACCCTGGGGAGGTGACGGCTACTTCTTCGGCGCGCCGACCGGCTTTCCGTCGGGCGCCATGGCGTACCACGTGCCGCCCACGCCCTGGCCGTTGGTCTGCCCGGGTGCGTTGTCACCGGAGAAGGTGTACGCCGGCCAGCAGTCGACGGTCATCTGCTTGACGCCGTCGGGGCGGGTGAAGCCCATCAGGCCCTTCTTCTCGATGCCCTTGGTGTCGTTGGGCTCGACCGGGGCGACGGCCGGCCACTTGTCCAGGCAGGAACCGGTGCAGTTGGAGATCGGGTCGGGCCAGGCCACGTCCTTCAGGAAGCGGTAGACCGTCATGCCGTTCTTGTCGACGACGATCTTGCCGAGCTTGGGGTCGGTGCGCACGGACAGACCCGGCAGGCTCGCGAGCGTGGCCTTCTTGCCGTCGGGGGCGAGCGCGTACCACTTGCCGCCCACGCCCTGACCGGTGGTGTCCCCGGCCTTGGAGTCCTTCGCATAGCGGTACGCGGGCCAGCCGCTGATGGTCAGCTGCTTGGTGCCGTCGGCCCGGGTGACCTCACCGAGCAGTGCCTTGTCGATGCCCGCCCCGGCCGTGGCGTCGTCCGCGGGAACCGGCGGCCAGGTCTTGGCACAGTCGCCGTCGCAGCTCGACTTGGGCGGCTCGGCGGTGTCCGCGTCGAAGCGGTACAGGGTCAGACCGCCGCCGTCCGTCAGCACCTTGCCCAGCTCGGCGTTCTGGGTGACGGCAAGCTTGCCCGCGGCCGAGGCCTGGGCCGCGGAGCCCTGCCCGTCGGCCCCGTAGCCGTTGCTGGGGCTGGCGGCGGTCGTGCCACCGGCGCCGACGCTGCCGTAATCGCCCGCCGCGGCCGTGGCCCCCACGTTCTGACTGCCCACGGAGGAAGTGCCGCTGTCCTGGCCGCACGCCGTCGTCAGGGCCAGCATGGCCGCGGCGCCCACCACATACGAGGCGCTCCGCCAGGAGGTCTTCATCGTCAACAACTCCCCATAATCACAACGGTGTTGCAGCGCCCTGCTGCGCCGCTGCACGAGCATGGGTACGAACGGGACCGGTGGTTGTGTTCAACCGCCTCACAAATTTCTTTCCCGAACCCGTGACACCGGCACCCCAACTCGCACATACGTACGCATCTACGGCCGCCCGGGTGCACGCCGGTCAAACCACCGCACGCCCTTCATCCCCCGTTCGGGCCAATCTCGGCGCGCTCCGGCACGCCTCGGCGCGCCAAGGCTCATGATCTTCGTCGTGTATGGACCCGAACCGAACCAAACCGCCTTCGCCGCAAGGGCGTTGGCGGTGGTGACGTTGACCTGGCTGCTGGTGGGAGCACCGGCCGGCCCGGCGACGGCCGACGCCTGCGCATACGCCTCGGCCGGCCCGGACGGCATACAGGCGGTGGCGGTCGCCGGAGACCTCTCCTGGCCGACTCCCCCGATGTGCCCCCCGCCCGAGCCGACACCGTCCCCCACACCGGCACCCAAGCCCACGCCGACACCACCCCGGCCGAAGCCGCCTCCTCCGACGCCCACGCCCACCCCGAAACCGACACCGAAGCCGCCACCGAAACCCGAACCGCCGCACGCCTCGCCCTCTCCGGCGCCTGGGCGGCCCGCGCCACCTCGCCCGACCCCGAGTCCGGCTCCGCCGCCCGCGCCGGCCCCTCCGGCTCCGCCCCCCGCCCCGAGGCCGCCGGCGAAGCCGACCCCCCGTCCGGTCGCGGCCCCGCTGAGCTACCCGCACTACCGGACGCCGGTACGCAAGAGCCCGTCGCACGGCCCCGCGTCACCGATCGTCTTTGTCCTGATCATCACGGCGCCCGCCGTGATCGCCGTCGCCGCCCTGCGGCCGCGCTGATTTCTGGAGGCATCTCTTGCCGGAATGGCTTGTTCTCACCCTCGCGATGCTGGCCGCCTGCGCCGTCGTGGTCATCATCACCTTCGTGCGGCACCGGGCCGCGCCCGAGGACGAGGACCCCAACGAGACCCCGGACGTCATCGAGTACATGACCATGTGGATCGGCGTGGTGTACGCCATCGTCCTGGGCCTGGCCATCGCCGGGGTGTGGGAGGGACGCAGCGCCGCCCAGGACCATGTGCAGGCGGAGGCCGTCGCACTGCACGAGATCTCGGAGCGGGTGCGGGTCTATCCGGCCGACGTCCGTGACCGGATTCGGGACGATGTCAACGCCTATGTCGGACAGGTCGTCAACACCGAGTGGAAGACAATGGCCGACGACGGCCGCCTCACCTCGCGCGGCGACGAACTCTTCGCCCGCATCCGCCAGGACGTCACCGACTACCAGCCGAGGACGGACTTCGAGGCCCAGGCGTACCAGCCGCTCCTGGACCAGGTCACCGCGGCGGACCAGGCCCGCAACGCCCGGGCCGACTCCATGGGGGCGACCATGCCGGGTGTGGTGTGGTTCGGGCTGCTCGCCGGGGCCGTGGTCACCATCGGGATGATCTTCGCGCTGCAGATCCGGCGCACCATGCGTGAACTGATCCTCGCCGGGATGTTCTCCGCTCTGATCGCCTTCCTGCTGTTCCTCATCTGGGACTTCGACGCGCCGTACACCCGGGGCATCACCGCCTCGGCGTCACCGTTCTTGAATCTCTTCCCGCACATCCAGTCCTGACCGGCTCTCACCCGACGAACCGCCCGCCGGGGGACGCGCGCCACGCCGCCACCGTCCCCTGGCCGACCCACCAGGTTGCCCCATTCGCGCTACTCCGATCGCGCGCACGCACACCTGTTCCTAGCGTTTCGGTTATCGAGGTGCATTTTCCCTGAAAGCGGAAAGGGTCCGCAGCTGCTCCTCGGGGACCGGAGGAACATCATGCGCGCGATACGCGTCGCTTCGGCCGCACTGCTGGGCGTCGGCGCCCTGGCCCTCTCCGCACCGGCCGCCGTCGCCGGAGACGACGGCCACCACTTCACACCTTTCGCCTTCAGCGTCCTGCCCTCGACCGCCGCGGCCGGTGCCCAGGTCACGCTTCATGTGAACCGGGACGGCGACTGCAAGGGACCTGCGACGGTCAGATCGGCGGTGTTCGACACGGTCACCATCCGGCCGGGCAGTTCCTGGGCACAGGCGAAGGTCGACTGGGACGCCAAGCCGGGCGCCGTGTACCGGGTGACGTTCACCTGTGACGGCGCCAGCGGTTCCACGGATCTGACCATCGCCGGCGGCCACCCGCACCACCCGACACCCGTACCGGTCAACCCCACGGTGGTGCCCGTCACTCCCAGCCGCGGCGTGCACGCCGGTGAGGGCGGCAGCCTCGCCGGGTTCGACCTCAAGGAGATCGGGATGGGCGCGGCGCTCATCGCGGGCTCGGTCGGGGCGGCGTACCACTTCTCGCGCCGCCGCAACGGCGAGGACGACGCCTGAGGACAGACAGGCCTTCGCCCCGGAACCCTGGGCAGGTTCCGGGGCGAAGGCCTGTCGGCGTGCGAGCAGTTGTCCGAAGCGGGAAGGTCGGATCCGGGGAGGGGTCAGATGCGCCTCTCGGACCTCCGGCGCAACCAGAACACCCCGCCGGCCACGACGGCCGCGGCCACGAGCCCGCCACCGATCGCCACGTCGGTCGGCGTCGCCCCGCTGGAGCTGCTGCCGCCGAGACCGCCCTGGACGCCGCCGATGACGGTGAAGGCGGCAGGGTTCGTCAGGGTCTTGCCGTTGCAGTTGACGGTGATGCTGTGCGAACCCGTCCGCGCGTTCCTGTTGACCGTCGCGGTGCCCCTGGCCGTGTTGGTGTTTCTGACCGGGGTCAGAGGCGTGGGCTGGAACGCCTCCGAGGTCGCCGTGCCGCCGCCAGGGCAGCCGTCGACGGTGATGGTCAGCTGACCGCCACGGGCGATGACACTGGGCAGGGCGACGATGTTGGTCGGGCTGATGTTCATGCCGTCCCGCGCGGCGGCCACCGGCGCGGTGAGGCCGAGGGCGGCGACGGCGGCGGCAGAGACCGCCAGGGCACGATGAGTACTCATGTGATCCTCCGCGGAAGACGCCCCGGGGCCCGTCCCCGGTCTGTCGGCGAGAAAGCGTCTCCCAGAAAAACCCTCAGTTGCCCTGGACGTGCCCGCATTTCGGCGATGGTCCGTCCTGGTGAGAGGACACGCCGGGCCATTGCCGCACAATCGGATATCGCCGCAGGTCACGGACCGTCAGAAAATTCCTCGTCCGCCGCAACTCGGATGGCGCACCCGAAGCGCCGAGGCCACCCGTTCGCTTCCGTCCCGTCGCCGGTTTCACCCGCGGCATTTAGCGTTGTCCTCATGCGCGAATGGCGGGGCGACGGCCGCGTCGAGAGGGGAAACGAATGTCTGCGTCCGAGTTGGCCGAACTGGCTGAAGAGGAGGAGCGGCGGAAGAAGCGTGCTCCTTGGGGCGTGATAGCGCTTGTTCTGCTGACCGGCCTCGCGCTCATTCGTAACGGCTCGGGAGAGTTCGACGTGGGTCCGCCGCAGCCCGCCTCCGCGGCCGCCGCCGACAGCCGCGTCCCCGGCGCCCCGGGCACCGTCCAGCCGCTGCCGTACGCCCTGCCCGACCGGGTCAGGATCCCCACGATCCGGGTCGACGCACCGGTCCTTCCCGTCGGCCTGGACTCGGACGGCTGGGTCGCGGCGCCGCCCCCGGAGGACCCGAATCTGGCGGGCTGGTTCACCGGCGGCGTCTCTCCCGGCGAGAAGGGCACCGCGGTGGTGGTGGGCCACGTCGACAACAAACAGGGCCCTGCCGTTTTCTACAACCTCGGCGCCCTGAAAAAGGGAAGTCGTGTCGAGGTCGCCCGGAAGGACGGAAAGACGGCCGTGTTCGAGATCTACGGCATCGAGGTCTTCGACAAGAACAACTTCCCCGGCGACCGCGTCTACGCGTCAAAAGGCGGCCCGGAACTGCGGGTCATCACCTGCGGGGGCGGATTCTCGAAGCAGCACGGTTACGACGGGAACGTCGTCGTCTTCGCCCGCCTGGTCGAGGTCCGCTGAGCGTTTTCCCGACCGGGCGGACGGAATCCGGTTATGCGTGTCGCCTTCTCGGCAGGGTGATGTGGTAGCCGGAATCCAGTAGTTGCGGAAGATAGGAGCGCAGGGCCCGGACACTCTGGGAACGGTTGCCCCCGGCGTCGTGCGACAGCACCACGACACCGGGGGCGGCGCCGTTTTCGACACGGTGGACGATGGTGCGGGTGCCGGGGGTGGTCCAGTCGAGGCTGTCGACCGTCCAGGCGAGGGGCTCCATGCCCATCTCCGCGCCGAGTTGGAAGGCCGCGCGGTTCCAGGCACCGTAGGGGGCCCTGAACCACACGGGCCGCTCCCCGTACGCCTTCTCGATGACGTCGCTGGTGCGCTCCATCTCGGAGCGGATCCGGGAGCGTTTGAGACGGGTCAGCAGGGGATGGGTCCAGGTGTGGTTGCCGACGATGTGGCCGTCGTCGGCCATCCGGGCCAGCAGGTCCTGGTTGTCGACGGCCATCTCCCCGCACACGAAGAACATGGCGCGGACATCGTGCTCGGCCAGAGTGTCCAGGATGTGCGGGGTGTAGCGGGGGTCGGGTCCGTCGTCGAAGGTCAGCACCATCGTGCGACCGCGGCCGGACATGCGCAGGAACGGCTCGTGCCGCACGGGCGTCCTGCCGGGTGCCGCACGCGGCGGCCCCCCGTACCCGGTCAGGGGCCGAAGACGATAGGCGGAGGGCCTGAGCGAGCCGGCCTGGGGGCCGGCGGCGGGGGCAGCGGGGGCGGGGGCTCGCCGGACCGGCTCCTCGCCCCCAGTCATCGCGAGGGCGCCACCGGTGCCGGCCGCGCCCAGAACGGCGGCGCCCGCGATCAACGCCCGGCGCCGCGTGAGCAACTGATCCTTCTGCATGACTCATCAGTCGCCCGCCCGAAGGCCGACGCTCCCCAGCAACACCGAATCGGCGGCAGAAATCCACCTGCCTGGCCCAAGCAGCCGGGCCCGGTCGCGGTGTGTCGCCGGCACGGGGGCGTGAACTCGCTTTCGGCGTCCCGAGGTTCCGGAGGATGCCGGCGGGTACCGGCGTGTGCCGGCGGGCGCGCACCGCAGGCGTGGGCGGTCAGCGACGGCGTACCAGGGGGAACGGCAGCGTCTCGCGGATCGTCAGGCCCGTGAGGAACATGACCAGCCGGTCGACGCCGATGCCCAGGCCTCCGGTGGGCGGCATCGCGTATTCGAGGGCGTCGAGGAAGTCCTCGTCCAGCTCCATCGCCTCGGGGTCTCCCCCGGCGGCCAGCAGTGACTGGGCGGTGAGGCGGCGACGCTGTTCGACGGGGTCCGTCAACTCGGAGTAGGCGGTGCCGAGTTCAGTGCCGAAGGCGACCAGGTCCCAGCGCTCGGCCAGTCGCGGGTCGGTGCGGTGCTGGCGGGTCAGAGGGGAGACGTCGGTCGGGAAGTCCTTGTAGAAGGTGGGGAGTCGGGTCTTCTCCTCGACGAGGCGTTCGTACATTTCGAGTACGACGTCGCCGCGGCCGTCGTCGGCGGTGTACGGGACGCCGGCCCGGTCGCACAGCCGTAGCAGCGCCTCCAGGTCCGTGTCCGCGTCGATCTCCTCCCCCAGCGCCTCGGAGATCGCGCCGTGGACCGTCTTGACCGGCCAGGCCCCGGAGATGTCGTACACCTTGCCGTCCTTGTGGGCGACGGGTGAGCCGAAGGCGGCGGTGGCCGCGCCCTGGATCAGTTCACGGGCGAGGTCGAGCATCACGTCGTAGTCGGCGAAGGCCTGGTAGGCCTCCAGCATCGTGAACTCGGGGTTGTGCTTGTAGGAGACGCCCTCGTTGCGGAAGGTGCGGCCCAGCTCGAAGACCTTCTCCATCCCGCCGACGCACAACCGCTTCAGATACAGCTCGGGGGCGATACGCAGGTAGAGGTCGAGGTCGTAGGCGTTGATGTGGGTGGTGAAGGGGCGGGCGTTGGCGCCGCCGTGGATCTGCTGCAGCATCGGCGTCTCGACCTCGAGGTAGCCGCGCTCCAACAGGCCCTGGCGCAGGGCCTGTACGGCGGTGGAGCGGGCGCGGACCACCGCGCGGGCCTCGGGGCTGGAGACCAGGTCGAGGTAGCGCATGCGGACCTTGGCCTCGGGGTCGGCGAGGCCCCTGCGCTTGTCGGGCAGCGGGCGCAGGCACTTGCCCACGAGCTGCCAGGAGGTGACGAAGACGGTCAGCTCGCCCTTGTCGCTGATGCCCGCGCGGCCGGTGGCGGTGATGTGGTCGCCGATGTCGGTGTCGGCGGTGAAGCGGTCCAGGGCGGGACCGGAGTCCTCATGGGTGAGGGCGAGTTGGCGGTCGCCTGACCAGTCGCGCAGTACGGCGAAGACGATGCCGCCGAAGTCGCGGACCAGCATGATGCGGCCCGCGACGGTGACCTGCTCGCCCTCGCGGACGTCGGCGAGGGCGTGGGTGCGCTGCGGTATGCCGACGGGGTAGGGGTCGGTGCCGTCGGCGCGCAGCCGGTCGAGGGTGCGGTGCCGGATGCGGACCTGTTCGGGCAGGCCGGCATGCGGATCGCCGGGCCCGGCCTCGTCCCCTCCGGCGAGGCCGAGCGCCGACAGCGACGGCAGGCCCTCGGTCGTCGCGGGCCTGGACGCGCCCCTCGGGTGCCCCTTTCCCCAGAGTTTGCGCAGGGACGGTACGGAAACGAAGCCTTCGGCGATGGCGGAGGCCAGGCCGATACGGGCGAGCGAGCCGGTGTCCCCGTAGCAGATGAAGCGGGGGTACCACTCGGGGTGGTACTTGGCGTTGGAGCGGTACAGGGCCTCCAGCTGCCACCAACGGGAGAAGAACAGCAACAGGCGCCGCCACAGCCTGAGGACGGGTCCGGCGCCGATGCGGGCGCCCTCCTCGAAGGCCGAGCGGAAGACGGCGAAGTTGAGGGAGATCCTGCGGACGCCCAGCTTCGGGGCGGCGGCGCACAGGTCGGCGACCATGAACTCCATGACCCCGTTGGGTGCGCTGCGGTCACGGCGCATCAGGTCGAGGGAGACGCCG
This sequence comes from Streptomyces sp. NBC_00078, assembly GCF_026343335.1. Taxonomy (NCBI): domain Bacteria; kingdom Bacillati; phylum Actinomycetota; class Actinomycetes; order Kitasatosporales; family Streptomycetaceae; genus Streptomyces; species Streptomyces sp. NBC_00078. Next base: position 8,298,860 of record NZ_JAPELX010000001.1, on the reverse strand, counting down.
TCGCGGCCCCAGGGCACGAAGGAAAGCAGGGCGAGGAGGCGGCCGTCCTCGCTGAGGGCTTCTACGAGGAGGCAGTCGCCGTCGGACGGGTCGCCGAGGCGGTCCAGGGCCATGGAGAAGCCGCGTTCGGTCTCGGTGTCGCGCCAGGCATCGGCCTTGTCGACGACCGCCTCCATCTCCTCGTCGGTCAGGGTGGCGTGGCGGCGGACGCGGCAGTGGGCACCGGTGCGGCGGACCCGGTGCACGGCCTGCCGGGTGACCCGCATGTCGCGGCCGTCGAGGTCGAAGCCGGCGACGTTCAGGATCGCCTCGTCGCCGAGTTGCAGCGCGCCGAGTCCGGCGCGGGCGAAGGCCTTGGCGCCGTCCTCCGAGGCGCCCATCGCGGCGGGGGCCCAGGCGTGTCGGCGGGCCACGTCCAGCCAGGCGGCGATGGCGTGCGGCCACGCCTCACGGTCGCCCACGGGGTCACCGCTGGCAAGGCAGACGCCGGCTTCGACGCGGTAGGTGACGGCGGCCTTGCCGCTGCGCGAGAAGACGACGGCCTTGTCGCGGCGGGTGGCGAAGTAGCCGAGGGAGTCCTGCTCGCCGTAGGCCCCCAGGAGGGCGCGGAGGCGGGGCTCCTCGTCACCGTGCAGGGCGGATTCCATTCGCTGCGAACGGAACAGGGTGGCGGCGGCGTTGAGCAGGGCGAGGGCGCCGAACAGGCCGAGCAGGAAGAACAGGGCTCGGGGTGGGCGGCCGTCGAAGGAACGGCCCGAGACCAGACCGCCCAGGACCCGGTTGGCGGCCCATGGCAGGCGCTGGCCGCGTGGGAGCGTGCCGGGGAACAGCTCCACCAGGCCCCAGCCGACGAGGATGCCGACGGCGAGCCCGGCGAGCAGCACGAGCAGGGCGCGTCGGACGGCGGCGCGGCGGGAGGCGGCGTAGAACTCCCGGCGGGCGACGATCAGCAGGGTCAGCGCGAGGGAGCAGACGACGAGCGAGGGGATGGACTCGGCGTACAGGCCCAACGCCACGCCGAGGACGTCGTCGAGGACCAGCAGTCCCAGGTAGACGACGACCAGCCACCAGGCGATCTTCTTGCGGGCGGCGGTCGCGGCGGCGAGCAGGAAGAGGAAGACGGCGTAGGCGAGGTTGGCGCTGACCGGGACGATGAGCAGGTCGAGGAAGCGGACCACCGGGCGCAGCAGGGCGCGCAGCGGTGGGATGAGCGCCAGCAGCACGCAGAGCAGTCCGAGGGCGCCGAAGAAGGCCGCGAAGGCCTCGGGCACCTTGCTCATCGGCCCGTGGCCGGGCGGCCGTATCCGGCCGGTGGTGTCCTTGGGCGGAGAGACCTCCGCTGTGGCACTCATGGTTCCGACTGTAGGAAGGGCACGGCTGCCGCGCCCGTCGAGAGGTCCCGCATGACGGGGGGACCTGGGGCTTCCGATAGCCTCGCAGCCGTGACGGAACAGCACTCCAACCAGTTCGAGCGGGGCACCGACGGGCCCAAGGTCATCGTGGTCGGAGTGGACGGCTCCGACTCCTCACTGCGCGCCGCGGCATATGCCGGCGGCCTGGCCCGGCGCCAGCATGCGCTGCTCGCCGTCGTGTACGTGCAGCCGGTGATGGCGGCCGGTGCGGCCATGGGGGTGCCGGTCGCCGAGACGACGGACGCGATCGCGGAGGACCTGGTCGCCCAGATCCGGGACGCGACCGAGCGGATGAAGGGGATATTCGACGTCCGCTGGGAGTTCCACACGTTCCGCGGTGACCCGTACGGCGGCCTGGTGAAGGCGGCCGACGAGCTGAAGGCGGACGCGGTGGTGGTGGGCGCCTCGGAGCAGGCAGGGCACCGGATCGTCGGCTCGGTGGCCATCCGGCTGGTGAAGGCCGGACGGTGGCCGGTGACCGTGGTGCCGTAGGCGTCACGGTCACCGGCCACGGAACACGGCTTCTTCACCCGGCTCGGCGAGGACGGCCATGCGGTTGTCCGCTTCGGTCCTTCGCGGCGTCGAGCGATCGGGGCAGCACCCGTGGAACGTCTGGGTGAAATGCGTGCCGTAGGGGGTGAACACGGGCGCGTCACCTCCCCACAGCGGGCGGGCCCCGGCACTGAAGGGCGGCTGGCGGAAACAAGGGGCGACCGCCGGCGCCGGGGCTCCGCTCTCCGCCCCGCTGCGCCCCGGCTGCCCGCCCGCGTCGCGCACGCCGAGCCGCTCGTCGGCATCGGCCTCCCCGAGCCCGTCCTGAGAGGCGGTCCGCGCGGGCATGGTCCGGCCTACTGCCCCATCGCCAGCCCGTCCTTCGCGGCGCCCCGGCTGAGCACCACGTCCCGGATCGCGTCGCGTACGGCCTTCACCTCCGCGCCCTGGGCGAGCGCCTGGTTGAGGTTCACCACCCGTCCGGCGTCGACGTCGAACATCTGCGGAATGAACTCCGCCTTGGTGACCTCCCAGCGGCCCCCCGGCCGGGCGGGCCGGGTGAAGGTGAAGCGGCCGAGGGTGGACTCGTTGCCGCGCGGGTCCTGGGCTCCGGCGTTGTCGGCCATCTCGCCTGCGATCTGATCGCCCATGCCGTAGACGACCCAGGTGCCGTTGACCTTCTCGTACGCCTGCGGGACGTGGGCGTGGGTGCCGAGGATGAGGTCGACGTCGGGGCGCCCGCCCGTGCGGGAGGCGGTCAGCTGCTGGGACAGCGCGAGCTGTTGCCGGTCGGGCGCGTCCTGCCATTCGGTGCCCCAGTGCAGGGAGACGACCACCACGTCGGCGCCCGCCCGCCGGGCCGCCCGGGCGTCCGTGATGATGCTGTTCTCGTTCATCAGGTTCACGGCCCACGGCTGGCCCTGCGGCAGCGGATGGCCGCCGGTGTCAAAGGTGTAGGCGAGGTGGGCGACCTTGGCGGGGCCTGCGCGCAGGATCGTGACGGTGCGCGCCTCGGCCTCGGTGCGTGCCGAACCGGTGTGCCGCACACCCGCGCGGTCGAGGGCGTCGAGAGTGCGGCGGACACCGTCGGCTCCGTCGTCGAGGCTGTGTTCGGAGGCCGTGGAGCAGCCGTCGTAGCCGGTCGCTGCGAGGCCCTGGGCGATCTCGGGCGGGGACTTGAAGACGGGGTGGTCGGTGTAGTCACCGTTCGCCCCGTAGACGGTCTCCATGTGACACAGCGCCAGATCGGCGCGGGAGATGACGGGTTCGACGCCCTGGAGCATCGGACGGAAGTCGTAGCCGGTGCCACCGGCGTCGAAGCGCGCACGGTCGATGACCGTGCTGTGCGGGAGGACGTCGCCGGAGGCGACCAGCGTGAATCCGCGGGCTGCGGACTGGGCCGGGGCCGGCCGTCCGGCGGTGGACGGTTGGTGGTGCCGGGCCTGGCAGGCGGCGCCCGCTGCCAGCAGGGCCGTCAGGGCCAGGGCAACCTGTCGTCTGCGTGCAATCATCAGCTCACCCCACTGTGGTCCTATTTACGGACAAATAGGTACGAACTTCTGGGCGCCCCCAAACAACCCCGGCCCACCGATTAGCCCGTCCGGCGCCCGTGAACAGGCCTCCAGGACCGCGTCCGGCGGTGTCCGGAACCGTTCGTCGAACCGTTCGTCGACGCGATCGACCGTCCGCCGCAGAGCCTGGTGCGGACCCTGTCCCAAACCGGTCCACTGCGATGCCATACGCCCATGACGGCCGGAACCACCCTCACGAACGGGACGACCGCCGACCACGAGCTCGCCGCACTGCAGCGGGAGCACGGCCGGCCCCTCTTCGCGCTCCTGCTCCGGCTCTGTGACGGCGACCGGCAGCGGGCCGAGGACCTCGTGCAGGAGACCCTCGTCCGCGCCTGGCAGCATCCCGAGGCGCTGCGCGCCGACGACTTCGATTCCGTACGGCCGTGGCTCATGACCGTCGGACGACGGCTCGCCATCGACGCGCGACGGGCCCGGCAGGCACGGCCGCCCGAGGTCGGGGACGCGATCCTGGAGAACGCCCGGGTGATCGGCGACCACGCCGAGCGGGCGGCCGCCGCCCTCGACGTACGCGAGGCTGTGAAGACACTCACTCCGCAGCACCGTGAAGTCCTGGTGCTCGTGTACTTCCAGGGGGCGAGTGTTGCGGAAGCCGCCGAAACCCTCGGAATCCCTGCCGGTACCGTGAAGTCCCGCGCGTACTACGCGCTGCGCGCCCTGCGCCGGGTGCTTCCGGGATATTCGGCCGACCTGCGGTGAAACCGTCGGCTGAGTCAAACCTCCGTAAAGCGCCTTGCTGAGGACCCCGGTTGAGCAATCAGCTGTCCTCATCCGTGTTCCGGACTGGGGGCTCGGGGGGCCTCACACAGGGGCCCGGATTCGGGCGACGCGCACGCACCGGAGGAAGGCAGGAAGGGATGCTGCACAGAGGTCAAGAGAGCACGGACGGCACCGGCGGCGGTGAACTGGTCGTCCCCATGGCCTGGCTGTACGCCGAGTACATCGCCGACGAGTTGCTGCGGACGGGCGACCTGATGCCACCGACGTCCTTCGAGTTCCGCGCCGGGCGGGACGCCCTGGCGCTGACCGTCTTCCTCTCGGACACGGACGGCGAGCTCCCCGGCATCAGGGTGGTCACCCAGCTGGAGACCTGGCTGTCGCTGACGGCGTACGACCAGCCGTGGCAGGACTGGGTGCGTGAGCGGATGACCGCGGTCGCCGCCGAAGCGGCCGAGTCCGGCGGCTGTGTTCCGGACTTGGAGCTTGCTGAGGCGGCCTGGCGCTGGCTGGAGGAGACCGAGCTGCTCGCGCCCGACCTGAACGCGGTGCCGGGCGGGGCCGGGGCGGCCGGCGAGGACGAGGGCCCGAAGGTGTGGACGAAGGCGTGGCAACTGGGTCTGCCGCTCGGTCACCTCGCCATCCACCTTTTTTAGCCTTGTTGAGATTCGGGCCAATCCGCGGCCCTGACGGCTCCGAATCACTTGCTTGCGATTCTGTAGGTGCCTTGAGTGATTCGGCTGTCTGGTGCGTACCGGTGGGAGCAAGGAGTAACCCCACCCACACCCAACGGCACGAGGATTCGGCATGAGGTCCCAGGAGAGGCATCGCGACGTCGCCGCGTACGCGCTCGGCGTGCTGGACGAGGCGGACGCCTTCCGCTTCGAGGACCACCTCATGGAGTGCACGCGCTGCGCGGCCTCCGTGACCGAATTCGGACCCATCACCCGGCAGATGATGCTGTATCGCCGGTCGACGCCACGGTTCGTGAGTCCCCTGACCCGGCCCGGCCCCCAGCTGCTGGACCGGCTGCTGGCCGCGGTGGCGACCCGGCACCGGGCCGGACGCCGGCGCTTCCTGTACGCCGTGGCCGCGTCCCTGGTGATCGGGGTGGCCGGGCCCGGGCTCACGATGATGGCGGAGGGCAGCACGCGCAACGCGGCCGTACGGATGGCGGCGACCGACACGAAGTCGGGCGTGTGGGCCCAGGTGACGACCCAGGACGAGAAATCGGGCAGCCGGGTCAAGTTGGAGGTGAAGGACGGCGCGGGCCCGCGTTCCTGTCGTCTGATCGCCATCGGCCGCGACGGCTCCGAACAGACCGTCAGCAGCTGGACCGTCCCCGGCCACGACGCCCGCCCGATCACCGTCCAGGGCAGCTCGGCCATGCACACCGGTGAGATCGCCCGGTACGAGGTGCGCACCGCGACCGGGGAACACCTCGTGACGCTCCAGCACGGCTGAGCGCACCGCTGGAAGTGCCGATGGGCCGTCGATCGTCTGCGACGCCCTCGTGACCGGCCGCGCCGTTCCCCGCATCCGCCCCTTCAAGGCCCTGCCGGCTCGTCCGGGCCGCGAGCGCGTCGGCGACTACTTGAGCAGCCGTGACATCCGCCGGTCCGCCAGTGGCTTGCCCCCCGTCTGGCAGGTCGGGCAGTACTGCAGCGAGGAATCGCTGAAGGAGACCTCGCGGATCGTGTCGCCGCACACCGGGCAGGGTTCACCGGTGCGGCCGTGGACACGCAGGCCGCTCTTCTTCTCCGCCTTCAGCCGGCCCGCCGCCACTCCCCGGGAGCGCTCGACCGCCTCGGTGAGCGTGGCCCGCAGGGCCTCGTAGAGGCGGGTGGTGTCCTCGGGTGTGAGGGACGCGGCCAGTTTGAACGGGGACATCTTCGCGGCGTGCAGGATCTCGTCGCTGTACGCGTTGCCCACGCCCGCGATCAGGCTCTGGTCGCGCAGGGCCCCCTTGAGCCGGCGCCGCTCGGGTCGGAGGAGTTCCGTGAAGCGTCTCTCGTCGAAGTCGTCCGCGAGCGGGTCGGGGCCGAGGCGGGCCACGCCCGGGATCTCCTGGGGGTCCCGGACCACGTACACAGCGAGGCGTTTTTGGGTGCCCGCCTCCGTGAGGTCGAAGCCCGCCCCCGTCTCCAGGGCCACGCGCAGGGCGAGTGGTCCCTTGCCGGGGCGGGGCGGGCCGTCGGGAAGTCTGTCCTTCCAGTGCAGCCAGCCCGCGCGGGCCAGATGGGTCACGAAGTGCGGGCCGCCGTCCGTCTCCAGGTCCAGGAACTTGCCGTGCCGGTGCACGGCGGTGACCTCGCGGCCCTCGACGGCCGTGGGCGGGGGGTCGTACGTCTTGAGGACGCTGATCGCGACGGGCAGCACCCGCACGACCTCGTGACCGACCAGGTGCTCGGTGAGGAAGTCCTTGAGTGCTTCGACCTCGGGGAGTTCCGGCATACGTCCAGAGTGCCATCCGGCACCGACAGTGCCAGAGGGGATCAGTCGAGTCCGGGGACCACGAACTCGCACCACACGCACTTGCCGCCGCCCCGGGCCTCCACGCCCCACGCATCCGTGAGCAGTTCGACCAGCAGCAGGCCCCGCCCGGAGACGCCCGACTCCCCCGCCTCACGGCGGCGCGGCAGGGCACTGGAGGAGTCCTCGACCTCGACGCGCAGACGGCGGTCGCTGCCGCCGAGGACCCTGAGGGTCACGATCGCGGAGCCCTCGGTGTGCATCAGCGCGTTGGTGATCATCTCGTCGGCGACCAGCTCGATCTCGTCGGCGCGCTCCTTGGCGCCCCAGGCACGGACCGCGGCCCCGATCATGTGCCGGGCCTGGGTGAGGGCCTCGGGGTCGCCGGGTGCCACGTGCTGCTGGAGCCGGCCGCCGGGCTGCGCGGTGTCCAGGGCGCGGCGGCGCAGCAGGAGCAGCGCCACGTCGTCGTCGCCGCCGCGTTCCTCGGCCACGTCGATGAGGCAGTCCGCGAGGTCCCGTACGTCCTGCGGGCCGGAGGCGATGAGCGCGGTGAGGACCTGCACGCCCTCGTCGAGATCCGCGCCGGGCTGTTCGACCAGGCCGTCTGTGCACAGCAGGAGGGTGTCGCCGGGGTCGAGTTCCAGGGTGCCGACCGGGTACTCCAGGCTCCCGAACTCGGCGGAAAGACCGAGCGGCAGTCCGCCGGGGACCGCGACGCGACGGCAGCTGCCGTCCGTGCTCCGGATCAGCGGGTCGATGTGTCCGGCGCGGACCACCTGGACCACCCCGGTGGACAGGTCGGCCTCCGCGTACAGGCAGGTCGCGAAGCGGTCCGTGTCCAGTTCGTTGAGGAAGACGGAGGCGCGGGCCATGACGGTCGCGGGGGTGTGCCCCTCGGCGGCATAGGCGCGCAGGACGATGCGCAGCTGGCCCATGACGGCGGCCGCGTGCGTGTCGTGGCCCTGGACGTCGCCGATGACGGCGCCGACCCTGCCGCCGGGCAGCGGGATCAGGTCGTACCAGTCGCCGCCGATGTCCCGGTCCAGGGAGCCGGCGGCGGTACCGGCGCGGTAACGGACGGCGACGTCGGCGCCCCGGACACTCGGGATGGTGCGCGGCAGCATCGCCTGCTGGAGGCCGGTGGCCAGGTCCTTCTCCTGCTCGTAGAAGGTGGCCCGCTGCAGGCTCTGCGCGATGCTGCTGCCGAGGGCGAGCAGCACGTTGCGGTCCTCGGTGGAAAAACCACGCCGGTCGCTGTAGAGCAGGCCCATCGCGCCGATCGGCCGGGCCTGGACGATCAGCGGCAGATAGGCGGCCGCGGTGATCTTCAGGCCGGTGATGTGCGGCCACAGCAGGGGATAGCGCGCGGCGAACTCCTCGGGCGACTCGATGAAGCAGGGCGTGAGGGTCCGTACGGCCTCGCTCATCGGGTAGGGCTCGTCGATGCGGGTGACGAGGGTGCCCGGGACGAAGCTGCCCGCCGGGCCCTCCGCGATCAGCCGGATGCGGCCGGCCTCGACCAGGCCCATGACCAGGCTGGTGGCGCCCAGATGGGTGAGGCCGTGGGTGTCCTTGACGACGTCGATGACGTCCTGGACGGTACGGGCGTGCGCGAGGGCGGCCGTGGTGAGCTGGACGACGTTGGTCTGCTCGCGCCGGGCCGCGTCCTGGGCGGCCTGCTCCCTGCGGGCCTCGCTGTCGCCCAGTTCCTGGGTGGCGTCCCGGACGATGCCGATGATGCGGCGCGGACGGCCCGTCTCGTCGCGCCGGATGTAGCCCTGGGTGTGGGTCCAGCGCAGGGTGCCGTCGCGGCGGCGGATGCGGAAGTAGGCGCCGTAGTTCTCGCTGCCGTCCTTCATGGCCTGCGCGACCACCGCGTCGAGCCGGTAGGCCTCGGATCTGGGCACCCGTACGGCAAGGGTCTCGGGGTGGTCGTCGTACTCGTCAGGGCGCAGGTCGAAGACCTCGTGGGCCTGGGAGTCCATGTGGAACAGACCGCTGTCCAGGTCCCAGTCGAAGCTGCCCATGCGGTTGAGCGCCAGGATCGGATCCGGGTGGGCGGGCCAGTCGTCCGGGAGAGACAGGGCGCTCACGCCCCGATCAACCATGGGCCCACCTTGCCAGGCTTCCCCCGATTCTTCGACCGGGGAGGAGGGAGGAATTCCAGGCTCCCGGTCTCGATCGGTGGTCAGCCGTCGGGGACACCGGTGGGACTGTCGAAGATGCAGCGCGCAGCTCGTCTTCCCGCCTCACTGCAGGCGATGCGTCACTGTTGTCTGCGTCATTCAGCGTCATTCACGTGGGTTACGCAAGCGGAAGAAGGACACACGGAGCGTGACATAAGGTTCGGCGCGACAATGTGGAGTGAGGAGCGCACGGCCGTGGACTGGTTCACCGCACCCGAGTACTGGTGGAGCCGGCTGGTCTTCCAGCGGGCGCTGGCCGGCCTGTACCTCGTGGCGTTCCTGACGGCGGCGCGGCAGTTCCGGGCGCTGATCGGTGAGCGGGGCATGCTGCCGGTCCCCCTCTTCGTCGAGCGGGTCCGCTTCAGGCAGGCGCCGAGCCTGTTCCAACTCCACTATTCGGACCGCTTCTTCGCGGTCTGCTGCTGGACTGGCTGCGCCGCCTCGGCGGCGCTGACCGCCGGGCTGGACTCCCGGCTCCCGCTCTGGGCGGGGATGGCGCTGTGGCTTCTCCTGTGGGCGCTGTACCTGTCGATCGTCAACGTCGGCCAGACCTGGTACGCGTTCGGCTGGGAGTCCCTGCTGCTGGAAGTGGGCTTCCTGGCCGTCTTCCTCGGCAACGACGACGTGGCCCCGCCGATCGTGGTCCTGTTCCTGCTGCGCTGGATCCTGTTCCGGGTGGAGTTCGGCGCGGGCCTGATCAAGATGCGCGGCGACGCGTGCTGGCGGAAGCTGACGTGCCTGGACTACCACCACGAGACGCAGCCGATGCCGGGTCCGCTGAGCTGGTTCTTCCACCACCTCCCGCGGCCCCTGCACCGCGTCGAGGTGGCCGCCAACCACGTCACACAACTCCTCGTCCCCGTACTGCTGTTCACTCCCCAGCCGGTCGCCACGGCCGCCGCGTCCCTGATGATCGTCACCCAGCTGTGGCTGGTGCTGTCGGGCAACTTCGCCTGGCTGAACTGGATCACCGTCGTACTCGCCGTCTCGGCGCTCGGGCTCCCGGCCGACGCGCCGTCCGTGCCAGGCGCGCCCCTCTGGTACGAGGTCGTGGTCCTCGTCGTCGCCGCGCTGCTCCTCACCCTCAGTCACCAACCGGTCCGCAACATGCTCTCCCGCCGCCAGGTGATGAACCGCTCCTTCGACCCGCTCCACCTGGTCAACACCTACGGCGCGTTCGGCAGCGTCAGCCGGCAGCGGTACGAGGTGGTGATCGAGGGCACGGACGACGCCGTACCGCACGAGGACTCGGAGTGGCGGGAGTACGAGTTCAAGGGCAAGCCGGGCGATCCAGGGCGCTGGCCACGTCAGTTCGCGCCGTACCACCTGCGCCTGGACTGGCTGATGTGGTTCGCCGCGCTCTCCCCCTCGTACGCCGGGGCATGGTTCGGCGCCCTGGTGGAACGGCTGCTGGAGAACGACCGCGACACGCTGCGGCTGCTGCGCCGGTCCCCGTTCCCGCCCGACGCGCCGCCCCGCTACATCCGCGCCCGCCTCTTCCGCTACCAGTACACGAGCTGGCGCGAGCTACGGGAGACGGGCGCGTGCTGGGAGCGGACGTATGTGCGGGAGTATCTTCCGCCGACGCGGCTGGCGGGGGTGGCCCAGCGCAGCTGACGTCCGGCGCGAGGCGCCGCCGGGCGTCAGAGGCCGTGCACCCGGGTCACTGCACCATCGAAGAGGTCCGCGCGTTCGCCTGCGTCGAGACCTCCCGTCAACTCCCGCGTCGGGGACAGTACTTCGCCGTACGTCGCGGCCGCCGTGCACACCGGCCGGGTCCGAGCCGAACATCAGAGGTGCGGGCGGAGGGCCTCCAGGGCCGCCTCGGTGTACGGGCGGAGGTCGTCCACGCTCCAGGAGCCGGGGTCCGCCGCGGCGATCCGGGCCGCGCGGACCGTGGTGGGCAGGGCGGCTCTCATGACGGTTCCTCGACGGGTACGGGGGCTTCGGCGGGCAGGAGGCCGGTGCCGCGGAGCTCCTGCCAGAAGGATGCGGGTACGTGTGCGGCGAACTGTTCGGCGCAGTCGCGGACCTCGACCGGGGTGCGGGCGCCGACCAGGACGCCGGCCACCGCCGGATGGGCGGCGCAGAAGGCGAGGGCCGCGGCGCGCAGGTGCGTGCCGTGGCGCTCGGCGACGGATTGCAGATGCAGGGCGCGCTGCAGTATCTCGGGGGGCGCCGCGGCGTAGTCGTACGTCGCCGCGGACTGCGGGTCGGCCAGCAGGCCGGAGTTGAAGGCACCGCCGATCACCACGGAGGTGCCGCGTTTTTGGGCTGCGGGCAGCAGTTCGGCAAGGGCCCGCTGGTCGAGCAGCGTGTAGCGGCCGGCGCACAGCACCACGTCGACGTCGGTGTCCCGGACGAAGCGGGTGAGCATCTCGGCCTGGTTCATTCCGGCGCCGATCGCGCCCACGACGCCTTCCGCGCGCAGCTTCTCCAGCGCCGGATAGCCCTCCTTGAAGGCCTGTTCGGCGTGGTCGTCGGGGTCGTGGAGGTAGACGACGTCGACGCGGTCCAGGCCGAGGCGTTCCAGGCTGGCGTCCAGGCTGCGGCGTACGCCGTCGGCACTGAAGTCCCACACGCGGCGGTGGGTGGCGGGCACGGCGAAGCCGTCCGCGAGGTCGTCGCCGCCCGCGTCGGACGGCTCCAGGCGGCGGCCCACCTTGGTGGAGATCGTGTAGGCGGTACGGGGGCGAGCGCGCAGGGCGGCGCCGAGGCGGCGTTCGGACAGGCCGAGGCCGTAGTGCGGGGCCGTGTCGAAGTACCGGATGCCCTCGTCCCAGGCGGCCTCGATGGCCTGGTGGGCCTGCTTGTCGCTGAGTTCCGCGTAGAGGTTGCCGATGCCGGCGGCGCCGAAGCCCAGCGCGCTGACGTCGACGCCGCTGCCCCCGAGCCGCTTCACTGGCCCACCGGCCTCAGGCGCAGGCCCTGCATGCCGCCGTCGACGGCGAGGGAGGTGCCGGTGGTGGCGCCGGACAGCGGGCTCGCCAAGTAGGCGATGGCGCCCGCGACTTCGGCGGCGCTGACGAGGCGGCCGGTGGGCTGGCGGCCCTCCAGGGCGGCGCGTTCGGCGGCGGGGTCGGGGGCGGCGTCGAGCAGCCGGCCGATCCACGGGGTGTCCGCCGTACCGGGGTTGACGCAGTTGACGCGGATACCCTCGCGGACGTGGTCGGCGGCCATGGCGAGGGTCAACGAGTACACGGCACCCTTCGTCGCGCAGTACAGCGCCCGCTGCGGCAGGCCCGCGGTGGCCCCGATGGAGCAGGTGTTGACGATGGCCGCGTGCTCGGAGCGGCGCAGGTGCGGCAGGGCGGCGCGGCTGACGCGGACCATGCCGACGACGTTGACGTCGAGGACGCGGTGCCATTCGGCGTCGTCGTTGTCCTCGACGGTGCCCAGGGCTCCGACGCCCGCGTTGTTCACCAGGATGTCCAGCCCGCCGAGTTCGGCCGCGGCGGCTGCCACCGCCTCGCGCACCGACGCGTCGTCGGTGACGTCGGTCCGGTAGGCGAGCAGCGGCTTGTCGACCGAGGTGGGATCGAGGTCGAGGACGGCTACCTGGGCGCCGCGGGCGGCGAGGAGTTCGGCCGTCGCCCGTCCGATGCCCGAGGCTCCGCCCGTGACCAGGGCCTTGAGCCCCTCGAAGTCGCTCATGCTGCCTGTCCGTTCTTCTCGTCGAGGTCGGCGGCCCAGAAGGTGCCGCCGGGGAAGGTGTACCGCGCGATGGACTCGGGGCGCATCGCGGCCGAGAAGCCCGGCGCGGTGGGTGCCGTGTAGTGACCCTCGCGGATCACCACGGGGTCGAGGAAGTGGTCGTGCAGATGGTCGACGTACTCGATCACCCGGTCCTGAGTGGTCCCGGAGACCGCCACGTAGTCGAACATCGACAGGTGCTGGACGAGTTCGCACAGGCCCACGCCGCCCGCGTGCGGGCAGACCGGCACGCCGAACTTGGCCGCGAGCAGCAGGATCGCGAGGTTCTCGTTGACGCCGCCGACGCGGGCCGCGTCGATCTGGAGGACGTCGAGGGCGCCGGCCTGCAGGAGCTGCTTGAACACGATCCGGTTCTGCACGTGCTCGCCGGTCGCGACCTTGACCGGTGCGACCGCCCTGCGGATCGCCGCATGGCCGAGGACGTCGTCGGGGCTGGTGGGCTCCTCGATCCAGTACGGGTCGAACTCGGCCAGCGCCCTGGTCCAGCGGACCGCCTCGTCGACGCCCCAGCGCTGGTTGGCGTCGATCGCGACACGGATGTCCGGGCCGACGACGGACCGGGCGACCCGGCAGCGGCGTATGTCGTCGTCGAGGTCCGCCCCGACCTTGAGCTTGATCTGCCTGAAGCCGTCAGCGATCGCCTGAGCGGCGAGCCGGGTGAGCTTCTCGTCGCTGTAGCCGAGCCAGCCGGCCGACGTCGTGTAGCCGGGGTATCCGCGCTCCAGCAGTCGGGCCGTGCGCTCCTCGGCGCCGGGCCTGCCCCGGCGCAGGATCTCCAGCGCCTCCTGGGGCGTGAGCGCGTCCGTGAGGTAACGGAAGTCGATCTGCCCGACCAGCCACTCGGGGTCGGCCTCGGCGAGCAGCCGCCACAGCGGCTTGCCCGCCCGCTTGGCCGCCAGGTCCCACGCGGCGTTGACGACCGCGCCGATCGCCATGTGTATCACCCCCTTCTCGGGCCCGAGCCAGCGCAGCTGACTGTCGCCGACGAGATCCCGGTAGAGGGCCCCCGGGTCGGCGCACACCTCGTCGACGGACCGTCCGACCACATGGTGGCGCAGCGCGTGGATCGCGGCGACCTGGACCTCGTTGCCCCGCCCGATGGTGAAGGTGAAGCCGTGCCCCTCGGGTCCCTCCTCGGCATCGGTACGCAGCACGACGTACGCGGCCGAGTAGTCGGGATCCGGATTCATCGCGTCGGAGCCGTCGAGTTCGCGCGAGGTCGGGAAACGGACGTCGAAGGTGTCGACCGCGGAGATGCGGCAGGAGGGGTCGGGTGTCGGGGACACAGGGGGCCTTTCGGTCGGTGGCAGGTCGGGCGGAGGGTCAGTCCTGTGCTCGGCCCGTCGTCACACGGGCGATCATGAGGGCGACCAGGATGATTCCGCCGTAGATGGCCTGGATCCAGAAGGAAGGCACCTGGGCGAGGGTGAGCAGGTTCTGTACGACACCCAGCAGGAGTACGCCGGTCAGGGCGCCGAACATGGTGCCCTTGCCGCCGTCCAGGCTGATGCCGCCGATGACCGCCGCCGCGAACACGGTGAAGATCATGTTGTTGCCCTGGTTGGCGCTGATCGCGCCGACGTACCCGGTCTGCATGATCCCGCCGACCGAGGCGAGGACGCCCGCGACGACGAACACGCCGAGCATCACGCGCTCGACGCGGATACCGGCCGCCCGGGCGGCGTCCGCGTTGCCGCCGATGGCGTACAGGGCGCGTCCGACGCGGTGGTACTTCAGCACGAGCCCGGCGACGGCGAAGGCGACCGCCGCGAGCCACACCGACATCGGGACGGTCAGGAAGGTGCTCGTCGCCAGGGAGTAGAAGCTGTCGGGCATGCCGAACAGCGTCTTGCCCTTGGTCGCGCCGACCAGCAGTCCGCGCAGGACGATCAGCATCGCGAGGGTCACGATGAACGCGTTCAGCTTGAACTTGACGACCAGGACCCCGTTGAAGGCGCCGACGGCCCCGCCCACCACGAGGATCGCCAATAGGGCGAGCCAGGGCGGGAGTTCGGTGCCCCATCCGGACTGCGCGGCGGGCAGTACGAGCAGTGCGCCCACGGCGGGCGCGATGCCGACGACCGACTCCAGGGACAGGTCGAACTTGCCGGTGATCAGCACCAGGGACTCGGCGAGGACGACCATGGCGAGCGCGGCGGAGGCGCCCAGGATCGAGATCAGGTTGCGCTCGGTGAGGAACGAGTCGTTGACCACAGCGCCGAGCACCATGAGCACCAACAGGGCCGGTACGAGGGCCAGTTCGCGGGCCCGGCGCAGCAGCACCGTCCTGGCCGACCGCGCTGCTGGGGCTTTCGACGGCGAGCGGGGCGCGGCCGCCTTGGTGTCAGCCATGGTCCACTCCTTCGATGGAGGCGATCAGCTCGTGGTCGCGCCAGCCTGCCGAGTGCTCGGCGACGACGCGGCCGTGGAAGAGAACGAGGACGCGGTCGCAGCGCCTGAGGTCGTCGAGTTCGTCGGAGACGACCAGGACCGCGGTGCCGTCCTCACGGGCGGTGTCCACGCGGGCGAGCAGGGACTCCTTGGACTTCACGTCGACGCCGGCGGTGGGGTTGATCAGGACGAGCAGCCGCGGCTCGGAGGCGAGGGCTCGGGCCATGACGACCTTCTGCGCGTTGCCGCCCGAGAGGTCGGAGACCGGCTGCTCGGGGCCCTCGGCATGGATGTCGAGCCGGTCGATCAGCTCGGTGGCGAAGCCCCGCTTGCGGTCGGTGCCGATGAAACCGAAGCGGCCCAGCCGGTCCAGGACGCTCATGGTGGTGTTGTCGCCGATGGTCATCCCGCGGACGAGGCCCTGCTGGTGCCGGTCGCGCGGGACGCAGCCGATGCCGGCCTTCAGGGCGGCCTGCACCGACCCGAACCGCAGCAGTTCGCCGTCGAGTCGGGCGCTTCCGCCGGTGGGTGTGCGCAGGCCCGCGAAGGCCTCCGCCAGCTCGGTCTTGCCGCTGGCGCTGGAGCCGGCGAGCCCTAGGACCTCGCCGCGCCGGACGGTCAGGTCGACGTTCTCGTATGTGTCCGAGGTGAGCCCGCGGGCGTCGAGCAGGACGGGTGCGTCGTCGTCGACGAGCTGTTCCTGCACGGCCTGTTCGGCGATCGCCTCCAGGCTCTCCCCCGCCATCGCCTCCACCAGGGCCGCCCTGGGCAGGTCGGCGACGGGGGCGGTGGTGATCCAGCGGGCGTCGCGCAGCACGGTGACGGTCTGGCAGACCTCGTACACCTCCTGGAGGTGGTGCGAGATGAACAGGAAGGTGACGCCCGAGTCCTGCAGTGCGCGCATACGGTCGAAGAGCCGCTCGATCTCGCGGTTGTCGAGCTGGGCGGTCGGCTCGTCGAGGATGATGAAGCGGGCGCCGAAGCTGAGCGCCCGGGCGATCTCCACCATCTGGCGGTCCTCGACCTTGAGGTCGGCGGTGCGTGCCTCCGGGTCGACGCGCACGTCCCAGGTGTCGAGGAGCTGGGCCGCCTCGGTCTTCAGCCGCCGCCAGCTGATGAAGCCGCGGTGCTGTGGCTGGCGGTTGATGAAGAGGTTCTCGGCGACCGTCAACTCGGGTACGACCGTGGGGTGTTGGTAGACGCAGGCGACCGTGCGGCGCCAGGCGTCCCGGTCGGCGAGCGGGGGCGCGGGCTCGCCGTCGAAGCGGACCGTGCCCTCGTCGGGTGCCTGGAGTCCGGTGAGGACGTTGACCAGGGTCGACTTGCCGGCGCCGTTGCGGCCGACGAGGGCGTGGGACTCGCCGGGCAGCACGGTGAGCCGGCCGTCCGCGAGGGCGGTGGTGGGGCCGTAGCGCCTGACGATGCCCCGCGCCTCGACAAGGGGCACCAACTGGCTTTCCTGGAGGCTCATTTGACCGTGTTGCCCCAGAGCTTGGGGTCGTCGACGTTGTCCTTCGTGACCAGCGGGGCGGGCAGCTGGTCCTCGAGGATGCCGTTGGGCAGCTTGACGATCGTCGAGTCGTGGTCGGTCGGGCCCGGCTTGAAGGTCTTCCCCTCCATCGCCGCCTTGACGTAGTACATGCCGTACTTGGCGTAGGCGTCGGCCGGCTGGGAGACGGTCGCGTCGATCTGGCCCTTGCGGATCGCGTCGAACTCCTGCGGGATGCCGTCGTTGGAGACGATGGTGATGTGGCCCGCGGTGCCGGTCTTCTTCAGCATCCCCTTCGACTTCAGGGTCTGCAGGGTCGGCGCCAGGTAGACACCGCCGGCCTGCAGGTAGATGCCCTTGATGTCGGGGTTGGCGTTGAGGAGCGTGTCGAGCTTGGAGGCCGCGGTGTCCGACTCCCACTTGGCGGGGATCTCCAGGACCTTCAGCGCCGGGTACTTCTTCTTCACGCAGGCGCGGAAGGCCTCGGAGCGGTCCCGGCCGTTGACCGAGGCAAGGTCGCCCATGATCTGCACGACCTTGCCGCTGGTGATGTGCCCGCCGAGGTAGTCGCAGGCCTTCGTGCCGTACGCAACGTTGTCGGCGCGTACGACCATGGCGACCTTGCCCTTGTCCGGTGCCACGTCGACGGCGACCACGGGCACGCCCTTGCGATCGGCCTGGTCGAGGCCGGCCTCGATGGCGGCGCTGTCCAGCGGGGCCACGACCAGGCCCTTCACGCCCTGGTTGAGCTGGTTGTTGATGTCGGTGATCTGCTGGGAGGGGTCACTGTTGGAGTTGACCGTCTTGAGTGTCTCGACGCCCTGCGTCTTCGCCATCTTCGGCACGTAGTCGTTGTACGACTGCCAGAACGGCGAGGTCAGCAGGGGCAGGATCACCCCGACCTTGCCGGTGCCGCCGCCTCCCGAGCTGCCGGAACCGGTGTCGTTCGTACTCCCGCATGCCGTGAGCGCGAGGGCGGCCATGGCGGCCGTGGCCGTCGTGCGCACCGCCCACGAGGAGAGTCGCCTGCCGTGTCGTCCGTTGTTCCGCGCAGTGCTGCCGGGCATCTGTCAGCTCCTCGTCGAGCGTGATCGAGATTGACGGTGATCGAGCAGTTGCCCGCATATTTATCAGACCACTTCCGTCGAACAACAGCCCTCGACGCCGAGTTTTCGCGATTTCGAGCCATAGTGGTCCGACCACCTTCACAGTTAGACTGCGGCGCACCGGCGACTGAAGGAGTGGGCATGGACGAGACCCTGGCCGGGGAGACCGTGACCGGGCCCGCTCCGCCGAAGGGCACGGTGACGCACCGCGCCATCGAGCAGATCAAGGCCATGATCGCGGGGGGCCGTCTCGAGCCCGGCCAGCGACTTCCCACCGAACGCGACCTCGCGGTCCAGCTGGGCATCTCCCGCAGCTCGATGCGCGAGGCGATCCGCGCTCTCACCGTGCTCGGCGTCCTGGAGGCTCGGCACGGCTCCGGCATCTACGTCACCCAGCTGGAGGCCGGCGACCTGCTGGAGACCTTCGGCGTGGTCGCCGACCTCTCCCGGGGCACGCGTCTGGTGGAGCTGCTGGAGGTGCGCCGCATCCTGGAGTCGACGGCGACCGCGCTGGCGGCGGCCCGCATCACGCCCGACCAGCTGGCCGAGGTCGAGAAGCACCTCACGGCGATGAACGCCACCGACGACCCCGAGAAGATCCTCGCCCACGACCTCGCCTTCCACCGCGAGATCGCGACGGCCGCGGGCAACGAGACCATGGCCGCCATCCTGGAGGGCCTGTCCTCACGCACCTTCCGCGCCCGCGTGTGGCGCGGCTACCAGGAGGAGGGCGCCTTCGCCCGAACCCGCCGCGAACACGCGGCGATCCACCGTGCACTGGTGGCCCACGACCCGGAGGCCGCCCGAGCGGCGGCGGCCGCACACGTGGGGGAAGTGGAACAGTGGCTGCGGGCGCAGCTCGGGTCGTGAGCCGGCCGCTCCACGCGGTGCCCTCGGGACACCCACCCACCGGACCGGCGGTCCGGCGCAGCAGGTCTTCGGCCTGCGCAGGGTTCCTCAAGAATTCACAGCGGGCACGGTATCGACGGCGTTGCGGACCGTCGGACACGGTGGCACCAGCCCGGGGGGCACGGCGGCGAGACGACGCCGCGCGCCCGCGGGCCGAACCGCGTGAACGGCCGGACACCGGCGCCTACTTCATGTGAGGCTTTGCCCATGACCTCCGAAGACCCGCTGGCCGACCGGCTGCAGCTGGACCGGCCGCATTCGGCCCGCGTGTGGAACTTCCTGCTGGGCGGCAAGGACAACTACGCCGCCGACCGCCAGGCCGGCGAGATGATCCTCCAGATGTTCCCGGACATCGCGCTGCTCGCCCGCCTTCAACGGCGCTTCCTCGTCCGGGCCGTGCGCCGTCTGGCCGCCGAGGCGGGGATCCGCCAGTTCCTCGACGTCGGCACCGGCCTGCCCACCGTCGACAACACCCACGAGGTCGCGCAACGCGTCGCCCCCGACAGCCGCATCGTGTACGTCGACAACGACCCGCTCGTGCTGGTGCACGCCCAGGCCCTGCTCACCAGCACCCCGCAGGGCGCCTGCGCCTACCTCGACGCCGATGTGCGCGAGCCCGAGCGGATCCTCGAAGAGGCGGCCAAAACCCTGGACTTCAGCCGGCCGGTGGCGCTGACCATGCTCGGCATCCTGGGCCAGATCCCCGACTCCGACGAGCCGGAGGCCGTCGTGGCCCGTTTCCTCGACGCGCTGCCTGCGGGCAGTTATCTCGCCCTGAGCGACGGCACCGACACCAACGAGGCGCTCAACCAGGCCATTTCCGTCTACAACGCCAACTCGGCCAGCTCGTACCACCTACGCGGGCCCGAGCGGATCGCGGCCTTCTTCGACGGGCTGGAACTGGTGGAACCGGGGGTCGTTCCCACCTCGCAGTGGCACCCCGAGCCCGTCGACGTGGGGCGCTCACCCTCCGGGGTGGACGCCATCTGCGGTATCGGCCGCAAGGCCTGAGCGAATCCCGACTGCGGCGTCAGAGCATGAACAGGGCCCACACGAGCTTTCCGCCGTCGGCCCGGGGGTTCCAGCCCCAGGTGTCGCTCAGCGCCGAGACGACCTGCAGTCCCCGTCCCGACTCCGCGAGTTCGTCCGCCTCCACGGCGACGGGGACCAGGTCGCTCTCGTCGCTCACCGCACACACCACGCACGACCAGCGGTCCCAGTACGCGAGCCACAGCGCCGGGTGCAACTCCCCCTCGGCGCCCGGCGCCCGGCCGTAGCGCAGGGCGTTGCTCACCAGTTCCGACACGGTGACGGCCACGTCCTCGACGCGCTCGTGCGCGGCCCGGTCGACGAGCGTCCGCCGGATCAAGCCGCGGGCGATGTGGGCGGATTGGGGAACAGGCGGCACGACGAGCACCGAACAGTGGGCCGGTCCAGGGCCGTCCTCGGAGGCGGGAGCGAGGGGCAGACTCAACCCGGGGGCGGGGCGGCCTACGCGGTCCACGGCCCGGCACAGCCATTCCCAAGTCGCCTCGATACGCGGGGGGTTCGCCGGTTCTGCGACTTGCTCTGCGGACATTGCGACCCCTGAGACCCCTGCGGAGAGAACTACCGAGCGCTACACCTGTGCGAAGTATCGTGCTACGTCCAGCAGTCCGCACGCAAGTGCATCGGCAATTACCGCTGCAATTGCAGATGATCTTGCGAGCGTTGGATGCCGGGCGCTATCGTCCCGCACACCACCCGTGGATGCAATTGAAGATGCAATTGCAGAGCTGGCCGCGACTTCGTCTCAAAGAGGCTTTCAGATGCAGCACGTGAGCAACGGCATGCCTGCCACCGAGTTCACAGGAGTGGTCTGGCGCAAGAGCCATCACAGCAACCCCGAGGGCAACTGCGTCGAACTCGCCGCGCTTCCGGACGGCAGCGTCGCCGTGCGCAACTCCCGCCACCCCGAAGGTCCCGCGCTCGTCTACACGGGCGCCGAGATCTCCGCGTTCGTCCGCGGCGTGAAGGACGGCGACTTCGACGGCCTACTCCCCGGCCGTTGAAGTCAGGCAGCGCTCGCGGACGGCCGGAAGGCGCTGGTCAACGATCGGCGCCTTCCGGCCACTTCACGCACCGCAGCCGTTCGACGGCACGGTGCTACCCTCCATGGTTGAGTCCCGAACACATGCAGACGCAGCCGGGGCGGCGGCCAAGGGGATGACCATGACGGCAGTTCAACCAGCACCCGTTCCCTCCGTTCCCGATGTTCTGAGCCTGCAGCGGGGCGGGCCGACCGTGCAGCGCATCATGCTGGGCACCCGGCTGCGCCGCCTGCGCGAATCCCTCAGCATCAGCCGGGACACGGCCGCTTCGGCGATACGCGCCTCGGACGCCAAGCTCTGCCGCATGGAACTGGGCCGCGTGGGCTTCAAGCAGCGCGACATCGCCGACCTGCTCACCCTGTACGGCGTCCAGGACCCGGACGTACGCCAGGAGTTCCTCGACTCGGTGCAGCGCGCCAACGAACCGGGCTGGTGGCGGGCGTACGGAGACGCCTTCCCGAGCTGGTTCGAGCAGCATCTCGGCCTGGAGGAGGCCGCGTCACTCATCCGCACCTACGAAGTCCAGTTCATTCCCGGGCTGTTGCAGACACCCGCGTACGCGGAAGCCGTCATCCGGCTCGGCCACGCCATCTCCGACCCGGACGCGATCCAGCGCCGCGTCGACCTGCGCATGACCCGGCAGGAGCTGCTCGCCAAGCCGGGCGCGCCGAAGCTGTGGGTCGTGGTGGACGAGGCGGCGCTGCGCCGTCCGCTCGGCGGCTGCGAGGTGATGCGGGACCAGCTCAAGCACCTGATCGAGGTGGCCGCCCTGCCGAACCTCACCCTCCAGGTGCTGCCCTTCCATGTCGGCGGCCACGCGGCGGCCGGGGGCCCGGTCACCGTGCTGCGCTTCCCGGTGCCCGACCTGCCCGACGTCGTCTACCTCGAGCAGCTCTCCAGCGCCCTGTACCTGGACAAGCCCGAGGAGGTCGACCACTATCTCGCGGTCATGGACCGCCTCAGCCTGGTCGCCGCACCGGCCGCGGACTCGGTGACCTTCCTGGAACAGGTCCTGAAGCAGACCTGAGCCCGTCGCGCCCCGAGATCGCCCCACCCGGCGGCTATCGTGCCGCGCATGTCAGCACCGACGACCACCACGATCGGCGACGCGGATTTCGCCGTGCCCATCGGGGACCGCTACTTCGAGGACTACGTGCCGGGTGCGGTCTACGTCTACGGCAGCATCACCATGACGGAGGAGGACATCCTCCGCTTCGCCCGCGACTTCGATCCGCAGGGCATCCACACCGATCCGCAGGCCGCGCTGCGGGGCCCCTACCAGGGGCTGATCGCCAGCGGCTGGCACACCTGCGCCGTCATGATGCGGATGTACGCCGACCACTACATCAGCAAGGTCGGCGGCCTGGCCTCCCCGGGCATCGACGATCTGCGCTGGGTACGCCCGGTACGGCCCGGCGACAGCCTCTCCCTGCGTACGACCGTCCTGGAGACCCGCGTCTCCCGGTCCAAGCCGGACCGCGGACTCGTCCACACCGGGATCGAGGTCCTGGGCCGGCACGGCGAGCCCGTCCTGACCATGACCGCGGTCAACTTCCTGCTGCGCCGGACGGTCCCGGAGGAGATCGCCTCCGACGGGTACTCGTAACCGGACTCGTAGCCGGAACGGAAGGGAGGCGCCAGATGCACGCGCTCGTCGACTGGCTCGCCGATCTGTCCGGATCCGTGGTCTACGTCGTGGTCGTGGCCCTGGTGTTCGCCGAGGACGCGCTGTTCTTCGGGTTCGTGCTGCCCGGCGAGACCGCCGCGATCGTCGGCGGCGTGCTGGCCCGGCGGGGCAACGTCGACCTGGCCTGGCTGACGCTCGCCGTGGTTCTCGCGGCGATCGCCGGGGACAGCGTCGGCTACGAGATCGGCCGGCGCCTGGGACCGCCGCTGCTGGGCAGCCGCCCCCTGCGCCGGCGGGCCGCGCGCGTGGACAAGGCACGCGACCTGATCCGCCGGCGCGGTCCTGCGGCGGTCTTCGTCGGCCGTTTCCTCGCCTTCCTGAGGTCGCTCGTGCCGGCACTGGCGGGCGCGTCGAACATGCCGTACCGCCGCTTCCTGCTCTACAACGCCATCGGCGGCCTGCTCTGGGGCGTCGGCAACGTCCTTGTCGGCTATGCCGCGGGGGCCGCCTACGAGCGCGTCGTGGGCCTGGTCGGCCGAACCCTGGCCCTGGCCACGGCCGCGCTCGTCCTCGTGGCCCTCGTCGTCTGGCACATCCGCCGGCACCGCGGCTCCGGCAGCTGAAGCCCCGTTCGGCGAAGAGGCGGCCACCGGAGCGCCGACACCCCGGTGACCACCTCGTTGCTGGTACCCCTCAGTCCCTTGATCGGTACAGCTCGAACCGCGCGATCCGCACGGTGTCCCGCACCGCCTCGACCCACAGCCGGCCGGTCGAGGCGGTGACCGCCACCGCGGCACCAGGACCTGACGTCTTGGATGCGGACTCATGAGTGGCCCAATTCATCGGATGTCTGATCATTGAGCGAGCGGTGAAGTCCTGTCGACGAGGCGTGAACGCCCAACAGCTGACCAAGTGATCGGATGAACGACAGGTCAGGGGCAGGCGACCGGCAGCCACCCCGTGAAAGGTCCACGAAGAGCCGCCCGAATGTCCAAGAGCCGATGGTCTCGACGGCGGGGGCCGTCGCCGGGCAGAGTGCTTCCCATACTCACGAGTAGCCCGCTTACCGCACTCCCGAGGAGCCCTGTGACCAGCTGGGTCGGCCGGACCGCTGCCGAGATCGCCGCCGCCGTACGCGAGAAGCGGGCCACGCCTCGGGAGGTGGTGGCCGAACACCTGGAGCGGATCGCGCGGCTCGACGCCCGCGTCGGAGCCTTCCGTGTGGTGCGGGGCCGGGCGGCGCTCGCCGAGGCCGACGAGGTGGCCTCCCGCGCCGATCTCGCCGAACTGCCGCTGGCCGGCGTGCCGGTGGCCGTCAAGGACAACCTCGCCGTACGCGGCGAGTCCAACCGCGTCGGCTCCGCGGCGACGCCGGACACCCCCGCCGACGAGGACCATGTGACGGTGGCCCGGCTGCGGGCGGCGGGCGCGGTGGTCGTGGGCCTGACGAACGTGCCCGAACTGTGCGTCTTCGGCACCACCGAGGGTGTGCACGGAACCTCCCGCAACCCCTGGGACCTGACCCGCACGGCGGGCGGCTCCTCGGGCGGCAGCGCGGCCGCGGTCGCCGCGGCGCTGGTGCCGGTCGCACTCGGCAACGACGGCATGGGCTCGCTGCGCATCCCGGCCGCCAACTGCGGTCTCGTCACCATCAAGCCGGGCCACGGCGTCGTCCCTGCGGGCATCGGCGAGGGCGACTGGTTCGGCATGTCCGAGAACGGTCCGCTCGCCACGACGGTCGAGGACGCCCGCCTGATGCTGTCGATCCTGGCGGACGCCGGCACCGAGGCGGTACGACCGCCAGAGCCCGCCATGCGCAAGATCGCCGTCTCGCTGCGCAGTCCCCTGCTCGGCGTCACGATCACCAAGCCGTACACGACCGCGGCCCGTGACGCGGGCGCCGTCCTCATCAAGGCCGGGCACCAGGTCCGCCGCGCCGACCCGCCCTACCCGCTCTCCCTGAGCACGACGTCCCTCGCTCACTGGACGGCGGGCACGGCGGTGGACGCGGCGGCCCTGGACCCACGCCTGCTCACCCGCCGCACCCGGGTACACGCCGCCGTCGGCCGCCGCTTCGTGAGCAGCGTCCGCACCAGCGACAGCCGGGACCGACTGCGCCGTCGCCTGGAGCCGTTCTTCGCCGAGTACGACGTCCTGCTCACGCCCACGCTCGCCCGCCGCTCCCCCAAGTCCGTGGCCTGGCACGAACGCGGCTGGCTCCCCAACCTCCTCGCCAACACCACCTACTCGCCCCTGACCCCGCCGTGGAACCTCACCGGCTGGCCGGCCCTGTCCCTCCCCTTCGGCGCCCTCCGGTCCGGCGCCCCCTGCGCCGTCCAACTGGTGGGCCGCCCGGGCGCGGAGGCACTGCTGCTGGACCTGGCGGAGCAGCTGGAGAAGCTGCATCCGTGGCGGCGGACGGCACCGTTGGACCAGCTTGATCCCTGACCTGTGCCGCGGCCCCGGTCCGCCCCGGGGCCGGCCATCCTGTTCACGCGTGCCGTGTTCCTCGCCCGCTCAGAGCGCCCGGTACATGATGTGCAGACCCACCCGGCCGTGCCGCGGATGCTCGAACGCGTCCGGCACCGTGCCCAGGATCGTGAAGCCCAGGGACGTCCACAGCCGGACGGCGGGGTTGGTCTCGACGACGGCGTTGAAGACCATCGCGCGGTATCCGTCGGCCTTGGCGGCGGCCAGGACGTGCTCGGCGAGGGCGCGGCCGATGCCCCGGCCGGCCCGGTCGGGGTCGACCATGAAGCCGGCGTTGGCGATGCCGGCCGCGGGGCCGCCGTAGTTGGGGGTGACGTAGGCCGAGGCGACGATCGCGCGGGTGTCGTCCTCGACGACGTAGACGCGTTTGGCCGGATTCATCCAAAGGACCCGGGCAGCCTCCTCGGAGGTGTCCGGGTCCCAGGTGTACGTCTCGCCGGAGGCGACGACGCGGTGCCAGAAAGGCCAGATCCGCGGCCAGTCGTCGGCCGCGGCTTCTCTGATCTGCATGGGCGTGAGTGTCGCACGCCCATGCCGTCGGCGATCGCGAGAGTCCTGCCGGTGGCTCAGTCCACGCTGGGCAGGATGTGAGGCTCGGCCAGGTCGTCCTCGTAACCTGCCAGGCGGATCGGGGCGGACCGGGCCCACACGTCCAGGCTGCCGATCTCGCCGGGCCGGTGGCCGGCGCCGCGCTCCGTGCGTTCCTTGGGGCGCTTTTCGCGATTCGTCTTCTCTGGTGTCACCGCGCACTCCTTATGTGTCGGGTCACCCTCGGGGCGGGCCGGTCACTCTGCGGTCCGGCGCCTGACGCCCGCTCGGGTGTGAGTGGAAAGCAGTTCGGACGCGGTGGCGCCGGTAACTCGTGCGTGAACAGGCCGCTGTGAACCGGCTTGCCCCGGGACGGACGTGGGTGTGGGTGGAACCCGGTGTTACTGTCCGTCCGCTCCAGATTAACCAAATGAGCAGACCTACGCTCTATGGGGCTCAAAACTTGGGCCTACTGTCGTAAATTGTCCGACTTCAGGGCCCTCTTCTGTCACTCATTCGGCCTACAGGCCTGCCGAAAGGGCAACACCCGTTCCATGCTGGGTTCCAGGGACATGTCCGGGAGGGGGATGTCATGGCATCTGTCACCTTCGACAAGGCCACCCGGCGCTTCCCCTCGATGGAACGACCGGCCGTCGACTCGCTCGACCTCGAGATCGAGGACGGTGAGTTCATGGTCCTGCTTGGTCCTTCCGGCTGTGGGAAGTCGACCTGCCTGCGCATGCTCGCCGGACTGGAGGAGGTCGACTCGGGTTCGGTCCTGATCGGTGTACGGGACGTGACCCATCTTCCGCCCCGGGATCGCGACATCGCCATGGTGTTCCAGGACTACGCCCTCCTCCCACATTTGTCGGCTGCCGACAACATGGGCTTCGCCCTGAAGATCGCTCGCATGTCAAAGGTGCCCGCCCGGCAGCGAGTTGACCACGCCGCCGCCGTGCTCGACCTGGAGCAGTACCTCGGCCGCCGGCCCAGGACACTCGCGGGCGGCGAGCGGCAGCGCGTCGCGACGGGGCGCGTGCTGGTGCGGGACCCGCGGGTCTATCTGATGGACGAGCCGCTGTCCAACCTGGACGCCCGGCTGCGGGCACAGACCCGGACGGAGATCGTCCGGCTGCAGAACCACCTCGGCATCACGACCGTGTACGTGACCCACGACCAGACCGAGGCGATGGCGGTGGGCGACCGTCTGGCAGTACTCGAGGACGGCGTGCTGCAGCAGGTGGGCACGCCGAAGGAGGTGTACGCGCACCCGGCCAACACCTTCGTGGCCGGTTTCGTCGGCTCGCCCGCGATGAACCTCTTCCGGCTTCCGCTGTCCGCAGACGGGGCCCGGCTGGGCGCCCTGAACATACCGCTGACCCGCGCCACCCTGCGGGCGGCCGCAGCGGGGGGCGCCGACGAGATCGTGCTCGGCGTCCGGTCCGAACAGTTCGAGCTGCTCCCGCCCGGGGACCGGGAGACTCCCGGACTGGACCTCGTCGTCGAGACGGTCGAGGACACCGGCGCCGTCGTCTTCCTCCACACCACCGCATGGACCGGCGAGGGGCTCGCCTCCATCGTCGTCCGGCTCCCGGGGCGCCCCGCCCACGGCTCAGGTGCGGCGCTGCGGGTGGCCATACGCGCGGACGCCGTGCACTGCTTCTCGGCCGCTACGGGACGGCGGCTCCCGGAGGACCCGGACACATCAACCGTGAGCTGAGCGCCCGCGTCAGGGCCAGGACTCTGACGGCGAGCGCCGGACAGGCCACGCAGTTCAGGTCCCGTTGGCCGAATCGCAAGGCGGCCATGATCTGCTTTCGGAGGCAACGGCTTGTCCGGCGGGAGGACTGGCGCATGGAGCTGCGCAGTGTCGAAGAGCTGATGGATCTGCTGTACGCCTGCCGGGGCTCATGGGACGCCCCGGGCCTGCGAAGTCGCCGGGTCGACCTGCACCAACACGCGCTGCAGACCGCCGCCCTGCTGCGGCGTCGCCGCCCCGCCGACAAGGAACTGCAGGTGGCGGGCCTGGTCCACGTCATCGGGCCGCTCCTGGGGCCGGGGGACGAGTCCGCCCACCCGGGCTGTGCGGCCGACGCCGTGCGGCCCCTGCTCGGCGAGCGGGTCTCCCGGCTCGTCCGCGAGCACCACCGCTCCGACGCACCCCCGGACGACGATCTGCTGCGCCTGCGCCAGGCGGACGAGGAGGGCCGCAGCGCCGGCTTCGACGCGGGGGTACTGGAGGACTGGCGCACGGTCCTGGAACTCGTCGCCGCGCGCAACTCCCGCCTCGGGGCTGTTGACTGACGGACCGCCATGAGACGGTACGGCGATGACGTCGTCGTACGGACTCAAGGGCAGGGCCGCCGTCGTCACCGGGGCGACGCGCGGGATCGGACGCGCGGTCGCCGGGCAGCTGGCCGCGGCGGGGGCGCTGGTGTGCGTGACCGCCCGGGACGCGGACGAGGTGCGCTGCACGGCCGAGGAGCTGGGGGGCGTGGGTCTGGCCGGCAGCGTCGGTGATCCGGCTCATCTGCGGGAGGTCACGGAGCTGGCCCTGCGCGCGTTCGGCCGGATCGACGTGGTGGTCAACAACGCGGCGACGAACCAGCCGTACGGACCTCTCATGGATGCCGATCCGGGGGCATGGCGGGAGGCGTTCGCGATCAATGTCGAGGCACCGCTGCGGCTCGTGCAGTGCGCGTGGCGGGCGTGGATGCGGGATCACGGCGGCTCCGTCGTCAACATCTGCACGGAGGGCGCCGGGCATGTCGGACCCCACGTCGGCGCCTATGGCACGAGCAAGGCGGCGCTGCTGCACCTGACCCAGCAGCTGGCGGGCGAGCTGGCGCCGAAGGTGCGCGTCAACTCGGTCTCCCCCGGGCTCGTCCGCACCGAGATGGCGCGGTTCGTGTGGGAGCCGGGCGAGGAGCAGCTGGCCGCCGGGCTGCCGCTCGGGCGGATCGGCGAGCCGGAGGACGTCGCGCGGGCCGTGCTGTGGCTGGCCTCGGACGCGGCGCAGTGGGTCACCGGCGCCGATCTGCTGGTGGACGGGGGTACACGCGTCAGGACGGCGCACCCCGCTCGGGGGTACGCCGTCGACGACCGTCTTCGCTCATACGCACCACCTCACTCATGAGGGCGGCTGTGGCCCGGGGGCTTCGCCCCTGTCACGGGAACAGCGCGATTCCCACGAGGATGAGAAGGATGACGCCGGCGACGAGCCCGACCGTGGCCCACGTCCCGCGGTGCTTCAGCGGACTGACCTCCCGGTTCCCGCCTCGGGGGCGGTCCTCCGGGATCTCGGCGCGGCCCGGGCGATCGCTTCCGTAGAACTGTTCGTCAGTGGGGTAGCGGTTGCGTGGATCGTCGTGCGCTCGCGGATCTATGCCATGTGGACTGCTCATCGTCACTCCCTGGCGCGGTGGTCACCAGGGTCCGAGTTCCCCGACGGTGCCGGGCCACACGTCGCGGCAGGTGGGTCACCACTTGCCGGGCGCGTAGTCCTTGAGGAAGACGCCGTACAGGTCCTCGCCCTGCTCGCCGCGCACAATCGGATCGTAAACCCGTGCGGCCCCGTCGACCAGGTCGAGCGGGGCGTGGAAGCCCTCCCCGGCCAGGCGCAGCTTGTCGTAGTGGGGGCGCTCGTCGGTGATCCAGCCGGTGTCGACCGAGGTCATGAGGATGCCGTCGGTCTGGAACATCTCCTGGCCGCTGGTCCGGGTCACCATGTTCATCGCGGCCTTGGCGGCGTTGGTGTTCGGGTGGCCCGCTCCCTTGTAGCCGCGGCCGAAGACGCCCTCCATCGCCGAGACGTTCACGACGTAGGCACGCTTGCTGGACGCCTTCTTCGCCGCGTCGGCCATGACCCGGCGCAGCGCGCTGATCAGGATGAACGGCGCGGTGTAGTTGCACAGCTGGGTCTCGAGCAGCTCCACCGGGGAGATCTGCTCGATGGTCTGCACCCAGGTGTTGGTGTCGACGACGTCGGGGACCAGGCCGCCCGCGTCGATGGCGGTGCCGTCGAGGTGCCGCGCGACGCTGGCGTTGCCCGCGACCAGCGCGAGGTCGGCGACCTGCTGGGCGTCGAGTCCGCTGACGCCGACGGGCAGCGCGGCCGATCCGGTCAGGGCGTGGACCGCGCCGGAGTTGAAGGCGCCGATGACGTGGTGGGCGGGGAGTGCCCCGGCGGGCAGCGGAGCGCTCTCCCCGTCGACCAGGGCGGCGTAGGCGGAGGCCAGGCGGCGTACGGTCTGCGTGGCGTTGTTGACGAGGATGTCGAGGGGGCCGGCCTCGGCGACCTGTTCGGCGAGGGCCACGGCCTGTGCCGGGTCGCGCAGGTCGATGCCGACGACCTCCAGGCGGTGCATCCAGTCCGCGGAGTCGTCCATGGCCTTGAAGCGGCGGATGGCGTCCTTGGGGAATCGGGTGGTGATCGTCGTGTGGGCGCCGTCGCGCAGCAGCCTCAGCGCGATGTACATGCCGATCTTGGCGCGGCCGCCCGTGAGCAGCGCACGCTTGCCGGTGAGGTCGGCGCGGGCGTCGCGCTTGTCGCGGTTCAGGCGGGCGCAGTCCGGACAGAGCTGGTGGTAGAAGTAGTCGACCTCGACGAATCGGGTCTTGCAGGTGTAGCAGGAGCGCGGGCGCTGGAGTATCCCCGCGATCTGCCCCTCCTCGGTGACCGACGACGGCAGGATGCCCTCGGTCTCGTCGTCGATGCGCTGGGCGGAGCCGGTCGCCGTGGCCTCCGTGACCGCCTTGTCGTGGGCGGTCTTGGCGGCCCGGCGTTCCTGGCGGCGGCGCTGCTTGACCGTGCGGTAGACGCCGGCGGTGGCCCGGCGCACGGCGATCGCGTCCGGGTGGTCGACTTCCAGCTTGTCGAGTTCCTCCAGCACGCTGAGGCAGACGGCGAGCCGCTCCGGGTCGATACCGGGGCCGTACACGGCCTCGTCCATGGCCGCCGGGCCGTCCTCTGTCACCGTCATCGCGCTGCCGTTTCCCTGATCACCCGAGCGGCGCTCCGATCGCACCCGCTGTCGAAGGGCGAATTTTACGGAGCGCCGGGCCCGTCCTCCAAACCCGTCTCGATCAGGAACCGCAGGCAGTGATCAGCGTCTGGACCTCCGCGGTCAGGGCGGCGGCCAGTCGGTCCAGGTCCGGCACGGCCTTGGCGTCGGCGACGAGCCCGTAGTGGACGTGTCCGCGGTAGGTGGAAACGGCCACCGCCAGCGCCTGGCCGCGGGCCAGCGGGGCGAGCGGGTAGACCTCCGTGACCGGGTTGCCGCCGAGCTTCAGGCCGAGGCTGGGCAGCGGGACGCTGGTGACCAGGATGTCGAACCAGAGCCGGGCCGCCTGGCTGACCAGGGGGCCGCCGAGCCGGTGGGCGAGCGGGGGCACGTGGTCGGCGAGCAGGGCGACGGCGCCCGCGCCCCGGTTGGGGCCGGCGTCCTTGTTGCGGTCCATGGCCGCGCGGACCGTGCCGAGCCGGACGAGCGGGTCGGGGTCGTCGACGGGGAGCCGTATCACGTAGCCGGAGAGCCGGTTGCCCTGTGGGGTGGCGGTGCGCGGACGGCGCTTGGAGACGGGGATCAGGGCGCGTGGCCGGACGCCCTCGCTGCTGTCGCCGCGCTCGTCCAGCCAGCGGCGCAGGGCGCCCGCGACGACGGCGATCAGGACGTCGTTGACCGTGCCGCCCTCGGACTTGCGGATGCGGTGCACGTCGTCGAGGTCGATGACCACGCCGGCGGTGCGGCGGGTGCCGGTGGGCTCGGCGGTGAGGGCGGCCGAGGAGCGCACCCCCAGGCTGGACACGGCCAGGGAGGCGCCGATGTCGAGCGCGCGGCCCACGTCGGAGGCGGCACCGCGGACCAGGCCCGGCAGCTTGCGCACGTCGGGCAGCAGGCCGGCCTTCTTCTCCTCGCGGCGGGGCGCCCGGGCCGGCAGGTCCATCGGGTCCATGACGGCGGCGGCGAGCGTCAGCGCACGCAGCCCGTCGGCCAGGGCGTGGTGGAACTTGAACAGCACGGCGAAGGAGACGCCGTCCTCCCCCGGCAGCACATGCGCCTCCCACGGCGGACGGCCGCGCTCCAGCGGGCACTCCATGAGCCGGCCCGCGTCCGCGTGGAAGTCCGCGGTCGGGGCGTGCAGCCGCACGTGGTGGAGGGGGTCGAACGCGGGGTCGGGCTCGCGAGTGGCCCCGCCGAAGGCCAGCGGCCGGAACGAGAACGGCTGCCATACATCCCGGATCCGCATCCGCAGACCGGGCACCGCCGCAGCCCGGGCGGCGAGCAGATCGGCGGCATGGGCGCCCGCGGTGGGTGAGTGGGCCGAGAAGACCCCGAGCGCACCGAGGTGCATGGGGTGTTCGGGGGACTCGATGTTCCAGAACGCCAGGTCGAGGGGAGCGAGCAGGTCAGAAGTCAATGGCTTGCCTCGCGTCGAGGAAGGGTGAGCAAGCAGTCAACCCCCCAGGGCGATTACGGTCAAGTACGATCAAGCTACGCACAGTTAACAGCAGATTAAGTCCCACCCCCATGTGAGGGATGGGACTCAAGCAACACCTGAGGTCAGTTCAGCGCCGGTGGCGCCGCCTGTGCCGACATTCCCCACTCAGACGGGCGCGGGCCGACCGTGAACGCGAGCGAGCGCAGGGAGCGCAGGCTGCCGGTCGTCAGATACGTCCCGTCGTACGCCTTCCCGTCCGTGCGGGCCGACTGGATGTACCGGTCGGTGCCGGAGGTGCCGGGAGCGGTGAGGGTGAGGGCGCCGTGCGGGTAGTAGCGGCGGTCCAGCGTCAGGTCGACCCGGTCGAAGACCGGCGTGGACAGCCCCCAGGTGTCGTAGCCGGGCTGCACCGGGAAGATCCCGATCGACGACAGCACGTTCCAGGCGGACATCGTGCCGAGGTCGTCGTTGCCGGTCATCCCGGTCGGCGCGTCGGTGAAGAGGGTCAGCGCCGCGTGCACGACGTCGGTCGTCTTCCACGGCTGCCCGGTCGACAGGTAGGTGTAGGGGGCGATGAGGTCGGGCTCGTTCTGCGGGTTGTACTTGTCGGCGTTGTAGTAGTCGTACGGACCGTTGACCCACACCTCGCGGGCCGTCCTCACCGGGTCGGCCAGCAGCCGGTCGTAGGCGAAGAACGAGTCCAGCCGGTCGTTGGCCGCCTGCCCGCCGCCGATCAGGCCGACCACGCCCGGCAGGTCCTGCGGCACCAGCCACTGGTACTGCCAGGACGTGCCCTCGTGGAAGCCTTCGCTCTGCGCCGGGTCGGCGGGTCCGGTGAAGGCGCCCGAGGCGTCACGGGCGCGGAAGAAGCCGGTCGAGGGGTCGAAGACGTTCCGGTAGCTCTGGGCGCGGGCCGCATAGCGGCCGGCGTCCACGCCGTGTCCGAGATCGCGGGCCATCCGGGCGAGCATCGCGTCCGACAGGGCGTACTCCAGGGTCGCCGAGGCGCCGTGGTCGTAGTCCGAGTCGCCCGGCTTCACATGCGGGCGGCCCTTGACGTACGGGGCGAAGCCGTCGGCGATGTACTCCTTGTTCGCCTCCCGGCCCACTGCCGGCGAGTCCGCGGGCGGCACCCCGTCGGCGTTCTGCTTCAGGGCCCGGTAGGCACGCTCCTCGTATCCCCCGGGGCCCTTGAGCAGGCCCTGCTGGTAGGCGTTGGTGAGGAACGGGGTGACCGGGTCGCCGGTCATGATGTTCGTCTCGACCGTGCCGTAGCCCCATTTGGGCAGCCAGCCGCTCTCCTCGTCGATCTTGATCACCGAGATCGCCATGTCCCGGGCCTCGCGGGGCGCGAGCAGGGACAGCAGCTGGGACTGGGTGCGGTAGGTGTCCCACAGGGACCAGTTCTGGTAGTAGGTGAAGCCGTCGGTGCGGTGGATCCTCTGGTCCCAGCCCGTGTAGCGGCCGTCGGCGTCGCTGCCGATGTTCGGTGCCAGGAACGACCGGTACAGGGACGAGTAGAAGGTCCGCCGCAGGCTGTCGGCACCCCCCTGTGTGCGCACGTCGTCGAGGCGGTCCTCCCATGTCCGCCGCGCCGTGTGGCGTACGGCGTCGAAGGAACGGCCGCCCTCGGCACGGAGGTTGACCGCCGCGCCGTGCGCGTCGACGTAGGAGAGGGCCGTGGTCGCCTCGACCGTACGGTCCCTGGTCGTGTCGAAGCGGACGTAGGCGCCGTCGCGTCCGTTCTTCGAGCCCGAGGTCACGGTCGTGCCGTCCCAGGTGCCGTACGCGGTGAAGGGCCGGTCGAAACGGGTGATCGTGTAGACGGTGTACGGCTTGGTGTCCTGGCAGAAACCGCGCCCCGTGATGGCGGTGCGCACGGTGCGGCTGTCGAGCACCTCGACCTTGGTGGAGACGTCGGTGTGCAGTGACTGGGCCGCGTTCAGCAGGACGTTGGCCTTGTCGGTGGCGGGGAAGGTGTAGCGCTGCACGCCGGTGCGCGCCGTCGCCGTCAGCTCGGCCCTGATGCCGGTCTTCAGGCCGACCCGGTAGTAGCCGGGGCTCGCGGTCTCGTCGTCGTGGCTGAACTCGGCCTCGTACCTGGCGTTGTCGGTCTGGGTGACGTCACCGGTGGTCGGCAGCACGGGCAGGTCGCCGCCGAGACCGCAGCCGACGCCCGAGAGATGGACCAGGGAGAAGCCGCGGATGTGGTTCTGGGAGTAGTCGTAGCCGGTGTTGTGGCCGGTGTCCGGCGAGAACTGCACCATGCCGAAGGGCACGGCGGCGCCGGGATAGGTGTTGCCCTCGTTCTCGGTTCCGATGAACGGGTTGACCAGATCGGTGAGTTGACCGTCGCGCGGCTCGGTGGCCTGCGCGGTGCCGGGAACGGCGAACAGCGCGGACGCTGCCACCGCCCCCGCCAGGCACAGGCGCAGGCGCCGGGTCCGTCTCATGTGGGCAGTCCTCCGGAGGCGTGGGAGATGTGGGATCACGTGGTCGGGCACCCGGCGGGAGCCGCCTGGGACGCGTCGCGGATCAGGGCCTGCTGGGCCGCCTTCACGCGCCGCCCATCGGGCTTCAGCACCCTGCGGTCGTACGTCAGCAGGCCGTTGAGCTCGCCCTCGACGTCAGAGATCTGGGTGTAGACCGCGCTGTTGCTCCCCTTGCAGGCCAGGGCGTGCACCTCGGCGAGCTTGGCCAGGTAGTCGCCGGTGTAGGTGGCCGGGTCGACATCGACGTACGACTGCTGCACGGACCAGGCGTGTCCCGGCACCGCGAGGCCGAGGCCGCCGTACTCGCCGCTGACCAGGGCGCGTTGCCCGTCCGGATGCGGTGGCAGGGCGGGGCTGGGGTAGCCGTGCTCGTCCATGATGTCGCCGGTGCCACCGTCGGCCCCGAGGTTGAGCCCGGACATGGAGTCGACCAGCCGGGTCGGGTCCCAGGCCTTCGCCTGGTCGGCGATGCGGGCCATGTCGTACTGGCCCCAGCCCTCGTTGAAGGTGACCCACATGACGACCGACGGGCTGCTGATGTGCTCGTCGATCATCTGCTTCATCTCGCGCTCGTACTCGGCGCGGGCCTCGGCGCTCGGGTCCACCCCGGCCGTCATCGCGGGCATGTCCTGCCACACCATGAGGCCCAGCCGGTCCGCCCAGTAGAACCAGCGGTCGGGCTCGACCTTGATGTGCTTGCGCACCGCGTTGAAACCGAGCTGCTTGTGCACCTTCAGGTCGTGGGCGAGGGCGTCGTCGGTCGGGGCCGTGTAGCGGCCGTCGGGCCAGAAGCCCTGGTCGAGGGTGGCCATCATGAAGACCGGTTTGCCGTTGAGCACCGTGCGCGGGACGCCGTTCACCTTCTCGACGGCGATCGAACGCATCCCGAAGTAGCTGCCGACGCGGTCGGCGCCGACGGTGACCTTCAGGCCGTAGAGGAACGGGGCGTCCGGCGACCACAGGTGCGGGTCGTGGACCGTCAGGGTGAGCGGGGCGCCGGTGCGGCCGCGGGCCGTGGCGACCTTGCGTTTCCCGTCGTACGCGGTCGCGGTGATCGCCGCGCCGTCGCGGACTCCCCGCGCCTCGACGGTGAGTCGGCCGCCCGCGGCGTCGGGGGTCAGCTTGAGGGAGTCGACGTGGTCGGTGGCCACCGGCTCCATCCACACCGTCTGCCAGATGCCCGAGGTCGGCGTGTACCAGATGCCGCTGGGGTCCAGGCGCTGCCTGCCGAGCGGCGGGTTCTCGCCGGCTGCCGCGCCGGTGGGGTCGTAGACGCCGACGATGAGCTCCTGGGTGCGGCCGGGTTTGAGGGCGTCGGTGACGTCGGCGCTGAACTTGTCGTAGCCGCCCTGGTGCCGGGCGGCCTCGGTGCCGTTGACGTACACCTCGGATCGCCAGTCGACGGCGCCGAAGTTGAGCCGCAGCCGCTTGCCGGAGCCGATCCTCCAGCCGGCGGGGACGGTGAACGTGCGGCGGTACCACATCCGGTCCTCGTGCCGTTCGAGGCCGGAGAGCTGGGACTCCACGGGGTACGGGACGAGGATGCGCTCGGCGGGGTTCCTGCCGACGGGCGGGCGTTCGCCCGCTGTGGCGGCGGCGAACTGCCAACGTCCGTTGAGATTGCGCCAGTCGGCGCGGGTCAGCTGCGGGCGCGGGTACTCGGGGTGGGCGTTGTCCGGGCCCACCCGGTCGGCCCACTGCGTGCGCAGTTCGTACGTGGAGTGGTTGGGGCCGCTGCTCCAGAAGCCTCTGACAACGTTGCCGTCGGCGCCGGTGAGGCCGCCGCTTCCGTCGTAGCGGACGTCGGCGTCGACCCACAGCCGGAAGCCGTTGTCGCCGATGACAGAGAAGGTGTGGGTGCCGGACCTCTCCGGGACGATCTTTCCGGTCCAGCGGACGCTGACATCATCCGACTGCCCGGTGGCGAGGGCGAGCCTCGGTTCGAGGTTGCCGAAGTCGAGGTTCGGATCAAAGCCGGTCGCCTTGAGCTGGTCGAAGTCGAAGGCGCCGGGAGCGGACTGGGTGTAGTACTCGCCCTTCAGACCGTGGACCTCGTCGGGGTCGTCGGCCGCGGTCGCACGGGGCGCGGCGGCCGGCCCGGCCGCGCCGAGCGCCGCTGCGAGCAGGAGGGCGAGCCGGTCTCTGAGGCGTCTGGTGTGCACGGAACCTCCCATAACAACGTTGTCATGGACAGCAGTTGGCATGACAACACGGATTCCGGATTGCGTCCAGGGACATGACAAGGGGACGGGACAAGCCGAGGCGGGACCCGGCGAGTGGCCCCCTCACCACCACCGGCGAAGAATGGGGATGTCACCCCTGTGCCGCGCGGGTCGTGAGTCGGCTGCGACGGCACCCTCAGCAGAAAGGGGCGAGGCAGATGTCGAAGGTATCCAGGGAGACGGCCACCCAGGGCGGCGACTTCGGAATCGTTCTCGACCGGTCCGAGGAGCTGGACGACTACACGGTGGACTTCATCACCTTCCGCGAGAACGTCGATCACACGCTCCTGCTCAGGGGCCTGCCCGACGACCGGTGCCAGTGCCCGCACTGGGGCTATGTCTTCAAGGGGCAGCTGATCTTCCACTACGCGGACCGCGACGAGGTGTACGAGGAGGGCGACGCGTACTACGCACCGCCCGGACATGTCCCCGTGCGCACCGCACCGGGCACCGAGGCGCTGCAGTTCAGCCCGACCAAGGATGTGCGGCCCACCAGCGAGGCCATCATGAAGAACTTCCAGGCGATGCGGGAGGCCTCCGGCTGACCGGCCCGCCGGCTACGACACCACCTGCCCCTTCCCGAGGGCGATCACCCCGCCCTCGGAGACGGTGTACAGCTCCGCGTCCCGGTCCGGGTTGACGCCGATCGTGGCGCCGGGCGGGACCTCGACGTTCTTGTCCAGGACCGCCCCGCGCACCACCGCGCCACGGCCGATGCGGACGTTGTCGTGCAGGACCGAGCCCTGGACCACGGCGCCCGGGTCGACCCTGACACCGGGGGACAGGATGGACCGGGTGACCTGGCCCCGGATGAGGCAGCCCGCGCTGATGATGGACTCACTGGCCATGCCGCCCGCGTTGAAGCGGGCCGGGGAGAGCTGGTTGGCGTGGGTGTAGATGGGCCACTGGCGGTTGTAGAGGTTGAAGGCCGGGCGCTCGGCGATCAGGTCCATATGGGCGTCGTAGTACGCGTCGAGGGTGCCGACGTCACGCCAGTAGCCGCGGTCGCGGGTGGTCTCGCCGGGCACGTGGTTGGCGCTGAAGTCGTACAGCATCGCCTCGCCGCGGTCGGTGAGCTGGGGCAGGATCGAGCCGCCCATGTCGTGCACGGAGTGCTCGTCCTCGGCGTCCCGCTGCAGGGCCTCGATGAGGGCCTTGGTGGTGAAGATGTAGTTGCCCATCGAGGCGAACACGCACTCCGGATCGTCCGCAAGGCCGGGCGGGTCGGCGGGCTTCTCCAGGAAACGCTCGACCGTCAGTCCGTCCGAGCCCGGGGTGATCACGCCGAACTGCGAGGACTCGGCGCGCGGCACGCGGATCCCCGCGACGGTCACTCCCGCGCCGCTCTCCATGTGCTGGGCCAGCATCTGGCTGGGGTCCATGCGGTACACGTGGTCGGCGCCGAAGACGACGACGTACTCGGGCCCCTCGTCGTGCACGAGGTTCAGGGACTGCAGGATGGCGTCGGCGCTGCCCAGGTACCAGCGCGGGCCGAGCCGCTGCTGCGCCGGGACCGGGGTGACGTAGTTGCCGAGCAGGCTCGACATCCGCCAGGTGGTGGTGATGTGCCGGTCCAGCGAGTGCGACTTGTACTGCGTGAGGACGCAGATGCGCAGGATGTCGCTGTTGACGAGATTGGACAGGACGAAGTCGACAAGGCGGTACGTGCCGCCGAAGGTGACCGCTGGTTTCGCCCTGTCCGCGGTCAGGGGCATCAGGCGTTTGCCTTCTCCGCCCGCCAGTACGATCCCGAGCACCGAAGGTCCGCCACGACGCATGGCCGCTCCCCTCACCGTGGTTGATCCATGCCTGCCCCTGCACAGGGGGGTGTAAGCCTGTTCGAGGAACTCCCTGCCGCTGTCTTCCTTTCTAACCCAGTTTGAGGGTCTCCTCGTAAAGACGGACCGTACGGCGGGCGACGGCGTCCCAGCCGAACTCCTCCACCGCGCGCTCCCGGCCGGCCTCGCCCATCCGGCGGGCGGCCTCCGGATCGCCGATCACCTGGTCCAGTGCCCGCGTGAGGCCCGCCTCGAAGTCGTCGTCCACGGGCACGAGCAGCCCCGTGCTGCCGTCGTCCACGACCTCGGGGATGCCGCCGACCCGGGAGGCCACGACGGGAGTCCCGCAGGCCATCGCCTCCAGGTTGACGATACCGAGGGGTTCGTACACCGACGGGCAGACGAACGCGGCGGCGTGCGTGAGGAGCTGGATCACCTCGGGGCGCGGCAGCATCTGGGGAATCCAGTGCACGCCCTCGCGCACGCGGCTCAGCTCCTGGTAGAGATCGCGGAACTCCCGGTCGATCTCCGGGGTGTCCGGCGCTCCCGCGCACAGCACGACCTGTGCGGCCGGGTCGATGTCCCGCACGGCCCGCAGCAGGTGGGGCACGCCCTTCTGGCGGGTGATGCGGCCGACGAACAGGACGTACGGGCGCTTCCGGTCGAGGCCGAGGCGCTCCAGCACGCCGGTGCCGCTGTCGGGGCGGTAGAGGGTGGTGTCGATGCCGTTGTGCACGATGTGGACCTTGGCCGGATCCAGCGTCGGATAGCAGGTGAGGATGTCCTCGCGCATGGCGCCGGACACGGCGATCACGGCGTCGGCGGTCTCTGTCGCGGTGCGCTCCGCCCAGCTGGAGAGGGCGTATCCGCCGCCGAGCTGCTCGGCCTTCCAGGGGCGCAGCGGCTCCAGGGAGTGCGCCGTCATCACGTGCGGTACGCCGTACAGCATCTTGGCGAGGTGGCCGCCGAGGTTGGCGTACCAGGTGTGGGAGTGCACGAGCTCGCGGCCTTCGAGTCCGGCGGCCATCGCGAGGTCGACGGAGAACGTGCGCAGCGCGTCGTTGGCGGTGTCGAGGGCGGCCCAGGGACGGTGGCGTATGACGCCCACCCCGCGGCCCTCGCCCCAGCAGTGCACTTCGAGGTCGACCAGGTTCGTCAACTCCCGGGCGAGGAACTCGACATGAACACCCGCGCCGCCGTACACGTCCGGCGGGTACTCCCGGGTCAGCAGTCCCACTCGCACCCGCAACCCCCAGCTCTCGGCGACCGGTTCTCTCATGGTCACCCAGATGTGCCGTGCGCGGAAGAGCGCGGCGGTCGTGTGAAGCAACAGTCACCGCACAGGCCTCCGCCGGGCACCCGGTAGTAGAGGCAGCAGCTGCGGCGGCGGAACGAGGTGCCGGTGAGGGTTCCGGTGCCGGACAGCAGAGGGTGCGCGAGGAGTCCGGCGGCGAGGGAGCGGGTGTGCGCGGCCGCCCGGGGGTGTCCGTGGGCGGCGGCCCAGTGGTCCAGTTGCCGGGCGGCGCCCGCCAGCGCGGATGCCGCGTTGCCCCGCAGCAGGCCGGGGGCGACGCGGTGGCGGGCGCGCAGGGCCGCCGCCAGCGGTTCGAGGTGGCCCTTCAGCACGACGTCCGCGACGGTCGCGGCGTCCGCGGGCAGCGGGCGCACCTCGGCGAGCCACAGGTCGTCGGGGGCGCCTGCGTCGGGATCCCAGTGCAGCAGCCCGGGGTCCAGGTCGGGGACGCTGCCGTAGAGCACGGCGCAGGCGAGCGTCACCGACCACAGCCGGGCCGCGAGCCCCTGCTGGGCGACGGAGACAGCGATCCGCATCTCGGGAGCGCGGAGAGAATGAGCGACCTTTTCGACCCGAAAAGTAATAGGATTTCCGCGAGCATCTGAAGACTGGTTTTCCTGCGGATACGTCGTGTGCGTCGTGCAGGTGTACGTCGTGTATGCGTCCGCCAGCGTCGGCAGGGGCGCATGCGGTGCTCCGCCGGTGCGTAGTACGAAGAAGCCGCCGAGCGGTCCGAGGGCGGCGAGATCCTGATCGAGGTCCACGAGGAGCAGTAGTACCAAGCGCCCTAGGGGTTCCCATTGGGGGGTCCCCACCCCGTGTCGCCCACCTTGGGGAGGACGGCGCCCGATTCGTACTCCATCGGCAGTAGGACCCATTGCCTGCTCAGGGACGACGACGGGAACAGATCGACAAGGCATCGTGTTGGTTATGAAGGCCGACCGTTCGTCGCGCAGGGATCACCTCCCCCGCCGCACGCAGAGGAGCAGCTCGTGAGTGCCCTCGCGTTGTCCGTGCTGTTGTCGCTCGTCTCCGCCGTCGCCTACGCGGGCGGGGCGATCGTGCAGGAGCACGTCGCGGTGTCCTCCCCCGACCAGGAGTACGCGCCGCTGCGCCGGCCGACCTGGTGGGCCGCGGTGGCGCTCAACGGCCTGGGCGGACTGCTGCACGTGGTGGCGCTGGCTTACGGCCCGCTGAGCCTGGTGCAGCCGCTGGGCGCGCTGACGATCGTGTTCGCGCTGCCGATGGCGGCGCTGTTCGTGGGCCGCAAGGCCGGTGCGACCGCCTGGCGGGGCGCGATCATGGCGACCGTGGGCCTGGCCGGTCTGCTGTCCCTGGTCGGCTCCTCCGAGTCGCAGTCGCTGGACACGGCCCAGCGGGTCGGCGTGGCCGTGGTCTCCGGCGGCGTGGTCCTGGCGCTGATGATCGCGGGC
The DNA here is from genome assembly GCF_026343335.1 of Streptomyces sp. NBC_00078. Taxonomy (NCBI): domain Bacteria; kingdom Bacillati; phylum Actinomycetota; class Actinomycetes; order Kitasatosporales; family Streptomycetaceae; genus Streptomyces; species Streptomyces sp. NBC_00078. The sequence goes on along the minus strand of NZ_JAPELX010000001.1, from coordinate 8,257,982 downwards.
CGGGCCGCTCACCGGCACCCGGCGGTGCGCAGCATGCTGCTCGCGACCGGTTCCGGCATCGCGTTCGGTATGTCCTCGGTGTTCACGAAGACCGTCGCGGTCGACTGGACCGACGGCGTGTCCTCGACCGACCTTCCCGCCCTGGCCGTGATCGGCGTCTTCGCCACGGCCGGCATGCTGCTGTCCCAGGCCTCCTACCGTGGCGCCGGTCTCACCGCCCCGCTGGCCACCCTGACCGTCGTGAATCCGGTGGTCGCGGCCGCGGTCGGCATCACGATGTTCGGCGAGACCTTCCGCTACGGCACCACGGGCACCGCGCTCGCGCTGAGCTGCGGCGTGGTGGCGGCGGGTGGCCTGATCCTGCTGACGACGGAACGCATGGCGCGCGCCGCGGTGCAGGCCGCCGCGCCGGAGGAGCCGGCCGAGCCCGTCACCGGGCCGACGCCCGTCGGGGAACTCGCCGGACCGACCCCCGTCGAGCAGCTGCTCGCCGTGATCCCCGAGCGGCCGGCCACGGCCGCCCTGCGCGAGGAGGTCCTGGTCCCCGCGCAGGCGGGCCCCACGATCCTGGCGGTGGCCTACGACCAGGCCGACGCGGAGCCCGCCGACCCGGCCAGGTACCGCTTCTACGGCCCCTTCTACGGCGGCTCGTACGTCCCGATGCCGGGTCACGACCGGCACCGGGAGCGCGTCAGATCCTGACGCCGCCGGCCCTGAGATACGCCACAGGGTCGATGTCGGAACCAAAACCGGGCCCCGTCCGCACCTCGAAGTGCAGATGCGGGCCCGTCGCGTTGCCCGTCGAGCCGGAGCGGCCGATGCGCTGCCCGCTGCCCACTCCCTGTCCGGCCTTCACGGAGATCGCCGACAGATGGCCGTACTGGCTGTAGCGGCCGTCGGAGTGCCGTATCACCACCTGGTAGCCGTAGCTGCCGCCCCAGCCGGCGCTGACCACCCGGCCGGCCGCGACCGCCTTCACGGTGGTGCCGGTCGGCACCGGGAAGTCGACTCCGGTGTGGTAGCCCTTCGACCAGGAGGAGCCGGCCACGTGGTACGGGGTGCCGAGCGAGCCGTGGACCGGGGCGACGAGGGAGTGACCGCTGGGCCTGGCCTTGTGCTCGGTGGCCGAGGGGGCCTTTCTCCCGGTGGCCGAGGGGGTCTTCTCCTCGGTGGCCGAAGAGGTCTTCTCCGTCGAGGACTTGGAGCCGCTGCGGGTCGTCCCGGGGTCCTTCGTGTGCAGCTTCAGCCGCTGGCCCGGCAGGATCAGGTCGGGGTCCGCCCCGATCGTCCTGCGGTTCGCTGCGTACAGCTGCCGCCAGCCGCCTCGCAGACGCTCGTTGTCGGCGATCTCGGAGAGGCTGTCACCGCGCACCACGGTGTACATCTCGGCCGTACCCGCCCGGGACTGGGGCGTGGTCTGCGGCTGAACGTCCTGCACCGAGGCCTTCTTGACGGTGCTCCCGCTCTCGGAGGTGCCCCCGGCGGGATGGACGTCCGGGGTGCCGCCGCCCCTGGTCAGTCCGGCCTTCGCCGAGCAGGCCGGCCAGGCATGCGGCCCCTGCCCGTCCAGGACCTTCTCCGCGACGGCGATCTGCTGGTCCCTGGTGGCCAGATCCGCGCGCCGCGCGTACGCCGTGCCGCCGTATGCCTCCCAGGTCGACTGCGTGAACTGCAGTCCGCCGTAGAAGCCGTTGCCGGTGTTGATGCTCCAGTTGTCGGTCGACTCGCAGGCGGCGACCTTGTTCCAGGTGGACACGTCGGCCGCGTGGGCGGTGCCGGCGCCGATCAGCGGGATTGCCATGCCCGCGCCGCCGACCGTGATGGTGAGTGAGGCGCGGTTGATCCTTTTCGGCTGATACCGGCGGTGCCGGCCGCGTACGGCCATGAAGATCCCCCTCGACATGCGTCCGAGGGCCAAAAGTAAGCGCCCCGAACAGGCCATGACAAGACGGCAATCGGCCGCCCTGTCCCGCAAGCAACCAGGAATTCACGGGAGTTGCAGATCGACTGAGGCGGGTGGTGCTCGACGTGCGTATCTGCCTGCGGCACGTCGGGCACCCCGGACATGCGCTCGGCGAACCGGCAGGCAAGGATGGTCGGTGGGTCGATACTGACGGGCACGACCGGCACCACCGACACAGGATCCTTTAGGAGCCAAACCGTATGAGCACTTCAGCCCAGATCGGCGTCACGGGACTCGCGGTCATGGGCCGCAACCTCGCCCGCAACTTCGCGCGCAACGGCTACACGGTCGCGCTGCACAACCGGACGGCGGCGCGCACGCACGCCCTGGTGGAGGAGTTCGGGGACGAGGGCGAGTTCATCGCGGCCGAGACCGCCAAGGAGTTCGTGGCGGCCCTGGAGCGGCCGCGGCGCCTGGTCATCATGGTCAAGGCGGGCGACCCGACCGACGCGGTGATCCAGGAGTTCGCCCCGCTCCTGGAGCCCGGCGACATGATCATCGATGGCGGAAACGCGCACTTCGCGGACACCCGGCGCCGCGAGCGCGACCTGCGCGAGCAGGGCATCCACTTCGTCGGCATGGGTGTCTCCGGCGGCGAGGAGGGCGCACTCAACGGCCCGAGCATCATGCCGGGCGGCCCCAAGGAGTCGTACGACTCGCTCGGCCCGATGCTGGAGAAGATCTCCGCGAAGGCGAAGGACGGCTCGCCCTGCGTGACACACGTCGGCCCCGACGGTGCCGGGCACTTCGTGAAGATGGTCCACAACGGCATCGAGTACGCCGACATGCAGCTGATCGGCGAGGCGTACCAGCTGCTGCGGGACGTGGCCGGATACTCCCCCGCCCAGATCGCCGAGATCTTCCGCACCTGGAACACGGGCCGCCTGGACTCATACCTCATCGAGATCACCGCCGAGGTGCTGTCCCACGTGGACGCGGCGACCGGCGAGCCGTTCGTGGACGTGGTGGTGGACCAGGCCGAGCAGAAGGGCACCGGCCGCTGGACCGTCCAGATCGCCCTCGACCTGGGCGTCCCGGTCTCCGGTATCGCGGAGGCGGTCTTCGCCCGGTCCCTGTCGGGTCACGCGGCGCTGCGCGAGGCGTCCCGCGGCCTGGCGGGCCCGACGGCGTCCCCGCTGTCCGAGGCCGAGGCGGGGGCCTTCGCCGACCGTGTCGAGCAGGCGCTGTACGCGTCGAAGATCGTCTCCTACACGCAGGGCTTCCACGAGATCCAGGCGGGCAGCGAGGAGTACGACTGGGACATCGACCTCGGCGCCGTCTCCTCCATCTGGCGCGGCGGCTGCATCATCCGCGCGGCCTTCCTGGACCGCATCCGCGCGGCCTACGACGCTCGCGCCGACCTGCCGAGCCTGCTGTCCGACGAGACGTTCGCCCAGGAGATCGCGGCCGCCCAGGACGACTGGCGCGAGGTCCTGGTCGCCGCCACCCGCCAGGGCGTCCCGACCCCCGGCTTCGCCGCGGCCCTCGCCTACTACGACGCCCTGCGCGCCGAGCGCCTGCCCGCGGCCCTGACCCAGGGGCAGCGGGACTTCTTCGGCGCGCACACGTACCGGCGCACGGACCGGGACGGCGCGTTCCACACGCTGTGGGGCGGGGACCGGTCGGAGGTGTCCGCCTAGTCCGCCCAGCACACGGTCTCCCGGGCCGAAGGAGCGGTCCGCAGGATGCCCTGCGGACCGCTCCTGCCCTCGATCGGCCATCCCTGCCGACAGGCAACGCGACGTCACTCAATTGAGTTGACGTACGAGAAAGTCTCACCCTCCGTGAGATCCAGCTCAGGTCAGCGGAGGTCCCGGCTGCGGGACCGGGTCCGGGCCCGGTGGGACCGGGGACGGGGAGGGGCCCGGGTCCGGCGTCGGGGTCGGCGGTGAGGGCGGAGGCGACGGTGGAGTGGGTTCCGGGGACGGCGGTTGCGGCGTGGGGACCGGGGACGGATACGGGTCCGGCCGCGGGTCCGGGCCGGGTGCGGGGGGCACGGGGTCGGGGTACGGATCGGTCATGATGTCCTCCGGCGAGTCGGTCGGCATCGGCTCTGGACTACTCCCCCGCGTACCCGACGCCCGTCTCCCCACTCACCCGCCCTCACTCACCTGTACTCACCCGCCCGTGTTCACGCACCCGTAGGACGGCAGAGCGTCCGGTGGGCCTAAGCGGTGCGCACCGCCGCGGCGCCCGCGGCGAGACCCGCGCGCGGGCTGGACAGCACCGGGACCATGGTCGTGGCGAGGTGCTGGGCCGGGGCCATGGAGCCCTGGGCCAGGACGATCGCGTCGGCGTCGGTGACCGCGTCGATCGCGGCCGCCACGAGACGGGCGCAGCCCTCGGCGTCACCCGCCTCGAAGCGGCTCCAGGCGCCGTCGACGAGCTGAGTCCGCACCTGAACGGGGCTCTCGGCGCGACGGGCCTCCTCCTCGATCAGGGCCGTCGTCGGACCGAACGTGCTCTCCACGGTGGCCAGGACGACGATCCGCGAGCCGGCGGCCACCGCGGCTGCCGCCATCGGACGGTCGGAGCGCACCACCGGCACCCCGGCCCCGGAAGCCGCCGACTCCACGACGGCGCCGATGGTCGAGCAGGTGCACAGAACGGCCCGCGCGCCCTCGCCGACGGCCTTGTCCAGTACCGCCCGCACCTCGTCCGCCACCGCCTCCGGACCCTCGCGGCGGGCTCGGGCCAGCAACTCCTCGTCGACGAAGTGCCGCAGTTCCAGGCCCCGGTGCTCCTCGTCGCGCAGGGCGTCGAAGACCGGGACGTGCAGGGGCGAGGTGTGCAGGAGGGCCAGCATGCGGGCGAAGGGCCTTTCTTCGAGGGGAGACAGGTACCGGACAGGTACCCGGTCTCAGAACCGGCCCGGGTGCGCCACCAGCCAGCCCTTCGCCGCCCTCAGCAGTTCCGGGGCGGCCGCGGGGGCCTCGTCGGGATGGCGTTCGGCCCACTTGACGACGTACGGGCACAGCGGGGCCACGACGATTTCCTCGCGCTCGGCGATGCCGTACAGCTCACGGGCCAGCGAGCCCGCGATGCCCTTCCCCTCGTGGGCCGGTTCCACGATGGTGTGCACGGGGACCAGGGCGCGCTCGGGGGATTCCAGGACGAAGTACTCGACGTGGCCGACGACTTCGGCACCGTCGTAGGCCTCCAGGCGGCCCGCCGCCCGGTCGTCGCGGATCTCGATGTCGCTCATGAGCGCGCTCCTGGTGTTCGGCCGTCAGGCGGAGACGGCCTGCGGGCTGCGTTCCTGGTCCGAGCCCGGCACCGGCTCGGAGGGGTCGGCGCCCAGAGCCACGATGCGGTTGTCGCGGTCCACGTGCACGACCCGGGGTTCGAGTGCCCGCGCCTCGGCGTCGGTCACCTGAGCGTAGCTGATGATGATCACCAGATCGCCGGGGTGGACGAGATGGGCTGCGGCGCCATTGATCCCGATCACGCCCGAGCCCCGCTCACCCTCGATGACGTACGTCTCCAGACGCGAGCCGTTGGTGATGTCGACGATGTGCACCAGCTCGCCGGGCAGCAGATCGGCGGCGTCGAGCAGATCGGCGTCGATGGTCACGGATCCGACGTAGTGCAGGTCGGCCTGGGTGACGGTGGCTCGGTGGATCTTGGACTTGAACATGGTACGGAACATCGGCGCACTCCCGCGAGTAGGCTCCCTGCCTGCGTTTTTGCAGGTCAAGGGCTATTTTCTCACCTTACAGCGAGTCGCAAGCACGGGCAGCTTCCCCCGGGTTTTCAGGACTCACGCTGACCGATTGCTGACCTTCCTGACGGTGCGTCAGGCAGCCATTGTGGGGGCACGGAGTCGCTGCGGCTCCTGAGCTGCGCCCTGTCGAACGGCCGACGCCAGCGTACGCAACCACGCGCCGGAAACCTTCGTGACCGTCGCCACAGCACGTCTGTCCGCTTCCGCCGCAACAACCGAACCGGTCTGTTCGCGCCGGCCGATCACGACCGCACAGCGCGCTCGCGCCGAGAGCGCGGGCGCGTGCGGCGTGATCAGGGCGTGCACGTCTTGGTCGGTGAGTGGGGCGAGGCGGGCCGCGTGGTCGGCGAGCGGCACGGTAGCCGCGGCGCCCAAAATCATCGCCCACTGGGTGAGCGCGAGCGGCACAGTGCCGAGGATGCTGCGCGTCCAGGGCAGGTGGACGGCGACGATCTGCACGGCCGGGACTCCGGCACCGGCGCAGCCACAGCATCCGCTTGCGCAGCTGGTGGCGGCCCAGCAGGGGCCGTTGTCCGCGCGGGCGATCAGGGAGCTGAAGAGCTGGTACCGGACGAACGCGTGAACGCCATGGTCAGGCCGGTCTCCGGCCGTACCCGCCCTTGTCGGCAGGACGGCCCCCGCCTCTCCTGACGGCACCCGGCGTCGGCCCGCGAGCATCCGGCCGCAGTGGGCCGTACGGACCCAATGGAAGTCAGCCCCACGCAGATACGTCATGACGGTCGTGACCTCGTACGGATCGGTGGTCGTCGCGTCGGAGATCGGCGTCGCCTCCCGCCCGTCGTCTCTGCGCGGTCGGACGGCGGCACGGCCCGGTCATGGGGGCGAAGGTCCCCCTCGTCGGGCCCAAGGCGGGTCGCCTCCGCAGACTCTGTCGCTCATGATGGAAGGAGAGTCACCCGGCTCTCCGTGGTCACATCCGCAGAGCTGAGCCGCATGGTTCTGCCCCTACGTGACAGACCGGGAAGCCTGCTGGAGCAGGCCTGCGGGACCCCCGGGCCGAGGGCGAACGGCGGCCCGCCTCGTGCGCGACGGCAAGAGCGCAGTCGCTCCCGGGCGGAAGAGGGAGGAAGCCATGAAGGTCGCAGTGCTGACCGGTGGCGGCGACTGTCCCGGCCTCAACGCCGTGATCCGCAGCGTGGTCCGCAAGGGCACCCAGGAGTTCGGCTTCGAGTTCGTCGGCCTGCGGGACGGCTGGCTCGGTGCGCTGCGGGGCAACGTCGTGCCGCTGGACATCGCCGCCGTGCGCGGGATCCTGCCACGCGGCGGAACCATCCTCGGTTCCTCCCGCACCAACCCCTTCAAGCACGAGAACGGGGTGCGGCGCATCCAGGACACCCTGGCCGCGCACCAGGTGGACGCGCTCATCGTGATCGGCGGCGAGGACACGCTCGGCGCGGCCACCGAGCTGAGCCGCCAGGGGATCAACCTGGTCGGCGTGCCCAAGACCATCGACAACGACGTGCCCGGCACCGATTACACCTTCGGCTTCGACACAGCCGTGGGCATCGCCACCGAAGCCATCGACCGCCTCCACACCACCGCCGAGTCGCACATGCGCACCCTGGTGGTCGAGGTGATGGGCCGGCACTCCGGGTGGATCGCCCTGCACGCCGGCATCGCGGGCGGCGCCAACGTGATTCTCGTCCCGGAGCGGCCGTTCGACATCGATCAGGTCTGCGCCTGGGTGAACAACCGCTTCAAGATCAACTATGCGCCGATCGTCGTCGCCGCCGAAGGAGCTCTCCCTCAAGAGGGACAGATGATCCTCAAGGACCGGTCGCTGGACGAGTACGGCCACGTACACCTGTCCGGCATCGGCGAGTGGCTGGCCCAGGAGATCTCGCAACGTACCGGCACGGATGCCCGCACCACGGTCCTCGGCCACATCCAGCGGGGCGGCACGCCGAGTGCCTTCGACCGGTGGCTGGCCACGCGCTTCGGACTGCACGCCGTCGACGCGGTCAAGGACGGCGACTTCGGCACGATGGTGGCTCTGCGCGGCACCGACATCATCCGTGTGCCCCTCGCCCACACCAGGGCGCAGACCAAGGTGGTGGACCCCTCGCTGTACGACGAGTTCGAGGTGTTCTTCGGCTGACCCCGTCCGCTGTCAGGCATCCGGCCCTCGGCCGTTATCCGGCCTCCGGCCGCGTGCTCGTAGAACTCGCCGACGGTGAGGACGTCCTGGAGCTGGTCCGCGAGGTCGTCCTTGTCGAGCCCGAAGAGGTCGACCGAGGGCTTGCAGGTGTAAAGGCAGCCGCACCACGTCATCTTCTTCGCCACCGCCTGACGCGGCCGTCCCGACGGGAACGACGAGCGGCACGCCCAGACCGTCCCTGGACGCACGCAACGTCGCCGAAGGCCGCACCCGGCGGGTCGACCGGCACGCGGCACACGGCACACGGCACACGGAAGATACGTAACCGAGTTACGTAAATCCACGGTTGTCACGTGTGGGCGCAGCTCGGACGCTCGTCCTCATGACTTCACTCACCCCCGCGTCGCCCGAGGTCGCCGACCTGGCCGTACGCCATCGGCTGGGGGCGCTCGAAGGCGTGTTCGCGCCGAAGCGCCTGCGTCGTGTGGTGTACGTCGCCCATGTCTTCAACTGCCTCATGCTCATGCCGTTCTTCTTGGTTCCCGGGCTGCTGTACTACTGGTTCTCCATGCGGCGCTACCCCGACTTCAGCCGGAAGCGGGCCGCCCAGCGGTTGCACCTGTTCGAGGAGGGGCTGGTCGTGCAACCGCCGTCCGGCGGCGAGCCGGTCGCCCTGCGCTGGGACTCGCTGCGCCTCCAGCAGGACATCAGCCAGCTGATCATCAACGGCATCCCCGCGCCGACCAAATACGTCTACTCGGCAAGCGCCCCCGGCCAGGGCTCGGTGCAGATCACGGAGTTCTACGAGGATCCCGAGGTCTGGGGTGCCCGGATGCAGGACGCGGTGGTGCGCGCACAGAGACCGGCCGTGCTGGAGACGCTTCGCGAAGGCGGCACGGTCCCGTTCGGAGCCCTCTCGCTCTCCCGCACGGCCGTGAGCGCCCGTGGGACAGGCAGCCTGCCCTGGTCGCAGGTCAGGGAGGTCGGTGCCACGGGTGGCCTGGTCCGCATCATGACCACCGGCTCCATGGGTGACCCCGTCCGCTGGTCCCACCACATGGCCAAGGACATCACGAACCTGCACCTGTTCCTGGCGGTCGCCCAACGCCTGCACGAGCAGTCCGCCGCCTGACGGCCCGGCCGACCCGTCTTCACCTGGCGGCCGCCTCGGTGATCACGCCCGCCAGCAGTGCGGTGAGGGCACCGGTGTCCGTGGAGGATTCCGTGTTTCCCCCGATGGATCCGGGGCTCCGATCGGCGATGGTGGTGACACGGTCGGCCGCAGGCGGGCCGACGCCGAGGGGAGAGGACACGGGGTTGTCCCAAGGGCAGCGAGTTGCCCGGACATGGGGTGTGGGCGCGCTGCCCATCCTTGGGTCACGGCGGCCTGGCCGGCCATGGCCGGGACGGTTCGGGCACTGCTGCCCGGCTGCGTTCCTGAGGGGCAGCACTGCGACCCTCTGGGCGTCGGCGGCCCCGCCGGGCGGGACCTGAGTGACCGGTCAGACGGCCGGCCGGTGGATCACTCGGCCGAGTGCGCGCGGCAGTGCCGCCCGGGAGGGGATGTCGAGCTTGCGGTAGATCCGTCCGAGGTGGGTTTCGACCGTCCTGGTGCTGACGAAGAGCTGCTCTGCGATCTCCCTGGTGCGTTTGCCCTCTGCCGCCAGTTCCGCGATCTCCCGCTCCCGCTCGGTGAGAAGGACCATCGTCGCCCCGGTGCTCCAGTCCTGCGCCGTTGCAACCGCCGCACCGGTGGCGGCGGATGACGCGGGCAGCATGCCCCTGACTCGTGCCGCCTCCTCACGGATCCGCTCTGCGCCACAGGCCCGCGCGGCCTTTCCCGCCATGTCGAGCCACTCCAGCGCCTGCTGGGTGCCATGGGCCGCGTGGACCGAGGGCGCACCGGTCACCAGGGTCCAGGCGTGTTCCACCGGCAGACCCGCGCGGCGGAACGCCTCCGCGGCCTCGTGAAACAGCCCTGCCGCCAGGTGGTGCTGTCCCTCGGCGGCGTGGAGCCCGGCTCGGGCTCTGCGCACATACTCCTGTTGCAGCGGCAGCCCCAACTCCTCGGCCACGGCCTCCCCCGTCCCGGCCCAGTCGCGTGCGGCGTCGATGTCACCGCAACGCAGTGCCGCGACGGAGGCCAGTGCCAGGAGAGAGGGTTGCCACGTCCGCAGCAGCCGCTGCAGTTGCGGGCCTCCCTCCTCGACGAGGGTGCGCAGACAGCCTGCCGGATCCCCGCCGAGGAACTGGGCGTGGGCGCGCAGGCCGACCGCCACGGCTGCCCGCCAGCCCCGCTTGCGCAGGGCGAGGGACAGCCCTTCTCCGGCGAGTTCGAGCAGCCTGTCGGCGTCCCGCCGTGGACGTGTCCACAGCAGCCCCGTCGCCCGCAGGATCATGGCGATCCCGGCGGCTTCGTCGACCCCGCTCGTCCGGGCGAGCAACTCGGCCTCCCCGGCACGGCGACAGAGCGACTCCAGACGCCCCGTCAGCTGGTCCAGATGACACAGGGCCACCAGTTGGTTGATCCGGATGAACCTGCGGGTGGCACCCGTGGTTGCCTGCAGTCCCCGCTCCAGATGCCGGTAGGCGTCATGGAACCGCTCCTGGAACAGCTCCGCGCAGCCGAGCATCGCCAGGACGTCGGGCATGGTGACGGCAGCGGCGTCCGGCAGCGCGTCCACGATCCGCGCACACTTGGTGACCTCGGCGACGGCCTCGGGCAGCAGCCCCAACTGGGTGTCGCCGAGGGCCCCCAGGGCCCGCAGGTAGGGCGCCGCCGGGCCGACGGCTTCGGCGGCCTCCGCCGCCTCGCGGACCACGTCACGTGCCTCGCCGTAGGCGCCCCGGAACAACTGCACTCGCCCGTACGCGCCGATCAGTTCGGCCGCCGGCGCCGGAAGCGGAACCGGCAGCGGGCGGGGTACGAGGCCCAGTGCCGTCCGGACCACCGCTTCCGCCTCCTGGTGGCGGCCCAGCAACCGCTCCAGCTCTCCGCAGACGGCGTAGGCGCTCAGCCGAAGGTCCACCGAGAGATCCGACTGATGCCTGAGCAGGTCGTGCACCAGGGAACGGGCTTCCTGCAGGCGGCCCACGGCACTGAGGGCCCGGCAGTGGTCGAGCACGAGCACGACCCGGGGCTCGCTGATCCTTTCCCCGGCGGGCAGGTGGTCCAGCGCCAGGCGCAGCCAACGGGCAGCGACGGCGGGGGACTTGGCCATCGCCTCCGCCGCGCCCTCGACCAGCACCTGCCGGGCCCGAGCACTGCCCGCGCCCACCAGGTGCTCGGCCTGCCGGGCACGTCGGAGCGCCGTCGCTCCTCGCGTGGTGAGCAGATCCAGGGCCCGCCTGTGGGCGTTGACGCGCAGGGACGGCGAAGCGTGTTCCAGGGCGACGTGGCCGAGCACCGGGTTGCGGAAGACATAGCCGCCACCCCAGGGCAGCGGCCGTACCAAGTCCGCCTCGACGAGTTCGGTGAACGCTCTGAGGATTCGTTCCAGGCCGAGTTCGGAGACCGCGGCGACGTCGTCCGGCAGGAAGGGATCGCCGAGAACCGCGGCGACCTGGGCCGAGAGCGCGGCGTCAGCGGTGAGGGAGTCCAGCTCGGTGACGACGGAGACGGCCTCCCGGCGCATGCCGTCCCGGTCCGGTCCGGCGCTCAGCGGCCACACGTCCGGGTCCCACCGCGCCGCGACCAGGATCCGCAGCATCCGCGGGTTGCCGCCGGAGGCGGCGTGCAACTGCTCGGCGTATGTGGCGTCGACCACGGGGGCCGGGGAGGCGCGCCAGTCGGTGTACGCGTGGTCTTGCGCCGAATGGGAGAAGGCGTGCCGGGATGTGGTGTCCGTGAGGGACCCACGGTGGCCGAGCAGAGTGGATATCGCCGGGAGGTCCAGGTGGGATGGGGCCAGACGGGTGACCGAGCCGGTCTCGACTCCGTGTTCGAGCGCTTCCCTCAGGACCGGGCCGGCCTGCCGCGGGCGGTGCGCCAGCGCCAGGACGAACGGGCCGGGCGGGGGTGTCCGCACAAGCTGCGCGATCAGCCTCGCGGACTCCTCGTCCCACAGATGAACGTTGTCGAGAACAAGCACGCCGCCGTGCCGCGCGGCCCAGCGCCCCAGTACACCGCGCACCTCGGCTCCCGCCCCGGCGCCGAGCCCCCGGGCGATCGGGGAGTCCCCCACGTCCAGGGCATCCAGCACGTCTCTGATCACCTGGCCGGGTTGCGTCGTAGTGCGCGCGGCGTGGGCTCGCGCCACCAGGGCCCCTGTTCCGGCTGCCCGCTCGGCAAGCAGGGCGAGCAGGGCGGTCTTGCCGATCCCCGGCTCGCCAGTGACCTCCAGGACCGTTCCGCGCCCGTCGGTCAGATCCTGTACGACCGCGGAGAGACACTCGATCTGCGTGTGTCTGCCGACGAGAACTGCGCCGTTCTCATGCGCCGGATCCTTGGGGGGCAAGTGATCCTCTCCCTTCCCACGGATGTACACACGAGCCAGGACGCCCTCTGTAGTCGGTTCGGATATTAGGCCATCACATTGCCCGACTTGTGATCTGCGGGAAGGCAGGAGCCACTGACCGCCGTGGCTCGGCAGTGATTTCGCGTTGCGCGGAGTTGAGAGCACATCGCGGCCGGGAAGCGATTCCCTGGTGGCGTCGTAGTGCTTCGGTCCTTGTCCACGAAGCGGGTTCACAAGAAGCAGGAACCCCAGCCGACGCACGGCTGGGGTTCCTCGCTGCGGTGTGTACCGGTCAGCAGGTGGAGCTGCTCGTGCCGTGAACCGCTCGTCCACGGGCCGGCGGACCGCACCACCTCGCGGTCACCGTGGATCGGGCGGTCAGCGCTGCAGGGTGAGGACGCCCGGCCGCCACGGCAGTTGGTCGTAGGGGCCGCTCGCGGTGGGGGACTTGCCCTGATAGAGGAGCTGCAGGTTGCAGGGGTCGATGGTCATGGTCTGGTCGGGGTTGTTGCGGACCAGGTCGCCGTGGCTGATGTCGTTGGTCCAGGTGGCGCCGCTGTTGGCCTTGCCCGCAAAGGGGTTGGACTCGGTGGCGGCCTGCGGGGTCCACGAACCGTTCAGGCTGGAGGCCGTGAACGAGCGGAAGAAGCGCTGCTCATTGGCACCCCGGGCCTCGACGATCATCAGGTACTGGTTCTGGCCCTGGACCTTGTAGACCTGCGGCGCCTCGAACAGGTTCTTCACCGAGTCGCTCATGACCGTCGTGTACGACGAGCCGAAGCTGCTGGGGAAGTTTCCGATCGGCATGCTCGCCCGGTAGATCTTGCCGTTGTCACCGGCGAAGAACAGGTACATGTTCTGGCCGTCGGCGATCAGGGTCTGGTCGATCGGGGCGGCGCCCGGGATGCTGCCGGTGAACAGCTGCTGCGGCGCGGACCAGCCGTTGGGGTTGGTCGGGTCGCTCGACGTGCGGTAGATGAAGGGCCACGCACCCCACTGGTACGCAAGGACCCAGATGTTCTTGGGCGCGAAGTAGAACAGGGTGGGTGCCACCGTGGCCTGGCTCATGCCGGTCTGGCCGGCCGATGCCATGTCCGACCAGTTCGTGAAGGGCTTGAACGCCATCGAGCCGTACGACGATCCCGACACGTTCGACGCGTAGACCAGGTGCTTGCCGTTGTACGTCACGTTGGTGAAGTCCTTCAGCGAGACCCACCCGTTCGCCGGCTGCGCCAGCGCACCTGTCGACGTCCACCGGTATGTCGACGGAAGTGCACAGTTGCCGTCGGGCGGGGTCGTCCCGGAGAGGCCGGTCCACTTCTGGTTGCTGCCTCCGTTGCAGTTCCAGAGCTGCACCGCCGTGCCGTTGGCCGTGGCGCCGCCGCTGACGTCCAGGCACAGCCCGGACTCCACGCCGACGATCGTGCCGTCGGAGTTCACTCGCCACTGCTGGTTCGCGCCGCCGGTGCAGGTCCAGATCTGCACCCGCGTACCGGCCGCGGTGGCATGGCCCGGAACATCCAGGCACTTGCTGCCGTACACGGTCAGCTGGTTGCTGTCCGTCGATGTCCACTGCTGATTGGTCCCGCCCGAGCAGTCCCAGGTCTGCAGGTACGTGCCGTCGGTCTGGCCGGCGTTCGGCACATCGAGGCACCGGCCGGAACCAACTCCGCGCAAGGCGCCGCTGGTTGCCGCCTGAGCCGGGCCGGCGACGAGCATCGCCGCCAACGTGGCCAGGGCCGCGACCGCAGCGGCGAGCACCACGGACAGACGTCCGCGGCTGAACAAACTTCGTCTGCGCATGGGGACCTCGTAATCCTTGAGTAGGCGGTTCCGGTTGGCCCGTCCGAGGCCGTCCGGGCTGTTGGGGATGTCAGGGCTGTCAGGGCTGTCGATGCGATGCGGTTCGCAGCGGTCCAGGGAACCGGGCCGAGCCCTTACTGCTGCGCGGTCCTGCGAGACCCACAGACCGGCCCCCGGGTGGGAGCAGAGCGGCCCGGGGAGGCGCCCGCCGACGGGAGAACCGCGCCGGCGGCCTGGCGATGGCGGCCGTCGGTGCGCGACGACGGGAGCAGAAATGATGAGGCCATGACATACGCATCGTGCGAGTGCTCCTTGCGGCTCGGTCGTTGCGGTGGGCGAGACCCTGTTCCGGAGTTGCCCTGCTGTGCGAGTGGAGCGGCCCTGACGTGTTCGGCAAATCGAACAAGAGCCGAATTGTCGAGCAATTTGGATGATAGGGAACTGGTGAACGGCGTCAATACCTCTCGCATTATTCGCGAAGGACTCCGAAACATTCGCAGGACGTCCTGAACGAAACGACGCAGGTCACGCGGATCGAACCGTCGGGCCGGGCAGATGGACAGCCCCTTTGGCGCCGGAGCTGGGCCGGTTTCGCGGACTGCGTCGACATGGCCCGTCGCGTCTCCGGCGTCCGCCCCACCTCGTTTTTCCGAATGGCACCCGAAATTTCGAACCCTCTTCGCGGCGGCCGCGCTGACGGTCACTGAATCCGCGACGCTTTTCTCCGCCGCCGGGTCGGCTGCGTTGGCGCGGCGGGCCTCGTCGCCTCACACGCGCACTCACGAACGGCGCCGCGCCCCCTTCGACCGGGATGCCCTGAGCCGGCCGGCATTGGGCGATGGCTCCGCCTGATGCGGGCCTCAACTCCCAGCGGCCTCTGCGATCTGCAGGGCGGCCCGGACGGCGTGAGATGCGTGGTGTCGATGTATCGATGACCTGGGCCTCGGCGCCCCCGGCCTCGGCGAGGCTGGTTCCCCCGCCGACCTTGGCGTTGTGCAGGCAGTGGGAAGCGGCGTGACATTCAGCTCGGCTCAGGGCGAGGCATCACTCTCGGCCAGTTCCCTGATCGCCCGCAGGCGGTTCTCCCATTGGGCGGCAAGACCGTCCAGCCACCTCGTCGGGTGCTTCAGCGGGCGCAAATCGGCCTCTTAGCGAATCACACGTCAAGCAAGCCCGCCGTCCGCCCAGTCCTCGATCAGGCGGACCGTGCGGCGCGGATGTTCCTCGTGCAGGTAGTGCCCGGTGCCGGGCCAGTGGTCGACGCGGGATGCGGCTGTGCGCAGGGTGCCGCGCTCCCATGCAGCCGCTTCGGCCGACGTCCAGACCGTCAGCGCCGGTTGTGTGCGGCGGCGCAGGTGGGCCTCGCTGGCCGGGCGGATGCCGACGGCGCCGTCGTCGGTGTACATGCCCGCGTAGGCCTGGGCTATGACGTGGCCGGGGGTGCCGAGCATGGTGCGTACGTGGGCGGTGCTCAGGCCCGTCGGCGCGGCCGGCCCGAAAGCCGCCGCCACGAACGCGGCCGCCGCCTGTGCGCCGCGTTCACGGTAGGCGGCCAGCCTGGCGGGGATCTGCTCGACTTCCTCGCCGTGGGCGCCGTGGGCCGGGTCGAGGGCGATCACCGACCGTACGGCGTGCGGATGGTGGACGGCGAGGAGGTTGACGACCTGGCCGCCCATGGAGTGGCCGACCGCGATCACGGGACCGGTGCCCAGGGCCTCGGTCAGCGCGGCCAGGTCCGCCGCCATCTCCGCCGGGGTGTTGCCCTCCGCCGGCACCTCGGAGCGGCCGTGCCCGCGCAGATCGGGCACCACCACCCGGAACCGGCCCGCCAGCGCCTCGGCATGCGCCGACCACTCCCGGCCGTCCCCGCCCCAGCCGTGCACCAGCAGGAGGGCGGGAGCGTCGTCGGCCGGTCCGAGGGCGGTGTGGAACAGCCGGATACGGCCGAGGTCGATCACGGTGACTCCATCTCCTTGTGCCGGGGCCCGGTAAGGACTACGCCACAGCCTCCCCCGCCGGGGCGATCTCCGTCACCTCTTCCGCCGGCTCCTCGAACTGCGTTCGGTACAGCTCCGCGTACCGGCCACCGGCCGTCAGCAGTTCCTCGTGGGTGCCGCGTTCCACGATCAGGCCGCCCTCGATCACCAGGATCATGTCCGCCGCCCGCACCGTGGACAGCCGGTGCGCGATCACGACCGCCGTCCTGCCCTCCAGAGCCTCGGTCAGGGCCTCCTGGACGGCGGCCTCCGAGGTGTTGTCGAGGTGGGCGGTGGCCTCGTCGAGGATGACGACGCGCTGACGGGCCAGCAGGAGACGGGCGATGGTCATGCGCTGGCGTTCACCGCCGGAGAGACGGTAGCCGCGTTCGCCGACCACCGTGTCGAGGCCGTCGGGCAGGGAGCGTACGAGATCGTCGAGACGTGAGCGGCGCAACGCGTCCCACAGATCGGGCTCGGTGGCCGTGGGGGCGGCCAGGAGGAGATTGGCGCGGACGCTGTCGTGGAAGAGGTGGCCGTCCTGGGTGACCATGCCGAGGGTCGAACGCAGGGAGGCGGCTGTCAGGTCGCGGACGTCGGTGCCACCGAGGCGTACGGCGCCCTCGTCGACGTCGTACAGGCGTGGCAGCAGCTGCGCGATGGTCGACTTGCCGGCGCCGGACGAGCCGACGAGGGCGACCGTCTGGCCCGGCTCGGCGCGGAAGGAGATGCCGTGCAGGACCTCGGCACCGCCCCGGGTGTCGAGGGACGCCACCTCCTCCAGGGAGGCCAGGGAGACCTTGTCGGCGGAGGGGTAGGCGAAGCGGACGCCGTCGAACTCGACCGACACCGGGCCGTCGGGCACGGCGTGCGCGTCCGGTTTCTCCTCGATGAGGGGCTTGAGGTCGAGCACCTCGAAGACGCGCTCGAAGCTGACGAGGGCGCTCATCACCTCGACGCGTGCGCCGGCCAGCGAGGTGAGCGGCGCGTACATGCGGGTCAGCAGCAGCGCCAACGACACGACCGCGCCCGGTTCCAGGCGGCCGCGCAGGGCGAACCAGCCGCCGAGGCCGTAGACCAGGGCCAGCGCCAGGGACGACACCAGGGTCAGCGCGGTGATGAAGGCGGACTGGGCGGTCGCCGTGCGGATCCCGATGTCACGGACCCGGCTCGCGCGGGCCGCGAACTCCTCGGACTCCTGCTCCGGGCGCCCGAAGAGCTTGATCAGCGTGGCTCCCGGTGCGGAGAACCGCTCGGTCATGCGGGTGCCCATCGCCGCGTTCAGCGTCGCCGCCTCCCGCTGCATACGGGCCATCCGGCTGCCCATGCGCCGGGCCGGCACGACGAACACCGGGAGCAGCACCAGCGCGAGGAGGGTGATCTGCCAGGAGAGCGTCAGCATGACGGCGAGGGTGAGCACGAGGGTGACCAGGTTGCTGACCACTCCGGACAGTGTGTTGCTGAACGCGCGCTGGGCGCCGATGACGTCGTTGTTGAGACGGGAGACCAGCGCGCCCGTACGTGTGCGTGTGAAGAACGCGACCGGCATCCGCTGCACATGATCGAACACAGCCGTCCGCAGATCGAGGATCAGCCCCTCCCCGAGCGTCGCCGAAAGCCTCCTGCCGAGAATGCCGAGGGCCGCCTCCACGACCGCGATGAGTGCGATGAGCAGGGCCAGGTGTACGACCTCTCCCTCGTCGCCGCCCGACACGATCGCGTCCACGACATGTCCGGCGAGTACGGGGGTCGCGACGGCGAGCAGCGCGGTCACCACCCCCAGCGCCACGAACTGCGCGATGCGGACGCGATGCGGACGGGCGAAGGCGGCGATGCGGCGCAGCGTGGCGCGCGCGAAGGGGCGGCGTTCCTGCTCGGCGTTCATGACACTGTGCAGCTGTGTCCAGGCCGTGGTCTCCATGCTCATGAGAGAGAACTTAGAACCTCAAGCAACATTGAGGTCAATCTTTTCCTGACGTCTTCCCGCTCGAAGGACCCGATGACCGTACGCAAGCCGCCGCCCCGCCTCCAGTCGCCGTCCCGCCTCCAGTCGCTGTCCCCCCTTCAGCCGCTGTCCCCGCTTCCGCAACCCGCCGTTGGCGCGGACTGGAAACCCTCTCGGGATGTGACCGCTGTACACCTTCCCCGAGGGCCCCTCCCCCCAGGACGATTCCCCCGACGCGTCCCGGCCCGCGTGCTCCGGCAGATCCTGTGCCTGCTTCCGCTCCTGCTCGTCTCCGTCGTGGCCGTGCAGCACCGGTCCGTCCTCGTCGAGGGCTTCGGACATCTGCGGGCCGCGGAGTGGCCCTGGCTGCTTGCGGCGGCCGGCGCGACCTGTCTGACCTGGGTGGCGGCCGCCTGCACACGGCAGGGCGCGGTCGTGGACCGGCTGCCCAGGAGGCGCCTGCTGGCCACCCAGTTCGCGGCGGGCTCGGCCAACCACCTGCTGCCGACCGGTCTCGGAGCGGGCGCGGTCAACCTGCGGTTCATGACCGTGTGCGGGATTCCGCTCGCCCGTTCCTCCGCCGCGCTCGCCCTCTACCTGCTCGCGGAGTCGGTCGCCCGGCTGGGCCTCCTGGCGGGGCTGCTGCTCGCCTCCCCGGGCGCCCTGCGGTTCGGCACGCTGCTGCCCGACGGTTCGGTGGTCCCGCTGCTGCTCGCCGTCGGTGCCGTCGTGGTCGTGGCGGTGACCGTCCTCGCTCTCCTACGACCGCTGCGCGCCGCCGTCCTGTCGTTCCTGCGCACGGCACTGAGCGAACTGCGCTCGGTGCACACCCGTCCGTCCCGCGCTCTCGCGCTGTGGGGCGGTTCCCTCGCCTTCCCCGCGCTGCAGGCGACCGGACTGGTCCTGGTCGGCCTGTCACTGGGGCTGCCGGTGCCGCCCGTCCACATGGCCGTGGCGTATCTCGCGGCGACGGTCGCGGTCGCCCTGGTCCCGACGCCGGGCGGGCTCGGCTCGGTGGAGGCCGCGCTGGTCGTGGCTCTGGTGGCGGCCGGCAGCCCGGTGGCCGTGGCAACGGCGGTGGTGCTCGCCTACCGGATCATCACGGTGTGGCTGCCGCTGCTGCCCGGGGCACTGACGCTGGGTGCGCTGGTCCGGCTGAAGGTGATCTGAGCCGCCCCTCCCGTAAGGGCGCAGCCGCGTCCTCGGTGCCGGGGCGTCCGCCGGCCCTGCACCACTGCCCACGGCGTCTCCAGGAGCGCGCTCGGCGCACGCGATCTGCCCCGTCCGGATTGCGATATGGAGTGTCCGAACCGCGTCGTCCGGGAGTCCTCGACGTTCGAATCCCTGTGCCGTGTACGGCAGGATGAGCTCCTCACCGCTGCTCAGGCGGATGTAGTCGCCGGGCTGCACGGTCTTGGAGGCGAGCGACCTGGAGCACGTCGAGCGCGTGACCATGGACGTCATCGCCGAGGTGATGTCCCGGACCACCGGCGCGGTCCCGGACCACGAGCCGGCGATCCGCTTCCACACCTTCGGCGACTCCCGGATCGGCTTCACGGTCATCCTGGGCGTGGGCGAGTTCAGCGACCAGTTCCGGATCAAGCACGAGTTCGTCAAGGCCCTCCACAAGCGCTACCGCGAGGAGGGCATCCGCATCCCGGCGCCCGCGCGGACGGTGGCGCTGCAGCAGGGGCCGGTGGCCATCCCGCAGCAGCGCAGCCCCCGGACGGCGGTCGTCGAGGCGGGCGAGATCTCCCCCGCCCCCCTCGACTGACCGGCCGCCCCGGGTCAGTGAGTCACCGCGGTCAGAGCGTCGCGGAGTTCTCGTGGTAGTGCCCGCCCCTGCGGCTGTGCGGTGAGGCCAGCGCCGACTGCACCGGCGTGACCGTCCAGTCCGGGTGACCGGGCATCCGCGGCGTCTTCGTGCCGTACAGCCAGTCCTTGAGGAAGCCGGACTGGTCCTGGCCGGAGACCTCCGAGGCGACGGCTATGTAGTTCTCCGTCGTCGCCGTGGAGTTGCGGTAACGGGCGAGGAAGGTCTGCTCGATCCTGGTGAAGACGTCCTCGCCGACGGCCTGGCGCAGGGCGTACAGGACGAGCACGCCGCCCAGGTAGCGCTGGCTGTCGAACAGGTTGGCCTCGTTCGGCGCGGCCACCGGGCCCGAGTCGTGGCGCCACTGGTCGCCGCGGGCGTAGGTGTCCTTCATCCGGGCTTCCATCGTGGTCAGGCCCAGGGAGTCGGTCCAGCCGCGCTCGTAGCGGTACAGCAGCCCGTAGAAGTCGGCGTGGCCCTCATTCAGCCACAGGTCGGCCCAGTTGGCGGGGCTGACGAGGTTGCCGAACCAGGAGTGGACCAGCTCGTGCATCATGTGCGAGCCGATGTTCTTCTCCGCCTGGAGCAGGAAGTTCGGCTTGTACAGGGTGAGGGTCTGCGTCTCCAGGCCGGTGAAGTCGAAGGCGTTGGCGGCGTCGGAGTTGCAGGGCAGCAGCCCGTACGTCTCGAACGGGAAGGCCCCGAGCCGTGCCTCGATCCACTGGACGAGGTTCGGGGTGAGGGCGAGCGCCGGTTCGAGAGCGGCGGCGCGGGCGGTGGGCACGACGTCCCGCAGGGGCAGCCCGTTCGGGCCCTGCCGGTCCTTGATGACGTAGTCGCCGACGGTTATCTGCACCAGTTCGGTGGCTATCGGCGAGCGGGACGCGTACGAGTACGCCGTCCGGCCGCCGGACAGGCTCTTGGTGCCGGTGAGCACGCCGTTCGCGACGCCGCGCAGCCCGGCTGGAACCGTGATGCAGAAGGTGAAGTCCGCCTTGTCCAGGGGATGGTCGTTGCACGGGAAGGCCGTGTGCGCGGAGTTCGGCTGCGGGCACAGCGCGAAACCGTCCGGCGTGGCGACCCAGGCGGTGTGGGCGAGCGTGCCGCGCGGGTCGACGGTGTAGCCCACGCTGACGCTGGCCTGGGCCTGCGCGGCCAGGGCGGTCGCGGGCGTGATGCGCAGCTTCTCGCCGGACTGCCTGAAGGCGACGTTGCGGCCGTTGACCCGGACCGTGCGGATGTCGAGGCCGAGGGCGTCCAGGGAGAAACGGCTCAGGGCCTGAGTCGCCGTCAGCTGGATGGTCGCCACCGCCTCGACCAGCTTCGACGTCTGGTCGTAGGCGAAGTCGAGGTGGTAGGACGAGACCCGGTAGCCGTCGTTGCCCAGGCCCGGGAAGACGGAGTCACCGAGGGTCTCGGCGCCCGGGGTGCCGCCGTCCTTCAGGGGCGAAGGGGCGGCGTAGGCCGCGGACCCCGTGGTCAGTGCCGCGGCCGTACCGATCAAGGCGGCCACAGGGGCCGTCACTCTGCTGCGATATCTCATGGTCAGCTTTCGCTCGGGCGGCCGGGAGGTCAGTTCCGGCCGTCGACGATCAGTGCACGATCTCCTTGCAGGACCAAAGATCGGCGCCTTTGGTTGCACGCCGGGCAGCAGATCGGGTTCCGGAGTGTGGGACGCGGAGCCGGACCCCTGTCGAGCCGGACCGGATCACGAGATATCTTGATGTCGAGCAATGTTGCAGACGTGGAGCGGAGCACCCGGTGACTGACTCGACCATCTTCTATACGCACACTGACGAGGCCCCGGCCCTGGCAACGTATTCCTTCCTGCCGGTGGTCCAGGCGTACGCCTCGCAGGCGGGCGTCTCGGTCCAGACGCGGGACATCTCGCTGGCCGGACGCATCATCGCCGTGTTCCCGGAGTACCTGACCGAGGACCAGCGCATCCCGGACGCCCTGCACGAGCTGGGCGAGCTGGCCAAGACGCCCGCGGCCAACATCGTCAAGCTGCCGAACGTCTCGGCGTCCATCCCGCAGCTGAAGGCCGCCGTCGCCGAGCTGCAGGGCCAGGGCTACGCGCTGCCGGCCTACCCGGACGACCCGAAGACCGACGAGGAGCGGGAGATCCAGGCCCGCTACGACAAGATCAAGGGTTCCGCCGTGAACCCGGTCCTGCGTGAGGGCAACTCCGACCGCCGCGCCCCCGCCTCGGTCAAGAACTACGCCAAGACCCACCCGCACCGCATGGGTGCCTGGTCCGCGGACTCCAAGACCAACGTCGCGACCATGGGCGAGAACGACTTCCGCTCCACCGAGAAGTCCGCGGTGATCTCCGAGGCCGGCTCGCTGAAGATCGAGCTGGTCGGCGAGGACGGCACCACCACCGTGCTGCGCGAGTCCGTACCGGTCCTCGAGGGCGAGGTCGTCGACGCCTCCGTGATGCGCGCCGCCGCGCTGAACGAGTTCCTCGCCGCGCAGGTCGCCCGCGCCAAGGCCGAGGGCGTCCTGTTCTCCGTGCACCTCAAGGCCACGATGATGAAGGTCTCCGACCCGATCGTCTTCGGCCACGTGGTGCGCGCCTTCTTCCCGAAGACCTTCGCGAAGTACGGCGAGACGCTCGCCGCGGCGGGCCTGTCCCCGAACGACGGTCTGGGCGGCATCTACAAGGGCCTTGAGGCCCTGCCCGAGGGCGCCGAGATCAAGGCCTCCTTCGACGCCGAGCTCGCCGACGGTCCCGAGCTGGCGATGGTCGACTCCGACAAGGGCATCAGCAACCTGCACGTCCCGTCCGACGTGATCGTCGACGCCTCGATGCCGGCCATGATCCGCACCTCCGGCCACATGTGGGGTCCGGACGGCCAGGAGGCCGACACCCTCGCGGTCCTGCCGGATTCTTCCTACTCGGGCGTCTACCAGGCCGTGCTCGACGACTGCCGCGCCAACGGCGCCTACGACCCGTCGACGATGGGCTCGGTCCCGAACGTCGGCCTCATGGCGCAGAAGGCCGAGGAGTACGGCTCCCACGACAAGACCTTCGAGATCAAGGCCGCCGGCACGGTCCGCCTGGTCGACCAGGCCGGCAACGTCGTCCTGGAGCAGCCGGTCGCCCCCGGCGACATCTTCCGCGCCTGCCAGACCAAGGACGCCCCGATCAGGGACTGGGTGAAGCTGGCCGTCACCCGCGCCCGCGCCACCGGCGACCCGGCCGTGTTCTGGCTGGACGAGACCCGCGCGCACGACGCCAACCTGATCGCCAAGGTCAACGCCTACCTGCCCGAGCACGACACCGAGGGCCTGGACATCCGCGTCCTGGCCCCGGTCGAGGCCACCAAGCTGTCGATCGAGCGCATCCGCCGCGGCGAGGACACCATTTCGGTGACGGGCAACGTCCTGCGTGACTACCTCACCGACCTCTTCCCCATCCTGGAGCTGGGCACCAGCGCCAAGATGCTGTCGGTGGTCCCGCTGATGGCGGGCGGCGGCCTGTTCGAGACGGGCGCCGGCGGTTCCGCGCCGAAGCACGTCCAGCAGCTGGTCAAGGAGAACTACCTGCGCTGGGACTCGCTGGGTGAGTTCTTCGCACTCGTTCCCTCCTTCGAGCAGTACGCCACGGCCACGGGCAACACCCGTGCCAAGGTCCTGGCCGACACCCTCGACCGCGCCACGGCGACCTTCCTCAACGAGGACAAGTCGCCGACCCGTCGCGTCGGCGGCATCGACAACCGCGGCAGCCACTTCTTCCTCTCCCTGTACTGGGCACAGGAGCTGGCGTCGCAGACCGACGACGCGGACCTGGCGAAGGCCTTCGCCTCGCTCGCCGAGACGCTCGCCGCCAACGAGCAGAAGATCGTCGACGAGCTGATCGCCGCACAGGGCAAGCCCGTCGACATCGGCGGCTACTACCAGCCCGACCCGGCCAAGGCCGCGGCGGTCATGCGCCCCTCGGCCACCTGGAACGAGGCGCTCGCGTCCCTGAGCTGACGCGGCAGGTCTTGACGGCCCGTTGCTGATTCCGCCCCGGCAGGCACCCCGCCTGCCGGGGCGGACTCGTCCCGCGCGCTGCCCGGCCCGGCCGCCCTCGGTGTGAACGGCTGAGCGACGCCGCCGACGGCGAGTTGACGGGCCGTCACCCGCTCCGGTGCCGGCAGGTGCCCGTTCGGGCGCCCCTCATGTCCCGCCCTCCGCCGCACCCGACCGCACCGCCCGCAAGGTCTGCGAGATGGCATTGGCCACGGCGTGGACGTGCTGGGCAAGCTGTGCCGGCCGGACCATGCCAGGGGGAACACGACCCCGACGGCCGCGACCACCACACCGCGGCCGTCGCGGAGCGGGACGGCGAATCCGCCCGCTTTCTTCGATGAGTTGGCGCAGCGGGTCGACTGGCGGACGGTGGGCGGCGGTTCGATCTCCAAGGTCCGCAAGGCCCTCGCGGCGACCGGCCCCGACCTGCGGGTCTCCGCTCCGGCGGTCGCCCCACGGCAGGAGCCGGATCATGTCGCGGCGACCACCGCCTCCGGCACGGAGCGGTTCGACCACGCCGTGCTCGCCACGCACGCCGACGAGGCTCTCGCCCTGCTGCATAACTCACCTTCTGGCAGGTCAAGGCGGCCGACCTGCCCATCGACCGGTCGGACGCCCGGCGCCGGCTCGCCGAGCAGCAGACCACCGACGCCTGATCCCCTCACCGGCTCCCCAGGAGAGATCCCACCATGACCCTGTCCGAACAGAACCCGGCCGTCGCCGACCCGGTCGACACACCGGCGGCCCCTGCCGCCCGCCGTATCCCGCTCTGGCTGGCGATCGTGGCGGCGAGCGTGCCCATGTTCATGGTCGCGCTCGACAACCTCGTCGTATCGACCGCCCTGCACACCCTCGCCGTCGACCTCAAGGCGTCCACTCAGCAGTTGCAGTGGTTCGTCAACGCCTACGTCCTCAGCTTCGCCTGTCTGCTGATGACCGGCGCGGCCCTCGGTGACCGGTTCGGCCGCCGCCGCGTCTTCGTGCTCGGCATCGCCGTCTTCACGCTGGCCTCCATCGGCTGCGGCCTGGCCGACACCAGCACGCAGCTGATCACCTTCCGCACGATCCAGGGCTTCGGCGCGGCGGCCGTCATGCCGCTGTCCCTGACCCTGCTCTCCGATAGCCGTCCCGGTACAGGGCCTTCAGAAACGGGTGTGCGAGCACCTGCTGGTTGCTGACGGGCACGCCGGTCCCCCGCCTTCCTTGACGTCCGATGTGGCACCTTGATCATGCACCACGCCACTGACAACGCCCGCCCGGGAGCCTGACGCATGACCCCTGACACCCCGCCCTTCCAGCTCCTGCCCGGCGCCGCCCACTCCCCCGTGATCCTGCACGTGCCGCACTCGGCGCGGGAGATACCGGCCGAGGTACGGGCCGGCATCGTGCTCGACGAGGCGGCTCTGGAGCGGGAGTTGGACCACATCACCGACGCGCACACGGCCGAGCTGGCGGATGCCGCGGCGCAGCGGTGCGCCGTGACGCCGTGGCGGTTCGTGAACCGGCTCTCGCGGCTGGTCGTCGACCCGGAGCGCTTCCCTGACGAGCGGGAGGAGATGAGATCCGTCGGGATGGGCGCGGTCTACACCCGGACCACTCACCGGGGCGTACTGCGGCCCGCGGACGCCGACCCCGAGCCGCTGATCGAACGCTACTTCCGGCCGTACGCGCGGGCCATGACCGAGGCAGTGGCCGACCGGCTGGCCGCCACGGGCCGCGCTGTGATCATCGACGTCCACTCCTACCCGAGCGTCCCGCTGCCCTACGAGCTGCACGGCGCGGGCCCCCGGCCGCCGGTCTGCCTCGGCACGGACTCCTTCCACACACCGTCCGAGCTGTCGGCAGCGGCGCGCGAGGCGTTCGCGGTGTGCGGGGAGACGGGGCTCGACAGTCCGTTCAGCGGAACGTACGTGCCTTTGGATTTCCACGGCAAGGAGCCGCGCGTCGGCGCGCTGATGGTGGAGATCCGCCGGGACACGTACATGAACGAGCCGGGCGGGCGGGCCGGCCCCGGAGTGACCCGGCTGGCCTCGGCGCTCGCCGCGCTCGTCGACGCCGTGACGGACTGACCTCCGCCTGGCGCACTCCCGCGCGACGGCCGCACGGCCGGGGCCGGGGTGGAGGGCATGACCGAGGAGACCACCACGCTGACCGAGCAGACCCCGCCCCCGGTACGGGACTGGCCCGCGCTCGACCTGACCGGGACGGAGTTCGACCCGGTGCTCGCGGAGTTCATGCGAGAGAGCCCGCTGATCCGCATCCGGCTGCCGCACGGCGAGGGCTGGACGTGGCCGGCGACCCGCTGCCCGTCACCTGGTGACGGCGGAAGCCGCGGTCAGGCCGTCAGCCAGTCCGTGACGAGTACTCCCTCGCCGGTCCGCAGCCGCAGGGCGAAGGGTCCGGCGGGGGGCTGGTCGTAGGTGAAGCGCCCCATGGTGTCGGTCTCCAGCGGCGAACCGGCCTGCGGGCCGCTGAGCACCTCGATGGCCGCGGTCTGCGGCGGCAGCACCTGCCCCATCAGCCCCTGCGCGGTCAGTTCGACGTCGACGGTCACCCCGCCCGCGTGGAACGTCAGCATCCGCGGCACATCCGTCGCGCCGCGCACGGGGATGGCGTCGACCACCGAGTCGAAGGTCAGATCGGCGATGCGGCTGTCGAGGTCGTGCAGCGCGAAGGCCTCGACGGCGAGGCGGCGCAGTTGTGGCGGCACCGGGTCCAGGATGGCCGCGGCCCGACGGAGTTCCTCCTCCAGCAGGTCGAAGCCCAGGTCCTCGCCGTCGAAGGCGTCTTCGCCGCTCATGTCACTCAGGTCGTCGTCCATGTCCCTCACACCGCCCCCCGTGCTTCCATTCGTGCCCGCAGGCGCCGCAGACAGCGCTGGCGGAGCGGCCCGATGCTGCCCACGGCGATGCCCAGCGCCGAGGACACCTCCTGGTAGCGGGGCGGCGGCGAGGCCATCAGGACCCGCAGCAACTGCCTGCAACGATCGCCGAGTTCCTCGAACTCCTGCCACAGGTGCCGGATCCGCTCGGTCTCTGCCGCCGCGTCCTCCAGGTCGAGGAAGGACTGCTCGGGCGTACGGTCCTCACTGACCCGGTCGAGCAGCTGCGGATCGTCGGTCGGGGTCAGCCGCCTTAAGCTCTTGAGCACCTTCAGGCATTCGTGGCGTGCGGTACTCGCCAGCCACGCCCCCGCCTTCTCCGGTTCGCGGATCCGCCCCAGGTGCTGGGCGAAGCGGAACCACACCGTCTGGTACACCTCGTGCGCGTCGGCGTCGGAGAGCCGGTGCGAGCGCACCACCGACCACACCAGTGGGCTCAGCCCTTCCACGAGCGCCTTCCAGGCCGCCGCGTCACCGTCGACGGCGGTCTGGACCAACGCGCCGACATCTGCTCGGTCCACGGCCCCACCCCTCGTGTACGGCAAGTCATCGTACGCCGTGGAGGGGGCCGTTCCGGACCTCATGCTCCGGGGGAGAGCTGTACGACCGGACCCGGGCGCCAGCCGGCCGGGCGGAGCGCCGGTACATGCGCCCCGCGCACTTCCGCGAACCCGGCGTTCGCCGCGAGCAGTTGCGCTCGGGCGGCGCGGGCGTCGGTCATCTTGTTGGCGGTCATGTAGGCGGCGACCATGCCTGCGGCCACCGGAGCGGAGAACGAGGTGCCGCTCCAGTGCGCGTAGCCCTCGAACATCACCTGGTCCGCCTTGGCGGACGAAGGGGTGCCCACCTCGCTCAACGCGCCGGTGTGGCGCGGGTACTGGCAGGTGCACGCGTAGGTGAAGCCGAACCGGCAGGCTTCGTACGTGGAGTGCTGGTAGAGGTACGGCACGGGCGCGTCGAAGCCGGTCAGCGCGCTGGTGAGGCGCTCGCCCGGGGCGTACGCGTTCACCCAGGAGCCGTGGTTGCTGAAGCAGGCACCGTACTCGCCGTCGCCGCGCAGCGCGCCAACCGACAGCACGACGTCGGCGTAGTCGGGAAGAGAGGCGTAGGCGGCTGGCCAGAACGGGGTGGCGCTCGCGTTGTTGCCGGCCGCCGCGACCAGCAGGGTGCGCTGCCCGCGGAGTGCCTGCATGAAGCTCTCCACGCCGAGCAGTCCGTCGGTACGGCCGTTGGAGGTGCCGGCGGACAGGCTGATGATGTCCGGCCAGCCGTGCTGGTCGACCGCGTCGAAGAGTCGCTGACCGAAGTCGGACTCCAGGATGGCGCCGGCGTCGTTGAGAGTGTTGCGCACGGTGACGTTCGTGTTGGGTGCGACGGCCGCGAGCAGGCCGGCGATGAACGTGCCGTGGCCGACGTACTGCAGCAGGTGGCCCTGGTCGTCGGTCTCGACACCGTGCAGGTCGCCCTGGACGTGGGCGAGCAGCGGGACCATCCCGTAGTCGTGGGTGAGGCCGTTGTCGATGACCAGGACGCCGACGGCGGTGTCCGCGTCATGGCCGGCCTCGGCCGCGACCGGGTTGGTGCCCTGGGTGAGCGGGGCCGGCACGGGCTCGTCGCCCGGACAGGAGTTGACCGCGATCGACACCACGTGGTTGCGGCTGACCAGCCGGCGCTCGGCGCGCCCCTCCTGCGCGCGCAGGGCCCGCAGGGCGTGCGCGACGGCCCGGTCACCGCGCCGGTCGCCATGGCCCGGGTCGCCGACCTGGATACGGGTGATGCCCGAGCGGTTGGTCTCCGGGCTCACCCTCTGCACACGGTCTGCGGTCAGTCCGGTCGCTTCGGTGAAGTGCGTGCGCACGGTGTCCTCGACGAGGCGCGCCTCCTCACCGTCACGGGCGAGCACCACGCCCTTCTCGTAGATGAACTCCGCCGCGTCGTCGGGCCCCATGGCCAGGGAGACGTCGGGCATCGAACGCTGGATCTGGTCGAACTGCTCGTGGAATCGCTGAGGTGCCAAGGCGTGTCCTCCCGTTGAGGCGACAGTCGTCAATCAGAGTCTCGGGGCAGTCGATTGATACAGCACCAAACCGTGTGGGGCGCAACCAGGACCACTACCATCCGTGGAGTGACAGCGGGAAGCGACTCGGTTCTCGAACTGCTGCCGATGGTGTTCGCCGACCCGGGCGAGGCTGTGGCGCGGGCGCGTGGCGTGCTCGACGCCGATCCGTCACCGTGGCGCGCCTCCGTCGCCCACCAGGTGATCGGTATCTGGCAACGGGACTGGGGCGACATGAAGGTCGCGCTGCACCATCTGCGCCGGGCCCGTGACCTGGCCGCGCGGGCGCAGTCGCCTGACCGGGAGGCGGACGTCCTGGCCGCCCTCGGCGTGGCACTCGTGCACGCGGGCCGCACGCGGCAGGGCCTGCAGGCGCTGGAGCGGGGTGTCGCGGTGAGCAGCGGCCACACCCGCGCGCGTGTCCTGTTCCGGCGTGCCTACGCGTCCTGGGTGCTGGGCCGTCACCGCGAGGCACTGGAGGACGTGCGCCGGGCGATTCCGGTGCTGCGGCAGGCGGACGACGTCATCTGGACGGCTCGGGCTCTGACCCTGCGGGCCACCGTGCATCTGGCGCTCGGCGCGGTGGACCGGGCGGAGGCCGACTTCACGGCCGCCCACGCGCAGTGGGACACCACCGGCCAGGAGCACGACAAGGCGGACGTGGTGGAGAGCCGGGGCCTTGCCGCCTTCCGGTCGGGTGACATTCCCCTCGCGCTACGGCTGCTCGACGAGGCCGAGGAGCGGTACGCCAAGCTCGGCACGCCGTCCTTCATGCTCTACATCCGGCGCTGCGAGGTCTTGATGGCCGCCGGGCTCGCCCCGGAGGCCCTCGCCGAGGCGGACACCGCCATCGGGGCGCTCGACGAGATCGGCGGCCAGTCCACGCGTAAGGCCGAGCTGCTGCTGGTGGCGGCGCGCGCGGCCCGTCTCGCGGGCGACGCGCACACGGCGATCGCGCGAGCGGCGCTGGCGGTGCGGCTGTTCGCCGGGCAACGGCGCACATGGTGGGAGACGCACGCCCGACTGGTGCTGATCGAGGCGCAGGTGGCCGCCGGGCGCGGTTCGGGACGCCTGGTCGCGGACGCGGCGGCGGTCGCCGAACTGCTCGCCTCGTTCGGCGCGCCGGCCGCCCCGGAGGCTTCGCTGCTGGCGGGCCGGATCGCACTGGGTCTGGGCTGGACGGCGGACGCGGAACGGCATCTGGCCGTGGCCGCACGCAGCCGGCACAGCGGGCCGCCGCTGGCGCGTATGACGGGCTGGGCCGCGCAGGCGTTGCGGGCCCGGGCGTCGGGCTCCGGGCGGGGCGTGCTGGAGGCGTGCCGGCGCGGGCTTGACGTGCTCGACGACCACCGGATGACGCTGGGCGCCTCCGAGCTTCGGGCCCGGGCCACCGAGCAGGGCGCGGAGCTGGCCGCGCTGGCCCAGCAGGCCAGTCTCGACACGGGCAGCCCGCGCCGGCTGCTGACCTGGAGCGAACGCTGGCGGGCCACCGTGCTGTCCGCACCGCCCACCCGGCCGCCCGCCGACCCGGCCCTGCTCGCCACACTGACCGCCTTCCGGGAGATCGCCGCCCGCGCGGAGGAGGCCCGCTGGGACGGCCGGTCGATCCCCGCCCTGGAGCGTGAACAACGCCGGCTGGAGCGGGAGATCCGCTCCCGGACCCTGCACATGCGCGGCGACGCACCCGGCGCCGAGCGCCGCTTCGACCCCGCCCGACTCCTCGAACGGCTGGGCGAGACGCGGCTGGTGGAACTCGCCGTGCTCGACGGGCGGGTCCAGGTGCTGCTGTGCGGGCAGGGGCGGGTACGGCGGTTCGAGACGGGGCTGCTCGCCGACGCCGAGACCGAGGCCGAACATGTACAGGCCGGGCTGCGACGGCTGGCCCACCCGGGGGCCGAGGGCCGCCTTGCGGTGGTCGAGGCGATGGGCCGCCGCCTGGAGGAGCTGCTGCTCGGCCCGGCCGCCGCGCACCTGGGCTCCGGCCCGGTCGTGGTCGTACCGCCGAGCCGGCTGCACCGCGTGCCGTGGGCGCTGCTGCCGTCCCTGCGGGAGCGGGTGCTCAGCGTGTCGCCATCGGCGAGCAGCTGGCTGCGCGCCCACGAGACCGAGCCCCCGCCCGGTGGCCGGCACGTCCTGGTCCGCGGGCCGGGA
This sequence comes from Streptomyces sp. NBC_00078, assembly GCF_026343335.1. NCBI lineage: Bacteria > Bacillati > Actinomycetota > Actinomycetes > Kitasatosporales > Streptomycetaceae > Streptomyces > Streptomyces sp. NBC_00078. The sequence goes on along the minus strand of NZ_JAPELX010000001.1, from coordinate 8,227,074 downwards.
CTGGCCACCGGCGGCGCGGAGGTGCCCGAACTCGCCGACCGCTACGGCAGGCCGGCCCTCCTGGAACACGACGACGCGCGCGTGCCGCGCGTTCTGCACGAACTCGACGGTGCCGCGCTCGCCCATATCGCCGCGCACGGTACCTTCCGCGCCGACAGTCCCCTGTTCTCCTCGCTGCGGATGGCCGACGGACCGCTCATCGTCCACGACTTCGAACGCCTGGACCGCAGCCCGTACCGGATCATCCTCTCCAGCTGCGACACCGCCCGCCTCGCCTCGGTAGGCGCGGACGAACTCCTCGGCCTGGTCACCGCGTTGCTGCCGCTCGGCACGGCAGGAGTGGTGGCAAGCAGCGCACCCGTCAACGATGCCGCTGTGGTGCCCCTGATGCTCGCCCTGCACAAGGGCCTGAGTTCGGGGCTGTCGCTGGCGGAGTCCCTGCGCGACGCACGAGCCGCGATGCCGGGGGATGCGCTGCATCAGGCGACCGGGTGGGCGTTCACCGCGTTCGGAGCAGCCTGAAGTGGCAGGCGTCGCAAGGGCGTTGCGGGCATGAGGGGGCGGCCTGACCCCTCCCCCGAATACTGGGGGTCAGACCGCCGGTTCATGGGCGCGGCTCAGGCCGGCTGCGCGTCCGGAAGCTCCACGAGCCACGGCAGCGCACTCCGGTCGCTCGCGCCGAGCCTGGCGTAGGCGCTGTAGAGGTGGTTGCCCACGGTGCGGATGGACAGCGTGAGCTTCTCCGCGATCTGCCGGTTGCTCAGGCCCGCGGCCGCGAGCGTGACGATCTGCCGCTGACGGGCGGTCAGTTCACCCAGGACCAGGCCGGACAGGGCCGGGGTGCGGGCGCCCTGACAGCGGCGGGCGAGGGCCACCGCACGTGTGCGTGAGGTGCGTGCGGCGCTCGGGTCGCGGTGGGCGTGTACGGCCTGCGCGTGCGCCTCGGCGGCGAACAGCAGGAACCCGCGCCCCTCCAGTTCCTCGGCCGCCCGGTCCAGCGCCGGCCCGTCCCCACGGGCCAGCGCGTCGGCATGCCTGGCGAACACGCCGTCGGCCGGAAGACGCTCGACGGCCTTCTCCGGGGCCCCGAGCCGTACGAGGTCGTAGAGTGCGAACGCGGCCTCGGCACAGGCGAGTTCGGCCGCACCGGCAGCATCTGATCGCACCCGCCCGGCCCAACGGCCACCATCCACCCTCGTGTCGGCGGCTCCACCACCGCAGGCGGCTGTCCCCGCCCCTGCCGCACCGCGCCCCCGCGCACGCCCCGTCGCGCCTCCACGGTCACCGCCGGTGGCACCGGTCCCCGCCGTACGGTCGCCGCCGCTGACGGCGATCCCCGCCGCAGGGCCGACTGTGACGCCGTACCCTGCCGTACCGCCGCCAACGGCGTCACCGATCTCCACGCCGCGGTCGCCATCGATGGCGCCGATCCCCGCCATACGGTCGCCGCCCCCGCCGTACCTCTGCTCCATGCCGTCCGTCGCCTCGCCGATCGCCGCCAGGGCTCCGTCGACGTCTCCACGGGACGCGACCAGCCATGCGGACGGCTCGTCGAGGCCGGGGCAGTCCCCCACAGCCTCCTGTGCCGTCGTCGGATCACCCGACTGTGCGGCGGCCAGGGCGAGTTCGGCGCGGCAGGACGCGTTGCCCGGAGCGTCCCGCAGTCCCTCCCTCGCCCAGGCCACCGCCTCCCGCAGCTCCCCCCGAAGCCGCGCGAACCGGGCGCGCACGGACGCGTACCGGACCGGCACCGGTGCGCCCTCCTGCGCGAGCCACTCCCCCACGGGCGTCGGCAGCGCCCGTACGTCCGCCTGCTCGATCCGTCCGGTCAGCGCCGCCGACTCGGCGGCGAGGGCCGCGGCGCACTGGTCCGGGGTGCGGGCCAGCCGACTCGCCCGCAGCCGGCCTGCCGCGGCGCGCAGCACCGGGCCGTGCAGGGGGTGGCGGAGGCGGATCATGCCGGAGTCGTCGATGTGGATCAGGCCGCCGGCCTCAAGGTTTTCGAGGTGGTCGAGGTCTCGCGGTTCGAAGTCGTCCAGGTGCAGGGGCAGGGGCTCTCCGAAGGCGAGACGTTCGAGGGTCCTGCGCTCCTCGGGGCCGGGGCCTTCGAGGACCTGGACGGTGCGTTCGCGGACGGTCGCGGTGACCGGCACGGGGCCCCGCCACGCCCACGCGTCCGTCTCGGGCAGGCGTGTGAGCAGGCCGTGTTCGCGCACCGCGTCCACCAGGTCGTGCAGGAGCCGCAGATCGCCCTGGCACAGCTGGTGGAGGCGGTTGAGTGTGAGCGGCTCCAGGCTGCCGCCGACGCCGGCCGCGAGCAGCTGCTCCATGTCCTCACGGGGCAGCGGCTCCAGGGCCAGGCGCGGGAGCAGTTCCCCGGTCCACAGGCGGGAGATCGCGCCGGGATGCGGGCCGCCGTCCGCGGCTACGACGACCAGCCGGGTGCGGCCGTGCACGGCCAGCTGGTGCACGAGGGCGGCCGAGGCGTCGTCCAGCAGGTGCGCGTCGTCGACCACCAGCAGTCGTACCCCGGACAGGAGCTGGACCGCCCGGTGCAGGGAGACGGCCTCGGGCAGCAGGTGGGCGAACGCGGCGAAGGGGATGTGCCGGGTCTCGGGCGTCCCGGCCGCCCGGGCGCGGTCGCTGCCCCGCACGGCCTCGGCGACCAGCCGGGTCTTGCCGCAGCCGACCGGGCCGGTCACCACGATGCCGTGGTGGCCCGCGGTCAGGGACCGGCGGATCAGCTCCAGCTCGTCCTCACGTCCGGTGAACCGCCAGGGCAGTTCAAGGGTCTTCGCTTCGCGTTCGAAGGTCGTCACGGGAGTATGAGTGCGAGTACTCATTCCTGATACAGGGGGACTTGAGTAGACCCCGACTCAGGCGCCCGTGGCCCTGCACGCGGCAGTCTGTGCGCATGACCGGACGCCATGGCTCCTTCGCGCAGCAGTCGCCGCCACGTCGTCCGAGTACGTCTGTACTCCGCGTGGGTCGGGGGGAGACAGCGGTCATGTGCTGGTGACAGCACGGATCCACCACGCGGTCGGCTGGACCACAGTCCGGCACCGGGGGAGCGGTCGGGGACGGTCACCTTCGGGGGAGGGAGACCGCCCCCGGCCCTTGCCGGGGGCCGGCGCGAGTGATCCCGCACGCGGCGTCGGCTCGGATCGGCTCTGGAGTGCGCTACACTTGATCTTGAGCCGGTCACCACAACTCCTGGTCGCCGCTCATGCGTTGGTGGTCCAAGGAAAGACGCCCCGCTTCCTGCGGGGAGATGCAGGTGCAAGGCCTGCCCAGCGCTCGCATGGAAGCCTCGTCCCGAGTTGCGCGGGACGGGGCTTCTGGCGTTGTGCGCCGACTCGCACGGAAGTCGATGAATCCGGGCGCCTCTCCCCCGCACCGGCAGCATGACCTCGCCCGGTGCGGGGCACAGTCGCTGTTCACGCGGAGCAGGTCGACGGCGTGGTCGGCGACGAGCGGGTTCGCGTACGGCCGTACGCAGCCCGGGAGGCGGCTCGCGGCCGTCCCGGGAGCTGCGCACATCACGTCACCGTCGCCGTTTTGGCCCTGTGGGCCTGGGGCCTGCTGAAACGGGGACCGTCAGTCAGGACATCGCCCGAAGGAACGTCGAAGCCGGTCCGCCGAATGGAACGCCTAATGGGCGGCGTGGGCCGCCCAGTCCAGGATCTGGACGGCCGCTCCGGCGGCCTCCAGGCCCTGGCAGCGGGCGTGGTGGCGGCGCTCGATGCCGTCCAGGTCGAGGTGGGCGCCGAAGGCCGGGTGGGCGGTGAGACGGCGGGCGTAGGCCCACAGCACCGGGTGATCGGCTATGCGCTGCACGGCGGAGGCGTCGAGGTGGTTGCGGTGCACGGTGTCGAGCTGGACCAGCGCGACCCACAACTCGACGTCCGCGGCGGTGATGTCGTCACGGATCATGTACGTACGCCCGACGAGCCACCGCTCCAGCGCACCGAGCGCCTCCAGCAGCTCCTCAAGCGCCGTTTGGCGCTCCGCCCGCCCGCCGCCTGCCGATCCGGCGCGCTGCGCGGCGCTCTCGATGCCCTGTCGGCACATGCGCTCGACGGCCTCGATCTCGGACTCCGCGCCGGACGGGTAGGGCGAGGGTTGGTCGCCGCCGAAGCGGCGGGCGAGGTCGCGCATGATGTCCGGGGCGTGGGTGCTGACGATCCGTCCGGACCAGCCGTCGCTGAGTACCGGCGCGACGGCCGGACCGGTGTAGCGGTGGGCGCTCGCCTCGTACAGCGGACGCAGGGCCCGGTGGCTGCCCTCGGGAGTGTCGGGGACGGCGGCCAGGAAGGTCGCCGGGCAGACGGTGTCCAGGCCCAGCAGGCTGTGGGTGACGGCGATACGCAGGCCGTCGGGACATGCGGTCGACAGATGGAGGCGGTAGCGACCGGGTACGGCGTAGTGACCGCTGCGGGCGTCGCTGCCGATCCGGCCGCGGAAGGCGGGCGTGGGCCGGTCGGACGAGTGGGTGGCCAGAGGCGTGACGGACATGGTTCTCCCCGGGTGAGGGCGCGGACGTACGCGCGGCGGAAGCGACGTCGGGCAACTCAGCCCTGGGGGCTGATCGCACTGCAGACTCGCTGCAGATCGATGTGACGGCGGGAGGTCAGAAGAGGCGTACGGCTCACCGGGACGATGACCCACTCCAGGCGCCTCATATTTCCCTACCTGTTCACTAGGATTCCCTACGTGAGTGTCGGTCCGGCCCCGGACGACGTCAAGAGGGCCGTCCCGCATCGCGGACACCTTGGTGGACAGGCGGTGGACATGGGCGCCAGGCACGGGCGCCGGATACGGGCGCGCACACAGGCCTCGCGTGACGCCGTCGCATCTGTGTTCCCAGTGCAACCATCCGGTGCTCGGACATGTCTCCTGTAGTGGAACTCGCGTTCCCACACAGTTCGTTCATCCGTCATCGATGCTTCACCAGAGGACCCCCCACATGCTCCTGAGCTCTCCCGGCCTTCGTCCGCTCCGACAGACCGCCGGCGCGCTCGGCGCAGTCGCCCTGATCGCGCTGGGCGCCGTGCCGGCCGTCGCGGACGACGGTTCCTCGGCCGCCGTGACCCTCGGCGAGATCGCGCCCATCGACGGCGTGAAGCCGGGCAGCACCTTCGAACCCTCGGTCGCCTTCACGAACACGGGCACCGCTGCGGCCGACAAGGTCTGGCTCTCGTACACCGTCACCCGCGGCCTGAGCCACACCGAGCTGCCCTCCAACTGCCTTCGCTACGAAATACCTTCCTACGACGAGGCACCCAGCAAGTCCGAGGCGGTCTGCGAGTTCGACCAGACCGTCAAGCCCGGCGCGGTCTACGCCCCCGAGAAGGCGCTGACGCTGAAGGCCCTCGACCGTGCGCTCTACGACCGGCTGCGCGTGGTGGTGGGGACGACCGAGCCGGGCCTCGACGAGAACGCGAGCGAGCCCGTGCGTGGAACGGGCCCGGCGGTCAAGCTCGCCGAGCAGCCCGACGCCACCCCCGCCGCACCCGGCGACGGCTCTCACCCCGACTGGGACGACGCCGATGTGAAGGTCACCGCGGACAACACGGCCGACTTCAAGGTGGCGGGCGCCCAGCTGAAGGGTGCCGTCGGGGACACGGTCGACCTCTCGGTGAAGTTCACCAACGCGGGGCCGGCCTGGGTCCTGCGGGACAGCGGCGTCTCGGCGACCAAGGTCAGGATCAAGATGCCGGCCGGTACGACGGTGACCAGGGGCCACGGCTTCTGCGAAAAGGTGGCCACCGGCACCTACGAGTGCGGCACCAGCGAGTCCTGGGAGAACGAGGGCGAAGGCGAGACGTACACCTTCAAGCTGAAGATCGCCAAGGCCGTGCCGGGCGCCAAGGGCTCGGTGACGCTCGCCGGGGAGTCCCGGCCGTTCGACAGGAACAAGGCCGACGACACGGCCGACATCACGCTCGCCGCCTCCGGCAGCGGCGGTACGACCGGCGGTACGACCGGCGGTACAGGCTCGACGGGCGGCGACGGCGGCGGCTCCACGACGTCCACCGGAGGCACCGGCACCTCCACCCAAGGCTCCACGGGCGGCAGCACGTCCACCGGGGGCGGTTCCGCCACGGGCACCTCGGGCTCCACCACGGTCGACGGCAACCTGGCGAGCACCGGGTCCGGGGCGACCCTGCCCATCGCGGGCGCCGCGGCCGCGGCTGTCGTCGTCGGGACGGGCGCCATCCTGGTGGTACGCCGCCGCCGTACCGACCGACCGTAGAAGCCGGCTGCAGAAGCCGTCAGTAGATACACCGCCACCATCGCACCGCACAGGCCGGCCGGGGCATCGAGTCCCCGGCCGGCCTTCCGGACGGTTTCTTGAACAGCGGGAGCGGAAACGTGCGTCAGCTCCCGCTCCCGCACACGTCACCGTCGCCGACGCCGAGGTGGTGACCCGGATGGCCGTCGGCGGCCGCCGCCCTCTGCTCCCTCGTGGGGAGGGGGGAGCGCCCCCGGTGACTCGGTCAGACGTTGCGGCGGTACTGGCCACCGACCTCGAAGAAGGCGTCGGTGACCTGCTGCAGCGAGCAGACGCGGGCGGCGTCCATGAGGACGGCGAAGACGTTCTCCCCGCTGACCGCCGCGTCCTTGAGGGCGGCCAGCGCGGCGTGGGCCGGCTCCTGGTGGCGGCCCTGGAAGTCCTGGACGCGCTTCAGTTGGGAGTGCTTCTCCTCCTCGGTGGCGCGGGCCAGTTCGATGACGCCCGGCTCGGCGGTGTCGGCGTGGGGTTTGCGGAAGGTGTTGACGCCGATGAGGGGCAGGGTGCCGTCGTGCTTGCGCTGTTCGTAGAGCATCGACTCGTCCTGGATACGGCCGCGCTGGTAGCCCGTCTCCATCGCGCCGAGCACGCCGCCGCGCTCGCTGATCCGCTCGAACTCCTGCAGCACCGCCTCCTCGACCAGGTCGGTGAGCTCGTCGATGACGAACGACCCCTGCAGCGGGTTCTCGTTCATCGCCAGGCCCCACTCCCGGTTGATGATCAGTTGGATGGCCAGGGCCCGGCGGACGGAATCCTCGGTGGGGGTGGTGACGGCCTCGTCGTAGGCATTGGTGTGCAGGCTGTTGCAGTTGTCGTAGATCGCGATGAGTGCCTGCAGGGTGGTGCGGATGTCGTTGAAGTCCATCTCCTGGGCGTGCAGGGAGCGGCCGGAGGTCTGGACGTGGTACTTCAGCTTCTGGCTTCGGTCGCCCGCGCCGTACTTCTCCTTCATCGCGACGGCCCAGATGCGGCGGGCGACGCGGCCCAGCACCGAGTACTCGGGGTCCATGCCGTTGGAGAAGAAGAACGACAGGTTCGGGGCGAAGTCGTCGATGCGCATGCCCCTCGCGAGGTAGGCCTCGACATAGGTGAAGCCGTTGGCCAGGGTGAAGGCGAGCTGGCTGATGGGGTTCGCACCGGCTTCGGCGATGTGGTAGCCGGAGATGGACACCGAGTAGAAGTTGCGGACCTTGTGCGCGATGAACCACTCCTGGATGTCGGCCATCATCCGCAGGGAGAACTCGGTGGAGAACAGGCAGGTGTTCTGGCCCTGGTCTTCCTTGAGGATGTCTGCCTGCACCGTGCCGCGCACGTTCGCCAGCGCGTGGGCGCGCAGTGCGTCCGTCTCCTCGGGTGAGGGGTCACGGCCCTCGGTGGCCCGGAACCGCTCGATCTGCTGGTCGATCACGGTGTTGAGGAAGAACGCCAGGATGGTCGGCGCGGGCCCGTTGATCGTCATCGACACCGAGGTCGTCGGCGCGACCAGGTCGAAGCCGCCGTAGAGCGTCTTCATGTCATCCAGTGTGGCCACCGAGACGCCCGAGGTGCCGACCTTGCCGTAGATGTCGGGGCGTTCGTCGGGGTCGCGGCCGTAGAGGGTGACGGAGTCGAAGGCCGTGGACAGGCGGGTGGCCGGCTGGCCCTCGGAGAGCAGCTTGAAGCGCCTGTTGGTGCGGAACGGGTCGCCCTCGCCGGCGAACATACGGGCCGGGTCCTCGCCGTCACGCTTGAACGGGAACACCCCGGCGGTGAAGGGGAAGTGACCGGGCAGGTTCTCCCCGCGCCAGAACCGCACCAGCTCTCCGTGATCGGTGAAACGGGGCAGGGCCACGCGGGGGATCCTGTTGCCGGACAGGGACTCGCGGGTGAGCTTGGTGCGGATCTCCTTGTCCCGCACCTTCACCACCTGTTCGTCACCGGAGTACGAGGCGATGACGGCGGGCCAGTTCTCGATCTGCTGCGTGATCTCGTACGGGAGGTGCCTGCGGGCGTTCTCCAGCAGTGCGCGCACGTTCTCGGTGTCGAAGCCGGCGTCGACGAACTCCCCCTCGACCGTCTCCAGACGCTGCACCCGCCGTGCCGCTTCGGCCAGTTGGCCGGTCTCGGTGTGATAGGCGCGGACCGTGTCGGTGATCTCGGCGAGGTAGCGGACCCGGTCCGCGGGGACCACCTGCCGGATTCCGGAGGAGTGCCGTACGTCGACCGGCGCCAGCGCGCCCTCGGACAGCACCAGCCCCTTCTCGGCCAGGACGGTCTTCAGGTGCTGGTGAAGCGCGGTGACACCGTCGTCGTTGAAGGTGGCCGCCGAGGTGCCGTAGACCGGCATGTCCTCGGGCCGCATGCCGAACGCCTCGCGGTTGCGCACCAGTTGGCGGCCGACGTCGCGCAGCGCGTCCTTCGCGCCGCGCCGCTCGAACTTGTTGATCGCGACGACGTCCGCGAAGTCGAGCATGTCTATCTTCTCCAGCTGCGAGGCGGCGCCGAACTCCGGCGTCATCACATACAGCGAGGTGTCGACGAACGGCACGATCGCCGCGTCGCCCTGGCCGATACCCGGCGTCTCCACGACCACCAGGTCGAAGCCGGCGGCCTTCACGACGTCGATCACGTCGGTCAGGTGCTCGGGCAGCTCGCGGCTGCCGCGGGTGGCGAGGCTCCGGAAGAACACCCGGTTGCCGTCGAGGGAGTTCATCCGGATCCGGTCGCCGAGCAGCGCACCGCCGCCGCGGCGACGGGTCGGGTCGACCGCGATCACCGCGATCCGCAGCTTGTCCTGCTGGTCGACGCGGAACCGGCGCACCAGCTCGTCGGTCAGTGACGACTTCCCCGAACCGCCGGTGCCGGTGATACCCAGCACCGGCACCACCCGCGCCCCGGCCGCGGCACGCAGCTGCGCAAGGAACTCGGCGGGCAGCTTGCCCAGTTCGGCGCCGGTGATGGCTCGGGCGACCGCGAACCGATCGCCCGCCACCACGGCCGCGGCCTCGGCCGGCTTGCCGTCCCAAAGGTCGAAGTCGCAGTCCCGCACCACCGAGTTGACCATCCCGGCCAGACCCATGCGCTGCCCGTCCTCCGGGGAGAAGATCGTCACCCCGCTGTTGCGGAGCCGGGTGATCTCCTCGGGGACGATGACGCCGCCTCCCCCGCCGACCACATGGACGTGCTCCGCTCCCCGCGCACGCAGCGACTCGACCAGGTATTCGAAGTACTCGACGTGTCCGCCCTGATAGGACGAGACCGCGACCCCGTGCGCGTCCTCCTCCAGCGCCGCGTCCACGACCTCCTGCACCGAGCGGTTGTGACCGAGGTGGATCACCTCGGCGCCCTGGGACTGGAAGATCCGCCGCATGATGTTGATCGACGCGTCGTGGCCGTCGAACAGGGCCGAAGCGGTGACCAGGCGGACAGGATGCACGGGACGGTGCAGATCGCTCACGGCGGGGCCTTCCCAGGTACAGATCGGAGTGCACTCTTGGAAAAATAGTAGGACGTCCAAGTATTTTTGGCAGTGTGAGGAGGAGCACAGATACTAGGACGCCCTACTATCTCGTGGCCGGCGCGAGACCGGAGCCGATGCGGTGTGACCGCCCCAGGAGACGGGTTGTTGCCGAAGGGTCTGCGTCAGGACGAGACCGAGGCCGTCGGCCGGCAAGGCGAGGGCGGAGTGCAGGCGCGCACCAACGCCACCTGACGTGCAGCTTTCATGACGTACGGGTCTCCGTGGGCCTGGCTCACGCGAGGCCCCACGGCGGGATCAGACGAAGATCAGACGGTGAGGACGAGCTTGCCCCGGAGGTGACCGTCGTCGAGCAGCCGGTGCGCGTCGACGACGCGCTCGAACGGGAACGACTCCTGCACGTGGACCCGGAGCCTGCCTTGTTCGACGAGTTCGACCAGAGCTCGCAGGGCGACCGGGTCGGGGTCGACTGCGATGCCGCTGAAGCGCATGCCGGCCGCCTCGAACCTGGCAACGAGCTCCGAATCCTCCTCGGCGACCGCCGTCACCAGGCGCCCGCCCGGGCGGAGCACTTCGAGCGACCGCCCGGCGGTGTCGCCGCCGATCGTGTCGAGCGTTGAGTGAGGGGCCGGATCGGCCACATGCGTGGGAGCAACTGAACACCGTGCTCAACCGAGAGGGTTTCGAAGCCCTCTACGGCGACGACCGCCATTGCTAGGTGCGGCACGTGGGGACGAACACTGTCACCGTGTTGCAGGCAAACCCTCATCGGCCGCTGACGGCCGCAGAAGTCAAGCGGCGCAACGACCTCGCGGCATACCTTGACCGCGCCTACGGGTGCGTGTCCGTGATCGCGATGACCTCGTCGAGGCGGTCCAAGGCGGCCTGCAGGTCGTCGACCTTGGCCTGGATGCGGTCGCGTTCGGTGCGCAGCATGGCTCGTTGCTCGGCGTCGGTGTGCCCGGAGTCCCAGCACGGAAGGAGTTCAGTGATCCTTCGGCTGGTCAGGCCGGCGGCGAACATCTGCTGGAAAAAGCGCACCAGAGTGACGGCGTCCTGCCGGTAGAGGCGCTGGCCGGACGGGCCCGACTGCCACTGACGCCGGAAGAGTTCAACGCCGCGATGGACCGAGCCCTGGCGGCGCTAACCTCGATCGTTCATGAGTCCATGTCCGTTCGCTGACGGGGGCTCTGTGCTTGCGGGGTGGGGAATTTCGTCGGCTGGGGGCATCCCGTGGCACGCGATCGAGTCCTTTGCGCTGGCTCTCCCGGCGGTCGCGGAAGTAGTCCGGCGTGCCGTTCCTCGCCTGTCCGAGAATTCGGTGGCGATGAGGTGGGCCAGACCGAAGGCGATGTGGTTACGGAGGAAGGTGCCGGCCGTATGGGAGACAGATGCGGGTATTCCGGCTTTCAGCAGGGCTTCGGTACAAGCCTTGACCGGTATCGAGGAGAAGTATGCTGCGGGCCCGTCGGCGACGATGGGTTCGTCGATGGGTTGATTGCCATTGTTGTCCGCACCCTCGGCATCGTTGAGGTTGATCGCGACGCGCTCGATGGTGACGTCGGGGCGGCTGCCACCCTGGCCCGTGGAAATGACCAACTCCGGCTCTACGCGGAGGATTTTCTTCCGGAGTTCGGCTATGGAATCTCCGAATGCACAAGGCAGCAGGACCACCTCCAACTGCATGTCCTCCGGCGGAGATTCGGCCACGAGCCGACATGCCCCCCAAGCGGAATTCATGTAGTTTCGGCCGAAGGGTTCGACGCCAGTCAGCAGGACGCGTGAAACGGTAGCCTCCGAGGATGAGGACAGCGAATTCTTCACGCGCTGTCGGCCTGTTGAGGAGAACGGACAGGGGAGCGCTGCGGGAGCGACCGGCCGGAAAGAAACTTCGTCCGGATGTTTTCCTCAAGTCACGTGCCGCATGCCCCGTACGGAAGGAACGGCGAGCGGGCAGAGCGTGAGGGCGATCCAGAGGAATCCGCCGATGAGTGCGACACGGGACGCCCGAAGGCACTCGCCATGGGAGCGGCCGACAGCTGCCCCGCCGGAACGCCGAGGAAAGACCCGAGATTGTCGTACGACGAGATCCGGGAAAGCATGTTCCGGGGAATGTTCTCCTGAAGCGTGGTCTCCCAGGCGATGCTGTAAAGACCAAAACTCAGTCCGGCCAGGAACGCGGCGGCTGCCAACCAGTACGCGTTCGCGACAAGCCCCAGGGCGATCAGCGGAAGGCCTACCAGGCTCGCGCACACCTGCGCCACGGGCAGGAGCCGCCTAAGGGTGATGCGGTACATCACCACCGCAATGAGCAGGATGCCGACCGCTCTGACGCTGAGCACCAGGCCCCAGGAGGTCTCGCCGATCCGCTCCTTCGCGATCAGCGGTCCCAGGACCGTCCAGATGCCGACCTGAATGTAGTTGGCGACGCCGAACGAGGCGACGATCGTCCAGACCCAGGTCCGCGACCGGAATTCCGTCCAGCCTTCACGGAGGGCAACGAAGGCGCTGGCCTTCCGGGGCGGCGTCCGGCCGGTCATCTTGAGCCGGAACATGCAGACCGCGGCGACGAAGTAAGTGGCGGCGTCGACGGAGATGGCCCACCCGCCATTCGTGGTCGCCACAAGGGTGGCCGCAACGGTCGGGCCCAGTACCTTTGCCGCGTTCTTGGCCGATCCCAGCACTGAATTCGCGCGCTGAATCTGCGGCTTGGGCACAATGTCCGGGACGATGCCACGCAGCGCCGGATTCGTGAAAGCCGCCATTGTTCCGTTAAGGGCTTCCAGTAGAATCAATGAACCGAGATGATAGTTCCCGGAGATCAAGAGGAAAGCAACAACAGCCTGCGTCAGCCCGGCACCTAGATTCGACAGCAGAAGTACGAGTCGGCGCGAGAACCGGTCCCCTATCACTCCGCCTGCCAGCGTTAAGACGATGAGGGGAATAGTATTTGCGGTGAGCACCGCACCCATGTCGCCTGCACTGTTCGACGCATTTAGTACCGCGAGGGACAGCGCCACCGGGGTCATCGAGCTGCCGAGCAGCGAGACAAGCCGTCCCGTGAAGAACCATCGGAATGCCGGCAGATTGAAGGGGCTGGTGACATCCACCCCCTGGTCTGGATCGTCTGCTGTGGCTTCGGTTTTCAGACTCATTCCCACACCCTGCTTTGACACGTATGTAGCCCGGCGAAGAGACATCCTAGGCTACAACATCAATGTCCACTTTTTTCACTGCAGTTGATAGTCCCGGCCACTCATGAACAGAGGTTGCTTGTCTTCCTGGCTTCCTGGAATTCGCCCCGCAGAGACTGCACGTACGAAGAGTGTTCGAGTTACCGCCCTTGATTCCCCGGCGTGGATGGACCCGGCCGCTGCCGGGCCCATCCACCGGCTCATTCTCAGTGGTCGTAGCTCATGAGGCACCTCCGTAAGTTGTTAGCCTCGATCGTTCATGAGTCCTTGTCCGTTCGCTGACGGGGGCTCTGTGCTTGCGGGGTGGGGAATTTTGTGGGCTGGGGCAGGTCGGTAGCCCGGCTGTCGCGTCGGGTGGGCGCCGGGTTCCACGGCTCCGGGATGTTGCTGTGGTTCGTCGGGATTGTGAAGTCGCTGGTCAGCCGGGGTTGGGGAGGGCTGCGAGTCGCTGGATCGCGCGGGTGATCACATCCGTCCAAGGCCATCGGGCGGTGAATCGGAGCTGGCGGCGGTGGCCGGTGGTGGTGACCAGCTGGGCGGCGGCGGAGAACAGCCGCAGGCGAAGCCGTTTGGGTTCCCAGCGGCGGGTTTCTGCAATCAGGGCGAGCATCGGCATCCAGGCGAGGAGGTCGAGTGCGATCTGGACGATCTCCAGCCAGATCCGGTTCTGGGCGGTGTCGTGCAGGGGCAAGTTGCGCAGTCCGGTGGCGCGGGCGTTTCGGATGCGGTCCTCGCAGCGGGCCCGCCGTCGGTGACGCAGCTCCAGGTCGGCGAGCTGGCCGCCTTTCGTATTGGTCGCGAAGCAGGTGAGCCGTAGTCCGTCGAGGTCGGTGAAGCGCAACTGGGCGCCGGGGTACGACCGTTCCTTGCGGATGACCAGCCGCATGCTCTTGGGCCACGTGCTCAGGTCGGGGATGTCGGTGATCTCTGCGACCCAGGCGCCGGGCCGCTCGGTGCCGTCGGCGTCGTAGGCCGGTGTCCACGCCTTCTTCGAGATCGGCCGAAACCCGGCACCCCAAGGTCAAGACCAAAGGCGATATGCTGCGCAGGAAACTCGCGAAGATCAGGTTCGACACCACGGCCGACCTCGATTACCTCAACGCTGCCGATCTGCGCGAACGAGCCGCGGGACCGAGACGTTCGCCGATTCGGCGATGTACGCGATCGTGACCGGCCGGGAGGGATCGCCGCCCGGGGGACTCCCGTCCGCCGGACCTTCCGCCGCGTGGTCAGCCACAGCCGCCTTCCCGAAGGCCGGCAGCGCGTCCTCGGCGTCACTCTCCCCGGGGCCCCGAGCGTTCGCCGCCGTTCCGGCGGCCGGCCGCCCGTATCAGCGGTCTTCGGCTCACCGCCACCATAGCCGTCCCCGCACGCGGCGGATCTCCCCCGCGCGGGCCGGGGGCCGTCATCCGGGCCGGAGCCGGGTGACGGACGAAGCAGTGGCGTCCCCTGTGTGCCCCCCTGGGATGTCCGCACGCCCCGGATGTGCCGCCACGGGGAGGTGGCGGCACATCCGACAGACGGGCCGCCGGCTCAGGCCGGTGTCAGCTGCCATTGCTGGTTGGCGCCGTTGTTGGCGGTCCACTGAACGATGGCGGCTCCGTCGTTCTTCGACTGGCCGTACACATCGGCGGCCAGGCTGCTGGCGCGGCTGACGATGGTGTAGTACCCGTCACCGGTGTGCCGGAGGTACCACTGCTGGTTCGTGCCGCCGTTGGCGGACCACTGCTGCAACTGCAGTCCGGCCGTGGTGGAGGAGCCGTTGACGTCGAGCATTTTGCCGCTCGCGGTGTAGCGCAGGGTGTAGGCGCCGTCCTGGGCGGAACTGAGGGTCCAGGTCGCGTTCCCGGTCTGCTGGACGGCCTTGGCGCCGTCGGCGGTGGAGTTGCCGGTGATGGCGAGCGGTTTGCCGCTGTTGCGGTTGACGATGCGGTAGGTGCCTGGTGCGGGACCGGTGCTCCCGCCGCCGCTCAACGTGAAGTACTCGACCGCGTCGCTGAACGTGGGCGTGCCGGACTTGCCGGTCGACAGGACGAGGTACACCCGCGAGCCGGAGGCCGGGGTGGTGAAGGACACCGGCTGGGTCACCCGCGAACCCAGCGGGACTGTGAGGGTCGTGCTGCCGGACCCGATCACCGTGCCGCCGGGGCTGTCGAGGTGGGCGCTCCAGGTGAAGTCCACGGCGGAATTGGCGAAGTCGTCGTTGAAGACGGTGATGGTGCGGTTCACCGTGGTGTTGGCGGAGTAGCCGGGCACGGCCTGCGGCAGGGGGAAGGCGCCGTTGGAGTCCGACACACCGGAGGCCGACCAGTAGGGCAGGTCGATCGCGGCGACCGGGTTGAACGCGGCCTGCACCCGCTGGATCTGCGGATTGCTCCACGGGTCGGAGAGGTTGTCGGCGCCGTAGACGGGATGGCCGCCCTCTTCGGGGGTGAAGTCGGTGGTGCGGACGCCGGGTATGACGCCCGCCCAGGCGGACAGCAGGGTGTAGGGGCGCAAGTCGCTGGCGTCCTTGCCGCGCTTGGCAACCATCGTGGTGGCGAACCACTCGAAGCCCTGCTTGGTGTTGCACTTCGGCCAGATGTACTCGCCCTCGCCGTCGGGCCGGCCGGGCACCGACACGACCTTCTCGCCGTAGGTGCCGAAGCCGTCCAAGTAGTGCCCGAAGACATCGAAGTTGGCGTATGTCATGGTGGGGTAGGGGTTGGCCGGGGCGCCGACCCACGCGTCGACGCTGACCGGCCGGGTGCCGTCGTTGCCGTTCATCGCCGCGTACAGGTCCTTCTCGAACTGCTCCGAGTCCATACCGCTGCTGCCGGGCTCGTTGCTCTGGCTCCAGCGGATGATCGCCGGGTGGTTGCGGTCACGCAGGGTCAGCGCGCGGGCGTGGTCGACCATGTTGTCGTGCCCGGCGACGAAGTCCTGAAGGCTGTTGGAGCCGCGGATGCCGGTCTCGTCGATGATCATCAGGCCCATCTCGTCGGCCACGTCGAGCATGTAGGGGCTGGCCGGCTCCTGATGAATGCGGACCACGTTGTAGTTCAGCCGCTGGTAGTTGTCGACCGCCTGCGGCCAGCCGCCGTTGCCCGAGGAGGGCGCGAGGAAGCCGGGCAGGGTGTCGTAGGCGTCGCCCTTGCCGCCGTTGTTGATGCGGTCGTAGTCCGCGCCCTGGAGGTTGTCGCCGCGGAAGTTCACGCGCACGCCGTTGAGGTGGTAGTACTCGCCGTTCTGGCTGCTCTCCCGGAATCCGAAGCGGTAGGTCGCGTCGCTGGTGCGGCCGTCGTCGGTCGCCGTGTGGACCGTCAGACGGTGCAGTTGGGCGCGATACCCCTGCCGGTAGGGGACGTTGGGCCACCAGTACGAGGAGGAGCCCAGGTTCCACGCCACCGGCCCGACCGTCACCTTGACGGTCGAGTGGGCGGCCACGGTCACCGTGCTGCTCGGCAGCGCCGGGTAGTTGAACGATGTGGCGTTGTCCGATGCGAGCGAACCGGTCAGCGTCACCGTCCGCGCGGCGCCGGAGGTGTTGGTCACCGACGCGTCGTAGGTGAGGGTCTGATTGGCCACCGACGTGCGGACGAACGTGTCGCTGACATACACCGCCGGATACACGCGCAGGAACGCCGAACGGAAGATCCCCTGCGGTACGGCCTCGGCCCAGTCGGCCGCGTCGGGAACCAAATACCTGCCGTTCGCGGGGTTCTTCAGGGCGCCCCTGCCCTTCACATCGACCGTGATGGTGTGCGTGGTACCCGGTGCCGCGTACGCGCTGATGTCGAAGTTCGACGGCGTGAAGGCGGTGGTCCTGGTCGCCACCGTCCGCCCGTCGACCGACAGGGTCGCCTGGTGGTTGACCGCGCCGAACTCGATCCACGTGGACTGCGGCTGCCCGGAGTCCGGCACGGTGATGGTGCGGGAGTACACCGCCTCGTTCACATCGGTGAAGCCCTGCTTGTACCAGCCGCCGCCCGGCACCGTGATCGACGTCGCCGACCGGCCCGCCGGGGTGAACCCCCACGTGCCGGCCAGGTCGGCCGAGGCGATCGCGGCGTTGCCAGCGGTGACGCCGTCGGTGCCGGAGGCCGGCGAGGTGGCAACGGCCGCCGCGGGTCGAGGGGCGGCCGCCGTGGCCGGCTGTGTTCCCACGGCGCCGGTCAGCAGCGCCACGGCGGCCACGCACCACAACGCCGGGTGTCGGCGGCGCTGCGGCGGATGGTGTTGTCGCATCACACATTCCTCTTTCGCTGGGGGCGGGGAACGGGAGACGGTGTGGGTCGTGATGCCTTGGGGGAACTTGCCCTGGCCATTCGCTGCCTGGGTGTAGCGGCGCCGCTTGTCGGGCTATCCGAGTGTCCAGTGCTGGTTGGCTCCGCCGGTGCAGGTCCACAGTTCGACCAAGGCGCCGTTCGCGGTGGACGCGCCGGTCACGTCCAGGCACAAACCGGACCGTGCCTCGGTGATGGTGCCGCTCGCGTTCACATTCCACTGCTG
This sequence comes from Streptomyces sp. NBC_00078, assembly GCF_026343335.1. Taxonomy (NCBI): domain Bacteria; kingdom Bacillati; phylum Actinomycetota; class Actinomycetes; order Kitasatosporales; family Streptomycetaceae; genus Streptomyces; species Streptomyces sp. NBC_00078. Next base: position 8,209,637 of record NZ_JAPELX010000001.1, on the reverse strand, counting down.
GTTCGAGCCGCCGTTGCACGGCCAGATCTGCACCTTCGTCCCAGGACTGGCGCCTTGTGCGTTGGCATCCAGGCACATGGTCAAGGTATCGCTGTACACCGTCAGCTGACCGGAGGAGGTATGCGTCCACGACTGGTTGTCCCCGTGGTTGCAGGTGTAGATCTCCGTCTGCGTGCCCGCTGCTGTGCTGAGACCCGGTACGTCCAGGCACTTGCCGGCACCCACCGCGTGGACCGGCCGACCGACGGCAGTCGGCGTCGGCGAGGGGGACCCACCCGACGTGCTCGGTGACGGCGTCGAACCGTCCAGGGGCACGTACGGACACTTCGGCTGGTAGGCCGAGATGGTGGAGGGATCCGGCAGTGCCGGGCAGAGGAACTGCGTATAGCGGGTGTCGCTGTCCACGAACACCTTCAGCCAGGGGATCAGCAGCTTCATCTCCACGTTGTTCGGACGGGTGTAGTACACATGGTCCGCTCCGGCGATCTGTGCGAAACCGCTCTGCGTGGTGCTGGGCAGCGTGGCGTACAGACTGCTGAGATAGGAGGGGGTGACGACCGTGTCGTTCTGGCCGCCGATGACCAGAGTGGGCACCGTGTTGGTGGCCATGGTCAGGCCGTTGCCCGGGAATCCCGGAGCGAGGCCGATCATCGCCTTCAGCGACGGCTGGTGTTCCGCAGCGATGATCGCTCCGGCTCCGCCCGCGGAGTGCCCGAGTACGGACAACCGATTCGGGTCGACCTCCGCCTTGACAGGGCTGCGCGTGGTCAGCCAGTTCAGCCCTGCCAGCAGTTCGGCGGCCCGGGCGTCGGCGCCGTCGGTGCGGCTGTTGGTCTCGATGCAGATCACCACGAATCCGAACGAGGAGAGCCACGGGCCCATCCAGGCCTCCTCCTGGGCGCACAGTGCCGTGTAGCCCGGCACGATCGCCAGTGCCCCCCAAGTGCCCAGGGTCGTCTCCGTCGGGTAGTAGATCACCCCGCCATTGAAACCGTTACCCGGCGCCACACCCATCTGCGCAGTGGCGAACGGACCGCGCGAGGCCTCGATGCCGGCCACGGTGGGATCAGGGCCGCGATTGTACGGATTGCTCTGGGCGGCCCGCGGCGCGGCGGCGCCTGACGCCGGTGCCACCACGAACATCGCAGCGACGACCGCCGCGACGGCTGCCAGGGCCGCCACCGCCGCCATCCACGACCACCGCCTCGTTCTCACCCTCCCCGCTTCGGCGCGCCCTGGCGTTGATCTCGACATCGGCATGGTGAACCTCCCGACGGGAATAGCGAGAGTGCCTGAATGTTGGCGTGCACAAAGGAGTTGAGATAAGACCAAGCACTTCAGTGCTGGGATGTATGGCGCGTCGCGTCCACTGCGGGGTGAAGATGCCACAGCAATGCGTCAACTTCAAGGGCCAGTTCACCCACACAGTGAAGCGAGGAAGGCGATCAAGACAGTCGATCTTCCTAACAGAGATCCCATGTCAGCAGGATGGCCGTCAGCATCTGCCGGGGCCGCGCGATGCCGCGACGGAGTTCCTGTACCGGCGCCTGGCCGAGGCACTCGAAGACAGCGGCGGAGATCGAACCGCGGCCCGCGCCGCGCTGGAGCGCGAAGCGGTCACCGACGCCATGCATCTGCTCCGGCTCACACGCGTCACCGGTGGCCACGACCTGATCCGCTACCCGCTGCTTCCGGACCTTGGGATCCCACCGGCCATGAAACGCCGGCCCGCGCGGCGGACGCATCTCCACCGCCGTCCTGCGCGACGCCACCCACTGGGACGACGTGGTCACCAAGCTGGGCTACGAGCACCTGCGCCGCCACGACCTCCGGCACACAGGACTGACCTGGTTCGCCGACGCAGGCGTGCAGGTCCACGTCCTGCGACGCATCGCCGGGCACGGCTCCCTGACCACCACCCAGCGCTACCTTCGCCCCGACGTACACAAGATCACGGCCGCCGGGGCGGCGCTCTCTGCACACCTCAGCGTATTGCGCGCGCCCCGCGCTCGCTGCCGGGCCCGATCGTGGTGACGCTGACCTCGGTCAAGGACGCCGGTCCCCAGCTGGTCCCCAAAAATGATCAAGGGCCGATTTCGGATACCTCCGAAATCGGCCCTGACCTGTGACTGTCTCCAGTCGGGACGACAGGATTTGAACCTGCGACCCCTTGACCCCCAGTCAAGTGCGCTACCAAGCTGCGCCACGTCCCGCTGCGCTGCCGCGGTGAACCGCGTGAACGCGCAGGTCAACTTTACCGTACGTACACCGGTGTTCTCACCGGTGTCCTGCGGCCGTCCCGTAACCGTCCCTGTCGGCGCCCCCGTAGCTGTCCTTACGGCCGACCCTTCGCGGCGGAGGCGGCCCGGTGGATCCGGGTCGCCTCCGTGGAGGTCAGCCTCGGGTGCCCGGGGCCACCGGCTCCGGCTTCGCCGGTGTCTCGGAGGTGGCCTGCGGTGTCCCCGCGAGGCGTCGCGGGCGCTGCACCGGCACCAGCAGGGCCGCCAACGCCGCCGCAAGGCACAGGACCGCCAGCAGGGCGAAGCCGTGGGTGTAGCCGGAGGCGTACGGCAGGCCCGAAGGCTGGAGGTGGCCGGTGACCAGGACGCTGGTGAGGGCGGCGCCGATGGAGCCGCCGATGGTGCGGATGTTGGCGTTCATGCCGGTCGCTGCGCCGGTCTGGGAGGCCGGGACGCTGCCGACGATCAGATTGGCCATGGAAGCGAAGGCGAGGCCGATGCCAAGGCCGAACACGCCGGAGACCAGGGCGATCTGCCATTGCTGGTCGTGCAGGGCGGCGAGCAGGCCGAGGGCGAGGGCGCCGAGTGCGGCGCCGGCCGTCAGCAGTGCCTTCGCGCCCACGACGGGCTCCAGGCGGCCGCTCAGGATGCCCGAGAAGAACATCGCCACCAGCATGGGCAGCATCAGCATCCCGGAGGCCGTGACGCTCGCGCCGAAGCCGTAGCCCGCGGAGCTCGGCGTCTGGACGAAACCGGGCAGGAAGGACCAGAGGGCGTACATGCCGGCGCCGAACAGCAGGGCCGCGGTGTTGGTGGTCCACACGGCCGGCAGCCGCATGACGCGCAGGTCGATCAGCGGAGTGCGGGAACGGGCCTCGGCGAGCAGCCATGCGGTGAACAGGACGACCGCCGCGGCGAACAGACCGACCGTCTTCACCGATCCCCAGCCCCACACGCTCGCCTGACTCAGCGGCAGCAGCAGCGCCACCAGCCAGGCGGACAGCAGGCCGGCGCCCAGCCAACTGACCTTCCCCTCCGCCCGGTTGGGCGACTCGGGGACGTAGCGCAGGGCTATCAGAGTGGTGAGCGCCACGACGGCGACGGGGATCCAGAACAGCCAGCGGTAGTCGAGCGCGGACACGATCGGGCCGGCCGCGACGATGCCGACGCCGCCGCCCGCGGCGATCACGGCGGACAGGTTACTGATGCTGCTGCTGACCTCGGACAGAGCGAACTCGTCCCGGATGATGCCGAAGGAGAGCGGGAAGAGCGCGCCGCCGACGCCCTGGACGACCCGGGCGACGATCAGGGCGCCGATGTTCGGGGCGAGCGCGGCGAGCAGACAGCCGAGCAGCACGACCAGCAGGACGGAGACGAGGGTGCGCTTCTTGCCGATCAGGTCGCCGACGCGGCCGAGGATCGGGGTGAAGACGGAGGCGGACAGCAGATAGGCCGTCATCACCCAGGTCGCGGTGGACTGTGAGGTGTGCATGGCGTGCTGGACGGTCGGCAGGGCCGGCGCGATCAGCGACTGCAGCATGGCGAACACACCGGCACCGGTAGCGAGGACCGCGAAGGTGAGACGGGTGGACTTGCGGGGCATGAAGAGCCTCTCCGAACGAACGGGGTGCGGCCGAGGATCTCGGGCCACGGTCGTACGGACCCGGACTGCCGACGGGACGGCAGCGGGCACGCCGACGGCCGCGGTGGTGAGCGGTCGCGGAAAGGTGGTGGAGCTGGAAGTGAGGTGGTCGATACGGGGTACGTGGGCGGATCACGCGCTGCGCTGCGGCGCGGTCCGCGGAATCACCGGGTGTCGTCGTGTCGCGGATGCGTGCGGCCGCACGCATCCGCGGCGAGCGCACCCACACTGCTAAAGTGGAGGCACCCCTCCACTGTACCGGAGGCTCACCTCCGGTTCAACCTCGTACCGCCCCGGGAGGCAGCAGTGTCGGCCCAGCCGTTCCCCGTCCGTGAGCTCGTGGCGTCCAAGCGCCCCCATCGGAAGGACGCCGCGCGCAATTACGACGCCCTGCTGGCGGCTGCGCGCGAGGCGTTCGCCGTGCACGGCGCCGAGGCGTCCCTGGAGGACATCGCGCGTCGCGCGGGGGTCGGCATCGGCACGCTGTACCGGAACTTCCCGTCTCGCCGCGAGCTGTTCGAGACCGTGTACGCGGACGAGGTCAACGAACTCGTCCGCGTCGCCGAGGAGGTCGCCGGCCTGGAGCCGTGGCGGGCCCTGACCTCCTGGCTGGCCCGGTTCACCGGATACATGGTGACCAAGCGGGCCGTGCGCGAGGCGCTCGACGACGAGTCCGAGATCTTCGAGGCCTGCCGCGAGTCGATGTACGCGGCAGGCGGGCCGCTCTTCGAGCGGGCACAGCAGGCAGGCGTGGCCCGCAAGGACATGGACTTCAGCGACCTGCTGCGGATGGTCGCGGGCGTCACCGGGACGGTCTTCAGCGACGACGCACAGCGGGACCGGGTGCTTGCCATCGCGCTGGACGGGGTGCGCGCCGGGCGCTGAGCTTGCCCGCCGCCGAGGAGCTGCGCCGTACCTGACCGAGACATCAAGCGGTTCGGCGAGTACTCCACCCACGAGCTCGGCATCCAGCCCGGGGCATACGAACCGAAACTCGACGTCGACTTCACCCAGCTCCGCGACAAGGACCTGCGCGCCGAGGGCTTCGGGACAGCGGCCTGACCGGACGAGGCCTGGTGGGTTGACGGGCGCGGCCGGCCCCGGCGGTGGGGGTGCGCCGGGAATGTACCCCGGCGCACCCCCACCGTCGTGTGTCACCTCACGGCGTTCAGACCCTGGCCTCCAGCCGGGACTCGGCGACCGCGAGGCAGGCGATGGCCCCGAGCAGTACCCCTGTGCCTGCGACGGTTGCCGCGGTGAGCCGCTCGCCCAGGAAGAGCACCGCAAGGACGGCCGCGCTGACCGGTTCACGGAGCATCATCACGGACGCGGTGGCCGCCCGGACCGCAGCGACGCCCGCGAAGTACAGCGGATACGCGAGCGCCGTGGTGACCGCGACGACGTACAACATCAGCAGCGCCACCTCGGCCAGGTGCGCGCTGTGCGGCACCAGGCCCTCGTTCCAGGCGAGCGGCAGCATCAGGGCCGCACCGACGAGGAACGACCACACGGTGAGGGTGAAAGGGTCCTCGCCGGTGCCGTGCTGTCCGGTCCACCTCCCCAGCACATTGGTCACGGCGTACCCGGCGGCGGATGCAGCGCCGTTACCACGCCCAGGGGTTGCACGACCCCCGGCTCGTTGCCCAGCACCAGCACCGTGAGCCCGGCGAGCGCGCCGGCGACGGCCAGGGCACCGCCGCGGCCGACGCTTTCCTTGAGGAACAGGCGTCCGGCGGCGGCGGTGAACACCGGGGCGGCACCAAGCGTGACGATGGTGCCCACCGCCAGCCCCGTGTCCTGCACTGCCGCGAAGTACGCCGTCTGGAAGACGGCCAGGCCGGTGCCGGTACCGGCGAGTGGCGCGCTGGTGTCGATAGCGACCCGCTTAGCGGGCCGACGGAGGCGAGAGAACCGCGATGCACATGCGCTCCACCCTACCCGGCCGGGAAAGGGGCGCTCTCGCGTCTCTGACCTGCGGAAACGACCTGATCGCGACCGTGGGGCCAGAGCGGGGCGCCGGGCCGATTTCCGGGCAACGACCATGGGGAAGAGCGAGGAGGTTCCGCCGGGTTTCTCTACTGCGGGACGTCGATCAGGACGTGGCCCCGGCCGCCGGCGTCGATACGGTCGTGGGCCTTGGCGATGTCGGCGAGCGGGAAGCGGTCGCCGACATCGACGGTGAGGGCGCCGACGGCGGCTGCGGCGGTGAGATCCCGGGCGGCCTGGCGTCTGGCCTGGTCGGGGAAGTCGTCGCTGCCGAGCAGGCGCAGGGTCACGTTGTTGAACAACCACGTCCAGAACGGGATCTCGGTGCGGTCCTCGCGGGTGGCGTACGCGGCGATGGTGGCGCCGTTCGCGGCGACGGCGTCGTCCAGGTCGGCGTTGTCGGACAGGGCGACCTCGATGATCCGGTCCACGCCATGGGGTGCGTGGGCGCGGATCGCGGCGGCCGGGTCGCCGCAGTCGAGGGCGATGGCGTGGGAGACGACCGCGGGATCGATCCGGTCCAGGTCGGTGCCGCGCCGGACGGTGCCGATGACCGTGGCCCCGCCCCAGCGGGCGAGCTGGGCGGCCAGGGAGCCGACCCCGCCCAGGACGCCGTTGACGAGGACGAGTTGGCCGTCGACGGGGCCGTCGGCGAAGACGGTGCGGTGTGCGGTGATGCCGGGGATGCCCAGGCTCGCGCCGAGGTCGTCGGACAGGTGGTCGGGCAGCGGGACGGCGAGGTCGCCGGGGACGACGGTGTACTGGGCGGCGGTGCCGAAGGGGCGGTAGGACTGGGCGCCGTGCACCCACACGCGCTGCCCGACGCGGCGCGCGTCGATGCCGTCGCCGAAGGCGTCGATGATGCCGGCGGCGTCGCTGTGCGGGATCACCCGCGGATAGGGCATGGCCGAGCCGGTCCAGCCGCGCCGCTTCTTGGTGTCGCCGGGGTTGGTGCCGGAGACGGTGACGCGGACACGCACCTCACCGGGGCCGGGGGTGGGGTCGGGCACCTCACCGTACTGGAGCACCTCGGCGGCAGGGCCCTGCTGGTCGTACCAGGACGCAAGCATGTTCAGTCCTTCCGATCACGGGTGTGGGCCTGGGGGCGGGGATGCTCGTCCGCCCCTGGGATGGCGTCGCCGTCCAGGACCTCGTGGAGCCAGGCGCGTTCGGCGCGGCTGGTGGCGCGGGCGGTGAGCATCATGCCGCGGCGGTAAGGGTCGGTGACCTGCTCGGCGCGCAACGGTGTGTCGCCGTCGTAGAAGAAGCTGGCGGGAGCCTCCAGGAAGTCCAGGCGGCGACGCAGCACGGCGTGCTGCTCGGCCCGCTCGGGCAGCAGCGAGAGGAACGCCAGGATCACGAACCAGCGGGAGAAGTCGGTGATCTCGTGCTCGGCCGGTTTCCGCAGCCGCCGCAGCATGTCCTCGCGCCCCGCGTCCGTCAGGTTCAGCGCGTACCGGCCGCCGCCCGCCTCGGGTGCGGCGTGCCGCTCGATCAGCCCGGCCTTGGTCAGCCGGCTGATCGCCGGGTAGAGGGTGCCGTCGCTGACCGGACGGCTGTAGCCGGTCAGGTCCGTGATGCGGCGGCGCAGCTCGTGACCGGGCAGTGGGCCTTCGGCGAGGAAGCCGAGTATCGCGAGTTCCAGCATGACCCCAGGATCTCACATCGAAACGATGTGTACATCGTTTCGATGTTACGGTGAATTCGGAGGCGCCCTTTCACGCCGCCTGGAGGGCCGCCCCGGGCCATCCGCCCCGCACCCTGCCTGATCAGCCTCCCTCTCCGGAGCGCGGCATAAGGAAGAAGACCATGACTGCTGCTACTCCCCGCCAGGCCCACGTCGTCTCCGCCGACGGCACGAAGGTCGCCGTCACGATCACCGGCCAGGGCCGCCCCCTTGTCGTTTCCCCGGGCGCCCTCAACGCCGCCCAGGACTGGCAGATCCTCGCCGACCTGCTCGCCCCGCACTTCACGACCTACGCGATCGACCGCCGCGGCCGGGGCGCCAGTGGCGACAACAGCGAGCACACCATCCAGCGGGAGGCCGACGACATCGCCGCCGTCCTCGACCTCGCCGGCCCCGACGCGATCCTGCTCGGCCATTCCTACGGCGGACTGGTCACCCTCGCCCACGCCCTCAACCGTCCCCCGGCGGCGTTCATCCTCTACGAGCCCCCGATCCCGCTGGGCGGCCCCGTCGGCGGCGACGCGCTCGCGCCCTTCGAGAAGGCCGTCCAGGCCGGTGACCTCGACCAGGCCCTCACCCTCGGGCTGCGGAACTTTCTGAAATTCCCTGACGAGGCCATCGAGGAGTTCCGCCAGACCCCGTTCTGGGCCGTCCGCGCGTCCATGACCCCGACGTGGGCCCGCGAGATGCGCGCGATGGACAGCTTCGGCGATGACCTCGCCCGCTTCGCCGCCCTCGACACCCCGACGCTCCTCGTGATCGGCGAACTCAGCCCTCGCTGGCTGACCGATGTCTCCCGCCGCCTGCACCAGGCCCTGCCCGACGCCCGCCTCATCGAGATCCCCGGCGAAGCCCACGACGCCTTCCTCACCGGCCCCCACGCCCTCGCCGACGCCATCACCGCCTTCGCCGCCAGCCTGCCTGACTGAAGCCGACATCCCTGCTCTCACAAGCGACGGTTCCTCAAGAGGCCCCGAGTGACGCCGGCGACGTCGAGCGCCACCCCTGCCCCCGCCGACCGCGGCCCCGGCCAGCCGTGGCGTCCTGGTACCCCGGTCCCGCTCGCGAACGGAGACCGAGTAGGCGGCCAAGACACCTCGGAGCAAGAAGATCAAGTACTGGCGGCTTTTGGGCTTACCTCGGCGCTACCCCACTTTGGTTGACCCGCCGTTCCCGGCGCGCTCGCTCGGCTGCCTCGGCGGCGCGGGTGAACCGGCATGTTCAGCAGCGGGACGCACGGACATCATTCCGCCGGGAGCCGGTCGGGTTCGGACGATCAGGGCCGGCTGCTCATGCGCCGAGGTAGCGCAGGACCGCCAGCACCCGCCGGTTCGCGTCCTCGGACGCCGGGAGGCCCAACTTGCCGAAGACGGCGGTTACATGCTTCTCCACCGTGCCGGCCGACACCCCCAGCGTCTGGGCGATCGCGGCGTTCGACCGGCCCTCCGCCATCAGCGCCAGCACCTCGCGCTCTCGTGCCGTCAGCGTTTCGAGGGCGTCGGTCCGGCGGCCGGCACCGGCGAGTTGGGTGACGACCTCGGGGTCGAGGGCCGTCCCGCCCGCCGCCACCCGGGACAGGGCGTCGGTGAACTCGGCCACGTTGGCGACCCGGTCCTTGAGCAGATAGCCGACGCCGGCCGAGCCCGAGGCCAGCAGTCTCATGGCGTACTTGGTCTCGATGTACTGGGAGAAGAGCAGAACCCCGGTACCGGGACGCTCCCGCCGGATGTCGACGGCGGCGTGCAGGCCCTCGTCCGTGTGGGTGGGCGGCATCCGGATGTCGATGACTCCGACGTCCGGCCGGTGCTCGGCCACGGCCGCGCGCAGCGCGTCGGCGTCACCGACGGCGGCGCACACCTCGTGGCCGCGCTCGGTGAGCATCTCGGCCAGCAACTCCCGTAGCACCGCGGCATCTTCGGCGATCACGATGCGCATACGGGCATGCTCTCACGGCCTCGACCCCTGATCGTTGCTCACGCGTGCAGCGGCAACGCCACCGTCACCGCGGTCGGCCCGCCCTCCGGGCTGGTGACGTCCAGGGTGCCGTCGACCGTGCGCACCCGCTGCAGCAGGCCCGGGAGACCGCTGCCCGTGCCGAGCGTCGCGCCGCCGCGGCCGTCGTCCGTCACTCTCATCCGCAGCAGGCCCTCCTCCTGGCTGACGCCGAGGACCGCGCGGCGGGCACCGCTGTGTTTGATGACGTTGGTGAGCATCTCGGCGGCGCAGAAGTAGGCGATCGTCTCGATCGCCGGCGTGGGCCGCTCCGGGACGTCCACGGCCAGCTCCACGGGTACGGTGCTGCGTGCCGCCAGGGTCGCGAGCGCGTCGGGCAGGCCGTCGTCCAGCACGGGCGGGTGGAGGCCCCGGGCCAGGTCGCGCAGCTCGGTGAGGGCTTCGGTGGCGTTGCTGTGGGCGGTCTCGATCAGTCGGCGCAACCGATCGGGGTCGGCGACCGGTTCGCCTTCCGCGCCCAGCCGTTCCTTCGCCATGTCGAGGCTCATGGCCAGCGCGACGAGTCGTACCTGCGCGCCGTCGTGCAGGTCCCGCTCCAGCCGCCGCAGCCGGGCCGCGGAGTCGTCAACGGCGAGGGCGCGGGTTTCCTCCAAGTTCCGTACTCGCTGGGCGAGTTCACCGGGCCCCAGCAGGGCACGCACCAGCCAGCGGTCCACGGCGACGGTACCGCGGGTGACCCAGGGCGCCGCGAGGAGCGTGGCGACGCCGATGGCGGCGGCCACGAAGGTCCCGGCGAAGGTGGTGCTGTGCGGGGCACCGCCGCCGACCGGGATGGGGGTGATGGTCGGCGCGCCCTCCATGCCGTGCTGCGGCCGCTGGCCGAAGCCGGCCCAGCGCAGCGGCGCCGACAGGTTGAACAGGCCGGTGAACCACCAGGCCACGGCATACAGCTCCAGCGCCGCGACAGGCAGCTTGACCAGTACGTACGCCACCGAGCGCCATCCGGCGGCGTCCCGCAGCCGTGCGTCCAGCCGTGCGAAGGACTTGCCGGCGGGCCTCAGCGGCGGCGGTGCCTGCACCCGCTCCCCCAGCAGCCCTGCGGCCAGCCCGCGGTACACGGCGGCGAAGGCGCGGGCGAGAGCTGCCGAGGTCACGACGAGCAGCAGCCCGAGGACGGCACCGATGAGGGAGACGGTGAGGCCGGTGCCGAGGGCGAGCAGCACGAGGACGAGGACGAATCCGACCACGGCAACGGGGAAGCCGGCCAGACAGTACGCGGCCTCGGCCCAGGCACGACGGGTGAACGGGGCAGCCGGCACAGACCGCAACCGGCCGACGCCGGCTCCCGTCGGCCGCCGGGCCGCGGGAATCACGCCGGAGGCCCCAGCGCCACGGGCGGTCCGGCCCTTGGCGGGCGCGGCCGCGTCCTCGGCCGCGCGGCCGCCGGTCCCCGAACCGGCGCCGCGGGCGAAGCCGCCGCGCGTCGACGGAGGCGTCGCTCCCGCAGGTGAGTCGTGCATGGCTTCAGTGTCCCGTCCCCACGCCCACCGCGAGGCCGCTACGCATCCCTTCGCACCAACACCCGGCTGCCCGTACCGAGTACGACCACCACGTTCAGGCACCACACACGCCGGACGTCGGCCCCGCCTCCTCGACGGTGGCCGGTCGCCGGTCGGTGCGCCCGGCTTCGAGCCGCGCAGGGCTGTTGGGCGCCGAGGCATTCCATCGCCTTGCGCTTGGTGTCCCACACCCCGGTGATGCCGAGGAACCCCTCGGACCTGAAGCCGCTCATCTCCGCAGCGGCTCCCGCGGACCGGCGTGCGCGTCAACCACCGGAGCCACAGCGGTCAGACGCCGGAGAACTCCGGCGGACCGCCCTCGAATGCCGCCCGCAGCACGGCAAGCGCCCCTTCCACGGTCACCTCGCGCGGGTTGGCGTATGCCTGGCCGACGGTTTGGCCGGCCGCCTTGGCCAAGTCGGCTTCTTTCAGGCCCAGTTCGGCGAGGGAGCGGGGGGCGCCGAGGCTCTCGGCCAGGTCTCTCAGGGCGTTCGGGGCGTCGGTCGTGTCCAGCGCGCGGGCCACGGTGGCGGCCGCTTCGGGGGCCGCGGGCGCGTTGTAGGCGAGGGCGTACGGCAGGACCACCGTGTGTGTCTCGGCGTGCGGCAGGCCGAAGGTGCCGCCGAGGACGTGGCACAGCTTGTGGTGCAGGCCCATGGTGGTGGCGCCGAGGCAGGACCCGCACAGCCAGGCGCCGTACAGGGCACGGCCGCGGTCCGGAAGGGAGTCCGGGGCGTCGGCCAGCGCGGGGAGCGCCACCGTCATGGCCCGTACGCCCTCCTCCGCCATCAGCGTGATCAGTGGTGAGGTGTCGGGGGCGTACAGCGCCTCTACGGCGTGGGCGATCGCGTTGATGCCGCTGGTGACGGAGAGCGGTACGGGGAGGGAGAGGGTGAGGGCGGGGTCGTAGACGACGCTGCGCGGCAGGACGACGGGATCGCGGCCGGTGCGTTTGACGCCGTGTTCGGTCAGGCCCCAGACGGGGGTCATCTCCGAGCCGGAGTATGTGGAGGGTACGGCGATCAGCGGCAGGCCGGTGCGCAGGGCGATCGCCTTGCCCAGGCCGATCGAGGAACCGCCGCCGACGGCCACGAGTCCGTCGGCGCCGGCCGCACGGGCCACCTCCACGGCCCGGTCGGCGACCTCGGCGGGTACATGCATCCGGGCCCCGTCGTGCAGGCCCACGCAGGCGGGGCCGAGCGAGTCGGCGACCGCCCGCGCGGTGTCCGCGCCGTGGCGGCCGCACACCACCAGCAGCCGCCGCAGGCCCAGCCCCGCGGCCTCACCGGCCGTCGCGGTGGTGGCCGCGCCGGGCCGGAAGACGACCCGCCCGGGCCGGGACTCGTAGGAGAAGTCGAGGACGTCCTTCACGAGCGCTCCAGCACGAGGTCGAAGCGGGCGTGCCGGAACGGGTTCGCGACGCCGAACTCCCGTGCCCGGGAAGGGTCGTCCGTCACGGTGAAGTCCTGGACGAGGCTCGGCTTGACGGCGAACACCGCGTCCGAGTCGAGGTAGTCGCTGCCCGCGACGAAGATGTGCGTGGTGACCGGCGCATGCCCTGCGGCCGAGGCGATGAAGTGGATGTGGGCCGGTCGGTAGGGGTGGCGGGCACTCGCGCGCAGGAGGTCGCCGACCGGGCCGTCCGTGGGGATCGGGTACGGGCTCGGCACGCAGGTGCGGAACCAGAAGCGGCCCTCGGTGTCCGCGGTGAACAGTCCGCGGCCGTTGCCCGGCGGCTGCTCTTCGGGGCGCTGGACGTCGTAGAAGCCGTTCCCGTCGGCCTGCCAGACGTCGACGACGGCGCCCGGCAGCGCGGTTCCGTCGCGGGACAGCACACGGCCGCTGACCACGCAGGGCTCGCCGCCGCCCACCAGGTCGATGTTCGCGCCGAGTTCGCGCACCGGGGACTCGGTCATGTGGAAGGGGCCGAGGACCGTCGACTCGGTGGCGCCGGGGGCGCGGTCGCCGTTGATCGTCTCGACCAGCATCGACAGGCCCAGGACGTCCGACAGGAGGATGAACTCCTGTCGGGTGTCCGTGCACGTCTGCCCGGTGGCCGTGAGGAAGCCGACCGCCCGCTCCCACTCCTCCTGCGTCAGCCGCGTCTCGCGCGCGAAGGCGTGGAGGTGGCGGATCAGGCCGGTGAGCAGCTCGCGCAGGCGCGGATCGGCGGTGCCGTCGAGGCTGCTCACCGCCTCGTCCGTGACCGTCGCGTCGGTGGCGTGCGTCGCCTTTGTGGCGTCTGTGGTCATGTCGGCTCCTTTCCCCGGTGCGCGGGTCAACCGAACCAGACGACGAGCCGTACGTCCTCGTCGCCGTGCTCGGCCGCCAGGTGCCGCACCGTGCTCCACACCTGTGCCCAGGTTCCCTCGTCCGGCGGGGCGAGCATCCGCGCCGTGAGGACCACCGGGCGGTACACCGCGCCGTCGAGAGGCACCTCGGCACCGGGAGGCCATTCCGGCGGCGCCAGGAGCAGGTCCGATCCGAAGGTGCGGGCGGCGGCCTCGCGCAGGGTAGGGGTCACCCGTACGAGGTGCTCGCCTCCCGGATCCGACCTGTGCGCCCAGTACCAGGCGGGCCGGGCCGCGAGCGGCGCGTCCCAGTCCGCCGCGGCGACCTCGGCCCAGCTCACGTGGGTGTGGCTGTGCTGGTAGTCGCCGACGGCTGCTTCGCGTACCGGTTCCGAGACGTCGTCCGGCAGTCCGCGGTCGGCGAACAGCGGACGCTCCACGTCCCCCGTCCCGCGCACGCCGAAGAGACAGTCCCAGGCGACGTAGTCCCGCGGCGGCCGGAAGTCCAGCAGATCGACCTCCAACTGCCAGTACCCGTCCGTGTTTCGGCGTTCGATGGCGCCGTCCATGTCCGTCCCCACGCGCAGACCCTAAGGCAGGACGGGGGTGGTTGGCGCCCTCACTTGATGATCGCGTTGGCCACGACGACGATCACGCCCAGCAGAGCGTCCACCAGACCGATCAGAACGGCGACGGGCGAGGAGCGGTGCGACCGCAGCGCCGTCACCAGTCCGAGCGTGAACAGCAGGACGATGTTCAGCACGAACGCCGCGTACTCCACCCCCTTCGGCGGCCACCAGCCCCAGCCCGCCCCGGCGAGCAGCAGCACCGTCGGCAGCACGGCCGTGACCAGAGGCCACTCGTCGACGAGGGCGCGCAGGACGTCCCAGCGGCGGTGCGGTTCACGTTCGGCGATGTAGTGCGCGTAGCCGTGGGCGAGAGCCGAGGCAAGCGCGGTGACCAGCAGCCAGAGCGCGTCGTAGCGGCGGCTGGCCCGGGACGTGTGGCCGTACTGGCTGAGCGCCGCGACCATGGAGCAGGCCAGTACGGCGCCGTAGACGCCGCCGAAGAGGACGGCCTCGCGGGTGTCGTGCTGCCGTGGCCCGGGGACGGCCGTCGTGGTCTGCGCCATGCCCTCCACGATCACCCGGCGCCCGCGGGGCCGCCAGTCGCGACGAAGTGTCCTCCCGCCCGGGCCGACAGCGCACACAGTGTCCACGCACGGCGCCCGGCGACCTCGTTAGGGTCGGCCCATGACCCACAGCTTCGTTGTGCACATCCCGGACGCCGAGCTGAGGCCCGAGCCCCTCGACCCGGAGCAGATCGTGTCCGGGACTCCGGAGGTGACCGGCAAGGTCGTCTGGGAGTCCGCGGACGGGAAGCAGATCCGCGGCATCTGGCAGATCACGCCCGGCGTCGTCACCGACACGGAGGCCGACGAACTGTTCGTCGTCATCAGCGGGTCGGCGACCGTCGAGGTCGAGGGCGGGCCCACGCTGACGGTGAGGCCCGGGGACATGGCCGTCCTGCGCGAGGGCGACCGTACGACTTGGACGGTGCACGAGACGCTGCGGAAGGCGTACGCCATCACCCCGTGAACGGCGCCATGCTGTGAACGGCGTCAGTTCGTGAGCGGTGCGGCTGTCGTGCCGCGGATCTCCAACGTCGGTGCCGTCAGGCTCAGTCGGCCCTCTCCCCCCGGCCGCTCGAAGCGGTCCAGGAGGCAGCGGGCCGCCCGGCGCCCCAGCTCGTGGCCGGCGCTGTCGACCGTGGTCAGCCAGACGTGGCGCAGGCGGGAGATGCTCGTGTTGTCGTAGCCGACCACGGACACGTCGTGCGGGACGCGCAGACCCAGCTCCTCCGCGGCCGAGATCGCGCCGACGGAGGCTATGTCGTTGACGGCGAAGAGGGCGGTGGGCCGGCCGGGGCGGCTCAGCAGACGCACGGCGGTGCGGTAGCCGCCCTCCTCGGTCATGTCGCTCGGCTCGACCGGTGCCCGGTCCGCGAGGCCGTGCGCCCGCATCGTCGCCTCGAAGCTCCGCCTGCGCAGCTCGCCGACGGCGCCGTAGCCCGCGATGTGCGCGATGCGCCGGTGGCCGAGCCCGATGAAGTGCTCGGTGACCAGCCGGGCGCCGTGCTCGTCGTCGCCGGCCACGACGTCAACGCCCGCCGGGGCCGGTTCGCGGGCGCCCGCGACGACCACGGGGATGCGCTCGGCGGCCCTGCCGAGGGCTGCCGGGTCGGGCAGGGTGCCGACGACGACGAGGCCGTCCACCCGCAGGTCCAGAAGCGGGTCGGCGGGGTCCTGGCCGGTGCGGCGGTTGAGGCGGGCGTCCGCCAGCAGCATCCGCAGGCCGTGGTCGTGCAGGAGTGAGTTGAGGCCGTCGAGCAGGTCGACGAACCAGGGGTTGCGCAGGTCGTTGAGGAGCACGCCGACCGTGCGGGTGCGCTGCTCGCTGAGGCTGCGCGCGGCCGCGTTGGGCCGGTAGCCGAGCTCCCGCACCGCCCGCAGCACGGCCTCCCGCTTCTCGGGCCGCACCTGGTCGGCGCCGCGCAGCACGAGCGAGACCAGCGACTTGGACACCCCGGCCCGCTCGGCCACATCGCGGATCGTCGGCGCTTTCATGCTGTGGACCGTTCCACGGGCTGCCATGGCCTGTCAAAGGCTCCGGTGAAGCTCCGGTGAGGGTTGACAGTCGCTGAGCACGGGCTTCAGGGTGGCCTGGACAAGATATGGACCGGTCCAAAGAGGGGCTGTCATGGTGGATTCGCTCGGTGTCGCCGTCGTCGGGTTCGGCTGGATGGGCCGGGTGCACACCCAGGCGTACGCCCGCGTCCCGCACCACTTCCCGCGGCTGGGCCTGCGCCCACGGCTGGTGACGGTCGCCGAGGAGGTGCCGGGCCGGGCCGAGGAGGCCGCCGCGCAGTTCGGGTTCGCCTCGACCACCCGGGACTGGCGCGAGGTGGCCGGGGACCCGCGGGTCCAGGCGGTCAGCATCACCGCCCCGAACTTCCTGCACCGTGAGATCGGCGTCGCGATGGCCGAGGCCGGCAAGCACATCTGGATCGAGAAGCCGGTCGGGCTGAGTACGGCGGACGCGCAGGCGGTCGCAGATGCGGTGGCCAAAGCGGGCGTCCAGGGAGCCGTCGGCTTCAACTACCGCAACGCGCCCGCCGTCGAGGCCGCCCGCGAACTCATCTCCTCGGGCGCCATCGGCACCGTCACCCATGTCCGCGTGCGTCTGTTCAGCGACTACGCCGCCCACCCCGAATCCGCCCTGACCTGGCGCTACGAGAAGCAGCGCGGCGGCAGCGGCGTGCTCGGCGACCTGGCCTCGCACGGCGCGGACCTGGCCCGGTTCCTGCTCGGCGACATCGTCTCGCTGACCGCCGACACCGCCGTGTTCATCCCCGAGCGGGCCCGCCCCACCGGCGCGACCGCCGGCCACACCCGCGCCGCGGGCGGCGAGCTGGGACCGGTCGAGAACGAGGACTACGTGAACTGCCTGCTGCGCTTCGCCTCCGGCGCCCGCGGCGTCCTGGAGGCCTGCCGGGTCTCGGTGGGCGAGCAGAACAACTACGGCTTCGAGGTGCACGGCACCGAGGGCGCGGTGTTCTGGGACTTCCGCCGGATGAACGAGCTGGGCGTCGGCCGCGGCACCACGTACCAGGACCAGCCGGTCAGCACGGTGTACGTCGGCCCGGGCGACGGCGAGTTCGGCGCGTTCCAGCCGGGCGCGGCGAACGGCATGGGCTACGACGACCTGAAGGTCATCGAGGCGCACCGCTTCCTGCGCTCGATCGCGGAGGGCAGGCCCCAGGGGGCCACGCTCCCGGACGCCGTGCACAGTGCGGCCGTACTGGAGGCGATGGTGCGCTCGGCGGAGAGCGGCGCGTGGGTCAGCGTCGGGTGACGGGCCGGGTCGCCAGCAGTCCCACGCCGGCGGCCAGGGCGTCGACGACGGCCGGCGGAGGCGTGTCGGGGACCTCCGGGTCCCAGCCCGGCCGCCGGGTCCGGGCGGAGAGCGGCAGTTCCACCTGGACTCCGCCGTCGCGGGTCAGGTTCACCGGGTTCCTGGCGTGCACGCCCCGCAGCGCGGCGGGGATGTCGGCGAGGTCCGTGACCGGGTCGAACTCCGGGCGCAGGGCGCTCAGCCCCGAGGCGAAGAGGTGCGCTGCGGGACGGTTGGCCCCGCCCAGGAAGATGGACCGTGGCGTCGCCCGTCTCATGTGGCCGTGCAGGGAGACCGTGACGGCGACGTGGGACAGGAACACCCGCAGGAGTGCGCAGTGCTCCACGGCCATGCGCGGGGACGGGATGTGCACCGGCTCCCGCGCGCCGGGCTGGGTGAAGACCAGGCTGGTGGCACCGCAGCGCTCGGCCACGGAGCGCGCGAGTTCGGCGGTACCGCCCTCGTTGCTGCCGTGCAGCGCGAGAAGTCCCGTCTCGCCGCCCGTCGTGAGCGTGGCCAGGAGGCGGACACCCTCGATCTCCACGTGCTCGGTCCTCGTCGTCACCCGTCTCCTCGTCACCCGTCTCCTCGACTCGTCGCCTGCGGTGGCATGTTGTACGGCGTCACCACCTGGATCGCCGACGGCAGCGTAGGCCCCGCGGGCGGCAGGGCGCCGTGGGCACGCATCACGATGTGGCAGGCCTCGCGCATGTCCTGGCGCAGGTCGTGGTGGAGGACGGCGGAGAGGCGGTGCTCGCGCAGCAGGCGGGTGTTGTCGTGGTCGAGGTCGTGGGCGACGAACACCGCGCACTCCCGGCCCAGGTCCTCGAAGGCACGCAGGGTGGCGATGTTGCCGCCGCCGATCGAGTAGACGGCGCGGATGTCCCCGTCGCGTGCGAGGGCGGCGCGGACCAGGTCGTACTGGGTGGCGTCCAGGCCCTGGCCCTCGGCGATCTCGACCAGTGTGCGGTCCGGGTGGTGGGTGCGCATGGCGCTGCGGAAGCCCATCTCGCGCTCCTCCTCGTTGCGGAAGAAGCCGCTGCTGAGGCTGGTGAGCACATTGCCGGGGCGCTCGCCCAGCCACTGGCCCATGAGGTACGCGGCGGTCGCTCCGGCGGCCCGGTTGTCGATGCCGACGTAGCCGAGGCGGGCGGTGGCGGGCAGGTCGGTGACGAGCGTGACGACGGGGATGCCGGACTCGGCGAGCCGGCCGACCGCGGCGGTGACCTCGGGGACGTCCGGGGCCTTGAGGATCACGCCCTGCGAGCCGCGGCGGGCGATCCGGTCCAGGGTGCGGGTCAGCTCGGCCACCGGGCCCGTCTCGCGGAAGTGGAAGCGCGAGCGGACGACGGCAGGGTGGAGCGAGGGCAGCTCCGTCTCCAGGGCGGCGCGTACGGCGGTGGAGAACCGCTCCGGCGTCTGCATCACGATGTCGATCATGAAGGTGCGGCCGACCAGGCGGACCTGGGTGCGCTGCCGGTCCAGGTCGGCGATGGCCTGCTGGACCTCCCGCGCGGTGCTCTCCCGGACGCCGCCCCTGCCGTTCAGGACCCGGTCGACGGTCGCCTCGCTCAGGCCCGCCTGACGTGCGATCTCCCGGATCGGGAAGGGATGGCCCATACGGTGGCTCCTTGAGGGGTTTTTGATGGCCGCGTGCCGGTTGTTCGACGGGTTTGTCATGACAAGAATGGCAGCGCGGCCCGACGCTGTCACCGAGAGCCGTGCCGTCCCCCCGACCGAAAGGACGCCGATGTCCGCCACCCCCGTGGACCACCGCGCCTGGCTGTCCGAGCGGGACTGCGACCTGGCCGACTTCCGGGAGCTCGTCGAGCGGAGGACCGACCTCGCCGACTACCCGCACGCCTCGGCCGTGGAGCAGGGCGTCCTGGTCTACGACAGCGAGCGGCTGCGCAAGGCCGAGCGGCACCCCGTGCGGGCCGAGCTGGTCCGGGCCCTGGCCGACGGCCCCGGCATCGTGGTCTTCGAGGGCGCGTTTCCCGACCCGTCCGTCGTCGACCGGCTCAGCGCCGTCTTCGACGCCCTGGTCGCAGAGCAGCGCGCCTCGGGCGCGAGCGCCGGGGACCACTTCGCCAGGCCGGGCGCCAACGACCGTGTGTGGAACGCGCTGGAGAAGGCTGCCCTGTACGACCCCGAGGCGTTCGCCGACTACTACGCGAGCGACGTCCTGGCGCTGGTCTCGACGGCCTGGCTCGGCCCCGGCTACCAGGTCACTTCGCAGGTCAACGTGGTCAACCCGGGCGGCGCGGCGCAGACCGTGCACCGGGACTACCACCTGGGCTTCCTGTCCAACGAGGTCGCGGCCGCCTACCCGGCGCATGTGCACGCCCTCTCCCCCGTGCTCACCCTCCAGGGCGCCGTCGCGCACTGCGACATGCCCGTCGAGTCCGGGCCGACGATGTACCTGCCGTACTCGCAGCAGTACGAACCCGGCTACCTGGCCTGGCGACTGCCGGAATTCCAGGCGTACTTCGAGGCCAACCACGTCCAGCTCCCCCTCTCCAAGGGCGACGCGGCCTTCTTCAACCCCGCGCTGTTCCACGCGGCCGGCACCAACCGCTCGGCGGACATCCGCCGCATGGCCAACCTGCTGCAGGTGTCCTCCGCCTTCGGGCGGGCCATGGAGACGGTGGACCGCGAGGCCGTCGCGAACGCGATGTTCCCCGTGCTGCTCAGGCGCGGCAGCGAGGGGGTCGGTGAGGAGTGGCTGGAGAACGTGATCGCCGCGAGCGCCGAGAGCTACCCCTTCCCCACCAACCTCGACAGCGATCCGCCGGTCGACGGACTGGCCCCGCCCGCGCAGGCGGACGTCGTACGGCGCGCACTGCGCGAGTCATGGACGCCCGAGGCTCTTCGGGACGCACTGCGGGCCGGCGCCGAACGCCGCGAAAGCTGAAAGGACCACGAACGCCATGGGACTTCTCGACGACAAGGTCGTCCTCGTCAACGGCGGCAGCCAGGGCGTCGGCGCCGCCATCGCACGGGCCGCGGTCCGCGAGGGCGCCGTGGTGGCCGTGACCGGGCGGCGTCCGGCACCGGGCGAGGCGCTGGTGACCGAGCTGACGGCCGCCGGCGGCAAGGCGATGTTCGTGCGCGCCGACCTCTCGGACGCCGAGCAGGCGAGGACCGCCGTGGGTGACGTGGTCGCCGCGTACGGGCGGATCGACTGCCTGGTCAACTCCGCAGGCCTGACCTCCCGTGGCACGCTCCTCGACACCACTCCCGAGCTGTTCGACCAGCACATCGCGATCAACCTCAGGGCGCCGTTCTTCGCGATGCAGGCCGCCGTCGCGGACATGGTCTCCCGCAAGGCACCCGGCACGGTCGTCAACATCATCACGTCCTCGGCGCACGGCGGGCAGCCGTTCCTGGCGCCGTACGTCGCCGCGAAGGCGGGCCTGATCGGCCTGACCCGCAACGCGGCGCACGCGCACCGCTGGGACCGGGTCCGGATCAACGGCCTCAACATCGGCTGGACGGCGACCGAGGGCGAGGACGCCACGCAGAGGAAGTTCCACGACGCCGACGACGACTGGCGCGAGGAGGCCGCGGCCAGGCTCCCGATGGGCAAGCTCGGCCAGCCGGACGAGATCGCGGACTTCGCCGTCTTCCTGCTGTCGGACCGCTCGGGCGTCGTCACCGGTTCGGTGATCGACTGGGACCAGAACGTCCTGGGCGGCCTGGACTGATATTCACGCCCGTCCGGCGATCGAGGACGGGCCCGAAGGCGACCGGGGTCCAGGATGCGGTCCCGGCGACGAACAGCAACCACACACCAGGAAAGCAGCGGAGCTCATGCGTATCGGAATCCTCGGCCTCGGCCGCATCGGCGCCTTCCATGCCGAGACCCTCTCCGGACTCGACGCGGTCGAGTCGCTGGTGCTCACCGACCCGTTCGCGGACGCCGCCAAGTCCGCGGCGGAGCGCTTCGGCGGCGAGGTCGTGGACTCGCCGGAGGCCCTGCTGGCCGCCGGTGTGGACGGCATCGTGATCGCGGCCGCGACGGACGCACATCCCGGGCTGATCCTGGCCGGGGTCGAGGCCGGTGTCCCGGTCTTCTGCGAGAAGCCCGTCGCCAGGACGATGGCCGAGGGGGCCGAGGTCCTCAAGGCCGTCGAGGGCAGCGATGTGCCGATCCAGATCGGCTACAACCGCCGCTTCGACGCCGGCTTCGTCGCCGCCCGCGCGGCCGTGCGGAGCGGCGAGCTGGGCAAGCTGCACACCGTACGGTCGACCACGCTGGACCCGGCGCCCCCGCCGGCCGCGTATATCGCCGCGTCCGGCGGCATCTTCCGGGACTGCTCCGTGCATGACTTCGACATCATCCGCTGGGTGACGGGCCGCGAGGTCGCCGAGGTGTACGCGGTCGGCGGCAACCGGGGCGCCGACTACATCAAGGCCGCGGGCGACGCCGACACCACCGGCGCCATCCTCACCCTGGACGACGGCACGATCGCCGTGGTGTCCAACTCGCGCCACAACGCCCGAGGTTACGACGTCCGCATGGAGATCCACGGATTCCAGGACTCCATCGCGGTGGGCCTGGAGGACAAGCTGCCGCTGCGCTCGGTCGAGCCCGGCGTGACCTTCCCGGCCGGCACCCCGCACGACTTCTTCATGGACCGCTTCACCGAGGCCTACCGTGCCGAACTCACCGCGTTCACCGAGGTCGTCGCCGGGGCCCGGCCCTCACCCTGCACGGTGGCGGACGCGCTGGAGGCCGGCTGGATCGCCGACGCGTGCACCCTGTCGCTGCACGAGCACCGGCCCGTGACGATCGCCGAGGTCCGCACCGCCTGACGGTGCCCGCAGATCTCGTGTTCCGGGCGCGGGGCGGCCTCCGGCGCCCGGAACACGAGTACCCCGACACCTCGTGAACGCGCCGTCTCCCGCGAGGAGTTACCCTGCGCGGCGTGATCGTCAACGGCACGGGCCGAGCGGGCTCGCCCTCCCTCGTGAACAGGAGCGCGCCGGACACCGGGTGACCGTCGTGGAGGAGCAGGAGACGGTGGCCGGGAGGTTCCAGAGCGTGCACGTCGACGGCCGGGCCTACGACCAGTAACGCACCGAGGAGGAACCAAGTCATGAGCGACACGGTCCGCGGCCCCTTGCGCATCGGCGTCCTGGGCGCCGCACGGATCACCGAGCGCGCCCTGATCGACCCCGCCCGCACGGGCGGACACCGCCTGGTCGCGGTGGCCGCCCGCGACCGGTCCCGCGCCGAGGCCTTCGCCGCCGGGCACAGCGTGGAGCGGGTCGCGGACTCGTACGCCGGCCTGCTCGCCGACCCCGAGGTCGAGGTCGTCTACAACCCGCTCGCCAACGGCCTGCACGGCCCGTGGAACAGCGCCGCCCTCGCGGCCGGCAAGCACGTACTGAGCGAGAAGCCGTCCGCGAGCAACGCGGAGGAGGCCGCCGAGGTGCGGGAGGCGGCGGCGAAGGCCGGCACGGTCTTCATGGAGGCGTTCCACTACCTCTTCCACCCGCTCACCCGGCGTCTGCACGAGCTGCTCGAAAGCGGTGAACTGGGCGACCTGCAGCGGGTGGAGACGACGGTCGCGATCCCGGCCCCCGCGGACACCGACCCGCGCTGGTCCCTGCCGCTCGCCGGCGGCGCCGTGATGGACCTGGGCTGCTACAGCCTGCACGCGCAGCGGATGCTGGCGCCCTGGGCGGGCGGCGCGCCGCGCCTCGCCCGTGCGCGAGGCGGGGAGCGGGCCGGCGCACCGGGCGTCGACGAATGGCTCGACGCCGACCTGGAGTTCCCTGGCGGGGCCAGCGGGTCGGCGCGCTGCCACATGGCGTACGACAAGCTGGAGATGAGCTGCCGCATCGTCGGCAGCCGGGGCGAGGTCCACGCCCCGAACTTCGTCCTCCCCCAGCTCGACGACCGGCTGGTGGTCCGTACGGCAAAGGGCGAGCGGACGGAACACCTCGGGACCCGGTCGTCGTACACGTACCAGCTGGAGGCGTTCGCGGCGCGGGTCCGGGAGGGCGTTGCGCTGCCGCTGGACGCGGACGACGCGGTGGCGACGATGACGCTGATCGACGCGTGCTACCGGGTGGCGGGGTTCGAGCCCCGGCCGCGCTCGGTCGTGGGCGGGTAGGCGAACGCCGTCGGCGTCAGACGCGCCAGCACCGACCCCATCGCGCGGTGGACGGCGTCACGCCACTCGTCGACGGGGGCGAGCGTCTCGAAGCCGTGTCGGCCGTGCGGTACGTCGACCACCTCGACGTCCGTCCCGGCGTCCTTGGCCGCGGCCAGGAACTCCTCGACGGTGACGGCGATCTCGGGCATCTCCAGGCCCACGCGGGTGAGTACGACCGGTAGGTTGCCCGCGTGCGCCACCGCCTCGGCGGGCGAGAACCTGCTGCCGGCCGCCCCCCAGTTCGGCAGCGGCGCCAGGACCGGATAGGTCGCGGCGACGCAGCGCAGCCACACCGGTCGAGCCCGCAACCAGTCCGCCATGACGAGCCCGCCCGCCGAGAAGAACCACAGCGCGATCCGGTCCGCGTCCACCCGCGGGTCGGCCCGCGCCAGTTCCACCGCGGCGGCCACGTCCTCGGCGGCGCGCTCGTAGTCGGCCACGTCGTGCAGCCGGTGGTCCAGGGTGACGCCCACCGCACCCTGCGCTGCCACGAGGCGGGCGTACCCCATCAGGGTCGGCCAGTCCCGCGGGGTCGGCCGGACCCCGGCGGGCACCGGGCCGCCGTGCACGAAGACCACCGCCGGGCGCGGGTCCTCGGCGTCGGGCGGCAGGTACAGGTCGACGTTGCCCCTGCGTTCGCGCGGGAGTTGGGGCACGTCCAGCGGGAACGGCCGTAGATGCGGGGGCGGTTGGGTGTCGTCGGCCGGCTTGAGCCGCTGTCCCTCGCCGGCCGCGGCGCGCAGCAGGGCCACCGCGAGTTCGGTCGGGCAGGACAGCATCGGCCAGTGTCCGGTGGCCAGTTCGAAGAAGGTCACCCGGGGATCGGTCAGGAACCGCAGGTCGGGGTCGCCCAGGCTCACCAGCTGTTGGACCAGCGCGATGCTCGCGCCGTTCTTGGTGCACAGCACGCCGGTGGTGGGGACCGCGGTCACCGCGCCGGTCAGCCGCAGCGGCTGGAGCAGGGTGGCCGTCGGCTGCGGTGCGGCCAGCGCGACGAGCCGGTCCAGCGCGATGCCGGGGACGCCGGCGGTGCTGCCCCAACGCTGCCATTCCGCACGGGACTTGGGCGCCGGCATCCCGTCGGCCCCCTCAGTCCCGGCCCCCGTCCCGGCACGCTCGGCCACCCGCGCGCGCAGGTCCGGGTCGGGCACCGCGGCCAGGGCCGGGACGCCGTCCTTGGGCATCCCCGTGTCCAGGCAGACGATCCGGGCGATGCGCTCCGCCCGCCGGTCGGCGGCACCCACCACGGGATGGATGCCGTAGTCGTGGCCGACCAGCACGATGTCCCCACCGGCCGCCGCGTCCACCGAGTCGATCGCCGCGATCACTTCCGCGATGTGTGTCTCCAGGTCGATGCGGACCCCCGTACCGCGCCGGGACCCGTCGAGTCCGGTGAGGGCGACCGCGTGCACCTCCGCGCCCGACGCGGCCAGCCGCGCGGCCGTGTCCTGCCACACGTGTGCGCCGGTGAACGCGCCTGCCACCAGAATGAATACGGTCATGAACGTCTCCTCCAGTACGCCGCCGTCCGCGGACCTGGCCCCCTCCGCCAGGTCCGCGCTCGCCGGTACCGTAGGAACTCCCCCTGAGGGAGGTTCAACCGTCCATGTCCTACGACGGCCTGTGGAGCATCGGGGAGCTAGCCGAACATGCGGGCGTCACCGTCAAGACGGTGCGCTTCTACTCCGACCGCGGTCTGCTGCCGGAGACCTCGCGCAGCGCCGGCGGACACCGCCGCTACGGCCACGGCGCCCTGGACCGGCTGCGGTTGATCCGTTCCCTGCGCGGCCTCGACCTGCCGCTGCCCGAGGTACGCCGCGTCCTCGACGAGGCTGAGGGCGAGCCGGGCGGCGCGTTCGAGCAGGCGGTGGCCGGCCGGCTGGACGCACTCGGCTCCGAGCTGAGGGCCCTGCGCTGGCGGGAGGCCGCGCTGCGGCTGGTGCAGGAGTGTCCGCCCGGGGAGCGGGCCGACCGGCTGCGTCTGATCGGTGCGGTGAGCGCCCCGCCGAGTACGGCCCCGCTGGCCCGGTTCTGGCGTGCCTGGCTGCCGGTGCGGATGCCGGCGCGGTCGGTCGCCGCGTTCCTGGAGGTGGCGGTTCCGCAGCCGCCGGACGATCCGGACCCGGCCCAGGTGCTCGCGTTCGCCCGGCTGCACGCCCTCACGACCGGCCCGTGCACCGGCGCCGGGCAGCCGCAGCCGGAGGCGCACCGGGCCGCGGGCGCCCGCGGGTCGACCGTCCTGTACGCGGGCCTCGCCGAGGCGTACGACCTGGCGGGCGAGCGACTGCGCCGGGACCTCGCCCCGTGCCCCGACGAGGCGCTGGACGCCTTCGTCGCCGCGTACGCGAGCGCGTACGGCACCCGGGACACCCCGGACTTCCGCCGGCTGCTGGCGCGGCAGCTCGCGGCCGACCCACGGATCGACCGCTACTGGGAGCTGGTGACCGTGGTGGTGACCCCTCCGGGCGGCCGTCCGGAGCCGACCCCCGGATCGGCGCACGACTGGCTGCTCGCGGCCCTGGCCGAGCAGACCGCGGCGACCGCCTGAACCCGCGCCTGCGGCCTCTGTCATGATCGGCGCCATGGCCGCACGGATCCTCCCCGCCCATGTCACCGACATCCAGCAGGTCCTGGCGGACCACGCCCGCTACTGGGGCGACCGCGACACGCGCGCCCTCCATCTCCTGCCCCTGGTGCACGAGTTCGGGCCGACGTGTCTGGTCGCCCGTTCGGACGACGGCATCCTCGGCTATCTGCTCGGCTTCGTCACGCCCGACGGCACCGGGTACGTGCATGTGGTCGCGACGAGGGACGACGCCCGCGGTATCGGTCTGGGGCGCGCGTTGTACGCGGCCTTCGCCGAGGCCGCGCGGCGTCAGGGCGCGGTCCGGCTGAAGGCGATCACGACCGTCGGCAACGAGGGTTCCGTGGCCTTCCATCGCCGCCTGGGCTTCGATGTCCGTCTGGAGGAGGCGTACAACGGCCCCGGTCAGCCCCGGATGGTCTTCACCCGTACGGAGATCTGAGTACGTCAGCGGTACAGCGCAGGCCGCTCCACCAGCCGCACCTCCACCCGGCCGCCCTCTTCCAGCGCCCGCACCCCCGCCTCGCACACCGCCGCCACCGCGTAGCCGTCCCACACGCTCGGGCCGGTGACCTCGCCGCGGCGGGTGGCGTCGACCCAGGCCTGGACCTCGCGGTCGTAGGCGTCGGCGAAGCGTTCGACGAAGTCCTGGGCGATGGTGCCGCCCCAGCGGCCGGCCATGTTGGTGACCATGGCGTGGCCGTCGCCGATGCGGGCGATGCCGCGTTCGCACACCATCTCGGCCTGGACCTGGTAGCCGAAGCCGCAGTTGACGAAGATCTCGACGTCGACGACGGCGCCGCCGTCGGTTTCGAAGACGACGAACTGCGGGTCCTGGATCCCGTCCGGCGCGTTGGCGGACGGCGTCGGACGCAGGACCGTGACGGCGGTGATCTCCTGGTCGAGGAGCCAGCGCGTCACGTCCATCTCGTGCACGACGGAGTCGTTGATGAGCATCTCGCTGCTCCACCCGGGCGGGGAGGCGACGTTGCGGTGCCGGTTGTGCAGCATCAGCGGGCGACCCAGCTGACCGGTGTTCAGCAGGGATTTGAGTTTCATGTACTCGGCGTCGTAGCGCCGCATGAAGCCGACCTGGACCAGGCGCCGGCCCAGCCGCTGTTCGGCCTCCAGCACGCGCAGTGCGGACGCCGCGTCGGGGGTGAGCGGCTTCTCGCACAGGACGGGCAGACCGTGCTCGAACGCCCACAGGAGGGCCGCTTCGTGGGCGGGCCCCGGGGAGGCGACCAGTACGGCGTCGACATCGGCTGCCGCCATGGCGGCAGCCGGGTCGGTGTAGGCGGTGCAGCCGTCGACGCGAGCCGCGACGGCCTTGGCGCGTTCCGCGTCCACGTCCACGACGGCGGTCACTCTGGCCCCGCTGGTGACCTCCTGGATACGGCGTACATGGTCGGCGCCCATCTTGCCGGTGCCGACGACGGCGACTTGCAGTGTTCCGGGCTGAGCCATGGTCGTCCCCCTTGGACGGTCAGGCGCCGCAGGACCTCAGGAACTTGCGTGTCCGCACGGCGATCGGCAGCGGCTTGTCCGGCTCGCAGGGGTACATGTCCTGCTCGACGATGGCGAACAGCTCCACCCCGAGCCGCTGCGCCGCGGCCAGCACCGGTTCCAGCTCCGGCACACCGGACGGGGGCTCGCACATCACTCCGCGCTGCACCGCGGGGCCGAAGGGGACCTCGTTCTGCACTACGTCCGCGAGGATCTCCGGGTCGACCTGCTTGAGGTGCAGATAGCCGATGCGTTCGCCGTAGGTCTCGATCAGCTTGACGCTGTCGCCGCCGCAGTAGGCGTAGTGCCCGGTGTCCAGGCAGAGGCTGACCAGTTCGTCGTCGGTGGAGTCGAGGAAGCGCTCGACGTGGTCCTCGGTGTCGATGTGGGTGTCGGCGTGCGGGTGCACGACGATGTCGAGGCCGTAGGTCTCCTTCACTTCGTGCCCGAGCCGTTCCATGCCCTTGGTCAGATGGGCCCACTGCTCGTGGGTCAGCTCCGGCGGCTCCAGGATCTCGGCGGTCTTGTCGTCCCGCCAGAAGGAGGGGATGACGACCAGGTGCTGCGCGCCCATGGCCTGGGTGAGCGCGGCGACCTGGCTGACGTGCTCCCAGGTGGACTCCCAGACGGCCGGGCCGCGGTGCAGCCCGGTGAAGACGGTGCCCGCCGAGACCTTCAGGTCCCGCTTCGTGATCTCGTCGGTGAGTCGGGCCGGGTCCGTCGGCAGGTAGCCGTACGGGCCCAGCTCGATCCACGGGTAGCCGGCCTCGGCGACCTCGTCGAGGAAGCGTTCCCAGGGCACCTGCCGGGGGTCGTCGGGGAACCAGACGCCCCAGGAGTCGGGCGCCGATCCGACCCGGATGCGGTCCAGGGCGCCGGCCATGTCAGGAGGTTCCTTCCGGGGTCTCGGCCACGGTGGCGGTGAGGTCGGCCGCTTCGGGGAGCCCCTCGACGTCGACACCACTGACCTGGGACAACTCATGCTTGAGTGCGGCGAGTTCGGCGCCGCCGGCCATGTGGTTGGTCAGTTCCTCAAGGGTGATGTCGCTGCGTTCGGCGGAGAGTTCGAGGGTGCCCAGGCGCAGCACGCTGAAGTGGTCGCCGACCATGTAGGCGTGGTGCGGGTTGTGGGTGATGAAGATGACGCCCAGGCCCCGGTCGCGGGCCGCGGCGATGTACTTGAGCACGACGCCGGACTGCTTCACACCCAGCGCGGCGGTGGGCTCGTCCAGGATCAGCACGCGGGCGCCGAAGTAGACGGCGCGGGCGATGGCGACGCACTGGCGCTGGCCGCCGGAGAGGGTGCCGATGGGCTGTTCGAGGTTGTCCAGGACGATGCCCATGTTGCGCAGTTCCTCGTCCGCGGTCCTCTTCATCCGCTCGATGTCGAGGCGGCGCACGGGCCAGGGGCCCTTGGTCATCTCGGAGCCGAGGAAGAAGTTGCGCCATACGGGCATCAGCGGGACGGTCGCGAGGTCCTGGTAGACGGTGGCGATGCCCTTGTCGAGCGCGTCGCGCGGGGTGGAGAAGCGCACCGGGGCGCCGTCCACGAGGAACTCGCCCTCGGTGTGCTGGTGCAGCCCCGAGATGATCTTGATGAGGGTGGACTTGCCGGCGCCGTTGTCGCCCAGCACACAGGTGACCTGGCTGGGGCGGACCTGCAGGCTCACCCCGTGCAGGGCACGGATGTTGCCGTAGGACTTGCCCGCGTCGCGCAGTTCGACGATCGGGCTGTCCTCGCCCTCGGGCACGGTGTCCTGGAGGATGGCTCCGTGAGTTCCGGTTCCGTTGCTTGTCATCGGGTCACCTCCTGGTCATGGCGCGCTGGACCCACAGGTTGATCAGGACGGCGCCGAGCAGCATGACGCCGAGGAAGGCCTTGAACCAGTCGGGGTTCCAGCCGGCGTAGACGATGCCCTGCTGCACCATGCCGAACATGAACGCGCCGAAGACCGGGCCGATCGCCGAGCCGTAGCCGCCGGTCAGCAGGCAGCCGCCGATCACCGCCCCGGAGATGTAGATCAGCTCGATGCCGACGCCCTCGCCGGACTGCACGGTGTTGAACGAGAACAGCTGGTGCATGCCCACGAACCAGGCACCGAAGCCGACCAGCATGAACAGCGAGATCTTGGTGAAGGCCACCGGGACACCGACCGCGCGGGCCGACTCCTTGTTGCCGCCGACCGCGAAGGTCCAGTTGCCGTACTTGGTGCGCAGCAGCACCCACGAGGCGATCGCCGCGAACAGCAGCCACCAGAAGACGGTGATCTTCACCTGGACGCCGCCGATGTCGAAGCTGGAGGCGAAGACCTTCCTGGCCTGGTCGAAGCCGTCCATGTTGCTGATGTCGTCGGTGGCCACGTTGCCGGTGACCATCTTGGTCACCGCGAGGTTGACGCCCTGCAGGATCAGGAAGGTGCCCAGGGTGACCAGGAAGCTGGGCAGGCCGGTTTTGACCACCATCCAGCCGTTGAAGAACCCGATGCCCAGCGACACGATCAGCGCGGCGATCACACCGACCCATACGTTCATCGTCAGCTGGTAGCTGATCATGCTCGCGGTCAGCGCCGAGGTGATCACCCCGACACCGGCCGACAGGTCGAACTCGCCGCCGATCATCAGCAGGGCCACCGGGATCGTCACGATCCCGAGTGTGGAGGACTGGTAGAGGATGTTCGCCATCGAGCTGCCGTCGCGCACCGGCGGCGCCGCGATCAGGAAGAACACGTACACCGCGACGGCGCCGAGGAAGACGCCCACCTCGGGACGGGCCAACACCCTGACCATCAGGGGACGCTCGGCCGTACGGCCGTCGCTCCCCTTGGGGCCGGGGGCCGGCGGTGTCTTCACCGCCGGCTCGGCGTGCTGGGTCATACGGATCACCGAGTGCCCTTCGCGGCGAACTTGGCGACCACGTCGACGTTCGACTTGTCGACGAAGGCCGGCCCGGTCAGGACGGGCTGCTCACCGCCGCCGCTGTAGTTGCCGTTGTTCTTGTAGAGCCACAGCGAGTCGACCGCCAGGTAGCCCTGCAGATACGGCTGCTGGTCCACCGCGAACTCGATGGTGCCCTTGCTGATGGCTCCGGTCAGTTCCTTGTTGAGGTCGAAGGTGGCGACCTTGGCCTTGCTGCCCGCGTCGCTGACCGACTGCACGGCGATCAGGGCGATCGGGGCGCCGAGGGCGACCACATGGTCGATCGCGCTGTCCTGCTTGAGCTTGGCGGTGATCGTCGACTGCACGGACGGCGCGTCGGTGCCGTTGACATAGGCCCTCTCCAGCTTGCCGGAGAACGTCTTCTCCACGCCGTCGCAGCGCTGGGTGAGGCCGACGTTGCCCTGCTCCTGAATGACGCAGAGGGCCTTCTTGGATCCGAGTGCGTTCAGCTTGTTGCCGAGCGCCTCACCGGCCACCGTCTCGTCCTGGCCGAAGAACTCCATGAGGCCGAGCTTCTTCCAGTCGCTGAGACCGGAGTTGAGGCCCACCACCGGTATGTTCGCCGACTTCGCCTTGCCGATGACGCCCTTCAGGGCGTCCGGCTTTGCGAGAGTGACCGCGATGCCGTCGACCTTCTGGTCGATCGCGTTCTGCACCAGGTTGGACTGGGTGCCCGCGTTCGGGTCGGCGGAGTAGATGAGCTTGATGTTGTCCTTGTCCGCGGCTGCCTGGGCGCCCTTGCGGACGATGTCCCAGAAGGTGTCTCCGGGAGCCTGGTGCGTGACCAGCGCGACGGTCATGCGGGGCGTGGTCGCCTTGCCGGCCGAGGCGTTGGCGCCGCCCTCTTCGGACTTCTTGCCCCCCGAACTGCTGGAACAGCCGGCAAGGGTCAGGGCAGCTGCTGCGGCCACCGCCACGACGGGTACGAATCTGCGGGAGCGGGGGTGAGAAGAGCGGTCCATCTTTCCTGGCACCTCACTGTGCGTTGCGGGGGGAAAGGGAGAAGGGGATCACGAAGATCCAGGGCCCGGGATCTTGGCATGTCCGGGTCGCCTGCCGCAAACGCGGCGGTTGGCCTGGGACGGGATCAAACCCCCGGCCGTGCCCCCTGTCAATACTTTGTTAAGACATCATTTCACGAACAGGTCCGAATGTAAGTACAAACTATTGACAGTGTCGCCCTTCGAGGCCTACACCTGGGAGGCGGCAGGCCCTCCGGGACCCGCACCCCCACACGAGGAGCGTCGCGCATGGCCGAGTCAGTCCAGCCCTTCGACTTGATCACTATGGGCCGTATCGGGGTGGATCTCTACCCCCTGCAGTCGGGCGTGGGCCTGGCGAAGGTCGAGACCTTCGGCAAGTTCCTCGGCGGTTCGGCGACGAATGTGGCGGTTGCGGCCGCAAGGCTCGGCCGCTCCACCGCGGTGATCACCCGTACCGGGGACGATCCCTTCGGCACCTATCTGCACGAGGCGCTGAAGGAGTTCGGCGTCGACGACCGCTGGGTCGCGCCCGTCGCCGCCTACCCGACACCGGTGACCTTCTGCGAGATCTTCCCTCCGGACGACTTCCCTCTCTACTTCTACCGGCAGCCTAAAGCCCCTGACCTGGAGATACACACCGAGGAGCTCGACTTCTTCGCCATTCGGGCGACCCGGGTCTTCTGGATCACCGGCACCGGACTGAGCGAGGAGCCGAGCCGCTCGGCCACACTCGCCGCCCTCAAGGCGCGCGACAGGGCGGGGACGACCGTCTTCGACCTCGACTGGCGGCCAGTGCTGTGGAACGACGCGGCCTGGAAGGACCCGGAGGAGGCCCGCCCGTACTACGCGGAGGCGCTGCGGCACGCCACGGTCGCCGTCGGCAACCTCGACGAGTGCGAGGTGGCCACCGGCGTCCGCGAGCCGCGAGCCTGCGCCGAGGCGCTGCTGGCGGCCGGTGTGGAGCTGGCGGTCGTCAAGCAGGGCCCCAAGGGCGTGCTCGCGGTGCACCGCGACGGCACCACCGCCGAGATTCCGCCGGTGCCGGTCGAGGTGGCCAACGGCCTCGGCGCGGGCGACGCCTTCGGCGGCGCCCTCGTCCACGGGCTGCTGTCCGGCTGGGAGTTGGCCGAAATCGTTCGGTACGCCAACGCGGCCGGTGCCCTTGTCGCCTCCCGTCTCGCCTGTTCCTCCGCGATGCCCACCGAGGCCGAGGTCGAAGACCTCCTCGCGCGCACCACTGCCTGAACGGAGCCTTTCGTTGACCATCAGCATCCCCGACCTCGTCTCGGTCAGGGCGCGCCATCCCGAAGCCGTCGCCGAAGCGGCCGCCCGGCGCGCCCGCCGCCCGCTCGTCGGCGACAGCGGCCGTCTGATGATCGTGGCCGCCGATCACCCGGCCCGCGGTGCGCTCGGCGTCGGCGACCGCCCACTCGCCATGGCCAACCGGGCGGACCTGCTGGAGCGCCTGTGCATCGCGCTCTCGCGGCCCGGCGTCGACGGGGTGCTGGCGACCGCCGACATCCTGGAGGACCTCCTCCTGCTCGGGGTGCTGGAGAACAAGGTCGTCATGGGCTCCATGAACCGCGGGGGCCTGGCGGGCGCGGTCTTCGAGATGGACGACCGGTTCACCGGCCACCGCGCCGAGGACATCGCCCGTCTGCGCTTCGACGCGGGCAAGCTGCTGCTGCGTATCGACTACGACGACCCGGGCTCGCTGACGACCCTGGAGTCCACCGCCCGCGCCGTCGACGCCATGGCGGCACACCGGCTCCCCCTGTTCGTCGAGCCGTTCGTCTCCCTGCGGATCGACGGCCGGGTCCGCAACGACCTGTCCGCCGAGGCCGTCACCAGGTCCATCACCATCGCCTCGGGCCTCGGCGGCACCTCCGCCTACACCTGGTTGAAGCTGCCCGTCACCGACGACCCGGACGACATGGGCGAGGTCCTGGAGGCCTCCACGCTGCCGGCCGTCCTGCTCGGCGGTGAGGTGGGCGAGGACCAGGAGGGCGCGTACGAGCGCTGGCGCAAGGCCCTCAAGCTGCCCACGGTGCAGGGCCTGGTCGTCGGCCGGTCGCTGCTCTACCCGGCCGGGGGCAGTGTGGAAGCAGCGGTCGACACGGCCGTAGGCCTGCTGTGACGTGGTTGTCGTGACACGGAGGAACGCAATGACGTATCACCTTCCCGCCGGAAAGGCCCTCGGCGGCCCCTACGTCGTGGACATCACGCCGGAAAAGGCCGGTTGGGGCTACTCCAGCCTGCGCGTCCTGGAGCTGCCGCCGGGCGGCGCGCACACCTTCGACACCGGCGACAGCGAGTGGATCGTGCTGCCGCTGAGCGGTGGCTGCACGGTGTCGGCCGCCGACGACTTCGGCCACGACACCTTCGAACTCGCCGGCCGCGACAGCGTGTTCAGTGGCGTCAGCGACTTCGCCTACGTACCCAGGGACGCCCGTACGACGGTCACGTCCGACGCCGGTGGACGGTTCGCGCTCACCGGGGCGCGCTGCGTCCGGCGGCTGCCCGCCCGCTACGGACCGGCTTCGGCCGTACCGGTGGAGCTGCGCGGCACGGGCAGCTCCTCCCGTCAGGTCAACAACTTCGGCGCGGCGGCAGCTGACGGACAGGGTTTCGAGTGCGACAAGCTGATCGCGGTCGAGGTGATCACGCCGGGCGGCAACTGGTCGTCCTTCCCGCCGCACAAGCACGACGAGCACCGGCCGGGCGAGGAGTCCGTCCTCGAAGAGGTGTACTACTTCGAGTTCGCCGACCACGACGGCACACCCGGTCTCGGCTACCAGCGCGTCTCCCCGTCCGGGCAGGGCCGGGGCACGGACGTCCTGGCCGAAGTCCGCAGCGGTGACGTCGTGTTGATCCCCGACGGATGGCACGGGCCGTCCATGGCCGTGCCCGGCCACCACATGTACTACCTGAACGTCATGGCGGGCCCCGAGCCCGAGCGCGCCTGGCTGATCTGCGACCACCCCGATCACGCCTGGGTCCGCGACACCTGGCCCGAGCAGCCGGTCGACCCCCGCCTCCCCCTCTACACGGCCCCGGAGAAGTCCTGATGAGCACCCCCACCCGCCGCCTGACCGCAGCCCAGGCCCTGGTGCGCTTCCTGTCCGTCCAGTACACCGAGCGCGACGGCGTACGCCACCGGCTGATCGCCGGCACCTGGGGCATCTTCGGCCACGGCAATGTGGCGGGCCTCGGTCAGGCCCTGATGGAGGCAGGTATCGGACCAGACGCCGCGATGCCCTTCCACCAGGGGCGCAACGAGCAGGCGATGGTGCACGCGGCCGTCGGTTACGCCCGCCAGCTCGACCGCCTCTCCGCGCAGGCGGTGACGACCTCCATCGGCCCGGGTGCCACGAACCTGGTCACCGGCGCCGCCCTGGCCACCATCAACCGCCTGCCGGTCCTGCTCCTGCCCGGCGACTACTTCGCCACCCGCTCCGCCGACCCGCTGCTCCAGCAGCTGGAGCACCCGACCGAGGCCGACGTGTCGGTCAACGACACCCTGCGCCCGGTGTCCCGCTACTTCGACCGCGTCACCCGCCCCGAGGCCCTGATCCCGTCAGCCCTGAACGCCATGCGGGTCCTCGCCGACCCCGTCGAGACCGGCGCGGTCACCCTGGCCCTCCCCCAGGACGTGCAGGCGGAGGCGTACGACTGGCCGGAGGAGTTCTTCGCCGAGCGCGTGTGGCGCGTACGGCGTCCCGCGCCCGACCCGTTCGAGCTGGCAAAGGCGCTGGAGGCGATCCGGGCCGCCGGGCGTCCGCTGATCGTCGCGGGCGGCGGCATCCACCACAGCCGGGCGGAGGAGGCGCTGAAGGCCCTGGTGGACGCCACCGGCATCCCTGTCGCCTCGACGCAGGCGGGCAAGGGCTCGCTGCGCCACGACCACCCCGCCGACCTCGGCGGCATCGGCCACACCGGCACGGCGGTCAGTGACGACATCGCGCGCGCAGCCGACCTGGTGATCGGCGTCGGCACCCGCTACACCGACTTCACGACCGCCTCCCACACCCTCTTCCAGAACCCGGACGTCCGGTTCGTCAACCTCAACATCGCCGCGTTCGACGCCCACAAGCTGGCGGCGCGCCCGCTCGTCTGCGATGCGCGGGCGGGTCTGGAGGCGCTCCTGGACGGGCTGGCCGACCACCACGTCGGTGCCGGGTACGAGGCCGAGTACCGGGCCGGCAGGGCGCGTTGGGAGGAGGTCGTCGAGGCGGCCTACAGCGCGCCGGACGAGAACGCGGTACCCACTCAGACGCAGGTGCTCGGCGCCCTGGACGCGGTCGTCGGCGCCGACGACGTCGTGATCAACGCGGCCGGTTCGCTCCCCGGCGACCTGCACAAGCTCTGGCGGGCGCGCAGCCCCCGCCAGTACCACCTGGAGTACGGCTACTCCTGCATGGGCTACGAGATTCCGGCCGGCATCGGCGTCCAGCAGGCCACCCCCGGCACCCCGGTCTGGTCCCTGGTGGGCGACGGCACCTACCTGATGATGCCGACCGAGATCGTCACGGCCGTCCAGGAGGGCCTGCCGGTCAATCTCCTGCTCATCCAGAACCACGGCTACGCGTCCATCGGCGGTCTCTCCGAGGCCGTCGGCGGCGAGCGCTTCGGCACCGCCTACCGCTACCGGGCCGCCGACGGGACGTTCTCCGGTGCCCCGCTCCCGGTCGACCTGGCCGCCAACGCGGGCAGCCTCGGCATGGACGTCCTGCGCGCCAAGACGGTGCGCGAGCTGCGCGAGGCGCTCGCCACGGCCCGCGCCTCCGACCGCCCGACCTGCGTCTACGTCGAGACCGACACCGCCACCCCGACCGCTCTCCCGGCCGAGGCCTGGTGGGACGTGCCGGTGGCCGAGGTCGCCTCCCGTGAGGCGGCGTCGAACGCCCGCGAGGAGTACGACCGCCAGGTCGTCGACCGGCGCCGTCACCTCTGAACTCCCCGTACCTGAAAGGCCCTTGCACCATGAAGACCCTCACCCGCCGGCCCGACGCGGGCATCAACCTCGGTTCCCCCAACCACTCCTGACGATTCGTCAACCCATCAGAGGGAGGTACTCCATGGCGAGGACCGGCGCCGGCCCACGTGCCACGACGGCAGCACTCGACTCGCTGGACTTCGCCCTGGACCGGGGCAGTCCGGTGCCGCTGTACTACCAGCTCGCCCAGCAGCTGGAGGCGGCGATCGAGCACGGGGTCCTCGCCCCGGGAAACCTCCTGGGCAACGAGATCGACCTCTCGACCCGGCTCGGCCTGTCCAGACCGACCGTCCGCCAGGCCATTCAGTCCCTGGTCGACAAGGGGCTGCTGGTGCGCCGCCGCGGCGTCGGCACGCAGGTGGTGCACAGCCAGGTCAAGCGCCCTCTGGAGCTCAGCAGCCTCTACGACGACCTGGAGGCGGCCGGCCAGGGCCCGGCCACGCGGGTGGTGCGCAACGAGCACAGACCGGCACCCGCCGACGTCGCCGCCGCGCTCGGCATCGCGGAGGGCAGCGAGGTCATCGTCCTGGAACGACTGCGCCTCACCCACGGCCAGCCGGTCGCCCTCCTGTGCAACCACCTGCCCGCGACACTGCTCGACCTCAACACCGAACGCCTGGAGTCGACGGGCCTCTACCGGATGATGCGCACCGCGGGCATCACCCTGCACAGTGCCCGCCAGACCATCGGCGCCCGCTCCGCCACCGCCGAGGAGGCGGCCCGCCTCGACGAGGAGGAGGGCTCCGCCGTGCTGACGATGCAGCGCACGGCGTACGACGACACCGGCCGCCCGGTCGAGTACGGGACGCACATCTACCGGGCGTCGCGGTACGCGTTCGACTTCCAGCTGCTCGTCAGGCCGTGAAGGATCCGCTTGAGGGTCCGCCGCTTGAGGGTCCGCTTGACTCCGGGGAGCGAGGCGCGCGCCGTACATATACGTCGTAAACATACGACGTCACCTCCGCACATCGGTGAGGCACCGTGGACAAGGAGCGGCGAGCACGTGCACGTCCGGGGGCCGGCTGGGCCGCGTCCACCATCCTTGTCACCGGCGGGGCGGGCTTCGTCGGCAGCCACGCCTGTGTCGAGCTCCTCGACCACGGCTACGAGGTATCGTGGTCGACGACTACGCGAACAGCACACCCGAGGTGTTCGCCCCGGTGGAGCGGATCGCGGGCCGGTTCGTCGGCGCCGTCTACGAGCTGGACCTCCGGGACCGGCGCGCCCTGTCGGCGGTGTTCGACCGGCACTCCGTGGACGCCGTCCTGCACTTCGCCGCACGCAGATACGTGCACGCGTCGGCCGCCTCGCCCGTCGAGTGCTACGACACCAACGTGGGCGGCACCACCGCGCTGCTGCGGACCATGCACGAACACGGCGTCCACCGGCTCGTGTTCCCCCCCTCGTGTGCCGTCTACGGCGACGCCGCCGCCGGTCTGCTCGACGAGACCACCCCGGTCCGGCCGGCCACGCCCTACGCGTCCTCGAAGTGGATCTGCGAGCAGATCCTCGCCGACGTCTGCCGTCACCGCCCCGAGTACACCGTGCTGTGCCTGCGGCACTTGGCCGTGCACACCGTCGCCGTCCGGCGCGTACCGCCGGAGGAAGCCGCCGTGATGCAGCCGGCGCATGGCCCGGAGCGTGCCACGCACCCGCTCGTCCCGGGCCGGCAGAAAGCCGAGCCGCGGCATCAGCAGCGCCGAGGCGTCCAGGGCCAAGGAGCCGTAGGACTGCACGAAGGAACACCGGCCGGGGTCCCAGCCCTCCCGGCACACCTGGCGGTGCACCTCGTCCCGCAGGGCGTGCCATGCGCCGAAGGAGCCGTCGCGGCCCAGCAGCCGCCCCATCCGCAAGGCGCGGTCGGCGGCCACCCAGACCATGACCTTGGAGTGCAGGACAGTTCAGTCAACTCGACCCACTTGACGCCGTGCACATATGGGGAAAAAATGTACGTATACGTCGTAAATATATAGCGTCCACCAGGTCTGCAACCCGGAGGCATCGGCATGAACAGCGCCTCTCCCATCACGGCGGTCCTCGATCTCGCCCCCGGGCCCGAGGACAAGTCCGCGCAGTTCGACCACGCCTCGGCAGCCGTCGCCGTCGTCGGCCTCGGATACGTCGGTCTGCCCACCAGCCTCACCCTGCTCGCCGCGGGCAACGAGGTCGTCGGGGTCGACGTCAGCGAGGGCCGGCTGGACGCCATCCGCCGCGGCGAGGTGGACCTGCTGCCCACCGACCACGGGCGCCTCGCGGCCCATGCGGACTACCCGCGGTTCACCATCACGTCCGAGCACGCCGCGACAGCCCGGGCCCGCACCGTCGTGATCTGTGTGCCGACGCCGATCGACCGCCACCTCGTGCCCGACCTTCGCGCCCTCGCCGCGGCGTGCACCTCGGTGGTCGAGCACGCCGTGCCCGGTCAGCTGCTGATCCTCACCTCGACCACGTATGTGGGCGCCACCCGCGATCTGCTGGCGCAGCCGCTGACGGAGCGCGGGTTCCAGGTCGGCAGCGACGTGTTCGTGGCCTTCTCCCCGGAGCGCATCGACCCGGGCCGTGCGGAGCACCCGCACGACCGCACCCCGCGCGTGGTCGGCGGCATGGGCGAGTTGAGCACCAGCCTGGCCGCGGCCGTTCTGCGTCGGACCGCACCCGCCGTGCACGTGCTCTCCTCGGCCGAGGAGGCCGAGATGACCAAGCTGTGGGAGAACACCTTCCGGGCCGTCAACCTCGCGCTGGCCAACGAGTTCGCCGAGGACTGCCGGGCCCTCGGCCTGCAGCCACGACCGATCATCGAGGCGGCGGCGACCAAGCCCTACGGTTTCGTGGCGCACTATCCCGGG
Organism: Streptomyces sp. NBC_00078; assembly: GCF_026343335.1. Classification (NCBI taxonomy): domain Bacteria; kingdom Bacillati; phylum Actinomycetota; class Actinomycetes; order Kitasatosporales; family Streptomycetaceae; genus Streptomyces; species Streptomyces sp. NBC_00078. Next base: position 8,170,307 of record NZ_JAPELX010000001.1, on the reverse strand, counting down.
CCCGGCGTGGGCGGCCACTGCATCCCCTGCGATCGGCACTATCTGCTCTGGCAGTTGCGTGCCATGCGCGTCGCCTCCCCGCTCGTCGAGACGGCGATGTCCGCGATCGCGGCCCGGCCCCGGCAGGTGGTGCGACGCGTGCGCGACATCCTCGCCGACCGGGGCACCAGCACCTCGGGCGCCCGGATCCTGCTGGTGGGCGTCTCCTAAAGTCGGGCGTCGCGGACCTGCGCGAGTCGCCTGCCCTGGAGATCCTGGCGGAACTGGCCGCGGAGGGCGCCAAGGTGCACTTCACGGACCCGCTGATCCCCACGCTCACGCTCGGCCCCCTGACGCTCGACGGCGTCGCCGAACCGGAGGCGGAGCCGTGGGACCTGGTCGTGGTGCACACGGTGCACCCGGGCACCGAGCTGGAATGGCTCGCCGATCAGCCGGCCGTGCTGGACGCCACCTACCGACTCGGCCCGCTCAAGGCCAAGGCGGTCCTGTGAGCGCCGCGTACACCGGCCGCAGGCACCCCGGTGCGGGTGCCGCCTCGGCCCCGCCCCGGCCGGGGGCCTCCGGGGGGCAGCCCCGTGGTCCGCTGCCGGAGCGCTCCGGGCCGGGCCGGGGTGTGCTCACCCAGCCGAAGCCGAAACAGAAGCCGGCACCGCCGCCACTGCCACCCCTTCGCTCGGCGCGGCCGCAGCGGCCAGGGGTGGTGCGCCGTCTGCTGGACCGGATGGACCCGGACATCCGCTACGACGCACGCCGCGTGCTGGTCCTCATCTGTCTGCTGCCGCTGCTGCTGCTGCCGCTGCTGCTGCTGATCCTGGCGCGCGGGGCGTACGCACTGCAGCGCGATCCGCTGCTGCTGAGCTACGGCTTCACCGTCCTGCTCGGCACCATCACGATGTTCTACCTCGCCTACACCCGCTACGACGATCCGTCGGAACGCCCCATGCGCAAGCGGCCCAAGGACCGCGACAGCTTTCCCGCACTGCCCACCACACCGAAGGTGAGCTTCCTGCTCGCGGTCAAGGACGAGGTGGAGTGCATCGAGAACTGTGTGCGCTCCATGGCCACCAGCGACTACCCGGACCTCCAGGTCGTCGTGGTCGACGACCTGTCCGAGGACGGCACCCAGGACGTGCTGCGCCGGCTGGAGACGGAACTCGACATCAAGGTCATCTGCCTGGACAGGAACCTCGGCAAGAAGGGTGCCCTGGTCCGCCCCTGCGAGGAGGCCGACGGCGACATCATCGCCATGACCGACTCCGACTGCTTCCTGGCCCCGGACGCCCTCGCCCGCTGTGTGCGGGTACTCGTCGCACACCGCGAGCTGGGTGCGGTCAGCGGTCACGCCCGCGCGCTCAACGCGGACTTCAGCTTCTGGACGAAGGCCCAGGACGTCTGGTTCGAGGGCCAGTTCCGGGTGGTGAAGGCGACCGAGGCCACCTTCGGGACCGTCACCTGCGTCTCCGGGCAGCTGGCCGTGTTCCGGCGCGAGGCCATCTTCAACTACCTGCCCGCCTGGGCCAACGACCATTTCATGGCGCCCCCTTCCGCTTCTCCACCGACCGCCAGCTCACCGGTTACGTCCTCGGGCAGAAGTGGAAGGGCCAGGCGCTCAAGTGCCAGTACGCCGACTCGCCGTTCGTCACCGAGCGGGACTACCCGGAGCGCAGATGGCGGGTCGGCTACGTCTATTCGGCCAAGGTGTGGACCAACGCCCCGCCCCGTTTCCGGCCCCTGATGAAGCAGCAGATCCGCTGGAAGAAGAGCTTCATCCGCAATCTGTGCTTCACCGGTACGTTCATGTGGCACATGGGCCCGGGGCCGGCGACCCTCTACTACGGCCACGTCCTGTGGGTGAGCGCCGCGCCGTTCATGGCGTTCCGGCACATGATCTGGGCGCCGGCCCACGGGGAGGCCTTCCTCACCCTGCTCTACCTGTGCGGAATCATCCTCAAGGGCTGCGCCTACGGCCTCGCCTTCAAGATCGACAACCCTGGTGACAACCACTGGATCTACCGGCCGGCGATGGGCCTGCTCTCCACCCTGCTGCTGGCCTGGATGCTGCCGTACTCCCTCGCCACCATCCGGCGGGGTGTCTGGTCGAGGAGCGCCACCTGATGAACGGGCCGCGCGAGTTCGACGTGCGCAGACTCGGGCGCGCGCTGGGCCTGTTGCTGTCGTTCGCCGTGGTCGCCTTCCTGTACGCGATGGTGCTCACCCGAGGGGGCATCCTGCCGTGACCGCAGCCGACGCCCTGTCGAGGCTGGGACCTCTGCTCGACGGCCTGAGGGGCCGGACGCGGCGAGGCGCCCGCCTGCTCACCCACTGATGGCTCCGCACCGGGCTGATCGCGCTCGCCCTGGCCGTGCTCCTGCTGCCGTTCTACGCGGCCACGCAGTACTACCCGAACCAGAAGTACCTGAGCAGGCAGGCCGATCCGCCGGCGCCCCGCGTCAACGCCACCGCCGCTTCGGCAGCGGCGCGGATGGACAGGAGCCTGCGTCCTTCGACGCCCACGCCTCGACGCGGTCGGCCGTGTCGTCGGTCGAGCCGCCGTCGACGACCACGATCTCGTCCCCGTCCTCCACCAGCGGGCCGAGCAGCCGGTCGATCGTGCCGGCCTCGTTGAGCACGGTGGTCACCACCGAGACCGGCGCGGTCCCGGTCAGCCCCGTCCCGGGCAGTCGGGCAGCCTCGGACAGGACCTGCGCCAAACGGCCGGCGCACTCGGCGGGGCCCGGATGGGAAGCGGTCAGTCGCTGTCCCACCGAGCCCATGGCAAGGCGGGTGTCGCCGTCCGTCAACCGACGCAGCGCCAGGCCCACTTCGCAGCAGTCGCCGGGCGGCACGGCGATCCCGGCGTGCGCCGCACCCGGTTGCGCAACCCGGTCGGCGACGGGGCCCGGTGTGGTGATCACCGGGACCGCGGAGCGCATGGCCTCCAGTGCGACCGCTCCGAACCCTTCCGGATAGGGCATGGCCGGGGTGGGTTTGGTCAGCACCGCGACCGCGTCGGCCGCGGGGATGATCCGCCAGGCGTCGGGTATCCAGCCCGTGAAGTCGACGCGGTCGCTCACTCCGGCCTCGGCGGCCAGCTTGGCGAGCCGGCTCTGCTCGCCCGGTTCGGTCGGCGCTTCACCTCCGACCACGGCCAGTCGCCAACGCTCTCCCCCGGGCCTCGCCAAGGCCTCGATCGCGACGTCCACGCCCTTGTTGGAGACCAGACGGCTGACGGTGAGCAACAGCGACTCGTCGGGGCCCGCTCCGAGCCGGGCACCGTGTCGCAGCAGTTCCCGGCGGGCGGCCTCGCGGGGCAGCGCGGTGCCCTCCGGCGCGGGGAACGGTACGAGTACGGCCCGCGGGTGCAGCGAGGCGAGGACCAGTCCCTCCGCGGTCGCCACGCAGTCGTCGGTGAGCGTGGCCAGGAGCTTCATCAGACGGGGGTGGGTGTAGTCGTGCTTGGCCCACACGCAGCGCACTCCGGTAAGCCACGCGGCCGGGGCGCACACGCATGCCGCTTTGATCCCGTTGGCGAGGACCACGTCCGGCCGGGCGGCCCGCAACCGGCGTGCGAGTGACATCGCGGACGCCGCGACCGCCGCTCCGGTCCGGCCCGTCGGCCGGGTGACGCAGGGCACCCCCCGTCGGCAGAACTGCTCACCCAGCGGGCCCTCCCCCAACATCACCACGTCCACGTCCAACCGGTCGGTGGAGTCGAGCAGCGACAGCAGCCAGAGTTCCGCACCGCCGAGGACTCCGGCGTTGGTGACCACCGTGACGCGCAGTGGACGGTTCATTCGGCCCTCCTCGATGAGGACGCCCTGGGGAGTCGCGGCTCTGGACAGAGAATTCACACAGCCTTGTCCGTATATTTACGATGTATACGTACATTAGACGCGCGGGACATACGGGTCAAGACGGGAACAGGGGGAGGGCGCCGCTTCCGAGTAGCATCCGTGTTTACGTCGTATACGGATGCCGTCACCCAGGAGAGGTCCCGCGGTCGTATGGCAAGGAGACGCGAGATGGCGCAAGGCTCGGATCCCGGCCCGACGCGTCGCGCCAGCGACCGCGGGCGTTACGGCAGGCTCAGTCGTGAGCGCGTGCTGGCCGCAGCACTGGAACTGGTGGACCGCGAAGGCCTCTCGGCGCTGAGCATGCGCCGACTGGGTGCGGACCTCGGGGTGGAGGCGATGGCGCTCTACCGCTATGCGGCGGGCAAGGACGCACTGCTCGACGGCCTGGTCGAGGCGCTCTATCTCGAACTCGATGAGCGCCTGGCCGCCGACTCCGAAGCCGGCTCCACGGACACCCATTCGCCCGACTGGCGGGCCGGACTCCACCGGATCGCCCGGGCGACGTACGACGTCTGCCTGGCCCACCCCCAGGCGGTCCCGCTGCTCACCACGCGCATGCTGGCCGTGCCGCTCGCGCGTCGCCCGCTCGCCGTGCTGAAGGACCACGAGAGGGTGCTCGCCCTGCTCCGGGAGGCCGGGCTCGACGACGCCGGCACGGCGGCCGTCTTCCGCGCCTTCACCGCGTGGCTGCTCGGCTATGTGTCCGTGGAGCTGCGGCCCATGGTGGACAACCCCGACGAGCAGGAGCCGGCGTTCCGTCTCGGCCTGCACCGCATGCCGCCCCAGGAACTGCCGGGGCTCCGGGCAGCCGCCCCCACCCTCACCGAGCCCGGCGGCCCCGAGGGCCTGACCGTGGGGCTGGACGCGCTGCTCGACCGATTCACCGAGATCTCCGGGAAGGGAGCCCCGGGTTCCGCCGGTATGGCGTGACCGTACTCTTCGACGGTGGCTGACAACGAGCTGACTCGGCTTCCCGGCATGCCGCTGCACGATCCCTTCGTCGTCGCCGACGACAGCACCCGTACGTACCACCTCTACACGTCCAACGAGCCATCCGTGTCAGGCGTGGACGGCACCGGCACGATGGTCTACCGCAGCCGGGACCTGCGCGACTGGACGCGCCCCGTCGTGGTCTTCCTGGCGTCCGAGCAGCGCGAACTCTGGGCGAGCGACGGCGGATGGGCGCCTGAGGTACACGAACGGGACGGCAGGTACTACCTGTTCACGACGCTGCACAACGAGGACAGACCGCTTCCGGTGCCGCCCGCCAACCAGTGGGGCACTCCGTTCCAGGTCGCGAACTACATGCGCGGCACGATCACCGCCGTCTCCGACTCGCTCCTCGGGCCCTTCACCGTCGTGCAGTCGGTGCGCGACCACGATCCGCACGCCCCGCTCCCCCGGTCGGCGTTCCTCGTCGTCTACGACCGCGCCGACACCGCCACCTACGAGGCGCGTGTCGACCTCACCACCGGGACCCTCACGTCCTGGACCCATCTTCCGGGCATCCAGCCGGCCATCATGATCGAGGAGATCATGGCCCTGGACGACATCGTGAAGAAGGATCCCCGGGCCGTGGCCGCTCTCGAACGGCACGGAGTCCACGACCTGGACCTGTTGCAGATCGATCCCTGGTCCACGGGAACGCTCCCCATCGACGGCATCGACGCGCGCCGGCGCATCATCCGGGCCAGCGCATACGTGCGGACCTTCCCGGAGGACAACGGCTACGCCCGGCCGGTCGGCAACCTGGTGTTCGTCATCGACTGCAACGAGCAGTCCGTGGCCGCGATCATCGAGGGCGACCCGATTCCCGTCCCCCCGGAGAGCGGAAACTACGACGTCGACAGCGTCGGCCCGCTCCGAACGGATCTGCGCCCGCTGGAGATCACCCAGCCCGACGGCCCGTCGTTCACGCTGGACGGACACGTCATCGAGCGGCAGCGGTGGCGGCTGCACGCGCATATCGACACCGTCGAAGGACTCGTCATCAGCGATGTCTCCTACCTCGACGGGGACCGTCGACGGTCGGTCCTGCACCGTGCGAGCATCAGCGAGATGGTCGTGCCCTACGGCGACACCAGCGACGACTTCTACTTCCGCAACGTCTTCGACGCCGGCGAGTACAACCTCGGGAAGACCGTCGGTTCCCTGTCGCTGGGCTGCGACTGCCTTGGTGAGATCCGCTATCTGGACGCGGTGCCGGCCGACGAATCGGGTGTTCCGCACACCGTGACGAACGCGATCTGTCTGCACGAGGAGGACTACGGAATCCTCTGGAAGCACTGGAACTTCCGCTATACGGACCAGGCCGAGGTCCGCCGCTCACGCCGCTTCGTCGTGTCGGCGATCCACACCATCGGCAACTACGAATACGGCTTCTTCTGGTACTTCTATCTCGACGGAACAATCCAGTTCGAGGCGAAACTCACCGGCATCGTCCAGACCCGGGCGATCGCACCGGGCGCCACCCCGCAGTTTCGGAGCCCTTGTGGCCCCGCAACTGGACGCACCCAACCACCAGCACCTGTTCAACATGCGGCTGGACCTGGAAGTCGACGGCCCCGACAACACCGTCGTGGAAGTCGACGCGGTGGGCATGCCGATCGGACCGGACAATCCCTACGGCAACGCCATCGTGGCGCGCAAGACCCCGATCGGCAACGAACGGGACAGCCGCCGGATGTGCGACCCGCTCACCGCACGCACCTGGAAGATCATCAACCCCGGCGTGCTCAACCGCCAAGGCGAACCGGTCGTCTGCAAGCTCGTACCCTTCGTCGGCCCGACCTTGCTGGCGGCCCCGGACAGCGATCTCGCCCGACAGCGGAGTTCGCCCGCACGCATCTGTGGGTCACCCGCTACTCACCCACCGAACTGCACGCGGCCGGTGACTACCCCAACCAGCATCCCGGCGACGGCATCGGCGAATGGGTCAAGCAGGAACGCGATCTGCTGAACACCGACGTCGTGCTGTGGCACACCTTCGGCACCTCGCACCTGCCACGGCCCGAGAACTGGCCGATCATGCCGTGTGACTACGTCGGCTTCTCCCTGAAGCCGGCAGGGTTCTTCGACCGGAACCCCTCGCTGGACGTCCCCCCGCCCGCCGGCCACGGCACCGCGCACTGCGCCCCCGGCCATGAGCCCGGCACGGAACAGGCCTCGTGACGTTCGGACTCCAGCGTTCCCCCGGCGGCGCCTCCGTGGGAGACGCGGCCGCCGGCCGGCACGTGCAGTCGCCGGAGTCGATCTGAGCACCGCCCTCCCACCGCGTGGGAGGGCGGACGGCGCCTGCCAGGACACGGTGACGGCGACACCGCCCCGCGACCAGGCCACGGCGGCCGATCAGCGACCGGACCGAACGGATGATCGGACGGCTCCGGGCGTAGTGATCGACGATCTTCGGCATGCAGGTCTCGCTTCCGGCGGCCTGAGCCCGCCTCGCTTCCTGCAGCGTCGGACTGCTGCACCTGACGTCCAGGTGTATCGACCCGCAGGGTTGTTCACACGCCGGAAGGGCGATGTCATCCGTCGGAGAAGGACCCGCTCCGTTGGGCGTGCCCGCCGATCGCGGCCTCGACCAGCCTCCTCTCGAAGCGCAGCAGTATCTCTTCGAGGTCCGCGGCGTCGAGGGAGGCCGCATTCGTCCCCAGACTGATTCCGGCTTCCTCGGACAGATTCCACACATCGAAGGAGAGCTTTCCGGAGTACGCGTCGACGGGTCCGGGGAAGTGTCCGTATCGGCTGGATGCCATGGCTCGCTCGATGTCCTGTGCCCTGTCGGGGCGGGCCCGGATCAGCGTTCGGGACGCCACGGGGCGGATGTTGACCATGTACGGATTGTGCGCGGAGCGGCCCAGCTCGGCGGAGACCTCGTCCAGGGACCTGGCGTAGCGGTCGGGCTCACGCAGGCTGAGGGAGGGGGATCGCAGGAGCGTCGCGTCGACGGCCCGGCACAGCGCGGGGAACCGGTCGCCGCCCAGGGACGTTTCGACCGGGACGAGGACCCGGCCGGCGATATGGGCCACCGCCTCGCGGGCGACAGCGGTCTGCCGGTTGGCTATGACGGTGTTCAACACGCATGTGCCGATGCCGAGGTGCTCGGCGAGCGCGCACGCGTATGCGGCCTGGAGGACCGCGGCCACGGACGTCCGGTACTGCTGCGCCAGAGTAGTTGCGGCGAGTGCGACCGCCGCCGAGTCGAGGCATACGAGGTGGTAGACGGCGTCCCCGTCGAGGCTCGCGGGCGCCTGGAGTTCGGGCATGGCGGACTGACGGAGCATGGCCCGGTCATGGGTGTCGACACGATGAGCGTGACGCAGCCCGGAGGGGCTGGCTTCGAAGCTCGCGATCTGCCGTGGCTGCCACCCCGAGCCGAGGTCGGCGCCCGGATCGGCGGCCAGCCGGGCTATGTGTTCGGCCACGATCCAGGCAGCTGTCGTATCCGCCGAGAAGTGGTGCAATGACAGCACGACCTGGGTGGGCCTGCAGTCCACGGTGACGACGGCGGCCCGCAACGGCAGGGCGTCCGGGGCGAATCCGGGCTCGGCCAGACGGAGGGCCAGGGCCGCCAACTCGTCGTTGTCCGCCTGGGCTTCGAACCCGTACTCGTCGACCTGGAGCACCCCGGACGCCACGACGACCGGGCGCGGGCGCCCGTCCGCGTCACGTGGATACAGCGTGCGCAGCGCCTCGCAGTGGGCCACGACTGCAGCGAAGGCATGCAGCACCGCGGCCATGTCGGGTGTGCCGTCGAGTGCCCGCGCCATCCGGACGTTCCTGTTGCGGGGTCCGTCGAGATGGGGTTGGCACTCTTCGCGGTCATGGGCCTTCTGCGACCAGGTCAGCTCGTGCTCGCCGGCGGTGCCGGCGACGAAGACGACGTCATGGCGTGCGGTCTGTCGCATACCGCCTCGGCTCTCCTCTGGTACGTCGGCGGCGCGGCACGTCTCGCGGGTGACGCGCGGAGGGGTGCGGGCGCCCCATGTTCAGGCAGAGGATAGAGCCGCGCGGCCCGCGTGCGTCAGAGCATGGGAGTTGGGATCCGCGACGACGACGGAGGCGTTGTGTCACGGCCTCCCGCCTGCGATCGCTGCCAGGTGGACAGTGCCCCCGCAGAAGAGACGCGGATCGTGCTCACCGGTCACCTCCGGGGGCGGCGGCGCGCTGACCGTGCGCCAGCCGTACCGGCCGCCGGCGCCACCGTCTCCCCCGTCTCCCCCGTCTCCCCCGTCTCCCCCGTCTCCCCCGTCTCCAGGGTGACGTCGGACGAGCGTGCCGCCCACGCGTGGGATGCGGCGTGGTCGTGGAAGTAGTGCGTGAGTCGACCAGGTTGGTCACGGCTCCGGCGTCGCTGCAGACGAAGCATTCGTGGCCGGTGGGCTCGGCCCAGCGCCGTACCTCGGTTGGGCGAGGGACAGCGCGGGGTCGTGGAACGGAAGTCGGTGACGGGTTCGGAGGCTCGGTACGGGCGGCACGCGGCTCCCTGCGATCACACCTTCGGCATCGAAGCGCTTCGACGCTGCATGGCGTTGAGCCACGCGTCAATCACAGGCCACTAAACCGGCGCAAGCCTTTTCCCCGCACCCGCTCCCGTCCCTGACGAGCTCACCAAAAGACCGAACTCACCCGCGGTGAAGCCGTATCGAGGACGCGGGGCACCGGCCCCCCAGGCCGTGCCTGTTACCGAAAAGTGACCTGAACGGCCCGTTGTCGCGCTCGGAAACGCGCCGTTAGTCTCCTCGAAACGTCGAAGCGCATCGACGGACACCTTCTCCAGGGCTCCCGACATCACGCCACCGGTCGACCCAGCGTCGGCCCGCCCACCGATCGGATCCACGAGAACGAAGGGCCGCAACGAGACATGAGCGTCGAGATGAACCGCCGAGCGGCCCTGCGGAGGACCGCGGGTGCAGCGGGCGCCGCCCCTCTCGCACCACTGCCGACTGCCTGCGGCGGCTCCCCCCTCCTCGTCGATGCGCATCAACGACAACCGCCGCCAGTACGGCTCGACCGGCAACAACACGACCGGAGACCTCCGGGTCCACGGCCGCATCTACTTCGGGACCAACGGACGCGGAGTCATCCACGGCGACCTGGCGTGAGGTCCGGCTCCCGGTCACCGCGATCCATATCCACCGTCCCGAAGGGGAGACCGACGTGGCCCTGCCGCCAGGGCAGGACGACCGGCTTCTCCTCTCCTGTGTGATCCCCCCACTCAGCACCCATTCAGGAGGGCTGATGAAATTCCGTATCGGCTGGGCCGCACTTCCCGCGGCTCTGGCTCTCGTCTTCACCTTGCCGAACTCGGCAGGGGCAGCCTCATCGACGTACTACTTCAAGCACTACTCGACCGGCGGCAGCGCCTCGACGTGGTACAGCAACGACGCGTCCTGGGGTGTGAACTCCTCGACCGGCACCGGATTCGTCGCCATGGTCGACGGCACGGACTGGGGCACCAAGTCCCCGGTGACCACACTCCCCAAGAAGCTCAGCGCCATCAGCTCCAACAACACGACGTGGTTCAGCCAGTCGGCGTACCCGAACTCCGGCTCACGCTACGACGCCACGTACGACATATTCATCGACCCGACCCCCGGGCCGACCAACCGCAACTCCAAGACCGAGCTGATGATCTGGCTCAACTGGTCGGGCACCCAGCCGCTGTCCAACGCCTATGACGCCAACGGCAACGCGGTCCCGACCGCGACCAACGTCAGCCTCGGCGGCCGTACCTGGAACATCTACGAGTACCACTGGAAGGACGGCGGCAACACCATCAGCTACCTCGACACGAGCAGGTCCGGCTGGTGGTCCGGCAGCCTCACCCCGTTCTTCAACTACGGCATCAACAGGGGTTACTACACCAACGACCAGTACCTCAACAGCATCATGGCGGGCTGGGAGTTCGGGCCGGGCAACTACACCGCCGGTTCCTGGGGCGTCGCGGGCTTCTGACGCCGCGAGGAGCACAGGCGTCCCCGGGACATCGCGCAGGCGGCGACAGCGTAGCAATAGGTCCCATGACTCAAGAAGAAGCGCACCGACTGCTGCGCACAGACTCACATCGATTTCACTATAACCACAGGTAAGCCGCCTCCTCGATCATCTTTATCTGTGCGAAGTATGGACAGCGCCTTCGATGCGTCCTATATATACATCCCATGTTCCAGCTGCTGTCGTTGGAGGCCAGGCAGCTCCTTGACGCATCAAGACAGGGGCCCGCATGTCCTTCAGTGATCAACACGGCCTCACAGTCCGAGGGCACCGGACGCAGTGATCGAGTCGAGACTGCGAAAGGCAAAGGCGACCAGGGCGGCGGTGCCGGTGCGCATCCGCTGCCAGCCCCGCGCCCGGTACCAGCCCCATCGCTTTCGCGCAGACCAGTTCCCTGCCTGCGGGCAGCGTGACCTGGTGATCGGTGCGGACCGCGACCGCTTAGCCCAGCGATCGGGCGCCATCGACCTCGTCGCCGGTGAAGAAGCTCGCGCGGACCACGCCCGTCAGTTCCTCGAAGAACTCGCGGTGTCGGTCATGCGCTGTCATCGGCGCGGCAGCCGCCCGCGTCATGACGGCGGCGGCTGTCCGCGTACTCGCGGCCGGTACAGACGCCCACCCGGATGTACCGGGAGCCGCTGTCACCAGTTCTCGATCAAGCACGAACGCTGCTTGACACCACATCGAGACGGGCTTGAGTACGAGCCCAGTCGTCGATCGCCTTCGCCACTCCAGCCGTGACAATCAGAACATTCCGTGGGTGGCGGATGCAGGCGTTCACATTGTTTCGGATCCGCACACCGAGGAGTAATCATGCGCCAGCACAGACCGCCGCCACGGCGGAGACGTTTCGCGCAGTTGTCCGTGGCTCTCGCGGCACTGCTTGCCGCGGTCCTGGCGGCGCCGAAACCGGCGTCCGCCACGCCGGTTTCGGCGTCCGCCACAACGGCATCGGACATCAACGGGTTCACCGCGGGCAACGCCGCGATCAGATCGGTCGACCTGGCCGGAACGTGGAGCTTCACTCCGAAGGGCCGCGCGGCGACGTCGATCACCGTGCCCGGCGGCGGCTGGTACAAGCAGGGCTTCACCGACGTGAACGAGGCGACGTACTCGCGCACCGTGACCGTGCCGGACACGGGACAGCCGCAGTCGGTGTGGATCGAGTTCGGCGCGGTGAACCATGAGGCGACGCTGTCGGTGGACGGACAGGTGGTCGCCACCCAGACCACCTCCTTCACTCAGTCGAACTTCGACATATCCGCCTTCGCCGCCCCCGGCACCACCCACACCATCAGCGTGAACGTCAAGGGCCGCTACGCCCTGATGAACGGGACTGGAAAGCAGACCCTGGTTCCCGACGCCGCCAACTGGTCCGAGGCGATCCCCCAGGGCATCTACCGCTCGGCGTTCATGCGCGTGTACCCGGCGGTGCACGTCAGCGACGCATTCGTCCGGACCTCCGTGGCCGACAAGACCCTCACCTACGACGTGTCCGTGACGAACACCTCCGGCAGCTCGCGGTCGGTGACGCTGACCGGCGCGCTCGCCTCGGACAGCGGGGGGTCGTTCAACTACCCGGCGCTGCCCAGCAAGACGGTCACCGTGGCCGCCCACTCGACCGCCAAGGTGACGGTCGGCCCGGTGGCGTGGAACCTCGGCTCCTCCTCGTACTGGTGGCCGAACGTGCCCTACCGTTCCGGGTACCGCGCCCAGCTGCACAAGCTGTCGGTGCACGCATCCACCGACGACGGCCACACCAGCGACGCCACCTACCGGTTCGGGTTCCGGGAGACCACCCAGAACGGCGAGTACTACTACGTCAACGGCGTGCGCGTGAACTTCCGCGGTGACAGCTTGCAGGGCGCGGACTATGACCGGATCGACAACGGCGGCAAGGGCGACGCCTATGACACGCTGCCCGGCTTCCTCCCGCCGTCCAGCGGCAACGGCGGCTGGCCGCAGGCGGTCGACAACTACCAGCGGCTCAACTACAACGTGGTCCGCATCCACCAGGAGCCGGCCAGCCCCTACATGCTCGACGTGGCCGACGAGATGGGCCTGATGGTCATCGACGAGACCGCGATCCGCGGCACCTGCAGCTGCCAGGACTTCGTCGCCGGGCACGACAACATGGTCAACCACGCCAAGGCGCTGACCCTGCGTGACCGCAACCACCCCGCGATCATCCGCTGGAGCCAGAGCAACGAGGCGGACATCAGCAGCTTCGACTCCGAGTCCTTCGAGAAGGACCTGTACGCGGCGATGAACGGCAACGACGGCACCCGGCCGGTCAGCGCCGACACCGCCTGGAACACCAACCCGTGGCCCAACCTGCTGAACGGCAACTTCGCCGTCTTCTCGCACTACATCGACGGCATCGGCAATTACGGCGAGGCGCACGCCGACCTGGCCGGCCGGCCCGACGGTGAGGGCGAGTACGTCTGGAACAAGTCCAACACCAAACAGGGCTTCGAGTGGTTCGCCACCGCGACGATCGCCAAGCGCGCCAAGGACGCCAGCGACCTGCGCCCCTACACCCTGCTGTCCGGCTGGGCCGGCTTCGTACCCGGCGTGAAGAGCACCGACTTCGTCCCCGAAGAGGGCGGCCACCCGGTCTACGGCGAGGACAACCTGACCGCTCCTTGGAGCAACCCGCAGATCCAGCGGATCCAGGCCGCGTTCAACCCGATCGCCGCTGTCGACCTGCCCTACTGGTCGGCCTCCGGCCAGTCGGACGATAACGGCACCTTCCCGCTCCCGCAGAAGGTGGACACCTACGACTACAACACCACCATCACCCGGAACATCACCGTCTTCAACGACGACCTTAGCAACACCTCCGTCGACTTCAACTGGACGGCGCGACTCGACCGGCCCGACGGCGCGGTCATCGCGTCCGGAAGCGAACCCCTCACCATCCCGCTCGGCTCCCGGGTCACCCGGCCGGTCTCGTTCAAGGCGCCAGCCAGCGGCACCCGCGTGTACCTGGTGCTGTCGACCACGAAGTCGGGCAGCACCACGTTCACCGACTCGGTCGAGTACCTCAACCTGGGCCACCCGGCGACCAATGTGGACGACGCCGCCACCGCGGTGACCTACAACGGCAGTTGGAGTCACGCGAGCGACGAGAGCGGCCCGTACGCCGGCACGAACTCCTACAGCGACACCACGGGCGACACGGCGACGCTGAGCTTCGTCGGCACCGGCGTCACACTGCACGCCGTGACCGCGCCGAGCCACGGCATGGTGGGCGTCACCGTCGACGGCGGAGCCGAGGCGCTGGTCGACCTGTACTCGACGGCGCGCACCGGCGACGCCCCGGTGTGGACCAGCCCCCGGCTCGCCTCCGGCAAGCACACGATCCGGGTGCGCGTCACCGGCACCAAGCGGGACGCCGCGACGCACGACTGGGGCACCGTCGACCGCTTCGAGATCGCCAACCAACCGGTGACGGCCACGAACTACCGCATCGTCAACCGCAACAGCAGCAAGGCCCTCGCCGTCGCCGACGGGTCGACCCTGGACGGCGCGAAGATCGTCCAGAAGGCGGACGGCGGCGCCTGGACCGTCAACACCGCCCCCGGCGGCGCGTACACACTGACCTACGTCAGTAGCGGCAAGGCACTCGATGTCGACGGCTACTCCTCGACCGTCGGGCTCCAGCTTCAGCAGTGGACATCCACCGGCGGCAGCAACCAGCAGTGGTACCTACGCCCCACCGACGACGGGTACTTCACCATCGTCAGCCACGACAGCGGACTCATGGCGGACGACTACAACTGGGACACCGGCGACGGCGCCAAGGTCGTGCAGTACACCGCCGGCGGAGGCGCCAACCAGCAATGGCAGCTGGTACCGGCGTGATCCGTTCCCGACCGTCACCCGCAGCCTGACGGCTGAGGGCCCCCAGGCCGCTGACGACTGGTCAGCGGCCTGGGGCGGGTGCTGCCGCGAGCTGTGCGGTGTCATCCGGTGCACTCCTCGGCTCCCGGTCGCGGCGGGTGGGAGCCCCAAGATCGGAGCCGTCCGGAAGGTGACGGGGGACGGAAGCCGCCCCTACGACGCCGTGGCGCGGTCCGGCGTGCGCGTCCCGTTCCGGACTGCCCTGCGCTGGCGGACCACGGCGAAGACCACCACGGCCAGAGCCACCAGGGTGGACAGGACGACCTGGTCGCGGCCGCCGCCATCGGCCGTGTCGGTGAGCATGTAGCCCAGGACGAAGGTGATGAGGGCGATGGTGGCCCAGGTCAGGTAGGGGTAGAGCCACATCCGGACGACCAGCTTCTCCGGCGACTCCCGCTCGATGATCTTGCGCATCCGCAGCTGGGAGAAGCAGATCACCAGCCAGACGAACAGGGCGATCGCACCGGAGGAGTTGAGCAGGAACTGGAAGACGGTGTCCGGCCACAGGTAGTTGAAGGCGACCGCGACGAAGCCGAAGACCACCGAGGCGAGGATGGCCGAGCGCGGGACGCCACGGACCGTCGTCCGGCCGAACGCGGCCGGGGCGTCACTGCGTCGGCCGAGGGAGAAGGCCATGCGTGAGGCCGTGTACAGGCCGGAGTTGAGGCAGGACAGTACCGAGGTCAGCACGATGGCGTTCATGATCTCGCCGGCATGCGGGATGCCGACGGAGCTCAGGGCGGCGACGTACGAGCCGTCCTTGAGGATGGCCGGGTCGTCCCAGCCCACCAGCGAAACCACGATCAGGATCGAGCCCAGGTAGAACACCGCGATCCGCCAGATCACGCTGTTGGTGGCCTTGGTGACGGCGGCCCGCGGGTTCGCGGTCTCGCCCGCCGCCAGCGTGACGATCTCGCTGCCCATGAAGGAGAAGACCACCATCAGGACGCCGGTGAGGATCGCTCCGGGTCCGTTCGGCAGGAAGCCGCCGTGCGCGGTGAGGTTGGAGAAGCCGCTCGCCGGGTGGTCCGAGCCGGGCAGCAGGCCGAAGATGGCGAGGCCGCCGATCACGATGAACGCGGCGATCGCGACGACCTTGATGCCGGCGAACCAGAACTCGAACTCGCCGTAGGAGCTGACCGAGACCAGGTTGGTGGCGGTGAGGACGAGCATGACGATCAGGGCCCAGCCCCACTGCGGGACCGCCGGTATCCAGCCGGCCAGGATCTTGGCCCCGGCGGTCGCCTCGACGGCGAGCACCACGACCCAGAAGAACCAGTACAGCCAGCCGATGGTGAAGCCGGCCCACCGGCCCAGCGCGCGGTCGGCGTAGGCGGAGAACGAGCCGGAGGTGGGGTTGGCCGCGGCCATCTCGCCGAGCATGCGCATCACGAGGACGACCAGGACGCCGACGAGGGCGTACGAGATCAGGATGCCGGGACCGGCGGCGGCGATGCCGGAGCCGGACCCGACGAACAGGCCGGCGCCGATGACACCGCCGATCGCGATCATTGACAGGTGGCGGTTCTTGAGTCCGGCCTGGAGGCCGGACTCAGGCTCTGTGGGAGGGCTCTTGGGGACGGTTGTGGTCATCTCGACATCCATGGAGGGAGTGCGGACCAGGGCCCCTGGAAATTAGTTCAGTGCGATCTAAAAGAACAAGACTTGTTTAACTGTTCACCTTGCCCTATTTTCCGTGGAGCACGCACGGCGTCTTCCGTCCTCGTGGCTGCCACCGTGTCGTCCCCGTGTTCCGGTCCCCTGGGGAGCCCCATGCACCACACCGCGGCACGGTCGCGAGAACCCTCCGTGCGGATGCCGTCGCCGCGGGCCCTGCCCGCGCTCGACAGGCCGTTAGGGTGGCTTCGTGGTGAATGCAGCGGGCAAGTTCGGTCCCTACAACCAGCCGGTGCCCGCCCGGTCCGCGCCGGTCGGTGGGGCATGGGACACCCGCGTCCTGGCAAGCCGTGGGCCCACGGGAGCGGAGCTCGTCCGGTCCAGGATCGCCCTGCGGGTGCGTCTGAGGTCCGTGGCGCCGGGAGACCGGCTGCCGGACGCGGGCGTCCTCGCCGAGGAGCTGGGGATCAGTGAGATCACCGTGCGCCGCGCGCTGGAGGCCATGTGCCAGGACGGCCTGCTCGACCGCCGTCGGGGCCGGGCGGGCGGAACCTTCGTCGCGGCCGACTGGGACTCCCTCGTCGCCGTGCTGCACGACGCCGACGAGGCGGCCGCGCTGGACTCCTTCCATCTGCTGCTCGAATGCGGTCTCGTGGCGCACAGCACGGGCGAGGTCCCGGACGGGCGGCTCCACGGACTGCGGGCGCTGGTCGAGGAGATGGACCTGGCCGAGGATCCGGCCCGGCTCCTGGAACTGGAGACCCGTTTCCACCTCGACCTCGCGGAGACCCTCGGCGGCACCGGGATCCGCGAGTTCGCCGCCGATCTCCTCGGCCGGCAGTGTCTGCTGGGGCCCGCGCCGGCCCCCGCGGTCGTACGGGCCCGCAACCGCTGTCACGCCGACCTGCTCGACGAACTCACCCTTGGCGCGATGGACCCGGCGGTACACGCGGTGAAGGCACACCGGCACGCGGGCCTGAACTGATCCCTTCTCCCCCTTCATCCCCCTCCCCCTCCCTCTCCCTTCCCTGTGCCGCCACCCCACAGAAGGAGCTGTCGCCATGCCGGACCCCGGAGCTGTCGGCCCGTCGTCGACGTCGGGCCCCGTCACCGGCGCGCCCCAGCGGCTGCGCGGCGGCGTCCTCGGCATGGCGGACATCGCCGCCGCCACGATGGCCAACGTCGGCCCGGCGATGAGCTTCTTCTTCGGCTTCGCCTTCCTGGCCACCACCGCCGGGGTCGCGTCCCCGCTGACCATCGTGGCGGCGGGCGTGGCGGTCGCGCTGCTCGGCAACACGCTGGCCGAGTTCTCCCGGGCACACCCCTCCGCAGGCAGCTTCATCACCTTCGTCGGCAAGACCTTCGGGCCGGTCAGCGCGGTGACCACGGCCCTGCTTGCCGGGCTCGGCTACATCGTCGCCATGGCCTCGGTGATCGCGATCTCGGGCGGCTTCGTGCAGATCACCCTGTACCACTACACGGGCGTGGACCTGCCGTGGATCATCTGGACACTGCTGCTGACCGGACTGTCGGTGGTGTTGATGCTGCGCGGGATCGTGGTCTCCACCAAGTGGGCCGGCTACTTCTTCGGTGTGGAGATGCTGGTGCTCGTCGTGGTCTCGGTCGCGACGATCGTCGAGCACCGCGGCGACCTCTCCGCCGCCCCGTTCCTGCCCGGCCACCTCACCCACGGACTCAAGGGGCTGGCGGCCGGCTTCCCGCTGGCGGTGTACCTGTTCATCGGCTGGGAGAACTCGGCGGCACTCGCGGAGGAGACGGAGAACCCACGGCGCAACGTCGGCCGCGCCGTGTTCTCCTCCGTCGCGATCATGACCGTGAGCTACATCCTCTTCTCCTACGCCACCGTGACCGGCTTCGGATACGACGTGGACCGGCTCGGCGCCTCCCGGATCCCCTTCATCGACGTCGCCCAGCACGCGCTCGGCGCGCTGGCGCTCCTCGCCTACGTCGGCGGCCTGACCTCCACCCTGGGCGTGCTGATCGCGGGCATCAACTCCCAGGCCCGCCTGGTGTTCAACGCCGGGCGGGAGGGACTGCTGCCGTCCTTCTTCGGCTACATCCACCCCACGCGCCGTACGCCGAACAACGCGATCGTCACCTTCACCGTCACCGCGCTGCTGATCATCGGAGGCTGGGGCCTGGGCCACCTGCTCGGGTCCGGCAGCGGTTCTATGAACCCCGTGGTCTTCTTCACGGAGTCCTCAAGCCTCGGCGCCATCCTGATCCTGCTGGTCTACCTCGCGTCCAACATCGCCCTGCCGCTGTACTACCGCAGATACCGCCCGCAGGAGTTCCGGACCGTCCGGCACCTCGTGCTGCCCGCGATCGGCGCCCTCGCCATCCTGGTTCCGCTCTATTACCTCGCCAAGCCCGGCCAGCCCGCTCCGTACAGCTGGTTCCCGTACGCGGCCCTGGCCACCCTGCTCGCAGCCGTCGGCTACGCGATCCTCCTGGTCCGCCGTGATCCCGGCCTGGCCGAGCGGGTGGGCTCTGTCGTCGCCGACGCGGAGTGAGCCGAAGGTGCCGACCACTGTCAGGCCGGAAGGAGCTCGCTGCCGTCACCGCGGCCGGACGGGGTACTGCTCCTGCCCGGACCGGAGCACATACGGGCTCGGCAGGCTGACGACCACGGCCTCCTGAGCGCCGCGGGCGATCACGACGCCGGCCTCCTACTGACCGGAAACAGACCGACCCGCCCAGCCATCGACGAAACTCCAGGTCAGGAGCCCTTGGCCACCGGCTCCAGAATCGCCACACACCCCACATGCGCGGTCATCGGAAACATATGGACGTCTCCGCGAACCAGCCGCTGTGCGCGCTACCGTCTGCCCCGAGATTCCGGCCCGCAGGAACTCCAGCCCTTCAGGTGCGCCCTGAACTCGCCCGATTCCAGCGTGGGCTCATCCCCATTTCCCCGTTAGGCACGGCGACATTTCAGAGCATCGCGGTACGCACCGAGCGTGACGGCATCCTGGCGATGTCCCACTTCCTCACCCACCGCCTCGGTCAGTTGATCCCGAACACCTCGGCGTGCCGCGCGCACCACGCTCACTGCCGAGCCAGGTCGTCATGACCCGCTGGCCTCGGTCAAGGACGCCGGTCCCCAACTGGTCCCCAAGAATGATCAAGGGCCGGTTTCGGATGCCTCCGAAACCGGCCCTGACCTTGCGACTGTCTCCAGTCGGGACGACAGGATTTGAACCTGCGACCCCTTGACCCCCAGTCAAGTGCGCTACCAAGCTGCGCCACGTCCCGGTGCGCTTCCGCGGTGAACCGCGTGATCGCGCGGACTGCACTTTACCCCACGTCCGGGCTGGCGCCGAAGCGGACCCGGGGCGCGGGACAATCGGACGTATGGGCAGCACGGGACGCAGGAGCAGCGCGCCGTCGGGCCGGGTGGCCGGGGCGCGGGACCGGGACGGCGAGGGGCGGGCGCGCAATGCCCGGCCGCGGGACGGGCTCGGGCGGCCCCTGCCGTACGGCGCCGAGGGGGTGGCCCGGCAGCCCGAGGGTGTCGTACGTACGCCGGAGCAGACCGTCGCCGAGGCACAGGAGCTGCTCGACGCGGGGCAGCCCTTCCACGCGCACGAGGTGTTCGAGGATGCCTGGAAGTCCGGGCCCGAGGAGGAGCGGGGGCTGTGGCGGGGCCTGGCGCAGGTCTCCGTGGGGCTCACCCATGCCGCCCGGGGCAATGTGGCGGGCGGCGCCCGGCTGCTGCGGCGGGGCGCCGGGGCCGTGACGGAGTGGGCGGCGGAACCGGGGCGGCAGCGGCCGTACGGGATGGACCTGGTGGGGCTGGCCGGCTGGGCGCGTGAGCTGGCGGACGACGTGGAGGGCGGCGGCCTGGCCGTCGATGCCGGGGCGCGGGCGCCGCGGCTGCGCGGGCAGGTGCCGTGACAACACCTGCGCCGCAAGGCCCGCGTCCGTGCTGCGGCCATGCCGCGCCCGTGCCGTATTCGCTCGGTGCCGACGCGGTGTACGGACTGTCAGTGGCGTGCGGCAGACTCGGGGTGTGCGAAAGATTCATGTGATCGGTATCGGCGCGGGCGACCCCGACCAGCTCACCCTGCAGGCGGTCAGGGCGCTGCGGAGCACGGACGTGTTCTTCATCCTCGAGAAGGGTGAGGTGAAGGACGATCTCACGCGGCTCCGCCGGGACATGCTCGACGCGCACCTACCGGACGGGGCGCCGTACCGGGTGGTCGAGGCACGGGATCCGGAGCGGGACCGGAGCGCGGGGGGTGCGGCCTACTCCCCCGCCGTCGGGGACTGGCGCAGTGCCCGTGCCGACATCTACGAGCGGTTGATCGCCGAGGAGCTGGGCGAGGACGAGAGCGGCGCGTTCCTGGTGTGGGGGGATCCGGCGTTGTACGACAGCACGCTCGGGATCCTGCAGGAGATCCTGAGGCGGGGCAGCCTGACGTTCGAGTATGACGTCGTGCCCGGGATCAGCAGCGTCTCCGCACTCGTCGCCCGCCATCGTACGGGGCTCAACCGGGTTGCCCGGCCCGTCCAGATCACCACGGGGCGGCGGCTCGCCGAGGGTTTCCCGGAGGGGGTCGACGACGTGGTGGTGATGCTGGACGCCCATCGGACGTTCCGGCAGTACGCCGACCAGGACATCGACATCTACTGGGGCGCGTACATAGGCACCCCGGACGAGATCCTCGTCTCCGGGCCGATCGGCGAGGCCGCGCCGCGGATCGAGCGGTTGCGGGCCGAGGCCCGGGAGCGCAAGGGATGGATCATGGACACGTATCTGCTGCGCCGTAACCCAAGGGAGTGAGCCCAAGCGGCGCTCGGCCTGTATCCGACTTCCCTCCTCCCTTGTCCCTCTAGGAGTTGAAGCCCAACCGCGCGAGGACACCTGCCACGTTCGGCACCGCGCTCACGCCCCTCGGCAGGGGCGGCCGACGTACGACCACGACGGGAAGCCCGAGTTGGCGTGCGGCCGTGAGCTTGGCGGCCGTCGCCTCTCCCCCGCTGTCCTTCGTGACCAGGACGTCGATCAGGTACTCGCGCAGCAACGTCGTCTCGTCGGCGACCGTGAACGGCCCGCGCGCGAGCAGTACTTCGGTGTGCGGCGGCACCGGCGGCTCGGGGGGCTCCACCGACCGTACGACGAAGTGCATCTCCGTGAGGTGTGCGAAAGCCGACAGACCAAGGCGGCCGGTGGTCAGGAAGGCCCGGGAGCCGAACCGCGGCAGCGCGTCGGCCGCGGCGCCCAGCGACGTGACCAGGTGCCAGCGGTCCTCGGGGTCCGGCTGCCAGCCGGGGCGGCGCAGCACGACCGCGGACACTCCACTGGCCGCCGCGGCCTGCGCAGCGTTGGCGGTGATCGTCTCGGCGAAGGGGTGCGTCGCGTCGACGAGGGCGTCCACGTGCTGTTCACGCAGCCAGCCGGCCAGCCCTGCCGCCCCGCCGAAGCCTCCGACACGCACGTCTCCCGCCAGGGCGCCGGGCCGTGTCACGCGCCCCGCGAGGGAGGTGGTGACCCGCACGCCGGGGCGTGCCGCGAGCACGGCGGCCAGTTCGCGGGCCTCGGCGGTGCCACCGAGGATCAGCACGTGGGGGGGCATGGGGCGAGCGTACGAGGTCGAGTGCGGGGGCGGGCGTGCAGGGCCCGCCCTGAGGGGAGCACATGACGGGAGGGCCGCCCGGCGGGATGCGGGGCGGCCCTCCTGATGTGTGGATCTTCGTCAGCCCTGGCGGGCCTTGAAGCGGGGGTCCTTCTTGTTGATGACGAAGACCACACCGCGTCGGCGGACCACCTGGGCCCCGGGCCTGGACTTCAGTGAGCGCAGGGACTTGCGCACCTTCATGGTTCTGCTCTCCTAGTCACGCGTGCCGGCACGGCCGTAGCGACGCTCGAAGCGCTCCACTCGGCCCGCGGTGTCCATGACCCGCGTGTTGCCCGTGTGGAAGGGATGGGACGCAGAGGAGATCTCGACGTCGATCAGGGGGTACGAGCGACCGTCCTCCCACTCGATCGTCTTCGACGAGTCGGCGGTGGAACGGGTCAGGAACGCGACGTCCGCGGCGCGGTCGCGGAAAACCACGAACCGGGAGTCGGGATGAATGCGGGGCTTCATGGGGTTTCCTTCCTCAAGAGCCTGCGCCGCAATGGCGCGGGTTCGGTCAGCGCTCCTCGCGGAACGGGACGTGCTCGCCCGCAACCGGGTCGTACTTGCGCAGGACCAGCCGGTCGGGGTGGTTCTTGCGGTTCTTGCGGGTCACGTAAGTGACACCGGTTCCGGCCGTCGACTTCAGCGTGACGACTGGGCGCACGGTGCTGCGTGCCATGAGGTCCTCCCTTCGCCCACACCACGGATCTTTGATCCGAGCATGTCAACCACATCCCGTCCAACACCGCATGCCGCCATCGCATTCCCGCACACCGGCGGAGCACTGGCCGACGCACCAGGGCAGTGTGCAGACGGCGGCTAGCGCAGCAGCAGCTGCAGGCCGCCCACGATCGTCGCCGCGATCACGAGTTGTTCGAAGAGCCGCTGGTTGATTCGGTTCACAGCCCATTTGCCGAAGAACGCACCAGGTATGACGAACACCGCGAGCGCGGCGTCAAGGAGCAGCGAGTGGCCGTCGATCAGGCCGAGGCCGGCGCTGAAGGGCACCTTCGACACGTTCACGATCAGGAAGAAGAACGCGGACGTCCCGAGGAAGCCGAGCTTGCGGAAGCCCGCCGACAACAGGTACATCGACATCACCGGGCCGCCCGCGTTGGCGACCATCGTGGTGAAGCCGCCGAGGACGCCGTACGAGCGTGCCTTGACCCGGCCGGACTTCGTCGCGACCGAGTCCGGCTCCTCGTCGGGCTCCGTCGTACGCCGCCGCCACACCGTCACGCCCGCCATCAGCAGCAGGATCGCGCCGATCGACGTCCGTACGACTCGATCGTCGGCCCAGACCAGGAACAGCGTGCCGACGGCGACGCCTGCCGCGACCGCCGGGAACAGCCGCCACAGCGTGGGCCAGTGGGCGTGCCGCCGATAGGTGAGGACCGCGAGGACGTCGCCGACGATCAGGATGGGCAGGAGTACTCCGGTGGAGGCGCGGGCGGGCAGGACCGCCGCGAAGACGGCGAGGCTCACCGTGTTGGCCCCGCTCACCGCGGTCTTCGAGAAGCCGACGAGGAGGGCCGCGAAGGCGAGGGCGGCGAACTCCCAGCCGGATATGTGCCAGAGCGTCATCGTGTCCATGCGGAGACCGATGCTATGTGCGGACAACCGGTCCTGTAAGTACCGTCTCGCAGGTTGGCCCCTGCGCTGCAGGAACTCCACCGCACACCATGCCGGTCCCGGACATCACGCCCTTGGCTGCGCTAGTGCCTCTCCACCAGCACCGCACTGCCCTGCCCGACCCCCACGCACATCGTCGCCAGCCCTCGCTTTGACCCTGCGCGGCGCATGCGGTGCAGCAGTGTCGTGAGGATCCGGGCTCCCGAGCAGCCGAGCGGATGTCCCAGGGCGATCGCGCCGCCGCTCGGGTTGACCAGGTCCGGGTCGATGCCGAGCTGGTCCACGCAGGCCAGGGCCTGCGCGGCGAACGCCTCGTTGAACTCGGCCTCCTGGATGTCGCCGATGCTCCAGCCGGTGCGGGCCAGGGCCTTGCGGGTGGCGGGGACGGGACCGATGCCCATCACGTCGGGATGGACTCCGGCCGAGGCACCGGCGACATAGCGGCCCAGTGACTCCAGGCCCAGGTCGTCGAGGGCCTCCTCGCTGACCAGGAGGAGGCCCGCGGCGCCGTCGTTCATCGGTGAGGCATTGCCCGCCGTCACCGTGCCGCCGTCACGGAAGACGGGCTTCAGCCGCGAGAGCTTCTCGTACGACGTGTCCTCGCGAATGCACTCGTCGGCGTCGACGAGCACACCGTCCGGGCGCTCCACGGGCAGGAGTTCGTCGTCGAAGTGACCGTTCTTGCGGGCGTCAGCGGCGCGCTGGTGGCTGCGCAGGGCGAACGCGTCCTGGCGTTCACGGCTGACACCGTGGCGCCCGGCGACCTCCTCCGCGGTCTCGCCCATGGACAACAGGCCGTGGTGGTCCTTCATCGCCGGGTTGACCAGGCGCCAGCCAAGGCGGGTGTCGACGGTCTCGATGCGCTGCGGGAGGGCCTCGTCGGGGCGGGGCAGGACGAAGGGAGCGCGGCTCATGGACTCCGAGCCACCCGCGAGGACGATGTCGGACTCTCCGGCGGCGATGGTGCGGGCGGCCGACGTCACCGCCTCCAGGCCGGAGGCGCACAGGCGGTTGACCGTGGCCCCGGGGACGGACTCGGGGAGGCCCGCGAGCAGCGCGGCCATGCGGGCGACGTTGCGGTTGTCCTCGCCGGCCTGGTTGGCGGCGCCCCAGTAGACGTCGTCGATGCGGGCCGGATCCAGGGCGGGGACGTCCGCGACGAGGGCGCGGATCACGTGTGCGGCGAGGTCGTCGGGGCGCACGGAGGACAGGGCGCCGCGCAGCTTGCCGATGGGGGTGCGGCGGGCGGCCGCGAAGTGGACGGGACGCACGACAGGACTCCTGACCGACGACGCTCTACCAGGCTCGACGAGGCCTCCACGAGGCCCAACGAGGCTGTCCGGACTGTTCGACCTACGGGGCACGTTCGGTGGCCCGGACCCGAAGGACGTTAATTAGCGGTGCTAGTTTTGGACTATAGACCTCTGCTCCGCCCCCTGGGAAGATCGCCGGAACCTTCCACCGACGCAGTTGGAGGACACATGGCCGACGCCCACGAGCACGTCCTGCCCGGCATCCGCGGCTCGATCACCGTCCGCGAGTGGCCCCACGGGCGGCCCCGGTACATCGCTCTGGTCGCCCACGGCTACGGCGAGCACATCGGCCGGTACGAGGAGCTGGCCGGTGTCCTGACCGGGCACGGCGCGGCCGTCTTCGGGCCCGACCACACGGGCCACGGCAGGTCGGCGGGCGAGCGGGTGCTGATCGAGGACTTCGAGGACGTGGTCGGCGATGTGCACTCCGTGGCGGGACTGGCCCGGTCCGCGCACCCGGGCGTGCCGGTCGTGCTGATCGGTCACTCCATGGGCGGACTGATCGCGGCCCGTTACGCCCAGCGCCACGGCGCCGAGCTCGCGGCCCTCGTACTGTCCGGGCCGGTGATCGGCGCCTGGGAGCTGCCGGGACGGCTGCTCGCGCTCGACGAGATCCCCGACACGCCCATCAGCCCGGCCTCGCTCTCCCGTGACCCGGCGGTGGGAGCGGCGTATGCCGTGGATCCGCTGGTCTGGCACGGTCCGATGAAGCGGCCGACCCTGCAGGCCTTCGCGCGAACTCTGCAGACCGTCGCCGAGGGCGGCGACGTCGACCGGCTTCCGCTGCTGTGGCTGCACGGCGACGACGACCGGCTCGTCCCGCCGGCCGGCAGCCGTATCGGCGTCGAACAGCTCAGCGGCGGCAACCTCACCGAGCGGATCTACCCCGGTGCCCGGCACGAGGTGTTCAACGAGACGAACAGGGCGGAGGTCTTCGCGGACCTGACCCGGTTCCTCGACGGCCTGGGCGCGCCCACGAGTTGAACGGCGCATCCACGGACTGAGACCAGGCCGCCAACCGGGCGTCGCGTTTGCCTTGGTCCGCCCTGGGCACCCGCGCCGGTACCTGCGGGCACCAGCCGGTCCGTACCCGCAGGCACCGGCCAGAAGGAGAAGCACCTGTGACGGTGGTGAAGAGCGCCCTCCCGGCACCGGCCCGCAAGGTCGCCGAGGAGGCGCTTCAGAGCACGCTCGTGGATCTTCCCGGGCTCTCGCTGATCGGGAAGCAGGCGCACCGGAACATCGTGGGCCCGCGGTTCCGCTCGCGACCGAGCGCCGGATCCGGTCACCCAGGACCTGCTGATCTCCCTCACCGCCGAGCTCGAGAAGCAGCGGTGGATGTTCGACGCCGGGACCTGGCCGCGCGACAACTGACCGGCCAAGCGCAGAAGCACATACGTACACGTACGGAAAGGGGGACACGATGACCGACGCCCTCGAACTCGACGCGCTGTGGGAGGACTTCCACCGCGTGGTGAACATGACCTCACAGGAACTGGCGGCCTGGCTGCGGGTCAGTGAGACCGGCGAGGTGGCGGAGCCCCTGCCCGACCAGGCGGGCAACCCCGTCGGGGAGCACGTCCTCGCCATCCTGCAGAAACGGCGCACCGACCTCACCGACGACGACCTCCGAGTGATGTACGAGGTCGTGGACACCGTCGAGGAGCAGGCGGACCCGGAGAACGAGCCCGTGGCTGAGGACTCCGACCGCCGGCACCGGCTGATGACGATCGGCCACGACCCGCTGAAGCCATGACTGGCTGGCGTCGCCGAGACAGGCGAGGACGCCGTCCGCCGACGCGGCGGCCTCGCGTGCCGTGCCGGTGACGGTGGCCCCGGCGTTGGCGCGCGTGCGGTGGTACGCCGTCACCGAGCACCCAGCCGCACGCGGCCGCATCGTCGTGGCCGCGCCCATCCGGCCCGTGCCGATCACCGCGACGCGCGCTTCCGTGTCGCTCACCCCAGCAGCCACCCCCCGTCCACACTCAGCTCCACCGCATTGACGGACCTGTTGCGCAGCAGGAAGTCCACGGCGTCCACCACGTCCGCCATGGTGGCGAGCCGACCGGTCGGGGTCCTCGCGCGCAGACCGGACAGCACCTCCTCCGGCTTGCCCCGCCAGTAGGGGCTGTCGCCCACGACACCTGGATGTACGGCGTTGACCCGGACCGGCGCGAGTTCGACCGCGAGGGTGTTCACCAGGCCGCGTACACCCGCGTTGACCGTGGCGACCGTCGTCGCGCCGGGGTAGGGGCGCTCCTTGGCCTGACCGCCGAAGATCACGATCGCGCTGTCGTCGGTCATCCGCTGCCGCAGCACGTGCACGACCTCGGTGTAGCCGACGAGCTTGAGGGTGACCAGTTCGAGGGCGGCGGCTATGTCGTAGTCGGTCGCCCTGTTCTCGTCACGGGAGACGCCCGCGAGGACCAGGTGGTCGACGTGTCCGACGTCCGCCAACGCCCCCGCGATCTCGCGTGGCCGGGACAGGTCGAGGGCGAGGCCGCGGGCGCCGAGCTCCTTGGCGACGGCGTCGGCTCGACCGGGGTCGCGGCCGGTGAGGACGACCTCGTCGCCCTGCTCTGCACGGACGAGGGCGAACTCTCGGCCGATGCCGGACGTGCCGCCGACGACCAGGACGCTGCTCATGACTCCAGGGCCTCCCTCAGGTACTCCCAGTCGCGAGTGAACCGGTACGAATGACGCGGCGGCGGCTGCGGCGCCTGTGTCTCCAGCCAACGCAGCGCCCCCTGACCGGCGTTGGCGAAGCCGTGCACGCAACCGGCGCCCGCCCAGGCGCAGTCGCCGGGTCCGAGCCGATACCGTTCGCCGTCGAACACGGCGTCCGCCTCGCCGTGGAGGAACAGGTACGTCTCCTCGAAGGGGTGGTCGTGCGTGCCGGCGACGCCGTCGGGGGCGTACTGCACCATGAACATCGTGGAGGCGACCGCGCCGAGGTCGCTGTCGACCATCATCTTGACCGTGATGCCGCTGTAGACGAGCAGTGCGGTGCGCATGCTCGCCGAGACGGCCAGGAGGTCCTGGGACTGTTTGCCCGGGTCCATCTGGGCGGGCTCGAAGTGGCCGAAGGAGCGGGTGCGCGGGTCGCGGACGTCGATGCGGACGGGCGGCCTCGCAGACAGGCCGGGCACGGGCTGCGTGTCGTGCGCGTAGCGTGCCCTTGGCACCGGCGCGAGCATGTCCGCCCAGCGTGCGGCCGTGTCGTCGGCGCCGCGCCAGGCGTGCGGGACGCCGGCCGGGAGGATGCCGTAGTCGCCCTCTTCGAGAAGGTACGAGCCTTCGGGCACGTCGAGGATCACGGTCCCGTCGAGGATGTGGAAGCTCTCCTCGTACGAGTGCACATGCGCCGGCACCCCACCGTCCGGCCGCAGTTCGCAGAGGCCGAAGCCGGTGTGCACGCTGCCGTCGGCCTCACCGACCAGCGTGCGGCGCCGGTGGCCGTGCGCGTCGTACGGCGGCTCGGCCGCGTCGGCGGCCCGCCGCACCAGATGCCGGGTCATACGGTCGGCTTCCCCTCCTTCGCCTTCCCTTCTTCCTTCGCCATCGCTTCCTTCGTCACCGCTTCCTGCGCCACCGCTTCCTTCGCCGCCAGGAGCCGGTCGCGGGACTCCTCGACGAGCCGTCGGGCCCGCGCGACGTCGGCCGTCAGCCTGCCGTCGCGCTTGCGGACCACGCCGTCGACGATGACCGTCTCGACGTTGGAGACGTCCGCGCACAGCGTGACCGCGGAGGCCGCGTCGTGCACCGGCGTCATGTTCAGCGCGGTGGCGTCGAGGGCGACGACGTCGGCGCGCTTGCCGGGGGTCAGGGAACCGGTGCGGTGCTCCAGTCCCGCGACATGCGCGCCGTTGCTCGTGGCGACCTCCAGCATCTGACGTGCCGTCAACATGGTGCTGGGTACCGGCATGTTGGCCTGCCAGCAGTCCGCGTTGACCCGGGCCCGCTCGGCGCCGAAGGCCGCGCGGATCTGGGTGAACATGTCGCCGGGCACGGTGGTGACGACGTCGATGCTGAGCGAGGGCCGCAGTCCGTGCTCGATCGCGCTCATCACGGGCGGCCAGCCGTGCCCCATCTGCGTCTCCACCTGGGGCGCGATCGACACCGTGCCACCGGTGTCGGCGACCATCCGCCACTCCTCCTCGCTGAGGTAGCAGCAGTGGACGTAGGTGGTGTCCGGGCCGAGGAGCCCCAGGTCGTGCAGCCGCCTGACCATGCCGAAGCGGCCGGCGAGCCGCCCCATCGCCACATGCACGGTGATCGGGATGTCCAGCTCGCGCGCCAGGGCCCACTCGGAGGTGACGACGTCGTTGACGCAGAAGCCGGGGCCGCGGGTGGCGAGCCCCATGGTCAGCAGGCCTTCGTCGGAGGCGAAGTGCTGGGCGCGGATACGGCGGACGTCGTCGCCGGGAATCGCGATCTTGCTCTCGAACCAGTAGTCGGCGAGGGAGGTGTTGGCGCTGCCGTAGGCGTACTGGGCGCGGATGCCGGTCTCGCCGAGCGCCTGGATCGCGGCGTCCGGGTGCTCGGGCGTGTTGTTGATGTGGGACCAGTCGACGAGTGTCGTGATGCCGGCGTTCAGACACTCCAGAGCGCCGGCGAGGTTTCCCGCGTACACGTCCTCGGGGGTGTACAGCGGGGCGAAGGTGTCGAGGATGTCGACGAAGTAGTCGTCCAGGGTGGCATCGGGGGCGACGCCCCTGATGGGGGCCTCCCAGGTGTGGCGGTGGCTGTCGACGAAGCCGGGGATCACGATGCGCCCGGTCATGTCGAGGACCTCGGCGTCCGCACTGATCTCCGGCTGCACGGCCGCGATCCTGCCGTCCTCGATGAGGACGTCTCCCTTCGGCAGTTCCCCGACGGAGGGATCCATCGAGATCACGTGCCCCGCGCGAAGCAGTATCCGATCGGTCATCGCGCTTCCTCCTCAGGGTCAGGGGTGTTCAGTACGCGGCGAGACTCCGGACGGCCGCCACGACCTTGTCCACGGTGGGGATGACCTGTTCCTCCAGTACGTCGGCGAACGGCAGCGGCACACACTCCCCCGCCACCCGGCGCACGGGCGCGTCCAGCATTCCGAACCCCTCGTCGGCGACGACCGAGACGAGGGTGGCGCCCCAGCCGCCCTGATAGGGGTTCTCCTCGACGGTCACGAGCCGCGAGGTCCTGTCGAGAGAGGCGAGGACGGTGGAGACGTCGAGTGGGACGAGACAGCGAAGGTCGACGACCTCCACCGAGATGCCCTCGCCGGCGAGGACGTCGGCGGCCTTCGACGCCAGCGGCACCATGGAGGCGAGGGCGACCAGCGTCACGTCGGCGCCCTCACGCACGACGGCCGCCCGCCCCAGCTCGACCACGTGCCCCGGCGGCGCGGGGGCTCCCTTGCTCGCCAGCAGTCCCTTGTGCTCGAAGAACACGACCGGGTCGTCGCTGCGGATCGCCGCCGCCATCATGCCGATGACGTCGGCGGGCGTGGCGGGGGCGGCGATCTTCAGCCCGGGGACGGTCAGCGCCCAGTTCTCCGTGGCCTGCGAGTGCTGGGCGCCGAAGCCGAGGCCGCCGCCGTTGGCGGTGCGCACCACGAGCGGGACGGTGACCTGACCGCCCGTCATGTACCTCACTTTGGGTATCTCGTTGGCGAGGTAGTCCCAGCAACAGGCGAGGAAATCCGAGAACATGATCTCCGCAACCGGCCGCATCCCGGTCATCGCGGCGCCCATCGCCGCACCCACGATGGCCTGTTCGGAGATGGGCGTGTCCCACACCCGTTCGGGCCCGAACTCCTTCAGCAGCCCGACGGTCGTCTTGAACACCCCGCCCGCCTCGCCGATGTCCTCGCCGAGGCACACGACGGCCGGGTCCCGGCGCATCTCCCGCGCGATGCCCTCGGCGACCGCCTCCCGATAGCTGATCACGTCCGCCACGCCGCACCCCCGTCCGCCCACACGTCGGTCAGCGCCTCGCCCGGATCCGGCGGCGGCGCGGCTTTCGCCGCCTCGACCGCCTTCTGTACGACGTCACGGGCACGCTCGTCGGCCGCGGTGACCGTCTCCTCGGGCACCCCCAGCTCGACAAGGCGTCCGCGCGCGAGGTCCAACGGGTCGTGCTTGAGCCAGCGTTCGACCTCCTCGGCGGGACGGTAGGCGGCCGGGTCGGCGCGACTGTGCCCGTAGTGGCGGTAGGTCTCGGCCTCCAGGAGAGCGGGCCCGTCTCCTGCTCGGGCCCGTCGTGCGAGCCGCGTCACCGCCTCGTGGACGGCGACGACGTCGTTGCCGTCGACGGCCTCGCCCGGGATGCCGTACGAGGGGGCGCGGTCGGCCGCGGGCCGGGCCACCGCCGTGACGTCGGCGATGGGCGTGTACTCCATGTACAGGTTGTTCTCGCAGACGAACAGCACGGGCAGCTTCCATACGGCGGCCAGGTTGAGGGCCTCGTGGAAGGCGCCGATGTTGGTCGCGCCGTCACCGAAGAAGGCGACGGCCACCTGCTGGGTCCCGCGCAGCCGGGCCGACCAGGCGGCGCCGACCGCCATCGGGAGATGGGCGCCGACGATGGCGTAGGAGCCGAGCATGAACGCGTCGGCCTTGGTGAGGTGCATGGAGCCGCCCTTGGCCTTGCACAACCCGGTCGCGCGGCTCATGAGTTCGGCGAGGCACTCCTCGGGCGTGGCGCCGCGGGCCATCGCGTGGTGGTGACCGCGGTAGGTGGCGAAGACGTAGTCGTCGGGGCGCAGGGCGGCGCTCGTGCCGACGGCGATGGCCTCGTGCCCGGCGGCGAGGTGGGTGGTGCCCTTGACCAGGCCGGACAGGAACAGGTCGTGGGCGGCCTTCTCCGTACGGCGGATGACGGCCATCTGCTCGTAGAGCGTGAGGAGTTCGTCGCGGCCGACCATCAAGTGCTCCCGTTGTTACGGGTGTTGAGGTGGGACTGGGACTCGCGGCGGGTGTTGAGCTCGCCGCCGACCGTCCAGTACTTGCGGCCCGCGACCAGCAGTTCCTCGGCCGGGAACTTGGTGATGACCTCGCAGCCGTCGGCGGTGACGACCAGCTCCTCCTCGATACGGGCCGCCGACCAGCCGTCCGCCGCCGGCCAGTAGGTCTCCAGGGCGAACACCATGCCCTCCTGGAGGACTTCGGGATGGTCGAGGGAGACCAGTCGGCTGAAGATGGGCTTCTCCCAGATCGACAGGCCCACCCCGTGGCCGTACTGCAGGGCGAACGCGGCTGTCTCGTCGGCGAAGCCGAACTCCTCGGCACGCGGCCAGACTTGGACGATGTCGGCGGTGGTGGCACCTGGCCGGACGAGAGCGATGGCCTGGTCCATGTACGCGCGGCAGCGGACATAGGCGTCCTGTTGCGCGCGCGAGGCGCTGCCGACGGCGAAGGTGCGGTAGTAGCAGGTGCGGTAGCCGAGGTGGCTGTGCAGGATGTCGAAGAAGGCGGGGTCGCCGGGGCGGATCAGGCGGTCGCTGTAGACGTGCGGGTGGGGCGAACAGCGCTCGCCGGAGATGGCGTTGACGCCTTCGACGTACTCGCTGCCGAGGTCGTAGAGGACCTTGCTGACGAGTCCGACGCACTCGTTCTCGCGGACCCCCGGGCGGAGGTAGCCGTACAGCTCCTCGTACGCCGCGTCCACCATCGCGCAGGCCTGGGTGAGCAGGGAGATCTCGTCGCGGGTCTTGGTGCGGCGGGCCTCCAGGAGGACCTGCTGGCCGTCGACGACGTCGATGCCCTCGGCACGCAGGGCGGCCAGGATCGGCATCTCGGCGACGTCGATGCCGAGCGGCTCCCCCGCGAGCCCGTGCTCGCGCAGCTCCTCGGCGATCCTGGCGGCGACTTCCTCGGCGATCCGGGCGTCGGGGTGGAAGGCACCGCGGAGTGTGGAGATCCCCGCCCGGGCGCCGGTGGGCGGGCCGCCGCCCTTGCCGTCGCTGTAGTCGAGCCAGGGGTTGTAGAGCTGGTGGTGGCGGGCGGCCGATCCGAAGTCCCAGACGACCGGTTCACCGCCGCGCACCAGCAGTGCGAAGCGGATCAGCTTGTCCATCGCCCAGGTGCCGATGTGCGTGGCGGTCATATAGCGGATGTTGGCGAAGTCGAAGCTGAGCACGGCGCCGAGCGACGAGCCGTTCAGCGTCTCGTGGAGCCTGGCCAGCCGCTCCTTGCGGAGCCGGTCCAGGTCGATGCGCTCTTCCCAGTCGACGGCATTGGGTCCGAAGGTCCGGATCGCCATGGCGACCACCCCCACTTCGGAGTAGACGACCGTGCCGCGTGAGTGTCAAGTGCTACTGAACGCCTGCTCCTGTACGCCTGCAACTGAACGCCCGCTACTGAACGGCTTGACCGGCGCCCTGGCCGAACACGAACCACACCCCTACGGCCGGTTCGGCGCCGTCGTTGCGGTAGCGGTGCGGGGTGGTCGACTCGAAGCAGACGGCGTCGCCGGGACCCAGCGTGTACTCGTCGAAGCCGAGGGTGAGGACGAGTGCGCCGGAGGTCAGACAGCCGTACTCGGTGCCCGCGTGCCGCATCAGGCCGCCGGAGCTGGAGGAGGAGCCACCGGGCCGGTAGGTCACCCGCAGGAAGTCGACGTCCGTGCCCGGAACATGCCCCAGCCGCTCCCACACGACCCCCGAGTCCAGCTCCAGCACCTCCCGCTCCCCAGGCGTGACCAGCGGTCCGATGCGCCGCCCCGGATCGGCGGCGAAGGCGGCGAGGGCGTGCAGGACGGTGGCGGGAGCAGCAGGTCCGGCGGACGCGGTCACGGCCGGGGGCGCGGCGATCCCGTCCTCGTAGGCGTCGAAGAGCGACTCGACGGATATCGACAGTGCGGTGGTGATGGCGTACAGGGTGCTCACGGACGGCTGGCTCTTGCCGGTCTCGATCTGGGACACGAGGCTCGCGGAGACTCCGGCATCACGCGCGAGGGCGCGCAGGCTCACGCCTTTCGCGAGGCGGGCCTGCCGGATGCGCGCGCCGACGGGCGGCACGGCGGCGGGAGACACGGCGGCTCCTCTCCGGAACGGACATGTTCAGCACCATTGAACAGCCGGGGCCGTCCGTGGCGCCAGGGTCTCGGGTGAGGCCGAAGTCCTCGCGCCGGCGCTCGACCGAACAGGGGCGAGCTCGATGCTGAACAGCACACCGCGCCTGCGCAGTCCGGCCGGCGTCTCCCGGAGCCCGGGCGGAATCCGCCTGGCGTCGTCCGGGAGCGTGCCCTCGATATCGGTGACGATCAGCCGTACCGCGGTCCGGTCACCCTGTGCGGGCCGGCAGTCCGGTCACCCTGTGCGGGCCGGGCCGACGGTCAGTTTCCGGACCGGATGAGTCCCGCGAGGTACCGCCACAGCGAGGACCGCCGTCTGGCGGCCTGGTCCGGTGCGGCGGGTGCGGCGGGCAGGCCGGGCGCCTTCGGTACCCGCAGCGCCGGTCCGGAGAGCTCGTAGCGCACGGGCAGCGAGCGCAGTCCTCGCATGAACGGCGAGGAGCGCCAGGGTAGTTGGTCGACGGGCAGGGCGAGCTCCAGGTGCCCGAACCGTTCGAAGACGCGGCTCACGCCGGCCGCCGCGATGGTGGACGCCAGCTCGCGGGCCGGGCACTGACGGGGGCCCGCGCCCCATGACAGATGGGCCCGGCTGCTGATGCTGGAGCCCGGCGCGATCCGGCCGGCGAAGAGAGGGTCGGCGTGCGCGGCGGCGGGCGAGACCCACACGGGGTCGCCGGCGCGGATCGTGTAGTTCCCGAGCCGGCTGTCCTCGGCCGCGAACCTCGGCACGAAGTTGACCAGGGGCGGCTTGCGCATGACCACGCGGTTCATGGCCTCCCGGACCATGCCGGCGGACTGGGCGGTACGCACTCCGCCGTCGGCATCCCCGGAGATCACCTCGACGACGGTGTTGGAGATGAGGATGCCGACGTGGTCGGAGGTCATGCCGAGCAGCATGAACAGTTCCCTGGCCAGCGCGTCGACCGAGAGGTCCGGGTGGGCGGCGAGCAGGTGGGAGGGGAAGTCGTCGCCCGGCTTCTCGATCTTGGCGGCGGCCAGTTCGGAGAGCGTCACCAGCAGGCGTGCCAGGGCGGGTTCCGCGTCCGGGCCGGCGTCCAGTACCCGCCACATGTCCATGAGGGCCTCGTCGCCCTGCGAGCCGGGGAAGCCGAGCAGATGGCTCGCCGCCATCAGCGGCAGGGGGCGGGAGAACTGCGCCGACAGGTCGGCCACGCCCGTACGGCCGCCGTGCGCGAGAAGGGTGATCAGCTCGTCGGCGTAGCCGGTGACGGCCGACTTGAGCCGCTTGGCCTGAGGGTTGCGCGGGTCCTGGAAGGTGCGCAGGGCCAGGTCCCAGGCGTCGCGCAGGGTGCGGTGGCCGGGGCCGCCCTGGATCAGCACGTGGTTGACCTCGAGGGACGGGCCGAGCGGCCAGTCCGCGGGCACCCGGCCCTCCGTGCGGGCCCGCCAGTTCTCCAGCCCCTTGGGCCAGCCGGCGTCGTTTTGGAGGACCTGGAGCGACTCGCGGTAGCCGAGCACCAGCCAGGCGGGCACGCCCAGCAGATCGACCGGAGCGACCGGGCCGTGGCGCTCGCGCAGCCGCTCGTAGACGAGTGCGGGACGCGTCTCGTAGTCCCGGGTCAGCAGGGGCTCGGGGGCGAGGGCCTCCAGCGGCGTGCCGTCGGACTCCGCATGTCCTTCGCCGCCTTCGTCGACCAGGTGGAATCCCATGCTTCCGCCGCCCCCGTCCACACCGTCCGTAACGGTCCGCAACCTGTGGGTGCTTGCGGACTCGGGAGGGACCGTACCTCAGGTGTCCGGCAGGTGACAGGGTGGGGTACTCGCCGGTAGCAGGCGTGCTCAAGCCCTCATTCGCGTTCGTCCTTCCCGGCCATCATCCGCTCGATGCGGTCGAAGCGTTCGTGCAGGGCGCGGACGGTCTCCTCGCTCAACTCCTCGGCACGATGGGCGAGATGGTGACGACGTTTCTGTTCCCGCCCGACGAACCAGGTCGCCAGGGCGGCGGTGACCATGCCGTATGTCGTGATCCCGACGATCATCATGACCGTGCCGACGATGCGGCCGCCGAAGGTCACCGGGAAGAAGTCGCCGTACCCCACGGTGGTCGCCGTCTCGATCGACCACCACAGTGCCTGCGGGTACGTCCGCAGATTGGCGCGCGGTGCGTCGTACTCGGCGACGATGACGGCCCACGAGCCGATGAGCATCACCACGCCGAGGACGGCCGTCGCGGCGCCCGCCGCCTTCAGATGCAGCGAGCGGCCCTCCCGGCCGAACAATGACTCGACCGCCCTGGCGAGGAATCCGGGCAGCATGTCACTCCTTGGGATTCATCGGCATGGGGTCAGTGTGGTCGGGTGCGGGTGTGCGGGCATGTCGGGCGGGGCGTTCGAGTTGCCGTCCGAGCTGCGGCGTTGTGGGCTGAGGGCAGGAGTCGGCGGGCCACGGCAGGAGGGCGGTCCCATGGCGGCGGAACCCCGCGAGGTGGCGGACACCTTCGCGTTCGCCTGCGGGGAGTGCGGTCACGCCTGGGAGGCCGGCTTCCGGGTCATGTTCTTCACCGATCCCCTGGATACCTCGGGCCTCACCACCCAGGAGTACGTGGACGAGGCGGGCCGGGCCGTCCGCTCGCCGCTCACGGAGGCGGTCTGCCCCGAGTGCGGCGGACGGCGGGTGCAGGTGCGGGCCGCCGGTCCCGCCCCCGAGACGCCCTGACCGGCTCGCCTCCGCCCCGCCCCGGCCGGGCGCTCCCCCGAACGGCCCGGTGCGCTGGTGGGCCGGAGCCGCCGATGGTGCGCTGAGGACAGCTCCTGTCTGTCGCGGCTTCTCTGGAGGCATCCGCCATGACCCGACGTCCGCCCCTCCCCGTACGCGTGCTGGCTTCAGCGCTGGCCGCGGCCGCGCTGCTGACCACCGCGGCCTGTTCGGACGACGGTGACAGCTCCGGTTCCAAGGCCTCCGACGCCGCCGCGTCACCCCTTGCCGAGGAGTCCCGGCCCGCCTCGCCCCTGGCCGCGAAGACCCCCACTCCCTCGGCCTCCGCCCGCCTCACCGAAACCGGCGCACGGGCCGCCCTGATCACCGAGGGCGACATCGAGGACGACTGGAACCAGGTCAAGGACGCCGCCCAGTGGGGCGACACCCTCCTCATCGGCAAGGTCGACGTCGCCGCCCTGCTCACCGCGAAGGCGAACGGCGCCGACTGCCAGAAACTCCTCGACGCGCTCTACGACGACGACCTGCTGGGCAAGCCGTCCGGCGCGTCCGCGCTGACCGGGTTCGAGCAGGGCGACTCCCGCCTCCTCTACCAGGTCGCCGCCTACGACCACGCCCGCCTCGACGCATCCTGGGCCTGGCTGAAGACGCTGCCGGTCACGTGCGACCAGTTCACCGCGATCGACGCCAAGGGCGGCAAGCGGACCGTCCAGGTGACCAAGGGCTCGCTGCCCGACGTGGGCGACGCGCGGCAGGATCTGCACGTGACGGTGCAGGGCACCTCGAACGGCTCGCCCGCCACCCTCTCCCTGGACGTCGCCGTCGTACGCGTCGGCGACGACGCCATCACCGTCACCGCCGGCGGGCTCGACGGGGACGAGCACCAGTCCACCGAGCAGGCCGTCCAAAAGGGCACCCCGCGACTGAAGGACGTCCTCTCCGGGAAGACACCGGCCGCGGGCCCCGGCCGAACCGGCTGACCAAACCCGACGCGATCGGCACGGCCGATCCCGCAGAGAGAGCCCGACACCGCACTGCCGGTTCCCCGCGCCCGACACCGCAGAGCCGATTCCGCACACTTGATCAGCCGATTCCCGGGACAGCGTGATCACCGGGCGGCACAATGGCGACGACGGTCACAGGTGCGTGCGAAGGAGCTGAGTCGTGAGTGAGAGCCACACCCCGGGCGGGTCGGCGAGGCTGAACACCGGAGTGGCGCACAACGCGCGTGTGTGGAACTACTGGATCGGCGGCAAGGACAACTACCAGGTCGACCAGCAGGTCGGCGAACAGGTCGCCGGGATGTTCCCGGTCATCCGGGACATCGCCCGCGCGGACCGCGAATTCCTGGGCCGGGCGGTGCGGTTCCTGGCCGAAGAGCGTGGCGTGCGGCAGTTCCTGGACATCGGCACGGGCCTGCCCACGGCGGACAACACCCACCAGATCGCCCAGCGGATCGCACCCGACGCGCGGATCGTGTATGTCGACAACGATCCCATCGTCCTGGCCCACGCCCGCACCCTGCTGACCGGCACCCCCGAGGGCGTCACCGACTACGTCGACGCCGATGTGCACGACCCGGCCGCGATCCTCGAACGCGCCGCCGGAATACTGGACTTCACCAAGCCGGTCGCGGTGATGATGCTGGGCATCCTCAACTTCGTGCTGGACACGGAGAAGGCGCGGGAGATCGTGGCGAACGTCATGGCCGAGGTGTCCTCGGGCAGCTTCCTGGTGCTCACCCACCCCACCTTCGACGCCGACCTCGGCGGTGCCGGCCAGATCCCGGCCATGAAGTTCTGGAACGAGAACGCCACCCCGCCGATCACCGCCCGCAGCGGCGAGGACATCGCCGCGTTCTTCGAGGGGCTGGACCTCCTGGAGCCGGGCCTGGTGTCGTGCTCGCAGTGGCGCGCCGATGCCGGATCGCCCACCGCGGTACCGCAGTTCGGCGCGGTGGCCGTGAAACCCTGACACCCGTGCAGACCGTCGCCGACGTGCCAGTGGAGGATTTATGACCACCCTTGCCGATCCCGTCCCCGGCGGACGCCCCGGTGACGTCGAGCGGGCCCGGGCGCTCGCGCAGGAGCTGTCCGGTCAAGGAGTGCACGGCGTCGTCCTGTCGTATGTCGACACCGCGGGTGTGGCCCGGGTGAAGTCGGTCCCGACGGCCCGGCTCGCCTCGGCCGCGGCCTGGGGCGTCGGCATGTCACCGGTGTTCGACACGTTCCTGGCGAACGACTCCATCGTCTCCACCGACGTTCTCGGTTCCCCGGACGGCGACCTGCGTCTCTACCCCGACCTCGACCAACTCGTCGCCCTGGCCGCGCAGCCCGGCTGGGCGTGGGCGCCGGTCGACCGGATCACGCAGGAGGGCGAGCCGCATCCAGGGTGCAGCCGCACCGCGTTGCGCCGCATCCTCGTCGAGGCCGCCGAAGGGCACGGCCTCACCTTCAAGGCCGCCATCGAGATCGAGTGGGCCGTCGGGGAAGGCCCGGCGGAGGGCGGCGAGTTCGTCCCCGCACTCTCGGGGCCCGCGTACAGCGCCACACGTCAGGTCGAACTGAGCGACTACACCGCCGACTTGCTGTCCGCGCTGGCCACGCAGGGTGTGGACGTCGAGCAGATCCATCCCGAGTACGCGGCCGGGCAGTTCGAGATCTCGGTGGGCGCCCTCGACCCGGTGGCGGCGGCCGACCGAAGCGTTCTGGTGCGGCAGACGATCCGGGCGGTGGCCCGGCGCCACGGGCTCGTGGTCTCCTTTGCCCCGGCGGTCTTCGCACAGGGCGTCGGCAACGGGGGCCATGTCCACCTCTCCGCCTGGCGTGAGGGCGTCAACCTGCACGCCGGCGGCGAGGGCCGGTACGGCATGACGGCCGACGCCGAGTCGTTCACGGCCGGAGTGCTCGGTCACCTGCCGGCCCTCACGGCCGTGACCGCGCCCAGCCCGGCGAGCTATCTGCGGCTCAAACCCTCCCAGTGGGCCGGGGTGTTCACCGCCTGGGGCCGCGAGACACGCGAGGCCGCGCTGCGGGTCGTCACGGGGACGGCGGGCCTGCGCGACCGGGTGGCGAACCTGGAGGTGAAGCCGGTCGACCTGGCCGCCAACCCGTATGTGGCCCTCGCCTGTCTTCTCTCGGCCGGGCTGGAGGGCCTGACGTCGTCCACTCCCCTGCCCGAGGAGATCGCCGGCGATCCGGCCCGTCTCGACCTCGCGGACGCGGCCGCCCGAGGCGTACGACGCCTGCCGACCTCGCTGATCGAGTCCGTCGAGGAGTTCCGCAAGGACGAACGGCTGCGGGCCGCGCTCGGGCCGGTCCTGGCGGACGCCGTGATCGCCGTACGGCAGGGGGAGATCGCGGCGGTCCACGGGCTGGACGACGAGCGGGTCGCGGCGGCGTACCGCTGGAAGTACTGACGTGGGCGCGGCCGGCGGGGCTGTCCAGGAGGCGCTCGCCGCGCTGCCGCTGGTGGACCACCACTGCCATGGTGTGGTCACGGCGGACCTGACCCGGGAGGGCTTCGAGGAGCTGATCACCGAGGGGGCCGCATGGCCCGGGATCTCGCCCTTCGACAGCCCCGTCGGCGTGGCGGTCCGCCGCCACTGCGCCCCGCTGCTGGACCTTCCGCGCCACGCGCCGGCCGACGTGTACCTGGATCGGCGGGCCGAGTTGGGCCGGCACGAGGTACAGCGCCGTTTCCTCGCCGCCTCGGGGACGGGCACGTTCTGCGTGGACACCGGGTACGCGCCGGAGGGCCTCACCACTCCGGCGCAGCTGGCCGGGATCGCCGGCGGCAGGGCCCACGAGGTCGTACGGCTGGAGGGCGTCGCCGAGGCGGTCGCGGCGAAGGGGGTCGAGCCCGACGAGTACGCCGACGCCTTTCGCACGGCCGCGCGGGAGTCTGTGGGGCGGCCGGGTGTGGTGGCGGTCAAGTCCGTGGCCGCCTACCGCACCGGCTTCGACCTGGACCCCGCCCGCCCCTCGGCCGCGGAGGTCACCGCGGCGGCCGGGCGCTGGCAGGCGCGCGGTGGCCGGCTGGACGATCCCGTGCTCGTACGGCATCTGCTGTGGACCGCGGTCGACCTCGGCCTCCCGCTCCAGCTCCACACCGGCTTCGGCGACAACGACATCCGTCTGCACCGGGTCGACCCGACCCACCTCACCGACTGGTTGCACCTGACCAGCGGCACGATCCCGGTGCTCCTGCTGCACTGCTGGCCCTACCAGCGCCAGGCCGCCTACCTGGCCGCGGTCTTCGAGCACGTGTACCTGGATGTGGGCCTCACCCTTCACTACGTCGGCCCGGCACGCGCCCGTGCCGTCCTGGAGGAGGCCCTTGAGATCACACCGTTCCGCAAGCTGCTGTACAGCTCCGACGCGTACGGTGTGGCCGAGTTCTACTGTCTGGGCGCGCTCGCCTTCCGCCAGGGTCTGGCCGGTCTGCTGCAGGACCGGGTGGAGGCCGACGAACTGAGCCTGCCCGACGCGCTGCGCATCGCCGAGTGGGCAGGAGCACACAATGCCCGCCGGGTCTACCGCCTGTCCGGCACCACCTGAAAGTATGATCAAGCAATGTCTGACATGACCGAAACCACGCCGGGCTGGCTGAGCGCCGACGACCTCGAACTCACACGCGCCCGTATGCCGATCCTGTACGTCGAGGCCGTGCCCGTGCGCGTCGACGACAGCGGCGAAGTCACCAGCGTCGGCCTGCTGTTGCGCATCGGCCCGGACGGGACGGTCAGCCGGACGCTGGTCTCCGGGCGGGTGCTGCACCACGAGCGGGTCCGTGACGCCCTGCTGCGTCACCTGGAGAAGGACCTCGGCCCGGTGGCGCTGCCCCGGATCCCGGCGTCCCTGCAGCCCTTCACCGTCGCGGAGTACTTCCCGACGCACGGCGTCACGCCGTACCACGACCCGCGCCAGCACGCGGTGTCCCTGGCCTACGTCGTCCCGGTCACCGGCGACTGCCGGCCCCGGCAGGACGCTCTGGACCTGGTCTGGTTCAGCCCGCAGGAGGCCGTGTCGCCCGCGGTGGAGAGCGAGATGCCGGGCGGCCACGGAGTACTGCTCAAGCAGGCGCTGGCCCACGTGGGCTGCGCGGTCTGAGCATCGCACTGAACGGTGTGACGGGGCGCTCCAGCCGCTCCCCGTCCACGGTGATGTCGACCGCCTCGTTGAAGAAGGCGAGCAGCCCCTGGACCGGGCCCACCGCGGGCAGCGGCTCCGGGTAGCTCCAGACGAGGTTGGGCGGCACGTCGGCCCCGCCGTGCCTCGACCAGTACTGGGCGGTGCCCTTGTAGGGGCAGCCGGTGTGGTGGTCGGTGGGTACGAGCAGGTCGAGGCGGACGTCCTCGGGCGGGATGTAGTACCGGGTGGGCAGGCCGGTCTCGAACAGCAGCACCGGTCGGCGGGTGTCCGCGACGAGCAGGCCGTCGATCTCGATCTGTACGTGGCGGCTGCTGGTCATGGCGTCGACGCGTTTGTGCGGGTCGCGGGGGTGGATGAAGATCTCTTCCTCCTCCTCGTACCAGTGGTCGAGTCCCCTGCCGCTGCGCCGGAACCACTCGAAGGCGATGTGGCCGGCCAGGTCGTCGGCCGCGAAGGTCCAGGCGGCGTTCGCCACCAGCTCGCCGTCGGCTTCGAGGTCGTAGAAGACCTGCGATCCGGTGTGTGTGCCGATGTGCGGGTTCTTGGCGGGGCGCAGAAGGTCCTCGCGGACGTCCGCGCGCGGGAAGGCGTACTGCGGTACGGGAAGGTCGGGCTCCCAGACGAGCACGGGGTGCCGGCTGTCGACGACGGTGACATCGCCCTTACGGCCGCGCACCCAGCGCTCGCTGGGCTCCCACATGAGGCCTTCGGGGGTGGTGCTCAGGGACCGCTCTGTGGGAAGTGGGCTCATGTGTCCAGTCAGGCACAGCGGAGGGGAGCCCGCCAGGGGTACGCCATGGTGGGGCCCACGGACCTTGAGCCGTTCGACGGCCTGACGCCCCCGGGCCGCGGAGGCCGAGTGCTCCTCTGTCAGTGCGCCGCGTCCAGCCGGGCGCGCTGGTCCGCCGTGAGGTCCAGGTCGACGGCCGCCAGGTTCTCCTCCAGCTGGGCCACCGATGACGCCCCGACCAGCGGGATGATCGGGAGGGCTCCGCCCAGCTGCCAGGCCAGGACGACCTGGTTGGCGGTGGCCCCGGTCTCCCGGGCCACGTCCCGCAGCGCCGCGAGGCGGGCCGGGGTGCCCGGGTGGTCGTAGTCGGACGACAGCCGGTCGGGGCGGACGTAGGCGCCCTTCAGGAGCGGCGAGTACGCGACCAGGGTCAGGCCGAGCTCGGCCCGCAGATAGCCGAGCAGATCGGGGCCCGCCGCGCCGAGGGTGCCGTCGGGGAAGAGGTCGGACGGCACGTCGGTCCGGGGGCGCAGATAGCTGTGCTCGTACTGGAGCACCTCGTAACCGGGCAGCCCGCCCCCGGCGGCCAGGGCACGTGCCCGCTCCACCCGCCAGACGGACTGGTTGCTCACGCCGAGCAGCCCGACCGTGCCCTCGGCGACCAGTGCGGCGAAGCCCTCGACGGTCTCGCGCTGGGGGACGGTGGGGTCGTCGATGTGGGCGTAGAGCAGGTCCAGCCTCTCCACGCCGAGCCGTTCCCGGCTGCGCTCGGCGGACTCACGGATCACCTTCGCGGACAGGCCTTCCGGGTTGTCGACGTAGCTGGTGCCGGGGGCGAGCGGGCGGGCGCCGAGCTTGGTGGCGATGACGATCTCGTCGCCGATGCCGCGGCTGCGCCGCCACCGCCCGAGGAGTTCCTCGCTCTGGCCGCCCTGGCCTCCGTCCTCCCAGAAGGCGTAGTTGCCGGAGGTGTCGATGAAGGTGCCGCCGGCCTCGACGTACCGGTCGAGCACGGCGAAGGACGTCTCCTCGTCCGTCCGTGAGCCCATGAGCATCGCCCCCAGGGCGAGGACGCTCACCTCACGGCGGTGGTTCGGGTCGGTTCCGATCGTGCGGTACTTCATGGGTGTCCTCCCGTTCGCACCCGGGTGTCCGGGTACGAACGGGAGTCTTCATGTTGAAGCGCACGCGAAGTCAAGGGTGCGCGTGGCTAGGTGGCGAACGGTCCCTCAAGGGCCGCCCACTGCAGCAGCATGATGGTCTTGGCGTCGGCGATCTCGCCGCTGCGGATCATCTCCAGGGCCCGGCGGAAGGGCAGTTCGAGGATCTCGATGTCCTCGCCCTCCTCGGCGAGGCCGCCGCCCTCGTGGGTGCGGGTCGAGGGGCCGTAGGCCGCGGCGTAGAAGC
This sequence comes from Streptomyces sp. NBC_00078, assembly GCF_026343335.1. Taxonomy (NCBI): domain Bacteria; kingdom Bacillati; phylum Actinomycetota; class Actinomycetes; order Kitasatosporales; family Streptomycetaceae; genus Streptomyces; species Streptomyces sp. NBC_00078. Next base: position 8,126,318 of record NZ_JAPELX010000001.1, on the reverse strand, counting down.
TGACTCGTTCGGTGACCGAGCCCGGGCTCATGTAGACGTCGAAGACGTGCTGGACCTCGCCGATGGTGTGCCCGGTCTCCTCCACCACCTCGCGCCGCACGGCGAGTTCGGGGTGCTCGTCATCGTCGTCGAGGAGTCCGCCCGGCGTCTCGACGAGCATGCCGTCGGGGTGTTCGTTGACATACACCGGGAAGCGGAACTGCCGGGTGAGCAGGACGGTTTCGCGGTCGGTGTCGTACAGCAGCATGGTGGCGCCGTTGCCGCGGTCGTGCGTCTCGCGCTGCTGCGTGCTCCAGGTGCCGTCGGCACGCTGGAGTTCGAAGGTGGTGGCGCGCTCCACGTACCAGTGGCTGGAGAGCAGCTTCACGTCCCGCACCTTCACGCGGGGGTTGCCGGTCAGATCCAGGCCGGTCCGGTCCAGGCCGGTGCGTCCGCGGCGGTCCGGGGTGTCGATGCCGGCGGTCATCGCGGACAGCCGGCCGTGCGTGCGTAGGTCATGGTCGCTGTCTACCACGGCCGCCGGTCAGGCCAGGGAAAGTACGTGGGTATGCCAGGCGGGCAGGTCGACGAACAGGCCCGGAGCGAGCAGGTCGTCGCCGCTACGGTCGTACGTCTGTGCCGAGAGCAGGTCGGTCAGCCGGCAGGGGCGGGCGGCCAGGTCGGGCCAGGGCAGGGGCACGTGTCCCTGCGCCGGGGCGTCGGAGTGGTTGACGATCACCAGGTGGCGGGAGCCGGGTCCGGTCCAGCTCCAGGCGAGGAGGGTGCGGTGGGTCTCGTTGTCCGGCCGGCCGGTGGCGGTGAGCAGGCGCCAGTCGCCTTCGCGCACGGCGGCCGCGGCGGGGAGCAGCCGGCCGTAGAACTCACGTAGCTGCTCGTCGGCCGGTTCCTGCGGCCGGCGGGAGAGGAACACCGGCAGGCGTACCCGGCGGCCCTCGAACTGGCCCTCGTGCCAGAGCGTCGCGCCGGGCAGGGTGGCGACCGTGACGGCCGCGGCGCGGTGGCGGGCGGCGTCGGGAAGGGCGGCGGCCGCACGGGGTTCGTCGTGGTTCTCCAGGAAGCGGACCAGGCCGTGCTGGTAGGTGGGGTCCGACTGGAGGTGGGCGCGGGTCGAGGCGGCGTCCTCGTGGCGGAGACGGTCGTAGAGCCGCTTGTCGTAGCAGTGGTCGAAGCCCTGTTGCTGCAGGGCCCGTTCGAGGTCCCAGTACGCCTCCGCGACGAAGAGGAGGTCCGGGTGGTGCGCGCGTACGCGCTCGATGACGTACGGCCAGAAGTCCTCGGCGGGGTGCGGTCCGGCCCTGTCCCCCCAGGTCTTGGCGAACACGTCGTTCATCATCAGCATCGCCATGTCGCAGCGCACACCGTCCGCCTGGTCGCCGAGGGAGGTGAGCGTGTCCACGGCGGCCGTACGCAAGTCGTCGTTGAAGGCGTTGAGTTGGACGACGTCCGGCCAGGGTGCGAAGTACGGGTCGCGGCCACGGGCGTAGATCTGCCCGGCGACCTCGACGAAGGCATCGGGCGCGCCGGCCAGGTCGTCGCGTGTGCCGCGGACCAGGCGGTGCGGGCGTGCGGTGAGCCAGGGGTGGTCGGGGGCCACGTGGTTGGGGACGTAGTCGAGGATCAACCGCAGTCCCCGGGCGGCCAGTTGCGAGCGGGCCTCGGCCAGCCCGGCCGCCCCGCCCAGGGTCGCGTCGACGACGTAGTCGCGTACGCAGTACGGGGATCCTGAGATGTCCGCCTCGGTGAGGTCGGGCAGGGCGTCGCGGAACGAGGCGCGCAGGGGCTCGTCGCGCAGGGAGATCGCGAGGCCGGCCGGGCTGCGTTGCCACACGCCCATCAGCCAGATGGTGTCGACGCCGGGCCGCGCGACCTCGTCCCAGACCTCGGCGGGTACGTCGCCCAGGGTGACCCGCCGCCCGTACCGTCCGCCCAACTCGCCCAGCCAGACAAGGGTGTTGATCTCGTACACGACCGTCATGACAGGGGCTCCTCGTCACCCGAGCCGGTGAAGCGTTCGTCGACCGGCCGCAGGGAGTCCCGGCCGCCGCGCTGCCCGTCGTCGGCGCTGACCACGTGGAACAGCGTCGCGGTGGCCGCCACCAGTTTGGTCCAGCCGGTCTGGTGGGACGCGCCGAGGCCCGCGCCGTTGTCGCCGTGGAAGTACTCGTAGAAGAGGATCAGGTCCTTCCAGTGCGGGTCCTTGGCGAACTTGGGCTGTGCGCCGTGCACCGGTCGGTGGCCGTCCTGACCGACGAGGAAGGTCGCGGGGGTCCCGGCCGTTCCACAGGGCGAGCGCGAAGCACAGCCGCTGCTCCTCGTCACTGACGCCGTTCACTGAGGTAGGGGCCCCACCGGCGCCAACCCGCCCGGGCCGCGTCGGCCTCCTGGAGCCGCTGCCGTTCGGCACCCGCCGCACCGCTGTCCGACACCATCGCCGCCTCCCTAGGGCAGGCCCTGCCGGCCCGGCGTTGCTCCCAGACTCCGGCGTACCGGGCGCGCCCGCAATGGGTGGGCGGCGGAGGGGTGGGTTCCCTGTCCGTCGGACGCGCTGATGTCCCCCATGGACGAAAGGCGGCAACAGCACCGAGCGGTACGGGAGGGGAGGCTCAGACGGCCGGTGCCGGGAACAGCATGCAGCTGCTGGTCGCGTGGGCCAGAAGGCGGTCGGCCGGGTCGAGGAGCCGAGCTTCGGCGAGGGCGGTGCGCCGGCCGCTGCTGAGGACACTGCCGACGGCGCGGACCTTGCCCGTGCCGGCCGTGATCGGGCGCAGGAACTTCACCGTCAGGTCGAGCGAGGTGTAGGCCATGCCCTGCGGCAGGGTGGACTGGACGGCACAGCCGGCCGCCGAGTCGAGCATCGTCGCGTAGATCCCTCCGTGGACGCTGCCGATGGGATTGTAGTGCTCCTCCCCCGGCACGATGGAGAACACGGCGTGCCCGTGGTCCACCTCTTCGAGGTCCATGCCCAGAGTGGCGGCGATCGGCGGCGCGGGCAGCCGACCGGCGAGTAGCTCCCGCAGGAAGTGCAGGCCGGAGCCCTGCCCGACGGCGGCCGCCGAGATCGCGGGGTCGTCCCAGTCGTACGTACGAGAGCGGTCCATGCGGCTTTCGTTCCTCCCTGGCCTCTGACTCTGCTTCTCGAAGCTAGCTGTCTCCTCCGCTGACTGTCAATGACGAAGCCAGGTGCCCTACGATGGGCGGTATGAAGTGGCTCGAGACGAGCACCGAGAACTGCACGGTCCAGCGCACCCTCGACCTGGTCGGCGAGAAGTGGACGCTGCTGCTCGTGCGCGACGCCTTCGTCGGGGTCCGTCGCTTCGACGACTTCCGCCGTCATATGGGGCTCTCCGAGGCGGTCCTCGCCGACCGGCTGCGCAAGCTGGTCGCGGCCGGGATCCTGGCCACCGTCCCCTACCAGGAGCGCGGCAGCCGGACCCGGCACGAGTACCGCCTCACACCCAAGGGCCGCGACCTGTGGCCCGTCCTGGTGGCCCTGCGGCAGTGGGGCGAGACCTACGTCGGCGATCCCGAGGGGCCGGTCCTGGACATCCGGCACCGCGACTGCGGCGCCCCGGTCCGGGTGGTGGTCGAGTGCCCCGACGACCACACGGCGCTCTCCCCGCGAGAGGTCACGGTGTCGCCGGGACCGGCTGCCCGTCCGCGCGGCTGAGCCGCGCCAAGGCCGCCGTCCGGCCGTCGCCGACAAGCCCCGTCACCGTGAGTACCGCGGCGACGGGGGCACTGCGGCGACGACGCGGGCCGCCATGGTGGACCTCACGGCCGACGACCTCCTCGAAGTGCCGGCGGTCGGCCGTGCGGCGAGGACCCGGACCCCACTGCCGGGCACCGCCGCGTCGCCGGGCGCGCCGAGTCCTGCGCGAGAGCACACCCGGCTGAGGGGCATGGAGGCTGCGTGCTAGGCGTCCGGCTGCCCGCCGGCCGGCAGGCGCGTGTCGGTGCGGCGGCGGCCTCGCAGCAGCAGGCGTCTACCGGGCCGTTCCACCGCCTCGTACAGGATCCAGGACAGGCCGAGGGAGACGGCGAACGCTACGGCGGTGACGGTCAGGCCCTCCGTCACGCCGTAGCGGGGTTTGACGCCGAGCAGGTTGGTCCCGGCCCGCAGGACCAGCAGGTGGACCATGTAGAAGGCGAACGAGAGCTCCCCCAGCCGTACCAGTCGCCGGTGGCGCCACAGCGACGGCAGGCCGCGCAGGTCCGCGACGGCCGCCGCCGGGATGAGCAGTGCGAAGCCGATGACGGTGCAGGTGGTGGCCGGGTAGCCGACGGTGACCTGCGGGACGAAGAAGTAGCCGATGATCGCCAGGGCGAGCGAGGCCTCCAGGCCGGGTCCGCGCCACCGGTCGAGCAGCACCAGCCGGGCGACGGCGGCCCCGAGGACGAACTCGGGCAGACGCGCGGCGGGGAGGGAGTCGATCGGCTGGCCGAGCCGGTGGTGCGTGTCCACCCAGGCCAGTGCCAGGACCGCCAGCACCGACGCCCCGGCCAGCGCCGCCGCTCCCCGCCCGCCGAGCCGGCGCAGCAGAAGGGCAAGCAGCGGGAAGGCGGCGTAGAAGAAGGCCTCGCAGGCCAGTGACCAGCTGACCGGGTCCAGTGTCTGCCACCACGGGCGCCACCAGGAATGCACCAGCAGGACATTTGCCAGCCCCTGGCGCAGCGTCGGCTTCGTCTGGTGGGCCAGCGTGTAGGCCATGAGCAGCGCGATCGCGGCGGTGACCAGGTGGACCGGCAGGATGCGCGCGATGCGCCGCCGCCAGAACGCGGGTGCCCGGTCGCCCGGACGGGCGGACCAGGTCAGGACGAACCCGGACAGCACGAAGAAGAACGACACACCTGTGGCGCCGGCCCCGAACGCCCAGTTCACCGTGCGGCCGGCGGTTCCGTCGAAATAGCGGAAGTTGTTCACGTGCAGTCCGAAGACCAGCAGCGCGGCGACCCAGCGCAGCCCGGTGAGGGACGGCAGTGAGGGCGCCGCGGCGGACGAGGGACTCTCGGGGGTGGCGGCGGTTTCGGTGGCGGACGGCGGCCGGGGCGCCCTGGTCGCCGTCGTCATCGAATCACCTGCCGGGGGCTGTGAGTACGGGGCGTGAAACGGGGCATGAAGGGGAACGTTGCCCGTTCAGCTCCTTTCATTCCGTCCCGTACCCAACGTCACACCAATGCCGACGAACATCGGTGGCGCACCGCTCAGCGACGGCCGTGCCGCTTGCCCAGACGTTCGAGTACGGCACGCGCCATCGCTTCCTCGCCCTTGGCGTTCGGGTGCGCCGGGGCAGCGGGCGAGGCCGGCTGGAGTGGTTCGATCCAGCGGTCCGCGGGCGCCTTGCACATGTCGTGGCCCCGCGTGGGGCCGTAGGTGTCGACGTACGTGACGCGGTTCCACTCGGCGACCAGGTCAAGCATCAGGTTCAGTCGCTTGCCGGTGTCCCGCAGATAGGGGAAGTCCCCCGCCGCGAACGGCACCGAGGGGTAGCAGCCGCTGCCGTCGTCGGGCAGCAGGTCCGGGTAGCCGACGACGAGCACCCGGGCGTGCGGTGCCCTGGCGCGCACGGCCCGCAGCACCGCGTCGACCTTCGGCGCCGTCCGCGCGATGTCGACCGCCAGCTGGTCGATCCCGGAGGAGGCGTAGTAGCGCCGGCACGGGTCCCCTGCCGGATCCTGGGGGCCGAGATGAGCGCAGGTGGCGATGATGGAGCCGAATCCGACGTCGTTGCCGCCGATCTGGACCGTCACCAGATCGGTGTCCCGGTGCAGCGCGTTCAGCTGCGGGTCGTTGGTGCCCTGTGCCTTCCACATGTTCTCGGTCGTCGCTCCGCTGCAGCTCACGTCCTTGAACGAGGTCACCCTGCGCTCCGCCGCCACGATCGAGGGGTAATTGTGGTCGGAGCGGGCGCAGTTCGCGTCCACCTGCGTCGGGATGAGCGGGCCCGCCGTGTACGAGTCCCCGAGCGACACGTAGCGAGTGTCGCGGCCGCCTCCCCCGCCGTGCGCCGCGGCAGGAGTCGTCGATACGGCGACGAGGGCACAGCCGCCGAGTGCCGCCCCCATCGCGATCCCGCGCCGCCGACGTCTCACAGCTGTGCCCGAACCCGTGTCGTCCGCCATGCGAATCCTCCCCCTGAGGCCCCTGAGACATGGACGTCGCGCGGAGCCGGCACCAAGGGGCGCGGGCCTCACACGCGACGGAGCCTGTATACCGTTCGGTATGTCCCCGGGGCCAGAGGCAGGACACAAGCAGCTGCCGCACCGGAGACAGAAGCCGTCGTGGACAGGAATCGATCATGGCGCGCGGGCCGAACTCCCCGCCGGACAGAGACGATACGTCCCTGTGACGCAGTCGGAACCGGCGGGCCCGTTGGGTCCCCGACCCAGGTAGGTCTATCGTCTGAATCGTGGGCCAGAACATAGAAGAGCGGCCATGATGCCGCAGGACGAAGCCGTGATCGGCTGCACGGGCACGGTTCTCATCGGAACCCGCGGATCCGCGGGCCCCGGCGAGGTACTGGTCCGGGTCAGAGGCGGTTCCGAAACCTTTCTCGCCTGGTCCGAAGATCCCCTGCCCACGGGGGCGACGGTGCTCGTGATCGAGTCGCGTGGATGTCGTGAGGTCGGCGTCATCGAGTGGGTGGATCCATTGGACGCGCTCGGCGGCGACGCCGCGGGCGCAGATTGAGGAGTAAGCAGCATGTTCGGATACCGCGTTCCCGCTCCCGACGAGGCGATGTTGATCTCGGGCGGGCGACGGGGACTGGGGGGCGCGCCGTTCCGAGTGGTGACGGGGCACGGAAAGTTCGTGCTCCCGATCTTCCGCAAGACCCGTTTCCTCACCCTGTCGATGTGTGAGGCCGAGGTCACCGAGACCTGTGTGACCAAGCAGGGCATCGCACTGCACGTCCGCGCCGTCATCGCGTTCAAGGTCGGCAACGACACCGAGAGCATCATCAACGCCGGCCAGCGGTTCCTCTCCGACCAGGACCAGATGTCGGTGCTGACCGGCCGGATCTTCGCGGGCCACCTGCGCGCCATCATCGGCTCGATGACGGTCGAGGAAATCGTCACGGAGCGGCAGAAGCTCGCCGCGGAGGTCCTGGACACCTCGAAGGTCGAGATGGCGAAGATCGGCCTGATCGTGGACTCACTGCAGATCCAGTCGATCGACGACGGCGAGGTCGGCTACATCGAGGCCATGTCCGCGCCGCACAAGGCGGCCATCCAGCGGCAGGCCCAGATCGCCCAGGCGCAGGCCACCCAGGCCTCCGTCGAGGCGGAGCAGGCGGCGGCCCGCAACCAGGCCGAGTACGCCCGGCAGACCGCCGTGGTCAAGGCGGAGTACTCGGCCGAGGTGGACCGCGCACAGGCGAAGGCCTCCCAGGCCGGGCCGCTGGCACAGGCTCATGCCCAGCAGGAGGTGCTCGACGCCCAGACGGATCTGGCTCTGCGCCAGGCCAAGCTCCGCCAGCAGCAGCTGGTGGCCGAGATCGTGAAGCCCGCCGAGGCCGAGGCCGAGCGGATCAAGGTGCTCGCCGCCGCCGACGCGCAGCGCATGAAGATCCAGGCGGAGGCGGCTGCCTCCTACGACCGGGTCGCGCTCGACCGGATGCTCATCGACCAGCTCCCGCAGATCGTCAAGGAGGCGGCCGGCGGTCTGGCCGGCGCCAATGTCAACGTCCTCAACGGCGCTGACGGCCTGGGCGAGATCGCCGCGGGCCTGGTGTCCCAGGGCCTGACCATCCTCGACTCGGTCCGGCAGAACCTGGGCAACCAGGACACCAGCGAAAACCGCCGTCCCGACGAGAGCAACACCAACGGCCTGCTCCAGCTCCGCTCGGGCAAGGACCGCAAGACGGACGACGGCCCGGTGGACGTGGACCAGTGATCCGGTTCGGAGATCCTGTCGCAGTAGCGGCAGATTCGGAGATCCTGTCGCAGTAGCGGCAGATGCGGTCGAGGATCTGGTCGGCGGTCTTGGTCCATTTGAAGGGCCTGGCATCGTCGTTCCAGACCTTGATCCACTCTTCGGGTTGTGCGCCAGCGGCGCACGGTATCTCTGCCGACACCGAGTCGCGCGGCGACCACGGTGTTGTTCCAGCCGTTCGCGCACGCCAGCACGATGCGTGCGCGAACGGCCAGTCCCTGGGCGGTCGAGCGGCGCTTGGCCCAGCTCTCCAGCGTCAGCCGCTCGGCCTCCGACAACACGACAGGTTCCAGCCGGGTATCGCCCATCCACGCAGCACAGCGCGAGCGCGCTACCCGCCGCAGCAGAACGCCGCAATCTGAAAGAGGGGACGCCTCACGTGGCGACCCACGACCTCAAAACCAGATCACTAGTACGTCCTGCGAGGCGCCGTTCCTAGCGCATCAGCAGTCCCCGCATCCCCAGCCCGTAGTGCACGCGCAGCCGGTGCAGCTCCCACAGGCCCACCGCCATGACGGAGAGCGGGGCGCCCAGGATGAACACGTACCGGATCACCGTCGGCACGCCCTCGTGGGCGCCGGTGAACATGTCGATCAGTGCCATCTCCCACGCCAACGCCATGATCAGCAGCGGCGGCACCGTCTCGTGGATGTCCGCGGTGCGGAACACGTGCTGGACGGCGAGTCCCACGCCCCAGACGACGAACGGCGTCACCCAGAAGAGGACGAAGAGGGTGAACGCGAGGATGAGGCCCTTCGTCACGGTGAAGTGGCCCTCCACGAGGGGTTCCTGGCCCTCGAAGAACCCTGAGAGCACGATGATCGGGAAGACGGAGGCCGCCGCCATCATGGCCACGATCGCGCCGAAGCACCGCCCCGCCCGGCGCAGCAGGTCCCGTCGCGCCGCCGGAGCGGCCAGGCCGTACAGGACGCCGACGACGACCGGGAGGGTCGCCGCCAGCACGAGGGCGCTGGTCCACGACTTGTCGACCTGATCGTCCGCCGCATCGCTGAGCTTGGGGGCGAGCTTGTAGGCGTAGGACATCCACAGGAACGCGCCCACGCCGACCAGGGTCCTGATCTTCCGCATCCGCGCCACCTCAGGATCCGAGACGATGCCCGGCCGTGACGGGGTGAAGACCCTGCGCGCGGTGTGGATGGGGCCGATCCGCCGCCGCAGCCGGGTGACCGGCCGGCCCGGCGGCGGCACCGGCGGCCCCGGGTAGGGCGGCTGGGGCTGTGGCGGCACGTAGGGCTGGGGCGGATAGGGCTGTGGTGGCTGCGGCTGGTAGGGCTGCGGCCCCTGGGGCGGCTGTCCGCCCGGGTTCCAGTTGCTCATCATTCGTCCCCGATATGCGAGTGTGCGCCGCGATGGGCGCGATCGCCGAGTGTATTGAGCACACAGGGTCCGCGCAGCCCTCGCCCCGGGTCGTGCACCGAACGGCCACAATTATGCAAGCGTGCTTGCTTGTCTTCTTCGGTGCCGCCATGCGCGAGGGGAGCGTTCCCGTGTCCGATCCGACGCCCGTGTTCGACGACCTGCGCGAGGAGAGCGAGGAACTCGACCGGCTGGTGGCCGAGTTGAGCGCCGAGCAGTGGGCGCTCGCCACCCCGGCGCCCGGCTGGAGCGTCGCCCACCAGATCGCGCGTCTCGCCTGGACGGACCATTCGACGGCGCTCAGACAGCCGAAGGCGAGCACCAGAGCCACGGTCCGTACGGCGCGAGCAATCTGCCGGCGGCCACGGACGCACGCCCCAGGTCTCCGACGGACCAGGTGAACCATGGCGCGCTTCCCCGCGGGAGTCGGCATCTCACTTGGGCTGACGACCCGGGCCCTCTGGTCGCGACAGGCCGGTTCTTCGCGACGCGTCCGCTCATCGCCAGCGCGCTCAGCAAGTGGGGACACGTCCTGCTCCCGCTGGTCCTGATCGCCCTCGGGCTGCTGATCCTCGTCGAAGGCGGCGCCTTAGGCCTGTGAGGACACCGCCCGTGCGGGTTCAGCCGAGCGTGAGCAGCTCCTCGTAGAAGCCGCCGAACTCCCGCTCCCGGTCGATGAGGTGGATCTCCAGGATCCAGTGGCAGCGGCGCCCGGCCTTGTCGGTGCGGCGCAGCGGGGTGTCGTTGGCGGGGGTGATGTACGACTCCGTGTCCGCGCCATCGATCGTCTCGTGCGGGAACTCGCCGACCAGGTGTCCGGCGTGCCAGCCGCCCAGCTGCCACCCGCACTCGGCGGCCAGCCGCTCGACCTCGGCGTACAGCTGCTGCCCAGTGATCTCCGGCTCGCCGCTGAAGTACTGCTTGCCGGCCGCGAAGACCTTCGCCAGGTCGTCCCGCAGCCGTCCCTTGTCCGGGTCGCCGCCGAGGACGAAGGTCCGTCCGAAGTCGGCCTCGTATTCTTCGAAGATCGGGCCGAAGTCGGCGAACACGATGTCGTCCGCGCCGATCGCCCGGTCCGGTGGGTTCTCCCGGTACGGCATGAGCGTGTTCGGTCCCGAGCGCACGATGCGCTTGTGCCAGTGCCGGGTCGTGCCGAACAGTTCGTTGGCCAGGTCCCGGATCCGGTCGCTGACCGCCCGCTCCCCCTCGCCCGGCGCGACGAGTCCGCGCTCCTCGATCTCCGCGAAAAGCCGTTCGGCCTTGGCCTGGGCGTCCAGCAGCCGTGCCGCGCGCGTGAGTTCGTCGTCCGCCATGCGACCGACCGTAGAGGTGGTGATCACTCTCCGGCAAGCTAGTTCGACACCGCCGGGACTCGGCTCGGAACTCGGCAAGGAACTCGCCATGAGGCTCGGCACGGGACTCGGTATGACGCTCGGCACGGACGCTCGGTGTGTGCTCCCCCTGCGGCTGGGCGCGGTGGACCCGGGCCGTCGGGCGGCGCGGACGGCCTGTGCCCGGAACGGCCACAAGACACGCCGGTACGGCCACGACGGCGGCGATGTACACCGTCGGGGCGCCCCATCCGATGTGGGCCCACCGCGTCGAGCCGGCGCGAGCACATGTCCCTCGTCGCCGGTGGGAACACGGTGTACGCGGTGGTGGCCGAGGCCGCCCGCTTCCACCCCTGGCCCACCACCGCGTATCCGCCCATCCGTGGCGCGCCGCTCTGTCACTGGCCCTGGTCCGGCGCACCACCGGCCACCGCCCGTCATCCGCGCCCTGCGCCCACAGCCGCCGACGAAACGCCGCAGTCACCCGCCCCGACGGGCTGAGCGGACGGACGAACGTCGCCGGCTGTCAGGCCGCTTCGCATGCGCAGTCCGCGCTCACATGGGGCGTGCCCCGCAGGTGACGTCCGTGGCCGGGAGGCGGCCGGTGGCGAGGTAGGTGTTGACCGTGGCGTCGACGCACGGGGTGCCGTAGACGCCGTACACCGCGTGCTGATCGGCGCCGCGCAGGGTGACCAGGCGGGAGGACGGCCACGTCCGGCGCACCGCTGTGGCGCCGTCGTACGTGGTGCGCGGGTCTCCGGTGGCGTTGACGAGAAGGGCTGGGAGGTCGTCCCTGATGGTGGTCGGACGCTCGCGGGGCGGGTCCCAGAAGGCGCAGGGGTTGAGGTTGTTCGTGACAGGGCTGAACAACGCGTCCCGCGGGCGGGCCTGCTGGACGTCGCGCCAGTATGCCTCCGGATCACGCGGCGCGGCTACGTCACCGCACAGGATCGCCGTCTGGACGCTGCCGTAGTGGGAGTCGGCCCCGGTCAGCTCGAAGTCGAGAGCCTCGGCGAGCCACGGGGAGGGGATGACCCGGTGCCCGTCCGCCGCGCGCAGCATGTCCCGTACCCCCTGCGCGAAGTCGCCGTAAGCGGCGTCGTTGTCCTGCGAGAGGCCGTTGAAGACGATGAGGGGCACTATGTGCTCGTCCACCCGGTGGGCGCCGAGCCGCAACGGTGTGCGGGCGGCGAAGGCCTGGACGCGGTCCACGACCGCCAGCACCGCCCCACGGGTACGGCCCAGGCCGTAGGTCGCGTCACGGGCGGCGGCCCACGAGGCCCAGCCCTCCAGTGCGTGGCGGTTGGCCTTCTCGGTGCCCCGCAGCAGCCGGGGACCGTACCGGTCCGGGTTTATGACACCGTCCAGGACGACCCGGTCGGTGCGGCCGGGGAACATCGTGGTGTACACCTCGCCCAGGTAGCTGCCGTACGAGTAGCCCAGGTAGGAGATCCGCCGCTCACCGAGCGCGGCGCGGATGACGTCCATGTCGCGCGCGGTGTTCCGGGTGGTGACGTACGGCAGCATGCCACCCGCGTGCTGCCGGCAGCGCTGGGCGAGGTCCTCGGAGAACGCCGCCATGCGGTCGAACCCGGCGCGGTCGACGCCCGCCCCCCGGAACGCGGAGCCGGTCGGCCAGTGGCAGTCCAGCGGGGCGCTGCGGCCGACGAAGCGGGGATCCACGCCCACCACGTCGTAACGCGCGCCGACTTCCTTCATCGCCTTGCGCACCCACGGCGGGTCACCGAGCGTCTGCCCGCCGGGGCCGCCGCCGTTCAGCAGCAGCGGGCCGACGCGGTGGGCGGTGTCGGTGGCGCGGATCCGGGAGATCGCGACGGTGATCGTACGGCCGTCGGGGTCGCTGTAGTCCAACGGCACGGTCACGTCGGCGCATTGGGCGTTCGCCTGCTCCAGTTCCTTGCCGGTCGCGTCGTTCGGGCCGAGCACGCAGCTCTTCCAGTCGAGGCGCTGGTGGTGGTAGCGGGCGAGGGGGTCGGAGGCCGCCTGGGCCGAAAGGACCGTGGCGGGCAGCGCGGTGAGGGCCAGAGCGGTGGCGGCCAGGCCCAGGGCGGTCTTTCTCGCCGTTGTCGAAGCGCCCTGCAGCGAGCGGGCTGAGCGGATCACTGATGTTCCCCTTCAGTTGGTGCTGTTCCTTCGGAAGGCCGCTCTTCGCAGAAGGCGGTCTGGACCGTGTCGAGGAAGTCCTGTTCGGCCTGGAGCGTGGCCGGTATCTCGTTGAGTGCGACGGCGACGCTCCGCCCGCCGGGGCCCACGGCGGTCAGCGCCCGGTGGCCTCCCGGCACGGTCCCCGCATGCCCCCACCACAGGCCGCCGCAGCGCAGCGGGGAGGCGATCATGCCGAGCCCGTAGCGGGCGCCGGGCCACAGCCGGTCGGGGTCGGCGGCCACCGTCCGCCGCATGTCGGCCAGTTGGTCCGCGGGCAGCAGACGGCCGCCGAGAAGCGCGGTGATGAACCGGGTCAGGTCCGCGGGTGTGGAGATCAGGGCGCCACCGACCCCGCCGAAGGTCGTGTTCCATGCGGTGCCGTCGACGAGCTGGCCGTCCTCGGCGGTGAAGTAGCTGCGCGAGTGCGGTCCGTGGATGCGCGTGTCGTCGCCGGGCCAGTACGTGTCACGCAACCCGAGGGGCCGGATCACGCGGCGGGTGATCTCCGCCTCCGGAGAGTGGCCGGTGACCTCGCGGATGATCAGGCCGGCGAGGAGGTAGTTGGTGGTGGCGTAGTGCCACTCACCCTGCGGGCGCGGCAGGCCGAGGGCGCGGGCGACGAGCTCGCGCGGCTCGAAGTGGCGATACCGGATGCGTTCGGGGTGCTCCCATTCGGGGGCGTCGAGGTAGTCGGGCAACCCGCTGGTGTGCTGCAGAAGCTGCCGTACGGTGATCCGGCGGCCGTCGTAGCCGTTCTGCCGGATGAGCCCGGGCAGGTAGCGGTCGACGGGAGCGTCGAGCGCGATCCGGTTCTCGGCTGCGAGCTGGAGCACGACCGTCGCGGTGAACGTCTTGGTGATGCTGCCGGCGCGTAATCGGTCGGTGGCGTTCATGGGGCGGCCTGTGCTCAGGTCGGCCGTCCCCGCGGTCTCGGTCCAACTCCCGCAGGATGCGCCCGCGGCGTCGGTGATCAGGACCGCGGCACCGGTGATCCGGTCGCGATCGGTGAATGTGCGCAGGGCCTGGCGCAGTTCGCCGTGCGGTCCGCAGACGGCGTGCTGCCGGGCAGCGGGCGGCTCGGACGGCTGTGCGGCAGCCGGAGCGACGGGCATGACGACGGCCGCCAACAGGGCCGCCACGCCTGTGCGTCTGCCCAGCATCGAGATGATCAGGGAGGGTGCCATGCGCCACAACGCTAGGCACGCGCCGCGGCGGGGGCACTCGGGCTGACAGCCCATTCGCGGGTGGGGGCAGCCACAGTGCGGAACATGGGGCATACCCCCCGGGGGGAAAGAAACGCCGCCGGCTCGGCTGCTTCGGCACCCACTTCCGGGCAGTGCACCCGCGGATGCCGATGGCCCGCAGGCCGGCGCACGTTCGCCATGAGCGCCTCATCCGGCCCGTCGCTGTCTTCTTCGCGGTTGCGCGGCATGACCGCCGGCCTCCGGGCCAGGCATGGTTGTTCCCCCTGTCGAACGGATGACCTGGGGTGGTGTCACCGGGCCCGACAGGCGCGGTCGGAGACGCTGATGGGGGCCCGGCTACCGCCTGGTCGGCGGGCTGAAGGGAGGCCCGAATCCCTCCCGCTGAGTCGGGGAAACGGGCGTTTCGGCCTCTGCGGAGACCGGATCGCCTGTATCGCCCGTACCCTTCGTGGTGTCCACGGCGTCACATAGCCGGCGCCAAACCACTGGAGGCAACACCTCGTGCTGATCGCTCAGCGTCCCTCGTTGACCGAAGAGGTCGTCGACGAGTTCCGCTCCCGGTTCGTGATCGAGCCGCTGGAGCCGGGCTTCGGCTACACCCTCGGCAACTCCCTGCGTCGTACGCTCCTCTCCTCGATCCCGGGTGCGGCGGTCACGTCCATCCGTGTCGACGGTGTTCTGCACGAGTTCACCACCGTGCCGGGTGTCAAGGAGGACGTCACCGACCTGATCCTCAACATCAAGCAGCTGGTCGTCTCCTCGGAGCACGACGAGCCGGTCGTGATGTACCTGCGCAAGCAGGGCCCGGGTCTGGTCACCGCCGCCGACATCGCGCCCCCGGCCGGTGTCGAGGTGCACAACCCCGACCTGGTCCTCGCCACGCTCAACGGCAAGGGCAAGCTGGAGATGGAGCTGACGGTCGAGCGTGGCCGCGGTTATGTCTCCGCCGTGCAGAACAAGCAGGTGGGCCAGGAGATCGGCCGTATCCCGGTCGACTCCATCTACAGCCCCGTGCTGAAGGTCACGTACAAGGTCGAGGCGACCCGTGTCGAGCAGCGCACCGACTTCGACAAGCTGATCGTCGACGTCGAGACCAAGCAGGCGATGCGTCCGCGTGACGCCATGGCGTCGGCCGGTAAGACCCTGGTCGAGCTGTTCGGTCTCGCCCGCGAGCTGAACATCGACGCCGAGGGCATCGACATGGGTCCGTCCCCGACGGACGCCGCCCTTGCCGCCGATCTGGTGATGCCGATCGAGGAGCTGGAGCTCACCGTCCGGTCGTACAACTGCCTCAAGCGCGAGGGCGTCCACTCCGTGGGTGAGCTCGTGGCTCGTTCCGAGGCCGACCTCCTGGACATCCGCAACTTCGGTGCGAAGTCCATCGACGAGGTCAAGGAAAAGCTGGCCGGCATGGGCCTGGGCCTCAAGGACAGCCCGCCCGGATTCAACCCGACCGCCGCAGCCGACGCCTTCGGCGCCGACAACGACGCGGACGCGGGTTTCGTGGAGACCGAGCAATACTGAACGCTACGCAGGTCATAGAGACACTTCGCGTACGGGGGCAGTAGAACCCCGACGCCGTCCCCCGCCCGCTGGGCGACCTCGGCCGGGTCCGCGCCCGCGCAAGCCACGTGGACCGGGCCAGATGCCGCAGGTCGTGCTGCCGTTTCGCGAGCGCCGTGCTGGCGGGGGCAGGGGTGGCGGCGCTGCCGGAGGCCCACATCTGTGCGTCAGAGATGGACCTTGAACCGAGGCAGCGGCTCCCGGTCGGCCGGGATCTCTCTCATGATCTCGCCGACCAGCCCGGAGAACTGGATCGTGATCGGCGGGAAACCGCCCAATGTGGCCAACCCCGTCAAGTGCGCTGATCCCCGACCGGTCCCCAAGAACGATCAAGGGGCCGTTTCAGATTTCTCTGAAACGGCCCCTGACCTACGACTTCGCAAAGTCGGGACGACAGGATTTGAACCTGCGACCCCTTGACCCCCAGTCAAGTGCGCTACCAAGCTGCGCCACGTCCCGATGCCCGCCTGACCTGGGGTTTCCCCCGGCCGAACGTGCATGGAAACCATACCGCACTCGGGTCGATGGTCGTGCATGGCTTTTGCGCGGGCCGATTGGAGTTGCGCGACAGGCCTGACCACCGGAATGACGGCGACCAGCCTTCGGGCTCCCGTTAGATTCCTGCTTGGCCGAGCCCGCCGAAGTCGATGACCGCGCTGAGGTGCCCGTAGACGGTCAGCAGGTTGCCGGCGCGGAAGTCGCCGTGGAACCAGACCGGAGGGCGACGCCATGCGGGGGCGCTCAGCGCCGCGTCCCCCAGTCCGGTCACAGCCGCAGCATCGAACGCGCCGTCGGCCTCCGATATTGCGGCCCGCGTCGCGCGGTCCCGGCCGGCCAACGACCGGCGGCGAGGCCCTCGCGGGTACGCGCTTGACCTGAAGTCTGGTTGAGGTTGCACGATCGTCCGCATGACGATGACTGACGCGATCGCCGAGGAACAGCGGCGTGGCTACGCGTACGAAGACCTGCCCCGGCTCATGGGGCTGATGACGGGCGACGAGAAGCACGGCCCGGCGGCGACGTCCACGCTGGATGTGTTGTGGGTGTTGTACGACCGCGTGCTGCGGGTGGGGCCGGAGCGGACGGGCGACGCGGAGCGGGACCGGTTCCTGCTCTCCAAGGGCCATGGGCCGATGGCGTACTACGCGGTGCTCGCCGCCAAGGGCTTCGTGCCCGTGGACTGGCTGCCGGGGTTCGGCTCGTACGGCTCTCCGCTCGGGCACCACCCCGACCGTGTGCTCGTGCCGGGGGCCGAGATCGGCAGCGGGTCGCTGGGGCACGGGCTGCCGATCGGTGTGGGTACGGCGCTGGGACTGCGGGCTCAGGGACTGGGTGAGCCGCGGATCTGGGTGCTGGTCGGAGACGCCGAGCTGGACGAGGGCAGCAACCACGAGGCGATCGCCTTTGCCGGGCCCGCCGGGCTTGAGCAGCTGCACACCGTCGTCGTCGACAACTCCTCCGCCAGCCATGCGCGACCCGGCGGCATCTCCGCGCGTTTCGAGGCCGCGGGCTGGTCCGCGGTGACCGTCGACGGCCGTGACCACGAGGCGCTGTACGCCGCCTTCACCGCTCCGCATCCGGGCCGCCCGCACGTCGTCGTGGCCCTGGTGGAGCCGAAGAACGCCTGAGTGCCGCCCGCGTCCGAGCCCGGCCCCGTACCGCACCTGCCGCGTACGGCACCTCTTTCGACCACGAGAAAGGCCCGACCTTCCATGGACACCATGCGTGACCGTTTCGCTCCCGTCGTCTCACGGCTGCTCGACGAGGATCCACGGGTCGCCGCCGTCCTCGCCGAGATCGGCAAGGACGGCTTCACCGAGGCGCGGCGGCGGCATCCGGACCGGGTGGTCAACGTCGGCATCCGCGAGCAGTTGCTGATCGGGACCGGTGCGGGGCTGGCGCTGACCGGGATGCGGCCCGTGCTGCACACGTTCGCGAGCTTCCTCGTCGAGCGGCCGTTCGAGCAGGTCAAACTGGACCTGGGGCATCAGGACGTGGGCGCGGTGCTGGTGAGTGCCGCCGCGTCCTTCGACTGGCCGGCCGGCGGGTACACGCACATGGCTCCCGGCGATGTGGCGCTCCTCGACACCTTGGACGGCTGGACCGTGCATGTGCCCGGGCATCCCGACGAGGCCGAGACTCTGCTGCGGCATGCGGTCGCCGCGGGCGACGACAAGGTGTACGTGCGGTTGTCCGTGCAGTCGAACCCGGTCGGTCTCGCTGTCGACGGCGAGCGGTTCCTCACCGTCCGCGAGGGACGCTCCGGCGTGGTCGTGGCCGTCGGGCCGGCGCTGGATGCCGTGCTCACCGCCACGGAAGGGCTCGATGTGACTCTGCTGTACGCGACGACCGTACGGCCCTTCGACTCGGCAGCACTGCGCCGGGCCACGGAGACGGCCGGAACAGACGTCGTCCTCGTCGAGCCGTACCTTGCGGGCACATCGACCGCGGCCGCGAACGACGCACTCTCCGATCTCCCGCACCGCGTGCTGGGTCTCGGCGTGGGGCGCCGCGAGCTGCGGAGGTACGGCCGAATCGACGAACACATCGCCGCACACGGCCTGGACGTCCGGTCGCTGCGGGAGCGGATCGGCGGGTTGGTCTCAGGTGGACGGCGGACGGCTGTGCAGGTCGGTTGAAGCGGGGCCATTGCGGGTGGGCGTGACGGGCAGGGGCCCCGCCCTCCGCACCCGGACCGCACCTGCACCTGCACCCGCACCCGCACCCGCACGGACTTTCAGGGGTGCCCCGGGAGCCCCAACTCCGGGTACGCGTCGAGCAGTCGGGGCGGTGCGGCCTGTCGCCAGGAGTCGGCGAGGATGTCGCGCAGTTCGCCCTCGTCCGCGATCGAGGCGAGCCGGGCTCTCACCCAAGCGAACTGTGCCTCGTGGTCGGCGATCCAGAACTTCTCCGGTTCGGCCAGCACCAGTTCGTCGCGCTCCTCCTTGGGGCAGCGCACGGCGATGGAGGTCTCGTCCTCGGGCAGCGTGGCGAACATCTTGCCCGCGACCCGGAACGTGGGCATGCTCCAGGCGATCTTCTCCGTAGTGTCCGGCAGGGCAAGGCAGATACGGCGTACGTCTTCGGCATCCGACATGCCTCGCACCGTAGCCGCTCCCACTGACAATCACCTGGTGAGAGCGTCGGAGTTCAGTTGCTTGAAGTAGATCGACGTCGGCCTCAACACGCCGTCCGGGGCGGCCGCGTAGTCCGGTATCGCACCGATCCGGGTCCAGCCCGCCGAGAGGTACAGCCCCTCCGCGAGGCTGTCGGTCTCGGTGTCCAGGTGCAACAACGTGATGCCGGCCGCCGCGGCCGCGTTCTCGGCGGTGGCCAGGAGCCTGCGGCCGAGACCTCGTCCTCGGGCGCAGCGGTGCACCATCAGCTTGACCAGTTCGGCGCGGTGGCGGCTGTTGGGCTTGTCCGGGAAGGCCAGGCTGACGGTGCCCACGACCCGGTCCCCGTCGTACGCCGCCCACAGGGCGAGTTGCCGGGCGGCGACGCCCGCGGCGCGCTCCTTCCACCAGGCGAGCGCCTCCGCGCGGTCGAGGGGTGCGAGGAAGCCGACGGAGGCGCCGTCGTCCACGGTGTCGACCAGGAGGTCCGCCAACTCCTCCACGCGCGCGTGCAGTTCACCGCGCTCCAGCCTGTGCACGTTCACGGCAGCACCACCGCCAGTACGTACCGCACGCCGTCGGGGTCCGCGCACCTGAACCGCGTAGGCCCCCACACTCGCAGCCGCAGACAGTCCCCCGTGTCGAGGTGGTGTTCCACGTCCTGTGCCGTCACGTCGAGCGCTCCTTCCAGAACCCAGACGTGCTGTTCCAGCCCGGGCACGGGCGGCCGGTCGTAGGCGATGTCGGCGCCCGCGGTCAGCCGGCCCTCGACGAGTTCGCCGCGCAGCCCGGCGTGGGGCGGCGACACGGAGCGGCGAAGGAAGCCGGAGGCCGTGTCCCGCCACACCTGTTGCCCGGCGGCCCGCACCAGCTGGGCCGGTTCGGCCTCGATCTCACTGAGCAGTTGGGACATGGTGCGTCCGTAGACGTGGCAGAGCCGGTTCAGCAGCGAGGCGGTGGGGCTGGTCTCCGCGCGCTCGGCCCGGGAGAGGGTCGAGCGGCTCACCCCGCTGCGCTCCGCCAACTCGCCGAGGGACCAGCCGTGTTCGGCCCGCAGTTCGGCCAGGCGCGCGCCGAGACGGGTGTCCACCGGGTCCGGAGCGGCCTCCTCGTCGCCTCGCGTCTGTTTCATATCCGGGAATCTATCCCATAAATGACACGGCGCGGGTGAGGCTATGTGCGGGCCGCTTCTTGCAGCGCCGCCAGGACCGGACGGATCAGGGGGTGCTCCTCCGCACCGCGCCGCACCGCCGCGAAGACCCGCCGCGTGGGAGCCACTCCGTCCACGGGGCGCACGACCACGCCCGTCAGGTCCATTCCGCGCAGGGCCGATCGCGGCACCAGGGCCACGCCCGCGTCGGCGGAGGCGAGGGTCACCACGGCGCGGAAGTCGTCCGAGGAGTGTTCGAGACGGGGCTGGAAGCCGGCGCCCTCGCAGGCCAGCACCACCACTTCGTGGCAGGGGTTGCCGGGGTAGGGGCCGATCCACGGATCCTTGGCCAGCTCGGCCAGCGGGACCTCGGCGGCGTCGGCCAGCCGATGGCTCACCGGGACGACCGCGTCGAAGGGCTCGGCGTACAACGGCACGTGGATCAGGCGCGGATCGTCGGCCGGCGGAGCCCCCCGGTACTCGACGGCGACCGCGACGTCGACCTGGCGGTCCAGGACCATCGGCAGGCTGGCGTCGCCCTCCGCGTCCTGGACTCGGATGCGGATGCCCGGCGCCGTTTCGGCGAGGCGGGCGATCGCGGGGGCCACGACCTGGGCGATGCCGGTCGCGAACGAGGCGACGGTGACCGTGCCGGCCGCGCCGGAGCCATACGCGGCGAGCTCCGCCTCGGCCCGCTCCAGCTGGGCGAGGACCGCGTTGGTGTGGCTGAGCAGGATCTCGCCGGCCGGGGTCAGCCGTACGCCCTTGGCGCCGCGCTCGACCAGGCGGTGGCCCGTCTCCTGCTCCAGGGCCGTCAGCTGCTGGGAGACGGCGGAGGGGGTGAGGTACAGCGCGGCGGCAGCCGCCGTCACGGTGCGGTGGTCGGCCACCGCACGGAGGATGTGCAACCGCCGCGCTTCGATCATGAGATCGATTGTCTCAAATGCCCCGTGTGCTGCGGCTCAGCCCTCCAGCTCCGCCCGCGCCCCGACGAAGGCGTCCACGGCGCGGTTCACGTCCTCGGTCGAATGCGCGGCGGACAGCTGCACGCGGATGCGCGCCCGGCCCTGCGGCACCACCGGGTACGAGAAGCCGATCACGTACACGCCCCGCTCCAGCAGCAGCTCCGCGAGGCGGCCCGCCTTCGTCGCGTCGCCGATCATCACGGGTGCGATGGCATGGTCACCGGGAAGGATGTCGAAGCCCTCCTCGGTCATCCGACGACGGAACAGCGCGGTGTTCTCGGCGAGCCGCACGCGCAGGTCGTCCGCCGACTCCAGCAGGTCGAGCACCTTCAGCGAGGCCGCGGCGATCACCGGGGCGAGGGTGTTCGAGAAGAGGTAGGGCCGTGAGCGCTGGCGCAGCAGGGCGACGATCTCGGCGCGGGCGGCCACATAGCCGCCGGAGGCGCCGCCGAGCGCCTTGCCGAGGGTGCCGGTGATGATGTCGACGCGGTCCATGACGCCGTGCAGCTCGGGGGTGCCGCGGCCGCCTGGGCCGACGAAGCCGACGGCGTGCGAGTCGTCGACCATGACCATGGCGTCGTAGCGGTCGGCGAGGTCGCAGATCTCGGCGAGCGGGGCCACGTAGCCGTCCATGGAGAAGACGCCGTCGGTGACGACGAGGCGGCGCCGGGCGTCGGAGGCGTCCTTCAACTGCCGTTCCAGATCCGCCAGATCGCGGTTGGCGTAGCGGAAGCGGCGAGCCTTGGACAGGCGGATGCCGTCGATGATCGACGCGTGGTTGAGGGCGTCGGAGATGACCGCGTCCTCGGGGCCGAGGAGTGTTTCGAAGACGCCGCCGTTGGCGTCGAAGCAGGAGGAGTACAGGATCGTGTCCTCCTGGCCGAGGAAGGCGGACAGCCGCGCCTCCAGCTCCTTGTGCACCTCCTGCGTGCCGCAGATGAAGCGGACGGAGGCCATGCCGTAGCCCCAGCGGTCCAGGGCCTCGTGGGCGGCGGCGACGACCTCGGGGTGGTCGGCGAGACCGAGGTAGTTGTTGGCGCAGAAGTTGAGGACCTCGCCGGGGCGGCCGCCCGCGGTGACGGCGACGGTCGCGGACTGCGGGGTGCCGATGACGCGCTCGGGCTTGTGCAGTCCGGCGGCGCGGATCTCGTCGAGGGTGGCGCGCAGGTCGTCGCGCACGGAGTCGAACATCATCAATCCCTTGTGGAGGTCAGAGGGTCCAGTCGAGGATGACCTTGCCGCCGCGGCCGCTCGCCGCGTCGGCGAACGCCGCCTCGAAGTCGCGGTATCCGTACCGGCCGGTGATCACGGGCGACAGGTCGAGGCCGCCTTCCAGCAGCACCGACATCGCGTACCAGGTCTCGAACATCTCGCGGCCGTAGATGCCCTTGATGGTGATCATCGAGGTGACGATCCGGGCCCAGTCGACCGGGAACTCCTGGGCGGGCAGGCCGAGCATGGCGATCCGGCCGCCGTGCGTCATGTTGGCGATCATGTCGCGCATGGCCTCGGGGCGGCCGGACATCTCCAGGCCGATGTCGAAGCCCTCCCGCAGCCCCAACTCCCGCTGCCCGTCGGCGATTTCGGCCTTCGACACATTCAGCGCGAGACTCACGCCGATCTTGCGGGCCAGCTCCAGCCGCTCCTCGCTGACGTCGGTGACGACGACGTTGCGGGCGCCGGCGTGCCGGGCGACGGCGGCGGCCATGAGGCCGATCGGCCCGGCGCCGGTGACCAGGACGTCCTCGCCGACCAGCGGGAAGGAGAGCGCTGTGTGCACGGCGTTCCCGAACGGGTCGAAGATCGCCGCGACATCGAGGTCCACGGGACTGCGGTGCACCCACACATTGGCGGCGGGCAGGGCGACGTACTCAGCGAAGGCGCCGTCCCGTCCCACTCCGAGCCCGACCGTGGCCCGGCACAGGTGCCGCCTCCCGGCAAGGCAGTTGCGGCACTTGCCGCACACCAGATGGCCCTCGCCGCTGACCCGGTCGCCGACGGAGATGTCCGCGACATCGCGCCCGGTCTCCACGACCTCGCCGACGAACTCGTGCCCGACGACGAGCGGGGTGCGGATCGACTGCTGCGCCCAGCCGTCCCAGGCCCGGATGTGCAGGTCGGTGCCGCAGATGCCGGTGCGCAGCACCTTGATCAGCACGTCGCCGGGTCCGACGGCGGGCTCCGGGACGTCCGCGAGCCACAGCCCGGGCTCCGCCTTCTCCTTGACCAGCGCCTTCAACGCTACGGCTCCTGTGCGTGAGGTCCCGGCTGCGGGCACGCCGAGCGCGCCCGCAGCCGGGGAGGGGGGTGGAATCACCCAGCAATCTGCCGTACGGCACCGCCCGGGGTCCATCGAGGATTTCTTAAGCCGCGCCGCAGCTCCGCTTCACACCGGCCATCGCTCGCTCGAAGCGGTCGGCCGGTGGCGGGTACTGCGGCAGATTTTGGGCCCCCTGGCCGTCGCCCCGCTGCTGCACCACGGTTACCAGCAGGCCCTGCTTGCCTGCCGCCCGTGATCGTCGCCGCGGCGGCGGCCGCCGTGCTGCGGATCGGCTTCCCGCACCACATGGTCGTAGTACGACACACAGCACCGCAGCAGCAGCGACAATCGGCGGGGAACACCCGGTCCCCAGCGGCCGGCCCCGATACGTTCGCCCCGCACTCGGCCAACTGACGTGGAGCCGCTCATGAACACCGCACGGGACCTCGCGATCGTCGCCCTGGACGTGGCGCCCAGCCGTCCGGTGGAGCAGGGTGACCTGTCGCTCGCACTCGCCGCAGCCGAGGTGCTCGACCTCATCGAGGCGCTGGCGCTCACGCTGGACGACGACCGCATCCTGCCCAGCGCCCAGTCGCCCACGGGCGACCGCCTGTTGGACGAGGCCGCCGCTTCGCTCGTACGGCAGGAGCCTTACGAGTCGGTCGAGGACTGGCTGTGGCGGCGGGGCCGCGGACTGTCCTCGGCCTATGTCGACGATCTTGAGCGGACGGGGGTGACGGCCCGGGCACGCGGCCGCCGCATCCCTCTGCGCACCGCGCGGACCGAGCTGGTCGACTCTCCGGCCCGGCGGCGGGCTGAGGAGCGCTGGGCGGCGGGCGAACCGGTCCTCGCCGCCCTGGCCGCTACCGCCGGGATCCACGACGCCCCGGCCGAGGAGGCTGCGGACCTGGCCGGTGAGGCGCTCACGACCGTGCTGGCCGCCGTGGGCGAAGCCGTGATGGAACTGGAGGCCGTACGCCAGCGCCGGCAGATCGAGGATGCCGCGTTCGACAACGTCTGGCGCGGATACTAGACGACGGTGGCCCCGAGCAGGGCCCGGCAGTTGTCCCACAGCGGCTCAGCCGGCGGGGCGCTGTTGTAGAGCTTGGTGCACATCACCTGGCCGTCGAGCTGGGCCTCCACCGCCCGGGCCGGCTCCCGCGTGTCGGTCACGGTGGCCTCTCCGCGCTCCCGGGCCTCGGCGATCACCGCTTCGCCCATGTCGACCTGCGCGTGGAAGATCTCCCGCAGTCGCCCGCGGACGGCCTAGGTCTGGTTGCTCAGCCCGGGGTGAGATTCCCGAACAGACAGCCTGAGACGGTGCCGCAGCCCTGCTGACCGGCGCGCCGGCCAGCCTCCGTCCCTTCCAAGAGCGTGCGCAGCCGGTGCCGCGGCTGCGTCGCCGCCCAGGACGCGGGCCCGGTCGCGCTGCTGGGCGGCCCAGTGCTCGTCGACGACGGTGAGCGCCCCCCGGGCACGAGCGAGCGGCACCGAGGATCTTCTGCCTGGCGTCACTGGTACGTCCCACGAGGCGCGTGTACGTGAGTGCAGGACCGGTCGGCTGGCGGGCGGCGGTTCCCCGTCAGAGCAGCGGGAGCCCGTCCGCCTCCCTGCGCTCCAGTCGGGCCACCAGATCCGCCGCCGACGACTTGATGGTCTCCAGGCCGGGCTTCCCCCAGGGCCGCGGCTCGATGTCGACGACGCACACGGTGCCGAGCGCCATCCCCGTGCTGTCGATCAGCGGCGCGCCCAGATAGGAGCGGATGCCGAACTCGTCGACGACGGGATTGCCCGCGAACCGCGGGTAGTCGCAGACGTCCTCCAGGACCAGGGCCTTGCGCCGCACGACCACATGCGGGCAGAAGCCGTGGTCGCGGGCCAGCTCACGGCCCAGGACCGGTGTGGTGCCGTCGGCCTTCACCACGGGTCGCGCCACGTTCGAAAGGTGCAGGCCCGCGAAGAACTGCCGGTTCTCGTCGATGAAGTTGACCATGGCGTACGGCGCCCCGGTGAGCTCGGCGAGGTGGTCCGCGTAGGCGTCGAGGGCGGGGTCGGGGTGTTCTCCCAGGCCCATCCGGCTCAGGCGCCGGGCCCGGGCGGGGGCCTCCTTGTCCTCGGGGGTGAGCAGCAGACGACCGGCCGGGCGCGACGGGTCGTACGTCATGGGCGGGCTCCGTCACTGTGGACGCAGGGCATATACGGGCTCCGTGGCGGTGTGCGGGGATCACATGTGGGCGCCGTGGCTCGGCGCGTGTGCCGGGGCATGGGCGATGAGGTGCCGGACGAGGGTGAGCAGGGTCTGGACTCCGGAACTGGAGATCCGGGCGTCGCAGGGCACGACGGGAATCTCCGGGGGCAGGTCTATGGCGGCACGAACCTCCTCGGGGTCGTAGCGGTGGGAGCCGTCGAACTCGTTGATCGCGACGATGAAGCCGAGGCCACGCTGCTCGAAGAAGTCCACCGCGGCGAAGCACTCGTCCAGGCGCCGGGTGTCGGCGAGGATCACCGCGCCGAGCGCGCCCTCGGAGAGTTCGTCCCACATGAACCAGAACCGCTCCTGCCCGGGTGTGCCGAACAGATACAGCACGTGTTCCGGGTCGAGGGTGATGCGGCCGAAGTCCATGGCCACCGTCGTCTCGACCTTGTTCTCGATCCCTTCAAGGCTGTCGGTCGCGGCGCTGACCGTGGTGAGCAGTTCCTCCGTGCTGAGCGGCGCGATCTCGCTGACCGCGCCCACGAAGGTCGTCTTGCCTACTCCGAACCCGCCCGCCACCAGGATCTTGAGTGCGGTGGGGAAGGGATCAGAGCTGTCGTCGTAGTCCATCGAGCACTGCCTCCAGAAGGGCCCGGTCAGTCGGGTTGTGGTGGAACTCGGGGGGCTTCGTGGTGAGCGCCCCGCAGTCGACGAGGTCCGACAGGAGCACCTTGGTGACCACCGCCGGCAACTTCAGCTGGGCGGCCACCTCGGCGATCGACACGGGCGCGCGGCACAGGTCGAGCGCCTGCGCGTGCTCGGGACCGAGATAGCCGAGAGGGGTGGCCCCCGTGGCCATCACGTGCGACAGGAGGTCGAGCGCGATGGTGGGCCGGGTGCGGCCGTTGCTGACCGTGAAGGGGCGGACCAGCCGACCGGCCGCGTCGTCGAGCCATGGCCCGTCGCCGACCGTCGCCACGCTCAAGGCCTCATCGCCGTGGGTTCGACGGAGTACTGGCGGGGCGCGGTGACCAGGTAGGGACGGACGCTCTTGACCAGCATCGCCATCTCGTAGCCGAGGACCGCCGCGTCGGCCTCGCGGCCTGCCAGCACGGCGAGACAGGTGCCCGAGCCGGCGGTGGTCACGAACAGCAGGGTCGAGTTGAGTTCGACGACGACCTGGCGGACGTCTCCGCCTTCGCCGAAGCGGACTCCGGCGCTGCGGCCGAGGGAGTAGAGGCCGGAGGCCAGCGCGGCCATGTGGTCGGCGCTGTCCGGGTCGAGGCCGTGGACCGACTTCACGAGCCCGTCGCAGGACAGGAGCACCGCACTGGTTGTGTGGGGTACGCGCTGCACGAGGCCGCTCATCAGCCAGTCGAGATCGGATACATGGCCGGTCGGCGCATCGCTCGCCATGGTGGATCGACTCCTTGGGGTACGAAGGTCTGCGGGAGCGGTGGGGGTGGGGACGGGGGTGGAAGGGAGGGTGGTCATCCGGCTGGTGCGCTCCCGTCGTGCCGGGTGGGATGGTCGGTGCCGCGCGCGGACGCGGGGCGCGCCTCGGCTATGTGGGCCGGGTCCATGTGCGGTACGTCGATGGAGAGCGACCGGGAGGTGGAGGTGATGTCCGTGTGGCGAGCGTCCGGGGGCGAGGTCGGGAGCATGGGTGAGGGCTCTGTGTGAGCGGGGTCCATGAGGGGACGCAGGTCAATGAGCGGCGCCTGTTCCATGGGCTCCGGCTCCAGGTGCGCCGAGTCCGTCGTGTGTTCCGGCTCCCTGTACGCCGACGCTGTGTGCACCGCCACCGTGTCCTCCGACGCTGTGTACATCGCCCCCGTGTGCTCCGTCTCCAGGTTCTGCTGGGCCTCTGCCAGGCCGATGCCACGCTGGAAGGCCGCCATCAGACCCGGGTCGTGGCCGCCGAGGTACTCGCTGTCCTGGCGTGGTGCCGGGCCGTCGCGCAGTTGGGGCACGATGTGTTCCTGGGCACGGCGACGGGGCAGTTGGGGCTTGCCCATGGTGCCGCGGACGGTGCCGGTGCGGGGCGTGGGCGGCGCGGCCGCGTTGTCCGCGACAAGACGCCGGTCCTCCGGCCTGATGCCGGGCACGGCCTCCGAAGGGTTGACCCGCTCCTGGTGGGCGCCGCGCATGGGAAGCGGTGCCGGTCCGGCGCTTCCCGACGTATTGCCGTTCGGTGCGGGAGCCGCGGGGCGCGTGGCCTCACCGTGCGGACGGCGCGGCGCGGGTGGCTCGGACGGGACGCGCGGTGTGGCGACCTCGGGTGCGGGCGGCGCCTGGAGGTGGGGTTGCGGGGATCGCGGCGGCACGGGCGAACCAGCCGCGCCCATCACCCCCGGGACACCCTCCGGCTGGGGCGCGACTGCGGGAACTCCCGGTTTCGAGCCCAGCAGCCCCTGCGGTACGACGAGTACGGCCTGCACCCCGCCGTAGATGTTGGTCTGCAGGCGGACGTTGATGCCGTGCCGCCGGGCGAGCTGGGAGACGACGAACAGTCCGATGCGGCCGTCCGCGAGCAGGCTGGCGACATTGACCTGGTCGGGGTCGTCGAGCAGGGCGTTCATCTTCTTCTGTTCGGCGACCGGCATGCCCAGCCCGCGGTCCTCCACCTCGACGGCGAGTCCCGAGGTGACGAGGTTGGCGCGCAGCAGAACCTGAGTGTGCGGGGCGCTGAACACCGTGGCGTTCTCGACGAGTTCGGCCAGCAGGTGGATGACGTCGGCGACGGCGTGGCCGCGCAGGGTGCCGTCGATCGGGGGCACCAGTTTGACCCGGGAGTACTGCTCGACCTCGGCGATGGCGGAGCGCAGCACCTCGGTCATGGAGACGGGGTGGCTCCACTGCCGGCGGGAGACGGCGCCGCCGAGGACGGCGAGGTTCTCGGCGTGGCGGCGGATCCGGGTGGCGAGGTGGTCGACGTGGAAGAGGCCCTTCAGCAGATCGGGGTCCTCGATCTCGTTCTCCAGCTCGTCGAGGATCGAGATCTCCCGGTGCACCAGGGACTGGAGCCGCCGCGCGAGGTTCACGAACACCTCGAGCTTCTGTTCGCTGCCCGCCTGGCTGGAGAGCTGGGCGGCCTGCACGACGGCGGCGACGGCGCCGTCGTGCGCTCGGGTCAGATCGGCGGCGAGCAGTTCGAAGTCGTCGGCGCCGTCGGGCGGACCGCTGCGCGGCCTGCGCCGGGGCGGGGCCTCGCCGTGGCGCAGTGAATCGACCAGGGCGCGCAGATCGGCCTCACCGCGGGCGCTGCTGCGGCGCAGGGCGCCGATGCGGTCGCTCACGGACTTGGCGGCTCGGTCGGCGGCCACGGTGGCGATCAGGATGCCCGCGAGGGTCACCGAGGCGGCGCCGGCGAGCACGCCCCACAGCGTGAGGCCGGGCCGTGCTCCGGTGGAGCGCACGGTGAACAGGACCGCCGCTGCGGCGCTGAGGGCGACCGCGATCGGCGGAAGCACGGCGAGCCGCATCAGCTGGGGCCGAATGCGGGTCTCGGGCAGCGAAGGAACGGGACGGGCGACCGGCCGTCCGTGCCGCCCGCCCTCGCGGCGGTCTGCGCGTGCGGCCGGTGCGCGAAGGTGAGACATCGGTGTCCTCGTCGTACTGGTTCCGTCGGTGCCTGGGGCGCGGGCTGCGCGGTTCGGGCACGCATCGCCCGATGGACACTCACAGTAGTCGTCAACCCAACATGTGCGGTGGGCAGTTGACAAAGTCCCACGCAAAGCGTCCCGCTCTGGTATGAGGCTTCGTACGACAGACCGATAAATCCAGCGGGCGGGCGATCTCGGCGGGCAAAGGATCGATCAGAGCTGGTCAGAAGCGGTCACGGAGAAACGGTGAGGGCCGGGGAGCGATTGCTCCCCGGCCCTCACCGAGTTCCCTTTTCTGCTGCGCCGTCGCTCCGCCGGGGCCATTTCAAGACACTCCCGCATCCCCGGAATTCACCCCCGAACGTTACACAGAGTATCGATCAGCCCTTCGGCTGGGTGAAGCGGATGCTGTTGCCGAAGGGGTCGCGGAGACCGCAGTCGATTCCGTACGGGCGCTCCGTGGGCTCCTCGGTGAACTCGACACCCTTGGCCTTCAGGGTCTCGTACGTCTTGCGGCAGTCGTCGGTACTGAAGATGAGGAACCCGCCTGTCGCGCCCTTGGTCAGCAGGTCTCGGACCTGTTCCGCGGTTTCCTCGGACAGCCGCGGCGGGCCGGGCCGCTCCAGCAGGACCTCGCGGTCCGGCCGGCCGGGAACGTTGACCGTGAGCCAGCGCATGAAACCGAGGTCGGCGTCGGTGTTGACCTCCAGGCCGAGTTTGCCGACGTAGAAGTCGAGCGCCTCGTCCTGGTCGAGGACGTAGATCTGTGAGTGCGTGATTGCTGTGAACATGTGCATCACGCTACGAGCCCGGCACCACGAAAACTTATCCAAAACTGCTCAGCCGGCCGAAGACCGAGCAGACTCTCAGGCGCTCGGCCGCATCCACGCCATCGTGAAACAGGTGGGGACGTCCAGGGCGACGGCCTGCTTGCGGTACTCCCTCGGCGACCGGCCGACGACGTCGCGGAACGTGCGGCTGAAGGTGCCCGGGCTGCCGAATCCGACCTCGAAGCAGATGTCCGTGATGCTGCGGTCTGTCTCCCTCAGCAGGAACATGGCGCGCTCGACGCGTCGGCGCTGCAGATAGCGGTGGGGCGTCTCGCCGAACGTGGCCCGGAAGGTGCGCGCGAAGTGGGCCGGGGACACTTGGGCGATCCGCGCCAGGGCCGGCACGTCCAGCGGCTGCGCGTAGGCGCGGTCCATCGCGTCCCGGGCCCTGAGCATGCGGCGGTTGGTCTCTTCGGCGGCGCGGCTCACGCCGCCATCACACCATGGTTCTCGACTGCCTCTCCTCCGGTGCCGGCAGCCCGGGACTAGCCTCAAGGCCGTGAAGTTTGCGGCTGGGTTTCGTTGTCAAGGGCCTGCGGGCGCGAGGATTTCGATGCCGGTGGTGGCTTTGTAGCTGGTGCGGTCGATGCGAGGGCCGCGTGCCTGGTACTTGGAGATGGCGCGTTTGACGATGCGGGGGCTGACCCGCAGTCGCCGTGCGGGCAGCAGTGCGGCCAGAACGTGTCGGCCGATCGTGCCGGCCAGGTCGATGACGGTGCCGGCAATGACGCCCGCGGCCAGGATGAGCTGGTCGCGGGCGGCTTGGAAAGCGATGCTGAAGCCGGCCCGGTCGGGGTCGGTGCCCGGTCGGGTGCTGGTGGCGTCGGCCATGGCGGTGCGCAGCAGCTGGTAGACCACGAGAAGTGCGTACATCTCCTGGGTGACGCCTTCGGCGGTGCGGGCCCGCAGGACTCGGCCGCCCAGGATGGTCGACTTCAGCTCCAGGTAAGCGGTTTCGATCTCCCAGCGCTGGTGATACAAGGTGGCGAGTCCGGCTGCCGGGTGGCGGTGGTGGTCGAGCAGGGTGGTGGCGAGCCGGTAGAGGCCGGTGTGCTTCCCGGCGGTGGTGGTGATGGTGATCTCGCAGTCGATGACGCGGACCGGCACCGGGCCGAGGGTGGAGAGGTAGGAGCCGTCCCGGTAACGGGTCAGGACCGGCATCCTGCGGCCGTTCTTCAACCGGACCAGGACCTCGGCTTTGGTGGCCGCAATACCGGCCACCAGTTTCTGGGCGGCGAAGTTGCGGTCGGCCAGCAGGATCATCCCTGGCCGGAGGCTGGACAGCAGGCGCGGGGCGTAGGTGGTCTCGCCCGAGGTCGTCGGACCGAACACAGCGTCGATGAGGGTACGGGTGCCGCAGGCGACCAGCGCCAGCAGGCGGACCTGCGGGTAGCCGGTCCCGCCATGGTTGCCCGCCTGCTTGGTGAACCCGGTCAGGACGGCAGGGGTGTCGGGAACCGTCACCGTGGTGCCGTCCAGTGCGACCACCAGCAGCCCGCGCCAGCGGGCCCCGGGGCCGTGCGTGGTCGGGGCCGGTCCGCGCAGCAGGTCGAACAGCCACCGCACCGGCTTGCTGCCGACACGGCGGCGGGCCTGGGCCAGCGCGCTCGCCGAGGGCACGGCGAGCGGCAGGCCGGCCAGTGCGCCGGTGAGCTTGCGCCACACTCCGGGGTATCCCACCTCCGGGAACAGGCACGCGGCCAGGATCAGGTAGATCACGACCCGGGAGGGCAGGTCCCGCAGCCGCGACTGCACCGTCCTGGTCGCCATCAGCGCCTCGTCGACCATCTCGAAGGGCACAAGCTGGGTGAGCTCGCCGAGATGACCTGGCGCGAAGCGCCCTTCGGCCACCCGGACGGCACGGGTGATGGCAGACTGTCCGGACAGCGGAGCCTCCGGTCTTTGTGAACGGCTTGTCTTGGTCGACTGCCAGTTCTACCGGGGCTCCGCTCCTCACGTCCGGCGAATCCACAGCTCAAAGACCCCTGGACAACCCCACCGGACCCATAACTTCACGGCCTTGGGACTAGCCTGGCGACAAGGCGTGGCCGCCGCTCGACGGCCCTCGCGGAAGGAGCGGTCATGGATCATGGACGCGATGAGGTTCGCGTGGCCCGTCCCGGTGACCGAAGGCCCGGACCGGGCACTGAGGGGATGGACCGGCAGGAGGCGTTCGCCACCGAGGGAATGTGGTCGGGATTCGTCCGCACGGAACCCGGGGCGGTCTCCGGCTGGCACCATCACGGCGACCACGAGTCGGTGATCTACGTCGTCACCGGGGCCCTCAGGATGGAGTTCGGCCCGGACGGCTCGCGCACGGTCGACGCCGGTCCCGGGGACTTCCTCCACGTGCCGAAGGGCGCCGTGCACCGGGAGAGCAACCCCTCCGCGGAGCCCGCCGACATCATCGTCACCAGGGCCGGGACCGGACAGTCCACGTTCAACGTCGACGGACCCGCACCGAACTGACACGCAGCTCTCACTACCCCGAGACGGCGCGTCGCCGTGCAGCGCGCCAGGGCGGGAACGCAGACCGCTCCCCCGGCGCATCGGAGCGACTCACCACCCGCCCGGGCGCCGGTCTGAGCGGTGCCCGCCCTGACGAGGTCAGCCCGCCGACACGGTCTCGGGCTCGCCCGTACCCTCTGCCGACTTCCCCTGCCCCTTCCCCTGCCCGCTGCCGTCCGCGGCTGTCTGAGCGCGCTCGGCGGAGGCGACGGCCGTCTTTGTCGCCGCCTCCGTCAGGCCGCTGGCGGCCGGCCAGCCGCCGGCCGGGGCCTGTGCCACGGCGCGCCACCACGGCTCGGACGGGACGGTCTCCGCGGTGGGCTCGAAGGGCTCGCCGGGGCGGGGCAGAGCAGCGCGGGAGCCGGTGGCGTGTGCGGCCGCGACCGTGCCCTCGCCGGGCTCGGCCCAGGGGTGCGTCGCCAGGTTGAAGGTGGCCCAGTGGATCGGCATCATCACGCCGTGCGGCTCACCGCCCTGGAGGTCGAGGTGGGCGCGCAGGCCCTCTTCCGGCGTCATGTGGATGTCGGGCCAGAAGTCGGAGTACGCACCGATCTGGATCATCGTGGCGTCGAACGGCCCGTGCTCGGCACCGATGTCCTTGAAGCCGTCGAAGTAGCCGGTGTCACCGCTGTGGAAGATCCGGTGCTCGGCGCCGGCGACGGACCAGGAGGCCCACAGGGTGTGCTGGGTGTTGCGCAGGCCGCGGCCGCAGAAGTGGCGGGCCGGGGTGGCCGTCAGGGTGAGGCCGCCGACCTTGGTCGCCTCGTGCCAGTCCAGCTCGCGCACGCGGTCGGCCGAGACACCCCAGTACTCGAGGTGGGCGCCGACGCCGAGGGGCACGGCGAACAGCGTGTCCATGCCGGCCAGAGCCTTGATGGTGGGCAGGTCCAGGTGGTCGTAATGGTCGTGCGAGATGACGACCACGTCGACCGGACCGAGCGCGGCGAGCGGCAGCGGCACCGGGTGCAGCCGCTTGGGCCCGACGAAGGAGAACGGGGAGCAGCGCTCGCCCCACACGGGATCGAAGAGCACCCGCTGACCGTCGATCTCGGCGAGCACACTGGAGTGCCCCATCCAGGTCAGCCGCAGTCCGGTGGCCGGCGGCTTCGTGATGTCGGCGAGCGTGGTGGGGTGCACCGGCACGGTGCCCCTGGGGGCGCGCCGGGGCCGCTCGTCCTTGTCGAAGAAGACCTTCGCCAAGTCGACCGTCGAACCGGAGGGCCGCGTCCGGGCGGTGCCTCCGGGATTCTGGAAGACCCCGTCCTTGAAGTGGGGCGATCTGCGGATGCGCGCAAGGCGCTCACCGCTCGGGTCCGCGCCGAAGGCCGCGGGCTGCAGCGCGCGGAGCCCGGAGCTCAGGGAACGGAAACCGGACACGGTACCTCCAGGTGGAGTGGGTGAGGCATTCCATTATGGTCGGCGCCTCCGACAACACCTGTGCCGTCCGGGCTCGGCGGCCACTTTCCAAGGAAAGCCCAAAGATGCGGCAACCAAGGCCTCTACGAAGTAGAGGTCCTCTTGCCGCTCTCCCGGCTCACCCCGCACACCGCCGTGCCCACCTCCCGCAGGAACCGGGCCCACCGCTTGGTGAACCGCGGACCGTCGGTGTCCATTCCCTTCTCGATGCGCACCGAAGGCTGCTGATGATCCGTTCAGCACGTTGACAGGGTGTGCCCCCGCTTCCGATACTGAATTGCCATTCAGTACGATTCAGTAATCGTCAGTCGGTGAGCAACCCCCGCGGCCTGATGGAGGCACCATGTCCGCCCTTCTCACCGATCTGACGCCACGAGCGACGAGCAGCACGGCATCATGGAGCTGACGTGCGTGTTCGCACGCGAGGAGGTCCGCCCACGCGGTCCCGGCCTCCGAGTGACCGGCTTCGGCACCCCCGGGCTACACACTTCCCGCCGCGATCGGCGCCAAGGTCGCGCGCCCCGGCCGACAACTGCGGGCGCTCAGCGGCGACGGCGGGCTGCGGTTCACGGCGCAGGAACCGGCCACCGCGATACAGCTCCGACTCTCCTTGCCCATAGTGGTGTTCGACAACGGCGAGTACGGCGAGTACGGCGAGTACGGCGAGTACGGCGAGTACGGCGAGTACGGCGAGTACGGCGAGTACGGCGAGATCCGCGACGAGATGAGATGAGAGCAGTCGTGGACACCCCCACCGCGATGGACCTCCCGCCGGTCGACCTGACGGCCCTGGCCCGCGCCTACGGCGGCCGCACGCGCGCGTGCGGCGCCGAGGAATTCCGCCGCGCACTCACCGAGGCCCTCGACACCCCCGGACCCACCCTGGTCACCATCCGCGAGGAGATCGCATGACCGCCCCCCTGATGTCGCTCACCTGGACCGATCACCTCACCGGCCGCCAGGGATTCCTGGTCGTCGACCGGCTGGTGCGCGGCGTCTCCAGCGGCGGGCTGCGCATGCGCGAGGGCTGCACCCTGGACGAGGTCACCGGGCTCGCCCGCGGCATGACCATGAAGGAGGCGCTGCATTACAACCCGGAGGGCCGCTACGTCCCCCTCGGAGGCGCCAAGGGTGGCATCGACTGTGATCCCCAGGACCCGGGGGCGTACGCGCTGCTGGTGCGCTACCTGCGCGCCATGAAGCCGTACATCGAGAGCTTCTGGACCACCGGAGAGGACCTCGGCCTCACCCAGGACCTGGTGGACCGGGCGGCCGTGGAGGCGGGTCTGGTGTCGTCCATCCAGGCCATGTATCCGCTGTTGGACGACGAGGCGAAGGCGCGGCGGCGGCTCGCGGACGCGTTCGCGGTCGAGGTGGACGGCATCGGCCTGGACGAGTTGGCCGGCGGCTGCGGGGTCGCCGAGTCGGCGCTGGCGGCCCTGGACCGGGCGGGCGTGCCGTATACGCGGACGCGGGTCGCCGTGCAGGGCCTGGGCACGATGGGCGGGGCCACGGCACGCTTCCTCGCGCGCGCGGGGCTCACCGTCGTGGCCGTCGCCGACATCAAGGGCACGATCGCCAACCCGGCGGGCCTCGACATCGAGGCGCTGCTCACCGCGCGGGACGCGTACGGCACCGTGGACCGCACGGTCCTGCGCCCCGACGACCGCGAACTGCCCGGCGACGCCTGGCTGTCGGCCGAGGTGGAGGTGCTCGTGCCGGCGGCGGTGTCGTACGCGATCGATGTCGCCAACCAGGAGCAGATCAGAGCCCGTTGGATCGTCGAGGCGGCCAACATGCCCGTCCTGCCCGAGGCGGAGGAGCTGCTGGCCGCGCGCGGGGTGACCGTGCTGCCCGACGTGGTCGTCAACTCCGGTACGAACGCCTGGTGGTGGTGGACCCTGTTCGGCGACATCGGCCCGGACGCGGAGGAGGCGTTCGCTCACACCCGCCGCTCGATGCGCGCCCTGATCGAGCAGATGCTGGCCCGCGCGGAGGCCGACGGAACGACCCCGCGCGCGGCAGCGCACGCCATCGTCGCGGACCGACTGCCGGTGATCGCGGAACGGTTCGGCTGGTACCGATGACGGCGGCCCGCCAACCGCGGTCCCCGGCCCTCTTCGGCCCCCGCCCTGTCAGACCCCGGCTGTGGAAGGCCTTCCACCGGGAGGAAAGGCCGCTGGCCGGTGAAGGACTCCGGCAGTGAGTGCGCCCGCTGCCCGCCGGCCCGAACCAACCCACGGCTTCATGGCCGACGAACGGCGCACCGCCCTGAGCGGATGCGGGATGCGGGATGCGGGATGCGGGATGCGGGATGCGGGATGCGGGATGCGGGATGCGGGATGCGGGATGCGGGATGCGGGGAGTATGACGCGGCGATCGCGTGGCCTGATCCGTACCCGGCCGAACTCGCCAAGTAATGGCCTCGCGCGGCACCGTGAGCGGCGACGGAATAGGGTGACCGCGTGGCGAGAGTGCGGTTGAGCGTGGCCGAGCGGCGCGAGGAGCTACTGCGGGCCGCCATCGGGCAGATCGAGGCGCGGGGCGTGGCGGCGGTCAGGATCGCCGACGTGGCCTCGGCGCTCGGCGTGAGCAACGCGCTGGTGCTGTACCACTTCTCGACGAAGGAGAAGCTGGTCGCCGCGGCGTTCACGTTCGCGGCCGAGGACGACCTCGGGCATCTGCGTAAGCTTCTCGGCCGCCGGACCACGGCGCTGCGGCGGCTGCGGTCGGCGGTTCGCTGGTACGCGCCGACGGGCCAGGCCAAGGGCTGGCGCCTGTGGATCGAGGGCTGGGCGGCTGCGCTGCGCGAGCCCGCGCTGCAGGAGGTCACGCGGGACCTCGACAGGGAGTGGAAGGCTGCGATCGCCGAGGTGATAGCGGAAGGCGTGGCCGCGGGCGAGTTCCGCTGCCCGGACCCGCAAGGTACGGCTCTGCGTCTGACGGCCCTGCTGGACGGGCTCGCCGTTCAGATGACGTCGTACGCCGGTGCGGTGTCGCGCGCGCGAGCACAGGAGTGGGTGGAGGAGGCGCTGGCGCGGGAACTGGACCTGGAGCGGGCGGCGTTGACCACCTCCGAGCAGTGAGCCCCCCGAACCGGGCGGGGCTCACTGCCGACAGACGAATCACTCTCGCGCCTTCGGGCAACCGCACGATGGAGCGACCCGAACGACCGGACAACCCGCACACCACCGTCCGCCGCGCTCAGGCGACCGAGGCGATCCGCATCTTGATGTCGTCCGGCGACAGCGCGCCCTTCGCCGTGACGTGGTCCCCGGACGACTCACCGCGCAGCCGACGGCCGATCCACGGCACCAGGTACTCGCGCGCCCAGTGCACGTCGTCCCGCCGGACGTCGAGGGTGCCGCGCGGCGGGAGCAGCGGCCAGGGCTGGTCCGGATCGGCCGGGACCTCCAGGCCGAGAACCTGCCCGGCGCGCAGCGCCACGCGCGTGTGCCCCTCGGGCGAGAGGTGGAGCCGGTCGTCGTCCCAGGCCCGGCGGTCCTGGACGGTCTTCAGGGACCACAGGTCGAGCACGGGGCAGCCGTACCGGTCGGCGACAGCCCGTACATGACCGTTGTAGGTGGCGATCTTGCCGCGCAGGTGCTTGAGCACGGGAACGTTACGGGTGTCGAAGCCGGTCGTCACCATGACGGTGCCGACGGCTTCGGTGAGCCGGATGATCGCCCGCTCGAAGCGCTCGGCGACCTCGTCGGGGTCGGTCCCGGGCCGGATGATGTCATTGCCGCCCGCACAGAAGGAGACCAGGTCCGGCGCGAGCTCGATGGCTTGCGGAACCTGGTCCTCCACGATCTGGTCGAGCAGTCTGCCGCGTACGGCGAGGTTCGTGTAGCCGAAGTCGCCCTCGGGCCGCCGGTCCGCGAGAAGCACCGCGAATCGGTCGGCCCAGCCGACCATCGCACCGTCGGGGCCTGGATCGCCGACGCCCTCGGTGAAGCTGTCCCCCACCGCAACGTACGACCCGATCACTGATCTGCTGTCATTCTTCGAATCGTCTGCCACATCGACCATGATTCACCTTCGAATGTGACCTACGCGACCGTAATAAAGGGTTGACGGACGGTGAGATAAGCCACGTCTAAGTGTTGGTCAAGCCCGGAATAACCCTCCGATCAGGGATGTTGAGAGGCGAACCGTGAGGCTCTG
This sequence comes from Streptomyces sp. NBC_00078, assembly GCF_026343335.1. Classification (NCBI taxonomy): domain Bacteria; kingdom Bacillati; phylum Actinomycetota; class Actinomycetes; order Kitasatosporales; family Streptomycetaceae; genus Streptomyces; species Streptomyces sp. NBC_00078. The sequence continues at coordinate 8,088,535 of NZ_JAPELX010000001.1, read as the reverse complement.
AAGTCGCGGACCGGGAAGTGGCTCCAGGTGTTCCGGAAGGCGAAGCGCCCGCTCGTGTACGGCTGCGGATCGGCACCGGACTCCAGCCTCGCCGGCGAAACGGCTAAGCCGCGTCGTGGAGTTCGTGTTGGTGCCGTAGCCGGCGTCGTACGTCGTGAGGTGGTCGTGGCCGCTGCCTGAACCAGACCGTGGCGTCTGCGGGAACGTCCACGTCCAGGAGCTCGCGGAAGGCGGTGACGGCACCGCCGTTCTCCAACTCGACGACCCACTGCGCGAGTCCGCGGGGGAAGTCGTCGCGGGCGATGAGGCGGCCACAGGGCGGGGCGCCGACAGTCGGCTCGGGGGTGAGGGCGGCAGCTCCGGCGGAGAGGCGGAGCCGGACGCACCGAAGGCCGGACCCGGGGATCGGGGTCCGGCCTTCGGCGGCGTGTCGGGCGCTACGTCCCCACGCTCTGGCGAAGCCGCGCGGGGGTGGTCGGCGGTGGGTCAGCCGACCGCTACGCCCTTGGACCGGAGGTAGGCGACCGGGTCCACGTCGGAGCCGTAGTCCGGCGTGGTGCGGATCTCGAAGTGCAGGTGCGGGCCGGTCACGTTGCCGGTAGCGCCGGAGAGGCCGATCTGCTGTCCCTCCGTCACGGTCTGGCCGGCCGAGACGGAGAGCTGGGAGAGGTGGCCGTACTGCGCGTAGTAGCCGTCGGCGAGCTTGATGACGACCTGGTTGCCGTACGCGCCGCCCCAGCCCGCGGAGACGACCGTGCCCGCACCGACGGCCTTGACGGGGGTGCCCGTCGGGACGACGAAGTCGACGCCTGTGTGGTACCCGCTGGACCACATGCTGCCGGCCACGTGGTAGCCGGTGCCGATGGTGGCGCCGGACACCGGGAGGGTGAAGCCGGTGGAGGTGCCGGTGGACTGGGAGGTCTGCGTGGCGGTCGTCTTGTTCGAGGACGAGGACGCCTTGGGCGCGGAAGAAGAAGACGAAGAAGACGGCCGGGACGACGACTTGGTGGTCGTGGTGGCCTTCTTGCCGAGCGTGAGCTTCAGGCCCGGGTGGATCAGCGCCGGGTCGTCGCCTACGGCCCGGCGGTTGTCCGAGTAGAGCTTCTTCCAGCCGCCGGTGACATGCTGCTCGTCGGCGATCTTCGAAAGGTAGTCGCCGCCCCGCACCGAATAGGTCCGCACGCCCGCGTGGTGCGCGGCGCTCTTCTTCTCGGCCGCCTTCTTCTCCACGACCGGAAGGGACTGGACGGCCTTTTGCGAAACCGACTGGGAAACGGACTGCGTTGTTGCGGCATGGGCGCCGGTCGCACCCATGAGCGGGAGTGCGAGTGCGGCGCCACCGGTACCGGCGACGGCGATGGAACGGGTGAAGCGCTGGGGCTTCGGACGGCGGTGCTTACCCTTCGCGGGCATGACGAATTCCTCTCCGGCGCCTACGAGGTGAGCTGTCGGGTGCGGGCTGGAGATGCCCGGCCGCGCTTATGACGCGGCTTTACCCCAAGCCGTTCCGGAGACCGGAACAGGCGGTGATACCTGTGGGTCCCCCGCTCCTGCCGTTCACGGGTGAGTTGTGCGGGCACCGGGCGGCGGCAGGATTGGGCGTCCGTCCGGATTGGTGGCGAACGTAAGCGACCGGGACGCAAAGGGACAAGCGATGGTTCCCTGCGAATACGTTTCTGTTGATCCCTTGAGAGAAATCCCGGTAACCGTGCGTGAATTTCGAGATCGCTCCTTTGGCCAATCCCCCTTATAAAGCACGTGAATTACGTGGACATGACGCGCCACGCTCGGTCACGAATATGACGCTCCTCACGCACCCTCAGCCCAGGAGTCCCCATTCCGGAGCGAGTTGGAATGAAGGCAAGCAAAATGGACCACAGGGGCGTGAAGAGGAAGGAAGATGAGCGAAAGTGAGCTAACGCGACCGAAGGCGCCGGAAGTCCAATCAAGGCACTAATTCGGACAGACGGGTCAGATGCGACGCAGGCGGAAAACTGCCGCGTCGAGGTCGCCGCGCAGCCCGGTGCGCAGTCCGTGATGCAGGAGTACGGCACCTCTGTGAACTTCGCCCGTTTCGCGGCATTCATACGACGCTGTCGGGTCGAGGCCCTGCAGTCGCAGCGCCGGCACGGGTTCCCCGTAGCTCTGTGCCTGAAGCCACGCGAGGACGACCGCCTCGTCGCCACGCACGTACTGCACCGCACTGAGCCCGCCCCGCGGCGCCCGCAACCGGTACAGGTCGCCCTGCTGCACAAGCGGACGGATCTCCTTGTAGAGAGTCACCCACTCGCCGGCCTCCGCGAGCTCCTCCTCGGTCCACTGGGCGAGGTCTCCGCCGACCCCCAGCACTCCGGCCATGGAGCTGACGAAGCGGAAACGCAGCGAGCTGACCCGCCCGTTGAGCTGGGTGTTGGGGCTGTCGGTGACCCAGGCTGCCATCACGCGCGCGGGGTGGATCTGGCTGAAGCCGTGCTGGATGGCGAGCCGGTCGAGCGGGTCGGTGTTGTCGGAGGTCCACACCTGGTCGGTACGGCTCAGGATCCCGAGGTCGATGCGGCCGCCACCGCCCGAGCAGGACTCGAAGGCAACGCCCGGGTGGGCCGCGCGCAGCCGGTCCAACAGTGCGTACAGCGCCCGGACATGGTCGATCCAGAGCCGCTGCGGGTAGGGGTCGTCAGGCCAGCCAGCGTCGGTGAAGCAGCGGTTGAAGTCCCACTTGACGTAGTCGATCGGGGCGCTGGACAGGAGCCCGTCGAGCTGCCCCCAGAGGTACTCCTGGACGTCCTCCCGGGCCAGGTTCAGTACGAGCTGATTGCGGAATTCCGTCCGCTTTCGTCCCGGTTGGAACTGTACCCAGTCGGGGTGGGCGCGGTAGAGCTCGCTGTCCGGGTTGACCATCTCGGGCTCGACCCAGATGCCGAACTGCATGCCGAGGGCGTGCACGTAGTCCGCGAGCGGCTTCAGGCCTTTCGGGAAGCGGTCGGGGTTGGGGGTCCAGTCGCCGAGTCCGGCCCGGTCGCTGGTGCGCTTGCCGAACCAGCCGTCGTCGACCACGAACAGCTCGACGCCGATCGCCGCGGCCCGCCGGGCGAGTGTCCCCTGCTGCTCCTCGGAGATGTCGAACTCGGTGGCCTCCCAGGAGTTGAACAGCACCGGCCGGTCCCGGTCCGCGTCCGGGATGACGTGCGCGCGCTGATAGGCGTGCCAGGCGCGGCTCGCGCCGCCGAAGCCGCCGTCGCTCCACAGGCCGGCGAAGACGGGCGTCGTGTACGACTCCCCCGCGTCCAGGCGCAGCAGCCCTGAGTCGTCGCATCCGGCGCCGCCGGTGATCTGCACGCGCGCGTCCGCGAGGTGCGCGACGGTGATCCGCCAGGAACCCGACCAGCCGAGCGCGCAGCCGTAGACCTCGCCGCGCTCCTCGGTGGCGTCGGTGTCGAGCGCGACCCAGGGCAGGTGCTGGTGCCCGGTGTGGCCGCGGCGGCTGCCGATGACCTTCTCACCGTAGGTGAGAAGGGAACTGGTCAGCCGGGACTCGGCGGCCCAGCGTCCGTGCAGCTGGGACAGCCGCCAGTCCTCGCGCTCGGGCAGCGTCCAGGTGGCGGAGTCTGCCCGCAACAGCTCCAGGGCAGTGCCTTCGTTGTCGAGAGTCACCCAGCGTTCTACGACGTCGTGCCGCATGCGGTAGTGCAGGGTGAGCGTGAGCCCGCCGTCACGGAAGCGCAGGCGCAGCTCGCCATCGTCCCCGCCGTCGGCCTCGTACGCCTCGAAGTGCCATTCGGTGCCGCGCCGCTCGTCGGTGCGCACCGACAGGGCGGGCCGCGCGAAGCGGGGGCCGCCCTCGACCGGGTACTCCTCGTGGCCGTCGAGCTGCGCCTCGAAGGGCCGGTAGTCGGGCAGCGGGCGGACGGCGAGGGCCTCGGCGTCGGCGAGCGCGATCCGGGGGCCCCAGTGCAGGTGCAGCAGTTCGTCCCCCTCGGTGAGATGGACGGCGTAACTGCTGGTCGGCCCTGAGAGGAGCCACGTACGGCCGTTGTCGGAGATCTCCAGCATCAAGCCCTCACACATCCGAACAGGAGCGATCAATGCCCAACATCATCAAGTGCTTCGGGGCCTTTCGGCAACGCCTGTGGACAACTCATTGCCTGAGGAATCCATGTCGTATCGTCGAAAGCGTGCCCGACGACGAGCCCGTCGGCCGGGCGGAGTGGGAGGAGCCCCCGTGACGCAGCAGATCCCGTCGACCGAGCCGGAGCTGACCGGAGTCCGTAACTTCCGCGATGTGGGTGGGCTCCCGGCCACGGACGGACGGCGGGTGCGGTACGGGGTGCTGTTCCGCAGCGGCCACCTCGCACACGCGACGGAGGAGGACGCTGCCTTCCTGGCCTCCCTGGGCCTGCACACGGTCTTCGACTTCCGCAATGCGGCGGACCAGAAGCTGGAGGGCCCCGACGTCGAACTGCCGGGCGTACGGAACGTGAACCTTCCGCTGACCGATCCGGCGGACGGCTCCGAGTTCTGGAAGATGGTCCGCGACGGTGAGATCGACCAGCTGCGCGGCATCCTCGGCGACGGCAAGGCGGCCAACCGCATGATCGTCTCCTACCGCACGATCATCAGGGAGCGCACCGCCGAGCACGCCCACGTACTGCGCTCACTCGCCGAGGACAGCGTGCCCGCACTGATGCACTGCGCCGCGGGCAAGGACCGTGCGGGCCTGTCGATAGCCGTGACGCTGCTCGCCCTGGGCGTGGAACGCGAGGCGATCGTCGCGGACTACCTGGAGTCGAACGCCAAGCACCGCCGCTACAAGGTGCACCGCAGCGGCAGCTCCGCCGCCGGCTACTCCCCCGAGGTCATGGAACTGCTCAGCCCCCTGTTCGAGGCGCGCGCCGAGTATCTGGCCGCCGCCTTCGAGACCATCGAGGAGACGTGGGGCGACGTCGGCACCTACCTGGAGCAGGGCCTCGGGCTCACCCCGCAAATCCGCGAGAGCCTGCGCGAGCGGCTCCTCGACTAGGCCGGTGAGCCGGCGTCACCGCCTCACTGATCTTCGCCTACTTCGCCCCCACCGCGAACAGCAGGTAGATGAAGGCGGCGAAGAGATGCCCCACCGCGATGTAGATGATCAGGCGCACCCACAGGGCGCGCGGGAACTTCTCCTCCATGTTCCTGTCGCTCATGGCATGTCTCCGGTGATCGGGCCCAGGCACAGCGTGGCCGTGGGGCTCTGCAGAAGGGTGTGGACGAACAGGAGCTCGACCCCGTCGGGGTCCTCGGCGGCGATCCGGTGCGGGGTCAGCGAGTCGAAGTGCGCGCTGTCTCCGGCGGTGAGCCGGTGCGTGGTGTCCCCGAGGCGCAGCCGCAGGCGTCCCTGGAGGACGTACAGCCACTCCTCGCCGGGGTGCACGCGCACGATGTCGCCCTGCGAGCCGTACGGTACGTGGACGCGCAGGGCCTGCATGCCGCGGCCGGGCGCGCCGGCCTGCCAGTAGGTCCAGCCGCCCGCCACGGTCGGTTCCATGTCGGTGGCGCGTACGACGGCGTCCCGGTCGGCGACCGTCTCGCCGAGCAGTTCCGAGACGGTCGTAGCGTAGATACGGGCGAGGGCGAGCAGCATCGGCAGCGACGGCTGGCGCTGTCCGGTCTCAAGCCGGGACAGGTGGGCGGGTGACAGTCCGGCGGCGCGGGCCGCGGTCTCCAGGGTGAGGGAGGCCCGGCGGCGCAGCGCGCGAAGCTGTGGTGCGACGGCGGGCAGGAACTCCGTCCGCCCGGCCGACGAGCCCGGTGCCGCGCGCCCGGGCTCCGGCTCTGCCTCTGCCTCTGCCTCTGCCTCTGCCTCTGGAGAGCTCATGCTCTCCATTCAGCCGGAGCCTTGCCTCTGCGGCAAATTTTTTGCCTCAGAGGCAAAAGAGCCGCCGTTGTGCCTATCGGTTCGCGACCGCCCTATCGGTTGGCGACCGCCTGCTTCACCAGTGTCTTGCCGAAGTCCCACATCAGGCCACCCCCGCTGTGTGCGTCGTCCATCACGGCCGTGAAGGCGTCGACGAACCGGTCCACGTCCTGCTCGCCGATGATCAGCGGCGGGATCAGTTTGATGACCTCCAGGTGGTCTCCGGAGACCTGGGTGAGGATCCTGTGCCGCTGCAGCAGCGGTACGACGACCATCTGCGCGAACAGGCCCTTGCGCGCCGCCTGCAGCATGGTCCAACGACTGCGCAGCTTCAGCGACTTGGGCCTGCCGAACTCGATGCCGATCATCAGGCCCCGGCCGCGGACGTCGGCGAGCAGCTCGTACTTGTCGATCAGCGCCGCAAGCCGGGACCTCAGCTGCTCCCCGGTCACGCGCGCGCCCGCGACGATCTGCTCGTCCTCCATGACGGACAGCACGGCGAGGCCCGCCGCCATGGCCTGGGCGTTGGAGCCGAAGCTGGCCGAGTGGACGAGCACCCGGTCCATGGACGAGTAGACCTTCTTGAAAATCCAGTCCTTGCCGAGGGTGGCGCCGACCGGCACATAGCCGCCGGACAGGGCCTTGGCCACGCACACCAGGTCCGGCTCGACGCCGTCCTCGTGCTGGTAGGCGTAGAAGTCCCCGGTGCGGCCGAGGCCCGTCTGCACCTCGTCGGCGATGAGCAGCGCCCTGTGCTTGCGCAGGAGTTCCTGGGCAGCCCGGAGATAGCCGGGCGGGGCCTCGTGCACACCCTTGCCCTGGATCGGCTCGACGATCAGGGCGGCGACATCGCCCTTCTTCAACTCCCGCGCCAGGGCGTCGAGATCACCGAGCGGGACGGCCGTGTCGGGCAGCAGCGGGGCGAAGCCGTTCCGGAAGCCGTCCTCGCCGTTGACCGAGAGCGACCCGGTGGTCAGACCGTGGAAAGCGTGGTCGCAGTACAGGATCCTCGGCCTGCCGGTGACGTACCGGGCGAACTTCAGCGCGGTCTCCACCGCCTCGGTACCGCTGTTGCCGAAGAACACCCGGTCCAGGTGCGGGCTGTGCGTGAGCAGCTTCTCGGCCAGCAGTCCGGGCAGCGGCTGGCAGTCGAAGCGGGTGAGGTCGGCGAGCTGGGCGTCGAGGACGTCGTGCAGCGCCTTGCGGACGACGGGGTGGTGGCGCCCGAGGCCCATCACTCCGAACCCGGCCAGCATGTCCAGGTAGTCGTTGCCGTCCGCGTCCCAGAAGTGGGCGCCCTCGGCGCGCTCGTAGACCTTGTCGAAGCCGATGGTGTGCAGCATGCGCGGGAGCTGGTGGTTCAGGTACCTGCCGTGCAGCTCGTAGCGCTCGGCTCCGCGCTCGGCCAGGAGAGCGCCGAGGTCGAACTCCTTGGTCATTCAGCTTTCTCCTTGACTGGGCCGTCCGCCTGCTCCTTGACGACCAGAGTGTCCTCGGCCTCCTTGACGGCGAGGCTCGCGCTGATCCGGCCGGCCACCTCCACCGGCGTCAGCCCGATGTCGGCGAGCACCTCACCGCGCTTGGCGTGCGCGAGGAACTGCTCCGGGATGCCGAACCGCCGTACGGGCACGTCGACTTCGGCATCGCCGAGCGCCAGCGCCACCGCGGCTCCCACCCCGCTCGCACGGCTGTTGTCCTCGACGACGGCCACCAGTCGGTGTTCGGCCGCGAGGCCCGGGAGCGCCGGGTCGACGGGCTTGACCCAGCGGGGGTCGACGACGGTGCACGAGATCCCGCGTGCCTGCAGCAGGTCGGCGGCCTGGAGGCAGACGGGCGCCATCACGCCGACGGCGACGAGCAGCACCTCGGGTGTGTCCGGGCCGCGGTGCAGGACGTCGAGTCCGCCCACCCGGTCGATCGCCGGGATCCTTGGACCGACCGACTCCTTGGGGAAGCGGACCAGCGTCGGAGCGTCGTCGACGGCGACGGCCTCGCGCAACTGGGCGCGCAACTGGTCGGCGTCGCGTGGAGCGGCGATGCGCAGCCCCGGCACGACCTGGAGGATGGACATGTCCCACATGCCGTTGTGGGACGGGCCGTCGACGCCCGTGACGCCGGCGCGGTCCAGGACGAAGGTGACCCCGCAGCGGTGCAGCGCCACATCCATCAGGAGCTGGTCGAAGGCGCGGTTGAGGAAGGTGGCGTAGACGGCGACGACGGGGTGCAGACCGCCGGTCGCCAGCCCGGCCGCGCTCACCGCCGCGTGCTGCTCGGCGATGCCGACGTCCCACACACGCTCCGGGAAGCGTGCGGCGAACTTGCCGAGGCCCACCGGGTGCAACATGGCCGCCGTGATCGCCACGACGTCCTCCCGCTCCTCCCCGATCGCGGCGATCTCGTCCCCGAACACCGAGGTCCAGGAGGGGCCGTTGGACGGCGCGAGCGGCTCGCAGGTGAGCGGGTCCATCACGCCGACGGTGTGGAAGTGGTCCTCCTCATGGGCGAGGGCGGGCTCGTAGCCGCGGCCCTTCTCCGTGAGGCAGTGGACGAGGACCGGGCCGTGGAAGCGTTTCGCGCGCCGGAGCGCGGACTCGACGGCCCCGATGTCGTGCCCGTCGATCGGACCGACGTACTTGAGACCCAGGTCCTCGAACATGCCCTGCGGGGCGAAGGCGTCCTTGAAGCCCTTCTTCGCGCCGTGCAGCGACTCGTAGACGGTGTTGCCGACGACGGGCGTGCGCAGCAGCACGTCCTTGCCCCAGGCGAGCACCTTCTCGTAGCTGTCGGTGGTGCGCAGGGTGGCCAGGTGGTTCGCCAGGCCGCCGATGGTCGGCGCGTACGAGCGCTCGTTGTCGTTGACGACGATGATCAGCGGCCGGTCCTTGGCGGCCGCGATGTTGTTCAGCGCCTCCCAGGCCATGCCGCCGGTGAGCGCGCCGTCGCCGATGACCGCGACCACGTGTCCCTTCTCGCCCTGCACCTGGCGGGCCTTGGCGAGGCCGTCGGCCCAGCCGAGCGCGGTGGAGGCGTGGCTGTTCTCGACGATGTCGTGCTCGGACTCCTCGCGCGACGGGTAGCCGGACAGGCCACCCTTTCCGCGGAGCTTGGAGAAGTCCTGACGGCCCGTCAGGATCTTGTGTACGTAGCTCTGGTGACCGGTGTCCCACACGATGCGGTCGACCGGCGACTCGAAGACCCGGTGGAGCGCGATGGAGAGTTCCACCACCCCCAGGTTGGGCCCGAGGTGTCCGCCGGTCCTGGCCACCGCGTGCACCAGGAACTCCCTGATCTCCTCGGACAGTTCACCGAGTTCCGCCTCGGACAGCGCCTTCAGGTCGCGTGGTCCCCGGATGTTCTCCAGCATCGTCACGCTCGGGCCCCCTCTCGGTCCGTGCCTTGCTTCAACTCACCGTCACTGCCGGTTTCCCCGAGACGGTGGGGGCGCCCGATGCGGCCCCGTCCTGCTCCATCTGCTCGGCCAGCTTCATGGCCTCTTCGATGAGGGTCTCCACGATCTTGGACTCGGGGACGGTCTTGATGACCTCGCCCTTGACGAAGATCTGGCCCTTGCCGTTGCCGGAGGCGACGCCGAGGTCGGCCTCGCGGGCCTCGCCGGGGCCGTTGACGACGCAGCCCATGACGGCGACGCGGAGGGGGACCTCCATGCCGGTCAGGCCCGCGGTGACCTCCTCGGCCAGTTTGTAGACGTCGACCTGGGCCCGCCCGCAGGACGGGCAGGAGACGATCTCCAGGCCGCGCTGCTTGAGGTTCAGGGACTCCAGGATCTGGAGGCCGACCTTGACCTCCTCCACGGGAGGCGCGGACAGGGACACGCGGATCGTGTCGCCGATGCCCTGCGAGAGCAGCGCGCCGAAGGCGACGGCCGACTTGATCGTGCCCTGGAAGGCCGGACCTGCCTCGGTGACACCGAGGTGCAGCGGATACTCGCACTGGGCGGCGAGCTGCTTGTACGCCTCGATCATCACGACCGGGTCGTTGTGCTTGACCGAGATCTTGATGTCCCGGAAGTCGTGCTCCTCGAAGAGGGACGCCTCCCACAGGGCCGACTCGACCAGCGCCTCCGGGGTCGCCTTGCCGTACTTCTGCAGCAGACGCCGGTCCAGTGAACCCGCGTTGACCCCGATCCGGATCGGGGTGCCGTGGTCCCTGGCGGCCCGCGCGATCTCCTTCACCTTGTCGTCGAACTGCTTGATGTTGCCGGGGTTCACCCGCACCGCCGCACACCCGGCCTCGATCGCCGAGAAGACGTACTTGGGCTGGAAGTGGATGTCGGCGATCACCGGGATCTGCGACTTGCGGGCGATGGTGGCGAGCGCGTCCGCATCGTCCTGCGTCGGACAGGCCACCCGCACGATCTGGCAGCCGGACGCGGTGAGTTCGGCGATCTGCTGAAGGGTGGCCCCGATGTCCGACGTACGGGTCGTGGTCATCGACTGCACCGACACCGGTGCCCCGCCCCCGACCGCCACCGGCCCGACCTGGATCTGCCGCGACAGGCGCCGCTCGGCGATCGGACGGGCCGGCACCTCGGGGACGCCCAAGGAAATGGCGGTCACGACGTCACTCCCGGTTTCCGGAGACCGTCTCGCGCATGGCGCGCAGGGACTCCTTCAGGGATCCCATCGTGGCGAGGACGGCGGTGGGCTCGTAGCCGCAGTGCGCCATGCAGTTGGCGCAGCGCGGGTCCTTGCCTCGGCCGTACTTGTCCCAGTCGGTGTCCTCGATCAGTTCGCGGTACGTCGGCACGTACCCGTCGCTCATCAGGTAGCAGGGGCGCTGCCAGCCGAAGAGCGAGTAGTTCGGGATCGCCCAGGCGGTGCAGGGGAAGTCGACCTTGCCCTCCAGGAAGTCGAGGAACAGCGGCGAGTGGTTGAGCCGCCACTTCTTGCGGTTGCCGCCCGCGAAGGCCTTCTTGAACAGTTCGCGGGTCTGCTCCACGCCCAGGAAGTGCTCCTGGTCGGGCGCCTTCTCGTAGGCGTAGGCGGGCGAGATCATCATCTCGTCGACCTTGAGGTCGTCGTTGAGGAAGTTGAGCACCTCGATGATGGTCTGCGGGGTGTCCGTGTTGAAGAAGGTCGAGTTGGTGGTCACCCGGAAGCCGCGCCGCTTGGCCTCCTTCATGGCCTCCACGGCCTCGTCGAACACACCCTCCTTCGCCACGGACTCGTCGTGCCGCTCCCGCAGCCCGTCGATGTGCACGGCGAAGGCGAAATAGGGAGAGGGCTTGAACTTGTCCATCTTCTTGCGCAGCAGCATGGCGTTGGTGCAGAGGAAGACGTACTTCTTCTTCGCCACCAACTGCCGCACGATCTCGTCGATCTGAGGGTGCATCAGGGGTTCGCCGCCGGCGATCGACACCATCGGCGCACCGGACTCCAGCACCGCCCCCACGGCCTGCGCGACCGGCATGCGCTGCTTGAGCACACCCGCCGGGTGCTGGATCTTGCCGCAACCCTCGCACTTCAGATTGCATGCGAAGAGAGGTTCCAGCTCCACGATCAACGGGAACTTGTCCCGCTTGCGGAACTTCTGTTCAGCCAAGTACGTAGCGACCTTGATGGACTGGCGCAGCGGCATGGCCATCTGGCTCACCTCCGGGGGAGCAGCAAAGAACGGTGCCATTCGAAAAAGGCTGGAAGAACGGAGCGAAGTACGCGGAAGGCTGATATTCCACCGCGTACCGTGCCGATCCGGACGAGTTCATGTTCAGGAGCGTCCACGACCACTCGTACGGCCGCAACCGGGCGCTCGCCTGTGCGTACGGCGCTCAGCAGCGTCGCAGCGGATTCCATGTCGACCGCGATCGCGCCGGTTGCGAGCAGATCCGACCTTTCGTGACCGCGGACGACGTGATCAGAGCCGGTCAGGGGCCCTGTGTGGACGGCCCGCCCGGGCAGGGCCCGTGCGAGTTCCTTGACCAGGAGGTCGGTCCCGACGCACGGAACGGTTCCGTCCGGATCCCGGGTCTCCTCGGCGACGACCAGATCGCCGGGGTGCATCCCGGGGGCGAGCCCGGCACAGAAGCCGGTGGCCAGCACGGCCGCCTCACGCAGGGCGGGGTCGGCCAGCAGCCGGGTGACGGACCGCTCGGCCGCCTCGGGCCCCATGCCGGTGCGCAGGACGGTGACAGGACCGCCGGCGCCCCCTCGGTCGCTCATGCGCAGGGCGAGACGCTCGATGCCGAGCGCGCAGGCGATCAGCAGCGGGGCCGGGGCGGGCTGTGTGGTCATCAGCCCCCCTTGACCTCGGCGAGCGGCGGCTTCTTGGCGAAGGGCTCTCCGTGCACGTAACGGCCGAGTGCGGTGAGCGGGAACACCTGCCGGTAGAGGTGGTAGTTGATCGAGAAGTCCCACGGGAAGCCGGTCCCGGTGAAGTACGGCTCATCCCAGGAACCGTCCTCGCGCTGGGTGGCCGCGAGCCACTCGACTCCGCGCTCGACGGCCTTGGAGTCCTTCTCGCCCGCCGCCAGCAGGGCCATCAGCGCCCACGCCGTCTGCGAGGCGGTGGACGCTCCGCGACCGCTCCACTTCTTGACGTCCTTGTACGAGCGCAGGTCCTCGCCCCAGCCGCCGTCGTCGTTCTGGACCGACTCCAGCCAGGCGACGGCCCGCCGGATCGCCGGGTGCGAGGCGGGGAAGCCGGCCGCGACGAGGGCGGGTACGACGGACCCGGTGCCGTACACGTAGTTGACGCCCCAACGCCCGAACCACGAGCCGTCCGGCTCCTGTTCGGCGAGCAGCCACTCGATGCCGCGCCGGGTGCGCGGGTCGTGCGAGAGGCCCTCGACGGCCAGCATCTCCACCACGTGTGCCGTGACGTCCGCGGAGGGCGGGTCGATGACCTCACCGAAGTCGCAGAACGGCAGGCGGTTGGGGAAGGGGCTGGTGTTGTCGACGTCGAAGGCGCCCCACGCGCCGTTCTTCGACTGCATCCCGAGGTTCCAGCGCACCCCGCGCCCGATCGCCTTCTCCACCCGCTCCGGGTCGTGGTGCTTGACGCGGCGCAGCGCGAGGACGACCTCGGCGGTGTCGTCGATGTCGGGGTAGTTGTCGTTGTGGAACTCGAACGCCCATCCGCCGGGCGGCAGTTGGGGCCGTTTCACGGACCAGTCGCCGGGGCGGACGATCTCCTCGCCGAGCATCCAGTCCGCCGCCTTGACGAGCTGGGGATGGTCGGCCGGCACGCCCGCGTCGGCGAGCGCGATGGTGGCGAGGCAGGTGTCCCAGACGGGCGACTGGCAGGCCTCGATCATCCGCGCACCGTCCTCGCGCCACACGGCGAAACGGTCCAGCGACGCCAATCCCTCGCGCATCACCGGGTGTTCGAGGTCGTAGCCCAGCAGATACAGCGCGATCACCGAGTACACGGCCGGCGGCTGGATGCCGCCCCAGCAGCCGTCGTTCTCCTGCCGCTCGATGATCCAGCGGGCCGCCGAGTTCATGGCCGCCTTGCGCAGTCTGCGCGGCGCGACCTTGCGCAACTGGTGCAGCGCCTTGTCCAGACGCTGGAAGGCACCGTCCCAACTGGCCGCCGGAGCAAGTGGCTTGGGCGGATTCGGGTTGTCCGGGTCGGCGTGCAGCTCGTCGAGGGGGAAGGGCGCGGGCCGCACCGGCCGCTTCGCGGACACGATCGTGAGCGGCACGATGGTCTGCCGGGCCCAGCACCCGAAGTCGTAAATGTTGAGCGGCATCCACTTGGGGAAGTAGATGAGCTCCGGCGGGAGTTCGGGGAGGTCCGCCCACTTCCACCAGCCGAACAGGGCGAGCCAGATCCGGGTGAAGACACGGGCCGAGACGATGCCGCCCCGCTCGCGGACCCAGGCCGAGGCCTTCGCCATGTGCGGCGCCTGCGGCTCGTCGCCGGCCAGGCGCAGGGCGACGTACGCCTCGATGGTGGCGGAGAGTTCGCCCGGCCCGCCGTAGAAGGTGGCCCAGGCGCCGTCCTCGCGCTGCTCACCGCGGATGAACAGGGCGGCGGCCCGCGCGGTGGCCTCGTCCAGGATGCCCAGGAACTGCCGCAGAAGCAGATCCTCGGCGTCCATGGTCACATTGGTCTCGAGGTCGCCCTTCCACCAGCCCTCGGCGTCCTGCGTGGACAGCAGGAAGCCGGTGGAGCGTTGTACGGCGCGTACGGCGGCATCGCGCACCCCGGCCGCCACGGGGTTCGTTCTGGCGGTTTCGCTGGCCGAGGCAGCTCGGGGCGGCAGGGCCCCGGTGCTTCCGTCGGTCGTCGCTGTCATGGCTTCCCCTTAGTGCAGTCGTGCGAGTCGTGCTGCTGTGGGTCCGCCGTCGGCCGGTGCCGTTCTTCCCGCGACACCGGCCGGCGACTACGCGAGGTTTGTGCGACCGATAACGATCATCTCTTTCGTACGACGACGAAGTCCGCGAGCGCCGTGAACCGGTCCCGTACCCGGTCGGGCATGTCGATGGCGTGCAGGGCCTCGATGGCGATGGTGTGCTGACGACGTGCCTCTTGGGCTGTCCACTGGCGGCCGCCCGCGTCCTCGATGAGGGCGGCGCGGTAGGCGAAATCCTCCTCGGAGAAGGTCTCGAAGTCGCTGCTCTTGGCGTCGGCGGCGAGGATCTCGCCGAGCCGCTCGGAGGCGGCACCGCCCGCCGCGAGCGCGGCCACGACCGGCAGGGACTTCTTGCGCTGGCGCAGGTCGCTCCAGGTCTGCTTGCCGGTGGAGACCGGGTCGCCCCAGATGCCGAGGAGGTCGTCGACGGCCTGGAAGGCGAGGCCCAGGTGGTAGCCGTACTTCTCCAGGGTGTCGGCGGTGCGGTCGTCCGCGCCGCCGAGCACGGCGCCGATGGAGCTGGCGCAGGCGAGCAGGGCGCCGGTCTTGTTGCCCTCCATCTCCAGGCACTCCTCGACGCTGACGCGGTCGCGGTGTTCGTAGGAGATGTCCTGGGCCTGGCCGTCGATCAGGGCGCGGGTGGCGGTGGTCAGGCGGCGGGTGGCACGGCCGGCCTCGACCGAGCCGAGCTCCAGCAGGACCTCGTTGGCGAGGGCGAACAGGGCGTCGCCGACCAGGATCGCCTGGGCGGGGCCGTGCACCTTCCAGACGGTGTCGCGGTGGCGGCGCTGTTCGTCGCCGTCCATCAGGTCGTCGTGCAGCAGCGAGAAGTTGTGGACCAGTTCGACGGCGACGGCTCCGGGGATGCCGACCTCGGGGGCGGCTCCGGTGACCTCGGCGGACAGCACCGCGAGGGCGGGACGTACGGCCTTGCCGCCGTCCCCGTCCGCGGGGTTGCCCTCGGCGTCGATCCAGCCGAAGTGGTAGGCGGAAACGGTGTCCATGGGGGGTGCCAGGCGGTCTACGGCCGCCCGCAGTACCGGTGTGGCAAGGGTCCGGCCGCGCTCCAGGAGCGCGGTCACGTCCACCGCGTCGGCAGCCGTCTCGGCCGGGGGCACAGTGGGCACAGTCTCTCCTCTTGTTGCGGTACCGGGGGTGCGGGGGCCTGCCGCGTGCTGATCGACCTTCACTGACGCCCACCTCGCAAGGACGCGCCGGTCCCCTCCAGCCTTCGGCCGGGAGTCCGGGGGTTGTCCCCCGGGAAGATGCGGTACGCCGCCTCCTCGAAGTCGAAGAGGTGACGCGGGCGGGGCCGGCCCAGGGCGCTCAGCGCGGCGTCCGCCGCACTCACGCCACTGCGGACCGCACTCTCCATGGTCGCGGGCCACCCTGTGGCGGTCCACGCTCCGGCCAGGTACAGGCCCGGGGTCCTGGTGCGGGCGCCGGGCCGCAGCCGCCCGACGCCTGGGGTCGGAGCGAACGTCGCCGTGCGCTCCCTGGTCACGAAGAAGTCCTTCACCTCTGCGTCGCGGGTGCCGGGCAGCAGCCGCTCCAACTCGGGCAGATAGCGCTCGCGCAGCGCGGCGACCGGCTCGTCGATCTCGTCGTGGGCGGCCGACTGGGACAGCGCCAGGTACTGGCCCTCGCGCAGGCCGGAGGCGTCGGTGCGGTCGAAGACCCACTGCACGGGGGTGCCGAGGGCCGCGAAGAACGGCTGGTTCAGCACCTTCCGGTCGTAGACGACGTGCACGTTGAGGATCGGGGCGGTGTCGATGTCGAGCAGCTGGTCAGGGGCGTCGAGGGCGCCTGCCGGCAGAAGAGCGTGGGCCTCGCGCTGGGGTACGGCGAGCACGACCGCGTCCGCTTCGAGTTCCTCGCCGGGAACCTGAACGCGCAGACGTCCGTTTTCGTCAGAGAGGGAGGTGACGCGTGTACGGACCTCGGTACGGACGCCCGCGGAGTCGAGCGCCTTGCGGGCGAGACGGTCATGCAGTTCGCCCAGCGGGACGTGCGCCCATCCGATGTCGGCCGCGCCCGGGTCGGACAGCAGACCGGTCTTGAACACCATCGCGGCGAGCCCCAGCGAGGCGTCGCCCGCGACCGCGTTGAGGGTGGCGACCCCGACCAGGTCCCACAGGGCTTCGACGGCACGCGCCGACTGACCGTGCGCGGTCAGCCAGCTGCCGAAGTCCTGGGTGTCCAGGGCCGGATCGGCGAGGTCGAGCCCCTTGAGCGCGAGCGCGGCACGCCCCACCCTGGCCCGCTCGGCGAGCGAGAGATGCGGATACGTCGCAAGGCTGCGCCCCAGATGCAGGGGCACGGGCAGCGCGTCGCGCCGCAGCCTGCCGAGCCGCCGTCCCTCAGGCTTGTCGACGTCGAGTACGGGCACGTCGAGACGATCCTGCAGCGGCGCCAGCGCCGTCCCCCCGATGCGGTCGAGGAACCAGCGGTAGGCGGTGCAGCAGCGCAGGTACACATGCTGTCCGTTGTCGACGGTCAGCTCGCCGCGCTGGAAGGAGAAGGCGAGGCCGCCGAGTCTGGGCCTGCCCTCGACCAGGGTGACACGCACTCCGGCGTCGGCGAGCGCGAGCGCGGCGGTGATGCCGGCGAGCCCGCCACCGATCACGACGGCGTCCCTTGCAGGACGCCCCGCCGGATCCGCGGGCGAATCGTCGGACCGCATGTCCTCGCTCATCGTGCGTCCTCCCCTGCGCGCCCGCCGTGGTTGAACCGTGCACAACAGCAGGCCGTTGCAGTCAGGGACGCCGTCCCCGCCCGGAGGGTTGCGTGCTGCCTTTCTCCGGTGGAATCACCTTGACCCTGTTTGTCCATCAGGCCCGCCTCCTGACGGTCCTCCGCGTCACATGCCGGGTGTCCAGCCCGGACAGGCCGCGGACGGCAACGTACGCCTTCTCCCGCCCGGGCAGCGAGACCCGGCCCCGCAGCACGGCCTCGGGGTCGCGCTCGATGCGGTCGAGCAGACGGCGGTAGATGCCGGCCATGGCGGCGACACAGGCGCCGCTACGCCGGTCGAGCATGGGGAGCAGCCGGTAGCCCTCGGCGAAAAGAGCGCGGGCCCGTCGCACTTCGAAGTGCACGAGGCCCGCGAAGTCGGAGCCCTCCGGCGGGGTCGGCCCGCTGAACCCGGCCGAGCACCCGAATTTCGCGAGGTCGTCGGAGGGCAGATACGCACGACCGCCCTCGGCGTCCTCGCGGACGTCTCTGAGGATGTTGGTGAGCTGCAGCGCCAGCCCCAGCGTGTCGGCGTACTCCGGCGCGCGCTCGGCGCCGCGCGCCCCCGGTTCCGTGCCGAACACGCCGAGCGAGAGCCGCCCGATGGCGCCCGCGACACAGCGGCAGTAGACCTTCAGGTCGTCCCAGGTCTCGTAGGTCTCGCCCCGGACGTCCATCAGCACGCCGTCGATCAGCTCGTCCAGTCCGTCGAGCGGGACCGGGAAGGTTTCGGCGGCGTGGGTGAGGGCGACGGCCACCGGGTCGATGTCGTCCTCGGCGACCGCCCCCTCGCGCACCCGGGCCAGCAGCGCACGGGTGCCCTCGAGTCGTGCCTCCTTGACGTCGTCCGCCAGCGCGCCGTCGCCGATGTCGTCGACGCGCCTGGAGAACGCGTACAGCGCCGACATGGCGCGACGCTTGGGCGTCGGCAGCAGCCTGATGCCGTACGCGAAGTTGCGTGCCTGCTGTCCGGTGACGGCCTCGCAGTAGCTGTAGGCGGCGAGTACCGGTGCGGACACGTGTTGTTCCGACTCCACGGTCCGGATCACCCCTCTCCTCGCAGAGTCACGCCCACCTCGCGCAGCAGCTGGACCCTGCCGGGCTTGGGCGGGCCGGGAAGTACGTCGTATTCCGCGGCGTCGATCGCACGGATCGCCGCCCTCCCCCCCGCCACGAACCCCGCAAGCAGCAACTTCAACCTGCCGTGGACGCTACCCACCAGGGGGGCGCCTTCATTCAGGAGATCGCGGGCGCGTTGCGCTTCGTATGCGACCAGTGCGCGCAACGATGCGCCCGCGGTCGGCGTGGCGAGATCCGCCTCTAGCACATGGAACTGCTTCATGTCCTCGGCGGGCAGATAGATACGGTCGCGGCCGAGGTCCTCGGCGACGTCCTGCAGGTGTTCGACGATCTGGAGGGCGGTGCAGATCGCGTCCGAGAGGCGGATGCGCTCGGGGGTCGACGTGCCGGTGACGGAGAGGACGAGGCGGCCGACGGGGTTGGCCGAGAGTTCGCAGTACGCGAGCAGGTCGTCGTAGGTCTCGTAGCGGCTGACGAGCTGGTCCTGGCGGTTGGCTGCGATCAGGCCGAGGAAGGGCTCGGGGGTCAGCGCGTGACGCCGGACGGTCGGCTGGAGGCGGCGCAGCAGGGGGTGGCGCGGGGCCGAGTCGAAGACCCGGTTCAGGTCCGTCTCGAAGGCGTCCAGGAGCAGCAGGCGGTTTCCGGCCTCCTCGGCCGACACGCCGAGCAGACGCGCGTCGGCGCCGCCGGGGGCCAGATCACCGTCGCCGATGTCGTCGACGAGGCGGGCGAAGCCGTACACGGCCATGAGGTCGGCGCGCCAGGCCTTGGGCAGGAAGAACGGCGCCACGGGGAAGTTCTCACCCGCGGCCTTGTCGAGCGTGCCGCGCTCCGGGTCACCGGTGTGCGGCGTGCCGGTTCCCGTCACCGGTGACTGCCCGGCGCGGGGACGGCACATGCTGCGCACAGCTGGGGAGTTTCCGTAGCCATTGCCGTCACATCTCCCGTTCTACACTGTTGTCCCAATGCATACTATTTCGGACACGCCGCCCGGCGGCCCGCCCGGCTGTCCGGCTTGAGGGTGTCGCGCATTATCGCCCCGGTTTGCCGCGTTTCGGGACCGGTACAGCTTACGTTGTACAACGCAGTGAGCTTCCCTGGGGTGTCCTGCACATCACAACAACACACCGATTGGCTTCAAGATTCCTGGGGCGGGCGCCAGTTGACGTTTCCTTTGCAGACGCGGGGCCCCGCCGGAACAGTTCCGGCGGGGCCCCGCGAAGCGTCCTGGCCTGTCCGTCCAGGCCGGAGTGGACTACTTGCCCGTGAACTTCTCGTACTCCTTGAGGACCTCTTCGGTGGGCCCGTCCATGCGCAGCTCGCCGCGTTCCAGCCACAGGACGCGGTCGCAGGTATCGCGGATCGACTTGTTGTTGTGACTGACGAGGAACACCGTGCCGGCCTCCTTGCGCAGCTCGCGGATGCGTTCCTCGGAGCGCTTCTGGAACTTGCGGTCACCGGTGGCCAGCGCCTCGTCGATCATCAGGACGTCGTGGTCCTTGGCGGCGGCGATGGAAAAGCGCAGACGGGCCGCCATGCCGGAGGAGTAGGTGCGCATCGGCAGGGTGATGAAGTCGCCCTTCTCGTTGATGCCGGAGAAGTCGACGATGTCCTGGTAGCGCTCCCTGACCTGCTCGCGGGACATTCCCATGGCGAGCCCGCCCAATATGACGTTCCGCTCGCCGGTCAGGTCGTTCATCAGGGCCGCGTTCACGCCCAGCAGCGAGGGCTGGCCGTTGGTGTAGACACGCCCCTTCTCCGCCGGGAGCAGACCGGCGATGGCGCGCAGGAGGGTCGACTTTCCGGAACCGTTGGAGCCGATCAGGCCGACGGCCTCGCCGCGGTAGGCGACGAAGGACACGCCCTTGACGGCGTGCACCTTGCGCACCCCGCGCGCCGAGTCGTCTGCGCCTCGCTTGATGATGCGGCTGAGGGCCGCGGTGGCGCTGCCCTTGCCGGTCTTGGCGCCGTTGACGCGGTAGACGATGTGCAGTTCGTCGGCGATGACGGTGGGGATCCGCTCGTCCCGCTGCCCGGGGTTGTGCTCAGCCACGGCCGTACCTCTCCTCCGCCTTCCAGAAGTACACGAAGCCGCCGAGGGCACACAGCGCGGCCCAGCCGCCGGCGGCCGCCCAGACGTGATCGGGAAGGTTCTCGGCGCCATAGTCGTCGATGAGCGAGAAGCGCATCAGGTCCATGTAGATGGTGGCCGGATTCCACTGCAGGACGGTCGCCACCCACTGCGGCTTGTCGGCCAGCATGATGGGGATCGAGAACATCACGCCGGACGCGTACATCCACGTACGCATGATGAAGGGCATGAGCTGGGCCAGGTCCGGGGTCTTGGCGCCCGCGCGGGCCATGATCAGGGCCAGGCCGGTGTTGAACAGGAACTGCAGCGCGAGCACCGGCACGATCAGCAGCCAGGACAGGTCCGGGATGCTGCCGAAGCCGATCGCCACGGCGAACAGCACGATCATCGAGAACAGCAGCTGCTGGAGTTGCTGCAGCGCGAAGGAGATCGGCAGCGAGGCGCGCGGGAAGTGCAGCGCGCGGACCAGGCCGAGGTTGCCGGAGATCGCCCGTACGCCGGCCATCACCGAGCTCTGCGTGAAGGTGAACACGAAGACGCCCGTGACCAGGAACGGAATGTAGACGTCCTTCGACATGCCCCGGCTGGCGTTCAGGATGACGCCGAAGATGAAGAAGTAGACGGCCGCGTTCAGCAGCGGGGTCGCCACCTGCCAGAGCTGGCCGAGCTTGGCCTGGCTGTACTGAGCGGTCAGCTTCGCCCGCGAGAAGGCGAGGATGAAGTGACGCCGGTCCCAGAGCTGGCGGACGTACTCGACGAGGGAGGGCCGGGCGCCGCTCACGGTCAGCCCGTACTTGGCGGCGAGCTGTTCCGCCACGAGGCCCTCGTCGGGCGATACGGGCGCGCTCAGGGCGACCGTGCCGTCGTGCGTTGACTCACTCACTGGTGGAAACTTTCGTCTTCGGGATGCGCAGCCCGTGCGGGCAATGGCAAGAGCTCGTGAACCGGGTTGGGTCGGCGGTCGACCCGGGTAGGGGTCGGCAGTCGCTCACAGGAACGAGCTTGTCAGATCACCGGGGGCCGGCCCAGTCGGGTCAGCCGCCACACCGTACGCCACTTCATGGGCCTGCGCGGTCCGCACGCGGTGGTCCAGCCTTCACGGAACCCGCCGAACCACGCCCTGAGGGCGGGCCGCGTGGGGCGGCGGACGAGGGTGAGCAGCAGCCAGACCCCGAGGTAGACCGGGACGAGGAGCGCGGGGAGGTTGCGGCGGGCCAGCCAGACGCGGTTGCGGGCGACCATGCGGTGGTAGACCGCGTGCCGCGAGGGCGCGGTTGTGGGGTGGTACAGCACCATGTCGGACCGGTAGTCGATCATCCAGCCCGCGTCGAGAGCCCGCCATGCCAGGTCGGTTTCCTCGTGGGCATAGAAGAATTCGTCCGGGAGGCCGCCGACTTCCGCGAAGACCTGGGTGCGTACGGCGTTGGCGCCCCCGAGGAAGGTGGTGACCCGGGAGGAGCGCATCGGGTCGGCCGCGCGCAGCCGCGGGACGTGGCGGCGCTGGGTGAGCCCCGTGTCGGGGTCGGCGATGCGGAAGCTGATGATGCCGAGCTCGTGATCGGTCTCGAAGGCCCGGCGGCACAGCTCGGCGGTGTCGTGCCCCGCGAGGAGGCCGTCGTCGTCGAGGAACATCAACACGTCGACGTCGCGGCCGCTGGGGCCGAAGGCCTCTATGCCGACATTGCGGCCTCCGGGGATGCCGAGGTTCTCGGGCAGCTCGATGCTGCGGACACCTTCAGGGACGTCCGGGACCGGCGAGCCGTTGCCGACCACGACGACCTCGACGCGGTCGCCGTCCTGCTTGGCGACCGAGTCGAGGAGGGCGCGGAGCTCGTCGGGGCGGTTGCCCATGGTGATGATCACCGCGCCGACCTTCGTGGCGCTCACTTCAGCCTGCTCGACGCGAGGATCGACACCAGGTGCAGCAGGGTCTGCAGGAGTGCGATGCCGGCCAGCACGGCGACCCCGAGACGGGAGAAGAACAGGTCGCCGCGGAGCTGGTCGGCGATCGCCAGGACCAGGATCAGCAGCGACGCCTCGATGCCGAGGATCAGCCGGTGGAACTTGAAAGCGGCGGCGGCACGGCGGGCCAGCGCCATGCCGGAGGTGCGCATCTCGGCGGCGGCCTCCTTGACCGGCGGCAGTCCGCCCTGGTGCCGGGCGACGCCGACCAGGTCGGTCTCGGCCTTGATCAGGATCGCACCGAGCGCGGCCAGGGTGCCGAGGAAGGCCCACAGCCAGTCGATACGGCCGCTGCCCCACGGGTCGGCGGCGCGCAGCCCGAAACCGACGAGGACGGCGGCGTCGGTGAGGTAGGCGCCGACCCGGTCCAGGTAGACGCCGTTCAGTGAGTACTGCTTCTTCCAGCGCGCGATCTCGCCGTCGACGCAGTCCAGCAGCAGATACATCTGGACACACACCACACCGAGCACGGCGCCCGCGATCCCCGGCACCAGCAGGGCCGGGACCGCGAGCACACCGAACACGGTCATCAGGTACGTGAGCTGGTTGGGCGTGACCCTGGTGTTCACCAGGTAGCGGTCGATCCGCAGGGACACCTCACGCATGTAGAGGCGTCCCATCCAGTGCTCACCGCTGCGCCGGTCCTTGACCCCTGCGGGGTGGACGACCGGGCGGAGTTCAGCTACCGATGGCCTTGACATAGTCGGCGTAGGTGTCCTTGATCTGGTTGGTTTTCAGGTCTAGGTGTTCGAGGATCGTGTAGCGGCCGGGCCGGGTCTGCGGGGCGAACTCCACGGCCCGGACGAACTCGTCCACCGTGAAGCCGATCTCCTCCGGCAGCACCGGAAGCCCGTGCCGACGCAGCACCTCGGCCATGTAGGCCGACTCCTCGTGGGCGCCGCGCAGGTACATCGCGAAGGCAGCCCCGAGGCCGCACTGCTCGCCGTGGCTGGCGGCTCGCTTGGGGTAGAGCAGGTCGAAGGCGTGGTTGATCTCGTGGCACGAGCCCGAGGCGGGGCGGGAGTCGCCCGAGATCGACATCGCGACGCCCGTGAGGACCAGCGCCTCGGCGAGCACCTGGAGGAAGCGGTTGTCCCCGACACCGCCCGGGTGCCGCAGCACCGCCTCGCCCGCCTGGCGGGCCATGGCGGCCGCGAGCCCGTCGATCTTCTCGCCCTTGACGCGGTTCGCGAGCTCCCAGTCCGCGATCGCGTTGATGTTGGAGATCGCGTCGCCGATGCCCGCGCGCACGAACCGCACCGGGGCCTCGCGAATGACGTCGAGGTCGATGACGGCCGCTATCGGGTTGGGCACACCGTAGGAACCGCGGCCCGCGTCGTTGTCGAGCGTCGCGACCGGCGAGCACAGGCCGTCGTGCGCGAGGTTCGTCGGTACGGCGACCAGCGGCAGGCCCACCCGCGCCGCGGCGAACTTGGCACAGTCGATGATCTTGCCGCCGCCGAGGCCCACGACCGCGTCGTAGTGCCCGGCCTTCATGTCGCCGGCCAGGCGGATCGCGTCGTCGAGGGTGCCGCCGCCGACCTCGAACCAGGTGGCGCCGGGCAGCGTCGGGGCGATCCGCTCGCGCAGCCGGGCGCCGGAACCGCCGCTGACGGCGACGGCGAGCTTGCCGGAGGTCGAGATGCGCTCGTCGGCGAGCACCCCGGCCAGATCGTCGAGGGCACCCGGGCGGATGTCGACGACGAGCGGTGAGGGGATGAGCCGGGTCAGTACTGGCACGCGATCTCCCGTCCTTTGGCGAGGTCGTCGTGGTTGTCGATCTCTACCCACTTGACGTCGCCGATCGGCGCCACGTCGATCCGGAAGCCGCGGTTCACCAGTTCCTGGTACCCGTGCTCGTAGAACTGCTGCGGGTCGGTCTCCCAGACCGCCTTCAGCGCGTCGGCCAGTTCCGGGGCGGCGTCGCCCTCGATGAGGGTGACGCCGATGTACTCGCCGGTCGCCTCGGCGGGGTCCATCAGCTTGGTGATCTTCGTCATGCCCTTCTCGGCGTCGACGACGACCTTCATCTCCTCGTCCGCCAGCGACTTCACGGTGTCGAGGGCGAGGATGATCTTCTTGCCGTCACCGCGGGAGGCGAGCAGCGTCCGCTCGACGGAGACCGGGTGGACGGTGTCGCCGTTGGCGAGGATCACGCCGTCCTTGAGGGCGTCACGGCCACACCACAGGGAGTAGGCGTTGTTCCACTCCTCGGCCTTGTCGTTGTCGATGAGGGTGAGCTTGAGGCCGTACTTCTGCTCCAGGGCGGCCTTGCGCTCGTACACGGCCTCCTTGCGGTAGCCGACGATGATCGCGACCTCGGTCAGCCCGATCTCGGCGAAGTTGCCGAGCGTCAGGTCGAGAACCGTGGGTTCGCCCTCTATGCCCGCGGGCCCCACCGGCACCAGAGCCTTGGGAAGGCTGTCGGTGTAGGGGCGCAGACGCCGTCCGGCGCCGGCCGCCAGCACGAGGCCGATCATGCGGGTTCTCCTTCATCGTGTACGGCGGGCGCCCCAGCGGACACCCAGAAGCGGATGCTCTCGACGAGCACCAGCAGTGCGACGGCCACGGCGAGCGCCGTGAGCGCGACCTTGAACTGCGAGGCGGTGAGTACCGCGGCCAGAACGGTGACGAGCAGCGTCCGCCCGTCATGCCCCCCGATGGCGCGCACCAGCCAGGCCGGAGGCGCTCCGGCGTTGCCGCGGATGCGGTACACCGTGTCGTAGTGATGGTAGGCGACGGCCCCCACCAGCCCGAAAGCCGCAGGAAGGGCGCCGTTCACGTCCGCTTTGGCCGCGAGGACCAGGACGGTGCCGTATTCGGCGAACCGGAACAGCGGCGGGACCAGCCAGTCGAGGGCGCCCTTGAGGGGGCGGTACAGGGCCTGACCGGCGGCGAGGGTGTAGACGACGGCGCCCGCGACGGGCGCCCAGGTCACGCCGGAGAAGAGGGACACGGCGAGGACGGCCGTCCCTGCCGCCGCCACCAGCAGCGGGGCGCCGAGGCGGGCGCGGGTGGCACCCGCCACGAGGGAGGCGAGCGGGCCGTTGTCCGCGAGGTCCGCCAGCGCCTGCGCCGCCCGGTCCGTGCGCTGCGCCCTGCGCGTCAGCGAGCGCAGCACCCGCCCGGCCGTGGTGTACGTCGCCGCGAAGGCGCAGCCGATGAGCAGGACGTAGAAGGTGATGCGCGGGGTCGTGACCGCGGTGAGGAGCGCGATCATCGCCCAGCGCTCGCCGATCGGGAGCACGATCATGCGCCGTACCCACACCGTCCAGCCGACGCTGTCCAGCTTGTCGGAGAGGGCCGCGGTGGGGCTGGTGTTGGCGGTGGCGTCGTGGTTCGCCTCGTTGAAGGAGAAGTCGACGACGTGCCGGCAGGTCTGCAGGATCATGGCGCCGAGGGCGAGGGCCCAGACGTCATCGCCGCCCCGGGCCGCTCCCAGCGCGAGGCCCGCGTAGTAGGCGTACTCCTTGGCGCGGTCGAAGGTGGCGTCGAGCCAGGCGCCGAGCGTGGAGTACTGCAGGGAGTAGCGGGCGAGCTGGCCGTCGGTGCAGTCCAGGACGAAGGAGCAGATCAGCAGGATGCCGGCCGCGACGAAACCGACGCGAGTGCCGGTGGCGGCGCAGCCCGCCGCGATCAGCGCGGTGAGCAGGGAGGCGGTGGTGACCTGGTTCGGGGTCAGGCCCCGGCGGGCGCACCAGCGGGCGAGGTAGCGCGAGTACGGACTGATGCAGAAGGTCGTGAAGAAGCCGTCGCGGGACTTCACCGCCGACTTCAGGCGTACGGCCTCGTCGTCGACGTTCGCGACGGCCTGCCGTGCCTCGTTGCGGGCCTGCGGATCGGCCGGGACCGCGGCGACCAGGCTGCCCAGCTCGGGACGGTGGACGTCGGCGCCGTCGGCGTCGAGGGCGGTGACCATGCGGTCGGCGAGGCTGTCCACGGCGACCGCCGTACCGCCGCCCGCGGAGTTCTCGCGGGCCATCGCGCGGGTCAGGGCCTGGCGGCCGGCCGCCTGGGCCGTGACGGTGCCCGGGATCGCGGAGAGCGGGAAGCGGGGGTCGGTGAGCCCGAGGCGCAGTGCGTGCAGGTGGCCCACGAAGCGGGCGTCGACCACGGCGACCCGCTGGTCGCCCGGAACCTGGGCGAGGAGCGTCTCGGCGTCGGCGGCGTCGGCGGCCACCCGTACGTCGAAGCCGAGCGACCGCAGGTCACCCTCGATCGACGATCCGGGGACCGGCTGACCGGTGAGGATGGCGGTCGACAACCGAACTCACTCCCTGGGTGCCGGCGCGCTGGCGCCGGTCATGTGCATGGTGGGGGCGCCCCGTTGGCTGCACCGGTCGGGCGGCATGTCGGCAGAGGCTATCGGATGCCCGGAGGGCGCCGTTCACCGCCCGTTCACGGGCTGATCAACGCCGCCTCCACTGGCCTTTGCCGCGATCATCATCGGCCATTCGGGGTCCCGCCCACAAACCGCGATACCCACATCAGGCATCGGGGACATTAAGGAACGCCTTTCGCCCTCGGCATAGGGTGGGCGACCATGACATGGCTGATCACAGGCGGAGCGGGATACATCGGGGCCCATGTGGTGCGGGCCATGACCGACGCCGGGGAGCGCGTCGTGGCGCTCGACGACCTCTCGGCCGGATACCCCGCACGGCTGCCGGCGGGCGTCCCGCTCGTCGAGGGCTCGTCGCTCGACGGCGACCTGCTGAAGCGGGTCTTCGCCGAGTACGGGGTGAGTGGCGTCGTACACCTGGCGGCACGCAAGCAGGTCGCCGAGTCCGTGGCGCAGCCCACCCGCTACTACCGGGAGAACGTCGGCGGTCTCGCCACGCTCCTGGAGACGGCCGCGGAGGCCGGGGTGGGGAAGTTCCTGTTCTCCTCGTCGGCGGCGGTGTACGGCAACCCGGACGTCGGACTGATCACGGAGGACACCGCGTGCGCGCCGGTGAACCCGTACGGCGAGACCAAGCTCACCGGCGAGTGGCTGGTCCGGGCGGCGGGCCGGGCGCACGGCATCTCGACGGTCTGCCTGCGCTATTTCAACGTGGCGGGGGCGGCCGCGCCCGAGCTGGCCGACACGGGTGTCTTCAACATCGTCCCCATGGTCTTCGACCGGCTCACCCGGAACGAGGCCCCCAGGATCTTCGGCGATGACTATCCGACACCGGACGGCACCTGCATCCGCGACTACATCCATGTCGCCGACCTGGCCGAGGCGCATCTGGCGGCGGCCCGGCGGCTCGCCGACCGCAGCGGTGACCTCACCGTGAACATCGGCCGCGGCGAGGGCGTCTCCGTCCGCGAGCTGATCACCGTCATCGGCGAGGTCAGCGGCGACCGCAGGCCGCCCCTCGTCGAGACGCGCCGCCCGGGAGACGCACCCCGCGCGGTCGCCTCCGCCGCCCGGGCCGCCGAGGAGCTGGGCTGGGCCGCCCGGCGCGGGGTGCGCGAGATGGTCGATTCGGCATGGCGGGGCTGGCTGCTGCACCACGGCCGGTGACACCGAGGCCGGTGACACCGAGGCAAGGGAGCTGAGGGCGCCCTGACCTGCAATCGTTTGCGCAGGTCAGGGCACATGACAACGGTGTTCAGTGCCGCGTTGCCCAGTACCCCCCACCCGTAGTTCACTGTGATCCCGGGCGGGCTGTTCCGGATCAACGCGTAGGAGGGCGGCTGTCATGGGGGCTGGGCACGATCATGGGCATGGGCACGGGCATGCGCCGCCCACCGGCACGGCTGCGGCGGCGTACCGCGGGCGGCTGCGTGTGGCGCTGTCGATCACGCTCAGCGTCATGGTCGTCGAGATCGCCGGCGGTCTGCTCGCGGACTCGCTCGCGCTGATCGCGGACGCCGCCCACATGGCGACCGACGCGCTCGGCCTCGGAATGGCTCTGTTCGCCATCCACTTCGCCAACCGCCCCCCGACCGGGAACCGCACCTTCGGCTACGCCCGCGCCGAGATCCTCGCCGCGCTCGCCAACTGCCTGCTGCTGCTCGGGGTCGGCGGCTATGTCCTGTACGAGGCGATCCAGCGGTTCGTCACGCCCGCCGACACCGAGGGCGGGCTGACCATCGTGTTCGGTCTGATCGGTCTGGTCGCCAACATGATCTCGCTGACGCTGTTGGTGCGCGGCCAGTCGGAGAGCCTGAACGTGCGTGGGGCTTTCCTTGAGGTGGCCGCGGACGCGCTCGGCTCGCTCGCGGTGATCATCTCGGCTGTGGTGATCCTCGCCACCGGCTGGCAGACCGCCGACCCGATCGCCTCGCTGGTCATCGGCCTGATGATCGTGCCGCGTACCTTCAAGCTGCTGCGCGAGACCCTGGACGTGCTGCTGGAGGCGGCCCCCAGGGGCGTCGACATGGCGGACGTACGCGCTCACATCCTGGCCCTGGACGGCGTCGAGGACGTACACGACCTGCATGCCTGGACGATCACCTCCGGCATGCCGGTGCTCTCCGCGCACGTGGTCGTCCACTCCGACGTCCTCAGTGCGATCGGCCACGAGAAGATGCTCCACGAGCTCCAGGGGTGCCTGGGCGACCACTTCGACGTGGCGCACTGCACCTTCCAGCTGGAGCCGGGCGGGCACGCGGAGCACGAGGTGAAGGTGTGTCATTGAGGCAGATGAGGCGCCCCCTGGCCGAAATGCAGCCCTCCGGCGCGACCCTGCGTCGTTAAGCCTCACAGCACTGCCCGGACGGTTCCCCGCTGATCCCACCGGGCACGATCAACTACCGGGCCCCTCTTCCGGCATGTGACCGGTGACGGCCGCGTCCCGCGCCGCGCGCGGGACATGCGGGCGTGCTGTGAAGTGCCGGGAGTGCCGGATTCGTGCGGCACACTTGGGGCGCGAAGACCGATGTGAAGGATGGGTATGCCGATCACACCTGCCACCGCGACGCACAGTCCGTCGAACGGCACCGCAGACGCGATTTTGCTGGAACTGGTCGACGAGGACGGCGTCACGATCGGCACCGCGGAGAAGCTCGCCGCCCACCAGCCGCCGGGGCAGCTGCACCGCGCCTTCTCCGTCTTCCTCTTCGACGAGCGCGGGCGGCTGCTGCTGCAGCAGCGGGCGCAGGGCAAGTACCACTCCCCCGGCGTGTGGTCCAACACCTGCTGCGGCCACCCCTACCCGGGCGAGGCGCCCTTCGCGGCAGCCGCCCGGCGGACGTACGAGGAGCTGGGTGTGTCGCCCTCGCTGCTCGCCGAGGCGGGCACCGTCCGCTACAACCACCCCGACCCGGAGTCGGGCCTGGTCGAGCAGGAGTACAACCACCTGTTCGTCGGACTGGTGCAGTCCCCGCTGCGTCCGGACCCGGAGGAGGTCGGCGCGACGGCCTTCGTGAGCCCCGAGGAGCTGGCCGAGCGGCATGCGAAGGACACGTTCTCGTCCTGGTTCATGACCGTGCTGGACGCCGCCCGTCCGGCGGTCAAGGAGCTGACCGGCCAGTCGGCGGGCTGGTGATCCCCTTCAGAGCACCCGTACGGGTTTGAGCGGCAGGGCGGCCCAGATCACCTTGCCGCCGCTCGACGTGTGCTCGACGTCGCACACCCCGCCCGCCTCCCGGGTGACCTCGCTCACCAGGAGCAGTCCTCGCCCGCCGGTCTGGCCGTGGTCGGCCTCCAGGGCGGTGGGGCGGTAGGGGTGGTTGTCCTCCACCGACACCCGCACCCACTCGGCGCCGACGGCGACCTCCACGGCAAGTACCGGCGACAGCAGGGCCGCGTGCCGGACGGCGTTCGTGACCAGTTCCGAGACGATCAGCAGCAGACCGTGGACGAGGTCGTCGGAGACGGGCACACCCTGGCGGTACAGCAGGTCCCGTACGGCGTGTCGCGCCTGCGGGACGGAGGCGTCGACGGCGGGAGCGGTGAACCTCCAGACACCTTCGTACGGCAGCGGGTCCGCAGGCCCCGGGTCACGGGGCTCGTCGGCGTAGGCGTCGCCTTCTGGGCGTGGGCCGGACCCGCGCCCGTGGTTGTCCATCGTCCGGTCGCCCCCCTTGCGCTCGATTGTCACCACCCGTCGAGTGTTGATAACGACCCGCTCCACCCCGGAGGACTGACCAGAAGTCAGCAGGTATCGAGCACTTATGACCGTTGGCGTATGACACGGTCAGTTGTGGGACTACTCCTGTCCCCCTTCAGCCGACTTCGCGAACTATTCGGGTTGTACGGGTTTGGCCGCCTTCTCGTCCGCCTCATCCCGGGGGTCGTCGTGATCCGCGGGACCTGCGGCCGACTCCTTGATCGTGCGTTCGCCGGGTGGGGCACTAGCATCCGGCCCATGGAGCCCCAGCTGCTGCACGGCGTCACCGACGCGGTCGCCACCGTCGTCATCCACCACCCGGCCAAGCGCAACGCCATGACGGCCGCCATGTGGGCCGCCCTGCCGCCGCTGCTCCACTCCCTCGCTGCCGACCCGGGCGTACGGGCGCTGGTGCTGACCGGGGAGGGCGGGACGTTCTGCGCGGGTGCCGACATCTCCACGCTGCGGGGGTCGCCGGAGGAGGCGCAGACGCTCGCGGTGCGTGCCGAGGAGGCCCTTGCCGCCTTCCCGAAGCCGACGCTGGCCGCGGTCCGCGGGCACTGTGTCGGCGGCGGGTCCCAGCTGGCGGCAGCCTGCGACCTGCGGTTCGCCGAGGAGGGGTCGCTGTTCGGGGTGACTCCGGCGAAGCTCGGGATCGTGTATCCGGCGTCCTCCACCCGGCGGCTGGTGTCGCTGGTGGGTCCGGCGACCGCGAAGTACCTGTTGTTCTCCGGCGAGTTGATCGACGCCGGGCGGGCGCTGCGCACCGGTCTGCTGGACGAGGTGCTGCCCGAGGGCGAACTCGCCAAGCGGGTTGGGGAGTTCACCCGGATCCTGGTGTCCCGCTCACAGCTCACCCAGGCCGCGGCGAAGGAGTTCGCGAGCGGGCGCGGCGACCGGGACGCGCACTGGACGGAGCAGGCGCGCGGCAGCGGCGACACCGTGGAGGGCGTCGCCGCTTTCCTCGAGCGCCGTCAGCCGCGGTTCACGTGGTCGGTTCCAGGCCGAGGATGAACCGGCTCCTCGATCGGATGAGCTCGACGACGTCCGCGGGCGCCTTCTGCGGGGAGCCCGCGTCGTAGGGCGGCTGCGGGTCGTACTCGATGCCCAGCTGTACGGCCTGGGCGACCACGTCGCCCGAGATCCGGCCGAGCAGCGCGAGCCCCATGTCGATGCCTGAGGAGACGCCGGCGGCGGTGACGTACTTGCCGTCGGTGACGACCCGCTCGCCCGTGGGCCGGACGCCGAACTTCCTCAGTTCGTCGAGGGCCAGCCAGTGCGAGGTCGCGCGGCGGCCGTCGAGGAGTCCCGCGGCGGCCAGCAGCAGGGAGCCGGTGCACACCGAGGTCGTCCAGGTGCTCGTGGCGTCGGCGGCACGGATCCAGTCG
The DNA here is from genome assembly GCF_026343335.1 of Streptomyces sp. NBC_00078. Taxonomy (NCBI): domain Bacteria; kingdom Bacillati; phylum Actinomycetota; class Actinomycetes; order Kitasatosporales; family Streptomycetaceae; genus Streptomyces; species Streptomyces sp. NBC_00078. The sequence goes on along the minus strand of NZ_JAPELX010000001.1, from coordinate 8,057,031 downwards.
AGCAGCGCCTTGTTGTGCATCTGCGCGGTCTGTCCCGGGCCGCCGGGGACGATCACGACGTCCGGGTTCGCCACCTCGTCCAGAGTCCTGTCGGCGGTGAGCGCGAGGTTCCCGCTGTCGGTACGGACCGGGCCGGTCCGCTCGGCGACGAACACGGTCTCGGAGTCGGGCAGACGGCCGAGGGTCTCGTACGGTCCGACCGCGTCGAGGGCGGTGAAGCCGTCGTAGAGGACGATCGCGAACTGCATGGGTTCCCCCTTCGGTGGGGCATTGCTCAGTGGGTGCGCGTTGCTCAGTGGGTGGGCGCCGGGCGGAATCGGCGCCGGTATTCGGCGGGCGCCGCGCCGAGGGTGCGTACGAAGGCGCGGCGCATCGCCTCCGGGGTGCCGTAGCCGCAGGCGCGGGAGATCTCCTCGATCCCGTCGGAGGTGTCCTCGATCAGGCGGCGGGCTTGTTCCAGACGGACGCGGTCGACGTAGCGGCCCGGCGTCATGCCGGTCTCGGTCTGGAAGGCCCGGGCGAAGTGGCGGGGCGAGAGCCGGGCGCGGGCCGCGAGCACGTCCACGGACAGGTCCGCGCCGGGATGTTCGGTGATCCACTGCTGGACTTGGCGCAGCGGCTCCCGCTGCGCCGTCTGTGCGGCGAGCTGGGCGCTGAACTGGGCCTGGTTTCCCGGTCGCCGCAGGAAGACGACGAGATGGCGGGCGATGGAGAGGGCGATCTCGCGGCCGACGTCCTCCTCGACGAGCGCGAGGGCGAGGTCGATGCCGGACGTGACGCCGGCCGAGGTGGCGAGCTGTCCGTCACGGATGAAGATCGGGTCCGGGTCCACCTCCACGGCCGGGTGGTCGCGGGCGAGTTTCTCGCACACCGACCAGTGGCTCGTGACCCGGCGGCCGTCCAGCAGGCCCGCCTCGGCGAGCAGGAGTGCTCCGGTGCACACCGAGACGAGGCGCTCGGCCCGCGGGCCGTTTTCCCGCAGCCAGACCACCAGGCCCGGGTCGGGGCGCCGGGTGCCCGCACCGCCCGGGACCAGCAGGATGTGCGCGGGCGGGGCGTCCGCGAAGGAGTGGTCCGGGACGAGGGTGAGGCCGCTGGAGGTGCGCACGGCCCGCCCGTCCCGGCTGACGGTGCGGATGCGGTACGTCCCCGGGCAGTGCGCGTCGGCGCCGTTGAAGACCTCCACCGGGCCCGTGACGTCGAGGCTCTGCACGTCGTCGAAGAGGACGACCAGGACGGTCTGCATGCACTCGATTCTTGGCGGTCCGCCCGATGGCCGCAATGACGAGGACCCCACCTTTCCTGCCACCCTGTCCCTGCCGATCCAACGACGATCCAACGACCCCCTGGAGTCCGTACCAACCAGTCGGTAACCTTCGGGTCATGACTACTGCCGCCATCGATCCGCACGCCGGCCGCCGCTGCCACAACGCCCTCAACTCCCTGCACGCGACGTACTACTTCTCGCCTGATCTGAGCAGGGAAATGGGCGCTGTCGGCATCACCCACCCGAGGGCTGTCAACTTCGCCACGCGAGCGGCCGCCCTGGGGCCGGTCGGGGCGGGCATGGTGGCGGCGACGTTCTACAACTACAAGTACGAGCTGGTGGCACGGTTCGTGCCCGCCGTGTGGGAGACCGCCTCGCCCGGGCAGATCCTGGACGCCCGCGCGCGTGCCATCGATGCGACCCTGCGCCGCCTGCTGGGCGAGGAGGCCGTCGCGTCCGAGGAGATGGCCGAGGCGGCACGGCTGGCACTGCGGGCCGCCGAGGCGTGTGGGCGTCCGGCCCGGCCGCTGTACTCCGCGTATGCCGACCTGCCCGTGCCCGAGGAGCCGCACCTGGCGTACTTCCACGCCGCCACGCTGCTGCGCGAGCACCGGGGCGACGGACATCTCGCCGTTCTGATGTCGGCGGAGCTCGACGGGCTGGAGGCCATGGTGAGCCATACCGCAACCGGGAAGGGCATGGCGCCGAAGTGGGTGTTCGGCAGCCGCGGCTGGAGCCAGGAGGAGTGGGACGCCGCCGCCGGGCGGCTGCGGGAGCGCGGGCTGCTGGACGCGGAGGGCGAGTTGACGGAGCGGGGCGTCGCGCTGCGGGCGGAGATCGAGGCGGAGACGGACCGGCTGGACCGGGCGCCGTACGAGCACCTGGGCGCCGAGGGCGTCGCTCGTCTGACGGAGCTGGGGGCGGGGTTCGCGCGGGCCGCGGCCGTCGCGGGCGCGTTCCCCGACGACCTGATCGGCAAGGGCTGAAGATTGCTCCGCCGCAGCTGAGGTACCCGGATCTCCGCCGGTCACCGCGGCCGGGAGAGGGAAGGGGAAGTTCGTGTTCCGTGCAATAGCCGACGTCCTGCGCCAGATCGGTGGCGCGATCGCCACCGTCGTCACCCTGCCCTTCCGGGCCGTGGCCCGGCTCTTCGGCGGGGCCTCGGACTCCGCGGGTGGCCGCAGGGCCTGATTCCGCCGCCCCGGTGTGACTGAGCGAGATAGTTGTCATCAAGCGCCTCCGGTGGCCTGCACTTCATCGCCCCGTTGGGCGCGATGGTTGTCACCATCTGGGCGCTGAAGTTGTCACCTGCTCGGGCCAGGACCGCCATCCGAGCTCACGCCAGACAGCGCGAGCGCGGATGGCGGTGCCGGCTACCGCGGGGGTTCGGATACCGGAGCGGCCCGCCTGAAATGGGTGAGAAGAGTCACCTGCGGCACGACGGGTTCGCCGTTCGTTCCCGGCGACCGTCGCGCTTCCTCCGGTGCGGCGGAGTCTTTGACACGTGGTCACCATGTTGAGTGCTGCCTAGCGGGCAGTCCCGGCCAGCTGCGGGTAGAGGGCTGCGACGCCTCCGGCCAGCCCGGACTGCACCTGGCGACTGAGGTCGTCCGCGACGATCTCGTGGGCGTCGGCGGCGATGCCGTCGACCGCGATCCGGGCGATGTCGGCCGGGTCGGACTTGGGCTCGGTGATCCCCCGGGTCATGTCGGTGTCCATGAAGCCGACATGCAGTCCGGCCACCCGGATGCCCTGCTGGGCGAGTTCCACGCGCAGGGCGTTGGTCAACGACCACTGCGCGGCCTTGGCGGCGCTGTATGCGCCGGCCTGCGGGAAGCTGAGCCAGGACAGGACGGAGAGGATGTTCAGGATCGCGCCGCCGCCGTTGGCCGCGATCTGGGGGGCGAAGCCGCGGACCACCGAGAGGGTGCCGAAGTAGTGGGTGTCCATCTCCAGGCGGATGGCGTCCTGGCCGCTTGCGAGCAGGTTGGCGCCGGTGGAGACGCCGGCGTTGTTGATCAGGACGGTGACGTCGCCGGTGGCCTGGACGGCGGCGGCGACGGAGGCGGGGTCGGTGATGTCGAGCGCGATCGGCTTGGCGCCGGGCAGGTCGACCTGGTCGGGGTTGCGGGCTGCGGCGTAGACGGTGGCGCCGCGGTCGAGCAGTTCGGTGGCGAGGGCGCGGCCAAGGCCCCGGTTGGCTCCGGTGACGAGGGCGGTGCTGGTGGACAGGTCCACGGAAGGCTCCTGGTGCAGGTTGTGGCGTCGGGGGATGGGGGTGTCGGTCAGGCGGGCAGCTGGTTGAGCTTGCGGATCTGCCGGTCGAAGGCGCGGGAGGGGACGAGGCGGCGCAGGGTGCTGACGCGTCCGGCGGTCGGCCCGGCGGGGTAGCGCAGCTTCGGCTTCGGGTCGGTCGCCGCGGCGACGATCGCCTTGGCGACGGTGGCGGGATCGTCGCCGTCCTTCATCGCCGCGCCCATCACGCGCTCGAAGACCTGCCGCTGGTGCTCGTAGACCGGCAGAGGCGTGGCGGGCTTCGGGGAGTTGGCCTCGAACGCGGTCCTGGTCTGGGCGGGCTCGACGAGCAGTACGCGGACGCCGTGCTGGCGGACCTCGTGGTCCACGGACTCGGAGTAGCCCTCGACCGCGTGCTTGGACGCGGCGTAGGCGGCCATGTACGGCGCGGGGACGAACCCGAGCACGGACGAGATGTTGATGATCCGGCCGCGGCCCTGGGCGCGCATGTGCGGCAGGACGGCCTTGGTCATGCGGATCAGGCCGAAGACGTTGATGTCGAACAGCTGCTGGTCCTGGGCGAGGGAGCGTTCCTCGCCGGCGCCGGCGGAGCCGATGCCGGCGTTGTTGACCAGGACGTCGATCCGCCCGAACTTTTCGATCACGCGGTCGACCGCGCTGGCGACCGAGGTGTCGCTGGCCACGTCGAGGGCGAGGAACGTCACGCCGTCGCGGCGGGCGTCCCCGGAGGCTTGGCGGCTCGTTCCGACGACCTCGAATCCCGCGTCGACGAGCGCGAGCGCGGCCGCCTTGCCGATGCCTGACGATGCTCCGGTCACGAGTGCTACTGGCTGGTTTGTGGTCATGGTGGGCCTCTTCAGCAATTGGATTATGGTCGTAATTCAATTACTCTAGGACAGGAGCGGGCGAGCGGCAAGCGGCCTCTCGGCCGGAGCGAGGAGGAGGAGCGCGTGGCGCGCTACGCGAAAGACCACAAGCAGGCGACGCGGCAGCGGATCATCGAGGCGGCCGGCCGCCGGTTCAAGAAGGACGGCATCGATGGCTCCGGGGTCTCCATGCTCATGGCGGACGCGGGGCTGACCAACGGGGCCTTCTATGCCCACTTCGCCTCCAAGGAGGACCTCGTCGCGAACGCCGTCGCCGACCAGCTGGGCGCGCAGAACGCGGACCTTGAGGCGCTGGCGCCCGGCCGCGCCGGGCTCGAACAGTTCGTCCGCGCGTACCTGTCCGCCGAGCACCGCGACGATCCCGAGAACGGCTGCCCGACCGCCGCCCTGCTCGACGAGATCGGACGTTGCGCGGACGCGACCAAGCAGGCGTTCACCGAGGGCGTACTGGCCGTCATCGACGACATCGCCGCCCGCTTGGCACCCGACAACCCGCCCTCGGCCCGCCCGCAGGCGCTCAGCGTCTTCGCCATGATGCTCGGGACGCTCCAACTCTCCCGCGCCCTGGCCGACCCCAGGCTGGCTGACGACGTCCTCGACCAAGGCGTTCACAACGCCCTCGCGCTGCTGAAAGTCGGACCTGTGCGGTAGCCCTGCTCTTCGCCGCATGTGACGGACCTGGCTGCGCCATCGAAGGCGGCGCACAGGCGCTGCTGCCCGCCAGAACCCACCACGGCATGACGCGAAGCACCCCGCGCGCGACCTGGCTGCCGGTCACTGGTGACAGATACCGCGCCCAGGTGACAACTATCCCGCCCAGTCACACCCGGCCCGCCCGGGTGCCGCCCTGATCCACGATTGTCGGTGCTACCTGCCACAATTGCCGCGCAACCTCAGTGAGAAGGCGGTAGGGGATCGTGACGACACCCGGGTCCAGCGGATCCATCAACGTGGGATCCATCGAAGGCAGGATCGCCGAGGAGCTCGGCGTGCGGGAGCGGCAGGTCAAAGCTGCCGTGGAGCTGCTCGACGGCGGTTCGACAGTGCCCTTCATCGCCCGCTACCGCAAGGAAGCGACCGAGATGCTCGACGATGCGCAGCTGCGCACGCTCGAGGAGCGGCTGCGCTATCTGCGGGAGCTGGAGGAGCGGCGGACGGCGATCCTGACGTCGGTGCGCGAGCAGGGCAAGCTCACCGAGGAGCTGGAGGCACAGATCCGGGGCGCCGAGACCAAGGCGCGCCTGGAGGACATCTACCTCCCGTACAAGCCAAAGCGACGCACCAAGGCGCAGATCGCGCGTGAGGCCGGTCTTGAGCCGCTGGCCGAAGGCCTGCTCAGTGACCCGACCGTCGAACCGCTCGCGGCCGCCGCCGCGTTCGTCGACGCCGACAAGGGCGTCGCCGATCCGCAGGCCGCCCTCGACGGCGCCCGGGCGATCCTGACCGAGCGGTTCTCGGAGGACGCGGACCTGATCGGCGAGCTGCGCGAGCGCATGTGGGTGCGCGGCCGCCTCGCCGCGAAGGTCCGGGACGGCAAGGAGGAGGCGGGCGCCAAGTTCGCCGACTACTTCGACTTCGCCGAGCCGTACACCGAGCTGCCCTCGCACCGCATCCTCGCGATGCTGCGCGGCGAGAAGGAGGAGGTCCTCGACCTCGTCCTGGAGCCGGAGGAGCCGACGGACGGGCCCTCGTCGTACGAGGGGATCGTCGCCCACAGGTTCCAGATCGCCGACCGCGGGCGCCCCGGCGACAAGTGGCTGACGGACACGGTCCGTTGGGCCTGGCGCACCCGCATCCTCGTACACCTCGGCATCGACCTGCGGCTGCGGCTGCGCACGGCGGCCGAGGACGAGGCCGTCCGGGTGTTCGCGACCAACCTGCGCGACCTGCTGCTCGCCGCCCCGGCCGGCACGCGCGGGACGCTGGGCCTGGACCCCGGGTTCCGTACCGGCGTGAAGGTCGCCGTTGTGGACGCCACCGGCAAGGTGGTGGCCACGGACGTCATCCACCCGCATGTGCCCGCGAACAAGTGGGACGAGGCGATCGCCAGGCTGGCCCGCCTGTCGAAGGAGCACGCGGTCGACCTGATCGCCATCGGCAACGGCACGGCATCCCGCGAGACCGACAAGCTCGCCGGTGAACTCATCGCCAAGCACCCGGAGTTGAACCTCACCAAGGTGATGGTGTCCGAGGCGGGCGCGTCCGTCTACTCGGCGTCCGCGTTCGCCTCGCAGGAGCTGCCCGACATGGACGTGTCGCTGCGCGGCGCCGTGTCGATCGCGCGCCGGCTGCAGGACCCGCTCGCCGAGCTGGTGAAGATCGACCCCAAGTCGATCGGCGTTGGCCAGTACCAGCACGACCTGTCCGAGGTGAAGCTGTCGCGCTCGCTGGACGCGGTGGTGGAGGACTGTGTGAACGGCGTGGGCGTGGACGTCAACACGGCCTCCGCCCCGCTGCTCGCGCGTGTCTCCGGCATCACCTCCGGGCTGGCCGAGAACATCGTGGCGCACCGCGACGCCAACGGACCGTTCAAGTCCCGTACGCAGCTCAAGGGCGTCGCACGGCTCGGCCCCAAGGCCTACGAGCAGTGCGCGGGCTTCCTCCGCATCCGCGGCGGCGACGACCCGCTGGACGCGTCCAGCGTGCACCCGGAGGCGTACCCGGTCGTGCGGCGCATGGTGAAGACGTCGGGACAGGATGTGGCCGCGCTCATCGGCAACACGGCGACGCTGCGCTCGCTCAAGCCGGGTGACTTCGTGGACGAGTCGTTCGGGTTGCCGACCGTCACGGACATCCTCAAGGAGCTGGAGAAGCCGGGTCGCGACCCGCGGCCGGCCTTCAGGACGGCCACCTTCAAGGAGGGTGTGGAGAAGATCGCCGACCTGTCGTCCGGGATGGTCCTGGAGGGGGTCGTCACGAACGTGGCGGCCTTCGGCGCGTTCGTGGACGTCGGCGTCCACCAGGACGGTCTCGTCCATGTGTCGGCCATGTCGAAGACGTTCGTCAAGGACCCGCGGGACGTCGTGAAGTCCGGGGACATCGTGAAGGTGAAGGTCCTCGACATCGACATTCCGCGCAAGCGGATCTCGCTCACGCTGCGGCTGGACGACGAGGCGGCCGAGCGGGGTCAGCAGCAGGGCGGCGGCGACGACCGTCCGCAGCGCGGTGGGCGTCCGCCCCAACAGCGCCAGGGCCAGCGTCAGAGCCAGGGCCAGGGGCAGCGTCAGAGCCAGGGGCAGGGGCAGCGTCAGGGCGGCCGCGGTGGACAGGGCGGTGGGTCGCGCCAGGCGGCGCCGCCGGCCAACAGTGCGATGGCCGATGCCCTGCGCAAGGCGGGGCTGCTGAACCCCAAGAACGGCAAGCGCTGAGCCTTGGGCGGGAAGTCCGTGGGGAACCGCGGGCCGGTTGTGGCCGGTCGCGCGGTTCCCCGCACCCCTGAAAGGGCGTGCAGCGCCCTTTCAGGCCTAGAGTGATCGGCATGGCCATCTCCCGTGTCATCACCTGGGACGTCATCGAGAGCAAGGGATACGAGACCGCCTGGGCCGAACTCTCCGACGGCTCCCTGCGGGCCCGCGGACGGGCGGTCGGGGTCGTGCCGGAGCCGTACTGGATCTCGTACGAACTCCAGGCGGGCGAGGACTTCGTGACCCGTCGGCTGAGCGTCACGGCAGAGACCGGGACCAGCACCCGCACCCTCGACCTGCGGCACGACGGTCATGGCCGGTGGGCCGCGGACGGCGAGCCGCTGCCGGGCGTCGACGGTGCGCTCGACTGCGACCTGGGTCTGTGCCCGCTCACCAACACCATGCCGGTGCTGCGACACGGCCTCCATCAGACGCCCGGCGAACGCGAGTTCCTGATGGCGTGGGTGTCGGTGCCGGACCTGGCCGTGCAGCCCTCACAGCAGACGTACACCCACCTCGGTCCCACCGAGCGGGGCACCCGGGTCCGCTACTCCTCGGGCACCTTCAGAAGTGACCTGGAGTTCGACGGCGACGGATTCGTCCTCGACTACCCGAGCCTGGCCACGCGCCGACGCTGACACGGGCGCGCACATCCAGGTGGCGACAGCAGCGTGATCATGTTCAGTCCGAGGGCCGGGCGGTGCCGTTCATCCGGGCGCGGTTCTCCGCGAGGAGCTCCTGAACACGTCGCTCGACCTCCGCGGGGTCGACGCCGAGGGCTTGGCCCATGTGGACGGACCACACCTCCGAGCGCACGTTGGTCTCGAAGTCCAGGTCGGCGCGTACGTTCTCGCGGGCCGCCTGACGGTTCTGGCTGACCATCACGAAGGTGGACAGGAAGATCGCCTCCAGGCTGACGATCATGGTGAGCAGTCCGAAGGGGTACGGATCCCAGACCGCCCCGTCGCCGAACACCCCTTCGTTGCACACGATCCACACCGCGAACCACAGGCCGTGCAGATACACGAACTGCATCGTTCCGGCGAAGGCGGTGATCGCGTCCGCGATCCGGTCCTGGGTCCCGCGTATCCGCGTGAAGAGGGCCTGCTCGTGCACGATCCGCACACCCGACCGGTTCGCCTTGGCGCCCATCACCACTCCCTGACCGATGGCCTACGAAGAATCGCCGTCAGGGTACGCGGCCGACGACCGCAGTCCCTGGGGCGATCGGCTGCGACTGCCTGCCGCACCAAGATCGACGAGCGGAGGGGTGAGAGGGGTGAGTCGGGCGCCCGGAGTGAGACTAACGCTCCGTCACTTTTCCTGCCGAGACTTCCAGGCGGCGGGTCACATGCACCGCGTCCAGCATGCGCCGGTCGTGGGTGACCAGGAGGAGCGTGCCCTCGTAGGCGTCGAGGGCGGACTCCAACTGCTCGATGGCCGGCAGGTCGAGGTGGTTGGTCGGTTCGTCGAGGACGAGGAGGTTGACGCCCCGCCCCTGGAGCAGGGCCAGGGCGGCCCTGGTGCGTTCGCCCGGGGACAGGGTCGCCGCCGGGCGCAGGACGTGGTCCGCCTTGAGGCCGAACTTGGCCAGCAGGGTGCGCACTTCGGCCGGTTCGGTGTCGGGCACCGCGTCGCCGAACGCGTCGAGCAGGGCCTCCGTGCCGTGGAACAGCTTGCGGGCCTGGTCGACCTCGCCCACCAGGACGCCGGAGCCGAGGGTGGCGTGGCCCGCGTCCAGCGGGACCCGGCCGAGCAGGGCGCCCAGCAGGGTCGACTTGCCTGCGCCGTTCGCCCCGGTCACCGCCACCCGGTCCGCCCAGTCGATCTGGAGGGAGACCGGGCCGAAGGTGAAGTCGCCGCGTCGTACCTCCGCGTCCCGCAGGGTGGCCACGACGGCGCCCGAGCGCGGGGCCGACGCGATCTCCATGCGCAGGTCCCACTCCTTGCGGGGCTCCTCGACCACGTCGAGCCGTTCGATCATGCGCTGGGTCTGGCGGGCCTTAGCGGCCTGCTTCTCGCTGGCCTCGCTGCGGAACTTGCGGCCGATCTTGTCGTTGTCGTTGTTCGCCTTGCGGCGGGCGTTCTTGACGCCCTTGTCCATCCAGGAGCGCTGCATCTGGGCCCGGTCCTGGAGGGCGGCGCGCTTGTCGGCGTACTCCTCGAAGTCATCGCGGGCGTGCCGACGGGCCACGTCCCGCTCCTCCAGGTAGGCCTCGTATCCGCCGCCGTAGAGGGTGATCTGCTGCTGGGCCAGGTCGAGTTCGAGCACCTTGGTCACCGTGCGGGTGAGGAACTCGCGGTCGTGGCTGACGACGACGGTGCCGGCGCGGAGGCCGGAGACGAAGCGTTCGAGGCGCTCCAGGCCGTCCAGGTCGAGGTCGTTGGTCGGCTCGTCGAGGAGGAAGACGTCGTAGCGGGACAGGAGGAGGGAGGCGAGACCGGCGCGGGCCGCCTGGCCTCCGGACAGGGACGTCATCGGCTGGTCCAGGCCGACGGCCAGGCCCAGGGAGTCCGCGACCTCCTCCGACCGCTCCTCCAGGTCGGCGCCGCCGAGGTCGAGCCAGCGCTCCAGGCTCGTCGCGTACGCGTCGTCGGCGCCGGGTGCGCCGTCGACCAGGGCCTGCGTGGCCTCGTCCATCACGCGCTGGGCCTCGGCGACGCCGGTGCGGCGGGCCAGGAACTCACGGACGCTCTCGCCGGGGCGGCGGTCCGGCTCCTGCGGGAGGTGGCCTACGGACGCCGTCGGCGGGGAGAGCCTGAGCTCCCCCTGCTCGGGCGCGAGCAGTCCCGCGAGCATCCTGAGCAGCGTGGACTTGCCCGCGCCGTTGGCACCGACCAGCCCGATCACGTCGCCGGGCGCGACGACGAGGTCGAGCCCGGCGAAGAGAGAGCGGTCGCCGTGTCCGGCGGCGAGGTTCTTGGCGACGAGGGTGGCAGTCATCAGGACGTCGATCCTAACGGCCGCCGCACGCTCTCCGCCTCGGCGTTTCAGCGTGCCATGGCCTCCACCAGCACACTCCCCGCCGTCCGCGCCACCACGAAGGCCTCTCCCTTCACCGCCCTGGCGTCCAGGGCGATGCGATGGCGGCCCGGTTCGAGGACGCCGTCGAAGACCTCGTGGGCATGGCTGCGGTAGAGGCGGTCCAGCCGGTACGCGGTCAGGCGGACCCGGCAGGGCGAGGTGACCTCGACGCCCGCCTCGCCGTCGGCCGCCACCAGCCGGGTCAGTCGGCGCAGCTCCACCGGGCTGCGGTCCACGGCGTGTTCGATCTGGGCCACGAGTAGGGGGACGATCGGGGCGAGGCCTTCGACGTACGCCACCTCGACGCCGGCCTGCTCGAAGGAGCGGCGTACGGCGGCACGTTCCTCCTGGGTGACCGCACGGCCGAAGGCGACCGCGCCGTAGCCGCGCAGTTCGTCGGCGTGGACGCCGTTCACGTCGTGGGCGATGTCGGCGCCGATGCCGATGGTGCGCAGGGCGGCGGCGAGCTTGGCGAGCAGGGCGACCCGGGCGCCGATCAGCAGGACCCGGCGGCGCGTGCCCCGGGAAGGGCCGTCGAGCAGGGCCGACAGCGCCTCGCGGTACTCGGCGCCCCGGAAACGGAAGGGCCCTATCCCGTGGTAGCCGTTGAGTTCCGGGTCGGCGTGTTCGGCGGTCTGCCAGGCGAAGTCCCGCCAGATGTAGTCCTCCCCTTCCTGGCCATCCCTCTCGATGACCGCGGTGACCGCGCCGCAGGCCAGGTCCGCGCACTCGGGGCAGCCGTAGATGATGTAACGGCCGTCCGGAAGCGGTGGATCCGTCTCCAGGAGGAGGCCGCGGACCTGTTCGGTGAAGATCGCGGGTGGGACGTCGGAGGCGAGTGGGGAGACGGCGTCGAGGTCGGAGAGCTGGAACAGCAGCGGGCGTCCTTCGACGATGAAGTCCACGAAGTCCCGGTGAACCTGGTAGTCACCGTTGGTGAGAACTCCACCGGCACGCATCGCCGGTGCCAGGCCGAAGGTCGCGTACTCGGCAGACATGCTGTGAGTATCCCCAGAGTGGGAGCACTCTGAGCACGGCATGACATATTCCGCTAACGTCCCTGCGTGGAGAACGCACGGAACAACGATGTCGTCGTGGTCGGCGGCGGGGTCGTCGGGCTGACGACGGCCGTCGTTCTCGCCGAGCGCGGCGTACGGGTGCGGGTGTGGACGCGGGATCCCGTCGAGCGGACTACCTCGGCCGTTGCGGGGGCACTGTGGTGGCCGTACCGGATCGAGCCGGTCCGGGCGGCGCGCGCGTGGGCGCTGCGATCCCTCGCTCTCTACGAGGAGTTGGCGGCGCGGCCCGAGACCACCGGCGTACGCATGGCCGAGGGCGTACTGGGTGAAACCGACCTGGACGACGGTGTGAAGTGGGCGGTCGCCCGGCTCCCGGGGCTGCGGGCCTCCACGCCCGAGGAGTACGCCGGGTCAGGGCTGTGGGCACGGCTCCCGCTCATCGACATGTCGACCCATCTGCCGTGGCTGCGGGAGAGGCTGCTGACGGCGGGCGGCGTGGTCGAGGAGCGGGCGGTGTCCGACTTCACGGAGGTCGAGGGGCCGGTGGTGGTCAACTGCACGGGGCTGGGGGCTCGGGAGCTGGTGCCGGACGCCTGTGTACGTCCGGTACGCGGGCAGTTGGTCGTCGTCGAGAACCCGGGGATCCGCACCTGGCTCGTCACCACCGGAGCGGACGGGGAGATGGCGTACTTCTTCCCGCAGCCCGGGCGGCTCCTGCTGGGCGGCACCGCCGACGAGGACGCGTGGTCGACGACACCGGATCCGGCGGTGGCCGAGGCGATCGTACGGCGGTGTGCGGCGCTGCGGCCGGAGATCGCGGGGGCGCGGGTACTGGAGCACCGGGTGGGGCTGCGGCCGGCGCGGCACGCGGTGCGGCTGGAGCGTGAAGTCCTGCCGGACGGGCGGGTGTTGGTGCACAACTACGGGCATGGCGGGGCGGGTGTGACGGTGGCGTGGGGGTGCGCGGAGGAGGCGGCCGGGCTGGTCGGTCCGGCCGCCTCCGGTTGAGCCGAGGGGTCCCCTACGGCACTCGCTGGGCCGTTCGCGGTGCCGTCACGCCGTCGAGCGTCCTCGCCTCGGGAGCGGCGGAGGCAGTACCGGACGACGCGCGGAGGAAGGCCGGCGCGCCTCCGACCAGCGGGACGCGCGCCGAGGTGTGGGACAGGTCGAGCGTGAGCGTCGGCTTGTCGGCCGGCGGGTCGATGAGGTCCTTGTCGGTGCCCGCGACGATCAGGGCGAGGCGGTGCCCGGCGGGGACGACGTGGTCGGTGGCCGCGAGGTCCAGGGTGATGGTGTACGCCTTGCCCGGGGTGAGCGGGAAGCCCTTGCGGTCGGAGGCGTAGTTGCCGAGGTCGGCCCAGCCGCGGCTGAACACCGTGTAGTCGACGGCCGTCTTCTTTGCCTGGGTGGTCTTGAAGCAGGCGCTGTCACCTGCCGTGCTCGCACCCCAGCAGGTGCGGTCGCTGAGCGTGGTGATGCCCTCGCCGCCGTCGGCGTAGTCGCGGATCGTGTCGGGACCGAGGTCGACCAGAACGGCGGACAGGTGGGCTGTCGGGGTGGTCGGTGTCGCGGTGACGGTGACCGTGGAGGAGCCGGACAGGCGCACGTCGTGGGTGAGGGGCCGGGTCACGAAGCCGGCCTTGTCGGGGGTCGAGGTGCCGATCTTCGCGGCCCAGTCGGTCTCGCTCAGCTGCGGGTTGTCGGTGACGGTCTCAGTGCCGTCGCCCCGGGTGAGGCCGAGGGTGCCGACGCCCGCCCGGGTGCCCCGGTCAGGGCGCAGGGTGGTGGTGTGCGTGCCGCTCGGCGGCCAGACCTTCGAGGTGACCCACTGCTCGGGGTGGCGCTCGATGTCGGCCATGGGCTCGCGGTCGATGCCGTTGTCGTAGCCGAGGAGTTCGTGGTCGAACCAGCGGTGCAGGGTGTCGACCCAGGCGCCGCGGCGGAAGTCGAAGGGGTCGACGTGGCCGGTCTGGGAGAGCCAGATCTTGCGGTGGACGCCGTTCTTGGCGAGGGCGTCCCACCACTGGCCGAAGTGCTTGGTGCGGACGTTGAGGTCCTGCATGCCCTGGGTGAGGAAGACGCTCGCCCGCACCTTGCCGGCGTTCCTGACGTAGTCGCGCTCGGTCCACAACGGCGTCCAGTCGCCGGTGCGCGGGGCACCGTCGACGAGCTTCTGCTGCACGGCGGCGCACTTGGCCTGCGCGTCGGGGCTGTCGACGTAGTCCGAGAGCCCGTCGGGGCCGGAGTCGTAGAGCGGGGCGCCCTTGGCGAAGTAGTAGTCGTACCAGGAGGAGATGGCGCTGATCGGGACGACGGTCTTCAGGCCCTTCACACCGGTCGCGGCGACGCCGTTGGCGATCGTGCCGTCCCAGCTCTTGCCGATCATGCCGGTCTTCCCGTTGGCCCAGGTCGCTTTGGCGGTCCTGGTTCCGGTGCGTGTCGTGTAGGCCCTGGCCCTGCCGTTCAGCCAGTCGACGACGGCCTTCGCGGACCGGATGTCGGAGCGGCCGCCGACGTCGACGCAGCCGTCGGAGCGGTTGGTGCCGGCGAGGTCGACACCGACGAAGGCGTAGCCGCGGGGCACGAAGTAGTTGTCGTAGAAGAGCGGCATCTGGACGACGTCGCCCTTCGCGTCGTACGTCTTCAGCTGGCTCTCGTTGCCGCGTCCGCAGCAGGAGTAGTACGGGCTGGCGTCCATGATGACGGGTATCCTGCGGCCCTGCTGGGCGGGTTCGCGGGGGCGGACGATGTCGACGGCGACGCGGTCGGTCTTCCCGTCACCGTCCCCGTCGAGTCCGGTGTCCACCCATACGGCCTCCCGGACGGCGTTCGCGTACGAGTAGACGGGTTGGCTCTCCCGCGGTTTCTGCGGGGCGCCGTGGGCCGCCGCCGGGGTGAGGAAGGCTGCCATGAGGGCGACGACGGCCGCCGCCGCGGGCGATCTCCAGGTCGTGAAGCGCATGCGCGGGACGGTACATGGGCCAACTCCTGTGCAGAAGAGGGGAATCGGACGCCGGTGGGGCGGGTGAGGTGTCGTGGACGGCTCCTCGTGACGGCCGAATGGCGATCGTGTGACAGGCGGTGCCATGGACATGCCCGGGGCCACAGGGACTGAATAGGCTTCCGACAGACTTCGTGCCCCTACGACTTGGAGCTTTCGTGCACCGCAGAATCATCGCGCCGGGCGCACTCGCTGCCGCGTCCTTGATGCTGGCGATCCCGGCGTCGGCCGCGAGCCACTCCCCCGGCGCCCCGGGCATCGGCGACCCCTACTACCCGGCCTACGGCAACGGCGGATACGACGTCTCCCACTACGACCTGCGCCTGAAGTACCAGCCTTCGACCGACCGGCTGGAGGGTACGGCGACGATCCTGGCGAAGACCACGCAGGACCTGTCGAGCTTCGACCTGGATTTCCTGCTGGACGTCAGCGAAGTGCGGGTCAACGGCGCCAAGGCCTCCTTCACCACCTCGGGCCAGCACGAACTGGTGATCACGCCGAAGACGTCCCTGGCCGAGGGCACCCCGATCACCGTCGTGGTGCGCTACAGCGGGGTGCCCTCCACCAAGAGCGCGTACGGCTTCAACACCTGGCACCGCACCCCGGACGGGGCGATCGCGGCCGACGAGCCCGAGGCGGCCTGGTGGTGGTACCCGAGCAACGACCACCCGCTGGACAAGGCGACGTACGACGTGTCGGTGGCGGTGCCGAACGGCACCCAGGTCATCTCCAACGGCACACTGCAGTCGACGAGTTCACAGCTCGGCTGGACCCGCTACAACTGGCGTGAGAACAAGCCGCAGGCGACATATCTCACCACGCTGGCGATCGGCAGGTTCGACATCACGACGAGCACCTCGGAGGGCGGGGTGCCGGTCGTGAACGCCTACAGCAAGGACCTCGGCGACAACGACGGGGCCGCGCGGGCGAGCGTCGAGCGCACCGGTGAGCTCGTCGACTGGCTGAGCGGCTACTTCGGGCCGTATCCCTTCAGCTCCGCCGGCGGGTATGTCCCGAACACCACCACCGGGTACGCGCTGGAGACCCAGACCCGCGTGTACTACAGCCCGAAGCAGTTCGCGAACGGCGCCAACGCCTCTGTCGTCGTACACGAGTTGGCGCACCAGTGGTACGGCGACAGCGTGTCGCTGAAGGGCTGGAAGGACATCTGGATCAACGAGGGCTTCGCGCGGTACGCCCAGTGGCTGTGGTCCGAGCACGAGGGCGAGGGCACGACGCAGGAACTCGCCGACTACGTGTACGCCTCGCATCCGGCCGACGACGCCTTCTGGAAGGTCGAGCCGGGTGACCCGGGTCCGGACAACCAGTTCGACATCGCCGTCTACGACCGGGGGGCGCTGGCCGTCCAGGCGCTGCGCAACGCCGTGGGTGACGACGCGTTCTTCGCCATTCTGAAGGGGTGGCCCCAGGAGCACGCGTACGGCAACGCGTCGGTCGCCGACTTCAGGGCGTACGCCGAGCGGGTGTCCGGGAAGTCGCTGGGCTCCTTGTTCGATGCGTGGCTGTTCCAGCCGTCCAAGCCGAGCGCGCCCGCGGCGCACGCGGTGTCCCTCGCGAGGCAGTCCAAGGCTCCGGTGCAGCCGAAGTCCTGGAAGAAGATCGCTGCGACGAACAGCGTGCACTGAGGATCTGCCGGGTCCGCCCCGTGCTGTTAAAGGGGCGACCCGGCCGACCTTGCCAGGAGTTCCTCTCGGCGTATGGGCTGCGTCCGCGTGGACGGCACCGTGCAGGCCTGGGCGCCGGCGGTCGCGCCGTACCGGGCGCAGTGTTGTGGTGCCGCACGGTTCAGCCAGCCGTAGAGGAACGCGGCGGCGAAGGCGTCGCCCGCACCGTTGGAGTCCACCACCGGTGCGGGCGGTGTGGCGGGCGGTACGTGGGTCAGCTCGTCGTCGGCCAGGAGGTAGGCGCCCTTCGCTCCGGCCGTGGCCACGACCACCTCGGCCCGGCCGCGGAGGGCGATACGGCGCATGGTGCGCTCGGGGTTGGTGAGGGCGGCCGTGGACAGGAAGACGATGTCCGCCGCGAACGCGAACGGCTCGTGGTAGGGGTTCTCGCCGTCCCAGTTGTGCAGGTCGGTCGAGAGGGTGATCCCGGCCTCGCGCAGCACGGGCAGGGCGTGGGCACAGGGCTGGGTGATGGAGACGTGGGCGTGGCGGCAGGTGCCCGCCAGCTCGCGCAGCAGGGGCTCCGGGAACCGGTCCTGGTCCCGGGCGCGGCTCGAATCGTAGAGGGACAGCCGTCTGCCGTCGGGGCTGACGAGGTTCACCGCGCGCTTGGTGCCGGCGGGCTGGGAGACGGCGGTGAGCGCGATGCCGTGGTCATGGTGCAGGGCGCGCACCAGGTCGCCCTCCGGGTCGTCGCCGAGCATGTCGAGGTGGTGCGTGCGCAGGCCCAGGGCGGCCAGACCCAGCGCGACGAAGTCACCGGTCTGTCCGGCGCGCGTACGAATCCCGCTCTCGATCATGTAGCTGTCGGCGTACGGCAGCGGAAGCTCCGGCACGTACACGATGGTGTCCACGCCCGCGCCGCCCAGCACGAGCACGTCGATGTCCCGGCTCAACTCCCGCCCTCCCCTTGGCTGCAGGCCGACGCCCCATGGTCGTGGACCGTGCCGGAGATCCTCCGCCGCACGGGCCGCTCGGTGATCAGCGGATCGACGCGGGACCAGTTGCCCCCGGCCGGTGCGCGCCGTATCCCGGGCAGGTGCGCGCAGCCGTCGAGTGGTTCGGCCGTCTTCTGTGTGCGGCTCTTCGTGAAGCCCGCGCCGTAGGTGTGGGTCACCGACGGAACGGTGGCGTCACCCCGGACACAAGTGATCTCCGACATGACGCCAGGGTAGAGGTCGCCACTGACAGTGGTCCCGGTTACTCCGTGAGCTCGGCCAGCTCCCGGTCCTCCGCCTTCGCGACCCGGCCCCGGACCGCGAACCAGCCGCCCACCAGCATCACGGCGATCACAGGGATGAGGAGGAGGGTCTTGCGGCCGACCTCGGGGTCGTTCCACATCAGGGCCAGGACGGCGACGAGGAAGGCGATGGTGGTGAGTTCGGTGACCGGGCTGCCGGGGAGGCGGAAGGACGGGCGGGTCAGCAGGCCCGCCTTCGCGCGCCGGACGAAGACAAGGTGGCAGATCATGATGATCACCCAGGTGCTGACGATGCCGAGGGAGGCGACGTTCAGCACGATCTCGAAGGCCTGGCTCGGCATGAGGTAGTTGAGGCCGACGCCGAGCACGCACACCGCGCAGGTGAGCAGGATGCCGCCGTAGGGGACCTGGCTGCGGTTCATGCGCGCCGTGAACTTCGGGGCCGAGCCCGCCATCGCCATCGAGCGGAGGATGCGGCCCGTGGAGTAGAGGCCGGAGTTGAGGGAGGACATCGCGGCCGTGAGGACGACCAGGTTCATCACGTCACCCGCCGCCGGTACCCCGATCTTCGACAGCACCGTGACGAAGGGACTCTGGTCTGCCGAGTACACGGAGCCGGGGAGGAGAAGGGCGAGGAGGACCACCGAACCCACGTAGAAGAGTCCGACCCGCCACATGATCGAGTTCACCGCGCGCGGGACGACCTTCTCCGGCTCGGCGGTCTCGCCCGCGGCGACGCCGACCAGCTCCAGTGCGGCGTACGCGAAGATCACGCCCTGCATGACGAGGACGACCGGCATCACGCCGTGCGGGAGGACGCCGCCGTGGTCACTGATCGCGCTCAGGCCCGGCGTGCGGCCGCCCACCTCGTGCTGGGTGGCCAGCAGGAAGATGCCGATCAGCATGAAGCCGACGAGCGTGGCGACCTTGATGATCGCGAACCAGAACTCCATCTCACCGAAGATCTTCACCGAGATGAGGTTCACGGCCAGCACCACGGCGAGGGCGACGAGGGCCAGCGTCCACTGGGGGATGTCGGTGAACATGCTCCAGTAGTGCGTGTAGAGCGCGATCGCGGTGATGTCGGCGATGCCGGTCGTCGACCAGTTCAGGAAGTACATCCAGCCGGCGACGTACGCGCCCTTCTCGCCGAGGAACTCGCGCGCGTACGACACGAAGGACCCCGAGGACGGGCGGTACAGGACCAGCTCACCGAGGGCGCGGACCACGAAGAAGGCGAAGATCCCGCACACCAGGTACGCGAGCGCGAGCGCCGGGCCCGCGCTGTGGAGGCGTCCTCCGGCGCCGAGGAAGAGTCCGGTGCCGATCGCGCCACCGATGGCGATCATGTTGACGTGGCGGGCCTTGAGGTCCTTGCTGTATCCGGCGTCACCCGCGTCGGCGGGCGTCACGGTCGCCTCGGGGTGGGCGGCGGCCAGTGCCGTGCGTACGGCGTCCTTGCTCACGGTGGTACCACTCTCTGGTGCTCCCGGGCGGGGTGTGCCCGATGTCCGTACGTGCCAAGGTCCGTGCCACCTTGCTCGCGGCACGGACCAAGGGCCACCTTCCCAGAGGGCTCTCCCGGCATGCGGTGGCTCACGTCACACAGCGGTGCTTCTCACAGCGGTCCCGTCCGCCCCGTGAGGGCCGTCGCGGCCCGACAGGTTTCACAGTGTTGGTGAGACAGCGATACTGCTGCACATGACGACCGACACCGGGGAGCCGGCCCTCACGATCGACGAACTGGCCGCGCGGGCCGGCATCACGGTCCGCACGGTCCGGTTCTACGGCACCAAGGGCCTGCTCCCGCCGCCGGTGATCGGTCCGCGGCGGGTGGGCCACTACGGCAGGCAGCACCTGGCCCGGCTGGCGCTGATCGAGGAACTGCAGCACCAGGGCATGACGCTGGCCGCGATCGAGCGCTACTTGGAGCAGCTGCCCCCTGACCTCAGCGAGGGCGACCTCGCCGTCCACCGGGCCGTGGTGGCGTCCTGGGCGCCGGACAGCGTGGAGAAGGTGACGGCGGAGGAACTGCAGCGCCGGGCGGGACGGCCGCTGGCCGAGGACGACCTGGAGCGGCTCGCCGCCATGAACGTGGTCCGCCCGGACGGCGGCTCCTACCACGTGGACTCGGGCCTGCTCCGGCTCGCCGTTCAGCTCCTCGACGTACCGCTGTCGCAGGCGGCGATCCTCGCGGCGCGCAAGGTGCTCATCGAGCACTCGCGGGCCGCCGCGCACGAGCTGTCGCAGTTGTTCAGGGGCGAGGTGTCCGAGCGTGCGGAGGAGGACGTGAAGTCCCTCTCCGCGCACATGGAGCCCATCGTGGTGCAGGCCCTTGTGACGACCTTCCAGCGGTCGCTCAAGGAAGAGGTGCACCAGTGGCTCGCCGCCCCGGACGACGGCCGGCCCGCCTGACAGGTCGCCGCGTGCGATCACTCTCGTAGCCGTACGTCGACCAGGGGCGTCCCGCGGTCGTCCCTCAACCCGACCGGTGGGCCAGGCCGTTCAGCGCCGCCACCGCCTGCTCGGCCTGCTCGTGGGGCACGAAGATGTGGTCGTGGTGGTACCCGGCGACGACATTGCAGCTCAGGCCGGCGTCGGCGAGTTCCCGTGCGAACGCCGCTGTCAGGCCCACCGCTTCGAGCGCGGAGACGACCCGCAGGGTGATCCACCCGGCCACGTAGTCGTAGGCGAGCCCGGCCACGTCCGCTTCCTCCTGCCGCACCACGAGTGTCAGGCCCTCCGGCTCGGCGACCGTGACGACGGGTGCGACGCCCGCGGGGATGTCTCCCTCGACGGTGGTGAACACGTAGCGGCCCGGATCCAGCTCCGGCCTCATGCCGCTCAGCAGCTTGCTCAGATCGGTTTCTCCGGCCATGCGCACCACGCTACGTCGTGGTCGTGGGATGCGCCCGGACGGTGCGGAAGCGTCCCCGGGGGCCGGCCCCCGGGCCCCCGCTCCTCGAAGGCCGGAGGGGCTGAACTCAGCTCAGCCGCCTCCAGCCCGTCCGGCGTTGGAGGACAAGGCCCCATGAGGGCCGCGGCGGGGGCCCGGAAGTCAGGTTCAGCGCCTAGCGTGCGTCTGCGAACGTCTCCCCCTTCGCCGCCTTCTCCACCAGCAGCGCGGGCGGGTCGAAGCGGTCACCGTAGCGCTCGGACAGCTCGCGGGCGCGGGCCACGAAGCCGGGCAGGCCACCCTCGTAGCCGTTGATGTACTGAAGGATGCCGCCGGTCCAGCCGGGGAAGCCGATGCCGAAGATGGAGCCGATGTTGGCGTCGGCGACCGACGTGAGGACGCCCTCCTCGATGAGCTTGACCGCGTCGAGGGCCTCGGAGAAGAGCATGCGTTCCTGCATGTCCTCGAAGGGGATCTCGTGACCCGGCTTGGTGAATTGCTCGCGCAGGCCCGGCCACAGACCCGCCCGCTTGCCGTTCTCGTCGTAGTCGTAGAAGCCCGCTCCCCCGCTGCGGCCGGGGCGGTCGAACTCGTCGACCATGCGGTCGATGACGGCCTCGGCGGGGTGCGCCGGCCAGGTGCCGCCGGCCTCCTCCACGGCCCGCTTCGACTCGTTGCGGATCTTGCGCGGAAGGGTCAGCGTCAGCTCGTCCATGAGGGACAGGACCTTGGCGGGGTAGCCGGCCTGCGCCGCCGCCTGCTCGACCGACGCGGGCTCGATGCCCTCGCCGACCATCGCGACACCCTCGTTGATGAAGTGGCCGATGACGCGGGAGGTGAAGAAGCCGCGCGAGTCGTTGACGACGATCGGTGTCTTCTTGATCTGGCGGACCAGGTCGAAGGCGCGGGCCAGCGCCTCGTCTCCGGTGCGCTCGCCCTTGATGATCTCGACGAGCGGCATCTTGTCGACGGGGGAGAAGAAGTGCAGTCCGACGAAGTCGGCCTGGCGCTCCACGCCTTCGGCCAGCACGGTGATCGGCAGCGTCGAGGTGTTGGAGCACAGCAGCGCGTCCGGTTCGACGATGTGCTCGATCTCCTGGAACACCTTGTGCTTGAGCTCGGGGTTCTCGAAGACGGCCTCGATGACCGCGTCACAGCCGGCCGCGTCCTGCGGGTCCGCGGTCGGTGTGATCCTGGCGAGCAGCGCGTCCGCCTTCTCCTGGGTCGTACGCCCGCGGGAGACCGCCTTGGCGCAGAGCTTCTCGGAGTGGCCCCTGCCCTTGACGGCCGCTTCCAGGGACACGTCCTTCAGGACGACGTCGATGCCCGCGCGGGCGCACGAGTACGCGATGCCCGCGCCCATCATCCCGGCGCCGAGGACCACGACCTTGCGGACCTGGCGGGGCTCGACGCCCCGCGGCCGGTTCGCGCCCGAGTTGACGGCCTGGAGGTCGAAGAAGAACGCCTGGATCATGTTCTTCGAGGTCTGGCCGGCGGCCAGCTCCACGAAGTAGCGCGCCTCGATGACCTGCGCGGTATCGAAGTCGACCTGGGATCCCTCGACGGCCGCGGCCAGGATGCTGCGCGGCGCCGGGTAGGGGGCGCCGTTCGTCTGCTTGCGCAGGCCGGCCGGGAAGGCGGGCAGGTTGGCCGCGAACCTGGGGTTGGCGGGGGTGCCGCCCGGGATGCGGTAGCCGGGCTTGTCCCAGGGCTGCTGCGACTCGGGATGGGCGTCGATGAAGGCGCGGGCCCGGGCGAGCAACTCGTCGCCGGTGGCCACGACTTCATCGATCAGGCCGTTCTCCAGGGCGCGCTGCGGGTTGTACTGGGTGCCCTGGAGCAGCACCTTCAGCAGTGCGTCCGCGATGCCCAGCAGGCGTACCGTTCGGGCGACGCCGCCGCCTCCGGGGAGCAGGCCCAGTGTGACCTCGGGGCAGCCGATCTTCGAGCCGGGCGCATCGAGGGCGACCCGGTGGTGGCAGGCGAGGGCGATCTCGTAACCGCCGCCCAGGGCGGCGCCGTTGATCGCCGCGACCACGGGCTTGCCGAGCGTCTCGATGCGGCGCAGGTTGCGCTTGATCGCCATGCCGCCGTCGAACAGCTCCTGCGCGGTCTCCGGGGTGACCCGGATGAGGTCGCGCAGGTCGCCGCCGGCGAAGAACGTCTTCTTGGCGGAGGTGACGATGATGCCGCGGATGGAGTCCTTCTCGGCCTCCAGGCGGTCGGTGATCACGGCGAGGGAGTCACGGAACGCCTGGTTCATGGTGTTCGCGGACTGGTTCGGGTCGTCGAGGACGAGGGTGACGACGCCGGTGCGGTCCTGTTCCCAGCGGATGGTGGTGCTCTGAGTCATGACGGGGGTCTCCGTAGAAGTCTCTGAAGTCTCTTGGTTCCGCCGGGGGTTCAGATGCGCTCGACGATGGTCGCGATGCCCATGCCGCCGCCCACGCACAGCGTGGCGAGGCCGTACCGCTTGTCCTGGCGCTCCAGTTCGTCGACGAGCGTGCCGAGGATCATGGCTCCGGTGGCGCCGAGCGGGTGCCCGAGGGCGATGGCGCCGCCGTTGACGTTGACCTTGTCCAGGGACAGGCCCATGTCCCTCACGAAGCGCAGGACGACCGCCGCGAAGGCCTCGTTGATCTCGACGAGGTCGATGTCGTCGATGGTCAGCCCGGCCTTGGCGAGTGCCTTGCGGGTCGCGGGGGCGGGGCCGGTGAGCATGATCGTGGGCTCGGAGCCGGAGACCGCCGCGGACACGATCCGCGCGCGCGGGGTGAGGCCGTACCGCTCGCCGACCTCCTGGGAGCCGATCGCGACCAGGGAGGCGCCGTCCACGATGCCGGAGGAGTTGCCCGCGTGGTGGACGTGGTCGATCTTCTCGACCCAGTGGTACTTCTGCAGGGCCACCGCGTCGAAGCCGCCCAGGTCGCCGATGTCGGCGAAGGACGCCTTCAGTTTGGCGAGGGAGTCGGCGGTGGTGCCGGGGCGCAGGTGTTCGTCGTGGTCGAGGACGACGAGTCCGGCGCGGTCCTTGACCGGCACGACCGAACGGTCGAAGCGGCCTTCCTTCCAGGCCGTCGCCGCCCGCTCCTGCGAGAGGGCCGCGTACTCGTCGACGTCCTGGCGAGTGAAGCCCTCGATGGTGGCGATCAGGTCGGCGCCGATGCCCTGCGGCACGAAGTTGACGGCCAGGTTGGTCATCGGGTCGTTGAACCAGGCGCCGCCGTCGGAGGCCATCGGCACCCGGGACATGGACTCGACGCCGCCCGCGAGGACCAGGTCCTCCCAGCCCGAACGGACCTTGGCGGCAGCCATGTTGACGGCCTCCAGGCCCGACGCACAGAAGCGGTTCTCCTGTACGCCGGCCACCGTGTCCGGCAGCCCCGCGGCCACGGCGGCGATCCGGGCGATGTCGGAGCCCTGGTCGCCGACCGGTCCGACGACTCCGAGCACGATGTCGTCGATCGCGGCCGGGTCGAGGCCGGGAAAGCGGTCGCGGATCTCGTGGATGAGTCCGACGACCAGGTCGATGGGCTTGGTGCCGTGCAAGGAGCCGTTCGCCTTGCCGCGGCCGCGCGGGGTGCGGATCGCGTCGTACACAAACGCTTCGGTGCTCACTGGTAAGCCTTTCGGAAGTGAGGGTCAGCCCAGCAGGGAACGGCCGATGATCTCCTTCATGATCTCGGTGGTCCCGCCGTAGATGGTCTGAATGCGGCCGTCGGTGAAGGCACGGGCCACGGGGTACTCGGTCATGTAGCCGTAGCCGCCGTGCAGTTGGAGGCAGCGGTCGGCGACCCGCTTCTGCAGCTCGGTCGCCCACCACTTGGCCATGGAGGCGTGCACGGCGTCGAGCGTGCCGTCCGCGTGCTCCTCGATGCAGCGGTCGAGGAAGGTGCGGGTGACGGCGCACTCGGTGGCCATCTCGGCTATCTCGAACCGGATGTGCTGCTTGGTCGCGAGCGGCCGGCCGAAGGCCTCGCGCTCCTTGACGTACTCGGTGGTGATCTCCAGCAGGTGCTCGGCGGCGGCGATCGCCGAGACGGCGATGCTCAGGCGCTCCTGCGCGAGGTTCGTCATCAGGTGGCCGAAGGCGCCGTCGATCGTGCCGAGGAGGTTCTCCTTCGGCAGGCGTACGTCGTTGAAGAACAACTCGGCCGTGTCCTGGGCCTTCTGGCCGATCTTGTCGAGGTTGCGGCCGCGCTCGAAGCCGTCCGTGCCGCGCTCGACGACCAGCAGCGACAGTCCGCGGGCACCGCCCTCGGGGGTCGTCCTCGCGACCACGATCACCAGGTCGGCGAGGATGCCGTTGGAGATGAACGTCTTGGCGCCGTTGAGCAGCCAGTGGTCGCCCCTGTCCTCGGCGTGGGTCCGGATGCCCTGCAGGTCGGAGCCGGCGCCGGGCTCGGTCATGGCGATGGCGGTGATCAGCGAGCCGTCGCAGAAGCCGGGCAGCCAGCGCCGCTTCTGCTCCTCGGTGGCAAGACCGGTGAGATACGGGCCGATGATGTCGTTGTGCAGTCCCAGGGCGAGCCCGGGGGCGCCCGCGCGCGTGAACTCCTCGGCCAGTACGGCGCTGTAGCGGAAGTCGGTGGTGCCGCCGCCCCCGAACTCCTCGGGCACGGCGAGTCCGAGCAGGCCCTGCTTGCCCGCCGCCCGCCACGCGTCCCGGGAGACGATGCCGTCCTTCTCCCACTGCTCGTAGTACGGCAGCACCTCTCTGGCCAGGAAGGCACGCACGGTCGCGCGGAACGCGTCGTGCTCGGGGGCGAAGATCTGCCGCTTCATTCGGGGCCTTTCGTGAATTCGCGGTCGTTCGTGAGTTCCCGGTCGTTCGTGAGTTCCGGGTCCTTCACGGGCTCCCGGTCCTTCATGAGGTCGGGTACGTCCCAGTCGCGCGCCACGTCGGCGGTGTCCGCGCCGGGCCTGGCCGGGCCGGTTCGTACGGCCGTGGGGGTCGCGGAGAACCGGGGCGCGGGCGCCGGCTGGGTGATGCCGCCGTGTTCGGTGAAGGTGCCGCGGGCGGCGAGGTGCGGGTGGCCGGGGGCCTCGCGCAGCGACAGTACGGGCGCCACGCACGCGTCGGAGCCCTCGAACAGGGCCGTCCACTCGTCGCGGGTGCGGGACTTGAAGCGGGCGGCGACCGCCTCGCGCAGCTCGCCCCAGCGGGCCCAGTCCTTGCGGGCGCCGGTGTGCTCCGGGAGGCCGAGAAGGGTCACGAACTCCTCGTAGAACTGCGGTTCCAGCGCGCCGACCGCCATGTGCCTGCCGTCGGCCGTCTCGTACGTGCCGTAGTACGGGCAGCCGCCGTCCAGGAGGTTGGCGCCGCGCCGGTCGTGCCAGCCGCCGGCGGCGAGCATGCCGTGGATCATGGCGGAGAGGTGGGAGGTGCCGTCGACGATGGCGGCGTCGACGACCTGCCCGGTGCCGCCGGCGCGCGCGTGGTGAAGGGCGGCGAGGACCCCGACGGCCAGGTAGAGGGAGCCGCCCGCGTAGTCGCCGAGGAGGTTGGCGGGGACGGCCGGAGGGGCGTCCGGGGCGCCGATCATGCCGAGGGTGCCAGTGAGTGCGATGTACGCGATGTCGTGGCCGGCGCGGTCGGCCAGCGGACCCTGTTGACCCCAGCCCGTCATCCGGCCGTAGACCAGCCGGGGGTTGCGGGCGTGGCAGGCCCCGGGGCCGACGCCGAGGCGCTCGGCCACTCCGGGACGGTAGCCCTCGATGAGGATGTCGGCGCGTTCGGCGAGGTCGAGGACGCGTGCGGGGCCGTCCGGGGACTTCAGGTCGACGATCACCGAGCGCTTGTTGCGGTTGGTGACGTCGTACGCCGGGTTGATCGCGAGGCCGGCACCGCCGGGGCGGTCCACGCGCACCACGTCGGCGCCCAGGTCGGCGAGGAGCATGGCGGCGAACGGGCCGGGCCCGATGCCGGCCAGCTCGACCACGCGCACGCCGGTGAGCGGACCCTGCCCGGGCGGCGTCTCTGCCGTTGTCATCCAGCCCCCAGCAATGTGACACAACTGATGTAACACCAGTGATGCTAAGAACACGTTCCATTCAGCACAAGCCCTGAGCGAGCAAGCGCTTAGCCAATTACAGGAAGCCAGGCGGCCGGGCTTGCCGCAAGACCCGCACCCTGCGCTCAGCGCGCGTCGAGCTCCGTATCAGCCGCTTCGGCACGATCACCCGGTAGCCCTCCTGGGACCCGGTCGCGCGGCAGCTCCGCGACGCGCTCACCCCGGCTCCGCCGCTCGGCTCGGCGGCGCCCGGCAGGCCAAGGGCAAACTCGCGTACTTTCGCCCGCTTCTTCAGGGCATTTTCGGTCACGGTCACCGCCCTACCTCCGGGCTCGTCGTCGGGCTCCGAACTCCTCACGCTAGCCTCGGCCACCGACAACGGCGCGCGCTGCGGACGAAGGGTGTCATGAGCAGGATGAACGGGGCGGACCGCCCATACGACATCGTGCTCTTCGGGGCCACGGGCTTCGTCGGGACGCTCACGGCGCAGTACCTCGCCGCGCACTCTCCCGAGGGGCTGCGCTGGGCGATCGCGGGCCGCAGCGAGCGGAAACTGGAGCAGCTGCGCGAGCGGCTGCCCGGCGGCGAGCACGTCGGGGTGGAGCGGGCGGACGTGGCCGACCCGGCCTCGCTGCGCGCACTCGCCGAGCACGCGCGCGTGGTGGCGACGACGGTGGGGCCGTACGTGACGTACGGCGAGGAACTCGTCGCCGCCTGCGCGGACACCGGGGCCGACTACCTGGATCTGTGCGGTGAGCCCGAGTTCGTGGACCTGACGTACGTCCGTCACGACGCACGCGCGCGTGAGACCGGTGCCCGGCTGGTGCACGCCTGCGGCTTCGACTCGATCCCCCACGACCTGGGCGCGTACTTCACCGTCCAGCAGCTGCCGGAGGGAGTGCCGCTGACGGTGGACGGGTTCGTGACGGCGGACGCCGCCTTCTCGGGCGGTACGTTCGCCTCGGCGCTCAACCAGTTCTCACGCGTGCGTCCGATGCTGGCGGCCGAGCGGGACCGTAGGCGGAACGAGCCGCGTCTGGTGGGGAGGCGGGCCGCCGCTCCCACGGGGCTGCCGCGGTTCGCGAAGGAGATCGGCGCGTGGGTGCTGCCGCTGCCGACCATCGACGCCCAGATCGTGGGCCGGTCGGCGAAGGCCCTGGAGCGCTACGGCCCCGACTTCCGCTACCGGCACTACGCGGCGGTGCGGCACCTGCCCGTCGCGGCGGGCGGGATCGCGGCCGTCGGCGGCATCTTCGCGGCCGCCCAACTTCCGCCCGCACGGCGCTGGTTGTCGGACCGGCTCAAGCCCGGCGAGGGTCCGAGCGCCGAGAAGCGCGCGAAGAGCTGGTTCAAGGTCCGCTTCGTGGGCGAGGGCGGCGGGCGCCGGGTGTTCACGGAGGTCGCGGGCGGCGACCCCGGTTACGACGAGACGGCCAGGATGTTCGCCGAGTCGGCGCTGTCGCTGGCCTTCGACGACCTTCCGCCGACGGCCGGCCAGGTGACCACGGCGGTCGCGATGGGCGACGCGCTGACCGGGCGCCTGCGCGAGGCCGGCATCACCTTCCGGGTCGTCGCGAGCCGGTGAACCCGCCCTACACCGACCACCCCGCCACCGTGTAGATCATCCCGCCGATCCAGCAGAGCCCCGCCAGCACGGCGAGGACCAGCACGGCCGTCACGGCGCGCTCGACGGGACGGTTGGGGTCGGCGAGGGGCTTCGGGGCGCGGTGCGTCGTCATGCGGCACAGCCTGCCGACCGCCGCGCCACGCCCACATCCGTACGGATACTCAGTCCACGTACTCAGACGGCACCCGGCGCGCACGCGGGTCAGTGGCGCGGCGTCGCCTCCTGAAGCGCCCGGCGGCACAGCGCGTCCGCCCTGCGGGTCGTCTCGGGGAGGCGGTAGGCGGGGGTCAGCGCCAGGGTGTGGGCGCAGGCGTTGTCGAGGCTCACCCGATGGCCGACGGACACGAAGACCGGCTTGACTGCGTCCCGGGTGCGCAGGGCGCGCCCGACCTCGTCGCTGCCCGCAAGGAGCGGTGACGTACTGCCGCGCGCGGCGCCCGGATCGTCGTGGGCGAAGGTGAAGGGGTTCTTGGCGACGCCGATCGTGGGCAGGCCTGTCAGGACGCCGAGGTGGCTGGCCAGGCCGAAGCGGCGCGGGTGGGCGAGGCCGTAGCCGTCGCAGACGACCAGGCCGGGCGGGCACGGGAGAGCGTCCAGAGCGGCGAGGACCGTGGGGATCTCCCGGAAGGCCAGCAGGCCCGGCACGTACGGGAAGGAGATCCGGCCGACGGCCGTCGCCTCGGCCACGACGTCCAGACTCGCCGCGTCCAGGACGACTGCCGCGGCCGCGACGACGTCCCGCTCGTCGTCGTACGCCACGTCCACGCCGGTGACGTGGCCCGTGCCGGGCGGCGGTCCCGGCTCGTCGTGCACGACCTGCCCCCGCAGCTCGTCCTGTACGGCGCGGGCCTCGTCCTCGGTCGCAGGCCAGCCCGCGGGAATGCGTACGGTCGTCATGATGAGGACGAGCGTACGGTCGTCACGCCGGGGACGGGCGTACGGGCCCGCGCCCGGCGGCGTAGGCTCGCGATCATGTTCGTACTGGAGCTGACCTACACCGCCCCGCTGGACGCCGTCGACGCGCTGCTCGAGGCCCATGTGGCATGGCTCGACGAGCAGTTCGCGAAAGGCGTCTTCCTCGCGGCCGGGCGCAAGGAGCCCCGCGACGGCGGGATCATCCTCGCCCTGTTCGAGGACCGCGCACAGGCCGAGGAACTCACCGCCGGCGACCCGTTCTCGACCGGCGGCGTGTGCACATACCGCATCATCGAGTTCGTGGCCGCCCGGACGGCACCGGCGCTGGAGCAGTACCGCGCGACGTCCGGCTGAACCGCGCCGCTCAGCCCTTCTTCGCGGTCAGCGCGCGCTGCAGCTGGTCCTTGTTCATGTTCGAACGGCCTTCGATGCCGCGCTGCCTGGCCTCGTTGTACAGCTGGTCCCGGGTCGGGCCCTGAGAACCCTGACCCGAGCGCTGTCCGCCCCGCCTGCCGGACGACATGTCCTGGGTCGACGTGCGGCTCGCGCTCTTCGCCTCGCCGGACCGGGCCCGTTCCTTGTTGACCGTCCGGGCCGCGATCTCCTTGGCGCGTCCGGCGCTCTCGCCCCGGTCCTGGGCGCTCTCCTTGATGTGCTCGTACTGGCGCTCCCGCTTGGAGTTCGAGCCTGCGGGCATGGTCGCTCACTCCTCTCGCTGTCACGACTGCCGCGGTCACGGCCGTCACGGCCGCAACTGCCGCGGCCGGCGATCGAGTACCCGTATTCGCGTCTTATGCGTCACCGTTGCAGGCGCGCGACCCGTCCCTGCTCCCCCGCGGCCCAGCAGCCGAGGTCGGCGGTGCAGTCCACGGTGTCGTACGAGCCGGTGTCGACCGTCCGCCAGGTGCGGCCGCCGTCGGTGGTCAGGTCGGTGCCGGTGGGGCCGACCGCGAGGGCCGCGGTGCGGCTGTGCGGGAGCCAGGCGGCGCCGGAGCGGTAGGCGGACGGCGGCTCGGCGGCGGGCTGCCAGGTGCGGCCGCTGTCGCCGGTGCGTGCGGCGGCCTGTGGGGAGGACTGGTCGGGCCGGTAGTCTCCGCCGACGGCGAGCCCGTGCGTGCGGTCGCGGAAGGCGAGGGCGAAGACGCCCTTGGCCGGGTCGCCCGCTGGGATCGGTGTGCCGGCCGCCGTCCAGGTCCGGCCGCGGTCGCGGGAGTGCAGCACGCGCGCGTGTGCGCCGCCTCCGGTGGCCAGCCAGACGTCCGACGGGCCGGAGGCGACCAGGCACTGGCCGCTCGCGGCGAAGCCCGCCTCGCCGTCCAGCGCGGCCGGCATGCCGTCGCTCGGGAGCACCTTCCAGGAGCGGCCGCCGTCACCGGTCGACAGGATGCGGAACCTGCCGTCCACCGGGTCGCTCATCGCGAGGCCATGGCGGCTGTCGAAGAAGGTGAGGCAGTCGTAGAACGCCTTGGCGTCGGTGTTGCGGAAGGACTCGGTCCAGGTCGCGCCGCCGTCGTCGGTGCGGTACACGCGGGATGCCTCGCCCTCGCCGATGGCCAGCACCACGGCCCGCCGCGCGTCGAACGCCTCGATGTCCCGGAACTGCAGTTCGGCCGCGCCCGGCGGCGACACGTTCCGCCAGCTCGCCCCGCCGTCCGTGGTGCGCAGCACGGTGCCCCCGGTTCCGGCCACCCACGCGGTGTTCCGGCTGGCGGCCGACAGCCCACGGAAGCGCACATCGCCCGCGCCGGTGTCCTTGAGTTCCCAGTGCGGCGCCCGGCTCTCCGGCTCCTGCGCCTGCGCGGGTACGGCGGCCAGGGCGGCCAGAGCCGCCGAGCACACCGCCCCCGCGGCCACCGTGCGAAACGTACGTCTCATTCGTCGCGTGTTCCCCAAGCGCCTCATGGCGCGCGAAGCTAGCCGACCGCCCGGACGCCGTCCAGATGCCCGCGGTCGCCACAAGTACCCCTCGCGACACGGTAAGTGGACCTCGTCACTCCTGTGAATGAATGCGGTGACGGAGGTCACTCGAATTTCAGGTGCACGGATTGGCTGGTTCCAGCGTCTCTAGCAGTGCCGGACCGATCAGCCCGGAAGCCCGTCCAGCCGTCACAAGGGAGCAGGCGTTGTCCACCGTCATCGAGCAGCCCGTAGAGGCCCGTCTCGTCGCCGCCGCGCCTCGTATGTCGAGCATCCCGGCGAAGCTGCACTACGACCGACGCGACCCGTTCGCGGTCCGCATGACCTTCCCCGCCCCGGCCACCCTGGAGGGCGTGGACGTCTGCTGGACCTTCTCGCGTGAACTCCTCACGGCCGGCCTGGAGGAGCCCGAGGGCCACGGCGACGTGCGGGTGCGGCCGTACGGCTATGAGCGCATCGTCCTGGAGTTCCACGCCCCCGAGGGCACCGCCGTCGTGCACGTCCACGCGGACGAGATACGCCGTTTCCTCGACGCCACCAACCACCTGGTCCCCGTCGGCCTGGAGCACCTGCAGCTGGACCTGGACCACGACCTGGCGGAGCTGATGCGGGAAGCGTGACGCGTCACGCTCCGCCGGTGAGGGCGCGAGGGGCCGTTTGCCGTCCGCGGGGCCGTGGTGGGTGGTCGCGCGGTTTCCTGCCCCCTTCGGGGCGCAACCCGCAACGCCGCAGGCCCGGCAACCGGCTGCGGCCGGGCGGGGCCGGCAGGAATCCGACATGTAGTGAGGCGCCGGGAGCACGTCACTCGCCGGTTGCCACCGCGACCGCCGTCAGGGACGCGACCAGGGCCGTGTGCACCTCCGTGACGACCTTCCGCAGCGCGGGCGCCGCCGCGCCGGCCCGCTCGGTCAGCGCCTCCACGCGCTCCGTGTGGCGCTTGCGGTCGCCGGCCGGTACCAGCGTGCGCAGCTCCGCGGCGGCGGCCAGGGCGACCACGGCCGCGTCCCGGTCACAGACCTCGGCGACCGGCACCGGGCCCTGGAGCACCTGCCGCGCCTCCTCGCACAGCGCGTCCACGACGGCGGGCTGCTCCAGTACGTGGTCCACGCTCGGGAAGACCCCGAGGACCCGCTTCTTCACCGCCCGCAGATATCCCTGTGCGGTCAGCTGCTCCCGTACGGCGTCCAGGGTCACGCGCGCGTGGAGGGTCACCCACGTCTGCCACCGGTGCGGCCGGGACTCCCGGATCAGCTCCAGGAGGCCGTCGAGGGCGGCGTCCCCGGTGGCGGAGTCCATGTCGACGGGTGTGGCGATGCCGTCCTCGTCCGTGAGCAGACCGCGCTGGGCCAGTTCGGTGAGGGCACCGGCCCGCACCAGCTGGTGGAGGCGGGCGGCGCCGGTGACCTTGGCCCGTTCCGTGTCCCAGGCGAGCAGACAGAGCCGGGCGGGCAGTGAGAGCGAGCCGTAGGGCACGGGGAGCCTCCTTGGCGAGGGCGAATCAGGGATCACGTTAATTCGTTGACAGCCGTCCCGGCTCTCTCCTACGGTGTAAAGCGCTTCTGTTGCCGTCGATTGGAGAGGGACGTTGCTCGTCTGAGGTCCTGAGACACCGCGTCACACCCGTGAGGTGTGGCCGCCGCGTGCGACCTCGGCCGTCGAGCCGTCCTGACGGAGCAGGGCTTTTCCATGCTTCAGGGCTCTCCTCTCCCGCCTTTGGTCTGCGGTGTCTCGATACGCGTTTGCCCCTGACCGCATCAAGCAACCGCGAGGCCACCATGTCTACTTCCATCACTTGTACCTCCCTCGCCTTCACCTGGCCCGACGGCACCCCCGTCTTCGAGGGTCTCGACGTCGCCTTCGGCCCCGGCCGCACCGGCCTCGTCGGGGTCAACGGATCGGGCAAGTCAACCCTGTTGAAGCTGATCGCCGGTGAACTCGCATCGGCCGACGGCGCCGTCCGCGTCGCGGGCGAGGTCGGCTACCTCCCGCAGAACGTCACGCTCGACACGCAGCTGCGCGTCGACGAGGTGCTCGGCATCGCCGCTCAGCGGACCGCGCTGCACGCCATCGAGGCGGGCGACGTGGCCGAGGAGCACTTCGAGACGGTCGGCGACGACTGGGACGTGGAGGAACGCGCCCTCGCCACACTCGGCGAACTCGGGCTCGGCCGCATCGAGTTGGACCGCACCATCGGAGAGGTGTCGGGCGGTGAGTCGGTGCTGCTGCGGCTGGCGGCACTGCTGCTGAGCCGCCCGGACATCCTGCTTCTGGACGAGCCGACGAACAACCTCGACCTGTACGCACGCAGGCGGCTGTACACGGCCGTCGCGTCCTGGACGGGAGTGATGGTCGTGGTCAGCCACGACCGCGAACTCCTGGAGCTGGTCGACCAGATCGCCGATCTGCGCTCGGGGGAGGTCACCTGGTACGGCGGCAACTTCTCCGCGTACGAGGAGGTTCTGGCCGGCGAGCAGGAGGCGGCCGAGCGGATGGTGCGCGTCGCGGAGGCCGACTTCCGCAAGCAGAAGCGCGAACTGGCCGACGCACAGGTGAAGTTGGCCCGCCGTAAGCGGTACGGGCAGAAGATGTTCGAGCAGAAGCGCGAGCCGAAGATCGTCATGGGGGCGCGCAAGCGCGCCGCGCAGGAGTCCGCGGGCAAGCACCGCATCATGCACGAGGAGAGGCTCACCGAGGCCAAGGAGCGGCTCGACGACGCGGTGGACGCCGTACGGGACGACGACGAGATCCGCGTCGACCTGCCCTACACGGCCGTACCGCCGGGCCGCACGGTCCTGACCCTGATGGACCTGGAACTCGCCTACGGGGCGCGCGTGGCGGGCGGACTCGACCTGCGCGGTCCGGAGCGGGTCGCGTTGATCGGGCGCAACGGCGCGGGCAAGACGACGCTGCTGCGGACGATCGCCGGGGAGCTGGAGCCGGTGTCGGGCGAGGCGCACGCGCACGTGCCGCTCCGCTTCCTGCCGCAGCGGCTCGACGTGCTCGACGGCGAGCTGTCCGTCGCCGAGAACGTGGCCCGGTTCGCGCCGGGCGTCACCAACAACCGGGTCCGGGCCCGACTGGCCCGCTTCCTGTTCCGGGGCGCCCGCGCCGACCAGAAGGCGGAGACGCTGTCCGGCGGCGAGCGCTTCCGGGCGGCCCTGGCCGCGCTGATGCTGGCCGAGCCCGCTCCGCAGCTGCTCATGCTCGATGAGCCGACCAACAACCTCGACATGGCGAGCGTCCGGCAGCTGACGACGGCCCTGGATTCCTACGAGGGAGCGCTCGTCGTGGCCAGTCACGACCTGCCGTTCCTGGAGTCGATCGGCATCACCCGGTGGCTGCTGCTCGACGGCGAGCTGCGGGAAACGGCTCCGGAGGAGGTGGGGTAGCGCATCTCAGGAGGGGCACAGCCTGGCAACAGGGGGTTTTGTGTCCATGGATCCGCGCTGCATGATGGCGGGCCGGGCCCCACAAGGGCCGGTCCGTCGTTCCGCCCATACGAAAGGCCCCTCGTGCCCAGCAAGAAGGCCCTCGTCCGCCGCCCCAGCCCGCGCCTCGCCGAAGGTCTGGTGACGCACGTCGAGCGGGAGAAGGTCGATGCCGGTCTTGCGGTGGAGCAGTGGGAGGCCTACGTGGAGGCGCTGCGCACCCACGGCTGGGAGACCGTGGAGGTGGATCCGGAGGACGACTGCCCCGACTCGGTGTTCGTCGAGGACACGGTCGTCATGTACAAGAACGTCGCGCTGATCACCAGGCCCGGCGCCTCCTCCCGGCGGGACGAGACGGCCGGGGTCGAGGAGGCCGTGGCGCGCCTCGGCTGTTCGGTGAACTGGATCTGGGAGCCGGGCACCCTGGACGGCGGCGACGTGCTGAAGATCGGCGACACGATCTACGTCGGCCGGGGCGGGCGCACCAACGCGGCCGGCGTGCAGCAGCTGCGGGCCGCCTTCGAGCCGCTGGGAGCGCGGGTCGTCGCCGTGCCGGTGAGCAAGGTGCTGCACCTGAAGTCGGCGGTCACGGCGCTGCCCGACGGGACGGTCATCGGGCACATCCCCAAGGTGGACCGGCCGGCACTGTTCCCGCGCTTCCTGTCGGTGCCCGAGGAGGCCGGCTCCCACGTGGTGCTCCTCGGAGGCAGCAAGCTGCTGATGGCGGCGAGCGCGCCGAAGACGGCGGAACTGCTCGCCGATCTCGGTCACGAGCCGGTCGTGGTGGACATCAGCGAGTTCGAGAAGCTCGAGGGCTGTGTGACATGCCTCTCGGTCCGCTTGAGGGATCTGTACGCCTGAAGGGTGATCGGCTCGCCCTTTCAGCCCCGGGACCTGCACTCCCCGAGGTTCCGGCAGATCCTTGGATGCCCTAAGAAACATGCCCTGATCAGGGTTCTTTACAGAGCACTTAACCTACGGCAACGTAACCTACGGTTTCGTAGCCTACGCTTTCGTAAGTTCCGGCACCGCTCGCCGGTTTGTTCCGCTTTGCCGTATGTCCCCTGGAGCTCCCGTGACGATCACTTCCCCGCACCTCGGCAGCACTTCCGTCTGGACCGACGCCCGACTGCTGTACGCCCTGGAGGAAGTGGTCGAGACGGAACTCAACCGGCATCTGAAGGTCGCCAAGGACTGGATGCCGCACGAGTACGTGCCGTGGTCGGACGCGCGTAACTTCCCCGGGCTCTTCGAGGACGGCGAGGCCTGGGGCAAGGAGCAGTCCAAGGTCACCGAGATCGGCCGGATCGCGCTGGTCGTGAACCTCCTCACCGAGGACAACCTGCCCAGCTACCACCACGAGATCGCCTCGCTCTTCGGACGCGACGGCGCCTGGGGCACCTGGGTGCACCGCTGGACCGCGGAGGAGGGTCGGCACGGCATCGTGATGCGCGACTACCTGCTCGCCTCGCGCGCGGTGGACCCGGACAAGCTGGAAGCGTTCCGCATGGCCCACATGAGCGAGGGCTTCGAGTCGGACAACCGCCACTCGATGCTGCACTCCGTCGCCTACGTCGCCTTCCAGGAGCTGGCCACCCGCGTCTCGCACCGCAACACCGGCCACCAGTCGGGCGACCCGGTCTGCGACCGCATGCTGGCCCGCATCGCGACCGACGAGAACCTGCACATGGTCTTCTACCGCAACCTCCTCAAGGCGGCCTTCGAGCTGGCGCCCGACCTCACCATGCAGGCCGTGCGCGACGTGATCGTCAACTTCCGGATGCCCGGCCACGGCATGCCCGGCTTCGAGCGGGCCGCCGCGCAGATGGCGATCGGCGAGGTCTACAACATGCGCATCCACCACGACGACGTGCTCCAGCCGGTCCTGCGCCACCTGAGGGTCCTGGAGATCGACGGCCTCGGCCCCGAGGGCCTTGCCGCGCAGGAGGAGCTCGGCCTGTTCATGGGCGGCCTGGACGCGGAGGCCCTGAAGTTCGACGAGAAGCTGGCGGCACGCAAGGCGAGGATGGCGGCCCGCGCCGCGGGCTGACGGCACAACCGACTGCGGACGACGACGAGGCCGGTACGCGCGCGCGTACCGGCCTCGTCGTCGCGTACGGACGCTGCGGCGTCGGCCGGGACAGGGTGCGTCAGTGCGCGGTGCGCCTCAGTGCCAGCCGTTCCTTCTCCGACAGACCGCCCCAGACACCGAAGCGTTCGTCGTTCCGCAGCGCGTACTCGAGGCAGGTGGGCCGCATCTCACACATGCCGCAGATGCGCTTCGCCTCACGCACCGAGCTGCCCGGCTCGGGAAAGAAGAAGTCCGCCCCGGTCTGCGCGCACAGAGCCTGGGCCTGCCAGGCGAGGCCGGCCGGGGTGATCGTGTCGATGTGCATGAACCAGATCGTGGCGCGCCGCGAAAAACGTTCGATCAACGCGGGATCAACGCCTCGCCGCAGGGCCCGCACGCGGCCACCCTGATGGTGGCGCCCTCACACACCGTGGCGCACGGCGGCGCGCAGAAGAACGCAGAAGGAAAAGGGGGAAGGAGGCGGAAGGGGGCGAACCCCGTTCCGGCAGCGATTGTCAGTGGGCGGTGCAAGACTCGGCAGTGCAGAGAACGGGACCCTTCCGAGGAGGGCAAGGATGCTCACCACCCGTTTCGTCAACGGCGCTCCCAACTGGCTCGACGTAGGCACGTCCGACATCGACGGCGCCATCTCCTTCTACGGCAGTCTCTTCGGCTGGACATTCCAGTCGGCGGGCCCCGACGCCGGTGGCTACGGCTTCTTCCAGCTGGACGGCAAGACCGTCGCGGGCGGGATGCAGACCACGCCCGAGCAGGGCCCGCCGTCCTGGACCGTGTACTTCCAGAGCGCGGACGCCGAAGCCACCGCCAAGGCTGCCGAGCAGGCCCACGGCAGCGTGCTCATGCGGCCCATGGACGTGATGGGCGAGGGCCACATGGCGATCATC
The DNA here is from genome assembly GCF_026343335.1 of Streptomyces sp. NBC_00078. Classification (NCBI taxonomy): domain Bacteria; kingdom Bacillati; phylum Actinomycetota; class Actinomycetes; order Kitasatosporales; family Streptomycetaceae; genus Streptomyces; species Streptomyces sp. NBC_00078. Next base: position 8,019,513 of record NZ_JAPELX010000001.1, on the reverse strand, counting down.
GCCGACAAGGCGAGCGTGCCGTTCGGCATCTGGCAGCCGGGCCGGACCAAGGGTGTCGACGTGGCGGGCGAGACCGGCACCCTCACCTGGGTCGAGCTGTACACCCCGGACATCGCCGCGGCCGCCTGGTTCTACCACGAGACACTCGGCCTGGAGACGGCCGCGGTGCCCTTCCCCGGGGGCACGTACACCACCCTCAACCCCGCCGGGGGCGGCGAGGACTCCATGTTCGGCGGCGTCGTCCCACTGGCCGATGACCCGGTCGAGAACAGCCCGCACTGGCTGCCGTACTTCGAGGTCGCCGACGCGGAGGCCACCGTGAGCAAGGCACGGGACCTGGGCGCCGAGGTTCGTATGCCGGCCACGCCCGTCGAGGGAGTGGGAAGTATCGCCAAACTCACCGACCCGTACGGCGCAAGGTTCGCGGTGATCAGGAGCGCGTCTCTTTGACGGAGCGCGGGCCCGTATCGATATGCGGCTCCGCCGCGGGGCCCGCGACCGGCCACCACGGACCGGGAGCGACAGACGGCCCGTCACAGCCCCACCAGCGGAGCGTTACGCGGAGGCGCGCCGTACCAGCGTCGTAGGCAGTACCACGCTGGACGGCGCGTCCGGGTCACCCTGCTCCCCGGCGCCGACGCGGGCGCCCACGCGCCGCAGCAGCAGCCGGGCCATCAACCGCCCCATCTCCTCGATGTCCTGACGGACTGTCGTGAGGGGCGGATCGGTCTGCTCGGCGACCGGCAACATGTCGTCGAACCCGATCACGGCGACGTCGGCGGGCACCCCGAGCCCCCGCTCACGCAGCACACGCAGCGCACCCGCAGCGGTGAGGTCGTTGGCCGCGAACACGGCGTCCACGTCGGGCCGCCGGTCCAGGAGTTGCCGCATCGCCTGCTCACCGCCGGCCGGGGTGAAGTCGCTCTCGACGATCAGCCGGGGGTCGGCGTCGACCATGACATCCCGGAAGCCGTCGAGCCGGTCCGCCGCGGACGTCTGGTCGAGGGGGCCGGTGATGTGCGCGATCCGGGTGCAGCCGAGGCCCACGAGATGGCGTACGGCCTCACGGGCGCCACCGCGGTTGTCGCAGTCGACGTACACCGCGCCGCCGCGGCCGTCGCTCCAGCCGGGCCGGCCGCCGAACACGGTCGGCACACCGGCGTGCTGGATCAGGCCGGGCAGCGGGTCGTCGAGGTGCAGGGAGAAGACGAGCGCGCCGTCGACATGGCCTCCGGCGAGATAGCGGCCGACGCGGACGTGATCGTCCCGGCCTTCGGTGAGCAGGAGCACGAGCTGGTTGTCGTGGGCCGTCAACTCCTTGCTGATGCCGCGGAGTTGCAGCGCGAAGAAGGGGTCGGCGAAGACGCGGGCCTCGGGCTCGGCGATGACCACGGCGATGGCGTCATGCCGTCGCGTCACCAGGCTGCGGGCGGCCTGGTTGGGCACGTACCCGAGTTCCTCCACCGCGCGCCGGACCCGGGCGACGAGGGGTTCCCTGACCCCGTCCCCGCCGTTCACCACGCGCGAGACGGTGGCCCGGGAGACACCCGCCCGGGCGGCCACGGCCTCCAGCGTGGGGCGCGGCGCTGTGTCGGTCACTTCGGGCTCCTCCTCGGCGGCTGCGGATCAGGATAGCTCCGCGTGGTCGAGGAGGTGAGAGCGCTCTCGGCCTGCAGACGGCCGCCGGAGTTCCGTCAGTGCCGGTGCGCCACCCACCCCGTGGTCATGGGGCTCGTATCCCGGAATCGTGCCGTCCTGCTTCTTCACCCGGAACAGCTCGCCCATCCCCATGTCGGAGTGGCTCTGGACATGGCAGTGGTACGTCCACGCACCCGCACCCCGCCCCGAGTTCGGCAACACCGGCGGACGGGGCTTCTCTCCGCCGCGCTCCGACGACCCGGGCACGGACGGGCGGCGGTTCGCCTCCGACTGCATCGGACTGCAGGTGCACAGCTCGACGGATGTGATCTCCGGCCGGAACATCCGGATCAAGGAGCCGCAGGACTCGACGGAGGGGCCTGAGCCGGAGGGGCCTCGGCCGCGGGCGCCTCGGCCGGAGGTGCCTCCGTCGCGTCCGTCTCCATCGTGTCCGGCTTCTTCGCGGACGCCTTCTTCGCGGACGCCCTCTTGGCCCTGCTCGGCTGCACCCGCTTCGGCTCGCCCGGCATCTTCGGGTACTCCGGCGGGTAGGGCAGGTCGCCCAGTCCGTGGTCGTGCTCGTCGCGGCGGGCGAGTTCGAGCAGGGCGTCGAGGGAGAAGCGGTGCTCGTCCATGTCCGCGTGCACGTCGCCGAGTTCGGCGAAGCGCGCGGGCATGGTCGCGATGTCGAAGTCCTGCGGATGGGCGACCCCGACCTCGTCCCAGCGCAGGGGCGCCGAGACGGGGGCGTGCGGGCGGGGACGTACGGAGTAGGCGGAGGCGATGGTGCGGTCCCTGGCCGTCTGGTTGTAGTCGACGAAGATGCGCTCGCCCCGCTCCTCCTTCCACCACTTGATGGTCACCTGCTCCGGCATCCGCCGCTCCAGCTCCCGGCCCACCGCGATGGCGGCGCGCCGGACCTGGGTGAAGGTCCAGCGCGGCTCGATGGGCACGAAGACGTGCAGGCCGCGGCCGCCGGAGGTCTTGGGGAAGCCGCGCAGGCCACCGAACTCGTCCAGGACGGCGCGCAGTTCGTGGGCGGCGCGGACGGCGTCGTCGAAGTCGGTGCCGGGCTGCGGGTCGAGGTCGATGCGGAGTTCGTCGGGGCGATCGACGTCGTCGCGGCGCACGGGCCAGGGGTGGAAGGTGAGGGTGCCGTACTGGGCGGCCCACAGGACGGCGGCCTCCTCGGTGGGGCACATCTCGTCCGCGCTGCGACCGCTGGGGAAGGTGATGTGGGCGGTAGGGATCCAGTCGGGCATGTTCTTGGGCGCCCGCTTCTGGAAGAAGTTCTCACCCGTCACGCCGTCCGGGTAGCGCTCCAGGGTGGTGGGCCGGTCGCGCAGGGCACGCAGGATGCCGGGGCCGACGGCGACGTAGTACCGGGCGAGGTCCAGCTTGGTGAAGCCGCGCTCGGGGAAGAAGATCTTGTCCGGGCTGGACAGCCGGACGGTGCGGCCTCCCGCCTCCAGTTCCACCGCTTCGCCCATGCGGCCACGGTAGGCGTACCTCGCACACCTCGCACACCGGGCGATTCATGACGTATGCGAGCACAATCTAGACATGGATCTCCCGGTGATGCCGCCCGTGAAGCCGATGCTCGCCAAGTCGGTGGCGAAGATCCCGCCGGACATGCAGTACGAGGCGAAGTGGGACGGGTTCCGGGCCATCGTGTTCCGCGACGGCGACGAGGCCGAGCTCGGCAGTCGTACGGGAAAGCCGCTGACCAGGTACTTTCCCGAGCTGGTGACGGCGGTGAAGGAACGGCTGCCGGGGCGGTGCGTGCTGGACGGCGAAATCGTGATCGCGCGGGAGGGGCGGCTGGACTTCGACGCGCTGACCGAGCGCATCCACCCGGCCGACTCCCGGGTCCGGATGCTCGCCGAGAAGACGCCGGCGTCGCTCGTGGCCTTCGACCTGCTCGCGCTGGAGGGCGAGTCGCTGCTCGACGTGCCTCTGACCGACCGGCGCGACCTCCTGGTCAGGGCGCTGGACGGTGTCACGGCGCCGGTCCATGTGGCGCCGGCGACGACCGACATCGACGTGGCGCGGCAGTGGTTCGAGCAGTACGAGGGGGCCGGCCTGGACGGTGTCATCGCCAAGCCGCTCACCCTGCGTTATCTCCAGGACCAGCGCGCCATGTTCAAGATCAAGCACGAGCGCACGGCGGACGTCGTCGTCGCCGGCTACCGCCTCCACAAGAGCGGCCCGATCGTGGGCTCACTGCTGCTCGGCCTCTACGACGACCGGGGGACCCTGCAACATGTCGGGGTGTCGGCCGCGTTCGCGATGAAGCGGCGCGCGGAGCTGGTGGAGGAGCTGGAGCCGCTGCGCCTTCAGGACGCCTCGGGCCACCCCTGGGCGGCCTGGTCCGAGGAGGCTGCGCACGAGACGGCCCGGCTGCCCGGCGCTCCCAGCCGCTGGTCGGGCAAGAAGGACCTGTCCTGGGTGCCGCTCAGGCCGGAGCGGGTGGCCGAGGTGGCGTACGACCACATGGAGAACGGGGCTCGTTTCCGGCACACGGCGCGCTTCCGCCGCTGGCGTCCGGACCGGACCCCCGAGAGCTGCACCTATGCGCAGCTGGAAGAGCCGGTGCGCTACGACCTGGACGAGATCCTCAACTCTCCCGCGTGACTCAGGGCGTCATCAGCACCTTGACCGCGCCGTCCTGCTTGCGCTGGAACATCTCGTACGCGTGCGGCGCGTCTGTGAGCGGCAGCCGGTGGGTCGCGAAGTCGTCGACGCCGAGCGGGTCCTCGTCCGTGATGTACGGCAGGATCTCGTCGCTCCAACGGCGCACGTTGGCCTGGCCCATGCGGATCTGGATCTGCTTGTCGAACAGGGTCAGCAGCGGCAGCGGGTCGGCCGTGCCGCCGTAGACGCCGCTGAGCGAGATGGTGCCGCCGCGGCGCACCAGTTCGATGGCCGTGTGCAGGGCGGCGAGCCGGTCGATGCTGAAGCGCTCGGCGAACGGGCCGGCGATCTTCCGCGGCAGCATGGCCGAGGCCTGCTGGGCCAGGCGTGCGGCCGCGCTGCCGTGGGCCTCGGTGCCGACGGCGTCGATCACGGCGTCCGGGCCGCGGCCGTCGGTCTGGTCGCGGATGGCCGTGACCAGCTCCTTCTCGTTGTCGAAGCTCCTGAGGTCGTAGGTCTCCACGCCGCGCTCGCGTGCCCGGCTCAGCCGTTCGCTCACCAGGTCCACCCCGAACACCTGTCCGGCGCCGCGCACCTGGGCGACCCGGCAGGCCATGTCACCGATCGGCCCGAGGCCGAGCACGGCGACGCTGCCGCCTTCCGGGATGCTCGCGTACTCCACCGCCTGCCAGGCGGTGGGCAGTACGTCGGAGAGGTACACGAAACGGTCGTCGGGCGGCCCGTGCGGGACCTTGATCGGGCCGAACTGCGCCTGCGGTACGCGCAGGTACTCGGCCTGGGCACCCGGGACCGCGCCGTACAGACGGGTGTAGCCGAACAGGGCGGCGCCCATGCCCTCACTGGTCACCTGCGTGGTCTCGCACTGCGTCGGCAGCCCGGTCAGGCACATCCAGCAGTCGCCGCAGGCGATCTGGAACGGCACCACGACCCGGTCTCCCGCGGCGAGGTCCGGGACCCCGGCGCCGACCTCCTCGACGATGCCCATCGGTTCGTGTCCGAGGATGTCGCCCGGTGTCATGAACGGTGTGAGCACCTCGTACAGGTGCAGATCGGAGCCGCACAGCCCTGTCGAGGTGATGCGGATTACCGCATCGGTCGGCTCCTGGATCTTCGGATCGGGCACGTTCTCCACCCGAACGTCCCGCTTTCCCTGCCAGGTAACTGCCTTCATCGCGTCGGGCTCCCTCTGTCGCGTCGGTGTGTCCGGTCCTGCGGTGCCGCCCCGGGTACCCGGGCGCCCGCATCCCGAAGCAGGTTCAGGGGCCAATGGGCGTATTCAACGCGCGCAATCAGAACCGAGCGGGTATGGCCAACAATGAACGTATAAGCGGACAATCATTGACACGGGATGTGGTGCCACGGTGAGCAGGAGACGGAATGCGCGCCCGCGACGCGCCTCGACGACGGTGGCCGTGCTGGCCGCCACGGTGACCGCCGTGCTGGCGGCAGGCTGCACGGGAGGGCACGGCCCGGCGGACGACGCACGCGGGCGGACGCGGACCCCGGCCCCGACCCCGACCCCGGACAGGAGCGCCGTCGACAAGGGCCAGGTGAACAAGGGCTCCGTACTCGCCGTGAAGATCGACAACGCGCCCGGGGCCCGGCCCCAGACCGGCCTCGATGCGGCGGACGTCGTGTACGCGGAACAGGTCGAGGGCGGGCTGAGCCGATTGATGGCGGTGTACGCCGGCACGCTGCCGAAGGTCGTCGGGCCGGTGCGCAGTGCCCGCGAGTCGGATCTGGAACTGTTGCGCCAGTTCCACGACCCGTTGCTCGCCTTCTCCGGGGCGCAGCACAAGCTGCTGCCGCTCATCGACGACGCGCCGGTGCAGGCGGAGCCGCCGGCGAAGGCGTCCGACGCCTATTTCCGCGGTACCGGCAAGGCCGCACCGCACAACCTCTATCTGCGCCCCGCCCGTCTGATGAAGTCGGCGCCCGGCGCTGACGCGCTCACGACCGGCTTTCGCTACGGCGCCGCACCCGCCGGCGGCAAGCCGGCGAACACCCGCACGGTCCGCTACCCGGCCGCCGGCTTCACGTTCACCTGGTCCGCGAACCTCCACCGCTATCTGGTGGCGATGGACGGGACGCCCACCGTGACGGCCGACGGGAAGCGGGTGACCCCGGCGACGGTGGTCGTGCAGTACGTGAGGATGCACAAGTCGGCCTTCCACGACATCCTCGGCAACAACACGCCCTACACCGAGACGGTCGGTTCCGGTACAGCTCAGGTCCTTCGCGACGGACGGGTCTACGACGTCGACTGGGAACGCGGGAAAGCCACCGACGGCACGGAGTTCACGACGAAGGACGGCAAGCCGGTCAACTTCGCGAAGGGCCAGGTGTGGGTGGTGCTGGCACAGGCCTCGTGATCAGCCCGCGCTCACCCCGGTGCCACGAGGGGTTCCGCCGGGTTGCGGAGCCCCTCGGCCGCGTCGGCGACCCGTCGGATGAGATCGAAGAAGACCGCCTGCTCCTTCGCGGACAGCGGCGCCAGGAAGACCTGGTTCATCCGGGCCGTGCGCACGGTCAGCTTGCGGTGGGTGCGCACGCCGTCGTCGGTGAGGCGCAACAGGAAACGGCGGCCGTCCTGCGGGTCGCGCACCTTGTCCAGCAGCCCGCGGCGGCCGAGCCGGCTGATCACCTCGGCGATCGTGGACCGGTCGAGCCCCACCCGCTCGCCCACCGTGCGCTGGTCCAGGCCCGGCTCGGCGACGAGCGCGTTCAGGACCGCGAACTGCGGCGAGGTGATCTCCTCCGAGACCATCGTGTTCCACAGCAGGTAGTGGGCCTGCTGCAGCCGCCGGGCCAGGTGCCCGGGGTGGGTGGTGAGGTCCACCGCGGCCATGTGCGCTCCCGAAGTCGAATTCGTTGGTGCACTGAACGATACCTGGACGTCCTGTCGACTGTCTTCTGTCCTGCACGCACCTCTGACCATGCGCTTCTCCTGGGCCTTGACGCTTCGCCGGGACAGTGGCAGCGTGAAGGAAACTTCACCGAAATACTCAGTGCCCTGATTAACTCGTGACCGGGCGCTCGGACGGGATGGGGCTTCGCGGATGGACAAGGTGGTGGCCACGGCCGGTGAGGCGGTGGCCGATGTGCCGGAGGGCGCGTCGCTGGCGGTGGGCGGTTTCGGGCTGAGCGGTGTACCGAACGTGCTCATCCAGGCGCTCTACGAGCGGGGTGTGGCGGGGCTCAGAGTCGTGTCGAACAACTGCGGGGCGATGGAGAGCGGTCTCGCGGTGCTGCTCGCGGCGGGGCGGATCTCCCGGGTGACCGGCTCCTACATCGGCGCCAACAAGGAGTTCGCCCGGCAGTATCTGGCCGGCGAACTGGAGGTGGAGCTGATTCCGCAGGGCACCCTCGCCGAGCGGCTGCGCGCGGGCGGAGCCGGCATCCCCGCCTTCTACACGCCCGCGGGAGTGGGTACGCAGGTCGCCGACGGCGGACTGCCCTGGCGCTACGACGGTGAGGGCGGCGTCGCTCTTTCCTCCCCGCCCAAGGAGGTGCGGGAGTTCGACGGCGCCGAATACGTGCTGGAGCGGGGCATCCGGACCGACTTCGCGCTGGTGAGGGCCGCGCGCGGGGACCGGCACGGGAACCTGGTGTTCAACATGTCGACCCGGAACTTCAATCCGCTGGCGGCGATGGCCGGGAAGGTGACGATCGCCGAGGTGGAGGAGCTGGTGGAGCCGGGCGAGATCGACCCGGATCACGTGCATCTGCCGGGGATCTTCGTGCAGCGGGTGGTCGCCCTGACTCCCGTACAGGCGGCGGACAAGAAGATCGAGCAGCGGACGGTGAGCAGCTGATGGCCTGGAGCCGCGAGCAGATGGCCGGACGAGCCGCCCGGGAGCTGGCCGACGGGCAGTACGTGAATCTCGGCATCGGTCTGCCGACGCTGATCCCGAACTATCTCCCGCCGGGTGTGGAGGTGATCCTGGAGTCGGAGAACGGGATCCTGGGCACGGGTCCGTATCCGACGGACGACCAGGTCGACCCGGATCTGATCAACGCCGGGAAGGAGACGGTGACGGTGTTGCCGGGCGCGTCCTTCTTCGATTCGGCGCTGTCGTTCTCGATGATCCGGGGCGGGCACATCGATGTGGCCGTGCTGGGTGCGATGCAGGTCTCGGCGACGGGCGATCTGGCGAACTGGGCCGTCCCGGGCAAGCTGGTCACCGGGATCGGCGGGGCGATGGACCTGGTGCACGGGGCCCGCACGGTCATCGTGGTGATGACCCACACCGCCAAGGACGGTTCGGCGAAGATCCTTCAGGAGTGCACGCTGCCGCTCACCGGCAAGGCGTGTGTGAACCGCGTCATCACCGATCTCGGGGTGATCGACGTGACACCGGACGGGCTCGTGCTGACCGAGGTCGCCCCCGGAGTGCGCGTCGACGACGTCATCGCCAAGACCGCCGCCAAGCTGACGATCGCGGAGGACCTGCTGTGAACACGGTTTACCTCGTCGAGGCTGTGCGCAGTCCGATCGGCCGCTACAACGGCGGCCTCGCGGGCGTGCGCCCGGACGACCTGGCCGCCCACGCCCTGCGCGAACTCCTCGCCCGTACACCGGAGTTGGACCCCTCCCGGATCGAGGACGTGTACTTCGGCAACGCGAACGGCGCGGGCGAGGAGAACCGCAACGTCGCCCGCATGGCCGCCCTGCTCTCGGGCCTGCCGACCTCCGTGCCCGGTGTCACCGTCAACCGCCTGTGCGCCTCCGGACTGGAGGCGGTCATCCAGGCGGCCCGCGCCATCGCCGTCGGCGACGCCCATATCGCCGTGGCCGGTGGCGTGGAGTCGATGACCCGCGCCCCGTACGTCCTGCCCAAGAACGACCGGCCCTTCCCCGCCGCCCACACCGAGCTGTACTCGACCACCCTGGGCTGGCGGATGGTCAACCCGGCGATGGACCCGCAGTGGACCATCCGGCTCGGCGAGTCGGCCGAGCTGATCGCCGACAAGCACAAGATCAGCCGGGAGCAGCAGGACGAGTTCGCGCTCGCCTCCCATCAGAAGGCGGCCACCGCGCAGCAACAGGGCCTGTTCGACGCCGAGTTGGCCCCGGTGGCGATCCCGCAGCGCAAGGGTGACCCGGTCGTTTTCGGCGCCGACGAGTCGGTGCGCGCGGACGCCTCCCTGACCGCGATGGCCGGGCTCAAGCCGTCCTTCCGCACTGAGAACGGCACCGTGACCGCCGGCAATGCCTCGCCGCTCAACGACGGTGCCGCCGCCCTCCTGCTGGTCGACGAGGAGGGCCTGAAAGCGGTCGGCCGCGAACCCCTGGCCCGTGTATCGGCCACCGGCGTGCACGCCGTCGACCCGCACTACTTCGGCCTCGCGCCCGTCGAAGCCGTCAACCGCGCCCTCGCCAAGGCGGGCAGGACCTTCGCCGACCTGTCCGTCCTGGAACTGAACGAGGCCTTCGCCGCCCAGGTGCTGGGCTGCGTGGCCGAATGGCCCGAGTTCGACCCGGCGATCCTCAACCCCCAGGGCGGCGCCATCGCCCTCGGTCACCCGCTCGGCGCCTCCGGTGCCCGCCTCGCCGGCACCGTCGCCCACCAGCTCGCCCGCCGTGGCTCCGGCACCGGCGTCGCCACCCTCTGCATCGGCGTCGGCCAGGGCCTCGCCCTCGTCCTCGAACGCTGAGAACCCCCGCGGAACCCCCCGAGGAACCCCAATGACTCTCACCCAGCACGACATCGACCAGGAGATCGCGGCCGAGCAGGCCGCGTACGAGAAGCGGATCGCCGACGGCGCGCCCGTCGAGCACCAGCCGCGCCGCGACTACGCGCCCTACCGCTCCTCCGTCCTGCGCCACCCCCACCAGCCGCCCGTCGCCATCGACGTCAGCAAGGACCCGGAGCTGGTGGAGCTGTCCTCCCCCGCCTTCGGCGAGCGGGACATCACCGACATCGACAACGACCTCACCCGCCAGCACACCGGCGAGCCGATCGGTGAGCGCATCACGGTCTCCGGACGGCTGCTGGACCGGGAGGGGCGCCCGATCCGCGGCCAGCTGGTCGAGGTCTGGCAGGCGAACTCGGCGGGCCGTTACGCCCACCAGCGCGAGCAGCACGACGCCCCGCTGGACCCGAACTTCACGGGCGTCGGCCGCACACTGACCGACACCGACGGGCACTACCACTTCACGACCGTGCAGCCGGGTCCGTACCCGTGGCGTCAGCACCTCAACGCCTGGCGGCCGGCCCACATCCACTTCTCCCTCTTCGGTTCGGCGTTCACGCAGCGGCTCGTGACGCAGATGTACTTCCCGAGCGACCCGCTGTTCCCGTACGACCCGATCATCCGGTCGGTGACCGACGACGCGGCCCGGCAGCGGCTGGTGGCGACATACGACCACAGCCTGTCGGTGCCGGAGTTCTCGATGGGCTACCACTGGGACATCGTGCTCGACGGGCCGCACGCCACCTGGCTCGAAGAAGGGCGCTGACCTGCCATGACGAAGATCGACACGAGCCGTCCTGAGACCGTCCTGCCGACCCCGTCGCACACGGTCGGCCCCTTCTACGGCCATGCCCTGCCCTTCCCCGGCGGCGGCGACATCGCCCCGGTCGGCCACCCGGACACGGTCACCGTCCAGGGGTACGTGTACGACGGCGAGGGCAATCCGCTGCCGGACGCGTTCGTGGAGCTGTGGGGCACCGACCCCGACGGCAATATCCCGCAGGCGGACGGCTCGATCCGGCGCGACCCGGCGAGCGGCGGCTACCTGGGGCGCAACGGCGTGGAGTTCACCGGCTGGGGTCGCATCCAGACCGACGCCAACGGGCACTGGTACGCCCGGACGCTGCGTCCGGGCGCGCGCGGGCGGAGCGCCCCGTACATCAGCGTGTGCGTGTTCGCGCGCGGGCTGCTGGTGCACCTGTTCACCAGGATCTATCTGCCCGGTGACCAGGCGGCACTCGCCGCCGACCCGCTGCTGGCCCGGCTGGCCGAGGAGCGGCGCGACACGCTGATCGCGAAGGACGAGGGCAGGGGCACCTACCGTTTCGACATCCGCCTTCAGGGCGAGGGCGAGACGGTCTTCCTGGAGTTCCGGTGACTCCCCCACCCTCCGGGCGGGAGGCGGCCCCGGTCGATCCTGACGACACCGGCCTGCTCGCCCCCGGGTGGGCAGGCTCTCCCGCCTCGTCCGCGACGGCCGACACGGCGTATCTGCAGGCCCTGCTCGACGCGGAGGCCGCCCTCACCCGGGCCCAGGCAGCCTGCAAGCTCGTCCCGGCCGAGGCGGCGACCGCGGTCACCCAAGCGGCGCACGCCGACCGCTTCGACGTACGCTCCCTGGCCGAGCGCGCCCGCTCGGGCGGCAATCCGGTCATCCCCCTGGTCGCCGATCTGACGAAGGCGGTCGGCGAGGAGTACGGGCCCTACGTCCACCGGGGCGCGACCAGCCAGGACATCATGGACACGGCGACGATGCTGGTCGCCGTGCGCACCCTGGACCTGATCCTCGCCGACCTCGCACGCACCGAACGCGCACTGGCCCGCTCGGCGGCCGGCCACCGCGACAGCCCGATGCCGGGACGGACACTCACCCAGCACGCCGTACCGACGACGTTCGGGCTGAAGGCGGCCGGCTGGCGGTGGCTGGTGCTCGACGCGCGCGACCGGGTCCTCGGGGTACGGGACGCTCTGCCCGTCCAACTCGGCGGCGCGGCCGGCACACTGGCGGCCTTCGCCGCCTACGGCAGCCAGAACACCGCGGATCTCACAGCCGCCTTCGCCCGCGAACTCGGCCTCGACGCAGCGCTCATCCCCTGGCACACCCTCCGCACACCGGTCGCCGACCTCGCCGGCTGCCTGGCCTTCACGGCAGGGGCCCTGGGCAAGATCGCGACGGATGTGCTCGTCCTCGGCCGCACCGAGATCGCCGAGGTCACGGAGGGCAGTGGGGGTGGTTCCTCCGCCATGCCGCACAAGGCGAATCCGGTACGGTCCACGCTGATCGTCGCCGCGGCCCGGCGGGCACCGCAGCTCGCGGCCACGCTGTACGGGTCGATGGTCGCCGAGGACGAGCGTCCGGCGGGGGCCTGGCACGCCGAGTGGGAGCCGCTCAGGGATCTGCTGCGTCTGGTAGGCGGCGCCGCCCGGGACGCCACCGAACTGGCCGAAGGGCTGCGGGTGCACGCGGACGTGATGCGTGAACACCTCGGCCTCACCCACGGGTTGATCGTCTCGGAGCGGCTGTCGGCGGAGCTGTCCTCCGTGCTGGGCCGCGCCCGCGCCAGAACGCTGCTGACCGAGCTGGCCGGACGCACCTACTCCGAGGGCCGGCCCCTGCACGAACTGCTCGCCGAGGAGCCCGAGTTGAAGGACGTCGACCTCACCGAGCCGACCGATCCAGCCCGATACACCGGCTCCGCCGGAGTCCTCACCGACCGTGCTCTGGAGCGACGTTGACCAAAAGGCTTCTCAACCACCGTGCCGAGGGGGCCACTTCCGCTCCTGCGCTGCTGCTCGGGCCCTCGCTCGGGACGTCGTACGCCCTGTGGGACAAGGTGGCGCCCGAACTGTCCGTCGCCCACCGCGTGGTGCGCTGGGACCTGCCGGGGCACGGCGGTTCGGCGCCCGGACTGATCGGCCCGGGCGCGACCGTCGGTGACCTGGCCGACCTGGTGCTCGCGCTCGCCGACTCGCTCGGTATCGGGCGGTTCGCGTACGCGGGTGTGTCCCTCGGCGGTGCCGTCGGCCTGTATCTCGCCCTGCATCACCCGCAGCGGCTGTCGTCGCTGGCCGTGATCTGCTCGTCGGCGCACTTCAACGGCTCGCAGCCGTGGCGGGAACGGGCCGAGCTGGTGCGGCGCGAAGGGGTGGGGCCGCTCGTGGAGAGCGCCGACGCCCGGTGGTTCACGCCCGGTTTCACCGTGCCGGAGCTGGTGCGGGACCAGCGGGACGCCGACCCGGACGCGTACGCCGCCTGCTGTGACGCGCTGGCCGCTTTCGACGTGCGCGACCGGCTCACGGAGATCTCCGTACGCACGCTGCTGATCGCCGGGCGCGAGGACAGGGCGACTCCGCCGCCCCATCTGCGGGAGATCGCGGACGCGGTGCCGGGTGCCGCGCTCGTGGAGCTCCCGGGGGCCGCGCACCTGGCGCCGGCCCAGTGTCCCGAGGCCGTGCTGACAGCCCTCCGTACGCACCTCGACGGGGGCGCCGCGCGGGGCATGGAGGTGCGGCGCGAGGTGCTCGGCGACACGCACGTGGACCGGGCGCAGGCCCGCCAGACGCCCTTCACCGCCCGTTTCCAGGACTTCATCTCGCGCTACGCCTGGGGCGAGATCTGGACCGACCCGACCCTCTCGCGCCGCGAACGCAGCATGATCACACTGACGGCTCTGGTCGCGCACGGGCACTACGACGAGCTGGCCATGCACGTGCGGGCGGCGCGGCGCAACGGCCTCACGCCCGAGGAGATCGGTGCGGTGCTGCTGCAGACGGCCGTGTACTGCGGGGTCCCGGCGGCTAACTCGGCGTTCGCGGCGGCCCAGCGGGTGCTGGCGGAGGACGACGACCTCTGAGGGTGACCCTGCTGGTCGTAGCTTCAGCAGCACCTCGCACATGCCTCCCCCGCGTGCCTACGGTGGAGGCATGTCCACCATCCTGATCACCGGCGCCACCTCCGGCCTCGGCCGCTACGTCGCCTTCGAGCTGGTCCGCTCCGGACATGTCGTCCTCGCCCACGGCCGCGACCCGGGCCGGACCCGTCAGCTGCTCGCCGAGTTGCGCGCCGAGGGCGACGCCGAGCCGTTCGTCGCCGATCTGGCCTCGCTGGCGCAGGTGCGCGAGCTGGGAGCGCAGGTCGCCCAGGCGCATCCCGGCCTCGATGTGCTGATCAACAACGCGGGCGTCGGAGCGGGCGCGCCCGGCACCGGGCGCGAGCTGAGCACCGACGGACACGAACTCCGGTTCGCCGTGAACTACTTGGCGCCGGTGGTCCTGACCCGCGCCCTGCTGCCGGTGCTGCGCGCGAACACTCCCGCGCGCATCGTCAACGTCGGCTCGGTCGGCCAGGAGCCCGTCGACTTCGACGACGTCGAGTTCCGGCGCGGTTATGACGGCTTCGCGGCGTACTGCCGCGCCAAGTTCGCTCTGGCAGCCCATACGTTCGCCCTTGCCGAGGAGTTGGCGGACACCGGCGTCTCGGTGAACGTCCTGCACCCGGCGACCTTCATGGACACGGCGATGGTGCGAGAGGGCGGCGTCGCCCCCTGGAACACGGTCGCCGACGGGGCGCCGGGCGTGCTGGCCCTCGCGACCCGGGACCGGGGTACGGACGGCTACTTCGACGGCACGAGCCGGTCGAGGGCGCACGAGTCGACGTACGACCACGACGTGCGGAAACGCCTGTCGACGGTCACGGACCAACTGCTGGCGCTGTAGCGCCGTTGCACGGGCGCGGGGCCGTGTCGTTGTGCGGTTGCGCCGATCAGCGCAGTCCCCGCCCCGTTTCCAGCACTTCCCGCGCCTGCGCCACCAACCCATCCGCACCGCACGAACGAGCAAGCGCCAGACCGCGGTTGAGTTCGGCGACCGACCGTGCGGCGATGCCGTACTCGACGCGGGCGGCGGCATGCTCGTACTGGCAGGGCGAGGCCTCCAGATACGCCACGGCCTGCGAGGCCAGTCGCACCGCGCGCTGCCCGGTCTCCAGCGCCGCGGCACACCTCAGCGCCTCACCGATGGCCGTGTCCGTGCCGAAGCGCTCGGCCTGCCGGCGGGCGTGCGTGGCGAGTTGGGCGGCGCGAGCCGGATCCTCCGTGGCGAGGGCGCGGGCGAGGTCGAGCGCCCAGGGGACGACGACCGGGTTGTGGTGGCCGCGCGCGGTGGCCGCCTTCTCGGCCTCCTCCAGTTCGTTGATGCCGTCCTTGGTGCGGCCGACGGCGAGCAGCAGCCGGCCGCGCACGGACCGTGGGTCCGGCATCACGATGGTGGACGGATAGGCCGGTGCGAAGCCGTACTGCTCGGCGATCGCCCAGGCCTCGTCGACATGGCCGCGGGCGAGCAGGACATCCACGAGGTTGCAGGTGGCCGTCCAGTACAGGGGCAGACCGCGGCCGACGCGCTCGGCGATGCGCAGCGACTCGCGCAGGGCCGCCTCCGCCTCCCGGAGCCGGCCGCGCCTGCGGTGTCCGAGGCCGACGTAGGCATGCGCCAGGGAGAGGTGGCCGCCGCTCCAGCCGGCCGATTCGTAGGCGCGCAGGCCCTCGTTGTAGAGGGCGTCGGCGCGGTCGAGTCGGTCGCAGTAGGCGTAGGAGTTGGCGAGCATCAGCAGGAGTTCGATGCCCCACTCGGTGTCGGTCCAGCCGAGGCCCGGTGCGAGGCGGCCGTTGACGAGGGCGCGGTCGCAGTGCTCGACGACCTCCTCGGCGTTCTCGCCCTGGATCAGGGCGTCGAAGCCGCGCAGCATGAGCAGGGCGCGCTCGGAGTTGTCCCGGCCGGTGCAGGTGAGGGCGAGGTCGGCCAGGCGCCGGGAGCGACCGGGCGAGGTCGACTCGCCGGCGTGGATGCTCTCCCACATGCACTGCACGGCCTGCAGCCGCAACCTGGCGGGGCCCGCCTCGTGCCGGGCGGCCTCCGCCTCGACCGTGCGGACGGCCTCGTCCGGCTGGTCGTTGTGGAGGAGTGCCTGGGAGAGGCGGAAGACGGCGTCGACACGGGTGTGGCCGTCGAGGCCGGGCATACCGAGCGCGGACTGCAGGTGGCCGATGGTGGTGGAGGGTGCGGTGAGCAGGGTGGCACAGCCGAGTTCGTAGAGCACGCGCGCGTGGACGTCGGGGTTCGGCGGTTCCCGCAGGGCACGCTCCAGGCAGCGGCGGGCCGCGTCGGGGGCGCCGACGGCGAGGTGTTCGCGGGCGGCCTCGCGCAGCTGCTCGACGACTTCCTCGTCGTCGTCCGGGTGCACCTGGAGAAGGTGCCGGGAGGCCATGGCGGCGCCGAGTCCGGAGTCCGAGACGACCTGGGCGGCGATGCCGTGCATCGCGGTGCGCAGGGCGTCCGGGATGGAGTTGTAGACGGCGGAGGCGATCAGCGGGTGCACGAACTCCAGCTCGCCGTCGGCGGCTTGGGCGCTCGCCGGGTCGGGCTCGGTGACGATGCGGGCGTCCTTCAGCAGTTCGGCGCAGCGCACCGCGTCGTCGTGGCCCATGGTGGCGAGTTTGGCCACCAGGCCGATGGAGATGCCGGTGCCGAGGATCGCGGCCGCCCAGGCGAACCGGGTGGCGCTGATGCCGAGTTCCTCGAGGCGGGCGACGAGACCGCCGCCGCGGGCCGAGCGGTTGAGGGCGCGCAGTTCGGCGGCGGCGCTCTCGGTCGGCTCCAGCTCGCTGTCCTGGACCTTGGCGAGGAGTTCCACGGTCTCGTACGGGTTGCCGCCGGTGACGGCCCAGACCTCGCGGCAGAAGGGGGCGTCGGCGTGTGCGCCCAGGGTGGCGCGGGTGAGGCCGGCGGTGGCGTCCGGGGTGAGGGCGCTGAGGGTGGCGTCGGGGCCGCCCGCAGCGGCGGCGATGGCTTCGAGGTGGCGGGCGCTCTCGCCGCTGATCTCACCGGGCCGCCTGGCCACCACGACCAGGACGGACAGGTCGTCGAGCCGCTCGGCGAACGCGGCGAGCCAGCGCAGCGTCTCCCCGTCGGCCCAGTGCGCGTCGTCGATCAGCAGGACCAGCGGCCAGTCCCGGCGGGCCAGTCGGCGCACTCCGGCGACGAGGCCGTCGCACACGCCCTGCGGGTCGGCCTGGCGTTCGCCGGGGTCCGTGAGGCCGAGGGCGGGGCCGGCGATGTCGTACCAGTCGCCGAGGTACTCGCGTCCCTCCTCCGGCAGCAGTGACACCAGCGCGGGCTGCAGCAGCTGGCGTACCACGTTGAAGGGGACCGACCTGAGGGTCTCGCCGCCGCGGGCCGACCACACGGTGCAGCCGTGCCGTTCGGCGATGCGGCGGGTCTCGGCCAGCAGGGCGGTCTTGCCGATTCCCGCCTCGCCCCGGATCACCAGCAGGCTGCCCGAGGACGAGCGGTCGGCGCAGAGCGTCTCGACCGCCTGCTCGACGGCGGCGATTTCCTCTTCGCGCTCCCACAGGGAGGCCGAGGCGGCCTCCGTGGGCCGGACCTCCGTCATCCCGATACCTCCCCAAGTCGCCCGAACGACGTACAGATCTCGAGCGTAGCCGTCCTCTCGCGGAAGCGGAGGCCGCTCCGGGTACCTGTTGCCGTGATAGGTGACAGCAGGTGCGGGCGGGCGACGCATGAAGCCCGTGATCTGCGTGTGTGAAGGTAACCGACCGTCAAAGGCGGTCGGCTTGAACCGACTTGGAGGTCCGGGCTTGGAGGTGGTGGTGAGGGCTCTTCGCGGCGGGTTCGGCGGGCAGCTTCGCCGAGTGGTACGAGTTCGGGCTCCACTGCTGTCTCGCGACCGTCACCGCCGCACGCTTCTTCACGCCGGAGGGCGGCGACACCGGGCCCGCATGCGCACTGATCGACGCGCCGGCAGAGGGGTTCAGCGGCGGCCGGTTCGCGTACGGCAGTTCGCGTAAGACGTCTACCGGGCCCTGGCCGTTCGCGGCAGCGTCCACGAGCCTTTGCTGGAGCGGCTGTCGGCCGAGCCGTACTGCGCGCTGCCCGCTCCGAACACGACTGGCAAGGAACTGTTCCACCTCGGGTATCTGCGGGACGCGCCGGCCGGGTTCGGGACGCTCAGGGCGCAGGACGTCGTCGCCACGCTGACGATGTCCACGGCCCGGACGGTCGCGGAGGCCGTGCTCGCGCTCGGCGCCACGGAGGTGATCGCGTCCGGTGGCGGGACCCGGAATCCGGTGCTCATGGGAGGCCGGGCGATCGCCTGCCCGGGGTGGCGGTGCGCACGTCCGACGGGCCGGGGCCGGCGGCGGACGCGAAGGAGGCGTACGCCTTCGCGGTGCTCGGGTTCCTGGCCTGCGCGGTCTGCCGGGCATCGGGCCCGCGAGCACCGGGGCGTGGTACCCGAGCGTGCTCGGTTCGATCACCTCCGGGCGGGGCGGACTGCGGCTGCCGGCACCGGTCGACCAGCCGCCCGTGCGGATGGTCCTCGGCTGAAGTCCGGATCCTCTCATCCCGCTTTCACCGAGGCCTCATACGGTGGGGGCATGACGCAGGTGACTCCTCCCGGGTGGTATCCCGACCCGGGGCAGACGAGTGAGGGTCCCGCCGGCGAGCGCTGGTGGGACGGCAAGGCATGGACCGACCGGACCCGCCCCGCGGGCCCGGCCGCCGGATGGGGTCCCCCGGCGCAGTCGCCGACGGCCGCGGCCGGGGCTGATCCGGCGCACTCGGCCCAGCCGGCCTATCCGGCCTATCCGGCGTTTCCGGCGCATCCGCCGGCCTCTCCGCGACGCGGGCTGCGCACGGGCATCGCCGTCGCGGTGGCCGTTGCGGTGCTCGCGAGCATCGGTGTGGGTGTGTGGGCGCTGACGGGCAACGGCGGCTCGGGCGGCGGCAGCGCCAGTTCGCAGGGGCCCGGCGGTCAGGGCGGTGGGCCCGGTGGGCAGGGCGGTTCGAACGGCGGCAACGGCGGCAATGGCGGTTCGTCGGGCGGGTCCGGCGGATCGGGAGGGTCAGGCGGTCCCGAGTCGCCCGCGCCCGGCCAGTCCGAGGCGCCGAAGATCACCAGCGGTTCGGTGACCGACGCGGTGAGCGGCATCAGCCTGCCCATCCCGGACGACTGGTACGGGCAGCAGCTCCGGGCGGGCGCGCAGATCACGTCCAACGACTCCTACAAGTGCCCGGGCGAAGCCTCCCAGACCTGCACGAAGGGCGGCGCGTACTCGGCGCCCGCCCTCGCTCTGGGCACCGCGGGCTCCACGGCCGAAGCGGTCGCGAAGGCCGACATCAAGGCGAACGCCGAGGAGTCCTACGGCGGCAAGACCTACGGCTCGATCACCTCGCACGACGAACTGGAGTCCAAGGCGGTGACGGTCGCCGGGCAGAAGGGCTACCTGGTCCGCTGGAAGGCCGTCACCAGCAAGGGCTCGGACGGCTATGTCGAGTCGCTCGCGTTCCCCTCGCCCGCGAACGCCTCCCAGATCGTGGTGGTCCGCTTCGGTGTCGATGTCGGCGAGAAGCAGTCGGTCCTCGACACGATCACCAAGGGCATCAAGGTGTCGACCGGCAGCGGCAACGGCCAGACGGTCTGACACCGCCCCGGACGGCGGTCGGCCGGGCGGGACTCCCTCCGCTCAAGAGGAGTCCCACCCGGCCGGGGGGTGCGCGCCGCCCCCGTCCCCACGGTGCGGCGCGATCAGGTCACCGTCCAGTCATCCCGTGGACGGCGGCCTGAGTCTCAGGTGAGGCCCAGTGCCGGCAGCACGGCGGCCTCCACGAAACGGACCAGGTATGCGGGGTCGGCGTACTCTCCGTCCACGACGGGCCGGGCGCGCACGACGCCGAACATCTGGGCCGGGATGTATTCCAGCGCCGGATGGTCGCCGGCGATCTCGCCGCGTTCCACCCCGCGCCGCAGGATCTCCTTCAGCGCGACGATCTCCGGTTCCACGAGCGCCTCGCGCAGCGCCTTGGCCAGTTCCGCGTCCTGGGTCACCGCGTGTCCGAGCGCCTGCAGCAGCTTGGTGTCGTTCAGTGACCAGCGGCCCACAGCCCGCGCGGCCTCGCGCAGGTCGTCCGCGAGCGACCCGGTGTCGATATCGCCGAAGCGTGCCTTGCGACGGGCGCGCAGGGCGGCCACGACGAACTGGGGCTTGGTCTTCCACTGCCGGTAGAGGGTCGACTTGCTGCAGCGGGTGCTGGCGGCGATCCCCTCCATCGTGACGGCGTCGTACCCGCACTCTCGGATCTGTTCGAGCACGGCGTCGAAGAACTCCCGCTCACGCTCCGGCGTGATCTTGGAGCGGCGCGAGGCGGCAACCGTCTCCGGTCCGTCCGCGGCCTGCGACGTCATCTGCCCTTCCCCTTCACTCGAGTCCCGCTCTATTCCCTGAATCCAGTGTGGCGTACCTCAATCGATACGCCAGTGTACCGGAACGCCGACGTATCGGTACACTGCCGTATCGGAACGTTTTCGTTTCGGGACGGAGGCGTACCGATGAGTTCCGGCCACGTCAGGGGTCTGGACTCGTACCGCCACAAGCACCACGTCAGCGAAGGGGCCGGGGGATGAATGCCCGCACCGAGCCTGCAGAGGGAGAGACCGACGCGATAGCGCGGCCTCCGCTCGTCCGTGAGTTCCTGCTCGTCGCAGGGCTCTTCCTCGTCTACAAGTTCGGCCGGCAGCTGGCCACCGGGCACACCGGCGAGGCCCTCCACAATGCCCGTCGGGTGTGGGACCTGGAGCGGGCAGTCCATCTGCCGGGCGAGGGGTCGGTGCAGTCCCTCCTCCTGCACAGCGACACGCTGGTGCACATCGCGAACACCTACTACGCGACCGTCCACTTCCCCGCCACCGCGGCCTTCCTGATCTGGCTGTACCTGCGGCGCCCGGCGCACTACGTGTGGGCCCGGCGGGTCCTGGCCACCGTCACCTCGGCAGCCCTGGTGCTGCCCTTCGTCCTCCCGCTGGCGCCCCCGCGGATGCTGGCCGCCACCGGCCTCGTCGACACCGCCCATGTGTACGGCCCCTCGGTGTACGGGCCGCCGTCCTCGGACCATCTCTCGAACCAGTTCGCGGCGATGCCGTCACTGCACTTCGGCTGGGCCCTGATGGTGGCGATCGGCCTGATCGCCGCGACCCGGTCGCGTCTGCGCTGGCTGTGGCTGCTGCATCCGCTGGTGACGTTGCTGGTCATCGTGGGGACGGCGAACCACTACTGGCTCGACGCGATCGTCGCCACCGCCATGCTCGGCATCGCGCTCGCCCTGGTCCACCGGCCGCACCGGACCGTCAGCACCGCCGGACGCGGCGCCGACAGGTTCGTACCGGCCCAAGGCCGTCCGGCCGGAGGTCCGGCCGAGGAGCACGTCCTGGTCGGAGCGGGCCGATGACCGCCACCCTCGTCGCCGTCGCCCTCTCGCTGGTCTCCGCCGTCGCCTACGCGGCCGCGGCGGTCGCCCAGGAGCGGCTCGCCGCCCGCAGCGGCGACACCGGCATGCT
The DNA here is from genome assembly GCF_026343335.1 of Streptomyces sp. NBC_00078. Classification (NCBI taxonomy): domain Bacteria; kingdom Bacillati; phylum Actinomycetota; class Actinomycetes; order Kitasatosporales; family Streptomycetaceae; genus Streptomyces; species Streptomyces sp. NBC_00078. Next base: position 7,998,116 of record NZ_JAPELX010000001.1, on the reverse strand, counting down.
GCGGCTGCTGGCTTCGGGCGCCTGGTGGGCTTCGGTCGGGCTCAACGCCGGGGCGGCCCTGCTGCACGTCGTGGCCCTCAAGTACGGTCCGCTCACCGTCGTACAGCCGCTGGGTGCGCTCACCCTGGTCGCCGCGGTGCCGATGGGGGCGCGGGCGGCCGGACGGCGGGTCCGTGCGACCGAGTGGCGGGGTACGGCCCTGACGCTTGCCGGGCTGGCCGCGCTGCTGGTGACCGCGTCCGGGTCGGCACCCCGGCAGGTGCTGAGCCTGACCGAGGCGGTCGCGGTCGCGGGGACCACGGCCGCACTGATCGGGATGCTGGCTCGGCCCGGGGCCCGGCCCGGGCTCCGGCACGCCACGGCGTCCGGGTTCGCCTCGGGAGTGGCGTCCGCGCTCACGCAGACCGTGACGGTGTCCGCGACGGACCGTTCGGGGCCCGCACTGAGCCTGCAAGTCGTCCTGGTGGCGGTGCTGGTGGCGGCCTTCGCCGTGGGCGGACTGCTGCTGTCGCAGACGGCCTACCGCGGCGGACTGGGCGCTCCGCTCGCGGTGGTGACCCTGTCCAACCCGGTGGCGGCCTCGGTCATCGGGCTCATGCTGCTCGGGCAGGGACTGCGCGGCGGCGCCACGGGTGTGCTCCTGGCCCTCGCGGGCGCGGCACTCGCCTCGTGGGGTGTCGTCCTGCTGACCCGGGTGGCGCCCGCTGTGGCGCCCGCTTCGGCCGACGAGGAGCACCCGGTGGCCGCGGTCCTGGCCCTGAGGCCGGAAACGGCCACGCCCGAACCGGCGTTGGTGCCCCGGCCGTCTGCCGAGCCGGGACATCTCACACCGCTGTGACCCGGTGCACCGGCCGGCACTAACCGAGGCCGCGCGAGTCCTGCTTGAGTGCCGTGTCGACGGTCAGGGCGGTGGCGACGACGAGGCTCAGCAGCGGCTCGGGCAGCTGGTAGTGGATCTGCAGGACGTAGTTGTCCGCGGTCGTGAACATCGTTTTGGCGAGGCCTTCCCAGGTCTTGGTGATCCGGGCGACCTCGTTGTCCGCGTGGTCGACGATCGCGAAGTTCCAGGCCCGCCAGTTCTCCGCCCTGATCGCGCCGACCTGCTGGCCGTTCGCGTTCATCGCGAAGTTGATCTTCCCGATCATGTTCTGCTGGACGATCTCGCCGACCTGCGAACCGTCCGGACGCGACACGACGACCCTCGACTTGAGGATCTTCGCGGGCCGGGTCAGCAGCAGCTGCGGCTGACCGTGGGCGTCACGGATCTCCAGCCGGTGGGTCATGAACTGGTCGAGGCTGGAGAGAAGGCGCGCCGCCTTCTTCAGCGCGCTCTGCCCCACCTCGGTGACCGAGCCGATCTGGTTGCCGTTCTGATCCATGACCGTGTACTCGTTGGTCACCTCGATCAGCTTGGCCTTCTGGTTGACCACCAGGACCGGCTCGGTGAACAGGCTGCCGCCGCCGCGGCCGCCGGCGGCGACCCCGGCCTGCTGCTGCACCTGACGCTGCACCCGCGGATCCGGACCCGCAGCCTGCTGCGGCACGTGCTGCGGTGCCTGCTGCTGGGCAGCCTGCGCCTGCTGCTGGTCCGTGTTCGTGTGCTGGGTCCACTGAGCGCCGTCCCAGTAACGCAGGGTCTGAGGCGCTCCGTGCGGATCCGGGTACCAGCCTGCAGGAGTGTTCGAATGCGTGGTCACCGGGGCACACTACCCCGGCCCCACCATCACCTCGCCAGCCCCCGCGAGGCACCGTTCTTCAGCTTTTACCCGGCGGTTCACCGCGTGATGATCGCCGGATCGCTCACGCCGGGCCGCCCGTTCTCGACATGTCCGGCGAATCGCCGCAGGAACGCCGCATCCGCGTCGGAGGTGACGGTCAGGTCGTACCAGCGCCTGCTCGCCGCGAGGTCGACGGTGTGCCTGACCGTGGCACCGGGCCGCACCGTGAAGGCCCGAGGGTGGCACCCGTATCCGCCGGCCAGCTTCAGACGCACCGTGCCGGAGCCCTTGTTGGTGAAGGCCAGCTCGACGTGCTCACCGCTGTGGCGGGCGGTGACCTCGGGCCCGGCGGCTTTGTTCGGGCCCTTGAAGACGCGCAGGAAGCCGTTCGGGCCGTGCACGGTCAGGTCGTACGAGCCGTTCGAGTACGCCGAGTTCCAGGCGTCCGAGACGGTCTTGCCGGCCTCGGTGGTGTAGCTCCAGGGACCGTCGGTGCGGTTGCCGGAGGTCACCAGGAAGGCGGCTCCCGCCTTCGCGCCGGAGGCGAAGGTCAGCGTGAACTTCCCGGCGGCGGTGTCCACCGAGCCGTCCACGTACGGGGCGTACTTGAGGGGACGCGCCGGGCGCAGACCGCGCTCCTGCCTGGGCAGCGCACCCTTGGCGGGCGGCGTCGGCACGTAGTCGGGGTGGCGGTCCTTGTCCGGCGGCCGGTAGCCGTCGGTGTCGGGCAGGGCGACCGGCTTGGTGTCCTTGTGGGAGAAGTCGAAGGCCGCGGTCAGGTCACCGCAGATGGCTCGCCGCCAGGGCGAGATGTTGGGCTCGTGCACGCCGAAGCGGGTCTCCATGAACCGGATGACGGAGGTGTGGTCGAGCGTCTCGGAGCAGACGTATCCGCCCTTGCTCCAGGGCGAGACCACGAGCATCGGCACGCGCTGGCCAAGTCCGTAGGGGCCCGCCGGGTGGGAGCTGCTGCCCTTGAACAGGTCGGGGCCCACGTCGACGGTGGACTTGCCCTGCGCGGCGGAGCCCGGCGGGTACGGCGGGATCTGGTGGTCGAAGAAGCCGTCGTTCTCGTCGTAGGTGACGAACAGGGCCGTCTTCGCCCACACCTTCGGGTCGGAGGTGAGGGCGTCGAGGACCTGGGCGATGTACCAGGCGCCGTAGTTCGCGGGCCAGTTGGGGTGCTCGGTGAAGGCCTCGGGGGCGACGATCCAGGAGATCTGCGGCAGCTTGCCGCCCTTCACATCGGCCTTGAGCTGGTCGAAGAACCCCTCGCCCTTGCGGGCGTCGGTGCCGGTGCGGGCCTTGTCGTACAGCGGGTCGCCGGGCTTGGCGTTGCGGTACTGGTTGAAGTAGAGCAGCGAGTTGTCGCCGTAGTTGCCGCGGTAGGCGTCCGGGATCCAGCCCCAGCTGCCGTTCGCGTCGAGGCCGTCACCGACGTCCTGGTAGATCTTCCAGGAGACGCCGGCCTTCTCCAGGCGCTCGGGGTAGGTGGTCCAGCCGTAACCCGCCTCGTCGTTGCCGAGGACCGGGCCGCCGCCCGATCCGTCGTTACCCGTGTACCCGGTCCACAGGTAGTAGCGGTTCGGGTCGGTGGAGCCGATGAACGAGCAGTGGTACGCGTCGCAGATGGTGAAGGAGTCGGCGAGCGCGTAGTGGAAGGGGATGTCGTCGCGGTTCAGGTACGCCATCGTCGTGGAGCCCTTGGAGGGCACCCACTTGTCGTACTTGCCCCCGTTGAAGGCGTCATGTCCGTCGTTCCAGCCGTGCGGGAGGTCCTGGATGAAGGCCAGGCCCAGGTCGTCCGCGTCGGGGTGGAAGGGCAGGATCTCCTTGCCGCCGGCGTCCTTCTGGTGCCAGACGGAGGTGCCGTTCGGCCAGGTCACCGGGCGCGGGTCGCCGAAGCCGCGGACGCCTCTGAGCGAACCGAAGTAGTGGTCGAAGGAACGGTTCTCCTGCATCAGGACGACGATGTGCTCGACGTCCTCGATGGACCCTTTGCGGTGGTTCGCGGGCAGCGCGGCGGCGCGCTCGATGCTGTTGGACAGGGCCGTGAACGCGGTGGTCGCGCCCGCGAGCTGCAGGAATCGGCGCCGATCTACTTCGGACATGGGTGAGTGCCTCTCATCCTGGTGCGGATGGCCGGAACGTGACGGATTACGCGCGGTGCGAGTGTTCCAAGAGCAACGAACGTCAGGGAAGGGTCCGGTGGCGCCCATGTGAAAGTCATCGGTACGAGAGGTGTGCCACCACGGCCGTGAGGTGTGCCTTCCCGGCCTCGCGGGGAGAGTCGCGATCATGACAGAGACGCAGACACCCGCCTCGTCGACGCAGCGGCCCGTACGACAGTTGTTCGCCGCCTCGGTGGGCAATGCGGTGGAGTGGTACGACTGGTACGCCTACACGTTCCTGGCCACCTACATCGCCGCCGCGGTCTTCCCCAAGGGCGCGGACAACTCGCTGGTGCCGCTGCTGTCGACGTTCGCGGTGTTCGCGGTGGGCTTCTTCATGCGGCCGGTCGGCGGGCTGCTGATGGGCACGATCGCGGACCGGCACGGCAGGCGGGCGGCGCTGACGGTCACCATCCTGCTGATGGGCGGGAGCAGTCTGCTGGTCGGCCTGACACCGACGTACGCGGCGGCCGGCGTGCTGGCTCCGGTGGTCCTGGTGTTCGCCCGTCTGCTCCAAGGCCTGTCCGTGGGCGGGGAGTTCGCGGCCTCGACGACCTTTCTGGTCGAGTCGGCGGGACCGGGCCGGCGCGGCCTCTTCTCCAGTTTCCAGTACGTCTCCACGACGGCCGGCCAGCTCGTGGCGTCCGGCATCGCGACCCTGCTCGTGGACACACTGGGCGAGGGCTCCATGAACGGCTGGGGCTGGCGGATTCCGTTCGCCTTCGGGGCCGTACTGAGCCTGGTCGGCTTCTGGATACGACAGGGCGCCCAGGAGACCCGCAGCCACGAGCAGCAACAGGCGCCCCGCCCCGGCCTGTTGGAGGCCCTGCGCCGCCACCCGCGCGAGTCGCTGCTCATCTGCGGGATCACGGCGGGCGGCACGATCGCCTATTACACCTGGACGTCGTATCTGCCGACGTACGCCCAGCTCAACGCGGGCGTCGCCCCGTCGGACGCCCTGCTCGCGGGCACGATCTCCCTCGCCTTCTTCGGCCTGCTCCAGCCGCTCGGCGGACTGCTCTCGGATCGATACGGCCGTCGCCCGTTGCTCCTCTTCTTCGGCGTGGGCTTCGCCCTGCTGAGCGTGCCGCTGCTGCACGCGCTGCGCGACTCGTTCGCGGTGCTGCTGCTCGTCCAGTGCGCGGGCATGGTCCTGCTGACCGGCTTCACCTCGATCAGCGCGGCCGTGAACGCGGAGGTGTTCCAGCCGCGGGTGCGCGCGGCCGGCATCGGCTTCCCGTACTCGCTGACGGTCGCGCTGTTCGGCGGCACCGCTCCCTATGTGGGCACGCTGTTCGCGGAGTTGGGGCAGGCGGGCCTGTTCCCCTGGTACGTGGCCGCGCTGTGTCTGCTGTCCTCGCTGGTGTATCTGCGGCTGCCGGAGACCGCCCACACCGAGCTGCACCGCTGACGGCACGGCCCGCCGGCGCGATGCCGGCGGGCCGTGGCCGCACGCTGGTGTCAGCTGATGAAGGAGCCCGGGGCGCAGGCGCTCGACGTCACCCAGGTGTGCGACACGATGTTGTTGTTCATGTTCGCGGTGTTGGTGAACTTGTCGCGGCTGAGGTCGTCCACGTACTTCTCGCCCGGCTTGAGGCAGCCGTACGCCGTGTCGTCGTACTGCGCGTAGTAGTAGAAGGCCACGACGTCCTTGCCGCCGACGAAACCGCTGTTCATGACCGACGAGGCGGTGTTCGCGTCGGAGCCCTGGAAGGGGCCCACGCTGTCGCTCCAGTTGGGGTCACTGCCGGCCGTGACACCGAGGAGTGTCCCGCCGCAGTCGGTGCCGTCCCAGGCGCGGACGTCGCCGTCGCGGCCGTGCGAGTTCCAGTTGGCGTTGCAGCCCGGGCCCGCGTGAGCGGTCGCCGGGATGGCGAGGCCGAGGGCCGCCAGGCCCAGGGTGGCGAGGGAGACGGTCAGTTTGCGCATGACGGATTCCTGTTCTGCTTCCGCCTCGTGGGAGGCGTGGGCGGGGTGACGATCCGCGAGCGATGCCGCGGGGAACTGTCCGTGACGCGGGGTCACGGAAATCAGGGGGTGTGCGCCCGGCCGGATCAGGCCCGCGCGGGGACGATCCGCTCGGCGCGGGCGAGGGCGTGCAGCTGCATCCGACGGTGGGCGTCGAGGGCGTCGCCGTACTTGCCGGCCAGTTCGCCGACGTAGTGGGCCTCGCGCCGCTCTCCGACCGCGCGCAGCGAGACGGAGCGGGCGCAGGTGGCGTCGGCGACCGCGATCCGGGTCTCGTCCCCGAAGGTCCTGGCCTCCTGGGCCCGGGTCTGCTCCGCGCTGTGGTCGCGGGTGGATTGGCGAGCCGCGTCGGGGTCGGTGAAGGGATGGCCGGCCTTGCTCATGCAGCGCGACCAGGCCCCCACCGCGCTCTTGAACTCCTTGTCGCGCAGCAGCTTGCCCACGTACAGCGGCCGCAGGTTGCTGACGGTCGCGTCGGCCCGGAGCCAGGCCGCGGGGTCGCCGTACAGCGTCTTCTCGGCCGCGGCCGCGCAGCCGCCGGACTGCTTGGTGATGGTGCCGCCGGAAGGTACCCGCGCCTTCAACAGGACGGCGTCCCGGCCGCCGTCCATCGCGATGTCGTAGGCACGCTGCCGCGAACGGGAGAGGGACTTGCGGTAGGAGATGTTGGGGTTGCGCACACGGGCGCGGTCCTCCTTCGCCATGATCCTGCTGCCGTAGCCGTGGCTACGCGCCCAGTCGATGTCGTCCTGGACGTAGCCGACCGGCCGGCTCTCCTCCAGGCTCAGCGGTCGCTCCGCCCAGAAGCGGAAGCCCTGCCCTGTCATGCAGCGCGTGATCAGGCGCTGCTCGGCGTCGGAGATCCGCAGGTCCTGGGCGTAGGTGAGATCCCGGGCCTGCGCGGCGGCCCGGGCCTTCGCGACCGGCGAGGTGCGGTCGGGCGAGTCGGCGCCCGCCGTGCAACCGGCCAGGACGAGCGAGGCCAGCGCGGTGATCGCGCCCACCGCGGCGGCGGTCCGTCGCATGCTGCGCCTCTTCGGTACCACCGTCCGGCGTGGGGCGTCGGTGCGCTTCATCGGCATGCTCCCGGGGCGTGGTCGAACTTGCTTGTTCTTTCGAGCCGTTGACGCCTCGGGAAGCCCGTCCGTATGCCTCTCGAATTCCAGGTTCTTTTCTCGCGGCCGGGGTCATACGAGGGCGGCGGGCGAACCGTCTTCCCTGTATGCGAACCCGGTCCTCCCGGGAGACGGAATTTAGCCAACTGGTGAGGGGGGCGGAGAACCGCCCGCCATCGACCGGGCGGGGGCAACAGGCGTTGCCAGCACCGATGTTGCCGGTGGGCGACACGAGTACACCGGACCGTCCGGATTCGGACACGACGGTCCGGCTGTCGCCGTGTCGTGGGCATGTTCGCCGATATCTTTCGCCGTGATCCGCGGGGCGGATGGTACGGCGATCGGGGAACGATGTTCGAAGTGCGTCTGCTCGGTCCGGTGGAGGTGTGGGCAGGGGGCAGACGGGCCCCGCTCGGCGGCATCAGGCCCCTGGCGGTCCTGTCCGCGCTGGTCGTCCACCTCGGCGAGGTGCTCTCCACCGAGCGGCTCGTGGACTGCGTCTGGGACGAGCAGTCGCCCGCGACCGCCGCCGCGCTCGTCGCCACCCATGTGTCAGCCGTGCGCCGTGCCCTGGCCAGGGTCGGCGAGGCGGAGCTGATCCGGACCCGGCCGCCGGGCTACGTGACCGACCTCGACCCGTCCCAGGTCGACGCCCGCCGCTTCGAGGAACTGCTCGCGTCGGGCCGGGCCTCGGCCGCGCGGGGCCGCCCCGAGGAGGCCGCCGAGCTGCTGTCCGAGGCGCTGGGGCTGTGGCGCGGCCACGACGCCCTGGAGGGGCTCGGCCAGTCCTTCGCCCGGATCGAGGCAGCCCGCCTCGCGGAACTGCGGCTCGTCGGCCAGGAGGAGTCCTTCGCACTGCAGCTGGAACTGGGCCGCGCGGACCGGACGATCGCTCCCCTGCTCGCGCACGTCGCTTCCCATCCCCTCCGGGAGCGGCCGCGCGGCCAGCTGATCACCGCGCTGGTGCGCACCGGCAGGGTCTCCGACGCCCTGCGCACCTACCAGGAGGGCCGTGAGGCGCTGCGCGAGGAGCTGGGCATCGACCCCGGGCCGGAGCTGCGGGCGCTGCACAAGGCGGTGCTGACCAACGACCCGGAGCTGCTGGGCCCCGGGCCCCGGAGCGCGTCGGACAGACCGGCCGGGCATCCCAGGGCGCGGGAGGGCGCGAGCCGAAGCGCGCCGGTCCTGCGCCCACGGCCCGCGCCCTCCCATCTCCCGCCGGACATAGCCGACTTCGTGGGCCGTCGCGAGCAGATCGACTGGGCCGGCTCGCTGCTGGGCGGGGTCGACGACGCCGGCCGTACGGCGCCGCCGATCGGGGTGATCTCCGGACGGTCCGGAACGGGCAAGACCGCCCTCGCCGTACACGTCGGCCACCGCACCGCCGAACTCTTCCCCGACGGGCGGCTGTTCGTGGACCTGCGGGCCGCCGACACGACCCCGCTGGAACCCGCCGACGCCCTCGCCCGACTGCTGCGCGCCATGGGTGCCGAGCCGGAGACACTGCCGACGTCGGTCGAGGAGCTGACGGGGCTGTACCGCACCCACATCGGCCACCGGCGCATCCTGCTGATCCTCGACAACGCTGCCGGCGAGGCCCATGTACGACCCCTGCTGCCGCCCGGCCCCGGCTCCGCCGTGCTCGTCACCAGCCGCCGCCGGCTGGTAGCGCTGGAGGGCGCCGCCCACCTGGATCTGGCCGTGCCGGACCCGGCAGAGGCGCTCGAACTGCTGCGCCGCGTGGCCGGCCGGGACCGCACCGGCGCCGATCCGGAGCGGGCCGCCGAGATCGTCTCGCTGTGCGGGCGGCTGCCGCTGGCCGTGCGCATCGCCGGGGCGCGGCTCGCGGCCCGCCCGCACTGGGTGCCCGGCCGGCTCGCGGACCGGCTGCGGGACGAACGGCGCCGGCTCAACGAACTGCGCGCCGGGGACCTGGAGTTGCGCACCAGCCTGGAACTCGGTTACGCCGACCTCGACACGCAGGAGCGGCGGGCACTGCGCCGGCTGGCCCTGCTCGATCTGCCCGACTTCGCGGCCTGGATCGCCGCCCCGCTGCTCGACATCGGCACGGAGGAGGCCGAGGAGGCCGTGGAGCGGCTGGTGGACTGCCACTTCATCGACGTGATCGGCGTCGACGACACCGGGCGCAGCCGCTACCGCATCCACGATCTGGCCCGCGAGCACGCCCGAGAGCGCTGTCTGTCGGAGGAGAGCGCCGAGGAGCGTACGACGGCCGTGCTGCGGCTGGTGGAGTGCTGGCTGGGACTCGCGAAGCAGGCGGCCGCCCGCGGTCCGGGCGGAGCGGCCCGGTACTTCCCGGAGCCGGCTGCCGTACGGCCGCTCGACGCACTCGACCCGCAGGCCGAGGACGAGCTGCTGGAGCGGCCCGCGGCCTGGTTCGCCGCCGAACAGGCCTGTCTGCTGGCCGCGGTGGAGTACTGCGCCGACCACGGGATGGACCGCGCCGCACGCGACCTGGCCGGGGCGCTGATCGCCAGCTCGGCCGCGCTGTACAACCAGTTCGACGCCTGGTCCCGCTCGCACGCCGCGGCCATTGCGGCGATGCGCCGCAGCGGGGACGGCGAGGGAGAGGCATGGCTGCTCACGGGGCTGGGCCAACTGCGTTACGAGCAGGACCGGTTCGAGGAGTCCTACGCCTACTTCGCCGACGCCCTGCGCCTGTTCGAGGCATGCGGCGACGTGCCGTGGGGTGCGGGGCTGGCGCTCGCCGGGATGGGTACGGCCCGACGCGAACAGGCCAGGTACGCCGAGGCGTCCGAGCTGCTGGCCGCGGCGCTGGAGCGGTACGGGGAGTCCGCGGACCGCGGCGCTCGGGCCCGCGTGCTGTACGGCATCGGTTATGTGCACCGGGAACAGGGGCGCGGCGCACAGGCGCTGGACGCCCTGTCGGGGGCGCTGGAGCTGTACCGCGCGGCGGGCGACCGGCACGGCGAGGGCCTGACCCTGCGGTCGCTGGCCGTGTGCCACCGGGCCGAGGGTGCCCTGGGGCAGGCGGAGCGGCTGCTGCACGAGGCACTGCGGATCTTCACCGGCCTGCACGACACGTTCGGGATCATGTACACCGAACAGTCCCTGGCGAAGACGGAGTTGCGGCAGGGCCGGCCGGACGTGTCGCTGGTACGGCTCGGCCGGTGCCTGGCGGTGGCCCGGGAGCGCCAGGACCGCTTCGGGGAGGCGCTGGTCCTGCGCACCCTGGGCGAGTGGCACCTGGCGGCCGGCGATCCCGGCGCCGCCCGAGAACCACTGGAGCAGGCACTGGCCATGTGGGAGGCCCTGCGCCTGCCCCTGTGGCGCGCCCGCACGCTCCGGGACCTGGCCCAGGTGCACACGGCCCACGGCGACGAGACCTCCGCGCGGCAGGCCCGCGCCGAAGCCATGGCGGTCTTCCGGGAACTGGACTGCCGCGAAGCGCGCGAACCCGGCAGCGGGCACCAGTGAGTGAACCGGGGCGGCCGCAAAAATACCGGACCAGACACCGGCCATGACAGAGCCCCTATAACTGCCCCCCATGGCCGCCCACACCCTCCCGAACCTGACCCGCATGCGCACGGCCCACGGCGACGAGACCTCCGCGCGGCAGGCCCACACCGAAGCCATGGCGGTCGTCCGGGAACCGGACTGTCGCGAAGCGCGAGAACCCGGCACCGGCGAGTGCCCCGGGGCGGCTGCAGAAGTGCTGGTGAGCCGCTTGCAGGCAACCTGCAGAGCATTTGCAGCGGTCCCCGCCATCCTGATGTGCGTGACGGACATCATCACGCTCTCGGACCCCCGGGTCGCCGCGGTCGCGGCGGCCGAATGCGGTGAACCGCTGGCCGACCTGCGCGGCACGGGCCATCTGCGGCTCGACCACCGGCAGGCCGACGACGACGGCAGCTACGCCCGGCTGCGGTCCGGCGCGCTGCGCCGGCTCGTCCGGGCGCAGCGCCTGCTGCCGGCCGGCGTCCGGTTCCTGGTGGTGGAGGGGTACCGGCCGCCCGAACTGCAGCGGCAGTACTTCGAGCAGTACGCACGGACGATGCGCCTGGCCCACCCGGACGCGACGCCCGAACGGATCCGCGAGCTGGCCAGCGCCTACATCTCCCCGCCGGAGGTGGCGCCGCACGTCAGCGGCGGGGCGGTCGACCTGACGCTGTGCGACCAGGACGGCAGGGAGCTGCCGCTCGGCACGGAGGTCAACGCCACCCCGGAGGAGAGCGAGGGTGCCTGCCGCACGGAGGCGCCCGGCATCAGCGCCGAGGCGCGTGCGAACCGGGCCCTGATGAGCTGGGCCCTCACCGCCACCGGCTTCGTCAACTACCCGACCGAATGGTGGCACTGGTCCTACGGCGACCGGTACTGGGCCCTGCTGCGCCGGGCCCCGGCCGCCCGCTACGGACCCGCCACCCCGCCCGGCCCGACGGCCTGACCAGCCGCCGGCCCGAGCACGGCACGCCACACCGAACGACCGAGGGGGAAACAGCATTGGAGATCAGCAGCGCCGCCTGCCCGCCACCGCAGCGCACGGACACAGACCGGATGAGCGCGGGAGACTTCGACGCCTTCTTCACCGCCGACATGCCGCGGCTGCGCCGCCGGCTGCTGGCGCTGACGGGCAATCCGCACGACGCCGACGACCTGCTCCAGGAGACGTATCTACGGCTCTCCCGGCGCGCCCGCGCCCAGAATCTGACGCGGCAGCAGCACCCGTACGCCTACGCCTGCACCGTCGCCCTCAACCTGCTGCGCGACTCCTGGCAGCATCCCTCCCGCCGGGAGCAGACCACCGACCGGCTGCCCGAGGCGGGCTGGGACGGCGGACTGGCCTCGTACGAGGCGTCCTCGACCACGCTGGCGCTGCTGAGCATGCTCTCCGAGAAGGAGGCCGCTGCGGTGATCCTCGTGGATCTTGAGGGTCTCAGCCACGACACCGCCGGCGAACGGCTCGGCGCCCACCGCGGCACGGTCCAGCGCAACCGCATGCGCGGCCTGGCCAAGATGCGCGCCGCGCTCGACAACTAGCCGACAGGCAACGTTCGCCCCGTCGCGACGCCCGGCACGCACTCTCGCCGCACCGGGCACAGGCCGCCGGGGCACTAACGCCGCTCCCCCAACGGGGGTGGGGAGCCGGCACGCATCGTCTCCAACCGCTGTCGCCGGGCCGCCCGGTGACGTCATGTCGACGAAGGAAGACTTCCGTGAAGATCAGCAGTGCGCGCCGCCGGACCAGCGGCGGGCTCCTGGGGGCTTCGGTCCTGGCCCTGACCGCCTTCTTCTCCGCGCCGGCCCACGCCGCCGCCCAGGACACCGCCTGCGGGGTCCTCTCGCCGGGTGCCTCGGCCACCGCGCAGGCCGCCGTGAACGCGGCCTGTTCGCAGATCGGCGTCTGGTACAGCTGGGGCGGTGGCCACGGCGCGACGCCGGGTGCCACCTACGGCTACTACGACGGCTCCGACCCGGACAGCCTGCACGACAACGAACGCAAGGGCTTCGACTGCTCCGGTCTGATGCGCTACGCGTACTGGAAGGCGACCGGCAAGGACCTGCTCAACGGGACGGCCAACGACCAGTTCCACAGCTCGCAGGCCTCCGCCCGTTTCTCCGCCTCGCAGGGCACGGCCCCGCTGCTGCCGGGTGACCTGATGTTCTGGGGCAGCGGCCACATCCACCACGTCGCCATGTACCTGGGCGGCGGACAGATGGCGGAGGCGTACGAGTCGGGCACCCACATCCGGGTCGCACCCGTGCGCACCGGCGGGGACTACGCGGGCGCGATACGCGTCAGCGGGTCCGGCACGCCCACTCCGCCGCCCGCGAACGGCGGCTCGACCTTCGAGACCTGGGGCACGGGGGTGCACACCCACTCCACGCCGAGCACGCGCTCCACCGTCGTGGACACCTTCGCCGGCCCGACCCAGGTGTCGGTCCAGTGCCAGGAGCACGCGGAGACCGTCACCGCCGAGGGCTACACCAACGACATCTGGTCCAAGCTCTCCGACGGCTCGTGGATGACGAACATCTACATCAAGGGCCCGGCCTCGCTGCCCGGCATCCCGGACTGCGGCGGCAGCAGCACGCCGCCCCCGAGCGGCGGCAGCAAGGCGTTCCAGACCTGGGGCACCGGGGTGCGCACGCACAGCGAGCCGAACGTCAACGCGGGCGTGGTCGACTACTTCGCGCAGCCGACCACGGTCAACGTGGTGTGCCAGGCCCACGCCCAGCAGGTGACGGCCGAGGGCTACACCAACGACGCCTGGGCGAAGCTGACCGACGGCTCGTGGGTGACGGTCATCTACATCAAGGGCCCCGAGTGGCTGCCGGGTGTGGCCACCTGCTGATCGGTCCCTGACAGGGCGGCGGTGTCCGGCCGGCGCCGGCTTCGCGAAGGCGGAGTCGCGCGTCGGCCGGGGCGCCCGCGATCAGGCAGCAGGACGTGGTCGTTCTGCGGCGTACGTCCACCCGCAGGGCTGGATCACCGATCCCGCTGCCTGCTGTTGGTGCGACGAGCATCGCCCTGGCCACAAGGAACGCCCGCGACCGCGAGCCCTGCGGGTCGGCCGCCGCCGGCGCCGTCCTTCGCGAGGCGCGACCGACCGAGAAGGTGACGAGCGACTTGGGCGACTCAATCGTTCGACTCACTCGGCGGACTAAGTCGGTATGTTGCCGGCATGTCTCTCAGGTCACCGCGGCCGAACGCCGCCCCCAGCTGATCAAAGCGGCTATCGACCCGCTCGCCGCAGTCATCCCGGACGGGATGCGCGAGGCGGTGCACCGCGACGGCCTCGCCGCCCTGCGCGACCTCCCGTGGGTTTCTGCGCCCGAGCCCAGCACCTGCCGCGAAGTACCCCCTGCCACACCCACAGTCGACTCCCCGCCGCGCAGCGACGAGGGCCAAGACCACGACGACGAACCACCGAGTCGGGTGCGGCAGCACACCCACCCCGGCGAAACTGACCCCGAGCGTCAGCGGCGGACCAGCACCGCGTGCGTGACCGTCGGCGAGCCGACCAGCTCGGACACCCGGTAGCCGTCGATCCCGTCGCCCAGATTGTCGAGCAGCCGCTCCCCGCGTCCGATGAGCATCGGCGCGATCACCAGGTGGAGCTCGTCGATCAGCCTGGCCCGCAGATACTGCTGGATGGCCGCCGCGCCGCCGCCGATCCGGACGTCTTTGCCGCCCGCGGCGTCGAACGCGCGCTGCAACACCGTCTCCAACGGCTCGTCGGTGAAGTGGAAGGTCGTTCCGCCTGCCATCTCCAGCGTCGGGCGCAAGTGGTGGGTGTGCACGAAAACGTCGTGGTGGTAGGGCGGGTTGTCGCCCCACCAGCCTTGCCAGGACTCGTCCTCCCACGGCCCGCGCTGCGGCCCGAACATGTTCCGCCCCATGATCGTGGCGCCGATGTTCTGATCGCCGCGAGTGAAGTAGTCGACATCGATTCCGGTCCGGCCCGCGGCGGAATCCTCCGTCGCGGAGACGAACCAGCTGTGCAGATCGTCACCCCAGCCGACACCGTCGCCGAACGGGGCGTCGAGTCGCTGGTTCGCGCCGGCCACGAAGCCGTCGAGGGAGATCGTGACGTTGTGTACGCGGACCTTGGGCATGGCCTTCGCCTCTCGTGTTGATGGCCTTCTCTCACCCCTGCGTCGAACAGAGCCTGCCTGGATCGACATCCCCGCGCACGTTCTTCGGCGTGCCATACGGGTGCTCAGCACCGCGCGCCGGCACCGAGTACGCGGCGCGGGCGGGGCGACGTCGACGAGCAGCAGGCTCGTGCCGTCAAGAGCGCCCTGACCGGTCCTCCGGGGAGGGGCCGTCGTCGCACACCGGGACTGTTACCTCAGGAAGCGCCAGTCGGCGTGGCACCAACCTCATGCGACAGCACAGCTGAGCAGTGCGGCCGCTGAGCCACCCCGGGCAAAAGGCCGACGCCTTGGGCCAGCGGGGCGAAGGGCATGTTGGAGGCCGGGATCGCGGCCCCCCTCCCTGCTGGTGGTGTGCCTGGCCGACGCGGACGCGCGCCGGCGGATCGGCTGCAGCCTGCGGGCCTCAGTGGTGAGTTGCGGTGCCTCATGAGTGGCTGCGGGACAGTTCCGGCTCGTGCTGCGCCGTCTGGTCCTGTCGGGGAAGCAGGAGAGGTGTGGTCAGGATGAGCAGTCCTGCGACCGTGAGAGCGGTGCGTGGGCCGGTGACGTCGGCGAGCAGCCCGGCGAGTGCGGTGAGGGTGGCGATGGCCGCCTGCTGGCCGATCGACCAGGCCGACAGGGTGCGGGCGACGAGATGCTTGGGGGTGTGTTCGAGCCGGTAGGTGGCGAGTACCGGGCTGTACAGGCTCATGTTGATGATGATCGCCAGCTCGACGGCCATCACGGTGACGAGGCCGACGACGCCGGGGCGGACGAAGGCCAGGCCGATCAGCCAGATGGCGCGCAGGGTCCCGACGGTCCGGAAGACCCACTGCCGGCCGAAGCGGGCCACGACACGTCGGGCCAGCCGCGAGCCGATGAGTCCGCCGAGGCACGGGGCGGCGAAGGCGAGGCCGTACTGCCAGGGCGGGAACCCGAGTTGGCGAAGCAGGAGCACCGCCAGCAGCGGCTCGGTGGCCATGATCAGACCGCCGACGAGCAGTTGGTTGAGGTAGAGGGCGCGCAGACCGGGGTGGCCCATGAGGTGTCGCCAGCCGTCGAGCAATGCGCCCGCCCGGACCGGGCTC
This sequence comes from Streptomyces sp. NBC_00078, assembly GCF_026343335.1. NCBI lineage: Bacteria > Bacillati > Actinomycetota > Actinomycetes > Kitasatosporales > Streptomycetaceae > Streptomyces > Streptomyces sp. NBC_00078. The sequence continues at coordinate 7,982,436 of NZ_JAPELX010000001.1, read as the reverse complement.
TTGTCGGGCGTTCCCGGCGCTTCTTCCTGGCCGCGGATCGCGGTGATGCCCAGCGCGGAGAGAAGGTAGCTGAGCGCGTCGGCCACCACGGTGGTGACCGGCCCGAACAGGCCGATCGCCGCCCCGCCGAGCGGTGGCCCCACCGCGATGGAGCTCCAGTTCGTGGACTCGAACCGAGCGTTGGCGACGAGAAGGTCGTCCGGCCGGACGAGGGCCTTGAGGTAGGCACCGCTCGCCGCGTTGAACGCGATCTTGGCTGCGGCGACCACGGCCGAGACCACGAGCAGCTGGACGAAACCGAGCCGCCCGAAGGCGTAGGCGACCGGGATCGTCGCCATGGCCGCAAACCGGACCAGATCCATCATGATCATGACTGGGCGCTTGCGCCGGAACTCCACCCACGGCGCGAGCGGCACCGCGATCAGCGCACCCACCGCAGGCCCCACCGCGGACAGCGCGGACACCTCAGCAGGTCCGGCATGCAACGCCAGCACAGCGATCAGCGGCAACGCCCCGAACCCCAGCCCGGACCCATACGCGCTCACCGCATACGCCGCCCACAGCCAGCCGAACTGCCGGCCCAACGCTCTCCTGCCCATCATGCTCAGCGCGCTCCCCGTGAAGTCCCACCCGAACAAACTGATGTTGACCAACGAGAGCTAAGCGGGCAGGACAACAGCAGGTCAAACAACTGACCTACCAGCCATGCACAACCCTTGGTTGTTCACTAAGGTGGGTGGGCGTGGATCTCGAAGCAGTACGCACCTTCGTCGCCGTCGCGGAATCGGGCCAGTTCCAGAAAGCCGCCGCAGACCTGTCGGTCACCCAGCAGGCCGTTTCCAAACGCATCGCCACGCTGGAGCGCACCCTCGGCGTGCGGTTGTTCACCCGTGCCGCACGCGGCGCTGAGCTCACCATCGACGGGCAGGCATTCCTGCCCCACGCGCGCGAGCTGCTGCGCGTCGCCGAGCGCGCGGTCGCCTCCGTACGCACCGGCCACCGTCCCCTGCGCGTCGACATGATCTCCTCACGCGGCGCGGCGTCGGGCCTGATGCGCGGCTTCCACCACGCGCACCCCGAGATCGACCTCGACATGCTGATGCTGCTCGACATCGAGACCGCCGTCACCGCCATTCGCTCCGGCGCGCTCGACGCGTCCTTCCGCGCCGTCGCGATGCCCGGCCGGCCCCTTCCCGAGGACATCGAGTCCGTCCGGGTGCTCGACGAGCCGCTCCAGCTCATGACCGGCCCCGCCCACGCGCTGGCGGGCGCCCGCTCCGTGCCCCTCGCCCGGCTCGCCGGACACCGGATCTGGATGCCCGGCATCCTCCCCGGCAGCGAATGGGCCGCCTACTACGACGACCTCGTCGCCGAGTTCGGCCTCACCATCGAGGCGACCGGCCCCAACTTCGGCTCCGACGCGCTCCTCGACACCATCGCCGACACCCCGGCCCTGGCCACCTTCATGAGCGAGCAGACCCGCCTCGTCTGGCCCGCCGACCACGGGCTGCGCCGCATCCCGGTCACCGACCCGACGCCCGTCTACCCGCACTCGCTCCTCTGGCACCGCGACAACCCCCACCCGGCACTGGCCACCCTCCGCACCCACCTCGCCGCCACGACGGCCGACCACGACGCCGCCGGCACCTGGAGGCCGGGCTGGGTGATTCCGCGCTGAACGGCCCGCCGCCCGCGCGGCCGGCTCTGGCCGGTCGCCACGGCCGTGATCGCTGCCGGGCGGCGAGGTACGGCGCCCGGCTTGTTCCATGGACGATGCCGTGACGGTGGGCGTGTTCCGGCGCCTGAAGTACGCCGAGGGTGAGTTCCAGGGCGTGATCGGGCCCGGTGATCCGCTCGTCGCGCACCAGTTGGAGCAGCGTGGCGCCGCCCCTGACGTACTCCATCACGATGTAGGGGACCGGTCCGCCCCCGGCCATGTCCTCGCCCGTGTCGTAGACGGAGACGATCGCCGGGTGGCCCGGCAGGGCGGCCGAGACGGCCTCCCTGCCGAACCGTGCCCAGTGATCGGCGTCCGCCGCCAGTTCCGGACGGAGCGTCTTCACGGCACCGGGCGGGCCAGAAGCAGATCACGCGCCAGCCATACCTCTGAGCTGGGGTGCCCTTGCGGTGACGAGCCCGTCGGGCTCGCCTACGACGCGACGGCCGATGCGCCACCGAGTGGTCCGGCCTGTACCTGGCACTCGGTGAGGCCGTCGGACCCTACGAGTCTTGGAGTCCTGGGCCAGGAATCGGCTGTGGCCGGCATGAAATGTACTGGGGCTGTGCTCCGCCAGGTCTGGCAGAGCGCGGCCCTCCGCGATGGCTCACCCCTTGGGGGAACGTGCCGGAACCGGTCGACTAGGTGAGAGATACGGCGGGGGGAAGGACGAGGACCTTGCCGGAGAGCGCGCCTTCTGCGGCCTCCACGTGCAGCGCCGGCAGCTCGGCCAGCGGCACCCTGCGGGCGATATTGACGTGCAGCGCTCCGGAGTCGACCAGCGTCACCAGCCTCGCCAGCTGCGCGGCGTCGCTGTTGACGAAGAGGTTGACGCCGCGCACGCCCCGTTCTTCGTCGGAAGGCGCGGGCATCCACACCGTCGTGTTCACCACGATGCCGCCGTCGCGGGCCGCGGAGGTCAGCGCGGCCAGTTGCATCGGATCGACCGGCGCGAGGTTGAGCACGACGTCGACCAGCGCGGACAGCTCGGGGACCCCGTGGCCGAACACCTCATCGGCGCCCGCCGTCCTGACTTGTTCACTGCTGCGCGGACCGGCCGTGGCGATCACGTGTGCGCCGGCGTGCTTGGCCAGCTGGACTGCGTAGCCGCCGACCGCGCCGCCCGCACCGTTGATCAGTACCCGCTGACCGGCAGTCAGCTTGGCGTGGTCGAAGAGGGCCTGCCAGGCGGTGAGCCCGACCAGCGGCAGGCCGCCCGCATCGGCCAGCGGGATACTCGCGGGCGCCGTCGTCAGCAGGCCGGCCGGTGCGCGCACATACTCCGCCGCCGCGCCGGCGCCGGTCATCGGCAGGAAGCCGACAACCTGGTCGCCGGCCCTGACCCGGTCCACGCCCTCGCCCAGCGCGTCCACCGTGCCCGCGACGTCGATGCCGGGGGTGTGCGGCAGGGTCACCGGAATGGGACCCTGCATGAAGCCCGCGCGGATGTTGCCGTCGACCGGGTTGAACGACGTCGCGGCCACCCGGATCCGGACCTCCCCGGCCGCGGGGACCGGCTGTTCCACATCCTCGTAACGCAAGACGTCCGGAGTACCGTACTCGTGGAAACGCACTGCTTTCATAACAAATGCCACCTTTCGCGGCAGAGAGGATGATGCGAATTTGGATCGTCGTGAGACAGGGGCACGCCTCGGATTCGAGACATGCGTTCAGGTGTGTGAGAGGCGGCAGCCGTTAGACGGCGGTCAGGAGCCGAAGCTTGCCGTGGCTCGGGGAACCGGGCACGGCGGTGAAAACCAGCAGCGTCTGAAACTGCTCCGGATCCAGCAGCATCTCGGCGTACAGTTCCAGCTCCCCCAACTCGGGGTGCAGGTAACGCTTGAGGTCGTGATGGTGGGTCACTCCCACCTCGTGCAACCGCCAGATGTTCGCGAACTCGGAACTGACCTCCAGCAGCGCCGCGACGATCTCGCCGGCCCTGCCTGTGGGATCCGCCGTGTAGGCGTCCCGGATCTCCGCGGCGAAGACCCGGCCCCGAATGGGATGGTCCTCGACGGGGTACAGGCCACGGACCCGCGGATCACCGGTGAACCAGCGGTAGACCAAATAACGGGACATGCCCGTGTACTGGGTGTAGTCACCGAGCAGGGCGACCGCCGGGCGCGTCTGCAGCAACGCCTCGCCGAGCCGTGACAGCACGATCGCGGGCACGTCCGAGAGGTCGGCGACGATCCGCATCATCGTGGGACCGATGTAGTCGTCCCGCAGGATCCGCCGCGGTGCCGGGATCCCGCCCAGGATGAACAGGTGGTCACGCTCGCTCTGGTTGAGACGCAGCGCCCGGGCGAGCGCGACGAGCATCCGCTCCGACGGCGCCGGACCTCGCTGCTGCTCGATGCGGCTGTAGTAGTCGGCCGACATCCCGGCCAGCGCCGCCACCTCCTCGCGCCGCAGCCCGCCGGTGCGGCGCCGCTGCCCGCGGGGAAGCCCGACATCCTCCGGCTGCAACGCCTCACGACGGGCTCGGAGAAAATCTGCCAGCAGCGCCCGGTCCATCGTCCTGCCTCCTCTGTTCGACAGAACAATCTTGACGCGATTCAGGAACCGGATGAAGGGTGGTTCCAACCGCGGACAAATTGTCCCTGGCTAAGAACTCGCGCAGATAGGCGGCGTGGAAAGCCTCGGCATCGAGGTGGGTACAAGGCCCCAGTGAATGAGGAGTTGCGACGCTCTGTGACCGCCGGCGAGACCTGTGCGCATCCTTCGTCTCAGGCTGCTTGCCTGGCTAGCCTGCGCAGGGCCCGCGCGGCAGGTGATCCGGGGTCGGCCGTCATCAGGACGACCTCCTGGTCGTCCTCGGGCACGAGCAGGACGTCGCAGTTCAACCGGAGCGCGCCGGCCTCCGGGTGGTCCAGGGTCTTGGTGCGGTGCCCGGGAGCGTGGACCGGACGCGTCTCCCAGATCTGCCGGAACTCCTCACTGCCGTCGTGTAGTTCGGCCAGCAGGGCGGCCAGCTGCGGGTCGTGCGGGTAGCGGTCGGCGGCCCGGCGCAACCGCGCCACCGCGATGTGCCCGACTTCCTCGGCGCTGGAGCTCTCGTACGTCCGCCCCTGGCCCAGGAAGTGGCGGCGGGCCAGGTTCGTCGTCCCGTCTCCGAGGTCGGCGCCGAGCAGTGCCTGGGCCAGGGGGTTCCAGGCGACGACGTGGTACGCCGCGTCAGTGACGATGGCACCGGTCTCCGGCAGCCGGTCCAGCATCCGGGCCACGTGCGGGCGCACCCGCCGCACGGCGCTGGTGCCGGGCGGCGCGCTCGAACCCGCCAGGCGGAACAGGTGGCTGCGCTCGGCCGGCGTGAGCCGCAGCGCGCGGGCCAATGCGTCCAGGATCCGGGCCGACGGCCGCGGTCCCCGGGCCTGCTCCAGCCGCGTGTAGTAGTCGACCGACATGTGGGCGAGCTCCGCCACCTCTTCGCGGCGCAGGCCCGGTGTGCGGCGGGCGGTGCCCGTCTCCGCCAGGCCGATCTCGTGCGGACGCAGGGCCGCCCGGCGCCCCCGCAGGTAGTGGGCCAGCTCCTGCCGTGCCATACCGCCTCCTCCCACTGCCTGGTACAGACTGTCCCTGGCAGGGCGCCTGCGACCAGGGAAGCGTGGTTGCCATGAACGAACGCACAGCTCTGGTCACCGGTGCCAACAAGGGCATCGGCAAGCATATTGCCCGGCTGCTCGCCGCCGAGGGCCTCACCGTGTACGTGGGCGCCCGCGACCCCGGGCGCGGGCAGCGGGCCGTCGAGGAGATCGGCGCCGGGGCCCGCCTGCTGGTCCTCGACGTGAGTGATCCCGACGGCATCGCACAGGCCGCGGCTCAGGTGGACCGCTTGGACGTGCTGGTCAACAATGCCGGCATCTCGCTGTCGCTCGCCCCGCCGGCCGGCACCGGCGTCGAGGAGTTCCGGCGCACGTACGAGACCAATGTGTTCGGGGTAGTGGCGGTGACCAATGCCTTCCTGCCCGCCCTGCGCCGGTCGCCGCGCCCGCGCATCGTCAACATCTCCAGTGGCACCGCGTCGCTGACCTGGAGCACGAATCCCAACCCCCAGTTCATCCCGGGAAGCGGCGGCGCCGCCGCCTACCGGTCGTCCAAGGCCGCCCTCAACGCCCTCACCGTCCTGTACGCCCAGACGCTGGCCCAGGACGGCTTCAAGGTCAACGCGCTCGCTCCCGGCCTGCGGGCCACTGATCTGACTCCCAGGGCCGCCGCTGCCGGCGGCGACCCGGCCGAGGCCGCCCAAGGTGCTCTCCGCCTGGCCCTGCTGCCGGACGACGGCCCCACCGGTGGCTTCTTCTCCTGGGACGGAACCCCCGTGCCCTGGTGACCAGTCATGGGAGGCGTCGGGGGCGGGTGCCCCAGCGGTGGGTGACCCGTGCCCGGCGGATCAGGCTGCGGACGGTGATGATCGTGTCGGCAAGGTCGAAGAAGGCGTTGATCACGGTGTCGCGGCGTTCGTAGCAGCGGGCGAGCCGGTGGAAGGCGTTCTGCCAGGCGTGGGTGCGCTCGACATGCCAGCGCCGGCTCGCCTGGATCGGCGCCTTCTCACCCTTGTGCGCGATGCGGCCGTGCAGGCTGCGCGCGCCGAGTTCGGTGCGGGTCCTGTCCGAGTCGTAGCCGGCATCCAGGTGCACGGTGACGTCGTCGGGCAGCGGTCTCAGGTCGTCCAGCAGGTCCAGGGTCGGAGCGAGCAGCGGGGAGTCGTGGCGGTTCGCTCCGGCCAGGGCCCGACCGAGCGGGATTCCGTAACCATCCGTCATGCCCGAGCGTTTCAAGCCCTGTTTACCGCGGTCGACAGGTGAGCGGCCGGCGACCTCGCCGCCGCCGGGGGCCTTGGTGATGGACCCGTCGACGGCGATCTGGTCGAGCACGAGCCCGACGATCCGGTCGTAGGACTCCAGCGCGATCTGCTTGAGCCGCGCGAAGGCGCCGAGCCGGATCCACTCATCGCGGCGGTTGCGGATCGTGGTCGCCGAGCAGGTCGTGTCGGCGATCGCCTGGTAGGAGCGGCCGACCCGCAGCAGTTGCAGCAACTTGTCGAACACGATCCGGTCGCTGATACGGCGGCGGTGGCAGCCCAACGGGTGGGCCGGATCGACCGTAGGACGCTCGGGCAGCAGCGCAGCGGATTGGTCCCAGAGCGGGTCGGTCAGCCATGACGGCAGGACGGGCACAGCCTCCCCCAGTGATCACAGAGCGTCGCAACTCCATGATCACCGGAACCTGCGCCCGCCTTGCTGCCAGGGCTCCCCACGCCGCCTATCTGCGCGAGCTCCAAGTGGTCCCAGGGGCTTGCTCCCAGGACTGCTGGACTAGAGGTATTCCTGGATGGGGCACCCGTACTCCTTTGCCGAGGGTGGAGCCGGTGGACTGTTTCTGAAGGAGCATGAATTGCCTGTGCCGATCTGTCAGCTCGCCCCTGCGCTGTCTCTCCGGCCCCACCTGCGCCCAGCTCGCACCTGGCGACCGATGCCGGGCTTGCCCTACCCGTAGGTCACAGGAACTCGCTTCGGTAGGTCGAGGCCAACTCGGCCGCGCGCCGACGGCGCTCGGCGAGCTCGTCCTGCGACAGTTGGGGCGGCGGCGCGTCCTTGCCCGCGACGACATCGCCGATACGGGTGAAGTACTCGTCCTGCCCGGCGGGGGTGCACATGCACAGCATGCGGGCCGGTGCACCCGATGCGTTGCGGAAGTTGTGCGGCGCGTTGGCGGGGATGTTGATCGTGGACCCGGCCCGTACGGTGTGCTTCTCACCGCGGAAGGTGAACTCGATCTCGCCCTCGAGGATCGTGAACATTTCCTCGAAGTCGTGCCGGTGCGGCGGCGGGCCTCCGCCGTCGGGGACGCGCATGTCGATCAGGCAGTACCGGCCGTTGGTCTGCTCGCCGGTGATCAGCATGGCGTATGTGTTGCCCACCAGAGAGATGTACGTCGTGCTGGGGTCGTCGGGGTCCACCACGGTCAGCGGGCGGGACGGGTCGTCGTCGGGGATCATCGGGGTTGTCTCCTTCGAAGGTCGGTCAGGTTCAAAGGTCAGTTGAGGATCAGGGACAGTCGTCGACCGTCGCGGTCACCTATTGGGTGGACGGCTCGCACGGTTCGGGCATCTGCTGCGGCCCGGTGACGGTGAACGTGGCGCCGGCCGGACGTCCGGGCGGGTCGCGGAGGGCGCCTCTGGTTGCCGCCCGTGCGCGTGCTTGCCCGATTCGACGGCGTTGACGAAGAACCGGGCAAGCACGGCCATGGCGGGCACGTTCTCCTGCATCAGAGGCATGCGATACGGGCTGGTAGAACGCCGGGTCGAGACGGAACCCGGTGGTCACGGCCATCGGGGCCGGCGCCTGGGCCGTCTCCGGCTCCAGGCACGGGGTCATGGTCCTCTCTTTTCGCAGGAGTGTCAGGCAGCCGGCGCGACGATGACGACCTTGCCGTGCAGCTCGCCCGTGGCGGCCTGGGCGTGGACTGCCGGCAGCTGCGCCAGCGGCACTCGCTGCGCCACGTCGACGCGCAGGCGGCCGGAGTCGACCAACGCCACCAGCCGCGACAGTTGTTCGGCGTCGCTGTTCACGAACAGGTCGATGCCGCGCACGGCGCGTTGTTCGTCGCTGGGCGCGGGCATCCACACCGTGGTGTTCACCAGCACTCCACCGGAACGGATCAGGGCGGGCAGCGCGGCCAGCTGCGCCGGGTCGATGGGCGCGAGGTTGAGCACGACGTCGACCAGCTCGGTCACCGCCGCGCTCACCTCGGTGACTGTGTGGTCGACGACCTCGTCGGCACCCGCCGCCTCGACGTGCTCACTGCTGCGCGGCCGGGCCGTGGCGATCACGTAGGCGCCGGCATTCTTGGCCAGCTGCACGGCGTAGCCGCCGACCGCACCGCCCGCACCGTTGACGAGCACGCGCTGCCCCGCCGTCAGCTTCGCGTGATCGAACAGGGCCTGCCAGGCAGTCAGACCTACCAACGGCAGCGCGGCGGCATCGGACAGCGGAATACTCCGAGGCGCCGGCGTCAGAATCCCGGCCGGAGCCAGCACGTACTCCGCGGCTGCCCCGTCGTCCGCCATCGGCAGGAAGCCGACAACCCGGTCGCCGACTTCGAGGCCGGTCACGTCCTCACCCAGCGCGGCGACCGTGCCGGAGACGTCGATGCCGGGAGTGTGCGGCAACGTCACCGGGATGGGGCCCTGCATGAAGCCCCCGCGGATGTTGCCGTCGACACCGTTGAAGGATGTCGCGGCGACCCGGACCAGGATCTGCCCGGTGCCGGGGACGGGCTGCTCGACGTCCTCGTAACGCAGGACACTCGGGTCGCCGTACTCGTGGAAACGCACTGCCTTCATGGAACATCCTCGTCTTTGGATACACGCGGGGTGCTTCGCTTTCGAAGCTCTTCTGGGTCGTGCCTTGCCTCGATGCGAAGCAACGGCTCTTGCTCGTAGGTGGGGACCGAAGCCACGCCTACGCGCCACCTGCCTCTGCTTCGATCACTTGCACGCACCGGGAGAGGGCGGCCACCATGTATCGGCGCCAGAGTGGAGCGAAGGGGCCGGCCAGGATCCAGCGGCGAGCGGGCAGCGCCTTGAACTCGTAGGTCCATCGAATGAGCGTGCCGTCGCCGTCGGGGTTGACGTTGAACTCGCCTCGGGCGCCGGCTGCGAGGCGGGAGAGGACGTTGGTGAAGCCGGTCAGTTGATAGGCGAAGCCGGCCCCCGCCGTGTATTCGGTGAGCTGTTCGTCGACTTGTGATCCGTCGTCGAACTGCGGGTTTCTTCGCGGGCCGACGTGATCCCAGGCTTCGGCCTGGTTCTCCACGCTTCTGACTCCGGGGAACGGCGCCACTCGGTGAAAAACGGTGGGAAGGTCGATGGTGGCCAGCAGCCGGAAGGTGTCCGGGGGCGCCTTCCAGGTGCGCTGCTGGACCGTGGAAAAACGCGTGGCCGGTAGGTCCCGGCCGCCTCGTTACGGGCGGTGCTCCTGAAGTTCCTGGCGATCGTGTTCCCCGAAGCAGAAGTCGGGCCCGTGCGGGTGGTCTCCGGCCGACGGTGCGCTCGCCGTGGCGGCGTACGCCGCGCACTGCGCACTGTCCACCATCTGATCACTGTCGGATACGGCGTTGGCGAGGCTCGCGCAGCACACGGCGAGCAGGAGACCCCCCGCGACCAGGGGCAGGCTCCGGCGCGGGGGCGGCGGGGCCAGCAGGGCCCGCACCCGCTGCGGCACCGCCCCGCCGGTCGCGGCAAGTGCGGCCGGGAATGAGGCACCGGCGGATGCCAGCGCGGCGCGCCCGACGGCGTGCGCGACGACCTTACGGTCGCCGACGCGCTGCGCGGCCTCCTCGTCGGCCCAGCGCTCCAGGACGAAGCCGCCCGCGACGGCCAGCGGCCGCAGCAGCGGGTTCAAGGCGGCCGTGAGCCGCCACAGGATCTGGAAGAGGTGATGACGGCAGCGTAGGTGAGCCCGCTCGTGTGCGAGGAGGGCCTCACGCTCACAGTCGGTGAGACAGCGCAGCATCCCCCGGGAGACTACGATCCGGCCCGGCGACCCGGGCAGTGCGAAGGCCATCGGGACATCGTCGTCGACCACGACCAGCTCCGTCTCCTCCGGCAGCCGGGCGCGCTCCCGCCGCGCCCGGGCGAAGTGGCGGACCTGCCCCACGGCGGCCACGCCCAGCGAGACGACGCCCACGGCCAGCATCAGGGCGCTGCCTCCCGCGACGACGAGGTAGACCGGATCCTGTGCTTGCAGGGCGGCCACCGACCAGCGGCCCTCCTCCGCAACTTCCGGAATCTGTGCCACGCCGGTGAAGGCGAGCAAGGCGAGTGCCCCCGCCCAGCCGATCGCAGCCACGAGCGCGGCGCAGGCCAGCGCCCAGGCGGCGCGGCGCGGGGGCAGCACCTGCGCCAGTCGGGGCGCGAGCACGGCGAGCACAGCCGTGACTGCGAAGGGGACGTAGACGCTGAACAGCACGGCTTTACGCCCTCCGTCCTGAGCGATCAGCTGCGGTGCGAGCATCGTGCCCGGACAGGAGCTGATGCAACACGTGCTCGTCCTGCTCGGACAGTTCCGAAACGAAGCGGGTCAGGACCGCCTCGCGGTCGGAACCACCCTCGAGTAGGGACCGCATGCGCTGGGCGGTGTGCGACGCCTCGTCCCGCACCGGCTCGTACGCGTAGCCGCGGCCCTCGCGGTGCCGGACGAGCATCTCCTTGTCATAGAGCCGGGACAGGATGGTCAGGACGGTCGTGTAGGCCAGGTCACCGAGCAATGCCTCTCGGACGTGACGCGCCGTCAAAGGTCCGTCGGCAGCCCAGAGCGCGGCAAGGACATCGCTCTCCAGTTCACCGCGGGCCCGCCGACCCGACACCCCGGACACACCCTCGCCCCCTCGCTCCTCCACTGGAATCCTCCCTTCGCCGTTGGCCCGGACAGACTACTGCGCAACCTCCTACTAGTCGTAGGAGGTATGCTCCGGGCTCGACCCGCGAACTACTACATCTCGTAGAGTTCCGCCGCTCCCGTCATGCGCGGAGGAAGCCCCCATGCCCCACGCCGCAAACACGACGCCCACACGCGCGCCCGCAGTCCTTGTTCCCCGGCCACGCGCCGCGACATCCGGCGTGGGCCGGGTCTCGATCATCTCCGCCAGTGTCGGAGCCGGTCACGACGGTGCCGCCGCCGAGCTCGCCCGTCGCCTCAGCGCGCAGGGTTACGCCGTGGACCGCTTCGACCTGCTGGACCTGCTGCCCGCCCACCTCGGGCGGACCGTCCAGGAGGGCTACCATCGGATGCTGGTGCGGGCTCCATGGGCCTACCAGCGGATCTACAGCAGCACCGAGCGTGCCGGGGGCGGCGGTCAGCTGGCGCGGGCGCTGCTGCGCACGGCGCAGGACCGGGTACTGCGTACTCTGCCCCCGGACACCGGGGCCATCGTCTCGACGTATCCGGGGGCCAGCCGGGTGCTGGGCAACCTGCGCCTGGACGGTCGGCTGGCCGCGCCGGTCCTCACCTACCTGACCGACTTCTCGGTGCATCCGCTGTGGGTCGCGCCGGGCGTGGATGTCCACCTCGCCGCCCACGCCGTGCCCGCCGCCCAGGCGCGGGCCGTCGGGGCCCGGGACGTGCGCGTATGCGGACCGGTCACCGATCCGCGCTTCCGGCCCTGCGACACAGAGCGGCGCGAGCGGGCGCGGGCCGTCTTCGGTTTGCCGCGCAACGCCCCGCTGGCCCTGCTGGTCGCCGGGTCCTGGGGCGTCGGCCCGGTCCGCAGGGTGGCGCTGGAACTACGCGACTGCGGCGCCGCCGTGCCGGTCGTCGTCTGCGGACGCAACGAGGCCCTCGCCAAGCAGCTGCGCGCGGACGGCATCAACCATGCCTTCGGCTGGGTCGACGACATGCCCTCCCTGATGCACGCCGCCGACGTCCTCGTGCAGAACGCCGGCGGGCTGACCTCGCTGGAGGCGTTCGCGTCGGGCCTACCCGTGGCCAGCTACCGCTGCATACCAGGGCACGGGCTGACCAACGCCGCAGCCTTGGACGAGGCCGGTGCGGCAGTGTGGATACGCGACCCTGCCGACCTCAAGACGGTGCTGTGCGACCTGATCGACGGCCCGCTCGGACTTCGACAACGGGCAACAGGGCTCGCTCTGTTCGCCCGGACCCCGGACGCCGGTCCGGTAGCCGAGATTGCGCGCGTGCACCGGGCAGGAGTCCCGGGCCGGAGTCCGCGTCCCGTCACGCGCCGACGCCGCACTCCACGCCGGCTTGCCGCCACCGGCGCCCTCGCCTCCTCCATCTGGGCGGGCGCCGTCGCCACCGGAATCGTGACGACCTACGGCACTCCGGACCTCATCCACTCCATCGGCCACCGCCTCGACCTGGACGGCTTCCCACCGGATCACACCGCCGCCCGGTCGAAAGACCACCACTCGTGAACGCCGCCCGGCCCTTGCGCGCGGCCGCCCTGGCCGCCCTGCCCGTCCTCACCGTGGCCCACGCCGCGCCAGTCATCTCCACCTTCGGGCCGCTGCGCAACCGCGTCATGCCCCGCCTCGCCGGCCGCGGCCGCCCGGACCACGTCGCCCTGACCTTCGACGACGGCCCCGACCCCCGCTCCACCCCGCATTTCCTGCATCTGCTCGCCGAGCGCCGGGTACACGCCACGTTCTTCCTACTCGGCAGCGAGGCACACCGCTCCCCCGGCCTGGTCCGCGAGATCGCCGCAGCCGGTCACGAGGTCGCCGTCCACGGCTGGCTGCACCGCCCCCTGCTGCTGCGCGGCCCGCGCGCCACCTATGACGACTTCCGCCGCGCCCTCGACACCGTCGCCGCGATCACCGGACGGCGGCCCACACTCTTCCGGCCCCCGTACGGCGTCATGTCCACCGCGGCCCACCTCGCGGCCCGCCGCCTCGACATGACCCCGGTGCTGTGGACCTGCTGGGGAGAGGACTGGACGGCACGCGCCACCCCGCACTCCGTCCACCGCACCGTCACCGCCGACCTGGACGGCGGCGGCACGATCCTGCTCCACGACTCCGACTGCACCTCGGCACCGGGCGCCTGGCGCTCGGCACTGGGCGCACTGCCCCGGATCCTCGACACCTGCCAGGAACGGGGTTACGGCGTCGGCCCGCTGCGCGACCACGGCTGACCAACACGAACACCGAACAGTCGGGGTACGGGCTCGGCAACGCGCCTCGCCAGCAGCTACCGCAGCTTCGCCAGGCCCGCCCGTGGATGTACCCCCGCCTGGTTCCCTCGCTACTGGATCGCGGAAGGAGCAGCCGAAATGTGGGCCGTGGTGATCGTCATCGGGGTGCCGGTGACGGCAATGAGAGAGGCACCCGGGCCGTGGACACCCGGCATCGCGCGGAAGCCTCCCGGGGGTTTCACGTCGTAGACACCGGTGTTGTGCGGGGCGAGCACCGCGGGACCGGAAGCGATGGTCCACCAGTTGGAGGCACCCTGGCCGGTGCGGCTCGCGAAGTGCGGAGTGAGCGCCGTACCGGTGGTGTTGACGGCCCGCACCTCGATTGCGGTGACACCCACGCGCGCGTGGTGCCTGGCGAAATGCGCCGAGAGGCTCATACGCAGGGGCGGCGCACTCGCCGCGGCGATCGCGACGCACACCAGGGCGGGGATGAGCAAGCCGCCCGCCACGACGGCCTTCACACGGTGGCCGGTGACGAGGGGAAGACGCGGCTGCCAGGCGGTGGCGAACGCGGCGGCCGGGACGGTGGCTGCGGCCGCGAGCCACAGCGGGGTCATCATCAAGAAGTAGCCGTCCTGGGAGCGGGTGGCGAGGTAGAACGCCACCCACGGCAGGACGGTGAGGGCGGGGCCGAGCCGCCGGACGAACAGCAGGGTGGCGACGAGCAGGCCGAGCAGGAGCAGCTGGCTGCCGTAGGAGTAGTAGTCGAGGCGGCTGCTGCCGTCGGCGAAGTAATAGGAGATGCCCATCAGGCCCTGCCCGTGCAGGATCGCCTTCTGGTCGAGCGGCAGCAGTACGCCGTGCAGCCAGGCGGAGAAGCCCTCGACAGCGAAGTACACGTTGACCGCGGCCCATGCGAGAGCGGCGGTGGCCGTGTAACGGACGGTCACCGCCAGAGCCCGCCTCGGACCGAGTTCCCCGCGCCTGACGGCGTACAGGCCGATCAGCAGGAACGGGGCGAGGAACCAGGCGAGCTGCTGGGCCGCGCAGGCAGCGCCCAGGCACGCCGCCCGCAGCACTCCGCCTGAGCCGAGACGGCCACCCTGACCGGTTGCAGGCCAGCGGACCACCACGGGGACGAGCAAGGCGAGAGCCGTGATCGCCGGGTAGCCGGCGTAGGCGTAGTGGGGCAGGAGGCCGAAGCCGAGACAGACCGCGGTGGCCGCCGGCCTCCAGGGTGCCGGCAGCAGGAACCACAGCAGGACCGAGGAGACGAGCAGCGCGGCCGTGGTGACCAGGGTGGTGGCCGACGTCGAGTGGACCACGGCGTGCACCGGGGCCGCGAGCAGTGCCGTCAGCGGCGGGTAGCCGTAGGTGTAGTCGGCACCCCCGGACATGGTCTTGGTGATCCCGACGCTCGGTGTGCCGAACAGCCAGGGCCACGGCTGACCGTAGACCGGACGGCCGTGCAGGATCTCGTTCGCTGCCTGGGCGGTCAGCACTCCCTCGTCGGTGCCCGCGTGATCGAGCAGGTAGCCGCAGATCACCAACGCGACGGCGGTCATCAGTACGACGGCGTCGACCCGGATCAGCGCCCGACGGCTCCGTACGAGAAGGCTGAGAGCAGCGCAGATGAGGATCGAGGCGTAGCAGACAGAGATGACGCCGGCGACGGCCGGACGTGAGGCCATCGCGGTCGTCCAGGCGGACCGTGTCCCGATGAACAGGCTGATCGTGGCCACGAGGGTCATCCCTCGATGCAACTGCTGGGGGCCGTTGCCCGGAAGACCCGATACCCGGGCCGGAGTCGGGGGTGGCGCCGTCGCGTCCTTGGTCCCACGCCGCAGCGTCCAGGCGCCGGTCCCTGTGCGATAGGTGTCAGCCATGACGCCCGTCTCCTCCGCCTCACGTTCCGTTTGAGTGACCGTTCACATCCGGCCACCCACAGAACATCTACTACATCTTGTAGATGTAGGCTCGGCGGGTGCGGTTCCCTCCAGGCCACGTACACGCGGATGGACGAAGAATCCGTCTGCAGGAAAGGCATCCCCGCCATGACCACACCGATCCATCCGGCCTCAAAGCTGGCCGTGAACGTGCTGGACGCTCATTCGCTGCCGGCGGCGTTCGGCGTGCTCGGCGTCGGGGTGGTGATGTTCGCCGAGACAGGGCTGCTGGTCGGCTTCTTCCTGCCGGGCGACTCGCTGCCCTTCACAGCCGGTCTGCTGTGCACGGGCTCGGCGGAGGCGAGTGTGCACCTGTCGCTGGGACCGCTCCTGGTCGCTGCGGCGGCAGGCGCGCCGGCCGGGGCACAGGGCGGCTATGCGCTCGGCCGGAAGGCGGGTGGGGCACTGCTGGCCCATAGCCGCTCGCAGCGTCTGCATGAGGGTGCCAAACGCGCCGAGGTACTGCTGGAGCGATACGGACATGAGAAGGCGATCGCGCTGGCCCGTTTCGTGCCAGTGGTACGGACCGTACTCAATCCGATGGCCGGCGCGCTGGAGGTACCGGTGCGCACGTTCACGTTGTGGCAGATCATCGGCGGCCTCGTGTGGAGCCTCGGACTCACCCTCGCGGGGTACGCGCCGGGCTCGTCGATCCCGAACGTCGACCGTTACCTGCTCCCGCTGGTGGCGTTGATCGTTCTCGTGTCGCTGATCCCCCTGGCCGCCGAGGTGTACAGGGCTCGGCGGGATGGCCGGCCCGAGGGGGGAAGCAAATGATCATGGCCTTCGACGGGTCGTCTGCCGACGGCGCCGCGTACCTGGATGTGGTGCGTCTGGCCCGGCATGCGCCGACCTGGCTGGACGCAGCGGTGTCGTTCTGGTCGACGTACGGGCTCGCGGTGTTCGCCATCCTCGCGGTAGTGGGCTGGTGGTTCGCTCGACGAATTGGGGATGCGGCTGCGGTGAGGGCGCTGGCCGTGCCGGTGGTCGTGGTCGTCGCGTATGGCGTGGACGCCCTGACGAAGGTCGCGGTGCGCGAGGACCGGCCGTGCCAGAGCCTTCGAGTGAAGACCCTGGAGACGTGTCCGGCGCCCGGCGACTGGTCCTTCCCCAGCAACCACGCGGCGATCGCGGCCGCCGCTGCCGTGGCCCTGCTCTTCGTCTCGCGTCGGCTGGGGGCGGTCGCGGCCGTGGCGGCCCTGGCGATGGCAGTCTCGCGGGTGTGGGTCGGCGCGCACTATCCACACGACGTCGTGGCCGGGGTGATCGTCGGCGGGCTCGTCGCCCTGGGCTTGATGCTCGCTCTGCGGCGGTGGTCGCGACCGGTGGCCGGATGGTTGGCCTCCGGACGCCTGCGCCCGCTGCTTACGGCCTCATGAACCGGCGCGACGCCTCCGACCTGGCCGGGACCGTCGGTCTCGGCGCCTGGGTGGCGTTCGGCATCCTCACGATGGTGGTGATCGGCCACAACGGCGCCCCGTTGTGGGCGGACGACGGTTTCCTGACCTGGTCGCTCGGCCATCGCCCGGACGCGGCCGGGGGAACTCGTCGCCCGGCTGCGGGCTGCACTCAAACGGGCCGCACCCGCAGCCGTGGCCACCGCCGGAGACCTGGTCCTGGACGCGACCCGGCACAGCGCGCACGTCGGCGACCTCCACATCGACTTGTCTCCCACGGAGTTCCGTCTGGCCACGCTCATGGCCGCAGGCGGCACCCTGGTGTCCCGCCGCGACCTGGTTAGGGCCGCGTGGCCGGACGGCGCACAGGTCAGCGACAACACCCTCGACCAGTATCTGAGCCGGCTGCGCCGCAAGCTGCCTCACCACGACCCGCGGGATCGGACACCGCCTGTCGTGAACCGGCTCGCCCGCCATCTGGCGCCCCGCACGCTGCGCGGTCGGCTCTCCCTCGTGGCACTGACCACCGCCGCGCTGCTGATGACCGTGCTGACCGTCGTGTTCAACACCGTGATGGACCGGCACCTGCAGGACCAGGCGGCCGACCAACTGCGCAACCGTGCCGCGGCCGTCGCCACGACCATCGACACCAGCGGGCCCCGGGTGCGGGTCCTGGAGACCGTCAACGACCGCCTCCTCGACGCCAACACGTGTATCTACACCGGGACACGGCAGCTGGAGAAACCACCGTCCGCCACGGCCGACAGTGCGCTGGCCCAGGCAGCCGATCGGCTCACCGCGCGGGGCAGGCCGGTCGGCGCGAGCGTGCACACCGACAACCCCCGTTTCGTCCGCCTGTGCTCCCAGCCCGTGTCGGGCCTTCGCAGCACCGCCACCGTCATCACGGCCGCGGGCCTCCCCCCTTACCGCAACTCCGCCGCCACCCTGCTGTCGGCTTCGCTGATCCTGGACGCCGTCATGCTCGCGTGCACCTACGCGCTGACGCGGCTGGCCGTGGGACGGGCACTGCGCCCCGTGCGCACCATGACCGACCAGGCCACCCAGTGGAGCGCCGTCGGCTCCGACCAGCGTTTCGGCGCCCAGGACCAGCCGGCCGAACTGGCCCGCCTGGGCACCTTGTTGGACGCACTGCTGGACCGCATCCGCACCGTGCTGCGTCACGAGCAACAGCTGACCGGGGAGTTGTCCCACGAACTGCGCACCCCGCTCACCCGGATCGTCGTCGAGCTCGACTGGTGGCAGGCCCGCCCGCGCTAGGCCGCCGAGACCCACGCCACCCACGAGGTGATCGCGGAGGCCGCCGAGTCCATGCGAACCATCTGCGACCCGCTGTTGAGCGACGCCCGCGAAGGCGTTCAGAACACGACCACGGCCGTCGGTGCCACCGCTGTGGCTCCCGTGCTGCGTGGGCTGGTCGAGGGCCTCGATGTGCGGGAGCAGCTGAAGACCGTCGCCGACGTACCGGACCAGCAGCTTGAGGCGGGCGTCACTTCCGCTCTCCTTGAACGCATCGTCAGCCGGCTGCTGGCCAATGCCGTTCGCTATGCCGGCTCCACGGTGACCGTATCCGCAAGGCAGTTGCCCGCCGGCGTCCGCATCGACGTCACCGACGACGGTCCCGGCGTACCCGAGGAGTTCCTCGACGATCTCTTCCAGCCCGGCCGGCGCGCGGACTCCGGCGACGGGCACGACGGGGCGGGCCTGGGACTGCCGCTTGCGCGGCGCCTGGCCCGCACCGTCGGCGGCGAGGTCTCCCACGGCCCTGGACACACACCCGCAGCACGTTTCCTGGTCGACCTGCCCGCCGGATGACGTGCCTCAGCCGGCCCGCCGGGCGACCATCTCCCGCTCCGTCATCTGCGGTGTTCTGCGCTCCTGCACCTGCGCATAGGCCATCAGGCCGACGAGAACGGCCAGCAGTACGGCCGAGGAACCCGCGGTACCGAGGTCAAGGCCGCCCTTGGCGACCGGCTTGGTCAGAAGGTCAAACGCTTCCTGAACGACTGCCGCGTGCCTGCTCAGGCTGCGTGTCGGGCGGTGTGCTGAGGCTGCGCCACGTCCTTGCGGGTCACCGAGAGATACACGACCATGCCGAGGATGACCGTGAGGAACAGCGCGCTGGTGATGACGGTGCCCAGGCCCAGGCCGCCGTCTCCTGCCGGCTGCGAGAGGTAGTCGCCCATGGACGCGCCGAGCGGGCGGGTGAGGATGTAGGCGATCCAGAAGCTCCACACCGCGTCCAGACCGAGCTTGAAGTGCGCGAGCGCGATCGCGGCGATGGCCAGGCCGAACAGCACCACCGAGAGCCAGTAGCCGAGGGCCATACGCTCCGAGACCAGGTCACCGGCCGCGGTGCCGAGAGCGAAGGTGAACAGCACGGCGAGCCAGTAGTAGGACTCACGGCTCGTGGTGTCGATGTGGTGGATGGACAGGGTCCGCTCACGCCGGTACCAGACCACGAAGACGATCGCGAGGATGATCGCGAAGACGGTGGTGCTGGTCTCCAGCGGTACACCCATGTTGTCGGTGAGGTTGTCGCTGACCAGCGTGCCCACGACGCTGATCAGGGCGACGGCGAGCCAGTACACACCCGCGCGGTAGGCGGTGGTGCGGAACTGCACGACCAGGACGACCGCCAGCAGGGCGCTCATCAGGACCGACACACCGGTCAGGCCGAGACCCGCCTTCTCGTTGAGCAGGTCGGCCGCCGTCTCACCGACCGTTGTGCACAGCACCTTGATGATCCAGAAGTAGACGGTGACTTCGGGCACCTTGTTCCAGCCCAGCCGCCCGCCGGAGGGCGACACCTGGGGATCGGCCGCAGAGGCCGCAGGGGTCTGTGAGGTCTCGTATGTCATGAGGCCCGACCGTGCCACCCGATACCTGAACACATCCTGACCGCCGTGCGTCACCGGCTGGCCCGTCCGCCTCACCCGAGCATCATGAGTGCCATGACGACTCGTGATCACGGCTTCCGCATAGCGGCGTTCCGCCCCGTCCCCTCCGCCGCCATGGAAGAAGACCGCCTTGGACCGTCCGACTGCCCCACCGCCTGCCGACCGGGTGACGGCGTGGCTGCGCCGTCGGCTCGGCCGGGCCGTCGTGCTGTCCTACGTCGCCGCCCTCGTCCTGCCCGGGCCCGGCCTGTGGCTGCGCCGCGACCACACCGTGCCGCTGGGCACCGTCACCGGCCTGCCCCTGAGCACCGCCCCGCTGCTGCTGTCCCTGGTGCTCTTCTCCGCCGGACTCCAGGTTCCCGTCCGTGAACTGGGCCGCCTGCTCCGCAAGCCGACCGCCCTGCTGGCCGGGCTGGTCCTGCACCTGGTGATCCCTCTCCTGGTCATCCCCGTCGTCGCGTTCGGACTGCACCGGACCCCAGACAGCGACGGCGGCAGCGGGCTGATCACCGCGATGATCCTGATCGTGGCGATGCCTGTGGCCGCCGGAGCCACCGTCTGGACCGGCAAGGGCGACGGCGACCAACCCACCATGGTCGGACTCGTCCTCGTCTCCACGCTCCTCAGCCCGCTCACCATCCCGCTGGTCATCACCACTCTGGTGCCACTCCTTGACGACGGCTACGCGGACACGCTCGCAGAGACGGGCCGCACAGCCCACGGCGGCTTCACTCTCGTCACCGTGGTCCTCCCCTGTGCGGTCGGCATCCTGTTCCGAATCGCGCTGTCCACGGCGTGGCTCAGCCGGGCCCTGCGCGTGATCGTGCCCGTGGCGCTGGCCGGATCGCTGGTCCTGACATATGTGAACGCCAGTGGCGCCCTGGGCTCGTTCCTCGCGCACCCTCGCCCCCTCCTGTTCGGCGCGGCACTGGCCGTGGCTGCGCTCGTCTGCCTGTTGTCCTTCGCGTTGGGCCGGACCGCCGCGCGGCTCCTGCATCTGGACGGCCCCGCCTCCTCCTCGCTGACGCTCGCCTGCGGCATGAACAACAGCAGCGCGAGCGCGGTCCTGATCACCACCACGCTGCCCGACAAACCACACCTGCTCCTGCCGGTGCTCGCCTACGGACTGCTGCAGAAGACAGCCGCGAGCAGGGTCGCGCGGACAGAGCGTCATCGGCACCCGCCCTGCCCCGCGTCACCGTGAACACCGCCCCCGGTGACGGGAGGCACCCGCATGAACGCGGTGGCGGGACACGCCCCTGGCGTAAGATCCACCCAGCCGTCCGCTCGGCGGGCTCAACAAACGAAAGCGTCCGCTCAGTGCGTCATGCGGTAGAGGTGCTCGGGGCGGCCGGTGGCCCCGTAGCGAAGTTCGAGCCGGACCATGCCCTCCTTGACCAGGTAGGAGAGATACCGCTGCGCCGTGGCGCGGGAGACGCCGGTGCGTTCGGCGGCCTCCGCAGCCGACAGAGCGTCGTGCGCGCCGCGCAGGGTCTGGTGCAGCAGGGCAAGCGTCGGCGCGGAGTGGCCCTTCGCAGGGACGCGCGGCACGACCGGCGGCCGGGCGGCGCTGAACAGCGCGTCCACGTCAGCCTGGTCGGTCTCGGGGACCGTACCCAGGGCGTCCATACGGTCCTGGAGCTCCAGGTAGGCGGTGAGCCGCTCGGCGAGGTCGGGCGCGCCGAAGGGCTTGACCAGGTAGCCGACGGCGCCGAGCTTCATCGCGATCCGCACCGAGGTGATGTCCCGGTCGGCGGTGATCATGATGGCGTCGGGGCGGTCGCCGCCCTCGTCGCCGCTGAGCCGGCGCAGCACGTCCAGTCCGCTGCCGTCCGGCAGGAAGATGTCGAGCAGCAGCAGGTCGGGGTGGAGGTCGCGCACCGCAGCCAGCGCGTCGGCCACCGTCGCCGCCTGGCCGACCACCTCGAAGCCCCGGACGCGGGACACGTAGTCGCAGTGGATGCGGCTCACCCGGAAGTCGTCCTCCACCACCAGGGTCCGGATCACCAGCGATCACCTCCCGCCACACCGTCCAGCACCGGCAGAACCGTCGTGAACAGGGCCCCCTGCGGTCCGGGCGCGGTATCGGGCACCGGCAGCATCACAGTGAAGACGGCACCGGGCCCTTCACTCACGGTGATCGTGCCGCCGTGCCGCTGCACCAGCCGGTGGACGAGCGCGAGGCCGAGGCCGCGCCGGGCCGTACCCCGGTCCGGCCGGGTCGACCAGCCGTCCTCGAAGATCGACTCGACGATGTCCGGCGGGATGCCGGGGCCGGTGTCGGCCACCTCCACCCGCACCACGTCGACGGCCTCGACCAGCGACAGACAAACCTCCGCACCGCCCGACGGCGCCGGTCCGGACGCGGACGCGTCGACCGCGTTGTCCAGCAGGTTTCCGACGATGGTCAGCAGCCTACGCAGATGCGGCGGATGCTCGCCGAGGGCGGAGTCCTCGCTGAGGACGATCCGCACCCCACGTTCCGCGGCCACCGTGATCTTGGCGACGACCAGCCCCACAAGCAGCGGGTTTCCGATCCGTTCCCGCACGGACTCGGTCAGCGCCTGCTCGGCACCGGCCGTCTCGACGGCGAACTCGTAGGCGGCGTCGTGGTCGCCGATGTCCAGCAGCCCGGCCACCGTGTGCATACGGTTGGTGAACTCGTGCTGCTGGGCACGTAGCGCGTCGGTCAGCCCGCGCACCGAGTCCAGCTCGCGCAACAGACCGATCATCTCGGTGCGGTCGCGCACGGTGACCACGGCGCCCAGTTCCCGTCCGTGCAGGGCCACCGGCATCCGGTTGACGACCAGGCAGTGGTCGTCGGTGAGCACGCTGATGTCGCCGCCCGCCAGGGTGCCGTCCAGGGCGCGGCGCAGGCGCCCGTCGGGCAGCACCTCCTCCAGCGTGCTGCCGAGCGCGGTGCCGAGGCCGAGCAGCTCGCGGGCCTCGTCGTTGACCACCGTGATCCGGCCGTCCGGGGCGAAGGCGACGACTCCCTCACGGATACCGTGCAGCATCGCCTCCCGGTCCTGCAGCAGCCCGGCGATCTCCTCCAGCTCCAGCCCGAACGTCGTCCGCTTGAGTCGCCTGGCCAGCAGGAACGCGGCCGTCGAGCCGAGCACGACCGCGATGGCGCTGTACAGGCCGAAGGTCGGCAGCTCGCGCCACAGCTCACCCAGCACGTAGTGCTCGGGGATACCTGCGGACACCTCGCCGACCAGCTTGCCGGTCGGCCCGTGCAGCGGAGTCTTGCCGTTGGCAGAACGGCCGGTCGCGCCCTGGTCGGTGCCGACATGCGTTCTGCCGTCCAGCACCACAATCCGGTCCCCCGTCGGTTCACCGACCAGCGCCGGGTCGGGGTGCGAGTGGCGGATACCGCGCAGGTCGAGCACGACCACGTACGACGCGCCCGACGCCTTGCGGATCCGCTCGGCCGCCGTCTGCACCACGTCGCCACCGCCCCCGTACTGCATGGCGTGGCGGATCTGCGGTTCCGCGGCCGTGGTCTTGGCAATGGCCAGGGCCCGCTTCTCGTAGGCACGGTCGATCTCGCCCCGTTGCGCGAAGGCGAACAGCACGAAACCGATCAGCCCGGTCAGCGCCAGGATCACCAGCTGGTTGGCCAGGATCCGCGCGGAGAGCTTCCCTTTGCCGACGCGGCGGATCGGGATACGGATGCGTGTCACGGGTGTCTCTTGCCTGTCGTACGGCTGCTGGGCGCGGCCCTGCGCCGCGCCCGTGGTGGCGTGATTGTGCCCCCGCCAAGGGCCTTCTGCCCACCCCCGACCGGCTGAGCAGAACGAGCAAAAGCCGGGCTAAGACGGCTAACGCGGGATACGGATGAAACAGCGACGTAACACCCGCCGGCCTTTAGCGTCTGCCTTCCTCGACCTCCGAGGTCAGGAAGGAGACAGCTTCAGATGGTTTCGCGAAACGATGCGGCGGTGAGCCCGGTCGCCGAGAAAGCCGGCCAGGACAGCGCGCGAGTCGAGATTTCCGGACTCACCAAACGATTTCTGACTCCCGCGGGTGAGGTGTTCACAGCACTCCAGGACGTTTCGTTCGCCGTGGAGCCCGGCCAGTTCTGCGCGGTGGTCGGCCCGACCGGCTGTGGAAAGTCCACGACGCTGGGCATGGTGTCCGGGCTCGACCGGCCCAGCGAGGGATCGGTCAAGGTCGGCGGCCGCGAGGTCAACGGCGTCACCGACGGCGTCAGCTTCATGTTCCAGGCCGACGCACTGCTGCCCTGGAAAACCGTCCTGGGCAATGTGCTGATGGGCCCCGTCTTCCGCAAGGTGCCCAAGCAGCAGGCCCAGGCCTCGGCACGCGACTGGCTACGCAGGGTGGGCCTGTCGGGGTTCGAGGACCGCTACCCGCACCAGCTCTCCGGCGGTATGCGCAAGCGCGTGGCGATGGCCGCGGCGCTGATCAACGAACCCCGGATCCTGATCATGGACGAGCCGTTCGGCGCCCTGGACGTGCAGACCAAGGCGATCATGTCGACCGAACTGCTCGGCCTGTGGGAGCAGATCCGGCCGTCGGTCATCTTCATCACCCACGATCTCGACGAGGCCGTGGCCCTCGCCGACCGGGTCGTCGTCATGACCTCCAGCCCCGGATCGGTCAAGGCGGTCTTCGACATCGACCTGCCCCGCCCGCGCGGCTCGGTCCAGGAGATCCGCTTCCAGCCCCGCTTCATCGAACTTCAGCACCAGATCTGGGACTCGCTGCGCGAGGAGGTGGAGCGCGCCTACGCACGCACCGCAGGAGGTACGGCATGAGCACGACGTCCGCTGTTTCGCGCACTCCCGTCAAAGGCAGCGCACCGACGTCGGGCGCGGCCGCCGCCAAACGCGCCCTCCGGCGCCGTACCGGCCAGGTGTGGGCCGGTCGTATCGGCCTCGCGGTCCTGGTCATCGGCGGCTGGCAGGCGTTCACCACCTGGGGGATCGTCGACCCGTTCTTCTTCGGGCAGCCGTCCGGCATCGCCAAGCGGCTGGCCGACCTCTTCCAGCACGGCACCGAGTTCGGGTCCTTCTACTCAAACGTCTGGACAACCATCCAGGAGGCGCTGGCCGGCTTCGCCCTCGGGGCCGTCACCGGAGTGATCTTCGGTGTGGCGCTCGGCCAGAGCCGCTACCTCTCCGACGTGCTCGGCCCCTACATCAAGATGGTCAACGCGATCCCCCGGATTGTCCTCGGCTCGATCTTCATCGTCGC
This sequence comes from Streptomyces sp. NBC_00078, assembly GCF_026343335.1. Taxonomy (NCBI): domain Bacteria; kingdom Bacillati; phylum Actinomycetota; class Actinomycetes; order Kitasatosporales; family Streptomycetaceae; genus Streptomyces; species Streptomyces sp. NBC_00078. Next base: position 7,957,580 of record NZ_JAPELX010000001.1, on the reverse strand, counting down.
GTTCGGCATCGGCGTACTCCCGAAGATCCTGCTCGCCGCGGTGCTGGTGTTCTTCATCGTCTTCTTCAACGCCTTCCAGGGCGTCCGCGAGGTCGACCGCAACATCCTCGCCAACGCCAAGGTGCTCGGCGCCTCGCAGATGCAGATCATCCGGCACGTCATCGTGCCGTCCGCCCTCACGTGGATCATCGCCAGCCTGCACAGCGCCTTCGGCTTCGCCATCGTCGGCGCGCTGGTCGGCGAGGTGCTCGGCGCACAGAGCGGCCTGGGCCTGGTCATCAAGACCGCGCAGAACAACTTCGACCCCAACGGCGTGTTCGCCACGATGCTCGTCATCTCGGTCATCGTGCTCGGCGCCGAGTGGCTGATCGGCAAGCTCGAGCACCGGCTGCTGTCCTGGCGCCCGCCGGCCCCCACCGAGGCGTCCAACGCCCTCTGACCCCTCTCCCCTCCCCTGTTCGGACCCAGCAAAGGAATGTGGCCAGCCATGTCCAGACGACCCGTCGCCGTCGCCGCGTCTCTCCTCACCGTCCTCGCTCTCGGCGCAGTCAGCGCCTGTTCAGGCAACTCCAGCGCCGGCACGGCTGGCAGCGGTTCCGGCGGCACGCCGACCGTCAAGCTCATGGCCGGCGGCCTCGACAAGCAGATCTACCTGCCGTACCAGCTCGCCCAGCAGTTGGGCTTCTACAAGAAGTACGGCGTCGACGTCCAGCTCAGCACCGAGCAGGACGGCGGTGTCGGCGCTGAAGAGGCCATGGCCTCGGGGCAGGTGGACATGGCAGGCGCCTGGTACAACCACACCATCGAGTTCCAGGCCAAGGGCAAAGCGGTCGAGGACGTCGTCCAGCTCTCCGGCGCGCCGGGCGAGCGCGAGATGTGCACCAAGAAGTCGGGCGTCACTTCGGGCGCCGACTTCAAGGGCAAGACCCTCGGCGTCACCGACCTGGGTTCGGGCACCGACACGCTCACCCAGTTCCTGGCCGCCAAGAAGGGCGTCAAGACCAGCCAGTTCCACCGGATCGGGGTGGGCGCGGGCTCCACCGCCATCGCCGCGCTGCAGAACGGCAAGGTCGACTGCGTCATGACGACACAGCCGACGGTCGCAGCGATCCAGAAGAAGGGCGTCGGTGCCTCCGCGATCGACCTGGCCACCACGCAGGGCGCCACAGCGGCGATGGGCGGCGCCTACCCCGCGGCCAGTGTGCTCGCCCGCACCGACTGGGTGAACTCGCACAAGGAGACGGTGCAGAAGGTCGTCGACGCACTTGTCGCCACCATGCACTGGATCAACACCCACAGCGCGGCCGACATAGCGAACAAGCTGCCGTCCTCATTCGTGTCCAACCAACTGGTCACCAAGGCCGACTACATCAAGGCCCTGACCGAGGACAAGGGTCAGTTCCTCCCGGACGGCCTCATGCCGGCCGGCGGCCCGAAGACCTCCCTGGCGACGGAACAGCTGGTCGGCGACGTCAAGGGCTCGGTGGATCTCAGCAAGACGTTCACCAATGAGTTCGCCCTCCAGGCCGACAAGACCGAGGGCTTCAAGACCACCACGACCCCGGCAGGACCGACCGGCTGAACCCCCACCCGGCACGATGCCGCCCAGGTGACATCCACCTGGGCGGCCCCGCACACCCGCTATGAGTCGTGGCCGCGACCTCGCCTCCGAGGTATGGGACGAGAACTGGTTCGGACCCACCAAGACTCTCGACGTGACGATGGCGGGCCTGCGACGCAGACTGACCGGGGCAGTGCGGTCCGGGAGCGGTCCTGTCCGCCTGCCGGAGATCCCACGCTGCGAGGGCACGGATACCGGCTGGAACGGCCGCCGGGTCCGGCGGATTGAGAAGCGGCTGACGCCCCGTTTGGATGTGAGCGCCTGCCGGTGATCATCCGGCAAAAGAGCGAGGGCTCGACCCTCGCAGCGTGCTGCCTGGCCAGTCGAAGGTCGAGTTGTACGCCGCGCTGCGGCGCGACTCCCGATGGCATGTCGAACCGGGCGTTGCAGTGCAAGTACGGCGTCACCTGGAGCACGGTCAACAAGGCCTGCCCTCGGCTTGGCCGCAGCCACGCACGACAACCGCTTCGGCGCGGCCGTCGAAGCTGGATCCGTTCACGCCGCTGATCGACGAGATCCTGCTCATTGATCTGGATGCGACCAGGAAACAGCGCCACACCGTCACCCCGGATCTACCGCCGTCTGATCGACGAGCACTCCTCGTCCGAGGCGTTGCGTTGACCACTTGAACCCGCACCGATGAGAGGGCGCAATCGTCCTGCGAGCAACCGCGCGGTCCGGCCAGGAACTGAGAGTCCGGTGTTTATACCTTGCTCGCGACCACCATGTAGTTCTCGGCCTCAAGATCAAACGTGCTCAGTTCCGTCTGGAGTCCGACCCGGTGCAGCTCGACTTCGAGTTCCTCGTACCGGTAGGGCCAGCAGGACAGCAGTTCCGAGCGGACAAGAACCAACCCGGTCGCATCAACTTGCGCGATCGCAATCTCGATGTGGTGCTCCTCCTCCCAATGCGGCGCAATCTCCCAGCGGTAGACCACGACGGCGTCGCGACCGTTCCGGCGGACGAGTCGGTCACCGATCTCCAGCCGGGAACCTCTGGCCCTCACGAGTTCCCAAGTGCGGGATGTGAGTACCAAGCGCCCGCCGGGGCGCAGAAGCCGTGACATCGACTCCAGAGCAGCACCCCTGCCTGTCGCGCCCGTGGCATGGTGAAGCGAGTTGCCAACGCAGAACACCATGTCGAACGTGTTGTCCTGGAAATGGTCGGGCAACTCTTCCCAGTTCGCCCGTACGGCCCGGACGGATGCCCCGAACTCCTCAGACAACTCTGCAGTCCGACGAACCATCGCCTCGCTGGCGTCAGTTGCGACAACCTGCATGCCACGACCGGCGAGGCCAACCGCCAACTGTCCGGTTCCGCACGAACAGTCGAGGACGTGAGCGTTCGACGGCAGGAGATCGAGGACGTCGTCGAACGACGCAGCGAATTCGGCTGGAGGCAACTTCGCATCCGAGATGAGCCATTCGTACACCTCGGCAAGCACGTCATAACCTGTCACAACCACTACCTCCGTCACGCGGCAGACTCACGGTAGGACGTCAGTCCATCAGCGGAGCAAGCCGGGGACCAATGGTTTTCGCAAGGATGGCTCTGCCGGTATTTGTCGGTTGTCAGTTGTCCGCCTGAGAAGCCATCCGCTTACCGATCAACGGGCTTGTCTGGTCGAACGAGGGTCTTGATCGGGTGATCGCGGTGGGGTCGGCGCATGAAGGCAGGGCCTCGCGGCAACTCGGGGGTTGTCGAAGCCAACGAACTGTTCCGGGAGGCCCTGTTGCCGCAGTCTTTCGCGCTCGCGTGTGTGGAGTCCAACTCGTCGTCTCCTGCGTGTGACTGCCTCGCCAGCAGGTTCGGCAATGCGGCGGACGGCCCAGACCGTGCCCCTTGCTACGGCTCGGACGTGGCGGAGGGGGAATGGCAGATTGTCCGGGCTTTGCTGCCCGTTCCGGCCTGATGCGCGGAGCGGCACATGGCGCGATCGACGACGTTGATCGGGGTCGACGCCTTCACCGTTGCTCGAAACCTGCTCCCGCACGCCAACAGCCCCCAAGAGCAGGCAACTTCGAAATCCGCTTCCCTGAGGCGGAAGCGGTATTGCGGCCTCGTGAACCTCCTGCGGACGATGTCACCACGCCACAGAGACGGGAACCAGCCACCATGCCGCACACCACCGCATTCGCCAGGAACCAGTGGTACAGCTAGCGCATCTTTCTGACCTGCGCTTGTGTGGGGGCGATGAGGCTGTGACCTGCCAGGACGGGTTGCAGAGGCGAGTGGAGGCAGTCAGAGGCATCAGCCTCTGCAACTGGTCTCTGAGGGACCTGAGTTGGCCGGTGAGACCAGCGGGCCGTCCGCGACGCGGATGACGTCGGCGATGGCGATCGAGTCCGCCGGGCGGGCGAGCCGGTAGCCGCCCTTGCCGCCCCGCTGGCTGACCACAAGACCGCCCCGGCGCAGGTCGCCGAGGATGCCCTCCAGGAATTTGTGCGGGATGCCCTGTGCCGCGGCGATCGCCTCGGCCTTGAGCGAGGCCTCGCCCCCTGCTGCGGCCAGCTCCAGTGCCGCCCGCACCGCATAGTCCGCCCGCGCCGAGATCCGCATACCGCGATTGTCCGTCAGTGTCGTGTCGGCTCCCGTACCGGTCACCCTCCCGGTCAGGCTGGAAGGGCGAAGGGTGGGTGCGCGCCATTGAGGAAGTAGTCGCCCACCTCGAGCAGTCTGTGGGCGACCGGCTCGCGCAGGGTGTGTGTCCGGGCGTTGCGCCAGAAGCGGTCGAGGCCATGCCGCGCGGAGGCGGCGTCGGCGCCGATGACGTCCAGGGCACGGGTGGTGATCTCCTGCGCGGCCCGGGAGGCGGCAGACTCGGCCACGCTCGCGAGGACGGCGATCTCCGCGCACTCCTCGTCGTCGAGATCCTCGCCCTGTACGAGGCCGCGCACCAGGGCATCCACCGCCTGCTCGGCCAGGGCGGACGCGGCACGTGCGACGACGGTGAGCTCGCCGTACACGGTCAGCGCGTACGGATCTTGCGGCGGGCTGTCCGGCCAGGGCTGAGGCGAGAAGGGCTGCCAGGGGGACCTCATGCCCCTTCCGCACTCGCGAACCTCGGCCAGCAGGCCCTCTGCCACGCCAAGACAGAACTGGACGGAGACCAGACGCGCTGTCGGCGCGGCCAGAGAGGCGAAGGGTGACAGGACGCCCTCGTCCGGCGAGAGGGAGCCGAGCACATCGTCGGCCGCGACCGGCACGGAATCGAACTCCACGCCGCCACCGGCCGCCAGCCGCTGACCGAAGACGTCCCCGCTGCTGCCGCTCACGACGCCCGAGCGGGCGGGGTCGACCAGGACGGCCAACGGCTCACCGGTCCCGTACTTGGCGGCTCGAACCACCAGCCGGTCGGCGATCCCGACTCCGGTGGCGTACCTCTGGTAGCCGTTGAGCAGATAGCCGCCCGCCGTGGGGGTCAGGATGAGTGGTGGTTCATGTGAGGCGATACCGCCTCCCCAGCACCACTGCCCCGCCGTCGACTCCCGCTCGATGCGGGCGGCACGCGTGCGGTCGGCGAAGAACCGGGCGCTGCAGAACAGGAAGTAGTGGTTGCCCAGCAGGTGGCCGATGGCCCCGTCGGCCGCGGCGACGGTCCGGATGACCGCGCAGGCCGTGCGCCAGTCCCCACCGCCTCCCCCGAGTTCGGCCGGCGCCGGCAGTGTCAGCAGTCCCGACTCGCGCAACCGCGACACCTCGTCGAGCGGTGCCTTGCCGGCCTGTTCGCGCTCGACCGCGTCCGTGGCCAGGTCGTCCGCCATCTCACGGGCTATGTGCAGCCAGTCGGCCTGCCCGGCTCCCGCGTCGGTCACCTCGTCCGCCGTCACCGTCATATCCTCGCCCGCTTCATGCGGCTGCGGCTGTCGCTACAGCTCAGTGCTGTGGTCATGGCGTCTTCCTTACAGGGGACCGAGGACGACGCGGTGCCCGGCGAGGCTGCGTGGGAGTGCAGCGATGCGCAGTGAAGCGTCGGCTTCATCATCCTCACTCTCCTCTTCGACCACCGTCAACGATTCCCTAGTAATCCGATGGGAAAACTATGAAAGCTGGTGTGCTCCGGCTGATTCGCGCTCCCGAATGGCGAGTTCGCGATGGCGGGCGGCCGGGTGGTCGTCCCTGACCCGGGGGCTGCCGGCCGCGTCATGGAGGCGTTCGCGGAGGGTGGCGCCGCCGGACGGGGCCGGGACCCTGCCGCGGCTGCGCAGTTCCGGGACGACGAGGTCGACGAAGGTGCCAGGGGTGGTGGCGTAGGCGAGGTTGAATCCGTCGATGTCGGCCTCCTCGACCCAGCGCTCCAGTTCGTCGGCGACCGTCGCCGGGGAGCCCACCACCACGGGGCCGATGCCGCCGATGCCCAGGTAGCGGGCGACCTGATCGGGGGTCCACCGGCGGGCCGGATCGGCGGTGGAGAAGATCGTGAGCGCCGAGTGGACCGCGTCGGTGTCGACGTACTCCAGGGGCTGCTTCGGCGCGAGTTCGGACAGGTCGAGGCCGCTCCAGCCGCCGTCAAGGGCGAGGGCCCCTCGTAGGACGCGTAGGAGATGAGGTCGTCGTACTTGGCGCGGTCCGTAGCCGGCCGGCCCCGTCGACCATGCCTACGGATGGGGACGTTCGCAGACCGGCCGGGCCATCCGCGACTTCATCCACCAGGGCTTCAACGAGGATCCCGAAGGCCGGCGAGTCTTCGACGGGCTGCTGCCGCACGTCGCCGGTGCCGGACGGCTGGGCGCCCGCGGTCTGCTCGGCGGCGAGCCGAGCGGCGTACCGGGCGCCCGTGTCCGACCCGACGAGCACCTTGGGGCCGGGCAGCGACTCGTCGGCGAGGAGCTTGGCCGCCTCGTCGAGCACGGAGGGATCCGCGGAGGCGTCGCCGAGGGCGCGCACCCGGTAGGCGTCGAAGGCGAGACGGCGGCCGAACCGCTCGTACACGCCCCCGTGTTCGCCCCGCCCGGCCAGCACGATGAGCGTGCCGCGCGCGGCGAGGCCTTCGGGTTCGTCCCAGGAGGAGGAAGGCAAGGGGGAAGGAGAGGAGGGCATGGGGAAGCAACTCCCGTTTCGGGGCAGGGGGAATGGACACGTGAAGAGCAGGAGGGGCCGCCGACACGTGTCAGAACAAGCGAGATGTGATCAGCTCAGGCCCGGCGAGGGCGCCGGTGTGGAGAACGGGAACGCCGGTACGCGGCGGAGATCAACGACAGCGCGCGCTGCACGCCACGCCGAAGTCGATGACTCGGCGCTGCGTCAGAAGGGCAGCGGAAGCGGTCGTGGGAACCATGTGCTCATCATGACCGGCCGGGACGGACCACGTCCAACGACGATTCCGCATCGAAACCGATCAGCAATCGCGATCGATGCCGGATACGGGCTACGGTCGCCGTATGCCCCAACCTGTCCTCGACATCGTGGCCCTGCGCAGCCTGACCGCGATAGCCGACTGCGGCGGCTTCCACCGCGCGGCCCGCTCTCTCGCGCTCAGCCAGTCCGCGGTCAGCCAGCATGTACGCCGACTGGAGAAGACGCTCGGGGGCCCGGTCGTCGAACGTGAGGGCCGGGGCATGCGGTTCACCCCTCAGGGGCGCCTTCTCGTCGAGCAGGCTCGGCGCATCCTCGCCGTCCACGACGAGGCGGTGCGCACACTGCTCGACGTGGACGGCGACACCGTGACGATCGGTTCCACCGAGCACGCCGCCGACCAGTTCCTGCCACGCCTCACCGCGGCCGTCCAGGAGGTGCGGCCCGGCTGCCGGGTGCGGTTCCGCATCGACCGCTCGGCGCGGCTGGTCGAGGCCGTGGAGCGGGGCAGCGTGGATGTCGCGGTGTACGTAACGGAGGCCGCGGCCACCGAGGGCACGCCGGTCGGCGGCCTTCCCCTGCTCTGGCACGCAACGCCCGGCTGGGAGCCGCCGACCGCGCCGGCTCCCGTGCCGCTGGTCGCCATCGAGGACCCCTGCGCGATCCGCCGCCGGGCCATAGCGACGCTTGCCGCGCACGGGGTGCAGGCCACGGTCGTCGGCGACGCGGGATATCTGGCCGGCGTCCTCGACATCGCCCGCACGGGCCAGGGCGTGGCCCTGCTCGCCGCGGTCGGCCCGGCACCGGACGGCCTGACCTCCTACGAGGGGCTGCCCCCGGTCACCCCGATCCCCATGAGCGCGCTGGCCCGCCCGGGGGCGGATCCGGCGACGGTGGCGGCGGCGTTCGACGCCGTACGGGGACTGTTGCGCTGAGATAAGCTCCCGCGTTTACGTGATTTCCGTGAGGCGGGCGTCCGACCCGATGGGCACGGGGGTCCAGGTGCCGTCGGGGCGCTGCCCCTGGAGTCCAGGTGTAGCCGCCCTTCTGGTGGAGCACGGTGCCGGCGGAAGGTTGGGGCCGCCCGTCGGTCCACTCGATCAGGGTCTGTCCCACGACGTGCGCGACCGTGGGCTCGTGCCGGCCGGCCCGGCCCGCGGACACGAAGGCGGCGAAGTCGTCGCGCCCGTGGAAGCGCTGGGTCGGCCCGGCCATCACGTCGTACTCGATCAGCGTGTCCTTCGTGAAGCACTCCACGAGCTGCCGGTACCGGCCCGTGTCCACCAGCCGAAAGAACGTGTAGAAGGTCCGGTAGATCTCCCGCTCGGCCTTGATGGTCGCCAGAAGATCGTCCTCGCTGACAGAACAGGGCTCTGACCAGCATCTTTACAAAAACCTTTCCGCCTGGCAGAAGCCGTCTTGCCGAGCCGATACAAGCCTCACGACCCTGATTCCAACCACGGCACGCGGGGCGAGGACGTCCCGCCGACAGGGACGGGAACCGCCATGCCGCACATCACCGCTTTTGCCAGGAACCAGTGGTACGTCGCCGCCTACAGCCACGAGGTCGGGCGCGAGGAGTTGCTCGGCCGGACGGTTCTGGACGAGCCCCTCGTGTTCTACCGGACCGAGGAGGACGGGACGCCCGTCGCACTCGCCGACCGCTGTGTGCACCGCCGGTTCCCACTGCACGAGAAGCCCAGCAGGCTCGACGGCGACCGCATCGTGTGCGGGTATCACGGGTTCACCTACGACACGACCGGGACCTGCGTGTACGTGCCCGGTCAGAAGCGCGTACCGCGCACCGCTCGTGTCGCCTCCTACCCCGTGGTCGAGCAGGACTCGCTGGTGTGGGTGTGGATCGGCGACCCGGCGCTCGCGGACGCGCAGAAAATCCCGCGGGCGCGACACCTCGCTTCCCCCGGCTGGACGACCGTCCGTGGCATGGAGCCCATAGACGCCGACTACGGGCTGCTCGTCGACAACCTCCTCGACCTGTCGCACGAGACCTATCTGCACGGCGGTTACATCGGCACCCCCGAGGTCGCCGAGACGCCGATCACCACCGAGGTCGACGAGGGCGCGGGCATCGTGCGGGTCAGCCGGCACATGGACGACGCCGAATGCCCGCCGTTCTACGCCAAGTCCACCGGGATCGAGGGCCGGATCACGCGCTGGCAGGACATCGAGTACCACGCGCCGTGCCTGTATCTGCTGCACAGCCGCATCGCGCCGGTGGGTGTGGTGCCGGAGGCGGACGGCAGCGACCCGAACGGCTTCCACACCGAGATCACGTATGCCATCACGCCGTCCAACGACGGCCATGTGTACGACTTCTGGATGGTCTCGCGCGACTGGGCGATCGGCAACACGGAGGTCACGGAGTTCCTGCGGGGCAACAACCACACCGTGGTCATGCAGGACGTCGACGCGCTCAACCTGCTGCAGAAGACGCTCGGTACGGAGCGCACCGGGTACCAGGAGCTGAGCATCAACATCGACACCGGCGGCCTGGCCGCCCGCCGTATCCTCGCCCGCCTGGTCGAGGAGGGCGACAAGCCCGTGGAGACGGTCCTGTGAGCACGTCCACCGGCGAGATCTACCGCATCGACTGGCTGCCGGGTACCGACACCCTGCACGGAACCTGTCACTGTGGCGCCCAGCACACCGCCCAGGACCCGGTCGGGATGTGGGAGTGGATGCTCGGGCATCCCGAAGGACACGACCAGCCCGAAGGGCCCCGGCCGCAAGGAAACAGCTCATGAGCGCCTACGAAGCCGAACTCGTCGTCGACGGCCGTGAGCCGGCCGCCGACGGCGTGCTCGCCCTCACTCTCCGCCACCCTCTCGGCGAGGAGCTGCCGGCCTGGGAGCCGGGCGCCCATGTCGACGTCGTGCTCGGGCCGGAGCTGGAACGGCAGTACTCGCTGTGCGGTGATCCCGCGGACCGTTCGGTGTGGCGGATCGCCGTGCTGCGGGAGCCGGACGGGCGCGGCGGATCCGCCCATGTGCACGAGCAGTTGAGGCTGGGCGACAAGGTGCGGGTGCGCGGTCCGCGCAATCACTTCCGGCTGGAGCCGGCGCCTCGATACCGGTTCGTCGCGGGCGGCATCGGCATCACCCCGATCCTGCCGATGCTCGCCGCGGCGGAGGCCGCGGGAGCGGAGTGGACGCTGCTGTACGGCGGTCGTACACGCAACTCCATCGCTTTCACCGAGGAGTTGGGGCGCTACGGGGACCGGGTGACCGTCTCCCCTCAGGACGAGACCGGGCTGCTGGACCTCGGCTCCGCGCTGGACGACCTGCCCGAGGGCACGCTCGTCTACTGCTGCGGCCCCGGGCCGCTGCTGGACGCGGTCGAGGAGCGGTGCCCGGCGCAGCGGCTGCGCGTCGAGCGGTTCTCGCCCAAGGCCCAAGTGGGCGGCGAAAACGGCGAGTTCGAGGTGGAGCTGGCGCAGAGCGGGCGTACCGTCACGGTCGCTGCGGACGTCTCCGTGCTGGACGCCGTCCGTGCCGCCGGTGTCGAGGTGCTGTTCTCCTGCACCGAGGGCACCTGCGGCACCTGCGAGACCGACGTGCTGGAGGGCACGCCTGACCACCGGGACTCGGTGCTCACCGACGCCGAACGGGAGAGCGGGGAGACGATGATGGTCTGTGTGTCCCGCTGCCGTGGGAAGCGGCTTGTACTGGACCTGTGATTCCGAGGGCGGTGTCGAGCCGGGAGGCTGTGGCGAGCAGGTGGTCGTCCTGCCCGCCTCCGCCACCGTCGTACAAAGGCAGTTGAAGGTCGGTCGGAGTGCGGGACGCGACCAGTCGCACACCAGGGGCGCGTGGGGTTTCGCGGGTGGCGGTCACGGAGTCCGGTATGGCTTCACTTCGCTGAACTGCCGAAGTGGTGCGTCCTCGCAAGAAACGCCAACGGCTTGCGTCATGGTGCTCGCCGCCGTCTCAGTGGGCGGCCCACAGGCCCCGGACATGCCCGAGGTGCCGGGTCATCACCTCACGCACGGCCTCGGTGTCCTGGGCGAGCAGAGCGTCGAGGAGTTCGAGGTGCTCCTCGGCGGAGGCCCGCAGCCGCCCCGCCTCGACCAGCGCGGTCAGCCCGTACAACCGCGAACGGCGGCGCAAGTCCCGTACGACCGCCACGAGATGGTCGTTGCCCGCGAGGGCCAGCAGCCCCAGATGGAAGCTCAGGTCGGCCTCGACGTACTCGATGAGGTCGCCCTTCGCCGCCGAGGTGACGATCTCCATCGCGATCGGGCGCAGCGCCCTGAGGTCGTCGGGGTCGGCGGTGTCCGCGAGGCCGACGACCGTCGGGATCTCGATCAGGGACCGTACGTGGGTGTACTCGTCGAGCTGCCCGTCGGAGACGGCGGTGACCCGGAAGCCCTTGTTCGGAACGATCTCGACCATGCCCTCCCTCACCAGCTCCAGCATCGCCTCGCGCACCGGCGTGGCGGAGACGCCGAGACGGGATGCGAGGGCCGGCGCCGAGTACACCTGGCCGGGGCGCAGTTCACCCGCGACCAGCGCGGCCCGCAGCACGTCCACGACCTTTTCCCGGAAGCTGGGCTTCCTGCCGCCGAGCGAGGGGAGGGCAGGGCGGTGCTGCTGGGCCATCGTGATCGTCCTCCTTGGGTCACCGGACATTATCGGGTCGCCTACAGCACGAATCCCGCGGGGAACGGGTCCTTTGGGTCCAGCAGGTACTGGGCGGTGCCGGTGATCCACGCCCGGCCGGTGAAGCTGGGCAGGACGGCGGGACGGCCGGCGACCTCGGTGGTGCCGAGGAGGCGGCCGGTGAAACGGGTGCCGATGAACGACTCGTTGACGAACTCGGTGCGCAGCGGGAGTTCGCCTCGCGCATGCAGTTGGGCCATGCGCGCACTGGTGCCGGTACCGCAGGGCGAGCGGTCGAACCAGCCGGGGTGGATGGCCATCGCGTGCCGGGAGTGACGGGCGGTGGAGCCGGAAGCGAGCAGGTGGACGTGGTGGCAGCCGCGGATGGAGGGGTCCTCCGGGTGGACGGGCTCCTCCTCGGCGTTGATGACGTCCATCAGCGCCAGCCCGGCGGCGAGGATGTCGTCCTTGCGGGTGCGGTCGAAGGGGAGACCGAACTGGTCCAGCGGGAGGATGGCATAGAAGTTTCCGCCGTATGCCATGTCATAAGTGACTGACCGCCCGTCGGGAAGCGTCGCCTTGCGGTCGAGGGCCACCGCGAACGACGGCACGTTCCTCAGGGTCACCGCCTTGGCCGCGCCGCCCTCCACCGCCACCTCGGCGACCACCGGCCCTGCCGGGGTGTCGAGGCGGATCGTGGTGACCGGTTCGACGACCTCCACCATGCCGGTCTCCACGAGCACGGTCGCGACCCCGATCGTGCCGTGCCCGCACATCGGCAGATAGCCGGACACCTCGATGTAGACGACCCCCCAGTCGCAGTCGGCGCGGGTCGGCGGCTGAAGGACGGCGCCGCTCATCGCGGAGTGCCCGCGCGGCTCGTTCATCAGCAACTGTTTGATGTCGTCGCGGTGTTCGCGAAAGTACAGCCGCCGCTCGTTCATCGTCTCCCCGGGGATGGTCCCGATCCCGCCGGTGATCACGCGGGTGGGCATGCCCTCGGTGTGCGAGTCGACGGCGTGCAGGACGAGTGTGCTGCGCATGTTCGGCCCCTTCCGTCACACGAGTCCGGCGGCGACGGCCTTCTCGGTGGCGGCGCGGACGGCCGCCTCCTGTTCGGGCAGCAGCGGCACGCGGGGCGGTCGTACCGGGCCGCCGAATCGCCCCACCACGTCCATCGACAGCTTGATCGCCTGCACGAACTCCACCCGGGAGTCCCAGCGCAGCAGCGGATGCAGCTGCTCGTACAGCTTCTTCGCGGTGGCCAGATCGCCGTCGACGGCCGCGTGGTACAGCTCGACGCTCGCGGTGGGCAGGGCGTTCGGGTATCCGGCCACCCAGCCCTTGGCACCCGCGATCGCGAGTTCCAGCAGGACGTCGTCGGCCCCGATCAACAGGTCCAGTTCCGGGGCGAGTTCGGCGATCCGGTAGGCGCGGCGGACATCCCCGGAGAACTCCTTGACGGCGCGGATGTGGCCCTCTCCGTGCAGCTTCGCGAGGAGTTCCGGTACGAGGTCGACCTTGGTGTCGATCGGGTTGTTGTACGCCACGACCGGCACACCCGCCTTCGCCACCTCGGCGTAGTGGGCGAGGACCGAACGCTCGTCCGCGCGATAGGCGTTGGGCGGCAGCAGCATCACCGCGTGACAGCCTGCGTCGCGGGCCTGCTCGGCCCAGCGGCGGGACTCGGCGGACCCGTATGCGGCGACGCCGGGCATGACCCGCTGACCGCCGATCGCGCCGACGGCCGTCTCGACGACCTTGGCCCGCTCCTCGAGGGTGAGTACCTGGTACTCCCCCAGCGAGCCGTTGGGGACGACCCCGTCGCAGCCGTTCTCGACGAGCCAGCCGCAGTGCTCGGCATATTTTTCGTAGTTCACCGAGAGGTCGTCGTTCAGCGGCAGCGCTGTGGCGACGAGGACGCCGCGCCAGGGGCGGTGGTCGGTCATGAGGGCCCTCCATCGATGGGGTGTTCGTCCTCGCGGGCGAGGACTCCGAGTGGTACGGGGCACGCGAACGGCCGCCGGGACGGGGTGAGTTCGCATCCGGCGAGCCCGGCGACAGCGGGTGCGCAGATCCGGCCCTGGCACCAGCCCATGCCGGCCCGGGTCAGCAGCTTCACGGTGCGCAGATCGCCGGCGCCCAGCTCCGCCACGGCCGCCCGGATCGTGCCGCTGGTGACCTCCTCGCAGCGGCACACGACGGTCTCGTCGGTGACCTGCGCGGTCCAGTGGGCGGGCGGGGCGTACACGGCGTCGAGCGCGGCGGAGAACTCCCGCAGTCGCGTACGGGACTTCACGGCCGCGGCCCACTCGCGCGGGTCGGGCATGGTGCCGCCGAGGCGTGCGGCGGCGGACCGTCCGGCGATGTGGCCCTCGGCCAGCGCGAGGGCCGAGCCGCCGATGCCGGTGGCCTCCCCCGCGGCCCACACGCCGGGTACGTCGGTGCGCTGTTCGTCGTCGACGTGCACGTTCAGGCCGTCGAGGCGGCAGCCGAGGGCCTCGGCGAGGTCGGTGTGCGGGAGCATGCCGTGGCCGACGGCCAGTGTGTCGCAGGGGATACGGCGTTCGGTACCGGGCCTCACCCTGCCCTCGCCGTCGAGCGCGGCGACGGTCACCGCCTCCAGCCGGTCCGCGCCGTGCGCCTCGACGACGGTGTGCCGGGCGAGGGCGCGCACCCGGTGCCGCAGCAGCCGGGCGGCGTACCCGGCCCCTTCGGCGACCTTGCCCGGCTGTGCCGCCAGCGCCCGGGTCCGCCGTACGAACGCCCCGGCAGCGGCGGATTCGACGAGCGCCGCGACCTCCACTCCGGCCGCGGCGAGACCCGTCGCCACGGGCAGCAGCAGCGGTCCTGTCCCCGCGACCACTGCGGTACGTCCGGACACCGCGAGGGTGCCCTTGAGCATCGCCTGGGCCCCGCCCGCGGTGACGACACCGGGGAGGGTCCAGCCGGGAAAGGGCAGCACCTTCTCGTACCCTCCGGTGGCCAGGAGGACGGCGTCGGCGCGCACGGTCACCGGGCTCTCCTGCTCGGGGCCGAGCAGGGCGTGCACGGTGAACCGGCCGGAGTGCCGGTCGACGAACCAGACCTGATGATCCGTCAAGTGCCTTGCTGCGTCGGCCCTTACGTGCGAGTCCAGCCCGTCGCGCAGTCGCTCCCACGTCCGCCAGTCGTGGTGCAGCGCCTGCGGCCGGCCGGCGCGGAGTCCGGCGGCGGGCTGCCGGTAGAACTGGCCGCCCGCCTGCCCGGACGAGTCGAGCAGGGTGACCGCGACGCCGTGCGCCGCGGCGGCCACGGTCGCGGCGAGCCCCGCCGGGCCCGCGCCGATCACGGCGAGGTGCGGTCGCTCAGTCATCGTGACCGGTCCCTTCCTGCGTGCGGATAGCATCGCCCGGCTGCACGGAGACCAGGCAAGCCCGTTGGCCCGGGCGGTCGTTGACGGACACCAGGCAGTCGAAGCAGACGCCGATGCCGCAGAAGACGCCACGTGGACGTCCGGCACCGCGGGTGGTGCGCCAGGAGGTGATCCCCGCCGCCCAGAGCGTGGCGGCGACCGTCTGGCCTGGCAGTGCCTCGATCTCACGGCCGTCCAGTGTGACCGTGAACGGCGGGCGCGGGTGGGCCCCGGCCAGCTCCAGTGGGGAGTTCACACGGCCTCCTCCGGGAAACGGTCGGGGCGCAACGGAGTCAGGTCGAGGTCGGGCGTCTTCGCTGTCAGCACCTGCGCGATCAGGTGACCGGTGCCGGTGGCCAGCCCGATGCCCGCGCCCTCGTGCCCGCAGGCGTGGAAGAGGCCTGGCACCCGTGGGTCGGCGCCGATGGCGGGCAGGTGGTCGGGCATGTACGGGCGGAAGCCCGCGTAGGAGCGGATGACGCGGACGTCGGACAAGAAGGGGAACAGCCGGGTCGCGCCCGCCGCGAGGGCACGCACGGCGGGCAGTGAGAACGTCCGGTCGAAGCCGACCCGTTCGCGGCTTGCGCCGATCAGGATCGGTCCCGCTGCCGTGCCCTCCACGACCGGCGAGGTCTGCAGCGCGGCCGAGTCGCTGGCCACGTCGGCCACGTAGTCGGCGGCGTACACCTTGTGGTGGACCATGCGCGGGAGCGGTTCGGTGACGAGGACGAAGCCGCGGCGCGGGAGGACCGGCAGGAAGGTGCCCGCGAGCGCGGCGATTTCGGCACCCCAGGTGCCGGCGGCGTTGACCACCGCCGGGGCGTGGATGTCGCCCATGTCGGTGCGAACTCCGAGCACCGTACGGTCCGTTGTGCGCAGGACTCCGGTCACGGTCCGGCCGGTGTGCAGGCGGGCGCCCGAGGCCCGGAGGAGGTGGGCGGCGGCCAGGGCGGGCATCACCTGGGCGTCCTGCGGATAGTGCACGGCGCCGGGAAGACCGGGGGCGAGCCGGGGTTCGAGGCCGTACAGCGTGTCGCCCGATACGGTTTCGGCGACGACTCCGGCCGCACGCTGCCCGGCGGCGAAGCGCTCCAGCGCGGTGAGACCGCCGGGTGAGGTGGCGACCACGACTCCACCCTTGGGCTCGTACTCGACGGCCTCGCCGAACTCCTGCGCCAGCTCGGCCCACAGGCGGTTCGAGAGGAGCGCGAGGTCGAGCTCCGGGCCGGGCTCCTTGTCGGACACGAGGAGGTTGCCCTCACCTGCGCCGGTGGTGCCGCCGGCCACCGGGCCACGGTCCACGACGACGACGTCCAGGCCCGCGCTGGATGCGTACAGGGCACAGGCGGCGCCCACCATGCCGGCGCCGACGACCACGACGTCGCAGGTCAGAGGCCTACTCACGTCAGTACCATGTCACATAACGCTGACTCACATCAGTACTATGTCACATATCGCCGACCCTGAGAATGACCTGGAACGGCCGGAACGGCCGGGAACAGCGCTCACACGCGGCTTGCCGCGACCCTGTCCGCCGAAAGCCGCTGAGCCACGTGGATCGGGACGACGGACAGCAGCACGAGCACGGCCGCGACCACGTTCACCACCGGCGCGCCCGCTGCGGGCGGGGCATGTTGTTGAAGATCCAGATCGGCAGCGTCTCGCTCCCCGGGCGCGCCGTGGGCGTCGTCACCACGATCTCGTCGAAGGTGGTCAGGCCCCGGGGGCCGGCACGACCCTCAGGTGCGCCGCCACAGGGCGCGGTCTGCGGGCCTTGGCCCGGTCCCGGCGGGTCTCCCGCAGGACCAGCGTCATCCGCGTGTACCCCAAGCCCTGCAGCGTCCTCGGCGTCTCGTCCACGACACGGCAATCGGTGGCGCCCCAGCGGGGATCGGGGTGCATCAGGGGGCGTACGGCGCCGTCGTGCGCCACGGCCTGTTCACCCACCGCGCGGATCCAGTGCGGCAGCCCCTGCCGGTAGGCGGCCTCCATGATCGGGTCCTGGGCGATGTCGCGCCGGATGGACTGGAGTCCGTGGTCGTGGCCGTACTGCTCGACGGCGGCGGCGAAGTGCGCCAGCATCGGCAGGAACCAGCTCGACTCGTGCTCGCCGAGAACCGTGGCCGCGTCCGGGTGGAAGAGGACGAACCTGAGGAAGTTCTCACCCGGCATGGCAGTCGGGTGCGGGCCCACCTCGCCGAAAAGTGACGCGAAAGCATTGTTGGCGAGAACAACGTCCCAGCGGTGGTCGAGGACGACGGACGGAAAAGGGACGGCCTCCAGGAGGGTGGCGTAGTCCTGCAGATACGCCTGGGCTTCGAGACTCTCGGGGACGGGCCGCGGTACGGACCACTGCCCTCCTGCCTGATGTGCCATCGGGAGGTCACCCCTCTTGCCTCTGCGGCCTTCACGCGGCGCCTTGATCCTGCGGCCCCGACTTGAGTGGTGTCAACTATCGTGGCATTTCATGCTGGTTGACGGCTGAAATTGGCCACAGTTGTGGCGACACCTGGATGCGAGTTCGAACTACCCGGTAATCTCCGTCGAGTTCACGGCAACCGCTAGTGAGAAGCCTGTGAGAAACGTAGGAGATCTGTCGGTGACGGATGGCTTCGAGGGTCCGGGCACCACGGCGACGACCGCAGCGCTGCCGGCCGTCGTCGCTCGCGTCGCCGCGCTCGCCGACCGGCTCGGCGTGCCGCATGCGGAGGTCTTCGACACCGGCCGGCTGTCCGCCGCCTCCGGGGTCGCCGAGCCCGTGGTCAGGGCCCTGCTGAGCGGCCGTCCGGCGGGCGAGCCCGATGTGCAGGCACGCTTCCTTCAGCGACTGGACCTGCTGCGCCACACCCGGCTCAAGCCCAACGGGCGCAAGTACACCCAGCAGGAGATCGCCGACGGCGCGGGTATGTCCCGCCAGCAGGCGGGCGCACTCATCAACGGCGACCGGCGTCCCACCATGGAGCACTGCGACGCCATCCAGCGTTTCTTCCGGGTGCACGCCGGATTCCTCACGGCCGAGGATCCCGAGGCCCTCACGGGCGCCCTGCAGAGCACCGAGCAGGAACTGCTGCACAAACTCGCCGAGCGGGAGGCGGCCGCGGCCGCCGACGGCCCGCTGGAGCGGCTGCTGCAGGACCACGGCGTCCGCGGGATCGCCTGGCGGGCCGCGCAACTGCCCACCGACCAGCACCGCGACAAGGTGGCGGAGTGGCTGGACATGCTCCTGGAGAGCGTCAAACGGCCCGAGTCGTGAGCCTGGGCAGAGGTGTGGGCATCGGCAGGGACATGCGCCGCCTGTGCGCCGAGCTGGTCGGCGAGCTCACCCTTGCCGCACCGTCCCTGCCCGCGGACCTGTACGGCGCGCTGTGCGACGCGATGAGCAGGCGCCGCGGCCGGCCCGTCCACTTCCGCACGGCCGCTTTCCCGGCCGGCACGGCGAGCGGGCTGTGGCTCGACATGACCGACCAGGATCTCGTCGTGATCGAGGAACGGACCGCGCCGGACCACCAGTTGGTGATCCTCGGGCACGAGCTGTGGCACATCAGGGCCGGGCACGGCGGCCTTCACGTCGAGGGCGCCAAGGTCGCGGCCCGGCTGCTCGGCGACGACGCCGACCTGAGGGCCGCCGTCCGCAAGGTGGCCGCCCGCAGTCGCTTCGACCTGGCCGACGAGCAGGAGGCCGAGGCCTTCGGCCTGCTCCTCGCCAGCAAGTGCCGTACGTGGCTTGTGGGTTCGGCACTGCGGGGGCGGGTGCAGCGCGATCATCTGGCGGGGCGGATCGAGGCGTCGTTGGGGTATGTGGGGCCTCAGTGAGCGTCTTGCCAATCAGAGGATGGAGTTGTTCCCCTTGCCCTCGGCGCGGGTGTTGGCGTTCTTGAGCTCGTTGCTCGTCACGTCGCTGTTGATGTTCGTGTTCAGCAGCCCGATATGGGCAAGGACGTCGGCGTTGTTGGCGCTGCCGTCGAGGATTCCTGCGTGGGCTGGTACAGCAGCGAGGAGGGCCGTGCCGACAGTGAGAAGGGCAGTGGTGAGGATGCTTCGCTTCATCATGATCTGATCAACGGCCGCCGCTATCGAAGGTCACCATCACCAAAGGGTGGCGTCCTGTGACAATCGCTCCGATGCATGCATTTCGTCGGTCCCCCGTATAGCCCTGTCGAGTCTCAGTTGATGGTTGACGGGTTGGCGTCGGGTGACCGTAAGCCATCTTCTTCAGCCGGTGGCGCTCGGCGGCGGTCAACACCACTGCCACGGCAGCGCGTATGGACAAGTGCCTGTCTCCTGGATCCAGTGGCAGGCCGATAAACCTGAGCGCTTTCGACTGTCCCCCGCTCTTCCTTCCACCTGGTTGGACGTTCAAGGAGACGGGAAGAGCGGGTAGTGACTGGCACGTATGACGGCCCACCGACCGTGAGGTCGGAGGCTGCGGCGAAGAACCGCCCAGCGGACCGCACGGCGGCGCGGTCGCCTCCGCCTACCACACCCGCCGCTTCACCAAGTGCCCCGGCTGGCGCTGCGGCCGCCGGCCGCGGCGCCCCGGCACCCCGCGCCGATCGACCCAGACCTGCCGAGCGACGACATCCGCATCGGCTACCCCCGCGGCTCGACGCTCGGGCAGGAACTCGACTCCCAGCTCGACGCGCTCAGCAAACACGGCATCCCGAGCGCCAAGATTTACAGCGAGAAGATCAGCACCCGCGTGCAGGCCCGCCCCCGGTTCGAGGAGGCGCCGAGGACGGCGCAGGAGGTCAAGGCGCACGCCCGGCCCTGCCGGGTCATCCTCACCGGAGACGGCGTTGCCGGAGAAGCAGCCGTCGGCGTCCACGCCACCGGGGGTCGGGGCCAGGGCGATCGGCAGCGGCTCCCAGCTCAGCAGGTCGGGGCTGCGGAAGTGGCCCCAGTGCATGTTCGCGTGGGTCGCTCCGTACGGGTTGTACTGGTAGGAGACGTGGTAGTGGCCGTCGTGGAAGACCAGCCCGTTGGGGTCGTTGATCCAGTTGCGGGGCGGGCGCAGGTGCGCGACGGGGTGGTGCGGATCGCGGGGAGGGGTGGACACGCGCGTGCCTTTCGGTGGTTCGGAGGGGCCCGCCCAGCCGGGTCAGGGATCGGCTGGGCGGGGGCTTCGAGCGGCCTCCGTGTGGTCTTCAAGCGGCGTTTTTTTCAGGCCCGGATGCGGAAGCCCGCGCTGAGCTGCTGCTGCCGTCGTGAGCTGGGGCCGACGCGAAGGGCGAACTCTCCTGGTTCGACCACGCGGCGGTTGTCGGCCGTGACGATGGAGCACTGCGAGGCGGGGACGCTCAGGCGGGCGTCCACGCTGTCGCCGGGAGGGACCACGACCTGGGTGAACGCCTTCAGCTCCTGCTCGGCCCAGGTGACGCTGGTGGTCAGGTCGCTGACGTACGCCTGGACCGTCTCCAGTGCCGGACGGCTGCCGCTGTTGGTGAGCCGGACCGTGGCGTGGACGGTGCCGTCCGCGGACACGTCGTCGTCGTGCACGACGAGGTCGGAGTAGGTGACGGTGGTGTAGCTCAGGCCCTCGCCGAACGCGAACTGGGGGTCCTGGGTGAGGTCCGCGTAGCGGTCGCCGTGCTGGCCGCGCACCTGGTTGTAGAAGACGGGTTGCTGTCCGACGTGGCGGGCGAAGGAGACCGGGAGCCGGCCGCTGGGTTCGGTGAGGCCGAGGAGGAGTTCGGCGATGGCGCGGCCGCCGCGCATGCCCGGGTTGAACGCCTCGATGAGCGCTGCCGCGTTCAGTGCGGAGTCCGGGAGGGTGCTCGGCTTGGACTGGGCGAGTACGACGATCATGGGTGTGCCGGTGGCGGCGACCGCGTCCAGCAGCGCGATCTGGCCTCCCTGGAGGTCGAGGGTGGCCGTGGAGCGCACCTCGCCCGTCAGGGCGATGGTGTCTCCCACGACCACGACGGCGCAGTCGGCGGCCTCTGCCGCGGCGGTGGCCTCCCGAAGCTGTGCCTCGTCGACTGGGGCGGGGATGAAGGCGGGCGGCTGCGGTTGGCCGTCGGGCCCGGTGACCCACTGGTCGGGGTCGAAGGCGGGGCTTTCGATGTCGGCTCCGCGGGCGTGCGTGATCGTCCAGTCGGCGGGGACGACGGCGCGCAGGCCGTCCAGCACCGTCTCCACCAACTCGCGTGGGTGTCCTTCGGGCATCCACGGCACCTGGCCGGTGGCACCCGCCCAGTCGCCGAGCATGGCCTCCGGGCTGTCGGCATTGGGGCCGATGACCGCTATCGTGCGCGGCGTGCCCGTGCCTGCGGCGCGACCGGTGCCGTCCGCGGTCAGCCCGCCGTCCAGGGGCAGGATCTCCTTGTTGCGCAGCAGCACGAGGGAGCGTCGGGCGGTCTCGAGGTTGAGGTCGGCGTGTTGGCGGCAGCCGATCACCTGCGCCTGCCGCTCCGGGTCGGGGGCACGGGGGTCCTCGAAGAGCCCGAGCTCGAACTTCGGCCGCAGCACCCGCCGTACCGCGTCATCGATCTGCTTCTCGTCGACCATGCCGCGGGCGACCGCCTCCTGGGCGCCCTCGAAGAACTGCGGTGTGGCCATGATGAGGTCGTTGCCCGAGTTGACGGCGACCGCCGCCGCCTCGGTGTAGTCGGCGCTGGTCCGCTGGTCGTAGACCATCCGGCCGACGTTGTCCCAGTCGGTCACCAGCGTGCCGGTGAAGCCCCACTCGCCCTTGAGTACGTCGTTGATGAGCCACTCGTTCGCGGTGATGGGCACCCCGTCGATCGACTGGTAGCCCAGCATGAAGCCGCGGCAGCCCGCCCGGGCCGCCTGCTCGAACGGGGGCAGGAACCACGAGCGCAGCTTGCGCGGGCTGAGATCCGCTTCGCTGGCGTCGCGGCCGCCCAGGGTCTCGGAGTAGCCCGCGAAGTGCTTGGCGTACGCCAGCACGGCTGTCGGATCGCCGAGGCCCTCGCCCTGGTATCCGCGCACCATCGCCGCGCCCAGTTCGCCGATGAGGAACGGGTCCTCGCCGAACGTCTCGTTGATCCGGCCCCAGCGCAGGTCGCGGGTGATGCACAGGACCGGGGAGAACGTGCCGTGGATGCCGGTTGTCGCGATTTCGGTCGCGGACGCACGGGCGATCCGGTGGACCAGAGAGGGATCCCAGGTGCAGGCCATGCCCAGCTGGGTCGGGAAGATGGTCGCGCCCGGCCAGAACGAGTGGCCGTGGATGCAGTCGTCGGCTGTCAGCAGCGGAATACCGAGCCGTGTCCGCTGGGCCAGTTCCATGGCCTCCGGCATCCGCGCCGGTGTCACGTGCAGAACCGACCCGGCCAGCTTGGCCGACACGATGTCCTCGAGGTCCCCGTGTTGGGCGTCGAGCATCAGCAACTGCCCGGCCTTCTCCTCCAGGGTCATCCGGGACAGCAAGTCCTCGATTCTCGTTTCCACGGACGCGTCCGGATCCAGGTACACGGCAGAGCGGACCGGCTGTCCCACTGTGGTCTCCAAGTCATGAGTCGCTGAGGGGGGTTGATTGCTGGCGGCGGGTGCTTCGTCGCAGGGAGGCTGCCGCCTGCCACGGCGGGGCTCGCCTCGCTGCCCTGTGCCGCCCCCGGCGGGACCGGTGCGGCGCATGGCACCGGGGTGTCACTTGAGGCCGGTGGTGGCGATGCCGGCGACGAAGTGGCGTTGGAAGAGGAGAAAGACGATCATCACGGGGAGCAGGACGATGACGGCGCCGGCGAGGAGGATGCCGTAGCGAGTGAAGTCCTGTCCGCTGGTGGCCAGGGCGAGGCCGACGGGGAGCGTGTACTGGTCCGCGTTCTGGGCCACGACCAGCGGCCACAGGAAGTTGTTCCAGGAGCCGAGGAAGGTGATGATCCCGAGGGTGGCGAGGGCCGGCCTGGTCAGCGGCAGGATGATCTTCCAGAAGATGGCCAGTTCGCGGCAGCCGTCGACGCGGGCGGCGTCGATGAGTTCGTCGGGCAGGGTGGAGATGAACTGCCGCATCAGGAACACCCCGAAGGGGCCGGCCAGGAACGGCAGGATCAGCCCGAGCAGCGAACCGGTCAGATTCATGTTGGCCACCAGCACGTACAGCGGTACGAAGGTGACCAGGCCGGGGACCATGAGGGTCCCCAGGACCAGGGCGAACACGGCACGCTTGCCGCGGAACTCCAGCTTGGCCAGGGCGTAGCCCAGCATCGAGCAGAAGAGGAGGTTGCCTGCTGTTACGGCGAGGGCCACGATCACCGAGTTGGCGAACATGGGCGTGAAGTCGAGCTTGCTGAACAGCTTGCTGTAGTTGGCGGTAGTGGGCGCGGTCGGGATCAGAACGGGCGGGATCTTGCGGATGTCGGCCTCGGGCTTGAAGGAGCCGGAGAGCATCCACAGAAACGGCGCCATCATCAGCAGCAGACAGCCGAAGAGCGGCAGATACAGCCAGGGCTGGCCCCAGGTCTCCCGGACGCGGCGGCGCCGCAAGGAGCGGTCCGTGCCCGGCTGTGCCGTCCGAAGGGTGGAGAGGGTGCTCATGAGGTATCAGTCCTTGTCTCGCAGTACCCGGAACTGCAGGACGGTCAGCGCGACGATGAGGACGAAGACGACGTAGCCGGCGGCCGACGCGACGTCGTAGTTGCCGTTGCCGAACTGCTGATACGCGTACATCGTGGCCGACAGGGTCGAGTCCAGCGGGCCGCCCTGGGTCATCACGAACGGCTCGTCGAAGAACTGCAGATAGCCGATGCCGGTGGTCACCGCGGTCAGCAGCAGAGCCGGGCGCAGCAGCGGGAAGGTGACCCGCCAGAACCGCTGCCAGGCGCCGGCGCCGTCGAGTTCGGCCGCCTCCATCAGGGACTGGGGCACGGACTGCAGACCCGCCAGCATGATGATCATGACGGTGCCCAGGTTGCGCCACACGGCCATCAGGATCATGACGGGCAGGGCGAACCGGGTGTCGGCCAGCCAGGCCGGGCCGTCGATCCCGAACCAGGCCAGGACGGTGTTCACCAGTCCCGCCTGCGGGTCCAGGAGGGACTTCCAGACCACCGCGACGGCCACGATGCTGGTGATCACCGGGAGATAGAAGCCGACCCGGAAGACGGCCCGGAAGCGGCGGATGCCACGGTCGAGGGCGACCGCCGCGGCGAGCCCGGCGGCCAGCGTCAACGGCAGGCCGACCAGGACGAACACGCCCGTGTTGCGCAGGGCGTGAACAAACTGATCGTCCTGGAAGAGCCGGACATAGTTGTCGAAGCCGGTGAACGACACGTTCAGCGGGGTGCGCAGGTCGGCGCTCTGCGTGTCGGTCATGCTCATCAGCAGCGACCACACCACCGGCAGCAGCACGAAGGCCGCGAACAGGGCAAGGAACGGCGCGGTGAGGATCCAGGCGGCCCGGGCCTGCCTGCCGTGCGCCGTGCGCCGCAGCGCGCGGTGCCGGCGATCAGCACTGCGCTCCGGCCCCGCGGCGCTCGGCTCCTGGGTGTCGTCCCGCCCGGGGAGCGTTTTCGTCGACATGGCTGTCATCCGTCCCTACGAGAGATGCGCGCCGGCCCTCATCGGCCGGTGCCGATGCTGGTGGCCTTGGACTGCAGCGCCTGCTGCACCTGGGCGACGGTGGCCTTGCCGAGGGACAGCTTCTCCAGTTCGGAGTCGATGGCATCGGCGACCTGCTGCCAGGTCGTGATCGCGGGCGGCGCCTTGCTGACCTTGAGCTGCTCGTCGAACGCCTTCATGTTCTCGTCGCTGCTCAGCTGCGCCTCGTCCCAGGCGGTGGGCGAGGGGGGAATGTTGCCGGTGGCCTTGGCGTAGGCCGCCAGGTTGGCGGGCTCGGTGAGGAACTTGACGAACTTCCATGCCGCGTCGGGGTTCTTGGCGTTCTTGAACACCGCCAGATCGCTGCCGCCGGCGAACCCGGCGGGCTGCTTGGAGTACGGCAGCGGCATGGTCTTCCACTTGCCGTTCAGCGCCGGGAGGTCCTTGTGGAGGCCACCGCCCACCGCCGGGCCCTCCGTGTAGACGGCGTTGCGCCCCGACTCGAAGGCCGGCAGGGGGTCCGTCTTGTCGGTCGGCGCCAGGCCCTGCTGGGGGATGCTCGCGTAGTACTCCAGCGCCTTGGCGACCTCGGGCGAGTCGAAGGTGAACTTCTTGCTCTGGGCGTCGTAGATGTCACCGCCCTGCTGCCACACCATCGGCAGCCAGAAGATCCAGGAGTTGAAGCCGATGTTCCAGGTGGAGGCGTTGCGCAGCTTCGGGTTCTGCTTGCCGGCGGTGGCCTGGATGGCCTTGAGGTCCTTCAGGTACCCCGTCCAGTCGCCGGCCGGAGCGCCCTTGATGCCGGCCTTCGCGGTGAGGTCGGTGCGGTAGTAGACCACCATGGTGTTCGCGATGAACGGCACACCGTAGGAGGTGTCCTTGTACTTGGTGGTGCCCCATTGGCCGGGGTAGAAGTCCGACGACTTGAACGACGACGGGGTGGCCTGGAAGCCGTTCATCCCGGCCATCTCGGCCATCCACGTGGTTCCGATCACCGACAGGTCCGGTGTGGTGCCGCCGGCGATCGTGGTGGTCAGCTTGTCGTGGGCGGAGGCCCAGGGCACCGGGGTGATCTGGACCTTGACGCCGGGGTTCTGCTGCTCGAACTTCTTGGCCAGGCTCGCAAGGTCCTTGTCGGTGTCGCCCATGGACCACATGACCACCTTGCCGGTGGCCTTGCCGCTGCTGATCTTCGCGGGGGCGTCCTTGCCCGCCCCGGAGTCGGCGCTGCGGCCGCAGCCGGTGGCCACAAGGGCCGCCGTGACGGTGACGCACAGGACCTGAACGGTTCTGACGGTGTGACGAGTAGGGGTACGCATGGTGCGGCTCCTTGCCATTGAGCGAAACAGGCGTGGGGGCGGCGTATGGAAGAGAAGGAACGGGCGGGCGCCCGGATGGGCCGGCCCGCGAGAGGGCGACCGTTGGCGGTGCCAGCGGCATCAGCGGTCAGCCGCAGGTCGCGGCTGGAGCGTCCGTCCCGGAGCGGTAGCGGTGGGGCGGGGGTGGGCCAGGCGTGTCGCTCGGATTGCCGGATCGGGGAGGCGCCGACGGAACGGGCACCTCGGCGGTGACGCGTGAACACGCTTGTGCGTGCAGGGTGGTGAGGCCGGCCGAAGGACGAACGGGCCGGTCGTGCCGGTACGTGCACCGGCTTCAGGTTGAGCTGGACGGCCTACCGGCCCGCGCGAGGTCCGGTGGGGTCGGTTCCATGTCGGGAGGGGGTCCGTCTCCGCCTGCGGGGCTGGGCAGGAGCGGCGGAGACGGAAGGTTCGATGGGACGCCGACGCCGTAGGCATCGCGATGGCATGGCGTCAGTTCGGGCTCGGCCGTAACGTCGAGCCGCGGACCACGAGACTGGTGGGAATGACGCGCGACGGGGCCGCCTGCGGCGATCCGCGCACGTGGTCCAGCAGCAGACGCGCCGCCGCCGTACCCATCTCCCGCATGGGCTGGCGGATGGTGGTCAGTGCCGGATAGGTGTACGAGGCCATCTCGACGTCGTCGAAGCCCACCACGGCGACATCCTGCGGAATCCACAGGCCGGCCTCGTGCAGGGCGGCGAGCGCGCCGGCCGCCGTGGGATCGTTGTGCGCGAAGACCGCGTCGAACTCCAGGCCGTCCGCGAGAGCGCGCGCGACCGCGCTCCGGCTGTCCTCGAACTGGAAGTCGCCGCAGACGATGCCGCGCGGGTCGAGCTCGATCCCGGCCTTCGCGTAGACGTCGACGAATCCGCCCAGCCGTTCCCGGGTACAGCCGAACACCTCGGGACCGGTCACGACCAGAGGACGACGGCGCCCGATTTCCAGGAGGTGCCGTGCCGCCTGTGCACCGCCCTCCCGGTTGGTGGTGGCCACGTAGGGGAACCCCGGCCGCTGGAAGCGGTCGTCTATCAGCACGACCGGCAGTCCCGCTTCGTGCAGTTCGGTGATGTAGCCCATGGCGCCCTCGGGCTCTATCACCAGCAGACCGTCGAATGACTTGGCAGCGACCTGCAGACCCAGGCGGCGCAGTGATTCCTCACCGTGGTTCCAGGTCAGCATGCGCAGTCCGAAGCCTTCGGTCTCCAGTGTCTCGATGACCGCCTGCACGATGCCGGCCCAGGCCCAGGCCAGGTCAGGGACCAGCATGCCGATCATCTGTGTGGTGCCGCGGGCGAGGCCGACCGCACCGGCGCTCGGCACATAGCCGAGCTCCGAGATCGCTTTGCGGACCTTCAGGACGGTGTTCTCGTTGATCTCGCCCTTGCTGTTCAGCACGCGTGAGACCGTCGTCTTACTGACGCCCGCCCGAGCGGCCACGTCGGCGATGGTGACTCCCATTCCACCTCCTCTCCTCCATGCAGCGGCGGGAATGTCTTCCCGCACCGAAGGGCCGATCGTACAGAGACTCGCGGAACCGATACCGGGAGCGGTTCCGGAACCGGTTTCGGTACCGGTTCCGGCAGTGAAGCACCGAGCGGCTCAGCCCGTCAACACATCGGTATCAACTCGTTTACAGAGAATTTCCAAGCCTCGGACACCCCGCCGGCACCGGGGCGTCGTGGCGGAGACGGTCGTCAGTGGTCCTCTGCGGCGGGGATCTCGCCGGAGCCGCGGGCGAGGTAGCGGGTGGGCAGCACGCGGTGGCGGGCGGGGCCGTCCTCGCCGTCGAGTCGGCCGAACAGCAGACCGGCGGCTTCCCGGCCGATTGCGGCGTGATCCTGGGCGATCACCGAGATGCCGGGTTCGAGCAGACCGGCCAGGGGCAGGTCGTCGAAGCCGATCAGCGCCACCCGGTGCTGCAGGCGGAGCTCCTGCAGGGTCATGCGGGCCCCGACGGTCAGGAGGTTCTGGCCGGAGATGAACGCGGTGGGCGCATGGGGCAGGGCCAGGAGTTCTCGGGTCGCCTCCTGGGCGGGTTCCGCACCGTGCAGGCCGCGCCGCACGAGCGAGCGGTGCAGGACGCATCCCGCCTCGGCCAGCCCCTCCACGAACCCGGCGTAGCGCTCCTCGGCGGTCCAGATCGAGCGAAGATCCCCGAGGAAGGCGATGCGCCGGTGACCTGCCGCGTGCAGCCTCTTCACCGCCGCCCGTACGCCTGCGCGGTTGTCCACCGTCACGGCATCCACCTGCGCCGCTGCGCTGGGGCGGTCCACGCAGACGACGGGTGTGCCCCCGCGGCGGGCGGCGTCGAGGCCGGCGTCGGCCTGTCCGGTGGGCACCACGATGAGGCCGTCGACCCGGCGGCCGGTGAAGGTCTTCAGCAGGCCGCGTTCGCGGACCGGGTCCTCGTCGGTGGATCCGGCCAGGACCAGTACGCCGCGCTCGGTGGCGGCGTCCTCCACCGCACGATGCAGCGCGGCCGAGAAGGGGTTGGCCGCGTCCTCCAGGACCAGCCCGAGAGTGCGGGTGCGGCGGTCGGCCCGGCGCAGGCTGCTGGCCGTCACATCGAGGCGGTAGCCGAGCGACTCGGCGGCCTGCGTCACCCGTTCCGCCAGGTCAGGAGTGACGGACTGGCCGTTGACGACCCGGGAGACGGTGGCGAGCCCCACCCCGGCCGCGGTTGCGACGTCGCGCATGGTCGCCGGTCGCCGGTCTGTGCCGTTCTGCTGGTTGGGCAACGTTTTCCCCTGTGGTCGATGGCACCGTGCAGCCGTCCTCATCCTCGCATTCGGGAGTTTTCCTGCGCAGGGTCTGGACTTCGGCGACGGGGTGCCCGTACGTTCGGCGAAACGTTTCCAGCCGCTGGCTGGAACCGCCGGTGCCGTGCCGTCCCAAGAGGCAGGCCCGCCTATGGCCTCGGACGGGACCACGGCGGAGCCGCCGCCCGTACCCGACATGCCTCAAGCGTCACTTGTCACGCGCCAGTCCCCGTACGGCTGGACCGAAGCCCGCATGCCTGCAAGGAGCCGCCATGTCCAGAACGACTTGCCCGCGCCGCAGACTCCTCGCCGCGCTGGCCGTCCTGTCCGGGCTCGGTCTGATCGGCGCCTCCCCAGCCATGGCCGACACCCTCTACCACGAGCAGTACCGGCCCCAGTTCCACTTCACCCCGGCCCAGAACTGGATGAACGACCCCAACGGACTGATCTACTACAAGGGCCGGTACCACCTGTTCTTCCAGTACAACCCGTCCGGCAACACCTGGGGCAACATGTCCTGGGGCCACGCCGTCAGCACCGACCTGGCCCACTGGAAGCAGCTCCCGCTGGCCATTCCTCAGGACGACCAGGAAATGATCTTCTCCGGCAGCGTGGTGCTGGACAAGAACAACTCCACCGGCTTCGGGACCAGGAAGAACCCGCCCCTGGTCGCCGTGTACACCAGTGCGCAGAAGGCGACCGGCAGGCAGGAGCAGTCCCTCGCCTACAGCACCGACGGCGGTACCACCTGGACCAAGTACGCCGGCAACCCGGTCCTCGACATCGGCTCGAACAACTTCCGCGACCCGAAGGTGTTCTGGTACGCCCCCACCAAGAGCTGGCTGATGGCGGTCGCCCTCGCCGACCAGCACAAAATCGCCTTCTACAGCTCCTCGAACCTCAAGGCCTGGACCCACCTGAGCGACTTCGGCCCGGCCGGCGCCACCGGCGGGGTGTGGGAGTGCCCGGACCTGTTCCCGCTGCCCGTGGACGGCAACCCGAAGAAGACCAAGTGGGTGCTGGCGGTCAACCTCAACCCCGGCGGCATCGCGGGCGGCTCCGGCGCCCAGTACTTCGTCGGCGACTTCGACGGCAAGAAGTTCACCTCCGACGACGGCGCCACCTACACCCCGCCGAGCGGCACCGTCGTACAGGACTTCGAGTCCGGCTCCTTCGGCGACTGGACGGCCACCGGTAACGCGTTCGGCAGCGCACCGGCGACCGGGCCGGTGGACGGCCAGCAGACCGTCACCGGCTTCGAGGGCAAGGCCTTCGCCAACAGCTTCCACGGCGGCGACGCCTCCACCGGCACCCTGACCTCACCCGCCTTCACCGTGACCAGCAACTACATCAACTTCAAGGTCGGCGGCGGCAACCACCCGTACCAGCCCGGCTCCGTCCTGGGCGACAGCCCGGCACCCAGCGGGGAAATGCTCGCCGACTTCGAGGCCAGCACCTACTCCAGCCCCATCGGCGACTGGACGACGACCGGCGACGCCTTCGGCACCGGACCGGCCCAGGGCACCCTCCCCGGCCAGGGGCAGGTCACCGGCTACCTCGGAGGCGGCCTCGCCAACAGCTTCCTGAACGGTGACGCCTCCACCGGCACGCTCACCTCGCCGGCCTTCACCATCGACAAGAAGTACCTGGACTTCCTCATCGGCGGCGGCAACCACGCAGCCAGCTCCGACGCCCCCACAGCGGTCCAACTCATCGTGGACGGCAAGGCGGTGCGCTCCGCCACCGGCCCCAACTCCGAGGCCCTGAACTGGGCTTCCTGGGACCTGTCCGACCTGCAGGGCAAGCAGGCCCAGATCAAGGTCGAGGACGCCAACACAGGCGGCTGGGGCCACCTCAACCTCGACCAGGTCGTCCTCTCCGACACCCAGGCCAAAACCCGCTCTGATGAGACCGGCGTCAACCTGCTCGTCGACGGCCAGATCGTCCAGAGCGCCACCGGCGGCGACTCCGAGAACCTCGACTGGGCCTCCTTCAACACCACCGCCTACAAGGGCAAGAAGGTCCAGCTCCAGATCGCCGACGCGAACACCGGCGGCTGGGGACACGTCCTCGCCGACCAGTTCACCGCCGCCGACAAGCCCGCCCTGTCCACCACCCAGCGCGCCCACTGGCTCGACTACGGCGCCGACTTCTACGCCGCCAACACCTGGACCGACGCCCCCGGCGGCCGCCGCGTCATGACCGCCTGGATGAACAACTGGAACTACGGACAGGCCATCCCCACCACCCCGTGGCGCAGCGCCGACTCCTTCCCCCGCCAGCTCTCCCTGAAGACCGTGAGCGGCAGGGTCCAGCTGATCCAGCAGCCGGTCCGCGAACTGACCACGTTGCGCGGCGCCGGCACCCGGGTGCCCAGCACCCGCGTCACGGACACCACCACCCCGCTCGCCATACGCGGCAGCGCCCTGGAACTCCAGGCCGACCTCACCCCGGGCACCGCCGACCGCGCCGGCCTGGCCGTGCGCACCGGCGCCGGACAGCACACCCGCATCGGCTACGACACCACCACCGGCGAGGTCTACATCGACCGCACCGCCTCCGGTGCCACCGACTTCGACCCGACCTTCGGCGGCGTTCAGCGCGCCCCCCTCGCGCTCCACGGCGGCCGACTGAGTCTGCACGTCCTGGTCGACGCCTCCTCCGTCGAGGTCTACGCCCAGAACACCCGCGGCGAACAGGTCACGCTCACCGACCAGATCTTCCCCGACCCGTCCAGCACCGGCGTCGACACCTTCGCCGAAGGCGGCACCGCCACCCTGAACCACTTGCAGGCGTGGCAGCTGAAGTCCATCTGGCCCTAACGAGCCCTCAGTGGGCATTTAGAGATGGTCCATGTCGGTAAGTGACTTTCATGGCCGTCAGGCTTGAGGTGTTTGCCCCATACGCACACCCTCGCGTCCATCGAGCTGCGAACTTGGCCGCCCGTTTACTCCGGTTCTCGTGCATGAAGTCCGTCTGGTTTGAAGATTAGGAAATACCTCCCGCACGACTTCCCCAACCACGGCACTGTCTACGCCTACTACGCCGCACCGACGTCGAAGTCGTCAACAGAAACCCAGGAGTTCGCGGCTTCCACGTTGTCAAGAGGCGCTGGGTTGTCGAACGAAGTATTGGTTGGATCATGCTGCACCGGCGCCTCGCCCGCGACTACGAGACCCTGCCCGCCAGCTCCGAGGCCATGATCCACGTCGCCTCGATCGACAACCTCACCAAGCGCATAACGGACGAGACGACACCCACCTGGCGAGGAACGTACTAGGAGGTAAAGGGCAATCCACCTAGATCAAACGCCCACTCAGGGCTGAGCCGTCGCCAGCTGGGCGCGCGGGGGACTGTCACATGCCACCGGGAGTGGTTACCTGCCATGCCACCACGAGTGCCATGTCACGTAGCGCTACGCTCACTCGCCTCCCTCAGTTCGCGTTCCACCTCCCTGTTGCGGGCCGTGTCCGGCCACCCGGCGCCGGTGGCCGGCCGGCCCTCGACGAGCAGCTTCCGCCAGTGTTCCCGGCTCCAGTGGGCGGGTGTCGTGCTCGCCGTGAAGTCCTCGATCAGCGAGACGAAGCGCGTGGGGTCGCTGTGGAACGGGAAGTGTCCGGCGTCCTCGAATATCTCCAGGCGGCTGCCCGGCATCGCCTCGTGTGCCCCGAACGCGTGTCGCACCGGCACCACACTGTCGCGGTCGCCCCACATCAGCATGGTCGGCATGCCCTCGGTGAGGTAGCACCGGTCGAGCATCGTGACGACCTGGCCTCGCCAGTCGACGACCGCACGCAGGGTGCGGATGAAGGCGTTGCGGGAGGTCTCGTCGGGCAAGGCGTCCACAAGGGTGAGGAGTTCGGGGGCGTCCTGGCCGAGGTCGGTGTCCAGGAGCTTCATCAGACGTGCCACGAGCCCCACTTGGAGTCGCATGCCGGGCAGCCGCAGCGTGGACAGCATCAGGTGGGCTCCGGGCAGGGAGACCAGCCGCAGAACGGGGTTGACCTCGCGGCCGACGCCGCCCGCGCTGACCAGCACGAGCCGCTCGGTGCGCTCGGGGAACTGGTAGGCGAACTGCATGGCCACGCCTCCGCCGAGCGAGTGCCCGACCAGCGTCGCCGACTCGATGCCGAGGGTGGTGAGCAGGTCCCGCACGCCGTTGGCGTACGCGGCCACCGAGTAGTCGGCGCGGGGTTTGTCGGAGGCGCCGTGACCGAGCAGGTCGGGGGCGATGACGGTGTGCGTGCGGGCGAGGTCGGGGATCAACTCGGCCCAGGTCGCCGAGGAGTCCCCGATACCGTGGACGAGGACGAGTGCCGGGCCCTGGCCGGCCATGCGGAAGGCCCGCCGGTAGCCGTGCACCACGCGGTACTGCAACTCGAGTTCCCCGTCGCCCACCGGGCGCAGCCGTACGGCGCGCACCGGGCGCCGGGAAGGGACGTCGACCACTTGCTCGCCTCCCGTTCCGTGGCGGCCGCACAAGCGGCCGAGAGCCCTCGCCATCCAATGTAGAGCGGCTGTCCCACGTGGGATTTCAGGGAGGTTTCGCCTCCGCTAAGCGGGCGAAGGGACGCGTTCGGGAACCCGATTGTCAGTGGTGGGCGGCAAGCTGGAGTTGCGCCCGCCTGTGCGGGGCGCGCGCCTAGGGGCGCGAGGACGACGACGCCGACACGGGGAGAGCCGACACATGCCCACAGCCGTACTGACCGACCAGGAGCGCACCGCCGTACAGGCTTATCTCCGGCTGCTGCACACCGTTCGAGCCGCCTTCGACGGTCCCCCTGGCTCCGGCCGACCACCCGTCGTGCCGCCCGGCGTGCTCGCCGAGGCGGAGCAGGCGCTGGCGGCCGCGGGGTTGAGGGGGAACGAGGAGGAGTTCTTCCGGCTGCTGCAGAGCTGGTGCCCCGAGCCGTGACGTGCCGGGCGGGGGCTCAGGGGGTGTGCGACACCGTGATCGCCGTTGCCACCAGCCCCCGCTGGACGGTCCACCGGCCCTCGAAGTGGCCGAGGCGCCGGCCACCGACCAGCGGGCCGGGGACGAGGAGTTGGGCGCGGAAGCGCCCGTGCAGCGGCTCGCCCGGACTGACGGACATGTCGATGTCGGCTTCCGTGAACTCCAGCCACTGTCGGGTGAGGGGGAACCACGCCTTGTAGACGGATTCCTTCGCGCTGAACAGCAGCCGCTCCCAGTGGATACCGGGGTGCTGCGCGCCCAGCCGGCGCAGCCTGGCAACTTCGGTGGGCAGGGAGACGGCCTCCAGGACGCCCTCCGGGAGCGGCTGATGGGGTTCGGCGTCGATGCCGAGGGAGGCGAGGTCGGTGGCGCGGGCCAGCGCGGCGGCGGCGTAGCCGTCGCAGTGGGTCATGCTGCCGGCCAGGCCGGGCGGCCAGTGCGGCGCCCCGCGTTCGCCGGGCAGGACGGGCTGCGGCGGCACGCCGAGCTTGTCCATGGCGCGGCGGGCGCAGGCACGGACGAGGGCGAACTCGCGACGGCGTTTGTCGACCGCCTGCGCGACGACCTCGGCCTCCTGGGGGTACAGCGGCGCGGGTTCGCTCCCGTCGTCGCCGTGCACCTCCACGGCCACCACCTCGTCCGGCAGCAGCTCCTCGATCACCCGACCCCGACCTCCTTCGGCAGTACGCGGCGCAGTCTCCCCGGTGGCTCCGCCCGCTTGCGCCACTCCCGGGGGTAGCCGACGGAGACCTCCTCGAAGCGGACTCCCTCGTGCCAGGTGGTCCGCGGGATGTGGAGATGTCCGTAGACCATCGTCTCGACCCTGAAGCGCCGGTGCCAGTCCGCGGTCAGGTCCGTGCCGCACCACATGGCGAATTCGGGGTGCCACAGGACGTCACAGGGGTGCCGGTCCAGCGGGTAGTGGTTGACGAGGACGGTGGGCAGGTCGGCGGGGAGCGCAGCGAGCCTGAGTTCGGTCTCGGCGACACGGGCCCGGCACCAGGCCTCGCGGCTGGGGTAGGGGTCGGGGTGGAGCAGGTACTCGTCGTTGCACACGATGCCTGTCCCGTGCGCGTACTCCAGTCCCTGTTCCTTGGTGACGCAGCCCTCGGGCAGGAACGAGTAGTCGTAGAGGAGGAAGAGCGGTGCCACGGCCACGGGGCCGTCGGGGCTCTGCCACACGGGGTAGGGGTCCTCGGGTGTCGTGACGCCCAGCTCGCGGCACAGGGCGACGAGGTGTTCGTAGCGGGCGACGCCGCGCAGGGTGACGGGATCCTTCGGATGGGTCCACAGTTCGTGGTTGCCCGGCGCCCAGATGACCTTGCGGAAGCGGCCCGCGAGGGTCTCCAGGGTCCAGCGGATGTCGGACACGGTCTCGGAGACGTCGCCGGCCACGAGCAGCCAGTCCTCGTCCGACTCGGGGCGCATGGCCTCGACCAGGGCGCGGTTCTCGGCATATCCGATGTGCAGGTCGCTGATGGCCAGCAGTTGTCCGGCACCACCGGCCGTCGACGTCACGTCCCGCCCCCTCCGTACACCCTGCGTACGCACACTCGGCGCACGCATGAACGGGACCACGAGAACACACGTCGCCGGTGCGGGACAAGGCGGCACGATCGGAGGATCCGCGAGGGGGATCCGTAACACGTACGTTGCACGCGCGGCCTCCGCGAAGCCGTATGATCGCCCCGAAACCTCCGCCACGAACCCCTTGGACAGGGGCGGTTTGGTGACCCTCAAACTCCACTGCCCGGGCACGGGCTGCTCCGCCGTGCCCGCGAACCGTGAAAGGACGGCCCTGCATGGTCTCTCGCGTACGCGTCTGGCTCAACCGCACGTACGCGGAGAACGTGTTCTTCATGGATCAGCTGCGCCGAAATCCCAGCGATCGGGCGGTCGAGATCCATGCGACGCACGGGGACGCGGACTCTCCCGTGCTGGCCGCCGCCGACACCGCCGACCTGGAGCCGGGGGGCCTGTCTCCCGCCGGGTACGTGGAGTTCGCGCTGGCGCAGTGCCGGCGTCGCGGGATCGACGTGTTCGTGCCACGGCTGCACCAGTCGGCGATCGTGGCGCACCGCGCCGATTTCGAGGCGGCCGGTACCGCGCTGCTCGCGCCACCGCCCGAGGCCGTGGCCGTCTTCGAGGACAAGGTGATCGCCTACGAGGCCATGGAGGCGATCGGGGCGCCGGTGCCGCCGTGGTGGCGGGTGCGGTCGGCGGATGAACTCGTCGCGGCTGTCGAGGAGTTGGAGGCGGGCGGGCACAAGGCGTGCTTCAAGCCGGCGTCCGGTGCCGGCGGGGTGGGCTTCCGTGTGATCACGCGTGCTCCGTTCTCGATGGCACAGCTGAGCGGCTTCCCGAGCCCGTATGTGCCGCTGGACCTCGTCGTGGAGGCGCTGCGGCAGGCCGAGGAGCCCGTCGACTGGCTGGTGATGCCGCGTCTGGAGCAGCCGGAGGTGTCGGTGGACTGCCTCACCGGGCCCGACGACCGGGTGCGGCTGGCGATCGGACGCACCAAGAACGGCCGGCGGCGCGGGTTCACCCTGCACGAGCAGTGGCTGGAGCCGGCGCGGCTGGTCGCGGAGAGCTTCGGGCTGCACTACCTGTCCAACATCCAGTTCCGGATGTACGGCGACCGGCCGGTGCTGATGGATGTGAACACGCGGCCGGCCGGCGGCCTGCACCAGCTGTCGCTGTGCGGGGTCAACGCCCCTTGGGCGGCGGTGCAGTTGGCTCTCGGTGAGGATCCGGGCGAGATGGCCCCGCCGTTCCTGGGGCAGGACTACACGGTGGTTTCCGGGCTGCGGCCCCTGCGGGCGGTTTCGCTGCCGCAGCAGAGGGTCGAGGAACCGACGGAGGCGTTGTTGCCGGCCGTGCCGATGCCGGCACCGGTCGATTCCGTCGAGGCGGCGGCGACCGTAATGCCGCTGTAGGCGGTCGGCGGGTGCGAGTTCGTCGTGGTTGATCGCGCGGTTCCCAGCGTCCCCAAAAACGGGTAGCCCCCGCGCCCCTTGGAAAGGGCGACTCGCTCACCGGTATGGACCAATTCGGCGTCAGACCTTGACACCGGGATTGGTCCATACCAACTTGTGTCGCGCACCTCTCTGCACTCCCGGACACCCCCATTCCTTTCAGGGAGATCGCGTGCGCAACTCACTCGGACGTCACAGACGTCGGCTCCTCGCACTGCTCGGCTCCGCCGCACTCGCGCTCACCGGGGCCATCGCTCTTCCCGGTACGGCCCAAGCGGCCAACATCCTGACCAATTCCGGCTTCGAATCGGGCGGCCTCTCCCCGTGGAGCTGCACCGGCAACCTCGGCTCAGTCGTCTCCTCCCCCGTGCACGGGGGCGCCAAAGCCCTGCAGGGCGCGGTGAGTTCGAGCGACAACGCGCAGTGCAGCCAGACGGTCGCGGTCCAGCCGAACACCACGTACGCGCTCAGCGGCTGGGTGCGGGGCTCGTACGTCTACCTCGGCGTGAACGGCGGCGCCTCCACCTGGACGACGTCCCCCTCCGCGTACAGCCTGCTGTCCGTCTCCTTCACGACCGGCGCCTCGCAGACGAGCGCGACGATCTACGTCCACGGCTGGTACGCCCAGGGCAGCTACTACGCCGACGACATCGGCCTGGACGGGCCCGGCGGCGGTGGCGGCTCGGACAAGCAGGCGCCGAGCACGCCGACCGGGCTGGCCTCCACCGGCAAGACGTCGTCAAGCGTGGCGCTGAAGTGGAACGCCTCGACGGACAACGTGGGCGTCACGGCGTACGACGTCTACAGCGGATCGAGCAACGTCCTCACCGTCTCCGGCACGTCCGCCACGGTCGGCGGGCTGTCGCCCAGCACCGGATACACCTTCACCGTCAAGGCGCGGGACGCGGCCGGGAACACCTCCGGGGCCTCCAACTCCGTGAGCGTGACCACGGACGCGGGCGGTGGTGGCGGGACCGGCTTCAAGCAGGCGGCGCCATATCTGTACGAGGGCTGGGGTGATCCGCCGAGCCCGAGCACGGTGATGAGCGCGACCGGCGTCAAGTGGTTCACCATGGCCTTCGTGCTGGACTCGGGCGGCTGCACCCCGGCCTGGGACGGCAGCCGGGCGCTGACCGGCGGCGTCGACCAGACCGCCATCAACCAGATCCGGTCCGCCGGCGGTGACATCGTGCCGTCGTTCGGCGGCTGGCAGGGCAGCAAGCTCGGCGCCAACTGCTCCTCCGCCAGCGCACTCGCCGGGGCCCTGCAGAAGGTGATCGACGCCTACTCGCTCAAGGCGATCGACATGGACATCGAGAACTCGGACGAGTTCGAGAACGAGGCCGTGCAGGCGAAGATCCTGACCGCCCTGAAGACGGTCAAGGCCAACAACCCCGGCCTGAAGACCATCGTCACCTTCGGCACGTCGACCACCGGCCCCACGTACTACGGCAACCGGCTCATCGAGCAGGCGCAGTCGCTCGGCGCGGGCATCGACGTCTTCACGATCATGCCGTTCGACTTCGGCGGCGGCTCCGACATGTACGGCAACACCGTGAACGCGGCGGAGGGTCTGAAGGCCAAGCTGAAGTCGGCCTTCGGCTGGGACGACGCCACCGCCTACTCCCACATCGGCATCTCGGGCATGAACGGCCTGTCCGACCAGCAGGAGACGACCACTCCGGCGATCTGGACCCAGATCAAGGACTGGAGCAACAGCCATCACATCGCGCGGCTCGCGTTCTGGTCGGTCAACCGCGACCGGCCGTGCCCGGGCGGGGGCGTGGTGAGCAACTGCTCCGGCATCAGCCAGAACAACTGGCAGTTCACCTCGATCACGGCCGGCTTCACCGGCTGAGGAGCAATTGAGGAGGCTGGAAGAAGGGCTGGCGCCCGGGCCCCCGCGGCGGGAAGAATCTTGAACCGACCGCCGCGGGGGCCTTCCCGCGGCTCGACGGCACGGGATCCGGGGGCGGCTCATGGCCGAGGCGGCGCAGGCGTGAGGAGACGCAGCATCACCGGCCGCTGCCTGTCGCTCCTCGAAGGACTGGCTCATCGCGGCGGGCAGTGTCGCGACCGCGCTGGTCGCCGTCTACGCGCTACGGGCTCCCCTCACCGAGTTCGTGCGAACCCGCGGGGAAGCCCGCCGGCAGCGCGATCAGAGCCGGGACGGCTATATGTGAGTGGCCGTCAGAACCGGCCCGACCCCCGGTACAGCTCCAGCTCGCCCTCCAACTCGACGGCGAGAACGGTGGCGTACGGGTCGAGGTCGGCCTCGGCCGGCGGGTCGATCCACAGCACGCCGACCGCGTCGTGCAGTCCGCCGACGACCCGGTGGGCGAGTTCGGTGCCGGTGCCGAGCACGGTGACCCTGCGGACCCCGGTGGCGAGGCCCCGGACGCCGGTCTCGGCACGGGGGATGTCGAACAGGGTGAGGTAGAGGGTGCGGCGGTCGGCGGACAGGGTGCTGGGACCGTAGTGGTGCCCGGGCGGCAGCCCGCGCTGCGTCCCGTACACCGCCTCCGCGTGCTTGCGGATCCACTCCCCCAGGCCTTCCAGACGCTCGACCTGCGGCTGCGGGATGGTGCCGTCCTCCATCGGGCCCACGTCGAGGAGCAGGTTGCCGCCTGCGCCGATGGTCTCGGTGAAGTAGCGGATCAGCTGAGCGAGCGGCTTGTGGTGGTGGTCGTGGTGCTGGTAGCCCCATGAGTCGTTGATCGTCAGGCACAGTTCCCAGGGGCCGTCCGGCGGCACGATGGGGGCGCCCTGTTCGGGGGTGGCGAAGTCGCCCTCGCTGAGCATGCGGGCGTTGAAGACGACGTCCGGGGAGTACGAGCGGATGAGCGCGGCGAGTTCGGGGATGCGCCACTGTTCCTCGCTGCGGTCCCACTCGCCGTCGAACCACATCAGGTCGGGCCGGTGGCGGGATGCCAACTCCCGGACCTGGCCGTCCCGGTAGGCGATGAACCGCTCCCAGGCGTCCAGGTCCTCGCTCTCGGCCGCCACCTCGGAGTAGCGGTTGTCCTCCTGCTCCGGCGGCCGGCCCGGCTTGCGTGTGGAGGCGTAGTCGGGGTGGCTCCAGTCGGAGTGGGAGTAGTAGAAGCCGACCTTGAGGCCCTTCTCCCGCAAAGCCTCCGCGTAGCCGGTGAGGTAGTCCCGGCCGAGGTTGAGGTCGCCGTACTTCGTGTCCCACAGCGCCACGCCGTCATGGTGACGACTCGTCAGGACGGCGTACCTGGCGCCCGCCCGGGCGAACAGGTCGGCCCAGGCCTTCGGGTCGTAGTGGGCGCCCGTGAAGCGTTCCAGCTGGGACATGTACTGGTCGTGCGGCACGATGTCGTCGTAGAACGACCAGGATTCCTGGACGCCGTCGACGGCGTAGATGCCCCAGTGGACGAAGATCCCCAACTTGGCGTCGGTGAACCAGGGTTGCATGGGCACGGGTCAGCTCCTCCGCAGTCGGAGCGTCAGGATCTGGAAGGGCCGCAGCGCGACGGGGACGCCGCCGTCGACCACGTCCGCGTCCTCCAGTCGCCGTTCCA
The DNA here is from genome assembly GCF_026343335.1 of Streptomyces sp. NBC_00078. Classification (NCBI taxonomy): domain Bacteria; kingdom Bacillati; phylum Actinomycetota; class Actinomycetes; order Kitasatosporales; family Streptomycetaceae; genus Streptomyces; species Streptomyces sp. NBC_00078. The sequence goes on along the minus strand of NZ_JAPELX010000001.1, from coordinate 7,917,559 downwards.
GCAGGTCGGTCACCTGGGCGCCGGCGAGCGGGAAGCCGGTGCGCAGCACGCCCTGGGCGCGGCCGCCGCGGGACTCGTAGAGCCGTACGACGACATCGCCCGAGGCGTCGTCGGCGAGCTTGACCGCCTCGACGGTCACGCCCTCGCCGTCCACGGAGACCACCGGCTCCGGGGCGCCTGCCGAATCCGCCACCCGCAGGGGGAGGTTGAGGGCGTAGCCCTCGGCGACGGCGTCGTCGATGCTGGCGCCGGGCAGGAGCGAGTAGACGAAGCGGTGGCGGCCCTGGTCGGCCTCCGGGTCCGGGACGCGCGGGGCGCGGACCAGGCTGAGGCTGACCCGGGTCGTCGTGCCGCCGTCCTCACGGACCGTGCGGGTCACGTCGTGGCCGTAGGTCGAGTCGTTGATGACCGCGACGCCGTAGCCGGGCTCTGCGATGTGCACCCAGCGGTGGCCGGAGACCTCGAAACGGGCCGCTTCCCAGCTGGTGTTGGTGTGCGTGGGCCGCTGGACGTGGCCGAACTGGATCTCGGCGGAGGAGTGCGGGGCCCGGATGTCGACGGGGAAGCCCGCCTTGAGGATCTTCTCGGCCTCGTGCCAGTCGATGTCGGTCTCGAAGTCGATGCGGGGGCTGCCGGCACGGAGCGTGACCGTCTGGGTGATCCTGGAGCCCTTGCCGAAGGAGCGCTCGATGCGGATGGCGCCGACCAGCGGGTCCGCCTCGACCACGGTGACCGACTCGGGCTCCAGCAGGTCCGTGTAGCGGTTCCTGTAGTGCTTGTCGATGTCCCAGGCGTCCCAGTAGTTGGGCAGGTCGGTGTGCAGGCGGAGCAGGTTGCCCTGCTCGGCGAGGACTTCGCGGTTGGCCCGCAGGTCGAACACGGACGACAGGGTTCCGTCCTGTGCGACCTCGACACGGACCAGGCCGTTGTCGAGGACGCGGCCGTCGGCCGTCACCGGCTGCGCGGGCTCGGCGGCGACCAGGGGCGCGCTGCCGCTCGCGGGCACCCGCACATACGCGGGCAGGCCCTCGGGGGTACGGACCACTTCGGATCGGTCGAAGGGGCTGGTGTTGAAGACCCGGCTCCCGCCCTCGCCCAGCGCGGCCACGGCATGCGCCGTCAGCTCCTCCAACTCCTTTGCCACCCGGGCGTATTCGGCCTCCGCCTCACGGTGCACCCAGGCGATCGACGACCCCGGCAGGATGTCGTGGAACTGGTGCAGCAGCACCGTCTTCCACAGCCGGTCCAGCTTCTCGTACGGGTAGGCGTAGCCCGGCGCGTGCAGTGCGGCCGTCGTCGCCCACAACTCGGCCTCGCGGAGCTTGTGTTCGGAGCGGCGGTTGCCCTGCTTGGTGCGGGCCTGGGAGGTGTAGGTGGCGCGGTGCAGCTCCAGGTAGAGCTCGCCGTTCCAGACCGGGGCGTCCGGGTACTCCTCGCGGGCCTTGGCGAAGAAGGCGTCGGGGTGCTCGACGACGACCTTGGGCGAACCCTCCAGGTCGGCGAGCCTGCGCGCCCGTTCCATGATCTCGCGGGTGGGGCCGCCACCGCCGTCACCCCAGCCGAAGGGGGCGAGGGAGCGGGTACCGCCGCCCTTCTCCTGGTAGTTGCGCACCGCGCGGTCCATCTCCTCGCCGCTGAAGCGCGCGTTGTAGGTGTCGACCGGCGGGAAGTGGGTGAAGATGCGGGTGCCGTCGATGCCCTCCCACCAGAACGTGTGGTGGGGGAACTTGTTGGTCTGGTTCCAGGAGATCTTCTGGGTGAGGAACCACTCGTTGCCGGCGAGCTTGGCGAGCTGCGGGTAGGCGGCGTTGTAGCCGAAGGAGTCCGGCAGCCAGACGCCCTTGGTCTCGATGCCGAAGTGCTCGATGAAGAACCGCTTGCCGTGGATGAACTGGCGGGCGACGGCCTCACCGCCGGGCAGGTTGCCGTCGGACTCGACCCACATGCCGCCGACCGGCGCCCACTGGCCCTTCTTCACGGACTCCTGGATGCGCGCCCACACCTGGGGGTAGTTGTCGCGGACCCACTCGTACTGCTGGGCCTGGGAGCAGGCGAAGATGAACTCGTCGTACTCGTCGGCGAGCGAGGTGACGTTGGAGAAGGTGCGGGACGTCTTGCGCTTGGTCTCGCGGATGGGCCACAGCCAGGCGGAGTCGATGTGCGCGTGGCCGACGCCGGAGATGGTGTGGGCGCTGGCGTGCGCGGGCTTGGCGAGGACGGGGGCGAGCACCTCGCGGACGGCGGCGGCGCTGCCGGAGACGTCGTCCAGGTCGAGGGCGTCCATGGCCCGGTCCAGGGCGTGCAGGATCTCGTGGCGGCGCGGCTCGTGCTCGGCGAGATGGACCATGAGTTCGCGCAGTACCTGGAGGTCCAGGTCGAGGTGGAAGACCTCCTCGTCGAGGACGGCGAGGTCGGCGCGCCGGAAGGTGTACAGCGGCTTGTCGCCGGCGGTCAGCACGTCGCCCATGAGGGTGGGCGCGGCGAAGTCGTTGGCCAGGATGTCGGGGTTGGAGGCGGCCTCGACCAGGTAGTCGATCTGCTCGCCGCCCGTCGCCGGGTTGGCGATAGGCACGTACTGGTTGAGCGGGTTGACCGCCTTCAGGGGCGTCCCGTCGGGGAGGTGGACCAGCGCCTCGGCCTGGTTGCCCGGCCAGTCGCCGACGAAGCCGAGGTCGATGACCGTCTCGACGCGCCGGCCGGCCCACTCGGCGGGCACCTGCCCGCTCATCCGGAACCAGGTCGTGCCCCAGGGCGGGCCCCACGGGGTGTTCATCGCGAACGGCTCGTACGCGGCGGCCGCGGCCTCCTCGAAGGGGACCGGCTCGCCCGGCGCCTGCCAGGCCTCGACCGCCAGGGGGACGGTGGCCGCGTAGATCGCGGGCTTGATGCGCTGGTTGTGGAGGCGCTCGGCGCGCTCCTCGATCCGGCGGCGTTCGTCGTGCATGGGATCTCTCCAGGAAGGGAGCGGGCGAAGGAAGCGGAGACAGCCTGGGGAAAGCGCTTTCCGGCGAGCGTCTACCTAAGGTACGACAGCCCGGGATGCGCGTCCGTGTAGCCCTCTACCAGACGACGGGCCACGTTCACGGAGTCGACCAGCGGGTGCAGCGCGAACGCCTTCACCGCCGTCGTACGGGAGCCGGACTCCGCGGCGGCCAGCACCTCGCGCTCGACCGCCTTGACCGCACAGACCAGGCCGGTGGCGTGCTCGGGCAGCGGGGCCACGGTGACCGGGTGCGCGCCGTTGGCGTCGACCAGGCACGGGACCTCGATGACGGCTTCGGCGTCGAGCACCGAGAGGGTGCCGCGGTTGCGGACGTTGAGGATCAGGGTGGTGCGCTCGTCGCGGGCGATGGCCCGCATCAGGGCGAGGGCGACCTTCTCGTAGCCGCCGGAGAGGTCGTCGGCGTCGCGTTCGCCGGCTCCGGCGCTCTCCCGGTTCTCGGCCATGTAGGTCGCCTCGCGCTCGGCGCGGGTGCGGTCCCAGGCGGTCAGGGCGTGCGCCTCGGGGTCGCGCATCTCCTCGTAGAAGTGGGCCTGCTGGTCGCGCAGGAAGGCGCCTCGGGTCTTCTCGGCCTGCTGGTAGGCGCGGACGGCCTCGCGGTTGAAGTAGTAGTAGTGCAGGTATTCGTTGGGGATCGCGCCGAGGGACTGCAGCCAGTCGACGCCGAAGAGCTTGCCCTCCTCGAAGGAGCCGAGCAGGTCGGGGTCGGCGAGCAGCCGCGGGAGTTCGTCCCGCCCCGCGATGTGCAGGCCGCGGACCCAGCCGAGGTGGTTGAGGCCGACGTAGTCGATCCAGGCCTCCTTCGGGTTCCCGCCGAGCACCCGGGCGATACGGCGGCCGAGCCCGACCGGTGAGTCGCAGATGCCGATGACACGGTCGCCGAGGTGGCGGGACATGGCCTCGGTGACCAGGCCCGCCGGGTTGGTGAAGTTGATGACCCAGGCGTCGGGGGCGAGACGGGCCACGCGCCGGGCGACGTCGACGGCGACCGGGACGGTCCTGAGGCCGTAGGCGATGCCGCCCGCGCCGACCGTCTCCTGGCCGAGGACGCCCTCCGCCAGGGCGACCCGCTCGTCGTTCGCCCTGCCCTCAAGGCCGCCGACGCGGATCGCGGAGAAGACGAAGTCGGCGCCGCGCAGGGCCTCGTCGAGGTCGGTGGTCGCCGTCACCGTGGGGGCGTCGGCGGCACCGGCCGCCTGTTCGGCGAGCACGCGGGTCACCGCGGACAGCCGGCCGGCGTCGAGATCGTGCAGCACGACCTCCGTGACCCGCCCCTCGCCCCGGTCGCCCAGGAGCGCCCCGTACACGAGCGGCACCCGGAATCCGCCGCCGCCCAGAATCGTCAGCCTCACGCTTGCACCTTTCCTGCCACGACCACCTCGACGCCCGCCTCCTGAAGGGAGGCGCTGGTCGCCGGGTCGGCCGGCGTGTTCGTCACCACCACGTCCAGGTCCTCGGGACCGCAGACCTTCGCCATGCCCGTACCCGGGAACTTGGCCGAGTCGGCCAGCAGGACGACCCGCTCGCTCGCCTTGATCATGGCGCGCTTGACCGGCACCTCGACGACGGTCGTGTCCATCACCTGCCCACCGGGACGCACTCCACTGGTGCCGAGGAAGAGCCAGTCGGCATGCAGCTGGCGCAGATTGTCCTCGGTGAGGAAGCCGACCAGGGAGCGGTACTCCCGGCGGACCATCCCGCCCAGCAGCACCAGCTCTATGCCCTCGTCGTCGGCGAGCTCCTCGTAGACCACCAGGTTGCTGGTGATCACGGTGAGGCGGCGGCCGTGCAGCTGGCGGGCCAGCCGGAAGGCGGTGGTGCCGATGTCCAGCAGCACCGACTGGCCCTCGCGGACCATCGCCGCCGCGCGCGCGGCGATGGCGTCCTTCTCCGCCACGCGCATCTCGGCGACCTCGGCGAAGGGCTGGTCGCCCTCGTCGACGACGGCACCGCCGTGCACACGGGTGAGCAGTCCGTCGTCCTCGAGTTTGACCAGGTCGCGTCTGACCGTGGCAGGGCTCACACCCAGCTGCTCGGAGAGATCGGTCACGGCCGCGGGACCGCCGGAGCGCAGGGCCCGCAGGATGAGTTGATGTCGTCGTTCTGCCAGCACGGCATGAACACTACTCGTCATCTTCAATCATTTCCATGCTCACTTCTGCTCGGGTATTGACCAATCTCGCGGAGCAGCGCACGATTCCGGTCATCGAAATTGACGCGTTTTGACGAGAGGCTGTGCGCGTGGACGACGACAGGCCCGATGTGCTGCTGACCGGGCTGCTCTTCTACGACCTCGTCCTCACGGGGCTCGGGAAGGCGCCGACGCCGGGCGAGGAGATCTGGACGGCCGGCATGGGCTGCGGCCCCGGCGGCATCGCGAACCTCGCGGTGGCCACGTCCCGCTTCGGCCTGCGCACCTCGCTGGCCACGGTCTTCGGCGACGACTTCTACGGCGAGTACTGCCGGGACGTCCTGTGCGACCAGGAAGACATCGACCTGTCGCTCTCCCGCACCGCGGACGGCTGGCCCACCCCCGTCACCGTCTCCCTCGCGCACGGGCACGACCGCGCCCTCGTCACCCACGGCCAGGAACCCCCGTACTCGCAGGACGCACTGATGGGCGACCCGCCCGAGGCGCGCGTCGCACTCGTGCACATCGAGGCCCAGCCCCGCGAATGGCTCGCCAAGGCCGCCGCGAACGGCACGCAGATCTACGCCGACGTCGGCTGGGACCCCACCCAGCAGTGGTCCAGCGACCTCCTCGACCAGCTGAGGATCTGCCACGCCTTCCTCCCGAACGAGACCGAGGCGATGGCCTACACCCGTACGGACAGCGCGCTCGCGGCGCTCGGCACGCTCTCCGAGCTGGTGCCGGTGGCCGTCGTCACCCGGGGCGGCGACGGCGCGGTGGCCGTCGACCAGACGACCGGCGAGTACGCGGAGGTCCCGGCTCTCGACGTGGACGTCCTGGACGCGACGGGCGCCGGTGACGTCTTCGGCGCGAGCTTCGCCGCGGCCTCGCTCGGCGGCTGGCCGCTCGCGGAGCGGCTGCGGTTCGCCGTTCTCGCGGCCGGTCTGTCGGTCCGGCAGCACGGCGGAGCGCTCGCCGCCCCCGGCTGGTACGGCGTCGACCGCTGGTGGCGCTCGCTGACCGACCCGGAGCTGAAGCGGGCGTACGGCTTCCTCTCCGACCGCGTGCCGGCGGACGTCGGCCCGCCCGTGGAGCACGCCCCCGTGACCCCACCCGCACGGCACCCCTGACCCCTACATGCCCCCTCATGCGAAGTGACGAAAAGACCCGAAAGGCGGTGGGAGCTGTGCGGCTCTCACGTAGAGGCCTGCTGCGCGCAGGCCTGGCCGGTACGGCCGCCACGGCGCTCGGCGGCCTGGCGTCCGGCTGTGCCGTTCCGACCGGTTCCACCGGCCGGAACATGGTCCTGTGGTACTGGGACGGCGGCCTCGGCGACACGGTCCTGAAGAACGCCAAGGCCCGTTACGACAGCTCGGTCGACCTCGAGGCGATCAAGATCGGCGGCTACTACCGCTCCAAGCTGATCACCACGATGACGGGCCGGGCCCACATACCCGACATCGCGGGCCTCAAGGGCGAGGACATGGCGTCCTACCTGCCCAACGCCAACCAGTTCGTGGACCTGCGGACACTGGGCGCGGACAGGTACAGGAGCCAGTACCTGCCGTGGAAGTGGGACCAGGGCATCGCCGACGACGGCACGATGGTCGGCTTCCCGATCGACTGCGGCCCGGTCGCGCACTACTACCAGTACGGCGTCTACCGGAAGGCGGGGCTGCCCTACGAACCCGATGACGTCTCCAGGGAGCTGAACACCTGGGAGAACCTCTTCGCGGCCGGCGAGCAGCTCAAGAAGCGGATTCCGGGGACATATCTGCTCTCCGACGTCAACGCCGTCTTCGAGAACGTCGTGCAGCAGGGCAGCAAGCGGTACGTCGACAAGGACCGCCACTTCATCGGCGACCAGGAACATGTGCGCCACGCCTGGGCGCTGGCCGTGGAGGCCAGGCAGCGGAAGATCGTCTCGGACCTGGTCAGCGGTACCCCGGACCAGTTGTCGGCGATCCAGGCCGGCAAGCTGCCGGCCCAGCTCAACGCCTCGTGGGCCACCAGCGACCTGAAGAACGGTGTGCCGAAGACCAAGGGCCGCTGGCGGGTGGCCCAGATGCCGGTGCGTCCGTCCAACAGCGGCGGCTCGTTCCTGTCGATCACCAAGGCGTGCCGGGAGCCCGAGCAGGCCTTCCAGATCATCACGTGGATCCTGAACGCGGCCAACCAGGCGCAGGGTTTCGTCGACGCGGGCCTGTTCCCGTCCACCCCCGCCTCGTACGACCTGAAACTGCTCCGCACGCCCGACCCGTTCTTCGGCGGCCAGATCACGATGGATGTCTTCGGGCCCGCCGCGCAGCGGATCACGGTCGCCTACAACAGCCCGTACGACACAGCGCTCGGGCAGCCCCTCAAGGACGAGATCAAGAACGTCGGTGTCCTCGGCAAGGACCCCAAGAAGGCCTGGAGTGACGCCATGAGCAAGTGCCGGCGCATCGCGCAGCACCTGGGGGTGACCTACTGATGGCCACCGCCCTGGACAAGCCCCCGGTCACGGTGGAGCGCACAGCGGTCGCGCAGCCCAGGACGGGCTGGCGCAAGTATTGGCACCTCTACGCCGCGATCTCCCCCTTCTACCTCCTGTTCATCGGCTTCGGCCTGATCCCCGTCGGCTTCTCGCTCTACGTGTCCTTCCACCGCTGGGACGGCCTCGGCTCGATGGAGTGGGCCGGCCTGTCGCAGTACCAGTACCTGCTGAGCGACAGCGACTTCTGGACCTCGGTCGGGAACACGATCATCATCTGGGCGCTGGCCACCTTCCCCATGATCTTCCTGGCGATGGTGACAGCCGTGATGCTCAACTCGGCGGTCCGCTTCAAGAACGTCTACCGCTTCGCCTACTTCCTGCCGAACGTCACCTCGACCGTGGCGATCGCGATCATCTTCGGCTCGGTGTTCTCCACCAACTTCGGCCTGATGAACGCCCTGCTGCAGGCGGTCGGCCTGGACCAGGTGGCGTGGCTGAACACTCCGTGGGGCATCAAGATCGCCATCGCGGTGCTGATGACCTGGCAGTGGACCGGCTACAACGCGATCATCTTCCTGGCCGGCCTGCAGACCATCCCCGGCGAGCTGTACGAGGCGGCCCGCATGGACGGTGCCGGTCCCGTGCAGACCTTCTTCCGGATCACCCTGCCGCTGATGCGGCCGGTGCTGCTGTTCGTGCTCGTCATCTCGACGGTGACCGGCCTGCAGAGCTTCTCCGAACCACAGGTGCTGCTGCAGACCACCGCCAACGACTCGACGTTCGCGGGCGGTCCGGGCCACGCCGGCCAGACCATGGTCCTCTACTTCTTCCAGCAGACCTTCGACAACAACGACTTCGGCTACGGCGCCGCCGTGGCGTGGGGCATCTTCCTCGTCGTCATCATCTTCTCGATCATCAACTGGCGCCTGGTGCAGCGCCGGGGCGAAGACTAGGGAGGCCGCTCACCATGGCATCCATCAAGGGAACCCGCAGCCGGTCCGTCACGCTGCACGCCGTGCTCGTGATCGGTCTGCTGCTCTCGGCCTTCCCGTTCTACTGGGCCGTGATCATGTCGACGCACACCACGTCGGAGATCTTCTCGTACCCGCCGAAGCTGCTGCCGAGTTCGCACTTCCTGCAGAACGCCCGCAGCCTCTTCGGCAACATCGATTTCTTCGGTTCGATGTTCAACTCGCTGCTGGTGGCGGGGTCGGTGACCTTCCTGGTCCTGTTCTTCGACTCGCTCGCCGCCTTCGTCTTCGCGAAGTTCGACTTCCCGGGCAAGAACGTGCTGTTCGCGCTGCTGATGGTCATCTTCATGGTGCCCGCGCAGCTGTCGGCCATCCCGCAGTTCGTGATCATGGCGAAGCTCGGCTGGATCGGCTCGATGACCTCGCTGATCGTGCCGGCGGCGGCGAACGCGTTCGGCATCTTCTGGATGCGCCAGTACATGAAGAGCGCCATCCACGACGAACTCCTCGACGCCTCGCGGATCGACGGGGCGAACTTCCTGCGCCAGTACTGGCACGTGGCCCTCCCGGTGGTCCGCCCGGGTCTGGCCTTCCTCGGCATCTTCACCTTCATGGGCCAGTGGAACGACTACGCCTGGCCCCTGATCGCCCTCACCAACCCCGACAACGTCACCCTCCAGGTGGCGCTGTCCCAGCTCAACGGCACCCACGGAACCACCGACTACGGAATGGTCATGACCGGCGCAGTGCTCGCCCTCCTCCCGCTGCTGATCGTGTTCGCGATCGGCGCCAAGCAGATCATCGGCGACCTCGGCAAGGGGGCCATCCGCTGATGGACCCGCTGATGGCGCTCCGCCCCTGGGACGCACCCGAGGTGACCTCCTGGGGGCGGCTGCCGATGAACGCCGTCGACCGGCGCGAGGGGGCCCTCTCCCTGGACGGCGACTGGCGCTTCCGGTTGCTGCCCGCTCCTGACGCGCCGGCCGGCGGTGCCTGGTCGTCCTCGTACGTCCCGGGCGCCTGGACGATGCAGACCATGCAGGACGCCGACGACCTGCCGCAGTACACGAATGTCCGGATGCCCTTCGCCGAGTTCCCGCCCCACTCGCCCGCCGCCAACCCGACGGGCGTGTACGAGCGTGAGGTCGACGTCCCCGCCGACTGGGCCGGACGCCGGATCGTGCTCCAGGTCGGTGCCGCCGAGAGCGTGCTGCTGGTGCACGTGGACGGGCGGCCCGTCGGCGTGTCCAAGGACTCCCACCTGGCCGCCGACTTCGACCTGAGCGATGTCGTGCGCCCCGGCGAGCGGTCCGTCGTACGGCTCACCGTCGTCAAGTGGTCCGACGCCTCGCACATCGAGGACCAGGACCAGTGGTGGCACGGCGGCATCACCCGCTCGGTGCTGCTGTACGCGACCGACCCGCTGCACCTGGCCGACGTCACCGTGCGGGCCGCCTTCGACGGCGGGCTGCGCGTCGACTGCCGGGTGCGGGACGCGGGCGGCGCGCTGCCCGAGGGGTGGTACGTCAGCGGCGAGCTGGAGGGCCTGCCCCTGACCCAGGACCGGGAGTTCGACCGCGTCAACGCCGAGGACGACCGTGTCTCCGACTTCCTCGGCGAGGCCCGGATCCACGCCACGGTCCCGGATGTGCGCACCTGGAACGCCGAGACCCCCGAGCTGTACGACCTGACCGTCCGCCTGCACCGCGGCGACGGCACCGTCGTCGACACCTCGTGCCACCGCGTCGGCTTCCGCGACGTCGAGATCATCGGCCGCGACCTGCTCGTCAACGGCGAACGGGTCTTCATCCGCGGCGTCAACCGGCACGACTTCCATCCGCTGACCGGCCGCACGGTGTCGTACGACGACATGCGTGCGGACCTCGCCCTGCTGAAGCGGTTCGGCTTCAACGCGATCCGCACCTCCCACTACCCGAACGACCCGACGCTGTACGACCTCGCCGACGAACTCGGCCTCTACGTCGTCGACGAGGCCGACATCGAGTCGCACGACCACGCCCACGAGATCGCGGACGACCCGCGCTACCTGGGCGCGTTCGTGGACCGGGTCTCGCGGATGGTGCTGCGGGACAAGAACCACCCGTCGATCATCATCTGGTCGCTGGGCAACGAGTCGGACTACGGCGCGAACCACGACGCGGCGGCGGGGTGGGTGCGGCGGCACGATCCCACCCGGCCCCTCCAGTACGAGGGGGCCGCCAAGCTCGACTGGGCGGCGACCGACGACGCCTCCGACATCGCCTGCCCCATGTACGCGCCGATCGAGGACTGCGTCGCGCACGCCCTGTCGGGCCGGCAGACCAGGCCGCTCATCCAGTGCGAGTACTCCCACGCCATGGGCAACAGCAACGGCACGCTGGCCGACCACTGGGCTGCCATCGAGGCCACCCCGGGTCTTCAGGGCGGGTTCATCTGGGAGTTCTGGGACCACGGAATCCTGCAACACGTGAGCGACGGCAGACCCGCCGGGCGCGCGGGCGCCGGGCTGTATGACAACGGTGTCGCCGCGCCCGGCCACCGCTGGGCGTACGGCGGCGACTTCGGCGAGACGATCCACGACGGCGCGTTCATCGCCGACGGTGTCGTCTTCCCGGACCGCACCCCCAAGCCGGCCCTGTACGAACACCGGGAGATCGCGGCGCCGGTACGCATCGAGTGCTACAAGCACGAGGGCATCGTGCTCGGCAACCACCAGCACTTCCGTGGCCTGGACTGGCTGTCCGGCGAATGGGAGCTGTCCCTGGCCGACGGCCCCACCCTGACCGCGCCCGCCGAACTGCCCGATCTGCAGCCGGGCGAGACGGCGGCCGTGCCACTGCCCTTCGAGGTGCCCCGCGAGGGCGGCGAGGCGTGGCTGACGCTGCGGGTGACGACGGCCGAGGACCAGCCCTGGGCGCCGAGCGGCACGGAGATCTGCGCGCCGCAGATCCGGCTGCGCGAGCCCGCCGTACGCACGGACGTTCCCGTGGCCCGGCCCGTCGCGGTGGACAGCGAGGGCCTGCTGCTCCATCCACTGCTGACGGCCGCCCCCACCCTGTCCCTGTGGCGGGCGCCCACCGACAACGACGAGCTCGGCGGCATGGCGCCGCGCTGGCGGACCTGGGGGCTCGACGCGCTGGTCCGCAAGGTCGTGTCGGTGCGGCAGGACGGCGGGCGGGTGACCGTACTGGCCGAGTACGCCGGCACGGTCGGCGTGGTACGCCACCGGCAGGTGTTCACCTCGGTCGAGGGCGGCGTCCGGGTCGACGAGGAGGCGACGCTGCCGGCCGAGTTCCACGATGTGGCGCGGGTCGGCTCGGTCTTCGAGACGGCGGAGGGCCTCGATCTGCTGGAGTGGTTCGGGCAGGGGCCGTGGGAGTCGTATCCCGACCGGAGCGCGGGCGCGCCCGTCGGCCACCACCGCGTCCCCGTCGACGAGTTGTTCACCCCTTACCTCCGTCCGCAGGAGAGCGGCGGCCGGCACGGTGTGCGCCGCTTCACGCTGTCCGCGCCGGACGCGACCGGTCTCGCGGTCGAGCTGGACCAACCGCGCCAGGTCTCGGTGACGCGGTTTCGTGCCGAGGATCTGACCGGGGCCTCGCACCACGACGAGCTGGTGCAGCGCGCCGGGTGCGTGGTGCATCTCGACGCGGCGCACCGTGGGCTCGGCACGGCCTCGTGCGGCCCCGACGCCTCCCCCTCCTACCTCATCCCCCCGGGTGTCCATCGCTGGAGCTGGACCCTGCGCGTTCTCTGAGCCCCCGCCCTTCTGTCCCAGATCCATGTCTCAGGTGACATGTCATTCCACGGAGCCCACGTGTGTACTTCCCATGACCACAACCAGGGCGAGGCCGCGCAGGCCGGTGCCGGAAGACGCGGTTTCCTCAGGGCCACGGCGCTGCTCGGCGCCGCCGCCACGGCCGGGATCGGGGCCGGGGTCGCACTGCCGGCCGTCGCCGAGGCGGCCGAGACGAGCGGCTGGCGTCCGGACTCCCACAGCCGCCGCTTCACGATCGCCGTCATGCCCGACACCCAGTACCTCTTCGACGGACCGAGCATCGACAAGGCTCCGGTCGAGGCGTCGCTGCGTTATCTGCTGGAGCAGGGCGGCAAAGCCGGCGAGAACCCCTCGAATCCCGCGAACCCCGAGAACCTCGTCTTCCTGTCCCACCTCGGCGACCTCACGCAGAACGGGGCCGAGGCCGAATTCGCGGGAATCAGCGACGCGTTCGGGCTGCTGGACCGGCGGGGCGTCGGCTACAGCGTCCTGGCCGGCAACCACGACGTGAAGTCGTCGACGGACGACCAGCGCGGCTCGACACCGTACCTGGACGCGTTCGGCCCGCAGCGTTTCAGGGGCAAGAAGACGTTCGGGGGCGCCTCCGAGGACGGCTACAACACCTACCACCTGTTCAGAGCGGCCGGGCGCGAGTGGCTCGTCCTGGCGCTGGACTGGCGGCTGTCGGCGAAGGGGTACACCTGGGCGAAGGACGTGCTCGCCCGGCACCCGAAGACGCCCGTCATCCTGACCACGCACGAACTGGTCGTCCAGGACGACACGCTGTCGGACTACGGGCAGCAGCTGTGGGACCAGCTGATCAGGGACCACGACCAGATCTTCCTGACCCTGAACGGCCACTACTGGCCCGCGGGCCGCGCGATCCGCAAGAACGCGGCCGGCAACGACGTGCACCTGCACCTCACCAACTACCAGAACCGCTACTTCGGCGGCGCGGCGATGATCCGCCTCTACCGATTCGACCTGGACCGCGATGTCATCGACGTGGAGACGGTCTCCCCGTGGATCCTCGGCCGGGCTGCGAAGGGCCTCAACGAGCTGGAGCGGCAGGAGATCGAGCTGAGCGGCGACGCCGACCGCTTCTCCGTCGACATCGACTTCGCGGACCGCTTCGCCGGCTTCGCCCCGGTGCCGGCGCGCCCGGCGCGGCCCGCGTCGAAGATGCTGATCCGGGACACGGCCGCGTACTGGCGCTTCGAGTCGGCCGCCTCCGGCACCGTCCGCGACCTGTCCGGTCACGGCAACGACCTCACGGTGGTCTCCGTGGGCGGCGGCTCGCTCGGCTGGTCCGGCGACCACCACCCCGACCAGCCGGGCCACGGCAGCCTGGAATTCACGGGATTCAAGTCCCCGCTGAAGGGCGCGTATCTGAAGACCGTCGACGGCGCCCCGCTGAACTCGGCGACGTTCAAAAACGGTTACACCATCGAGGCGTTCTACCGGCTGCCCGCCGACTGGGATCCCGACCACAACGCGTGGTCCGGCATCGTCAGCCGCACCGGCACGGGCGGCGCCGCCGGCAAGACCGCCGACGACCCGGACGAGCCCCTCGCCACCCTCTCGCTGTCCAACGACCGTGAGCCGCAGTGGGCGATGCGCCCGCTCAACCAGCAGGGCATCGCCACCAACTGGGGCCAGGAGACGCCGCTGGAGACCTGGTGGCACCTCGCGGTCGTCAACGACGGCCGGCACACCACCCTGTATGTCGAGGGCTGCCCGGTCGTCCGCAACCCGAAGGCCGCCTCGGTGGGCATCACGTCCGTCGGCCTGCCCTGGCTGCTCGGCGGCTACACGTACGCCGACAAGATCGACCAGATCCTGCACGGCCGTCTCGGCGACGTGCGGATCGTCTCCCGGGCGCTGCCCGTCACCTCCTTCATGACCCACTGACGCCCCAGAAGAGGACGCGTGACAAGACCATGACCGAGCAGCAGCTGCCCGCCTGGGCAGATCCCTCCGTCTCCCCCTCCGACCTCGACGCCCAGGGCGTGTCCAGGCGACAGCTCATGCGCCGCGCGGGCCTGTTCGGCGCCGCGTTCGCCCTGGGCGGGGCCGCCACCCCGGCGGTCGCCGCCACCGGCCGTGGCCTCGGTGGCCACGACCCGCGTCTGGCCTACCTCGTCGGCGACCACCATGTGCACTCCGTCTACAGCCACGACGCGAAGTACACGTTCTCCCAGCAGGCCGGGGCGGCCGCCAAGTACGGCCTGGACTGGATGGTGTTCAACGAGCACTCCAACTTCGGGCACGCCTCCTACGGCGCCGCGCTGGAGCACAAGGAGATCCTCAAGGCCCGTGCGGACAACCCGCGTCAGCTGATCTTCCAGGGCCTGGAGTGGTACATCCCGGCCGCCGAACACTGCACGGTGTTCGCCGCACCCGGCCCGCACGAGGTCGACCTGCTCACGCAGTTCGAGCTGGCCTACGACGGCAAGCTGCTCGGCTACGACAAGGGCGGCGCCGCCGACACCGACACCGCCCGCAACGAGGCGCACGCCGTCAGGGCGATCAAGTGGCTTGCGGAGCAACGCCGTTCTGGATACGTCGATGACGTCCTCGTCCTCGCCAACCACCCGCTGCGCCTCGGCATCGACTCCCCGCACGAGATGCGCAACTGGCGGGACGCCGCCCCCGAGATCATGATCGGCATGGAGGGTGCGCCCGGTGCCCAGGGCGCGGCCATTCCCGGCTGGCGCGGCAGCACCTCCATCCGCGGTGAGTACGAGAACAAGCCGTCGGCACAGTCCTGGGCGGGCTACCCGGCGGACGCCTACCTCACCTACGGCGGTTTCGACTGGGCGACCGCGACCGTCGGCGGGCTGTGGGACTCGATGCTGGCCGAGGGCCGGCTGTTCTCGATCACCACCAACTCCGACAACCACCGCACCGTCTTCGACACCTGGAAGAACGGCGACTGGCCGGCCGGGCAGAACTTCGACAACACCGGCAAGCTGCCGGACCCGGTGAACACCGACACCCCGCAGCCGGGCAGCGACTTCTGGCCGGGCGAGTTCAGCCGCACCCACGTCGGCGTGACCCGCTACGGCTACCGCGCGGTGATGGCGGGCCTGCGCGCGGGCCGCGTCTGGCTCGACCACGGGCATCTGCTGGACGGGCTCGACGTCCGGGTGAAGCGGGACTGCGACGCCGGCCGGGGCGTCACCCTCGGCGGGCGGCTGCGTGTCCGCAGGGGCGAGAAGATCACGCTGTACGTGACGGTGACGACCGCGTCCCGCCCCAACCCGCAGGGAATCCTCCCCGAGCTGGCGCACGTCGACGTGATCCGGGGCGCGGTGCGTGGCCGGGTGACCGACCGCGACACCTGGAAGGCGCCCGACACCAAGGTCGTACAGACGAAGGACGTGGCAGGGCGGAAGGGGACGTACACCCTGCGCATCCCGCTGACGGCGGGGGACGAGTCCTTCTACGTCCGGCTGCGCGGAAGCGACGGCAACCGTCACGGCGCGGGTTACCTCGGCGCCTCGACCGACCCGAACGGGCCGATTCCGCACGAGCCCGGCAACGGTGACCCGTGGGCGGACACCTGGTTCTATTCGAACCCCGTCTTCGTCGACGTGGCAGGTGCCTGAAGCGTCACCTCGGCGGGCAGGGAGTGGCGAGCCGTACGACCGGCCCGCCACCGTCCCGGCCTGTGACTTCGTGCCGGACCCGTCCTCGTACCAGCAGGTCACGAACTGATCGGACACGTCGTACGGTGGGCCGCATGACCGGTGAAGAGTCGTTGCGGCCCCAGTCCCTGCTGCTGACGTTCCTGGGCGACCAGGTGCTCGGGCGGGACGTCTGCGTGTACTCGGGCAGCGTGATCGACGTCTTCGAGCGCGCCGGAGTCGGCGAGCAGGCGACCCGCTCGACCCTGACCCGGATGGTCAACCGGGGACTGCTGCGCCGCCAGCGCGAGGGCCGCAGGATGTACTTCGGCCTGACCGAGCACTCGATCGCGGTGCTGCGGGACGGCGAGCACCGCGTCTGGCAGACCGGCGCCGTCAACCGGCACTGGGACGGCACCTGGACCCTGCTCGGCTTCTCCCTCCCCGAGTCCTGGCAGCGTCAGCGCCACGATCTGCGCTCCAAACTGACGTGGAGCGGGTTCGGTGCGCTGTTCAGCGGTCTGTGGATCGCGCCGGGCGAGATCGACGTCGCGGAGCTGGTGTCCGAGCTGGGCCTCGCCGCCCATGTGAAGGTCTTCCGGGCGCACGCCGACGCCGGCATGGACATCGGAGCCATGATCGAGGACACCTGGGACCTGTCCGAACTGGCCGCGGGCTACGAGGAGTTCGGGCGCCGCTGGGAGACCTGGGAGAGCCGGCTGCCGGACGCGGACGACGCCCTGGCGCTGCGGCTGCGGCTGCAGGCCGAGTGGCTGCGGATCATCCGCCGTGACCCGCGCCTCCCGGTCAAGCACCTGCCGGACGACTGGCCGGCGGAACGGGCCGAGAAGACGTTCCGGGCGGTGCACGAGCGGCTCACGCCGCTCGCGCGGGAGGCCTCGGAGCGCCTTCTCGACCTGGTGCCGGTCCGCCCGGATCAGGCGTAGAAGCGGGACAGGCTCTGCAGCACGGCCGCGGGCTTCGCACCGCCCTCGATCTCGATCGTGCCGTCCACGGTGATCTGCACTCCGCCCGGCACCTCCTCGACCGCCGCGAGCTTCCCGACCAGGCGGATGCGGGAGCCGGCCTTCACCGGCGACGGGAAACGGACCTTGTTCAGGCCGTAGTTGACCTTCGTGGTGACGCCCTGGACGTCCAGCAGCTCGGTGAACAGCGGGATGAAGAGGGAGAGGGTGAGGTAGCCGTGGGCGATCGGGGCGCCGAAGGGGCCCGCTGCGGCCTTCTGGGGGTCCACATGGATCCACTGGTGGTCGCCGGTGGCGTCGGCGAAGGTGTTGATGCGCTCCTGGGTGACCTCGATCCATTCGCTGGTGCCCAGGTCGCTGCCCGCGAGCTTCTTCAGTTCGTCGATGCCGTTGACGGTGACGCTCATGAAACTGTCCTTCGAGTAGTCAGGAAATGATCAGGAGTTGGTGCCGTAGCGCTTGCGCACGCGGGACTTGAGGAGCTTCCCGGAGGCGGTGCGCGGGAGGTCGTCCGCGAGCACCAGCGACTTCGGGATCTTGTACTTGGCGAGGCGGCCCGCCAGGGAGGCCAGTACCTCGTCGGGATCCACCGAGGCGCCCTCGCGCGGGACGACGACCGCGCGCGGCACCTCGCCCCACTTCTCGTCCGGCACGCCGATGACCGCGACCTCGACGATGTCCGGATGGGAGAGGAGCAGGTCCTCGATCTCGGCGGGGTAGATGTTCTCTCCACCGGAGATGATCATGTCCTTGATGCGGTCGACGATGTGGACGTACCCGTCCTCGTCGACGCGCGCCGCGTCTCCGCTGCGGAACCAGCCGTCGGCGAAGGCGGTGGCCGTCTCTTCCGGCAGCCCCCAGTAGCCGGGCATGACGTGCGGCCCGCGCACGATGACCTCGCCGGTCTCGTCGAGGTCGACGGCGGTGAAGTCGGGACGTACGACGCGTACATCGCTGAAGAAGTGCGGCACGCCCGCCGAACCCGCCTTGCTGATCGCGTGTTCGGCGTCCAGGAACAGGGTGCCGGGGGACGCCTCCGTCATGCCGTAGCCCTGGAGGAAGGTGAGCCCGCGCTCCTGGTAGGCGGCGATCAGCGGCGTCGACACCGGGGAGCCGCCGCAGGTCAGGATGCGCAGGGAGGACAGGTCCGCGCCCGCCCAGCGGGGGTGCCGGGCCACCTGCTCGAACATCGTCGGCACCCCGAACATGAAGGTGATCCGGTGCTGTTCGATCAGGTCGAAGGTGGCGTTCGGGTCGAAGGCCTCGACCAGGACGCAGGTGCCGCCCTTGAGCAGGACCGGCAGCGTCAGCATGTTCAGGCCGGCCGTGTGGAACAACGGCGCGGAGACCAGGGCGCGTTCGTCGGCGATCAGGTCGGTGTCGACGAGGACGTTGATCGCGTTCCAGGTCAGGTTGCCGTGGGTGAGCATCGCGCCCTTGGGGCGGCCGGTCGTCCCCGAGGTGTACATGATGATGCAGGTGTCGTCGGGGACGACCGGCTCGTCGACCGGCTCGGCGGAGGCCGAAGCCAGCGCCTCCTCGTACTCGGCGCCCACCTCGACGTACGTCCGCACGTCGGTGCTGCCCGGCAGTCCGGCCACGAGCCCGGCGTGCGAGGGGCCGTAGACGAGCGCCTTCGCCCCGGAGTCGGCGAGCTGGAAGGCGATCTCCGGGCCCGCGAGGCGGGTGTTGAGGGGGACGAAGACCGCGCCGAGCGTGCCCGCCGCGAACAGGGTCTCCAGGTAGGCGGGGTGGTTGGGGCCGAGGTAGGCGATGCGGTCGCCGCGCCGCACGCCCCGGGCGCGCAGGGCGTGGGCGAGGCGGGTGGTGCGGTCGAACAGCTGCGCGTACGTGAGCGAGGTGCCGCCGTGGATCAGGGCGGAGCGGTGCGGAGTCTTGCGGGCCCGGCGTGCGGGCCACGACCCCAGTCCCTCATTGCGCATCTACGGCCCCTTAAGGCTTGGTCAGCCCGAGCAGACGGGCGGCGTTCTCCTTGAGGATCTTCGGCTTGACCTCGTCCTTGATCGACAGCTTCTCGAAGTCGGCCAGCCAGCGGTCCGGGGTGAGAACGGGGAAGTCGGAGCCGAAGAGGACCTTGTCCTTCAGCAGTGTGTTGGCGTACTGCACGAGCTGCGGCGGGAAGTACTTCGGTGACCAGCCGGACAGGTCGATGTGCACGCCCGGCTTGTGCGTGGCGACGGCGAGGGCCTCGTCCTGCCAGGGGAAGGACGGGTGCGCCAGGATGATCTTGAGCTGCGGGAAGTCGGCGGCCACGTCGTCCACGTGGAGGGGGTTGGAGTACTTCAGGCGGATGCCGCCCCCGCCCGGGACTCCGGCGCCGATGCCGGTCTGGCCGGTGTGGAAGAGAGCGATCGTGCCGGTCTCCTCGATCACCTCGTAGAGGTCGTAGGCCACCGAGCGGTCGTTGGGGAAGAAGCCCTGGATGCTCGGGTGGAACTTGAAGCCCTTGACGCCGTACTCCTCGACCAGGCGGCGGGCCTGCTTGACGCCCGCCTTGCCCCGGAAGGGGTCGATGGAGGCGAAGGGGATGAGGACGTCGGAGTTGGCGGCCGCGGCCTCGGCGACCTCCTCGTTCGGGACGGGTGCGGTGCCGGTCGCGGACTCGGCGTCCACCGTGAAGATCACGGCGGCCATCCTCCGCTCCCGGTAGTACGCGGCCGTCTCCTCCAGGGTGGGCTTGCGCTTGCCCTCGACCTTGAAATAGGCCGAGGAGGCGTCGTGCAGATCGTCGTCCAGGGAGGAGTGCCCCTGGGAGGAGACCTCCGCGTGGGTGTGGACGTCGATCGCGACGAGGTCGTCGACGTTCATGGAGGGAGCCATCACGCCTCCGGGAAGTTGGGTGCCGGGATGCCGACCGACTGGAGCTCCGCGCCCACGGACGTCGGGAAGACGTCGGCCAGGGAGTCGGGGGTCCAGCCGCCGTCCGCGTACGCCGCCTTGATCTCCTGCGGATGCGACCAGAGTGCCACCTTGTCGCCGCCGATGCCGATGGCCTGGCCGGTGATGCCGCGGGCGGCCTGAGAGGCGAGGAAGGGGACGAGGGCGGCGCAGTCCTCGGGGGTGCCGAAGCCCTCGCCCTTGCGCAGGAAGTCCGGGAAGGGCTTTCCGTTCTTCAGCGCTTCCACGTACGGGGCGAAGGCGGGGATGGTCTCGGTCATCGCGGTCGCCGCGACCGGCACGATCGCGTTGACGGTGATGTTCGCGCGGCCCAGCTCCATCGACCAGGTACGGGCGAACGCGGCGATGCCGGCCTTGGCGGCGGCGTAGTTCGTCTGGCCGAAGTTGCCGCGCTGGCCGGCCGGCGAGCCGACCAGGATCAGGGTGCCGCCCTCGCCCTGCTCGCGCATCCGGACGGCGGCGGCGCGGGCGCAGGTGAAGGTGCCCTTGAGGTGGGTGGTGATCACCGCGTCGAAGTCGTCGTCGGTCATCTTCCACAGCACCTTGTCGCGCAGGATGCCGGCGTTGGTGACCAGGAT
This sequence comes from Streptomyces sp. NBC_00078, assembly GCF_026343335.1. Classification (NCBI taxonomy): domain Bacteria; kingdom Bacillati; phylum Actinomycetota; class Actinomycetes; order Kitasatosporales; family Streptomycetaceae; genus Streptomyces; species Streptomyces sp. NBC_00078. The sequence goes on along the minus strand of NZ_JAPELX010000001.1, from coordinate 7,897,090 downwards.
GTCCAGGCGTCCGAACTCCTCGACCGCCCGGCCGACCAGCCGCTCGGCGGCCTCGGTCGTCCCGACCGGTACCACCTCGGCCACGGCGGTGCCGCCGGCCTCGGTGATGGACTTCACGGCCGCCTCCGCCACGGCCTCGTCGATGTCGTTGACGACCACGGAGGCTCCGTGGGCGGCCAGGGCGTGCGCATAGGCGAGGCCGAGGCCCCGGCCACTGCCGGTGACGACGGCGACCTTGCCGGAGAGATCGATGCTGGACACGGGTGGAGTCCCTTCACATGGGGTGCGGTCACACGAGGTGCGGTCGCACAGGGTGCGGTCATACGAGCGTGTGGTGACGAGCACCGGGGGTGCGGCTACGAGATCGAAGCTAAGAGCAATAATTGTTGACGTCAATAGTTGTTGGAGACCTCAGGGTGCGACATGCTGGAATCCGTACCGAGAGAACGCCCCCTGCGGGGCCGAGACCAGGGAGCCCGCCATCACCCGCCAGCACGCCGAGAACGCAGCCTCGATCGACGCGGACGAGCCATGGATGCGCGGCCTGCACGCGGACACCGGCTATCTGCTCTACCGCCTGGGCATCCGCTCCGGGCAACTGTTCAACGCGTCCCTGCAGGAGTCGGGGCTGCGGCTGCGCCACTACGCGGTCCTGCGTTTCCTCGCCACCTCCGAGGGCGCCCTGCAGCGCGAGCTCAGCACCCGGCTCGGCTACGACCCGAGCGCGATCGTCGGCCTGGTCGACGACCTGGAGAAGCTGGGCTTCGCCGAGCGCCGCCCCTCCCCCGACGACCGTCGCAGCCGCATCGTCGCCCTGACCGCGGACGGCCGCACTTTCCTGCAGGGCAGCGACGAGGCGGGGCAGCGCGTGACGAACGACCTCCTGGCCCCGCTGGACGCGGCCGAGCGGGAGACGCTGCACGCACTGTTGCTGCGGATCACGGAAGACGGACCCAGCTAATGTTGTGCGATTCATTGACGCCCGACGAATAAGTGCCTAACTTCACCGTGGCTTCGTCCCGCACCCCCCACCGGAAGGGACCCCCGTTGAAAATCCGCATCTGCCTCACCGCGCTGACCCTCACTCTGGGCGCGGCCGCCGCCGTGCCCGCGCACGCGGCCGACGACACCCACGTCAAGGGCCAACTCCCCTCGGGCGCCGCGTACTTGATGGACATACCCGCCGGCTGGAACGGCACCGTGCTGCTCTACAGCCACGGCTACAGTGCCGTCGGCCGGCCCAACCCGGCGCAGGACTCCCCCAGCCCCGCCACCCGCGACAAGCTGCTGGCCGAGGGCTACGCGCTCATCGGCTCGTCCTACGCCACCAACGGCTGGGCGGTGACCGACGCGGTCCCCGACCAGCTCGCCACCCTGGACCTGTTCACGGAGAAGTTCGGCACGGCCCGTCGGACGATCGCCTGGGGCACGTCGTACGGCGGGCTCGTCACGACGACCCTCGCCGAGCGGCATGCCGGCCGCTTCGACGGATCGCTGTCGATGTGCGGGCTGGTGCAGGGCGGCGTCGCCAACTGGAACAGCACCCTCGACCCGGTGTTCGCCCTGAGCACGCTGCTCGCGCCCGGCGAGAAGATCCCGCTCACCGGTTTCGCCGACCAGGCGGCCGCCGTCGCCGCGGCGAACACGCTCGGCTCGAAGACCACTGCGGCCCAGAAGTCGCCCGAGGGCCGCGCCCGTATCGCGCTCGCCGCCGCCCTGCACAACATCCCCGGCTACAACGACGCCGCCCAGACGAAGCCGGGCCCGACCGACTGGGACGGCCAGGAGGCCAACCAGTACCCGGCCGTCAACGGGCTGGTGCAGCTGCCCGCGTTCAGCTGGCGGCAGGAGGCGGAGAGCCGGGCGGGCGGCAACATGGCCTGGAACACCGGCGTCGACTACACCGCGATGCTGCGCCGGTCCCCGCTGTACAAAGAGGTGACCGAGCTGTACAAGGAGGCGGGACTGTCCTTGGGCACCGACCTCACGGCCCTGAACCGAGCGCCCCGGATCAAGGCCGACCCCGCGGCCGTGCGGTGGATGCGCCACACCAGCGTCTTCACCGGCCGGCTCACCGACCCCCAGCTCGACATCCACACCACCGGCGACGCCCTGATCCCCGTCCAGGCCGAGAGCGCCTACCGGCGCGCCGCCACCGCGGCCGGCGCGGGGCGGCTGCTCAGCCAGGCGTACGTCGACGGGCCCGGGCACTGCGCCTTCAGCACCGGCGAGATGCTCGGCGCCCTGCACACCCTGGAGCACCGGCTGGACACGGGCCGCTGGGACACCTCACCCGAGACCCTCAACTCCCGTGCCGCGCGGGAGGACGCGACGACCGACCCGCGCTATGTGAACTACCAGCCGGCCGGCTACCCCCGTCCGTACGACCTCGCCCACCCGGGAGACGCCCGGCCATGAGCCTCCGCTCCGCGCCCGACCGGCTGCTGTCCGTGCTCGCCGCGTTCGACCACGAGCACCCGGCACTGTCTTTGACGGACATCAGCCGGCGGGCCGGGCTGAGCCTCACCACCGCCCACCGGCTCGTGGCCGCCCTGACCGACTGGGGCGCCCTGGAGCGGGACGAGTCGGGCGTCTACCACGTCGGGCTCAGGTTGTGGGAGGTGGCGGCGCTCGCCCCGCGCGGCCTCGTGCTGCGGCAGATCGCGCTGCCGTATCTGGAGGACCTGTACGAGGCGACCCACGAGAACGTGCAGCTGGCGGTGCGGGACGGCGACGAGGTCGTCTACATCGAGTGGCTGTCCGGTCGCAGCGCCGTCGGCGTGCACATCCGCGTCGGCGCGCGCTGGCCGCTGCACGCCACCGGGGTCGGGCTCGCGCTGCTGGCGCACTGCGGTCCGGCGTTCCAGGAGGAGTACTGCTCGGGCGGTCCCCTCACCTCCTTCACCCCGCACACCATCACCGAGCCGGTGCGGCTGCGCCGGGTGCTGGCCGAGGTACGGCGCACGGGAGTTGCGGTGAGCAGCCGTCAAGTCACCGACGACGCCCTGTCGGTGGCCGCCCCGGTACGCGGACCCGGCGGCGCGGTCCTCGCCGCGGTGTCGGTGGTCGTACCGCAAGCCGAGGCGCAGGTACCGGCGTTGATACCGGCGGTACGGCTCGCGGCACTCGGCATCTCGCGGGCGCTGGGCTGGCGACCGGCCAAGGAACCGTAGAACCGGCCCGCCTGCGCTCCCCCGGGCCCCGGATATCCCCCACACCGGCGAGGCCCAGCGCGCACACCCGTCGTGATAGCAATCCCACGCCACCCCCACAAGGGGCGCGGGGAACTGCGCGACCAGCCACAACACACCCGCAGACGACCGACAACACATCACGGCCCTACGGCGGATCCGCACCGCCACAACCCACCAAGCACTCAGGCCGGCAGGCCGGCCCGCATCCGGCGATCCCGCGGTGCCTCCTTGCGGTCCAGGCGGGAGTCCAGGAGGCGGCGAGCCGCGTCGCAGCGGCCCGCCGACACCAGGGCGTACAGCAGGGTCTCCTCGACGACCTCACGCTGAGCCGCGCTGCCGCCGACGCGGCGCAGCACCGGCAGCAGCGCGTCGAGTCCACGCGCCGCCTCGTGGAAGCGCTCCTCGACCAGCGCGGCGAACGCCTCGCACAGCGGGACGATGACCTCCCGCTGCACCTCGTCGGCACCGGAGGCGTGGTCGCGCAGCCGGTGCAGGGCCGGCAGGTCCCCGGCGGCGGCCAGGGCGACGGCGGCGTGCAGGGCGGTGAAGGCGGTCGCCGGCCGTTCCAGTACGTCGTGCGCGACGGTGTCCAGGACGTCCGCGGCGGGCAGTTCGCCCAACCAGCTGTCGCTCAGCCGGGCCCGCCACAGCAGCGACCCCGAGTCGACCAGCGCCCGCACCCCGGTCACCACCCGTCCCGGCGCGAGCTGGGCGAACCACCGCCTGCGCACCGCCGCCGGATCGTCCAGGGCGAGTTCGTGCAGGGCGATGTGCCAGGAGAAGTGGGCCCGGTGGACCGCGCCCCGGCCCTGCCCGGCCACCCAGCCGTCAAGCCAGTCCCGGCCCGCCTGGTGCGCGCCGGACTCGTAGTGGACGTGGGCGAGCGCGTGCACGGCATGCCCGGAGGCGGGCTCGGCGGCCAGGGCGCGGTGGGCGAGTTCGCCGGCCTCGTGCAGCCGGCCCTGCTCCTGCCGGAGGAAGGCAAGCAGCGAGGTGTGGAACCAGTGCCCGTCGTGGGCCGCGGACGTCCGCTCGACCAGCCGCAGGGCCCGGTCGCCGTCAAGGTCGGTGACCCCGGAGAAGGCGATGGTCGGTACGGCGGCGGCGAGCGCGAGCGCATCGCCCGGGTACGCGTCGAGGTGTCGTACGAGGGCCCCGCCACCCCCGTCGGCACAGTCGCCGTGCACCCGGCGCGTGACCACGTCCACGAAGGACCGCTCCCGCTCGTCGGCCCGTTCAAGGGCGGACCGCTGGGCCTCGGCGAGAGCGCGCGGGACGTCGACGTCGGCGCCGCACTCGTGGCCGAGCAGGGCGAGGGCGGCATGGCCGAGAGCGAACCCGGGGTCGAGGCCGACCGCTCGGGCGAAGGCATCGTCGGCGCCGGCCCGTACCTTGAGGACCCGGTCGAGGCCGCTGCGATAGGCGGCGGCCGCCTCGGCGTGGGTGCTCAGAGGAAGCCCGTGTCCGTCGACGGGACGACGGGAGGGGCGGGATGCGCGCGTCAGCGGGGCGAGCAACTGCCGTGCCAGGGCGGCCGCCTGGACGCGGATCTCGGGGATCGCGGTCGTCTCCCACAGTTCACCTCGGCGCGGGGCGCCCAGGGTGAACAGCGGGCGTCCGGCGCGTCCTTCGGCGTCCAGCAGCCGCCCGTCGCGGGTGGCCACTCCCATGCCGAGCGGGCCGGGCACGGCGGCACCGGACGCGAGCAGTGAGCGCCACAGGGGATCGTCGTAGCGGCGTCCCGGCCCCGTACAGTCGATCACCCAACCGACGTGCAGAGTCCGGCCGTTGGAGAGGGTGACCACGAGCAGGCCGTCGTGCTCCGCCGCGTCCGTCACGGTACCCGAGTGGATGCCGAGCCGGCGTGCCGTACGGGCCCGTGAGACGGACTCGGCGGTGGCGGGGGCCATGCGGTGGCGGTGGGTGTTCCACAGAGCGCCCTCGCGGGCGACGAACTCGGCGCGGTCCTCGGGGGTGAGGCTGTGCCACAGGCGGGTGGTGTGCGGGCGCAGGCTGTCGAGGGCGGGGCGCCAGTCGCCGTGGGTGCGTACGGAGCGGCTGATGTGGCGGTAGACGGCCCGGCGCAGTCGGCCCAGCGAGGTGTCGTCGAGGCCCTCGGGCGGACTCATCGGGCCGGCCGGGGTGAGCGCGTGCGGCTGGGGCAGCAGGCCGCTGCGGGAGAGGGCGTGAACGGTGCGGCCGGGGCGGTCGAGGGTGAGGGCGAGGTCGACGGCGGTCAGGCCGGTGCCGACGAGGAGGATGTCGGCGGTGTCGGAGCGAGGGCCGTCGAGGGCGCCCGTGCTCCAGGGTGCGGCGACGAAGCGGTCCGAGGCGCGCAGGGCGGGCGGGGCCCAGTCGGCGGAGGGGGCCGCGGGACCGGTGGCCAGGACGGCGCCGTCGGCGGTGAGGTGTCCCCCGTCGGCGAGGTGGAGGTCCACCCGGCCGTCGGGGGTGTCGGTGCAGCTGTCGGCGCGGGTGCGCAGCCGTCGTACGGAGACCGTCCCCTGGGCCCGGACGATGGCCTGCGCGAGGGTGTCGGCGAGGTAGGCGCCGTAGCGGTAGCGGGTGGCGAAGTCGGCCGCGGTGACGGCCGGTTCGCCGTGCCGGCACAGCCAGCGGGTGAAGTGGCCGGGGTCGTCGGGGTAGCAACTCATGCCGCCCGCAGGCACGTTGAGGCGGTGGCGTGGGTCGCGTGTCGCGTACGCGGTGCCGCGGCCCGCCTCCGGTGACGGGTCGAGCAGGACGAGGTCGAGCGGTGTCCGGCGGCGCGTCGCCGTCTCGCAGAGCTGGACGGCGGTCAGTGTGCCCGCCGCACCCGCTCCGACGACGGCCACGGTGTGCGTGTGCGGCTCGCGGACTTCGGTCACGTATACCTCCGGCGATGGTCGGTCGTCGTTCCCTGCTTTCGAACTGTTCCGACCGGGGAGGTGGGGAAGCCACGCCGTGACGGGGAACTCAGCGGATGCTCAGGGCCCCGGCCGGGCCGCTCATACTCTGTTCACAAACCCTGGGGCCGGGACAACCGTGGTTTCGGGCCTTCTCAACCCGAGCGGTGGCGCGCCCGTGCCGGGCAGCCGACCGCGACCCGCACCACGCGCGGCTGACCGCCCTGCCGGCCGAACCGCACGCCCGCAGCAAGGAGTTCCGGTAAACCGGGCAGACACGTCCGGTCCACGCTCCCGGGCACCGCACCAAAACCCTCGACCACCCGGAAGCCGGCACGCCGCGGTTGAGCTGCGGCGTCCTGCCCGTGCCCGAGGAAGGCCGGGAAGTCGTGCTGATCACGGCCTGCCCCGGATCACCATCGCGTCTCGGTCCCCACCGATCCGCGGTCGCTGAGTGGAAGTCAGTGCCGTCAGGACCGTGGCGATCGCGGGCTGTTCTCGGGCGCCCTCCTCGCGGGCCCCGGGCAGGCCGGCCAGGCAGACGAGCGCCGCTGAAGGCCCTTGAATGTCCTGGTCAACGTGTGTCTGTCGACAGTTGCGACGTCGGCTCCGGTACCGGCACACGACGGCCGTAGTACGTCATCACCAGCTGCTGGACCCCCAAGGTGACACCCAGGCCGAGCCACAGGGCGGTCCCGTTGAACGGCTCGCCGAACGCGGCTTCCGCGACGGCGCCCAGGACCAGCTTGGCGACGATGGTGGCGATCCACAGCAGCAGCGTCTCCCGACCGCCCTTGCGGAACAGCCGCCCGTCCGCTTCCCGCCACATCGGCATGGTGCGACCGCGCAGGAAGCCGGCCAGGGCCGAAACGACGAGCCCGGCGACGAGGAACGCGATTCCGGCCGCGGTCGTGCGGCTCGGACCTGGTGGAATACAGCCGCGCACGATGAGGAGGACGACCCACACATAGGTCGCTGACCGGACTGGCCGCGCGGAGAACTGACTCCACACGATCACGGCGGTGATGCCGATGACCAACAGCACACTGGACGTCACTGATCTGTGGTCCTTCCGGTCGGGTACGTGGCGGGCGTGGATGACAGGGCAGCACGGAAGACGGTGGTACGGGCCGGGTGGTTGTCCGGGTCCTGCCCGAGTCCGGCCGGCCCGGAACGGTTGCCGAGCGCGTATCCATGTGCGGCGGACAGTGCGGCAGGACGGCGTCCTCGATCCGGTTCCGGACCGGACCGGCGCGCCGTAGGCGCCGAAGCGGTGGGTCACCAGGCAGGGAGCGATGCCGGCCGGCTCCGCGACGCGCAATGCTCTCCGGCACGGCCCCGCCCCGTCGCCCCGTCATGCCACCCCCTATTGGCAAGTGGTGACGATAGCTTGCTGAAAAGGTCGCCAACAACAGCGGCGTGGCCGCCTGAGCTGCCTGTCTGCACTGTGGCAATGCGTCATTCATGAGGTGAACTCATCCGCGAGGGAAGGAGTTTCCTTGTTGCGACGCTTGACGGCGTCAGTGGCCGGGAGCACATTGGGGCCACCCTGAGAGCGCTCTCAAACGTGCCTCGCAGGCCATCCCCTCCGTAACCGAGAGGCACCCCCATGAGTGCAACCTCCGGCATACCCAGACGGCGACGCGCACTCGTCGCCGTACTCAGCACGCTCGGCCTGGCGGCGGCGCTCGCTACGACCGCCACCCAGTCCGCCGACGCCTCCGCGCCCACACCCCCGTCGGGCTGGACCCAGACCTTCCTCGACGACTTCAACGGCTCCGCAGGCACCGGCGTGAACACCTCCGACTGGCAGTACGACACCGGGACTTCGTATCCGGGCGGCCCCGCCAACTGGGGCACCGGCGAGGTCGAGACGATGACGAACAGCACCAACAACGTCTCGCTCGACGGCAACGGCAACCTCCGCATCACCCCGCTGCGCGACTCGGCCGGCCGCTGGACCTCGGGCCGTATCGAGACCACCCGCACCGACTTCCGGCCCCCGGCCGGCGGCAAGCTGCGCGTCGAGGCCCGGATCCAGATGCCCGACGTCACGGGCACCGCCGCCGAGGGCTACTGGCCGGCGTTCTGGGCGCTGGGCGCCCCCTATCGCGGCAACTACCAGAACTGGCCGGGCGTGGGCGAGTTGGACGTGATGGAGAACGTCCAGGGCCTGAACAAGGTGTGGGCGACGATGCACTGCGGCACGAACCCGGGCGGCCCGTGCAACGAGACGACGGGCATCGGCAACTCCGTCGCCTGCCCGGCCACCACGTGCCAGTCGGGCTTCCACACCTACAGCATGGAGTGGGACCGCTCGGTGAGCCCGGAGGCGATCCGCTTCTACGTCGACGGCGTCAACTACCACACGGTCACGGCGAATCAGGTCGACGCGACGACCTGGGCCAACGCGACCAACCACGGCTACTTCATCATCCTGAACGTGGCGATGGGCGGCGCCTTCCCGGACGCGCTCGGCGGCGGCCTGGACGGCGACACCCAGTCGGGCCACCCGATGGTCGTCGACTACGTCCAGGTCCTTTCGGCCACCGGGAGCGGCACCACGCCCCCGCCGACCGGCAACCGTGACGCCTACAGCACCATCCAGGCCGAGTCGTACGACGGCCAGTCCGGCACCGCCGCAGAGGCCGCCGCCGACACCGGCGGCGGCCAGGACATCGGCTCCCTGGCCAACGGCGACTGGGCCCTGTACAAGGGCGTCGACTTCGGCTCCAGGGCGGCCACCCAGTTCTACGCCCGCGTGGCGAGCGGCGCGGCCTCCGGCGTGAGCGGCCTGGTCGAGGTCCGCCTGGACAGCCGGACCAGCACGCCCGTCGGCAGCTTCTCGCTCGCCAACACCGGGGGCTGGCAGTCCTGGAGGACGGTCCCGGCCAACATCAGCCCGGTGACCGGCACACACGACGTCTATCTCACCTTCACCAGCGGCCAGCCGGCCGACTTCGTGAACGTGAACTGGTTCGACTTCGGGCACTGACCGGAATGGCGGCGGCGCCGGGCGGCTCGACCTTCACATACGGGTCCCCGTCCCCCGGCCTCGCCGCCATGCCCCCTTCCACCTTCCACGTCGGCCTTCCGTACCGGCCCGAACCCTCCCTGCCTGAGGGCGACTTGGGCTCGGACCCGTACGCCGCCAAGTGGGAGCCGGGGCTCGGAGGCCGACCGGACTCGACGCACGCCGTGGCGTCCTGAGTCAGCGCAGCTCCGCCCGGAACGCCGCCGGTGTCAGCTCCGTGTGCTGCTGGAAGAACTTGGAGAAGTTCGCGGCGTCCGGGAAGCCGATCGCGGCGCCGACGCGCCCGATCGGCATGTCGGTGTGGGCCAGCAGGCGCTTGGCCTCCAGGACGACCCGTTTGTCGATGAAGCCTTTGGGGGTCTCGCCGGTGGCTGCGCGGACCGCGCGGACGAGGGTGCGGCGGGAGTAACCGAGGGAGTCGGCGTAGGCGCTGACGCTGTGGTTGGTGGCGAAGCTCTTCTCCACGGCGTCCCGGAAGAGCGTGAAGGTCGTGTCCGACTGACGGCGCGCCGCCTCCGCCGAACTGGCTGCCAGATGCGCGAGGCGCAGCAGGAACGCCGTCAGGGAGTGGCGCAGTACCGCGGTGTGCAGGCTCAGCGGCAGCGTCGCCGTGTCCTCGTACTCGCGTTGCAGCTGGGCGAGCGAGGAGCGGAGGCCGGCCAGCCTGGGTGCGTCCGGGTGGAGCAGGGGCGGCAGGTCGTAGCGGTAGAGGCCGGTCGCCTCCACCGTGGCACGGGGCAGGAAGCCGGGCTGCATGGTCAGGACGGTTCCGCGGTACTCGCTCGTGCGCGAGAACCGGTGGACCTGTCCCGGACGGATCCACAGCACATCACCGGCCGACGCCTCGTACTCGGCGAAGTCGATCATGTGGCGGACGGGGCCGCCGTCGAAGAGCATCACCACATGGAAGTCGATGCGGTGCACACGCTCCAGCGGCGCCTCGGCGTGCCAGGTCCGGCCGGCCTCCATCGGGCCGGCCTGGATGCCGACTCCGCCCACGCTCAGCTCGACCGGGAAGGGGAACGTTCGAATGCCGTCCACCTGGCCGTCATCGTCTCCACCTTGGATGGTTCTGTCCGCCATGTCCTTCTCACGCCGCCCGGCCGAAGCTCTCCGTGTCCCACTTTCACCACAGGCTGACACACGGCGACCTTCCCCCGTAAAAGTCAGACTTTTAAGTTTGAACGCATCAGAGCAGTTACGCCGCTTCGATCGAGGATTTCTTGAAGATGAGTACGCAGACACCGGACAGCTTCGAATGGACCGAACTCGACCGGCGTGCCGTCGACACCGCCCGTCTGCTGGCGGCCGACGCCGTGCAGAAGGTCGGCAACGGCCACCCCGGCACGGCGATGAGCCTGGCCCCGGCCGCGTACACGATCTTTCAGAAGGTGATGCGTCACGATCCCGCCGACCCCGAGTGGACCGGTCGGGACCGTTTCGTTCTCTCGCCCGGCCACACCTCGCTGACCCTCTACACCCAGCTCTTCCTGTCGGGGTACGAGGTCGAGCTGGATGACCTGAAGGCCTTCCGGACGCACGGGTCCAGGACACCCGGTCACCCCGAGTACGGGCACACCGCCGGCGTCGAGACCACCACCGGTCCGCTCGGCCAGGGCCTCGCCAACGCCGTCGGCATGGCGATGGCCGCCCGCTACGAGCGCGGTCTGTTCGACCCGGAGGCCCCCGAGGGCACCTCCCCCTTCGACCACACCATCTGGGCGATCGTCTCCGACGGCGACCTGGAGGAGGGCGTCTCCGCCGAGGCCTCCTCCCTGGCCGGCCACCAGAAGCTCGGCAACCTCGTCTTCCTCTACGACGACAACCACATCTCCATCGAGGGCGACACCGCGACCGCGTTCTCCGAGGACGTGCTGAAGCGGTACGAGGCCTACGGCTGGCACGTGCAGCGCGTCGAGCCCTCGCTCGGCGGCGACACCGACGTACCGGCCCTGTACGCGGCGCTCAGGGCCGCCCAGGCCGAGACCGGCCGGCCCTCCATCATCGCGATGCGTACCATCATCGCCTGGCCCGCCCCGAACGCGCAGAACACCGAGGCCTCCCACGGCTCGGCGCTCGGCGCCGACGAGATCGCCGCCACCAAGCGCATCCTCGGCTTCGACCCCGAGCAGTCCTTCCAGGTGGAGGCCGACGTCCTCGCCCACGCCCGGGGGGCGCTGGACCGCGGTGCCGAGGCGCACGCCGCCTGGGACAAGCAGCTCGACAAGTGGCGCGGCGCCAACCCCCAGCGCGCCGAGCTGTTCGACCGGATCGTGGCCGGGCAGCTGCCCGAGGGCTGGCAGGACGTCCTGCCCGTCTTCGAGGAGGGCAAGGCGGTCGCCACCCGTGCCGCCTCCGGCAAGGTGCTGCAGGCCCTCGGCCCGGTGCTGCCCGAACTGTGGGGCGGTTCCGCCGACCTGGCCGGCTCGAACAACACCACCATCGACAAGACGTCGTCCTTCCTGCCGAAGGGCAACCCGCTGCCCGAGGCAGACCCGTACGGCCGAACGGTCCACTTCGGCATCCGCGAGTTCTCGATGGCCGCGGAGATGAACGGCATCGCGCTGCACGGCAACACCCGCATCTACGGCGGCACCTTCCTGGTGTTCTCCGACTACATGCGCAACGCGGTACGGATGTCGGCGCTCATGCAGCTTCCGGTGACGTACGTCTGGACCCACGACTCCATCGGCCTCGGCGAGGACGGACCGACCCACCAGCCGGTCGAGCACCTGGCCGCGCTGCGCGCCATCCCGGGCCTGAACGTCGTCCGCCCCGCCGACGCCAACGAGACGGCGATCGCCTGGGCCGAGATCCTTGAGCGGCACGCCACCAACCCCGCTCCGCACGGACTCGCGCTCACCCGTCAGGGTGTGCCGACGTACGCGCCCAACCCGGATGCGGCGAAGGGCGGTTACGTCCTCAAGGAGTCCTCCACCAGGACTCCGGACGTCGTCCTGATCGCCACCGGCTCCGAGGTCCGGCTCGCCGTCGCCGCGCGTGAACAGCTGGAGGCCGAGGGGATCGGCGCCCGCGTGGTGTCGATGCCGTCCGTGGAGTGGTTCGAGGAGCAGCCGCGCGAGTACCGCGAGCAGGTCCTCCCACCGTCCGTGCGAGCGCGTGTCGCCGTCGAGGCCGGCATCGGTCTGACGTGGCACCGGTTCACAGGCGACGCGGGACGCATCGTCTCCCTCGAACACTTCGGCGCCTCCGCCGACGCCGAGACCCTGTTCGCCGAGTTCGGCTTCACCCCCGAGAACGTCGCCGCCGCGGCCCGCGAATCCCTCGCGGCCGCCCGCGGTTGATCCGATCGCAAGAAAGAAGATGAGCACTGTGACCGAAGCAGCCGCGACCGCGGGAGCCCTGGGGCGCCTCAGCGACGAAGGCGTCTCCATCTGGCTGGACGACCTGTCGCGCAGCCGGATCGAATCCGGCAACCTCGCCGAACTGGTCGAGAACAAGCACGTGGTGGGCGTGACCACCAACCCGTCCATCTTCCAGGCCGCCATCGGCTCCGGCGCGGGCTACGAGGAGCAGCTCGCCGACCTCGCCGTGCGCGGCGTCACGGTCGACGAGGCCGTACGCATGATGACCACGGCGGACGTGCGCGCCGCCGCCGACATACTGCGGCCCGTGCACGACGCCACCGGCGGCCGCGACGGCCGGGTCTCCATCGAGGTCGACCCGCGTCTCGCCCACCACACGGCGGCCACGATCGCCGAGGCCAAGCAGCTCGCCTGGCTCGTCGACCGCCCCAACGTCATGATCAAGATCCCCGCGACCAGGGCGGGCCTCCCGGCGATCACCGAGGTCATCGGCCTCGGCATCAGCGTCAACGTCACGCTGATCTTCTCCCTGGAGCGCTACCGCGAGGTCATGGACGCCTACCTGGCGGGCCTGGAGAAGGCCGCCGCGAAGGGCCTGGACCTCTCCGCCATCCACTCCGTGGCCTCCTTCTTCGTCTCCCGAGTCGACTCCGAGATCGACAAGCGGCTGACCGTGCTGGGCACGGCCGAGGCGCTCGCGCTCAAGGGCAGGGCGGCGCTCGCCAACGCGCGGCTGGCGTACGAGGCCTACGAGGATGTGTTCGGCTCTGCCGACAATTCGACACGCGGAGGCGGGCGCTGGGCGGCCCTCGCCGGCGCCAAGGCCAACAGGCAGCGCCCGCTGTGGGCCTCGACCGGCGTGAAGGACCCGGCGTACAAGGACACCCTGTACGTCGACGAGCTGGTCGCCCCCGGCACCGTCAACACCATGCCGGAGGCCACCCTCGACGCCACCGCCGACCACGGCGACATCACGGGCGACACGGTGACCGGCGGCTACGCGCAGGCCCGCGCCGACCTGGCGGCCGTGGAAGCGCTCGGGATCTCCTACGCCCAGGTCGTGAAGCAGTTGGAGGACGAGGGCGTAGCCAAGTTCGAGGTGGCCTGGCAGGACCTGCTGAACGCCGTGGCGAAGTCCCTGGACAGCAAGGGAGTTGACGCAGCATGACCGAGGAAGCAGTGACGGGGGCGGGACTCGACTGGACCAACCCGTTGCGCGACGAGCGCGACCGCCGGCTGCCGCGTATCGCGGGCCCGTCCGGTCTCGTCATCTTCGGCGTCACCGGCGACCTGTCCCGCAAGAAGCTGATGCCGGCCGTCTACGACCTCGCCAACCGCGGCCTGCTGCCGCCTGGCTTCTCCCTCGTCGGGTTCGCCCGCCGGGACTGGGAGGACCAGGACTTCGCACAGGTCGTGCACGACGCGGTCCGCGAGCACGCGCGCACCGAGTTCCGCGAGGAGGTCTGGCAGCAGCTGGCCGAGGGCATGCGCTTCATTCCGGGCGACTTCGACGACGACACGGCGTTCAAGCAGCTGAAGTCGGCCGTCGACGAGCTGGACGCCTCCCGCGGCACCGGAGGCAACTTCGCCTTCTACCTCTCCGTACCGCCGAAGTTCTTCCCCAAGGTCGTCCAGCAGCTGAAGAAGCACGGTCTGGCACGCGCGCAGGAGGGCTCCTGGCGGCGTGCGGTGATCGAGAAGCCGTTCGGGCACGACCTGGCGAGCGCCCGGGACCTGAACGCGCTCCTGCACGACGTGTTCGACCCGGACCAGGTGTTCCGCATCGACCACTACCTGGGCAAGGAGACCGTCCAGAACATCCTGGCGCTCCGCTTCGCCAACCAGATGTACGAACCCATCTGGAACCGGTCGTACGTCGACCACATCCAGATCACCATGGCCGAGGACATCGGCATCGGCGGCCGGGCCGGCTACTACGACGGCATCGGCGCCGCCCGTGACGTCATCCAGAACCACCTCCTGCAGCTGATGGCGCTCACCGCGATGGAGGAGCCCATCGCCTTCGACGCCGAGTCGCTGCTCACCGAGAAGCTCAAGGTCCTCAAGTCGGTGCGGGTGCCGGAGAAGCTGGGCGAGCACACTGTTCTCGCGCAGTACGCCGAGGGCTGGCAGGGCGGCGAGAAGGTGGCCGGCTACCTCCAGGAAGACGGCATCGACCCGCAGTCGAAGACCGACACCTACGCGGCCGTCAAGCTGGAGGTGGACAACCGCCGCTGGGCGGGCATCCCCTTCTACCTGCGTACCGGCAAGCGCCTGGGCCGCCGGGTCACGGAGATCGCGGTCGTCTTCAAGCGGGCCCCGCACTCCCCCTTCGACTCCACCGCCACCGAGGAGCTCGGCCAGAACGCGATCGTCATCCGCGTCCAGCCCGACGAGGGCATGACGGTGCGGTTCGGCTCCAAGGTGCCGGGCACCTCCATGGAGATCCGGGACGTGTCGATGGACTTCGCCTACGGCGAGTCGTTCACCGAGTCCTCCCCGGAGGCGTACGAGCGGCTCATCCTGGACGTGCTGCTCGGCGACGCCAACCTGTTCCCCCGTCACCAGGAAGTGGAAGAGTCCTGGAAGATCCTCGACCCGATCGAGAAGTACTGGGCGCGGCACGGCAAGCCCGCGCAGTACCCCTCGGGAAGCTGGGGACCCGAGGAAGCCGACGAGATGCTCGCACGAGACGGACGGAGCTGGCGCAGGCCATGAAGATCGACCTGACCGACACCACGGCAAGCAAGATCAACAAGGCGCTGGTGCAGGGCCGCCGCGCCATCGGCACCCCCGCCGTGGGCATGGTCCTGACGATGGTCATCGTCACGGACGAGGAGAACGCCTACGACGCGACCAAGGCGGCCGAGGAGGCCTCGCACGAGCACCCCTCGCGCACCCTGGTGGTCATCAAGCGGCACGCCCGCACCCCGCGCGACCGCATGGCCTCCAAGCTGGACGCCGAGGTCCGGGTGGGCGCCGACGCCGGCACCGGCGAGACGGTGATCCTGCGCACCTACGGCGAGGTGTCCGACCACGCCGACTCCGTCGTGCTGCCGCTGCTGCTGCCGGACGCGCCGGTCGTGGTGTGGTGGCCGGTGGACGCGCCGAAGGTGCCCGCCAAGGACCCGCTGGGCGCCCTCGCCCAGCGCAGGATCACCGACCTGTACGCGGTGGAGAACCCGATGGAGGCGCTGGAGCAGCGGGCCCGTTCCTACGCGCCCGGTGACACCGACCTCGCCTGGACCCGGCTGACCCCGTGGCGTTCGATGCTGGCTGCGGCCCTGGACCAGGCCCGCAGCAGGATCATCTCGGGGGCCGTGGAGGCGGAGGCCGACAACCCGGCGGCGGAGCTGCTGGCGCGCTGGCTGGAGGCGCGGCTGAACGTGAAGATCGACCGTGTCGTCACCGCCGGTCCGGTCGTGACGGCCGTCCGTCTCGGCACCGAGCAGGGCGAGATCGTCATCGACCGCCCCGAGGGCCCGCTCGCCACGCTGACCCTGCCGGACCAGCCCTCGCGCACCCTCGCGCTCAAGGTCCGCACCACCTCCGAACTCATCGCCGAGGAGCTGCGGCGCCTCGACGCGGACGAGATGTACGCCGTCGCCCTGCGCGGCGAGGCCACCAAGGAGACCCCCTCACATGTCTGACTCTTCGTCCGACTCCCCCAGGCTCAGCCGCCGGCCCGAGTGGACGGCGCTGGAGGACCACCGCGCGGACGCGCTGCAGCGCCCGCGGCTGCGTGAGCTGTTCGCGCAGGACCCCGGGCGTGCGGAGCGGTACGTCGTGCGCGTCGGTGACCTGCGCATCGACTACTCCAAGCACCTGGTCAACGACGAGACCCTCGCCCTGCTGCGGGAACTGGCCGTCGCCACCGATGTGTCCGGTCTGCGCGACGCCATGTTCCGCGGCGAGAAGATCAACGTCACCGAGGACCGTGCAGTGCTGCACACCGCACTGCGGGCGCCCCGGGACGCGGTGATCGAGGTCGACGGCGAGAACGTCGTGCCCGAGGTCCACGCGGTCCTCGACAAGATGAGCGCATTCGCCGAGCGGGTCCGTTCGGGCGAGTGGACCGGTCACACCGGCAAGCGCATCCGCAACGTCGTCAACATCGGCATCGGCGGCTCCGACCTCGGTCCGGCGATGGCGTACGAGGCGCTGCGCACCTTCACGGCGCGGGAGTTGACGTTCCGCTTCGTCTCGAACGTGGACGGCGCCGACCTGCATGAGGCGGTGCGGGACCTGGACCCGGCGGAGACGCTGTTCATCGTGGCGTCCAAGACGTTCACCACGATCGAGACCATCACCAACGCGACGTCGGCCCGCACCTGGCTGCTGGCCGGCCTCGGCGGCGACGACAAGGCGGTCGCCCGGCACTTCGTCGCGCTGTCGACGAACGCCGGCAAGGTCACCGGGTTCGGCATCGACCCGGACAACATGTTCGAGTTCTGGGACTGGGTCGGCGGCCGCTACTCCTTCGACTCGGCGATCGGCCTGTCGCTGATGATCGCCATCGGCCCGGACCGCTTCCGCGAGCTGCTCGACGGCTTCCGCATCGTCGACGAGCACTTCCTGAACGCGCCAGCAGAGGCCAACGCCCCGCTGATTCTGGGCCTGTTGGGCATCTGGTACGGCAACTTCTTCGACGCCCAGTCGCATGCGGTGCTGCCGTACAGCCACTACCTGTCCAAGTTCACCGCGTATCTGCAGCAGCTGGACATGGAGTCCAACGGCAAGTCGGTGGACCGTGACGGCCATGTGGTCGGATGGGAGACCGGCCCGGTGGTGTGGGGCACGCCCGGCACCAACGGCCAGCACGCCTACTACCAGTTGATCCACCAGGGCACCCGGCTCATCCCCGCCGACCTGATCGGCTTCGCCCGTCCGGCCGGCGAGCTGAGCGGCGAACTGGCCGCACAGCATGACCTGTTGATGGCCAACCTGTTCGCGCAGGGCCAGGCGCTGGCCTTCGGCAAGACCGCGGACGAGGTGCGCGCGGAGGGGGTTGCCGAGGCGCAGGTGGCGCACCGCACGTTCCGGGGCAACCACCCCACGACCACGATCCTGGCGCGCGAGCTGACCCCGTCGGTGCTGGGCCAGCTCATCGCCCTGTACGAGCACAAGGTGTTCGTCCAGGGCGCCGTCTGGAACATCGACTCCTTCGACCAGTGGGGCGTCGAGCTCGGCAAGGTCCTGGCCAAGCGCGTCGAGCCCGCACTCACCGAAGGCGCGGACGTCCCCGGTCTCGATCCCTCCACCACCGCTCTCGTGGCCGCGTACCGCGAACTCAAGGAAGGCAACTGACATGCAGCTCGGTCTCATCGGTCTGGGCAAGATGGGCGGCAACATGCGCGAGCGGATCCGCCGCGCAGGTCACACCGTCATCGGCTACGACCGCAATCCCGAGGTCACCGATGTCAAGAGCCTCGCCGAAATGGTCGAGCAGCTCGAAGCTCCGCGCGTGATCTGGGTGATGGTCCCGGCCGGCCCCGCCACCCAGTCCGTCGTCGACGAACTCGGCGGCCTCCTCTCCGCCGGTGACACGGTCGTCGACGGCGGCAACTCCCGCTGGACGGACGACGAGAAGCACGCCGCGGAACTGGGCGCCAAGGACATCGGCTTCGTCGACGCGGGTGTCTCCGGTGGTGTGTGGGGCCTGCAGAACGGCTACGCGCTGATGGTCGGCGGTGAAAAGGCACATGTCGAGCGGCTGCAGCCGATCTTCGAGGCGCTCAAGCCGGAGGGCCCCTACGGCTATGTCCACGCGGGCAAGGTCGGCGCCGGCCACTTCTCCAAGATGGTCCACAACGGCATCGAGTACGCCATGATGCAGGCCTACGCCGAGGGCTGGGAGCTGCTGGAGAAGGTCGACTCGGTGGACAACGTCCGTGAGGTGTTCCGTTCCTGGCAGGACGGCACGGTCATCCGTTCCTGGCTGCTGGATCTCGCGGTCAACGCCCTCGACGACGACGAGCACCTCGACAAGCTGAAGGGCTTCGCGCAGGACTCCGGCGAGGGCCGCTGGACTGTCGAGGCGGCCATCGACAACTCCGTGCCGCTTCCGGCGATCACGGCCTCCCTCTTCGCGCGGTTCGCGTCCCGCCAGGACGACTCCCCGCAGATGAAGATGGTCGCGGCCCTGCGCAACCAGTTCGGCGGGCACGCCGTCGAGTCGAAGTAGGCCCGCGGTGGGGGACCTTCTCCTGGTCCGCCACGGCGAGACGGAGTGGAGCGTGTCGGGACAGCACACCAGCTGGACCGACCTGCCCCTCACCCAGCACGGTGAGGAGCAGGCCAAGTCCCTCGCTCCCCTCCTCTCCCCGCGGACCTTCGCACTCGCACTGACCAGCCCGCTCCACCGCGCGATACGCACCGCCGAACTCGCGGGCGTCACCGGCGCCGTCGTCGACTCCGACCTGCACGAATGGGACTACGGCGCCTACGAGGGCGTCACCAGTGCCGAGATCCACCGCACCCGGCCCGACTGGGACCTGTGGACCGACGGGGTGCCGCCCGGTCCGGCGGGGCAGCCGGGTGAGTCGCCGGAGCAGATCGGGCAGCGCGCCGACCGTGTGCTGTCCGGGGTGGCCGCGGCGCTCCTGGACGGCGATGTGATCCTGGTGGCCCACGGACATTTCCTACGGGTGCTGACAGCCCGTCGGCTGGGCCTGCCGGCCGCGGACGGACGGCTCTTCCAGTTGGCGACGGGCACGGTCAGCCGTCTGTCGACGGAACACGGCCGGCCGGTCGTCGCCGAGTGGAACACCCGCGCGTAACTCCTGCGGCCCGGCTGCAGATCGTCGTGAACGCTCTGGTACCAGTACCTCGCCTACGCGCTGATCATCACCGGCTGGATCCTCGCCACGACGGTCGTCACCGGCGTGACCAGAACCGTCAGCCGCCAGTGAGGCGACGCGCGGTGTGCTGGGCGGCGAGGCGGACGGGAGCGTTCGCCGCGCCGTACCCCCGATAGCCCCCGTCGCGCTGGACGAGTTCGAAGAAGACACGGCCGACGGTCCGGGTGTAGCAGTGCCGGAACTCGCCGTACGCGTCACGGTCGTAGAGGATGCCCAGCTCGCGATACGTCTCCAACTCGCCCTCGGCGAACGCGAACCGGGCGGCCAGGTCGTCGTAGTAGTTCGCCGGCATCGTCAGCAGCAGCCCGCCCGCCTCCCGGAAGCGACGCGCCGCGGCCGGCACGTCGTGCGTGGCGAAGGCGATGTGCTGGGCGTGGACCGTGTCGTCGGCGGGCCCCGCGCCGACGGACAGGACGATGCGGACGTCACCGTCGGCGTCGGCCACCGCACGGCTGCGCAGCAGGCCGTACGGATCGGCGACATCCACACTCGCCTGGGCGGACAGGCCCAGAACGCTGCGATGGAAGAGGGTCGCCTCATCGAAGTGGTGCCAGGGCTGGACGAGGGCGAGGTGGTCGATTCGGGTCACGCCGGCGTCCGTCGTGGTGTCCGCGGTGACCTCGGCGTTCTCGGTGTTCTCGAAGTCCGCACGCCAGCTGGGGAGTTCGGGGCGGCCGGTGGCGCAGAAGAAGAGTTCCGTGCCGTCGGGAGCCGCCACGGCGTCGAGCGCGGCGTCCTCGGGTGCGCGGCGGCGCGGCAGCACCGGCGCCAGCAGTGCCTCCGCTCGGCGGGCGGCGCCGGCCGGGTCCGGGGACTCCAGACCGATCGCGGCGAGCCCGGTGCCGTCGACGGGGGTCCCCCCGCCCGAACGAAGCCGGGAGTGGGCCTGGGCGGCCGGACCGGTGTTGATGAGGATGCGGGCGTCGCCCTGCTGCCACAGGTCGACCGGCTTGCTGCGGTGGCGGGCGGTGCGGGCGAAGCCCAGGGCGCCCAGTACGTCCGTGACCGGCTCGGCGTCGGCGGTGACCAGCTCGGCGAAGGCAAGGCCCGTGGGAACGACCGGGGCGGGCAGGCCGGCCATACTCACCGTCTCCTGCAGGACCAGGAGGGAGCGGTGCGCGTCCACGGCCGTCGGACCGGCCTCGGCCTGGCGGAAGACGTCGTTGAACACCTCCAGGGAGAGCGGACCGTCGTATCCCGTGCGCAGCACGTGCCGCGCGAGCCCGGCGACATCGAAGCCGCCCTGTCCCGGGAAGCAACGGTGGTGGCGGCTCCACTGCAGCACGTCCATCGCGAGCAGCGGGGCGTCCGCGAGCTGGAGGAAGAAGATCTTCTCTCCGGGGATGTCCTCGATGCCCTTGGGATCGGAACCGCGCGAGAGGATGTGGAAGCTGTCGAGGCAGGTGCCGAGGGCGGCGTGGTCCGCCGCCTCGACGATGTGCCAGGCATGGTCGTACGTACTGACGTGCCGGCCCCAGGCGAGCGCCTCGTAGGCCACTCGGATGCCGAAGTCCTGTGCCAGATCGGCGAGTTGACTCAGCTGCTCGGCGGCGAGGGCGTCATCGCCGACGGCGAGCGGCGAGACGCTGGAGCAGACGAGAACCGTGTCTGCGCCGAGCCGGCGCATCAGCTCGAACTTGTGCCGGGCCCGGCACAGATTGCGCCCGAACTCGTCCTCGGGCACGGCCTCGATGTCCCGCATCGGCTGATAGAGGTCGATGGTGAGCCCGAGGTCGGCACAACGGACGCGGATCTCCTCGGGGGTGAGCGGACTCGCGAGCAGGTCGTTCTCGAAGATCTCGACGCCGTCGAACCCGGCCCGCGAGGCGGCGGTGAGCTTCTCGGTGAGGGAGCCACTGAGGGAGACGGTGGCGATGGACGTATGCATGGTCCTGCTCCTTCGAACTGCCGGGTGTCACGGCGCCTCTTCAGGGGTGCGGGGCTGTAGCGGGTGGGCGGCGACCGCCGCGTGGGCGCGAGCAACCACGTCCGGCGCCCGCGGCCTCGGACCGCCTTGCCGACTCAGACCGCCTTGCCGACCGAGCTCTGCGCGGCGCCGGCCAGCTCCGCGATGTCCACCAGCATCCGCGCGCTGTCGGGCTCACGCCCGGTGAACAGCCGGAACGCGTCAGCGGCCTGGAAAACAGCCATCCCACCGCCGTCCGAAACGGCGCAGCCAACCGCCCGCGCGGTACGCAACAACTCCGTCTCCAACGGGCGGTAGACGACCTCGGCAACCCACAGCCCAGGGTGCAGGAGCTCGGCGGGGAACGGCAGCCCCGGATGGGCAGCCATTCCGGTCGGAGTGGCATGCACGACGCCGTCGGCCGAGCCGAGCAGCTGGGCGAGCTGATCCGGCGCGGCCGCGGCCGCCCGGCCGGCGCCGAAGTGCCGGTTCAGCGCAGCGGCAAGATCCGCGGCCCGATCGGCGAGCGCGTCGACCACGGTGACCCGCTCCGCACCCAAAGTGAGCGTCGCGTGAGCGACCGCCGCGCCCGCGCCGCCGGCGCCCAGCTGCACCACCCGCTCCAGCGAAGCGTCCGGCAGGCTGCGCGCGAAGGAGGCGGCGAAACCGGTGACGTCCGTGTTGTGGCCGATCGCACGGCCGTCCTCGAAGACGACGGTGTTGACCGCGCCGAGCGCCTCGGCCCGCGGGGCGAGTGCGTCCAGGTGCTCGATGACCAGCTGCTTGCACGGGTGCGTGATGTTCAGCCCGTCGAAACCCAGGTCGCGGGCGGCCCGCACCAGGTCCCCCACCGCCTCGGGAGGCACACCGAGGGTGTCGATGTCGATGAGCCGGTACACGTAGCGCAGGCCCTGCCGGTCCGCCTCCCGCTCGTGCAGCGCCGGGCTGAGCGACGGGCCGATGCCGGCGCCGATCAGTCCGACGAGATACGAGTCCTTGGCCACGTGGCCCTCCCGAACTGAGCGCTAATGTACGAACTAGTACGTTAGCTATATCAGCCGGTCGGCTTCCCGGGGAAGACCCTGGAGGCGACACCCGGCCCGCCTTCTAGAATCTGCGGCACCGGCCGCACTCCCGAAGGAACCCGATGACCAGCGTCGACGAACCGGCACGACCGAACGGGCGGATCCGCGACGCCGCCCGCACCCAGGCCGAGATCCTCGACGTGGCCACGCAGGAGTTCGCACGGGCGGGCTACGACGGCGCCCGGGTCGACGAGATCGCCGCCCGCACCCGCACCACCAAGCGGATGATCTACTACTACTTCGGCGGCAAGGAGCAGCTGTTCACGGCCGTCCTGGAGCGGGCGTACGGCGTGATCCGCGAGGCCGAGCAGGAGCTGGACGTCGAGGACCTCGACCCGGTCGCCGCGATCCGGCGCCTCGCGGAGGTGACCTTCGACCACCACGAGCAGCACCCCGACTTCATCCGTCTGGTCAGCATCGAGAACATCCACGGGGCCGAGCACATCGCCGCCTCGGAGAAGCTCGGCAAGATCGGTTCCCCCGCACTCGACGTGATCCGCCGCATCCTGGCCTCCGGGCAGGAGTCCGGCCTGTTCACGGCCGATGTCGACGCGGTCGACCTGCACGCGATGATCAGCTCGTTCTGTTTCTTCCGGGTCGCCAACCGGCACACCTTCGGCGCCCTGTTCGGCCGCGACCTGGTGGACCCGGCCCAGCGCGAGCACTACCGCGCCATGCTCGGCGACATGGTGATCGCCTACCTGACGGCGGAGCGGGCGGTCGGCTGAGGCCGTACGGCACCACCTCTTGACACTCGGGAAACGTCGGCGCAACATCCCTACCCACCGGGACTAACTACCCAGTGGGTTAATTAAGCCGAGATCCGGCCCCTTCATCGGCCCCCTGCCTCTCCCTGCTTCCCCTGCTTCCTCTTCTGCTTCCCCTGCTTCCCCTTCTGCCTCCTCTGCTTCCCCTCTCCGCTCACTCCGCCTACGTTGGAGTCCCCCCGAAGGAGCACGCCGTGACGCATGCCGTCGCACCCCGCGACCCTGCCGAAGCCGTCGGGCAACCGAAAAAGGCGGCAGCAGCCGCCTGGATCGGCAGCGCCCTGGAGTACTACGACTTCTTCATCTACGGCAGCGCGGCCGCGCTGATCTTCCCCAAGGTCTTCTTCGACGAGTCCGATCCGGCCACCGCGACCCTGCTGTCGCTGGCCACGTTCGGCGTCGCGTATGCGGCCCGGCCCTTCGGCGCGCTCTTCCTCGGGCACTTCGGCGACCGGGTGGGCCGCAAGAAGATCATGGTCTTCACGCTGATCCTGATGGGCCTGTCGACGTTCCTCATCGGCTGTCTGCCCACGCGCGCCCAAGTCGGCACCCTCGCCCCGGTCCTGCTGGTCGCCTGCCGCGTCCTGCAGGGCATCTCGGCCGCCGGCGAGCAGGCCAGCGCCAGCTCCATGACGCTGGAACACGCGCCACCGGACCGACGCGGCTTCTTCACCAGCTTCACCCTCAGTGGCACTCAGGGCGGCCAGCTCATCGCCACGCTGGTCTTCATCCCGGTCGCCGCGCTCCCCGACGACCAGTTGCTGTCGTGGGGCTGGCGAGTGCCGTTCTGGGCGAGCGTCGCCGTCGCCGTCGTCGGCTACGGCATCCGTCGCAGGCTGGAGGAGACGCCGGCCTTTGCGAAGCAGGCGGCCACCGAAGGGGTCGTGAAGCTGCCACTGGTCGTGCTGCTGCGCGAGCACTGGGCGGACGTGCTGCGGGTGATCGGAGGCGCACTCATCGCCTCGGTCTCCACGATCTTCACGGTGTGGGCCCTCGCCTACGCCACCAGCGACTCGGTCGGCATGTCCCGCTCCTCCATGCTCTGGGTGGGCGCGCTCGCCAACCTCGTGGCACTCGGCGCGATCCCCCTGTGGGCCACCCTGTCGGACCGCATCGGCCGCCGCCCCGTGTTCCTGATCGGCGCGGCCGGCAGCGCGATCACCATGTTCCTCTACCTCTGGGCGATCTCGACGGGCAACTACGCCCTCACCCTGATCCTGGGCATAGTCGCCTTCGGCGTGGTCTACAGCGCCGCGAACGGCGTCTGGCCGTCCTTCTACGGCGAGATGTTCTCCACCCGCGTCCGCCTGTCCGGCCTGGCCGTCGGCACCCAGATCGGCTTCGCCGTGGCGGGCTTCGCGGTCACGTTCGCCGCCCAGATCGCGGGTCCCGACGGCAGCGACTGGTCATCGGTGGCCCTGTTCACGGCGGCCCTGTGCGTCCCGCCGTTGATCGCCGCCCTCTCGGCCCGCGAGACTCACAAGATCCCGACGGGTCACCTGGGTGAGCGCACGCCCCAGGGAACGTCACAGCCGGAGACGGTCACGGCCTGACCGCTCCGCACGATCACCCCCGGACACCCCCGGGCCCCGGACGCCACGCAGGCTCCGGAGCCCGGGGGTCGCGGTGTCGCGGTGTCGCGGGGGCGTACGCGGCGCTCTGTCGCCCTACGTCGCTCGCGGGTGACGCGGCTCGTACAAGCCGACCTCACCCCCACCCGGCAGCCGGAAGCCTGTCACCCGGCCCCAGCGGGCCTCCTCCAGCGGACGCGTCAACTCCACCCCCTTTTCGGTGAGTTCGGCGGTCGTCGCGTCGATGTCGTCGCACATCAGCATCAGCTCGTGCGACGGCTCGCCCTCCGCCGGGTGGAAGGCGACCTCCGCGGGCGGCGCCCTGAAGATCAGCCAGCCGTGTCCGGCGTCGACGTGCGCCCAGCCGAGGACGTCCCGGAAGAAGGCGCGGTCCGCCTCGGCGTCGCGGGTATGGATCACCACGTGGGCCCCATTGATCACGCGCGGAGGCTATGCGCGCGGGGAGGAGACGGCAAGCACCCGTGCGACACGTCGAACCAGGCCCGCTCGGGCGTACGCCGTCCCGCTCCGCGTCATACCGGCCTCCGTGCGGCTCGGGGTAAAAGGCGCCGTTGAGGCACCGCGCGCGATGCGGTAATCATGGGAGCCTCCGCGCGCTCCGGCCGGATTCAGGGGCGGCCGGGGTGCGCGGACGGAGTGGTGCGCTCAGCCCCTGTTGGCACCCTTGGGAATTCCGTACGCCCGCTCCACCCTCAGCCGCACCACCAGGCGTCGGTCGCGGACCATCGCCGCACGGTAGTCGTCCCAGTCCGGGTGCTCGCCCATGACGTCGCGGTAGAGGCGGATCAGCTCCTCGACCGTGTCGTCGTGCGGGTCCTTCGCGACGGGCGAGAGGTCGGCGGTGCCCTCGACAACCGTGTAGGCAAGGCGGTCGGGCGTGGACACGTGGTACGACGCCCGCGGGTCACGCAGCAGGTTGCGGGTCTTCGCGCGGTCGTCGGTGACCGAGATCCGGACGATGTGCTCGTCGGGATAGTAGTGATGACTGACGTTCGACAGCTGGGGCCGGCCGTCGCGCTTGAGGGTGACCAGCACCCCGCTGCGGTCGTCCGAGAGCAGCCTGAGCAGTGTGTCCTGAGTCATACCCGGGTCAACC
Source organism: Streptomyces sp. NBC_00078 (assembly GCF_026343335.1). Taxonomy (NCBI): domain Bacteria; kingdom Bacillati; phylum Actinomycetota; class Actinomycetes; order Kitasatosporales; family Streptomycetaceae; genus Streptomyces; species Streptomyces sp. NBC_00078. The sequence goes on along the minus strand of NZ_JAPELX010000001.1, from coordinate 7,871,345 downwards.
CGTCGGGCGGATCCCGGCATTCCCGTAGACACTGTCTACGAGAGGCTGGTAGACAGCGTCTATGGAGAAAGTGACCATGGATGGATCCGAGACGGGACTGCGGGACCGGCTGGTGGGCGTCGGGGTGGAGCTGTTGGCCCAGGAGGGCGCGCAGGCACTGACGCTGCGGGAGATCGCGCGCCGCGCGGGCGTCTCGCACGGGGCTCCCCGCCGCTACTTCCCCACTCACCTGGAGCTGCTGTCCGCCATCGCGCGCCGCGGTTTCGCAGAGCTGGCCCGCCGGGCGGCGGCCGCCGGCGACGGCCCGGCGCCGCCGCGCGAGCAACTGGCGGCCCTGGGGCGCGTATACCTCGATTTCGCTCTGGGCAACCGCGGCATGTACGAGCTGATGTTCCGTCATGATCTACTGCAAAGCGGCCACTTGGGACTGCGGGACACCAGTCTGCCGTTGTTCGGGCGCCTGGTGGAGCTGGTGCGGCGGGCCCGTCCCGACGTGGACGCCCGGCTCGTCGCGGGCTCGCTGTGGGCGAACCTGCACGGCATCGCCCAGCTGTGGGGCTGGGGCAGCCTTCAACTCGCCACGGAAGCCGACGACTTCGTACCCCTGCTGTGGTCGGCCCTCGACGCGCACCTCGGGCAGGACTCATGAGCCTCCACCGCGCCCTGACGCTGGCGAGCAGCGTGGTCGGGGCCATGGTGGTCGCCCTGGACGGCACGGTCCTCACCGTCGCTCAGCCCACCCTGCAACGGGACCTGGGCGCGTCCTTCGCGCAGGTCCAGTGGACCAGCACCGGCTATCTCATCGCCGTGGCGGGGCTGCTCGTGTTCTCCGGACGGCTCGGCGACCGGTACGGGCACCACCGCGTGTTCGGTGCCGGGATGCTGGGCTTCGCGGTGACCTCGGCGGCCATCGGGCTCGCCCCTGGCATCGGCTGGGTGATCGGACTACGGGTCGTCCAGGGCGTGTTCGGGGCGCTGCTGCAGCCGGCCACGCTGGGAATGCTGCGGGCTGCGTTCCGGCCGGAGCGGCTGCGGATGCCGATCGCCGTCCGCACGAGTGCGATCGGGGTGGCGGCCGCTGCGGGGCCCGTGCTGGGCGGGGCGCTGGTGGCCGGGCCGGGCTGGCGGGCCGTCTTCTTCCTCAACGTCGTACCGGCGCTGGTCTTCGGCGTTTCGGCGCTCACCGTGCGCACCCCGCTTCCCGAGCCCTCGCCCGCCCGCCTGGACCTGCCCGGCGCACTGCTGCTCGCGGTGACCCTGGCCTGCCTCGTCCAGACCCTCGTCGGACTGCCGGACAGCGGCTGGACGGCGACGAGCACGGCGGGCCTGGCGACGGCCCTGGTCGCGGGCCTCGCCTTCGTACGGCACGAGCGTCGCACCGCGATCCCGCTGGTGCCGCCGGACGTCATCGGCTCGGCGGCCGTCGGCTCGGCTCTCGGCATGCTGGTCGCCGCGTCGGCGGCCCTGAACGGCACGCTGTTCGTCGCCACCTTCCTGCTGCAGGACTCCCTCGGATTCGGCCCCCTGCACATGGCTCTGCTCAGCCTGCCGCTCGCCGCGACGATGATCGTCGCCGCGCCGGGGAGCGTGGTGCTGCTGCGCCGGGCCGGGGCCCGCCGTACGGCCATGGCCGCGATGACCGTCCTGGGCGCCGGGATCCTGCTGCTGGGCGGGGCCTCGGGCCCGGTCCTGCTGTGCGCCGCGTTCGCGCTGCTGGGGGCGGGGTTCGGCACGGTGATGGTGGCGGCCACCCATGTCGTCGTACGGCTGGCCGCGGTCGGGTCGGCCGGGGTGGCGGGCGGGTTGCAGCAGACCGCGATGAACGTCGGACCGGTACTGGGCGTGGCCGCCGCGACGACGCTCATGGGGCCGGGGCAGCGGCACGGGCTGCCGCTGTGCGTCCTCGCGGTGGTGGCCGTGGCGGGGGCGATGGCGGGCCGCGCCCTGCCGAAACGTTCGGCCCCGATGATCAATCATGGCCAAGAGGGGGACCGTGCCCGCGTTCCTGCGCGACCATGAGTCCGAGGCCGATCGGGCGGGGTACTGCCGGACCGCACCTCGACGAGCGCATTCGGAGGAGAGCGATGGCACAGCTGCGACAAGAGGCCGACCCGGGCGAGGCCGGGCTGGACGCGAAGGCGCTGGACCGCCTCGACCAGCACGTCGCCCACTACGTCGACGAAGGACGCCTGCCCGGCTTTCTGCTGGCGGTGGCCCGTGGCGGACGCGTCGCCCACCTCACCACCCACGGCCGCCGCGACGTCGCGGCGGATCTGCCCGTCGAGGCCGACACCCTGTGGCGGATCTACTCCATGACCAAACCGGTCACCACGGTCGCCGCGCTGATACTCGTGGAGGAGGGCCGCCTGTCGCTGGACGACCCGGTCGCCCGCCATCTCCCGGCCTTCGCCGACCCGCAGGTGTACGAGAGCGGCTCGGGCACCGACGTCCGGACCCGCCCGGCCGGCCGGCCCCTGCTGATCCGACACCTGCTGACCCACACGGCCGGCCTGACCTTCGCCTTCTACCGCACCCACCCGGTCGACGCCCTCTACCGCGCGGCCGGCCTCGACTCGGCGGTGCTGCCGGGCTCGGACCTGGCCGGGACCGTCGAGGCGTACGCGCGCCTGCCGCTGCAGTTCGAGCCGGGCACACAGTGGAACTACTCGGTCGCCACCAACGTGCTCGGCAGAGTGATCGAGGTCGTGTCCGGGCAGCCGCTCGACGCGTTCTTCGCCGAGCGCGTCTTCGGCCCGCTCGGCATGACCGACGCGGGCTTCTGCGTTTCCGACGAACAGGCGCCCCGGCTCAGTGAGTTGTACGGCGAGACAGCCGGCGGCGGCATCGAGCCGATCGCCGGGCTGCCGCTGCGCGGACGGCCCCGCTTCCTGTCCGGCAGCGGTGGCATGGTGGCCTCCGCGTACGACGTGCACCGCTTCATGGAGCTGCTGCGCCGCCGCGGCGAACTCGACGGGGTCCGTCTGCTGGCCTCCGAGACGGTCGAGCTGATGACCCGCAACCATCTTCCCGGCGGCGCCGACCTGCGCGCCTTCGGCAGCCGCCCGGCCCACGACGAGCCGGGCAACGACGGCGTCGGCTTCGGCCTCGGCGTCTCCGTCGTCATCGATCCCGAGCGCACCCAGGCGCCGTCGGGCCTGGGCACGTACGGCTGGAGCGGGGTGGCGACGACGACGTTCTGGGTGGACCCGAGCCGTGATCTGACCGTGCAGTTCATGACTCAGGTCCGGCCGAAGTCGTCACTCAGGCTCTTCCCGGACCTCAGAAGGCTGGTCCACGAGGCGGTCACGGACTGAGTCCGCCTACGGGGCGGTGCGCAGGGTGAAGTCCAGCCCCTCGTGGGCGAGTTCGTCCAGCCACCGCTCCGACCGGTCCGCTGTCTCCGCCGCCCGGCCGAGCCCGGCGGGCAGGGTGCCGTCGAGGATGTGGCGGATGCCCAGGGCCAGGGGACGGGAGACGCAGCGGGCCATCGCGCTCTCCTCCGCGTCGCCCACCAGGTCCAGGAGGTAACCCCCCGACCAGCTTCGCTCCCCCTCTCCCCGGACCTCCAGCGACACGGCGAGCACGACCCGGTCGCGGTCGGCGTCGGTGGTGGGATGACGGGCCGCCAACTCCTGTGCCAGCTCGCCGATCCGGGCGTCGTCGCCGGCGTTGAGCTCCTCGAACACCGCGTCCCAGGCCTGCAGCCAGCCGTCGAGGCGCAGGGTGCCGCGGACGAAGGACCGTGCCTGCCAGGCGGCCGGCAGTTCGTACTGCTCGACGAAGGGGATGCTGTCCCGGTTCGGGTAGACCTCGAACCTCTCGCCGTCGAGGACGTGCGGCCGGGTGGCCTCCCAGGGCCGGTCGGCGGTCGTCTGCACGCCGTCCTCGATGTAACGGGCGGGCGAGCGCAGCGCGTTGAGCACCCCTGCGGGCGCCCAGCTGAAGCGGTACCTGAAGTCGTTCGGGACCGCCGGGATGCCGCCGCAGTACGAGGTGAAGCGGTACGAGGCCGGCGTGCCGGCGCCGATCGCCTCCCGGGCGCGGGCGACGAGGCTGTGCGCGAAGAGATGGTCGAGGCCCGGGTCGAGCCCCGCCTCCGTGAGGACGACGAGGCCGGCCTTCGCGGCGCCGGGCACCTGTTCCAGTACGGCGTCCGACACATAGCTGGAGCAGGCGAAGTGGGCCCCCTCGCGCACGCAGACGGCCAGGATGGCGGCGTGTTCCGGTGCGGGCAGCATCGATACGACGACGTCGCCGGGCGCCAGTTCGGCGGCGAGGGCGGTGACCGTGTACGCGCGGGGCTCGGCGCGGCCGGTCAGGCCCAGGCGGTCGAGGGCCTGACCGGCGCGTTCTTCGGTGCGGTGCCACAGTCGTACCCGCTCGGCCGTCTCGCACAGGCGGGCCAGGCCGCTGCCCGTGGACAGACCTGCGCCGATCCAGTGGACGGTACCGCTCGCGGTGACCCTGTCGGTGCTGTCAGACATGGCGGAACTCCCCTTCTGTGATGCCGAGTTCGCGGCCGGCCTGGCGGAAGCGGTCCAGACAGCGGCCCCAGGCCCCGCCGGCACCGAACTCCAGGAGCTGGAGCACCAGTGCCGCCGAGAAGTCGGTGCTGGACTCCCGCGGGAGGAGGGAGGGCAGGTTGTCGATGGCGATCAGGTCGAGAGGGGGGTTCTCGCGCAGGCGGCGCACGGGGTGCTCCCAGTCCGTGGTGCGGTCGTAGACCGGCAGGACGTTCAGCTCGGAGCCGACGTCGCAGGTGACGTCGCAGACGGTGCGCAGGCGGCGGGCGGGGTCGGCTCCCTCCTGGATGTCCTGCTTCCGGAGGAAGGGCGGGATGGGGGTGGTGGCGAGGACCGCGTTCACGAAGACGTCGTGGGCGAGCAGGGCCGGCCGGTCCAGGTCGCGGGTCTCGGCGAGGTCCCAGCAGGTCGGTTCGACCCCGGCCGTGTGGAAGGCGACGCGTGCACCCCGTCCGCTGCGGCCCAGGGCGCCGATCACCAAAGCCGTGAACTCCTCGTCCCCGTCGGCGCGTCGGAGCGTCTCGTCCAGTTCCTCCTTGGACGTGGGCGTGAGGGGCGCTGCGAGCCTGCCCCGCTGCTGCAACACGGCCAGGGCGGCGCCCAGATAGCCGGCCCAGAACCCGAACGCGGCAAGCCTGCGGCCGTCGTCGTCCACCAGGTACTCCAGGTCGAGGAGCGCCCCTCCCCCGGCGGCGAAGCGCCGCAGCAGGGCCTCGGCACCGGGCTGCCCCTTGTAGGCGTGCCCGAAGAAGATGTGCCGGCGCGTCAGTTCGGCGGGCTCGTCCGGGAGTTCCTTCAGGCCGACGACGACGGCGCCGTCCGGAGCCGACACCCATGAGCCCGCCGGTGTGACGCGGCAGCCCGTCGCCTCGTACTCCTCGATGGGGAAGATCCGCTGCGGGGACTCCTCCACGGTCAGGGTCACCCCGCTGTCGACGAGCCGGCGGGCGTCGGACGGCACGAGGGGCGTGCGGCGTTCGGTGCTGCGGACCTCGTGGCGCAGCCACAGATGGAGCTCTGTCATACGAGGTGGGCCTCCGGGCGCGGGGCGTCGGCCGCGACAGGGCCGGCGCTCAAGGGGCTGACGTCCACGAAGAGTACGCGGCCGGGGTCCGGGGCACGGCCCACCTCGCCGACGGCGGGTCCCGGCGGACACCGGCGACGGCGAGGTGACGGGAGTGATCAGGACAGGTGCGCCACCGCGTCCAGATGCGGCAGGACATGGTCGAGGCGTTCGCGCTTGGTGCGCAGATAGGTGATGTTGCTCTCGCACGGCGGGATCAACAGCGGTACGGTCTCGGCCACTTGGATGCCGTGCCGCACCAGCGCCTCCCGCTTGCGCGGGTTGTTGGACATCAGCCGGACCGAGTTCACGCCCAGGTCCTGCAGGATCCCGGCGGCGACGCCGTAGTCACGGGCGTCCACCGGCAGTCCGAGCGCGAGGTTCGCCTCGACGGTGTCCAGGCCCTCCGCCTGCAGCGCCATCGCCCGCAACTTGGCCAGCAGACCGATCCCGCGGCCCTCGTGGCCCCTCAAGTAGACGACGATGCCGCTGCCTTCGGCGACCACCGCCTTCAGCGCGGAGGCGAGCTGGTCACCGCACTCGCAGTGCTGGGAGCCGAACGCGTCACCGGTCAGGCACTCGGAATGGAGCCGGGTGAGAACATTGTCCGTGCCGATCTCACCGTGGACCAGGGCCACTTGTTCGTCACCGCGGTCATGGTCCATGTAGCCGATCGCCCGGAATTGGCCGTACACCGTGGGCAGCGGTGCATTCACAATCCGCTCCACGCCCGTGCGCTGCGCGGACTTCTTGCCGAGGACGCCGATTTTATCTGTCATGATCTGATTCCTAAGCAGAGACGAAGGGCCGTGAAGAAATGAGTGATTCGGGCGCGCGTACGGCGGCGAACGGGCTGGTGCCGGCGGACACTACGGAAGAGGTACGGACCAGGGCGGCGGGTGTCTCAACGCAGGTCGCCGTCCTTCCGGTCGGGAGCTTCGAGCAGCACGGTGCTTTCCTTCCGCTGGCGACCGACACGCTCGTCGCCTGTGCCGTGGCCCGGGAGATCGCCGCGGCGTACCCGGTGCACCTCCTGCCCCCGGTGACGATCTCCTGCTCGCACGAGCACGCGGCCTGGCCCGGGACCGTCAGCATCTCCTCGGTGACCCTTCATGCGGTGGTGTCGGACATCGCGGCTTCGCTCCGTCGCTCCGGCGTCGACGCCCTGGTGGTGGTCAACGGCCACGGCGGAAACTACGTACTGGGCAACGTCGTTCAGGAATCCTCCGCCCGCGGCGAGCGCATGGCGCTCTTCCCGGCCGTGGAGGACTGGGAAGCGGCACTGGGGCGGGCGGGGGTGGCCACCTCGCTGCTGACCGACATGCACGCTGGAGAAATCGAGACCTCCATCCTTCTGCACGCTCACCCGGAATTCCTCCGGCCCGGATATGAAACCTCCGATTTCGTCGCGGACGACCGCCGTCATCTGCTCACCCTCGGTATGTCCGGCTATACCGATTCGGGTGTCATCGGGCGTCCTTCGCTGGGTTCCGCGGAAAAAGGGAAGGAACTGCTCGCGAGCCTCGCGGATTCGTTCGGCGCGTATTTCTCGCTCCTCACGTCGGCGGACGGGCGCGGATAACCGGAGCCGGGTTCCGGGGCCGCCTGTGCCGTCCCGGAACCGTCGCGCAGGCCCGTGTACCAGCGGGTCACCAGGACGACGGCGCCGGGCAGCGCGGCCACGAAGCTGAGCACGCCGTACACCACGGCGACGGCCACGCCGCTGCTCGCGCCGAGGCCGGCCGCCCCGAACGCCCAGGCGGTGACGCCTTCCCGGGGCCCGAAGCCGCCGATGTTGAGTGGCAGCCCCATGGCGACCAGCGCCAGTACCGCGAGGGGCAGCAGGGCGGCGACGGAGGCATGAGAGTCCGCGACCCGGGCGGCGAGCACGAACATCCCGAGGTGGCCGGCCAGGATGAGGAGCGACGAGACGGTCACGCCCGGCCAGTTGCGGCGCGACAGCAGCCCCTCGCGGGCCTCGGCCAGCGTCGAGCGCAGGGCCCGTCCGCGCCGGGACGGCACGCGGTTCATGCGCAGTGCGATCACGACGGCGAGCGCGCCCACGGCGGTGAGCACGGCCAGCGGTGCGAAGTGCCGCACCTCGTCCCGTACCGGCGAGTCCATCGTCAGCAGCATCGCCGCTCCGACGACGGTCAACGCGGCCTGCCCGGCGACCCGTTCGAGGACCACGGAGCGTACGCCGCGGCCCATGTCGCCGGCGCTCCGCCCGTGCCGGACCGCCCGGTGCACATCGCCGAGGACACCGCCGGGCAGGGCGGCGTTCAGGAACAGTGCCCGGTAGTAGTCGGCGACGGCCGCGCCGAGCGGCAGCCGGATCTTCAGGCCCCGGGCCACCAGCGCCCAGCGCCAGGCGCTGAGCACGGTGGTGGCCACACCGATGACGAGCGACACCAGCAGCGTCGTGGCGTCGATGCGCCGCAGCCCGTCCAGCAGGACGCCGGTACCGAGATGCCACAGCAGGGCGCCGAGGATGACGACGCCCGCGACGGTGCCGAAGTGGGTCCGCACGGCACGGGAGTTGAGCCGGGCCAGGACACCGCGCCACCAGGACACCCCGGTGGCGGCCCCGGGCCGCCCGGAGGAGACGATCACGCCGATACGGGCGGTGGAGACGGCGGGTCCGACGGGCGGGACGGAGACGACTCCACCGGTCCGCACGGCCCCGGTCCGCCCGTCGACCGCCATGCCCCGCTCTGCCTGCTCGCCTCGTTCACGCTGTTCCGGCCGCACCACGACTGCCCTGACCGTCTCCACGCTCATGACGCCCCGTCCGTCGGCCGGGACAGCGCCAGCAGGTCGCCGTGGTGGACCGTGACGCGCAGCTCGCCTGCCTCACAGGCCGCCAGGCGCTCCTGCAGATACCGTTCTGCACGTGCCTTCAGCTCGGGGCGCTCCTCGACCGCGGCGCCGACCCATCCGCGCAGCCACTGGGCGGTCAGCGCGGCCTCGCCGGGGCCGAGCCGCCAGGGGCTCGGGTCGACCCGTACCGTCGCGCCCCGCTCCGAGAACGCCTCGCACGCCACCGTGATCGCGTCCGGGCCGAGCATGCCGTCCCGGCGCTGGTGGGCGTTGAACGCGTCGGTGATCTCCGCGTCCATCGGGTCGGACGGGGTGAGCTCGACCCGTCCGGCGACCGAGAGCGTCAGCAGGGCCGGGCAGCCGGCCCCGGTGCAGGCGTCGGCGAGGGTCTCGATCTCCTCGCGGGTGAGGACGTCGAGGAGCGCGGAGGCTGTCACCAGGGAGGCGCCGGCCAGGCCGTCCGGGGTGAGCCGGGCGACGTCGCCGCGGCGGGTCTCCACGGTGACCCGGCTGCCGTCGGCGGCGGAGCGCGGCGAGGCGACGGCCGCGAAGTGCAGGAGGTAGGGGTCGCGGTCGTGCAGGATCCAGTGCTGGGCACCGTCCAGGCGGGGCGCGAGCCACCGGCCCATCGAACCGGTGCCGCAGCCCAGGTCGTGGATGACGAACCCGGCCTTGCCCGGCAGGTTGGCCAGCCGGATCCGCAGCGGGTCGAGCAGCTCGTGCGCCCGCCCGGCGGCGTCGGCCGGTTCGCGCAGTTCGAGCCACTCGGGCGCGTAACGGGGCGGCTCCTGCGGCCCGGTGTCCCGCAGCCGTACGGTGGCGCGCTCGCCGGAGCCCGGGGCGGCGGGGCCGGCGCCGGGAATCACGGAGTCCACGGGCACGGCGTCCTCCCTGGGCCCGGACTGTGCCGGGATCTTCTCACCGATCTGTACGGTCCTGTTCATGCCGCCCTCCGGGGTTCACTCGGCAGCCGGCCCAGTACTCCGGCGAGGCTTCGGGCCGTGGTCGCCCAACCGTCCAGGGCGGCCCGTCGGCCCCGGGCGGCGGCCTTCAGCCGGCGTCGTACATCGGCCTCGCCGAACCAGCCGCGCAGTTCGGCGGCGAGGGCAGCGGGGTCCTCCGGCGGGACGAGGATGCCGGGGACGCCGCCGTCGGGGGCGCGCCCCACCGCCTCCGGGAGGCCGCCGACATCGGTGGCCAGCACGGGGATACCGCGCGCGAGGGCCTCCGTCACCGCCATCCCGTACGTCTCCGCGTACGAGGTGAGGACCATCAGGTCGGCGGTGTTGTAGCTGGCGTCGAGCTCGGCGCCGGCCTTCGGGCCCGCGAGCTCGATGCGGTCCTGCAGACCGTGCTCCTTGATCAGCAGCCGCAGACGGGCCACGTATTCGGGGTCGTGCCCGAGTCCGCCGACGCACACGCAGCTCCACGGCAGGTCCCTCGCCGCGGCCAGCGCCTGCACCAGCCGGTGCTGCCCCTTGCGCGGGGTCACCGCGGCCACGCACAGCAGGCGGGAGACGCCGTCGGTGCCGGAGGCGAGGGGCGCGATGTCGGCGCCGGGGGCGGCGACATGGACCCGCTCGGGGGCGAGGCCGTGGTGGGCGACCAGGCGGCGCACCGCCCAGTCGCTGGTGGCGATCACGGCGGGCACGGCCCGCAGCACGTCGCGCTCCTTGGCGTCCAGCTCGGCGGCCACGGCGGGTTCGAGACCCGTCTCGTCGCCGAGCGAAAGGTGCACCAGGACCGCGAGGCGCAGCCGCTCGGCCTCCGGGACGACGATCTCCGGGACGCCACAGGCGACGATCCCGTCCAGCATGACGACCGTTCCGTCCGGGAACTCCCGCAGCGTACGGGCGAGTTCCGCCCGGGCCGCCGCTCCCGGCCGGGGCCACTCGCCGGCCACCGCGTGCCGGTGGACCTGCCAGCCGAAGCCGGGCAGATCCAGGCTCACCCGCCGGTCGTAGGCGTTGCCGCCGCTCGGCGCGGCCGGGTCGTCGACACCGCCCGGCAGGACGAAGTGCACGGAGCGCAGGGACATGGGGATGATCTCGGCGTTCTTCAGGGCGGAGTGCTTGATGTGCACGTGGCCGAGCGCCGGCTGCTCCACCTTCTCCAGGGTCACGTCGGTCACAGGGCACGCTCGTAACTCGCCCAGGCGATGTGCGACTCGTGCAGGGTCACGGCGATCGCCGCGATGCCCCTGGCGCCCTCGCCGAGCGCGCCCTTCCCGATCCGCTCTGCGAGCCGGTCGGCGATGACCTTGGCCAGGAACTCCGTGGAGGTGTTGACTCCGGCGAAGTCGGGCTCGTCGTCGAGGTTTTTGTAGTTCAGCTCGCTGACCACGGCGCCCAGTTCCTGCGTGGCGAGTCCGATGTCGACGACGATGTTGTCGTCGTCCAGCTGCTCGCGCCGGAATGTGGCGTCCACCAGGAACGTCGCTCCGTGCAGACGCTGCGCGGGTCCGAAGACCTCGCCGCGGAAGCTGTGGGCGATCATGATGTGATCGCGGACGGTGACACTGAACAACGGACGACCCTCCAGGTGCGGCACGTCTGGCCCCCCGGCCGTTGGCCGCCGGGGGATGCCTTGGTAATACGGCTCTTCGGTTTCCCGCGTTCAACCGCCCTCCACTCTTTTCTCAGGTCAGACACCCCATGTCGTTTGGTGTCAAGCGGCAGGGGTGTGGGCGTGGTGCGACCAGGCGGTCGCTTCGTCGTAGAGGGTTCGGGTCTTGAGGCATCCGTGGAGGATGCCGACGAGGCGGTTGCCGAGCTGCCGCAGGGCCGGGTTGTAACCGGCCTCGCGGGCGCGTTGTTTGTCGTAGTAGTGGCGGGCGCCGGGCGAGGCGCGCAGGGCGGAGAACGCCTGGGTCTGCAACGCATCGGCGAGCCGGTTGTTGCGGACGTATCGGGCCTGGACGGTATGGCTCTTGCCGGAGGCCCGGGTGATGGGGCTGGTGCCGGCGTAGTTCTTGCGGGCTTTGGCGGACGCGTAGCGGGTGGGGTCGTCCCCGAACTCGGCGAGCACCCGGGCGCCGGTGATCTCCGCGATGCCGGGCATCGAGAGGTAGATCTCAGCGTCTGGGTGCTTGAGAAAATGGGCCCTCACCTGCCCTTCCAGGTCGGCTATCTGCTCGTTCAGGGCGATCAGCAGCTTCGCGTGAGCGGTGACGGTGGCCGCGTAGGCGGTCGTGACCGGCTCGGGCAGGCCCAGCTGCCGTTCGCGCAGCGCGGCCTGGATCGTGGCCGCTTTCGCGTCCCGGTTGCGCCGGCGGGCACGGGCCAGAACGGCGGTGATCTGGGCACGGGTCAACTTCGCCCCGGCCGCCGGGGTAGGGGCCTTGATCAGCAGTTCCAGGGCGTCCGTGCTGGTCAGTGTGAGGTTCGCGTAGGCGGCCAGGGCGGCGGGGAAGTACTCGCGCAGCGTGCTGCGCAGCCGCTGGAACGTGCGAACGCGTTCCCAGATCAAGGTCTGGTGGGCGCGGGCGACGACCTTGACGGCCTGCGCCTGCTCGCTGTCCCCGGCCACCGGCCGCAGCTGGGCCCGGTCGATGCGGACCATGTCCGCCAGCGCGTGCGCGTCGCCCCTGTCGCTCTTGGCGCCGGAGGAGGCATAGCGTTCCTTGAACCGGGCGACCTGCCGCGGGTTGATGGCATAGACCTGGTAGCCGGAGGCGATCAGGGCCTGCACCCAGGAGCCGCGGTCGGTCTCGATCCCCACCACCACGTCGGCGGCATCCAGGCCCTCGCCGCCGTGCTTGGCCAGGAGCTCGTGCAGCTTCGCGATTCCCTCCACGCCCTCGGGCAGCCTCGCCGCGGCGAGTTTTCGGCCTGCCTCGTCCTGGACCTCGACGTCGTGGTGGTCTTCGGCCCAGTCATCGCCGATCAGCAGCAACTCGTCCTCCTGGTCAGGTGCTTTGCTCCATGCAGCCTGCGGAAGGCACGGCACGCGGCCTAATGGATCCAGTGCTCACGCCCCACTGCCCGGCGGGCACGCCACCCCATCAACGGTCTGGCCTCCCGGCCGACCAGCAGGGGCACGGTCTGACCTCAGAAGTCGAATGCTTCCGGCGTCGGTAGTGCTCACCTGCTGGCGGCTACGGACCCGAGCATTCCCCGGCTCCGTAGCTCCCATTAGGCGGCCTCGCAACCCCGAGAGTCGTTCCAAATTGAACGACTCAGTCACTCCGTGTCCTCGTACCTGACCCGGTGGCACAGCGCCGGGATCTCCCCGGAGGCCAGACGCGGCATGACGTCCGGCAGTTCATCGAAGGCGCACTCACCGGTGACGAGGGCGTCGAGCGCGGGGTCGGCGAGCAGGTCGAGGGCAAGGGCGAGCCGGTCGGCGTACGTACGGCTGGAGCGGCGGGCCGGGGAGACGGTGCCGACCTGGCTGCTGCGGATGACCAGCCGACGGGAGTGGAAGGCCTCGCCGAGCGGGAGGCTGACCTTCCGGTCGCCGTACCAGCTCAGTTCGAGGACGGTGCCCTCGTCGCTGAGCAGCTCCAGGGACCGGGCGAGGCCCTGTTCGGTGGCGCTGGCGTGGACGACGAGGTCGCGTCCGTCGAGGGCGTCGCCGGGCAGGGCGAAGTCGACACCGAGGGCCTGGGCGACCTTCGCGCGGGCGGGGTCGGCATCGACCAGCTGGACCCGGACGCCGGGGAAGCGGGCCAGCAGGGCGGCCACCGAGCAGCCGACCATGCCGCCGCCGACCACCGCGATCCGGTCGCCGACCAGGGGCGCCGCGTCCCAGAGGGCGTTCACGGCGGTCTCGACGGTGCCGGCGAGGACGGCCCGCTCGGCGGGCACGGTGTCCGGTACGACGGTCACGGCGGCGGCGGGGACGACGTACCGCGTCTGGTGCGGGTAGAGGCAGAACACCGTCCGGCCGGCCAGTTCGGCCGGCCCCTCCTCGACCACGCCGACGTTGAGGTAGCCGTACTTCACCGGCGCGGGGAAGTCGCCCTCCTGGAACGGTGCCCGCATGGCCGCGTGCTGGCTCTGGGGGACGCCGCCGCGGAAGACGAGTGTCTCCGTGCCACGGCTGACTCCCGAAAAAAGCGAGCGCACCAGCACCTCGCCCTCCGCGGGCCCCGGCAGATCGGTGCTCCGTATCTCACCGTGCCCCTGACGACTGAGCCAGAACGCGCGTGCGATGTAGTTCATCCGGCCTCCTCCTGAACCATCTGGAAGTTGTTCACGTACCGAGGTGTGCACGGGCCGCGCACAGAGCGCGGCGTTGATCGACTCTGTCATACGGCCGGAGGGTGTGCGGTGGCCCTGAACAACACTTACGACGCAAGGCTGGTCCAGCAGGAGACCGCTGTGGGAGCGGGCGTTCAGATCCTGTTGCTGGCCCTGCTCGGCACGGCGATCGGCATGGGACCGGCGGGGTGGCTGACCGGCCTCGTCTTCGCCGTCGCAAGCTGGGCCGTGCTCTCCCGGGCACTGCACCGCTCCCGGTTGCGCTCCTTCGGCCCGGCCAACCGGGTGACCCTCGGCCGGGCCACTCTGGTCGGCGGTGTCACGGCCCTGGTCGCGGACTCCTTCGAGAGTTCCCCGCCGGTCACGCTGTTCGTCGGCCTGACGGCGGTCGCCCTGATACTGGACGGTGTCGACGGCAAGGTGGCGCGCAGGACCGGCACGTCGACCGCGCTGGGCGCCCGTTTCGACATGGAGGTCGACGCGTTCCTGATCCTGGTGCTCAGTGTGTACGTGTCGATGCATCTCGGCCTCTGGGTCATGCTCATCGGCGGCATGCGCTACGGCTTCGTCGCCGCGGCCCGTGTCTGGCCGTGGCTGAACGCCTCGCTGCCGCCGAGCACGGCTCGCAAGGCGGTCGCCGCGTTCCAGGGCATCTTCCTGCTGACGGCCGCCTCGGGCCTGCTGCCCCACACGGCGACCTTCGCCGTCGTCGCCACGGCGCTGACCACGCTCCTGTGGTCGTTCGGCCGGGACGTCGTGTGGCTGTGGCGGACCTCGCGGGTCCAGGAGGGCGAGGTCGAGGAGATGCTGGAGCGGGAGACGGCACTGCCGGAGCGGGAGCCTGTGGCGTCCTGAACACCCCTCGCCTCGCCGACTCCGGCCGGTACACCGTGAACTCCCGCACCGGGAAGGCGAGACACCCGTAGAGCCGGTTCGCCGCTCCCGGGCCGCCCGCGAGGAACAGGTCGACGGTCCGCACGTAGGCCCTGGCTGGCGAGGGGGCCCAACGCCTCCCGCAACACCGGTGCCCGGCCACGCCGTGTGACCGCGCCGCCCGCTCCACGTCCTCGACGCGGCCCCGCATCCCGCACACCACGGGGAAAGCGACGCGAGCCAGAGCGCCGACGATCACTCCGTCGCCCCACGCGATCAGCACCGTGTGTTTGATTCACCTGCCGGGCGATCTCACCCGGATCTTCATCAGGGCGGGCCATCAACGCGGCGCGACGCGGCAACAACCCGCTCGCCACGGATGTTTTCGCGGCGGACACCAGCCGGGACACGGCCACAGCCAGCCACTCCGAGGAGCATGCCGGCCGCCGACCTGGCGATGACGACCCACTCCCCGATCGCCATGACGGCGCCCCTGGCTACGCGGCGACCCGGCCCACCAACTCCCCCGTACGCGAAGGCTGTTCGGCAGCCCCGGCGCCCTCGGTGGTACGACGCCTCGGCCGTCGCACTCCCCCGCCCGCGCTGACCGCCAGCGCGCCGAGCAGGGCGAGGACGGCGGCGGGGGCGACGACCGCCCAGGGGGCGCGTTCGGCGTAGGGCTGGTTCTCGGCGAGCAGCAGGCCCCATTCCGGGGAGGGCGGCTGAGCGCCCAGACCGAGGAAGGCGAGCGAGGCGAGCGCGAGGGCGGTGCCGGGCAGGCGCAGCAGGGCGTGGCGGGTGACGGGCGGCAGGACGGCGGGCAGCAGCTCGTGGCGGAGCAGGTATCGGCGGCCCGCGCCGAGGCCCCGGGTGGCGGTGATGTGCAGGGCGGCGCGTTCCTGCCGCAGCAGCGCGGAGGTGTGCACGGCGAGGGGCGCCCAGGCGACGGCACTCACGGCGAGCGCGGGCGTGGCCGGTCCGCTGCCCGCGACGGCGGTGACGAGGAGTGCGCCGAGCACCGGTGGGACGGCATTGACGGTGTCGACCAGGGGCCCGGACAGACGGGGCAACAGCCCCAGCAGTACGCCGATGAGCAGGGCCACGGCACCGATCGCGAGGGTGAGCAGGAGGGTGTCGAGGGCACCGTGGGCGACCCGGGCGAGCATGTCCCGGCCGAGCGCGTCGGTGCCGAACGGGTGCGTCCAGGACGGAGGTTGGAGTCGCACCCCGGCGTCGAGGGCGAGCGGGTCGCGGGGCAGGCCGAGCGCGATGACGGCGAGCAGCAAGCCACCGTAGGCGAGGACCTGGATCCCGCGGACGGGCGACCGTGGCCGGTGCAGGGACGACAGCGTCCCGTCGCGTTCAGCGGGTCCGATCAGCCATCGGGCCGCGAGTCGGGATGCGGCCGCGGACGCGGCGGCCAGCAGTACGAGGAGAAGGGTTCCGGCCTGCAGGACCGGCAGGTCCTGGGCGAGGGCGGCCTGGAGGGTGGTGCGGCCGAGCCCCGGGATGTCGAAGATCTGCTCCACGGCGACGGATCCGCCGGTCAGCCCGACCACGAACAGCCCGGCGTTGGGCAGCAGTCCGGGCACGCACCGGCGTACGGCCTGGCGGGCGATGGTCCGGCGGCGCAGTCCGCGGGCGGTGGCGGCGAGCGCCCAGGGTTCCGCGAAGGCGCCGGGCAGCAGGTCGTCGAGGAGCCGCCCGAGCACGGCCCCGGCGGGCAGACCGAGGGCGAGCGCCGGCAGTACGGCCCAGCGGGGCCCGTACCAGCCGAGGGCGGGCAGCCAGCCGAGTTGTACGCCGACGACGGTGGCGAGGACCGACGCGGTGAGGAACTCGGGCAGCGCGGCCAGGACCGCGGAACCGCCGCCTCCGGCGCGCCTGCGCCCGCCCTGCCGCGCCAGGGTGGGGGCGCAGACGAGCCCGGCCGTGAGGACCGCGACGGCGAGGGCCACCGCCATCAGCAGCAGGGAGACGCCGAGGGCCTGGAGCACGGCGGGCGTGACCTCGGTGCCGGAGATCCAGGACCGCCCGGCGTCCCCGCGCCACAGTCCGTCGGCCCATCGCCCGAGCAATCGCGACGGTCCGTCGTCCAGGCCGAGTTGCGCCCGGATGTCGGCCAGCACCTGGGGAGTGGCGTCTCGTTCGGCCGAACGCGCCCTGAGCACGGTGCGCGCCGGGTCGGCACGCGAGAGCCAGGGCAGCAGGCCGATACCGCAGACGAGGGCGAGGGCGAGTCCGGCGCGCCACACAAGCGCGGTGATCCTGGGCCGCATACCTCAGCGCCGGGTGCCGGTGCCGACGAGGGTGCGCTCGTACGGGTCGAGGAGCGCCCCGCGGACCGAGCGTCGGGCTTCGTGGCCGCCGCCCGCCCGACGGGCTTGAGCCGCCTGCCCTCGGTCCAGCTGACGGCGGGCCCGTAGATGCCGGTGGGCGAGTGACATGGTGACGACACCTACGGCCGCGGCTCGGATGCTGCGCCTGGCTCCCGGTGCCCCTTCAGGGATTGCACTCACGTCTTAATTTAGGACGTGAGTTAAACCTCGAAGCATGGGCTCGTCAAGGGGTACGACAACCCTTGTGGAACTCCGGCCGCACCTCTTGACGCACCCGTTCGGGTAGTTGAAGCATTCACCGGCAAGAGAGCGCTCCCAGACCCCACGCCGTTCAGATCCTGAACAGGAGAGCCGCCCCATGCCCCTGCCTGACATCGGCCGGAGATCCGTGCTCGTTGCGGCGGCCGCCGCAGCCCCCGTCGCACTCGGCCTGTCCGCCCCCGCCTCCGCAGTCCCCGCCTCCGCGGCCCCCGCCACTTCCGCGCCGCGCGCCGTCAGGAAGCCGCGGCGCCTCCCCGGCGGCGGCGACCTCGGCCCGAACGTCCTCGTCTTCGACCCGTCCACGGCGGGCATCCAGGCCAAACTGGACGAGGTGTTCAAACAGCAGGAGTCGGCCCAGTTCGGCACCGGCCGCTACGCGCTGCTGTTCAAGCCGGGCACGTACCACGGCCTCAACGCCCAACTCGGCTTCTACACCTCGATCATGGGCCTGGGCCTCTCCCCCGACGACACGACCATCAACGGGGACGTCACCGTCGACGCGGGCTGGTTCAACGGCAACGCGACGCAGAACTTCTGGCGTTCGGCGGAGAATCTGGCCCTGGTCCCGGCCAACGGCACCAACCGGTGGGCGGTCGCCCAGGCGGCGCCGTTTCGCCGTATGCACGTTCGCGGTGGCCTCAACCTCTCGCCCACGGGCTACGGTTGGGCGAGCGGCGGCTACATCGCCGACAGCCGCATCGACGGCGAGGTCGGCCCGTACTCGCAGCAGCAGTGGTACACCCGGGACAGCGCGATCGGCAGCTGGCTCAACGGCGTCTGGAACATGGTGTTCTCCGGCGTGGAGGGCGCCCCCGCGCAGAGCTTCCCGAACCCGCCGTACACGACACTCGACACCACCCCGGTCTCCCGGGAGAAGCCCTTCCTCCACGTGACCGGCAGCTCGGATCTCCACGTCTTCCTGCCGGAGAAGCGGACGAACGCCCGCGGCGTCACCTGGGGCAACGGCACCCCGCGCGGCACCTCGCTGCCCCTGTCGCAGTTCTACGTCGCCAAGCCGGGCGTCTCCGCCGCGACCCTCAACCAGGCGCTCGCGCAGGGACTTCACCTGCTTCTGACGCCGGGGATCTACCACCTCGACCAGCCTGTCCAGGTGAACCGCGCCAACACGGTCGTCCTGGGCCTCGGTTACGCAACTCTCGTACCCGACAACGGAGTCACCGCGCTGCGTGTCGCCGATGTCGACGGTGTGCGTCTGGCGGGGTTCCTGGTCGACGCCGGGCGGGTCAACTCCCCCGCCCTGCTGGAGATCGGCCCGCGCGGTGCCACACGCGATCACTCCGCCAACCCGACCACCGTCCAGGACGTGTTCGTCCGCATCGGCGGCGCGGGCGCCGGCAAGGCCACCACCAGCATGGTCGTCAACAGCCGGCACACCATCGTCGACCACACCTGGGTGTGGCGCGCCGACCACGGCGAAGGCGTCGGCTGGGAGACCAACCGGGCGGACTACGGAGTGGTCGTGAACGGCGACGACGTCCTGTGCACCGGCCTGTTCGTGGAGCACTTCAACAAGTACGACGTGCAGTGGAACGGGCAGCGGGGGCGCACGATCTTCTTCCAGAACGAGAAGGCCTACGACGCCCCGAACCAGGCCGCGATCCAGAACGGCTCGGTGAAGGGCTACGCCGCCTACAAGGTCGGCGACGGGGTCACCGCGCACGAGGGCTGGGGCCTGGGCAGTTACTGCTACTACAACGTCGATCCGACGATCGTGCAGCACAGCGGCTTCGCCGCGCCGAACCGGGCCGGGGTGCGCTTCCACGACCTGCTGGTGGTCTCCCTGGGCGGCAACGGCCAGTACGAGCACGTCATCAACGAGACGGGTTCTCCCACCTCGGGGACGTCGACCGTGCCCTCCACGGTGGTGTCGTACCCGTGAGCCGGGGGCGGCCTCTCCCACGTGCGGGAGGGGCCGCCCGGCCGGTCACCGGACCGGTGTCACAGCCGGTGCCGGTGCGTAGCCGGTGGGCCGGACGGTGAAGGTGCCCCGGCCCTGCGTCCGGCTGCGCAACCGGGTTGCGTAGCCGAAGAGTTCGGCCAGCGGCACGGTGGCCGTCACGACGGCCGCGCCGCCGCGCGTGGCCGAGCCCGAGACCCGGCCCCGGCGGGCGGCGAGGTCGCCGAGGACGCCGCCGACGGAGCCCTCGGGGACGGTGACGGTGACCTCCACGACCGGTTCCAGGAGAACCATCGCGCAGCTGCGCAGGGCTTCACGGAGACCGAGTCTGCCTGCCGTGCGGAAGGCGGTGTCCGAGGAGTCCTTCACATGGGTCGCCCCGTCGGTGAGGGTGACGCGCAGCCCGGTCACGGGGTGAGCGCCGAGCGGGCCCTCGGCGAGGGCGTCGCGGCAGCCCGCCTCGACCGCCCGGACGTACTCCTGCGGCACCCGCCCGCCGACGACGGACGAGCGGAACTCGAACCCGTCGTCCAGCGGCTCGACATCGAGGACGACATGCGCGAACTGCCCTGCTCCGCCGTCCTGTTTGACGTGCCGGAAGGCCATCCCGGACACCCCGCGTCCGACCGTCTCGCGGTAACTCACCCTGGGGCGACCGACGTTGACCTCCACCCCGTGGGCGCGACGGAGCTTCTCCGCGGCGACCTCGAGATGCAGTTCACCCATGCCCGACAGCACCGTCTGGCCGGTCTCGGGATCCGACCGCACGACCAGCGAGGGGTCCTCCTCGGTCAGCCGCGCGAGCGCCGAGGCCAGCTTGTCGGCGTCGGTCGACATACGGGCCTCGACCGCCACGGAGACCACCGGCTCGGTGACACCGGGCGGTTCGAGGACGATCGGGGCGCCGGGGGCGCACAGGGTCGAGCCGGCGCGGGCGGACTTCAGCCCGACCACGGCGACGATGTCCCCGGCGACCGCCCGGTCCATGCGGGCGTGACGGTCGGCCTGGACTCGCAGGATCCGCCCGATCCGCTCGGTGCGGCGCGCTCCCGTGTCCCACACGGCGTCTCCCTTCTCAACCGTTCCCGAATACACCCGCAGATACGTCAGCCGCCCGGTCGGGGTGGCGTTCACCTTGAACGCCAGCGCCGCGAAGGGAGCCGCCGAATCGGCCGCCCGCTCCTGCTGAGAACCCTCGAACGTGCCCCGCACGGCGGGCACGTCGATCGGCGAGGGCAGATACGAGACCACGGCGTCGAGCAGCGGCTCGATCCCGCGGTTGCGGTAGGCCGAACCGCTCAGCACCACCACGCCGTCGCCGCTGCGGGTCAGCTCCCGCAGGGCGGCGACCAGGGTCGGCGGGGACAGGACCGACTGGGCACAGAACTCCTCCAGCGCGCCGGTGTGCAGTTCAGCCACTGTCTCCTCCAGCTGCCGCCGACGCCGGCACGCCTCCTCGCGCAACTCCTCGGGCACCGGCCCCTCCACGGCCGTCTCGCTCCCTTCGCCCCAGATCAGCGACCGCATGCGCACGAGGTCGACGACACCGCTGAACCCGTCCTCCGCGCCGATCGGCAACTGCACGACCAGCGGCGCCGGATGGAGTCGTTCCCTGATCGACGCGACGGCCGCGTCGAGGTCGGCGCCCGCCCGGTCCAGCTTGTTGACGAAGGCGATCCTCGGCACGCCGTGCCGGTCGGCCTGCCGCCACACGGACTCGCTCTGCGGCTCGACCCCCGCCACGGCGTCGAACACCGCGACCGCGCCGTCGAGCACCCGCAAGGAGCGCTCCACCTCGTCGGCGAAGTCCACATGCCCAGGAGTGTCGATGAGGTTGATCCGGTGACCGTCCCAGGCGCAGCTCACCGCGGCGGCGAAGATGGTGATTCCACGGTCTCGCTCCTGCGGGTCGAAGTCGGTGACGGTGGTGCCGTCGTGGACCTCGCCGCGCCGGTGCGTGGTGCCGGTGGCGTACAGGATCCGCTCGGTGACGGTCGTCTTTCCGGCGTCGACGTGAGCGAGGATGCCGAGGTTGCGAACGACGGCGAGGGCGTTGAGGTTGGTGCGCACGGCCTGTTGGCCTTTCTGGTGATCTTGGCGATCGGAACAGGTGGCGGCGCGATTCCCGCATGAGGACATGAGAGGCCATGAGAGGTATGAATGGGTGCATACCCATGGCATGACCCATGGCATGACTGCGGCACGACTATGGCTTGCTGGAACGTCAACAGCCCGCCGTACACCAGGTGTTGGCGTACTCAGCCGCTCGTCGCGGGCATCCGGTGCCGGCCGCGCAGCGGGCACCGGGAGAACGAGGACACGAGGATCACCTCGTACTGAGAGCGGGGGACGACGACATCGGTGCGGTACCGCACGGCCGGTCTCCCCTCATCACTCGTCCCGCGCGTCACGTCGACGCACGATGCGTGGTGAGTGTAGGGAATACGAGGGGAGGGGAGCACCGCATTTTCTGCGGGCCCCGGACTCTTCGGGCCCCGGCGCCTCGTGAACTTTGCGGAAACGGTCGGAACTTATCCGCCGGGCCAATAGTTTCTACGTTGCTGTAGATACCGATGAGGCATCGGGCCGCCGACCGGGCGGACCGAGCCCCGACCTGAACGTCTGGAGTTCTCATGGCCCTGTGGGACCGCATCAGGGAATCCGCGTCGACGATGCAGACCCAGCTCGTGGCGAAGAAGAACGACCTGAAGAGCGGCGCCTTCCGCGACGCCAGCATGGCGATGTGCGCCCTGGTCGCCGCGGCCGACGGCACCATCGACCCGGCCGAGCGTCAGCGCGTCGCCCAGCTCATCGCCACCAACGAGGTCCTGCAGAACTTCCCCGCCGACGACCTGCGCCGCCGCTTCGAGGAGAACCTGAACAAGCTGACGACCGACTTCGCCTTCGGCAAGGTCAGCGTGCTGCAGGAGATCGCCAAGGCGAAGAAGAAGCCTGCCGAGGCCCGTGCCGTCGTCCAGATCGGCATCGTGATCGGCGGAGCCGACGGCGACTTCGACAAGACGGAGCAGGCCGTCGTACGGGAGGCGTGCTTCACCCTCGACCTGCCGCCGCACGAATTCGACCTCTGACCGGTTCGGCGGCGCCCCCGGCTGTCTAGCGCCCCGACAAGCAACGTTCGCTCCGTCGCGACGCCCGGCACGCTCCCCCACTGCCTCAAGGGCGTGGGAGGTGCCCCCACTCGCCGCACCTGGCACAGACCCAAGTACGTCCAGTACAAGGGCCCGCACCCGGCACTCCCCCAGCCTCCGGCCGGGGGACCCCCAGAGCACGCACCGGACGCCGCTCCTTTACGGGCAAACGTTGCCTGACGGGCACTAGCACGGGGGCGCCGCCTTGAGGATCAGGAACAGGCACGGTCGCGCCTACCTCGGGGTCGGCGGTGTTCCTGCCCCTGATCACGACTCCCGGCCTTCCTCGCGCGGGTCACCGTCACTGGCTCCGGACTCCTGAAGGAGCTTGCGCAGCAGTTCCTCGTCCTGGGGCGGCAGAGAGGAGACGAAGCTGGCCAGCACCGCCTCCCGGTCGGCCTCACCGTCCAGCACCCTGCGCATGCGGTGCGCGGCCAGGCCCGCCTCGTCCGCCGCGGCCATCCACACGAAGGAGCGGCCCACCCGCCGCCGGGTCACCACGCCCTTGGCCTGGAGCCGGGTCAGGATGGTGATGACGGTGGTGTAGGCGAGCGTGCCGCCGAGGCGCTCACGCACCCAGCCCGCCGGCACCGGCACCGTCGCGGCCCGCAGGGTGGACAGCACCTGGGCGGCCTCCAGCTGCTCCTGCCCTCGCCGGCGAGCAGGCACGTCCGCCTCCGGGCCGCCACTCCTGCCCCTCTTCCCCACGCCACCTCCCGGTAGTGCACCGCACCGGTCGGCGCCCGCTCCATCGTAGTGAGAGGGGGGTTTACGTCTCACAGAACCGGTGAGGCGCGTGGGATGTCCCACCCCCAGACCACAGCCATGACCCAGGCAGGACACCCACCCGGAAGCGAGGTTTCCGCGCGAGGTGCGCAACAAGGGCGGGCGACACAGCGCGACGCCTATTTCGACAACGCGAAATACCTGGCGATCGTGCTTGTGGCGATGGGCCACTCGTGGGAGCCGCTGCGGGACGGCAGCCGGACCGTCACCGCGCTCTACAACCTCGTCTACGCCTTCCACATGCCGGCGTTCATCGTCATCTCCGGGTATTTCTCCCGTGGGTTCGACGCGAGCCCGGCGAAGATCAGACGGCTCGTGACCGGCGTCGCCGTCCCATACGTCGTCTTCGAGGCGGCGTACACCTTTTTCACCCGCTGGACCGACGGTGTCCCGGACCGGCCGGTCTCCGTCCTGGACCCCCTGTATCTGACGTGGTTCCTGATCGCGCTGTTCATCTGGCGGCTGACGACGCCGATCTGGCAGAACGCGCGGTGGCCACTACCGATCGCGCTCGTCGTCGCGATGCTGGCGACCGTCTCCCCGTCCATCGGCAACGACCTCGATCTGCAGCGTGTGCTGCAGTTCCTGCCCTACTTCGTGCTCGGCCTGTGCCTGCGGCCGGAGCACTTCCGGCTGGTGCGCCGCTGGCGGGTGCGCGTGCTGGCCGTGCCGGTGTTCGCCGGTGCGCTCGCCGTGTCGTACTGGGCGGCCCCCCGGATGACCGGCGCCTGGTTCTTCCACCGCGACAGCGCCCTGGAGTTGGGCGCGCCCGCCTGGTACGGGCCGGTGATGACGCTTGCCGTCTTCGGCTGCTCGATGCTCCTGGTCGCCTGCTTCCTCGCCTGGGTGCCGGGGCGCCGCATGTGGTTCACCGCACTGGGCGCGGGCACCCTGTACGGCTACCTACTGCACGGTTTCGTCGCCCAGGGGTCGAAGTTCTGGGGCTGGTACACCCCTGGCTGGATCCACGGGCCGCTCGGTGAGATCACCGTCACACTCAGCGCCGGTGCCATCGTGACCGTGCTGTGCACACCGCCCGTCCGGCGGATCTTCCGCTTCGCCGTGGAGCCGAGATTGGGGTGGGCGTTTCGACAGGGCACACGCGGTGCGCCGCAGCAGGCCCGCGAGCCGGGAACTCGGTCCGGGTCACAAGCGTTGTCCTGATACCCACCGAGCAACAGGAGCCACCACGTTGCCCGCCAGACCGACGGGCCCTGCGAGGCACGGCTCCCGGCACTCCCGGCACACCGAGCCTGATCGCGGCACCCGGCAAGGTCGCCCCTCCCGATCGACCCGCCCGTGAGTACCCTCAGCGCCCTCCCCTGCGCCGGCCGGCCGTGTTCGTCCTGACCCGTGGGTACCGGCGCTTCGTCACCCAGGAGTTCGCCTACCGCCTCCGCCGGCCTCCTCGCCCTGGCCCTGGCCCACGAGGCCCGCGGGCAGGCGGGCTGCCATGAGATGCCACGGCCCTCGGCCAGCTCTCAGGATGGAACTGTCAACTGTTGCGGCGTGTCCACTGCGCGGCCCGGACCGTTCCCTCCTGAATGTCCTGCCGGGGCAGTTGGAGGTCGAAAGCGTCCTCCAGAGCGTGGAAGTACAGCTCGAACTCGCTGGTGAGTTCGGGGTGGTCCAATTCGGCACGGCGTAGGGCCTGGTTGAGGAAGTCGAGCTGACCGCCTCGGAAGTAGGGGGCGCGGCCTCGGTCGTACCAGATCAGCTCCAGGACGCCCCAGTCATCGTCGACACGGTGGCCGTCGCGCATGTAGTCGAAGGTGTAGATGGCCTTCGCGGAGGTGGCGTTCAGGTGCACCGCCTCGGTGACACCGAGGCGGGCGAGAGCCTCAAGGTCGGGCCCGAAGCCGGGGGTCTCGTGGTACATCAGGAACGCCCAGTCGCCGGCCTGCCCGTAGCAGCAGGTTTCCCAGACGATGTCCCAGTAGTCGAAGGTCCCGCCATCCATGCTGCGCAGATCCGCAAGACGGGTCCCGGCGGCGATCTGTGCGGGGTCGGCTCCGTGGAGCAGGGCGATCTGTTCGGCGTTGATGCTCTCGCCGCGGAAGAAGGCGAGGTGGGTGTAGGGGTCCTGCTCGCGCCAGCTGCCAGCGATCCAGGCGAGGCGCTCCAGCGGGTCGCGCCCGCACGCAGCGGAGGGCTGCGTACCGTCCATGCCGCCGTTGCGGAATCGGCTGCCCCAGGCGAGGTTGATCCGGTCCAGCAGCTCGGCCTGCCCGGAGACGAGATTGGCCACCGGGCCGCAACCCGGGGACCGGCCCGCGATGTGCTCGGCGAGCCTGCGGACCGCGTCCTCGGCTGCGAAGTACAGCACCTGATCCAGGTCCCGAGTGACGAAGACCTCCCGATAGGGACCGATGTGGCCGCGCACCGTGCCGTCGTCGTCCAGGACCAGGAAGAGTCGACCGTGCGACTCGCCCACGTGCTGCTCGTACTGGTCGGGTGAGGTGCCGATGGGCGGGAGCATCGCGTCGTCGAGAACGTCAGAGCCAGCGGACACCTGGTGCCAGGCCCGCTTGAGTGTGTACGCCGATATCTGCATGGGCGTCAGTATGCGACCGGACACTGACATGGTCGGCTGATCTGCGACGACTCGACTGGATGGCAAAGATCAGCGCCGAGTGGGTTCGGTGTCAACGCCTCGATTGGATGTCAGGGCGACCTGCTTCGTTGTTGTAGGGTCTCGGCTCCCGTTGCACATGGCGGCGCTCTGAGCTGGGCTGTCGCACGCGTGGACTCTCGTTCGGCCGGATTGAGTCTCAGCCTGGCTGCCTTTCCTCGGCGGCGCCCCGCCTGCGCAGGTCGGACCGGTCGGCGCACATCGGGCCGCCGACCCGCGGCCGGACATGCAAAAGACCCCTGATCAACAGGGGTCTCAGCTGGTAACTGCTACTGGTGTCCGAGGGGGGACTTGAACCCCCACGCCCGATAAAGGGCACTAGCACCTCAAGCTAGCGCGTCTGCCATTCCGCCACCCGGACAAGGTGTCTGCCGCCTGGACTGAGGTGTTCCCCGCGGCGACATGGACAACAATACCAAGGTTTCGTACTGCCCTTCACCTGCATATCCGGGCCGCGGAGCCCGGCCCCGGACGGCCCTGACGGGGCACGAGGGGACGTCACCGGAGGTGATCGGTCCACTACGGCGGCGTACCGGACCGCCGGTCGTTTCGAGACACGTTCGGCCGCCGGCAACATCTGCAGGGCCCGCGGGAGCGTGGCCGCTGTTTCCTCGTCCAGCGACGCGAGGAAACGGCGCTCGGCGGCCCGGCGCGCCTTCTCCGCCTGACGCAAGGACTCCTCGTCGGCGGGCGTCAGCTCGACGACGTTCTTGTGCAGGTCCTGCGGGCTGCGCCGTCGCCGCACCAGGATTCGGTCCTCCGGAGCGTTCTGCCGGTCGCGGGACCTGAGGACGGACAGATAGAGGGCGGAAGGCAGGACCCCGCTCAGCGCGCCTTGCCGCGCAGACGGAGCGCCTTCGGCCCGGGCTGCTCGTGAGGAGCAACCGGATCCGTCCACCGGCCGCGCTGGGCAAGATCGGGTCCACGGAGGACGTGATCTCGGCCGGCCGGCCGGCGGTGGGGCTCGGAGTCGGGGCTCGCATCAGCCGCCGGGCGCCGGCGGAATTCCCGGTGCGTCGCGCCGTACCGAATCCGCCGCACCCCTGTCCGCGGGCGTGGCACGCTGGTTGGCCCCTGGGGCCATTTGAGGTCATCCGAGGTCGTCGCCGGGTGGCGTCCTCGGGACGAGGAGACCGGGGAGGCCACCCGGCCGTCCGCCACGGCCTGGGTACACCCGGGACGCCACCCGGCTTTCGTCACGGCATGAGGTGGCAGTCCGGGAAGTTCCCGGCAGCCGCTCCGCCGACAGGACCCGCGTCACCGCGCGCACGAGAAGCCCCCGCCGACGAACGCGCCGCGCCAGGACGCTCCGAAGCCGCCGAACAGTTCGTCGCGGTCGCCGCGGGAGCTGGGCTTGCCGTGGCCGACCTTGAAAGCGCGGATCTGTGGGGGCAGTCGGTCGAAGATCGCCCTGTGGTTGGCGCCGGTGCAGTACGGCCAGCCAGTTGCCGGTCCAGGAGCATCAGTTGCCGAACGCCGCGTCGAAGGAGGCCGACGGCGGCTCGAAATCGTACGCCTTCAGGCGGGTGAGGGCTTCGGGTGCGCCCTGGAGCCGGTCCATGCCGGCGTCCTCCCACTCCACGGAGACGGGGCCCTGGTAGTCGATGGACCGCAGCATCCGGAAGACGTCCTCCCAGGGGACGTCACCGTGTCCCGCGGACACGAAGTCCCAGCCCCGGCGCGGGTCGCCCCACGGCAGGTGGGAGCCGAGGCGGCCGTTGCGGCCGTCGAGGCGCTTGCGGGCCTCCTTGCAGTCCACGTGGTAGATCCGGTCGCGGAAGTCCCACAGGAAGCCGACCGGGTCGAGGTCCTGCCACACGAAGTGCGAGGGGTCGAAGTTCAGGCCGAAGGCGGGGCGGCCGCCAACTGCCTGCAGTGCACGGTGAGTTGTCCAGTAGTCGTAGGCGATCTCGCTCGGGTGGACCTCGTGCGCGAACCGCACGCCCTCCTGGTCGAAGACGTCCAGGATCGGGTTCCAGCGTTCGGCGAAGTCCTCGTAGCCGCGCTCGATCATCGCCTGGGGCGCGGGCGGGAACATGGCGACCAGGTGCCAGATGGCGGAGCCGGTGAAGCCGACGACGGTGTCGACACCGAAGTCGGCCGCGGCCCGCGCGGTGTCCTTCATGCGCTCTGCCGCCCGTCGCCGGACTCCTTCCGGGTCTCCGTCGCCCCACACCTCGCCCGGCAGGATGGCCTGATGGCGTTCGTCGATGATCGCGTCGCACACGGCCTGGCCGGTCAGGTGGTTGGAGACGGCCCAGCACTTGAGGCCGTACTTGTCGAGCAGTTGCTTCCTGGAGTCGATGTAGGCAGGGTCCGCGAGCGCCTTGTCGACCTCGAAGTGGTCTCCCCAGCAGGCGAGTTCGAGGCCGTCGTAGCCGAATTCGCGGGCCAGGCGGCAGACTTCTTCGAGTGGCAGGTCGGCCCACTGGCCGGTGAAGAGTGTGAACTGACGCGGCATTCTCCTGAACCCTCCTCAGGCGGTTATGAGCGTGTACACGGAGTTCTTCTCGGCGCTCTCCTCCACGGCGGCCAGCACGCGCTGCACCTGCAGCCCGTCTGCGAAGGAGGGTTCCGGTTGCCGGCCCTCGGCGATCGCGTGGACCAGGTCGCGGGCCTGGTGGACGAAGCTGTGCTCGTAGCCGAGGCCGTGCCCCGGCGGCCACCAGGCGTCCAGGTAGGGGTGGTCGGGTTCGGTGGCGAGGATGCGGCGGAAGCCGGCGTGCGTGCCGGGTTCCGTACCGTCGTAGTACGACAGTTCGTTGAGGCGCTCCAAATCGAAGGCCAACGAGCCGTGTTCGCCGTTGAGTTCGATGCACAATGCGTTCTTGCGGCCGGTCGCGTAGCGCGTCGCCTCGAAGGAGGCCAGGGCGCCGGAGGTGAAGCGGCCGGTGAACAGGGCGGCGTCGTCGACGGTGACGGGTCCGGCGCCGGCGGACGAGACGGCGGACAGGCCGCTGGTGGCGCCGACGGGCAGGGGGCGTTCCCGTACGAAGGTCTCCGTCAGGGCGGAGACCCCGGCCAGCGTCTCTCCCGCCAGGTACTGCGCGAGGTCGACGATGTGTGCGCCCAGATCGCCGAGCGAGCCCGAGCCGGCCAGCTCCTTGCGCAGTCGCCAGGTGAGCGGGAACTGCGGGTCCACGAGCCAGTCCTGAAGGTATGTCACCCTCACGTGCCGCAGGGTGCCGAGCTTGCCCTCGGCGATCATCTTCCGGGCCAGCGCAGTGGCGGGCAGGCGGCGGTAGTTGAAGCCGACCATGGCCAACCGGCCCCGCCGCCAGGCAGCTTCGGCCGCCTCTGTCATCGCCGCGGCCTCTTCGACGGTGTTGGCCAGAGGCTTCTCGCACAGTACGTGTTTGCCGGCGGCGAGCGCGGCGAGGGCGATCTCCGCATGGCTGTCGCCGGGGGTGCAGATGTCGACGAGGTCGACGTCGTCCCGTTCGATCAGGGCCCGCCAGTCGGTCTCGGTCGCCGCCCACCCGTGCCGGGCGGCGGCCCGGCGCACGGCGCCCTCGTCACGTCCGCAGATCGCGGCCAGGACCGGGCGGAGCGGCAGATCGAAGGCGCGGGCCGCGGTGCGCCAGCCCTGGGAGTGGGCGGCGCCCATGAAGGCGTAGCCGACCATGCCGACGCGCAGTGGCGGCTCCCCGCCCTCCGATCCGTCCGGCTGCTGGGGCTGTCCCATACGGATATCCTCCTGGTCCTGGTCGTGATGGCGCTGTATGTGAGGGGCGCGGGGCGGGATCTGTCAGCGCTAGCCCGTCGCATGTACTGGTCGACGTTGTCCTTGTCGACGACGGCCGAGTAGAGGGTCAGCGATCCGGGGATCTCGAACTCGGCGAGACCGCTGATCCCCTTGCTCTGGCCGAGCGCCCGGGCGAGGTCGGTCGCGGAGGCCGTGGTTCTGGTGCCATGAGGTTCCCCCTGGCGGGCGTGCGGGCCGGTTTCAGGGCAGGGTGAGGCAGTGCGCCGTACTGATGTGATCCGTGCTGAGGTGGTGCCTACGCGGGTGAGAACAGGTGGTCGCTGATGAGCCGGGCCGCGCCGATGACGCCGGAGGTCGGCCCCAACTCGCCCAGCACGATGGGCAGGTCGCCCGTCGCGAGGGGCAGCGACTTACGGTAGACCTGGGTGCGGATCGCGGCGAGCAGGGTGTGGCCGAGGCCGGTCACACCGCCGCCGATCACCACCAGGCCCGGGTTGAAGAAGGAGACCAGTCCGGCGATGACCTGGCCGGTGCGGTTGCCGCCCTCGCGGATCAGGTCGAGCGCGGTGAGGTCGCCCGCGGCGGCTGCGGCGGCGACATCGACGGCGGTCAGGATGCCGCTCGCCGCCAGGCGCGAGGCGAGTGCCTCGGACAGCCCCTGCTGGGCCGCCTCCACGGCGTCCCGGGCGAGGGCGGCCCCGCTGAAGTGGGCTTCAAGGCAGCCCCGGTTGCCACAGGCGCACGGACGTCCGTCGGGCACAGCCTGGATGTGCCCGATGTCGCCCGCGCTGCCGGTCACCCCGCGGTGGACCTCACCGCCGACGACGATCCCGCAGCCGATACCGGTGCCGATCTTGACGTAGAGGAAGTCGCCCACGGAGCGGGCGACGCCCGCGTGCATCTCCCCCATCGCCATCAGGTTCACGTCGTTGTCGACCATGACCGGGCAGCCGAGTTCCTGGCTGAGCGCCTCCCCTACGGGGAAGCCGTCCCAGCCCGGCATGATCGGCGGAGCCACCGGCACGCCCTCGGGGAAGCGGACCGGTCCCGGTACGCCGATGCCGGCGCCGTCGTAACCCTCCGCGAGCGCGGATGCCCTCAACTTCGCTTCCATGGACAGGACTTGTTCGAAGACGGCGGTCGGGCCCTCGCCTACGTCCATGGGCTGGTTGAGGTGTCCGAGGACCTCCAGTTCGGCGTTGGTGACGGCGACGTCGACCGAGGTCGCCCCGATGTCCACGCCGAGGAAGCGCAGTTGCGGATTGAGCCGGACGTTGTGGGAGCGGCGGCCGCCGCGCGAAGCGGCGAGGCCGTCGGCCACGACCAGGCCCGTCTCCAGCAGCCGGTCCACCTCCACGGCCAGCTTGGACCGGGACAGGTCGACCTGATCGCCCAGCTGCGCACGGGAGTTGGGTCCCTCGTCGCGCAACAGCTTGAGCAGCTTGGCCTGATGAGCGTTCGCGGGTCGTGCCGTCATGCGTCTCACGAGCCCCTCCTCGCCTCAATCGGCCACCTGTGTCCGGGCTTTCGAGGCGAACGTAGCAGCGAACCGCGCATCTGAGAAGAATGCGTGCACGGATGACCTTCGCCTTCCTCCACTGACAGGACAAAGGAATCCGGCGTGTCTTCGACAACCCCGGAGTGGTCTTCGGTCTCGGCGTCCTGGCCGTCGTCCTCGTCCACACCGCGCTCCACACCCGCAGCCACGGCCAAGACTCCGTCTGGTACGGCGTCCCGAACGCGCCGGCCGCCCTCTCCGTCACGGCGACCTGCTCGGCGGGCTCACGGCGGACGGCCTCTGGCTGCTCGCGCTGATCCTCCCGTTCGTGACGCCCTTCATCGCCGAGCACGGGCCGGGCAGGGCAGGGCAGGGCAGACTGCGGTCGGCCTCCGTCATGCGCCTCCAGCCGGGCAGTCTGGACCCGGCGCACTTCGTGGAGCGCCATGGGCTGCTGCTGATCGTCGCGTTCGGCGAGTCCGTCATCGCGATCGGCACCGGCGTCGGCCAACTGCCGCTCATGCCCGGCCTGTTCGGCGGGCGTTCCTCTCGCCGGCGCTCGCGGGCGCCCTGTGGTGGACGTACTTCTTGCGCGACGAGGAGGGCGCCGAGGCGGTGTTCCGTGCGCGCCGGAGCCGAATCGCCGGCGTCTGGCGATGAACGCGTTCATGCAGCAGCGCGAAGGAATCTCAGTCCGTCGCCCGGTCGTGATACGACCGCCGTGTGTGCTCCGTGTGCTCGCGCATCAGCTGTGTGGCCCGCTGCTCGTCCCGGTCCATGATCGCCGCGATCAGCGCGCGGTGTTCGCTCCATGACTGCCGGCCGCGCTGCCGGGCGACCGGCGTGTAGTACCAGCGGACCCGGCGGTCCACCTGCGCGGCGAGTCCGGCGAGGACCGCGTTGCCGGCCAGTTCCATGATCTTCGCGTGGAAGCGGGCGTTCATGCCGACCGCGACGTCCACGTCGTCGGCGGCGACGGCCTTCTCGCCCTCGGCGCACAGCTCTTCGAGCACCGTGATGCCGGCGCTGTCCGCGTTGGCGGCGGCGAGCCGGGCGGCCTCGGCCTCCAGGAGCGCACGGACCGTGAGGAGCTGGTCGGCCTCCTGATCCGTCGGCTCGTGCACGAACGCGCCCTGAGCGGGCCGCAGATCGACCCATCCCTCGGTGTTCAGCCGCTGCAGCGCCTCCCGCACCGGCTGACGCGAGACGCCCAGGTGGCCCGCGAGTTCGCTCTCGACGAGGTGCTGGCCGGGCTGGAGGGCGCGGGTGGTGATGAGTTCGAGCAGTGCCTCGTAGACGCGGTCGCGCAGCGGGCCGGGCCGTTCGAGCTTGGGTACCGCGCCCTGTGGCAGTCCTGGCGACAGCATCGGTCGGTCCCCTCCTGGGCAGCGCGCAGCAACTGCAGCCGGAAAGCCGGTGACGAACTGTCTTTCGTCTACAGTCTACGGCGCACAGTGACCAGTGGTTCGGCGGGTCTCGTGCGTCACACCGGGGTGTACGCGCAGGTCACGGGCAGCGGACGACCTGTCCGGCGTACGACAGGTTCCCTCCGAAGCCGAACAGCAGGACCGGGTCACCGGTGGTGATCGCACCCTGTTCGACGAGCTTGGAGAACGCGAGCGGAATGCTCGCCGCCGAGGTGTTGCCGGACTCGGTGACGTCCCGCGCCACGACGGCGTTCACGGCGCCGATCTTCTCGGCGAGGGGCTCGATGATGCGCAGGTTGGCCTGGTGCAGCACGACCCCGGCGAGGTCGGCCGGCTCCAGCCCGGCGCGCTCGCAGGCCTTGCGGGCGATCGGCGGCAGCTGGGTGGTCGCCCACCGGTAGACGCTCTGCCCCTCCTGGGCGAACCGCGGGGGCGTGCCCTCGATCCGCACGGCGTGCCCCATCTCGGGCACCGAGCCCCACAGCACGGGCCCGATGCCCGACTCGTCCGAAGCCTCGACCACGGCGGCCCCCGCCCCGTCGCCGACGAGCACACAGGTCGTACGGTCGGTCCAGTCCGTCACCTCGGACATCTTGTCGGCGCCGACGACCAGGGCCCGGGTGGATCCGCCCGCACGGACCGCGTGATCGGCCGTCGCCAGCGCATGCGTGAACCCCGCACAAACGACGTTGAGGTCCATCGCGGCGGGCGAGGGGATGCCGAGCCGGGCGGCGACGCGGGCCGCCATGTTGGGCGAGCGGTCGACGGCGGTGGAGGTGGCGACCAGGACGAGGTCGATGTCGGCGGGCGCGAGGCCCGCCGCCGCGAGGGCCTTGGCGGCGGCGTGGGCGGCCAGCTCGTCGACCGGCTCGTCGGGCCCGGCGATGTGGCGTGTGCGGATTCCCACCCGGGACGTGATCCACTCGTCACTGGTGTCGACCAGGCCCGCCAGGTCCGCGTTGGTGAGCACCTTCGCGGGCTGGTAGTGGCCGACGGCGGCGATGCGCGAGCCGTTCATTGAGTGGTCCCCCTACTTGCCTTGGGTTGCGGGATCCACCAGTCTGATCAGTGACTCGCGGGTACGACGGCAGCTAAGGCGACAGGAAACGGGCGC
Organism: Streptomyces sp. NBC_00078; assembly: GCF_026343335.1. NCBI lineage: Bacteria > Bacillati > Actinomycetota > Actinomycetes > Kitasatosporales > Streptomycetaceae > Streptomyces > Streptomyces sp. NBC_00078. The sequence continues at coordinate 7,838,032 of NZ_JAPELX010000001.1, read as the reverse complement.
CCGCGTTGTCGGCTTCTGTCAGACGATCGGACGCCCGGACACCTCCCGAACGGTGACCCGGTGTACGAGGACCGTCACCCGGTGAACAGCTGGGTCGCCTTCTGTACGAGTTCGTAGAGCCCGTAGGCGAGCGGTGCCCCCACCCACAGCCAGGCGAAGGCGATCAGCGGGCGCCGGTCAGGCGGACTCTGGCTGCTGTCGTTCGACATCGGCGGTCTCCTTCCTCGGGGCGGGGATGTGGTGGCGGGTGTGGACGGGGCGGACGAGTTCGTTGGCGACGAAGCCGACGACGAGCAGCCCGATCATGATGACGAAGGACAGCGTGTACAGGGCGGAGCCGTGCCTGCCCGCGCCCTCCTGCCGGTCGGCGATCCAGTTGACGATCAGTGGGCCGAGGACGCCTGCCGTGGACCACGCGGTGAGCAGCCGCCCGTGGATCGCGCCGACCTGGTAGGTGCCGAAGAGGTCCTTGAGGTAGGCGGGGACGGTCGCGAAACCGCCGCCGTAGAAGGAGAGGATCACCAGCGCGCACAGGACGAACAGCGGCTTGGACGAGTCGCCGAACAGTGCGATCAGCGCGTACATCACCGCGCCGACGCCCAGGTAGACGCGGTAGATGTTCTTGCGGCCGATCAGGTCGGAGGTCGACGACCAGCCGATGCGGCCTGCCATGTTGGCGGCGGACAGCAGGGCGACGAAGCCGGCGGCGGCCGAGACCGAGACCGGAGTCGAGGTGTCCTTGAAGAAGTCCGTGATCATCGGGGCGGCCTTCTCCAGGATGCCGATGCCGGCGGTCACGTTCATGCAGAGCACGACCCACAGACACCAGAACTGCGGGGTGCGCACGGCGCTGTTGGCGGAGACCTGCGGGCCCTGGACGGCGCTCGGTGCGTTCTCGGTGCCCTTGCGTTCTTCGGCGCGCGGGACCCGCACCAGCAGCACGCCCAGCGACATGAAGACGGCGTAGGCGAGCCCGTGCACGAGGAACGCGAGCGCGATCCCCGAGTGGTCGGAGCCGAACGACTCAAGCATCCGGGCGGACCAGGGAGAGGCGATGAGCGCGCCGCCACCGAAGCCCATGATGGCGATGCCGGTGGCCATGCCGGGCCGGTCAGGGAACCACTTGATCAGCGCGGACACGGGTGAGATGTAGCCGATGCCGAGGCCGATGCCGCCGACGAACCCGTAGCCGAGGACGATCAGCCAGTACTGCTCGGTGGCCGCGCCGAGGGCGGAGATCAGGAAGCCGGACGAGAAGCAGATCAGTGCGACGGTCATCGCCCAGCGCGGCCCGTTGCGCTCGACCAGAGTTCCGCCGAACGCGGCGGACAGGCCGAGCATGACGATGGCGAGCTGGAAGGGCAGCGCGCTCTGGGTGCCGCTGAGGCCCAGGGCCGACTCCAGAGGCGGCTTGAACACGCTCCAGGCATAGGCCTGGCCGATGGAAAGATGCACGGAGAGTGCGGCGGGGGGAACGAGCCAGCGGCTCCAGCCGGCCGGCGCGACAGGGGGACTCATGATCCCGAACGCTATGCAGCACCAAGGGAATTGAGAAGGCGCAGCGTCGGCCGTATGCGATGAACGGCATCCGGGACGCGCCGAACGGTCGGGCCGACCGGCTTTCCGAGCAGACGGAGACGACGACGGCATGCGCGTACTGCGCGGTGGGCTGCAACCTCACGCTCCACGTGCAGGACAATGAGACCGTGAGGGTCACCTCGCCGCACGACAACCCGGTGGCCCAGGGCAACGTCTGCATCAAGGACCGCTTCGGCTACCAGCACGTACAGAACCGGGACTGAGACATATGGGACGAGTCACGGAACGACGCAAGGTGATCCGCATCCGGGACGGGGCCGTCTCCACCCGCCCCGACACGCTTGTCGCCGAGGAGCCGCTGGAGATCAGGCTGAACGGCAAGCCCCTCGCCATCACCATGCGCACTCCGGGCGACGACTTCGCGCTGGCCGCGGGTTTCCTGGTCAGCGAGGGCGTACTCGCCGAGCAGGGCGATCTGCAGAACATCGTGTACTGCGCGGGCGCCACGGTCGACGGGTCGAACACGTACAACGTGGTGGACGTGCGGACCGCGCCGGGAGTCGCGATCCCCGACATCACGCTGGAGCGGAACGTCTACACCACCTCGTCCTGCGGCCTGTGCGGCAAGGCGAGCCTGGACGCGGTGCGTACGACGGCGCGCTGGCCGATCGCCGACACTCCCCCGGTCCGCGTCGAACCCGAGCTGCTGGCGAGCCTCCCCGACCGGCTCCGCGCGGCCCAGCGGGTCTTCGACCGGACCGGGGGTCTGCACGCCGCGGCCCTGTTCACCGAGGACGGCGAGCTGCTCGACATACGGGAGGACGTGGGCCGGCACAACGCGGTCGACAAGCTGGTGGGCCGCGCTCTGCAGAACGGCGACCTGCCGCTGTCCCGCACGATCCTCCTGGTCTCGGGCCGGGCCTCCTTCGAGCTGGCGCAGAAGGCGGTCATGGCCGGGATCCCGCTCCTGGCGGCGGTCTCGGCGCCCTCGTCGCTGGCCGTGGACCTGGCCGCCGAGACCGGGCTGACCCTGGTGGGCTTCCTGCGGGGCAGCTCCATGAACGTGTACGCGGGCGAGGACCGCATCGCTCTGCGGACCGCGGCCGCCCAGGGGTGACCGGCTCTCCGTGACTCGGCGGCGGGGCCCCGGCCGGCGGGGAGCGCCCCCTGCGCCGCAGGGGCTCGGCGAGCCGGCCGACGCCGCCGAGGCGTACCTCTACCGGATGGGCGGCGGCTACAGCACCGGCTCGGTCGTCACGGTGAACGGCGGCGGGACACTGGTCTGAGGCAGGCGCGTCCGGACCGCGCGGCGAGCCCGGCCCGTCGGGGCCACCGGGCCCGAGGGTCAGGACGGGCCGGAGGGCGCCCCGGTCCGTCCGGGCCGCCCGGTGATCCCGGTCCCGCGGGGCCCGGCGGAGCCGCCGGTCCCGAGGGCCACTCAGGCACCGACGGCACCCAGGGTTCCCAGGGCGTCCAGGGCCCGAGGTGGAGCCCGGCCCCAAGGACGACCCCGGCCCCCCGCATGTCCCAACGGCTACAGCCTCCAGGTTCCCGCCACCGACCCGGACGCCCCGGTCTGCCGCAACGCGGGCGCGGGCGCACTTGCGTCGGCTCCCGCCCCCGCGGCCGTACTTCCGGTCCTGCCGGCACTGCGCCGCCGCGATCGCGTCGAGTAGCTGCACGCTTCTTGTGAGGCTGCGGACACCCCAACTAGCCTCTGTGACGTGCACGTTGGACGTTGGATGTCCTGATGTCCAGACACCGAAGGGCAGGTTCGCACCATGCCGTCAAGTCTTCGCGCACGTCTGAGAACCGTCGTCACGGCGTTCGCCGCCGCGGCGGCGCTGGCCGCGCTGCCGAATCCGGCACACGCCCAACCCCCCACCCCGGCCCCCGGCTTCGAGCAGCAGGTCCTCTTCAAGGCCTCCCAGGACCCCGGTTACGCCTGCTTCCGCATCCCGGCGGTGGTGAGGACCACCCGGGGCACGCTGCTGGCGTTCGCCGAGGGGCGGGTCCTCAACTGCGGGGATGCCGCTGACATAGACATCGTCGTCAAGCGCTCCACGGACGGCGGCCGCACCTGGAGCCCGCTGCAGGTCGTCAGCCGCGGAGGCGGCGACACCCACGGCAATCCCGCGCCGGTCGTGGACCGTGACACCGGCCGCATCCTGCTGGCCGAGACGTACAACACGGGCCGTACGGACGGCGCGAGTTGCACGGTGCCCTGCGACCGCACCCCGCACCTGCAGTACAGCGACGACGACGGGCTCACCTGGTCCCGGCCCCGTGACCTGAGCTCCGAGATCCTGCCCGCGAACTGGAACTCCTGGTACGCCACCGGACCCGTGCACGGCATCCAGCTCACCCGCGGCAGGCACGCCGGCCGGCTGGTCTTCGGGGTCAACACCGAGACCTGGGACGGCGAGCGAAGCGAGGTGGGGGTCCCCCCGGCCGGAGGCTGGGGGAGGGTCTCCGCCAACCACGCGGCGCTGATCGTCAGCGACGACGACGGCGGCCACTGGCGGATCGGCGCCACGGACTCGTGGCCGATCGCCGACGACGGCACCTTCCGGCAGAAGCCCTCCGAGGTCACGGTCACCGAGCGCACCGACGGCTCGATCCTGATCAGCGGACGCGAACAGGACGGCACCGACCTCGGGCACCGCACCCAGACGGTCAGCCGCGACGGCGGCGACAGCTTCGCCGCCCCCTTCCGCGGCCTGCCGGACCTCTACGCACCCCAGGTCCAGGGCGCGACGCTCCGCCTGGGCAACCGCATCCTGCTGTCCTGCCCCGGCGACCCCGACCGCCGCCGGACCATGATGATCCGCTCCTCCTACGACGGCGGACGCACCTGGGACAGCGTGGACCGCGGCACCGTCGTCACCGTCGACTGGTCGGGCTACTCCGACCTGGTGCGCGTCGACCACGACACGGTGGGGCTGATGTACGAGGGCGGTGCCGTCGACGCGCGCGACGAGATCCGTTTCGCCCGATTCACCGAGGACTGGCTGCAGCCGCGCCGCGGTCCCGATCCGACCACCGTGGACCGCGCCCCGCGAGCCGAGCCGGCGGCCGTGCTCGGCGGCGCCCGCAGGACGGACGGCGTGTTCGGCGGAGCGCTGGAGTTCGACGGTGCCGACGACGCCGTACGCCTGCCGTACAGCGACGAACTCCCGCTCGGCACCAAGGACTTCACGGCTTCGCTGTGGTTCCGGTACACGGCCACCGGCGGTGAGCAGCCGCTGCTGTGGATGGGCGGGATCGGCACCACTCAGCCCCAGGTCTGGCTGCGCGGCGAGCCCGCGAGCGGGCGCATCCAGGGCCTGATCACCGTGCGCGACGGCGCGGCGGCCCCGCGGTCGGTGTCCGTCCGCACGAGCGGCGCCCACAACGACGGCGAGTGGCACCACCTGACGTTGCGGCGCGGCGGGGGCCGGTTGACGATCGCCGTCGACGGGGTGCCGTCGAGCGCCGCGGACGTACCGGGGTCGGTCAGCCGCAACTCGCCGTTCGGCGTGCACATCGGGCAGCGCATGGACAGCCGGGCCTTCTTCACCGGCGCGATCGACGACGTCCATGTGTGGGACCGGGCGCTGAGCGACGAGGAACTCGCCGGCCGTGACACGTCCAGGCGGGACACCGTCCTGTGGCTGCCCATGGACCATGTGAGCGGCAGCCACTAACGTCCCGTGGGTGCCCGACGACGTACGAGCACGACATCGGACGGGAACCGGCCTCGGCCTGCTGCTGGCCCTGGTTCTCGGGGCCGTGCTGCTCACCGCCCTCCCGGACGACGGTGAACGGGAGGGCGGCTGCACCCCGCACACGGTCGCCGCGTGGTCGGCCGACGACCGCCTCAGCGGCGAGTTCTCCCGCTACGGCGACGACGCCGCCCGCAGCGACGACTGGACGGGCGGGGACGGCACCCACTCCGTGCGGCTGCCGGACGGGCGGCTGCTGTGGCTGTTCTCCGACACCTATCTCGGCCAGGTGCACGGGCCGCCCGACCCGGTCGGCGAGTCGTCCGCCTGGCGGGACACGACGGCCCCCCTTGTGCGCAACTCGGCCGTGGTGATGGACGGCAGGGGCCGGCTGAAGCGCACGCTTCCCGCCCCGCTCTTCCCCGACCCCGCCCCGGACCAGTGGCGTTGGCCCGTGGCGGCCCGGGTCGAGCCCCGCTCCCCCGGCTCCTCGGAGCAGGTCGTCCGGGTGGTCCTGTGGGTGCGGGCCGCCGGGCAGCCGCCGTGGATCTACGGGGTGCCCACCGCCACCGAGGTCGCCACCCTCTCGCTGCCCGGTCTGCGGGTCGAGTCGGTCGTGCAGGTGCTCGACCAGAGCCTGGTCCCCGATCCCTCCCGGCGGGTCCTGTTCGGCACCACGCTGGTCGCGAAGGGCGACTGGACGTACGTGTTCGGCGGTGACGACGGACAGGCCGCGTCCCGGCCGGCCTCGTCGGCGTATGTGGCGCGAGTGCCACGGGGGCGGCTCGGGGAGCCCGCCGCCTGGCGGTACTGGAACGGTTCCGCGTGGGCGGCCGGTGCGCGCCCGCGCGCGGTGCTCGGCGACGGACGCCGCACCGGCGTGGGCAGCGCCTTCTCGGTGGTGCGGGAGGGCGGTACATATGTGCTGTTCACGATGGCCGCGGGCACCGCGGGGCTGACCACGGTGACCTCGTACTGGTCGTGCTCCCCCACCGGGCCGTGGCACGGCCCGGCAAGGGACTTCAGCCCCTCACTGCCGCATGCGGGAGTCGCCGCGTACAACCCGCAGGTGCATCCCGAACTGAGCGGCGAAGGGCGTCTGGTGCTGAGCTACGACGTCAACTGGCTGGAGACGAACGGCGCTTCGGCGGGCATCAACGCGAACGTGACCCTGTACCGGCCGCGCTTCGTGACGGTGCGGCTGGCGCGGACCCGATGACCTCCGCGCCTTCCACACCGGGATCGTGCGAGCGGCGCTTGGCGATCACCGCGCACACCATCAGCTGCATCTGGTGGAAGAGCATCAGCGGCAGCACGGCCAGCGAGGCGTGCGCGCCGAACAGGACGCTCGCCATGGGCAGTCCGGAGGCGAGGGACTTCTTGGAGCCGGCGAACTGGATGGCGATCCGGTCCTCCCGGTTGAACCGCAGGGCCCTGGCGCCGTACCAGGTCAGGGCGAGCATCACGGCGAGCAGCACGGCCTCGACGACCAGCAGACCGCCCAGCCTGACGGGGCTCACCTGGTGCCAGATGCCCTGGACCATGCCCTCGCTGAACGCCGTGTAGACGACGAGGAGTATCGAGCCGCGGTCGACCAGGCCGAGGACCTTCTTGTGCCGGGCGACGAACCCCCCGATCCAGCGGCGCAGCACCTGGCCGGCCAGGAACGGCACCAGTAGTTGCAGCACGATCTGGACGAGTGAGCCGGCGGAGAACCCGCCGGCGCTGCTGCCGAGCACGGCGGCGGCCAGGAGCGGGGTGATGACGATGCCGACCAGAGAGGAGAAGGAGCCCGCGCAGATCGCGGCGGGCACGTTTCCGCGCGCCATGGACGTGAAGGCGATCGAGGACTGGATGGTCGACGGGACAAGCGTGAGGAAGAGCAGGCCCTGGTAGAGCGGGTGGGTCAGCAGAAGCGGGACGAGACCTCGGGCGGCCAGGCCCAGCAGCGGGAAGATCACGAACGTACAGGCCAGAACGGTGACGTGCAGCCGCCAGTGCTTGAGCCCGTCCATCGCCTCACGGGTGGACAGCCGTGCGCCGTACAGGAAGAAGAGGAAGGCGATCGCTGCCGTGGAGGCGCCGGAGGCCACGTCGGCCGCGGCCCCGCGCGCCGGGAGCAGGGCCGCCAGACCCACCGTTCCGAGCAGCAGCAGGATGTACGGGTCGACCGGCATCCAAGCCGGCCATTGCAGGCGCTTCACGGTGCTCCACTTGCTGATCGCCGGTCGTGTCCGAGGCCCGCGGGGCCCTGCTCATCGTCCTCCCCCGCCGGCTGATCGGGAATCCGTCATACCGCTCTGACTGTCATCGCGTTTCGCGATAAGCGTTACCGTTGTCCGTATGTACGACCCCTCTCACCTGCGTACCTTCCTGGCGGTCGCCCAGACTTTGAGCTTCACGCAGGCCGCCCGGCGGCTCGGCCTGCGCCAGTCGACGGTGAGCCAGCATGTGCGGCGGCTGGAGGACGCCACCGGGCGGCAGCTGTTCACCCGGGACACCCATTCCGTGGAGCTGACCGAGGACGGCGAGGCGATGCTCGGGTTCGCGCGCAGGATCCTGGAGGTGCAGGAGCAGGCGTCGGCGTTCTTCACGGGCACCCGGCTGCGCGGCCGGCTGCGCTTCGGCGCCTCCGAGGACTTCGTGCTGACCCGGCTGCCGGAGATCCTGGAAGGCTTCCGGCACGACCATCCCGAGGTCGACCTGGAGCTGACGGTCGAGCTGTCGGGCACCCTGCACGAGCAGCTCGCCGCCGGGAAGCTGGATCTGGTGCTGGCCAAGCGGCGCCCCGAGGAGCCGCGGGGCGAGCTGGTCTGGCACGACGAGCTGGTGTGGATCGGCGCGGAACGGCTGCGTCTGGACGCCGACCGCCCGGTACCGCTGATCGTGTATCCGCCGCCGGGCATCACCCGTGCCCTCGCCCTGGAGGCGTTGGAGCGCCAGGGGCGGCAGTGGCGCATCGCGTGCACGAGCGGCAGCCTCAACGGGCTGATCGCCGCCGCCCGTGCCGGCCTCGGTGTGATGGCCCACTCCCGGGGACTGGTCCCGCCGGGACTGGTCCGCGTCCCCGAACGCTCCGGCCTCCCCGAGCTCGGCCGCGTCGACTTCGTCCTCGTCCACGGCCGCCGCCGCGCCTCGGCACAGGGCGCCGCGGACGCACTCGCGGGAGCGATCCTCGCGGGCGGGGACCGGCTGCAGCGCCGGCGTGCCGGCTAGCGAGGCCGCTGCCGGTACGTCCACTGCTTGACGCTGCGCAGAAACGGCGTCGCCTCCACGTGCTGGACACCCTCCTGGCGCCCCAGGGGCCACTGAGGTAGGCGTAGAGATCGGCGGTGCTCCTGACGGCCGCGGTCGCGGTGACACCGGAGTGCCGCGTTCGCCGCTGGGCTCAACTCGGCGGCGGTGGTGGCGGGACTGACCGCGACGGCCGCGGGAGCCCTCGTTGCCGCGCTGGTCAGGACGGTGCGGGCGCCCCGGATGGGAGTGACCGGATCCGCCGTTCCTACGCCGGCGGAGGAGAGGATCGGCTCCCGCGGACGCGGCCGCTGACGTGCGGCAGGGGCCGCAGCGAGGTCGTACAGATTCGGTGGAGATTACGGGACCGAAACTTACTCAACCGTCAGTTTTCTGTCCGACCCTTCCTGATGTGAGCGCATTTTCCCGGCCGTGACCGGCGCGTACGTGGACACCGCCCGGCTACGACCCCCCTCCCGCCCTCTCTTCGTGTGGGGTAGCTTTCACGGCGCTGCACGGAGTGTGACTCATTACAGGACGCTGAGGAGCGGGGAGCGGGGTTTGCGCGAGTTCACCAACCCTCCGTTGGCGTTGTCACCGCCGGTGGGCGGTCTGGCCGACGTCGTCTTCGAGCGTGCCCAGGACAACCCGCTCCATATCGCTCTCGGCCGCAAGGACGAGCAGGAACAGTGGCGTGACGTGACCTCGGCCGAGTTCCGGGACGAGGTGCTGGCCCTCGCCAAGGGGCTGCTCGCCCGCGGCATCCGGTTCGGCGACCGCGTCGCGATCATGTCCCGAACCCGCTACGAGTGGACCCTCTTCGACTTCGCGCTGTGGACGATCGGCGCGCAGGTGGTGCCGATCTATCCCACGTCGTCGGCCGAGCAGTGCTTCTGGGCGCTGTACGACGCCGAGTGCACGGCGGCGGTCGTGGAGCACGAGGACCACGCGATGACGATCGCCACCGTCATCGACCGGCTGCCGCACCTGCACCAGCTGTGGCAGCTCGACTCCAACGCCGTGCAGGATCTCTACGACGCCGGCGCGCACATCGACGACGGCGTGGTCCACCGGCACCGTCAGGCGGTCACGCCCGACTCGACGGCGACGGTCATCTACACCTCGGGCACCACGGGCCGCCCCAAGGGCTGCGTCATCACGCACGCCAACTTCATGTACGAGGCGGACACGGTCGCCGAGCACATGGGGCCGGTGTTCCACTCCAAGAAGGGCGACGAGGCGGCGACACTGCTGTTCCTGCCGCTCGCGCACGTCTTCGGGCGGATGGTGCAGGTCACCGCGATCCGCCACGGGATACGCTTCGGCCACCAGCCGCAGCTGAACGCCGCCGCACTGCTGCCGGACCTGCAGGTGTTCAAGCCGACGTTCATCCTCGCGGTGCCGTACATCTTCGAGAAGGTCTTCAACGCCTCCCGCCGGAAGGCCGAGAAGGAAGGCAAGGCGGGGCCGTTCGAGAAGGCCGTCGAGGTCGCCGTGAAGTACGCGGACGCCGTCGAGGCGAGGTCCTGGGGCATCGGCCCGGGCCCGTCGGCGGGGCTGCGCATGCAGCACCAGCTGTTCGACAAGCTCGTGTACTCCAAAGTCCGGGCCGCGATGGGCGGTCGCCTCCGCAACGCCATCTCGGGCGGCTCGGCGATGGACCGGCGGCTCGGCCTGTTCTTCGCGGGCGCGGGTGTGCAGATCTACGAGGGCTACGGCCTCACGGAGTCGACGGCGGCCGCGACCGCCAACCCGCCCGGGCGCACCCGTTACGGCACCGTGGGGCAGCCCATCCCGGGTGTCACCGTGCACATCGGGGACGACGCCGAGATCTGGCTGCACGGCGCCAACATCTTCCAGGGTTATCTGAACAACCAGAAGGCCACCGACGCGACCCTGCACGACGGCTGGCTGGCCACCGGCGACCTGGGCGCCCTCGACGAGGACGGCTACCTCACCATCACCGGCCGCAAGAAGGAGATCCTCGTGACCTCCGGCGGCAAGAGCGTCTCGCCCGCGGTGCTGGAGGAGCGTGTCCGCGACCATCCGCTGGTCAACCAGTGCATCGTCGTCGGCAACGACCGCCCGTACATCGCCGCCCTGGTCACCCTCGACCAGGAGGCCGTCGAGCACTGGCTGACGATGCGCGGCAAGCCGCAGATGTCACCGGCCCAGCTGGTACGCGACGCCGACCTGGAGACGGAGGTGCGGCGTGCGGTGGTCGCCGCCAACACCCTCGTCTCCCAGGCCGAGTCGATCCGTACCTTCCGCATACTGGCCCAGCCGTTCACCGAGGAACACGGTCTGCTGACCCCGTCCCTGAAGCTGAAGCGGAAGGCCATCGAGAACGCCTACGCCAACGAGGTAGAGGCGCTCTACCGGGCCTGACGTCACGTCAGGCGATGTTCGCTCAGCTGATGTTCACCCGCAGCAGCTTGTCCGATCCGTCCGGCTCGTTTCCGTTGTTGTCGCAGTTGGTGGTCGACAGCCACAGCTGGTCGGAGCCCGGCACCTTGGTCACGGTCCGCAGACGGCCGTACGTTCCCACGTAGTACGCCGTCGGTGTGCCGACGCTCTCGTTGTCGCCGTTGATCGGGATCCGCCACAGCCGTTCGCCGCGCAGCGACGCCATGTAGACGACGTTGCGGACGATCGCGATGCCGCTGGGCGAGGCCTCGGAGACGTTCCAGGTGGCCTTCGGGTTGGTCATCCCGGAGACGTTGCAGTTGCCCTCGCAGGTGGGCCAGCCGTAGTTGGCGCCCGGCTTGATGAGGTTCAGCTCGTCCTTGGAGCTGTTGCCGAACTCCGCTTCCCACAGGCGGCCGTTGCGGTCGAAGGCGAGGCCTTGCGGGTTGCGGTGGCCGAGGCTGTAGACGTAGTTGCCGAACGGGTTGCCGGGGGCCGCCTTCCCGTCCGTCGTCATGCGCAGGATCTTGCCGTTGAGGGAGTTCTTGTCCTGCGCGAGGTCGGGCGTCTGGGCCTCGCCGGTGGAGACGTAGAGGTAGCCATCGGGACCGAAGAGGAGGCGGCCGCCGTTGTGGTAGCGGCTCTTCTTGATGCCCTGGAGCAGGACCTTGTAGCCGCTGAGCGTCGTGCCGTCGTAGGTCATGCGGACCACGCGGTTGCCCTCGGACGCGGTGTGCATGAAGTAGACGTAGTGGTTGGTGTCCCATTCGGGGTCGGCCGCCACGCCGAGCAGACCGCCCTCGCCGTTGGTGGTGACGGCGTTGGGGACCTTGCCGACCTGGGTCCGCGTACCGTCCTTGGTCACCTTCCAGACCCGGAAGTCGTCCCGCTCGGTGACCAGCGCTGTCTTTCCGTCGGGCATCCAGTAGGTGCCCCAGGGGATGGTCCAGCCGGTGGAGAGGGTGGAGACGGAGGACGGGACGCCGCCGTCCGTCGCGCACGCCTTGGTCGTGAAGCTCACCGTGCTGCTCTGCGGTGAGACATTGCCCGCGGCGTCACGGGCGGCCACGTTCAGCGAGTACGGGCTGTTGCAGGCGAGCCCGGTGAGCGTCGTGGAGGTACCGGCGGTGACGGTCTTGTAGACGGTGCTGTCGCTGCGCACGTCGTAGGCGACGACGGCCCGGTCGTCCGTTGAGGCACCCCACGTCAGGTCGGCGCTGTTCGCCGTGACGCCGGCGGCGGAGAGCGTGCCCGGCCTGGTCGGCGGGGTGGTGTCGGAGCTGGGCTTGGTGGTGCAGTCGACGACGGGGCTGGCGGATGAGGTGTTGCCCGCCGCGTCGCGGGCGATGACGGTGAGGTCGTAGGTGGTGTTCGGGGTCAGCCCGGTCAACGCCCTGGAGGTCGAACTCCCCGGCGCCTCACCGATCTTGTTGCCGTGCTCGTAGAGGTCGTACGCCGTCACGGCCACGTTGTCCGTCGAGGCACCCCAGGCCAGGGTGAGCGTGTCTTCCCCGATGTCGGAGCAGCTGGGCCGGCCGGGGCGGGTCGGGGCCTGGGCGTCGGCCGCCGCGTCGACGCTGATCCGGTCGAGGTTGGGGCCGCCGTTCGCGGTGGTGGCGGTCGCGCGGATCTTGTCGGAGCCGGCGGTGAGCGGGACGTTGACGGTCTTGGTGGTCCAGGTGTTCCAGTCGGCGGTGGCCGGGAAGGACACACCGGAGGCGACGACCGTGCCGCCCACCGAGATGTCCATCGGGCGGTCCACGGACGTCCCGTTGGCGTACCGGAAGGTCACCGCCGAGGTGCCCGCGGAGGCCGCGCTCACCGTGAACTCGACGGAGGAACCCCTGACGTTGGTGTAGTCGACGAAGCCGGTGCCCGTGTATCCGGTGTGGTTGGTGGCCACAGTGCCCTGGGAGATCTGGGCGTTCTCGGCCTGGTAGTCGGTGGCGGCGAGCGCGGTGCCCTGGCCCAGCCCCGCGAGGGGCAGGGCGAGGGCCGCGGCCACGCCGTAGGGCAGAACTCTCTTCAGATTCATGGGTGTTCCCCTCAACCCGTGCACTGGGAGGCGGGGTTCTGCGGGTTGCCCCAGCCGAGGTATTCGTAGGGGGCGACGGCCATGCCGGGAGCGGCCGCGGTGGTCGCCGAGACTGCAGAAACGTTGTCGCTGGGAACCGGCTTCACCCGCACAAGTCGCGTTTCGCCGGGTCGCAGCGTTGCGCTGTACGAGTTTGCGGTCACGCCCTTGTGTGCGCCGGACCACAGGTCGGTGACGTCTCCGGAACCGGTGAAGCCGACCTGCGACCAGTTCACACCGACCGTGGCGTTTCCGGACGTTCCGGTGTTGAACAGCGCGACCACGTACTCGCCGCTGTTCTCCCGTTTACTGAAGACCTGCTTGACACCACTGTTCACAACCCGCTTCGCGGCCACCCCGTCCTGGTCCACACCGATCAGCCGGTCGTTGGTGAGCATCGCCTTGTCGACGGAGTCGAGGTGAGTGAGGTCGGTGCCCAGGAGCAACGGCGAGGCGGCCATCGCCCACAAGGTGAAATGGGAGCGGCGCTGGTCCGCGGTGAGGCCGGCCTGGTCGCCGTTGCCGATCTCCAGCGAGTCCTGGTCGTTCCAGCCGCCCGGACCTGCGTACGGCTGCCAGGAGGCGGCCGTGTTGAAGCGGGCAGAGACGTGCGACCAGTCGGTGAGCGGATAGCCGCTGCCGTTGGAACCGGGCCCGCAGTAGCATTCGACGTCGCCCTGGGTGCGCCAGCTGTTGGCGAGCCCCCGCCAGGTGGTGGCGTCGGCGATCGGCAGGTTGTTGGAGAGCGCGAAGTCGATGGGCCGTCCGCTCGCCCGCAGGGCCTTGTCCCAGGCCTGCACATCGGGGATGTCCTGGCTGCCCACTCCGTCGATCTTCAGGTAGTCGACTCCCCATGAGGCGAACTGCCTGGCCCACGAGTTGACGAACTCCTGCGCACCCGGCTTGGAGTAGTCGATGTAGTACATGTTCTTGCAGTTGTAGTTCTTCTCGGTCTTCGAGGTGTCCGCGATGTCCTTCGCGTGGTACGAGGTCCCCTCGATCGGCGTGTTCCTGGTGACGGCGTTCTTGGCGATGCCGGGCGTCACATAGAAGCCGAACTTCAGGCCCTTGGAGTGGACGTAGTCGGCCAGTGCCTTGATGCCGCCCGGGAACTTGGCCGAATCGGCGCTCCAGCGGCCGTAGTTGTCGACGGCGAAGCCGTTCGAGTCGCACTTCTGCCAGAAGTCGTCGAGGTTGACGTAGACGAAGCCGTGGTCCTTGAGGCCGCTCGACACGAGCGCGTCCGCCTGGGCCTTGATCTTCGCCTCGGTCGGCGTGCGGCGCACGAAACTCCAGCTGCTCCAGCCCATGGCGGGGCGGACCGACTGGCCGTTGTCGGAGGCGGCCGCCGTGTGTGCGGCGCCCATGAGCGGCACGGCGGCGGCGACGAGCAGGCCGGCCACGGCCGCCGTGAGTGATCTGGTCCGAATCACGAATGTCCCCCGTTCACGGGCGTCGCGTAGCTGGTGCCGATCCATGCCTCGTCGATCCGCAGCCGCTTGTAGCGTGTGGCGTCGCTGGACGCGGCCCAGGTGGTGTCGACCTCCAGGCGGACGTAGCGGGAGGTGGCCGCGGTGAGGTCGATGCCCTGCATTCCGCGGCGGCTTGGGAGCTGCCCTGCCTTGACCGCGCTCCCCCAGGTCGAGCCGTCGTTGCTCAGGTACACCTTGTAGTCCTTGATCCGCGCCGACTGCTCGGTGTCCGAGCGGGCGTAGGCGACGGAGTCCTCGCGCTGGTTGAGCCCGACGTACTGGACCTTCCTGGCCGAGCCGAGGTCGAAGGTGAGGTTCACGGGCAGCTTCTTGTTGTTGTCCCAGTAGGTGAGGTGGTCGCCGTCGCCGGCGGCCGGCCCGGCGTGTCCGCTCGCGGAGGCACTCGCGCTCACGTCGACGCCGGTGAGGATGCCCTGCCGTCCGGCGGTGACGACCTTGAAGACGGTGTCGTACGGGTCCCAGCCGCCGAGTCCGGTCAGCGTCAGCACGCCGCCCGACTGCGACCACGAAACCGCCGCTCCCGTACGGAGGTTGGTGACGGAGGCGATGCGGTAGCCGTTGTCGCGGATACGCAGGGTGCTGGTACTGGGCGGGGTCAGGACGTGCACGTACTGCCGGTTCGGGTCCGTCTTGCTGATGGTCGTGACACCGTGCGCACCGTCGTTCCAGAATCCGGGCTTGAGGCCGCCATACATGTAACCGCCGCCCTCGGTGCCGTGCAGGGACTCCCAGATGGGCCCGAGATAGGAGTTCGCGAAGGTGTTGAAGGACGCCTGGTTGCCGGGGAACTTCCCGTTGACCTGGGCGGTCTCGGCCATCAGGGCCTTCACGGAGGAGCCCGCGTTGGTGATCAGCCGGCCGAGGGTGAGCTTCTTGTCGACGGCCGGGTCGGAGCCGTCGTACCACCAGGCGCCGGTCGAGGGCAGCTTGAAGTCGGCCTCGGTCAGGCGGGGTTGGGCGGTGTAGATGGCCTGCGGGTAGTCGTAGGCGGGCGTCATTCCCGTCTTCTGCTCATTGCTGATCATGTCCATGATCGGCGTGTCTTCGTTGTTGTTGCTGAGCGTGTAGTTCGGGCGCTTCTGGTAGATCTGCTGGTAGAGGTCGTGGCTCTCCCAGTACGCGTTGTCGTTGTCGATCCAGAAGCCGCCGAGGTCGGGATAGCGGTCCATGACTTCGAAGAAGTTGTCGTAGCTGAACTGCCCGAAGCCGTCGCGGGTGGTCAGGTCGACGTTCTTGCCCTTGTGTGCGGAGTAGGCAGCCGAGTCGAGCCACTCGTGGCCGCCCTCGTCGTGCCACTGGGGATCGTCGGTCATGTAGAGGATGACCTTCATGCCCTTGGCCTTGGCCGCGGTGATCAGTTCACCGAGGAAGTCCCGCTTGGTGGAGCAGGAGCCGGGAATCTTCGAGGGCCAGGGGCGGGCGTAGCCTAGGCGGCTGTGGAAGGTGGCGAGGACCAGGTACTGGGTGTGCAGCTTCTGCGCCTCCTTCACCCAGTAGTCCGGGGTCCAGCCGCCGTCCGTGACGTCCTTCTCCCAGGCGGAGCAGCTGGTGTGGGCGGACGCCGTGCGCAGGCCCCAGTGCAGGAAGAGGCCGCCGACGGAGGCGCGGAGGAAGTCCTGGCGGGGGTTGTCGAGGTCGAGCGGCTTCACGACCGGACTCGGGCCGCAGTCCTCGCCCGACCCGCTGCCCGACACCCGCAGCGCACCGCCGGAGGTGGTGTGGCTGTCGCTCAGGCAGTAGCCCGTGACGTTCTGGAAGCCCACGTCGTGCGGCGAGTTGCTGCCCTTCTGCGCGGTGAACCGGGTGAGACGGATGCCGCTCGCGGCGTTGGCGATGACGGCCGGCCTGCCGTCGTTCGCCGCGAACTTCACCGAGCTGTCGGTGAAGTGGACGTTGTCGGCGTTGTGCAGGTACCAGCCGTACGCCGGCCGGGTGCCGATGCTCTTGGGGTTGTAGTCGTTGGGGTCGTTGCCCGGCACCGCGGTGGACATGGTGCCGTTGCCGCCGGGAACCGTGATGTCGACCTTGTTGAAGGTGACGCCGTCGATGCGGTGGCCGGTCTCACCCCACAGAGTCGGGCTGAAGGACGGGCTGTTGCCGGTCGCCGTGATGTCGTCGTACGTGATGTCGCTGATCGATCCGACGCCGGGACTGTTGCCGCAGCGCTTTCGGGTACCGATCTTCTGCATGATCGGCGAGTGGACGTCTCTCATCGTGATGTCGCGGTAGTGGACGTCGGAGATCTTCGCGCCGTCCATCGACACCATGCCGAGCCCTGACTTGTCGGCGCCGTCGATGCGGATGTTCTCGAAGCGGTAGTCCGAGAAGTCGCCGCAGGTCTCGGAGCCGAACATCAGGGCGTTGCAGCAACGGGCGGACAGATAGGAGTCGTTGACGCGTACGTGGCCGTTGGCGAGCTTGGCGCCGAGGGCGTAGTCGCTCTTGAAGACCAGCGCGTCGTCGTTGGCCTCGATGTGGGCGTTGGTGATCGTGACGTCCGTGGTGGAGATGACGTTCCAGCCGTCGCGGTCGCCGGCCGTGTCGATGGTGAGGTGGTCCGACGTGACGTTCTCGCAGCCGTTGACGAGGGCCGCGAAGTGGCCGCCGCGGCGGAGGGTGAGCCCGTCCCCGATGCGGAGCCCGTCGCAGCGCGTCAGCGAGATGATCTTGTCGGCCTCGCCGGGCCTGGGGTTGCCGGTGATCAGGTCGCCCATGCCGTCGATCACGCCCTGCCCGACGAAGCCGATGTCGGTCAGCTTGTCGCCGTAGATCATCGCGTCGTGGAAGTGGCTGTGCCCGTAGTCCTGGTAGGCGTCGTACGGGTTGGACTCGGCCTTGTCGTAGGTGTCGGCGCTGGAACCCTGGATCGTGGCGCCCCTGTCGACCTGGAGCGTCACATGGCTCTTCATGTGGATGGTGTTCCTGGACTTGTAGCTGCCGGCGGGGAAGCGGACGGTGCCGCCGCCACTGGCCGAACTCGCCGCAGTGATCGCCTTGTTGATGGCCGGTGTGTCGTTGGCGGAGCCGTCTCCCTTTGCGCCGTAGTCGCGTACGTCGATGAGGGCGGCGGCACGTGAGGCGCTCTGCGGCCCCGCGACGGCCACGGGGTGGGTGAGTCCGAGGACGACCGCGAGGACGAACAGGACGACGGCCGCTGCTCTGTGTCGTGGAACGGTGGGGGGTTTCATGCGGACTGCTCCTCACACGAGCTGGTAGCCCCGGAGACCGGTGAGCAGGAGGTAGGTGTCCTGCAGGGACCCGGAGGTGTCGCCGAGAGATCGGTAGATGCCCCACTTCGGGCGCACACGGTCGGCCAGGAAGGTGTCGACGCCCCTCTTCGAGGCGTCGATGACGGTGGAGCCGCCGGACTTGAGGATCCAGCGGATCGAGCCCGCCGAGCCGTTGCCGACCTTGATCTGGAAGTCGACGTCCGTCCACTTGTCGTGCAGCGGGTCCAGGCCGGTGCGGCCGACGAGGATGTCGTCGACGGCAAGCTTCAGCTCGATGGTCTGCTTGCCGTTCACCCGGCGCAGCGACTGCACGACGATCGGCGAGGAGCCGGTACCGGGCTGCTTCATCTGCATGATGTGGGTGAAGGTGGTGGTCGCCTTCAGCGAGCTGGGGATGTACATCGAGTAGGTGAGCCGCCAGGTCTGGCCCTGGGTCCACTTGAGGTAGTTGCTGCCGCTGCCGTTGCGCAGGCCCGTGACCTCCTGGCGCTGGCGGTCGGTCGACGTGTCGCGGTCGACGGTGTGCATGGTGAAGCGCCAGTTGTCACCGGTGGCGAGGATGTGCGGATGGCCGGCCGGGTGCGAGCGGGCGCGGTCGTCCTCGATCGTCTCGAAGGCGCCGAGCCCGTCACCGCTCGCGGACGGGGACCACTTCTGCTGCCAGGACGCGGCGTGCGCGGTGGTCGCGGGCAGCCCGACGGCCGCGCTGGCGGCTCCGCCCAGGGCGGCACCCAGCAGCACCCTTCTGGATGCGTTCATGACACTAATCACCTCGCAGCTGTTCGTTCATGATCAGGAAGGCGCCCAGGCCGTGGAAGTCGTTGGTGGCCCGGGTGCGGTCGATGTAGTACGCGTAGTCGCCGACGTTGGTGCCGATCGTGATGCCGGCGAGGTTCGTCCGGCCGTCGGAGCCGACCGACAGCTTCGCCAGCACGCCCTGGTAGCCGCGCCGGGCCACGGCCGTGTAGTGCGGATCGAGATAGCCCTGCTGGACACCGCGCGAGAGGGCGTAGGTGAACATGCTGGAGCAGGACGTCTCGGTCCAGTTGTCGCTGCGGCCGCCCTTGTCCATCACCTGGAACCAGCGTCCGGTCGCCGGGTCCTGGTACTTCTCCAGGCCGGCCGCCAACTTGCGCAATATCGCCAGGAGTTGGGGACGGCGGGACTGATTCGCCGGGATGGCGTCGAGGACGTTCACGGTCGCCATGGCGTACCAGCCGACCGCGCGGCACCAGTGCTCGGGGGCGAGTCCTGTCTGCGGGTCGGCCCAGCTCACGCTCTTCGACTCGTCGTAGGCGTGCTTGAGCAGCCCGTTCGTGACCTGCAGGTGGCTGCCGTAGACGGAGAGCTGCCGCGTCGCCTCGTCGTCGGTGTACGCGCTGTTGCCGAACTCCTTGCCGTACTCGACGAGGAACGGGTTGACCATGTAGACGCCGTCCGCCCAGAGTTGGTGGGCGCGGCTGGAGGTGTCCGCGTGCCAGAAGCCGCCGTCGCCCGTGCGCGGGTAGGTGCGCAGGCGGTCGAGGATCTTCTTCGCCGCCTTGCGGTAGCGGTCCTGGCCCGTCTCGTGGTGCAGGATCACCAGCAGTCGGCCGGCCTGCATGCTGTCCAGGCTGTTGAAGGACTGGCCGATGGAGCCGTCGCTCTTCACGAACCGGTCGACGTAGGTCTTGATGTACGTCAGGTAGCGGGCGTCGTGGGTGCGCCGGTAGGTGAGGTACTCGCCGTAGAGGTAGAGGCCCACGGGGTAGGACCAGCCGCCGATGGTGCTCGGCGTGTAGCGGGCCATGGTGGAGTCGACCATCGCCACGGACCAGTCGGGGGCGGCGGCCGGACGGTGTGCGGGGGCGACGGACGCGGGGGCGGCCGGGGGTGGGACGGCCGCCGGCAGGGTGGCCAGGCCGGCGGTGACGAGGGTGAGGGTCGTCAGTGCCGTCCGCAGACGACTGCGTCTCATGTTCCTCCCTTTCGGTAGTCGTACGCGAGGGCGCGGCGCGGCCCCTGCCCGAGTTCGCGCACGAGATGGTGGTCGGGGGCGTGTCGGCAGGCGGGGTCGGTGCGGGTCGCGTCGCCGGTGAGCGCGTGTGCCTGGCAGCGGCAGCCGCCGTGGTCGGTGGAGCGGAGCGCGCAGCCGCGACAGGGTGCCGGCATCCAGGACTCGCCGCGGTACGCGTTGAAGGCCTTCGACTCCCGCCAGATCCAGGCGAGTTGACGGTCACGCACGTTCGGCGGGTCGAGGTCCGGCAGCGCTGCCGCGGCCGGGCAGGGCAGGACCGTGCCGTCCGGGGTGACGGTGAGCGAGAGCGCTCCCCAGCCACCCATGCAGGGTTTCGCCGTGGCGTCCACCCAGTCGGCAGCGACCCACACCAACTCCACCGATCTGCCGAGGAGTTCACGCCAGCGAGCAACCGAGGCCCGGGCCTGCTCGACCTGTTCGCGGGTCGGCAACAAGGCGGCGCGGTTGTGCAGGGCCCAGCCGTGGAACTGCGTGTGCGCGAGTTCGATACGGTCGGCGCCCCATTTCAGACCGAGGGCGATCAGGTCGTCCAGGGCGTCGAGGTTGACGCGGTGCAGCACGACGTTGAGGCCGAAAGGGAGTCCGGAGGCGCGGTTCAACCGGGCGGCACGCTCCTTGGCCGCGAACGAGCGGACGCTCGCGATGCGTTCTGAGACCTGCGGATCGGCATGCTGCACCGAGACGGTCATGGCACGGTCGCCGTACGGCCGGTCAGCGGTCGCCGAGAGCGTAGGCGGTCACTTCGAGCGCGGTCTCCACGACCACGTAACCGGGGCTTCGCCAGACCCTTTCATCCGATGTCTCCGGCGGTTCCTGTGCGGGCTGGTCCGTCCGAAGGGCGTGAAGAAGTGTCTCGTTCATGCGGCTGTACCTGCTTCCCTGAGGGGTGAGGGGTCTCAAGATGCCCAGACAGGCGAGAGGCGTTCACATGCATGCACCAAGTTCACGAACTCGTTCGGTGGCGCGATCCAGAGTTGCGGCAGAAAGGGGCGGCGGTCAATGGTCCGGACCGAAGACGTCGGATGCATTTCCGGCCAACCTCGACCGCGAGGCACTGACTCACGGGTCAGTTCCAGTGGAATCTCAGTGGATCCGCTGTGGATTCTCCCGTCAGGAATGCATCACGGCCCGTGATCGTTGACGATGGGAGTGCCACCTGACGACAACCGTAAGGATCAAGAGCTCGTGAGCAGCAAGGTCCCCCCGATCATCCTCAACAACGGCGTCGAGATGCCCCAGCTGGGCTTCGGCGTCTGGCAGGTGCCGGACGACGAGGCGGAGCGGGCGGTCGCCACCGCGCTGGAGTCCGGGTACCGCAGCATCGACACAGCGGCGATCTACGGCAATGAAGAGTGCACCGGCAAGGCGATCGCCACCTCCGGTGTCCCCCGCGAGGACATCTTCGTCACCACCAAGCTCTGGAACTCCGACCAGGGGTACGACTCCACCCTGCGCGCGTTCGACACGTCGCTGGAGAAGCTCGGCCTCGAGTACGTCGACCTGTACCTGATCCACTGGCCGACCCCGGAGCGGGACAAGTACGTCGACACGTACAAGGCGTTCGAGAAGCTGCACGCGGACGGCCGTATCCGCGCGATCGGCGTCTCCAACTTCGAGCCGGACCACCTGCGGCGGCTCATCGCCGAGACGTCGGTCGTCCCGGCGGTCGACCAGATCGAACTGCACCCCCACCTGCAGCAGCACGCGGCCCGCGAGTATCACGCGGAGCGGGGCATCGCCACCGAGGCCTGGTCACCGCTCGGCCAGGGCAAGGGTCTCCTGGAGGTCCCGGCAGTGGTCGCCATCGCCCAGAAGCACGGCCGCACCCCTGCCCAGGTCGTGCTGCGCTGGCACCTCCAGCTCGGCAACGTCGTGATCCCCAAGTCCGTGACGCCGTCCCGGATCAAGGAGAACATCGAGGTCTTCGACTTCAGTCTGGACACCGAGGACCTGGCGGCGATCAGCGCACTGAACGAGGACCGGCGCCTGGGCCCCGACCCGTCCACCTTCAACATGGGCTGACACCGGTCCGGCCCCGCACGGGCGTCCGCCCCGCCACGCGACTCCCGCGCGGCGGGGCGGACGTGTTTCCCCGTCAGGCCGGACGCCTTCCACCGCCGGGCCGGACGTGGGTCACCGTCACGCCCGACATGCGTCACCCGCCCCGCACATCCGTGAGGACGACCTCGAACTCCTCCAGCGAGATCACGGTCACATGCGCCTTGGCCGCACCCTCGTGCCGGGCCGACGCATGGGCCCCGCGGGACGCGGTGAGGGAGTGGCGGTCCGTGAACAGGGCGCCCACCAGGCCGCGTCCGCGCTCCCGGTCGACCAGCAGGGATGTCCTGGCCAGGCCGGCCAGGGTCTCCAGCCTGGGGGCCACCGACGCGCGGAAGGTCTCGGCGAGCAGGTCCGCGTCCATGGGGTCGAACTCCAGCCTGGTGAGCCGCAGTCCGCCGCCGGCCGCGGGCTGCCTGACCTGATGGAAGACGACCGCCTCGTAGTTGTCGACGGCGGTCGTGGCCGCGAACGGCTCCAGCAGCGACCCCCGCCGCTCACGCATGACCTCGTCGCTGTTGCGCCGGGTGTCCTCGGACTCCCACCAGCTGACCGCCAGCAGTTTGCCGAGCTCACGGTCCACGAAGATGCCCGACCCGCGGTATCCCGGACGCTCCTCCAGAAGGTCCCGCCCCTGCGAGTTCAACGCCCTGAGGGCCGTGTCGACCTTCGAGGGATCTCCGGTCGCGTACACGGTGCGAACGAACATGACGCCTCGCCTCCCAGAAGTGACCACATATCTGGAATGTTCGATATGGCCAGTCTTCCCCTGCGGGCAAATCACTGCAATCAGGGTGGGTTGCAGAAGTCTGGACCAGGGGGGTTGACGAGGGCATGCAATGAGGGCCACCTTGTACCACCCGAGTAAGGAAACTTTCCTAACAGAAGGGTCCCCCACAGTGCGCATACGAACACTGACCCTCGCCGCGGCCTCCGGGGCCGCCCTGCTCGCCGCCGGAGTGCTCCCCGCCAGCGCTTCCGGCACGGCAGGACCCGCGTCCACCCAGGAGGGCTCGGTCAGCGCGGCCGACCTGCTCGCCAAGGTGACGTCGTGTCAGCAGATCTCGAACGGCAAGTACAAGACGGACGACGAGACGTCGGCCGGCATCCCCGTGTGCGGGAAGAACGGCGCGGTGTTCTGGAAGGCCGACATGGACATCGACTGCGACGGTCAGCGCACCTCGAAGTGCAACGAGGACACCGACCCCTGGTACCAGGACGACACGGCGTTCCACCAGTCCAACGGCAAGCCGCTCAAAGCCGATTCACTGCCGTACGTGGTCGTGCCGAGCTCCAGCAGCATCTGGAACTACTCCGGAGCCGGCATCAAGGGCGGCGGCGTGGTCGCGGTGATCTACAACAACAAGGTCGAGTACGCCGTGGTCGGCGACACCGGGCCGACGAAGATCATCGGCGAGGCGTCCTACGCCACCGCCCGGGCCCTCGGCATCGACTCCAACCCCGAGACCGGCGGCGCCGACTCCGGCGTCACCTACATCGTGTTCAAGAACTCGCAGGTCTCCCCCATCGAGAGCCACAGTGCGGCGGTCACGCTGGGCGACAAGCTGGCCAAGCAGTTCCTGCAGAACAACTAGAACCGCCCGGGGAAGGCGTCGGGCAGCCCGACCGGCCTTTGCGGCGGGGTCAGTTGGGCTGTCCGATCGGCCGTACGACGACGGTGTTGACGTCGACGCCCTCCGGCTGCCGGATGGCCCAGACGATCGACTCGGCAAGCTGGTCGGCCGTCAGCAGAAGGCCGGGCGGCAGGCTGCCCATGCCGTCCCAGAACGGGGTCTCGACCCGGCCCGGCGCGATCAGCGTGACGCCGATGCCGAACTCCGTGACCTGACGGCGGGTGTTCTCGGCGAGGCCGGTCACCGCCCATTTGGTCGCCCCGTAGATATTGCCCGGCCCGTTCACGAAACCGGCGACACTGCCCACCAGGACGATCCGGCCCCGGGTCTCCTTCAGCGCGTCGACAGAGGCGCGGACGAGGAGGGCCGGGCCGAGGACGTTGGTCAGTACCATCTCGGTCCAGCCGGCCGGGTCACCGTCGGCGACGGTGTCGTGAGTCGCGAAGCCCGCGTTGGCCACGACCGTGTCCAGTCGGCCGAAAGCCTTGAGCGTGCTGTCGACCGCCGCCCGCACATCCGCGTACTCGGACGCATTGCCGACGATAGTCAACAGCCCTTCGGGACTGCCGAGTTGCTCGTCGAACGCGTCCAACCGCTCCTTTCGGCGGCCGGTGACGGCCACCCGGTGCCCGGCCTCGATCAGCTGCCGCGCCGCGGCGGCGCCGATGCCGGTGGCCCCGCCGGTGATCAGCGCGACGGGAGATTCGGTGCTGGTGGACATGACTACCCCCGGTGTCTCGTCCTCGTGTCTCGACCCGGTGTCCCGGACCGACGGTGGGAGTAGATCAGTTGGAGCCTTCTCGAAGTCAAGAGCCGCAGGTGTCGCGGCACGGCACGGCTCACATCGCGTGCGCTGCCGTATGCACCGTGTGTGCCGCCAGCACGAACACGTCCGCCCGGTGGTGGACGCTCGCCTTGTCGTCCGGGTCGAGGAGGCGGTCGAGGGTGGTGCGGTCGTCGGGGTCGAGGCGGTCGCCGAAGCCCTCCCGGACGCGGGAGAGGGACGCGGCCACATAGGCACGCGCACGGTCCTTGGCCGGTGCGGGCAGGTCGAGCAGGAAGGTGCGGGTACCGGTGGGCCTGAGGCCCGCGGCCGTCATCAGGGCCGGCCAGTCCTCGGTCTCGGCGACCGTGCCGGGCAGGCTCGCCCGCATCTGGGCGAACCACTCCTCCTCCAGCACGTCGAGGCGGGCCTGCAGACCCGGGCGGCCGATTCCGATGTCACGGGGCAGGAAGCGCGCGGGCAGACCGCCCTCCGTGATCGCCAGCGTGCCGCCGGGTGCCAGCCGTGCGGCGAAGGCGGCGAGGGCGGCCCGCTGGTCGCCGAGGTGGTGCAGGCTGCGGCTGGCCCACAGCAGATCCGCCGGGTACTCCAACTCGTCCAGGACGCTGGGCAGTTCCCCGGCGAGCGTGCCGAAGCGGTCCCCGACGCCGAGCCGGTCGGCCCGCGCACGGGCCCGCTCCAGGAGCGGCTCGGAGCTGTCGACCGCGACGACCCGCGCACCCGGGAACGCCTCGGCCAGCAGGCAGGCGACGACGCCGGGCCCGCTGCCGGCGTCGACGATCAGCCCCGGTTCGGTCTGCTTGTCGGTCAGCCAGGCCATGGCCCGTTCGTACAGCGATGTCATCAGCTGCGCCTGCGACTCCAGCAGCGGAGCCGTCTCGGCCCAGTCGATGTCGGTGTGGTCGTGCTCGCCATGTCCGTGGTGGTGTGCGTGCGCCATGGTGGTCAGCCTCTCGTCCGCGTCCGGCCCAGCGTGCGCCGACGCACCGGGGCGCGGCCAGTGCCATTGCCGAGGCAGCAAAAAAGCCACGGCAAAAAACGCGGGGATGGACCACGTCAGAAAATGAGATGCGTGGTCCGCGGCCGGTCGCCGACGATGGCCCGATGGATGACAGGCTGGTGGAGAACTTCCTCGAGGACGGGTTCGTGAAGATCGAGGGAGCGTTTCCACCGCGGGTCGCCGAGGACTGTGCGCGACTGCTGTGGCGGGAGACGGGATACGACTCCGAGGACCCCGGCACCTGGAAGGACCCGGTGGTCCGGGTGGCCGGGATGGCGCAGGGACCGTTCGCGGCCGCGGTCAACTCCCCTGTCCTGCATGAGGCGTTCGACCTGCTGGTGGGAGAGCGCCGCTGGGCGCCACGCTACTCGCTCGGCACCTTCCCGCTCCGGTTCCCGCACAAGGAGGAACCCGCCGACACGGGCTGGCACATCGAGGGGAGCTATCTCCCCGAAGGCGCCACCCTGTGGCACACGAACCTGTGGTCCAGGGAGCGCGCCCTGCTCATGCTGTTCCTCTTCAGCGAGGTCACCGAGGCCGACGCCCCGACCCGCGTCCGGGTGGGCTCGCACCTCGACGTGCCCTCGGTCCTTGAGCCTTACGGCGACGAGGGCGCGTCGTTCCTGGAGCTCGGCCCGAAGGTCGACGCGGCCTCGGCCGACCGCCCTCTCGCCTACGCCACCGGTCGCCCGGGCGACGTCTACCTCTGCCACCCGTTCCTGGTGCACGCCGCCCAGCCGCATCACGGCACACGTCCCCGCTTCATGGCACAGCCGCCGCTGCACCCCGCGGTTCCCTATGACCTTCAGCGCCCGGACGGCGACTACTCACCGGTGGAGTTCGCCATCCGCCGGGGCCTGACCCACGAGGCCTGACCCCGGCGGACACAGCGCGGGCCGCCGGAGCCTAGAGCGGCGGATACGCGTTCGTCATCAGCTGCTGGAACTGCGCCGAGAACCAGTGCCCGGCGAGCGGAGCGTTCGGCAGCGCACCCGACATGTTGTTCCCGTTGCGGGCGTTACCCGTGTACGTCGGGTCGCACATGCGGTCGAAGCCCTTGCCCTCGTCGTTCGGGATCGCCGAACTGGCGCCGTCGGACTCACCCGGGGGCTTCATCCACACGTACGCGTCGATTCCGGCGGCCGGGTTCGCCTGCGGACGCTCGCCGAGGCCGGCGCCGGACTGGTTGCACCAGTTGCCGACGTGGATGCGGCGGTCGTAGCGGCCGCCGTCGACGTAGGTGTCCACGCTGGTCTTGGCACCCGGTCCGGCGGGCCGGGCGCTGCCGCCCCAGCCGTTGCGGGAGGTGTCGATCAGCATGCCGATGCCGGGGTTGAAACCGGCGGAGACCGCCTGGTTGCGGAAGGCCTGGGCGTACGACAGCTCGTCGACGTACCGGTTCCAGTCGACCCACTTGGACTGGCGCACGGACGTGCCGTTGACCGAGTCGCCGATGGTGAAGTTGTTCTCCTTCAGGGCGCTGAAGTTCGCCGTGTTGGTGATGAAGCCCTGCACGTCGTCGACGGTCGCGCCCTCGCTGGTGGCCGCCTGGTGGAGCAGCGCGGCGGAGGGGCCGAAGTTGTCGTCCCAGCCGAGCCAGCCGTGGTGGCCGGCGTCGATGTAGTTGTAGACGTTGGGGATCGCGCCGAGCTTGGCGAGCGCGTAGCCGACGCCCTTCTGGTAGTTGCCGTTGGCGAGCATCGTGTCGCACTGCGGGGTGGCGGTGGCGCGGCTGCCGGTGTTGGTGACCAGGTTGGGCACCGAGTCGATCTCGATGGTGGTGACGATCCGCAGCGAGCTGTACTTGCTGTCGGACAGGATCGCCGCGATCGGGTCGATGAACTGCGTCTTGTACTTGTCGATCTCCGTCGGGCCGAGCTCGCCGTTGGAGGCGAGGGCCGAGCAGTCACGCCCGGGCAGGTCGTAGACGACCAGCTGGACGACCTCCTCGCCGCTGCCCTTCTGGGCGAGGGCCGCGTCGAGGTGGGCGCGCAGCCCCATGCGGCCGTTCGCGCCGCCGATGGCGGCGATGCGGTCGAGCCATACGCCGGTGGGCTGGTTGGAGACACGGGAGCCGCCCGGTTCGGCGGCGGCGTTCGCGGACCACTCGGGGTTCACGTACACCTTGGCGCCGGAGTACGGGTTGTCGACCTTGGTGCCCGGTCCCGGCGGGTCGGTCGGATCAGTCGGGTCCGTAGGGCCGGTGGAGTCGACGTTGCAGGTCACACCGTCGAGCTTGAAGGTGGCCGGGATCGCGTTGGAGCCGCTGTAGGTGCCCTGGAACCCGAAGCTGACCGAACCTGCGGTCGGCAGGGCCGCGTTGTAGGTCTCGTTGGCCGCGGTGACGTCGGCGCCGCTCTGGCTGACCTTCGCGTTCCAGCCGCTGGTGACCTTCTGGTTTCCGGCGTACGACCACTTCACCGACCAACTGCTCCTGGCGGCACTGTTGTTGGTGACCGTCACGGCGGCGGTGAAGCCGGTGTCCCACTGGTTCTGCACCTTGTAGTCGACGGTGCAGGGGACGGCGGCCACGCCGGCGTCTCCGGGGACGACGGCCGTCGCGGTTCCGGCGGCCGAGGCGACCAGCGCCAGGGAAGCGAGTAATGCTGTTCTGGTACGACTCATGAGTGCGGGTTCCTGCCTTCTTGTCGGGGCTTGAAGGGGATTGATGGGGCTCGATGAGGCTTGTCGAGGACTATCCGTTCAGGGCGCGCAGGTGGTCCCGCAGCCCGATGCCGTACGACGTGGGAGTGCCGTCGTAGTCGGAGATGAGCGAGGGGCCGGAGGAGCAGTCCCAGGTGTTCCAGGTCCAGCCGAGGTAGGACAGGCTCCGGTCGTCGAACCACTTCATGACCCGGTCGGTGAAGGAGTGCGAGCAGGTGTTCTCGCCGGTCTCCCCTGCCACCAGCGGCACTTGGGCCGCCACCGGAGCCAGGGTGGAGTTCCAGCAGCTCTCACTCGCACAGGTGTTGAAGTTGTAGACGTGGAAGGCGGCGGCGAGATTGCCCGTCGGGTCGGCGGGCTGGTACGTGAGCCACTGAGCGAGGTCGTTCGAGTACGCCAGGCCGCCGGCCAGGATGACGTTCCGGGCGCCCGTGCCTCGCACGGCGTCGACGAGATCCTGCATTCCGGCGACCTCGTACCCGATGCCGGGGCAGGTGCCGCCGTCGCGCCAGCACTGCCACGCCTGGGTGGTCGTGGAGGTGGCACGGTCCGGGTAGGGCTCGTTGAACAGGTCGAAGGCGACCGCCGGGTCGTTCTTGAAGGTGCCGGCCACCGAGGACCAGAAGGACGGGCTGTACTGCATGTCGGGCATCGGCTTCTGGCAGGTGGCGTGCACGTCGGAACAGCCCGCCGAGTTGCCGGTGTACTGGCCGTAGGTCCAGTGCAGTTCGACGATCGGCGTCATGCCGTGCGCCTCGACGCGGGCCACCAGGTCCTTGACCGCGTTGACGTAGTTGGCGCCGCCGTACTGCGACTGGATGTTGGAAAGTCCCAGCCAGCACTCCTCGTTGAGCGGGATGCGGACGGTGTTCGCCTTCCAGTCGGCGATCGCCCGGATCGCGGCGTCGTCGACCGGCCCGTCGAAGATGCCACGGCCCTGCACGCACATGAATTCGCCGCCGGAGCGGTTGACGCCGAGCAGCCGTCGGGTCGCGCCTGCGGCGTCCACGAGCTTGTTTCCCGAGACGTGCAGGGCCGGTGCCGCCGCGTCGCCCGAGCCCGGCGGCTCGGTCGGCGTCGGCGTCGGCTCCGAATCGACGTTGCACGTCGTCCCGTTGAGCGTGAACGACGTCGGTACGGTGTTGCTCCCCGACCGGGAGGCGAGGAACCCGGCGCTGACGCTCGCGCCGGTGGCCAGCGCGCCGTTGTAGCTCTCGTTGGTCGCGGTGACCGTCGTGCCGGACTGGGCCCACTTGGCGTTCCAGCCCTGGCTGACCTTCTGGCCGTCCGCGAAGTCGAAGCCGACGCTCCAACTGCTCACGGCCGCCGTGTTGTTGGTGAGGGTCACGGCGCCCTGGAATCCGGTGTCCCACTGGCCGGTGACGGTGTACTCCACCGAGCAGGAGGGCGTGGCTCCCTGTGCCGAGACGACCGGTGCGACCGCCGTGCCCACCAGGGCCACAGCAGCGGCAACGGCTAAAAGACATGAACGCGGGGGGTGTCGCATGAGCGACTCCTTACAGTTCGGGCGCGCCGTGACGGACGCGTCGACTGATGGAATCGCTCCCACTGGTGTCAACGAAGCTAGCGCCAAGTGACAGCAAAGGACAGGGGAGTTACAGACATTCGCTGACTTTCCCTCAACTCACTCGCGCCGAAGCCCGTCGAATCTTTTCGACTCTTCAACCACCTTGACCGCCCTCGCCCCCTTCCCCACTATGGGAGCGCTCCCACTGGTTCAAGGCTTGTCGCTCCTCCCTTCCCCCACTCCTTTCCGAGCCGCAAGGAGGAACCAGCACATGCACTCCAGACGGAGACGCCGCACCACGCGGCGGCTGTGGACCGCCGCCATGGCTGCCCTCGCCCTTCCGCTCACGATGCTGGGCACCGGCACAACTCCCGCCCATGCGGCGGCAGTCCAGTGCAGTGTCGACTACAAGACGAACGACTGGGGATCCGGCTTCACCGCGGATCTGACCATCACCAACCGCGGCACCGACGCGATCGACGGCTGGACCCTCACCTACGCGTACGGGGGCAACCAGAAGCTCGCCAACGGCTGGAGCGGCACCTGGTCCCAGTCCGGCCAGTCGATCAGCGTGAAGGACGCCGGGTACAACGCGAAGATCGCCGCTGGCGCCGCCGTCTCCACCGGCGCGCAGTTCACCTACAGCGGCACCAACACCGCCCCCACGGCCTTCACGGTCAACGGCACCACCTGCGCCGGCGCACACCAGCCGCCGATGGCCATGCTGACCAGTCCCACAGCGGGCGCGGTCTACACGCAGGGCGACGCGGTCCCGCTCGCGGCCACCGCCGCCGCGGCCGACAACGCGACGATCAGCAAGGTCGAGTTCTACGACGACACGACCCTGCTGGGCACGGACACCAGCTCGCCCTACACGTTCTCGGCCTCCGGTTTGTCCGTGGGCAGTCATTCGCTGGTGGCGAAGGCGTACGACAGCCTGGGTGCCTCCGCGGAGTCGACACCCGTCGGCATCACGGTCGCCTCGGGTCCCGCCGTGGTGGTCTCACCGACCCAACTGGGCGTCCAGCAGGGCAAGTCCGGCTCGTACGACGTCAAACTGTCGACGCAGCCCGCGTCGAACGTGACCGTCACGACGGCCCGCGCGAGCGGCGTCTCGGGCCTGTCGGTCACCGCCGGCGCCTCGCTCACCTTCACGCCCTCCAACTGGAGCACCGCGCAGAAGGTGACCGTCACCGCCGACGCCTCCGGCACCGGTGCGGCGACCTTCGAGTCGACGGCGCCGGGCCACGCCAAGGCCTCGGTCACCGTGACGGAGCTGGCGGCCGCCAAGGCCTACGACGCCCGTTTCCTGGACCTGTACGGCAAGATCACCAACCCGGCGAACGGCTACTTCTCACCGCAGGGCATCCCCTACCACTCGGTCGAGACGCTGATCGTCGAGGCCCCCGACCAGGGCCACGAGACCACGTCGGAGGCCTACAGCTACCTCCTGTGGCTGCAGGCGATGTACGGCAAGGTCAGCGGTGACTGGTCGAAGTTCAACGGCGCGTGGGCCCTCATGGAGAAGTACATGATCCCCACCCACGCCGACCAGCCCACCACCTCCTTCTACAACGCCTCCAAGCCGGCGACGTACGCGCCCGAGCTGGACACCCCGAACGAGTATCCGGCCAAGCTGGACCAGTCGGTCTCGGTCGGTTCGGATCCCATCGCGGGTGAGCTGAAGTCCGCGTACGGCACCGACGACATCTACGGCATGCACTGGCTGGAGGACGTCGACAACGTCTACGGCTACGGCAACACCCCCGGCGGAACCTGCGAGGGCGGGCCGACGGCGAGTGGGCCGTCGTACATCAACACCTTCCAGCGCGGTCCGCAGGAGTCGGTGTGGGAGACGGTGCCGCAGCCGACCTGCGACGCCTTCAAGTACGGCGGCAAGAACGGCTACCTGGACCTGTTCACCGGCGACTCCTCCTACGCCAAGCAGTGGAAGTACACGGACGCCCCGGACGCCGACGCGCGTGCGGTGCAGGCCGCCTACTGGGCCGACGTGTGGGCGAAGCAGCAGGGCAAGGGCAGCGACGTCTCCGCGACCGTGGGCAAGGCCGCGAAAATGGGCGACTACCTGCGCTACGCCATGTACGACAAGTACTTCAAGAAGATCGGCAACTGCGTGGGCCCGTCGACGTGTGCGGCGGGCACGGGCAAGGACGCCTCGGACTATCTGCTGTCCTGGTACTACGCCTGGGGCGGCTCGACCGACACCAACGGAGGCTGGTCCTGGCGCATCGGCTCCAGCCACGTCCACGGCGGCTACCAGAACCCGCTGGCCGCGTACGCGCTCAGCTCGTACGCCGACCTGAAGCCCAAGTCCTCGACCGGGGCCGCCGATTGGGGCACCTCACTCACCCGGCAGCTGGAGTTCTACCGCTGGCTTCAGTCGGACGAGGGCGCCATCGCGGGCGGCGCGACCAACAGCTGGGCGGGCCGGTACGCGAGTCCGCCGGCCGGCACGCCGACCTTCTACGGCATGTACTACGACCAGCAGCCCGTCTACCACGACCCGCCGTCCAACCAGTGGTTCGGCTTCCAGGCGTGGTCGATGGAGCGGGTCGCCGAGTACTACCAGCAGACGGGCAACGCGAAGGCCAAGGCGGTCCTCGACAAGTGGGTCAAGTGGGCGCTGTCCAAGACCACGATCAACCCGGACGGCACCTACCAGATCCCGTCGACACTGCAGTGGTCGGGCCGGCCCGACACCTGGAACGCGTCAAGTCCCGGCGCCAACAGCGGACTTCACGTCACCGTCGCCGACTACACCAACGACGTCGGTGTGGCGGCCGCATACGCCAAGACCCTGACGTACTACGCCGCCAAGTCCGGTGACACGGCGGCGAAGACAACGGCGAAGGCGCTGCTCGACGGCATGTGGAACAACTACCAGGACGGACTCGGCATCGCCGTGCCGGAGACCCGCGCCGACTACAACCGCTTCAACGACAGCGTGTACGTGCCCAGCGGCTGGAGCGGCAAGATGCCCAACGGCGACGCGATCAACTCGTCGTCGACGTTCGCCTCACTGCGGTCCTTCTACAAGAACGACCCTGCCTGGTCGAAGATCGAGGCGTATCTGGCGGGCGGGGCCGCGCCGTCCTTCACGTATCACCGGTTCTGGGCCCAGGCGGACATCGCCATGGCCATGGGCTCGTACGCGGAGCTCCTCGAATAGCCCCCCAGGCGCTCCGCGGGTTGGCCGTTGTCCGACTGCGACGCAGTCCCACGCCCCTGACAGGACGTGGCAGGCACCGTGTCTCCCGCGGAGCCGCCTGGAAGCTCCGTGTCCGCGGTCCCGTCACCCGACGACGGGGCCCACCGGCCGGGCGACCCCCACCCGCTCTGGGGGTCGCCCGGCACTCGCGCGTTCCCCCATGGAAGGAGGACGGCTTCGGAAGGCGGCGGCGGGTGGCCTACGGCTTCACGGGAGCTGCGCCCGACCAGGCCGTGGTCACTGTGAGCGATGTTCGAGTTGCGGAGTGCAGGCGACCGCGTGAGTCTGATCAAGGAAGATTTCCCCATATCTGCGAAAGGTCAGTTATGTCGCAGCGCACACGCAAGTCGACGCGCGCCCGCGTCGCGGCGGTCCTCGCCGCTCCCGTACTCGCTCTGACCCTGATGGCGCCGAGCGCCTCTGCGGCTACGACGACCGACACCCCGAGCACGTGCGCCGGAGCGACCCACGTGTCCCTCATGGGTCACGAGGCCTGTCTCACTCCGTCGGACGACGACAGCTCCTCGGGCGATCTGCTGGGCGGCCTCCTGGGCATCGTGACCGGTCTCCTGGGCGGCCTGCTCGGCGGCCTCTGACCGACCGGTGAGGTGGTCGCCCGCAGCCTGCGGGCGACCACCTTTCCGTCGGGGCGTACACCGTCGGCGGATCGAGGCACCGGGTCCCGGCCCTCCTCGCTCAAGGTCGGCGAGCGGCGACCCGTGACCCGGCTCAGCCCGGCAGAGCATCCTCGAGTCGTGTCAGTTCCTCCGTGGTCAGTGTGGGGTCGGCGGCGCGGACCGAGTCGGTGATGGAGGCCTGGCGGCCGGCTCCCGGCACCGGGATCACTGCCGGGGAGCGGGCGAGCAGCCAGGCCAGGGCGATCTGTTGCGGGCTGAACTCGGCTGCCTGAAAACCGAGGCATATCTGCGCCGCTACGCCGAGCGTGCCGGCTTCGATCCGGAAGTGCGCGGCGCGACCACTGACTACTTCTTCGCCCGCTCGCTCGTCGCCGCGGGTGTGGGAGTGTCCTTGATCCCCTCAGTTGCGCTCGCCCCGGAGATCCCTGGCCTGCGCACCGTCCCGGTCAAGCAGCCGGGACCGATCCGGCACATCGGCGTCGCCGCGATCAGCCGCAGCGACCGGCCCCACGTCACCACGCTCATCGAAGCCCCTCGCGAGCAGGCGGAGCAGCGGCATCAGGGGCGTTGATCCCTCCTCGGCCGGCCCCCGGCCCAACGCCGGCCGTACCGGAGTTCCACAGAAGGACGGACTGATTCCGCACTCTCAGTCGCCCCCGGTCTCCGGCAAGCTGCCGTATCTTCCGGCCAGTTCGGCCACCGTACGGGCGATGCGCGCGCGCAGCTCGGGCGGTTGGAGCACCTCGATGTCCGCGCCCAGACGCAGGAACTCGCCATGAGCGTGCTCGACGGACTCGATGGGGACCCGGGCGAGGGTCCAGCCGTCGTCGTCCGTACGGCTGTCCACCGCTCTCGCCGGCTTCACGCCGGGCGCCACCCGCACCAGCGCCTCGCCGCGGTACAGCCGGCCGTGGAAGTCGCGCTGGTACGCCGTCCAGTACGCGGCCAGGTCGAAGTCGTCCGGGCGGGTGAACTCCTCTCCCGCCGGGGCGAGTCGGAGGATCTGGTCGACGCGGAACGTGCGCGGTCCCGGGCCCGCGACGACGTACCAGCGGCCGGCCTTCAGCACCAGTCCGTACGGCTCCAGGCGGCGCTCCACGTCGGTGGGTTCGGCCCACCGCCGGTACAGGACGTCGAGCACGCGGCTGTTCCACACCGCGTCGGCGACGGCGGGCAGAAACGGCGCCTGTTCGGCGTCCGCGTACCAGCCCGGCGCGTCCAGGTGGAAGCGGCCGCTGATGCGGTCGGCGTGCGCGCGCAGCTCCGGCGGCAGCGCGGCGCGGACCTTGAGCTGGGCCGCGGCCAGGACCGATCCGAGACCCAGTTCGGCGGCCGGACCGGGGGCGCCGGCGAGAAAGAGGGCCTCCGCCTCTTCCGTGGTGAGGCCGGTGAGCCGGGTGCGGTAGCCGTCGAGCAGGCGGTAGCCGCCGGCGTGGCCCGCGTCGCCGTACAGCGGGACGCCCGCCGCGCTCAGCGCGTCCACGTCCCGGTAGACCGTGCGGACGGAGACCTCCAGTTCCTCGGCGAGCTGGGCGGCGGTCATCCGGCCCCGGGTCTGGAGCAGGAGCAGGATCGAGACGAGTCGGCTGGACTTCACTGACACAGGATGTCAGTGAAGTCGGCCTAGCGTCCCCGCCATGGCTTTCAAGGAGAAACTCCTGACCGTGCCGCCGCCGATCGAGGTGGCGGGGCGGCGCATCAAGCGCTACCACGTCACCGCCGACCCGGCCGGGATCGCACCGGACGTCGAGAAGGCGGCGTACGCGTTCCTTCCGGAGCTGCTGCCGGAGCCGGACGGCACTCCGCCCGCGACCTTCGTCGTCGTGCACAGGGGAAACGACGACGGCGCCTACATCAACGCGTACAGCTGGGTGTGGGACAACGTCCTGCACTACGCGAACGCGGCGGCGGGCCAGCCCGTGATCGGCTGCCCCGACCACGACCCGACGCACTTCGTCAGGCCCGGACTGCCCTGGATCGGCTGCGTCTTCGAACTGCCGCCGGTGCTGCACGAACGGGACGCCTGGGTACGGCACCTGCTCAGCCCCGAAGTCCCGGACCTCGACGCCTACCTGGCCGATTCCCTGCCCGAAGGAACCACTGGAGACCGCTCATGAGCAGCCCGCACGACTTCGACTTCCTCCACGGCGAGTGGCAGGTCGTGAACCGCCGCCGCACCGACTTCCTCGACCCGGACAGCGGCTGGGAGGAGTTCCCGGCGACGGCCTGGTGCCGACCGTTGTTCGACGGGGCCGCGAACGTGGACGAGATCGACATGCCTCACCTGGGTGCGAAGGGGCTCACGCTCCGGCTCTTCGACGCGGAGACGAAGGAGTGGTCGCTGAACTGGTCGTCGAGCCGCAGCGGCCGGCTGTTCCCGCCGGTTCTCGGGCGCTTCGACGGCGATCGTGGCGAGTTCTACGGCGACGACACCCACGACGGCAAGGACGTCCGGGTGAGGTACGTGTGGGCGGACGTGTCGCCGGTCTCCGCGCACTGGGAGCAGGCGTTCTCCGTCGACGACGGGCAGACCTGGTCGGCCAACTGGACGATGGACTTCAGTCGGCTGCCGGCTTCCTGAAGGCACGCAGGGTGAACTCCGGGTCGGCGCGCGGCCGGTCCTGGTCGGGCAGCGCCTGAATCCGCGCCACGAACCGCTCGGTGACCGGGTCGCCGGGCGGCAGTACCGTGAACCAGCCGCGCCGCAGGTCCGCGGCGGTGCGCCGAGGGCTACGGCCCTGGCCGTGTCCCGGGAAGCGGTCCTGCCCGGCCGGGGACAGGCGGTGCGCGGCGGCGTACACCTCCACGAGCGGTCCGGCGTCCCGGGCCGGGCGGCGCGGGCGCGGTGCGAGGACGGCGTCGATGTCGCTGCCGACGTCGTGGGCGGCCGCCTTGTCGACGGTGGTGACGTAAACACCGCCGGGCCGCAGTACACGGGCGCATTCGGCGACCGTGGCCCGCACGTCCTCGGGTTCGTCGAGCAGATGCAGCAGCCACACGGTGGCGACCGCGTCGAACGTCGAATCCGGGAACGGCAGCCGGCGGCCGTCGGCCAGCAGGACCGAGCCCGGCAGGCGGGCTGCCGCCATCCGTGCCATGCCGTCCGTCAGATCGGCGCCCGTCACCCGGGTCGCGGGCCGCGCGGCCGCGAGCCGCCTGGTGACGATCCCGGTGCCGCAGGCGAGGTCGAGGAGCCGGCCCGCGTCGGCGGGGACCAGGCGCAGCACGGCGTCCGCGGCGGCCGCGGCCCTGGGTTCGCCGCCGCGCGTGACGTCGTACGCGCCGGCTTCCTTGTCGTAGTCGAGCACGCCGGTCAGTGTGCCCCGTGGCCCTGTGCCAGGTCCTCGACCTTGCGGGCCAGACCGAAGTCGAGCTCGGTGACCCTGCCGCCCGCACTGTGCGTGTTCACGGACAGGGACACCGTGTTGTAGCCGAGGGCGAGGTCGCTGTGGTGGTCGAGCTCCTCCTGGACCTGGGCGATGTGCACGACCATCGCCGTCGCCGCGAAATGCGTGCCGAGCCGGTAGGAGCGGGTGATGCGGTCCCCGTCGAGGGACCAGCCCGGCAGCTCGGCGAGCCGGTCCTCGATCTCCTTCTGCGACAGCGGTTCGACAGCCATGACCTCGCTCCTTCCTGGGGGTATGTCCTCAGCCTGCCACAGCCGTGCCACGACGGCCCTGGTCAGTAAGGGGGTGCCCGATCACAGGGCCGCGGACACGCACGGCACCGAGATCGTCGGCGAGCGGGGAGATCCACACCCGCTCCTCGGCTACGGTCGTACGTATGACCACTGTCGCGACCGGACACCCGGCATCCGCAGCCACCTCCGACGGCAAAGGGGTCGGCCCTCTGCTGAGGGCCTGGCGGGAGCGGCGGCGGGTCAGCCAGCTGGAGCTGGCACTGCGTGCCGACTCCTCGGCGCGGCACATCAGCTTCATCGAGACGGGCCGTTCCCGGCCGAGCGAGCAGATGGTGCTCAGGCTGGCCGAGCACCTGGACGTCCCGGTACGCGAGCGCAACGCCCTGCTGCTGGCGGCCGGTTACGCCCCGCACTATCCGGAGACCCCGCTGGACTCGCCCGCGTTGGACGCACTCCGCCAGGGCATGGAACGCCTCATCCAGGGCTACGAGCCCTACCCCGCGCTGGTGGTCGACGCGGTGTACAACGTCGTCGCGGCCAACCGGGGCATCACGATGCTGCTGGAAGGTGTCCCGGAGTCCCTGCTCGAACCGCCGTTGAACGCCATGCGGCTGACGCTGCACCCCGAGGGCCTGGCGCCCCGCATCCGCAACCTCCGTGAGTGGCGCGGCCATCTGCTCGCCCAGATGGAGCGGCAGATCGCGCTGCACCGCTCGGAGCCACTGCGGGCGCTGTACGAGGAGGTGGCGGCCTACCCGGTGCGCGAAGCGGAGCACGCGCGCGAACCGGTGGACCCGGTCCCCTACTTCGCCCTGCCGATGCAGGTCGAGCACGAGGGCCGGACGCTGTCCTTCATCTCCTCCATCTCCACCTTCAACACCCCCATGGACGTGACGGTCGCCGAGCTGGCCATCGAGACGTTCCTCCCGGCCGACCCGGCGACGGTCAAGTACCTTCAGTCGCTTCTTCCCTGACGTGCCCTCAGGGCCGCGTACTGCAACAGGGCGAAGCCTGCCACGGTGACCGCCTGCAGCACCGTCCACACCGCACCGGCCGCACTGGGCGTGAGCCACACCGCCAACGCGACACAACTGAGCGCCGCCCAGGCGAGGTTGGCCTCGACCACGTCCCGCACGGGCAGCGTGGCCGGGCGGGCGCGGGAGGCGAGCACCCCTACACCGGCGGCGAACACCGCGAGGAATACGCCGAGTTCGAGGAGCAGTCCCGAGCCGACACCGAGAAACCGGCCCAGCGGTCCGGACGCGGCGAGGCAGAGGAGACCGTTGGCGCCGGTCACGGCCGCGTCCAGGGCGAGGAAGCGACGCAGCGCGGTGTGCGGGTCACGGGTCCGGGCGAGCGCGGTGAACTGGGTCGCGGACATGGCGAATCGTCCTCCGCCGAGGTGCGGTCGTGGCAGCTGGGACCCGGGTGCCGAGGGGTGATGCGGCACCGGCCGGCCCCGCCGACGACCCACGTGGCGAGCGCCTCACCATCGATCCCGTGAGACCGGCACCGGAACATGGCACACTGCTCGCGCATACTTCGGCGGGTAGGGGAGGCGTGGCGTGAGCGAACGGCGTCCCGCGCCCACCGTCGGTCAGGTGGTCCTCGGCAAGCGACTGCAGGAGCTGCGGGAGACGGCCCGGCTCAAACGTGAGGAGGCCGCTCGCGTCCTGCGGGTGGCCCCC
Source organism: Streptomyces sp. NBC_00078 (assembly GCF_026343335.1). Lineage (NCBI taxonomy): Bacteria > Bacillati > Actinomycetota > Actinomycetes > Kitasatosporales > Streptomycetaceae > Streptomyces > Streptomyces sp. NBC_00078. The sequence goes on along the minus strand of NZ_JAPELX010000001.1, from coordinate 7,799,472 downwards.
GCGACCGTACGGCGGATGGAGATGGCCGAGGTCGCCCTGAAGATCCCGTACGTCCAGGTGCTGCTGGAGACGTACGGCGTCCCGGACGACGAGGCGGCCGCGTTCGTCGCCCTCGCCGAGGAGGCGAACCGGCCGGGCTGGTGGCAGCGGTTCCACGACGTGCTGCCGGACTGGTTCAGCCTCTATGTGAGCCTGGAGGGCGCCGCGACCATCGTCCGCTCCTACGAGCCGCACTTCGTACCCGGACTGCTGCAGACCGCGCAGTACGCGCATGCCGTGATGGAGGCGGGAACGGTCGGGCAGACCGGACCGGAGACCATCGAGCGGCATGTGTCCCTGCGGATGGCCCGCCAGCGGCTCCTGGAGCGCCCGGATCCGCCCCACCTGTGGGTGATCATGGACGAAACGGTCTTGCGGCGTCCGGTGAGCACCCGCGGCGAGGTGATGCGCGAACAGCTGGACAAGCTGCTGGACTTCGCCGAGCGCGACCGGGTCACGCTGCAGATCGCCGAGTTCAAGGACGGCCCTCACCCGGGGACGTACGCGCCCTTCACGCTGTTCCGCTTCGGCGAACCGGAGCTGCCCGACATGGTCTTCACCGAGTACCTGACCGGGGCCCTGTACCTCGACTCGCGCACGGAGGTCTCCGCACACCTGGAGGTCCTCGACCACATGACGGCGCGGGCCGCGTCGGCCCAGCGCACGAAGAGGATTCTGCGGGAGTGCCGCAGGAACTTCTGAGTCCGTCCCGGTCACGAACGCCTCAGCCACGAACGTCTGAGTCACGCACGGCACCGTTCCCCATCGCATCGAGGAGCAGACACCGCATGACCGGTTCCGACGCCGCGCCGCAGATCGACACCAGCCGGCCGCATCCCGCCCGCGTGTACGACTGGTGGCTGGGCGGCAAGGACAACTACCCGGTGGACGAGGAACTGGCGCGCAGGATTCTCGCCCTGGACAACACCGCGGTACGTGGGGCACGGGCCAACCGGAGGTTCATGCACCGGGCCGTCCGCACGGTTGCCGAGGCGGGGATACGCCAGTTCCTGGACATCGGCACGGGCATCCCCACCGAGCCCAACCTGCACCAGGTGGCGCAGGGCGTGGCACCTGAGGCCCGGGTGGTGTACGCGGACAACGACCCGATCGTGCTGCGGCACGCCCAGGCGCTGCTGCACGGCTCCGCCGAGGGCAGCACGGACTACGTGCACGCGGACGTGCGGGACGTCGGCACGCTCCTTGCGCGGGCCGAGGAGTCCCTGGACTTCACGCGGCCTGTCGCACTGTCGCTGGTCGCGTTGACCCACTACCTGGGTGACGAGGCCGACGGCGACGATGTCTACGGAATGGTGGGGAGTTACGTCGCGGCGCTGGCCCCGGGCAGCTGTCTGATCCTGTCGCAGGTCACCCCCGACCTGAATCCGGAGGCCGTCGCAAAGGCCGCCGGTGCCTTCCGGGCCGGTGGCACGCCCTTCCACCCCCGGTCGATCACCGAGTTCCGGCGCTTCTTCGACGGCCTGGAACTGCTCGGCCCCGGTGTGATCCCGGTGACCGGATGGCGCCCGGAGGCCGAGGACGTGGCGGTGCAGGCGGAGGGTGTCGTGCCGGTGTACGCAGGTGTCGCCCGCAAGCCCGGCCCGGCTCTGCCCCGCCCCTGACCCGTACGGCTGCCGTGAACGGGTGCGTTCCCCCGCTCGCCCCTAGCGTCGTAGGCCAGAGCGAGCAAGGGAGCGACGCACGTGGCCGACACGCGGATACCGCCCACCGGGCCGGGAGCGGCGCTGTTGCTCGCCGGCCGCTTCTTCCGGCCCGGTATCCCGGCGCCCGATCCGCACAGCATCGGCCTGACCTGCGGGCGGGAGGCGGACGCCTTCCACCGGGACCGCTGGAGCCATGACAAGGCCGTGAACTCCACACGCGGAGTGACGTGATTCCGACGGCGGCCGTGGGCGACGCCCGCCGACCGGAGGCCACGGCCGCCACTGCCGGCTCTGTGACAGGTGCGGTCTCGACCACGCCGGCGGGCCAGGGATCGGCGGTGACAGCCCCTTCGGTCAGGACCCGGGGCGCAGGCGGCTGCCGCTGGTGCCGGTGGAGAACTTCCACCTGCTGCGCGGACGCCGGAGCGCCGACCATCCGGCCGAGGCGGCCGACGACCCGGTCGGCCCGGCCGACGTGAAGGAGACCTGATGCCCTCGGACGCCGTGCTGTACCAGGCGGCAGCACTCTGCCTGACCTATCCCGACGAGGACTTCCGGGCCCGGCTGCCGCTGCTGCGCGAAGCGGCCCCGCAGCTGCGGGAGTTCGTGGATCACGCGGCCGTCACACCGCCTCAGGAACTGGCCGCGCACTACGTCCAGGTCTTCGCCTCCGAGAACCGCCACAGCCTCTGTCTGAGCTGGTGGCGGGACGGGGACACCCGGCAGCGCGGCATGGCGCTGGTCCGCTTCCAGGAGGTATACCGCGCCGCCGGCCTGGAGTTCACCGGCGAGGAACTGCCCGACTTCCTGCCCGCCGTGCTGGAGTTCGCGGCGCGCACCGGCGACACGGACGTGCTGACGGAACACCGTGCCGGACTCGATCAACTCCGGTGCCGGCTCACCGAGTTCGGCACTCCGTACGCGTCTGTCCTGGATGCCGTGTGCGCCGCCCTCCCCCTCGGACACACGAGGGCGCGCCCATGACCACACCGCTGCGGGTTTCCTGCCGTATGTCGCCGTCGCCCTCCTCCTCACCGGCCTGATCCGGGCCGAGGGAACCACCGCCAGGCCGGGGTTCTAGGCCGCGCCGCCCTTGGTGTCACGGTCGTCCTCGTCGACGATCTCTGCGTCGACCACACCTTCCTCCTCCGGCGGTGCCGTGTGCTGTTCGGTGCCGGTGCCGGTGCCGGTGTCCGTGTCGGTGGGGGTCTGGTCGGCCTGGGCGTACATGGCCTGGCCCATCTTCTGGCTGACGGTGGCGAGTTTCTCGACGCCGGTGCGCAACTCACCCGTCTCCGCGTTCCGTTCCAGCAGGCCCTTCAGTTCCGTGACGGCCTCCTGGACCTCCGTCCTGGTGTCCGCGGGAATCCGCTCCTCGTTGTCCCGTATGAACTTCTCGGTCTGGTAGACGAGTTGCTCGGCCTGGTTGCGGGTCTCGGCGGCCTCCCGGCGCCCCCGGTCCTCCTCGGCGTACTGCTCGGCCTCCCGCATCATGCGGTCGATGTCGTCCTTGGGCAGGGCGGAACCGCCGGTCACCGTCATCTTCTGTTCCCGGCCCGTTGCCAGGTCCTTGGCCGACACGTGCATGATTCCGTTGGCATCGATGTCGAAGGCAACCTCGATCTGCGGGATCCCGCGCGGGGCGGGCGGCAGCCCGGTCAGGTCGAAGACGCCCAGCTTCTTGTTGTACGCGGCGATCTCGCGCTCGCCCTGGTAGACCTGGATGCCCACCGAGGGCTGGTTGTCGGTGGCCGTCGTGAAGATCTCCGAACGCCGGGTCGGGATCGTCGTGTTGCGCTCGATCAGCTTTGTCATGATGCCGCCCTTGGTCTCGATGCCCAGGGACAGCGGTGTGACGTCGAGCAGCAGGACGTCCTTGACGTCGCCGCGGATGACACCGGCCTGCAGGGCCGCGCCGACGGCCACGACCTCGTCGGGGTTGACGCCCTTGTGCGGGTCCTTGCCGGTGAGGTCCTTGACCAGGTCGGTGACCGCGGGCATCCGGGTGGAGCCGCCGACGAGGATGACGTGGTCGACCGCGGACAGTTTGATGCCGGCGTCCTTGACCGCCTGGTGGAAGGGGGTCTTGCAGCGGTCGAGGAGGTCGGCGGTGAGCTCCTGGAACTGGGCGCGGGTCATCTTCTCGTCCAGGTGCAGCGGGCCCTCGGCGGAGGCCGTGATGTAGGGCAGGTTGATCGCCGTCTCGGACGAGCTGGACAGTTCGATCTTCGCCTTCTCGGCGCCCTCCCGCAGCCGTTGCAGCGCCATCTTGTCCTTGCCGAGGTCGATGCCGTACTGGCCCTTGAACTTCTTGACCAGGTGCTCGACGATCCGCTGGTCCCAGTCGTCGCCGCCGAGGTGGGTGTCGCCGTTGGTGGCCTTCACCTCGATGACGCCGTCCCCGATCTCCAGCAGTGACACGTCGAAGGTGCCGCCGCCGAGGTCGAAGACCAGCACGGTCTGCTCCTCGCCCCGGTCCAGGCCGTAGGCGAGGGCGGCGGCCGTGGGCTCGTTGATGATCCGCAGGACCTTCAGCCCCGCGATCTCCCCCGCCTCCTTGGTGGCCTGCCGCTGCGAGTCGTCGAAGTACGCCGGTACGGTGATCACCGCGTCCGTGACGTCCTCGCCGAGGTAGGACTCCGCGTCGCGCTTCAGCTTCTGCAGGACCCGTGCGGACAGCTCCTGCGCCCGGTAGCGCGTCCCGTCCACGGAGCCCTCGTCGGGGAAGCGCCACTGCGCGTGGCCCATGTGCCGCTTCACCGAGCGCGCGGTCCGCTCGACGTTCGTCACCGCCTGCCGCTTGGCGACCTCGCCGACCAGTACCTCCCCGTTCTTGGCGAAGGCCACGACGGACGGTGTGGTCCGGGCTCCCTCCGCGTTGGCGACGACCGTGGGCTCGCCGCCCTCCAGGACGGCCACCACCGAGTTCGTGGTCCCGAGATCGATCCCGACCGCACGTGCCATCTCCGTCCCCTTCCGCCAGGGCGCTTCCCAGACTCCAGCACAAAACTTGAGTGGGCTGTTGTCAATGCCGCGTGCCCCACGTAGGCCGCGTACCCCACGTACGCCGGGTACCCCGGAAACGACGGTGCCGCGCCCCCTGGCCCGCGGGGCGCGGCATCGAGGGCCGTACAGGCCGTACGGGTGTCAGGCGAGCTTGGCCGACAGAGTGATCGTCGTGCCGGTCAGGGCCTGGCTGACCGGGCAGTTCTTCTTGGCGTCCTCGGCGGCGGCGACGAAGGCGTCCTCGTCGATGCCGGGGACCGTGCCCTCGACGGTGAGGTGGATGCCGGTGATGCCCTCACCCGGCTGGAAGTTCACGTCCGCCGAGGTGACGAGCTTGGTGGGCGGGGTGCCGGAGCCGTTCAGGGCGTGCGACAGCGCCATGGAGAAGCAGCTGGAGTGCGCGGCGGCGATCAGCTCTTCGGGACTGGTCTTGCCATTGGCGTCCTGGGAGCGTGAAGCCCACGTGACCGGCTGTGCCTCGATGGCACCGGAGGAGTCGAAATTGACGACACCGCTGCCCTCGATCAGGCTGCCTTCCCAGACGGTGTGTGCGGAGCGCGTGGTTGCCACGGTGAGTCCTTCCGAATTCTGATTGTTCCTTGCGACGCCATCCGATCACATTCCGGCCTACTGCACCCGAAACACGGGCCCACGCGCGGTGAACGGCAGGCGTGCGCCCTGCGGGATGAGATACGCGTGCTCGCGCCGCACCCGCAGCACGTCGCACCAGCCGTCCGTGATGACGAGGACGGGGGCGCCCGGCGGGAAGTCGTCCGCGCGGTGCAGCAGGTCGATGCCGGGCTGCAGGGCCGTGCCCCCACGGCCGTGGACCCGGACCCGGCCGGCGATCTCGGTGACCGGCACATAGCCCGCGTCGTGCGGGGCCGCGTCGCAGAAGACGACGCGGGCGGCCGGTACGTCGCGGGCGCCGGCGTAGGAGGCGATGGCGCCGAGGGCCTTGCCGAGCAGCGTGCGCTCCATCGAGCCCGAGGTGTCGAGGACCACGCCGAAGGTGCAGCGGGCGATCTCCTCGGGCGGGAAGTAGCGGCCCGCGCGCGGGATGTCCGGGGTGGAGGACTGGCGCCGGGAGGGGCGCGCGTACGTCCGTACGGGCTGTGGGCTGGGCACGAACTCGTCGAACCAGCGGGCGAGTTGGGCGTCCCAGGGGAGCGGCGGGTGGCTCAGCGCGCGGATCTCCTCGACCAGGCCGCCCGGCAGGAGGCCGCGCTCCTGCTGCTGGTGCAGGTCCAGGCCCTGGTAGAGGCCGCGGCGGTAGAACTCGTCGAGGTCGACGTAGTCGCCGGGCGGGCCCAGCGGGGCGCCGAGGACGTCGCCGAGGCCCTTGCCGCGCAGGGTGGCAAGGCGGCGCATCCGGCGCAGGTCACCGGCGAGGCGGTCGTAGACCTCCTCGGACGAGAGACCGGCGAGGGCGGGGTCGTACAGCAGGCCCTCCGGCATGGTGCCGACCTGCATTTCGCACAGCCAGCCGTTGATGACGTAGTCGCAGGCGATGTTGAACAGGTAGGGGTCGCGGGTGCCGCAGCGGTCGCCGTGGCGCAGGGCGGCGTGCAGCATCTCGTGGGCGAGGATGAACCGCCATTCCTCGTCGTCGAAATGGCGCAGGGGGTTGACGTAGATCTCGCCGGACTCCGGGTTCACCGCGGCGACGGAGATGCCGTGGGCGCGGGTGAGTTCGGCGTCGGCGACGAGGGTGATGCCGGCCGCGATGCCGCCGAGCAGCGGGTAGGAGGAGATGAACCAGCTCAGGGCCTGCTGCCAGGGGCGCTGCGGGGCCACTTCGCCGGTGAGGGAGTCGCGGCGGCCGCCCGCCATGTCCATCGCCGCCGACACGGTCCGGGTCAGGGCGGTGGCGAACGCCAGCTGGTGGTCCGGGGGCTGCATCCAGCCCGCCCACGGCAGAAGCAGCAGGTCGGGCTCGTCGCCCGCCGTTCCGCAGCGCTCGTACGCGGGCGGGATCCCGTCCCGCCGCCAGCGCGCGGCGAGTTGCTCCTCGTCGCCGTCGGGATAGGAGGCGGGGAGTTCCTCGGGGGTGGTGCCGATGGTGAAGTTCAGCAGGAAGCGGTTGACGACGACGCAGCGCGCGGCGAGGTCGTACCGGTCGGGCTGTTCGCGCGGTTGCGGGCCCTTCACCGCCGGGACGTGTCCGAAGCCGAGGTGCAGCACGGCGTGCGCGACGGCCCAGGCCCAGGCGGCGGGTTCGGCCAGGCGTCTCGGGTGGACGTGCAGGTCGCCGTTGGAGTCGACGACCACGAGGTGGTCGCGGGGCGCGCACCGGCACTCCTCCTGCCTGCAGACGGCGAAGTCGACGGCCGCCAGCGCCGGGTTGGCCTTCACCAGCCGCATCCCCTCGGCGAACGCCTCGGACGCGAGGTCCCGCTTCTTCTGCCCCTTGCCCCGGGTCCTGCTCACCGGCGCGCCTCCACCAGCCGGGGCATGTCCCGGGCGGCCTCGATGAGGAACCACGCGGGCAGGACGGGGTTGCCGTCGGCGTCGGAGGCGATGACGGTCTGGGCGACCTCGACGGAGATCTCCGCGAGCTGCACGAGCAGCGACTTGGCCCGGTACGCGGTCTGCCGGCCGTTCGCCGACATGTGCTCCTTGCTGACCGGCAGCTCCTTGATCAGGCGGCCGCGGAAGGACTCGGCGAGGTAGTAGAGCAGGTCGCGGTCCGCGAGCCGGTTCGGCCAGCGGGCGTCGCCCTTGATGATCGCCTCGATGCCGAACTGGCTGCGCACGATCTTGACGTAGCCGCAGAACGCGGTGGCGTGCCGGGGTGTCAGCGTGCCGTGCGCGAGGACCTTCAGGGTCTCCTCGTCGAGCCCCTGGCCGAAGGAGTGCAGCGCGTCGGAGAGCATGTGCCAGGAGCGGGGCGTGGAGAAGGGCTCCTCGGTCTTCGGCGGCTTGGACCACAGGTGGTCGGGCCGGTCGGTCAGGTGGTCGAGGATCCAGGGGTGGATGGCGTTGTTCGCGGCCCAGGTCAGCCAGTCCTTGGCGGACGCCTCCAGATGGACGTGGGTGAGGCGGTTGACGAGGGCGGAGGCGATGGGCCGCGCGAGCGCGTTGTCCGTCGACCGGTTTCCGGCGCCGATGACGATCGAGCCCTTCGGCAGTTCGTAGCTGCCGATACGGCGGTCGAGGATGAGGGAGTAGAACGCCTTCTGCACATCCGGTGTGGCCGCGTTCAGCTCGTCCAGGAACAGGCAGTACGGCTCGTCGCGGGCGATGGCCTCCGGCGGGCAGAACACCGAGCGCCCGTCTCGGATCTGGGGCACTCCGATGAGGTCCTCGGGCGCGAGCTGGGTACCGAGCAGGCTCACACACGTAAGCCCCAACGACTCTGCGAAGTCCCTGACGAGGGAGGACTTTCCGATCCCTGGGGCACCCCAGATGAAGACCGGCCGCACGGTGGCCAGGCCCAGCAGCAGTTCGGGGACACGGGCGGGAGTGACGCTGACGGCAGCCTGCAACGCAGGGGCTCCTTGGGGGTGTTCGAGGGGTTTGCGACTCGAACAGTGTGTTCCCCCGGCCGTCCGGGCGCAGCCGATTTTCAGGCGGCCCGTTCCTCCGGCTCCGCGTCCAGGGGTATCTGGGGGCCGTCCGTCTCCCGCAGCCAGCGCCGCAGCACGCGGTGGATCTCCTCCGCCCCGACGAGTTCCCGCCCGTCCTCGACCGGCTCGGGGAAGGCGATCGGGGAGAGCAGGAAGGGTCTGCCCTGCGGGCCGCCGAGCCCGCCGTGCGAGCCGATCTGCTCCTCGAAGGCGAGGACCTCGCCGTCGGCCGGGTCGTGGAAGGAGTTGACCATGATGTCGGCGGTGTGCGGGAAGGAGTGCGTGCGGCGGACGGCGTCGGCGGCACCGGGCCCGAAGGCCGCCAGCGGGCCCGGGTCCTCGTCGAGCCGCTCCAGTGGGATCTCCGCGCCGTACGCGCCGAGCACGACCCCGCCGTGCTCCTCGCTGCGCACCAGCAGGAAGCCGATGCCGGGATGGTTGGCGAGCGTCGTCAGCAGGGCCGGATGCCGGGCGTCGATCTCCTCCTTGCTCATCCGGTGCGGCACGTCCGGGAAGGAGACCAGGCCGAGGTTGCCGGAGGCCAGCACGATCGGCTCCGAGCGGCGGGAGGGCCGGTACTGGTCGTCGCCTTCCTCCACGGGCCGGCGCAGCGCCGCACGCACGGCCGCGCGGGCCTCGGCGCCACTGTGGGTGCGCTGCGCCCTGCGCGGTACGGGCAGCCCGCAGCCGGCCCGCACCAGGTCTGCGAGGTCCAGGCCGTAGCGGGCGCGGAACGTCTCACCGGGGCTTTGTCCGTGGTCGGACAGGACGACGATGCGGTACGGCCGCGGGGCGTGCTCGGCGACGTTCGCGATCAGCGCCAGCGAGCGGTCGAGGCGCTCAAGGACCTTCTCGGCGTCCCGGCTCGTCGGCCCGGAGTGGTGCGCCACTTCGTCGTAGGCCACCAGGTCGGCGTAGACGGCGGTGCGCCCGGCGAGCATGTCGCCCATGACCGCGGTGACGACGACGTCCCGCTCGATGACCGTCGCGAAGGCGCGGACCAGGGGGTACAGGCCGCCGCGTGCGACGCGCGGGCGCTGCTTCCTGGCGCGGGCCCGGGTGGACTGGCCCATCTCACGGCCGACCTCGGCGACGAAGGACATGGCGGTGCGCACGGCGTTGGCCGGGTCGGCGAAGTACGCGAAGTAGCCCGCACGGGACCGGTTGTCCCGGCCGCGTCGGCGGGTGGCGATGGACAGCACCAGGGCCTGTTCGTCGGCGCCGCCGCTGAAGAGGTTGCCGCGGCTGGCGCCGTCGGCGGTGAGGAGGCCGCCGTCACCGGTGCGCTCGACGGCGCGGCGCTGGAGTTCGGCGGCGCTGGTCGGCCGGTTGCAGACCATCACCTCGCGGCTGTCCTTCTCGTACCAGCGGAACGCCGGGATGTCGTGGTTGCTGCCGTGCAGGATGCCGAGCTGGCTGGCGCCGGTCTGGCTGGACCAGTCGGTGCGCCAGCGGGTGAGCCGGTGGCTGCCCTCCAGCCAGCCGGCGACGGTGGGCATAAGGCCCTTCGCGACCGCCGACACGAGTATGTCGTGGCCGACGCCGTCGAGTTGAAGGAAGACCGTGCCCGGGGTGGCCGGACCCGGTGGCCCCCGTCTGCGGCGGCGGTCGGCGAGGCGGTAGAGGCGGCGCCGGTAGGCGTCGTCGTCGCGCACGGCCAGGGCGGCGCCGGTCGCGGAGGCCACGGCGGACATCACGGCGGCCACGACGACGGCGGTCTCGGGGGCCGCCTCGGCATTGCCGGACGGGTTGAGCCGCAGGGCGACCAGCAGCAGCGATCCGTTCAGGACGAAGACGAGCAGTCCCAGTACGAGCGCGGGCACGAGCAGCAGCAGTCGTACGAGCAGTGGCCAGGCGAGGGCGGACAGGACACCGAAGACGCCGGCGCCGAACGCGGCGGTGACGGCGATGTGCGTGGCGCTCTCGCCGTCCGGGGACTGGAGACGGAAGTCCGGCAGGATCCCGGCGAGGACGAGCATGGTGACCGTGGACACCGCCCACACCGTGACGCTCCGCCCCACCTGACTGGCGGCCCGCCGCCAACGCACGCCACGCACGCCCAGCCCACCTCACGTCCTGGCCCGTCGTCGGTGCGGGCTTTTACTCAGACTGTCACAAGGGTCGGACAACGCGGTCCGTGACCGGGGCGGGGGCTGTTTCAGCGGCCGTCGTATCCGGCGGTCGGCATCGACAGGCGCCGGTGCACCCGTGCCTTCATCTGTGCGTCGTAGCGGGGCTCGGCGGAGCCCACCGTCTCCACCCGCACCCCGCGCCGGGCGCACTCGTCGGTGAACTCCTCAACCGATGACAGCGCGCTCTCCAGCACCCGGCGGCTGGGCGCCACGAACAGGTCGATCCCCGGCCGGACGCCGTCCCACAGCACGCAGTGGTCGGCCCGCAGCCCGCGTACCAGGAGCTCCCGGCTGACGATGTAGCCCCGCTCGGCGGCCCAGCGCGCGCACATCGCGTGCTGGCTGCGGGAGTCCACCAGGAAGGGATCGGCTTCCAGTTCCTCCAGCGGCGTCAGACTCGCGATCGCCGTGACCCGCACCCCTCCCATGGCGTCCCCCTCACCTCTGGGTTTCGGCGCCGACCCTACTCCTGCCCGTAGGCTTCGGGGGAGTCGCGCGAAGGAGGCAAAGAGGTGCCGGTGGAGATCACCTGGTGGGGTCATGCGACCTGCACGGTCGCGGATTCGGACATACGCCTGCTCACCGACCCTCTGTTCGCCCAGCGCCTCGCCCATCTCCGCCGCCGTCGCGGGGCGCTGCCGCCGCCCGGAGCGTGGCGCGCGGACGTGGCCCTTGTGTCCCATCTGCACGCCGACCACCTGCACGTTCCCTCTCTGGAGCGGCTCGCCGAGGGCACGCGGCTGCTGGTGCCCCGGGGTGCACCCCGGGCGGTGCCGGGACTGCGGCGGCTCACTCATCTCAAGGTGAGCGAAGTGGCGCCCGGGGACCGGGTGACGGTCGGCGAGGTGGTCGTACGGGTCGTTCCCGCGCAGCACGACGGGCGGCGGCTGCCGCTGGGACCGCATCGCTGCCCCGCCCTCGGCTACGTCATCGAGGGCCAGGCGCGGACGTACTTCGCCGGGGACACCGGGCTGTTCGACGACATGGCCGGCGAGGTCGGGCCGGTCGACGTGGCGCTGCTGCCGGTTGGCGGCTGGGGACCGTATCTCGGCGAGGGGCATCTGGACGCGGGACGGGCGGCCCAGGCGCTGGCCCGGCTGGCGCCGCGCAGTGCGGTGCCGGTGCACTACGGCACGTACTGGCCGATCGGGATGGACGCCGTGCGCCCGCACGAATTCCACTCGCCCGGCGACGAGTTCGCGCGCCTCGCGGCCGAGTACGCGCCCGAGGTCGCGGTGCACCGGCTCGGACATGGGGAGAGCGTGCGGCTGGAGGTCGCAAGGTGACGTGGCTGGCCGCCACGGCGACGGTGGTGCCGCCGGAGTCCACCCAGCAGGCCCTCGGATATCCGTCGCTGTTCCTGCTGGTGCTGTTCGGGGCGCTGGTGCCGGTGATTCCGACGGGGGCGCTGGTGAGTTCGGCGGCGGTGGTGGCGTTTCATCAGACGGCACCGTTCTCGCTGGCGCTGGTGTTCGTGACGGCGTCGTTGGCCGCGTTCCTCGGGGATGCGGCGCTGTACTGGCTCGGGCGGCGCGGGATGGGGTCGAAGAACGGGTCGCGGTGGCTGGAGGCGATCCGGGCGCGGGCGCCCGAGGAGCGGCTTGCGCAGGCGCAGTCGAAACTCGCCGAGCACGGGGTCGCCGTACTGGTGTTGTCCCGGCTGGTTCCTGCCGGGCGGATTCCGGTGATGCTGGCCTGTCTGATGGCGAAGTGGCCGTTGCGGCGGTTTGCCCGGGGGAACCTGCCGGCCTGTCTGGCGTGGGCGGTGACGTATCAGGTGATCGGGATCTTGGGGGGCTCCTTGTTCAAGGAGCCCTGGGAGGGTGTGGTGGCGGCGGTTGTGCTGACGGTGGTCGTCGGTGCGGCGCCCAGTATGTGGAAGCGGGTTCGATCCGCGGGGTGACGGTGCGTGGAAGGGGGCGGCGAGGTCGTAGAGGCTGTGGTCGTGCCCACGCGGCAAAGCCGCACTCGGACACGGTCCAGCGCCCCCTTGGGGGCGCTACAGGATCCGGGAGGCTCCAACTGGCAGGTCCCACAGGTCTTCTCGGGCCAGGCCCGCCTTCTCCCAAGCCGCACGCACCCGCGTGAGCGGTTCCAGGACCGGCTCGGCGGACAGCACGAACGTCGCCCAGTGCATGGGCGCCATCCTTCTCGCACCGAGGTCCTGGGCCGCCCTTACCGCCTCCTCCGGGTCGCAGTGGACGTCGCTGAGCCACCAGCGTGGGTCGTAGGCACCGATCGGGAGCAGGGCGAGGTCGATGCCCGGGTAGCGCTCGCCGATGCGGGCGAACCAGTGGCCGTACCCCGTGTCGCCGGCGAAGTGGACGCGCCGGCCGTCGGGGGCTGTGAGGACCCAGCCGCCCCACAGGGTGCGGCAGGTGTCGATGAGGGTGCGCTTGGACCAGTGGTGGGCGGGGACGAAGTCGAAGCGGACGCCGTTCAGTTCGGCCGCCTCCCACCAGTCCAGTTCCGTGATGGTGGTGAACCGGCGGCGGCGGAACCAGCCGCCCAGTCCCGCCGGCACGAACACCGGGGTGTCGCGCGGGAGCCGGCGCAGTGTGGGGGCGTCCAGGTGGTCGTAGTGATTGTGGCTGATGACGACGGCGTCGACGCGCGGCAGGGTGTTCCAGGGGATGCCGACCGGGGTGATGCGGGCGGGCGTGCCGAGGATGCGGCGGGACCAGACCGGGTCGGTGAGGACGGTCAGTCCGCCGATCCGGAGGACCCAACTGGCGTGCCCCGCCCAGGAGACGGCGACGGTGCGGGCGTCGACGCGGGGCAGCGGCGCGGGTGCGAAGGGGAGCCTGGGGATGTCGGCGAGGCCCGCGCGCCCGGGGCGGACGGAACCCTCGCGGGCGAAGCGGGCCATGGACTTCAGATCGGGCAGCGGGGCGGTCAGGCGGTCGTGGAAGGTACGCGGCCACACCCGGGGCTCGCCCAGCGGGCGGGGTTCGGTGAGCGGTGGGAACGAGGTCGCGAACGGGGCTGTGGGCGCCCGAACGTCGGCTTCCCTGGCGCTCGTACGTGTCGTCGTACCCGTACCGGTGCTCGCACTGATGCTGCTCGTCGTGGTGCTGCTCGTCGTGGTGCTGCTCGTGGTGGTGCTGCTCGTGGTGGTGGTCGACTCGGTCTGTTGCGTCATCGAGGAGGCTCCCATCGCTGAGCGTCGTCGCGGAGATCGTCGAAGACCGACTTCACATGACTCAACGCGCGTTGCACGTGTGGCAGTTCCAACGGCGCGGGTGAGATGAGGCATTCCGCGCGTTCCTCGTCCGTACGGCCCAGCAGCGGGCCGGTGGACAGCCGTACGCGCAGCGCGCCGAGTTCGTCGCCGAAGCGGTGGCCGCCCGGCGCGGGCATGCCGAGCCGGGCGGTGAGGAAGTCCTCCAGCTCCTGCGCGTCGCCGACGCCGTGCGCGGTGAGGGCGGCGCGCAGCGGGCCGAGGTCGGCGTACAGGTGGCGGCCCGCCTGCGGGGGGCGCGACAGGGCGCCCGCCGCGACGACCGCCGCGTGTACCTCGGCGGCCACGCGTGCGTGCAGGCGTACGGCGGCGGCCACCCGCGCGGTGACCGGCTCGGGCTCCTGCAGCGCGTGGGCGGCGGAGGCCGCGACCGGGCCGGCGACGCGGGCGCCGAGCGCGGTCAGCACGTCGAGCACGCGCGCGTGGAGGTCAGGGCCCGTCGCGCCCGCCGGGAAACGGGCCACCGCGGCGGGCCAGGCCGTCGGCAGCAACGCGCCCGCCAGATCGGTGACGACGCTGACCCGGTCGGGCAGCATCTCGGCGGGGCTGAGCAGCACGGTGTCGTGCGGTTCGTGCAGAGTGTCGCGCCAGGTCTCGTCGCTGACCAGGTGCAGGCCCTCCCCGGCGGCGGCCTCGATGCACTCGTGCAGCACCTCGGGCGGGGCGACGGTGGCGGTGGGGTCGTCGGCGACCGACAGCACGAGCAGTCGCGGGTCCCCGCCCTCGGCGCGCACTCTGCGCACGGTCTCCAGGAGTGCGTACGGATCCGGGACGCCACCGCACTCGGCCGGAGTCGCGACATGGAAGACGGGTCTTCCCAACAGGCGTGCGTACGGCGCCCACCAGGCCGCGCACGGCCTCGGCACCAGGACGTCGCCGCCGAGGGCGGCGGTCAGCGCGAGCAGCAGCGAAGGCGCCCCGGGGCCGGCGGCCACGAGGCCCGGCTCGGTCGCCAGACCGCGTCGCTGCCAGTAGCCGCACGCGGCCTCGATCAGCTCGGGACCGCCACCGGTCGGTTCCCCCTCGGCCCGGGCGGCGGCCCCCGCTAGCACGCCGGCCAGTGCGGGCAGTACGGGCAGCCCGTCCTCGGGCGGCGGCGGCCCGTACCGGACCGGGCCGTGGCCTTCCGGGTCCGTCCGCCGCATGCGTGCCTCCGCGCAGTCGTGCTGTCGGGCTCTGAGTACCCAGGGTGCCGCCGGCCCATGGGCTTTCGCTGGAGTTGCGCCCGTCACACGGCGGGTCAGCCGCGCAGGACGGTGCCCCTGTGCCACAGCCGGTACGCGGCCGCGCCCATCGCGCCCGCGATCAGGATGCCGCCGATGACCAGGGCGGGCACGGAGTCGCTGAACGTGCCGCCCTCGCCGGCCTCCACCCCGTGCTGGACCGGTGCGCTGCCACAGGAGTCGGTGTTCCGCCCGGGGCAGGGCCGGCTCTCTCCACCGCCGACGACCCCGCCATCACCGACGCCGCCACCACCTACGACCCCGCTACCGCCGACGTCACCGCCACCGCCACCGCCCACGACCCCGCCAACGCCACTGCCAACGCCACTGCCGTCGACGCCACCGGCGCCACCGCCACCATCGCCTTCGACGCCGCCCTCGCCGTGGTTCCCCTGGAAAGTGGCTCTCCACGGCTTGCCCTTTCCGCCGGGTGCGCCCGGGCAGGTGCCGTCGACGGTCCACGCGGAGTCCGCGCCCGCCTCGGCGGGGCCGTCGGCCGCGAAGTCCTCGGCCGAGGAGATACGGGCGGCGCCGCGGTAGGCGGGGCCCGCGGTCTCCGCGTCGTTGCCGGGGACGCGCTGCAACTGGACGGTGCCCTCGTCGAAGGCGTCCGAGGTGGCGTCGATGGTGGCGGGCGCCTGGCCGCCGGTCGCTTCGCAGGAGACCGAGACGGTGACACTGCCACCCGGGGAGACGGTGCTCGGACTGACCTCCGCGGCCGGGTCCGCGAGGGCGGCCGAGGCGGCGAAGCCGAGCGTGGCGCTGGCCAGGGCCGCGACGGACAGGACACGGGCGGTGGAACGCATGGGGAGGGCTCCTTCGACGGGCGGCTTCTCAGGAGCACGGTGATCGTGCCCCGTAGCCCATCACAGCCCGCACGGTGGCGAGGCGCGCGCGGCCGAGCCCCATTCGCGCGACAGGCGCACCCGAGTGGGTGACACGGCTGGGACGCGGGCCGTCAGTTCATCAGCGCGGCCAGGTCCCGTTCCAGCCCACGGCCCCGCCGCTCGACCACCACCGAGGCCACGTCGGACAGCTTGCGGTTGCTGCCCTGAGAGATGCGGCGCAGCACCCCGAACGCGTCGTCCGCGTCGCAGCCCAGCACATGCATGACGATGCCGCAGGCCTGGTCGACGAGGGGCCGGGAACGCAGGGCCGTACCGAGCTGGTCGAGTTCGGTGAGCGCGGCCCGGTACGAACGGTCGCGGACGATACACGTCATGGCGAGGTCGCCGAGCGCCCGGACGGCCCCGTGCGGGGCGTCCTCCAGGGCGCCGGGCCGGAAGCTGTAGAGGCTGAGGGTCACGGCGAGGCCGGCGCGCCGGAAGGGCAGCGTGACGCTGGAGCGCACCCCCGAGTCGAGCGCCAGGGCACGGTAGTCCGGCCAGCGGTCCTCGCGCAGCAGGTCCGGGGACCGGGCGGGCTCCCCCTGTTCCAGGGCGGTGGGGATGGGTCCGTCCCCGGATCGGAGCTGCACGGCCACCATGGGGGCGAGGTCGGGATGGCTGACGGCAGCGGGCCGTTCGCTGCCGCCCTCGGCCACCATACTGCTCGCCCCGCAGCAGTCCACGGTGCAGCGCACGGCCTCCTCGACCAGTTCCGACAGCCGCCGCCCCACAAGAGCGGGCTCGGCGGACTCCGTACCCCAACGGCGGCCGTGATGCCCGGTTTCCGGCATGGTGAACTCCTCCCCTCCCCGCCCGCCTTCCCTCTCACCGGGACCGAAAACAGCGGCAGGGGACGGGAGTCGCGCTAGGTTCGACGCATGACGCAGACGGACGAATTCGGTGAAGAACTTGAAGATTTCGTGCGCCGCGTAGCGGAGTTGAAGGCAGCGAGATCCGTGTCCGGCCAGGATCTGCCCACGGTGCTGGATGCGGCGATCTTCGAACTCGACCATGTGGCAGGCCAGTTGGAGCCCTGGTACGAACAGCTGTCGGCGGCGGGCGCAGCGCGCACTGGAGCCTTTCAGGAGCGCCAGGAGCGGCACCTGCTGCGCACCGTGTTCCAGCGCCTCCCGCTCCCGGTGGCGTTGATCGACAAGGAGACGGTGGTACGGCGGGTGAACGGCGCCGCGAGTGCCTTCACCGGCGTACGCGCCGGCCATGCGACAGGCCGGCCGCTGACCGGGTTCCTCGCCCACGCCGACCGGGTCGCGTTCCGCTCCCAGGCCGCGGCGGTGGCCCGCGGCGAGGGCGATCGCAGTCTCACCGTCCGCCTCCAGCAGCAGCCCGCCGTCCCGGTGCACGCCACGCTGGCAGCCGTGCGCCCGAGCGGCGAGCCGCGCACGACGGTTCTGGTCGTGCTCCAGCCCGGCGCGCTCAGCGCCCCGGCCACGCCGCCGGATCCGCCGACGGGACGGATCCCCGACCTCGCCGAGGCCACCCGGCACGTGTCCGTGCTGGACCTGCTGGACGCGATGACCACGGCCCTGCTGACGGCGGACCGGGAGGCTGCCCTGGAGGCGGCGGCACGGGTGCTGCGCGAGGGATTCGCCGACTGGGTGATCGCCGACACCGGCCAGGGCGGCCTGTCGCGTACGGCTGTGCTGGCCCCGCCGGACGAGGACGCGGCGGCGCTCGAGGCGCAGGATCCGGCCACCTGCCCGCTTGTCGTCGAGACGGCCCGGACCGGGTCACCGGCGCTGCAGATACGTCCGCCGGACCCGGACGCCTTCGGCCGGACCGCCACGGGCGCCCCCGTTCTCGTACAGGCGAACGTCACCTCACTGCTGTGCGCGCCGCTGAAGGCCGAAGGCTCCGTGGGCGGGGTGCTCACCCTGTTCCGTTGCGGGCCCCGCCCGGCGTTCTCGATGGCGGAGGCGCAGGCGATGGACATGGTGTCCCGCCATCTGGCGCTGGCTATGCGCATTCGCGCATGATCTGGTCGCGCATCCGGGCGCAGCACCGGCTGATCAGCCGCGACACGTGCATCTGGGAGATCCCGAGCTCGTCGGCGATGCGGCTCTGCGTCATGTCGCCGAAGAAGCGCATGTACAGGATGGTCCGCTCGCGTTCGGGCAGCGCGGCCAGCCGGGGCTTGACCGACTCGCGGTCCACCACGGTGTCCAGCGCGGAGTCAGGGGAGCCGAGGGCGTCGCTCATGGAGTAGCCGTCCGCGCTGCCGGGCAGTTCGGCGTCGAGCGAGAGCGCGGTGAAGCTCTCCAGCGCCTCCAGGCCGGCCCGGACGTCCTCCTCGGTCATGTTCGCGTGCTCGGCGATCTCCGCGATGGTGGGCCGGCGGCCCGAAATGGTCTGGGAGAGGTCCTGCGTGGCGAACCGGACGCGGTTGCGCAGGTCCTGGACCCGGCGCGGTACGTGCAGGGTCCACATGTGGTCGCGGAAGTGCCGCTTGATCTCGCCGGTGATGGTGGGCACGGCGTAACTTTCGAAGGCGTTGCCGAGTGCGGGGTCGTACCGGTCGACGGCCTTGACCAGGCCGAGGGCCGCGACCTGCCGCAGGTCGTCGAGGCTCTCGCCGCGATTGCGGAACCGTCCCGCGAGCCGGTCGGCCATCGGCAGCCAGGCCGCGACGACCTGCTCGCGCAGGGTGTCGCGCTGCTGACCGGCGGGGAGCGTGGCGAGTTTGCGGAAGGCCTCGGCGGTGTCGGGGGCGTCGTCGTGCGGGTGGTGCTTCGCGCTCACTTTGGTGGGCATGATGCGTCGCAACTCCCTTGATACTGCTCTGGGTTGGACGGTCACCGTGGGAGCGCGGCCGCGCCTTCGGGACAGGTTCGGCCTGGGCGGCTCAGGGCCACTCCCACGGACGTGCCTCCTGTCCGAAGCACTCGGACTGCGCCTGCCCCCGCCTCCCGGCCACAAACACGGGCACATGTTTTCCGGCAGCCCAGTGGGCCGGCCCGGCCGGCAGCCGACAGCGCCCGTCCATGTCACGGCCCGGGGGGTCTCGCACGACCACCGAGGCCACCGACCGCGTCCTGCAGCGGCTGCGGGAGTGGGTCGTGGGGAACGTGAACGTCTTCGGCTGTCCCGGAGACGGCGTCAACGGCCTGCTCGCCGCCTGCGGCCGGGTCCCGCCGGTTTTGCCGCACGCCACCTGTCCGCCGCACGCCACCCGGGAGCGGATGGATCGCCACGGTCGCCTCGATCCTGAAGAGGTGACCTGCCCCGGAGCGGGGCACTAGCAGGACTCCGTTGGGTCTTTCTGTCGGGTGTGTTCCAGTGCCCCGGCGGGCAACGTTCGCCCGTATAGGAGCGGCGTCCGGTGCGTGCTCTGGGGGTCCCCCCGGCCGGAGGCTGGGGGAGTGCCGCGTGCGGGCCCTTGTACTGGACGTACTTGGGTCCGTGCCAGGTGCGGCGAGTGGGGGCACCTCCCACGCCCTTGAGGCAGTGGGGGAGCGTGCCGGGCATCGCGACGGAGCGAACGTTGCTTGTCGGGGCACTGGGTTCCCTGCGGGCCGGCCAGGGCGTCCTCGCTTTTGCCGGTCTTCTCCCTGGGCAGCAGCAGCAGCTCCTCATAGCGGCCGAGCGCCAGCACCACGCCGAGCATGAGGAGCGGGATGAGCACAGCGAGGAACATCATGGCCGTTCCCTCCCAGGGAATGGGGTGGGGGGCTCTCGTCGGGTCTCCCCCGTTTCCCTGTGCAAACCCGTGTCGGGCTCCGGTCTTCGGGTACGCGGTGGCCCACCCCCGAAGATCTGGAGGGAGTCATGCAGCGAGGCAGTGACCGGATGAGCGCCCACCGCGACGAAGAGATGAAGCACGAACTGCAGGGTCTGCTCCGGTCCGGGCATCCCACACGGACCGAGGAGTGGCACGACCCGGAACCCACCGCCGACGACGACCCCGAAATCGCGGGCGGCCCCATCGCACCCGGACGCTCCCGGGCCTCCCTGGCGGCGGTCCGTACGGAGCTGACCCGGTACCTGAGCCGTCACGCGTTCCCCGCGAACCCGCACGAACTGGCCCGCGCACTGCGCCGGGCCTACGCCCCCGACGCCCTCATCGAGCCGGTGGAGCACCTGCCGCGCGCGACACGCTTCACCACCGTGCAGCAACTGGCGGAGGCCCTCGTCGAGGCCGGGCAGAAGCGGCGGGCGTAGGCACGGTTCGCTCGGCACGGGCCACGAAGGACTGACGGCAGCCGTATCCACGGCCCGCCGGTCCGGGCCGTGGGTCCGGGCCGTGGGTCCGGGCCGTGGGTCCGGGCCGTGGGTCCGGGCCGCCGAATCCCGACGCGCCTCCCGCCCTCCGCACTCGGGCGCGGGCCCGGACTCATCCCAACCCCCGCCCGGCGGGACGAGGGGCGCGCGGGACGACGTGCCCACGGCTGACAGGACCGGCCACGCCTGGGCCCGCAGGCCGGCCCGCCGGGGCCCCGACACCGGAGAGATGCCGCGGAGGCGCCCGCCTCCCGAACGCATGGGCCTCCGGCTCAGGGGTACTGCGGGCGGCGTCACGCCGACGCCGGCCACGGCGCCCCCACCGGCCGGGGAACGGAGGAAAGACCCACAGTGAAGGCTGATTTCGTCAGGGAGATCATGACGCCGGGCGTGGTCGCCGTCCGCCCGGACGCGTCACTCGTCGAGGCGGCGCAGCTGATGCGGGTGCAGGACATCGGCGATGTCCTGGTGGCCGACGGGCAGGAGGTCGTCGGGGTGCTCACCGATCGCGACATCACGGTACGGGCAGTCGCGGAAGGCCTCGATCCGCTGACGGTGAGCGCACGGTCCGTGTGCACCCCGGATCCGGTGCTGCTCGCCCCGGACGACCCCGTCGCGGCCGCCGTGGCGCTCATGCGCGCACACGCCGTACGCCGGCTGCCGGTCGTCGAGGACGGGCTGCCGGTCGGGATGGTGAGCCTCGGCGATCTGGCCGAGGTGCAGGACCCGGACTCGACGCTCGCCGAGATCAGCCGGGCCGTGCCGGACGGCCGAGGCCCCCTATGAGCCGGCAGCGGGCAGCCGGAAGGCTGCTGCCTGTGGGAGCGCACGGCGGTGCGAAGCGACCGCGAGGTCACACCGCTGGAGCAGCACATCCGCGGCTTCCTGGAGTCCCTGCCCTTCGGTGCGCTGTCCGCGCTGATGTGTCTGCACCCCGACCAGGTCAAGGCCCTGCTGCGCGGCGGCCGCGGCCACCCGGACGCCTGGCGCCCGGTGCCGCGGCGGCGGCGGCCGCTTTCGCTGTCGCTGTCGCGCGACCGGCTCGCGGGCATCGCCGTCGCGATCGGCACCTGTGTCGCGCTGCCGTACGGCGAGGAACCGGTGCGCTGTGTACGTGCGGCGCGGCGCGAGGAGAACCGCGCCACCAGTGACGGATCCAACTGGCTTGCCACGAAAGGATGTTGAATCATGCGTATCGCGTTCCTGACCGCACCCGAAGGCGTCGAACAGATCGAGCTCACCGATCCGTGGCAGGCGGCGAAGGACGCGGGCCACGAGCCCGTGCTGGTGTCGACCGAGTCCGGTGAGATCCAGGCCTTCGACCATCTCGACAAGGCGGACACCTTCCCCGTCGACGAGGTCGTGGGGGAGACCTCGGCCGCTTCCTTCGGCGGGCTGGTCCTGCCGGGCGGCGTGGCCAACCCCGACGTCCTGCGCATGGACGAGAAAGCCGTGGCGTTCGTGAAGGACTTCTTCGACCAGGGCCTGCCGGTCGCCGCGATCTGCCACGCCCCGTGGACGCTGGTCGAGGCCGATGTCGTGCGCGGCCGGGTGCTCACCTCCTGGCCGAGCCTGCGGACCGACATCCGCAACGCGGGCGGCACCTGGGTCGACGAGCAGGTCAGGATCTGCGACCACGGCGCCGCCAAGCTGGTCACCAGCCGCAAGCCGGACGACCTGAAGGCGTTCTGCGACGCGTTCCTGCACGTGTTCTCCGCGGAGGCCGGCCGATGACCTCCCCCGCCGACCGCAAGCAGGAACAGCGCGAGTCCTTCCACGCCGACGACCCGGCGGGCGGACCGCTCACCACCGACCAGGGCGTGGAGGTCGACCACACCGACGACTCGCTGGCCGCCGGCGCACGCGGTCCGACCCTGATGGAGGACTTCCACTTCAGGGAGAAGCTGACCCACTTCGACCACGAACGGATCCCGGAGCGGGTGGTGCACGCACGGGGCGCGGGCGCGTACGGCTACTTCGAACCGTACGAGTCCTGCGCGGAGTTCACCCGTGCGGCCTTCCTCCAGGATCCGTCGGTGCAGACGCCGGTCTTCGTGCGGTTCTCGACCGTTCAGGGGCCGCGCGGCTCGGCGGACACCGTACGGGACGTGCGCGGCTTCGCGACCAAGTTCTATACGTCGGAGGGCAATTACGACCTGGTCGGGAACAACTTCCCGGTCTTCTTCATCCAGGACGGCATCAAGTTCCCCGACTTCGTGCACGCGGTGAAGCCGGAGCCGCACAACGACATCCCCACCGGCGCATCCGCGCACGACTCCCTGTGGGACTTCGTGTCGCTGCAGCCGGAGACACTGCACGCGATCATGTGGCTGATGTCGGACCGGGCCATCCCGCGCAGCTACCGCATGATGCAGGGCTTCGGCGTGCACACCTTCCGGTTCGTGAACGCCGAGGGGCGCGGCACGTTCGTGAAGTTCCACTGGAAGCCGAAGCTGGGCGTGCACTCGCTGGTATGGGACGAGGCGCAGGAGTGCCAGGGCCGCAACCCGGACTTCAACCGGGGCGACCTGTGGGACGCGATCGAGGCGGGCGAGTACCCGGAGTGGGAGCTGGGCGTCCAACTCGTGCCGGAGGAGGACGAGTTCGCCTTCGACTTCGATCTGCTGGACGCCACGAAGATCATTCCGGAGGAGCAGGTGCCGGTGCGGCCGATCGGCCGGATGGTCCTGAACCGCAACCCGGAGAACTTCTTCGCGGAGACCGAGCAGGTCGCCTTCCACACCGCCAATGTCGTCCCGGGCATCGACTTCACCAACGACCCGCTGCTGCAGGCCCGCAACTTCTCCTACCTGGACACCCAGCTGATCCGGCTGGGTGGCCCCAACTTCGCGCAGATCCCGGTCAACCGGCCGGTGGCGCCCGTCCGCACCAACCAGCGCGACGGCTACCACCAGAGCGCGATCCACCGGGGCACGAACTACTTCCCGAACTCCCTGGGCGGCGGCTGTCCCGCCCACGCCGGGGTCGACGGCAGCGCGTACACCCACTACGCGGAGCGAGTCGACGGTGCCAAGATCCGGCGGCGCAGCGACAGCTTCAAGGACCACCACAGCCAGGTCGCGCTGTTCTGGAACAGCATGGCGGACTGGGAGAAGCAGCACATCGTGGCGGCCTTCCGGTTCGAGCTGGGCAAGGTCGGCGCGATGACGGTGCGGGCCCGGACGGTCGAGCAACTGGCCAAGGTCGACGGCGAGTTGGCGGCCGAGGTGGCGCGCGGCATCGGGGTTCCGGAACCGGACGGGATCGCGCCGGGGACGTACAAGCTCGCCTCGCCCGCGCTCAGTCTTGAGTCACTGCGCGGCGACGGCTCGATCCGCACCCGGCAGATCGCGGTGCTCGTCACCGACGGTGTCGACGCCCAGCAGGTGGCCTCCGTGCGGGAGGCGCTGGCGGCCGAGGGTGCGGTCGTCGAGGCGCTGGCGCCGGCGGACGGCACGGTGAGGGGTGCCGACGGCGAGCTGTACTCGGTCGACCGGGCGCTGCCGACGGTCGCCTCCGTGCTGTATGACGCGGTGCTGCTGCCCGGCGGGCCGGCGGGGACCCCGCCCACGGCCGGGGACCCGGACGCGATGCGGTTCGTGCGGGACGCGTACCGGCACGGGAAGCCGGTGGGCGCGCTCGGATCGGGCGTCGGCGTCCTGTCCGCCCTCGACCCGCAGGGCCTGAGGCTGTCGACCGGGTTCCAGCAGACGGTGGACGATCACGGCGTGGTGACGGACACGTCGCCGGGCGCCGCGAGCGCGGAGTTCGTACGCGCGTTCGTCGCGGCGATCGCGGCGCACCGGCACTGGGACCGGCCGCCGGCTCGTCACTGAGCGGGTGCCGTCGGACACGGCGGGTCAGCTGCGGGGAGTCGCCGACTCCCCGCACTGGCGGTCCCGGGCGCCTTCGCGGGTGCGGCCCGCCGCCACCGTGCGCCGCGGGTTGCGGCGCAGATACTCGCCCTCCAGCTGGGCCATACGATCGTTGTGGGCCCGCAACGCGTCGGTGGAGGCGTAGAGCAGCGTGTCGTGGCGCGTGCGGTGGATCGTCTCCAGTTCCTTCATGAGCTGCTGGTCGTCCAGCCGGCTGGGGTCGACTCCGGTCATGGTGGTACCCCGCTCGTCGTGTTCTCCATGCGGTCCGGGTACCCGCCCGGTGGGCAGCAGTCCCGAGCGGCGCCCGGGCGGGGGCCATGGATCTCGCCTTCCTGCCTCCACTCTACGAACATCCCGGCCGCCGGGCCTCCGTGTACGCCCGTCCGACGGCTACCGCGCCCGCTCCACGCGACGCTCATCCCACACGGGCTCGGCGGTCTCGCGGACGCGGCCGTCGCTGCCGAAGACCAGGTAGCGGTCGAAGGAGCGGGCGAACCAGCGGTCGTGCGTGACCGCGAGCACGGTGCCGTCGAAGGCCTCCAGGCCCTCCTGGAGCGCCTCCGCGGACTCCAGGTCGAGGTTGTCGGTCGGCTCGTCGAGGAGCAGGGCGGTGACGCCCTCCAGTTCCAGCAGCAGGATCTGGAAGCGGGCCTGCTGGCCGCCGGAGAGCCGGTCGAAGGTCTGCTCGGCCTGGCCGGTGAGCTCGTAGCGGCGCAGGCGCGACATCGCCGCGCCCCGGTCCTGGGCGTGCTCCTTCCAGAGGATGTCGAGCAGCGGGCGGCCCTGGAGCTCGGGGTGGGCGTGCGTCTGGGCGAAGTGCCCGGGCACGACCCGCGCGCCGAGCTTCCACTCCCCCGTGTGCGCCACCTCGCCGCCGGCCAGCAGCCGCAGGAAGTGCGACTTGCCGGAGCCGTTCGAACCGAGGACGGCGACGCGTTCGCCGTAGAAGACCTCCAGGTCGAAGGGCTTCATCAGACCGGTGAGTTCAAGTCCCTTGCAGGTGACGGCCCTTACGCCGGTGCGGCCGCCCTTGAGCCGCATCCGGATGTCCTGCTCGCGCGGCGGCTCGGGCGGCGGCCCGGCCTCCTCGAACTTGCGCAGCCGGGTCTGGGCGGCCTGGTAGCGGGACGCCAGCTCGTGGCTGATGCTGGCCGCCTGACGGAGATTCAGGACCAGCTTCTTCAGCTGGGCGTGCTTCTCGTCCCACCGCCTGCGCAACTCCTCGAAGCGGGCGAAGCGTTCGCGCCGGGCGTCGTGGTACGTGGCGAAGCCGCCGCCGTGCACCCAGGCGTCGGCGCCGGCGGGTGAGGGCTCCACGGAGACGATCTTCTCGGCGGACCGGGCGAGGAGTTCGCGGTCGTGGGAGACGAAGAGGACCGTCTTGCGGGTCTCCTTCAGCCGCTCCTCCAGCCATCGCTTGCCGGGCACGTCGAGGTAGTTGTCCGGCTCGTCGAGGAGCAGCACCTCGTCGGTGCCGCGCAGCAGCGCCTCCAGCACGAGCCGCTTCTGCTCACCGCCGGACAGCGTGCCCACCTGCCGGAACTGCGCCTTCTCGTACGGCACCCCGAGCGCGGCCGTGGTGCACATGTCCCACAGCGTCTCCGCCTCGTACCCGCGCGCCTCGGCCCAGTCGGAGAGCGCCTGCGCGTACTTCAGCTGGGCCGCCTCGTCGTCGACGGTCATGATGAGGTGCTCGGCCCTGTCGACGGCCTCGGCTGCCTCGCGGATGCGGGGCGGCGCGACCGACACGAGCAGGTCCCGCACGGTCGTCTCGTCCCGTACGGACCCCACGAACTGCCGCATCACACCCAGGCCGCCACTGACGGTGACGGTGCCGCCGTGCGGTTTCAGCTCACCGGAGATCAGCCGCAGCAGGGTCGTCTTGCCCGCGCCGTTGGGCCCGACCAGGGCCACGGCGGCCCCTTCGCCCACCCGGAAGGACACATCGCCGAGCAGCGCCCTCCCGTCGGGGAGGTAGTACTCGAGGTGTGCGGCTTCCAGATGTCCCATGAGGTCGCATTCTGCGGGCGGTCCGCGTGGTCGGGCAAACGCTTATCAGGTCCGGCCGGGGGTCAGGCCGTCTCGTCCACGGGCCGCCCCGCGGGTCCGCTGTCACCACTGGGGGCCACAGTCGCGCCCTCCCAGGTGACGGCCTTCCAGCCGTCCGCCGGCGAGCCCTCCAGGATCACCACGCCGGTGTTGTCGAGCGGGCGCGCGGCGGCGAAGGAGACGTCGACGTTGTCGGCGCGGGCCGCCGTCCACATGCGGATCGCCGCGCCGTGGCTGACCATCGCGACCGTCCCGGCGCCGCTCCCCGCGGCCTCGGCGACGACTGCGTCGTAGCGCGCGAGGGCCTCGGCGCCGCTCTCCCCGCCGGGCATCCGGAGCGCGGTGTCCCCGGCCGCCCAGGCGAACACCGTCTTCATGTAGAGCGCGCCCTGCTCCGTGTCACCGGGCAGCATCTCCAGATCGCCCGCCGTGAGCTCGCGGATGCCGTCCCGGACCAGGACGTCCAGGCCGCGGGCGGCCGCCAGCGGGGCCACGGTGAGCTGCGTGCGTACGAGGGTGGAGGCGTACAGCGCTTCGATGTCCTCGTCGGCGAGCGCCTCGGGCAGCGCGGCCGCCTGCCGCTCGCCGAGCGCGGTCAGGCCCGGTCCCGGTACGGCGGTGTCGAGCAGGAAGTCGACGTTCGAGGGGGTCTGGCCGTGGCGTACGAGGAGCAGACGCATACAGGGGCCCTCCGGGTGTCGGTCAGCGCCCGCGGGACAGGAAACGGGCACTTCAGGGTACCCGGCACCGCATGAGCCCCGAGGTGGACCTCGCCCTCCCGGAACCGCCTCCACCTGCCGCGCAAGCGGCCGCTCGGGCCGAGCAAGCGGCTCCTGGGGCCGGGCAAGCGGCTGCTCGGGCTGACAGCCGTCTCGTCGAGTTCACCGCCGAGCGGGACCGACCCGCCGCGGAGCCCGTGCTGCCCCGGCTGAGCCGGGGCGCGGACCACGGTGCCGTACGAGGCGCTGCCGACCCCGCGCCCGGCTCGTCCGCCGGCCGGGCCCGGCCGCGTGCCGCGGTCCCTGCGCTGCCGGAGGGCGAGGCCCGGTCGTGGTGGCCAACACCGCCTCGGGCATGCCGACCGGGCGCACGCCCTGCGGGACAGCCTGCCGGCCCGTCTGCCGCCGACCCGGGGACCGACTCCTCGCTACTGACGTTCCGTCAGTCCAAACTGCAATACGCGGGTCTCACCATTCGACATGCGGGCGTACGGTGATGCGTACCGACAGGACGTCGAACAGGGGAGTTCAGCCATGTCGAAGCCGCAGGAGACCGCCGTCTACACGCACGGGCACCACGAGTCGGTGCTGCGTTCCCACACCTGGCGGACCGCCGCCAACTCCGCGGCGTATCTGCTCGGCTCCCTGAAGCCGCACATGAAGATCCTGGACATCGGCTGCGGCCCCGGCACCATCACGGCCGACCTGGCGGCACTGGTCCCCGACGGCCACGTCACCGGCGTCGACCACGCGCCGGGGATCCTGGACCAGGCCCGGGCCACGGCCGCCGAACGAGGTCTGACGAACGTCGGGTTCGCGGTCGCCGACGTACACGCCCTGGACTACCCGGACGACACGTTCTGCGTCGTCCACGCGCACCAGGTGCTGCAGCACGTCGGCGATCCGGTGCAGGCGCTGCGCGAGATGAGGCGGGTGACCCGGCCGGGCGGGTTCATCGCGGTGCGCGACTCGGACTACGCGGCCATGACCTGGCATCCGGCGTCCCAGGGGATGGATGACTGGCTGGACCTGTACCGACGGGTGGCCCGCGCCAACGGCGGCGAGCCGGACGCCGGACGGCGGCTGAAGTCCTGGGCGCTGCGAGCGGGACTGACCGACATCACGGCGACCTCCAGCACCTGGACCTTCTCCGCGCCGGACGAGCGGGCGTGGTGGAGCGGGCTGTGGGCGGACCGGACGCTGGCTTCGGCGTACGCGGAGCGGACCACCGAGGGGGGCCACGCCACCGCGGAACAACTGCGGGCCGTATCGGACGCCTGGCGGGAATGGGGCGCACAGGAGGACGCCTGGTTCGCCGTCCTGCACGCAGAGATTCTGTGTCGCAAGGGTGTCTGAATCTGCGAATTCGGGATAACCGGATGAGCAGGAGGTTGGAAACATGGTTGCTGTCCTGCTCGTATTGCTTCTGGCGCTGGTTCTCTTCGGCGCGGGATTCGCACTGAAGATACTCTGGTGGATTGCACTTGCCGTTATCGTGCTGTGGCTGCTGGGATTCCTGGTGCGCGGTACGACGGCGTCCGGAAGCAGGGGGCGCTGGTACCGGTGGTGAGTTGAGCAAGTAACGGTTGAGTCAGTAGCGGCGGCTCCCGGGGTTCACTCCCTGGGAAGCAGCGGTCCGAGCGGCCCGAGGTCCAGATTCAGGTCCTCGGGCCGCAGTCCGTACCGCTCGCGCAGTTCGGTCATACGGTCGTCGAGGAGCATGAGCGTGAGCCCGATCCGCTCCTCCTGGTCCTCGCTGAGATCTCCCGTGTCGAAGCGGCGCAGCGCCTGGCGTTCCATGAGCTGGCGCAGCAGCTCGACGACGGTCAGCACGAGTTTGACCAGGTCGCGTTCGACTGTGTCGGGTTCCAGATCGAGCCGGTTGCGGCGGTCGGTCACGTCAGTCCCCCCAAGGCGACGGCACCTGCTCGTTGACCGAGCTGATCAGTGCGTTCAGGTCGATGCGGACCAGGTCGACGTCCGCGATGCGCAGGGTGATGTCCCCCGTGATGACGACTCCGCCGGCGAGGAGCCGGTCGAGCAGGTCCACGAGGGCGATCTCCCTGCGTTCGACGACGGTCATGCCCCCTCCCCCGCAGCCGCGTCTCCCGCCCCAGACGCTTCTCCCGCGATCTCTTCTCCGGCAAACGAGTAGGCGGCCCATGGGCCGGTGAGTTCGACCCGTATTGCCGGGCTGTCCGCCTTTGTTTCGCCCTTGGTGCGATCCACCATTTCCACGAATTTCTCGGAATGACTGCGGGGCACGAGATAGGCGGCGTTCAGGACATTCCGCCCGGACACTCCGGACAGTGCGGGATTCTGCGGGGCGTGCAGCCGGGAATCCTCCGCGTACCCGGAAAGCGCCGCGTGCAGCTCGTCCGCGAATTCCTCCGTCTGCTTCCATGTGTCCTCGGTCGCCCGCATCCGCGTACGCCGTTGCCGCAGATAGTCCCGGCCCGACACCGCCTTCCGCGCGGGCGCTTCGCTTCCTCCGCTCTTCTCGGCCCCGGCTTCGGTCTCGACGAAGACCTTCACGCCCCACTCCACCCGCCCCTCCAGTCGGTCGAGGGTGCGCCGGAAGTCGTCCTCGCGCGCCTCCATCATCACGCGGACACCGCTGTCGTCCCGGAAGACGGTCGCCAGCCTGAGGGGCAGCGGCGTGGTGACGACGGTGAGCGCGTCGATCACGCTCTGGTGGGCGCGAGCTGTCTCGGCCAGCCACTCCAGGTCCTCCAGCCGCCGGTGCAGCGGCTCCTGAGCGAAGTCCTGCTCGGGCACATGGCTCACCACGGCGATCAGGCCGTGATGGGTCAGCAGCCTGGGCGGGTCGCCCGCCACGCCTTTCAACTGCGCCTGCAGCGGCGCGCCGAAGGGGCGGCAGACGGCGTACACGTACCGCAGTCCGGTCACGGGGCCTCCTTCTCGTCGCGCACTTCACGGCCGGGCTCAAGCTGCTCCAGCCGAGCCAGCCGCTCACGCAACTCGGCGTTCTCCTGGGCGAGTTGGTTGCGCCGGGCACCGGAGGACAGCGCGGGGTCGGTCTCCCACCAGTCGATGCCCATCTCCTTCGCCTTGTCCACCGAGGCGACGATGAGCCGGAGCTTGATCGTGAGGAGTTCGATGTCGAGGAGGTTGATCCGTATGTCGCCGGCGATCACGATGCCCTTGTCGAGCACGCGCTCCAGGATGTCGGCAAGGTTGGCGCCCGAACCCTGTCCATAGGGTTCGGGCATCCGGCTGGACATGCTCATCGACGGCCCCCGCCGTCGGCGTACTCGTACTCGGGCTCTTCCTCGTCCTCGTACTCAGCTTCCGCTTCCTCCTCCTCCGGCTCCTCCAGCTCCTCCGCCTCCGCTTCCCCTTCGTCCTCGCTCGGCTCCTCTTCCTCGGGCTCCTCTTCCTCTTCCTCGCCCCGAGGCTCCTCGCCCTCCTCGTACTCGTCGCGCTCCTCGTCGTCGCCCTCGTACGACTCCTCGCCCTCCTGCTCCTCTTCCTCGGCGACCGCGTCCTCGTGGCTGCGGACGACCTCACCGTCGCGGATCTCGCCGCGCCAGGCGTCCTCCGCCTCGCCCTTGAGGGTGATGAAGCGGACGTAGTTCTTGAGGTCGAGCCGGGCCCGGCGCCCCTGGGCACGCCAGATGTTGCCGGTCTTCTCGAACAGGCCCGAGGGGTAGTACTCGATGACCAGCAGGACGCGGGTGAGGCTGTCGCCCAGCTCGTGGAAGGAGACGACGCCCTTCGTCGTGCCCTTGGCGCCCTCCGACGTCCAGGAGATCCTGTCGTCGGGCACCTGCTCGGTGGTCTTCGCCTTCCAGCTGCGGTTGGACCAGAAGATCTTCATCTGCCAGTCGGACTGGGTGTCGTCCGCGCGGCTCGCGCTCTTGACGCCCTTGGCGAAGGTGCTGAAGTCCTGGTACTGAGTCCACTGGTCGTAGGCCGTGCGCAGGGGAACCCCGACGTCGACGGACTCGAGGATGACCGTCGGTTTGTTGCCGCCCCTGCCCTTGCCCTTGCCCTTGCCCTTGCCCCCGCCGAGGTTCTTGAAGGCTTCCACGACGTTCTCCTTGGCGCGCGAGGCCCCGAGTTCCAGTGCGGAGCGCAGTGGGCCCTTTCCCTCGGCGATCTTGCGACCGCCGTCGAGGGCGAGCTTGGCGAAGCCCGGGCTGTTGCCCTCGGCGATGTCGTTGAGTTTGCCGGTGGTCTCACCGAGCTTGCGGCCGACGCCGGTGAGCACACGGGTGGCCTGTGCGGCGAGGTAGTCCTGCAGTTCGGCCTTGAGCCGGTCCGCGGCCTCGCTGTGGGCCAGGTCGGTCAGGGGGGCGGCCTTGTCGGTCGCCCCGCGCGCGGCGGAGGTCGCCGATCCGACTGTCTCGGTCATCACTCACCGCCTCCCTTCGGCAGACGGGACTGCGCCGCACGGGCACCGCCCCTGGCCGCGGACGTCTTGCGGGCCGCCGTCTTCTTGGCGGTCTTCTTCGCCGGGGCCTGCTTGCTCGCGGTCCGCTTGGCCGCCGCCTTCTTGGCCGGGGCCTTCTTCGCGGGTGCGGTCTTCTTGGCCGCGGCCTTCTTCGCCGTCTTCTTGGCGGTCTTCCTGGCCGGAGCCCGCCGGGCCGCCCGGTCCGAAGACTCCTCCTCGGCCTCCGGCCCCTCCTCGTCGTCGTCCTCGTCGTCGTCCTCGCGAGGTTCCTCGTCCTGAGGCTCGTCGTCCTCGGGCTCGTCCTCCCGAGGCTCCTCCTCAGTGTCCTCCGGCTCCCCGTTCTCGTCCTCCTCGTCGGAGCCGAGGCCCGTCGCCTGTCCCGCCACGCCCGTGAGCTGGTCACGGACCTCGGCGGTGCGTCCGTGGAGGCGGTCGGCGAGGGCGTCTATCTGCCGCTCCACCATCGCGCCGGAGGCCGCCTTGCCGACACCGCGCAGGTCCTCGCGCAGCTGGTCCCCGATCTCCTTGAACTGCGGGTTGTTCTGCAGTTGCTGGGACACCAGGTCCGCGATCGCCCGCGGGCTCAGGTGCATTCGCTTGCCGGCCACCAACGTGCCGAGCGCGAACGCCATTTTCATCTTCTTCGTACGTCCGAGGAAATATCCGGCCCCTACCGCGAGGCCCAGTCCCACTCGATTCATAGTGCCGTCCCTTGGCCTGTGGCCCCGCCGCTGCGCAAGCCGATCTCCAGCCGGTCGAGGAGTTCGTCCTCCTGTCGGTCGAACTCCTCCTCGTCGATCTCGCCGGCCTCCAACTGCTCTTCGAGCCGACCGAGTTCGGCCCTGACGGTGGCCGGGTCGTAGTAGATCCGTTCCGCCTCGCTCAGCACCTGCTCGATCACCCACCCGCTCCCGCGCACCGGGGCGAAGGGCAGCAGGATCAGCTCCTTGATCAGTCCCACGACGTCACTCCTGGGCCACGCCCGGGCCGACGGCACTACCCGCGTGCTGGGCGGGGCCCGGCTCGACGAAGCTGTAGGGCGGCAGCGGGCCGTTCACGCGCAGCTCGATGTGCGGGTGACTGCTGCGGACCTGCTCCACCGCGGTCAGGAAAGGCTCGGCCGACTCACGGTCCACGAGGAAGGACACGTTGACCAGCCAGCCGGTGGACTCGGGGCCTTCGCTCACATCGGCGGCGACCGGCTCCAGAGCGCGCTGCACGTCCGCAGCGTCCTCGGTCTCCCGGGCCTGGACGGCGGCCACGACCATCTCGCCCAGCCGGAGCCGCTCCTCGTAACTTCCGCCGCCGGACTGCCTGTTGGCCTCGGTCATGGCCCGGATCTCCGGGTTCTCGGACATCACGCGATGCAGGACGGCGTCTTCCTGGTGCGTGGCCTTGACGTTGTACTCGACTTTGCCGTCCAGGGCCTGCAGCCGCTCCTTGTAGTGGTCGGCGCGTTCGGCGAGCACGCCGGTGACGGACTCGTCGTCGGGGGCGATGCTGCCGAACCGCATGGGCAGCACGGCGCCCTCCGCGCCCGCCTCGGCGAGCACGCTCTGGTGGGCGAGCAGGTCCTTGCGCTTGGGCCGCAGCCCCTCGGGGGCGTCGCTCACGACGGCCGCGAGTTCACCCTCCTTGAGGACGCGCACCGGCAGCGGCGGATCGCCGACGCCGCTCAGCTTCTCGGGGAGCGCCGGATGCGAGCTCGCGGTGATGCCGTAGACATACGTGCTCACTCCTGCTCCTCCTTCCTTCGCGAGGACGTCGTCTTACGAGCGCGGGGCCGGGACTCGGTCTCCCGCTCGCGACCGTTGTCGCGCCCGTCGTCACGTGCCTGCTTGAACGCGTCGGAGATGGTCTCCGCGGCTCCGGACAGCGCACCCTTGGACTTGCCGCGGGCGCCTGATTCGGTCATCTCGCCGACGAGGTCCGGAAGCCCCGGGTCCTTGCGCGGCCCTGCCTCCAGGTCGAGGCGGTTGCATGCCTCGGCGAAGCGCAGATAGGTGTCGACGCTGGCCACGACGACACGTACGTCGATCTTCAGGATCTCGATGCCTACCAGGGACACACGCACGAACGCGTCGATGACGAGACCCCTGTCGAGGA
This sequence comes from Streptomyces sp. NBC_00078, assembly GCF_026343335.1. Taxonomy (NCBI): domain Bacteria; kingdom Bacillati; phylum Actinomycetota; class Actinomycetes; order Kitasatosporales; family Streptomycetaceae; genus Streptomyces; species Streptomyces sp. NBC_00078. The sequence continues at coordinate 7,766,306 of NZ_JAPELX010000001.1, read as the reverse complement.
CGAGTTCCAGAACGTCGTAGAGGCCGCTGCTGCCGCCCCCTCCGCCGCTCTGCTGTGCCGGGACAACGGTCATGCCGACCGCGCCTCCTTGTCTGTGGTTTCGAGGATGGGTTTCTGAGCGGTTCGGCGGCCTATCGGCCGCCTTGCCTGTGTGCGTCGGCGCGTCCGCGCTCGTAGCGGCGGACGCGCCGGTAGCCCGTCAGCTGGCCGTCGGCGTCGAGATCGACCTGATAGCTCGCCATCAGGCTCATCGTGTCCGGCACTCGTTGCAGTTCGAGTACCTCGACCTCCAGCGTCCAGCCGCCGTCCTCCGTCTGTTCGAAGGACGAGACGGTCTCGGCGGACATGCCGGTCAGCTCCGCGAGCTGTGCGCGCGCCTGGCGCAGCACCTCCATCGGATTCGGCCGCTTGTTCACCCCGCCGGTTTCCTTCTTGTCGGAATTCTGTGAGCTTTGCGACTGTTGCGTGTTTCTTGTGTCAGCCATGGCCACCTCGTGATCCGGGTGGCCCCTTTGTCACTGGCCAAACATTCAGGCGCCGTGCAACGCGTCGAGCCGGCGCCTGGCCGGTCCAAGAGCGCGGCCGTGGCCCAGGATTCCGGCCCAGGGGTCGGTGCGGGCCTGTTCGACGGCGTCGGCGATGGTCCAGCGGCGGGCGTGCAGGGCCGGGTCGTCCAGCTGGGCCCAGGTGATCGGGGTGGCCACGGGGGCCCCGGGCCGGGCGCGGACGGTGAGGGGTGCGACGGCGGTCTGCGCGTAGGCGTTGCGGCCCACGTCGAGGTAGAGCCTCTCGCCGCGCTCCTTCTTGCGTGCGGCGGTGGTGAGCCGGTCGGGGTGGGCCTCGGCGAGGGTGTCGGCGACGTCGTGGGCGAAGGCGCGGACCTCGTCGAAGTCGTGGCGGCCGGCCAGCGGAACGACGACGTGCAGTCCGCGCGAGCCGGTGGTCATCAGCGCCGAGGGCAGCTCCAGCTCGTCGAGGAGTTCCCCGAGCAGCACGGCCGCCTCGCGCACCGCCGCGAAGTCGTCCCCGGCCGGGTCGAGGTCGAAGACCAGCCGGTCGGGCTGGTCGAGGCGGCCGACCCGGGACAGCCAGCGGTGCAGTGTGAGACTGGCCTGGTCGGCGAGGTAGAGGAGGGTGGCGACGTCGTCGCACACGGTGTGGCAGACGGTGCCGCCCTCCTTGGGCACCTCGACGCGAGTGATCCACTCCGGGTAGGTGTCCGGGGTGTTCTTCTGCATGAAACGGGGGCCGTCGATGCCGTCCGGATGCCGCTCCAGCATCACCGGACGGCCGCGCAGATGGGGCAGCAGGAGCGGGGCGGCGGACCGGTAGTAGTCCACGAGGTCGCCCTTGGTGTACTCCTTCGCACGGCCCTCACCGGGGAAGAGCACCTTGTCGGCCCGGTGGACCTCCACCGTGCGCCGCCCGGCCCGTCCGGTGCGTACCTCGTCGCCGCTCACCGCACGACCGCCTCCTCCACCAGCAGCTTCCCGGCCGCGGCGATCGACTCGGCGTCGATGCCCGCCGCGTGCAGCTGCTCGTCCGGGGAGGCCGAGCCCGGCATGTCGCGGACGGCGAGGCGCACCAGCCGCGGCACGGCCCGCCCGTCGAGGAACGCGTCCAGGACGGCGTCGCCGATTCCGCCCTCCTCGTGGTGGTCCTCCACGGTGACGAGGCAGCCGGTGTCCTCGGCGGCCCGGCGCAGGGTGTCACGGTCGACGGGCTTGACCGAGTACAGGTCGATGACGCGGACCTGGATGCCGTCGCGGTCCAGCGCGTCGGCGGCGGCCAGCGCCTCGGGCACGGTGACGCCCGCCGCGACGAGGGTCAGCCGGTCGTCGGCGGAGGAGCGCAGCACCTTGCTGCCACCGATGGGGAACTCCTCGTCGGGGCCGTAGATGACCTTGCTCTCCCCGCGCGAGGTGCGCAGGTACCGGACGCCCTCGCAGCCCGCCATGGCGGCGACGAGCTGTGCGGTCTGGTTGGCGTCGCACGGGTACAGCACGGTCGAACCGTGCACCGCCCGCATCATCGCCAGGTCCTCCAGGCCCATCTGGGAGGGCCCGTCCTGGCCGATGGCGACGCCCGCGTGCGAGCCGACGAGGTTGATGCCTGCGCCGCTGACGGACGCCATGCGCACGAAATCGTACGCGCGCGTCAGGAACGCGGCGAACGTGCCGGCGTACGGCACCCAGCCGCGTGCCGCGAGCCCCACCGCCGTCGCGACCATCTGCTGCTCGGCGATGTAGCACTCGAAGTAGCGGTCGGGGTGCTCCTTGGCGAAGAACTCCGTCCGGGTGGAGTCGCCGACCTCGCCGTCGAGGGCGACGACGTCTGCGCGACCGGTGCCGAGTGCGGCGAGCGCCTGCCCGTACGCGTTCCGTGTCGCGACTCCCTTTCCGTCGTTCCCCTTGTCCCAGCGGGGCAGTTCGAGGTGTCCGGCGGGTACGGCGTGCAGGATGCGGGCGGCGGCCGGCTCGTGGACCTGGACGCGGAGGTCACGGCGGCCGCCGAGTTCGGCGATCGCCTCGTCGGCGTCGGGCAGTGGCTTGCCGTGCAGTCCCTCGCGGTCCTGAACGGACGCGACGCCCTTGCCCTTGAGCGTGCGGGCGAGGATCACGGTCGGCTGCCCGGTCGTCGAGATCGCCTCGCCGTACGCCCGGTCGATGGCGTCCACGTCGTGTCCGTCGACCTCGATCGTGTGCCAGCCGAATCCCTGGAAGCGGCGGGCGTAGGCGTCGAGGTCGTGCCCGTGCCGGGTCGGTCCGCGCTGCCCCAGCCTGTTCACGTCGACGATCGCGGTGAGGTTGTCCAGCTGCTCGTACGACGCGTGCTCGGCGGCCTCCCAGATCGATCCCTCGGCCAGCTCGCTGTCCCCGCACAGCACCCACACGCGGTAGCCGGTGCGGTCCAGCCGCTTGCCGGACAGTGCGATGCCGACGCCGACGGGCAGCCCCTGGCCGAGCGAGCCGGTGGCCGTCTCGACCCACGGCAGCCGGCGCGGCGTCGGATGCCCTTCGAGGCGGCTGCCCAGCTTGCGGAAGGTGAGCAGTTCGGCGTCGTCGACGGCGCCGGCCGCCTTGTAGGCGGAGTAGAGAAGCGGAGACGCGTGTCCCTTCGACAGGACGAAGCGGTCGTTGCCCGGGTGAGCGGGCCGGTCGAAGTCGTAGCGGAAGTGGTTGGCGAGGAGTACGGCCATCAGGTCCGCGGCGGACATCGACGACGTCGGGTGCCCGGACCCCGCCGCGTCCGATGCGCGCACACTGTCCACCCGCAACTGCTGGGCAAGCTCGACGAGTTCGGCGGTGTTCATGAATCTCCCTCCGCGGGGGTGTCGGGGCGCTTGACGGGACCGGTGGCTTCCACGGCCCCACCGCCCGGTGGGTTCTCGACCGGCCCGGACGCCGGCTGGTTCTGTGCCGTTCCGTGCACCGGCTGGTTCCGGACCGCTCCGGACGCCGGTAGGTCCTTGGCCGCTCCGGACGCCGGTCGGTTCCTGGCGGGCTCGTCACCGGGCTGCGTCTTCGGCGCCTCAGGATCGGCCGAGTCGGTCTCGATGTCCTGTGCCGTTGCCGCTCCGGGGCCCGAGCGGGCCTCGGCTTCCGCTTGCGGTCCGCCCGGCATCCGCGCCAGTTCCGGGGACGCGGTGTCCAGCGGTACCGACCAGGAGCGGACGAGGCCCAGCTGGACGGCCTGGCGCGGCAGTACGGAATCCAGGAGCCAGTCGGCGGCGACCCGGACGCGGTTGCCGGGCATCGCCGCGAGGTGGTAGCCGCGGGCGACCGCGGCGGCCAGCGGGCCGGGCAGGGGGATCCCGAGCGGGTTGGCGGCGGCCTGGGCGCCGCCCAGATCCACGACGAATCCGAGGTCGCGGTGGCGGTAGACGCGCCGCTCGCCGGTGCCGAGGGACGCGGCCACGTTGTGGGCCACGACCGTGCCGTGCCGCCAGGCGTGCTGCGCGGTCATCGGGGTGTACTTTCCGGGGTCGTTCAGATCCGGCACCGCGGCCGCGTCACCGCACGCGAACACCTCGGGGCGGCCCGGTAGCTGGAGGTGCGGGTCGACGAGAAGCCGGCCGCGTTCCAGCGGCTGCCCGGTGCTCTCGACGAGCGGGTCCGGCCGTACGCCGACGCACCACACGAGGGTGCGGCTGTCCACGAACTCGCCGTCGGTCAGCAGGACTCCGTTGTGCGTGGCCTCCTTTACGGAGGTCCCCATGCGCACCTCGACTCCCCTCTGCCGCAGCACCCGGTCCGCGGTGCGCGAGAGCCTTTCGTCCAGCTCGGGCAGGACGCGCGGCGCGGTGTCGAGCAGCAGCCAGCGCGGCCGCACACCGCCTGGCAGCGGGCGCCTGCGGACCTGTGCGTCCGTGTACCGCCGGCCCTGCGCGGCGACCTCGGTCCCCGTGTATCCGGCGCCGACCACCACGAACGTGCACCGCTCGGCGCAGCTCTTCGGGTCGTCGTCGGCGGCGGCGAGTTCCACCTGCCGGGTGACGTGGTCGCGCAGGTACAGCGCCTCGGGCAGCCCCCGGAAACCGTGCGCGTGCTCGGCGACCCCGGGGATGGGCAGCAGCTTGTTGACGCTGCCGACGGCGAGCACCAGCCGGTCGTAGGCGAGCGTGCCGCCGCCGCCCTCGGGGTCGGTGTAGTGCACGCTCCGCCCGCCGAGATCGACGCCGTCGGCCTCGCCGAGCACCAGCCGTACGTGCGGCAGGGTGCCGGACAGGGAGACGGTCACCCGGCGAGGTTCCAGGATGCCGGCGGCGACCTGGGGCAGCAGGGGCAGATACAGGAAGTAGTCGGTGGGGTTCAGCAGGGTGATGTCGGCCTTGTGCCGGACCAGCCGGGACAGGGTGCGGGCGGTCCTGTAGCCGGCGAAGCCGGCACCGACGATCACGATGCGGGGTCGACTCACGGTTGGCCTCCGGCGCTGTCGCGTACCTCGTACGTGAGCCTTCCGCGTCCCCCTGGTCAGAGCACCCAAACTGGGCGGAGCGCCCGAACGTGCACCGGTTTCCGTCCCGGGCGCCGGGTACCCGGACTGCGAACCACCCCTTGCATCACCAGCCATCGGAGGTACTCCCCATGCCCGAGTACGGCTACTTCCTCTCCTGTGAGGAGTTCGGTCCCGCGGACCTCGTCGAGCAGGCGAGGATGGCCGAGCAGGCGGGATTCCGGTCGCTGTGGATCTCGGACCACTACCACCCGTGGAACGGCTCGCAGGGCCAGAGCCCGTTCGTGTGGTCGGTGATCGGCGCACTGTCGGAGGCGGTGTCGCTGCCGGTCGAGACGGCGGTGACCTGCCCGACCGTGCGGATCCACCCGGCAGTGGTGGCGCAGGCGGCGGCGACCTCGGCGGTGATGACGAACGGCCGCTTCCGGCTGGGGGTGGGCACCGGCGAGGCCCTGAACGAGCACATCCTCGGCCATGTCTGGCCGCCCGCGCACGTGCGGATGGAGATGCTGGAGGAGGCGATCCAGATCATGCGCCGGCTGTTCACCGGCGAGGAGGTCAGCCACTACGGCACCCACTACAAGGTGGAGAACGCCCGCCTCTACACGGTGCCCGACGAGCCCGTGCAGATCGACATCTCCGGCTTCGGCCCGGCGGCCACGAAGCTCGCGGCGCGCGTGGGCGACGGCTACATCACGATGATGCCGGACGCCCCGATGGTGGAGCAGTTCCGCAAGGGAGGCGGGGGCGGCAAGCCGGTGAGCGGTGGCACGAAGGTCTGCTACGGCACCGACCGCGACGAGGCCGTACGGACGGTGCACGAGCGGTGGTCCAACCAGTTCCTGCCGGGCGAGATGGGCCAGGTCCTGCCCTCGCCGAGCCACTTCGAGCAGTTGGAGCCGCTGATCACGGAGGTGACGGTGCGCGAGAAGTCGGTCTGCGGGGACGACGTCGACGAGCACGTCTCGGCCCTGACCGCCTTCGCCGACGCCGGCTTCGACCGGGTCTACGTCAACCAGATCGGCCCCGACCAGCGCGGCTTCTTCGACTTCTACCGTACGAAGGTGCTGCCGCAGCTCCAGCAGAACTGAGGGGCGACGATGATGAGACTCCATCGTCCCGTCGTCTCCGTCTACACGGTGCCGACGGATGCCCCCGAGGCCGACGGCACGCTGGCCTGGGACTCCACGACCATGGTGATCGCCGAGGTGGCGGCGGGCGACGCGACCGGCACGGGCTGGACATACGGCCCGGCGGCGGTCGGCGACTTCCTCCGCGGCCATCTCGCCCCGCTGGTGGAGGGCCGCGACGCCCTCGACATCCCCGCCACGCACGACGTGATGTGCCGCTCCGTCCGCAACGCGGGCCGCCCCGGGATCGCTGCCTGTGCGATATCGGCACTCGACATCGCCCTGTGGGACCTCAAGGCCCGCCTCCTCGAACTCCCCCTGGCCCGGCTCCTCGGCGTCTGCCGCGAGCGGGTCCCGGTGTACGGCAGCGGCGGCTTCACGACGTATCACGACACCCACCTGGCTGCCCAGCTGAACGGCTGGGTGCACGGGCAGCACATCCCACGCGTCAAGATCAAGATCGGTGAGGGCTGGGGCCGGGAGGTCTCCCGGGATCTGGCCCGTGTCCACGCGGCACGCCAAGTGATCGGCGCCGAGGCCGAGTTGTATGTCGACGCGAACGGCGCCTACACCCGCAAACAGGCGGTACGGGTCGGCCGGACCCTCGCCGAGCACGGCGTGGGCTGGTTCGAGGAACCGGTGTCCTCGGACGATCTGACGGGCCTGCGGCTGGTCCGCGACGCCCTGGTGTGCGACGTGACGGCGGGTGAGTACGGCTACGACCTGCCGTACTTCGCCCGCATGATCGCAGCGGGCGCCGTCGACTGCCTGCAGATCGACGCGACCCGCTGCGGCGGCATCACGGAGTTCCTGCGCGCCGCGGCGCTGGCTCACTGCCACGGCCTGGAGGTCTCCACGCACTGCGCGCCGCACGTCCACGCCGCGGCGGCCGCCTCGCTGCCCAACATCCGGCACATGGAGTGGTTCCACGACCATGTGCGCATCGAGGACATGTTCTTCGACGGTGCACTGGATCCGACGGGCGGCACGGTACGGCCGCTGGGCGGGATCGGACACGGGCTTGCGCTGCGGACGCAGGAGGTGGAGGAGTACCGGGTCGCCTGACGGCGAGCCCGGGTCCTGCCATGGCCCGGTTCTCTACCCGCGAGCCCTGCGGCTCAGTCGGCCCGCCGCTTTCCCTGCCACCAGGAGGCCCGCGCCGACGGTGAGGGCTGTCCCGAACCGGCCTCGGTTCCTGGAGACCCAGTCCTGCGGGCTGTCGTCGACCGCCTCGTCGTCGAACCGCCCGTGCGCCCCGAAGTCCCGTCCGTGCGGTCCGTCCGCCGGGCTCCACAGGTTGCCGGTCTCGTCGTGCTCGCCCTCGTCCTGCTGGGAGTCGAAGCCGGTGCGGGCGAGATAGCGGTCGAGTACCCCGGGAGCCACGGCGTTGGCGATGAGGGTGGCCGCCGTCGATCCTCCGACCCAGTACTCGCGCCGCCGCCCGTGGGCAGCCGCGTGCACGATCGCCCGTGCCGCGACCTCTGGCTGGAACACCGGCGCCACCGGCCGTGCCCTGCCCGGCATCCGGCTCAACACCCAGTCGAACTGCGGGGTGTTGACCGCGGGGAGCTGCACCATCGTCGTACGGACACCGCTGCCCGTGTGCAGCAGTTCGCACCGCAGCGACTCGTTGAACCCCTGGATCGCGTGTTTGGCCCCGCAGTACGCCGACTGCAGAGGGATCCCCCGGTAGGCGAGCGCGGAACCGACCTGCACGATCGTGCCCCGGTCGCGCGGCAGCATGTGGCGCAGCGCGGCCCGGGTGCCGGACACACAGCCCAGGTACGTCACTTCGGTGACCCGGCGGAACTCGTCCCCGGTGATCTCGGTGAACGGCGCGAAGACCCCGGCGAAGGCGTTGTTGACCCACACGTCGATGTGCCCGAACGTGTCGGCGACCTGCTGGGCCGCGTCGTCGACCGCCTTGGCGTCGGCCATGTCCACGCTGACGACGAGGGCCTCGCCCCCGGCGCGCTGCACGTCGTCAGCGGCCGCGGCGAGGCCCTCGCGTCCCCGGGCCAGCAGGGCGACCCGGTCGCCCCGGGCGGCGAAGGCCAGGGCCGTGGCCCGTCCCACACCGCCACTGGCCCCGGTCACCACAACGGTCCTGCCAAGCCGCGGCTCGGATCCGCCCCAACGCATACGCACTCCTCGTCACGCCCTGTGGTGCGGCGGCTCGGCGTCGATGCCGTCGGCGGTCGGTGCCGCGGGCACGCCGGCCGCCGCGCCCGCCTCGCCTGGTGCGAGCGGCGGCTTCGGCGGAATCGGCTTGCCGAGAGCGGTGGGCGGTGTCGCGGGGGACCGGTCGCCGGTGACACGCTCCTCCTGGCCGGCGGCGAAGCCGGCCTCGTGTGCGGCGGACCGGGATGCCGTGGGCCGGGCGGCGCCGCGCAGGAGGTAGGCGACGGCGCCCAGGATCGCCGCCGTGATCAGCGCGGCGGCCCAGTCCGGCAGTGCGATGGCCAGGGCCAGTCCGACCGCGAGTGCGAGGGCCGCGCCCGCGTACAGGGCGACGGCTCCGGACGCCGCGTACAGCGTGGCCCTCCGCCGCTGCTTGCGAGTCTGTTCGCGCAGCTCGTCGCGCACGGTCTCGCGCGCCACCTGCGCCAGCTCGTCGACCAGGTGTTTGTCCAGATGCTCCAGATGATCCAAGCCTTCCATGAGCGCCGGGTACCCTCGGTCACCGCCGAGTAACGCCATGGCCGCCACCCGGGTGCGTGGACCCGGAGCCGAGATGATCACCGGAATGGATCTCCTCACCCGGCCGCCCCAACTAGGCTCGTCCCCATGGACATTCTGGGAGCCACGCTGCGCGTATGCGTCGACGACCTGGAGACTGCGGTCCCCTTCTACGAACGCCTTGCCGGCGGCAGAGCCCTCCGCTTCGAGCGCGACGGCGTTCAGGTGGCAGCCGTCGGCTGTTTCCTGCTGATGAGCGGGCCCGCGCAGGAGCTGGACCTGCTGCGCAAGGTCTCCGCGACGATCGCCGTCAAGGACGTCGCGGAGGCACACCGGGTGCTCACCGACCTCGGCGCGCACATCCTCGTGGGCCCGGTGCCGTCACCGGCGGGCCACACTCTGCTCGCGATGCATCCGGACGGGATGGTGTACGAGTACGTGGACCGAAACCCGTAGCCGTCCGCTCACACGTCACGGGCGACGGTCCGTGCCGACCTCTTCGCGGCGGGCCGCGGACTCCGGATCTCAGGACTCCGGTGGCCGCATCCGGAAGTCGAAGTGCGGCGGGAGCGGCTCGTCGGTGAGCCTCGCCCACAGGCTGCCGATGTCCTCCGCGCCCTCGCGCAGGTCGGCGACCTCGAAGCCCGCGGAGAAGACGGCCCGCGCCTCGTCGGGCCGGTCCTCCGCGAGCAGCAGCCGCACGTCGATCAGCCGGAACCGGCCGTGCTCCCGGATCGCCGGGTGCAGCCGCTCCAGGATGCCGCGCGCCTGAGCCGTGCGGCGCACGGCGAGCAGCGCCTCGATGGCCTCGCGGCCCAGCGCGGCCGTGGCCGCCGTCCACGACTCCCCGTTGTCGCGCCGCTCGTGGCACAGGTCGTCGAAGGCGTCGGCGTACCGGTCCGCGGCCCGCTCGTGGTTGCCGGCCTCCTGGTCGGCGACGGCGAGACAGCGGAGCAACGGCCAGAGAGACGGGGCGAGTTCGAGGGCCCGCTCCCAACTGCGCACCGCCTGCGCCCGGTCGCCGGCGTGCCACTGGGCGACGCCCAGGTGGTACTCGGTCAGCGGGGTCGCGGGAGCGGTCTCCAGCATGTCCCGCCAGTGCGGCGCGACCAGTGTCTCGCCGGGCGGCCGCACCCGGCGCTGCTCCGGGAGGGTGCCCGCGCGCAGCAGCTGCAGCCAGGGCTTCTGGGCCTCGCCGAGCGTGCCCTCGTCGAAGGGGGTGCCGGGCAACTTCCAGTCGCCACGCAGTACTTCGAGTGCGCCCCAGCCGGAACCGGTGGCGAGGATGTCGCCCGGGTCGGTGTCCGCGTGCGGCTTCCAGGCGGCGTGGGCGGCGTCGACGTCGGCACGCGGGAGCGCGGTCTCCAGCCGTGTCTCCGCCTCACCCACCACGGTGTCCCACTCCCCTGCCCGCGGTGACTCCAACGGGCCGTACGCCTCCAGCCAGCTCACCTCGCTCGCCGCGTCCATCAGCACGTGCTCCAGCTGTGTGCGCGCGAGCCCGGCCTGGATCTCGCAGTACCCGCCGGTGCCCGGCTCGGTGAGCCACTCCTGCCAGCGCCGGCCGCCGCTGCCGGTCCCCCACACGAACAGCTTCCGGCCGCGCAGCACGTCGGTGGACGTCTGCACCAGTCCGTGGCCGTCGGCGTCGAGGGCGGCGATCCAGCGGCGCCGGCCGTTCGGCAGCTCGTAGAAGTAGTCGGCGGCGTAAGGGCTGTTGAGCGGGTAGGTGCGGTCGATTCCCTCGTACGACGGCACGGGCACCCGGCGCAGGCGCCGCTCGTATCCGAAGTGCCAGGCCTCCTGCGCCGGCGCCAGCACCCGGCGTTCCTCCGGCACGGCGGTGTTGGACCACCAGTAGGCCGGCACGGCCCGCTCGTGCGGATTGCGGATGCGGACACCGACGTACAGGAAGTCGGAGTGCTCCGGCAGCCAGAGGTCGACCTGGAAAGGCAGGTCGCGCAGGCGTTCCCACTCCCACAGGCGGAGCATCTCGCCGCCGTCGGGGGCGGGGACGCGGGCCGCGTGCAGGGGGGAGCAGGAGAGGGCGGTGTGGCCGGTGGCGCCGATGTTCCATTCGATGCCGCCGGAGTACCAGGCGCCGTTGAGGGCGAAGTTGGCGGGCTGGAACACCGGGTTGCGGTAAAGGAGTTCGCGGCCGGTCGGCTTGTGCAGCAGAGAGGCGACACGGCCTCCGAGTCCGGGCAGTACGGTCGCGCGCAGCCGGTCGTTCTCGATCACCAGGGCGTCGATCTCCCGGGGTTCGCGCGCCCGCCCGTATCCGTCCCGCACGCGCACCGGCAGCAGGCTGCGCAGTGGTGCGAGGCCGACCTGCCGGGCCATGTCCCGCGGCAGCTCGTCCCGGTCCCGGTCCTCGATGCGGTGCACCTCGTGGAGCATCCGCAACGGCGGCAGCGGGTTGTCCGGACCCGCCTGCGCGGCGGGCAGGGTGAGTACCTCACGTCGGATGGTCGTCACGATCACCATGGAAGCCGCTCGCCGGGGAGCTGACCAGGGGAGCTACCGGTCAGGATTCCGCAAAGGCCGCCACGACCGTGTCCGCGGGCAGTGCGCGGCGAGCTTGTGGCAGTCGGGCACGGAGCTGGGGGCGGGCGGGCGCAGGCCCCCGGCTGGAGGGTGCGTCGAGCACGACGAAATTCCGCATGCGGTGCATCCTCGCCGACATACAGTCGGCCCTTCAACGGAAATCGACGCGGGGGCAGGCCGATGAGCGAGCAGCACACGTACCGGGTGATCGTCCGGGGCACGTGGGACGGGCTGAGGGACGAGGCCCGGCAGCGGCTGCTCGCCGAGGCGGCCGGCCACGGCCTGACGAGCATGCGGTTCACCGAGGAGGGCTCGCTGTCGTACGAGCCGACGCCGCTCAAGCACTTCTCGATGCGCTACGTGGTGGTGTCGGACGCGGTCGACGGTGAGGAGATGGCGGGCGCGATCGCCGAGGACCGCGCGCAGGAGACGCTCGGGGCCCTCGGCTACGGCTTCAGGGACCTGAAGTCCACCGTGACGGACCTCGACACCATGAAGATCAATTTCAAGCCCGCATCTCGGCGGTGACCGCCCAGCGCTCGTGGTCCCGCCAGGCCCCGTCGATGAAGATCATGTTCGGCGAGAAGCCCTCCAGGCGGAAGCCGCAGGAGCGGGCCAGTGCGATCGAGGCGGTGTTCTGGGGCTGCGCGTTGATCTCCAGCCGGTGCAGTCGCATCGGCCCGAACGCGTACCCCACCACCAGGTTCAGCCCCTCTCGCATCAGCCCGCGCCCAGCCGCGTGCGCGAAGGCGCCGTAGCCGAGCGCACCGCACTGGAAGCCGCCCTCGACGATGTTGTTGATGTTGATGAACCCGGCGATGGCCCCGTCGCCCTGCTCGCCGTCCTTCTCGCAGACCAGGAACCCGGCCTTGGCCGGATCCTCGATCAGCCGGCTCGCGTACGCGGTGTACGCGTTGGTGGCGTCCGGCGGGAACAGCCACGGCTGATGCAGGTCCTTGCTCTCGCGTGCGCGGGTGGTGAACTCGGCACCGTCCTCGTAGGTGAAGTGACGTATGCCCACGCGGGGGCCCTCGGCGAGGTAGCGGGATGCGGTGTGCGGCATGCCGCAACCCTACGGCCGACCGGCCGCACCGCCTCGTGAATTACGCTCCCGAGACGGCGCGGCCGGCCTCATCCGCCGACCACGGGCAGCTCCAGCACACCCGTGTCCCGGGGCGCGCTGACCACGGTCACCGGCTTGATGCCCCGGTTGCCGAAGTACGCGTCGTCGCTCGCCGCGATCACGAACCGCAGCCGGTGCCCCTTCTCGTAGCGGTGCACGATGCCCGGCAGGGTCACCGTGACGTTCTTGGTCACGTCCGGCACCCGGACCGGCGCGATCAACCGGTGCACCAGCGTCTTGGTGCCGTCGGGCGCGATGTCGTACAGCTTGGCGAACAGGACGAGCCGGTCGGCGGCGTCGCCGGAGTTCTGGGCCCTCGCCGCCGTCGGTGAGACGACCCTGAGCGTGGCCCTGGGCGCGCCGACGACGTCGGTGGGGCGGGTGAGCGGTGCGCTGGTCCAGCCGAGGTAGGTGCCCGCGGTGTCGTACGGCCCCGGGTCCGGCAGCCCGGCGAGTTGGGACAGCGAGCTCTCCGAATGGCTGGTGGGTGTGAGCAGGTTGGCGTACGTACGGCTGCCGCGCGCCACCTTGTTGCGGTTGTCGACGAGCTTGCCGTCGCCGGAGAGATAGAACGTCCGGCTGAGAGCGGGCAGCCGGGAGGCGGTGGCGTAGGTATGGCCCGGGTCGGCGATCCAGTCACGGTAGTAGGCGAAGGCCGGTCCGGTGTCGGTCTCCCTCTGCCCGCGGAGGTAGCGGTCGAACCAGGAGAGGATCCGCTTGCCGACGTAACTGGACTCCAAGTTGCCCTGGTTGAGGTTGAGTTCACCGCTGGCCGGATCGGTGATGCCGCCGCTGTGCCCCCAGGACTGCCAGATCATCCTGGCGGTCGTGCCCTGGGCCCTGAGCGTCCTGTACGTCGCGGTCGCCTCGTTGAGGTTGAAGAGGCTGTCGGCCTGCCCCTGGATCAGCAGGGTGGGCGCCTTGACCCGGCTCAGGTAGGACACCGGGGAGACACTGCGGGCGTAGGAGAGCAGCGCGGCGGTCGGTGCGGAGCGATAGCTGCCGGAGTTCAGGGTGCGGATGGTGTCGCAGGCCTTGGCCACGAAGTGCAGACAGGTGAGGGAGTTGATCCGGGACGGGTCGAGGTTCGGCGTCGTCAGCGGCCGGCTCTCGCCGATGAGGTAGAAACCGTTGCCCCACTGCCACTTGTAGGCGCCGGGGACGGCGGCGGAGGCGTTGTTCGGGTCGAGCGCGTAGACCAGGTCGTTCCATGTGATCAGCGGGACGAGCGCGTCGACGCGGTGGTCGACCGCGGCCGTCGCCAGCTGGATGGCGCCTCCGTACGAGCCGCCGATCATGCCGACCCGCGGGTCGCCGGCGGCGTCGAGGGCGACGAAGTCGGCCTTGGTGCCGTCGTCGGCGGCACGCTTGCCGCCCAGGAAGTCGATCAGCCCCGAGGCGGCCCTGCCGTCTACGCCCGGGTCGTCCAGCGAGATCAGACAGCCGGACGCGCCGAAGCCGAGCCCGGAGTAGACCAGGGAGACATAGCCGCGCTCGGCGAAGGCCTTGCCGACCGCGTCGGTCGAGCCGTCGGACTTGCTGCCACCGAAGCCGTTCGTGGCGAGCACGGCCGGAGCCGGGTGAGCCTTGTCGACGCCCGTCGGCCGGTACAGGTCGGCATCGACCGTGCAGGTGTGGCCGCCCGCCTGGACCGTGAACTTCAGTGCCGTGACGGTGTATCGGCCGGATGCGGCCGCGGGGGCGGTGAACGCGAGAGGGACGGTGAGCGCCGCGCCCAGGGCGAGGGCGAGGGGAACTCGGGATCTGGACACGCGTCGGGACACTGAGACCTCCACACTCAGGGCAGCCCTGCCTACCGACCAGTAGGTACCGGCCGGTTGTCATGGTGTGACACGTGTCAGACGGGGGTCAATCGCCCAGACGAGTGTTGTTGACGGATGATCAGTGAAGAGGATCGACCCAGGGGCTGCTCAGCGCAGGAGCCCAGCGAAGTCGCTCAGCGAAGGGCGGGCTGATCAAGCGTCAGAGTGCCTGCCTCCGCGTCCAGTTCGGCCGCCACACCGAGGGGGAGAGTCGACGCGCCCTCGCAGTGCCCGAATCCGAACTCCTCGACGACGGGGACGCCGAGCCCGGCGAGCCGGTCGACGAGAACCGGGCGCAGTTCGGCGTACGGGCCGCACCGCTCCCACGACCCCAGCACGATCCCGGTGAGGCCGTCGAGCCAGCCGCTGCGCAGCAGCTGGGTCAGCGTCCGGTCGATGCGGTACGCCCGTTCGCCGACGTCCTCGATCAGGAGCAGCCCGCCCCGGGCGCCGGCCCGGGCGTGCGGGGTCCCGAGGTCGGAGGCGAGCAGGCTCAGGCACCCGCCCAGCGTGACGCCCCGGGCCCGTCCGGCCACCAGGGCGGCGCCGCCGGATGCGATGGTGCGGACGCTTTCCGGAGCGAACAGGGTGGCTTTGAGGTGTTCCTGCGACCGGGTGTTCTTGATGAAGTCGACACCGGCGGCCGCCGGCCCGTACAGGGTCACCAGGCCCAGCCGGGTGGCGAAGGCCTGGTGCAGTGCCGTGACGTCGCTGAAGCCCACGAAGACCTTGGGTCCGGCGGCCCGCATCGCCTCCCAGTCGAGCAGATCGATCATCCGCTGCGCTCCGTACCCGCCCCGCGCGCACAGCACCGCGGCCACCGACGGGTCGCACCACGCGCCCTGCAGATCGGCGGCCCGGTCCGTGTCCGTGCCCGCCAGGTAGCCGAACTCGCCGTGCCGGTCCAGCACATGGGGCGCCACCACCGGGTCGAGGTCCCAGCCGCGCAGCACGTCGAGCCCCGCCTGCAGCCGCTCCTCGGGCACGGGTCCGCTGGGTGCGACGACGGCCACGCGGGCGCCGGGGGCGAGCCGGGACGGCCGCAGAAGGTCTCTCGCCTGCTCGCTCATACGCTCTCTCATCCGGACAGTTCCAGTGTCGGGACGCCTTGCGGGTGCAGCCCGAAGGCCTGCGCGTACAGGGAGAGTTCGGACTCCAGGACCCGGATCATGGTGTCGGCCCGCCGGAACCCGTGCCCCTCCCCCTCGAAGGCGATGTACGCGTGCGGCACCCGCCTGCCCTCCATGCGGGCCAGGAATCGTTCGCACTGCGCGGGCGGACAGATCACGTCGTCCAGGCCCTGCAGCAGCAGGAAGGGCGCGGTGATCCGGTCGGCGTTCTCGGCGGGCGACCGCTGCGCGTACCGTCCGGGCACCTCGGCGAACGGCCCGACCAGCGTCTCCAGGTACTGCGACTCGAAGTCGTGGGTCTCCCCCGCGCCCCAGCCGGCGAGGTCGAGGATGGGGTAGATGATCGTGCCGCAGGCGTAGACGTCGGTGGCGGCGAGGGAGGCGGCCGCGGTCCAGCCGCCGGCGCTGCCGCCGCGGATCGCGAGCCGGCCGCGGTCGGCGGTGCCCTCGTCCGCGAGCGCGAGGGCGACGGCCGCGCAATCCTCGACGTCGACGACGCCCCACTGCTCACGCAGCCGGTTGCGGTACTCACGTCCGTGCCCGGTCGAGCCGCCGTAGTTGACCTCGGCGACGCCGATGCCCCGGGAGGTGAAGTAGGCGATCTCCAGGTCGAGGACCAGGGGCGCCCGGCTGGTGGGGCCGCCGTACGCCCGGACGACGTAGGGCGGCAGTACGTCGCCCGGCGCGACACAGCCGGGGTGGTGCGGCGCGTAGATGTGGGCGTGGATGTCACGCCCGGCCGGTCCCGTGAAGGTGCGGATCTGGGGCTCGGGGTAGTGGGCGGGGTCGACGGCGTCGTCGTGCTCGGCGCCGATCACCCGGGCCCTGCCGGTGCTGGTGTCCAGCTCCACCACCTCGTACGCGCTGCGCGGGCCGGCTCCGACGGCGACGACCCGCTCGCCGTGCACCGCGAGTGTGGACGCGAACTCGGTCCAGGGGCCGGCCGCGTCTACGACCTCGCCGGTCTCGGGGTCCAGTATCCCGAGCGCGGCGGCACCGCGGCCGTGCACGACGGCGATCAGCCCGCTGTCCAGCGGGGCGAACCAGCGTTGGCCGAGCTTCCATAGCGGCCCGCCGAACTCCTCCTCGCGCGGACAGAGCGGGGCGCCGTCGCGGTAGAGGTTCCACCAGCCGGTGCGGTCGCTCGCGTGCAGGAGGGAGCCGTCGGGTGCCCAGTCCGCCTGGGCGATCGACTCGTCCGGTCCCCCGGCGACGGCACGCGCCTGCCGGAGGGTGCCGTCGTCACCGACGTCGGCGACGATCAGCTCCGTGCCGTCCCACGGCATGCGGGGATGGTCCCAGGCCAGCCAGGCCGCGCGCCGCCCGTCGGGCGAGAGGCGGGGCCCGGTGACGAACCGGTGCCGGTCGTCGGTGAGTTCGCGCACGGCGCCGCGGTCCCCGGCCCCCGAGCCGTCCAGCGGCACCGCGGCCAGGACCCGGCGCACATCGGTGGGGCCGTCGCCGGTGAACTCCTCCAGCACACACCACACTTCACCGCGTTCGGGGTGCAACTGCGGCTCCGCCCAGCGCAGTCCGCCGCCCACGGGGGACACGGGCGTGAGGGGACGCGGGTCGCTTCCGGGCTCGTAGCGGTAGAGCCGCTGGTCGTCGAAGTTCACGAACACCACGAGCGGCCGGCCGTCCCGCGCGGTACCGGCCCAGGGCCGGCCGCCGTACTCGATGACCCGGCTGCGGACGTTCCACGGGGCGGGCAGTACCGGCTCCTCCTGGCCGTCGGTGCGCCGCCGCACCAGGGTGCGGCGGCCGCCCTCGGCGGGCCGTGGCTCGGTCCACCACGCCTCGTCGCCGACGAAGCCGACGTACTCGGGGTGCCCGTCGTGCGCGGCGGCGAGCGCCGCGTCGATGGGCGAGGGCCAGGAACCGTAGGGCAGGGTCTGCACGTTCTCCCCCAACTCGCCTAGGCCGTCCGCAGGAACCGGTCGAGTACCCGCACGCCGAAATGCAGTGCCTCGACCGGGACGCGCTCGTCGACCCCGTGGAACATGGCCTGGTAGTCGTACCCCTCCGGGAGCTTCAGGGGTGTGAACCCGTACCCGGTGATGCCGAGCCGGGAGAACTGCTTGGCGTCCGTGCCGCCCGTCATGCTGTACGGCACCACGTGCCCCTCGGGCGCGAACTCCTCGACGGCGGCACGCATCTTCGCGTACGTCGGCGAGTCGAGCGGCGCCTGAAGGGCCTGAGAGCGGTGGTGGAACTCCCAGTCCACGTCGGGGCCGGTGAGCCGGTCGAGGGTCGTGCGGAACTCGTCCTCGCCGCCCGGCAGATACCGCCCGTCGACATACGCGACGGCCTCACCCGGAATCACGTTGACCTTGTAACCGGCGTCCAGCAACGTCGGGTTGGCGCTGTTGCGGACGGTCGCCTCGACCAGCTTCGCGGCCGGGCCGAGCTTCTCCAGCAGCGCGTCCACGTCGTCCAGGCCGGTCTCGATGCCGTAGAGCGAGGCGAGTTCGGTCAGCGCCGCCCGCACGGTCGGGGTCAGCCTGAGCGGCCACTCGTACTCGCCGATGCGGGTGACGGCGGCGGCGAGGCGGGTGACCGCGTTCTCCCTGTTCATCTTGGAGCCGTGCCCGGCCCGTCCGCGCGCGGTGAGCTTCAGCCAGCCAGTGCCGCGCTCACCGGCCGCGATCGGATAGAGCTGCCGCCCGCCGCCGTCGTGGAAGGTGAACGCCCCCGACTCGCTCACGCCCTCGGTGCAGCCCTCGAAGAGTCCCGGGTACTGGTCGGCGAGGAACCCGGAGCCGTCCCGGGCGCTGTCCTCCTCGTCGGCGGTGAAGGCGACGACGATGTCACGCCGCGGCCTGACGCCCTCGCGCGCCCACTCGCGCACGACGGCGAGGATCATCGCGTCCATGTTCTTCATGTCGACCGCGCCGCGCCCCCACACGACCCCGTCGCGGACCTCCCCGGAGAAGGGGTGCACGCTCCAGTCGTCGGCCTGCGCGGGCACGACGTCCAGATGACCGTGGACGAGTAGCGCGTCGGCGGACGGGTCCGTGCCCCGGATACGGGCGACGACGTTCGTTCGGCCCTTGGTGCGCTCCACAAGCGTGGGCTCCAGGCCCGCTCCGGTCAGCTGCTCGGCGACGTACTCGGCGGCGGGCCGCTCCTGGCAGTCTCCGCCGCCGCGGTTGGTGGTGTCGATGCGGATGAGGTCGGAGGTGAACTCGACGACCTCGTCCAATGCCTGCTGGTCAGCCATACTGTTCCTCCACGGCGGCCGAGACGATCGTCGTGACGGCCTTGAACGCGCGGATCCCCTCGTACATGGTCTCGCTGGTGTACGCCACCTTCCGCTCCCCGATCCGGCCGACGCCGGGCACGACGGTGGCGGCCAGGGCGAGATGCTCGGCGTCGAACTCGAGGGCGACGGTGAACGGCCCTTCCCGGACCGGTTGGTGACGGACCGCCAGCCGGGCGGCCTCCTTCGCCGCGGCGCGGATGTCGGACGCGGTCCTGGACGGCGTCCGGCACACGGCCGCGTACCGCGACACATGGTCCTTGACCGCGACCTTCAGCGCCCCGGGCGCGTACCCGAGAGCGTCCTCGCAGGCCACGTCGTCGCCGGTGACCAGGACGACGGGGACCCCGTACTCGGCGACGACCTGCGCGTTGAGCAGGCCCTCGCTGGCGCGTACGTCGTTCAGCCAGACCCCGGTGATGGAGTTGGCGAGGTAGGTGTGGGCGAGGACACCCTCCATGCCGGCGCCGGCGTGATAGCCGACGAAGGCGATGCCGTCCACATCCCCGTGCTGCACGCCCTCCACCATGGAGAGGGACTTGTGCCGCCCGGTGAGCATCTCGGTGCGCTCGTCCAACTGCTCCAGCAGCAGATTGCGCATGGTCCAGTGGGCTTCGTTGACGAGAACCTCGTCGGCGCCGCCGTCGAAGAATCCCAGCACGGCGGCGTTGACGTCCGAGGTGAACATCGAGCGGCACCGCTCCCACTGCGGTGTCCCGGGCAGCACGTCGGCCGGCCAGGTCACCCCCGTGGCACCCTCCATGTCGGCGCTGATCAGGATCTTCATGCCACGAAACCGTACGCGCATCCGGCGAGCTACGGGCGGGCCTGTGGACAACTCCTCACCCGGTCGCGCCACTCCCCGCCAGGACGAACCAGCGTGCGGGCAGGTCGATGCGGCTGCCGTCCGCCATGTGCTCGGTCTGCGGCAGTGTCGTGTCGCCGTCGGCGAGGATTGTCAGCCCGGCCTCCCGCAGCAGCTGCGGGATCTCCGCATCCTCGGCGTCGGCGGGCTTGAGGCCGTGCTCGAAGACCCGGCGCAGCTTGGGCGGCGGCCCCTCTGGCCCCCCGGCCGCCCGCCGCAGCACCTCGCGCGACTCGGCGGTCAGTTCCACGACGAAGGCCCGCCCCTGACCGCCGATGATCCCCGCGACGGCCGCGGCCACGGCGGCACGGGCGTGCGGTTCGCTCTGGTGGATGACGGCCCGCATATAGACGTGGCTGTCGCCGAGCCGGGCGTGCAGGGCGCCCACCGCCGCGGTGTCCGTCAGGTCGAGCTGCTGGAACTCGAAGGCCCCCGCCGCACCGTCGCCGGCCCGCCGGGCGTGCTCGATGGCGGCGTGCGACAGGTCCACGCCGACGGCGCGCGCGAACCGCGTGGCGAGATAGCGCGTCTGGGTGCCGTTGCCGCAGCCCAGATCGACGATGGTGCGGCCGGAATCGGCGTGCGGCAGCAGCAGTTCGCTGTGCGGTACGGCGGTCAGCGACGGGTCCGAGTCCCAGATCGCCTCGCCCGGCGCGTCGGAGGTCGCCTGCCAGTAGCCTTCCCAAGCATTGCGGTAGTCCTCCGACACGTTCATGCGTCCTCCCCAGCAGTGGTCGACTTCATGATCGGGGATATCGCGGTCAGCGGGTGCACGGCAAGGTGAAGGCGCAGGTTTTCACGGGATGTTCGATCCGGCGCGCACCCCTGAGCGACTGTGGGTGCTTTCCGCGCCCGTCACAGTGTCCGCTGACGAGGCGTCAAAACCTGTTCGAACCACACCGTCTTGTGGTGTCCGGTGGCGCTCGCACCCCATTCGTGTGCGAGGTGGCTGACCACGCGCAGCCCGCGGCCCGACACTTCGTGCACACCGGCGCTCAGCAGTGCGGGCAGAGTCGGCTCGTCGTCCGTGACCTCGCACAGCAGCGCGTCGGTGCGCACCAGCCGCAGCCCGAGGCTCTCGCCCGTGGCATGCCGTACGGCATTGGTGACGACCTCGCTGACCAGCAGCTCCGCCGTCTCCACCGCGTCGGGCAGCCCCCAGTCGAGCAGCCGGGCGCGGACCAGCCGACGGGCCCGCGCCACCTCGGCCGGCTCCCGGGAGAGCTGCCACTCGGCGACGTCCTCGGTGGGGATGCCGTTGAGCCGGGCCATGAGCAGGGCGACGTCGTCCTTGCGTCCGCCGTGGGTGTTCAGGGCCCGGATGATGGTGTCGCAGGCGTCGTCCATGGAGGCCGCGGGGTGCGCCGCGGATTCGCACAGGGCGGCCAGACCGTCGCCGATATCGGCTCCGCGCACCTCGACGAGGCCGTCGGTGCACAGTACGAGCCGGTCACCGGGCGCGACCCGCACCAGAGCGGTCTCGAACGGAACCCCGCCCACTCCTATGGGCGCACCGGTCGGCAGGTGGAGCAGTTCGCTGCGGCCGTCCGCGGCGTGCACCAGTACCGGCGGGATGTGTCCTGCGTTGGAGAGCTGCAGTTCGCCGCGGATCGGGTCGTACACCGCGTACAGACAGGTGGCGAGGTAGTTCTCGCCGAGCCGCCGGGCCAGGTCGTCGAGGTTGCGCAGGAGTTGGGCGGGCGGGGTCTCCATGGTGGCCATGGTCTGTACGGCCGTACGCAACTGGCCCATCATTGCTGCCGAGTTGAGTCCGTGGCCCATGACGTCGCCGACCACCATCGCCGTACGCGAGCCGGGCAGTTTGATGGTGTCGAACCAGTCGCCGCCGACCCGGCCGAGGCGGGCACCGGGCAGATAGCGCGTCGCGATGTCGCAGCCCGCCATGCGCGGGGCGACCTGGGGCAGCATGCTGTCCTGGAGCGTCTCGGCGACGTTCTCCTGGTAGGTGTACATGCGGGCGTTGTCGAGCACCAGACCCGCGCGGGCGGCGAGTTCGGCGCCGGTGGTGCGGTCCATGTCGTCGAAGGCCTCGCGGTCCGGCCGGCGCATCAGCACCATGAAACCGAGCACCACGTTGCGCGCCTTCAGCGGGACGATCAGCAGGGAGCGGCCGTTGATGAGGGGCCGCAGGTCGCGCTTCTCGAACTCCCCTGCGATGCGGTTGCCCAGCTCCTCGCTGACCCGCGGGACGAGGACGGGCTCTCCGGTGCTCATGCACTGGAAGAACGGCGTGTGTTCGGGAAATGCGATGGCCTCGCCGACGGGGACGGTGTCGTCCCAGCGGCCCGGTTCGTCGTTGTGCTCGACCCATACGCGGTGCCATACGGTCGTGACGTCCGGCGGCCCGTCCGGGAAGCCCTCGCCGGCGAGCACGGCGGCGCGCAGATGGGTGCCGGCGAAGTCCGCGAAGCGGGGTACGGCGGCGCTGGTCACCTCGTGGATGGTCTCGCCGAGGTCGAGTGAGGTGCCGATGCCGGTGCTGACCTCGTTGAGGAACTCCAGCCGCTCGCGTACGGCCGCGTACTCCAGGTCGCGCTCGGCGCCGACCGGCACGAAGGCGTGCGCCGCGTCCTGCGCCGTGGCCGGTGCCCGCCGGCGACCGGCGCGGCGCGGGACACCCCAGTCGGGGGTGACGGGCACGCGGTCGAACTGGCTGAACTCCAGCACGGGATAGCCCAGTTCGAGGATCTGGGAGACGATGCGGCTGCTCAGCTCCGGTCCCATGTTCGGCAGGATCTCCGGCAGCCGCTTGGCCAGCTCGTCCGTGTCCGGGAGTTCGGTGTAGCGGGCGAAGCCGGGGCCGATGCGCTCGACGACGTCGTCGTAGCCCCGCTCGGCCTGGAGGCGGGCCGCGTCGGCGGCGAGGACCAGCAGGCGCGCGGGTCCGGGTCCGACCAGGGGGTAGGCCCACCACAGGATGTCGAGCCGCTCGTGCCGCGGGCCGTTGACCCGGGCGCGGCCGGCCGTCGGGTACCCGGCGCCGCCGCCCAGGGATGCCTCCAGGCCGGGGCCCAGCTCGTCGTACACGTCATGGGGGCCGTAGGCGTCGAGCACGGGTGCCGCGCCGAGGCCGTCGAAGCCTTCGCCGAGGGCGCCGGAGACCGGCAGCAGGTCGACGGCGGGGCGCCCCAGCGCGTCCTCCCTGGCGGCGCCGAACAGCCGCCGCGCGCCCGCGCTCCAGTGGGAGACCAGGCTCTCTCGGTCCACGACGACCACGGCCAGTGGAATGCGCCCGGTCGCGGCATGCCGTACCGCGGCGCCCTCCCCGGTCTCGCGTCCGGAGTCCGTGCCCTTTCCGGCTCCGCGGCCGGGGTCCACGCCCACTTCGGTGCCACGGTCCATGCCCCAGGCCCTTTCTTCCCACGGCTCCGCAAGATCTGCGTCGTCCTCACCACGGTACGGCGACGGCCGGCTGTGATGTGCGCCAATACGGGAATTGGCCCCACCGAAGTGACTCCCGAGTACACAAGGATGACCGGCCGAGGGTGAACGGTCAGTCCTCGTGGCCCAGTTGCAGATCCCGCTCGGTCCGTCCGCCTCCGGCCACCTGGAGCACCGTGGCGACGGGCGGATAGCCCGCGGCGATGACGGTGTACTCGCCGGAGGACAGGTCGACGAACCGGAATGTTCCGTCGGGTCCGGTGGTGAGCGTGTCCACGACGTTGCCCGCCGCGTCGAGCAGCGTCACGCGCGCGTCCTCGACGGGCCGGCCCCCGCCGGCCCGCACGGTGCCGCGCAGCACGGCGCCGCCCGCGAGTTCGACGTCCCGGCGCGTCTCCCGGGAGGCCTGGACGGTGACGGGGAGGGCGGCCGGGCGGAACGCGGGGGCGCCGGCCGCGAGGGTGTACTCGCCGGCCACCAGCTCGGTGATGATGTAGCCGCCCTCGCGCCCGCTGCGGGTGGTGGCCACGACCTCGCCGTGCACGTTGGTGAGGGTGACGATGGCGTCCCGTACGGGAGTGCCGTCGGCGGTGAGCACGCGGCCGGCGAGACGTCCGGCGCCGCCGAGGACGACGTCCAGCTCGACGGGGCGCTCGCCGACGGTGACGGAGACGGCCTGCGGCTGGTGGCCGGCCGCGGCGGCGATGAGGACGTAGGAGCCCGAGCCGGGCGTGGACAGCGCGTACCGCCCGTCCTCGCCGCTCGCGCCCCGCCCGACCTGTTGTCCGGCCACGTCGATGAGCGTGAGCGCCGCACGGGGGACCACGGTCCCGTCGGGGTGCTGCACGGTGCCGCAGACGGGGATTCCGGCGGTGTGCGGCGAGGTGGGGGTCCCCCCGGCCGAAGCCCCGGCGCGTGCCTGGGGGATCGGGGCGTTCACGGGCACGGGCTCCGTTTCGGCGGCGTTGTGGGACACCAGTGGTTTCTCCTTGAGGAAGCAGGCGATGAACAGGCCGACGGCGAGCACCGGGACGAGGTACAGGAAGATCCGGGGCATCGCGTCGGCGTAGGCCCGGATGTAGTCGTCGCGCAGCGGCGCGGGCAGCGCGTGGACGAGCTGCGGGGTGAGGGACTCGGGGTCGGGCAGCTGTGCGCCCGCGCGCGTGGGGAGCCGTTTCGCGAGGGCGTCGGCGAGCCGGTCGGCGAAGAGGGTGCCGAAGATCGCGGCTCCGACACTTCCACCGATCTGCCGGAAGTAGTTGTTGGCACTCGTCGCAGTGCCGAGGTCGGCGGGGCGCACTGAGTTCTGCACGGCGAGGACGAGGACCGGCATCACCATGCCGATGCCGGCGCCGAGGACGGCCATCCAGATGCTGTACTGCATTCGGGGCGTGTCGACTTCGAGCCGGGACAGCAGCCACATGCCGAGGACGGAGACGGCGCTGCCGAGAACCGGATAGAGCCTGTAGCGCCCGGTGTGGCTGATGAGCTGTCCGGAGACGATCGAAGCGCCGACGATCCCGCCCATCATGGGCAGCATCAGCAGCCCCGATTCGGTGGCGGAAGCCCCGTCGACCATCTGCAGGAAGGTGGGCAGATAGCTGGCGGCCCCGAACAGTGCGACTCCGATCACCAGTCCCACGAGGCCGGTGACGGTGAAGACGGAGTCCCTGAACAGCCTGAGCGGGATGAGGGGTTCGGCGGCGAAGCGCTCGGCGACGACGAAGAGGACGGTGGCGGCCGCGGCTCCCGCTCCGAGGCCGAGGATCGTCCGAGAGCCCCAGGCGTACTCGGTGCCGCCCCAACTGGTCAGCAGGACGAGGCAGGTTGAGGCGGCGGCGAGCAGCAGGGCGCCCGGGACGTCGAACCGCGGCTTGCGCTTCGGCTTCGGGAGCTTCAGTACGGCGGTGACGACGGCCAGGGTGAGCAGGCCGAAGGGGACGTTGAAGTAGAAGCACCAGCGCCAGGAGAGGTGGTCCGTGAAGTAGCCGCCCAACAGGGGTCCGGCCACGGACGCGAGGCCGAACGCGGCCCCGATCAGCCCCATGAAGCGGCCCCGCTGCCGGGGCGGCACGATGTCGGCGATGATCGCCTGCACGCCGATCATGAGGCCGCCCGCGCCGACGCCCTGGACCGCGCGGAAGGCGATCAGCTGGTCCATGCTCTGCGCCCGGCCCGCGAGCGCGGCGCCGATCACGAAGACGACGATGGCGAACTGGAAGACGCCCTTGCGGCCGAGCAGATCGCCGAGCTTGCCGTAGACCGGCAGACCGACGGTGGCCGTCAGGAGGTAGGCGGTGATCGCCCAGGACATCCTGTCCAGGCCGTGCAGCTCACCGACGATCTTCGGGAGCGCGGTGGCGACGATCATCTGCTCCAGGGCGGCGAGCAGCAGCGCCAGCATCAGCCCGAGGAAGACCAACCGCACCCGGCGCGGGCTCAGTTCGGCCGCCTCGGCCGCAGCGGCGGCGGGGGACGGCGGGGGCGCCACGGCCGGTTCGTCCCGCAGTTCGCCCTGCAGATCCGCCTGCAGTTCGCCCTGCGTCAGAGTGGTCCCGCCCACGTATCGCTCCCCTCGTCGCGCTGCCACACAATTTCCGCCTGAGGCGACAACTACGAGCAAGCGCGACGAGTTACGGCGGACCGGCGCGGCGTCCGGAGATCCACTCGAACCGGTGAGAGGGGTCAACAGCCGCCGCGCACCGGGGACTTACTTCTCGACCTCGGTGGCGAGCCTGGCGAGCACGGCGTCGTAGATCCGGGCGAGACCCTTGGGTGCGAACGTCTTCTCGAAGAAGCCACCGATGCCGCCCGCGCCGTTCCAGACGGTGGTCACGACGACGCGGGACTTGCCCTCGCCGGCCGGGGTGACCCGCCAGGTGGTGACCATCGAGGAGTTGCGGTCCTTCTCGACGAGCTCGCCGTCGGTGGGCTCGCCGACCTCCAGGAGGCAGTCACGGATCCGCTTGCTGGTGGCCTGGAGCTTCCAGTGGACGAGGGTGCCCTCGCCGTCGCCGCCCTCGCGCACCTCGTACTCGCTGAACTGCTCGGGCAGCAGCTTCGCGCGCGTGCCGCTGTAGTCGGCGAGGGCGTCGAACACCTTCTCCGCGTCTGCCGCGACGACCCGCTCGGTAGTGGCCTCGACCTGCGCCATTGGGTTCCTCCAGGACTTGCGTTCTCGGGGTTGGGGCAAGCCAACCACCCCCGCCCACGGCCACCCAAATCGGGGTGGCTCCGGACGCGGTCAAGCGATCGGGAACACCACTTGCACAGGTATTCGAACAAGTGTTTCACTCTGAGGGCAGGGCTATCGAGGAGGCGTCATGCGCTGGGAGAACCTCACACTGGAGTCCGGCGGCACCAGCCGCACGGCCGACGCCGCGCTGTTCGGCGCGGACGCCGTGGTCAGCCGTACCTTCGACACGCCCGAATTCCGCGGGATCACCTTCCACGAGGTGCGGGCCCGCACGATCATCAACCGGGTGCCGGGCGCCTCACGGATGCCCTTCGAGTGGACCGTCAACCCCTATCGGGGCTGCTCGCACGCGTGCGTGTACTGCTTCGCCCGCAAGACGCACACCTACCTGGACCTCGACTCGGGGATCGACTTCGACTCGCAGATAGTGGTCAAGGTCAACGCCCCGGAGCTGCTGGGCCGCCAGCTCGGCTCGCGCCGCTGGCAGGGCGAGCACATCGCGATGGGCACGAACGTCGACTGCTACCAGCGCGCCGAGGGCCGCTACCGCCTGATGCCGGGCATCCTGGCCGCGCTGCGCGACCACGCGAACCCCTTCTCCATCCTGACGAAGGGCACGCTGATCCTGCGCGACCTCGATCTTCTGGTGCAGTCGGCGCAGGTGACGGACGTCGGCATCTCGGTGTCGGTCGGCTTCACCGACCCCGAGCTGTGGCGCACGGTGGAGCCGGGCACTCCCGCCCCCGAGCGCCGCCTGGACGTCGTCCGCACGCTCGCCGAGCACGGCATCGGGTGCGGGGTCCTGATGGCCCCGGTGATCCCGTTCCTCAGCGACCAGCCCGCCCAACTGCGCGCCACCGTACGGGCGATCGCGGCCGCCAAAGCCACCTCCGTCACCCCGCTGGTGCTGCATCTGCGCCCCGGCGCCCGCGAGTGGTTCATGGCCTGGCTCACCCATCACCACCCGCACCTGGTGCGCCGCTACGAGCGCCTGTACGCGGACGGCGCCTACGCCCCGAAGTGGTACCAGCGCCGGATCACCCGTCAGGTCCACGACCTGGCCCAGGAGTACGGGATCGGCCCCACGCGCGCGGGGATGCCACGCAGGATCGGGCCACCGGAGCCGCCCGAGCCGCAGGTGTCCAAATCAACCCAACTTTCGCTTATTTGAGAGCATACGAGCGCATCCGGCAGCCCAATTGGGTCAAGTGTTGCCAGAACGAGTTCTTCCGGGGCTGCTTTCCGGGACGATGCGGCGGGGACCGTGAGACTCGCGGCCCGAAACCCTCCGTCCTGGGAGGACTCCATGAGAAAACGCGCAGCCGTGCTGTGCGGCGCCGCAGTCGTCGTGGCCGGGACCTTCACGGCCCTCCCCGCCGACGCGAACACCTCACAGACTCCGCAAACAGTTCCCGCGGCGAGACCCACCTGGAAGAACTGCGCCACCAGCGACTACCCGACGCTGCAGTGCGCTTCGCTCAAGGTGCCGCTCGACCACCGGAACCCGCACGGGAAACAGATCACGCTCGCGCTCTCGCGGGTGCAGCACACGGCGAAGAAGAGCCAGGGACCCCTGCTGGTCAATCCAGGCGGTCCGGGTGGCAGTGGCCTCACACTCGCCGGATTCGTCGCGTCCTCGCTGCCCAAGGCGGTCGCGGCCCAGTACGACGTCATCGGCTTCGACCCGCGCGCAGTGGGCAGGAGCTCACCCGCCCTCGACTGCAAGCCGGGCCACTTCAACCCGGTGCGCCCGGACTCCGTGCCGAGCACGCCGGCCATCGAGAAGGCCAACCTCCAGCGCGCCAAGTCCTTCGCCGCAGCCTGCGGCCAGAAGTACGCGAGCCTGCTGCCGTACATCAACACGACCCAGGCCGTGCAGGACATGGACTCCATCCGTGCCGCCCTGGGAGCCGAGAAGACCAGCTACTTCGGCTACTCGTACGGCACCTACCTCGGCGCCGTCTACGCCAAGCTCTTCCCGCAGCGCGTGAAGCGCCTGGTCCTGGACTCGATCGTCGACCCCACAGGCGTGTGGTACGACGACAACATCGGGCAGGACTACGCCTTCGACGCCCGCCAGAAGGCGCTGATGGCCTGGATCGCCAAGTACAACTCGACGTACAAGCTCGGCACCGACCCGGCCAAGGTCGCGGCCAAGTGGTACGCGATGCGGGGGGCGCTCGCCAAGAAGCCGGCCGGCGGCAAGGTGGGAGCCTCCGAACTGGAGGACACCTTCATCCCCGGCGGCTACTACAACGGCTACTGGCCCTACCTGGCCGAGGCGTTCGCGGCGTACGTGAACGACAAGAACGCCGATCCGCTGGTCGAGACCTATGAGAACTTCGCCGCCGTCGACGCTTCCGGGGACAACGGCTACAGCGTCTACACCTCGGTGCAGTGCCGTGACGCCTCCTGGCCGCGCGACTGGAACCAGTGGCGCAAGGACAACTGGGCGGTGTACGACACGGCGCCGTTCATGGCTTGGAACAACGCCTGGTACAACGCGCCGTGTGCCTTCTGGCCGACGGACACGCTGAAGCCGGTGCACATCGCCAACGACAAGCTGCCGCCGGCACTGCTGTTCCAGGCGACCAATGACGCGGCCACCCCGTACGAGGGGGGCGTGACGGTCCACCGACTGCTGGCCCGGTCGAGCTTCGTGGTCGAGCAGGGCGGCGGGAACCACGGCATCACGCTCAGCGGGAACGCCTGCCTGGACAAGTACCTCGCGAACTACCTGTCCACCGGCACGGTGCCGCACGGCGGCGGCAAGGTCGACGCGGTCTGCCCCAAGGTGCCCGATCCCACACCGCTGAGCACGAAGGCGGCATCGAAGTCCGCCGGCGGCTCGGAGCTGCACGGCATCCTGGGCTTCCGCGGCTGACGCACCTGCGACGCGAGTCCCGTCGGGGGCGATGTCAGACCCATGGTCCACGATGGACGCATGAGTGAGCTGACCAGAATCCCCGCCCCCGACGGGGTCTTTCCCGCCGCCCAGTACAGCCACGTCGTCATGGGCACCGGCCGTTTCGTCGCGGTCGCCGGCCAGCTCGCGCTGGACGAGGGCGGCAGGATCGTCGGCGAGGGCGACCCCGAGGCCCAGGCCCGCCAGGTCTTCGAGAACCTCCGCCGCTGCCTCGCCGCCGCCGGCGCGAGCTTCGGCGACGTCGTCAAACTCACCTACTTCGTCACGGACATGGCCCACCTGCCCGCCATCCGCACGGCCCGCACCGCCCACCTGCCCGACGACCGGCTCCCCGCATCCTCGGCCGTGCAGGTCGCCGCGCTGGTCCGGCCCGAGTTCCTGATGGAGATCGAGGCGTTCGCGGTCGTGGGGGCCTGACGCGATGTCACCTCTGCCTGGGAATCCGGGCCAGCGCCCGTACCGCCGCCTCCGCCAGCCCGGGGTGGGCCAGGGCCTCGTTGAGCACGGGTGCGGCGCGGGAGTCCTCCAGGCTGCCGAGCCCCTCCACGCAGGCGAGGGCCACGCGCCGGTACGGGTCGTGCGGGCGCAGCCTCCGCTGCAGAGCGGTGATCAGCGCCGGGACGGACTCGGGGGCGCGCAGCTCGGTCAGGAGTCGCACCGGGTGGAGGGCGTAGGCGACACGGAGTTCGTTGGTGGCGAGGGCGGCGGCCGCGCGGGCGGTGCGCGGGTCGTCGAGGCGGGCGAGGGCGTACGCGGCGGAGGCGCAGCGCTGCGGATCACGGTGGTTGAGGAACAGGACGAGGGACTCGAAGGCGCGCCGGTCGCCTGCGAGCCCCAGCCGGAACGCGGCCAGCTCCCTGGCCCACATCGGCTGCCCGGGTTCGGTGAGCACCCGTGCCAGCTCGTCGGGATCCTCGGTCGCCACGAGACGGTCGTACGCGGCTGCCGTTCCCGACTCCCTGCGTAAACGCTCCGTGAGTGATCGCAACTCTTCGTCCATGCCACCGAGATTAGAGGGGCCGTCGATCTCTCGGGACGTACATCACAAACACTTACAAGGACAAGGACTAGCGCGCTCGTTACCCGCCGGTTAAGCTCAGAAGAGCGAGTTACCCACTCGCACACCCGCTTACGACGGCCTGGTGACGCAGCCGTTGTGAGAGCAGTCGGTTCGGTACCTCACGTACCGCAGCACGACCCGGCCACGGGACAGGGCCGGTCGGATCTCCGTATCTCCACCGTTCGCTCCAGGCGTGTGCACGCCCATGGCGACGGCACCGGGCGTGTGCGCATGCAGCCCGGCAACACCCGCACTCATTCACGCACCCGGTGCGCCAGGGTCCGGCTTCGACGGGCCTGACTCGGCGCCCCGGGCGCGCTCCCAGTCGTCACCCTCATTCCTGGAGTCCCGCGATGGCCACTCCCCTGTCCCAGACCCCTTCCTCCGCGCTCACGACCATTGCCGTCGTCGGCCTCGGCACGATGGGCACCGGTATCGCCGAGGTCCTCGCCAAGGCCGGCCGCGAGGTCGTCGGCATCGACATCAGCGAGGCCGCGACCGCCAAGGCCCTCGCCACCCTGGAGGCCGCCACCGCCCGCGCAGTCGAGCGGGGCCGGCTCACCGAGCAGGAGCGCGCCGGCGTCCTCGCCCGTGTCCGCACCTCCACCGACCTGCGGGACGCGGCCGACGCCGACCTCGTCATCGAGGTGGCTCCGGAGTCGTACGAGATCAAGCATCAGATCTTCCGCGAACTCGACGGCATCGTGCGCCCGGAGGCGATCCTGGCGACCGGCACCAACGCCCTGTCCGTGACCCGCCTGGCCGCCGACTCGGCCCGCCCGGAGCGCGTGCTCGGCCTGCACTTCTTCAACCCGGCACCGGCGATGAAGCTCGTCGAAATCGTCTCGTCCGTGCTGACCGCGCCGACGGCCGTCACCGCGGTCACCAACCTCGCCCTGGACCTCGGCAAGGAGCCCGTCGCGGTCGGCGACCGGCCCGGCTTCGTCGCCGACGGGCTGCTGTTCGGCTATCTCAACCAGGCCGCCGCGATGTACGAGGCCAAGTACGCCTCCCGCGAGGACATCGACGCCGCCATGCGGCTCGGCTGCGGGCTGCCGATGGGGCCCCTCGCCCTGCTCGACCTGATCGGCGTCGACACGGCCCGTACGGTCCTGGAGGCCATGTACGCCGAGTCCCACGACCGGCTGCACGCACCCTCCCCGATCCTCAAGCAGCTCAGCGAGGCGGGCCTGACGGGCCGTAAGTCGGGCCGCGGCTTCTACACGTACGAGGCTCCGGGCAGCGCCACCGTCGTGCGGGACGCGCTGACCCCTCTGGACGGCGACACGCTCACCCCGGGCCGCGAGGTCCGCTCGGTCGGCGTCGCCGGCTCCGGCACCATGGCGTCCGGCATCGCCGAGGTCTTCGCCAAGGCCGGGTACGAGGTCGTCCTCGCCGCGCGCAGCGAGGAGAAGGCGCAGGTCGCCAAGGCCCGTATCGGCAAGTCGCTCTCGCGCTCCGTCGACAAGGGGCGGATGACCGCCGAGGCCGCCGCGCAGACCCTGGACCGGATCACCGCGGCGGGTTCCTACGAGTCCTTCGCCGAGGTCGACCTGGCCGTCGAGGCGGTCGCCGAGGACCTGGAGATCAAGCAGCAGCTGTTCGCGACGCTGGACAAGGTCTGCAAGCCGGGCGCCGTCCTGGCCACCACGACCTCCTCGCTGCCCGTCGTGGCCTGCGCCCGCGCCACCTCGCGCCCGCAGGACGTGATCGGCATGCACTTCTTCAACCCGGCGCCGGCGATGAAGCTGGTCGAGGTCGTCCGTACGGTGTTGACCGCCGACGACGTCCACGCCACCGTCCGTGAGGTGTGCGGACGGATCAAGAAGCACGCGGTCGACTGTGGAGACCGTGCGGGCTTCATCGTGAACGCCCTGCTTTTCCCGTACCTCAACAACGCGATCAAGATGGTGCAGGAGCACTATGCATCTCTTGACGACATTGACGCGGCGATGAAGCTGGGCGGCGGTTACCCGATGGGCCCCTTCGAGCTTCTGGACGTCGTCGGGCTCGACGTCTCCCTTGCGATCGAGAAGGTCCTGCACCGCGAGTTCCGTGACCCGGGCCTGGCACCCGCGCCGCTCCTGGAGCACCTGGTGGCCGCGGGCTGCCTCGGCCGCAAGACAGGCCGTGGCTTCCGCGAATATGCCCGGCGCTGAGCACGACGGCGACTGGTTCGCAGGCGAGACGGACTGGGGCGGACTGCTCGATCCCGGCAGTCATCACCCGGTCCACGGACTCGACGTTCCCCCGCCCGCACAGGGCGGGGGGACCCCCGTACGGGCGCAACAAGCTGCGCACATGCAGTACGTTCGGGTCATGTCCCAGCCCGCCAGGTCCTCACGTACACCAGCCACGCCCGACGCACCGGAAAGTGCCGCAGGCAGTCGCGCGGCCGCCCAGCGGCTCAAGATGCGCCGCGAGCTGGCGGCCGCGGCGATGGAGCTGTTCGCGACCAAGGGGTACGAGGCGACCACCGTCGACGAGATCGCGGCCGCTGCCGGGGTCGCGCGCCGCACGTTCTTCCGCCACTTCCGCTCCAAGGAAGAGGCGATCTTTCCCGACCACGACGACACCTTGATCCGTGCGGAGGCCGTGCTCAACGCGGCTCCCCCGCACGAGCACCCGCTCGACACGGTGTGCCGCGGCATCAAGGAAGTCATGCGGATGTACGCGGCCAGGCCGGAGATCTCGGTCGCCCGCTACAAGCTGACCCGCGAGGTACCCACCCTGCGCGAGGCGGAGATCGCGTCGGTGGCCCGCTACGAGCGGCTCTTCACCCGCTACCTCCTCGGCCACTTCGACGAGCACGCGCACGACGACGACGCCAACGACGACCCGCTGCTGGCGGAGGTCGCCGCGTCCGCCGTCGTCACGGCCCACAACCACGTCCTGCGGCGCTGGCTGCGGGCCGGCGGGCAAGGCGACGTGGAGGCGCAGCTGGACCACGCCTTCGCCATCGTGCGCAAGACGTTCGGGACGGGCATCGGGGCAGGCCGTTCGACGGCGCAGAAGCCGGCGGCCGCGCCCGCGACGGTGTCCGCTCACGGCGAGGTCCTGGTCACCGTCGCCCGTACCGACGCCCCGCTGGACGAGGTCATGCGGACCATCGAGGAGGCGCTCAAGGTGCGCTGAGGCGTTCCGTCGAGCTGTGATGGCGGCCACCCTTCGGGGTGGCCGTTTTGGCATGTCGGAGCCCCTTTTCCGGCATCTTTCACGCCCCGTTCGATCGATCATCGCTCATTTGTTACGTAAAGATTTCACCTGAGAGCAATCTCTGGCACTCAGTGCCTTGCAGGGTGACACGCGGTGTCATACGTTGAAGGAGTCCGGGCGGCCGGCGTGCAGCGACCTTTCGTACGCCGGCTGTCCCTGCAAGCTCACGGCCTGCACGCCCGGACGCCTGCGTCACAGGCAACCTCCCGCGCCACAAAGCGCCGCCGAACAGCATCACCGCCGAACCGACGGCACCTCCCAAAACCCTCAGCAGCACCGACGTAACCCTCAGCGTCTCCCCTCAAGACGCCATTCGCCGGAGGCAACACCGTGACCGTGAAGGAAATCCTGGACGCGATCCAGTCGCCGGACTCGACGCCGGCCGACTTCGCCGCTCTGCCGCTCCCCGAGTCGTACCGTGCGATCACCGTGCACAAGGACGAGACGGAGATGTTCGCGGGTCTGGAGACCCGCGACAAGGACCCGCGCAAGTCGATCCACCTCGACGAGGTGGCGCTGCCCGAGCTCGGCCCGGGCGAGGCCCTGGTGGCCGTGATGGCCTCCTCGGTCAACTACAACTCGGTCTGGACCTCGATCTTCGAGCCGCTGTCGACCTTCGGATTCCTGGAGCGCTACGGCAAGCTCTCCGAGCTGACCAAGCGCCACGACCTGCCGTACCACATCATCGGCTCCGACCTCGCGGGCGTCGTCCTGCGCACCGGACCGGGTGTGAACGCCTGGCACCCCGGTGACGAGGTCGTCGCGCACTGCCTGAGTGTGGAGCTGGAGAGCTCGGACGGGCACAACGACACGATGCTCGACCCCGAGCAGCGCATCTGGGGCTTCGAGACCAACTTCGGCGGCCTTGCCGAGGTCGCGCTCGTCAAGTCCAACCAGCTGATGCCGAAGCCCGATCACCTCTCGTGGGAGGAGGCGGCGGCCCCCGGGCTCGTCAACTCCACCGCCTACCGCCAGCTGGTCTCCCGCAACGGCGCCGGGATGAAGCAGGGCGACAACGTCCTGATCTGGGGCGCGAGCGGCGGACTCGGCTCGTACGCGACCCAGTTCGCGCTGGCCGGCGGCGCCACGCCGATCTGTGTCGTCTCCAGCCCGGAGAAGGCGGACATCTGCCGGGCGATGGGCGCCGAGGCGGTCATCGACCGCAACGCCGAGGGCTACAAGTTCTGGAAGAGCGAGCACGAGCAGGACCCGCGGGAGTGGAAGCGCTTCGGCAAGCGCATCCGCGAGCTGACCGGCGGCGAGGACGTCGACATCGTCTTCGAGCACCCCGGCCGCGAGACGTTCGGCGCCTCGGTCTACGTCACGCGCAAGGGCGGCACGATCGTCACCTGCGCCTCGACCTCCGGCTTCAACCACGAGTACGACAACCGCTACCTGTGGATGTCCCTGAAGCGGATCATCGGCTCGCACTTCGCCAACTACCGCGAGGCCTGGGAGGCCAACCGGCTCATCGCGAAGGGCAAGATCCACCCGACGCTGTCGAAGGTCTACTCCCTGGAGGAGACCGGGCAGGCCGCCTACGACGTGCACCGCAACCTCCACCAGGGCAAGGTCGGCGTGCTGTGCCTCGCCCCCGAGGAGGGCCTCGGCGTGCGCGACGAGGAGATGCGCGCCAAGCACCTCGACGCCATCAACCGCTTCCGCAACATCTGAGACACCCGGGGTCATAGATGACTGAGCGTCAGCCCGCCGAAGGCAAGCGGGAGAAGGACCGGCCGTGGCTCATGCGCACGTACGCCGGTCACTCCACGGCCGAGGCGTCCAACGAGCTGTACCGGCGCAATCTCGCCAAGGGACAGACCGGCCTGTCGGTCGCGTTCGACCTGCCGACGCAGACCGGCTACGACTCCGACCACATCCTCGCCCGCGGCGAGGTCGGCCGGGTCGGCGTGCCGATCGCGCACCTCGGTGACATGCGCAGGCTGTTCCAGGACATCCCCCTGGAGCAGATGAACACCTCGATGACGATCAACGCCACCGCCATGTGGCTGCTGGCGCTCTACCAGGTCGTCGCCGAGGAGCAGGGTGCGGACATCACCAAGCTCCAGGGCACGACCCAGAACGACATCGTCAAGGAGTACCTGTCGCGGGGGACGCACGTCTTCCCGCCGGGTCCTTCCCTCCGTCTGACGACGGACATGATCGCGTACACGGTCTCCCACATCCCGAAGTGGAACCCGATCAACATCTGCAGCTACCACCTGCAGGAGGCGGGCGCCACACCGGTCCAGGAGATCGCGTACGCGATGTCGACGGCGATCGCGGTCCTGGACGCCGTCCGGGACTCCGGCCAGGTGCCCGCCGAGAAGTTCGGCGACGTCGTCGCGCGTATCTCCTTCTTCGTGAACGCCGGCGTCCGGTTCGTCGAGGAGATGTGCAAGATGCGCGCCTTCGGCCGCATCTGGGACAAGGTCACCCGCGAGCGCTACGGCATCGAGAACGCCAAGCAGCGCCGCTTCCGGTACGGCGTCCAGGTCAACTCCCTCGGACTGACCGAGGCCCAGCCGGAGAACAACATCCAGCGGATCGTGCTGGAGATGCTGGCCGTGACCCTGTCGAAGGACGCACGCGCGCGTGCCGTGCAGCTGCCTGCCTGGAACGAGGCGCTGGGTCTGCCCCGCCCCTGGGACCAGCAGTGGTCCCTGCGCATGCAGCAGGTGCTGGCGTACGAGAGCGACCTGCTGGAGTACGCGGACATCTTCGAGGGCTCACATGTCGTCGAGGCGAAGGTCGCGGAGCTGGTCGAGGAGTCCCTCACCGAGATCGACCGGATCCAGGCGATGGGCGGCGCGATGGCCGCCGTCGAGTCCGGCTACCTCAAGTCGCAGCTCGTCGCCTCGCACGCCGAGCGGCGGGCTCGTATTGAGTCCGGTCAAGAGAAGATCGTGGGCGTCAACATCTTCGAGACGACCGAGCCCAACCCATTGACCGCCGATCTCGATACAGCCATCCAGACGGTTGATCCAGCTGTCGAGGCCCGAGTCATCGGCTCGCTGCAGAACTGGCGGGACACTCGCTACCAGCCGCCCTTCAACCACCCGCGCCCGTGCAAGTCGCTGGAGAAGCTGAAGGAAGCGGCCAAGGGCACCGGCAACCTCATGGAGGCCACCCTGGAATGCGCCCGTGCGGGGGCCACGACCGGTGAGTGGGCCGGGGCCCTGCGCGAGGTGTTCGGGGAGTTCCGCGCGCCGACGGGTGTCTCGTCCGCGCCGGTGGCGGTCCCCGCCGAGGAGGGCTCGGCCATGTCCGAGGTCCGCCGCAAGGTTGATCTGACGGCGAAGGACCTGGGCGTCGGCAACCTCCGCTTCCTGGTGGGCAAGCCGGGCCTGGACGGGCACTCCAACGGCGCCGAGCAGATCGCCGTACGGGCCCGTGACGCCGGCTTCGAGGTGGTCTACCAGGGCATCCGCCTGACGCCCGAGCAGATCGTGGACGCCGCCCTCGCGGAGGACGTGCACGCGGTCGGCCTGTCGATCCTCTCCGGATCCCACGCCCAGCTGGTCCCTGACGTGCTGGAACGGCTTCGTGTGGCCGGTGCCACAGATATACCGGTGATCGCCGGTGGCATCATCCCGAATGGTGACGCCGAGCAGCTCAGGGCCGCCGGCGTGGCCGCCGTCTTCACCCCGAAGGACTTCGACATCACCGGGATCATCGGCCGCATCGTCGACGAGATCCGGAAAGCGAACAAGCTCGACCCCCTGGAGGTCCCCGCATGACCACGCCCGCCCCCGTGAACCGGCTTCGTCCGCGACGCTCCTGCCTCGCGGTCCCCGGGAGCAACCCCCGCTTCCTGGAGAAGGCGCAGGGCCTCCCCGCCGACCAGGTCTTCCTCGACCTGGAGGACGCGTGCGCGCCGCTCGCCAAGCCCGAGGCGCGGCACACCATCGTCAAGTTCCTCAACGAGGGTGACTGGACGGGCAAGACGCGGGTCGTGCGCGTCAACGACTGGACGACCGAGTGGACGTACCGCGATGTCGTCACGGTCGTCGAGGGGGCCGGCCAGAACCTCGACTGCATCATGCTGCCGAAGGTGCAGACCGCCCAGCAGGTCGTCGCCCTCGACCTCCTGCTGACCCAGATCGAGAAGACCATGGGCTTCGAGGTCGGCAAGATCGGCATCGAGGCGCAGATCGAGAACGCCCAGGGCCTCAACAACGTCAACGAGATCGCGACGGCCTCCGCGCGTGTCGAGACGATCATCTTCGGCCCGGCCGACTTCATGGCGTCGATCAACATGAAGTCGCTGGTCGTGGGCGAGCAGCCGCCCGGCTACCCGGCCGACGCCTACCACTACATCC
Organism: Streptomyces sp. NBC_00078; assembly: GCF_026343335.1. NCBI lineage: Bacteria > Bacillati > Actinomycetota > Actinomycetes > Kitasatosporales > Streptomycetaceae > Streptomyces > Streptomyces sp. NBC_00078. The sequence continues at coordinate 7,728,669 of NZ_JAPELX010000001.1, read as the reverse complement.
TGATGAAGATCCTGATGGCCGCCCGCGCCAACAACCTCCAGGCGATCGACGGCCCTTACCTCCAGATCCGCAACATCGACGGCTACCGCGAGGTCGCCGGCCGTGCCGCGGCCCTCGGTTTCGACGGCAAGTGGGTGCTGCACCCGGGCCAGGTCGAAGCGTCCAACGAGATCTTCTCGCCCTCGCAGGAGGACTACGACCACGCCGAGCTGATCCTGGACGCGTACGACTACTACACGTCCGAGGCGGGCGGCAAGAAGGGCTCCGCGATGCTCGGCGACGAGATGATCGACGAGGCCAGCCGCAAGATGGCCCTGGTCATCTCCGGCAAGGGGCGCGCCGCCGGCATGCAGCGCACCAGCAAGTTCGAGACCCCCGACAACTGAGGAGCACTGAGCGCGATGCAGTTCGGACGCACCTATGAGGAGTTCGAGGTCGGGGCGACGTACAAGCACTGGCCGGGCAAGACGGTCACGGAGTACGACGACCACCTGTTCTGTCTCCTCACCATGAACCATCACCCGCTCCACATGGACTCCAACTATGCGGAGAAGACGACGGACTTCGGCAAGAACGTCGTCGTCGGGAACTACATCTACTCCCTGCTGCTCGGCATGTCCGTCCCGGACGTCTCCGGCAAGGCGATCGCCAACCTGGAGATCGAGTCGCTCAGGCACGTGGCGCCGACCTTCCACGGCGACACGGTCTACGGCCAGACGACCGTGCTCGACAAGTGGCCGTCCAAGTCGAAGAACGACCGCGGCATCGTCTACGTCGAGACCAAGGGCTACAAGCAGGACGGCACGCTGGTCTGCGTGTTCCGCCGCAAGGTGATGGTGCCGACCGAGACGTACATCAAGGAGCGCGGCGGCGAGCAGCCCGGCCGCCCCGAGCTGACCGCACCTGCGGAAAAGAACACGGAGAAGTAGCCATGGCGCGACTCGCCCAGACCGCCGGTCTGACCGACATCCAGCAGGAGATCCTCTCCACCGTCCGCGACTTCGTGGACAAGGAGATCATCCCGGTCGCCACCGAGCTGGAGCACCGCGACGAGTACCCGCAGCAGATCGTCGACGGTCTCAAGGAGTTGGGTCTGTTCGGCCTGATGATCCCCGAGGAGTACGGGGGTCTGGGCGAGTCGCTCCTCACCTACGCCCTGTGCGTCGAGGAGATCGCCCGTGGCTGGATGTCGGTGTCCGGCATCATCAACACCCACTTCATCGTGGCGTACATGCTCAAGCAGCACGGCACGCAGGAGCAGAAGGACCACTTCCTGCCGCGCATGGCGGCCGGCGACATCCGCGGCGCCTTCTCGATGTCGGAACCGGGCCTCGGCTCGGACGTGTCGGCCATCACCTCGAAGGCGGTGAAGGACGGCGACGAGTACGTCCTCAACGGCCAGAAGATGTGGCTGACGAACGGTGGCACGTCGTCCCTGGTGGCCGTTCTGGTCCGAAGTGACGAAGGACACTCCCCTGAAGAGGCAGCCGCCAAGCCCCACAAGTCGATGACGACCTTCCTGATCGAGAAGGAACCCGGCTTCGGAGAGGTCCGCCCCGGCCTCACCATCCCCGGGAAGATCGACAAGATGGGGTACAAGGGTGTCGACACCACTGAGCTGATCATGGATGGCCTGCGCATTCCCGCCGACCGCGTGCTCGGCGGCGTCACCGGCCGAGGTTTTTACCAAATGATGGACGGGGTCGAGGTCGGCCGGGTCAACGTGGCGGCGCGTGGCTGCGGAGTCGCTCAGCGTGCCTTCGAGCTCGGCGTGCGGTACGCCCAGCAGCGTCACACGTTCGGCAAGCCGATCGCCCAGCACCAGGCCATCCAGTTCAAGCTGGCCGAGATGGCCACCAAGGTCGAGGCCGCCCATGCGATGATGGTGAACGCCGCACGCAAAAAGGATTCTGGCGAACGAAACGACCTTGAGGCCGGTATGGCGAAGTACCTCGCCTCCGAGTACTGCAAGGAGGTCGTGGAGGACGCCTTCCGGATCCACGGCGGCTACGGCTTCTCCAAGGAGTACGAGATCGAGCGCCTCTACCGCGAGGCCCCGATGCTGCTCATCGGTGAAGGTACCGCCGAAATCCAGAAAATGATCATCGGTCGCAGGCTGCTCGAAGAGTATCGGTTCCAGGGCTAGATGTCCGGATCGGGGTGTTTTCTTGGAGAAGAAGATCACACCCCGTCAACATTCCCCGGTCACCGACTCGGCTTCCTGGCTTGCCCAGTTGTGGCCCGCGACCGGTACCATCCCGGGAAAGCCGCCGTCCCCCGTTACAGCGCGGCATCATCCGCTACGAAGGTCATCCATGCCCCACAGCCAAACCTCTGCACCACGCGACAGCCTGGCAGGCGTACGTCTTGCGCGCGGAGCATCGCCGTGGCTTCTCCCGACCGTCGCCACCGCAGCCCTCAGCCTGGTCCGTGCGCGCCGCTCCGGCGCCGCCAAGGCCGTGGCCGTGCCCGCCACCGCGCTCGCGGCAGGCATGCTGTGGTTCTTCCGCGACCCCGAGCGCGAGATCGCCCCGGGTCTGGTCATCTCGCCCGCCGACGGTGTGGTGCAGAGCATCATGCCGTGGAAGGACGGCCGCACCCGCGTCGCGATCTTCATGAGCCCGCTCAACGTCCACGTCAACCGCGCGCCGCTCTCGGGGACGGTGACGTCGGTCGAGCACATTCCCGGCGGGTTCGTTCCGGCGTTCAACAAGGAGAGCGAGAACAACGAGCGCGTAGTCTGGCATTTCGACACCGAACTCGGCGACATCGAAATGATCCAGATCGCCGGCGCCGTGGCCCGTCGCATCGTCCCCTACATTCCGCAGGGCACGAAGGTCGAGCAGGGTGACCGCATCGGGCTGATCCGCTTCGGCTCGCGCGTCGACATCTACCTGCCCGAGGGCGTGGAGGTCGCGGTCGAGGTCGGTCAGAAGACCGTGGCTGGGGTGACTCGCATTGACCGTGATTGATCCTGAGACCCAGGCGGGCTGGGTGCCCGAGGCAGACGAGGTGGACGAAGAGGAGGAGATGCCCCTCTCCCTCCGCCTCTCAATAGCGGACACCCTCACCCTCGGCAACGCGACGTGCGGATTCATGGCGGTGTACTTCACCACCACCGGGATCCTGATCCCGCACCTCACGGGCGACCAGGAGACCGGCATGGCCCGCCACAGTGCGGCCACCGCGGTGATCCTGATGCTGTGCGCGGCGGTCTTCGACCTGTTCGACGGCCTGGTGGCACGCAAGCTCCGCTCCTCCCCCATGGGCGCGGAACTGGACAACCTCTCCGACCTGATCAGCTTCGGCCTGGCGCCGGCGTACTTCGTCCTCGTGTACGGCATGGTCGCGGACGACGCGCACCAGAGAGTGGCTGCGGTCGGGGCAATCGTGGTGCTCCTGGCCGTCGTACTGCGTCTGGCGCGCTTCTCGTGCGTGACCGTCCCTAACGGCATGTTCCAGGGCATGCCCTCGCCGTTCGGTGCGCTGACGGTCGTCTCGATCGTCCTGCTGGAGCTGCCCTTCGTGGCGACGCTGCTGGCGATTCTGGGCACCGCCTGGCTGATGGTGAGCCGGGTCGAGTACCCGAAGCCGCGCGGTCGCCTGGCGGTGGCGATGCTGTCCTGGATCGTCGTGTCGATGGGCCTGCTGGCGGCCTGGGCCTTCGACGCTCCCAGCGGCCAGCTGCTCCTTCAGACGGGCTGCGCGCTGCAGCTGGTCACGGGCGCGGTGATCCCCCTGTTCGCCACGGCTCGCCGGGTGAACAACTTCCGCGACAACCGTCGTGAGGCGCGGGCGGCTCAGCTGCCCTGACCGTCGTACGAAACGAAACGGGTGTGGCCCGAGTCCTGGCGACTCGGGCCACACCCGTTTCGGGTTCAAGGGCATCCGCGCTTTGCCCTTGACCGGTCAACTACCTTTCCCCCGCGCCCAGTTGCAGCGGGTGAGGAAGAAGAGGACGGTGGAAATCAGGGGGTTCACAGGGATTTGTTCCGCTTCACGGATCGGAGGGCACTCATGTCCGCAACCGCGCCCGTGGACCACGTGGTCCCGCACATCTCGAACATCCCGGCGAACGAGGGCGAAACGGTGAACCTGTTCGTCCGGGAGTACGACGGCACGCAGGGGAACCAGCCGCGCGAGCCGGTGCTGATGCTCCACGGCAGGAGCGTGCCGGTCCTGGCCGGGTACGACCTGACCGTCCCCGGGTCCAGCATCGAGTACAACTGGGCCCAGGATCTGGCCAAGCACCACTATGACGTGTTCATGATGGACCTGCAGGGCAACGGACGGTCGCCACGCCCGAAGATGGACGAGCCCCGCAACGCCAACCCGGCGCAACGGAGCGTCCTTGATCCCAACCCCCTGCCAGGGGGATACTCCGGCCCGCCTCTGTACCCGCACCAGCTGGGCAACACCGACAGCGAGTGCGCGGAGCTGGCCACCGTGGTCGAGTACATAAGGAACCTGCCCGGCAGGAACAAGCCCCTCGACTTCATCGGCTGGTCCGCCGCAGCGCAGGCCATGGGGCCCTACACGCTCCAGCACCCCACGATCGTCAAGAGCCTGTTCCTGCTCGCCCCGATCTTCCCTCCGCAGGGGCGGTGGTCGGGCGACCCCTCGGCACCCTTCGTGCTTCCGCCGGCCACGACACTGCCGGTCTCCGAGCCACCCGCTCTGTACGGCTTCCCCATGCACGTCAGCAGCAAGGAGGGCTTCAAGCTCGCGTGGGACAAAGAGCAGGGCACACCACCCCAACGGGAGCCCGGCATGGAGGACCATGCCTGGCAGGCCATGATGGAGAACGACCCTGTCGGCAGCACCTGGGGGCGGGAGCTGTCACCGGGCGTGTACGAGGGCATCCACCGGTTCCGGAACTCCTATTTCTGGGGCTGGACCAACGAAACGGTGCCGCACACGGACACGTCGGGCAACCACGTCCTCGGTGATCTGGTTCCCGTCGCCATCGTCTACGGCGAGCTGGACAAGACGGCCAACACCCCAGCTTCTCTCTCCGTCCCCCCGGCGCTGCGCTTCTCCGTGCCGGCGCTCTACGCAGCCGTCCAGGGGTCGAACAAGCTGATGTTCCAGCTGGAGGGTGCGGGACACTCCGTGGTCTGGGAGCGCCCCGCGGAGATCGTGCACGAGATCGCGTTCCAGTGGCTCCACAACAAGCACAAGGTGTGGGGCCTCACGAGCGGCAGCTACTACCGGGACTCGCTGGGCATCCTGACACCGCTCGTCTAGTGCCCCGGCGGGCAAGGTCTGCCCGTAAGGAGCGGCGCCCGATGGGTGCTCTGGGGGGTCCCCCGGCCGGCGGCTGGGGGGAGTACCGGGTGCGGGCCCTCGTACTGGACGTACCTGGGTCTGTGCCCCGGTGCGGCGAGAGTGCCCGGCGTCGCGACGGGGCGAACGTTGTCTGTCGGGACACCAGGACGGCGCCCTCAGCTGAGGAAGTCCTGCCCGATCTGCTCCGCCACCCGTTCCAGGATCGGTCCGGCGTCCGCGATGCACTTCGCCACGTCCGGCTCGACCTCCGTCAGTGGGTACGCCCGCCGGATGCCCGCCCGCCCCAACGCCTCCGGCGGCAGCGCGAGCCGGCCGCAGACCGCGACGACCTCCTTGCCCGCCGCGCGGGCGGCGGCGGCGACGCCCGCCGGGGCCTTGCCGTGCAGGGTCTGCTCGTCCAGGGATCCCTCACCCGTGATCACGAGGTCCGCCCACTCCAGCGCGGGCGCGAAGCCGAGCACTTCGAGCATCACTTCGATGCCGGGACGGAAGTGTGCGCCAAGGAGGAGGGCGCCGTAGCCGATGCCGCCCGCCGCGCCCGCGCCAGGGGACGCGGCGTACTCCGCCGCCTTCGCGCCGGCCGTTTCCTCCAGCACCTTCGCATAGTGCGCGAGGGCTGCGTCCAGGGCCGACACGTCGTCCGGGGACGCGCCCTTCTGCGGACCGTAGACGGCCGGCGCGCCCTTGGGACCGGTCAGGGGGTTGTCGACGTCGCTCGCCAGCACCAGCTCGACGGAGCCGAGGCGCGGGTCCAGACCCGACAGATCGGCGGAGACGAGTTCGCTCAGACCGCCGCCGCCCGGCGGAACCGGCTCCCCGTCCGCGTCCAGGAACCGCGCGCCCAGCGCGGACAGCATTCCGGCGCCGCCATCGGTGGTCGCACTGCCGCCGACCCCGAAGACGATGACCCGCGCGCCCGCGTCCAGCGCGGCCCGCAGTAGTTCCCCTGAGCCGTACGTGGACGCCGTGAGGGGAGCGAAGACGCCGGCCGGCAGCCTCTGCAGGCCGCTCGCCTCCGCCATCTCCACGACCGCCGTGCCGCCGCGCAGCGCGAACGCCGCCGTCACCTCGTGTCCGAGCGGTCCCGCGACCCGTACCTCGCGCCGCTCGAATCCGGCCGCGACCGCCGCGTCCACCGTTCCGTCGCCGCCGTCGGCCACGGGCAGGGCCTCCACCTGGGCCTCCGGTACGACCTTGCGCAGCCCGGCCGTCACCCGCTCTGCGACCTCTACGGCCGTCAGCGATCCCTTGAACTTGTCCGCGGCGATGAGCACGCGCTGTGTCACCTGTTTCCCCTTGCTCTCCGGGCCTCACGCTTGTCAAGGCCAGTCGCGCCGCTGTGACCTTAACCGGAGGACGCCCCCGCCGTCATGCACCGACCGGTGCCTGGGACGCCGCCGGGCGCCTGCTGGGCACCCTTGCGAAACCCCGCGCAGGGGACTCCGGAATCGGGTAGACCGGAGCTATGACCCCTGTGGGCACAGAGCCAGAGCTCGCCGACCGCGTCCTCGGGGGCTGGCTGGGCCGGATCGCGGGCAACATGCTCGGCAAGCCGGTCGAGCAAGGTGACCTGTGGACGCGGGACCGCATCGACCGCTACCTGCGGCAGGCCGCCGCCCTGCCCCTGACCGACTACCTCCCCGAGCCCGCCGACGAGAGCGACGGCTTCGAGCTGCGACCCGAGTGGCGCCAGTGCGTGCGCGGCCGTATCCACGGCAGCTGCCGCGACGACGACGTCGACTACGCGATCCTCGGCCTGGACCTCCTGGAGACCCACGGCTTCGCTTTCAGCACCGAGCAGGTCGGCGACCTGTGGCTGCTGAGACTGCCGTATCGGCAGACCTTCACCGCTGAGCGCGCCACGTACCGCAACCTCGCCAACGGGCTCAAGCCGCCGCTGACGGCCACCTACGACAACCCGTACCAGGAGTGGATCGGCGCCCTGATCCGCGCCGACATCTACGGCTGGACCTGCCCGGGGCTCCCGCGCCGCGCCGCTTCCCTGGCCCGCCGGGACGCGGTGCTGTCCCACACCGGCAACGGCGTGTACGGCGCGATGTGGGCGGCGGCGCTGATCGCGGCCGCCTTCACGGCGCCGACGGTGCGGTACGCGGTGGACCAGGCGCTGGCCGTCATCCCGGCCGGCTGCCGGCTCGCCCGCACCGTACGCCGGGTCGTCTCGCTCCACGACACCCGGATGACGTGGGAGGACACGCTCACCACGGTCGCCGAGGAGACCGCGGGGCTCGGCTGGATCCACACCGTCCCGAACGCCGCGGTCCTCACCGCGGGGCTGCTGTACGGCGACGGCGACTTCACCCGCACCATCACCCTCACCGTCCGCGGCGGCCTGGACACCGACTCCAACGGCGCGACCGCGGGCTCGGTGGCCGGCGTACTGACCGGCGCGGACGCGATTCCGGCACAGTGGACCCAGCCCCTGGAGGACACCGTCCGCAGCGCGGTGTTCGGCTTCGACGGGGCACGGATCAGCGAGCTGGCGGAGCGGACGGTACAACTCGCGGAGGCCGAACCCTAGGCCCTGGCGGCCCGAGCCGGCGGGGCGTCCGTGCAGGCTGGTTACGCTTCCTGGATGACCACCACTCCTGACTTCGCCACGTACATCGCCGGCCTCCCCCGCATCCTCGCCGGGGCCGCCGCCCTCTTCCGCGACGCCGAGGGCCGGGTACTGCTCGTCGAGCCCAACTACCGTGAGGGCTGGGCCCTTCCGGGCGGAACGATCGAGTCCGATGACGGCGAGACCCCGCGCCAGGGGGCGCGCCGCGAGACCCTGGAGGAGATCGGAATCGACCGCGAACCGGGGCGGCTGCTCGCGGTGGACTGGGTGTACAAGCCGAGCTGGCCGCCGCTCGTGGCGTATCTGTACGACGGCGGAGTGCTGAGCGAGGACGACCTCAAGGCGATCCGCCTCCAGGAGGAGGAACTGCTCTCCTGGCGCCTCGTCCCCCGCGAGGAACTCGCCGACCACCTGCTGGGCACGCTCGGCCCGCGGGTTCTGGTCGCGCTGGACGTCCTGGCGGAGGGCTCGGGGACGGCCGAGCTGGAGAACGGTCAGCGGGTGGCGTGACCGGGCGCGGACTCGGCCCGCTCAGCCCACACAGCCCTCGGGGTCGCGGGGTTTGACGTGCACGTCGCGCGGCGCGTCGTCCCGTGCCACGGTCCGCGCCTCGGTGCGGTGGCCGCGCTCGATGTAGTCACGGACCATGACCTCGATGGCGTCCTGCGGGTTGCCGGCGCCCGCGAGGACCATCATTTCCACGACGAGTTCGGCATCGAGCGAGACGTTGACCTTGGCCATTTCCGGACGCCGGCACCCGACGGCGCGCACGGATATCCATTCGCCCGGCTCGCACCGCCGCCCTACCCTCGGCGCCATGACCAAGCCCCTTGTCGCCATCCTGAGTGGCGCAGGTGTCTCGACCGACTCCGGCATCCCCGACTACCGCGGTCCCAACGGGCTGTGGCGCGAGGATCCCGGGGCCGAGAAGCTGGTGACGTACGAGTACTACATGGGCGATCGGGAGATCCGGTGCCGCTCGTGGCAGATGCGCCTGAAGAGTCACACGCTCAGGGCCGAGCCGAACGCCGCGCACCGGGCCGTGGCGGAACTGGAGAGGTCCGGGGTGCCTGTGCGGGTGATCACGCAGAACGTGGACGGGCTGCATCAGCTCGGCGGGATGCCCGCCCGCAAGGTGCTCGAACTGCACGGCAGTGCACGGAGTTTCGTGTGCACCGGATGCCATGCACGCGGTCCGATGGAGGACGCGCTGGCGCGGGTCGAGGCCGGGGAGCCGGATCCGCCGTGCCGGGAGTGCGGGGGGATCCTCAAGCCGGCGACCGTGATGTTCGGCGAGCGGCTCGATCCGACGGTGCTCGGTGAGGCGCTCGCCATCAGCAAGGCGTGCCAGGTGTTCATCGCCGTCGGCAGCAGCCTGCAGGTGCAGCCCGCCGCCGGGCTCGCAGGCGTCGCCGCCGACCACGGAGCCCGGCTGATCGTCGTCAACGCCGAGCCGACGCCGTACGACGAACAGGCCGAGGAGGTCGTCCGAGAACCCGTCGGGACAGCGCTGCCCGCACTGCTGCGCACGCTCAGCAGCTAGTCGTGGTGCCCCGGCAGGCAACGTTTGCCCGTAAAGGAACGCCGTCCGGTGCGTGCTCTGGAGGTCCGCCCGGCCGGAGGCTGGGCCGCCGTCCGGTGCGTGCTCTGGAGGTCCGCCCGGCCGGAGGCTGGGGCAGTGCCGGGTGCGGGCCTCGTACTGAAACGCACTTGGGCCTGTGGCCGGTGCGGCGAGTGGGGCACCTCCCCCGCCCTTGAGGCAGTGGGGGAGGTGCCGGGCGTCTCGACGGGGCGAACCTTGCTCGCCGGGGGCGCTAGAACAGGGCCGTTCCGCTCTCGAAGTCCAGCAGGCGTTGTTTGCGGTCCAGGCCGCCGCCGTAGCCCGTGAGGCTGCCGCTCGCGCCGACCACGCGGTGGCAGGGGACGATGATGCCGATCGGGTTCCTGCCGTTGGCGAGACCGACGGCGCGGGAGGCGGACGGATTGCCGAGGGCTTCGGCGAGTTCGCCGTAGGAGCGGGTCTCGCCGTAGGGGATGCGCTGGAGCTGTGCCCAGACGGTGCGCTGGAACGGCGTTCCGTTCAGGCGGAGTTCCAGCGTGAAGGTCTTCAACTCGCCTGCGAAATACGCCTGCAGTTGTTCCTCGGTCTCGCCGAAGAGCGTGTCGTCGTGTTCGCCGAACGTCTCCTCCGGTGGGCGGTGGCGTTGTCCGCTCATGTAGAGGCCGCTCAGGACGCCGTCGTCCGCCACGAGGGTGAGGGGGCCGTACGGGCTGTCGATCACGGTGTGCTGCTTCGCGGGGCTGGGGCTCATGGTGAACGTCCCTACGTCCTTATACCGGGAGGAAGTTGATCGGGTGGCTGTCGGTCGCCCACAGGTACTGGACCGCGTACGCCCGCCAGGGACGCCAGGCCGCCGCCCGGGCGGTGAGGGCCGCCGGAGTGGACGGCAGGCCCAGCTCCTGTGCCGCTCGGCGGATTCCGAGGTCGGTCGGCAGGAAGGCGTCGGGGTCGCCGAGGGCGCGCATGGCGATGACGTCGACGGTCCAGGGGCCGAAGCCGGGGAGGGCGAGGAGGCGGGTGCGGGTTTCGGGCCAGTCGCTCTCCGGGCCCAAGTGGAGCGTTCCGTCGGCGAGTTGGCGTACGAGGGTGGTGAAGGTGGTGCGACGGGTGCGGGGCATCGCCAGGGACTCGGGGTCGAGCGCGGCGAGTGCCTCGGGGGTGGGGAAGAGGTGGGTGAGGCCGCCGTCCGGGTCGTCCAGGGGGTCGCCGTATGCCGTGACCAGGCGGGACGCGTGCGTTCGGGCGGCCGCCGTGGAGACCTGCTGGCCGAGCACGGCACGTACGGCGAACTCCGCCTCGTCGACCGTGCGTGGTACGCGTCGGCCGGGGGCCTTGTCGACCAGCGGGGCGAGCAGCGGGTCCGTACGGAGCTGGTCGTCGATGGCGACCGGGTCCGCGTCCAGGTCGAGCATGCGGCGGCAGCGGCTGATGGCGACGGGCAGGTCGCGCAGGTCGCCGAGGACGAGCCGGCAGGCGATGTGGTCGGGCTCGGGGGCCAGGGTCGCGATGCCATGGCCGTACGGGAGGCGGAGGGTGCGGCGGTAGGCCCCGTCCCGCCACTCCTCCACGCCGGGTACGGCGGTCGCCGCGAGGTGGCCGAAGAGGTTGTCGGGGTTGAGCGGGGTGCGGAAGGGCAGGCGGAGGGTGAGCGCGCCCGGGGTGGCTGCCTGTGTCTTCCTCTTCGGCAGCCGGGCCCGCAGTTCGCTCGGGGCCAGGGCGAAGACCTCGCGCACAGTGTCGTTGAAGGTGCGGATCGAGGCGAAGCCGGCCGCGAAGGCGATCTCCGCCATGGGCAGAATGGTCGTCTCGATCAGCAGGCGGGCTGTCTGGGCGCGTTGGGCGCGGGCCAGCGCCAGAGGGCCGGCGCCGAGCTCGGCGAGGAGCTGGCGTTCGATCTGCCGGGTGCTGTAGCCGAGGCGGGCGGCGAGGCCCGGTACCCCGTCGCGGTCCACGACGCCGTCGGCGATCAGGCGCATCGCCCGGGCCACGAGGTCGGCGCGCTGGTTCCACTCCGGGGAGCCCGGGCTGGTGTCGGGGCGGCATCGCTTGCAGGCCCGGAAGCCGGCCTGCTGACAGGCGGCCGCGCTCGGGTAGAAGGTCATGTTCTCGGGCTTGGGCGGTACGACCGGGCAGCTGGGCCGGCAGTAGATGCGGGTCGTCAGGACGGCCGTGAAGAACCACCCGTCGAAGCGGGCGTCCTTGGACTGTACGGCGCGTACGCAGCGCTCGCGGTCGGTGTGCATCCCTTTCTGCATGTGTCCAGCATCGGCGATGAGCCGGGCGCGGGCTGGCGAGAATCCGACATCAACCTCGCGTGTACTGGACCGGTCCGGATCACTTGGCCTCACCTCCTGCCGAGCTGACGCCGTCGGCCGGGTCCGAGCCTTCGAGCAGCGCGGGTGAGGCGCCGTCCCGTCCCGAGGGCACCGGCCGGGTGAGGGGCACCGGCTCACGCACCGCTCTCGCCGAGGAGCTGCCGCAGCGCGGCCTCCTGTGCAGGGCTCAGGCCCGTCACGAACTGCCGGAGCGCGGCGATCGGGTCGGGGCCGCGGTCCAGGGCCCTGTGCATGGCCTCGGCGGTCAGCTGGGCGGCGTTCTTCGAGGGCCGGTAGGCGCCGCGCCGGCCGTCGGCGTCCCGCAGGACGAGACCCTTGTCGTGCAGGCGTCGCAGGATCGTGTGCACGGTGTTGTAGGCGAGGCCGCCGCCGAGGCCGGCCTGGATCTCGGCCGGCGTGAGGGGCCGCTCCGTCGCCCAGAGGGTGGTGAGGATCTCGCTCTCCAGCTCACCGGGAAGGCGTCGCGTCGCCCTGCCGTGAGGGGTCGTGCCTGCCATGGCCACCACCTTACGGTGCGTAGGGTTCGGTGGTCACCAGGTCGCACCCGCCCCGGGCCGCCGACCACCGACCACCGACCACCGACCACCACGGAACTTCGCCGGGCGACTACAGTCACGTAGACGGGCTGCCGCGCCGCAGCCCGACGGCAGGGGAATGACGAAGAAGAGCCGAGGAGCGTTCCATGCCCGAGGGGCAGAATGACGAGCCGGCCGGAGGGCGGACGGACCGTCGGCCGGCCGGTGAGCTGGAGGCGAGCGTGCTGGCCGCGCTGTGGGCCGCCGGCGGATCGCTCACGCCCGGCGCCGTCCAGCGGGAACTCGGCGGCGATCTCGCACGCACCACCGTCACCACGATCCTCACGCGCCTGCACGCCAAGGGAGCGGTCACCCGCGCGCGCTCGGGCCGCGGCTACACCTACGCCCCGGCCCAGGACTCCCCCGGCCTGACCGCCCGCCGTATGCATGCCGAACTCGACAAGGACGAGGACCGCGGCACCGTTCTCGCCCGTTTCGTCTCCGACCTGAGCCCCGCGGACGAACAGCTCCTGCGGTCCCTCCTGGAGGGCGGCCCGGGGACGGCGGAAGGGGCACCGTGATCTACGCCGTGTGGCTCCCGCTGCTGATGCCGTTCCTCGCCGTGCCCGTCGCCCGGCGTGGTGCCGGGCAGCTCTCGCCGCGGTCGGCCGCCTGGGCGCTGACCGCTCTCGCGCTGGTTCTCGCCCTGGCCGGTACGGCTTCGCTGGCGCTGCTCGCTCTCGCCGGCGCCCTGCATCTGCCGTTCGTCGCCAGGATCGGCCACCTCTCCCCGCAGTTGCTGGGCGACGGCTCGCCCGCCACCGTGCCGGCCGCGGTCCTGGCCGCCCTCGCGCTGGCGGGCCTCGGTGCCCTGGCGCTCGGCCGGACCCGTCGTCACCTGCGCGAACTGCGCGCCGCCCAGCGGCAGTTGCGGGGGGAGGCGAGCGCCGGCGACCTCTGCGTGCGGCAGGACGACCGGCCCGACGCGTACGCCCTGCCCGGGCGGCCGGGCCGCGTCGTGGTGACCACCGGAATGCTGCGCGCCCTCGGTGCACAGGAACGCGAGGTGCTGTTCGCCCACGAACGGGCCCACCTCACCGGCCGCCACCACCTCTTCCTCGCGGCCGCCGAACTCGCCGCGGCGCTCCACCCCGCCCTGCGCGGCCTGCGCGCGCCGGTGTCGTACGCCCTGGAGCGCTGGGCCGACGAGTCCGCCGCGCGCGCGATCGGCGACCGCGCGCTCGCAGCCCGCGCCGTCGGCCGCGCCGCCCTCGCGGCCCATGCGACAGGCTCGGTTCCGCGCCCTCGCCTGTCGCTGACGGCCACGGCGGGCCCGGTCCCCCGCCGCGTCACCGCTCTCCTGAGCACGCCCGCACCCCGCTCCCGTCTGCTCCCCCGGGCTCTGACCTGCCTGCTCCTGTGCTGCGTGGCCCTGTCGGCGACCGCGACCCTGGAGGCGGCCACCGACCTGCACACGGGCATCGAGATCGCCCAGGGGGAGCAGGCGCCCGTGCCCGGCGGGGGCCACTGACCCGGCTACCCGGAGAACTCCGTCGCCGTGGGCCGCCGTGCGGCTGCCGTCGCGTCGGACACGTCGGTGAGCGGGCGCAGCCGGTAGGTGTACGCGTAGTCCCGGTTCGCGAAGAGCTTGTACTCGTCATGCGTGTGCGCGCCCCAGCTGTTGTCGCCGCCGATGCCCATCTGCCGGTGGTTCAGGCGCAGGACGACCGCCTCGCGAGGCGTGAGCTGGTAGTCGTGGCGGGCCCCGACCGAGAGGTCCTCGGGGGTGAGGTGCGAGGCGTTGACCTCCAGGAGCGGTTCGCCGGAGACCAGCAGGCCCCTGCCGCGTCCGTCGGTCAGCGCGACCCAGCGGACGTCCGTCTTGTTGCCGTTCTCCTGCGGCCGCAGATAGGAGGTCCACTGGCCGGAGACGGTGCCGGAGTACAGGCCGACGTCGGTGGCGTCGTTGCGGTCCCAGTGGTTCTCCTCGGGGCCGCGGCCGTAGTAGTGCAGGTGCTCCAGGCGGCCGGGCAGGAAGAGCAGGGTGCCGACCTCGGGGATGTAGGGCAGGGAGGCCGCGCCCGGGTGCAAGGTGTTGTCGACCTTGATCTCACCGTTGCCGAAGACCGTGTAGGTGGTGGTGTACGTCGACTCGACCGTCGTCGGCAGCGTGCCGGCGACCTTGATCTCCACGGCCCTGTCGCGCAGGGCACGCACGCCGACATCGGTCACCCTGCGGTGGGCGCCCGCGTCGCGCCAGGTCTGGTTGCGGGTGTGCTGGCCGTTGCCGCGGTCGTTGTCGGTGGGGGCCCGCCAGAAGTTCGGCGCCGGCCCGGAGGAGATCAGTTCGGCGCCGTCGGCCCGGTACGAGGTGATCACGCCGGTCTTCTTGTCGACGGTGACCGAGAAGCCCCGGCCCGTGACGGTGACGGACCGCGCGCCGTCCTCGTGGCGGAGCGCAGGGACGCCGTCGAGCGGTACGGGGGTGATCGCGGGGCTGCCGGCGTCGAGGGGGAGCTGGTGCCGGGCCACCTCGTGGCCGGCCTTCGCCCACTTCGTGTTCTCCCGTGTGGTGAAGGACAGTTGGAGGAAGTACTCGGCACCCGGCACCGGATCGCGCGGCAGAGTGAACGGCACCGTGATGTCCTTGCTGGACAGGGGCGCCACGTCCAGCTGGGCACGGCTGAGCGTGCCCCGCCGCACCACCTTTCCGTCGCCGACGAGCTCCCACCGTCCGTCGAACTCACGCAGGTTGGTGAAGAGGTACTCGTTGGTGAGGGTGACCGCGCCGGGCGAGGAGCCCGAACTGGCCTGGACGGCCTGGTAGATCCGCTTGACCTCGGCCGCCTTGCCGGTGTGCCCGCGGTCGGCGGTGATGATGCCGTCCCCGCAGAAGCCGCCGTCGTTGGGGCTGTCGCCCCAGTCGCCCCCGTAGGCGTAGAACGTCTTCTCGCGGGGCCGCTTCTCGGTCAGGCCGACGGTGGCGGCGTCGAACCAGAATTGCACGCCGTCGTCGCCGGGACCCCGGCCGCCGGAGGCGAGTTCGCCGGCGCTCAGCGCGCGGGCGTAGACGCGGGCGGCCCGGATCGTGCCGCTGAACTCCCGGGTCGGGTTGTCGACGTCGGTGGCCAGGGACAGGGACGCGGTGTTGTTGTCGGGGCGCCGTGTGGTGGTCAGGGTGGCCCGCACCTCGCCGTCCACGTGGAGCGTCAGTGTGCCCGCGTCCGCGTCGAAGACGCCCGCGACGTGGTGTTCGCGGCCCGTCCAGTCGGCGGGCAGGGCCCAGGTCGCGGTCATCCACTGACCGCCGCCGTGGATGAAGAACTCCAGGCTGCGCCCCGACTGCTTGAGGGCGTACTGGGTGTCGCCCTTGACGAGGATCGGCTGGTCGTAGCCGGTCGGCCCCGGGGTGATCCAGGCTTCCAGGGTCAGCGACCCGGTGAGGTCGAGGCGCGCGTCGCGGGCGAAGACGGTTCCGCCGGTCACACCCTTGTCACGGCTGAAGGTGCCGGCCGGGGCGATGACCTCCCCGGCGAGCGCGGCGGGGCCGGTCTCGGTGAACCGTTTGCGGGTCGGGGTGGGCCAGCTGAGCGCCTGGTCGACGAAGTCCCAGATCCAGCCGCCCTGCAGCACCTTGTGACCGCGGACCACGTCCCAGTACTTCTTGAGGTTGCCGGTGGAGTTACCCATCGAGTGGGCGTACTCGATCATGACGTAGGGCCGCGTGTCGGCGGCGTCCCCCGCGCGCTGCTCGACGCGGGAGGGACTGTCGTACATCTCCGAGCGGATGTCGCTGATCCCGGGGCGGTCGTCGCCCTCGTACTGGATGACGCGAGTGGTGTCGTAGGAGCGGATCCAGTCGTGCATGGCGGTGAAGGTGCTGCCGCCGCCCGCTTCGTTGCCGAGCGACCAGATCACCGCCGAGGCGTGGTTCTTGTCGCGGTGGACCATGTTCTGCGCGCGGGCGACACACGCGGCGGTCCACTCGGGGTGGTCGCCCGGGTACTGGCCGCGGATGCCGTGGGTCTCGAGGTTGGTCTCGTCCACGAGGTAGAGGCCGTACTCGTCGGCCAGCTCCAGCCACTGCGGGTTGTTGGGATAGTGCGAGGTGCGCACGGTGTTGATGTTCAGCCGCTTGATGATGCCGATGTCCTCGGCCAGGTCGGCACGGGTGAGCGCCGTGCCGTGCACGGGGTGCATCTCGTGGCGGTTGGTGCCCCGAAGGGAGACCGGCTGCCCGTTGATGCGCATCAGCCCGTCCTTGAGCGCGAATTCGCGCAGGCCGACGCGGTGGGAGAGGGTTTCGACCACCTTTCCGGCCGGGTCGCGCAGGCGGAGCACGGCGGTGTAGAGGTACGGGTGTTCGGCCGACCACAGGCGCGGAGCGGGTACGGACTTCGCGGCCCGTACGGTCTTCTCGGCGCCGGCGTCGACAGCGACGGTCTGCTGCAGGGGCCTGGGCCACACGGGGTGCCCGCTCGCGTCGTACAGCTGGGTCTCGACGGAGTACTGGCCGCCGCCTTTGCCGCCGTAGTCCCGCACGCTTGCGGTGACCGACAGTTCGGCCGTCTTGTAGTCGTCGCCCAGCGGGGTGTCGAGGCGGAAGTCGCGCAGGTGCACGGCCGGGGTGGAGTACAGGTAGACCGAGCGGAAGATGCCGCTCAGCCGGATCATGTCCTGGTCCTCCAGCCAGTCGCCGTCGGAGTAGCGGTAGACCTCGACGGCGATCTGGTTGGTGCCCGGCCTGAGGTGCGGGGTGATGTCGTACTCGGCGGGGTCGTAGGAGGACTCGTGGTAGCCGACCAACTCCCCGTTGATCCAGACGTAGTGGGCGGACTTGACTCCCTCGAAGTGGAGGAACGTCCGCCGTCCGGTCCAGTCGCGCGGGACCGTGAAGGTGCGGCGGTACTGGCCCACGGGGTTGTACCGGGTGGGGGCGGCCGGCGGTTGCGCGTCCTCGCCCAGGCCGTTGGGGCCCCACCACGGGTAGGTGATGTTGACGTAGATCGGGCGGTCGTGGCCGTGCAGTTGCCAGGCGGACGGGACCGGGATGGTCTCCCAGGCGCTGTCGTCGAGATCGGTGCGGTGGAAGTCGGTGTCACGGTCGTCGGGCCGGTCGGCGTACGCGAACTTCCAGGTGCCGTCCAGGCTCAGCCGGTACGGCGAGCGCGTGCGGTCGGCGGCCAGGGCCTGCTTGAGGTCCGCGTAGGGCATCAGCGTGCTGTGCGGCGGCTCGGTGCCCAGCTTGAAGACGTCGATGGCGCCGTTCCACTCGGGCGTGCCGCCGGCCGCCGCGCCCGGGCCGGCCGCGTGTGCGGTGGCCGAGGGCCCGGACAGCGCGAGCGCGCCGAGGACCGCGGCGCCTCCTTCGAGGAGACGGCGACGGCTGACGAGCCGGTCGGCGAGGGACGGGTGCGGCATGATCATTGCCTTCCTCGGGACGACGGTGCGGGTACACGTACTGAGGGCGCGTCAGATCTTGTCGGATGCTGTTGGGATACGGGAGTTGCTGTCGGGACGAACGGCAGCTGACGGTGACGTGGTGACTACGGAGCAGTTGCACCCTAGGTCCAAGGCAAAGGCGAAGCAATGATCCTGTCGGGCTCTGTTCGGTCCTGAGGGTTCGTCACCCCCTCGCTTCACCCCCGCCCTCGAACTCGCCCCCTGACACCACCCTCCCGAACTCGCCCCCTTGCGCGCAGTCCGTCACACCCGGCACCTTCACGTCGAGTCTTATGGCATGCTCCGGTCAACCGATACACGCAGCCCACGACCGCTCCCGGCGCACCCCAGCCGGCCGGCGGTCGCCGAGCAGGCCGGAATCCCGGCCGCCGCAAAGGAGTTTCGTGTGAGATCGACCCCCCACAGAACCATCGCCACGCGCGCACTCGCCATCGCCGCGCTGGCCGCCCTGTCCCTCCTCCCTGTCACCCCGGCGGCCGCCGCGCCGCCCACCGCCCCGTCGGCCGCCGCCTGCACCCCGAGTCAGGTGGTCACCAACGGCGGCTTCGAGAGCGGTACTTCGCCGTGGACCCAGTCGTCGACGAGCGTCATCACCAGCCGCTCCGGCCAGACCGCCCACGGCGGCACCGCCTACGCCTGGCTGGACGGGGTGGGCAGCACACACACCGACACCCTCTCGCAGAGCGTCACGATCCCGGCCGGGTGCAGCACCGCCACCCTGTCTTTCTGGCTCCACACCGACACCGCCGAGACGACCTCGTCCGTCGCGTACGACAAGCTGACGGCGAAGGTCGGCGGTACGACGCTGGCGACGTACTCGAACCTCGACAAGAACACCGGGTACGTGCGGAGGTCGCTCGACGTGTCGGCGTTCGCGGGCCAGACCGTCAGCCTCGCCTTCACCGGCACCGAGGACTCCAGCCTCAGGACGAGCTTCGTCCTCGACGACATCGCCCTCGACACCTCCGGCGACACCACCCCGCCGGCGGACTCCACACGCACACCGGCCGCTCCCTCGTACACCGTCAGCCTCACCAGCAACACCAGCGGTACCGTCTGGACCGGCCATGAGAGCGCGACCTTCACCAACGCCTCCGCCACCGCGCTCAGCGAGGTGTACCTGAGGCTCTGGGACAACTACCACGGCAGCTGCTCGTCGATGCCGGTCACCGTCACCAACGTCACCGGCGGCACGGCGGGTTCGCTGTCGGTCGCGTGCACGGCCCTGCAGATCAGCCTGCCGGCACCCCTGGCGCAGGGACAGTCCGCCACGATCGGCTTCGACCTCGGAATCACCGTGCCCAGCGGGGCCGACCGCTTCGGCCACGACGGGGCGTTCAGCTTCGTCGGCAACGCGCTGCCCGTCCTCGCGGTCAAGGACGGCTCGGGCTGGCACCTGGACCCGTACACGAACAACGGCGAGTCGTTCTACTCCCTGGCCGCCGACTTCAAGGTGGCCCTCGACCACCCCAGCACCCTGCTGGTACCGGCCACCGGCACCTCGGCCGACACCCCCGGCTCCAGCGGCCGCACGGTCACCACCGCCACCGCGTCCAAGGTCCGTGACTTCGCCTGGGCGGCCGGCCCCTTCACCAGGATCTCCGGCACCTCGGCCGCCGGCACCGCGATCAACGTCTACTCCGTCTCGGACATCAGCTCCTCCGACGCGCAGTCGATGCTCAGCACCGCCAGGACCGCCGTCGACGCCCACGCTGCACGCTTCGGCGCCTATCCCTACGGCGAGTTGGACGCCGTCATCGACAACAACTACTGGTTCGGCGGCATGGAGTACCCGGGGTTCGTCCTGGACCTCGTGAGCACCACCGCGCTCACCCACGAGATCGGTCACCAGTGGTGGTACGGCATCGTGGGCGACGACGAGTACAACAGCCCCTGGCTCGACGAGGCGTTCACCGACTACGCCACCGACCTGGCCCTGGGCAAGACCGGCACCAACTGCTGGAACAGCGTCTCGTGGGCCTCGTCCGCGGAGAAGATCACCAATTCCATGGCCTACTGGGACACCCACTCGTCCCGCTATTCCACCGTCGTCTACGGCTACGGCAAGTGCGCCCTGCACGACCTGCGGCGGGTGCTCGGTGACACCGCCATGGCCAAGCTGCTGAAGGACTACGCCACTTCGCACTGGTACGGCGTCTCGACCACGTCCGAGTTCAAGGCCGCAGCCCAGGCCACCACGACCACGGACCTGACCTCGTTCTGGAGCACACACCGCATCGACGGCTGAACCAACCCGGTATGACGCTCCGTCAGCGGGCCTGCGCGGCGAACGCTTCGCAGGCCCGCACGTCGAAGTGCGCCACTTCCGCACCAGGTCTACGGACTTGCACGGATGCGCTCCGGGCGCCGCGACATGTCAGGGTTCCGGGCGGCGCGTCATCCGGCTCGTTCGCCGACTTCGTACGCGTGGCCGTTGCCCCTGCCGACAGTCTCAGCCCACCGGGTCGAGGAACGTCAGCACGGAGGCGTCCTCCTCGATCAGCGGGGTGAGCGCGGCGTTGAACGGGCCGCCGTACGGAGCCTTCAGGTGCGCTTGGAAGGCCTCCTCGTCGCGGTACACCTCGAAGATCCAGTAGGCGCGGGGGCGGGACGTCTTCGTGTAGACGTCGAAAGCGAGGTTGCCCTCCTCCTCGCGCACCTTGAGGGCGTACTCGCGCAGCAGGCGGGCGACCTCGTCCTGTGCTCCCTCGCGTGCGGTGAACTCGGCGAGCAGGGTCTTGTTCATGGTGCGGTGTCCTTGTGGTCGGTGTCGGTCGGAGATCAGTCGTGTCAGATGCCGGGGAGCCGAGAACCCGAGCTGCCGGTGAGCCGATGAGCCGGGGCTCGTCGTCCGCGGCGTCGACCCGGGGTGTCGTCGCCCGCCTATGTCATCGATGACATGGGTGGCCCGATGATGAGGGCGTGCCTGCTGCCTCGTCAACGGTCGCCATGCGGTCGCGCCGGTGCGGCCCCACAGCCCTTCAGGCGCCGCCGGCGGCCGCGAACTGCACCAGCTGGTCCGCGTACGGCGGGTTGGGGCCGGTGACCGAGCAGGTGAGAGCAGCGACCTGGGCGCCGAACGCGCAGGCCTCGGCGACCTCGTCAAGGCGCAGGTCCGTCAGCCGGCCGCCGAGACGGCCGTGGGCGCCGAGGTGGTGCAGCAGGCCGGCGGTGAAGGAGTCCCCGGCCCCGACCGTGTCGACGACCCGTGCCGCCACCGCCGGCACCCGCACCCGTGCGCCGTCGAGCGAGGCGAGGGCGCCGTCGGCACCGCGGGTGATGACCACCAGCCGCGCCCCGGCCGCGTGCCAGATGTCGCACGCCTGCTCGGGCGGGGTGCCCGGCAGCAGCAGCTCCAGGTCGTCCCCGCTCAGCCGCAGCACGTCGGCGAGGCCGCACCAGTGCGCCAGCCGGGCGCGATAGGCGTCGGGGTGCACGAGCAGCGGCCGGACGTTGGGGTCGATGCTGATGGTCGCCCGGGGGGCGGCCGCCGCCAGGAAGTCCTCCACCGCGGCCGCGCCGGGCCGGCGGACCAGGGCCAGGGACCCGGTGTGCACGCAGACACTGCCGGACAGGTCGACCCGCGCCAGCTCCTCTGCCGTCCACTGCCAGTCGGCCGTGTTCTGCGCGTGGAAGGAGAACACGGCCTGCCCCTGGGCGTCCAGCTCCGCCACGGCCAGGGTGCTGGGCTCGGCGGCCTCGACGGCGCTTGAGAGGTCGACCCCGGATGCCTCCAGATGGGCACGGAACAGGCGGCCGAAGACGTCGCCGGACAGACGGGCGAGGAGCCGGGCAGGGGTGCCGAGGCGGGCCAGCGCGACCGCCGTGTTCGCAGGTCCGCCGCCCGGCAGGACACGCAGGGCGAGTTCGTTCGAGGCACTCGCGGGTGTGGCGAAGGCGTCCGCGACGCACTCTCCCAGGACGGTGGTCTGACGCGCGCTCATGGGCTGCTCTTCTCTGACGGACGGGCGGACGTACGGACGAACCGGGCACGTCACGGGCCGCTTTCGCACAGCAACGGGCGGACGGCGCCGCGAACGTTGCCGATTCGTGACGAGTGCAGGGCATTGACGTTTCCGGGAGGCGGAGTCCATCATCCTCGCCATGCGGTGTCAACGATGACATAAGTCAACGATGACATCTCGGGACGGCATGCTCCGATGCCGCCGCACCGCCCGCTATCCCGCAGGAGTCGTTCATGTCTCGCACCCCTCGTCTGCCCTCAGCCCTCCTCAGGGCCGCCGCATGCACCGGCCTGGCAGCCCTCACGCTGACGGCCTGTGGATCCGGCTCCGGAACGGGCACCGCCGGGTCCGGTTCGGGCAGCGTCAAAGTCGGCCTGATCACCAAGACCGACACCAACCCGTTCTTCGTGAAGATGAAGGAGGGCGCGGAGAAGGCCGCGAAGGAGAACGGCGCCCAACTGGTCACCGCGGCGGGCAAGTTCGACGGCGACAACGCCGGTCAGGTCACCGCCATCGAGAACATGGTCGCCTCCGGTGTGAAGGGCATCCTGATCACCCCGAGCGACTCCAAGGCGATCGTGCCGGCGATCGCGAAGGCACGCGCCAAGGGCGTCCTGGTCATCGCCCTGGACACGCCGACGGAGCCGCAGAGCGCGGTCGACGCCCTGTTCGCCACCAACAACGTCAACGCCGGCCGGCTCATCGGCGAGTACGCCAAGGCCGCCATGAAGGGCAAGGCAGCGAAGATAGCCACCCTCGACCTGGCGCCGGGCGTCTCGGTGGGTGTGCAGCGGCACAGCGGCTTCCTGAAGGGCTTCGGCGCCACCGACAAGGACGTCCTGTGCGCCCAGGACACCGGCGGCGACCAGGCCAAGGGACAGACCGCCATGGAGAACTGCCTCCAGAAGAACCCCGGCATCAACCTCGTCTACACCATCAACGAGCCGGCCGCGCTGGGCGCGTACACCGCGCTCAAGGCCAAGGGCCGGGAGAAGGACGTCCTGATCGTCTCCGTCGACGGCGGCTGTACCGGGACCCAGGCGGTCAAGGACGGCAAGATCGCCGCCACGTCCCAGCAGTACCCGCTGAAGATGGCCGCCCAGGGTGTCAAGGCCGTCGTGACGTACGCCAAGGACGGCAAGAAGGCGGCCGGCTACACCGACACGGGCGTCAACCTGATCACGGACAAGCCCGAGAGCGGAGTGACGTCCAAGGACACCGGGTTCGGCCTGCAGAACTGCTGGGGCTGAGCCGGCCCCGCTCCCCCCGAGACCGTACGACGACGTCCCTTCTCTCCCCCGTGGGGCGGCCGGCGCCGGCCCCCCGACCAGGGGCGGCCGCCCTTCGTTCGCCTTGCGTCCGGCATGGACCAACAGGGACTGACAGGGGCCGGCCGACAGGGACCGACAGGGACTTCTGTCTTCCGACGAGAACTGCTGTCTTCCGACAAGGACTTCGCATGACCGCCACGTCCACGCCCCCGAGTACGTCATCGCCGTACGCCGGGCTCAAAGCGCCGACCACGGCCCGCAGACTGCTCACGGCACCGACCACCGGTCCGCTGGCCGCGCTGCTTCTGGCCTGTGCCTTCTTCTCCTTCTCATCCGACCAGTTCCTCACCGGCGGCAACTTCTCGCTGATCGTGCAGCAGGTCATGGTCGTCGGCACCCTCGCCATCGGGCAGACGCTGATCATCCTCACGGCGGGCATCGACCTGTCGTGCGGCGCCGTGATGGCCTTCGGCAGCATCGTGATCGCCAAGATGGCCGCCGAGGGTTCCCTGCCGCCGCTCCTCGCGATCGCGCTGGGCATCGCCGTCTGCGGCGGCTTCGGGCTGCTCAACGGGCTGCTGGTGCAGAAGATCCCGCTGCCGCCGTTCATCGTCACCCTGGGCATGCTGAACGTGGCGTTCGCGCTCACGCACATCTACTCCGCGGAGCAGACGGTCACCAACCTGCCCGGCCCGTTGACGGCGCTCGGGCAGACCTTCCCGCTCGGCCACACCGACATCACCTACGGTTCCCTGGTCACCATCGGCCTGTTCCTCCTCCTCGCCTACACGCTGAGCAGCACCGGCTGGGGCCGGCACGTCTACGCGCTCGGCAACAGCCAGGAAGCGGCACGCCTGAACGGCATCCGTACCTCCCGGCTGACGATCGGCATCTACACCGTGGCGGGCCTGCTGTACGGCATCGCCGCCCTGCTGCTCATCTCCCGCACCGGGGTCGGCGACCCGCAGGCCGGCCAGACGGACAACCTCGACAGCATCACGGCCGTGGTCCTCGGCGGCACCAGCCTCTTCGGCGGACGCGGATCGGTCCTGGGCACCTTCATCGGCGTCCTCATCGTCGGCGTCTTCCGCAACGGTCTGCAGCTGATGGGCGTCGCGTCCATCTACCAGACGCTGATCACCGGAGTCCTGGTGATCCTCGCGGTGACCGTCGACCAGATCTCCCGGAAGAAGGCCCGATGACCGCCAACTCCTCCCCCACACCCGTGACACCCGTGCTGCAGGCCCGCGGTCTGGTCAAGCGCTACGGCCATGTCACCGCGATCGACGGCGCCGACTTCGACCTGCTGCCGGGCGAGGTGCTCGCCGTCATCGGCGACAACGGCGCCGGCAAGACCAGCCTGATCAAGGCCCTCACCGGCGCGGTGGCCCCCGACGCGGGCGAGATACGTCTCAACGGCGAGCCCATCACCTTCTCCGGCCCGCAGAGCGCACGCGCCCACGGCATCGAGACGGTCTACCAGGACCTCGCCGTGGCCGCTTCCATGGACATCGCCTCGAACATGTTCCTGGGGCGCGAGCTGCGCCGTCCCGGTGTCCTCGGCAGTGTCTTCCGCATGCTGGACAAGAAGCGGATGCGCCAGGAGGCCGCCGAGCACATGGCCGACCTCAAGATCGGTCTGCGCTCGCTGACCCAGTCGGTCGAGACGCTCTCCGGCGGACAGCGGCAGGCGGTCGCGGTGGCCCGTTCCGTCGCCTGGGCCAGCAGTGTCGTCGTCATGGACGAGCCGACCGCCGCCCTCGGGGTCAAGGAGTCCGGGCAGGTCCTGGATCTCATCCGCCGGGTCCGGGACAAGGGCATGCCGGTCGTCCTGATCAGCCACAACATGCCCCACGTCTTCGAGATCGCCGACCGGATCCACGTCCACCGCCTCGGCCGGCGAGCCGCTGTGATCAGGCCGTCCGACTACTCGATGGCGGAGGTCGTCGCCATCATGACCGGCGCGCTCACCCTCGACGAGGCCGGAGATACTGTCGTAGCGGATTCCGCGGCGGCGAAGGCCGCGGGAGTCCAGGCCACCTGACCACCACCCCTCGACACTCGACACTCGACGGAATCCGGCCGAGGCCGCGGCCGGAACCGACGAGCACAGGAGACGGTTTCCTCCATGGCAGCGAACCGCCGCCCCACCCTGGCAGACGTCGCACGCGAAGTGGGTGTCAGCGCCAAGACGGTCTCCCGGGTCCTCAACGAGGACGGGCCGGCCTCAGCCCGGACCAGAGAACAGGTGCTCGCCGCCGTTGCCAAACTCGGCTTCCAGCCGAACCTCATGGCCCGCAACATCCGGGTCGGCGGACCCGACACCACCATCGGCCTGGTCATCCCCGACCTCGGCAACCCCTTCTTCGGGGCGGTGGCCCGCAGCATCGAGGACACCGTCCGCGACCGCGGACTGACCCTGCTCATGGGCTCCTCCACGGACGATCCCGACCGCGAACGCGCCCTGACCGACAAGTTCCTGGCCCGCCGCATCAGCATCCTGATGGTCGTACCGTCGGTCGGCGCCGACCACTCCCACCTCAAGACCCACCGCACCGCGGGCCTGCCCGTCATCTTCCTCGACCGCCCGGGAACGGGACTGGCCGCGGACAGCGTCGTCAGCTCCAACCGCACGGGCGCGCAGGACGGAGTCGCCCACCTCATCGCCCACGGCCACCGGCGCATCGGCTTCCTCGGCGACCTGCCCACCACACTCCACACCCGCCGTGAGCGCCTCGCCGGCTACCGCGCGGCCCTGCAGAGCGCCGGCATCCCCTACGACCGCTCCCTGCTCGCCAGCGCCCACGACCCGCACGGGGCCTCCGTCGCCACCACCCGGCTGCTCGATGTGAAGGATCCCCCCACCGCCATCTTCGCCGGCAACAACATCGTCGCGATGGGCATAGTGGCCGAACTCGCCCGCAGCGGACGCAAGCACATCGCCGTCGTCAGCTTCGACGACGTACCGCTCGCCGAGGCCCTGGAACCGGCCCTCACCGTCGTCGCCCAGGACCCGGAGGAGATCGGCACAACAGCGGCGACCACGGCCCTGGCACGCCTCGACGGCGACCGCACCCGCGCCCGCACCATCACCGTTCCCACCCGGCTGATCGTCCGAGGCTCGGGCGAACTCCCCGCCCGTGCCGCCCGCAAGACTCGTCACCAGACGTGAGTTCCTCGGGTCAGCCGAGTCGCCGCGCGAACACCTCGTACGCCCTGTCATCGAACAGGACGAACCGCACCTCGTCGACGGTGGTCGGCGTGTCCCTCACCGCCCCCACCGCGATCCGCGCCGCGTCCTCCATCGGCCACCGGTACACACCCGTCGAGATCGCCGGGAACGCGACCGTCCGGGCACCCAGTTCGTCGGCGACACGCAGCGACTCGTGGTAGCAGGAGGCGAGCAGCTCGGAGCGGTCCTCGGTGGGCGACCAGACCGGGCCGACGGTGTGGATCACCCACTGTGCGTCCAGGTTGCCCGCTGTGGTGGCGACCGCCTGGCCGGTGGGCAGGCCCTTGCCGTGGTGAGAGGCGCGGAGTTTGCGGCACTCGTCGAGGATCGCGGGGCCGCCGCGGCGGTGGATGGCGCCGTCGACGCCTCCGCCGCCGAGCAGGGAGGAGTTCGCCGCGTTGACGATCGCGTCGGCGCTCTCGCGGGTGATGTCGCCCTGGGTGAGGGTGATGGTGGTCGTCATGTCTGTCGCAGCCTCTTCCAGACGGCCTTCGCCGCGTTGTGCCCCGACATGCCGTGCACGCCGGGGCCCGGCGGGGTGGCCGACGAGCAGATGAAGACCGCGGGGTGGGGGGTGGTGTACGGAGACAGGGAAAGTCTGGGGCGCAGCAGGGTCTGGAGTCCGCAGACCGCGCCGGTGCCGATGTCGCCGCCGACGTAGTTGGCGTTGCGGGCGGCGAGTTCCAGTGGGCCGGCAGTGGCGCGGGCGAGGACGCGGTCGCGGAACCCCGGTGCGAAGCGCTCCAGTTGGCGCTCCATGACGTCCGTGAGGTCTCCGGTCCAGCCGCTGGGGACATGGCCGTATGCCCAGAAGACGTGCTTGCCCTCGGGTGCTCGGGTGGGGTCGACGACACTGGGCTGGACCGTGATCATGAACGGCTTGTCGGGGGCGCGGCCCTCCCGGGAGGCCGCGCGCAGGGCGGCGCCGATCTCCGCGCTGTCCGCGCCGATCTGGACGGTGCCGGCGGCGCGGGCCTCCTCGGCTGTCCACGGCACCGGGCCGTCCAGCGCGTAGTCGACCTTGAAGACTCCGGGGCCGTACTTGTAGCCCTCGTAGTAGCGGCCGAAGCCGGCGATGCGGGCCAGGGCGGTGGGTGAGGTGTCGAAGACGTACGCGCGGGCGGGCGGCAGGTCGTCGAGGCGCTTGACCTCGTAGTCCGTGTGGACCAGGCCGCCCAGGTCCTTGAGATACGCGGTGAGCGCGTCGGAGATGGACTGGGAGCCGCCGCGGGCCACGGGCCAGCCGCGGGCGTGGGCGGCGAGGGCGAAGACCAGGCCGATGGCGCCCGTCGCCAAGCCGCTGAGCGGGGCCATCACGTGCGCGACGAGTCCGGCGAACAGCGCCTTGGCCGGCTCGTCGTGGAAGCGGCGGGTCAGCCAGGTCGACGGAGGCAGGCCGACCAGGCCGAAGCGGGCGAGCGTCACCGGGTCGCGCGGGAGCGCGGTGAGCGGCAGGGACATGAAGTCGCGGGCCAGGGTGTCCCACTTGGGGAGGAAGGGCTCGACCAGCCTGCGGTACGCGCCCGCGTCCCGGGGGCCGAAGGAGGCGGCCGTCTCGGCGACGGACCGTGACAGCACGGCGGCGCTGCCGTCGGGGAAGGGGTGCGCCATGGGCAGCTCGGCGTGCAGCCACTCCAGGCCGTACCGCTCCAGGGGCAGGGCGCGGAACGCCGGGGAGTTGATGCCCAGCGGGTGGGCCGCGGAGCACGGGTCGTGCCGGAAGCCGGGCAGGGTGAGCTCTTCGGTGCGGGCTCCCCCGCCGACGGTGTCACGGGCCTCGAACACGGCCACGGAGAAGCCGCGACGGGCCAGCTCCACGGCGGCCGTCAGTCCGTTCGGCCCCGCACCCACCACGACAGCATCAAGCATCGACGGCACCTCGGACCCCTTCGTCAGCCAGACGGCCACTGAGATCAGGATATGACGGGGCTCCGACGGTCTCCGGCCGCGGGTGCCGCCCCGGCGGGCCGTGGCCGCGTCGCGGGCCGCGGTGAACGGCAGGGCATTGCCTCCGGTGATGCGGAACGGCTCCCCCGTGCGCGTCAGGTGCGCGCCGCCCGCCTCCTCGACCAGCAGGATGCCCGCCGCGTGATCCCAGGATGCCTCCCAGCAGAAGAGCGAACTGCTCGGCCTGTGGACCGATGGCGTCGCTCCCCGGTCCTGCGGCTCGGCGGGCCTGGAGTATCTGCGCTCAGCGGCTGGGTACGTGCGATCGGCGGTCGGGGGCCGGCGCGCGCGATCAGCGGCCAGGTGCGTGCGATCAGCGTCCGACCGCGTATCCCTGCATGCCCCGCGGGTTCGCTGCCGCCGACAGGACGCCGGTCTCCGGGTCCCGGGCCACCACGCACAGCCGGCCTTCCGACCAGGCGTCGCCCACGGTCACCTCGTGGCCTCGGCGCCGCAGCTCTTCGACGACATCGGGGTCCATGCGGGCCTCCATGGTGACACTCCCCGGCCGCATGCCGCGCGGGTGGAACGAGCCCGGGAAGCTGTCGTTGTGCCAGTTCGGGGCGTCGATCGCGCCCTGGAGGTCGAGGCCGCCGCGGACCTGTCCGCGCAGGGCGACGGCCAGGAAGAAGTGCAGCTGCCACTGGTCCTGCTGGTCTCCGCCAGGTGTGCCGAAGGCCATGACGGGGACTCCGTCGCGCAGGGCGAGGGACGGCGTGAGGGTGGTGCGGGGCCGGCGGCCGGGCGTGAGCGAGTTCGGCAGGCCCTCCTCCAGCCAGGTCATCTGCAGCCGGGTGCCGAGCGGGAAGCCCAGTTCGGGCACGACCGGGTTGGACTGCAGCCAGCCGCCGCTGGGCGTGGCCGCGACCATGTTGCCCCAGCGGTCGACGATGTCCAGGTGGCAGGTGGCGCCGCGGGTGGCGCCGTCCGCGGCGACGGGCGGCTCGCCCGGCACCCGGGAGGTCGGCGGCCCCGCGACGGTCGGCTCACCGGCGCCCATCGGGTTGAAGCCTGGGTCGTCGGTGGCGACCACGCGCGCGTGCCTGCTGAGCCGCGGGGTGCGTCCGCCGGGGCTGCCGGGGCGCAGCTCGTGTGAGGCCTTGTCGCCGACGAGTGCGCGCCGGGCCGCGTTGTAGTCCGCCGACAGCAGCTCGCCGAGCGGGACCTCTACGGCATCCTCGGAACCGGCATCCTCGGAACCGGCATCCTCGGAACCGGTATCCCTGGACCCGGCGTCCCCGTACCAGGCCTCCCGGTCGGCCATGGCGAGCTTGCAGCCCTCGATCAGCAGGTGGACGTAGTCGGCGCCACCGTATGCGGGCAGTTCGGGCGGGAGAAGGGCGAGTTGCTGGAGGAAGGCCGGGCCCTGGCTCCAGGGGCCGGCCTTGCACAGGGTCCAGCCGTTCCAGTCGTATGTCGCCGGCCTCTCGTAGGTCGCGGACCAGCCGGCGAGGTCGGCGGCCGTGAGCGTGCCGGTGTGGCGCTCGCCGCTGGTGTCCAACGTCGGCCGCCGCGCCTGCCGCACCAGGGCCTCGGCGATGAACCCGCGACGCCAGACCTGCCGTGCGGCCTCGATCTGCGCGATGCGGTCCCCGGCCCCGGTGGTCTCGGCGAGCAGTCGCTTCCAGGTGGCGGCGAGGGCGGGATTGCGCAGCAGTTCGCCGGGGCGTGGAGCCTTCCCGCCCGGCAGGTAGACCTCCGCGGACGAGGTCCACTCCGTCTCGAAGAGTTCCCGAACCGCCTCGATCGTCGCGCCGACGTTCTCCACGGGCGCGTGCCCGTGCTCGGCGTATCCGACGGCGTACCTGAGGACGTCGGCGAGGGGCTTGGTGCCGTGGTCGCGCAGCAGGAGCATCCATGCGTCGAACGCGCCGGGCACGGCGGCGGCGAGCGGTCCGGTGCCGGGGACGAGGTCCAGGCCGAGCGCCCGGTAGTGGGCGACGGTGGCTCCGGCGGGCGCGACTCCCTGGCCGCACAGCACCCGCACCTCGCCGCCCGCCGGGGCGAGCAGGATCGGCACCTCGCCGGCCGGGCCGTTGAGGTGCGGCTCGACGACGTGCAGCACGAACGCACCCGCCACGGCCGCGTCGTACGCGTTGCCGCCGTCCTCCAGCACGGCCATCGCGGACTGCGATGCCAGCCAGTGGGTGGAGGACACCATGCCGAAGGTGCCCTGGAGGGTGGGTCGGGTGGTGAACATACGGCCTCTCACCTCGCTGTGTACGCGCATCAGCCAGCCTGATGGTCGCTCAGGGTCGGCCCGGGGGGAAAGCCTGGGGGACCACCTGAGGGGACAACCTGGAGAGTTCGGGCCAGGGCCCTCCTCCGTCCGGTCCCCCCAGCAGGCTATCGATCGCCCTGTACCCCTTGTTCCCTGCCTCTGGCATGACGTGGGCGTAGTGGGCGTAGGGGTCGAGGGTGATGGTCGGAGGAGCAGGCACCGGGCGATTGGCCGCCCCGAGGTTGCCGCAGCGGCTCGCGGCAGTCTCCCGTCCGGCCGGGCGTGGCCTCCCCGCTCCGAGCCGTCTGTCACCGAACCGGTCGGGGTATCCGGGGTATCCGGGGTATCCGGGGTATCCGGGGTATCCGAGGTATCCGAGGTATCCGGGGTATCCGAGGTATCCGGGGTATCCGGGGCAAAAGGGTTCACGGATTCCGAGCCGCCGATCAAGCTCTTGCCAATGCACCGAGACGAGGATGACCGACAGCTGGGGGGCACACCGACGTGCCGGGTGCGTTCTCGCTAGCGGGCGGCACTCTGTGGGTGTAGTTTCGTGATCCAGCAGTCGTGGTTCCGAAGTCCCGTTCGCCCGTGATCGCCATCACGGGCGTTCTTGCGTTTCAGCGCCTCTCCGGACCAGGGCGATCACCTCCCGGGCACGCAGGGTGCGGGCCCGGTTTCCTAGAAGGAGACGGCTATGGCCAAGGGCACTGTCAAGTGGTTCAACAGCGAGAAGGGCTTCGGCTTCATTGAGCAGGAGGGCGGCGGCCCCGACGTCTTCGCCCACTACTCCAACATCGCCGCCCAGGGCTTCCGCGAGCTGCAGGAGGGCCAGCAGGTCGAGTTCGACGTCACCCAGGGCCAGAAGGGCCCGCAGGCGGAGAACATCCGCCCCGTCTGATCGCCCCGCTGCGGCAAGGCCCGGTGCACCGACTTGCGGGCGCCGGGCCTTGCCGTCTGCCGGAGCCGGGCAGCAGGCCGGTGTCCGAGGCCGAACCTGCTCCGTCACCGGGTGCGGCCGAGGCCCGGTAAGGCTGCAGATGCGAGATGACGCAGGCGTGGCCGGGACCCCCTGAGCCCGGGGTGGGGCGAGGCCCGCCCGCGGCACGAGCCTCGTGGGGTTTTCATCCGGACCCGCTCGCTCGTCGCTCGCCCATAGGTGTGCCGTCCCGGGAGACCGGTGCCGCGCCGCCTACCGCCGCGACGTCATGGCCGGCCGTGTACCGGCGCAGCCCCGGCAGCAGGCGTCGCCACCGCCCTCCGGTACTGCACGAGGACGGCGGCGCCGGCCCGCTCGGCCGACAGGCACTCCAGGTCGGTGTGCGGGACGCCGTCGGGGAAGAGCCGTTGGCCGGTGCCGAGGACCGTGGGGATGGTCAACAGCCGGTACTCATCGATGAGTTCCTCGGCCATCAGTGTGCGTACGACGCTCAAGCTGCCGGTGACGATCACCTCGCGTTCCTCGCGCTTGACGATGTCGACGAGGTCGCCGTCGATGACCCGGGAGTTCGCCCACGCCGAGACGTCGGTCAACGAACGGGAGGCGACCAGCTTCGGCGCGGCGTTCATCCGCGTAGCGAACGGGTCGTCTCGTCCGGGCCAGATGCGCGAGAACAACTGCCACGTCGTACGTCCCAGCAGCATGACCCCGTCGTCCAGCGTGCTGCCGAGCCGGAACTTGTCCCCGGCGACCGCCTCGGGGCCATGCCGGAACGCCCAGCCGCCGGCCGGCGTTCCTCCGGAGCCGTCCGGGTCGGACACGATTCCGTCCAGGGTGACGAACTCGATGACGATGACGCTCATGGTGGGTATCCCCTCGATCGATGCTCACCGGTACGTACCGGCGGCACCGGCTCCACTCATCGCGGCCGGCGAAGCTCGTCGGAGGAAATCTGCCGGGGCAGTTCGAACGCCTCGAAGACGTGCGGATCGGCGAAGACCACGTTGTGCGCGATTCGGCCGCCGGTGACCGTGAAGACCTGCAGCGTGTGCAGCCGATGCCCGCCGCCGGGCTCCGGCGCGTACGCCGCGAGCGCGGGCTGCCCGTTGGCTGTCAGGTGCCTCATGCGCCAGCCCGTCCCGCGCATCGCGAACACCCGCTCCATGAACAGGCCGTAGTCACGGCTGCCCCGGAACCACAGCGGAACCGGCGGCATCTCCAGGATCGCCTCATCCGTGAGGAGTCGCACGAGCGCGGGGACGTCCGCCGCCTCGAACGCCCGCACATATAGCTGAAGCACTGCCCGTGCCTCGGGATCGTCCGGCTCCGCGACCTCCTCCATGCCGCCCGCCTCCGCGAGGCCGGCACGAGCCCGCTGGAGCGCGCTGTTGACCGCCGCGGTCGTGGTACCCAGCTGCCCGGCCACCTCGGCAGCGGTGAACTCGAGTACCTCCCGCAGCACCAGCACGGCACGCTGCCGCGGCGGCAGAACCTGCATCGCCGCCACCAGCGCCAGCCGCATGTCGGCCCGTACCTCCACATCGAACCGCGCGTCGGGGAACGGCTGCAGCCAGGAAATGTCCAGAACCGGGGTGAGCGGCTCCCCTGGATCGTCGCTCGGTGCGCCCAGCCCGGACGGCAACGGGCGCCGCGCCCGCCCTTCCAACGCGGTCAGGCAGGCGTTGGTCGCGATCCGGTACAGCCAGGTCCGCACGGAGGCGCGCGTGCGGTCGTACCGGTCCCGGGCCTTCCAGGCGCGCAGCATCGTCTCCTGCACCAGGTCCTCGGCCTCGTGGTACGAGCCCAGCATCCTGTAGCAGTACGCCACCAGCTCACCGCGGTACGGCTCCAAATCCACGGGCTCATCTTGGCGCACCGGCCGCCTCACCCGCTCCAGAAACTCGGCGATGCCTGGGCAGTCCCGCTCGCCAATGCCGTGGCCCGGAGGGCTGGGAAGGCTCGAGACCGAGCCGGTCACCGTGAGGACGGTAGGGGGCCGGGACGCGGTCGGGTTCGTGTCCGGTAACCGTGCGGGCACGGAGCGAGTTGACACTTCCGTCTCACGGGGACTCATGTGAGACTGGCGCCCCGTCCGCAGTGCGGACCCCCTCCGCACACCGTCCCCCACCGAAAAGTGTGCCGTGCGCGATTTTCCTCTGCCGCTCGCTCTGACCGCTCGTCTGTCCCCGGTCATCGTGCTGGCCGCGGCCGGCTGGGCATTGTCGTCCGGTCCGGCGGCGACATCGGATGCCGGGCACAAGGAGGCGCCGAAGACCGGCACGCAGTCGGCCACCGCCCCGTCGACGGCCGCGGAGTCCAAGTCGTACGCCGCCGCCCCCGCGCCGTGCGGCAGCATCGCCGTGAAGACGCTCAACTCGCTGGTTCCGGGCGCCAAGACGGCGGGCAAGGAGATCAGGTCGACGGACGCGAAACTCCGCCGCACCTGCTCCTGGAACGCGCTCAAGGGCTACGACTACCGCTGGCTCGACGTGTCCTACGAAGTGATGAACTCGGACACAGCGGCACAGAAGTCGTACAAGGATCGGATTACGGACAAGAGTGGCGGAGGGGTCGTTCCCGGACTGGGTGACGCGGCCTACTCGGTCGTGAATCTCACCACCGAGGACAAGCAGCAGACGCGCGAGGGCGTGGTGATCGCCCAGGCGTCCAATGTGCTGGTGGTCATCACCTACAACGGCAGCGACTTCGAGTCGAAGAAGGCGCCCGGCACGGACGAGATCAACAAGGGCGCCATCAAGGCCGCGAAGGAAGCGGTGGCGGCCTTGGAGGACGGCCAGAAGAGCTGACCGTCCTCCCAGCCCTGCCAGGATCCGCTCAGGCGTCGATACGGTCCTTGCCGCGCAGCAGCATCAGCACCAGGTACAGCACCATCGAGGTGCCGAGGCCGACCGCCCAGCCGTAGTCGGCGAGCGGCTTCAGCGCCGGGATCGGCCGTCCGTCGACCAGCGGCTTGAAGGTGGCGCCGCCGACGGCCAGGACGCCGCCGGCCACGAAGGCGACGACCGCCCGCCAGTTCCAGCCGCCCTCGTACCAGTAGCGGCCGCCCGCACGGTACAGGTCGACGAGGTCCAGCTTGCCGCGGCGCAGGATCCAGTAGTCCGCGATGAGGATGCCGGCGACCGTGCCCAGCAGACCGCCGACCAGTCCGAGCCAGGTGAAGATGTAGCCCTGCGGGTCGGAGTACAGCTTCCACGGGAAGATCAGCACACCGAGGACGCAGGTGACGAGGGCTCCGGCGCGGAAACTGACC
Source organism: Streptomyces sp. NBC_00078 (assembly GCF_026343335.1). Classification (NCBI taxonomy): domain Bacteria; kingdom Bacillati; phylum Actinomycetota; class Actinomycetes; order Kitasatosporales; family Streptomycetaceae; genus Streptomyces; species Streptomyces sp. NBC_00078. The sequence goes on along the minus strand of NZ_JAPELX010000001.1, from coordinate 7,694,080 downwards.
TTCCGCGGCGCGACGTTGGAGAAGTCGAAGGCCGGCGAGACCAGGTTGGCCGCGATGTTCACGGACAGGGTCGCGACCAGCACGGTCACCAGTGCGAACAGCAGCCCGAAGACGTTGTCCGTCTTGGCGGCGAGCTGTACCGGGTCCCAGACCGTCTCGCCGTACACGGCCTGCGAACCGGAGGTGACGAGCACGGAGAGCAGCGCGAAGAGGGTCATCGTGGTGGGAAGACCGAGCGCCTGCCCCCAGGTCTGTGCCTTCTGCGACTTCCCGTACCGGGTGAAGTCCGGGATGTTCAGCGACAGCGTCGACCAGAAGCCGATCATGCCCATGAGGGAGGGCCAGAACAGCTTCCAGAAGGCGCCGCCCCAGCCGAGCTTGGAAGGCTGGTCGAGCAGCGGACCGAAGCCGCCGGCCTTGTTGCTCATCCAGATCAGCATCACGACGGCACCGACGATGACGAAGGGCGCCGCCCAGTTCTCGAAGCGGCGGATCGTCTCCATGCCCCGGTAGATGATGGCGACCTGGATCACCCAGAAGATCGCGAACGACAGCCACATCGTCCAGGCGTATCCGCCCACGTGCGAGGCGTTGGCCCAGCTGTCGCCGATGAGCTTGCCGGCCAGGAAGTAGATCGCCTCACCGCCGATCCACGTCTGGATGCCGAACCAGCCGCACGCCACCAACGCCCGTACGACAGCGGGAAGGTTGGCGCCCCGGATGCCGAAGGAGGCGCGGGCGAAGACCGGGAAGGGGATGCCGTACTTCGGTCCCGCGTGCCCGGTGAGCAGCATCGGGACCAGCACGATCACATTGGCCAGGCCGATGGTGAACACCGCCTGCTTCCAGTCCATGCCGACGGCGATCAGACCGGAGGCGAGCGTCCAGGAAGCCGTGTTGTGGGCCATGCCGACCCAGAGTGCGGAGAAGTTGTACGTGGTCCAGGTGCGCTTCTCGACGGGGACCGGTAGCAGGTCCTCGTTGGCGTACGGGCCGCTGGGCAGCGGGGACCCCGGCGCGATCTCCACGCGTCCGTCGGCGAGGGTGACTTGGGCTGTCGGCGGTATGGCCGTGGGAGCGGTGTCGGTCATGGGCAGGCCAATCAATGAAGGGTGGGTCCGGAAAGGCCGTGCGGGGTCTCCGGCCCCTCCCCGGGGAGGGGAGGGGAGAACTGGAGTGGGGGGTGGGGAGTGAACTGAGCGGTGCGGGTCAGGAGTTGACCGCGGGGATGACCTTCGCGCCGTACGCGTCGATCACGGCCTCCTGCGCGTCGTGCATGTCGTACACGGCGAACTGGTCGACGCCCAGCTCGCGCAGCGCGTTCAGCTTCTCCACGTGCTTCTCGACAGGCCCGATGACGCAGAACCGGTCGACGATCTCGTCGGGCACGAACTGGGTGTCGGGGTTGTCCGCCCGCCCGTGGTGCGAGTAGTCGTACCCCTCGCGGGCCTTGATGTAGTCGGTGAGTTCCTCGGGGACCTGGGCGGAGTGCTCGCCGTACTTGGAGACGAGGTCGGCGACGTGGTTGCCGACCATGCCGCCGAACCAGCGGCACTGGTCACGGGCGTGCGCCAGTGCCTCGGGCGAGTCGTCCTCGGTGACGTAGGCGGGGGCGGCGACGCAGATCCTGACGTCGTCGGGGTTGCGTCCGGCGGCGACGGCCGCCTCCTTGACCGCCTTGACCATGTACTCGGTGAGGTAGAGGTCGGACAACTGGAGGATGAAGCCGTCGGCCTCCTCGCCCGTCATCTTCAGGGCCTTCGGGCCGTACGCCGCCATCCATACGGGGAGTTCGGCGCCCTGCTTGATCCACGGGAACCTGACGACGGTACCGCCGCCGAGGTCGGCCTCCTCGCCGCGACCGAGGGCGCGGATCACCCTCATCGCGTCGCTGATGCGGGCCAGCGTGTTGGGCTTGCGGCCGGCGACACGCATCGCGGAGTCGCCGCGGCCGATGCCGCAGACGGTGCGGTTGCCGAACATGTCGTTCAGGGTGGCGAAGGTGGAGGCGGTGACCTCCCAGGTGCGGGTGCCCGGGTTGGTGACCATCGGGCCGACCGTCAACTTCGTGGTGTTCGACAGGATCTGACTGTAGATCACGAACGGCTCCTGCCAGAGCACGGCGGAGTCGAAGGTCCAGCCGTGCGTGAAGCCGTTGCGCTCGGCCCGCTTCATCAGGCTGACGACCTTCGAGGCCGGCGGGTCGGTCTGCAGGACGAGTCCGAAGTCCATGGGCGCCACTCCTAGTTGAGGTACTGACAGGTGGAGCGCGGGGTGTATACGCCGTGGCCGGCGTGTCCGGTGTACTCCCGCTCGTTGATGACGACTTCGCCGCGCGAGAGGACCGTCTCGACCCGGCCGGTGGTGCGTTTGCCCTCGTAGGCCGAGTAGTCGACGTTCATGTGGTGCGTCTCGACGGACATGACCTGCTCGGCGTTCGGGTCGTAGATGACGATGTCGGCGTCGGCGCCCGGGGCGATGGTGCCCTTCTTCGGGTACATGCCGAACATCCGGGCCGGGGCTGCGCAGGCGATCTCGATCCAGCGACGGCGCGAGATGTGTCCGTCGACGACGGCCTGGTGGAGCAGGTCCATACGGTTCTCGACGCCCGGCAGGCCGTTGGGGATCTTCGAGAAGTCCCCTCGCCCCAGTTCCTTCTGGCCCACGAAACAGAAGGGGCAGTGGTCGGTGGAGACGACCTGGAGATCGTTCGTCCTGAGCCCCTGCCACAGCTTGGCCTGGTGCTCCTTGGGGCGAAGCGGCGTGCTGCACACGTACTTCGAGCCCTCGAATTCCGGTTCGGCGAGGTTGTCGGTGGACAGGAACAGGTACTGCGGGCAGGTCTCGCCGAAGACGGGCAGGCCCTCGTCGCGCGCGCGTGCCAGCTCGGCGACCGCCTCCATGGCCGAGACGTGCACGACGTAGAGCGGGGCGCCCGCCACCTGTGCGAGCTTGATGGCGCGGTGGGTGGCCTCGGCCTCCAGCAGGGCCTTGCGGACCTCACCGTGGTAGCGCGGATCGGTCTCCCCGCGCGCCAGCGCCTGCTCCACCAGTACGTCGATCGCGATGCCGTTCTCGGCGTGCATCATGATCAGCCCGCCGTTCTCGGCGGAGCGCTGCATGGCGCGCAGGATCTGGCCGTCGTCGGAGTAGAAGACGCCCGGGTAGGCCATGAACTGCTTGAAGCTGGTCACGCCTTCCTCGACCAGCAGGTCCATCTCCTTGAGCGTCTCCTGGTTCACATCCGAGACGATCATGTGGAAGCCGTAGTCGATCGCGCAGTTGCCCTCCGCCTTGGCGTGCCAGGCGTCGAGGCCCTCGCGCAGTGAGCGGCCGACGCTCTGCACCGCGAAGTCGACGATCGTCGTCGTACCGCCCCAGGCGGCCGCCCGGGTGCCGGTCTCGAACGTGTCGGAGGCGAAGGTGCCGCCGAACGGCAGCTCCATGTGGGTGTGGGCGTCGACACCACCGGGGATGACGTACTTCCCGGTGGCGTCCACGACCCGCTCGGCGCTGAACGTCTCGGCTGCGGGCGTGCCGGAGGCGGCGAGGGCGGCGACGCGGCCGTCCTCGATCAGCACGTCGGCGTGGATCTCGTCGGACGCGGTGATGACGAGGCCACCGCGGATGACGGTACGGCTGCTCATGGTCCCTCTCCTGCCGGGGTGAGTGGTGTGGTCAGGGTGCGGTCAGCGGGGAGTACGCGTCGGGACGGCGGTCGCGGAAGAACTGCCAGCGGTCGCGGACCTCCCGCAGCTTGGCCAGGTCCAGGTCGCGGACGACGAGTTCGGTCTCCTTGTCGCTGGCGACCTCGCCCACGAACTGGGCCTCCGGGTCCACGAAGTACGAGGTCCCGTAGAAGTCGTTGTCGCCCAGCTCCTCGACCCCGACCCGGTTGATCGCACCGACGAAGTACTCGTTGGCGACGGCCGCCGCGGGCTGCTCCAGCTGCCAGAGGTAGCCGGACAGACCCCTGGACGTGGCGGACGGGTTGAAGACGATCTCGGCGCCCTCCAGCCCCAACGCCCGCCAGCCTTCCGGGAAGTGGCGGTCGTAGCAGATGTAGACGCCGATCCTGCCGACGGCCGTGTCGAAGACGGGCCAGCCGGCGTTGCCCGGGCGGAAGTAGAACTTCTCCCAGAATCCGGGCACTTGGGGGATGTGGTGCTTGCGGTACTTGCCGAGGTACGAGCCGTCCGCGTCGATCACGGCGGCAGTGTTGTAGAGGACGCCGGGCTGCTCCTCCTCGTACATCGGCAGGATCAGGACGATGCCCAGTTCCTTGGCCAGCGCCTGGAAGCGCTTGACGATCGGGCCGTCCGGGATCTGCTCGGCGTACTCGTAGAACGCCTTGTCCTGGACCTGGCAGAAGTAGGGCCCGTAGAACAGCTCCTGGAAGCACAGGACCTGAGCACCCTGCGCGGCCGCGTCGCGGGCCGCCTGCTCGTGCACCTGGATCATCGACTCCTTGTCGCCCGTCCACGCGGTCTGGAAGAGGGCGGCACGAATCACTCGGCTCATCGGGACCTCCGGTCGCTCGGTGTGCTGGGGCGGGCGTCGGCGGTGCCGTCGTCCGCCCCAGAAGACTAGGAAGTCCGAAAACGGGCTTTGAGTTGCACGGTGTCACGCATACGGGCCTTGGGCGTGCCACGGTGTCACCCTTTCCTAGACGCATGTTTCACCACCGTTTTCCCAGGTCGTGGCATGTTTCAGCCCTGTTGCGCGTCGTGCGCGAGGAGTGCGATGTGGACCGAGGCTGCTTGTTCGAAGTCGTCGAGGTCGACCCCGAGCCGGCCCTGTATGGCCTCCAGGCGGCGATACAGCGCGGGCCGCGAGACGTGGTGGAGCTGGGCGGTGCGGGACTTGTTGCGACCGGTGGCGAGGTAGGTGCGCAGCACGGACAGCAGGTCCTCGTCGGCCGCGCACAGCAGCCCGTCCAGCTCCCGCTCGGCGAAGGACTGCACCTGCGGATCGTCCCGCAACAGCCGGATCAGGCCACGCAGATGTACGTCCTTGAGGCGTACGACGGCCGGGAGTTCGAGGGCGGCCGAGGAATCCGCGACAGCGTCGGCGACGTGCTGGGCCTCACGGAGCCCGGCCGGCACGTCGTCCCAGGCGATGCGCGGGTCGGCGGCGGCCACGACGGCCTTCGGCGACCCGGACTCGGTTCGGAGCCTGGCCGCGAAGTGCGCGGTGAGCGAGGGGGCGTCCTGGTCGCGGGCGAGGCTGAGCAGCACGGCGGTGGCGCCGTCGGCCAGCTCGGCGACCAGACCCGGCAGGCCCACCAGCCGCAGCACACGGTCCAGTTGGGCCGGTTCGCCGGCCCGCACGACCAGGGGCACGAACGTCCGCCGGTTGACGGGCAGTCCGGCGGCCCGCGCGCGGGGCAGCAGCTGCCGCGCCGGTACGACCCCGCTGGCCAGGTCGGTGAGCAGGCTCTGGGCGGACTGCTCCTCCCAGGTGTGGGCCGAGTTGCCGCCGAGCATGCGGTGCAGGACGAGGGCCTCGGCGGCCCGGTCGGCGAGCAGGCGCCCGGTGGCCGTGTCCCCCCGGTAGCCGCACAGCATGATCTGGCCCCACCGCTCGCCACGCCCGCCGAGCTCGGCGCGGATCCAGCCGGCGCCCTCGTTGCCCCCGGCCTGCCGGGAGATGCGCTCCCAGTCGCGCAGCACATCGTCCACGGCGGGCCGCTCCCCCGCCGTGGCGAGGACGCGGTGGGCGAGGTTGGTGACGACGACCGGGCAGGCACTGTGCTGGGCGACCTCGTCGAGGAGGCTCTGCAGCGGGGCGCCCGCGGTGATGAGCCCGGTCAGGGCCGTGCGCACGGACTCGGAGAGGCTGACAGCGGCGAACTTCCGCCGCACCAGCCGGGCTTGCACCTCTTCGGTCAACTCCGCGAAGGGGAAGGGCCGGTGGAGGACCACCATGGGCAGCCCGCACCGCTCGGCGGCCCGCCGCATCGCGTCCGGCGGGGAGGGAAAGGCCCGTCCGAGGCCGAGCACGACGGCCGCGGCCTCCGCGCGGTGCAGCGACCGGATGTACTCGGCCTGCTTCTCCTCGCCGCCGGCGAGCAGCACGCCGGTGGTGAGCACCATCTCGCCGCCGCTGAGCATCACGCCCACGTCGGGGGCCTCGGCCACGTGCACCCAGCGCACCGGCCGGTCGAGCTGGCCCGCTCCGGCCACCACCTCGGGCTCACCGGCGAGGACCCGTTCCAGGCCCAGCACCTGGCGCACCGACAGGGCGGGTTCGAGGGTCCCGAAGGTGGTGGTCATGGCGGACTTCCCTTGCTGGGCCGGCTGCTACGTGAGGCTCCTCAGAGCGCGTTCGAGGATCGCGGCGCCCTCCTCGGCCTCCGCGACCGTGAGGGACAGCGGTGGGGCGATACGCAGCGCGCTGGTGTTGTGGCCGCCGCCCTTGCCGATGAGCAGACCGTCCGCGCGGGTGGCCTCCAGCACGGCGCTCGCCGCCTCCGGATCGGCTTCATCCGTCCCCGGCCTGACCAGCTCGACGCCGAGCATCAGGCCACGCCCGCGCACCTCCCGAACGTGCGGTACCTGTGCGGCGACCGCCCGCAGCCGCTCGATGAGCAGTCCGCCGACGCGTCGGGCGTTGCCCTGGAGGTCGTGTTCGAGCAGGTAGTTGAGGTTGGCGAGGCCCGCGGCCATGGTGATCTGGGTGCCGCCGAAGGTCGAGATGCTGTTGGAGTCGAGGCAGTTCATGATCTCGGCGCGGGCGACGACACCTCCGATGGAGCTGCCGTTGCCGATGCCCTTGGCGAAGGTGAGCAGGTCGGGAGGGCCGGCCGCGCCGTGTGCCTGCCACCCCCAGAAGTTGTCGCCGGTGCGGCCCCAGCCGGTCTGCACCTCGTCGGCGATCCAGAGGATGCCGCGCTCGGCGAGTACCTCGCGGAAGGCGGCGTACAGGCCGTCGGGCGGGGAGGTGAAGCCGCCGACGCCCTGGATGGGCTCGGCGATCAGGGCGGCGGGCGGGCGGGTGTGGCCAAGGAGGTCCCTGAGGTCGTCGACGCAGGCCGCGATGAAGTCGTCGTCGCCGAGCGAGGCGTACGGGCCGCGGGTGCGGACGCCCCCGTGGACGTACAGGGTCTGCAGCGGCGACAGGGAGGTGGGCGACCAGCCGCGGTTGCCGGTGATGCCGACCGCGCTGAAGGAGCGGCCGTGGTAGCTGTTGCGCATCGCCAGGACGGTGTTGCTCTGCCGGTAGGTGGTGGCGAGCAGCAGGGCGGTGTCGTTGGCCTCGGTGCCGGAGGTGGTGAAGAAGACCCGTGCGTCCGGGATGCCGCTCAACTGCGCGATGCGCTCGGCCAGTTCGACCATCTGCCGGTTGAGGTAGAGCGTGGACGAGTGCAGGATCCGGCCTGCCTGCTCGCTCACCGCCTTGGTGATCTCGGGCAACGCGTGCGCGGTCATGGTGGTCAGGATGCCGCCGAAGAAGTCGAGGTACTTGTTGCCCTCGGCGTCCCAGACGTGGCGGCCCTCGCCGTGCGTGATCTCGAGCGGGTCCTCGTAGTAGAGGGCGAGCCAGTCGGGCAGGACGGCCTTGTGACGTCCGTAGAGGTCGCTCACGGCTGCACCAGCCCCTCGTAGGCGTCGGGTCGTCGGTCCCGGTAGAACGCCCACTGCTGGCGCACTTCCTCGATCACGTCGAAGTCGAGGTCGCGGACGACGAGTTCCTCTTTGCTGTCGCTGGCGGTCTCGCCTACGAACTGGCCGCGCGGGTCGACGAAGTACGACGTCCCGTAGAAGTCGTTGTCGCCGTACTCCTCCTGGCCGACGCGGTTGATCGCGGCGATGAAGTACTCGTTGGCGACGGCCGCGGCGGGCTGCTCCAGCCGCCAGAGGTAGGAGGAGAGTCCGCGGTGCGTTGCCGACGGGTTGTACACCAACTGGGCGCCGTTGAGGCCGAGTTGCCGCCAGCCCTCGGGGAAGTGGCGGTCGTAGCAGATGTAGACGCCGACCTTGCCGACCGCCGTGTCGAAGACGGGCCAGCCGACGTTGCCGGGCTTGAAGTAGTACTTCTCCCAGAAGCCCTTGACCTGCGGGATGTGGTGTTTGCGGTACTTGCCGAGGAAGGTGCCGTCGGCGTCGATCACGGCCGCGGTGTTGTAGTAGAAGCCGGACTGCTCGACCTCGAAGACCGGCACGACGATCACCATGCCGGTTTCCCGCGCGAGCTCCTGCATACGACTCACGGTCGGGCCCTCGGGCACCGGCTCGGCCCAGCGGTAGTGCTCCGGTTCCTGGACCTGACAGAAGTAGGGCGCGTTGAAGACTTCCTGGAATCCGATGACCTTCGCACCCTGGCGGGCCGCCTCGCGGGCGTGCTCCTCGTGTTTCGCCACCATTGACTCGGTGTCGCCGGTCCAGGTGGCCTGGACCAGAGCGGCGCGTACGACGTTGGCCATGAGCTGCTCCTTCGGCGGGACGTCAGAGCCTCTACGCCCGTAGATGAGGCCGTAGAGGGATGAACGTAAGCCTCCGGGAGGGCCTTGCCAAGACCATCGCCGTTAACCCGCGGAGTCGATCACGTTTCGCACTCCTCTGGGTGAGCGGAGCGGCCGGTGGGAGGGGGTGGAGGGGCGAGTGGGGAGCTGTGTCAGGCGGTGAAACCGGCGACCCGGAGGGCGTGCACCAGATCCCAGTGTCGCTCGTCCGAAACGCCCTGCGCAGCCCCCAGCAGGAGCGGTACGAGCGTCTGCGGGTCCGGCTCTGCGCTGCGGGCCGCCTCCTCGGGGGTGCGGACGCGGACGTACGCGTCGAGCAGGGCCCGCACCTCCCGGCTACGGCCCTGCGCGGCCAGTGCCAGGACGGCCTGTCCTATCTCGGTGGCGGGCCGGGCAACACCCTGGCGCAGGATCTGTTCCCCGTCGGACCCGCGCCCGGCGGCGACCAGCGCGTCCGCCGCCGCGACCAGCCGTGGGGCGGGCAGCGAGGCGGCCTCCCACAGCAGGCTCGCCCAGTCGGCGGCGAGCCCGGCGCGCTGCAGCTGCTCGGCGAGCGACGGGAACCGGCCGGCGGGCCAGTGGGCGGCCTCGACGAGCAGCGCATGCGCCTCACCGCTGCGGCCCTCGGCACGCAGCCGAACGAGCCCCTCGACGGCCCCGGCGACCTCGCGCACCCCTGCCTCGTCCAGCGGCTCGCGCTTGGGTTCCTGCGGCCGCTGCACCTCATCGGCACCGCCGGCGAACCGGGCGCCGCGCGGGGTGCGGCCACCGGCAGCGGCCGGAGCGGGCACGGGCGGCACGGCGGTGGTCGGTACCACGACGGGCGCGGCCGCCTCCTCGGCCATCCCGGCGAAGCGGGCACTGCCCCGACGGCGCTTGCGCTGCTTGGGGGCGGGAGGCTCGGAGACAGGAGGTTCCCAGGGGGCGATTTCGGGAGTGGGTGCCTGCCGCTCGGAGGCGGTCCATGCCGGGGCGGCGTGTTCCCGTGCGGGTGCACTCGGGCCCACGGCGTCGAAATCGGCACGGCTCGGTGCGGCGCCCGGGGCACCGGAGAAGCCGTCGGCGTCGTAGCCGTAGGAGTCGCCCGACTGCTGTGCGCCCGCCGCCGTGGGGTCGTACGCGCCCTGCTGCGCACCCGTGGCCGAGGCGCCGAACTGCCCCTGCCGCCGCGGGAATCCTGCGTCTGCGCTTTCGGTGCGGAACACGGCCCCGTCCCCGGCGCGGCCCCGGCGGACCGCCGCCGCCCGGGCGCCTGTCTCGCGGCGGTCCAACTCGGCCATGCGTGACCGGAGTTCGGCGCACCGGGCCGTCGCACGGTCATGGTCGTCGCGGGCCCAGGCCAGGTCGAGACGGCAGGTTTCGGCCTCCTGCCGGGTGGCGGCGAAGGCGAGCTGACGGCCCAGTTCCGCCTGGCGTTCGGCGGCGTACCGCTGTTCGCGGAGCATGACGTCGAGCCGGTCCCCGAGGTCGTCCCGGCCGCCGGGCCGGGCGTCGTACGCGGCGAGCGCGGCGGCGTGCATCCCGCGGGCCTGCTCCTTTTCCTGGTTCGCGGCGACCGGACCGGCCACGGCGGCGAGGTCCTGCAGGACCGCCTCCACCACGTCCCAGGGCGGCACTTCACGCCCCTCGAGACAGGCCCGCATCCCGTCGGGGTCGCGCTGCCAGAACACCGCGCACCAGCCGCCACCCTGGTCCAGGCGCGCCAGCAGTCCGTTCAGGTAGTTCGCGAACTCCCGTACTCTGCCCGGGAGTTGATCCACAGCCATCGCTCAACTCCCGCCAGACCGGAGCACTCCGGTTCCGTAGGCAACACCAGTTGCGTTACAGACGTGCTACGAGAAGTTTTCGACGGGCATGCAGACTGCTCATTGCGCGATCTTGCCCGGTGAGCGTCACACGGGCACCACGGCGCAGAGTTCGACCAGTTCGTCCATCGACAGGGCGAGCACCCGGGCGAGCGCGGCCACGGTGAAGAAGGCCGGGGTCGGGGCACGCCCCGTCTCGATCTTGCGGAGCGTCTCCGCGGAGATTCCGGCCTGAGCCGCGACGTCTGCCATGCTCCGTCCGCCGCGGGCCTCGCGAAGGAGCCGGCCCAGCCGCTCGCCGCGTTCGTGTTCTTCCGGGGTGAGAGGGGTGCGCACCATGCCGTCATTCTAATACCGGTATAGTAATTGGCATGGTGGAACTGAAGACAGACACATCGATCGACGCCATGTACGAGGCCGGACAGGTGGTCGGGCAGGCCCTGACGGCCGTACGGCAGGCGGCCGAGGTGGGCGTTTCGCTGCTGGAGCTGGACGAGGTGGCGCACGGGGTGCTGCGCGCCGCGGGGGCGTCCTCCCCCTTCCTCGGCTACCGCCCCTCCTTCGCCCCGGTCCCCTTCCCGGCCGTCGTCTGCATCTCGGTGAACGACGCGATCGTGCACGGCATCCCGACGAGTTACCGGCTGCGCGACGGCGACCTGGTCTCCGCCGACTTCGGCGCCGAACTGGGCGGCTGGGCCGGCGACTCGGCGATCAGCTTCATCGTGGGCGAGCCGCGCCCGGCCGACGTACGGCTCATCGAGACGGCCGAGCACGCGCTGGCGGCCGGCATCGAGGCGGCGGTCGTCGGCAACCGCATCGGCGACATCGCGCACGCGATCGGCTCGGTCTGCCGCGCGGCGGGGTACGGCATCATGGACGATTTCGGGGGCCATGGCATCGGGCGACGTATGCACGAGGACCCGCCGGTCCCGAACGAGGGCCGCCCGGGACGCGGCCTTGCGCTGCGGCGCGGCATGGTGCTGGCCATCGAGCCGATGCTGCTGGCCGGCGGCAGGGACGACTACCACGCGGCGGCGGACGGCTGGACCCTGCGCACGAACGACGGCTCGCGCGCGGCCCATGTGGAACACACCGTGGCGATCACGGAGACGGGGCCTCGCATCCTGACGGCCCGCTGATCCGGGACCGGGCCCGCTGTGGGGCGGGGCCGCCGCCGGCATCCGCACGTGCGCGCGGGGCGCGCGGTGAACCCCCGCTGCCGGACGGTCGCCGAAGGTGCTCCCCTCCCCCATCCGTGCGAAGGTGTTCTACGAACGCGCGCCCCTGGGTGTAACCGGCTCCCGCCCGGGTTACCCGACCCCGGCACGTCGATCAGCGAGGGCGTCCCCGGCCCGCGCAGGGACGCCGGATGGGAACGCCATGACCAGCGGCTTCAGCGGACCAGAAGGCTACGACCCCTTCGGAGAATTCCTCGCCCGCTTCTTCGGCGGCCCGCGTCAGGGCCCCCGGCAGATCGACATAGGGAGGCTGCTGAGCCAGCCCGCCCGGGAACTCGTCCGCGGCGCCGCCCAGTACGCGGCCGAGCACGGCAGCCGGGACCTCGACACCCAGCATCTGCTGCGTGCCGCGCTGGCCAGCGAGCCGACCCGGAGTCTGCTCAGCCGGGCCGGCGCGGACCCCGACTCGCTGGCGTCGGAGATCGACGAGCGTTCCGGCCCGGTCCAGCACACGCCGGAGGAGGCGCCTGCGCCCACCTCGCTCTCCCTCACCCCCGCCGTCAAGCGTGCCCTGCTCGACGCCCACGACCTGGCGCGGGCGAGCGGGGCCGGCTACATCGGTCCCGAGCACGTCCTCAGCGCCCTGGCCGCGAACCCCGACTCGGCCGCCGGGCACATCCTCAACTCGGCCCGTTTCGCGCCCACCGGGCCACCCGAGGCGGCGGACACCGCCCAGAGCCGTGCCGAGCACTCCCGCCCCACGGGCACGCCCACCCTGGACAAGTACGGCCGCGACCTCACCGAGCTGGCCCGGCAGGGGCGTATCGACCCGGTGATCGGGCGGGACGAGGAGATCGAGCAGACCATCGAGGTGCTGTCGCGACGCGGCAAGAACAACCCGGTGCTCATCGGTGACGCGGGCGTCGGCAAGACCGCGATCGTGGAGGGGCTCGCGCAGCGCATCGCCGACGGGGACGTGCCCGACGTGCTGACCGGGCGGCGGGTCGTCGCCCTCGACCTGACGGGGGTCGTCGCCGGCACCCGCTACCGGGGTGACTTCGAGGAACGCCTGAACAACATCGTCGGCGAAATCCGGGCCCACTCCGACCAGTTGATCGTCTTCATCGACGAGGTGCACACCGTCGTCGGCGCCGGAGGCGGCGGCGAGGGCGGGGCGATGGACGCCGGGAACATCCTGAAGCCGGCCCTCGCCCGCGGCGAGCTGCACATCGTCGGCGCCACCACGCTGGAGGAGTTCCGCCGGATCGAGAAGGACGCGGCGCTGGCCCGCCGCTTCCAGCCGATCCTGGTGCCCGAACCGTCCGTGCCGGACACCATCGAGATCCTGCGCGGGCTGCGCGACCGCTACGAGGCCCACCACCAGGTCCGCTACGCCGACGAGGCCCTGGTGGCGGCGGTCGAGCTGTCCGACCGCTACCTCAGCGACCGCCGGCTGCCCGACAAGGCCATCGACCTGATCGACCAGGCCGGCGCCCGGGTACGGCTGCGGGCACGCACGAAGGGCACGGACGTACGGGCCCTGGAGCGCGAGATCGAGCAGCTGACCTGCGACAAGGACCAGGCGGTCGCCGACGAGAAGTATGAGACGGCGACCCAACTGCGCGACCGCATCGCCGAGTTGAAAGTACGGATCGCGGACACCTCGGGTGGTGACGAGGCCGACGAGGGGCAGTTGGAGGTGACCGCCGAGGCGATCGCCGAGGTGGTGTCCCGGCAGACGGGCATCCCGGTCAGCAGCCTCACCCAGGAGGAGAAGGAGAAGCTGCTCGGCCTGGCGGAGCACCTGCACGAGCGGGTGGTGGGACAGGAGGAGGCCGTCGCAGTGGTCGCCGAGGCGGTCATGCGCTCCCGCGCCGGACTCGCGAGCCCCGACCGGCCGATCGGCAGCTTCCTCTTCCTCGGTCCGACCGGCGTCGGCAAGACCGAGCTGGCCCGCGCACTCGCCGAGGCCCTGTTCGGCAGCGAGGAGCGCATGGTCCGCCTGGACATGAGCGAGTACCAGGAACGGCACACCGTCAGCCGCCTGGTCGGCGCCCCGCCCGGCTACGTCGGCCACGAGGAGGCCGGCCAGCTCACCGAGGTCGTACGCCGCCACCCGTACTCACTCCTCCTGCTCGACGAGGTCGAGAAGGCGCACCCGGACGTCTTCAACATCCTCCTCCAGGTGCTCGACGACGGGCGGCTCACCGACTCCCAGGGCCGCACGGTCGACTTCACCAACACGGTCATCGTGATGACCAGCAACCTCGGCTCCGAGGCGATCACCCGGCGCGGCGCCGGCATCGGCTTCGGAGCGGGCGGCGCCGAGGCCGACGAGGAGGCACGGCGCGAACAGATCCTCCGCCCCCTGCGCGAACACTTCCGCCCCGAGTTCCTCAACCGCATCGACGAGATCGTCGTCTTCCGTCAACTCACCGGCGACCAACTGCGCCGGATCACCAGCCTGTTGCTGGACCGGACCCGCCGTCTGCTGCATGCGCAGGGCATCACGGTGGAGTTCACCGACCCGGCTGTCGACTGGCTCGCCCAGCGCGGCTACCAGCCCGAGTACGGTGCCCGTCCGCTGCGCCGCACCATCCAGCGCGAGGTCGACAACCGGCTGTCGCGGCTGCTGCTCGACGGCCGGGTCGGCGAGGGCGGCCGGGTGACGGTGGACGTCGAGGACGGCCGGCTGGCCCTCCGCACGGAGGACCTGCCGACCGCCCCCGAACTCTGATCACGGAGCCGGGTCCACCACCATCGCCGAGCCGCCGCCCCGTCGTACCCTCTCGGCGGCGGCCAGCCACTTCCCGTTGGGCAGCCGCTGGACGCCCGTGGCCGCGCCGATCTCGGGGTTGAGGCTGAAGGAGTGCCCGATGGCCTCCAGCCGGGCCCTCAGGCCGCTCGCGCCGGTGTCGTTGTAGAGCGCGGGTTCGAGTTCCGTCCTGGCCGCGTTGCGCTGGCTGGCGCGCGGCGCGGCGATCGCGTCGACGAGCGGCAGGTGACGGTCGAGGAACTCGGTGAGCGTCTGCAGCACGGTGGTGATGATGGTCGCGCCACCGGGCGAACCGAGCGCCACCACAGGCTTGTTGTGCTGGTCGAGCACGATCGTCGGTGAGATCGAGGACCGCGGCCGCTTGCCCGGTCCGGGCAGGTTCGGGTCGTGGACGGCCGGGTTCGCCGGGGTGAAGGAGAAGTCGGTCAGCTCGTTGTTGAGGAGGAATCCCCGGCCGGGCACGGTGATCGCGCTGCCGCCGGTCTGCTCGATGGTGAGCGTGTAGGAGACGACGTTGCCCCACCTGTCGGCGACCGTGAGATGCGTCGTGTTCTCGCCCTCATAGGTCGTCGGGGCCGCCGTGCCGCCCGAGTTGCAGGCCGCGGGATGCCGGGGGTCACCGGGCGCGACCGGGCTGGTGAGAACCGCGTCGTCCTTGATGAGGCACGCCCGCGCGTCGGCGTACTTCTGCGACAGCAGTTCCTTCGTCGGTACGTCCTCGAAGGCCGGGTCGCCGACCCAGCGCCCGCGGTCCGCGAACGCGATGCGGCTGGCCTCCAGGTAATGGTGCAGGTACTGGACCTCACTCGCCTTCGAAAGGTCCGTCCTCTCCAGGATGTTGAGCGCCTCGCCGACGGTCGTGCCGCCGGAGGAGGAGGGCGCGATGGAGTAGACGCCGAGACCGCGGTACGAGGTCCTGGTGGGCGCCTGGAGCCGCGCGCGGTAGACCGCGAGATCCTTGTCGGACAGCTTTCCCGGGCGGGCGTTCCAGCCCGAACTCGCGTCCACGGGCGGCTTGTTCACGGTGCGGACGATGTCCTTGCCCAGATCCCCGTGGTAGATCGCGCCGACGCCGTTCTTGGCCAACTCCTCGTAGGTGCGGGCGAGATCGGGGTTCTTGAAGGTGGAGCCGACCGCCGGCAGCTGCCCGCCGGGCAGGAACAGCCTGGCCGTGTCGGGGAAGTAGCGGAACCGGGTCTCGTTCGAGGCCGTCTGCGAGCGGAAGGTGTCGTCGACGGTGAAGCCGTCGCGGGCGATTCGCTCGGCGGGCTTGAGGACCGTACCGAGTCTTCTGCTCCCCCATGTGTCGAGCGCGGTCTGCCAGGTGGCGGGCGTGCCCGGCGCGCCGACGCTCAGACCGCTGGTGACGGCGTCGGCGAAGGCGAGCGGTTTGCCGTCCTCGACGAAGAGGCGGGAATCCGCGCTCAGGGGCGCGGTCTCCCGGCCGTCGATGGTGTGCACCGTACGGGACTTGGCGTCGTAGTAGACGAAGTAGCCGCCTCCGCCGACGCCGGACGAGTAGGGCTCGGTGACTCCGAGAGCCGCGGCGGTGGCGACGGCCGCGTCGACCGCGTTGCCGCCCTTCTTCAGTACCTCGATGCCGGCCGCGGAGGCGTCCGCGTCGACGCTCGAGACCGCACCGCCGTAGCCGACGGCGACGGGAGTCTTTTCGACGGGTCTGACCGCGGCGCCGGGCGGCGCTGCGGCGCCCACTGAGACGACGGCGACGGAGACGGCCAGAACCGACAGTTTCCGTGCGACGGAACGACGCATGCGCACCTCCTGTGAGGGACCGTCCGCGCAGCTTAATCCAACGGCATGTTCCCGTCAGGAACGACTCGAACACGGGTTTCCCATGGCCCGCTAGCATGCGCGCCCATGAATGACGACGTGCGCAACATCGTCCTGGGCCTGGTCGCGGCCGGCATCAGTGCCGGCCTTGGCTGGGTGGCCCGCACCTATCTGTGGCGGCGAAAACTACGGCGCAAGCAGGCCTTCTTCGGACTGCCGGACAACTCCGAGTCGCTGCTGGTGGTGAACCGGGGCGCCGGCGGGCCCGAGCTCACGGTGATGCGGTACGACGTGTTCGCGCTGCTCGAACTGGCCGCCCTGATCAAGGACTGCAACGCCCACGCGCAGATACTCCCGCACGACGCGGCACGTCAGGGCTTCGGCGAGCGCACCGAGTTCTGCGTGGGTGGCCCGGCGTCGAACCGGCGTATGACGGCTCATCTGGCCTCGCTGCTGCCGGGGGTGCTGGTGAACGTGGACGCAGAGCCGGGCCCAGACCGCGGCGCCTTCCAGGTGGGCACCGAGCGCCACCGCGTGGAACAGGGCAGGCAGGAGTACGCGCTCCTCGCCCGGCTGACGGTGGACCAGAGCCCGAACGCCCGTCCCGTCTTCCTCTTCTGCGGCCAGACCGCGATCAGCAACCAGGCCGCGACCCGCTACCTCGCCCGCAACCACGAGCGCCTGGCCCGCAAGCACGGCAACAGCTCCTTCGTCCTGCTGCTGAAGGTCGTCAACTCGCAGGCGTACGGGCCGGATGTCGTCGAGCTGGTCGCGGACGTGACGCGGGCGGCGCAGACGGAGTTGCCCGCGACCCCCACAACCGCGCGCAACTCCCACCGCGCCTCCTGAATTCATTCACACCACAACAATCGTTACTGCCACGTAACTTACCGACGGGTTACTTCCGGTAAGCGGCCACGGTTACCGTCTGGTCACTTTGCACTGGCACGAGTGAGGAGTGACCTGTGGGACACCATCGCAAGGCCCTGCGTACGACCGCCGTGGGCGCCGTCTCCGCGACCCTGGTCGCCGGAGGCATCCTCGGGCTCACGCCCACGGCGCAGGCGGCGAGCGCCGTCCGCTTCGTCGACATCACCGGCGACGGCGGCATCACCCTCAAGGCGAACGTCATCACGCCCGAGGGCGCCGACGGCACGCGCCGCTACCCGCTGCTCGTGCTCCCCACGAGCTGGGGCTTTCCCCAGGTCGAGTATCTGGCCCAGGCCCAGAAACTCGCGAACTCCGGTTACATCGTGGTCAGTTACAACGTCCGCGGATTCTGGCAGTCCGGCGGCGAGATAGAAGTGGCGGGACCGCCCGACACAGCCGACGCCTCCAAGGTCATCGACTGGGCGCTGGACCACACCCCGGCGGACGCGCGGCACATCGGCATGGCGGGTGTCTCGTACGGCGCCGGCATCAGCCTGATCGCCGCCGCACACGACAAGCGCATCAAGGCGGTCGCGTCCCTCAGCGGCTGGGCCGACCTGATCGGCTCGATCTACTCCGGCCGCACCCAGCACGTCCAGGCGGCCGCACTGCTGGACGGCGTGAGCCTGGTCACCGGCCGCCAGAGCCCCGAGGCCCGCCAGGTCTTCAACGACTTCTACGCCTCCAACCTGGCCAAGGAGCAGGACCTCATCAACTGGGGGAAGAAACGTTCGGCCGCTACATACGTGGACCAACTCAACAAGAACGGCGCCGCGGTCATGATGGCCAACGCCTGGGGCGACACGGTCTTCCCGCCCAACCAGTACGCGGACTTCTACGAGAAGCTGACCGGGCCCAAGCGGCTGGAGTTCCGTCCCGGCGATCACGCGACCGCCGAGCTGACCGGGCTGTTCGGTCTGCCCAACGACGTCTGGACGGACACCGAGCGCTGGTTCGACCACTACCTCAAGGGCGAGGACAACGGCATCGACCGTGAGGAGCCGGTCCGGCTCAAGTCCCGTTCCACGGGCGGCTACGAGGGCTACCCGGACTGGAAGTCGGTCGCCGCGACCGAGCGGAAGATCGCCCTCGCCGGCACGACCACGATCCACACGAACGTCGACTCGGGGGCGGACGGCGGCATCGTCTTCCTGTCCAGCATCCTCGACCAGGTGGCCCAAGTGCCCCCGGTCGCCTCGATCCCCCTGCTGCCCCGCCGCTGGGCCGCCGTATGGCAGTCGGAGAAGTACCCCACGGCCCAACAGATCCGCGGTACGGCCGAGTTGCACACCACGGTCACGCCGACCAAGGAGAGCGGCACCCTCGTCGCCTACCTCTACGACGTGGGGCCGCTCGGCCTCGGCAAGCTGGTCAGCAACGCGCCGTACACCTTCCACGGGCTCACGCCCGGAAAGCCGTTCAGTCTCGGCCTGGAGCTGTTCTCCACCGCCTACGACGTCCCGGCAGGGCATCGGCTCGCCCTGGTGGTCGACACGGTCGACCCGCTCTACATCGAGCACAACCCGTCCGGCGCTCAGCTGACCTTCTCCTCGCCGGCGAACGACCCGTCGTACGTGTCGATTCCGCTGCGCGAGCAGTGATCTCCGGCTGCCGCCGGGCGGGTTCGGCTCTGCGGCTCAGTGCTTGAGGATCTTGGACAGGAAGTCCTTGGCGCGCTCGCTGCGCGGGTCGGTGAAGAACTCGTCGGGGGCACGGTCCTCGACGATCCGGCCGTCGGACATGAAGACGACGCGGTTCGCGGCGGAGCGCGCGAAACCCATCTCGTGGGTGACGACGACCATCGTCATGCCGTCGCGGGCCAGTTGCCGCATCACCTCGAGAACCTCGTTGATCATCTCTGGGTCGAGGGCGGAGGTGGGCTCGTCGAACAGGAGAGCCTTGGGCTCCATGGCGAGTGCGCGGGCGATGGCCACGCGCTGCTGCTGGCCACCGGAGAGCTGCGCCGGGAACTTGGGCGCCTGGTCGGCGAGTCCGACGCGGTCGAGAAGCCGGCGCGAGCGCCTGTCGGCGTCCTCCTTCTTGCGTCCACGGACCTTGATCTGCCCCAGCGAGACGTTCTGCAGGACGGTCTTGTGGGCGAACAGGTTGAACGACTGGAAGACCATGCCGACGTCGGCGCGGAGTCGTGCGAGTGCCTTGCCCTCCTCAGGCAGCGGCTGTCCGTCGAGCAGGATCGTGCCGGAACGGATGGTCTCCAGCCGGTTGATCGTCCTGCACAGCGTCGACTTTCCCGACCCGGAGGGGCCGATGACCACGACCACCTCCCCCTTGCCGACGGCGAGGTCGATGTCCTGCAGGACATGCAACTCCCCGTAGTACTTGTTGACGTCACGCAGTTCGATCAACGGATCGACGGCCATACGCAGCCCTACCCACTCTCAGCTGTGTCGGTTGCCGAAAACTATCCGGACGAGAGTGGACTTCAGGCACGACACGCACTTTTCGGGCATAAGCCGTATTTACGTCGATCTTAGGTCGCCCTTCTCCGGTGGGGTGATTCCCTCACACCTCCGCGACCTCGCCGTACAGCTGCGAGAGCTCGGGCACCCCGCTGACGGCCCACTCGTGTCCGGAGGTCACCACGTCGAACTCACGGCCGGAGGCCAGCCGTACGACGGGCTGGCCGCTCGGCCAGATCTCCCAGGCGGCCCCGGGCACGGTACGCACGATGACGGTTCCCAGGTAAAGGCCCGCGTCGTTGCCGAGCCAGTGCAGCACCTCGGCGTCGTCCCGCCAGCGCGGCAGCAACTGGTCGAGCGCCTCCAACGAGGCGGCGGAATCGTCGAGTTGTACGCCCGCCCGGGACGCCTGGGAACGGAGCAGTTCACACTCGGAAAGAAGTTCGGCGATGCCCTCCGGGTCGGGGATGCCGTGCTTCTCATGCCGGTGGCCCAGAAAAGGGATCTTCATACCCCCAGCGTGTCATTCGCACCACCGTGCGCACCACAGGCGCGCGGGCGGTCAATTCGGGGCTATTTCGCGCCGGGCCCGCGCATGGCTCGTTGACGAGTCCCTGCCGTCTCTCTAGCTTCGCGGTGCGTCTTTCGTCCCACCGGTGAGCGGGAGGAGTCGGCCGTGCGTCGACAGGTCCGGGGATTCGCGGTTGTCGTCGTCTCGCTGGCGTTCCTGGTGCCGGCCGCATCGGCACGGGCGAGCGCCGGCGGCAGCGGGCAACCGCTGCCGCTGGAGCGGCTCTTCGACAACACGGCGGTCAGCGACGACGCCCGTCCGGGCGCCGCGGACTTCGACGGATCCGGTGCCTCCCTCTCCGCTCAGGACCTGACGGCCGCGGGCTGGACCTCCGGCCGCGCGGTCACCGTCCAGGGGGCGCGGCTGACCTGGCCGCACCGGCAGCCGGGCGAGACGGACAACGTACGGGCCGACGGACAGTCCGTGCGCGTCGGCGGGCGCGGTGACGCGCTCGCCTTCCTGGTGGCGGGCACCGGCGGCGCCGACGTGAGCGGCACCGGCTCGGTGTCGTACCTGAACGGCGCCCGGTCCGCCTACCGGCTCACCGCCCCCGACTGGCGCACCGGCTCGCTCGCCATGAAGGCGGTGGCGCTGCCGCACATCAACACCCCCACCGGCCGCCTCGCCGAGCAGGCCAAGCTGTACGTCGTGACGGTGCCGCTCACGCCGGGACGCCAGGTCGCCTCGGTGCGGCTGCCCCGGGCCGCCGGTCTGCATGTGTTCGCCCTCGCCGTACGAGGGCCGGCCCGGGGCTGGAGCGGCAGTTGGGCCGCGTCGACCGCCGGTCATGCGACCGTGGGGCCGTGGAGCGACCGGACGTTGCGGCTGGTGGTGCACACGTCGGTGGGCGGGCCGCGGGTGCGGCTACGGTTCGGCAACACGTTCGCGGCGGCACCGGTGCGGATCGCGAGCGCGACGGTGGCCGTGCAGGCGGCTGGGGCGACGGCTCGGGACGTGCCGGTCGCGCTGTCCTTCGGGAAGGCGGCCGGCGTCGAGATCCCGGCAGGGGCCGAGGCGTTCAGCGATCCGCTCACCTTCGCGGTGCCCGCGGACACGAACCTGCTGGTGAGTTTCCATCTGCCGGACACGGTGGCGGCGGCGCCCATGCACCGGCTCGCGGTGCAGCGGTCGTATGTGAGCGAGCCGGGCGACCATGCGGCGGACGGCTCCTCGGCGGCGTACACCACAACCCTGACGAGCTGGCCGCTGCTGACCGGTGTGGACGTGGGAGGCGGGCCGGGGTCGGTGGTGGTGCTCGGGGACTCGATCACCGACGGCACCATGTCGACGCAGGACGCGAACCGGCGGTGGCCCAACGCGCTGGCCACCCGTCTTCTGCGGCAGGACGCGGTCCCGCGCTACGGCGTGCTCAACCAGGGCATCTCGGGCAACCAGGTGGTCACCGACGCCTACCCCGGTGACGGGGTGTCCACGAACACCGCCGGTGTGAGCGCCCTGCACCGGCTCGACCGCGATGTCCTCGCCCAGACCTCGGCGCATACGGCGATCGTCCTCGAGGGCGTGAACGACGTGCGGTGGCAGAACACGGCGGAGCGGGTCATCGCGGGACTGCGGGAGATCGCGGACCGCGGGCACGCGCGGGGCCTTCGGATGCTGGCCGCGACGATCCTGCCCTGCGAGGGCGAGGCACGGTGCACGGCTGCCGTCGACGCGGAGCGCTCCGCGGTGAACGCGTGGATCCGGAGCGGCGGGGTGTTCGACGGGCTGCTCGACTTCGACAGCGTGGTGCGCGACCCCGCTCACCCGACGCGGATGCTGCCCCGGTACGACAGCGGGGACCATCTGCATCCCGGTGATGCGGGGCTTGCCGCGATGGCCGGGTCGGTGGATCTGCGGATGCTGGTGCCGTGAGCCACTGGGGGGGCTGCGCCCTCGGGCCCCCGCCGGCCTGCGGCCTCGTCCTCCAACTCCGGACGGGCCGAATCCGCGAACGCCGGACGGGCCGAATCTGCTACACGTCCAGATCCACCACTACGGGCGCGTGGTCCGAGGCGCCCTTGCCCTTGCGCTCCTCGCGGTCCACGTATGCGTCGGTGACCGCCTTGGCGAACGGTTCGTTGCCGTACACCAGGTCGATGCGCATGCCGCGGTTCTTGGGGAAGGCGAGCTGGCGGTAATCCCAGTACGTGAAGGGGTGGTCGTACTTCAGGGGGCGCGGAACGACGTCCGAGAGGCCGGCCTCGCGCAGGGACGCCAGGGCGGCGCGCTCGGCCGGGGTGACGTGGGTGAGGCCCTCGAAAGCGGCCGTGTCGAAGACGTCGTCGTCGGTCGGCGCCACGTTGTAGTCGCCCAGGATCGCGAACGGGCGGCCGTCGGCCGCGTCGCCCGCGACGGCCGCCCTGAGGGCCTCGAACCACTGGAGCTTGTAGGCGTAGTGGGGGTGGCCCACCTCGCGTCCGTTGGGCACGTACACCGACCAGACGCGGACCGGGCCGCAGGTCGCCGAGATGGCGCGGGGCTCCTCGCTGCCCTCGTATCCGGGGTCGCCGGGCAGGCCCTTGACCACGTCTTTCAGGCCGACGCGGGAGAGCACCGCCACGCCGTTCCACCTGCCTGTTGCGTTCACCGCCGCCTCGTAGCCCAGTTCGCGCAGCTGGTCGAACGGGAACTGCTCCTCGGCCAGCTTGGCCTCCTGGAGGCAGAGCACGTCCGTGCCGCTGCTCTCCAGCCAGGCCAGGAGCCTCGGCAGGCGGGCGGTGATCGAGTTCACGTTCCAGGTCGCGATGCGCATGTCTCACAACCTACCGGGCGGGTCTGACAACCCGGCCCCGCCCGGGTCGCTCAGACCTCCGCCGACTCCCCCGGGGTCAGGCGCAGGTGCTGCGAGCCGCCGAGCGAGCCGATCTGGCGGTCGTAGATCGGGCGGGCGAGGTCGGTCAACAGGGCGTCGTGGATGTCGTAGGCGCGTTGCGGCTTGACCTCGCGGACGTACTCGATGACCTCGGAGATCTTGTTCCAGGGGGCCATGACCGGGAGCATCAGCGTCTCGACCGGCTGGTCGGGGACGGTGAGCGCGTCGCCGGGGTGGAAGACCTTGCCGCCGTCGACGAGGTAGCCGACGTTCGTGACGCGGGGAATGTCCGGGTGGATGACGGCGTGCAGCTCGCCGTGGACCTGGATGTCGAAGCCCGCGGCGGTGAACGTGTCGCCGTGGCCAACGGTGTGCACCCGGCCCGGGAAGGCGGCCGCGAGCTGCTCCGCGACGGAGGCGAGGGTCCAGATCCCGGCGGCCGGGTTGGCCTCCATGGCCGCCCGCAGCCGCCCCTCGTCGAAGTGGTCGGGGTGCTCGTGCGTGACGAGGATGGCATCCGCGCCGACGGCGGCCTCCTCCTCGCTGAATCCACCGGGATCGAGGACGAGGGTCCGGCCGTCCTTCTCGATGCGGACGCAGGCGTGCGACTTCTTCGTGAGCTTCATGGCTCCATCCTGCCGCGGTCCACGGCGGCCCGGGCAAGCTGAGACGGGTGCTTCCACTGCCCGGCTGACGATCACTCCGTGGGAGTCGTCTCCTCTGCTATGACCTGCTGGGCCACCTTGAAGGCGCTGTTCGCCGCCGGTACGCCGCAGTAGACGGCCGCCTGCAGCAGCACCTCCTTGATCTCGCCGGGGGTGAGGCCGTTGCGCAGGGCGGCGCGCGTGTGGGAGGCGAGTTCCTCCAGGTGTCCGCTCGCGACCAGGGCGGTGAGGGTCACACAGCTGCGTGAGCGCCGGTCGAGGCCGGGACGGTCCCAGATCTCGCCCCAGGCATACCGGGTGATGAACTCCTGGAAGTCCCCGGAGAACTCGTCCGCCTGTGCCAGCGTCCGGTCGACGTGCGCGTCGCCGAGCACCTCACGGCGCACCTTGAGCCCTGCGTCGTAGGGGTCGGGCCGTCCCGTCATCTGCACGGGTACGGCAACGGCGGGCGCGATCTCGGCGATGGGGGCGGCCATGCGGACAGGCTGCACAGGGGCGGCCAGGACCGGATTGACCGGTGCTGCGGGGATGGCGATCTGGCCGGTGGCCGAGTCGAACGCGGGCTGCCAGGCCGTGGAGAAGTGCCGGACGAGCAGGTCGGTGACGGCCGCGGGCTGCTCGACCGGCACCAGGTGGGAGGCGCCGGGCACGACGGCGAGACGGGCGTCGGGGATGCCGGCGACCAGGGTGCGTGCCTCGGCAGGCCCGGTGACCCGGTCCTCGGAGCCGACCAGGACCAGGGTCGGCACACCGACGCTGCCGAGTTCGCCCCGTACGTCGAACGAGGCCAGCGCCTCGCAGGCGGAGATGTAGCAGCCGGGGTCCGTGGTGCGCACCATCTGCACGGCCCACTCGGTGATCGCGGGCTGCGCGGAGGCGAAACCGCCGGTGA
Source organism: Streptomyces sp. NBC_00078 (assembly GCF_026343335.1). Taxonomy (NCBI): domain Bacteria; kingdom Bacillati; phylum Actinomycetota; class Actinomycetes; order Kitasatosporales; family Streptomycetaceae; genus Streptomyces; species Streptomyces sp. NBC_00078. Next base: position 7,669,776 of record NZ_JAPELX010000001.1, on the reverse strand, counting down.
ACCAGCGGTCCGGAGAGGTACGGGCGATGGGGTCGAGCCCGTGCGTCCGCACTATCACTCCGCGCTGCCGGAACTCGTCCGCCGTACCGAAGCGGGGCGATGCGGCGATCAGCGTGAGCGAGGCGATCCGCTCCGGGTGGCGCAGCGCAAGTTCGAGGCCGATCGCGCCGCCGAGCGCGCAGCCCGCGTAACCGAAGCGCTGCACGCCGAGCGCGTCGAGCGTGGCCAGCAGCCGGGTGGCGATCTCGTCCACCGCGCCCACCGGGTAGGCCGGCGCACCGCCGTGCCCCGGCAGGTCGAAGCGGAAGACACGCCACTGCTTGGCCAGCTCGGGCACCTGGCGATCCCACATGTGCCATGTGGTACCCAGTGAGGGACCGAGGATCAGGACCGGGGCGTCTTCTGGCCCGTCAAAGCGGTATTGCAAGGTGTTCGGCGGTGTCTCACTCACGCCTCAGACCCTCTCACGTATCACGAAATCTCACACAGCCCGGGGATCCCGGCGGCTCTTGACCCTCTCGGCGCGGCGCGTCCGGCACTGCCGGAACCCTCGGGGATCCAGATACGAGTTCTCCGGCGTGTACCCGCGGCCATGGGGACAGTGCGTCCTCCTGGCTCGCGCGCTCTCCCAGTCCCTGCGCCGCAGAGCTTCCTTCTTCGGCACGGCTTCCAGGTGGTCCGGGTTGCAGCAAAGCGTAAAGTGCCGTCCCCAAGGATCGGCATGACGCACCTGGAAGCCCTCCGGGATCTCACCGACCAACAACGTGAACACCACACGGTGGACAAGCTGTGTCTTTCCCTCGTAGGAGACTTGGCCGTAGCCTGACTGCCCCTTCCCGTTGCAGCTACCGGTCCACAGCCAACAGTCGGCCTCCGCGTCCACCTCGATCTTGGCAGACATGTCGCTGGGCAGGTCGCTCGGTCGGTAAACCGCCAGACTCACACTTGCCCCTCCGTCGGAGCACCGTGCAGGCCATCCCACGTTGTGCGGCTTCCCGAAGGTCTTCGACGTCCGGCTTCACGTACCACTTCTTCGTGGTCTTCACATTCGTGTGTCCGGCCCACCGCGCAAGGATGTGATCCGGCACGCCGTTGTTGGCCAGGTACGTGAGGCACGACGAACGAGCGTCGTAGAGACGGACTCGGCGGAGACCGAGGATTGCCATGAGTCGATACACGCGTCGGCGGAGCTGCTTGATCGTGAAGGCTGCTCCGGTCTCGTGCACCAAGACGTAGCCGGCCTCTGCGTATGCCTCACCAAGGGCCAGCTTCTCCTTGGCCTGAAGGACCTTGAACGACCTCAGTGCAGCCAGCACCGGAGCCGGCAAGATCATCGTGCGGGCGAGTTCGGCCCTTATTTTGCTGGGTTTGGGGTCGTCGTTGAGAGCGACCGCGAGTAAGTCCGTGGCGACGCGGATGGCCGCGATGGTGTTGCCGGCGACGCTTGTGCCGGCGCAGAGGTCGGAGCGGTCGGCGAAGGCATGGCTGATGCGGTCTAGTCACGCATCAGGCCGACCTGCTGTGCGGTGACGAAGACGTTGGATCCGTTGTCCATGCCGTTCGCGATGCGGTTGGCGATGGGGCGGAACCGGGAGGCCTCGGTGATGGCCATGATGTAGCGCAGCATGCAGCGGGCCTGGGCCGTGCGGTCCGTGCCGCGGACGCCGAGGTCCCTGAGGCTGTTCTCGAGGCTGGCCTCGCTCAGGTTGACTTCGGTCAGCGACTGGTTCGCGATGCGGGCGAGGGCGTCGTAGCCCTCCTTGCCGAGGAACCAGTTGTCGTCGGTGGCGTCCTCCTGGTTGGAGACGTCGGAGACGAGGTTCAGGACGAAGTTGTGCGGGGTGTCGCGGGAGAAGAACCGCGCGACGCAGAAGTCGCTGAGCCGCACGATCGCATGCACCGCGGGGAGGTGGTTGTCGCTGCTGATCACGATGTCGGCGAAACTCTGGGTCTCCGTGTTGCCGGTGATGGCGACGTTCGCCCCGGTGTCGACGTTGGGCATGACGCGGCCGTCGGCCGAGGTCTCGGCGAGGTTACGCAGTTGGTCGAGCATTGTCAGATAGGCGCCCGAGCCGCGGTTGATGTTCCAGCGGACCTGTGGGAAGCCCATGTGTTTCGAGGCGGATGTGTCGGTGTCCTCCCTGGGCAGCATGATCACCAGGAATCCGAGAAGGACGGACAAGGCGACCACCATGAGGACGCTGGTGGGCATGGTGTGCTCCGGTTGTTCGACGTGCAGCGATGTCACGACCGACGCTCACAGCCGGGAGGTTGTTTGGCAGGCCCCTTTTGCCGCCGCAGACAATTCCGGAGGATCGAGTTCCACATTACTTGTCCGAACGTAATGCTGTCGTTGCTCCACGTGTCTACCTCACTGGGCCTTCGTTCCCACCGCGCGACTCGGTATCGACACCGTCGAGCAACAGCCCCGCGCATGTTTCCCGGAGCGATGGCGGCGCCTTGCGGCAAGACGAGAGGCCATGGCGTCATAGCCGCGTTGTGTCGGTGGGGATGCCCAGGAGGATCCGTCCGGTCGTCTCCCACGTCGCCGGGCTCACCTGGATGTGGGCGGTGATGGCGTTCGAGTCCCGGAACCGCGCTGGAGCGGCTGGTCTTCGTCTCATACCCAGCAGGACTTCGATGCCGTACGTGGTGTGGGGCATGCGCCGGGCGCTGCACTACTCGGGTCCCGACGTGAAGGCACCTCGGGTGCAGCCGGCGCCGCAGTGGACCTCGGGGGCCGCATCGCCCTGCCGGGCCTGCGGCGCCGCTGTCATGGACGCACGACGACGGTCCATCCGGGGTTGTAGGTGTCCAGTACACCATCTCGTCCCAGCCGAGCGGCAGTGTGAGGGGTACGAGGACGGCCGACAGCAGACAGAACCCGGCGGCCACGATCCGCAGCATCCGCCGTGCCGAGGCTGTTGTGGGATCCGCGTTCACCCGACCCGGCCCAGCTTGCGCCGCTGGCGCACTGCTCCGCGGGAGAGGATGCCTGCCGTGGCGGCGAGCACGGTGGCACGGTCGCGCCGGACGGCCGGGCCGGGCGGTGGAGGAGCGGACCGCCCGACCCGCTTCTCCACCAGCGCCCTGACCGAGCCGACGGTAAGGAAGGTGAGGCGGGCGGGTACTGGTTCGCCCCCTACCGGCGCAAGTCCCAGGGCTGGGTCGAGGTCCACTACGGCAAGCGCAAGAGGGGCCACTACGTCCGGTATTGCCCACGCAGACGGTCAGGGGCAGACCCGCCGGTACGGCCGGTCCGGAACGTAGGTGCGCCACTGCGCCCGGGTCAGCTCCGTGTTCCCGGCACGGGAGCAGACAAGGGATACCGCTCGGTCGGGATCCACGACGTACCGCTGGAGCGGGACGTGCTTGCCGCCCAGGTACAGCATGCTGCTGTCCGGGCTGAAGGCGAGCGTGTCGATGCTCTCACCGTGGGTGGGCGGAGGAGGACCGAGAGGTTGTTGGGTTGCGATGTCCCAGAGCTGGACGGTGCCCGCGTCGCCGCCCACGGCAAGCGTGCTGCCGTCCGGGCTGAACGCGAGAGCCTTGATCGTCTCGGCCGAGTCGGAGGACGGATCGACGGGCGCCGGAAAGAGGTTCCTCAGGATGCCCGCTCGGTGCCGGAGGTCGCCGTCCCAGATGGCCACCCGCCCGGTCCCGTCGCCGGCCGCCAAGCGGGAGCCGTCGGGGGCGAAGGCGATTTCTTCGATGTCGTCGTGCTGGACGAGGGGCTGGACGTGGGACCGGCCCGCTCGGACGACGCGGTTGTCGGTCACGAGGAGCCGGCCGTCCCGGCTGACGGCCGGACGACGGCCGCCCGGGCCGGGGAGGAGCGCCGTCCTGCGCTGCCGCGTGGTGTCCCATGTCTCGTTGAAGTAGCCGTCCTCGGTCAAACGTGCGGTGAGGAGCGTACGACCGCCCGGTCCCAGGGCGATCGCGTCCGTAGACGTCGTGGACGCCGTCGCCAGGTCCACAGTGGTCTTCGCGTGTCCTCCGGCCACGTCCCACACCGTCATACGCTGGGGCGCCGTGTCCCAGGGGGCGGAGACTCCGTACGCAAAGATGCCTCCGTCGGGGCTGAAGGACAGCAAAGGCTCGGTGACCTCCCCGGGGACCGTCCGGTTGCCGGGGCGGAAGAAGGGACGTGACGGGGGCGGCAGGGTTCGCAGCAGACGGCCGTCGCGCGTGTTCCGCAGCTGGAAGACGTAGCGGTCACCGATACGTTCGGCGGTGGCGAGCGTCCTGCCGTCGGGGCTGAGCCGGACCCCGGCGAGCGGACTCTTGCGCCAGGCGCGGGTGAGCGTCGTGGTGAGGTCGAGGGTGTGGACCGTGCCTCCTTCGAGGTACCGCAGCAGGGGCTGTGAGGAGTCCCAGGCGAGACCGGAGAGCGACTCGTTGTCCAGGGAGTGCCGGAAAACGGGGTTGCCGCCCTTGGACAGACGCCACACTCGGATCTCCTGGCTGCCGCCGGTTGCCAGAAACGAGCCGTCCGCGCTCACGACGGCCGAAAGGGCACCCGGGTGGGCGACGTCGGCGAGCTTTCGTCCCGACGTGGTGTCCCATACGCGCACCCGGCCCCCGGTGAGAGCGAGGAGCCGGCCGCCGGTGAGGCCGAGGAAGGTGCCGTCACCACAGACGCCGCGAGCGCTCGTCCAGACGCCGGACCGGACGCTGCGCGCGGAGGTGTCCCAGACCTGCGGGGACCGGCCGCGCGGGCAGACAGCCAGCAGCCGGTCGTCGTCGGCCGCCGCGGCGGCGAGCTCCCCCCTGCCGGCTGACGGAGTCCGGAAGACCAGATGGCCGTCGGTGAGGGAGTAGAGCCCAGCCCGGTCGTCGAACATGCTCGTCACCAGGTAATTGCGGCCACTCGCCCCGAAGCGCACGGTGCCCCTGAACGGCAGGGGACCCCCGATCCAGCGCCTCGTTCGCGTGTCCCACAGCCGCTGGGTCTGCTGGGCGGTCCGGATGACGAGCACCCGGCCGCCCGGACCCGCACCGAGTATCGCCCCGTGAGGTACCGGCCCCGAGGCGATAGGGCGGTGGGTGCTCACATCCCACGTCCGCCAGGTGTTGTCGCCGATGCTGAGCAGAGTGCGCCCGGAGCTGTCGAGGAGGCGCGTCGGTTCGTCACCGGGCGCCGGGTCGGTGAAGTTGTCCAGTTCGGGCTGGGCCAGCGCGCCCAGCAGGGCTCGGCGGGACTCCGGCAGCGGGGACATGCGCCATGCGGCGACGCCGAGCAGCATCGCGGTGCGCGGGTCGGTGGTGCGCAGCGCGTCGGCGACCGCGGCCACCCGGCGGGCCGCCGTGTCGGTGGTCTGCCTCTCGCTGTCCTGACGCAGTCGCAGCGCGGTCAGGCCGACGACCAGGGCCACCACCAGCACGGCGCAGAGCGAGGCCGTGAGCGTGCGGCTGCGGCGCCGGGCCCGGGTGGCGGCCCGCTCCTCCGTCGCCCGCTGCTCCGCCGCGGCGACCAGGAAGGCCGTCTCCTCGGACGTCAGGCCGTCGTAGCCGCGGTCGTCGCCCACGAACAGCTCCTCGGCCCGCGCCAGGCGGGTGCCCCGGTAGAGCGTGCCCGGGTCGCGGTCGTGCTCCAGCCAGGTGCGGGCGGCGTCGGTCAGCTGCCGGTGGTGGCGCAGCCGCTCCCGATCCGCGTCGATCCACTCGCGCAGCCTCGGCCAGCAGGTGATGAGCGCCTCGTGGGCGAGCTGCACTCCGTCGTCGTCGGTGGTCAGCAGCCGGGCCCGGGTCAGCCGCCCGGCGACGGCTCGCACTTCGGGGTCCTCCCAGCCGGCCATTTCCTCCCAGCCGAGCGGGCGGCGCGTGTCGGCGTTGCCCTGGCCGGGCTCGACCATCCGCAGGAGCAGGTGCCGGGCGGCGTGCGCCTGCGCCGGTGAGAGGTCCCCGTACGCCTCCTCGGCGCTGGCCGCGATCGCGCCGTGCACCCCGCCGGCCGCTTCGTACGAGGCCAGGGTCAGCATCCGTCCCTTGCGCCGCCGCCAGGTTTCCAGCAGGGCGTGCGACAGCATCGGCAGTCCGCCGGGCTCGTCGAGCACGTCCTCGACGATCCGTGCGGTGAGGGTCCGCTCCACGATGAGCCCGGCCGCCTGCGCGGGACCGATCACCGCCTCGCGCAGCTCGTCCGCGGTCATGGGCCTGACCAGGAACCCGCTCCCGTGCAGTGCCTCCGCCAGTCGCGGGTGCTCGGCGCACCGCGCATAGAAGTCGGAGCGTACGGCGATGAGCACGCGCAGTCGGCTGCCCGGGTCGCGTGCGGCGAGCAGAAGGTCGAGGAAGCGGTCCCGCTCGGCGCGCTCGCGGCAGAGGGTGAAGACCTCCTCGAACTGATCCACCACCACCCAGCTCTCCGGATCGTCGGCCGTCGGCGTCAGCAGAGGGCCGTAGGTGGTGGCGGGCCGGGCTCCCGGAGTGAGGATCCGAAGGACCGCCGTACGCCCCTGCTCCGCGATCTTCTCCCGCAGCACGGGAATCAGACCGGCCCGCAGCAGGGAGGACTTGCCGCTGCCGGACGCCCCGAACACCACGGCGAACGGGGACCCGCACCCCAGCTCGCTCAGCTCGTCGATCAGCCGGTCCCGGCCGAAGAACAGCTCACTGTCATCCGGCTCGAAACGCGCGAGGCCACGGTAGGGCGGGGCGGCGTCGGCATCCTCCTGCCGCTCCTCCCCGGCCAGCGCCTCGGCCTCCGCCCACCGGGCCTCCCACGGAACGGGGTCCTCCCCGCACGCCTGGACGTACGCCTGGAGCACGGCCAACGACGGCAGTCGCTCGCCGCTCGCGGCCTTCGCCAGGGTCGTCGCCGAGAAGCCGGCCTTCTTCGCCATGGCCCGGTACGACACGCCACCCGCCGAACGGCGCAGCTCCCGAAGATCATGGGCGAGCCGCTGCACCGGACCGGCCGCCGGGTCGACCGGTAGTTCGGGACGCCCCACTGCGAAGCCTCTTTCGCACACAAGAAGAAAAAGCTGATCAGCAGCACAAGGTACTTTTCGTCCCCCTCGGGCGAGAACCCTTTCCGACTGTGATGTCCGTCGGAGGGGTTGTCGCGCGGACCACGCGTGGCCGGGCGTTGTCAGGCTCTTCCTGGTAGAGGTATCGCGCAACGTCCGGGGGTAGCACCGCCTGCGTCGAACGGTGGCGGGCGCAGGGGTCCTGGAGCTGAGCCGCCTCGATGAGACGGCATCGCTCACCGGAATGGACCCGCCGAACACCGCGGCGACACCATGGTGTTCGAGAACCGCCACGGCATGTGCCGGGCGGGTTGGCCGGTCTCCGAGCGCATCGCCCGCCACGTGGCCGGACGCCACGCCGACGAGGTCCTTCCGGAGGTGGACCGCAGGCAGCAGGACATCGCGCAGGAGCGTGCCCCAGCCCTCCTGGTACTCCTACAGCCGCCCGGCCCTTTCTGTATCTCAGTCGAGAGGAAGGTGCCTCATGGACAGGGGTGGATGCCCTGTGCGGTCAGGAAAGCCCCGATGCCCGAAGCACCGCCTCGACCGTCTCGGCGTCGATGTGCTGCCCCAGTCGCTCCATGAGATCCGCTCCGAGGCGGAGCGTTCCGCGTTCCAGGGAGCGGCGGACGCCCGTGTCGAGTTCGTGCCAGAGCAGGGGGTTGGCGGCGAGGATCCTGGGGTCGAGTTCCAGACGGTGACCGTGAACGTCCTGCAGGACCAGGTGGGAGGAGATGCCGTCGAACTGCCGTACGGACGTCAGTGCGTCCGTGTGGATCACTCGCCGGCGCCAGGGGGCGCGTGCTGCCAGCCAACCGGAACCCGCGGTCACGCGCGCCGGAAGCAGGACGGCGCACAGGCCGGCCGACAGGGTCACCCAGAGCACGGTGCGGAGGGGCGTCAGGCTTCCCGCGTCCCAGTCGACCAGGACGCTCATGGCGCAGAAGACCAGGGCGCAGCCCACCGCGAGCCGCGTAGCGTGGAGCACCGCCGTCTCGTCGGCCTCGTCGTGCAGGCTGTCGTCGACGAGCCCCGCACAGGTACGCAAGAGCTCCGCGTTGCCCAGCCCGGCCAGTTCCTCCCTCAGCTGCGGATCGGCACGGATGAGGACGGCCTTGAGCTGGCTGATCGACTGGGTGCGGGCCTTGACCGCCGAGTCCTTGGCCAGCTTGTACATCCGGGCGATCTCCACCGGCCCATCGCCCGTCTTGGCCTGGGCGCGCGCCCGCCCGCTCAGCACCGCCCGGGCCGCGTTCTCGGCATCGAGCGGGTCCGACTTGCCGCGTCGGCGGCGGTCGGCCCGGTCGAACCGATTCACATCGAAAACGTCCACGCCCTGGGCCAGCAGGTAGCGGGACAGGGCCGCCCCGAAGGAACCGGTCCCTTCCACTCCGGCCCGGCGCACCGTACCCGACGCCCTGGCCCACCCCAACAGCTCTCGGTAGCCGGCCGCGGTGGCTAGGAACTCCTCGGTGCCGATCACTTCCCCCACCAGGGAGAGCACGGCGGCCACATGGGCATCCCGGTGCGTGTCCACTCCCAGGACCGCCTCCCCCGCCGGCCGGCGCCGACGAGCACGCGACGCGGAGGACGTGCCGATCACGCTCGTTCCCTTTCAGGCCGACGGCTTGTCCCGTAGCCGACACCGGGCCGTGCGGACGGTCAGAATCGTGAAGACGCCTTTCCGGCAGGCCCCTATCGAGACACGCCCGGTCAGCCCGAGACCAGCAACACACCGTCCCCGGCCGGTGGTCGCCCCAGTGTGAGCAGGACACCCCGGTCAGAGATCTCAGGAGTCAGACCCCCGCCGCAGAACAGCACCCGCCTACTGCTCTCCGTCAACCGGCTTCCATCCACGTCAGCCCCCTCGTTCGAGCCTAGCGACTCGAACTGGCCGTCCCCGACGAACAGAACTGACACCATGCCGCCGTCGTACGTCACTTCGAGTCGAAGGCGGACCCTTGGAACGGCAGGTCAATGAGCGGCAGCTCTCCGTGTTGCAGTGGGTGGGGACCGGGTGCCCTGCCGGCGTATGGGAGACCAGCTCCTACAAGACCACCTGTCAGGCACCGCACAACCGGGGCCTGGTCACGGTCTCCCGGAAATACCCCCAGATGGCCATCTGACCTGCACTTTTACCCCGACCACCCATCGAGTGGGCACATTTGGGCACAGTGAAGGCTGCACCACAGTCGCGATCTACCGCAGGCCAGTCAGGTTCACGCGACGGAACCGGTTCGTCCGCCACGAGGCGACCCTAACCGACGAGGGCCGTGGGACGCCGTGCGCGCTCCCTACGGAGTCGTTGCCCGTGATGCCATGCGCAAGTGATGCAATGTCTGCAATTCCGTTGATGCGCGGAGGCGGAGGCTTCAGGTAGACGGCGGATCTCCTGAACTGCTTCGGATCAGGTACTGGGGCCGTTACAGGCATGGCGTGGCGGAACACCACTCGACCTGGGGCCTCTCAAACGACAGGCCGTAGTGGCCGCGTTGCTGCTCTGCCGAGGGGCAGTGGTGAGCCACACTGATCCGCGGTGCCCCCCGACCCAATTGAGGCCGTGCCGCCGGTCGGGCTTGCGGTCACTCGCCTCGCGTCTACCGACGACCGACTGGCCTGGCCGCCGTGTCCCCGTTCGGCGACTACGCCGACTCCCCCACCGACGCCGCCTTCTGGCCCTGGCTGGTGCTGCGACACGAGCCCACTCGTACGGTACGGGTTGCCGCGATCACCGCCTGGGCAGCACCAGTCGTTTCGATGGGGCGGACACGCGTCCGAGCCAGAGCGCGATCACCGAGAGTTCGACCCTGCTCGGGTGGCTGCGCCGATCGTCATTTGCGTCGCATAGCACGGCGCATGACCCCAGGATGCCGTAGCAGCTTGGGCCCCAGAACGAACGCGGATACCGTCAATCCCAGCCACGGACGGACGTGCGGTGTCACTCGACGGATGCGGCCGTCTGCGTCCTGTTCGATCAGCATCGCGTCCTCGACGCGCACGCCTCCGAGTCGAGCTTCGGCCACTGCGACGGTCGTGTCAGCATTTCCGACTCGAAGACGCCAGTGCAGGTCCCGCGACAAAGTCGGCAGAAAAGCAGCGAACACGACGCGCAGATCATCGTGGCCCCGGATCACCGTGCGGCTGGACAGCGGGGTCACCATTTCGGCGTCCTCGGCCATCGTTTCGATCACGGCGTCCACATCACCAGCCGAAACCGCGGCACAGAATCGAGCCACCAAGTCGCCGGTGGCCATCTCTTCAGCGCCAACGTCTTCGGACGCAACGTCAAGTTCCTCCATCAAGGGCACCCCCAGTTATGAGACGTCAGGTAGAGCCGGGTACGGCTTCCTCGAAATCGTTGCCAGCGCAGGGGGTTCGGTGGCTACTTGGCCGCCGAACTGCCCCACCAGGTCTGGATGGCTTCGCTCATCTCGTCGGCGGCGTCGGACTGCACGAAGTGGCCGGCGCCATGAACCACCTCGGTGGTGGAGTTCGGGAACTTCTCCCCCAGGCGCGCACGGTCTTTGTCGCCGAAGGCCACGTCGGCGTCCGCCCATACGATGAGCGTCGGGAGCTGGTCGATCAGCGTCAAGTGCTCCTCGATGTCGGCGAGAAACTCGCGGCTGCCGGTAATGGCGCCCGGCAGGATCGCGCAGGCGTTGCGACGTTCCCGCGTTGCCAGCGCCTCCCTGTAGTGCGTCATCTCAAGCTGGGAGACCTTGCGGCGCCGGTGACCTGCGGGGATCAGCGCGTTCACAAACAGGTTGGCCCGCCTGATCAATTCACGTCCGATGGGGCCGCCCATCACCCTCGACGCCATTTCGGCGCGCAATTCGCCGTTCACCGGCCATGCCCAGGTATTCGCCAACACGAGCCGCTCGAACTTGTCCGGCCGCTGCTCGGCTGCGTACAGGCCGATCGGACCTCCCCAGTCGTGTGCGACCAGAGTGAGGTTCGACAGTTCCATGTGATCGAGGAACGCCACAACCACTGCGGCGTGGTCGTCAGGCTGGTAGCCGTAATCGGGCGCCGCGACCGAGAGCCCGAACCCGGGATAGTCCAAGGCGATGCAGCGGAACCGGTCACGCAGGCCGGCGATTACGTCCCGGTACACGAACGACCACGTCGGGTTGCCATGCAACATCAGCAAGATCGGCCCCGAGCCCTCGTCGATGTAGTGCACGACGTGCCCATCCAGCTCGACGAAGCGGCTCTTGAAGGGATACAGGTCGTCGTCCACCCAAGACGGGCGCGTGCCTACAGGTTGCTGGGTCGGCACTTGCTGGGCCTCCTCGCTACGGGTGACATATACTCAAGTTACTATGAGAAAGTCAAGCACAAGTGGGCCGAGGAGAGCAATGCCGAAACGGTCTTATGGTCAATATTGCGGTCTTGCCCGTTCGCTCGACGTTATCGGCGGGCGCTGGAGTCTGCTGATCGTCCGGGAACTGCTCGTTGGCCCGGCTCGCTACAGCGAACTCCTGGCCGGGCTGCCGGGCATCGCCACCAACCTGCTCATCGACCGCCTGCGAGAACTGGAAGAAGCCGGCGTCATCCAGCGCACGCTCGACACCGACAACAACAGCGTCGCGTACATGCTCACCCCATGGGGCAGCGAGCTTCGCCCCGCCGTCGCCGCCCTGGTGAACTGGAGCACTCCCCTGATGATCTCGGGTCCGCAGGGCGATAGCTTCCGGGGGCATTGGCTGGTGGTGGCGCTGGATTCGCTGCTGAAGGACATGCGATCCGACGAGCCGACGACGGTGGGGCTGGCCGTCGACGACGCCATCGTCACGGTGCGCGTCGAAGAAACAGGCGTGCACGTCGAACTCTGCCGTGGAGAGGCACCGGCGACGGTGTTTCGCGGCGATCCTGCGGTCGTGTTGGGCTTGGCATCGGGCATGCTGACGGTCGAGCAGGCCATATCCGGGGGTGATCTGCAGGGACAGGAAAAGGATCTCGCCCTCGCGTTCGGGCGCAGCTGATCCGAAGGGATGCATATCCCCCTGAGCATCGGAATGTCGACCACCCCTGGATGGCCGATGAAGGTCTCGGGGAGGGCCGATACGGCGGTCAGGCCGGGCGGCCCCTTCGGTCACATGCGGGTCAGGGTGAACTGCCGGGCGCCCTCGATGCGGGTGAGACCGAGGTTGCAGTCCGCGGAGGTTGAGGGCGGCTGCGCGGGTATGGGGCCAGGTGTCGTTCGTGATGGTGACAGGGCAGTGGAGCTTTCGGGTGCCGTGGCCAACGAGCCAAGGTACAGCGCACTCGGACTGAGCCACCAACGGCCATAGCCAGCTTGCCAGTTGGGATTGGTGGCAGCCTGGGGGCGGCCTGCCGCTTGAGGGTGGTGGTGCGGGCAGACGGTCAGGATGCGCCCCGTCCTGGCTTTGGTGCACTCCGCACGCAGCTTTCCGCCACAGGCCGCACCGCAGTTCCTGGACCGTCTCGAAGTCCGACAATCCATGCAGGGCCCGCAGCGTGATCGCGGCGGCCAGGATCTCGGCGGCAGACTGGGCAGCCGCCCGTTCGCCGAGGGATACATAGCTCCTCGTTGGCCTCGGCCGTGTCAAAGACGCACCGTGGCCTACGAAGCCCCCAGGGGGCCGGGCCACAGCGGTCCTTCGCAACGACGGCCCAGCATTCACGGTCGGTCGCCAGCGGACGTCGGCCACTACGTCGGCGCCTCCTGGTCAACGAAGAACTGCCTGTTGGCCGCAATCGCCGACCGCCACTGTTCCGGAACATCGTCTTCGCTGTAAATCGCCTCGACCGGGCAGACCGCCTCGCACGCACCGCAGTCGATACAGGCCACCGGGTCGATGAACAGCTGGTCATGCTTGTCGAAGTCCGGCCCATCGGGCGAGGGCTGGATCGCATCGACCGGGCACACGTCGTAGCACGACGAGTCCTTGCTGTCGACGCACGGCTCGGTGATCACGTACGGCATACACATCTCCTTGGGATCTGTGGGCAAGACATCGATATCTCCGCCGATCGGCGACCACTCGTATGGCCCGGCGGACACCGTGTACGGACAGGTCAGGCACCCTCGCCGTGTTTCGCGTCCGGCGACGAGACCACCGAGGCGCTGTCTTGATCGTGTTCGTGGTCGGCGAGCGGGCCGGCGTCCAACTCCCCCAGCAGCGCCTCAAGTTCGTCAGGAGCGGTGTCGGCGAGCAGCCGTTCGAGTTCATCGAGCTGATCGTCGACGTTGCCGGTCCCGGCGGGCACCGACTCGTCCGCGTCGGCAGCAGTGTCGGCTCCGCCGAGTTCGAGCCGTGCGACCAGCCCTTCCGCGAGCCCGGAGATGGTGGCGCCCTGTAGCAGGTCGAGGACCGAGACATCGATCTGAAGGACGGCCTCGATGCGGTGTTTCATCTCGATCGCCATCATGGAGTCCAGCCCGAGGTTGCTGAGCGTTTCTTCGGTGCTGGTTTTCTCGGCTTCCAGACCAAGCACCCGTGCTGCCACGTCGCGCAGGTGGCCGACCAGAACTGCGGCACGCTCGCCTTCGGCGGCCTGCCGCAGAGCCGCGAGCACAGATTGGACGTCTGCGCCGCCGCCTTCGGGCTGGTCACCCTGGTCGCGGACCTCGAGTTGGGTGAACATCGGTGGCAATTGGCCCGCCAGCGAGGTCTCCCGTGCCGTCACCCAGTCGACGGTGATTGCCACCAGGTGGGCTGGGCGTTGGTGCAGAACGCGGCCCAGGATCTGCATACCGGCTTCGGGGGTGATGAGCTCGATGCCGCGACGGGCGTACATCTGCTCGAGATCGAGCTGTTCGACCATGCCGACCGACCACGGCCCCCACCCGATGCTGAGTGCGGGCAGCCCGAGCCTTTGCCGGTAGACCGCCAGCGCGTCCAGGAAGGCGTTGCCGGCCGCGTAGTTGCCTTGGCCCGGAGAGGCGATCACCGAGCCGGTGGACGAGAACAGCACGAAGAAGTCCAGGGCTGTATCCCGGAAAAGACGATGCAGCAGCCAGCCGCCGACCAGTTTGGGCCGCAGAACCTTCGTGAATGTCGCCTGGTCCATCCGTACAAGGAGTTCGTCGTCGACGACACCGGCGGTGTGGACCACGCCGGCGATCGGCGGCAGGCCCTGTTCGTGGTGCGCGTTCAGCCATTGCCGCATTTGGTCGGGATCGGTCACGTCGACGGCGGCGAGGTGAAGTCTGGCGCCGAACGATTCGAGCTCACGCAGCTTGCCGACGAGGCCCAGCTGTGGGTGGTCGTCAGGCAGCTCGTCCCAGGACTGCCGGGGAGGGACCGGCGTGCGGCCCATCAGGACTACGTCCCGCGCGCCTCGCTCGGCCAGGAACTGCGCGACGAGCAGTCCGAGCGAGCCGAGGCCACCGGTGACCAGGTAGCTGCCGGCGTCACGCATGCGGGCCGGGAACGGCGGCGTGAGTTCGGTGCTCTCGGCGAGACGGGCGACGTAGCGTCCGCTCCCCCGCATCGCAATCTGGTCCTCGACATCGGCCCCGGTGATCTCGTCGACCAGCAGGCGGGCTTGCTCGGAGTCGCTATGCTGCGGGTCGAGGTCGCACAGACCACCCCAGAGCGTCGCGAATTCCTGGTGTCCGATGACGCGGCCCAGTCCCCACAGGGGAGCCTGCGCGATGTTCGGCCGGTGGTTGTCTGCGCCGAGGGATTGCGCTCCGCTGGTGGCCAGCCACACCTTCGGCACCTGGGAGAGCTCGGCCGACAGGGCCTGCATCAGTCTCATGACCGACAGCACACCGATCTCCTGGGAACCCTGCAGGTCGTCGGCCGAGCTGGTTTCGTCGAGGTCGATGTCGAGGCTCCACAGGTGCACCACTTTGCCTATCTCGTGGTCACGCAGCCTTCGTATCAACTCCAGGTAGTGTGCCTGGTTGGCGGGGTCGATTGTGTATGCGTCGTTGCTGCCGTCGACGAATTCCCCGACGTCGGCGTGCGTCACACAAAAGACGCGACGCCCTTCGGCTCGCAGGATGGTCGCCGCTTCGGCGCCGACGCCCGTCGCGTCGGTGAAGATCACCCACGCGGCGTCAGTGCCGGTCGCGCCGAGTGCCGGGACCTCCGCTGCCGCATCGTCGTCGGTGAATGTGGGCTTTCGGGGCGTCTCCTGCCACTCCAGCTCGTACAGGCCGCGGTCGATGCGCTCTGGGGACAGGCTTGCCGCAGCTGCGAGCGACTGTGCCCTGAACCCTTCGATCTCCACCAGAACCCGCCCCGTGCTGTTGCACAGGGCGATATCGCTGACGATCTGCGCACGATCGGCTGCCACCACATGTGCGACGACGACCATCTCCGCTGTGGGCGGCGCCAGCACGCGGATCCGGTCGATCCGGACCGGGAGATACGGTGTGACGCGCTCCTGATCCGTGTCGGGCGGGGTGGCCGCGATCAGCAGGACTTGGAACGCGGCGTCGACCAGACATGGATGGAACAGGTAGTCGCCGACACCGGCACGGATCTCGTCGGGAATCGCGACGGCGCCGACTGCCACTCGGTCGCCGGTGGCGATGTTGCGGACGCCCTGGAACGCGGGCCCGTACTCAAACCCCATGCCGCGCGTCTGCGTGTAGAACTCGTCCTGGGAGATGTGGTTGCCGCACCCGGCGCGCGTGCCGGCGACATCACGCGGTGCCGGCGCTGCGGCACTCGTACCGAGTTGAGCGGTCGCGTGGACCGTCCACTGCCTTTCCCCGCTGGGCAGCGCCAGGTAACTGGCGATCTCGACCCGTGCCTGCTCCTGGTACAGCGTCGTCCGCAACCGCGCGTCCGACACCGGTGAGAGAACCAGCGCCTTGCGCAGCTGCAGACCGTCGACGCTGTAGTGGTCGGAGCCGTACACCTGGTGGGCAGCCGCCAACGCCATCTCGATGAGCGCCGCACCTGGCATCAATGTGTTCTCCTGAATGCGGTGGTCGACCAGATACGCCAGGTGACCGGTGTTCAGTTCCACCTCCCAGGTGGGGTGTGGGGCGTTCATGCGCTGCCCCAGCAACGGGTGTACCTGCTCGTAGTGGCGGTCCTCGCGCGCCTCGGCCGATTCGTTCCAATAGGTCTTGAGCTGCCACGGGTAGTTCGGCAGCTTGACGAACCTGGCGTCGGCCGAATGGAAGGTCTCCCACTTCACCGGGTGGCCGTGGCTGTGCAGCGAGCCCAAGGTCCGCAGCAGGAGTTCGTCGTCGGGTTCGTCGCGCCGAAGCGAGGGGACGACCAGACCTTCTCGCTCGTGCTGGGTGAGCAGTTCCCGCATCGAGCTTGCCAGGACCGGGTGTGGGGCGAGTTCAACGAAGTGGGTGCAGCCGTCGTCGACCATCTCGCTGAAGGCTGCCGAGAATAGGACTGTGGCCCGCACGTTCTGCCACCAGTAGTGGGCGTCGGCTCCGCGGCCGTCGATACGACTGCCGGTGACCGTCGAGTACAGGGGCAGCTTGGCTGCGCTCGGGCTCAGGTTGGCCAGACCGGTCTCCAGGTCCGCCCGCAGCGGATCCATAAGGTGGCTGTGGTACGGAACCTTGACCGGCAGGAAGCGGTGGAAGACGCCGAACGTCTTCAGCTGCGCGGCCATGCTCTCCAGGATCTGGGCGTCGCCGGACAGCGTTACCGCGCTCGGGCTGTTGATCGCCGCCACCGACACCTGGGGTCCTGCGTCAGCGACCGCCTGATTGAGGGTTTCCGGTGTCATACCGACGGCAAGCATACGGCCGCTGCCCGACGTGCGCTGTTGCAGACTGCTGCGGTAGTGGATGACCTTGGCCGCCTCGGCCAGAGTCAGTACCCCTGCCACGTATTGCGCGGCGACCTCGCCGGCGCTGTGACCGATGATCGCGTCGGGTTCGATGCCCCACGAGCGCCAGAGTTCGGCGAGGCCAACCTGCAGGGCGAAGTTGGCCGGTTGGGCCACCTCGGTCTCCGCCATCCGTGACCGGTCCTCGTCCGCGAGGAGTTCCTCCACGAGCGACCAGCCGGTGTGCTTGCGCAGTTCTGCGGCACAGGCTTCGACGGCTGCACGGAATACCGGCTCGGTCGCAAAAAGTTGCCTTCCCATGCCCCACCATTGCGGGCCCATGCCGGAGAAGACGAACGCGAGCTTGGGCTTGCCTCCCGGCTGGGCTCGGCCTCCGACCACGCCGGCCGCTTTCTCCTCGTCAAGGTGGGCGCGCAGCCGCGCGCGAGCCTCGTCCGAGTTCTGCGCGATCACGGCGAGGCGGTGATCGTGATGGGTGCGGCGGAGGTTGCACGAGTACGCGACATCGGAGAAGGCGTGGTCGGTTTCGTCGAGGATGGTACACATCGACTCGGCCAGGTCGTGCAGTGCGTCGGCGCTGCGAGCCGACAACGTGACGACGTGGCGCCGGTCGTCACCGCGGGTCGAAACGGCGGCCTCGGCTGGCGGCTCCTGGAGCACTGCGTGGGCATTGGTTCCGCCGAAGCCGAAGGAGTTCACCCCGGCGTATCGGGGACGGTTGCTCGTGGGCCAGTCGATCAGCTGGGTGGGCACGCGCAGCCCGTAGGCGGCGAACGGGATGGCGGGGTTGGGGTCCTTGAGGTGCAGGTGGCCGGGAATGCGCCCGTGCTTGAGGGAAAGTGCCGCCTTGATCAATCCGGCCACACCGGCGGCGGCTTCGAGGTGTCCGATGTTGGTCTTGACCGACCCGACGAAGATGGGCTCGTTGTCGGGCCGGTTCGTCGACAGGACCCGACCGATCGCGGCGGCCTCGATCGGGTCTCCGACCGGTGTGCCCGTTCCGTGTGCCTCGACGTACTGCACCTCGTGGGGTGACACCCCGGCCGACGCGTAGGCGGCGCGCATGGCGGCCTCTTGAGAGGCGCCGTTGGGGACAGTGATGCCGTTGGTACGGCCGTCCTGCCTGACGGCGGTCCCACGAACGAGCGCGTAGATCGAGTCGCGGTCGGCCTGCGCCTGGGCGAGTGGCTTCAACAGGACCACGCCTGCGCCTTCGCCGCGCGCGTACCCGTTCGCCGACGCGTCGAACGTCTTGCAGCGGCCGTCAGGGCTCAGGAACCCGCCCTTGGATTCGGCGATCGTCATGTTCGGCGCCAGCATCACATTGGCGCCGCCGACCACGGCTTGCGAGCACTCGCCGTTCCAGATGGCCTGCGTCGCAAGGTGAAGCGCCACCAGCGATCCGGAGCAGGCGGTGTCCACGGCGAGGCTGGGGCCGCGGAAGTCGAACGCGTGCGACAGCCGGTTGGCCAGCATCGTCATCATCATGCCCGTAGCGGAGTGCGCTTGGAGTTCGTAGCGGCTGTGCACCCCGTAGTTCTGCAAGAGCTTGTAGTCCAGGGTGAAACCGCCGACGAATACCCCGGTGTCGCTGCCGGCGAGACGATCCGCGTCCTGGCCGGCGTCTTCGAGGGCTTCCCAGGTGGCCCGCAGCAGCAGGCGCTGCTGGGGGTCGAGCCAGATCGCCTCTCGCGGTGAGATGCCGAAGAACTGGGCGTCGAACTGGTCGACCCGATCGAGGAATCCGCCTCGAAAGGTGCTCATCTTGCCGAGTTTGGCGGGGTCGGGATCGTAGAATTTGCCGATCTCCCAGCGGTCCTGCGGGAGTTCGCGGGTGGCGTCCACCCCTGAGCAGAGCAGGTCCCAATAGGCGTCGGGGGTAACGGCTCCGCCTGGGAAGTGGCATCCGATCCCGACGATCGCGAGGGGTTCGCGCCCGGGAGGCCCGTACTGTCGATCGCTCATGCGGGTACGTCCCCCTCGGAGATCATCGTGGACTGGAGTTCGGCGGCGAGCTGGGCCAAAAGCAGGTCCTGGCTTGAGTGGATGAAGAAGTGCGAGCCGGGCAGCATGGTGAGGTCGAACTCGTTGTCTGCCTGGACTTTCCATTGCTCGAGGTCCGCGCGCCCGACCCGGACGTCGTGTCGGCCGCCGAAGACCGACACCGGCACGGACAGCGGGGCTTCGGCCACGTACTCGTAGGTGTCGCACAGTTCGAAGTCGGCGCGAAGCGTCGGCAGCAAGGCTCGCATGAGCTCGTCGTTGTCGAGCACGTTCTGTGGCGTGCCTTCCTTGGCGAGGACCGTTTTGAGCACCTCATCGGGCAGATGATGGATCTTGATATTGGGGTTGGGAAGCTGCGGCGCACGGAACGCGGCCAGGAGCATTCGTTCTGGCTGCGGTGCACCGGCCCGCCGCAGCTGCCGGGCCAGTTCGAATGCCACGAGCGCACCCATGCTGTGCCCGAACAGCGCGAACGGCCGGTCGAGCAACGGTGTGATGGCCGTGTGGAGGTCGGCCACCAGCGGAGCCAGCCGCCGGTAGGAGGGCTCGGCTGCCCGGGACTCGCGCCCCGGCAATTGGATCGCGCACACCTCGACCTGGTCGGGCAGGTGGCCGCTCCAGGCATGGAAGACCGTGGTGCCGCCGCCGGCGTAAGAGAAGCAGAACAGCCGCAATGCCGGATCGGCGCTCCCATGCCGGACGAACCACGCCGGGGCTCCCGGGGTTTGCGCCCGTCCTTGGCGCAGGCGTTCGACAAGTCGGGCGCGTCGTTCGGGCGGCAGATCCGCAAGTCGTGCTCGGAGGCGCTGTTCGGTGCCGATCGGTCCCGTCATCGGCGGTCCTGTATCCGGGCGACTTCGTCCTCGACCGTGGCGGCCGATCGGATCGCTGGGTTCATGTCCCTGTCTCCCCGCTCAGGCCATCGAGGGGCTCTGTCGGCCCAACGTGATCCACGCGCTGTCGATCGGGTTGGCTTCCTGCATCTGCTGGTGCCTCGCGCGCAGTTCGGTCAGCAAGGGGTCGGCGAGCCAGGCTTCGATCTGCGGTCCGGCCGACAGCTCCGGTGTCTCCCGCAGTTGGTCAATGACGGTGGTGACGAGCTGTCCGGCGACCTGCTCGAGCAGCGTGACGTTCTTGGCGAATTGCTCGTCCAGCTGGTCGTCCGGCAACCCGGCAGCCATCCCTTCGTGGAGGTCGACGATGAAGGGCAACAGGGTGTAAGGATCGGCGAAGACCCCCTCGGCCGGCCGATCGTCCACCGCGTGCCACTCGCGCGCGAACTGCTGCACCCGGTTGTGGATCTTCCAGGCGCGGAACAGATTGGCCAGAGATTGGGGGCTGTCACCGAGCCGTGGGAACTTGCCGTGGAAGAACAGCAGGCCCGGCACCGACCAGTACATGATGGTGTCCCAGATGACCTTGGCCACCATCACCTGCGGGTTGCCCATCAGCGGGTACTGCTGCTCGTAGGCAGCCAGCCAAATCTCGCTGAGCACGAGGTAGACCTGATTGTGCGCGACGGCCTTCTCCCGGATGTCGTCACCGGCGCGGTCACGTTCGATCAGATCCACGATCAGCCCGTTACTGATCCCCATGAGGTCGCCGCCGGACGAGTACAGCGGGTCGATCGAGACGCCGGCCTCACCGGTGAGGCACCACCGGTCCTCCGAGTACACCTGCTTGCAGCCGTAGGCGTAGTCACGCATGACCCGGAAGTCCTGGATCTTGTCGCGGTGCGCGTCTACGGCCGCCGCGCATTGCGGTTCATGGTTGCGGAGCCATTCGAGCGCACGATCGAGCGTGTTGAATCCGTCGTACGGATGGATATCGGCGTCGGCGACGATGCCGATGCTGGTCGATCCCGACGCGAGTGGGATCAGCCACACCCAGTAGCCGTGGCCCATCAGGTGGTTCGTCGACAGCCGGCGGGCGCCGCCCCGGCGGCCGTAGGGGCCGCGCTCGACTTCAGTGCGTGCTCGCCAGTCGGGGGCGTTGGACCAGGATCCGATGTCGATTGGATGCGCCACCCGCAGCCAGGACGAGTTCGCGTGGTGGGAACTCGGTTTGGCGAGTTGCTGTTGCCGCTTGAGCAGGCTCGCGCGCCCGGACGCGTCCACCACCCAACGCGCTTGGATGAACTGGTGCTTGCTGCCGCCGCTCACCTCGATCAGGTGCTGCTCTTCGCCGCCGCGCAGGTCGACCCGAATGACTCGATGGTTGTCAAGGAACCGTACTCCCTCGGCGATGGCTCGGGTGCCCAGGTGGTTCTCGAGGCGGCCGCGGTCGAGCTGATAGGTGGGCAGAGGCGCCTCTTCGATCTGCCCGAACTCCACCCGGCGCGCGATGTCGTGATTGCCGTTGTGGGGGAAGAACATCCGCAGCCCGAACTTGCGCAGCTGCTCGCTTTCGAGGTGGTCTTTCAGACCGAGGACGTCGCGCAGGTAGTGGGCCTGCATCTCGACGCTGGACTCACCGACTTTGTGGGCGGCCTCGGCAACCGGGTGCGCCTGTCGCTCGATCACGGTTACGGCGAGGTCGGGCATGGACTGCTTCAGCTGGAGGGCCAGGGTGAGTCCGGCGATGCCGCCCCCCAGGATGGCCACATCAACGGTTTCGGTTGCCTGCTCCCCGGCAGGGTCGTTCGACGATCGGTTCATCGCGGGCTCCGGGCCGTCTCGATCGGCATGGTCATCACTGTGCCGCGGACGGACCCGGGCGCCAGCTGGGAAGTGGTGCTCCGGCGATTGCCGGGACGGAAGACTTCGAACATGTTGCCTACCTAGGGGTCGGGCTCTCGAGTGCGTTGATCGCGTGCGTGGCGGGTCCCGGCTGTCCGGCGTCAGGCCGCCCGATCGTCATCCACTGCGGGCTGGTCGGGTTGCGGTGTCGTTCGCGCCGGTAGGCGGCCAGCAGATCCGCGATGATCGGGTCGCGCTGCCAGTTCTGGATGCGGGTGACGACATCGTCGTCGTAGGTCCGCTCGGCGTAGGTGGCGATGACCGTGCTGACCAGTTGTCCGGCGAGCTGAGCGAACAGACGGGTGTTCTCGCTGAACCGCGTCTGGAACTCCGCGGCGGTCAGCTCATCGGCCATGCCGGCATGCAGCTTGACCATGAAGTTCAGCGGTGCGTACAGGTCGACGAACTGTGGACTCAGCTCGGAGTTGTCGATCGATGCCCACTCACGGAAGAACTGCTGGACCCGGTTGCTGATCTGGGTCAGACGCCCCAGGTCGGCGGCCACCGACGGGATGGTGGCCGCGGTGCGAAACTTGTCGTGGAAGAACAGCAGGCCGAAGACGCCCCAGTAGAATGCGGTGTCCCAGATGACTTTCGACGTCATCACCTGCGGGTTTCCCATAAGGCTGTACTGCTTTTCGTAGATCGCCAGCCAGATGCTGGTGACGCTGCGGAACAGGCTGTCGTGGATCGCGCCCAGGGCGGCGACGTCCTCCCCAGCCAGCGAACGGGTGACCAGGTCGACCACCAACCCGTTGCCGATAGCGATCAGATCGAGGCCCGGCGAGTAGAGCGGGTCGAGGAAAACACCGGACTCACCGGTGAGACACCATCGCTGCTCGCCCGAGAAGACCTGTTCACAGCCGTAGGAATAGTTGCGCATCACCCGGAAGTCCTGGATGCCGCCCACGTGCTCGTCGACGACCGCCGCGCACTGCGGTTCGTGTTCTCGCAGCCACTCACGCGCCTTGTCCAGGGTGTTGAAGGAGGTGAACTGGTGAGCATCGGCATCGGCGACGATCCCGACGCTGGTCGAGCCCGACGCGAGCCGGATGAGCCACACCCAGTAGCCGTCGCCCATCAAGTGGTTCGTCGACATGGCGCGGTCGCCTTCGGCGATCCGCTCGGCCCATTCGGGGTCATCGGTCCAGGTGCCGACGTCGATCGGGTGCGCGACCCGGAACCATGCGGCGTTCGCCGTGTGCCCGACCTCCTCGCGCAGACGACGGTGGTGGCGCTGCAGCAGCTGGCTGCGACCGGAAGCGTCTACCACCCACCGAGCCTCCAAAGTGCGCTCGCCAACGGGCCCGGCCATCCGGATCCGGTGCAGCGCCTGATCGGACCGCAGTTCCACGTCGAGCACCTTGCAGCCACCGAGGAACTCGACCCCCGCTTGGGTGCAGCGCACACCCAGCTCGTTCTCCAAGCGGCCACGATCGAGCTGATAGGTACTCAAGGGCGGAAACACCGAGCTGCCCAGCTCGACGCGACGGGTGATGTCGGAGTTGTCGTGGTTGCTGAAGAACATGCGCAGCCCGAACTTGCGGATCTGACGCGTCTCGAGGTGGTCCTTCAGCCCTAGCACGTCGCGCAGATAGTGCGCGGCGATCTCAACGGTGGACTCGCCCACCTTGTGTGTGGTCTCGGGGACTGGATGAGTGAGTTTTTCGACGACGACGACCCGAATACCGGGCAGGTTCTTTCGAAGCTGAAGCGCGAGCGTCAGGCCGGCCGTACCGCCGCCCAGGACAACCACGTCATAGTGCCCTGGCCCGGTCGATTCTGTCGCCATGCGTGCGCGCAGCGACTCTGCGAGCGCCCTCCGCTGGTCACCCGACAATTTGGAGAGTCGATGCCGTACTGCTTCGGTCATGGGTTCCTCCTCGCAAAAGCACTCTCACTGCACCGACTTTCGGAGCGCTTACATCGCACGGAAGGATCGCGAAAGGCGGCCAGCCAAGATCTTGGGGGCCGGCGGGGTCACGGGCCGGAGAGGATCCGTCCGCGGAGCACGTCGAGGTCGGCCCAGCCGTAGCCCAGGCGTTTGGGACCCGAGGAACTCGACGGGACCATCAGCAAGAACACACGTCGAATTGGTCGTGATCCTGCAGGCACAAGAGTGCGCCTGCATGGAGGAGCAGGGATAGGGGCTCCGCGAGCTGAGCTCACGCGAACCGACGCCATCCGACGCCCTCCACGTTTCCCAAGTGGCCCCATTCCATGGTGCCTTGGATGGGATGCGACCTGCCCGGGCCTCACCCGAACGACACGACGACCTGGCCCAGGAAGTCAACCGCATACTGATCCGGCTCCATGTCGCGCTGCGCGACCTGAGCCCCGGCGGGGGGCATGACCCAGTGCGGCAGCTCCGGTGCGGTCTCAATGGAGCTATTTCACACACGTGTTCGCCGAAGCCATGTTCACGACCGAGTACAGCACTTCCCCTGGAACCTCACATACCCGTCTCGGCGTATCCACGGCCGGGGGGAAGGCTCAGGGGCACCGGCGATCCAGGTTGTCCGGTGCGGCTCATCACGGGGGAGGCGATATGTCCGAGCAGCAGACAGGGGCGCAGGACGGGGATCGACGCAAGTCGAGTGCTGAAGGCGCGAGTCACCAATTCACGGCTCGTTTATTCGGACCGTTCCAGATCTGGCGCGACGATGACCCGCTGAATGGCGCAGCCGAGTTGGGTCGTGCCAGCGCCCGCACCCTACTGAAATGGTTCTTGTTGAATCCGGGAGTCCACGTGGAGTCACTGGAGTTGTGTGAACTGCTGTGGCCCGACCGCAGGTCGCGCAGCAATCCCAACCGGCTTCATGTGACGCTGCACTACCTGCGATATCTACTCGAGCCGAACCTGGCAGCCCGGCAGCCGTC
Organism: Streptomyces sp. NBC_00078; assembly: GCF_026343335.1. Taxonomy (NCBI): domain Bacteria; kingdom Bacillati; phylum Actinomycetota; class Actinomycetes; order Kitasatosporales; family Streptomycetaceae; genus Streptomyces; species Streptomyces sp. NBC_00078. Next base: position 7,645,436 of record NZ_JAPELX010000001.1, on the reverse strand, counting down.
GACCTTCATCCGCTCAGACGGCAAGGGTCGGTATTGGTTCGACCTTGCTGACTGCTGGTGGACCGACGTCGCCGAGGTGGAGCGGCTCTTCGCCGAGGGCAGGGATGCCGAAGCGAACGGCGACATCGAGACCGCGATCATGTCGTGCGAGGTACTGCTGGACTACTACAACCGGACTTTTCTGCCGGAGAACCTGTTCGATAAAGCCTTCGACTCGTCTCGCACGGCGTACGAAGTCGCGCACCGGGAAACGGAGAGCCGACTGTTGCGGCTTTACCTGATTCACGACCTGACTCACAAGGCACTCCAGATCGCCTGGTCGGTCCTGGAGCGTGACCCCTATTCAGAGGATGCATCGACAGCCATCGCAGAGGTCAATCTGTTGCAGGGCAACGTGTTGGCCGCGCGGACGCAACTTGCAAACTACCTGGAGACCATTCACCGCGAACTCGGAGTCGATCCGAGCCCTGCCACGCGGCAATTGTGGGAACGAATAGAACGGGCTGGGTGACGAGCGACACCGTCAAGGTGCGCCTCACCGGCAAGTGGGGCGACGACGTTCACGGTCGTCGCCCATCACACGCAGGCACCGGCCCAGCCACACGGACTGGTGCGACCAGGGGACCTGTCCCGCCCCGGAAGATCGCCCTACGGTACGTCATCCCGCTGACGTTGGCCGTCCGCCGAAAGATCTCCGCCTGTGCCGGAGTCGGCACCGTCCTGAAGCCGGGAACGACCACGGCGGCGCGACAGGAGCGCATCCGCCATAAGTGCACCTGCGGCCGCGCCCGACATGTCTCGGGCCAAGAGGTGAGTGGGAGCATCCTGAGCACCGGATCGAGGGCGGGCAGGCAGGAGCAGCGCTGCCAAGAGCGCCCCAACGAGCGAGACCCCCGCCGCAACCAGCGAAGCGCCGGACATACTGTGCAAGAAAGCGGCAGTCGCAGCGTCGAACAAACGGTGCCCGCTCTCAGCGAGGCCGCGGTCGGTGAGCGTTCGCGAAACCTGAAGAGCAGCCCCAAAGGATTTCGAAGCCGCGGAGTACGCCTTCTCACTTACCGGATCACCTGGAAGAGTTGATTCCAGACGGCTGCGATACAGCGACGAAGCCACGCTTCCAATGACCGCCACCCCTAGAGTGCCGCCGAACAGGCGCGTGGCGTCGTTCACTGCAGCGCCAACCCCTGCCTTCTCCTCGGAAACCGCCCCCATGATTGCCTCGGTGGCTGGTGCACTCGCCAATCCGACCCCGACCCCCAACAGAAGCATCTCACCGGCGATCATGCCGTACGAGGTCGTGCCCGTGTTCCTTGAGGTCCACAGGAGCCCCGCGGCAAACAGGATCAGGCCCGACACCACAACGACTTTGTTCCCGATCTTCACCGCGAGCTTCGTTCCCGTGAGAGAAGAAAGAGCCACTGCAAACGCCATGGGGAGTAGGCGTACCCCCATGGAAAACGGGCTATAGAACTTCACCAGCTGCAAGTACTGCGTGATCACGAAGATGAAGCCCTGCAGAGCAAAGAATGAGATTGCGACCGCACCGCTCGCCGCGCTGAACCGAGGGTTGGCAAACAGCGATACATCGAGCATCGGGTGGGTGACCCGGTACTCGACGGCAACGAAGATCACCAGGAGCGCCACGCCGAGCACAAGACAGGAGACGGTTCGAACGGATCCCCATCCCCAACCAGGCGCTTCGATGACGCCGAGGACGAGAACCGCCACGCCGGCGCTCGAAAGCAAAAGGCCCAGCCAGTCGACCGAAGGCGTCCTTGAGTCACGGGAAGTCGGCACCACCCAACAGATGAGGACCCCGACCACCACGGCGACCACAGCCATGAAGACGAAGATGCTCCCCCACCAGTGGTGCGCCAGCAGCCAGCCGCCGACAATCGGGCCAGCCGCGACACCGAAGCCCGTGACGGTTCCCCACATCCCGATGGCCCCGGCGCGTTCGACGCGCTCTGTGAATACGTTCACGAGGATGGAGAGGGTGGCGGGAAACATGAGAGCAGCGCCCATACCCATGAGCGCGCGCGCGGCGATGAGTTGACCAGGCGTGTCAATGAACGCCGCCCACAGACAGGAGGCTCCGAAGATCACCAGGCCGGCAAGCAGGACACCCTTCCGGCCCTGGCGGTCGCCGAAGCTGCCCCCCGCGAGCACCAAGGCGGCGAAAGCCAGGCTGTAGGCATCAACCACCCACTGCAGCTGCGCCGTACTCGCCCCGAGTTCCTGCATGAGCGCGGGCAAGGCGACGTTCACGATCAGGATTTCCACACTGATGATGAAGGCAGTGAGGGTCAATGCGAGAAGGATCAGAGGTTTCCGCATAGCTTGACTTTCTCAAGTTGAGGTAATAATTGTCAAGTGACGCCTGGTGCGCGCGAGGCGCCGGAGTCCCGCGATGAACGATCACGTGGGGCTTGAACGCCGCCAGAGATGCCGTGTTCGCGGGGGCCTAGGTGGCGGGCCGGCGCTCGCCAGTTCTGCGGATGAACACCCACTGGTTTCTCACCGTTCCGGCGCAACGCCTTGTCCTCCAAAGCCAATCGCCGCAGCGTGAGCAACACGGGCTCCAGTAGCACCGTCACTACGGCCGCGTGCTCGGCCAGCGGCAGAGGACCGGCCCCAGCGTGTATCTGATGGCACGGCCCCACTCCCTTTCTCATCGGCTCGTCCACCGACGGTGCAAAACCACGGAGGAGTGCCTTTCCGGCCGGTCCGTGAGTCGCGTCAACGGATCAGACGGCCTTCCAGAGTCGGGACTCGGGGGCGAAGCCCATAGCCACCAGGCAATTGATGAGCATCCCGTAGGCCAGGAACCTGGTCGTCTCATCCGGGTCGGCGCCCAGCGGCAGATGGACCGTGTCCCACAGCCGCATCCATCCGCTGCGCACCTCCTCTCCGAACTCGTAGTCCCCTGCCTGCTCGGCGGCGGACACCGCGACGTGCACCTGCATCTGCATCAACAGCAGTTCGGGGCGTTCAGCGATGAGGTCGGTGTAGGCGCTCTCCATGGCGTCGAGGGAGCTTTCGCCCTCCAATCCCTCAGTGGCCTCCCCGAACGTGCGGACGGTGTCTTCCATGCAGCGCCGCGCCGCCGCCAGAAAGATCGCCTTCTTGTCCGGGAAGAGCCTGAAGAGATACGGCTGTGAGACACCCACCCGCTCAGCGATCGCCTCCGTTGACGTGCCGTGGTATCCGCCACGGCCGAACTCCCTAATCGCCACACGGACAACACGCTCGCGTCTGTCTTCGGCACTCATCCTGACCACGAAGCTCACTCCGCTTGCCGCCGCTCAAACCCACTTCCAGCGACTGCTCCATGCGTCCGCTTACGCGGTGTGGGCCCGCATTATTCGGGATGCCGACGTCACGTCTTGCCTTCGGCCAGGTCGCGCAGGTTCAGGAGCTGCCTGCGCATCATGAACAAGTCGAGCCACGCCAGCATCCATTGGCGCGCCAAACCGAGGCTGCGCGCGCGAGGGAGGCTCAGTTTCACCATCAACCGAGTGCCACCCGAATCCTCATCACGAGTGACGTAGCTGATCACCAGTTCCCCGAACATCCAGCGGCCAAGCCGGGACACACGTATGGTGACATGCTCGTCGACCACGAAGCTCACCAATGTGAACACCCTGATGAAGCGCTGCCCGATCTTCAGCTGCTCAAGTCCTGGAGTGAGGGCGCGAGGGCTGGTGCGCCCCAAGTTGTTCAGTAGGTCGTAGCTGTACGGGGCTACTCTGAGCTGGCACAGCCACCGGAACACGTCCGAGCGAGGAGCGGCAACGCTGACCGCACGGTGTGCTTCGAACTTGGGGTCGGCAAACACACCGTCACACGGGTATGTGGCACCGATCTCCACGTCGGTCGTACCCCAGACGAGGGGCCATCCCGACACATCAGACTCCCGTCTCACCTTCATTGAGCGCCTACCCTCGCTGCCATATTCGGCGGTGCCGCGAACGTCGCCTCCGTATGTGCGCCGTGACCCTAGGCGGCTCGACTTCCCCGCGTGTCACGACCCGCGTAAGCGGGATCCACCGACGTTTCGCCCAACGGACAGCAGGTTGATGGTCGGCCCGTCCCACGGCTTGGAGTGCACATGGAGTTGGCACGGGTCCCTGGGACAGGCCGCGCCCGGGGGGTCAGGATTCGGTGTCGAAGAGCTCGGGCACCTTGAGTGCGAGTGTCATGTCGCCTTCGACCTTCATCTTGCCGGCCATGAACGCCTTCATCGCGTCCTGGCGGCCCTCGGCGATGGCGAGCCAGATTTCGCTGGTGGTGGTGAATGTGGTGTCCGGCTCGGGAACGCCACCGGGGATGACGCGTCCCTGACCGCCCTTGATCTCGACGGCCCACACGCCTGGGTCAAGGTCGGTGAGCTGCCATTGAAGGGTGCGTTCGAGGCCGGCCGCGGTCTCGGCCCGCAGTCGGCCGGGCAGTTGGTCGAAGAATTCGCCAACGGTAAGGGTCATTGGATTGGGCTCCTGATGCCTTGTCCTGCAGGTGGAGCTGGCTTCGTCGTTCTCCAGCTGGTGCGCGATGACCGTAGGGACGCGGACTTCCCCGCCTATTACCGGGCTTGTAAGTTCGTGGCCTGGTGCGACGGGCCGCCGCAGCGGATGGGCGTGCCGAGCAGTTGGTGGCGAAGTTCGACGAACTCTTTCGGGAGTCGCATGCCGAGATCACGCTGAACGACTTCGCAGAATGCCTCCAGCCGGCGTGCGGCTCGCCTGCGATTGCCCTGGCGCAGGGAGACCTCGATGATCACCTTGGTCGCCAACTGGTTGTACCGCTCGAGCCGCAGCATCTGGTAGGCCGTCTCGAGGAGCTCTTCGTCTGTGCCGGAATCGATGTCGATCTGCATCAGGCGGGTGAGCGCCTGCGAGCACATCAGCGCGTATTTGTGCCGGTAGCGCTCGAGCCAGGAGCTTGATTCTCCGTCGAGCAACGGGCCCTGTGAGACGTAACCCGACACACGGCGATAGTAGAAGAGTGCACGAGCGACGTCGCCGGCGATGTCGTACGCGTGACCGCGCCGGAATAACAGCTCGAGGTCGGCCACATCCGTCCACCACAGGTCTGCCGACTCGAAGGTGTACACACGGTTGGCGTGGTGCTGGATGAATGAAGACCGTTCTCGCGGACCGAGTTCGGGCTCGAGCAGCCGCTTGAGCACATGCATGTTGACGTCGAACCCTCTGATCGCTTTGTCGGGTTCGGTTTCAGGCCACAACGTGTCGACGAACTGGTCCGCCGAGCACGGCTTTCCGGGGTTCAACAGGAACCACAGCAGGATGTGCAGGCCCTTTTTGCGGCTCGACTCCAGCGTCACCCGGTGATCGCCGCGGTACATCCGTAGATACCCGAACAGGTAGGCCCGGTACGGAGCTTCTCTCTCGAGCTCCCTCGGGTGATCGACATCGTTCTTGATCAAATCCTCGACCGCATGCACAGCAGTCATCGCTCCCCCGTTCCATAGAAACCGCGCTGACCAGCGGAGACGTTGTCGATTCCAGCCGGAAGTTAGCGCCGTTCACAGGCAATACGGCACGTTACCCAAGTTGACGCGCTAAACAAACACGGAGGACAAACCTTCATATCTGACAGATAGTCAGCTGCGTGGCGCGCTGAAAGTGCCCCTGGGTAACGGGATGAGGACGGTGCCACCCCGGACGTGAAGCACCCGTAGGACTACACAATCGAGGTTGTTCTGTGACGAGCTCCAGCATGGTCGCGGTCAGACACCCCATGTCGTTTGGTGTCAAGCGGCAGGGGTGTGGGCGTGGTGCGACCAGGCGGTCGCTTCGTCGTAGAGGGTTCGGGTCTTGAGGCATCCGTGGAGGATGCCGACGAGGCGGTTGCCGAGCTGCCGCAGGGCCGGGTTGTAACCGGCCTCGCGGGCGCGTTGTTTGTCGTAGTAGTGGCGGGCGCCGGGCGAGGCGCGCAGGGCGGAGAACGCCTGGGTCTGCAACGCATCGGCGAGCCGGTTGTTGCGGACGTAGCGGGCCTGGACGGTATGGCTCTTGCCGGAGGCCCGGGTGATGGGGCTGGTGCCGGCGTAGTTCTTGCGGGCTTTGGCGGACGCGTAGCGGGTGGGGTCGTCCCCGAACTCGGCGAGCACCCGGGCGCCGGTGATCTCCGCGATGCCGGGCATCGAGAGGTAGATCTCAGCGTCTGGGTGCTTGAGAAAATGGGCCCTCACCTGCCCTTCCAGGTCGGCTATCTGCTCGTTCAGGGCGATCAGCAGCTTCGCGTGAGCGGTGACGGTGGCCGCGTAGGCGGTCGTGACCGGCTCGGGCAGGCCCAGCTGCCGTTCGCGCAGCGCGGCCTGGATCGTGGCCGCTTTCGCGTCCCGGTTGCGCCGGCGGGCACGGGCCAGAACGGCGGTGATCTGGGCACGGGTCAACTTCGCCCCGGCCGCCGGGGTAGGGGCCTTGATCAGCAGTTCCAGGGCGTCCGTGCTGGTCAGGGTGAGGTCCGCGTAGGCGGCCAGGGCGGCGGGGAAGTACTCGCGCAGCGTGCTGCGCAGCCGCTGGAACGTGCGAACGCGTTCCCAGATCAAGGTCTGGTGGGCGCGGGCGACGACCTTGACGGCCTGCGCCTGCTCGCTGTCCCCGGCCACCGGCCGCAGCTGGGCCCGGTCGATGCGGACCATGTCCGCCAGCGCGTGCGCGTCGCCCCTGTCGCTCTTGGCGCCGGAGGAGGCATAGCGTTCCTTGAACCGGGCGACCTGCCGCGGGTTGATGGCATAGACCTGGTAGCCGGAGGCGATCAGGGCCTGCACCCAGGAGCCGCGGTCGGTCTCGATCCCCACCACCACGTCGGCGGCATCCAGGCCCTCGCCGCCGTGCTTGGCCAGGAGCTCGTGCAGCTTCGCGATTCCCTCCACGCCCTCGGGCAGCCTCGCCGCGGCGAGTTTTCGGCCTGCCTCGTCCTGGACCTCGACGTCGTGGTGGTCTTCGGCCCAGTCATCGCCGATCAGCAGCAACTCGTCCTCCTGGTCAGGTGCTTTGCTCCATGCAGCCTGCGGAAGGCACGGCACGCGGCCTAATGGATCCAGTGCTCACGCCCCACTGCCCGGCGGGCACGCCACCCCATCAACGGTCTGGCCTCCCGGCCGACCAGCAGGGGCACGGTCTGACCTCAGAAGTCGAATGCTTCCGGCGTCGGTAGTGCTCACCTGCTGGCGGCTACGGACCCGAGCATTCCCCGGCTCCGTAGCTCCCATTAGGCGTCGAGGAGCCCTGGTGGAGCTTCCACCGGCAGTAAGTGCCGCGTAACCGGGGCCCCTAGCGTTCGCTGGCAAGACGAGATGCAGGAGCACCTTGTTGCGGAGGCGGAGGCGGATGCATGGGGCCACGCGATGACTGCCGAAGAGCGGGGACGTTGAGCATGGCGACCTCGCGGCACTTCGTCGGCAGCATGCGAGCGCAGCCAGACGCATACGGGCGCCGGCCCACGTCAAGCCAAAGCGGCAACCATCCAACCATCCTGGGGCCTTCGTCGCCCGTGATGCCGTGCTGGAGGTAGCACAGTGACCGAGCAGAAAACGTCCGACGACGCGGTTTCCGAATTCGACGTAGCAATCATGGGCGGCGGCGCGGCCGGGCTGACGCTGGCGATGCATCTGCACAGGGCCCGCCCCGGCACCTCGATCGTGGTGGTGGAGAAAAGTACCCGGGCCCCCGAGGCAGCACACAAGGTGGGAGAATCGACCGTCGACATCGCCGCGCACTACATGCGTGACGTGCTCAAGGTGGAACCTCACATCACTGGCCGGCAACTCGACAAGTTCGGGCTGCGGTTCTTCTTCACCCAGGCCGACAACCGCGACATCGCGCGACGCGTCGAACTCGGCCATGCGCACCGCCCGCATGTCGGTGCCACCTACCAGATCGACCGCGGGCGGTTCGAGAACTACCTGTCCGACGAACTCACCGATCTCGGTGTGGACGTGTGGGTCGGCCACAGGATCGACAAGATCGATCTCACCGATACCGGCCGGCGGCACAGCGTCAGCGTGACGACGCCGGACGGTGAGCATCGCGGCATCCGGGCGCGATGGGTGCTCGATGCCTCGGGCCGCGCTTCGCTCCTCAAGCGCAAGCTCGGGCTGGCGAAACCGAACGGACACAATGTGAATGCCGCGTGGTTCCGGATCGACCACCCGATCGACATCGACGAATGGTCGAGCCTGAGCAGCTGGCACGAGCGCATCACTGACGGCCACCGTCGCCTGTCGACCAACCACCTGATGGGTGAGGGGTACTGGGTATGGCTGATCCCCTTGGCCTCGAACTCGATCAGCGTCGGCATCGTCGCCGACGCCGAGATCCACCCGTTCGACAAGATCAACCGTTTCGAGAAGGCGCTGACGTGGCTGCGAGAACACGAGCCGCAGTGCGCCGAAGTCGTCGAGTCGCATCGCGACAAGCTGCTCGACTTCAAGGTCATGCGGAACTATTCGTACGGCTGTGAGCAGGTGTATTCCGAGCAGGGCTGGTGCCTGACGGGGGAGGCGGGCATCTTCCTGGACCCGTTGTACTCGCCGGGGTTCGACGTCATCTCGTTGAGCAACGGGCTGATCACCGACCTGGTCACACGCGCGCTCGACGGAGAGGACATCAGCGAGCTCGCCGCGATCCACAATAATGTGTTCTTCCTGGTCACCGACGGCTGGCTACCGATCTACGAAGGCCAGTACCCGATCATGGGCAACGCCCGGGTCATGAGCGCGAAGATCATCTGGGACACCGGGGTCTATTGGGCGGTGGCGTCGCTGCTCTACCACCACGACCAGTTCCGGCAGTTGGGCGACCGGCCGCGGCTGGTGGCGCAGATGGCACGGATATCGACGATCACCGAGCCGGTCCAGCGGTTCTTCCGGCAGTGGTACGACGTCGAACCGAAGGCACATGCCGACGGCTTCGTCACCTACTACGACTTCGATTTCATGACACGCTTCCACGAGGGCATGGTCGGCGACCTTCCCGATGCGGAACTCGACGATCAATTCGCCGCCAATCTGGACGAGTTGGAGCGGATCGCCGGCGAGCTCGTGTCCGCGGTCATCGCGGAGTGCGACGCCGCCGACGACGAGGTACGACGCGACCAGGCCGACCGGTGGCGAGCCGACAAGGCGCTGATGCGGCTCGTCGACAGCTACCAGTCACACGGCACATCGGAGGAAGCGTGGATCACCGTGGGGCCGGACGGACTGGCCAAGGGCGGCGGCCGGGACTTCTCGATCCGCCCGCACGGCAGTGACGCTGCCGCGCCCACGAAGGGAACCGAAGGCGACATCGAAGCGGGTGCGCTGGCGGGAGGCCAGTCGCGGTGACCGGCATGCTGATGCGGGCCCGCCGCGCCGCGATGGGCGTTCCCGAGAGGGAGATCCTCGCCTTCAAGGGCGGTGACTCGGCGAACTGGCGACACCTGGAGGATGGTGTCCGGGCGGCTGTCGGCGGCTACCACGCGGTGGTCGACGGCGGCAGCTTGGCCGACATCATGGCCCGCCTGGAGCAGGTCCCCAAACCGTTGAACGGGTACGCCCACGAAGGCGTCGCGATGGGACTGACCGGGTTGGACTGCGTACTGCCGTCGAAATCGCGGTTCCGCGAGTTCCTCGCCGGGCCCGGAGACGCCCACGTCTACATGGTGCACATCGGCGCCGGCGAGGCACTGGCGCGAATGCGACGACGGCCCGAACCGTTTCTGGCTCGGCTCGACGACCCCGTGCTGCGATGGCTGGTCATGGACGGTTACGGCTTCCACCAGGGGTTCTTCGCCCGGGCCAAGTACGTCGACCGGCAGGTGGTCCCCGCGTTCCTCTCGCCGTACGCTCGGCGAGTCTTCGATCAGGGTGTGGGCCGCAGCATCTGGTTCTCCGCGGGTGCCGACGTGGTCCGCATCGCCGCCCACATCGCCGCTTTCACCCCTGACCGGCACGCGGATCTCTGGTTGGGCGTCGGCGTCGCCTGCAGCTACGTCGGCGGGCTTTCGCGGCAGGAGATCGAGTGTCTACGGGAGGTCTGCGCCCCGCACCTGACGCGCGTGGCCATCGGGGCGGCGTTCGCGGCCCGGGGCCGCCACCGTGCCGGCAACCCCCAACCCGACACCGACCTGGCGTGCGAGGTGCTGTGCGGCACCGACAGCCTGGGCGCCTCGACGATCGTCGAGGACGCGTTCGCTGCTCTGCCCAGGCGCATGGACCAGCCGGGCTACGAACTGCTCCAGACCCACCTGTTCGAGGTCTTCACCGCTTCGAGTCTGCCCGCCTAGAGAGTGAGCCCATGGTCGACCTGATACCCGCATCGCCCGCCGGTCGTGAAATCCCCGCCGACGCGGGCGAGAGCAAGCTGCGCACGTTCGCCGGCAATCTCCTGGGAAAGGTGTTCGCGGTGTCGTCCGCGACGCTCAAGCCTCCGACCGTCGGCGACGACGCCTCGAGCGCAAGGCTCAAGCAGGTCGTGTTCACCGTCACCGAATGCTGCCAGACCACCGTGCTCGACCCCCGGGTCGAGACGCTTGTCCCCAAACTCGACGCATACGACAAGGAACTGGCCGGTTTCGCCTACGAAGGCGCCGGTGTCGGTCTGGCCGCCCTGGACACCTTGATGCCGACGAAGCGGCGGACCCTGGCGTTCGCGACCGGCCCGGGCGCGCCGTACATCTTCGGCATCTACCTCGGCGCAGGTATGGGCCTGGCCAGGATGCGGTTCAACCCGGAGCCATTCCGCAGGCGCTTGGGCGACCCGCTGTTCGGCTGGGCCGTCTTGGACGGGTACGGCTTCCACCAGGGGTTCTTCGCGCACAAGCGGTACGTGATCGAACAGCGTCTTCCGGGTCATCTGCGCGGCTACGGGCGCCGGGTGTTCGACCACGGGATGGGACGCAGCATCTGGTTCTCCTCCGGCGCCGACGTCGAGCGCGTCGGGGCGACGATAGCGGGCTTCTGCGAGACACGACAGGCCGACTTGTGGCAGGGAGTGGGTTTGGCCTGCGGCTACACCGGCGGAGTCGACCGTCCCACCATAGAGCGCTTGCGAGCCGTCGCCGGCGAGCGCCAGGGGCATCTCGCGGTCGGCTCGGCGATGTCGGCCAGCATCCGGCATCACGTCGGCAATACCGCCGACCACAACGACTTCGCGAGCGAGGTGCTGTGCGGGATGCCGTCCGCGGAGGCGGCCGCGGCGGTCGATTCGCTGCGGCGGGGCCTGCCGACCGACCCGGAGGTGCCTGCATACGCCCTGTGGCGTCAGCGCATTCTTCGACAGTTCGAATGAATTCGATCCGATCCGACAACCGCGGCAGACCAAGCTGCCCGTCCGGCGGTCCCGCTCGGGGCGGACGCGACCGGTGCCGAGCCGCCCCGATCGGCTGCCAAGGCCGTATCCCATACCGTGCGGCGCCCCCGGCGCGCGGCCTCTTGCGCCGAACCAGTGTGAGGAGCCCGACGTTGATCACCTTGAGCACCATCCTCAAGCCGGTGCTGCGGCTCTCTGCCGACGAATTCCCCAAAATCGCGGCCCGGCAGTTCGGCGCCCACAACGACATCGATCGCGTCTGGCAGGATTTCGCGCCAGTCGCGCACACCCTCGTCGACAGCTTCTGGACGACCGTCGACCATCCCCGGTTCGCCACGCTGGTCCCGATGCTGGACGCCACCGACGACGACGTACGCGGGGTCGCCTACGAGGGCGCCGGCATGGGGCTGTCATTGCTGGACTGCCTGCTGCCCTACAAGAAGCGGCTCGCCGATTTCCTCACCGGTCCCGGGCGCGCCTACAAGCCACTGCTGTACATCGGTGCTGGTCTCGCACTGCCGCGGATGCCGGTGGACCCGCTTCGGATCATGGCCCGCTACGACGATGACGACCGGTGGCTCATCCTCGACGGATACGGCTTCTACTACGGCTTTTTCACCCCCGAGCGGAGCCTGCGACAGCAGGTCAGGCCGCGCCGCATCACCGGCTATGCCGGGCAGATGTTCGACCGCGGGCTCGGGCGCAGCCTCTGGTTCACCTCCGCCGCGAACACACAGCGGATCGCCGCCGTCATAGGACGGTTCCCGGCAGCTCGCCGCGGCGACCTGTGGAGCGGCGTCGGCCTGGCCTGCGCATACGCTGCCGGTGTACTCGACGAACCGGCGATGCGCCGGCTCGTGACAGCAGCCGGACCGGACGCGGACCAGTTCGCCGTCGGGGTCGCCGTCGCCGCGGAGTTCCGGCACGTGGCGGGACATTCAGCCGGCCACACCGATCTTGCCTGCGCCATCTCGTGGGGCGCGGACAGCGCGACGGTGGCACGGATCGCCACCGCTGAACGAGCCGGCACAGCACCACTGGCTATGACCACCCCACGCTACGAGGCTTGGCGGCAAGGGGTGCGAACGGCGTGGACCGCACGCCATCAAGACCCGACCACAGCAGCGAGGGCCGATCAATGACCGCACTGGGCAGCGTCCGTCGTCGACTTTTCGGTATCCCCCAACCCCGAAAGGTGTTCAGCAAGCCCGGGTTCGCACCCGAAGCCTGGCGGCGATTCGCCCCGGTAGCCGAATCGCTGGCACTGGGTTACAACGCCACCTTGGAGGACTGTTCCGCGCCCGCGCTGGTCGTCCGACTGCAGGCGGTGGACCGCGTGTTCCGCGGGTTCGCCTACGAAGGCGCGGGCATGGGCTTGGGCGCGTTGGATCTGCTGACGCCATGGAAGAAGCGCCTCGGCGCCTTCGTCGACGGTCCCGGCGGAGCGCACATCTACACTATCTACGTCGGTGTCGGCCTCGCTCTGGCCCGCCTGCGGCGCCGGCCCGAGCGGTATCTGGGCGAGCTGGATCCGCTGCTCGGTTGGGCAACCGTGGACGGATACGGGTTCCACGGCGGCTTCTTCGAACGCCGCCGCTACATCGTCAGGAAGGCGCGTCCGACCCATCTGTCGAGTGAGTGCGGGCCGTTGTTCGACCAGGGCCTGGGCCGCGCGATCTGGTTCTCGAGCGGGGCCGTGGTCGAGCGGGCGGCCGCTACGGTGGCCGGCTTCCAGCCCGACCGTCACCCCGCTCTGTGGAACGGCATCGGGATGGCCTGTGCTTACGGCGGCGGCACCGACCGCGCTGGTCTGGAGCGGATATGCGAGGTGGCCGACGCGTATCGGGACCGGCTGGCCTGGGGCGCGGCCACCGCCGCTTGGACGCGGGATTTGGCGGGCAACCGGACCGCGCACACCAATCTGGCCTGCGAAGTGTTCATCGGCATCCCCAGCGACGACGCCGCACGCGTACTCCGGGAGGGGCGCCATGAGGTCGCCGGTTCCGCGTCGTCGGCGCCGATCCAGGCATGGCGCAGTCATTTCGCGGCGACGGTCACCACTGCGTGACAAGGCCCCTGGGGCATATTTGATCGAGGGTGCCACAGGGCATCCTGGACCCGGACCAGGCAGGACTGCCCCACCCGCTGGGGCGCAGGCCGAGGGGGCTGTGACCGGTGGCCTATGACCGCGATCTTGCTGACCGTATCCGCGGTGGGCTCACATCCGTGCAGTCTGTCCGTGAAGTGCACATGTTCGGCGGGCTGGGATTCATGGTCAACGGCAAGCTCGCGGTGTTCGCCCACGGCGACGGCGGCATGTGGCTGCGCTGCACGCCGTCCCGGGTCGGCGAACTCGAACGCAAGGGTGCACAGTGCGCCGACATGGGCAACGGCCGCAATATGGGTGCCGGTTGGGTGCAGGTGAGCGCCGAACAGGTGCCGACCGAGGAGACGTTGGACTTCTGGCTCGACGTCGCGCTCGACCACCACCGTTCGGCGACCACACCCCGACGAAAGAGGTGAGCGCCGCTCCGGACCCGAGCGCGAACCGCCAGCGGCCACTGCATACTGGGCCGGGGCCCCGGCAATGGCGCACCTGCGCAGCGCTATCTGTGGGCGGACGACTCAACGTATGATCGAAAGACGCCAAGTCGGCCGGTCCGTACGGGGACTGAGCCGGCAGTTCGTCCCGTGGACGCCGTGGCCGGCCGCCACAAAGCCGCGGGGTCACCCGTCATCCGGCCGTATATGTCGATTACAGTCGCTGCGGTCGCGGACGAACCGGTCGGACAGCATCGGCGGATTGGCCGGGGGAGGCGAGATGGTGCAACGGTCACCAGCGATGAGCCGCCGCGAACGACGGCGCCTGGAGACCTACGACGAGATCGTCGAGGTGTCCCGAACGCTGCTGCGACACGGCGACACCCTGTCATTGCGTGCGGTGGCCACCCAGATGGGGATGACCCCACCGGCCCTGTACCGATACATCGACAGCGTCGACGAATTGCATGTACTGGTCGCGCGCGACATCTGCAACGACGTGGTCGCAGCCATGGACAAGGCACGCGACCACTACCCGTGCGACGACCCCGCCGCCAGGCTCGCCGCTTCGGCCACGATGCTGCGCTGCTGGGCGCTGGCCAACCGGATAGAATTCCAGATGGCATTCGCCAACCCGACGCTCGCTGCGGCCTCCTGCCCGATTCGCCGCAAGGAGTTGGGACTGCTGGACGAGGGCGGCGACGACTCTCCGAATCCGTTCGCCGCGCACTTCGCAGGGTTGTTCATCGAGTTGCACTCCCAGGGCCTCATCGCCGTGCCGGCGCCCGCCGACCTGGACCCTGGACTACATGCGCTCATCCAGGAGAGCGCAAGCAAGCGCGGAGACCCGTTCGTCGCTGCGCTCGGCATAGAGGGACTGGGCACGCTCTGGCTGTTCAAACTGGCATGGGCCAGACTCTACGGGGTCCTGATGGTCGAGGTCTTCGGGCAAGTCGAAGCAGAACTCATCGGCTCCGACTCGGTCTTCAACACGCTGATGCGCGAAACCTTCGCCAGCGTCGGCCTTGCCGACAGCTGGGACCGGCTTATCGGGGTGAGCCGCGATACTGCGCTCCGGGCCGGCGCCGAGCTCGCCGCGGGCCACTGATCGCCGGCCCACTGCCCGTGCTGCCCGGGCTTTTTCGTGCAGCCAGCCCTGTCGGCAAGCAGCTCAGCCACTTGCGCTTCGAGTAAGCGCAACGTAACTCGACCCGGCCAGCATCCTTGTATGCCGGCAGCGCGCGGAAAGCCCCGACCCACAACATCCGCGGTGCCGCTGTCGGTTCGGCTGTCTGACTATCGACGGCGGGCTGCGAGGGGCGACGGAACCCGAAGACGCGTCGCCACGCGCGATGCGATCCCGTCATGGTGACGCTCGGAAGGACCTCGATCTGCCGGCCGAACCGCAAGGCAAGCCGGGTTTCGGGCGCCTGTGCCATCGGGCGAGGCCGCCCATGTGGAACATGCGCACCGGGTGCTCGGTCTTCCCGCGAACCCGCCGACACACGGCGTTCTCGCCCCCGAAGAACCGGCTGTCGGCGGTCCCCACCAACCCGCTGTCCCCTACCTGACGATCACGGGAGTTGTCGTGCCGCACGCGACCGATCTGGCCGCCACTACTGACAAGAACCTCGAACTCGTTCTCCACGTCCTGCCCGCGATCGTCGTCATCCTGGCCGTCTCGGCCCTCTGCGGCCGCCTCGCCCTCATGGTGAAGCAGCCGCGGGTGCTGGGTGAAATGGTCGCCGGTGTGCTGCTCGGCCCCACCCTCTTCGGCGCCCTTTTCCCCGAGGCACAGAAGGCGATCTTCACTGCCGAGGTGAAGCCGATCCTCTACGTCTTGAGCACCATCGGTCTGACCATCTTCATGTTCCTTGTCGGCGCCGGCCTTGACCACGGTGACAGCACCGCCGGGCAGGACACCAGGAACGCCGCCGTCCTGGCCCTCTCCGGCATCATCCCCGCCCTGCTGCTAGGCACCGGCGCCGGCTACCTCCTCTACGACCGGCTCTCCCGCCCCGACGTCACTTCCTTCCAGTTCGCCCTCTTCATGGGCGGCGCCCTGTCGATCACTGCCTTCCCGATGCTGGCCCGCATCCTCTACGAGCGCCGGCTGGAGAACACCCAGCTCGGCCGGATGACCCTCCTGGGCGCCTCGGTCGACGATGCCGCGGCCTGGTGCCTGCTCGCCGTGCTGTCAGCGATGCACACCGGAGGCGGGGCAATGCGGATCCTGCGCATGATCGGCTTCACTACCGTATTCGCCCTGGTCATGCTGACTGTCGTGGCCCGGCTGCTGCGCCCGATGGGCGCCAAAGTCGAACGCACCGGCCACTTCGGCTTCGACCAGATGTACATCGTCGTCGGCATCGTCCTCCTGGCCGGATGGTTCACCGACTACATCGGCATCTACTCCGTTTTCGGCGGCTTCATCGCCGGACTCGCCATGCCGCGCAACCCCGCCTTCCGAACGGCTCTGCACAGCCGGATGATGGACATCGTCTGCGTCCTGCTCCTGCCGATCTTCTTCGCCTTCTCCGGCCTCAACACCGAACTCGGCGGCCTCGCCGGATGGGCCATGATCGGCCCGTTCCTGCTGATCCTGGCCGCGGGGTTCATCGGCAAGTACGTGGGCTGCGCGACGGCCATGCGCGGCATCGGCTTCTCGTGGCGCGAGTCCTGGGCGGTCGGCGGCTTGATGAACGCCCGTGGCCTGATGATCCTCATCTTCATCAACATCGGCCTCGCCCAGGGAATGATCAGCAAGGACGTCTTCTCCATGCTGGTCCTGGTCGCGGTCATCACTACTGCCGGCGCGATGCCGTTGTACCGCTGGGCGCTGCCCGAGCGGCTCGAACAGCGCATGTCCCCCACTGCACCCGAACCCGAGGCCGCCTCGGGAACGAACTCGCCCGAGGCAGACCCCCTTCACGCCTGACATCGGCCGACCCGTACGCCATTCCCCGCTCGAAGTCCGCTGCGCCCGCACGGGAGCAGCCACAGGACTTCGTCAGGCCCGCCGATAGGGCAAAGGGAGTCACGCAATGCCCCAGGACCGCATTGAAGCGCCGTTCGTCGCCCTCGCGGTGACACCGGAACCCACCCCGGTACCCGCCGGCGAAGAAGAGGGCTCCCGATGGAGGTGAGCACACTTGCGACACTGCTTCTGGATCTGGCGGTGATCGTCGGGGCGGCGCAACTGCTCGGTGGGCTGGTCAGGCGCCTTGATAGGTCCGACTACCGTCCCGCCGAGCGCAATGCCCGGCACCTCACGGGCGGCAGGTCTGCATAACGGTGCCGCACTTCGCGGCCAGTTTGTCGAGGTGGCCGCGGGGTCGCAGTGACGAGAAGCGACTGACGGGACAAGGAGTCCGCCGTCCGGTACGGAGCGTCCCCGGCCCGGCGTGCGCATCCGCGATGCTCGACCCAACCATCGACTTCCTGGGCGCATCCCGATCGCATCCGCTCCCTGGCAGATCCCAAGACCACCCGGCGAAACCCCGATTCCACACAGAGCGCGGCGTTCCACAAGCCGGGCCGTTCGGCCTTCCGAGTCCCCGATCTGCTCAGTGAGCTGCCCGATCCGAGGGCCGGCCAACTCGGCTCATGTGCCGGGCCGGACCGCTTCGGGTGGTTCAGCCGTTGCGGTGAGCTTGCGTCCTGGTACGACCGGCAGGGACCGGCCGCCGAAGTGCGCCAGACCAGGAACCGGTCGCGGACAGTTCGAGAACCACCACGAACTCCGTAGGTGGGTCATCGGCGAGGCAGGATCTCCGCCGGCCCGCTCGCGCGCCTGGTGCCGTTGGCGCGGCAGGCGACGGAGCACTGTCAGTGGCGGGTGGCAGCATCGGGCGTATGACGGACACCAAGGCATTCGACTGGCGGTCCTTCCTGCTCCGGTGGAGCGGGGAGTGGGCGGATTCCCTGCCGGACGGCGAGACGCGGGGTGAGGACGACGAGGCCGCGCGGCAGGCGCGATGGCTGGGGTTCCCTTCCGCGACCGAGGAGCGGATCGCAGCCATGGAGGAGCGGCTCGGCCGACAAATGCCCCCGTCTACCGGGAGTTCCTCGCGGTCAGCGACGGGTGGCGGCACGCGGGCGGCTTCGTGTGGCTGCTGGCGGGGACCGAGGACGCGCGCTGGCACAACAACGAGTCGGAACTCGCCGACATGTTCGAGGAGTACCTGGACGAGGACGCCGGGCCCGAGGAGCGACGGGAGGCGGACATCTGGCGGCGCGGGCTGCAACTCGACGTCGAGTCCGACATCACCCACGTCCTCCTGGATCCCGAGGACGTGGACGAGGACGGTGAGTGGGCCGTGTACACGTGGGCGAGCTGGCGGGCCGCGCCGCCCGAGCGGCACGCGAACTTCCTTACGTTCATGCGGGACATGCACCGGGAGTTCCACAGCCTGCGGGCGCGCCGGAGCGACGGGGAGCCGGTGTTCGCCAACGACACGACGCGAAAGCTGGACGCCCTGGTGGAGGAGGCCCGGCTGGAGGCGCTGCGCGGCGGCTGGGAACGAGCCGTGAAGGCGCTGGACGAGGCCAAGGAGTACGGCAGACCGCGGGCCGCCGGGCTGGGTGACCAGATTCGCCGCCTGCTCGGACAGACCTACATGGTGTATTTCGACGGCCTGGTGACGGACCCGCAGTACGCGCCCGACCTGCTGCCACCGCTGGTCGCAGAGCACGCGGCACACTCGTACCGGGACGACTCCACACTGAAGTTCCATCTGCAGGGCGCCGACGACGACCTGGTGTCACTGGCTTACACGACGCTGGACCAGGTGCGGAACGGCACGTACCGGTACACGACGGCCGGACCGTTCGGGGAAGCGGTCCAGCGGGCGCGGGAGCTGGCGCGGTGGGGGGACACCGACGGGGCATGGCGGACGCTGATGAACGCTCTGCCCTTGTGGGAGCCTCTGGGAGCGGACCACCTGGCGCCGCTGGGCTGGATGGCCGACCCGGTGCTGGGGCCGCTGCTGACCCCGGAGCGGGGCCGCGAGTTGCTGTCGACTCCCAGAGGCGGGCAGGCGGGTGGGACACCGAGGCCGACGGCCGCGCTCGACCCGGGCGACCTGGCGTGGCTCGCGGAGCCGGACCCCGGCAACAACCGCACGTCCTACCGGTTCGTCCTGGTGGAGGGGGTGGAGCCGGAGGAACTGTCTGAACGGCTCGCGGACGGGGACGCGGACGGCACCGTGCTGAACGAACCCATGACCCTCCGGGAGGCGCGCCGCGTGTCGCCGCGCAACCAGGGGGAGTTCTCGTCCTACGACGACAGGGCTCTCACGGCGGTCGGCCGGGCCGGCACCGGCTGGAGCTTCGCCTTCGACGGCGATCCCGCCCCGTTCGACGGGCGGCGGTTCGTCTCCCCGGTCGCGGCCGCCAGCGGGGGCACCCGCGCAGTGGTGGTGTGGAGTGGCCTGAGGGCACGGCACGGGGAGCCGTTCTTCCACCTTTCGGTGGCACGAGACGGGGCCGAGCAGTACGCATTCACGTACGCGGACGGAGAGATCCGGCAGAGCGGAGAGATACCGCGGGCGCTGGACCCGAGCCGGTTCTTCGGCGACCTGGCGGACGGCGCCGCAGTGGAACGGTCACTGCTGGACGCGGCGGCCAGGGAGTTCGGTGCGTCTCTGCCGCGTCATGCCCTCGTGAACGGCCGGCTGCACACGTTCGCCACCCGTTCCTGGACGCGTCCACCGAGGAACGGCGAGTCGTACATGGTGATCCGCATGGATCAGGGAGACGCGCGCCGGCCGGACGGTCGGCGGACGGGAGAGGACAGGCCGGGGAGCAGGTAGAGACCGGCCGGGTCGCGCAAGGTCGAGCGCGTGGCGTCCAGCGGCTCCTGCAAGCCGGCCCCCACCGGTGCCCCCAACCGGCACACCGTGTTCATCCCGGAGGAATGCGAAACTCGAATTCGGGACGGTCCCACGGCACGGCGGGCGGGTTCGCGAACGCGGTCCCGGTCCGCACCGCACCGACGCGGTGGTAGAAGTTCTCGGCGGGAAGGTGCGACACGACCTTGAGACGGTCGATCCCGGCGGCACGGGCCTCGGACTGCATGTGCGCGACGAGGAGCCGTCCGATACCCCGTCCTTGCACGTCGTCGGCGACGAACAGCAGGTCGAGCTCCGGTGGAGAGAGGACGAGCGAGTAGAACCCGAGGATCCGGCCTCCCTGCTCGTCGGCGCCGACGGCCACAAAGGCGCGATGGGCCTCGATGTAATCAGGACCGACCCGGTAGCCCGCGACTGCGGCTGCGTACTTGCCCTCGTAGGCGCCTGAGCCACGCACGAGCCGCGTGAGCCGTTTGGCATCCCGCGCGACGGCCCTCCGTACCGTGATCGGCTGGCTGATCGGGGAAGTGCGTGAACTCATCGGGAGAGTATTTCGCACGCGGGAGTGCCTTCGTGCGGCGGGTCGGCTGCTCGCGCAGGCGTTTTCCGCGCCGCTCCCGGGATCCGCTTGCCCGGGCCCCGATCGGAGTGCAGCCCCTTCACACCGCGCAGGGGCCGGCTCCCAGGTGGTGCGGCCAGGGCCCGCTCCCAGGTGGTGCGGCCTGCCCCGTCGAAGCACACGCTGCCGGAACGGGACGCCGCCCGCGCCGGAACCCCCCGGCCGTCAGCTGTCAGCTGCTGCACCACGCGGCGGCCGGTCCTTGTGGTGGCGCCGGTCACCGGAATCGTCTCGTCGCTCAAGCCTTCCAGCCAACCGGTCGAGCACGCGGTCGGGCCATCACGATGGTTCGGCGGTGGCGGCGAGCAGGGCGGTGTCGTCGTCGACCCGGCCGGGGGTGTTCAGCAGCTCCAGGGCCCGTTCGGTGATCTGCTGGGGGTCGGTGCGGGCGGCGGCGGGCAGCGCCCCGCAGGTCCGGCACAGGGCCGCCAGGCAGTCGTCCAGGGACAGTGTCCGGTTTTCCACCAGGCCGTCGGTGTACAGCAGCAGGCTGGTGCCGGGCGGGAACGCCACCTCGCGGTCGACCGGGGTGCTGCCCAGACCCAGCGGCAGCGCTGGAGGCAGCTCCAGATAGGCGGTGTCGGCGGCTACCAGCAGGGGCGGCAGGTGCCCGCTGGCGGCGTAGTGCAGGCGGTGGCGGTGTGGGTCGTAGACCGCGTACAGGCAGGTGGCGAAGCGTTCGGTGGCGAGCGACTGCAGGTAGGCGTCCAGCCTGGCCAGCACCTGGGCCGGGCCGGCGCCCTCCATCGCGAGGCTGTGCAGGGCGGAGCGGAGTTGGCCCATCACGGTGGCGGCTTCCACGTCGTGGCCCATGACGTCGCCGATGGCCAGCCCCACGGCACCGTCGGGCAGTGCGAGCACGTCGTACCAGTCGCCGCCGACCTCGGCGCCGCGGTTGCTCGCCCGGTAGTGGGTGGCCAGGCGCACCCCGGGCACCTGGGGCAGGCGGTGGGGCAGCAGGGCGCCCTGCAGGGTCAGGGCGAGGCGGCGCTCGTTGTGGTACCGGGTGGCGTTGTCGTAGGCCATGGCCAGACGGTGGGCGAGGTTCTCCAGATACTTGTGTTCGACCGCTGAGAAGTCGGTGCGCCGGACCAGTACCAAGGCCCCCAGTGTCTGGTCGTGGGCGTGCAGCGGCAGGGCCAGCACGGCGGCGGGCGCCGGGGGCGGGCCGGCCGGGGCTGGGCCGGTGCCGTTGATCGCGTGGGTGGCGGCGGTGACCAGGGCCTCGCGGGCAAGAAGGGGGGTCCCGGCGATGTATGCCGGGGGCGACTGCGGGGCGGGTGCCGCCGCGGTGAGGTGGATGCTGATCTGGTCGGCGAAGTCGGGCAGCAGGATCTGGCCGGCAGTCTGCAGGATCTGGTCCGGGTCGAGGGTGGCGGACAGCCGCAGGCCCGCGTCGGCCAGGGAGGCCAGCACGGCCAGCTGGTTGCGGGTCTCGGTCAGGGCATGTTCGCGCAGCCGGGACAGTTCCAACCCGGCGCGGACGCGCGCCAGCAGCTGGCGCGCGGAGAAGGGTTTGGCCAGGTAGTCGTCGGCGCCGGCCTGCCGGCCCTGCACGGATTCCTCCTCGCCGGCGCGGGCGGTGAGCAAGACGATGGGCAGGCGGGCGGTGCGCGGGTCGGCGCGCAGCGCGCGAACCAGCTCGAAGCCGTCCATGTGGGGCATCATCACGTCGCTGAGCACCATCTCCACCGGCTGCGCCAGGGCCATCTCCAGGGCGGCCCGGCCGTCGGCGGCAAGCAGCACGTCGTAGTCGGGCTGCAGGAGCTGGGTGAGGTAGGCGCGCATGTCGGCGTTGTCGTCGACGACCAGCAGGCGGGCGCGTTGGGGGCGGTCGGTTTCGTGCGGGCCGGGGCCGTCGGGGGCATCGTGGGTCGCGGGGGCGTGCGGGGTGTGTGCCGCGGGGGTGGCCGCAGCGGGGACGGGGTCGGCCGCCAGCCAGCCCAGCGCCTCGTCCACATAGGCCGCGGCGCGGCCGGACCGCCCGCCTGCGCCTTCCCTGGGGGCCTGCCCGGGGGATTCGGCGCCGGCCGCGGGCGGGACCGGGCCGGGCCGGTGGGCGGCGGCGAAGGGGAGGTCCACGGTGACGGTGGTGCCCTGGCCGAGCCGGCTGTTCACGCCGACGGTGCCGCCGTTCGCTTCCACCAGGTCCTTGACCAGCACCAGGCCGAGGCCGCTGCCCTCGTGGGAGCGGGAGCGGGCGCCGCGGACCCGGTGGAAGCGTTCGAACAGGCGCGGCAGCTCGTCCGCGGGGATGCCGGTTCCGGTGTCGGTCACGGTCAGCCGGGCCCGGCCGCCGGCCGCGGCCACCTGTACCCGGGCGCCGCCGGTGAAGGTGAACTTCAGGGCGTTGCTGAGCAGGTTGAGGATGATCTTCTCCCACATCTCCCGGTCCAGGGAGACTGGCCGGGGCAGTGGCGGGCAGTCCACCTCCAGCGTCAGCCCGGCCGCGTCGAAGGCGGAGCGGAACACCCCGGCCAGCTCGGCCGTGGCACCGGCGAGGTCGACCGGCTCGAGGGCAGGGCGTGTCTGCCCGGCATCGGCCCTGGCGACCTCCAGGAGGGTGTTGACCTGCTTCAGCAGGCGCAGGGCGCCGCGCTCGGCCAGCTCCAGCCGCTCGCGCTGCTCGGGCCGGTCCTCGTCGGCCAGAACCTGCTGGAGTGGCCCCAGGAGCAGAGTGAGCGGGGTGCGCAGTTCATGGCTGACGTTGGCGAAGAACGTGGTCTTGGCCCGGTCCAGCTCGGTCAGTGCCTCCGCCCGCCGGCGCTGTTCGTCGTGGGCGAGTGCGGCCGTGAGCGCCCCGGCCACCGCGGCGGCGAGCACCTCCAGAAAGTCCCGGTAGGCCCCGGTCGGCGGGAAGCAGGGGTTGATGCCCACGACCAGGACACCTCCCACCTGCCCCGCACAGTCCAGCGGCAGAGCCAGCGCCTCCTCGACTGGCAGTCGGGCGGCCGCGGCGTGCTGCCCGGCCGTGTTGCCGCCGGTGAGCGCGGCTGCCGGCAGCGTGGCAGGGGTACCGTCGGCGACCACCTGCGCCAGCCGGGCCGCGACCTTCGACCCGTTGGCCGCACTCGGCAGGACGGCCTCTGGCGCCGGCCGCAGTCCTGCGGAGGCCGCCGGCCGCAGCGTCCCCGACTCGGAGGCCAGGTACAGGTCGAGGAACGGGATCTCTTCGGGATACGAGCCCAGCACCTCCGCGACGACGCGGGCGACCCCGTCCGGGGTGGGCAGCCCGGCGGTGCGGGCGCCGGTCTCGCTCAGCAGGCGCAGCCGGCGCTCACCCAGTACCCGGCCGGTGGTCTCGGTGATGATCTGCAGTACGCCGCCGGCGGTGCCGTCGTCCAGCAGCACGGGCTGGAAGGAGGAGTCGAAGTAGCACTGTTCCGGAAAGCCGTGGCGCTCCATGATGAGCGGCTCATCGGGGATCAGCAGTGACTTGCGGGTGTCGGTCACATAGTGGAAGTGGGAGCTCACGGGGTGGTCCCAGACCTCAGGGAACACGTCCTTGTAGGGCTTGCCGAGCGCCCAGGGGTGTTTGGCGCCGACGATGGGTGAGGAGCCCAGGTTGTACAGCGTGGCGAATTCGGCGCCCCAGTACAGAGCCATCCCGTGTTCAGAGGTGAGCATGAGGCGCAGGGTGTCCACCAGGGGCCCCGGCCAGGACTCGGGGGGCCCGAGCGGCGTCGCCGCCCACTCGATCCCGGCCAGAAGCTCGCCGAACGCACCGGCCTCGGCGAACATCCGGGCCGCCGCGGTGGGCGGGTCATCGGGCCGGGTCATCGAGAAATCTTCCTCCTGGCGCCATGTGATCCGCCCGCGCCCTCCCAAGGCTGCCGGTGGCCACTCACTGCAGGCCTTCGGGCCTTCGGGCAGAACGGACGCCGTATCCGACGCTTCTGGGCTGCACTCCAGCCAGAATTGCAACATTAAATTAACCTAAACTGCAATTTACTCAGAAGTGTAAGCTTTCGAGCGTCCGCCGACGGCGGCGATCATCGACTCGCAGTCCCTCTGGGCGGCCGACACGTCGCCACCGACGGCGTCGGCCGGGGCGAGGGGAAGAAGACCGCGGGCCGCAAAGGGCACAGGTCGTGGTCTGCCCGGGATTGCTGCTGGTGGTGCTTGTCACCGCCGCGAGCGTCCAGGACCGGGCCGCGGAGCAGGCCCCAATGAGGCACCGGACGATTTGCGCCGGGTGCTGCCCTCCTAGATCCGCCGCTCGTAGTGGTCCTGAGTACCCGAGTCGATCCGCAGGCGGGTGAACACGGTGCGGCGCGGCGCAGCGTTGGCCTGACGGTCGCCGCCGCGGGTGAGGCGACGGAACCGCCCGCGTCCCGAGGAACACCGAGTCCTACGGCTTGCCGAACAGTGGGTCCGACAAAGCCGGCCAAGCCAGAATCCGCAGGTGCCAGAGTGCAGCAGTCCCCGTGTTTCCAGGAGGCGTCCAACAGCACGCGACTGGGCACGCATCAACCGAAGCGCGCTTTCAACTCCCCTTGAACATCAGGCCGGCGAGTTCCGCTTCGTTCTGCCGTCGCCAAGCCCACCGAGCACAATCAATGTCTCCAGATGGGCCCCTTTGACCCAGGAACCGAGCAGGTCCCGGTGCAGGGGCACGATGTTCTGCCGCAGCGCCAGCCCTTGCGCGGCTTTGGTGAACGTACGGCAGGTGGTGACGAAGACTGCGACGTCCGCGCCGTGCTCAAGGCGGGCGGTGCCCACGAACTTCTGCATGTCCTGCGAGGACACGCTGCGCTCGGGTGCGTACTTCTTGCACTGAACGACCAGTTTGCGGCCGTCCGGGAAGTAGCCGATGACGTCGGCGCCCAGGTCACCGCTCTTGCCGCTGACGACGACCTTCGTGCAGCCGTCCCGGCGGCACAGGTCGGCGATGTAAGCCTCGAAGTCCTGCCAGGACAGAGCATCGACCTCCCTCATCGACAGCTCACGCGCCTTCGCCTCCTCCTGCGCCCGCCACTGTCGGTCCTGGCCCACCGCGTCCGAGTGCGCGCGCCACAACCCCCAGCCGGCCCCGGCCACCACGATCACACCGAGCGCGACCACAAGGACCGGCCACACCGCAGCCCAGTGCCCCACCAGCCACACCACCGCGGCCACCGCCGCGACGCTGCTCCAGCCCTGTAAGTGCCGGCGCGTACGCTTCCGCAACCGCCGACGCCGTCGTTGTGTCGCCATGGCTCCCCCCGCTCCCCCACCCCACCGTCCTTGGTCTGCAGTGTGAAAGCCCCGCCCCGTCGCGGCAAGAGGGCCAGGCCGCGCCAGAGCGGCGCATGCCGGCCGGTACCGGCGGGTGCGTCAGCGGACCGGCAGGTGCGTGGCACAGGTCCCCGAGCGCGGGGCAGTCGCGCCCGCGCCGCTCTTGCCGGACTCGCGTGCCGCAAGGGCGGCGTAGACAATGCCGTAGTACCGCAGGGGCCCTACCGGCCGGGGCGGCACCGGATGGAGCTTCGCCTTCGGCTCCGATCCCGCTCTGTTGGACCAGCGGCGTTTTTTCGTCGGCCCGGCCGGGGCCGCCACCGGGGAGACTCGTGAAATGAGCCGAAAATTTCAGGGGCACCCGTCGCGATGCAGCCCCTCGTCCGCCGAGAAGCAGAGACATCGCCCAGGCAATGGATCACGCTTTCCAGCTCTCCGGTAGCGTCAAGGTATGAGCCATCCGCATCCAGAGCTGAAATCCGCCCCGCCGCTGCCCGAGGGAGGGCTGAGGATCGTCGCGCTCGGCGGTCTGGGTGAGATCGGCCGCAACATGACCGTCTTCGAGTACGCCGGCAAGCTGCTCATCGTCGACTGCGGCGTGCTGTTCCCCGAAGAGACCCAGCCCGGCGTGGACGTGATCCTTCCGGACTTCACCTCGATCCGGGACCGGCTGGACGACATCGTGGCGGTGGTCCTCACCCACGGCCACGAGGACCACATCGGCGGCGTGCCGTATCTGCTGCGCGAGCGGCGGGACATTCCCGTTGTCGGCTCGAAGCTGACGCTGGCGTTCCTGGAGGCCAAGCTCAAGGAACACGGCATCCGGCCGCGCACGGTGCGGGTGCGGGAGGGCGACCGGCGCGGCTTCGGGCCCTTCGACTGCGAGTTCGTGGCCGTCAATCACTCCATCCCGGACAGCCTCGCGGTCGCGATCCGCACCGGCGCCGGGATGGTGCTGCACACCGGCGACTTCAAGATGGACCAGTTCCCTCTCGACGATCGCATCACCGACCTGCGCGCCTTCGCCCGCCTCGGCGAGGAGGGCGTGGACCTGTTCCTCACCGACTCCACCAACGCCGAAGTTCCCGGATTCACGACCTCCGAGCGTGAGCTGAACCCGGCGATCGAGCAGGTGATGCGCACCGCGCCGCGCCGGGTCATCGTCTCCAGCTTCGCCAGCCATGTGCACCGCATCCAGCAGGTCCTGGACGCCGCCCACCAGCACGGCCGCAAGGTCGCCTTCGTCGGCCGGTCGATGGTCCGCAACATGGGCATCGCCCGTGACCTGGGCTATCTGAAGGTCCCGTCGGGTCTGGTCGTGAGCACGAAGGAGCTGGAGAAGCTCCCGGACCACAAGATCACTCTGGTGTGCACCGGCTCCCAGGGCGAGCCGATGGCCGCCCTGTCACGGATGGCGAACCGCGACCACCAGATCCGCATCGGCAAGGGCGACACCGTCCTGCTCGCCAGCTCCCTCATCCCCGGCAACGAGAACGCCATCTACCGAGTGATCAACGGACTCACCCGGTGGGGCGCCCACGTGGTCCACAAGGGCAACGCCAAGGTCCACGTCTCCGGACACGCCAGCGCCGGCGAGCTCGTGTACTGCTACAACATCGTCAAACCCCGAAACGTCATGCCCGTGCACGGCGAATGGCGCCACCTGCGGGCCAACGGCGACCTCGCCATCCGTACGGGTGTCGACCCCGACCGGGTCGTCATCGCCGAGGACGGTGTCGTCGTCGACCTCGTCGACGGGCGCGCGTCCATCACCGGCAAGGTTCCCGCCGGCAACGTCTACGTGGACGGCATGGAAGTCGGCGGTGCCACCGAAGCTTCCCTCAAGGACCGCCTCACCCTCGCCGCCGAAGGCGTGGTCACGGTGGTGGCGATCGTCGACGCGGACACCGGCGCCCTCGCCGAGGCCCCGGACTTCCTGGCCCGCGGCTTCGTCCACGACGACACCACCTTCGAGCCGGTCATCCCCGTCATCGAGAAGACCCTGGCCACCGCGGCCGAGGAAGGCGTCGGGGACGCGCGCCAACTCGAACAACTCGTCGCCCGAGCAGTGGCGAACTGGGCCTTCCGCACCCACCGCCGCAGGCCCCTCGTCATCCCCGTCATCATCGACGCCTGAGCCACGGCCCGGCAGCGCGGTCGCCGGTGCCGGTCGCGGTCCCGCCAGCACCGCGGCCGGGCACGGGAGTCAGCAGCCACCCCGGCATACCGGGGTGGCAACGCGCTCCACGTGATGAGTCATCGGGACACGCCCCAAGGAGAACCATCTGACCCTCTGTCACCATGCCCCGCATCTCGGGGGAACCACAGTCACGCAGCCTCGGCCTGACCGGTTCGGCCCGTTCGGCCGGTTCGGCCGGTTCAGCCGGTTCGGCCACGTTCCATCGAGAGCAACAACCGAGTGAGCCCCCTCCCCCGCATGGTCGCCTGGTGACGTTCCCCGGCAGGAGAGAGCATCGCCCTGGCCCGGCGGGTCCTGTCGGCCGTCGATGAGATGCCTCCCGTGCCCGGCGACACTGTCGCCCGGCCCGACACGAGAGCAGGCACCTTCATCCAGTGGGCGGCAGGGCCCGCCCGGGGGGCGGCCACGGGACGCGGCGTGCGCGATCCCTCGGGCAGGTCTGCGAGGTCAGGCCAGGTTGATGTTCTCGGCCTGCGGACCCTTCTGGCCCTGGGTGACGTCGAACGTCACGGCCTGGCCCTCCTGCAGCTCACGAAAGCCCGTGGAGTTGATCGCGGAGTAGTGCGCGAAGACATCCGGGCCGCCGCCGTCCTGGGCGATGAAGCCGAAGCCCTTTTCCGCGTTGAACCACTTCACAGTTCCCGTAGCCATGGTCATGCCTTCCAGTCGATGAACGCCTTCCACTCCAGTGGCAGGCGGAGGTGATCGTCCTGGTCCCTGCGGCACAGCACAGCAAAACGCCCACACCATAGGCGTGGGCAAGAGGGAATTCCGAACCACGACAGCCGACGCAGACGCTACACGCCCACTCACCGCGTCACCAGAGGGAACGATCATGCCGCACACCGGGACCGTGAGTGCGGTGCCCGCCGACGCTGACGGGCACGCTCATCTCATGCTGCTGCCGTTGGGTTCGCTGATTCGGCGGCACGGCGATATTCGGCGTTGAGGCGCTGGGCTTCCTCGAGCTGGTCTTCGAGGATGACGATCCGGCAGGCGGCCTCGATGGGGGTCCCGTGGTCGACGAGTTCCCGGGCGCGGGCCGCGATGCGCAACTGGTAGCGGGAGTAGCGGCGGTGGCCGCCCGCGGAACGCAGCGGTGTGATGAGACGGGCCTCGCCGATGGCGCGGAGGAAGCCCTGGGTGGTGCCGAGCATCTCGGCGGCCCGGCCCATGGTGTAGGCGGGGTAGTCGTCGTCATCGAGACGGCCGAACGTGTCGTCTGCGGTCATTGCACCTCTCTGTGGAACGCGTCGAGGGGCCCTGGCGCCGTACTGGCACCAGGGCCCCGAAGGAACAACTACACCATCTGCCGGCCCTGATACTGCACCGGCCCTCTGTTTCCGCGGACCCGACCGAGACACTGTCGGGGGCGCGGGGATCGCGGTTGCTTGACCGGAGACCACCTCACTGTCGATGTCCTGCGGTACCCGGGCCCAACACTTCCTCCCGGGCGATCCTGATGGCGCTCGGCTCCTCCGTTCTTCCCTCTTGGTCAACTACTCACCTACGGAAACTGCGAACTGCTGGTGGCCTCGAACTGCGCCACTCTTCGGCAGCCAGCCCCGTCGCCCGTCCTGCGTCTGCTCTGGCTTGGAACCCCACTGCCGAACCTCCCGGTACGCGCGCCCGCAGCCGACGCCTTCACCGGGGTACTGCTCACTGACTTCACTGCTGGGTACTGCGAACCTTCACTTACCTGTACTGCCACTGCGGTACTGCTCATGGCGGCCCCTGATCACTGCGGGCCACCCGGTCCGGTCGTCAGTCCCGTCGCCGTCCTGCAACCGCTCTGGCTTCGGGACTCCACCACCGCACCGTCCTGCCAACTACAACTGCGTCCAACTGCCCGGCAGTTCATCTCTGCCGGGCTCGCTCGATCTCGGCTACAAGAGAAACCATAACCACACCGCCACCCAATGTCTACTCCAGCCAGCACAGATTTCCGCGCGCTCGAAGATGAAGTAATCCGCCTCGACCGGTCCGCCTCAGCCAGTCCGCCTCGAACGGTCCATGGATGGCTCAAGAAGCACCGAGGCTCAGTCCGGCGCTTGCGGTGACTCACCGCCACCGATGCCATCGAGGTCCGTTCGCGACCGCAGCCGGCGCGCGCATGCGCTCTCTGGCCTGAACCGGCTGTGCTGGGGGCTTCGGCCGGCCCATGGTCACCCGCCTCGCCCACGCCACGGCGGTAATGGCCGGGTCTCAGGCGGCAAGACCGTGGCCGCCTGCCTTGCCCGATGGCACCACCACTTGGGCAGCCGGACGGTCGGCGAATATAGTCCGCGTCATGTCGAAGCCTGACGAACTGCTCGTTGACGTCGCCTCGCTGGTGGAGTCCGGGCAGAGCAATCAGATGTCCCTGACCGTGGTCACCGGTGGCGCGGTCATCACCGGCCGCCTGGCTCCTGAAGCGGTGTGGAGGCAGAGGGTGTCGGACGTGCTGAGGGATTCCGCCCGCTTGGGCGAGTTCGCCGCCGTCTTCGACGCCCCTGTGAAGGAGGACGGGCCGCCCACGCATCTGCACTTCCATGTCGCCCGGATCCTCCAGGGCACGGTGGGGATCCCGGAGACGGGCGGGATGTACCGGGTCGCGATCAAGGACGTCAACGCCTGGACCGTGGGCGACTTCAGCTACTCCGACCACTGAGCGACGGCGACGGAAACCCGTTGACCAGCAGTGTGGGCCCGACCGGCGTACCGGTCGGGCCCACACTGCTGGTCAGATGTCGGCTTGTGCCTGTTTACGCCGGTCAGACCGCGACGGGGGCGCCGAGCATCGCGGAGGCGTGCTGCAGCGAGCTGAGGATGCCCAGAGGCGCGGTCTTGGCGAGGGGGCGGCAGGTGAAGCCGAGCTGAGCCATGGCCCGGAGGACTTCGGTGGCGCTGAAGTCACGCCGGTCCTGGCGGGTGATGACCTGGCCGACCTGCTTGACGGGATAGTGACGACGGCCGATGATCACCGATTCGCCGGTGACCGGTTCGGGCTTGATGCCCTTCATCGATTCCAGCACGCCGCCCTTGGTGAGCTCGAAGGGGAAGCGGGCGATGACGCAGCGCATGTGGCCTCACAGAGGGAAAGAGGAGAACGGCCCGACCAAAGATGAGGCGGTTCAGCGACAGAGGGCGGGGATGCCCGGGGCGCCGCCTTGCTCGTCGACCACCGTCAGGACACCGGGCCGACGGGTACGGATCATGCGCTCGGCTTCGCCCATCGTGGTCACGGATGAGGTGAACGATCCACGGTCACCGAGAATGTCGCGCAGTCGGACACGGTCCGTGTAGGCGGAGCTGTCACGGACGGCGTGGAGGTCGGTTCGGGTCACCAGACCGATGCGCTGGTCGTCCTGGTCGCAGACCACCAGTCGGCCCGTGCGGGCGGCGCCCATGACGGCGAGCGCCACCTCGACGCTCATGTCGTCACAGACCTGCGGTCCGGCCGCGTCCATGACCTCAACCGCCGTCCTGGGTAGGGGGTTGACGTTCGCCGGGCGGGGCTGCGTCTGAACCAGCGTCAAAAGGTGCCTCCTGCAGAGATGGGCCGGCTTCCTGATCACGGATGTTCTAGGCCGCCGCGTCGAAGACGGACTGGCGTACGGGGGTGCGCCGGGTCGCCGAGGCGGGGCGGCGTCGCCCTCGGCCTCGGCCTCGGGAGGAGGCGCTGCGCTCGGGGCGTTCGGCCACCGGTGCGGTGATGACGACCGGGATGCCGGACGGGGCCTGGGCTCCGGTGATCCGGCTCAGGGCCTCGTCGCCCGAGCGGACCTGGGTGGTCTGCGGCCGGATTCCGGCGTCCGACATGAGGCGGACCATGCCTCGGCGCTGGTTCGGTGTGACGAGCGTGACGACGCTGCCGGACTCACCTGCGCGGGCGGTACGGCCGCCGCGGTGGAGGTAGTCCTTGTGGTCGGTCGGCGGATCGACGTTGACGACGAGGTCGAGGTTGTCG
Source organism: Streptomyces sp. NBC_00078 (assembly GCF_026343335.1). Taxonomy (NCBI): domain Bacteria; kingdom Bacillati; phylum Actinomycetota; class Actinomycetes; order Kitasatosporales; family Streptomycetaceae; genus Streptomyces; species Streptomyces sp. NBC_00078. Next base: position 7,613,740 of record NZ_JAPELX010000001.1, on the reverse strand, counting down.
ACGTGGATGCCCCGCGCCGCGACGTTGGTCGCCACCAGCACACTGACGTGACCGGTCTTGAACTGCGCCAGCGTGCGGGTGCGCTGCGGCTGCGACTTGCCCCCGTGCAGCGCGGCGGCCCGTACCCCGCTGTCGAGCAGGTGCTGGGTCAGCCGGTCGACGGCGTGCTTGGTGTCCAGGAACATGATCACGCGGCCGTCGCGGGCGGCGATCTCGGTCGTGGCGGCGTGCTTGTCGGCGCCGTGGACGTGCAGGACGTGGTGCTCCATCGTCGTGACCGCACCGGCCGACGGGTCGACCGAGTGCACGACGGGGTCGGTCAGGTAGCGGCGCACCAGCAGGTCGACGTTACGGTCCAAGGTGGCGGAGAACAGCATGCGCTGCCCCCCGGGGCGGACCTGGTCGAGCAGTGCGGTGACCTGCGGCATAAAGCCCATGTCGGCCATCTGGTCGGCCTCGTCCAGCACCGTGATGCCCACCTGGTCCAACCGGCAGTCGCCGCGGTCGATGAGGTCCTTGAGCCGTCCGGGCGTCGCGACGACGACCTCGCTACCGGTGCGCAGCGCGCCGGCCTGCCGGCTGATGGACATCCCGCCCACCACCGTGGCGAGCCGCAGCCTGACGGAACGGGCGTACGGCGTGAGCGCGTCGGTCACCTGCTGCGCCAGCTCGCGCGTCGGTACGAGGATCAGCCCCAGCGGCCGGCGGGGCTCGGCTCGCTGTCCGGCGGTGCGGGCGAGCAGGGCGAGACCGAACGCGAGGGTCTTGCCGGAACCGGTGCGCCCGCGGCCCAGGACGTCACGGCCTGCCAGGGAGTTCGGCAGCGTCGCTCCCTGGATCGGGAACGGTACGGTCACACCCTGCCTGCCGAGTTCGGCGAGCAGTTGCTCGGGCATGGCGAGATCGGCGAAGCCTTCAACGGCGGGCAGTGCGGGGGTGATCGTCCTGGGCAGCGCGAACTCACCCCGCACCGGGGCGGACTGGCGGCCGTAACCGCCGGAACGGGCAGGGCCGTTGGAACGGCGCGGCGCCTGCGAGCCGAAGCGACTGCCGCCCTTTCCGGCGTCGGCATTGCCGTGACGGGCGCGGGCGGGGCGGTCGTTCGCGTATGTGCGGTTCATGCGGAACCTTCCTCGATGTGGCACATATCAAGGAATTCCCGCAGCGATGAGCGGCATGGAGAATTACAAGTATGGACCGGCGGTAAAAGAAAGCGGGTCTGGCCGGCGGAGAACTCCGCGACCCAGGTACTGAAATGAGTGACGCGATGGGGACGTAAGATCCGGGCGTCTACTGCGGTGCAGCTCTTCAGGATGCGCCTGCATCTCTGAAGGAGGAGCCGCGTGTGGTGGGACTGCGGATTCCTCCGAGTCGTCCCGCGGGTGAAACCGCTGCGGGAGATGCGTGCAGCTGGGGCCCGCACCCCGAAGGATGCGGGCCCCAGCTACAGATGGTGCGTGAGCGTCAGGCGGGAACGATGTTCTCGGCCGTCGGGCCCTTCTGGCCCTGCGCGATGTCGAAGGTCACCTTCTGGCCTTCGAGCAGCTCACGGAAGCCCTGCGCCGCAATGTTCGAGTAGTGGGCGAACACGTCTGCGCCGCCACCGTCCTGCTCGATGAAGCCGAAGCCCTTTTCCGCGTTGAACCACTTCACGGTACCAGCAGCCATGCCATATCTCCTTTGGGGGTGCACCGGCATCCGCACAGTGCGAACGCCGTGTCGCCGCGATGATTACCCCGTCCGGAAATGACCGGAAATGCAAAAGCGCTCCCGACCGGCAGAAGCCTGGTGGGGCACTTGAAGTTTTTGGGAACCACAACTGCAACTGAGATCGACAGTAGCACGCCGCAACGGCCCGTGTGCGCTGGATAATTCCACTCTGCTCTTCACGGCAAAAACTCCCACTGCGCGGTCCGTCAAAATCTGATCTCTCGGGCACAGATACTGAGGCGCGCGGCTTTCACAAATACACCGCTCGCGACTGAGTGGCGTCTTCGTCCTCGCGGGACGACTCCACAGCGCCTGGGGCAGCACAGGAGCGGTGCCCGGTGCCGGCCGTGCTGTGAGCGGCGCCGGGTCGCGCGCTGTGTTCCGGAACCGGTGAGCGAGGCACTCCAGTGGCTGGTCAGAGCTGCGGTGGACCAAAATCCAGGTGCGTATGAGCCGGTTCGCGCTCGTATACTCGTGCGGCTCATGGAGGGGGAGGTGGAGACAGTGAAGCTTGCTGAGGCACTGGCAGAACGTGCGGAGGCGACGCGCCGTGTGGAACAGCTGCGAGCGCGTGTCGTCAGCAGTGCGCGGTACCAGGAAGGGGAAACGCCCGCCGAGGACGCGGCTCAGCTGCTGGCTGAAGCCGGTGGGGTGCTGGACGCTCTGGAAACGTTGATCCGGCGGATCAACCGGACCAACGCCACCGTGGAGATGGGTCCGGACGGCACGCTCACCGATGCCCTCGCACGTCGGGATGTCCTGCGGTTGCGTCATTCTGTGATCTCCGCGGCTGCGGACGCCGCGGCGGGTCAGGGCGAGCGGGGATACGGCCGGCAGCTTCGGTCCGAGCTGATGATGCTTTCCGCGCTTCCGGTCGCGGAACTGCGCGGTCAGGCGGACGCCCTCGCCAGGGAGATCCGCGAGGTCGATGTGCGGATCCAGCGTACGAACTGGGAGGTCGATCTGCTGGACTGAGTAGTCCGGCAGGCTGGATTGATGTGGAGCAGGTAGCAGCTTCGGAGGCGTGCACACACCGAGGGCCGGCGGTTTTCCAGCCCACTCCTGGCGCGTGAAGAGCAACGCGGGGGTTCGACTCCCCGATTAACCGTGCAGCTCAGCACCGCGTACAGGTAAAGGTGCACATCGCACAGCACATCACCACGTGCAGATCCGAGGCGGCGAGGGCGGGTTCGGGGCTTTCCACATCTCAGCACCATGGAGACGGCGATCTCCGGCGGATACGGTTGGCGGTTCTGGGGGGCGCTCCTCCATCTGTCGCGAACGAGACGTCCGCGAAATCCAGGTCGCTTGAGAGCGCCCGGCCACCGGCGGTCGCGTACGACCGGGCAACCGCGCAGGTCAGCAGCCCCACCACGCGCCGGACGCAGTGCGACGGGACACGAGTCGTCCTGTCGCGTTCCAGCCGACGTCGTCCTGCCGCGTTCCAGCCGGCGGATTCTCATTCGACGTCGCCGAAACAAGCCCGCTGGCCCAGACGCGCGGAGAAGCACGAGCGGAGTACTGGGGCCGACCGGTATCCGGGGGTACGGCAGGGGCACCCCCGGTCGTACCCCCGGACACACGCGCGCAGGTGCCTAGGCGGACTTGGCGGTCGCCCGGACGCCGAAGTGGACGTACCGGCTGCCGTCGGCGAGGGCGTAGAACACGACGGGTATCCATGCGTCCTTCTCGTTGCGGCGGCCGGCGAACACCGTCTTCGCCGGTGTGTGCGAGACCGGGGTCAGGTGCCAGACCAGCGGGTCGAAGGTGCCCGCCAGGCCGTCCGCGCCCTCGTACCTCAGCCGTAGTGTCCCCGGGGCGCCGTCGCCGTCGGCGATGGTCATGAGGAAGCCCTCGCGCCTGTAGCTGCCGAGGAACGGCTCCGTCTCCACGGCCAGGGGTTCGGCGGCCGGCGCGAACCCGGGCGTGGTGACCCCGGCGAGTTCGGCGCAGAGCTCGCGGCAGAGCGTCTCGAAGACCTTGGGCGCGGCGCCGCCGCCGTTGGTCAGCAGGGCGATGGCGAGGCCCCCCTCCGGGATGGCGCGCAGGTAGGCGAGCTGACCGAAGGTGCTGCCGTCGTGGCCGAAGCCGCGCGCGCCGTCCCACTCGAACAGGCCCCAGCCCAGGCCCCAGTGGGCGCCGAGGAACCACTCGTCGGGCATCTCGACCTCGCGGGTCAGCATCGCGTCGACCACTCCGGCCGGCAGCACCCGGATGCCGTCCGGCGCGGCGCCGTCGTCCATGAAGGCCCGGGCGAACCGGGCCACGTCGGCGGCGGTCGCGCAGATCCCGCCGTACGGGCCGGCCGAGCGCGGCAGCATGTTCCAGAGCGGGGTGGGGACGGGGCTCTCGCCCGGCTCGCCCATGTGCCCCATGGCTGCGCGGAAGCGCAGCACCTCCTCGGGCAGGGTCATGGTGTGCTCCAGCCCGAGCGGGACGAGGAGCAGTTCCTTGAGCGCCTCGTCCCAGGTCTGGCCGGTCAACACTTCGACGATCCGGCCGAGGACGTTGTAGGCGGTGCTGGAGTACGACATGGTGACGCCGGGCGTGTTGGTCAGTCCGACGGTCCGTACGCCCTCGATGTAGCGGGCCAGGCAGTCGTCGCCCCGGCCGGTGTCGTTGACGTAGTCGCCCTCGATGCCGCTGGTGTGGTTGAGCAGCTGGCGCGGCGTGATCGTCCGGGTGGCCTCTGCGTCGGCGACCGCGAAGTCCGGCAGGACGTCCGCGACCGGCGCATCGAGGTCCAGCTTCCCGGCGTCGGCGAGCAGGACCACCATGGCGGCGGTGTAGCCCTTGCTGACGGAGCCGATCTGGAACACGGAGTCCGGGGTCACCGCGACGCCGGTGCCGGTGTGCAGGACGCCGGCGGCCAGTTCCTGGATCTCGCCGCCGGCGAGCACGGCCAGGGCGGCGCCGGGGATGTGGTGGGTGGCGAGGAGCTCGCCGAGCCGGGCCTGCCAGCGGGCGGTGTCGAAGGACGGAGCGCCGTCGCTCACGCCCAGCGCACGGTTGACCGTACGGGCCACGTCGCGGTCGGTCTGTTCCAGGATCTTGGCCACCTCCTGGTCGACGACCCTCGACACTTCCTGGCGCAGGTGTTCCGACATGCTGTCTCCCTCGTGGTCACGGTGGTATGGCGCGGGCGGGGCGGAGCGGGGACCTGCCGGCTAGGTGTATTGACCCGCAGCGTTGTTGACGCGGGTGATGGGTGGCTGGCCGCCGAGTGCGGTGTGGCAGCGGTGGTGGTTGTAGGTGTGGAGGAAGTCTGCCAGGGCTTCGGTCCGTTCCTGGTTGCTGGTGTAGGGCCGCAGGTAGGCCCATTCGTCGAGCAGGGTGCGGGTAGGGTCGGCCGGACGGCGAGGTGCCTGCTGAGCAGGTCCTTTTCCGTCCGGCCTCCCACCGAACCGGCCATGCCCGTTTCCGGGCAGCACGGCTCTCCAGTGACTACTGCGTGCGCGTTGTACTCGGCTTCCTCCGATGGATGCGGTCGTGACAACTGCCGCAGACCACAAGGGACTTGCGGCGGCGCGCGACCATCATCTTCACCCAATCGGAGGATGCGACACCGGCCCGTTGGAGCTCGTTGAGTGACTTGACGTGGTGGGCTTCCACCTCGCCCGGCCGCTTGCAGAGCTCGCATCTATTCGCCGCAAGCCGACGGATCAGCTCTTTATGCGGATAGACCGGACCGGTCAGACGGTCGGTCAACTCCGCCGTCTTCTGCCGCTTGAGAGGAATTCCCCCGAAGCGGGCGACCAGTTCTCTCCTGCTGTCTCGCACCAAGGTGGCCTCGAAGCACGTGCGTGGCCCGTGCGGCGTCGCGATCTTAGCCTTGAAGCGGGCCGCCATCTTCGTCACCGACGAGCCGTGCTTTCTTGCCAGGGTCTTGAGCATGGAGGTCTCCATGACCCAGCGCAGCCGGTGAAGTCGTTGGACATCACCGGCCAGGAGGTAGTACTGGACGATGCCCCGGTACTCGATCCCGTATTTGCCCACGATGACATAGTCGGTCTCGTTGACCAGAGGGTTTCGGCACGCGGGTTTTCCGCGCGACAAGTACGGGGCGCTCTTGGCCTTGACCACAGAGGCAGGCACATGCAGGACTACCGCTCCGCATACTGACCGGCGATTTCGCCGATCGCTTGCCGACGGCCGTCTTGTTTTCTGATTTGTGCTTGCTACTGAGATCTCGTAGCCGAGGAACTTTGCCCTCTTGGTACGGGCATGGGTGATCAGCGTCTTCTCTTGTGACAGTTCCAGCTTGAGATCATCACGCAGGAACTTCGCGATCCGCTGTTTCACTTCCTCGGCTTCGGCCTTCGGCCCGACAAACCCGAGCAAGGTGTCATCGCAGTACCGCACGTAGCGCAGTCTCCGGTAGTTCGGATCATTCGGATCCTGGCTCGGGAGACTGTGCAGCCGACGATAGAGAGATCGCACTTCAACACGGTCACCTCGCCGGCGGGCACGTACGATCGCTTGCTCCACCTTCCGGTACTCCGGGTTGCGCGCTCGGAGCTTCGCCCGGGTGTATTCGGGGATCAGGGTTTTCTCGATGAACTCGTCCAACTTGTGCAGGTAAATATTGGAGATCACGGGGGAAACGACGCCGCCCTGCGGAGCCCCGCTGAGTGTCGCGTTCCAGACCCAGTCCTCCAGGTATCCGGCCTTGAGCATGTTGCGCACCAGCCGCAGGAAACGCTGGTCATGGACCTTCTCGCCCAGCAGTCGGAGCGTGACCTCATGGTCGAGGCTCCCGAAGCAGTCGGCGATGTCGCCCTCAATAAACCAGGTTGTTCCGGTCCAGGTGTTGGCCACTTCCCGCAGTGCGGTGTGGCAGCCTTTTCCTGGCCGGAATCCGTGGGAGCGGTCGGAGAAGGAAGGCTCGTAGTAAGCCTCCAAGAGGAGACGTATCACTTCACCTACTAATTTATCCGTCCAAGTTGGCAGACCTAGAGGCCGAGTCTTTCCGCTCTGTTTCTTCGGGATATGGACTCGCCTCACAGGGCGGAATCGATAGCGCTCGTGGCGCATCGCATCGATGATGCGGTCGATCTTCCGAGCGGACATGCCGTCCACGGTATCCTGCGTTACCCCAGGCGTCATCGCACCCTTGTTGGAGTAGATGCGCCCGTAAGCCAGCAGATACAACTGCGGGTTGAACAGCTGTCGATACAGTTCCTCACACGGCAGACCGCGCCTGCCGCGCTCACGCAGGACACCCAGCACCGTCTCGGCGCTCTGCATTTCGCATACCTCCCGACTTTGGGTGTCCGATCACCTGGGGCCCTTCGCCCGACTGCAGACGGCTTTCCCGTCCTCCCCGGCCGGTCGTTACTCCGGCGACTACTACGGCCCCTCCGTCGCCATGGGGCTCGCGCCCGTTAGGCGATCCCACGTTCGTCCCTGTCGTACGTAATAGCGTGACGTAGGCGCCCCACTCATCTCCTTAAATACCCTCACTGGGCATCGCTCCTTGTCCCGGAGGTTGCTTGGCCTTCTTTCACAGCGACCGCAGGACCGGCACCGGTTTCAGACGTTTTTTTCCGGTGGATGCGAACTTTCATCTTCTGGAGATTGGGATTCAGGCAATTCAGCTTTCGCCATATCACGCGGGTCCCCCAGAGCACCGTCCCTGACGTCTGGACCCGGCCTCTGGTTGGCTGGCATGCTACGGTCCCCTTCACCTTTCGGATCCAGGTAAGCCATCAGACCCAGGAATATCCCTCCGAATTCCTCCCGGCTATGCCGGGGATACGACCGGGCGCCTCGTGGCGCACTTGAAGCGTTCGACCTTGCCGTTGGTCTGCGGGCGGTAGGCGCGGGTGAGCTTGCCGGCCGCGTCGAGGTCGGCCAGGGCCTCACGCCAGGCGAAGCTTTTGCGGTAGGGCCAGGCGTTGTCGGTCAGGACCCGCTCGATGCGGGTGATGCCGTGCTCGGCGAAGAAGGCTGCGGCCCGGCGCAGGAAGTCGGCGCAGGTGGCGGCCTTCTCGTCCGCGTGGACCTCGCTGTAGGCGAGGCGGGAGTGATCGTCGACGGCGGAATGGACGTAGTCGAAGCCCATGCCGCTGCGGGTGGCCCGGCCGGCCTGCCGGCCCAGCACCTTGTGGCCGCCGCCGTCGGGGATGCGGCCGAGCTTCTTGACGTCGACGTGGACCAGCTCGCCGGGCCGGTCGCGTTCGTAGCGGCGGATGACCTGCCCGGTGGGCCGGTCCAGAAAGGCCAGGCGGTTGAGGCCGTGCCGGGTCAGGATGCGGTGCACGGTGGAGGCGGGCATGCCCAGGATCGGCCCGATGCGAGCCGGGCCCAGCTTGCGCTCTTGTCGCAGCCTGCAGACATGCGCTTCGGTGGCGGCTGCGGTCCGGTGCGGTGTCGTGCGGGGACGGCTGGGGCGGTCGATGAGTCCGCTCTCGCCCTCGGAGTGCCAGCGCCGGATCCACTTGTGGGCGGTGGGACGGGAGATGCCCATCTCGGCTGCGACGTGCGCGACGGGACGGCCGGAGCGCACACGGTCGACGAGCAGTCGCCTGCCGTGAACGGTCAGCCGGGCATTACGGTGGGACACGAAGGCCTCCGTGCGGTGAAGATTCGACACCTCCACTACACACGGGGGCCTTCGCCATGATCAAGCCCGGCCAGCGTTAACAACGCTCGTGATCAATACAGCTAGGGCCTGTTCTGAGTTGAGATCACGGGATCGGTCATTCCCGCTTCAGGAGGGTGCTAGCTGCGGTAGACCGGTCGCGTGACTCGTGGTGATCTGACCGATGCCGAGTGGGAGTTGATCGGTGCGACACGAAGTCGCGCATTTCGAGTGAACTCGCAGATCGGAGGCCGGTTATAGACCGGATGCGTAGTTCCTGATCAGTGTTCGAGATCAGTCCCCGCCCTGGCGTGCGTTCACAGGTCCCGCTTGTGAGGGTGCGAAGCCCAGGGAAGAAGCCCAAGGGCCCCCGCTCCGTCCGGGGGAGCAACCGGGCGAGGGGAAGGCCGGACGGGCGAACGCAAGTGAACCCCCGATGATGCCTCGTCAGCCCAAGCCTTGGGTGACGGGACGAGGACCAGGGTGCAAGGGCCTGGCCGCTGGAAGAGGCGGCAAGCGGCGGCCGGGGACGATCAACCGGTCGTGGGAACACCGCTGGCCCCGGGGTGTAAGGGGCGCCCACCCCGGCCGTGTCTCGTGTGCGCGGAACGTGGAAACCCCGTCGGGGTCCGGGCCGTTGGGCTCGGTAGGCCGATCGTAAGAGGGGCGGAACTCCTCGGCGGGACAGGAAGCCCAAGAAGCAGATGCCGGCGGCCGAAAGGCGCGGGACTCGGGACGTGTGGTTGCCTCTCCAGGCGGCTGTCTCGGGGAACCGGCCGGATGCCGGTCCTGGCGGCCGGGTCCCGAAAGGGGAGCTGACGTGGGCTGGTGAGCCTTTGACGACCGAGGCCCGGGGCCTCCCGAACCGAGGGGCAAGTTGGACACCGCGGTGAACGGACCCAAGGACGTTGCCGAATGGGACGACGTCGCATGGCGTCACCACGAGGACAACGTAGTGAGGCTGAGGCAGAGGATCTTCAAGGCGACGCGGGAAGAGGACTGGGCCCTGGTCCGGTCCTTGCAGAAACTGATGCTGAGATCATGGTCGAACACGCTGATCAGCGTGCGGCAGGTGACTCAGCGCAACGCTGGACGTCGGACGGCCGGGATCGACGGGGAGACCGCCCTGTCACCCGAGGCCAGGATGGACGTGGCTGTGCGCGTGCACCACACGCGCTCGTCCTGGAATCCACTGCCGGTCCGACGCGTGTACATTCCAAAGGCCAATGGAAAACAACGGCCGCTCGGTATCCCCGTGATTATGGACCGATGCCATCAGGCGCGCGTCCGTAACGCACTGGAACCCGAGTGGGAGGCGCGCTTCGAGCCGAAATCCTATGGGTTCCGGCCGGGCCGCAGCTGTGCGGACGCCATCGGCGCTCTCTACTCCACGCTGAAAGGCTCCCGGGCCAGGAGGCTGTGGATTCTGGATGCCGACTTGTCCGCCGCGTTCGACAGAATCGACCACGAACAACTGCTCAGAGCGATCGGGTCCTTCCCGGCCAGGGAAATGATCCGGGGATGGCTGAAAGCGGGAGTGGTGGAGGACGGCCTGCACGCACCGACCGAAGAGGGATCACCTCAAGGCGGTGTAATCAGCCCGCTGTTGATGAACGTTGCTCTCCATGGCCTGGAGGAAGCTGCCGGAGTCCTCTATCTCGCATCCGGACGTACTTCCGGAGAAACGACACGAGGAGCTCCGGTGCTGGTGCGATACGCCGACGATATGGTCGCCTGCTGTCACTCTCGGCAGCAGGCAGAGCAGGTCAAGGTACGGCTTGCAGCGTGGCTGGCCCCCAGAGGGCTGACCTTCAACGAGGAGAAGACGCGCATTGTGCATCTCTCCGAAGGTTTCGACTTCCTGGGATTCACTCTCCGCCAGTTCCACGGGTCCAAGCTGATCATCAAACCAAGCAAGAAGGCGATCAAGCGGATACGGAAAAGGCTCACGGACGAGATGCGAAACCTTCGCGGATCGAATGTGGTGGCGGTCATCGCCAAACTCAACCCGATCATTCGGGGCTGGGCGGCCTACTACCGTGGGGCGGTGTCCAGCCGGGTCTTCTCGGATCTGGACTCTCATGTGTGGCGGCTCACATACAAGTGGGCCAAGCACTCCCACCCCAACAAGCCGAAGAAGTGGATTGTGCGCCGCTACTACGGCAAGTTCAATAAGTACAGGAACGACTACTGGGTGTTCGGCGATCGCGGCTGCACCAGCGAAAGCGGCGGCACCTTTCACGTGGTCAAATTCTCCTGGACGAATATCGTCCGGCACCAGCTGGTCACGGGCGGGGCGTCACCCGACGACCCCGGCCTGCAGGACTACTGGGCCAAAAGGCGGAGGAAGGTCAAACCCCCGCTGGACAACTACAACCTGAACCTGCTCGCCAAGCAGGAAGGGCGCTGTCCACTCTGCGGGGACTACATCCTCACTGCCAACCAGCCACCGCAATCCCCGCACGAATGGGAACGCTGGTGGTTGAACACCGTCCGCAGAGCGGTAGCCGCCAACTACCTCACTCATCACGGGCGGAGCGGCACGCCGGACGGACCGCAGACTCGCCTGGTACACGCCTCTTGCCATCGTGGTCTCCGAGCCAGAACACGCAGGAGACTCGCAGTCTCTGCATCACCGTGAAGCCCTCGGGGCTTGCTTGAGCCGTGGTGCCTGGAAAACGGGCATGCCCGGTTCTGAGGGGGCGGGGACGCAGCAATGCGTCCCCGCTACCCGACAGCCGCACCTGCCGCTGGGGGCGTTCGGACCGATTCCTGACCTGCGCAGCTACTTCAACGCGGTGATGTGGCGGTTCCGTACCGGCAGCCCCTGGCGGGATTGTGCCGGAGAGCTACGGCTCCTGGTCGACGATCTATGACCGGTTCCGGACGTGGGCGCGTGACGAAGACTTCCAGACCCTCATGGAAGCGATGATCGCCGAGGCGGCGGCCCGCGACGACGTCGATCTCAGCCTGGTCAGCGTGGACTCGACCGTTGCCCGCGCGCATCACCACGCGGCGGGCATGATCGTCGCCCCGGAGCTCCTTGAGGACTTGGAGAAGGCCGCGGCGAAAGAAAAGGGGCTGCGGCAAAGGGGCAAAACGACCCCGTAGGCGAGGGGTCCGCGAACGGGGAGGATCCCGAGCGGGAACAGCGCCGCGCCGTGCGCCGACGCCGCAGGGTCCGACTACGGGCCGCCGAACTGGGCCGCTCCCGGGGCGGGCTCACCAGCAAGGTCCACCTCGCCGTCGAGCGGCGCTGCCGCCCGCTGTCCATCATCCTCACCCCCGGACAGGCCGCGGACAGCCCGCGCTTCATCCCGGTCCTCAAGAAGATCAAGGTGCGCGGTCCCCTCGGCCGCCCCAGGACCCGGCCGGACGCAGCGGCCGGCGACAAGGCGTACTCCTCCCGTGCCAACCGCGCCCACCTGCGCAGACGCAACATCAAGGCGGTAATCCCGGAAAAGACCGACCAGGCCGCCAACCGCAAGAAGAAGGGACGCTCCGGCGGCCGCCCCGTCAGCCATGACGCCACACTGTACAAAGATCGCAACACAGTCGAGCGCGCCATCAACAAGTTCAAGGAATGGCGGGGGCTGGCCACCCGCTATGACAAGACACCCGAGAGCTACGCCGCAGGACTCCACCTGCGCGGGTCCATCCTCTGGTTACGCAGCCTTCCAGCTCTCCCGTGACCTCAACTCAGAACTTGGCCCTAGCCGGAGTGCGAGCCGCGGGTCCGGCGCAGTCGGCGAGTCACCGGATCAACTCGGATGGGTGCAGATCTTGTGAGGGTGCCTCGTTGGGGTGATTCGCGGGCGTTTCGCGAGACGAGGCTGCCGTGGCCGAGCTCGGGGCCGAAGGCGTGATCTGACCGGCGAATCCTGCACTAAAAAAGGTGCGCCGCGAAAGGGGTGGGCCTTTCCTTCTACCGACCAACCGACGAACAGCAGCGACGCGATTTTCGTGCGCGGCCGATAGCGCGCCGAGGCCGACCAGGTTCGTCGAAGGTAGCGCCGGCTAGCCAGAACAGGACGGCGAATGCCCGGAATCCTGCCGAACGAAAGGGTGTCGGCGAAGTATGTCCATCGGGTGCCGAAAGAAATGAGCGATGTTGTGCTGTCCGCCAGAAGTGGCCAAGGACTTCGTTAACCCTCACCGGTGTTCAGGAAGGCGGCCACGGCCGGGGCGGCTTCCGTGGTCCGGTGCAACAGGTGGAAGTCGATGGTGAGGCCGGGTTCGGCGAGCGGGCGGTACACCACGTTTGGCACGGCGGCGCGGTGCACACCGGCCGGGACCACCGCGACGCCCACCCCGGCGGCGACCAGCGCGAGCACACCCAGGGTGCTGTCCGCCCGAAAGCGGCTCGACGCCGGCCACAGCTTCAGCCGGGCCAGCCGCGACAAGTCTGACACCAGGTCGCCCGGGCCGTCGTCGATGGTGTACTCGACCATGTCCACCCCGGAGATGTGCTCCGCGGTCAGCGTCTCGTGCCCGGCCAGAACATGTCCGGCGGGCAGCGCAACGAGAAACGACACCGAACTGGCCGGGGCGGAGGTGAGCCGAGGTTCGCTGAGCGGTGCCGGGAGTGCGCTGAAGCCGACGTCCAGCTCGCCGGCGAGGATCGCGGCCCGCTGCGTCTCCGGCCCAGCTTCCCGCAGTTCGATCCGTACCAGCGGCCTGGCCTCGTGGAACGCGCGAATCCGGGCAGTCAGGATGCCGCCGAACACCACGGCACCGGCCACGCCGATCCGCACCGCACCGGTCTCACCGCGCAGCGCGAGCCGCGCCGCGACCTGTGCCCGCTCGGCCTGGGCCAGCACCCGCCGGGCCTCGATCAGGAACGCCTGACCGGCCGGGGTTAGCCGGGTCTGCCGGGAGCCGCGGTCGAACAGCCGTCCGCCGAATTCGTTTTCAAGGTCGGCAATCTGCATGCTCAGCGTGGGCTGGACCACGTGCAGCCGGCGCGCTGCCCGGCTGAACCCGCCCTCCTCGGCCACGGCGACGAAGTACCTCAGGTGCCGCAGCTCCATCCCAGCTCCTATCAGCTGTACTGATCGCAGCATCAGCAACAAGTGTTTGAGCTTATCGGCTGCCGGGGCCATCGTGGAGGTGCCAACCGAAGATCGTTGACGAGCAGGGAGAGCGATGCGGATCGTCACGCTCGAAGAACACTGGTCCGACCCGGCGGTGTCCGCCGCCAGCGCGCCGGGCATGACCGAACTCGTCCCCGGCTACGCGGCCGCGTTCGACGCGAGCGCCGGGGTGCCCTACACCGAGCGGAGGCACCTGCTGCCGGACATCGGTGCCGCCCGGATCGCCGACATGGACCGCAACGGCATCACCACGCAGGTGCTCTCCTGCCAGAACACGTTCCTGCCCGCCGACGTGGCACCAGGGCTGACCAAGGCGGCCAACGACACCGCGGCCGAGGCGGTCAAGGCTTACCCGGGCCGGTTCGCCGCGTTCGCCACCCTGCCCACGGCCGTGCCCGGCGCGGCGGCCGACGAGCTGCGCCGCTGCGTCCGTGAACTGGGTTTCGTGGGCACCATGATCATGGGCCGCACCGACGGCGAGTTCCTGGACGAGCCCCGGTTCGACCCGATTCTGCGCGCCGCGAGCGAGCTGAACGTGCCGATCTACCTGCACCCGGCCCCGCCACCACTGGCGGTCAGCGACGCCAACTACGCCGGCCAGCTCTCACCCGGGGTGTCCACGTTCTTCCGGACGGCCTCGTGGGGGTGGCACCAGGAGACGGCCGTGCACTTCCTGCACCTGACCCTGGCTGGAGTGCTGGACCGCTACCCGGATCTGCAGTTCGTCCTCGGTCACTGGGGCGAGTCCATCCCGTTCTACCTCGACCGGCTGGACGAGGCCCTGCCCCAGCGGTTGACCAGGCTTGACCGGACCTTCCGGGAGTACTTCCGGGACAACGTGTTCATCACGCCCAGCGGGATGTTCAGTCAGGCTCAGCTGCGCTACTGCGTCGACACCGTGGGCGTGGATCGGATCATCCACGCCGTGGACTTCCCGATGATCGGCAACGAGGGTGCCGTGCCGTTTCTGGCCGATTCGGACCTGTCCGACGAAGACAAGGACAAGATCGCCCACGGCAACGCCGACAAGCTGCTCGGGCTCGACCGAATCCAGTGACTGGTCCCGCGTCGCGGTCGGCGCTGCGGTCCAGCGACGGCCTGGCGGGCCATCCGCCCGGTGACCGCCAGGCACGGGTCGGACCTGGCGTGCTGGCCGCCGCCACGTCCGACCCGTGTTCCACCGAAGCGGGTCGCACCTCGAGCAGTTCCGCCTCAGCCCCGTGACAGCACATCGAGCCGGTGTTGTGAACTTCAGTGCGGGCGGAGGCGGTTGCCGCTTTGGAAACCGTTGCTTACCTTGTTCTTTTTCTTCCGGTCTCGAACGGTGTCTCGAACTGGGTCGCTCACCTGGGGATTCACCGGACGTGGGGGCGGCCTTCGTCTGATCCTGTGCTCCGACCAAGGTGCACGTGACCAAGAAGAAGGCCGTGAGGGTGAGTCTGCTGCCTGATGCTGTCCGGAGGGAAGCGTTCGCGGAAGCGTCACGCTTCCGGGGCGAGTTCTACGAGTGTCTGACCGCTCGGCGCGACGAGTTGTTCGAACTCACCGACGCGGTGCTGTGTGCGGAGGGGGCGGTGAAGTCCCCGGTGGATCTGACGCTGCTGCCCGAGCATCGTCGTGGGCATGGAGCGATGTACGGCGGTCTGAACCACGGCCGGATCGACATCGGCCGGCTGCGGACCGTGCTGGCCCGGCTGTCGCTGCCACGTTTCGACGGCGGGCGCCTGGTCCTTGCCGTCGATGTCTCGCCGTGGCTCCGTTCGGACGCGCCGTGCTCGGCCGAGCGGCTGTTCTGCCACGTATACGGCCGCGCGAAGACGGCGTCGCAGTTCATTCCGGGCTGGCCCTACTCCTTCGTGGCCGTGCTGGAGCCGGGCGCCACGTCCTGGACCGCGATCCTGGACGTGGCCCGGCTCGGCCCGGCGGACGACGCGACCGCGATCACCGCCGCTCAACTGCAGGGCGTCGTGGAGCGGCTCGTCACCGCGGGCCAGTGGCAGACCGGGGACCCGCATATCGTGATCGTCAGCGACGCCGGCTACGACGTCACCCGCCTGGCCTGGGTCCTGCGTGACCTGCCCGTCGAACTGGTCGGCAGAGTGCGGTCCGACCGGGTCATGCGGTTGCCGAAGCCGCCCCGCCGACCGGGGACAAATGGCCGGCCACCCAAGCACGGCCCGGAGTTCCGCTTCACCAAGCCGGAGACGCGGCCCGAGCCCGCGATCACCACGGTCACGGACACCAGCAACTACGGCAAGGCCGAAACCCAGGCGTGGGACCGGGTCCACCCCCGGCTCACCCACCGCTCCTCATGGCTCGACCACGACGGCGAACTGCCCTTGGTCGAGGGCACGTTGATCCGACTGAAGGTCGAGCACCTGTCGAAGGACCGGGACGCCCCGCCGGTGTGGTTATGGTCCTCGAAGACCGGTGCGACCCCGGACGACGTGGACCGTTTCTGGCAGGCATTTCTCCGCCGCTTCGACCTGGAGCACACCTTCCGCTTCGCGAAACAGACCCTCGGCTGGACCACCCCGAAACTCCGTACTCCCGAGGCTGCGGACCGCTGGACCTGGCTCCTGATCGTCGCCCACACCCAGCTCCGGCTCGCCCGGCCCCTCGCCGAAGACCTCCGCCGGCCCTGGGAGAAACCCGCCACCCTCTACCGGCTCACCCCGGCCCGGGTCCGACGGGGGTTCAGGAACATCCGCGCCCACCTCGCCTGCCCGACCCGAGTTCCCAAACCCAGAGGCGCAGGCCCCGGACGGCCACCCGGCGCCAAGAACAAACACCGGGCACCCCGCTACGACGTCGGCAAGACCGTCAAACGCCCGGAGACCCTCAAGGCCATCGGCAAGCCTGGAAGATCTTGGTAGATAAAGAACAAGCTTACGCGCTGGGTGAGCTTGTAGGTCGCGTGCCTCGCGATTCGCCTCGTTTGCTCAAGGCGGAAGACGCTGCGGAGTGGCTACAGATCCCGGTGCGCACCTTGCGCGGCCAGACTGCCGCGGGAAGGGTTCCGCATCGCCGATTCGGTAAGCATTTCAGGTGTTCACCAAGGGGGGCCTGGCCGTGTTCGCCGCGGGTGTGCCGGAGGTGCTCACCGGATGCCGCCGGGGACGGTGTGGACGATCTCGGCCTGGTCGCGCTTGGTGTACGCGTCCCAGTAGTGCTCGGCGATGGTCTCGGGCTCG
The DNA here is from genome assembly GCF_026343335.1 of Streptomyces sp. NBC_00078. Taxonomy (NCBI): domain Bacteria; kingdom Bacillati; phylum Actinomycetota; class Actinomycetes; order Kitasatosporales; family Streptomycetaceae; genus Streptomyces; species Streptomyces sp. NBC_00078. The sequence goes on along the minus strand of NZ_JAPELX010000001.1, from coordinate 7,597,160 downwards.
GTGCCGGGACCGCCGCCGATGAACACCCCGATCGCCACGTGCGCGGCGTGCACTCCGCGCTCGGCGAGGTCGATACCCAGGGCCATGGCGTAGTTACGCAGGGCCGCCGCCGCGACGCCAATGCTGCCGAACGCGCCGCCGCTCGGCCGGACCGAGGAGGCGCCCGTGGAGAACAGCAGGGTGCCACTGCCGCGTTCGAGCATGGCGGGCAGCACCTGACGGACCGCGGCGACCGCTCCGTACAGGTAGTAGTCAAGCTGCTTGTGGAGGTCCTGCGCCGTAGCGTCGACGACGGCGGCGCCGGCGAACGTGGGGTCGGCGGGCGAGTACTCCAGTACGTCGACGGCCCCGAACCGGTCGGCGACCGCGGCGAGCGCCGACTGCAGCGAGTCGGGACGCGTCACGTCCGCGGCGAAGCCCGCGGCCTCGATGCCCTCCTCGGCGAGCCGCGCGGCGAGCGCGTCGAGCTTGTCCTGGGTCCGGGAGACCAGGGCGACCTGGAAGCCCTCCCTTCCGAAGCGGCGGGCGATGGACAGGCCCAGGCCGGGACCTGCCCCGATGACGGCGATGACGGGCATGGATGGTGCTCCTGTGGTCGGACGGGCCGGATCTATGAGGGGCACCTCCCGCCCCGACAGCGATCAGGACTGAAAGTCGAGGGCAGCCTCACGTTCTGGAGCGTAGCAGAGAACATGAGGTATCCCTCCGGTTGGTAGCCTGAGTGACATGGCCATCGACCGTCCGTCCGCCTCCGCCGGGAACCCGGCCCCTGTCCGCCCCCTGCGGCGCGACGCGCAGCGCAATCGCGAGGCCCTGCTCACCGCGGCCCGCTCCTGCTTCGCCGAGCAGGGCCTGGAGGCACCCCTGGAGCAGGTGGCCAAGCGGGCCGGGCTGGCCATCGGCACGCTGTACCGGCACTTCCCCACCCGACTGGACCTGGTGCAGGCAACCTTCGCCGGGAAGCTGGCCGCCTGGCGGGAGGCCGCCGAGAAGGCCGTCACCATGGACGACGCCTGGGCTGGGCTGTGCCACTTCCTGGAGACCATGTGCGAACTCCAGTCACAGGACCGGGGATTCAACGACCTGGCCTCCATACGGTTGCCGGAGAGCGCCTGCCTGGCGGGCGCCCAGACCCGCATCCGCGAACTCGGTGTACACATCGTCGAGCGTGCGCAGGAGCAGGGCAGCCTGCGCCCCGACCTCACCGCCGAGGACCTTGCCTTCGTCATCTGGTCGCACAGCCGCGTCACCGAGGCCACCCACGCCATCGCCCCGGACGCCTGGCGCCGCCACCTTTACCTTCTGCTCGACGGCTTCCGAACCGACCGCGCCCACCCGCTGCCGGCACCGCCGCTCACCGGGGAGCAGCTGTACCGCGCCATGACCAGCCTCGGCGGAAACGGGGCCTGCGGCGCCTGACCGTCGGCACGCGTCGTTTCCTCAAGGCGCCGCGGGGAGCCCCTTCCCGCGACCATGTCGAGCCGGTACGCCTCCGTCCCCGCGACGCAGAGTTCGCGGAGGCGTTTTGGTGACCTCCGCGTGCACCGGCGACACGGCGCGCGTCTCGAAGGCCGCCTCAGGGCTGGCCACCCGCCTTGACAAGACACCCGAGAGCTACGCCGCAGGACTCCACCTGCGCGGGTCCACCCTCTGGATACGCAGCCTTCCAGCCCTCCCGTGACCTCAACTCAGCACAGGCACTAGTCGGCGCTGCGGGTCCGCCGGCCGACGAGAGCCGTCAGCGAGGCGACCGTCGTGCGCGGCGGCTGCCGGAGGTCGCGGTCCGGGTGCAGGACGGTGCGGAAGACGGCCCAGGCGAGTGCGCCGAGGGCGAAGCCGTAGCAGGAGACCAGCCCGTGCCCGTTCTCCTGCGCGAACCACATCGCCAGCCCGAGCACCGGCACGCCGAGCGCGAGCAGCCGGTTCTTGCGGACGGCCTTGCCGTGGTCCGCACCCTGGTCGTCGGAGCCCTCGTCGGCGCTCTGGCCGGCGGCCCTGCCGGAGTTCTCATCGGCGCCGCCGCGCAGCAGCAGGGCCACGGCCAGCGTCGCGCCCAGGAAGTAGGTGGCGCCGGAGCTGCCGGCGAAGTTGCGGGGATCGGTGCTGTGGGAGGTCTGGCCCCACAGTTTGTCGATCTGCTCCGGCAGCAGGATGCCCGCGGCGAACAGGCCGAGCGTCAGCGGCGCACCCCAGAACCAGTCGGCGAAGGCCGCGACGGCGGCAAGGGTCGCGATGTTCCAGGCCGCCCCGCCGAAGCCGCCGTTCTGCATGAAGACCGAGGTGACCACGCGCCACCAGCCGGACTTCGACGGGTCCGCGTCGAGCGCGCCCATCGCCCCCGACCAGCAGAGCTGGAGGGCCACCCCGGCGAGCGCGAGCCCGGTCAGGCCGACGGCCGCCCAGGGGATCCTCCGCCGGCCCAGTGTGCTCTGGCCTACCAGGGCCAGACCGCCGTTGAACATCAGCACCATCAGTGCCGCCGTGGTCACGTTGAACAGCAGGATGTCCATCGTCACCACCCCCCTCCGAGCCGTGTGCGATTTTGCTGATCATGACGTTAGCGCGACCCGGGGGATTTTCAAACAGTGTTTGAATGCCGGTGCGGCTCGCTAGACTGCGGCCGTGAAGCTGACGGCAGACCGGATCATCGACGCGGGGATGGCAGTGTTCGCCCAGACCGGTTACCACGGCTTCTCCGTGCGTCAGGTCGCGGACCGGCTCGACGTGCACGCCGGCAGCCTCTACTACCACGTGCCCAGCAAGGCCGCGCTGCTCCAGCTGATGGCCGACCGAGTGGTCCGGCAGGCGTACGAGGCCGGCACCGCCGCCCTGGCCGGACTGCCCGCGCAGGCAGGCTGGCCGGCGCGGGTCACGGCGCAGGCCGTCGCCCTGCGGCAGAGCATCCGGCAGCACCCCGGCGGGGCGATCATGCTCGCCGGCAGCCCGAAGACCCTCAGCCCCGGCGCGCTCTCGCTGATGGAACGCCTGCTCGCCACCCTTGCCGAGGCCGGTGTGCCCCCGGAGGACTGCGGCACCGCCGCCGACACCGTGCTCAGCCACGTCACCGGCTACGTGCTCCAGGAGCAGAGCGATCCACCCGCGATGCCGGTCACCGCCGAGGACGTCGCCGCCCTCCACCGGAGCTTCCCGCGGACGGTGAGCGCCTCGGCCGCACACGGGCCGGACGAGAAGTTCACCCGCAGCCTGGACCTGCTCTGCGCCGGCATCGGGACGCTGATCCGGCCGCCGTCCGAAAAGGCGCCGTCCGAAGAACCGGACGGGGGCTGCTAGCGGTGGTCCGGGCGGGCCCTGCCGGGGCTCGGTGGCGTCCGGTTCGGGTCAGGCGCGGAGGGTGACCCCGAACCGGGTTCGCATCCGCCGCATCTCCCACAGCGATACGGCAGTCACCGACAGCGGTCCGCCGAGCATGGAGCAGTACTGGACGACCGGCGGGCCCTCGGGCAGACCGTCGCCGAGCACGTTGAACACCGCGAACACCCACACCAGCGCCATGGTGATCACGGGCGGCAGCATCGGATGGACCTGGGCAGTGTTGAAGGCGCTGCGGGCCGAGTACAGCGACGCCAGGATGAAGAAGGGGATGCCCCACACGATCACAGCCGTCGCCGCGATGAGGAGCGCGTACTCCAACACGGTGGGTCGCTCGTCGGTCCCGATCCGGGACGCCGGGAACAGGATCACGCCCATGGCGACGATCGAAAGCACGTACCAGCCGACCGCCTTGAGCGGAGCGCGCAGTCGGGAGCGCATGTGCGGCCGCAGGTGCGAGGGCGCGTAGTAGATGAATCCGACGATGATCAGGGGACCGGCGACCAGTAGCACGAACGGCGCGACGAGCATCTGGGCGGCGCTGCCGTACGCCGCGTCCGACCAGCGGTCCGGCTTCACGTTGTAGACGAAGACCAGGGCCACCGTGGCGGCGGCACCGAGGACCGTGCGGGCCAGCTGAACGCGGTCCACTGCGCGGTCCTCTATCCGGCCGTCGCCCTCCTGCACGAACAGCTTGGTGGCGACGCGGTGCGCGGAGCGCAGGATGGCGGCGACGAGCCAGAACGGCGAGACGTAGCGCAGGCAGCCGCCGCTGCGCCGGGCGGGAGCGCGCGGCGTGGGTTGCGGGCCGTAGGGGTACGGCGGCTGGTTCGGGTACGGTCCCGGCTGCGGTGGCGGAGGGCCGTAGGGGCCGCCCTGCGGTGGTCCGTAGGGACCTCCCCAGCCCTGACCTCCCGGTCCGTTGCCGCCAGGCTGCCCGGGGCCGGAACCCGGCCCCCATCCCCCCGTAGCCATGCCTCTCCCACCGTTCGTTTTCGGCTTGTTGCTGTGTCGTGCCGTGACCTCGCGGCATTGTAGTGGCTCATCGTGACGCCTACGCCACAGTGGGAATCAGCCCTGCCGCGGAACGTGAGCCCCTGTCAGGCGTCGGGCGAGGCGCCGAGGCCGGTGAGGGCTCCGACCGGGTCGAGGCCGGGAGTGCCGCGTGGCCACCAGTCGTCGTGGCCCGGTTCCGACTCGTAGGCGTACCACAGGCCATCGCGGCCCAGGCGGAGTTGGACGTGGCCGCGGGGGTGGCTGAGGTGGTTGCGCCAGGGGCGGAAGGCCGGGAGGTCGGCGGCGAGGAGGAGGGGGCGGGCGCGGTCGAAACGTCCGGCCGGCGGGTCCCAGGGGTCTTCCAGGACGGCGAGTCCTTCCGCGCCGCCCTGCCGCCAGGCGGCGACCGCGCGGGCCAGCTCGGCGGGAGTGCGGCCGGCGGCGGACGCGAGCGAGGCGTAGACGGCGCGGGTGCCGGCGGTGAGTCCCGAGCCGGGGCGGGCGGCGGCGAGCCGGACCGCGTCCTGCCACAGCGTCAGTTCCGCCACCGGGTCGCGGCCGGTGCTGAGCAGGGCATGGGCGCGAGCTGCGGCGTCGGTCGCCAACTGGTCCAGCGCGAAGGGGTCGGGGCCGCCCGGCGCCGCCGGGTAGACCGGGGGCTGCTCGGGGTGCGCCGGGACGGGCAACGGCATGGGGAGCAGCGGGAGTTGGCGGGGCGCGAGGGCTTCCGTGGCGCGCACGCCAGGGAGCGGGGCGGGTTCCTGCTCCTGGGCGGCACGGGCCGCGCGGGCGGCGCTCAACCGGGAGAGAACGTCGAGCAGGTCTCGTTCGCCGCGGCCGCGCAACAGGAGCAGTACGAAGGGGTCGGCGTCGAGCAGGCGTGCCGTCTGGTAGCAGAGGGCGGCGGCGTGTTTGCAGGGGTGGCCGCGGTCAGGACAGCTGCAGTGCGGGTCGAGGTCACGCGGGCCCGGCAGCAACGGCACTCCGCAGTCGGCCAGGGACTGCGGCAGCTCCTTGTCGAGCAGCGCGGCGATGTGCCCCGGGCGCTCGGCGGCGGCGTCCAGGAACCGTGCCCAGTCCGCGTCGTCCAGGGTGCGCAGCCGCACCTGTACGCGGTACGGGCGCGGGCGGCTGCCCTGCACATACGCGAGCACGAGTCCGGGCGTCACCGTGATGGCGTCCACATGCCCCTGCTCGGCGTAACTCCGGCCACGCGCAAGCCGCTTCGCGTCCAGCGCGCCTTCCTCCAACGCCGTGACCCACGCATTGCCCCACCACGTCTCCGCGAAGCGGGCGTCGGCCGGGGCGGGCGAAGCACGGGACGGGAAGGCGGGGAAGGTGCGGCGCAACTCGCCGTCGCGGGAAGGGGCGGCCATGGAGGAAGCCCGCAGGGCGGCAGGGCCGGACTCTTCAGGTGTCTGCGCCACTGTCTGTGCCGTTGCCGTTGCCTGTGCTGTGCGTGCTGCGCCGGGCCGATGGGCTTCGGCAGAGGGTCCGGTGAGACCGGCTGTCCCAGTACGGTCCCTGGACGTGGACGACACCTCGGAATCCGAACTCCCCCTCCCCGCACTTTCGTTGTCGTCGTACGCCATGTCCGGCTCGGCCGCCGAGGAAGGCATACGGAAGGCGTCGGCGAGCAACTCCCGCAGCTCACGCGCCTGTACGCCGGCAGCGCGGCGGGACGCATCGCCCTGGGCCCTGTTTCCCGCCGGACGCCGCTGCCGCCGCCCTGCCTCGGCCGCGGCACGCTCGGCGTCCTGAGCCTGACGCGACCGCGCCCGAGCGGCACGCAACGCCTCACGCGCCACATCACCGGGCCGCCCACCCTCAGCATCGGCTTCCCCACCCCGAGGCCCCACCTCGGCCTCCGGCCTCACGTCCGTCACTTCCGGCAGCGCGGCGGGCGGGGCGGAAGTCGGTGCTTCGGTGGGCGAGTTCGACGGGTCAGAAACATCAGAAACAGACGCGTCCGCGAGCGGATTCGGCAGAACGGCCGGAGGCTCCTCGCCGGGCCGGTCCGGCGAAGCAGACGAAGAAGCCTCAGCCAGCAGATCCGCAGGAGCAGACGCCTGCGCCTCATTCGGCAACCCCGGCAGAGCAGGCGTCTCCGCATGACCAGGCCGGTTCAGCGGAACAGAACTCGGCGCCTCACCCGACGCGTCGAGCAGGTCAGACCTCGGAGCCTCACCGGAGCGGTATCGCACGGGAGAACTCGGCTCAGTGCCGGGCAAGTTCGGCCAGGCAGATGTCGATGCCTCACCAGGCGATTCCGGCAAGGCGGAACGCGCTGCCGCACTGGACGCGTCGATCAGGGAAGACCCTGGCCGCTCGCCCGGGCGATCCACGTCCGCTGCCACGTCGGCGACGACGCCCGGCATGTCCCCCTGCGATGCGTCTTCAGCGGAGTCGCCCGCGGCGCCGTTCGGAACAGGGTCCGGGGTCATGGTGTCCGCGGTCCCGGCCGCAGCATCGCTGCCTACGTCACGCCGAGTGGAGACGGATGCCCGAGCAGGACCCGCTGCGTCCGCTCCCCCGCCTGATGCCACACCTCCCGATGCGTCCCCGTCCGAAACTCCCGGTGCCGAACTCCCAGACGTCGAATCAGGGGACACGGCCCTCACGGCCTCCCCCATGGCACCACCCGGGCCACGTCGACCGGAACCTGCCGCCGGAGCTGGCCCATCCGTGCCCGCTTGCCCGCCGGAAGCCGCACCGCCCGACTCGTCTCCGCCCGAACTCCCCACCGCCGCATCGGAGTCCGCGGCACCCATCGCCCGCCTTTCGGCGATCGCCCGGCGCAGCGCCGCCCGCGCGGCATCAGCGGGGCGCGCTCCGCCGCCCTCACGCGTCCCGCGCGTCTCGGAGGCGTGCTCCAACTCGGGAGTCCTCTCCGTCAGCGGCCACCGCTCCCCGTGTCGCACCGGCACCGCCCCACGTCCCGCGCTCCGCTCCTCCGCGGAACCCTGCCGTTGGCTCCTCCCCGTCACCGATTCCTGCCGTGCACTCCTCGCGGCCGTCAGCTCCCCCTCTGCACCACCCCCGGCCGCCGGCTCCCCCTCTGCACCACCCCCGGCCGCCGGCTCCCCTTCTGCTCCCTTCCCGACCGTCAGCTCTTCCCCCGCACCGCTCCCCGCCACCAACTCCTGACCGGCGTCCGCCTTTCGCCCCGACTCCCGCTCCGGGCCTTGCTCCCCACGCCTCTCGACCCCGCCCCGTTCCGCCCGCTCCCGTGCCTCCCTCAGGGCTCGGCGGGCTTCGTCGGCCGGGCCCGGGGTCATGTCGGCCTCCGGAGGGAAACGAGGTCGGAGAGCTCGCGGTCGGTCAGTTCCGTGAGGGCCGACTCGCCGGAGCCGAGGATCGCGTCGGCCAGGGCGCGCTTGGCCTCCAGCATTTCGGCGATGCGGTCCTCGACCGTCCCCTCGGTGATCAGGCGGTGGACCTGCACGGGCTGGGTCTGGCCGATGCGGTAGGCGCGGTCGGTGGCCTGTTCCTCGACGGCCGGGTTCCACCAGCGGTCGAAGTGGATGACGTGGCCCGCGCGGGTGAGGTTCAGACCGGTGCCGGCAGCCTTCAGGGACAGCACCAGGACCGGGGTCGAGCCGCTCTGGAAGCGGTCCACCATGCGTTCGCGCTCCAGGACCGGCGTGCCGCCGTGCAGCAGCTCCACCGGGACCGCCCGGGAGGCCAGGTGCGCGGTGATCAGACGGGCCATCCCGACGTACTGCGTGAACACGAGTGCCGAGCCGTCCTCCGCCAGCAGCGTGTCCAGCAGCTCGTCGAGAAGGGCGAGTTTGCCGGAGCGGGTGAGGAGCCGTTCACCCGAGGACGCCTCTTCCTTGAGGTACAGCGCGGGGTGGTCGCAGATCTGCTTCAGCGCGCCGAGGAGCTTGAGCACCATGCCTCGGCGCGCGATGCCCTCCGAGGTCTCGATGGCCAGCAGGGACTCCCGCACCACCGCCTCGTACAGCGCGGCCTGTTCGCGGGTGAGCGGTACCGGGTGGTCCGTCTCCGTCTTGGGCGGCAGCTCGGGGACGATGCCGGGGTCGGACTTCTTTCGGCGCAGGAGGAAGGGACGGACCAGGCGGGCCAGGCGGGTCACCGCCTCCTGGTCCTCGCCGTTCTCCACGGCACGCGCGTGGCGGGCGCGGAATGACTTCAGTGGGCCGAGGAGTCCCGGTGTCGTCCAGTCGAGCAGGGCCCAGAGTTCGGAGAGGTTGTTCTCCACGGGGGTGCCGGTGAGGGCCACGCGCGCGGGTGACGGGATGGTGCGCAGGGCCTTCGCCGTCGCCGAGTACGGGTTCTTCACGTGTTGTGCCTCGTCCGCGACGACCATGCCCCACGGCTGCTCGGCCAGTCGCGGTGCGGTGGTCCGCATCGTGCCGTAGGTGGTGAGGACGAAGCCGTCGGTCACGTCCTCCAGGGTGCGGTCCGGGCCGTGGAAGCGACGGACGGGGACGCCGGGTGCGAACCGGGTGATCTCCCGCTGCCAGTTGCCGAGCAGGGAGGCCGGGCAGACGACCAGGGTCGGCTCGCTGCGGGCCCTTTTCAGGTGCAGCGCGATGACGGTGATCGTCTTGCCGAGGCCCATGTCGTCCGCGAGGCAACCGCCCAGGCCGAGGGAGGTCATGAGGTCCAGCCAGGCGAGGCCCCGGAGTTGGTAGTCGCGGAGGGTGGCGCGAAGGCCGGCCGGAGGCTCGGCGGGGCGAACTCCCGTCGTGAGGCGGTCGCGCAGGGCGGCCAGGGCACCGACCGGCACCGCCTCGACCGTTTCGCCGTCGACCTCCGCGCTGCCGCTGAGCGCCACCGAAAGCGCGTCGACCGGGTCGAGCAGGCCCAGTTCGCGCTTGCGGGCCTTGCGGACGAGGGCGGGGTCGACCAGGATCCAGCGGTCCCTCAGGCGCACCACCGGACGATGGGCCTCGGCCAGCGCGTCCATCTCGGCGTCGCTGAGAGGGTCGCCGCCGAGCGCCAACTGCCAACGGAACTGGAGGAGTTCCTCGCTCTCGAAGAAGCCGGTGCCGTCGGTCGCGGAGCCCGGCGCGGGGCGTACCACCGCGGCCGCGCTCAGGTCCTGGGCCAGGTCACGGGGCCAGTGCACGGCGACCCCGGCGGCCGCGAGCCGTGTCGCCGCCACGCCGAGCAGGTCGCCCAGCTCGTCGTCGTACAGAGCCAGGACGTCAGGCACGTCCTGCTCGGAGAGCCGGTCGAGCGGCGGCCAGATCCGGGCCGCGCGCCGTACGGCGAGAGCCGCGTCCACGCGTGCGCGTGGGCCGAACGCGGCGTCGGCCTCGCCCGCCCACAGGGCCGCCGCGTCGGCGATGAGCGTGGGGTCGGCGAGGCTGTGCACCTGGACGATCGCGGCGCCCACGGTACGCACTCCCTCCTCCCCGTCGAACAGCTCGTACGCCGACAGGTCCAGGCGGAGTGAGATGCGCACGCCCGCGTCCATGCCCGCGGCGACCTCGGCTGCCCAGTCGTGCGCGTCGGGCAGGCGCTGCGGGCGGCGGTCGGCGAAGGGCCTGCCGGAGGCGTGCGGTGCGGCAGGGGTGCGGGGGAGGGTGTCCGCGACCGCGTCGAGGAAGGAGCGCATCAGTGCTTCCGGCTCGGGCAGCCGCAGCGGGCCCGGTCCGGGCAGCGGGACCGCATGGCCCTCGTACGGCAGGGCGGCGGCTACGGCCCGGATGTGCGCGATGTCTTCCGGGTCCAGGGGGCCGGCCCGCCAGGCGTCGTGGCCGGTGGCCGTCAGACCGGGCAGCAGGCGCCCCCTCGCGGTGAGGCGCAGCGCGTGCAGGGCGGCAGCGCCCCAGCAGGCGGTGGCGGGGTGGGCCGCCGGGTCGCGCCGGGCGCGGACGAGGACGGGCAGGGCCTCGCCGACCGGGAGGGACAGTGCGGGTGCGGTTCGCCGCCGCGCTCCGGCGCCATGCCGTCGTACGACGGTGAGCTCGGTGTCTCCGGCGGGCAGGGGGCCGTCCTCCGGGTCCCAGAAGGCGATCCGGCCCTCCCGCGGCAGCGGAGCGGGCAGGAAGACGGCCGCAAGTCGGACGGGGACGGACTCCGCCGTGCCCGGCTCCCGCTCCCCCGCTCGCGCGGCCCCCGCAGCCGTGTCGCTCATACGACCTGTCACCTCCCGCCCCGTGTGTCGGATCAGACGTCTTCGACTCTACGGGCGGGGTCTGACAATCGGCTCCGGTGACGGTCCCGGGGTGCGCCCCCTCACGGAACGGTGCGGGAGACGACGTAGAAGAACGGGTTGTTCCTGTTCCCCAGGCTCATCATGACGTACTGGGTGGGCTTGGGTGACTTCTGCTTGTGGACCAGGCCGTACCAGGGGCCCGGGCTGGTGAAGTCCCAGCCGGTGATCTTCTGGTCGCGCGCGCTGATGGTGATGTCCCCCCGCTTCAGGTCGGCGCGGCTGACGCCCATGTCGTGGAGGAAGACCTCGAGGTTGCGCAGGGGGGTCTGGAACTGGACGTAGAGGCGGCTGGTCTTCCAGTTGTTCGTCTCGTAGCTGGCGACCTTGCCCGACGGGTGCGGCATCGGCACCTGGTAGAGGCGGCGCTGCACCTTCGACGGCCAGCCCTTGGTCAGGCCGGTGGCCGCGTACTTGGCCTCCTTGTCCTTGCCGCTGTCGCGGCTCTGGTTGGCGGAGATCACCAGATAGCCGGCCGGGACCCCGATGAGCAGCACGATGATGATCAGGGTGAGGGCCCTGCGGCGGATCTTGTGACGGCGGTCCTCTGGCGGCCGGGACGGCTCGTCCGAGGACGAGGCCTGGCGCGGCAGCGAGGGAGGAGTCATGCAGTGTCCTGGGTCGAACGACGGGTTTCCGCGTACCGCTCGTAGCGCTCGTAGCGCTCTACCCGGCGGCGCTTGGCGCGGCGGAAGCGGCGGGCGACCAGGCGGGCGAGGTCGGCGGCGCCGACCATACCGGCCTCGGGGCCGAGCTGGGCGCGGGCGATACGGGCCTCGGGGCGGTAGCCGCGGCCGGTGAGCTGACGCTTGAAGGCGTCGCGTGCCGGGCCGATGAGCAGGTCGTCGGCGGCCGAGACACCGCCGCCGATGACGAAGCAGGACGGGTCCAGGGCGGCCGCGAGGTTGGCGATGCCGACGCCGAGCCACTGGCCGATGTCCTGCAGCAGCTCGATGCACATCGCGTCGCCCTCGCGGGCCAGCTCGGTGATCATCGGGCCGGTGATGTCGGCGATGTTCCCCTTGACGTGCTCGATGATCCCGTACGCCACCGGGGAGTCGGCGGCGGCCAGCTCCTTGGCCTCGCGGACCAGCGCGTTGCCGGAGCTGTACTGCTCCCAGCAGCCGCGGTTGCCGCACGGGCAGCGGTGGCCGCCGGGCACGACCTGCATATGGCCGAACTCGCCCGCGACACCGTACTTGCCCCGCTTGACCTGGCCGTCCTCCAGGATCGCGCCGCCGATGCCGGTGCCCAGCGTGATCATGACCAGGTGGTCCTCGCCGCGGCCCGCGCCGAAGCGCCACTCGGCCCAGGCGGCGGAGTTGGCGTCGTTGTCGACCAGGACGGGCACGGCGAGCCGGCCGGCGAGGCGGTCGCGGAGCGGCTCGTTGCGCCAGGACAGGTGGGGCGCGAACAGGACGCGGTTGCGGTCGGCGTCGACCCAGCCGGCCGCGCCGATGCCGACCGCGTGCACGTCGTGCCGGTCGGAGAGGTCCAGGACCAGTTCGACGATGGTGTCCTCGACGACCTTGGGGCTCTTGGACTTGTCCGGGGTCTCCGCGCGCAGCTTCTCCAGGATGTTGCCGTCGGCGTCGACGACGCCCGCCATCACCTTGGTGCCGCCGATGTCGATGCCGACTGTCGGCACGCGCGGCGCGGTCAGGTGCGAGCGCCGCTCCCGGGTGCCGACGGTACGGAGCGCGGGGGCGCGCCTGGAGCCTATGGGGGCGCTGAAGTTGCCGTAGGTGCTCATCAAGGCCCGATTCTGCCGCACGCTCACGCTGTGTGCCGAGCCGGGGAGCAAAGGGGGTGCGCGAAGGGTGCCGGGTGTGGGGTGTCCCGGCTGGTCACGCCCACGCGGCTGAGCCGCTCGTCGATGCGGCCCCGCGCCCCTTGGAGCGCGTCCGGTACCCGCCGATGTAAATGTCCTGACATTACGACCAGCCGAGCCCCGTGAAGCCTGCTCTCAGGACCGCGCCCTCGTGACGGTGCCCTCAGGACCGCACTCTCATGACCGTACGAGCAGCTGGAACTCGAAGGAGTAGCGCGACGGCCGGTAGGTGTGGGTGCCGTACTCGACCGCGCGGCCGGTGTCGTCGAAGGTGACGCGCTGCATGGTGAGCAGCGGGGCGCCCTCGGGTTCGGCCAGCCGCTCGGCCTCGGCGGCGGAGGCCGAGCGGGCGCCGATGGTCTGGCGGGCGCTGTGCAGCGTGATCCCGACGGCGCGCATCATGCGGTACAGGCCGGTGGCCTCCAGCTGCCCGGTGTCCAGGTCGAGCAGGCCGGGCGGGATGAAGTTGCACAGGTGGGCCATCGGCTCACCGTGCGCGAGCCGCAGCCGCTCCACCCGGTGCACATCGATGCCCTCGGCGAGGTTGAGAGCGGCCGCGACCTCGGCGGACGCCGGGACGACCGTGTTGACGAGCACCTTGGTCGCGGGGCGCTGCCCGGCCGCCTCCAGGTCGTCGTAGAGGCTGCTGAGTTCGAGCGGACGCTTGACCTGGCTGTGCACGACCTGCGTGCCGACGCCCCGGCGGCGCACCAGGAGGCCCTTGTCGACGAGCGACTGGATGGCCTGGCGGACGGTGGGGCGGGACAGGCCGAGCCGCCCGGCCAGCTCGATCTCGTTGCCCAGCAGGCTGCCGGGTGTGAGCGCTCCGTGCTCGATCGCCGCCTCCAGCTGCTGGGACAGCTGGAAGTACAGCGGCACGGGAGAGCTCCGGTCCACACTGAGCTCGAGCGGCACGGTCGGGTCCACTTCTGGTTTCGGCACGGGCCCGAGCGTAGCTCCACGAGTTGTTGACGGGAAGTCGTGTAGTTCGATTGTCCGGACATATGCATTGACAGCGTGCGCACTGAACCCTCACTTTGATTCCATGCGCATCGGGGTCATCGGTACGGGGCGGATCGGCACCATTCATGCGAACACGCTCAGCCGCAATCGCGAGGTGGGATCCCTGATCCTCACCGACGTGGATCCGGCGCGGGCCCAGGGGCTCGCCCACCGTCTCGGGGAGACGGCGGCTCCGGGGGTGGACGAGATCTTCAAGTGGGGCGTGGACGCCGTGGTGATCACCACGGCCACATCGGCCCACGCCGAACTGATCGGTCGGGCAGCACGCTCCGGACTCCCGGTGTTCTGCGAGAAGCCCATCGCCCTCGACCTGCCCGGCACACTGCACGCCATCGGCGAGGTCGAGGCCGCAGGGACGATCCTGCAGATGGGGTTCCAGCGCCGCTTCGACACGGGCTACACGGGTGCGCGCGACGCGGTGCTCTCGGGCCGGCTCGGGCGGCTGCACACCGTACGGGCGCTCTCGTCCGACCAGGCCCCTCCCCCGCCCGGGTGGCTCCCGCTGTCCGGCGGGCTGTACCGGGACACGCTGATCCACGACTTCGACGTCCTGCGCTGGGTGACGGGGCACGAGATCGTCGACGTGTACGCGGCCGGGTCCGATGCGGGGCCGCCGATGTTCCGGGAGGCGGGCGACGTGGACACGGGTGCCGCGGTGCTCACGCTCGACGACGGCACTCTCGCCACGGCCACGGCGACGCGGTTGAACGGCGCCGGCTACGACGTGCGCATGGAGCTGGCCGGGGAACTCGACCAGATCGTCGTCGGCCTGGACGACCGTACGCCGATCGCGTCCACGGAGCCGACCGGACCGCCGGCCGCCGACAAGCCGTGGTCGGGTTTCCTGGAGCGCTTCGGGCCCGCCTACGAGGCCGAACTGTCCGCGTTCGTCGAGGTCGTGCTCGGGCGGCGGGCCAACCCGTGCGACGGGCGGGAGGCCTTGCAGGCACTGCGGATCGCCGAGGCGTGCGAACTCTCCAGACGGGACCGCAGAATGGTGGCACTCGCGGAGATCCCGGGCCGGGTGGAGTCGGCGTTCAGATGAGCAGGCGTGTCACGGGCGCCGCGCTGTCCGTGGCCACGGCGCACCGGGCCGCCCTCGCTCAGTAGCGCGTACAACGGTATGCCCCTCCCGTGCGGAACCCGTCGGCCAACTCCCCCAGGTCGATCGCTTCCGCCATGCTCACCCCGCCCTGCCACGTCCCCCGTCAGGATCTTCTCCCCGTACACCGACAACGCACGGCGGGTGCGGCTAGTGCCCGTCGCCGTCCGGTTCCTCCAGCAGTCCCGCGTCGTACGCCAACAAGGCGATCTGCACACGGTTGTTGAGGTCGAGCTTGGCCAGGATGCGGGACACATGGGTCTTGACGGTGGCGACGCTCATGAACAGGGCGGCGGCGATCTCGGCGTTGGACAGACCGCGGCCGACCGCCACGGCGACCTCGCGTTCGCGGTCGTTGAGGACGGCGATGCGCACGCGCGCGTGCGTGCGCCGGGTGTCGGCGCCGCTGCCGACGGCGTGCTCCATCAACTGCCGTGTGACGGTGGGCGACAGCACGGGATCACCGACCGCGACCCGGCGCACCGCGTCGACGATCTCGGCGGGCGGGGTGTCCTTGAGCACGAAACCGGCGGCACCCGCGCGCAGGGCGCGCAGCACCTGTTCGTCGGCGTGGAAGGTGGTGAGGACGACGACCTGCGGGGCGTCCTTGCGGCCGCGCAGCCGTTCGGTGGCCGTGAGGCCGTCCACCGACGGCATCCGGATGTCCATGAGGACCACGTCCGGGCGGGTGCGATCGACGAGTGCCTCGACCTCGGAGCCGTCGGCGGCCTCGCCGACGATCTCGATGTCGTCGGCGCCACCCATCATCAGGGACAGGCCGGCCCGTACCAAGGGGTCGTCGTCGACGAGGAGCAGTCTGATCGCAGTCATGGGCCATACGTAACCATGGTGGGGGCGTCCCTCGCGCCCGGGTCGGGTCATCCCCAGGGCAGCCAGGCCCGGACCCGGAACCCTCCGTCGTGCTCCGCCCCGTGCGCCAGCCGGCCGCCGGCCAGCGTGGCCCGTTCCGTCAGGCCGATCAGGCCCTGCCCGGAGCCTGGCACGGAGGGGACCTCGCCCTCCGGGGCGGGATTGCGGACCTCCACGACGAGGCCGTCGCCCGGGGCACCTGTGACGCAGACCGTGACCTCCGTGCCGGGGGCGTGTTTGCGGGCGTTGGTCAGGGTCTCCTGGGCGATGCGGTAGGCGGTGCGGCCGACGGAGGCGGGGACGGCGGCGGGGTCGGTGACGCGGCTGGCGAGGGTGACCTTCATGCCGGCCTCGCGGCACTCGGTGACCAGTGCGTCCAGTGCGGCGAGCGTCGGCTGGGGGCGGCCCGCGTCGTCGGGCTCGCCCGCGCGCAGGACTCCGATGATCTCCCGCAGGTCCTGGAGGGCCTCGTGCGCGCTTTCCCGGATGACGCCGGCCGCTCGCGCGATCTCCTCCTGGGGTGCGTCCGGCCGGAACTCCAGGGCGCCCGCGTGCACGCTCAGCAGCGTCAGCCGGTGTGCGAGGACGTCGTGCATCTCCCGGGCGATGGCCTCACGGGCCAGCCGCTGCGCCTGCTCGGCACGCAGCTGCGCCTCCGTCTCGGCGCGGCGGGCGCGGTCGCGCAGGCTCAGCGTGAGCTGGCGCTTGGACCGTACGAACATGCCCCAGCCGATGACCGTGAGGGTCAGCAGCTCCGTGAACGCGACCGCTCCCCCGTACGGCAGATCGGGGTCCGGGCGCAACCAGAACATCAGCGGAATCAGAGCGAGGGATGCACCGCCGACCCAGGCGATGTACCGGAAGGGCCGGTGCACGGCGAGGGTGAAGAGGGCGACGATGCCGGCGCCGCCCGCCGTGTTCGACACCAGGCCCACGAGGACCATCGCGACGGCCAGCCCGAGCGGCCGGCGACGGCGCAGCCACACCGCCGCGCAGGACAGCGCACCGAGCAACTGGTCGGCGACGGCGAGGGCGTGCGGGGTGTTGCCGTCGCGGCTGAGGGTGTCCGCGGCCGCCAGACCGAGGGCGACGGCGAGCAGGAAGCAGGTGAAGTCGACGACCCAGTCACGCGCGGTGCGCCGGGGACGCCCGGAACGCCCGGCGTCGGGCTCGAGTTCGTGGAGCACAGCCGACGGAAACAGCCATCTGGGCCCGATGGTCCCCACTTCGGCCGAGGCCGGCCTGTCGTCACTCACGGTTGGCAAATCTACTCAGTGCGGGCCGCCGGCACCCCTCCGCGGGGAAGATCCCCGACCAAAGTCGCGCCACCAGCGACTTTTGGCGCACCCGGCCCACGGGGCGGGGAACTTAGGTCGGTCAGGGCTCGCCCCGCGGCCGATGTCCGTGGGGGGTCCGCGGGGCGAGGGTCGTGCCATGAGGAAGTTGCTGGAAGTCGTCGGATGCATCGCCCTGCTGCAGGGCGTGCCGGGCCTGCTGCACGAGTTCACCCACTGGCATGTGGGCCTCGTGCAACGGCTCGGCATCCTCGACGGCTACGAGGTCTACGCGAGCGTCACCCTGGTGGTGCTGGCGTTCGCGCTGTTCGCCGCCGCGGAGAGCCGGAAGTCCGGATGAGGTCGGACCGGACCTCCGGCTCGTCGCACCGTTCCTCGTGCCGAGCGGGGGAAGTCGCTCAGCAGCCGGCGTCGATCAGCAGCCGAAGTCGACCAGGTCGAACGTGGCGTAGTGGTCGGAGGTGTAGTAGTCCTCCTGGGTCTCCTCGCCGGTGACGATGCGGCGGGCTCCGCGGGTGGGCGAGCCGGGCGTCTTGACCGTGTACTCGTGGTAGTACCCGGACGACTGGCTGGGCAGGACGCCTTCGCGGTTCGTGAAGACGACGCCGTCCTGCGAGTACGGGAAGGGCCCGCCCTGCGCGATCAGGTCGAGGGTGTCGTGCGCCTGGGAGGGCAGGGCGCCGTAGCAGATGCTGCCGACGGACGCGGCAGCGGCGTCCGCCGTGGTGGCGGAGACGGTGCCGCCCACGAGGAGGGCGGACAGGAGAGCGGCTGCGGCGCCGATGCGAGTGGTGCGTGGGGGGAAGTTCATGACCTCATGATGACGCGCGTAGACAGTGGCATGTCAATGACAACTGCGGAGATTTTCCCGTCACGTCGGATGAGTTTTCCGCGCGTTAACGTGGGGGCCCGTGACCACACACGGCCCCCACAAGAGGCGCGGTCAGGCGTTCTCCGGTTCCGCGTACGAGCCGTAGTCCGGGCGTCCCGCCAGGTCGTACGACTGGATGGAGACGCCCGCGGAGGTGACGCTTCCGCCGGCGTGACGGAACTTGGTCGGAACGGCGCCCTCGGTGAAGAAGCGGAGGCCGGAGCCGAGGACCACCGGGAACGTCAGCAGGTGGAGGGTGTCGACGAGGTCGAGCGCCAGCAGGGACTGGACGAGGGCACCGCTGCCGTGCACCTGGAGCTCGCCGTCGGTGCGCTCCTTGAGGGCGGTGACCTCCTTGCCCAGATCGCCGCTGATCACGGTGGTGCCGGCCCACTGCGGGTCGGAGAGGGTGGACGAAGGGACGTACTTCGGCAGCGTGTTCAGCTGGGAGGCGATCCGGTCGGCGGGGTCGGTGTTCTTCGGCCAGAACGAGGCGAAGATGTCGTACGTACGGCGGCCGAGGAGGAACGCACCGGGACGGTCGAAGACCTCGGTGATGAACCGGCCGAAGTCGTCGTCGCCGAACGGGAAACTCCAGCCGCCGTGCTCGAAGCCGTCGCGGGTGTCCTCCTGGGGTCCGCCGGGTGCCTGGTAGACGCCGTCGAGGGTGACGAAGATGGTGGAGACGAGCTTGCCCATGGCGGGTGCCTGCTTCCTGGAGTGGGGTCTGTTGTCATCACCTCAGACCCCACCGGCACCCGCAACTCATCGGCCGGCCATGCGGTGCCTCACCCTGCGTTGGTGGAGAAGAGGCCGCCCGCCGGTCCCTGCTTGTCGCCGCCCTGGGCCTTCTTCAGGGCGTTCGCGAGGCTCTCGATGGTGAGGGACTGCAGGATCACCCGGCCGTTGCCCTCCAGGGTGGCCAGGGACAGGCCCTCGCCGCCGAAGACGGCGTTCATAATCCCCTGGCGGTTGAGGCCGCCGACCCGCTGGACGCCGTACTGGATGCCCTCCTCGAAGGCGACGACGCAGCCCGTGTCGACCTCGATACGGCCGCCGAAGTCGGCCGGGTTGAGATCGATGAAGTTGCCCGCGCCCGCGATGATCACCGTGCCGTGCCCGGTGAACTTCTCCAGGACGAAGCCCTCGCCGCCGCTCATACCGGTGCGGCCGCCCTGGAAGGCGATGGCGAACTCTACGGTGGACTCGGCGGCCACGAAGGCGTCCTTCTCGGCGAACCACGCGCGCGTGCCGCTGAGTTCGAGGGCGCGCATCTCGCCGGGGAGAACGCCCGCGAAACCGACGGTGCCCTCGCCGCCCTGGGCGCTGAAGTACTGGAACGCCAGTGACTCGCCGGCGAGCATGCGCTGGCCGGCCTGCATGGCGGTGCCCATGGCCTGGCGCAGCATGCCGCCCATGCCGCCCCCTCCGCCCTGGGCCTGGCCGCCGCCGCTCGACGGACCGGACAGGCGGGTGTCCATGGTCACGTTCGTCGTCTTGAACAGGAACTTGCCCGCCTCGCAGTACACGGTCTGCCCGGGGCGCAGGCTGACGACCGCCATCTGCATGGCGTTGCCGACGATCTCTTGCTGAAGGGTCACGAGGGGTAAACGCGGGAGGTGGAGAAAAGAGTTCCGGCCACGCGATCCGGTCACCCGACCTCGGTGTCCGTTCGCCGCCAGCGGCGCGGTGCGGTCGGCGCTGTGATGGACCCATGACAACGACTCGGACAACCCTGCACGGCAAGACGGCCCTGGTCACCGGCGGCAGCCGCGGCATCGGCGCGGCCACCGCGCTGCGGCTCGCCCGGGAGGGCGCGGATGTGGCCATCACGTATGTGAACGGCAAGGAGGCGGCCGAGGAGGTCGTACGGCGGATCGAGGCGCTGGGACGGCGGGCGGTGGCCCTGCGCGCGGACTCCGCGGACGCGGAGGAGGCCGGGGGCGCGGTGGAACGTACGGCGCGGGCGCTGGGCGGACTCGACGTGCTGGTCAACAACGCGGGGGTGGGAGTGCTGGGGCCCCTGGAGGGCCTCTCGCTCGCCGACGTCGACCGGGTGCTGGCCGTGAATGTGCGCGGTGTGTTCCTGGCCTCGCAGGCGGCGGCCACGCGGATGCCGGCCGGCGGGCGGATCGTGACCATCGGCACGTGTATGACGCAGCGCGTGCCGGGGCCGGGCGGAACGCTGTACGCGACGAGCAAGGCGGCGCTGACCGGGTTGACGAAGGCGCTCGCGCGGGAGTTGGGCGGGCGGGGGATCACGGCGAACATCGTGCATCCGGGGCCGATCGACACGGACATGAACCCGGCGGGCGGGCCGTATGCGGCAGATCAGGCTGCGATGACCGCGCTGGGCCGGTTCGGGACGGCGGAGGAGGTCGCGGCGATGGTGGTGCATCTGGCGGGGGCCGAGTACGTCACGGGGGCGGAGTTCGCCGTGGACGGTGGGTTCGCGGCGTGAGGCCGACGGGGGTTTTCAACCCCGCCGCCCCTGCCCGTCCCGTCCCTACCCGTCCCGTCCCTACGGGCTGCCGCGCTCGGGCGCCCTCTTCGGCCTGAACGGCTTCGTCCCCGAATGCCGGACGGGCTGAAATGGTCAGCCCCCCAGTTCCTGGTGCCGGGCCGCCAGGCCGGACGTCCCTTGCGTCGTCAGGGAACCGAACAGCCGCAGTCGGGAGATGCCGCCGTCGGGGTAGATGTCCACGCGCGCGTGGGTGCCTACGGCCGGGGCCGGGAGGACGAAGCGGTGGTTGGTGTCGGGCTGGAGGCGGGTTCGGGGGAGGATCTGGGTCCACTCGCCACTCTCGCCGTCCCGCAGCGACACAGACGCCCAGCCCGCGCTGTTGCCCTTCAGGTACGCCGTGTCGATCTCGATGGCTCGGATCCGGGACTGGGCCGTGAGGCGGTAGCGGATCCAGTCGTTGCCCTGGTCTCGGCGGCGGCGGGTCTCCCAGCCGTCGTCCATCTTGCGGGAGCGGCCCGGCTGGATGGTGTTCGTGGCCGGGGAGTAGAAGAGGTTGGAGGCGTCCTCGACCTGGCCGCCGTTCTCCAGCGCCACGACGTCGAAAGTACCCAGCGTCTCCAGCCAGTTCGGGTCCGGGACGACTTCGCCGTACACACGCAGGCGTGCGATGCCGCCGTCTGGGTGCTGGCTGACGCGCAGGTGGGTGAAGCGCTGCTCGACCGACACGGCGAAGCCGTTCGCCGCGTGGCCGCCGACGGGGGTGCGCGGGACGAGGGTCGTCCACTTCACGTCGTCCCCGAGGAGTTCCTCCGGCGACGGGAAGCCCGGGACCGACGCGCCCTCGACCGACACCGCCTGCGGGTAGTTGCCGCGGAAGTGGGCCGTGTCGACGACGATCCCGCGGATCACGCCGGGGGCACCGAGGCGGACCAGCGCCCAGTCGTGGTCCTCGGCCGTCGGCCACGGGTGGTCGGCCGAGGCGCCGCGGCGGCGCCGCGTCTCCCAGCCGTCCATGATCTTGCCCTTGTGCCCGAAGTGCTCGGGGTCGAAGTGGGCCGGCTCGGGCACCAGCAGGTTCTCGCGCTGGGCGAAGAACTCGTCGTTGGCGGCGATGACGCCGGCGCCGAGCTGCCGGTCGGCGAGGTTGGCGTACTGGGTGAAGGGGAAGTCGGCCGTACGGTAGTCCGCGTACGGGTCACCGCCTCCGAAGGGGTTCGCGTCGCCGGTGAAACGAGTCAGTCCTGATTGCTGCTGCGCCGTCACGAGGTGTGTGCCTTTCGGGAGTTGACCGCTGCGGGTACGGGAGGGAGTCAGGGGGTGCGGGTGAGGAGCCGGCCCCTGGGTTCGGTGAACTCGCCGTCCGTCACGATGCGTTCGCCGCGAAGCCAGGTCGACTTCACCACGCCGTGCAGGGTCTTGCCGGCGTAGGCCGTGACGCGGTTGCGGTGCTGGAGGGCCGCAGGGTCCACGGTGAACGTCTCGTCGGGCGCGAGGACCGCGAAGTCGGCGTCACGGCCCGCCTCGATGGCACCCTTGCGGGTGTCCAGGCCGACGAGTTCCGCCGTGCGCGAGGACATCCAGCGGACGACGTCCTGCAGGCCGTGGCCGCGCCTGCGGGCCTCGGTCCACACCGCGGCCAGGCTCAGCTGGAGGCCCGAGATACCGCCCCAGGCGGTGGCGAAGTCGTCCGTCTTGAGGTCGGCCGTGGACGGCGAGTGGTCGGTGACCACGCAGTCGATGGTGCCGTCCGCGAGTGCCTGCCACAGCAGGTCCTGGTTGGCGGCCTCCCGGATGGGCGGGCAGCACTTGAACTCGCTTGCTCCGTCCGGGACTTCCTCGGCGGTGAGGGTGAGGTAGTGCGGGCAGGTCTCGACGGTGATCCTGACGCCCTCCGCCCTGGCCTCGGCGATCAGCGGGAGCGCGTCGGAGGAGGACAGGTGCAGGACGTGCACGCGGGCGTCGAGACGCTTCGCCTGGGCGATCAGCTGGGCGATCGCGGTGTCCTCGGCGTCGCGCGGCCGGGACGCCAGGAAGTCGGCGTACTTCGGGCCGCCGTACTGCGGGGCCGCGTCCAGGTGGTGCGGGTCCTCGGCGTGCACGATCAGCAGGCCGCCGAAGGAGGCGATCTCGGCCAGGGACTGGGCGAGCCGGTCCTGGTCCAGGTGCGGGAACTCGTCCACGCCCGACGGCGACAGGAACGCCTTGAAGCCGAAGACACCGGACTCGTGCAGCGGGCGCAGGTCCTTGACGTTGTCGGGCAGCGCGCCGCCCCAGAAGCCGACGTCGATGTGCGCCTTCTCCGCGGCGACCTCCCGCTTGGTGCTGAGGTTGTCGACAGTCGTCGTGGGCGGCAGGGAGTTGAGGGGCATGTCGACGAGGGTGGTGATGCCGCCGGCCGCGGCGGCGCGCGTGGCGGTCCAGAAGCCCTCCCACTCGGTGCGGCCGGGGTCGTTGACGTGCACGTGCGTGTCGACCAGGCCGGGCAGCAGGACGTCGTCGCCGAAGTCCTCCAGGCGTGCTCCGGCAGGTATCTCGGCGTCGTACGGGAGTACGGCCGTGATCGTGCCGTCCGCGACCGCGACCGCGGCGGGACGCGTCCCCTCGGGCGTGATGACGCGCGTCGAGCGCAGCACCAGTTCTACGTCGGACACCCGGACCCCTCTCAGCCGCCGCGGAGTACTGCCGGCGCGTTTACTTCCGCGTAACGGAATTCAACTTTCTGTTGAAGGAGTCTTCACTCCCGCTTCCATGCCGTCAAGGGCACACTTCTCCACAGTGCACCCACTGCGCCCACTCTGGACGTTTCCACAAGACGGAATTAGAATTCCAGCAAGCAGAACGTAGTTACGCACAAGCAGGGAGTCAACCGACTGCCGGGTAGGCTTCAGCCCTTCCCGCCAGCCCCGAAAGGAACGCGCCGTGCCGACGTCCAGCGCCAGCACCCCCGACTCCGCCAAATCCAACGGCGGCGGGGTCCAGTCCCTTGAGCGTGCCTTCGATCTGCTCGAGCGGATGGCCGATGCGGGTGGCGAGGTCGGGCTGAGCGAGCTCTCCGCGAGCAGCGGTCTGCCGCTGCCCACCATCCACCGCCTCATGCGCACCCTCGTGGCCTGCGGATACGTCCGCCAGCAGGCCAACCGCAGGTATGCGCTCGGCCCGCGGCTGATCCGCCTCGGCGAGTCCGCCGCCCGGCTGCTGGGCACCTGGGCCCGCCCCTATCTGGCCCGCCTGGTCGAGGAGACCGGGGAGACGGCGAACATGGCGCTGCTCGACGGCGACGAGATCGTGTACGTCGCCCAGGTGCCGTCCAAGCACTCGATGCGCATGTTCACCGAGGTCGGCCGACGCGTCCTGCCGCACTCCACGGGCGTCGGCAAGGCCCTGCTCGCCAACACACCGGACGGCGAGGTGCGCGCTCTGCTCTCCCGCACCGGCATGCCCGCCGCGACGGAGAAGACGATCACCACCCCGGAGGGCTTCCTGGCAGCCCTGGCGGACGTACGCCGGGCCGGCTACGCGATCGACGACAACGAGCAGGAGATCGGCGTCCGCTGCCTCGCGGTCTCGGTGCCCAACTCCCCCACCGCCGCCGCCATTTCGATCTCGGGACCCGCGGGCCGGGTCACGGAGGCGGCGACGGACAAGATCGTGCCGGTGCTGCAGCAGGTGGCGTCGGAGCTGTCGGAGGCACTGGCCAGCTCGGGACCGGCGGCCTAGCCTGCCCGCCCGGGGCGCGGGGGACACGCTCGGGACCAAGCCTGAAGGCAGGGAGACCTGCAGCGGAGCGAGGTGTCCATCACGCTGCAGGAGAACAAGCACCGGTCCTCCACGCTGCAGGAGAACAAGCACTGGCCCTCGGGAAAGTGGCAGGTCGGAGATCTGAGCAGGACCGGTCAGGAACAGCGGTGCGGTGGTTCCGCGAACAGGTCCACCGCGTCGCGTACGTCCGACAGCCCCGGGGCCAAGGCGCTCACGGAGCCGATCGCGCCGGCGACCAGCAGCAACGACCGGCGCAGACGCGGGATTTCGGGGGCGCCGTCGATCGTCATCGCGGCGAGCGCGGCGAGTTCGTCCTCGGCTATGCCGCGGTCGGGGAACTCGGCCGGGTGCGCGGCGAGTTCGCGGCGCAACCGGGACACCGCGGTCCGCAGTTCCGCCACCCTCGGGTCCTCGTCGCTGCCGGTCACTGGCCTCTGCCCCAAGCTCCGCAACACAGCTCTCCCCCAGCCACGTCTTCGTGCGCTGTCACTTCGCGATCCCGCCATGCTCCCCTGCGGCGTTGGTCGGGCGCCTGGGGACGCGGGTCAGTAAACGCCACCCGATACCGCGCGCGCCACTGTGCGGACCGAAATTCAGCCCCCCGGAAACCGGGCACTCGCCCAGGCGTCAGGTAAGCAGGACGCATGACGGATGACGAACAGCAGGTGGCCGGACTGGTCCTCGCCGCGGGGGGCGGACGGCGGCTCGGCGGGCGGCCCAAGGCGCTGCTTCAGCACCGCGGGCGGCCGCTCGTCGAGCATGCAGTCGGAGTGCTGCGCGCGGCCGGCTGCACCCGCGTCCATGTGGTGCTGGGGGCACGGGCCGACGCCGTACGGGAGCGGGCGGAACTGGAGGGGTGCGTGCTCGTGGACAACCCGGAGTGGGAGCAGGGCATGGGGACCTCGTTGCGGGCCGGGCTGGACTCGCTCGCCGGGACGGGGGCCGCGGCCGCCGTGGTCTTCCTCGTCGACCAGCCGGGGATCGGGCCGGAGGCGGTCGCGCGGGTGCTGGCCGCACACCGGAACGAGACCTCACTCGTATCGGCCGCCTACGACGGCGTCCGCGGCCATCCCGTCCTCTTCGGCCGCGCCCACTGGGCGGGCATCGCCGAGACCGCGACCGGGGACCGCGGGGCCCGCGCCTACCTCACGGCGCACGAGCCGGCGATCACGCTCGTCGAGTGCGGGGACGTGGCGCAGCCGTACGACATCGACACGGCGGCCGATCTCCTCCACCTTGAGTGAACGGGGTGGCACCGAGCGCCACCTTCCCTCGACCCGGAGAATCTCGACATCAACAAACCATTGAAGTTCCACGATGAGGAAACTAGTATCCACTGTTCAGAAGCGCCCTACCGCTCGACGGGCGTTTTCCGCCGTACCCGGTTCGACTGGCACCCCGTGCCACCGCTGAAGGAAGTGACCACTCATGTCCGCACCAGCGCCGTCCCCGCTGGCCATCGTCGACGCCGAGCCCCTGCCGCGGCAGGAGGAGGTCCTCACCGAGCCGGCCCTCGCCTTCGTGGCCGAGCTGCACCGGCGGTTCACGCCCCGGCGTGACGCGCTCCTCGCCCGCCGAGCGGAACGCCGCGCCGAGATCGCCCGCACCTCCACGCTCGACTTCCTCCCCGAGACGGCCGCGATTCGCGCCGACGAGTCCTGGAAGGTGGCCCCCTCCCCCGCGGCCCTGAACGACCGCCGGGTCGAGATCACCGGTCCCACCGACCGCAAGATGACCATCAACGCCCTCAACTCGGGCGCCAAGGTGTGGCTCGCGGACTTCGAGGACGCCTCGGCGCCGACCTGGGAGAACGTCGTCCTCGGACAGGTCAACCTGGCCGACGCCTACACCCGGAACATCGACTTCACGGACGAGAGGTCCGGCAAGTCGTACGCCCTGCGCCCCGACGCCGAACTCGCCACCGTCGTCATGCGCCCGCGCGGCTGGCACCTCGGCGAGCGCCATCTGGTCGACGCGAACGGCACCCAGGTCCCGGGCGCCCTCGTCGACTTCGGCCTCTACTTCTTCCACAACGCCCAGCGTCTGCTCGACCTGGGCAAGGGCCCGTACTTCTACCTGCCGAAGACGGAGTCGCACCTCGAAGCGCGCCTGTGGAACGACGTGTTCGTCTTCGCCCAGGAGTACGTCGGCATCCCGCAGGGCACCATCCGCGCGACCGTCCTGATCGAGACGATCACGGCCGCTTACGAGATGGAGGAGATCCTCTACGAACTCCGCGACCACGCCTCGGGGTTGAACGCGGGCCGCTGGGACTACCTGTTCTCCATCGTGAAGAACTTCCGTGACGGCGGCCCCAAGTTCGTTCTGCCGGACCGCAACCTGGTCACGATGACGGCCCCGTTCATGCGGGCGTACACCGAACTCCTTGTCCGCACCTGCCACAAGCGCGGCGCGCACGCGATCGGCGGCATGGCGGCGTTCATCCCCTCACGCCGGGACGCCGACGTCAACAAGGTGGCCTTCGAGAAGGTCCGCGCCGACAAGGACCGCGAGGCCGGCGACGGTTTCGACGGCTCCTGGGTCGCCCACCCCGACCTGGTCCCGATCGCCATGGAGTCCTTCGACAAGGTCCTCGGTGACCGGCCGAACCAGAAGGACCGCCTGCGCGAGGACGTCCACGTCGAGGCCGCCGACCTGATCGCGATCGACTCCCTGGAGGCCAAGCCGACGTACAACGGCCTGGTCAACGCCGTCCAGGTGGGCATCCGTTACATCGAGGCCTGGCTGCGCGGCCTGGGCGCGGTCGCCATCTTCAACCTCATGGAGGATGCGGCCACCGCCGAGATCTCCCGCTCGCAGATCTGGCAGTGGATCAACGCGGGCGTCGAGTTCGAGCACGCGGGAAACCCGGTGAAGGCCACCCCGGAGCTGGCCCGCGAGATCGCCGCCGGGGAACTCGACACCATCCGCAAGGAAATCGGCGAGGAGGCCTTCGCGGCCGGCCACTGGCAGCAGGCCCACGACCTGCTGCTGACGGTCTCCCTCGACGACGACTACGCGGACTTCCTGACGCTGCCCGCGTACGAGCAGCTCAGGGGCTGACCCTTCAGGAAACAGGTTTGTCCGAGTGGCCCAGGGGCTTTCCCGGGGCCACTCGGTCGCGTACGGCCCGCTTCACGGCCGTCGGCTCGGGGAAGCCCTGTTCACGGCGGTCCCAGACCACCTCGTCGTCGACCCGGACGACGAAGACGCCACCGGTGCCGGGCTTGAGCGACAGCTCGGTCAGCTCCGCCTCGAAGGTGGTGAGCAGCTCCTGCGCCAGCCACGCCGCGCGGGGCAGCCAGCGGCACTGGGTGCAGTACTCGATCTGTACGACGGGGCTCATCCGAGGTGCACCGACCAATCCTGTTCCGCCGCCGGTTCACCGTGCAGGTCGGGGACCTGCTTCAGCCAATTCGGGCGGCCCTGTTGCGTTTTCGCCGCGCGCAGGGCCTCCTCGGCGGCGACTTCCTCCCGGGTGGGGAAGTCGGTGGGAAGCCAGGCCGCGGAGGCCTCCACGCGCGCATGGAGGTAGTCCACGTACGCGGAACGGACGTCGTCCGGGGTCGCGAAGCCCTCCTCGCCTGCCAGCCAGGCGTCGGGCACCTCCGCCGCGATGTCCCGCAGCAGCTCCCGCGTCACCTTCCGCGCCAGTTCGGCGTCCGCCGCTCTCATGTCGGGGGCGTAGTGGCCGAGGGCGTGATGCCGGAAGTCGTAACGCTTGGCGGGATCCGCGCCGTCCCAGCGGTGGTGGAAGACGAGCGCGGCCCCGTGGTCGATCAGCCACAGGCGGGGCGGCACGGTGCCGAGTGTGGGCCAGACCATGAGGTTCGAGCTGTGGACGGTGCGGTCCACGTTCACCGTCAGCGCGTCGAGCCAGACGATCCGGCCCGCCTCAAGCGCATCGACCGGGAAACTCTTCGCCAGTTCCGGGGTGAAGTCCACCGCGCCCGGCAGGAAGTCCATACCGAGGTTGACGCCCGCGCTGGCGCTGTGGAGTTCCCGCACCTCCTGGTGGGGCTCGCCGTCGGCGATCGCCGGGTCGAAGTGGACGAGGACCAGCTCGGGGAAGCGCAGTCCGAGGGCGCGGGCCAGTTCGCCGACGACCACCTCGGCGACCAGTGCCTTGCGGCCCTGGGCGGAGCCGGTGAACTTCACGACGTAGGTGCCCAGGTCGTCGGTCTCGACGACGCCGGGGACGGAGCCGCCGGAGCGCAGGGGCTCGATGTAGCGGGTCGCAGTGACCTCTCTCAGCATCTTTTAAGGCCCGGCATCTTGTTTTCCTTAGATTCCACGACGAGCTCCAACGCGATGCAATCCGGGAAAATCTCCTCGATCAGCCCTGGGGAGAATCTGGGGAGCTTCCGCCGGCATGCTCATCACTCTGCCTCCCCAGCAGTCCGTCGATGGCGGTGCGGCCCTTACTTCCGGCCTCCGGCATGAAGTGAGCATAGTAACCCAGCGTGACAGCCGGGGACGAGTGCCCGAGCCACCGCGCCGGCGCCACCACGGACTCCCCCGCCTCCAGCATGATCGAGGCTTGGGTGTGCCGCAGCACGTGGAAGCCGTCCGCGGTCAGTGCGGGCACCGGATGCGGCTCACAGACATCGGACAGACGCGGTCGCCTGGTTGACGCTGTGGGTCAGGGCTGCGGGCGGGTGGTGATCGAGCAATACGGCGACGCCGTCCTCGTCCCGCTGCTCGGACCTGCCGCGTGGGACGCCTGCCCTATCGGCGGCGGGCGCCTTGTCCGCCTGATCACTGCGCTGGACCAGCAGGGCGAACTGCCCGCCGATACGGGCCAGGCCGACTCCAAAGCGCTGCGCAGCTCAGCGGGAGCCGGCGCGACCCCGTTGGGATCGTCGATGAACTGGACATTCCGGCCGCGCTTCTTGCGTTCGCCGACCGAAGTCACCTGCGGCGTAAGGCAGTTGATCTAGACTCGGACCGATAGATGGCAGGTTGGGACGGAGGAGCACCCCACCGGACCGGAGAACTGGAACGCCACTGACATTGGCTGTGATCGGGATGACCGCATCACAGGTCTACTTATCGGGGCCAGCGGAGGTACGCATGCGCAACAGGGCCGAACGGCAGAACGAGCAACGGGAGATCCACCCATCGCCGGCGCGGGCAGGCGTCCCCGAACAAGCCAAACCTGCACGGATGATCGACCTGCAACGTACTGTCGGCAATGCGGCGGTGGCTCGCATGGTGGCACGTCAGCGGCATGAGCACGATGAGGCCTGCGGCCACGTGTCGTCGCCGCAGGTGCAGCGGTCGTCCGTCCACGACGTCCTGCGGTCGCCCGGCCGGCCGCTGGATGAGCCGGTGCGCGCCGAGATGGAGGGACGCCTCGGGGCGGACTTCTCCGGTGTACGGGTGCACGACGACTCCACCGCCCAGCGGTCCGCCACGGAGATCGGCGCACGCGCCTACACATCCGGACACCATGTGGTGATCGGAGCGGGCGGAGCCGACCGGCACACCCTGGCCCACGAACTGACGCACGTCCTGCAGCAGCGCCGGGGACCGGTGCAGGGCACCGACCAGGGCGCCGGGCTGCGTGTCAGTGATCCCGGCGACCGGTTCGAACGGGCCGCCGAGGCCAATGCGACGCGCGTGATGTCCAAACCCACCCCATCCGCCCCCACAGTGGCCTCCCGCTCCGAGCGCACCACCACGCACGCCACGCACGCCACGCACGACGCGTCGGTGCAGCGGATGCCGGAGCCGGGCTCCTTCGCATCGCTGAGTCCGCGGCAGTTGGGCGCGCATCCCACAGGTACCGCCTTCATCGACAACGATGTACGCGCGCACCAAGCCACACGGAAAGCGGTGGCCGACTGGCAGAACACCAACTTCGCGGTGATCCAGTACCTGGACAACGACACCAACACCGTGACAACCCTGAACTCCTTCAACGCCGGGTTCAGAGCACACCATTCCGAAGAGGCGCTCCTCGCACATCTGGAGAATGTGAAGGCGAACTATCGCCCCATAGCCATATTCACCGACCGCAAGCCGTGCGGTGCATGCGAAACCGCCATCAAAAACGTAGCCAACGGAAAGGCTCGCGGCTACGACATCCCCATCTACTACATTTCGGATTACCCGCCTGCCAACGTCCAGGCCATCAAGGATTGGTGGGAATGAGCACCACCGACCGGACCACCGTGTCCTGATACTCCAGCTGTAGATCGCGGTCTTGCTGCCGTCGCTCGGTGGGATGTCCGTGTGGAGGATCGTGTCGGCGGAGCGCACCGCATCCTGCGGCGCGCTCCGCCGGGGTCGACTACGGCGCGGATGGCGGCCGCGCGAGTCTCAGGACAGTCCGGTTCGACGGCCGAGCCGCCCTCCAAGACGGCGCACCGTGGGGGTATTCCAGTTGCCGGGCGGGCGGCGCCCTCGGCTCATTCCTCGCCAGGCCGCGCCCCCTGCTGTTCGCCGCCGCCCTCGCCGAGGCCGCCCTGGTGTGCCTGCTGTCCTTCGTGCCGGGCCGTCCCGCCGCCCGCATCCTGCGGCTGGAAGGCCGCGGTGGCCTCGTCGCTGGACCTGGCCTGACATTGCCCTCGCGGCATGAACGACAGCAGCGCGAGCGCGGTAATGATCACGACGTCTCTGCGTCTCTGCCCGACAACCCCCACCTGCTGCTGCCGGGCTCGCTTGCCGGTTGTGGCAGCAGACGGCCGCCAACCGGGCCGTCGCCAGGCTGCGTCCCGCGTCCCCACGGTGCCCTGACGGGTCACACCGCATGGGTCAGGACACTGACCAGCCTCACGACACTGACCAGCCACACGAGGTGGGGATATCGCGACGTGCCGCAGCTGTGGCGGTCTCAGGTCACCTGCGCTTGGTGGCGGACTCGGAGGGTTCGGCGCCCGAGGCCCGGACCGTGGTGTGGCCCGGCTTGTGGTGGTGCCGGGGCACGACGTCCTGAGGGAAGGTCAGCTGCTGGTTCATCCACTTCAAGGTGGCCGGCATCTCCCGTACCCAGGTCGGGAAGTTGTGACTTCCTTGCTCGGGCAGGATCGACGCGACGCGCATGGGTGCTTTGACGGCCTTGATGAAGGCCACCGTCTGCGGGTACCCCTTCTCGCCGTGCTTGCTGTCGGCTACGAGGACGGAGACCTGGGGAACCGGAAGGTGCTTGAGCCGCCACATCAGGTCGTGCCCGTTGACCCTGTTGACCCGGCCCAGCCCGCTGCCGAAGAGGTTGCCGGTCGTGGCGTCGTCCTTGATCCTGTAGTCGGGCGAAAGGGCGCCGGCCGTTGTGTACACGTGCGGATTGCGCATCGTCAGTTGCAGGGCGCAGGTGGCGCCGGAGGAGTAGCCCATGACGCCCCAGGAGTTGGCGTCGTGGCCCACCCGGTAGGTGGACTTCAGGGCGTCCGGGAGGTCCTTGGCCAGGAAGGTCTCGGTCTGCGGCCCACCCGGGACGTCCACGCACTCGGTGTCGCGCGGCGGGGCGATCGTCGGCCGGATCATCACCATGATGGTCGGCTGCATCTGGCCGCTCTTCTGCAGCTCCCCGGCGGTCTGTGACACCCGCAGGTGCTGCGCGAGGTTGAAGATGCTGCCGGGGTAGCCGCTGAGCGCGACGATCACCGGGAAACGCTGCCTCTGGTACGCCTTCTGGAAGTACTGCGGCGGCAGGTAGACGAAGGCCGGGTCGACGACGCCCGTGCGGCGGCCGATGACCTTCACGGACTCGACCCGCCCGTTCACCGCTGCGGGGCCGGTGGGCAGTCCGCTGACCCGGCTCAGCTGCTCATCGCCGCCAGGCTGCACCAACGCCCCCTTGACGGAGGCGCCGGTCACCGTCCCGTCGCCCTCGTGGGCGGACGCCTGCGTCACACCGACGGGCGCGGTGTCGACGTTGCCGAAGAGCTCGCTCCACGATCCGAAGAACTGGTACGACGAGTTCAGCCAGCATCCGAAGGCCGCGATGATCGTCACCTGGGTCACTCCGACGGCCACCAGCCGTCCGAGTACCTGCCACAGACCCTGCCTGGCAAGCCGCGGCCACAGCCAGACCAACAGCGCCACACCGACAGCGGCCAGGGCCGCCATCACGTACACGGTCGTCTCGCTGGTCAAACCCATGCCACTCAGTCCCCGGTTTCCTTGCCCGTGGTGTTTCTGTCACCCAGGAGGAGGGCTGTGAACCCCTCCGCGTTCCCCAAAGGGCGCTAAAGGGATAAAGACCCGGGCCCCGGGCCCTTCCGTGCTTCCACGAAAGGGCCCCTAAAGACCTGCCCGGCTGTCAGTCGTCGCGCAGAGTCCTGCGGTAGGCGACGCAGTCCTCGTACGCCGGCAGCAGACCCTGTGCCTCCGCGTCGGCGAGCGTCGGCGCCTGCTCGTCCTTCGGGGACAGCAGCGGCTCGATGCCGGCCGGCCACTCGATGGCGAGATCCGGGTCCAGTGGGTGGATGCCGTGCTCGCGCTCGGGGGCATAGCCCTCGGAGCAGAGGTAGACCACCGTCGCGTCGTCCGTCAGGGCGACGAAGGCGTGGCCGAGGCCCTCGGACAGGTAGACGGCGTGGTGGGTCTGGTCGTCGAGCCTGACGACCTCCCACTGCTTGTACGTCGGTGAACCGACACGGATGTCGACAATGACGTCGAGGACCGCACCGCGCACACACTTGACGTACTTGGCCTGGCTCGGCGGGACGTCGGCGAAGTGGATGCCGCGCAGCGTGCCCCTCTTCGAAACGGAGCAGTTGGCCTGCGCCAGGTTGAGGTCGTGGCCGGTCGCCTCGCGGAACTCCGGGCCGCGGAACCACTCGTGGAAGCTGCCGCGGTCGTCGGGGAAGACCTTGGGCTCCAGCACCCAAGCGCCCTCAATGCCAAGTGGTCGCACGTGTTGATCCTTGATCGCTTGGTTGGGTTACTTCTTCAGAGCCCGACGGAGCCTGCCCGCCGCCCGGCGCAAGAACGTCGACTCTACGAGGCGAGAGACGAGCCTGCGCCACCCAGGAGCCTTCGCCGGCGCATCGATCCGTGTGACCACGGCGCCAGCACGCGCGGAGACATCCAGCGCCAGAGGCAGGACAACCGGCTTGGCGGCCCCGGCCGAGGGCAGGATCAGCTCCAGCCGCCACTGGCCGTCCACCAGCTCGCCGAGCGGAAGGCCGGCGCTCAGCTCGGCCCGGCCGGTCCCGCGGGCGGTCAGCGTGGCGGGGAGGTCGACCGAACGGCTGGTCGCGACGCTCGTCAGCCTCAGGCTCGCCCCGCTCTCGCCCTGGACGTGGAACGGCAGCGCAACGGTGAGGGAATCGGGGTCCGTTGTCACGGTGACGTCGGCCGGGGTGAGGCCGGCGACCTCGTACGAGACCTTGTTGGTCTTCTGGCCGACGTCGAGCGAGAGGTTGCCGTGCGGGTCGGTCCAGTACGGCAGGACCAACTGAGCCGGGGAGCCGACAACGGCGGCGCCGAGCCCGCGCCCGGCCTCCTCGCCGCGCACGGAACCGAGACGGATCCCGTTGCTCCATCCGCATGAGCTGATGCGGATGGAGACGTCCCAGATGCCCGTATCCAATCCGGCGCCGTTCGCCGCCGACAGCGGGTCGACCCGCGAAGTGGCGCGCAGCACCTGCCGGAAGTATCCCTCCCGGCGCTCCACGTCGACTCTCTCCCGCGTGAACTCGACGGGCTGGAAGAACTCCGCGGCCGTCGCGCGCTCACGCACGACGAGGTCCACCTTGGACTTGGCCAGCGGGGCGGCGATGTTCACGTCCAGCAGCGCGATGGCGTCCAGGCTGGTCTCGGGCAACTGCGGAACGAGCAGCTCCTTCTCGCCGTCGGCACGGAAGGTGACGGGTTCGCCGCCCGCGGTGTACTCGGCGGTGAAAGCGATCGTCAGCTTGCCGTTCTCCCAGCCGAGGTGCTCCAGGACGCCGGAGGGCTTGATCCCCGACTCCCACTTGGCGAACTCCTCGATGTCGGCGAGCCGGTCGGCCGCGATCAGGCCGGCGACGATCTGCTGGGTGGGCTGCAGACCGGCCGCGACACCTGGTCCGAAGCGTTCGACGACCACCTTGTGCATCTCGTCGAACAGCTCCCGGCGGTAGTCGACGGGCAGCTTGAGCAGACGCTGCCCGCGCATGCGCTCGACCATCTCCACGCGCAGCCAGCGGCGGAAGAGCCGGTCGCGCAGCGGGCCGGGCTCGGTGAGCTTCTCGACGACGTCGAGGGCCTCACGGAGGTTCTTGAAGTATCCGACCGGGTCGAAGCGTTGGAAGCCGGCGTTGGAGGCGTCCTCGCGCTTGACGTGGTAGTAGCACAGGTAGTCGCTGAGAACGGCGACGTTCTCGGCCCGCAGGTACGCCTCGGTGACGAAGACGTGGTCCTCCAGGCGGCGGCGCCCTTCCATGTAGCGGAGGTTGTGCTCGTCCAGGAACGCCTTGCGGAACATCTTGTGCGGGGTGAGGCTGTCGATCAGCGGGGCGTTCTCGACGTTCGCGTGCGGGCGGTTCCTGCGGAACAGCTCCCGCGGGACCGGGCGGCCCTTTCCGGCCATCTTGCCCACGATCACGTCGGCGTTGTTCTCCACGCCGTAGTTGTACATACGTTCGAGGGCTTCGTCGCCCAGCCAGTCGTCGTTGTCCACGAACTGGATGAACTCACCCTTGGCGGCGGCGACGCCGACGTTGCGCGGCTTGCCCGACCACCCGGACCCCTCCTGGTGAATGACATGCATGTGGGGGTGCTCGACAGCGAGCCGGTCCAGGCGCTCGGGCGTCCCGTCGGTGGAGCCGTCGTTGACGAAGATCGCTTCGTACTCGTCATCCGGCATGCTCTGACGCAGAAGAGAGGCGATGCAGTCCTCGATGTACTTGCCCGGGTTGTAGACCGGGATCACCACGCTCACCTTGATCGGCACGTCTCTTCCTCCGCCTCCATTGCTGTCCATAACTGAGTGACTTCATGGCGGCCGCCGCAGACGCCTCGCCCTGCACGGGCTCACAGCCGTAGCCGCAGCCCGCTGGGTGCCGTTCCCGCGCGCCCACGCCGTACAGGCGGGACAGGATCGTCAGCACTGTCGTGCAGCTCAACCTACTACATCTTGTAGAGTGATGTTGCCCACTCCGCCCGCCGAGGAGCGAACCCCGCGGGCGGCGAACTCCTCTACACCGGCGAGCCGGTTGGCCGCGAGCAGGCCGGTGCCGATGGGCCGATCACGCAGCAGGGGCCGGGCCCGGTGAGTCCCTCGCCGACATCGAGGGCGTCACGGGTCCGGTCAACTATCCTTACATTACATTTCACATCAAATCAGAATCTTACCTACAAAAGATCACAAAGCATCCGCAATGATTCGGCGAACTATGACAGAGCGCACGGAGGGGTACCTTGACGGGGCCTAACATGCCGCGAATGAAGGCTCTTGTTCTCTCCGGTGGCTCGGGCACTCGCCTGCGTCCGATAACCCATACATCGGCCAAGCAGCTGGTGCCCGTCGCCAACAAGCCCGTGCTGTTCTACGGACTGGAGGCCATCGCCGATGCGGGCATCACGGAGGTCGGGATCATCGTCGGTGACACCGCCGACGAGATCCGGGAAGCCGTGGGTGACGGCTCCAAGCTCGGTATCGACGTCACCTACATCCCCCAGGACCAGCCGCTCGGCCTGGCCCACGCCGTCCTCATCGCACGCGAGTTCCTGGGCGACGACGACTTCGTGATGTACCTCGGCGACAACTTCATCGTCGGCGGCATCACCGGCCTCGTCGACGAATTCCGTGCGGAACGCCCCGACGCCCAGATCCTGTTGACCCGGGTCCCCAACCCGACGTCGTTCGGTGTCGCCGAGCTCGACGAGAGCGGCCGCGTCAAGAGCCTGGAGGAGAAGCCGAAACAGCCCAGGAGCGACCTCGCGCTGGTGGGTGTGTATCTCTTCACGCCCGCGATCCACGAGGCCGTCCGCAGCATCGAGCCCTCATGGCGCGGCGAGCTGGAGATCACCCACGCCATCCAGTGGCTGATCGACCAGCGCAAGGACGTCCGCTCGACGACGATCTCCGGCTACTGGAAGGACACCGGGAACGTCGCCGACATGCTGGAGGTCAACCGCTCCGTCCTGGAGACGCTCGTCCCCGGCGTCGAGGGCACCGTCGACGAGTCCAGCGAGATCGTCGGCCGCGTGCGGATCGACGTCGGCGCCGAGGTCCGCGGATCGCGCATCGTCGGCCCCGCCGTCATCGGCTCCGGTTCGGTGATCAGCGACTCTTACATCGGCCCGTTCACCTCCATCTCCGAGGGCTGCCGGATCGACGACAGCGAGATCGAGTACTCGATCGTTCTGCGGGACTCCTCCATCACCGGCGTACGCCGGATCGAGACCTCGCTCATCGGCCGCAACGTCGAGGTCACCCCCTCGCCCCGCAATCCCGTAGCCCACCGTTTCGTTCTCGGCGACCACAGCAAGGTGCAGATCTCCTCATGACAACCAGAATCCTGGTGACCGGCGGTGCCGGTTTCATCGGCTCGCACTACGTCCGTACCCTGCTCGGCCCGCAGGGCCCGGGCGACGTGGCGATCACCGTCCTGGACAAGCTCACCTACGCCGGCAACCCGGCCAACCTCGACGAGGTACGCGACCACCAGGGCTTCGCGTTCGTCCAGAGCGACATCTGCGACCCCGGACTGGTCGGGAAGCTGATGGCCGAACACGACGAGGTCGTCCACTTCGCCGCCGAGTCGCATGTGGACCGCTCCATCGACGGCGGCGCCGAGTTCGTCCGCACCAACGTGGTCGGCACACACACGCTGATCGACGCCGCGCACCGGGCCGGCATCAAGACCTTCGTGCACATCTCCACCGACGAGGTCTACGGCTCCATCGACGAGGGCTCCTGGCCGGAGACCCATCCGCTGCAGCCCAACTCGCCCTATTCCTCCGCCAAGGCGTCCAGCGACCTGATCGCCCTGTCCTACCACCGCACCCACGGCCTCGACGTGCGGGTGACCCGCTGCTCCAACAACTACGGGCACCACCACTTCCCCGAGAAGGTCATCCCGCTGTTCATCACCAACCTGCTGGACGGCAAGAAGGTCCCGCTCTACGGCGACGGCGGCAACGTCCGCGACTGGCTGCACATCGACGACCACGTCCAGGGCATCGACCTGGTGCGCACCCAGGGCCGTCCCGGCGAGGTCTACAACATCGGCGGCGGCACCGAACTGTCCAACAAGGAACTCACCACCCTCCTGCTCGAAGCCTGCGGCGCCGACTGGGACACCTCCGTCGAGTACGTCGCCGACCGCAAGGGCCACGACCGCCGCTACTCCGTGGACTGCACCAAGATCCGCACGGAACTGGGCTACGAACCCCGCAAGGACTTCACCACCGGCCTTGCGGAGACGGTCACCTGGTACCGCGACAACCGCGGCTGGTGGGAGCCTCTGAAGGAGCGTGCGGCGCTGTGACATCCACCTGGCTGATCACCGGCGCGGGCGGGATGCTCGGGCAGGACCTCCTGGCCCGGCTGGCGGCCGACGGCGAACACGGCGTCGGCCTGACCCGGGCAGACCTCGACATCACGGACCCGGAGGCGGTGCACGGGGCCGTCGCGGAGCACCAGCCCGATGTGGTGGTCAACTGCGCCGCCTGGACGGCCGTCGACGACGCGGAAACCCAGGAGACCGAGGCTCTGCGGATCAATGGCCACGGCGCCCGGAACCTGGCAGCAGCCTGCGCCAAGGCCGGCACCAGGCTGCTCCAGGTCTCCACGGACTACGTCTTCGCGGGCGACGGCACCTCTCCGTACGCCGAGGACGCACCGACGGCCCCGCGGAGCGCCTACGGCCGCACCAAGCTGGCGGGTGAAGAGGCGGTGCTGACCGCACTGCCCGAGTCTGGCTACGTGGTGCGCACGGCATGGCTGTACGGCGCGGGCGGCGGCAACTTCGTCCGTACGATGATCAAGCTGGAGAGCGTCAAGGACACCCTCGACGTGGTCGACGACCAGCGCGGCCAGCCCACCTGGACCGTGGACCTCGCCGACCGGCTCGTCCGCCTCGGGCACTCCGCGCTGACCGGTGCCGCTCCGGCCGGGATCTACCACGGCACCAGCGGCGGCGAGACCACCTGGTTCGGCCTCACCCGGGAAATCTTCCGGCTCCTCGGCGCGGACCCCGGGCGGGTCCGCCCGACCACCAGCGCCGCCTTCGTCCGCCCGGCACCCCGACCGGCCTACAGCGTCCTCGGGCACGACCGCTGGGCAGCCGCCGGGGTCGAGCCGATCCGCGACTGGCGTCAGGCCCTGCAAGAATCGTTTCCGGAACTGCTGGCGGCCGAGCGACCGTGACCCGGCGCACGAAGTCCCCGCGAAACGGGTGTGCTCGGCCACATCCGTTGCTGAATCCAGCGGCGGGTGCGCCGACCGGCGCGACGGTCGTACTCGGCCAGCGGCTGTGTCCAGGAGGGAGCGGAGAGGCTGATCGTCACCGCTCACTGTCCGTCGTCGCCGCGCCCGGCGTCCTGCTCGCCCAGCAGGCGGTGCAGCAACTGCTCGTCCTCCTGCGACAGTTCGGACACGAAGCGGGACAGCACCGCCTCCCGGTCCGAGCCGCGCTCCAGCAGGCTGTGCATCCGTACGGCGGTCTCGGTCGCCTCGTCCCGGACGGGTGCGAAGGCGTGTCCGCGGCCTGCGGGGTGGCGTAGGAGCATGCCTTTGTCGTGCAGGCGCGACAGGATCGTCAGCACCGTCGTGTAGGCGAGGCTTCCGGACAGCCGTTCCTGGACCTGCCGTGCGGTCAGCGGCTCGTCCGCCGCCCACAGGGCGGCCAGGACGGCGCTCTCCAGCTCCCCGCGGGCCCTCCTGCCGGTCGCCCCGCCACTCTCATCGCTCTTCCGCGCGCGCACCTTCACCGCCTTCCCACTCGACCTCTCAGCCTACCGGCTGGCTACTACGACCTGTAGAAGGCAGAAGGCGGGGTGCGGCCGGCCACCCCACCTGGGAGGGACGAGCCGAGGCCCATGCCCCACCTCGGAAGTCCGGTGCGTCCGCGTGCCCCGGCGCCGTACGCCCACCAGCAGGACGGGTAGGACGGGGAGGGCAGGCAGGAGCGCGGTGGTCAGTGCTCCGGCACCGGGCCTGCCAGTGGGTTGGGCAGGGGGAGATAGCGGGCGTCGGCGCCGTCCGCCCCGGTCCAGCGCAGGAGCAGGTTCGTCTTGCCGGGCAGGGTCGGTGAGGTGAGCAGGCCGGGGATCTCGGGGAGGTCGTGGCGGGCGAGTTCGCGGCGGGCCGCGGTCCAGGGATCCAGGCCGGGGTGGCGTTCGGCCAGGGCACCGGAGATCTCGGCGAGGTGGTTGACGACCAGGCAGTATACGAGCCGCTCCCAGCCGTCGGCCCGGGACACCTCCGGCACCAGCTTCACGCCCTCGGCGTCCCGGAACAGCGCCTGCACGGGCATGCCGCCTGCGTCGACGGCGACCAGCGTGTTCTGCAGATGCGCTTCGAGTACGACGCCATGGCGGTCGAAGACTCCCAGCGCGGGCGGTACGACCGCCCTCAGGTACGCCTCCCACCAGGCGGCCGGGTCGGCGGTGCTCTCCAGCGGACTGCCCGCGAAGCCCTCCACCAGACCGGCGGCGAGCAGCGGGGTCGCGCCGGGCAGCAGCCGGCCGTGCAGTCCGTCGCGGACGAGGACGGCGAGCTCCTCGAACGCGAAGTCCGCCGTG
This sequence comes from Streptomyces sp. NBC_00078, assembly GCF_026343335.1. NCBI lineage: Bacteria > Bacillati > Actinomycetota > Actinomycetes > Kitasatosporales > Streptomycetaceae > Streptomyces > Streptomyces sp. NBC_00078. The sequence continues at coordinate 7,557,745 of NZ_JAPELX010000001.1, read as the reverse complement.
CGGTAGCCGCGGTCGCTCAGCCAGGCGGCCCGGCCGCTCCACTCCCCGAAGGCCGCGGTCACCGCCGTATCCGTCCTGCCGAGTTTCAGCAGGTCGTGGCGCCACAGGCGGCGGATGTCGTTGGTGATGCGGACATCGAGGCTGAACTTGAGGAACAGGTCGTGCTCGGGCGCGTACAGCGTGCGGATCGCGGCCGTGGGCCAGGTGTCGAAGGCGGTGGTGCCGAGCCGGACGAGACGGCCGTCGGCGAAGGCCTCCGCGAGGTCGAGGAGGTCGAGCTGCCAGGGGTGCGCGGGCAGCACGCGATAGCCGGGCGGGGCCTCGCCCAGGGCGTCGAGCGCCGAGGTGTCACCGTCCTCGACGACCGTGTCCGCGCGCACTCCGAGCAGCACCAGCGGGAAGCGGGCGTGTGCCTCGGGGGCGTACGGCAGCCAGCCGGCCACCGGACCGCCGCCGCGTGCCTTGGGGGCGGGGTGGTAGGGGTGGCCGGTGATGAGGGACTGCTCGGAGCGCCGGTACGGGTCCTCAGGGACCGTCGCCAGGGCGCGGGCGGCGAGGAGCGCGGCCACCGCGTCGCGGCTGTCGATCATCTCGGCGGGCAGCTCGTGGTTGGACAGGCCCGTGTGGCGGCGCAGCTCCTCGGCGACGAGTTTGACGAGTTCGGTGTGGCCGATGGGGTGCCAGTGGCCCGCCGCGTACACCTCGGGCGCTCCCGGCCGCCGCTCGCCGCGCACACGCAGCAGGCGGTCGACGCCGGGCAGCCGGTAGGTGCGGTGGGTGCCCCTCGGCGCGACGGGCTCCGCGACCTCGCGCAGCAGGCAGTTGAGGAGCGGCGCGGCCGCGTACGCGTCGGCGTCGCCACCTGCGGGCGGGGGCATGAGGTCCACGCGATCCACTCGTTCCCTGAGGTCCGTTCGGGCGGAGGCGATCAGTATGTATGCCGTCACCCCGGTTCGTGACGCCCTACTCGTACCCGAGGAGTCCGCCCGTGCACCGTCCCCACCCCGCAGAGGCCGAGGTCGCCGAGGAGCTGGCCGCCGTGCGTCCGGCCCTGCTGACACGGTACGCGGCCGAGCTGCCGGGCGCCCGCGCCGCGGTCCTGACCCGGCTGTGGCGGGCGCTCACCCATGAGCCGCTGCCGTGGATCACGGACCGGGACCAAGGCCGGGAGGGGCCGACGCTGCGTCTCGGGGACGGCCGCAGGCTGCACGGGCCGGCCCCTGATCCGTATGCCACCGCCGCGTACGTGAGCGTCGTACGACTCGACGGCGTGGCGTACGAGCATCCGGCGCGGCTGATGACGGACCTCGCCGTGCCGCACTGTGTGGACTTCGCGGCCGAACTCGGGCACAGCGTCGCCTCGTTGGCGCTGTCCCGGGCCGGGCAGGCGGGTCACACGGGCGAATGGCCGGCGTGGGGCTGGGAGTGGGAGCAGCGGGTGGTCGACGGGCATCCGTACCACCCGGGCTGCCGTTCCCGGCCCGGGTTCTCGGTGGCCGAGCAGTTCGCCTACGGGCCCGAGCACCGGCCGCTGGTCGCGTTGGGGATGCTGCCGGTCCGGGCCGGGGAGTGCCTGGTGACCGGGGTGTGGCCGGACGGCATGCGGGACGGGGAGCGGCTGTTGCTTCCGGTGCATCCGTGGCAGGCGGCTCATGTGCTCAAGCGGACCTGCGACGAGGTGCTCACCGCGCACCCGTTGATGTCCCTGCGCACGCTCGCGGTGCCCGGCGGACCGCACGTCAAGACCGCGCTGAGCGCCCGGCTGACGTCCTCGGTGCGGGACATCTCGGCCTACTCGGTCTCACTGTCGGCGACGTTGTCGGACTTCGCGGATTCGCTGGCGGCCCGTGCGGACGGACTGCTGCACGTCACACGGACGTTGGGCGCGGCCACGGCCGACTCGCCCGACCTCGCCGCCGTGCTGCGGGAGTCGCCGCAGACGTACGCCTCGACCGACCGTGGCGAGCGGGTGGTGCCGGTGGCCGCGCTCGCCACCACCGCGCTGCCCGAGTCCCCCGCCTGGCTCGCCGACTTCACCCGCCTCACCCTCACCGTCGGCCTGCGCCTGCTGGAGCTGGGCGTGGCCCTGGAGGCGCACGGCCAGAACCTCCTCGTCGTGCTCTCGGCGAAGGGTGCCCCCCTGCGACTGGTCTACCGCGACCTCGCCGACATCCGCGTGAGCCCGGCGAGGCTGGCACGGCACGGCGTCCCGGTCCCGGATCTGTCCGGACGGATCGTCACGGACGACGTGCCGGCGCTGCGGCGCAAGCTGTTCGGCTCGCTGGTGGCGGGCGCCCTCGCGGGGACGGCGGGGTCGGCGCCGGCCCTGCGCGCGGCGCTGGAGCGGGCCGTACGGGATCTGCCGCGCACCCCCGACCTGGTCGCGCTGCTGGAGGAGCCACTGCCCGCGAAGGCGCTGACGCTGATGCGGATGTCGCCGGGGACGCCCGGGGACCAGTGGGCCGAGCTGCCCAACCCCCTGCGGTGGAAGGGCCGCTGACGCTCGTTTTGGAGGGTGGCGCATCTGATCAATAGGATCCGCCGATGATCAGAACACAACGGCTGGCGGCGGGAGTGTGCGCCCTGCTCGCCGCCCTGGCGGCCGGGGTCGCCTTCCCGGCCGCGGCGAGTGCCGGTGAACCCACCGGCGAGGCTACGTCGAAGGTGGACCTCGTCCTCGACGTCAGCGGGTCCATGCGGACCCGGGACATCGACGGCGACACCCGGATGACCGCCGCGAAGCAGGCCTTCAACGAGGTCCTCGACGCGACACCCGAGGAGGTCCAGCTCGGCATCCGCACGCTGGGCGCCGACTACGCGGGCAACGACCAGAAGACGGGCTGCAAGGACACCGCGCGGCTCTACCCGGTCAGCACGCTGGACCGCACCCAGGCGAAGACCGCGGTGGCGACCCTCTCGCCCACCGGCTGGACCCCGATCGGCCCGGCCCTGCTGAAGGCGGCCGACGACCTGGCCGGCGGTGCCGGCTCCAAGCGGATCGTGCTGATCAGCGACGGCGAGGACACCTGCGCCCCGCTCGACCCGTGCGAGGTGGCCCGCGAGATCGCCGCCAAGGGCATCGGCATGACGATCGACACGCTCGGCCTCGTCCCGAACACGAAGATGCGCAAGCAGCTCAGCTGCATCGCCGAGGCGACCGGCGGCACGTACACCTCGGTCGAGCACGCGGGCGAACTCACCGACAAGGTCAACCAGTTGGTGGACCGGGCGGCCGACCCGGTGGTGACGCCGGTCGCCGCCGAGGGTGCCGCGCAGTGCGCGGACGCGCCGACGCTGAAGTCCGGTCTGTACACCGACCGCGAGGAGTTCGGGCAGCAGCGCTTCTACCGCGTGGAGGTGAGCCCCGGTCAGGAACTGCGGGCCTCGGTGAGCGTGGCGGCCGACCGGGCCGTGAACCCGGGCTACGGGGTGCTGCTCAGGGCGGTAAGCGTGCACGGCCGTGAGATCGTCCGCGGCGAGGCGGCGGGCAACGGCCGTACGGACGTGGTCTCCACGGGTCTGCGCTACCCGAAGGCGGAGAGCGACGACGACGAGGCGCCGGCCGAGACGGTCTGCCTGCAGGTCAGCCACTCCTTCTCGGCGACCTCCGGTGTGAAGACCACGCCGGGCCTGCCGCTGGAGCTGACCGTCGACGTCGTGGACGGCCCCTCGCACTCGGGCGACGTGGCCTCCTTCGGCCTCGGTCGCGGCTGGTGGCTGCTCGGCGTGCTGGTGCCGGCCGGTTTCCTCGCGGGGCTGATCTGGGGCTGGGTGTCTCGCTGGCGGGTCGCGGTCTGGAGGACCAACTGATGGGGATCACACGCGTGTTGAGCGCTACGGCGCTGCTGTTCGGGCTGGCCGTCTCGCCGGCCTTCGCCGACTCCTCCCCGTCGCCGAGCGCGTCGGGCGACAAGTCGGCGCCGGCCACCGCGGGCACGTCGTTCCGCACGGCGACCGAGATCGACCAGGGACAGCAGGCGACCGCGAGCGCGTCCACGGGCGACTACCTGTACTGGTCGTTCCCCGCGGACGCCGGACAGCGCCCGACCGTCAAGGCGACGGTGAAGCTGCCGGATTCGCACGCGGCCCAGACCTGGCAGGTCGACGTGTATGACGGCCTGCGCCGCCGCCAGGCCTGCCAGTACGGGGCGCAGACGCGCACCGCGGCCGAGGGCTCCACCTCGGTCGAGCTGGCCTGCACCCTGCGCACCGTGCGCGCCTGGTCGGAGTCGTGGGCCAACGACCCGCTGCCGGGCACGTACTACCTCCGGCTGACGGCGGTGAACCTGGCGACGGCCGACCTCGGTCAGCCGATCGGCGCCTCGGTCCGGGTCGGCTCCCAGGACATCGGCGGCTCGGCGGCGGTGGACGGCTCACTGGCGAAGCCGCTGGTGCCGGGGATCGCGGTGACGTCCGCGTCCAAGAGTGACGAGGGTTCGGCGAAGGCCGCCGTCCTGTCCGGCATCGAGCCCGATGACGGCTGGTCGTCCGGCTGGTGGTCCGACCGGTGGGTGTGGACGGCGATCGGCGGTGTGCTGGCCGCGCTCGCCGGGGTCGGCGGATATGCGCTGACGCGTGGCTCGGGGCGGCCTGCGCGGGTGACGGCGGGAGCCTGACGGTACGTCAATGGTCCGCCGCTCTTCGGTGCGGCGGGCCTTTGCGTGGTCATGCCTCCCTGAGCGCCTTGGCGAGTGTGCCGTCGCCGGTCACCCCGACCCGCCCGTTCCGCACCGCTTCGGTGAGGCTCAACTCCCCGCGGCTGACGGCCGCGCACGTCCCGGCATCCAGGACCAGTCGCGCGTCGGGCTCCCCGGGTGCGGGACCGTCCCCGTACACCGCTCCGTGCGCGGCGCGGACGTGCAGATGGAAGTCGCCCTCCTCCAGACGCACTTCGACGAGCCCCTCACTGTCCGGGACTTCCTCAAGCGAGCGCAGCAGCGGCAGCGCGAACCAGTGGGCCCGCAGGGCGTCGGTGGCCCGCCGCTCACCCAGCTCGGCCTCGCCCCACAGGCTCAGCGCCTGCAGCACGGGCAGCAACTCCCGTCCTCTCGCGGTCAGTTCGTAGACGTACGCCGCGCCGGGCGGCGGCAGCCGGCGCCTGCTCGCGAGGCCGTCCCGCTCCATGTCCTTCAGCCGCGAGGCGAGTACGTCCGTGCTCACGCCGGGCAGGTCCGCGTGCAGGTCCGTTTGACTTGCTCCTCGGGCTGAAGCCCGGGGATTCTGGCCTTCTCGTCCGTTGCTGTGCCGCTACGCGGCACAGGTTTCGGGCGGGAATCCGTGGCTTCCTGTTTCTTCGCGCCGTGCCGGGACGAGTCCTGGTCTTACCGGTGCTCCGCAGGCTGTGACCGCCAGTCCGGCGGCCGTCTTGACGTTGATCGCGGCGTTGTGGTCGCGGTCGTGGAGGGTGCCGCAGGCGGTGCAGGTCCATTCCCTGACGTTCAGGGGCTTGGGTCCGTCTTTGACACCGCAGGCCGAGCAGGTCTGGGAGGTCGGCTCGAACCGGCCGATCTTCACCAGGGTCCGGCCGTACCGGAGCGCTTTGTACTCCAGCATGGCCACGAACTGTGACCAGCCCGCGTCGTGCACGCTCTTGGCGAGTCTGGTGCGCGCGAGTCCGTTGACCGCCAGGTCCTCCACACCGATCGCTTGGTTGTCGCGGATCAGCTTGGTGGAGAGCTGGTGGTGGAACTCGCGGCGTGCGTCGGCCACCTGTGCGTGGGCGCGGGCGACCTTGAGGCGGGCTTTCTCCCGGTTCCTGGATCCCTTCTGCTTGCGGGACAGGTCCCGCTGGGCTCGCTTCAGTTTTTTCTCCGCGCGGCGCAGGAAGCGCGGGGAGTCGATCTTCGTGCCGTCGGAGAGGACCGCGAAGTGGGTCAGGCCCAGGTCGATGCCGACCGTGTGGCCGGTGGCGGGCATGCGTGCGGCGTCGGCGTGCGGGTCGGTGTCGATGACGAAGGAGGCGAAGTACCGGCCGGCCGCGTCCTTGATCACGGTGACCGAGGTCGGGGTGGTGGGCAGAGTGCGGGACCATTTCACCTTCACCGCCCCGATCTTCGGCAGGTTCAGCCGCCCGCTGCCGGTGATCGACCAGCGGGCATTGGCCGTGAAGCGGATCGCCTGCCGGTTGTCCTTGCGGGACTTGAAGCGGGGCGCACCCGTCTTCGTGCCCTTGCGTTCGCCCCGGAGGGAGGCGAAGAAGTTGTTGTAGGCAGCCTCCACATCGCGCAGGGACTGCTGGAGCACGACGGCGGAGACCTCGCCCAGCCACGACCGTGCGTCGGTCTGTTTCGCCTCGGTGATCAGCTTCCTGGACAGCTCGCCGGCCGTCGGGAACACCTCGCCCGCTGTGCGGGCGTCCTCGCGGGCGCGCACCGCGTCGTTGAACACGACGCGGGCGCACCCGAACGCCTTCGCCAGTTCCGTTTGCCGGCCGGAGTCCGGGTACAACCTGAAGGCGTGCCGAAGCTGCATGACGGCCACGCTAGATAATTGGGTTATGGGTGAGATGCAGAAGATCAGAACTGGCCGGCACTGTGCTTTCGTGATGCATGTCCACTTGGTCTTCGTGACCAGGTTCCGGCACAAGGTGTTCACGGATGTTCATCTGACGCGGATGGAGGAGATCATGCGGTCGGTGTGCGCGGACTTCGAGTGCGAGCTGGTGGAGTTCAACGGCGAGGACAATCACGTCCACCTCCTGGTGAACTTCCCGCCCAAGGTCGCCGTCACCAAACTCGTCAACTCCCTCAAGGGCGTCTCCTCCCGCCGTCTGCGCCTGGGGGCACCTCCCGGCCGAAGGCTGGGGGAGAGTTCCCCGACCTGGTACGCCACTACTGGCGGGCCAACAAGCTCTGGTCCGGTTCCTACTTCGCCGGCACCGTCGGCGACGCCCCGCTCTCCGTGGTCAGGCAGTACACCGAACAGCAGAACCGGCCCGTGTGAGCATCGCCCGGCTCCGCCGGGACCAGCTGTCGTGGCGCTCCGCGCCACGGGTGAGGAGCACGCCGTCCGGCTCCGCCGGACAAGACTGCGACGCTCCGCGTCGCAACCCTCAGATTCGCTTCACCACCGGGCTGAAGCCCGATGCACTGCGAATGAATCCCGGTAGCGCGGCCGACTGACCGGGCCTCCAGCGCGCCTGGAGCGGGGCCGGGCAGCGTGGGCGGCAGTCGCGCCGCCGGAGTCGGGCGGCCGTTGTCACTGAGGGGAGACGCCGTGTCCCAGGCGGTCCAGAAAACGTACGCGCAGGTCTCCGGGGAGGTCTATGCCGAGGTCCGGACGTTCTACGCATGGCAGATGCGCCGGGTCGACGCGCTGGACATCGAGGGGTTCGCCGCGACGTTCACCGAGGACGGGGAGGTCGTACACGCGGGAGGCGCGGTGCAGCGCGGGCGGGCGGAGATGCTCGCAGGAATGCGGGCGGCGCTGCCCCGCTACCGCGACATCGCCGTACGCCACTGGTTCGACCACGTGCTGATCGAGGCCGACCCGGTCGACGAGAACACCCTGCACGTCTCGTACTACTCGCTCGTCACCCAGACCGACCGCGAGGGCAACGTCGTCTTCGAGCCCACCTTCACGGTGGAGGACGAACTGGTGCGCCGCGAGGGCGTGCTGTTCACCAGGCGGCGGGTGATCCACCGCGATCAGCCGGTACCGGCGTAGAGGCGGAGGACGCGGGGACAGCCGGAAAAAGAGCCGCGCGCCGGACGGGGACTGTGATGGGCCTCCGTCCGGCGCGCGGCTCTCGCCCGCGACCGGCGTGGATCGTCACGCGTGGCACTGCGGCAGGCCGCCCTGGTACGCCACCATCTCCTTGAACGACTCCACCACGTCGAGCCGGTCCCCCGGTGGCAGTCCCCGCTGTTCCGCGTAGGCCCGGTGCAGGTTGCCCACGAGGCGTTCCGCGTCGACGAGCGTCGCGAACCCGCCCAGGTCGGCGCGTTCGGCCGCCTGGAGAGGGGTCAGGCCGTCGCGGAGGCCGTCCACCGCCAGGCGGTCGACCAGGCGCAGGTACGCCTCGGTGAAGTCCAGCAGTTCCGGGCCGCCGACCGGGCCATGGCCGGGGACCACCGTGCGGGGGCGCAGCGCGCGCAGCCGCTCCAGGGCCTCCAGGGAGCCCGTGATCGAGCCCATCAGGACGTACGGCGTCACACCGGACCACACCACGTCGCCGGCGAACAGGACCGACCGGTCCGGGACCCAGACGACCACGTCGTTCGCGGTGTGCGCGGGGCCGACGTGGTGCAGTTCGGCCCGTACGCCGCTGCCCGGGTGCAGTGTCAGCGTGTCCTGGAAGGTGACCGTCGGCAGGGTCAAGGGGGTCTCTCCCCACTCCACCTGCGGCCACAGACCCCGCAGATGCAGGCCCGCCTCCGCGCTGTCCGCCCGGGTGCCCTCATGGGCGACGATCTGCGCGCGGGGCGTGAACTGCCCGTTGCCGAAGGTGTGGTCGCCGTGGAAGTGCGTGTTGACCACGAGGTCCACGCCACCGGGAGCGACCCGTTCGGCCTCCTCGCGCAGGCGCCTCGTACGCGCCTGCGTCGCCGCCGTGTCGACCAGGACCGCCGCCTCCTCGCCGACGATCAGGCCGGCGTTGTTCACACACCATCCGCCTCCGGACTGCACGTAGGCGTACACCCCGTCCGCCACCCGGTCGAGCGTCGGTGCCGTGGCGGCGGGCGCGCTCATGCCGCCCTGCCCGCGCCCACCTGCGCGTAGGCGCCGCGGTGGAAGAGGAGGGGCTGTGCCTCACCGGGCCGGTCGTGCAGGGCCACGACCCGGCCCACGAGCAGGACGTGGTCGCCCGCCTCGTGCTGGTCGTGCAGCTCGCACTCGAAGTACGCCTCGGCCGACGGGATCACCGCATGGCCGAGCGTTCCCTCGACCGCGCCGACGCGCAGCATCGCGGCCCGGCCGGCCGGACGGTCGGGGCGGCAGAACTCCTGGGCCAGGTCGCGCTGTTGCTCGCTGAGCACGTTCACCGCGAAGCCCCCGCCACGCACGATCTTCGGACGCATCCGGCCGTCCGACTTGACGGAGACGAGCAGCAGCATGGGGTCGAGGGAGACCGAGGTCAGGCTGTTGAGGGTCATGACGATGGTGTCGTCGCCGCTGCCCTGCGTGAGCAGGGTGACCCCGGTGGGGAAGCGGCCCATCGCCGCCCGGAAGGCGGCGAGTTCGGTTGCGGGTTCGGCGAGCAGCGTGCCACCGGTGTCGGTCATCGTGGGGCTCCGTCTCTCGTAACGGGATCAGCGGCGTGGGTCGGGCGTGGATCACGCGTGTGGCGGCGACGGATTCAGCCGGGCAGTCTGCCGGGACGGTCGCCGGGAGGTCAGTAGTTGCCCAGGCCTCCGCAGACGTTGAGTGCCTGGGCGGTGATGGACGCAGCCGGGTCCGAGGCCAGGTAGCCGACCAGGCCGGCCACCTCCTCGGGTGTGGAGTAACGGCCCAGCGGGATCTTCGCGTTGAACTTCTCCTGTATGTCCTGCTCGCTGACGCCGTAGTGGCCGGCATAGCCCTGGCGGACCCGCTGCGCCATCGGGGTCTCGACGTATCCGGGGCACACGGCGTTGACGGTGATGCCGGTCCTCGCCAGTTCCTTGCCGACGGCCTTGGTGAAGCCGACGACACCGTGCTTGGACGCCGAGTAGGGAGCGGCCAGTTCGACGCCCTGCTTGCCACCGGTGGAGGCGATGTTGATGATGCGGCCCCAGTCGCCGTCCCGCATCCGCCCGGTGCTCAGCACCTCGCGGGTGACGCGGAACGTGCCGTTCAGATTGGTGTCGATCACATCGAGCCACAGGGCGTCCGACAGTTCGGCGGTGACTCCGCCGCCGCCCCGGCCCGCGTTGTTGACGAGGATGTCGATCCGCCCGTACACGGCCACCGCCGCCTCGACGGCGGTCCTCACCTGCTCTTGCGAGGTGACGTCGCAGACCGCCCCGGAGACCTCAAGGCCCTCCTCGCGCAGCCGCTTCACCACCGCACGGACGCTCTCCTCTCCGCGCGCCACACCGAACACCGCCGCGCCCTGCCGGGCCAGCAGTTCGGTCACAGCGAGGCCGATCCCGCTGGTCGCGCCCGTGACGAAGGCAACCCGTCGTCCCGCTTCTGTCATCGTGCTCTCCCAAGAGGTCGTGGGGCCCGGTCGAAACGACGGTGGACGCGGGGCCTAGGACGTCGCTCGCCTCCCGCCGGAGCGCCCCGAAGGGACTCGGGGCCGCATCGATGTGCCGCGCCACCGCGTGGGCGCGACCGGCCACCGCGGCGCCGCAGCCACAGCCGCAGCCGCAGCCGCGAGACGACACGGCGTGGCACCCCCTATCGCGGCCCTACCGGCGGTCCGGCGCGTATCGAGCCCCGCACGCCAGCGTGAGCGGACCTGTGCAGACACCTGACGAGGAGGGCCCGTGCCCGAGCAGACGCAGAGCATCCCCGACGTACGGAAGTCGGTGACCGTCGTGGCGAGTCCCGAGGACTGCTTCCGGGTGTTCACCGAGCAGCCCGGACAGTGGTGGCCGCCGTCCCATGTGCTGGTGAAGAAGGAGCGGGCCGGGCTCGCCTTCGAACCGGGCGTGGGCGGCCGCTACTACGAGTGGGACGTGGAGGGCACCGAGATCGCCTGGGGCCGCGTCCTGGAGTGGGAGCCGGGCCGCAGGCTCGTCATGACCTGGCGGATCGACGGCAACTGGCAGTCCATACCGGACGACGAGCGCGCCAGCGAGATCGAACTCGACATCGAACCGGTCGACGCCACGACGACCAGGGTGTCACTCGCGCACGTCAAGCTCCACCGGCACGGCGAGGGCGCCGAGGGGATCTTCCGCGCCCTGGACGGCCCCAGTCCCGGGGAGACCCTGGAGCGGTTCGCCCAGGCCGTCGCGCGCGGCGTCTGACACCCACTCGACCGATCACCACCACCCACGCAGGAGGTCACAGGCATGGGCAACGATCCCGACAACGCAACCGGGCTGCTTCCGGCCGCCGAGAAGCTGCGCCTGCTCGCGGCCGAGCACGCCTCCGAGGCGGACCGGCAGCGCGCGCTCGCCCCGGCGGTGGTCGAGGCACTGACCGAGGCCGGCTTCGCCCGGCACTTCGTGGCCGCCGAGTGGGGCGGTGCGGAGGGCTCGTTCGGCGAGCTGACCCGCGCCGTGCTCACCGTGGGCGAGGGCTGCGCGGCCACCGCGTGGTGCGCCTCGCTGGCCGCGTACTCGGCGCGGTTCGCGGCACATCTGCCCGCCCAGGGGCACCGGGCGCTGTGGGGCGAGAGCCCGGACACGGTCATCGCCACCGGGCTGATGCCGGCCGGGCGGGCGCGGGCGGCCGAGGGCGGCTGGCGGGTGACGGGCCGATGGAGCTACGTCAGCGGGATCGACTTCGCCGGCTGGGCGCTGGTCTGCGCCGCGGTGCCGGCGCCCGGCGGCGAGGGGCCCGGTGAGCTGCGGTTCTTCGCGCTGCCGCGGGACATGTTCGCCGTCGAGCGGTCCTGGGACAGCGTCGGCATGCGGGCCACCGGCAGCCACACCGTCGTCGTGGACGACGTCTTCGTACCGCAGCATCTGTCGTTCGCCCGCGCCGACATGCTCAGCGGGCGCAACGCGACGTCCGAACTGCCCGCCCACAACGTGCCGTTCCAGGCGGTCGGCGGGCTGACCTTCATCGCGCCCGTGGTGGGCGCCGCCGCCGGCGCCCTGGAGGCGGCGGCCGGGCTGCTGACCGGCCGCAAGCGCACGGTCACGTCGGAGACGAAGCTGGTCAGGGCGTCCGGGCGGGTCGACGCGGCCCGGCACTTCGTCGAGCAGAACGCGGCCGTCCTGGACACCAGGTCCTTCACGCCCGAGCTGATGGCGCGCAGCGAGCGCAACGCCACCTTCTCCGCCGAACTCCTCCAGGAAGCACTGGAGTTGCTCGTCCGCGCCACGGGCACCGGCGGCCTCGGGGAGACGCACGCGCTGCAGCGGGCCTGGCGCGACGTCACCTCGGCCACCAGCCATGTCGCCCTGCAGTACGACACCGCCGCGCGCAAGAACTACTCCACGGTGCTGCTCGGCGCGCCCGACGCCTGACGCCTGACGACTGACGGCATGGCGCCGGACACGGGCTCCCGCATTCCCCGACCGGCTCCCGCGTTCCCCAACTGGCTCCAGTTGCATCCGACTTGGTCTCCATCACCGGTTCGTACGGTGTTGGAGACCTTGGCGGCTACAGCGGAGGAGTCATGGTGACTGCCCTTCAGGAAACCGATGTGTACCCCCTGCCCGGTTCGTCGTACCGGGCCCCGGCACCGCGCTACACGGAGTTGCGCAGGACCCGGCCGGTGGTCAAGGTGCGCACCACGGGCGGGGTGGATGCCTGGCTGGTGACCCGCTACCAGGACGTGCGGGAGCTGTCCGCCGATCCCCGGCTGAGCCGGGCCATGGCCTGCGGTGAGGGCGCGCCCAGGATCGGCGGCACCATGCACACCACCCCGGAGATGATCATCTCGCTCGACTCGCCCGAGCACTCCAGGCTGCGCAAGCTGGTGGCCGGGGCCTTCACGATGCGCCGGATCGAGCGCATGCGGGACAACGTGCAGAAGGTCTGCGACGAACTGCTCGACGGCATCAGTTCCCGTGGCGGCACGGCTGATCTGGTACAGGAGTTCGCGGTGCCGCTGCCGCTGACCGTCATCGGCGAGCTGCTCGGCGTACCGTCCGAGGACCTGCGCACCTTCGAGAAGTGGGCGCGCGCGTTCGCCACCGTCGACGAGCGGGCCGGCGGCAAGGAGTCGCTCGACGGGCTCGCCAAGCTCAGCGAGTACATCGTCGGCCTCATCGCCGAGAAGCGGGCCAACCCCACCGACGACATGCTCTCCGAGCTGATCGCCGCCCGCGACAACGACGACCGGCTGAGCGAGCAGGAGCTGGTCACCTTCGGCTTCACCCTCATCGGCGCGGGCTTCGACACCACCGCCAACCAGCTCGCCAACTCCGTGCTCGCGCTTCTCGTGGACGCCCGCGACCAGTGGCAGTGGCTGCGCGAGGACCACTCCCGGATCCCGGTGGCGGTCGAGGAACTCCTGCGGCACGTCAACCTGTTCGCCACCGACACCTCCGGCTTCCCGCGGATCGCCGCCGAGGACATCGAGGTCGGCGGCGTGACCATCCGTAAGGGCGACGCGGTGCTGCTGGCCCTGGCCTCGGCCAACCGGGACGAGAACGTCTTCACCGATCCGGACCGGCTCGACCTCGCCCGCGAGCACAACCCGCACATCTCCTTCGGGCACGGTCTGCACTACTGCCTGGGCAAGCACCTGGGCCGTATGGAGCTGGTGATCGCCATCGAGGGACTGCTGACCCGCTTCCCCGACCTGCGTCTGGCGGTGCCGGAGTCCGAACTGCCGTGGCACGTCGGCGAGATCAACCACACGCTGACCAGCCTTCCGGTGGTCTGGGGCGACTGAACCCCCGCCCGCCCGGCCTCCTGAACACGAGCCAGAACACAAGAGCCGGTCCCGGACCCCCTGGGGGTGCCGGGACCGGCTCTTTGCGGTACGTGGCTCAACTCGCGGCGGCGTCCTGGTCCTTGACCGGTCCCATCACCGCGAAGCGCGCTCCCTGGTCGTCGGCGACGAGGGCGGAGCGCCCGAAGGGGCTGTCCGCCGGCTCCCGGCCCACGCTGCCGCCGAGTTCGAGCACCTTCGCCACGGTCTCGTCGGTGTCGGCCACCGAGAAGTAGACGAGCGCGTGCGCCGGGACCTCAGCCGGCATGAACTCGCCCATCTGCAGCCGCCCGGCGACGGGCTGCGGGTTGTCCGGCTGGAACCACAGCTTGAAGTCGAAGGGGCCCTCCGAGATCTGCTGGCCGCTGAAGCCGAACACGCCCTCGTAGAACGGGTCGACGTCGGCCTTGTCACGGGTGTAGATCTCCGGCCAGAAGAACGTGCCGGGCACCCCCTGCAGTTCGAAACCGGCGCGCGTGCCCGGCTGCCAGGCACCGAAGTGGGCCCCGCCCGGGTCGGCCGCCAGCAGCATGGTGCCGGCGTCGCCGATCGCGGTCGGCTCCAGTACGACCTTGCCGCCGGCCTCTCCGATGCGCCGGGCCAGCGCCTGCGCGTCGGGCGTGGCGAAGTACAGGTTCCAGGCGGCGGGGGCGCCGCCCTGCGCCGTGGCGACGGCCGCCACGTTCTTGCCGTCCTTGAGTGCCGGCGCGTACCCGCCGAAGGGCTCCTCGCCGGTCTCGAAGTCCCAGCCCAGGAGCGCACCGTAGAAGCGCTTCGCGGCGTCGGGGTCAGGGACGCTGACATCGGCCCAGCAAGGGGATCCTGCGGTGAATGCGGTCATTTCTGCCTCACTTCGTTGCTGCGTGATACTCAGCGGGGGGAGGGCATGGTCGTGACGGAACGCTAGGGACGGCGCCTTGAGCGCCGGACGAGCCAGGCCCGCGTCCGACTCGTGCGGGAGTGGGACGCGGGCCTGGTGTGCCGGTCTCGGCGCGTGGGTTCACCCGGTGGCGTCGGACACCCGGACGGCCGTGCTGCTGACCGCTATCGGGCCCTGTGTGGTGCCGTCCTCCTGGGTGGTGAAGGCGTAGGCGTGGGAGCTGAAACGGGTGCCGTGCCGGGTGAGGTGGCCCATGTGCTCGGCCTGTACCGCGCCGAGGTAGGCGCCGTCCGCGCGGCCGGAGTGGTTGATGTAGAACGCGATGTCGCCGTCGGACTCCTCGTTCCAGAACCCGTGGGCCACATAGGCGGGCACGCCGTCGCTGTCCTTCGGGCCCTCGGCCGACAGCCGGTGGTCCGGAGTGAAGACGAAGCGCGGGGTGGTGACCGCGGCGCCTCCGTCGGGTGTCGTGACGGAGACCGTGAGGTCCCAGGTGCCCGCCAGCGTGGCGTTGTTGCGGGAGGCCGCCCCGCTGGGCGCTGCCGAGAGGGTCAGCGTCCCGGCGATCGCGGCCGACAGGACGAGCGAGACTGCGAGGGTACGGGGACGGAGGCGGCGGATACGGCGGTCACGCGTGGGTGCGGCCGGGGTGGTGTCGGGCATGCGGGGAGGTCCTCTCTGGGCCTGGTTCTGGTGCTGGTTCTGAATCGGGATCTGAATAGGGATGTGGATGTGGATCCGGTGCCTGTGTTGGTGTCTTGTCTGCGGTCACGCGGGGGCCGGGACGGTCGAACTCGGCTTCATGGCATAGGACTTGAGGTCGAAGCCGGGAGCTCGTGTCTCGGCCGGAGAAGGGCCGGTGTCCGACGACAGGAGGCGTCGTGCGATGCCGTGGTCGGCTGGCCTGCCCATCGACTCGACGCCGGTCAGCCGGCCCTCGCGGAAACAGAGCACGGAGAAACGGGCCCCGTCGGGATCGCCGACAGTGACCGTCTCGTCGTGCCCCGCGGTCAGTCCGGCCATCTGCAGCCGCAACGCGTACTGCTCGGACCAGAACCAGGGGACCGCGGTGTACGGGGCGGACTCACCGCAGATCGCGGCGGCCACGCACCGGGCCTGGTCGGAGGCGTTCTGCACCGACTCCAGGCGGATGTGACGCCCCAGGCGGGTGCTGGGGAAACGGGCGCAGTCGCCGATCGCGTACACGGACCGGTCGTCGGTTCGCAGCCAACGGTCGACGACGACGCCGTCACCGACGAGGAGCCCTGCCTCGGCGGCGAGTTGGGTGTTGGGCAGGGCTCCGACGCCCACGACCACGAGGTCCGCGGGCAGCCGCCGCCCGTCGCGCAGCCGCACCACGGCGACCTCGCCCGCGGCCGTCCCGTGCAGTGCGGTGACCTCCTGGCCGAGCAGCAGCCGGACGCCCTGCTGCGCATGCCGTTCGGCGAGCCACTGCGACATCTGCGGGGTGAGGGCGCGGGCGAGGACGCGCCGCTGCGCCTCGACCACGGTGACGTCGTGGCCCAGGACGCGGGCGGTGGAGGCGAGTTCGAGTCCGACGAAGCCGGCGCCGAGCACGACAACCTGGCGGGGCGGTCCGTCCAGCAGCGTGCGCAGGGCCTCGGCGTCGGCGAGCGTGCGCAGCGTCAGCACACCGGAGAGGTCCATACCGGGCACCGGAAGGGTACGGGGCCGGGAACCGGTGGCGAGGACCAGCTTGTCGTATCCGAGCGTGCCGCCCGAGGCCAGCCGGACGCGCTGCCGCTCCACCTCGATGTGCTGCGCGCGGTCGCCGGACACCAGGGCGATGTCCTGTGCCTCGAAGAACGACTCGGTGCGCAGGGTCAGTTCGCCGCGTGCGACGGCGCCGGTGAGAAAGCCCTTGGACAGCGGCGGCCGCTGGTACGGGAGCACCGGTTCCTCGCCGACCAGGGTGACCGGTCCGCCGTAACCCTTGGCGCGCAGTGCTGCCACCGTGTCCAGACCGCCCTGTCCGGCGCCGACGACGACGACTCCCCGGGGGGCCATCAGCTCTGCGCCTCGGGCAGCCGCACCACGAGCCCGTCGATTTCCTCGGAGACCGGCAACTGGCAGCTGAGCCGGCTGCTCTCCCGGCGGGGGCAGGCCGTGCCGTACAGGACGTCGTCCTCCACGGAGTCCATCGGCGGCAGCGGCACGGTGCTGTCCTCGTCGACGTAGACATGGCAGGTGCCGCACTGGGCGGAGCCGCCGCACTGCGCCTCGATGCCGTCGATGTTGTGGAGCTTCGCGCCGCGCATGACCGTGTTGGGTGCCTGGACGTCGACGACGGTGGCGGTGCCGTTGGGATGCAGGTAGGTGATCTTGGCCATGGCGCTCTCCTCGGGGAATGTCGTCCGGCCCTGCGGCGGTTCGGAAGGCGACTGTGGGCATCCGCTCTCGAAACGCCCTTGAGTGCTCCTCAGGCGGGCAGCCGCGGCCGCCCGGCTCGACCGGGTCACGACCGGGGGGCGATCGGAGGTCGACCGTGCCGGCGCAGCGTGCCCGCATGACCGCTTCGACCGTGCAGACCGCCGCCGCGCCCGCCGGGGCCGGGCAGCGGCTCGGGATCGTCCTCGCCGCCTGCTGCCTGGGCCAGTTCATGAACGTGCTCGACGCCTCGGTGGTCAATGTGGCGCTGCCCGTGATCGCCGAGGAACTGCGTCTGGACCGGCATCATCTGCAGCTGGTCAACAACGCGTACACCGTCGTCGTCTGCGGCTTCTTGCTGCTCGGCGGCCGGCTGGCCGACCTGTTCGGGCAGCGCCGCGTCTTCCTGGCCGGGGTCGGTCTGTTCACGCTCGCCAGTGCCGTCGGCGGGGCGGCACACAGCCCCGCGACACTGATCCTGGCCCGCGCCTTCCAGGGGCTCGGCGCCGCCGTCATGGCACCGGCCACGCTGACCGTGCTGGGCACCACGTTCACCCGGCCCGAGGCGCGGGCGAAAGCCTTCGGCTGGTGGAGCGGGGTGTCGGGGGCGGCGGGAGCGGTCGGTGTACTGGCCGGCGGCGCGATCACCGAGTGGCTGTCCTGGCGCTGGACGCTGCTGATCAACGTACCCATCGGGATCGCGCTGTTCGTGACCGTCTGCTGCGCGGTGCCTCGCGGACCGCACCGCGACGGGCCGCGCCCCGGTCTGGATCTGCCCGGCGCCGTCGCCGTCACGCTCGGCCTGATGGCGGTGGTCTGCGCGGTCGCCGAGGCGCACACCTACGGCTGGATGTCACCGGTGGTGCTCGTCCCGCTCGTCGGCGGGGTGGCGCTGCTCGCGCTGTTCGTACTGATCCAGGCGAGGTTCGCGGCGCATCCTCTGGTGCCGCTCGGTGTCTTCCGCATCCGCTCGGTGGCCGCCGCCAACCTGGTCGCGTTCTTCAGTGTCGCCGCCCTGTTCAGTACCTTCTACTTCTTCACGCTGCTGCTGCTGCAGAACGTGCTCGGCTACAGCCCCGTACGCACCGGCCTGAGTTATCTGCCGCTGTCGGCGGGCATCGCGCTCGGCGGCTGGGGCGTCTCCTCGCTCGTCCCGCGCATCGGACCGCGGCCCGTGCTGATGAGCGGTCTGTCGCTGTCCTGCCTGGGCCTGCTGTGGCTGGCCCGGGCGGACGCACACGCCACCTACGTCGCGGATCTGCTGGGCCCCGCACTGCTGCTCGGCTTCGGCATGGGCGCGGTGCTCAACGCGACGACGAACGCCGCCACCGCCGGCCTGCCCGTCCACCAGGCGGGCCTCGGCTCCGGACTGCTCAACGCCACGCGCCAACTCGGCAGCGCCCTGGGCCTGGTGACGCTGGCGGCCCTCTCGGCGCACCGTATCGACGAGGCGTCCGGCCCCGGCCCTTCGGCCTCCGTCCAGGCGCTCGCCTCCGGCTACGGCCTCGCCCTGACCGGGGCGGCCGCGTTCACGGCCGCGGGGCTGCTGGCCGCACTCGCGGTGCCCCGAGCGTCCGGTCAGGGCGGGTTCCAGGCCTTCTCAAGGCGATGAGGAGACGCTGAGCCTCCTGACCAGAACGGAGGTTCGCGGTGCTCACCGACTTCTACGCCCAGCGACCGCAGTGGTCGCCGGACCCCGACGACGAGCTGCTCGAACACGCCACGATCCAGGTGCCGCGCGACTACGCCGAGCCGGGCGGTGAACGGATCGAGATCGCCCTCAGCCGCCGCCGTGCGACTGCGCCCCCGCGGCGCCGCGGCATCCTCCT
Organism: Streptomyces sp. NBC_00078; assembly: GCF_026343335.1. Classification (NCBI taxonomy): domain Bacteria; kingdom Bacillati; phylum Actinomycetota; class Actinomycetes; order Kitasatosporales; family Streptomycetaceae; genus Streptomyces; species Streptomyces sp. NBC_00078. Next base: position 7,539,165 of record NZ_JAPELX010000001.1, on the reverse strand, counting down.
CGGCGTCAACGGAGGTCCCGGCGGCGACTGGGGCGCCGGCCGGGAGCTGCCGGACAAGTTCGCCGGCACGCCGCTGCACGAGGTGTACGACCTGATCGGGTTCGATCCGCGCGGCACCGGCGCGTCCACCAACCTCCTCGCCGAAGTGACCGTGCCCAGGGCCCCGTTCGACTCCCGCCCGCCCGACGAGCTGTTCCCGCAGTTCGCCGAGGACATGCGGCTGCGCGAGGAGGCCTGTGCCCGCGCCGGCGGCGAGCTGCGCCGCCACATCAGCACCGCCAACACGGCCCGCGACATGGACGTGATCCGCGGCGTACTCGGCGAGGAGCGGCTGACCTTCGTCGGATACGCGTACGGGGCGTACGTCGGCGCCGTGTACGGCACCCTGTTTCCCGCTCACCTCGACCGCAGCGTCCTGGACTCGTGCGTCCACCCCGACTGGAGCTGGCGTGAGCAGTTCCTGTGGCAGGGCGACGCGGTGCGGCGCAACGTCGAGCGCTGGGCCGAGTGGACGGCCGCCCGCCGGCTGCACTTCGGGCTGGGGGACACACCGGAGCTGGTGTTCGCCGCGGTGGAGGACGTCGTCGTACGCCTCGACGGCCTCGGGCAGGGGCCGTTCCTGCGCACCCTGTTCGACGGCGCCGTCGGAAACCGGGCGGCCGACCGCGGCCAGTGGGCCGAACTCGGCGCGCTCGTCGGCGAGTTGGGCAAGGCGGCCGAGGCGGGCGACGTCGAGGCCTGCCGGCGGCTGCTGCAGGAGCAGGGCACCTGGCGCCCCGACGACAGCGAGGGCTCCCTGCGCGTGGGCGTCCTGGAGGCCATCACGCTGGAGCACGAGTGGCCCGCCGACCCGGAGGTCTACTACCAGGACATGCGCGAGTTCCGGGAGCGCTTCCCGTACGGCTACGGGGTGCTGCGCGCGCAGCCCTGGGTGGGCGCCTTCCGGGCCTTCGAGCCCGCCGAGCCGCCGGTCGTGCCGGTGCGCGCCGGGTACCCGGTGGGCCTGGTGGTGCAGGCCGACGGCGACCCGATGGACCACTACGACGGCGGGGTGGCGATGGCGGAGCGCCTCGGTCACCATCTGCTCACCGTCGAGGACTCCGGTGAGCACGAGGTGTACGTGCTCGGCGGCAACCCGCACGTCGACGCAGTCGTCCACCGCTACCTGGTGGACGGCCGGCTCCCGGCCCACCGCGCCACCTGCCCCGGCCGCACCCCGCGCCCGGACGTCGCGGCCGACCCGAACTGACGCTGCCGGGAGGAGAGTTCGCAGACGAGGGGCCCGGTACCGAATGCGGTACCGGGCCCCTTCGTCGTCGTACGGCAGATCCGCACGGAGATCCGCACGGACGCCGCTCACGTCACCATTCGACTGGCAGCTCCCACAGGCCGTAGATGACGGCGCCCTCCTTGCGCGGGATCTCCAGGAACGGCTTGGCCAGCCGGAGGGTCGGGATGCGCTGGAACAGCTTGCTCCACACGATCTCCAGCTCCAGCCGGGCCAGGTCCGCGCCGATGCAGTGGTGCACGCCGTGCCCGAAGCCGAGGTGCTTGCGGCTGCCGCGGGTGATGTCGAGCTTCTGCGGTTCGGGGAAGACCTCCGGGTCGCGGTTGGCGGCGAGCCCCAGGCACAGGATGCCGTCGCCCTTGCGGATGACCTGCCCGCCGATCTCGATGTCCGCCAGGGCGACGCGCGGCACGGCCGTGTCGCCGATGGTCGCGTAGCGCACCAGTTCCTCGACGGCCGGCTTCACCAGCGACGGGTCGTCCAGGAGGAGCCGGAGCTGGTCGGGGTTCTCCAGGAGGCAGGCCGTGCCGAGCGAGATCTGGCTGGCGGTGGTCTCGTGGCCGCCGTTCATCAGCAGCCGCACCATGTTGAACAGGTCGCGGTCGGTGTACTCCTCGCCGGACTCCTCGTAGTCGGCCATGGCCCGGCTCAGCAGGTCCTCGCCCGGCTCGCGCCGCTTGAGCTGGATCAGGTCGCTGACATACGCGTTGACCTCGACGATCGCGGCCTGCCGCTCCTCGGTGGAGCTGTGCCCGCCGAGCAGCGCCGTGCCGTGCTTGATGAAGAAGTCGTGCTGGTCCTGCGGGATGCCCAGCAGTTCGCAGATCACCGTCATGGGGACGGCGAGGGAGAACACCCGGTGGAAGTCCGCCGGCGGCTGCAGGGCGAGGAGCTTGTCGATGTGCTCGTCGACGATCTCCTCGATACGCGGCCGCAGTCGCTGCACCTGACGGTTGGTGAACGTCAGCGCCGCCCTGCGCCGCGTGGAGCTGTGCTCCTTGCCGTCGTAGCCGATGAACGACGTCTCCGTGCGGTACTCGGGCGGGGCGATGAAGTAGAACGGGAAGTTGTCGTGCTTGCGGGAGGCACTGACCCTCGGGTCGGTGAGCAGCTCACGGATCGTCTGATAGCCCGTCACCGTCCATATGCGCAGACCCGATCCCGTCAGGGTGACCTGTGAGACGTCCTTGTCGGCCATCTCCGTGTATTCGGCGGGAGGGCTGAACGGGCAGGTGCGCGGGTACGGGAAGGTCCTCGCCTCGGCCGGCGCGTCCGCCTCGGTGGCACTGGTGGTCACGGTGGGTCCTTTCGTGAGCAGGAGTGGATGGGTGCTGACGTGCCTAGCGGGCGGTGATGTCCAGGCCGCCGTCGACCGTGATGATCTGGCCTGTGACCAGCGCGTTCGCGGGGTCCGCGAGACGGGTGATCCACTGCGCGACGTCCTCGGGCTCACCGATCCGGCCCAGCGGGACGGTGGCGGCGACGCCCGCGAAGAGGCCCTCGACCTGCTCCGGGCCGAGGCCGTTGGCCGCATAGGCCTCGGTGCGTACGAAGCCGGGGGCGACGGCGTTGACACGGATACCGCGCGGGGCGAGTTCGGCGGCCCAGCTCCGGGTGAAGCTGTGCACGGCCGCCTTGCTCGCCGAGTAGACGGAGCTGTCCGGGCCCGGGGTGTGCCCGCCGCGGCTGGAGACCAGGACGATGCTGCCGGACGAGCGCAGCAGGGGCAGCAGATGTGCGGTGAGCAGCAGCGGGCCGAGGACGTTGGTGTCGACGACGTCCCGGGCGACGGTCGTGTCGAGCGCCGTCAGCGGGCTGAAGCGGAAGATCCCCGCGTTGTGCACGAGGACGTCCAGGGCTCCGCCCCGCTCCCCCACCGCGTCGGCGACGGCCTGGGCGCCCGACTCGGTGGTCACATCCGCGCCCACCGGCACGATCGCGTCGTGCAGTGCGGCGACCTCGGCGAGCCGCTCCTTGCGGCGGCCGGTGACGATCACGGTGCGTGCGCCGAGCTCCGCGAACGACAGGGCGGCGGCCCGGCCGATGCCGGTGCCGCCTCCCGTGACGACGACAGTGTGCTCCGCAAAGGGCTTCTCCGGCATGGCGGCTCCCTCTCTGGTTCGGTCCGAGGGCGTCAGTACAGCGGGTGCGTCTTGGGCGATGGTCGAGTCCGGGGCGAGCAGAGACCCGTCCGTCGCCCGCCGGATACGGCCTCCGGGCACGGCTCCGGGCCCTGACTCCGGACGCGAAGCCCGGACGCGGACCTCCGGGACGCGGTGCGCGGGCGCGGAGCCCGGGCGCGGAGCCCGGGCGCGGTCGTTCGTGGGTGTGGGGGTCAGGTCCAGCGGATGCGTGGAGCGTCCGAGGCCGGTGCCGTGAAGGCGAGCAGGGCGCGGCCCTCGCGTTCCACCGCGGTGCGCTCCCGGGCCGGCAGGGGGCGCCCCAGTGGCTCGACGACCAGGCCGCCGTCCTCGATCCGCCACACCGCCCGTACGAAGCCGTCCACCAGCACCGTGGACCTGATCAGCCCGTTGCGGGTGAAGACCTGGCGCCGCTGTTCGTCGGTGAGGATGCGGGTCCGGTCGGCGTGTGCGAGCAGGATGTTGTCGAACTCGGGCAGGAACCGCACGGGCGCCGGTGTCCCGGGATCGGGCAGCGGGGCGCCCGGGACGTCGTAGAGTTCCGCCCCGTTCTCGTCGTGGAACATCCTCAGGCGGGGCCGCAGCCGCTTGACGACCGCGCCGATCCGGGTCAGTCCCGACCACGCCTGGATGTCCTTGACGGTGGCCGGTCCGAAGGCCGCCAGATACCGCTCGACCAGGGCCTCCGGTGCGGTGTCCGCGGCCGGTGAGCGGCCCAGCCATGACTCGGCCGTGCCGTGTACGGCCTGCCCGCCGACGCCCCACAGCCCGCGCGGCGGCAGTTGCACCAGCGGCACGCGGTTACGCACCACGTTGGCCAGCGCGAACGGCTCGTGCTGCGGCCAGCGTTCGGCGAGCAGCGCGCCGAGGCCGCCCACGGTGAGCGGCTCGGCCTCGCACAGCTTGCGTCCGTAGGCGCTGACCTCGTCCAGGTCGAGACCGCCGAGCCTGCGTCCGAAGGCGCCGGTCAGCTGCCGGTCCAGCGCGCCCTGCAGCACGGGCCGCAGGGTCAGGCAGTCGTGTGCGGTGACCAGGTGGAGGGTGCCGCGCATCAGGACGAGCCGCACGGCCTCGCGCTCCCGGATCAGACCCGCGAGGTCCTCCGCGGCGAAGCCGGCAAGCCGGGTCCACAGGCCGATGTAGGGCGGGTCGGGCGCCTGCGCCTGCATGCCGACCAGGTGCTCCAGGGCGGCGGAGGCGGACACGGGCTGCCGTTCCAGGAGCAACTGCCGTGCCAGCAAAGCCCTGTTGAGCGTACGTCGGTCCAGTACGGTCATCCCGCCCCCGCCTTCCCGATGTGCCAGGCACCGGGTTCAGTGCGTCTCACAGGCCCTCAGGACAGCTTCACGACGACCGTGCCGCTGTACTTGCGTTCCAGCAGTGCCACGAAGGTCTCCGGCAGGGCGGCCACTCCGCCCTCGACGACGGTGTGCGGGAAGACGATCCGCCCCTCGCGCAGCCAGGCGCCGAACTGGGCGTTCCACTCGTCGATCTGGTCGGGCGTGTGGAGCGTCGCGAAGCCGCGCAGGGTCAGCGACTTGGTGATGGCCGACATCAGCGCGAGCCGGGGTCGGCCACCGTCGTCCGAGCCGTGCTGCCCGGCCAGCGCGCCGCACAGCGCGAACCGCGCGCCCGGGGCCGCGACCTGGACCGCCGCCTCGAACTGCTCGCCTCCGACGTTGTCGAAGACCACGTTCACCCCGTCCGGGGCGAGCTTGGCCAACTGCTCGGCCACCGGGCCCTCGTGGTAGTCGAAGGCGGCGTCGAAGCCCAGTTCGTCCACCAGGAAGTCGATCTTCTCCTTGGAGCCGGTGCTGCCGATGACCCGTGCGGCGCCCTTCAGCTTGGCGATCTGTCCGGCCAGGGCGCCGACGCCGTTGGTGGCCCCTGACACGAAGACCACGTCGCCCTCGGCGATCCGGGCGGTGCCGACCATGCCGTGCCAGGCGGTCGGGCCCTGGGACAGGAAGTACTCGGGGCCCGGCAGCAGTGAGCGGTCCCGCGGGAAGAACTCGTGGGCGGTGCCGACGGCGTACTCGCGCCACCCGTTGAAGTGCTCGACCAGGTCACCGACCGCGTGCAGCGGGCTGCCCGACCTGACCACCGTGCCCACGGTGCGGCCCCACATGGCCACACCCGGCTGGAACACCGGGATCGGCAGTCTGGTGTCCGGGTTCATCTGGTCGCGGGCGACGGAGCCCAGTGTCATCCAGTCGTTGCGGACCACGACGTAGCCCTCGGCCGGCTCGCGGAGCGGCGTCTCGCCGGGCTCGAAGTGGTCCAGGGTGACGGGACCCTGCGGGTAGGAGGCGAGCCGGATCTCGCGGCTGGTCGTGGGGAGTTGCTCGGTGGTCATGAGAGCTCCTGGGGGTGCGGGTGGACGGGAAGGGCCAGCAGGTTGTGGTTGACGTCGCCCAGCCGCCAGCACAGCTCCTGCTCCGGTACGGCGAGCCGGGCGCCGGGAAAGCGTCGGGTCAACTCCTCGACGGCCACGGCGAGTTCGAGCCTGGCCAGCGGGGCACCGAGGCAGCGGTGGATGCCGTGCCCGAACGCCAGATGTCCGGCCCCCGTGCGCAGCAGGTCGACCTGGTCGGGGTGCTCGAAGACGGCCGGGTCCCGGTTGCCCGAGGGGAAGGCGAGAAAGACCGCGTCCCCGGCGGGGACGGTGACGCCGCCGATGACGACGTCCTCGGTGGCGATCCTCGGCAGGCCCGACGTGTCGTCCCCGTTCAGATTGACGGTCCGCAGGAGTTCCTCGACGGCCGCCGGGATCTCCTGCGGACACTCGCCCAGGCGCCGCCAGGCCTCGGGGTGGTCGGCCAGCAGCGCGAGTGCGAAGTTGGCGAGCTGTCCGGCGGAGGAGTCGAACCCGGCGCCGAGGAGGGTGAAGCCGAGGCCCACGAGTTCGTCGAAGGTGAGGCGGTCCGCGGGTCCGTCGTGGCCGGCCGCGCCCCCGCGGGCCATGATGAGCGCGGAGAGGACGTCGTCGCCGGGCGACTGCTGCTTGGCGGCCACCAGGCCCGCGATGTACGCGCCCAGCATCTCCCCACCCTCGGCGCTGTGTTCGGCGGGGGCCGAGACGTCGGCGAACTGCCGTACCCAGTCATGGAATTGGGGCCGGTCCTGTTCGGGGATGCCGAGCAGTTCGCCGATCACGGCCATCGCGAGCGGTGCCGCGAAGGAGGCGACCAGATCCACGGGGCCGCCGGTCGACGCGGCCTCCTTCTCCAGCGTGTCGAGCAGCCCGCCCGCCAGCTCGCGCACCCGTGGTCGCATCGCCTCGATCCGCTCCCCCGAGAACGCCTGCTCTGCCAGGGCCCGCAGCCGGGTGTGGTCCGGCGGGTCGAGCGAGATGATCATTCCGGGTGGCGCCTGGAAAAGCCCGCTGAACCGGGGTGCCTCGGGCCCGTAGGCGGCGGCCCGGCTGAGTCTGGGGTCGTCGAGCGCGGCCTTGATGTCCGCGTACCGGGTGACCAGCCAGGCGTGGCCCCCACCCCGCCATGCCACCCGGACGACCGGCCGCTCGCCCCGCAGCCGGGCGAACAGCGGCGCGGGCCCCCGGTAGCTCGACCCTGGGAAGGGGAAGGCCGGCAGGTCCTCGGCGCAGTGTGTGTCAGGCACGATGACGGCTCCTCGGTCGGGCGGCGTGTCGCCGCGCTGCGGCGCTGCCGCGGCGGTCAGCGGGATGTCACCGCAACGCACGGAAAAAGGACCGCAGTTCGTCCACCAGCAGCCCGGGCTGTTCCAGCGCCGGAAAGTGCCCCCCAGCGGCGTGGTCGGTCCACCGCCGCAGATCCGTGAAGCGCGCCTCGCACCAGGCGCGCGGCATCCGGGCGTCCTTGGGGAACACGGCGAGCGCGGCCGGCACGGACACGGGCGCGAGGGCCATCTTGTTGTGGCTCTCCCAGTAGATGCGCGCCGAGGAGGCACCGGTGCGGCACAGCCACGCCAGCGTCACGCAGTCCAGCAGCCGCTCGCGCGGGATCACCTTCTCCAGGTCGCCGCCGTGGTCGGTCCAGGCCCAGTACTTCTCGGCCATCCAGGCCAGTTGGGCGACAGGAGAGTCGGTGAGCCCGTATCCGAGGGTCTGCGGCCGGGTCGCCTGGATCACCGAGTAGCCGCCTTCGTTCTGCTGGAACTCCTTGAGCGCGGCGAGTCCCGCCACGTCCCGTTCGTCCAGGGGGACTTGTTCCTGCGGGGGCCTGGCGAACGGCATGGCCAGATGGATGCCCACCAGATGCGCGCCGTCCGTCTCGCCGAGCACGCCGGTGAGGAACGACCCCCAGTCGACCCCGTGGGCCGCGTAGCTGTCGTAGCCGAGCCGCGCCATCAGCTCCGCCCAGGCCGCGGCCGTCCGCTCCACCGTCCAGCCGGTGGTGGCGGGCTTGTCGCTGAAGGCGAAGCCGGGCAGCGACGGGCAGACCACGTGGAAGGCGTCGGCAGGGTTCTCGGGGTGCGTCAACGGACGTACCAGATCGAGGAACTCGACGACCGAGCCCGGCCAGCCGTGGCTGACGAGCAGCGGCAGGGCGCCCGGGTGGGGCGAGCGCACATGCAGGAAGTGCACGCCCAGGCCGTCGATCTCGGTGCGGAACTGCGGAAGCTCGTTCAGCCGTGCCTCGGTGGCCCGCCAGTCGTAGACGGTCCGCCAGTGTTCGGCCAGCTCCTTCAGATACGCCAGCGGCACCCCCTGGGACCAGTCGTCCACGGTCTCCGCCTCGGGCCAGCGGGTCCGGGCCAGGCGGTCCTTGAGATCGGCGAGATCCGCCTCGTCGAATGCCACACGGAACGGCGTGACGCCCCTGCTCATCGCTGGTCCTCCCGGATCGCCTACGTCCTTGGTGTCCCGCGGAGATTAGGGACGCGGCCTCGAACACGACTGGAGGATGCACCGACCGGCGGGTTCGAGTGCGGCGCGAGTGTGCCTGTGCCCGGGTTCCAGGACGGGCTTGCAGCGTGCCGCCGACGACGAAGGAGCCGCAGATGGCGACAGGCACAGGACCGCTGCACGGCCTGCGGGTCGTGGAGCTCGCGGCGATCGGGCCCGCCCCGTTCGCCTGCATGATCTTCGCTGACCTGGGGGCCGATGTGGTGCGGATCGACCGGGCCGACGGCGCCCGCTCGTTCGCGGACTGGCACGGCGAACTCGACCGTGGGCGCCGCTCCATGGAACTGGATCTCAAGGACCCGGGTGACGTGGACTGGCTGCTGCGGCAGCTGGAGCAGTCGGACGTCCTGGTGGAGGGGTTCAGACCCGGCGTGGCAGAGCGGCTCGGCATCGGCCCGGACGTCTGCCTGGGACGCAACCCCCGCCTGGTGTACGGCCGGATGACCGGCTGGGGCCAGGAGGGGCCGCTGGCCATGACCCCGGGCCACGACATCAACTACCTTGCGCTCACGGGTGCGTTGCACGCCATCGGTGAGGCCGGCGGGCCCCCGGTGCCGCCGGTAAACCTGCTCGGCGACTTCGCGGGCGGTGCGATGTTCCTGGTCGCCGGGGTGCTGGCGGCGCTGTTCGAGCGGCAGGCCTCCGGTCGGGGTCAGATCGTGGACGCCGCGATCGTGGACGGGGCCGGGGCGATGCTCGGCATGCTGACCTCGATGGCCCGAAGCGGCCAGTGGCGTCACGAACGCGGGGTCAACCTTCTGGACGGGGGCGCGCCCTTCTACACCTGTTACGCCTGCGCGGACGGCGGTCATGTCGCCGTCGGAGCGCTGGAGGAGCGGTTCTACCGGGCTCTGCTCGACGGCCTGGAACTCGATCCCGAGCGGCTGCCCGACCGCAGCGATCCCGTCAACTGGCCTTCCCTGCGCCGGGTGTTCGCCCATCGCATCCGCACGCGCAGCCGGGACGAATGGGCCCGTCGCTTCGAGGAAACGGAGGCGTGTGTGACACCGGTCCTCAGTGTCGCGGAAGCGGCGGCGCACCCCCACCACCAGGCCAGAGGCAGCGGGCCCGCGGCCCCCGCTCCGCGCTTCAGCAGGACTCAAGCGGAACTCCACTGACTGCCGTCATCCTGCGGGGTGGGCGACGGGTTCACCCGTCCACACCCCGCCCCTGCCCACGAGTTCATCCCCCGCACGGCCCCGGCAAGTCCAACCCCCCAAGTATTGAAAGAGGCCACATCATGGCTATTTCCTCCGAACAGGCTCCGTCCGTCGAGACGGAGGTGCACAGCAGGAAGACGGGCGCGGATCCGACGGCGGGGGACAAGCCGCTGGATCCCAAGCGCTGGGCGGCGCTGCTGGTGCTGCTCGTCTCCGCCTTCCTGGATCTGCTGGACGGCACGATCGCCAACGTGTCGGCGCCCTCCATGCAGCGGGATCTCGGAGCCGGGTACTCGGCCATCCAGTGGGTTCTGGTGGGCTACCAGCTCGCCTTCGCCCTGACCCTGATCCTCGGGGGGCGGCTCGGTGACATCCACGGCCGCAAGAAGGTGTTCCTCGTCGGCGTCGCCGGATTCACCCTCTCCTCGCTCGCGGCCGGCCTCTCCCAGGAGCCCTGGCAGCTGGTGCTCGCGCGGGTGATCCAGGGCGCCTCGTCCGGCGTCATGGTGCCGCAGGTGCTGTCGATCATCCACGTCACCTTCTCCGACAAGGAACGCGGCACCGCCTTCGCCCTGCACGGCCTGGTCGGCGGCCTCGCCGCGACGCTCGGCCTGGCACTGGGCGGTCTGCTGGTCCAGTGGAACCTGTTCGGCCTCGACTGGCGCCTGGTCTTCCTGGTCAACGTGCCGTTCGGGCTGGTCGGGCTGGTGTACGGCACCAAGGTCATCACCGAGTCGAAGGCGCCGCAGGCGCTCAAGCTGGACATCCGCGGCGCGGTCCTGCTGACCATCGGCTTCGTGATGCTGGTCTTCCCGCTGCTGCAGGGCCGGGAGCTGGGCTGGCCGGCATGGGGCTACGTCTCCATGGCAGCTTCGCTGCTCGTGCTGGCCGGCTTCGTCGCCTGGCAGCGCGCACGGACCCGCCGTGACGGCTCGCCCCTGGTCGAGCTCGGTCTCTTCCGCACCCGCAGCTACTCGGCCGGCCTCGCCGTGAACCTGATCTTCTACGCGGGGATGGGCATGTTCACCATCGGATGGACGCTCTACATGCAGGTCGGCCAGGGCTGGTCCCCGATGCGGGCCGGCCTCACCAGCCTCCCGTTCTGCGTCGGCGCCTTCCTCACCGCCACCTCGTCCGTGATGATCCTGGTGCCCAAGTTCGGCCGCAAGGCGATGCAGATCGGTGCCCTGGTGCTGATGGCCGGTCTGGGCTCGTACGTCTACGTGGCGGGCAAGTACGGCAGCGACGTCACCTCCTGGAAGATCGCGATCCCGCTGTTCCTGGTCGGCCTCGGCTTCGGCACCGTGGCCACCCCGCTGCCGCTGATCGTCACCTCCGACGTGCCGCACGAGCACGCCGGTTCGGCCTCCGGTGTGGTCAACACCAACACCCAGCTCGGCTTCGCCATCGGCGGCGCCCTGGTCAGCGTGGTCTTCTTCGGCGGCATGGTCGGCAACACCACCGCCAACGTCGACGCCCAACTGCCGCAGCTGCGCCAGGAGTTGGTGGCCAGCGCTCAGGTGACCCCGGGCGCGGCGGGCCAGATCGCCACGGCCTACCGCACCTGCGCAGTGGACCGGGCGAAGGAGAAGGACGCCTCCGTCGTGCCGGCGAGCTGCACCGCCGAACCGCTGCAGGACCCGAAGACCGCCGCGGTCCTCGCCGCGTACGGCAAGGACCAGGTCGGTGACTCCTTCGCCGACAGCTTCAAGACCCTGCTCACCACGTTCATCGGGATCGCCGCCGCGGTGTTCCTCCTGATGTTCGCCCTCCCCAAGCGCCTCCGCCAGGAGGACCCGGCGCAGGAGCCGGAGCCCACCCCGGCCTCCTGAAACCCGCATCCTGTAGGGCCGGACGGCACACCAGCCGCCCGGCCCTACAGCCATGCCCGAGCAACAGCACCCTTTTCCGCAGGGACACGGGGACCGGCGGTTTTCAGGAGTGCGGGGAACGGCGCCTCTTTCAGGGGCGCGGGGAACCGCGCGACCGGCCCCCACCAACCCGCAGACGCCCGACGGCCATTCCCGGCACGCACGCAGAGCGTTCAAGCCCGGCTCCGGCTCCCGTCAAGGCACCGCCCCGACCCTTGGCACAAGCCGCGCAGCGAACTGCGCAGGCCGACAGGAAGGAGGGGCGATGGCGGACCAGAGCTTCCAGCTCTACGACACGACCCTGCGCGACGGAACCCAGATGGAGGGCCTCGCGCTCACCGTCGACGACAAGCTCGCCCTTGCGCGCAGCCTGGACGCCCTCGGCGTGGGATTCATCGAGGGAGGCTGGCCCGGCGCGATTCCGAAGGACACCGAGTTCTTCCGCAGGGCACGCACCGAACTCGACCTCAGGGCCGCCCTTCTGACGGCCTTCGGCGCTACCCGCAGGCCCGACGTCCCCGTGTCGCAGGACCCGCAGGTGCGGGCGCTGCTCGCGGCGGAGACGCCCGTGGTGACGCTCGTCGCCAAGAGCCACACCGCGCACGTGGACCGGGCCCTGCGCACCACGCTCGCCGAGAACCTCGCCATGATCCGGTCCACCGTGCGGCATCTGGTGCTGGCCGGACGCCGCGTCTTCCTGGATGCCGAGCACTACTTCGACGGATACGTCGCCAACCGCGAGTACGCCCTGGAGGTGGTGCGCACCGCCGCGGAGGCCGGCGCCGAGACGGTGGTGCTGTGCGACACCAACGGCGGTTCGCTGCCCGAGGAGGTGAAGGCCGTCGTCGCCGACACCATCGCCATGACGGGCGCGACCATCGGCATCCACTGCCACGACGACACCGGCTGCGCGGTCGCCAACACCATGGCGGCCGTCGACGCGGGCGCCGTGCACGCCCAGGGCACCGCGCACGGCTACGGCGAACGCTGTGGCAACGCCAACCTGTTCACCGTCATGGCGAACCTCGTCCTCAAGCGGGGCCGCGAGGTGATTCCCCTGGAGCGACTGGCTGACCTGGCGTCCACCGGTCGGGCCGTCGCCGAGGTGACCGGCATCCCCGAGGCTCCGGCCGCGCCGTACGTCGGTGCGGCGGCCTTCACCCACAAGGCGGGGCTGCACGCCTCGGCGCTGCGCGTGGACCCGGGCCTGTACCAGCACATCGACCCGGGCCGGGTCGGCAACGCCATGCGCGTCCTGGTCTCCGACATGGGCGGCCGCTCCTCCGTCGAGCTGAAGGCGCGCGAACTGGGCTACGACGTCAGCGCCGGCTCCGAGGCGGTGGGCCGGGCAGCGGCCCGGGTCAAGGAACTGGAGAGCCGCGGCTACAGCTTCGAGTCCGCCGACGCTTCCTTCGCACTGCTGCTGCGGGCGGAACTGCTGGAGCAGGACCCACGGCCGCCGTTCGGTGTCGAGGGCTGGCAGGTGGCCCTGGACGGGGAGAGCGGCGGCGCGAGGGCCTCGCTGCGGCTGCGTGTCGAGGGAACCTCGCGCACCGCCACCGGCCTGGGCAGGGAGCCCGTGCACGCCCTGGACGCCGCCGTGCACCAGGCACTCGACCCGGTCTTCCCCGAACTGGCCGGGCTGCGCCTGGTGGAGCACCGGGTCAGGGAACTCGGCGCCGACGAGCCGGACGGACCGCCCTCCACACGGGTCCTGTTGTCGTTCCGGTGCGGAAAACAGCAGTGGGGCACCGTCGCCGTGGACCGGCACGCGACGGCGGCGGCCCTGGGGGCGCTGCTCGACGCCGTCCACTACGTCCTGTCCGACCGTCCGGGCCGGCGGCACGACGCCGAGGCCCTGGTGGCCGCACCGGCCGGCTGACCCTCTCGAACCCTCTGGAGCGGCTGTGCGCGTGGAAGACATCCACCTGCGGGCGACGTCCGTACGTCTCCCGTCCCGTCTACGCATCGACGACGCCGTGGCCGCGGGCGACTGCCCGCCGGGCCTCGCCACTGCCACCGGCGCCGTGTCGGTGTCGTACTCGCCGGACGAGTCGGCGGCCGAGATGGCGGCGCACGCCGCCAGGACGGCGCTGACCCGCGCGGGCAGCGACCCCGCCGACGTGGATCTGCTGCTGCACGCGGACACCTACCACCAGGGCCAGGACCTGTGGCCCGTGGGCTCGTACATCCAGCGAGAAGCCCTCGGCAACAACTGCCCGGCGCTGGAGATCCGGCAGATGTCCAACGGGGGCCTCGCCGCCCTGGACCTCGCCGCCGCCTATCTCACCGCCGGCCACGGACACGGCGACGCGCTGCTCACCTGCGCCGACCGCTTCTGCCCGCCGGGCATCGACCGCTGGCAGACCGATCCCGGCACGCCCTACGCCGACGGCGCCTCCGCCCTTGTCCTCTCCCGGCGCGGCGGCTTCGCTCGGCTGGTCTCCCTCGCGCTGCACGCCGATCCGTCGCTGGAGCCCCTGCACCGCGGCGACGAGCCGTTCACGCCTGCGCCGTTCGGCAGCCGGATGCCGGTGGACTTCGAGGAGGCGAAGCGTGCCTTCGTCGGCCGGGTGGGCATGTCGTACGCCATCACCCGGGCGTACAACGGGCAGCAGACCGTGCTCAAGCAGGCGCTCGCCGACGCCGGAATGGACCTCGGCGACGCACGCTGGGTGGTGCTCCCGCACTTCGGGCGCCGTCGGCTGCAGTCCATCTACTACAAGCCATTCGGCATCGAACCGGCCCGCACCACCTGGGAGTTCAGCCGGACCGTCGGCCATCTCGGCGCGGGCGACCAGTTCGCGAGCCTCGATCACCTGCTGGTCTCCGGCAAGGCTGAACCCGGCGACCGCTGCGTACTGATCAGTGTCGGCGCGGGCTACAGCTGGGGCTGCGCCGTCGTCGAGATCACCGAACGGCCCTGCTGGGCCTGACCGCAGCCGCGGCCCCGGCCCGGCGCCCGATGTGATCCAGCCGCTCTCCACCCGCCGTCGAGGTGGGCTCAAGGTACCTGTGCCAATCTGCTGATCGCCGTCCTGGACGGCACGACCGAAGGAAGGACCGCCGTGGCGACGACCGTTACGAGCGACATACCGGACTCCGCCCCCGTCACCGGCACTCACGTCACCGAGCACTCCGTGACCGTGGCGGCTCCGCCGGACGCCGTCTACGCGCTGGTGGCCGATGTCGCCGCCTGGCCCCAGGTGTTCGGGCCCACCGTGCACGTCGAGGTGCTCGAAGAAAGCCGGGCCCGGGAAGCGACCGGCACCGGCACCGGCACCGGCGAGCAGTTGCTGCGCATCTGGGCGATCGCCAACGAGCAGGTGCGTACCTGGACTTCGCGACGCACCCTCGATCCGCGGGCCCGTGTCGTCACCTTCCGCCAGGTGGTCTCGGCGGCTCCCGTCGCCTCGATGGGCGGCACCTGGCGCATCGAGCCCCTGGAGGACGGCGCGACGCGGGTGGTGCTCCTGCACGACTACCGTGCGGTCGGCGATGACCCGGAGGCCGGGAAACTGATCGAGCGCGCCGTCGACCGCAACAGCGTCGCCGAGCTCGCCGCCCTGAAGAACGCGGCGGAACTCGGCGAGGCGGCCGGGGAACTCCGCTTCACCTTCAGCGACTCGGTGACGGTCGCCGGAGCGGCCGGCGACGTGTACGCCTTCCTCGACCGTGCCGATCTCTGGCCCGAGCGGCTCCCGCACGTGGCGCGGCTCGCCCTGACCGAGGACGAACCCGGCATCCAGCACATGGACATGGACACCCGCAGTCCTGACGGCTCCCTGCACAACACCACCTCGGTCCGGGTGTGCTTCGAGGACCGTGGGGAGATCGTGTACAAGCAACTGCGGGTGCCGGTGGCGATGCGGGTGCACACAGGACGCTGGACCATCGAACCGTCCGGTGACGGCGAGACCCTCACCGTCACCTCCTGGCACACTGTGGTGCTCGACCCGGAGGGCGTGCGCAGCGCACTGGGTCCCGAGGCCACGCTCGCCGAGGCGAGGTCTCTGGTCCGCAAGGCCCTGGGCACCAACAGCTCCACCACGTTGCGCCATGCCAAGCAATTCGCGGAGGAAGTGCATGCCCGGACGTGAACTATCGGGCCCCGTCACGGTCATCAACCGCTTCGAGGTCAAGGGTGACACCGACAGGTTCGAGCGGCTGTTTCGCGAACACTCCCAGTTCCTGCGCCGCCGCAGCGACTTCGACTTCCTGGTGACCCTGCGCCTGGCCGAACGGCCGCACGTGTACGTCCACCTGGGACACTGGCGCACCCTGCGCGCCTTCCTCGACACGGTGCACGACGACACCTTCCTGGTGCACGTCGAGCGTCTGGAACCACTCGTCGAGACGGAGGTCGACCAGGCCGTGAGCGTGTCCCGGGTGCTGAGGGACAACGCTGTCGTCGGCACGGAGAGCGTGGCCCTGCTGCGCGCCCGGGTCGGCGGGGACTGGCGCGCCTTCGAGCGGCGGTTCGCCGCGCTCACCGACGCCCTCGCCGAGGCGGGCGGCTTCGGCGGCAGCGACCTGCTGCGCTCCCTGCTGCGCCCCACCCACTACACGGGCGTGCTGTGGTGGCGGGAACCCGGGTCCCTGGAACGGGCCCTGAGCAGCGCACCGGCCCTGGCGGCCCAGCACGAACTGGGCGTGGGCGCCGAGGTCGTCGTCGAGCGGACCCGGCATGTGGCCTACGAGCGCGTGATCGACTGAGACGACCGCTGAGGGCTCTGCCCGAGCGAGAGCCGAGCCGAGGACCTCTGGTCCTCGGCTCGGTCGCGTTCGGGGCGCGAGGGCCGCTCAAGGTGTGGCATGCACGCTGTTTCCATGACCGACGAGACGCACATCACCGTGGTGCGCGGCCGGCCCGACGCGGCCGAACTGGCCGCCGTGACCGCCGTGTTGCTCGCCCTCTCGCGCCGTGGGCCGGAACCGGAGACGGAGACGAAGGCGGCGTACGCGGACTGGACCGTCAAGAACGCGAGCCATCTCTCGCCACCCCGGCCGGGGAGATGACCGCGGGACCAGGACCACATGTCACCGACACACAACCGACAACAACAGCGGAATCGACACCGGAATCCGACAGCAGAACCCGACAGCGGAACCCGACAGCGAAAGGGGAGGGCGTTGACCGGCCATCGGACATTCACCGACATCGTGCGCGGCAGGGTCGCCGAGTCACCCGACCGTGAGGCGCTGATCCTCCTCACCGAGTGGGACGGAGCACTGCGGCCCGAGACTCTCTCCTACGCCGAACTCGACCGGGCGGCGCGCATCGTGGCCGTCCGGATCGGGCGTCACGCGGCACCGGGCGAGCGCGTACTGATCCTGCACACCTCGCGCAAACTGTTCGGCATCGCGTTTCTGGCCTGTCTGTACGCGGGCGTGATCGCGGTGCCCGCCGCGCCGCCCGGCGACCTGGGCCGGCACGACGAGCGCATCGCGGGCATCGCCAAGGACGCCGCCGCCGGCTGTGTGCTGACCTCGCTCGCCGAAGCCCCCGACGTCACCCAGCTGATGGCGCGCACCGGACACGGGGACATCACGTGCGTCCCCACCGACGCCGACGTCATGGACGCCGACGTCGCGGACGACGGCGAACCGTGGCAGCCGCCGCGGCAGGAACCCGACGACGTGGCGTTCCTGCAGTACACCTCGGGCTCGACGCGCGAGCCGCGCGGCGTGATCGTGACGCACCGGGCGCTGCTCGCCAACCACCGCGCGATCCACGAGGCGCTCGGCACCGTACCGGGCGCCAGGATCGGCGGCTGGCTGCCGCTGCACCACGACATGGGCCTGGTCGGGCAGTTGCTGCACGCCCTGTGGCTCGGCGGCACCGCCGTCCTGCTCTCCCCCGTCGCCTTCGTCAAGCGCCCGGCACACTGGCTGGAGACCATCTCGCGCTACGGACTCACCGTCAGCGGCGCCCCCGACTTCGCGTACGACCTGTGCGTGCGCCGTGTCAACGACAGCCAGCTCGCCGGCCTCGACCTGTCCGGCTGGCAGGTCGCCGTCAGTGGCGGCGAACCCGTGAACGCCGCCACCCTGCGGGCCTTTCGTGAACGCTTCGCCCCCGCGGGACTGCGCCCCGAGGCGCTCGTGCCCTGCTACGGCCTGGCCGAGGCGACGCTGCTGGTCTGCGGCGACCGCTCCGCCCGGGGGTTCGACACCCACAAGCTGCCCGTGCCGCCGGGGGCCGCGGGGGCGGTGGCCGAGGTCGTGTCCTGCGGCCGGGCCACCGGTGCCGAGGTGCGGATCGTCGATCCGGACACCCAGGAGCCGCTCGACGACGGCCTGGTCGGGGAGATCTGGGTGCGCGGCGAGACGGTCTCCCGCGGCTACTGGGCGAGGCCCAGGGAGAGCGCCGACGCCTTCGGCGGGCGGATCAAGGACGGCGAGGGCGGCTATCTGCGCACCGGGGACCTCGGCACCCTCGTCGACGGGCGGCTCTGTGTGACCGGCCGGATCAAGGACATGATCGTGGTGGCGGGCCGCAACCTCTACCCGCAGGACCTGGAGCGCACGGTGCGCGAGGTCAGCGCCCTGTTCGGCTCCGGCACCGCGTTCGGGGTGCCCGGCGAACGCGAACGCGTCGTCGTCGTACAGGAGTTGCGGGCGCGCAGCCGCTACGGCGTCGATCTGGCCGCACTCACCTCCAGCGTCCAGCGCCGGCTCCACGACCAGTACGACGTGTCCGCGGGCGGGGTGCTTCTGGTACGCCCCGGCACGGTCCGCCGCACCACCAGCGGCAAGCTCGAACGCGCCGCCATGCGCCGCATGTTCCTCAACGGCGAACTCACCGCCCTGCACCAGTGGGTCGACCCGGAGGTCGCCCGACTCGTAGGGCGGCCTGCGCCGGAAAGGGGACTGCGATGACAGCGCCCCAAAGCGGCGCGGGGCTGTATCGATATGCGGCTCCGCCGCGGGGCGCGACCAGCCCCGGCGAAGGCGCGGACGCCCGACGCCCCACCGCGGCACCCCCCGCGGAGCGCTCCCGCATCGACGCCCTGGAAGCCTCCTTCGGCCCTCTCGACGACCCCGAGAACCCCCTGGGCGGCGCGGCCCTCCTCGCCGCCGACGCCGCAGGCGAACAGCTCGCCGGCGCCGAACAGGTCCTGGACGCGTTCGCCTTCAACTCCGAGTTCGTACCGGAGGAACTCGGCGGCCGCCTACGGCGCATGGACGTCCTCGGCCGCCTGCTGCGCCCGCTGTTCCGCCGGGACGCCTCCGTCGCCTTCGGCCACGGCCTCAGCTGCTTCTTCGCCGCAGTACCGGTGTGGACCGCGGGCACCGTCGAGCAGCAGCGCTTCGTCGCCGGGCTGCTGCTGGGCGGCGACCGGGTCGCCGTCGCACGACACGAGGTGGCGCACGGCAACGACTTCGTCCGCGACGAGCTGACCGCCCGTCCCGTCGCCGGGGGCCTGTCCGTGAACGGCAGCAAGACGGCGATCGCCAACGCGGCGCGCTCCCGGGGCCTGGTCGTCTTCGCCCGTACGTCGGACGCCCCGGGCGGGGGCCGCAGCCACTCGGTGCTGGTGCTCGACCGCGCCGCCCTGCCCGCCGACCGGATCACCGACCTCGAACGGCACTCCACCACCGGTATGCGCAGCGCCGAGTTCGGCGGTCTGGCGTTCACCGACTGCATCGTGCCCGACAGCGCCGTGGTCGGCGGGGTCGGCGACGGCTACGAACTGTCGCTGCGGTCCTCCCTGATGATCCGCGGTCTCATCCCGTCGATCGTGCTCGCGGGCGTCGACACCGCGCTGCGGACCGTGGCCACCTTCGCCACCCGGCCCCGGAACGACGGCCGTTCCTCGCTCGACGTACGGCATGTGCGCGACGTGCTGACGGGGGCATTCCTCGATCTGCTGCTCATCGACTGTCTCGCCCTGGTCGCCACCCGGTCGCTGCATCTGCTGCCGCGGCAGATGAGCGTGTACGCGGCGTCGGCCGCCTATCTGGCGCCGCGGCTGGCCGCCGAGTCGATGGACGCGATGTCGGCGGTGCTCGGCGAGGAGAGCTTCGCGGTGAGCGGGACGTACGGCATGTTCCAGAAGCAGCTGCGCGACCTGCCCGTCACCTCGCTGGGCCACGCCGGCAGCGCGGGCCGGCAGGTCAGCATCCTGCCGCAGCTGCCGCACTTCGCCCGGCACAGCTGGTTCGCCGAGGAGGAGGCGCCCGCCGCGCTGTTCAGGCCTCAGGAGGATCTGCCGCCGCTCGATCTGCCGCGCCTGTCCCTGCTCGGCGACAGCGATCCGCTGGCCGCGACCCTCATCGCGTGCACCGAGTGGCTGGAGTCGGCCGACCTCACCGTCCCGGGGCGCGGGGACTGGCCCCTGCTGCGCTCGCTGGCGCAGGCCTTCACCGGTGAACTGGCCGATCTGGCCGAGGCGTTCGGCGAGATCGACCCCGGCGACCGCGGGGCGTTGGGCAGCCCGCGCAACTTCGCGCTCGCCGACCGCTACACCATGGTCCTGGCGGCGGCCGGCTGTCTGGGGGTCTGGCGCGAACAGGCGCTGGCCGGCACCGACACCTTCCTGGCCGATCCGGCCTGGCCGTCCGCGGTGCTCCACCGCCTGGGCCGCCGCCTCGGCCTGTCCCTGCCCGACTCGGTCGCAGCCTGCGAACAGCGCGTGCTCGCGGAGGCCCTGGACCGTCTGCACGACCACCGCAGCTACGACCTGTACGGCTCCGCACTCGCCCGAGCGACCCCGGGGAAGGCCGGGCACGCCCCCACGCCGCCCGGCACGCTGTCCCACCGCACCGGCCAAGTGCCCGAGTAGCGCCGCCACGAGGACCCCCTTCCCGCCGGCGGAGGTATCCACCCGCGCCCGAGATGGAGCACCGACCATGCCCGAACCACAGCACGACGACGCGCACGACGACTCGTTCGACGTGGCCCACCGCGAATGGCTCACGGAGCGGCTCACCCACTATCTCGGTGTGCCGATGGACGAGAGCGTGCCCTTCCACGAGTACGGACTCGACTCGGTGGCCACGCTCAGCCTGTACGGCGACATCGAGGAGGAGTTCGGGCCGCTGATCGACCCCACCGACATCGCGGCCTACCCCACGGTGCGCGAGCTGGCCCGGTACATGGCGCACCGCGACCCGCGTCCGGCGGGCGGCGGCCTCGTCAGGGCGGCCTTCGCGTTCACCGGTCAGGGCTCCCAGCACCCGGGTATGACCTCCGGGCTCTACCGGGACTGCACCGGCTATCGCGCCCATCTCGCCGAGGCCGCCGCCGAGTTGCTGCCCTACACCGGGACGTCCGTGGTGGAGCTGATCCTGGGCAACGACCCGCGCATCCACCAGACCGCGTTCACCCAGCCGGCGCTGTTCGCCGTCGAGTACGCCCTCGCGCAGACCCTCCGGGACGAGGGCGTGACCCCGGTCGCCGTACTGGGCCATGGCATCGGGGAGTTCGCGGCGGCCGCCGTCGCCGGCGCCCTGTCGCTGCCCGACGCCGCCAAGCTGGTCGCGCTGCGCGGCGCCTTCATGCAGTACCTGCCCTCCGGCGGCGGCATGATGGCCACCTGCGCCGCCCCGTTCGAGGCGGCCGAGCTGGTCGCGGCCGAGCCCGGCGTCGGCATCAGCGCCATCAACGCCGCCAAGGCCACCGTGCTCTCCGGGGACCGCGCGGGGCTCGAACGCATCCAGGAGCAGTTGGAGGGCCGGGGCATCGCCTGCCGCCATCTGACGGTGACCCACCCCTTCCACTCGCCTCTGATGGCGCCCATGGTGCCGAGGTTCGACGCGGTCGCCCACCGGGTCGCCGGCGGTCCGGCCCGGGTGCCGTTCTACTCCACCGTGTACGGCAGGCTGACCACCGAACCGCTGTACGGGCCGTACTGGAGCGAGCAGATCACCTCCCCCGTACGTTTCGCCGACGCCGCCCGGGCGATGCTCGCGCAGCAGACCCCGACCCATGTGGTGGAGATCGGCCCACGGGTGGTCCTCACCCCGTTCCTGCGCCGGATGGGCGGCAACGACGGGCCGACCTGCCTGGCGGTGTGCCGCGGTCCGGAGAGCGACGCGGTGGACCTGGCCGGGGTGATCTCCGCGCTCGACGCCGGACCGCTGGCGGCGGCGCTGGCCGGGGCGTGAACCCGATGACACCGATCAGCCGTCCGATCGAGGCGCCGGGACCGGACGGCCCCTGGGAGCGGGTGCGCGACGAACTCGTGCGCAGCGGCAGCGTCCTGGTGTACGGCAGGATGCCCGGCTGGCAGCCGGACGCCGGCGCGGAACAGCTGCGCGCCCTCCTCGGCCGTGACTGGATCCGCTACGAGAAACTCGGCAGGGCCGGGATGCGGGAGCGCTTCCTCGCCTCCCGGCTCTTCGTGCGCTACACCGCCGCGGCGGCCCTGCGCACCCAGCCGCAGATGGTGGACCTGGCGTATCAGCCGGGTGGGCGCCCCTATGTGCGCGGCCTGGACCAGATCGACATCAGCCTGAGTCACACCGACGAGACGATGGTCGTCGGCGTCACCCGCAGGGGCCGGATCGGGGTCGACGTGGAGCGCGCCGACCGCCGTCTGGCACATACCGGCTCCGAGGCACAGGCCTGCACTCCGTTCGAGAAGAGGCATCTCGACCGGGGCGGCGAGGGCGCCCGCAACGAGACGATGGTGCGGCTGTGGACCCTCAAGGAGGCCTACAGCAAGGCACTCGGGCAGGGCCTCAGGTTCCGTTTCACCGAGTTCGGCTTCGCGCTGCACGAGTCGTCCGGCGCCCGTCTGGTACGTCCCGACGGCACGGCCACCGAGGACGACGGATGGACGTTCGGGACCTTCGACGTGGGCGGCCGCCATGTAGTGAGCGTGGCGGTGTACGACGCCGGGTTCGGGGAGCTGGCGGACGTCTCGGTGGGTACGACGCTGGACGAGGGCCTGCTGGACGCGCTCCTGGGGGCCGGGCCCGGCCGGGCCGGCTCAGGGAATCCAGCCGGCCTCCTCGGCGATACGGATGGCGTCGACGCGGTTGCGGGCACCGAGCTTGCCGACGATCGAGGTGAGGTAGTTGCGGACGGTTCCCTTGGTCAGATAGAGGCATCCGGCGATCTCGGCGGCGTCGGCACCCCGGGCCGCGAGCCGTAGCACCTCAGTCTCCCGGCGGGAGAGCGGATTGTCGGGGTAGTCCCAGGCCGTCAGTGCGAGCTGGGGGTCCACGACACGTCCACCCCTCGCCACCGAGCGTACGGCGGAGGCGAGTTGGTCGGGCGGGGAGTCCTTCAGCAGGAAGCCCGACACATGGGCCGACATGGCGCGGCGCAGGGTGCCGGGCTTGCCCAGGCTGGTGAGGATGAGGGAGCGGCAACTGGGGAGCTGTTCGTGCAGTTCGGCGGCGGCCGTCAGACCGTCCATCCCCGGCAGGTCGACGTCGATCACCGCGACGTCGGGCCGGACCTCGAGTGCCGTGCTGACGATCGTGTCGCCCCGTTCCACGGAGGCGATGACCCGCAGATCGGGCTCGAGTTGCAGCAGCGCGACCAGAGCGCCGCGAATCATGTGCACATCCTCGGCGAGAAGGATGTTGATGGACAGCACCTGTTACCTCCCCCAGGTAGCGGTGTCTCGTCTGATCAGGGCCTGATCAGGCCGCGGCTCTCTCGGTGCCGGGCGCGCCGGCCGTGGTGTGGCCGGCCTCCCCCTGATGCGGTTGGAGCGGTGCCCGTGCGTCGAGGCGGAACAGGCCGTCCTCGTCGACGCCGGCCGTCAGTTCTCCGCCGATCTCGGTGAGCCGGGTCCGGAGGTTGCCCAGACCGCTCCCACCACACGAACGCGCGTCAGCCTTCCCCCCGTCGGTGACCCCGTCGTTGACCAGCGTGAGCAGAACCGTTTCCGTCCCGCTGGTGGCCCTGATGGTACATACCTCGGCCTTGCTGTGGCGGAGGATGTTGGTGACTCCTTCCCGCAGGGCCGTCGCGAGCACCGTGTCGACCACCGGGTGCAGCCGCTCGACGCGCATGTCGACCTCGACGCGGACCTCGGCCGACACCAGGACCTTCGCCGCGGACTCCGCCTCCTCGCACAGCGACATGTCCCGGTAGCCACGGGAGACGAGACGGACGTCGGCGAGTGCCTGGCGGGCGACGAGGAGCAGGGACGTGGTCTCCTCGGCGGCCTGTTCCGGGCGGACGGGGATCAGCCGGCTGACCAGCTCGCCCTTGAGCGTGACGGTGGACAGGCTGTATCCGAGCAGGTCGTGCAGATCCCGTGCGAAGCGCAGCCGTTCCTGGGTCACGGCCATGCGTGCCAACCGCTCGCGGGTGTCGTGCAGTTCGCGGACGAGGTCGGTCAGCCGGGTCAGGCCGTAGATGACGAGGCCCGCCAGCGTGACGGAGATGAACACGTAGCCGCTGTAGAGGACGCCCGAGCCCTTCAGTAACGGGTACAGCGGGGCGGCCGCCACGACGGCCCCGAACACCGGCCAGGCCACGGGGTTGGGCAGGGTGAGCAGGATGGTCGCGGCGAGCGGCCCCTGCATGCTGCCCCAGTCGAGTCCGAACCAGGCGGCGGGCAGATAGGTCAGCACGGCCTGCACGCCCAGGGTGACGAGCCGCCGCCGCAGCGGCCATGCGCGTGCGGCGGGCAGGGCGAGGGCGAACTGCACCCCGAACTCGAGCAGGACGACACCGGTGCAGACGGTCATCCTGGAGGCGCTCGCCCCGCCCGTGTTGAGCACGTTGAGGATGACGATGAAGCAGTAACAGGTCAGCACGAGCAGAACGATGGTGCGGGCGAGGCGGGGGGCCATGGCCAGGTGGATCGGTGCCGGCGGGGAGCTCGCGGCACCCTCGGTACTTTCCGTTCCACGGAAAGCGTCCGGCATCGTGACCTCCTACCCCGGGGACATGGCGAATCGCATGGTAGGGCTCACAGCGGGATCGGGCCACCGGTGGCTGTAATCGGCCGGATTCACACGAACAAAGGAATGGGGTTGAGGTCGCGGTGACCTGTCTCGTGCGGTTTGCGACCGAGGGTCACAGGAACCTCATAGAGTCGTCCGGGGGCGAACCTGGCCCAGAAGTGACGCATCCCGGGGACGATCACCTTGACCACGGGAAGCCGCACGTCAGGCCGAGTCTGATCGAGGACGAGCAGTTCCATGCCACGGCCGCGCACCAGGTCCTGGGCCACCATGAGGTCGCTGAGCAGGTCGTTTCTCGGTTCGCACACGTAACTTGCGGGTGTACGGGGAGACTCGGCAGGGTCCGGGACGAGATATGGCTGATTCCGGGTGGTCGCCAGGGACCACCAGGAGGCCAGCTCCGGGTGGAGGGAGGCGAATTCACCGTCCGCCCGCGTGTCCACGCCCGGTGGTGGGAGCAGCTGCGCCATCTCGGTCACCGCGCGGCGCAGTGCCGTACGCGGGTCGAAGTGGGCGCCGAACCCGAAGCAGATCTGCTGCGCCGTCCCGTCGTTGCAGCAGGAGACGGCCGCCATGACGGGGATGCCGAAGTCGGCGGTCAGGTCCAGCACCCACAGATCGCGGCGCAACCTGCCGTATGCGGCGCGGACCTGACCGAGCCAGGGTTCGTCGAAGGCGTCCAGGTCGACGCCGGGCAGCCGGCTGCGGTTGTACCACCACAGGGCGACCGCGTCGCGCTCGACCACCTCCAGGAACCCCTGGAGCGCCGCGTCCTCCAGACTGCTGCCGGCCGCGTTGCCGTTGGAGTCCGCCCACGGCGCGGACGGCCGTCTGCCCGGGGCGGCGCCGAAGTAGAGCATCGAGGTGGGCAGCAGCCGGTGGGTGCCGGCCGTCATCGACCACACGGGGGTCCACTCCGTGGGCGCGTGCGGATCGAAAGGCGGCGGAACCTGCTGGAACGCGGCGGCCGAGCGGTTCCAGTGCTCCCGCTCAGCGAACTGCCGGTCGGCGTACAGCTGGCAGGAGTTGGGGTGCAGCGCGCTGTCGCCCAGCCCGGCGAGTGTGCCGACGACGACGGGCTCGTCCCCGTGCCGGGTCGCGCTGTAGCGCTCGACCGCCTCGCACAAGGCGCCGGCCTCGGCCTCGACCGGGGTGGTCCCCTTGCCGCCGCTGTGGCTGCGCAGCCCGTGCCGCAGCCCGGCGAGCGTGTCGGCGCGCAGGGCGTGATTGCGCCCTGAGACATAGCGGTTGAGGCCGTCGGGGGTGCCGGAGGCGGGCCGTACCTCGGGCACCACACCGGTGAGCGGATCGACGAGATGCCGGTAGCGGGAGAGCACGGCGTCGGGCGACAGGGCCCTGTCGCCGCCGCCGGCCGTGGCCGACTTCAGACGGGAGGCGAAGGTCACCGGGCGCCGCACGCTCGCCGCCACCAGACCGGGATCGCCGCACTCGGGGCACTGGGGGCGCCGGGTCACCGGGTGGTGGCGGGTGCGCAGGGTGCGGGTGTCCAGAGTGCACAGGGCGCTCTGCTCGTCCTGGCGCATCCCGGCGACCCACTTCATCGCCTCCAGGACGGCGCTCTGCAGCCCCAGCGCCCGTACGGACGCCAGGTAGGCGCGCGGCAGCGGCACCGGACCCGGCAGCCCGAGCACCCGCTGCACCGGCGCCTGCGTGGCGCGGTGCCCGCGCAGCCGGTGTGCCAGGCAGGACCAGCAGGCCCGCTCAGGAGTGCCGAACACGGGGCCCACCCAGGCCTCTACGCCACACGGCCTGGCGAGCAGCCAGGGCCGGCCCGCGGCCCGGTGCTGTGCGTCCACGTCGGCCAGTGCCGGGTCGAGGTAGTCCTCGCACACGACCAGCGTGAACGCGGCGGACGTCTCCTCGTCGGCCAGGGTCAGGCCGGAGGCGCGGCACTCCTGGCGGACGGGGCCGGGGTCCGTCCGGCCCAGCACGAGGACCTGCACCGGAGTGCTGTCCAGGGCCGCCTGGGCGCCCGTACCGCTCAGGCCCGCGAGTTCCCAGTAGGCCTCCGCGGCGGCATCCGCCGACGGGGCGCGGTAGCCGATGAGTTCGGCCTCCGCGAGCGCGGCGATCGTCCGGCCCGCCGCCGACGCGTCGACCACGCCGGCGGCCTCCAGGAAGACGGCCTCCAGGGTCCGGGTCCCGTCGAGCAGCGGGGCGAGGGCCTCGACGTGCGGGCCGTGCAGCGCGGTCGTACCGCGCTCCGACAGCAGATACACGGCCTCTCCACCGACGACCTCGACGCGCAGGTGGGGCTTGAACCCCACCTGCCGTGCCGCGGAGGGCATGGGGGATCCGCTCATGCGGCGGGAGTCCCCGAGCCGGCGGCGGAGTGCTCCTGTCCGGTGAACCAGCTGTCGTAGCTGATGGATGTGTCCGGCCGGTCCAGGTCCTCAAGCACAAACGTTTCCCCCCCGGCTGCCGCCAGGTACACCGGCTCCGCCGCCACGACCCCGAACTCCGCGAGGACCGACACCGGGTCGGCGAGGTAACGCGCGGCCAGTTCCGGTTCGAGTCCCGCACGGGCCGTGAGGAGTGCGATGCGGTGGTCCTGTGAGGTTGCACGGGCCCGACGGGCCGGGGCGGGCGTGATCAACGTGCTCATGGAACCCTCCAGAGTCCTGAGTGTGTTGAGTGGCGCTGCGAATCGGGAATTCGTTCGGCGTATCCCGCGACACCGAATTCTGGAGGGCGCTCTTCTCAAGCGCACAGTGCCGGGCTCACCATCGCGCTATGACATTTTCATAGGTCTCTTCATGAGTCGCGCACTGTGGCTGGAACCCGGCCCCTGCCAGGCTCTTGGCATGCTCGGGAGGCGACGACCGCGGCCCGCGGCCGACGGCACCGCCCAGGCGACACGGGGGCGGCACCGCCCGTGCGAGACGGGAGAGTGATCACATGGACATCAAGATACTGGGGCGACTCACGGCCGAACTGAACGGAGTGTCGGTCGTGCCGACCGCCGCGAAACCGCGGCAGATTCTCGCCCTGCTCGCCCTGCAGACCGGACGCGTCGTCACCGTGCCGACGCTGATGGAGGAGATCTGGGGCGAGGACATACCGCGCAGCGCCGCCACCACCCTGCAGACGTACATCCTGCAGCTGCGGCGCAAAATCGCGGCCGCCCTGGAGGGCGACGCGACCCGCCGGCCCAAGGACATCCTGGTCACCCAGCACGGGGGCTACCTCCTTGAGGTGCAGCCGGGACAGATCGACGTACAGGAATTCGAGCAGCTGTGTGCCTCCGGGCGCGACGCGCACGAGGCGGGCGACCACCGCACCGCCGCCGAACTCCTGCGCAGGGCCCTGGCGTTGTGGCAGGGGCCCGCCCTGGTGGACGTACGCCTGGGCAGTGTGCTCGAACTGGAGTCCCTGCGGCTCGAGGAGGACCGGATGGCGGCCCTGGAGCGGCGCATCGAGGCCGACCTGTATCTCGGCCGGCACGCGGAGATCGTGCCCGAACTGCGCGTCCTGGTGGCCAGGCACCCCATGCACGAGAACTTCTGCGCCCATCTGATGACCGCGCTGCACCGCTCCAACAACGCGTGGCGGGCCCTGGAGGCCTACCAGCGGCTGCGCGGTTCGCTCGTCGAGGAGCTCGGCATCGAACCGTCGTCCCGGCTGCGGCGGCTGCACCAGTCGATCCTCGCCGCGGACCCCGCGCTGGACCTGGAGGTGCACCGCCAGGTGCCCTCCTCCGCCGCCGGCTGACCCGGCCACCGGCCGGCCCCGGCGGTGTCTCGACCCGCGTTCGAGTCGCCGGTCCTACGTTCGGCCGATGACGATCCTCGACGACCTCACGGTCCCCACAGCCGCCCCTGACCTGCGACGAGCCGCCGCGGAACTGCGCCGCATCAAAGAGGAAGCGGGCCGCGGCCCCGATCCCGAGGCCACCCGGCGGCAGCACGCGAAGAACAAACTCACCGCCCACGAACGGCTGGTGGTCCTCTTCGACGAGGGCACCTTCACCGAGATCGAACCGCTGCGCAGGCACCGCGCCACCGGGTTCGGCCTTGAGGACAGGAAGCCGCACGGCGACGGCGTGGTCATCGGCTGGGGCCTGGTCCACGGCCGCACCGTCTTCGCCTACGCCCACGACTTCCGGGTCTTCGCGGGAGCGCTCGGTGAGGCCCACGCCGCCAAGGTGCACAAGGTGATGGACCTCGCGCAGTCGGCCGGAGCGCCGCTGGTGTCGCTCAACGACGGCGCCGGTGCCCGCATCCAGGAAGGCGTCACCGCGCTCGCCGGCTACGGCGGCATCTTCTGCCGCAACGTGGCGGCCTCCGGGGTCATCCCGCAGATCAGCGTGATGCTCGGCCCGTGCGCCGGGGGCGCCGCCTACTCGCCCGCGCTCACCGACTTCGTGTTCATGGTGCGCGAGACCGCCCAGATGTTCATCACCGGGCCCGACGTGGTGCAGGCGGTCACCGGCGAGAGGATCACGCACAACGGCCTGGGCGGCGCCGAGCCGCACTCGACGGTCTCCGGTGTCTGCCACTTCGCGTACGACGACGAGACCGAGTGCCTTGAGGACGTACGGTTCCTGATCTCGCTGCTGCCGTCCAACAACCGGGAGCTGCCGCCCGCGGCGCCGTCCGGCGACCCCGCGGACCGGCGCACGGAGGCTTTGTGCGACCTCGTGCCGGCCGAGCCGGGGCGCTCGTACGACATCCGCGACGTCATCGGGGAAGTCGTCGACGACGGCGAGTACTTCGAGGTCCACGAGGCGTGGGCACGCAACGTGGTGTGCGCGCTCGCCCGCCTCGACGGGCACCCCGTGGGCATCGTCGCCAACCAGCCCGCCGTGCTCGCCGGCGTGCTCGACATCCACGCCAGCGAGAAGGCCGCCCGCTTCGTGTCGACCTGCGACGCGTTCAACATCCCGCTGGTCACCCTGGTCGACGTTCCGGGCTTCCTGCCGGGCGTCGACCAGGAGCACAACGGGATCATCCGGCACGGGGCGAAGCTGCTGTACGCGTACTGCAACGCCACCGTGCCCCGGATCTCCGTGGTGCTGCGCAAGGCGTACGGCGGCGCCTACATCGTCATGGACTCCCGCTCCATCGGCTGCGACCTGTCCTTCGCCTGGCCGACCAACGAGATCGCCGTGATGGGCGCCGAGGGCGCCGCCAACGTCATCTTCCGCCGGGAGATCAACGCGGCCGACGATCCCGAAGCGGTACGCGCGCAACGCATCAAGGAGTACCGCACCGAGCTGATGCACCCCTACTACGCCGCCGAACGCGGCCTGGTGGACGACGTCATCGAGCCGGCCGAGACCCGCTCCGTGCTGATCCGCTCGCTGGCGATGCTGCGCGGAAAAAAGGCCGAAATACCTGCTCGCAAGCATGGCAACGTCCCCACCTGACGGGCCGTCGCCGCAGGTCCACGCGGACCCGAGCGGCCGTCGAGGACCTGCACGTTCCATGGGATTACCGGATACGGCGGCCCGTCACGAGCGGGCGGCCGTTCGGGCCGGTCGGCCGGGGCGAGAACCCAACCCAGCGCGCCCCGGCCACCGCAACACCCCAGTGCTCCGGACGAAGGGATCGACAGTGGCCCGCACAGTTCCATCCGGCAGGGAGTGCGCGAAGCACCCCGCCCCGTCGAAGGCGAGGTAGATGATGCGTCGAGTTGCCATCACCGGACTGGGCGCCGTGGCCCCTGGCGGGATCGGCGTCAAGGAGTACTGGGACCTGCTCACCGCGGGCCGTACCGCAACCCGCACCATCTCCTTCTACGACCCCTCCCAGTTCCGCTCCCGGGTCGCCGCCGAGTGCGACTTCGACCCACTGGCTGCCGGGCTCTCCCAGCAGGAGGCCCGACGCCTCGACCGGGCCGCCCAGTTCGCGGTGGTCTCCACCCGTGAGGCGCTCGCCGACAGCGGCCTGGACGCCTCGGCCCTCGACCCTGGCCGGATCGGCACCTCCCTGGGCAGCGCGGTCGGCTGCACCACCAGCCTGGAACGCGAGTACGCGGTGGTCAGCGACGGCGGCCGCAAGTGGCTCGTCGACCACGAGTACGCGGTCCCCGAGCTGTACCGGCACTTCGTACCCAGTTCGATGGCCGCCGAAGTGGGCCGGGCGGCGGGGGCGGAGGGGCCCGCCGCCGTCGTCTCCACCGGCTGCACCTCCGGCCTGGACTCGCTCGGCCACGCGGTGGAACTGATCCGCGAGGGCACCTGCGACGTGATGATCGCCGGCGCGACCGAGGCCCCGATCTCCCCGATCACCTCCGCCTGCTTCGACGCCATCCACGCCACCACCCCGCGCAACGAAATCCCGGAGAGCGCCTGCCGCCCCTTCGACCGGACCCGCAGCGGTCTGGTGCTCGGTGAGGGCGCGGCCGTCCTGGTCCTGGAGGAGCTGGAGAGCGCGCGGCGCCGGGGCGCGCACATCTACGCCGAGATCGCGGGCTTCGCCCAGCGCTGCAACGCGTTCCACATGACCGGGCTGAAGCCGGACGGCCGGGAGATGTCGGAGGCCATCGACGCCGCCCTCACCGAGGCCCGGCTGGATCCGACCACGATCGGCTACATCAACGCGCACGGCTCGGGCACCAAGATGAACGACCGCCACGAGACGGGT
Source organism: Streptomyces sp. NBC_00078 (assembly GCF_026343335.1). Taxonomy (NCBI): domain Bacteria; kingdom Bacillati; phylum Actinomycetota; class Actinomycetes; order Kitasatosporales; family Streptomycetaceae; genus Streptomyces; species Streptomyces sp. NBC_00078. The sequence continues at coordinate 7,508,330 of NZ_JAPELX010000001.1, read as the reverse complement.
GCGTTCAAGCGCAGCCTCGGGGAGCACGCGTACCGGACCCCGGTCAGCTCCATCAAGTCGATGATCGGGCACTCGCTCGGCGCGATCGGCTCACTGGAGATCGTCGCCTGCGCCCTCGCCATGGAACACGGTGTGCTGCCGCCCACCGCGAACCTGCACGAACCGGATCCCGAACTCGATCTCGACTACATCCCGTTGACGGCACGGGAGAAGAGGCCGGACGTCGTTCTCAGCGTGGGAAGCGGCTTCGGCGGCTTCCAGAGCGCGATGGTCCTCGCGCGACCGGAGAGGAGCATCGCATGACCACCTCCACCGTGGTGACCGGACTCGGCGTCGTCGCGCCCAACGGCCTGGGCACCGAGGACTACTGGAAGGCGACACTGGCCGGCGAGTCGGGCATCGGCCCGGTCACCCGCTTCGACGCCTCGCAGTATCCGGCCCGGCTGGCCGGCGAGGTGCCGGGATTCGTCGCCGAGGAGCACATCCCCAGCCGGCTCATGCCGCAGACAGACCACATGACCCGGCTCGCCCTGGCCGCCGCGGAATGGGCCCTGGAGGACGCCGGCCTCGACACCGGCGAACTGCCCGAGTACGGCATGGGCGTGGTCACCTCGGCGTCCGGCGGCGCCGTCGAGTTCGGCCAGCGCGAGCTGCAGAACCTGTGGAGCAAGGGCAAGGAGCACGTCAGCGCGTATCAGTCCTTCGCCTGGTTCTACGCCGTCAACACCGGCCAGATCTCCATCCGGCACAAGCTGCGCGGTCCGAGCGGTGTGCTGCTCACCGAGCAGGCCGGCGGCATCGACGCGATCGGCCAGGCCCGCCGCCATGTCCGCCGTGGCTTCCAGGCGGTGGTCTCCGGAGGTGTCGACGCGGGCATCTGCCCCTGGGGCTGGGTGCCGCAGCTCGCCTCCGGCCTGATGAGCACCGAGCCGGACCCGGCCCGCGCCTTCCTGCCCTTCTCCACCGAGGCGAGCGGATACGTGCCGGGCGAGGGCGGGGCGATCCTGGTCGCCGAGGACCTGGCGGCCGCCCGCGAGCGCGGCTCGGCCCATGTCTACGGTGAGATCGCCGGGTACGCCGCCACTCTCGACCCGGCTCCCGGTTCGGGCCGCCCGCCAGGCCTGGCCAGGGCCGCCCGCATCGCAGTCGCCGACGCGGGGCTCACCCCCGCGGACATCGACGTCGTCTTCGCCGACGCGGCCGGCGTCCCGGACCTGGACCGGGCCGAGGCCGAGGCCCTGGCGGCCGTGTTCGGTCCGCGCGCCGTGCCGGTGACCGCCCCCAAGTCGATGACCGGGCGGCTGCTCGCCGGCGGTGCCGCCCTCGACGCGGCCACCGCCCTGCTCGCCCTGCGCGACGGGGTGATCCCGCCCACCGCCCACGTCGTCGAGGCCGCCGCGGACTACGCGATCGACCTGGTCACCGGGGCTCCCCGGGAGGCGGACCTGCGCAGCGCCCTGGTGCTCGCGCGGGGCCACGGCGGCTTCAACGCGGCGCTCGTCGTACGCCGCGCCGCGTGACCACCACGGCGTGATCACGACGGCGTGATCACCACCGTGTGACGACCACTCACACCACCTGAGTCAGGCACCACTCACATCACCCAACGGAGGACCCACCGTGACCACCACCACGACCACCACCGTCACCCTGGCCGACCTGACCCGGATGCTGCGCGAGAGTGCCGGCGAGGAGGAGGGCATCGACCTGGACGGCGACGTCCTCGACACCCCCTTCCTTGAACTGGGCTACGACTCGCTCGCTCTGCTGCAGGTCATCGGCGAGATACAGCGCACCTACGGCATCAGCGTCCCCGACGACGCGATCGTCGACGCCGAGACGCCGCGCGCGCTGCTCGAGCTCATCAACTCCGGCCAGGGCACCGCGGCCTGAGCCGGCCGGCGGGCCGCCCCGACTTCCGGATCCCCCGCCGCGGGGGCGGCCCGCCCTCTTCGCCCGGCCCGCCGGTGCCCTTCCCTGCCCCCACTGGTCCCCCCACTCCCCCTGGTTCCTTCGGGACCTGGCCCCACCGGCCGCGGCTCGCGGCCCACGAGGAGGTATCCATGCCGCTGACAGCTGACAGCGCGGTGATCCGGAGGCTGATGGTCTGTCCGGGGCCCGCCGGAGAGGACAGGGCGCCGGTGCCGGCGTCGGCCGCCGCGGTCTCCGCGGTGCTGCGCGCCTTCGGCCGCGCCCCGCGGGACCTGCCCGTACGGACGGTCGTGTACGTCGGTGCGCACGCCCCGGACCCGGGGCTCGCCCCCGAACACGAGGGCTTCGCGGTGCGGACGGCGTCGGCACCGGGCCGCGCCCTGCGCCTCGCGCACGAGGAACTCCTGAGCGGCGTCGCGGACTTCGCGCTCGTCGCCGGATTCGACGAGCCCGAGCCCGGGACCATCACCGTGTACGCGCTCAGGCGGGCCGCGGAGGCCGTGGCCGACGGCGACACCGTGATCGGCGTTCTCGATCTCGCCGGCCCGGCCGGTCCCGACGCGTCACCGCCGCTGAAGGCCCTGCGGCACGGTCACCGCGCCACCGATCCGGCACATCACCGGCTGCTGCTGTGGTCGGGCCGGGACGAGCGGGACGAAGAGCGGGTGCGCGGCGAACTGCTGCCGCTGCTCTCGGGCCTGCACCACGAGGGGTTCCCGGCGCTGCCCACCATGGTGCCGTGCGGCTCCGCACCCGGCCCGGTGCGCGGCGCCGTCGTCACGGTCGCCGCGCTGTCAGCCTCCGCGGTGCACAAGGCCAAGCCGGTCACCGTACGCAATCCCAGGTCGGTCGCCCTGCTCTTCCCGGGGCAGGGCTCGCAGCACCACGCCATGGCAGCCGGACTGTACCGGCGCGAGCCGGTCTTCACCGCAGCCTTCGACGCGGCCCTGTCCCACATGGGCGACGAAGGCCCGCGGATCCGCGCGGACTGGCTCACCCGGGGCCGCCCCCTGATCCCCGTCGACGACGTACGCCGGGCGCAGCCGCTGCTCTTCGCGGTCGACTACGCCCTCGGCCGCATGGTCATCGGCTGGGGGGTGCGACCCGCCGCGGTGCTGGGCCACAGCGCGGGTGAGCTGGTCGCCGCGACCATCGCCGGTGCCGTCGCCCTGCCCGATGCCGTCGCCATGGTCCTCGAACGTGTCCGCCAGGCCGTCAAGATCCCGGCGGGCGGCATGCTCGCGGTCGCCGCGGACGAACGGCGGCTGCGCCCCTATCTCCGCGACGACGTGGCGATCGCCGCGGTGAACGCCAACCAGCAGACCATGCTGGCGGGTTCCGCCGAGCCGCTCGCCGAGATCGCCGAGCGGCTGCGGGCCGACGGTCTGACCGTTGTCACCGTGCCGGCCACCAGCCCCTTCCACTCCCCCGCCATGGCACCCGCGTCCGAGGCCGTGGAGGCCGCGTACCGCGACATTCCGCTGCGGGAGCCGACGCTGCCGCTCTACTCCGGATACACGGGGGAACTGCTGGGCCCCGACGAGGCGCTCAGCCCCCGCTTCTGGGCCCGGCAGATCACCGACACGGTGTATTTCAAGCAGGCCCTGGAGTCGCTGCTCGCCGCGGACGACATGCTGCTGATCGAGGCGGGCCCGCGGCAGACGCTCACCGCCTTCGCCCGCCGGCACCGTGCGGTCCGGCTGGGCGCCAGCGCCGCGATACCGCTGCTCCCGGGCCGCCCGGGCACGGCGGAGGCCGACCGTCAGTCGGTGCTCACCGCGGCGGCCAGGCTGTGGACCGAGGGACACGTCCCCGACCTGGTCGCGCTGTCCGGCCTGTGGACGTGGAGCGGCTCCGCGGACGTCGGCCGCCAGGACACGCCCACCGTCTCCGCCCCGCGTCTGGCGGCGGCGGGGACCTCGTGAAGGGCCGGGAGCGATGAGGACGACGAGGACCGTGCGCGTGCTGAAGGCGATCTACGGCGCGCTGGTCGCGGCGGGACGCATGTATGTGTGCATACCGGCGGCCGACCTGATCCCTACGCCCGCGGACGTCCCGCCCTGGCACCCCGAACGCCTGCGCCCCGACGTGCCGCTGACGGAGTGCGAACGCGCGCTGGAGCAACAGCTCGCGCCGGGGCGCCAGGTGGCCTGAGCGGACGCTGCGTCGTGGCCGGGGGCGCGTGAGTGCGCCGGATCGGAGCCGCGGCCTCGTAGCCTCTGACGCATGAGTGACCTGTTTCTCGTCCGGCACGGTGAGACCGAGTGGTCGCGGTCCGGTCGGCACACCGGCTGGAGCGACATCCCGCTGACCGACCGCGGCCGCCAGGAGGCACGGCAGCTGGTGCCGCTGATCCGCTCGCACCGGATCGGGGCCGCGTTCGTCAGTCCGTTGCAGCGGGCCCGCGAGACGGCGGAGCTGATCGGGCTGCGCGAGGTGCGGCTCGACCCGGATCTGCGGGAGTGGGACTACGGCGGCTACGAGGGCATCACGACGGTGGAGATCCAGCGCACCCGCCCGGACTGGTTCCTGTTCCGGGACGGGGTCGAGCCCGGGCCGCCGGAGCATCCCGGGGAGACGCCCGAGCAGGTCGGCGAACGCGCGGACCGCATCCTCGCCAAGGTCGACGCCGCGTTCGCCAACACCGAGGGCAGCGTGGTGCTCGTGGCGCACGGTCATGTCCTGCGGGTGCTGACGGCCCGGTGGCTGGGGCTGCCGCCGTCGGGCGGGGCGCTGTTCCAGCTGGCGACGGGGACGGTGTGCCGGCTGGGCACCGAGCACGGCCGGCCGGTCATCGCGGGCTGGAACGTGCGGCCCGGCGCCTGAGTCCTGGGCAGGCCTGGCAGTCACCGGCGGCGTTGTCAGACCCGCGTCGTAGCCTTTCCAGCAGGTGGGACCACAGGCCACGAGGGCGGAAGGAGCATGCCGTGACGCGACCGCCGACCGCCGCCCAACGGCGTGTGATCGATGCCGCCGACCCCGTCAGCGGGCGGCTGAGGGGTACGCAGACGCAGCTGGCGGCGCTGGTGAAGTGGGGGTTGGCCTTCCGGCATCCGCGGCCGCCGCACGACCACTTCCTGACGCCGGCCGGGCACCGGATACGGGAGGCCGCCGAGCCGGGGCCGCCGCCCGAGCCCGAACCGCCGGCCGCCGGCGGCGGTGTGTTCACCGCGCGCGTCGGCGGTGAACAGGAGCCGCCAGGCACCGGTCCCGCCCGCACGCGCGAGGTGCGCAGCGCCTGGCAGGGGTTGCTGGAGCTGCGCCGTATGACCAATCCGGACGGCGCCACGGACCGGCCGTGCGGCTGGGAGCGCACGCATCTGGTGCCGGCCGCGGCGCTTGCCCTGGAGGCGGCCGGCCACCGTCCGGCCGGCCCGGATCCGGCGGGCTACCGGGTGCGCGGGACGCCGCAGCCCGAGGCGGTCGCCGTGCACGAGCCCGACCCCGCGGCGCTGCGGGCCTGCGCGGCCACGCTGCACGACGCGGGATGGCAGGTCGGCGAGCACACCGAGCCGAGGACGAGAGCGCGCTATCTGCTGGCATCCCCACGACGGGCATGAAGGTCATGCCAAGATCGGCGGACCAGGCATCGCATACGCGCCCGAACGATCGAGTGCGAGAAATCGAGTGCGAGAAGGGGACGCAGTGAGCGAACCGTTTTCCGTTCCGGTGACCGTCCGCGGGTACGAGACGGACGTCCAGGGCCACCTCAACCAGAGCGTGTACCTCAACTACGCGGAGCACGCCCGCTGGTCGTTCCTGCGGGCCGCCGGGATCAGCCAGGCGGGGCTCATCGGCAAGGGCGTCGGCCCCGTGGCCCTGGAGACCACCATCCGCTACCGGCGCGAGCTGATCGCGGGCGACGAGGTCGAGGTGACGTGCGGTTTCACCTGGGGCCAGGGCAAGACGTTCCGCATGGAACAGACGATCCGCAAGACCGACGGCACAGTGGCGGCCGAGATCACGGCGGTCGGCGGCCTGATGGACCTCAAGGAGCGCCGGCTGGTCCCCGAACCGCACAAGTACTTCGCGGAGCTGGCGACGGAGCCGAGCCTGTTCGGTTTCTGAGAGCGCGCTCCGGTTCACGGCGCTGCGGGCTCCGCCGCCCCGGCGTCAGGCCCCGGCGAACACACCCTTGTGGTCCTCGGCCCACTCCCGGTACGTCCGCGGCCGCCGCCCCAGCACCTTCCGGGCGTCCTCGGTGACGACGTCGTTGCCGCCCTCGTGGATGAACCGGGCCGTGACCATGAGGCCGTCCGCGTAGGTCTCGCTCAGTCCGGCGGCGAGCAGCTGGGCGCGGCGCTCCTGAGGCGAGAGGTCGCGCAGCGGGACCGGCCGGCCGAGGATCTCACCGAGGACGGCGGCCTGTTCGCGGGCGCTGAGGGTCTCGGGCCCGGTCAGGGTGTACGTGTGTCCCGCATGCCGCGGGTCGAGCAGCGCGGCCACGGCAGTCTCGGACACATCCCGCGGGTCGACGACGCCCTGTCGCCCGTCACCCATCATGTTGGGCGCGGGGGCGCCCTCCCGGACGGCCTGGGCCCAGGTCAGCGTGTTGGAGGCGAAGGCGGAAGGACGCAGGACCGTCCACTCCAGCCCGCTCGCGCGGACCATCTGCTGTCGCGGCGGCGGCACGCGCACCATGCCCTGGACGACGCGGTCGAGCAGGCCGAACTGCTCGCCAACCTCATGAACTGGCGGGGTCCTGACGGGTCGGCACGGGTACCTGGTTGAAGCCGTAGTACAGGGCGAGCAGGCCGTGGGCGGCCAGGGTGAGCGGGGCCGAGACGAAGGCGAGGCCGACCGTGACCGGGTACGCCAGGGTGCCCAGGGCGAAGCGGAGGCGGGTGGCCCTGGCGGCGGGGACGTCGACGCGGCCGTCGAAAAGGTGGCCGGTGCGGGTCAGATGCCACCACAGGGCCTGGAAGGTGAGCGCCATCAGGACCATGACCAGGCTGTAGACGGCCGCCGCCACATGCGAGGCCGCGTCCTCGCGCAGATACTCCGCGAGCATCGCGGTCGGCCAGGGCACCGCGGCCACCACCATCAGGACCAGCAGGTTCAGGAACATCAGCGTACGGTCGACATGGGCGACGTAGCTGAAGAGCTGGTGGTGGTTGATCCACATGATGCCGATGACCAGAAAGCTCACCACATAGGCGGCGTACGAAGGCCATTGCGCGCCGAGCGCGTGCCACAGGCCGCCGTGTTCGCCCACTTCCGGGACCTTGATCTCCAGGATGAGCAGGGTGATGGCGATGGCGAACACCCCGTCGCTGAAGGCCTCGACCCGCCCCGACTCGTTCATGACACTCTCCCCCGTGTTCCCCGTCGGCTCACAGTATCCGCGGCCCCCCGCCCCCACACGGGAGACGACACCCCGGCCCACGGTGACGTGAGCCGGGTCGGGGTGTCCGGGGACGGTTACGGGCTCGAATGAGAGGGGACGGCCTCCATGGGGTGGGTGACGTCCTGTGCGTCGCTGCTCCTGCCGAGGTGGTGGAAGAGCAGGTTGAGTGCCACCGCCGCCACACAGCCGGTCGAGATGCCCGAGTCCAGGACGATCCTCGCCGTCTGGGGGAAGGCGTGGTAGAGGTCCGGCGCGGTGATCGGGATGAGGCCGACGGCCAGTGAGACGGCGACGATCAGGACGTTGTCGTCCTTGTCGAGGCCGGCCTTGACGAGGGTCTGGATGCCGCTGGCCGCGACCGAGCCGAAGAGGACCACGCCCGCGCCGCCGAGCACCGGGCGCGGTACGACGGCGATGAGCGAGGCGGCCATCGGGCACAGGCCCATCAGGACGAGGAATCCACCGCCGGTGGCGACGACGTACCGGCTGCGGATGCGGGTCATCGCGACGAGGCCGATGTTCTGGGCGAAGGCGCTGCACATGAAGCCGTTGAAGAGGGGGCTGAGGGCGGAGCCGAGGGTGTCGGCGCGCAGGCCCGCGGCGATGGTCCTCTGGTCGGCGGGGCGTTCGACGATCTCGCCGAGGGCGAGCATGTCCGCGGTCGATTCGGTCATGGAGACCACCATCACCACGCACAGCGACAGGATCGCGGCGAGCTGGAACTGCGGTGCGCCGAAGTGGAACGGTGTCGGGAAGCCGATCAGGTCCGCGTCCGCCACCGGTGAGAAGTCCGTGGCGCCGAAGGGGATCGCGACGAGTGTGCCGACGACCAGGCCGAGCAGGACGGCGATCTGTTTGACGAAGCCGCGGGTGAAGCGGCGAAGCAGCAGCACGAGCACGAGGGTCGCGGCTGCCAGGCCCAGGCTGGTCGCCGAACCGTAGTCGTGCGCCGTCGGGTCGGGTCCCTGCGCCCAGCCGAAGGCGACCGGCAGCAGGGACACACCTATGAGTGTGATGACGCTGCCGGTGACGACCGGCGGGAAGAAGCGGACCGCCTTGCTGAAGAACGGCGCGGCGAGGAAGCCGAGCAGTCCCGCGACGATCACGGCGCCGAAGATGATGGGCAGCGCGTCGGACTTGTCCTTGGTGGCGGCGACGACCGCGGTCATGGGGGCGACGCCGGCGAAGGTGACGCCGTTGACGAAGGGCAGCCGGGCGCCGATCTTCCAGATGCCGAGGGTCTGCAGGAAGGTGGCGAGGCCCGCGGTGAAGAGGCAGGCGCCGGTGAGGAAGGTGAGGTCGGTGGCGGAGAGGCCGATGGCGGCCCCGACGATCAGCGGCGGGGCGACGACTCCCGCGTACATGGCGGCCACATGCTGCAGCCCGGTGGTCGCCATCTTGAGGGCGGGGAGTCTCTCGTCGACGGGATGGGTCTCGTCGAGCGGGTGGGTAACGGACACGGCGGCTCCTCCGGGCGGGTGACACGTCGGCTCTGACGTGGGTTTCATGGAGGTGGTGCGTGTGGTCGTGCGGGACCCGGACGGGCCGTTCACGGGGAGGGGAACGGTGACCGTTCCGGGGTGCGCACATCGGTGCGCGCCCCGGAGACGGCCGCCGTGGACCCTTGCTGGGGTCCACAGCTACCGACCGGGAGCCGTCCCTCCCGGCCGGAGACCAAGTGCCGCTGCGGAGAAGGGCGTTACTGCGCGGCGAGCTGCGCCAGACGCCGGGCCTCGTGCCGTGTGGAGCGGGCGACGGCGTCCTCGTCGACGTGCAGCAGACGGCCGGCCCCGACGATCTGGCGGCCGTTCACGAAGGACGCGGTGACCGGGGCGGCGGCGCCGAAGACGAGCGCGGTGACCGGGTCGGCGATGGAGGCGTGGGCGAGGGTGTCCAGCTTCCACAGCACCAGGTCGGCCAGCTTGCCCGGCTCCAGGGAGCCGATCTCGGCGGAGCGGCCCAGGACCTGGGCGCCGCCGTAGGTGCCGAGGCGCAGCGCCTGGCGGGCGTTGAGCGCCGCTTCCCGGTGCGCACCGAGGCGGTTGATGAGCAGGGCGTTGCGCAGTTCGGTGTGCAGTTCGCCGGACTCGTTGGAGGCGGTGCCGTCGACACCGAGGCCGACCGGGACGCCGGCCGCCAGCATGTCGGGGACCCGTGCGATCCCCGCGGCCAGCCGGGCGTTGGAGGACGGGCAGTGGGCTACGCCCGTCCTCGTACGGGCGAAGGCGGCGATGTCGGAGTCGTTCATGTGGACGCAGTGCGCCATCCACACGTCCTCGCCGAGCCAGCCGGTGGACTCGAAGTAGTCGGTCGGGCCCATGCCGAACAGTTCCTTGCAGAACTGCTCCTCCTCGACGGTCTCCGAGCCGTGGGTGTGCAGGCGCACACCGAGGCGGCGGGCCAACTCGGCGCCTTCACGCATGAGTTCGGTGGAGACGGAGAACGGCGAGCAGGGGGCCACGGCCACCTGGATCATCGCGTCGAAGGAGGCGTCGTGGTGCTCGTTGACGGTGGCCTCGGTCGCGGCGAGGGCGCCTTCGAGGGTCTCGACGGCGAAGTCCGGGGGCAGGCCGCCGTCCTTCTCGCTGCGGTCCATGGACCCGCGGGCGAGGGTGAAGCGGACGCCCATCTCGCGGGCGGCCCGGATGATCGCGCCGGACAGGTCGCCGGAGTCCTTCGGGAAGACGTAGTGGTGGTCCATCGCGGTCGTGACACCACCGCGGGCCATCATGCCCAGCGAGCCCTGTGCCGCGGCGTAGACCATCGGCTCGTCGATGCGCGCCCAGGTCGGGTACAGCGCGACGAGCCAGTCGAAGAGGTTGTGGTCGGTGGCCAGGCCCCGGGTGATCCACTGGTAGAAGTGGTGGTGGGTGTTGACCAGGCCGGGGGTCACCAGATGGCCGGAGGCGTCGATGCGGCGTACGACGTTCTCCAGGCCCTCGGGGGCCGCGCCCGCGCCGAGGGACTCGATGCGGTTGCCGGCGATGACGACGTACCCGCTCGCGTACTCGGTGTCGTCTGCGTCGACCGTCGCGATCGAACAGTTCTCGATGACGATGCGCTGGGCTGCTGCCATGATGTCGTCCTTTTCGCTCAATGGACTTTGCGGAGAGGGCACGGCAGGACCCTGGGAGTTTTGAGTGCCGCGGCCGGGGAGGCGGGCTCCCCGGCCGAGGGTGCCGCGGAAGGGATGGTCAGAGGTTGGTGAGGTCCACCGGGATCTTCGGCTCGCAGCCGTCCCGCAGGACGGTCCCCTCGATCAGTCCGTAGGGGCGGTCGGCGGCGAAGTACACGGCACCGTCTTCGGTGGCGTTCTTCAGCCCGAAGGGCTCCAGGTCGACGAGGAAGTGGTGCTTGTTCGGCAGCGAGAAGCGGACCTCGTCGATCTCACTGCGATTGTTGATGATGCGCGAACCCATTTGGTACAGGGTCTGCTGCAGCGAGAGCGAGTACGTCTCGGCGAAGGCCTGGAGCATGTGCTTCCTGCTCTGCTCGTAGGACTTCTCCCAGTTGGGCATCTTCTGCTCGTCGTCGGTCCAGTTGAACCGCCAGCGGGCCGAGACCGACGTGGCCAGGATGCGGTCGTACGCCTCCTGCAGCGTCGTGTACTTGTCCTTGACGTAGCCCCAGAACTCGGAGTTGGTCGAGTTCATCACCGTCAGGTCCTTGAGTCCGGAGACGACCTCCCACGACGAGCCGTCGTAGGTGACCTGCGTCAGCCGGGTCTCCTGGCCCTTCCTGACGAACGAGTGCTTGACCTCGTCCGCGCCGATGAACTGCGAGTTGGCGTCGGACGCCGCGATCCGCTCCCAGGTGTACTCCTCGATGCGGATCCGGGCGGTCTTGATCGGCTCCTGGCTGGTCACGAAGTGCCGGGCCAGGTGGATGCCGAACTGCTCGGCCGACTCGATGCCGTGCTCCTTGGCGAACGCGAACACCGTGTTCTTGGTGGTGTCGGTCGGCAGGACGTTGGCGTTCGAGCCGGAGTAGTGGACCTCGTCCATGTCGCCGCTCAGCGCGACGGACACGTTCAGGTCCTTGATGTGGTGGGTGGCGCCGTCCCGCGTGATCTTGACGACTCGGTTCTCGGCCTTGCCGTACTGGTTCTGTCCCAGGATCACAGGGTGGGCTGGGCGGGAATTGACTGCCATGTCTGCTAGCTCCCTCGGTAAACGGAGTAGCCGAACGGGTTGAGCAGCAGCGGTACGTGGTAGTGCTCCCCGGGCTTCACGGCGAAGGTGATCGCCACCTCGGGGAAGAACACGGCACCGCTGTCCCGGTTCGCGGGGGCGTCCTGCTGCGCATCGGCTTGCTTGTTCTCGGACTTCAGGAAATACGCCTCGACGGCGAAGTCGAGCCGTACGTGGGTGGTGCCCTCCGGCAGGTCCGGAAGGTCCTTGCACCGGCCGTCGGCATCCGTCGCGGACCCGCCGAGCGCCTGCCAGTCCCCTCCGTGCCCGAAAGGGGCGGAGCGGCCTGCGCGGGCCGCGAGCTGGACGGCGACTCCCTCGGCGGGGCGGCCGATGCTGGTGTCCAGGATGTGCGTGGACACCGAGGCGGTGGTGCTGGTGCTCATGCTGCGCAGTCCTCTTCAGTCGTCTTCGACGAGCAGGGCGAGCCGGATACGGTTGATCTTGCCCAGCTCGGCGCGGACGATCTCCCTCTCCTGCTCCGGCGAGTTCCCGATCCGCTCCTTGACCGCGTCCCGCATCTGCTCACCGGTCCTGCCGGTGGCGCAGATGAGGAAGACATGGCCGAACACGTCCTGGTAGGCCAGGTTCAGTTCGAGCATCTCCGACCTGAGCTCCTCGGAGGCGCCGGCCATGCCGCGCTGCTCCCGCGCCGAGGTGGGATCCCCCGGCTTGGGGCGGCCGATCGGCGGGTGCCCGGCCATCGCCTCCGCCAGGTCCGCACCGGTCAGCTCGGCCATGGCGGCGTCGCTGGCGGCGAAGAGGTCCTCGGCGGTGGCATAGGGACGGGCCGCGAGCAGCCGCGTCGCCCAGGCGGTGGAGGCACACGCCTCGTGGAGGGCGGCGAGGGCCGCATCATCCTCCAGTGCGTTGAACCGGGTCAGGCCCCGGGGCGTGGAAGTCGAAGTCACGGAAGCCTCCGTGGCCGCGAAGGGCGGCCTTCGTGCTGAACGGGCTGCGGACAGCTAACGCCTTCCGGCAACACTCCGTCAACACTTTGTTGAAAATTTGGGGGCCAAACCCTGAAGGCCTCAGCCTTCCTTGTCGCGGTTCAGGTAGTTGTAGACCGTGAAGCGGCTGACGCCGAGCGCGCCCGCGACGGTCTCCACGCCGTGCCGCACGGAGAAGGCGCCGCGCGCCTCAAGTATCCGTACGACCTCCTGCTTGGCCTTGCGGTCCAGCTCGGCCAGGGGCTTGCCCTGCTTGCGCTCCATCGCGGCCAGGATGTGATCCAGGGAGTCCGCGAGCTGGGGCAGGCGTACGGCGACCGCGTCGACGCCCTGCCAGGAGAGCACGACGTCGTCGGGGCCGGCCTCGTCGGGCGGGAGCATCTCGCCGCCCATGGCGTCGACCAGCGGCTTCACGGCCGTGATGAACGGCTCGTCCCCGGTGCCGGTCACTCGTCGCCCTCTCCGTCGGCGCCGACGACGTTCACCTGCAGCGAGACCCGGGTGGCACCGGCCTCCAGCGTCTTGCGGAGCAGGGCGTCCACGGCGGTGAGCACGGCGTCGGAGCCGCCCTCAGCCGTGTTGCCGAACGGGCCGACGTCCACCGCGTCGAGCTCGGCCGCCTCGATGACCTGACGGGCGACCACCGCGTGCGCGGGCGCCTCGTCGAGATCGAAGGGCTCGGTCGTGAACTCCACTCGCAATCGCACTGCGCCCCCATGACATCGGCTCTGACCTGCGCGTTCTCTCAGTCCTCGGGCTGAGAGGGCACATCCGGGGCACATTCGCCAGCGAGGGCACCGAACGCCGTGTCCACCGCTGCCCTGGTTCGGTCCTCCGACTCAGGGAAGAGGTGACTGTAGACGTTCAGGGTCATCGCAGCGTTGGTGTGCCCCAGTCGCTCCGACACGACCTTAACGGACTCCCCCGCGGCGATCAGCAGAGATGCATAGGCGTGCTCGATGATGTCGTCGGGCAAGTCGTGGACGGTGAACCATTCGAGTGCGAGGCACTTCTCGCGCTCCTTGTTGACCGGCTGTGAGGATCCTCTGACTGTGCGGCATCCCACGTGTTCCTCTGAGACTCGGGCGGGCCAGGGCCACTTCAAGGAGTACGCGGACACTCGGTCCCGGCAGGACCGGATCCTCAACGAAGCGTTCGACATGGGCGATCCGCTGAAGCTGATGCGCCTGTTCGGCATCACGGAGAAGACCGCCATGCACTACGTCGGCGTGGCCCATCCGGCGAAGACCGCCCAGCTTCCCCGGTGACGGCCGGTGCGAGAACGACAGCGGCGGGGCCGCCCGGAGTTACCGGGTGCGCTACACGCTCGCCACGAAGCTGGAGAACGAGCTCGTCGAGGCTGCCGACGAGAAACAGCTGAACAAGACGATCGCCCGCTACGGCCGCGCGTCGACCCGCGCTGACGACATGACACGGGTCGGTGACGGAACGGCTCGGCTTGTTCCAGATGGAGTTCCATCAGCCAGCAGGGCCCGACCCGGCTCGGCGGTCATGCCGGGCGCAGGGGCTCAAGCAGAGTGAGCGCCGAATGAGCCAGTTTTCCCTCCGCCGGGGGCATGGCGCTGAGGCTGCGCAGTCGTTCGTTGCGCTGCTCCAGGGCCTGGGCGGTGGTGGGGAAGAGGGTGGCGCCGCCCTGGCCGACCAGCCCCTGGTTCGCGGTCACGAACTGCCGGGTGTCGCGTTCGTAGGCGGCGAAGCCCGCGCCGTGACCCCGGTCCGCGAGGCAGCCGGCGAGCATGTACGCGCCGACGAGCGCGAGGCTGGTGCCCTGTCCGGTGAGGAACGAGGGCGCGTACGCGGCGTCGCCGACCAGCGCGACCCTGCCGCTGGACCAGCGGGGCATGCGGATCTGGCTGACCCCGTCGAAGAACAGGTCCTCCGCCTCGCGCAGGGCCGCCAGCATGCCCGGGACCTCCCATCCCGCGTCGGCGAAGACCTTGGCGACCAGGTCGCGTTGGGCCTGCGGGTCCCGGAACGCGTCCATGGGCGGCTCCGGCCGGGCGAAGTTCAGGAAGGCGTGCACCTCGTCGTCGTCCCCCACGGCGTAGAGTGCCGCGGCCCTGCCCGGGGCGTTCCACATCACGGTCTCGTGGGAGAGCCCGAAGGTGTTGCGCATGGTGAACACAGCGAAGCAGTAGCCGAGGTAGCGGTGGAACTGCTCTTCGGGGCCGAACAGCATCTCCCGGGTGCGCGAGTGCATGCCGTCCGCACCGAACACCATGTCGAACGTACGGCTGCCGCCCCCGCGGAAGGTGACGTCGACCCCGTGGTCGCTCTGGTCGAGGGTGTCGATGGAGTCGTTGAACAGGAACTCCACGTCGTCACGGACCGCCGTGTACAGCGCTTCCGTCAGATCCCCGCGCCGTACCTCCAGGTCCCGTCCCGCGACGCCGCCGGTGACGGCATGCGGGTGCAGGGAGGTCACCTCGCTGCCGTCCGAGTCGAGGAAGGTCAGCCGCCGCAGGTCGATGTGCGCGTCCCGCAGCCGCGGCACGATCCCCATCCTCCGGACGACTTCCAGTGCGGTGCCGCGCACGTCGATGGGATAGCCACCCCCACGCAGGGTGGGCGCCTTGTCCACGACCGTGACCGCGTATCCGTAGCGGTTCAGCCAGAACGCGAGGGCGGGCCCCGCGATGCCAGCCCCGGATATCAGGACCTTGTGCCTCGGCGTGCTACGGACATCCGTCAGCTGATCGGTGAGGGTCATTCCTTGACTCCTTTGGGCATGGTGCGAGTGACGAACAGGGCCAGCGACGTGACGACTCCGGCTATGACGAAGCCGGTGCCGTAGGCCGATTCGGCCGCGACCTTCGACCCCGAAGGGGTTGCGGCGGTGAGGAGCGCACCACCGAGCTGCCCGCCCACGGCGTAGCCGAGTACGCGGCTCACCAGGATCAGGCTTGTGGCGATGCCGGTGTCCTTGGCATCGACGGCCGTGGCGGTGCTGGTCATCATCGCCGTGACGCACAGGCCGTTGGCCAGCGCGATCAGCGCCTTGCCGACGACGACGTGCCAGACCTCGGTGTGCACGGACGCCAGGACGACCAGGGAGACGGCCATCATGACGACCCCGGTGTTGACCACGGCACGCGAGCCGAAACGCCGGTCCCCGATCCCGCCGAGCGGCCCGGCCAGCGTCGCGGCCACGGCGCCGGGCAGCAGGAAGAAGCCGATCTCGGTGGCGCTGGCGCTGAATCCGTACCCGTCGCCGCGCTCGTCGAGCAGCTGCGGAACGAGATAGACCGCCATCGAGGTGCCGAGGCAGATCACGAATGTCAGCGCACACGCCTTCCAGATCGCGGGCCGTGCCAGCATGTGCAGATCGATCATCGGAGAGGCCGCACGCCGTTCGACGGACACCCAACCGGTGACGAAGACGGCCAGAAACACGACGAGGGCGCCGAGCACGAGTGGTTGCGAGGCCGCTTCGGGCGCCAGCGCGAGTACGAGCATGAGCGTGACCAGCATCCCGCTCAGGAGCAGCAGGCCGGGCCAGTCGATGCCGGCGCCGTCCGACCCGCCCGGCTGGTCGGACGGCATGAGCCTATTCACAAGCAGGGTGGCCCCGATGACCGCGATCGTGGGCAGCGCGAACATCCAGTGCCGGGAGAGCTCTTCCGCCACCGGCCCGGCCGACAGCATGCCGACCATCCCTCCCCCGACGAAGAGTCCGCTGACCACCCCGATGGCGACCTTCGACTCTCCCGGGGGCAGGTTTTTGCGCACGACGATGAACGACAGGGGAAGCGCGCCCACCATCGCCCCTTGCAGCACCTGCCCGAGCAGCAGCACGGGCAGGTTCGGGGCCAGGGCGGACACCGTGCCGCCGACCGCGACGACCGCCATCAGCCGGATCAGGACCCGTTTCCCGCCGTAGCGGTCGCCGAACTTGCCTGCCAATGGCGTGATGAGTGCCCCGGTGATGAGGAGCACGATGCTGAGCAGCGCCCCTTCGGACTGGCTCATGTCCAGTTCGCGTTCCAGGAGCGGGATCGTCGGTGACACCACCGACTCCAGAGCGCCGGTGGACAGTGCCAGTAAACCGAGGGCTCCGACAGCGGCCTTCCCGATGGGGACCGGGGGAGCCAGGGTTGTGGTCATGAGTGTCCTTTCCGTCATTGCCGGGTGAGGAAGGGGGCAACGGGGGGCGCGCACGGCATGTGGCGCTGCCGCCCCGGATGGGCTAGGACCAGCGGCGCAGCGCGGCCCGGGCCGGCAGCGTGACCGCCAGCAGGGCCAGGCCGCCGACGGCGACCGCGAAGCATCCGTACACCAGCGGGGGCACGTACGGCATGTCACCGGTCACGCCGCTCATCATCGGGATCAGCGTGGCCGCGGCGATCGCGGAGCCGAGGACCAGGCCCACCACGGCGACCAGCAGGCCCTCCCAGCGGAGCATCGTCATCACCTGACGCCGGGTGGAGCCGACGAGTCGCAGCATGCCCAGCTCGCGGCGGCGGTCCAGGACCGTCATCACCAGGGTGTTGACCGCGGCGACGGCGGCGAACCCGCCGAGGACCGCGGCCATGGTGTTGTTCATCCAGGCGCCCAGCTTCGCGTCGCGGTTCTGCTCGGTGGCGTAGCCGGAGGCGTCGGTGACCTCGCCCAGGGCGGTGAGCGACTTCTCCGAGCCGCCCCGTACCAGGAGCGTGCTGTCGAAGCCCGAGGTGACGTGCCCGGCCAGGGACGCCCGGTCCATGGTCACCGTAGCCAGGCCGAGGCCGCGGCCGTAGACCGCGACGATCTCGGGGCTGACCTCCGTCCCGTCGGGGAGGTAGAGCGGGAGCCGGTCGCCGACACCGGCGTCCGCCGAGGTCGCCAGGGTCTTGTCGATGGCGATACGCTCCTCGCCGAGCTGGTCGAGGCTGCCGTCGCGTACGTCCAGGTCCTGCACCTTCGCCAGCTCGGCGCCAGAGCCGGTGACGCCCTGGGTGGCCGCGCCCTGGAGCGACTTGAACTCGCCGGAGCCGGTCGGCACCAGCACCTGCGTGTTCAGCAGACCGACGGCCGCCTCCACGCCCGGCGCGCGGGCGGCGCGTGCCGCCGCGTCTACCGGGAGCCCGGCCGGGTCCGTCACCACGTGGTCCGCGGTGATGCCCGCGCGCAGCTGCTTGTCGGCGACGTGGGTCTCGCTCGTGTGCATGAACACGAGGGTCGAGGAGAAGGCCACGGCGAGCACGATCGGGGTGATCGCGGAGGCGAGGCGGCGGGCGTTAGTACGGGAGTTGGCGGCCGCGAGCTCGGCGGACGGGCCCGCGCCGCGCAGCGGGAGGCCGAACAGGCCGGCGCACAGCCGTGCCACCAGCGGGCCGAGCAGCCCGACGGCGAGCATGAAGAGCATGACGACGCCGAGGGCGGCGCCGGCCGCGTCGTCCCCGGCGGAGCGGGCGGACACGCCGGTGAGGATCGTGCCTCCGACGAGGGCGCCGACGCCGAGGAGGGTACGGACCAGACCGGGCCGCAGCCGCTCCACCGACGCGTCCGACAGCGCCTGTACGGGCTTGATCTTCGCGGGCCGGCGCCCGGCCATCCAGCCTGCGCCGAGCGCGCTGAGTAGCCCCATGACGACGGCGGCGAGCAGCGGAAGCCCGGAGACGTGCAGGTCCACGGCGCGCGGGATGGCGCCCCGGTCCTGGAGCTGCCCGAACCACCAGTGGGCGAGCCCGATGCCGGGCAGGCAGCCGATGATCCCGGCGAGCGGCGCGACGAGCAGCGCTTCGGAGGCGACCGCGCGGCGGACCTGCCGCGGGGTGGCGCCGACGGCGCGCAGCAGGGCGAACTCGCGGGCCCGCTGGCCGACCGAGAGCGCGACGGTTCCGGCGGCCGTGAAGACCGCGACGATGGCGGCGATGCCGCCGAAGGAGCCGCCGATTCCGAAGAGCGTCACCTTGGCGTACCCGAGCCCCGGGTCCTCGACGGCACCGCGGTCGTCGCCGGTGTGGACCTGGACGCCGGAGCCGGCCAGGGCCTGCTTCACGGCGTCGGCGAGGGCGTCGGCGTCGGTGCCGTCCCCCGCCAGCACGACGACGGCGTCGGCCTTGCCGGGATGCCCGGCGAGCATGGGGGCCTGGGTGTCGGCGAACCAGGTCAGGGCACCCGCGTCGCCGGAGCCGCGGGCGGTCTCCGCGGGGCCGGCCTCGGCGACGCCAGCGACGCGGAAGTCCTGCCGGCCGGCGGCGGTCTCCAGTACGACGGTGTCACCGACCGCGGCGTGCGCGGCGCGGGCCGTTCCCTCGTCGAGGACGACTTCCCCCTCGCGGGGTGCGGAGCCGGTGGTCAGCGAGGTGCCGGTGAAGGTGTGCGAGCCCCATCCGTGCGCGGAGAGCACACCTCCCGGAACAGCCAGTGCACGGGCGCCGGCGTCCGTCGCGCGCACCGGGAAGGTGAAGTCCGCGACGGCGGTGGCCGCACCCGGCGCCCCGGCGGCCTTCGCAGCCAGCCCGGCGTCCATCCGTGCCGTGTCCGGCAGGGGCGTCGCCTCCTTCTCGCGGTCCTCGCCGCTGCCGGTCACGACGTACTTGTTCTGGTCCGCCGCCGCGACGACCGGCGCGTTCGCGTACCGTTCCGGCGGCACGGAGGCGCGCAGGCTGGTCTCGAGCAGGATTCCGCAGGCCGAGACGATCAGTGCGGACATCAGCAGCGCGAGGAAGGTCCCCGCGAAGGACGCGGGCTTGAAGCGGACGGCCTCACGGGCGAGTCCGTTGGGGCGCCTCATGCCGCCACCCCCGCCATCGCACCGGAGCGGGAGGCGCGCGAGGTGAGCACGGCCATCCGTGCCGCGATCTGCTCCGCCGAACCGCGCTCGAGGTGGTCGGCGAAGGCGCCGTCAGCGAGGAACAGCACACGGTCGGCCCAGGCGGCCGCGGCCGGGTCGTGGGTGACCATGACAACGGTGGCGCCCAGAGCGTCCACCGCGTTGCGCAGCAGGCCGAGGACCTCGGCGGCGGTGCCGGTGTCGAGGGCGCCGGTGGGTTCGTCCGCGAAGATCACGTCGGGGCTGGTGACCAGGGCGCGGGCGACGGCCACGCGTTGCTGCTGACCGCCGGAGAGCTCTCCGGGCCGGCGCTTCGCCTTGTCGGCGAGTCCGACCTGGGCGAGCACCGCCTGCGCCTGGCGCCGGTCCTGGCGCTGCCCGGCCAGGCGCATGGGCAGCAGCACGTTCTGCCCCACGGTCAGCGACGGCAGCAGGTTGAACGCCTGGAAGACGAAGCCGAGGCGGCTGCGGCGCAGCTCGGTGAGCTCGTTCTCGCTCATGCCGGTGATCTCCGTGCCGCCGAGGCGCACGGATCCCGCCGTCGGCCGGTCGAGCCCGGCAGCGCACTGCAGGAAGGTGGACTTGCCGGACCCGGACGGGCCCATGACCGCGGTGAACGTGCCGCGCGGCAGGGCGAGGTCGATGCCCGCGAGAGCGTGCACGGTGCCCGGCCCGCGGCCGTACTGCCGCCGGACGTCGCGCAGTTCGACGGCGAGACCGGGCGTGGCGGCCGGGACCTCGGGCCGCTTGTCCGCCTTCTGCCGCTTGCCCCTGCGTAGCCTCATGTCCCGTCTCCTCTCACGTGCACTTTCTGTGACGGGTGAAGAGTGCGGGGACGGCTGAGCGCCGGGCGTCATACCGGGGAGCCAATGTGGGGGTGCTACCGCGGTAGGGGGTGGAGGAGGGGCGGGGGCGGTCCTACTCGCCCGGAGCGACCAGCCCCGACTCGTAGGCGAAGACCACCGCCTGGGCGCGGTCGCGCAGGTCAAGCTTGGTCAGGACGCGGCTGACGTGCGTCTTCACCGTCTGCTCAGCCAGCACCAGCGTCTGCGCGATCTCCCCGTTCGACTGCCCGCGGGCCACCAGCGTGAGGACCTCGGTCTCGCGTTCCGTCAGCCCTTTGAGCCGCAGCGCGGGCTTGCCCCGGACGGCGGGACGCTGCTTGGCGAAGTCCGCGATGAGGCGGCGCGTCACGGAAGGGGCGAGCAGCGCGTCGCCCGAGGCCACGACGCGGACCGCCGCGATGAGGTCGGCCGGCGGCGCATCCTTGAGGAGGAAGCCGCTCGCGCCCGCCCGGAGCGCCTCGTAGACGTAGTCGTCGACGTCGAAGGTGGTGAGCATCAGGACGCGCGGCCGGTGTGTCACACCGGGTGCCGGCTCCAGGAGGCGGCGTGCGGCCTCCAGCCCGTCCATCTCGGGCATCCGCACGTCCATCAGCACGACGTCCGGGTGGGTACGCCGGCTCAGCTCGACGCCCTGCGCGCCGTCGGGGGCCTCGCCCACCACGTCGATGTCGCTCTGTGCGGCCAGCAGGGCGGCGAAGCCGGCCCGCACCATGGCCTGGTCGTCGACGATGATGACGCGCGTCGTCACGTGAAGTCCTTTTCAGTCAAGGAAGTTCAGGGGAAGTTGGGCGGCGACCCGGAAGCCGCAGTCCGGCAGCGGCCCCGTGTCGAGGCTGCCGCCGACGAGCCGCACCCGCTCGCGCATGCCGACGAGGCCGTGCCCGGTGCCGCCCACCTCGAGCGGCCCGTCGGGCGGCTGGGGCGGCGGTCCGTTGACGACCAGGACGGTGAGCCGCGCACCGTCCTGCGGATCGGACTCCGTCACCGACAGCGACACCTGCGTGCGGGCACCCGGCGCGTGCCGCACGACGTTCGAGAGAGCCTCCTGGACGATCCGGTACGCGGACAGGCCGACCGCCTCGGGCACCTCGACGTCGCAGGGGGTGAACTCCACCGGCCCGCGGGCCCTCGCCGTCACTTCCACCAGCTGCCCGATCTGCGCCAGGCCCGGCTGGGGCACGAGCTCGCCGTGCGCTTCCTCGTTGCGCAGCACGCCGAGGAGCCGTCGCATTTCGCCGAGCGACTCGCGCGCGGTCGCCGCGATGGACGTGAACTCCTCCCGCACGTCCGGCGGCAGCCTGTCGAGGCGGTACTCCGCGGTGTCCGCCTGCACCGTGATGACGGACATGTGGTGTGCCACCACGTCGTGCAGCTCGCGGGCGATCCGGGCGCGCTCCTCCAGCAGCGTCCGCCGGCCGCGTTCGGCCTCGCTGATCGTCTCCTGCTCGACCAGCCTGCGCTGCACCTCGGACCGCTCGCGCAGCGCACCGCCCAGCAGGAGCGCGACGCCCCCGAGGATGGTGAACAGCAGGCCCATGGCGCCGGAGCCATGGGGCGGGACGAACCCCAGGGCTACGTTCGCGGCGGCCGTGGCCAGCCACACCAGCAGCAGTGTCCGGCGCCGCTCGCGCAGCCCCAGTGCGAGGCAGAGGCCGACGTACCCGACGATCTCCATGGGCGGGAACGGCCACAGCAGCCGCTCCTGGAAGTCGACGGTGAGCAGGGCGAGCGCCCCGGCGACATCCGCGACGAAGACCACGTACCAGGCCTGCAGCGGCCGTACGACGGCGAGCAGCAGCGGCGCGGCCTGCGCGACGGCCAACCCGCCAGCGACGCCTCCGGTCAGGCCGTAGTCGGCGGTGAGGACCACGATGGTCGTGGGCAGCAGGGCGACGCACAGCACGAACGCCACGGCCCACGGCAGCAGCCGCACCCATCGCCGCGAAGCCCCCGCGAGCAGTGCGCGCGGGCGTTCCTCCTCCACTGAGGTCATGCGCACCAGCCTATGTGCGCCGCGACGGCGTCCGGAGTGGCGCAAGGCGTCGGCTCCTCATATGTCGGCACGCAGCGGTTCTCCCACTTCGTACATGTGCCGCAGGGCCTGACGGTAGGAGTCGACGAGGTCGGTCTCCGCGTAGGGGATGCCGAGGTCGCGGCAGCGGGCCTTCACCATGGACTGGGCGAGCCTCAGGTGCGGGCGGGGCATGCTGGGGAACAGGTGGTGCTCGATCTGGTAGTTGAGGCCCCCGAGGAACCAGTCGGTGAGGAAGCTGCCCCTGACGTTGCGGGACGTGAGGACCTGGAGCCGCAGGTGTCCCCACTTCTCGCCGTCGGGGTCGGGCATGTCCATCCCCTTGTGGTTGGGCGCGAAGGCCATGCCCAGGTGCAGCCCGAACAGGGCCTGGTGGAGCGCCGCGAAGACGAGTGCGTGCGTGAGCGGCATGGTCGTCAGGAGGAGGGTGACGTACCCGGCGACGTGGGCGACGAGGAGCGTGCCCTCCACCAGTCGTTCGCGGCCGGTCTGACGGCGCAGGTCCTGGAAGCCGTGGAGCTTAAGGGCCAGCCCTTCGAGGAGGGTCAGGGGGAAGAAGAGCCATGCCTGGTGGCGGGTGAGCCAGCCGCGGAACCCCGTGCGGGTGGCGGCCTGCTCGCTGGTGAAGACGAGGACGTCGGCGGCGACGTCGGGGTCCTTGTCCCGGTGGTTGGGGTTCGCGTGGTGGCGGTTGTGCTTGTCGTTCCACCAGGCGTAGCTCATGCCGAGCAGCAGGTTGCCGTGGATGAGCCCGATACGGCGGTTGGTGGCGCGGTTGCCGCTGATCTGGGCATGGCCCGCGTCGTGGCCGATGAACGCCGTGCGGGCACACAGGACGGCGAGGACGGAGGCCAGCGCGACGACCCACCAGGAGCCGCCGATGAGCGCCATGCCGGTGACGATGGCGGCAAGTCCCAGCGCGTTGGTCGCGATGGTACGCGCGTACCAGCCGGGGCGCCGGTCGAGCAGCCCCTGCCCCTTGACGTCACGCAGCAGCGGCGTGAACTCACTGCCCGCGTCCGGTGGGGCTTGTCGCGCGGTGGCGTTCTCGGGGTGCGGCGGAGGCGAGCTTCGCCGTGTGCTGCCGGCACGCGTGGTCACTACGGCGGTGAGCGGCAACGTCCTGAAGCGGCGCATCCATCCGTCTCCCTCTGTCTCGTCCGTGGGAAGACGAGAAGGTAGAGACGCGGTGGGCGCCGGGGCGTCACACCAGGGAGCCAAGACGCGGTGATACCCGGGTAGGGGGTGGGCCAGGTCCGGTCACTGCACGGCACGGGCCGCACCGCCCCCGGTGGGCCCGCCCCGCGAGCAAGGACCTTCCGAAACGACCGCTCTCCCCTACGCCACGATCTCCCCCGCGGCCGCGACGGGCCCCGGCGCCTCGCTCTCCCGCTGCTCGAACTGTGTCCGGTACAGCTCGGTGTAGCGGCCATCGGCCGCCAGGAGCTCGTCGTGGGCGCCGCGCGCTACGATCCGGCCGCTCTCGATCTGCCGGCGGCCGTTCTGCGCGGCCGCGGGGCGCGCGAGGAGTACGTGCAGGGCCGTGACGACGGCGAAGCCGATCGCCGGCACCGTGAAGAACAGGCCGATGGTGACCGCGGTGCCCACCCGTGAGGGGGAAAGCGGTGCGCGCGATCGTGCGCGGCCTTGGCGGCGGTTCAGGCGGTCGAAGTGATCGCTCGGGTGATGGCTGTGATCGCCGGGGTGGGGTGGCCGGGGAGGCGCGCCACGAGCACCCGGCGGATCTCGGGGGGTGCGCCGTCGACGCGCAGCAGGCTCACCCCGGGCGGCAGCACCGGTGAGAGCCGGGACGGCACCGTCGTCACGCCGAAGCCGCCGGCGACCAGATGGAGCTTCGTCAGCCAGTCGCGCGCGGAGTGGATGATGCGCGGCCGTCCGGGCAGGCCGGGCCAGACGCCGAGCAGCGGCTCGGAGCTCGATGACGGGGTGGCGATCCACGCGGTGTCGACCAGATCGTCGACGTGCACCGTGGTGCGTCCGGCGAACTCTCCGGTCGACGGCACCGCCACGACCAGTTCGGTGTCCGCGACGGTCTCGACGTGCAGGCGCGGCGAGTCGCCGTCGAAGGGCCGGTGGGGTGGGCGGGACGTCAGCACGGCGAGGTCGAGTGAGCCGGCGCGCAGCGCCCGGATCAGAGTGGGCGTGGTGCCCTCGCTGGTGGTGACCGTGATCTGCGGGTCGGCCGCCGCGAGGTGTGCGAGTGCGGCGGGCAGGAGCGCCGCGCCCGCGCTCAGGAGCACTCCGAGCCGCACCGGTTCGGTGCGCGGGGCGGTGCCAGTGAGCTCACGCTCGGCCTCTGCGAGTGAGGCCAGGACCGTGTGGGCGTGCCGCAGCAGGGTCAAGCCGGAGGGGGTGAGCCGTACCCCGTCCGGGCGGCGTTCGAACAGGGTGGTGCCCACGCTGCGTTCGAGGGCTGCGGCCTGGCGTGAGACGGCCGACTGCGTGTAGCCGAGTCGGGCAGCTGCCGCGGTGAAGCTGCCGGACTCGGCGATCTGGCGCAGGACCCGCAGTCCCGTGCTGGAGATGTCCATGCGACATACGCATACCATGAATGCCAGATCATCGCTTCCCGCATGCCCACCCGGCTCCTAGTGTCGATCCCACGAACACGGACGAACACGGAGGTCATCACGTGCGAGCAGCAGTTCTGACGCAGTTCGGCGCCCCGCTCACGGTGCGGGAGGTGCCCGATCCCGAGGCCCGGGGTGGTGAGGTGGTGGTCGAGGTCCTCGCCGCCAGCGTGGCGCCGTACGCGGCTGAGGTCTTCGGCGGCAAGCGGAACTACCCCCTTGTCCCTCCTGTCGTGCCCGGTGTCGGCGGCGTGGGGCGGATCATCCACGTCGGCCCGGACGCCACCCGGCTGCGCGTCGGCGACCTGGTGTGGTGCGACTCGACGGTGCGCTCGCGGGACGACGCCCTGACGCCCGACATCACGCTCCAGGGCTGGAGCTCGCGCGGCGAGGGCGGCGCGCGGCTTGCCCGGTACGTGCACGACGGTTCGTTCGCCGAGCTCATGCGGGTCCCGACGGAGAACGTCTTCCCGCTGCCCACCGTGGCAGGGGACGATCCGGCCCGCTGGGCCGCACTCACCGTGCACGCCATCTCCTACGGCGGGCTGCTGGCAGGCGAGCTCGCAGCCGGCGAGACGCTGCTCGTCAGCGGGGCCACCGGCAATCTCGGCAGCAGCGCGGTCGCGGTTGCGCTCGCGATGGGAGCGGGCCGCGTGGTCGCCCCGGGCCGCAATCAGGCCGCGCTCGACCTCCTCGCCGACCGGTTCGGTCCGCGTCTGCGCCCGGTCCCGCTTACCGGAGACGAGGCCACCGACCGCGCGGCGATGTCCGCGGCGGCCGACGGTCCGATCGACATGGTGATCGACTTGCTCCCGCCGAGCGCACCCAGCTCGGCGTCGCGCGCGGCGGCCATGACCGTCCGCGAGTACGGCCGCGTCGTCCTCATGGGCGGCGTCGGCATGCTCGGTGGCGACGACCTCGCACTCCCGTACCCATGGATCATGCGTAACTCGATCACCGTGCGCGGGCAGTGGATGTACCCGCGCTCAGCCAACGTCGGCATCATCCGGCTCCTCGCTTCGGGCACCCTGGATCTCGCCCCCGAACGAGTCCGGTCGTTCGGCCTCGAGGCGGTCAACGACGCCATCACGTACGCCGCCGTGCACGGTGGCCCGTTCGACCGCACCAGCCTCACCCCACCGGCTGGCTGACAAGGCCCACTGATCCCCACCACCCGCACGACCGCCATTCTTACGAGCACAGGCGACATCGCGCCCCGCCGCCCTCGCGATCAACGCATCGCCCACTGCGCCCCGCTCGACGGAACGCTTCGGCAGAACACCGCCCCGGTGACCGCCTCAGACAGGTCCGCCCGACGCCGCCATGAGCGCCCTCGGTCGGGTGAATCTGCCGCCTGCGCTGAACCCCGATCTGCTGGACGCGCATGCCGCTGCCGCGGCCGAGGAGAAGGTTCGCGAGGCGGCTCGCCTGTGGGCTCAGGCCGCGGATCGGTGGCAGTGATTGCCCCCCGAAGCGTGTGCCGTCGGGAACGTAAGCCTCGTACAGGCTGTCGCCTTTGCGGTGGCCCAGCCTACTGGCCTGCAGCAGTCGTGCCTGCTTGGCGACTTCCTGGCCGTCATCCTTGTCGTACGACGCCAAGAACCCGGCCCCGCCGGCCATGGCGGTGCCGCCGTGGCCGGCATCGCCCCGCCAGCCGGTGCTGGGACGGTACTTCGCGCCGGTCACGTCCTTTCCGGACGAGCCAGCCCTTCCGTCCTGGCCAGCCTGCCCGGCTGCTCCGCCCCCTCCCCCGCCACCGGCCATCCCGGGGCAGTGGCGGGCACCTCCGCCCCCGCCTCCTCCTCCGCCACCGCTGCCACCGGCCCCGCCCGCACCCCGGACCAGGATGGTGACCAGCCCGCTCTCTGGCAGGTCCGTCAGGCCGCGACTGGGCCTATCGATCACTCTCAACACCGTGGTGATCTCGTCCGTGTCCGACGCCCGGGCGGGACCACCCGCGGCCACCGGCACCAGCGCACCGACACGGCCAGCGCACAACCGGCCCCCGTGAACGGCCGAAACGCTCTGATCCTTTGCATCACGCCTCCTCGACGATCTTGTCCAGGAGCGTGCCCAGCCCTCACCGCGCACCCGCACCCAACCCCGTTGTCGGGAACGGCGGTTGTCGTGAAGGTTCTCACCCGCTGGATGGACCTGCTGGATGGACCTGCTGGAGGCCATGGTCGAGGTCGTGGATTGTGCCGAGGAGTGGCTGGTCGTGACGGGCAGCCGGTCACGGGAGAAGTCGTATCTGGCCGCCCCGCGGCCCCGGGTGTTCAGGCCCCGCTGGAAGTGCCCTGGAGGGCGCGGAACGCGTCGAAGAACGCCGGGTTGTGCGCCAGGTCGCCGTTCGCGGAAGGCTGGGCGACGAGGTTGGCGTACAGGCTGTTCAGAAGCCACGGCGCCTTCGTCGGCCTGATGTCGCTGACCATGGCGGGCTGCTGGAGCGCGCCGTAGGTCGCCACGGCCAGCCGTTCCGTGGCGCGGAACTGCCGCACCTGGTTGGTCAGGTAGTCCTTGCGGGATGTGAACCACGGGCTGTTCATCAGCAGATCGCGCCACCGCTGCTGCGAGACGGGGCTCGCGACAGCATCTCGTACTGCCTCCCACACCATGGTGTCGGTCGGCACCCCGTAGCAGTCG
The DNA here is from genome assembly GCF_026343335.1 of Streptomyces sp. NBC_00078. Lineage (NCBI taxonomy): Bacteria > Bacillati > Actinomycetota > Actinomycetes > Kitasatosporales > Streptomycetaceae > Streptomyces > Streptomyces sp. NBC_00078. The sequence continues at coordinate 7,481,022 of NZ_JAPELX010000001.1, read as the reverse complement.
GCGTAGGCAGCGGGTACCGAGTCGCTCCAATGCTGCTTCCACCAGTGGACCAGGGAGAACTCGGTGGCCAGGAAACGCTGTTCAGGGCGGATCCGCGGCAGCACGTAGCGCGTATACGCCCTGGCCTGTTCGATGGCCGCGACATGCGGGTGAATGTCCACACCCTCGAGCTCGGGAGTGGCCTTGACGTGTGCCAGCCAAGCGTCGACGGCAGGGGTGCGCCAGGCGGGGTCCTCGAGGCGGTTGAGGGCGCCCATGTACAGGCGGGTGCGGCATCCGGACGCACAGCGCTTCTTCCGCTCGGCGATCACGTGCGCCGCAACGGCCCGGTAGAAGGGGTTCAGGAGGGTGGCGCGATCCTCGTCACGCGTTTCGAGGAACGGCTCGTTGCCGATGACCAGGATGTCGGCCTTGTCCAGCACGGCGCCCAGCGCCATGTCGACGCGGGCGAGTTCCTTGTCCATCGCGCTGGTGCCCGGCCGCGGGAGAGGCGTGGTCCGGTGGGGGAACTTCAGTGACAGTACGGTGCCATGGCCGGAGCCGGCGAACGACAACAGGGCCCTGATCGCAGGTTGCCGGGGTGCCTCCACACAGTCCAGTTCGGGCATCGCGACGAAGCCACGCACCCACCTGGTGCGCAGGTCGTTCAGCACCGAGGCGGTCATGCCGCGCGGCTCCTCGTTGAAGTTCGCGCCGAGCACGCCGTCCGGGGCCGCAGGACGCGTCCGGTGCCCGGCGCGGCTGCCCGAACCGCCGGCATCGCTGCCTCCGGAGCCGCCGGGTCCGGCTCCGGCTCCATCCGATCGGCACCCCGCGAGCAGCAGAGCGCCACCGCCGGCGAGGCCGAGAAGCCTCCGGCGGCTGGGGCTCGGACGATCCGCCCGGCCCTCGGTGTTCTGCACATCTCGTTCCAGCACGTATGTCACCCCATTCTCATAGGTCTTGAGCCGCACGGTCAGCCGTCGGCCGGTTGGTTCTGCCTGCGCCGGACGTAGAGGCGATCGCCCTTCGGTCCCGTCCACTCCAGGCGGACGACGCCCGGGACGGCGGCGTTCGCGATGCGGGACGGATTTGACCAGTACCCGGCGGCCGGGTTGCGGAAGAACGTGGCCCAGAGGCCACCCGCGTGGTCGGCGAAGAAGTTGTTGTGGCCCGCGCCGACGCCCGCGGTCCACCTCCGGGAGTACGGGCCCTCGAAGCGGTCGGCGACGGCGACGACCGCGTCGTACTGGCATTGCGTGCGGCCGGTGCCCGGCCGGTCGTAGGCGTGGCGCGTGCTGCCGTCCGAGGCGACGGACGAGCGGTTCCACGCGGCGTGGAGGAGGTAATACTTGCCGCCGTGCTTGAAGACGTACGCGCCTTCGAGGTACGGCTCCGGAGAGTAGGGCGACTGCCGGAACTCCGGGAGGTCCGTGGTGGGGACGATGTCCTCCATGTCGTCACGGAACTTGGCGTACAGGTTGTTGTGCAGCACGAGCCAGGCGTCGTGGCCCTCGGCGTAGATGCTGCCGTCGATGTGGTGGTACGCGCCGGGCTCGATGAACGGCGGCCCGCCGGTGAGCGATTCACCGAACGGCTTGTCGAGGTTGCCCTCGGCGAGCCGGTACGGGCCCGCGACCCCGCCCTCGCTCACCAGCAGGAACGAGCCGACCTTGCGGGAGTGGTCACCCATGCACGCGACGATGTACCAGCGGCCCCGGACGTGGTGCACCTCCGGTGCCCACACCTCGCCGCGCTTGCCGAACTCGTCGTCGTGCCAGTATTGCTGCCAGGGGGCGACGACCGTGCGCCCGGGCCGGTTCTCGCCCACGAACTCGGGCGACCACACCTTGCCCTTGGCGGCGCCCGGGCGGATTTTGGTCGTGTCGGCCAGCCGCCACGGTCCGGGCAGCGACCGGGCCACCCACACGAAGATGCCGTCGTTCCACGGGGCGGCCGCGTCGAGGCCCGGCGCCCGGGTGGTGCCCGTGGCGACGTAGAGCGGACTGCCCCCGACGACGAAGCAGTTGACGTAGGTGTCCCGCATCCAGACCACGCCGCGCTCCTTGTCCTGGGGGCGCAGTTCGAGCGGGAGGACGAAGGAGTTGTCGTCGCGCGGCCAGAGGTCGGGGCGGGTGTCGGCGAGGCCGTACGGTTCGGGGTCGGGCCAGTTCGCCGGGTATGCCGCGGCTTGTACGCGTCGCGTCGCCGGGTCCGCCTGTACGGAGGTCGTGGGCAGCGCCGCGGCCACTCCCAGGGTGCCGGCACCTGCCAGCAGGGCTCGCCGGCCGATGGGCGGCCGGTTCGTGCTGTTGGTCATCAGCCATGTCCTCCCTCGTCGGGCCGCCCCGGGGGACGGCACAACGCACAGGATGCGAACGGCCGCTGGATTTCGTCAACTACCCGGAAAATTAATCCGGATCGGGTGTTCCGGGGAGCGGTTTCGGCCGGGGCGACACCAAAGGTCGCGCGTCACCGAAGCGTTATAACCCCGAGCGGCGGCGTAGATCCTTCAAGTAATCCCAGGTCACGGTGGTTCAGGTCGGCCATCCCTGGAGGGTGAGGGCCGCGACGTTATTTCATCCGACTCATTGACGAAAATATTCGGCGCTCACATGCTGTCCGGCATGCACCCACACGACGGTCCGCTGACACGGCTCCGGCGCAGCCATGAGCACTCCGTTCTCGAGTTGCTCCGCAAGTACGGTCCGCTGAGCCGTGCCGAGTTGGGCACCCGCAGCGGGCTGTCCCGCACCACGCTCTACGACATAGTCGCCGGCCTGGTGACCAGTGGTGCGGTGGTCGTCGGCACGCCGTACGTCGAGGCGCGCAAGCGGGGGCGCCCGGTGGAGAAGCTCAGCCTCAACCCGGCCTCCGGGGAGGCCGTGGGCCTCGACTTCGCGCGCCGTGCCGTGCATGTCGCCGCGGTCAACCTCGCCCATGAAGTGGTCGGTTCGGCCAGCGAGGGGCATGCGGCGGACCTGTCCTGGCCCGAGCGGGTGGACATCGCCGTACGACTGCTCGACTCGCTGACGACCGGTGCGCCTGGGGAATCGGGGGCCGACGGCTCGGGGCGGGCACAGGCCGTCCACCTCGGCGCGCTCCGTGCGATCGGCGTCGGTGTGGTCGGTCCGACCACCGACCCCGGCAGCGAGAGCGCCCACGCGCAGGGCATCGACGGTCTGCCGGACCTGCTGCGCAAGCGGTTCGGGGTGCCGGTGCTGCTCGACAACAACACCCGCCTCGCCGCGCTCGCCGAAGCGGTGTGGGGCGCGGCGGCGGACAGCAGCGACGTGCTCTACCTGAGGCTGTCGCACGGTGTGGGCGGCGGCCTGGTCGTGGGCGGCGCGCTGCACCGGGGCAGGCACGGACTGTCCGCCGAGTTCGGGCACATCACCGTGGACCCGGCCGGTGAGCGGTGCGAGTGCGGCAAGACCGGCTGCCTGGAGACCCTCGCCTCACTCGATGCGGTACTGCGCCGCTACCGGGCGGCGGGCGGCAGGGCGGACAGCCCCGCACAGTTCCTGGACGCTGCAACGGCGGCCGACCCACCCGCCCTTGAGGTCCTTGGCCGCGTCGGCAGTGAGGTCGGCGGCGTACTGGCCGCGATCTGTCACGCCGTCGGCCCGGGAGTCATCGTCGTCGGCGGCGAGCTGGCGCAGGCCGGCGCCGCCCTGCTCGAACCGGTTGAACGGGCTTTGCGGCAGCACCTGATGCCGCTGGCCCGCGATCACGTGGACGTACGGCGCGCCACGCTCGGCGAGGTCGGCAGCGCCCTGGGCGGCATCGCCCTCGTACTCCATGAAACCCCCCTGCTCACCCACTACCCGCAGCCCGTCTCCGAGGAGAACGCATGAGGCCACCAGTGAGGAACCCATGGCTGTGATCACCCCTCTCGACAAGACCGCTGCTGCCGCTGCGCAGCGGCAGCAGCAGCAACCGCGTCGTACCGTCCGACCACTTGTCCTGGGCGGCCTGGCGCTCTCGGCGGGTGCCGCCGTGTGGGCCGTCGTGGCCGCGCTTGGACTGGTCGAGAACCTGCCCACGCCGGCGGCAGTGGTGCGCAAGGCGGGCACCATGATCGCCGACGGCACGCTGGCGTCCGATACGTTCGCCAGCCTGCGCCGGGTCTTCATCGGCTACGCCCTCGGCGTGGTCGTGGCGGTCCCGGTCGGCTTCCTCATGGGCTGGTACCCGGTGGTGCGCGCCGTGGTCGAGCCGTACATCCAGTTCTTCCGCACCATCCCGCCGCTGGCACTGATCCCGCTGGCCGTGGTGCTGCTCGGCATCGGTGAGGTGCCGAAGATCGCCGTGATCGCTCTGGCCTCGTTCATGGCCTGTGCCGTGGCCTCCTTTCAGGGCGTCGTCGACGTGGACAGGACTCTGATCAACGCCGCCCGGGTGCTGGGCGCCCCGGACCGCGTCATCTTCGCCAAGGTGGTCGTGCCGGCGTCCACCCCGTTCATCCTCGTCGGTATGCGGATCGGCCTCGGCGCGTCCTGGGCCACCGTGGTCGCCGCCGAACTCATCGGAGCGCAGGAGGGATTGGGCTACCGGATGCAGAAGGCGGCCACCTGGTTCGACATGGACGCGATCTTCGTATCGCTGATCACTATCGGAGTGCTTGGGCTCGTCATGGATCCGGCCATCGACACCATCAAGAAGAAGGTGCCGGACCTGGTGGAGGTCGCCAGCACCAAGGACAACGGGGATTCCTTTCCCACCGCGTTCGTCGCCGGCAACAAGGTGCCGGAAGACAAGAACAGCAAGGTGGTCAAGGTGCTGCAGCAGGCGAACGACTGGCGCCAGGAACACCCGGAGGAGACCATCGCGCTCACCGCGAAGCTGCTGGAGGTCTCCGAAGCCCAGACGAAGGCCGACGCCTCCCACGTCCAGACCCTCTCCACCGCAGACCTGGTCGCCAAGACGAAGAGCGGTGAAGTGGACAAGTGGCTGAAGACACTTGGCGACTTCTTCGTACGCAACAAGCAGCTGGACGAGAACCCCGATCCGGGTGAGTACTACGCGGGCGAGCTCTACGAGAAGGCGCAGGGCCAGTAGGCAGGGAAAGCGTCCTGCGGGACGGCGCCCTTACTGCTCGCCCGGCAATTCGATACGCCCGTACGACTCGAAAGGCACCGCCGTGCGCCACAACATGCTCTTCCTGATGACCGACCAGCACCGCGTCGACACCCTCGGTGCCTACGGCAACCCGCACGTGCGCACCCCCAATCTGGACCGCCTCGCCGCGCAGGGCACCCGCTTCGACAGCTGCTACACGCCGACCGCCATCTGCACTCCGGCCCGGGCCAGCCTGCTGACCGGCGCGGCACCCTTCCGGCACAAGCTGCTCGCCAACTACGAGCGCAACGTGGGGTACTTGGAGGACCTGGCCGACGGCCAGTTCACCTTCGCCGGGCAACTCCGCAGCGAGGGCTACAACCTGGGCCTCCTGGGCAAGTGGCACGGCGGCGTCCGGCGCACCGCCGCCGACTACGGCTTCCAGGGCCCGGACCTCGCCGGCTGGCACAACCCCGTCGATCACCCCGACTACCTGGCCTACCTCAAGGAGAACGGCCTTCCCGAGTACGCCATCAGCGGCCGGATACGCGGCACGACCCCCAACGGCAGCCCCGGCAACCTCCTCGCGGCCCGGCTGCACCAGCCCGTCGAGGCCACCTTCGAGTACTACCTGGCGACCCGCACCATCGAGATGCTCCACCGCTTCGCCGGGATGGAGCAGGCCGGAGAGGGCACCCCGTTCTTCCTCGCCACCCACTTCTTCGGCCCGCACCTGCCGTACATCCTCCCCGACGAGTACTTCGACCTGTACGACCCGGACTTGGTGGAGCTACCCGCCTCCATCGGCGAGACCTTCGCTGACAAGCCACCGGTGCAGAGCAACTACAGCAAGCTGTGGGCGTTCGACACCATGCCGATCGAGGACAGCCGCAAACTCATCGCCGTCTACTGGGGGTACGTCACGCTCATCGACGAGCAGATCGGCCGCATCCTCGACGCCGTACGGGAGGTGGGCCTCGACGAGCGCACCGCGGTGTGCTTCACCGCCGACCACGGCGAGTTCACCGGCGCCCACCGGCTGCACGACAAGGGCCCCGCCATGTACGAGGACATCTACCGCATCCCCGGGCTGCTGCGGGTGCCGGGCGCCGTACCCGGCCAGGTGCGCGAGGAGTTCGTCTCCCTCACCGACTACACGGCGACCATCCTGGAACTCGCCGGCAGCGACCCCGCCCCGGCCGTCGACAGCCGCAGCCTGCTGCCCCTTGCCCGCGGCGCACGGCCGGCCTGGGACGAGCATCACCTGGCCGAGTACCACGGCCACCACTTCCCGTACCCGCAGCGCATGCTGCGCACCCGGCGCCACAAGCTGGTCGTCAACCCCGAGTCGCGCAATGAGCTGTACGATCTGCAGACCGACCCGGACGAGCTCCTCAACCGCTACGACCACCCCGAACTCCGGTACGTACGCACACAGTTGATGCACCGCCTGTACCGCCTGCTACGGGACCGCGGCGACAACTTCTTCCACTGGATGACACCCATGTACGACGTGCCGACCGACCACGACACCACCCTGTCGTCGTTCGAGACGAAGAAGGCCGGCGGCGCGGGCTCCTCGACGCCCGCCGGTACGGATGCCTCGACGCCGGTCGGCGGCACGCGATGAGCAGCCCACCGAGCGCAGGCCGGGCCCATCCCTCCTGCTGCTCTCCCTCCCGCTTCGGCGCCGCTGCCGTCGACGCGGGGCCGGTCGCCCTCGCGCTCACGCGGCCCGCCGCCCGCACCCGGTCGCTCGGCTACGACACCCGCGTCGCCCTGCCCGGCGGAACCTTCCGTATGGGCACCGAGGACGCGGACGCGAACCACGGCGACCAGGAGGGCCCCGTCCGTGAGGTGGCCGTGGAAGCGTTGGTCATCGACGCCTACGCCGTGACCACCGCCCGCTTCGCCGCCTTCGTCGCGGACACCGGGCACCGCACCGAGGCCGAGCGCCACGGCTGGAGCTACGTCTTCGCCCGGTTCCTGCCAGGCGACTTGAGACGCATCTCCCCCCGCCCCGACGCCACCCCGTGGTGGTGCGGCGTGCAGGGAGCCACCTGGCGCACCCCGGAGGGACCCGGCAGCGACCTCGAAGGCCGCTGGGACCATCCCGTCACCCACGTCGGATGGTCCGACGCCAAGGCGTTCGCCGAGTGGGCCGGCGGACAGCTGCCCACCGAAACCGAGTGGGAGTACGCCGCCCGCGGCGGCCTCGACCAGGCCCGCTACCCATGGGGCGACGAACTCACCCCCGACGGCGGGCACCGCTGCAACATCTGGCAGGGCACCTTCCCCACCAAGAACACCGCCGAGGACGGCTACACCGGCACCGCGCCCGTCCACGCCTTCCCGCCGAACGCCTACGGTCTCCACAACGTCTCCGGAAACGTGTGGGAGTGGTGCGCCGACCCGTGGGACACCAAGTCCCCGGAGCTGCGCGTCATGCGCGGAGGCTCATACCTGTGCCACGACTCGTACTGCAACCGCTATCGCGTCGCCGCCCGCACGGCCAACACCGCCGACAGCACGACGGGCAACCTCGGCTTCCGGGTCGCCTACCCCACCGGCGGAACCGCCCGCCACCACCAGCCCCCAAGGAATGAAGACGGCCGCCCTCCCGTGAACGAGAGAACGGCCTCCGACCCGCAAAAAGCTGGTCGGGACGACAGGATTTGAACCTGCGACCCCTTGACCTGTCGGCGGCGGGTGAACCGGGTCGGGTGGCCCGGGGGAATCGCACCCCCGGGCTCCCACAGATCCGTACGTGACAGTCGAAGGCGACCCCGGGGAACTCCCGGGCGAGCCATATCGAGGGTCTGACCGTGCGCTATGGGCGTCGAACCCCCCATCTCGGGAACCTGTTGAGTGCGATCTCGGTGGCTCTGCCCGGTCGCGCCGGCGAGCGGCTGGCGGCCCTGCTGCCAGCGCCGGTCAGCCGGACCACGCTGCTGGGACTGACCATGGCCCTGCCCGATCCACCCGCCGGGACACCGCGGGTACTGGGGGTCGACGAGTGACAGACCAGGCCCTTCTCATTGAATGCGAGGATCACGTCCCGGACCGTGTCCTCGTCGACCTGGACCAGCTGGGCAATCACGGGCACCCGGTTCCCGCCGGCCGAAGCCAGCAGCATCATCGCCCGCCCGTATCGCACCGTGCTGGTGCTGCCCCGGCGCACGATCTGCTGCAGCTTCTGCCCTTCCTGGTCGGTCAGTCTGCGCACACGGACGGGCTCGGCCACCGCGCCTCCAGCGGTCGGAACGGATGTCACCGCACATCCAACCGCCACGACCACCGACCCGGCGAACCTATGCGGTCACAGCACTAGACAGAGCAGGAGCGCCGACAGGCGCAAGGTGCGAAGGTGCGGGCCGCCGCCAGAGCGCTGTCGGCGGCCCGCCGATACTGAGCCGAAGCACAGGAGTTGTCATCGGTAGAGCCGGGTGAGCTGGCGTATGGGAGCGGCCGAGGCAGTCTGGTTGTCACAAACGAGGCACCCGACTTGTCACGAGAACTCATTCAACAGGCCTTCTGCCACCAGAACGACGGTCGGGATTCGCTGGCCAACGCAGACGCCTGGCGCGTCACGGAAGAAGCGCCAGGGCCGCTTCGGACGGACTCCCGGCCGTCGCCTGGTACACGATGATCACCTGTTGCTCCGCGCCGCCGACGGTGAGCGCCTGCCTTCGTAGGGCGAGGCTGCCGACGACCGGGTGCGCGAAGCGCTTGAGTTCGTCACGGGCGGGCCGCGTCTCGTGCCGCATCCACAGACGACGGAACTCCTCGTCCGTCTCCAGCTCGGCGACCAGGCGGACGGTTTTGGGGTCGCGTGGGTCGGCTTCGGCGCGCAGGGCCGCTGCGGTCTGCGCGGCTACCTCCGCCCAGTCGGGGAAGAGCGGGCGGGACGCCGGGTCGAGGAACACCGCTCGGACCAGGTTGCTCCCGGGCTCGTACATCGGGGCGAGCGCACGGGCCTGCTTGTTCGCCGCCAGCACGTCGAAGCACCGGTCGCGGACGTACGCAGGGCGGTCCGCCCACGCGTCGAGCAGCCGGTGCACGTCCGCGGAGACTTCGGTTCTCGATGGCGGCGCGGGGCCGGGGCCGGCAAGGGCGAGCAGGTGTGCCGAGGCGTCGGCGTCCAGCTCCAGCGCCCGTGCAAGAGAGCGCAGCACCTGGGGCGAGGGGTGCCGGTCGACGCCTTGTTCGAGCCGGACCAGGTACGGCTCGCTGATTCCGGCGAGCCGGGCCAGTTCCTCCCGGCGTAGCCCCGCCACCCGGCGTCGTCCGGTGGCGGGTACTGCCACGTCCGCCGGAGCGACCCGTCCGCGCCGGGCCTTGACGAAATTTCCCAGAAGGTTGTCGGCCGCCATGGTGCGAGGGTAACCCTGCGGGGGTGCTGGCTGCCGATGCGCAGACGGCGCAGGCTCGATGTCATGAAGACCTGGTTCATCACCGGCGCGTCCCGCGGCTTCGGCCGTATCTGGGCCGAAGCCGCTCTCGACCGGGGCGACCGCGTCGCCGCCACCGCACGCGATCCCGAGACCCTGCGGCCCCTCCTGGACGCCCACGGGGACGACATCCTCCCGCTCCGCCTCGACGTGACCGACCGCACCGCCGCGACCGCCGTGGTGCGGCAGGCCGCGGAAGCCTTCGGCCGCCTCGACGTGATCGTCAACAACGCGGGCTACGGCCTGTTCGGCATGGTCGAGGAAACCACCGAGGAACAGGCTCGCGCCCAGCTCGACACCAACCTGTTCGGCCCTCTGTGGGTGACGCAGGCGGCCCTGCCGTACCTGCGGGCCCAGGGCAGCGGTCACATTCTGCAGGTCTCCAGCCTCGGTGGCCTCGCCGCCTTCCCCACGCTCGGGTTGTACAACGCCTCCAAGTGGGCCCTGGAGGGGATGAGCGAGGCCTTGGCCCAGGAGATCGCTCCGTTTGGGATCAACGTGACCCTGGTCGAACCCGGCCCCTACGGCACCGACTGGTCGGGCGCCTCCGCGGTGCACACCGAGCCGCTCCCCGCCTACGAACCCGTCCGAGCCGCGCGCCGGGCTGGTGCATCCGCCCGCACGCCCCAGGACGCGCGAGCCACCGCCGCCGCCGTCCTCGAACTCGTCGACACCCAAGCACCACCCCTGCGGCTCTTCCTCGGCACCTACCCCTATCCGGTTGTCGAGGCGGCCTATCGAAAGCGACTCGACACGTGGAACGACTGGCGGTACCTCGCGTCCCGGGCGTGACCTGCACACAGCACTCCGCGGCGTCCAGGGTCTCCGCGGCATCACCTGCCGCACGCTGTCGCCGGCGCCGGGTGCCGGACGCCTCGACGGTAGCCGGAGCACCTGCCCACGTCGGCGTGGCGATGTCACCAGCAACCGCGTGCAGCATCTGGTCGAACAGCACCTTTCGGCGACGACGCCCTATCGCAGTGATGACGTCGGAGCCCACCAGCAGATCGGCCACACCCTTGTCACCGAGGCGTCCGGGGAGCACCGCCCGGGCGATGTCGATGACGTGTTCGTCGGGTACATCGGCCGAGTCCAGCCAGGCGGCCAGGGACGCCTGGGCCTGAACGGCTGTGGCCTCGTGGCGCCAGGCCGCGCGCCAGCCTCGTACGAACAGCTGGTCTTCCGGCGTCGCGTCGGAACTCACACTCAGTTCGGCTGCCAGGGACAATGCGATGGAGTCCTCGCCGGTCAGATCGGTGAGGGCGAGGAATGCCGTCGCTCCGGCTCGGCGCATGACCAGGTCCTCGCTCTGCGCCCACTCCACGATCTCGCCCAGCACAAGGACACGGCGCTCCGGTGTACTGGCCAGCACGCGGATGGCTTCGGCGACCGCGGCAGCGCCCCGCTGATCCTCTCGGGAAGCCAGGAGCCTGAGCCGGGTGAGTGCCACCCACGGGTACATCCGGCCGAGTTCTCCGCCGCAGACCTTCGCGATGGCCTGCGCGAGAGCCTCGCTGGTGTTCCTCTGCCCGGCCCAGTCGTAGACGTACTTGCGGACGGCCGCACCGATGACAGGGCGGATCGTCACGCTCTCCAGCACGCCGACGGCGAGCCGGCGGTGGGTCTTGCTTTCCGTCGCCGTCCACTTGGTGACGATCTGGAGGACAGATCGTCCGGTCGGACGCGAAGACCCGCCAGAGCCGTCGCCGGAGCCGGTGGAACAGGACCCACGAGTGTGGTCGGGCCGACGGTTAGGAAGTACCACGGGGTGGTGAAGGCGGCCGCGCCCGCAGCCTCCGTCGCCTCGGCGTCACCGGACAGGGGCACGGTCCTGCTCTTCGTCCACCAGGTCACGCAGAGCGCCCAGGTATCCGGTTCCCGCCTGGATCTGAACCGGGTACGGATGACGATGAGCCGCCCGTCCGAAGGCGGGAAGGTGAGCGCAGTGGACGCACTCCGATCAGCCGCTTGTACCTGCCCCCGCGCATTCCGCGCGGGGGCGTTTTTTGTGCCGCCGCCCTTGACAGCCCTCCCCCACCCCGGGCAATCTTCCATTAAGCAGAAACAAAGTTCCGCGATACGGAATATCTCCGAACAGCCGGAGTCACCACGGAAGGGAGCGCCGACCCCCATGGGATTCGACGACCAGCGCTTCAACGTCAACCTGTCGATCCTCTTCACGGAACTCCCGCTCCTGGAGCGCCCCGCGGCCGCCGCCGCCGCGGGCTTCAGCGCGGTCGAGCTGTGGTGGCCCTGGGTCGGCTCCCCCACCCCGGAGCCGTCCGAGCTCGACGCCCTGAAGAAGGCGATCGAGGACGCGGGCGTCCAGCTCACCGGCCTGAACTTCTACGCCGGCCGGCTCCCCGGCCCGGACCGCGGCGCCCTGTCGATCCCCGGCGAGGAGTCGCAGAGGTTCCGCGCCAACATCGACGTGGCCGCCGACTTCGCCCAGTCGCTCGGCACCACGGCGCTCAACGCGCTGTACGGCAACCGCGTCGAAGGCGTGGACCCGGCCGAGCAGGACGCGCTGGCCCTGGAGAACCTGGCCCTGGCCGCCCGGGCCGCCGACCGGATCGGCGCGGTCCTGCTGATCGAGACCCTCAACAAGCCGGAGTCGCCGCTGTACCCGCTCGTGTCCGCCCCGGCCGGCATCGGCATCGTCGAGAAGGTCAACGCTGCGACGGGGCTCGGCAACGCGAAGTTCCTCATGGACCTGTACCACCTGTCCATGAACGGCGAAGACCTCCCGTCGGTGATCGAGCGGTACGCGGCACAGACGGGTCACGTGCAGATCGCGGACAACCCGGGCCGCGGGGCGCCGGGCACGGGCTCGCTCCCGCTGGAGGAACTCCTCGACCAGTTGAAGAAGGCCGGTTACGAGGGCTGGGTCGGCCTGGAGTACAAGCCGGGCGACCGCCCCAGCGCGGAGGCCTTCGGCTGGCTGCCGGTGGAGCACCGCGCCGCTCGCTGACGGGGCCGTCGGCCGGGAGCTGCCACCCTCCCCCGGACCCCCGATTTCGGCCTGAACGGCCTCGTCCTCAAATTCCGGACGGGCTGGATTTCGCCGCCCGGCGCCAAGAAGTGCCTTCCGGCCTCAATTCACAGACGTAGCAGAGCAGTTCAGAGAGGTACCCCCATCATGAGCACCCTCCCCAAGATCGCCTGGATAGGCCTCGGCATCATGGGCTCCCCCATGTCCGAGAACCTGATCAAGGCGGGTTACGACGTCACCGGCTTCACGCTGGAGCAGGACAAGCTGGACCGCCTGGCCGCCGCCGGCGGCAGCGTGGCCGGGTCCATCGCCGAGGCCGTGCGGGACGCCGACGTGATCATCACGATGGTGCCGGCGTCGCCTCAGGTCGAGGCGATCTCGTACGGCCCCGACGGCATCCTGGAGAACGCGCGCTCCGGTGCGCTGCTGATCGACATGTCGTCCATCACGCCGCAGACCTCGGTCGACCTCGCGAAGGCCGCCAAGGACAAGGGCGTCCGCGTACTGGACGCCCCCGTGTCCGGCGGTGAGGCCGGCGCCGTCGAGGCCGTACTGTCGATCATGGTCGGCGGCGAGCAGGCCGACTTCGACCTGGCGAAGCCGATCCTCGAAGCGCTCGGCAAGACCATCGTGCTGTGCGGTCCGCACGGCTCGGGTCAGACCGTGAAGGCCGCCAACCAGCTGATCGTCGCCGTGAACATCCAGGCGTGCGCCGAGGCTGTGGTCTTCCTGGAGAAGTCGGGCGTGGACCTGAAGGCAGCACTGGACGTTCTCAACGGCGGCCTCGCGGGATCGACCGTGCTGACGCGCAAGAAGGACAACTTCCTCGGCCGCGACTTCAAGCCCGGCTTCCGCATCGACCTGCACCACAAGGACATGGGGATCGTCACCGACGCCGCCCGCAACGTCGGGGCCGCGCTGCCGGTCGGCGCCATGGTCGCCCAGCTGGTCGCCAGCCTCCGCACACAGGGCGACGGCGGCCTGGACCACTCGGCGCTGCTGCGGGCCGTCGAGCGCCTCTCCGGCGCCCAGGTCTGATCCAGGCGCACAAAGCTTCCGGGCGGCGCCGCCGCTGACATCTGTCCTGTCGCGCCCAGGCGGTGGCGTCGCCCGGAAACCACTTCAACAAACTGTTGACGCTCCACATGTTCCAAACCTAGGCTCCACGAAGCGGAAACAGTTTTCCGCTGACGCCCGCACGGAAGGTCCACGATGTCGAAGCGCGTACTCACGGCGAGAACTCTCACCACGGAGTCCGGCGCCCCGGTCGCCGACAACCAGAACTCAGCCTCCGCCGGCATCGGCGGCCCGCTCCTCCTCCAGGACCAGCATCTCCTGGAGAAGCTGGCGCGCTTCAACCGTGAGCGCATCCCGGAGCGCGTGGTGCACGCCCGCGGCTCCGGCGCCTACGGCTACTTCGAGGTGACGGACGACGTCGCCGGGTTCACCCACGCCGACTTCCTGAGCGCCGTGGGCAAGCGAACCGAGGTCTTCCTGCGCTTCTCGACCGTGGCCGACTCGCTCGGCGGCGCGGACGCCGTCCGCGACCCGCGCGGCTTCGCGGTCAAGTTCTATACGGAAGAGGGCAATTACGACCTCGTCGGGAACAACACCCCGGTCTTCTTCATCAAGGACCCGCTCAAGTTCCCGGACTTCATCCACTCGCAGAAGCGCGACCCCTTCACGGGCCGCCAGGAGCCGGACAACGTCTGGGACTTCTGGGCGCACACCCCCGAGGCCACGCACCAGGTGACCTGGCTGATGGGCGACCGCGGCATCCCGGCGTCGTACCGCCACATGAACGGCTACGGCTCGCACACCTACCAGTGGACGAACGCCGACGGCGAGGCCTTCTTCGTCAAGTACCACTTCAAGACGAACCAGGGCGTCCGCAGCCTGTCCGCCGAGCAGGCCGCCGAGATCGTGGGCAAGGACGCGAACTCCCACCAGACGGACCTGCTGCAGGCGATCGAGCGGGGCGTGAACCCGTCCTGGACGCTGTACGTGCAGGTCATGCCCGCGGTGGAGGCGGCCGACTACCGCTTCAACCCCTTCGACCTCACCAAGGTGTGGCCGCACCGGGACTTCCCGCTCCAGCGCGTCGGCCGGCTGGTCCTCGACCGCAATCCGGACAACGTCTTCGCCGAGGTCGAACAGGCAGCGTTCTCCCCGAACAACTTCGTCCCGGGCATCGGCCCTTCGCCGGACAAGATGCTCCAGGGCCGGCTCTTCGCCTACGCGGACGCCCACCGCTACCGCCTGGGCGTCAACCACACGCAGCTGGCCGTGAACGCGCCCAGGGCGACGGTCGCCAGCAACTACGGCCGCGACGGCCTCATGGCGACCAACTCCCAGGGCCGCGCGGCGAAGAACTACGAGCCGAACTCGTACGACGGCCCGGTGGAGACCGGCCGCCCCCTGGCGGCCCCGCTGGCGCTGACCGGCCATTCGGGCACCCACGAGGCCCCGCTGCACACCAAGGACGACGACTTCTTCCAGGCGGGCGAGCTGTACCGCCTGATGTCGGCCCAGGAGAAGTCCCGCCTGATCGCGAACATCGCGGGCAGCCTCTCGCAGGTCTCCCGCGACGACGTGATCGAGAAGAACCTGGCCCACTTCCACGCCGCCGACCCGGAGTACGGCAGGCGTGTGGAGGAGGCGGTCCGCGCCCTGCGCGAGGACTGAGCCTCGACTCAAGCCGCCCGTAACGGCGTTGGACCCGGATGAGGGGTGGTCCGGCGACGTTCGGGCAGGACCGGGACCGCGGCGGCGTGCGAGCCAGTGCGGTGGTGAAGGTTCCGGGGCGCCCTTCTCGACCTGAGGGAAGGACGCCACCGGTTCCCATCGCATCCGCCGCGGTCCCAGCCACCCAGACTCCGTCCGGCGGCGCGAACGTCCTGTCGCGCCCAGCCTCGCACCGCCGGACGGCCAGCATCCCGAGCGCTCCCTACACCGGATCCTCTCCGGCGAGGGAGCGCTCGGCGTTGTCGGCTGCGCAGGATCCGCTCCAGCCACAGCATGGTCTCGGCTCTGCCTCGCGGAATGACGTAGCGTCCGGGGCGGTCCTCGGGGGACTCCAGGAAAAGCGCGTCCTCGCCCCGCGCCAGGAAACGTTCGGGGAACTCCTCGATTCCGGCCTCCGGACGTTCGGCCAGGAACTCCCGCCCGCTGTCGAAGATCCATTGGTGCATCGCCTTCATCGTGCTGCCGACGAAGCCCGAATGCGGCATACGGCGCCTTGTGTCCGCGGGGGTCTGACACCACCCTGGGTGCGCATGCGCCGCTCCCGCAGGACGCTGAAGGTATGACACATCCACCAGCGGAGCATCCGCACATCGTGGTGCACTCGCCGGCCCTGGACGGCTCCCGGCGGGTGACGGAAGGTGACGAGACCCTGGGTGTCGCCACCCATGCGGACGACGTCGGCGAGATCCTGAGGCTGGCCGACCTCTACGTCACCGACGTGGAGGGCAGCGACCTCATCGAGTGGCAGGGCGGGGGGCCGGACGACTGGCCGGGACTGTCGGAACACCACGAGGGGCCGTGAACGCGTGGGTACACCCGGAGACGTAGGACGTCTACGCAAACCTCAAATCCAGCTCTGAACATGGTTCAAGAGGCTTCGGCCGCGCCCACCCGCGGGCATATTCACGTCACATGGGGCCCGCCGACACGGGGGCGGCGGGCTCCATGACGGGGGAAACGGGGGGATCGCACGGGGGAAACGGGGGACGGCTCCTGGGAGCCGGCATGCGAAAGGGGCGGTCCGACCGGCAGGCCGGACCGCCCCTCAGTTGTCGGCCGGGTCAGGCCTTCAGCGTCCTGATCGACGTCGGGGCGTGCCCCGGCTCGGTCGCGAGCTCCTCGAACTCGACGACGTTTCCGATGTCGTTCGTCTTCGACATCGCGATGTTGGTGACCCGCTCCAGGATCGCCTCGACGACGACCGGCACCTGGAACTCGGCGGCGAGCTTCTTGGCCTGCTCCAGCGCCGCGCCCAGCTCGTTCGGGTCGGTCACCCGGATCGCCTTGCAGCCCAGACCCTCGACGACCTTGACGTGGTCCACGCCGTAGACGCCCAGCTCCGGGGAGTTGATGTTCTCGAACTCCAGATTGACCTGGAAGTTGATGTCCAGGCCGATCTGCGCCTGGCGGATCAGGCCCAGGTAGGCGTTGTTCACCAGGACGTGGACGTACGGGATCTTGTGCTGCGCCCCGACCGCCAGCTCCTCGATCATGAACTGGAAGTCGTAGTCGCCGGAGAGCGCGACCACCTGCGCCTCGGGGTCGGCCTTGGCGACGCCCAGGGCGGCCGGGACGGTCCAGCCGAGGGGGCCGGCCTGGCCGCAGTTGATCCAGTGGCGCGGCTTGAAGACGTGCAGCATCTGGGCGCCGGCGATCTGCGAGAGGCCGATGGTGGAGACGTACCGGGTCTCGGGGCCGAAGACCTTGTTCATCTCCTCGTAGACGCGCTGCGGCTTGATCGGGATGTCGTCGAAGTGCGTACGGCGCTGGAGAGTTGCCTTCCTCTCCTGTGCCGAGGCGGCCCACGCGGAGCGGTCGGGCAGCCGGCCCGCCGCCTTCAGCTCCCGTGCCACCTCGACGAACAGCTCCAGCGCCGCCTTGGCGTCCGACGCGATGCCGTAGTCGGGGGCGAAGATCCTGCCGATCTGGGTGGGCTCGATGTCGACGTGGACGAACGTGCGGCCGGCCGTGTAGACGTCCAGCTTGCCGGTGTGACGGTTGGCCCAGCGGTTGCCGATGCCGAGGACGAAGTCGGACTCCAGGAAGGTCGCGTTGCCGTAGCGGTGCGAGGTCTGCAGGCCGACCATGCCGGCGTTCAGCTCATGGTCGTCGGGCAGGACGCCCCAGCCCATGAGGGTCGGGACGACCGGGGTTGTGGTCAACTCGGCCAACTCGACGAGGAGTTCGGCCGCGTCGGCGTTGATGACACCGCCTCCGGCGACGATCAGCGGCCGCTCGGACTGGTTGAGGAGGCCGATCGCCTTCTCGATCTGGGCGCGGGTCGCGGCCGGCTTGTAGACCGGGAGGGGCGCGTACGTCTCCGGGTCGAACTCGATCTCGGTGAGCTGGACGTCGATCGGCAGGTCGATCAGGACCGGGCCGGGGCGGCCGGAGCGCATGAGGTGGAAGGCCTGCTGGAAGACGCCGGGGACCTGGGCGGCCTCCAGCACCGTGAGCGCCATCTTCGTGACCGGCTTGGCGATCGAGGCGATGTCGACGGCCTGGAAGTCCTCTTTGTGGATCACGGCGGTCGGGGCCTGGCCCGTGATGCACAGGATCGGGATGGAGTCGCCGATGGCGGAGTACAGCCCGGTGATCATGTCGGTGCCGGCCGGTCCGGAGGTGCCGACGCAGACACCGATGTTGCCCGGGTGGGTCCTCGTGTACCCCTCGGCCATGTGCGAGGCACCCTCGACATGACGGGCGAGGGTGTGGTGGACGCCGCCGGAGGCCTTGAGCGCCGCGTAGAAGGGGTTGATCGCCGCGCCGGGCACACCGAAGGCGTTGGTGACGCCCTCGCGCTTGAGGATCTCAACTGCCGCGCGGGCAGCGGTCATACGTGCCATCGAGTTCTCCTGCTTCGGCTGTCGGATTCGCACTCCCGTCGCGCCCCGCGGTGAGCTCTTCCGTATCCTTCTCCCGCCCTGCGCTATTCCACATTGCGGAAACTAATTTCTACGATCTGGAAGTAATGTAGGTCGGCGGGTGAAGGCCGTCAAGAGACGGACAAGCGGGGGTCCGCTGGGGGACGATGAGGGCCATGTCCGAGAGCGTCTCGGTGCGCTGCCCGGCCTGCCGGCGCGAGCACCTCTATGTGGCGCCGTCGTATCCGTGCGAGTGCGGGGCACCCGTCGCCCCGCCGCTCGACCGGCACGGAAGCGCGACGCCCGTCACCCACCGCGCCTGGGCGGAGGACTGGGTCACGCTGCGGTGCGGCTCCTGCGGCCGCCGGGGCCAGTGGCCGCGACCCGAGCTGGGCTGCCCGTGCGGGACGGTGCTGCGGATCGGGGTGGCCGGTCAGACCCCCGCGCCGGACACGGGCGGCGAGTCGGCGGGCGCGGCCGACGCCGGCACCAGGGCCGCCGCCCGCCCGGCGAAGCTGCGCCGCCCCTTCCAGCCGGTCACCATCCGCACCGCCCGGGACGCGGTGACGGCCGCCGCCGTGTATCTGCGCTGGCTCGGCTACCGGGACATCCGCCGCGCCGACCAGCGGCCCACGTCCGGCATCGGCATCGCCGCCCGCGGTCTGCTGGCCCAGGTCGACCCGACGGCGCGCCCGGCCTCGCTGCGGGACGTGGAATGCCTGTGGCTGACAGCCATGACGGAGTCGTCGGGCTGCGTCTACTTCTCCCTCGCGGGCTACGCCGACGACGCCCGCGCCCGCGCCGACACCCTCGGCGTCCCCCTCTTCGTCCTCGATCTCACGGGGACACCACAGCCGGTGAACGAGCCCGCCGACGCACTGGACGCCGCGGGTGCCTGAGGCAAGGTCTCAGGCACCCGTGTCACTGCTCGGGGCCGCCCTCAGACCCCGTACGTCTCCCTCAGCTCCACCTTCCGCACCTTCCCGGACACCGTCATCGGGAATGCCTCCAGGATCTGCAGCCTGCTCGGCACCTTGTAGTGGGCCAGCCGCCCCTCGCAGAAGGCGCGCACGTCCTCCAGGGTCGGCGGGTCGGCCGGGTCCCGCGGGATGACGCAGGCCAGGACCTCCTCGCCGTACTTCTCCTGCGGTACGCCGACGACCTGGACGTCCTGGATCTTCGGGTGGCCGTAGAGGAACTCCTCGATCTCGCGCGGGTAGATGTTCTCGCCGCCTCGGATGATCATGTCCTTGATGCGGCCGACGATCTCGACGTACCCGTCCTCACGCATCATCGCCAGGTCCCCGGTGTGCATCCAGCGGCCGGGGTCGACGGACTCGGCCGTCTTCTCGGGCTCGTTCCAGTAGCCGAGCATCACGCTGTAGCCGCGGGTGCACAACTCGCCCGCGCTGCCGCGCGGTTGGGTCACGCCGGTCGCCGGGTCGACGATCTTCACCTCGATGTGCGGCAGGACCCGCCCTACCGTGCCGGTGCGGTGCTCCAGGTCGTCGTCCCTGCGGGTCTGGAGCGAGACCGGGGACGTCTCGGTCATGCCGTAGCAGATGGAGACCTCCTCCATGTGCATCTCCGCAACCACCCGTTTCATCACCTCGACCGGGCAGGGCGAGCCCGCCATGATGCCGGTGCGCAGGGAGGTGAGGTCGTAGCTCGCGAAGCCGGCGAGGTTCAGCTCCGCGATGAACATCGTCGGGACGCCGTACAGGGAGGTGCAGCGCTCCCGCTGGACGGCCTCCAGGGTGGCCTTCGGGTCGAAGGACGGGCCCGGGATGACCATGCAGGCCCCGTGCGAGGTGGCCGCCAGGTTGCCCATCACCATGCCGAAGCAGTGATAGAAGGGCACGGGGATGCAGATCCGGTCCTGCTCGGTGTAGCCGACCAACTCCCCCACGAAATAACCGTTGTTGAGGATGTTGTGGTGGGAGAGGGTGGCCCCCTTGGGGAAGCCCGTCGTGCCGGACGTGTACTGGATGTTGATGGGGTCGTCGCAGGAGAGGTCCTCGTACGGGACGTCAGTGGCCGCGCGCCCGAGCAGCGCCTCCCAGCTCGGGTCGTCGATGTGGACCGTCTGACGCAACTGCGGGCACCTGCCCCGCACCTGCTCGACCATCGCCCGGTAGTCGCTCGTCTTGTGGCGGACCGAGGCGAACAGCAGGGAGATCCCCGCCTGCCTGAGGACGTACTCGACCTCGTGGGTGCGGTACGCCGGGTTGATGTTCACCATGATCGCGCCGATCCGGGCGGTGGCGTACTGGACCAGGACCCACTCGGGGCAGTTGATCGCCCAGATCCCGACCCGGTCCCCCTTCGCGACCCCGCTCGCGACCAGCGCCCGCGCCAACGCCTCGACGTCCGCGGCGAATTGGGTGTACGTCCAGCGCCGCCCGGACGGTACGTCGACGAGCGCCTCACGGTCCGGCCAGGCGGCGACGGCCCGGTCGAGGTTGGCGCCGATCGTGTCGCCGAGGAGGGCGGTGGTGCCCGTCCCGTGCGTGTACGACAGTTCCGAGGTCACCGGAAGTCCTCCTCGCGGTACTCGTCCGCCGAGCCCGCGGCCGTGGCCTGGCGCAGCTCGATCCGGCGGATCTTGCCCGAGACGGTCTTGGGCAGCGGCGCGAACTCCAGGCGGCGGATGCGCTTGTACGGGGCGAGGAGCTCTCGGGAGTGCTCGAACAGCACCTTCGCGGTGTCGGGGCCCGGCTGCCAGCCCTCGGCGAGGACGACGTACGCCTTGGGCACGGCCAGGCGCAGCTCGTCCGGGGCGGGCACCACGGCGGCCTCGGCGACCGCCTCGTGCTCCAGCAGCGCGCTCTCCAGCTCGAAGGGACTGATCTTGTAGTCGGAGGCCTTGAACACGTCGTCGGAGCGGCCGACGTAGGTGATGTAGCCGTCGGCGTCCCGCGAACCGATGTCACCGGTGCGGTAGTAGCCGCCGGCCATCGCCTCCGCCGTACGGTCCGGGTCGCCGTGGTAGCCGGTCATCAGGCCGACGGGCCGCGCGGACAGGTCGAGGGCGATCTCGCCCTCGACGGCGCCCGGCGCGCCCGTCACCGGGTCCAGCAGCTCGACCCGGTACCCGGGGCTCGGCCGCCCCATCGAGCCGGTCTTGAGCCGCTGCCCCGGGCTGTTGGCGACCTGCACGGCCGTCTCCGTCTGCCCGAACCCGTCGCGGATGGTGACGCCCCAGGCGCGCCTGACCTGCTCGATGACCTCGGGGTTCAGGGGCTCCCCGGCGGCCACGACCTCGCGCGGCGGGGTGCGCAGCTCGGTCAGGTCGGCCTGGATGAGCATGCGCCAGACGGTCGGCGGGGCGCAGAAGGTGGTGACGCCGGCGCGGTCCATCTCCGCCATCAGGCGGCCCGCGTCGAAGCGCGTGTAGTTGTGGATGAAGACGGTCGCCTCGGCGTTCCACGGCGCGAACAGGTTCGACCAGGCGTGCTTGGCCCAGCCGGGCGAGGAGATGTTCAGGTGCACGTCGCCTGGCTTCAGGCCGATCCAGTACAGGGTCGACAGATGGCCGATCGGGTACGAGGTGTGGGTGTGCTCGACCAGCTTGGGGCGGGCGGTGGTGCCCGAGGTGAAGTACAGCATCAGCGGGTCGTCGGCGAGGGTGGGACCGTCCGGGACGAACTCGGCCGGTGCGACGTACGCGTCCTCGTACGGCTCCCAGCCCTCCTCGGGCAGTCCGCCGACGGCGATGCGGGTGAAGGCGCCGGGGACGTCGTCGAACTTGGCGGTGTCCTCGGCGCGCACGATCACATGCCTGACCCGGCCCCGCTCGACGCGGTCGCGCAGGTCGGCGGGGCCGAGCAGCGGGGTCGCCGGGATGACGACGGCGCGCAGCTTCATCGCCGCGAGCGCCGTCTCCCACAGCTCGGCCTGGTTGCCGAGCATGACGAGGATCCGGTCCTCGGCGGCGACGCCGCGGTCGCGCAGCCAGGTGGCCACCCGGTCCGAACGCTCGGACATCTCGGCGAAGGAGACGCGGACCTCGCTCCCGTCCTCCTCGACGATGCGCAGGGCGGTCCGGTCGTTGCCGTCGGCGATGACGTCGAACCAGTCGAGCGCCCAGTTGAAGTGCTCGGGCCGGGGCCAGCTGAAGCCCTCGTACGCCCTCGCGTAGTCCTCGCGGTGCTCCAGCAGGAAGTCCCGCGCGCTCCGGAAGGCCTCCGTCGCCGTCGTCATCTGTGTCCTCCTCATCACCGGACCATTGCCGGGCGGCTCTCTGCCATCGTGTAATCCGTGATGCAGGTCTCACTACCCCCGAACGGGGGTGTGCGCCGCAGGAAAGGGCAAGCAGGTGACAGCAGACGCGGCCGGGGCGGTCGAGATACGAGGCGCGCTGGTACGGCTGCGGCGCACGACCGGGCTGCCGGTCGCCTTCGGCGGGCTGGTGGAGCCGGGACGGCAGCATGTGCGCATCAGCGAGCTGAGCGGCAACGCGACCTCCGCGCTGAGCGGCCTCCCGGTGACGTCCGGCAACGGTCTGGGCGGCCGGGCGGTCGCGCGCGCCCGGCCGTGCGCCGTGACGGACTACTCCTCGTCCCGGCAGATCAGCCACGAGTACGACATCCCGGTCGCCCTGGAGGGGCTGCGTTCGATACTGGCGGTTCCGGTGGTCGTACGACGCCGGGTGCGGGGTGTGCTGTACGGCGCGCTGCGCACCGCCCAGCCGCTCGGCGACCGCACGCTGGACGCGGCGATGGAGGCGGCGCGGGACGTGGAGCAGGCGCTGGCCGTCGGGGACGAGGCGCGGAGCCTGGCGGCGGCCGTGCGTGCCGAGTCCGGCGGGAGTCCCTCGACGGGCGCCGACTGGGAGCAGGTACGGGAGGCGCATGCGGCGCTGCGGGCGCTGGCCCCGCGGATCGCCGACCCGGCGCTGCGGGCGCAGCTGCTCGGCGTGTGCGGGCTGCTGACCCCGAAGGCGCAGGCCGACGGTGTCGGCCTGGCCCCCCGTGAGCTGGATGTGCTGGCGTGTGTGGCCGCGGGAGCGACGAACGCGGTAGCCGCTCAGCGGCTCGGGGTCCGGGCCGAGACGGTCAAGGGCTATCTGCGGTCGGCGATGCGGAAGCTCGGGGCCCACACGCGCGGGGAGGCGGTGGTCGCGGCTCGCCGGGCGGGGCTGCTGCCGTAGCACCGAGAGGGTCCGCTCGGGGGCAGGGGCCGGCACTGTCGGCGTTGTATTCATTCGCCGGCGGCTTGAATTTCTCCGCGCCGTACCGTTGTTATATCCCTCACGACGTGGTCCGCCCGAAATTCAAAGAGAGGTTGCCTAGAATTTGGCCCGGACACGACACTCGGAGGGGAGCGGTGACCGTGCGACGGGACTTCAAGGAGCCTGCCAGATGCCGCCCCGACCTGGTCATCGGCCGGGCGGAGCTGCTCAGCGCGGCGCGTGAGCAACTCGCCCGCGGCGGCAGTGTGCTGCTCCACGGCCCCGCCGGAATAGGAAAGTCGACCGCTCTGCGGGCATTGGCATCCGAATACGGGACAGCTGCGCACACGGTGTTGCGCTGCTCGGCGACCGAGTCAGAATCCCATCTTCCGTTCCTGGCCCTCGCCGACCTGCTGGGCCTGGTCGTGGACGAGGTGTCCGACAAGCTGCCCGCCGCCCAGCGCACGGCTCTGGAGTCGGCACTCACCGGCCGCGGCGAGTCCACGCTCCAGCGCGACGGCCTCGCCCTGCGGCTCGCCGTCCTGTCGGCGCTGCGCGCCCTCGCCGCCGAGGCGCCCGTCCTCGTCGTGGCGGACGACCTGCAGTGGCTGGACCCGGCGAGCGCGGAACTCCTCGGCTTCGCCGCCCGCCGCCTCGGCGACACCCGGGTGCAACTGCTGTGCGCGGTACGCACGGAAGGTCAGGAGTACGACCGTCACCTGGGCGCGTCGCCGCCCGACACTCTCGCCGTACGGCTCGGCGCGCTCTCCCGCGCCCAGGTGTCCACGCTGCTCGACCACCGCGGATACACCGGTCTGCCGCGTTCCACGGTCCGTGAGATCCACCGCACCAGCGGCGGCAATCCGCTCTTCGCGCTCGAACTGGGCCGCGCTCTGGCCGAGAACCCGACCCCGCCGAGGCCGGGCGAGCCACTGCCGGTACCCACCTCGCTGCGCGCCCTGGTCCTGAACCGCCTCGGAATGCTCTCCGGCGAGGCCCGCCGCACCCTCCTGGTGGCCAGCGCGGGCGCCCGCCCCACGCTGGCCCTGCTGCGCGCGGCCGGCCGGGACAACGCCGAGGCCGAGACCGCCCAGGCGGCCGAACTCGGACTGCTGGCCACCGAGCCGGAAGGTCCCGCCGTACGGTTCGCCCATCCGCTGATCTCGGCCGCGCTGTACGCGGAGGCGCCCGCGCAGGAGCGTCGGGCCGCGCACGCCGCGCTGTCCACGGCGGCCTCCGACCCGATCGAACGCGCTCGCCATCTCGCCCTCGCCACCACCGGCACCGACCCGGAGGCCGCGGCCCGCCTCGCCGAGGCCGCCGCCCTGGCCCGGGACCGCGGGGCGCCCTCGGTGGCCGCGTCGCTCGGGCTGCTCGCCGCCCGGCACACCCCCGCCGACGGCGAACCGGGCCCGGACGAGCGCCGGCTGCAGGCGGCCGAGGACGCGATCACCGCCGGCGAGGTGGACCTCGCCCGGGACATCGCCCGCGAGGTACTGACCCGGGCCACCACGCCCGCCGACCGGGTGCGGGCCTGGATGGTGGTGATCGAGGCGGCCGGGCAGGCCCTCGGCGACGTCGACACCGTCTACCCGCAGGCGCTGGCCGACGCCGGCGACGACCCGCGGCTGCTCGCCCTGGTCCACTACCAGCTGGCCTGGCGCAGCCTCGTCGTGGACGGCGACTTCTCGGAGGGCCGGCAGGAGGCCGCGCACGCGGCGGAGCTGGCCGCCCGGGGCGGTGACCGCCGCACCGAACTCCTCGCGCTGGCGTTCCAGGGGCAGACCGAGACCCTGATGGGCCACCCTGACGCCCCCGCGACCATCAAGCGTGCCCTGAAGGAGCCTCAGGACCCGCAGGTGGCGTGCCACCACAACGGCCCGGGCGCGACCCGCTACCGCTGGCTGATCATGAGCGACCAGCTGCCCGAGGCCCGCAGCACCGTCAACGCGCTGCTGCGCGAGGTGCGCAGGCGCGGCATGGTCGAGAGCGAGGTGCACTTCGTGCGTCTGCTCGCCGAGACCGAACTGCGCTCCGGGCACTGCGGCCGCGCCCTCGACCTGGCCCGCGAGAGCATGCGGCTGGCCCGCGACTCCGGGATCGGCGAGATGCCCTCCGCCGTGCTCGCCTCCATCGCGGAGGCCTCCGGCGGGGACGTGGAACGGGCCCTGACGCTGGGTCGGGAGGCGGTGGAACTCGCCGAGCAGGCAGGCGACCAGATGTACACCTCCCGCGGGCTGACCGCACTCGGGCACGCCCAGCTGGTCGCCGGGGACGCCGAGGGGGCGGTCCACTCGCTGCGCCGGGTGCGGGAGCTTGAGCACGGGCTCGGCATCACCGACCCGGCACGCGGCCGCTGGCACGGCGACCTCGCCGAGGCACTCGTCCGGATCGGTGCGCTGGACGAGGCACGGCAACTCCTCGACGTGGCCCGCGAACAGGCGCTGCGCCTGGGCCGCGAGAGCGTGCTGGCGGTCCTGGACCGGGCCGAGGCACTGATGCGGGACGCGCGCGGGGAGCACGAAGCCGCCCTCGCCCAGCTGACGTCGGTGCAGGACCGGCTGGCCAAGCTGGGGTACGCACTGGAGGAGGCACGCGCCGCGTTCGCGCTCGCGTCGCTGCGTACCGGCCGTCCGGGGCCGGCGTCGTACGACGAGGCGGCCCGGCTGTTCAGGCGCTGCCGGGCGCTGCCCTGGGTGCATCAAGTGGAGGCGGCCGCCGTGGCGAGGCGGGTGGAACCGATCACCCCCCCTGCCGCGTCAGAGGGCCTGGAAGGGCTCGCCGCGATGGAACGTCAGGTCGCCGCACTCGTCATGGAGGGCGCGACCAACCGGGAGATCGCCGCGCGTCTGTTCATCAGCGTGAAGACGGTCGAGGCGACCCTGACCCGGGTCTACCGCAAGCTGGGGATCCGCTCGCGCGTGGATATCGTCCGTTTGGCGGCGCAGCGGCGCGCGAAGTGACGGCGCGCCAGGTTAACTGAACCCGACCGAGGGTTTTCCCTCACCCAACCCCCTAGGGGGTTCCCTCATTGGGAGCCGGGGGTTCCGGGTCCTAGCGTGAGGGGCGTGCCGCTCGCCCGGGCATACGGGGGTCGGTCCCGCGACCCCCGTGCACACCCCCACACCCGCGCGACCTCCCACCGGCAACCCCCACTGAGGAGACTCATGTTCGGGCTAACCCGTGCCAGAAAGACCGCCGCAGTAGTGACGTCGGCCGCCGCCGCGGCCGCCACCGCACTGCTCGGCGCGCCTTCCGCGGCTGCCGCGCCCCAGCCCATCGTGGGCGGCACGACCACCACCACGACGGCCTACCCCTTCGTCATGCAGATCACGGACCCCTCGCAGAACCAGTTCTGCGGCGGCACCCTCGTCTCGGCCACCAAGGTGGTCACGGCCGCGCACTGTATGGCCGGCGAGAGCACCAGCAGCGTCCGGGTCGTCGGCGGCCGCACCTACCTGAACGGCACGAACGGCACCGTCAGCAAGGTCAGCAAGATCTGGGTCAACCCGGACTACACGGATGCCACCAACGGCGACGACGTGGCCGTCCTGACGCTGTCGACGTCGATGCCGTACGCGAAGGCGTCGTACGTCTCGTCCGCGGACACCTCGGTGTACGCGGCCGGCACCACCGCCCGCGTCCTCGGATGGGGCACCACCTCGGAGAACGGCAGCTCCTCCAACCAGCTGCGGACCGCGACCGTACCGATCGTGGCCGACTCCAGCTGCAAGAGCTCCTACGGTTCGGACTTCATCCAGACCGACATGGTTTGCGCCGGATACTCATCCGGCGGCACAGACACCTGCCAGGGCGACAGCGGCGGTCCCCTGCTCATCGGGGGCGTCCTGGCAGGGATCACTTCATGGGGCGAGGGCTGCGCGGAGGCGGGGTACCCGGGTGTGTACACCCGGCTGTCCACCTTCTCGAACCTGGTGACCGCGCAGATCACCTCGTGACCCGGAAGACCTCCTGAGTACCCCTCAGGTGAGAGACAAGGGGGCGTTGCGGGCTACCACGAGCAGCCCGCAGCGCCCCCTTTCCATGCGCGCTGCTTGTCGGCCGTGAGCTTCCCGGCCGCCTCCCCGCTGTCCGTCGGCACCTCGTGGATCCGCACCTGCACGGTCGGTATGACCGAACTCCCTTGAGTACGTTGCCACTTCGACCCCCTTTCGGTGGTTCGAGTCCCTCGCGCCGGACCGTCCCGGCCAACAGGCAGACCGCGACCGCAACGATCGGCTCTCGTGATCGCCGCAGGCCGGCAGCAGGGTGTCCAGGTGCGGATGCGAGGTCGCGGAAGCACGGCGAGGCCCGTCGGCAGGACGAGGCCCGTCGGCAGGAGGAGGCGGGCGCGCGGAAAGGAGCGAACGACACCCTGTGGCGCCTGACCGCCTCGGCCGCCCGCACCCGGTTCGCGCGCTCCGAGCGCCGGCCGTCGATGCTCGTCGGCGCGGGCGGCTTAGCGATGATCGGGCTGGGCCTGACGGTGGCGGTGACCGGCCGGGCGGACCGAGCGCCACGGGACCACGGTCCCGAAGGGGCTAGGCGATCACGGTGCCGAAGCGGATGTCGTACGACGTCTGCGGGTGCATGACGGTGAGCATCCGCTGCCCCTCTTCCACGACGTCCGTCCGCTGGGCCTTGGTGAGCCTGCCGAAGGGCTCGACGACGAGCACGCTCTCCTCCAGCCTCCACACCCCCGCGAGGAAGCCGTCGACCAGGAGCGTGCAGTGGACCATGTTGCCCACCCAACTGCGGCCCCGGTACTCGGGCGGTACCACCCGGGTGCGGTCGGAGTGGGAGAGGAGCAGGTTGTCGAACTCGGGGAGGAAGCGGGGCGGAGCCGGGGTGTCCGCGTCGGGACGTGGCGCGTCCGGCAGGTCGAAGAGTTCGACGCCGCCCTCGTCCCGGAACGTGACCAACTGCGGGCGGAGCCGCTCGAAGGCGTCACGCAGACGCGTCAGGCCGGCCCAGGTCTGCATGTCCTTGACGGAGGCGGGACCGAAGGCGGCGAGGTAACGCAGGACGGTCGCATCGGGAGCGGGCGTGGGTTCGGCGGGACGGCCCAGCCAGTGCTCGGCGGTCGTGAGGGCGACCTGGCCGCTCTGTCCCCACAGCCCGCGCGGGGTGATCTGGACGAGCGGGAGCTTGCAACGCGCGGCGATACCGAGGGACTGAGGGTCGGCATCGGGCCACTCGACGAGGAGGGCCTCGCGCAGCTGCTTCATGGTGCGCGGCTCGGCCTCGACCAGTTCCCGTGCCAGCGCGGCGAGCCGGTCGAGGTCCACACCGGCAAGTCCCGCGCGGAAGTTGGTCAGTTCACGGTCGCGGGCCGCCTGGACGAGCGGGCGCAGGGTGAGGCAGTCGTCGGCGGTGTGGGTGTGGATGGTCGAGCGCATGGTGACGATCCGGACGACTTCGCGGTCCGCCATCAGCCCGGACAGCTCCTCGGGCGCGAAGCCGTCGAGGCGGGCGGCGAGCGCGTAGTACGGCGGCTTGACGTTCTGCGCCTGGAGACCGAGCAGATGCCCTACGGCGGCCTCGGCGGACAGCGGCGAGCGGCGCAGCAGGAGCTGCCGGTCGAGGGTCGCCCGGTTGAGGGCGCGGGTGCCGAGCACGGGAGCCGTCGCTGTCGTCTTCGTCATGTCCCGCACGCTATCCGGGCATGCGGACAAGGACTGTCCGCAACTCTCACCGATTCCCGGACGCGCGGGCCGCCCAGGCATTGTTTGCCCCGTATATCCTGCCCGTGATCACACGATCACGCCGATCACAGGTTCGACCCCGGGAGGCAGCCGCATGTCCGAGCGACGCGCCCGTCCGGACTCCAGGAACGGGCGGAAATCCGCCTGGCGCCGTGCGCTGACCCCACCGCAGCCGCCGGCGCCCGAAACCCCGCCGTCCGCCGGCCCGGTGCCCGCGGAGCCGCCGGACGTCGCCAGTGTCGTCCAGGCGGCGCTGTACCGGGACGGCGTCCGCGTCTCCGCCCCGGACACCCTCGCCGAGACCTTCCGTGAACTGCGCGACCAGCCGTCCGGCATGGCATGGATCGGCCTGGCCCGCCCCACCGAGTCCGAACTCCTTTCCCTGGCGGCCGAGTTCGACCTGCACCCGCTGGCGGTCGAGGACGCGATGGAGGCCCACCAGCGTCCGAAACTGGAGCGCTACGGCGACACGCTGTTCGTCGTCCTGCGAGCGGCCCGCTACCTGGACGCCCCGGAGGAGGTCGACTTCGGCGAGCTGCACGTGTTCGTGGGGCCGGACTTCGTCATCACGGTCCGCCACGGCGCCGCCCCCGACCTCTCGGCGGTCCGCCACCGCATGGAGGAGACGCCCGAGCTGCTGAAGCTGGGCCCGGAGGCGGTCCTCTACGCCATTCTCGACGCGGTCGTCGACGGTTACGCGCCGGTCGTCTCCGGTGTCCAGAACGACATCGACGAGATCGAGACCGAAGTGTTCCGAGGCGAGCCGGAGGTCTCCCGCCGCATCTACGAACTCTCCCGCGAGATGGTCGAGTTCCAGCGCGCCACCCGCCCGCTGGTCGGCATGCTGCACGGCCTGATCGCCGGCTTCTCCAAGTACGGCACCGACGACGAACTCCAGCGCTACCTGCGGGACGTCGCCGACCACGTCACCCACACCAGCGAACGCGTCGACGGCTTCCGCCAGGCCCTCGCCGACATCCTCACGGTGAACGCGACCCTCGTCACCCAGCAGCAGAACGCCGAGATGCGCGCGCTGGCGGAGGCGGGGTTCGAGCAGAACGAGGAGGTCAAGCGCATCTCGTCGTGGGCGGCCATCCTGTTCGCCCCGACGCTGGTCGGGACGATCTACGGGATGAACTTCGACCGCATGCCGGAGTTGCACTGGGCACTCGGGTACCCCTTCGCGATCGCCCTGATGGCCATCGTGTGCACCAGTCTGTACGTCATCTTCAAACGGAGGGACTGGCTGTAGGCCGGTCGCCCCGCAAGGCTCCTGATCGCGTCCCGCCCGGAGTGGCGCCGCTTGGCGCCACTCGGCACCATCCAGCGCCACCCGGTGCCACCCGGTGCCATTCCATGACCCTAAAGCAGCCATACCTGCATAGCGCCACCAATGACCCAGGCC
This sequence comes from Streptomyces sp. NBC_00078, assembly GCF_026343335.1. Classification (NCBI taxonomy): domain Bacteria; kingdom Bacillati; phylum Actinomycetota; class Actinomycetes; order Kitasatosporales; family Streptomycetaceae; genus Streptomyces; species Streptomyces sp. NBC_00078. The sequence goes on along the minus strand of NZ_JAPELX010000001.1, from coordinate 7,450,647 downwards.
GATCGCAGCCCATTCCTGCAGTTCAGGGCAGCCACCCCTAAGTCCACTGCGCACAGCGCACCACTCGGACTTGCCTTGGCGCCACGATGGTGCCACTATGGCGTCATGGACCTCACCCCGTATGTCGACACCCTCCGCCGCGAACTCGCGGTGGCCGCCGAAGCCGGCGGGGACGATGCCCGCGAGCTGGCCGAGCGGCTCACCGCGCCCCTGGAGTCGGCGACCCGGCTGACCATGCTCAACGTGCTCTCCGCCGCGATGGACGAGATCACCCGCGAACTCGCCCCCGGCTCGGTCGACGTACGGCTTCGCGGGCTCGACCCCGACTTCGTGGTGACACCGCCGCCCACCTACGGCGGCCCCACGGAGCCTGCCGCCCCTATCGAACCGCTCAGGGCACAGGTGCCCGCCGACGGCGACGAGGGCGGCACCGCCCGCATCAATCTGCGGCTGCCGGCCCACCTCAAGGCGCGCGCCGAGGAGGCGGCGAACCATGAGGGCCTGTCGGTCAACGCTTGGCTGGTGCGGGCCCTGTCGGCAGCGGTCGACGGTGGCACGCGGCCGCGTACGGCAGAGAAGACCCACACCGTCGCACAGAGCTTCACCGGCTGGGTGCGCTGACAGCGCCCGCATCCGCGCCCGCACCACTCCACTTCACCCACACCACGTCCCACCAGCGGGGACGGCCTGAAGACCCAAGAGGACGGGACAGCCATGCCTTCTTTCGACACCCCCGAACCGATCTCGGTCACCGCCCAGGTGCCCGCCGGTTCCATCCGGTTCACCGCGAGCGACCGCCTCGACACCGTCGTCGAGGTACGGCCCCGCGACCCGGAGCGGGACAAGGACGTGCGGACCGCCGAACAGGCCGAGGTCACGTACGCGAGCGGCGTCCTGACCGTCAGGACGCTGCCCAGGCGCCGCAGCCTCCTCGGTCCCAACGGCCTCGTCGACGTCACGGTCGACCTGCCCACGGGCTCGCGCGTCGACGTGATCGGCTCGCTCGGTTCCTGGACCCAGGTACTCGGCGAGGGCCGCCTCGGCGAGGTCCAGGCGAAGATCTCGACCGGCGACGTCCGCCTCGACACCACCGGCCCGCTGAAGCTGACCCTGTCGCACGGCCCGATCACCGTGGACCGGGTCGAGGGCCCGGCCGAGATCACCAGCAGCACCGGCAACATCCGCGTCGGCCTCGTGGACGGCACCGCCGTCCTGAAGAACTCGCACGGCACCACGACCGTCGGCGCCGTGACGGGCGAACTCCGGGTGAGCGGCGCCAACGGTGGCATCGACATCGCGCGCGCCGAGGCGTCGGTCACCGGCACCACGACCAACGGCTCCCTTCGCGTCGCCGAAGTCGCCCGTGGCGAGGTCCGGTTGGAGACCTCCAACGGCCCCATCGAGATCGGTATCCGCGAGGGCACCGCCGCCTGGCTCGACGTCAGCTCAAACCGCGGGCAGGTACGCAACACGCTCACCGCGTCCGAGGCCCCGGAGCAGACCGAGGACACCGTCAAGGTCCGCGCACGGTCCAACTGGGGCACCATCGACGTCCTCCGCGCCAAGGCCTGAGCGCCACATCACCAACTCGCCCCGCCTCCAGCCCACTTCAGTCCTCTTCCGTCTCCTTCAGCCTTCTCACGGAGGGCCCCATGCCTTCATCTGTCATGCCCACGTCCAACCGGAGCGACGGTCGTCCGGCACCCGCCGCCGTCTCCGCCACCGGTCTGCGCAAGTCGTACGGCGACAAGGTCGTGCTCGACGGGATCGACCTGCGCGTCCCGGCCGGGTCGGTGTTCGCTCTGCTCGGACCGAACGGCGCCGGCAAGACCACCGCCGTGAACATCCTGTCCACGCTCATCGCCGCCGACGGCGGGCAGGCCCAGGTCGCGGGCCACGACGTCGCCACGGCACCGGACGGGGTGCGTGCCGCGATCGGTGTCACCGGCCAGTTCTCCGCCGTCGACGGTCTGATCACCGGCGAGGAGAACATGCTCCTCATGGCCGACCTGCACCACCTCTCCCGCGGTGAGAGGCGGCGCACCGCCGCCGAACTGCTGGAGCGCTTCGACCTCGTCGACGCGGCGAGGAAGCCCGCCGCCACGTACTCAGGCGGCATGAAGCGCCGCCTGGACATCGCCATGACCCTGGTCGGCAGCCCGCGGGTCATCTTCCTCGACGAGCCCACCACCGGCCTCGACCCGCGCGCCCGCCACACCATGTGGCAGATCATCCGCGAACTGGTCTCCGACGGCGTCACCGTCTTCCTCACCACCCAGTACCTGGACGAGGCCGACGAACTCGCCGACCGCATCGCCGTACTCAACGACGGCCGTATCGCCGCCGAGGGCAGCGCAGAGGAACTCAAGCGCCTCATCCCCGGCGGACACGTCCGGCTCCGCTTCACGGACCCGGCCGCGTACCAGCACGCCGCCTCGGCGCTGCGCGAGACCACCCTCCCCGACTCCCGGCTTCGCCCGGGCAGGGCGACCCCCGTCGACGAATCCCTCGCGCTGCAGATCCCCAGCGACGGCAGCCAGCGCGAACTGCGCTCCATTCTCGACCGGTTGGACGCCGCCGGCGTCGAGGCCGACGAGCTGACCGTCCACACCCCCGACCTGGACGACGTGTTCTTCGCCCTGACCGGCAGCGCCGCCACCCTCCCCGACCAGCCCAAGGAGAACGCCCGATGAGCTCCCTCCCCCTCGCCCTGCGCGACTCCACCACCATGCTGCGCCGCAACCTCCTGCACGCGCGGCGCTACCCGTCCCTCACCCTGAACCTGCTCCTCACCCCGGTCATGCTGCTGCTCCTCTTCGTCTATATCTTCGGCGACACGATGAGCGCCGGGATCGGGCACGGCGGTGCGGGACGCTCCGAGTACCTCGCGTATCTCGTCCCGGGCATCCTGATGCTGACCATCGGCAGCACCACGATCGGCAGCGCGGTGTCCGTCTCCACCGACATGACCGAGGGCATCATCGCCCGCTTCCGCACGATGGCGATCCACCGCGGTTCGGTGCTCATCGGACACGTCGTCGGCAGCGTGCTGCAGTGCGTGATGAGCGTGGTCCTCGTCGGGGCCGTCGCGGTGGCGATCGGGTTCCGGTCCACGAACGCCACCTTCCTGGACTGGATCCTGGCGCTCGGGCTGCTGGCGCTCGTCTCCCTGGCGCTCACCTGGATCGCGGTCGGCATGGGCCTGGTCAGCCCGAACGCCGAGGCCGCCAGCAACAACGCGGTACCGCTGATCCTGCTGCCACTCCTGTCCAGTGCCTTCGTGCCGGTCGACGCGATGCCGGGCTGGTTCCGGCCGATCGCCGAGTACCAGCCGTTCACGCCGGCCATCGAGACGCTGCGCGGGCTCCTGCTCGGCACCGAGATCGGCCACAACGGATGGCTGGCCGTGCTCTGGTGCGTGGGGCTGACCGTGCTCGGCTACCTCTGGTCCAGGTCACTGTTCCAACGCGACCCGAAGTAGGGGCCGACAGCACGCCGCGGCGCAAACGGGCCGATCGGGGGACATTGCGTGTGTCACCGGGGCATGTGGGGACGTGGGACGCCAGGGTGGCCGCCATGAAGAAGATGATGCGCCTGTTCGCGATGTCCACCGTCCTCACCTGCCTGCTCGGCGCCGCCTCCGCCGGACCGAAGGAGGGGGAGCAGTACTTCCGGCTCAAGCACCCGGTCACCGGTGTGGCCGCCCGGCAGGTGGCAGAGGTGTTCTGGTACGACTGCCCGGACTCCTACAAGTTCGAGAAGCCGCTGGAGGACTGGGCGGCCCGGCAGAGCCCCCCGGTGAAGGTGGTGCGGATCCCCGCGGCCTGGACCGACCAGCCGGACCAGCTCTCGTACGCCCGTCTCTTCTACACACTGGACAAGCTCGGCCTCGCGGAGCGGGAGGCGCTTGCGGTCTTCCGCGCCGTTCGGGACCAGCACAAGGACCTCACCACCGAGGAGAACGTCCTGGCATGGGCGGGCACGGAGGGGCTCAACGTGAGGTCGGTACGGAACGCCTACAGGTCCGAGCAGGTCGACGCCGCCGTCCAGGCGGCACCTGCGCTCCGTGAGCGCTACCAGGTGGTCGAGGAACCCACCGTGGTCGTGGGCGGGCGTTTCCGCACGTCGCCCATCCAGGTCGGCAGCGCCGCCGACACCCTCTCGGTGATGGACCACCTCTACCGCACCGCGGCGCGCCACTGAGCCAACCGCGACGGCGGGGGCGCCGCCCGGGCCGGCCGCGCTCGCGGCCACGTGAGCCGGTGGGGGAGGCCGGCAGATGCTCAGCGGTAGGTGAGCAGTCGGCGCCGGTCGCCGGCGAAGTGGGCGTGGTCGTTGAAGCTGAGCAGGCTGGTCCCGGAGCCTCCCACGACGAGGGTGGTGACGGAGGCGTTGACTGCGACGCGGTTGAGGGCGACCACCGAGGCGGGCGGCAGGGAGAGCAGGGAGCCGCAGAGCGCGGCCAGGACGCCGCCCGAGGTGACGACGACCGCGTCGCGGCCCTTGCCGAGAGCTTCGGACAACGCGCCGAGCGCCGCGGTCGCGCCGCTCGCGAACGCCGGCCAGCCGACAGGGCCCGTCTCGCCCGTGTCCTCGATCCACATCCCGAGGGCACGGTCGAGGACCTCCTGCACGGCGCGGGAGTCAGCTCGGCCGTCCGGCCGGGGGTGCGGGTAGCGGGACATCAGGGCGATGTGGTCGTACTCGTTCCAGCGCGGGTCCTCGATCGAGGGCTTCTCGAAACCGGCTGATTCCGCCAGGAGCCGGGCGGTGTCGCGCTGGCGGGTGAGGGTGCCGGAGGCGAGCAGCGGGTCACGCAGGCCGCGGCGGGCCAGCTCCGCGCCGACGGCGCCGGCCTGTTCGCGGCCGAGGTCCGACAGGGCGTCGTAGTCCTCCGCACCGAAGGAGGCCTGGCCGTGGCGGACGAGGCACATGAGCGGCATACGGTGGTTCCTGCTTCCCGGCTTCTCGGCTTCTCGGCTTCCCGGCGATCGATGCGGCGGGTCGCCGTACGGCGACACCGATCAAGGTATGCGAGGCCTGGCCGGAGAAGGACGCCGGGACCCATCACAGGTACGAGACGCCGGGCACCTTGAGGACCTCCGCGTTCCTCGGAGTGATCTCCCCGCCGTGATGGCCGAGGCGCGGTAGTTCGTGCCGCCGTCGTCCGCGAGGTGGACCCGGTAGTGCCGCGTTCCCGCGGCGCCCTCGCGCCGGACGTCCACCGCGCAAGCGATCACCACGCCGTAGGCCTTGAGCGGCATGGCGACCAACTCCCCCCGGGGGCAAGTGAGTTGCCTACCCGTGGGAGGAATGGCAGAAGACAGTGGCAAATCTGCACTGCCGTCCCGTCTACGCCTTCTCACGCGCGCACGGCTGGGCCAAGCGCGTGACGCGCGGGCGAAGAGCCCGCTGAGCAGCCCGGATTGCTTACGATCCGTTACGTGGTCAACTTCCTCCTCGAACGCACGGCACCGCTTCCCCTCCACGAGGCGTGGCGCCGCCTCACGGAGTGGCCCCGCCATGGGGACGTGGTCCCGCTGACCCGCGTCACGGTGGTCACGCCCCCGCCGACGCACGTGGGCACGGTCGTCGTGGCGCGCTCGGGGCTGGGGCCGCTCGCCTTCGACGACCGTATGGAGGTCACGGTGTGGCGGCCGCCGACAGAGACCGAGGCGGGCCTGTGCCGGCTGGAGAAGCGGGGGCGGGTGGTGCGGGGCTGGGCCGAGATCGAGGTGCGGCCCGGGCCCGGCGGGCGAAGCCGGGTGGTCTGGCGGGAGGAGCTGGGGGTGCGGCTGCTGCCGGGAGTTTTCGACCCGCTCCTCGCCGGCGCGGCGCGGTCCGTGTTCGGGCGGGCGGCGAACCGCCTCCTCAGGATGCCGTGACGTCCCCCGGACGGGAACTCAACATCGCGGACACCGCGCCCGGACCTGCCGAACGGGCTGCGCTGTTTCGTGCTGCGCCGCCGCACGCCCGGCCGAAGCTCGCGGCCGGTTGGCCGGTTGGCCGGTTGGCCGGTCCGCGTCGGAAGGGCCGGAGTGACGGCCTAGTCTGATGGGCTGATGGGCCGAACAGTCCGTAACGGTCCGTCCGGGCAAGGAAATCGGGAAACGGGACGGGAAAGGTGCCGGCGCATGTCGCTGAGCCAGGGGGAAGCCGGGTCCATAGGCGGCTACACGCTGATCGACCGGCTCGGCAGCGGCGGAATGGGCGTCGTCCATCTGGCGCTCTCGGCGTCGGGGCGGCAGGTCGCCATCAAGGTCGTCCATGCCCAGTACGCGCTGGACGAGGAGTTCCGGGCCCGTTTCCGGCAGGAGGTCGCGGCGGCACGGCGGGTGAGCGGTGCGTTCACCGCGCCCGTGGTGGACGCCGATCCGGGCGCCGAACAGCCGTGGATGGCGACGCTGTACGTGCCCGGCCGCACACTCTCCGACATCGTTGCCAAGGAAGGCCCGTTGACCGGGCGCGCGCTGCGCACGCTGGCGCTGGGCCTGGTGGAGGCGCTGCGGGACATCCACCGGGCGGGTGTGGTGCACCGGGACCTGAAGCCGAGCAACGTCCTGATGGCCGAGGACGGCCCGCGTGTCATCGACTTCGGCATCTCGCGCGCAGCCGACAACGAGGACCTCACGGTCACCGGCCGGCTGATCGGCACCCCGCCCTTCATGTCGCCGGAGCAGTTCGCCGCGCCGCGTGACGTCACCGCCGCCTCGGATGTGTTCTCGCTGGGCTCGGTGCTGGTGTACGCGGCCACCGGGAACCGTCCTTTCGACGGCGGCAGCCCGTACCTGACGGGCTATCAGGTAATGCACGAGCAGCCGCATCTGGACGGCGTCGCGGAGCCGCTGCGCACCATCGCCGAGAGGTGCCTGGCCAAGGATCCGGCCGACCGGCCCCAACTGGCCGAACTGCACGGCGTGTTGCAGCAGCTGCCGATCGGGGCCACGCCCGACCTGCCGGACTTGGGGAGCGGCCCCACGGTGCTGGAATTCGCGCGCTCGCCCTCGGTGCCGGGAACCGCCGAACCCCGCGACGGCACGACCTTCGGGGCCGGTGCAACGGCCGCCGGGGGCGCGCGTCGCCGGCGGCGGGTTCTCCTGGCCCTCGGCACGGCGGTGGCCGTCACCGCGATCGGCCTCACGGCGGCACACGTCGTGTCGGGCGGCACGGCGGCCGACGGCCGGGCAGCGGCCGGCGCCTCGGCGAGCGGGGCCGCCACTCCCGCCGCGGGACTGCCGGCCGGCTGGAGACCCTGGCGGGCGGGCCTGGCCACCGGGAAGAAGGGCGATCCCCTCGACTACGAGGAGTCCGGCTGCGTGCCGGGCGACTCCACCGCCGTGTACTGCGCCGGCACCGGCTTCACCGTGACCAGACTCGACGCCGCGTCCGGTCGCGTCGACTGGCGCCGGGGCACCAGCCCGGAGACCTCGCTGCCCGTCGGCGTCCGGGACGGGCGCGTCTACACCTACCGCAAGCCGGACTCGACCGCGACGTACATCACCCGGCGCCTGGTCGCCCTGGACGCGAAGACCGGCACCGAGCTCTGGGCCCGCCCGGTCAGCGAGGACGAACCGGCCGTCCTGTTCAGCCGGGGCGTCGTCGCGATGGACGAGAACAAGACCGCGTTCGTCGCCTACGACAGTTCGGGCCGGCGCCTGTGGACGGCACCGGCGAAGTCGTCGGCCGGGGACGCCTGCGCGGTGACCGCGCTGAACGGCGCGCCGTACGGCCTGTGCACGCCCGCGGACGATCCCGGCAAGGACGGCGTCGGCCTGCTGCGGCTCGACCCGGCCGACGGCACGGCCCACGAGGTCGCCACGCTGCCCACGGGTGCCCGGCCGATGGGCGTCGTCGACGACCAACTGCTGTTCCTGATCCCCAAGTTGGAGGAGAGCCAGTTCGCCGCCAACGGTACGGACCAGCCGTACAAAGCCTTGGAGCGGGTGGATCCGCGCACCGGAGCCGTCAAGCGCGTCCCGCTGCCGGGCACACCGCGCGGCACGGTCACCCTGCTCGACGGCGTCCTGTACTTCGACCGTCCGGGCGGAACGGTCACCGCCGTACGAGGTACGGACGGCAAGCAGCTGTGGCAGCGGGCGACCGAGATCGAGAACCTGTCGGCGCCCGTCCGGTCGAAGAAGTTCGACACGTTGTACTTCGCCAACCGGTACGGCCGTCTGCTGGCCCTGAACCCCGCCACCGGCGCGGTCCGCTGGCACACGGCCGCGATCAGGGATCCCGGAGAGTCGGCGGAGCAGACCACGCCGTACGTGCTGCAGGTCAAGGACGCGATCGTGGCCGTCGCGGGCGACACGGCCTTCTCCGTACGACCGGACCGGCCGGCCGTGACGGCGAAGTGACCGCACGGGCCCGGGCCCGTGCGGTCAGGCCACCGACCCGATCCGGCCGGCCGGCCTTGACGTCGCGTCGTGGTGGATCGGCGTGTGCGCACCGGTGAGTGCGATCCCGCTGCCGCCGCGGCGGTTGGCGACGATCTCCGAGGCGATCGACAGGGCCGTCTCCTCCGGTGTACGAGCGCCGAGGTCCAGCCCGATCGGGGAGCGCAGGCGTGCCAGCTCCAGGTCGGTGACGCCGACTTCACGCAGGCGTTCGTTGCGGTCCAGGTGGGTGCGGCGGGAGCCCATCGCGCCGACGTAGGCGACGGGCAGGCGCAGGGCCAGCTGCAGCAGCGGCACGTCGAACTTGGCGTCGTGGGTGAGCACGCACAGGACGGTGCGGGCGTCCACGGTCGTCCGCTCCAGGTACGTGTGGGGCCACTCGACGACGATCTCGTCGGCCTCCGGGAAGCGCGTCCTGGTCGCGAAGACGGGACGGGCGTCGCACACGGTCACGTGGTAGTTGAGGAACTTGCCGATGCGCACCAGTGCCGACGCGAAGTCGATCGCGCCGAACACGATCATGCGGGGCGGGGGCACGGACGATTCCACCAGGACCGTGAGCGGTGCACCGCAGCGTGAGCCCTGTTCGCCGATCTCGACGGTGCCGGTGCGTCCGGCGTCCAGGAAGGCGCCCGCCTCCGCCGCCACCGTGCGGTCCAGTTCCGGGTGGGCTCCGAAGCCGCCCTCGCGGGAGCCGTCGGGGCGGACCACGAGCGCCCGGCCCAGGAGTTCGGCCGGGCCGGCCACGATCCGCGCCACCGCAGCCGCCTCGGCGCGAGCGGCGGCGGCCAGTGCGGACGCGACGGCCGGACGGGCCAGGCCGGCGGCCCGTACCGGCGTGACGAGGATGTCGATGATGCCCCCGCAGGTCAGGCCGACGGCGAAGGCGTCCTCGTCGCTGTACCCGAAGCGCTCCAGGACGGTTTCGCCGTCCTCGAGCGCCTGGCGGCACAGGTCGTACACCGCGCCCTCCACACAGCCTCCGGAGACCGAGCCGATCGCCGTGCCGTCGGCGTCCACCGCGAGGGCGGCGCCGGGCCGGCGAGGGGCGCTGCCGCCGATGGCCACCACGGTGGCCACGGCGAAGTCACGTCCCTGCTCGACCCACCGGTTCAGCTCCTCGGCGATGTCCAGCATCTCGGTCTCCTTAACAGCGTGTGTGCGGAGGGCGGTTGGGCGTGCGGTCAGTGCACGCCCATCCAACTCTCGATCGGGTTGAGGGCGAAGTAGATCAGGAAGACCAGCGTCAGGCCCCACATGAAGGCGCCGATCTCCCGCGCCTTGCTCTGGGCGATCTTGATGGCGACGTAGGAGACGACTCCGGCCGCGACGCCCGCCGTGATGGAGTACGTGAACGGCATGATCACGACGGTCAGGAAGACCGGGATCGCGGTGGCACGGTCGGCCCAGTCCACATGACGGGCGTTCATCATCATCATGGCGCCGATCACCACCAGGGCCGCGGCCGCGACCTCGCCGGGGACGATCGCCGTCAGCGGGGTGAAGAACAGACAGGCCGCGAAGAACAGGCCGGTGATGACGGAGGAGAGGCCCGTGCGGGCTCCCTCGCCGACGCCCGTCGCGGACTCGACGAACACGGTCTGCCCGGAGGCGCCCGCGACGCCGCCGATCGCACCGCCCGCGCCGTCGATGAACAGCGCCTTGGACAGGCCCGGCATCCGGCCCTGCTCGTCGGCCAGCCTGGCCTCGGTGCCGACGCCGATGATGGTGGCCATGGCGTCGAAGAAACCGGCGAGAACGAGCGTGAACACGATCATGCCGACCGTCATCGCGCCGACGCCGCCCCAGCCGCCGAACTCCACTTTTCCGAAGATCGAGAAGTCCGGCATGGAGACCGCGCTGCCGTGCAGTTCGGGGGCGCCGCTCGCCCACTGCCTGGGGTCGATGACGCCAAGTGCGTTGAGAACCACGGCGAGTACGGTGCCGCCGACGATGCCGATCAGGATCGCACCGGGGACGCCTCGCGCCTGGAGCATGAAGATCGCGAGGAGGGTGGCCGCGAAGAGCAGCACCGGCCAGCCCGCGAGTTCACCGGCCGGGCCGAGGGTGACCGGGGTCGCCTTGCCCTGGTGCACGAAGCCCGCCTTCACCAGGCCGATCAGGGCGATGAACAGGCCGATGCCCATGGTGATCGCGTGCTTGAGCGCGAGCGGGATCGCGTTCATGATCATTTCGCGGAGGCCGGTGACGACCAGCAGCATGATGACGACGCCGTACATCACGCACATGCCCATGGCCTGCGGCCAGGTCATCTGCGGGGCGACCTGCGAGGACAGGACGCCGGAGACGGAGAGGCCGGCGGCGAGCGCCAGCGGCACCTTGCCTACGAAACCCATCAGCAGCGTGGTGAAGGCCGCCGCGAACGCGGTCGCGGTGATGAGGGCCTTCTGGCTGAGCATGTCCCCGGCCGCGTCCTTGCCGGACAGGATCAGGGGGTTGAGCAGGAGGATGTATGCCATCGCCATGAAGGTGGTGACACCGCCGCGCACCTCGCGGGCGACGGAGGATCCTCGCTTGGATATGTGAAAGTACCGGTCGAGCCAGGACCTGCCGGCCGGGATACGGGTTCCTTCACCCGCATCGTCGGCGGTGGTACTTGGCTCCAGTGACTGCTGGGTCATGTGGGCCTACTCCCAAGGTTCACAGGGGCACCCGCGCCTGCATTCGGCGATATGCGGGATTTGGGAAGGTGCTGTGGCCGCACGACCCGGGGGACGGCCCGAGGCGAACGATCTGAAGTACTCCGGGCGGCGCGGAGTGTGTGACGTTCCGTGCGCCGCCCGGAGGTCTGTCACACGGTGCCGGTGAGGTGTTCCGGACGTACCGGTGTGCGGTTGAGCTCCAGCCCGGTCGCGTTCCGGATCGCCGCGAGGACGGCCGGTGTCGAGGACAGGGTGGGTGCCTCGCCGATGCCGCGCAGCCCGTACGGTGCGTGGTCGTCGGCGAGTTCGAGCACATCGACGGGGATGGTCGGCGTGTCGAGGATCGTGGGGATCAGGTAGTCCGTGAAGGACGGGTTTTTGACCTTCGCCGTCTTCGGGTCGACGATGATCTCCTCCATCACCGCGACGCCCAGGCCCTGGGTCGTACCGCCCTGGATCTGGCCGATGACGGACAGCGGGTTGAGCGCCTTGCCGACGTCCTGGGCGCAGGCCAGCTCGACGACCTTCACCAGGCCCAGCTCGGTGTCGACCTCTACGACGGCGCGGTGCGCGGCGAAGGAGTACTGCACATGGCCGTTGCCCTGGCCGGTGCGCAGGTCGAAGGCCTCGGTGGGGCGGTGGCGCCACTCGGCCTCGACCTCGACCGCCTCGCCTTCGAGCACGTCCACCAGGTCGGCGAGGACCTCGCCGCCGTCGGTGACGACCTTGCCGCCCTCCAGGAGCAGCTCGGCGGTGGCCCAGGCGGGGTGGTAGGTGCCGAACTTGCGGCGCCCGAGCTCCAGGACCTTCTCCCGGACCAGCTCGCAGGAATTCTTGACGGCGCCGCCGGTGACGTACGTCTGGCGGGAGGCCGAGGTGGAGCCGGCCGAGCCGACCTGCGTGTCCGCCGGGTGGATCGTCACCTGCGCGACGCCCAGCTCGGTGCGGGCGATCTGCGCGTGGACGGTGACGCCGCCCTGGCCGACCTCCGCCATGGCCGTGTGGACGGTCGCGACGGGCTCGCCGCCCACGACCTCCATCCGGACCTTGGCGGTGGAGTAGTCGTCGAAGCCCTCGGAGAAGCCGACGTTCTTGATGCCGACCGCGTAGCCGATGCCCCGGACGACGCCTTCGCCGTGCGTGGTGTTGGACAGACCGCCGGGCAGCTGCCGTACGTCCGCGCCCTCGCTGCTCTCCCACTGGCGCTCCGGCGGCAGCGGCATCGCCTGCACGCGGCGCAGGAGTTCGGCGACCGGGGCCGGGGAGTCGACGGGCTGGCCGGTCGGCAGGAGCGTGCCCTGCTCCATCGCGTTGAGCTGCCGGAACGCGACCCGGTCCATGCCCACCTCGTCGGCGAGCTTGTCCATCTGGGCCTCGTAGGCGAAGCACGCCTGGACCGCGCCGAAGCCGCGCATGGCGCCGCAGGGCGGGTTGTTGGTGTAGAGCGCGATGGCCTCGATGTCGACGTCGTCGACCACGTACGGGCCCACGCTCAGTGAGGAGGCGTTGCCGACGACCGCCGGGGAGGCCGACGCGTAGGCCCCGCCGTCCAGGACGATCCGCGCCTTCATGTGCGTGAGCTTGCCGTCCTTGGTGGCGCCGTGCTCGTAGGAGAGCTTCGCGGGGTGGCGGTGGACGTGCCCGAAGAAGGACTCGAAACGGTTGTAGACGATCTTCACGGGCTTGCCGGTGCGCAGGGCGAGCAGGCAGGCGTGGATCTGCATCGACAGGTCCTCGCGGCCGCCGAACGCGCCGCCGACGCCGGACAGCGTCATCCGCACCTTGTCCTCGGGCAGGCCCAGGACCGGGGCGATCTGGCGCAGGTCGGAGTGCAGCCACTGGGTGGCGATGTAGAGGTCGACACCGCCGTCCTCGGCGGGTACCGCGAGACCGGACTCGGGGCCGAGGAAGGCCTGGTCCTGCATCCCGAAGGTGTACTCGCCCTTCACCACGAAGTCGGCCTTCTTGGCGGCCTCTTCGGCGTTGCCGCGCACGATCGGCTGGCGGTGGACGATGTTCGGGTGCGGGACGTGCCCGCTGTGGTGGTCGTCGCGGCCCTCGTGGATGAGGATCGCGTCGGGCGCGGTCGCCGAGGCCTCGTCGGTGACGACCGGGAGTTCGCGGTAGTCGACCTTGATCTTGGCGGCGGCGCGGCGCGCGGTCTCCGGGTGGTCGGCGGCGACGATGGCGACCGGCTCGCCGTGGTGGCGTACCTTGCCGTGCGCGAGGACGGGTGTGTCCTGGATCTCCAGGCCGTAGTTCTTCACCTCGGTCGGCAGGTCGTCGTACGTCATGACGGCGTAGACGCCCGGGGTCTTCAGCGCCTCGCTGGTGTCGATGGACACGATCTCCGCGTGGGCGACGGTCGATCTGAGGATCTGGCCCCAGAGCATGTCCTCGTGCCACATGTCCGACGAGTACGCGAACTCGCCGGTGACCTTGAGGGTGCCGTCCGGGCGGAGCGTGGACTCGCCGATGCCGCCCTTGGTCTTGGAACCCTGGGTGACCTTGGTGGGAGTCCCGAGGGGAGCGCCGTTGGTAGGCATCGTCAGACCGCCTCTCCCTGCCTGGCGGCCGCCAGGCGGACCGCGTCCATGATCTTCTCGTAGCCCGTGCAGCGGCACAGGTTGCCCGACAGGGCCTCGCGGATGTCCCCGTCGGTCGGGTTCGGGTTGCGCTCGAGCATCTCGTCGGCGGCCACCAGCAGACCCGGCGTGCAGAAGCCGCACTGGACGGCGCCGGCGTCGATGAACGCCTGCTGGACGGGGGACAGTTCGGTGCCTTCGCCGGTCTGCGAGTCCTGCCCCTCGGCCGCCCTCCCCCAGGCTTCGCCCGGGGGGACCCCCAGATGGGCTTCCTGGAGGGAGGTGCCGCAGGTGCCGGAGGCGCAACCGCCGTGCTCCGCGCGCTGCTTGGCGAACTCCGCGAGCCCCTCGACGGTGATGACCTCACGGCCCTCGACCTGACCGGCCGCGACCAGGCACGAACACACCGGCACGCCATCCAGGCGGACCGTGCAGGAACCGCACTCGCCCTGCTCGCAGGCGTTCTTGGAACCGGGCAGACCGAGGCGCTCACGCAGCACGTACAGCAGGGACTCGCCCTCCCACACGTCGTCGGCTTCCTGCGGACGTCCGTTGACAGTGAAGTTGACGCGCATCAGGCGGCACTCCCCTTCTGGTCGGTACGGCCGTCAGTGCCGCGATATGACTCCCAGGTCCAGGTCAGCGTGCGGCGTGCCATGACGCCGACCGCGTGGCGCCGGTAGCTCGCGGTACCCCGGACGTCGTCGATCGGGTTGCAGGCGCCGGAGCACAACTGGGCGAACTGCTTGGCGACCGACGGGGTGATGATCTTTCGGTTGTCCCAGAAGCCGCCCTCTTCGAGCGCCGCGGCCAGGAACTCCTCCGCCGCCTTCGCCCGGACCGGGGTGGGTGCCGCCGAGCCGATGCCGGTGCGGACCGTGCGGGTCTCGGGGTGCAGGGCGAGACCGAAGGCGCACACGGCGATGACCATGGCGTTGCGGGTGCCGACCTTCGAGTACTGCTGCGGGCCGTCGGCCTTCTTGATGTGCACACCCCTGATGAGCTCGTCGGCGGCGAGCGCGTTGCGCTTCACGCCGGTGTAGAACTCGTCGATGGGGATACGGCGGCTGCCGCGCACCGACTCGGCCTCGACCTCGGCGCCCGCCGCGAGGAGCGCGGGGTGGGCGTCGCCGGCCGGGGAGGCGGTGCCGAGGTTGCCGCCGACGCCGCCGCGGTTGCGGATCTGCGGGGAGGCGACCGTGTGCGAGGCGAGAGCGAGACCCGGCAGCTCGGCGCGCAGGTTCTCCATGATCTTCGAGTACGGGACGGAGGCACCCAGCCACACGCTGTCCTCGCCGACCTCCCACTCGTAGAGGTCGCCGATGCGGTTGAGATCGAGCAGGTACTCGGGCCGGCGGTGGTCGAAGTTGATCTCGACCATCACATCGGTGCCGCCCGCAATGGGCACAGCGGTGGGGTGCTCAGCCTTGGCGGCGAGCGCCTCCTCCCAGCTGGCGGGGCGAAGGAAGTCCATGACCGGCTCTCTTCTTCGTCTCGTGGGTCGTACGGATCGAGCCAGATCGTGTGCGGCGGGCCCGGCTCGTTCATGTGCTGTTTACGCGGATTGGAGCCAGTACACAGCGCCGTGCTCCACCGGGGTCAGTCACGGAAACCATGAAGGAGTTGGCTGGCCAGGGCGGGCATCTTGTAGATTCGTATGAACGGAGGTCATCAGCAATCTCCCTGTCTTCCTGTAGAAACGCAGGAAACAGCCCGGCAGTCGAAGAATGCGGCTCCCGCACCCTGCGCCGGGCACCTCCCGGCGTCCACCCTCACGATTCATCGTAGATTTCGAGACAAAGATCGGCGGCGACGAGATGCGGCTGCGCGCACTGCTGGACACCGACGCGCTGGGCCTGCGGCTGCTCGGCGGCGAGGACGAGCTGGACCGCACCGTGCGCGGGGTGATGACCACCGACCTCCGCGATCCCAGCCGCTATCTGTCGGGCGGGGAACTGGTCCTCACGGGCCTCGCCTGGCGCCGGGACGCCGACGACTCGGAGCCGTTCGTACGGCTTCTGGCGCAGGCCGGGGTGGCCGCACTGGCCGCCGGTGAGGCGGAGCTGGGGGACATCCCGGACGACCTGGTGACGGCCTGCGTCCGGCACCGGCTGCCGCTGTTCGCGGTGCACGAGTCGGTGGCGTTCGCGACGATCACCGAGCATGTCGTCCGGCAGGTCAGCGGCGAGCGCGCGGGCGACCTCGCGGCGGTCGTCGACCGGCACCGCCGGATGATGACCTCGGGCCCGGCGGGCGGTGGCCCGGACGTGGTCCTCGACCTGCTCGGCTCCGATCTGGACCTGCGGGCCTGGGTGCTCTCCCCCACCGGGCGGATGATCGCGGGCACGAAGGTCGCCGGGCCCGGGCTGCCCGCCGAGGCCTGCGCCGAGCTGGCCGCCGAGCACCTCGCCGCCGTCCGCACGGGCCGCCGCGGACCGCACCGGGTGACGCTCGGCCCGAGCACGTACAGCCTCTTCCCGATCCGCAGCAGCGGCCGCGCCGCGCAGGCCTCCCGGGATGTGCGCGAGACGGTGCTGTCCGACTGGCTGCTCGCCGTGGATGCGGACGCCGGGGACTGGCCCGCGGAGCGGCTCGACCTGCTCCAGGGCGTCACCCAGCTGATCTCTGTCGAGCGGGACCGCCGGGACGCGGCGCGCACGGTGCGCAGGCGACTGGCGCAGGAGGTCCTGGAACTGGTGCAGACGGGCGCGGCGCCCGCCGAGATCGCCGCCCGGCTGCGGGTGGCCGCGCCGGTGCTGCTGCCAGGTCTGGGGGCCGCCCCGCACTGGCAGGTGGTCGTCGCCCGCGTCGCGTGGGAGGGCGCCGGGATCGAGGGCGGTCCGGTCGCCCAGTCGCTGCTGGAGGAGATCCTCGTCGACCCGCTCGCCACGGGTCCCGAGCCCTCCGACCGTATCGCCGTGGCCCACACGGGTGACGAGGCCATCGCGCTCGTACCGCTGCCGGCCGTCTCCGCCGAGCACGACGGCTCGGAGTCCGGGATCCTCGCCGACGCGCTGCTGGAGTCCGTACGGGACCCGCTGTCGGCCGGGCTGGACGACGACGGGCAGCTCACGCTCGGCGTCAGCGCGGCCGTGCACTCGGCGGAGGGGCTGCGCGGGGCGCTGGAGGAGGCCCGGCACGCGCGGCGGGTGGCGGCGGCCCGGCCTGGGCGGGTGTGTGCGGCGGGGCACCAGGAGCTGGCCTCGCACGTGCTGCTGCTGCCGTTCGTACCGGACGACGTGCGGCGGGCGTTCACGGCGCGGCTGCTGGATCCGCTGCGCGACTACGACCGCCGGCACCGCGCCGAGCTCATTCCGACGCTGGAGGCGTTCCTCGACTGCGACGGTTCCTGGACGCGCTGCGCGACCCGGCTGCACCTGCACGTCAACACGTTGCGCTATCGGGTCGGGCGGATCGAGCAGTTGACGAGCCGTGACCTCTCGCGCCTGGAGGACAAGCTGGATTTCTTCCTGGCATTGCGCATGAGCTGAGGTCATCCGGGGACGGAACAGAAGTGGCACCAAGTGCCGTCGCCGTCCCACGACTTTGTGAAATCCTTCACCTACCCCCTTGGCCGGGCGCCGCGATTCGTGCTGAGATGCCGCCACCACTCAACAGCTCGATGGCGTGCTGGGCCTGTTCTCCGGACCGGGTCGGCGGCAGGGCACGGTGCCTTGCGACGCCGGGCTGATCCGAAGGACAGGACCTTGGGGAGGGCAACGTGGCGCATACCGCCATGTCTGGTACCGGAACGACCGCAGGTGACGATCCCCTCCAGACCGCGGTATGGCGGCTGCGCTCGCGCGCCTGCTGGGCCGACGCGGCGGCGCTGCTGGAACCGGTCTCCGCCGATTACGCACTGCAGCGGGCAGCGCTGCTGGTGGAGCGGTGTCTGTACACCGAGCAGGGGTGGGAGGAGGCCGAGGACGCGCTGCGTACGGCGGAGGCCCTCGCGCACACCGATGACGAGCGGGGGGCGGCCGCTTGTGAACGGGGGCAGCTTGCGTACGCGGCGACACTGCACTCGGTGCGCGACCGGGCCGACGAGGCGCGGGCCGCGCTGGGGCGGGCGGCGGCGCTGATCGCGCCGGGGGCGGCGGGGCGGCCGGTGCTGGACTTCCGGCGGGGGCTGATCGCGGAGAACCTCGCGCGTTCGCCGCAGGCCGCCCGGGCGGCGTACCGGAGGGCGCACGCCGGGGCCACGGCGCACTCCGATCCGCTGCTGTTGTCGTTCACCTGGCGGCATCTCGCCGGACTCGCCCTGCGGGAGGGGGAGCTGGCGGAGGCGCGGCACGGATTCGCCGAATCGCTGCGGATCCGGGAGGAGTTGGGCTACCTGGTGGGGACGGCACCGGCGCTCGCTTCGCTGGCCGACGCGGAGGCGGAGCCGGAGGCGTCGCGGCTGCGGGAGGAGGCCCGGCGGCTGTTCCGGCTGCTGGGGGGTGTACCGACCTGGCTGGCACGGCAGTTGGCACCGCCGGCTGCAGATGCGGCGACGGCCTGAGGGCGCCTCTGGGAGGTGCCCCTGGGGGCGGTGGGGCCACTGAGAGGAAGCTGAGAGGTTCTTGTGCCAGTGTGGCGCGCCCTACTCCTTGGAGAAGTATCCGATGAGCGTCGTCAACGGCCTTCCCGTACATGTCCTCCTGGTCCATTTCGTCGTGGTACTCGTCCCACTGACTGCCCTGGCGTTGGTGGTGGGTGCCCTGTGGCCACCGGCCGCGCGCCGGATGGGCCTGGTCCTGCCGCTGCTCGCGCTGGTCACGCTGGCGAGCGTGCCGCTGACCACGCAGGCGGGCGAGTGGCTGGAGCGGCACGTGAGCGGCAACGCCCTGATCCGGCGGCACGCAGAACTCGGGGACGGACTGCTCCCCTGGGCCCTGGGCCTGTTCGTGCTGGCGGCGGCCGTGTGGTGGACGACCCGCCGCACGCCCGAGCAGCAGGCCGGCGCCCGGTCCGCGTCCGTCGTGCGGATAACGGCCGCGGTGCTATCCGTCGCGGTGGCTGCGGGTGCCGTCGTGGACGTCTACCGCATCGGTGACTCCGGCGCGAAGGCGGCCTGGCAGAACGGTTACTCGAAGACCGCCACCGGATCGGGCGACGGGGACCACTGACACCGGGTGGGGCGCCCGCCGCCTCACCCCTCGAACGGGCCGTGCGGGGGTTCCTGTCTGCGGGAACTCCCGCACGGGCCGCACGCGCACGGACCACACCCCGCCCCGGGCCGCCCCGCGTCCCTCAGGACGCTCCCGCGAAGTGCTCCCCCACCAACGACCGCACCACGTCCAGGTCCCGCGCGATCAGCGCGTCCAGCAGTGCCGTGTGTTCCGCCGCGTCCGCCACCAGGTCGGCGTGCCCCTGGGAGGCCGGGGCGCCGACGAGCGGCCACTGGGCGCGACGGTGCAGGTCGTCGGCGATCTTGACGAGCTGTTGGTTGCCGGACAGGTCGAAGACCGCGCGGTGGAAGGCCCGGTCGGACTCGGCGTACGCCGCGGGGCAGCCGGAGGTGGCGGCACGGACGGTCGCCTCGGCCAAGGGGCGCAGCCCGGCCCAGCGTTCGGCGGGGACCGTGCGGGCCAGCCGCAGCATCACGGGGATCTCGATCAGCGCGCGGATCTCGGCCAGCTCGGCCAGCTCCCGGGTCCCCCGCTCGATCACCCGGAACCCGCGATTGGGCACGACCTCGACGGCGCCCTCAAGGGCGAGCTGCTGCATCGCCTCCCGGACCGGCGTCGCGGAGACCCCGAACCGCTCTCCCAGCGCCGGCGCCGAGTACACCTCGCCGGGCGTCAGCTCGCTCGTGACCAGGGCGGTGCGCAGCGCGTCGAGTATCTGCCCGCGCACCGAGGCACGCTGGACCGGGCGGGGCTGCGGGATCGGCTGCTCGCTGTGGGTGTGCTCGCCGCGGGTGGCTCCTGAGGCGACGGCCCGCTCGCGCTCCACGTCCTGGACCCTGGGCTGCGGCGGCACCCGCGGCGTCCCTGTGAGAACCTCCGGAATCCCCGTGCCGGCGGAGCCCTGGGCGCTCTGCTTCACGGGTCCTCCCGAGGACGTGTCGGCACTTGGGGTCATTACGGCTGGTTGTTACTCGTCCGTCAAGCACCTTAGGCGCAGTTCCCGACAGTTCAAATCTCACTGACCGCAAATAAGGTTAGGTTTACCTTTAAAGCCGTCATGCACCCCGCAAGCCCGCGCTCGCTCAGCACTCACCGACGCCCATGCCCGTTTGACCGAGGCCTTCCCAGGACCCGCCCTCACGGAGACGGACGCTCACGAGCAGGCAGCCAACCGGCGACGGACGGGGCGGCGCCGCGTCGTCGGCGGAGGGGGCGGGGGCGGGCCGACCTGGAGACGTTCCTCACCTGGGACGACGCACAGGCACAGGGCGACTACGGACCGCCGTGCACAGCGCGCAGTCGAATGTCGTGGCGTGCTCCGGCCTGCACCGGAACGCCCGGCTCGCTTGCCCGCCTGCCTGCCTGCCTGCCTGCCTGCCTGCCGATCACCTTGCCCTGGTCCTGCTCCGCCGCTGGCCCGCTTCGCCGTGACGCACGTCTCCTACGACCGCTCCGTTTCCGGCCCCTCCCTGGGCCGCATGGCCGTACGGCCGGCCGACTTCGCCTGCCTACCCGGCGATCCGGCCGCCGAGCCGCCAGGCGCGGGCGTCGTCGCCGACGAGGAGGCGCTGCGGGCGAAGGCGCGGGCACCGCGGTGGCCGGGCGCCTCGACCCCGTCCTCGCCGGGTTCGGACGGCGTCAGCGGGCGCGGGCTGCGGCGCGGGCGGGCCCTGTGGGGCGTTGGGGACCCCTCCCTCCCGAGCGGAGCCGAGAGCGGGGGAGACAGGCGAGGTCGTGGAGGAACTACGGTCCGGCACGTCACCCATCTGCTGGGCGAGGAGCGGCGGGCGATGCGCGAACTGGAGGCGTCACTGCCGGGCGCCACCAAGCCATACGCCGGGGTCCACGGCCTTCCGGGGGCCGATCGGCCCGGACGGGAGTCGCAGCCGGCCCGGGACCGGGGAGCTGCTGCGGGTTCTCCACGGTGCGCCCCGAGGGCACCTGTGCCCCCTGCCCGCACACCTGCGACGCGGACCCGGTCACCAAGCTGCGGGCCGCCGCCGCGAGTTGAGGGACCCTCAGGCACACCGGCCCTCGACCGTCCCGTAAGATCCTCGCGAAGAGATCACCCGCTCGGTTACAGGCGTTTCACAACTTCCTCACTTGCCGCAGGAACTTTCCGTGGAACCACCCGCACGGGTAGTCTTATTCGAACTCAACTCCCGCCCCTCACGCGGCAGTTCGAGCAGAACGTCGCCCTGGGCATTCCCTTGCACTTCCTTGGCGGCCTCTTGCCCCGAAACCCCCTGAGGGCCGGTGGGATTGGGCCACTATGGCGGGCGTTACGCCCTATCCCAATGCAAGGGACCCCAGATGAGACTGACCGACATATCGCTGAACTGGTTGCTTCCGGGCGCCGTACTGCTCCTGGGCATGCTGGCGGCGGTTGCGGTGCTCGCGCGCAGCAAGCGGTCCAGCGGGGAGCACGCGAAGGACGACACGTGGGAGCGCAGCGAGGAGCGCCGTAGGCGCAAGGAGGCCGTATACGGCACCGCCTCCTATGTTCTGCTGTTCTGCTGTGCGGCGGTAGCCGCCGCCCTCTCCTTCCACGGCCTGGTCGGCTTCGGCGAGCAGAACCTCGGCCTCACCAACGGCTGGGAATACCTGGTGCCCTTCGGCCTGGACGGTGCGGCCATGTTCTGCTCCGTGCTCGCGGTGCGCGAGGCCAGCCACGGTGACGCGGCCCTCGGTTCGCGGATACTGGTGTGGACGTTCGCGGGTGCCGCGGCCTGGTTCAACTGGGTGCACGCGCCCAGGGGCCTCGGCCACGACGGCGCGCCGCAGTTCTTCTCCGGCATGTCCCTGTCCGCGGCCGTCCTGTTCGACCGCGCGCTGAAGCAGACCCGCCGGGCCGCGCTGCGCGAGCAGGGTCTGGTGCCGCGTCCGCTGCCGCAGATCCGTATCGTCCGCTGGCTGCGGGCTCCTCGCGAGACCTACAAGGCCTGGTCGCTGATGCTGCTGGAGAACGTGCGCAGCCTGGACGAGGCGGTCGACGAGGTCCGCGAGGACAAGCGGCAGAAGGAAGCGAACCGGCTGCGTCGGCGCGAGCACGACCGCCTGGAGCGCGCTCAGCTCAAGGCCATCAGCCGGGGCCACCGCGGGTTCACCGGCCGAGGCGGCGGACGCCAGGTGGAGCCCCAGGCCCTGGAGCGGGCTTCCGCCCCGGTCTCAGCGGAGCCTGCCATATCGACCTCGGAACCGCTGCCCGTACGCTCTCGCCCGTCCCTGCAGCCCGTCCGCAAGGGCGGTTCTGACCCGGTCACCGTGGACCTCACCGCGGAGGACGACACCATGGCCCTGCCGCGCCTCGACTCCCTTGAGCGCAAGCTCAAGGACCTCGAGCAGCAGTTCGGCTAGATACGGCCGTCATGGGAAGGGGGCGTGGTCTTCGGACCACGCCCCCTTCCCGTTGTCCGCTCACGCCGCTTCGGCGTCGAGTTCGAACCAGACGACCTTTCCCACTCCGTGCGCCCGAACCCCCCACGCGTCCGCGAGGGACTGCACCAGGAGCAGGCCCCTGCCGTGCGTGCCGTCGTTGTTGTTCGACGCCCTCAGCCTGGGCCTGCGGGCCACGAAGTCCCTTACCTCCACCCGGAGTCCGCGGGGTCCGACGGTGGCCGTCAGCACCGCGTCGTGGTCGGTGTGGATGATTGCGTTGGTGACGAGTTCGCTGGTGAGCAGCTCCGCTATCTCCGACCGGCCTGGCCTGCCCCACTGCCTGAGCAGCTCGCGCAGTGCCCTGCGTGCCTCGGGCACCGACTTGAGGTCCGCCCGTCCGAGTCTCTTCCGTAGCTGGGACGGCTGCACGTGGTCCTTGCCGCCGTCGGCCCTGTCCTGCGCCGCTTTCGCCGAGAAGGTCCCTATCGCCATGGGACCGCCCCCTCGCGCCTGCCTCTTCATGTCCCCCGCCCGCGTGCCGATGTCGGTCCCCTCCTTGTCGAACACGTTCACGGGATCCATGCCCCACGGGACACGCGCCAGTCATGTCTCATCGTCAACGACCAGGTGTTCGGCCACGGATGCGGGCGTTCTGGCCGGGTAGAGGGACCCTTCGCAGAGACGTGCCAGAGCCGTCCGCACACCGAGGGAGCCGCCGTGCACGACGACCGGACGCCGGCGGAGGCGCGCCCGGAGCGCGCCATGGACATTTCGCACGGCCCGCCCATCCCAGTACGCGGAGCGTGTGCCCACGGGTTGTGCCCGTGTGGCGTGTGCCCGGCCAACCGGTGCCGGCGGACCAGGCGCACCAGGGCTCGGCGAGCGCCCACCGGATCCCCGCGACCTGGCACGCTCACATCGACTCGGCCTGGCTGTGGCCGCTGCGCGAGACGGTCCGCAAGGCCTCGCGCATCTCGCCGACGTCACGGCGCTCGCCGCCGGCTGCCCCGGGCTGGTGTTGTCCTGTTCACAGGCCCAGCGGTAGGCCCGGGTGAAGGGGCACCAGCCGCACACCTGGCAGCGGATCAAGAAGGCGGGGTGGGGCGGCAGTTGGGCACGCGTTCGGCTCGATGTGGGTGGAGTCCTGGAGTCCGACCCCAACATGCCCGGCGGTGAGGGGCCTGCCCGGCAGATCGTGCGCGGAAAGCGGTTCCTCGCCGAAGGACTTGGCGTGGAGACGGAGGAGATCTGGCTGCTGGACTTCTTCGGCAACACCGCCGACTTCCCGCAGCTCGCGAAACTGGCCGGAATCCGCTGGTTCCTCACCCAGAAACTCAGCTGGAAGCAGTCCGGCAGGACGCTGCCGCGCGCCCCGCACAGCCGGACCCGGAGACGGACCTGGGCACGCGCCGCTTCACCTGCGCGCTGCTGCCGGGCTCGGATGTCGGGGGCGCGGTCGCCGAGGGGCTCGCGCTGAACCTGACGCTGCGGTTGGCCGGAGCGCCGGTCGTCCGGCTTCTGGTCCGCGTAGGCCACCCCGCCGTGACCGTCGAGCCCGTCAAGCCGGCGGAGGACCGCAGCGGGGACGTGATGGTGTGCGGCTCTACGAGCCCCGGGGCGGGCGGGCGCGGGCCACGCTGGTTCCCGGCTTCCCGGTGGGCCGCGTCGAGGTGACGGACCTGCTGGAACGGCCGTAGCACAAAAGCGACTTGGGCTTCGAGCTGCGGCCGTTCCAGATCCTCACGGTGCGGCTGCGGCCGGCGTAGCGGCCGCTCGCCTGCCCTACTTCCCGCCGATGCCCTTCTCCCCGATGTGGAAGATCTCGCGGGTGTCGCGGGTGATGTCGACGACGACCTTGGTGCTGCTGTTCTTGCTCCAGGTGAGGGTGACCACGGCCTCCGTGTACTTCTTCGTGCTGCCGTTGTCGGTGACCTTCCAGGCGAGCGGGACGTTCTGCGCGCGCAGGACGCCGTCCGCGTGCTCCCTCTCCTCCCAGGCCTTCAGCTCCTTCTGGAAGCCGGCGGAGAGGTAGTGACTGCGCAGCGCCTCACCGAGGTTGCCGCTGTCCTCGTCGGTCACCGCGTCGATGTAGGCGCCGTAGAAGTCGGCGATGCGGGTGACGTTGTCGGACGGCGTGCCACTGACGCTGCGCGGTGCGCCGGCGGAGGCCTGGGCGGTGGCGCCGAGGCCGAGGGCGACGGCGAGGACGCCGGCGGTCAGGACGGTGCGGGTCTTGCTGTTCATGGTGTTTCCCCGTTTTCGTGTAGTGCCGGGTTCGGTCGGTGAAGGGGCCGCCCGCCCGACCCCCGTGCGGGAGGGCGGCCCCGGTCGTGCTGTGGTGGTGCGGTCAGCGGAGCTTGTTCACGGCCGTGGTGGTCGTCTTCTTGAAGGCCTTCACCGGGGCGTCGGCGAAACCGCCCATCTGGCCCCAGTCGACGACGGTGACCGTGCGCCCGTCCCGGCCGGCCGACAGCAGGCGGATGTCGCTCGCGCCCCAGGAGGTCCCGGTGTGCAGGCCGTAGACGTGGGCGCCCTCCTCGACGGAGAGCTTTCCGTAGTCCTTCACCGTGGCGTCGGTCTCCGGGTCGGCTCCCTCGATCCGCTCCGGGCAGGACCTGACGTCCTTGTCCAGCGCCGAGATCAGCCGGGCGGCGGCACGGGTGTCGGGCAGCACGACGGTGATCTGGCGGGCGCCCGTGTCGAGGTCGGTCCGGAAGTCGCGGTGCCAGGCCCACTCGTGTCCGGGCAGCGCTCGCAGGCAGGTGTCCTGGTCCGTGGCCTCCGGTACGCCCACGGTGACCTTGTCCGCCGTCCAGGACGAGGAGGGGTGCGGCGGCAGGTCGGCCGCCGCGAGGAAGCCGGGCGCCTTCGGTGCCGCGGCCGCCGGTCCGGCGAGTCCTACGGCCAGACCCGTGGCGGCGAGTGCGACGAGCGCGCCTGCTCTGGTGCGCTTGGGCATGGATGTCCCCCGTGGATGAGTGCATGGGTGTCGGTTGTCGCAGCGACGGCGGATGGTCGGTCCGGCCCTGGTCGGTGCGACACCAAGAGCATCGGCCGTCACAGGAGCCCGGCGCAACGCCCAACGCCCGTTCGGCGACGGTGGAACCATCCCAGCCCATCTGACGTGCAGGTATATGGAGTGCCTGGGATGCGGGAATTACGTGAGGACGGGAGAACGGTGTCGACTCGGGACGACGTCGAACAGTTCGCGGCGCTGCTGCGCCGGCTGAAGGACCGCACGGACCGGAGCTACGGCTCCCTGGCCCGGCGCGTCAACATGAACACCTCGACCCTGCACCGCTACTGCGCGGGTGACGCCGTACCGCAGGACTTCGCGCCCGTGGAGCGGCTCGCTGCCTTCTGCGAGGCGACGCCGGAGGAACGGCTCGAACTGCACCGGCTGTGGCTGCTCGCGGTGGCGGCACGGCAGCGGGTGCGTACGGCGGCCGCGCCTGGCGAGGAGCCGGTGGAGGGGGCGCCCGCTCCCGTCGAGGAGGCCGTCGTGCCGGAGGTCGTGGAAGGGCCCCGGTCCTCCCGCGCCGCCCGCCCCTGGTACCGCCGCCGACGGGTCGTGGCGTCCACCGCCGTCACCTGTGCGCTGCTCGCCACCCTCGGCGGTCTGTCCGCGCTGTCGACGGACCACTCCTCGGACACGGCCACCCCGCGCTCCTCGTCCGGCCCGGGGACGACCGCTCCCCCATCACCCCGCAGCTCGTCGAAGACGAAGCCGTCCGCGAGCTCCTCCGCCGGCACGGCCGGCGGCTCGCCCGCACCCGGCACGAAGAACAAGGCCGCCGGCTCGTCCGCCCCGAGCAACGACCCCACCGGCGCCGGGAAGCCGGCCGCCGGCCTGCCCCTCACATGGACCACCGACTCTCAGATCTGGGACGGGGGCTGCGCACACGACTACGTCATCGGCAAGGAACCGGACCAGGTGCCCCCGCCGCCGGTGCCGCAGGACGCCGCGGCGTGGGCGGCGACGCAGGGGGCGGTGCACGGGCGGCAGACGATGGTGCAGATCTCAGTGCAGGGAAAGTCGTCCACGGCCGTGGTCCTGGAAGCCCTTCGGGTCCGCGTCGTCAGCCGCGGCACCCCGCTCAAGGGCACCACGTACGACATGGCGCAGGGCTGCGGCGGCGGCCTCGGCCCGCGCTACTTCGACGTGAACCTCGACATCAACCGCCCCATCGCCCGCGCGGTCTCCGGCGCCGACGACAGAGGGAACCCCGCCCCCGCCGTGAAGTTCCCCTACCGCGTCTCCGCCCAGGACCCGGAGGTGCTGCTGGCCACCGCGACGACCGAGACGTACGACTGCGCGTGGTACCTGGAACTCGACTGGTCCTCCCAGGGCCGCACCGGCACGGTCCGCATCGACGACCACGGTCGTCCGTTCCGCACCAGCAGCATCAAGGGCCTGCCGCGCTTCTGGTACGGCACGAACGGCCACGGCGTGCGCCAGTGGGTGCCGGCCGAGGAACCGGACGGCTCGTAGGGCCGAGACACGTTACCGATGCTGGTACGGGCCATCGGCAGCACCCGGCCCACCCCACCGTCCAGCGCGATCTTGGAGACGGACAGGGCGAAGCCGGTCACCATCTCTCGTCGCTGATCTTCGGCGGGATGGAAAGGGCGTCGGGGTCGGTGACGATCTCGACGGGGGCCGGGCCCTGTGCTTGACGGCGTCCTTCAGGGCACCGGCGAGGTCCTTGGACTTCTCGACGCTCACCCCATGGGCGCCGCAGGTCTCCGTGGATCCCTCTGGGTCCATGCGTTCGCAGCGGGCGCCCTCACGCCTCCCAAACGGCGGCAGCCGTACGGTCGTCCGCGTACCCCTTGACCCGGACCTGGGTGTCCGCGAGGAACGCGGCCAGGCCCGGCGGGGTGGGTCCGGACCACCGGGTCGTCAGATACCGGCACAGGTCGGGTTCGCCGCGCAACGGCTCGGCGAGGCCGCCGCTGCACATCAGGAGCGTGTCGCCCGTGCGAGCCACGGAGGCCCGGAACCGGAAGGGTTCGCGGGGCGGCTCGGGGGCGGGGTCGTACGGGCTGGGAGGTGTCGTGATGCCCAGGTCCATGGTGAGACGGTCGCCCTCGGGCGTCTCGGCGGGCAGCGAGCCGAAGCCGACGACGGGGTCGCCGGCGGCGTCGGTGACGCGCGGCTCGATGTCCTGCCAGTCGCCGTCGCGGAGCCGGAACAGCCCGCCGGTGCCGACGCCGAAGAAGACGCGGGTACGGCACTCCGGGTCGGCGGGCAGGAGCAGACAGCGCAGCGTGGCGGAGTACTCCTCCGGGTCGATGCCCTGCTCGGCGGCGCTGGCGCGGAGCTTGCCGAGGCTGCGGTCGGTGAGGCGGTGCAGGCCTGACTTGAGGTCGCCGCGCCTGGCCGCCCTTATGTCCTCGGCGAGCCGGGCATGACTGCGGCCGACGGCCCGGCCGATCCAGTGACAGGCCTCGGCCGCGGCACGGTGCGCGCCGGGGGTGGCCCGGGCGCCGGTGGCCATCGCGACCAGGATCAACGCCTGTTCACCGGTGCCGAAGCGGGCGGTGAGGAGGGAGTCACGACGCGGTTCGCCCCGGTACCGGGCGGAGTCCCCTCGCACGGAGACGGCACGCAGGGTGCAGGCACCGTAGCGGGCGCCGTCGAGCACGGTGTCCGCCACGAGGTCATCGAGGTCGTCCGGATCGGCGGGCGGGAGCGCGGTGGGCTCGGCGTCGTACGTCGGCGGCCCCGAACCGACGTAGTCGACCGACTCCGGGGGGAGGGTGGGGAGGTCGACGTGGGTGGCGGTGCGACGGTCCTGGGGAGCGGGCACGTCCTGGGGAGCGGGTGGGGGGGCGTCAAGCAGGTCGGGGGCCGGGGGCGAGCTAGGGACCGGGGGCTGGAGCCGGTCGGGGGCGGGGACCGCGCCGGGGGCCGGGGGTTGGAGCCGCTCGGGGGCGGAAGCTTGGCCAAGGACTGAGGCTGGGGCTGGGGCTGGGGCTGGGGCTTGGAGCCGGTTCGCACGCTGCCCGGTGAGCCCGGAACCGAACGAGCCCTCTGCCGGTTCGGCGCCGCCGGGGCGCTGCGCGGGGACTCCCGATCCCGCGGCGGCCACCCCCTCGTCCACGGCCTCCGCCCCGGAACCGGCCCCGCCGCCCACCGCTCCCGACACCGACGCGAACCGGTCGTCGAGGGTGTCGGGCGCGGGCGCGGGGCCCGTGTCCTCGGTCGAGTCGTCGTACAGCTGTCCCCACCAGTCGTCCTCGTGACCGGTGGGACTTCCCCCCTGCTGGCTCATGCCCCCAATTGTCCACCGCAAGGGCCGTATGAAAACGGGGCATCAGGAAAATCCGCCACGGCAACGCCGCCCAGGACGGCGCGTCGGGTGAGTCCTCGAACGGCGGTGCGCAGCAAGGTCGCCGGACGGCTCCACCCCCCACGGGAGAGCCGCCCGGCGACGCCGGAGTGACCCGGGTCCGAATCCCCTTCGCGCCGACGGTGCATCGACGGCGCGTTTCGGACCCGGATCACGTTCTGGGTGACCGGATCACGCCAAGGAGCCGGTCGGACCGGGGCCGAGTGTGACCCATGTCCCTGGAGATCAGCTGTGCGTCGCCGTCGCACCCGGCGCCGCACACAGTCGCTGATCAACACGGTCGTGGGGACATGGCGACACCTTGGCAGAGAGCCGGGCGCTACGGCGATGATGTTCCGAGGCGGGTTTGCGTCATGGCTGTTTTCCGCCACGGTGGCGCACGCATCGCGGGGTTCTTCGAGGAAGGGCGGCGGCTGATGCTGTCAGCGCTGGGGCTGGACGAGACACACGAGTCGGCGTATCGGGCGCTGGTGTCCGTGGGCGCCGCCGACGTTCCGGATCTCGCGCGGCGGCTGGCGCTCGGCGAGCACGACACCGAACGTGCGCTGCGGCGGCTGGAGCGGCACGGGCTGGCCGCCCAGTCCTCTGCCCGGCCGGGACGCTGGGTGGCCGCGCCGCCCGGGGTGGCGCTGGGCGCGCTGCTCACCCAGCAGCGGCACGAACTGGAGAAGGCGGAGCTGGCGGCCGCGCTGCTCGCTGAGGAGTACCGGGCGGTGGCGGCCGAGCCCGCCGTGCACGACCTGGTCGAGGTGGTGATCGGCGCGGCCGCGGTCGCCCAGCGCTTTCTCCAGCTGCAGCTCGGGGCGAGCGACGAGGTATGCGCCCTGGTCACCGGCAACCCGGCCGTCGTGGACGGAACGGAAAACCAGGCGGAGGAGCAGGCGGCCGGGCGCGGGGTCCGCTACCGCGTTGTGGTCGCGCGCTCGGTGCTCGACCTGCCGGACTGCATCACCGAGCTGTCCGCCGCGCTCGGCCGCGACGAGCAGGTGCGGGTGGTCGACAAGGTGCCGACCAAGCTGGTGGTCGCCGACCGGACGCTCGCTCTGGTGCCGCTCACCACGCACACCGCGGAGCCCGCCGCGCTGGTCGTCCACGCGAGCGGCCTGCTGGAGCTGCTGTCCGGCCTGTTCGAGTCGGTGTGGCGTGACGCGCTGCCGCTCAGGATCGGCGTGTCCGGCGTGACCGAACAGGGCCCGGACGGCCCGGACGGAACGGACCTGGAGGTCCTCTCCCTCCTCCTCGCCGGGCTGACGGACGCGAGCGTCGCCAAACAGCTCGACCTGGGTCTGCGGACCGTGCAGCGCCGGGTGAAGCGGCTGATGGAGCTGACCGGGGTGACGACACGGCTGCAGCTGGGCTGGCATGCGTACGAGCGGGGCTGGGTGGCCCGGGACCGGAACCGCACCGGATGAGCGCTGGCTGACCTGCGACTTCTCCTCCCGTCCGGCACTCTGGTCAGATGGGAGTGTGGGACCTCCTGCTGGTCGCGCTGGTCCTCCTGTTCGGCCTGTGCGGAGTGCTGGTGCCCGGGGTGCCGGGATCGTGGCTCGTGTGGGCCGCGGTCATGTGGTGGGCACTGAAGGATCCGCACGCGGTGTCCTGGTGGGTGCTGGTGGGTGCGACGGTCGCGCTGTTCGTCTCCCAGGTGGTGCGCTGGGCGCTGCCGCCGAGACGGCTGCGCGAGAGCGGCGCGACCCCCCGCATGGGGGTGTACGCGGGGGCGGGTGCGGTCCTGGGCTTCTTCCTGATACCCGTGCTCGGCGCGATCCCCGGCTTCATGGGCGGCATCTACCTCAGCGAACGCCTGCGCCTTGGCCGGCACGGCGAGGCCGTGACCGCACTGCGCACGGCGATGCGCTCGGGCGGCTCCAGCGTGCTGGCGGAGCTGTTCACCTGTCTGCTGATCGCGGGGGCGTGGCTGGGCGCGGTGCTCTGGGGCTGAGAGCCGGGCGAGGGCACGCTGCTGGGCGCATTTGGGGCGGCATCAATAGGTCACCACATGGCGTCTTTCCATCTGGCTGGCTTCGATCCGTACGAAGCGGAACCAGTCCTGCGGGAACGCCTGCACATCCTGGACACCGACGCTGTCGGCATTCGGACGGTAGAGCGCGCCAAAGCCGGCCTGCGGCACCAGCTGGAATATGGAGTGGGCATCGCGCTGTGTCAGCAAGCAGGCGTACCCAGCGCGAGCAAGCACTTCTGCCGTGCCTTGGAGGCCGCCCGGGTCATCGGCTCCGAAGGGGACCGGCGCATGTACTTCACCTGCGCGGTCTTCGCGGGAGAGCAGTGGAGGGAACACCTGCGCAGGCCGTGAGCCACGGCACGAAGCAGGGCCGGCGCTCCAGCCCGTCGAGCGTGGTGTCCTGGCTGTTCTTGGTGCACACCAGGCTGGCGAGGCCGGGGCCGGCCGGGACGTCTCCGGCACGGGTGGCGTCGGATCGGAAGCCGGGCTTCAGATGGTCCAGAGCAGGCAGGTCAGTGAGCGGGTGGAGAGAAACGCCCCAGGGCGAGGAACCGATGCGCCGGGCGGACGGGCGTGTTTGGGTGGCTGTCATGACCGAATTCAGCGAGGCCGAGCGCGCGTATCTGAAGTCGCAGCGGCTGGGGCGGCTGGCCACCGTCGACCCGCACGGGCAGCCGCAGGCCAACCCGGTCGGTTTCTTTCCCCAGGAGGACGGCACGATCCTGGTCGGCGGTCATGCCCTCGGCACCACCAAGAAGTGGCGCAACCTCCGGCAGAACCCCCGGGTCGCCCTGGTCGTCGACGACATCGCGAGCCTTCACCCGTGGAAGGTGCGCGGTGTCGACATCCGCGGCGAGGCCGAACTCCTCACCGGTCCGCACGAGTTGGGCGCACACTTCAGCGAGGAGCTGATCCGCATCCATCCGCGGCGGATCCACAGCTGGGGCCTGGAGGACTAACGGAGAACTAACAGGGGGACCAACTGGAGGACTGGAGGGACCCCTCCAGCGTCAGCAGCCGCACCTTGCGCTCCAGGCCGCCCGCGTACCCCGTCAGGGCACCGTTCGCTCCGATCACACGATGGCACGGCCGGACAATGAGCAACGGGTTGGCTCCGATCGCACCGCCGACGGCCCGCACGGCGGCACGGGAAGCGCCGATACGGGCGGCGATCTCGCCGTACGTCGTAATCGCCCCGTAGGGAACCGAGTCCAGGGCGTCCCACACCTTCTCCCGGAACTCACTTCCCGCCGTACTGAACTCCAGCCGGAAATCCTTGAGTTCACCAGCGAAGTAGGCGCAGAGCTGCTCCTCGGCCGTCCGGAACGGGCCGGGGTCGTGCCGCCAGTCCACCTGCACCGTACGGCCGTTCTTCTGCCCGGGCACGGAGAGGGAGGTCAGGGCTCCGGTGGGGTCGGCGGTGAGGAGCAGAGGCCCGACGGGGCTGTCGACGTGGGTCCAGAGGATTCTCATGACTCAGTCCAACTCTCCTGCCATACGCAGGTGTTGCAGGGCGTACGAGCGCCAGGGGCGCCAGCTGTCGGGAACGTCCGGGCCGGGCGGGGCGACGTCGGGGTCGCCGAGGGCCCGGGTGCGGATGACGGCGACCGTGCCGGTGTCCAGGCCGGGCAGGGCGAGCAGCGCGGCCGCTGCGTCGTCGCGGTCTGCGCCCGGGTCGAGGCGTACGGCGCCGTCGGCGAGGGCGGCGGTGAGTGCGCCCAGGGTGCCGTGCGGTTCGGCCTCCGCGAGGACTGCGGGCTCGGGGAAGAGGTGGGTGAGGCTGCCGCACGGGGCGTCGAGTGCCTTGCCGTACCGCCGCACGAGCCGCTCCGCCTCCGCCGGGCCCGTCAGTGCCCGCACCGTCAGTTCGTCGGGATCGGCGGCTCCCGGGGACCGCAGCCCCGGCCGGGCGGCGACCAGCGGCGCGAGCCGTTCGTCGCCGCCGAGCCGCTCGTCCACGGCGTACGGATCGGCGTCGAGATCGAAGAGCCGCCGCAGCCGCCCCACGCCGGTGGTCAGGTCGCGGGGGTCGGTGAGGTGCAGCCGGGCATCCAGCCAGCCGCCCGGATGGGCACCGGACACGGACTTCGCCGTGCGGGTGCGCTCGTCGACGGCGACGATGCCGGTGCCGTGCGGGAGGCGGAGGGTACGGCGGTACGTCCGCCGCCCGCGTTCCCCGCTCACTTCCTCCACACCGGACACGGCCTCGTCCGCCAGCAGGTCGAAGACGGCGTCGGCCTGGTACGGGCCCCGGTGGGCGAGCCGCAGGGGGATCCCCGCGGTCGGGGTGGCCGCACGCCGGCCCGCCCGTCCGCTCCTGGGCGCGGTGGCCCGCAGTTCGCTCGGTGTCGACGCGTACACGTCCCGGATGGTGTCGTTGAACTGCCGCACACTGGCGAACCCGGACGCGAACGCGATCTCCGTGATCGGCAGCTCCGTCGTCTGCACCAGCACGCGCGCGGTGTGCGCACGCTGGGCCCGGGCGAGCGCGACCGGTCCGGCGCCGAGTTCGGTGGTGAGCTGCCGCTGCACCTGCCGGGCGCTGTACCCGAGCCGCGCGGCGAGTCCCGCCACGCCTTCCCGGTCGACGACGCCGTCCCCGATGAGCCGCATGGCGCGCCCCACGACGTCGGCACGCACGTTCCAGTCGGCCGACCCCGGCACGGCGTCCGGCCGGCACCGCCGACAGGCCCGGAATCCCGAGCCCTGCGCGGCGGCGGCCGTCGCGAAGAACCGCACGTTGCGCCGCTTCGGCGTCACCGCCGGGCAACTGGGCCGGCAGTAGATGCCCGTGGTCTCGACGGCGAAGAAGAACTCCCCGTCGAAGCGGGCATCCCGGCTCCGCACGGCTTCATACCTGCTGTCTTCGTCCCTCACATCTCCCAGTCTCCACCGCGCCCCCGCACCCGACTGGCGGAATTCGGACGCGAAGCTTCCCAGCCCGGGCTCGCGCATCTCAGCCCGCCCGGCACCCGAAGACACAGCACCAGCCCAGCGCATCTCAGCCCGTCCGGCGTTTGAGGACGAGGCCGTTCAGGCCGAAGGGGGGTCTGGGGGCGCAGCCCCCGGAGGACGACGCCCCCCGACACCCCGCTCAGTGCCGACGCCCCCGCTTCAGATCCATCGCCGCCCGCCCCTCGGCCCCCCTCCGCTTCCAATCCCGCCGAACCTCCGCCCGGACCCGCGCATCGGTCTTGGCCACGATCCACTGGTTCTCCCGCATGAGCTTGCGGTAGCTCTCCAGTCGCCGGTGCGGCAGCTCACCGCCCTCGACGGCCGCCTGCACCGCGCACCCCGGCTCCGCTTCGTGCGCGCAGTCGTGGAAGCGGCACTGCCCGGACAGTTCCTCGATCTCGGAGAAGACCTGTCCGACGCCGATCTCGGCGTCCCACAGACCCACGCCCCTCAGCCCCGGCGTGTCGATGAGGACACCCCCGCCGGGCAGGGCGAGCAGGTTGCGCGTGGTCGTCGTATGGCGTCCCTTGCCGTCGATGTCCCGCGTGGCCCGGACGTCCATCACCTCGGCGCCGAGGAGCGCGTTCGCGAGGGTGGACTTGCCCGCGCCGGACTGTCCGAGCAGCACGGCGGTGCCGCCGGAGACGAGGGACACGAGGGCGTCGAGCCCGTCGCCGTCCTGGGCACTGACCGTCAGCACCCTCACGCCCGGTGCCGACAGCTCGACGTCCTGGACGAGATGCGAGCGCGTCGCCGCGTCCGGCACCAGGTCGGCCTTGGTCAGCACGACCAGCGGCTGCGCGCCCGACTCCCAGGCCAGCGCCAGGAATCGTTCGATGCGGCCGAGGTCGAGTTCGGCGGCGAGGGACACGGCGACGATCGCGTGGTCGACGTTGGCGGCGAGGATCTGCCCCTCGGACCGCTTGGAGGAGGTGGAACGCACGAAGGCGGTACGGCGCGGCAGATACGTGCGTACATAGCGGGGGTTCCCGCCGGTTTCGAGGGCGACCCAGTCGCCGGTGCACACGACCCGCAGCGGGTCGTGCGGGGTGACGAACGCGGTGTCGGCCCGCACCGTCCCGTCGGCGGTGACCACGTCGCACTGGCCGCGGTCGACCCGGATCACGCGCCCGGGCAGCAGTCCTTCGGTGTCGTACGGGGCGAACTCGTCCGCCCATGCGTCGTCCCAGCCGTAGGGAGCGAGCGCGGAGAAATCGGAGAGAGCAGAGCTGGAAGTCAAGGGAGACCCTTCAAGGGGCGGCCCCGGCATGGTGGTGGTGAGATCAGCCGGCGGCCACGGAGGTGGACTTGATGAAGATGAACTGGATGCGGGTAGCGCTCATCGCAATGACAGTCATCGGTCAACACCTCCTCGTTCAGGCTCTCCTGGGACACGGCGGCCTTATGCCGCCGTGCGAACCGATGCCACAGTAGCCCGCTGCGGCAGCAGTGCGTCAACTGGTTTTCGTGCAGGCGTGCCCGTTCAGCGTGAAGTCGTACGGCGGCGCGTTCTTGCCGCTCCAGGAGGCGAGGAAGCCGAAGGAGAGGGTGCCGCCGGCGGGAACGGACCTGTTGTAGTCGGCGGCGGCGGCCGTGACGCGGGAGCCGTTCTGGGCGAAGCTCGCGTCCCACATCTGGCTGGTCTGCTGGCCGTCCGGGAAGGACCAGGCGACCCGCCAGGAGTCGAGGGCGTCGGTGGTGGTGACGGAGACGGTGGCCTGGAAGCCGTCGGGCCACTGGTTGACCAGGTCGTAGGCGACCTTGCAGGTGGCGGGCTCGCTCTTGTCGGGCACCGGGCGGCCGGTGGCCGTGGCCGAGGAGGTGCCCTGGGGTTCCGGATCGGGGTTCTTGCGGTCGCCGGACTTCGTCGCGGTGGTGGACGGCGTGGGGGAGGCGATCGGCGACGAGGTGACGGAGGGCAGGGACGGGCGGGGTGCCGCCACGGGTGAGCTGTCGGTCGGGATGTCGCCTGTCGCGACGTCGCCGGTGCTGCCGAACGGCATCATCGACACGGCCAGCGCGAGCAGCGACACGAGCACGGCCGCGACCAGGAGGCCGTTGCGCACGGTGCGCGCACGGTTCGTGGCGGCGGCCTTGGGCTCGCTGTTCCCGTCGGCAAGCTCGGGGCGTCCGGCGCCGAGGCGTACCTCGGCCGCGCGGCGACGGCGTTCCAGGTAGGCGAGACCGCCCCAGCCGATCACCCCTCCGGCCAGGGCGGCCGGCAGTCCGCCGCCCTGCGGACGCAGACAGGCGGCGGCCTCCGCGCAGTCCACGCAGGTGGCGAGGTGCCGCGAGAGGTCCTGCGGGATGTCGGCGGCGGGCGACCTGGTGATCGCGTCGAGGAGGCGCGCATAACTGCGGCACTGCGTGTCCATCGGGGTGTCGAGGTGGTTGCGGTGGCAACGGTCCCTGAACAGGCCCCGTACCTGGGCGAGTTCCTCGCCCAGGAGAGTCGGGTCGAGGCCGAGGCGTCGGGCCACCACGGGCCGCGGCAGCGCCTCCACCTCGGCCAGCCACAGCAGTTCCGCGTCCGGTTCCTGCAAATCGCGCAGGCCGCGCAGGGCGATCGGGCGACGCAGCGGAAGTCCGGTATAGCGCGCGGCCTTGTCCGAGTTGAGCCACAGGCGCAGATCGGGGTCGAGGTCGTGACCCTGTCCGCAGGCCTCCCACGCGGCCGCCGTGGTGCGTACGGCGGTCAACAGCAGCGGGATGACGGGGAGTCGGGGCGAGCGGCGGCCGTTGTTCCGGTCGCCCGCGGTCTCGGCGGCGCGGACCTCACGTACACCGAGCGTGAACGCCTCCGTGGCCAGCTGTGTGGCCGCGGCGGCGCCGGCGGTGCACAGATCGGCGTAGGAAAGCACCGCGTCCCAGCACTCGGAGAACAGCGCGGCCTCGGCGGCGTTCTTCGGGGTCGGCAGGTCGGGCATGGGTCTCCTGCATCCACAAACGAGGTCAACTCACGTTATTGGCAACGAAGTTGCGGGGAGCCTCGGGCAGGGACCGACCCTTTCACGTCTTTCACACAACTGACAAGCGCCCTATTCAAATCCGGTGACCGGCGGTCGCCGGACGGCGACCGCCGGTGGGCGCCGTCCTACCGGTCGCAGTGCACGACCCCCACGACCCGCCCCTGCGCGTCGAGGGCCTCGGCCCTGTACTCCGGCATCCACTCCTCGTTGCTATGGGAGTTATACGGAAGGAACGTCAAAACGTATCGATCGCGGCCCGCATTTGTGGGCGCCTCGGTCCCGCCGGCGGTACGGCGGGGGTCACACCTTCGTCGGCTCCTCGGCAGAGGGCTCCTGTGCCGGAAGACTGTCCATGAAGGAGCTGACGGAGAACACGGCGCGGCCGGGTCCGGGAGGACCGTATCCGGGCGGGGAGGCGAGGCCGAAGTCGTCCATCGTCTGGCGATAGGCCTGGAGCAGGCGGATGTGGTACTCCAACGGGGCGCCCTGGGGGTTGGCCTTGCCGAGCGGGGTGGTCGGCTCGGGGCACCAGGTGGTGAAGCGGGGCGTGATGCCGTGCGACATGAAGAAGCGCAGGCCTTCGGTGGTCGACGCGATGGCCTCGTCGACCGTCGTGAAGCCGAAGGGCTCGGCCATCTCCACACCCGCCACGAAGTTGGGGATGACGTTGCGCGCGCCGAAGATCTCCGCCGAGTCGAGGATCCGCTTGTGCCATTCGTCGCGGCCGACGTAGCGCTCCTTGCCCGGGCAGTACAGCTCGAACAGCCGCCGGTCCCACACCTCGTAGTTGGGGTGGTAGATCTGCACGCCGTAGTCCTTGAAGCGCTGCACGTCGTCACGCGGCAGGGCCTGGGCGACGACCTTCCCGATCCACCGGCCCGGGAAGCGCTCCTCGATGGCCTTGGCGTAGTGCCCGTAGAAGTCGGCCTCGTCGCGTCCGGCGACCGTCTTGGTGATCGCTCCGCCGGTGAGGGTGTAGGCGGTGGAGGCCTTCTGGGTGTCGTACCGGTCGATGATCTCGAGGGCCTCCAGCACCTCCTCGACGTCCTTGACACCCGTGTAGGGGCGGCCGGCGGCCTTGTGCTGGCGCCAGTTGTGGTTGATGTCGCAGTACTGGCACTCCTCCTTGGCGCCGAAGTACTGGCAGACGCGGAAGACGGTGAGGTAGATGAGGTAGCCCCACTGGATGGTCGGGGCGACCTCCATGACGGACTTCCCGTTGGAGAGGGTGTGCCGGTAGTACTCGGGCATCGGCGGCACGCCCACGTCGGCGATGCGCTTCCCGTCGAGATACAGCCCGAGCACGCCCTCGTCGTCGGCGGCGACGCGGTAGGGCGAGGTCGGGTTCACGCGCACGGAGACGACGGTCCGGCGCAGGTCGTAGGGGCCGCCGGTGAGGATGATCTCCTCCGGGGGCCGCCTGAGTGCGGCCTCACCGAGTTCCGGCAGGGTGCCGTGGTCGAAGGAGAAGATGAAGTACGACTTCGGCTTCACCTCGCCGGACTCGTTGTCGCTGAGCGCGGACGGGTCGAAGGCCACCCCGCCGCGAAGCAGGTCCTCCTTGAAGACGGCTTCGCGCGGTACGTGCGGGAAGCGCTCCATCAGATCCTCGACCAGTGCGGTACGGCTGCCCATCCCGATCTCTCCTCCCGGCTCAGGCGTTCGACTCCTCACGGTATGCCTTCGCCCGGCTGTCAGCCGTGCCGGGTCCCCTCGCGGCGCGCGATGTGTCCCGGTACGGGAATGCCGGGCGGGAGCAGCGGGTCGGGTACGGGGGCGCCCCAGACCGAGGTCAGGGGCAGGCTGCCGGCCCAGACGCCGAGCGCCGCGTCGTCGCTGTCGCCGTCGTCGGGTGGGCCGGTGCGGATCTTGACCGAGGCCTCTTCGAGGGAGAGGGCGAGGAGGGTGGTGGCGGCGAGTTCCTTACGGTCCGGGCGGCGGGCGTACTGCCACTGGCCCGGTGCCGCCTGCTCGGTGAGGCGGCGCAGGCCTGCCAGCTTCTCGTCGGGATCGGTGACCTTGCGGGCCTCGCCGTGGATCATCGCGCTGCGGTAGTTCACGCCGTGCTCGAAGACCGAGCGGGCCAGGACCAGGCCGTCGACGTGCGTGACGGTGACACACACCGGGGCGCCGCCGGCGAGGCTGCGGCTGGCCACGGAGCCGTGCAGATAGAGCTGCCGCCGGTCGCGACCGTAGACCGTCGGCACGACCAGAGGCCGCGCCTCGACCACCACTCCCAGATGGCACACGAACCCTGCATCGAGGATCGCGTCCAGATCGGCCCGCTCCAGGCTGCCCTGCTCACGCAGGCGGCGGTGGCGGGTCAGCTCGGTCCGGGGAAGGGCAGCGGGCAGAGGTTCAGGGACCATGAACCCGCAGACTACTGATATCGCAGCTCAATCGCCAGATAGTTATCTGATCGGCCTTACTCGGGTGCCTAGACAACGAAATCCGCAACCCGATAACCGCGTTCAGCGCTGGAGAATTGCGCAGGGGTTCGCGGAAACCGTGAGGAAAACGCTCTCTACCGTGGCGGCGGCAAATGAGAGGGTCGACGTACACGCACTTCAAGTAGAGGGACGGCAGGAATGACGGAGACGGTCACCAACTGGGCCGGCAACATCACCTACGCGGCCAAGGAACTCCAGCGCCCGCATTCGCTCGACGCGCTCAGGGCCCTGGTGGGCGCGAGCGCGAAGGTGCGCGTACTGGGCAGCGGGCATTCCTTCAACGAGATCGCCGAGCCGGGCAGCGAGGGCGTCCTGCTCTCGGTCGCCGGACTGGCACCGGTGATCGACGTGGACACGACGGCCCGTACGGTACGGGTCTCGGGCGGGGTCCGGTATGCGGAACTGGCCCGCGCGGTGGACGCCCACGGGCTCGCGCTGCCCAATATGGCGTCCCTGCCGCACATTTCCGTCGCGGGGTCGGTCGCGACCGGCACCCATGGCTCGGGGGTCACCAACGGCTCGCTCGCGTCGGCGGTGCGGGAGGTGGAGCTGGTCACGGCGGACGGGGCGACGGTGGCGATCGGGCGCGACGACGAGCGCTTCGAAGGAGCCGTCACCTCGCTGGGCGCCCTGGGTGTCGTCACCGCCCTCACCCTCGACCTGGAGCCCGCCTACCAGGTCGAGCAGCATCTGTTCACCGAACTCCCGCTCACCGGGCTGGACTTCGGAACGCTTGGGACGATCTTGGCGTCTGCGTACAGCGTCAGCCTGTTCACCGACTGGCGGGCGCCCGGCTTCCGGCAGGTGTGGCTCAAACGGCGCTCCGACCAGCCACTGCCCGACTTCCCATGGGCCGCGCCCGCCACGGAGAAGCTGCATCCGGTGCCGGGTATGCCGGCGGTCAACTGCACCGAGCAGTTCGGGGCGCCGGGGCCCTGGCACGAGCGGCTGCCGCACTTCCGGGCCGAGTTCGTCCCGAGCAGCGGTGCCGAGCTGCAGTCCGAGTATCTGCTGCCCGCGCCGCACGCCCTCGATGCGCTGCGGGCGCTCGACGCGATCCGTACGACGGTCGCGCCCGTGCTGCAGATCTGCGAGGTACGGACCGTGGCAGCCGACTCACAGTGGCTGAGCCCGGCGTACGGGCGGGACACCGTGGCGCTGCACTTCACCTGGGTCGAGGACACGGAGGCGGTGCTGCCGGTGGTGCGGCGGGTGGAGGAGGCACTCGACGCCTTCGAGGCGCGGCCCCACTGGGGGAAGGTGTTCACCACGCCGGCGCCGGTGCTGCGGGGCCGTTATCCGCGACTGGGCGACTTCCGGGCGCTGGTGCGGGCGCTGGACCCGGCGGGAAAGTTCACCAACGCGTTCGTGCGGGGGGTACTGGAGGGCTGATCGCCGATTGATCTCCGCCGACGCCTTCGTGCAGGCCGCGCGGCACGGTGTACCGGGACCGGACTTTCTAAAACCCCTTTCCTAACCCCTTGTCGAAAGGCACCGGAGACCATAGATTTGCGCCGCGCCGGAGCCGACGTGCCCCGGTCCGCACGTTCGGCAGTGAGGGGAACTCGATGAGGCGCGGCACATCACGTGACATCCGCACCGCGAACCGCTACGAGGTGCTGCGCCAGATCATCGCCCAGTCCCCCACCTCCCGGCAGGAGCTGGCGGCAGCCACCGGGCTGAGCCTCGCCACGGTCGCCACGCTGGTCGGCGAGCTCCTCGATCTGCGGATGATCACGGAAGTCGGGTTCGAGGACTCGGCGGGCGGGCGCCCCAGGGGCCTGGTGGCCGTCAACGCGTCAGGGGGCGCGCTGATCGGCGTGGACATCGCGGAGACGTACGTCCATGTCGAGCTGTTCGACCTCGCGCTGAACGTGCTCGCCCGCGCCGACGAGGACATGCGCCCCGGCGAGAGCCTCCCCGAGCAGGTGGTCAGCCATGTCGCCGCCGCCGTCGGCTCGGTGGTCGCGCAGGCCGGGATCGAGGGAGCCCGGGTCCTCGGCGTCGGCGTGAGCGTGCCCGGGCAGGTGGACCGCGCGAGCGGCGTCTCGGAGTACGCGCCGAACTGGGACTGGCACGACGTGCCGCTGCTCGACCTGCTCACCGAGTACATCGCCTACCCCCTGTACCTGGACAACCCGCTGCGCGCCTCCGCGGTGGCCGAGCTGTGGTTCGGGGCCGCGCGCGGGCGCGGGGACGCCGTGGTGGTGAACCTCGGAACCGGTGTGGGCGCCGGGCTGCTGCTGGGCGGCGGGCTTCACCGGGGCGTGAGCAACAGCGCCGGCGAGTGGGGCCACACCACGATCGTCCTGGACGGAAGACCGTGCCGCTGCGGCAAGCACGGCTGTGTGGAGGCCTACGTCGGCGCGTCCGGGATCATGCTGAACCTGCGGGAGCTCAGCCCCGACAGCCCGCTGCTGTACCCGGAGGACCAGACGGCCACCATCGCCGCGCTGGCCCAGGGGCTGCGCGACAACGACCCGGTGGCGCTGAAGGTGGTCCGCGACACCGTCAGATACCTCGGCGCGGGCATCGCCGACCTGGTCAACCTGTTCAACCCCGAGGTGGTCGTGCTCAGCAGTTGGGTAGCGTCCGCCCTCGGCGAGCCCCTGGTCACGGAGGTGCGCGAGGCCGTCGCCCGGCACGCGCTGCCGCGGCCGATGGCCGCCACCGAGATCGTCCTCTCCCCCATCCCCACCGACCCGGTGTGCCTGGGCGCGGCCACGTTCGCGCTCGAAGGGGCACTGCAGTCCGTGGGGCAGAGGGCCGGCCAACGCACCACCCCCGCCAGGAGCCGTACCGCACGACCTTCATGACGACGGAAGGGATGCTCGTGACTCACCCCCACCGCAGAAGATCGGTCCTGCTGACAGCCGCAGCCGCACTGGCCGTCACCGGACCCCTGATATCCGCCCCGCCCGCCACGGCCGCCACGCCCACGGCGGCCGAGGTCTCCCCGCACGCCGCCCAGACCATCGACGACATCGGTGCGTCGGGCGCCTGGTGGGTCAACGACCTGCAGCACTTCAAGCCCGAGGTCCAGGCC
The DNA here is from genome assembly GCF_026343335.1 of Streptomyces sp. NBC_00078. Taxonomy (NCBI): domain Bacteria; kingdom Bacillati; phylum Actinomycetota; class Actinomycetes; order Kitasatosporales; family Streptomycetaceae; genus Streptomyces; species Streptomyces sp. NBC_00078. The sequence goes on along the minus strand of NZ_JAPELX010000001.1, from coordinate 7,408,769 downwards.
CGCGTGGCGAAGCTGCTTTTCTCGAAGCAGGGCCTCGACCTCAGCTCGTACCGCTACAACATCGGCGGCGGCGGCACCGCGGTCACCACCCCCGCCCGCGCCGCCCAGGACTTCCTGAACTCCGACGGCACCTACGACTGGAGCAAGGACAAGGGCGGCCGGACGTTCCTCAAGTACGCCGCCCAGTACGGTGTCGAGGACCTCATCGGCTTCGTCAACAGCGCGCCCGCTCAGTGGACGACCAACGGCCAGAGCTGCGGCGGCCAGTTGAAGGCGGCGAACGAGTCGGACTACGCCACCTACGTGGCGGACGTGACCGACCACTTCGCCCGGCAGGGCGCGAGGTTCGACTACATCAGCCCGTTCAACGAGCCGGACAACGACTTCGGCGACTGCGGCCAGGAGGGCATGAAGGTCACGCCCGACCAACGCGACGACATCGTGCGGACGCTCGGTGCCGAGCAGCGTTCCCGGCACCAGAAGACGTCGGTCATCGCCGACGAGTCCAGCCAGACGACGCAGTTCGTGTCCGAGGTCCCGCAGTGGATCTCGCAGCCGGGCACGGCCCAGTACGTGTCCGCGCTCGCCCACCACACGTACAACAACCCCAGCGACGGGCAGCTGGGCAACGTCTACGAGACCGCACAGACGGTCGGCAAGAAGTCCTGGGCCAGCGAGATCTGCTGCTTCGGCAAGGGCTCGACGGGCTGGAACCAGGAGTACGACCCGACCATCGACAACGCCCTGCTAACGTCGCGGATCATCTACAAGGACTTCGCGAGCTCGCACGACTCGGCGTTCCAGTGGTGGGTGGCCCTGGCCAGCGGCTACGGCACCTCCCCCACCGAGAAGAACGACGTGGGCTGGAACGACGGCCTGATCTACTACGACCCCGACTACGCGACGAACGGCAACCAGAAGCTGTACTTCACCAAGCGGTACTACGCGCTCGGCCAGTACAGCAAGTTCGTGAAGCCGGGCTCGGTGGCGCACAACGTGACCGGGGCGCCGGACGGGGTCGAGGTGTCGTCCTACGACCGCGACGGCACGTGGGTGGTGGTGGTCAACAACCACAACACCACCACCGGCACACCGCTGAGTCTGCACTTCAACAGCAGGTCGCCGGTACGGGCCTCGCAGGCCGTGCGGACGTCGGCCACCGAGGACTGGGCCAAGGTGGCCAGGCCGTCGGTACGCGCGGGAACGGCCACGACGACCCTCGCGGCCCGCTCCATCACGACGTACGTCTTCGACCAGAAGGGCCACGGGAGTTCGGCGGTCACGGGCGCACTCCAGGGCAAGCAGTCCGGGAAGTGCCTCACCGCCAACGCCTCGGGGGCCGCGATCGGCACCTGCACGGGCGGGGCCGATCAGTCGTGGTCGTACGACACCAAGGGCGCGCTCAAGGGTGCGAACGGCTACCTGACGGCCGGGAGTTCGGGCCTGACGACTACCGCGAAGTACACCGGCGAGGCCGGCCATCGCTGGCTGCTCAACGCCAACGGCCAGATCCTCAGCGAGGCGTCCGGCAAGTGCCTGGACGTCAGCGGACAGGCGACCGCCGACGGCAGCAAGGTGGTTCTCTACAGCTGCAACGGCGGGACCAACGAGGTCTGGAGCAGGCAGTGACACCGTAGGAAACGCCGGGGAGACCCGCTCTCCGAGGGCCGCCGGCCACCCGTGACCCGGCGGCCCCCCGAACCCCTTTGCACATCCCCTGTTCGGCATCCCGAACCGCAGACAACGCTTCGACCAGACTTCGTCCAACCCCTTGCCGAAGGCTTAGCCGAAGGTTAACGTCCCCGCACCGCACCGCACCGCATTTTGAGCCACCTGGCCGCAGAGCCGCATGAGCCGCAGCCGCAGCCGCACTTCGAGACAAGGACGTCAGCATGTCGGCAATGAGCAACAACAATTGGTCCCGCCGATCAATCTTCCGGGCCGCCGCAGGCATGGCCGCGGCCGGCAGCCTTGCCGCGTGTGGCGGCAACAACGGGCGTGGGGGCGGGAGTGGTTCGGGCAAGAACCTGAACCAGTACTTCCACGCGTACGGGGAGGCGGGCGTCGAGCAGGCCGTCAAGCGGTACGCGAAGGCGTACTCCAAGGCCAATGTCTCCACGCAGTGGATCACCGGAGCCGACTACGAGACCAAGCTCTTCGCCGCCCTGCTCACCAAGCAGGCGCCGGACGTCTTCGAGTTCCACCCGCAGATCCAGCTGGTCAAGAGCGGACAGGTGGCCGACCTGACCGACATCATCAGCCCGGTCAAGGACGACTTCAACGCCGCCGACATCGCTTCGCACACGGTCGACGGGAAGATATACGGCGTCCGGATGATCGACGACCCGCAGTTCTTCTTCTACCGCAAGTCGATGCTGGAGAAGGCGAACGTCGCCGTGCCGACCACGCTGGAGGAGCTGATCGAGGCGGCCGCCAAGCTCACCACCCCCAAGGTCAAGGGCCTCTTCCTCGGCAACGACCTGCACGCCATCGAGCTGCCGCTGGTCTGGTCTGCCGGCGCTGAGCCCCTCACCGCGAAGAACGAGATCGGTTACCACACCGACGAGGTGGTCGGGGGCCTGCGCCAGCTCCGCAAGCTGTTCACCAGCGGCCACCTGCTGCTGGACGCTCCGGCCGACTACTGGGACCCCTCCGCGCTCAACCAGGGACTGTGTGCCATGCAGTTCTGCGGCATGTGGGCGATGCCCGTGATGCAGAAGGCGCTCGGCGACGACCTCGGCGTCTTCCCCTTCCCGAAGGTCGGCGGCAAGGGCCGGCCCTCGGTCTACAACGGCGGTTGGTCGATGTTCGTCAACGCCAAGGGCGGGGACGTGGACGCGGCCAAGGAGTACGTGAAGTGGCTGTGGATCGACCAGAAGAAGTACCAGGAGGACTTCGCCACGTCCTACGGGTTCCACATCCCGCCGCGCAAGACGATCGCCGCGCAGGCCGACAAGCTCAAGTCGGGTCTGGCCGCGGAGGGCGTGAAGCTCTTCAACACCTACGGGTACTTCGACAACATCGGCTGGACTCAGGCCATGTACAGCGCCTGGGACGGGATCATCTCCGACAGCGTCCGCAAGGGCGGGGACCCGGAGGCAGCGCTCGACGCGGCCGACAAGAAGGTCAACCGTGAGCTGAAGAAGCTCTTCGGATAAGCCGACGGGAAGACCACGACATGTCGACCACCACCACGCGCGGGGTCGCCCACCCCGCCCCGGCCAAGGCCTCCAACGCCCGGCCGAGGCGGGGCCTGACGGCGAGCAACACCCTCAACTTCTGGCTCTTCACCGGTCCGTTCCTCATCGGTCTGGTGATCTTCGTCTTCGTTCCCATCGGCTGGAGCATCTGGCTCAGCTTCTTCGACGCCCGCTTCACCGTCACGCCCAGCCACTTCATAGGCTTCGACAACTACCGGCAGATGCTGACGAACAGCGACTTCACCGGCTCGCTGGGGACCTTCACCGTCTTCGCCGCGTTCATCGTGCCCACCACTTGGGCGCTCTCGCTGAGCCTGGCCCTGCTGGTGCACCGGCTGCGGTTCATGCGGGCGTTCTTCCGGTCGGTGTTCTTCCTGCCCACCGCGTGCAGCTATGTGGCCGCCGCGTTGATCTGGAAGATGTCTATGTTCAACGGCGTCCGCTTCGGCCTGGCCAACACGATCATCGGCTGGTTCGGCGCCGACAACGTCGCCTGGGTCTCCAACCCGAACCCGCCCTGGTACTGGCTGGTCATCCTGACCGTACGCCTGTGGCTGCAGGCCGGCTTCTACATGATCCTCTTCCTGGCGGCGCTGCAGAACATCCCGGCGGAGCTGTACGAGGCCGCTGCGATCGACGGGGCCAAGCCGGGCTGGCAGACCTTCCGGTACATCACGCTGCCCCAACTGCGGGCCACCTCGACCGCGGTGATCCTGCTCCTGCTCGTCGCTGCCTACCAGGCCTTCGACGAGTTCTACAACATCATCACGACCAGGGCGACCTGGGGCCAGACGCCCCTCATGGTCCTCTACAAGACGGCTCTCGGTGCCAACCAGGACTACGGTTCCGGCAGCGCGGGCGCAGTCATCCTCACGGTGCTGATCTGCGCCGTCACCCTGTTGCAGGGCAAGTTCATGGGCTTCGGAAGGGGGGAGGAGTCCAAGTGACCACCACCGCACCCGAGGTCGGCAAGCCGGGCCGGGCCAAGCGCCAAGGCGTCCTCCGTAACACCGGTCTCTACGCCGCCGTCGGCGTCGCCGCGCTGCTCTTTCTGGTCCCGTTCTACCTGATCGTCCGCAACGCCCTCTCCACGGACCAGGAGATCACGGGCGAGAACTGGCAGTTCTTCCCCACGCAACTGCAGTGGGGCAACATCTCCGAGCTGTTCGACGACCCGACCGTCGACTTCGCCCGATCCATGTGGAACTCACTGGTCGTCGCCGTCCTGATGACCGCCGGTATCCTGCTGGTCTGCTCGCTGGCCGGATACGGACTCGCCCGCATCCCTTACAAGCACGCCAACAAGGTGTTCTACGCGGTCCTGGCCACCCTGATGGTCCCCTCGGCCGTCACCTTCGTGCCCAGCTTCGTGCTGGTCTCGTCCCTCGGCTGGGTGGACACCTACCGCGGCCTCATCATTCCGGGCCTCTTCAGTGGTTTCACCTGCTTCCTCTTCCGGCAGTACTTCCTCGGGTTTCCCAAGGAGCTGGAGGAGGCGGCGCGCGTGGACGGGCTCGGCTACTGGACGGCGTACTGGCGGATCGTCGTACCCAACTCGCTGAACTTCTTCGCGGCGATGGCCACCATCACCTTCATCAGCGGCTGGAACGCGTTCCTGTGGCCGCTGGTCATCGGGCAGGACCCCAGCGCCTGGACCGTCCAGGTGGCTCTCTCCTCGTACATGACCAACCAGACGGTCAATTACCATCTGATCTTCATGGCCACCGCCATTTCCATCCTGCCCCTGGTCTTCGTGTTCCTCTTCCTCCAGCGCTGGCTGGTCCAGGGGATCGCGCAGACCGGTATCAAGGGCTGACACCTCTCTCTCAGGACCTGGAGACCGATGTCTTTCCGCACGACCACGGCCACCGACTACGTCGAGGACGTCTCACCGGGCAGCGGTGCCCTCCCGCCCCGCGCCTGGTACGTGTCCTCGGACGCCACGTCACTCTCGCTGAACGGCAGTTGGCGCCTGCGCGTCTCACCGACCGCCGACGCCGAGGACGACTCGTTCGCCGAGCCAGGATTCGACGCGGGGGACTGGGCCGAGGTCGCGGTTCCCGGTCACTGGGTCCTGCAGGGCGACGGCGCGTTCGGCCTGCCCGCCTACACCAACCACCTCTACCCGTTCCCGGTGGATCCGCCGCACGTCCCGACGGAGAACCCGACCGGCGACCACATCCGCGTCTTCGATCTGCCCGACGACTGGCCGGACCTGTCCGACGGCGGTGCGGTGATCCGCTTCGACGGCGTCGAGTCCTGCGCCCGCCTCTGGCTGAACGGCACGGACCTCGGTGAGTTCAAGGGCTCCCGGCTGCCGCACGAGTTCGCGGTCGGCCATCTGCTCAAGCCGAGCGGGAACGTGCTGGCCGTCCGTGTGCACCAGTGGTCGGCCGGCTCCTACCTGGAGGATCAGGACCAGTGGTGGCTGCCCGGCATCTTCCGTGATGTGACGCTGCTGCACCGCCCGGCCGGCAGCGTCCTCGACTTCTTCGTGCACGCCGCCTACGACCACGTCACGGGCGAGGGCACACTGCGCGTCGACTCCGACGTCGACGGGCGGGTGACCGTGCCCGCCCTGGACATCGATGTCGCGACCGGCGAGCCGGTGACGGTGCCGGTCGAGGCGTGGACCGCCGAGACGCCGAAGCTGTACGACGGCGAGCTGGTCACCGAGGGCGAGCGCGTGCCGCTGCGCATCGGTTTCCGCACCGTCGTCCTTGAGGACGGCCTCATCAAGGTCAACGGCCGGCCGCTCCTCTTCAAGGGCGTCAACCGCCATGAGTGGCACCCCGAGAAGGGCCGCGCCCTCGACCTGGAAACCATGCGCGAGGACGTGCTGCTGATGAAGCGGCACAACCTCAACGCCGTGCGCACCTCGCACTACCCGCCGCACCCGGCCTTCCTCGACCTGTGCGACGAGTACGGCCTGTGGGTCATCGACGAGTGCGACCTGGAGACCCACGGCTTCACCGAGCAGGCCTGGCGCGACAACCCCGTCGACGACGACCGCTGGACCCCGGCCCTGCTCGACCGCGCCGCGCGCATGGTGGAGCGGGACAAGAACCACCCGTCGGTGGTGATCTGGTCGCTGGGCAACGAGGCCGGCACCGGGCGTGGGCTCACGGCGATGGCCGAGTGGATCCACGGCCGGGACTCCTCGCGACTCGTGCACTACGAGGGCGACATCGACTGCCGTGACACCGACATGTACTCGCGGATGTACGCCAGTCACGCCGAGGTCGAGGCAATCGGCCAGGAGCTGGACGGCGGCACCCACAGGCGACGCGAACTCCCCTTCATCCTCTGCGAGTACGCGCACGCCATGGGCAACGGCCCCGGTGGACTGAGCGACTACCAGCGGCTGTTCGAGACGTACGACCGTCTCCAGGGCGCCTTCGTCTGGGAGTGGATCGACCACGGCGTCACCCACCCCGAGCTGGGCTTCGCCTACGGCGGCGACTTCGGCGAGGAACTGCACGACAGCAACTTCGTCTGCGACGGACTTCTCTTCCCCGACCGGCGGCCCTCCCCCGGCCTGGTCGAGTACAAGAAGGTCATCGAGCCGGTCCGTATCGAGGGCTGGGGGTCCCCCCAAACGGAGTTTGGGGGAGGTTCGGACGGCACCGTACGCGTGACCAACAAGCACGACTTCGCCGACCTGTCGGCCCTTGCCTTCGAGTGGTCGTACCAGCTGGACGGCGAGACGGTCGAGGCAGGCACGCTGTCGGTGCCGGCTCTCGCACCCGGCGAGTCGGCCGACGTGAAGCTGCCGGAGCCGCCCTCTCAGACGCCGGTCTCCGCCGAGACACGGTGGACGGTACGAGCGCTGCTGGCCGCGGACACCGCCTGGGGGCCGAAGGGCCATGAGGTGGCCTGGGGCCAGGTCCCGGTCCTCGCACGGCCGTTGGCCTCCGTCGCCGCGACGGACGGGCCGGTGGCGGGCAACGGCGTGATCACGCTCGGCCCCGCTTCGTTCGACGCCCGCACCGGCGCGCTGAAGACCGTCGGCGGTGTCGAGGTGAGCGGTCTGCGCCTGGACGTGTGGCGGGCGACCACGGACAACGACGAGGGTGCGGACTGGCAGACGGACGTCCCCGTCTCGACGCTGTGGCGCAAGTACGGCCTGCACCGCATGCGGCACCGGCTGGACTCCGTCGAGGTCGGCGACGACGCGTTGACCGTACGGACGCGGGTGGCGCCTGCCGCCTGGGAGTTCGGCCTCAGCACCGTGTACCGCTGGACCTCCGACGGCAGCCGGCTGAAGCTGACCGTTTCCGTGAGGCCGGAGGGCGAGTGGACCGTGCCGCTGCCGCGGCTCGGCGTCCGCTTCGGGCTCTCCCGGGCCGACGCCGTGAAGTGGTTCGGCGGCGGTCCCGGTGAGGGGTACCCGGACACCAAGGCGGCCTCCAGGGCCGGCCGTTGGGAGTCCACGGTGGACGGGCTGCAGACGCCGTACGTGCGTCCGCAGGAGAACGGCGCGCGTGCCGACGTCCGCTGGGCGGAGATCGGCGGGCTGCTGGTCGAGGGCGACCCGGAGTTCTTCTTCAGCGCCCGCCGCTGGACGACCGAGCAACTGGACGCGGCCGACCACCTGACCGACCTCACGCCGGGTGACGCCGTGTGGGTCAACCTCGACCACGGCCTGCACGGCATCGGCACGGGCTCCTGCGGCCCGGGCGTGCTGCCGCAGTACCAGCTGAAGGCCGAGCCGGCCGAGTTCTCCTTCGTCTTCTCGCAGACCAATTGACGGACACGGACACGGAAACGCGGTCCGTCGCGGCCGGCCGGCTCTTCAGCCGGCCGGCCGCGGTCGCGTCCTGCGCCGGCTTCGTCCTCATCGGCATGCTCCAGGCGCTCTACGGTCCCGCGGTTCCGGGCCTGCGCGAGGAGTTCGGCCTGTCCCCGTCGGGCGCCGGTCTCGGCCTGAGCCTGCACTTCACGGGTGGCGTCGTAGGCGTCCTCGCCTTCAACGCGATCCACTCCCGGATCAGCAACAGGGCTTTGCTGGCGGCGAGTTACGGGCTGATGGCAGTCGGCGCGGCGGGCTTCGCTCTCGCCCCGGACTGGCCTCTCGCGCTCTGCGCCGCGTTCCTCGGCGGCCTCGGTTTCGGCGGCATCGACTACGGCCTCAACCAGTTGTTCGCCGTCGGCTTCGGCGACCGCTCCACCGCCATGCTGAATGTGCTGAACGCCCACTTCGGCATCGGCGCGGTACTCGGACCGGCGGTCGTGGCATGGCTGGGTCCGGACGAGTACGCGTACGCCTTCGGGGCGTGTGCGGTGCCGGCCGCCCTGCTGATCATCTTCGGCTCAAGTGGCGTACGGACGAGGGTGGTTGACGAGACTCCGGCCGCCGTCGAACGCCCGCTGGGCCTCCCCCGCGTCCTCGTCGGCTTCCTCACCCTGTACATCCTCAACGTCGGCGTCGAGGCGGGTGTCGGCGGCTGGGAGCCCACCCATCTGGAGACCGTCGGCTACAGCGCGGCCGTGGCCGCCTCGGCGACGTCCGTGTACTGGCTGATGATGACGGCGGGCCGTTTCCTCGTCGTACCGATCACCCTCAGGTACTCCCCCGAGCGCATCCTGACGATCTGCGCGGCCGGCATGACCGTCTGCCTGCTGCTGGCACGTGTAAAAGAAGTGGCGCCGGTGGCCTACGCGGGTGTTGGCTTGTTCATCGCGCCGGTCTTTCCGACCGGACTGCCCTGGTTGAACAGGGCACTTCCCCAGGCGAAGCGCGCCGGTGCCTGGGTCATCGCCGCGTCGATGGCCGGCGGAGTGGCGGCGCCCCCACTGCTGGGTGCGGGCATCGAGGCCTCGGGCATCCACGCGGTCCCCTGGCTGCTCACCGCGCTCTCCGCCGCCTCGCTCGCGGCGACTGTCTGGTTGATCCGACTCACCCGGAGGAATGTCGATTGAGCGGCAGCATCGAGGTCCGCGGCCTGTCCCGCACCTTCCACACCACGGTCCGCCGCCCAGGTCTCACAGGCACCCTCAGATCCCTGATCAACCCGGAACGAGCGGTCAAGCACGCCGTCTGCGACATCACCTTCGACGTGGCGGCGGGCGAACTCCTCGCCCTGCTGGGCCCGAACGGAGCCGGCAAGTCGACCACCATCAAGATGCTCACCGGCATTCTCACCCCCACGTCCGGCGAGGCCAGGGTCGCGGGAGAGGTGCCGTACCGGGACCGGGAGCGCAACGCCCGCAACATCGGCGCGGTGTTCGGGCAGCGCACCCAGCTGTGGTGGGACCTGCCGGTGCGCGAGTCCTTCGCGATCCTGCGGGACATCTACGAGGTGCCGAAGGCCGAACACGCCGCCCGGCTGGCGGAGTTCGACCAGATCCTGGAGCTGTCCGCCTTCTGGGACACCCGGGTCCGTCATCTCTCCCTCGGCCAGCGCGTGCGCTGCGACCTGGCCGCCGCGCTGCTGCACGACCCGCCGGTCGTCTTCCTGGACGAGCCGACCATCGGCATGGACGTGGTGGTCAAGGAGCAGGTCCGCGAGTTCCTGCGCCACCAGGTGGAGGAGCGCGGCCGTACGGTCCTGCTGACCACGCACGACATGACCGAGGTCGAGCGGCTCGCCGAGCGCGTCGTCCTGGTCAACCACGGGCGGCTCGTCCTCGACGGCTCCCTCGACGAGATCCGCCGCGAGTTCGGTTCGACCTGGCAGGTGCGGGCGACCCTCGCCGACGGGCACGCCGACGTCGTACCTCCGCCGGGCATCGCGCTGCTGCGGCAGGACGGACCGCAGGTGGTCTTCGGGCCGGACGGCCCGGAGGCCCCCACGGTCCACCAGGCGCTCAAGGCGGTCATAGAGCGCTACGAGGTGACGGGCATCGCCATCGACGAGGCGGACCTGGAGGACGTGATGCGGGCCGCCTACGTCCACGCCGGACCCTCGGCCGAGGAGATCTGAGATGGCCGTTCTGCACGCCTGGCGTGCCGCCCGGGTCACCCCTCTCGGCGAGTTGCACGCCCCGCCCCGGATGGCTGCCGTCCTGGTCCGGCTGACCGTCCAGGTGGTCCTGGTCGCGTCCCTGTGGAGCGGCCTGTACGCGCATTCCGGCCCCACCGCCGGACTGAGCCGCGAGCAGGCGATCTCGTACGCCGTGCTCGCCGTACTGGCCTCCCGCCTGCGGGAGTTGGACCAGTACGCCGGCCGGGACACCGTTTTGCAGCACATGCACTTCGGCACCATCGTGTACTGGTATCTGCGCCCGCTGCCACCGGCCCGCTACCACGCCCTGCGCGCCCTGGGCGAGCAGCTCTACGGCGCCGCGTGGGCGCTCGCCGGCTACCTGGTGTGCCTGGCGGCCGGGGTGGTGCAGCCACCCGGATCGGCCGCGGTGGCCGGGGTGTTCGTGCTCAGCCTGCTGCTGGGCCAGCTGGTCCTGTACTTCGTGATGCTGCTGCTGGACCAGCTGTGCTTCTGGACCGTCCAGAACAACTCCGCGATGCTCATTCTGATCTTCGCGCAGAACCTGCTGTCCGGGGTGTACGCCCCGCTGTGGTTCTTCCCCGACTGGTTCCGGACGATGAGCACCTTCCTGCCCTTCCAGGCGACGCTCGGCGTGCCGCTGTCGCTGTACGTGGGCCGGATCCAACTCGCGGACGCCACGGCGCAGTTGGCGATCCAGGCCGGCTGGGTCCTACTGCTCTTCCTGCTCACCCGGTTCCTGTGGCGGCGGGCCGCACGCCGTGTCATCTCCCAGGGAGGCTGATGCCTGTGAATGCCGTCCGGATCGCCTGGCGCATCACGCGTCTCAACATCCGTGCCCAGATGGAGTACCGGGTCGAGTTCCTGCTGAACATCGCGATCGGCGCCATCTGGCAGGTGTCGGTGATCGTGTTCGCCACCGTGCTGCTGGCCCGGTTCACCGGGATGGGCGGCTGGGACAGCTCGGAGGTGCTGCTGATCCCGGCGACGCGGATGCTGGCGCACGGGCTGTTCGTGCTGTTCCTGGGGCGGATGCACGGACTTGGCCGCTCCATCCAGGAGGGGCGGCTGGACATCTATCTGGTACGGCCCATGCCGGTGTACCGCCAGGTGCAGCTGCAGTTCTTCCCCACGAACGCGATCGGCGACCTGACCGTCGCCGTCGGCCTGATGGCGGGCGCTCTGTCCCGCAGCCGACTCGACTGGACCGCGGGGCGGATCACGTACCTGCTCGCCTGTCTGCTCGGAGGCATGCTGCTGGAGGCCGCCCTGTTCACGGCGGTGGCCTGCGCCTCCCTGCGCTTCCCGGCCGCCGACTACTGGGGCCGCTGGCTGGAGGAGCTGCTCGGCACCTTCGGCAGCTACCCGCTGAACGTGCTGCCCAAGGCGGTTGGCGGTCTGCTGACCTTCGGCCTGCCGCTCGCGTTCGTCGCCTACTTCCCGGCCGCGGTACTCACCGGACACGGCCACGACACGGGTGTCCCGTACTGGCTGGCTGCCGCCTCGCCGCTGCTCGGGGTGGTCGCCTATCTGGGGGCGCGGCTGCTGTGGCGCTGGAGTCTGGGCCACTACACGGGGGTGAACGGATGACGGTCGCAGCGCCCGCATCCGCCGACCTACGCGCGCGTCTCGCGGTAGGCCCGGTGTTCCTCGTCCGCGGTGGCACGCAGGGCGGTTGGGTGGCCCTGCGGGGGCGCTGGCGGCTCTGGTCGTGGCGGGACTCGGTGCCGCGGTGCTGGCCAGGTGGGTGATGGTGCCCAGAACGGGCTGACCTGCCGTCGGCAGCGGGCTGTGTGGGCGGGCGGCTCCGAACGGCACGTTGCGGGCCCCCGCGCATGCCGGTGACGGGCCGGGCGGGTCAGTTGGCCTGTCGGTCGGTCAGGCGGTCAGTTGGTCGGTCGGTCAGTCGAGGTGCCCCGACCTCCGTATCGGCGTGAACAGCGCCGCCACCGCGATCAGTACGCAGCAGCCACCCGCCGCCAGCCCCACCGGCGCCGTGCCCCGGTGTTCCGCCGCCCAGGTGAGGACGGCGGCGCCGATGGGGGCCGCGGAGTAGTGGAGGGTCCAGAAGGCCGAGGTCACGCGGCCCAGCAGGGGTTCCGGAGTCACTTCCTGGCGCAGGGACATGGAACAGGTGCCCGCGATGCCGCCACAGGCCAGGAAGGCCGCGCTCAGGACTGCGACCATCGGCACGTCCCGTGCCCATCCCAGCCCGGCGAACGCCACCCCGCACAGCGCGACCCCGCCCGTCCAGGTCCACCCGAAGCCCAGCCGGCGGCGGATCCGCGCGACCAGCAGCGAGCCGGCGATGGTGCCGAGCGCGCCGCACGCCATGACCGTGCCGACCGTGCCGTCGCCGTGGCCGAGGTCGTGCTTGAGGTGGTAGATGACCAGGTCGGTCAGGCCCAGGGTGAGAAAGCTGTAGACGAAGAGAAGTGCGGTGAGGGAGCGGAGGACCGGGTGGCCGTAGAGGAAGGAGATCCCGGTGCGCAGGTCCCGCCACAGGCCCGTCCGCTGCGATGAGCGCTCGTCCGCGGGACGGGCGCGGAAGCGTACGAGGAGGAGGCAGGCCGCCGAGACGCCGAAGCTCCCCGCGTCGACGCCGACGGCGGCGGCCGGGCCCGCCCATGCCGCCGTCAACCCCGCACACATCGGACCGAGTACGCCCGCCGCGGCAGCGGTCGCGTTGAGGCGCCCGTTGGCCTCCGTCAGTTGCTCGGCGCCGACCAGACTTCGCACGGCGGTCACATAGCCGACGGCGAAGAGCATGCCGATGGCCTCGCACAGCGGGAGCACGACGTACAGCAGCCAGATCCGCGGGCCGAAGAGCCACACCAGCGGGATCAGCCCGTACAACACCATCCGTACGAGGTCGCAGGTGATCAGCAGCCTGCGTCGGTCGAGCCGGTCGACCAGCACACCGGCGAAGACCCCCGCCGCCACCGCCGCGGCGCCGCCCACCGCGGTCAGCAGACCCATGCGCGCCACCGAGCCCGTGGCCTGGAGGACCAGCAGGGGCAGCGCGATCAGGGCGAAGGAGTCACCGAGGACGGAGAGGGTCTGGGCAGCCCAGAAGATGCCGAAGTCCCTTTGTCTCCACAGGACTTGACTGCCCGTGGGGGTGGCGGTGCCGTGCGGGCGGCCGGCGTCCTTCTGTGCTTCGTACGACGACACCGGCCCCCCCTGGAATCCCGGCAACCCTATGTCCCCCGGCGACGACTGGCGACCGGGATACCGACGCACCCGCATCCGCATCCGCATCGACATCCACTCCTCCGTCGCCGATCTCGCCCTTCACTGTTTCCCCGAAAGCCCTTTCCGGTCACACTGGTCGTCATCGAACCTGAGCACCATTCAGCTTCTTGTCGCTCGACCTCCTCCACTCGCCTACCGGAGACACCCCCACCATGAGACGACTGATCGGCACCCTCGCGGCCGCCACCCTGGCTCTCTCGGGCCTGGCCGCCACCGGCGCGACGCCCGCCTCCGCGGCGGCGGCCGCGACCACCGGCTCCTTCAACGTGCTCACGTACAACGTCGCCGGCCTCCCCGAGGGCCTCAGCTCCAGCCACCCGGCGACCAACACTCCGCTGATCTCACCGCGGTTGGCGCCCTACGACATCGTGAACGTCCAGGAGGACTTCAACTACCACGCGGCGCTGTACGCGGGCGACAACCACCCCTACCGCACGGCGACGAGCGGCGGCGCGGCCGTGGGCGACGGCCTCAACACCCTTTCGAACTACCCGCTCGACGACTTCGAGCGGGTGAAGTGGAACAAGTGCACGGGCACCAACTGCCTGACCCCGAAGGGCTTCACGCTCGCCCGGGTGCGGCTGGCCGAGGGCGTCTTCCTCGACCTCTACAACGCGCACCCCAACGCGGACGACTCCGACGACGCGCTCGCGGCCCGCCGCGCCAACATCCAGCAGCTCTCGGACTTCATCCGGGCGAACTCGGCGGGCAACGCGGTGCTCGTCATGAGTGACACGAACACCCGCTACACCCGCAGCGCCGACAACATCCGCACGCTGGTCGACGACAACGGACTGACGGACGCCTGGGTGAAGCTGGTCAAGGGCGGCACGGCACCGACGCAGGGCGCCGACCCGCTGCTCTGCCCCACGTCGGCCCCGTCGAACGACTGCGAGGTCGTCGACAAGGTCCTCTACCGCAGCAGCAGGCTGCTCTCCCTGGACGCGACCCGCTACAACGACGAGTGGGCCGAGTTCCTGGACTCCAAGGGCGGCAACCTCTCCGACCACTTCCCGCACACGGTCGGCTTCTCGTACACCCTGAGCTCCTCCCTGAGGGCGAGCGACTTCTTCGGCGGCCCGCACGGCACGGCATTCAACGACGCGGACGACCTGCCGGCCACCGTCGCCCCGCGCACCCTGACCCTGCGCGGCGACGCCCGTCTGGACTCGCTGTCCCTGACCCACGACGGCGGCACCGCCCTGACCCACGGCGGCACGGGCGGCACGGCGACGTCCCTCACACTGGCCTCGGACGAGCACCTCACCTCGGTGAAACTGACGGATGGCCAGAAGGACGGCCGGACGCGGATCTTCTCGGCGGCGTTCGCCACGGACAAGGGGCGGACCCTGTCGTCCGGGACGGCGACTTCGGACACCACGACCTTCACTGCGCCGTCGGGGTGGCAGATCGTGGGCTTCACCGGGCGGGGCGGCGACGAGATCGACAAACTCGGGGTGCTGTACGCCCCGATCAGCTGAGGCACCACAGGGGGACCTCCGTCCGAGGGTCTTGTACGTCGAGGCCGGGCGGAGGTCCCTGCCCGTCACTCGACGGCGGGCGGACCGACCAGCCCCGCGGTCCGCATGATGCGGTCGACGGTCTCGGCCAGGGCGCTGTCGGCATCGATCACGGTCTCGGCGCCGCCCGGCAGCAGATCGAGCGGCCGATACCAGGAGCGCAGCTCCGCCTCCCCGACTTCATTCGCCAGAGGCTTGGTGGCATGGCGGGCGAAGGTCTCCTCCAGCGGGACGTCCAGGTAGTAGCCGGACGTCACCCCACGATGGTCGGCGCGCAGGCGCGCGAGCATGTCGCCGTAGTGGTCGGCGTAGAGAATGCCCTCGACCACGACGTGGTAACCGGCGTCGAGGGCGTACCGCGCGACGGTGTCGATCAGACCGATGTTCGCCGCTCCGGGCCGGTCTCGTTCCCGCAGGACGAGGCGGCGCAGGTTGTCCTGACCGACCAGCGCCAGTCCTCTCCCGAACCGGTCACGGATGCCGGCCGCGACCGACGACTTTCCCGAGGCGCTGTTTCCGCGCAGGACGACCAGCCTGGTCTCTTCGGTGCCCGTCATCACCCGGTCACGTTATCGGCCATCCACGACTTCCTGCACAGGCTAGGGTGGTACCTAGAGGCCCTAGGTTGTTCTGCCGTCGGAAGGTCGCCCACATGGTCAGAGCCGGTCTCACCCCAGATCTCATCACCGCGGCCGCCGCCGACCTCGCGGACGAGGTGGGCTTCGAGAACGTCACTCTCTCCGCCCTGGCCCGCAGCTTCGGGGTCAAGGACGCGAGCCTGTACTCGCACGTCAAGAACCTGCAGGATCTGCGCACCCGCATGGCGCTCCTCGCCGGTGCCGAGATGATCGACCGGATCGCCGCCGCGGTGGCGGGACGGGCGGGCAAGGAGGCGCTCGCCGCGTTCGCCGGCGCTTACCGTGAGTTCGCGCTGGAGCGGCCGGGACGGTATGCCGCGACCCAGATCCGTATCGACCAGTCCCTGGTCGTCGACTCCCCCGTCTTTCGGCGCACCGCCGAGATCACCTACGGCATGCTCCGCGCCTACGGCCTCGAAGAACCCGACCTCACCGACGCGGTACGCCTGTTGCGCAGCACCTTCCACGGCTACTGCGCCCTGGAGGCGACCGGTGGCTTCGGCGCCCCGCGCGACGTGCGGAAGTCCTGGGACAAGGCCGTCGACGCCCTGCACGTGACACTCGAACACTGGCCCCGCGAGGAGAAGCACAGCGATGACTGAACTGCATTACGACGTCAGCGGCACGGGGCCCGTACTCCTCGTCGTCCCCGGTGGTGCCGGTCATCCCATGGGGCTCGACCGGATGACCGAGGCGCTCGTCGACCGGTTCACCGTCGTGACCTACGACCCCCTCGGGCTCGCGCACGGGCGGCTCGGCGAACCCGTCGGCGACCAGCGGGTGGAGGCGTGGAGCGACGGGGCGCGTCTGGTGCTGGACGAGGTCCTTCCCCAGGGCGAGTCCGCATACGCCCTCGGGACCAGCTCCGGCGGTATCGCCGTCCTCGATCTGCTCACCCGGCACCCCGGGCGGCTGCTGCACGTCGTCGCGCACGAGCCGCCGTGCGTGGGCGTACTGCCGGACGGGGCGCGTCAGCAGGCCATGTTCCGCGAGGTGTACGACACCTATCGCACCGCCGGACTGCAGGCCGGCGGGGCACGGCTGGGCGCCGGGCTGGCCGGGCGGGAGCCGGAGCAGTGCGCCGAGCCCCAACCTCTCCCACGCGAGAGGGAGTTGGCGAGCCCCATGGCGCTTTTCCTCGCCCACGTCCTGCGGCAGTTCACCTCGTACGCGCCCGACCTCACCGCACTGGCGGGATCCTCCGCCCGTCTCACCCTCGCCGCCGGCTCCGAATCCCGCGGCCAACTCCTGGACCGCACCGCGCGGCTCCTCGCCGAGCGGACCGGCGCCCGCTTCGTCGAGTTCCCCGGCGGGCATGTCGGCGTGGCCGAGCATCCCGTGGCATTCGCCGAGCTGCTTGCGAAGACACTGGTTCCGGACGACGGCTCACATGCCCCGTTGACTACTTAGACTGGAATCTTCGCGGAAGTCACGTGCCGCCTCGGGGGAGGGGGCGCCGTCTTGTCTCAACAGCAGCTGGGACGCGGTCCCTTGAGATCCGACGGCGAGCCGCCGGTGCCGGCCGGCGGGGCGAGCGAGACCGCACGGTTCGCCGTCGGCTGGGCAGCCTCGGATGTGCGGCAGCCGGGTACGCGGTGTTCCAGTTCCTGTTCGGGGTACTGCCCGGCTCGATCGGCCCAGAGGCCGCCAGATATCTGGTCGCCGGGGCCAGCGGGGCAGGGACGGGCGTGGCCGTGTCTGGCCGACGCCCCGCGACGGTCACGGGCCGGTCTTTCCCAGCATCGTCAGGACCCCGATGGACAGAGCCCCTAGGACGGCGACGCAGAGCGTTGCAGTGATCACCAGCTGGACGCGTTCGGAAACGTTTTCCAGGCGCAAGCACGCCTCACCAAAGCGGAGTTCGTAGCTACTGCCGCGGTCGGAGGTGGCACCGCTGGCACTCGTGTTCCTAGTCATGCACGCAGGACACCGTGTCCTGGGCAATGGGTCAAATTTACAGATATCAAGGCACTCGAACGACTGAAAAGGCGAGGGACGTCCGAGCCTTCGTCTGCCCCCTGTGCCCTCGCTGGAGGCGCGCCCCCAGTGACCTGGGGGCGCTCCGTGAGGGACGTCGGGTCAGCGCCGGTCCGGCGGGGCGACTTCCACTCCGGAGTCGTCCCAACGGACCCGCACCTCGGGCCCGTCGCTCCAGCGCACGGTCAACTCCCGTTCCCCGTCGGCCCGTACGCTCACCGTCTCGGCCAGCGGCATCGGCTCCGGCTCCCCGGTCAGCCGGGCCAGCGCGACGAAGAAGGTGCCCCCCTCGCCGGTGACACCGGTGAGCGCGTCGGAAAGGCCTACGGCGGGCAGGAGTTCGGCCCGTACGCCGTCTCTCCCTCGTGCTCGGATCCGCTCGGCCGGTGGGACCCCCGTCGCCCATCCCGTCACCCGTACCGGCGTCCCGGGCTCCGCGCCCGCCACCAGATGGGCCCGCACCTCCACGGCCCCGCGTGCGAGCACGACACTGGTCACCCGCGCTCCCCCGCCCGCCGTGTGCCGGGACGCCACCCAGCCCTCGCCGACGCCCAGCGGCTCGATGTCCGTGCGGCTCGGATCGTCGCCGACGATCACGCTGTTGTCGTACGACGAGGAGGGCTCCGTCACCGTCGAGTAGGCGAGGCGCGTGTAGTACGGGTCGTAGCGGACGTCCTCGCTGCCGTGGTTGTGGAGGCGGACGACACCGTCCGAACTCGTGGACTGGAGCAGCCAGTTGGGGGCGGAGATCGCCGTGAGTGCGTCGGCGCGCTCCGCAGGGCCCGGCTCCTCGGCGGCCGTCCACACCGGGTGGTCCGGCGGCAGGAGCAGGCCGAGGAAGCCCTTGCTCGCCCAGTACGGGGAGGCGGGACCCGAATAGCCTTGCAGCACCGCGGAGTCGGGGCCGTGCCAGCCGAGCGTCAGCAGGCCGCGGGAGTCCACCGCGCCATGGTCCAGGAAGTACTTCAGCGCGCCGGAGGCCAGCCTGCGTGTCTCCCCCGGCGGCAGCGGCGTGTGTCCCGTCAGCGCACCCAGCCACAGCGGGACGGTCGTCGCGAACCGGTAGGTGAGGCTGCGGCCCTGGTGCATGGGGGCGCCGTCGCCGCCGAACAGGCGGGCGTAGTCCTCCAGGTGGCGGGAGAGCCGGCCGCCGTAGAGGTCCAGCAGCCGGGAGTCGTCCGCCAGCCACGCGTGCAGCACCGGATAGAGGTGCATGGCCCAGCCGTTGTAGTAGTCGAACTTGCGGCCGTCGCCGTCGGTGTACCAGCCCTCCCCGACGTACCACTCCTCGATGCGCTCCAGGCCTCGGTCGACCGCCTTGCGGGACGCTTCGGGCTCGTGGCCGATCTCCTGGAGGAAGCCGCCCACGGTGACGGGGAACAACTCCCAGTTGCAGGGCCAGGCTTCGGCGGTCAGCGCGTCGCCCAGCCAGGCGGCCGCCCGCTGTCGTACACCGTCGTCCAGCCGGTCCCACAGCAGCGGGCGCGTCAGCCGCAGCGCGAGGGCGATCGACGCCGCCTCGACCAGGGGCTGGCTGCGGTCCTCGATCCGGGGCCAGACGCCCGCGACCCCGGCCGCGAGCCCCTCGGCGTACCGCTGCAGCGCCGTCTCGTCCCGGCGGAAGGCCGCGGCGAGCAGCGTACGGGCGTAGCCCTCCAGACCGTCGGAGAGCCGGCCGGACCGGCTCGGGCGGTCGCCGGGGAGGTGGTACAGCGCGCCGCCCTCGGCCGCATACGGCTCCACCGCGGCGAGCAGGGCGTCGGCGGCGGCCTCCCAGTGGGCGCGGGTGTAACCGGTGCGCGGACTGAGGGCGCGGTCGTCGGTGGGCAGGTGCATCGGCTCTCTTTCACGGCGTACGGCTTCAGGACGTACGGGTTCAGCCCAACAGGGGCTCACGGCGTACGAGACGGAGGGTGGGACCTGGGGCGCCCCGGTTCCGGTCGGAACGCCCCAGGGGTTCATCCCACCCGCACCAGGCCCTTCGGCACCAGATGCTGGGCGACAAGTGCGTCGCGGACAAGTCCCGCGTACACCGTGGCACCGTGGACGGAGGTGTGGGTGTTGTCCTTCTTCTCGTTGTAGAGATAGATCGCCTTGGAGCCCTCGACGCCCAGGGACTCCACCAGTGCCTTCGTCTTCGCCGTCAGGTCGATCAACGGCACGTGCCGCGCCGCCGCGACCGAGCGGATGACAGCAGGATGGTCCACACCGAGACTGTTGACCAGCAGTGCGGTGTCGTTGTTCAGGGTTCCGTCGGAGTTGAACCAGCGCCGCACGATGGGAGTCACCAGCACCGGCCGTCCGCCCTTCTCCCGTATACCCGCCACCAGTGCCTCCACATTGGCGCGGTACGTCGCCCCGTCGGTGGTCTTGTCATTGTGCGCGAGCTGGACCAGGACCAGATCGCCGGGGCGGATCAACGGCTGGACCGTGCCCCAGAGCTGCGGGTTCTGCAGATAGGTCACCGTACTCTCCCCCGAGTCCCCATAGTTGGCGACGGAAACACCCCTGCGGAGAAATTGCGGCAGCTGCTGGCCCCAGCCGGAGTACGGGTCGCCTGGCTGGTCGCAGACCGTGGAGTCGCCGACCAGGAAGATCTGGCGGGCGTGCCGGGCGGGCGTGACGCGGATGTCCGCGAGCGCCGGGGCCGAGCCACCGACCACGAGGTCCAGGCCGGGAGTTCCGTCCGCCCCCGTCGGCTCACCCTCCGGCGTACGGACGTTCACGGTGAAGCCGCGGGCGACCCTCGCGCCGGCCGCTGCGGGTGTTTCGGGCAGTAGGGAGCGCCGGGTCTCGCCGCTGAGGGCAGTGCTCGATGCCGCCTCGCCGCCGAGCAGCACCCGCACGTCGTACGTGCCGGGCGAGACGTCGAAGTGACAGGCGGTGGCGGTGCAGTTCTCCAGGCCGGGGGGCCGTTGTCCCTCGTGCGCCTGGGCCGGCACCGCGGTCAGGGCGGCGCCCAGTGCCAGCACAGCCGGCACGGCGAGCTTGAAACGTCTCATTCGCGAATCCCTCCGAGGAAGCCACCTGACGACAAGGCCTGGCGGCAGGGACCGTACCTGGTCATGGAAGCGCTTTCTAGACCTCGAACCGATTTCACAAGATTGCCGCTCTGGAGCATGCGAAAGCCCTTTCGCGAAATCGATTCAACTGTCACTCTCTCAACCACTCGCACCTCCCCCGCACGGTTTCCGAAGGAGGCACCCCCATGTCCGAACCCGCGAACAGACCGGTCGGCCGCCGCACCTTCGTCCTCGGTTCCGCTGCCGCCGCAGGGACGGCCGCGGCGGCCCTCGCCGGGCCGCTCGCCGGCGCCGCTGCCGCCGCGGGCTTCGGCTGGAGCGACGACGGCTCGAACTATGTCGTCGACACCGGCGCGAGCCTGGTCTTCAAGGTCAGCAAGACCAACGGCGACCTGACCTCGCTGGTCTACAGGGGCAAGGAGTACCAGGGCTACGGCGGCAAGAACTCGCACATCGAATCCGGCCTCGGCACCTCCACGGTGACCGTCAAGCAGTCCGGTTCCACGATCCTGATCTCCGTCACCCACGGCACACTTCGGCACTACTACGCGGCCCGCAGCGGCGAGAACAACGTCTACCTGTGGACCAACAAGGCGGACGCCTCGGTCAGCGCGACCCGCTACATCGTGCGCGTCAGGGCGGGCCTGTTCCTCAACGACCAGCCCGACTCGTACACCTACGCGCCGACCACCGTCGAAGCCTCGGACGTGTTCGAGAAGTCCGACGGACAGACCCGCTCGAAGCACTACTCGAAACTGCGGGTCTGCGACTACGACTACATCGGCTGGAGCACGGGGAGCGTCGGGCTCTACATGGTCCGCTCCAACCACGAGAAGGCCTCCGGCGGCCCCTTCTACCGCTCGCTGCTGCGCCACCAGAGCGCCGACGGCGGCGGCCTGTACGAGATCCTGTACTACGGCGAGAACCAGACGGAAGCCCAGCGCTTCGGCCTCCAGGGCCCCTACGTCATCGCCTTCACGGACGGCGGCGCGCCCTCCTCGTCCCTGTACCACGCGAACCTCGCGACCTCCTGGGCGGACTCGCTCGGTATCTCCGGATATGTCGCGGCGAGCGGTCGCGGCAAGGTCGCGGGCGTCGGGATCACCGGGCGCGACACGGCGTTCCCGTACACCGTCGGGCTCGCCAACCCGGCCGCGCAGTACTGGGGTTCGGCCCGCTCCTCGGACGGTTACTTCTCCGTCGCGGGCGTCCTGCCGGGGACGTACACGCTCACCGTCTTCAAGGGTGAACTCGCCGTCCACACAAGCTCGGTGACGGTCACCGCGGGCGCCACGACCACCGTCAACACCCTCGCGATCCCGTCCTCCAACGACCCCGGCAACGCGAGCGCGATCTGGCGGATCGGCGACTGGAACGGCTCGCCGAGCGGGTTCAAGAACGCGGACCTGATGACGTACGCGCATCCGTCCGACAGCCGGGCCGCGCCCTGGACCGGCAACGTCGTGATCGGCAGCGGCTCCGAGACCTCGGCCTTCCCCTGCTATCTGTGGAAGGACGTCAACAGCGGCATCATCGTCTACTTCAAGCTGACGGCCGCCCAGGCCGCCGCCGCTCACACCCTGCGCATCGGTGTGACGACGGCCTACGCCAACGGCCGCCCACAGGTCGTCGTCAACGGCAACTGGACGTCCGCCGTCCCCTCTCCGCCCTCCCAGCCCAGCACCCGCTCGCTGACCGTGGGCTCGTACCGGGGCAACAACCACACGTTCACCTACAGCGTGCCGGCGTCCGCCTGGCTGACGGACACCAGCGCCTACAACACGCTGAAGATCTACGTGGCGAGCGGCTCGGGATCGGCGTCCTTCCTCAGCGCGGGCACGTCGATCGACGCGATCGACCTACTGACCTGAGCCGGGTCCTGACGTAGCGTCATGTTCCGCGCGTCCACTGCTGGTTGGTCGCTCCGTTGCAGGTATAGGTGATGATCGCGGCGGAGTTGGCGGTGGACGCGCCGGACACGTCCAGGCACTTCCCGCTCGCGCGGGACCTGACATTGACGTAGGAGCCGGACGTGGTCAGCGACCACTGCTGGGTGGCGGCGGAGCTGCCGCAGTTCTCCTGGGTGACCGTGCTCGCGTTCTCCTGCACACACAGGGAGCTGTTCCTGAGCATCAGCTGGTAGTAGCCGCCGCCCACGGACCTGAACCAGTACTTCTGGTTGGTGCCGCCGTTGCAGTCGTACTGCTTGATCTGGGCGCCCTGCCACAGCGACTGGCTGGTCACGTCGGCGCACCTGCCGCTGTGCCGCGCGATCAGCGTGTTGTACGTGGCGCTCGTGCCGGAGACGGTCCCGGCGGCCGTGTTGACGGTGACCTCCGGGTACCAGGACAGGGACATCGAGGTCGGGCTGGGGAAGGCCAGCGGCAGCCACACGTACCGCGAGTCGTTGACGGTTCCGCCGAAGGAGTTGCCCCAGCGGTCGCCCATGTACAGGTACGAGGTGCCGGACGTCCCGGTGACCGGGAGGACGTACGCGGTCTGGGAACCGTACGCCGTGGAGTCGCCGACGTTGGTCCAGGACGTCCAGGGTCCGGACAGTGAGGTCGCGGTGGCGTACTGCTGCTGGTTGGCGCTCCAGCCGGTGGCGCCCGACGTCAGCATGAAGTAGACGCCTGCGCGCTTGAAGAGCGCGGGTGCCTCGCGGTGGCCGCCCGGCCAGGGGTTGGCGAGCCGGCTGTCGATACCGGTGTAGTCGGCGGTGAGCCGGTAGATGTGCAGGTCGTTGTTCTCGTTGGCGGCCGACACCATGTAGCCGGTGCCGTCGGTGTCGACGAAGGTCGTGATGTCCCGGGACATGTAGTCGCCGAGCGGGCGGAAGCTGCCCTGGTACGTGTAGGTGCCGTCGACGGTGGAGGAGACGGCGACGGCGGCGCGGGCCTGGCTGTAGTCGGTTCCGTTCTCCTTGTGCATCCACATCACGAACTTGCCGGTGGACGCGTTGTACATGACCTTGGGCCGCTCGATGTAGGCGGTGCCCAGCTCGGAGGCGGACGACTGGGCCAGGACGTGGTTTCTGAACTCCCAGTTCTTCAGGTCGGTGGAGCGGTAGGCGTCCACGTACCTGAAGGTGTTGTCGGAGTTGCGGTCCTCACCGAACCAGTAGTAGTACGAGCCGACCTTGATGACCCCGCCGCCGTGGGCGTGCACGAGGCTGCCCGAAGTGTCGGTGAACTGGGCGCCGTTGGGGATCGTCTGGGCGGCGGCCTGCGCCGGGCCCGCGGTCACCAGGGCTCCGGCCAGCGCCAGACAGAGGGCGAGAAGCACCGCGTACGCACGTCTCACGTCAGGCACTCTCCTTCACCGGGTCGGCGACCGTGTCCGCCACGGGGACGCCGAAGTCGGGGGTGCCGTCCCGGTTCCAGCCCAGCTTCTGGACACGGGTGTGGCGGTTGGGGTCGTTCAGGGGGTCGCCGGTGATCTCCTTGTACTGGCGGGCGTGGTAGACGAGGACGTCACTGCGGCCGTCCTCGGCGACCGTGAAGCAGTTGTGGCCGGGGCCGTACTGCTTGGTGGTGTCGTTGCTGGTGAAAACGGGGGTCGGCGACTTGGACCAGTTCGCCGGGTTCATCAGGTCGGCGTTCGCGTCGACGGTCAGCAGGCCCATGCAGTAGTGGTAGTCGGTGGCGCTGGCGGAGTAGGAGAGGAAGAGGCGGCCGTTGCGGGCGAGGACCGCCGGGCCCTCGTTGACCTTGTAGCCGACGCACTCCCAGTCCAACTCCGGGGTGGAGAGCCTGACCTGAGGGCCCGTCAGGGTCCACGGGTTCAGCATCTTCGACAGGAAGAGGCCCGTGTTGTTGTCCTGGCCCGGCTCGTGCTGCGCCCAGACGAGATAGCGGGTGCCCCGGTGGGAGAAGGTGGTGGCGTCGAGGGAGAAGGTCTCCCAGGCCGTCCTGACCTGACCCCTTTCCACCCAAGTCCCCTTGAAGGGATCCTGGTTGGCGTTCTCCAGGACCCAGATGCGGATGTCCCACACGCTCTCGGCGGGCGCGGAGGCGAAGTAGATGTACCACTTGCCGCCGATGCGGTGGATCTCCGGCGCCCAGATGTGCGCGCCCATGACACCGGTGGCGTGCTTGGTCCAGATGACGGACTCGGCGGCGGTCGCGAGGCCGTTCAGGGTGCCGGCACGGCGCAGGATGATGCGGTCGTACTCGGGGGCCGTGGCCGTGAAGTAGTAGTGGCCGTCGGAGTGACGGTGGATGTAGGGGTCGGCGCGCTGCCGCACGAGCGGGTTCACGAACGGGGCCGCCTTCCGGTTCGGCGCGGCCGTGGCCACGGCGGGCGTGGCCACCAGGGCGCCCGCGGCCAGGGCGGCTCCCTTCAGCATCAGGCGACGGGTGGGGGGACCTGGAGGCAGGGGAACCTGGGGCAGGTCGTCGTTGCGGCTCATACGGCTGCCTCTCGGGGGACGTTCGAGATAGCGAACACCATCTGTCATTACGAACGCCGAAAAGGTAAGCGTGTGAAGCGAGTAGGTCAACGGGTCTGACGCGACTTGAACGCGACTCACAGAGAGCGCTTTCGCCGATTCCCGTCCGAGCGCCGGTTTTCTGTTATCGGCGCCCCTCCGGTTCCGTCTCCTCCGACGTGCACACCCATATCCACAAGTCAGTGGCCGCCGCCGGAGCCCTCGCGGCGGTCGCCGCCCTCCTGGCCGGCGCGCCCCCCGCGGCGGCGGCCGGTGCCCGTGACGTCACCGCCGACGTGCTCGCGGACCGGGACGTGACGCTCACCGGCGACACGCTGGTCACCGTGCCGCCCGGGACGACGACGTACGACGGGGTGTTCCACGGCGAGGGCACGCTCACCGTGCGCGGCGGCGGAACGCTGGTCCTCAGCAAGGACAGCGACTTCACGCTCCCGAAGGCACGGCAGCGGCAGGTCGTGAAGACGCTGGGCGGCAATCATCCGTACACCACGGTCACCAACCCCGACCCGCCGGCGATCACGGTCGCGCGCGGGACGACCCTTCAGTACGGCACGGGCGGCGGCACCGGCCTGATCGGCCACTTCCCGTACAACACGCCCGGGTATCAGCTGAACCAGGACAACGTCCGGGTCGACGGCACGCTCCGCCTCTCGCTGACCCGCACCTTCAACATCGGCACCATCAGCGGCTCGGGCCTGGTCACCCAGCCCCGCAACATGTGGGGCACCCTCGACCTGGCCGGCACCCACCCCTTCTCCGGGGTCATCGACAACGGCACGGGGATGGCGGTCGGCCGTCCCGAGTACCCGGTGGCGCTGCCTGCCGCCCGCGCGATCGTCAACCAGGGCTCCTGGATCATCGACACCCCGCTGTACCAGACGATCACACTGCGGCAGAACTTCTACCAGCGCGAGTACGGCAGCGACGTCAACGTCCACACCCGGCCCGGCAGCAAGGTCGTCCTCACCGGCCAGTACAGCTACAGCGACCAGGGCGGCGACACCCACCCGTCCCTCAGCGACCCGAACGTCAACTGGCATACGATCGCCCACCAGTTGAACAAGCGGGGCACCAATATCGAGGGCGCGGACGTGCAGTGGGGCGACGGGACCACGCACACGATCTTCATGCCGGGCACGAAGGACACCGTCTACATCAACCTGCACGAGGCGAGCGGTCGCCGCTCGAAACTGACCTTCGCCTACGACGGCCCCGTCACGCTCGGCGCCCCGATCGGCGGCGGCAGGTACCACGACACCCTCGCCGCGCCGGGCGCCGGGGACGTCGTCATCGCGGGGACGCACGGGAACGACGTGACGTTCGCGGCGAAGCAGTACTACGACGGCTCCACGACCGTGGAGAAGGGCGCGGTGCTGCGGCTGGGCCTGGGCACGTCGGGCAGGGGCGACGGTTCCCTGATGACCGGTACGGCGGGCCGCCGGGTGGTGAACGACGGGACGCTCGTCCTGCAGAACGCCTCCACCGCCGTGTCGCTGTCCCGGATCAGTGGTTCGGGCGCGCTGGTCCAGGCGGGCTCCGCCACGGCGACGCTGACCGGGAGCGCGGTGACCTACACCGGGACGACGACCGTCAAGAAGGGCACGCTGGCTCTCCGGGACGGGGCAACGCTCGCGCGCAGCAGGGCGATTCGGCTCGCCTCTGCGTCGGCGCGGCTGGACCCGGGGACGGCGGGGCTGCGGGTGGTGACCGCGCTGACCGGCAAGGGCACGGTGAAGGGGGCGGTGACCAACGACGGCGTGGTCGCGGGCGGGGTCACCATCTCCGGCGCCTACACGCAGAGCGCCGAGGGCGAACTGGTCCTGGGCGAACGGCCGTTGAAGGTGGGCGGTGCGGTCCGGCTGGCGGGAGGCCTCGACCTCTCGGCCGCGGGGAGCAAGCCCGCGCGCCGGATCGCCGTCCTGGAGCACGGCGGCGGGTCGAAGACCACCGGCACGTTCGAGGGGCTGAAGGAGGGCGCGCGGCTGAAGCTCGCCGACACGGCCTACCGCATCAGCTACAAGGGCGGCGACGGCAACGACGTGATCCTCACCGCGACGACCGCGAGCCCCTCCCCGGACGCCCGCCCGGACTCGGCCACGTCAGGCGCGGCGGCGGCCGGCCCGCGTACCGCCAACACCGCCGGCAGCGGCCTGGGTTGGTGGCCGTACGTGCTGGCGGTGGGCTTGCTCATCGGGCTCGTGGGCCCGGTGGCCAAGCGCGGGCGCGGCGGTCGACGCAGTGGCGGGCGGCACGCGGCGAACGGTTAGGCCCGCGCGCCCCGTCCTCAGGCGGCGAGCCCGGACGCCTCCTCCGCCGTCTCGCGGCGCCGTCCCTGCAGCCACACGTACACCGGAATGCCCGCGAAGAGGAACAGCACGCCCTGGTAGACGGCCGCGTAACCGGCGCCCGCGATCAGCCAGAAGGAGAAGGCGAAGGAGAGAGCGGCGACGGTCAGGTCGCGGGCCAGGCCCGCGGGGCGGACGCGCTCGCGGGTGCCCCGGGCGAGCCAGTACAGCTGGGCGGCGGCCGACAGGAGGTAGGGGACGCAGCCGGTGAACGTCGTGATCAGCACGAGGACGCGGAAGGTGGTGTCGGGGCCCGCCGTGTAGTTCAGGGCGATCAGGAGCGTGCCGAGGACCGCGACGGCCCAGACCCCGAATCCGGGCACCCCGCCCTTGCCCGCCTTGGCGAACGGCTTCGGGAACAGGCCGTCGCGGGCGGCTGCGTACGGCATCTGCGCGGCCATCAGGATCCAGCCGTTGAGGCAGCCGGTGATCGAGGCCACGGCGACCAGGGCGATCGCGGTGCCGCCCCAGGAGCCGCCCGTGATCGCGTTCACGGCGTCGGCGAAGGGCGCACCGGAGTTCACCAGCTTGTCGTGCGGGACGAGGCCGAAGACGGCGACGATGCCGAGGATGTAGACGAGGGCGGACGCGACGGTCCCGAGGACGCTCGCGCGGCCCACGTTGCGTTCCGGATCCTCGACCTCGCCCGCGCTGACCGCGGCCGACTCGACGCCGAGGAAGCTGTAGAGGAGGAGTGCGGCAGCGGCGGCGACCGCGCCGGGCGTGCTCTGGCCGGAGGCGTTGAACGGCCCGAAGTTGTCCGCGTCGACGAAGAAGAGCCCGACCGTGGCGACGAGCAGCAGCGGTACGAACTTCAGGACCGTGGAGACGACCTGGACCGTACCGACCCAGCGCGTCCCGGCGAAGTTCGCGGCGGCCGGCAGCCACAGCGCGGCCACGGCGACGAAACCTTCGAGGGCGTGGTTGCCGTGCAGCGGGATGAGGACGTCGACATAGCCGACGACCGCGACGGCGAGCGCGGCGATGCTGACCCAGCACATCGTCCAGTACGACCAAGCCGACAGGAAGCCGGCGAAGGGGCCGAACGCGTCGCGCGGGTAGACGTACAGACCGCCGGTGACCGGGCTGCGCCGGGCGAGCTTGCCGAAGAGCAGGGCGAGCAGCACGGCGGCGACCGACAGCACGACGAGGGCGAGCAGGCTGACCGTGCCGTACGGGGCAACGGCGGCCGGCAGCGCGAAGATGCCGCCGCCGATGATGTTGCCCATGACGAGCGCGGTGGCGGCGGCCAGGCCGAAGGTGCGGCGGCGCGGGGCGGCGGCCGGATCGGCCCCGGCCGCCGGGGACCGGGAGGGCTCGGTGGGCTCCGTGGGTCCGGTGGCTTCGGCGGGGCTGGGGGCGGTCATGACGGTTCCCGGGGGACGAGGAGGCGGAGACGGGGAGGCCGTGATCGTAACCCGGCATTCCACATGGTGGGCAATCTGTTCATGGACTGGACATGATCCGATGTGGCGTCCGGCGTCGGCTCGACTACCGTCGATCGCATGACCAGCGACACCACCCTTACCGAAGCCCTCGCCGCCCGGGCCGTCGTCCTCGACGGCGGCATGTCCAACCAACTCGAGTCCGCCGGGCACGACCTGAGCGACGAGCTGTGGTCGGCGCGTCTGCTCGCCGAGCGGCCCGAGGCGATCACCGAGGCGCACCTCGCCTATTTCGAGGCCGGCGCGGATGTGGCGATCACCTCCAGTTACCAGGCCACGTTCGAAGGATTCGCCAAGCGGGGAATCGGACGGGAGAGGGCGGCCGAACTTCTCGGCCTGAGCGTGGAGTTGGCGCGCGAAGCGGCGCGGCAGGCCCACGCGAAGGGGGTCGCACGGCCCCTGTGGGTGGCGGCCTCCGTCGGCCCGTACGGGGCGATGCTCGCGGACGGTTCCGAGTACCGGGGCCGGTACGGCCTGACGGTCGACGAGCTGGAGCGCTTCCACCGGCCCCGGCTGGAGGTGCTGGCCGCGGCCGGGCCCGATGTGCTGGCGCTGGAGACGGTCCCCGACGCCGACGAGGCGCGGGCGCTGCTGCGGGCGGTGCGCGGGCTCGGGGTGCCCGCGTGGCTCTCGTACTCGGTCGAGAGTGGCCAAACGCGTGCCGGCCAGCCCCTGGAGGAGGCCTTCGCCCTCGCCGCCGACGCGGACGAGGTGATCGCGGTCGGCGTCAACTGCTGCGCCCCCGAAGATGTGGACGGCGCTGTCGAGACGGCCGCGCGCGTCACGGGAAAGCCGGTGGTCGTCTATCCCAACAGTGGCGAGACCTGGGATGCCGGGGCGCGCGCCTGGACGGGGAGTTCGTCCTTCACCGCGGAGCAGGTCTCGGGGTGGCGGGAGTCGGGGGCCCGGCTCATCGGGGGGTGCTGCCGGGTGGGACCGCCGGCCGTCGCGGGCATCGCCGGGGTGCTGAACGGCATCGGCTGAACGGCATCCGGCCTGTTCGTCGGCTCCGCCTTCGTGCTGGCACTGATCGGCGCGAGTCTGCTGGTCTCCCAGCTGGAGCCGCTGCGCGAGCGCAGGAAACTGCTCTCCGCACTGGTCGCCTTCGGCACCCGGCGCCGCACACTGAGCCTGTCGGTGCTGTGGCAGACGGCCCTCCCGGTCGGCTCGGCCTCGTACTGGCCACGACGGTGGGTATCATGCTCGGCTCGGTGCTGCTGAAGATGACCCGTGCACCGGTGGCCATGGACTGGGCGAGCGTCCTGACCATGACCGGTGTGGGCGCGGCGGTGGTCGGCGTGGTCACGCTGCTCAGCCTGCCGCCGCCGCTGCGGATGATGCGCCCGGAGTGCCTGCGCACGGAATAACCCCTCACACATCCCCGAGGTGGGCTCCTCCTGCCAGGGGAGCCCACCTCCGCACGCAGGCAAGCCCGTTCGGCATCAGCTCAGTCACCGTCGGGGCAGCCGCAGCCCCGGGTACAAGGAGGGCCTGGCGTCCCGGCCACGTCTCCCTGGCCGGCCACGACGACATCCCGTTCGCCCGCGACCTGCACCCGGCCCTGACCCCGGTGCACGTCCCCCACCAGGAGCCGGGCAGCCTCGCCGTCCGTACGGCCCTCGGCCGTACCCTCGGAGAAGCCCGACGAGCACCTGCTGCTGGGCACGCATGTGGTGGTGCGGGACTCGCCGGCCGCGCTGAAGGAGCCGGCGTGACGGGACGGGTCACTGCCGGCGGACGGAGCCGGGCAGGCGAAGCCGTCGTACGACCGACCGCAGCTCCGCGGTTCTCGCGGGTGAACCGTCTGCGGCGGCCGGGGCGGGTGCGGGTTCCGGAGTCCTGAGGGCGTCGGCCGCCCACAGGGCCAGCTCGGCATCGCGCGGGCCGCGGGCGGTGCGCGGCTCGCCCGCATCGAAGATCCGCACCGGGTGCGTCTCGTCCCAGCACTCCCAGCCGGGGTCGCCGTCTGATGCGAACCGCACCCAT
Source organism: Streptomyces sp. NBC_00078 (assembly GCF_026343335.1). Lineage (NCBI taxonomy): Bacteria > Bacillati > Actinomycetota > Actinomycetes > Kitasatosporales > Streptomycetaceae > Streptomyces > Streptomyces sp. NBC_00078. Next base: position 7,377,983 of record NZ_JAPELX010000001.1, on the reverse strand, counting down.
GCCCGGTGCATCGTGTCGGCCAGTTCTTGCGGGGCACCGTCGCCCGCCAGCTTGCGGGACTCGGGAACATCTCCCGAGTCGAAGACGAAACCCAGCTCCAGGGCGTGGCAGGCGCCGAGGCCGGGGAGGCCGGAGGGCCAGGCGAACTCGTACACGTGGGAGGAGTCGGGGCGGGCGTCCGCCAGCCGGTGCAGCGGGAGGCGCAGCAGGTGATCGGTGACCATCTGGCCGACGATCTCGGCGGTGTGGGCCTGCGGGTGCAGGGTGCGGTAGCCGCGGGGTACCTCGGTGCCGCAGTGGCACCGGGCCATGGCGCCGGCGAGAGCGACCGCGCCCAGCCGGTCGACGCGTTCCAGGAGGCCGCCGGGTACGAGCCAGAGGCGGTACTCCTCGCTGGTCCAGCCGAGCATCAGGTCGACGCCCCGCGCCATGTCACCGTCGACGAGTGCCTCCAGCGGGTCGCGCGGCACGAGGTCGCCGTCGACGACGATGCCGAAGGAGGGGCCGCCGAGCACCGGGCTGCTGAGCTTGCCGACCTCGGACTGCGTGTGCAGCAGCAGCTCGCGGTCGACCTCGGCGAAGGCCGCGGCGGTGGCGGGGATCTTCAGCCGCGTCGCCATGCGGCGCACCATCCGCCGCACCCTGTCCCGTTCGAGCGCCTCGGGCGGACCGCTCTGCAGGACCGCCCGCCGCACCAGCCCCTGCGCCTGCGGGGCGGCCAGCAGGGCGCCGGTGCTGATCGCCCCTGCGGACTGGCCGGCCAGGGTGATCCGGTCCGGGTCGCCGCCGAAGGCCGCGACCGACTCGTGCACCCACCGCAGGGCGGCGAGCTGGTCGCGCAGGCCGGGGTTGGCGGGGGTGTCCGGGAACAGTCCGTAGCCCTCCACTCCCAGCCGGTAGTTCACCGAGACCAGGACGACGCCGTCCCGGGCGAAGGTCCGCCCGTCGTACACCGGCACAGCGGAGGATCCCCTGGTCAGGGCGCCGCCATGCAGCCACACCAGAACGGGGAGCCGGGCCCCGGGGCCCGGCTCGGGAGTCCACACGTTCAGATTCAGGCAGTCGTCACCGGGGACGACCGGGTCGGAGAGGTACTTCTCGAAGGCCTCCGAGTACGGGGGCTTCGGCGGCGTCGGCCCGAACGCGCCCGCGTCGCGCACGCCGTCCCAGGGCTCGGGAGGCGCCGGGGGCCGGAAACGGCGCGGGCCGAAAGGGGGCGCGGCGTACGGGATGCCCCGGAACACCGCGATCCCGTGCTCGTACCGGCCGCGTACGGCCCCGTACGGCGTGCTCACCACGGGGTCTGTCCGGACTGCTGCCGTCATACGACCACCAGCCTCCTCACCGCGCTACTGCACCGTGAACAACAGAGCACCACAGGTCGCCCGGGTATTCCGGTGCAGAGCGCGATTCGGCGGCTACTTGGGGTACGCGACTACGTTGCGTACCCGGTTACGTGCGCGCTTACTTCGCGTACATCAGGGTGCCGAAGCCGAGCTGGTCGTAGCCGCCGCTGGTGGAGCCGAAGTCACCCCCTCCGCCTTCGGGGGCGACGCGGCCGTACATGGCCGAGATGTACTTGTCGTCGAGGTACAGGCGCCGGTTGTAGTGGTAGTGGAGCATGGCCCAGACCGGGCGCAGCGCGCCGCGGGAGCCGGCGCTGATCACCGTCTGGGACATCTGGGCGCAGTTCTGCCCGGTGCCCCACTTGTAGGTGGTGTAGGGCACGTCCTGGCCCAGGTTGTACTTGGCGACGTACTGGGCGGCCTTCATGAAGCGGCGGCTGTCGTACGAGTACAGGTCGTCGCCCTGGTTCCAGGCCATCTCGCAGAGCGCGCCCATCTGGCCCATGCCCATGACGGTGTGCCCCTGGTCGCGGCCGGACTCCTGCCACTGGCCGAGGCCGTAGCCGTCGGAGTCGGTGTAGAGGTGCGGCACCGCGTGCGCGATGGAGCCGTTGCCTGCGCCGGACTTGAAGTAGGTGACGGCCTGGTCGTACTTGGCCGCGTTGTCGGTGAGGATCCCGATGGCCATGATCGAGGCCATGTTGCACAGGTCCCAGTTGGCCCAGTAGTTGGTGATGCAGGCGCCGTTGTGGTGGGTCAGGAAGTCGTTGTTGAGCGGGTAGAAGACGTTGACCATCATCTTCTGGAAGGCGGCGAGGTTGAACCCGGCGTGGCCGCGCATGAGTTCGGCGGCCTGGCAGAACGTCCAGCCGTAGATGCCGGCGGCGAGGAACCGGTCGGCGTTTCCGGTGACGGTGGTCAGTTTGGACGACCAGGCGTTGAGGATCCTGACGGCGGTGTCGCCGTTGGCGGCCGTACCGCCCACGGCCCAGCGCAGGGCGTTCTGGTAGGCGGCGGCGATGTCGTTGTAGAGGATGCCGTAGTTCTGGCCCGTGCCGCCGCGGATGATGGTGGCCTGCGGGTTGGGCGTCCAGGTGGACTGCGAGTGGGAGTTGGCGGTCAGCTTCTTCCAGCCGGAGAGCCAGGGGTCGGTTCCCTCCGCGACCCTGCCCTTGGCGCGGTTTATGTCGCCGGCGTTGTGGAGCATGCCGGGGTGGGTGAAGGCCGCCGGGGCCGCGGCGGCGGTGGTGCCCGCGAGCGCGGCGGTGGAGCCCCCGAGAGCGAGAGCGGCGGTGAGTCCGCCGGCGGTCCTCAGCAGACCGCGGCGGCTCAACTCAGCTGATTCGGACGGGTGTTGCGCAGGGATGTGGTGGGGGGAAGTGCGGCTCATCATGGGTTGTTCCATTCCGTGGGGGGATCAGTCGGCGGTGATGCTCACCTCTTCGAAGTGGGCGGTGCCGAGGGCCAGGGGGCTGCGGGAGCAGACCACCAGGCCCACGTGGTAGGGGGCGTCACCGAAGCCGGGTATCTCGCCCGAGGCGAGGGCCGTCCAGGTGGCGCCGTCATCGGTGGAGACGGCCGCGGCGAAGGCGGTCCCGGTGCGCTTCAGCCGCAGCAGCAGGGGCAGTTGAACGGTCGCGGTGCCGGAGAACGCGGAGGCACCGGCGACGGTCTTGCGCAGCATCAGCTGCGCGCTGGTCCCGCCGGTCACGATCGCACCGGCGGCCTGGTCGAACGGTGACAGCGACTTGGCCATCAGCAGGCCCACCCGGTCCGCCGTGGCTCCGTCCCGGGAGACGAGGCGGGCGGTGACCTCGGCGTCACCGGTGACGGTCCGGCGTACGAACTGCCCGGTCATTCCCTGGCTGTTGACCGTCAGGTCGACGCCCGCCCCGCGGACGGTGAAGGTCCCGTCGCCGTACGAGGTGCTGCCGGGGGTGCGGATCGCGACCACGCCGAGCGTCCCTTGGGCGCGGTCGTCGAGGATCACGTCGCCGAGGTCGCCATGGGTCCAGGGGGTGGGCGGGGGTGTGCCGACGGTGAGGGTGAGGGTGCCGGTCGCGTCGCCGGACGCGTTGCTCGCGCCGGTCCTGACGGTGAACTCACCGGTCGTGTGGGGCGTTCCGGAGATCAGGCCGGTGCGCCTGTCGACGCGCAGGCCGTCGGGGAGCCCGTCGGCGGCGAACCTCACGGGCTCGTGCGAGGCACGCAGGAGGTGCCGGAACGGAACGCCCTTGTTCGCGAACGCCGCTGCGGCCGAGGTGAGTTGGGGTGCCGAGGGAGTGGGCATCCGTGCGTTGGCGGACTCCGAGAGGGGGCCGCGGCCGCCGGAGTTGGTCGCCGCGACGACGTAGTGGTAGGTGGTGCCCGGGGTGCCGGTGGCGTCCGCGTACCGGATGCGGGTGCCGAAGCCCACGGCGCCGACGCAGGTCGCGAGGGTGTGGTAGGGGCCGTCGGCGTCCGTGGCGCGCAGCACCTTGAAGCGGGCCGAGGGGTCCGGGTCGGTCCAGGCCAGCTCGACGGCGTCGGCGCCGGAGGTCGCGGTGAGGCCGGTGGCCGTGCCGGCGGGGCGCGGCGTCGACCAGATGTCCCGCGAGGCCGACGTCACGGTGACGTTGTCGAAGGCGCCGGTACCGGTCTCGGCGTACTCCTCGTCGACACCGAGGCAGGAGGTGAGGACGAGACCGGCATAGGCGGTGCGGCCCAACGCGACGTCCGTGGAGCCGACTTCGGTCCAGCGGATGCCGTCCGGGGAGATGGCGCCGATACAGCGGCGGCCCCTGCGCGTCACCCGCACCCAGTACGGCGCCCGCAGCCGGTAGCCGTCGCCCGCGCCCTCGACGTACGGGGCCTGGAGCGGGGTCGCGGACTCCGGGAGGGTGCCGAGGCTGGAGATCGGGAAGGCGGCGTTGGTGGTGATGGCGTCCTGCTGGGCGGGCGGTACGGGTGTGCTGCCGGTGCCCAGGACGTCCGCCCCGTCCGAGGGCCGCACGCTCCACACACCGCTCCAGGTGTGCAGCGGCAGCCCCTGGACCAGCATGGCGGCGTGCGCGGCGTGGGCGTCAAGGGAGGCGCGGAGGGTGACGCCGATCTTGGAGTACTGGGAGCTGAGCGGCCACACGATCCGCGCGGTGACGGTGCCGTCGCCGGGCAGCGGCAGATGCACCAGTCGGCACGTGTCGGAGGTGCCGCTCGCCTCCAGGACGAAACGGTCGCCGTCGAAGGCGGCTGAACCGGGGATCCTCACGTCGCCGAGGTCGCGGGTGGACCAGCGGCCGGGGAGGCCGGCCGTGGCCGAGGCGGCGCTCGAATCCCCGCTCATTCCTTGGGAGTTGGCGGCGGCGACCGTGTAGTAGTAGGTCCGCCCCCGGTGCGCGCCGCCGTCGCTGTGGGCCGGCTTGTCGACCCCCGCGGCGATCTCCTCGTACGGCCCCTCGGGCTGGGTGGCCCGGCGGACGGTATAGCTGCTCGCCCAGGCGGACGGGAGCCAGCTCACGGTGACGGCCTTGTCGGTGCCGACGGCGGTGACCCCCGCCGGAGCGGCCGGCGCGGTCGGCGCCGGGGCTGTCGCGCCGGCGTAGGTGCAGGTGCCCCAGCCGGGCAGGTCGTCGTTGCTGCCCTCGACGACGCGGGCACCGCCGGTGCCGCGGAAGACGGCGGCCTTCGTGTTCGGGGCGTCCAGGCCGCGGACGCCGGCGTAGTGGGCGTAGGCCATCTCGTAGACCGGTGGCAGGGCACCGCGAGCGATGGCGGAGACGACGGTCTTGATGTACTTGCCGGTGCGGTCGAGGTCGGGGGTGAAGGGGACGTCGCCGCCGAGGTTGTAGCGGGCGGTGTACTCGAAGTTGGCGAGGATGCGGTTCTCGTCGTGGCCCCACAGGTCGACGCCCTGGCTCCAGGCGACCTGTGCGATGTCGCCGGTCAGGCCGATGGCGAGCTGTTCGTGGCCCTGGTCGCGGCCTGCCTCCTGGCCCTGGCCGGCGGCGGTGACGATGCGGTGCGGGATGCTGCCGTTGCCTGCGCCGGCCGCGGCGAAGCGCAGGGCGTCCTCGAAGAGCACGGCCTCCTCGCAGAACACCCCGATGGCCAGGATGGCCTGAATGGCCGTCAGGTCCCAGTTGCCGTTGGCGTAGAGCATGTAGCCGGACACGGCGGGATACCAGACGTCGAGGAAGGACCGCTCGCAGCGGGCGATGTCCGAGTCCGTCCAGCCGTCGTAGTCGCTGTGGCGCAGCAGTTCGCCCGCGTTGACGAACTTGAAGACCTGCAGCCCCGCGCCGAGAGGGCCGTCCGCGCCGGTGATCGCCGTCAGCGACGTCGACCAGGCGTTGAGGATGTCGCGGGCCTTGTCCGCGTGGGCCCTCTCGCCCGTGACCGACCACATGAGGGCGTTCTGGTAGGCGGCGGCCGAGTCCGCGACGGCCTGGTTCTGGAAGTTGCTCGGGCCGCGGCCCCAGCTGGTGATCTGGCCGGTGTTCTGCACGGCGTACGAGGCCGAGGAGCGGGCGTGGGCCGCGAGTGCCAGGTACCCGTCGTGGACAGGAGACTGCTCGGCGGCGACCGCTGCCTTCATACGGGCGAGGTCGGCCGCGGTGTGCAGGAGCCCGGGGTGGGCGAAGGCCCGGGTACCGGTGTGGTTCCGTACGGCGGCCTGCGCGGCGCCGGGCACGAGCAGTCCGCTCGCACCCGACGCCAGCAACAGGGCGGCCGTGCCGCCGAGGAAGCCCCTGCGGCTCGGTGCGGGGATCGTCATGACGCTGCGGCCGCCTCTGCCTCGGCGGTCGTGAGGAACCTCAGGTTCGTGACGTGCTCGTTGTAGAACCACTGGACCGCGTCGGTGGTGTAGTACCAGGCCGGCTTCTTCATCGAGTCGGCGACGACCACGCCGTTGATCACCAGGTTCTCGAAGGTGACCTTGTCGATGGCGTGGTCGGCGTCGTAGCCGAGGAACAGCGCCGGCTCGGCGTGGGTGCCCGTGTAGCTGAGGTTCTTGACGTAGACGTCCTGGATGCCACGCCCGACGGAGGTGTTGTACTTCGGGTTGAACATCACCTTCATGTAGATGACCTGGCCCCAGCGGAAGTCCTCGACACGGACGTCCTCGATACGGACGTTCTTGATGAGGTTGGCGTCGCCGGGGTTGAGGGCGATGCAGCCCTGGTAGTTCATCTGGGGCTCGCGGTGGTCGAGGACGTCGATGTTCTTGATGAGCAGGTTCTCAAGCGTTTCGGGTGCGTCGGTGTTGCCATGTGTGCCGACGTTGATCGGGTGGGCGACATCCGCCCAGAGGGTGCAGTTCTGGATGGTGATGTTCCTGGTGTCGCCGTAGTAGTCCCAGCGGTGGCAGTAGATGGCGAAGCAGTCGTCGGAGTTGCGCATGAAGCAGCCGTCGAAGGTGATTTCGGTCGAGGAGAAGACGTCGAAACCGTCTCCGTTGCCCTTCGAGCTGAACGCGCGCGCCTTTTTGACGTGCACGTTCTCGCTCATGCCGAACGTGCCGGCGTAGCCGTTGGGGTTCATGATGATGACGTTCTCGACGCGGATGTTCTTGCTGCCCTCGCAGAGGATGGCGCCGGGGCCCCCGTTGATCACGCCGTGCCCCTTGAGCGTGGCCTTCTCCACGTTCTTGAAGAACACCTGCGCCTGGAGGACCGCGCCGCCCGCGAGATGGACGGTCTTGCCGCTGGGGACGGTGAGGACGTTGCCGGTGACGGTGTGCACGCCGGGGCCGAAGTAGATGACGTCCGGGTCGTCGGCGGTGCACGGGGCGTGGTCGATGTGGTTGGTGATGACGTGCAGACAGTCGAAGATCTCGTCGTTGACCTGGACGACCACGTCCTTCGGCTCGTCCAGCGCGAACACCAGGGTGTCGCCGCCGAGTTCGGGCTTGATGCCCAGGGAGTCCGGCCTCACCCGGGCCTTGGTGGTACCGCCCTTGAGGTACGTCACCTCGACTTCGACGGATCCCTGGAAGTCGAAGTACACCATCGAGGAGTTGTAGATCCTGGCGGAGCCGGTGTTGGCGTTGATCTCCGCCAGCTGCGGCCGGTAGATGTCGAGGGTCTGCCAGTCGCCGTCGGGAGCGGTGCGGGCCCGTACCTTGAAGCTGGTGTTGGTCGGCATGGCGGGTGGGCGGGGGTAGGTGACCAGCTTCGGCGCGGATCTGGCCGGGTCCGCGTGAGCCGCGGTGGCCGTCAGACCGCCCGCCGGACCGGTGGCGAGCACGGTGGCGCCGGCCGCCTGGAGAGCGGTACGCCGTGACAGGAGCGTATTCATGCGTGACTCCTTGCAACAGGGAGGCGGCAGGCGCTACTTGAGGCCGGTGGTGGACATGCCGGCGACGAAGCCGCGCCGGGCGATCAGGAAGATCGGCGGGACCGGGACGACGTACATCACCGAGGCCGCGGCCCGGAAGCGGGTGCCCGGGGTGCCGGCGGAGGTGACGCAGGTGGACATGACGGCGACCGCGAGGGTGGTGCGGTCGGTGGAGAGCAGGAGCTGCGGGGCGACGTGGTCACCCAGGTCCGGGTGAACACGATCACGAAGCTCGCGGAGAGGACCGGCCAGGCCTGCGGCAGGGGCGATCACCGAGTAGCGCTTCAGCTCGGCCTTGCGCCTCCAACACCCGCTTCTGATACGGCACTTGGGACGGCATGAGCGAACGCAGGGACATGAGGGCCGGGATGCTCCAGCCACCGGAGGCTCACGCCCTCGCCGGTGCCTCGCCGAAGAACCACTCGAAGACCCGCCAGGCGGCGTCCCTGTGGTGGGAGCCGCTCGGTATCCAGAAGCCGGTGCCGGCCTGGCAGGGGCTGACCCGCTTGGTGGGAAGTCGTCGGACTTGGCCATGACCGTGACGGTCTCCCCGGAGCCGCTCACCCCGCTCGACACCTGCATCGCACACCCGCCGGGAGCAGCGGCCTGGGAGTACATGAACGACCCACTCTCTTCGTCGAGATGGATGACGGGAACCGGGCACACGGCGGGACGGATGCGGTGTGCGAATGTTTCGGAAACCGGTTGCTACGCAGTGCAGGGAGCTTCCGCCGGAGAGCGCGGCACGTCAAGAGACATGACGAGTTTTCGAAAACTGTGCTTGCACCGGGCGCAGGGGCACCAGTGGCCACGGTGCCGGTCAGAAGGCCAACCGGTTGCCAAGGTCGGGCTCAGGGCGCGACCCTGGCCCGGAAACCGCAGTAAACGATTTCGGCTCAGAGCGGGATCAAGGTCCGCAATCCTCATCGCGGACCGACCTCACGCCTCTCACTCCACCGGATTGACCGCCGCTTCTCGACAGATCTACGGTAGAAGGCGCTTTCTGAAAATGTTTCCCGGGCGCGGGCACCCGTCCCTGTGCCACACCTGCGCCACACTCGTGTCACCCACCAGCTGTCCACCCCGACATCCACGAGTCACCCCCAGCCGTCCACCAGTCATCCGCCCTGTCGTCCAGCGAGTCAGGAGAGCCATGCCCCACCCCCAGCCGCCGAGGGCCGTGTTCGCGATGGATCCGGTACACCTTCCGCTGCTCTTCCCTCCGCCGCTCATGGCCCGGCTGAGGCAGGCGTGCGACCTCGACCCCTCGTTCGTCGTACGGGACTTCGCCGATCCGGCGGCCGCGGAGACGCTCGCCCTGGCCGAGGTACTGATCACCGGGTGGGGCTGCCCCGCCCTCGACACCGGCGCCCTGGCGGCCGCGCCCCGCCTGCGCACCGTCCTGCACGCCGCGGGCTCGGTCCGTTCACTGGTCGGCGAGGCCCTGTGGGAGCGCGGGATCACCGTCTGCAGCGCGGTGACGGGCAACGCCCTGCCGGTCGCGGAGTACACCCTCGCCATGATCCTGCTCGCCGGAAAGGACACCTTCACCCACCGCGAGCGCTTCCGCGTCAGCCACACCTACCCGAGCCACGCCGAGACCGCGCACACAGGCAACGTCGGCCGCCGTATCGGCGTCATCGGCGCATCACGCGTCGGCCGCCGGCTGCTCGAACTGCTCCGGCCGTTCGACTTCACGGTCCTGCTCCACGACCCCTATGTCAGCTCCGCCGAGGCGGCCGCCCTCGGAGCCGAACTCCTGCCGCTGGACGACCTGTTGCGGCACAGCGACATCGTCTCGCTGCACGCGCCCGACATTCCCGAGACCTACCGCATGCTCGACGCCGGCCGACTCGCGCTGATCCGGGACGGCGGCGTTCTGATCAACACCTCGCGCGGCGCCCTGGTCGACCCTGGCGCGCTCACCGACGAGCTGGTGGCCGGCCGGCTGCACGCGATTCTCGACGTCACCGAACCCGAGCCGCTGCCCGCCGCCTCCCCGCTCTACCGCCTGCCGAACGTCATCCTCACCCCGCACATCGCGGGCTCACTCGGCAACGAGCTGGAACGCCTCGGCCGTATCGTCGTGGAGGAACTGGAACGCCTGGTCGCGGGCCTGCCTCCGGCCCACGAGGTACGGCACTCGGACCTTGCGCGTGTCGCATGAGGGACGGCACCGGCTACCCGGCCGTGATGCGGACACCGACGCCGGGCCCGCCGTCGACGGCCGCCGCACGTCCCTGGACGCCGACGGGAGCCGCCTGCCCCTCACCGACGACGGGCACCACCCGTCCCGCGCTCGGGCCTGCCCCCTTCCCCGGCCCAGCCGGCCGCACCCTGCCGCGCTCAGCCACACCGGCCCTCCCCGGATCAGGCGCACCACCCCTGCCGCGCTCAGCCGCACCACCTCTCGCCCGCCCAGCCACACCGCCGCCACCGACGCACCCCGTCCCCCCGGAGAAACAATGGGATACGGTTTCCGCACCCGGCGAGGGGCGCGGCCTCTGGCCGACCGGCAAGGGGTCCGGTTCCGGGGCCGTCGGGCGAGAGGCACCGTCTCCGGCCGTAGGCCAAGCGACCGCACTCCCCATTCGGCCGGTGGGGAATTCGTGAGGGTGAAGGAGCCGCGGTGAGTCAGCGCAAGGCGTCCGGGGACGCCGGACGGGCCACCATCCGCGACGTGGCGGAGCGTGCAGGGGTCTCCGTCGCGAGCGTGTCGCGCGTGCTGTCCGGCAACTACCCGGTGTCGGAGGAGCTGCGCCGCCGGGTGATGAAGGTCGTCGGGGACCTGGACTACGTCACCAACGCCCATGCCCGCTCCCTCGCGGGCAGTGGTACACCGACGGTCGCCATCCTCATCAACAACATCACCGGCTCCGCGTTCGCCCACGTGGCCAAGGGAGTCGAAGGCGCGGCCACGCTGCGCGGCTGGCTCTCGCTGGTCGGCACCACCGGTGACGACCCCGAGCGGGAGCTCGCGCTGGTGAACCTCATGCGCCAGCAGGGCGTGGCCGCCGTGGTGCTGCTCGGTGGTGCCTACGACTACGACGAGTACCAGTTGCGGATGGCCCGCTTCGCCCGTTCCCTCGACGCGGCCGGCTCCCATCTCGTCCTGGTGGGCAGGCCGCCCCTGGAGGGCGACGTCCCGGCCACGACGGTCGACTACGACAACGAGGGCGGCGCCTACGCGATGGCCAGCCATCTGCTGTCGGCCGGCCACCGCAGGGTCCTGGTGCTGCCGGGCCACGCCGAACTCACCACCGCTCAGGGCCGGTTGAGAGGCGCCGAGCGGGCCTTCGAGGCGTACGGCGTGCCCTTCGACCCGGGCATGGTGCGCCACGGTCCCTACGACGACGAGCACGGGTACAGCGCCGTCGAGGCGGCCCTGCACGAGACCCCGGACTTCACGGCGGTGCTCGCGGGCACGGACGTGGTCGCCGCCGGCGCCATGCAGGCCCTGCGCGTGGCCGGACTGCGGGTGCCGGAGGACGTGTCGATCGTCGGCTACGACGACATCCCGCTCGCCTCCCAGCTCACACCCCAGCTGACCACCGTGCACGTGCCGTACGAGGAGATGGGCCGGGTGGCCCTGCGTGCGGTGGCCGACCGGCGCGAGGGCGGTTCGGGCCGCCGTAAGGGCAGCGACGGCGACCACCTCGTACTGGGCACCCATGTCGTCGTCCGCAACTCCGTGCAGCCGCCGTCCAGACGCTGACACACCGTCCGGACACCGGCGCACCTTCCAGACAACCGACGCACCCGCCAGGCACGCACGCACGTACCTTCCAGGCAAGGCGCTCACGCACCGCCCAGGCGCTTCGTGCACCGCAGCACATCAGCGGCGAGTGCAATCGTTTCGTAACCGGTTACCGTCTCTTATCAGCGGTTTTCCCCACCTGCCGCAATAAATTGCCGCACACCTCTTGCTAGGGCGAGACCTGTCGGCCTACCTTCACGGCAACCGCTTTCTACAGTTTCCGCTTGGCTGACGCCCCCTCAACCGCGAGTGACTGGAATCCCGGCCGCCGTCCCCGGCCGCCGTTCCCGGCCTGCACCGAGCCGCCGTCCACTCGTTCCCAGACGCCCGACTTCCGAAGGAACACGGTCAGATGAACTTCACCATCCCCCGGAGAAGGTTCGCCCACGCCGCTGTCGCGGGACTCGCACTCAGTGGTCTGCTCTCCGCCTGCGGCGGATCGGACTCCGGGGACGGCGCCAAGTCGTCGGGCCCGGTCACCCTCCCCTTCTGGGGCTGGGCCAACGGCCAGGATGCCGTCGTCAAGGCGTTCAACGCCTCGCACAAGGACGTCAAGCTCAAGTACACCAAGGTCACCGACCAGCTGACCATGCAGAAGCAGCTGACCAACGCGGTCAAGGCGGGCAACGCGCCCTGCCTGGTGCAGAACACCGCCGAGTACGTGACGAGCTGGGTCTCGCAGGGCGCGCTCGCCGACATCACGCAGTACGTGGGATCGAGCAGGGACAAGTTCAACGCGGGCGCCTGGGCGAGCGCGCAGGTACAGGGCAAGCTCTACGGCGTCCCGACCAGCTCCGCGCCCAACTTCACGATCTACCGCACCGACATCTTCGACAAGTACGGCATCAAAGCCCCCACCACCTGGGACGACGTCATCGCCGCGGGCAAGGTTCTGAAGAAGCACGGCATCAAGATCACCAACTACGCCGGCGAGGACCCGAGCACCCTGGAGGTGCTCGCCATGCAGGCCGGGGCGCACTGGTACGCGATCGACGGCAACTCCTGGAAGGTGGACTTCCAGGACGCCGGCACGCTGAAGGCCGCGAAGGTGATCCAGGAGATCATCGACAACGACCTGAACTCCAAGCTGTCCTTCGCCGACTACGCGGCCGTGCAGCGCAACTACGAGGACGGTGGCACGGCGACCCGGCAGATCTCCACCTGGCAGATGGCCAGCATGGTGCAGAACTTCACCAAGTCCTTCGGCCAGTGGGCTCTTTCGCCGTGGCCGACGTTCCGGGGCGAGGCGGCCAAGACGCCGGCCGGTACCAACCTGACCGGCAGTGTGACGCTGGTGACCAAGCAGTGCGAGAACCAGCGGCAGGCCGCCGAGGCGGCCCTGTGGATGTCCACCGACACCGGTGCGGTCAAGACGATGGCGAGCCCGACCACCGGCAACGGCGTGATGCCGGCGCTGGCCGACAGCAGCGCGTACGTCGGTGCGGCGACCTCCGAAAAGCTGCTCGGCAAGAACTACGGGCCCGCCCAGAAGGTGGTCACCGACAGCCTGAACACCATCACCACGGACTGGACCTTCGGGCCGGACTGGACCGCGATGTTCACCGAGATGCAGGCGCGCTGGGCCAAGGTGGTCGACAAGCAGGAGAAGGTCACCGATCTGCTGGCGCACATGCAGGCGTGGACGGTCAAGGACCTGAAGTCCCGCGGCATCAGCGTCAAGAGCTAGAGGCTGAGGGCAACCACTGATGACTCGCTCACTGCGCTGGAAGGGTGCCGCCTTCACGGTGCCCTTCCAGCTCGGCTTCGTCTTCCTCTATCTGCTTCCCATCGGCTACGCGGTCTACCAGTCGCTGTACCGGGAGCAGCAGTCCGGGCTGGGGCTCGGCGGCTCGACGGAGACCTTCGCCGGGCTGGACAACTACCAACAGGGCCTGACCGACTCGGCGTTCATGGGTTCCGTGCTGCGGGTGGTGCTGTTCGCCTGCGTGCAGATCCCCGTGATGCTGTTCGTCAGCCTCGTACTGGCGCTGTTCCTGGACACGTTGACCTCGAAGGCCGCCGGCCGGTTCCGGCTCCTCCTGCTGGTGCCGTACATGATCCCCGGCGTGGTCGCCGCGATCGTGTGGATCAACCTGTACAGCCCGGACGTCGGTCCGCTGACCTCGCTGAGCAAGGACCTCGGCTTCGACTGGAACTTCTTCGCGCCGTCGATGGTGTGGCCGTCCATCGGCAACCTGCTCACCTGGCACGGCGTGGGCTACAACATGGTGATCATCTACTCGGCGCTGCAGGGCGTTCCGCGCGAGCTGTTCGAGGCCGCGCGGCTGGACGGTGCCTCCGAGCGGCGGATCGCGCTCAGCATCAAGGTTCCTTATGTGCGGGGGGCGTTGGTGCTCACCGGGATGCTCTCCATCATCCAGATGCTGCAGATCTTCAACGAGCCCGCGCTGTTCAGGAACGTCACCCCGCAGACGGTCAGCGACGACTTCGCCCCGATCATGATCATCTACAACCAGGCGTTCAACGCAGGCAATTACCACTACGCCGCGACACTTTCGGTCCTCCTCGCCCTCATCCTCGGCGTCGCCTCCTTCCTCTTCTACCGGCTGACTTCAAAGGAGGCGGACTGATGCTGACCAAGGACAACGGCACCAGGCAGGCGCACGCCACGGTGCGCCGTGTCAACCGCCCCGATCCCGCGGCCCGTTCGCGCGGCGGCCAGCGCTTCCTGCTCGTCGGCCTGACGCTGGCCGGCGTGTACAGCCTGTTCCCCGTGTGGTGGCTGATCATGGCCGCCACCAAGGACCGCGTCGGCCTGTACCAGAGCAACGGCCTGTGGTTCTCCGGCTGGCATCTGTGGCACAACCTGCACCAGGTGTTCACCTACGAGCACGGCATCTTCCTGCGCTGGACCGCCAACTCGTTCCTGTACGCCGGTGTCGGCTCCCTCGGCGGCACGCTGCTCGCCCTCGCCACGGGCTACGGCCTCGCGCGCTTCGAGTTCCCGGGCCGCAACCTGGTGTTCGCGTGCGTGGTCGGCTCGTTCCTGGTCCCGATCGCCCTGCTCACGCTGCCGCTGTATCTGCTGTTCTCGAAGGTCGGCATCGTCGACACCCCCTGGGCGATGCTGATCCCCTGTCTGATCAACCCGTTCAGCGTCTACCTCGCCAAGGTCTACACCGAGGCCACGATCCCGTACGAGCTCCTGGAGGCGGCCCGGATCGACGGCGCCGGTGAACTGCGCATCTTCTTCAGCATCGTGCTGCGGATGATGACGACGGGCGGTGCCACGGTGTTCCTGCTCGCCTTCGTGAACACCTGGAACGCCTTCTTCCTGCCCCTGACGGTGCTGCGCGGCGAGGAGAACTGGACCCTCAACCTGGGTCTGTACAACTGGTCCGGCAAACGTCTCGAATCCGGCATCGACCTCACCAGCCTGGTGCTGACCGGCGCGCTGCTGTCCATCGTGCCGATGGCGATCACGATGGTGGCGATGCGGCGCTACTGGCGCACCGGTGTCACGCTGGGGGCCCTCAAGTGACCTTGCTGCACAACCCTGTTGTCCGTGGCTTCGCCCCCGACCCCTCACTGGTCCGGGTCGGCGACTGGTACTACGTGGCGACCAGTTCCTTCGAGTGGTTCCCGACCATCCCCATCCACCGGTCACGGGATCTGGCCCACTGGCAGTACGCGGGCCATGTCCGCGGCGCCGCCCCCGGGGACTCGCTGGCCGGGGTGCCGGACTCAGGTGGTGTCTGGGCGCCCTCGCTGAGCTGGGACGGTACGCGGTTCTGGGTGGCGTACTCGGTCGTACGGTCGGTCGGGACACCGTATTTCGACACGGACACGTACATCAGCACGGCAGATGAGGTGGGCGGGACGTGGACGCCGCCGCGCCGGGTGGCGAGCCACGGCTTCGATCCCGCGCTCTTCCACCACGAGGGGCGGCTGTGGCTGCTCAACCTCCAGAACGACCACCGACCGGGTGGACGCCGGTTCGCCGGGATCGTCCTGACCGAGCTGGACCGGGAGACCCTGAGCCCGTTCGGTGGTACCCACTTGCTGCTGCAGCACGAACGGCTCATCGAGGGACCGAAGCTGCTGTGGCGGGAGGGCTGGTACCACCTGGTGCTGGCCGAGGGCGGCACCGGCTTCGAGCACGGGGTACGGGTGGCGCGCAGTCGTGAACTCACCGGCCCCTACCAGCTCGACGACCGGCCCCTGCTGACGTCGCGGGACGACCCGTCGCAGCCGTTGCAGAAGGCCGGGCACGGAGAGCTGGTGCAGACTGCGGGCGGAGACTGGGTGCTGAGCCACCTGACGGCCCGTCCGGTGCGGACACCGGAGGGCCCGCGCTGCACGCTGGGCCGGGAGACGGCGATCCAGGCGGTGGTGTGGGACGAGGAGGGCCGGCCGAGGTTGCGGCACGGGAGCACTCATCCGGCGGTCGAGGTCGACGTGTCCACTCGCCCCGAGCCGCTGCCGCCCCGACCCGCCGCAGCCGACGACCCGCTGGGCTGGCCGTGGAGCACCCTGCGCGCGCACCCGGATCCGTCCTGGGCCGACGTCACGAGCCGTCCGGGCCGCATCCGGCTGCGTGGCCGGCACGGGCCCGAGTCGCGGTGGGCGCACAGTCTGCTGGCCCAGCGGATCACGGAGCACCGGGCGGAGGCCGAGGTCACCGTCGAGGCACGTCCCGCCACCTTCACCCAGGCCGCGGGACTGGTGCTCCGGTACAACGGGGAGTCGTATCTGAGCCTGGACCTGACCTGGGCGGAGCCCGGGAGTGAAGGGCAGCACGGGCAGCAGTGGCGGCGCGGCGGCCGTACGGTGCTTCGGCTCGTGGAACGGGACGAGGCGGACACGCGCACGGTGGCCGTCGTGGACGTCGACGCCCGGGCTCCGGTGACGCTGGGCGTGACCGTCGACGGCGCCGAGGCGCGGTTCTGGTACGTGCGGGACGGAGTGCGTACGCCGGTCGGGGAGCCGTTGGACTTCGGCAGGCTCTCCGACGACCACGGGTCCAAGCTGCGTTTCACCGGGTCGATGGCCGGCATCCACGCCGTGGACCTGGTGGACGCGGCGTTCACGGCCGACTTCAGCGGCTTTTGCCTCGTGTGCTGGTAGCCCTCGCCGCACAGCGCGGCCTGGTGCCCTCGTCCGCCGTGCCCCCAGGCCCACGTTCGAGGTTTCGAAAGCCCGAAACCGTGCAGACCTGCGAAGCCCGGCCTCTTCCCGAGGTGATCCGGTGAACCTACTGTAGGAAGCGATCTAGGAAGCGCTTACTGTTTCCGTCGCTGCTCGAAACTTTTCATGGCCCTCGGGCGGGCCGGAGAGGTGGTTCCCGATGGTCCGCACGGGGAGTGCGAGTGTGGCCGCCGGGCCGACACTGGCGGTCGTGGCCCGCGAGGCGGGAGTCTCCGTACCGACCGCCTCCAAGGTGGTCAACGGCCGGGAGGACGTGGCACCGGAGACGCGCCGCCGCGTCACCGAGGCCCTGGACCGGCTCGGCTACGTCCGCAGGCCCCGGTTCGACGCGGCGAAGGTGCCTGGGCTGGTCGACCTGGTGGTGCACTCGCTGGAGAGTTCCTGGTCGGGGGCGGTGCTGCAGGGAGTGGAGGCGGCGGCGCACGACGCGGGCCTTGAAGTGGTCGTCTCGGCCGGGCTCACCCGCACCCGCGGCGGGCGCCCGGAGCGCGGCTGGCTGGACAAGCTCATCGCACGCGGCTCGTCCGGGGTGCTGTTCAACCTGGCCGAGCTGTCGGTGTCGCAGTACACCTGGCTGGACCAGCACCGCATCCCGTACGTCCTGATCGACCCGATCCTCGAACCGCCGCCGGGTGTGGTGTCGGTGGGCGCGGCGAACTGGCAGGGCGGGGTCACCGCGACCGAGCATCTGCTCTCCCTCGGCCACGAACGCATCGCCGTCATCGCCGGCCACCAGCGCAAGATGTGCAGCAGCGCCCGGGTCGCCGGGTACCGCTCGGCGCTGGCCTCGGCGGGCGTCCGCCATCGCCCGGAATACGTCCGGCACGCCGGTTTCGACGAGGCCGTCGCGCACCGCCGCACGCTCGACCTGCTCGACCTGAGCGAGCCGCCGACGGCTGTCTTCGTCTGCTCGGACCACATGGCGCTGGGCGTGTACCGGGCACTGGCCGAGCGGGGCCTGCGGGTGCCGGACGACATCAGCGTGGTCGGCTTCGACGATCTGCCCGAGTCCCGCTGGATCACCCCCGCCCTCACCACGATCCGGCAGCCGCTCGCGGAAATGGCGGCGTCGGCCCTGCATCTGCTGGTCCGCATGATGCAGGGGGACCGCCCGGAGAGCACGCGTACCGAGCTGTCGACGCGGCTGGTGGAACGGGCGAGCACGGGCCGCTGCGCAGGGTGAGCCGTCTGCCGTGCGCCGGTCGGCGTGCCGTTCACGGTGGACACTCCTCGCGGGCCGGTGACCTTCGACTGAGCAGGTGACCTTCGAGCGAGCCGCGCCCGCCGCCCTGAGCCGTGCCCGGCTCCCTGCGCCGTGTCCGATTCCTTCAAGACCGGCCGACCGGGTGCTGCCTACGGTGACGGCATGACTCCGAAATTCGCCGTGATCGGCCTGGTCGCCTCCGACCTGGCCGCGTCTGTCGCCTTCTACCGTCGCCTCGGGCTCGTCTTCCCCGAGGGCTCCGAGGACCAGCCGCATGTCGAGGCCGAACTGCCCGGCGGGCTGACCCTGGCCCTGGACACCGAGGCCACCGTCCGTTCCTTCCACCCTGCGTGGCAGCCGCCGGCCGGGGGCGGCCGGACGGCGCTCGCCTTCAGGTGCGAGACACCCGCCGCGGTCGACGCCGTCTACGAGGATCTCGTGGGCGCCGGATATCACGGCGAGCTCAAGCCGTGGGACGCCTTCTGGGGCATGCGGTACGCCGTTGTGCACGACCCGGACGGCAACGGCGTCGACCTGTTCGCGCAGCTACCCTCGGCCGAGTAGCTCCCCGAGCGGCATGCCCGCCAACTGCCGCACGTCCCGTGCCAGATGGGCCTGGTCGGCGAATCCGGCCCGGGCCGCCGTCTCGGCGTAGGGCACGCCCTGCCTGGCCAGCCCCAGCGCCCGCTGCAGCCGCAGCACCCGGGCCAGCGTCTTGGGGCCGTAGCCGAAGGCGGTCAGGGAGCGGCGGTGCAACTGGCGGGCGCCGAGACCGAGTTCGTCGGCAGCGGCCGCGACCGGGCGGCCCTCGTCGAGGGCGGTCACGAGGTGTCGCAGCCGCGGGTCGGGGGGCGCAGCGTCCGCGGCCAGCCGCAGCGCCAACTCCTCAAGTCCGCTTGCCGGTTCGGCGGCCGAGTTGACCCGCGCGGCGAACCGGCGGGCCTCGGCGGCCGGCCGGAGTTCGGACAGCGCGACCCTCCGGTCGCGCAGTTCCTGTGCGGGCACGCCCAGAAGGGCGGGCGCGGTGCCGGGACGGAAACGAACGCCCGCCCACAGGCCCGGGGCGCCCTCGGCGATGTACGCGCGCGTGTCGGGCCCGGCGACGAGCAGCCGTCCGTCGTGCCAGAGCAGGTCCATGCACCCGTCGGGCAGCACCCGCCCGGCACCTGCCTCGGACGGGGTGTTGGTCCACACGACGGCCCCGGTCAGCCGGGACGCCCGCTCCGTGTACACGTACGAAAGGCTACGCCGCGCGCGTGCGATGCTCCTGCGGGCTGACCCCGTACACCCTTTTTGAAGGCGCTGGACAGGGCGAACGCGCTGCCGTACCCGACCTGGCGGACGAGCGCCTCCAGGGTGTCGCCGGTGTCGCGCAGCCGGTCGGCGGCCAGGGCGAGAGCCAGCCCATCAGGTACGTCATCGGCGGCTCCCCAGAGGGAGCGCCCGTCGGGGCAGCGGCACTCGGCGCCCGGAAGGATCAGCGCCTGTGGCGCCGTATCGGGGTCGTCGGCGCAGGTGTACCGGTCCGGGGCGCGCGCGATGGGCGGGCGCCGCGCGACTTCGGCGACTTCGTGCGGGAGGCCGCGGCGGCGGGCGGGTGGAAGGCCTAGCTGCATGGCCAGGTTCATTGCCCAGGTTCATCACCCAGCCGCATTGCCCTGAAGCGGCAAACGCCACTCTCGCAACCGGCTCCGGCCCCTGGCGGGTGCTTCAGGATCCCTTGGGCTTGTGCGGCGGGTGGGTGCTCTTCACATGGGTGCGCAGCCGGGACGTCACGTCCTCCGGCGGCAGGAAGCGGGACCAGCGCTCGGGGAACTCGGAGGGCATGTCGGGATCGTTGGGGTCCTCGGGCTCGTGGCCGGCGGCGGCGCGGGCCACGTGCTCGGCCAGCTGCACCTCGCGCAGCCGCTCGTTCGCGGCGCGGGCCGCGGCGGTCGCGGCGGCCGGCCAGACCCGGTCGATCGCGGCGTTGACCGCGGCCCCGACGAGGACGGCGAACGCGGACACACCGATCCACAGCAGCACGGCGACGGGCGCGGCCAGCGAGCCGTAGATGGTGGGGCCCTCGACCGTACTGGTCAGGTAGATGCGCAGCAGGAAGCTGCCGAGCACCCACATCCCCAGAGCGACCAGGGCGCCGGGCACGTCCTCGATCCACGGGGAGCGGACGGGGACGGAGACGTGGTACAGCGTGGTCAGGAAGACGATCGACAGGACGATGACGACCGGCCAGTAGAGGACCTGTACGACGGTCGTCGACCACGGCACCACGTTCACCACGGCATCCGGCCCGGCCACCATCAGCGGCAGCGCGATCGAGCCGATCAGCAGCGCCACGACGAACAGCAGGAAGGA
This sequence comes from Streptomyces sp. NBC_00078, assembly GCF_026343335.1. NCBI lineage: Bacteria > Bacillati > Actinomycetota > Actinomycetes > Kitasatosporales > Streptomycetaceae > Streptomyces > Streptomyces sp. NBC_00078. Next base: position 7,357,837 of record NZ_JAPELX010000001.1, on the reverse strand, counting down.
CAGCAGACGGGTCTTGACGATGCCCCGGACGCCGTCGAGGCCGTACATCACGGTGATGGTGTCGATGAAGACGTTCACGGCGCGGGAGCCCGACCACAGGGCGAACAGGAAGCCGATGGAGATGACGTCGGGCCGGCCGCCCTTCATCACGTCGTGCAGGATCGGCTGGGCGATCTCCGAGACGCCCTTGTCGGACAGGACGGTCCGGGACGCCTCCAGGAGGTTGTTCTCCACGCTGGCGATGGTGTCGGCGCCGGTCCAGGCGTCGACGTAGCCGAGCAGGCCGATCATGCTGAGCAGCAGCGGCGGCACGGACAGCAGGGTGAAGAACGCGGCCTCGGCCGCGAGGCCCAGGATGCGGTACTCCATGCATGAGTTGACGGTGTCCTTGAGCAGCAGCCAGGCGGTCCTGCGCTTGGAGACGTTCCGGTAGAGGGCACGCGCTCGGTGGAGACGCCCGGGCGGGCTCTGCGGGGGTTCACTTGCTGGCTGCACGACCTAAAGGTATCCGCCGGGACTGGGTGCACTCATCCCCCCGCTCCCTTAGCCCCTCGAAGCTCCGGAGCGGAAACCGGGCGGCAACAGACCAGTAACCATCGATGATTCCCACCCATTTTCCTGCTATGTCCGCGTTGGCCGAAATGTCCAGCCGCACAACCGGAGTCTGCGCCTGCACATCCGCCACCGGTTCGGCGAGTTCCCCGGCCACGCAGATGAACGCCTTTTCGGCAGGCATGATCAATAAATTCCGGAGCGACCGGAACGCGCCAATGGCCGAAATGCCCTTGAACCGTTCATGAAGTCTCCGAAACAATTCGCATTGCATTCGTTGTGCATGCCGCGAACGATTCGGACGCACACGGCACGGGGGACATCGAGGGCCCGGGAACAGGGTCCGATCCAGCCGCGTTACCCGTGATCCGCATAAGATCCATGCGGGTCGCGCCGTGCTGCTCTGCGCCATTTCCACGCGGCCACTTCACACACTTCAGCCACATTCCGAACTCGAATACCAATTCCATGGAATTCTGCCCCACTGTGAACAGCGGGCCGCGTTCCTGCCCGAAAAACAGACACATCGCCAGCACGAAGTACACGACCACCCGGGCCGGCAGCAGACGACTGCGCTGCTCGCCCCGCCCGGTCTCCGCGATCACCTCGTCGACCAGCTGATACGGAAACGCCCGTGTCAGCACCCCGATCGCGACCCGGTCCGACAAACGCTCACCCGCAGGCGACTTGACCTGCCCCATCCTCGCCACACCACAACCAACGAGCGCAGGACATCTAAGTCAACGGCATTGGGTCTAGGCGGCGACCGAGACGGTGAACGCGGCCGAGCGCGAGGGTCTGCTGCGGCCCGGCTCGGTCCTGATCGAGTCCTCGTCCGGGAATCTGGGCGTGGCCCTGAGCGTGATCGCGGCGAGCCGCCGCTACCGGTTCCTGTGCGTGACCGACGCGCGCTGCAACCGGCCGACGATCCGCCTGATGGAGTCGCTCGGCACCCAGGTCCACGTCATCGAGGAACCGGACGCGCGCGGCGGCGGCTTCCTCGGCGCGCGGATGGCGTACGTGAACGCGCTGTGCGCGTCGGACGACCGGTACGTGTGGCTCAACCAGTACCAGAACCAGGGCAACTGGAGGGCACACTTCCGGACCACCGCCCCGGAGATCGCCCGCCGCTTCCCGAACCTGGACGTCCTGTTCGCCGGGGCCGGCACGACCGGGACCCTGATGGGCTGCGCCCGCTGGTTCTGGCAGTGGCGGCGCCGGGTGCGCATCGTCGCCATCGACACCGTCGGCTCCGTGAGCTTCGGCGGGAAGCCGGGGCGCCGTATGGTCCCGGGGCTCGGTATGAGCGTGCCGCCTGCGCGTCTGGACGAGTCGTGCGTGGACCACCTGGTCCGCGTCGAGGAGACCGACGCCATCCTCGCCTGCCGCCGGCTGGCCGCCCGGGGTTTCCTGTTCGGCGGCTCGACGGGGACGGTGATCAGCGGCGCCGGCCAGTGGCTGGCCGAGCACGGCCGCCAGGGCCTCATCTCGGTGGCCATCGCCCCGGACCTCGGCGAACGCTATCTGGACACCGTCTACCGCGAGGGCTGGCCGGCCGACTCGATCGAGGCGGAGGTGGCGCCGGCTGCCGTGGCTCGCCTGGCCTGACACCCGCACCAGGGGGCTCGGCCCCTTGGACCGTCCCGGCCGGTGTGCCGTGTCCCGGGTGTGACCGGTGCCCCGCCCCGGGGTACTTTCGCGGCATGGCGCGAAGCACGCACACCGTGACCAACCAACCTCCACCTCTGGTCGGCTACGACGTCTTCACCTCCGACCACGTCCTGACCTCAGCCGTGGAACGGCACCTCGACCCGGCCCTGCACGACGAGGCGCTCGGCGATCTGTCCGCGCTCGGCCAGGCCTCCGGGTCGGCCCAGGTGCAGGAGTGGGGGGTCCAGGCCGACGAGAACCCGCCCCGGCTGCGTACGCACGACCGCCACGGCCACCGTGTCGACGAGGTCGAGTTCCATCCCGCCTGGCACCGGCTGCTCGGCAAGGGCGTCGCGGCCGGGCTGACCTCGGCCTGGGTCCGGCCCGGCGGCCATGTCCGCAGAGCCGCCGCCTTCCTGGTGTGGACCCAGGTCGACGCCGGAAACCTCTGCCCCCAGTCGATGACCCACGCGGCCGTCCCCGCGCTCCGCACGGACCCGGAGCTGGCCGCCGAGTGGGAGCCGCGGCTGACGTCCATGGTCTACGACCGCGAGCTGCGGCCCGCCCACCTCAAGGCCGGGTCCCTGTTCGGGATGGCCATGACGGAGAAGCAGGGCGGCAGCGACGTACGTGCCAACACGACGGCTGCACGGCCGCTCACCCAGGACGGGGCGTACGAACTCACCGGCCACAAGTGGTTCTGCTCGGCTCCGATGTCCGACGGGTTCCTGGTGCTCGCGCAGGCTCCGGACGGGCTCACGTGTTTCCTCGTGCCGCGCGTTCTGGAGGACGGCGCCCGCAATGTCTTCCGGCTCCAGCGGCTCAAGGACAAGCTCGGCAACCGCTCCAACGCCTCTGGTGAGGTCGAGTTCGAGGGCACCTGGGCGCGCCGGGTCGGCGAGGAGGGCCGCGGGGTGCGGACCATCATCGACATGGTGGCGGCGACCCGGCTGGACTGTGTGCTGGGCTCGGCGGGCCTGATGCGGCAGGCGGTCGCGCAGGCCGTGCACCACTGCACCCACCGGGAGGCGTTCGGCGCGAAGCTGGCCGAGAAGCCGCTGATGCGCAATGTCCTGGCCGACCTGGCACTGGAGTCCGAGGCGGCGACCACCCTCGCGCTGCGGCTCGCCGCCGCCTACGACGACGGCGGCGAGCAGGAGCGGGCGCTGCTGCGGATCGCGGTGCCGGCCGCCAAGTACTGGGTGACCAAGCGGTGCGCGGGTGTGACGGTCGAGGCCGCCGAGTGCCTGGGTGGAAACGGGTACGTGGAGGAGTCGGGGCTGCCGCGGCTGGTGCGTGAGGCGCCGCTGAACTCGATCTGGGAGGGCGCCGGGAACATCCAGGCGCTCGACGTGCTGCGCGCGCTGCAGCGGGAACCGGAGGCCCTCCATGCCTACCTCCAGGAGGTCGGCAGGGCGCGCGGCGCCGACCACCGGCTGGACGGCGCGATCAAGAACCTGCTGACGGAGCTGGCCGATCTGGAAGGGATCGAGGGGCGGGCCCGGCGGCTGGCGGAGCGGCTGGCGCTGGTGCTCCAGGGGTCGCTGCTCGTCCGGTTCGCGCCCCCGGAGGTCGCCGACGCCTTCTGCGCCTCACGCCTGGCCGGCGACGCCGGCACGGCCTTCGGCACGCTGCCACACACCCTCGCCCACGCTTCGATCGTGAACCGAGCCCGCCCGGCCTAGACCCGCAGTCAACAACCTGCCGGAGGCCCACCCCACGCCAAGCCCCCGAGAAACTGCGGCCAACTACCCCTGGGGGCGCGAGGAACCGCGCGACAAGCCACAACACACGCGCACCCGCCAACCCACGCCCAGCGGCACCCCCCGCCGCAAACACAGCCCACCCGCCAAAGGCAACCCCAGCCACCCCAGGGGCGCGAGGAACCGCGCGACAAGCCACAACACACCCGCACCCGCCGACCCACAACCAGTGGCACCCCCCGCCGCGAACACGGCCAAACCACCGGAGGTAAGCCGCGGGGGTGGTGCTGCGCCGACACGGCACCACCCCCGCCGCACTGGCCCGTTCGAGGCCGCGAACGCCGCTCGGGACGGCGTTGCTCAATATTCAATCAACCCGGGACCGTTCACCAGGGTTGCAAGGGGTTGCAACTTGCTGCTGTCTGTCGCTGGAGTGTGCCCGTCCGTCAGCAAGGAACGGCAGTATGAGACGGACAGTACGGACGACTCCCGACTTCCGTGGCCGCGAGGCGACGGAAAACCGGTTCCCGAGCCCTTCTCCCCAGGAGGACCAGTGGCGCACCCGCCGACGGACGTGAGGCAGCTCGTCGTGGGCGACTCGGCGCGCGCGGCACGGGTGCTCAGCGAGGTCCGCGCCGCCAGGCTCTCCGGGCAGCGCGCGCCCGTGGCGCCGCGCCCGGTGATCGAGCAGTCCTGGGGCCGCATGCTGCGCAGCGGTATCGACCCCGACCGCGACCGGCGGTCCGGGCTGCTCTCCGCCGACGAGGTGCGCCGGCGCCGGGAGACCACGGCGCTGCGGCACGTCCTGCCGGTGCTGCAGGAGGGACTGCTGTCGGTCGCGGATGTCGCCCACCACATCATGGTGGTCACGGACGGGGACGCCCGGGTGCTCTGGCGCGAGGGCAGCACGGCCGTGCTGCGCAAGGCGGACGGGCTGGGCTTCGAACTCGGCGCGGACTGGCGGGAGAACGTCGTCGGCACCAACGGCATCGGCACCCCGGCCGTCGTCCGCCGGCCCGTTCAGGTCTTCGCCTCCGAGCACTTCGTGCGCTCACAGACCTCCTGGACCTGTACCGGCGCCCCCATCACCGACCCGCGTGACGGCCGGCTGATCGGTGTCGTGGACGTGAGCGGGCCGCTGGAGACGATGCACCCGGCCACGCTGGCCTGGGTCGACTCGGTGGCCAAGCTCGCCGAGGCCCGGCTGCGCGAGCGGCACCTGGGCTCGCTGGAGCGGCTGCGCGCGGTGGCCGCACCGGTGCTGGCCCGGGTGGGCGGCCGGGCCCTGGCGGTGGACCGGGACGGCTGGACCGCGGCGGTCACCGGGATCCCGTACACGAACCGGATCGCGCTGCCCAAGTCCCTCTCGGCGGGCCGCCGGTGGCTGCCGGCGCTCGGGCTGTGCTCGGTGGATCCACTGGCCGAGGGCTGGCTGATCCGGGCCTCCGACGAGCCCGTTCCGCGCAGTGCCACCCGTGTGGTGCTGGATCTGACGCAGCCGCGCCGCTGGTCGGTGACCGTGTCCGGGTGCGCCGGCTCCTGGAGCCACGAACTGAGCCCCCGGCACGCCGAGTTGCTCTATCTCCTCGCCCTGCACCGCGGTGGGCGCAGTGCGGCGGGCCTGGCCGAGGAGGTGTTCGGCGACCCGGCCCGCAGGGTGACGGTGCGCGCCGAGATGTCCCGAGTGCGCCGCTATCTCGGGGGGTTGCTGGAGCACCGGCCGTACCGCTTCGCCGAGGACGCGGAGGTGGAGCTGCTGCTGCCGGACGATCCGCGCGATCTGCTGCCGCAGTCGACGGCACCTACGGTGATCAACGTACGGGAACCCGTCGAACTGCCCTGAGCGCCTCCCGTACGCATCGGTGCGTGTCCGGAATATGGCACCGAGTGACGCCGCGGCCGCATCTTCCGCATATTTGCAGGGTCTTCGTCCCGGACCGCGCCATACTGCCGTAGCATCCCTCTACGGGCCACCCCACCTGCTCCTTTGGTCAACACCCGGACCAATAACCGCAGTTGGCCCGCCTCGGGAGGACGTATGAAGCAACGTGGCCGACACCGCAGGCAGAAGCGTGGCCGTGCGCTGCGCGCCTTCCTGGCCGGCACCGCCCTCGCACTCACCGCCGCCGCCACCATGATCAGCGCCTCGCAGGCCACGGTCGGTGACAAGCCGGGTGGTCTGAAGAAGCTCGCCTCGTCCGACCGGGCTGCCGCGGGACTGCGCCTCCAGGAGCGTGCGGTGCCGCAGAGCACGCTCGACCGGCTCGCCTCCTCGATGGGCCGGCCCGTCGGCGTGAGCACCGTCCTCGCCGATGCCGACCACTCCCTGCGCGGCACCGCCGACTGCCCGTCCACCGAGCGCGCGGCGCTGCCCGTCGAACCGGCGGCCACGCGCGCGTACTGCTGGGACACCGCCGACACCCGCGGCTGGCGGGCCGGCGCGGTCACCACTTCCGGGGACGCGGATGACGACGGCCTCTGGGGCGAGCACCGGGTGATCCTCTCCGGCTGGACGCACCCCACCGGCCGGTCGGCCGAGCCCGGCCCCGCCCGGGTCGCCGTCGTCGACGCGAGCGACCCCGGCCGACTCACCTACACCTGGGCGGCACTCGTCGTCCCGGTCGACGGCGGCCGCGACTACCGCGGCCTGGCCTCCACCGTCTCCGGCATGGTCTGGTACCAGGGCAAGCTGCTGGTCACCGCCGCCGACGGCCTGTACGTGTACGACATGCACCGCATCCAGCGCGCCACCGTCGACAGCGGCCGGGTCGGCAAGGTGCCGGGCGGCTGGGCGGCGTACGGCTCGAAGTACGTCCTGCCGGCTGTCGGCTCGTACCGGCTCGCCGGCGGGAGCGCCCACCCGGCGGCCATCTCCCTGGACCGCAGCACCGCGCCCGACAGCCTGGTCGCGAGCGAGCGCGTGTCCTCGGCCGGCGGACGGCACAGCCGTCTGTTGCGCTACGCGTTCAGCAGCGACCCGGCCCGGGCCGGTCTGCTGGCCACCGACTTCGCGGGCCGCGCGGTCGCCACCGAGGCGTACGAGACGAAGACCGCCAAGGTCGCCGGCGTCCTGTCGTACCGCTCGCAGTGGTACCTGGCCCGCGCGGCGGACACCCCGGACGGCCACGGCACGCTCTGGCGGCAGGACGCGCGCAACGCGAAGGCCACCGAGTGCGGCTCGGACGAGTCGAACCACTGCTGGACCGGACAGGCCGGATCCCTGTCCTACTCGCAGGAGAGCGGCGAGGTCTGGTCCCAGTCGGGGCGGATGCTGTACGCGCTGCCGCTGAGTGCGATCGACAGGTCCTTGGGACAGCCGACAGGTCCCTGGGACAATTGACGGGTCCTTGGGCGTGTCGACAGACAGTCAGCGTGTCGACGAGGCCCTGGGGCAGTCGACAGGCCCTGGGACAATCGTCAGGTCCCTGGGGGTGTGGGACAGATCGCAATCGACAGACCTCGGGGACGGATGATTCCCTGACGGCATGACCAACATCCCCGTGACCACCTGGTCCCTGGAGCAGACCGCCCCGACCGACCTGCTTCCGGCCGCCGCGCCGGAGGGAGACGTACGGGTCGTCCGCTCCGAGGTCCCCTCCCCCGAGTTCAGCCGCTTCCTGTACGCGTCCGTGGGCGGCGACGTCCGCTGGATCGACCGGCTGGGCTGGACGTACGCGCGGTGGCGGGACCATCTGGACCGGCCCGGGGTGGAGACATGGGTCGCCTACGAGCGGGGCACGCCCGCGGGATACGTGGAGCTGGAGCCGCAGGACGACGGGGCCGTGGAGATCGTCTACTTCGGGCTGCTCCCGGCCTTCCGGGGCCGGGGGATCGGCGGGCACCTGCTGTCGTACGGTGCCGCCCGTGCCTGGGACCTCGCCGAGCGCCGGCCGGAGCTGACGCAGACGAAGCGGGTCTGGCTGCATACGTGCAGCCTGGACGGGGAGCACGCCATGGACAACTACCTGCGCCGGGGGTTCAAGCTGTTCGACACCAAGGTCGAGGAGCAGCCGCAGGTGGCAGCTCCCGGCCCGTGGCCCGGGGCATACCGCGCCTAATGGGAGCTACGGAGCCGGGGAATGCTCGGGTCCGTAGCCGCCAGCAGGTGAGCACTACCGACGCCGGAAGCATTCGACTTCTGAGGTCAGACCGTGCCCCTGCTGGTCGGCCGGGAGGCCAGACCGTTGATGGGGTGGCGTGCCCGCCGGGCAGTGGGGCGTGAGCACTGGATCCATTAGGCCGCGTGCCGTGCCTTCCGCAGGCTGCATGGAGCAAAGCACCTGACCAGGAGGACGAGTTGCTGCTGATCGGCGATGACTGGGCCGAAGACCACCACGACGTCGAGGTCCAGGACGAGGCAGGCCGAAAACTCGCCGCGGCGAGGCTGCCCGAGGGCGTGGAGGGAATCGCGAAGCTGCACGAGCTCCTGGCCAAGCACGGCGGCGAGGGCCTGGATGCCGCCGACGTGGTGGTGGGGATCGAGACCGACCGCGGCTCCTGGGTGCAGGCCCTGATCGCCTCCGGCTACCAGGTCTATGCCATCAACCCGCGGCAGGTCGCCCGGTTCAAGGAACGCTATGCCTCCTCCGGCGCCAAGAGCGACAGGGGCGACGCGCACGCGCTGGCGGACATGGTCCGCATCGACCGGGCCCAGCTGCGGCCGGTGGCCGGGGACAGCGAGCAGGCGCAGGCCGTCAAGGTCGTCGCCCGCGCCCACCAGACCTTGATCTGGGAACGCGTTCGCACGTTCCAGCGGCTGCGCAGCACGCTGCGCGAGTACTTCCCCGCCGCCCTGGCCGCCTACGCGGACCTCACACTGACCAGCACGGACGCCCTGGAACTGCTGATCAAGGCCCCTACCCCGGCGGCCGGGGCGAAGTTGACCCGTGCCCAGATCACCGCCGTTCTGGCCCGTGCCCGCCGGCGCAACCGGGACGCGAAAGCGGCCACGATCCAGGCCGCGCTGCGCGAACGGCAGCTGGGCCTGCCCGAGCCGGTCACGACCGCCTACGCGGCCACCGTCACCGCTCACGCGAAGCTGCTGATCGCCCTGAACGAGCAGATAGCCGACCTGGAAGGGCAGGTGAGGGCCCATTTTCTCAAGCACCCAGACGCTGAGATCTACCTCTCGATGCCCGGCATCGCGGAGATCACCGGCGCCCGGGTGCTCGCCGAGTTCGGGGACGACCCCACCCGCTACGCGTCCGCCAAAGCCCGCAAGAACTACGCCGGCACCAGCCCCATCACCCGGGCCTCCGGCAAGAGCCATACCGTCCAGGCCCGATACGTCCGCAACAACCGGCTCGCCGATGCGTTGCAGACCCAGGCGTTCTCCGCCCTGCGCGCCTCGCCCGGCGCCCGCCACTACTACGACAAACAACGCGCCCGCGAGGCCGGTTACAACCCGGCCCTGCGGCAGCTCGGCAACCGCCTCGTCGGCATCCTCCACGGATGCCTCAAGACCCGAACCCTCTACGACGAAGCGACCGCCTGGTCGCACCACGCCCACACCCCTGCCGCTTGACACCAAACGACATGGGGTGTCTGACCTGCATGGACAAGACCGTCCGCAGCCGATGTGATCGACGACACCCTCGTCTCACCTTTCGAGACCAGGGTGTCCGCATCGTGGACGAAGCTGGACTGTGTCCAGACTGCCGTGACACGCTTTCGTCATGTCTGGAACTGGAATTGCCTTGGTGAGTCGGCGGCACGTCGACCTCGGCCGCATGTCCAGCGCCATCTGTCCGGCGAGCTGAGAGCACAGCACGCCCGATATCTCCTGACACTCCGTCTCATCCCGCGCAATGACGCGCATGCACACCCATGCGCCCGTACGCGCAGGTCAGAGCCGCTTTCCCGCCTGTCCCGAAGGACGTAGAACCATGGCCGCCACCCCACAGAAGCCTGCCGCCGCGCCTGTCCGCCGCAAGGTGAGCCGTCACCGCGGTGAGGGCCAGTGGGCGATGGGGCACCACACCCCGCTCAACGGGAACGAGCAGTTCAAGAAGGATGACGACGGTCTCAACGTGCGGACACGCATTGAGACGATCTACTCCAAGCGGGGCTTCGACTCGATCGACCCCAACGACCTGCGCGGCCGGATGCGCTGGTGGGGCCTGTACACCCAGCGCAAGCCCGGGATCGACGGCGGCAAGACCGCGATCCTGGAGCCGGAGGAGCTGGACGACAAGTACTTCATGCTCCGGGTGCGCATCGACGGCGGCCGGCTCACCACCCGGCAGCTGAGGGTCATCGGCGAGATCTCGCAGGAGTTCGCGCGCGGCAGCGCGGACATTACCGACCGCCAGAACATCCAGCTGCACTGGATCCGCATCGAGGACGTGCCGGAGATCTGGAACCGGCTGGAGGCCGTCGGGCTGTCCACCACCGAGGCCTGCGGCGACTGCCCGCGCGTCGTCATCGGCTCGCCGGTCGCCGGGATCGCCGAGGACGAGATCATCGACGGCACCTGGGCGATCGACGAGATCCACGACCGCTACATCGGCAGCAAGGAGTTCTCCAACCTGCCACGCAAGTTCAAGACGGCGATCTCCGGCTCCCCGCTCCTGGACGTGGTCCACGAGATCAACGACGTCGCGTTCGTGGGCGTCGAGCACCCCGAGCACGGCCCCGGCTTCGACCTGTGGGTCGGCGGCGGCCTCTCCACCAACCCCAAGATCGGCGTCCGGCTCGGCGCCTGGGTGCCGCTGGCGGAGGTCCCGGAGGCCTGGGCGGGTGTGGTCGGCATCTTCCGCGACTACGGCTACCGGCGCCTTCGTACGAGGGCCCGTCTGAAGTTCCTCGTCGCCGACTGGGGTGCGGAGAAGTTCCGCCAGATCCTGGAGGACGAGTACCTCCAGCGGAAGCTGGTCGACGGTCCCGCGCCCGCCGAGCCCACGCACCGCTGGCGCGACCACGTCGGCGTGCACCGGCAGCAGGACGGCCGCTTCTACGTCGGTTTCGCCCCGCGCGTCGGCCGCGTCGACGGCGCCACCCTGACGAAGATCGCCGAGCTGGCCGAGGCGCACGGCTCGGGCCGGGTCCGCACCACCGTCGAGCAGAAGATGATCGTCCTCGACGTCGAGGAGGCCCAGGTCGAGCCGCTGGTCGAGGCGCTTGAGGCGCTGGACCTGACCGCCAAGCCGTCCCCGTTCCGGCGCGGCACCATGGCCTGTACCGGCATCGAGTACTGCAAGCTCGCCATCGTCGAGACCAAGCAGCGCGGCTCCGCCCTGATCGACGAACTCGAGCGCCGCATCCCGGACTTCGACGAGCCGATCACCATCAACCTCAACGGCTGCCCGAACGCCTGCGCCCGTATCCAGGTCGCGGACATCGGTCTCAAGGGCCAGCTGATCCTCAACGACCAGGGCGAGCAGGTCGAGGGCTACCAGGTGCACCTGGGAGGCGCGCTCGGCCTCCAGGCCGGGTTCGGCCGCAAGGTCCGTGGCCTGAAGGTCACCTCGGACGAGCTGCCCGACTACATCGAGCGCGTCCTCAAGCGCTTCGAGGCCGAGCGCGAGGAGGGCGAGCGGTTCGCCGCCTGGGCCTCGCGTGCGTCCGAGGAGGCCCTCTCATGAGCGAGCGGGCCGCCCCCTTCTACTGCCCCTACTGCGGCGACGAGGACCTCCGACCCAGCGAAGCCCTTGAAGGCGGCCACGGCGCCTGGGAATGCGCGGCATGCAACCGGGCCTTCCAGCTGAAGTTCCTCGGGCTGCTCGCCCGGGGCCTTCAGCACTCCGAAGCAGGGGGAGACGAGATATGACCGCGGTTCAGGAAGAACGCACGACCGAGGATCTCCGGGCGCTCGCCGAGCAGGCGGGCCGCGACCTGGAGGACGCCTCCGCGCTGGAGATCCTCCAGTGGGCTGCCGAGACCTTCGGCAAGCGCTTCTGCGTGACCTCGTCCATGGAGGACGCGGTTGTCGCCCACCTCGCCTCCCGCGCGATGCCCGGCGTTGACGTGGTGTTCCTCGACACCGGATATCACTTTCCCGAGACGATCGGAACGCGAGACGCGGTGGAGGCGGTGATGGACGTCAACGTCATCACGCTCACCCCGCGTCAGACGGTCGCCGAGCAGGACGCGGCGTACGGCCCCCGGCTGCACGACCGCGACCCCGACCTGTGCTGCAAGCTGCGCAAGGTCCAGCCCTTGGAACAGGGCCTGGACAACCACGTGGCCTGGGCGACGGGTCTGCGCCGCGACGAGTCCCCGACGCGGGCGAACACCCCGGTCGTCGGCTGGGACGAGAAGCGGCAGAAGGTCAAGATCTCCCCGATCGCCCGCTGGACCCAGGACGACGTGGACGCCTACGTCGCCGAACACGGCGTACTGACCAACCCGTTGCTGATGGACGGCTACGCCTCCGTCGGCTGCGCCCCCTGCACCCGCCGCGTCGTGGAGGGCGAGGACGCACGCGCCGGCCGCTGGGCGGGCAACGCCAAGACCGAGTGCGGGCTGCACGGATGACGACCATCGCCGAGAACACCGAGGAGTTGCACGTGACGACCGGAGCCACCGTCTGGCTCACGGGTCTGCCGAGCGCCGGCAAGACCACCATCGCGTACGAGCTGGCCGGCCGGCTGCGCGAGGAGGGCCACCTCGTCGAGGTGCTCGACGGCGACGAGATCCGCGAGTTCATCTCGGCGGGCCTCGGCTTCAGCCGCGAGGACCGGCACACGAACGTGCAGCGCATCGGCTTCCTCGCCGAACTGCTCGCCCGCAATGGCGTCAAGGCGCTCGTCCCGGTGATCGCGCCCTACACGGACAGCCGCGAGGCCGTCCGCAAGCGCCACCAGGAGGGCGGGGCGGCGTACATCGAGGTGCACGTGGCGACTCCGGTCGAGGTGTGCTCCGTACGTGATGTGAAGGGTCTGTACGCCAAGCAGGCGTCGGGCGAACTGAGCGGGCTCACCGGGGTCGACGACCCCTACGAGGAGCCCGAGACGCCCGACCTGCGCATCGAGTCGCAGCACCAGACCGTCCAGGAGTCCGCGGCAGCGGTCCACGCGCTGCTCACCGAAAGGGGACTGGCATGACGACGACCGTCGCCCAGGCCGAGGAAGGCACGGGCGTTCCGTACGCCCTCTCGCACCTGGACGCGCTGGAGTCCGAGGCGGTGCACATCTTCCGTGAGGTGGCGGGCGAGTTCGAGCGGCCGGTGATCCTGTTCTCCGGCGGCAAGGACTCCATCGTCATGCTGCACCTGGCGCTGAAGGCCTTCGCCCCGGCGGCCGTCCCCTTCTCGCTGCTGCACGTGGACACCGGGCACAACTTCCCCGAGGTCCTGGAGTACCGGGACCGTGCGGTCGCCCAGCACGGTCTGCGCCTCCATGTGGCCTCCGTGCAGGACTACATCGACCGGGGTGTGCTCAAGGAGCGTCCGGACGGCACCCGCAACCCGCTGCAGACGCTGCCGCTGACCGAGAGGATCCAGGCCGAGAAGTTCGACGCGGTCTTCGGCGGCGGGCGCCGGGACGAGGAGAAGGCCCGGGCCAAGGAGCGGGTGTTCTCGCTGCGCGACGAGTTCTCGCAGTGGGACCCGCGCCGCCAGCGCCCCGAGCTGTGGAACCTGTACAACGGCCGGCACGCCCCCGGCGAGCACGTCCGCGTCTTCCCGCTCAGCAACTGGACGGAGCTGGACGTCTGGCAGTACATCGCCCGCGAGGGCATCGAACTGCCGCAGATCTACTTCGCGCACGAGCGTGAGGTGTTCAAGCGGTCGGGCATGTGGCTGACCGCGGGCGAGTGGGGCGGCCCGAAGGACACCGAGACCGTCGAGAAGCGGCAGGTGCGCTACCGCACGGTCGGCGACATGTCCTGCACCGGCGCCGTCGACTCCGAGGCCGTGACGCTGGAGCAGGTCATCACCGAGATCGCCGCCTCCCGGCTGACCGAGCGCGGCGCCACCCGCGCCGACGACAAGATGTCCGAGGCCGCGATGGAAGACCGTAAGCGCGAGGGGTACTTCTAAGCATGAGCACGATCACGACCGAGGAGCTCTCGGCCACGACCCTGCTGCGGTTCGCGACGGCGGGCTCCGTCGACGACGGCAAGTCCACCCTGGTGGGCCGGCTGCTGCACGACTCCAAGTCGGTCCTCACCGACCAGCTGGAGGCCGTCGAGCACGCCTCCCGCAACCGCGGCCAGGATGCCCCCGACCTCGCGCTGCTGACGGACGGCCTGCGCGCCGAGCGCGAGCAGGGCATCACGATCGACGTGGCGTACCGCTACTTCGCCACCCCGCGCAGGCGGTTCATCCTCGCCGACACCCCCGGTCACGTGCAGTACACCCGCAACATGGTGACGGGTGCCTCCACGGCCGAGCTGACGGTGATCCTGGTCGACGCCCGTAACGGCGTCGTCGAGCAGACGCGGCGCCACGCCGCGATCGCGGCCCTGCTGCGAGTGCCCCACGTGGTGCTGGCCGTCAACAAGATGGACCTGGTCGACTACAAGGAGCCCGTGTTCGCCGCGATCGCCGAGGAGTTCACGGCGTACGCGCTGGAGCTGGGCGTCCCGGAGATCACCGCGATCCCGATCTCGGCGCTGGCCGGCGACAACGTGGTGGACCCCTCCGCGAACATGGACTGGTACGGCGGCCCGACCTTCCTGGAGCACCTGGAGACGGTCCCGGTCGCCCACGACCTGAGCCACTGCCACGCGCGCCTTCCCGTGCAGTACGTGATCCGGCCGCAGACCACCGAACACCCGGACTACCGGGGTTACGCGGGCCAGATCGCGGCGGGTTCCTTCCACGTGGGCGAGGCCGTGACCGTGCTGCCGTCGGGCCGCGCCTCCCGCGTCCTGGCCATCGACCTGCTCGGCGAGCCCGTCGACGTCGCCTGGACCACCCAGTCGGTGACCCTCCTGCTGGAGGACGACATCGACATCTCGCGCGGCGACCTGATCGTGCCCAGCAAGGACGCCCCGGCGACCACGCAGGACATCGAGGCGACCGTCTGCCACGTCGCCGACCAGGCGCTCACCGTCGGCCACCGGGTGCTGCTCAAGCACGGCACCCGCACGGTCAAGGCGATCGTCAAGGACATCCCGTCCCGTCTCACGCTCGACGACCTGTCCCTGCACCCGCACCCGGGACAGCTCGTCGCCAACGACATCGGCCGCGTGAAGATCCGCACCGCGGAGCCGCTGCCCGTCGACTCGTACTCCGACTCCCGCCGCACGGGCTCGTTCATCCTGATCGACCCGAACGACGGCACCACGCTCACCGCGGGCATGGTCGGTGAGTCGTTCGCGTCCCCCGAGCCGGTCAAGGACGAGTCCGACGACGACGGTTGGGACTTCTGACATGAACTCCTTCGACATCTACTCCACGTTCGCGAAGGAGGGCGGCCGCGTCGGCAGCGGTGCGCTCGGCAGCGGGCAGGGCGGAGTGGCGCGATGTGTGCGCTGACGTACGCGCACTGCCTGCGCGCCCTCGCCCCCCACCGCCGTAGACGAAAACCTGCCGACCTCCCGGCCACGACCTGAGAGACCGTGACCGCCGGGCCAACGAGGGGAAAACCTCCCGTGCCTGTCAACCGCTCGACCTTCGTTCGCCGCGGCATAGCCGTGGTAGCCGCACTTCCCCTTCTCACACTCGCCGCTTGCGGCTACGGGTCCAAGTCCGACAACAACGACACCGCGAAGGTCGCCGCCGGGGCCAAGAAGATCGACGGGCTCTCCTCCGTCAAGATCGGCTACTTCGGCAACCTGACCCATGGGACCGCGCTGGTCGGTGTCCAGAAGGGCTTCTTCCAGAAGGAGCTCGGCGCCACCAAGGTCTCGCCCGCCATCTTCAACGCCGGCCCGTCCGAGATCGAGGCGCTCAACTCAGGCTCCATCGACATCGGCTGGATCGGCCCCTCCCCGGCGATCAACGGCTACGTCAAGTCCAACGGCAAGAGCCTGAAGATCATCGGCGGTTCGGCCTCCGGCGGCGTGAAGCTCGTGGTCAACCCGAAGAAGATCAAGTCCCTGAAGGACGTCAAGGGCAAGAAGATCGCCACCCCTCAGCTCGGCAACACGCAGGACGTGGCGTTCCTCAACTGGGCCGCCGACCAGGGCTGGAAGGTCGACGCGCAGAGCGGCAAGGGTGACGTCACGGTCGTCCGTACCGACAACAAGATCACCCCGGACGCCTACAAGTCCGGTTCCGTCGACGGCGCCTGGGTGCCGGAGCCGACCGCGTCGAAGCTGGTCGCCGAGGGCGGCAAGGTGCTGCTCGACGAGGCGTCGCTGTGGCCGGACAAGAAGTTCGTGATCACGAACATCATCGTGCGGGCCGGCTTCCTCAAGGACCACCCGAAGGCCGTCGAGGCCGTGCTGAAGGCCTCCGTCGAGGCCAACAAGTGGATCAACGCCAACCCGGATGAGGCGAAGGCTGCGGCGAACAAGCAGCTGGAGGCGGACTCCGGCAAGGCGCTGCCGGCCAACGTCCTGGACCCGGCGTGGAAGTCGATCCAGTTCACCGACGACCCGCTGGCCTCCACCCTCAACACCGAGGCGGAGCACGCGGTCAAGGCCGGTCTGCTTCAGAAGCCGAACCTGAAGGGCATCTACGACCTCACGGTTCTCAACAAGGTCCTCAAGGCCGAGGGCCAGAGCCCGGTCGACGCCGCCGGTCTCGGCACCAGCTGACGTAGACCCGACGAGTTCCCAGGAGGTGACGACCATGGCCACGACCACGACGCTCGCCAAGGCCGACGAGTCGGTCGAGTACGCGGCACGCCTTGACCACGTCTCGAAGTCCTTCGCGACACCCGGCGGGCAGCAGCTCGTCCTGGACGACATCAGCATCGATGTCGCGCCGGGCGAGTTCGTCACCCTCCTGGGAGCCTCGGGCTGCGGCAAGTCCACGCTGCTGAACCTGGTGGCGGGGCTCGACCGGCCCACCGCAGGCTCCATCACGACAGAGGGGCGGCCCGCCCTGATGTTCCAGGAGCATGCCCTCTTCCCGTGGCTGACGGCGGGCAAGAACATCGAACTCGCCCTGAAGCTCAGGGGAGTTCCCAAGCAGGACCGCCGGGGCAGGGCCGAGGAACTGCTCGAACTGGTCCGGCTGAAGGGCGCATACGGCAAGCGCGTCCACGAACTGTCCGGCGGTATGCGCCAGCGCGCGGCGCTGGCCCGCGCTCTCGCGCAGGAGAGCAACCTGCTGCTGATGGACGAGCCGTTCTCGGCGCTCGACGCCATCACGCGGGACGTGCTGCACGACGAGCTGACCCGCATCTGGGAGGAGACCGGGCTCTCCGTCCTGTTCGTCACGCACAACGTGCGCGAGGCGGTGCGGCTCGCGCAGCGCGTGATCCTGCTGTCCTCGCGTCCGGGCCGTATCGCACGCGAGTGGACGGTGGACATCCCGCAGCCGCGCCGCATCGAGGACGCCCCCGTGGCCGAACTGTCCCTTGAGATCACCGATGTACTGCGTGGGGAGATCCGCCGTCATGGCCAGCACTGATACGACCCCGGTCCAGGACGCCGGGAGCGTCGAGGCGGGCCTGGACGCACTGGAGACCACGGCCACCGGCCGCCCGGCCCTACGCCAGACCTTCACGAACAAAGTCCTGCCGCCGATCACCGCGCTGGCGGTGGTCCTCGCGGCCTGGTTCCTTCTCTACCCGATCGTCGACGACCCGACCAAGCTGCCCTCGCCCGGCGCCGTGGGAAGCGCGTTCAAGGAAGCCTGGCTGAAGGGCGACCTGCTCGGCTACATCTGGACCAGCGTCTCGCGCGGTCTGCTGGGCTTCTTCTTCGCGCTGCTCATCGGAACCCCGCTGGGTCTGCTGGTGGCGCGGGTGAAGTTCGTGCGCGCGGCCATCGGCCCGATCCTCTCCGGCCTGCAGTCCCTGCCGTCGGTGGCATGGGTACCGCCGGCCGTGATCTGGCTGGGTCTGAACAACTCCATGATGTACGCGGTGATCCTGCTCGGTGCGGTCCCGTCCATCGCCAACGGCCTGGTGTCCGGCGTCGACCAGGTGCCGCCGCTGTTCCTGCGCGCGGGCCGCACCATGGGCGCGACGGGTGTCAAGGGCATCTGGCACGTCGTCCTGCCGGCGGCACTGCCGGGCTATGTGGCGGGCATGAAGCAAGGCTGGGCGTTCTCGTGGCGCTCGCTGATGGCGGCGGAGATCATCGCCCAGTTCCCCGACCTGGGGGTGGGCCTCGGCCAGCTGCTGGAGAACGGTCGCACGGCCGGCGACATGGCCATGGTCTTCGAGGCCATCCTGCTCATCCTGTTCGTCGGCATAGCGATCGACCTGCTGATCTTCAGCCCGCTGGAGCGGTGGGTGCTGCGCAGCCGCGGCCTGCTGGTGAAGAGCTGAGTCCCATGCGTACTGCGAAGCCGGCCCGCCCCGTCCTTGTGGTGATCGCCCACGGCAGCCGCGACCCGCGGCACGCCGCGACGGTGCACGCCCTCGTACGCCGGGTGCGCTCGCTGCGCCCGGACGTACGGGTGGAGACCGGCTTCCTGGACTTCAACATCCCGTCCGTGCACGGGGTGCTGGAGTCCCTGGCGGCAGAGGGCGTACGGGACGTCGTGGCCCTCCCCCTCCTCCTCACCCGCGCGTTCCACGCGAAGGCGGACATCCCGGCGGTCCTGCGGGACGCACCGCCACAGCTCCGTATCAGCCAGGCGGAGGTGCTGGGCCCGTCCCCTCTGCTCCTCTCCGCCCTCGAACGGCGTTTGTACGAGGCCGGGCTGACGCCCGCCGACAAGTCCTCGACCGGGGTCGTGCTGGCCTCGGCGGGGTCCACCGACCCGGAGGCGATCGCAGTGATCGCAGAAATCGCGCGGGAGTGGCGGCACACCGGTTGGTGCGCCGTGCGACCTGCGTTCGCCTCCGCATCTCATTCACCTACCGCGGACGCGGTACGGGAGCTGCGGGCGCTAGGCTGCAAGCGGGTCGCCGTCGCACCCTATGTACTAGCACCGGGATTGCTGCCGGACAGGATTGCGCGCGGTGCGCAGCACGCCGACGTTCTCGCGGACGTGCTGGGCACAGCGTCCGAAGTGGTCACTCTGGTACTGAGCCGTTTCCACGCCGCGACGTCGGCGGAGGTGCTTTTGCCGCGAATCGCCTAACCCTTTGTTTCAGCAACATGAAGTAGCTCAGAAAATCCTCAACTCCGTTGATCTTCCTCCTGGCTGCGGGCAAGGTAGATGTTGACCAAGAAACGGGGAAAGGATTCCTCTTGAGCATCACGAAGAAGCACATGGCAGCAGTCGCCGCACCGATAGCGGCCGCAATTGTACTGACTGGCGTATCGACTCCGGACGCCTTCGCCGCCACGGCGTCCACGGCCTGCTCCGCTTCGATCAACCCCACGTCTGACGCCAAAATCACGGTGAAGACGTTCTACACAAAGAAGACCAGCACCACCTGGCAGCACACCTCGCGCATGTTCTATCCGACAAGCCACGGCTTCAACAAGAAGCGCTCCGACTTCTCAATCTTCTCCTATCTGACCGACGGCAACAGCATGATAGCTAAGGAGAAGACAAATAAGGGGGAGGCTCGTTGGGATCTGGTGGCTTGGGGCCATGACTATCCCGCGGGTCAGCGCCCCATCACTAAGAAGGGCAGGACCCGTATCGTGGCTCAAGGCTGGTACAACCAGAATGCAGTTGCCGGGTGGCCAGTCGACTGCAATTCGAAGTCATTCGCGTTCTGACGGGTAGATCCGCAGCTTTCGGGTGTGCGGCTACGGCCGCACACCCGAAATCGTTCAACGGGGAAAACGTATGGCACTCAAGAGGGGTGTGGCCGCGTTCGTCGCAGCAGCCGCATTGGCGGCGCTGCTCACTGGCTGCTCGACCTCCGGCGCCGACCAGGCCGGCACACCCTCGTCTCGGGGAATCCTGGTCCTGGTGGACGGGGACAGTCACGGGTACATCACATTCGACACCGACAGCGAGATCCTGAGGGGCTATACACACGATGGGAAGAAAGTGTGGCAGGAGAATCGATACTTCCCCACCGACGTCCACTGCACTACAGCATGCCCGGATGCCGCCATTTCGGCCACGGTGGACATGAACCATTCGGCATCCGAAACTCATGTGTTGTGGAAGCATGGTGAAAGTTCCACGGCTCAGCCCTTCACGCAGAAGTCTTTGGTCGTTCAATGGGCCCGAGACAAGGACACCTGGGTGGCCACATCGGAATCCGCCATTATCTGGTCGGATAGCGGCGAGACCCACACAAAATCGTTCGCCAAGGGCATCAGTGACTCCATGGGCAGGGTCTCGGCCGACAACAGCGCACTGCTGATTTCCGTGCAGCAGAACGACGGCGCGCCCTGGAACGCCTTTCGGTTCTCGCTCACCGGGGAACATCTTTCGCCTTCGCCGATATCCACCGACCTCCCCGGAAGTGTGGGATGTCTTTCACCAGCGCAAGGAACGATGTGGACATTGGGAGACAAGGCTTCCGAGTTCAGTCTGACGACCGGTAAGGAAATCCGAGGTACTGCACAGTTCGCAAGCGACTGCGCGAGCTCCAGCACCTCAACCCTCCTCGGAGCGTTCTCCGCGGATTCCGACGCATCCGTCCAGCAAATCTCCATCACTTCGGGCAGCCGATCCACGCCATTCAAGAAGACTACAGTCAAAAGCGCTGGGGAAATCGGGATATTCAGGGACTGCGGTGTCCTCCTCTCCAATGGCAGGCTGGCTTCGCTCACTCTGCAAGGGAAGAAGACCGAGACGAAGGTCAGCGCCCACAGCATGCTGACTGTCCCGAACGGACACATCTACAGCATCGGCCCGACGGGCAAGGTGGAGCAGCACACGATCACGGCCAAGGGCGGGAACTGCCGGATCAGCTGACCGACGGCTACTCGAAGGACAACCGGCCCGTACGGGTCCTCTTCAGCTCGAAGAAGTCCGGGCAGGTCGCCAACATCCTGAAGCTGTCGAAGAGTTCCGCCGCACGCGCACCGCGCGGAATGGCTCGCAGTACGGGCCCGAACCACACCGTTCCGTCGACGTGGATGGTCGGCGTGCCCACATAGCCGCCCGACTCCGGCTCGGTGCCCGCCTCATGGCTGCGGCGTACAGCCTCGTCGTACGACGGGTCGTGCGCGGCGGCCGCGAGATCGGCGGGGAGGCCGAGTTCGGCGAGGGAGCCGGTGATCACCGCGTCGAAGTCCTCGTCCTTGCGTTCGTGGATCCGAGTGCCGAACGCGGTGTACAGGTCTCGCAGGACCTTCTCGCCGTGCCGCTCGGCTGCGGCCACCGCGACCCGTACCGGGCCGATCGACTTGTCGACCAACTCCCGGTACCAGTCGGGGAGTTCGTTGCCCAGGTTGTGCAGGTAGAGGCTCATCGCATGGAAGCGGAGGTCGAGCGGGCGCTCGCGCTCGACCTCCAGGAGCCAGCGGGACGTGATCCAGGCGAAGGGGCACGCGGGGTCGAACCAGAAGTCGACGCGGGTGGGCGAGGTGTTCGTCATGGAGTCGACGCTAGTGGTCAGGTGGTGCAGTGTCGCGACCCAATCCAGGAACTGTTCACTGGCCCAATTCAGGGTCCCGTCCACTGGCGGCCAGCGCCCGGTCGAACAGCGGGGCGTCGTCCGGCACCGGTACCGGATCGGCGAAGCCGTCGTACTGCCGGTAGAGCTCGCCGTGCTTCTCGACCACGTCGAGGACGAAGCGGGCCGCGTCCTCCGAGACGTGGAACTGCTGGCCGGTGACGGTGGCGACGTCCCAGCCGTGCACCGCCATCTCCTTGATGACCATCGAGGCGATCTCGGCCGCGGGCATCTTCGCCATGCCGAGGTCGACCTCGCCCTCCCACACCGCCGGGTCGGCCCAGGCCGCGACGGCGCGGTCCAGTTGGGCGGCGTAGACGGCGGGCCAGTCGGGGTCGGCGGTGAAGTCGCGGGAGGTCAGCTCGTCGGGGAGCTGCTTGCGCAGGGCGCGGTGCTCCAGGCCGTGGGAGGTGTAGAGCACCCAGTGGTTGACCAGTGCGCGGACGTCCCAGTCGGGACAGTGGGTGGCGTCGCCGAGCCGGTCCGCCGGGACGCCGCGCGCGACACGGGCCGCCTCGGCGGCACACTCGGTCATGTACGTGTGCAGGTGTTTGGGGTCGTCGTACGTCATGCACCCCACGCTAGGGAGCGGCGCCTCAGGACTCTTGAACAAACGCGACAGCCTCGTCGGCCCGGCGGACCAGTTCCTCGATCGGCATCGATCCCGCCGCGCGGCGTTCGCGCGCGAAGGTGTTGGCGAGTTGCTGGAGCAGGTCACTGAGCGGGGTAGGGAGGCCGTGCAACCTGCCCAGCAGGGCGATCTCACCGTTGAGGTAGTCGGCCTCGACGGCGCCCGTGCCCCGGCTCAGGGACTGCCAGGTGGAGCCGCCGCCGCGCGGGGCGCCCTCCAGAGGGACCAGGTCGACCTTGTGGCCGCGCAGCGCCTGCTGCTCCTCGACACTCGCGTACGGGATCCCGGCGGCGTCGAGCACGGCCTCGCCTTCGGCCCGTACCCGGGCGCGCAAGGAGACCCGGCTCTCCTGGCCCTCGTCCTCCCCGGCCAGCGCCTGGACGGTGTTGGTGAGATTGGTCAGCAGCTTGGCGTACTGCCAGCGCAGCACGTCCGGCACGACGGGCGCCTCGAAGAACCTCGTCTTCTCCAGGTCGGCGGCGACCAGCCGCGCGGTCTCGTCGGTACCGTGGGGATACCGCCCCAGGTGCAGGATGCCGCTGAGCGGGGCCCCGCCCGCGGAGACGACGCCGGGTTCGAGGAACGTCGCCGGCAGCCAGACGCAGACGCCGTACACCTGCCGGAAGACGCGCAGAGCGAGCCGCTGGCCCTCCACGCCGTTCTGCGCGCAGAACAGGGGCAACCGCTCGGCCGCGGTGCCGCCACCGGCGACCGGCGCCACACTCCAGGTCTGCAGAGCGCTCGCGGTGTCCTGTGTCTTCACGGCGAGGACGAGCACGTCATCGGCCCTCAACTCGCCCAGCTCGTCCGGCTTTTCGACGGCGGGCAGCCGGTATGTGTACTCCCCGTCCGGCACCTGCAGCCGCAGCCCGTCCGCCCGCAGCGCGGCGTGCTGCGCGCCCCGCGCGACCAGCACGACCTCGTGCCCCGCCCCTGCCAGACGGCCGCCGATCACACCGCCGACGGCCCCTGCTCCGATGATGATGTAGCGCATGGGAGGAGCCTCGCACAGTCGTGTGTACCTGCCATGAAGGGCCGTGTCCCAGGGTCACTCCCGCGTGAGCTCGACCAGCTTCACGACGGTGTTCCAGTTGCGGGTGGTCGCGATCACGCCCTTGTTGATGCGGGGCTTCGCGAGGTACTCGGCGAGCTTGGAGCGGCCGAGGCCGTCGGGGGCGTAGAGGTACAGCTCGCGGTCGCCGAGCCGGAACTCCTCGGGGAGGTACGCCTCCCGGTCGATCTCCGCGAAGCGCTGCGCGTCGACGGGCGCGGAGAAGTAGGTGACGTGGAGCTGCTTGGGCTCCAGCCGGTCGGCCGGGAAGGGGCAGGCCTCCGCCACCGCCTTCAGGTAGGCGTGGTCGCGGACGATCACGTCGACGGAGAAGCCGAAGTGCTTCTCGATCGCCTGGGCGAGCTCCGCGGCCAGGGACTCCTCGTCGCCGTGGCCGGTGGCGAAGACGGCCTGGCCACTCTGCAGGTGCGTGCGTACGCCGCTGTGGCCGAGGCCTTCCATCAGCTGCCGCAGGTCGGCCATCGGGAGCCTTTTCCTGCCGCCCACGTTGATCCCGCGCAGCAGCGCCGCGTACATCGTCGTCATCCGCACACCATAAGGCGGCCGTCGTGCCCCGTGGGGGTGGGCACGAGGGCCGCCGTCCGCGCGGGGCGGACTGCGCGAAACTCTCGCCCAACGGCGGGGCCCGAAGCAACACCTTCACGTACCTGTGACGTGTTCATCAAGGTTTCGTAATGACAAAGAGGAGCGATGCCGACGGACCGGACACCGGACCGCCACCCTGATCGCTACCTTCGAGTAGCCCGAATAGATGTAAGGGGCCCGGGTCCTCCCCAGCGGTGAGACGCCCGGTCCGGGGGGATGAGTTCGGGCCGCGGCACCTCACCGGGCAGCACGACGAGATGGGCTTACGCCGGTCATACCTTCGAAACGAAAGGTGGCGGCAGGGGGCTGTCACCGTGCACAAGGGGGCAAGCCCATCATGGGGAACGGAGATTCACGGGTGCGGGGCATAGCCGCCCGGGCCGGCGGCTGGAGCGCCCGGCACCGATGGGCTGCCGTCGGTGTCTGGGTGTTGTTCGTCGTCCTGGCGATGGGGCTCGGTTCGGCCGCCGGCCGCGTCGAACTCAAGGACAGCGACCAGCTCAAGGGCGAGACACACACCGCCGCAAAGATCGTCGACGACGCCGGGATCGACGAACCGGCCGGTGAGTCGGTCCTGATCCAGGCGAAGGGCGGCGGGCTGAAGGCCACGGACGCCGAGTTCAGGGCCGCCGTCGGCGCGGTCATCAAGGCCGTCGACGGGACCGGCAAGGCCACGAACGTGAGGTCGCCGTACACCACGCAGACGATCTCCAAGGACGGGCGCAGCGCGCTGGTGCAGTTCGACATGCGCGGCGACGCCGAGAGCGCGAGCGACCGCGTGCAGCCCGTGCTGAAGGCCGTCGACGGGGTGCAGAAGGACCACGAGACGCTGCGGATCGGGGAGATCGGCAGCGCCAGCATGTCGAAGACGGTCGCCGACGCGTTCGGGGACGACTTCAAGAGTGCCGAGCTCTCCGCGGTGCCGGTGGCACTCGGCATTCTGCTCATCGCTTTCGGCGCGCTCGTGGCCGCGCTGCTGCCGGTGGCCCTGGCGATCACCGCGATCATGGCGACGATGGGCCTGATGGGCATCGTCAGCCACATCCAGCCGATGACCGACACGGCCAACTCCGTGATGCTGCTGGTCGGTCTGGCCGTCGGCGTCGACTACTGCCTGTTCTATCTGCGCCGGGAGCGCGAGGAGCGCGCGGCCGGGCGCGACGCCCAGACGGCTCTCAGGATCGCCGCCGCGACCAGTGGCCGCGCGATCGTCGTCTCGGGCATCACGGTGTGCGTGGCGATGGCGGGCATGCTGCTCACCGGGCTCGCCACGTTCGAGGGGATGGGCCTGGCCTCGCTGATGGTCGTGGCGGTCGCCATGGTCGGTTCTGTGACGGTGCTGCCCGCGCTGCTGTCGCTGCTGGGCGAACGGGTCGAGAAGGGGCGGATCCCGTTTCTGCGCAAGGCCATGGAGCGCCGGGCCGCCCGCACGGGCGGGGAGAGCCGGTTCTGGACCGCGGTCCTGCGCGGCGTGCTCGCCAAGCCCCTCGTCTCGGTCCTTGTCGCGGCCGGTGTGCTGCTGGCCATCGCGGCTCCCGCCGTCGGCATGAAGACCCAGAACCTCACGCTGGACCAGGAGCTCGGCGACTCGCTGCCGATCGTGCAGACGTACAACCGCGTCAACGACGCCTTCCCGGGCGGTTCCGAGCCGGCCGAGGTGGTCGTCAAGGCCAAGGACATCAACGCCCCCGAGGTGAAGAGCGCCCTCGCCGACTTCAAGGCGCGGGCGGTCGGTTCGGGCGCCTCGCGGGGTCCGGTCGAGATCAAGCTGCACGACGCCCAGAACATCGCCTACGTGTACGTCCCTCTGGTCGGCGGCTCCGACCTGGACAAGGCGGGCGCCAGCCTGGAGAAACTGCGCGACGACGTACGGCCCGCGACGCTCGGCAAGGTCGACGGGGTCCAGGCACCGATCACCGGACAGGTCGCCGGCTCACACGACTTCAACGCCCAGCTCGGCGGTGCGGTCGTGCCGGTCTTCGCGTTCGTGGTGATCTTCGCTTTCCTCCTGATGCTGCTGTCGTTCCGCTCGCTGACGGTCGCGATCACCTCGATCCTGCTCAACCTGCTCTCGGTGGGCGCCGCCTACGGCATCCTCGTCGCCGTCTTCCAGCACGGCTGGGGCGCCTCGCTGGTGGGCGCGGAGGGCGTCGGCGCGATCATCACATGGCTGCCGCTGTTCCTGTTCGTGATCCTGTTCGGGCTGTCGATGGACTACCACGTGTTCGTGGTCTCGCGGATCCGTGAGGCGCGGATGCGCGGCCGTACGACGAGGGACGCGATCCAGCACGGCGTGGTCACCACGGCCGGTGTCGTCACCAGCGCCGCGGTCATCATGGTCGCCGTGTTCGCGATCTTCGGCACGCTGTCCATGCAGTCGATGAAGCAGATGGGTGTGGGCCTGGCGGCCGCGGTGCTCATCGACGCGACGATCATCCGGGGTGTGCTGCTCCCCGCGGTCATGGCGTTGCTGGGCGAGCGCAACTGGTACCTGCCGAAGTGGCTGCACCGGCTGCCGGACCTGACGCACGACGAGTCGCCGGAGGCCGTCGCGCCCCCGGTGCCGGACGAGGGTCGGCGTGTGAGGGTCTGACCCCTCCTCAAGGCTGAGGGTCCGTTGGTCTCCGGGGGAGTCAGCGGGCCCTCACTCGTCCTCCATCGTCCTCACCGCGCGGGCAGTTCGGCCTCGATCAGGTCGACCGCCCTGTGCGTGCCGCCCTCCTGGGCCATCTCGGCCCGGATCTCCTTGAGCCGGCGGGCCACTTCGGGGTCGTCGACCAGGGCGAGGGCGGCGGTGCGCAGGGTCTCGGCGTCCGCCTGGGCCGTGGGGACGTGGCGGGCGACTCCGAGTGCCTGCAGCATGTCCGCGTTGCCGAACTGATCGACGGCCTGAGGTACGGCGATCATCGGCGTCGAGGTCGCCAGCCCCTCCTGGCTGCCGCCCGCCCCGGCGTGCGTGACGAACAGGTCGGCCTCCTTGAGGATCGCCAACTGCGGTACCCAGGAACGCACTTCGACGTTCGCCGGTACGTCCCCGAGCTCGGCGGGCTCCAGCTGCCCGCCGATCTGCAGCACGAGATGCCAGCCCGGGAGGTCGCCGAAGGCCCGCACGCACTCCCGGTAGAAGCCCGGCTGGTTGGTGAAGGTCGACCCGAGCGACACCAGCACCACCTTCTCGGCACCCTCCGGCCGCCGCCACTCCCCCTGCGCCGCCCGGTCGCCCTGGCAGGCGCCGACGAAGGTGTACACGCTCTCGTCGACCCGTTCGGCGTGGGGCTGCATCGCCCTGGGGATCAGGACGAGCGAACGGTCGGGCCGGCCCACGAAGGAATCGGGGTGCCGGGTGATCCCGTTCTCCTCCAGCCAGGCCTGGAAGCGGGCGTAGTAGGCCTGACCGCGCTCGGTGCTCTTCGGCCCGGCCCACATGGGCTCGGCCACCTCCTCCTCGTATCCCTCCCAGGCGACGAGGTTCGGCGACAGCGAGATCGCGGGCACGCCCCAGCGGTGGGCGAGGACACGGCCGGGGTACGCCGTGATGTCATGCAGGACGAGGTCGGGTACGTCGCCCTCGTACGCCCGGCTCAGCTGGGGCAGGGCCTGGATCGCGTCGCCGAGGAAGAGCTCGACGTGGTCCAGCAGCTCACTGCCCCAGGCCGCCGGGTCGGCGCCCGGCCCCGGCAGGGTGGAGTTCCAGAGCTTCGGCTCGGCACCGGTCTCGGCGACCTTCTCCGCGAAGACCGGGGGGATCGCGTACGTGACCCGGTACCCGCGGGCGACGAGCTCGCGGACCACCTCCAGACTGGGGTTCACATGGCCGTGGGCGGCCACCGAGAACATCGCGATGTGGGCGGGGCGGGTCATGGGGGCTCGGCTCTTCATGTGATCGACAGTAGGCGAGACGAACCGTCTCGTGCAACGTGTATTCCGCTCGCTCCGACGGCTCGTCCGGCCGGCCCCACGTGCAGCGCCGGCCACCGCTCGGCCCGCCGGAGCCAGACGTGCGGCGAGCCTCCGACACGCGAGAAGCCGAACTCGACGAGGTGCAGCCGGCTTTCGTCGGCGCCGCCCGTCGGCAGCGGGGTGCGGCGCTGTTGGACGCGTACGATCCCGGCACCGACGCGGGGCAGGGGCCGCCACCGCGTGCGGTCGACCGGCCCGGCCCGCCGGCCGCCGCTCACGGCGGTGACGGCGGTGACGGCTGCGGACGGCGGTGACGGCGGTGACGGCGGTGACGGCTGCGGACGGCTGCGGACGGTGAGCGGGGCCGGGATCTTCCGGTGTGGCGGCCTGGGCGGCGGTGAGGCGGAGTGGGCGGTTCACCGCTGGTACCGCGCCAGCACCAGGTTGCCGTCCTTCACGAGGCGTCCGCGCAGTTCGCCGAGGCCGATGGCCCCGCTGTAGTACTCCTGGAAGGCAGGGGTCGCCACCTTGTCCTTCCACTCGGGGTAGCCGCGCACGGACTGCGCGGGTGCCGAGCGGAGGTGGCCGGCGAGGGCGGTACCGGTGGCCCAGCCGTCCTCGGCCGTGTGCAGGGCCGGGTCCTTGAGGGCCTGGGTGCCGGTCGGCAGCATCCAGTCGCCCAGCGCGAGGCGCACCATGTTCTTCGGCCGCAGCAGGAAGTCGACGAACTCGGCGGCCTCCTTCTTGTGCGGGCTGTCCTCGGCGATGGACAGGGTCTGCGGGCTGACGCCCTGGGTGAGCCCGTCGGCGCCCGCCGGGGCGGGCAGCACCTGCCAGTCGAAGCCCTTGGGTGCCTGCTGCACGATCTGCTGGCGGTAGGAGAAGCCGAGCGGGACCATCGCATACCTGCCGCCGAAGAAGCCGGGCAGGGTGTCCGAGCCGCCGCTGCCCAAGGTGGTGGGCGAGGCGCTGTGATCGGTGTCCGCCTGGTCGTGGATCGTGCGGGGCACCACCTGGTCGGCCGCGCCGAAGCGGATCGTCACCTTGCCGTCGGCGTCCCGGTGGAACAGCTCGCCGCCTGCCGACAGCGAGAGGTTGAGCGTGGCGGACACGGGCTCCTTCAGCGGCCAGGCCACGCCGTACTTCCCCCTGCCGCTGAGCCGGCGGGTGACGCTCCTGAACTCCGCCCAGCTCCAAGGGCGTTCGGGGGTGGGGATCCGCACGCCGGACTCCTTCAGCCATTTCCCGTTGGCGACGATCACCCGCGGCTCCTGCAGGAAGGGCACGCCGTAGACGCCGCCCCCGAAGGTCGCGGTCTGCCAACTCCGTTGCGGAATGTCGGCCTTGAGGCGGGCGGACAGCACTCCTCGCAGGTCGGCGAGGTAATCGCCGTAGGCGAAGTCCGCGAGGTCGTCGGAGGCGTCGTGGATGATGTCGGGTGCCTCACCGCCCTCGAAGGAGGTGAGGAGCTGGTCGTGGACGCTGTCCCAACTCCCCTGGACATACTCGACCCTGACGTCCGGATGGCTCGCGTTCCACTCCTTCACCAGCTCCTTGTTGGCCTCGACCGACTGCTGCTGCCAGGCCAGTGACTGGAAGCGGAGGGTGATACGGCCGCCCGCGGTGTCGCTGCCGCCGCTCGTGCATCCCGCCAACAGGACCAGCACGAGGGCGAGGAGGCCGGTCATCCTGCCGCGCATCAGTTCTTCACCGCCCCGGTGAGCATGCCGCCGGTGATCCGCCGCTGGATGAGGGCGAACACGACGAGAGAGGGCAGCGTCGCGAGGAACGCGGCCGCCGCGAGCGGGCCGAGGTCGGCGACGCCCTCCGCGCCGATGAAGTGGGTGAGCACTACCGGAAGTGTCTGTTTCCCGGGGGTCTTCAGCAGCACGAGCGCGAAGAAGAACTCGTTCCACGCGGTGACGAAGGCGAACAGTCCCGTCGCCGCGATCCCCGGCGCGAGCAGCGGCGCCACCACCGACACCAGTGTCCGCAGCCGCCCGGCCCCGTCGACGGCTGCCGCCTCCTCGACTTCGGTGGGCACGGCGCGGACGTATCCGGCCAGCATCCACAGCGCGAAGGGCAGCGCCCACACGACGTACACCAGCGTCAGCCCCGCCAGCGAGTTGATCAGCCGCAGGTTCTTCAGCACCAGGAACAGCGGGATGATCACCAGGACCAGCGGGAATGCCTGGCTGACCATCACCCAGCCGGTGGCGGCCCGGGTGAGCGCGGAGCGCCTGCGGGCCATGACATAGGCGAGCGGGGTCGCGATCGCCACCGCGACGACCGCCGCCCCGACCGCGGCGAGCAGGGAGTTGAGCGCGGCGTGCAGCAGGGGCTGCTCGTCGAAGGCCTGCCGGAAGTTGTCGAGGGTGGGGTGGCGGGGGATCCAGGTGGGGTGCAGACCGCCCAGTTCCCGGGGCGACTTGAAGGCGGTGGAGAGCAGCCAGAGGAGGGGGAAGGCCAGGAAGACGAGATACGCGAGGAGGGCCGCGTACTGGCCGGCCCTGATGCCGGTCCGGGCCCTCATGCCTCGTCACCTCCCCTGAGCCGGCCCACGAGGAAGAGGGCGAGCAGCACCGAGATCACCGCGACCATCACACATCCCATCGCCGCCGCGTACCCGAACTGCCCGTAGCGGAAGGCCTCTTCGTAGGCGAACAGCATGGGCAGGCGGGTGCGGCCGCCGGGGCCACCGCTGGTCAGTACATAGACCAGGGCGAAGGAGTTGAAGTTCCAGATGAGGTTGAGCGCGGTGATGGCGAGGGCGACCGGCCTGAGGGCGGGCCAGGTGACCGTGCGGAAGCGGCGCCAGGCACCCGCCCCGTCGACGGCGGCCGCCTCGTGGAGTTCGCGCGGGGTGTTCTGCAGTCCGGCGAGCAGCGCGACCGTGGTCTGCGGCATGCCCGCCCAGACGCCGACGACGATCACCGCGGGCAGGGCGGTCCCGAGACCGCTGAGCCAGTCGCGGCCGTCGCCGAGGCCGAGGTCGTGCAGGGTTTCGTTGAGAACGCCCGCGTCCGGGTTGTAGACCAGCCGCCACATGATGCCCACGACGACCTCGGGCATCGCCCACGGGACGATCGCGAGGGCGCGGGCCAGCCATCTCAGCCGCAGGTCCTCGTTGAGCAGCAGCGCGAGACCCAGTGCCAGCAGGAACTGCGGGACGGTCACACCGACCGCCCACACCAGCCCGATCCGGAACGACTCCCAGAACAGCGTGTCGTGCAGCAGGTCCTGGAAGTTGAGGCCGCCGATCCACTGCGTGGGCCGGGTCCGGCCGGACTGGGAGTCGGTGAAGGCCAGCAGGATGCCGTAGAGCAGGGGGCCGACGCTCAGTACGAGGATGGGGATCAGGGCGGGCAGGACGAGGAACCAGGCGCCGTGCCCGTCGGCGCGCCGATGTCGTTCGCTGCTCGGGACGCGTCGCACCGACCGCCCCCGCGCGGTCACCAGTGTCACGGACTCAGCCCCTTTGCGCTGCTCGGATGGGCCCCGTCATGGTCGTGAAGGCGCTGTACGCCGTCAAGGCACCGCACACAGGGCCGGACCTGTGCGGATGCGAGACTGACCGACGGATGGCGAGATTCCGACGCCGTCCGCGACGGGCGTAGGACGACACGGCAGCCGTACGACGACACGGCAGGCGTACGACGAAACGGGAGGCCCACGATGGACGAGGCCACGGCGCGGGACGCGCTGGCCGCGGCGGGAGTGCTGCCGGGCCCGGCACGCGACGCGCGGCTCCTCGCCCTGGGCGAGAACGCGGTGTTCGCCGCCGGTGACCTGGTGGTCAAGGTGGGCCGCGACGCCGAACTCCTCGGCAGGGCACGCCGGGAACTGGACATCGCGCTGTGGCTTGCCGAGGCGGGCGTGCCGGCGGTGCGGGCGGCCGCGCCGGAGCCGCTGCTGGTCGAGGGGCACCCGGTGACCGTGTGGCAACGGCTGCCCGATGCCGTACGGGCCGCGGAACCGCGGGATTTGGCCGAACTGCTGCGGGTGGTCCACGCTCTGCCCTCACCCTCCTTCGATGTGCCGCCCCGTGAGCTTCTGGGCGGTGTGGAACGCTGGCTGCGCCTCGCGGGCGACGCGATCGACCCCGCGGACGCGGCGTATCTGCGGGACCGGCGGGACGGCTTCGCGTCGGCCGCCGCCGCGCTCACCCCGCATCTTCCGCCCGGCCCCATCCACGGGGACGCACTGCCCCGCAATGTGCACGTCGGCCCGGACGGTCCGGTCCTGGTCGATCTGGAGACCTTCTCCGCCGACCTGCGTGAGCACGACCTGGTCGTCATGGCCCTCTCCCGCGACCGCTACGGCCTGCCGGCCGACGCCTACGACTCCTTCACCGAGTCCTACGGCTGGGACGTGCGCGAGTGGGAGGGCTGCTCGGTGCTGCGCGGCGCCCGCGAGACGGCCAGCTGCGCCTGGGTCTCCCAGCACGCACCGACGAACCCCAAGGCCCTGGTCGAGTTCGAACGCCGGGTGGCGTCACTGCGGGACGGGGACGAGTCCGTGCGCTGGTATCCGTTCTGAGCACCCATGGGCAGCCCATGGGTCAGGCACGTGGTGCTGTCGGGCAACTGTGGGCCTGTGTGACGGGTCGCGCCCGCTCGGCGGAGCCGCATAGCGATGCAGCCCCGCGCCCCTTGGGGGCGCTCCCGAACCGGTGGTTCAGACCGTCTCGTCCGCCGGCTCCCGCAGGGGCCAGGTGCCGTCGACGACCGCCGTCGCGTCCCCCTTGCCGCGCAGGAAGCTCTGGAAGTCCGCCGCCCACTCGGCATACCACGCGATCTGGCGGCGGTGCAGTTCCGCCGGACCGAGGGCTGCGATCTTGGGGTGGCGGGCGGCTATCGCGCCGGCCAGACAGGCCGCGGCGAGGGCATCGGCCGAGGCGTCGTGCGCGGCGTCGAGCGGTACGCCGTACTCCGTGCAGACCGCTTCGAGGTTGCGCTTGCCGCGGCGGTAGCGGTCGACCCGGCGGTCGATGGTGTACGGGTCGATGACCGGGGCGGGGTCGATGCCGCCCAGCCGGTCGCGCAGGGACGGGAGGCCGTGCCTGCGCAGCTCGGCGGAGAGCAGGCTCAGGTCGAAGGCGGCGTTGTAGGCGACCACTGGGACGCCTGTCTTCCAGTACCCGGCCAGGACGTCCGCGATGGCGTCCGCCACCTGGTCGGCGGGGCGGCCGTCCGCCGCCGCCCGCTCGTTACTGATCCCGTGGACCGCGACCGCGTCGGCCGGGATCTCCACTCCCGGATCCGCCAGCCACTCCCGGCGCCCTATGGGCTGCCCGCCCCTGACCTCGATCACGGCCCCCGTGACGATGCGCGCCTCGCGCGGATCGGTCCCGGTCGTCTCCAGGTCGAAGCCGATCAGCAGCTCCTGGTGCCAGCCCATGTGCGGCCCCCCTTCTTGGTGGTGCTTTCCCCCAGTGGTCTCCACCTTCCCATGTGCCACTGACAATCCGAGGACCGCATTCCGCTTGCGGCCACGGGCGGTTCAGGACACGGGCCGCGAATCCACCCAAGTCGTTTCGAACTCCTCGCGATAGGTCGGGAAGAGCCCGCTGTCATCCACGTCGCCCGATTTGACCACCCGGTTGCCGTTGCGCAGCACCAGCACCGGCGCCTCCATGCCGCGCGAACGCCGCAGATACGACTGCACGACGGCGATGCCGTCCGAGCCGTCGCCGTCGACGAGGTAGGCCGTGCAGCGCGGGGTCTCGTCGTAGACCTGGATCTCGAAGGCGCCCGGGTCGCGCAGCCGGGACCGCACCCGGCGCATGTGCAGGATGTTCATCTCGACGGCGCGGCTCAACTCCCCGCGCTTCATGCCGAGTTCCCGCTCTCGCCGCTTGACGGCGCTGGAGGCCGGGTTGAGGAACAGGAGCCGGACGCGGCAGCCGGCCTCGGCGAGACGCAGCAGCCGTCGCCCGGAGAAGTTCTGCACGAGCAGGTTGAGGCCGATACCGACGGCGTCGAGGCGGCGGGCGCCGCCGAACATGTCCTCGGCCGGGAACTGGCGCAGCAGCCGCACCCGGTCGGGGTGCACGGCGACCACGTCCGCGTACCGGTCGCCGACCAGGTCCTCCACCGCGTCCACGGGCAGCCGGCGGGCGGACGGCACGTCTCCGGCCGCGCCGAGGATGTCCAGCAGCTTCGCCGATGCCCGCTCGGCCTGGTTCAGGACCGCCTCGGACAGGGCGCGGTTGCGGGAGACGACGTTGCGGGTGACCTCCAGCTCGTCCAGGGCGAGTTCGACGTCGCGGCGGTCGTCGATGTACGGCTCGAAGCACGGCCAGTGCTGCACCATCAGCTCGCGCAGCTGCGGCAGGGTGAGGAAGCTGAGGACGTTGTCGTCGGCCGGGTCGAGCAAGTAGCCCTTGCGGCGGCTGACTTCACGTACCGCAACCGCGCGCTGCACCCATTCCTGGCCGGCCGGCCCGGCCGCGGCGACCACCCAGTCGTCGCCGTGGACGGGTTCGTAGATGGGCCGCAGAACGGCGGCCACGACCGCGCGCAGCCGCTGTTCGACGAGGTTCAGCCAGATGTAGGCCCGGCCGGCTCGCTGAGCGCGCGTACGCACCTCGCGCCAGGCGTCGGTGTCCCAGTCCAGCTCCGGCCCGATGGAACTCGTCGCCATGGGCCTGGCCAGGGACACCGTGCCGGGCGGGACGTCTGCGGAGTCCCCCTCGTGACCCTCGTCACCAGGGGGCAACTCCAGCCCTCCCGACCCCACCCGCGCACCGCCTTCCGCTCCCCCGAGCACTACCCCGTGTCAACGATCAAGGAAGGGTACTCCGGGAGCGGTCGACGGTGCAGCCGGATGGACAGTGTCGTTTCTCAACTACGCGGCTCCCAGTGGCCGTTCTGGGACGCGAGGGCGCCGGGAGTGAGCGGATTCATAGCCGTGACGTCCCTCGGGGCGATGGAGAAGCCCTGCCAGTGGATCGGCATGGGCTGCTGGTCCTCGTCCCGCGCTATGTGGTGGAAGCCCACGTTCATCCAGACGATCGGGTGGGTGAGGGTCTGCCCGTTCACCCACTTGTCGACGGACTTGCCCGAGGCGGCGGGGCAGTTGCCGGTGTTGTTGCTGGCGAACTGCTCGCACTTGTTGTACTCGGTGAAGTACAGGTCGTGCTTGGTGAAGCTGCGGCCCGGGTACTTGGTGGTGGTGCCGGGGACTATCTCGTACGAGCGGGCGTGCCCGTCCTTGTTCTTGCCGGTCGCGCTGACCATCCGCCACCAGCGGTAGGTCTTGTAGTCGCCGGCGAGTTCCTTGGTGACCTTGGTGCGGCTGGTCTTGGCGCTCGGGGCCTCCTGGCCGCGGGCGGGCGGGGTGACCTTCGAGTCGTACTGCTCGACCTTCGTCTTGGAGGAGCCGTCGAGGCCGAAGTCCAGCCGCCAGAAGACGTTGTGGGTGTGGCTGGTGGCGGAGGCGGTGGCGCCCTTGCCGATGGGCCAGCCGCGGCCGTCGCCCGCGTCGTAGTCCTCGTAGGAGAGGCTGCCGGTGGCACCGACGTTCATGTTGATCGTGCCGTCGTCCTGGAAGCGCCACTCGGTCATGTACTCGTACCAGCCGACCTGGTTGACCGTGTAGATGAGAAGGTCCTTGCCCTGGGCCTGGTAGACCTGGTTGGCGCTGTTTCCCTGCATGCGGTAGGCGTGGCCGCGGGCGCGGGTGGTGGTGCACAGGCCCTTGACGTTGGCCTGCGACGGGTCCCAGGCGTCGGGCACCTTGACGGTCTTGATGGTGCCGCCGGGGCACTCGCCCGGTGCCAGGTTCATCAGGCCCTGGGCGAAGCCGAAGCCGGTGAGGTCGTCGTACTCGACGCTGCCGTCGTCGTAGGGCACGTCGATCTGGGCGAGCCGGGCGCTGTTGAGCACCTTGATCGGCGTGGTCTCGCCCTTGGGCTGGTAGGACACGTTGTCGAGGACGAGTCCGGCCTTGCTGTCGTAGCGCCAGCACATCCGCCAGGTCGTGCCGGTGGAGAGCTTCTGCTCGATCCTGTAGGCGGCGCTGCAGTCGGCGGCGGGCGCTGCGGCGGCCTTCGGCTGGGCGGCTGCCGGTCCGGCACCGGTGACCGCACCGGCGGCCAGCGCGGCCACGGAGAGGCCGATGGCGGTCCGGATGCGGGCACGGCTCATTCTTATGACGCGCATGAAGAAGTGACTCCCTTACAGGAGGAGCAAGTGGGAAAAGTGAACGGAGGCGGGCTCAGCGTCGGGCGAGCTTGGCGACCTTGCCTGCACTGAGGTCGACGATCAGCGACCTGGCGTCGATCCACGGCCCTTTGACGACCTTCGGAAACAGCCGCACGCACCGGTGCTCACCGCACTTGTCCAGTACCGCGGGCTGGGCGCCCGGCGTGGCCCGGTACACGGCGCCGTTGAGCAGCAGCTGGTCCGGCGAGGTGAGTTCCTTGCCGGTGGCGTCCTTGTAGTCCGCCTTGAGGCCGGCGCCGAGCGGGTCGGCGATCAGGAGCCTGGCGGCCTCGGCGTTCTCGGCGCGGCTCAGCGGCGGCTGGACGCCATGCTGCGTGCCGGTCTCCTCGACGTTTCCGGTGTCCAGGTTGACCGTCTTGGTGACGAGGGTGTCGTTCTTGTAGTCGTAGAACGTCACGTCGGCGCGACGGGGCGCGTTCGGGTCGTCCGCCTCGTCGTTCTCCGGGTCGGCGATGTCGACCGTGAGGCGCTGCGGTCCGCGCTCGCCCTCGACGTTCTCGGCGGAGTTCAGCAGCTGCCGGCCGGCGGCGATCTGCTCGGCCCGCTTGGTCTCGTCGTCGGTGAGCGGGTCGTTGCCCTTGCCCTTGACGCCCTCGGCGGGCGCCTGCTCGACCACACCTGCCGGGACGGCGCCGTCCTGCCCCTGTCCCGCTTGCTGCGCCGCCCGGGTGCCGGCGCTGCCGCCCCCCGACTCGTCGGCCCCCGCCGTCCCCGGCAGGGTGATGCCGACCATCACGGCGGTCCCGGCCAACGCGATGGCCGCTCCGGCCACCACCTTGCCCAGATGGCGGTGCACTATCTTGCGCACATTTTCCCCCAGCTCCCCTTCATCCCGGGAGTACGTGTCTGCCCCACTGGATTCGGCATACCGCGTAT
This sequence comes from Streptomyces sp. NBC_00078, assembly GCF_026343335.1. NCBI lineage: Bacteria > Bacillati > Actinomycetota > Actinomycetes > Kitasatosporales > Streptomycetaceae > Streptomyces > Streptomyces sp. NBC_00078. The sequence continues at coordinate 7,321,097 of NZ_JAPELX010000001.1, read as the reverse complement.
GCCTGGTCGATCGGTAAGAGGGACGTAAGTCATAGGTGGTTCCATCACTTTCGGGGACACTCGACGCGAAGGCGCCGCCGACGGCGCGCCCCAGCTGAAAGAGTCGTGTCCATGCAGGTCTGGCCTGGCGAGGCGTATCCGCTCGGTGCCACGTACGACGGCGCCGGCACCAATTTCGCGGTCTTCTCGGAGACCGCGGACCGAGTAGAGCTGTGTCTGCTGCACGACGACGGCTCGGAGACGGCGGTGGAACTGCGCGAGAGCGACGCTTTCGTGCGGCACGCGTACGTGCCCGGCATCATGCCGGGACAGCGTTACGGCTTCCGCGTGCACGGCCCGTACGCCCCCGAGCGCGGCATGCGCTGCAACTCGGCGAAGCTGCTGCTCGACCCGTACGCGCGCGCGATCAGCGGTTCCATCCGCTGGGGCGAGGAGGTGTACGGCTACCACTTCGACGCGCCCGACGAGCGCAACGACCTGGACTCGGCGCCGCACACGATGACGTCGGTCGTGGTCAACCCCTACTTCGACTGGGGCGACGACCGGCGGCCCCGGCGCGGCTACCACGAGACGGTGATCTACGAGGCCCATGTGAAGGGTCTCACCATGCAGCACCCGGGGCTGCCTGAGGAGCTGCGCGGCACCTACGCGGCGCTCGCGCACCCGGTGATCATCGAGCATCTGGTGGAGCTGGGCGTGACCACGCTGGAGCTGATGCCGGTCCACCAGTTCGTGAACGACCACCGGCTGGTCGACATGGGCCTGAACAACTACTGGGGCTACAACACGATCGGTTTCTTCGCCCCGCACAACGCGTACGCCTCCTGGGGCGACCGCGGCCAGCAGGTCCTGGAGTTCAAGTCGGCGATCAAGGCGCTGCACGAGGCCGGTATCGAGGTCATCCTGGACGTGGTCTACAACCACACGGCCGAGGGCAACCACCTGGGCCCGACGCTCTCCTTCAAGGGCATCGACAACCCGCAGTACTACCGGCTCACCGACGACCCGCGCTACTACATGGACACCACGGGCACCGGGAACTCCCTGCTGATGCGGTCCCCGCACGTCCTGCAGCTGATCATGGACTCGCTGCGGTACTGGGTCACCGAGATGCACGTCGACGGCTTCCGCTTCGACCTGGCGGCCACGCTGGCCAGGCAGTTCCACGAGGTGGACCGGCTGTCGTCGTTCTTCGACCTGGTGCAGCAGGACCCGGTGGTGTCCCAGGTGAAGCTGATCGCCGAGCCGTGGGACGTCGGCGAGGGCGGCTACCAGGTGGGCAACTTCCCGCCGCTTTGGACCGAGTGGAACGGCAAGTACCGGGACACCGTGCGGGACATGTGGCGGGGTGAGCAGCGCGCGCTCGCCGAGTTCGCGTCCCGGCTGACGGGCTCGTCGGACCTCTACCAGGACGACGGCCGCCGCCCGCTGGCCTCGATCAACTTCGTGACCTGCCACGACGGTTTCACCCTGCACGACCTGGTCGCCTACAACAACAAGCGCAACCGCGCCAACGGCGAGGACAACCGGGACGGCGAGAGCCACAACCGGTCCTGGAACTGCGGAGCGGAGGGCGAGACCGACGACCCCGAGGTGCTGCGGCTGCGGGCACGCCAGATGCGGAACTTCGTCGCCACGCTGATGCTGTCCCAGGGCGTGCCGATGATCAGCCACGGCGACGAGTTCGCCCGCACGCAGAACGGCAACAACAACGCCTACTGCCAGGACAACGAGCTGGCCTGGGTGAAGTGGCCGGCCCCCGACGCGGAGAATGACACGGCCGTCAGCGAGCTGCTGGACTTCACGCGCGCGATGGTGTGGCTGCGCAAGGACCATCCGGTCTTCCGCAGGCGCCGCTTCTTCCACGGGCGCCCGGTGGAGGGCACCCACGACGAGCTGTCGGACATCGCCTGGTTCACCCCGGAGGGCAAGGAGATGACCCAGCGTGACTGGGACACGGCACCGGCATCGGCGCTGACGGTGTTCCTGAACGGGAACGCGATCTCCGAGCCGGGCACGCGCGGCGAGCGGATCGGCGACGACTCGTTCCTGCTGATGTTCAACGCCTCGCCGAAGACGCTGGAGTTCGTGGTGCCGGTCAACCACGGCCGCCAGTGGCAGGTCGTCGTCGACACCGCCCGCACGGACGGGGCACAACCGGACACGGGCCCGAAGGTACGCGCCGGGGACCGGCTGACCCTGGTGGACCGCAGCCTGACGGTGCTGCAGCGGCCGGTCTAGACCCACCCGGGGCCGCTCCACGCCGGTGCGATCGGCCGAAACGGCCCTCCACGCGCGCGTGGAGGGCCTTTCGGCAGGCCCGAGGTACGAGGCCGGGCGCGCCGTCACCGGCCATCACACAGGCGGGGACGGCGGCCAGCCTCGCCGCCACGAACGCGGCCGCGGGGCCGCAGGACTCGGCCAGGGAGCCGGTGACGGCGACCGCGCGGGCCTGGCCGTCGGCGTGGGTATTCCGGGCCGGGTGGCCGGGCCGGGTCGCGCCCGTCGTCGGGTGCGAGGCGGAGCCCGTGCCGCAGATGGCCGCCAGGAGGGCGGCGGCGGCCAGGGCGTACGCGGGATGCGCGAGTACGGCGGCCGGGCCGGCCGGCGCCCGTCCCAGGACGAAGAGCTCTCGTCGAGGGTGCTCTCGAAGGAGAGGGCCGTGCCGACCTGGGGCTCGGAGGCTGCGTGGCTCCGTAGCTGGTGACTCCATGGCTCCGTAGCTGCATGGCCACGGGCGGCGCCCCCGGACGGGCGCGGCTCGGGGGGCCGATCAGCTGTACGGTCGCACCCGCCGACGCCCCCAGGAGCGCGAGCAGCGCGGTGGGCAGTCCGGCGGGCGCGCCGGCCACATGGCGCGGTGACCGTGATGCCGTCGCGGGGGAAAGAGGAGCACGACCGCCCGCCGGTCTCGCCGGTCGCCGAGCCGGCCCACCGGCGGGCCTCAGCTCACCTGTCCGGGCGTGAGCCCCCGCCTGTGAGGCCCGCGGACGTCGGCCAGACGCTCGTGCGGGCGACGAGCGGTACGCTCCCGAGCTGGATCGTGGGCATCGGCAGCCGCCCCCGAAAGGACACCGGCGGCAGCAGCCGCCCGGTCGGTGCGATGACGTCCTTGTACGTGCGCCCCGTGATCCCCGTCACTCGATGCCGGGCACGCGCGCGTGCACTCGTCGAGGGGACGATGACACGAAGTGCGGCAGGACGGGTACGTAGGCTTGCATGACACCTGAGCGAGTCGACCCCGTGGTGCCCACCGCCACCTACCGGCTGCAGCTGCAGCCCGCGTTCCCGTTCGCGGCCGCTGCGGCCGCCGTGCCGTACCTGGCGTCGCTCGGCGTCTCACATCTGCATCTGTCGCCGGTGCTGGAGGCCGTGCCCGGCTCGCTGCACGGCTACGACGTCGTGGACCACGCGCGCGTACGCGAGGAACTGGGCGGCGAGGAGGAGCTGCGCGCGCTGGCCCACACCGCGCGGGAGCACGGTCTGGGCCTGGTGGTGGACATCGTGCCCAACCACATGGCGATGGCCCCGCGCCACAACCACGCCCTGTGGGAGGTGCTGCGGGAGGGCCCCAAGTCGCCGTACGCGCGCTGGTTCGACGTCGACTGGGAGGCGCAGGGCGGCCAGGTGCTGCTGCCGGTGCTCGGGGGGCCGCTCGGCTCGGTGATGGCCGACCTGCGCGTCGACGGTGACGTGCTGCGCTACCACGACCATGTGTTCCCGTTGCGCGAGGGCACCAGGGGGCTGCCGCTGCCGCAGCTCCTGGACGCGCAGTGGTACCGCCCGGTGTGGTGGCGGCTGGCCCGCACCGAGCTCAACTACCGGCGTTTCTTCAGCATCTCGGAGCTGATCGGGGTGCGCGTCGAGGACCCGGAGGTGTTCGAGGCGACACACGCGAAGGTGCTTCGGCTGCTGCACGAGGGCGTAATCGACGGGCTGCGCGTCGACCATCCCGACGGGCTCGCCGACCCGGACGCGTACCTGAGGCGGCTGCACGAGGCGACGGGCGGCCGCTGGACGGTCGTGGAGAAGATTCTTTCGGACGGCGAGCCCCTGCCGGCCTCGTGGCCTGTCGCGGGCACCACTGGCTACGACGCGCTGCGGCACATCGACGGGCTTTTCACCGACCCGGCGGGATTCGGTGAACTCCTCGGACAGTACCGGCGGTTCGCGGCCCCGCAGACGGACCGGGGCGGCGACTGGGCGGCGACGGTACGGCGGGCGGCGTACAAGGTGCTCACGCACGAGCTGGCCACCGAGGTCGAACGGCTGACCCGGGTGACGAGCAGACTGTGCGCCGCCGCACCGGACCCCGCGCTGCGCGACCGCGCTCCCTGGGCGCTGCGCACGGCGCTGCAGGAGCTGCTGGTCCGCCTGGACGTCTACCGGCCCTACGCCTCCGCGGACGCCGCCTCCGTGGTCACAGAGGAGGCCGCGGCCGAGGCCCGGCTCGCCTTCGTCGTGCCGGAGGAGGCGGGTGCGGTGGACGTGGTGCGCGACCTGGTGCTGGGGCGGGCCGGTGACGGGCCCGGCCTGCTGGAGTTCCGGGCCCGGTTCGCGCAGACCGCGTCGGCGCTGCGCGCCAAGTCCGTCGAGGACACGGCGTTCTACCGCCATGTGCCGCTGCTGTCGGCGACCGAGGTGGGCGGCAACCCGGGGAGCCCGGCGGTGTCCCCGGACGACTTTCACGCCTACTGCGCGCGCGTGCAGCGCGACTGGCCGGCGACCGGGACCGCGGTGTCGACGCACGACACCAAGCGCAGCGCCGACGTACGGGCGGCGCTGGCCGTGCTCACCGAGTGCCCGCAGCGCTGGGCGGACGTACTGGCGGAGGTGACGCGCGCGGGCGAGGGCGTGCCGGACGCACAGCTGGCGTGGGCGGCCTGGCAGACGGTGTTCGGGCTCGGTGCGGCAACCGAGGAGCGCGTGCAGCAGGCCCTGTTGAAACATGTCCGCGAGGCGGGTCTGTTCACGAGCTGGACGGAGCAGGAGCCCGCCTACGAGGAGGCGGTGGCGGCGTTCGTCGCGGCGGGTCCCTGCGGGGCGCCGGGCGAGCACGTGGCCGCCCTGAGGAGTGAGCTGGAGGCGCACATCCGGGCGAACCTGCTGGGTACCGCCCTGGTCCACCTGACGATGCCGGGCGTGCCCGACGTCTACCAGGGCACCGAGGGCGAGTACCTGGCGCTGGTGGACCCGGACAACCGGCGGACGGTGCGGTTCCCGCCCGAGGACCCCGGCGACAAGAACGCGGTGACAGCGGCGGCGCTCCGGCTTCGCGCGCGGCGGCCCGCCGCCTTCGGGGACGCGGCGACGTACGCGCCGCTGACCGCCGAGGGCCCGGCGGCCGCCCACTGTGCGGCGTTCGTACGGTCCGCAGAGGTCGTCACTGCGGTGACACGGCTGTCGCTGCGGCTGGCGGAGGCGGGCGGCTGGCGGGACACGCGCCTTCCGCTGCCGCCCGGGCGCTGGTCCGATGTGCTGTCTCCGGAGCGGGAGTTCACGGGGCACACGCGCATGGAGGACCTTTTCGAACGGCTGCCGGTGGTGCTGCTGGAACGGGTCGCTTCAGCGTAGCCCCGCCCTTGAGGCGGCATGGAGGGCTGTCCGGCGGTCACCGGGCGTGCGCCGCATCAGCGGTGAGTGCCGGTGTCCGCGCCCGGGCCGGCAGCAATGCCCATGGCTGCTGCCGCTAAATGCATCCCGGCGCCCCCTGGCGCCTCCCCATGGCGTCCTTGACACTTCACAGAGAGCGTGGGGTACTGCGGATGGCCGAGCCGGGCGGACCTGACGGGGGTGAGTCTCCTGCCGCAGCTGTGCTACCCCACCGTGCCCCAACTCGTTTCGTTCGCAAGGTTGTTGGCCGCCCAGAGACCTGGCCTGTGCACGCTGCGGCAGGTCGGCGTCTCCAGGGCGGGCCGGCCCCTGCACCTGCTGTCGGTGGGCCGTGCCCGGCGTGCCGTGCTGGTCGTCGCGGGCGCCCACGCCAACGAGCCGGTCGGCGGCTCGACGCTCCTCGCGCTCGCCGAACGAGTGCTGTCCGAGCGTGAGTTGCGTGCGGGCACGTCCTGGCACTTCCTGCTCTGCGCCGACCCTGACGGGGCGAGCCTGCACGTCACCCCGGCGCCGCGCAGTCTCTTCGACTACCACCTGGGGTTCTTCCGGCCCGCGGCCGAGGAGCAGCCGGAGTGGTCGCCGTCCGTGCTGCCGCCGCACCGGCTGCCGCCCGAGACGCGCGCGCTGACCCGGGTCATCGACGAACTGCGCCCCTACCTCCAGGTGACCCTGCACGCCACGGATCTGGGCGGCAGCTGGGTCCAGTTGACGAAGGACGTACCCGGTCTCGCCGAGCCGTTCGCCAAGTCCGCAGCGCAGCTGCACATCCCGGTGGAGACGGGCGCCTCGGACGCCGCCGGCTGGGCCGCGTCCGGGCCCGGAGTGCATGTGATGCCCTCCCCCGGCGCGGGTGCCGCGTACCCGAGCATGCCCGACGACGCCCGCCGCAGCACCTGGTACGCCACCCACCGCCACGGCGGTCTGACGGCGGTGGTCGAGGTGCCGATGTGGGCCAGCGACCTGGTGGCCGACCCTGCTCCGCATCCCGAGCCGGCGGCGGCGATCGGACGGCTGGCCCGCCGGCTGCTGCGGGACGCGCTGGAGGTGGAGCGGGTGCTCGACGAGGCGCTGCCTCGTCTGGAGGGCGTCGAGGGGCCGCTGCTGCGGGCCGCCAAGTGGGCGCTGGAAGTGGTTCCGGGCCTGGCCGCGGACTGGATCCACACGCCTCCCGCCGACGACACGATGGCGTACGTCGGCAGTGTGGACGCGTTCGGCCGCCGCCTGCCGCTGCGGGCGGCGGCCATGCTGCTACGGGTCCTGCGGGAGAGCGGCGACCGTGCGGCACCGGGTCTGGAGCAGCTCGTGGCGACCTGGAGCGACTCCTTCGCCGAGCGTTTCCGCGCGCGCTGGGTGCCTCTGGAGCACCAGGTCGAGCACCAGTCCCGTACGGTCGTCACGGCGGCTCGGTGTGCGCGCGACCGGGCGGCGTGACGGCGTGGGCTCGTGATCCCCGGGATCAGCCGTCCAGTGCGAAGACCGATCCCGTGCGCGCGCCCATGAAGCACGTGCTGGAGTAGGTCTGGGTGTAGTCGACCCGCCGGCCGCTCCACTGCCCGCTCGCGTGGACGGTCACCGGTGCGTAGATCATCGGGCAGAAGCGGTCCTTCGCCGGGATCCGGGAGATGTCGCCGTCGGCCGCCGCCAGTTCACTGCACGCCTCGGCCGCTCGGGTGTGGCCCTCGGGCGGGTCGCACATCAGCAGGGTGCCGTGGCCGGGGCCGGAGCGGGCGTCGCCCTTGGTGACCGTGAGGTAGAGCCAGTCGCCCGGCGGGAAGTGCCGGGCCATCGCCTGGGCGGGGGCCGCGCCGGCGACAAGGAGGGCGGCCGCCAGCAGACCGCCTCGTACCGCTTTCGCTGTGGTGCTGATCGTCATTCCTGATGCATCGGCACGGCGGCCTGGGAACCCCAGTCCGGCTCACCCGAACGGGAGAACGCGGGGGCGTGGCGCCCGGCGAGTTCGAACGCGGCGAGCACCACGCGCGACTGGTACTCCACCTGGCGCGCGACCGGTATCCACCGCGCTCCGATGCCGTCGCGGTAGTCGGCGCACCACTCCTCGATGAGGCGGTCCAGGTCCGGCAGTACGCCCGCCGGGTCGCGGCCGGCGCCGGTCACGAGCTGGTGCAGCAGCCCCGCGGTCCGCAGCGCGAGCCGCCGCCCGGCGATACGCAGGGCGGCCAGATGGGCGGTGCTGAGCGGCGGGAGCGAGCGCGCCCCGTCGGCGACATCGGGGTCCCACGCGTCGGCGAGGCCGGGGCAGACCAGTAAGTAGTCGTCCACGGGAGCGAGCAGTGCGGCCGCGTCCCGCGTACCCGCGAGGTGGGGCCTGAGCCGCGCGAGGAACACCTCCAGGAGCCGGGAGTCCTGGCGCAGCGTGTGGCTGACCGTACGCAGCACCGCGGTGGCGTCGGTAGGCGGGGAGCCGTCCTCCACGGCCGCCACACCCCACATGGGTGCCTCGACGACCGCCGTCACCGTGCCGTGCCGGTGCGGGTGGAACCAGGTCGACTCGACGGCGGCCTCGGTGATGGCCGCTGCCAGATCGCCGATGCGGGGCGGCGGGATGCGGTAGACGGCGGGGCCCAGGCTCGGCCAGTACAGGGTGTCGTACGGGCCGAGTTCGCGTGGGATGCCCAGACGGTCGGCGGTGTGGGCGACGCGTCCCGCGAGGCCCGGCAGGTCGCGGGTGAGTTCGACGAAGCCGCCGCCGACGTCGACGCCGTGCAGGGAGCACTGCAGGAAGGGCCGCAGTTCGTCCTGGAGGTCGAGCAGGGTGCGGGTCTCCGGCAGCGCGGCGCCCGCCGCGCCGTCGGGCAGCCATTCGGGCTGTTCCAGGAAGCCGGGCCGGAAGAAGTTCCGGAAGTAGCGGCCGAGGGTGTACGGGCCCTGCAGCCAGCCCTCGTTGCGGCGCAGGCCGTCGGGGTCGAGGGAGAGCAGCAGGTTCCAGGTGGCGTCGGCGCCCTCGGTGAACCTCGGGTCGGCGAGGGCTCGTTCGGCGAGGCGCAGCACGGTGGCGCCGCCGACGGGTTCGTTGGCGTGCGGCCCGGCGACGACGAGAGCCTGCCGGCTGCCGTGACCGACGGAAAGCAGCCACATCGGGGTGCCCGCGCGGGAGGTGCCGGCACGGCGTAGACGAGCGTCCGCGGGACGGCGGGCGACGAGCGCTGCCGCCCGCGCGCCGAGTTCGTCGACGGTCGGGTAGCGGAGGAGTGTCGGCAGGACGCACCTCCACAATGTGGCGCCGTCGCTTCACCTGATGTACATGGCGTACGCACAGTCAGTCACGACTTGAGGGGTACGTCAACACCATGGAGGGGAAACCGATTTGGGCCATCACAGCACGTCAACGCCGTGTCATGCTCAGGCCATAGCTAAGGGGTGACTGAGTCGGCCCCTCAGTCGACGGCGAGCCGGAACGACATCCGTCCGAAGCCGACCTGATCGCCCTCGCGCACGACGGCGGCGCCGATGACCCGCCGCCCGTTCACCGTGGTGCCGTTGGTCGAGCCGAGGTCGCGCAGCACCCATGTGCCGCCCTGGCGGCTGAGTTCGGCGTGCACGCGGGACACGGTTTCATGCGTGAGACGCAGTCCGTTGGCCGGATCTCGTCCGATGCGCAGCGGATGGCCGCCGGCGGGGTGCGGCAGCAGCAGCTTGGGCAGACGCTCGGCCTGCCAGGCCCTGCGCAGCCGTACCGTGAAGCCGGAGACCGCCTCCACGGTGCCGAACACCAGGCGCGAGAAGCGGCTCTCCTGGGGGAGGTCGGCGGTGAGGACCACGAGTTCGTCCGAGCGGCGGGCGGCGAGGGCCAGCTCCATGCGGCGGATGAACGTGTCGTGCGACAGCCTTCCCATGGCGACGCCGTCACGCAGCACCTGCAGCGCCTTGTCGCGCTCCGCGTCGGAGAGCCGCGCGGGGTACGTGTTGAACTCGAAGGACGACGTCACGTTCGTGATTGTCGGTCAGCCGACTGCGGGTGTCCAGAAAACGAGAAAACGCCCGCCACGCGCGCGTACCTGACGACACCAGCCGCAAAAGGGAGGATTCGAAAGCGGATTGATCCCGTTTGAAGCACCATGGTCGGGCTACATCACGGTGAGCAGACGAAGGGGACCGTCCGTGCAGTTCGAGGTGTGGGCACCGCAGGCCGGCCGTGTGACGCTCCAGTGCGACGGCGCCACGCGCGCGTTGGAGCGCCATCCGGAACGGAAGGGCTGGTGGCGAGGAGAGGCCGAGGCGCGGGACGGCTCGCGGTACGGGTTCGCCGTGGACGACGGCCCCGTGCTGCCCGACCCGCGTTCGCGCAGACAGCCGGACGGACCGGACGGGCTGAGCGCCGTCGTCGACCACGGGCGGTACGCGTGGCACACCGAGTGGGCCGGACGCCCGCTGCCCGGCGCGGTCCTCTACGAACTCCACGTGGGCACCTACACCCCGGAAGGCACCCTGGACGCGGCCGCGGAGCGGCTGGGGCACCTGGTTGAACTGGGCGTCACGCACGTCGAGTTGATGCCGCTGTGCCCCTTCCCCGGACGGCACGGCTGGGGCTACGAGGGGGTCTCGCTGTGGGCGGTGCACGAGCCCTACGGCGGCCCCGAGGCGCTGAAACGGTTCGTCGACCGGGCGCACGAACTGGGCCTGGGCGTGGTCCTGGACGTCGTACACAACCACCTCGGTCCCTCGGGCAACTACCTGCCGGCGTTCGGCCCGTATTTCACGGACACGCACCACACGCCCTGGGGGTCCGCGGTCAATCTCGACGCTCCCGGTTCGGACGAGGTCCGGGCCTATCTGGTGGGCAGCACGCTGGCCTGGCTGCGTGACTACCGGTTCGACGGGCTGCGCCTGGACGCGGTGCACGCGCTGGCGGACACGCGCGCGTGCCACTTCCTGGAGGAGCTGTCCACGGCCGTGGACACCCTCGCCACCGAGCTGGGCCGGCCGCTGTTCCTGATCGCCGAGTCCGACCTGAACGACCCGCGGCTGATCACCGCCCGCGCGGAGGGCGGCCTCGGTCTGCACGCACAGTGGAACGACGACTTCCACCACGCCCTGCACACCGCGCTGACCGGCGAGTCCCAGGGCTACTACGGCGACTTCGCACGCGCTCCTTTCGCCGCGCTCGCCAAGACGCTCAGCGGCGGCTACTTCCACGACGACACGTACTCCAGCTTCCGCGGCCGCCACCACGGGCGCCCCCTGGACCGTACGCGTGTGGCCGGGCACCGGCTCCTCGGGTACAGCCAGACGCACGACCAGGTGGGCAATCGCGCGCAGGGAGACCGGCTTGCGGCGATCCTCTCCCCCGGCCTGCTCGCCTGCGCGGCCACGCTCACCCTCACCGCGCCCTTCACCCCGATGCTGTTCATGGGCGAGGAGTGGGCGGCCGGCACCCCCTGGCAGTTCTTCACCGACCACACCGATCCGGAACTCGCCGAGGCCGTACGGCGGGGCAGGCGGCGGGAGTTCGCGGAGCACGGCTGGGCGGAGGAGGACGTACCGGATCCGCAGGACCCTGCGACCCGCGACCGCTCCTGCCTGGACTGGACGGAGCCCGGCAACGAGCCCCACGCGCGCGTGCTGGCCTGGTACCGCAGGCTCATCGCGCTCCGGCACGAGCAGGCAGACCTGACCGATCCCGACCTCGCCGACACCAAGGTGGCGTACGACGAGCGGGATCGCTGGCTCGCCTTTCGCCGCGGGGACGTCCGGGTGGTGGTGAACCTCGCCAAGGCACCGGCGGCCGTCCCGCTGGGCACCCGTCCCGCGCGCGTGCTGGCCGCCTGGGAGCAGGTGGGCGCGCCGGACGCGGACGGCGTGCTGCACCTGCCCGGGGAGTCGTGCGTGGTGCTGCTGCAGGCCTGAACGGACGGCCTCTACAGCTCCCCGTCGGCGTCCTCGTCCTCGTCCCGGAATTCCGTCACGCGCTCCAGCAGGATCGCCTCCCAGGCGCGTCGCAGCCGGGTCCGCAGCAGCGGCAGGGGACTGTCGCCGCCGCCCAGGCGTTCGGACAGGCGGATCACCGTGTCGCACCGGGCCAGCCACAGGCCGCGCAGACACGGCCGGGCTCCGTAGCCCGCCAGCGTGGCGGCGCGGACGGCGGCCGGGGAGCCGACGGCGATCGCCAGGCCCGCGATGTCCTCGGCCGGGTCGCCGACGGCCGCGTCGGTCCAGTCGAGGATGCCCCGCACCCGGCCCTCGGCACTGACCACGAGGTGCTCGCCCTTGAGGCCGTGGTGGACGAGGACGGCGGTGCCGGGCTGGGCGGCGAGCTGGACGGCGGCGGAGGCGCTGAGCTGGTGGAGGCGGCCTGGGTCGAACTCGTCGGCCGCGGCGAGGCGCACGGCACACTTCTCGGCGGCCCTGCGCAGGGCCTCCAGGGAGCGCGGGGCGGTACGCGGGACGCCCAGGGTCTCGGCCTGCCGGGCGGGCACCTCGCGCAGCCCGGTGAGCAGCCCCGCGAGGTCGGCCTCCCCGACGGCGGACACGTCGTACTCCTCGCCCGAGCCACCGGGCACCACCGTGTCGAGCGTGTACGTGAGCCCCGGCGCCCACTCCCCGTGCGCCACGCTCATCGGCACCGCCACCGGCAGATGCGGGCGCACGACATCGCGCAGGCGCAGTTCGCGGCGCTGGCGCACGGCGGTCTCGCGGTCGAGGGCGAGGCGCAGCACATGGCGGGTGCCGACCCACCAGGTGGAGTGCTCACCGCCCTCGGCGACGGGCCGCACCTCGGGTCCTGCGGCCCCGCTCGCGCCCCCCTTGAGCAGGGAGCTGACCAGCCGGCGGACGGTGTCCGCGGTGGGTGTCGGTGCCTGGGTCATGGTCGCGCCGTTGTCACTCGAGGGTGGACGGGGGCTCCTTAAGGTGGCTCAGTCCACTATGACCATCTCGCGGTCGGTGTTGTTGAGGCGGCGGCCGCCGTCCTCGGTGACCGTCACGATGTCCTCGATGCGCACACCGAAACGGCCGGGCAGATACACACCGGGCTCCACGGAGAAGCACATGCCGGGCACGAGGGGCTGCCGTTCGCCCTCGATCATGTAGGGCGGCTCGTGCGTGGTGACGCCGATGCCGTGCCCGGTGCGGTGGATGAAGTACTCGCCGTACCCGGCGTCGGCGATCACCGCACGGGCCGCACGGTCGACCTCCTGGCAGGCGGCACCGGGCCGCACCGCCCGGAAGCCCGCCTCCTGGGCCTCGCGCACCAGGTCGTGCACCCGCCGTTCCTCGTCGGTGGGCTCGCCGACGTGGACCGTGCGGGAGGTGTCGGACCCGTAGCCGTCCCTGAGGCCGCCGAAGTCAAGCACGACCATGTCGCCGCGCTCGATGACGCGCTCGCCCACCTCATGGTGCGGGTTGGCGCCGTTCGGGCCGGAGGCGACGATGGTGAAGTCGACCTGTGAGTGGCCGAACCGCCGCAGCAGCCCGGCGAGGTCGGCGCCGACCTCGGACTCCAGGCGGCCGGCGAAGGGAACCTTCCTGATCTCCTCGAACGTCGCGTCCGCGGCCGCGCCCGCGGCCGCCATCAGGTCCAGTTCCACCGCGTCCTTGACGGCGCGCAGCATCGGCAGGGCCTCGGAGAGGGCCGCGTAGGCGGTGCCGGGCAGCGCGCGCTGCAGGCCGAGCAGGTGCATCGCCCAGGCGTTGTCACTGACGCCGAAGCGGCCGGTGCTGTCGAGCAGGGCGGCGGTCGCGGCGTAGGGGTCCTTGCCGTCGGTCCAGTCACGCAGGTTCAGTGCGGACGCGCCGACCGCCTTCGCCGCGTCCGGGGCCTCCAGCGTGGGGACGACCAGGACGGGGGCCCGCCCCTGCGCGAGAACCAGCAGGGTGAGCCGTTCGGTGGCCGCGGTGGGGGCGTATCCGGTGAGCCACACCAGGTCCGGCCCCGGTGCCACCAGGAGCCCGGCGAGACCGGCCTCGGCGGCGGCACCCGCGGCGCGGTCCATGCGGGCCCGGTAGTCGTCGGCGGTGAAGGGCGCGCTCGTGCTGCCGGTCATCCGGTCCTCCCGGGGCGAGTGTAGGGACCACAAGGGACTACGGGCAGCATCCTGCCCGGACAGAGAGGGCCGCGCGACCGGTCTGCGGATCTTTCGGGTGCTTCACCGGGCCGCGGCGTCGGCTTTCCAGGGCGAGACGGACACCGAGGAGCAGCACGCCCCCGGAGACCTGCTCCAGGCGGCGGCGCACCCCGGCGCGGGACAGGACTGGCCCTCATCCGGCCGACGAACCACACATACAGGCCGTGGTAGCCGACCTCGTAGACGGCCCGGAGAGCGGCGAGCGCCACCATCGCGGCAGGTGGGGGGCGCCGTCGGAGACGAACTGCGGCAGGAAGGACATGGCGAAGATCGCCGCCTTGGGGTTGGCGAGGTTGAGCAGCGGCCCGCCACGGTGGGCGGCCCAGCCGCTCTTCTCCTCGCTCTCCCAGCCTCCCGCGGTACCACCCGTGCGCCGCGCCTGCCGCAATGCCTGGATGCCGAAGCCCACCAGGACGACCGCGCCGACGATCCGCATCACGGCGTACGCCGCTTCGGACGCCGCCGGCAGCGCGGTCAGGCCGAACGCTGCGACGACGCCCCGGCCGAAGACGCCGGTCTCGTTGCCGAGCACGGTGAGGAAGCCGGAGCGTCTGCTGCGCAGCGACTGCTTGATGATCAGCACGGTGCTGGGGCCGGGCGAGGCGGCGGTCAGGTGCAGGCGCCGAGGAAGGCGAGGAGGGTGCTCAGCATGAGGATCATCGTGGTCGGTGCCGCGGGGTCGGGCCACTGTTTTTCCCGGCGTATCAGCCCTTCTCCCACCCGGCCTTCCCGCACCCGGTCGACGGAGGCCTCCGGCCGGTCATGTGACGATTCCCGGTACGGCGGTCAACTGCTGGTAGCCGCCGCTGCGATGACGGACAGTCAGGGTGGTCGCGGAACCGGAGCGGGCGTGTGCGACGGCGCGGGCGAGGTCGGCGGCCGAGTCGACACGGGTCCTTCCGAACGCGAGGAGTACGTCACCGCGGACCAGGCCCGCCGAGTAGCCCGGGCCGGGGATGTGGACGCCGACGACCAGCGCTCCCGCCTTCTCGGCGTCGACGGCCTCCAGGCCCAGGGTCGCGGCGGGCGGTGCCGGGGACGCGGGTGAGGCCTGGGCCTGGGCCGATGTGCTGGGGTGGGGCGCGGCAGAAGGCTGCCTCGGTGTCTGATGCTGCAGGTCGGCGAGTTTGCTCAGGCCGATGACCGTGGCGCCGACCGTGCCGAGACCGACCCCGGCCAGCACCAGGACCGCCCCGACGAACAGGCCGAACGCCAGGGCCCTGAGGCGTCGGCCACGCCGTCGCGCGGCGTGCGGGCGCCGGGCGGTGCCGGGCTTGCCACCACCGCCGGGTTCCCGGCCGGGCATCGGCTTGGGACGCAACGCAGTCTGTTCCATGGATCGCCTCCGACTGGAGTGCTACCCGGGGCTTCGGCGCGCGACGAGCCACGAACGAGTGAGACTGACCCGCGGTCAGGTGCGGCCGGGAACCGGGGGTCCCCGGACGCACCCGGGACGGCCTCGCCCTTCGGGCCCGAAGGGGTACGGCGACGGCTCGCGCCCGCACCCGCACCCGATGGTCCGGGCACCGGCGCGAGCCGCGGTGGCACACGTGGCACAGGCCGAGAGTCAGCGTGTGTGGCCTGCGGGCATTGCCGAGGGTGGCTGGTCCGGCAGGAAGGTGTGGGTGCGGCGGGACAGGTAGTCGGACTTGTAACGGTCCACCTGCCGATGCCAGTTGAGAATGCCCGCCATCCAGTTCTGCAGGTCCGTCACATAGCCGGCCATGATCTCGCGGGCCTCCTCCGAAAGGCCGAAGTCGTCATAGGTGATGGGCAGTTCGTGCGCGGCGACGTGCTCGAACTGCTGCATGCGCTGGGTCATCAGGTCATGGATGACGGAGAGTGCGGTCGGGTAGTCGATGCCGAAGAAGTTCTGTACGACGAGGACGGCGTTGTGGATCTCGCCCTCGTACTCGATCTCCTTCTGGTACGAGAAGACGTCGTTGACCAGGCATGCGTAGTCCGCGGCCGCGTTCTCCAGGGAGCGCAGGGGGCCGCTGCGGTAGACCTCGGGCGGTACGGCGGGGCCGTGGCCCATCCGGCACAGGCTCATGGTGAGGTCGGAGCCGAAGGTGGCGCGGCGCATCTCCAGGTAGTCGACCGGGTCGGGGATGCGGTTCTGCAGCTGGTTGGAGAGCTCCCACACCCAGCTCTCGGTCATCACGTCCACCGCGGCCTTGAGCGTGCGCCGTTGGTCCGGGGTCATCTCCGCGGTCGTGCGTACCCACAGGTCGATCAGGCCGCGTTCCATGCCGTTGACCGGGACGAGGGGCTGCTGACCGTCGACCGGCATGCAGTCCGACAGACGCTGTGTGGTCAGCCTGGCGGCGGCCAGGTCGCGTCGGTGGCCGAAGACGAGCGGATAGTAGTCGTCCCCGTACGTGCCCCAGGCCAGCCACTGCGAGCTGAGGTCCAGGGCTTCCGGCGTCGCGTCCGGATCGAGGCCCGCCGCGCAGAGCGGAAGGTCGCAGGAGGCCAGCTTGTCCTCGTCCCAGACGCCCTCCTGGAGGATGCCCGTGTCGTGCGCCCAGTCGGTGAGCCGGTGCCGGGCGCCGTCCAGGTGCGGGCTCAGTTCCACCTCGTAGGGCATGTGGAAGTCGGGCAGCAAAGACGGGCCGACCTTCTGGAACGGCACGTGCGTGTGTGCGCGCAGGCGCTCGGCCCCGGCCGCCGCGAGGAGGGCGCCGACATCCGCGGCGGAGGTGCCGGGCCCGGTCAGGCCGTGCCACGGATTCGTGGACCGCGCGCGGGCGTTCATGTAGCGGCTGGAGCGCATGTGCCACTCGTGGCCGCCGGACTGCCAGTCCTGCAGGCCCTGTGTGTACTTGGCGACGGCGGTGACCTCGGGCGGGGCGAGGCCCGTCTCGAGTGCCACCGCGGGCACTTCGGTGAGCGCGGTGTGCTCGAACTGGTGGAGCCGGGAGGTGAGGACGTCGTTGACGGTGTCGGCGGCCTCCTGCGTGGTGCAGCCGAAGAACGTCTCCAGAACCAGCACGCCGTTGCTGAGCTCGCCCTCGTCCTCCACCTCGCGCTGGTAGGAGAACAGGTCGTTGCGCAGATGGACGGCGTCGGAGAACGTCTCCATCAGCACGCGCAGCGGCCTCGACCGCGCGACGGATGCCGGGACTTCGGCCGTCGCGTACTCCACCAGCCCGGCCGACCAGGGTGCGCCGCCCACCTTGCGGCGCATCTCGATGTACTCGACGGGGTTGGCGATCCGCCCCTCGTTGATGTTGGACAGCTCCCACAGCGACTCGTTGAGGAGGTGCTCGGTGGCTACGGCGAAGCGCTGGCGCCAGTCGGCGGACATCGACGGCACCGTGCGTGTCCACAGGTCGGCGAGGCCGGCCTCCACCGGGTTCTGCGGCTCGGGCATCGCAGTCGACAGGTCCATGGGCATGAACAGCGGCAGCCGGTCGAGGTAGGCCTTGCCGCCGACGCGGTCCTGGGTGCGCTTGAAGGTCTCCAGGAAGTGGTCGTCGAAGAAGAAGACCCACACGTACCAGTCGGTGATCAGGGAGAGGGCCGGGCCGTCGCATTCGGGGTGGGTGTATGCGCAGAGCAGGCCGTAGTCGTGTGCTTCGAGGTCGGACTGCTCCCAGATCCCGGACCCCTCCAGCATGCCCATCCCGCGTGCCCACTCGGTCGAATGGGCACGCGCCTCGTCGACATGTGGGTTCAGCCGCGCGGGGTACGGCATGTAGAAGTGCGGGAGTTCGAAGGGCTGCTGCGTCATGGCCGGGGCCCTACCCGTGGCCCTCGGGGCTCATCCGCGGGGCCGGACATGATCACACCATCGCGTGAATCAGGAGTGATTTTGGGAGTCCCGACGGACTCTTGTGAAGTTCACCCCTACCACCCCTACCACCTCTACCCGCGCAGGTGCGCTGACCGGGGCTGTGGCAGTACTGGCAAGTAGGGGTGGAGGCAAGGCCGTTCAGGTGGCGGACGGCGATCCGTGGGGCCTAGGCTCGGGCGCCACATGGAAGCCGACCGGCCGTAGCGGCCCGGGGGAGGTAGGCCGTCATGACCGAGACACCGCTGCGCGCGGAACTGCTGCTCACCCACGACGTGTCCGCGGAGCTGGAGCGGGAACTGACCGCGGGATTCGCCGAGTTGGGTGCGCCCGCGCTCCGAGTCCGGCGGACGATCGATCATCGCGGCCCGGCCGAACTCCAGTGGCTGGTCCTGGCGTCGCTGCCCCTGCAGGCCTTCCTCAGTGGGCTGGGCGGTGAGGCGGTGAAGGACGGCTACCGGGCGCTGAAGGGCCTCGTGGGGCGCCTGGCCGGGCGCGACGACGCCGCGCTGGTTCAGGCCCCCCGCCCACTGGTGCTGCACGACGAGCGGACCAGGCTGCGGATCGTCCTGGAGGCGGATCTGCCGCAGGGCGCGTACGAGCAGTTGGCGGCGCTCGATCTGAGCCGGTTCGCCGTCGGGCCCCTCCACTACGACCGCGCGCTCGGCAGGTGGCGGTCCGAGCTGGACGAGGCGGCGGGCTGAGGCGCGGCGACGACATGGCCTGCGACGAGGTGCACCACGGATCGGGGGCCGAGAACCAGATGCAGCCCGGCGAACTGAACCGGCTCCGACAGGACTGCGACCAGGGCGAGGCCCTTCTGTCCACCGGGGACCTGACGGGAGCGGAACATGCCTTCCGCGCGGTCCTGGAGCGGGTCGGCCCGCTGGAGGACGCCAGCCCGGAGCCAGGGGCCACGGCAGATGCGGCCGCAGCGGGGCAGGCTTTGCCTGGTGCGGGGCCGGCGGGCCCCGGGACGCCGGAGGACGGCAACCCCGAGCCGGGGAGCGAAGGAGACGCGGCCTCAGCCGAGCGGACCTGGCCTGACGCCGTACCGGCGGACGACGGGACGCCGGTAGACGGCAGCCCGGAAAGGGAGACCGATGGCTCTCCCGATCGGCTGGCCGCGCGGGCGCATGTCGGGCTGGGGCGGCTGTTGCTCGATGCGGGGGAAACCGGGTGGGCTGAGAAGGAGTTCAGGCGGGCGGCGCGGTTGCGACCGGTGGACCGGGATCCGCTGTACTGGCTGGGCTGTTCGGCCGCTCACCGGGGCGCGCATCAGCAAGGTGCCTACGAGCTGGCCGAGTTGAGGTTCACGGAGGTCGTGGAGCGGTGGGACGGGGACGGTCCGGCGCTCGTGCAGCGTGCCTATGTCCGCGTACGGCTCGGCCGCCCCGCCGACGCGCTCGCCGACTTACGGTCCGCTGAGCGCGTCGGCGCCTTGGACGCGGAGGCCCGCTGGGTGCTGGCTGCCCTGTCCGGGGCCACGGCGCATGACGTCGCCCGGCTGCTGGGCGCGGCTGCACGCTCCGCCATGGAGCGTGCCCGGGCCACCGGGCCGCAGGGGCGCTCCCGGGCTGCCGCCGACTGGAGCCGAGCCGTGGCGCTCCTCGACCGGGCGCGCCAACTCGACCCTGGTGAAAGGGAGTTCGCCGTACCCCACGCGGTGGCCCTCTGTCTGAGCGGCCGCCGCGAGGACGGGCTCGCGATACTCGCCACCGCGTCGCGCTCCGCGCCCACCGACCGTCACCTCGCCCACACCTTGGCGGTGATGGCCTGGCAGGCACCGGCCCCCGACGCAGACGGGCACGGCGGCGCCGACAGGGGCGGGACAGGGGGCGTGGGCGACACGGTGGCGCCGGCGGGCGGGCCGAGCGAGAACGGCGCGGCAGGTACCGGCACCGGAGACGGTGAGCACACCTCATCGACCGGTGTGACCGGGCCGCGACGAAGGGCCGACGAAGTCCGCACAGCCGGCGCGCCTCGCGCAGCCGGCACAAGCAGCGCGGGCAGCACAGGCAGCGCAGGCAGTCCGCGCGAAGCAGGCAGCCGGACCCTCCGGATACCTGGTGCGTCCGGTGTCGGCGGTGGCAACGGCGGCAGTGGTGTGGACGTGGCCCACGCCTGGGCGCGGTGTGTCGCGGCGTGGGCCGGCCTCTTGCACGACGCCGTCTTCTGGGAGCACCGGCGCGGCGAAGCGGCGCAGCGGTATGGAGTGAGCGTCGACGACAAGACCCTCGCCGCGCTCCGGGCCGACCTCCAGGCCCGACTCGAAGCCCGAATGCCCGCGCCGGAGGCCGGTGACCGGACCTCCCCCGAGGCGCTGCTGAATCGCGAGATCGAGGCGGCGCGCCTGCTGGCGGAGTCCGGCGGGCTGCCGCTCGCGACCCGTTCCGCGCCCCTGGTCTGCGGGCCGTTACGGATCGTGGAGCTGGGCAGGGAACCGGAGCTGGGCGCGTTCGTCGCTGCGGCGGGCGAGGCGGCACCGGCGCTGCGTCAGTCCTTCTCCCATATCGGCTTCGCTCAGGCCCTGCTCCGTCTCGACCGCCCCGGGGAAGCGCTGGACGCCCTGTCCGGCCTCCGCTGCCCGAGTTGCCGAGTCCGGGGAAGAAGCGGCGCCGACGGCAGGCAGCACGGCGCCGAACAGCCGAACCGCGTCCCCGCCGCCACGGGAGGACCCACGACCCACCCCGCACAAATCACCGGGACGCACGCGGGCGAGCAGCCCGACAGCACGCCCGCCGCCGTCCCGGGGCACACTCCGGCGCCCTCCGGGTCCGCTCGGAGCCGGCCCGCCCGTGCCCCCGTCTGTGAACCCGACTGCGTTCACTTCGACCGGCGCAACCCGGCCTACGTCGGACAGGCCGGCAGGCACGCGCTGTTGCTGCGGGACGGGCGGGCACTGGCGCTGGCGGCACGACTGGCGCAGGCGCGGGCGGCGTTGACCCCGGCCAGGCCCGACGTCCGCAGGGCCGAGGCCGGTTGGCAGAAGGCGCTCGTGCATGCCGAGGCCATCGGGCAGGGCGCCGAGGTCGAGGGGATCGTCGCCGACACGGCGCTCGGCGCGGCCAAGGCGCTGCACCGGGCCGGCGACATCGTCGCGGCGGGCGCGACGCTGGAGGCCGCGTACACCCTGCTCAGGGACAGTCAACCCGACCGCTTGAAAGGGCAGTTGGCGCGCGTGCTGACCGACCGGGGCATCACGCAGGCCAACCGTGACATGAGCCGGCTGGAAGGCCCGGCCAGAGACCTGCGTCGTGCGGTCGAGCTCAACCCGCATCTGCACAGGGCGCAGGCCAACCTGGGCGTCGTACTCCGCATCCTCGGCGCACGCATGCGGTGGTCGGGAAGCCTCGTGGGGTGCAGGAACAGGCTGCAGGAGGCGCTGGACCAGGTCACGGCCGCGTTGGCGCACTTTCCCGGGGATCCTGAACTCACTCGGCTACGGGATCTGGTGGAATCCGATCTCGCCCTGGTTCACTCGGAGTTGGAGCAGGGGCGGATCGGGGGACTGCCGCAGTGATGGAGTACGAGGAACTGCGCTTCCGGGTGCGCCAGACGGGCGTACATCGTCATGTGCTGACGGTCAGCGGGGCAGGCGGCGCCGCGGAGGTGCTGGCGGTGGGCGACCGGCCCGAGGCGTACCGCGAGCGGCTGGAGCAGCTGATCGAGGCCGAGCTCGGCCTCGCGCCCCTGGGCGACCAGGACACCGCGTCCCGACTGCGCGACCTGGGACGGGACGTCTTCGGTCTGCTGCTGGGCAGGCGGGCCGCGGAGTGCTTGGACGCGGCACACACGCAGGTGCGGCGCATGCAGCCGGCGCGCGGACTGCGGCTGCGCTTCGATCTGCCGCCCGCCCTGCGGTCGCTGCCGCTGGAGGCGCTGTGCGCGCCCGCCGCCCGGCCGGGCCAGTCGACGGCCCTGCACGACGGTCTGTCGCTGGTGCGCTCGCTGCCGGGCGGTCCGATCGGCCGACGGCTGCCCGACCCGGAGGACGCGCCGAGCAAGATCCGGCTCCTGGTCGTGCACGCCTCGCCGGACGGCGGGGAACTGCCGGTCGGCGAAGACGAAGTCGCCCATCTTTTACGGGAGTTGCCGCAGGTGGCCGTGGAGACGACCTTGGTGCGTCGGGCCACTCGGGACCGTCTGGAGAGCGCGCTGGGCGAGCGCTCGGATCTGCCGACGGCCGTTTTGCTGATCGCCCACGGTTCGTACGACACCGGGCTCGGCAAGGGCATGGTGCACCTTGAGACTCCGGACGGCCGCACCGACCACGTGCCCTCCGACCTGCTCAGCGGCATGCTGCTGAGGGCGCCCCGGCTGCGTCTGGCGGTGCTCAACCTCTGTTCGGGGGCGGACAGTTCGCACACGGAGCCGTTCTCGGGGCTCGCCCAGGCGCTGATAGGTGGCGGGGTGCCGGCCGTGGTGGCGATGCACGGGCGGGTGAGCGACCGGTCGGCGGGGCTCTTCGGACCCGCGCTGCTCAAGAAGATCGCAGCCAACCAGACGATCGACGAGGCGATGGCGTATGCCCGCCGCAGCATCTCGTACCAGTCCGGGCACACCGCCACCGAGTGGGCGGTTCCGGCGCTGTTCCTGCACGAGGAGTGCCGGCACGGCTGGCTGTTCAAGGCGAAGGGGGTACGCGACGGCGAGCGTGCGGCGCACGATCCGCTGCGGCAGGGCGCCGAGGCGCTGAAGGCCTTCAACGACCCCTTCGGAGACGTGGATTCGGCCCAGCTGATCGAGGCGGCCCGTTTCCAGCGGCTGTGCCGGGAGTGGGAGGGGGTGCGCAACATCCTCGCCACCGACACCCGGCTGTTCCGCGAGGAGCAGGAGCTGTTGCGGCAGGAGGCCGCGTACGAGCTGGCCTGGGCGAAGGTGCAGGGACTGTGCGAGCTGCTCACGGCGGAGGAAGCCCCGGCGGCGCAGCATGCGCTGGCCGGGGTCCGGGCCGCGCTGCCGCACGGCGAGCAGGCCTGGCTGCCCGTCCTGGACCTGGAGGTGCTGGAACTCGCCCGGCTCACCGCGCTGTTGCAGCAGGCTCACGCGGCGGTGCGGGCAGCGGACTGGGCCGGCACCCTCGCCCTGTGCGAGGAGGTCCTGGCCGAGCGGCCCGCCGGGTTCGGTGACGCCGTACGGCTGCGCGACGCGGCCACCAACGAGCTGGCGCTGGCCGACGCGTGCGAACGCGCGACCACGGCGTGCGAAGGGGGCGACTGGGCGATCGCGTCCGTCGCCTACGGTCAGGCCCTCGGCCTGCGGCACGATCACGGTCCGGCGCTGGCGGGAGCGGCCTACGTGCAGGGCCGCACCGCGGAGAAGGCCGGTGACTGGTCCGCCGCGGCGGACGCCTACGCGCGCTGCCCGCAGCTGTACGACGCCGCGGCCCGTGCGTCCCACGCCCGCGGCCGGGCGGCTGCCCTGGCCGGCGACTGGGGCACGGCCCACGAGGCGTTCGAGGAGGCGACGACGCGGTACGCGGACGCCGCCGCGACGGCTCCGGACGTACGGCGGGACGCGACGGCCGGAGGCGTGAACGGGCACGCGCAGCCCAGCGCGGCCGTCGCCCACGGGGTGAGCGCCGGCGCCCCGTCGCGCCTGCACTGCCCCGGCCTTCCCGCCTGGCTCGCCTACGCCGCCGCGCGCGTCGCCGAGGTCCAGGAGAGATGGGAGGAGGCGGCCGAGGGGTTCTCCGTGGCCGTCGGCTTCGACGACGCCCTCCTGCGGGCCCATCACGCCCGTGGCCGCGCGGCCGCCAAGGACGGTGTCTGGCCCGAGGCACTGGCTTGTATGGAGGCGGCCGCCGGGCTGCGAGTGGAGGCCGAAGAGGCGGACATGCCGGCCGGGCCGGCGGACGGTCTGCCGGATCCCGGGTCCTGGATCCCGGAGTTGCGGGAGCGGGTGCGCGAAAGTGCGGCCGTCGCCGCGGAGTCGGGTGAGTGGGCTCGGGCGCTGGAGTGTCTGCGGCTGTTGCCGGACACGTACGAGGACACCAGGGCCCAGTGCCGGTTCGCCGAGGGCCGGGTCGCGGAGGCGGCCGGCGAGTGGGACGCGGCGGCCGCGGCGTACGACGACGCGCTGCACCCCGACGCGCCCGCCCGGCGGCACTACGCCCTCGGACGGTCCTCGGCCCTGTGCCAGGAGTGGGACACGGCTCAGGAGCACTTCGCCGAAGTCCCGGACCGTATCCACGACTTCCCCGAGCCGGCCGCCGCGCTGCGGCTGTACGCACAGGGCCGGTCGGCCGCCGCGCGCGGCGACTGGAGAGCCGTCGTCGAGGACTTCGGCGGGCTGCCGGACAGCCACGCGGACGGCGATGTCGGCCACCGGCGCAGGTACGCGCGCGCACGGCTCGCCGAACTGCAGGAGGCTGCCAGGGAGGACACCTGGACGTCGGTGCTTGGCCACCTGGACGACGTACCGGACGAGGCACTGGACGGGGCGGTGGGCCTGCTGCGCCGCAAGGCGACCGGGCTGCACGCACTGAGCCAGGCCGAACTGGAGCGTGCCCGGGGCCTGTTCGAGCCGTATTCCGAGGACGACGAGGAGTTCGCGCGGCTGCACGGCTATGTGCTGGCGCGGCTGCACGAGCGCGACGAGGCGTGGCGGGAGGCGCTGGCCGCCTACCGTGCGCTGCCCGGGAGCCATGCCGATGTGGCGCCGCGCTGCCGCTACGCCGAGGCGCGGGTCGCGGAGGCGGTCGCCGAGGGCGCCGAGCAGTGGCGGGCCGTCCGGGAGGCGTACGGGGAGCTGGCGGACGCCTTCGCCGACGACGGCGGTTTCGCCGACGCCGCGGTACGCGCCCAGTACGCGCGGGCCCGGCTCGCCGAGGCCGAGGGCGACTGGGAGGAGGCGTGCCGCAGTGCCGACGCGCTGCGCGCTCACGCCGACGCGCCCCGGGTCGCCGCCTATGCGCGGGGCCGGCTGACGGAGAGCCGGCGGGACTGGCACCGGGCGGTGGACGCCTTCCGCGCGAGCGGGCCCTACCGGGACGCCGAGGCGCGGCTCGCCCACGGCGAGGGCCGGCTGCTGGAGGAGCAGGGCCGGTTCGCGGCGGCCGCCGAGGCGTACGAGCGGGCCGGCGGGGCTCACGAGGGGGCCCGTGCGCAGGCGGCGCGGCTGCGCGGGGTGCTGCGGCTGGCCTGGGTCGACGGCGCGATCGGCGAGCCGCTGGTGGCGGATCCGTTCGCGCTGCAGGACGAGACGTTCCCGTATCTGGCCCTGCGGGACGCGGGCGTGGGCCCCGGCTCGTCGATGGACGTGGTGAACGAGGTGTCGTTCACGCTGATGGAGCGCCAGGACACGAGCTGGACCTGGCCGGAGCGGGTGGCCTGGGACCGGCTGCGGGTGCCCGCGCGGCGGCTGGAGCTGGACGCGCTGCTGTACCGGTGGCACGCCCCGGCCGCGGTCCGCGAGGCGGTCGCGCACCTCGCACCGGGCGACGGGCCCGACCCGCTCGTGGCCCTCTGCGAGCGGTTCCCGAGGGACGCCCCGCTGCTGCTTCTGCTCGCCCGCGGCCGGGAGGCGGCCGTGACGGCCTGGGAGGAGCGGCTGACGGGCACGCCCGGCGACATGGCGGTGGTGCACGGGCTGGCCGTGGCCCGGCTGTGGCAGGCGCGGGAGCTGGAGCACAGCGGCGCCTGGGAGCACGCGGTTCGGGCCTGGGAGCAGGCGCTCGCGTACTGGGCCGCGCTGCTGAGCGACGAGGGCTACTGGGACGGCTGGCGCACCGAACGCGCTGGCTGCTACCAGCGCGCCGTGTCGCCCGACGACCTGGCGCGGCTGCGCCGGGACCTCAGCCTGCGGCTGTCCGACCGGCTGGCGGCGGGCGAGGAGACACACACCGACCAGGACCGGCCCGAACAGGCCGCCGCATACCGGCGGTTGACCACGCTGTTCGAGGCGGAGCTGGGCGGGGCGCGGGTTCTCAAGGAGGTCGGCGGGCTGCCGACGGTGCCGGGTACGGCCGTCGCGCTCGCCTGCGGGCCCCAGTACCTGCACATGCTGCGGCTGGAGGTGCCGCTGGCCGAGCGGGTGGCCGAGCTGAGCACGGCCGCCCAACACGGCCACGATCCGGGCGAGTTCACCGTACGCCGACTGCGCTGGGCGTTCTCGGCGCTGGCCGGGGCGTACGCGCTGGCGGAGGCGCACCGGTTCGAGGAGGCGCTCGGGGCGCTGCCCGAGCTGGCCGCGCTTCCCGATCTCCCCCAGGACTGCGCGGGCCCGGGCGTGGCGCCGGGGACGCACATCGAGGGCTGCGGTCACTGCGAGGGCTTCGTGCGCGGCGACCCGGCGTATCTCCAACTGCCGCGCAGGCGGGCGCGGTTCGTGCAGGACGGTGCGGCGCTCGCGGTGCATGCCCGGCTCGCGCTGGCCCAGGCGGCCCTCACCAGCGGCCTGGGCGGGCTCAGCCGGGCCGTGGAGCACTGGGGGCAGGCGGTGACTGCGGCGACGAACGCCGGGATGCAGGGCCGTATCACGGGAGCGGTCGTCCAGATGGTGCTCGGCCGTGTCGAGGCGCTGATCGACACGCCGGGCGAGCAACGGGACGCCGCCCTGGACGAGGCGGTGGCGCTGATCGAACAGGTCAAGCCGGTGCTGCAGCCGCTCGCCCGGGAGTTGGCGGCCCAGCTGGACGCCCAGTTGTCGCTGATCCTGTCGATGCGCGGCGTGTGGCGCGCCTCCACGCGCGCGCGGTACGGCCTGCCCCTGGACGCTCCGGCCGGTGAGGCCGACCTGCGGCGGGCGCTGGAGCTGAACCCGGAGTCGGGCCACGCACGCGGCAATCTGGTCCGGGCCCTGGTGTACACGCTGGACGAGCGCACCAGTGACCCCGTGGAGCAGTTGGGGCTGCTGGAGGAGGCGATCGGCCTGCTGCACACCGGACTTCGGCAGCAGCTGGCGCACAACTACCGGGAGACGCTCGCCGAGGCGCTGAACGCGCTGGAACGGCTGGTGGCGCTGCGGATCGGCATCGACGGACTGGCCGAGCTGATACGTGCCACGCACCACGACAAGCCGGAGAACGAAACCGATCCCGCCGCGCTGGCGGAGAACCTCGTGGAGCGGGCGCGGCACAAGCGGGAGCAGCAGGGCGACCCGGCGGTGGCCGTGCACCTGCTGATCCACGCGGTCCGCACGGATCCGTCCTCGGAGCGGATCCGTGGCTTCCTGCTGAAGGCGGTCCATGGCTGGCGCGACACCCTGCGGGGCCCGGGGCACGAGGAGGACGGCACATGCTGATCGAGGATCCGGCCGGCGGCCCGGCCCGTACGTCGCCCTACGCGGCGCTGGCCCCGGTGGGCGTCACACCGTGGACGACACACGAAGAGATGCAGGACGTGGCCTTCGAACTGCTGGGCAGGGGCCTGATGTCGCCCCAGACCCAGCAGGCGTGGAACGACCTGCGCAGCACCCGCCGCCGACTGCTGGCCGATCTGTTCCTGTACGACATCGGTGACGCGCCGGGCGCCGAGGAGGCGCCGGCCGGGCGCGGGGATCCGGAGCGGCCCGCGGGACCACCGCCGGTGTGGGCGGCCAGGCTGCTGGACGACCTGATCCGGTTCGACCGGTGAGCGGCCGTGGCGCCGGGCATGCCGACGGTCGTCCGCGGTCACGTCGTGGCCGTGGCGCCCGCGCGGCGGAACCGTACCGGGAAACAGCCCCGCGCCCTGTCGGGGCACTGCGGCACCGTCGCCGAGTCCGTTCGACTTGTTGGGGAGTCCGATGACCGACGCAGACATGGCGGCCGCCCGGCTCGGTTACGACCACGCCAGACAGCTCGCGGCGCGCGAGGCCGCGCACCGGGCGCACCTGGAGCGGCTGTTGCTGCTGTGCGGCGACACCCTCGACGACTTCGACCGGCTGCTGGCCGCCGGTCCGGCGCGGGACGGCGAGGCGTACCGCGGCAGCCTGCGGCTGATCGCCGAGCGCTTCGAGACCGCGCTGCGCGGCGAGGGCCTGGAACCGATCGGTGTCACCGGTGAGAGGGCGGACCCGGCCACCCACCACGTGGTCGAGGTCCGGCCGTCCGTGTCGGCCGCCGAGGACGAGGTCGTCGAGGTACTGCAGCGCGGGTACGGCCACGAGGGCAGGGTTCTGCGGCCGGCGCGCGTGGCGGTCGCCGTACCGGAGGGTGAACGGCACGCCGGGGAACGGCAGTTGACCGAGAAGGAAAGCGAGGGGGAGCAGGAATGACGGCGATCGGTATCGACCTCGGCACCACCAACAGCGTGGTGGCGCGCTACGACCCGGACCGCGGTGAGGCCCAGGTGGTCCGCAACGGCGAGGCGAGCAATCTGACGCCGTCGGTGGTGGGCATGATGCGCCGGGAGGGCTCCGAGTCGCTGCTCGTCGGGCAGCACGCGCTCAACTGGGCCGACCGGCAGCCGCAGGACACGGTGCTGTCGGTGAAGCGGCTGATGGGCCGCGACTTCACGGACGCCAAGGTGGCCCGGGCCCGGGAGAAGCTCAACTACGGGATCGTGCCGGGCAAGGACGACGACCCGCGCGCCCATGTCGTCTTCGGCGGTCGCACCACCACACCGGCGGAGGTCTCCAGCGCGATCCTCGGCAAGCTGGTCAAGGATGCCTCCCGCAACCTCAACGAGGAGGTGACGCATGCGGTGATCACGGTCCCGGCGCACTTCGGTGACGCGCAGCGGGCCGCGACCCGGGAGGCGGCGCAGATCGCCGGGGTCACCGTCAAGAAGGTCATCGACGAGCCGACGGCGGCCGCGATCGCCTTCGGCATGGACAAGCGGGGCGGCGAGCGCAGCCGCATCCTCGTCTACGACCTGGGCGGGGGCACCTTCGACATCTCGGTCCTGGACTCGACCAAGGGGCGTGACGGGACAGCCCAGTTCGCCGTGCGGAAGTTCTCGGGCGACGACTGGCTCGGCGGCGACGACTTCGACCTGGCGGTCGTGGAGCGGATCGCGGAGTGGGTCAAGCAGGAGTGCGGCATCGACCCGTCCGACGACAAGCAGTTCCGGTTCACCGCGAAGAAGTACGCGGAGCAGGCCAAGCGCGAACTCAACGACATGCCCGAGACCGTCATCAACATCCCGGCCGGATTCCGCGGCGACGGCGTGGTGGTCGATGTCTACATGCCGATCACCCAGGCCGAGTTCAGGGAGCTGACGGACCCGCTGGTGCAGCGCACCATGAGCCTGGTCCGCGAGACCCTCGAACAGGACGGGCTGACCACCGCCCAGATCACGGACGTGCTGCTGGTCGGCGGCGGCACGCTGACGCGTTCGGTGTACGAGACGGTGGAGGCGTACTTCGGCAAGGAGAAGGTCCGCCGCACCATCAACCCCATGGAGTGCGTGGCGCTCGGCGCGGGCATCCTGGCCGGGACGCTGGACGGGGTGGAGTGCCCGGCCAAGGACTGCAGGACCGTCAACGACGAGGCGGCGGTGACCTGTTCGGCCTGCGGCGCCAGCCTGGCCAGCGGTCGTTCGGTCGGTTCCACCGGCCTGTACGAAGTGACGGGCGTGGCCATGGGAATCTCCGCCGTGCGCGGCTCGCAGCGCGACGTCTTCGTGCCGATCATCGAGAGCGGCACCGCGTATCCGCTGCCGGAGCCGTGCACCAAGGTGTTCCAGGCGACCGACACCCGGGTCATCAGGGTGCCGGTGTACGAGGGCAACAGCCCGGTGGCGAGCAAGAACCAGGAACAGGGCGTAGTGGAGTTCGAACTGGAGCAGGAGATCGAACTCAACCAGCGCGTGGACGTGTCGTTCAACTACGACGCCGACCGCACCATCACGGTGTCGATCAACGTGCCCGGCACCAACATGTACATGCCTCCTGCCCCGCCCAAGCGCGAGAAGCCCCGCACCCAGCCGCCGGCGCCGACCTTCGAGCCGGACAGCGCCACGCTGCGCCAGCGCCTGGAGTGGGCCAAGCGGGACGCGGAGAAGTTCCTGCAGCGCTACGGCGGTTTCGTCGAGGACCTGCAGGAGATGAAGGTCCGCCGGGACCTGCAGCAGGCCGAGCAGGTGCTGCGGCAGGGCGAGAGCGGCGAGTACAAGCGGCTCACCGAGCTGCTGGTCGACGACATGTACCACAACTGCGGGTTTGCCAGTCAGTTCCTGCACGCCGAGGAGGCCGCGGACGGGGCGCCCCCGGAGACGGCGGGGCTGATCAACGAGACGGTCGGCTATGTGAAGCAGGCGCACGCGGAGGGCAACCGTCTGATGGCCGCCCAGCAGGCCCGCAATCTCGCCAACCTGGTGGCGCAGGCGTATGACGCGCGCCGGGTCTCGGCGTTGCGCGACACGGAACGCTTCGACGGGATCCTGCGGGTCCCCGACGACGCGGCCGACACGTGACGGCGTCGCACGGCCCTCACGGGCCGGGGCACGAGCTGGGGCTCGGGCTCGATTTCGGCAGTACGGGGCTGCGGGCGGCGTTCGGACGGCCCGGCGGGCCGGTGCGGCGGTTCACGCTGTCCGGCACGCGATGGCCGTGGCTGCTGTGCGAGCCGTCGGTGACCGGGCAGCTGCCGGTGACGTTCCCGAGCCTCAAGAGCCGCCTCGGCAGTGGCCGGCCGATCCTCGTCGACGGGGTGCCGACGGCGCCGGAGGAGGTGGTGGCCGGGCTGCTGCGTGAGGCGCGGGAGCGGGCCGAGACGGAGGCCGGCGGCCGGGTCACCCTGACCGTCGTCAGCGTCCCGGTGAGCTACGGGTCGGCCCAGCGGACGGCGTTGCTGGACGCGGCGCGTACGGCGGGGCTCGACTCGGTACGGCTGATCGGCGACGCGATGGCCGCCGTCGTCGGGCACACGGAGGGACGGGGCAGTACGACGTGCCTCGTCTACGGGCTGGGGTACGGCGGGTTCGAGCTCGGGCTGATACGGGGGGCGCGGGGGCGGTACCGGGCGCTCGGGCACGCGTCGGCGTCGTCGACCGGGGGGCGGGCGTTCGACGACGCGGCGCTGACCGGCATGCTGCGGGCCGCCCGGCGGCGGGCGAACCCGGCCCGCCTGGACGAGGCGGACTGGCTGCGGCTGCGGGCGCGGGTGGAGCGGATCCGGGAGGAGCTGTGCGCGTCCGACGGGGCCGGCGGCGCACTCCTCGAACTGGACCTCGGTGGCGGCATACCGGCACAACTCCAGTACGACCGCGAGGTGTTGGCGGCGTATCTGGAGCGCCATGTGCGCCGTACGCTCGCCCGCGCGGGAACGCTGCTTGACCAGTCGGCGATGGACCGGCGGGACGTCGACACGTTGCTGCTGGTGGGTGGCGGCACCCGTCTGGAAGCGGTCCGGTCAGGGGTGCGGGGGCTTGCCCGCGAGACGGTTCCGGCGCCGGCAGACCTCCTGGCCACGGGCGCGCTGCTGCATGCCTCGCAACTCGCCGGCATACCGTCCTCGCCCCTGGAGGGCCTGGCCGTGGAGCCCTCGGACTCCTCCGAGGACACCCTGGCGGAGGCACCGCACCTGTCGGTCACCCTTCTGTCGCCTCCCGCCCCTGCCGCGTCCCTGGATGTCGGCCTGGCCCGCAGGCTGGCGGAGCAGGGACGGGTGGAAGAGGCGAGGACGCTGCTGGAGACGATCCTGGCGGAGGCACGGGGGCTGCTCGTGTCGCTGGCTGACGCCGGGCTTGGCGCGGCGGCCCAGCCGGCTGATGAACACACGGACACAGCCTCGGAATCGGCACCGGCGGGGAGCGCGGCCGACGAATCGGCGGCTGCCGGGTCCGCCACCGGAGGAGCGGTGCCGACGGCCGGGCGCAGGGTGGCCGCGCCGGACTCGGGCTCGGCGGCGACAGGAGCAGAGAAGGAAACAAAGACGGAGACATCCACCGGAGCCGTCGGCCCGGACCCGCGAGCGGCCGGGGGCGGGACCGCAGCGGGTGCGCCTTTTGGGCACACACCCGTCGTACCCGGCTCGGAGCCGACGAGGCCGGCCCCCGGGCAGACCACCGGAACACCGCGCCCGGACCCGTACTCGGCCCCGGACCGGGACCCGGATGCTTCAACCACCGCGCACACACCCGGCCCCCCGGACCGGAAACCCAAGGTGGCCGCCCCCCGTGATGTCGGGCCCGCCGACCCCGGGCCCGCCGGCCCCGAACCCACCGATGCCGAGCACTGGGCCGATCTCAAAGCCGTGCGGCGGCTGACCGTGGCGCGGGATCTGTTGACGGAGGGGCGGTACGAGGAGGCGGTGCAGGCCTCGCATGCCGCCTGGCAGGCCGCCGGGGACGGGACGACGGGCGCCGATGTGCTGGACGCGATGATCGCCGTGCACTGCGCGGCGGCGATGGCCGACTTCTCCCCCGAGCACTTCACCGACGCCGAGCGCTGGCTGCGCTGCGCCTACGGCCACGACCCCACCAACGCCCGGGTGCGCGAGCTGCTCGCCGAGCGCACGTTCCGGCACGCGGAGCGGCTGGCCGGACGCGGGCGGCGGGACGACGCCGTGGAGGCACTGCACCAGTGTCTGACCTGGAATCCCGAACACGCGTCCGCACAAGCCCTGTTGGAACGAATCAGCCGCCGTGGCAGGAACCACCGGGACAGAGGCGGCGTCCCCCGCTGAGGAGCCCGGCAGATCGCAGGAGCACCGGAGGTACCGGTGCTGAGTCAGGAGAACCCGCTTGCCCACCGCAGCCAAACCCCTCGAACCGAGTTTCCTGGACCCCAAGGTGCTGAGCAGGGAACTGACGGCATTGCTCGACAGGCATCCCGACCGACTCGCCGCCCGCCGACCGGAGTTGGCGACTCTCGCCGACGATCTCGAACAGGGCAACAGGCTCCAGTCGTGGGCCGAACTCGCCCTCGTCGAGACCTTCGTACGCCCGGAGAGCCTCACGGCCCCGCCCCTGGGCTCCCCGTCCGGCACACCCTGGTGGCGGCGGGCTCCTCGGGACGGCGTGCTGGAGGCCGTGCTCGGTGTGCTGGTGTTCGTGCCGCTGCTGGTCACCTGGTTCGGGCTGCGCGAAGCGGTGCGCGCCTACGGGGAGTTGAGCCGGGAGGACCCCAAGCAGGCGACCCGTCCCTTCCTGCAGCTGTGGCAGACGGGCTTCGACGGCCATCTGGCGGCGGTGGGCCGGTTCGAGAACGTCGCCCTGATGGCCGTCGTACTGATCACGTTGCTGGTGCTGCTGTCGGTGTGGCACGCGCACGCCCGGACGCGGGCCGAGCGGGAGGAGGAGAGCCGGCACGACGGCGACGAGCGGCTGCTCGGTTCGCTGGCCTCGCTGCTGAGCCGGGTGCAGCTGTGCCTCGCTCCGCACAGGGCCGCCTCTCCGGACCAGTTCTCCAAGGAACTGACCCGTGCCGCCCAGCAGTTGCAGGCTCTGCTGCAGAAGGCCAACGGCAGTCACAAGCGGCTGGCGGACGGCGCGGACGCGGTCGCCAAGGCCACTGACGCGCTGCAGCAGGCGGCCGGGACGCTGTCGGCCGAGGTGCCGCGTCTCGCGACGGCGGCCGACCGCGTCGAGGCCGCCGTGACGGCCGGTACGAGCGCCACGGACCAGGTGCGGCAGGACAGCAAGGAGTCGGCCCGGATCATCGCGGACAAGCTGCAGTCGGCCGCGGGCGAGGTGCAGTCCGCGTTCTCCTCGCTGATCGCCGAGCAGAAGGCGCTCGCGTCCACGTCCGGGGCGACGGCGCAGGCGGCGGAGCAGGCGGCCCGGGCGATCGCCGCGGGCGCCGGACGGACCAACGACGTCGTCGACGGCATGCGGGAGGCGACCGAGCGCTGGGACGCGGCGGCCGCCCACTGGCAGGACGCGGCGGCACGGCTGGACCAGGCGGTCCGCGCCCTGACCGCACGGCAGAACGGCGGCATCCCCGGCCCGAACAACGGCGCGCTCGGGACGCAGGGCACGATGCAGTTGCGCCACGGCGTCGGACACGAACGCCACGAGGGCGGTGACGCGTGAGCGCACGCCCCGGACGCCGCACCCGACGTCCGGGCGTCGTCGTGCTCGCGGGCTGGCTCTTCGCCGACCTGCTGCTGGTACTGGCGCTGGTGTCGATGGCCGACCGCCCGGACCCGCTGGCCAACGCCCGCCCCAAGCCGTCTCCGAGCGCGTCGGGCTCCACATCGCCGTCCCCGACCCCGACGCCGACCGGGCCCCAGGGTGTGTCGCGTTCGCCGGAGCAGTTCCGGGTGCACGGCACGGACAAGGGCGGCCTGGAGCGCCAGATCCGCTCCGGCACCTCCAAGTGGAAGGGCCGTACGGCGGCCCTGGTGCTGACGTTCGGCGGCGGGCAGAGCGGGACGGTGTACGCGCACAGCGTCAACAAGCTGCTCTCCAGGGCGCAGCCGGGCATGTTCGGCAAGCGGATGGCGACGGACGACTTCCACGACCTCAGCGAGCGGCCCGACACGGCGCTGGTGCGCGTGTACTTCTACACGCAGCTCAGCGAGTAGGCGGCGGGCAGGTCACGCGCACACCACCGGACACGAGGGAAGGACCAGGCGGCGTGGCACAGTGGCGGCCCGGGCAGCGGGCGGTATGGGACGAGTCGGGCGAGGGGGCGGCCGCCCGGCCGCCGTTGCCCGATCTGCCCTGCTTCCCCGCGATGCACGGTTACACCAGGCTGCGCGAGGACCTCGACGCGCTGGGCTTCCGGCATGTGGCGGACGCTCTGCGCCCGCCCGCGCCGGCCGCGCACCCGGCCTTCGGCCGTCCCGGGAACGACGACGGCTTCCGGGTCCTGGACGGGCTGTGGTTCCGCGGCCGCGGCATACGGTGGGCGCGGGCCGACGAGGAGTACGTCCGGCAGGCCCGGGACGGCTGGTCCGCCTCCGGCGATCCGCGGGCCGCCGGGGCGGTGGGCGTCGTGGACATATTGGAGGCGTTCGTCCGGCACGACCCGATGGGGCTGCGCCGGCTGCTGCTGTGGCAGCTGGGCTGTCTGCTGCGCGACGGCTCCGCCGGGCCGACCGAGGGGGCGGCCGCCGGCCTCGGGGTGCACCCGGACGAGGCGGGGTATCTGGCGGCGGGGGTGGCCCTGGGCTTTCCCGACGCCGGGCCGGCCCGGGAGTCGGCCGAACTGCTGGGCGACGTATGGCCGAGCAGGCGGCTGCGTCACGCCGAGAAGGTGGCCGCGCAGGTGCCGGACAGCGGCCGGGACCATGTACTGGCGCAGCTTCTGGGCGAGTTGCGCGCGCAGCGCACCGAGGTTCATCAACTGATCGACAAGGCCGCCCGGCTGGAGGCGGGCGGTTCGGTGCGGGCCGCGGCCAAGGCCCGGTTCGAGGCCGTGCGCCGGGCCGTGGACGACCCGGCGGTTCAGGCGGGTCTGCTCGGTGCGGCGGCGCGGGCGGCGGACGTGGCCGGTGCCGTTCCGGGCCCGTACCTGGATGCGGTGCTGGACGAGCGGACGGTACGTCTGTCCTGGCCGACCGCGCTGCCCGGCGCGACGCCGGTCTCGTTCAGCGTGGTGCGCTTCCCGGACGGCGCACCGGGGGACGTGACGGAGCTGGCGGTGCTCGGCGCCGCGGACGGACCGCCGGGAGGCCCCCTGCGGCACACCGACTCGGACGCCCCCGTCGGCCGGCCCGTGCGCTACGCCGTCGTACCGCTGCGTCAGGACGTGATCGCCGGGGTGCCCCTGGCGACGACCGCCCTCGTGATCGCGCCGGACGTGACCGGGGCCGCCGTCTCGCTGGTGCCCGAGGGGCTGCGGCTGCGCTGGCGGGTGGATCCGGCCTGTACGCACGTGGAGGTGGAACGCCGCGCGGAAGGAACGGGGACCGGATGGCCGGAGCTGGTGGAGTGCGAGCGGGAGGAACTGCGGGACGAGCGGCTGCCCGCGGGGGAGTACACGTATGAGATCCGCTGCGGTTATCCGGGGCCGGGCGGTGAGACGGTGTGGTCCGGGGGCGTAAGGGTGCCGGCTCGTGCCGTGGAGTGGCCCGATCAGGTGGAGGACCTGGCGGCCCGGCTCGTCGGCGGCGGCGACCGGGTGGCGTTCACCTGGCGGCCGCCCGAGCAGGGGCTCGGCACGGTGCTGTCCTGGCCGAGCGGGCCGGTGCGCCCGGGCACGGACGTCTCCCGGCGCACGGACCTGACGCCCGTGCCCTCCCCGTCCGTGCCCGAGCCGTCCGTGGAGGTGGCCGTCCCCGAGCGGTCACGGGTCCGGATGACGGCCGTGAGCACCCTGGGCGACCGGGTGCTGACCGGACCGGCGGTGGTGGTCGAAAGGCCGGGCACGGTACGGGATCTGACGGTGCATCGCATCAGTGCCGATCGTGCGGCCGTACGGTTCGGCTGGCCGGAGCCCGCCGTGCTGGTGCTGGTCACCTGGGAGGGCGGCGGCCGCCGCGAGGAGCGCCGGGTGGCCCGCAGCCGCTTCCTCGCCGACGGCCACATGGAGCTTCCGGTGACCTCGGACGCCTACCGGGTGACGGCCTGCGCGGTGCCGCGCCCCGACGCCGTGGCGGTCCCGGCCGACGCCGCCCGCGCGGACCTCCCCGCGGTCGCGGCACCGCCCCGGGTGCTGCCGCCTCCTCCCCCGCTGCCTCCGTATCTCTGGTGGGACCGCTGGCGCCGGTGGTGGCCGTTCCGCCGCTGACGTCCCTCGGCGGTCAGTCGCGTACGACCGCCTCGGCGCCGCCGCCGAGTTCCAGCTGCAGGCCGGTGCTCAGGGCGACGGTGCGGCCGGGGCCGACGTCGTGCACGGAGCCGTCGGAGCGGCGGGCCGTCCAGCTGTTGTGCGAGCGGTTGGTGATGCCGAACCGGCCGCGCTGCTTGGGGTGTTCGGTCACCTCCGCGACGACGGCCGTGAAGTCGTGCCGCTCCGCCTCCACCACCAGGTGGTGGGCGTACAGCCGGGCCTGCGGGCCGAGCCGGACGGACCTGGGCTTGGTGCGCATCGTGCCTGTGCCGATGGTGAGCTGCAGGCGCGGCGGCAGGCTGACCGGGCGGGCGCAGCCCCAGCAGTCCGGGGCGGGACCGTCCGGTTCGGTGAGGTTCTGGCGGCCGCAGGACGCACAGACGCAGACGGTGTCGAGGACCTCGCTGAGCGCGTCGCGCCACTGGCCCTCACGCACCCGCCGGACGGGGTTCTTCAGGCCGTCGGTGAACGTCTCGACGAACAGCCGCTGCAGGATCGGCGGAAGCGCGCCCCACGTGGCCACGACGGTCTGCTGTTCCTCGCGGACCGGGCGGTTGCGGTTGTCGTTCGGGTCGTAGAGGAAGACCGGGTCGGTGCCGTACAGCTTCTTCCGGGCGTTCTCGTCCATGCAGCGGATCTTCAACGCCTCGGCGCCCTCCAGCGGGTGATGGTTCATCAGGAGCAGGAAGAGCAGCACCGCGAGGGAGTGCAGGTCGCTCTGGATGCCGGGCTGGGCGCCCCGGTCGCCGCGGACCAGCTCCGGCGCCATGAAGTCCATCGTGCCGGCGACGCCCGCGGTCTCGCCCTCGAAGACCGCGTTGTCGTTGTCGCAGACGAGGACGTCGCCGGTGCGCGGGTCGAAGAAGATGTTGCCCCAGTTGATGTCCCGGTAGGCGATGCCCCTGCCGTGCAGGGCGCGGTAGGCCTCGACGGTGTGCAGGGCGGCCATGACGAGGGTGCGCTGGGTGGTCGCGGCGAGCGCGGGATCGCGGCGGAACAGCGCGGGCAGGTCATGGAAGCGCTCGGGCCGTACGTCCATGAGGTAGCCGAAACCGGGCAGCTTGCCGTCGGCGTCCACGACGACGGTCTGCGGCCACAGGAAGCGGTCGTCGCTCCAGCCGCAGCCGATGAGGCCTTCGAGGATCTGCCGCTGGCGGCTGTCCGCGAGCTGCGGGTAGTACCACTTCAGAGCACGGTCGCCCTTGCGTGTCCGCACCCGGTAGACCTCGCCCTGGCCACCGGAGCCGAACATGTCGTCGACCTTGACCTTCTCCCCCTGCTCGGTCACCAGGGTCTGCCCGGGGGCGAGCATGCCGTTCACCATGCGGTTCCTCTCGTGGCTCACGTGTGTGGCGCGTCGTTTCGCCGGGGCGCGGCGGAGCCTGCGGCCTCGAAGGCGCCGACGAGTGTCGTGTCGTCGCCGGAGTACTGGGCGGCGTGGCTCAGCCACTCCGTCAGCCGGCTGCGCACCACGGGCATCCCCAGCTCGTGGGCGCGGCCCTGCACGCCGGCCGCGAAGTCGAGGAAGCCCTGGTGGTCGGTGAAGCTCTTGGACAGCCCGTCCGTGGACAGCAGCACCCCCGAGGGGCCCTCACTGGTCAGCGGCTGCCAGTGGCAGCGGGCGCGATGCCAGGACTCGGGCGCGCACAGGGAGTCCGTCTCGTCGCCGAGGTCGGGCCCGGTGTAGAGGGGGGTGTACGGCGTCCCGGCCGCGTCCAGGACGACGACGTCGCCGTCGCCCAGTTGCCAGCACACCAGCAGGCGCCGGGTGAGGACGGCGCCGACGAGGGTGCTGCCGTAGGCGGTGAGGTCGGGGCCCCTGGTCGTGTGCCGGGGCGCGCCGTGGGCCGGGGAATTGCAGTCGTGCAGGGTGGCGCGCTCGTACCAGCGGTGGGCGACCAGTTGGGGCAGCCGCCGGGCCTCGGCGCGCAGTTCCGCGAGCGAGTTCCACCATGGGCTGTGGTCGTCGTGCTGTTCGGCCTCGTCGTCGAAGCGCACCGCGGCGGCCGCGAACTCCTGGGCGCAGGCGGTGAATTCATCGATGGCCCAGCGGGCTCCGAGGTCACTGCGGAAGTGGGGTGCCGAGCCGTGTCCGTCGGCGACGGCGAGCACGACGGCGCGGCCGCCGGCCACGTGCCGTGCGGCGCAGCGGTCCTGGCTGTACTTCTTCGCCGCGCCCTTCACCTCGCCCTTGAGCAGTTCCCACGGCTCGGCCGGTGCCACGACGCCGGTCACCAGATGGGGTCTTCGTCCTCGTCCTTGCCCAGGGCGACGGGCGGCGGGGCCTGGACCGGGCCGCCGCCGTCGGTCTTGGGCGTGGAGGCGGCCTTCACCGCGGTGGACATCCAGCGGATGGCGGCGGCCAGCTGGCGCGGGTTCTTCGCCTGCAGCGGCTCCAGCTCCGGGTTGGCCAGGAACTCCTTGAGCATGCTCTTGTCGGCGTCGTCGCCGATGGCGAGGGCGACGCGCACCGCCCGCTTGCCCCAGGGCGTGTCGTCGATGGAGCGCAGCCCGGAGCGCCAGTCGTCGGTGGGCTGGCCGTCGGAGACCAGCGCGAGGACCGGGGGCAGGGCGCGCTGCGGCATGGGCGGCGTCTGCAGCGCGCCGGCCGCCAGCCGGAACGCCGCGCCCATGTCGGTGCCGCCGTAGGTGTGCAGGTCCTCCCAGGTGAACTGGTCCACCGGGGTCGGGTCGTTGATGTGCCAGCTGGCTCCGCTGGCGAAGGAGACGGCACGGACGAGCAGGGTGGCTCCGGGATTGGACCGGGCGGCCGACTGCATTTCCGGGATCGCCTCGCGGATGGCGAAGTTCAGCTCGGCGATCTTTCCGTTCACGCTCATCGAGCCGGAGCAGTCCAGCAGCCAGATGAAATGGACGG
This sequence comes from Streptomyces sp. NBC_00078, assembly GCF_026343335.1. Lineage (NCBI taxonomy): Bacteria > Bacillati > Actinomycetota > Actinomycetes > Kitasatosporales > Streptomycetaceae > Streptomyces > Streptomyces sp. NBC_00078. The sequence goes on along the minus strand of NZ_JAPELX010000001.1, from coordinate 7,282,141 downwards.
GGCGGCTCGCCATGCTGCCGCCCGGCAGGTCGAAGGTGTCGCTCACGCTGGTCCTCTCCCCCGAGGTCAGGCCGGGCCGGCCTGGACTTCCTTCAGGACAAGCCTAGTTGAGAATGGGGGCGAAGATCTGGTGCCTGGGACGATTGAGGAGACGAGGGGAGACAGAGGGGTGTTCACCGGTTTCACATGCGCCCCGTGTGCGCCCCCTGTCACCGCAGGCGACGGCGCCATTCGGTCCAGGCCCGTACCCAGTCCTCGCCGACATCGCGTTTGAGGAAGGCGAGCACCTCGTCGTTGCCTCGCTCGCCCAACTGGGGCAGCACGGAGCCGATGACGTCGTGGAGCAGGTCCTCGGCCGTGTCCCGCCAGCCTCCGGTGGCGCCCTCCTGGTCGCTGCGCCAGACGACGAACAGGGCGGCCACACGCCGCGGTTCGCACAGCGCCGCGGGTTCCAGCGCGCCCTGGGCGTCGGCCACGGCGGCCCGGTAGTGGCGCAGCCGCCCCACATGGCCGGTGGCGAGATAGCGCAGCGCGCGGGAACGGCGCAGCTCTTCGGGGCCGAGTTGGGCCAGACCGCTGGCGAGCCAGCGGTCGATCGCGTCCTGCAGCACACTGCCCAGGCCCCGAGCCTGATGTTCCAGCGTGGGCAGGTGCTCCATCACGCGCTGCACGGACTCGTTCCGGTGTGCGAAGTCCCAGGTCAGTACGATGAGTTGGGCGGTGGCCCGCTCCGAGCGGTTGTACCGGGGGGAGCGGGCACTGGCCCGGGCGAAGTCGACGAGGGACTGGTCGGGCGCCGACGGGTGCCTGAGCCAGTGGGTGAGTCGGATCTCCATCGCCTCCTCGACGATCAGCCGGGGCGGACAGACTTCGGTGACCCTGCTCTGGTCGGAGTTGGGCGGGAAACCGTTCTGCGGCCAGACCAGCGCCCACATGATCCGCAGGGTGGATCCGTCGGACACCTGGCCGTCCAGATGCCGCTTGGCCAGCTGTACCCACAGGTCGGCCCCCTCCAGGCGGTGCAAGTGTTTGAGGTTCGCCGCCGACACGGCGAGGCGGATGACGAGGGGTGCCCCGTCGAGATACGGGCGCAGCCAGTCGCCGTAGGAGGCCGCCAGGTCGCGCAACGCCCGGACACGGCGATCCGTCAGGTCCCGGGCCAGCCGGTCCAGGACCCGGCGGACCAGCCCGCCGTGGTTCACCGCCGCGAGCAGGGCCACCGCGTCGGCACAGGCGCGCCGGGCCTCGGGGCTGCTCAGGGCGCCCGCGATCTTGTCCACTGCCTCGTCCAGGGCGGAACTCCGGTCACCCCCGCCCGCAAGGACGGCACGCAGCGGCTTCTCCCAGGCGTCGAACGGGTAGCGCAGCATCTTGCGCAGCTCGTCCTCGGGCGGCGGCCCGAGCTCCGAGCGCAGGGTGCGCCAGGTCCCCTCGTCCAGCGGCAGGTCCGTGCAGGCCTCCAGCGCCGGTACGACGTCCTGCGGGTCCGCCGCCCTGACCCGGCTGCGGGCCAGGGCGGCGGCGAGCGGCTGGACGGCGTCGGGCCGGTGCTCGGCGATCCGCCGGGCGATCACGGCAAGGTGCTGGGCCGCGTCGTCTGTGCGGCCGTGCTCGGCGGCGCGGACGGCGGCGGCCAGGATCTCGCGCAGCGCGTCCTCGGGGAGGTCGCCGAGGGCGTGCCAGGTGCGGACGGCGAGGGCCCGGCGGACGAGAGGGAGGAGGGCGAAGGGATCCTGGGGGGCGCCGGTGTCCGGGACCTGTGCGCCGGACCGTTCGGCGTCGGTGCCCTCGACCGGCTCGTCGGGCCGTGGGACGACTCCTTCCCGCCAGAGCCAGGCGGCCACCTGCGCCCAGGGGTCGGACAGGGGCGGGCTGCCGCGGCCGTCCAGGCCGTCGTGCACCCGGAAGAGATGGGTGACGGTCGCGACGTCGTGCCGGTCGAAGAGGTCGGCGTCCGTGTCCGGGCCGATGCCGACGACCTGCTGGGGTGCGACACCCGGGTCCGCGGAATGGGTGGTGAACGTCAGCGCCCTCGCGTAGTGGACGGGCAGGGAGGCGCAGGCGAGGGCGATCCAGCGGGCCACGGTCTCCTGGTCCCGCTCGGCCACCACGATCTGGCGGCCGGCGGGGTCGGCGAACAGCCTGCGCACGTCGGCGAGGAACGGAGCGACGCGCCGGCCCTGGTCGGCGGCGAACTTCACCAGCAGCGCCTCGTCCCAGCACCGGGTGTCCGGTGCGAACGCCTCGTCGCCGGTCCCGCCCAGGGTGCTGGGCCGCCAGGCGTCGACGGGCCAGCGCCGCCGTGGGCCGTCGGCGTCGCCGGCGTCGTCGGCCTCGTAGCGAGCGTCGACGCGCAACCCGTCCGACTCCTCGTCCGGGCGTGCGCTGCACAGGAGTCCGCCGCCGGCGCGGTGGGGCAGCCGGGTGTAGCTGAGCGCGGCTCCCACGGCGGGCGCGGCGCGGTGCGTGACCGAGATGATCCGCTGCATCAGGTCGTCCGGCACGCCCTCGGGCACCTCGGTGACGGGGGTGAGCCGGTCGGCACCCGAGTCGGGGTCGCGCAGGAGCACGTAGCTGAGTTCACGGATGGCCATGCCCCGATTCTGGCGATCCGCGCCGAACACCGCAGGAGGACCGGCAAGTTGGCACGGGGCGCACAGAAGCGGACGCCGCCCCTCACCCCCCGGACCACGGCCTGCCGTTCCCCTCGGCTCCCCGCCGACCCGGGCCGGACCTGCCGCGCTCCCTCCGGCGCGCCGCTCAATTCCACAGGGGTGCCCCCGGCGGCCCACCCAGCGCGCTCCCTTGCCGAAGCCCCGTCCACCACGTCACGGTGGCTTCATGAACGTGCGCGAGGCACCGCCGGTTCCGGACGTCTTCGATCCGCGGCAGTACGCCGCCGGGGTGCCCCACGCCGCCTATCGCGTGCTGCGCGACCACCACCCGGTGGCCTGGCAGGAGGAGCGGGAGCTGCTGGGGTGGCCCGCGGGTGCGGGCTTCTGGGCGGTGACCCGGCACGCGGACGTCTTACGCGTGCTCAAGGACTCGGCCACGTACTCCTCACACCTCGGCGCGACCCAGATCCGCGATCCCGACCCGGCCGACCTTCCCTTCATCCGGCGCATGATGCTCAATCAGGACCCGCCGGGCCGGCCAGGCGGCTGACCTCCAATTTCATCAATGGGCTCAAGTCGCTGCCGATACGGGTGATGTGAGGCTCAGTGGCGGACGCGGGCGCTCACCCGCGGACCTGGATGAGGGCGTGTGTGCCACCCGTCCGCCACCGCTGCTCCTCGGCCGCCACGAGCGCGGCCTCCGTGCCGGGGTCCAGGCCGGTGATCACGTCGGACTTCAGGGTGCGCAGTGCGGCGACCGGCCCGGGGAAGCGGGCGGTCACCTCGCCGAAGGGCGTGGTCGGGGGCCAGAGCCGGTCGCCCACCAGGCGGCGGTAGTTGAGGTCGCCCTTCACGATGGTCACGGTGGCCGTCGCGAGTTGCGCGCGAAGGTCGTCGGGCATGTCCGCGAACGGCAGCGGTGCGGCGGAGAAGGGGTGGGCGCGGACCATGAGGCGGCCGTCCGTCATCGCCGACCACAGGATGCGGCCGTACTCGGCGGCGGCCCCCTGGGCGCCGGTCAGCCTGCGCAGCGCGTCGAGGACATCGGCCGTCGTGGCGTCGGATACGTAGTACGGGTACGGCTTGACGTGCAGGACGGCACGTCCGACGCGCCCGCGTTCGAGGAGGTGGGCGATGAGGAGCAGGTCGGGGATGAGCTCGCGGCCCGCGTTGTCGGCGATCAGGCACAGCGTGCCCGCGCCGGACGGCGGGAGCAGCGACCAGAGTGTCTCGCTGTCGTCGGCGACCAGGCCCGGGGCTGCGCCCGGGGTGCCTGTTTCGGCGCCGGCGGCGGAGAGGCGGAAGCCGAGGTCTGCGCGGTTGCCCCACAGGGAGCCGTGCAGCAGGGCCCGGTCCTGGTCCTCGGCGGACAGGGCGTCGAGCGCGGCCAGTTCCTGGCCCGTCTCCCGGGAGTCGAGCTCGGCCAGCTTGAAGGGGCGGAACGGATCGATGCCCTGCCAGGGTCCGGTGCCGAAGTAGCCGACGGCGCTGAGGAGCTGGCGGTAGAAGTAGCTCTCCGACCATAGCCAGGGGATGTCGTACCAGGAGCGGCCGACGTACTCCGTGCTGCCCCACGACTCCCAGCGGACCCGGTCGTGCGCCTCGGCGGGCAGCGGTTCGACGACGCCCTCGGTGCAGTTCGCGAGGAGCGCGTCGAGTGCGCGGTGCTGTGCGGGGCCGTACGGGAAGGCCTCCCGTACCTGCCGGATGATCGCGGGATGCCGCTCGGCGAGCACGCTGTGCGGGAACGAACCCGGCTCGTTGCCGAGGATCAGGGGCGCGGGCGGGGTTTCGGGCATGCGCCTCACCCTAGGGCCTGGGCCCGCGCAGGCTCCGTCGCCACCTCAGCCCGTTCTTATCTCCCGCTCCAGGCGGGCGGCGAGGCTCAGGTAGCGGGCGCGGCGGGGCACCGGGACCAGGCCGCGGATCATGACGTGCCACATCTCGGCCAGCCTGCGGGGCTGGCGGCCGACGGGTTCGAGGGAGCGGCCCACGACGCGGGTGCCGACGAAGAAGCTGACGAGGGAGTGCGCGACGGCTTCTACGTCGACGTCCGGGTGGACGTCGGCCTCCTTGATGGCGCCGAGGAGTCTGCGGGTGGCCATGTCCCGCCACTCGGTGAACGGGTGCTTCAGCGGCGGCCGCACCGCGACTCCCCCGGTGGCGAGCCGGAGCCCGGCCCGCGGGACCGGGCCCTCGACGGACAGCCGGGCGATGCCGAAGGTGGCGCGCATCAGGCTTTCGAGCGAGGAGTAGCCCCGGCCGTCCAGGTCCTTCGTCACCTCGTGCCAGGCCTTCGACTGCAACTCCATGATCGCGTGGGCCAGGTCCTCCTTCGCGGCGAAGTGGAAGTACAGGGCGCCCTTGGTGACTTGGGCGTGATCGACGATGTCGCTGAGGCTGGTCGACTCGTAGCCGTGACGGTCGAACAGGTCGGCTGCGGCTGTGATGATCGTCGCGCGGGTCTGCTCGGCGCGTAACTGCCTCGCCATCGACTGAACACTCCTGGGGCTGGAAAGAACGGGTCGTGCTGTTTGTTTCTCACTCCCCGTGAACGATATCTCACCGTGCGGCGGCGTCGACCAGGCACTCGAAGACCGTCGACTCGCCCTGTCTTCCCCGGACTTCGAGGTCCGTCCCGTGCCCCTCGGTCACCTCGATCCAGGTGGGTCTGTCCAGCTCGGCATACTGATGGAAGGCAGCGTGGAAGGACGCGGGCCCGGCCGGGCCGGCGGTGCGGGCGCGGGCGGCCTGGCGGGCCGCCTCCAGGAGCAGCATGCCGGGCACATGGTCGAGCGGATGGTCGAAGAAAACAGGATGGGCGGTATCTACCCGCAGTTGTCGGCGGCCGTGGCGGTCGGGCGGGGCGAGCACGACATCCGTGGGCAGGGCGCGGCCCACGACGCCGGCGGGCAGGGCCGACGGGAGCGGCACTGCGCAGACGGTCGCCGCGGTCCGGCCGCCGCGGAGTCTGCGGTAGACGGACTCGCTGGTCCAGCTGACCGCGATGTGCGCGCTCGCGACGCGCTCGCCGCCCAGGCGTACGACGGTGTCGTAGCGGAGCGCGGTGGGGCGCCCCGCGCGGTGGCGGACGTCGAAGGCGGTGACGTCGAGGACGGGTTCGGCGGGTGCGGCACCCACGGCGAGATGCTCGGGGCGGGTGCTGAGGCGCAGTTCCTTGAGGACGAAGCAGTGGTCGAGCGGGGCGCCGTACGCGGCGTGCGCGAGGAGGGCCCCGCACTGGCGGACGGTCTCCGCGACGAGCAGTGGCTCGTACGCGGACCGGTCCGGCGACACGTGTAACTGGTGTGCTCGGGGCCACTGCGCGAACAGCCTGAACCTGTCGGCTCCGGTCCGCTGCCAGTCGGTGAGAAACGTTTCCGCGACGGCTGCCCGGTGGACGAGCTGACGGGGCACGGTGGCCGTCAGGATCGGTTGAGGCATGTTGCTCCCTCGGTCCCCGAAAGCGGATGACAGACCAGACGGAGCGGTGCCCGTGCCGGTGACCGTCAGAGTACGAGGCGACCGGTTGGTTTTCAATGAGACGTCGGTGGCGTCGTGAGGCGTCCGGCGCAGGTGAACGGCCGGCGGGCCGCCCGGCATCCCGGCCACACCTTCCTTGACGGGGGCGGCGGTTGAGTGGGGCCAGGGACAGTGGTGAACGGGCCGCACCGATTTTCCGTACTCCCCGCAAGCACACCGTTCCGCGCCGGCCGAGGAGACGTTCCGGATGCCCCGGATGACCGCACACCGCACCGCCCTGACGGCCGCCCTCGTGACCCCGCTCCTGCTGCCCCTGTGGGCGGCCGGCCCCGCGCAGGCGCACGGCGCACCCACCGATCCCGTCAGCCGGGTCTACGCCTGCTCACCCGACGGCGGCGGCAACGCGCGGTCGGCGGCCTGCAAGGCGGCCGTCGCCGCGAACGGCGCCCCCTTCACCCTGTGGGACAACCTGCGGGTGCCGGACGTGGCCGGCCGGGACCGCCAGGTCATCCCCGACGGAAAGCTGTGCAGCGGTGGGCTGAGCGCCTACAAGGGGCTCGACCTGGCCCGCTCCGACTGGCCGTCGACGACGCTGAAGCCGGGCGCGGCGCTGACGATGAAATACGCCTCGACGATCCCGCACACCGGCACGTTCAAGCTCTATCTCACCAAGCCCGGCTACGACCCCAGGAAGCCGCTGACCTGGTCCGAACTCCCGGAGCAGCCGTTCGCGGCGGTCAAGGACCCGGCACTGGCGAACGGCGCGTACCGCATCACGGCGAAGCTGCCGTCCGACCGGACCGGGCACCACGTGCTCTTCACGATCTGGCAGAACAGCAGCACGACGGACACCTACTACTCGTGCTCGGACGTGGTGTTCGCGGCGGCCGGGAGCGGCACGGGCGGCGGCACCGAGGCGCCGGCCTCCGCGGGCGGCGGCAAGAAGGGCGCGAGCGCCGGCCCTTCGGCGACGCCCGAGCGCCGTACGACTCCGTCCCGGAGCACCGAGACCGCGGCGAGCCCGCAGAAGGACACCTCCGCCCCCGACAGCACCCCGGTGGCCTCGGTCTCCGCCGACGACTCGGGGCCCTCCGCGCCCATGCTGGCGGGCGGCGCCGCTGCGGTGCTGGTGCTCACCGGCGGCGCCGCCCTGGCGCTGCGTCTGCGTCGACGCTGAACTTCCTTTGTTCTTACGTCAGTTGACGTAGACAGCCGCGCCGTTGTCCGTGACCGGGGCGTACTTGGCGGTGAAGTAGCCGTTGCTGAAGCACAGCGACGAGCCGGACGTCTTGGTGAAGTGCTGGCTGGTGAAGTTGATGCTGTTGTCGTCGTTGTTCGTCGTGCCGGTCAGGCTGGGGGCCTGGTAGACGCAGGTGATGCTGCCCAGCAGGGTGGTCAGCTTGACCGTGGTCTGGATGGTGGAGCCGTCGGCCGGAGCCACGGTGAGGGCACCGCCGGAGGCCACGGTGGTGGTGTACGGCAGGTTGTCGACCGAGATGCTCTTGACGCCGAGCACGCCGACGACGTTGCTGGTGCAACTGCTGCTGTCGAAGGTCTGCCCGGTGACCGACTCGGTGGCCGTGCCCGGCGCGGCGGGGTTGTCGGCGACGGTCGCGGTGAACGTCGACGAGGTGCACTTGACGCCGCTGGTGCCGGTCGCGCTGGAGTAGAGGGTGGCGCTGGTGCCGCCGGCCAGTGGCGCGCTGAGGACGTCGCCGACCGCGACGGCGGCGCCATCGGCCGAACCGGTGGTCAGGACCGCGGTGTCGGCCGCCGAGGCGGGCAGGGCGGCGGGGATCGAGAGGGCGGCGACAGCGCCGATGAGGGTGATGAGAGTGCGAGTACGCATGCGGGGGTCTCTCTTTTCTGAGATGCGGGGGCCGAAAGTGGCGTGGGAGGACGCGAGTCCGCGTCCGCCGCTGCCGGTCCGTGGCGCCTTCTCCGTACGCGACGGGCCGGCAACGGCAACCGGCCGGTGAGCGGCCGAAGACCCGTGGGAAGGGCCGTCTGCCGAAACCGGGCGGGGAGGGGCGGTCCGCACGGGCCAGGGGGGAAGTGGCCCGTGCGGGACCGTCGGGGGCATGAGGGCGTGGGGGCGTGAGGGGTTCCGGGAACGCGGACCACTGCCGCGTGGCCGGATCCGGCGCCACGGATCCTGGGGGAAGCCAGGGCAAGTTGTAGACCTGAGTGTCAGTCAACGTCAAGGCACCACAAGGCAGTTGACGATCGTTCAAGGGTGAGACGGGGGGCCCACACCACTCAAGGAGGCACAGGTGGGGCACAACCGACACTCTTTTTCCACAACTCCCTTGACCCTTAAATGTAACCACGGGTAACTTCCTCGTCGGCTACTGCGGAGTACGAGAAAGCCCTTGCGCCCGCCGGGAGTTGCGAGGAGCCGTGCGCCGTAGTCCGCTGTCCGCGCCAGGACAACGTGCCGCTGATGCCCAACCCCGCAATGACTATGCATGGGAGCAGAAATGGCCACGTCCTCGGACGTCACCTCGTCCGCCGACCACACCCCGGGGAATCCCGAAAGCGGTTCCGCACCCGAGCCCGCCAGACGCGGGCGGGTCCGGCTGCGCCGTGCCGCCGTGATGGCTGTGCCGGCCGTGACGGTCGCTGCCGGCCTCGCGATCATGACCGCCGAGGGCGCGCTGGGGGTGCAGTTCTCGATCTCCGGCATGCCGTTCACGGTCACCGCCAAGTCGCTCGACGGCACCGGATTCGAGCAGTTCGGCGACCTCGACAGCATGATCCCGGACAGCCCGAACGCGGGCGACACCGGTGGTCAGGTGCTGATCGTCACCTCCGCCATGAAGAACGCGACGCTGGACAGCCTGTGCCAGAGCGTCGATTTGGGCGGCACGAACCTGCTCATCAAGGCGGGCAGCGGCTCGTCGAAGGTCAAGGCGAGCAACCTGACCACCGACTCGACCGAGCTGACGGGCGACGCGTCCTTCAACAACATCGAGATCGGCAACGACGCCAGCACGCTCACCAAGGCCGGGGTCAAGGGCAAGGCGGGCGTCTTCAGCCAGCAGGCCGACACCGTGCACATCGACAACCTGCGGCAGACCAACTACGCGACCACAGCGGCTGTGTTCAAGCTTCCGGGCCTGAAACTCAGCTTCAGCGACTCGGGTTGCTGATGTCGGTCTCCCCGAGACAAGGCGTGCGGCCCGCTTTCCGTCATTGGCGGGCCCGCCGTCCGTTCCTGGGCGGGCTGCTGCTCGCCCTGGGCGGGGCGGAGATCCTGCTCACCGAGAAGGCCTCGCTGAAGGTCATCATGCACATCGGCATGCAGGGCCTGGCCGGCTACCTGCTGCCCACCGTCATGCTGCTGTGCGGCCTGCTGATCCTCTTCAGCCCGGCTCAACGCCTGTTCTACTCGATCATCGGCGTCCTGTGCTCCCTGGGCAGCTGGCTCACCTCGAACCTCGGCGGCTTCTTCATCGGCCTGCTCCTGGGAGTCGTCGGCAGCTGCCTCGCCTTCGGCTGGCTGCCGGACCAGGAGCCGCGCCGCGGCCGCCGGCAACGGCGCGAGGAAGCGCCGGCGGCGAAGGACGTACCGGAAGCGGTGGAGCTGTAGCGGCGCCGGTCCGGGCCACGGGAAGAAGCTGAAGCATGCGTCCATGCCGGACGACCTGGACCGCGCGCTGATCCACGCGCCGCACATCGACGGGCCCGCGCCCTTCAGCCGGATCGCCACCGCGCTCGACGTCTCGCCGCAGACGGTCGCCCGACGTACCGGCGGCTGCGTACGGGGGCGTCGTCGCGGGTCGTGGGACTGCCGGACCCGGATCGGGCGGGGCGAACGCAGTGGCTCGTCCGGCTCACCGTGGCGGCGGGGTCCGCACAGGACGTGGCGCAGGCCCTGGTGCGCCGTCGGGACACGTCATGGGTGAAGCGGTACGGAGATCATGTCGGCCATCCACACGCGGACGGACTCGGATGCGGGCAACTCCCTCCTCCTGCGCGGCATTCCATGCACCGTCAGCATCACCGCGGTGTCCGCGCACCGTCTGCTGCACACCTGTCCGGGCGGTCCGACGAACTGGCGCCGGAGCACGAACACAGCGCACCTGACAGGGTCCCCTCCTGGGCTGCGCTCCCGGGTCCCCGCTTCGGCCCGAACCGCCTCGTCCTCAGCCGCCGGACGGGCTGAAAGATCAGAATCAGCCCCTCCGGCGTCCGCCCATCACTCGGCTCGCCGCATGGCTGACCGCCACCAGTGCGACCGCCGCCCACCTCGCCGGACGGGCCGCATGGAGGGCCGATGACACGCCGTCAGGCCGGGGGCTGCTCAGGTAGACGCTGCCCAGGACGGCGACCCTCAGCGTGGCGCCCCACTGCTGGACCGCGTTCAGCAGGCCCGCGGCCGAGCCGGCCTCCTGGGGCTGGAGCGGCTTCAGCGCGAGGGTGAAGAAGGCGGGATGAACAGGCCCACGCCGAGTCCCGACGACGGCGAGGGCGGGCAGCAGCAGCGTCGGAACGGAGTCCGCGCCCGCCGTGCCGTACACCGCGATCGCGGACAGGGCACCCAGCAGCAGCGCGAGGCCTACGGACATCAGTCGTGCCCCGTACCGCCCGACCAGGTACGCGCCTGCGGTCCAGGACGCGACCGCCAGGCCCACCGACCAGGGAGCCGGTGCCAGGCCCGCCGTCAACACATCTGCGTCCAGGCCCAGTCGGAGCTGGGGCACGATGACCGTCATCAGGCCGTTGGTGGCTGCGAAGAAGGACGTGGACGTCACCAACGCGGCCGGGAAGCCCCGGTGGGCGAACAGGCTCGGCTCCACCAGCGGGCTGCGCCCGACGGCGGCCCCCTGCGCTGGTGCACCGCGAACAGCGACATCAGGCACAACCCGGCGGCGACGAGCACCTGAGGCCCCCAGCCGCAGCCCCGAGGGGGAGGATTTCCTCCATCGATGCCGCTCGCGATCGCGATTCCCACACGCGGGCCGACGCCCGGCGGTGACCGCTGCGGCTCAAGTGGTTTGCGTCGCCCGCCAGCCGACCAGGCTGGAGGCATCATCACGATGTGGCACCGACAACTCACTCAAGGTTGCTGATCACTTGACTACCGGCGGTCACACACGATTGGCTCCGGCCAGCGAGATTTTCCCGGACGCTGTACGAAGTACCGGACGTCGTTCGGGGCCGCTCTCTCGCCGTTCCGCTTGCTCGGCCGCACAGCGAGGTACCGCACCCTCATGAACACTCCTCCCCCACCTCCCCTCCCCCGCCGACGCGTGCGCCTCGCCGCCCTGGCCGCGGTCGTCTGTCTGCTCGCGGCCGGCTGCTCCGGATCCGGCGGCAGCGACTCCACCGCGGACACCGTCGGCAGGGCGGGCGGCGGCCGTCTCAAGGTCGCCCTGGTCACGCACGCCTCGGACGGCGACACCTTCTGGAACCTGGTGCGCAAAGGCGCCGAGGCGGCCGCCGAGAAGGACGGAATCGACCTGACGTATGCCAACGACCCCGACTCGGCGGGGCAGGCCGAGCTGGTGCGGGACGCGGTCCGGCAGAAGGTCGACGGCATCGCGCTGACCCTCGCCAAGCCGCAGGCGATGAAGGGTCCGGTGGCCGCGGCCAAGGCGGCGGCGATACCCGTGGCCGGCCTCAACTCGGGCATCGACTCCTGGCGGTCCGAGGGAATCCTGGAGTTCTTCGGCGAGGACGAGAGCCTGGCCGGCCGGGCGGTCGGCGACAAGCTGGACGGCCTCAGGGCCAAGCACGCACTGTGCGTCATCCACGAACGCGGCAACGTCGGCCTGGAGGCCCGCTGCGCCGGTGTGAAGAAGACCTTCGACGGCAGCACCGAGAACCTCTACGTCGAGGGCACCGACGCGAACGCGACCGGCGCCGCCATCACCGCCAGGCTGCGGCAGGACCCGACGATCGACGAAGTGGTCACGCTCGGTGCCCAATTCGCGCTGACCGCGGTGAAGTCGGTGAGACAGTCCGGCAGCAGGGCCCGGGTCGCCACCTTCGACCTGAACCAGGAGCTGGTGAAAGCGGTCGAGAGCGGTGACGTGCAGTTCGCCGTAGATCAACAGCCGTATCTGCAGGGCTATCTCGCGGTGGACGCGCTGTGGCTGTACCGGACCAACGGCAACGTCAGCGGCGGCGGTGTGTCCCCCGTGCTCACCGGCCCGGCGTTCGTGACCAGGACGAACGTGGCCTCGGTGGCCAGGTTCGCGGCACGCGGCACGCGCTGACCCGGACACGGCACAACAGTTCGTACACCGACGTCTCGAAAGATTCGGAGACCTGTGGCGCGTGCGGTCACTTGTACGGATAGCATCCTGTGCACCCCTTCTCTCCCCGCTCCCGCCCCCGGTGTTCTCCCCCTTTCTTCCGCTGATCGCCTAGGACCACGATGTCTGAACGGACAGGTGCCCGGCGCCGTCTCGGCTCCATACGTCTCTCCCTGATCCTGCTGGCCCTGGTGCCCGGCGTCACCCTCGCCACCATGTGGGGCATCACGACCAAGCAGATGTTCGACGAGGGGCTACGACTGCGCGGTCAGACCCAGCTGAGCCGGTCGACCGGCGCCATGGGCACCGACGCGACGCTCGCGCTGCAGCAGGAGCGCACTCTGTCGGCGGCCTGGCTGGCCGACCCGCACGGCTCCCGGGCCGCACTGCAGGCGCAGCGCGAGGAGACCGACAAGGCGGTCGCGAAGCTGGTCGGACAGACCGACGCGATCAACAAGGCACCCGCGCGCATCTCGGACCGGCTGTACTCCGTTCTCGGTTCGGTCGGCAGCCTGGAGTACTACCGGGGCCAGGTGGACGACCCCACCGACATCACCGCCGCGCAGGCGCTGGGCCAGTACAGCTCGATCATCGACGACCAGATCCACGCCTTCCAGGAGCTCTCCCAGGTCGACGACGGCGACCTCACCTCGCAGGCCGGCCCGCTGGTCGCCCTGGAGCACGCGGCGGAGCTGGTCTCCCAGGAGGACGCGCAGCTCACCATGGCCTGGCCGTCCGGGCATCTGGGCGAGAAGGATTGGAGCGCGTTCGCCCAGCTGGTCGACACCCGGCGCTGGCTCGTCCAGGACCAGATCGTCCCCGCGCTGAGCGGCAGCGCCAAGACGCAGACCGCGCGGATTCTGCAGAGCCCGGAGTGGCAGACCCTGCAGGGCATCGAGGACCAGGTGCTCGCTGGCCGGCCGTCAGCCACCGACGGCAGGGTCGCGCTGCCCGACGCGCAGAGGCGCAGGGCGTGGGCCGCCGCGTTCGACAAGGTCGGCGACCAGTACGCGCGGCTGATCGACGGCCAGACGTCCGCTCTGCTCGACGACAGCGCCGACAAGGCCGACAACCTGCTGCTCACCGCCGCCTCGCTCAGCGCGGGCGGGCTGATCGCCCTGCTGCTGTGCGTGGGCATGTCCTGGCGGATCACCCGCTCCCTGTCCCGGCGGCTGCGCGGCCTCAGGGAGGCCACCCTGAGCCTGGCCGAGGAACGGCTGCCGGACGTCGTGGCCCGCCTCGACCGGGGCGAGACGGTCGACGCGGACCTCGCGGCCCCGCCGCTGGACTACGGCGGTGACGAACTCGGGCAGGTGGCACGGGCGTTCAACAAGGCGCAGCGCACGGCGGTGCACACCGCGGTCGAACTCGCCGACACCCGGCGCGGTTTCCAGAAGGTCATCCTGGGCATCGCCCGGCAGAGCCAGAACCTGATCAACCTGCAGCTCACCAAGCTCGACGCGCTGGAGCGCCGGCACTCCGACCCGGACGTCCTGAGCGGCCTGTACGAACTGGACTCCACGGCCAGCCAGTTGCGCCGCTACGAGGAGAACCTGGTCATCATCAGCGGCGAGCAGCCCAGGCGCAGCTGGCGTGAGCCGGTCGCGCTGGTCGACATCCTGCGCAGCGCCGTCGGCGAGGTCGCCGAGTACCAGCGGGTCGAGGTGCACACCGACGAGGACGTGTATGTGGCGCCGCCCGCGGTGGCCGACGTGATCCACCTGCTGGCCGAGCTGATCGACAACGCGACCGTGTACTCGCCCGCGCCTGCCCCCGTCGCGGTGCGCGCCGCACTGGTGGCCAAGGGCCTGGCCGTGGAGGTCGAGGACCGCGGTCTCGGCATGTCCGAGGAGGACTACGCCTCCTTCAACGCCCAGTTGGCGGTGGAGCCGCAGTTCGACGTGGTGGCGCTGGCCGACGACCTCAGGCTCGGCATGTTCGTGATCGCCCGCCTCGCCACCCGGCACGGCATCGCGGTCACACTGCGCCCGTCGCCGTACGGCGGCACGACGGCGATCGTGCTGCTCCCGCACGAGATCGTCGTACGGGAGTCGCCGGCGGCCGGCGACTCCTCCGCTGCGGCGGAGCCGGCCACCGGGGAGCAGCCCGCGGAGCCCGTGCGGGAGCCGGGCCCAGCCGCCCCCGCCCGCACCGTCCCCGCTCCCGCTCCCACCCTCGCGTCCTCGGCCCGGCGCGAAGGTGTCGCCCCGCTCCCGCGCCGCGTGCCCCAGACCAGTCTGGCCGTCGAACTGCGCGAGGAACCCGCCGGTGACGAACACAACGGCCACGCCGAGGAGTTCACCGCGGAACGGGCCGCGGCCTCGCTCGCCGGTTTCCAGCGGGGCACGCTCCGGGCGCGGGACGACGACGCGGAGAAGCAGAACGACCAGGAGGAAGCACCCGTGTCTCGGGAACCGGATGCGCACCTCCCCACCGAAGGCACCACCTCCCCCGCTCTCGACCGCGCCAGAGCGGGGGGACCCCCGTCCTCGACACCGCCCGCCGACCGCTGACGAAGGAACACCGCCATGACACGCCCCATCCCCGCCACCCACACCCAGCTCGACCAGCTGCTGACCGGACTCGTCGAGCGGGTCGCCGAGGTGAACCACGCCGTCGTGCTCTCCGAGGACGGACTGGTCGTCAGCAGGTCCACCGGGTTCCTGCGCGACGACGCCGAGCGGCTGGCGGCTACCGCGTCGGGGCTGATGAGCCTGAGCAAGGGCGTCAGCATGGACTTCCGCGGCGGCCCGGTGCGCCAGGCGCTGATCGAGATGGCGCACGGCTATCTGATACTGACCTCGGCCGGCCCGGGCGCCCACCTTGTCGTCCTCACCAGCCAGGGCGCGGACGTGGGCGTGGTGGCGTACCAGATGAACATGCTGGTGAAGAAGATCGGCGAGCACCTCAGCGCGGCGCCGCGGGCGGGCCTCGGCCCGACCGCCGAGTCCGGCGCGTGAGGTGAGCTCTGGCGACACGGCAGGCCGTCTTGTACGACTGTTCGCACTGACCGGCGGACGTACCCGGCCCAGCCGCGCCGACTTCACGCTCATCACGACGGTGACCGCGGTGGACCCGCCGCCGACCTCGGCCACCCGCCCGCAGCCTGAGCACCAGCGCATCCTGCGCCGCTGCGGCGAGCCGATCGCCGTCGCGGAACTCGCCGCGCTGCTGGACCTGCCGGTGAGCGTGGTGGTGATCATGCTCTGCGATCTCCTGGAGACGGGCCGCATCACCGCCCGCCCTCCGCACCCCGTCTCCTGCAATCCGGATCCGGACCTGCTGCAGAAAGTGAGGGACGGCCTTGACCGGCTCTGACGCCATCACCCGGGCGGCGCCCGACACGGTGAAGATACTCATCGCCGGGGGCTTCGGCGTCGGCAAGACCACCATGGTCGGCTCGGTCAGCGAAATCGCCCCGCTGCGCACGGAGGAACGCCTGACCGCGGCCGGCCTCGGCGTCGACGACGTCGACGGCATCGAGGAGAAGCAGGCCACCACCGTGGCCCTGGACTTCGGCCGCATCACCGTCAGCCGCGACCTGGTCCTCTATCTCTTCGGCACCCCCGGCCAGCAGCGGTTCTGGTTCATGTGGAACGACCTCGCCCTGGGCGCCCTCGGCGCGGTCGTCCTCATCGACGTGCGCCGCCCGGACACCAGCTTCGCGGCCATCGACTTCTTCGAACGCCGGGGCATCCCCTTCGTCGTCGGCGTCAACGGCTTCTACGGCGACCATCCCTACCCGCCCGACGAGATCCGCGAGGCCCTCGCCCTCCCGGACCACGTCCAGGTCCTGCTGTGCGACGCGCGCGAGCGGGAGTCGTCGCGGGACGTGCTGATCGCTCTGATCGACCAGTTGATCGCAGCCCAGCAGGGCTGAACCGGTTCCTGACACCGAGCAGGGCAACGACGGCGCGGGTGCCCCCTCTCACGGAGGGGGCACCCGCGCCGGTGTGCCGGAGATCGTCCAGGGACGTCGGATCAGCCGAGGCCCACCGTCTTCAGCCAGGCCTTGGCGACGTCCAGCGGGTCCTTGCTCTCCAGCTGCACCTGGGAGTCCAGGTCCTGCATGGCCTTGGTGTCGAGCTTGGCGGAGACCGCGTTCAGTGCGGCGACGCCCTCCGAGGACAGACCGCTCTTGTAGACCAGCGGCTGCACGTTCTCGAAGCCGAAGAGGTTCTTCGGGTCCTGGAGGACGACGTGCTTCTCCTTGAGGATGGTCGGGTCGGTGGTGAAGAGGTCCGCGGCCTGCACGGTGTTCTTCGTCAGCGCCGCCTGGGTCAGCGGACCGCCCGCGTCCAGCGGCTTGAAGCTCTCGAAGTCCAGGCCGTACACGGACTTCAGGCCCACCAGGCCCTGCTGCCGGGTCTGGAACTCCGGCGAGGCGCCTATGGTCAGGTCCTTCGCGATGTCCTTGAGGTCCGCGATGCTGGACTGGGCGGTCAGCTTGTACTTGTCGGCCGTGGCCTTGTTCAGCGTGACCGAGTCCTTGTTCTGCGCGGACGCGGGGTCGAGGAGCGTCAGCTTGGAGTCCAGCTTGGCCTCGATCGCGGCCGTCGTGGCCTCGACCGTCTTCGGCGTCGACTTGGGGTCGAGGTAGGCCAGCAGCGCGCCGTTGTACTCGGGCAGCACGGTGATGGAGCCGTTCTTCAGCAGCCCGTACGTGGTCTCGCGGCTGCCGATGTTCGGCTTGTAGGTGACCTTGACTCCCTTGGCCTTCAGGGCCTCGCCGTAGATGTCGGCGATCAGGATGCTCTCGGCGAAGTTGTTCGATCCGACGACCACGGTCTTGCCGTCGGACTTCCCTCCCTGGAGCGGGTCGGAGGACTTGTTGCCGTCGGAGGAGCCACATCCCGCCAGCAGGGCCGTGGTCGCGACGAGCGCGACGGCCGCCGCGGAATAGCTCCTGATGGACCTGGGGCGTGGGGCTTTGGAAGTCACGATTCCCGTTCCGGACTCTGGGGACAGATGAGAAGCAATCTCTGACACTGATCCAATCCAGCGCGTTCTTATTCAGTCAAGAGCAGCCGGGTCACCAATTGGCCTCAATGCGTGATCAGTTGTGAATTCAGTGTGAACAGAAGGGAACGGATCCGGGGTCGCTTTGTAACGGATTCTTGACGCAGGGCGACGTGCTTGATCGTTCAATGAGGCGGTAGTCTCACCGCAGTTGACGTCGGTCATAGCGGTACACGGGGGCCGCTCGGTGTCATCGCGCCACCGTTTTCAGCGATCAGAATCGGTCATCCGCGTGCTCGCGCGCGATGAGACCCCCCATGAAGGAGGCCCGGTGTCCACGACCGAGGTGGACGCGCCGGCCCGGCCGGCCCCGTCGCCACTCAGGGGTGGCATACGAGGCTTCGCCGACCGATGGCCCTTCCGGCGCAAGCTGAACCTCCTGGTCGGCGTACCCCTGGCCGTCGTGGCCACGCTGCTCTCCTACCTCATCGCCGACCAGGTGGGCCAGGCGCGGGACGCGGCGTCCGCGGCTGACCTGGTGCGCAACAGCGAGCAGGTGGCGTCGCTGGTCAACGAGGTGGAGAGCGAGCACCAGCTGGCGGTCCTGCTCTCCGTGCGCTACGAGGCCGGAGGCCGCGGTGTCAGGTCCACCCTCTCCGCCTACCGCAAGTCCCAGGACGCGGTCGACGCGCGGATCGCGAAGGTGCGCGACGCCTTCGGCGACGCCCTGCCGGACGGCGAGGCGCAGGCGCTGAAGGAGGTCGAGGGCCTCACCAGCCTGCGCGGGACGGTCGAGCAGAGCTATCTGCCCGCGACCAACATCGACCCCGCCTACGACAACGCCACCAGGACCGTGATCGACGGTCTCGGCCTGGACCGCAACGCGGAGCTGGCCGCCACCTTCACCGGCAACCTGCTGGACTCCCTGCTGCGCGCCGACGCCGCGCACGGCTCCTTCGAGACCGGCGTGTTCTCCGCGACGACCGGCGACACCAACGCGCTGATCGAGTTCACCACCGCCGTGGGCGCGTACCAGCTCTACATGAGCCAGTCCGAGCGCTTCGCCCGCTTCGGCACCGAGCAGCAGGCAGACGAACTCGCCGGCATCGAGCACACCAGCTACCAGCGGGCCATCACCGAGGCCTACGCCGAGCTCCAGGTCGCTCCCAGCACCCTGCAGGCGACCACGCCGGCGGAGATCAAGGCCGCCTTCCAGCAGGCTCTGAACGACTACCCCGCCTATCCGCAGCAGGCGGAGAGCCGGCTGAAGATCACCTCGTCGCTCATCCACCAGATCGCCGACGGTGCCGACAGCGCGTCGACGAGCGCCTGGTGGCGCGCGGGCCTGCTGCTGGCCGCGGCCCTGCTCGGGTTCGTCCTCTGGCTCGCCTTCTCGGTGCTGGTGCGCCGCTCGGTCGTGCGGCCGGTGCAGGCGCTCACCGGCGCCGCCCAGGAGGTCGCCGACGTGGCGGGGCGCGAGCTGGCGCGGGTGGCCGACGACGACGCCGAGGACGACAGCGCGCCGAAGCTGCGCGAGATGCCGGTCACCGCGCGCGACGAGATCGGCGAGCTGGCCGAGGTGATCAACCGGGTGCAGACCACCGCGGTCGCCCTGCTGGAGCGGCAGGTGCTCAGCCGCCGCAACATCGCCGAGATGTTCGGCAACGTCGGCCGCCGCGTCAGCAACCTGACGGCCCGTCAACTCGCGTTGATCGACGCGGTGGAGCGCGGCGAGACCGACCCCGCGCTGCTGGAGCGCCTCTACTCGATCGACCACATCGCCGTCCGTCTGCGCCGCAACGCCGACAGTCTGATGCTGCTCGCCGGCATCCGCGAGACGGTCCTCGACTCCGGCCCCACGGCCCTCACCAACGTCGTACGCGCCGCGCTCGGCCAGATCGAGGGCTTCCAGCGGGTGCGGCTGCACGCCCGCACCGAGGTCATGGTGGAGCCCGACATCATCGGCGACCTGACGCTGATGGTGGCCGAGCTCCTGGAGAACGCCGTGTCGTTCTCGCCCGAGGGCAGCCCGGTCGAGGTGTACGTGCGCGACACCTCCGGCGCGGACACGATGCATGCCGGCGGCGCGTCCATCGTGGTCTCCGACCACGGCCTGGGCATGAGCCCCGAGCGGCTCGCCGAGGAGAACGCGCGACTGATCCGCCGCGAGCGGCTGGACGTGGTGCCGACGAAGGTGCTCGGCCTGTTCGTGGTCGGCAGCCTTGCGCGCCGCTGGGACATCGCCGTCGAACTGTCCCGCACGCCGGGCGGCGGTATGACGGCGGAGGTGACGGTGCCGTCGTCGCTGCTGCTGGCGATGAGCCCGATGGCCGTCTCCGCCGGCCCCGCGGCCGGGAGGCGCTCCGAGCTTCCCGGCCCGACGGGTCCCGCGGGAGGTGCGGACGGCTCGGCCGGCTTCGCGTTCTCGGCGGGCGCGTACGACAACCCGGCCGACCTCGCCGAGCCCGCCGGTTCCACGGGGCGGAAGGCGGCAAGTTGGGGTGCCGGCGCCGACCGTTTTGGTGCTTCGCCGCTGACCGGGCCCGTCTCCGGGCCCCGGCCGTCCGCCACCGGCGAGGAGGCCACCGGGTGGCCGCACGACACCGGCCTCGACGGCCGGCCCAGCCCGCTCCCGCGCCGGGTGCCCCGCCGGGAGACCCCCGCGGACCCACCATCCACGGGCCCGGCCACGAGCACGGACGCGACAACCCCCGTCGCGACACCGGACCCGGCGCCGGCACGCGCCGGCACCACCACGGGCCCGGCCCCGGAAGCCCGCGGCACCACCGCGCGCCGGACACCGACAACGGCCGATGCCGCCGCGGGCCCGACCCCGGAAACCCCCGGCGCCGTCGCGGGTGCCGGCTTCGGTGGGGTGTCAGGGGCCGGGGCGACCCCCTTCGTGCCGCAAGCTCGTGCCGAGGCCGCCGCGGGTCCGAGTCACGGTCGGTCCGGCGATTCAGCCCCCGCCGGGCAGAACGGGCTTGCCGAACCGGTATCGTCTTCCCAGGTCCGGCCAGGTGCGACAACGCCGTCCGCCCAGGCCGGGACCGCTCCGGCTCCCCCCGGAGACGACTCCCCCCGACCTCTGCGCCGCCGCGTCCGCGGTGCCACGCTCCGTACGACCGTCGACGCCGGCCAGCAGGCGGCACGGCAGGCCCCGCGGCTCGCCGACGCTGCTGCCGTGCGGGACGCGCTGGACGAGTTCGAGGCGGCCGTGGAGCGGGCACACCGCGACAGCGGTGCCGGCCACCGGCCCGCGACCAATGACCCGCATGACCAGAACCACCTCCCGGAAGGAGCCGAGCAGTGAGCACGTCGACAAGTGACACTCCCCCCAGGGGAGCCACCACGCCGGCCGAACTGCAGGCCGCTGCAGCCGACTTCAACTGGCTGCTCAACCGTTTCGCCACGGAGACCGCCGGCGTCGTGGACGCCATCGCGGTCTCCTCCGACGGGCTGCTCATCGCCGTGGCGGAACTGCACGAGCGCGCCCACTCGGAGCGCCTTGCCGCGATCGTCTCCGGGATCACCAGCCTGGCCGCCGGAGCATCCGGCAACTACGGCCTCGGCGGGCTCAACAAGGTCATCATCGACCTTGAGGGCGGACATGTCATCGTCTCCGCGATCGGCAGCGGCGCGGTCCTCGGCGTGGTCGCCGACAAGGAGGCGAAGCTCGGCAACATCGCCTACGAGATGACGCTGTTCGCCAACCGGGCCGGCAGCGCGCTCAACCCCCAGCTCGTGCTCCAGCTCAAGAACAGCGTCGGCGCGGCGTCGGCACGCTGACCGGTCGCCGCTGTCAGGCCCGGTCGAGGAGGAAGACGTAACCCATGGCGGACGGCACCCCACCTCCGGGCCCGGACCCGGTCGGTCCCGCCCCCGCCGTACGGCCCTTCCTGGTCACCGCCGGCCGGGTGGCACCGACGGCGTCCGGCCGGCCGGTGCCGGTCGAGACCCAGGTGGTGGCCACCGCCGATGGTCTCGCCGTGCTCGACGAGCTCGCCTTCGAGCACCACGACATCGTCGCCGCCTGCAGGCAGCCGCAGTCCATCGCGGAACTCGCGGCCCGGCTGCGGCTCCATCTCAACGTCGTACGGGTCCTCGCCGAGGACCTGCGCGCCACCGGGCATCTGGCGGTGCACGTGCCCGATTCCGGCGTCACGCACGACGCCTCCGTCCTGCGCAGGGTGATCGAGGCCCTGCGCGCCATCCCCGACTCCCAAGGGGTACTGCGTGACTCCGACTGAACCGGCCGGCGCCTCGCCCACGCGCGAGCCGAGGCGCGCGGGAGGGACCCCCACGGCCGCCCCGGTGGCCGTCGTACCACCGCCGCTGCCGGTCAAGATGGTGATCGCGGGCGGTTTCGGCGTGGGCAAGACCACCACCGTCGGCTCGATCTCCGAGATCGAGCCGCTGACCACCGAGGCCGCCATCACGGAGGTCGCGGCGGGCGTGGACGACCTCAGCCACACCCCGCGCAAGACCACGACCACCGTGGCGATGGACTTCGGCTGCATCACCATCGACCCGACCCTGAAGCTGTACCTGTTCGGCACGCCCGGCCAGGAGCGGTTCGGGTTCATGTGGGACGACATCGTGGAGGGCGCGGTCGGCGGCCTCGTCATCGTGGACACCCGCCGCCTCGACGACTGCTACGCCGCCGTCGACTACTTCGAGCACCGGCAGATCCCGTTCGCCGTCGCCGTCAACGCCTTCGACGGGAAGGTCGAGCACGCCCTCGACGAGGTCCGCTGGGCGCTCGACGTCGCCGAGCGCGTCCCGCTGATCGTGTTCGACGCCCGGGAGCGCGGCTCGGTGCGGGACGCCCTGCTCGTCGTACTGGAACTGGCTCTGGCCCGCACGGAGAGCTGAGGCCGGCCGGCATGCGAGCGGGCCCGGGGCGGATGGAGGATCCGCCCCGGGCCCGCGGCCTTCGGAGGGGTCAGTTGCCCCGGCGCACCCCCGGCGACACAGTGAACCGCGCCACCGCCCAGAAGAAGCCGAGCGTCACCAGGGCGAGGACGGCCACCAGGGTCGCTCCGCCCACCACCTTCTCGTAGTTGCGCTGGTAGAGGCCGTCGACGATGTACCGGCCGAGCCCGCCGAGCGAGACGTACGCGGCGATGGTGGCCGTCGAGACGATCTGGATGGCTGCCGAGCGCAGGCCGCTGAGGATCAGCGGGAGCGCGACCGGCAGTTCGACCTGGAAGAGGACCCTCGACTCGGCCATGCCCATGCCCCGGGCCGCGTCCACCGGGGACGGGTCGACGGTGCGCACCGCCTCGTAGGTGGTGACGAGGATCGGCGGGACGGCGAGGACGACCAGCGGGATCATCACCGGGGTCAGACCGAGCCCGAGCAGCACGAACATCAGCACCAGCAGGCCGAAGCTGGGCAGGGCGCGCCCCGCGGTGGCGACGAAGGCCACGGTGTTGCCGCCACGTCCGGTGTGACCCGTGAGCAGGCCGACCGGCAGGCCGATGGCGGCGGCGATGGCGAGCGCGATCAGCGAGTACTGGACGTGTTCGCGCAGCCGGGTGGGGATGCCGTCGTAGCCGTGCCAGTGGGCGTTCTCGCTGAAGAAGGCGTTGATGAAGTGGAGTACGTTCATCGGACTGCGTCCTCCAGTGCGGCGGCGGCCGGTACGGGCCGTGCCTCGGGCTCGTCGACGGGGCGGGCCTTGCGGCTGCCGCGCGGCATCCAGGGCGTCACCAGCACCCGGACGAGGACCAGCAGGGCGTCCGCGAGGATCGCGAGGACGGCCGAGCCGATCACCGAGAGCCAGACCAGGCGCGGCTGGTGGTAGATCATGCCGTCGTTGAGGAGGTTGCCGAGTCCGCCCTGATTGCCGATCAGCATGCCGACGCTGACGAGGGAGATGCTGGAGACGGTCGCGACCCGGAGCCCGGCGATGATCGCGGGTGCCGCGATCGGCAACTGGACCTGGAAGTACCGGCGTACGGGGCCGAGGCCCATGGCGGTCGCCGCGTCGAGCGTCTCCTGCGGCACGGACCGGACACCGTCGACGATCGCCGGGACGAACACCACGAGGCTGTAGACGCCCAGCGGGATCATCACGGTCAGCTCGCTCTGGCCGGTGTAGTCGATGAGGACGACGAAGAACGCCAGCGAGGGGACCGCGTACAGGATCGTCGTCACCCACAGCACGGGCGGGTACAGCCAGCGCAGCCGCACGCACAACTGGGCGATGGGCAGCGCCGCCAGAAGCCCGCACACGACCGGGACCAGGGCCAGGCGCAGATGCAGTGCGACCAGGCCCCAGTACGTGTTCTGCAGGTCGCTCGGGATGTGGAAGAAGCCGCCGTTCATCCGGCGGCCCTCTCGTCTGCGCGGCCCTGGGCGTGGGCCGTGCGGATCGCCTCGCCGATGGTCTGCTGCGAGACGACACCGGCGACCCGGCCGTCGGCGCCCACCGCGACGGCCCACCCGGTGGGCGAGAGCACGGCGCAGTCGAGAGCGGCGCGCAGCGACTCCTCGCCCTGCCGGAACGGCCGTCCGAAGGGCAGCAGTCGCGCGGGGTCGACGGCGCCCGAGGTCAGCGCCGCAGGCTCGCTCCAGCCGAGCGGCTTGCCGGCCACGTCGGTGACGAGCAGGTAGGGCACGTCGTTCGCGCTGCGTTCGGCGATCTGCTCGGCGGTCGCGTCGACGGCCACGATCGGGGTGGTGAGCAGGCCGAGGCCCGCGGAGGAGAAGAAGGAGAGCCGCCGGATGCCGCGGTCCGCGCCGAGGAAGTCCTCCACGAAGTCGTCCGCCGGGTCGGACAGCAGCTCGGCGGGCGGCGCGAACTGGGCGAGGTGACCGCCGGTGCGCATCACGGCGACCATTGTGCCGATCTTCACCGCCTCGTCGATGTCGTGCGTGACGAAGACGATGGTCTTGCCCAACTCGTCCTGTATTCGCAGGAGTTCGTCCTGGAGCCCCTTGCGCACCACGGGGTCGACGGCGGAGAACGGCTCGTCCATCAGCAGGACCGGCGGATCCGCGGCGAGCGCCCGCGCGACACCGACGCGCTGCTGCTGGCCGCCGGAGAGCTGGTACGGGTACCGCTTGGCGAGCGCGCCGTCGAGCCCGACCCGCTCCATCAACTCCCGCGCCCTCGACCGCGCCTTGTCCTTGTTCCAGCCGAGCAGGCGGGGCACGGTCGCGATGTTGTCGATGATCGTGCGGTGCTGGAAGAGACCGGCGTTCTGGATGACGTAACCCATGGACCGGCGCAACGTGTTGACCGGCTGCTGGGTGACGTCCTTGCCGTCGAGGGTGATCGTGCCCTCGCTCGGCTCGATCATCCGGTTGATCATGCGCAGCGTCGTCGTCTTGCCGCAGCCCGACGGACCGACGAAGACGGTGATCGAGCGGTCGGGTATCTCCAGGGAGAGGTTGTCGACCGCGACCGTACCGTCGGGGTACCGCTTGGTGACTGAATCTATCCGTATCAAAACGCCGAATACCCTTCGGGTGTGGCAGAGGCCGACCGCACTGGGGCCGCACTGGGGCCTCGGTCGCGGGCCGTTGGAGGCAGAGTCTAGACCGCCAGAGTTTCGGGGCCACGACCAGAGCTTGGCGGAATCCGTTCGTCCCCGGACTGTGGCCGACCTGTGAGTTCCCCGATTCTCACCCTCTGCCCAAGCGCGGGCGGACCGCCGGAATCCCCGGACGGCGCCCGCCCTTTTCTGCGGTTCGGCAGCGCCCTTGAAGGGGCGCGGGCCCCGCTGCGATGGAGGTGTCGCCCCGCTCGACAGAAGTCGGGCTGGGGGAGTCAGGCAGCCCTCGCGGATCCCCCGGCGACCGGAAACCCCTCCGTTCGCAGCACATGCCCCCCGGCGTCCACGGCGAACACCTCGCAGCCCGGCAGCGTGGCGGCCCACTCGACGCCCTTCACGCCCATCGCGAAGGCCGCCGTCGCGACCGAGTCCGCCTCGGTCAGGGTGGCGGCCACGACGGTCAGGCTGAGGAGCCCGGCCGCCGGGAGGCCGGTGCGGCCGTCGATGATGTGGTCGCCGCGTTCGTAGCGCGCTGAGGTCGCCACCGCCCCGTCGGTGAGTTCGAGGACGGTGCAGAGCTTGTCGGCGTGCTCGGGGTGCCGTACGCCGACCCGCCAGGGTCCGCCGGCGGCGGCCACGTCACCGCCGGCGTTCAGGACGAACCTCTTCGCGCCGGCCGCCTTCAGCAGCTCCGCCGCCCGCTGCACCGACCATCCCTTGACCACTGCGCAGGGGTCGAGGCGCCGGCCGGGCAGACGTACGTCGAAGGCGCCGCCGGTCGCGGTCCGGTAGTGCTCGCACAGGTCGAGGATCTCGACGAGGTCGTCGCTGAGCTGGTGCGACCCCAGCTCGCGCCGGTCGTAGCGGGACACCTCGCTGTCCGGCTTGAACGGGCTGAAGCGGGCGTCGACCTCGCGCAGCCACGCGAAGACCGCGTCGCCGGCCGACTCCGGAACGTGCTCGTCGTCGACCCTGAGGGAGACGGGGAAGCCCATGACGTGTTCGACGCGGTGCATCGGATCACTCCTGCGAGTCGATCGCGGCCTGCAGGGACTTCCTGTAGGCGCCGCTGGTGATGGTCGCACCGGACACCGTGTCGATGTCCGCGCTCTGCGCCTTCAGCGTCTCCGCGACCAGCTTGGGCACCGCGGCCGTCGTCTGCGGATGGTTCGGCTGCTGCAGCATCCTCACGGCGGTGATCTCGTCGGCCCCGTCGAAGGTGACCTGGATCTGCACGGGGCCCTTGGAGGTGTTCACGGTCGGACCCGACACGGTCTCCCCGGAGGCGGAGGAGGCGGAGCCGGAAGAAGACGTGGACGCCTTCGGGTTCGCGTGGTTCGCGTCGATCGCGGCCTGGAGGGACTTCCTGTAGGCGCCGCTGGTGATGGTCGCACCGGACACCGTGTCGATGTCCGCGCTCTGCGCCTTCAGCGTCTCCGCGACCAGCTTGGGCACCGCGGCCGTCGTCTGCGGATGGTTCGGCTGCTGCAGCATCCTCACGGCGGTGATCCTGTCGCCGTCGAAGGTGACCTGGACCTGCACGGGGCCCTTTTCCGTCTTGACCGTCGTGCCCTTGACGCCGGTGGCGGAGGAGGAGCCCGAGGACGAGGAGGCGGGGGGCGTCGTTACGGGAGTCGACGGCTCGTAGCGCCAGACGGGGACGAGGCCCGCGATGCTCAGGACGACGACAGGTATGGCTCGCTTCACGATGTCTCTCTCATCCCGCCAGGCTGAAACGCTCGAAGTGGATCTGCTGCTTGGGCACGCCCAGGTCACCCAGGGTCCGCAGCACCGCGTTCATCATCGGCGGCGGTCCGCACAGGAAGACGTCCCGGTCACCGATGTCCGGCACCAGCTGCCTCAGCTCGCGCGGCGCCAGCTTGTCCGGGACCGACGGGCCGGTGACCAGGTGCAGCTCGGCGCCCTTGGCGAGGGCGAGGTCGCGCAGTTCGTCGTAGAGGACGGCGTCGCGGTCGGAGGCGACCCGGTAGATGACGACGGCGTGGCCCTCCAGGTCCTCCAGCAGGGCGCGGATGGGGGTCACGCCCACGCCGCCCGCGATGAGCACCGACTCGGACTTCGTGCGGTGCAGCGCGGTGAAGGCGCCGTAGGGGCCCTCGGCGAAGACGCGGGTGCCGGCCTTGATGTGCCGCAGGGCGGCGCTGCCGTCGCCGGCCGCCTTGGCGGTGAGGCGCAGGGTGCGGCCGTCGGGGGCGGCGGACAGGGAGAAGGGGTTCGCCTGCCACCAGCGGTCCCGGGTGAGGAACCGCCACAGGAAGAACTGGCCGGCCTGCGCGGGCAGCCTGTCGAGGTCGCGGCCGGTGATGTGGACCGAGACGACGTTGTCGGACTCGGGGACGACTGCCGAGACCCGGAACTGGTGGCGGGTGTTGCGCCACAGCGGCAGCACGAGCCGGCCCAGGACGACCGCTCCGAGGGCCACGCCCCACACCCCGTACCAGTACGCCTTCGCGGTGGCCGACGAGGTGAAGGTCGTACCGACCGCGACCTGGTGCGTGAAGGCGAGCACCACGGCGACGTAGGTGTAGAGGTGGATGAAGTGCCAGGTCTCGTAGGCGAGGCGGCGGCGGGCGTAGCGGGCCGAGACGGCGCCGACCACGAGGATGATGCCGAACGCGACGATCGCGCGGAACACGCCCTCGGTGGTCTCGGCGAGGTCGACCAGCTCGGTGACCGGGCCGACGCCGGCCCCGTTCGCGTACCCGAAGGTGATGAAGACGACGTGCGCGAGCAGCGTCCACAGCAGGGCGAATCCGGTCCAGCGGTGCCAGGAGGTCAGCCGGTCCATGCCGATGCGGCGGTCGAGCCAGGGCAGCCGGGCGACCAGAACCAGCTGGAAGGCCATGACGAGGGCCCCGTACAGGCCGAAGAGACGGCCGATGACGATCAGCGCGTTGGAGGCGAAGCCCGCCTCGGCGAAGAAGTAGGCGACCACGGCCGCGTTGGCGGCGAGCACGGCGTAAAGGCCCGTGCGGGCCACCACCCTGGGGCGTATCGCCGTGGGGGGCGCAGGGGGTGATTGGACGGTCGTCACGGACGGCAGCTCCTTGATCGGGTCCTGGGTAACCCGAGCTTGGCTGGCGGGAGCTGTCGAGAACCTGTCGGACTACTTACAAGTCCTTATCGATGTGCCCGCTGCGAACCCCGCGCCATGGCGTCACCAGCCGCGTGACGCACTATGAGCGGGTGGAAAAAGTACGCATCCTCGTCGTGGACGACGACCCGCCCATCGCCGATCTCGTCGCGACCGTCGCCCGTTACGAGGGCTGGGACGCGGCCACCGCGAACTCCGGTGAGGAGGCGTTGCGGCTGGCCGGCGAGTTCCGCCCGGACATCGTGGTGCTCGACCTGATGCTGCCCGACCTGGACGGCTTCGGCGTGCTCGACCGGCTGCGGCGCTCCGGGACGATGGTGCCGGTGGTGTTCCTGACCGCGCGGGACGGCGTCGCCGACCGGGTGGCGGGGCTGACCCGGGGCGGCGACGACTACCTCGTCAAGCCGTTCGCGGTGGAGGAGCTGATGGCGCGGCTGCGGACGGTGCTGCGGCGCAGCGCCGGGCCGTCCTTCCAGCGGTCGGTGCTGCGGGTGGCGGACCTGACGATGGACGAGGACACCCGCGAGGTGCGGCGCGGCGACAAGCTGCTCACGCTCACCCCCACCGAGTACGAGGTGCTGCGCTTCCTGATGCGCAAGTCGCCGACCGTGATGACCAAGGCGCAGATCCTCGACCACGTGTGGGAGTACGGCTTCGGGGGCCGCTCGAACGTCGTCGAGCTGGTCGTCAGCCGGCTGCGCCGCAAGCTGGACGGTCCCGACGACGGCACCACGCCGCTGATCCAGACGGTACGGGGCTTCGGGTACGTCATCCGGCAGGCCGCCGAGTGACCGGCAGGCTCCTGCGGTCGTACCGGCGGCTGCGGCTCGGCACCCGGCTGGCGCTGGGGCTCGGGGTGCTCGCCCTGGTGGTGTTCGCGGTCGTCGGCACGTCCCTGACGACCTATATGCGGGACTATCTGTCGAACCAGCTCGACGACCAGCTGGGTCTCGCCCAGGTCGCCCAGTCCAAGAACGTCGCGGAGACCGGCACGCTCCAGGGCAAGAAGTACTGGGGCTGGTACTACGCGGTGTACGACGTGTCGGGCGGCGCCGCCGTGCTCCGCAAGCCCGAGGAGACAGGCGACCTCCCGAAGGACATCGCCCCCCTGACGTCCCTGGCCAGGGCGCAGGAGAGCACGGACACCGAGACAGTGCGTACCGCGACCCTCACCGGCGACGGCGACTACCGGCTGCGCGCCTGCGAGGTGAAGCCCGGCGTGGTGCTGGTCAGCGGGGCGCCGATGGCCGACATCGACGACACGGTACGCCGGCTGATCACGGTGCAGGTGGTCGCCTTCGGGCTCGCGCTGCTGGCGCTGGTGGTGTTCGGCCGGCGGTTGCTGCGCCGGGGCCTGAACCCGCTGAGCGACATGGCGTCCACCGCCCACGGCATCACCTCGCACGATCTGACCGAGTCGGCGGCCCGGCTGCCGCTGCGCGCCGACAAGCGGGGCGGCGGCCCGGAGATAGAGGAGCTGCGCCTCGCGTTCAACACGATGCTGGAGCACATCGACGACTCCCTCGCCGTGCGCGCGGAGGCCGAGCAGCGGTTGCGGCGGTTCGTGGCGGACGCCTCGCACGAACTCCGTACACCCCTGATGTCCGTAAGGGGCTACGCGGACCTCTTCCAGTACGCCGCCGCCAACGCCCCCGAGGAACGCGACAGGCACCTGGCCCGGTTGCGCGCCGAGGCCGCCCGGATGGGCGTGCTCCTGGACGACCTGCTGCTGCTCGCCCGGCTGGACGCGGCGGAGGTGGAGGCCCCGCTGCGGATGCAGGACGCGGATCTGGTGGAGCTGGTCGGCGAGGCGGCCGCCGCGTTCCGGGCGAGCCATCCGGACCGCCCGCTGACGGTGACGTCCGGCCCGGCCGCGCTGCGACTGCGCGTGGACCCGCATCGCGTCCGGCAGGTCCTGGACAACCTGCTCACCAACGCGGCCGTGCACACCCCGGCCGGTACGCGGGTGTCGGTGGCGGTCGCGCTGGAGCGGGACACGGCCGTGGTGCGCGTCGAGGACGCCGGGCCCGGCATCCCGCCCGCCGACCGGGAACGGGTCTTCGACCGCTTCTACCGTGTCGACAAGGCCCGCAGCCGCGACCGCGGGGGCAGCGGACTCGGTCTCGCGGTCGCCGGCTCCCTGATCTGCGCCCACGGCGGCACGATCGAGCTGGACAGTGAGCCGGGATCGACGGTGTTCACGGTGACGCTGCCGCTGCGGGGCAGGGCCCGGGAGTCCTGACGACGCCTCAGGACGGCCGGGAAGGTCTTACGGACCGGTGACGTGCCGGGCGCGGCCCCCTCGGTCCGCCGGTTCGCGGCCGTAGCGTGAGCGCATGCGTGTACTGGTCACCGGCGGTGCCGGATTCATCGGGTCCCAGATCGTGACGGCACTGTCGGCCCGCGGGCACGAGCCCGTCGTCTACGACGTCCGCGCCGATCCGGCATCGGACGTGCGCAACCCGGGCTCTGTGCGCGACGCCCTGTCGGGTGTGGACGCCGTGTGCCACCAGGCGGCGATGGTCGGCCTGGGAGAGGGCTTCGCGGACGCCGCCGAGTACGTCTCGCACAACGACCTCGGTACGGCCGTACTGCTCACGGCCATGGCCGAGGCGGGCGTACGACGGCTCGTGCTTGCCGGGTCCATGGTGGTGTACGGGGAGGGCCGCTACCGCTGTGCCCGGCACGGGGTCGTGCGGCCGGGTCCGCGGGCTGTGGCCGACCTGGACGCGGGCCGCTTCGAACCGCCGTGCCCCGTGTGCGGCGCGGCCCTGGCCCCGGGTCTGGTCGCGGAGGACGCCCCGGTCGACCCGCGCAACGTGTACGCGACGACCAAGCTCGCCCAGGAGCACCTGGCGGCGGCGTGGGCCCGCGCCACGGACGGCTTTGCCGTCTCGCTGCGCTACCACAACGTGTACGGGCCGGGCATGCCCCGTGACACCCCGTACGCCGGCGTCGCCTCCTTCTTCCGCTCGGCCCTGGCCCGCGGCGAGTCCCCGCGGGTCTTCGAAGACGGGTGCCAGCGGCGGGACTTCATCCATGTACGGGACGTTGCGGCGGCCAACGTGGCGGCGCTGGAGGCGAGTTCGCGCGAGGGCACGCTGACGGCGTACAACACCGGCAGCGGCGAACCGCACACGGTCGGCGAGATGGCCCGGGAACTGGCGCAGGCGTACGGCGGCCCGGAGCCGGTCGTCACCGGGGAGTACCGCCTGGGCGACGTACGGCACATCACGGCGGACTCGGCGCTCCTGCGGGCCGAGTCGGGATGGAAGCCGGAGGTCGGCTTCGAGGAGGGGATGCGGGAGTTCGCGCGCGCGGGGATGCGGAACCCGTAGGCCCCCATGGACTGGTGGTGCTGCCCGCAATCACGAAGCGGCAGCGGGCAGCACCGCCTTCAAACGGCAGCCGCCGGGGACGTTCCGTACGGTGGCCGTGCCCTGGTGGGCCTGCACGATGCCCCGCACGACGACGAACCCGCCCCGGACACGAGCAACACAGCCCCCGCCGAAACCCGCCGGACCGGCGACGCGCCCGCACACACGAAGCGTCAGCGGGCGGCAACACCTTCAAACGGCAACCACCGGGGCATTCCACACGGCCGACCGCACCCCGATATGCCCCCACGAACCTGCCCCCCACGACGAACCCGCCCCGCCTCCACGTAGGCGAAACACACGCCCGCCGCGGATACGAGCAACACAGCACAGCCCCGCCCCCGGCGGAAACCCGCCGGACCGGCGACGCGCCCGCGTTCACGATGCGGCAGCGGGCAGCACCACCTCGAAACGGCAGCCGCCGGGGACGTTCCGTACGGTGGCCGTGCCCTGGTGGGCCTCCACGATGCCCCGCACGATGGCAAGCCCGAGTCCCGCCCCCGCAGGAGGGGTTCGGGCGTGCGTGCCGCGCCAGCCGGTGTCGAAGACGCGCGGGAGGTCCTCGTCCGGGATGCCGCCGCAGCCGTCCGTGACGGACAGGACGACGCCTTCGGGCGAACGCTCGGCGGCCACCGCGACCGTGCCGTCGGCCGGGGTCCGCCGGATCGCGTTGACCAGCAGATTGCCCAGCACCCGGCTCATCTCCTTGCCGTCCACCTCGACCGGCAACGGCTCGACCCGGTATCCGACCAGCCGTACGCCGTTCTCGCGCGCCAGCGGGTCGGCGCCCGCGAGCGCGTCGCCGACGAGGTCGTACAGGGAGATCCGGCTCGGGCTCAGCGCCAGCGCTCCCGCGTGGATACGGGAGAGTTCGAAGAGGTCGCCGACCATGCCGTTCAGGCGCTCCACCTCCGTACGGATCTGTCTGAGATAGCGGTCGGGGTCGGCGGCGACGCCGTCCTCCAGGGCCTCCGACATCGCGCGCAGGCCGGCCAGCGGAGTGCGCAGGTCGTGGGAGATCCAGGCGACCAGCTCACGGCGGGAGGCCTCCAGGGCGCGTTCGCGTTCCCTGGACTCGGCGAGTTTGGTGCTGGTGGCCTCCAACTCGCGGCTCAGGGCGGAGAGTTCGGCGGTGGCGGGGCCGTCGGGCGAGGTGAAGTCGCCGCCGTCGCCGAAGGAGCGGGCGGCGAGGGTGAGGGCGAGGCTGCGTGCGGCGACCCAGCGGCCCAGGAGCAGCGCGGTGGCAAGGGAGACCACGGCGGCCATCGCGACGACGGTCGTGACGACCTTCAGGTCGTGCCCGGACAGGAACATGGCCTGCGCGACCGCGAGGGTGCCCGCGAGCATCGCGGAGACGGCGACGGCGGCGACCACGCCGAGGTGCAGGGCGAGCGAGCGGCGCCGGATCAGCAGCAGCACACAGGCGCCGAGCAGTCCGGCCGCGGCCGCGCCGAGGAAGGCGAACAGGGCGATGAGGAGGTTGTCGCGCATGGCCGTCACGCCTCCGCTCGGGAGCCGTGTTCGAAGCCGCCTTCTGCGCCGCCGTCGAAGCCGCCTTCCGAGTCGAAGCGGTAGCCGACGCCCCACACGGTCTGGATGAGACGGGGTCTGCCCGGGTCGTCCTCGACCTTGCCCCGCAGCCGGCGCACATGGACGGTGACGGTCGACAGGTCGCCGAAGTCCCAGCCCCACACCTCGCGCATCAGGTCCTCGCGGCTGAAGACACGGCCCGGGTGCCGCAGGAAGAAGGCGAGGAGGTCGAACTCCCGGATGGTGAGGGCGAGTTCGGCTCCCCCCTTGAGGGCACGGCGGGCCGCCGGATCCAGCGAGAGGCCGGCGGCGCCGAGGACTCCCGCCGGCTGGGCCGGACGGGTGCGGCGCAGTACGGACTCGACGCGCAGGACCAGTTCGCGCGGGCTGAACGGCTTGGTGACGTAGTCGTCGGCGCCGACCTCCAGGCCGAGGATGCGGTCGTCCTCGTCACCGCGCGCGGTGAGCATGATGACCGGCACGGGCCCGCGTCCCCGTATCCGCCGGCACACCTCCAGGCCGTCCATGCCGGGCAGCATCAGGTCCAGGACGACGAGGTCCGGCCAGTGCGCCGCGGCACGGGCGAGCGCTTCGGGGCCGTCGCCCGCCCGGTCGACGACGTATCCGGCCCGGTCGAGGTACCCGGTGACGACCTCGGCGACGGTGGGGTCGTCGTCGACGACGAGCACCCGGGCCCCGGTCTGTCCGTATTGCTGCTGCTCCATGGAGCCAGCCTCGCACCGTGCACGCGCGAGCGCCGCCCTCGGCCCCCGACGTCCGTGTTTCGTAAGAAGCCAGTGCCCGGTTTGCCCGTTTCGCGCTCGTAGGGTGAGAGCCGTGACGACCCCTTCTTCCGACGAAGACGTATCCGGCCTGCGCGAACCGGTCGCGGTGTCCGTGGACGTCGTGCTCCCCTGTCTCGACGAGGCCGAGGCCCTCCCCCGGGTGCTGGCACGCATCCCGGCCGGCTGGCGCGCGCTCGTCGTGGACAACGGCTCCACCGACGGCTCGGCGGACATCGCCCGCGCCCTCGGCGCGCGCGTGGTGCACGAGGAGCGGCGCGGCTTCGGTGCCGCCTGCCATGCCGGCCTGACCGCCGCCACGGCGGACATCGTCTGCTTCTGCGACTGCGACGCCTCACTCGACCCGGCCGACCTGGTGCCCTTCGTGCGCCGGATCCTGGCCGGTGAGGCGGATCTGGTGCTCGGCCGCCGCCGCCCGCGCTCCCGTGGCGCCTGGCCGCCGCACGCCCGCGTCGGCAACCTCGCCCTCACCCGTCTCCTGCGCCGCCGCTGCGGCCTGCGCCTGCACGACCTCGGCCCCCTGCGCGCCGCCCGCCGCGAGCCCCTGCTCGCTCTCGGCCTCTCGGACCGCCGCAGCGGCTACCCCCTGCAGATGGTCGTGCGCGCGGCCGACGCGGGCTGGCGCATCGCCGAGTACGACGTCCCGTACCGGCCGCGCGCGGGCGCCTCCAAGGTGACCGGCACCTGGCGCGGGACGTGGCAGGCGGTGCGGGACATGAGCCGGGTGCTGGCCGAGCCGCCCGTGGACCTGCCGGTGCGGGAAGGAGCCCGCCCATGACCACGCTCCTGGTCATCGCGAAGGAACCCGTGCCGGGGCGGGTGAAGACCCGGCTGACACCGCCGTTCACTCCTCAGGAGGCGGCCGCGCTCGCCGAGGCGGCTCTCGCGGACACCCTGGACGTCGTGGCGCGGACCCCCGCGCACCGCCGGGTGCTGGTCCTGGAGGGCGCGCCGGGCCCCTGGCTGCCGTCCGGCTTCGAGGTCGTACGGCAGTGCCCGGGCGGGCTCGACGAACGGCTGGCCGCCGCCTTCGCGAGCTGCACAGGGCCGGCCCTCCTCATCGGCATGGACACCCCGCAGGTGACTCCCGGCCTCCTCACGGTCGACTTCTCCGAGTGCGACGCCTGGTTCGGCCCCGCGCAGGACGGCGGCTTCTGGGCTCTCGGGCTGGCCGAACCCGACCCTTCACTCCTGCTCGGCGTCCCGATGTCGACGCCCCACACGGGCGCCGTCCAACGGGCCCGCCTCGCGGGCCTGCGGGTACGGGAGCTGCCCTGCCTGCGCGATGTGGACACCGCACACGACGCCGAACTCGTCGCCGGGACCGCACCGTCCGGACGCTTCGCAGCGACCCTGGCACAGCTCACGGCGGCGGCCCGGTGAGTGGCGCGACGCGTGGTAAGCGGCAGGTGACGACGTGGATCGGCCGGCAGCCGGGCGCCGGTACCGGCGCCAACAGTGGCACTGGCACCTTCACGCACGTCGGTGCCGGCCCCCTCACCGACGACGGCACCTGGTCCGCGGACCCCTACGCCCATGCCCTGCGCACCGGTCGGGGCCCGCTGTTCCTGCGGCGCGCCGACGGGTGGTTGCTGCTGCTGGAGGTGGAGCGTTGGTGCTCCGAGGCCGACGCGGTGGACCTGGAGGTGGTGCGGCGCTGCGAGGGCGCGGTGCTGGACGTCGGCTGCGGGCCGGGCCGCCTGGTCGCGGCACTCGGCGCGCGCGGATGGCCGGTGCTCGGCATCGACGTGAGCGAAGAGGCCGTCGCGCGCACGATCGGGCTGGGCGGACAGGCACTGCGCCGCTCCGTCTTCGAGGCTCTGCCCGCCGAGGGCCGCTGGGGCACCGCGCTCCTGCTCGACGGCAACCTCGGCATCGGCGGCGACCCGAGCGCCCTGCTCGCCCGGATGGCCCAACTCCTGTGTCCAGGCGGCATGTTGATCGCGGAGACGGTTTCCGGGCCGGATGTCGACGAGCGGGTCCGGGTACATGTCACCGATGCGCGAGGGGCCGCCGGCAGCCCCTTCCCCTGGGCCAGACTCGGCACGCAGGCCCTGCTGCGGCACGCGCGTCGCGCGGGCTGGCGTGCCGTCGATCAGTGGACAGCCGGCGACCGTTGCTTCGTCGCCCTGCGCAACCGCAGCACGAACAGCACCGCCGAACCACCGAAGAGCACTGCCGTCACCAACAGCCAACGCGCAAGGAAACCGTCGGCCGACAGGCCGGTCGCGGACGCGTAGCGCGCCGTCACCTGCCCGCTGATCAGCGGGAACCAGACCAGCAGGAGCAGCAGTGACAGCGCGGCCGGCACGCGGACGTACCCCACCCACCTCCGCCGCGGGCCGGCCGCCTTCACCAGCGCGCGGTCCGCCGCCGCGTACAGCGGCAGCAGCACCAGGTCGTGGATCAGCGCCGCCCCCACGAACCACAGGGCCACCTCGAACCAGTCCCCCGCGAGCAGTCGCACTCCCGCGTATCCGGCGAGCGCGAACGAGCAGGCGAGCAGCAGGAGTTGGAGCGGGCTGCCGACAGGGGGCAGGAAGCCGGGGCGCCTCATCACAGGTCTCCGAAGGTCATTGCGGCCACCCACTTGGTGTTGAGCACGCCGGGTGCCGCGGGCACGATGATCCGTGCCGGGTGGCCGTGGTCGGGGGTCAGGTCCTCACCGTTGACGAACAGCGCGAGCAGGGAGCGCGGGTCGGCGACCTGGTTGGCGCGCAGGGCGGCCCGGCGGAAGGCGCCGTGCCGTTGCAGCGACTCCACGAACACGTCGGGCGGATCCCCGTCGTAGCCGACGAGGGCCGCGAGGTCCCGCAGCCGTACGCCGCGCCACCACTGGTCCGAGGTCGACCAGCCCTCGACGCAGGCGATGGGCAACGCCGAGCTGTGCAACGGGAGTCGGAGAAGCTCGGCGCGGCTGAGCCGGACGGTTCCGGTGCGCCCCCTCACCACCAGGCGCCAGCCCTCCTCGCTCCTGTCGGCGGCGGTGATCCCGGCGTACGCGGCGGTCTTGTTGATCTGAAAGCCGCCGGGGCCGCTGCCGGGATCGGCGCCGCCGTGCGGGGCCAGCACCGCGGTCCAGCGCAGCCCGTCGAAGTTTTGCCCGGCCGTCGTGCCCAGCAGCAGCAGCGAGCCGCCCCCGACCAGCCCGAGGGCGCCCCGCCGGGACACGGTGGGCGGGTCGGGGTCGGGGGACACCAACTCGTTGCGCTCCTCGCGCAGTTGACGCAGATTGCGCCAGGCCATCGGCATCTTCAGCACGGCGTGCGCGACGAACGCGGCGAAGAAGACCCAGGCTCCGTAGAAGTGCAGCGGGTAGAAGGAGCCGGGGAAGACGTAGTCCAGCTGGACGTTCAGCACGCCGGTGACGAACTCGAACAGTCCGCCGCCGACCAGCAGCAGCAGCGAGATCCGCTCCAGGGCGTGGGCGAGGGAGCGGGCGGGCGGCAGCGTGAACAGCTTGGGCACGACCGACCACAGCTTGGCCAGCAGGACGGGGATCAGCGTGATCCCGAGGGTGACATGGATGCCCTGGGTGAGCCGGTACAGCCAGTGCGGGTCGGTGGGCCAGGAAAACAGGTAGAAGCCCAGGATCCCCTTGTCCGGGGTCGTGTCGTTCACCGGCGACAGGTCCGGGTTGTAGGCGGCGTACGAGAGCAGGCCCGTCACGAACAGCACGGTGATCCCGCCGAGCAGGACGATGCCGAGCACCGACGTCAGCCAGGGGCCGCGCAGCGGGCTGCGCCAGAAGGAAGGCGAGAAGGGGGACGAGGAGAGGGGCCGTCTCATGTTCCGACGGTAGGTCCGGACCGCCCCGGGAACGGGTCTGCGAACCATGACGAAACCCTGACGTCCGCGCATGTCAGCCGTCCGGGCCAGTCCGGCCCGCCTAGCGTTTCGGCGTGACCAGTGAGCCCCTCCAAGAGCCCCACCGCGAGCCCCTCCGCGAGACCCTTCGTGACCTGTACGCGGCCGTCGCCGCCGCGCTGCTCGTCGCGACGGCCGTGGTCGTCGGCACCGGCATCGAGCACCGTGACGGCACCCTGCGGGTCGCCTGGCCCCCGCTGCTGGCGACCTGGGAGCCGCACACCGGTCCCGGCACCCCGGCCGCGCTCGCCGTCGCGGCCGCAGTGGTCGCGTACGGCCCCGCCGTCGCGGCCCGTCTGCCCTGGCGCCCCCTGCTTCTCACCACGTGGGGGGCGGCTGCGGCCTGGACGTGGTCCCTCGCCCTGGTCGACGGCTGGTACCGGGGCATCGCCGAGCAGCTGACGACCAGGAGCGAGTACCTCACGGTCGTCGACCGCTTCCACGACATCCCCGCCGTCCTGCGGGACTTCACCCACCACATCCTGATCGACACTCCGAGCCACTGGCCCGCGCACGTCGCCGGCCATCCCCCGGGAGCCACCCTCACCTTCGTCCTCCTCGACCGCGCCGGGCTGGGCGGCGGTGGCTGGGCGGGCGCCTTCGTCATCACGGTCGGCACGACCGCGACGGTCGCGGTCCTGATCGCCGTACGGGCACTCGCCGACGAGACGCTCGCCCGGCGCGCGGCCCCCTTCCTCGTCCTGGCCCCGGCGGCGGTGTGGGTGGGGACCTCCGCCGACGGGTACTTCGCGGCCGTGGCCGCCTGGTCGGTCGCGTTCCTGGCCCTGGCGGTGACGGGCCGCCGTCCCCGTCGGACGGCATTCGCCTCGGGTCTCCTCTTCGGCCTGACCGCATATCTCTCCTACGGCCTCACACTCTTCGCCGTGATCGCCGCCGCGGTCCTCCTCCTGGGCTCCCGGCGCGCCCGCCCGCTCCCCTTCCTGCTCGCCGGGCTCGCCGTCGTGCCGGTCGTTTTCACCGCGCTGGGCTTCGACTGGTGGGAGGCGTACCGGCTGCTCGTCACCCGCTACCGCCAGGGTGCGGGCGGTGTCCGGCCGTACGGCTACTGGGTGTGGGCGAACCTGGCCTGCACGGTGTTCATCGTCGGCCCGGCGACGGCCGCGGGACTGCGCCGCACGGGGACGGCCCTCACCCGGCGCGCCCCGGCGACCGCCGTCCGCCTCGCCGCCCTGGTGGCCGCCGCTCTGCTGGCCCTTCTCGTCGCCGACGTGTCCGGCATGAGCAAGGCGGAGACGGAGCGCATCTGGCTGCCGTTCGCGATGTGGCTGCTGCCGAGCTGCGCCTTTCTGACGGGGGCGCGCGGCTGGCTGGCAGCGCAGGCAGCCCTTGCCCTCCTCGTCAACCACCTGTTGCTGACAGGCTGGTGACCGAGCGGCGCCCCCGAAGGGGCGCGGGGCCGTATCGACAGGCGGCACCGCCGCGCGGGTGCGATCAGCCCCCACCGATCCCCGGATTCATCGCCGTGCTTTCCGGCGGAGTGTCACGGCAGCGGCTGTTCCGCCCAGATGACCTTGCCGTAGGGCGTGTACCGCGTGCCCCAGCGCTCCGTGAGCTGGGCGACCAGGAACAGGCCACGGCCGCCCTCGTCCTCCGTGCGGGCGCGGCGCAGGCGGGGCGAGGTGCTGCTGCCGTCGGAGACCTCGCAGATGAGGGCGCGGTCCCGCATCAGGCGCAGTTGCACGGGGCCGGTGGCGTGGCGGATGGCGTTGGTGACGAGTTCGCTGGCGACCAGTTCGGTGGTGAAGGCGAGGTCGTCGAGGTTCCAGGCGTGCAGCTGCCGGGTGACCGCGGTGCGGGCGCGGGAGACGACCGCCGGATCGCTGGGCAGGTCCCACTGGGCGACCCGGTCCGGGCCGAGGGCATGGGTGCGGGCGACGAGCAGGGCCACGTCGTCACTCGGCCGGGACGGCAGCATCGCGTCGAGCACGGCCTCGCAGGTGTCCTCCGGGGGCCGGCCGGCGACGGCCAGGACGGTGCGGAGCCGGTCCAGGCCGGAGTCGATGTCGTGCAGCCGGTCCTCGACCAGCCCGTCGGTGTAGAGGACCAGTTGGCTGCCTTCGGCGAGTTCCAGCTCGACGGTCTCGAAGGGCATGCCGCCCAGGCCCAGAGGCTGGCCGGCGGGCAGGTCGACGAACTCGACCGTGCCGTCCGGCGCGACGACCGCGGGCAGGGGGTGCCCGGCGCGGGTGAGGGAGCAGCGCCGGGACACCGGATCGTAGACGGCGTAGAGGCAGGTCGCTCCGACTATGCCGGAGTCGGCCTGGGTGCTCTCCACCTCCCAGCCCTCGCCCCGGTCGAGGCGTCCGACCAGGTCGTCGAGGTGGGCGAGCAGGTCGTCCGGGGACAGGTCGAGGGCACAGAAGTTGTGTACGGCGGTGCGCAGCCGGCCCATGGTGGCGGCGGCGTGCAGGCCGTGCCCGACGACGTCGCCGACGACCAGCGCCACCCGGGCTCCGGACAGCGGGATGACGTCGAACCAGTCGCCGCCGACGCCGGCCCGCGCGGGCAGATAGCGGTAGGCGACCTCGACGGCGCTCTGCTCGGGGCGTCCCTTCGGCAGCAGGCTGCGCTGCAGGGCGAGTGCGGTGTTGTGCTCGCGGGTGTAGCGGCGGGCGTTGTCGATGCAGGTCGCCGCGCGCAGGACGAGTTCCTGGGCGAGGGAGAGGTCGTCGTCCTCGAAGGGCGCGGGATTCTCGGAACGGTAGAAGCTGACCACGCCGAGCGTGGTGCCGCGGGCCCGCAGCGGCACGGTGATCAGGGAGTGCACGCCCGCCGCGAGCACCCGTGTCAGTCGCTGCGGGTCCTGTGCGAGCCAGCCGTCCGCCTCGCTCAGGGCGGGTTCCATGATGGACTGCCCGGTCTCCAGGCAGCGGGCCTGCGGCGTGCACGGGACGTACTCGACGGTGTCGCCGACGTCGTACAGATGGTGGGGCCGCTTGCGTACGGCGTGGATGGCCACCCGGCGCAGCGCGCTCCGCCCGCCGAGCGCCTCCGGCTCCTCGCCGCGCAGCACCGCGTCGGGCAGGTCGAGGGCGGCGAAGTCCGCGAACCGCGGAACGGTCACCTCGGCCAGCTCCTCCGCGGTGCGTGCCACGTCGAGTGTCGTGCCGATCCGGATACCCGCCTCGTGCAGCAACTCCAGCCGCCTGCGCGCGAGTACGACCAGCCGGCCGACACCGGGCTCACCGACTAGCAGCAGCCGGCTCTCGGCCCCGT
Organism: Streptomyces sp. NBC_00078; assembly: GCF_026343335.1. Taxonomy (NCBI): domain Bacteria; kingdom Bacillati; phylum Actinomycetota; class Actinomycetes; order Kitasatosporales; family Streptomycetaceae; genus Streptomyces; species Streptomyces sp. NBC_00078. The sequence continues at coordinate 7,241,387 of NZ_JAPELX010000001.1, read as the reverse complement.
CCAGGACGTCCCCGACGGTTTCGGCGTGCGATGCCGGTGGAGGGAGAATGGGAGGGGGAGAGAGAGGGGCCGGCGTTCGTACGACGGCGGGGGGCGGAGCCGGCGGGGCGGGCGCCGTCGGCGCGGCCGGGGCCGGTCCGGTCGGCATGGGTGCGGCGGCCCTCGGTCCGGTCCCGGTACCGGAGATCACCGATGCGGGCGCCCCCGCTGCGGCGACCGTCACCGGCGCCGGCCCGGTTCCCTGCGGCGACGACGGCAGTCCGAGGCCGCTCAGCCGCGGCCCGCCCAGGACGCGCGCCTCCACCGCGACCCCGGCCTCCCCCGCCGCGCCCATGACCTTGCGCCGCAGCAGCGTGGCGACCCGGCCACCGGACAGCGGCACCTCGACGAGGGTGCGGTCCGGCGAGGCGACGAGTTCCTCGGCCCGTTCCCGCAGCACGGCCAGGTCGATCCGGCCGAGGCCGTCGCCGTCGTGCCCGTTGCCGTGGCCCTGCGCCGGCCGGCCCGGCGGCCGTGGCGTCCCGCCCCCGTCGAGGCCGGCCCGGCGGTAGGCGGCGAGGAGTGCCCGTTCCCGTTCCGTGGCCTGGTCGAGGAGCCTGCCCTCGATGTCCCGGGCGGCCGTGCGGACCAGTCGCAGCATGGCGGGGTCGCCGTGATCGCGCAGGCAGGTGAGGTCGAGGACGGCCTCGATGCATCCGCTCAGCGGGTCCCGCACGGGGGAGCCCGCGCAGGCGAAGGGTTGCAGGCAGTCGGCGAAGTGCTCACGGCCGACGACGTAGACGGGGACGCGTGCCGCGAGCGCGGTGCCCACGCCGTTGGTGCCGGCCACCGGTTCGGATGCGTCGAATCCCGGGGCGAAGTTGACCTGGTCGAGTCGGTGCTGCAGCGCCGGGCCGCCGCCGAGCCGCTGGATCATGCGGCCCCGCGCGTCGCACAGCGCGATGGTCGTGCCCATGTCGGCCAGGGAGGCGGCGAGTTTGTCCAGCACCGGGTCGGCGGCTCGCTGGAACCTTTCGTCCAGGGTCAGGCCCGCTTCGTAGGGGAGCAGCAGATGGTGCGGCTGGAGCCCGACGGAACGGCAGCGCTTCCAGGACTCGAGCACCGGGCCGCGGACGTCCGCCTCGACTCGCGCACCGGCCAGAAACCGTTCGTGGGCATCGACGAGTCCGCCGATGTCGTCCCAGGCGACGGACAACGAGATCACTTCCCTCACCTGGAGCAGGCCCGGTCGCGGGCCGCCGTTCGGCCCGCCCGGGCGTGGTTCCCCAAGCGTTTTCACCCTAGACCCGCTGTGACCCACACCACAACATCGAACACATATCGGACGGCGTCGCGGCCGCCACGACACTCAACTGGCGGTGCGACGAATCCTTCCGGCGTACCGCTTCTCCAGCTCCAGGTTGCCCTCGAACCCGCCGGGGACGTTCGCCGAGACATAGACGGGCGGGCGGTCACCGGAGTCGAGGAGCAGCCTCGACGCCTCGGCGACCGCCATCTGGACCAGCATCACCCCGGTGAGCGTGGACAGGGCGCACACGGAGCCGCCGCCGGGAAGCTCCAGCAGCGCGTCCCCGCGCGGCGCCCGGTTGTCGAGGACGACGTCGGCGAGGTCGGCGAGCTTCTTGCCGCTCGGGTGCCCGGCGGGGACGGCCCGGGTGTGGGAGAGGGAGGTGACGGCGAGGACGCGGTGGCCGTGCTCCTTGGCGTGCAGGGCCATCTCGACGATCACGTTGTTCACGCCGGAGTTGGAGATGATCACGAAGAGGTCCTGCGGGCTCGGGCCCGCGAGGTGGTAGAGCCGCTCGGCCACGCCTTCGCTGCGCTCCAGGAGCGGGTCGTCGAGGACGCTCGGGTCGTCGCCGCCGTAGAGGACGAGGTCGGCCATGCTGAGGCGGTTGGTGGGGACCAACCCGCCCGCCCGGCCTGCGAGTTCGAGGACTATGGCCTGGGAGTGGCCGGTGCCGAAGGACTGGATCACGCCGTCCGAGCGGATGCAGTCGGCGATCAGCCCGGCGGCGCCCGCCACCTCCGCGCGCGCGGACTCGGTGACGTACTGGAGGACGGCCAGGCTCTCCCGCGCGAAGCCCTCGGCGCTCACAGACTCGACGGACACGCGACTCTCCCCACTGGTGGATTGAACCACCCTGTCTGACTCCACAGCTGAATCAATAAATCACATGGTTCATGCAGCGAGCAATGCACGAACGTGGCCGCTTTTATGGTCCTGGTATTCAATCCGCACCCCTAAGGGTGGCTGATACCTTCTCTTCATGCCCTCGACGGACGTCACCACACTGATCCGCACCGAGCTTCCCCGGCTGGCCGGATCCCTCCGGAAGGTCGGCGAGCTGATCCTGGAGGATCCTGCCGCCGTCACCCATTGCTCGGCCGCCGAGCTGGGCCGCCGCACCGGCACCTCGCAGGCGACGGTGACCCGTTTCTGCCGCGCCGTCGGGCTCGACTCCTACCAGCATCTGCTGATCGAACTGGCGCAGGAGCGCGGCCGCGGCGAGGTCTCCGAGTGGGGCTCCACCGAGATCGACACCGACATCTCGCCCGACGACAGCCTGGAGCGGGTCGTGCAGGTGGTCGGCGTCGCCGACCTGCGGGCGATCCAGCAGACCATCGACCGCATCGACCTGGACGCGGTCGAGCGCGCGGCCCAGGCCCTGGCCCGCGCGCGGCGCATCGACGTGTACGGCGTCGGGGGCAGCGGCGCGGTGGCCCAGGAGACCGAGACCCGGCTGTTCCGCATCGGCTGCTCGGTCCGCGGCTGGACCGAGGTGCACGGCGCGGCCACCTCCGCGGCCCTGCTCACCCCGGCGGACGTGGCCATAGGCATCTCGCACTCCGGCGCGACCCGCGAGACGCTCGAACCGTTCGAAATGGCCAAGGAGCGGGGCGCCACGACGATCGCCCTCACCACGGACCCGCGCTCGCCGCTGGCCAGGGCAGCCGACATCCGGCTGATCTCGGCCACTTCGGAGACCAGCTTCCGCACCGGCAGCATCGGCGGCCGGCACTCGGTCCTGATGCTCGTCGACTGCCTCTACGTCCGGGTCGCCCAGCTCTCCTACCAGCGCGCAAGCGCCTCCCTGGCACTGACCGACCACATCACCCCGCAGCATGCGGTGAAGTCGCGCCGGCCCAGGTGACTCGGCTCCGAACAAGACGCGCTGCATGGATGAACCACCGAGAAAACGCAAAGATGGTTGTTTGAACCATCCCGGCGATGCCAGGATGGGGCTCCGCCGAGCATCCTCGTAGGAGACCCATGCGCGTCACCTCTGCCGAGTCGACCGAGCTCTTCGTCGGGACGACCGAGCATCCGCACCAGGTGATGGCCGTCGGACTGAGCCACACCCCGGGCCGCTCGGTCCGCCTCACCGTCTACGGCCCGGGTGTCTTCGGCACGGCCGTCGCGACCACGGGCGACGACGGCACGCTCCACGCCGAGATACCCGTGACCGGCGACCTCGCCCCCGGTGAGGGCACCCAGGTCACGATCACCGCCGAGGACACCGACGACCCCGCGCACACCGCGCGGCTCACGGTCCCCTTCACGGCTGCGGAGCCCGGCTGGACCATGTTCATGGTCAGCCACTTCCACTACGACCCGGTCTGGTGGAACACCCAGGCCGCCTACACCGAGACCTGGGACGTCGCCGACGACCCGGCCACCACCGGTCTGCCGGCCCGCGCCTTCGACTCGCGCGGCCAGTCCGGGATGAGCCTGGTGCGCGCCCACTGCGACCTGGCCCGGCGCGACCCGGCGTACACCTTCGTACTGGCCGAGGTCGACTACCTCAAGCCGTACTGGGACTCCTTCCCTGAGGAACGCGCCTTCCTGCGCGAGCTGATCCGCACCGGCCGCATCGAGATCATGGGCGGCACCTACAACGAGCCCAACACCAACCTCACCGGCGCCGAGGCGACCGTACGCAACGCGCTGTACGGCGACGGTTTCCAGCGCGGGATCATGGGCTCGTCGCCGGAGACGGCCTGGCAGCTGGACGCGTTCGGGCACGATCCGCAGTTCCCGGGGCTGATGGCGGACGCGGGGGTCACCTCCAGCTCGTGGGCGCGCGGCCCGTTCCACCAGTGGGGGCCCACGCTGTCGGTCTTCGGCGAGGAGCCTCGCGACCCCGGGCGGATGCAGTTCCCGGCGGAGTTCAGCTGGATCGCCCCCTCCGGGCGCGGACTGCTGACCGCCTACATGGTCAACCACTACGGCGCCGGCTGGGCCATCGACAACGCGCCCACCCTCCCCGAGGCGGAGGCTGCCGCACTCAAGCTCTTCAAGGGGCTGAAGAGGGTCGCGCTCACGCGCAACGTGCTGCTGCCCGTCGGCGGGGACTACGCACCGCCGTGCCGCTGGGTGATGGCCATCCACCGCGACTGGAACGAGCGGTACGTCTGGCCGCGGTTCGTCAGCGGCATCCCGCGCGACTTCTTCGCAGCCGTCCGCGCCCAGCTCGACGCCGAGGGCCGCAAGGCCTCCCCGCAGACGCGGGACATGAACCCGGTCTACACCGGCAAGGACGTCTCCTACATCGACACCAAGCAGGCCCAGCGGTACGGCGAGACGCTGCTCGCCGACGCGGAGGCCTGGGCGACGCTCGCCTCCCTCGTCACCGGGCACGCCTATCCGGACGCGGCGCTCGACAAGGCCTGGCGGCAGCTGATCTACGGCGCCCACCACGACGCCATCACGGGCTCCGAGTCCGACCAGGTCTACATCGACCTGATGACCGGATGGCGCGAGCTGCACGACCTCGCCGAGACCGTGCACGCCGACGCGACGCAGGCCCTCGCCGACCGTGTCACGCCCGGTACCGGCCCCGACCTGGTGGTCTTCAACTCCGCGACCTGGCAGCGGCGGGACGTGCTGACGGTCGACGACCCGGGGCTCGTACCCCTCGGTCTCCCCGCCGTTCGTGAGGACGGTCGACTCCACGTCGTCGTACCGGAGTTGCCCGGCATGGGATTCACGACGCTCCCCCTGTCCGAGGGCTCCGCACCCGAGTGGGCACCCGGCGGGGGCGTGACCGTCCGCAACGAGTTCTACGAGGTGACGGTCGACCCCGCGCGCGGCGGCGGCGTCAGCAGCCTGCGCGCGCTCGCGGAGGGCGGCCGGGAGCTGCTGCGCGCCGGGGACATCGGCAACGAACTGGTCGTTCAGGAGGAGTACGCGCGGCACCCGCGGTTCGGCGAGGGCCCCTGGCACCTCACCCCGACCGGCACCACCGCCGCCCGGAGCCGGGATGTGCGGGCGGACGTGGAGACCGAGCACTCCCCCGCCGGCTCGCGGATCACCGTCCGGGCCGACCTCGGGCTGTTCCGTTACACCCAGCGTCTGACCCTGTGGACCGGTGTGCCGCGCCTCGACGTGACCACCACCATCGACGGATACGACGGCGCGGACCGGCTGATCCGGGTCCGCTGGCCCTCCGACGTGCAGGGCGGGCTGCCGGTGCACGAGGTTGCGGACGCGGTGATCGGCCGCGGGTTCGGGTTCGTCGACGTGGACAGCGAGCAGTTCCCCTGGACGCTGGACAACCCGGCCAACACCTGGTTCGGGCTCGGGTCGACGGCACGGGTCGAACTGCGGGACGACACAGGCGCGCTGCTTGGCCATCGGTCGATCGGGGTCGCCGAGCTGGTGTACGCCTCCTGGGACGAGGCCGGTGAGCTGGGCACACCCCTCGCGGCGGCCCTCGTACGCGCCGGCGTCACCGCGACCTCGACGATCGCCGACGGCCCGCGCTACGGCGATCTGGAGGTCGACTCCAACCTGCCCGACATCCGGATCGCCGTCGGCGGCCCGGACCGCAACTCCGTGGTCGCCGAGGCACTCGGCTGGGACCCGGCAGCCGGACGCGAACTGCGGCGCCGGCTCGCCGAGGAGGGCGTGGCGGCCGTCTGGGTCGCGCCGCGTGCCGGGCTGCGCGAGGAGTGGGTGCCCGGGGCCGACCTGCGCGACCTGGAACGGCTGCCGCTGCTGGTGGTGGCGGGCACCGGCGCCGAGGGCGACGCGAAGGCGGTCGACGCGCTGATCGCCGACCTGGACGACGCGACCGTCACGGCCACGGCGGCGGGCGGCGGCGAGGCGCTCCCGCCGGGCGACGCCTGGGACGGGCGCGGCTTCGCCGTCCTCAACCGTGGCACGCCCGGCTGTGTCGTCACCTCCTCGGGCGACCTCTACATGTCGCTGATGCGCTCCTGCACGGGCTGGCCGTCCGGCATCTGGGTCGACCCGCCCCGCCGCACGGCCCCCGACGGTTCGGCGTTCCAGCTCCAACGCTGGTCCCACACCTTCGAGTACGCGGTGGTCGGCGGCGAGGGCGACTGGCGGCAGCAGCAACTGCCGCGCGTGGGCCATGAGTTCAACCATCCGCTGACCGCGCGGATACGGGGTGCCGCACACTCGGGCGAGCTGCCGAGGGAGCTGGCCCTGCTGAGCGTCGAACCCGCGGGTGACGTCCTGCTCGACGCCCTCAAGCCGGCCGGTTCACCGCTCGCACGGGGCAGCGTGGCGCCCGCCGATCCCGGGCGCGGGGTCGTCGTACGGATGCACGAGGTGAACGGGCGTCCGGTGCGGGCGCGGGTGCGCGGCCCGAAGGAGTGGGTGCGGGGCGCCCGGGCGGACGTCCTGGAGACACCCGGGGAAGCGCTGGCACCCGACGGACAGGGAGCGCTCGGTGTGGGACTGACCGGCTTCGAGGTGGCGACCGTGCTGGCCACGCCACCCGCCGGCGCCGGGCTCCCGTACGGCCCCCAAGTCGCCGCCCACGAGCCCGCCCAGCCGGTCCACACCCGCTACTGGCTGCACAACTCCGGTCCGGCGCCTCGCGGCAACATGCCGGTCGCGGTGTATGTCTCGCCGACCACGCTGACCGCTTCCGGAGGACCGGTCACCGCGACGGTCCGGATCGCCTCGGAGCTGACCGACGCCCCCGTCTCCGGCACCGTGAGCGTCGACGTCCCGCCCGGCTGGTCCGCCGAGCCCGCCGAACTGCCGTACGCGCTCGGCCCGAACGGGTTCACCCTCACCGAGGTCACGGTGACGCCTCCGCCCGACGCCCCGCCCGGCCGGCACTGGCTGGCGGCGCGGCTGTCCTACGAGGGACAGACGTACGAGGACGTGGTGGCCCTGGAGGTGCCGGGCGCCGTTCCCGGTCCAACTCTGGTCGTCGATCTGGGAGTTGACGAGATCACCGTGCGCAGGGGCGAGCGGGTCCAGGTCCCGGTGACCCTGCACAACCGCACCCGCGGCCCGGTCAGCGGCACCCTGTGGGCCGTGTCCTCCTGGGGCACCTGGGCAGGTGTGGGCCCCGGCTGCCAGGGGTTCACGGTGGCTGCCGGGGAACAGCTGGACCGCTGGATCGACGTGGACGGAGGCGCGATGCCGCCGGGCTCGTACTGGCTGCTGGCAAAGGTCGCCTGCCACGGCAGGGTCGCCTACACGAAGGCGGTCGCACTGGAGGTGACCCCATGACGGACGACGCGGCCGTGGTACGGGGCAAGCCGGTCACGAAGGAAGACGTGGACGCCTTCCTGCAGCGGGTCACACCGTCGCCCCCAAGCGGCGCGGGGCCGTATCGAGATGCGGCTCCGCCGCGGGGCGCGACGAGCCACGACGGCGCGGCAGCCGGCGGACGGCCTGCCGGGGCACCCTCGGCCTCCGCCGAACGACAACGCCGCCGCTGGGCCACGCAGGTGGTCGTCGCCGACGAACTCGCCCGACGGGCCTGCGAGGAACGCGGGCTGGAGCAGCCGGCGGAGGTGTCGCCGGCCCATCTGCTCTCCGTGGCATCAGCAGACGTCGCCGGCCTCGGCAGCATCGTGGCCGCCACGCTCGCCCACTCCCCCGCCGCCCGCCTGCTGCTCACCACCCTGGAGGCGGAGCAGTACATGCCCGAAGAGGCCGTACGGGACTACTACGAGCGCAACCGGGACCGCTGCCTCACTCCCGACGCGCTACGTCGCGGGGTCGACCCGTTCGGCCGGGCGGCGCCCGGGGACTTCCTGCCGTACGAGCAGGTCCGTGAGGACATCGAGCGGGAGCTGCGGCGGGCGGCCGGCCATCGGGCGTTCTTCGACTGGTTCGACCAGGCACGGTCCGATGTGGTGTACGCCGCCGGACACGAGCACCCCGGCGACCCCTCGCACCCGGACCACGAACACCGCCACTGATCACGGGCGGAACCTAAACGCAACACGGCAACCCATTGACCTCCGATGAATTCTGGTCCACATTTTCATCAATCGGAGTCGAAGTTGGTTGATTGAACCAGCCTCTCGGCTGGTCCCAGGAGGGTGGACATGCGCGCTGGAAGACTGACCGCATCCTTGGCGGGAATCATCACACTGACGCTGACGGCGGCGGGCTGCGGCCTGTCCGGCGCATCCGGCGGCGGGGACTCGACCGCCGGGGGCTGCAAGGTCGACAAGGGCAACATCGGCTCCGGCAAACTGACGGGTGACGTCAAGGGCCAGATCACGTTCCAGACCACCAACCTGAAGAAAGACTTCGGTGACTTCTTCAACGGAGTGATCGACGACTTCGAGAAGGCGCACCCCGGCGCCAAGGTCAAGTGGATCGACGATCCCGGCGACAACACGTTCACCCAGCGCACCGTCGCCGACGCCCAGGCCTGTACGTTGCCGGACGTCCTCAACGTGAATGCCGAGACGGCCACCGCCCTCACCAAGGCGGGCTACCTGCTCGACCTGGGCGCCAAGGACCCCGACGTGGCCAAGCCGTTCGTCCCGGCGTTCTGGAAGTCCAGCACCTTCAAGGACGCCTCGGGCTCGGCGATCCACACCACGCTTCCCTGGTACACCGGCGGCATTCTGCTGACGTACAACACGGACCTGCTGAAGAAGGCCGGGGTCGACCCCGCGAAGCCTCCGACGACCATGTTCGGGCTGTTCGCCGACTACGAGAAGATCGCCAAGGCGGGCAAGGGCAAGTACTACGCGACGATGGCCAACCCGGTGTGGCGGATCCCGGCCGACTTCGACCAGATGAACATCAGGACGCTGTCCGCCGACGGCAGATCCGCGGTCTTCGCCGGCGATCCGCGCACCACGCAGTGGGTGGCGTGGATGGCGAAGCTGTACAAGGAAGGCGCCATGCCGAAGGACTCGCTGTCCTCCAGCAACGACCCCTCCACGCTGTACAGCCAGGGCAAGGTCGCCTACGGCTCGACGAACCCGAGCTTCGTGCGCTTCGTGAAGCAGAACAGCCCGTCGGTGTACGCCAGGACGGGCGTCGGCCAGCAGCCCTTCGACGCGCTCGGTCACACCACGGCCGCCCCGCAGTACATTTCGGTCGCCGCGACCAGCAAGCACGCCCCGGTGGCACTGTCGTTCGCCGAGTTCCTCACCAACGCGGAGAACCAGACGGCCTGGTGCAAGGACCCGAACGTGGTGATCTTCCCGACCACCTCGTCCTCGCTGAACGACCCGTTCTTCCAGAAGACCACCGGCAGCGACCCGTTCTCCCAGGCCCGCAAGCTCGTCGCCGAGCAGCTGAAGACCACCACCGCCTACCAGACCAACCTCTCCCCGGCCGTGCAGAACGCCATCGTGTCCCAGGTTCAGCTGGCCATGCAGGGCAAGAAGAGCCCCGAACAGGCCGTCAAGGACGCCCAGTCCAAGGCGAACGAGCTGCTGAAGCAGGCGGGCTGACCGTGGCGACCCAGACCGCGAAGCCGGTGTCCGTGCCCGGAGCGGAGCGCACTGCCGCCGTGCCGGGCACGGCCCCGTCCCGCGCCCGCCGAGTGGTCCGGGCCCTGTTGCCGGGTCCCGCACCGGGCGCCAACGGCGCGGCGATGTACCGCCGTTGGTGGCTGCCGTGGCTGTGGTGCGCGCCCGCGATCGTCTGCGCGGTGGTCTTCGGTGTCTTCCCGTTCCTCAACACCGTCCTGCTGTCGTTCACGAACGCCAGGCCGCTCGGCGGCGCCGCCAGCTTCGTCGGGCTGGACAACTACAGCCGGATGCTGGGCGACTCCGACTTCTGGCTGGCGACCCGCAACAGCATCCTGTACGCGGTGATCGTCGTACCGCTGATGGTGCTGCTGCCGCTGATGCTGGCCGTCCTGGTGGAGAAGAACCTGCCCGGCATCGGCTTCTTCCGCTCGGCCTTCTACACCCCTGTCCTCGCCTCCAGCGTGGTCGTCGGCCTGAGCTGGCAGTGGCTGCTCGCCGACGACGGACTCGTCAACACCTGGCTGCAGAAAGCCCACCTGATCAAGTCAGCCGTCCCGTTCCTCTCCGACTCCTGGCTCATCCTCTTCTCCGCGATGGGCCTGACGCTGTGGAAGGGGCTCGGCTGGTACATGATCTTCTATCTGGCCGCGCTGGGGAACGTGCCCAGGGAACTGCACGAGGCGGCCTCCATGGACGGCGCCGGCAGTGTCCGCCGCTTCTGGCACATCACGATGCCAGGCGTACGGCAGGCCATGATGCTCGTCGGCACGCTCACCGGCATCGGCTCCCTCAGGGTGTTCACGGAAATCTACATGCTGGGCAGCTCCACCGGCGGCCCCGGCGGCGCCGACCGCACCCTGCCCTTCTACATCCGGGACGTCGGCCTGGACCCGCTGACCGGCAACGCCGGTTACGGCTCGGCCGTCAGCGTGGCGCTGTTCGTGCTGACCCTCGGACTGACCCTGCTGGCGCAGCGCCTGACCAAGGAGGACGAGGCATGACGACCGCAGTGGACAAGCCCCGGCGCCTGGTGCCGCGCTGGCGGGACTACGGCCGGCCCCGCGAACTCGTCGTCCGCTACCTGCTGTTGCTCCTCGTGCTCGGCATCACGGTCGGCCCGCTGGTCTGGCAGCTGCTGGCCTCGCTGAAGAGCACGAGCGAGGACGTCTTCGGCGCGGACGCCTCGCTCCTTCCTCACCATCCGACGCTGCGGGCCTACCGGCAGGTCTTCGCCCAGGTGCCGGTGGCCACGTACATCAGGAACAGCGCGCTCGTGGTCGTGCTGTCGATCGCCAGCCAGCTGGTGTTCTCCACCACGGCCGGCTACATGCTCTCCAAGCCCGGCTGGAAGGGCCGCAAGGCGGTCTGGGTCGTGCTGGTCGCCTCGATGATGTTCCCCTTCGAGTCGATCATGGTGTCGCTGTTCCTGAGCATCCGCGACCTGGGGCTTGTCGACAACCTGGTGGGCGTGTGGCTGCCCGGGTTCGTGGGCGCCATCAACGTCCTGCTGATGCGCGGCGCGTTCCTCGCGGTGCCGCGCGAGATCGAGGACTCGGCGATGCTCGACGGGGCGGGCGAATGGCAGCGATTCCGCTACCTCTACCTGCCGTCGGCCTGGGGCGCGATCCTGGTCGTCACGATCAACACCTTCATCAGCGCCTGGGACGACTTCCTCTGGCCGCTGATCGTGCTGCGCTCCGAGGACCACATGACGCTCACGCTGGGTCTGTCCCGGCTGCAGAGCTCCTCGTTCGGCTACGACCAGCGGATGGTCATGGCCGGCTCGGTGATCTCCGTCATCCCGGTCCTGGTGCTGTTCGTGATCACCCAGCGGTGGTTCTACAAGGGTGTCTCCTCGGGAGCCGTCAAGCTCTGACGTGCAGCACGGCGGGTACGGCGGTGAGCGCCGCCCGCGAGGACTGCGCCACCCGGATCTCCGCGGTCCTGGTTTTGGCGAGCAGGTCCCCGTCGAGCGGCAGGGTGACCGTGCGGCACTCGCCGGGTGCCAGGTCGACACCCTCGAACGCGCACAGTTCGAGGGTGCGCGGCCAGGTGGACGTGATCAGACGCCGCAGATAGACCTGCACGACCGAACGCCCGTGCCGCTCACCGGTGTTGGTGACGTCGACCGTCACGGTGCGCCCGTCCGTGCCGGGCGGGCCGTAGGCGAAGCTCGTGTACGACAGCCCGTGCCCGAAGGAGTACTGCGGCTCGGCGTCCTCGTCCGCGTAACCGCCGTACTCGGTGTCCTTGTGGTTGTAGTGGACGGGGAGCTGGGCCACGGAGCGGGGCACGGACAGCGGCAGCCGGCCGCGCGGCTCCGCGTGCCCGAGCAGCACCTCGGCGATCGCGTCGCCGCCCCACGGGCCCGGATACCAGGCGCTGAGCAGGGCGGCCGCGGTCTCGGGCACGACGTGCGGGCGGCCCTGGACCAGCACGACAACCGTCGGCGTGCCCGTCGCGACGACGGCGTCCAGGAGGACGTACTGGGCCCTGCCCAGCCGCAGCCCGGCGAGGTCGACGCCTTCCCCGCAGGTCACCTCGGAAACGGCCGTGAGCGCGGCCCCGTTGGCGGCGAAGTCCGTCTCGGGACTGCGGGCGCTGCTGCCGCCCAGCACCAGCACGGCGACGTCGGAGGCGGCGGCCGCGGCGACCGCCTCGGGAATGCCGGAGAGATCGCCGCCGGTGAGGGCGCAGCCGCGGGCGTGCCGGATGTCGGTACCGGGCGGGGCGAGCGTACGCAGCCCGTCGAGGACGCTGCTGCCGCTGCGCTGAGGAGCCGTGTAGTCGCCCGACTGGTGTGCGGGCGTGGCGGATTGCGGGCCCAGGACGGCGATACGGGAGACGGTCGCCGGGATCGGGAGGGCGCCGCCGTTGTTGTGGAGGAGGGTGACCGAGGCACGGGCCAGGGCGGTGCTCAACGCCCGCCCCTGCTCGCGAGAGGGCAACTCGCCGCTGCTGTAAGGCCGTTCGAAGAGTCCGAGGCGGAACTTCAGGCGCAGGACACGGGCGACGGCGGCGTCGAGGACGGACTCCTCGACGAGCCCCCGCTCGACCGCCTCCGCAAGGTGCGTGAAGCCCTCGTCCCACAGGCTCAGGTCCACGCCCGCGTCGAGGGCGAGGGCGCCCGCGGAGACCTTGTCCCCGGTGATGCGCGCCAGCCGGTCCACGGCCAGCCCGTCCGCCATCACCAGGCCCTCGAACCCCCAGCTCTCGCGCAGGAGTCCGGTGAGCAGGGCGCGGTTGCCCGAACAGGGCGTCCCGTCGACCTCGTTGTACGCGGCCATGACGCCGGCCGCTTCGGCGCGGATGCCCGCGCGGGCGGCCGGGAGATGGATCTCGTGCAGTTCCCTCCGGCTCAGCTCGGACTCGGCGGAGTTGCGGCCGCCGACGGTGGCGCCCTGGCCGGCGAAGTGCTTGAGGACGACGGGTGCCCTGTCGGCGGCGAAGTACTCGGCGGGCTCTCCCTGCATGCCGCGCACGAGTGCCTCTGTCAGACGGGCGGCCAGGTAGGGGTCCTCGCCGAAGCACTCCTCGGTACGGCCCCAGCGGGGGTCGCGGGCTATGTCGAGGGCCGAGGTGAGGGCCAGGTGGCCGCCGCGGGCGCGCAGTTCGGCGGCGGCGTGGGCGGCGGCACGCTCGTACAGCTCGGGGTCCCAGGTGGCGCCGACGGCCAGGTTGACGGGCAGCACCGTGCCGTCCAGGGCCATGTGGCCGTGCGGGACCTCCTCGACGAACAGCGCGGGAATGCCGAGCCGGCTGCGCCCGACGACATGCCGCTGCACCAGCTCGGCAAGGTCCGCACTGTCGTGCGTCCCCGGCCCGTCGCCGTGCCCGACACCCGACCAGGCATCGGCACGCATCAGCCCGTAGAGCGCGCCGAGCCCCTCGAAGCGCTCGGTCTCGGCGTACAGGGCGTCGGTGAGTTCGTAGCCCCCGCCGGGGGCCCGCCGGTAGGCGTCCCAGCCGTACATCCGCTGATTGACCTGCCCGGCCTTCTCCCGCAGGGTCATCCGGGAGAGAAGGTCGCGGACGCGGGCTTCGAGGGGGGCGGAGGGGTCCAGGTATGCGGGACCGCCGTCGCGGACGCGGTCGTTCAGGACCGTCGAGTCTGCGTGGACGACGCCGCCCCGGGGGGTGCGTCCGGCGCGGTCGGCCGCGGGTTGTGGAGTCGGCATGCGGCCGGTCCTTTCGTGTGTGCCGGTGGTTCGTGTGTGTGCCGGTCAGACCAGGAGGCGGGCGAAGGCGACGGCTCCGGGGCAGCCGTCGGCCACCCAGTCGAGGGTGAGGCCGAGGGTTTCGAGGCGGGCGGTGAGGGGGGCGCTCAGGGGGCCTTCGGGGCCGAGCAGGCCGCCGGTGGCGACGACGCGTTCGCCTGCTCGTGGCTCCAGCGCCCGGACGCTGTCGGTCAGTCGGTCCACCGCCTCGTCGAGGATCGCCGCCGCCGCACGGTCCTTCTCCCGGGCCGCCTCGGCCACGAGCGGGGCGAGGCGGGCCAGCCCGGTCGGGGGCCCGGCCATGACGACGGGGAGCAGCCGCATGCGGTAGGCCTCGCGGCGGGGGCGGGGCCACCAGCCGGGGGGCACGGGGCTGTCGTAGGAGGGGTCGCCCGCCCCGGAACCGGCGAGCGACCCCTCGGTCTCGGGGCCGGCGGAGCCTGCGCCCGGCAGGACCTCCGCCGGCAGTCCCAGCGCCCTGCCCACCGCTGCCGCCAGGACGGTCGCCCCGCCCCTCCCGTCCGCCATCCGCAGCGCGGCCCGGACCGCCTCGCGGCCGATCCAGAAGCCGCTGCCGTCGTCGCCGAGGAGCCAGCCGTCACCGTCGACGGTGGCCGTGCAGCGGCGGTCGGTGATGCGCATCGCGACGGCGCCCGTACCGGCGACCAGCGCGAGGCCGTCGGCCGGGGTACCCGGTGCGGAGGCGAAGGCGGCCTCGATGTCGCTGCTGATGCCGATCCGGCCGGCCGTGATGCCGAGTGGCCCCAGGGCGGCGGTCAGGGCGGACAGTGCGTTGAGACGGCCGGGCTCGTCCTCTGACGCCCCGGTGGCGCCCGCGAAGCCGCCGGCCACCGCCACGACGCGGCCCCGCGCGGACGCCGGCACCGCGCGGGCCACGGCCTCGGCGAGGTGCTCGGTGAGCCGGGGCAGCGGGACGGTGAGGGCGTTGCCCGGACCGGCCGCGCCCTCGCCGAGGACACGGCCGTCCGCCGCCGTGGCGAGGACGGCCCGGGTGCGGGTACCGCCGGCGTCGAGGCCGACCACCAGCGCCGACCCCGCAGCCGGCCCGGCAGCCGGTTCCGATCCACCGGAACCTTGGTTCAAATCGCTATTCATTACCGACCATGGTGGTTGATACATTCAGCCGAGACAAGCCCCGTCCCACGGACAGGTCCCGCCTTCGGGGCCCGGCCCCGACCCGAGGAGGATCCCATCCCTCCACTCCGCTTCGGCGTCAACTACACGCCCCGCCGCGGCTGGTTCCACTCGTGGCACGACTTCGACCCGCTCCGCGCCCGCGAGGACCTGGCCCAGATCGCCGGCCTCGGCCTCGACCACGTGCGGGTCTTCCACCTCTGGCCGCTGCTCCAGCCCAACCGCACCCTCATCCGCACCGCGGCCGTCGACCAGCTGGTGCGGCTGGTCGACCTGGCGGCCGAGGCCGGCCTCGACGTCATGGTGGACGGCGTGCAGGGCCACCTCTCCAGCTTCGACTTCTATCCGGAGTGGACCCGCAGCTGGCACCACCGCAACGTGTTCACCGACCCGGAGGCGGTCGACGCGCAGGCGGAGCTGCTGCGCACGCTCGGCCGCGCCCTCGCCGGCCGCCCCAACCTCATCGGCCTGCAGCTGGGCAACGAACTCAACAACCTGGTCGACCACAACCCGGTGACGGTGGACGAGGTCGACCACTACCTCGACACCCTGCTGGCGGCCGCCCGGGAGGGACTGCGCCCGGGGCAGCTGGCCACGCACTCCGCCTACGACGCCGCCTGGTACGGCGACGACCATCCGTTCACCCCCGAGGCCTCGGCCCGCAAGGGCGACGTGACGACCGTCCACCCCTGGGTGTTCTCCGCGAACTGCGCCGGCCGGTACGGTCCCGGCTCCTTCGAGGTGCTGCACCTCGCCGAGTACGGCACGGAACTGGCTAAGGCGTATGCCGACGATCCCTCCCGCCCCGTGTGGGTCCAGGAGACCGGCGCGCCCGAGCCGCACATCCCGGCGGCCGACGCCCCGCGGTTCGCCCGCGCCACGGTCCTCAACGCGGCCGACTGCCAAGGGCTCTGGGGCGTGACGTGGTGGTGCTCCCACGACGTGGACCGTGCGCTGGCCGACTACCCGGAACTGGAGTACACGCTGGGCCTGTTCGACTCCGCGGGCCGTGCCAAGCCGATCGCCGAGGCCCTGTCGCAGACGGTCGCCGAGCTGCGCGCGAAGCCTGCCTCACCCCAACCCCGCGACACCGCCCTGGTGCTGGACTGCACGCCCGCCACCCGCTCCGTGTCCGCTCCGGGCGGTGCGTACTTCGAGGAGTGGATGCGGCTGCGCAGACAGGGCGGGCGCCCGGCGGTGGCGCTCGCCGAACGGGCGGACGACGCCGAGTACATGGCGGCGCGCGGAATCGAGAAGACCGTACGACTGCCATGACGGCCGTCAGACGCCGGCGAGTACCTCGGCCACGGCCCGCAGGTTGACCCGCCCCCGCCCGTAGGAGAACAGGTCGCCGCTCTCCGGGAGCCCGGTGTCCACACGTGTCGCGTCCGGACGCCGGGCCAGCAGGGCGTCCCGGAAGCGCGCCTGCCAGGGATGCAGTCCGGCGTCGCAGGTGGCCACGACCAGGGGCTTGGCGGCGGACATGCGCAGGGTGCAGTCGATCAGGGCGCCCGGGTCGGCCGGCTCCCCGCTCACCGCCGCGCCGCCCGCGGCGGGGTCGAGGGAGCGCAGCTCGGTCAGCAGGTCCTCGCCGCCCCAGTTGAGGGCGGGGTGCGGGGGCGGGAAGAGGTCGACGACATGGGCGCCGCGCACGGGCGGCGGCAGGGCCCGGCTGCGCACGGCGCGCCGTGCCGCCTCCAGCCCGGCCCCGGCGTCCCAGCCGGCCACCGGCCCGGCCGGGGTGGCGTACCGCTCGGTGAGCCGTCGCACCCGCCCCGCCGCCTCCCACACCCGCTCCTCGGACAGCAGACCTGATTCCACGCCGTCGAGCAGCCCGTCCCGGCAGCCCAGCGTGACCTCCAGGTCCGGTACGGCGACGATCACCTGGTCCGCGCCCGCCGCGAGAGCGATACGCGCACCGGCCGCCTCGCCGTAACCGTCGGAGATCGCCTTCATCTCCAGGGCGTCGCTGACCAGCACGCCGTCGAAGCCGATCTCGTGACGGAGGAGATCGCCCAGGATGCGGCGGCTGAGGGTGGCGGGCCGGTTGGCGTCCAGGGCCGGGTAGACGACGTGCGCGCTCATCAGCATCGGCACCCCGGCGGCGACGGCCGCACGGAAGGGTTCGAGGTCGGCGAGGAGTTCGTCCCGCGGCCGCGGGTCGACCGCGAGGTCGTAGTGGCTGTCGGTCTCGGTGCCGCCGTGGCCGGGGAAGTGCTTGGCGCAGGAGGCCATGCCGCGGGCTTCGGTGGCGGTGATCCAGGCGTGCAGGTGACGGGCGGCGAGCCCGGGGTCGGCGCCGAAGGAACGGGTGCGCACGATCGGGTTGCGGGGCTGGTGCTGGAGATCGGCGACGGGGGCGTACGAGGCCGTGATGCCGAGCGCGGCCAGGTGACCGGCGAGCGCGTCGGCGCAGCGGGCGGTCAGCGCCGGGTCGTCGGCGACGCCGAGGGCGTAGGAGCCGGGGACCTCGGGGGCGCCCGCGCCGACCAGGTGGCCGATGCCGCCGCCCTCGTTGTCGATGGCCACCATCAGATCGGGCCGGATCGCGCGCAGGGCGTCGGTGAGCTGTCGGACCTGCTCGGCGTCGCGTACGTTGCGCGTGAACAGGATGACGCCGCCCAGGCCCCGGTCGATGAGCCGCTTGAGGGTGTCGGGGAAGGTCGTCGTTCCCTCGAACCCTGCGACGAGACAGCGGTGCACCGCCTCGTCCAGGTCGGAGGAGACGGAGGACGGGGCCGGGCCCACATACACCTGCTCGGAGGTCACTCAAGGATGGTGGTGGCTTATTGAGCCAAAAGTCAACACTTCATTGGCTGAACGATTCATCTGCGAGGTTGTGAAGGGATGCACAGGAGGGCTCCGCAGCGGCACACCACAGCCTCCCGGGGCCCCTGCGGGCGTCCTGCCACCCGCCCCGTGAGCGGCGTGATTCTGCCGCGTCGTCCACCCGCCCGCGCCCATTGGGTTTCCGGACACCACACCGTCACACCGAACGGGAACGGTTCCGCCGTCCCCTCCCTTCCCGCACCGCACCCCGTCGCCCGGCCGACGCGAAAGGACGACGTGCGCCGTGTCCCTGCTCCCGCTCGAAAACATCCCAGGACCGCTCCCCGCCACGGTCCCCTGCACTCCCTCCCCGCTCCCCGCTCCCGCTCCCTCCCCCCTTCGCCTCGCGCCCCCCGCCCGCCTTCTGCGCCAGACACTGGTGATCCTTCCCGTGCTGCTGATCGGCGTCTGGGCCGTGGTCGACTGGCGCACCGTCTACGAGGGCACCGCGCGGCTCGCCTCGGCCGACCCCTGGTGGCTGCTGGTCGCGTTCTTCTTCACCTGCCTGGGCTGGCTGTCCTCCGCCTGCGTCCGGCAGGGCGCCCTGCCGGAGCGGCTTCCGACGGGTCTGCTGATCGCCTCTCAGTTCGCCGCCGGCGCCGCCAACCACGTGCTGCCGGCCAGCATCGGCGCCCACGCCGTCACCCTGCGCTTTCTGCGTGGCCGCGGCATCCCCCTGGCCCGTGCCACCGCCTCGCTCGCCCTCTACTCGGCGGTCCGGCCGGTCGCGAA
This sequence comes from Streptomyces sp. NBC_00078, assembly GCF_026343335.1. Taxonomy (NCBI): domain Bacteria; kingdom Bacillati; phylum Actinomycetota; class Actinomycetes; order Kitasatosporales; family Streptomycetaceae; genus Streptomyces; species Streptomyces sp. NBC_00078. The sequence continues at coordinate 7,222,737 of NZ_JAPELX010000001.1, read as the reverse complement.
GACGCTGGTGCTCCTCGTCTTCCTGGTGGCCTTCCCCGACCTGCTGCAGACCGGCGAACTGGTGCCGGACAAGCGCACGTTGCTCCTGGTCGCCGCCGGCGTCACGCTCGGCCTCACCGTCGGCGTCCTGCTCGTGGCGACCGTACGACCACTGCGCCGCCCCCTCCTCGACGCCCTGCGATGCGCCCTCACCGACGTACGGGTCCTGCACACCCGGCCCGCGCGGATCCTCGCCCTGTGGGGAGGGGCGGCCGCCGCCCCGCTGCTGCAGGCGAGCGTGATCTTCGCGGTCGGGTCGGCGCTCGGTCTGTCCCTGACCTGGGCCCAGGTCGCCTTCGCGTTCCTGGCCGCGAGCACGGCCGTCGGAGCCGTGCCCGCACCGGGCGGCATCGGCCCTGTGGACGCGGCCGTCGTGTTCGCCATGGTCGCCCTCGGCGCACCCGTGGACATCTCGGCGACCGCCGTCATCGGCTACCGCGTCCTGACGGTCTGGCTCCCCCTGCTGCCGGGCGCCCTGGTGCTCTCCGCACTGGTACAGCGGAAGGTGCTCTGATCACGGCACCGCGCAGACCGGTGCAGAAACGTTCATGAAAGTCGCGCACACGGCCCTTGCGCCCCAGTCACACCCGGTAGCCTCATAAGTCACCCAAGGTGAACGGGGGTTGGCCATGGTGAGGGGTGACCGCAGGGGCCCGTCGAACTGTCCCGGAGGCCATGACGGCATGCCGGAGACCGGCGCCGGCGTCGATCTGCAGGACCAGCTCGAGATCCTCATCCAGGAGTTCCGCACGAGCGAGCCGCCGATGCCGGTGTTCGTCGTGCACGCGCAGGACGGCTCGGACGACGAGGCGGTGTCCGGACTGGTCCAGCAGCTGTACGAGGGGCAGGGGGCGCACGGTACGCGCTGCGCGGTGGCACAGGACGCGTACGAGGGCGACTCGGAGGTCCGCAGGGCCGCGGCGATGGTGCGGGCACTGAGCGACCCCAAGAAGTGGGGCGGCCGGACGTCCGTCTACCGGCGGTACGCGTTTCCCCGGCTGCGCCTGGTCCACGCCATCGACGACGCGGTCAGGACGCTGGGCGACAACTGGCCCGCTCCGGGCCGTCCGGCGGCCGAACAGGGCCGGCGGCAGCTGCTGCTCGACCAGCTGGCCGCCCAGCGCTGGCGGCCGGAGGGCACCGCGCGCTGGCGCTCGGGCCTGCCCCTGTTCGACATGGCGCACATCCTGCCGGCGAGTCTGGTGACCGTGCTCGCCGCGCTCCTCGCCCGCAGTGCCTGGTACATGGCGGCGGCCTCGGGCCTCGGCTTCCTCGCCCTGCTGACGGTCCTCAACTACGCGCTGCCGGGCCGGGCGCCGATCTTCCTGTGGCTGCGCCGGGAGAGCCGCTGGTTCATGACCACGACCTTCCTCAGGGCCGCGGACCAGGAGAACCCGACCGAGGTCTCGCTGCTGCGTCCGGTGCGTTCCTGGCGGGCGATCGCAGCCCGGGCGTACGACGTGGCCGACGCGCTCACGACGGGCGGCGACTTCCACCTCCAGCTGTGCGTGCTGGCCCTGCGGGAGGATCTGCGGGACAACCATCGCCGTCTGAGCTGGGATCTGCGCGGCTTCAAACGCCCGCGCCCGCCGGTGCTGTTCCTGCCGCATGCCGACGCGGCGAACGGCGGCATCGAACTCATCCGCGCCGTCAGCGACGTACGCAGCCGACGCAGCGAGCTCGATCCGCTGCTGGTCTTCGCCGCGGTGCGCGAGCAGGACGTGCCGCGACTGGATCACGGGGGGACTCCGGTACCGGCCCCGGGCCCCCAGCACCGCAGGCTCAGCGACCGCCTGCGCACCTGGCACCGGGAATGGGGGCAGCGGCTGCGCGCCGAGCAGTCGCCCAGCCGCGACCGGTCCGTACTGCCCTGGGTGATGAAGATCCCGCTGCCGCACGACCAGCTGGACCCGATAGAGGAACGGCGGGTGCATCTGCGGGCGTCCGCCCGGCCGACGCTGGCCCGTATGGTGTGGGCCCTGCATTCGCTGGTGCTGGTGGTCGCGCTGGTGGCCGCGGCCACGATCATGCGGGCCGAGGCCCTCGACGACCGGTACTGTTCGGCGTCGCTGCTGACCGCCAACCGCGACACCCGGCGCGAGTCCGCTCCCGGCGGCGGCACGGAGTGCATCGGCATCGCGACGAAGGGCGTGCGCTTCTCCGACTGGCTGCCCAAGCCCGCTGCGGGTGCCGACGGCAAGCCGCTCTCCGCCGGTGACGAACCGCCCTGGACCGTGGCCGAGTTGGAGCAGGGCATCGCCGCGCGGAACGAGGACGTCCTCACCCACTACGCCGACGACTACGTCACGGTGGTCTACGCCGGCCCGCTCAGCAACGACCTCTCCCAGGGAACCTCACTCGTGAAGGGCGCCGAGGAACTGGCGGGCGTCTACCTGGCCCAGGCCGTCATCAACAAGAACTACACCGTGAAACTGCGCGTCCTGCTCGCGAACGGCGGCGTGGACCTGGGCCACCAGACCGACATGGCCGAGGCGATCGCCGCGTACGCCGCGCACGACCCGAGTGTGGTGGGGGTCGTCGGCACCGGCCGCGACCTCGAGTCGAGCGGGAAGACCACCGACATCCTCATGAAGGCGGGGCTGCCGGTCGTCTCCGGCACGAACTCGGCCACCTATCTGCCCCGCCAGTACGCGAACTGGTTCAGCCTGGCCGCCACCGACGAATGGCAGACCCGGCAGATGGGCCTGATCGCCGCCCAGTTGCGCACACCGGGCAAGCGGCAGTACGCGCTGGTGCTCGCCCGGGACACGGCCAGGACCGACGACCGGTACACCGAGGAACAGGCGCGCTACGGACAGCGGATGCTCGCCGACCGGGGCTTCACCCTGCTCGGGCAGCGTCGCTACACGCTGAAGGGCGGCAAGCCCGAACTCCGCGAGCACGCCGAGGAGATCTGCCGTGGCGACCGGATCCCGTCCGTGGTCTACTTCGCCGGGCGGGCGGAGGACGTGGAGCCACTGATGACCCAGCTGTCCGCCGAGACGGGCTGCTCCGAGAAGCCCCTGGCCATCCTCACCGGTGACGACCTCTCCAAGGTCGCCTTCACCGGCGGGAGGAACGCCGTGGCACCCGCGCCCGACGTCACGCTGTACCACGCGGCCCTCGCCGAGCTGAAGAAGGCCGCCGCCCGGACGAGCTTCTACGTGGACGCCGCCGACAACCTGCCGGGCCTGGCAGGCCGCGCCCTGAGCTACGACAGCCCCGTGCTGGCCAGCGGCCAGACCGCGCTCGCACACGACGCGACCCGGGCCCTGTACTACGCGGCCACCCCGCACGACACGCCGCAGAGCCGGGCCGCGACCTGGGTGAACCTGCGCACGGTCAGGCTTGAGGGCATGGCCACCGGCACCATCGACTTCACCGGCGCTCCGCTGTACGGCGACCGCACCGGCCAGAGCATCGTCCTCAAGGAGGTGCACCGCACCGCGAACGGCACCTCCGAGACCCACGTCGTCTGCAGCCGCATCGCGGGCGACACCCGTCCCCTCACCCTGAAGGAGTGCGCGATTCGCCGGCCGAAGTGAGCAACCCTCAGCGCCGAGCCCCCCTCTATAGGGCAGAGGGGAAGGACGGAACGTGCAAAACCGGGAGACAGCGGCGGCCGGGCCGAGGGACGGGGTGTGGATCGGCCGGATCGGCCGCTACCCGCTGCGGTGGCACCACGCGCTGCTGACCCTGTGGACGGTCGTCTGGTTCGTGGTGGCCGAACGCCACGCAGCCGTGTCCTGGCACTATCTGAGGACCGGTCAGCAGCTGCTCTTCAATCAGATACCGGGCGGCGGTCTCGCCCTCTACGCCAACCACCCCGGGCTGCAGATCGGCCCGGTCAGCTTCCTGGTCGCCGGGCTGTTCGCCCCGTTCCCCGCCACGCTGGGCGAGAAGCTCGCCGACGCCTTCATGTCCGGCCTGGGCCTTTACATGCTGGTGCTGGTCGGCCGCGCCGCCGCCGACCACTACCGGGGAACGGGCCTGAACCACAGACGCCTCCAGCAGCGCGTGTTGATCGCCGGGGCGGCCTTCATCCCCATGTGGGTGGAGGTCGCGGTGCGTTTCGCGCACCTCGACGACGTCCTGGCGTTGTTCTTCACCACCCTCGCCGTCCGCGCGCTGGTCCGCGGCAAGGCCGCCGCTGTGGGTGTTCTCCTGGCCCTGGCGGTGGACTCGAAACCCTGGGCGGTCGGCTTCCTGCCGCTCCTGCTGGCGCTGCCGCGCCCCGTACGCCTGCGCTCCGCCGCCTGGGCCGTCGGTCTTGTGGCCGTGGCGTGGCTCCCCTTCTGCCTCACGCACCTGGAGACCCTGGCCGCGGCCCACTTCACGATCCCCAACCAGCCCGCGTCGTCCCTGCGCTGGTTCGGCGTACAGGACCCGGCCACCCCCTGGTGGGACCGCCCCGCCCAGATGGCCCTCGGCATCGCCCTGGGCGCTCTGGCCGTCCACCGGCGCCGGTGGCCGGCCGTCGTGCTGCTGGCCGCCGACGCCCGTATCGTCCTGGACCCGAGCGTGTACACGTACTACAACGCCTCGGTCCTCCTCGGCACCCTGCTCTGGGACTCGATCGGCCAGCGCCGCCTGGTCCCATGGGTCAGCTGGCTCGCCCTGATCTCCCTCTACGGCAGCGCCGTCCTCGTCCCCTCCGCGTCCGCCCAGGGCCTCATCCGCCTGGCCTTCGCGGCCGGGTCCGCCGCCTACGTCCTCCTGTGGCCGCGACGCCCCCCACGCAGCGAGCGTCACGGCCGACGGGCGCTCAGGCCTCTTCCGGCGTCAGACTCAGCGAAATGCTGTTGATGCAGTACCGCTGGTCCGTAGGTGTCGCATACCCCTCGCCTTCGAACACGTGTCCGAGGTGCGACCCGCACCGCGCGCAGCGCACCTCGGTCCGCACCATCCCGTGCGAGCGGTCCTCGACGATCTCCACGGCATCGGTGTCCTTCGGGTCGAAGAACGACGGCCAGCCGCAGTGGGAGTCGAACTTCGTGCCCGAGGTGAACAGTTCGGCGCCGCAGGCCCGGCAGGAGTAGACACCCGTCGTCTTGGTGTTGGTGTACTCACCGGTGAAGGCGGGCTCGGTGGCGGCCTGCCGCAGCACCGCGTACTCGGAGGGGGTCAGCTCCGCACGCCACTGCTCGTCCGGCTTTTCGACGTCGTACGACATGAAGCTCAGCCCCTTACTACTGTGCGAGACGGTCCAGAATCTGCGGGCCGAGGTCCGTCACGTCACCCGCGCCCATGGTGAGAACGAGATCGCCGGCCTTCGCCATTCCCGCGACGACCGACGGCACGTCCGCCTTGTCGTGGACGGGCGTCACGTCCGCGCCCGCGGCCCGCGCCGCCTCGATGATCAGCTCGCTGGTCACGCCGGGGATCGGGTCCTCGCGGGCCGGGTAGATGTCGAGGACGACGGAGGCGTCCGCCAGGGCCAGGGACCGGCCCATCTCCGTGCCCAGCTCCTGCGTACGGGAGAACAGGTGCGGCTGGAAGACGACCAGGATCCGGGCGTCGCCCGCGGCCGCGCGCATCGCCTCCAGGTCGGCCGTCATCTCGGTCGGGTGGTGGGCGTAGGAGTCGATGACCTGGACGCCGGCCGCCTCGCCCTTCAGCTGCAGGCGGCGCTTCACGCCGGTGTACGCGGCCAGGGCCGGCGCCAGCTGGGCGGCCGGGACACCCAGCGCGACGCCCGCCGCGAGCGCGGCCACGGCGTTGTGCGCGTAGTGCCGCCCGGGGACGGAGACCGCGAAGGTGAGTTCCTCGCCGCCCAGCAGGACGGTGACCTCGCTCTTCAGCCCCTGCGGGACGACGGACAGCACACGGACGTCGGCGTCCGCCGCGTCGCCGTACGTGACCGTCCGCACCGCGCCGGCCAGCCGCCGGGTCAGCTCCCGCGCACCCTCGTGGTCCGCGTTGATCACCAGCGTGCCACCGGGCACGATCCGTCCGGCGAACGTCTCGAAGGACTCGTAGATCTCGTCGATGGACGCGTAGTTGGCGTGGTGGTCGAGCTCCACGTTGAGGACGATCGCGACCTCGGGCGCGTACTTGTGGAAACTGCGGTCCGATTCGTCCGCCTCGGCCACGAAGATGTCGCCCTCGCCGTGCAGGGCGTTGGAGCCGGGGGCGTCGAGATCGCCGCCGATCGCGTACGACGGGTTCAGCGCCAGCTCGCTCAGCGACACGGCCAGCATTGACGTCGTGGTGGTCTTGCCGTGGGTGCCCGCGACCGCGATGGGCCGCAGACCGTCCATGAGCGCGGCGAGGGCGTCGGAGCGGTGCACCACGGCGATGCCCAGTTCGGCCGCGCGCGCCAGCTCCGGGTTGTCCTTCCGGATCGCCGAGGACACGACGACACAGGTGGCGTCGTCGGCGAGGTGCTCGGCCGCGTGCCCGATGTGCACCGTCGCACCCAGCGCACGCAGGGCCTCGGCGGTCGCGGACTCCTTCGCGTCACTGCCCGCGACCTTGGCCCCGCGCTGCGCGAGGATCTTCGCGATCCCCGACATTCCGGCGCCGCCGATCCCGATGAAGTGCGGTCGGTCCATGGCGGTGGGAAGGCCGGGTGCCATGCGTTGTCTCCCTGTGCGTGTTACGGCGGACGTTCAGCGGCCAGCCTATTGGGTGCCGCACCTGACACCGACCAGGAGGCGCCGGGGCCGATTCCCGCCCGCCGCCCCCACGGCCGCGCCCCTCCTACGGCGCACAGGCGCCGCCTACGCCTTGCTGTGCGAGAACAGCTTCAGCACCGGCACCCCCACCTTGTGCCGGGCCCGCGACGCCCAGTCCCGGTGGAAGAACTCCTCCACGTAGTGGGGATCGGTCAGCACGATCACCTCGTCCGCCCCGACCTCGTCCACGAGAACCTTCAACGCGTCCAGCGGATGATCCTCGATCAGTCTCCCCCCGGCCTCGCTGCCGGAGGCGTGCAGCGCCTGCAGGGACACCTCGAGCGCCCGCTCCCCGAAGTCCTTGGCGGCCTCCCCCTCGGGGACCTCGCGCTCGCGCGCCGCCTCGTCCAGTTCGCCGAGCGCGACGTCGTCGATGGCCCGCAGCAGGCGGTCCGCCTGGTCGCCGCGGGGCTGCAGCAGCACGTGGAAGGAGACCTCCTCCTCTCCGTGCAGGCCGGTGACGAACTCCACGTCCGCGGACGTCAATGCCTTCTCGATCATCAATACGCTTGTGAACACCGGGCGCCCCTTCTGCGGAAGCCATCCTGCCCCGTGATGTCACGGGGACTGCGAGTTCAGTGTGCCCGCCCGCAAGTAAGCGGAACGGTTGACTCCGCCGATTTCGGGACCGGCGGTACCGCTGATCGATTCTCAGGACCGCTGGTAGCGGGTGAAGAGAAACCCCTCCTCCTCCAGTACCGACGCGAGCACGAAGCGTTGCGGAACCGCGACCGACGGTCCGCCCGCGATGCGCTGCGCATGACCGGCGGTGAGCATCGGGGACACGGCGAGACAGAGCTCGTCGAGCACCCCGGCGGCCACCAGCTGGCCGAGCAGCCGAGGGCCGCCCTCGGTCAGCAGCCGGTTGTGTCCGAGGGCGCCCAGGGCCTGTACGGCGCGGGCGGGCTCCACCCCCATGCCGTCACCGGCGATCACCACCCGGGCACCCGCCTTTTCGGCCGCGGCGATGCGGTCGGGGGGCGCCGCGGCGCCGGTGAGCACCAGGGTGGGCACCAGCGGTGAGGTGAACAGCGGAAGGGAGAAGTCGAGGTCGAGGCTCGCGGTGACCACCGCGATCGCGGGCGCCGGCCCCTGTCCGGCCGCCTCCCGCATCTGCGCGAAATCCGCCCGCGCGCGTGCGGGCCGGTACCCCTCCTGTCGTACCGTTTCCGCACCGACGACCACCACGTCCGCCAGGGCCCGCAGGGTGCCGAAGATCCGCATGTCGGTCGCGCTGGAGATCGGCTGCGACCGCCCGTCGTGCTGGGCGGCCCCGTCGAGCGTGGACACCATGTTCGCCCGTAGCCAGGGAACGGCCTGCCCGGCGGCGGTCGGCTCGGGATAGGCGTAGGCGGCGGCGAGCTCGGCCAGGCTCCACTCGCGCTCGGTCAGGGCGTCGAGAACACCGATACCACTGGTACCACCGGCCCCGCCCTCCTCACCGGGAGTTGTCAGCACTGTCTCGTCGGTCACAGGGAACAGGCGTCGCATGTCGAGCAGTCTGGCACGCGGCTTAGCATGGTGAACCGTGTCGTCCTCCCCTTCCGCACCCGGCCTCAGCCCGATAGCCGACGCGGCTCCGTCGTCCCTGTGCGCCCGCGCGCCGCACGTCCCCGCGGACCGGCTGGTCGCCGAGATGGTGCCGCCGCCGCGCTTCGACTCGGTCCGCTTCAGCACATACGTTCCGGACCCGAACCAGCCCAGCCAGACCGAGGCCGTCCAGGTGCTGGACAGCTTCGCGGGCGGGCTCGGCGGGGCGCACGCCGTAGGCGGCGGGAAGCGCGGATTCTTCGGGTTCGGCAAGGCCAGGGCGCCGAAGACCCCGGCGGGCCCCCGCGGTGTCTACCTCGACGGCGGCTACGGCGTCGGCAAGACCCACCTGCTCGCCTCCCTCTGGCACGCCACCCCGGCGGAGCCCGCGCTCAAGGCGTTCGGCACCTTCGTCGAGCTGACGAACCTCGTCGGCGCCCTGGGCTTCCAGCAGACCGTCCAGACCCTCTCCGGCCACCGACTGCTGTGCATCGACGAGTTCGAGCTCGACGACCCCGGCGACACCGTTCTCGTGTCGACCCTGCTCGGCAGGCTCGTCGACGCCGGCGTGGCCCTGGCCGCCACCTCCAACACCCTCCCGGGCAAGCTCGGCGAGGGCCGTTTCGCGGCGGTCGACTTCCTGCGCGAGATCCAGGGCCTGTCCGCCCACTTCCGCGCCCTGCGCATCGACGGCGAGGACTACCGCCACCGCGGTCTGCCCGAAGCGCCGGCGCCCTTCTCCGAGGAGCAGGTGACGAAGGCCGCGTACGCCACCGCGGGCGCCTCGCTCGACGACTTCCCGCACCTCCTCGACCACCTCGCCAAGGTCCACCCCAGCAGGTACGGCGCCCTGACGGACGGCTTGAAAGCGGTCTGCCTCACCGGCGTCCGGCCCGTCCCCGACCAGTCGACGGCCCTCAGGCTCGTCGTGCTCGCGGACCGCCTCTACGACCGCGAGGTGCCGGTCCTGGCCTCCGGGCTGCCTTTCGACCGGCTGTTCAGCGAGGAGATGCTCAACGGCGGCTACCGCAAGAAGTACTTCAGGGCGATATCACGGCTCACCGCGCTGGCCCGGGACGGCGGGACACTCGTCACCGGCGACTAGATCAGGCCACCCCACCAGCGCATTTCAGGCTCTCTTCAGCTCGAAACGCCAAGTTAACCCTGCAAGCAACTTTGCAGGGTTAATGTGTTTCTTGACCGGTCATTGACCTTCTTTTGGTCGACCCAAGAAGCACGAACGGCAGGGAGGGGGGCGCATGTTCCGAGGTACGACGGCCCGGACCGCACTGGCACTCGTCACCGGCATCCTGCTCGCCCTCCAGTTCTTCGCGCCGACCGCATCCTTCGCGGCCGCACACACGGGCCGTCATGCAGTGGCCAAAGCCCTGCCCGGAACCAATCCGTCCGGCAAGGCGCTGCGTGACGAGTCCGCCACGTTGCGTGGCTGCGGCCACACCGGGGGCCCGACCGGCCCCCTGCGCACCCGCGACCGTCACGTGAACACCGGTTGCACGTCCGAGGAGCCCGAGCGCCAAGTGCTGGCGCAGGACCCGGCGTCCGTCCACGAACCGGTCGCGCTGCGCGGCCATCATCCGTCGAGACCCTCGACATCCCACTCTCCGGCGGCACTTCAGGTCTTCCGCTGCTGAGAGCGAAGCAGAACAGCGCAGTTCCCCCACCCTGTCCTGCCCACACCGACGCGCCCTCGGCGCGCCAGGAGGAGTCACCACATCATGCAGCCCCTCATCGACAACGCCCGTACGTTCGGACAACGCCCTGAGGAGTTCGCCAGACTCGCCGAAGGCCAGTCCCCGCAGGTGCTGTTCATCACCTGCTCCGACTCCAGGGTCGTACCGGCCCTGATCACCGGCGCCCGCCCGGGCGAGCTCTTCGAGCTGCGCACCGCGGGCAACATCGTCCCGCCGTACACCTTGGAGCACGCGACCAGCGAGGCATGCACCATCGAGTACGCCGTGGAGGTGCTCGGCGTCTCCGACATCGTCGTCTGCGGACACTCGCACTGCGGCGCCGTCGGCGCCCTGGTGCGCGGCGACGACCTCAACGCCGTGCCGGCCGTGCGCGACTGGCTCTCGCACGCCACCCCGCGCCCGGCAGGCGCGGTCGAGGACCCGACCGTTTCCGAGGGTGTGCAGAGCCACGTCCTGACGCAACTGCTGCGGCTGCGCTCGTACCCGTACATCGAGCAGAAGCTGAAGAGCCGTCAACTGTCCCTGCACGCCTGGTTCTACGAGGTCCACACCGGCGCCGTGCAGGCCCACGACCCGCAGACCGACACGTTCGCGGCCCTGTGATCGCCATGATGACCAAATACCCTCACCTGCGGCAGGACTTCGCCGCCTCGCTGGTCGTCTTCCTGGTCGCGCTCCCGCTGTGCGTGGGTGTGGCCGTCGCCTCCGGTGTCCCGGCCGAACTGGGCCTGGTCACCGGCATCGTGGGCGGCATGGTCACCGGATTCATGCGCGGCAGCAGCCTGCAGGTCTCCGGCCCCGCGGCGGGGCTGACCGTGCTGGTCTTCGAGGCCGTGCGGGAGTTCGGGCTGCCGGCCCTGGGCGTGATCGTCCTTGCCACCGGCGCCCTCCAGATCCTCATGGGCACCCTGAAACTGGGGCGCTACTTCCGGGCCATCTCGGTCTCGGTCGTCGAGGGCATGCTGGCCGGAATCGGTCTTGTGCTGATCGCCGGACAGCTCTACTCGATGGCGGACGCCAAGGCGCCCGCCTCCGGCCTGGCGAAGATAGCCCAGCTCCCGGGCGCGCTCTTCGACGCCGTCGGGAACAGGGCGGCGCTCGCCTCCATCCTCGTCGGCGCCGGCACGATCGCAGTCCTGGTGCTGTGGAAGCGCATGCCGAAGCAGGTGCGCACGGTCCCCGGTCCGCTTGCCGCCGTCGGTCTCGCGACCGTCGCCGTGCTGGTGTTCTCGCTGCCGGTCGCCACTGTCGAGGTGAAGGGCCTGCTGAGCTCCATCCAGCCGCCCCCGCTGGGCGCCTTCGGTGACCTCGCCGACATCGGTCTGCTCGGCACGATCGTCGCCTTCACCCTGATCGCGTCCGCCGAGTCACTGTTCAGCGCGGCGGCCGTGGACCGGCTGCACGACGGTCCGCGCACCGAGTACGACAAGGAACTCGTCGCGCAGGGCGCGGGCAATGCCCTGTGCGGTCTTCTCGGCGCGCTGCCGATGACCGCGGTGATCGTGCGCAGCGCGGCGAACGTCCAGGCGGGCGCGCGGACCAAGGCGTCCCGCGTGATGCACGGCGTGTGGCTGCTGCTGTTCGCGGCCCTGCTGCCGGACGTCCTCGCCTACATCCCGATCCCGGCCCTCGCGGGCATCCTCGTCTACTCCGGCGCCAAGCTGATCCCCGTACGGGAGATCGCGTCGCTGTGGCACGGCCACCGCGGCGAGGCACTGATCCTGGTCGTCACGGCCGTGTCGATCGTCGCGGTCAGCATGTTCGAGGGCGTTCTCATCGGTCTGGCCCTCGCGGTCGTCAAGACCGCCTGGGAGGCCTCACACATCAAGCTGGACGTCATCGACAAGGGCGCGGGTCCCGTCCAGGCCCACCTGTCGGGCAACGCGACCTTCCTGCGGCTGCCGAAGATCCTCGACAGTCTGGAGGCGCTGCCCCAGGACCGACCGGTGGAGCTGGACCTGTCCGGCCTGCAGCACCTGGACCACGCCTGCCGTAAGGCACTGGAGAACTGGGCCGAGCGGCACAGCGCGGTCGGCATCGAACCGGTGCGGGTGACCGCTCCATAGGTGCGTCGGTGGCCGGTCCCGGGTCCCTCGTGGCCCGGGACCGGCCATCGGGCATATCGTTACAGGAACAGACATACCAGACCTCTGGACAGAGGGAGTCGTCATGCTCGCTGAGCTGGTGACGGCGGCCGTCGCGGTCGGTGCCGCCGGGACGGTCTACGTCGCCGCGGCGGCGCGGGTCGTCAAGCAGTACGAGCGCGGGGTGGTCTTCCGCCTCGGGCGGCTGGCCGGTGAGCCGCGCGGACCGGGATTCACGGCGATCGTGCCTTTCGTGGACCGGCTGAGCAAGGTCAACATGCAGATCGTCACGCTTCCGATCCCCGCCCAGGAGGGCATCACCCGGGACAACGTGACCGTACGCGTGGACGCCGTCGTCTACTTCAAGGTCGTCGACGCGACGGCCGCGCTCATCAACGTCGAGGACTACAAGTTCGCCGTCTCCCAGATGGCACAGACGTCCCTGCGCTCGATCATCGGCAAGAGCGACCTCGACGACCTGCTGTCCAACCGCGAGAAGCTCAACCAGGGCCTGGAACTGATGATCGACAGTCCGGCCATCGGCTGGGGCGTGCAGATCGACCGCGTGGAGATCAAGGACGTCTCGCTGCCGGACACGATGAAGCGTTCCATGGCCCGCCAGGCCGAGGCCGACCGCGAGCGCCGCGCCCGCATCATCAACGCCGACGCCGAACTACAGGCTTCCAAGAAGCTGGCCGAGGCCGCCGCGCAGATGTCCGAGCAGCCCGCCGCACTCCAGCTGCGCCTGCTGCAAACGGTGGTGGCGGTGGCCGCCGAGAAGAACTCGACCCTCGTGCTCCCCTTCCCGGTGGAGCTGCTGCGGTTCCTGGAGAGGGCACAGGAGCACCAGCCCCAGCACTCACACGAACAGCAGCACCAGCAACAACAGCAGCAGCAGCAGCAGCAGCAGCAGCAGCCCGACCATCGGCACGAACAACAGCCCGAGCCGCCCCAGGACCGCCAGATCGAGAAGTGACATCCGGCAGACCGGCTACGGCGCCCCTGCCCGCCCAGGGGCAGCACCCCGCACCACCACGTCTTCACGGTCTACGCAGCCGACCGCACCCTTTCCCTGCCGCTACGCCCGCTGAGCCGTGTGGACGTACCGTCGAGAACACACGACCGTAAGGGGCGACCGGTGGCGAAGGACGGCAGGAAGCAGCAAGCCGCGGCGGATCTCCGGCTGAGGGAGGTGCTGCGCGTTCCCCGGGGCGAGCAGATCGACCTGGGCGCGTACGACACCCGGACCGCGTATGACCCCCGGACCGGTCCCGGGCCCAAGGACAAGTCCGCGGGCCTGAAGGACACCGCCCGCATGGGCAAACCACTCGCCGAACTCCAGGAGCGCCTCTGGGCGGCCGGCACCACGGGCGACGTCCGCCGTGTCCTGCTGGTGCTCCAGGGCATGGACACCAGCGGCAAGGGCGGCACCGTCAAGCATGTCGTCGGGCTGTTCCACCCGGCCGGCTGCCGGGTCAAGGGGTTCAAGGTGCCCACGCCCGAGGAACGCGAACACGACTTCCTCTGGCGTATCGAGAAGGAGATCCCACGGCCGGGCGAGATCGGCGCCTTCGACCGCTCGCACTACGAGGACGTGCTCGTCCCGCGCGTCCGCGCCCTGGTCCCGCGCGAGGAGATCGAGCGCCGCTACGACGAGATCAACCGCTTCGAGCAGCGCCTGGCCGACGACCGGGTGACCGTGGTCAAGTGCTTTCTGCACATCTCCCCCGATCAGCAGCGCCGCCGCCTTCTCAGGCGCCTCGACCGGCCCGACAAGCGCTGGAAGTTCAGTCCCAGCGACATCGACGACCGCGCGCTGTGGCCCGCGTACCAGGAGGCGTACGAGATCGCCCTGCACCGCTGTTCGACTCCGCACGCCCCCTGGTACCTGATTCCGGCGGACCGCAAGTGGTTCCGCAACTGGGCGGTCGCGCGCCTGCTCCTGGAGCACCTGGAGGCCCTGGACCCGCGGTACCCGGAGCCGGACTACGACCTGGAGGAGTGCAGGAAAAGGCTGCTCGCCCACTGAGCGGGTGACTCCGCGGCGAGCCTTTGCCACATAGTCATACCTATGAGAGGCATCGCCTTAAATTCGTGCGGTGATCACTCTTGTACGACTGCGACACGTCACCGTCGGCTGTGCCCTGAGCGCGGCCCTCGCCGCCTGCGGCACCGCCCGGACCCCGCACGCCGTCCAGCACCCGGCCCCTTCCGCCGCCTCCTCCGCCACCACCTCCGCCGCTCCCTCCCGGCCGCCGACCCTCGCGCCGGGCCCGGCCGGTCTCACCCCCGTGTTCAAGAACGGTCTCCGCACGGAGGGCAAGACGGTCGCGCTCACCTTCGACGCCGACATGACCGCCGACGAGGGGGCGCGGGCGGCGGCAGGCGAGCGGTTCGACAATCCGCAGCTCATCGCGACGCTGCGGGCGTTGAAGGTACCGGCCACCTTGTTCATGACGGGCCGTTGGGCCGACCAGTACCCGATCCAGGCCCGCTCCATCGGGCGGGACCCGCTCTTCGAGGTGGCCAACCACTCCTACAGCCACTACGCCTTCACCGGTGACTGCTACGGCCTGCCGACCGTCTCCGAGGAGCGGATGCGCTCGGACGTGGAGCGGGCGTACACGGCGTTCCGCAAGGCGGGAGTGCCGGACGCGATGCCGTACTTCCGCTTCCCGGGCGGGTGTTACGACCGGCAGGCCCTGAAGGCGCTGGCCTCGACCGGCGTCACCGCCGTGCAGTGGGATGTGGTGAGCGGGGACGCGTTCGCGACGGACTCCGACGCGGTGGCCCGGCAGGTGCTGGACGGGGTGCGGCCGGGTTCGGTCGTCGTCATGCACTGCACGCGCAGCGCCGCCCCGGCCACCGAACGGGCCGTCCGCACGATCGTGCCCGAGCTGCGCCGGAAGGGCTTCAGGTTCGTGAAGGTGTCCCAGCTGATCGGTGCGGCGAGCGGCCGCCGGTGACCGGCCTACGCTGGAGGCATGAGCGACGACAGCGACGACGCGTACTGCCTGATCGACGCCACCAGGCCGCCCAAGGCCGAGGGGCCGCCGTACGCCGAGTGCGTGCTGTGCCGGAAGCCGACCGAGTATCCGCAGGCGTACAAGGGGATCACGCTCTGCCCGGTCTGCGAATGGCAGGAGGCACAGCGCACCGCCTGTTCGGGATGACCCGGCCTGCTCGGGGTGATCGTCCTGCTCGGGGTGATCGTCCTGTTCAGGGCGATCGGCGGGAGGTCAGTGCGCAGGCCACGGCTGCCGCCGCTGCGGCGAGGACGGCGGCCGCGACCAGTGGGAGCAGGGGCACGGGGACCGTGCCCGACTGCGAGCCGGCGACCAGACCACTGACCGCCGCCTGCGCCGGGGAGCCCGTCGCCACCACCGACAGCAGCGCCGCGAGCAGCATCGCCGGGACCGCACGGCCGGGCGAGCGCAGCACCGGCCAGTTGGTGAGCGCGCCGACGGCCGTACCGAGCAGCGCGCAGGCCGGCGTGGCGAGCAGCCCGGCCACGGCGGACGGAAGCAGGGGGACGCGGGTCTGGTGGTCGCTGGACACCGGGTCGCTGATCAGTGTCACCACGAGGGTCGCTGCCGTACCGAGTACGGCCGCGGCGATCAGCGCCACCAGCAGCCGGGCCAGATGCGCCCGCCCCGGCCCGGCGGCCGCGGCCGCACACGCGCGTGCCGCGGGCGGTTCGACCGTGACGCAGATCCGCACCAGCCAGGCCGCGACGGGCAGCAGGGCCGCGGCCGCGTAGCCGAGCGAGTCGAGCACCGGCTGTCCGCTCTGTACACCGATGCCGAGGAAGACCGTGTACAGGATGACCGGCGGCAGCCAGCGCTGTGAGCGCAGGAGAAGGTCGGCCTGGTAGCGCAGGAGGGCGTTCATCGGTGGCTGTCCTTGTCGAGCTGGTCGAGGGGCTGCACGCTGACCACGTGCCACGGCGGACGGGCCGTCAGCAGGGTGCGCAGCACGACATCCGAGTGGGAGGCGGGGACGGTGAGGCGGTACACACCCGGCGCGGTCTCCTCGGCCGAGACGAGCGTGCCCAGCGCGCCGGTGGGCAGCTGCCCGGCCTGCGGACCCTGCGCCTCGACCACGGCCCGCGGGCCGTCGGCCGGCGCGGTGGTCTCCCGGGTACGGGTCTCCAGGGCGCCGTCGCGCACGGTGTACGTCGTGTCGGGCGCCCCCGCCAGACGGCGCGGGTCGTGGTCCACGAACACCACGGCTCCGCCGGCGGCGGTGCGCTCGGCGACGGCCCGCTCCAGCTCGGCGCGGGCGGCGGAGTCGAGGCCGGTCCAGGCCTCGTCGAGGACGAGCAGCTCCGGCTCGGCGAGCAGGGCCTGCGCCACGGCGACCTTCTGGCTGCTGCCCTTGGACAACTGGGCCATGGGGGTGCGGGCGTATGCGGCGGCGCCGAAGCGGTCCAGCCAGTCGGCTGCGGCGCGGGTCGCCGTGCGACGGGACAGTCCGTGGATCGTGCCGAGGTGGGTGAGATAGCCGTGAGGGGTGAAGGGGAGGGCCGACGGGAAGCGTTCGGGCACGAAGGCCGTGCGGGGGCGGCCGGTGATGCGGCCCTCGGTGGGTGCGTCGATGCCTGCGAGGAGGCGGAGCAGGGTGGATTTGCCCGTGCCGTTCGGGCCTTCGACACGAGTCAGCGTGCCCGGCGCCACGGCGAGGTGGACGCCGCGTAAGACCCAGGGGCCGCGGATGCCGTAGCGGCGGCCGACGTTGTCCAGCCGAAGATCACGTTGCATGGTGGCATCTTCGCAAAGGGGGCACCTGACCGCGCCCCCTTAAGACGGGACCGCTCCCCCTTAAAGTTGGCTGGTGTGAGCCACGATGTGACGCCCTCCGGCGAAAGCCCCTTCCGTTCCGAACCCGGCGAACGCGACCAGGCAGCGCAGTTCGTGCTGCCTCTCGTCGTGCACATCGAGAAGGCGGCGCCGCCCGCCCGCACCGATGCGCTGGAGACCGCCGCCCGGGCCGTGCTGGCGATCCTGAGCGACGAGCGGTCGCTCGGGGACGGGGAGTGGGCGCAGGTGATGCGGGACTGGCAGGACGCCCGGATCCGGAAGGTGGTGCGGCGCGCCCGCGGCGCCGAGTGGCGGCGGGCCGAGGCGCTGCCCGGGATCACGGTGACCGGGAAGTCGGCCGAGGTACGGGTGTTCCCGCCCGTGCCGCTCGACGGCTGGCCCAAGGACCTGGCCAGGCTGCAGGTCTCCGGCACCGACCTGGACGACCCTGAGCCGCCGCCGCGGGCAAACCCCGCGGCGCCGGTCCTGTGGCTCAACCCCGGCCTCGACATGTCCGCCGGCAAGGCGATGGCCCAGGCAGGTCACGGTGCCCAACTGGCCTGGTGGGAACTGTCGGAGGAGGAGCGTCACGCCTGGCGCGACGCGGACTTCGCCCTCGCCGTGCGGAGCGCGGACCCGGGACGCTGGAACGAACTGACGTCGAGCGGGCTCCCGTTGGTGCGAGACGCGGGCTTCACGGAGATCGCGCCCGGGCTGACCGTGGCCGTCGAGGGACACCACCGTGCCGGTTCGCTGCCCCGGCCGTCACGGATGTGATCACGATGTCCGAGCGCATGATCCGCACGGGTGGCGTCGCCCTGTGCACCGAGTCGTTCGGCGACCGGTCGGATCCGCCGGTCCTGCTCGTCATGGGCACGGGAGCTTCGATGCTCTGGTGGGAGGAGGGCTTCTGCCGGAAGCTCGCCGAGGGCGGTCGGTTCGTGGTCCGCTACGACCACCGCGACACCGGTCGATCCACCACCTACGAGCCTGGCCGCCCCGGATACACCGGCGCGGATCTGGTCGGCGACGCGGTCGCCGTGCTCGACGCGTATGACATTCCGGCCGCACACATGGTGGGTGTGTCGGCCGGAGGGGCGCTCGCGCAGCTGGCCGCCCTCGACCATGCCGAGCGCGTCCTCTCCCTGGTTCTGATCAGCACCTCCCCCGCCGTGCCCGGCGACCGTGAACTGCCCGGACCGACCGGGGAGTTCATGCGGTTCGCGACATCCGCGCAGGTCGACTGGTCGCGGTCCGCCTCGGTGATCGATCACCTGGTCGCCTACTCGCGGGTGCTCGCGGGAGGGCGGCGCCCCTTCGACGAGACGACCGTCCGCGATCTTGTCCGTCGTGACGTCGAGCGTGCGCACGACTTCGCCGCCGTACAGAACCACGACTCCCTCCCGGACGGCGGGCCATCGCGACAACCGCTGTCGTCGATCGCCGTGCCCACCCTGGTGATCCATGGAACCGCGGATCCCCTGTTCCCGTTCGGGCACGGCGAGGCGCTCGCCGAAGAAATCCCTGCCGCAAGGCTGTTGCCCCTGGAAGGCGCGGGCCACGGGGTCGACCGAGCCGACTGGGAGACGATCGTCCAGGCGGTCCTCGCCCATACCGCTGCGGATGAACAGGGTTAGGGCGGCCACCCGTGAAGGCCTGTGGGGTATCCGACGGACCTGCGCCGGGCGACCGCACGAACGGCGGCCTGTGCGGCGGAGCCCGCTCAGACGCTGCCGCCGCCGCTGCCGCCCGTACCGATGAGCCGGCCGACGAAGTCGATGGTGGCGCCGCCGAATTCCAGGAGGCCGCCGCCCGTCCCACTGCCCGCGGCACCGGCGCCGCCCGGGCCCGGGGCGCTCTCTCGGATGACAGAGGGCACCGACGGCCGGGAAGCGGCTGCGACGGCCGGGCCGACAGCGGTGACGAGGGCGGTGCCGGCGACGACGGCAGCGATCGCCACCCGAGCGAGGGGCTTGACACGCATGGCAAATCTCCCGAAAGCGAGGGACTGGAAGGCTTGGACAGGATAGGTACCGTTTCCTCCGGATTCCCGGCAACGCGCTCGGCGGAGCCCGCCGACCGGAACAATCCGCGGGGCGCATCGGCCGGAGAAGGAACGCAGATGAGAAGCAGGGGGCACGGCAGCCTGCCCCCGGCCGAGATCACTCCCGGCTCCGGCACCGCCCACGCCGACCGCGCGGCACTACGGTGACCCGCCTCGACGGCAGGGTCGAACGGGGCAACCGCACCCGCCGGCTGGTGCTGGGCCGGACCGTCGACATCGCCTCCGTCGAGGGGCTGGAGGCGCTGTCCGTCGGCCGGCTGGCGACGGAGTTGCAGCTCAGCAAGAGCGGGGTGTTCGCGCTCTTCGGCTCCAAGGAGGAGCTGCAGCTCGCCACCGTGCGCGAGGCGGGCCGCATCTTCACCGAGCGGGTGATCCGTCCCGCCGAGCAGGAAGCCGCGGGTATCGGCCGCGTGTGGCGGCTGTGTGAGCTGTGGCTGGAGTACTCGCGGGGGCGAGTCTTCCCGGGCGGCTGCTTCTTCTACGAGGTGATCGCCGAGTTCGACGCCCGCTCGGGGTCGGTGCACGACGCCGTGGTGCGCGCCCAGCGCGACTGGACGGCCCTGGTGGAACGCGCGATCGCCGGGGCGTGCGACGCCGGAGAGCTGCGCGCCGACACGGATGTGCCTCAACTTGCCTTCGAACTGGTGGCGTTGATGGAGACGGCCAACATGGTCTCCGTCCTGCACGACGAGGAGAGCGCCTATCGCCGGGCCCGGGTGGGAGTGGCGGCGCGGCTGCGGTCGGCCGCGGTCGCTCCCGGAAGCGTTCCTCAAGTTCCCCAAGTTCCCTGACGCGCTTGGCCGTTGAGGTTCGAAGCATCCGCCGTTGTAAAGAAGTAGCACGATCGTTCGCATAGTTTTAGGCTCGGTGCATGGCTGTCACCGGAGCGGACGTTGTCGAGTGGGACCTGATCGCCGTGCGCGAGGCGGTGCGCGTGGTGGATCTGGCGCGGGACGAGGACTGGGAGCGGGAGACCCCGTGTGCGGGGTGGGACCTGAGGCGGCTCGTGGCGCACATGGCGGCCCAGCATCACGGGTTCGCGGCCGCCGCGCGGGGGGCAGGGCGGGAGGCGGCGCACTGGCGGGAGCCGGACGACATGCGCGAGCCGGGGCGGGTTCATCGGGTGGCCGCGGCGGCAGTCCTGGACGCCTTCGGTGAACCCGGCGCGCAGGAACGGGAGTTCGTGCTGCCGGAGCTGGGCGGGGGGGTTCCCGGGCGGACGGCGATCAGCTTCCACTTC
Source organism: Streptomyces sp. NBC_00078 (assembly GCF_026343335.1). Lineage (NCBI taxonomy): Bacteria > Bacillati > Actinomycetota > Actinomycetes > Kitasatosporales > Streptomycetaceae > Streptomyces > Streptomyces sp. NBC_00078. The sequence goes on along the minus strand of NZ_JAPELX010000001.1, from coordinate 7,202,591 downwards.
GTCGACTACGTGGTGCACGCCTGGGACGTCGCCGCCGCGCTCGGGGTGGAGGTGCACCTGGCGGACGACGTGCTCGGCGCGGCGCTCGCCGTCGCCCGGCTCGTTCCGACCGATCCGGCGCGGCGGGGGCCGGGGTTCGCGTTCGCGCCCGCGCTGGAGGTTCCCAAGGGGGCCGGGGCACTGGAGGAGGCGCTGCGGTTGCTGGGGCGGGCGCCGGAGCAGTGGTCCGGAACGGCCCGGTGAGTGACGGGCGACTTTGCCGGGCGGTGGGAGCTGCCCGCCGGGCAACAGGCCGTCGAGCGCGCCCCGGCCGGGCGATCAAGGAGGCGGGCGGCCATCTCATCGTCGCTCACACCGGCCTCGACAAGCCGTCGACACGGACCGGCCGGATCCCGCTCACCCGTCGGGCCTGACGGGCCTGACGGGCCTGACGGGTGAGCGGGCCAACCTCAAATGTTGCTCTGAACGTGGGCCGGGCGGGGTTCGGTTCCCTGCGGCGGGGCCATACCCCCGTCACGTCCGAGGAGACGTGACGCCGGAGCCGGACGGAGCCGGACGGAGTCGAGGAGGGGGACGGACCATGGAGCGACTGGGGACGGGCATCGGGTGGCGGCCGGAGATCGCCGACGCCGTGGAGCGCATGCCGGGCATCGACTGGGTCGAGGCCGTGGCCGAGAACGTGTGCCCCGGGCACCTCCCCGAGTCGCTGCGGCGGCTGCGCGCCCGCGCGGTGACCGTGATCCCGCACGGCGTCTCGCTGGGCCTCGGCGGGGCCGACCGACCCGAGGAGAGCCGGCTCACCGCACTCGCCGAGCGGGCAGAGGCGCTGGGCGCGCCACTGGTCACCGAGCACATCGCGTTCGTACGGGCGGGTGGGCCGCTGACGGCGTCCCCGCTGCTGGAGGCCGGGCACCTGCTGCCGGTGCCGCGCACCCGGGACGCCCTCGACGTGCTGTGCGAGAACGTGCGGATCGCCCAGGACGCGCTGCCGGTGCCGCTCGCCGTCGAGAACATCGCCGCGCTGATCTCCTGGCCGGGCGAGGAGATGACCGAGGGGCAGTTCCTCTACGACCTCGCCGACCGCACCGGCGTACGGCTCCTGATCGACGTGGCCAACCTGCACACCAACCACGTCAACCGCGCCGAGGACCCGGCCAAGGCGCTCGCCGAGCTCCCGCTGGAGGCCATCGCGTACGTCCATGTCGCGGGCGGCTTCGAACGTGACGGCGTCTGGCACGACAGCCACGCCCACCCGGTGCCGGAGCCGGTCCTCGACATCCTGACCGACCTCGCGTCCCGGGTCTCGCCGCCGGGCGTGCTGCTGGAGCGGGACGAGAACTTTCCCGGACCGGGCGTCCTGGAGGCGGAGCTGGAGGCAGTTCGGGGGGCCGTCCGGAAGGGACGGGTGATGCGGGAGGAGGAGGCAGCGGCCACGGCGGCGGTCGTGGAGACGGGTGCCGCGCCCTCCCTGCCCGCCCCTCCGCCGACGCCCCCTGCGCCGGCTTCTCCTGCCCCTGCCATCGACGTCGACACCGAGGCCGCCCGTCAGCGGCTCGGGCTCGCTCAGGCCGCCCTGTTGTCCGCGCTCGTCGCCGGGACGCCCGTTCCGGAAGGGTTCGACCGGGTGCGGCTGGGAGTGCAGGCACGGGCGCTCGCCGGGAAGCGGGCGGACGTCGTGGCCAAGGTCGCACCCGAGTTGCCGGAGATCCTCGGCGACGCCTACCGGGCCGCCTTCCTCGCCTACGCCCACGGTCATCCGATGACCGGCGGATATCGCAGGGACGCCCTGGACTTCGCCGGGTATCTGCTGCTCGCCGGGCCCATCGGGGACGACCGGGCCCGGCGGGAACTCGGGGAGTGGTGGCTGGAGCGGTCGGGGCCCGTGCCGCGGTCGCGGCGGCCGGGGGTGCGGATGATGGCCAGGGCGGCCCGGCGGGTGCTGCTGCACCGCTGAGTGTGCCGCGGGCAACAGCCCGCGAGGCGCGGTTCACCCCGAACCCCTGAGTAATATGCGGTGCCGTACAGGAGGCACCATGCGACCGCGACCACCCGTCAAGGGCCGAGGGATATTCAGCGGCACCGGGATCATCGTCATCGGCCTGATGGCCACCCTGATGGCACTCGTCTTCCCGATCTGGTCGTACGCCGACCGGTCGGGGACCGGCGTCAGCACGCTGAACGCGCAGACCGTGTCGACGCAGTACGGGCCGCTGTCCGCCCTCGACCGTGACTTCATCACGAAGGTCCGGCTGGCCGGTCTGTGGGAGCTGCCCGCCGGGCAGGAGGCCCAGCAGAAGGGCACCACCGCGGCCGTACGCACGGCGGGGCAGCACCTCGTCGAGGGGCACACCTTCCTCGACCAGCGGGTGCGCGACGTCGCCGCCAGGCTCGGGCTCCCGCTGCCCGACGAACCGAGCGACCAGCAGAAGCAGTGGCTCGCGACACTGAACGCGGCCCAGGGCACGGACTACGACCGCGAGTTCGTCAACATCACGCGGCTGGCGCACGGCAAGGTGTTCTCGGTCGTCGCCCAGGTCCGCGCGACCACCCGCAACTCGCTGGTGCGCGCGCTCGCCGACGACGCGAACACGACCGTCCTGGACCACATCAAGGTCCTGGAGGCCACGGGCTACGTCGACTGGGACGCCCTCGCCCGGGACATGGCCTCCGCGAGCACTCCCCCGCTGACCGGCCCCCCGGCCCCGCCCGGTGCGGCGACGGACCCGAGCCCCGCCACGCCCCTCACGGCGTCGTCCCCGACCTATGCGCTGCCGCCGGCCGCCTCCAGCCCGCCGCCGCAACAGCCGTGAGCCCGGTGCGCACGCCAAACGGAACGTCACATGCAGACAACGCTCCGTCCGGATCGTGAACAGGGCATGGCGTTTCGCAGAGCATCTGGCATAGAAACGCGGCATGTTCTGGGTCCTTCTCCTGCTGCTGGCCTGGGCCGCCGCGGGCACCGCCTGCACACGACTCTGCCTGGCCGCCGTACGCACGGCGGCCGACGACGCGGACGCCGGAGCGGATGTCCGGCGGCATGGTCTGACGCTCTACGAGGCCGCGTTCCTGTCCGGCGGGCCCGGCCGCGTCGCCGATCTGACCATGGTCTCCATGGCCCGGCAACGGCGGCTGCTGCTCGCCCACACCGGTTGGGCGACCGTGGTCGATCCGCGCGGGCGGGACGACATGGAGCGGTCGGTCATAGGGGCCATCGGACCCGAGGGGCAGAGCAGGATCGCCCCGGTGCGCGCCGCCGCGGCCTCCGCGGACGCCGTCGCCGGCCTCGCCGACCGGCTCGTCGACGCCGGCCTGGCCGTGCCCGCCGCCGCCCGGACCACCGTCACGGCCGGAGTGCGCCAGGTGAAGCTCGCGGCCATGGCCGTGCTCTCGCTGGGGGCCGTCGCGCTGCTGGTGCCCGCCCAGCCGGACATGCCGCGCGGCTTGGTCGCCCTGTGGTTCGCCCTGCCGCTGGCGCTGACGCTGAGCTGCCTGGCCATCGCCCGGGTCGAGGTCCACCCGTATTCACGCTGGGCGTCCCCGGCCGGGCAACGCCTGCTGGGAGCCCTCACCCGGCGCCCCGGCAGCGGTGACGACCGTACGTACCTCACCACCGTCGCCGTACGAGGCGTCCGCGCGATCGGCGAACCGGACCTGCGCGCGGCCTTCGCGCACCGCGACCAGCCGTGGCGTGAACCGCACACCGGGGGCGCATAGGGGGCATTGAGGCCGACACCGCCGGGTCGGTGCTTGCCTTCTTCATACACCGAACGAAACATCCCTTTTGTCGCTGCCATGCACCGAAGGGATACGTCATGAGAGCTGCCGCCCTCTACTCGGCCGCCGGATCCTTGCTCCTGACCGCCCTCGCCGCCTCGCCGGCCGGCAGTACGCCCGTCGCACCGGACGCGACCGAGCAGCACGGCACCGCGGTGGCCGCCGCACGGGCCAAGGCCTCCGGCATCGACTTCGGCACGTGTGCCGACGCGAAGGACATGCCCGGCAGCCTGGAGTGCGGCACGGTGTCCGTTCCGCTCGACTACGCACAGCCCGGTGGCCGGCAGATCAAGCTGACCGTCACCCGGGTGAAGGCCACCCACAAGGACCCGCACAACAGCAAGCGCCATGTGCCCCGGCAGGGCGCGCTGGTCTACAACCCGGGCGGGCCGGGCGGCGACGGCCAGTACTTCCCCCTCGTCGGCCTGATCCCACAGTGGAAGCGCATCGCGGCGGCCTACGACCTGATCGGCTACTCCCCGCGCGGCGTCGGCCGGTCCGCGCCCCTGTCCTGCGAGGACCCCAAGCGCTTCTTCAAGGCGCCCTCGCAGGCTCCGACGTATCCCTCGGAGTCGTACAAGCAGGAACGCATCGCGCAGGCGAAGGCGTACGCGCAGGGCTGCGCCAAGCGGTCGGGCAGCGGGCTCCAGTACTACAACTCGCTCAACAACGCCCGTGACCTGGACGTCCTGCGGGCGGCGCTCGGCGAGGAGCGGATCACGTTCATGGGCGCGTCGTACGGCACCTACTTCGGCGCGGTGTACGCGACGATGTTCCCCTCGCACGTACGGCGGATGGTGTTCGACTCGGCGGTGGACCCGGCTCCCGACCAGATCTGGTACCGCAACAACCTCATCCAGTCGGCCGCGTTCGAGAGCCGCTGGGCGGATTTCCGGAACTGGATCGCCCGGCACCACGACGTGTACGGGCTGGGGAAGACGGCCGCCGCGGTCCAGCACAGCTACACCAAGGCGAGCGCGCGGCTGGCCGCCGAGCCTGCGGGCGGCAAGGTGGGGCCGGCGGAGCTGCAGGCCTCGTTCCTGCAGGCCGGGTACTACGACGACTACTGGCCGACGCGCGCCAAGGCACTGTCCGCGTATCTGAACGGTGACCCGAAGCCGCTGATCGACCAGGCGGGGCCCGCCACGGAGGCGGCGGCCGAGTCGGAGAACTCCAACGCGGTCTACACGGCCGTCGAGTGCAACGACGCGCCCTGGCCGACGGACTGGAAGGTCTGGGACCGGGACAACACGCGTCTGTCGCGCGTCGCTCCGTTCGAGACGTGGGACAACGCGTGGATGAACCTGCCCTGCGCCTACTGGCCCGCGCCCCAGCAGCAGCCCCTGGACGTGCGGACCGGGCCGGGTGAGCTGCCGCCGACGCTGATCCTGGCCGCCGAGCGGGACGCGGCGACGCCGTACGCCGGTGCGGAGGAGATGCACCGGCGGCTGTCCGGCTCGACCCTGGTGACCGAGCGGGACTCGGGCACGCACGGAGTCGCGGGCGGCCCGAACCGCTGCATCAACGGCTACCTGGATGCGTATCTGCTGGAGGGCCGGCTGCCGGAGCAGAGCGCGTCCTGCGCCCCGCACCCGGAGCCGAAGCCGGCCACGCCGGGCGACCGCTCCCACCCGACGCCCGCCAAGGAGTCGCTGAAGGGAAAGACCGCCCGCCGCTGACCACGGGGCTGCCTGCGACCTCCGGCCGGACACGGGGCGCCGTGTCCGGTCAGGCCAGGCCTTCGACCAGTTCGGCCACGGACTTGCGGCGCCCGGTGTAGAAGGGGACCTCCTCGCGGACGTGCATGCGGGCCTCGGAGGCGCGCAGGTGACGCATGAGGTCGACGATGCGGTACAGCTCGTCGGCCTCGAACGCGAGGAGCCACTCGTAGTCGCCCAGCGAGAACGAGGCGACCGTGTTGGCGCGCACGTCCGGGTAGCCGCGGGCCATCTTGCCGTGGTCGGCGAGCATGCGGCGGCGGTCCTCGTCGGGCAGCAGGTACCAGTCGTAGCTGCGCACGAAGGGGTAGACGCTGATGTAGTTGCGCGGCGTCTCGTCGGCGAGGAACGCGGGGATGTGCGCGCGGTTGAACTCGGCGGGGCGGTGCAGCGCCATGTTCGACCAGACGGGCTCCAGTGCACGGCCCAGCCTGGTGCGCCGGAAGAGGTTGTACGCCTCCTGCAGCTGGTCGCTGGTCTCCGCGTGCCACCAGATCATGAGGTCGGCGTCGGCGCGCAGGCCCGACACGTCGTACGTGCCGCGGATCGTCACGTCCTTCGCGGCGAGCTGGTCGAAGAGGTCCTGGACCTCTTCGGCGTAGCCCGCGCGGTCCTCGGGCAGCACGTCCTTCAGCTTGAAGACGGACCACAGGGTGTAGCGGATGACCTCGTTGAGGTCCTTGGCCAGCTTGCCCTTGTTCGCGATCCGGTCAGGGGCAGTGGTGGGGGCGTCGTCACTCATGCGGCTATTCTCCCGCTCCGCCGTGCAGGCTCTGCACCGGGTTGGCGGTGAGCTCCTGCACACGGCTCAGGTCGCCGTTGATCTGGTCCACAGCCGCGTACGCGCTCGCGATACAGGCCGGGATGCCGACGCCGTCGTACGGAGCGCCGCATACGGCCAGGCCCGGCAGTTTGGCGACATGCTCGCGGATGCGGGCCACGCGCGCGTGGTGGCCGACGGGGTACTGGGGCAGGCCGTCGGTCCAGCGGGTGACACGGGTTTCGAGGGGGGTGGCATCGAGGCCGGTCGCCGCCCGGAGGTCCTGGCGCGAGACGTCCACGAGGCCGGCGTCGTCGCGCTGGAGGATCTCGGTCTCGCCGTACCGGCCCACGGACGTGCGCAGGACGACCACGTCCGGGTTCTCCTCGGCGATCCAGCCCCACTTCTGGGAGGCGAACGTGGAGGCCTTGATGGTGCGTCCGTCGACCGGCGGCACGAGGAAGCCGCTGCCCTGGGGGAGCGTGGCGTCGGCGCGGCGGTAGGCGAGGGTGACCAGGGCCATGGACGCGTACTCGACGGTGGCGAGTTCGGTCGCGGCGGCCGGGGCCTCGGCGTGCAGGAGCGCCGCGGCGGCGGGGGCGGGGACGGCGACGACGACCGCGTCGGCGTACAGCACACGGTCCCCGGCGACCACCCGCCAGCCGTCGCCGTCCGCCCGGCGCAGTTCGGTCACGGACGCGCGTGTGACGATCTCGCCGCCGCGCGCCCGCACCGACTCCGCCACCGCGAGCGGCAGGCTGCCCACGCCGCCCTCGATGCCCATGAAGACCGGGCCGGTCTGCTGGGCCGCGGCCGCCTTGGCCTGGATCTCGCGGACGGCCTCGGTGAGCGAGTCGTGTGTCTTCGCGGCCTGGTACAGCTGCGGGACCGCCGAGCGCATCGAGATGCGGTACGCGTCGCCGGCGTAGACCCCGCCGAGCAGGGGTTCCACCAGGCGGTCGACGACCTCGCGGCCCATCCGTGCCGCCACGTACTCCCCGACCGCCACGTCGTCGCCGACCTCGGTGCGGGGCAGGCCGGCCTCGCGCTCGATGCGGGCGAGGCCCTCGTCGGACAGGACCCCGGTCAGGGCCGCTGCGGTGCCGGGGACACCCATGACGTGGCCCTTGGGCATGGGGCGCAGCGCGCCGCGGGTCCAGATCGAGGCCGTCGAGGTGGCCGGCGGCTGGAGGCGCTCGTCGAGGCCCGCCTCGCGCGCGAGGGCCACCGCTTCCGGTCTGCGGGCCAGCATCGACTCGGCGCCGAAGTCCACCCGCGCGCCCGCGATCTCGCCGGGCAGCAGCTTGCCGCCGACCCGTTCCGACGCCTCAAGCACGGTCACCCGGGCGCCGCCCTGCAACAGCCGGTGGGCCGCGGCCAGTCCGGCGATCCCGGCTCCGATGACGACGGCCTGCCCCGCACCCGTACGAGTCTCCGATTCGCGCATGTCCCCAGCCTCTCAGACCCCACTGACAGCCCGCCCACGCCCCGGTGTCCTTCACGAGTCCCGACCGTGACCGCATCGGGACCGCATCGGGACCGCACGGGTCCAACGTTCCGGCCGGTGCCGGCGTCGAAGGAGCGTCAGTCGTCACGACCCCCGGGGGTAGGCCCACATGCGCGCACAAAGCTCCGTACGACCTGTTCATGCCCTGGCCGGGCTGCTGCTGGCCACGGCGCTCGCACTGACCGGCTGCAGCGGCGCGAACGAATCCTCCGCGGGCGGCTCCGCCGACGGTGCCGCCGCGCGGAGCGATGCGCAGGGCGCCGCGCCGGGCGGTGCGAAGGACGCGGGCGGCGCCAGGGCGACCCGGGCGCCCAAGCTCGGCGCGAGCCGCATCATCCGCACCGCCTCGCTGACCGTGCAGGTCAAAGACGTGCCGAAGGCCCTCGACGACGCCCGCACGACCACCGAGAACGCGGGTGGCTACGTCGGCGACGAGACCACCAGCCGGGACGAGAAGGGCGGCGAACGCACCCGCGTCGTCCTGCGCGTGCCCGTCGACAAGTACGACGAGGTCCTCGCCGGCCTCCAGGGCGCGGGCAAGCTCCTCGACCGCACCGCGAAGGCCGAGGACGTCACCGACCAGGTCGTCGACGTGGACAGCCGCATCACCTCGCAGCGGGCCAGCGTGGCCCGGGTGCGCGAGCTGATGGACCGGGCCACCAAGCTCAGCGATGTCGTGGAGCTGGAGGGCGAGTTGAGCAACCGGGAGGCCGACCTGGAGGCGCTGCTCGCCCAGCAGGCGTCCCTGAAGGACCGCACGAGCCTCGCCACGATCACCGTGTCCCTTTCGCAGACGCCCGTGAAGACGACGGCCGAGGACGACGACCCCGGGTTCGTCGACGCGCTGGCAGGCGGCTGGGACGCGTTCGTGACGATGCTGCGCTGGCTCGCGGTGGCGCTCGGTGCGGTGCTGCCGTTCGCCGCGGTGGCGGCCCTGATCGTGCTGGCGTGGCTGCGGCTGGTCCGGCCCCGGCTGCCGCGCCGCCCGGCCCCCGCGTCCGCTTCGAGTTCCCTGGGCCCGCTGCCGGCGGCCCGCCCGGTTCCCCGGACCCCGGGCACGCGGGAGCACGACCAGGACTGAGCCCGGGACGGAGTGCGGGACGGAGAGCGGGACTGAAATGCACTGCCCACGTAGCGTGTTCACATGAACATGAGCCCTGGGCGGGAACGACTGGTCGTGATCGGCGGCGATGCCGCGGGGATGTCCGCGGCATCGCAGGCACGCCGTATGAAGGGTCCGGACGAGCTGGAGATCGTGGCGTTCGAACGCGGCCACTTCACCTCCTTCTCGGCGTGCGGCATCCCGTACTGGGTGGGCGGGGATGTCGAGGAGCGGGACCGGTTGATCGCCCGTACGCCCGAGGAGCACCGCGCGCGGGACATCGATCTGCGCATGCGGACGGAGGTCACGGAGATCGACGTGGCGGGCGGCCGGGTACGCGCGCGTGCCCTCGATTCGGGCGCCGAGTCGTGGACGTCGTACGACAAACTCGTGATCGCCACCGGGGCCCACCCGATCCGCCCGGACATGCCCGGCGCCGACGCACCCGGTGTGCACGGAGTGCAGACACTCGACGACGGGCAGGCGCTCATCGACTCGCTCACGCGCACGCGTGGCCGTCGCGCGGTGGTCGTGGGCGCGGGCTACATCGGCGTGGAGATGGCCGAGGCGCTCATCAACCGCGGTTACGAGGTGACGGTCATCAACCGCGGCAGCGAGCCGATGTCCACGCTCGATCCGGACATGGGCCGCCTGGTGCACGTGGCCATGGAGGGCATGGGCATCACCATGGTCAACGACGCCGAGGTGACCAAGGTGCTCACCGGCGAGGACGGCCGGGTGCGGGCGGTGGCCACCGAGGACGCCGAGTACCCCGCGGACGTGGTGGTGCTGGGCATCGGTGTACGCCCCGGGACCGCCCTCGCCGAGGCCGCCGGGCTGCCGCTCGGCAACCACCGCGGTCTCCTCACCGACCTCGCCATGCGGGTGCGCGGGCACGACAACATCTGGGCCGGCGGCGACTGCGTCGAGGTCCTCGACCTGGTCTCCGGGCAGGAGCGCCACATCGCGCTCGGCACCCACGCCAACAAGCACGGGCAGGTCATCGGCACCAATGCGGGAGGCGGTTACGCCACCTTCCCCGGCGTCGTCGGCACCGCGGTGTCCAAGGTCTGCGACCTGGAGATCGCCCGCACGGGCCTGCGCGAGAAGGACGCACGCAGGGTCGGATTGCAGTTCGAGGCGGTCACCGTCGAGTCGACGAACCGGGCGGGCTACTACCCGGACTCCTCCTCCATGACGGTGAAGATGCTCGCCGAGCGGCGGACGGGCCGCCTGCTCGGCGTGCAGATCGTCGGCAGGGAGGGCGCGGGCAAGCGCGTCGACATCGCGGCGGTGGCCCTCACCGCCCGTATGACGGTGGAACAGATGACGGCCCTGGACCTGGGCTATGCCCCACCCTTCAGCCCCGTCTGGGACCCGGTGCTGGTAGCAGCCCGCAAGGCGTCAAAGGCGGTGGCACAAGGCTCTTAGCGGTGGTGCAGGGCTCCTGGGGCCGCAGGGGACTGCGCGAGCGACCCCCCATGGCCCGCACCCGCCAACGGCCCCTGAACCGCCCCTAAGCCGACCCGTTGATCCGCTCGATCGCCTGCCGTGCCTGTTCCGCCGGAGGCCGCGGCGGCAGCGACGACACCGACGCCGTGGACGTCACCGCCGTCGGCTGCTCCCCCGCCGGCTTCGCGTGCGCGGCACTGCGCACGGATCGCAGCCGGTGACTCACCGCCTCGTCGAGGGTCACCGGCCGCTGCATCTGCGAAGCCAGCCGCCCCGCCTCCTGGCCGAGCCGGGCGACGTCCTCCCACGGGAGCCTCACCACCAGGGAGAGCTCCGCCTCACCGTCGGGCGTGGCCTGCATCGCAGGAGTAACTCGGTCGTTCATCGCCTGTTCCTCACGTCGTCCCCGCGACCCGCCTTCCCCGTGCCGCGGGCGGTTGAGGAGTCATACGCACGCGCGCGTGCCCGTGTTCACCGGTTCACCCCGCCCCCTGGGGGCACACATTCCTTGTGGTCATACCCGTCCATGACGTGAACCCGGTGCGCCGCACCCCCTGGGTGACGTACGCGCTGATCGCCGCGAACGTCCTCGTGTTCCTCTACACGCCCGGCCTCGCCGGTTCCGTGGCGGGCGACAGCAGCCTGTCGCAGACGTGCCATCTGCAGGCGTTCCTGGACCACTACGCGGCGGTACCACAGGAGTTGATCCACCATCAGATGCCGCGTGTGGTCCCCACGGGCGAGATCGGCAGGGCGACGAACGGCGCACTGGGCTGTGTGGTGGCCCCACCGGGCTACGACAAGTCGCCCGCGCTGTCCGTCATCACCGCCATGTTCCTGCACGGCGGCTGGCTGCACCTGCTCGGCAACATGCTCTTCCTGCTGATCTTCGGCAACAACGTCGAGGACCGCATGGGACACATCAGGTACGCGCTGTTCTACGTCGTCTGCGGCTACGCGGCGTCGTACGGCTTCGCGCTCCTCAACGCCGACTCCAGCGACCCGCTGATCGGCGCCTCCGGGGCGATCGCCGGTGTCCTGGGCGCCTATCTGGTGCTCTACCCGAAGGCCAGGGTCTGGGTTCTCGTGCCGTTCCTGGTCTTCCTGCCGCTGAGACTGCCTGCCTGGCTGGTGCTGGGCTTCTGGTTCGCGCTCCAGGCGGTCTACTCGTCGGGCGGGGGCGTCTCCACCGCCGGGACGGTGGCGTACGCGGCGCACGTCGTCGGCTTCCTGGTCGGCATGCTCCTCGCCTGGCCGCTCAAGCCGGGCACACCCCCGCCGCCGGAACCGCGCGGCCTGCTGTTCGGCAGGCGGGCACGGCCCCGGCACACCTGGTGAGGTGCCGTACGGAAAATCAGCGGGCGGTCTGCGTGTGCACGTACTCCACGAGCCGGGTCAGCGCGTCCGGGTCGGTGGTCGGCATGACGCCGTGGCCGAGGTTGAAGACGTGGCCCTCCAGGCCGGCGGCGGAGTCGAGGACCTCGCGGGTCTTGGTCTCGATGGCCTCCTTGGAGGCGAACAGGACCGTCGGGTCGAGGTTGCCCTGGAGCGCCTTGCCGGGGCCGACGCGGCGGGCCGCCTCGTCGAGCGGGACACGCCAGTCGACGCCGACGACGTCCGCGCCGGCCTCGCCCATGAGGCCGAGCAGCTCGCCGGTGCCGACGCCGAAGTGGATGCGCGGGACGTCGTAGCAGGCGACTGCGTCGAAGACCTTGGCGGAGGCGGGCAGCACGGAGCGGCGGTAGTCGGCCGGGGAGAGGGCGCCGGCCCACGAGTCGAAGAGCTGGACGGCCGAGGCGCCCGCCTCGATCTGCACCTTCAGGAACGCGGCCGAGATCTCCGCGAGGCGGTCGAGCAGGTCGGCCCAGAGCTCGGGGTCGCCGTACATGATCGCCTTGGCGTTCTCGTACGTGCGCGACGGGCCGCCCTCGACGAGGTAGCTCGCGAGGGTGAAAGGCGCGCCCGCGAAACCGATGAGCGGGGTCGAGCCGAGCTCGCGGGTCAGCAGGCCGATGGCCTCGGTGACGTAGGAGACGTCCTCGGGGGTGAGGTCGCGCAGCTGGGCCAGGTCGGCGCGGCTGCGGATCGGGCGCTCGACGACCGGGCCGACGCCGGGCTTGATGTCGAGGTCGATACCGATGGCCTTGAGCGGGACGACGATGTCGCTGAAGTAGACCGCCGCGTCCACGCCGAGCCGGCGCACCGGCTGGAGGGTGATCTCGGTGACGAGTTCGGGGCGGGTGCAGGATTCGAGCATCGGAATGCCCTCGCGCACCTTGCGGTACTCGGGCAGCGAGCGCCCGGCCTGGCGCATGAACCACACCGGCGTGTGCGGCACGGGCTCGCGCCTGCACGCCTTCAGGAAGGCGGATTCCCTGACCGCGTCGGGCGTGGTCGTCGGCAGCGTCTTGGCCTGGCCCGCGGGGCTCTCGTTCGCACTCACGACGGCAAGTCTCGCACGGCGCCGGAGCGGCGAAGGCAGGGGTTCACGGGGCACTATCCGGACATGCGGCCCCCGCACGGGTGTCCCTCCCTGCACGAAGCCCCCGTTCCCCTTAATCTTCCCCGCATGGCTGCGGCTCAGGGACGACTGTCGGACGGTGCTGACGGAATGGACGACACCAAGGAGGGGGACCGGGATGGGAGCAGTACACCGCCGTTGCCCTTCCGGGCTGCCGTCGACGCGCTGAAGACCGCGCGGCTGAGGTCGCAGATCGAGGTCGAGGCGACCCGCGCACCGCAGCGGCTCGCCCCCTTCGCGTACGCGCTGGAGGCCACCGTCGTCGACGGCGACCAGGATCTGGCCGACGGCCGGCTGGTGCTGCTGCACGATCCGGACGGACACGACGCCTGGCGGGGTACCTTCCGGCTGGTCACCCTGGTGCGCGCGGAGCTGGAGCCGGAGATGGCCGCCGACCCGCTGCTGCCCGACGTGTGCTGGTCGTGGCTGACCGGCGCGCTCTCCGCGCGCGGGCTGTCGTACGGCGAAGCGAGCGGCACCGTCACCCGCGCGAGTTCGCACTACTTCGGCGGGCTGTCGGAGCGCCCGGCCGCGTCACAGATCGAGATCCGCGCCTCCTGGACGCCCCGCGAGGGCCTGGGCGGCGTCCCCGACACGGCCGCCCACCTTGCCTCCTGGTGCGATCTGCTGGCCCAGGTCGCCGGGCTGCCGCCGGCGGGGCCGGGCGACGCGTCGATCGTGACGCTGCCGCAGCGGCGGGATCCGCAGGCGCGTTGACCGCCCTCTTTGGCCGCCTCCTTGACCGTCACTTTGTCGACTCGGCCACTTTCAGTCACGAACGGTCCTCGAACGGACCGATTCATTCATCGAGCGATCGATCGCTTGTCCGAATTGCACGGATTGTTACTCACTAAATCGTGATCTTTCCCTAAAGTGCTCCAGGTTTGGTGCCGAAGACGTCTGTGACCTTGAAAGCCGTCCCGCACCCCCAGGAGGCCTGGTGTCCGTTCTCCTTGAGCAGCCCGCAAGCCTGGTCGCCTACCGCCCGAACAAGCCGACCGCAATGGTGGTCGTGGCCGACCCGCGCGTCCGCTCCACCGTCACCCGCCATCTGTGGGCGCTCGGTGTGCGCGACGTCATCGAGGCCTCGTCCATCGCGGAGGCTCGTCCCCGCATCGGCAACCCCCGCGACATCTGCGTCGCCGACGTCCATCTCCCCGACGGATCCGGCCTCACCATCCTCTCCGAGACCCGCGCGGCGGGCTGGCCCAACGGCCTGGCCCTGTCCGCCGCCGACGACATCGGCGCCGTACGCAACGCCCTCGCGGGCGGCGTCAAGGGCTACGTCGTCACCGGCACCCGTACGAACGTCGGGCTCCCCACCCGGCCGGGCGCCGCCCCCATCGGCTCCGCCGCCGCCCGTATGCACCGCCGCCCCCCGGGTGCCCCGAGTCACCCGGGTGGCTACCGCGAGCTCTCCGGCCGCGAGGTCGAGGTGCTGCGTCTGGTCGCGGAGGGCCAGTCGAACAAGGCGATCGGCGTCTCCATGGGCCTGTCCGCGCTGACCGTCAAGAGCCACCTCGCCCGTATCGCCCGCAAGCTCGGCACGGGCGACCGCGCCGGGATGGTCGCGGTGGCCCTCCGGACCGGCATCATCCACTGACCCGTACGCAATCCACCGACCCGTACGTCTCGTTCATTCACGGACATGAACAGAGTCGACCGCTGATTCCCCGCCCGTGTCCCACCTGTCGTGAACCGGATCTTTCACCGACCTGACTGGTTTACGACCCCCAGGCGCCCGCCGACGGAACGTTACGTCGGCGGGCGCTGTCCATACACAGATACCCTTGACACGTGACCGACGCCCAAGAGACCGCAGCAGACAGCTCACTGCGAACCACCGGAGGCGCCCCTCCGGAAGACGGCGGAACATCTGTTACGGGGGCGCCCGATCCAGAGCCGGGCCAGGAGCCGATCCCTTTGCTCGAACCGCGCGAGGGCGTTCCGCCCGTGATCGCCGACGCGGACGCGCTCGCCGAGGCGGTCGCCGCCTTCGCGGCCGGTTCCGGCCCTGTCGCCGTCGACGCCGAGCGCGCCTCCGGCTACCGCTACGGCCAGCGCGCCTACCTCGTCCAGCTGCGCCGCGAGGGTGCGGGGACCGCGCTGATCGATCCCGTGGCCTGCCCCGACCTGTCGGCGCTCGGTGAGGCGCTTTCCGGCGTCGAATGGGTGCTGCACGCGGCGACCCAGGATCTGCC
The DNA here is from genome assembly GCF_026343335.1 of Streptomyces sp. NBC_00078. NCBI lineage: Bacteria > Bacillati > Actinomycetota > Actinomycetes > Kitasatosporales > Streptomycetaceae > Streptomyces > Streptomyces sp. NBC_00078. The sequence continues at coordinate 7,187,556 of NZ_JAPELX010000001.1, read as the reverse complement.
CTGCCTGCGCGAGATAGGCATGGTGCCGACGCGGCTGTTCGACACCGAGCTGGCCGGCCGTCTCGCCGGGTTCCCCAGGGTCGGCCTCGGCGCCATGGTCGAGGGCGTCCTCGGCTTCGTACTCGAGAAGGGGCACTCCGCCGTCGACTGGTCGACCCGTCCGCTGCCCGATCCCTGGCTGCGGTACGCGGCGCTGGACGTCGAACTGCTCGTCGATCTGCGCGACGCGCTGGAGAAGGAGCTGGACCGGCAGGGCAAGCTCGAGTGGGCCCGGCAGGAGTTCGACGCAATCGCCTCGGCTCCGCCGCCGGAGCCCCGCAAGGATCCGTGGCGGCGCACGTCCGGGATGCACAAGGTGCGGCGGCGTCGGCAGCTCGCCGTGGTGCGGGAGCTGTGGCAGACGCGGGACCGGATCGCCCAGCGGCGGGACGTGTCGCCGGGCAAGGTGCTCAGTGACGCCGCCATCGTGGAGGCGGCCCTCTCGCTGCCGGCCGACGTGCAGGCGCTGACCGCCGCGAACGGGTTCGGGCATCGCATGGGGCGGCGGCAGCTGGAGCAGTGGCAGGCCGCCGTCGATCGCGCGAAGGGCTTGACGGAGGCGCAGTTGCCGGCGCCGGGACAGCCGGTGACGGGGCCTCCGCCGCCGCGCGCCTGGGCCGACAAGGACCCTGCGGCCGCGGCCCGTCTCTCGGCGGCGCGGGCGGCCGTGTCCGCGTTGGCCGAGCAGCTGAACATGCCTCAGGAGAACCTGATCACGCCGGACACCGTGCGGCGCGTGTGCTGGGAGCCCCCGAAGGTCGTCGACGCGGAGACGGTCGGGGCGGCACTGGCGGGTTACGGGGCCCGGGCGTGGCAGGTCGAGCAGGTGACACCCGTACTGGTGGCCGCGCTGTCCGCCTAGCCGCCCCCGGCGGCACCTCACCCGGTCGCCCCTCGGGGGAAGCCGTTGCAGATGTACCGCTGCAGGCACAGGAAATCGATCAGTGTCGGCAGGATGACGAGAATCGCTCCTGCCGAGATCGTTTCCCAGTGGGCGCCGAAGGGGCCCTTGAAGTGGGACACGAACGTCGAGATCACGCCAAGATCCTGCGACGGCATGTGGACCAAGGGGATGTGGGAGTCGGTTCGGGGCGGACATGACTCGGACCCTGTTCGGGGTGATCATGAGGGAGGGGGCCCGGCTCGCATCCGGTGCCCACGAGTGCGCCCACGTGGCGGTGGTCGCACGTCAGCACAGCCCCGCGCCCCTCAAAAGGGGCGCTCCCCCGCCGCCCACTTTCGTGTGACGTTCGCCGCTCCACCCTCCAGGGCTGTGCAGCTACGTTACCCGTAAGTAGCATGGGTCCTGAGCGTGCGCTCAGCGCTTGCGCATTGCAGCAGTGCCATCCCGCATCTGGAGGAGAGCCATCGTGCCTCGTACCGTCAGGGACGTCGTCTTCGTCGACGGCGTCCGCACCCCGTTCGGCAAGGCGGGCCCGAAGGGCATCTACCACGAGACCCGCGCCGACGACCTCGTCGTGAAGGCGATCCGGGAGCTGCTGCGTCGCAACCCCGGTCTCGACCCGAAGAAGATCGACGAGGTCGCCATCGCCGCGACCACGCAGATCGGTGACCAGGGTCTGACGCTGGGCCGTACGGCCGGCATCCTGGCCGGGCTGCCGCAGTCGGTCCCCGGCTACTCCATCGACCGCATGTGTGCCGGCGCCCTGACCGCCGTCACCGCCACCGCGGGCTCCATCGCCTTCGGCGCGTACGACGCCGTCATCGCCGGTGGTGTCGAGCACATGGGCCGCCACCCGATGGGCGAGGGCGTGGACCCGAACCCGCGCTTCGTGAGCGAGAAGCTGGTCGACGAGTCCGCCCTCTTCATGGGCATGACCGCCGAGAACCTGCACGACCGCTACCCCACGATCACCAAGCAGCGCGCCGACGAGTACGCCGTGCGCTCGCAGGAGAAGGCCGCCAAGGCGTACGCCAACGGCAAGATCCAGCAGGACCTGGTGCCGATCTCGGTGCGCAACACCAACACGGAGGTCGGTGAGACCGGCTGGGGCCTGGTCACCGCCGACGAGCCGATGCGCCCGGGTACGACGCTGGAGAACCTGTCCGGCCTGAAGACGCCGTTCCGCGTCCACGGCCGCGTCACGGCCGGCAACGCGGCCGGTCTGAACGACGGCGCCACCGCCTCGATCATCGCGAGCGAGGACTTCGCCCGCGAGAACAACCTGCCGGTCAGGATGCGCCTGGTCTCGTACGCCTTCGCGGGCGTCGAGCCCGAGGTGATGGGCTACGGTCCGATCCCGGCCACCGAGAAGGCCCTCGCGCAGGCCGGTCTGTCGATCGAGGACATCAACCTCTTCGAGATCAACGAGGCCTTCGCCGTCCAGGTGCTCGCCTTCCTTGAGCACTACGGCATCGCCGACGACGACGCGCGCGTGAACCAGTACGGCGGCGCCATCGCCTACGGCCACCCGCTCGCTTCCTCGGGCGTGCGTCTGATGACGCAGCTGGCCCGCCAGTTCGAGGAGCAGCCGAACGTCCGCTACGGCCTGACCACCATGTGCGTCGGCTTCGGTATGGGCGCGACGGTCATCTGGGAGAACCCGCACCACAAGGACGCCGGAGGCAACAAGTGAGCACCACCGAACTCCTGAAGGGCGCGGCCGAGCTGTTCCCCGACGAGGTCGTGACATCCGCGCACGTACGCCACCTCGACCTGCCGGTCGGCGCTGGGCGCTTCGCGCTCATCACGCTGGACAACGGCTTCGACCACACCAAGCCGACCACCTTCGGCCCGGCCTCGCTCGCGAACCTCAACACCGCGATCGACCAGGTCGAGAAGGAGGCCGCGGCCGGCGAGATCGTCGGTGTCGGCATCACCGGCAAGCCGTTCATCTTCGCGGTCGGCGCCGACCTCAAGGGCGTCGAGCTGCTCAAGGAGCACAAGGACGCGCTCGCCATCGGCAAGGGCGGCCACGAGGTCTTCAAGCGCCTCGCGGGCATCGCGGTGCCGACCTTCGCGTACTACAACGGCGCGGCGATGGGCGGTGGCGTCGAGGTCGGTCTGCACTGCGAGTACCGGACCGTCTCCAAGGCCCTGCCGGCGTTCTCCCTCCCCGAGGTCTTCCTCGGCCTGGTCCCCGGCTGGGGCGGCTGCACGCTGCTGCCGAACCTGATCGGCGCCGACAAGGCCGTCTCGGTGATCATCGAGAACAGCCTCAACCAGAACAAGCAGCTCAAGGGCCAGCAGGTCTTCGACCTCGGGATCGCCGACGCCATCTTCGAGGGCGCCGACTTCCTGGAGCAGTCGCTGATCTGGACCGCGAACGTCCTCAAGGGCGACGTCAAGGTCGAGCGCCCGGTCATCGACCGCGGTGAGGCCTGGGACCAGGCCGTCGCCAAGGGCCGCTTCATCGCGGACTCCAAGGTGCACGGGGCCGCTCCGGCCGCCTACCGCGCGCTCGACATCATCGCCGCCGCCAAGAACGGCGACCTGCAGCAGGGCTACGACGCCGAGGACCAGGCCCTCGCGGACCTGATCATGGGCGGCGAACTGCGCGCCGGCATCTACGCGTTCAACCTGGTGCAGAAGCGCGGCAAGCGGCCGGCCGGTGCGCCGGACAAGTCGCTGGCGCGTCCGGTCACCAAGGTGGGCGTGGTCGGCGCGGGCCTGATGGCCTCGCAGCTGGCGCTGCTCTTCCTGCGTCGCCTGGAGGTGCCGGTCGTCCTGACCGACATCGACCAGGAGCGCGTCGACAAGGGTGTGGGCTACGTCCACGCCGAGATCGAGAAGCTGCTCGGCAAGGGCCGTATCAACCAGGACAAGGCCAACCGCCTCAAGGCCCTGGTCACCGGTGTGCTGGACAAGGCCGAGGGCTTCTCCGACGCCGACTTCATCATCGAGGCCGTCTTCGAGGAGATCGGCGTCAAGCAGCAGGTGTTCGCGGAGGTCGAGGCGGTCGCTCCGGCGCACGCGGTCCTCGCCACCAACACCTCCTCGCTGTCGGTCTCCGAGATGGCGTCGAAGCTGAAGAACCCGGAGCGGGTCGTGGGCTTCCACTTCTTCAACCCGGTCGCGATCCTCCCGCTGCTCGAGATCGTGCGCGGCGAGCAGACGGACGACGCGTCGCTGGCCACGGCCTTCGCCGTCGCCAAGAAGCTGAAGAAGACCGCGGTGCTGGTCAAGGACGCCCCGGCGTTCGTCGTGAACCGCATCCTCACCCGCTTCATGGGCGAGATCCAGAACGTCATCGACGAGGGCACCCCGGTCGAGGTCGCCGAGAAGGCCGTCGAGCCGCTCGGTCTGCCGATGTCGCCGCTGGTGCTCCTCGAACTCGTCGGCCCCGCGATCGGCCTGCACGTCTCGGAGACCCTCAACCGGGCCTTCCCTGACCGCTTCACGGTCTCCCCGAACCTCGCGGCCGTCGTGAAGGCGGGCAAGCGCGGCTTCTACGTCTACGACAGCGGGAAGCCGGAGCTGGACCCGGAGGTCGCCGCGCTGCTGAAGCAGGGCGACCTGGTGCTGGCCGAGGAGCAGGTGCGCGAGCGCGTGCTCGACGCGGTGGCGCAGGAGATCGGGCTCATGCTCGACGAGGGCGTCGTGGCCGAGGCCCAGGACATCGACCTCTGCCTGATCACGGGCGCCGGCTGGCCCTTCCACCTGGGCGGCATCACGCCGTACCTGGACCGCGAGGGTGTCTCCGAGCGCGTGACCGGCAAGAAGTTCCTGGCCCCGGGCCTCGCGAGCGTCCCGGCGTAACGGCGCTCCCCTGAAGGGGGCGGGCCGCACGGTATCGATTCCGTGCGACCCGCCCCCTTTTGCTGTCCGCCTGCGGATAGGATCTCCACACAGACAGATCAAATCTTCACATTCACCAGACGTTCTCTATCACTGGATCAGAGCTGGATCAGATCCGGATCAAGGCCGGATCCCCTCCGGTCCAGAGACGTCTCGAAGTCCTGCGGAGGAACTCCGTGGCGTCCACCCGCCGCCGCCGGCAACCCCGACGTCGGGTGTGGCCCAAGGTCAGGTTGTTCCTTCTCGTTGCCGTTGTGGCGGCGGGCGCCACGGCGCTGTATCCGATCTGGAAGAGGGCGAACCTGGACCCGCCCGAGCTCACCCTCCGGTACCGGACGGCGACCCCCGCTACCGCCGCGGCGGCCGAGCCCTCGCTGGAGATCTTCAACGAGTCGAAGAAACCGCTGCCGCTGAGCGAGGTGACGCTGCGGTACTACTTCACGGCGGACGACGGCTCGTACGCCTTCAACTGCGTCCAGGCCGCCTTCGGCTGCTCCGGCCTCGCCGGGAGCGTCGTCGAGCTGGACAGGCCGACCGAGACCGCCGACCACTACCTGGAGATCCGGTTCACGGACGGCGCGGGCACACTGCGGCCGGGCGCCAACAGCAAGGGCATCGACCTGCAGCTGTACCGCGTCGACCACAAGAAGCTCGACCAGTCGGACGACCGCTCCTTCGACGCCGGCAAGAAGACGTACCAGGAGTCGAAGACGGTCACCGCGTACAAGCGCGGCGTCCTCGCCTGGGGTGAGCAGCCGGACGGCAGCACGCCGGACGACGACGCCAGGAACGCCCCCGGGGCCGATCCCGTGCCGGACGTCCCCTCCGGTGTCCTCTTCGACAACTTCCACTACACCGGCGCGAAGGACCCCGCCCTCTTCAAGCACGGCTGGCTGGTCCGCACCAGCGACGGCGGGCCCGGCATCGAGGACACGTGGTCGGCGGACGGTGTCACCTTCCCCGCGCAGAAGGACGCCCTGGGCGACGGCCAGGTGCTCAACCTGCGCGCGAGCACGGACGGCACCAAGGCCGGCACGACGCAGGCCAGCGTGGGCACCTCCGGCCGGGAGTTCCGCTCCGGGACCTACGCCGCCCGGATCCACTTCAGCGACGACCCCGCTTCCGGCAGGACCGGCGACCACGTCAACCAGACCTTCTACACGATCGGCGGCAAGGGCTCGACGTACAGCGAGCTCGACAACGAGTACATGCCGAACGGCGGTTGGGGGCGGCTCGGCCCCAAGCTGGACAACGTGACCTGGCACACCGTCGAGGACCGTGTGTAGCCCACACTCGCTCAAAGTGCCCCTTGTCACGTACACATTCGTACAACCCTTTGCACACTTTGTGTGTCTCCTGTCACCGACTCCCCCTGTGTGACCCGGTTCGGTCGGGAAACGGAACGACAGGAGGCGCGCGCAGGGCGACGAAAAGAACCAGCCAGAGCGGAAAGCGGAAGGGGCGGCGTGCGGGTCAGACCTGCCGCCACGCCTCCAGCGCCAGGCCCGGCTCGTCCTTGCGGCGGGTCAGGAGCAACTGGCCGGTCGACGGGGACAACGTTGCCGCCACCACGCGGCCTTCCTCGTCCACCGCGAGCGAAACTTCCGCGTCCAGGGGCAGTTGGGGCCCCGACTCGGTCCACCAGGCGCCGGCCGACTCCTGCTCGGTGGGATAGGCGGCGAAGGCGACACGGCCGCTCGCCGAGCGCTGCGCGAGCAAGGTGCAGTCGTGGCCGTCGAGTTCGCAGCGCACGGCGCAGACGGGTCCCGGTCCGGCGGACGGCAGGAGCGCGACCGGCTTGCCGCCGGGGCGCCAGGCGCACAGGTCGCCCGAGTCATCGGTGTAGAAGAGGGTGGTGGCGTCGGCAGAGGTGGCGAGGGCGCGCAGGGTGCCCGCGCGGACCGGGGCCTCCATCGCCTCCTCCAGGGCGGGCTGCGCTCCCGGCTCCTCCTGCCGCCAGTGCAGGATGCCGCCTGGTACCGCCGCGTACAGCTCGACGCGTCCCGACTCGCCCGTCACGGCCGCCAACTCGTCCTGTACGTCACGCCCCTTGAGGTCGCGCCAGGGGTCCCAGCCGCCCTTCTCCTTCTGCGCGAGCATGCTCACCCCGCCGCCCTTGTTGCGGACGAAGACATGGGCGCGGCCCTCGGCGTCGACGGCAACGGCGGGAGTGCCGGTGCCGGGGCCCTTCCCGTCGGGGTGTCCGAGGGGACTCCAGTCGAGGGCGGCGAGCCGGGGGCGGTAGTGCGTGGAGTGGACGAGGCCGGACTCGCCGGGGACGGTGGGCCGCCAGGAGACCAGATGGGCGTAGGAGTCGCTGCCTTGGCCGATGGCGGGTGAGGAGTGCAGCTTCTGGTCGCCGCCGATCTTGTGCGGGGGCGTCCAGTGGCCGCCGGGTCCGCGTTCCGCGCGGCACAGGACGGCGCCGTCCGTCGGCAGGTAGACACTGAGCCGGCCGTCGCGGCCGCGTATGAGCCAGTCGCCGTTCACCGGTTCACTCTAAGCGGGGCCGTGCACGGACCGCGTCCCGGCCCCTGGGTCACGCACGTCTCCACGTGGGTCCCGTGCGCGCGGCGGGCACTCCCAGCGGGCAGGCTGTTCCCAGCACCGCCGCACGAGTGCTCCACCGCACGAGTAAGGAAGCCGACCTCATGACCGATCAACTCACCGTGAGCGTCCTCGGAACGGGCATCATGGGCGCCGCGATGGCCCGTAACCTCGCCCGCGCCGGACACTCCGTCCGGGCCTGGAACCGCACCCGGGCCAAGGCCGAGCCGCTCGCCGCCGACGGCGCCCATGTCGCCGCCTCCCCCGCCGAGGCGGTCGAGGGCGCCGACGTCGTCCTGACCATCCTCTACGACGGTCCGGCCGCCCTGGACGTCATGCGCGAGGCGGCGCCCGCCCTGCGGCCCGGCGCCGCCTGGGTGCAGTCGACCACCGCCGGCATCGAGCGGGTCGGCGAGCTGGCCGCCTTCGCCCGCGAGCACGGACTGGTCTTCTACGACGCCCCCGTGCTCGGCACCCGCCAGCCCGCGGAGGCCGGCCTGCTGACCGTGCTGGCCGCCGGGCCCGTCGAGGGCCGCGGGGCGGTCGAGCCGGTGTTCGACGCGGTCGGCGCCCGGACGCTGTGGACCGGCGAGGACGGGGCGCAGGGCAGCGCGACCCGTCTGAAGCTGGTGGCCAACAGCTGGGTCATCGCCGCGACCGCGGCCACCGGCGAGGTCCTGGCCCTGGCGCAGGCACTCGGCGTCGACCCGCACGACTTCTTCGACCTCATCGCCGAGGGCCCGCTCGACATGGGCTATCTCAGGGCCAAGGCAGAACTGGTTCTGGAAGACCGGCTCACTCCGGCCCAGTTCGCGGTGACCACGGCCGCGAAGGACGCCCGCCTCATCGTCGAGGCGGGACAGAACAACGGGGTCCGCCTGGACGTCGCCGCGGCAAGCGCCGAGCGCATGGAGCGGGCCGCCGCACAGGGCCATGCCGACGAGGACATGGTCGCGGCGTACTTCGCGAGCTTCGACGAGAAGCGGGCCGGCTGACCCGGCGCCCTCCCCCGGCCGTGCGAACCTTGCCGCATGGATGAGAGTTCCCCCCTGCTCGTGATCGTCGACGCCGCGAACGTCGTCGGGTCGGTCCCCGACGGCTGGTGGCGCGACCGACGGGGCGCCGCGGAACGCCTCCGCGACCGGCTGGCCGCCGACGGCCTGCCGGGTCACTCGGGCCCCGTGGAGATCGTGCTGGTGGTGGAGGGGGCCGCGCGCGGGGTGGAGACGGTCCCCGGCGTACACGTCGAGTCGGCGCCGGGCAGCGGGGACGACCACATGGTCGGCCTGGTGGCGGACGCGGGCGAGCGACCCGTACTGGTGGTGACGGCGGACCGGGAACTGCGACGGCGCGTGCAGGACCTGGGCGCGGACGTGACGGGCCCACGGACCGTCAGGCCGGCCTAGGCACTCGCCCGCCGGGGAAGAACGCCGTACGGCCCCGCAGCCTCCGCCGAAGCGGGGCGGGCGGGGCCGTGTACGTGTCCGTCGGCGCTATCGCTCCTGCGGTCGGGGCGCTTCCTGTGACCGTGCGAGGCGGCTGTGGGTGCGGCCGTAGAAGAAGTACACGACGAAGCCGATGACCATCCAGATGCCGAACCGCAGCCAGGTCTCGGCGGGCAGGTTCAGCATCAGCCACAGGGAGGCCAGCACCGACACGATCGGCAGGGCCGGAACCCATGGGGTGCGGAAGGAGCGCTCCAGGTCGGGGCGGCTCCGGCGCAGGATGATGACGCTGATCGCGACGATGATGAAGGCGAAGAGCGTGCCGATGTTCACCAGTTCGGCGAGTTCGCTGAGGCTGGTGAAACCGGCCACGATCGCGATGATGACACCGAGCAGGATCGTGGGCCGGTACGGGGTGCGGAATTTCGGGTGGGTGTGCGAGAAGAACCGGGGCAGCAGTCCGTCGCGGCTCATCGCGAAGAACACCCGGGACTGGCCGAGCAGCAGGATCATGCACACCGTGGTCAGGCCGACGGCGGCGCCGAAGCTGATCAGGCCCGCGAACCAGGGGTGGCCGGTCGCCTTGAACGCGTCGGCGAGCGGGGCGTCCACGGACAGCCTGCTGTACTTCTGCATGCCCGTCACGACGATCGACACGGCCACGTACAGCGCGGTGCAGATGATCAGGGAGCCGATGATGCCGCGCGGCACGTCCCGCTGCGGGTTGCGGGTCTCCTCGGCGGCGGTGGCCACCACGTCGAAGCCGATGAAGGCGAAGAAGACGACGGACGCGGCGGTGAAGATGCCCATGACGCCGAAGTTCGAGGGCGCCCAGCCGAACATCAGCTGGATCAGGGGGGCCTTGAGGTCGCCGCCCGCCTCCACGGCGTGCGCCTTGGGCACGAACGGGTCGTAGTTGCTGCCCTTGACGAAGAAGGCGCCCGCAATGATGACGACCAGGACGACGGCCACCTTGATGGCGACGACGACCGAGGTGACCCGGGCGGAGAGCTTCATGCCGACGACGAGGATGGCGGTCAGCACCAGCACGAGCAGCGCCGCGAGGATGTCGAAGCCGAAACCGGAGGCGCCGTCCCGGCCACTGAGCGACGCGGGCAGATCCCAGCCCGCGTTGTCCAGCAGCGAGTGGATGTAGCCGGACCAGCCGACGGCGACCACCGCGGTGCCGAGAGCCAGCTCCAGGACCAGGTCCCAGCCGATGATCCAGGCGGGCAGCTCGCCGAGCGACGCGTACGAGAACGTGTACGCGGAGCCCGCGACCGGGACCGTGGAGGCGAACTCGGCGTAGCACAGCGCGGCGAGCGCGCAGACCACGCCTGCCACGACGAAGGACAGGGACACGGCGGGGCCCGCGGTGTTCTTGGCGGCCGTGCCGGTGAGGACGAAGATGCCGGTCCCGATGATGACACCCACGCCGAAGACCGTCAGGTCGAGGGCGGACAGGGACTTCCTGAGCGAATGCTCCGGCTCCTCGGTGTCCTTGATGGACTGCTCGATGTTCTTCGTCCTGAACAGCGTGCTGTTCACGTGCCTACCTCCCACGCTTGTCGTCCTCGACATGATCGAGAGGGCCGGAAGTTCCTATGCCCCGGCACAGGCAGGTTCACGCAAACGGGCCGGTTCCGCTACCTGTAGGAGTGGCGGAACCGGTCCGTGAGGCGCATTCTTGCCGACTTCTCAGTCGCGCGCGGGCTCCACCGAGTCGACCCCGGCCGCCGTACGGTCGAACCTGCCGTCCAGCTTGGAGACCAGGCCGGTGACCTGGCGAGCGATGTCGGGGGCCGTGAGGCCGATCTCCGCCATGACCTCGGCGCGGGCTGCGTGGTCGAGGAAGCGCGGCGGAATGCCGAAGTCGCGCAGCGGGATGTCGACGCCCGCGTCCCGCAGGGCCTGTGCGATCGACGAACCCACGCCGCCGACACGGCTGTTGTCCTCGACGGTGACGACCACGCGGTGCCGCTCCGCGAGGGGTCCCATGGCCTCGTCGACGGGCTTGACCCAGCGCGGGTCGACGACGGTGGTGGAGATGCCCTGCTTGTCGAGCAGGGAGGCGATCTCCAGGCACATGGGGGCCAGGGCACCCACGGAGACGAGGAGCACGTCGGGCGTGTCCGTCCCCGGCTCGCGCAGGACGTCCATGCCGCCCACGCGTCCCACGGCGGGTACGGCGGGGCCGACGGCGCCCTTGGAGAAGCGGACCACGGTCGGCGCGTCCTTGACCTCGACGGCCTCGCGCAGCTGGGCGCGGACCTGGTCGGCGTCGCGCGGGGCGGCGAGCCTGAGGCCGGGCACGACCTGCAGGATCGACATGTCCCACATGCCGTTGTGGGAGGCGCCGTCGGTGCCGGTGACGCCGGCCCGGTCCAGGACGAAGGTGACCCCGCACCTGTGCAGGGCGACGTCCATCAGGACCTGGTCGAAGGCGCGGTTGAGGAAGGTGGCGTAGACGGCGAAGACGGGGTGCAGTCCGCCGGTGGCGAGGCCCGCCGCCGACACGGCGGCGTGCTGCTCCGCGATGCCGACGTCGTAGATCCGCTCCGGGAAGGTGTCGGCGAACTTCTTCAGTCCGACCGGCTGCAGCATCGCCGCCGTGATGGCCACGATGTCCTTGCGTTCCTTGCCGAGCTTGACCATCTCGTCGCCGAAGACCGAGGTCCAGTCGGCGCCCGAGGCCTTGATCGGCAGGCCGGTGTCGGGGTGGATGGGGCCGATGCCGTGGAAGCGGTCGGCCTCGTCCTGGAGGGCGGGCTGGTAGCCGCGGCCCTTCTCGGTGAGGCAGTGCACGATGACCGGGCCGCCGAACCGCTTGGCCCGCGCCAGCGCCGACTCCAGGGCCTCGATGTCGTGGCCGTCGATCGGGCCGACGTACTTCAGGCCCAGGTCCTCGAACATGCCCTGCGGCGCGATGAAGTCCTTGAGGCCCTTCTTCGCCCCGTGCAGGGTCTCGTAGAGGGGTCTGCCGACGACCGGAGTGCGCTCCAGGAGGTCCTTGCCGCGGGCCAGGAAGCGCTCGTAGCCGTCGGTCGTACGAAGCGTCGCGAGGTGGTTGGCGAGCCCGCCGATGGTCGGCGCGTACGACCGCTCGTTGTCGTTGACGACGATGACGAGGGGCCGGTCCTTGGCGGCGGCGATGTTGTTGAGGGCCTCCCAGGCCATGCCGCCGGTCAGCGCACCGTCACCGATCACGGCGACCACGTGGTCGTCGCGTTCGAGGATCTCGTTGGCCTTCGCCAGGCCGTCGGCCCAGCCGAGCACCGTGGAGGCGTGGCTGTTCTCGATGACGTCGTGCTCGGACTCGGCCTGCGAGGGGTAGCCGGACAGGCCGCCCTTCATCTTCAGCCTGGAGAAGTCCTGACGGCCGGTGAGCAGCTTGTGCACGTAGGACTGGTGGCCCGTGTCCCACAGCACCCTGTCCTTGGGGGACTCGAAGACACGGTGCAGGGCGATGGTCAGCTCGACCACACCGAGGTTGGGGCCGAGGTGGCCGCCGGTCTTGGAGACCGCGTCGACGAGGAAGGTCCGGATCTCCTCCGCCAGCTGGTCCAGCTGCTCCAGGCTGAGCCGGTCCAGATCGCGCGGTCCCCTGATGCGGGTCAGCAGCGGCACCCGTGCCTCCTTGCAGTAGAGCTGATCGAGCTGTTGCCGGGCTTGTCGAGTCTAATGTTCCGCCTTTGCGGTCGACGCCCGGGCGGTGCGTGATACGTCACGCGATCGGCTGTACCCACGATCGGGCCGTCCTACGAGTCCCACGAGGAGTACGAGTCCCACGAGGAGTACGAGTCCCACGACATGACTGTGCCCGGCACCACCATGGGTGCCGGGCACAGATTCGGAAAGCCGTGCTAGGCGCGGCCGGCCGCCTTCTGGCTCCTGCGGGACACGGAGTCGATGACCACGGCACCCAGCAGGACCGCGCCGGTGATCATGTACTGGATGGACGTGTTCATGTTGAGCAGGTCCAGGCCGGTCTGGATCGACTGGATGACCAGCATGCCCAGCAGGGCGGACCAGACCGAGCCCCGGCCGCCGAACAGCGACGTACCGCCGATGACCGCCGCGGCGATGGCGAGCATCAGGGTGTTGCCGCCGCCGGCGCTCAGCGTCGCGCTCGCGGTCTGGCCGGCGAAGAACATACCGCCGACCGCCGCGAAGCCACCCGAGATGGCGAACACCGTGATGCGGATCAGCGGCACGTTGATACCGGCACGGCGGGCCGCCTCGATGCCGCCGCCGACCGCGAACACCTTGCGGCCGTACGTCGTACGACGCAGCACGAAGTCCACGACCACCAGTGCCGCCAGGAAGATCACCAGCGCGTTGGAGACACCGGACGCGTTGTTCAGCACTGCCGCGGCGACGAAGGACGCGATCGCCAGCGCGCCGACGCGCACCAGGATCTCGGTGGTCGGCCGGAACGGCACGCCCGCGGCCTTGCGGCGGCGCTGCTCGCTGAAGTTGCCGACGAGCATCAGCACCACACCGAGGCCGGCCAGCAGGTAGGCGCCGATGATGGCCTGGTCCATGAAGAACGAGCTCTGGCCCAGCAGGTGGACCGGACCGGAGTCGGACGGGATGTTGATGGTGCCGCTGGAACCCAGCAGCCAGAGCATCAGGCCGTTCCAGCCGAGGAAGCCGGCCAGGGTGACCACGAAGGCGGGTACGCCGATCTTCGCGAAGAACCAGCCCTGCAGCGCGCCGATACCGATACCCGTGAGGACCGCGAGGACCAGCGACAGCCAGGGGTTCATGCCGTGTGAGACCACGAACACCGCGAACAGGGTGGAGCCCAGACCGCTGACCGAACCGACCGACAGGTCGATCTCGCCGAGCAGCAGGACGAACACCAGGCCGATGGCGAGCATGCCGGTGGCCGACATGTAGTAGCTGATGTTCGAGACGTTGTCGGCGCTGAGGAAGCGGTCGTTCTGCAGCTGGAAGATCGTCCAGATGACGATCAGGCCGACCACCACCGGCAGCGAGCCCAGCTCACCACCCTTGACCTTGCGCGTGAACTCCGTCCAGTAGCCCTTGAAGCCCTCTTCGCGGACCAGCAGACGGGGGTCGACCGTGGCGATCGACGCGGCCGTGGGGTCGTCGGTGGCCGCGGCCACCGTCTGCGTCTCGGCGGCCGCCTTGGAAACCTTGGATGTGTCGCTCACTGTGCCGCCTCCGTGCTGCGACGCCCCGCACGGCGGGTGACGGCGTTGTCCGTGGCACCCGTGATCGCGGAGATGATCTCTTCCTGACTGGTGTTCTTCACCGAGAAGGAACCGTTGTTCCTGCCCAGCCGCAGTACGGCGACGGTGTCGGCGACAGCCTTCACATCGGCCATGTTGTGGCTGATGAGGATGACGGCGAGGTTCTGCTCGCGCAGCCGCTCGACGAGGTCGAGGACCTGCGCGGTCTGCTCGACGCCGAGTGCGGCGGTGGGCTCGTCGAGGATGACGACCTTGGGGTCGCCGATCAGGGCGCGCGCGATGGCGACGACCTGGCGCTGACCGCCGGAGAGGCTGGCGATCGGGATGCGCACGCTCGGGATGCGGATGGAGAGCGTGCTCAGCAGTTCGCGCGCCTTCTTCTCCATCGTGACCTCGTCGATGACGCCGCGGTGCAGCAGCTCACGTCCGAGGTAGAGGTTGCCGACCACGTCGAGGTTGTCGCAGAGCGCGAGGTCCTGGTAGACCGTCGCGACACCGAGTCCCTGTGCGTCGTGCGGCCGGGTGATGCTGACCGGCTTGCCCTCCCACTCGATGACGCCCTCATCGATGGGATGCACACCGGCGATCGTCTTGACCAGCGTGGACTTTCCGGCGCCGTTGTCGCCGACCAGGGCGACCACTTCTCCGGCGTGGACCTCCAGTTCGACCTCGGTGAGTGCCTGCACCGCACCGAATCGCTTGGAGACTCCGCGCAACGCCAACACAGGCGTAGCGGACACGTGAACCATCTCCTTCGCCGCCTGACCGGCGGGGTACCGCGCTTGGGGTAGGGCGCGGAGGGATGTGCTGTGAGCACTGTCGTATAGGTCGAAATTGCGCGTCTGCGGTGCCTCTTGGCAACGGCTGTGTGCGCGGTGTTTCTGTCCGGCGCCCGCCCCGCAGCGGGGTTGGTAGGCGCGGCGAGCGCCGGACAGGCTCTGTGCCCGCCGCCGCCGGGGCGGGTCCGCGAGGGACCCCGTCCCGGGGCTCGGGCGCCTTTTACTGCAGGCCGGCCTTCTTGCACGCGGTGGCGTAGGTCGGGGTGCAGATCTGGGCGACGGTGTAGAGACCGTCCTTGACGACCGTGTCCTTGATGTTCTTCACGGTCACCGAGATCGGGGTCAGCAGCTTGGCCTGCACCTTGTCACCGGAACCGCTGGTCACCGTGGTGTCGGCGAGGGACTTGATGTCCTTGCCCTGGAGCAGGTTGACCGCGAGTTCGGCGGCGTTGTCGGCCTCGCCCTTGTAGGGCTTGTAGACGGTCGCCGACTGGGTGTTGGAGACGATCCGCTGGATGGCCGCGAGCTCGGCGTCCTGACCGGTCAGCGGGATGCCGCTGATGCCGGCGCCCTTGAGGGTGTTGGCGATACCACCGGCCATGCCGTCGTTGGCGGCGTAGACGCCGGCGATGTTCTTGGCGCCCAGCTGGGTGATGGCCGCGGACATCTTCTGCGCGGCGACGGTGTCCTTCCACAGGCCGGACTGCTCGTAGGCGATGTTGACCTTGCCGTCGAGGACCTTGTGCGCACCCTGCTTGAACTGGGCGGCGTTCGGGTCGGCGTCGTCACCGTTGATCATGACGACCTTCGCCTTGGGGGTCGCCTTGGAGCCGAGCGCGTCGAGCAGCGCCTGGCCCTGGAGCTGGCCGACCTTGACGTTGTCGAAGGAGACGTACGCGGAGATCGGGCCCTGGGCCAGACGGTCGTACGCGACGACCTTGACGCCCTTGCTGGTCGCGGACTGGATGGAGGACTTGATGGCGGCGGAGTCCTGGGCGGAGATCACGATGACCTTGACGCCCTTGGTGACCATGCTGCTCATCTGCTGAGCCTGCTTGGTCGGGTCCGCCGCGGCGTTGGCGTAGGAGACGGTGCAGTCGCTGCACAGCTCCTTGACCTTTGCCTGGAAGTACGGCTTGTCGAACTTCTCGTACCGCGCGGTGACGTTGTCGGGCAGGAGCAGGCCGATCGACTTGCTGCCACTGCCGGAGCTGGCGCTGGAACCGCTGTCCTTCTTGTCGCCGGCCTTGCCACAGGCTGCGGCCGAGACAGCGAGCGCCGAGACCACGACGGTCACGGCTGCGCGGCGCATGAGCGTGTTCACTTGGGAAACCTCCCTGACGAGGCCGCGACGGTGCGGCCGAGGTGGCTGGAAGTCAACTCGGCCACACGTGCGACGTCAAGAAGTAAATCCTTAACGAGATGGCAACGGTGCCATCCGTTCTCTAAGTGAAGGCAGGGGTCGCCGAAGCGAGTGTGCCGTCCAAAAGGGTCGAATCGCCCATCTCGCTGAGTGCGAGAGCAAGCGCTCCAAGCACCTCCGCACGGCCCCCAAGTGCCCCCGGGAGAACGGAGAGTTGACGCGCCGCGCTGGGGATCGCGTAGCGGCCGACAGACTCCCTTATCGGCCCGAGCACCAGCTCACCGGCCTCGGCGAGATCACCACCGAGGACCACCCTGCTCGGGTTCAGCAGATTGCAGAGATTGGCGACTCCACTGCCGATATGTCGGCCGACGTCGGCGATCACCCGACGACAACCCGGGTCTCCGTCCCTGGCCAGCCGCACGACGCCTTCCATCGTCAGGTCGGTCCCATGGCTGGACTGGAGGAGCGGCAGCACATAGCGCGCGGCCGCGAAGGTCTCCAGACAGCCCCGGTTTCCACAGCGGCAGACAGGGCCGGATTCGTCAAGAGTAATATGACCGATTTCTCCCGCTGTGCCACCCGGGCCGCGGTAGATCTTTCCGTCGATCACCAGGCCGGCGCCGACGCCGCTCGCGACCTTGATGTAGGCGAGGTCGCGGACACCCCTGCCGCTGCCCCAGACCAGCTCACCGAGGGCGCCGAGGTTGGCGTCGTTGTCCACGTGCACGGGCACGCCGAGCCGCTCGCGCAGCTCCTCGGCGGGCTTGGTGCCGGTCCAGCCCGGCAGGATGGCGGTCGAGCCGAGGCTGCCGGACTCCACGTCGATCGGGCCGGGCACGCCGACGCCCACACCGGCGACCTTGGACCGGTCGACGCCCGTTGCTGCAATCAGGCGATTGACCAGCTCTTCCGCCCGGTCGAAGCCCTGTGTCGAGGAGGCGTCCACGTCGAGCGGCTCGGACTCCTCGGCCAGCACCTGGTGGGCGAGGTTGCCGACCGCCACGCGCAGATGCGTGTGCCCGAAGTCCACGCCGATGACAATGCCGGCGTCCCCGCTCAGGGAGACGCTGCGGGCCCTGCGGCCACCTGCCGAAGTGGGCGTGACCTCGACTGTTCCGCCGTCCTTGAGCTCGCGGACGATGTTGGAGACGGTCGCGGCGGACAGCCCTGTGGTCCTGGCGATCTCCGCCTGCGTGAGCGACCCGGCCAGCCGTACGGCCCGTACGACCCGCTCAAGGTTGGCTCGGTGCAGTGACGACTGCGACCCCGGAGTCTCCACGACGACCTCCTGCGCGCGGGACCGCTTCTATGAGGCCCCCTCTATGTCCAACTAGTGAACTCTAAGCTGAGCCGTTCGGGTCACCTCCCGTCAAGAGGTTGAACCGTATCGGGGTCCCTGTTCACATACGTGAGCGCCGCCCCCGGGGAACCAGGGGCGGCGCGTCCACAAGCCGTCCGGTGCTACTTGAGCGCGCCCGCGGTCAGCCCCTGCACCACCTGCCGCTGGAAGACGATGTACGCCACCAGAACCGGCAGCATCGCCATCACCAGGCCGGCGAAGAGGCCGGACCAGTCACCCTTGTAGCCCTGGCTGGCCGCGAGCTGCACCAGCCCCTGCGTCAGCACCCGCTTGTCCGGGTCGGTGTTGAGCACCGTCGGCAGCATGTACTGGTTCCACTGGCCGAGGAAGTTGAAGATCCCCACGCTGATCAGGCCGGGCTTGGCCATCGGCAGCATGATCTGGAAGAACGTCCGGCTGTGCGAGGCCCCGTCGACGAAGGCCGCCTCCGCCACCGAGGTCGGCAGGGTGCGGAAGAACGCGGTCAGGAAGAAGACCGTGAAGGGCAGCGAGTAGGCGATGTAGACGAGGATCAGACCGTGGATGGTGTTCAGGAGGCCCATGTTGTTCACGACGTAGAACAGCGGGACCAGCGCGAGCATGATCGGGAAGCTCATGCCGCCGATGAACAGGTAGTAGATGAAGCGGTTGCCCGGGAAGTCGAACCTGGCGAGCACGTAGGCCGCCATCGAGCCCAGCACCAGGGTGCCGATGAGCGAACCCGCCACCACCAGAACGGTGTTGAGGAAGTAGTCGCTCATGTTGGCGTCGGTCCAGGCCCGCGCCCAGTTGTCGAAGTGCAGCTTGTCGGGCAGCGCCCAGGGCGAGCTGAAGATGGAGTTGTCGTCCTTGAAGGACGTCATCACGGCCCACAGCAGCGGCATGACGACCATGAACGCCCAGAGGATGAGCATCCCGTGGGAGAAGACGTTGAGAACGCTTCCTTCCTTCTTCTCCTTCACGGGCCGGGCAGCCGGGGCGTCGACCTTGCTGACGGTGGCGCCGGACTCGGCCGGCACGGGGGCGGGGGTCTGTGTCGTCTTCATGTGATCAGTACTCCAGCCGCTCGCGCCGGCCCAGCCGCATCACGAGCGCCGCGAAGGCCAGCGTGACGACGAGCAGGGCGACGCCGATGGTGGTGGCGTAGGCGGCCTGCCCGTCACGGAACGCCTTCTGGTACACGTACAGGACCATGACGGTGGTCGAGTAGTCGGGACCGCCCGGCCCGGTCGTCATGATCTGTACGACCGCGAAGGACTCGGCGCCCAGCGCGAGGATGCCCATGTAGACCCAGCCGGACTGCACGGTGTCCCACAGCAGCGGCAGGGTGATCCGGAAGAACGTGCTGACGCGGTTCGCACCGTCCAGCAGCGCGGCCTCGTACAGGTCCGCCGGGATGGAGGCCATACCGGCGGAGAAGAGGACCACGAAGAAGCCGACAGTGGACCAGACGAGCACGGCCATCACGCACCACAGGGCGAGGCTCGGATCGCCCAGCCAGAGCGGCTGGATGCTGCCGAGCCCGATTCCGCGCAGCAGGGAGTTGATCGCGCCGCTGTCCGGGTTGTAGGCGAAGGCGAACAGCAGGGCGACGATCGCGATCGAGAGCACCTGCGGGAAGAAATAGACGATCTTGTAGAAGGAGGAGCCCCGGACTCCGGAGATCACCGGGCCGCCCCTCCTTCTCCGTCCGCCCACATTGATCATGAAGGCGAAGAACAACGCCAGACTGATCGTCACCAACGGCAGCACCAACGCGAACAGCAGGCTGTGCTGCAACGACTTCCAGAAGATGTCGTCGTCGAGCATCCTTTTGTAGTTGTCGAAGCCGACCATCTTGAATTCGGGACTCAGGCCGGTCCAGTCCGTGAACGAGTAGTAGATGGACTGGATGAAAGGCCAGACGACGAAAAGCGCGTACAGCCCCAGGGGCAGCGCCAGAAACCCCACGATGAACCGGTACTTGCCGTGCTGCATTACTACCTACCCCGATCTCTGGGCGGGTGCTGCCGCCCAGGGCCTGGCCGGCGGATCATGCCGGCGTCGCGGGCCCTGGCACGCACATCTGCAGCGTTGTCGTCGGTCGCCGACGCTCCGCGTCGACTCCCTCCTCCGCCTTGCAGCTGCACGCACCAGACCCCGCTCGGGGCGGCTGAGACGAGCAGTCTCCTGCAGCCGGCCTGATCCGCCGGACAGGCCCTGTGACGGACCCTCACTGGTGCTTGTAGTGCTTGATCGACGTGTCCTTCGCGGCCGCGTCGGCGAAGCCCTGGATCTTCTTGATCGTCTCGGCCGGCGTCGCCCGCCCGGCCATCATCTCGCCGAGGCCCGCGACACCGATCTGCTCCTTCTGCAACTGCACGTACCAGTCCTGCAGCCGCGGATTCAGCACGTTCTGGCCGGCGAGCTTGAGCGCCGCGACACCGGAGGTGAGGCCCGGGGTCAGGGAGATCCCGGAGGTGCCGCCGTTGTACGCCGTCAGCGACTTCACCTTGCTGGTGAAGTTCTTCGAGGATGCCTCGCTGAGCATGATGCGCAGCTGCTCCATGCCGCCCTCGGGGTTCTTCGCCTTGGCCGGCACGATGAAGGGCTCACCGCCGGACGCCCAGATCGTACCGAAGGGCAGCTTGTCGGAGCTGTCGATGCCGGTGGGCGCGGAGACGGCGAGGTTGAAGTCCTTGGGGATGACGTTCGCCGACTCGTTCTCCACCCAGGAGCCGTTCGGGATGAACAGCGCCTTGCCCTTGGCCCACGCGGTCTGCGACTGGATGTGGTCCAGGCCGGGGGTGCCCTTGAGGATGTAGCCCTTCTTGTAGAGCTCGTAGTAGGCGTCGAAACACGCCTTGACGGCCGGGTGCTTCCAGGCGTTCGGCTCAAGGTTGTCGATGGCGTCGAGGACCTCGCGGCCGCCGACCTTGCCGATCATGGGGTAGAGCGAGAAGGGGATGTAGTACGGGTACTTGCCCGCGTACGTCCAGCCCGCCATGCCCTTCTTCTTGGCCTTCTCGCACACGGCGAGCATCTCGTCCCAGGTCTTGGGGTACTCCGCGTCGAGCGACTCCAGGGCCTTCTGCGAATACCAGACGCCGTACACCGTGTAGGCGTAGTACATGATCCAGACCGGGTCGCCGTCGAACTGGCCCATCTCCACGATGCCGGGGCGCAGCGTGTCGCGGACCTTCTTGTTCGGGTCGTCGTAGGACGGGGCGTCAAGCAGCGGGGTGAGGTCGGCGAGCTGCTTCTTGCCGACGAGGACGCCCATGTCCATCTGCTCGGCGCCGGAGTTGTCGATCAGGTCCGGCGGAGTCCCCTGGTTGAAGCGGGGCTGCAGGGTGGACTGGATCTTCTGGGTCGCGGAGAACTTCACCTTCACCTTCGGGAAGTTCTTCTCGTAGATCCTCACGGCGTCCTGGGCGTACTCCTTGCCGAAGCCGCCGTCGAAGAGGACGAACTCCATACCCGCGGTGTCGTTGACGCCCAGCGGGTTCTTGGCGGTCTTCTTGCCCGCCTTGGCCTTGTCGCCGCTGTCGCCGCCGCCGCTGCTGGCACACGCCGACAGGAAGCTCATCGTGGGTACGGAGATCAGTCCGAGCGCGGCCGACCGCTTGATCAGATCGCGGCGGCCGACACCCCGTGCGCCGGTGTTTTCCGCGCCGGTGTTCTCGGCGGAAGTGGATCCCATGCTCAAGTCCTCGCCTTCTCCAGGACTCAGGCGGTGAACCGGATCCTCCCCGGCACCGCGGTCAGGTCAAGCAGGGTCGTGCAGGAAGTGCGGATCGTGAAGAACGGATCGGATGAATCGCCGACAGGTATAGTCCACTTCCCGCCAACGGAGCAAGATCGAATGCAAGGTTGGCCAATGGTCTTATCCGAGTTGAGACCTCCAGGAAATATGAGGCGCCTGTGACCACCTTGCCGGAAAAATCCGCGACATAGGCCCCGAATGCCACAGGCAACACCCTTGACATCACTGGCCACTTGGCCCACTACTGGTCTCTGCGCGTCGAAGTTGACAACGTTGTCCTAATGACCGCAGGGAGGGTGCTGGCGTATGCGGCACAGAGCTCGGCACAGCTGGGGTCCGGCGGTCGTGTTCGCGGCCGCCTTTGCCTTGGCGATCGGCTCGCAGGGGGCGGCGACCGCGCTGCCGGCGCAGGCGAAGGCCGCCGACAAGGGGTTCGCGTCCTCGTTCGAGGCGGGTGACCCGGCGCCGGACTGGCTGAACACGGTCGACACGGCACCGGACGGCGGCAAGCGGGCCTCGGGCGTCGACGGCGGCTACAGCAGCGGCATCCCGGGCAACGTCACCGACCATGTGACGGACGTGCGGGCCAGTGCCGAGAACACGGGCGGCGGCGAGGTGAAGGAGAACCTCGTCGACGGCGAGTCCGGCACCAAGTGGCTGACGTTCGCGCCCACCGGCTGGGCCGAGTTCGACCTGGACAAGCCGGTCAGGCTCGTGACGTACGCGCTCACCTCGGCCAACGACTCCGCCGAGCGCGACCCGAAGGACTGGACCCTGCAGGGCTCCACCGACGGCAAGGACTGGAAGACCCTCGACAGCCGCACCGGCGAGTCCTTCGCCGAGCGCTTCCAGACGAAGTCCTACGACCTGGCCGAGCCCGCCGAGTACCAGCACTTCCGGCTCGACATCACGAAAAACAACGGCGCCGACGACATCCTGCAACTCGCCGACGTGCAGTTCTCCACGGGCGGCAGCGGCGGCCCGGTGCCGCAGGACATGCTCTCGCTGGTCGACCGCGGCCCGAGCGGGTCGCCCACCGCGAAGGCGGGCGCCGGATTCACCGGAAAGAGGGCCCTGCGCTACGCCGGTCGGCACACCGTCGACGGGCGGGCGTACTCGTACAACAAGATCTTCGACGTGAACGTGGCCGTCGGCCGGGACACCGAGCTGTCGTACCGGATCTTCCCGTCCATGGCGGACGGCGACCGGGACTACGACGCCACGAATGTCTCCGTCGACCTGGCCTTCACGGACGGCACCTATCTGAGCGGCCTGGGCGCGAGTGACCAGCACGGCTTCGGGCTCTCGCCGCAGGCGCAGGGCGCGGCCAAGATCCTCTACGTCAACCAGTGGAACAACGTCGTCTCACGGATCGGGTCCGTCGCGGCCGGCAGGACCGTCGACCGGATCCTGGTGGCGTACGACTCCCCCAAGGGCCCGGCGGAGTTCCGCGGCTGGCTGGACGACATCTCGATTCTGAGCGTGGCACCCGGGAAGCCGAAGGCCCATCTGTCCGACTACGCCCTCACCACCCGCGGCACCAACTCCAGCGGCGGCTTCTCGCGCGGCAACAACTTCCCCGCGACCGCCGTGCCGCACGGCTTCAACTTCTGGACGCCGGTGACCAACGCGTCCTCGCTGAGCTGGCTGTACGACTACGCGCGGGCCAACAACGACGACAACCTGCCGACGATCCAGGCCTTCAGCGCGAGCCACGAGCCGAGCCCTTGGATGGGCGACCGGCAGACCTTCCAGGTGATGCCGTCCGCCGCGTCCGGCACCCCGGACACCGGCCGTCAGGCGCGGGAGCTGGCCTTCCGGCACGAGAACGAGACCGCGCGGCCGTACTACTACGGGGTGCGGTTCGAGAACGGTCTGAAGGCCGAGATGACCCCGACCGACCACGCGGCCGCCCTGCGCTTCACCTACCCGGGCGACGACGCGAGCGTCGTCTTCGACAACGTGACGGAGCAGGCGGGGCTCACCCTCGACAAGGAGAACGGGGTCGTCACCGGCTACTCGGACGTGAAGTCCGGGCTGTCGACGGGGGCGACCCGGCTGTTCGTGTACGGCGCGTTCGACAAGCCGGTGAAGGACGGGTCCTCCAGCGGGGTCAAGGGCTACCTGCGGTTCGACGCGGGCTCCGGCCGCACGGTCACCCTCCGCCTCGCCACCTCGCTGATCAGCGTCGACCAGGCCAAGGACAACCTCCGCCAGGAGATCCCGGACGGCACGTCCTTCGACACGGTGAAGAACCGCGCCCGGCACACCTGGGACAGGCTGCTCGGCAAGGTCGAGGTCGAGGGTGCGACGCCGGACCAGCTCACCACCCTCTACTCCAGCATGTACAGGCTGTACCTGTACCCCAACTCCGGCTTCGAGAAGGTCGGTTCGAAGGACCAGTACGCCTCGCCGTTCTCGCCGATGCCGGGCCCCGACACCCCGACCCACACCGGCGCGGAGATCGTGGACGGCAAGGTGTACGTCAACAACGGCTTCTGGGACACCTATCGGACCACCTGGCCGGCGTACTCCTTCCTGACGCCCTCTCAGGCGGGCGAGATGGTCGACGGGTTCGTGCAGCAGTACAAGGACGGCGGCTGGACCTCGCGCTGGTCCTCCCCCGGCTACGCGGACCTGATGACCGGCACCTCCTCGGACGTGGCCTTCGCGGACGCGTACGTCAAGGGCGTCCACTTCGACGCGAAGGCGGCCTACGACGCTGCCGTGAAGAACGCGACGGTCGTGCCGCCGGCGTCGGGCGTGGGCCGCAAGGGCATGGCGACCTCGCCCTTCCTCGGCTACACGAGCACCGACACCGGCGAGGGCCTGTCGTGGGCGATGGAGGGCTACGTCAACGACTACGGCATCGCGCGGATGGGGCAGGCCCTCTACAAAAAGACGGGCGAGAGGCGCTACAACGAGGAGTCGGAGTACTTCCTCAACCGCGCCCGGGACTATGTGAACCTCTTCGACCCCAGGGCGGGCTTCTTCCAGGGCAAGGACGCGGGGGGCCACTGGCGGGTGGACTCCGCCACGTACGACCCGCGCGTGTGGGGTTACGACTACACGGAGACCGACGGCTGGGGCTACGCCTTCACCGCCCCGCAGGACAGCCGGGGCCTGGCCAACCTGTACGGCGGCCGCAAGGGGCTCGCGGACAAGCTCGACGAGTACTTCGCCACCCCGGAGACGGCGTCCCCGGACTTCGTCGGCTCCTACGGCGGTGTCATCCACGAGATGACCGAGGCGCGGGACGTCCGGATGGGCCAGTACGGGCACTCCAACCAGGTCGCGCACCACGTCAACTACATGTACGACGCTGCGGGCGAGCCGTACAAGGCGCAGAAGAACGTCCGTGAGGTGCTCTCCCGCCTGTACACCGGCAGCGAGATCGGGCAGGGCTACCACGGCGACGAGGACAACGGCGAGCAGTCGGCCTGGTACCTGTTCTCCTCGCTCGGCTTCTATCCGCTGGTGATGGGCAGCGGCGAGTACGCGATCGGCTCCCCGCTGTTCAAGAAGGCGACGGTGCACCTGGAGAACGGGCACGACCTCGTCGTCAAGGCGCCGAAGAACTGCGCGAAGAACGTGTACGTGCAGGGGCTGAAGGTCAACGGCCGTACGTGGACGAGGACTTCGCTCCCTCACTCGCTGCTGGAGAAGGGCGGCGTCCTGGACTTCGACCTGGGGCCGAAGCCCTCGTCCTGGGGCACGGGCAAGGGTGCGGCGCCCGTGTCGATCACGCAGGACGACAAGGTGCCGACGCCTCGTGCGGACGTGCTGAAGGGTGACGGGGCGCTGTTCGACAACACGTCGGCGACGGACGCCACCGTGACGTCCGTGGACCTGCCGGTCTCCGGGGCGGTCAAGGGCCTCCAGTACACGGTGACCTCGTCCGCCGACCGCGCCCTGGCGCCGACCGGCTGGACGCTCCAGGGCTCGGACGACGGGACCACCTGGAAGACCCTGGACATCCGGTCCGGCGAGTCCTTCCGATGGGACCGGCAGACACGCGCGTTCACCGTCCAGTCTCCGGGCACGTACGGGAAGTACCGTCTGGTCCTCGACGGCGAGGCGGTGGTGTCGGAGGTCGAACTGCTCGCCTGAGCAGCCGGGTTGGGGCCCCTGGGGGACGCGTCGAGCGCGGCGCGTCCCCCGGCTACTGGAGGCTCAGTGCGGTCTCCTGTCCCATGTGCGACAGCTTCGCGGGGTTGCGCACGGCGTAGAAGCCGGTGATGAGGCCGTTGTCGACGCGCAGCGCCACCACGGTGTCGATCTCGTCGTCGAAGCGGACGACCAGTGCCGGGAGGCCGTTGACCTGGGCCGGCCGCAGCGACCGGGGCGGGATCCTGCCCACCCCCGCCGCCAGCAGACGCGCCACCTTGTCGGCCCCCACGACGGGCTGGAGGACGGCCTGCCTGACGCCGCCGCCGTCGCCCAGGAAGACGACGTCCGGCGCGAGGATGTCGAGCAGTCCCTGCAGGTCACCCGTCTGGACCGCCCGCTGGAAGGCGTCGAGCGCGTCCCGGGTCTCGGCCGGGGACACGCCCCCGCGCGGGCGGCGCGCGGCGACATGGGCGCGTGCCCGGTGCGCGATCTGGCGCACCGCGGCCGGGTTCTTGTCGACGGCCTCGGCGATCTCGTCGTACCCGAGGTCGAACACCTCGCGCAGCACGAACACCGCCCGCTCGGTCGGCGTGAGCGTCTCCAGCACCAGCAGCATCGCCATCGAGACGCTGTCCGCCAGCTCCACGTCCTCGGCGACGTCCGGGGTGGTCAGCAGCGGCGCGGGCAGCCAGGTGCCGACGTAGGACTCCTTGCGGCGGCCGAGTGTGCGCAGCCGGCTCAGCGCCTGGCGGGTGGTGATCCGGACCAGGTAGGCGCGGTGATCACGCACCGTGCCGAGTTCGACGCCCGACCAGCGCAGCCAGGTCTCCTGCAGGACGTCCTCCGCGTCGGCGGCCGAGCCGAGCATCTCGTAGGCAACCGTGAACAGCAGATTGCGGTGGGCGACGAACGAATCGGTGGCCGTGTCCGGCGGGTGATCCCCGTACTCGCTGTTCACCGGCTGCTCCTGCCTGCTCGCTCTCGACGACATCACGCATAGGACGCCGGCCACCGCACCCGTGTGACACCCGGCGGCGGTGGCGTACGTCACACGGTCGTCCCGTCACAGGATGCCGGGCGCCGGCATCTCTTGTTCGACCCGTACAACGCCACACGTGAGGACAAGGTCATGGACGCCCGATTCAATCTCTTCGACAACGAGATCTCCAGCAAGTTCTCCAAGCGGTTCGCCAACAGCAGCCTGGTGATCCAGCAGTCGCCGCTGCCCGCCTCCACCCAGGAACTGGTGTCGCTGCGGGTCAGCCAGATCAACGGCTGCGGCTGGTGCATCGACTTCCACACCAAGGAGATGGCGGCCGCCGGCGAGACCTCGCTGCGGCTGAACCTGGCCGCCGCCTGGCGCGAGTCCACCGTGTTCACCGAGGCCGAGCGGGCCGCGCTGGCATTCGCCGAGGAGGGGACCCGGCTCGCCGACGCCGGCCAGGGCGTGTCCGACGGGACCTGGGACCGGGTGCGGGAGCACTTCGACGACGACCAGCTCGCCGCGCTGGTCTGCCTGGTCGCACAGATCAACGCGGCCAACCGGCTCGCCGTGATCGTGCACCAGAAGGGCGGTTCCTACGAGGTCGGCATGTTCGCCGCCGCGACGGCCGGCTGAAGGCACGGGACCGCCACGCCCGGTGTCCGGTGCCGGGCGTGGCGGAGGAGACCTCAGGCGGTCGCGAGGGTGAACACGTGCAGGTCCGTGTTCTGTGGCAGTGTCACGCCCGCGATCGTCTTCCCCTCCGGCGCCGCGAACGGCCTGGTGGCGAAGACGTAGGTCGCCACCGGATCCTTGTCCGCGCCCGAGACATTCCGGTACGCGGTCTTCGCGACGACCTCGTTGCCGTACTGGACGGCCCCGGCGCCGCCGCCGACGGTCCAGTCGGTGAAGGCGAGGCCGATCGTGTCGGTGGTGCCGTCGGAGTAGGTGATGGTGGCCCTGGTCTGCTGGTCGCCGTTGACCGCGCTGCCGATGAAGGACAACTTGCGTGCGGGGTCGGCGAGTTCGACGGTCTGGCCGTCCGCCGCCGCGTTGTCCGGACGGGCGCTCGGCGAGTTCGGCCAGTTGAAGGCCAGCCCGTCGACCGTGCCGTGTCCGCCCGGTGTGAGGCCGGCCGCCATGAGGGCCTGGCGGGAGTAGCTCCAGCCGCCGCCGTCGAAGTCGGCCTCGTCGTGCTCCCCTTCGTCGTCCGAGATGCCGGTGTTGTCGTAGGCCGCGAGGAGGGTGCCGGGAGCGGCCACCGTCAGGGCCACGGGCTGCTCGTACGAGGTGCCGCCCGAGGTCACCGTGATCCTGACGTCGTAGAACCCCTGCTTCATGCCCTTGGACGAGCCGAGAGTGATCTCCTGTGATCCGTCGACGACCGTCCCTTCGGCGGGAGTCGCGCTGACCCCGTCGGGTGTCTCGGCCTTGAACCGCACCTCGGGTCCCGTGCCGCCGCTCAGCGACAGGGCTCGGATGCCGACGTTCGTGCTGCCGCCCGGAGCGATGGTCGCCGTGGTCGGGCCGACGCCGATCTGGTACGGCTGCTCGCCCGCGCGGAAGGAGGGCGGGGCGTCGGACGGGTCGCTCCCCCACTCCTTGTCCGGCGTACCGGAGAGCGTGTAGTCGAGCGTGCCGCCGTCGCGCACGAGGGAGGCCGCCAGCCAAGGCCGTTCGCTGGTACGGCCGTTGACCTTCAGGGAGTGGATGTACGGAGCGTCTGCGGCGGCGCCGTTCGCGCGGATGGAGATGTCGTTGCCGTGGGGCCGGTCGATCTCGATGCGCGGGAACAGCGGTGAGGCGAGGGCGAGTTCGGCACGGGACGGCACCTGGGGGTACATTCCCAGCGCGGAGAAGACGTACCAGGAGGACATCGCTCCGAGGTCGTCGTTGCCGGGGATGCCGGCGGGTTCGGTGGACCACAGCTGCCGCATCGCCGCGCGCACCGTCTCCTGTGACTTGTAGGGCGCGCCCGCGTAGTCGTAGAGGTAGGGCACGTTGATGGACGGCTCGTTGTCCAGCTCGGACTTGTCGCCGCCGCTGCCGGTGAAGGCCCAGCCGCCGTCGGCGTCGTGGAAGAAGGAGTCGAGGCGGGCGAGCGCCTTGTCCTTGCCGCCCATCGCCGCGAACAGGCCGGCCGGGTTGTGCTGGACCATCCAGGTGTACTGGGCGGCCGTACCCTCGACGAAGCCGCTGCCGGTGGCCGGGGTGAAGCCGGTGACCCAGCTGCCGTCCGCCTTGCGGTCCGCGATGTAGCCACCGGTCGGGTCGGCGGCGATGTCGAAGTTGTTCTGCCACCACTGTGAGCGCGCGGCGAAGGCGGCCGAGGTGTCCTTCTCCCCTGCTGCCGCGGCGAGTTGGGAGAGGGAGAAGTCGGCGCCGGACATCTCCAGGGTCTCGGCGGCACCACCCCAGGCGTTGGAGACGGACGGCATGTAGTGCAGCTTCATGTACTTGTCGAGGGAGGGCCGTTGGCCGACGGACAGCACCGGTTTACCGGCGGAGGACAGGTCCTGTCCGGTGGGGACCGTGGCCGCCTTGACGAGCGACTTCAGGGCACCGCGCAGGTCGAAGTCCGTGCCGCCGAAGGCGCGGATACCGGCGAGGGCGGTGGGTGAGGGGTCGCCGTTCATGACGTGCGTGCCGCTCGCGCCGTGCAGCCAGCGGTCCCAGACGCCGCCGTTCTGTCCGGCGAGTTCGTACAGCGACTGCGCGATGTCCGAGCCCGTGCGCGGGTTGAGGAGGGTCAGCAGCTGCACCTGGTCCCGGTAGACGTCCCAGCCGGAGAAGGTGCCGTACTGGGCCCGGTGCCCACGGGCGACCCGGTGCACTTGGCCGTCGCTGCCGGTGTATCTGCGGTCGGTGTCGCTGATGACGTTCGGGTGGAGGAGCGCGTGGTACAGCGCGGTGTAGAAGGTGGTGCGCCCGGCATCGGTGCCGCCGCCGACCCGGATGGCGCCCAGCCGCTCGCGCCAGGCCCGGCGGGCGGCCTCCCGTACCGCGTCGAACGAGCGGTACGACGGGTCCTCGGCCGCGAGATTGGCGGTGGCGCCCGCCTGGCTGACGTACGAGATGCCGACCCTGACGTTGACCGGCCCTGCGCCGGGCTCGAACTCGACGTAGCCGCCTGCGCCCTTGCCGGCGACGGGCCGCCCGCCCTTGGAGAAGCCCCCCGTGCCGCCGCTCGCCGAGGTCGACCCCGGGGTCAGCCTGTCGTCCTGCCATGTGCCGGCCGACTTGAAGGCTCGGTCGAAGCGGGCGGTGAAGTAGAGGGTGTAGTAGGGGCGTTGGCCCTCGGGGTCGAGGTATCCGCAGAAGTCGCCGGAGGTGACGGAGCCGGACACGGTGCGGGTCGCGGGGTCGATGCGGACCGACGAATCGGTGGAGCCCACCTCGGAGTTGGCTGTGCGGATCAGGAGCGAGGCGGGCTTGCCGGCCGGGTAGGTGAAGCGGCCGGAGCCCGTGCGGGCCGTCGCCGTGAGGTCGGCGGTGACCCCGGAGGCCAGTCCCACCTTGTAGTGGCCTGGCTCGGCCGTCTCGTCGGCGTGACGGAAGTCGGACGCGTACACGGCGTCCTTGGTGTCGCTCGCGGGCGAGGAGGTGACCTCACCGGCGTACGGGAAGAACGGGATGTCGCCGCTGCCGCCCGCACAGCCGGTGCCCGACATGTGGGTGAGGCTGAAGCCGCGGATACGGGTGGCGTCGTATTGGTAACCGCCGGGCGCGGCCGTGCGCGTGGCGTCGCCTCTGGTGTTCTCGGGGCTCCAGGAGAGCATGCCGAACGGGGTGACGGCGCCCGGGAAGACGTTGCCGCCGTTCCTGGTGCCGATGAGCGGGTCGACGTACGAGGCCGGGTCCCGGACGAGGTCCGGTGGGGCGGCGGTGGCCGCCAGGGCCGGGGTGGTGCCGCCGGCCGCGAGTACGGCGGCGAGCAGCAGGGACGTAGGACGGAAACGCATGACGCGGCCCCTCCTCCTTCGGACGGGTCGCGCATCACAGGTCGCACAAGCCGCAGGGACAGTAGCGTGCGCCAGCCCTACCACGGAAGGGTGCGTACGGGCGCGAGGCGCGCACGGCACCCCCACCCGGTCGGGTGACCCAGGTCAACTGGGTTGACATCGTTGTCCGTTGAGGCGGTAGAGTCATGTGCAGACCATTAGACAACGTTGTCGCATCGCGGTGTCGCCACAAGCCAGCACCACCCGGACAGGTACTCCCCCGGCCTGCCCGGCTCGCGGACCCGGTGGACCGGCACGCCGCCACCGGGTCCGCCCCGAGCGCCCCTCTCTTCCGCGGCAGCCGTTCACCGGCGACAGGCTTCTGCGTCAGCCGTTTACAGATGCCCCGGTTCGCGCTAACTTCCGCACAGGACGGGGTGGGAGCGCTCCCATATGAACGGTGGACCGGAACCCGCCGCCTCAGAGGCAAAGCCCCCCACCCCGCCCGTATCCGCACCTCGCAAAGGGCACACCTCGCACAAGGCATACCTCGCACTGGGCACACCCGTATCCGCACGGCCCCGTACCCGAAGGAAGCGAGCTGTCATGATCCTGACAACTTTGCAGCAAAGCCGACCCGGCCGGCGGCCGAGCCGTCGATTAACCACCTGGGCCCTCTTCCTCGTCCTCGTCTCCCTGCTCACCACGCTGCCCGCCGTCGCGCTCGTCGTCACAGCCGGCGGCAAGGCCGAGGCACACGGCACGCCCATGAAGCCCGGCAGCCGCACCTTCCTGTGCTGGGAGGACGCCCTCACGGACACCGGTGAGATGAAACCCGTCAACCCGGCCTGCAGGGCGGCCCAACAAGCCGGCGGCACCACGCCGTTCTACAACTGGTTCTCCGTACTGCGCTCCGACGGCGCCGGCCGCACCCGCGGCTTCGTGCCGGACGGCAAGCTGTGCAGCGGCGGCAACCCCAACTTCACCGGCTTCGACCTCCCGCGCAGCGACTGGCCGCTGACCCATCTCACCTCGGGCGCGACAGTCGACTTCTCGTACAACGCGTGGGCCGCGCACCCGGGTTGGTTCTACGTCTACATCACCAAGGACGGCTTCGACCCGGCCAAGCCGCTGACGTGGGACGCCTTGGAGGACACCCCGTTCCTGAAGGCCGACCACCCGCCGCTGCACGGCAACCCGGGCACGGTCGAGGCCAACTACTCCTGGACGGGCCGACTCCCGGCCGACAAGTCCGGCCGCCACGTCATCTACATGGTCTGGCAGCGCTCGGACAGCTCGGAGACCTTCTACTCCTGCTCCGACGTCGTCTTCGACGGCGGCAACGGCGAGGTGACGGGCATTCACGACCCGGGCAACCCGACGGACCCCGTACCCGGCAAGTGCGAGGCCACCCGCAGGACCACCAACAGCTGGAGCGGGGGTTACCAGTCCGAGGTGACCGTCACCAACACCGGCGACGTCCCGATGCTCGGCTGGATGGTCGACTGGACACTGCCGGGCGGTCAGAAGGCCGCGAGCCTGTGGAGCGGCAACGCGACGTACGACGGCCAGGACGTGATGGTCCACAACGCCGACTGGAACGGTTCGCTCAGTCCGGGCCAGAGCGCGACCTTCGGGTACGTCGTCTCGGGCGACGGCGGTGACACGGCGACGAGCCTGCCCTGCCGGGTCGGCTGAACCGGCCGGCCAGGCGCACCCTGTGGGCGAGGGTCGCCCACCGGGTGCGCGCGAGGTGCCGGAGCCCTGGGATTCACGAAGGCCGCGCCCCCGGCGAACCGGGGACGCGGCCTTGAACCGCCGTGCGCTGCCGCTTACTTGCGGATCAGCGAGCGCAGCACGTACTGCATGATGCCGCCGTTGCGGTAGTAGTCGGCCTCACCGGGGGTGTCGATGCGGACGACCGCGTCGAACTCGACGCCCGTGTCGGTGGTGACCTTGACCGTGCGCGGCGTGGTGCCGTTGTTGAGCTCCTCGACACCCGTGAAGGAGAAGGTCTCCTCGCCGGTCAGGCCGAGGGAGGAGGCCGAGGCGCCCTCCGGGAACTGCAGCGGGAGGACGCCCATGCCGATGAGGTTCGAGCGGTGGATGCGCTCGTACGACTCGGCGATGACGGCCTTGACGCCAAGGAGCGCGGTGCCCTTGGCCGCCCAGTCGCGGGACGAACCGGAGCCGTACTCCTTGCCGGCCAGGATGGCCAGCGGGATGCCCTGCTCGATGTAGTTGCGCGAGGCGTCGTAGATGAACGACACCGGGCCGTCGGCCTGGGTGAAGTCGCGGGTGTAGCCGCCTTCCGTCCCCGGCGCGATCTGGTTGCGCAGGCGGATGTTGGCGAACGTGCCGCGGATCATGACCTCGTGGTTGCCACGGCGGGAGCCGTAGCTGTTGAAGTCGCGGCGCTCGACGCCGTGCTCGGTGAGGTACTTGCCGGCCGGGGTGTCCGCCTTGATCGCACCGGCGGGCGAGATGTGGTCCGTCGTCACCGAGTCGCCCAGCTTGGCCAGGACGCGGGCGCCGGAGATGTCGGAGACCGGGGACGGCTCGTGCCGCATGCCCTCGAAGTACGGGGGCTTGCGGACGTAGGTGGACTGCGGGTCCCACTCGAAGGTGTTGCCGGTCGGGATCGGCAGCGCCTGCCACTGGGCGTCGCCCGCGAAGACGTCCCGGTAGGACTTGTTGAACATGTCCTCGCCGATGGCGTTCGCCACGACGTCGTTGACCTCGGCCTCGGAGGGCCAGATGTCCTTCAGGAAGACCGGGTTGCCGTCCTGGTCGATGCCCAGGGCGTCCCGCGTGATGTCCACCTTCATGGAGCCGGCGAGGGCATAGGCGACGACCAGCGGCGGGGAGGCCAGGTAGTTCATCTTGACGTCGGGGTTGATCCGGCCCTCGAAGTTCCGGTTGCCGGAGAGGACCGAGGTGACCGCGAGGTCGTGGTCGTTGACGGCCTGGGAGACCTCCTCCGGCAGCGGGCCGGAGTTGCCGATGCAGGTGGTGCAGCCGTAGCCGACGAGGTTGAAGCCGACCTTGTCGAGGTAGGGGGTGAGCCCCGCCTTGTCGAAGTAGTCGGTGACGACCTTGGAGCCCGGGGCGAGGGTGGTCTTGACCCACGGCTTGCGGGTCAGGCCCTTCTCGACGGCCTTCTTCGCGACGAGCGCGGCGGCGACCATGACGTACGGGTTCGAGGTGTTGGTGCAGGAGGTGATGGCCGCGACCGTCACCGCACCGTGGTCGATCTCGTACGTGGAACCGTCGGGGGCGGTCACGGTGACCGGGTTGGACGGGGCGCCGTTCGGGGCGACGGCCGGGGAGTCGGAGGCCGGGAAGGACTCCTGGCCGGCCTCGTCCACGGCGTCGACGTAGTTGCGTACGTCCGTCTTGAACTGCTCGGCCGCGTTCGCGAGGACGATGCGGTCCTGCGGGCGCTTGGGGCCGGCGATGGAGGGGACGACCGTGGAGAGGTCCAGCTCCAGCTTCTCGGAGAAGTCCGGCTCGGCCTTCGGGTCCAGCCAGAGGCCCTGCTCCTTGGCGTACGACTCGACGAGCGCGACCTGCTGGTCGCTGCGGCCGGTCAGGCGCAGGTACTTCAGGGTCTCGTCGTCGATCGGGAAGATCGCGGCGGTGGAGCCGAACTCCGGCGACATGTTGCCGATGGTGGCGCGGTTCGCGAGGGAGGTGGCGGCGACGCCCTCACCGTAGAACTCGACGAACTTGCCGACGACGCCGTGCTTGCGCAGCATCTCGGTGATGGTGAGCACGAGGTCGGTGGCGGTGGTGCCCGGCTTGAGCTCGCCGGTGAGCTTGAAGCCGACGACGCGCGGGATGAGCATCGAGACGGGCTGGCCGAGCATCGCGGCCTCGGCCTCGATGCCGCCGACGCCCCAGCCGAGCACACCGAGGCCGTTGACCATGGTGGTGTGCGAGTCGGTGCCGACGAGGGTGTCGGGGTAGGCCTGGCCATTGCGGACCATGACCGTGCGGGCCAGGTGCTCGATGTTGACCTGGTGGACGATGCCGGTGCCGGGCGGGACGACCTTGAACTCGTCGAAGGCGGTCTGGCCCCAGCGCAGGAACTGGTAGCGCTCGCGGTTGCGGCCGTACTCCAGCTCGACGTTCTGCGCGAAGGCGTCGTTGGTGCCGAACTTGTCGGCGATGACGGAGTGGTCGATGACCAGCTCGGCCGGGGCCAGCGGGTTGATCTTCGCCGGGTCGCCGCCGAGTTCCTTGACGGCCTCACGCATGGTGGCGAGGTCGACGACACAGGGCACGCCGGTGAAGTCCTGCATGATCACACGGGCGGGCGTGAACTGGATCTCCTGGCTGGGCTGCGCCTGGGAGTCCCAGCCGCCGAGGGCGCGGATGTGGTCGGCGGTGATGTTCGCGCCGTCCTCCGTGCGGAGCAGGTTCTCCAGCAGGACCTTGAGGCTGTACGGCAGTCGGGCCGAGCCCTCCACCTTGTCCAGCCGGAAGATCTCGTACGACTCGTCGCCCACCTGCAGCGTGCTGCGGGCGTCGAAGCTGTTCGCCGACACGACAGTCTCCTTCATTGATGTGCGCGTACTCACCACACTCTGCCGATATGCGGCTACCGCCGCGTGGTGCCGCCACGGCATCTTGCCCGATCCGCTAAGGTAAGGCTAAGTTAGGTAACCCTTACGGGCTCGATGGTGGCGTGCGGCTGTGGTGCTCCTCGACAGTTATCTCGATGTCGAGATAACTGTAGTACATGGGGCCGGGATGGTCATGCCCGGCCTCCTCGTGGTCGATGTCCGTGCCGAGGACGATGTCGACGAGCGGACCGCGGAAGCGTTCGCCGCGACCGAGCGGGCCTGTTCCGCGAGAAGCTCAGGCAACGGCGCTGCTTTGACTGCGAACCAGACGGCGGTGGGCTGGGAGTTTGCGCACGTCGGTGTCCCGGATCCGGTGTTCATCAGTTCCTCGGCGATCTCGGCCGTGCCGTGGTCCAGCAGGACGTACCGCAGGGCGACGCCGCCGTCGTAGGCGCGGATCTGCACACTGAAGTTGATCCGTGTGGCGGTGTCCTGCAGCTTCCACCGCATCTCGTGGTAATGGTCGGACCCGCACGCGTTGCGTCCGTACGGGGTGGCCCAGGTGCTGTCCACCGTCCAGTGCTGGAACCCGGTGAGCACCGTGCCCGCCGCCCCGAGCACCGTGCCGCTGGCCAGCTTCAGCCCCAGCCCGGAGACATCGACCACCTTGGCCCCTCTGCGTCTGGCCGACCACCGCAAGGCCCCGCCCACCAGCGCGAGGCCGATGGCGGTGATCCCTCCGGGGGACACCGCGTTGATCGAGGCATCCGCGGCGTCGACCCCGTCGTCGGCTCGGTCGTCGGCCCGCGCGGCCGTCGGAGCCGTACCGAGTCCCAGAGCAGCGCCTGCGATCACGGTTGCGCCTTTCAGAACCGCGCGCCGCGGAACCGGACCGGCGGGACCAGCCGCGGTCGAGTTCGGTCCTGTGGAGTTCCGTTCAGGGGTTCATGCGGTCCTGCCTCTCTCGTTCCCGTCGGAGGGCACAAAAACCATCAGCTTTTCCTGATCAAACGGCGACGGTACGGCGCAGGCGTCGCGCCCGGGCGTCAAGAGATATGGGCCATCCAGGGGCTTCCTCAGCGGTATCGGCCCCTACCGCCGTCCGCGGCCGACCCGCCTCGTCACCATCGTCACCTACATCCGATCAAGATGACGCACAATCAAACGCAAGAACAGGGAACTGCTTCAGAAGCACACAGTCAAGGGTCTCGACAGCCCTCCTTCCCGCACCGAACAGAGACGTGGATCCGTCAGCGCAGCAGCAGGCGAGACATCCGATGTGTGTGTCCTCGTAGACTTGCGCGGCTCCCCTTGACCGTCCCGCTCGCCCGGGGCATGCTCGTGCACTGTCTCGGCCAGCGGGACACCGGACCGCCGCCTGAGGGGCACTCAGGTGCCTCCCTCGCCGATATACATCCGATGTGTTGACCTCAAGTTCACCACTATCACTGCCGTCACCGACGAGTGTCCGCCGACGCGTAGCGCAGCACGTCGAACAGAACTAAACACAAGGAAACGCGGCGGCAGAACCGCACACGTGCCCAGGCACCAGCGCATCCCACGCTCCTCCACGTGAACCGACGAAGGGTCCCGCAGATGCGTCAAACCCGTTTCCGTACTCTCACGCGTGCCCGGCTCAGAGCATGTCTGACCGCGGTCGCGCTCCTCACCGCCTCGGCCGGGGTCGTCGTCGCCCAGGCCGGCTCCGCGTCCGCAGCCACCACCACGCTCCACGTGGCAGCGAACGGCACCGGCACCGCCTGCTCCAGCAGCCAGCCCTGCTCACTCGCCCAGGCCAAGACCACCGTGCGGACGCTCAACGACGCCATGACAAGCGACATCACCATCGAGGTCGCGAACGGTACCTACCGGCTGACGGCACCCCTCACCTTCACGTCCGCGGACTCCGGCACCGGCGGCCACACGGTGACCTGGAAGGCCGCGCCCGGCGCCCACCCGGTCCTCACCGGGGCCCAGCGGGCCACCGGTTGGACTCTGCAGGACTCGGCGAAGAACATCTGGAAGGCGAACGTGGGAACCGGGTTCGACACCCGGCAGCTCTACGTCGACGGCGTCCAGGCGACACGAGCCCGCACCACGCTCAGCCGCTCCGACCTGACCGCGACCACCACCGGCTTCACCTTCACCAACAGCGCGCTGAGCTACCTCAACAACCTGGCCAATCCGGGCCGTACCGAGATCGAAGGGCTCGGTTCGTTCACAGACCGCTACTCACCGGTGTCCGGCATCAGCAACAACATTATCACCATGGATCAGCCCGCCTGGGACGACAACACCTTCGGCTATGACACCATGGCCCACCCCTGGGCGAACGGGCCGCTCTGGATCGAGAACGCCTACGAGTTCCTCGACGCGGCCAACGAGTGGTACCTCGACACCGGCACCGGCACCCTGTACTACAAGCCGCTCGCGGGGCAGGACATGAGCACCGCGGACGTCGAGGTACCGGAACTGCACTCGCTCGTCAATATCGGAGGCACCTACTCCGCCCCCGCCAGCCATATCGCCTTCTCCGGGCTGCAGTTCTCGGGCGCGAGCTGGCTGGGCCCGAGCACCGACGGCTACGCCAGCCATCAGACCGGCACCTACCTGAAGGGCACCTGGGACCGCCCGTCGGACGCGCTGACCTCCTGCCAGAGCGGCTGCCCGCTCTTCGAGGCGACCCGCCCCCACATGAGCCAGATGCCCGCCGGCGTCCAGGTCTCAGCCGCTGACCACATCACCTTCACCGGCAACCGCTTCACCCAGCTCGGGCAGAACGGCCTGGGCATAGGCAACGACGCGAACGCACACACCACCGGCGTCGGACTCGGGGCCCACACCATCACCGTGACCGGCAACGTCTTCGCTCAGGACGCGGGCGGCAGCATCGTCGTCGGTGGCGTCCAGGCCGACGCACACCACCCCAGTGACAGCCGGATGACCAACCAGAACATCACGCTGAACAACAACCTGATCCACGACGTGGCACTGGACTACCGCGATATGTCGGGCCTCCTGGTCACCTACGTCAACGGCACCACCATCTCGCACAACGAGATGTACAACCTGCCCTACTCCGGCATCAACATCGGCTTCGGCTGGGGCGCCAACGACGCCGGCGGCAACCCGAGCTACGAGAAGCGGGGCCTGTACAACTACCAGCCCCTCTACCAGACCCCGACCACCGCCGCCGACAACCACATCACGGACAACTACATCCACGACATCATGCAGACGGGGCACGACGGCGGCTGCATCTACACCCTGTCGGCCTCGCCGGGCAGCACCATCGACCGCAACTTCTGCGAGAGCAACCACGGCTTCTACGCCATCTACCACGACGAGGGCTCCAGGAACTTCAGCGACACCAACAACGTCTTCCGCAACATCGGCCGCTGGGCGCAGGAGAACCCCAGCACGGACAACAACGTCGGTGACCTGACCCTGACGGACAACTGGACGTCCACCTCCTCCACCAACATCAAGAGCGGCGACTGGCGCGGCAACACGCTGAGCGGGACGGTCGTCGTCGCTGACGGCAACTGGCCCTCCGGCGCCAGGACGGTCATGGACAACGCCGGCGTCCAGCCCACCTACAGGCCGCTGACCACCGACCCCGTCACCTCCCCCTACAGCGCCTACACCTCCACCCCCGGCTCCACCGGCCAGAGTGGCGGCCGCTTCACCATCACCGATGCGGGCGCGGACATGTGGGGCGCCGGCGGAGAGCACGAGGACGCCTACGGCACCGTCTTCCAGAACGGGGCCGCGGTCAACGGCACCTCGGTGACCGCCCGGGTGGACAACGTGGACAACACCAACGAGTGGGCCAAGGCCGGCGTCGTCCTGCGCAACGACCTCACCGGCAGCGGCGCCTCGCCCGGATACGCAATCGTGGCGGCGACCCCGAGCCACGGCGTCACCTTCCAGTGGGACTCCGACAGCGACGGCTATCTCGACCACTTCGCCAGCTCGGCCTCCACGGTCAAGGCACCGGTGTCGGTGCGGCTCACCCGCACCGCCACCCAGGTGTCGGCCTCCTACTCCACCGACGGATCCACCTTCACCCAGATCGGCTCGGCGGTGACCCTGCCATCCATGGCGGCCACCCAGGACGCCGGCCTCGTCCACACCGCCCACAGCGCCACCGCCGGCAGCGCTGCCTTCAGCAACCTGCAGATCGTCACCTCTCCCTACAAGGCCTACAACTCGATCCCGGCCGCGGTGGACCAGCACCAGGGGGTCACCTCCCTGACCAACGCGGGCAGCGACATCTGGACAACGGCCGACGACTACTCAGCCGCCTACAAGCCGGGCGCCGCGGGAACGTCTTCGACCGTCACCGTCCACGTCGACAGCCAGGACAAGACCAACGGCTCGGGCAAGGCGGGCCTGATGCTGCGCAACAGCATCGCCGGCTCCGGCTCGTCCGCCGGGTACGTCATCCTGGCCGCGACCCCCGGCGCCGGTGTCGCCCTGCGCTGGGACTCCGACGGCAACGGCTGGGTCGACCAGTCCGTCACCAAGACCGGAAGCGCCACCGTCGCCCCGGTCTGGCTCCGCCTGGTGAGGAGCGGCACGTCGGTCACCGGCTCCTACTCCGCCAACGGCACCACATGGACCACCGTCGGCACCGCGACCCTGAGCGGAGCGAACAGCACGCAGGACGCGGGGATGTTCTTCAACGCACACAGCGGAACACCCGGCACCGCGAGCCTCAGCCAGTTCACGATCAGCTGACCGAACAACCCCTGATCCCAGGACGAGACGAGCACACCCCGCCCCCTGCGAACGGTCACCGGCGGCAGGGGGCGGGGAACGGCGAGTACCGCCGTGAGCGTCTCGGCATCTGCCGCGTGATCTGCTTGGCGCGGGTGTTGACGCCTTCGGTGGTTGAGGCAGCGGACCAGCAGGTTGGCGCCGCCGGTGCAGCCCGGTTCCCTGATCTCGTGCAGGAGGTGCGTGACGGGCACGCCGGGCTCGGCAGTGCGACGCGTGCGCGGCTTTCGAACAGCGTCCGACAAGTCGGACAGATGCGCTCCGTCAACACCTCCCATGTATCGCGACTTCAGCCCTGAGGGGTGAACTCGTCGACCAGCAGCGATCTTCACTTGATCTGGCAATTTCTGTCGAGCACCTAGACAGATAGCTGATTCGTAGCCGTTAATACATCCGATGCTTGGCCGAAACATACGCGGTGCGCAAAGCCTGTCAGGACACCGTGCCCTGTCCTTCGAACTGCCGGGGAGAAGACCTTGTCGGGAGTCGATCACCCGCCGAAGAGTCGCTCGTCGGCATGGCGGTCACCGACGGCAGGCTTCGCCCTTGCGTCCAGGGCCCCGTCCCGAAAGGAAGAGCCGCAGCCCGTCGGTCCGCCTCCCGGGCCCGCCCGCACGTCGCTCCGCCCGACAACGCCCGCGACTGGCAGGGCAGCCCCGCCGCCTGCCCCCCGGCACACCACGACACCCGGCCGGCCCGGAATGTCCCTGGACATC
The DNA here is from genome assembly GCF_026343335.1 of Streptomyces sp. NBC_00078. NCBI lineage: Bacteria > Bacillati > Actinomycetota > Actinomycetes > Kitasatosporales > Streptomycetaceae > Streptomyces > Streptomyces sp. NBC_00078. Next base: position 7,147,219 of record NZ_JAPELX010000001.1, on the reverse strand, counting down.
GTCACCGCAAGCCGCGCCATCGATCCGCAGGAGTGCCCCATGTCCGCGTCCAGAATGAATCGCCGTACCTTTCTCAGTGCGGCGGGGGCGGCGACCGCCGCGACCGCCCTGCCGCTGGTCCCCGGCTTCTCCGGCCTGCTGTCGCAGGCGTCGGCCGCGGACACGCAGACCAACCTGAGCAAGATGGTCGACATGCGGTTCGGCATGTTCAACCACTTCAGCCTGGGCACCTTCACCAGCGAGGAGTGGGCGGCGCCGAAACAGAGTCCCACCGTCTTCGCCCCGCCGAGTGTCAACTGCGCGCAGTGGGCCGACGCGGCGGCTGCCGCGAAGATGAGTTACGGCATCCTGACCACCAAGCACCACGACGGCTTCGCCCTGTGGCCGAGCGCCTACGGCACCCAGAACGTCGCGAACAGCTCCTACAAGCAGGACGTGGTGCGGGCGTACTGCGATGCGTTCCGGGCGAAGGGGCTGAAGGTCGGGTTCTACTACTCGATCTGGGACCGCACCTTCGGCGTCGAGGCGTGGGAGAGCAGGCACAAGGTGACCGGGCTCGAAATCACCGATGCCATCCAGCCCGGCGACATGACCTTCATCCTCGGTCAGATCACCGAGTTGCTCACCAACTACGGCACCATCGACATGTTCATGACCGACGGCTACGCATGGCAGATGGGCCAGCAGGCCGTCTCCTACCAGAGGATCCGCTCGCTGGTGAAGCAACTGCAGCCGGACTGCGTCATGATCGACATCGGCGGGCTGTCGGAGCCCTTCCTCAGTGACGCGATCTTCTTCGAGGAGCCACTGGGCATCACGGCGCCGGCGGGCAACACCTACGCCGGAATGCAGGGACAGACCATCAGCAACGGCTGGTTCTGGCACCCCTCCACCCCGACCGAGAGCCTCATGAGCAAAGCCGCGATCCTCTCGCACCTGGCCGACCTGGAACCGAAGTACACCTCGTTCATCCTCAACTGCCCGCCCAACCGCAACGGCCTGCTGGACACCAACATCGTCAACCGGCTCGCCGAGGTCGGCGCGGCCTGGAGCCCCAACACCTCCCGGCCACCGCTGCCCACCCAGCCACTGCGCGCCGAGCACCCCGTCACACCGGTCAACGCGTACGCCACCGCCTTCCACACCGGCGAGGGACCGCTGCACGCCATCGACGGACTCAGCGACGTCCGCTACGAGACCTGCTGGTCGACCTGGGGGCTGCCGGCGCCGCTGCCGCAGTCGATCACCATCGACCTCGGCGGCGTGTGGAGCAACGTCTCCACGCTGGAGTACCTGCCCAAGCAGTGGAACCGCAACAACTCCACCGACGGCGACATCACCTCCTGCACCATCCTCACCAGCACCGACGGCACGAACTTCACCCAGGTCGCCACCGGCGCCTGGGCCGGCGACCGCGCCACCAAGGTGGCCGAATGGCCCGCCCGAAACGTGGGCTTCGTACGGATCCGGGCCAACGCGGCCACCGGCGGTTACGCCAACATCGGCGGCGTCAGGATCGGCGGCCGGTCGCTCAAGCCGGCACTGGTGTCCACCACGCTGCCCGGTGACGGCACCGTCTACCGGCTGGCCAACCGAAACAGCGGCCAGGTGGCCGACGTGGTGAACAGGCTCACCACCAACGGCACCAAAATCCAGCAGTGGCCCTGGCTCGGCCAGACGAACCAGAAGTGGACCTTCATCAAGTCCGGCGACGGCTACTACAAGATCAAGGGTGTGGGCAGCGGCAAGCTCCTGGAGATCGCGGATCTCTCCCGCGCGGACGGCGGCACCGCCGGCATCTGGGGAGACGCCAGCGTCCCCCAGCAGCACTGGGCCGTCACACCCACCGGTGACGGGCACTACCTACTGGTCAACCGCTACAGCGGGCTCTCGCTCGCCGTGGACGAGGCCAGCACCGCCAACGCAGCCGCCGTCGAGCAGCAGCCCTACGCGGGCCGCACCGAGCAACAGTGGCAGATCATCCCCTCCTGATCCTGCCCTCCGGCCTGCTCCTCCTCGGCCTGTTGCGAGGGGCAGCGGTGGCGGTCCCCTGCGGGCGCGAGGCGCCTGGGCACCTCGCGCCCCCCAGAACGCGTGCCTGATTCCATCATTCCTCCGAGCACGTCACCATCAACGTCCGGCTGAACTTCACAGGTTTCACCCAGGCCCCCACTCCTGCCGTACGTCAACGCCGCTCTCACGCCGTCCGCGCACACGGCTTGCCCGCACTCGGCGACATGACCGGCGCCACCGTCCACCTCGCCGGCTCCTGGGCCGCCAACTCGGCCTCCGCCGACGGGGCCGCGCTGGTCCAGTAGACCTGCGGAAGCCGGCTCGACCAGCAGTTCACGCTGCGGAGCTTCACCTCCTGAGCGCCCCAGCCCCCTCGACCCGCACGTCTCCACGACGAAGACGCGCACGTCCCCACCCAGCAAAGAAGGGCCGCACATGCACACCTCCCGAAGACTCTCCGCCAGACTCACGGCCACGGCATCCGCCACCTGCCTGGCCGCTGTCGGACTCACCCTCGCCCCGGCGGCAGACGCCTCGGCGGCGGGCGCGCCGCAGGGCGGCCACGTCTACTCCCTGACGGCGGCCAACAGCGGCAAGAACGCCGCCGTGCTGTCGGACTCCCTGGCCAACGGCGCGACGGTCGTGCAGAAGACCGCCTCCGGGGGCCCCGGCCAGTTGTGGGAGGCGGTCGACCACGGCGACGGCACCTTCTCGCTGGTCAACATCAACAGCGGCAAGTGCATGGACGTCCAGAACGGCTCCACGAACGCGGGGGCCGCGATCATCCAGTGGCCCTGCACCGGCGCCAGCAACCAGAACTGGACCTTCAGCGGTTCGGAGATCGTCTCCGCCCGCAGCGGCCTGTGCCTGGACGTCTCCGACGGCTCCGCCGCGGAGGACCACCGGATCATCCAGTGGACCTGCAAGACCACGGCCAACGCCAACCAGCAGTGGAGCCTGACCGAGCGCCTGCGCTCCGCCACCTGGGGCCCGGCCATGACCAGCGGCGGCCAGAGTTTCAACGCGCAGACCCTCCGGATGGTCGTCCACAACAACACCTCCGGCGCGGGGCTGCGCATCCGGCTGTCCAACCTGCGCAGCACGACCGCCCTCTCGGTCGGTGCCGTCACGGTGGCCGTCCAGTCCAGCGGCGCCACCGCGGTCGCGGGCACCACACACACCGTCACCTTCGGCCGGTCGGCCACGCCGACCATCCCCGCCGGGCAGGAACTGACCAGCGACGTCATCCCGATGCCGGTCGTCGCGGAGCAGAACCTGCTGGTGAGCGTCTACCTCCCGGGCACCACCGGCGCCTCCACCTACCACAACGACGCCCACCAGACCTCCTACCTGTCCGCCGCGGGCACCGGCAACCACGCCGCCGAGGAGGCCGCGACGAACTTCACCGCCACCACGAACCACTGGTTCTACGTCGCCGGACTCGACGTCGTGTCACCCACGGCCAAGGGAACCGTCGTGGCCATCGGCGACTCCATCACCGACGGCTCCAGCGCCACCGACAACACCAACCGGCGCTGGCCCGACTACCTCGCCCGGCGGCTGCAGGCCGAGTCCGGCGGCCAGCGCCTCGGCGTGGTCGACGCTGGTATCGGCGGCAACCGGGTGGTCACCGACAGCCCGAGCGCGCCGCAGGGCATCGCGGCCAAGACCCGGTTCTCCCACGACGTCCTGACCCAGCCGGGCGTGAAGAACGTCATCCTGCTGGAGGGCATCAACGACATCAACAACACCACCCCCACCCCCGCCGACCAGATCATCGCCGGCTACCAGACCATGATCAACCAGGCACACACGGCCGGTGTCCGAATAATCGGCGGGACCATCCTGCCGAACTCCACACAGACCGCAGCCAAGGCCGCCATCCGCGCCCAGGTCAACGACTGGATCCGCACCAGCGGCGCCTTCGACGCGGTGATCGACTTCGACGCGGCGCTCCGCGACCCGGCCAACCCGGCGCAACTGCTCCCCGCCTACGACAGCGGCGACCATCTGCACCCCAACAGCGCGGGCATGCAGGCCCTCGCCAACACGGTGAACCTCTCCCTGCTCACCTCCTGAGCGGCGCCCACTCCCGGACGGCGTAGTTCCGTTCGGCGCCCCCTCTCCGCGTACGGGGCGCCGGACGGAAACGGCCCGTCATCCGTGCGCCTGCGGGCAGCTGCTGCCGACTATGACGGCCAAGGCATACCGGCTCCTCAAGGCCATCATGAGAAGGCCCCGAACCTACCGGCCGAGCCGGGCTGCCGCCTTGCCCACAGCCGCCGGGCGGGGTTCCGGCGATCGAACAGGATGATCAGGGTGCCGGAATCAGCTTCACGCGTCGTCGCCTGGCGGCCCGTCGGCGGCGGCGCGCAGCCAGACGCGGCTGCCGGACGCGGGGAGGTGGGCGCGGGCCTGCTTGGTGCCGGTGTTGCTGGTGTTCCAGCGGGCGTCCATGGTCAGGCCGTCGAACATCACCAGCCTGCTGACGCCATCCTGCCGCGTGACGTCGATCCAGGCGGAGGAGTCCCGCAGCATCGCCGGCCCGGCCCGGTCGCCGTCCGCCATCCCGGAGCAGTCGAGCACGACGGTCGCGGTGGAGGCGGGGCCCGGGATGTGTGGCCGGGGAGGGCCGGGTGGGGGAGCAGGAACCAGTGGAATCCGCCGCGTCTACCCGGTCGTCTTCATTGACGCTATCAACGTCAAGATTCGCGATGGCCAAGTAGCGAACAGGCCGATCTATGTGGCCCTGGCGGTCACCGCCGAGGGATACCGCGACATCCTCGGCCTGTGGGTCGGCGACGGCGGCGAAGGCGCGAAACACTGGCTTCGAGTGCTCTCCGAGCTGAAGAACAGGGGCGTCGAAGACGTCCTCATGCTGGTCTGCGACGGGTTGAAGGGGCTGCCCGACGCGGTCGGCGAGGTCTGGCCGCGAACCGTGGTGCAAACGTGTGTGGTTCACCTCTTGCGGGCGTCGTTCCGATACGCGGCCCGGCAGGACTGGGACAAGATCGCGAAGGCACTCAAGCCCGTCTACACCGCGCCGACCGAGGACGCGGCCACGACACGGTTCCTGGAATTCGCCGAGACCTGGGGCAAGAAGTACCCGGCGATCGTCCGCCTCTGGGAGTCCAGCTGGGCCGAGTTCACGCCTTTCCTTCAGTTTGATGCGGAAATACGCCGGATTGTGTGCACGACCAACAGCATCGAGAGCGTCAACGCCCGCATCCGCAAGGCCGTCCGCTCCCGCGGTCACTTCCCCACGGAGCAGGCCGCCCTCAAGCGCGTCTACATGGCCGTCATGAGCCTCGCCCCGACCGGCGCCGGCCGGAAACGCTGGACCATGCGCTGGAAGGGCGCCATGAACGCCTTCGACCTGGCCTTCGACCTGGCCTTCGACGGCCGCCTCACCGCAGGCCAACTCTAGCCACGCCAAGCCCAGTTACACCGCTCGCTTTACAGACCCCCACCCGGGACTCATCGACGGCTGCCTCACCGAAACAGGCCTGACCCTCAACCCCGGCACCCGAAGCCAATCCGCCAAGGTCGGTAGTCATCCACCGCTCTGGCGAGCGGCTTTGCGAAGCGAGTCCCACAGGGTGTCGATGTGGTCGGGCAGCGTCGTCGTCGCGCCGATGGCGACGCGAATCGCGAAGTGACCGTTGACCGATGTGTGCGTGAGGAAGGAATGCCCTTCGGCGTTGACCGCCTCCATTGCTGCCTTGGTAGCGGCGTCGTCGGGGCGCCCTTCCTGGTCGACGAGGTACATACATACGAGTGCCAGTGATGGCGGGGTGGCCAGGGCGAAGCCCGACTCGCTCTCAATCCGGCCGGCCAAGGAGTTGGCCATAGCGACGTGGCCGCGGATGCTTTCGCGCAGGCCTTCCAGTCCGGCGCCGTGCACCACCGACCAGATCTTCAACGCACGCATACGACGGCCCAACGGGACCTGCCAGTCGCGGTAATCGATGACTTCGCCCGATTCGGTCGCAGCGTTACGCAGGTACTCCGGTGTGATGGACAGCGCTGTGGGCAGCGCTCGGGCATCCCTCACCCACATGAACGAGGCGTCGAAGGCGGTGTAGAACCACTTGTGTGCGTCGGTGCAGAACGAGTCGACAAGGTTCACGCCGTCCAGGAGCCAGCGGAACTCGGGACACAACGCCGCGACTCCTGCCCACGCGGCGTCGACGTGCACCCACGCCTCGTACGCACGCGCTGCCAGCGCGACGTCTCGCACTGGGTCGATGGCACCCGTGCCGGTTGTTCCCACGGTCGGACAGACCATGACCGGCCTCTTTCCGGCGGCCGCGTCCTTGGCCAGCATGTCTGCCAGGGCATCCGCCGACATGGACATCGTGCCCTGGGTAAAGGGGACGATCCGCAATGCTCGCGCGCCGAGCCCGGCCACACGCACGGCCTTGGCCAGTGACGAGTGGGTCTCGGCAGTGACGTACACCGTCTCGGTGCCGTCCACGCCGTGTTCGCGCCAGTCCGGGTTGCTGCGCTGCAGCGCAGCCAGCAGGGCGGCCAACGATGCCGACGAAGCCGAATCCTGCAGCGAACCGCCTCCGCCTCCGGCGAAAGTGAACTCGCGACCAAGGCCCAGGGCATCCGCCAGGCCGTCGAGCAGGACCTGCTCGATCTCCGTCCCGGCCGGCGATGTCGACCAGAGCATTCCCTGTGCTCCGATCCCGCCCGATGCGATGTCACCGAGGAGCGACAGCAGGGAGGCGTTCGCTGGGAAGTAGCCGAAGAAGCCCGGGTGCTGCCAGTGGAGCGACGAGGGGACGACCACGTCGTTGAGCAAGGCGATGAGATCATCGCCCAGCGCCTGGGACGGCTGCTCAGGCAGTTCACGAGGAAGCTGCGCCTTCACGGAGCCCGGTGAGACCTTCGGCCGCACGTGCAGGGAAGGGAGCGAGGTGCGGTATTGGGCGACCCAGTCGACCAACTGGTGGCCCTGGCGGCGGAATTCATCTGGCTCAAGATCAGGCATGCTCTGTCCTAAGAGGTGGTGTTGGTCATGACGAGGGCTGAGCGCCTACCTGGGCGCTGGGGACGATCAGGTGCCCGGGGCGAGCTGGCCGCTACCGGATTCAGAGGGCCTCGATGCCGCGTACCGACTGGTGCCGCACCAGAGCCTGGCGTCTACAGTTGTAGATTAATAGCTCCAATGTAATCCCTTATGGGGTCGCTGGGAAGGGGGCGCCATGGGGACCCCCCTCACGGCGACCGGGAATGACGGCTCTTCGCCCTCGCTCCGTGCGCCCCTGCCGCGAGCACGTGGCGTAAGAGGTTCACCAGGTCACAGGGTTGGGTCTGCGGGTCACGCGACCCCTCGGACTCATCCGCCGTGAGGCCCGCGAGTGCGACCACAGCCCTCAGCATTCAGGCGTCTACCCGTTGGTAAGGTGTCACCATGCCCAAGATCGTGGACCACGACGCGCGGCGTGAAGAGATCATCGAAGCCGTATGGCGCCTTGTCGCGCGGCGAGGGTTCGCGGCGCTGAACATGCGGGATCTCGCCGCCGAAGCTGGATTCACGAACGGTGCGCTCGCACGATACTTTCCCACCAAAGCAGCAATTCTGCGGGCCGCGCTGGAGCGCGCCAATGCGGCCACCGAGCAGCGGGCCGCCCGCACCATCGCCGGAGCCAACGGCCTGAACGCGTTCCGCAAGTTCTGCGTCGAGATCATGCCCCTGGACGACGAGCGTCTCAATGAGGCCCGCGTGGTCATCGGCTTCTGGAATTACGCGGTAGCCGATCAGGAACTGATCGGCGTCTACGACCAGGCGATATCGCGCTGGCGCGATCAGATGCTCTCGTATCTGCACACTGCGGCTGAAGCCGGAGAGATCAACCCATCCTGCGATCTCGATGCGTTCTTGGACCTTGCGATGGCCACGCTGATGGGACTCCAGATCAACGCGATCTTCGCGGCTCGCCTGACCACACCCTCCCGCCAGTTGCGGATACTCGACGGACTCATCGCGGGGTTGCAGACCGGCACCTCATGATTTGAGCACGCAGGCGCAGACGTACTCACCTGTGGATCAGTTGCATCTGATCCGCCCCCCGCAATGACATCGAACCCGTGGCAACCGCCTCGCCAGATGTGCAGCTCTGTCTGCACGTCGGCCGCACCCTGGTCGCACAATTCAGGGCGACCACCAGCACCCGGAATTGACGGCGGTTGTCCAGCATCTCCTGGTGACGTCCAGTACCGGGGCTGCTTCCGCTGCACCTCAGCACCTCAGCACCTCAGCACCTCAGCACCTACGCGACCTCGCCGTCGGCAAGTCCACCACCCCATACGGAAAGCGAAGCCGCCCACGGGCACATCGGCGGCCGATGGCCGAGCGCTCCCTCACTCGGGCTTCGTACAATTTGGGTCCGAACGGTAATGTCGATCCAGTGCGTCGCAGAGACGTCGAAGGGGTGTGCCCGTGCCCGGCCATCGATCCATCACCGAAGCCGAGAAGCTGGCCGCTGCGAAGCTCGGCGGCATCCCGATCCGCCATGAGCAGATGGCTGTGGTGGCCAATATCCACCGGGCGGCCTCGGCGGTACGGCAGCATCTGGAGAACTCCGTACTCCGCGGATCCGATCTCACCTGGACGGCGTTCGTCGTGCTCTGGGTGGTCTGGGTCTGGGGCGAGTCGGAGACCCGGCACGTGGCTGAGGAAGCGGGGATCTCCAAGGGCACACTCACTGGGGTCGCGCGCACGCTGGAGGCTCGGGGGCTAATGCGGCGGGGCGGACATCCCACCGACGGGAGGCTGGTTCTGCTCAGCCTCACGGACGATGGTGAGGAACTGATGCGGCGGGTGTTTCCGCAGTTCAACGAGGAGGAGGCATTCGTGGCCGAGCAGCTGGACGACGACGAGTGCCGCAGCGTCGCGGACGGACTGCGGCGAGTTGTGCTCCAGGTCGAGGAGCACGGCGAGGAGCGTCGGCGCGCCCTGCTGAACGGTGCCGAGCCCGCCCTGCGTCGCAGTGGTCGCCGTCCGAAGCCGAAGGCGTGAGGGGGAGCCCGCGCAGTGGGGCAGCACTCAGCGGGAGAACGCCTCCGCCGCGATGACGGCCGGCGGCGCTCGGAGCCCCCGCGTTACCGGTGACGCGGTGGCAGCGATCCCCCTCCCCGCCGGTGGACCGCGGCAGCTGATCGCATCGGGCGATGGCGATGTCCTGCGGTCCCAGCCCTCGGGCGGCGGTGATGCGCCAGAGCTATGCCGGGAGCGAGGTAGCCGCGGGGGCAGGACTTGTGCGGCGTCCGACGAGGAAGACGGCGGTGAGTTCTCGTGCTGTCAATGGCGGTCGCGTGCGGCGCCTACAAGGGCGTCGAACAGTCCCTGCTGGGCGGGGTCTTCGAGGGCGGTGTCCTCGGGGTGCCACTGGACCGCGGCGAACCAGCCGAGAACTCCGGGCAGTTCGAGCCCTTCCACCGTGTCGTCGGCGGCCCGGGCGGTAATCGTGAGGCCGGCGCCCGTACGGTCGACCCGCTGGTGGTGGTAGCAGGATGCCTCCACCTTCTCGGCGCCGGTGGCCTGTTCCAGCAGCGAACCGCGCCGGATCGCCATCGGGTGCACGACATGTCGGTGCTCGCGGTCCGGACCGCCCATGTCCTGGTGGAGGGTGCCGCCGAGGGCGGTGTTGACGACCTGGAGGCCGCGGCAGATCGCGAGCAGGGGCAGGCCCAGGTCGATGGACTGGCGGGCGACTTCCAGGTCGAAGGCGTCCTGGAGGTCGTCGACGTCGTACACGCTGTCGTGGGTGTCGGTCGCGCCGTAGCGGTACGGGGAGAGATCGCCGCCGCCGGGGAGGAGGACGCCGTCGAAGCGGGCGAGGCGGGCGGCCACGCCGGCGGCGGTGGGCTCGGCGGGGTGGATGGTGGCCGGTTCACCGCCGGCCCGCCAGACCGCCTCGACCAGCGCGCGGGCGTTGACCTCGGCGGCGTAGCGCAGGGCGGAGGTGGAGGCGGCGAAGCGGGCGGGGATCGCGATCAGCGGTCGCGCGGGCGTCGTCACAGCTGGATCCAGGTGGTCTTGAGTTCGGTGTACTTCTCGATGGCGTGGGCGGACTTGTCGCGTCCGTTGCCGGACTGCTTCACGCCGCCGAAGGGCACGGTGAGGTCGCCCTCCTCGTAGCAGTTGACCCAGACCGTGCCGGCCTTCAGCGCGCGCGAGACCTGGTGGGCGGTGGACAGGTCGGAGGTCCACAGCCCGGCGGCCAGGCCGTACTCGGTGTCGTTGGCGAGCGCGACGGCCTCGTCGAGGTCGTCGAAGGTGAGCACGGACAGGACGGGGCCGAAGATCTCCTCACGGGCCAGCCGCATGCCCGGATCCACGTGGTCGAAGACGGTGGGCTGCAGGTAACTGCCGCCGGTGTCGGTGAGTATGCGGCTGCCCCCGGCCCGCAGCCGAGCGCCCTCGTTGAGGCCGGTGCCGATGTGCCCCAGTACGCGCCGCAGGTGGCGCTCACCGACCAGCGCCCCCATCTCGGTCGCCGGGTCGAGCGGGTCACCGATCCGTAGTTCCCGGGCCCGCGCCACGATGGTGTCCGTCACGCGCTCGGCAACAGAGGAGTGGACGAGCAGCCGCGAAGGGGCCGTGCACATCTCGCCCTGGTTGAAGAAGATGCCCCAGGCGGCGGTTTCGGCGGCCTTCTCCAGGTCGGGTGCGTCCGGGAGGATGATGTTGGGTGACTTGCCGCCCAGCTCCAGCCAGACGCGCTTGAGGTTGGAGTCGGCCGCGTACCGCAGGAAGTGCCGCCCGACGGCGGTGGATCCGGTGAAGGCCAGCACGTCGACGTCCGGGTGGAGGCCGATCGCCCGTCCTGCGGTGGGCCCGTCGCCGGTGACGACGTTGAGTACGCCCGGCGGCAGCCCGGCCTCGGTCGCCAGCCGACCGAGCAGCAACGCGGACAGCGGCGAGTTCTCCGACGGCTTGAGCACCACGGTGCAGCCGGCCGCGAGCGCCGGAGCGACCTTCCAGCCCGCCAGTGTGAGAGGGAAGTTCCAGGGGACGACCGCGCCGACGACACCCGCCGGTTCGCGGGTGACCAGGGCGAGCGCGTCGGGCGCGGTGTGCGGCGACTCGTCGGTGAGCTTGTCCGCCAGCTGCCCGTACCACCGAAAGGTGTTGATCGCGGCGCGCAGCTCGATGTCGTACGCGTCCGTGATCGGCTTGCCCATCTCCAGGCTGACCGTCAGCGCCAGCCGGTGACGCTGCTCCTCCAGCAGATCAGCGATCCGCAACAGGACCCGGCCCCGGTCGGCAGGTGCGAGGCGTGGCCACGGCCCCGAGTCGAAGGCCCGGCGCGCGGCGGCCACAGCGGCGTCCACCTCGGCGGGCTGGGCGTCGGCCACGTGCGCCAGCACCTGCCCGTCGCGGGGCGAGAGGGCCGGGTAGGACTGCCCGCCGCCGGGTTCGTCGGCGCCGTCGATGTGGTGCGCACCTGACACGTCCAGTGCCTTGGCCCGGCGCAGCCAGTCTTCGTGGGTGATGTCCAGCATGCGTAGCCTCCAGGTCATGGCATTACGTTTGAATCCAAACGATAAGCCACGGGCGGTCCCCGCAGGGGAGACCGGGGTCTCGACCGGCCTGTCGTTCGGTCGTACCGTCAACGGGTCATGGACGTGCACGGGCGAACTCGCGCCCCTGCGCATGGATCACCACCTCGGCGTACAGGTGCTTGGTGTCTGCTTCGGCGGCCGGGGGTCGACCACCGCGCTCGGTCGGTCAATGCGTCATCGCGCCCGGAGATCGGCCGGCGTTCCAGGTGGGGCGCTTCCTGGGGATGCGAATCCGGAGATCACCAGGGCTATGACGCGCGACTGCCTCGACCACGGCGGCGCGGAGCGGTGCGTACGGCCGGCACGTCGGCCACGTGGCGTAGCGGCCGGCTGACGGCTTCTCACGCACGGACTCAGGGCAAGCCCTCCCCCGGCCCGGAGAGGTCGGTGTGGCCGGTCCGGGCCCGAGGGGGAGGACAAGGACCGGGCCGGCCACACCGCGGGGCAGGCTCAGACGTCGGCCATCGCCCTGCCACGAGTCAGTCGCGCGGCGATGACGCCCAGGACCAGGACCGCCGGGACGGTGAGCTCCAGCCACATCGCCGTGTCCTGGTCCCCGCCGATGAGGGTGGTGAAGTTGGCCAGGATCAGCCAGATGGCACCGGCGATGCCGAGCGCACCCAGGACGGGGGCGATCAGCGTGTTCCAGGCGCGAGTGTCCAGCCGTTCCCGGCGGAAGAACACGACCACCGAGACGGAGGTCAGGAAGTACAGGAGCATGACCGCCAGCACCGCGACCCCACTGAACCAGGAGAAGAGGCTCAGCACCGGGTCCTTGCCCAGCAGCGCGAAGGGCATGACCAACACGAGCGAGATCACGGTCTGCACGCCGCCGGCCACCCAGGGCGAGTGGCGTCGGTTGACCGCGGTCAGCCCGCGCGGCAGCAGGCCGTCGCGGCCGAGCGAGAACAGGTAGCGGTTGGCGGAGTTGTGGAAGGCGAGGACGCCGGCGAAGAGGGAGGTGGTCAGCAGGATGGGCAGCGCGTCGCCTGCCCAGCCGCCGAACTGCGCGGTGATCGGCGCGAAGACCCAGGACGTGGCGTCGCCGCTCTCCAGTGCCTTCCCGGCGGTCGCGGTGGCGTTCGAGGCGCCATGGGCGGAGACCAGCATCCACGAGGTGAAGGCGAAGAAGACGGTGACGACCATGACGGACAGGTACGTGGCCCGGGGGACGGTCCTGCGGGGCTCCCGTGCCTCCTCGCCGTAGATCGCGGTGGCCTCGAAGCCGAACATCGACGCCACAGCGAACATCAGCGCCACGCCCGGTGCCCCCTGCAGGGCCGCATGGGGCGAGAAGCTGTGGGCGAAGCCCAGCCCCTCGGGACCGCCGCCCTTGAAGAGGGTCACCAGGGCGAAGACGAACAGGATGCTGAACTCGGCCAGGACGAAGACGGCGAGGATCTTGGCGCCCATCTCGATCCCGGCGGCACCGAGGATCTGGACGATCACCATGGTGACCAGGACCCAGACCCACCACGGTGCGCTCAGCCCCGTGTACTGCTCGACCAGGCCGCTGACGATGAAGCCGTACAAGCCGTACATGGCGGCCTGGACCGCACAGTAGGCGAAGAGCGCGACTCCTGCGCTCCCGGAGCCGATGGGGCGGCCGAGCCCCTTGCCGATGTAGGTGTAGAAGGCGCCGGCGTCCACGACATGTCGCCCCATGGCGACGAAGCCGACGGAGAACAGCAGGATGACGGCGCCGACCGCGGCATACGCGGCGGGCGCACCCGCGCCGTTGCCGATGGCGACGGCGATGGGCACGGCACCGGCTATGCCGGTCAGCGGCGCCTGCGCGGAGAGAACGAAGAAGAGGATTCCCAGAACACCGAGGGAGTTGGGTTTGAGCCGCCCTGCAGCGGAGGGGCTCTGCACGGTCTGTGTTGGTTCGACCGTCTGACTGTCCACGCGGATCACCTGCCTGGAAGGGAGAGGTTTCGTTTCGAGCCAAACGAGTTGCTTCATAGTGGGCTGGAACTATCCAGATGGCAAGGGTTTGTGTGGTGTTTTTAGGCCACCACATCGTCTGTACGAGGCCTGGCCGAGGTGGCATCCGAGCCGAACGAGGCCCCGGGCGCCAAGCGTCCGGGGCCTCGCCTCACATCAGGCAGGTCGGCGAGTCAGGCGCCGCTGTCGCCCGCACTCTCGCCGTCTGCGTCGGCGTCGAGCAACCGCAGCAGGGAGCGGAGCTCCTCGATGGCCGCGTCAGTGACCTCGGGTCCGCCGCCCAGAACGAGCTGGTGCAGGACGAGACCGTCGAGGGCGGCGAAGACCAGTCGCGTCATCGCCCGGTTCGCACCCTCGGGGAGTATCCGGGACAGCTCCCGCTCGGTGGCATCGAAGTACTCGTCGTACAGCCCACGGATCAGCGGCAGCAGCTCCGGCCTTCGCCGGGATTCGAGCAGCAGCTCGTACTGGAAGACCTGGGTGTCCGGATCGGCCGTGACCATCTCGGACACTCCGGTCGAGAAGTCGGACACCTTGCCGGTCCCCGGCTCGACCGCGCTGACGCTCAGGCTGGAGCGTACGGTGTGGGCGAGCGCCTCCTCGATCAGCGCGTCGCGGGTGCCGAAGTGGTGGACGACAAGACCGTGGGTGACCCCTGCCTCCTCCGCCACCGCGCGATAGGTGAGCTTGCGCAGACCGCCCCGGGCCACCACTCGCACGGCCGCGTTGAGCAGGGCCTCCCGGCCCTCCCCGTAGTTCACCCGCTTGCGCGGCCTGGGGCCCTCAGGGGTCCCGGTGGCTTCGGTCATGGGTGCGACCCTACCGGCCCGTACACGCACGGCGGCCTCTCCCCTGCCCGGCCGCACGGGACGGACAGGTGAAGCACCGCGCCGGGCGCCGTCGCGGCAGGCCGGGTGCGGTTCCGCCCACGGTGGGCATCAGCGCCTGGGGGACCGGATACCGCGGAACTCCCAGTCGCCGCCGAGCGCGGTGGACAGGACCTCTTCCGATTCGGTGGGCTGGGCTCCGACGTCCGCACGGATCGGGGTGGGGCCGGTGACGATGTGGTTGGTGAGCCGCCCCAGGCCCTCGACCTCGACCTCGACGACGTCACCGGGCTGGACAGGGCGGGAGTTGGCCGGGGTACCGGAGAGCAGCACGTCGCCGGGGTGGAGAGTGATGGTGCGCGCGATGTCGGCGACGAGGTAGTGCATGTCCCACTCCATCTCATCCGTCGAACCGTCCTGGACGACCTCGCCGTTGACGTACGTGCGCAGGTACTTGCCGTGGAAGTCCCAGTCGGTGACCAGGCCCGGGCCGAGCGGACACAGGGTGTCGGAGCCCTTCACCCGCAGCATCGAACCGGCGTCGGTGTCGCGGAAGTCGTGCAGGCCGTAGTCGTTGGCGACGGTGTAGCCCGCGATGTACTCGCCCGCCTCGGCAGGGGAGATGTTGCGCGCGGTCCGGCCGATGACGATCGCCACCTCTCCCTCGTAGTTGAGCCACTTACAGCCCTCGGGGCGGACGATGGCGCCCTTGTGGGAGTTGAGGGCGGAGGTCGGCTTGTGGAAGTACGTCGGCGTCGGGGTCAGCTGGATCTGGAACTCGTCGACCCGGCTGCGGTGGTTGAGGTGAACGGCGACGACCTTGGACGGCACGACCGGCGGCAGGTGCTGGGCGTCCTCGATCTTGACCCGGCGGCCGTCCCCGGCGACGAGTTCGTCACCGTCACGGACGGTCTCGACGGCGGCTCCGTCGAGGAGGACACGGCGGTATTCGGGCATGGCGGGGCCTTTCTAGGAGCGGCTGTGCGGGGTGCGCGGAGAGGCGGACGCGGGCGCGCCGGTGCCGGTCCAGCCCTCGGCCGGGCGGTCGAACCAGAGGTGGACCTGGCCGGTGCCGATGGAGTTCTCGTACTCGCCGTACTGACGTGCCTCGGCGACGCATGCCTGCTCGCCGAGGGCGCCGGCCATCATCAGGTAGTGGTAGAAGCGGGCCTCGGGCTTGTACTTCCAGAACTCGTCCATGGTGTCGAGGACCTTGCCGTGGCGGCCCTCCTTGAACCAGGCGATGCGCTCGTAGTCGGCATCGCGGGCCTCGGACGTGAAGATGTGGCCGGGGTCGCTCGACTCGTGGTCGCGAAGCTCGCGCAGCGGCCAGAAGGTGTGCGACAGCGCTCCGGAGGCGATCAGCAGCACGCGGCGGCCAGGCGTGGCGGCGATACCGTCCGCCAGGGCGCGGCCGAGCCGCAGGTGGTCCTCCATGTCACCGGTCTGGCAGACGCCGATGGTCACCCATCGCTTGTCCGGCAGCCCCTCGCCGAGGAACTTCCACAGGTTGATGGTGGCGTAGTAGATCGGGAGGTACTCGTCGTCGATCGCGGTGACCCAGGTGCCGTGCTTGTCGGCGAACCGGGCGATGTTGTGGGCCAGTTCGGGATCACCCGGGAAGTCGTACGGCATCCGGCACATGCCGCGCGGCAGTTCCTCGGAGGTGAACAGTCCGGCCCTGCGCCGCTGGGCGGTGACGACGAACTCGACGGTGGTGGCCCAGTGCGAGTCCAGGACCACGACGGTGTCGTAGTCGTCACTGTCGAAGACGTCCTCGCGGAGCTGTCGCAAGCCGGTGACGAGGGTGATCTCCTTGCCCTGGTTCAGCTCGAGCCGGTCCCCCTCCGGCAGCACGATGGTGGGGACGTGGGCGAGCAGACCCGCCCCGACGATTTCACCCATGGTCTTGCCATCCGTTCGGCGCGGTGACGGTGTTCTTGACGTCGCAGTAGAAGTCGAAGCTCCATGTGCCGCCCTCCCGGCCGACGCCCGAGTGGCGGGAGCCGCCGAAGGGAGCCTGGAGGTCGCGTACGAAGAAGCAGTTGACCCAGACCGTGCCCGCGACGAGCCGCGCGGTGACCCGCTCGGCACGCTGGTGGTCCCCGGTGACGAGGGTGGCGGCCAGACCGAAGCGTGTGTCGTTGGCGAGGCGCACGGCCTCTTCCTCGTCGCCGAAGGTCTGGAGCGTCAGGACCGGACCGAAGACCTCTTCCTGCACGATCTCCGAGTCCTGGGCGACGTCGGTGAGGAGGGTCGGCTCGTAGTACAGCCGGTCCTTGCGCTTGCCGCCGATGACCGCGCGAGCCCCGTCGTCGAGCGCGCGACGCACGAAACCGTCGATCTTCTCCAGCTGGCGCGGGTGGATGCTGGGGCCGAGATCGGTGCCCTCGTCGCGCGAGTCACCCTGCCTGAGCCGGCTCGCCTTTTCCACGAACCGGCGGGTGAACTCGTCCGAGACCGTCTCCTCGACAAGGATGCGGGTCGCGGCCAGGCATACCTGTCCGGCGTTGTCGTACTGCTCCACCGCCAGGTCCACGGCGAGGTCGAGGTCCGCGTCGGCGAAGACCAACAGCGGTGACTTTCCGCCGAGTTCGAGGCTGAGAGGGGTGAGGTTGGCGGCGGCCGCCCGGGCGATGTGCCGGGCGGTGGGCACGGAACCGGTGAAGCTGATCCGGCGGACGTCCGGGTGCGAGACGAGAGCGTTGCCGACCTCGGTGCCGTATCCCTGCACGACGTTGAGGACACCGGCCGGCAGCCCTGCCTCGGCCGCGATGTCGGCGAGCAGCGAAGCAGTGAGCGGGGACCACTCGGCGGGCTTGAGGATCACCGTGTTCCCGGCGGCCAGCGCCGGGGCGACCTTCCAGGTGGCCAGCATCAGCGGGGCGTTCCACGGCGTGATCAGCACGCACGGGCCCGCCGGGTCCCAGCTCACGTGGTTGGTGTGGCCGCGGCCCGCGGCGGAGCCGCTCGTGTGCGTCGTGAAGTCCTCGTGCTCCAGCTTCAGCAGCCAGTCGGCGAAGAAGCGGAAGTTGTGCGCCACGCGCGGCATCACACCGCGGCGGTGGGAACGCAGGAGGGCGCCGTTGTCGAGCGTCTCGACATTGGCGAGGTCCTCGATGCGCTTCTCGACTCCGTCGGCGATGGCGTGCAGGATGCGGGCACGCTCTGCGCGCGACGTGGCGGCCCAGGCGGGAAAGGCGGCGCGAGCGGCGGCGACGGCCGCCGCGGCCTCCGTCGCCGTGCCCCGGGAGATCTCCCCGAGGGTGCTTCCGTCGATCGGCGACACGTCGGCGAACGTCTCGACGGACGCCACGCGTTCGCCGCCGATCCAGTGCCGGGTGTCGACGGCGACCCCGGCCACCGTGGTGATGTGCTCGGTCATGTCCGGTCTCCAGGTCTTCTGATGTGTAAGGGGGGTTACTCGGCCTCGGAGGTGCCGGATTCCAGCAGTCGACCGCCGTCCCAGACGACGCCCACCTGCCGGTAGTACGCGGCGATCGGCTCTCGGATCTCCAGCCGGGCCAGCTCTTCCGTCGGCGCCTCGAACAGCTCCAGTTCCGCGTCGCCGACCCACGGCTGTCCGGCCTCGAAGGACGCGGCGCCGGTCTCGATCAACTCGTCGAGCGCGAGGCCCTTGCCGTTCTCGATGGAGGGAAGCCAGCGGTGGTGGGCCATCGGGTGGCCGTTGACGAAGCCGTTGGTCTCGGACGGCTCGCGCAGGGTCACCACCGTCTGGGCCAGGCGTCGGTCGGCGGCGGCGAGGGTCGCGCCGAAGCGGGCGCCGGCCTCGATGCGCGGGGCCGGACCGTAGGGGTGCGGCCGCGTCTGGTGGATCGAACCGAGCTTCTTCGGGTAGCCCTGGTGCAGCCCGCGCGCGATCGCGAAGTCCTTGTCGACCCAGATGTGGACGCAGCGCGAGTACGTCCGCCCCTGGTACGAGCAGCGGACGACGGCGAAGGCCTCCTTGTACTGGGCGCGCACCGGGTCCAGCAGCTCCTCCTTCGTACCGGAGCAGGACTGCCAGTCGGCCCAGATCAGCGCGACCGCGCCCGGGTCCTCCTCGGCGAGTCCCAGCGGTGCGGGCAGCAACTCCCGTACACGTGCGGGATCTGTGCGGTACTCGATCGTGAGCAGGTCGCCGGAGTAGTGCCAGGGGGGTGAGGGGATCAGGGACGACGATCCGGTCGCCGTCTTGGGGTGGAAGTAACCACGGACGCTGGCCATGACGTTGGTTCCTTACGCGGTGAGGGCGGGCTGCTTGAGCATCTGGGCGCGGTAGCGGGTGGCGCCGGTGGCGGCGGCTGAGCCACCGAGGGCGACGACGCCGACGAGCTGCCCGCCGTCGGCGTGGTAACCGACGATCATGTCGCCGCCCGGATCGCCGGCCAGGACGCGGATGTCGGCGAGGCCGAGTACGGGGGAACCGAAGGACTGCAGCCGGAAGTCGTGCTGGTCGCTCCAGAAGGTGGGCAGCGGCGCGAACGGCGGCAAGCCGGCTTCCGCACCCGTGAGATGAGCCATCAGTGCCTTGGCCGCATGCTTCGCGGTGTCGCCGGGGATCGACCAGTGCTCGACCCGGCGCGGTACGCCGTCGTAGCGGGCATTGGGGAAGCGGGCGACGTCGCCGACCGCGACGACGTACGGCAGTCCGCCGACCCGCAGCTGCCCGTCCGTGAGCACGCCGTCTGTCAGGTCGAGACCGTTGCCGTCGAGCCACTCGGTGTTGGCGACGGAGCCGACCGACTCCACGACCACATCGGCCGGGAGCACCGTCCCGTCGCTCAGTACGACCCCGGTGACGTGTTCCTCGCCCTCGAACCCCGAGACACCCGCACCGAGAGCGAAGCGCACACCACGTTCCTCGTGCCGCCCCAGCAGCGCGCGGGCCGGCAGCTCGCCGAGTGGTCCGACCATGGGCAGCGGCAGTGGGTCGACCACGGTGACGTCCGTGACGCCGAGACCGACCGCGGTGGCGGCCACCTCGCAGCCGATGAACCCGGCACCGATGACGACGACCCGGGCGCCCGGCCGGACCAGCTCCGCCCGCAGGGCCTGAGCGTCACCGAAAGTCCGTACGGTGTGACGGCCGACCGCGGGGCCCTCGCAGCGCAGGCGCCGGGGACGCATACCCGTGGCGACGACCAGTCCGTCGAAGGGCAGCTCCTCGCCGCTGTCGAGCACGACGACCCGCTCGGCGAGTCGGGCGCTCGTGACGCTCGTACCGAGCCGCCACTCCACGTCGGCCGCGCTTGCCTTGGGAGTGAAGGCCAGGGACTCGAACGACGCCTTTCCGGCCAGCGCTTCCTTGGAGAGAGGCGGCCGGTTGTACGGCATGTGGGGCTCGTCCCCGATCACGGTGATCGCGCCGGTCCACCCGGCGCCGCGGAGTTGTTCGGCCGCGCGCAGGCCGCCCATGGAGGCCCCGGCGACGAGGATGCGCTGCGTCGTCATGCCGCTCAGTCCTCGATCCGGATGGCCTGCAGCGGACAGACGTCCGCGGCCTCCTCGGCCTCGTCGCGCAGGGTGTCGTCCGGGTCGCTGACGTAGGCCAGCCGTCCGTTGTCGTCCAGCTGGAAAACGTCGGGGGCCGCGAAGACGCACTGTCCGTGGTCCTTGCACTTGTTCATGTCGACGACGACCTTCATTGCCGGTCCTCCTGGAAGGTGGGTGCGCCGGAGCGGGCGGGAGAGAGGGGCAGGGGCGGGATGGAAGGGCCCGGCCTGTGGCCGGGCCCCCAGCCACAGGGGTACGGGAAGCCGGACCCCTGACTCGTTTGGCTTCAAACAACATAGGAAGCCGCCACGCTCTGGTCAATACCTATCCGGATGGATAAATTCTTTGCCACACCCCCTTGCGGGAAGGTGGCCACCTCCATACCGTTTGGCTTCAAATGATTGACCGGGGCTTCACGACCGCGCCATCGCTCGGCGCCCCGGGTCCAGTCTTCGCTCCGCCACCCTCCCCCCGGGCTCGACGCCCGAGAGGTGCCCCGAATCCGCCGAGGAGACATCGGTGAGCGCTCACGACACCCCATCCGTCCGTCGGCACCAGGACCGGCTCGCCGCCGAGGGCATCGACGTGGTCCGGGTCACCTACCCCGACCTCATCGGCACCGACCGCGCCCGCGACGTGCTGCTCGACCACCTGCCGTCGGCCTGCGAGCACGGCCTGGCCTTCTGCCGCGCCGTCTACCACACCACCCCGCGCGGCGACGTCGTGGCGATCGAGGGCGGCATCGATGCCGGCCTGCCCGACATCTCCGTGCGACCAGACCTGAGCACCCTCGCACGCGTGCCCTGGGAGCCCGGCGTCGCATGGTGTCTCGGTGACACGACCGACCCGGCGACCGGCGGCCCGGCCGCGGAGTCGCCGCGCGATCTGCTGCGCTCGGTGCTGGCCCGATGTACGGACGCGGGTCTGAGCCCGGTCGTCGGCCCGGAGCTGGAGTACTTCCTCCTCGAAGAGGACGCCACCGCGCCGAACGGCTGGCGGCGCAGCCCCACCGTCACCGGGTCCGTCTACACCGCCGGCCTGCGCGCCGACCCCGACAACCACCTGCTGCGTACCCTGCGACAGCTGCGCGACCTCGGCCTCGGCGTCATCACCGGCAACCACGAGTTCGACGGCGGCCAGTACGAGATCAACCTGACCCACTCCGACGCCCTGGACGCCGCCGACCGGGCGTTCCGCTTCAAGGCCGCTGTCAAGGAACTGGCTCGCAAGGAAGGCAAGTTGGCCACCTTCATGGCCAAGCCCTTCAACGATTCGGGCGGCTCCGGCTTCCACCTGCACTTCTCCTGCGTCGACGCCGACGGCCGCAACGTCTTCGATGACCCGGCCGGCGCCTTCGGTCTCTCCGGCAACGCCCGGCACGCCATCGCCGGCATCCTCGCGCACGCCCCGGCGCTCGCCGCGCTGCTCAACCCGACCGTCAATTCGTACAAGCGCTTCGGGCCCGACACCCTCGCGCCCTGGTTGATCAACTGGGGCCTGGACAACCGAAGCGCCATGGTCCGCATCCCGCCCGAGCGCGGCTCCGGCGCCCGCCTGGAGGTACGGCTCGGCGACGCCGGCGCCAACCCGTATCTCGCGATCGCCGCTCTCACCGCCGCCGCCCTGCTCGGCGTCCAGGAGGGCAAGGAGCCGCCCGCACCGCTGGAGGGCTACGGCTACGACCCGGAGAAGTCCCAGGTCCTGCCGATGAACCTGACCGCCGCGCTCGACGCCCTCGAAGCCGACGAAGCGCTCATCGAACTGCTGGGCAAGGACTTCACCGCGTCCTTCCTCGCCTACAAGCGCGACGAGGCCGAACGCTTCCAACGACACGTCACCGACTGGGAGTTCGCCGAGTACTCCTACCACCTCTGAGCACCCCGCCAGGAGCACACCATGACGAGCACCCTGAACACCACCGACACCCACCACGCCCCCGGCGACCCGATGCCGCTGGACGAGGTCGACCTCGCCGACAACGACAAGTTCCTCGACGGCGTCACCCCCTGGCGCATGTTCCACACCCTGCGCCACCAGGACCCGGTCCACTGGCAACCGGAGCCTGAGCCCAACCAGGGCTTCTGGGCCGTCACCCGGCACGAGGACATCGCCCGCGTGGGACGCGACCCGCAGACCTTCACCTCCACGAAGTTCGCCAACCTCGAAGAACTCGACGACGACCAGATCAAGAAGCGCGCCTCCATCCTGGAACTGGACGGCGTACGCCACCGCGCGATGCGCAGCCTGCTGCAGCGTCAGTTCGGCCAGGGCGTCATCAACGAGTACGCCGACTTCCTGCGCGGCCTGACCGCCAGGACGCTGGACACGGCCCTCGCCAAGGGCACGTTCGACTTCGTCGCCGACGTCGCCGCCGACTTCCCCATCAACGTCCTCGCCCGGCTCCTCGACGTCCCCCCGGAGGACAACCAGCAGCTCATCGACTGGGGCAACCGGATTATGGGCAACACGGACCCCGACTACGCCGATGTCCTCCTCCACAGCGAGGAGAGCGAGCAGTACAAGGATCTGCCCTTCCGCAGCCCGGCCTCGATGGAGGTCTTCGAGTACGGACGGGAGTTGGCCCGGCAGCGGCGGGGCGGCACCGGCACCGACCTGATCTCCAGACTCGTCAACGAGACCCCGCGCGACGGCGTCCCGCTCTCCGCGCAGGACTTCGACAACTACTTCCTGCTGCTGGTCGTGGCCGGCAACGAGACCACCCGGCACACCATCTCGCACTCCATGCTGGCCCTCATCCAGCACCCCGAGCAGCTGACCAGGCTCCAGGAAGACCCCTCTCTCATCCCGGTCGCCGTCGAGGAGTTCCTGCGCTGGGCCACGCCCGTCTACCACTTCCGCCGTACCGCGACACGCGACGTCGAACTCGGCGGCAAGCGGGTGAAGGAGGGCGACAAGGTCGTCATGTGGTACGCCTCCGGCAACCGCGACGAAGAGGTCTTCGGCAACCCGTACGACTTCGACGTCACCCGCCAGGACAACGACCACCTCACCTTCGGCAAGGGCGGCCCCCACCTGTGCCTGGGCAACCTGCTCGCCCGCACCGAGATCCGCATCATGTTCGAGGAACTGATCCCGCGCCTCGCCGGCATCCGCCTCGCCGGCGACGTCCCCCGGGTCCGCTCCAACTTCGTCAACGGCATCAAGAAACTGCCGGTCGAGGTCACCCTCGCCTGACCGCCTGTACACAAGCTGTGGCCACCCGGACCGCTGGGTGCCCACAGCTCTGTGTGTTTGCGGCGGCAACACTCTGAGCGCGGCCGTTCGGAAGGGCATGGTCGCACCAAATGGTCTTGCCGTTCGGGGCTCTGCCGGTCTTCCATCTCCCGGTGAGCTGGGCGACCAAGCCCGGCTCCAGCGCCCGCCTCACGTCTCGGCAACAGGCGGATCGGCCGCATCGACGCCGCCGACGCGTCGTGGACGTTCATGCTCTTCCTCAACGCCACGACTACAGCAGTGATGGCCTGCGCTGGGGTGGCCCGGGCGAGGCCCACCACGAATCCGGCCTCGAGTCGAAGCGGCATTGACCCCGAATAATGCGATATGCGTCCGGCAAGATCGCTCAACCTTCGATGAGAATCACTCAACCTTCGCTGCGACAGGTCACTCGTTGTGACGTCCGGCACGACTTGGCCCCCTTGGCCCACCCGCCGATCATCCGGCCGGACCGGTGCCTCGGCGCGGGGAGGGAGCCGGCCTTCCTGGACTCCACCGCGAGACCGGGTTGAGCGACGGGCGGCGCACGGACCGCAGTTCGCCCATCACTTCGCCAAGCCGGGGTAACCGAGGGGTGAGCCCGCTTTCCCGAAGGAGGCACGATGCCCCTCACGTTTCGCAAGAGCTTCCGGATCCTGCCGGGGGTGCGCCTGAACATCAACCGGCGGTCCTGGTCCCTCACCACCGGCGGCAGGAACGGTCCGCGGCACACGCACAGCAGTACGGGACGTCGTACGACATCGATGGATTTGCCCGGACCTTTCGGATGGCGTCGCACCCGTAGCGCAAGGCGGCATTGACGGGCCGTCACCCGAACGGCTCTCCTGACTGGCCACATCTCATATCTGAGATAGCCTCAACATCATGGCAGACGACTACCTCGTACGCATCGGCAAGCTCATCCGTGACGCCCGGCAACATCGGGGCTGGACACAGGCGCAGCTCGCGGAGGCGCTCGGCACCAGCCAGAGCGCCGTCAACCGCATCGAGCGAGGCAACCAAAACATCAGCCTTGAGATGATCGCTCGAATCGGTGAAGCCCTGGAGAGCGAAATCGTCTCACTGGGCTATGCGGGCCCGATGCATCTGCGGGTGGTCGGCGGCCGTCGGCTGTCCGGGGCCATCGACGTCAAGACGAGCAAGAACGCGTGCGTGGCGCTGTTGTGTGCGTCCCTTCTCAACAAGGGGCGCACGGTGCTGCGCCGGGTGGCACGGATCGAGGAGGTCTACCGGCTTCTGGAGGTGCTGAGTTCCATCGGTGTGCGCGCACGGTGGATCAACGACGGCGTCGACCTGGAGATCGTGCCGCCGGCCGAGCTGGACATGGCGGCGATCGACGCCGACGCCGCCGTACGCACGCGGTCCATCATCATGTTCTTCGGCCCGCTGCTGCACCGTATGGACCGCTTCAAGCTGCCGTACGCCGGTGGTTGCGACCTCGGCACGCGGACCATCGAGCCGCACATGATCGCGCTGCGCCGGTTCGGACTCGACATCACCGCCACCGAGGGGCAGTACCACGCTCTGGTGGACCGGGCGGTGCGGCCCGACCGGCCGATCGTGCTGACCGAGCGCGGGGACACCGTCACCGAGAACGCGCTGCTGGCCGCCGCCCGGTCCGACGGGGTCAGTGTCATCCGCAACGCGTCCTCCAACTACATGGTCCAGGACCTGTGTTTCTTCCTGGAGACGCTCGGCGTACGGGTCGAGGGCATCGGCACCACGACGCTCACCGTGCACGGCGTGCCGGACATCGACGTGGACGTGGACTACTCCCCCTCCGAGGACCCGGTCGAGGCGATGAGCCTGCTGGCCGCCGCCGTGGTGACGGAGTCGGAGCTGACCGTGCGTCGCGTGCCGATCGAGTTCCTGGAGATCGAGCTGGCGGTCCTGGAGGAGATGGGGCTCGACCACGACCGTACGCCGGAGTACTTCGCGGACAACGGGCGTACGCGGCTGGTGGACCTCACCGTGCGGCCCTCCAAGCTGGAGGCACCGATCGACAAGATCCACCCGATGCCCTTCCCCGGCCTGAACATCGACAACGTCCCGTTCTTCGCGGCCATCGCCGCCGTCGCGCAGGGCAAGACTCTGATCCACGACTGGGTCTACGACAACCGTGCCATCTATCTGACGGACCTGAACCGCCTCGGCGGACGCCTCCAGCTCCTCGACCCGCACCGGGTACTGGTCGAGGGCCCGACCCGCTGGCGTGCCGCCGAGATGATGTGCCCGCCCGCGCTGCGGCCCGCCGTGGTCGTCCTGCTGGCGATGATGGCGGCCGACGGCAAGTCCGTGCTGCGCAACGTCTACGTCATCAACCGCGGCTACGAGGACCTCGCCGAGCGGCTGAACTCCGTGGGGGCGCAGATCGAGATCTTCCGGGACATCTGAAGGTTCTAAGAAAAAGTATCATGAAACCCTCCTGACCTGCAGAAATGTGGGTCAGGAGGGAACCCGTGGGCGCCTCTGGGACTTTTCTGGGACCTCTGGCCGGACGACACCAACTGGCCAACAGTGGTGATGCGTCGGGGCTGCCACCCGAGAAATTCCCGCAGCAGATCCCGAAACGCCGCTCCGTCAGCTGCACTGGTACGCAACCGGCTGCCGGACCGGTACAGATCGCCTTCGAGCCGAGCCGTGCGCAGAGGCCGCGAACCGCCTCGGTACAGGCACCAGGTGTGACCGTTGCTGTACAGCACGTTCGGCAGCCGGCGCATCAGCGCCCACTGCTCCCGGTCCCGCTTTGTGAAGCCGTCGGGAGTGACGTCGTGCCCCGGGGCCTTCAGCTCGAGGAAGCCGGTGATGCGCCCTGATGTCTCCACCGCGTAATCCGGACGCACCCGGGCCTCGGGCAAGGAATACTCAGGATGAAGGCGAGGACTCAGCTTCCAGCGCGCCCCGAATGTCTCCACCAGCTTCGCCACCGGCAGGCTGATGGACGCCTCCGTGTCGCTGACCCGCAGACGCTCCCTGCACTCGGATCCGAGTCCGCCACGAGCGCCCGTATCCACTCCTCCGGCATCTTGTCCCCATCGAAGCTGTGGACGCGGACGGTGGATCACCGCAGACACAGCTTGTTGGAGGCGAAACGACCGGCTCAGTGCGCACGGGGGCGCTCGAGGGGCACGGACGGCGCGTTCCGTGACCGCTGGGAAAAGAGGGGCGAATGTTGGTCGGGAAGAGACCGCCACAGCCCCCCCCTGAGCGCTGCCTCAGGCGGGAAGGCGCTCTCGGGACGCCATTCCCGATTTACTTCGGAGGTGCTGGACTCGTTCCTTCACGCCGTCATCGCAGCGTTTGACGGTGTGCGAACCACCGAAGGCGAGCGGACCCTCTGCCCCGCCTCTCGAAAGTCCTACAGATGCTTGCCGCCATACGCATCAACCCGCTGAACGGACGACCTCCGAGGACGGGAGGACCAGCACACCCGGCGGACTGCCAGAAGTCAGCACAGCTCACGGAAGACAGACTGCTGAAGTACAGACTGCGGGCAACCAGCTCACCGGGTGATCCGCCCCCGCTCGCACCGGACGTCGGTTCGCAGATCACGACCCTCGCAACGTCTCCGGCCGCCATAATGGAGTCATGCCCTCCAGCCCACAGCACCCCGCACCCACCCCGAGGGACGTCTCGAGCGCGGTTGCCGACGACCTCGCGCTGTACCGGGAGAAGTTCCGCCGCCGTCTGCCGGAGTCACTGGACGAGCTGCGCGGACCGGCCCACGGTGTCGTGGATCTGCCGCTGCACATGGCCTGGTCCGGAATGACCTCATACGACTTGGGCAAGCCGCGCCAGCGCATGGGCCTGTACCGCACCGTCCTGCACGAGGGCCTGCACGACGACCTGCCCCGCTACCTCAACCAGGACCTGCTCCTCCAGCTGTGGCCGGTGCTGCGCACCCTTGTGGGCCGCACCGTGCGCGCCGTATGGGAAGACGCCTTCCCCCAGCTCGCCTCCGGCACCCGGGTAGCCGCGTGACGGACATGCCGGAGCTGCACACGCGGCTCCTGGCGGATGTGATCGCGCTCGGCTCCCCGTATCCACTGGTTCTCACCGGTGGATACGCCGTGCGGGCACACCGCCTCGTCAACCGCCCCAGCCAGGACCTCGACGTCGCCACCGAGAGCCCGGCGCCCATGGCCGACATCGCCGGCACGCTCCGCGCCGGCCTGGAAGCCCGCGGCTGGAAAGTGCACGCACTGGAGACCGCGCCGCTGTCCGCCCGCTTCACCGTGTCCGACCCCGCCACCCGGCAGGAATGCGAGGTCGACATCCTCAAGGAGATCTTCTGGCGGCCGGTCGCCCAAGGCCCCTACGAGCCCGTCCTCGCGGAGGAGGACGTGATCGGGACCAAGGTCCGCGCCCTCGCAGACCACGGAGCACCCCGCGACCTGATTGACGTGTTCGCGGCCTCCCGCCGCTGGGCCAATGCCTAGCTCGAGGAGTTCGGCCGCCGCCACGCCCGCGGCCGCTTCGAGCGCGAGGACCTGCAGTCGAACCTCACGGGCGCCGAGTGGACCGACGACGAGGCCTTCGCCGCCTACGGACTCGATGACGCCACGATCACTGCTCTCCGCGCTTGGGCCGTGGAGTGGGCCGACAACCTCGCGGCCCGTCTCCTCGAAGAGACCGATGATCCGGACATCGACTGATCACGTCCGGATGAGATCTCAGACAGGACGTCACGGCCAGCTGGCCTATCTCTCCTCCATGAGTGGGCGTCAGCAGCACCCTGTCCGGCTCGGCGTCCTCATATCAGCATGCCGGAGCGGGCGGGAGGGCCCTGCAGAAGCGGCTCCGGTAGGTCGAGCAGCTCGTCAGGATGGCGGCCTCCGCGCGCCATATGGAACAGCGGGGGCACCGTGTCGTCGTACAGCTCCTCGGCAGGCGGGTCCCACTCCGCCAACTGTGAAGCCTGCATCCCGGCCATGCGTGCGACGGCCGGAGTCGCGTCGCGTTGCAGTGCTACTTCCTGTGCCGCCCGCGAGTCGCCAAGGTCTCAGGACTCAATGGCCCCTTCGATCAGTTTGACCGCTTCGGTAAGTTCCGGCCGGAGCCGCAGCAGCAAGGCGCGTATCGCCTCGCCCGTCCCCTTCCTCTGCTGGCCCTCGTCGACCAGACGGCGCCGCTGGGCTGCGGTCGGTCGGTCGAGCAGTTCGTCGAACCGCATCCCCGCCCTGCCGCCCGAACGCGGCCGTGCTCCTGCATGTCGGAGAACCTCACGGTGTCGGCGTCGGCTGAACCTGGACCCAATTTGGTCGGTTGAAATCTGACCCGGGTGTCTTCGGCTTGGTCGTTTCAGTCGTTGTCGGTGGTGGCGGGGATGCGTCCGAGTTCGCGTCCTCGCATGCGGAACGAGTCGCCTTTGAGGGAGTGGACCTCGGCGTGGTGGACGAGGCGGTCGATCATGGCGGCGGCCACGGTCTCGTCGCCGAAGACCTCTCCCCAGCGTCCGAAGGGTTTGTTGCTGGTGACGATCACGGACGCGCGTTCGTATCGGTTCGATATGAGCTGGAAGAACAGGTTCGCGGCCTCGGCTTCGAAGGGGATGTAGCCGACCTCGTCCACCACGATCAGCGGGTAACGGCTCAGCTTGGTGAGCTCGCCCTGGAGCCGTCCGGCGTGGTGGGCAGCGGCCAGGCGGTCGACCCACTCGGCGGCGGTGGCGAAGGCGACGCGGTGGCCGGCCTGACAGGCGCGGACCGCGAGCCCGATCGCCAGGTGTGTCTTCCCGGTGCCCGGCGGTCCCAGAAAAACGGCGTTCTCCTTGCCGGCGATGAAGTCCAACGTGCCCAGATGCGCGAGCTGTTGTCGCGTCACGCCGCGCAGATGGGTGACGTCGAGTTCCTCGATCGTCTTGATCGCGGGGAAGCGGGCGGCCCGAACTCTCGCCTCGCCGCCGTGTGATTCGCGGGCGGAGACCTCGCGCTGGAGACAGGCGACCAGGTATTCGGCATGGGTCCAGGACTCCTTGCGGGCGCGTTCGGCGAGCCGGTCTGCGGCGTCCAGCAGAGCCGGGGCCCTTCATCGCGCGAGCCAGGAAGGCGAGGTCGGCAGCCGTCTGGGAGCCGGTCCTGCGGCCCGCTGGGGTGCTTTCGGCCGGGGCAGCGGTGGTGCGGGGCATCAGCCGGCCTCCCTGTCGCCGCCGCCTTCGATGACGGTGAACAGCCGGTCATAGGAGCCCAGCTCTCGTTGCTCGACCTCGACGAGCGGGCCGGAGGCATCCTGGGTCGCGGCCCGGCGGACGGCCTGCTGATGGTGCAGCTGCCCGCGCATCGTCTTGCCCGCCTTGGCGTGGTCGGGATCAGTGATGGTCTGGTGGCGGGCCCAGCAGCGGGGGTGCCGGGCGACGATCACGCCGCCGGACGCCAGCGCGATGACCTCGCGTTGTCGGTCAGCACGGTGACAGTGCGGCCGATCGCGTCGGGGTGCACGGAGTAGTCGTTGGTGTCGACGCGGACGTAGTGGTCACGCCCGATCCGGGTCTGCATCCGCCACCAGGCGGGCGGGTCGACGGGCGGCAGGGCGAGCATCCCGGCCCGGTCGGCATCCCACCGCTCGATGGGACTTCGGCGGCCGGTCACTCGCCAGTGCTCGCTTGACCGTGTTCTTCGAGATGCCCAGATGCCGCGCGATCGCCCGGATCGGCATCTGCTCGGCCCGGTGCAGCCTGCGAATCTCTGCCCAGTCCTCCACGCAGATCACCCTCTCCCTCCTGACCTCAGATCAAGATCAGGTTCAGGCGAAGATCACCAAGTGGGTCACTTTTGATCCGCCGTCAGAGGGTCAGGATTCGAGCGACGGCGAGACACGGCCGACGTCAGCCCGTCAACGCGGCCAGACGCTTGGCAATGTCAGCACGCTGCGCGCCATGGCGGGACGGGCCACGGACGTCCTCCGTCGAGACCACCGCCGGCCCCCCTTCGTCATCCCACCGATCTCTGTCGGCGACCCACGTCCATTCGGACTGCCCAGCCAGTGTGTCTGTCGGCGTCTTCGATCGAGCAGCAGAAGATAGCGCGGTTCACCGCGATGCCTTCGGACGTGTGCGGCCAACCCGTGCACCCGCTGGACCGGACCATTTCGAGCCGGACTGCATCCTGCGGGACCACGATCGTCTTTTGATGGTCGAACTCAAGCGGTACTGGCGCTCCGACGTGCCTGAGGGGAGTTCTCCCGTCGCCGCGCGGAGGAGGAGGCCGGAGTCGCAGGGCATCGTCTGGCATACAACCGGCTCAGGCAAGTCGATGACCCTGGCCTGGCTGATCCATCATGCTCTGCTCCTGGATCGGGCCCTTAAGTTCGCCAGGGAAGCGCGGGAGTCCTACGACTCCGCCGAGCTGACTCGGCGTCTGCTTGCCTCTGTCGAGGAGGCCACGCGTCTACCCTCGATCACTGCTCCGCTCGTAAATGACGGGATCGTGTGGGGTGTCCCACCCGCGGCGCCGGCTGGGCTCGTCGCCCTCTCGTCACGCTTCGACGCACTGCCTTCGACGGAGGAAATCGCCGCCGAGGAGGCGCGGGTCGCGGCTCTCCAGTTCCTCGTGGCTGCACGTCTTGATGAGCTGTGTGATGTTGACGGCGATGGCATCAGCTGCGAGATGTCGGTCACCGAATCGGCCCCTGTGGGGTGCTTCGACTCGCTGCACCCTCGGTCCCGCGCGCACCGCGACCCCCGGGCACTCCCCTTGTCACATTGGCTGCCTGAACCGCCCGTGTACGCCCCTGGGGAGGGGCTTCGAGCAGTGCAGTCGCTGTTCAGGTTCGGGAGTACCTTGGAGATCCAAAATGTCTGGGGTCGGCTTCCTGCCACCCGACACTCCATGGCAGGCCGTTGTCGGTCTGCTGACGCTCGCCCTTCTGACTGGGCTGGTCCGTGCCGTGATGCCGCGCAGTTCGTCGGATCGCGTGAAGTGGTGGGAGAACTTCTGGAATCGCAGGAAGTAGCCGGCGATCGGGCCCGCCGTCCACCAGGCGAAGGGCCCGGCCGCTGTCCCGTGTCCGCTTCCACGCGCTCGGGCGGAGGGTTTGCGGCAGATCGCCGGGCGATTGCGGCCAGGCACGGGTCGATCGTGTTGGCGCGCTGTGCAGGAGGACGGCGGTGTGGCGCGCCCGCGGGCACCCACCAGGTTCCCGCGCCCGCGACGGGACCCCTCCCCACAACACGCCCGTATAAAAGGCAGGCCCCCTCGCCGGGGCTCAACAGCGCAGGCAGGCGTACGAGTTGAGAGGTTGACCCATGACCACTGGCAGAGGTCGAACGGGCGCCGCCGTGGCGCTGGCTCTGATGGCGGTTCTCTCCGGCTGTGGAGGGAACGGCGGCCGGGACGACGGCTCCGGGGAGGGGGCGGAGCCGTCGACCTCGCGTACGTCGTCGAGGGCGAGCGATGCGGGCGCGCCGCCGGAGTCCGTGCAGCCGCCGGCCTCGGTGTCACCCACGATCTCCCCCACGAGCGGATCGGCCACGGCCGACGGCACCGATGCCGGCGCCTGCTTCGACGGACGCTGCGAGATCGCCGTGTCGAAGCCGATGACGATCAAGATCGACGGTCGGCTCGGCGTCAGCGATCTGCGGATCACGCAGATCACGGACGACGCCGTGGTGCTCCAGTCCTCGGGCTCCGGCATGTTCCTGAGCACGTCCGTCGGCGAGGGCGGCACCGGCGGCCTGAACGAGCTCGGCTTCCGCGTGAAGTCCCTGCACGAGGGTACGGCGGTGCTGGAGTTCTTCCCCAAGGACTGACCCGTTCGGCTCCCCGGGCTACCGCTCGGCCGCCTCGCGCAGGTCGTTCATCACCTCACCGTGCCCCGGGCGGTGCAGCGGTGAGGTGGCCAGGAGGCGGGTGAGCAGGCCGCCGAGGCGCGTACCCGCCAGGCGGGGCGGCCGGGGCACGGCGGTGGCTGCGCGGCCAACGACCTCGGCGAACGGGCCGGTTCCCTCGACCGCAACGTACATGGTGGCGCCCAGGGCGAACAGGTCGGACGCCGGTGTGGCGGCAGAGCCGTACAGCTGCTCCGGGGCGAGATAGCCGGGCGTGCCGATGACCTGTCGCACCTGGGTGTGGGAGGGACCGCCCGCCATGTGCCGGGCTATCCCGTAGTCGGTGAGTACCACCAGTCCATGCGGTCCTGAACCGTCCGGCGCCAGCAGGCCCGTCGTCGCTCATCTCCGCCGTCCCGGCCGCCCGCCATGTACCCCGGTCCCTGAGCCGGCGTGCGGGTCAGTACGCCGGTTTCAGCACCCCTCCCGGAAGTTGCTTACCGTTCTCCCGCTCCACGCTGCACAGCGCGTAGCGGAACCCGTCGTCCCACTCCTCGTCGGTGGAGTACCAGCCCGACATCTCGTGTCCCTGGCCGCGCGCCCAGTTGACGCCGTACTTCTCTTCGCAGAGCCCCGCCATGTCCACGCTGCCCGCCGAGCCGTCGCCCGACGCCCGGGCCCAGCCGACCATCTGCTCGTCGTGCGGTTTCTCGCAGCTCACCAGGGTCTTCGTGTACGTGCCGTCCTTGTCCTTCTCGGTGTTGATGCAGTCTCCCGGACCCAGCTGCGAGATGTAGACCTCGTCGCCGAACTTGCGGAAGTCGCCGAGTGGGCCGCCGAGGGTGGCGTGCCGGAGGAAGAGGAGGCAGGCCGCGGCCGGTGGCTCGCTCTGCCCTGGCTCGGGGGTCAGGACGTACAGCACCGGGTCGGCCATGGTCTTGCGCAGCTCCGCGGTGCGCCGGGTGCACTCGCTCTGTACGGCGCCGCCCGCCGCCACGGTCGCGATGACCTGGCCCTCGGGATCGTCGTCGTAGCAGTCGATGAGTTTCAGGCCGGGTCGCCCCTCGTACTGCCCGTCCTTCCAGTCGGCGTCGACGCACTGTCCCGGCGCGAGCCCCTCGCGCAGCCCCGTCTGCCGGCCGTACGGGTAGGTGCTGCGGGTCACCTTCGGGGACGGAGTCGCGACGGCCTTGGCTCTGGTCTCCAGGCCCGCCGCCCCGTCCCCCGTCTCCCGGAACGTGGCGGCACCCAGCGCGAACCCGCCTCCCCCGACCAGCATCGCAACCAGCGCGAGCAGCACGGGCGTACGCCGGCCGGGTGCCTTGCGGGTGTCCTGCGACGTGGGCCCGGTAGGGGTGAGGGGGTGTCCCTCGAAAGGCGTGGGGTGGCGGGGGTCCGTCGCGGTCGCCGGGGACTCGGCGGGTCCCGCGCCGACGGCAGGGGACTCGGCCTGCGTGGCCTCGGCGAGCAGTTCGCCCGCCTCGGCCGCCTGCGTACGGTCCAGCGGGTCCTTCGCCAGCAGACCCATGATCACGCGGCTGAGCGGGGCGCTCGCCCGCTGCGGTGCGGAGGGATCCGTGGCCAGTGCCGCCATGAGGGTCGCATCGAGCGTGTCCCGCTCGAAGGGGGCGGTGCCCTCGACGGCGAAGTAGAGCGTGACGCCGAGCGAGAACAGGTCGGACGCGGGAGTCGCCTCGCCGCCGGAGAGCCGCTCGGGCGCCACATAGCCCGGGGTGCCGACCACCATGCCGCTCTGGGTGATCCGGGTCTCGCGGGGCCGCAGGGAGATGCCGTAGTCGGTGAGCAGCACCCGGCGGTCGGCGGCACCCGAATGGTCCGGTGCCAGCAGCAGGTTGGCGGGCTTCACGTCCCGGTGGATGATGCCGAGCCGGTGTCCGGCCGAGAGCCCGTCGAGGGCGGCCGCCCCGATCCGCGCCACCTCGTCGCTCGACAGCGGGCCGTGCTTCCTCACCACGGCGTGCAGGTCCCGCGTCCCCGGCAGGTACTCCATCACGATCCACGGGCGGTCCTCGGCCTCCACCACGTCGTACACCGTGATCACGTTCGGGTGCTCGCGCAGTTGCGCCGCCCTCAGTGCCTCCTTGCGTCCGCGGCTGACGGGGTCGTCGATGACGCCCTCCGACTCGTGCGGTACGTCGATCTCCTTGACCGCGACCTGCGCCCGGAGCTCCTCGTCCTCGGCCAGCCAGACGCTTCCGCTGCCGCCGGAACCCAGCCGTTGCCGCAGCCGGTACCGACCGGCGATGACGCGTTCCCGCTCCCCTGCCACCAGTGTTCTCCCCCCCTCGACCGGGCGGCGAGCGCACCGCGCACTTGAGACCGCCCGACTGTCCTGAACTCCCGGCCGGCCACCGGAATCGGACTTCAGGCGGTCGGCGGCCTCATGTTCACCCGACCCGCTCGGGAGCCCTCCCGAACCACCCCCCGGCAGGAAGCGGTG
The DNA here is from genome assembly GCF_026343335.1 of Streptomyces sp. NBC_00078. NCBI lineage: Bacteria > Bacillati > Actinomycetota > Actinomycetes > Kitasatosporales > Streptomycetaceae > Streptomyces > Streptomyces sp. NBC_00078. The sequence continues at coordinate 7,112,898 of NZ_JAPELX010000001.1, read as the reverse complement.
ACGGACGTCGGTTCACCCCATGCCAACGCCGTGCTCGTCCCGGCCGAGGACTGCGCGGCACCGCGCGAGGGCTCGTACCTGCTGCGCTCGCCTGCACTTCTGGGAGGAGCGGTCCTGGATGAGGTACTGGAGCATCACCGCTCGGCGGGAGGAAATCGCCTGCGCGGAGCGGGTGCTCATCCAGTTGAACGCGCAGGCCGATGAGGAGTCGGCGGAACCGGCTGGCCGAGCGGGGCCGGCCGCACAAGATGCCGACCGGACGGTTCATCACCCACCTGATCCGCACCCACCCCAAGAAGATCAAGTGGCGATGGCGGCAACAGCGTCTCCGCCAGCACGGTCCGCCGCTGGGTGCTGGAGGTGACCGGCCTGCCGGCCGCCCGTGCTGAACGCCTCGAGCGAGCTTTGAGGGGAGTCACCGGTGTCCTACGAGTCCCATCTGCCGCCCGCAGACCGGAACGCCCAACCGCTGAAGCTGGCTAGTCGTACGACCCGCGCCGCGCTGCCAACAAGGGTTACCCGCCTTCGGCGCCGCAGTCGTAGTGGTCCACCGCGTCGAAGGCGGGGCGGTTGCGCTCGCCGTACACGGGATCCAGAACATCACGCGCCTCCGCGTCCGATTTCAGATTGCTCGCCGAGGTATCGATCGCCTTGAGCACCGTACGGAACTCTTCGGCGATGTCCGGCGGCGCGCTCGACCGCATCCGTTCACCGATGTCGGCGATCAAGGCGGCCTTCCTCCGCAGCCCTTTGAAGTCCAGCGGCTGCCCCTCAATCGCCGCACCCACTTCGCTTCTGTAGGCGATGACGCCGACCTGGAAGGTCGACAGATCAAGGCAGAAGGCCGAGGTTGCCGTGGCGCTCGGGCGTGCGGTCGACGCGCTGGGCGGTGGGCTGGACGAGGCCGGGAGGGATCTCGGCGGCGCGGTGTCCGGGGAACGGGAACAGCCCGCCGTCAACAGTGCTGCGGCCACGGCCACAGCCAAGATCCATCTGCGTGGAGCTGTCATGGGCGGAGATTAGGCAACGGGGTCCGGGAGGGGTCCCGGCAGACGAACGTCCTGCTTCCGGCACTCGACAGACACCCTGCTCCTGGAGCAACGCGTCGTCGTAATCAAAGAAGCCCTCGGCCAATGCCGACATCGGCGTCGCTGCCACCCTGCCCTGCCTTCGCCCGCTGACGTTGCCGTCAACTACTGCCGTCACCCCCACACTGAAGCCCCGTCAGGACGCGCATGGCAGGGCTTCAGCTCACTGAGCATTTTCAGTGTGGCCACTGATCGGGAGCTGCAGGCTTCGGCAAGCGGGCGGCCGGTCCCGCAAAGGCCGGGAAGTCCGAGTCAGTTGCCGGGGCGGCTGGTGCCGCGCACCACCGCCGGCAGCGCGTCCAGCCCGGCCGCGAGGTACCACGTTAACTTGCCGCTTCCTCCTGTCGCTGGTCATCGCCGGTTGTGGAGGGAATGGCGTTGTCGATGAGGACGGCGGCGACGGCGGCGGCGGCGGGGAAGGCGTCGGCGTTGAGGACCCGGCTGCGGGCCGCAGCGCCGTCGATGAGCAACGCGAGCTGCTCGCCGAGCTGTTCGGGGTCGGCGGCGCCGGCCTCGCGGGCGGTGTCGGCGAGCCGCACGGCGACGGCTTTCTTGTAGTCGCGTGCGTACCGGGACGCGGGGTGCTGGGGGTCGTGGAGTTCGACGGCGGCGGCGATGTAGGGGCACAGGGGAGTGGTGGGGGCGATGTCGAAGGCGGCGAGGAGCCGTTCGCGGGGCGTGAGGTCGGTGCGGTCGAACACGCCGGACAGAACGGAGGGGTCGAACCGGCGCAGGTACTCGGCGACGAGTTCGTCCTTGCCGCTGAAGTGCTGGTAGGCCGTGCGCTTGGACACCTCGGCCGCCGCGCAGAGCTGGTCCATGCCGGTGCGGTTGATGCCCTGCTCGCGGAACAGGTGCTGGGACGCACTGAGGATGCGTTCGCGGGCGCCCCGGCCGCGGCGGCGGCCCGTGGGGCCCTTCTCCAACTCCGTCATGACCCCATGCTACCCCGACAGGGTAACGACCGGTGTACATAGTTTGCGCCGAGCCCGGCCGCCCCGTACGGTACATACACAGGACGGTGTACATAACACCGTCATCTCAGATGCGCACGGCACCATCGACCCAAGGGAACGACTATGGGAAAGCTCGACGGCAAGGTCGCGGTCATCACCGGCGGCACCAGCGGCATGGCGCTGGCCGGCGCGAAGCTGTTCGTTGAAGAGGGAGCGCACGTCTTCATCACCGGCCGCCGCCAGGACGCCCTGGACGAGGCCGTGAAGCAGATCGGCCGCAACGTCACCGGCGTGCAGGGCGACGCTGCCGACCTGGACGACCTGGACCGCCTGTACGACACCGTCAAGCGGGAGAAGGGCAGCATCGATGTGTTGTGGGCCAGCGCAGGCGGGGGCGAGCCCGCCCCGCTCGGCGAGATCACCGAGGCCCAGTTCGACACCTGGTTCGGGCTCAACGCCCGCGGCACCCTGTTCACCGTCCAGAAGGCCCTTCCGCTCTTCAATGACGGCGGCTCCATCCTCATGACCGGCTCCAACGCCTCCCTCGGCGCCTTCCCCGGCTGGAGCGTCTACGCCGGCAGCAAGGCCGTCCAGCAGGCCTGGGCCCGTATCTGGCTCAACGAGCTCAAGGACCGCCGCATCCGCGTCAACGTCCTGACCCCCGGCCAGGTCGCCACCGCGAAGCAGGAAGAGCTCTTCGACGAGGCCACCAAGCGCCAGTTCGAGTCCCTCATCCCCCGCGGCCAGATGGGCAGGCCCGACGAAATTGCCACCGCCGCCCTCTTCCTCGCCTCTGACGACTCCAGCTACGTCAACGGCATGGAACTCGTCGCCGACGGCGGCACCACTGCCATCTGAACCGGACCACCCACACCCAGGGCAGGACATCTCATGAGCAACATCAGCATCATCGGCGCCGGGAACATGGCCCGCACCATCGGCGCGCGGGCGATAGCGGGCGGCAACACCGTCGAGATCACGGGCCGGGACCAGTCCAAGGCCGCTGACCTGGCCGAGGCTCTCGGCGACGGCGCCACGACCGGAGAATGGGGCGCCACCCCGGCCGGGGACATCGTCATCGTGGCCTTGTTGTACGACGGTGTCGTGCCGGCCATCGCCCAGTACGGAGACGCACTCGCGGGCAAGATCATCGTCGACATCAGCAACCCCTTCAACTCCACGTTCGACGGGCTGGCCCACCGCGAGGAGACCTCGATCGCGCAGGAAGCCGCCAAGGCCGCCCCGGTCGGCGCCAGCGTGGTGAAGGCGTTCAACACCATCTTCCGTCATGTCCTGGAGAAGGGCCGGCCCGACGTCTTCATCGCGGGCGACAATGCGCAGGCCAAGTCAAGTGTGGAGGCGTTCGTCGAGAGCCTCGGGCTGCGCCCGCTGGACGTCGGCGGCCTGAAGATGGCGCACTGGCTGGAAGGAGCGGGCGTGGTCACGGTAGGCCTCGCCAACCACGGAGTGGGGAACTTGGACTTCGCCCTCAGCATCACCGAACTCACCTTGGTGAAGCAGTCGTAGGCGTCGGTGAGGCCGATGACGTCCGCGACCAGGCTGAGCAGCCGGTGTCTGAAGCCTGATGCCTGTTTCTTGGCGGCGGCGACTGACGCATCTGCGGTGGCTTTCTGACGTTCCAGGGCGCGCTCCTGCGCCCGGGTGTCGGATGCACTGTTGCTGATGCTGGCCTTGTGCTGCTTGGCGTACGCCTTGGTGTTGTTGACGGTGCTGCCCGAGCCGGCGTGGTCGGTCAGGGCCGGCGAGTGGGGGCCGGTGTCGGTGGGTGTGCGGTTGAGGCAGTAGGGGCAGTTGCGGGTGTCGCAGTCGGCCTGCGCGCAGGCGCCGCTGGGGTCGGAGGTGGGGAGCGGGCGCCCGTGGCGTCGTAACTCCAGGTCTGCCAGTACGGTGACGGACCGCCCACCGTGGTCGACGATCCGGGCACAGGGGTGGCCCCGCAGTCATCCGTGGCCGTCCAGGCCGCCTTCAGGCGCTGGGCCCAGTCGTAGCCGAGGCACTGGGTGTCGGTCGAAGCGGTCTCCAGCGAAAACAGCCGAAAGGCTGTTCTCGCAGTTCAGCGCCTCGCGGCTCTCCATCACGGCAGGTCACCGCGTCCGCTGGTCTCTTCCGGGACATCTGGGTCGCCGATCGCCCCGGGGCTGCCTTGTGGGCGGGTGCCTCCAAGGCAGCCGCTGAAGCGGAACTTCCTACGGAACGTACGGGGTGTACGTGATCGAGGAGACCTTCAGGTACCTCGCGCCGTCCGGTGTGGCCCATGTCGAGTCGTTGGGGTTGCCCGGCCAGTCGCCGCCGACGGCCGTGTTGACGATGAAGCGCATCCCGACGCCCGGGGCGGTGGTGTACCACTTGGTGCCGGTGATGGTGCCGTCCACCGCGAAGTCGATGTGATCGGGCCACCAGGTGAACGAGTACGTGTGGTACGCGTTGGTCCAGCCCGCGGAGTTCGTCTTCGAGAACTGGTTCTGGGCGTTGTTGGCGTCGTGCGAGGTCTGGTAGACGGTGTTCGGGTTCTGGCCGACGATTTCGGCGGCGTCGAACTCGGGCAGCCACGGATTCAGGTAGGCCGCCCATACCGCAGGCAGGAGGCCCTGGCCGTTGGGCATGTTCGCGGTGAAGCTGTAAGTGCCGTAGCCGTAGAGGGCCTTGGACTCCACGCGGCCGGAGTAGTACGTGCCGCCCGACTTGTGGGTCTTGATGACGAGGGTGCCGCCCTCGTACCAGACGCAGTCGGGGGTGTAGGTCTCCAGCTCGTTGTTGGCGGTCCACCGTCCGTTGATGGTGTTCCACGAGTTGACCGTTCGGGGGCTTCCCCAGGACGCCGCGTGGGCTTGCGGCTGCCCCAGCAGAAGGAGTGACAGCGCCGCCAGGGCGGCGACTATCAGGCGTCCCGGCCTGAGGAGTGCAGATGACATCGCGATTCCATTGCTCGGATGACGTGGGGGGCGCGGGAGCGGTCCCACGCTCCCTGTATCGCCGGACTTTAGAAGTCCGTTCAATGTTTGACAAGATGCGCGGCACGGGCCGTTTGCTGGATTGGGAAGTTGAAGACATCCCTGGCCGCGGGCGGCGTGGCCCCACATGCCGCGCGCCGCCGACCGGTCCGGTACGGCGGCGCGACGGGGCGGCGGTCAGTCCTTGGTCAGGGTGACTTCGTGCCGCTGTTCGGCGTGGAAGTGGGGCAGCGGCAGGATGCCGTGGAAGCGGAGTTCGGTGACCGTGGCCTCGACACCCACCGTGCCCGGGCCGATGGCCGGCGAGGGCTTGCTGGTGTTCTCCCACCGGTGTTTCACGCCGTCGCACACGGCCATGGTGCCGCCGATCCCCTGGATCACGGTCGTGGAGCTCGGGCTGGCGGAGGACTCCGAGGTGCTCTGGAGCACGGAGGAGCTGACGAAGGCCGGGCCCGTGCTGCCGACGCAGCGGTAGGTGCCGGTGAGGGTGATGGTGCCGTCCTCCGCGATGCGGCCCTTCGGGTCGACGGTCACCGACTCCTGCAGATCGGCGGCCGTGGTGTGCGGGGCCGCGGCCGCCGGGACGGCGGGAGCGGCGAGCAGGAACAGCGCGGCACCGGCGGCGAGGGCCAGGGCGGGGCGCTTGGACATGGGAACCTCCTGTAGGTGGGGCTTCCACTGGTACCCGCCGGGCGGACCTCTGGCCGTGACCGTCACCCACTCGGTGGCGAGTCCGCATCGACGGTCGTTGAACCGTCCGGGTGTTGTCCGCGTGTTGTCACGCTTCACGTCCGGCCGTTCCGATGAGTTCGCGAGGGGAGCATGGTCTGTCCATAGGGGCCCGATGGAGGGTCCCGACCGACGTGGAGGTGCGCCATGTGTTCCCACCAGTCCTCGTGCCCTTCCTTCGACGCCAATGCCGTGCACATCGTCGCCGCCCATCCCGAGCAGGGCTGGAGCCTCCTGTGCGACGGCGCGATCGTGTTCGACGACACGGGCGAGCTGACGCCCGACGGCAGGGCCGTCGGGCCGCAACGGGTGCCCGCCGAGCGGCTGGCCATCGCCGCCTGAGCCCTTGCCGGGCCAGTAGGGCCTGTTTCAGAAGTGGTCTTCTGAGGTCCTAGGGCAGTACGGCGAACCCGTCGAGTTCCACCATCGCCCTTTCGTCCCACAGGCGTACCACCTCCACGACCGCCATCGCCGGGTAGTCACGGCCCGCCGACTCCCGCCAGAGGCGGCCCAGTTCGGGGGCATGGATGCGGTACGCGGCGACGTCGGTGGCGTAGACGGTGACGCGGGCGAGGTCGGCGGGAGTGCCGCCCGCCGCGCGCAAGGCGGTGAGCAGGTTGGTGAGAGCGCGCTCGAACTGGTCGGGGAGGGTGTCGCCGGTGATCTTGCCGTCGGCGTCGAGGGCGGTCTGGCCGGCCAGGAAGACGAGGCGGGTGCCGGTGGCGACGACCGCGTGGGAGAAGCCCGTCGGCGGTGAGAGGCCGGGCGGGTTGACGCGCTCGGTGCTCACTCGGCTGCCTCCAGGTCGGCGTACAACTCCTTGGCGATGATGCCTCGTTGGACCTCGCTCGCCCCCTCGTAGATGCGCGGGGCGCGTACCTCGCGGTAGAGGTGTTCGAGCAGATGGCCGCGGCGCAGGGCGCGGGCGCCGTGCAGTTGGACGGCCTTGTCGACGACGTACTGCGCGGTCTCGGTGGCGATCAGCTTCGCCATCGCCGCGCGCCGGGGGACACCGGGGGCGCCTTCGTCGTACGCCGTCGCCGCCGCGTACACCATGAGACGGGCCGCCTCGGTGCGCAGAGCCATCTCGGCGACCTGGTGGGCGACGGTCTGCAGGTCCTTCAACTTGCCGCCGAACGCGTCCCGTTGGGAGGTGTGCACGAGACTCGCGTCGAGTGCCGCCTGTGCCATGCCGACCGCGAAGGCGCCGACGCTGGGGCGGAACAGGTTGAGGGTCCCCATGGCGACCCGGAACCCGCCGTCGACGTCGCCGAGTACATCGTCCGCGGTGACGGGCACGGCATCGAAACCGAGGGCGCCGATGGCGTGCGGCGAGAGCATGTCGAGGGGCACGCCGGTGAGCCCGGGACGATCGGCCGGCACGAGGAACGCGGTCACGCCGCGGGCGCCCGCGCCGGGGGTGGTACGGGCGAAGACGGTGTAGAAGTCGGCCTCGGGCGCGTTGGAGATCCAGCACTTCTCGCCCGTGAGGCGCCAGGCGGCGCGGCCGTCGGGTTCCGCGGCGAGGGAATCGGCCGGAATCGGATCACGGTTTCCGGCACCGGGGGACGCGCCGGAGCCGACGGGCCCGTAGCCGGACCGCGCACCGCCGGGCGTGGCCGTTCGGACGTCACCCGGCCGCAGGCCGTCCGGCCCTGCGTTCCCCTCGCAATCGGGCGCCCCCGTCTCGCCGGTCACCGCCCGCGGGACAGCGGCGGCCCGCCCCGTGCCGCCCGACCGCGAGGCCTCCGGCTGCGCGCGCATCCCCAGCGCACCGGCATCCGACCCCGCCCCCGGCTCGGTCAGAGCGAAGGCGGCCACCGCTGAGCCCTCGATGACCTTCGGCAGCCAGCGGTCGCGCTGGGCCGGGGTGCCGCCGGCGTACACGGGATGGGCGCCGAGCCCCTGCAGGGCCAGCGCCGTCTCCGCCTCCGTACAGACGTACGCCAGGGATTCCCGCATCAGGCACAGCTCCAGGGCGCCCGAGCCGAACAGCCGCTCCACAAGGCCGAGCGCGCCCAGTTCCGCGACGAGCGCGCGATTGACGTGCCCCGGTTCGCCCTTCTCGGCGAGCGGGCGCAGCCGCTCCGCGGCCGTGGTGCGCAGTGCTCCACACCGGGCGATCTGTTCCGGTTCGAGCGAGAATGCGGGCATTGCCGGTCCCCTCTCCTCCGCGCCTCCCCCGACGATATCGCGTACCGTTGACTGTCGTCACCAACACGATACGCTCAAGGCGCGAGCCCACCACGACGGCCAGAACGGCAAGGGGGCGCACCGCCATGAACGTCTCGGCCCACGTCGACACCTTCGCGCGCGATCACCTCCCGCCGCCCGGGGAATGGCCCGAACTGCGCTTCGATCTGCCGGAGCTGCGTTACCCCGATCGGCTGAACTGCGCCGCCGAACTCCTTGACCACGCCGACCCCGGCCGCCCGGTGTTCCACACCCCCGCCGGCCCTTCCTGGACGTACGCCGACCTCCGCGCCCGTGTCGACCGCGTCGCGCACATCCTCACCCGCGACCTCGGTGTGCTCCCCGGCAACCGCGTCCTGCTGCGCGGCCCGACCACGCCCTGGCTCGCGGCCTGCTGGCTGGCCGTGCTGAAGGCGGGCGCAGTCGCGGTCACCGTGCTGGCCCAGCAGCGCCCGCACGAGCTGACCACGATGTGCGAGATCGCCGCGGTACGGCACGCCCTGTGCGACATACGGGCCGTCGACGACCTGGCGAAGGCCGAGATACCGGGACTGCGGATCACGACGTACGGCGGCGACGCCCCCGACGACCTCCTGCGCCGCGCGGCGCCCGGCACCCCCTATCCCACCGTCGCCACCGCGGCCGACGACGTCGCGCTGATCGCGTTCACCTCGGGTACGACCGGCCGCCCCAAAGGGTGCATGCACTTCCACCGGGATGTGCTCGCGATAGCCGACACCTTCTCCAGACATGTGCTGCAACCACATGAGGACGATGTCTTCACGGGCAGCCCTCCGCTCGGCTTCACCTTCGGGCTCGGCGGCCTGGTGATCTTCCCGCTGCGGGCCGGTGCCAGTGCGCTCCTGCTCGAACAGGCCCATCCCGCACAGCTGTTGCCGGCGATCGCCGAGCATCGGGTCTCCGTGCTGTTCACCGCGCCGACGGCCTACCGCGCGATGCTCGACGAACTCGACGCCTACGACATCCCGTCCCTGCGCCGCTGCGTCTCGGCCGGCGAAAACCTGCCCGCCGCCACCTGGCAGGCCTGGTACGAGCGGACCGGGCTGCGCATCATCAACGGCATCGGCGCCACCGAGCTGCTGCACATCTTCATCGCCGCGGCCGACGAACGGATCAGGCCCGGGACGACGGGCGTGCCCGTACCGGGCTGGCACGCGCGCGTGCAGGACGCGGACGGGGAGCCCGTGCCCGACGGACAGCCGGGGCTGCTGGCCGTACGCGGGCCCGTCGGCTGCCGATACCTCAGCGATCCTCGCCAGCGCGACTATGTGCGGGGCGGCTGGAACGTCACGGGTGACACGTATGTCCGCGACGGCGACGGCTACTTCCACCATGTCGCACGCGCCGACGACATGATCATCTCTGCTGGGTACAACATCGCGGGACCGGAGGTCGAGGACGCTCTGCTGCGTCACCCGGACGTGGTGGAGGCAGCCGTCGTGGGGCGCCCCGACGAGGCGCGCGGGCAGGTGGTCGTGGCGTACGCCGTCCTCAGGGAGGGCGCCGAGCGGGACGCCGACTCGCTGCGCACCTTCGTCAGGTCCGAGCTGGCGCCCTACAAATGCCCGCGCGAGATCGTCTTCCTGGAGGCACTGCCGCGCACGGCGACGGGCAAGCTGCAGCGCTTCAGACTGCGCACCGAACGTGACTTTGCCCAGGAGGCCCCAGGTGCCGTCGAACGCGGCACCAAAGGTGACCAGCACTGATGCCGACGACCTAAGATGATCAACGTGTCCGACCAGCATGCACCACGGTCTCTCATCGTCACGCTCTACGGCGCGTACGGCCGCTTCGCGCCGGGCCCCGTGCCCGTCGCCGAACTGATCCGGCTGCTGGCCGCGGTCGGCGTGGACGCGCCCTCCGTGCGCTCGTCGGTGTCCCGTCTCAAACGCCGCGGGCTGCTGGCGCCGGCCCGTACGGCGCAGGGCGCGGCCGGATACCAACTCTCGCCGGACGCCCGCCAGTTGCTCGACGACGGCGACCGGCGCATCTACGCCACCAGACCACCCGAGGACGAGGGCTGGGTGCTCGCCGTGTTCTCCGTGCCGGAGTCGGAGCGGCAGAAGCGGCACGTGCTGCGCTCCCGCCTGGCCGGGCTCGGCTTCGGCACGGCGGCACCCGGGGTGTGGATCGCCCCTGCCGGCCTGTACGAGGAGACCCGGCACACCCTGCAGCGGCTGCGCCTCGACCCGTACGTCGATCTGTTCCGCGGCGAGCACCTGGGGTTCGCGGCGACCGCGGAGGCGGTCGCCCGCTGGTGGGACCTGGCCGCGATCGCCAAGGAGCACGAGGCGTTCCTGGACCGGCACGCGCCGGTGCTGCACGAGTGGGAGCACCGAACCGGCACCTCGCCCGAGGAGGCCTACCGCGACTACCTCCTCGCCCTCGACTCCTGGCGCCACCTTCCCTACGCCGACCCCGGGCTGCCCGCCCGTCTCCTGCCCGGGGACTGGCCCGGCGTCCGCTCGGCCGCCGTCTTCCGGGGTCTGCACGCGCGGCTCAGGGACGCGGGGGCCGAGTTCGCGGGCGTCTGACGTGCGCCACCACCCGCGTCATTCACGCGACCCGAGGTCAGATACCGAGCGTGAGCCGGGGCTTGGGGGCGTCCGTCCGACCGGTCTGCGGGCGGCGGCTGCCCGCGCGGTAGGGGACCGGCCAGGAGACGCCCGGGCCGTCGTAACCCTGCTCGGCCGCCGCGTGCAGGGTCCAGTGGGGGTCGTAGAGGTGGGGGCGGGCGAGGGCGCACAGGTCCGCCCGCCCGGCCAGGATCAGGGAGTTGACGTCGTCCCAGGAGGAGATCGCGCCGACCGTGATCACCGGGACGCCGACGCTGTGGCGGATACGGTCCGCGTACGGCGTCTGGTACGACCGCCCGAACTCCGGCCGCTCGTCGGCCACGACCTGCCCCGTCGACACGTCGATCGCGTCGACGCCGTGCGCGGCGAAGGCGCGGGCGATCTCGACGGCGTCCTCGGGCGTCGTGCCGCCCTCGGCCCAGTCGGTGGCGGAGATACGGACGGTCATCGGCTTCTCCGCGGGCCAGACCCCGCGTACGGCGTCGAAGACCTCCAGCGGGAAGCGCAGGCGTTTGCCGAGCGAGCCGCCGTAGGCGTCGGTGCGGCGGTTGGTCAGCGGTGAGAGGAAGCCGGAGAGCAGATAGCCGTGGGCGCAGTGGAGTTCGAGGAGGTCGAAGCCTGCACGGGCGGCACGCCAGGCGGCCGACGTGAACTGCTCGCAGATGTCGGTGAGTTGAGCCCGGGTCAGCTCTCGCGGGGTCTGGCTGTCCGGCTTGTACGGGAGCGGGGAGGCGGCCGTCAGCGGCCAGTTGCCCTCCTGAAGCGGCTCGTCCATTCCCTCCCACATCAGCTTGGTCGAGCCCTTGCGGCCGGAGTGACCGAGCTGCACGCCGATCGCGGTGCCCGGGGACCGGGTGTGCACGAAGTCGACGATCCGTTTCCAGGACGCGCCCTGGCGGCCGGTGTAGAGGCCGGTGCAGCCGGGCGTGATCCGGCCCTCGGCGCTGACGCACACCATCTCGGTCATCACCAGCCCGGCGCCGCCGAGCGCCCGCGCGCCCAGGTGGACGAGGTGGAAGTCGCCGGGAACGCCGTCGGTGGCCGAGTACATGTCCATGGGTGAGACCACGACCCGGTTGCGCAGGGTCAGACCGCGCAGCCGGAAGGGGGTGAACATCGGGGGCGTACCGGGCGGGCAGCCGAACTCGTGCTCCACGGCGCCGGTGAAGCGGGAGTCGCGCAGGCGGAGGTTGTCGTGGGTGACGCGGCGGCTGCGGGTGAGCAGGTTGAAGGCGAACTGGCGGGGCGGCTGGTCGAGATGGAGGCGCAGGTTCTCGAACCACTCCAGGCTGGCGCGGGCGGCCCGCTGGGTGGAGGCGACAACGGGCCTGCGCTCCTCCTCGTAGGCGGCCAACGCCTTGTCCAGGGACGGCTGTTCCTGCAGACAGGCGGTCAGTGCGAGGGCGTCCTCCACGGCGAGCTTGGTGCCGGAGCCGATGGAGAAGTGGGCGGTGTGGGCGGCGTCGCCGAGGAGCACGATGTTGCCGTGCGACCAGTGCTCGTTGGTCACCGTGCGGAAGGTCGTCCAGGCCGACTTGTTGGAGCGCAGGGGCCGGCCGCTGAGCGCGTCCGCGAAGGTCTTGGCGCAGCGCTCGACGGACTCGGTCTCGTCGAGGTGGGCGAATCCGGCCGCCTGCCACACCTCCTCGCGCATCTCGACGATCACGGTGGAGGCGGGGGACTCCTTCTCCGGCCCGGAGGGCCCCGTTGCGGGGCGGTGGCCGGGCGACGGGCGGGAATAGGGGTAGCCGTGCAGTTGCATCACGCCGTGTTCGGTCTCGGCGATCTCGAAGCGGAAGGCGTCGAAGGCGAAGTCGGCGGCGAGCCAGATGTAGCGGCAGTGGTGGGTGGTGACCTGAGGGCGGAAGACGTGGACGTGGGCCTCGCGGGTGGGGCTGTTGACTCCGTCGGCGGCGATGACCAGGTCGTATGCCTCGGCCAGCCAGTCGGGGTACGGCGCCTCGGAGCGGAAACGCAGGTCGACGCCGAGGGCGCGGCAGCGCTCGTGCAGGATCTCAAGGAGCCGTCGCCTGCCGAGCGCCGCGAATCCGTGGCCGCCGGAGGTGTGCCGTACTCCTCGGTGCACGACGTCGATGTCGTCCCACCGCACGAAGTCCTTCTGCATGGCCTCGTACACCACGGGGTCGGCGTGTTCGATACCGCCGAGCGTCTCGTCGGAGAGGACGACGCCGAAGCCGAAGGTGTCGTCGGGGGCGTTGCGCTCCCAGACCGTGATCTCGCGGGCCGGGTCGAGACGTTTCAGCAACGCCGCCGCGTACAGCCCTCCGGGGCCGCCGCCTATGACCGCCACGCGGAGGGGGTGACTGGTGGTCATGGTCACCGCCCCCTCCATTTGGGAGGGCGCTTCTGCGTGAACGCCGCGTGGAACTCCGCGTAGTCCTCGCCGTTCATCAGGAGGGCCTGCGTGGAGGCGTCCAGTTCGACGGAGGCGGCGAGGGGCATGTCAAGCTCGGCCGTCAGGAGCGCCTTCGTCTGGGCGTACGCCAGTGCCGGGCCGTCGGCCAGGCGCCGGGCCAGAGCGATCGCGGCCGCGTCCGCCCCGCCCTCGTCCGTCAGCTCGCTGATCAGACCGATGCGCTCGGCCTCGGGCGCGCGGACCGGTTCACCCAGCATCAGCAGGCGGGTCGCGTGGCCCAGACCGACAACCCTCGGCAGCAGGTACGCGGCGCCCATGTCGCCGCCGGACAGGCCCACGCGGGTGAAGAGGAACGCGAAGCGGGCGGTCGGGTCGGCCACGCGGAAGTCCGCGGCCAGGGCCAGGACCGCGCCGGCGCCCGCCGCCACTCCGTGCAGCGCGGCGATCACGGGGAAGGGGCACTCCCGTACGGCACGTACGACCTGGCCGGTCATGCGGTTGAAGTCGAGGAGCTGCGCGGTGTCCATGGACAGGGTCGCGCCGATGATCTCGTCGACATCGCCGCCGGAGCAGAAGCCGCGGCCCTCGCCGGTCAGCACCAGGGCCCGTACCGCTCGCTCGCGGGACAGCTCGGCGAGCAGGTCGCGCAGGTCGGCGTAGGCGCCGAAGGTGAGCGCGTTGAGCTTGTCGGGGCGGGCCAGGGTCACCCGGGCGACACCGTCGGTGAGCTCTACGCGCAGGTGCTCCCAGCGGGCGGTGCGGGCTGCGGAGCCGGTGAAGGGACTCATGACGTGCGGCCTCCTCGGGGGCGGGCACTGCCGTACTGAGAGCTCTGCCCTTCGAAGCTATCACCCATCTTTGACTGTCGTCACGAGTGCGCGATAAAGCTGACCGGATCCGACCCGGCCCGGTCACATCCGTCACGGATCGTCGACAGAGCGGCAACGGTGGGAGCGGCCGCGCGAGGCAAGCCGTTCCTACGGGTAAGCCGCTCGTCAACGGGGCCGAAGGTCCCGCACGGCGCCCGCCGGACGCCTTGGCCGGCCGCGCCGTACCATTCCATAAGGTTGAAAGCAGGACAGCCTGCTCATGAACGGACCCGCCTTGTACGAACGCCCCACCGCCTGCGCCTCCTGGCGCATCGTGCTGCCGCATTCCGCCGCGGCCGTGCCCATGGCCCGCGCACTCGTGCGCACCGCGCTGGCCGAGCTGGATCACGGGGCCGACTGCGACACCGCGGAACTGCTCACGGCGGAGCTGGTCGCGAACGCCGTGGAGCACACCGCCGGGGACTCCCCCATAGAGCTCGTGGTGGAGCTGCTGCCGAGCGGCTGCCAGGTCGAGGTGCACGACCCGGATCCGGCGCCGCCCCACAACCTCACCCGGCCGGGCGGGCAGGAACCCGATCCCTGGCAGGAGCACGGGCGCGGACTGCTGCTGATCCGCGCGCTCAGCTCGTCCTGCGGGCATCGGCCGACCATGTCGGGCAAGGCCGTCTGGTTCCGGCTGCCGGTGGTGCCCGAGCAGCGGCGGTCCGCCTGACTGCCGCCCCGGAGGGTCAGGCCAGCGTCGCGACCAGGACGGCCTTGATGGTGTGCATCCGGTTCTCCGCCTCGTCGAAGACCACGGAGTGCTCGGACTCGAACACCTCGTCGGTGACCTCCAGCGAGGTGAGCCCGTGGCGCTCGTGGATCTCCCGGCCGACGTCGGTGCCGAGGTCGTGGAAGGCCGGCAGACAGTGCAGGAACTTCACGTCGGGGTTGCCGGTGGCGCGCAGGACGTCCATGGTCACGGCGTAGGGGCCGAGGAGCGCTATGCGCTCGTCCCAGACCTCCTTGGGCTCGCCCATCGACACCCATACGTCGGTGGCGATGAAGTCCGCGCCGCGCACACCCTCCTTCACGTCCTCGGTGAGCGTGATCCGGGCGCCCGAGGCCACGGCGAGCTGCTGGGCCACCTCGACGATCGTCTCGTCCGGCCACAGCACCCGGGGCGCGACGATACGGAGGTCCATGCCGAGCAGGGCGCCCGTGACGAGGTAGGAGTTGCCCATGTTGTAGCGGGAATCGCCGAGGTAGGCGAAGACCGTCTCGCTGAGCGGCTTGTCGCTGTGCTCGGTCACGGTGAGCACGTCGGCCAGCATCTGGGTGGGGTGCCATTCGTCGGTGAGCCCGTTGTACACGGGGACCCCTGCGTACGCGGCCAGCTCCTCCACGACGCCCTGGCCGTGGCCGCGGTACTCGATCCCGTCGTACATCCGGCCCAGCACGCGCGCCGTGTCCTTCACGGACTCCTTGTGCCCGATCTGCGAGCCCGACGGGTCCAGGTACGTCGTCGAGGCGCCCTGGTCGGCGGCGGCGACCTCGAACGCGCAGCGCGTGCGCGTCGAGGTCTTCTCGAAGACCAGCGCGATGTTCTTCCCGGTCAGGTACCGCGTCTCCGTCCCGGCCTTCTTTGCCGCCTTCAGCTCGGCGGCCAGCTCGATCAGGCCGAGAAACTCCTGGCCGGAGAAGTCGAGCTCCTTGAGGAAGTGACGGCCGGCGAGGGCGGTCGGGACTGTCGCCATGGGGGGCACTCCAGGAATGCGGGAACGTATGACCTGGAACTCTATACGATGATTTGCATTTCTATACAGCCTCCCGTTCGACCGGGCAGCTCATGCAGCGCGGACCGCCCCGGCCCCGGCCCAGCTCACTGCCCGGGATCTCGATGACCTCGATGCCCTGCTTGCGCAGGTGGGTGTTGGTGGTGGCGTTGCGCTCGTAGGCGACGACGACGCCGGGTTCGACGGCCAGGACGTTGCAGCCGTCGTCCCACTGCTCGCGCTCGGCCGCGTGCACGTCCTGCGTCGCGGTCAGGACCCGGATCTCGCTCAGCCCGAGGGCGGCGGCGATCGCGCGGTGCATGTGCTCGGGCGGATGGTCGGTGACCTTGAGTTCCTTGTCGCCGACTCCCGGTTCGATGGTGTACGTGCGGAGCATGCCCAGGCCCGCGTACTGGGTGAAGGTGTCACCGTCGACCATCGTCATCACGGTGTCGAGGTGCATGAAGGCGCGCCGCTTGGGCATGTCGAGGGCCACGATCGTCCGGGCCGAACCGGCGTCGAACAGCTTGTGCGCGAGCATCTCGACGGCCTGGGGCGTGGTGCGCTCGCTCATGCCGATCAGGACGGCGCCGTTGCCGATGACGAGGACGTCGCCGCCCTCGATGGTGGAGGGGTAGTCGGCCTGCCCCTCGGACCAGACGCGGAACGTTTCGTCACGGAAGAGCGGGTGGTGGCGGTAGATCGCCTCGAAGTGGACCGTCTCGCGCTGCCGGGCGGGCCAGCGCATGGCGTTGATGGAGACACCGTCGTAGATCCAGGCGGAGGTGTCCCGGGTGAAGAGGTGGTTGGGGAGGGGGCCGAGGAGGAAGTCGTCGAGGTCCATGACGTGGAAGCGCACGGAGGTCGGCTCCGCGTACGCCTGAAGGAACTCGCGCTTGGTCATGCCGCCGACCAGGGCCTCGGCCAGCTCCGGCGCGGCGAGGGTCTCGAAGGCCGCCCTGAGGTGGTCGGTGGCGAGGACGCCGTACTCCTTCTCGTCGAAGACCCGGTCCAGGACGAGCGCTCTGGCCGCCGGGACCTCCAGGGCCTCGGTGAGCAGGTCGCCGAAGAGGTGGACGGCGACCCCGCGGTCACGCAGGACGTCGGCGAATCCGTCGTGCTCGGCGCGGGCCCGGCGCACCCACAGCACGTCGTCGAAGAGGAGAGCGTCCTTGTTGCTGGGCGTGAGCCTCTTGAGCTCGAGATCCGGCCGGTGCAGGATGACGCGGCGCAGCCGCCCGGTCTCGGAGTCGACATGGAATCCCATGCCTCCATCCTGACCATCGGGGGCCGTCTTGACCCGCCGGTCGGCACTTTCTCCGCTTTCTTGTTCCCCTCTTCTCCGTTTTCCTGTTCTCGTCCTCTTGACGATAAACAGGTGCCCCGCTTATCGTCGTCGCGACGAGAAAGAGGGGTTCGATGGCCGACATCACCCGGCGCCTGGGCTGGCGCCACCTGCGCGGGGCGCCCACGGCGCACATCCGCCACCATCGCGCCGGGAAGCTGCTGCACGACGGTCCGGGGCTCAGCTTCTGGTTCCGCGCGCTGACCGCGACGCTGTCCGAAGTGCCGGTCGACGACCGGGAGTTGGCGATGACCTTCCATGGCCGTACATCCGATTTCCAGGACGTGACGGTGCAGTCGACCGTGACGTACCGGATCAGCGACCCGGCCCTGGCCGCCGCCCGGCTGGACTTCTCCGTCGACCCGGACACGGGGGTGTGGCGGGGCGCGCCGCTGGAGCAGCTGGGGACGCTGCTGACGGAGACCGCTCAGCAGCACGCGCTGGACGTCCTGGCCCGTACGTCCCTGGCGTCGGCGCTGGTCGACGGCGTGGCGGCGGTGCGGGAGCGGGTCGCGGCGGGGCTCGGCGCGGAACCGCGGCTGCCATCGACGGGGATCGAGGTGGTCGCCGTGCGCGTGGTGGCGCTGCGCCCCGAACCGGAGGTGGAGCGAGCCCTGCGCACACCGGCCCGCGAGCAGATCCAGCAGGAGGCGGACCGGGCGACGTACGAGCGGCGGGCGGTGGCCGTCGAGCGGGAGCGGGCGATCGCGGAGAACGAGCTGGCCAGCCAGATCGAACTGGCCCGCCGCGAGGAGCAGTTGGTCGAGCAGCGCGGCACGAACAGCCGCCGCGAGGCCGAGGAGCACGCGGCGGCCGACGCGGTACGGGCGGGGGCGGAGGCGGCACGGACGGTCCGGCTCGCCGACGCCGAGGCGGCGCGGTCCGTGCGGCTGGCCCGGGCGGAGGCCGAGGGGGCACGCGAGGTCGGCGAGGCGCGGGCGCAGGCCCAGGCGGCATGGCTGCGGGTGCACGGTGACGTCGACGTGGCGACCCTGCACGCCCTCACCGGATCCCGGCTGGCGGAGAACCTGCCGAACATCGACAGCGTGACCATCTCGCCGGACGTACTGACGGGGCTGCTGGCCAGGCTGGGCGGGCAGGGGCAGGGGCAGGGGCAGGGATGAGCCTCGCGCCGCGCGCCGTTCTCGTCCATCGCACCACCGAGTACGAGGAGTTGGTGGCCCACCACGGTACGCACGGGCAGGCCGCCTTCTTCCTCTCGTCCCGAGGACGGGACATCGAGGAGGTCGCGGAACGGGACCGGCGCACCCGGCGTGCGCTGGCCGAAGTCGCCTCCGCGATTCCGCTGACCTGGCGTCAGAGCCGGGTGGAGCGCGCGGACTTGGACCGTTTCCTGTTCGCGCCCGAGGACGTGGTGGTCGTGGTCGGACAGGACGGGCTGGTGGCGAACGCCGCCAAGTACCTGGCCGGGCAGCCGGTGGTGGGCATCGACACCGACCCGGGCCGCAACCCCGGCGTCCTGGTGCGCCACCGTCCCGGCGAGGCGGCGGCACTGCTCCCGGCGGCCCTCACCAGCGCCGTGGACGAACTGACCATGGTCGAGGCGGTCGCCGACGACACCCAGCGGATCATCGCGCTCAACGAGATCTATCTGGGCGCCGCCGGACACCAGACGGCCAGATACCGCCTGGGCCTTGAGGACGACGGGGGTGTCGTCGAGGCCCAGGCTTCGTCCGGAGTGCTGGTGGGGACGGGGACCGGGGCGACGGGGTGGATCCGGTCCGTGTGGCAGGAGCGGGGAGCCGCCCCGGCCTCCCTGCCCCGCCCCACCGACGACCGGCTGCTGTGGTTCGTACGGGAGGCCTGGCCGTCGCCGGCCACCGGGACGTCACTGGTGGCCGGCGAGCTCTCCGCCTCCGCAGGCCTTCACCTCACCGTCGAGTCCGAGCGGCTGATCGCGTTCGGGGACGGCATCGAGGCGGACGCGCTGCAGCTGACGTGGGGGCAGTCGGTGCGGGTGGGCGTGGCGGGGACGTCACTGCGCCTCGTCGGCTAGCGGGACTTCCGGTCGTACGACGGGACGGCCACGCGTCAGATTCCGGTGCAGGGCACGGGCCAGTGCTGGATTCTGGGCGGCGGAGCCACCGCACGGCCGTTGGTGAGCAGAGCCGGCCCCTTCTCCGGCCAGGAGTGACGCCGCCTCCTGCCGGACGCCGGTCAGGCCGGCCGGCGGAGTGGGGCTCCTGAAGCGCGTCGAAGGTGGCGAGCAGGTCGGGGGCGTCGAACGTGCGGCGGGCCGACGCCCCCTTGCCCCTGGGGTCCATCACGATGACGAAGCCGGGCCCGCCCCGGTGGCAGAAGGTTCCGTGGGCCTGCTCCGGCTCGTCCGTCCGCACCGGCACCCGCGAGGTGGGCAGGGAGACCTACCCGCGCCCCTCACGGAACAACAGGCCCAGTTCCACGGCGCGTTGGAGCCACTCGGTGACCTGCTCGGGTGTGAGCGGCTCACGAATGGCTCACGCATGACTCAAAGCCGTGGGTCCACCGGCTCCGACTCCAGCGCCAGCACCCCGAACACCGCCTCGTGCACCCGCCACAGCGGCTCGCCCTCCGCCAGCCGGTCCAGGGCCTCCAGACCCAGGGCGTACTCGCGGATCGCCAGCGACCGCTTGTGGTTGAGGAAGCGGCCACGCAGACGGACGAGGTTGTCGGGGCGCGTGTACTCGGGACCGTAGATGATCCGCAGGTACTCGCGGCCGCGGCACTTGATGCCGGGCTGGACCAGCCGGCCACCTTCGCTGCGCACGAGCGCGCCCAGCGGCTTCACGACCATGCCCTCGCCGCCACGACCGGTCATCTCCAGCCACCAGTCGACGCCCGCCCGCACCGACTCCGGGTCCGCGGTGTCGACGTAGAGCCGCCGGGTGGTCTGCAGCAGACCGCTGCCGTCGTGCTCCACCAGCCGGTCCAGCAGGGCGAGTTGCTCGTCGTGCGGCAGGGCGGCGAGGCTGCGGCCCTGGACGGCGAGAACCTGGAACGGTGCGAGACGTACGCCCTCCAGCCCCTCGGTCGGCCAGCAGTAGCGGCGGTAGGCGTCCGTGAACGCGGCCGCGTTCGAGGCGCGCTCGCGCTGGCGGCCCAGCAGGTCGGTGACCTCGACGCCCCGCGCGGCGGCGCCCTCCAGTGCGGCGAGCGCACCCGGGAACACCGCACCGGAGGCCGCACCGACGGCCGCGTACTGCGACCGCAGCAGACCGGACGCCTTCAGCGACCACGGCATCAGCTCGGCGTCCAACAGGAGCCAGTCCGTCTTGAGTTCGTCCCACAGGCCGGCCTCGGTGACCGCCCTGCGGACGCGGCCGAGGATTTCCTCCGTCACCGACTCGTCGCCGAAGAACGGGCGTCCGGTACGCGTGTACAGCGAGCCCGTCGGGCCGTCGACACCGAACCGCCTGCGCGCGGCCTCGGCGTCGCGGCACACCAGCGCCACCGCCCGCGAGCCCATGTGCTTCTCCTCGCACACGACCCGCGCGACCCCGTCCGCCGCGTACTGCGCGAAGGCCTCGGCCGGGTGCTCCAGATGGCCATCGAGGTGACTCGTGGCCGTGGGCGCCATGGTCGGCGGGAGGTACGGCAGCAGGCGCGGGTCGACGGCGAAGCGGCTCATGACCTCCAGGGCCGCGGCCGCGTTCTCCTCGCGGACCGAGACGCGGCCCTGGTGCCGGGTCTCGACGACCCGGCGGCCGTGCACGTCGTTCAGGTCGAGCGGCCGGCCGTCCTGTCCGCCGGGTGCCTCGGTCCGCAGCGGCCTCGACGGCTCGTACCAGACCCGCTCGGCCGGTACGTCGACCAGCTCCCGCTCCGGCCAGCGCAGCGCCGTGAGCTTGCCGCCGAAGACGGCACCGGTGTCCAGGCAGATGGTGTTGTTGAGCCAGGTCGCGTCCGGGACGGGGGTGTGGCCGTAGACCACGGCCGCCCGGCCCCGGTAGTCCTCCGCCCACGGGTAGCGCACCGGCAGCCCGAACTCGTCGGTCTCACCGGTCGTGTCGCCGTACAGCGCGTGCGAGCGGACCCGGCCGGAGGTGCGGCCGTGGTACTTCTCCGGCAGACCTGCGTGGCAGACCACCAGCTTGCCGCCGTCGAGGACGTAGTGACTGACCAGCCCGTCGATGAACGTCCGCACCTGGGCGCGGAACTCGTCGCTCTCGCCCTCCATCTGCTCGATGGTCTCGGCGAGGCCGTGCGTGTGCTGGACGTTGCGGCCCTTGAGGTGACGGCCGTACTTGTTCTCGTGGTTGCCCGGAACGCACAGGGCGTTGCCCGAGCCGACCATCGACATGACCCGGCGCAGCACGCCCGGACTGTCCGGTCCGCGGTCGACGAGGTCACCGACGAAGACAGCCGTACGGCCCTGCGGGTGGACGCCGTCCGTGTAGCCCAACTTGCCCAGCAGCGACTCCAGTTCCACAGCACAGCCGTGGATGTCGCCGATGATGTCGAACGGGCCGGTGAGGTGGGTCAGGTCGTTGAAGCGCTTCTCGGTGACGACGGTGGCGTTCTCGACGTCCTCCACGCCGCGCAGGATGTGCACCTTGCGGAAGCCCTCGCGCTCCAGATGCCGGACCGAGCGGCGCAGTTCGCGGATGTGGCGCTGGATGACCCGGCGCGGCATGCCGGCCCGGTCGAAGCGGCCCGCGTTGCGTTCGGCGCACACCTCCTCCGGGACGTCCAGCACGATGGCGATGGGCAGTACGTCGTGCTGCCTGGCCAGGTCGATCAGCTGGCGTCGGCTGTCCTGCTGCACGCTGGTCGCGTCGACGACCGTGCGGCGGCCGGCGGTCAGGCGCTTGCCGGCGATGTAGTGCAGGACGTCGAAGGCGTCCCGGGTGGCGCTCTGGTCGTTCTCGTCGTCGCAGACCAGTCCGCGGCAGAAGTCGGAGGAGATCACCTCGGTCGGCTTGAAGTGCCGGCGGGCGAAGGTCGACTTGCCGGAGCCGGAGGCGCCGACGAGGACGACGAGGGAGAGGTCGGTGACGGGGAGGACCCGTCCCTTGTTCTGCGTCTCGGTCATGCTGCCTTCGCCTCCTTCTGGTTCTCGTTCTCGTTCTCGTTCTCGTGCCTGTTCTTGTTCTTGTTGCCGCTCTCGTTCACGTTGCCGCTCTTGGTGGCTGTGGCGATCTCGAAAACGGCCATCTGGGTGGGCGGCCCCACCTCCGGGTCGTCCGGCCCGACGGGTACGAACTCCACCGTGTAGCCGTGCCGTTCGGCGACCGTGTGCGCCCAGGCGCGGAACTCCGCGCGCGTCCACTCGAAGCGGTGGTCGCCGTGCCGGACGTGGCCGGCCGGGAGGGACTCCCAGCGGACGTTGTACTCGACGTTCGGAGTGGTCACGAGGACCGTGCGCGGGCGGGCCGCGCCGAACACCGCGTACTCCAGGGCGGGCAGCCGGGGCAGGTCGAGGTGCTCGACGACCTCGCTGAGCACGGCGGCGTCGTAGCCCCCCAGCCGTTTGTCCGTGTAGGCCAGTGACCCCTGGAACAGCTTGACGCGCGAGGCCTGCCGCTCCCCCATGCGGTCCAGCTTGAGCCGCCGGGAAGCGATGGTCAGCGCGCGCACCGACACGTCGACGCCGACGATCTCCGTGAACCGCGGGTCCTTGAGCAGTGCCTGCACCAACTGGCCCTGTCCGCAGCCGAGATCGAGCACGCGCGCGGCACCGGACGCGCCGAGCGCGGCGATGATCGCGTCCCGCCGCTGCACGGCGAGCGGGGTCGGCTTCTCCTCCGTCTCGGTCTCCGCCTCCACGGCGTTGTCGATCTCCTCGACCTCGCTGTCGTCGGCCTCCGCGAGCCGCACTAGCTCCAGCCGCTCCATCGCCTGCCGGGTCAGCGACCAGCGGCGCGAGAGATAACGGCTGGTGATCAGCTTCTGCTCCGGGTGCTCGGACAGCCAGCCCTCACCGGCGCGCAGCAGCTTGTCGACCTCGTCGCCGGCCACCCAGTAGTGCTTGGCGTCGTCGAGGACCGGAAGCAGCACGTACAGATGGCGCAGGGCCTCGGCGAGGGTCAGCGTCTCGGAGTCCAGCACGAGGCGCACGTACCGCGAGTCGCCCCAGTCGGGGAACGCGGTGTCCAGTGGCACCGCGTCGACGCGGACCGCCCAGCCCAGCGGTTCGAAGAGCCGTCGTACGAGCGCCGGGCCGCCGCGCGCGGGCAGCGCGGGCACCTCGACACGCAGCGGGCGCGGCTGTGCCGGCAGCTCGGGGCGGGCGTGGCAGGTGCCCTTCATCGCGCTGGAGAACACGCTGCTCAGCGCCACGGCGAGCAGCGAGGACGCCGCATACGGGCGGTCGTTGACGTACTGCGCGAGCGCCGCGTCGGGCGCCCCTCCACGCCCCTTGCCCTTCCCCCGCCGCACCAGCGCCACCGCGTCGACCTCCAGCAGCAGCGCGGCCGTACAGCGCCGGGCATCCGCCTCGGGGTAGAGGACGTGCGCCGTGCCGTAGGACGTCGAGAACGCCTGCGATTTGTCGGGGTGCTTGTGCAGCAGGAAGCCGAGATCGGTGGCGGGGCGGTCCGGGGTGCCGGTGGTGGTGATGGTCAGGAACATCGTGGGCACACCTCGAAATGGCTTCTGGACTACGGGTGTCTACCGTGTCCGGTGCACAGCGGCGCACTGCGGGAATGCGGGCGAAGCAGGGCGCAGTACGATCGCGCCGGCTCCCGGCCCCTTCTCGACGCAGTAGCGGCACCGCACGAAGTTCGGCCGGCCACGGAAGCGCCACCGGTGCGGCGCTTCCGCTCAACGTACAGCGAATGCCGGTGACTCACTCAAGATTTTTCAGCGCGCCTCCGGGCCGGCCGCCACGGCCTCCCACAACGCCGCGGTCACCTCGTCCAGCTGGTCGAACCGCTGCGACGCGTCGTCAGTGCCGGTGTCGACGTGAGTGTCTTCGCCGGGCTCGCCGCTGAGGACGTCGTACGCCGCTACCTCGACGGCGGCGTCCGCTCTGCTGACTCCGCCCTCCGGCCCCTGGCCGCGGTGGTGGCCGCCACCACCGACCACCACCGCGCCGTCACCGCGTTCCTGACGGACGGCCCGGAACACACGACGGACCACCAGGGACGCTGACCGGTCCCCGGCCAGGGATACGCCACGGCGCTGCTGCGAAAGCTGCGACAGCTACGACAGCTGCGACTGGACCTGGGACGAGATCAGCTCCAGGTGGTCCAGGTCGGCGAGGTCGAGGACCTGGAGGTAGAGGCGGCGGGAGCCGATCTCCGCATAGCGGCCGATCTTGTCGGCGACCTCGGAGGGGGTACCCGCGAGGCCGTTGGCCTTCAGCTCGTCGACCTCACGACCGATCGCGGCGGCGCGGCGGGCGACCTCCTGGTCGTCCTTGCCGACGCAGACGACGAGGGCGTTGGAGTAGGTGAGGTCGTCGGGCCGCCGGCCGGCCTTCTCGGCGGCGGCGCGGACCCGGCCGAACTGGCGCTCGCTGTCCTCGACCGAGGCGAACGGCATGTTGAACTCGTCGGCGTGGCGGGCCGCGAGGCGCGGGGTGCGGGTCGCGCCGTGGCCGCCGATCAGAACCGGGATCCGGTCCTGGGCGGGCTTGGGCAGCGCGGGCGAGTCGGTGAGGTCGTAGTACTTGCCGTGGAAGTCGAAGGTGTCGCCGGTCTTTGTCCGCCACAGACCCGTGACGATCTCCAGCTGCTCCTCGAGGCGGCCGACCTTCTCCTTCGGGAACGGGATGCCGTACGCCTTGTGCTCCTCCTCGAACCAGCCGGCGCCCAGGCCCAGTTCGACGCGTCCGCCCGACATCTGGTCGACCTGCGCGACCTGGATGGCGAGCACGCCGGGCAGCCGGAAGGTGCCGGCGGTCATCAGTGTGCCGAGGCGGATGCGCTTGGTCTCCCGGGCCAGACCGGCGAGGGTGATCCAGGCGTCCGTGGGGCCGGGGAGACCATCGCCCGAGCCCATGCGGACATAGTGGTCGGAACGGAAGAATGCGTCGAAACCGAGGTCCTCGGTGGCTTTCGCCACGGCGAGCAACGTGTCGTAGGAGGCGCCCTGCTGGGGCTCGGTGAAGATGCGAAGATCCATGCGTCCATCCTGCACGCACCGGTGCCGGTCGATCCCACCGGTCCCTCCGTGCACCCCCCTTCACGGTCGGGTGAAAATCCGTCAATGCCGCGCCCGGGACACGCCCACGCCAGTGACCCGCTCTGACGGTGATCGTTGGCTCGTGCGGAGCCGGACCGCCCGGCGCCCGCGTCGGCGGTCGTCGCCGGAGTGTCACCCGATCGGCCTCCCCGAGGGGCCCGGGGCCGAGGAGGCTGTCATGTCCGAAGAGTCCGTGCCACAGCAGGGCGGAGGCGGCCAGCCGAAGGGGTTGCTGCAGCAGATGGAGGAGCTGATGGCGGCACTGAACGCGGACCTGTCGGCCCTCGACGCGGACCTGCAGTCGGCGGGACGGGGCACGGAGGCCACCGAAGCCGGCTGAGACCCGATCCGACGAAGGGGGCGTGCGTTCGGACCGGGTGCGTTGTAGGTCCTGGATCGGGCCGGATGCGGATCTCTGATCAGGTCGGCCACAGATTTCGGGCTGGACCGGGGGCCGGACCAGGGGCCGGACCGGTTGCGGGTTCCAGATTCCGGCTTCGCGTACGGGCTTCGGGCTCGGGCTTCGGGTTCGGGCTTCGGGTTCGCCTTCGGGTTCGGATGGTCTTCGGGTTTCGGAGCAGGCCGGCCGCGCAGCAGCCGCGCTTCCTGGCCGCCGGGCCTAGCCCGCCTCCCGCTCCGGCAGTGCCTGCCTGCGGCCCGTCTCGGGTAGTGCCTCGTCCCGGTCGGCAAGCTTGCGCAGCATCTGCTGCACCCGGTCCCTGGACTCGTCCGCCGCGTCGATGGCCTCCATGCACTGCCAGTAGGTGCCCTCGTCGTCCGCGGCGCAGGCGAGGCCCACCAGGGCGATGCCCACCTCGCCGAGAAGGCCGCCCAGGCAGAGCAGGGCCTGCCGGGCGTCGCCCAGGTCGGTGAGCTGGGCCGCACGCAGGTCCTCGGTGGCGAGGTGCGGCGTGTCGAGGACGCCGCAGCCGCGGCCCGCCAGCTCCGTCAACCCCAGCGCCTCGCCCCGCAGTTCGGGGGGACCCGAGACCGCGAGGCGGCTGCCTATCGCCTGTGCCAGTGCGTGCGCCTGCCACACCTCCGTCATGGTCTCCGGCGCACCGCCGCTCCCTGCCAGGGCCCGTCTGCTCGTCACGATGAGCCACACAGCGTCCATGCCGCTGCCCCCGTCTGTCACGACGCGCTGCCCGCACGTCCGCCCGAACTCCGGTGTCCACTACCCAGAGTGAGTGCGTGCGGATAGAAAAGCCAGAGGAAGACGGAAATCTTCGGACAAGAAATCGGTTTCGGGCAGGAATTTGACTCCGGAGAGTGAAAGTGGACTGGGCAACTCCCCCTCGCGACAAGCGCCTAAGGCGCAGGGAACCTACGTTCGTTGCGGTCGATCTTCGCGTTCAGCGCCTCCAGCGGGTCGACGCCCAGCACCTCGCACAACTGCAGCAAGTAGGCGAGTACATCCGCGACTTCGTCCCTCACCCGGTGTGCCGTGTCCGGTTCCTCCATGACCCTGGCCGACTGCTCCGGCGTCAACCACTGGAAAATCTCGACCAGTTCGGAGGCCTCCACGCTGAGCGCGGCGACGAGGTTCTTGGGGGTGTGGTACGGCTGCCAGTTGCGAGCGGCCGCGAAGTCGGCCAGCCTGCGCTGCAGTTTCACCACGTCGAGGGGCTCGTGCGCGGATGCGTGCGGGGATTCGTGCGGAGGTCCGCCCTGGTGATCGGTCACGGCTCCAGGTGTACCACCGTGACTCCGTCCGTCCCGGCCGCCCAGGACGCGTCGCTGACCGCGGCCACGACACGGATGTGGCCGCGCGCCCCCATCCGTACGGCCAGCCGCAGCAGTTCCTGCCGCTGCCGTGGGTCCAGCGAGCGGTCGAAGCCGTCGGCGAGGACGGTGAGGGTCTGCATCGCGGCGGGCACCTCGCCGGCTGCGTCCACCTCCAGCACGCCCGGCCCCGTCAGCAGGACCAGGGCGAGGGCCGCGTATCTCAACTCGCCGTCGCCCAGCTGCCGTAGAGCAGTCATGAAGCCGTCGCCGCGGTCGAGCAGAGCCCGGACGGTTCCGTCGCCGAGCGGCTCGGCGAGCATGTCGGCGACCGGTCCCGCGCATCCGGCGCGCACCGCGTCGACGAGCTGGGCGTGCCGCCGTCCGCACTCGGCGCGGGTACGCGAAAGCACGTCGGCGAGGTTGTCGCAGCCACCGAGGAGCCGGCCGGAGCCCATCGGTACGGGCGCCCGCATCCGGCCGGGGCGGGGATCGCAGGCGAAGACGGACCGCAGGGCGACGACCATCTGTTCGGCGGCGGCGAGCACCCGGCGCTGTCCGTCGGTCTTGCCGGCCACGCGCAGCGGCAGCAGTGCGGTGCCGAGCCTGTCGTCGGGCAGCGGAGCCCGGGTCACGGATGCCGAACCGGCGGTGTGCCAGGCGGCCTGGACGGTACGGCGGGAGGGATCACGCAGGGCCGTCTCCAGCAGCACCAGCCCGCCCGCGGTCAACCGCTCGCCCACGATGCGCAGTTCGGGCTCGGCCTGCACCGCGACGTCGAGCCGGACCGCGCCCTCGGGCCCGTCGACCGTACAGCCGATACGGAATCCACGCCGCCGCTGGGCGTCGGGCCGTGCCCGATCGGGCACGCACGCGCTCGCGTCGGGAAACACCTCCCCGACCTCGGCACCCCCGCCGAGCCGGGCCAGCGCCTCGTACGCCCGCAGGGCACTCGTCTTCCCGCACCCACTGCCCCCGGCGAAGAGGGTGACGGGCCCGAGCGCGAACCCGGCCCGCCGATGCCCGGCAAACGCCGACAGCCGCAACTCGGTGGCACAGGGCCGGCTCGGCCGTGGTCGATCCCCGACGGGCTGCGGCGGCGCAGGGGACAGAGAGGGCGCGGAGGGCGCGGAGGGCATGGTCATGTCCGGACCGTAGGGCTCCGCTCGTGCGGTGAACCGTTACGGCGTGGGGAGCTTCCTACGATCGGGGGACGAGACTTCAGGTGCCCGACGCTCGCGCGCTCTCCATCAGGTCGGTGACCTCGGTGTCCGCCGGGGTCAGCAGGAAGACGTTGCGGTCGACGCGGTGCATTCCGCTGGCCAGGCCGAAGACGACTCCGGTGCTGAAGTCCAGGACGCGCTTGGCGACTTCGGTCTCGGCGCTGCTGAGGTCGAGCAGGACGGGGATACCGGCCATCAGGGTCTCGGCGACCTCGCGGGCATCGGCGAAGACGTTGACCCTGAGGACCACGAAACGGCGCCGCAGCTCCGTATCCGCGTCCGGCATCGAGCGGTGGTCCACCGATGACGGCCAGGCGTCGCGCCCACGCAGCGGCACCACCTGGGCGAGCCCCTGCCACTGTTCATCGGTGATGTCGTGGCTGTTCACCGGCTCCCCCCGAACTGACTCGCACTTATTGCCTGCACCAGCCAATTCTTACGCCAAGTCACCCGTTCGGCCCAACAGCGACACGGTCCGCGACCGCCACAACCGCCCCAGCGGCGACAGATGGCGTCGGACAGCGACGGAACAACGCCGGAGCAACGCCAGATATGACCGGTTTCCTGCCCGATCGAGGCTTCTTACCGGGCTCACACCGGACTCTTCACCTCCGGCGACGTCCCGCTCACCGGGCGCGGCTAGCGTCCCGTCACGTGCACTTGGCAGAAACACAGCTGGCGGCACCCGGTCGGCGGACGCAGTCGGCGGCGTCCGCCGTCCCGGAACCCCCGGCGCAGTGGCATCGCGTCCTGACGCTGCTCGCAGACGTCAGCCTCTTCATCGGCACTCGCACGGTGTGGACTCAGGCGGCCAGCCACCGCCTGCCCGTGGCCGCGGTGATCTCGCTCTGCTACGCCTCGATCCTGGTGTGCGGCGTGCTGGCGCTGGTCGTACGCCGGGCCCGCTCGCTGGCACGCCTGGACCTGTGCGTCCTGGTGACCGCGGTGGCCCTCGCCCTGTGCGCCTGGGCCATGGACCACGGTGGCTCCGACGAAGCGCTCCTGACCACCCAGGCCGCCCAGGAACTCGTCAAGGGTCATGCCGTCTACGGGCAGCCGTGGCCCTGGCTGTTCGGCCACGGCATCGCCCTCACCCCGACGATCACCGGCGGCTACGACTACACGTACGGCTATCCGCCGCTGGCCCCCCTCCTCACCGCACCCCTGCTGTGGCTGGGCCAGGGCGGCGCCCCGGCGACGGCGGTGAGCACCGGTGCGCTCGTCGTCGGCACTGTCGTGCTGTGGCGGATGCTCCCCGCGCCGTGGCGGTCGGCGGCGACCATGGCCTGTCTCGGCTTCGGTTTCCTGCCGACGTACGGCCGGCTCGGCTATCCCGCGATCACGGCGCTGGCCCTGCTGATCCCGGTGGTGGTGCGCTGGCCGCGGATCGGGCGGGGCGGGCGTCTGGGGCCTGCCGGTGTGGCGCGGGCCGCCTGTCTGGGCGTCGCGTGTGCGGCGCAGCAACTGCCGTGGTTCCTGGCGCCGTTCCTGCTGGCCGGGATCTATGCGATGCGCCGGGGCGAGCTGGGCGGCCGGGCGGCGACGGTGGTGGTGCTGCGGTTCGTCGGTATCGCCGCCACCGTCTGGCTGCTGATCAACACGTACTTCGTCGTGAGCGAGCCGGGCACCTGGGTCGCGGGCATCGCGCTGCCGCTGACACAGGGCGCGACGCTGCACGGGCAGGGCCTCGGGGACGTCTCCCTGTACTTCACCGACGGCAGCGACCGGCTCGACTGGTACGGGCACGCGAGTCTGCTGCTGGCCGCGGCCCTGCTCGCGCTGCTGGTGCTGTTCATGCGCCGTCTGGGCCCCGCGGCGACCGTGCTGCCCTGGTGCGCCTTCTACCTGGCGACCCGGTCCCAGGACGGCTACTACCTGATGACGCCGCTGTGGCTGGCGGCGGCGGTCACCGCTCCCCCGTCGGAGTTCGTCCGCGCCTGGCAGCCGCGGCCGCGTCCACTGAACGGCCCGCGCCGCCGTACGGCGCTGGTCGCGATGTCCGCGCTCGTGGTCTCCCCGGCGCTGGTGAGCGCTGCCGTGGCGGTCACCGGTTCGCCGCCGCTGCAGATGCGGGTCGCCGCGGTGCGGCGCGTCTCGGCCGGCTTCGTCTCCCGGCTGACGCTGCGGGTCACCAATGTGGACGACAGCGCCCTGACGCCCCACTTCATGCTGACCACGAACCAGGGCTCGGGCAAGTACTGGTCGCTGGTGCGGGGCCCGGCCATGGTTCCCGCGCACAGCACCGTACGGATGGAGATCAGGCCGGCCGACGGGACGTACGCGCTGCCCGTCAAACCGGGCACCCGCGTCCGCCTGCGGGCCTTCACGGGGACGCCGCAGACCCTGTCGAGCACCGACGTCCAGCTGGTGGAGCGCGGCGACTCCCAGGCCCGTCAGGCTGGTTGACGGTACGTCAGGTGAGTTGACAGTAACTCAGGCCGGTCAGCGGGGTGCGTCAGGCCGCCGTACGCACGAAGCGGAGCGTGGCGGCGACGGTGGTGAGGCCGCGGATCATGCCCGTCTGGTTCCGGCCCAGGCCGAACGCGGCGCGTCCACGGTTAACTCCGCGTCCAGGATCAGGTGCCGGCGGCGGAGCCGGGCGGGCCGCACGCTCCCCGCCCGGGTGTATGAGCACCGCCTGCCCGGTCCGGTCGCGGCGGTCCGGGCAGGCGGGTGTGCCGCTGTACTACTCGGCCCTGTTGGAGCGGTTGCGTACGAGGGCGAACGCCGCCGCCGCGAGGCCCAGCACCCCCACGACCAGCCCGGCGACCCCGAGCCCGCGGGCGGTCGAGTCGCTGCTGCCGGCGGAGGCCGACGCGGGACTGCCGGCGCTGCCGGAGCTGTTCGACGCCTTCGCCGAGGCGGCCGGGGTGCCGCCCTCCTCGGCGCCCTTGGCGGTGAGCTTGAGGACCGGCGCCGGGTTCTCCGGCTCGTCCCCGCCCGACTGTGCCTCCTCGATCCAGCGGACGGTCTTGCCGTCGGAGTAGGTCTGCAGGGTCTTGAAGGTCAACTGGTCGGTGTTGTCGGGCAGTTGACCGAAGGCGACGTTGAAGTCCTGGTACTGGCCCGCGCCGATCTTCCCGCCCGTCCAGGTGATCTCGGAGACCGCGTCGGTGATGGTGCCGTCGTCGGTCTTGACGGGTGTCTTCAGTTTCGTGTTCGTGACCTTCGCCGTCCAGCCGCTCTGCGGCGGCGAGACGAGCACGCCGAGGACGGGGTGGTCGGTGGGCAGGAAGACCTGCACCTTGGTGGTGCTCGCCGTGTCCTCCTCGTTGGGGACACGGAAGCTCAGGACGCCGTCCGTGGCGCCCTTCGCGTAGCTGTCGGGGTGGACGGTGACGTGCGCGGAGGCGACACCGGCCGCGGTCAGGACGCCGGCGGCGGCCAGGGCGGTGACGACACCGGCGCGGCGCAGGGCGGTACGTGCAGTGGACATGAGTGGGTGGATCTCCGTACTGGGGAAGGGATGTCGAGGTCAGATCGCGTACGACATCCCCGGCGGCGGACCGCGCCGCTGCACCGCGTGCCGCAGCAACAGCCGCCGCCGCGGCCACGCACCGTCGGCGCACAGCCGTACGGCGTCCCGCGCGACCGGCACCCGCCACGCCCCGCCGCGCGCCTGCCACCAGGCCGCGAGGCCGGGTACGAGCGTGGCGGCCCGGCGCAGCAGCGACCACACCGCGGCCTCGCCGCGCCGCAGCCACCAGGTCAGCACCACGGCAGCTCCGACATGGGCGGCGGTGGCGTGCGGTGTCAGGGCCTGGGTGGGGGCCATGCGCATGCCCTGCATGGCGTGCATCCCATGCATCCCATGCATCCCGTGTATCCCGTGCATTCCCTGCATGAGCGCCATGGAGTGCGGCCGCACGGCGTCGAAGACGAGATGCAGGCCGCCCTGGGCGGCAAGCGTCCCCGCGCCGATGGCGGGCAGCGAGCGCTCCCGGCCGCCCAGCAGACACCCGGCCGCGAACACCGGCAGGAACCCGGCGGCCTGGACCCACACGGGCGGTGCCGCCCCGGTCGCCAGCGCGTGTCCCCCGGCGGCGAGCAGCACGCACAGCGCGGCGAACACCGCCGCGCGCACCCCGCGTACCGAAGCCGACGCCGTCATGGCGCCCGATACTGCCACGCCCGGCTGCGGCCCCGCCCGGCGGATACCCAAGCGCACGGGTGCAGACTGCAAACCCACACAGCGAAGAGCCGAGGCGGTGACGGGATGGCGGCCGGACTGCGCATCCGTATCGACGGAGTCGACCTGCCCGGCCGCGCGTGCGGACCCGACGACGGCATCCCGTCGTACACGAACATCCATGTGGCCGTGCAGCGCCGGGAGCGGCCCGCCGAGTTGCTCGACCCGCAACCCGGCGACGCCGCGTCCGCGAGCTGGACACTGGAGTGCACGGTCACCGGTACGGATGTGAAGGGCCCTTATGTTCAAGGGCGTCCGGTGGGATGAGCGGGATGATGGACAGCAAGGAACGCGCCCAAGTGCATGGCCGGGCTCGTGCGATGTGGCAAGCGGCGTCCGGCCGGCATCTGCGGCTAACGCACGAGTGCTGCGAGGACCTCCGCGCAGATGGCCATCGCGGTCTCCGCCGGGGTGCGGGCGCCGATGTCCAGGCCGATCGGGCCGTGGATGCGGCCCAGGTGCGCCTCGTCGAGGCCCGCCTCGACCAGACCGGCGGCACGCCGTTCCTGCGTGCGCCGTGAGCCCAGTGCGCCCACGTACGGGATGCCCGAGGTCAGGGCGGCGTGCAGGGTGGGGATGTCCACGTCGGGTTCATGGCTGAGCATGATGGGCAGGGGCTGGAGCAGGATCTCGGCCTGCCCGCCGCAGGTCAGGCCGGCCTCCTTCACCCCGTCGTCGTGCACGGCCACCGCGCAGACGCGGGCGGTGTGCCCGGGGGCGAGCGAGACGGCCTCCTCGGCCAGCTGTCGGTCGAAGGCGCCCAGGTAGAGGGTGCCGTGGCAGGTCCCGGCCGCGTCGATCAGGATCGCGTCGCCCGGGTGCCGGGGCCCGAAGCCCCGCTCGGTGACGGGCCGCGCGAGAACCGCCTCCGCCGTACGCCGCTGGGCCGCCCACCGCTGCGCCGTCTTTGAGAGTTCTCTCATACACCGAGCCCAAGCGCCCCGAAGGGGCGCGGACAGTGTCGATACGCTGCTCCGCCGCGACGGCGTGACCAGCCACGGCGCGTCCGCGGCCGGCCGGCGACCGCCTACCGCTCAGTACACGTCCCGCACATACCGCTTCTCCGTTGCGAGCTGCTTCACGTACGCAGCCGCCCCCGTCTCGTCCAGCCCCCCGTGCACGACGGCGATGTCCCTGAGCGCCTGGTCGACGTCCTTGGCCATGCGGGACGCGTCTCCGCAGACATAGAAGTGCGCACCGTCCCGCAGCCAGGACCACAGCAGCGGCCCGTGCTCGCGCATACGGTCCTGGACGTACACCTTGGCCCGCTGGTCACGGGAGAAGGCGGTGTCCAGCCGGTCGAGGGTGCCGTCGGCGGCGAAACCGGTCAGCTCGTCCTCGTAGTAGAAGTCGGTGGCCCGGTGCTGTTCGCCGAAGAACAGCCAGTTGGGGCCGGGGTGGCCGAGGGCCCGGCGCTGTTCCAGGAATCCGATGAACGGGGCGACGCCGGTGCCCGGGCCGATCATGATCATCGGGGTTGCGGGGTCGGCGGGCGGGCGGAAGTGCGTCGAGGGCTGCACATGGACCGGCACGGGAGTGTCCGGTTCGGCGTCGGCCAGGAAGGGGGAGCAGACACCGTGCCGGGGGCGGCCGGCCAGGTTCTCGTACCGGACCACGGAGACGGTCAACGAGACCAGGTGGGGGTCGGTCAACGGACTGGACGATATGGAGTACAGGCGGGGCTGCAG
The DNA here is from genome assembly GCF_026343335.1 of Streptomyces sp. NBC_00078. Taxonomy (NCBI): domain Bacteria; kingdom Bacillati; phylum Actinomycetota; class Actinomycetes; order Kitasatosporales; family Streptomycetaceae; genus Streptomyces; species Streptomyces sp. NBC_00078. Next base: position 7,079,105 of record NZ_JAPELX010000001.1, on the reverse strand, counting down.
GCGTCCGAGCACGTCGGCCCAGTCCTGGGCGCCGGCTCGGACCTCGTGCTCGGCGACCACGTCGACGGCCTGCCGGCCCCAGGACCACTTCGCCAGCTCTCCCTTGTTGTCAGGGCGCAGCAGCTTCTTCAACTCCCGTGGGTCGTGGGCCCGTTCGGCGACGAATCGAAGCAGGTCGGGAGTGATGCGGGTGATGTCGAGCTGACGCAACAGGGCCTCACCGAGCGGGACTTCCCCTGCGCCGTTCACGTCGACGACGCTGTCCGCGTCCAGGCCGGTCACGGCCAGCCATTCCCCCACCAGGGCACGGGAGTTGAGCGGCCGGACGCCGAGCGCGTCGCCCGCATCGTAGAGGAGCGGCGTCTCGCTGTCGCGGGTGTCGAAGGTGAAGCGGCGTACCTCCTTGCCGGCGCCGGGGAGGCTCAGCAGACGGTTGCCGGTGAGACGTGCGGTGACGGGAGCGGGTTTCCTCGTGCGGCTCGGGCGTGGGGCGACCGGCGCCGGCGCCGGTGCGGATATAGGTGTGCGTGCGGGCGCGGATACGGGTGTGGGTGGCCCGGACAGGGCGGTGAGCACCTGGTCGAGCCAGGCGTGCGCCGCGTCCTCGTAGTCGGGCTCGCAGTCCGCGCGCGGGGTGAGGCGCAGCCCGCCGAGTTCGTCCAGCCGGTGGTCGAGCCGCCTGCCGTGGCCGCAGAAGTCGTCGTAGGAGGAGTCGCCGAGGGCGAGCACGGCAAAGCGCCGGCCGTCCATGCGCGGGGTGCCGGCCGCGGCCAGCGTCTCCCAGAAGCCGGTGCCGTTGTCGGGGGCGTCGCCGTCGCCGAAGGTGCTGGTGATGAGGAGGAGGTCGGCGCCGGCCGGCAGTGCCGCCGGGTCGGCCTCGTCCATGCCGAGCAGGGAAGCGGCGTGGCCGTCCGTCTTGAGCCGCTCGGCGGTGGCGGCCGCGAAGTCCTCGGCGTTGCCGGTCTGGGAGGCCCAGAGGATCACCACCTCACGGCCGGGAGCCGACAGCGCCGGGGCGGGTTCGGCGCTGCGGGAGTACATCCCCGCGAGGACCCCGTTCACCCACAGGGCGTGCTCGGGGCTGAAGGGCGCCGAGGGCGGCAGTACGGGCACGCCCGGGGCGCCGGAGGGGATGCCCGCGAGGAACCCGACGAGGTACTGCCGTTCCTGCGCGGTGAGCACGGGCGGCGGGGCGGGGGCGAGCCCGAAGGGATCGGCGGCGGTCATGGGAAGGGGAGTCGGCATCGGCACTGGCGCCACTTCAACTGCTGCTTCCGCACCCGGCGTTCGCACCGTCACCGGAGTCGACACCTTGGTCAGCGACACCGCGCACACCTTCAACTCGGGCTGGAACGACAGCGGGTCGACGGCGTCGCTGGTCACCGCGTTGATGCTCAGATACTCCCCGAACAGGTCGTTCCAGTGGAACGGCGCGAAGCAACTCCCGGGCCTGACGCGGTCGGTGACCACCGCGGGCAGCACGGCCCGCCCGCGCCGCGAGGCCACCTCCACCGAGTCGCCTTCGGCGATGTCCAGCCGGTCGGCGTCCTGCGGGTGGAGTTCCACGAACGGTCCGAAGTCGAGCTTGTTCAGCTTGGGCACCTTCGCCGTCTTGGTCAGCGTGTGCCACTGGTGCTGCAACCGCCCGGTGTTCAGTACGAACGGGTAGTCGTCGTCGGGCATTTCGGCGGCCGGGACGTGCGGCCGTGCGAAGAAGGCGGCGCGGCCGCTCGCGGTGGGGAAGGTGAGGGTGCCGTCCTCGCCGACGTACCGGACGGGGTTGCGGTCGGGCCCGTCCTCGCTCGCCGCGGGCCACTGCACGGGCGTCTCACGCAGCCGTTCGTACGTCACCCCGCGCAGGTCCCACCCCGTCTTCGGGTTCCAGGCCCGCTTGATCTCCTCGAAGACGTCCTCGGCGCTGTCGTAGGAGAACCCCTGCTCGTATCCCATCTCCCGGGCGACGGCCGCGATGATCCGCCAGTCGGCCATGGCCTCGCCGGGCGGGTCCGCGGCGGGCCGGGCCAGGGTGAGGTTGCGCTCGCTGTTGATGAGCACGCCCTCGGTCTCGGTCCACAGGGCGGCGGGCAGGACGATGTCGGCGTACGCGTTGGTCTCGGTGTCGTTGAAGACGTCCTGGGTGACGACGAAATCGGCGGCCTCCAGGCCCTCGATGACCGTCCTGCGGTTGCCGACGGAGGCGACCGGGTTGGTGCAGATGATCCAGCAGGCCTTGATGTCGCCGTCGGCCATCTTCCGGAACATCTCGACGGTGCCCTTGCCGACGCCGTCGGCACGGATGCTGCCGGGCTCCAGCTGCCACAACTCCTCGACGAACGCCCGCTCTTCGGCGACGAGCACCGACCGCTGCCCGGGCAGCCCGGGCCCCATGTAGCCCATCTCCCTTCCCCCCATGGCGTTCGGCTGCCCGGTGAGGGAGAAGGGGCCGCTGCCCGGACGGCAGATCGCACCGGTCGCCAGATGCAGATTGACCAGGGCGTTGGTGTTCCAGGTGCCGTGCGTGGACTGGTTGAGGCCCATGGTCCAGCAGCTGGTCCACTCCCCCGCCTCACCGATCAGCCGGGCGGCCTCCCGGATGTCGTCCTCGGGGATGCCGGTGATCTCGGCGACGGCGGCGGGCGGGTAGCCGGCGAGGAAGGCGGGCATTTCCTCCCAGCCGTCGGTGTGGCGCGCGATGAAGTCGGCGTCCGTGTGCCCGTTCTCGTACAGCAGGTGCAACAGCCCGTTCAGCAGGGCGAGATCGGTGCCGGACTTGATCTGCAGGAACAGGTCGGCCTTCGCCGCCGTGGCGGTGCGGCGCGGGTCGACGACGATCAGCTTGGCGCCGGCCGACTTCACCCGGTCCATCATGCGCAGGAAGAGGATGGGGTGGCAGTCGGCCATGTTGGAGCCGATGACGAGGAAGAGATCGGCGCGGTCGAGGTCCTGATACGACCCCGGAGGCCCGTCGGCGCCGAGCGACAGCTTGTATCCGGTGCCCGCGCTGGCCATGCACAGCCGCGAGTTCGACTCGATCTGGTTCGTCCCCACGAACCCCTTGGCCAGTTTGTTCGCCAGATACTGGGCCTCCAGGCTCATCTGCCCGGAGACATAGAAGGCGACGGCGTCCGGCCCGTGCTCGTCGACGACGGCCCGCAGCCGCCGGGCCGTCTCCTGTACGGCCGCCCCGACGGCGTCCGGCACGGGTTCCGCGCCCCGCTCGTGCCGGACCAGGGCCGTGGTCAGCCGTCCGGGAGCGGCGAGCATGTCGGCGGTGGTCGCGCCCTTGGTGCACAGCCGGCCGAAGTTGGCCGGGTGCTCCTTGTCACCGGACGCCTTCAGGACCGTACGGCGTCCGTCCGGTCCGAGCCCGACATCCAGCACGATGCCGCAACCCACACCGCAGTACGAGCAGACCGTCCGCACCTTCCTCGTGCCGGCGTTCCGCGAGTCCGGCGCGGCCACGGACACCCCCTGCCTCTCGTGATCGTCCCGTGCGGGTCGAGCTTCCGTGACCGTACGAAATGCCCATTACACGGGTGTCTCCTGAGCCGGTCATCAGGGGTTACACCGGGCGCACAGGGGTGGGGCGGCCGGTGTGAGAGGCGGGATCCGGACGGGGGAGAGCGCGCCCGCGGGGCAGCAGGACGCTCCGCACGCAAGGCAGGGAGCGGTCGTCGGGGGCGGCCCGTGACGAGAACCGATGCGGCCCGGCTGCCACGGGCCGCGACGAGAACCGATGCAGTGCCGCCGTAGTGGAGCCCCGGACGGACACGTGCTGCGTCGAGCTGCACACCGACAGTGGAGGCATACGCATTCAAGGCGGTTCGGTGAAGAAGAAATACCCTGCGCGTTCGAATTCACATTCCCTTCGTTTTCTTCACGGGACGCAATACGCGCATTAATGCGCTGAGGTCCGTTCTCACAACCCACCCCAGGTCGAATATGAGGCAACGAAACGACCGAGTAACTGACGCGTAGCGGACGGGAATCGTCCCGCGGGTCCACTCCTGGTCACCGCCGTTCAAGCACAGCGTCAGGAGGGACCATGTCCTTCTTCGCCAGGGCATCCTGGCCAGGAGACCATCGCGACGAGATCGTCGCGGGCGCGCTCGTCGCGGCCGTCGTCGTCGTCCTCGGATACGCCTCGGGCATCGGAGCCCCGGGCACGACGACCGTCGACACCGCGTCGCCACCGGCCTCCGGTGCCTCACCGCCATCCCGTCAGCCCACGTCCCGTTCGGAGACAGGTCCGCCCGACACATCGGCCGGGAATTACGGGTCCGGCTCGGCGGGAGGTTACTGGGCGGGAGAAAGCGGCGCCGGAATTCCCGTTACCGGCGGCGGCTCGCCGACGGGCGGGGAAAGCGGCGGCCACGATCACGGTGCGGGCGGAACGGGTGGAACGGGTGGCGGACCGGCGGGAACCTCTCCCCCGCCCTTGTCCACGCCGGCCCCCTCTCCCTCCCCCTCGGCCTCGGACAGCTGCGACGAGGGTGAAGTCCGCCTCGTGAAGCCGCTGTTGAACGGCGTGATCACTCCGGTGACCGGGCTGCTGGACGGCCTGCTCGGCGGGGCCTCCGCGAGCCCGTCGTCCACTCCCTCTCCCTCGCCGTCCACCGACAGCCCGCTGCGGCCCCTGTCGTCGATCTGCGTCGGCGTGGCCGCCTCGCCCTCGGTGATACCGGAGGTACTGCCGTGAGACGCCGCGCACCGTCCCTGCTCGCCGCGATCCTGGCCGCCCTGGCCGCCCTGGCGGCCCTGCTGCTCGCCGCGCCGCCCGCGTCGGCGCACACGGAGCTGGAGTCCTCGGCCCCGAAGAACGGCACCCGGCTCACGCACACCCCGGCGACCGTGAACCTGGCCTTCAGTGAGGCGGTGGATCCGGACGACGTCCACATCAAGGCGGCGGGCAAGCCGCTGACCGTGACCCGCGGCGCCGACGACAGGGCCGTCCACGTCCTCGTCCCCAAGACCTCCGGCCAGGACCGCCTCACCTTGAATTGGCAGGTCCTCGACATGGAGGACGGGCACACCACGTCAGGGGTGCTCTCCTTCCGCCTCACCGCGCGGGCCTCGGCCACCGACGCCGCCGCGCCACCGGTGCCGCATCCGTCCGAGACGGTGCACACCGCCTGGATCACCGCCCGCTGGGCCGGCTACCTCGCCCTCGCCCTGTACGTCGGCGGTCTGGCCTTCGTCGCGCTGCTGTGGCCGCAGGGCGCCGGGGACCGCCGTACCCGCCGCATCCTCACGCTGTCCTGGGCCGTCGGTCTCGCGGCGAGCCTGGTGACGCCGGGCCTGCAGAGCGCGTACGGCGCGATGGGCACTCTCGGCGACGTGTTCCGAGGGGCCACCTACACCCCCCTGTCGGGCACCGAGGTCGGCGTCGTGGCCGCCTGCCGGGTGCTGATGTGGGTGCTCGCCGCCATCGTGCTGGCCGCCGTCCTTCAGGGCGGGAACGGCACGGCACGGTCGCCCGGCTGGCGGGTGGGCGCTCTGGCGGTGACGGTCGGGCTGCTGCGTACGACGAGCATGACCGGCCACAACTCCGAGGGCACGCACCCCGGTTGGGGCGCGGTGGCCGACCTGGTCCATCTGCTCGGCGTCTCGCTGTGGCTCGGCGGGCTGACACTGCTGCTGTTCGGGGTGCTGCCCCGGCGGCGGCCCGAGGAGCTTTCGGCCGTCGTGTCCGGCTACTCCACGCTGGCCGGGGTGTCGGTGGCCGCGATCGTGGCGGCCGGGACGGTGCTCACCTGGCAGGTCGTCGGGTCCTTCGACGCCCTGGTCGACACCGGGTACGGGCGGCTGCTGCTGCTCAAACTCGCCGTACTGGCCCTGGTGCTGGCGATCGCCCAGCGCAGCCGCGGCTGGGTGAGGACGCGGCTCGACATCGCCGTACTGCTGCGCGGCGACCGCGCCACCGTACGGCCCTTCATCCACTCGGTCGCGGCGGAGACGGGGCTCGTCCTCGTCGTGCTGGCCGCGACGAGTCTGCTGGTCACCTCGGCCCCAGGCCGCTGACCGGCGCCTGTCCCACCCCTGTCGCCCGACAGGGAACCCACAGGAACTTCACAAGGGAGACGCACCTCCATGCAGACAGAAGAAACCACCGCACCTCCGCACCACCGTCGCTCCCGGGTGGGCAACCGGGTACTGCTGGCCACCGGTATGGGCGCGGGCCTCGCGGCCGCCGTCGGTCTCGGCCTGCTCCAGGCGTCCGCCGGGGCCGCGGCCACGCGGACCGCCCAGCCCGCGGCCGAGGCGCACTCGATGGCGGACATGGGCCAGACGTCCGCCAAGGCCGCCGCGGCGGACCACACCATCGAGATCAAGGACTACAAGTTCGCCCAGCCGAAGCTGACCGTGAAGGTCGGCGAGACCGTGAAGTGGGTCAACGAGGACACCGCTCCGCACACGGTCACCACCACCAGCGGCCCCGCCAAGTTCGACTCCGGCTCGCTGCAGAAGGGCGACAGCTGGTCGTACACGTTCACCAAGGCCGGTACGTACGAGTACTACTGCGCGGTCCACCCGGACATGACGGCCTCGATCACCGTGGTCGCCGACAGCGGCGGCGGCAGCTCCGGTGGTTCCAGCGGTGGTTCGACCGGAGGCTCCACGGGCGGCACGGGCGGCACGGGCGGCACGGGCGGCACGGGCGGCACGGGCGGCACGGGCGGCTCGACCGGGGGCAGCACGGGCGGCACGGGCGGCACGGGCGGCTCGACCGGGGGCAGCACGGGCGGTTCGACGTCCGGGGGCAGCAGCTCCGGGGGCAGCAGCGGCGGAGGCGATGGTGGCGGCGGCGACCAGTGCGTCAGCGTCCAGCAGGTGCTGCTGCCGATCCTGCAGCACATCGACAAGGCGCACCTGGAGGAGTCTCCGGGCCAGCAGGTCCAGGACGCGCTCAAGCTCGACAGCTACATCAAGATGCACACCGTATGGCTGGAGTCGATCCTCACGCCCGCGGTGAACGGCGTCGGCAGCGTCTCGGACGACACGCTCAGTGTGCTGCTCCAGCACATCAACTCCGCCCACCTGGAGGAGTCGCTGAGCCAGCAGATCACGGACATCCTCAACCCGGACGCCTACGTGAAGATGCACACCGTCTGGGCCGAGCACCTGCTCGCCCCCACGGAGAACTACGTCACCAACTCCTGCTGACCCCTTCAGCAGGATGCGGCGGGCCGGCCGAGTCGCAGTCTGCCGGCCCGCCGCCCCTCCATTCTCCCCGCCCGTCACTCCGCTCGCCCACAGAGGTGCCGAGATGACCACCGAGACACTTCCCACCGCCACTCTCCCACCGCCCCGCCCGGGCCCCGACTGGCTGCCGGCCCCCGGTACCTACTCCGCCGCCCCGGATCGTTGCATCGTCGAACTGAGCGCGCGCCTGGGCCCGTTGACCACCCTGCGGCGCCGGCTCACCGCCTTGGACGCGACCCTCACCGTGGCGCCCGACCCCGACGACTGCGTGCTGAAACTGGAGCTGGCCGGGCGGACGCTGAACGGCAGAGTGCTCACCTTCGTCAGTACGAGCCTCACGCCCACCGACGAGGCCACCCGGCTGCACGTCCCCGGCGAACTCGCCCTGGCCGGCGACCCGGCGACGGCCGTCCTCGGCTTCCGCGTCGTCGAGCGCACCGCCGACCGGCTCCTGCTCCTCGGCACCCTCCGGCTGCCGTACCGCGCACTGCGCCGTACGACCGGCCTCACCCTGCCCCGCACCCGCCCCGCAGCCGGTATCCGGCTCCTCGTCGCCGCGGAGTTCACATGCCCCGCCTGACCGTTCCGCGCATCCTGCTGGCCGCCCTCTTCGTGGCCGGCCCCGTCACCGTGCTGCCCGCCCCGGCGGCGCAGGCGGCCACCACGCACCAGGTCGTCATGTCGGGCTACGCGTTCGCGCCCCGCTCGCTGACCATCATGGCCGGGGACACCGTCACCTGGACCAACCAGGACCAGGCACCCCATGACGTGAAGACCACGTCCGGCCCCGCCTCGATCCACTCCCCGATGCTGAACAAGGGCGGCAGCTGGAGCCACACCTTCACGGCCGCGGGCACATACGGCTACCTCTGCACGGTGCACCCGGGCATGACGGCCCAGCTCGTCGTCCAGCCGGCCGCCGCCCCCACCACCCACGCGCCGGTCCACCACCACCCGGCCCCGGCCCCGGCCCCCACGGCCGTACCGAGGCGGTCCGCCGCATCGGCGATGCCGCCGATGAACATGGACCGGTCCAGGCCCGCGACCAGGGAGGCCGCCGCCCCCGCGGCGTCAGAGGGAGCGTCCTCCTCCCCCGTCCCGTCCGCGGCGGCCCAGCCCGCGCCGGACACCGAGAGCGCCGCCGCCTCCGCCGGCCGCCCTCTCGATCCGCTGCTGCTCCTGACGGGCGCGGTCGCGGGCGTCGCCGTGCTGTGCCTGCTGCTCGTCGGTTCCCGCTCGGCCGCGACCCGGAGCGAAGACCCCGGAACGAGCTGACTCACGGCCCCGGAGCAATGACAGTGGGACCAGCCGACTCACGGCCCTGGAGCGACGGCCCCGGGAACAGCCGGCTCACACCTGTCCCATGACCACCAGAACGACCAGAAGCACGGTGGCGCCCGCGCTCATCCCGTGGGCGACGACCGCGGTGAGCGGAAAGTGACGCTCGGCGGTTCTGCCGCCGCGGGAGTGCCGGCCCGAGCTGGGCAGCCAGCGCAGCAGCATCATGAACCCGAACGCGGCGACCACCAGCACCACCGCGCAGGCCGCCCAGGCCGTGCCCCGCACGGCGCCCGCGAGATACGCCGTCCAGCAGGCCAGGCCGGTGACGGCCAGCACGACATGCCCCACGACGAGCCACAGCGGCAGCCGCGTCACGCCCGGCGTGCGCTGCCGCAGGCCGCCGTGCCGGATCCACACCAGGGCGAGATAGCCGCCCAGGCCCGCGGTCAGCAGCCAGGCACACAGCACGAAGACATCCACGGATCCGCTCCCCCTTCGTCCCGTCCCGTCACGGCACGTCGTGTCCAGCACACCGCACCGCACCGCCGCAGACCGGACATCCATTCCCTGATTCACCCGTAGGCGTGAACAGTGGTGCGAACCCCTTGATCTGTGGCGCAAACTCCGTGATCGGTGGTGCGAACCCCTCGATCAGCGGGGATCCCCCGGGGAGCCGTCGCGCGGTCACCAAACATGTACCGTTCGTTTTCTTGAACCATTCGTGTTTATGCGGGTAGGTTGGGCGCATGACTTCGCCCCGGACCCCGACCACCGCCGACGAGCTGCGCGGTGTCGGCCTGCGGGTGACGGCCGCCCGCGTCGCACTGCTCGAAACCGTCCGCCGGGGTGACCACCTCGGTGTCGAGGCGATCGCCTCGGGCGTACGCGACCGGGTGGGCCACATATCCCTTCAAGCCGTGTACGAGGCGCTCCACGCGCTGACCACGGCAGGCCTCGTACGCCGCATCGAGCCGCCCGGCAGCCCGGCACGCTTCGAGGGAAGGGTCGGCGACAACCACCACCACCTCGTGTGCCGGTCGTGCGGTGCCGTCTTCGACGTCGACTGCGCGGTCGGTCACGCCCCCTGTCTCACCGCGTCAGACGACCGTGGCTTCGCGATCGACGAGGCCGAGGTCATCTACTGGGGCCTGTGCCCCGACTGTTCCACCGCTCGCACGGCCTGAGCACCCACCCCCCGGAAGGATTCCCATGTCCGAGAAGAACGACGCCGCCGAAGCGAAGTGCCCGGTGGCGCACGACCGTGCCCTTCACCCCACCCAGGGCGGCGGCAACCGCCAGTGGTGGCCGGAGAAGCTCAACCTGAAGATCCTTGCCAAGAACCCGGCCGTGGCCAACCCGCTCGGTGAGGACTTCGACTACGCCACGGCGTTCCAGAGCCTCGACCTGGCAGCGGTCAAACAGGACATCACCGAGGTGCTGACGGACTCCAAGGACTGGTGGCCGGCCGACTTCGGTCACTACGGCCCCTTCATGATCCGTATGGCCTGGCACAGCGCGGGCACCTACCGCATCAGCGACGGCCGCGGCGGCGCCGGCGCCGGCCAGCAGCGCTTCGCCCCCCTGAACAGCTGGCCGGACAACGGCAACCTCGACAAGGCCCGCCGTCTGCTGTGGCCGGTCAAGAAGAAGTACGGCAAGAGCCTGTCCTGGGCCGACCTCATGATCCTCGCCGGCAACGTCGCCCTGGAGTCGATGGGCTTCGACACCTTCGGCTTCGGCGGCGGCCGCGCGGACGTATGGGAGTCCGAGGAGGACGTGTACTGGGGTCCCGAGAAGGTCTGGCTCGACGACCAGCGCTACACCGGCGACCGTGAGCTGGAGAGCCCGCTCGGCGCGGTCCAGATGGGCCTCATCTACGTCAACCCCGAGGGCCCGAACGGCAACCCGGACCCGATCGCCGCGGCCCGCGACATCCGCGAGACCTTCCGCCGGATGGCGATGGACGACGAGGAGACCGTCGCCCTCATCGCCGGTGGTCACACCTTCGGCAAGACCCACGGCGCCGGCGACGCGAGCCTGGTCGGCGCCGACCCCGAGGCCGCCCCGATCGAGGCCCAGGGCCTGGGCTGGGCGAGCACGTACGGCACCGGCAAGGGCGGCGACGCGATCACGTCCGGCCTGGAGGTCACCTGGACCGCCACCCCGACCCAGTGGGGCAACGGCTTCTTCAAGAACCTCTTCGAGTACGAGTACGAGCTCACGCAGAGCCCCGCCGGGGCCAACCAGTGGGTGGCGAAGGACGCCGAGGCGATCATCCCCGACGCGCACGACGCGTCGAAGAAGAAGCTTCCGACGATGCTCACCACCGACCTGTCGCTGCGCTTCGACCCGATCTACGGCCCCATCTCGCGCCGCTTCTACGAGAACCCCGCGGAGTTCGCGGACGCCTTCGCCCGCGCCTGGTTCAAGCTGACCCACCGTGACATGGGCCCGAAGTCGCTGTACCTCGGCCCGGAGGTCCCGGCGGAGACCCTGATCTGGCAGGACCCGCTGCCGCAGGCCGAGGGTGCGGTCATCGACGCCGGTGACGTCGCGTCCCTCAAGGCCAAGCTGCTCGACTCGGGTCTGACCGTCTCGCAGCTGGTCACCACCGCGTGGGCGTCGGCCTCGACGTTCCGCAACAGCGACAAGCGCGGCGGTGCCAACGGCGCCCGTATCCGTCTGCAGCCGCAGGCCGGCTGGGAGGTGAACCAGCCGGACGAGCTGGCGCAGGTGCTGCGTGTCCTGGAGGGCGTCCAGTCGGAGTTCAACTCCGGCGCCAAGAAGGTCTCCCTGGCCGACCTGATCGTCCTCGGTGGCGCCGCCGCCGTGGAGAAGGCCGCCAAGGACGCCGGTCACGACATCGAGGTGCCCTTCACCCCGGGTCGCGTGGACGCCACGGAGGAGCACACCGACGCCGAGTCCTTCGAGGCGCTGGAGCCCACCGCGGACGGCTTCCGCAACTACCTGGGCAAGGGCAACCGCCTGCCGGCCGAGTACCTGCTGCTCGACCGGGCGAACCTGCTCGGCCTGAGCGCCCCCGAGCTGACCGTCCTCGTCGGCGGCCTGCGCGTCCTGGGCGCCAACCACCAGCAGACCTCGTACGGCGTCTTCACCGACACCCCGGGCAAGCTGACGAACGACTTCTTCGTCAACCTGCTCGACCTGGGCACGACGTGGAAGTCCACCTCCGAGGACCAGAACACCTTCGAGGGCCGCGACGACGTGACCGGCGAGGTCAAGTGGACCGGCACCCGCGCCGACCTCGTCTTCGGCTCGAACTCCGAGCTGCGCGCGGTCGCCGAGGTCTACGCGGCCGACGACGCGAAGGAGAAGTTCGTGAAGGACTTCGTCGACGCGTGGGTCAAGGTCTCGAACGCGGACCGGTTCGACCTCGTCTGAGTCTGAGTCTGAGTCTGAGTCTGAGTCTGACGGTACGACCCGTCTGACCGTCCAACCTGTCCGACCACGACGTCGTTTACCCGCTGAGGGCCGCCGCTTCCGATCAGTGAGCACAGGGCGGCCGGCGATGAGTTGCTCGTACTCCGCCACGGTCAGGGTGATCGCCTCACGGCCGCCCAAGGCGATGAGAGGGCCCACGGATGGTTCCGCGGGCCCTCTCACCTGTTCGATTCATGGTCAGCTGGGAGCGGTGACCGTCGCCTTCGCGGCCGCCGACACGGGCTTCGGGTTCAGCAACCGCTCGGCCAGCTCGCCGAAGACGAGTCCGAAGCTGCCCCAGAGGGTGGCCTGGATGGCCAGGGCGGCGAGCCGGAAGCGCCACAGCACGGTGGCCGGGAAGTCCTTCGGCACCTCGTTGACGACGGGCAGGAACTCGTACGCCAGGCCGATCACGACGGCGAACGCGGCAACCGCGACCACCGTCGCCCACCAGGTGCCCAGGTTCGGCTGGAGTCGCTTGCCGAGGATGGTGGCTGCGATCGCGAGGAGCACGCTGAGCAGCATCATCAGGAAGTACAGGGTGGTGCGCTTGCCGATGGTGTCGGCGCTGCCGACCGACGGCGGATTGGCCGGGTACTTCAGGAACGGCGTCACGTACACCGTCAGCAGCGCGCAGCCGGACAGCAGCAGCGCGGTCGCCCGCGGCGAGAAGCGGCCGACGCGGCCGAGGGCGAAGCAGTAGGCGAGCGCGGCGATGCCGCCGAACGCGACCCCGTAGACCAGAACGCCGGTGGCGAGACCGGCGGTCGACTGCAGGGAGCGGGAGACGACTTCCATCTCGTGCTCGTGGGAGTGCGCCTCCTCGAAGCCGATCGCCTTGTCTACATACGGTTCACCGAGCAGATAGGCGGCAACGAGGGCGAGCACGCCGGCGGCCAGGCCGGCGAGCATGCCCCGCACCAGGAGGTTTCTTACCGTTGTGGAGTTCATGGGTGTGCGGCGTCCCTCAAATCAGTGGCAGGGGAAGCCGAGCAGGTGGCGGGCATCGTGTACCCACTCATGGACGTCCGTGCCGCTGAACACGGAGGTGGCGCCCTGTTCGGCGCCGACGAAGTAGAGCAGGACCAGCATCAGGACGCCGACGAAGACGGCCCAGGGGGCTATGTCCTTCAGCGGCAGCTTGGCGGGTACGACGGGGGTGGTGACTGTCGGCTGGGCGACATGCTGCGCCATGGCAGGGCCTCCTCGGGAGCTCGCGTCCCATCTCGGTGGTGCACATGACGACGGCTACGGGTCTGACTCGCCACCACCCCCTGCGGGGCGGCGGCACACAGTGGCGCGACCGTGCCGGACTCTCACCGGCTTCCGTCTTGCCGTCGTCGATATCAGACCGACGGTACCGTGTGCCGCGAACCTGGCCAATACCGCCCCACCTGGAGTGATCTCCCTCTCCCCCGTCAAGTGGCCCCGATATCGGGCCTGTCGTCGGTCGCCGGCGACAGAACTCGCGGCCCATTCCGGGAGGCGGTCCTCTGCGCCGGTGGTCCGGGTCCTTGCCTCTCCTGCCGCGCCCGGCCGTCCCGCTGGGCTGCTCGCCCCACGGCCACACCGCGTAAACCCGGTCCCCCTTCCGCCGGGTGTGCGCCATCGCTCAGGCGCCGGCCACGCCGTCCGGCTTGCCCGCCTTCGCCTCCCGCGCCAGCGAGGCCAGAGTTCCAGACAGTCGCCAATTCTGGTCCGGGCGTTGCCAGTTGAGGCCCGAGGGCAGACGGGAATGCGGGCAGGGGGCAGGCATGCAACCCATGAGTTCCGTTCGAGTGCTGGCCGGCGTCCCCGGCAGGCGCCGGCCAGCACGTCAAGCTGCCCTGGCGGCCTGGCTCTCGGCTTCCAGCAGCAGGCGCTCCAGGGTGGCCCGGGCGCGGGCCACCCTGGAGCGGACGGTGCCGACGGGGCAGCCGATGAAACCGGCCGCCTCGTCGTAGGACAGTCCCACCACCTGGGTCAGCACGAACGCCTCGCGGCGCTCGTCCGGCAGCGTCTCCAGCAGGTCGAGGAGTGCGATGCCGTCGTCGAAGCCCGGCAGTCCGCGGGGCTGGGAACGTTCCATCGCCGACTGCCAGTCGTGCCGGTCGGACGACCGGGGCCGGACCGCGGCCCGGCGGAAGCTGTCGGCCACCGCACGGCGGGCGATGGACAGCAGCCAGGTGCGGGCCGAGGCCTGCCCCTGGAAACGCGGCAGGCTGTCGAGGGCCCGCAGGAACGTGTCCTGGGCCAGGTCGTCGGCGATCTGGGGATCGCCGCTCAGGTAGGCGACATAACGCAGTACGTCGCCGTGCAGCGCGCGCACGAAGTGCTCGGCCGCGTGGGGGTCGCCCTTACCGGCGGCCAGTGCCCAGGCGGTGGCGGAGGCGTCCGCCGCCGCGCGCTCCGCCCGGCGGGGAGCAGGCAGGACAGGAGTGATCACGTGATGTCCTTCTCGGGTCATCCGGAGCCGACGCCCCGCAATGGGGCGGGGCTCTCCGGCACTTGGGTGCGGCCGTACGCGGTGGGTACGGCGAATGCCCGGGGCTCGTCGCACGCCCATCGGCCCGCACGAAGTGGCGGGTGGTCCTGGGGAGATCCACGCGCGAGCGCGGCATGGCGAGAAGCGGGGTGAGCCCCGGTCGATCCGGCTGTCTCAGACGACAGCGGCACCCAGGGGCGGTCCCCGGGACGTGACGGAGTAACAGAGAAGGAAGCGGGCCGGCGACGACCGGTGCGCGGCGATACGGCGCCTGCGCGCAGGCGGGCGGCCGGCGGGTACGGGTAGCGCCAGCAGCATCCTCAGCGGCGCGGCCAGCCGGGCTGCCGCGGCCCTCAGGATGTCGAAGACGGCGCGCTCTCCATGGGCGAGCCACAGCCCGCACAGGACCGCCGCGAGGAGGTGGACGGCGACCATGCCGAACGAGGCGCCGTCGCCCATGCCGCCCATGTCGGCCATGGCGTGCGTGTGCCCCATGCCGCCCGAGCCGGTCGCCATGTGTGTCACGCCGCTCATGGATGCGCCACCGGAGGTGCCCGTGTCCCTGCCGGTCATGGCGGTCATGGCGGTCATGGCGGTCATGGCGACCGGTGCGGCACCGGGGTCCGGTGTTGTCCCGGGCATCGGGGTCTGGCCCAGGGAGAACGTCTCGTGGAGCACGGCCTGGGCGGCGACCACAACGGTGACGATCAGCGTCCGTCCGCGCTCACGGCCGGCCAGGAACCAGCCGGTCATGCCGCTTGCCGCGGTGCCGGCGGCCATGGTCCACCAGGGGACGGGAGTGCCGGACATCGTCACGTGGCCGAGGGCGGCCAGCAGCACGCAGGCGGCGGCGAACACACCGGCCCGCAGCGTGCGGCACCACCCTCCGACAGTCATAGCGCGCCCAATCTTTGCACCCGGCGTCTGATCGTCATCAGGGGGTACGGGCGCACACCGGGTCCCCGACTCACCGAAGTGACCGTGACTCACGTCACGCGATAAGGCCGGGACCTCGACGGGCAGTTGGGACGACCACCGCCACGAGACGGCTCCGGGACGCACCACGCCGGCGAGCACCTCGTCCCCGCCACCGAGCCGGAACTCCAGGGTGAAGGAGAGGAAGCCGCCCCAACGCCAGTGTCCCGAGGGCGCGGAGGTGTCCGCCGTTCTCCGTGTCCTCGTCATCTACCCGGTTCGGCCCCTGCGCTGACGCGACCGTCCGCTCCCGGTGACCGCCAGCAGGACAAGGGCCAGCACCTGTACGGTCACGACCACCCCGATCAGGGCCGGGATCGACGCGCCGTACAGGGCGCCGGTCACCGCGCCGCCCGCCAGACTCGCCGCGCCGACCACTCCCGCGAAGACCCCGTACGCGGTCGCGCGCCGCCCCGCCGGCACAAGGTCGGCGACCGTGGCGCGCAGCGTGGACTCCTGGATGCCCACGGCCGCGCCCCACACCAGGGAGCCGATCACGGCCACCGCCACCGTGTTCGTGAACGCCAGCATCGGGACGGCGCCGGTCAGCACCGGCAGGGCGACCAGCACCCGCGGCCCGACCCGGTCGTACAGCCAGCCGGTCGCCAGTGCGGAGAGGGCGTCGACGACCATGGCGGCGGCGTACAGCACCGGCACCCATGCCGTCGCCATCAGGTGGCGTTCGACGAGGTGGTAGGAGAGCAGGCCGAAGGTGGTGAAGCCCGCGGTGGTGGCGGCGGTGAACGTCGCGTACGTCCAGAACGCGCGCGGCAGGCGGCCGTCCGGCGCGGGTGCGTTCGCGGGAGGCACTGTCTCCTGCTCGTACGCCTCCGGATCGGGCACGCGCGCCCGCAGCCAGACCAGCAGGGCCAGTACCGCGACGCCCGGGGCGGCGAGCACTCCGAGGGCCGGTCCGTAGTCGCCGCCGGTCAGGGCGAGCATGCCGGCCACGACGAGCGGGCCGATGAGTGCGCCGACCTGGTCCATCGCCTCATGCACGGCGAAGCCGCGCCCCCGCCCGGTCGCGGCCGTGGCATGCGACAGCAGGGTGTCCTTCGCGGGTGAGCGGACCGCCTTGCCGACCCTTTCGGCGATCACCAGAGCGCAGGCCACCCACAGGGCTCCTACAACGCCCAGGAGGGGTACGGAGATCACCGTCAGCGCGTATCCGGCGATCGCCAGCCCCCAGAAGCGCCGGGTGCGGTCCGCCAACGGACCCGAGACCAGCCGCAGTCCGAGCGCGGCCGCCTCTCCGGCGCCGGTGACCACGCCCACCACCAGGGCCGACGCGCCGAGCGAGGCGAGCAGTGGCCCGGTGATCGAGCGGGCGCCCTCGTACACGAAGTCCGCGAGCAGGCTGACCGTGCCGAACCACACCACGAACCGCCAGGGGCGCATCCGGGTCGGTGACGCCGGCTCTGCCTGGGCTTTCGGGGCTGTCATGGACGTGGGTTCCCTCCTCGGTGAGGCCACCGGTCCTCGGCGTCCCTGCCTCCCATCATCCGCCGACGCGCTTGCCGACGGCAGCCATGGTGCCTGCCCGATCGGCGGGCGGGGCTCAGGCGCAGGCGGGGCGCCAGGCCGGAATCGACAGCAGCAGACCGGCAAGGCGGCCGTCTCTCGCCCGGTCGACACCCCCGTACACGAAGTGACAGGTTCCAGTCAAAGACTGGCCAAATGCCGGACACGCCGTCCCACCCGTGATCGGGTCCCAGCGACGACCGTACGCATGCCCGTCTGGAGGATCTGGTGTCAGCACCAACCCGAAGAAGACCATGGCTCACGACCTGCGCCATCGCCGCAACCGCCGCACTCATCGCGATACCCGCAAGCGCCGCGTCCGGCCGGAACAACAGCCCCTTCGGCGCCCGCGCCCTCGCCCAACTCGCCGCCCAGCGCGAGCAGTCGGCCGGTGCCATGAGCCCCAGCCTGAAGGGCGGGAACGAAGACGGCGACGACGGCAACGAGGCCGACGAGATAGCCGAGGGCGCGGACCAGTACGCAGAGGCGCGTACCTCGCCCGGCGTCGTCGCGCCCGGCGCGTACGGCGCCGCCTGGAACGACCTGACCAACCTGCGCAGCACTGGCGGCAGTTGGCGCAACGTCACCGATCTGCCGTACAACTCCGACGACCCGCGCTACCGGGACATCGACTCCAACTCCAGCGGCGGCTCGGGCGACGTCACCGGCCGGATGGCCGCGATGGCCGCCGACGACGACGGGTACGTGTACGCGGGCAGCGCGGGCGGTGGCGTGTGGCGCTCCCGGTCCGGCGGCGGGCACTGGCAGCCCATCAGCGACCGGCTGCCGGCGCAGTCCACCGGCGCGCTCGCACTCGACGGCGGCGGACGGCTGTGGCTGGGAACCGGCGAGGCGACGACCAACGCCGACGCCTACCTCGGCAGCGGCGTCTACGTCCTGTCCCACCCGCACCACGGCGCCTTCTCCACCCGCGGCCGGGTCGGCGGCGACGAACTGGAGTCCACCACCATCCACGAGCTGCGCTTCGGCGGCGGCAAGGTGTGGGCGGCGACCAGTGAGGGCGTGTGGAGCCACTCGACCAGGACGCTGAAGGGCCACTGGAAGCTGGAGTTCGCGCCCAACCCCGAGTACCTGCCGGGCCGTTCGAAGGCGAACGACCCCCAGGCCCCGTACAAGAACATCGCCAACGACATCGCGATCGACCCGAAGGACCCGCGCAAGGTCGTCCTCGCGGTCGGCTGGCGCAGCGGCGACGACTACAACGGCTTCTACGCCAAGGACTCCAGCGGCACCTGGACGCGAGTCACCAGCGGTCTGGGCGACCTGCCCGCCGACGCGGACGACGTCGGCAACGTCACCTTCGCCCGTTCCGCCGACGGCTCCCGCTACTACGCCATCGACCAGTCGCCCGAGCAGCTGAACACCAACCCGGACAGCGGCCTGGAGGGCATCTACGTATCCAAGTCCGGCTCCCCCACCGGCTCCTGGACGAAGATCGCCGACTACAAGGGCCTGGCCGCCGACGGCTCGGCACTGACCACCAGCGGCTACATGCCGGGCGTACAGGCCTGGTACAACCAGTTCCTCACCGTCGACCCGGCGAACGCGGACCACGTCTACGCGGGCCTGGAGGAGGTCTACGAGACCAAGGACGGCGGCAGCACCTGGTCCACCGTCGGCCCGTACTGGAACTTCACCTTCCCCTGCTGGTCCATCGACCCGGCCAAGCAGACCGGCGACTGCAACCAGACCACCCACTCCGACCAGCACGGCGTCGCGATCGGCCGCTACCACGGCAAGAGCTTCGTCTACGCCGGCAACGACGGCGGCGTCTACAAGCGCCCGGTGGACGGCTCTCAGGACGCCTCCGGCCACGCCACCGACTGGACCTCACTCAACGACGGCACGATCGACACCCTGCAGTACTACTCGGTGGGTGTCGGCAAGGACCTGGACCACGGCGGCGTCTCCGTGACCGGCGGCCTGCAGGACAACGGCCAGTCCGTCCTGCGCAGCAACGACAGGGTGATGGGCTCCGACTTCGGCGGAGACGGCGGCGACACCCTCACCGACCCGGCCAACGGCTGCAACATCGCCGAGGAGTACGTCTACCTCTCCCTCCAGGTCACCCAGAACTGCGCCGTGAACGACGGCAGTTGGGTCAATGACCCCAGCAAGGCCACCTCGTACAACGTCGCCCCGGCCGACAGCGCGACCAGCGAGGCCCGCTTCATCGCCCCGCTCGCGGCCGACGCGAAGAACTCCTCGACGTGGATCGCGGGCGGCCGGCACATCTGGGCGCAGACCAAGGGATACGCCATCCGCAGCGGCTCGGAGTGGAAGAGCCTGTACGACCTCGGCGCCGGACGCACCGCGACCGCCGTCGCGGCCTCGGGCGGCAAGGTGTACGCGGCCTGGTGCGGCCCCTGCAACAACGAGGGCTTCGCCCGCGGCATCTCCGTCGGCAACGCGGACGGCACCGGCTGGCACGACATCACCCTGCCCGCCGCGGGCGCGGACGGGACCGTGCCCAACCGCTACCTCAGCGGCTTCGCCATCGACCCGAAGAACGCCGGCCATGTCTACCTCACGGTCAACGGCTTCTCCCGGCAGTGGACCGAGGGTCCGGGCGCCGGCGTCGGCCACGTCTTCGAGTCCACCGACGGCGGCACCACCTGGAAGGACATCTCCAGAAACCTCCCCGACGTGCCGACCGACTCCGCGGTCGTCACGCCGGACGGCGGCCTCGCGGTGGGTACCGACCTCGGCGTCGTCTACCGGGCGCCGGGCCGCACGACCTGGCAGCGCGTGGGCAGCCTCCCGGCCGTCGCGGTGCTCCAACTGAAGCTGAGCCCCGACGGACGGTCGCTGTACGCGGCCACGCACGGCCGCGGCATCTACACGATCAAGGTGCGCGACTGCGACTGACGTAGCGGTGCCGGAAGGTTGTCGCGGGGGTGATCCCGTTGTCCGGGATCACCCCTGCGTCGTGTACGGCACCACGTCCACGTCCACCGTGTCGTTCCAGGCCATTCCAGGAAGTCATCCTCGTGAGCCGCCGACGACGGTCATGAGGGCGGAGGCCTTCTCTCGGGAGGCATGGTGGGGGGCCTTTTGGCGCCGCTGCGCAAAAGGCCCCCGTGGTGTCACCGGTGTCGGTACCTTCTCAGAACAGGCGATCCTTGGCCTTGTGGTAGGCGCCGCCGAACGGCAGGAACCAGGGTGTGCCCCGAGCTGGGAAGGCTCGTGACCGGCACCGCGGCCGAGATCACCGCACGCCACCTGCACTGAGTGCGGCGTCGAGGCGCGGATCGGGCAGGGAGACCGCTGTCATCCCACGGGCACCGCGAGGTACTGGTACTCCAGGAACTCGTCGAGGCCCACCCGTCCTCCCTCGCGACCGAGGCCGGACTGCTTGACCCCGCCGAAGGGGGCGGCAGGGTTGGACACGAGACCTGTGTTCAGCCCCACCATGCCCACTTCCAGCCGCTCGCTCACCCGCAGGGCACGGTCGAGGCCCTCGGTGAAGACGTAGCCGACGAGTCCCCAGGGGGTGTCGTTGGCACGGCTCACCACCTCGTCCTCGTCGTCGAAGGTGAGGATCGCGGCGACGGGGCCGAAGATCTCCGTGCCCATCAGGCGGCTTGCGGGATCGACGCCGGCCAGCACGGTCGGCGGGTAGAAGCAGCCGGGGCCTTCGGGCGTACGGCCGCCTACGAGCACCTGTGCCCCGCGTTCCACCGCGTCGGCGACCAGTTCCTCCACCTTGCCGCGTCCCGTCCTGTCGATCAGCGGGCCGACGTCGACGCCCTCCCGGGTGCCCGGGCCCACGACGAGCGCGCCCATGCGCTCGGCCAGGCGCCGGCCGAACTCCTCCGCCACCGACCGGTGCACGAAGAAGCGGTTCGCCGCCGTGCACGCCTCGCCCATGTTGCGCATCTTGGCGACCATCGCGCCGTCCACGGCCTTGTCCAGGTCGGCGTCCTCGAAGACGATGAACGGCGCGTTGCCGCCCAGCTCCATCGAGGTCCGTACGACCGCCTCCGCGCTCTGGGCGAGGAGCAGCTGCCCGACGGCCGTGGAGCCGGTGAAGGAGAGCTTGCGGATCCGCCCGCCGCGCAGGAGCGGCTCACACACCTCTGCCGCACGGGAGGTGGTGACGACGTTCAGCACGCCGTCCGGCAGCCCGGCCTCCTTGAGGATCGCGGCGAGCGCCAGACTGGACAGCGGGGTCTGCGGGGCCGGCTTGAGCACCATCGTGCAACCGGCCGCGATGGCCGGGCCGATCTTGCGGGTGCCCATGGCCAGGGGGAAGTTCCACGGGGTGATCAGCAGGCAGGGGCCGACCGGGCGGCGGGAGAGCAGCATGCGGTTGCGGCCGTCGGGAAGGGTGCCGTAGCCGCCGTCGATACGGACGGCCTCCTCGGAGAACCAGCGGAAGAACTCGGCCGCGTACGCCACCTCCCCCCTGGCCTCGGCCAGCGGCTTGCCCATCTCGGACGTCATCAGATGGGCGAGCTCATCGGTGCGCTCGATGATGATCTCGTAGGCGCGGCGCAGGATCTCGCTGCGCACCCGGGGTGCCGTACGGGCCCATTCCGTCTGTGCCTGCGCGGCCGCTTCCTCGGCGAGCCGGGCCTCCTTGGGCCCCGCGTCGGCGACATGGCAGAGGATCTCGCCGGTCGCCGGGTCGTCGATGGGCATGGTGGCACCGTCCGCGGCGTCCACCCAGGCGCCGCCGATGAACAACTGCGTGGGTGTGTCGGTCATGAGGTCTCTCCTGGTTGTCCGGGCCGGTCGGCGGCGGGGTCGAGCAGTTCCGCGAGGTGCAGGGCGCGGACACCCTGGTCTCCGGCGAGGTGGTCGATCTGGGTCGCGCAGCTGAAGCCGTCGGCCACGACGACGGTCGGGGTGTCCTGGTCGATCCCGTCGAGGCGGGGTTTCAGGGCCAGGTCCGCGACGGCCATCGACGTGTCGTAGTGCTGTTCCTCGAAGCCGAAGTTGCCGGCGAGTCCGCAGCAGCCCTCGGCCTCGTCGACCTTCCCTACGCCGAGGCGGCGCAGCAGGTCGCGGGGGTGGCGGCCCTGGAAGGTGGCGTACTCGTGGCAGTGGGTCTGCAGGACGACGGTGTCCGGCAGTTCCGGTGGCGTCCAGCCGGGTGCGGCGAGGTCGGTCAGGGCTCCGGTGAGGGTGTGGACCCGGGCCGCGACACGGCGGGCGGCGTCGGTGCCGAGGAGTTCGGGCACGTCACGCTTGAGCGCTGCGGCGCAGCTGGGTTCGGCCACGACGATGGGCCGGTCGTCGCCGTTGTCCAGGCGGGCGACCGTGCGGGCCATGATGCGGCGCGCCATCGACAGCTGGCCGGTGCTCACCCAGGTCAGGCCGCAGCACAGGTCGTCCTGCGCCGTGCAGGGAATTCCGGCTTCGGCGAGGACGCGGCTCGCGGCCCCGGCCACCTCGGGGCGGAAGGCCCGGGTGAAGCTGTCCACGAAGAGAAGGGTCTTCGCCGGTTCACCGGTCCTCGCCTTCCGCAGGCCCCGGCGCAGCGCGCGCCGGGAGGCGAAGGCGGGGATCCGGCGTTTCGTGGTCACGCCGCCGAGGCGGGCGAGCAGCTTCCCGACGGGCCCGCGCAGCAGCGCGTTCACCGGGCGGGCCGCGTATCCGACGAGCCTGGACGTCAGGGGCAGCCAGCCCAGGGAGTAGTGGGAGCGGGGTCTGAGTCTGCCCTTGTAGTGGTGGTGCAGGAACTCCGCCTTGTACGTGGCCATGTCGACGCCGACCGGGCAGTCACTGGAGCAGGCCTTGCAGGACAGGCACAGGTCGAGGGCGTCACGTACGTCGGTGGAGCGCCAGCCGTCCTGGACGGTTCCGCCCCGCACCATCTCCTGGAGCAGGCGGGCCCGGCCGCGGGTGGAGTCGTTCTCCTCCCCCGTGGCCCGGTAGCTGGGACACATCACTCCGCCGGCGTCGCTGCGACATCGGCCCACCCCGACACAGCGGCGCACCGCTCCGGCGAAGCCGTCCTCGTCGTGCGGGAAGGAGAACAGCGTGTCGACGGGCAGCACCTCGGAGGGCGTGTGCAGCGCAAGGTCGGCGTCCAGCGGTGCCGGGGCCACGATGACACCGGGGTTGAGCAGCCCCTCGGGATCGAAGATCTCCTTGAAGGCGGCGAACGCCCGGATCAGCCGGTGGCTGTACATCACCTCCAGCAGCTCACCGCGCGCCCGCCCGTCGCCGTGCTCACCCGACAGGCTTCCGCCGTGCTCGACGACCAGGGCGGCGGCCTCCGTCAGGAACCGGCGGGTGGCGGCCCGCCCTGTGTCGGTGGCGAGGTCGAAGTCGATGCGCACGTGGACACAGCCCGCGCCGAAGTGCCCGTACAGCACACCGGTCAGGCCATGCGCGGCCAGCAGCTTGCGGAAGCCGCGCAGGTAGGCGGCCAGGTCCTCGGGCGCGACCGCCGCGTCCTCCCAGCCGGGCCAGGACTCCCCGCCGTCGACGAGTCGCGCGGCCAGCCCCGCCCCGTCCTCCCGCACCCGCCACAGCGAGCGCCGCTCGGCCGGACTCTCCACGACCCGCCCGCCGGTCAGCCGGCCGCGGGCGGTGAGCACCTCCAGCAGTTCGGCGGCGCGGGCGTCGACGGCCGCCTGGTCGTCGCCGTCGAGTTCGACGTACAGCCAAGCCCGCCCCCCGGGGAGGCCGGTGACGGAGTCGGGACCACGCCTGGCACGCATGGTGGCGACGATCGCCTCGTCCATACCCTCCACGGCGGTGGGGTTTTGGCGCAGGATCTCCGGCACGTCCTCGGCGGCGTCGACCACGTCGTCGTAGCCGAGGGTGAGGAGGGTGGAAGCCTGTGCGGTCGCCACCAGGCGGACCGTCGCCGCGGTGACGACCGCACAGGAGCCCTCGGTGCCCACCAGCGCGCGAGCCACGTCGAAGCCGTGCTCGGGCAGCAGGTGGTGCAGCTGGTAGCCGGAGACCTGACGCGGTACCCGGCCCAGCTCGGTGCGGATCGCCGCCAGGTTCCCGCCGATGAGGCGTCGTACGTCCGCTTCGAGGCGGGCGACCCGGCCGACCGCGTCCGGGTCGTCCGGGTCGGCCGCGCGTAGGCCGGTCCGGTCGGCGACGGCCCGCACGCCGTCGGCCGTCACGATCTCCAGCGCCTCGATATGGCCGCTGGTGCGCCCGTGCCGCACGGACCGGTTGCCGCAGGCGTCGTTGCCGATCATGCCGCCGAGGGTGCAGCGGCTGTGCGAGGACGGGTCGGGGCCGAAGGTGAGTCCGTGCAGGGCGGTCGCACCGCGCAGCGCGTCCAGGATCACTCCGGCCTCGACGCGCGCGGTGCGGGCGACCGGGTCGATGGCCAGGATCCGGTTCATGTATCGCGAGAAGTCCAGGACGACACCGGGCCCGACCGCGTTGCCGGCCATGCTGGTGCCGCCGCCTCGCGCGGTGACCGGAACGTGTGCCTCGCGGCAGGCCCGCAACACCGCGACCACGTCATCGGCGCTGCGCGGGAAGACCACGGCCCGCGGCGGGACCCGGTAGTTGGAGGCGTCGTAGGCGTAGAGGCCGGTGGGGCCCGCGCCGGTCTCCACCCGCAGGCCGGGAGCGGTCTCGGCGAGCCGCACCACCAGCGGCTCCAGGGCCGTGGTCGTGTCCGTCATCGCCCTGCCGCTCCCGATGTGCCGGCCTCGACCGCACTCGCCCACGCCTGGATGCCCTCGTCCACGGCCGTCTCGTCGATCACCAGCGCCGGAATCATCCGTACGACCTGGTTCCAGGCCCCGCACAGCAGCAGGAGCAGGCCCTCGTCGACGGCGGCGCGCTGTACCCGGGCGGCCGTCTCGGGATCGGGGCTGCCGTCCTCGGTGACGAACTCGCTGGCCAGCATGAGCCCGAGGCCGCGCACGTCGCCGATGCCCGGCGTCCGGTCGGCCACCGCCTCCAACCCCTGCCGCAGCCGCTTGCCCATCGCCTCGGCGTTCTCCACGAGCTTCTCGTCGCGTACGACGTCGAGGGTGGCGCAGGCCGCCGCGCAGGCGACGGCGTTGGCGCCGTAGGTGCCGCCCTGCGAGCCCGGCCACGCCTTGGTCATCAGTTCCTCGGAGGCCGCGATGCCGGACAGCGGAAAGCCGCTGGCCAGGCCCTTGGCGGTGACGAGGATGTCGGGGGTGACGCCGAAGTGGTCGTGGCCCCAGAAGCGGCCGGTGCGGCCGACGCCCGTCTGCACCTCGTCGAGGATCAGCAGGAAGCCGTGGCGATCCGCTCGCTCCCGCAGGCCCTCCAGGAAAGCGCGGTTCGCGGGGACGTATCCGCCCTCGCCCAGCACCGGCTCCACGATGACCGCGGCCGTGTCCGCGGGCGAGGAGATCGTCTGGAGCGTGTAGTCCAGTTCCCTCAGGGCGAAACGGGTCGCGGTCTCCTCGTCCCAGCCGTAGCGGTAGGCCGTCGGGAACGGGGTGACGACCACGCCGCTCATCAGCGGGGAGAACCCGGAGCGGAAACGGGTGCCCGAGGTGGTCATGGAGGCGGCGGCGACGGTACGGCCGTGGAAGCCGCCGTGGCACACCAGGACGTTCGGGCGGCCGGTGGCCTGCCGGGCCAGCCGCAGCGCGGACTCGACGGCCTCGCTCCCGGAGTTGGTGAAGAACAGGCTGTCCAGACCCGCCGGCAGCACCTCACCCAGCTTGTCGACAAGCTGCCGCAGCGGCTGGTGCATGACCGTCGTGTACTGGCCGTGGATCAGCGTGCCCACCTGCTCCTGCGCCGCCGCCACGACCCTGGGGTGGCAGTGGCCGGTGCTGGTGACACCGATGCCCGCGGTGAAGTCGAGATAGCGGCGGCCGTCCTCGCCGTAGAGATGGACGCCCTCGCCCCTGACCGCCACCACGGGTGTGGCCTGGCGAAGGTGCGGCGACAGTGCGGTCATGTTCGTCTCCCGGCCGTGTGTCATGGGTTGCGCGACCTGCGTGGTGCGCTCCGGCACACCGAGCATCCCGAGCGCGCCCGGCCACCACAACGCGTGATGTGTCCAGCCAGGGCACCGCGTCCGGACGTTGTGTCAGCCTCGCGGCACGGCAGCCATCCGCTCTCGCCACGGCAGCCACTGCGGGCTGCCTCTTGCGCAGGTCAGCGGCGCTTGTCAGAGTGACCGGGCAGTCCCCCGAGTTCGCGGCTTCGCGCGAGCAGGGCTCCTGGAGACACCGTGAACGACCACCGCACTACGGCTCATCCACCGCGCACGAACGACCCCGGCGCGGCCACCGCAGGCCACACGCCGACCGTCGCCGACGTGCTCGCCCTTCCCGTCCTGGCCGCCGGACAGCCCCGCGTCGTCACCGGGGTCACCCATCTCGACCGGCCGGTGCGCTGGGTCCACATCACCGAGCTGACGGACCCCGCCTCCTTCCTCAAGGGCGGCGAACTCGTCCTGACCACCGGCATGCCCCTGCCGGACGACCCCGCGGGTGTGCGCCGGTACGTCGACGAACTCGCCGACGTACCGGCGGCGGCCCTGGTGATCGAACTCGTACGGCGCTACCACCGCCCGCCCGACGCGCTCGTCCACGCCTGCCACGCCCGTGGCCTCCCGCTGATCGCCCTCGCCAAGGACGTCAACTTCCTTGAGGTCACTCAGGTCGTGCACAGCCTCATCCTCGGCAACCAGGCCGAGGCGATGCGCCGGACCCAGCGGATCCACGAGGCGTTCACCACCCTGACGTTGCGCGGGGCGGGCCCGGAGGAGGTGATGCGCGCGGCGGCCGAGATGAGCGGCCACACGGTCGTCCTGGAAAACCTGATGCACCAGGCACTGATGTGCGAGCCCTCCGGCAACACGGTGGAAGAGGTTCTCCGCGACTGGGAGGAGCGCTCCCGGCAGATCCCGTTCGGAGCCGGCACAAGCGGCACGGCCGGCTGGCTCGTCGCTGCCGTGGAGTACCAGGGCGAGCGCTGGGGCCGGGTGGTCATGCTCCCGGCCGGAGCCGACGGGCCGGCCTTTGCGCCGGAGCCCGTCACCGTGCTGGAGCGGACGGCGATGGCCCTGACGGTCGCCCGCCTCATTCACCCCACGCCCTGGGAACGCACAGCGCACCGAAACGCTTTGCAGGACCTGGCAGGTCAGCGTCACCGCTCACCCGAGGACGCCCGGGCCCGCGTCGCCGCACTCGGCCTGCCCACCGAGGACAGGCGGTACCGCGCCCTCCTCGTCGACCTCCCCACGGCGGACAAGAGCACGGTGCTGGAGGGCCGGCTTTCCCAGGAGCTCCGGGCGGCGGGGGCGCAGGCGCTCGTCGGCGAGCTGGCTCCGGGCCGTCTAGGCATCCTGCTGGCCCTGCGTCCCACCCAGCCGTGGCGGCCCGCCGTCGAACAAGTGGGCAGCTCCACGCGTGCCTTGGTGCCGCAGGCGATCGTGACCGTCGGCTCGGAGGTCACCGACCTCCGCGACAGCGCCCGCTCCTTCCACGAGGCGGCCCGCGTCGCCGAGGCCACTCCACCCGGCCAGCCCCTCCCTCCGGACCGCTCCTTCCACGAGCTGTCCGACATCGGCCTGCGGCGCCTGCTGTACGCACTCCGTGAGGACACCCGCATCCAGGACTACGCCGAGCGGCGGCTCGGCCGCCTCATCGACCACGACTTCCGGCACGGCAGCGAGCTGTTGACGACCCTGCGCCTTTATCTGGACGCGGCAGGCAACAAGACCACGGCCGCACGCCGGGGCGGGCTGTCGCGGGAGACCGTCTACCAACGCCTGCGCACCATCGAGCGCCTTCTGGACTGCGACCTCGAATCCGGCGAGAACTGCACGGAACTGCATGTGGCCCTCACCGCACTGGACGTCTTCAGATTCCGCGCGGACGGCGGTCAAGGTAGCAACCTGCCGCTTGGGCGAGCAGCCGACGACTGAGGGCGGCGTCTCTGCCGCCTCCGGCGACTCGCCGAGGCGTGTCGCCCCCTGAATCACCGTGCCGCCCACCAGAGGGTTCCTGGTGGACGGCACGGGTGTGCGGTTGTCAGACCGAGGCGAGGCGGGCCAGCAGTGCCTGCCCGTCCGGGACACCGAGTCCTGTGCAGGCGTCCCAGCCGGGCGTGGCCGCGAAGTCGCCGATGTCGCCCAGGGTGATGTCACGGAAGCCGGCCGGGCTCACCCCCGGTGCCGCACCGTCGTACAGCACGGGCTGGAGCATGCCGAGCGGGTGGCCGAGCGCCTCGGAGAGACGGACGGTCAACGCGGCCCAGAGCGGGGCCACAGCGCTGGTGCCGCCGATGATCTCGTCCCGGCCGTGGATGAGCACCCGGTATCCGGTCTTCGGGTCGGCGTCAGCGGCCACATCGGGCACGCCGCGTCGGGGGTCCTGGCCGTTGCCGTTGGGTACGCCGACGTTCGCCTGCCAGCCGGGCTGGTTGAACTTTAGGCTGACGCCGCCGCCGGAGGCGGACCCGTTGCCGTTGTTCCACACGCTCTCGGAGCTGACGGTGCTGGTGGCCGGGTCGGCTTCCAGGTGCGTACCGCCGCAGGCGAGGGCGCGGGGGCTGGAAGCGGGGAAGTCGGTGTGCGCCTTGCCCGTCGGGTCGCCGTCGCTGCTGCCGTTGTCACCGGAAGCCACGCAGACGGTGACGCCCATGGCACCGGCGTCGGCCAGTGCGGCGTCGAGGATCGCGCGGCCCTGGGCGGTCCACAGGTCCTCGCGCTGGCCCCAACTGATGCTCACTGCGGTGGGCGTGGGATCGGCGAACACCGCGGTGCTGATGGCGTCGGCGAAGCCCTGCGCGCTGTTCTCCGCGAAGTACACGACTTGGCGCGCACCGGGCGCCAACGCGCCGATCACCTCGATGTCGAGCATCACTTCCCCGTCGGCCGGGTCGCCCGGGGCGTTACTGCCGATGCCCACCTCGACGACGTCCACGCGCGGCGTGGGGATGCCCAGCTCGGCGAAGTACGCGTCCAGGTCGCCCTCCGGGATCCCGCCGCCGAGTTCGATGACGCCGATGGTGTGACCGCTGCCGTCCGTGCCCTGGGGGAAGCGGTAGATCTTGCCGAGGTCGACGGGCGAGTACGACGAGTGGACGGCATGGGCCTTCATGCGCTGGATGTGCGGGCGGGCCTGCGGTCGGTTGTCCAAGCCCGTCACGCCGATCACCACGCCGTCCCACTCGGGCAGGATGCGCAGGTCGCCGGTCCGCTGCCGGTGCTCCACCATGCGTTCTTCGCCCGCCGGGTCGGGGGTGGTGACCATGGTCAGTGAGTCGGCCTGCACCACGGACCGCAGCTGACCGAGCGTTCCGGAGATCTTGACCCGACGTGAGGCCGGATCCGCTTGCGTCACCGTCAGCCCGTGCTGCTCCGCTGACCGCTTCACCATGTCGATGTCGGCCGGGTCGGCGCCGTAACGGGCCGCCAGTTCCTCGCGCGTGATCGTCTCTGGTCCTTCGACCAGCTCATCTGGGATCTCGGTGCGACGGCGCAGGACCAGCGTGACCTCGATGCGTTCCGAATCGCTCACTGCTCCGGTCGAGCGCGCATCCGCGTGGGCGCTGCGCTCACTGCCTGGGAGGGGAACCAGTCGCGTGTTGTCCATGACTTCGAGCGTTCCACCGACGCGGGCCGTTCGCATCCTGTGTCATTACCAAGCGTAGCCATGACCAGTACAGCGACCGCGCTATCGCCTACGGCACAAAGAAGCTGCTCACCCGCTACCCGGACGGCAGCAGCCAGCACGGCGCCTGCCGTCTCGACTCGCGGCAGCGCCGTCGGGCCGGAGCGGCGCTTCGCGGCGGTCGCCTCGACTCGCGGCTTCGAGAGCGCCGATGACGGAGTGTTCGCCGAGACGCTGGAACGGGTCGTACGGCAGGGTCCGCAGGACCGGCGGTGGACCGGCGACCGTCAGCACAACTCCCGCCGAGTTGTCGGCCGGTGAGGTGATCGCCAAGGCTGTCGCGACGAGTCGTACCCCGCTGCCGCGCACCATCCGAGCCGATCCGTCGCACCCGGCACGCGGGGCGGACCAGGCAAGACAGGCCGCACACGGCACGTCGTCAAGTGAGCGCCGGTCCCGTCCCTGCGACGAGGTCAGCTCCGCGCGCCACCAGTGGCAGCCGGGGCGTCGGAAGCGAGAGTGATCCGCTCCCTGACCAGCTGGATGAACTGTCGTGCGAAGGAGTTCCGGTAGAAGTCCCGCACGGCGATCTTCGGTGCACCGAGTTCCTTGACCTCGGCCA
This sequence comes from Streptomyces sp. NBC_00078, assembly GCF_026343335.1. Taxonomy (NCBI): domain Bacteria; kingdom Bacillati; phylum Actinomycetota; class Actinomycetes; order Kitasatosporales; family Streptomycetaceae; genus Streptomyces; species Streptomyces sp. NBC_00078. The sequence goes on along the minus strand of NZ_JAPELX010000001.1, from coordinate 7,049,035 downwards.
GTACGCGGACGACCAGGAGCGAGTTGCCGCCCAGCACGAAGAAGTTGTCCTCAGGGCCCACCTGCGTACCCAGGTGCCGGCTCCAGATGTCCAGCATGTCGCGCTCCAGCCGGTCGGCGGACCCGGTCTCGACGGGATCCGGGGACTCCGCCACGGCCGGCCGAGGGGCAGTCGGTGCGGGGAGCTGTGCGACATCGACCTTCCCGTTGATCGTCAAAGGGATGGCATCGAGTTCTGTGACCGTTGCCGGGACCATGTAGTCGGGCAGGAGCCGCCTGGCATGCTCCGCAACCATGGCCACTGTCGTGTCCCCCTTGAGCACTACGTAGGCATCCAGCCGGTCGACTGCTCGATCGCCACTCTCGTCGTGGTGGACGACGACGGTCGCCCCGGAGACCGACGGTGCTCCGAGCAGGACGTTGCGGATCTCGTCCGGCTCGATCCGGTACCCGCGGATCTTCACCTGGCTGTCGATCCTGCCCAGGTGTTCCAGGGACCCGTCGGGCCTCATGCGGCCCTTGTCGCCACTGCGGTAGATCCGCTCGCCGGTCACCGGGTCGATGACGAAACGTCGCGCCGTGAGCTCCGGCTGCCCCTGGTAGTGACGGGCGACTCCAGCACCGCCGACCCAGATCTCGCCCGCCGCTCCCACCGGCAGAACCTCTCCTCGCGGTCCACGTACGGACACCGACCAGCCGGGGAGGGCCGGGCCCACCGACCGGCTCCCCTGCAGAGCCGCCTGAGGCGTCACGGTCTGCGCCGTCACGTGCACGGTGGTCTCCGTGATCCCGAACATGTTGACCAGACGGCACTCCGCCTGCGGGTGGCGGGCGAACCAGGGCAGCAGCTCACGGGCGTCCAGCGGCTCACCGCCGAAGATCACCAGGCGCACCGCGAGCTCGGCGCGCGATTCCCGGTCCTGTGCGACGAGAGGCAGAAAGGCGGAGGGCGTCTGGTTGAGCACGGTGACGCGTCGTTCGGCGAGCAGTGCGTGGAACTCCCCCGTGTCCCGCGTGATCCAGAAGGGCACCACCACGAGTTGCCCGCCGGTCAGCAGACAGCCCCAGATCTCCCAGACGGAGAAGTCGAACGCGCTGGAGTGGAACATCGTCCAGACGTCGTCCGCGCCGAGCCCGAAGTCCTCGGCCGTGCCGTCGACCAGGGCCAGCACGTTGCGGTGCGGGACGACGACGCCCTTGGGCCGCCCCGTCGATCCGGAGGTGTAGATGATGTAGGCGGGGTCGTTCTCGTCGCAGGGTGTGGTCCGGCCGTGGGAGACGCTCCGCTCGCCGAGCCGGAGCAGTTCCTCGGGGGGCACGGACGCAACGCCCTCGACGACCGGGAACACGTCCGTTGCGGCGACGACGACGCGTACCCCGGCGCTGCCGACCGTGTAACGCAGGCGCTCGTGCGGGTACTTGACGTCCATGGGTACGTAGGCGCAGCCGGACTTGAGTATCGCGAGCAAGGTGACGACCAGGGTCGCGTCGCGCTCCAGGCACACGCCGACCATGCTCCCCGGCACCGCCCCCGAGGAGCGCAGCCCCTCGGCCATGATTTCGGCCTGCTGATCGAGCTGGCGATAGGTCAGAGTGCGGGTGCCGTCCGTGACGCCGACCGCGTCCGGATGGCGGCGTACCAGGTCCTCGAAGCGCCCGTGGACAGTCGAACCGGCCGTGGGGGTCGCGACCGGGGGAGTCGCTCCCCGACGCACGATGTCCGCGGCGCGTTCGGCCGGCATCAGGGGGACGGCCGACAGCGGCAGTTCTTCCCCGGACTCGCCCAGATCCGCCAACCACTGCGCGACATGGGCCACTTGCTCGGCGAAGGCGCGCGCGATCCGCGGATCGATCGCACCCTCCTCGTACCAGCAGGTGCCGCTCCAGGACCGGTCCGGGCGCTGCTCGGCCTGGAGCGTGAGGGGGAAGGCGGGCGCGAGGCAGGGGTAGTACTGCCGCGCGTCGTCCCACTCGCCGAAGACCATGCCCACAGGGATCGCGAGGGCACTCCCGGGTTCTGTCGCCGGTTCACCGGCCGGCTCCGGTGTCTCGGGGCCACCAGCGAGGAAACCGGCGACGGACATGGTCTCGTCGTACTTGAAAACATACGTGGACAACGCGTCCGGTCCTGCCGCGTCGGGATCGAGCAGGGCGATCTGCGGTGTCGCCTCGGCGTCGTACCGGGCCAGGACGATGGCGGTCGCGGCAGTCAACAGCTTCTGGTCCACCGGGTTTTCGCGGACCGTCACAGAGAATCGGGCCGCGCCGACGAGACCGCGGCGCGCGAGGTCGCCGAGGCCCCACTCCGGCCCCGCGAGTGGGGCGGTCCCCGTCCCGCTCGTTTCACGCGCGGTGCCATGCCGGCCTGCCCGGGGCAGGGAACCGCCGGTGAGGAACCCGGCCAAGTCGCTCAGTGCCGCCCGGGACAGGGCGTCACGGGCGGCGACCAGCACCAGATCGGCGACGAGGTCCGTATGCCGCACGAGCGTGATGCGCAGCCGCGGACCGGAGGTGGCGCGCAGTGGCCGGCGGGCTTCCTGTTCCGCGTACTGCTGCGCCGCCGGTGCCGTCGAGCGCTCCCGGGTGCGCCGTTCCCACAGCACGCCTTCGGCGAGTTCGCCGACCTGTTCCAACCGTCCCCGCAGCTCACTGCTGCTGGGTGGCTGCGGGCACCTGACCGTCAGGCTGTGGCACATGGCGGCCTGCTCGTGGCACTGCGGCGGCACGGACCAGTGGGCTGTCGCCATCGGAGAACTCCTGTCGGTGCGCCAAGAAGGGTGCGGGGAACACGGTCGGCCGACGCGGCTCAGCGCGCGGTGAAGCCGCCGTCGACCGTCAGTACGCTGCCGGTCACCTGACGGGAATCGTCACCGGCGAGCCAGAGGGCGGCGCCTGCGATGTCGGAGGGAGCGATGAGCGAGTTCATCGGCTGCGCCTGGACGAAAACCCTCTCGTGGTCTTCCACGGCCACGTCCAGGGAACGAGCGATCTCGGACAGCATCCGGCCGTCGACCACCGGGTCGTCCGCGACGGAGCCGGGGCAGAGGGCGTTGACCCGGACCTGGTGCGGCCCGTAGTCGAGAGCCGCGGCCTTGGTCAGCCCTATCAGCCCGTGCTTGGCGGCGACATACCCCGCGAAGTGCCGGTAGCCGACCAGACCCGCGGTGGATGAGACGTTGATGACGCTGCCTCGCCGCTGAGCGATCATCGTCGGCGCCACGGCCTTGATCATGCGCCACGCGCCGGAGAGGTCGACGTCGATCATCAGACGCCACTCGTCCTCGGTGATCTCGTGGACGGCCTTTCCCGAAGGGGCGGCGATGCCCGCGTTGTTGACGAGGACATCGATACGGCCGAAGCGGTCGAGCGCCTTCTCGACGGCCGGGGTGACACTGCCGCGTACGTCGACGGACTCCGCCAGCACCGCCGCGCCGCGCTCCTCGCAGAGCTTGGCGGTGTGCGTGAGCTGACCGCTCGTCGACAGGGGGTAGGGGACGCCGTCGATGTCCTCGCCCACGTCGAGCAGAACGAGGTCGGCTCCCTCTTCCGCGAACCGCAGCGCACAGGCGCGTCCCAGGCCACGGCCCGAGCCGGTGATCACCACGGTCCGGCCCTCCAGGGCCGCACCTGCGGCACTTTTCCTGTCGCGCGTCATGTGCGGGCGCCTCGCGCCGCTGCGTCGATGACAGCGAGCAGTTCCTGTTCCCTGTCGGTCAGATACATGTGTCCGCCCGAGAGTTCCTTCAGCTCGAACGGCCCGGTCGTCGCCATCTCCCAGGTCGCGCACTGCTCCCGGCTCACCAGGGCGTCGTCCGTCCCCCGCAGGGCGGTGACGGGCAGCGTCAGCGGCTCGTCCGAAACGGGTTGGTAGTCCTCGTGCAGGGCTACGTCCGCCCGTAGCAACGGAAGCAGCGCCTCCCTCAGTTCGGGGTCGTCGAGTGCCGCATGCCGGTACCCGGCGAGTTCCGCGACCCGTTCCACGAAGGTGTCGTCGTCGAGTTCCGCGGTCCGCCCGGCGCGACCGCTCCGGGGACCGGGGGACCCGCTCACGAAGAGGTGCTCCAGCGCGGTGAAGCCCTGCGCCTGGAGTTCACGAGCCGTCTCGTAGGCGAGAACGGCGCCGAGACTGTGCCCGAAGAGCGCCACTCGTTCCGCCCCGCCGACCAGGCGGAGCGCGGCACCGGCAAGGTCCTTGGCCGCCTCCTCGGCGTCCTTGTACGGGTCCTGAAGGAAACGCTCCTCCCGGCCCGGCATCTGCAACGGGACGATCCGAAGACCCTGCTCACCGCCGTTCGGCCAGGCCCGGTAGAAGCCGGCGCCGCTCCCGGCGAAGGGTACGCACAACAGTGACAAGGTCATTTATCATCCTCATACTTGGAATGCCATTCACCCAACAGCGCCTTCATCATCATGGACACCGGTTAAACACGCCCAGACGAATGAGGATTCCTCGTTTGCGCTGCCGGTGAAAACCTTCTCCCGCCGGTGGGACAAGCGCACTCCGCACCGGTCGTCAGGTTTGTTCTTCAGGATATTTTGCGACGAATCCATTCGAGGACACCGAAGGCGTTCACCTGGGCCTGGCCAACGGCGAGTGACACCATTCGCCGTGGCTCGCTTTCAGGACGGTACCGGCGGCCACCGAACGTCGGGAAGGCACCCGGGAGGTCTCCCGACGTGCGACGGCACCCTCGCCTCAGGACCCGCCGGCAGCCCGCCGCAGTATCTCCATCGCCCAGGTCTCGACCGGCGCGCCTTCCTTCCTGGCGGCGGTCTGGATCTGGGCCAGGATTTCGGCCGGGAGTTCAATGTGCAGCAGGCCCGCTTCGGGCGAGGGGCCGGCATCGCCCCGGTCCGGACCCGAGCCGGATCCGGCCGCGCCGGGTTCGACCCGCTCCGAAGCCGAACTGGCCTCGGCGGGACCGGCTTTGTCCAGCTCAGCGCGGCTCTCGGACTCGGTCACCTCGCCCTGCCGCACGCGGAGGCTGCTGCGAACCTCCCCGCGCAGCTTGTTCCTGCTCCAGCCCATCGCTTCCGCTTTCCTCAGCCAGTAGTCCTGTTCCGGCTGATCGAGCGCCACCACTTCAAGGTGATGACTGAAGCTCAGATTCTGCCGCCTGCGAGTCATCGGGAACTTGCGCGCGACCCACGTGTAGTTACGAAGCGTCTGATAGCTGAGCGACGTCCGCTTGACGGCTTCGTGGTAACGGTCCTGGAACTCGGATTCACCGTAAACCAGCCAGTCGGCGACCCACCAGGTAGAAGAGTCCGCGAAAGATAGCAGTCCGGTCCCGACTTGCTCCCACGTATTGAGGCTCTGCCTGGATGTGAACGACAAGCCGGACTTGTGGAACTGCACGCCCTTACTCAGCAGCTGTCCCGCAGTGCTTGCCGTTGCAACATTCTGCGCAGTTGTCTCGTTTGTCCTCTTTGTTAGGATAGCAGTGCGCAACGATCCCCCGTTGGTTGATGCTTTCGCATGTATTGGCCAACCGTAACAGTTGGGCGTCATCCAGGGCGTAATTGTGCGCGATACGCGGGCCGCCCGCTACGGCACGGGGACAGGGCGACTGCCACTCGCACTCGCATATCGCTACTCGCCCGGGATCGACACGAGCGCGAGAGCCCACGCGGGTCCAGGAGCCGTTCACCGATAAGAGGTTTTCTTCAAGCAAAATCGCTCCGGCGCCGGCTGCCCCATTTGCGTCACCCATTTCCACGCCGGCCCGTGTCGCCCATCGGACAATTCGTCATGTTCCCGGCCGATCGGTGCGAGCGTGCGTCTGCGGCCTGGCGGTGTCTCGCCGGCGAGACACGTGAGCGGAGCGAACTACCCCCGCCAGGGCTGGATATGGCCCCGAAGAGGCGTCATGTTTGGGTCCACGTTCCTTCTCGCGGCGACGGGCTTAAATACGGAGCGGGTGAGGCCGTCTGGCATACGCTCGAACGATTGCGTTGAGCGAGCCTGAAAACATCGAGCCCGAGAATAAGGTGTTCCCAAAGGAACGGCCGATCGATAGGGGGAGGGCTTCCGTGCCCCGAATACGTCACACACATGGGCTGAATATGCCGGATCTTGAGGGTGACAGTCTCGCGGGCAAGCGTCATTCGCGTATGGTTCCCGCCTCATCACCGCAGCGCAGGATGTACTTCTCCTCGGTGATGCGACCGAACAACTCGTCTGACGTGTGGAGGCCGGTTCTCACCGTCGATGGAGATCTCTCCATCGACAGGCTGGAGCGCGCGCTTCAGGTGCTGCGCGGCAGGCACGAGGCATTTCGAACCACATTCCTGGAGCGCGGCGGCGAAGTCTTCCAAAAGGTGCACGACGAGGACGGCGGCGCCACGCAGCCGGTCCTGATCGACCTCGTGGAGGCCGAGGGCGACTCGCAGGACGAGCGCCGAGCCTGGGCAGACGCCGAGGTCAGGAGGGTCGTCGACCTCCCGTTCGACATTTCGTCGGGCCCGCTCTGGCGAACGTCGGTGATACGGATATCGTCGAGCCTCCACCTGGTGGCCTTCGTGTTCCACCACATCATCACGGACGAAGTTTCCGGGAAGGTGTTCGCCGAGGAACTCCGTCTCGCCTACGCCGACCCGCACGCACCCGCCTTCGCGGTGCCGGCCGCGCAGTACGCCGACTTCTGCCTGGCGGAGAACGCCTCCAAGGTGGATGAGGCCGGCCTGGACTACTGGCGTGGCCAGCTGGCAGGTATTCAGCCGGCGTCGATGCCCGAGGACGGAGATGAGAGCCCGGGCGGAATGATCGGATCGAGGTTGCCGATCGCCGTCCCGCAGAACGTGGTGGCAGAGTTCGAAGAGTTCTGCCGGGCTCGCTCGGTGACCCCGTTCGCCGGCCTGCTGTCCGTATACTTCGTTCTGCTGCAGCGTTGGGCGGGAACGAGTGACATATCGGTCGGAACGCAGACGCTCGGCCGGCCGGGCCCAGAACTTTTCGGAACGATCGGATTCTTCTCCAATACGGTGGCACTGCGCTGCCGGGTGGATTCGGCACTGACCTTCGATCAGCTTCTCGGTCTCGTGAGCGAAACGGTTCACGATGCACTCGACTACCAGGACGTTCCGTTCGAGGTGGTGGTGGGCGCACTGGCTCCCGAGCGTGACGCCGACCGCAACCCCCTGTTCCAGGCTGCCATCACCTATGGCCACACCGACCTGAGCGACGTATGGGCACTCGAAGGTCTCCAGGTGACACTCCTGCCGGACCCTACGGAATTGTCGGGGCTTCAGTTCGACCTGTCGCTGGACATACAGCTCGTGGCAGGCGAAGTCTCGCTCAACGTCGAATTCAACCGCCAGCGGTTCTCCGAGGCGGCCATGCGGCGGTTCGCCCAGGCCTACGGCGACCTGCTGGGCTCGCTCAGCCGGCAACCCGATGTCGCGCTCGGCAGCATCCCGCTGCTCGACCAGGCCGCACTGACGCAAACGCTGGCGCTCGGCGCGAGCGGTGAACCGGAGGGCGGCCGTACTCCCTCGGAACCCACGTCCGCGTGGGACCTCTTCGAACTGACCGCGGCCACGGTGCCCGAACGGGAGGCAGTCGTCGCGGACGGCGCGCGGCTCACCTTCGCCGAACTGGCCGGCCGGGCGCGGAAGATGGCCGCGGGCCTTGAGGCTCGCGGCGTACGAACCGGCACCGTGGTGGGGATCTGCCTGGACAGGCGCGCCGATCTGATCGTCGCGATGCTCGCCGCCTGGTGCGCGGGCGGCGCCTTCCTGCTGCTGGATCCGCGACAGCCCGAGTTCCGCCGCCGCCTGCTCCTCAAGGAGGCCGGCATCGCTCTCGTCATCGCGGACGAGGCGTTCGCCGACGTGGAGACCGTTTCGACGGCCGCCCTCCTGGCGGAGGCGGAGAAGACCTCCGGAGACGATCCGGCCGACGGCGGCTTCGCGCGTCGCCCGGCCGCCGCTCCGGCCTACGTGGTCTTCACGCCGGGTTCCACAGGACAGCCGAGGGGTGTGGTCATCGATCAGGCGAGCCTTCTCGCGCTCGCCACCACCCAACTGGCGCCGGTGTACGCACGGTTGCCCGCAGGCCGTCAGGTGAATGTCGGTGCGCTGAGTTCCCTGACCTCCGGCGTGTTCGTCAACCACTGTCTCGGCATGATCGCCTTCGGGCACCGGCTGCTGCTGATCGACGAAGAGGAGCGAACGGACCCGTATCAGCTCCTCGCCCGTGGATCGGATCCCGAAACGGCGATCGATGTACTCGACTGTGCAAGCGACCGGCTGGAAATGCTGGTCGAGGACGGCCTCCTGACGCTCCCGCACCCGCCGAAGATCGTGGTGATCGGTGGCGAGCGCCCGTCCGACCGGCTGTGGCAGCGCCTGCACGACCAACCCGGGCTGCTCGCGTTCCACGCCTACGGCCTCAACGAGTGCACCGTCGAGTCGGCCAGGGCGGAAATTCGTGAACACCCGAAGCCGGTGGCCGGGCGCGCGGCCGGCACGTCCCGGATCTACGTCGTCGACGACCAGTTGCAGTTGCTGCCGCCCCTGTTCGTCGGTGAGATCTGCATCGGTGGACTCGGCGTGGCCCAGGGGTATGCGGGACAGCCGGCGCACACCAGCGAGCGATTCGTGGCCGACCCCTTCAGCCCTGTCCCCGGACAGCGCATGTACCGCACCGGCGACAAGGGCCGGCTGCGTCCCGACGGGCAGTTGGAGCTGTGGGGGCGCCTCGACGACCAGGTCAAGATCCGCGGCCTGCGCATGGAGCCGGCGGAGGTGGAGGGCGTGCTGCTCGGGCATCCCGCCATCGCCCACGCCGCGGTCGTGGCGACCCAGGCCGGCACCCGCATGGCCGAACTGGTGGCGTACGTCGTGCCCGGCGACGAAGGCGGGGACGCGCTGACGCCCGCCACCGTGCGGGAGTTCCTGGGCGGCAGGCTCCCCTCCGCACTGTTGCCCGACCGGGTGCAGGTTCTCGCCGCTCTTCCGACCACGCCCGACGGGAAGTCGGACCGCAGGACACTGTCGGGCGGCGCGCCGTCGAGCACTGTGCCGGACACCGTCCGAAGCGTCTCGGCGTCCGCCGACCCCCGTGAACGGCAGCTGTGCCAGATCGTGGCCGAGGTGATCGGCGTTCCGCAGACGGGCGTTGACGACAACTTCTTCGATCTCGGCGGAGATTCCCTGCTCGCCATGATCGTCATCGGTCGGGTGCGCGCCGTCATGGGCTGTGAGCTGCGGCTGCGGGCGTTCTTCGAAATGCGGTCGCTCGGGGAGCTCGCCGCTCAGCTCAGTGCCGAGGTCAGCGCGCCCCGGCCCGTGCTGGGCAGGAGAGCGGACGCATGACGGTGGCGACGTGTTCGTACTCAGAGGGCGTTCGGTCTGGGCGGTTTGCTCCAACTGCGTCTGCCCCACCACCAGTTCACGTTCGTGTTCCATCGCCGCGAGCAGGCGAACCTGGCCGGACGGCCGGAGAAATGCATTCGGAGGAGAGACTTCTATGTCCAGGCACAAGGCGTCGGAGCATGTCGAGAAGAACGCCGCCGAGCGGGCCAAGAGACTGCGGCCGGACGGCATCGACCAATATCTGACCCTCAGTGGCGGGTTCGCGCACATGAACGAGGACCCCTTCACCGATCGCATCGAGCGCGAGCCGTCCCGCGACCACGTCACGGTCGCGGTCATCGGCGGGGGGTTCGCCGGCCTGATGACGGGCGCCCACCTGCAGGAGAAGGGGGTCGCCGATGTCAGGATCGTGGACACCGGCGGCGACTTCGGCGGAACCTGGTACTGGAACAGGTACCCGGGCGCCCAGTGCGACATCGCGTCCATGATCTACCTGCCGTTGCTGGAGGAGACCGGCTACGTGCCCACCGAGTGGTACGTGCGCGGCCCGGAGATCCTGGAGCACTGCCAACGCATCGGCAAGCAGTACGGGCTGTACGAGAAAGCGCTCTTCCACACCCGGGTCACCGGCTTGGACTGGGACGAGTCCGCCCGCCTGTGGACGGTGCGGACCGACCGCGGTGACGAGTTCACCGCCCAGTTCGTGTGCCTGGGGCTCGGCCACCTGTCCGTGCCGAAGCTCCCCGGCATCCCGGGCATCGAGAGCTTCGCGGGCCACGCCTTCCACGCGAGCCGATGGGACTACGCCTACACCGGCGACCCGGTCGGCGGACCGCTGGGCAACCTGCGGGACAAGCGGGTGGCGATCATCGGCACCGGCGCCACCGCGGTGCAGTGCGTCCCTCACCTGGCCACCGCATGCCGGGAACTGCTGGTGTTCCAGCGCACGCCTTCCGTCATCGAGGTCCGCAACAACCGGCCGATCGACCCGGAGTGGTTCGCGCAGATGGCCACGCCCGGATGGCAGCAGCGCTGGCTGGACAACTACGCGGCCAACATGACGTCGGCCGAGCAGCCGGCCGAGGATCTGATCAACGACGGCTGGACCGCCATGGCCAGGATGTGGCGCAACGCCGAAGAGACCTCACGCCCGGACCCGGACACGTCCGAGGAGCTCGGCGCCGCGTACTACGCGGACATGGAGAAGATGGGCCAGCTCCACGCCCGCGTGGAGAAGACGGTCAAGGACTCACGGACCGCGGAACTTCTCAAGCCCTGGTACTGGCTTCCGTGCAAGCGCATGACCTTCCACGACGAGTACCTGAACGCCTACAACGAGCCGACGGTCCGTCTCGTCGACACGGACGGCAAGGGGGTCGAGCGGATCACGCCGCGAGGTGTCGTGGTGGACGGCACCGAGTACGAGGTGGACTGCATCATCTACGCGTCGGGGTTCGAGGTCGGCACCGCGCCCACCCGGCGCGCCGGATTCGACCCCGTCGGCAGGGACGGCAGGCGACTGTCGGAGCACTGGACCGACGGCATGCGCACGATGCACGGTCTCCATGTGCAAGGGTTCCCCAACGCGTTCCTCGTTCAGTCGCTCACGGGCGGGACCCGGTTCTCCAACCTCTCGCACAACCTGTCCGAGGCGGCCAAGACCGTCGCCGCCGTCGTCTCACACGCGGTCACCACGGGAGCCGACGTCGTCGAACTCACCCGGCAGGCGGAGGACGCCTGGATGAGCAATGTGGGTGTCGACCCGGAGTGGCGCACGTTCCTGGGCACGGAATGCACCCCCGGCTACTCCAACAACGAGGGAATGGATCTCGGTCCGCATTCCCTTTGGGACGAATACGAGTTCCCCGATGGCCTGGGCTTCTTCCGGCACCTTCAGAAATGGCGAGGCAGCGGGGAGTTCGACGGCCTGGAATTCCACCGTTCGGACAGCTGAAGCCGCTTGCCCCGTCTCGCCGGCGAGACAGTCCTCCCGGGCTCCGTCGAGTGCTGCCCGGGACTCATTCACCCTGGTGAGTGCCGGCTGCTAGCCTCGCGAAGTCGATACAACTCCGTTTTCTCTTTGCCAATTAATTCTGCCGACATAACGGCTCCCGATCCCGCTGCGGCCCGACGCGTGGCCGGTGATTTCGGCGCCTTAGCCATCGGCTGCGGATCGCGACTGGTAGCGGTCGGAAAACAGCGAGGTAGCCTGCATGATTCCGTTGTCGTTTGCGCAGCAGCGGTTGTGGATCATCGGTCAGCTGGCGGGGCCGAGCGCGGCGTACAACATGCCGTTGGTACTGCGTCTGTCCGGACCGCTGGACCGGCAGGCGCTGACCGCGGCACTGGCCGACGTGGTGAGCCGGCACGAGAGCCTGCGAACCGTCTTCCCCGTCATCGACGGCGAACCCGTCCAGCACATCGTGCCCGCCGACAAGGTCTCCCTCCCCCTGACCTGGACGGACACCGACGACGAAAAGGTCACCGACCTCGCCGTCCAGGCCGCCGGACACATCTTCGACCTCGCCACCGAAATCCCGCTGCGCGCCCACGCCTTCACCACCCGGCCCGACGAACACGTCCTGGTACTCCTGGTCCACCACATCGCCTGCGACGGCTGGTCAGTCGGCCCCCTCGGCACAGACCTCGCCACCGCCTACACGGCACGCACCGCCCACACCGCCCCGGCCTGGACCGAACTCCCCATCCAGTACGCCGACTACACCCTGTGGCAGCGCGACCTGCTCGGCTCCGAAAACGACCCCACCAGCACCGTCGCCCGCCAGTCCGCCTTCTGGCGCGACGCACTGGCCGCACTCCCCGTCGAACTGGACCTGCCCCTCGACCGGCCACGCCCCCCAACCGCCACCCAGCACGGCGCCCAGACACCCGTCACCATCGACGCACACATCCACACCCGCATCACCGAACTGGCCCGACAGACCGGCGTGACACCCTTCATGACCGTCCAGGCCGCCCTGGCCGTCCTGCTGTCCCAACTCACAGGCGCCACCGACATCCCCCTCGGCACACCGGTCGCCGGACGCACCGAAGAAGCCCTCCACGACCTGATCGGCTTCTTCCTCAACACCCTCGTCCTGCGCACCGACGTCTCCGGCAACCCCACCTTCACCCAACTCCTCACCCGAGTACGGGACACAGACCTCGCCGCCTTCGAAAACCAGGACCTCCCCTTCGAACACCTCGTCGAGATCATCGCCCCACCACGAACCGCAGCACGCCACCCCCTCTTCCAGGTCATGCTGTCCTTCGACACCAACACCGAAGCCGCCTTCGACCTCCCCGGACTCACCACCAGCGAATTCGAGATCCCCGGACACGAAACAGCCAAATTCGACCTCAACTTCGAGTTCGAGGAGCGGTTCGGTCCTGAGGGACAGCCGGCCGGCATCAAGGGGATTCTCGAATACGCCACCGACCTGTTCGACCACCACACGGTCCAGGCACTGGCCGAGCGGCTCAGCCACCTGCTCGCAGAACTGACCTCCGACCCCGACCAGCCCATCGGTCTGGCGGGCCACCAGACGCGGACCCGCGGGTTCCGCAGCGAACTCGGCGAGGTCGAGGCGGTACTCGCGGGGTATCCCGGCGTCGCCGAGGCCACGATCGTCGCCCGCGAGGACATCCCGGGCGACAAGCGCCTGGTCGGCTACGTGGTGCCCGCCCCCGGCCTCGACCCGGAAGTCACCGTACGGCTGCCCGCGATCCTGCGCGAGCACGCTGCCGGGCTGCTGCCCGCGCACGTGGTGCCGGCCGCGGTCGTGGTCCTGGACCGGCTGCCGATGACGGATCACGGGAAACTGGACCACGAGGCCCTGCCCGCACCGGACCATGCCGTCGTGGCCGCCCGCCGTGCTCCGACGACCGTGCAGGAAGAGATCCTGTGCGCCGCGTTCGCCAAGGTGCTGAACCTGGAGCTGTCCACCGTCGGCATCGACGACAACTTCTTCCTGCTCGGCGGCCACTCCCTGCTCGCGACCCGGCTGGTCGCCCGCATCCGCGCCCTGCTCGGAGTCGAACTCGGCATCCGTACCCTGTTCGAAGCCCCCAACATCGCCGCCCTGGCCAAGGCGCTGGCCGGGGCGGGCCCCTCGCGTCCGGCGCTGGTGACCGCGGATCGTCCGGAGCCGCTGCCGTTGTCGTCCGCGCAGCAGCGGTTGTGGTTCCTGCACGAGTTGGAGGGACCGAGCGCCACCTACAACATCCCGGCGGTCATCAGGCTTTCCGGTGCGATCGACACCGGTGCGCTGGACGCGGCGTTGCGGGATGTCCTCGGGCGCCACGAGGTGCTGCGCACGCTCTTCCCGTCGGTCGAGGGACGGCCGTACCAGCGGGTGGTGCCGGTCGAGGAACTCGGCGAGGTGCTCACCGTGGTACCGGCCGCCCTGGTCGGGCCGTCCGGCCTGACCGCGTCGATCAGCGAGGCGGAGGGCCACTGCTTCGACCTCTCGGCCGAAGTGCCGTTCCGGGCCTGGCTGTTCGAAGCCGGTGCGGACGAACACGTGCTGGTGCTGCTCGTGCACCACATCGCCGGTGACGGCTGGTCGCTGGCGCCGCTGGCCCGGGACCTCTCGGTGGCGTACACAGCGCGCCTGGCCGACCAGGAACCCGGATGGGCGCCGCTGCCGGTCCAGTACGCGGACTACACGCTCTGGCAGCGTGAACTGCTCGGCGAGGCGACCGACCCCGAGAGCCTGCTGAGCAAGCAACTGGCCTACTGGCGCGGCGCGCTGTCCGGCATACCGGAGGAACTGCCGCTGCCCGTCGACCGTGCCCGCCCCGTGGTGGCCACGCATCAGGGCGGGAGCGTGACGCTGGAGATCCCCGCGCTGCTGCACGCCCGGGTCGCCGAACTGGCCCGGGACGAAGGCGCGACGGTCTTCATGGTGCTCCAGGCCGCGGTGGCCGTGCTGCTCTCCCGGCTCGGCGCCGGCCAGGACATCGTGATCGGAACCCCGACGGCGGGGCGCACCGACACCGCGCTCGACGACGTCGTCGGGTTCTTCGTCAACACGCTCGTCCTGCGCACGGACGTGTCCGGCGGTCCGTCCTTCGGCGAACTGCTCGCCCGGGTGCGGGAGCAGGCGCTCGACGCGTTGGCGCACCAGGACGTGCCGTTCGAGCGCCTGGTCGAGGAGCTGGCCCCGGCCCGCTCCATGGCCCGCCATCCGCTGTTCCAGGTCACGCTCGCGCTCCAGAACAACGCCGATCCCGTGCTCCAACTGCCCGGCCTGCGCACGAGCGTCCTGCCCGACGAGGACAACCCGGCGAAGTTCGACCTCTCCTTCGACCTGCGCGAACGCTTCGACGAGCACGGCCGGGCCGCCGGAATGACCGGCGAGATCTTCTACGCCGTAGACCTGTTCGACCATGCAAGCATCGAGCAGCTCGCCGAACGCTTCACCCGTGTCCTCGACACCCTGACCACCGGCCCGGACCAGCGGGTCGACCAGGTCCCGGTGCTCTCGGCCGCGGAGCAGGAGAAGGTGCTGCACACCTGGAACGACACCTCCCGCTCCGTCCCGCCCACGACCCTGCCGGCGCTCTTCCAGGAACAGGCCGCCCGCACCCCCGAGGCCATCGCGGTCGTCTTCGACGGCACCACCTTGACCTACGGCGAGCTCAACACCCGCGCCAACCGGCTCGCGCACCACCTGATCGAGCACGGGGTCGGCCCCGAGGACATCGTGGGCATGGCACTGCCACGGTCGATCGACCTCGTCGTGGCGATGCTCGGCGTACTCAAGGCGGGCGCGGCGTATCTCCCGATCGACACCGAATACCCGAAGGAACGGGTCCGGTTCATGATCGAGGACGCGAAGCCGTCGTACGTGGTGACGCTCCAGGCCACCGCGGCATGGCTGCCGGCCGACGCGCCCCTTCTGGTCCTGGACGGCGCCGCCACCCAGGACGAGCTGACCGCGCACCCGGCCTGGGGTCACGACCCGACCGACATCGAGCGCACCGGCCCGCTGACCCCCGCCCATCCTGCCTACGTCATCTACACCTCCGGCTCCACCGGAACTCCCAAGGGCGTGGCGGTATCGCACCACAGCATCACCAACTTCATCAGCGTTCACCGTGAGTCGGTCTTCGCCTGCGCCGCCGATCTGTCGGGCAGTCGCCCGCTGCGGGTCGCGCTGACCACCTCCATATCCTTCGACGCGGTGTGGGACCAGCTGTCGTGCCTGCTGGAGGGGCACGAGCTGCACGTCGTGAGCACGGAGGTGCTCTCCGACATCGGTCTCCTCGCGGCCTGGCTGGACGCACACGACGTCGACTTCCTGGAGCTGACCCCCACGCACATGGCCGCCGCTGTGTCGGAAGGCCTGTTCGACGACGGCCGCCGTACTCCGGCACTGCTCGTGGTGGGTGGCGAGGCCGTGCCCGACTCGCTCTGGGAGTGGCTCGGATCGCTGGGTGAGGGCACCCGCAGCTTCAGCTTCTACGGGCCCACGGAGTGCACGGTCTACCAGGTCTTCGCCGAGCCGCGGTCCACGCCGCGGCCGATACTCGGCGGACCCACCTTCAACATGCGGGTGTTCGTGCTCGACGACGGCCTGGAACCGGTGGCCCCCGGTGTGACGGGCGAGTTGTACGTGGCGGGTGCCGGTCTGGCGCGTGGCTACCTGAACCGTCCCGCACTGACCGCGGAGCGGTTCGTGGCGTGCCCGTTCGGTGCGCCCGGCGAGCGGATGTACCGGACCGGGGACCTGGCGCGGTGGCGGGCGGACGGGACCCTCGAGTTCGTCGGCCGGGCCGACGACCAGGTGAAGATCCGGGGGTTCCGGATCGAGATCGGGGAGGTCGAGGCGGTGCTGGCCCGGTATCCCGGTATCGCCCGGGCCGTGGCGGTGGTCCGCGAGGACATGCCCGGTGACAAGCGTCTGGTCGGTTATGTGGTACCCGCCCCGGGTCAATCCCCGGAACAGATCGCACAGTTGCCCGGCCTGTTGCGCCGGCATGCCGCGGGGCCGCTTCCGGATTACATGGTGCCGGCCGCGGTCGTGGTCCTGGACCGGCTGCCGTTGACCGCCAACGGCAAGCTGGACCGCAAGGCCCTGCCCGTCCCGGACTACGCGGTCTCCTCGACTCACCGCGCTCCGACGACCGTGCGGGAGGAGATGCTGTGTGCGGCGTTCGCCGAGGTGCTGGGTCTGCCCTGTGTCGGCGTCGACGACCACTTCTTCGAACTCGGCGGGCACTCCCTGCTCGCGACCCGGCTGGTCGCCCGCATCCGCGCCCTGCTCGGGATGGAGATCACCATCCGCGCGTTGTTCGAGGCCCCCACTGTCGCCGCCCTGGCCGGTGCGCTGGTCGAGGCGGGACCCTCCCGTCCGGCGCTGGTGGCCGGGGTTCGTCCGAAGTCGCTGCCGTTGTCGTTTGCGCAGCAGCGGTTGTGGATCATCGGTCAGCTGGCGGGGCCGAGCGCGGCGTACAACATGCCGTTGGTACTGCGTCTGTCCGGACCGCTGGACCGGCAGGCGCTGACCGCGGCACTGGCCGACGTGGTGAGCCGGCACGAGAGCCTGCGAACCGTCTTCCCCGTCATCGACGGCGAACCCGTCCAGCACATCGTGCCCGCCGACAAGGTCTCCCTCCCCCTGATCTGGACGGACACCGACGACGAAAAGGTCACCGACCTCGCCGTCCAGGCCGCCGGACACATCTTCGACCTCGCCACCGAGATCCCGCTGCGCGCCCACGCCTTCACCACCCGGCCCGACGAACACGTCCTGGTACTCCTGGTCCACCACATCGCCTGCGACGGCTGGTCAGTCGGCCCCCTCGGCACAGACCTCGCCACCGCCTACACGGCACGCACCGCCCACACCGCCCCGGCCTGGACCGAACTCCCCATCCAGTACGCCGACTACACCCTGTGGCAGCGCGACCTGCTCGGCTCCGAAAACGACCCCACCAGCACCGTCGCCCGCCAGTCCGCCTTCTGGCGCGACGCACTGGCCGCACTCCCCGTCGAACTGGACCTGCCCCTCGACCGGCCACGCCCCCCAACCGCCACCCAGCACGGCGCCCAGACACCCGTCACCATCGACGCACAAATCCACACCCGCATCACCGAACTGGCCCGACAGACCGGCGTGACACCCTTCATGACCGTCCAGGCCGCCCTGGCCGTCCTGCTGTCCCAACTCACAGGCGCCACCGACATCCCCCTCGGCACACCGGTCGCCGGACGCACCGAAGAAGCCCTCCACGACCTGATCGGCTTCTTCCTCAACACCCTCGTCCTGCGCACCGACGTCTCCGGCAACCCCACCTTCACCCAACTCCTCACCCGAGTACGGGACACAGACCTCGCCGCCTTCGAAAACCAGGACCTCCCCTTCGAACACCTCGTCGAGATCATCGCCCCACCACGAACCGCAGCACGCCACCCCCTCTTCCAGGTCATGCTGTCCTTCGACACCAACACCGAAGCCGCCTTCGACCTCCCCGGACTCACCACCAGCGAATTCGAGATCCCCGGACACGAAACAGCCAAATTCGACCTCAACTTCCTGCTGCGAGGGTCGTACGAGCCGGACGGGCGACCGACCGGGATCACGGGGATCATCGCGTACGCCACCGACCTGTTCGACCACCACACGGTCCAGGCACTGGCCGAGCGGCTCAGCCACCTGCTCGCAGAACTGACCTCCGACCCCGACCAGCCCATCGGCAAGGTCGAAGTCCTGGATACGGCTCAACGGAACGTGAATCCGGACCGGTTGGAGACCCGGCCGGGGCTCGGCCCCGGAAGGCGGCGGGTGGTGGCTCGTCCCGGTCCTCCGCTGGAACAGCCGCTCGGTGGAGCCGCAGACTGAGTGCCCGGGGGAAGTCCAGGCACGCCCCCACACCGCCCGGCATGTCCTCGATCACCCGTGCGGCGAATTCGACCCGATAGGAAGACTGTGATGGACCAACGCGCCGAGACCCGGCGTTCCCGACCGGGAGCCAAGATCCGTGAGGCGGTGGGGCGCTCATGAGCGAGGATGCCGCGAGCGCCGGGAAGAAGCCGGCTTCGCTGTTCCGCCAGCGGAACTTCGTGCTGCTGTGGACAGGTCAGTCGGCCTCGGTCCTCGGTTCCCAGATCACCTACGTCGCGATGCCGCTGACCGCGGTCCTGCTGCTCCACGCGACGCCGATGGAAGCCGGCGTGCTCGTCGCCCTCGAGACGCTGCCCTTCCTGCTCTTCGGCCTCTTCGTCGGCGTGATGCTGGACCGCCGGGCGCGCCGTACCGTGATGATCGTCGCCGACGTCGTGCGCGCCACGGCCCTCGCCTGGATCCCCATCGCGCACGGGCTCGACGTGCTGAACATCGGTCAGCTTTTCGTCGTGGTCTTCGTCGTCGGCGTGATGACCGTGTTCTTCGACCTCGCGCACCAGTCCTACACACCCAGTCTGATCGGGCGGGACCGGCTCGGCGACGCCAACGCGAAGCTGGAACTCTCGGACTCGATGGCGCAGGTCGTCGGGCCGGGCGCGGCGGGCCTGCTGATCAGCGCGCTCAGCGCACCGGTGGCGATCGCGGTGGACGCGGCGAGCTACGTCCTGTCCTTCTTCACGGTGGCGGGACTGCCGGCCGACGAGCCGCCGAAGCCTCAGCCCGGAGCGGCGACCCTCTCGGTCCGTGCCTCGATCCGTGAGGGATTCGCCGCGATCGTGCGGCACCCGCTGCTGCGCTGGTTCACCACGGCCGCGCTGATCATCAACCTGTTCTCCGGCGCCCTGATGTCGGTGTTCTTCCTCTATCTGCTCCGGGTGCTCGACATGGGCTCGAAGCAGGTCGGTCTGATCGTCGCGGTCGGCAGCGTCGGCGCCCTGGTCGGCGTCCTCCTGGTCGGCCCACTGACCGGACGGTTCGGCGTCGGCCCGACACTGATTCTGACGATGGCGATGCCCGGGCTGGGGTATCTCGTCCTCGCGGCCGTACACGGCCACTCACTGGCGGCGATCGCCGTCGTCGCGGTCTCCTCCTTCGTCGTCCAGTTCAGCGTTCCCGTCTTCAACGTGACGGTGATCAGCTTCCGGCAGGTCTCCACCCCGGACGAGCTGCTCGGGCGGGTGAACGCCACGGCCCGTACCTGCGCCTTGGGTGCGTACTCGCTCGGCTCACTGCTCGGCGGTGCGCTCGCGTCCGGCACCGGGCTGCGGACGGCTGTGGTGGTGGCCGCGGGCGGGACGTTCCTGGCCTCGCTGGCCCTGCTGTTCTCACCCGTGCGCGCGGTACGCAGCCTTGAGGCATCCCCCACCACCGACTCGGCCCCCGCTCCGGAGCCCGCATGACCATTCAGGAGCAGACATCATGACGAGCGTCGAGACCTGGCAGGAGGAGGGCTATCAGCTCTCCCCGCAACAGCTCGCCCGGTTGGGCGAGGCCCGGAGCATGGCGGTGCGCACCGTTCGCACCGCCACCCGGATACCTGCACCGGACCTGGAGGCCCGGATCGCGACGGCGGTCGCGACGCACGAGAGCCTGCGTACGCGGTACACCGAGTTCGCTGGGCTGCCCACGCTCGTCCAGGTCGTGGATCCGGTGAGTCCGGTCGCGATCGAGCAGCCGGGAACGGATCGCACCGTGTTCCGTGCGGGCGCGCTGACCGTCGAGCACGAACTCGCTCCGGACGGCACGCAGTTGGTGCTCACCCTGCCGCGGCTGAGCGTCGACGACGCTTCCTGGACCCGGCTTGCCGGCCTGCTGCTGGAGGACACGGACGCCCCGGCCGAGGACGCGGTGCTGCAGTACGCCGATGTCGCCGCCTGGCTCGGTGAGGTGCTGGACGAGTCGGCGCAGCCGCCGGTGGCCGGCGAGGCGGCGCGGCAGTCGTCGAAGCCGTCCTCGGCGCTGCCCTTCCTCACTCCCGTCGCCCTTTGGGACGCGGCCGCCGAGCCGGTGAGCGCCTCGGCCGTCGTCGAGGGGCCGGCTCTGGAACGGCTGGACGAGCTCACCGGACGGTGCGGCGTGAGCGAGGCGGCGGTGCTGCTGGCTCTCTGGCGCTCGCTGTACGGCCGGTACTGCCGCGACGCCGACGACCATGTGCTGGTGCTGGCCGACGGCCGGTCCACGGAAGGCCTGGAGAACGTGCTCGGCCTGTTGGAGCGTCCGGTACCGGTGCGGCTGGAGATCGGCGCGGACACCCCGGTCGCCGACGCGCTCCAGGCATCGCAGGACGCGCTCCGCTCCGTAGCGGCGATCGAGAACCAGATCGACCCGGGGACCGCGGCCTCCGCACACCGTGCGGCGGACGTCTGCCCGCTCTCGTACCGGCACCGCCTGGACCGGTGGGCCGAGGAACTCTCGGCCGGTGCGTCCGTCCACGAAGCTCCTGGTGCGCTGCACCTCGACTGCGTGCGCGGGTCGCGGAGCCTGCGCCTGACCTTCGTCGGCGGCTCGGGCCGCGTCGCCCAGGCCGACTTGGACCTCGTCGCGGAGGCGTTCGGACATCAGCTGACCGATCTGCTGTCCGGTGGCACGGAGCGCGCCGTCGGCGGCCTGCGCCTCACCGCGCCGAACGCGCCGAACGCCGAGGCCGGGCCCCGTGCGTCGGACGCCTCGGTGCTCGACCGCTTCCTCGCACAGGCGGAGCGCACGCCCGCGCAGCCCGCGCTGCGCTGCGGCGAGAGTGTCGTGTCCTACCGGGACGCGGCGCAGGGCGCGGACGCGGTGGCGCACCTGCTGCGCGAGCACGGCGTGCGGGCCGGGCAGCGGGTCGCGCTGTTCGTTCCCGCCTCGGCGGAAACGGTCGTCGCGATGCTCGGCGTCTGGCTCGCCGGCGCGGCGTTCGTCCCCCTCGACCCCACGTGGCCGCAGCAGCGGATCGAGACGATCCTGCGGGAGGCCGACCCCGCGCTGCTGCTCACCCCCGATCCGAAGGCCGATCACGAGGGCTCCGTCCGCATCGTGTGCACGGCCGACGCGGTCGTCGACCCGGGGCGCGCGGTGACTTCCGGCGCGGCGGCCACGGGCGCCGCCTATGTGATCTTCACGTCGGGCACCTCGGGGCTTCCCAAGGGCGTCGTCATCGGGCACGAGCAGCTGTCGCACTACGCCTCGGCGATCGGCGGGACGCTCGCCCTGTCCGAGGGCGCCGAGTTCGCGGCGGTCTCCACCCTCGCCGCCGACCTGGCCTACACGGCGGTCTTCCCGACCCTGGCCGGCGGTGGCTGCGTCCAGCTCATCCCCACCGAGACCGCCACGAGCCCCGCGGCTCTCACCGAGTGGTTGCGGGGGAGCCCCGCGGCCGCGATGAAGCTGGTCCCCTCGCACCTCTCCGCGCTGCTGGCCGAGGCTGCCGATCCGCTCGCGCTTCTGCCGAGCGAGGTGCTCGTGCTCGGCGGCGAACTGCTGCCGCGTCCGTTGTACGAGCGGCTGCGACAGATCGCGCCGTCCTTGCGTCTGTACAACCACTACGGCCCGACCGAGTCGACGGTGGGCGCCGCATGCCTCCCGCTGGACGCCTCGATCGATGAACGCTGTTCGTCGATCCCGGTGGGCTCCGGCCTCGGGGCGAACGTCCTGACGGTGGTCGACGCGGAGGGTGCCGCGCTGCCGCCCTGGTGCCCAGGAGAGGTGCTGATCAGCGGGCCCGGCGTGGGCCTCGGCTACCTCGCGCGGTTGCGCGAAGGCGGGTCGGGCTTCGGTACGGCGGACAGCGCGGACGCCCACCGGACCGGTGACCTCGGCCGCCTGGTACCCGGCCACGGCATCGAGATCCTCGGCCGGATCGACGACCAGGTGAAGCTGCGCGGATACCGCGTACAGCTCGGCGAGATCGAGACGCTGCTGGCGGACCGGCCCGGCGTCGGCGCCGCGGCGGTCGTGGCGCGCGCGGACGCCGACGGACTCGTCACGCACCTGGACGCCTACCTCACCGCCGCCGGCGGAGTGGACGTCTCCGTCGAGGACGTACGGGCAGCCGTCGGTCTGCACCTCCCGGCCGCCCTCGTGCCGACCGGGTGGCAGGTGCTGGAGCGGTTCCCGCTGACCCGCAACGGCAAGCTCGACCGCCGTGCCCTCGCACCGATCGCGCCGCCGAAGGCCCGGGCGGGCCGGCCGCGCGACTCGGTGGAACAGCGTCTGCTGGCGATCTGGTCCTCGATCCTCGGCCAGGACATCTCCTCCCCCGACGCGGACTTCTTCGAGTTCGGGGGACAGTCGCTGCGTGCGATCAAGCTCATGGCCCAGATCAACAACGCCTTCGGCCTGCGCCTGCCGATGTCCGCGGTGTTCAGCGCCCCGACCGTCGCGGCGATGGCGGAGCTGGTGCGCAGGAGCGACGTCCAGGACTCCAACCTGGTCCCGCTGCGCGCCGCCCGCGGACCGCAGGAGCAGGCACCGGTCTTCTGCGTCCACCCCGGCGGCGGCAACACGCTCAGCTACTGGGAGCTGGCCCGGCTGATGCCGGCGGACCGGTCGGTCTACGGCATCGAGGCCTGGGGTCTGCACGGCAGGCCGCCGCAGGACGATTTCGCCGCCATGGCCGAGGAGTACGCGGCGAACATCGCGGCCGTCGGCGATGCCCCTCCCGTGATCATCGGCTGGTGCTTCGGCGGCATCATGGCCTACGCCACGGCCCAGGCGCTGCGCCGTTCCGGGCGCGAGGTGGCGCAGCTGATCATCGTCAACTGCGGTGTCCCCGGTGACGCGGAGAGCGCCCTGGCGCGGCAGCCCGCCGACTATCTCCTGCGCCGCTTCGCCTTCCACTACCAGCTGGACCTGCCGGAGGGGCCGCCGCTCGGTCATCTCGGTCATCAGGTACTGCTCAAGGCCATGCAGGACGTCGGGCGGCTGCCTCCCGACTCCGGTGAGGCGGAGCTGCGGAGCCTGCTGGACGTCTACATGACCAACATGACTGCTCTGGACCGCTACTTCGTGCAGGAGCAGGCCGAACTCGGCCGAGCCGACTTCCCGGTGCTGCTGGTGCGCGCCGAGCCGGCCGACGAGCCGCAGGATCCCGACCGTAGGTGGGGCTGGGGATCGGTGGTCGGGCCTGGGCTCGGCTTCGCCTCGGTGGCAACGACCCACCACGGCATCATGCGACAGCCCGCGGTGGAGGAACTCGCCGAGCTGATCCGACGGGAGATCGACGCATGACACACAGCACGGCCGGGTTCACCGCCGAGGAAATGAGGTCCAGGACATGAACGAAGCGACTTCCAGGGCACCGGGACCGCGCCCCCTCCTGGGCGCGACTCGGCGGCAGGTGCGGATACCCAGCGGGGATTCGGTGCATATCGGCTTCCTGCCGGAGTCACCGACGACCCCCGTCCTCATCACGCCGGCCGGTCCCGGCGTCGACCTGCCCGGCTGGCTGCGCGCGAACCGGGAAGAACTCGAAGCACGGCTGCTGCGGCACGGCGCGGTCCTGCTCCGGGGGTTCCACGCCGGTTCGGTGGAGAAGTTCGAACAGGCCGCCTCGGCGATTTGCGGCACTCTCTTCCCTGAATACGGGGACCTTCCGCGAGAGGGCGAGTCGGCCCGCGTGTACAAGTCGACGCCGTATCCGGAAGACCTCTCGATCCTGTTCCACAACGAGAGTTCGCATCTGCCGCAGTGGCCGATGCGGCAGTTCTTCTCGTGCATCGTGGCCCCGCAGTCCGGTGGCCAGACGCCGATCGTCGACTGCCGGACGGTTCTCACCCGGATGCGTCCGGAGCTGGCCGAGCTGTTCGCCACCAAGAAGCTCCGTTATGTCCGCAACTTCATCGAAGGCGTCGACGTCAGCTGGTCGCGCTTCTTCGGCACCGAAGATCCCGCCGAGGTCGAGCGCAAGTGCGCCGCGGAGGGGACGAGCTTCGAGTGGACGCCGGACGGCGGCCTGCGGACCTCGCGTCAGGCCGAGGCGGTGCTGCGCCACCCGACGACCGGCGAGGCCGTGTTCTTCAACCAGCTGGCGCTGCACCACCCATCGTCGCTGGACCCGGAGACGCGCTCCTCGCTACTGGAGATCTGCGGCGATCAGGGGATGCCGCGCAACGTCTTCTGGGGCGACGGCACCGTCATCGACGACGCCCTGGTGGACGAGGTCCGCGACCTGATGGACCGGGAATCGGTCGCCTTCTCCTGGCAGGAGGGTGACGTCCTCGTCATCGACAACATGCTGGTGGCGCACTCACGCAGTCCCTTCACCGGGCCGCGGAAGATCGTGGTGGCGCTCGGCGACATGACCGGCGAGGCCGTGCCTGCATGAGCTGAGTTCGGTTCGAGCTCTGGGCGCGGACCACCCGGGTGGCGCGGCAGGCAGCAGTTCGCCGCGCCGCCATCGCCGCCTGCCTTCGTTCCGGCGGCGATCAGGAATAGCGATATCGCATGACACCGACGCCGGTGTCTCGCCGGCGAGACACTCCCCATGCGAGGCCAGTTACTCAGCTGCCGCTACGGTGACGGCTGGTTATCGTCACTGTTACGCTGACGGCCGTTTGATCGATTTCTCAGGAGAATCCGTGGCGAATCCGTTCGACGATGATGAAGGCGCATGCCTGGTTCTGGTGAACGACGAGAACCAGCATTCGCTGTGGCCCGCATTCAGCGCGGTACCGGCCGGCTGGAAGGTGGCGTACGGCCAGGAAACTCGCAAAAACTGCCTTGAATACGTTTCCGCGCACTGGACGGACATGAGGCCGGCCAGCCTGGTCAGGGCGATGGGCGATGAACCGCGCTAGAGGGATATGACGTACGTGGTGACAGACAACGAGTTCCGCAATCCTATGGACGCACTGGTGGTCAGTAGCGTGCGGACCCTCTTGGACGACACGAGCGTCAGTATCGACGGCCATTTCCTGGAAATCGGCGGCAATCCCATTGCCGCCATCCGCCTCGGGTAGATCCTGAGCGAAAAACTTGGAATACCCCGCGCTGTCCGCATCGTCTTCAAGAATCCAGCGCTCAGAGACCTCGGCGAAGCGCTCAGCGATCTGGCCGGCGAAAAGGCCAGACCGCCCACCGCCGCGGCGCACATCCCGGCGCCCCGCCGCGTTGCCTCGCCTTGCCACGCAGGCGGAGTGCTCGACACTTCTTCATTCACCCGCCCTCCCTCCCCGTCTTTCGGGGGCCGAAGGGCGCCACTTCCAAACTTCGTGCCTCATCCACACGAAGTCGCTGATGCCTGCCCGACTGCCGCAGCGATCTCGCGGGAGGCTGCCACAGGGGAAGGTGCCAAAAATGACCTCCGACGCAAGCACGGCGCCGCAGGGCCTGTTCCGACGGGCCAAGGTGAACGCCGTCGACGAGCGGACGTTCCTCTTCAAACTCTTTGTCGCGTACGCCCTTTGGGCGCTCGGCGTGGCGCTCGCGCTGTTGACCGGGCTGTGGCCGCTGCGGGTGCTGGGTGTCATATTGATCGGCGCGATGTACGCACACTGGCTGGAACTGCAACACCAGTGCCTGCACCACTCGGCGTTCCGGCGCTCCCGACGGCACCGGATCGCCGGCGTCCCGCTGGGCGTGCCCATGCTCGTCTCGTACAGCCATTACCGCGTCCTGCATCTGCAGCACCACCGCTATCTGGGCACCGACCAGGACTCGGAGTTCTTCGGCTTCGACTCGCGTCAGCCTGTCACCTGGGGGGCGCTGGTCCGCGAGGCCCTGGCCTTCGGCCGGCTGGGTGGCGCGGTCGCGGACGTCGTGCGCGCCTGGACGGGTTCCTGGACCTACGACTCCGGCCAGATAGCACCGGCCCGCAAGCGTGAAGTAATCGCCGAGTACCGGCTGTTCATCCTGCCGATCCTCGCGGCCGTCACGCTCACCGTGCTCGGCCAGGGCGAACTGGTGCTGTGGGTGTGGCTGTTGCCCTTGCTGGTCGCGGTGCCCCTGCACTTCCTCGTCGAACTGCCCGAGCACATCATGTGCGACAACTCCAGCACCGACGTGCTGACCAACACCCGCTCCATCACCGGCAGTTGGTTCAGCACCTGGTACACCAACGGCAACAACCTGCACATCGAGCACCACGCGGCCATGGTCGTCCCGATCAACCAGCTCCGCGAGCGCCACGACCTGACGCTGTCGTACGCGAGGCACACCTCCCCCAGCTATCCGCAGTTCTTCCGCGCCATCGCCAAAGAGGCCGCCGCCAACGGCCGGAAGGCCCGTGCACAGGACGGCACCCGTGCCGAATAGCACAAGTCGCGCATGCATGGGACGCACTCACGAAGGTAGGACGGCATGAGCGACACCTCGGAGCGGCTGCGCGAGCAGTCCCCCGCCCAGAACGCCCTGCACACGCGGCGGCTAGAGGAGCGCACCGCGGCGGCACCGGGTGGGATCACCAGACGCCCGGCGGGCACGGGCGCCCCCTTGTCCTTCGCACAGCAGCGCCTGTGGTTCCTGGACCAGCTCGGCTCCGGGAACGCGGCGTACAACATGCCGTACTCGCTGCGGCTGTCGGGTCCGGTGGACCTGGACACGGCGGTGCGGGCCTTCCAGGCCCTGGTGCGGCGGCACGAGACCCTGCGGACCAGCTATCCCTCGGTCGACGGCGAGCCGGCGCAGACCATCGCCCCGGTGGACACCCATGTCTGGGAGCCCCGGGTCGTCGACCTGCGCGGCGCGGACGACGCCGAGGAGCAGGCACGGCAGCTGGCAGCCCAGGACGCGCGGGCGCCGTTCGACCTCGGCCGGGGTCCGCTGCTGAGGGTGACGCTGGTGGCGCTCACCGAGCGGGAAACCGTCGCGCTGATCAACCTGCACCGCATCGTCACCGACGACTGGTCGATGACGGTACTGACGGACGAGTTCTGCCATCTGTACGACGCCTTCCGCGCCGGCGGCGCCGATCCGCTGCCGCCCCTCGCCGTCCAGTACGCCGACTACGCCCACTGGCAGCGCGAGCAGTTCACGGACGGTGCGGCGAACCGGGGGGCGCACGGGCCGGCGCACTGGCGTAAGCGGTTCAGCGGCGAGCTGCCCAGTCTGCGGGTGCCGACCGACCGTACCCGACCTACCGTGCAGACCTACGCGGGCCGGACCCGGTCCTTCACCCTGTCCGCCGAGGTGACCGCCGGGCTGCGGGAGCTGGGCGGCGCCGCGAACGCCACCCTGTTCATGACGCTGCTCGCCGGATACGCGGCCCTGCTGCACCGCTACTCGGGCCAGGACGACATCGTGGTGGGCACCACCGTGGCCGGCCGTCACCGGCCGGAGACCGAACCACTCGTCGGCCTCTTGGCGAACACCCTGGCCCTGCGCACGGACCTGGCGGGCGACCCGACGTTCCGCGAGCTGCTCGCCCGTACCCGGCAGGCGTGCATCGCGGACTTCGCCCATCAGGACGTTCCCTTCGCGCGCGTGGTCGAGGAGGTGCAGCCGGACCGCGATCTCAGTCGCACCCCGCTGTTCCAGACGATGCTGTCACTGCACGACGCCCCCCGGCCGATGCCGGACCCGACGGGGCTGCGCGTCAGCCCGTTCGGCGGCGAGGGCCGGACCACGGCGCTGCACGACCTGAGCCTGCACGTCGTCGACGAGGGCGACCGGCTGCGCTGCGCATGGGAGTTCAACGTCGACCTGTTCGCCGACGCCACCATCGAGCGGATGGCCGCCCATTTCGAACGGCTGCTGCTCGGCGCCGTGACGGACGCCGATCTGCCGCTGTCCCTGCTGCCGCTGCTCTCGGAGCCGGAGCGGGCCGAACTCCTGAACCGGGACAACCTGATCTCCGTCGAGGTCGCCCCCGACACGTGTGTGCACCACCTGTTCGAGGAGCACGTCCGCGCCACCCCCGACGCCGTGGCGGTGGTGGACGGCGAGGACCGGGTCAGCTACCGCGAACTCGACCGGCGGGCCGGGATCATCGCCGCCCGGCTGCGCGCGCTCGGTGTCGGCCCGGAGTCCCGGGTGGGACTCTGCGCGCCGCGCTGCCCCGACTCGGTGGCGGCCCTGCTGGGCGTCCTCAAGGCGGGCGGCGCGTATGTGCCGCTCGATCCGGCCCACCCGGTGGACCGCCTGCTCCATGTGCTCTCGGACGCCTCCGTACGCCTGCTCCTGACCCGCCGCGACGTGGTGGCCTCGGTACCCGGGCTCACCGAAGGGGTGAGCGTCGGCTACCTCGACGACTGGCTCGCCGAGGGCGCCGTTGCGGCGCAGGAGGAGCCGGCCGCCGTCCCGCCGGTGCGGCACGCCGAACCGAACGCGGACAACCTGGCGTTCCTCGTGTACACCTCGGGCTCGACCGGCCGGGCCAAGGGGGCGATGCTCACCCATGGCGCCCTGATGAGCGCCTTCCGCTCCTGGGAGCGGGTCTACGGCCTGGGCAGGGTGGTACGCCGGCATCTGCAGGCCGCGAACATCGCCTTCGACGTGTTCACCGGCGACATGGTCCGCGCGCTGTGCTCCGGCGGCACGCTGGTGCTCTGCCACCGTGAAGCGCTGCTGGATCCGGCGCGGCTGTACACGCTGCTCCAGCGGGAGCGGATCGACTTCGCCGACCTCGTCCCGGTCGTCATCCGCCGGCTCAGCGCCTATGTGGCCGAACAGGGGCGGATGCTGGACAACTTCAAGGTGCTGGCCGTCGGCGCGGACATCTGGTTCATGCAGGATTACTGGAACCTGGCGAAGCTGTGTCCTCCCCGCACCCGTCTGGTCAACTCGTACGGCGTCACCGAATCGACCGTGGACAGCAGCCTGTTCGAGACTCCGATGCCCGAGCGCGGTGACGAGGAGCCGGTGCCGATCGGGCGCCCGCTGCCCAACACCCAGTTCTACGTCCTCGACAACCGGCTCCAGCCGGTGCCCTTCGGAGTGAACGGCACCCTCTACATCGGCGGCCTGGCCCTGGCCCGCGGCTACGTGGGGAGCCCCGAGCTCACCGCCGAGCGGTTCCTTGCACATCCCTTCTCCAAGAGGCCGGGAGCCCGCCTGTACAACACCGGCGACCTGGCGCGGATTCTTCCCACGGGTGACGTGGAGGTGCTGGGCCGGGTGGACCGGCAGGTCAAGCTGCGCGGCTTCCGGATCGAGCTGGAGGAGGTCGAGTCGGTGCTCGGCCAGCACCCGGACGCCCAGGACGCCGCCGTGATCGTCCGGGAGGACGCCCTGGGCGAGCGGCGCCTGGCCGGCTATGTCGAGCCGCGACCCGGACGCAGCCCGGACCCGGTCGCTCTGCTGCAGTACCTGCGCACCCAACTGCCTTACTACATGGTGCCGTCCACCATCACGCTGCTCGAACGGATACCGCTGAACGCGAACGGCAAGCACGACCGCAGGGCTCTGCCCGCTCCGGCGCCCGTGGCGGATGCGGTCGAGCGGCCCGCCGGGTTCGCCACCGCCACACAGGAGCGTGTAGCGCGGATCTGGTCACAGGCGCTGGGCGCCGACGTGGTCACCCCCGAGGACGACTTCTTCCAGCTCGGCGGAGACAGCCTGCTGACGCTGCGGATCCTGTTCGCACTACGCCGCGCTTTCGGCGTGGACCTGCCCCCGATCACCCTGTTCGCGGCGACGACGGTGGAGGAGCTGGCCCGCCGCATCGACCTCGCCGCGTCGACACCCGCTTGATCCGCGGCCCCTCCCCGCGCGTCTCCGGGCCCCGGACGGGAGGCGCCGCGACGGTCCTGCCGACGATCGAGTACGGCAGGACAGGAACCAACAGGGCTCCTGTGCCAGTGAGTTGAGACGTCGAACGTCTCCCTCAACGGCACGGGAGCCTTGTCCGTTGCGTACGTCTACGTCGTCACCCGATCAGAGGCCACACCGAAAAGCCTCAGTCACCATCGTCGCCCTGCCGGCCGCCCCCGCGGCTGCACGCTCATCGATGCCCACCGGCCCCGACGTCATCCCGCGGAGACGGACTCCCTGAACGATCCCGTCGCACCGTTACCGCTCTACAGGGCCCGGCAGCCTTCGGCCGCCGGGCCCTGTAGAGGACGGATCATGACGCACCGCCGGCTCGCCCGCGACTACGAGAGCCTCACCACCAGCCCCGAAGCCATGATCCACATCACCTCGGTCGGCAACCTCACCAAGCGCATGACGGACGAAACGACACCCACCTGGCGAGGAACCCACTAAGGCATGAGCGACAAGCCGCCCAGCTCAAACGCCCTCTCAGAACGTCGAGTCCTCCCGCCGGTACAGGACGCCCTCGCTCCACACCAGGTCGAGCTGGCCCCACTCGATCGCCGACGCGACGTCGGGGAAGAAGCTGCGGCCGTTGTAGTTCGCGCTCGTGTTGCACAGGACCGGTATGCCGCTGCACTTGTAGTACTCGCGCAGGATGGCGTGCAGGTTCGGGTCGTCGGACGCGTTGACGGTCTGCAGCCGTGCGGTGCCGTCCAGGTGCATGACGGCCGGGACACGGTCGATCCACTCGGGACGGACCCAGTGTTCGAACAGCATGTACGGGTCCGGCGTGCCCGGGTTGAAGACGGTCGGGGCATGCTCTTCCAGGCAGATGGGCGCGACCGGCCGGTAGTGCTCACGGCTCTTCACGTCGTTCAGGAGCCGCTTCATCGACGTCTCGACCGCCGAGGCGATGATGCTGCGTCCGCCGAGCGCGCGGGGTCCCAGTTCAGCACGGCCGTCGAGCACGACCGCGGGCTGGCCTGTGGTGTGCAGGATCTGGGCCAGTTCCTCCGGCGTGCAGGGCGACGTGCTCCAGCCGCGCGGCAGGTCCGGCGTCGGTTCGAGAGCCGGGCCCAGCCGGGGGCCCCACTGGATCGGCCGGAGCCCGGAGCCGCCGGCCGCGGCCAGGCAGGCCGTGCCGATGGCGACGCCGGAGTCGTCCGGGAACGGCGGCACCCACATGGCCTTGATCGTCGGGTGGGAGCGCAGGGCGCTGTTCCACTTGATGTTCAGCGCGCAGCCGCCGGCGAAGCACAGGTTCCAGGCGCCGCCGCCCTTCCACGCCTGGATCTTCTTGGTCACCCGGTCGATCAGCAGTTCTTCGAGGAACGTGTGGACGCTGGCCAGCACGTCCTCGTCGGAGACCCCGAGCGCGGCGGTGCGGGCCTGCACGGCGGTGAGGAACTGGTGCACGTAGGCGTGCGAGGGCTCACCGGTGCTGCCGCACCCGATGATGGTCCGCCGGTACTCCCGCACCCGCGGCGAGTCGGCGTCGAAGAACTCGGAGAACTCCTCGCGGAAGACCTGCTTGATCCGCTCCCGCGAGGTGCCCATGGCGATGTACGCCATCATCTTCCCGGCCACGGAGAGGTCGTCGACGTTCTTCGACTTGTTCTGCCGCTTGAACGGGCCCCAGTACTGCGCGGTCATCGCGTAGGTGTGGCCGATGAGCGGGAACGCCTCGCCGCCGGCCTCGATCCGGCCGTCGGCGTCCACGCAGTACAGCCGCGGGAAGCAGCCGCCGTCCCAGACCAGCACCATCGACGGCTCGCCGCGGCGCGCGAACGGGCTGGTGCAGTAGGCCGAGGCCAGGTGGCCGGCGACGTGGACGTAGCTGTCGTAGTCCAGCGCCTGGCCGCCGATCGCGATCCGGCCGCGGTGGCCCGGCAGCGCCGGGTCGGGCACCAGGTCGGTCTCCCGGTAGGAGGCGACGAGGACCTCGGTCTGGATCCCGCCGGCGAGCACCTTGACGTGGCCGTTGGCGGCGCCGTCCCAGCCGTCCAACGCCCATGCGTCGACGTCGCCGACCTTGAGGCCGAACTTGTCCATGACGCCGATCAGGTCGTCGAGTTCGTCGACGTTGCTGTACCGGGCGCCGTTGGCGATCTTCTGCATCTCGACGTTGAACACCAGACGGTCCTCGTCGAGGATCGCGAGGCCGCCGCTTTGCGTGAGTTTCAAACCTGCCGTGATCATGGTCTATCGGCTCCCGTTTCTCCGAGGGCTGTCTTGGTCGTGTCCGGGGTGGTGCTCAGAGGTCGTCATGGTCGGGCCCTTCCAGCTGGGCCAGTGGGCGCTCGCCGTGCGCGACCAGGCCGGCGAGCAGGTTCTGGTAGCGGCGCGCGATGTCGGCGGCGAGGTCGGGGGCGACGACGTCCGTCGCGATCTCGAAGTCGCACCGGAGGCCGTCCGCGCCTTCGATGATGTTCAGCGCCAGGGGGTGGCCGGTGTGAGTGATCGGCAGCGGGTCGGCCTCCGACACCGTGAGCCCGTCCATCGGGGGCGCCGCCACGCGGCGGTAGAACGAGATGGACGTCGCGAGCAGGTCGGCGCGCAGGCCACTGCCGGGCGTGAGCTCCGTGATCAGGTCGGCGAACGGGTGGTCCTGGGACTCGAGCCCGGTCACGAGGTGTTCCATGACGTCGGCCACGTAGTCCGCGGCCAGGACGTCCGCCGCCCGTCGCAGCCGCAGCGGCAGCAGGTTCGAGCAGTACCCGACCACCTGGTCCAGCTCCGGCGGGCGGCGGGCGGCCAGGACCGGGACGACGATGTCGTCCTGCCCCGTCGCCTGGTGCAGCACGGCGCCCCAGGCCGCGATCAGGTAGGCGAACACCGTCGCGCCCTGCTCTCGGGCGCTGTCGCGCATCCGGTCGCAGAACCCGGAGTCGAGCCGGACGCTGTGCCGCACCGCCCTGTAGGGGAAGGGCCCGGACGTTCCGGACTCGGGCAGCTCCAAAGCCGCCGCGCCCTGGAGCAGAGTGCGCCAGTAGTCCCGGTGCTCGGCGGCGTCGGGGCCGCCGACGACCCGCTCGTGCCAGGCGGCGTAGTCCCGGAACTGCGCCGCGGGCGGCAGCAGGGGCCTGACATCCTGGCAGCCGGCGTTGTACAGCGCGACGAGGTCGTCGACCAGGACGCCGAACGACCAGCCGTCCACCGCGGCGTGCGCCCCGGAGATCAGCAGCAGATGCCGCTCCGGGGCGGTCTGCACGATCGCGGCGCGGAACACCGGCCCGGCCGCGAGGTCGAGCCGCTGCTCGGCCCAGGACTGCCGGAAGCGGTCGAGGTCGCCGTCATCCGGGCAGACGTGTTCGGTCAGAACCTCGTCCAGCACCGTCTCCGCGGCAGGATGCACGACGAGCGTCACGCCGTCGGCAGCGAGCGTGGTCCGCAAGGTCTCGTGCCGCGCGACCAGGCCCCGCACGGCGCCGCGCAGTGCGTCCCGGTCCAGCCGGCCGTCCAGCCAGAAACCGACGGACATCTGATACGCCGGCACACCGCCCTCGTCCAGTGCCGCCTGCTGCCGCTGCGCGAGGGTGCTGCGCGGCGCGGGCAGCGGCACCACGGCCCCGGCCGGGGCCGTCCGGCCGGGGCCGAGCACACCGTGCTCCCGCAGCTCGGTGATCGAGTCGCGGACCGCTGCCCTGATGTGGTCGAGGTCGGCCTGCTCGTGCGCCGTGGACAGGAAGAAGTTGCGCAGCTCCCAGACGAACACGCCGCGGTCGAGCAGGTTGAAGTACAGGGGGTCCATGTTCTGTTCGTGCTCGAACCGGAAGAACGAGGAGAACCGGCGGACCTCGATCGGCACGTCGAGCTCGCGGAAGTCGGCGTTCAGCCCGTCGGCGAAGACCTCGGTCTTGCGGTCGAGGTCCTGCTGCAGGGCCGGGCCCTCGCCGCGAAGGTGGTCCAGAACCGCCCGGGCCGCCACCATGGTCATCGGATGCTGACTGAACGTGCCGGCGAAGAAGGTGGACTCCGCGGTCGGGCGGGAGTCGTCGCCGAAGTCCCACACGCCGCCGTCGATCGTGTCCATGATTCCGCCCCGGCCGGCGATCACGCCGATCGGCATGCCGCCGCCGATGATCTTGCCGTACGTGGCCAGGTCGGCCTCGATGCCGTAGAGCCCCTGGACACCGGCCGGGTGGCAGCGGAAACCGGTCACCATCTCGTCGAAGATCAGCTTCGTGCCGTGCCGCTGTGTGATCTCCCGAACCCGGCGCAGGAACTCGGGGTTCTGCACTCCGGGGGTGCGGAGGGTCACCGGCTCGGTCATCACCGCGGCGAGCCGCGGACCGTGCCTGTCGATGAACTCCAGGGCCTCGTCGGTGCCGAATTCGAGTACGTGCACGTTCTCCACCGCGCGCGCCGGGATGCCCGAGGTGATCGGCCGGGTGGTCCGCACGCCGTTCTCGGAGGAGGCCGCGGCGAGCACGCTGTCCGCGTGACCGTGGTAGGCGGTGGAGAAGACCACGACGTCGTCGCGGCCGGTCGCGGTCCGGGCGATGCGCAGGGCGGTCATGACCGCTTCGGTGCCGGTGTTCAGGAAGGCGACCCGCTCCATACCGGTGAGTTCGATCAGGCCGGCGGCGACCTCCTCGACCAACTCGGTGCGCGAGGCGATGACGAAGCCGAGGTCCAGCCGCTCGCGCAGGGCCGCCATGACGGCGGGCGGGTTGTGCCCGAGGAGGTGGACGCCCCAGCCCAGGGTGAGGTCGACGTACTCGTTGCCGTCGATGTCCCACAGCCGCGCGCCTTGCCCGCGGTCGGCGACGATCGGGTACAGCATCTCCTTGGTCGTCGGCCGGAAGCCGATGGACGAGCGGCTGTCGGCGACCAGCGGGCGGAACCGCTGGGCGAACTCCTTCGAGCCCTTCGTCCTGCTGCCGAACCGCTCGGCCAAGGCCTTGAGATACCGGGCACGCTCTTCCGACTCCACGAGGCCGGCTCCGCCGCGCGCACCGGGTGCGAGCGGGGCGGCCGGCCGGGATGAGGCCGGTCGCCCCGCCGGACGGGCTGCGGGCGCCGGTTCGACGACGACCGGTCCGGCGCCCGAGGCGGCACCGCCCGCCAGCAGTTCGAGCTGGCTTCGCATCACGGCCAGCTGTTCGGTGATCAGCCGCTCGACTGCCGTCGTGGCTCCGGGCACCGGCACGGTGTCGGCCGAAACCGGCGTCACCGGCGCGGGTGCGAGGGCCTGCGGCACGTCGAAGGCCGCGGCGATCACAGCACCGGTGGCCGGGGTCGCCGCAGGCTCCGGCGAGGTCCTGGCCGACGTGTTCGCCGCCAGGTGCGCCGCCAGCGCGGCGGGCGTCTGGAGGTCGCCGAACAGCTGCCGCAGCGGGATCTTGCAGCCGAAGCGTTCCTCGACCAGCCGCAGCATGCCGAGCAGCGCCATCGAGTCCGCACCGAGTTCGGTGAACGAGACGTCCGGATCCAGCGCGTCCGGCCGTATGTCGAAATAGCCGCCGACCATCGCGACGACCTCTGGGAGCAGTGGCTCCACGGTGTTCTCCTCGTGGTTCACGTCAGCCGACCCGGGCCAGGTGCGCGGCCAGGCGGTCGATCGTCGGGTTCTTCAG
The DNA here is from genome assembly GCF_026343335.1 of Streptomyces sp. NBC_00078. Taxonomy (NCBI): domain Bacteria; kingdom Bacillati; phylum Actinomycetota; class Actinomycetes; order Kitasatosporales; family Streptomycetaceae; genus Streptomyces; species Streptomyces sp. NBC_00078. The sequence continues at coordinate 7,013,557 of NZ_JAPELX010000001.1, read as the reverse complement.
CAGATCGATCGTCGGCAGGGGGACGCCGAGCTCCGTCCCGATCCGGCGGGCGAGCCGCACGGCGAGCACCGAGTCGTCGTTGATGTCGAAGATGCTCTGGTCGTAGCGGTCGACCTCGGTGCGCAGCACCTCGGTCCACAGCTTCGCCAGCAGCTGCTTCAGCTCCTCGCCGCGCGGCGGGGCGGCGGGGGCCGCAGGCGGCGCCTGGTCCGGTTCGTCCAGCCGCAGCCTGCTGCGGTTCAGCGGATGTGCCGGCAGCGGGACCCGGTGGGGATCCTGGCCTGACCAGTCCGACCAGTTCACCGGGACACCCGCGGTCCACAGTCGGGCCGCGTCGTGGAGGAGCCGCGCCACCGGCGACGACTCGGAGCCGCCGGCCGGGCCGAAGTCCCCCGGCAGCGGTTCAGCCGGGGTTCCGATGACGACCACCGTCGCCCCGTCCGCAGTCCGGCCCCCGAAGGCCTCGGCCGGCCGGCCGCCCTCCCACACGTCCCGAGTCCAGTGGAGCGGGTCGAGGGCTCGCGACTCGGGCAGCTCGCCGCCCACGACGGCCGACAGGATCGGGACGCGCGGGACCCGTGGCCGCACCTGGGGCGGGCCGTCGAGCAGCCCGGCCCGCCAGGACAGCAGGGCCAGCGCCTCGGTCTCGTCGAGGACCCCGCTGAAGCAGGCCGCGAGGACTTCACCGGCTCCGGCGCCGCCGACCGCGTCGGGCCGCGCGCCGGATTCGGCCCACAGCGTCGCGAGCGCCAGTCCGGCTCTCACCCGCGCGGCCGGCGGACTCTGCGCGCTGATCGGGGCGCTGTCGATGGACCGTTGCGCGATGTCGGCCACGGCCGGCACTCGCTCGGCCAGCAGCCGGAAATCCTCGACCGGGACCTCGCCGAACAGGAACGACACGGCCGGGGCGGCCTCCGCCGTCGGCGCAGCCGCGGCCCCCGCGGCGATCTCCCGCAGTCCGGCCACGGCGGTGGCGTGGTCGTCCGCGACGACCGCGCGGCGATGCGCGAACCCGCGCCGGCCGGCCCGCAGCGTGTAGTCGGCGTCGGCGAGGTCGGGGGCGTCCGGCCGCGCCAGCACGTCGGCCAGCCGGCCGGCCAGCTCGCGCAGCGCCCGGTCACTCCTGGCGCTCACCGCGAGCAGCCGGGGACCGGCGTCCGGCGTCGGCCGCGCGGGCAGCGGTGGTGCCTCCTCCAGCACGACGTGCGCGTTGGTGCCGCCGATGGCGAACGAGCTGACCGCGGCCCGCCGCGGGGTCGGGCCAGGCTGCCATGCCATCGGCACCGTATTGATGTGGAACGGGCTGCCGGCCAGCTCGATCTGTGGGTTGGGCCGGGTGAAGGTCGGGTGGCCGGGGATCTCCCGGTGCTGCAGGGCCAGCACCGTCTTGATGAACCCGGCGATCCCGGCGGCGGCGGCCAGGTGCCCGACATTCGCCTTGACCGAGCCCAGCGCGCACTGCCCGGGCCGGGCGCCGCCGTCGGCGAAGGCCTCGCTGAGAGCGGTGAACTCGATGGGGTCGCCCAGGGCGGTCGCGGTCCCGTGCGCCTCGACGTACGTGATGGTGTCGCCGTCCACCCCGGCGACCGCGTGCGCCTCGCTGATCACCGCCCGCTGCCCTTCGACGCTCGGGGCGGTGTAGCCGATCTTGTCGGACCCGTCGTTGTTGACCGCCGAGCCCTTCAGCACGGCCAGGATCCGGTCGCCGTCCTCGATCGCCTCGGCCAGCCGCTTCAGGGCCACCAGGCCGACGCCGTCGCCGAACGTGGTGCCGTCGGCGTCCGCGTCGAAGGGACGGCACCGGCCGTCCGGGGAGAACATCATCCCCTCGCCGTACACATAGCCCGGATACGCGTTGGCGATCACCGAGACGCCGCCGGCCAGCGCGATGTCGCATTCCCCCGCGATCAGGCTCTGCGCGGCCACGTGCACCGCGACCAGCGATGTCGAACACGCGGTCTGCACGGCGACGCTCGGCCCCTTCAGGCCCAGCTTGTAGGAGATCCGGGTGGTCAGATAGTCCTTGTCGTTGGCGACCATGAGCTCGATGCCGTCGTAGGTCAGCAGGTCGCAGGACCGGGCCACGACATTCGTCAGATACGTGTTCATCGCCGCGCCGGCGAACACCCCGACCGCCTGATCGCCGGCGCCGCCGGAGTAGCCGATGGTGTCGAGCAGTTCCCACGCGACCTCCAGCATGAGCCGCTGCTGGGGATCCATCAGCTTCGCCTCGCGCCGGGTGTAGCCGAAGAACTCGGGGTCGAAGTCGAAGGCGTCGGGGAGGCTGGCCGCTCGGCGGACGTAACGAGGATTGCGGAGTACCTGCTCGGGCACACCGGCCGCGACGAGTTGGTCGTCGGTGTAGGTGGTCAGCAGCTCGTCCCCGGCCCGCAGCCGGCTCCAGAACGTGTCCAGGTCGGGGGCGCCGGGAAACCGGCCGCGCATCCCGATCACGGCCACGTCGTTCGGCCGGATCGTCACGTCGATCTCGTCGGCGTCAGGCATTCCTCCCTCCCCGTTCCCGGGCCCGCAGGCGCGCGCCGCGGACCGTGTCGTCCGCCAGTCGGGTGCGTCGGCTCGACGTCCGATCCCGGTCGCGGCCCCCGCCTCCGCCGGCGGAAGCGGGCGCGGCGTCGGCCTCGCCGAGGCGCGCGGCCAGACTGGCCACGGTCGGATAGCGGAACATCTCGGACCCCTTCAACGGCGGGTCCGCGGCGTCGCCGGTGAGCAGTTCGTAGACCTGCAGCAGCAGCATGGAGTTGCCGCCGAGATCGAAGAAGTTGTCCTCGCGGCCGATGTCCTGACGCTGCAGCACCTGCTGCCAGGCGGCCGCCACCCGGCGCTCGTGGTCGCTCGGCGCCACGGCGACGCCGGTTCGCGCGGCCATGCTCGCGAACTGCTCGGCCAGTCGCGCGCGGTCGACCTTCTGACCGGCGTCGAGCGGGAACGCGTCGAAGAACCGGATCGCGGTGGGCACCATGTAAGGCGGCAGCGTGGAACGCAACTCCACTCCCAGGGCACTTTCCGTCAAGTTCCACCCCGGTTCGGGAATCACGCAGGCGACGAGGCGGCTGTCGTCGACGCCCTCGCCGACGACCAATGCCGTGGACCTTCTGACACCGGACACCTTGTCCAGCTGGGCTTCCACGCCTTCCAGCTCGACCCGGAACCCGCTGATCGTCACCTGGTCGTCGACACGTCCCAGGACTTCCAGTTGCCCCCGGGTGTTGACCCGCGCCAGATCGCCGGTGCGGTACAGCCGGCCCTGCGGGTCGAGCGGGCTGTCGAGGAAGCGCTCCTTCGTCAGCTGCGTCTGGTTGACGTAACCCCGGCCGACGCACGGTCCGCCGATGTGCAGTTCGCCGGTGAACTCCGGTGGCACGGGCTGCCCGTGCTCGTCGAGGACGTGGACCCGGGCGTTCGCCAGCGGGAGTCCGACCGGCACGCCGGTTCCCGCGCAGTCTTCGGGCCCGACGGGCTGCGCGGTGGCCCAGACCGTGGTCTCGGCCGGGCCGTACGTGTTCCACAGCGTCCCGCACCACTCGCGGACGGTCCGGGCGAGCGGCGCGGGCAGAGGATCGCCCCACGAGAAGACGTGCCTCAGCGCCAGACCCTGGGCCCCGGTCCGCCGGACCACGGCGGACAGGCCGTGCAGGGCGGAGGGGGTCTGGACCAGGTGGGTGACCCGTTCCTCGACGAGCAGCGTGTGGAGGAGGTCAGGCGATCGGGCCGCCCCCGGCTCCACGACGACCAGGCACGCCCCGGCCAGCAAGGTGCCCCACAGCGACAGATCGGAACCGGCCGGGTGGAGGAACGCCCCGACCGAACTCTCGTCGATGGCGGCGTGCGTACGCATCGAGTCCAGCAGCGTCAGGACATTGCCGTGCTCGACGTCGAACCCTTGGGGCGTCCCGGTCGGGCCGGAGGTGTAGACGGTGTGGGCCACGTCGCCGGCTCGCGGCAGAGCGCCGGGCTCGCCGGCCGGCGGCAGTTCGGTCTCCGGCATGACCAGGACCGGCACCGCGGCACCGTCCAGCAGACCGGCCAGGTCCGGCTGGGTGAGCACCACGTGCGCTCCGCTGTCGTCGAGCACCGTCCGGCACCACGCGGCGGGATCGGACGGGTCCAGGACCACGTAGGCCGCCTGGGCCCGCTGGACCGCGACGATCGCGGCCACCGTGTCGAGGGAGGGCTGGAGCAGCAGGGCGACCCGGCTGCCCGGCCCGACGCCCTCGGCCCGCAGCCGGGCCGTCCAGCGCCCGGCCAGCTCGTCGAGCTCGGCATACGTGAGCTGGTCTCCACCGCAGCGCACCGCCGTTCGACCGGCGTGCTGCCGCGCGGCCTGCCGGAAGCGGGCCGCCAAGCTGTCGTCCGACGCGACGGACACCGGCACGGGGTGCCGGTCGACGCCGTGCCCGGCCTCGCTCAGGACCGGCAGATCCGCGACACTGCGGTCAGGGCCGGCGACCGCGGCCCGCAACAGCGTCACGTAGTGCTCGGCGGCACGGCCGGCCGCGGCCGCGGAGAAGACGGACTTGCGGTACTTGAGCAGTCCGACGAGCCGGTCGCCGTCGTGGACGACCTCAAGCGTGAGCTCGAACTGGTCGTCCTGCTTGTCCAGCGGGAACGGCGCCGCGGACAGTCCGGCCCAGGCGACCGGGGCCGCGCCCTCCTCGGCCGCGTGGAGGGCGGCGTGCGCCGGATGCCGACCGGACTTCTGATAGATGAACATCGCCTGGAAGATCGGATTGCGACCGTCCACCCGGCGCGGCGCCAGCTCGCTGACGAGCAGCTCGAACGGATAGTCCTGGTGCTCGAACGCCTCGGCGACGGTGCGGCGGGTCCGGCCGAGCTGCTCGCGGAACGAGACCGCGTCGCTCAGGTCCGCACGCAGCACGACGGAGTTGACGAAGTTGCCGACGCATTCGGCCAGCGCCGGGTCGGTGCGGCCGGCGAACGGGCTCCCGACGAGCACGTCAGGCCGGCCGGTATAGCGGCCGACGAGGACCTGAAAGGCGGTCAGAAGTACGACGTAGGGTGTGACCGCTTCCGCCTTGGCCAGCGCGAACACGTCGGCGGCGAGTTGTGCGGGGATGGGGAACATGAGCGAACCGCCGCCACCGGCGTCCGCCGGGTCCAGATCGAACCGGGGCCATTTCGCCAGTTCCAGGTCACCGGAGAGCTGGGCGTGCCAGTAGGAGCGGGCCCGGGCGCCGCGTTCGTCGGCGATCAGCTCACGCTGATACGCGACGAAGTCGCTGTACGGATTGTTGCGCCCGGACAGCCCAGCCGGGCGCCGTTCGGTCTCGGCGACGTAGAGCTGCTCGAGTTCGGCCAGCATGGTGCCGAGCGACCAGAAGTCGCACACCACATGGTGGGCGGCCAGCAGAACGACCGCTTCTCCAGGCGCCACCAGGTAGGCCCGCGCTCGAAGGGGAGGCCCGGTCACGAGGTCGAACGGCTCGCGGTAGGCGACTCGCACCGCCTCGCGAAGTTCTCCTTCAGTCCACTGACGGGCATCCAGTTCGGCGAAGTCGGGTTCGAGCCAGCCGTGGACGGTCTGACGGCCGGTGGTGCCGTCCCGGTCGTCCGTGCCCGCCCGGCTGAAGGTGGTGCGCAGCGCCGCGTGCCGCCCGACGAGCGACTGCAGCGCGCCGTGGAACGCGGCGGCGTCGAATCCGCCGGTGAACCGGGCGGTGAGGGCGACGTTGTAGGACGCGCTGTCCGGGTCCATCTGATGCAGCATCAGCATCGAACTCTGCGCGTACGAGAGCGCATGCTCGGTGCGCGCCTGCCCGGCCCGTGCCCGAAGCGCCGCCTCCAGTTTCTTCCGGAGGTCGTAGTCAGTCATGAGTGTCACTCCTCGGTCGATCCGACGGGGGTGGAAGCGCCTGGGCCTGCCCACAGAGGCAGGAGGGCGTGCAACTGGTCCTCGGTCAGCGCGTCGAGCGAGGCCAGCAGCCGCTCCGCCTCCTCAGGCGAGAGCTGGTCCGGCCCGCCCGCCTCCTCACCGGTCCCCGCCCCGAGTTCGAGCCCGAAGACCTCGACGACCGGCCGGCCTGCGTCGTCGACGACCGAGACGTCGACGACCTCTCGCGCCGTCTCGCCCACCCGGTGCCGGACCACCGCGACTCCGGACCCCGCAGCGCTCGCCGACTCGTGGATCACGACCCGCTCGATCCGGAACGGCAGCTCGGTGGACGGCGCCGGAGCCGGCCGATCCGCTCCCGGCCGATCACCGACCGTCCGCCCCGCCGCACGGAACGGCGCGTGGTACCTCACCCAGTCGACCGGAATCCCCGCCTCCTCCAACCGAGTCAGGTGCTCCAGAGCCGTCGCCGAATCCGGTGTCCGAGGCGACAACCCCGCCAGCCAGAGCTCGTTCCCGTCGCTCTGCGCCCGGCCGGCCGTGGTCAGCGTCCGTCCGGGCCCCACCTCCAAGAAGGCCGTGCAGCCGCTGTCCATCAGTGCCCGGACTCCCGCCATGAACCTGACCGGTGAGGTGAGCTGCCGGCCCCAGTACTCCGCTCCGAGCTCTCCGCCCGCGGCCCAGCCCCCGGTGAGGTTCAGCGCCAGCGGCACGGCCGGGGCCCGGTGCCGGATCCGGCCCGCCGCCGCGACCAGCGCGGGGACGGCCGGGGCGACCAGCGCCGAGTGGAAGGCGTGGGTGGTCTCCAGCGGGATCGTCAGCCAGCCTCGCCGCTCGAACGCCGCCGCCAACTCCCCCATCGCTGTGTCGGTCCCCGAGACGACGATCCGCTCCGGGGCGTTGTACGCGGCCACCGACGCCGCGCCGCCCTGTGCCGCGACCATGCGTTCCAGCTCCGCCGGGTCAGGACCGCCCACGGCGACCATCCGTCCGGCGCCGGGCACGGCCGCGAAGGCCAGGCCGCGGGCGCTGACGAGTTCGAGCCCTTCCTCGACGCCGAAGACCCCCGCCACACAGGCGGCCGCGTATTCACCGAGACTGTGGCCGACCACCGCGTCCGGCCACACCCCGCACGAGGTCCAGAACTCCGCCAACGCGACCTGCAGCAGAAAGACCGCGGGCTGGAGCAGCTCGGCCCGAGTCTGGGCGGCCGGGTCGGCGAACACGTCGAGCGGACCGACGCCGGTGAGCCGGCGGAACTGATCGGCGTGCCGGTCGATGCCCGCGCGGAACAACGCGTGCTCGCGATGCAGCTCGACGCCCATGCCGACGTACTCAGAGCTCTGCCCCGGAAACAGGAACCCGGTCCGCGGCCGGGTTCCGGCCGCCGTCACGAGGTCCCCCTGCGCTGCAGCACCGGCCGGGCACTGCTCTCGGCGGCCCCGAGCCGCGCCGCGATGTCCCGCAGCGACGTCGCGTCGAAGACCACGCGGATGCTCAACTCGCGCCCCATGACGCTGCGGACCCGGCTGGTCAGCTGCATGGCGAGCAGCGATGTCCCGCCGAGGGCGAAGAAGCCGTCGTCGAGACCCGCCTCCGGCAGGTCCAGGACATCGGCCACGATCTCGCACAGCTGCCGGGCCCGGGTGTCGGCCGGCGATGCGACGGCAGGCTCCGCGCTCGACGGCCCGGCAGCCAACGGCCTGACGCCCGCTGGTGGATCGCTCGACGCCATCCGCGCCGCCAACGCCCGGCAATCCAACTTGCCGTTCGCCGTGATCGGGAAGGCGTCGAGCAGCTCGACCCGGTCCGGCAGCATCGCGGACGGCAGCCGGTCCCGCAGAAACTCCCGCACGCCCGCGGTGGTCGCCGCGTCCCCGCCGGCGTCCTCCAGCACGACACACGCCACCAGCTTCGCCTTCCGCGTGCCCTCGCCGGTGGCGACGACTGCGGCGCGGGCCACACCCGGGTGGCCGAGCAACGCGGCCTCCACTTCGCCCGGTTCCACCCGCACGCCCCGGACCTTGACCTGGTCGTCGACCCGCCCCAGGAACTCCAGCTGCCCGTCGGCCCGCAACCGGCCCTTGTCTCCGGTGCGATACATCCGCTGCCCCGGGAGCGGGCTGAACGGGTCGGCGACGAACCGCTCGCTGGTGTACGCCGGCTGCCCCGCATACCCCTGACCGACGCCGAGCCCGCCGATGCACACCTCACCGGTGAACAACGGCGGCAGCAGCTGGAGTTGGTCATCGACGATGTAGAGCCTCGAAGTGCCGGCCGCGCGTCCGGCCACCTGCCGCGGCTGCCCGCCGATCTCCCCCAGCGTCGACTCGACGGTGCACTCCGCGACGCCGTATGAAGTGAACGCCAGGAGCCCCGGCTCCTCGTGCAACCGCTGCCACAATCGCTCGTCGCATGCGTCGGCGTCTCGCACCACCTGAAGGACTTCGGCGTCCCGTTCGAGGTACGTCGTGCGGAGCGCGCCATGCCGGCGGTACAGCACCATGAGCGCCCGCTCGAGGCGGTCGATGGAGAGGTCGCCGCCGACGCTCAGCACAGCCTTCCAGATGTCGGCGGTGTCATCTGGCCGCAGGATCCAGGAGAAATACATCCGTCGCTGCGCCGACGATGCGGCGACCGTTCGCGAATTACCTCCGGTCGAGGCATTACCGTCTGAATCCGACATCACCTGAACACTGTTGTACGGCATTCCGGGCACGAAGGAACTCCAACCGATCTGTCAAGTCTGGAAAAAGTCGGCCACGTGAGCCCGCGACGACATCAAACGGGCTGGAATGGGATGACGCCGATTTCCAGAAGAGGTCGAAGCGCCGTTGACCGAGGGCGCTGTCACCGAACCGCGAACATATGGGCCGGACGCGACCGTCACGACATGGTCAGGACGCCTCGCCGACCAGTCCGCTCAGCACGTCACTGAGGTCGCTGAGCAACGGGTTCTTGAGGATAATGCCCGTGATCCTGGATATCCCGAGCTCCTGGCGAAGGGCCTGGCCGAGGCGGACGGCGATGATGGAGTTTCCGCCGACGGCCAGGAAGTCGTCGCCGACGCCAATGTCCGGATTCCCCAGAAGCTCCCGCACCTTGCCGACCACCAGCTCGTCCATGGGGTTACGGAACCCGCTGTCGACCGTCACCTGACCACCTCTCGCACGTCATCGTTCCGCTCTCGCAGGCTGGCAGGCCGCATGTCCGACCAGTGCGCGGACACGTGTTCAAGACGGTTCGCCCGCGTGTCCGCGCCGTGCGCGACCGACCAGCCGGCGGGCACGGCATGGGACGCCGGCCACAGCGAGTACTGCTCCTCGCCGTTGACCAGGACCAGATGAACGCCGTCCTCGTCTTCGCACGGATTGGCCACGGCTCTCCTGTGTGAACGAAACCTGATTTCCCGAAGGACGTGTCCATCGTGCGTGTTGTCTCGCCGGCGAGACAACACTCCGTCGGCCGTTGTCCACGGCGGTCCGCGGTGAGTGTGTCCGCGAAGAACGGGGGTGCTATGAATCAGGAGCGGGCGCATTTACTGACCCATGTTCGTCACACACCCCGACTCCGAATCCGTATCCGCTGGGGAGAACGCACGATGGATCTCAGCCTCTTCTATTTCGCCAACGACAGCGGAGGCGCCGAGGCCGACCGGTACCGGTTGCTGCTGGAAGGCGCCCGCTTCGCCGACGAGAACGGCTTGGCGGCGGTGTGGACCCCGGAACGCCATTTCCACCCCTTCGGTGGGACGTATCCGAACCCCTCGGTGACCAGTGCGGCGATCGCCGCGACGACGCAGCGTGTCAAGATCCGGGCGGGCAGCGTGGTGGCACCCTTGCACCACGCGCTGCGGATCGCCGAGGAATGGTCTGTGGTGGACAACATCTCCCGGGGCCGAGTGGGGGTGTCCTTCGCCTCCGGCTGGCACGCCGTCGACTTCGCCCTGAATCCGGCCGCCTACACGAACCGCCGTACGGAGATGTACGAGCGGATCGAGCAGGTGCGTGCCCTGTGGCGCGGCGAGGCCATCGAGGTCACCGACGGCGCGGGGAACCCGGTGAAGGTGCGGTCGTTCCCGCCGCCGGTCCAGACCGACCTGCCGATCTGGGTCGCCAGTGTCGGCGACGTCGAGACCTTCCGGAGCGCCGGCCGGATCGGAGCCGGGCTCCTCACCCACCTGCTCGGCCAGAGTCCCGAACAGTTGACGCACAACATCGCCGAGTACCGGAAGGCCGCGGCCGGGGCCGGCTGGCCGGGCCACGTCGCGGTGATGGTGCACACGTACCTCGGCGAGGACACCGACAGGGTCCGAGAGCTGGTCCGGCCGTCGCTGAGCGACTACATGCGCAGCTCACTCGGGCTCATCCTGACCTCGGACCTCAGCACCGGAGACCTGGAGCCGGACGAGATCGACATGCTCGTCGAGCGGGCCTTCGAGCACTACTTCGACAACGTCGGCCTGCTCGGCTCGGTCGAGAAGGGCGAGCAGGTCGTGGCGCGGCTCGCGGAGCTCGGCGTGGACGAGATCGCGTGTCTCATCGACTTCGGACTGCCGACGGACGAGGTCATGACCGGCTTGACCTATCTCAAGCGACTGCAGGACGCGTGCGGCGCCGGCACCGCGCGCCCGGCCTGCTGAGCGTGCTCCGTGAAGCCGACCTGTTGTGGATCCCGCCTGCCCGTCCAGGCCGTTGGCACGACCCGACGGCGGCCCGAGCCCACGGGATCATCCGCATCTGTGAGCGTCAGGGCGTCCCGATCCTCGCCGACAGGGCCCATATCGGCGCCGGTTCGTGGGTGACGACACCCCCGGACGTTCACCGGGTCGTGAGCTGACGCCGACCCGGCAAACCGTCAACCGGGCGCTGTCCGCGACACGGGCGCCGGTCGAGCGCGGCGTCGCACGCCTGAAGTCCTGGGCGAGTATGTCGAGCACGACAAAGCCGGGCGCAACCACCGAGGCGAAGGGCTCGGGCTCCGCGCATCGGCCGGCGAGGCGAACGGCATCCCGTTCCCCTCGCCGGCCGACCGGATCCGACGACGAACCAGTTGCATGAACGACCTGGTCAGGGCGGGTGATGGAGTCTTCGACCAGGACAGCCGACGTCGAGCAGTCCGCCGGTCCGAGCACCATCCTGCATTTTTCCTTCAGGCGTTGCCGGGCCACCAGCACGTCCGGACGGGCGCCGGCCGGCCCGCTGGCGTCGAAGAACGGCAGTGGCATCGTTTCCCTCCCGTCAGCCCGTCAGCCCGTCAGCCCGCAAGCCGGGCGATGGCGTCGGCGGTCTCCAGGTCCTGCTTCACCGCAGTGAGGAAGCGGACCGCGTCGCGGCCGTTGAGATAGCGGTGGTCGTAGGTGGCCGCGACCGTGGTGACCGGCCGGGTGAACGGCATACCGTCCTCGGTCAGCGCGACTTCGCTCCGCTCGGCGCACAAGGTCACGACGCAGGTGCGGCCCGGATGGACGATCGGCGCGGCCAGGATGATGTCCGGATCGTTGTGCAGCGAGAGGGTGATGCCCTCGTCGGCGAACGCGTCCTCGCGGAAGTTCTGCCGCAGGGCGCTGACTCGGAAGTCCATGAGGTCGTCGGCCAGGTCGCCGATCGGACGGTGGGCGGCGTCCTTGAGCACCGGGATGAACAGCCCGGTCCCGACGTCGACGGTGACCCCGACGTTGGCGGCCGACGCGAGGGTGAGGGTGTGGTCCGCACCGGGCGTGGCGAAGAACAGCGGGAAGTCGGCGTGGCGAGCGCCAATGGCCTTGACCAGGAGCTCGACCAGGCCGTATGGGGCGCCGCCGCCGCGGGTGGCGCGGAACGCTGTCAGGTCGACCGCGATCGCGGCGAAGGCGGCCGGGATTGAGCGGTGCGCCTCGCTGACGACGGCGGCCACCGCGCGCTGGCGCGGACTGAGGCTGACGACGACGGAATCCGCAGACGCCGCGGACGCCCCGGCCGCCACGGACGGCGCCCCCTGGTCCATGACCCCCTGGTCGATGAGCCGCTGAACGTCGGAGGCCTTCACCACCCGCTTGCCGAGCGTGCGCAGTTGCTCGGTCCGGATGCCGTGATCCTGCGCGAGGGTGCGCGCGGCGTCGCTGAGGATCGGGTCCGGGCCGCCATCGTGGTCCTCGCCCTCGCCCTGACCCTCGGGTGCGGTGATCACGACGGCGGCCGTCGGGCTCGCCAGGTAGTCGTCCCGTTCCTGGCGGCTGTCGAACAGCAGCCCCACGGGCCGCCCGAACTCGCAGTGCGCTCCGGCCTCGACGAGCCGGTGGAGGACGCCGTCCGCGTCCGCGACGAGTTCCTCCAGGGCCTTGGCAGTCTCGACCTCGGCGACGACCGCGTCCGCGGACACCGCGGCCCCGTCGTCGACCGTCCAGCCGACCAGGACGCAGCCCTCGTCGTTGTTGTTGAACTTCGGCAGCAGCAGTTCACGCATGCAACGCCTCCCAGATGGCGCGGTGGATGTCAGAAGCTTGGGGGAGCACGGTCTGTTCCAGGTGTGCGGCGGTCGGGATCACCTCGGCCTCGGCGCTGCACAGCACGACCGGGCGCCGCAGCTGGCCCCACAGCCGGTCATAGACGCGCGCGGCGACCTCCGTGCCCCAGGTGCCGCCGGCGGCGCAGTCCTCGACCAGGCACACGACCTCGGCGCCGGCCAGGGCGGGCAGCAGTGGCTCCACGTCGAACGGATACAACCGGGTCGGAACGATCACCTCGCAGGTGATCTCGTGCTCGGCGAACAGCGTCCCGGCCGCCGCCAGCGCCCGCCGGGCCACGCCGCCGGGCACGATGATCACGCAGTCGGCCGCGTCGTCGCCGTCCGACGCCCGCAGCCGTGCCGGGCCGCCGGCTCCGAACGGGAAATCGGCGACGAACGGCCCGTCCGTCCCCGGCTCGTGCATCGGCTGTGTGTAGAGCACCTTGTCCTCGAACAGGACGGCCGGCTCGCCATCGGCGAGCAGGCGGGCCAGCAGCGCCGTACTGTCGTGGAACGGCGAGATCTCGTACACCGACAGGTGCGGCACGCCGATGAAGTGCTTCTGCAGGCTCTGGCTGTGGGTCGGGCCGTACCCGCGCCCTCCGCCGGTGGGACAGCGCACGATCACCGGGACCTCGACGCGGCGGCCGTACATCGCGACTGATTTGGCCGCGAAGTTCACGATCTGGTCGAAGGCCAGGGTGGCGAAGTCGCCGAACATGATCTCGACGATGGCGCGCCCGCCGGACAGCGCCAGCCCGTTGGCCACGCCCACCAGCGACTGCTCGCTGATGGGTGTGCTCAGGACCCGGTCGGGGTAGCCCGACGACAGTCCTTTAGTGATCTTGAAGGCGCCACCGTACGGATCGGCGACGTCCTCCCCCAGCAGGAACAGGTCGGGGTCGGCGGCGAAGGCCTCATGCAGGGCCCGGTTCAGGTTCTCAGCGACACGCTCCACGGCTCAGCTCCTCTCCCACACCGACGCCGGACGGGCCAGGACCCGGTCCACGGCCTCGGCGATCCGTGTCCGCTGCTCGTCCTCGACCTTGGCGAACAGGTCGGGGTCCAGGCGCCGATAGGCGTCGTGCCAGTCGTGCTCCCGCTCGGCGGCGACCTCGGCGGCGGAGCGCGTGTCGTCGCCCTTGCTGTGCGGGCCGAGGCGGTGGGTCGCGAACTCCACGACGGCCGGCCCGCCGCCGGTGCGCGTCCGTTCGACCACCGGTGCCAGGCGCGCGCGGATCGCGGCGACGTCGCTGCCGGTCACGGACACATGGGCGATGCCGAACGCCGCGGCCCGCCCGGCGATGTCGCCGGCCATGGCGCGCGCGGTCGGCGTGGTCTGCGCGATGCCGTTGTTCTCCACGACCACCAGCAGCGGCAGCCGCCACAGCGCAGCCAGGTTCAACGCCTCGTAAACGGCGCCCTCGCCCCAGGTGCCGTCGCCGATGTAGGCCACGGCGATCCCGGGCCGGCCGGTCCGCTGGAACCACAAGGCCGTGCCCACGGCCACCGGCAGGCTCTCGCCCTGCACCCCGGTGGACAGGTAGGTGCCCCGGAAGATGTGCTGGCTGCCGCCGACGCCCGAACAGACGGCGCCCTCGCGGCCGGTCATCTCGGCCAGCAGGCCCTCGGGGTCGTCGAAGCGGGCCAGGTAGTGTCCGTGGCCGCGGTGGTTGCTGAACACGAAGTCGTCCGGCGCCAGCAGCGGCCCCAGGGCCACCGGCACGTACTCCTGGCCGAGGCAGGTGTGCGTGGTGCCGTTCAGCAGCCCGCGCGCGAACAGGTCCAGGACGGTCTGCTCGAAGTGCCTGATCATCAGCAGGCTGGAGAGGTCGTCGACGTCGATCCCGGCATCGGTCCCGGCGACGCTGACGGCAGCACCTTCCTTCATGACAGGCCCCCTTGCGGAAACGCTTCGGGCGCGTGTCCCTCCAGGACCGTCGTGAGCTGGTCCCCGTGGTTCACAAGGACGACGGATCGCCCGTTCTCGTCATCGAGCACGTTTATGTTCCCGCCCGTCGGAGTTCGAAAAAATCAAGATGAGGTCGCATGAGCCCTGTCTGCATGGATGGTCGACGCTCGGCCGTGTCCTTGTGGTTGGGGACCGGCATCTCGGCACCCTCGACGTCACCCCGCGTCATCTGCGCCCGCCCGGGGAATGCCGGCAGTGCGGCAGTCCGGGTCCGCGAAGGTGAACTCCCTGGTGACAGATGTGGCGGGATCACCGGGCCTGATGTAGAGCCGGCCGCTCCCCGGCAATGCGACGGCCGCGGCGACGGTGCGCTCGTACCGGATGTCACCGGTTGCGGCAACGCGGATGGGAGGGACCGAGAGCAGAGCGAAATGCTCCTCCACCCCTGCGGCGGGTGCCATCGCGGCGAGACCGGCGCGACACGCCTCCAGCCTCCGGCGTGAGGAGTTCCGCGCGAAGACGTTGATCTCGTCGAAGGGTTCGAAGTCGGGGTGGAGGAAGTGGTTGGTGTGCTCGGCCTGTTGGGCTTCGAGGCACCGGAACCCGCCGTCCAGAGCCTCCACCCAGACCGCTTTGCCCGCGTCGCAGAGCATGAACGACCGTGAGCTGGCCAACGGGAGACCGCTCAGGCACTCGACCGCCTCATCGACGGTGGCGGCGGAGTCCAGCACATGGCGAATAGCCAGGTACGGCGGGACTCCGGGTTTCCAGTCGCCGCCGAGGACCAGGTTGAGGCCCACGGCCAGGCCGTCGCTGTTGACCCCGAGATAGCCGAGCAGGCCCGCGAAACTGAGCACCAGGGTCCGGCGCGGGGAACCTGTGAGCCGGACGTCGAGGACGCTGATGTGATCGTCCAGGTCGCCGTTGAGGTCCACCGTCTGGGCCAGGACCGGATGGGAACCGGCCTTGGCGTAGGTGGTGCAGTCGCCTCGCGCCGGGATCTTCCGGTAGCCCAGGATCTCCCGGCGCAGTTGCAGCAGCAGCGCCTGGTCGCGGTGGATTCCGATCCCGTCGGCCAGTCCGGTGATCTCCTCGGCCAGCCGTGGCAGCTCTGCCGTGATCACCTTGTCGAAAGCGGAGAGCACCGGTTCGAGCCCAGCCGTCGTGACCGGTTCGTCCAGAAGCAGGTTGAGGCGGCAGAGCGAGTCGTCGACGAAGCCGCGCAGCGGACCGGCGAGGGCTGCCCCGTGCTGTCGGCCCACCTCATAGGGATCGCCGCGGAGATGCAGATGGGCGACGCCCGCTCCGCCGGTCACACCCCCATGCCCTGACGGGTCACCTTCGCGTTGGTGGCCAGCTCGTCCTTGAGCCACGACCACTCACCGCGCAACACGCTGTAGTAGACGGCGTCCCGGCGTCTGCCGCCCGGCATCGGGTTGAAGCTGCGAAGGACGCCCTCCTCCACGGCGCCGATGTTGCGCAGGCCCGCTCGGGCCTGCGCGTTGAGCTGGTCCGTCTTGAACTCCACACGCTCGGCGCCCAGGTTCTCGAAGGCGTGTTCGAGCAAGAGGTACTTGGCCCAGCGGTTGATGCCGCGGCCCTGGAAGCCGACGCCCAGCCAGGACCAGCCGATCTCCAGGCGCGCGTCCGCCTCGGAGAGGTTGCCGAAGCTCATACTCCCCGCGCAGCGCCCCGTCGTCTTGTCGGTGATGTGGAAGACGACACGCTTGCCCGCCGCGTGGTCGGCGACCATGCCCTGGAAGAAGGCGTCGAAGTCCTCCTCCGTCTCGACCAGGCTCACGAAGTAGCGCCAGATCACCGGGTCCATCGCGATGTCGTGGATCGACTCGCGGTCCTCGGGACTGATCGGCCGCAGCCTTACGTGGTCATTCTCCAGCGTGGCCGCGGCCAGCTCTGCCCAACTCACTCTAAGCAGCCTTTCCGGCGTAGCGTGACAGTGTGTCGACGACATCGTGGAGCGTGCGCATCTCCGCGACGTCGCGCTCGGTCAGATTCGCGAGGTCGACCGTGAGGTCCTCGCAGAGCCGAGTCAGGAACAGGACCTTCTGCAACGAGGTCAAGCCGTAGTCGGTCAACGCGAGGTCGGGTTCGATCTCGTGCGGATCCGCGGCCGGCTGGAGCGCGGCCGACAAGTTCTTCCGCGCGATGGTCTCGACGTCACTGGGCATGGATACCGTCCTGGTTGTTCGTGATCTCCGACTCGAAGGCGGCGAAGATGGCCTGTCGTTTCGGCTTGAACTGCGAAGTGAGCATTCCGTTGGCGATACTGGGCCGCGGGCTCGCGACCACGACCTTGCGAATCTGTTCGTCACGGCCGAACGAGGCGTTGGTTCGGGCCAGTTGTTCGGTGATCGCCTTGAGGTCGGCCGTGTCGGAGGAAGGCGAGACCACCGCCACCAGTGATGTCTGCGCGGGGCAGAACACCACGCACTCCTCGATCGCCGGACTCGTCCGCATGTGCTCCTCGATCGGCCGGACGATCATCTTCTTGCCGTTCCCGAGCACGATGACGTCGTCGGCGCGCCCCCGGATGAACAGGAAGCCGTCCTCGTCCACGTAACCGAGGTCACCGGTGCGCACCACCCCGTCCTCGACGAACATCCGCTCGGAGTCACCGGGTTCGGCGAACTCGTAGCGCTCGTTCACCGGATGCTCGCTTCGGACCAGGATCACGCCGTCCTCGTCGAACAGCACCTCCTTCCCCCGCAGCACCCTCCCCACGCTGCCCTCCCTGTGAGCACCGGGATGGTTCTTGCTGACGATGCACGTCTCGTTCAGCCCGTAGCCCTCATAGATGGGAAGGCCCGCGTCGGTGAGGTAGCGCAGCCCCTCCCTGTCCGCCGGCGCCGATCCCGTCCACAGGTAGCGGATCCGGTCGCCGAACAGCCGCCGCGCGGCCGCGCGGCGAGCCTCCTGGGGCGTGACGCCGTCCGCGCGCGCGGCATCCTGGCTGATCTGCTGCCTGGCGGCCTCGAAGAACGCCGGTACACCCATCACCACGGTCGGCCGGGCCTTGCCCAGTGCGGCGAAGGCCGCCTCGTACGTGGTGACGGTCGCGTCGTGGCCGAAGCAGAGGGCGGAGTAGAGCCAGTACCGCTGCTGCAGCAGCGACAGCGGTAGGAAGACGAAGAGATTGTCGCCGCCCCGGTGCTCGAAGATCTCCTGCACAGCCTGCATCGACGCGTCGATACTGCCGACCGTGGCCCCGAGTCCCTTCGGCGCACCGGTGCTGCCGGAGGTGAACTTGATGGTCGTCACCTCCTCGGGCTCGTACACGACGGGGCCGGGCGGCTCCGGCCATGCCTGCCTCGCGGCCTCGGCGACATCGGTGAAAGTCCGGACAGCCGCCGGCGCGTCCGCCGGCACGTCCTGGTCGGTGAACACAGCCGTGAGCCCGTAGCGTGCCACCAGCTCTCCGGCATCGGCGAACTTGCCTGGCTCGAAACCTGCGACCACAACCTTGAGCCGCAGCGCGGCAAGGTCCAGCAGAACCCATTCCAGGCTGTTGGCCGCCAGGATTCCGATGCGGTCCCCGGACTCGATGCCGAGGCTGCGAAGGTAGGCGGCGACATGGCCCGACTGTTCGTACAGTTCGGTCAGGTCCAGCGTCCTGAGACTGCCGAGCCGGACGAAGGAGATCCGGTGGCCGGGAGCCGGCGGCCCCGCCACCAAGCGGTTGATCACAGAGTCCGTCATCCCGTGGCTCCTTCGGCGAGCGACCAGTCCGACGGCAGGGCCTCGAAGTAGGACTGTTCTTCGAGGCAGATGCGGGTGCCGGGCGCAACCAGCTCGACCTGGGAAGGCCAGGACGAGCGGTCGGCCGTCCCCAGCGCCTGGGCGAGTCGCGCGGCGAAACGAGGCATGATCGGCGTGGCCGCGCGGGCCAGCAGTTGTGCCGCGGCCAGTTCCAGCGCGATGGCCGTTCGGGCCTCGTCCTTCCAGCCGGCGATCAGCGCGGTCCGTGCCTCTGCTTCAGCGAACCGCCGAGCGTCGACGACGATCCCGTCCAATTCAGCGGCCGCGCGGTTCAGCGAGAATCCGTCCTGCCCGAAGCTGTCGGCGACAGCGGCGAGACGTACTCCCAGGCGGTTGAGGAACGCCGTGTGCTCAGGAGTCCAGACACCGGCGTCGGGGGCGATACCGCCGTACTGCCCGGCGACCCGTGCGCCCAGGTCGTTCAGCCAGCCCTGCCAGCCGTCCACCAGGACCCGCTGGACGGTCTCCGCGTATGCCTTGAGTTCGAAGTTCGTCCGTTGCCGCTCCGGACGCGTGAGCGCCAGGTGGTAGCGCACCGCGTCCACGGTCTCCGGTCGCAGGATCTGCTTGCCCCAGATGGCATGACGCCTGCTGGTGGAGAACTTGCCGCCCTCCAGGAGGTAGAACTCATTGACGTGGTAATCGATATCGGGATTCCACTGCGGGTACGCCAGCCGGTAGAGAGCCGGGTAGAGCACGGCATGGTAGAAGCTGTTGTCGTAGCCGAAGAAGTGGACGAACTTCCAGTCCTGCTCGGGAGTCACGGCTTGCCAGTCACGGCCCAGACGGCCGCCGAGGGCCTCGATGCCGTGGAGAAAGCCGTAGGACATCTCAGGCCAGACCCAGATCACCTGCCCGTCCACCGTCGTGTCCGCGGGCGCGACGCCCCAGTCCGAAGGGTGGGTCAGGGGAATGTCGAGCCTGGTACGCGCGAACACCCGGTCCGCCAGTTCGCGGAGTCGGGCCGGGACCCGGCCGAGACGGTGGTGATCGGAGACCTCGCTGCCGAACTCGTGGAGTGGCAGGACGAAGCGTGAGACAGGTTGCTGCTTCGGCGGCGCCTCCGAGCGGCTGCTGCGCGGGTTGACCAGGTCGACGCAGACGTTCGGTTCGCCGCACTCTTCGCAGATGTTGCCGCTGGTGCCGCCCCCGCATCCGGGACAACCGCCCGAGACGTCCACCTCGTAGAGGTAGGCGTCCGTCTCGTCGTCCACCAGGGCAGCCGTCTGCTGGACGGTAACCGCCCCCGAGCCGACCAGCTTCGAGAAGTACCTGCGCAGACCGTCCCGGTAGCCGGGGTCCTCGTTGGTCACTGTGTACTGGTCGACCTCGATGTCCATCAGACGGAGCGTCTCGGCGATCTCGGCACTGTAGTGCTCGGCGGTTCGCGCCGGTTCGCGCCCCTCACGGGCGGCGCAGTCGACCACGTAGCTCTGGAAGTCGTCGCTCCCGGTGAGGTGCCATGCCTCAGTGCCCTGCATGCGTTGGAAGCGGACGTAGGCGTCAGCTCCCAGGTAGGGACCGGACAGGTGACCGAGGTGGAGGTCGCCGTTGGGAGTGGGCGGGGTCGAGAAGACGAAGACCGGCCTCTCGTGGAACCGGCGGCGCGTACCGCCTGCCGCCGCGGCCTGGGCGGCGCGCGCCGGGTCGCGCCAGTACAGGTCGAAGAAGACCAGGTCGACGTCTCCGTCGTTCTCGACGACGTGTGTCTCGAAGGGCTCGAACTGGCACACCGTTCCCGGCTCCACCCGGATACGCCGACCGTCGAAAGCCACCCATCCGGTTCCGGCGACCACGACGAACATCTCGATCTCGTCGTGCTGGTGTGGATCGGAGGTGACGCCCGGCGCGACCCGGCCCCAGCCGGCTCCGGCACTCATCTTCTCCACGGAGCTCATCTCGATGCCGAATGCCTGGTGCAGTTCCTCCGTGGAAAAGACGCTCACGTTCATCGGTGGCTCCCTTGGTCGGAAAGGTTCTCAACGGCCGTACGGAGCAGGTGCGCTGCCTCTACGGCGATGGCGGGTGCGAGCCTGTATCCGGAGCCGTTGGCGGAACCCGCGAACACCAGTCGGCCCTCCTCGTCCAGAGCGCGTACCAGCGGCTCCCGATCCGCGCTGTACGCGTCGCTGAAGACCCTTCCGCTGTGGGCGGAGTCGGCCAGGCGGGGGGCGCGGCTGATCAGCACCTCGCGGGCCTCAGCCAGGTCCGACGGGGAGACGCTGCCGGTGAGCCGGTCGGGGTCGACGTCCCAGATCTGACTGGTGTAGCTGAAGAGCCAACGCCCCTGCTCGTGCAGCGGGAGCAGGAACGCGTCCTCGTCGTGGAAGACGACGACTCCGTCCTCGGCCGCGGGCGGCTGTTCGACGTGCAGCGCGACGACCTTCTTCACCCTGGTGTCCAGGGGGGTGAGCCGTTCCCGCCAGGCTGGTGCGGCCAGCCACGGGCCGGGAGCGAGCACGACCGAGTCGGCCGTGACGCGTTCTCCTGTGCCGAGCCCGAGTTCGTAGCCGCTCCCGACCCGGTCCAGGGAATCGACGGAGACCCCTTCCCTGAAACTCGCCCGTGGCCGCAGAGACCGGGCCAATGCCCGGGTGAACGCCCCGACATCGGCGTACTGGCAGCCCTCGCCCGTCCAGGCCGCCGTCTCTTCCGACAGTGGTGGCAGCCAGTCCGGCAACGCGTCCACGCGGGACAGTCCGGCCTCGTCGAGATAGGCCGCCTCCACCAGGTCCACGCTCGCACGGTCGGACACCACCAGCATGGGAACCGGATGAATGGGCAACGCCGGATCAGCGTCGAGCAGGGACTTGTAGTAGGCCTGGCTGAAGCCGGCCATGCGGCGCACACGCTCCGTCGCGCCGCGAGGGAAATGCAGACCGGCCGACCGGCGGCTGGCTCCGGACCCGACGGCATCTTTTTCGAGCACCAACACGGAAGCGTGCGGAGCCCGTAGCACCAGCTCCCGCGCGATCGTGCATCCGATGACTCCGCCACCGACGACCGCGAAGTCGACATGCGTCATGGCTCAGCCCACCCTTTCGTCCGGGCTGAGCTTCGCCGACCATTCGATGAACGAAGGGACCGGATCGTCACTGCGCACACATCGAACGCGGTCGATGATCCGCTGGCTTCGCCAGGCAAGCAGGCTGAGGTTCTTGTCCGCCAGTCCGCGCTGTTGGAGAGCCGCGTTCTGGAGGAAGATGCTTCGGTTCGAAGGACCGTCCCACCTCACGGCGAAATCACTGTCGATCCGGTACTCGTCGCCCTCACGCTCGAGTCGGTCCGCTATCGGCGCGAGGAAGTCGGGCGCGACGGTGCGGAACCCGGTCGCCCAGACCACTACGTCGGCGTCGACCTGCCCGGGGACCGCCGGATGGTTGCTGTTGTACAGCTTCAACGACCACGCGTTGTCGGAGGCGGAGACCTCGATCACGTTCCGGTTCGGGTACAGCGAGACCAGGTCGGTGTTGCCGTGGATGAACCGCTCGGCGTAGATACGCTGGTAGATCTCGCGGAGGGTGCTCTCGGAGATGCCGTCACTGGTGAGGACGTGCTCCCGGTTGAGCGATTCGCGCGTCCCCTGGTCCAGCCTGGAGAAGTAGTCCGAGTAGCCGGGCATGTAGAAGTCGTTGGTGAAGGGCGAGTCGTCGATGGGGCAGAAGTTGTGGCGGCGCGACACCCACGAGACCCGGCGCGGTCGCTCAGCGGACGGACGCGAGATGAGGTCGAGGAACGCCTCGGCGCCCGACTGGCCGCCGCCGACCACGCAGACCCTCTTCCCCGCCAAGTCGCGGCTGAGAGGCACGAAATCGCTGACGTGGAACTGAGTGAGGCCGAGGTGGTCACGGGCCACCGCCGGCACCCAGGCACGTCTGCCGATGCCGATTGACACGTTGTTCGCCGTGACCGTGCGCCGGTTGGTGCGCAGAACGAATGTGCCGTCGAAGTCGACGGACACGACCTCCTCGCCGAACACCACGTTCTGGTTGCGCCGGCTCGCCCATTCCAGGTAGTTGCGGAACTCCTGGCGCGGCACCGCGCTGAACTGAGCATTGATGAAGTGGTAGATCCGCCCTTTTTCCTTCAGGTAGGACAGGAACGAAAAGGGACTGGTCGGGTCCGACAGACTCACCAGATCCTTGAAAATGGACACCTGGAGGGTCGCATCGGGGATCTGCTGTCCATCATGCCAACTGAACACCTCACGCTTCTCAAGGAAGAGGTTCGGCAGCCCAGGACAACCGTGCAACAGAGAGGCAAGACTCAGGTTCGCAGGGCCGACGCCTATGCCGACACACTCGTAGTGCTGTTCGTCACTCATGGCTCTCCCCGTATATGCATCGGATGTCTTTCCGCGCCCGGCAGCCGGTGCGAGCCAGGATGCGCGGGTACGGATCTGCCCGCGTCACTGCTACGACCGGGGACGACAAGTCAGCGCTCCACTCGAATTGCACCGCGTCCGGATGCTGCTCGGGATCGGCCCGCGTGCGGCCGTCGTCCCAGCGCGTCCGCGATGATCAGCTTCTGGACCTCGGACGCTCCCTCGTAGATACGCAGGGACCTGACCTGCCGGTACAAGCGCTCGGGGACGCTGTCGGCAACCAGGCCGGCTGCCCCGTGGACCTGGACGGCAGCGTCGACGATCTCCTGTGCGGCCTCGGTGGCGGCCACCTTGGCGATGCTTGAGTGCTTCGCGTAGCCGGGGTTTCCGTGGTCGAGCTCCCATGCGGCCCGCGCGACCAACATCGCAGAAGAGTTCAGCTTGATTTCCATGTCGGCAAGCGCACCCTTCACAAGCTGAAGGTCCATCAGCCTGCCGCCGTGGATCCGCCGTTCACGGGCCCGCTGGACCGCCGAGTCGAGAGCGCGCCGCGCAAATCCCACCGCGGCCGCCCCCACCGTCATCCGGAATCGCTCCAGCAGGTCCGTCGCGACCACGAACCCCTGTCCGGGGCGTCCGAGTACGCTCGATTCGGGAACCAGGCAGTCTTCGAAAACCAGGTGTCCGAACGAGCGCGGAGCAACCAACCGCACCTCCTCCAGCACCCGGACTCCCGGCGTGCGCGCCGGCACCAGAAACGCCGTGAGCCCCAGCGCACCGGGTCCCCCGCCCGTTCGCGCGATCACGCAGTGCACATCCGCGATTCCGGCATTGGCGATCCAGGCCTTTCGGCCGTTCAGCAGATAGCCGTCGGACACTCGGTCGGCAGTGAGACCGACTGCTGAGATGTCGGATCCGGCCTCCTCCTCCGAGATCGCGAACGATCCCGTCAGCTCGCCCGACGCCATTCGCGGCAGATACTCCAGCTGCTGCTCACTGTTTCCGTATTGGACGATCGGGGTCGCCGAGAGCGCTTGTATGGAGAAGGCGAAGTCCGCCAGATCGTCGGCGTACGCGAGGATCTCCCTGGCCAGACAGATCGAGCGTTGGTCACCGGCGGCGGACCCGTTCGCGGGATCGAGGAATCCCAGCCATCCGGCGGAGCCGAGCGCGCTCAGGATCTCCCTGCCGGCTTTCTCCGGGGTCTGCTCCAGAGGACGTGACCACAGACCGGCGTGGCCGGCGCACCAGTCGGCGAGTTCCACGGCAAACGTGCGGTGCTGCTCCTCGTAGAACGGCAACGCCAGGATGTCCTCATCGAGACCACCGAACAGCGCGTAATTCATATCGCCCCTTCAAATCCGCAGGTCAGCATCGGTCGAGACGGCCGCGAGCCCGGCGGCACCTTGATCAGGCGATGCTCGATGAAACGTACGCGACCGAGGCGCAGCCAAGCCAGGTCCGCCGCCCTCGGCACCACGCCGATATCGGCGCCGTGACGGGCCTCCTCCCATCAGGAAATGACAATGGCCGTGGACTCACGGGCATGACAGACGGCGAAATCGCGGATCACCGATCACTGGGCGCATCTTCACTTCACCGATGTCGGTTGATCACCACGTGGCGGGGATTCGGCAGGAAAGCACGGAACCTGATGATCGTCTGGTGTCGGATACCCGTAGGACCGCAGGATGCGCGGTCCGCCTGCCGTCTTCGCCATGAGCCTGCTGCGATGTGTGGCCAATTCCTGTCTCGCCAGCGAGACAAGGCCGCCGCCGCCCCGGCCGACCATTCCGATCATGCCGGTCCGAGTGCTAGCGCGTCTGCTTGCAGAGCAGAACCCCGTACCGCACTCCTGGAACCGAGGCGGCCAGCAGATAATGCCCGTTGTCGCGAAGGCGACCGGCTGCTGCGAGGTCCGTCAGGTTGATGATCGGGTCAGCGGCGAAGCAGTGGCCTACCCGTGCGATGTTGTCCGTGTACAACTGCGCTGGGGTAAATCCCGCCTGAAGCTCTTTCATGACGATGATGGCTTCGAAGATATTGGTGTGCATGAGGATGTCGACCTGGTCGATTCCCATGGATGCACTTTTCATCAGCTGCGTGTTCACGCGGCGGGAGAGGTCCGGACTGATCTGGTTCGACCAGTCCAGGTCCTTCATCTCGTGCGCTGCGGCACTTGCGACGATCTCGTACTCCCCGTCGGTGTCCGACACCAGCACACCGGCCGCGCCATCGCTGAACAGGGCGAACTTGGACAGTCTTTCCGCCTCGGCAGTGACTCGATCGGTGGTGATGACCAGGACCCGCCGATGGATTCCGGCGGCGACGAAGGCCTCGGCGACTCGCAGGCCCGCCAGCAGGTTCGTGCACCGGTCGAGCGTGATGCCGAGGAAGTCGGTCTCACGCGTTCCCAGCCCCTCCGAAATGGTCTGCACGAAACTGCCGTGGCTGTCCGGCCCCCCTGGAAAACTGGTGCAGCACAGCACCAGTGCGTCGACGGAGGAGGGGTCGACGCCGGCGGCGCGGAGAGTCGCCCTGCCCGCCTCGACCGCCAGGTCCTGAAGCGACTTGTGGCTCCGGTGCACGTGGCCCCAGCCCCAGAGGTCCGGGGCATAGGGCACGCCTAGTTCTCCGGCCCGCGCCTCCAGATCCGGAGTCTCGGTATGGTGCGACGCGATCTCCCCCAGCACGTACTGCGGTCCGCTCAGGAAGACAGAGGAGGAACTCATCGAGGCTCCGCAACGGGATGTGTGTTAAAGCACCGGGACATAGCTCGTATAAGCGATGTCGAAGAAGACAGACCGAACCCCGCTGAGCAGGGAGACGATCAGAAGCTGCGCGAAGGTGAGGTGCAATCCGGGCAGCGCGGCCGGCGGGATCGAGGCCCGCAGCGGCAAGCGACCGATGGCGCTCGCATCATCAGCTGGTGCTTTGGCGAGGCGGTCGACGACGACACGGGGCCGGGAGGGAGCAAGAGCAGGAACGGCAGCACACGCCGAGGCTTGACAGGATCGCCGCGTCCAGCGTCGATGACTTGAGCAGGACGACACGGCAAGCGGGATCGCCAGGAGGGAGACCGACGAGCCGAGTTCACCGGCGGCCTGCCCACTCCACAAGAGCGTGAAGTCCCGGTCGTACCACAGGGACTTCTTGGACGGCCCGTATCGGGGAGGCCGAGTTCAGTCCGCGGGGGTTGTCTCGGATCCGGGTCCGAGTCCGGCCGCCAGGCGCTCCATCCCCGCGTCGTCCAGGCCGTCGAGGGACGCCAGCAGCTGCGCGGCCGCCTCCGGAGAGGCGTCGTCGAGGTCTGCCCCGGCGGGTCCGCCGGCAACCGGTCCGGCAGCGAACGCGGCGACAGACCCACCTTCCGCCTGCACCCGCGCCGTCAGGCCATCCAGGGTGAGGTCCAGCAGCTCGCCGGCCGGGATGTCCACACCGAGGTCGGTCCGCAGCCGGCTCCACAGCTCGATGGCCGCGAGCGAGTCGAACCCGAGCGAGACCAACGGGACATCGCAGCTGAACGGGCTGGTCAGTCGCGCCCGGATCAGTCCGTCGAGATAGCCGCGGACGGCCAGGGGGCCGTCGCCGATGCCGATCGTCACGTGCCCGCCGCCTCTCTGCCGCGACTCATCGGCCATCTCCCTGATCCTCGAACTGGGTTCGCCATGACTCTCCTGTGCAGACAATCCGACACTCGACATCCGAACGGCGGCCGACACCACGTCGCCGCGGCACACGAATACCCTCGCAGCACTCCCCATGCTGTGTCTGTCTCGCCGGCGAGACAACACCGCGCAGACCATTCCGGCCCGCTCCGCATGCAGTGGTCGGCAAGCACGGCCGTTTGGCTTGCCCGGCCGCCCGGCGCAACGCCGCCCGGCCGGCCTCGGAGCCGTCGATTCCCACCACTGCCAGCGGCGAGGAGACCGGATCACCCACGGTTCACCTCCGCGGTTTTTCCGTCCGGCCACGCTGCCGCGAGCACGTCCGCATGCCTGGGGGCCCTTCGGCCCGACGGGCGCAGGTGGTCAGGTGACGCACCCCCTTGACTCGTTTTGCATAATGCAAATGTAGGAAGGGGGAGGCGATGAGCGCCATACCGGCGACAAGGAATGGACAGCATGTGACCGGCACCGCAACGAGTAGCTTCACACCCGCACCGAGACTGGGCGGGCTGCGTACCGCTTCCTGGGGCCTGATGGCCCTGGCCATCGTGGTCGGCGCCGGGGCGGGGGCGGGGTCTGTCGTCTTCCGCTGGTGCATCCAGACCTTCACGCACCTCCTCTCCGGCCACGCCGACTACGCAGCCTCACCCGGCGCGGCCAATCCGCACGTGCCCTGGCTCGGCCCGTACTTCGTGCTCTTCACCCCGGTCATCGGCGGACTCCTCTACGGGCCGCTGGTGAACCGGTTCGCCAAGGAGGCCCGCGGCCACGGCGTGCCCGAGGTGATGCTGGCCGTCGCCCAGCGCGGCGGACGGATCAGCCCCAAGGTCGCCGTGGTCAAGACGCTCGCCTCCGCCCTGTGCATCGGCTCGGGCGGCTCGGTGGGCCGTGAGGGCCCCATCGTGCAGATCGGCTCGGCCCTCGGCTCCACGCTCGGCCGCGTCACGAAGGCGACCGACGGCCGGATGAAGCTCCTGGTCGCCTGCGGTGCGGCGGGCGGCATCGCCGCCACCTTCAACGCCCCGCTCGCCGGCGTGTTCTTCGCGATGGAGCTGATCCTGGGCACCTTCAGCGCGGAAGCCTTCGGGGCGACGGTCCTGGCCAGCGTCACCGCGAGCATCATCGGACGCACCGCCTTCGGCGACACGCCCTTCCTGAACCTGCCCGACTTCCACGTCGATCACCTCGGCCAGTACAGCCTGTTCGCCGTGCTCGGCATCGTCGCGGCGGCCGCGGGTGTGGGCTTCTCCCGCTTCCTGTACATGATCGAGGACGCCTGCGACTGGCTCTGGCGCGGCCCGGAGTGGCTGCGCCCGGCGGTCGGCGGCCTCGCGCTCGGCGTGTTGTTGCTCACCCTGCCGCAGATGTACGGCGTCGGCTACCCCGTGCTGCAGAAGGCGACCGAAGGCGGCTACGCGGTCGGCTTCCTGCTCCTGCTGCTGGTCGGCAAGATGCTGGCGACCAGCCTGACCATCGGCGTCGGCGGCTCCGGCGGGGTCTTCGCCCCGAGCCTGTTCATCGGGGCGATGCTGGGCTCGGCGTACGGCATCGGCGTCCACCACCTGCTGCCCCACTCGGCCGGCGCGGTAGGCGCGTACGCGCTGGTCGGCATGGGCGCCGTGTTCGCCGGTGCGGCCCGCGCGCCGATCACCGCGGTGGTCATCCTCTTCGAGCTCACAGGTGAGTACTCGATCATCCTGCCGCTGATGCTCGCGATCGTGCTGGCCACCGCCGTCAGCCGGCTGATCTCGCGCGACACCATCTACACCCTCAAGCTGCGCCGACGCGGCATCGACCTCGACGGCCCGGCCCCCGGTGCCCGGATCGGCACCCAGCACGTGAGCGCCGTCATGGAGCCGCTGCCCTCCCCGCTGGCCACGTCCACAACGCTCGCGGACTCCGCCGACCTGCTCAGCCTGTCCGGCCACGGCGCCCTCCCCGTGGTCGACGACACCGGCCGCTACGTCGGCGTCGTCACCGCACAGGCGGTGGCGGAAGCGCTCGCGGAACAGCCGGAGGACGCACCGACGCTGGTCGGACAGCTCGCCGAACCGCCAGCACCTGTCACCGCGGACCAGCCGCTCGCCCAGGCCCTGCACGCGCTGCTGTCGGTAGCCGGGACCGGGCTGCCCGTGCTCGACGCCGACCACGCCAAGCCGGTCGGCTGGCTCAGCCACCAGAGCGCGCTGCGCGCGGTGCACGCGGTGCACGCGGTGCACGCGGCCGCCTGACAGGTCAACCTACCTCTCCACCTCGCCACTTTTGCATTGTGCAAAGCTGGATGGGAGAGGTCCGAATGCCCGGATCGCCCCGAGGAGGCGGGCCATGCACTCAAACCAGGTCCAGCGCCCCTACTCGTTCGCGCGCCTCGACGGCGGGCACGGCTGGGAGGACACGGAGGACACGTACGACTTCGACGTGACGGTGGACGACCAGGCACGCCGATGACCGAACGACTGGCCCGCAAAGGCCCCAGCTTCACCGCCGACGTTCCCCCTGAGCAAGCCCTCTGACGGGAGAAGGGCAGCGCCACCCGATGTGCCTCACACGAAAGAGAGGGTCCGACATGCCGCGCACGGCGTAATGAACCGCTCCAGCGGTTTGACCAGGCACATTGTGCGCAGACAGCGACCGGAGCGGGCGGCAGGAAAGTGGTGGCGGACCAGGCCATGGGCGAGGAGAGCGTGGACCGGTCCGAGGGTTTCGGCGAGCGGCTGCTGGGGATGCTGCTGGATCGGGCACGGCTGTTGCCGCCGCAGCTGATCGCCCCGCTGATCGCGGAAGAGGTGGCCAGGATCGGCGGCCACGACGTGTCCATCCTGCTCCAGGACTACGCACAGGAATTGCTGGTGCCGCTTCCGGGCAAGAAGCTGCACGTGGGCCCGCCCGAGCCGGTGACCGGCTCCCCGGCCGGGCGGGCCTTCCAGAGCGCGGACGTCGTCGAGGTGGTACATGCCGGCGGCGGCGTGCGGATGTATCTGCCGCTGCTGGACGGCAGCGATCAGGTGGGCGTGCTGGCCCTGACCATGGATGCCGTCGGCGAGGATGACCGGCGCCTGCTGCGCCGGCTCTCCGGCCTGGTCGCCGACATGCTGGTCACCAAGAACGCCTACACCGACCAGCTTTTCCTGGCCCGGCGCCGGCAGCCGATGAGCGTGTCCGCGGAGATCCAGTGGGGGCTGCTGCCGCCGCTGACGATGACCGTGCCGCAGGTCGAGGTGGCAGGCATCCTGGAGCCCGCCTACCGCGTCGCCGGCGACAGCTTCGACTACGCCCTCAACGACAACATCCTGCACATGGCCGTGATCGACGCGATGGGCCACGACCTGGACGCCGCCGCGATGGCGACCATCGCCATCGGCGCCTACCGTCATGCCCGGCGCGTGTTCGTCAGCCTGGCCGAGAAGTACGCGTTCATGGACCAGGCCATCTCCCGGCAGTTCGGGGCCGACCACTTCGTCACCGCGCAACTGATGCACCTGAACATCGCCACCGGTGAGCTGGAACTGGTCAACGCGGGCCACCCCGCACCGCTGCTGATCCGCGAGGGCCGGGTCCTGCGGCAGTTGGAGAGCGCGACGACGCTGCCCGTCGGCATCGGAGGCGAGACGCCCCGCATCCGAGAGCACACACTCCAGCGGGGCGACCGGGTTCTCAGCTACACCGACGGCATCATCGAGGAACGTGTCGATGGTGGGGAACCGTTCGGTGAGGAACGCCTCATCCGCTGCGTCAACCGCCTGGGCCAGAAGCCGTCGGACGGGATGCGGGCGGATCTGCGCCTGCTCTCCCACACCCTGAAGAAGGAACGGGGCGGGCGCACCAGCGACGACGCCACCCTCTTCATGATCGAGTGGCGCGGAGGCGCCGCCGACCACCTCGCAGCCCTCGACTGAACACCCCGGCCTCGGCCGAGGAAGCCCAGAAGATCAGAAAGAGCTGCCCAGAGGCGATGTGGCTGCACTTCAGCCCGAGTTGACCTATGCGTGCACATGATCCACACCATCTAGCATCATGCAACCTTTACCTAGCGCAAAGGTTCTCTTTCCGTGCCGCCTCCGTACGAGCAGACGACCACGCTGTCCGCACCAGGAGGCACCATGCCCATCTCACGCGGCACGATCGGCACCGTCTTCGTCGGCGGGGCGCTGAGCGTGACGCTCGCCGCCCTGGCCTACCCGAGCGTGCTCGGCGTCCAGAACGCATCCGCGAACCAGGCGCGCGTGATCGCAAGCACCCAGTGGGGACCGCTCACCGAGGCCGACCGCAACTTCGTCGTCTTCGTGCGCTCCGCCGGCCTGTGGGAGGGCCCCTCCGGGGACCTGGCCATGCAGAAGGGGACGACCGCGGCCGTACGCGAGGCCGGCCGGCACCTGGTCATCGGGCATGCCGCGCTCGACGCCAGCTGCCGCAAGATCGCACCCGAGCTGAACATCACCATCCCCAACCAGCCCACACCGCAGCAGCAGGGTTTCCTGGACACGTTCAAGTCCGACACCGGCAATCAGTTCGACTCCGATTTCGCCAACATCCTGCGCGTCACGCACGGCTCGATCTTCAACACCATCGCCAAGGTCCGCTCCACCACCAAGAACACCCTCGTGCGCCAACTGGCCGACCAGGCCAACGACGTGGTCCTGGACCACATCACGCAGATGGAGAACACCGGGCTGGTCAACTTCGACCAGGTCAACTTCCAGGAGACCACCCCGCCGAAGCTCCCCTCCAGCCAGGTCACGCCACCGGTGCCGCAGCCGGGGGCGCCCATGGTCGCTCTCACCGTGCCGCCCGGCGTGTCGAGCGAGGGAATACCGACGGGCCCGGCCACCACCGCCACCCCCAGCCCCACGGCATCCCCGACCGTGGGCTGACCTCCCGCGAACGCGGCACGGTGTGGCAGCATGCAAGCTTTACTTTGCGCGACTCACGGGTCCTGCATCTTTCCCTGTCCGCCGCAGACCATCTGTGCGGCCTCCGGCGACCGCCCTGCGGCCGATCGACCGGGCGCACCCATCCGGCCTGCGCCATGGGAGCGAGACAGCGAAGCGCCGCGTTCACAAGTCCCTTGCCTTAGGCAAAAAGTGCGCGGCTCGGAGAAGGGACGCCCGGAAACCGGCGCCGACCGGCCGGGAACACCACCCCGTCGGGGGTCACATGTCTTGCACCATCGCCTCGTCCACGATCCAGCCGAGCGGGTGCGGCTCCGGGTGGTCGGCGGCGGGGGCCGCCGGAGGTTCCGCTCCCGCCCTGTTGAAGGCGTTGAGGGCCTCGATCAGGGCGAGTCGCTGCGTGGGGCCCAGCTTCGCGACGATCGCGGCGATCTCGGACCGGCGCCGGGCGGTGACGTCCTCGACGGTGCGCCGACCTTCCTCGGTGAGCTGCAGCAGGGTCTCGCGGCGGTTGTCCGGGTTGGTTTGCCGGTCGGCGAGCCCGGCCGCGATCAGCCGGTCGACCATCCGCATCGCCGTCGACGGCGCCACCTGGAGCAGGTCGGCGAGGGTCACCAGCTTGGTGGCCCCTCGGGTGGCCAGCACGACCAGCATCCGGAACTGCGGCAGCGTCACCCCCTCCTCGACCTCGCCGAGCGAACGGGCGGAGACCGCCACCAGCAGCCGGGAGGCGGTCAGCACCGCCCGCGTGACGGCGTCGACGTCGTCCATGGTCCCCGCGGGGTTCTCACGCTCCGGCATACGTCCTTTCTACCTTGCCGAAGGTGGTGCCCCCTCACCCGATGGGAACAGATTTGCCTTCCCCGTGACCGTGGTACCGCAGCAGCAGCCTCGCCGCGTCGTCATGTCGGTGTGGAGCAGCAGCTGCTCACTGCGGGCGAAGTCCACCCGACAGGACTTGGGCCCGTCGCCGCCCTGCGCACCCAGCCCCAGGGGAAGTGCGTACGCGGCGGCTGCGGGAGGTCGACGCCGCCGTCCCGGCGTACGACCATGGGGCCGGATGACCGTAGTCCGGACTGGCCTCCTCCGGACGGGGCCCGGCGGTGCGTGCCGCCCTGCTCCTCTCCAACGACCTGGCTCTGTTCCTGCTGCGCGACCGTCTCACCGAGGTCCTGGGCACGGACCCGCTGCCGGCCGACGGCATGTCGCGCTGGGCCCAGAGACGCCCAGCATCTACGCGGGCGGACTGAACGCGGCACCACCGGAAGCACAAGGAGACGCACCTTGGGGAGGCTGCGGACGGCGCCCGGCTCAACACCCGCACCCACGCCCGCACTTCAGGCCCGCGACATCCACAGGTCCTACGGCCGGCATCCCGTCCGGCGCGGCGCCGACCTCACCGTCACCCCCGGACATCTGGTCGCGGTCGTAGGGGAGAACGGCGCCGGCAAGTCGACGCTGCTGAAGATCCTGGCCGGGACCCCGCCCGTGGACCGCGGCGAGGTCGTCCTGTCCGGCATCTGTCGCGCTTTGTCGGGCATCCGTCATCGTTCTGACCGATGTCGCGCGCGCTGGGACGTCGGCTGGGATCCTGACCCCGTGGCAATCGACGTGATGGTGCGGCGAATGATCCCGCTGCCACCTGAGCAGGTGGCGGCGTACGCCATGGACTGGCGTCACGACACCTGGGGGCACCTCCCATGCCCGTTCAGGGCTATGGGGGAGGACTCAGGGCATCCGCCAGGCGGAGCTGACCAGGGAAGCGGACGGCGGCGGGTTCGGAGTGGGTGCCGAGGTGACCCGTACGGCGTACTTCC
Source organism: Streptomyces sp. NBC_00078 (assembly GCF_026343335.1). Classification (NCBI taxonomy): domain Bacteria; kingdom Bacillati; phylum Actinomycetota; class Actinomycetes; order Kitasatosporales; family Streptomycetaceae; genus Streptomyces; species Streptomyces sp. NBC_00078. The sequence continues at coordinate 6,980,815 of NZ_JAPELX010000001.1, read as the reverse complement.
TCGGCCGGCGCATCGACTACGTCCTGCGGGTGGCCGCCCACGAGCCGCCGAGGCTGCTGGACATGATCGCCACGGCCGCCCCCATGCCCATGCACGTCACGTACACCTTCGAGGCCCACCCTCGCGGCACCCTGGCCGGCATCCGGGTGCGCGGCGGCCCGGGCGGCCTCCTTCGCCTGGCGGCACCGCTGATGTCCCGCCAGGTCCGCTCCAGCCTCGCCGAGGACCTGCGTGACCTCGAACGCCGGCTCACCAACCTGGAAGGCGGCATGTGATGGCGTACGACCAAGGGCTGGCCGAGCGCATCCGGGAGCGCTTGGGAGCGGATCCCGACATCACTGAGAAGCGGATGTTCGGAGGCATCGCGTTCCTCCTCCGAGGCAACATGGCCGTCGGTGTGAGCGACGACGACCTCATGGTCCGGGTCGGCTCGGACGCCACGGAAGAAGCTCTCGCTCGGCCGGGTGCTCGGATCTTCGACATGCCGGGCCGCCCGATGCGCGGGTGGGTCGTGGTCGCGGGCTCCGCCGTGGCGGAGGACGACGTACTCGGCGAGTGGATCGACGAGGGACACGCGTTCGCGGCCGGTCTGCCGCCCAAGTGAGGATCGGGTCCCGGCTTCGCCGACGGGCTTCGCCAGATCGACCTCCTGTCAGACGGCGGTTCGGCCACCGAAGGCTTGCAGGGCAGTGTTCACCGTCGCGTGCAGCGATGCGGCGTCGGCTCCCGCGCGGGAACGCAGGTTCACGCCATAGGCGAGCAGCACCAGCGCCTCGGCTGCCGCGTCCGGATCGGTACCGGCAGCAGCGAGTTGACCCCGTTCCTGCGCCGTGACGAGTGCCGCGCGCAGCGCGTCCTTCAGCTCCCGGTGATGCCGGTCGAGAAGAGCGCGGACCTCGGGATCGCCGTTCTCGGCTCCGGCGTGCGCGTTGGAGACCATGCAGCCCCAGCGGGCGTACTCGCCCGAGCAGCGCGCCTCGATCAGCCCGGCGAAGAAGTCGGCGACGGCGGGCAGACCCCGCTCGTCCTCAGCGAGGCGGCAGAACGCCGGCTGGGACCGGCGCTCCAGGTAGCGGCCCAGCGCGGCGCGGTAGAGCTCCTGCTTGCCGCCGAAGGTGGCGTACAGGCTGGAGCGGTTCAGGCCAGTCGCCGTCACCACGTCCTGGATGCCCGTGGAGGCCACGCCCTGGCGCCAGAACAGCCGGACCACCGACTCCAGGACTGTGTCCGGGTCGAAGTGCTTGACGTCCGGCATGCCGTTACCTGCCCTCCCTCTCTCCACATCTTGCTCAACCATCTTGCGCAACCATCTTGCGCAACCATCTTGAAACGAGGGTTCCAGGATAAGCCCGATACCGCTATCTTGGAACGGTCGTTCCGAGTTGATTGTTGATCGATCCGCGCCTCAGGAGGACCGTTCCCATGACCCTGAACGCCGAGTTGCGCGCCTTCTACGAGGCCCGTCAGCAGCAGATCCCCGCCGAGATACGGGAGAGCATGCGCCGGGCCGGACAGGAGCTCGCCCACTCCGGCCAGGCCGACCGCGCCCTGACCGTCGGCGACCCGGCCCCGCGCTTCCGACTGCCTTCCGCCGCCGGGGAGTTCGTGGCGCTGGACGACCTGCTCGCCCGCGGCCCGGTCGTGCTGACCTTCTACCGCGGCGCCTGGTGCCCGTACTGCAACATCGCCCTGCGCTCCCTCCAGCAGCACCACGAGGCGATCACCGCCCGCGGCGCCCGCCTGGTGGCCGTCTCCCCGCAGATCCCCGACGAGTCCCTCACCCTGACCGAGAAGCACGAGTTGGCCTTCGACGTCCTCAGCGACATCGGCTCCGACACCGCCCAGCAGTACGGCCTCGCCTTCGACCTCCCCGACGACCTCGCCGCCGTCTACGACAAGCTCGGCTTCGACCTCCAGCACGTCAACGACGGACACCCGCGCACCCTGCCGCTGCCCGCCACGTACGTCATCGACCGCGACGTCACCATCCGCTGGGCGTTCGTCAACACCGACTACACCCTCCGCGCCGAGCCCGCCGACATCCTCGCCGCATTGGATGCCCTCGGCGCGACCCGCTAGGGCACTCTCGCGTCCGCGCCGCCTTGGACGGTGTGCCCTGGTCGTAGGCCGCGAACAGCATGAACCGGCCGGCCGGGACCAGGTTGCGGTTCTCCGGGACGGTGGCCTGGATGCCCTTGGCGTCCTTGCTCTGCGTGCCGCACGTGCACGCGGCACCCTGCTGCTCGTCACGCGCGCCGACGAACGGGCACGGGCGGTATCGCACCAGATCGGGCTCTCGCGCGTCCTGTCAACCTCCTCGGGCTACGACTCCTGGAGGGGGCACTCGGAGGACGTCGGGCTCAGGCCGTCCCCGCCGGACTCGTCCCCGGGAGGGGGCCGGGAGAAGGCCGGTGAACGGCGCCCATTTCCAAGGTGAAAGGCAACGGGTCACTGTCGAAGCCGCGGATCATCTCGTGGAATTCCCACCCCTTGGAGCTGTCCCTGACGAACTCCGCCACGGTGGTGGCCGTGGAGCCGGCGACCCGCGCGAAGTCGTCCACCAGCAGCTCCGTGTACCGCTCGACGACCACTACCCCGCCATTCGAGATGTCGCCGAAAGTCCGCCGCCCACCATCCTGGTGGATGACCACTCCCACCACGACCCGGCCGAAGGAGGAGGCCAGCCGGTCGAGTTCCAGAACCATCACCTCGACGAAACCGAAGCCCTGACCGGTCTGGCTGTGCCGGGTCATGTTGATGGTGCCGTCGGGTGAGCGGCTGTCGTAGTGGACGACGTACACCGGCCGCCCGTGGGGGTCGTCCACGGAGTAGGTCGCGGCGACGATGTCGAGGTGCCGGGGCGGTTCCCCCAGCGGACTCGGATCCCACTTCAGTCGTACCTCGGCCTTTTCCAGCCCCTTGCCGACACTGCTCACCGGACGTCGCCTCCCCGCCTCGAACCGTCCAGGAGCCATCTGGCTCCCACCCGTCAAGTATCGCCCGTGACCAGCCAATTGACGCTTTCTTGACGCCTTCCTTGCCTACCCGGGCTGCGAGTGCGGGCGTGGATCTCCCCCGGCATGCCGTACAGGTTGCGTATGTTTCTGCACGATGACCTGGCGTACGCGACCGGACGCGTACGACGCTGGGCGCAGGGACGTTTCGGGAAGACGGGAGCCGACCGTGCGGGCACGTGATCTGGCGGTGGAGTACGAGTCGGTGAGCGTCGACAGCGATGCCATGGACGCGGCGCGGCTGATGGCCGAGCACAAGCTGCCGGGGCTGCTCGTGCTGGACGAGCGCGGGGAGCCGAAGGCGATCCTGCCCGCCTCCCAGATGGTCAAGGTTCTGGTCCCGGCCTACGTCGTCGAGGACCCCACGCTCGCGGCGGTGGTCGACGAGCAGCACGCCGACCGGCTCTGCCAGGCCCTGGCCGGACGCCGCGTCGGCGACTGCCTGTCCAGTACGGCTGCCCCGCCGCCGATCGCCGACCCGGACGACACCGCCCTGGAGGTCGCGGCTCTGATGGCGCGGGTGCGCAGCCCCCTGGTCGCGGTGGCCACGAAGGACAAGGCGGGCACGCATCTGCTCGGGGTCATCACAGCGTCGCACCTGCTGCACGAGCTTCTGGGCGAGGCCGGCACAGTGAGCACGCCGAGTACCTGAGCGCGGCCGCCACCGGCGCGGAGTCAGGCCAGGACGAAGTAGCGCAGCCACAGGTACAGGGCGCTGATCATCACGGTGACTAGCGTGACGACGAGGCCGTACTTGGTGAACTGCCAGAAGGAGATGGGCTGCCGGTTGCGTTCGGCGATGCCCAGGACGACGACGTTGGCGCTGGCGCCGATCGCGGTGGCGTTGCCGCCCAGGTCGGCGCCCAGGGCCAGGGCCCACCACAGCACGTGGTGGCCGTCGGCCGCGCCGCCCATGTCCTTGACCAGGTCGGCGGTGATGGGGGCCATGGTGGCCACGTAGGGGATGTTGTCGACGACGCCGGACAGCACCGCGGAGCCGCCCAGCAAGGTCATGGTGGCCCCGAGTTCGCGGCCGCCGGTGACATCCGCGAGGCCGCGGGAGAGGTCGCCGATCACCCCGGTCTCGATCAGCGCGCCGACCATGACGAACAGGCCGGCGAAGAAGGCGAGCGTGGGCCACTCCACCTCGCCCAGGACCTGCCGGGTCTCCACCTTCGAGACGGCGACCAGCAGTCCGGCGCCGAGCAGGGCGACGACGCTCGGCTCGTAGTGCAGCACCGGGTGCAGAACGAAGCCTGCGACGACCAGGGCCAGGACGGCCAGGCCCTGCCACAGCAGCCGCGGATCGCGGATGGCCTCGCGTTCCGTCAACGTCATGACCTGCGCGGCGCGTTCCTCGTCGTACACGAACGCCTTTCGGAACATCACCCGGCACAGCACCACCAGCACCGCCGTGAGCACGGCCGCGATCGGGGCGAGGTGGACCAGGAAGTCGTTGAAGGTCAGTCCCGCCCGGCTGGCGATGATGATGTTGGGCGGGTCGCCGACCAGGGTCGCGGTGCCGCCGATGTTGGAGGCGAACACCTCGGCGATCAGGAACGGGGTGGAGGCCAGGCCGAGGCGCTCGCAGACCAGCAGCGTGACGGGGGCGATCAGCAGCACGGTGGTGACGTTGTCGAGCAGCGCGGAGGCGAACGCGGTGATGAGGACCAGCATCGCCATGACGCGGAAGGGTCTGCCCCGGGCTCGCTTGACCGACCAGATCGCCAGGTACTCGAACAGGCCGGTCTGCCGCAGCACTCCGACGATCGCCATCATCCCGAGCAGCAGGAAGATCACGTTCCAGTCGATGCCGGTGTGCTCGGAGTAGAACGCCGCCTTGTCGTCGGTGGCGCTGATCGCGAGCATCAGGCCGGCGCCGCCGAGGGCCGCGGCCGTACGGTGGACGCGCTCGCTGATGATCAGGACGTACGCGCCCACGAACACGGCCACGGCCGCCCAGCTGTGCCAATCGCTCATACCGCGGTTTCTCTCCACTTCGGTCGGCGAGTCCGCCTGGTCCGTACGTTTACGCGCACCGCCGGGGTCGGCAGATTGCCGGGAGCCGGCAATGGACACCGCTCTCGGAACAGATTCTCGCGCCGCCGGTGCACGGGACGAAAGTCAGTCGGGCCCACGCAGGAACCGGTTCTGGTAGGCGCGCGCCCGGCGCCTGGTCTCGCGGAGGCCGCGGTGGGCGGTCGCCTCGATCCGCAGGCTGTCAGCGCTCGCCTCCATCCGGCGCCGGTCCCTGCGGACCAGCACGACCGTGCAGGCAGCCACGATCAGCACGGCTACGGCGAGAGGGATCAGGAAGGACATCATGGCCGCTCCTCCTGCCCGGCCGCGTGCCGGGCGTCGGGGTTGACGAGCAGGACGCGCGGGTCGGCGGCCCGGGTGATCGCCGTCTCCACGGCGGCGATCCGGTCGGCGAGCAGGCCGAGGGTGGCGACCGCGCGCGTGAGCGGGTCGTCCTCCGGACCGCCGAGGGTCCGCGTGCGGATGTAGGCGGCTCTCAACTCGGCCCAGCGCAACGCCTGTTCACCGGTCTGCGCACCGCGCAGCTCGGCCAGCTTCAGCAGGTTGGCCTCGGCGCCGGTCGTGAGGGTCTGGGCCTCGGCGGTGTAGTGGTCGTCGAGGACGGCGCTGAGTTCGGCGTCGTTCATCACCGGCTGGATCCGCTGGGCGATCTTGTTCATGTTGCGGTAGGAGCCCTGGAGCCGGAAGGGCGGCTCGGTGCGGGCGGCGTCGGACTGGGCGGCCGAGGCCATGTAGGCGGCGTTCACCGCGAGGACCGTCTCGCGGGCGGTCAGCAGGTGGCGCAGCACGGCCAGGACCCGGTCCAGCTCGGCTTGGGCGTAGGGATGGGTGAGCTGGTCCGCGCAGGCCGTGGAGTCGCCCTGCGCCAGACGGACCAGCAGTTCGAGGTCGTCGCGGTCGCGGCCGGCGAGCGGCGCGAGGACCGGGTTGGCGGTGAGGGCGTTCTCGACGAAGCTGAGCGCGAAGGCGTCCTCCTTTCCGGTCAGGACGTCGCCGAGGTTCCACACGTCGGCGCGGTTGGCGAGCATGTCGGGGACCTGGAAACGGCTGCCGGACTCGGTGTAGGGGTTGCCGGCCATGCAGACGGCGAAGCGCTTGCCCCTGAGGTCGTAGGTGCGCGGTTCGCCGTCCCGTACGCCCTCGATGCGGCGGGTGGCATCGCACAGCGGAATGAACTTCTGCAGCAGTTCGGGCGAGGTGTGCTGGATGTCGTCCAGGTAGAGGAGGGTGTTGTTCCCGGCCTCCAGCGCGAAGTTGATCTTCTCGATCTCCTGGCGCGCGGTGGCGTTCGGAGCCTCGGCCGGGTCGAGCGAGGTGACCGCGTGCCCGAGCGCCGGGCCGTTGACCTTGACCAGGAGCAGGCCGAGGCGGTCGGCAACGTACTCCAGGAGCGTCGTCTTGCCGTATCCCGGCGGGGAGACGAGGAGCAGCAGGCCGCCGGTGTCGGTGCGTTCGGTCTCGCCCGTGGTGCCGAGCTGTTTGGCCAGGCTGTCCCCGATCAACGGCAGGCAGACCTCGTCGGCGAGCCGGTTGCGGACGAACGTCGACATCACCTGCGGCCGGTACTCGTCCAGGCGGAGCCGCGTGCGCTCGGCCGCCACCAGGGCCGTGCGGCGGCGCTGATGGGCACGGTGTGCGGGCACTTCGCGGGTGCGGAACACTCGGGTGCGGGCGAGGAGTTCGTCGACGCGGACGGTGAGCGTACGGCGGTCGATGCGCGGGTGGGTGCCGAGCAGGCCCTCGACGGTCTCGGTCAGCGGTGCGTCGGACTCGTAGCGGAGCAGGTCCGGGCAGAGCTCCGCCGTGACCGCCTCGGCCAGGTCGCCGGGGTCGATGTCCGTGCTGGTGGCGGTGGTGTAGGCCGTGAGCCACGTCTCGACCAGTTGCCGGCGGGCGGCCGGGGCGTCGAGAGCGGCGAGGTCGTCGTCGTATGCGGAAGTGCCCGTTGTACGGCGGAACTTGTCGAGCAGGGTGCGGGTGCCGGCACTGAGGACGAAGCCGTCGGGACCGGTGGTGAGCTCCTCGAAGAGGTAGCAGGCGGCGGCGTTCGCGGTCGGGCCGCCGATCGCCTCTTCCAGCTCCCGCTCCAGGTCGGCGATGGCCGGGGCGAGGCCGAAGGTCTCCCGGGCGCGGGCGAGGGACAGGGCCCGGCGGGTCCACACCGCACGTTCTTCGGCGGTGGTGCCGTGTGCCCAGAACAGCTGGGCGGCAGCGCGGGCGGCGGGTTCGTGGCGGAGCAGGCCCGCTCCCTCGGACAGGCGCAGGAGGGCCATGAGGATCAGTACGGCGTCGTGGTCGTGGACTCCGCGTTCGTACCCCTCGTCGTAGGCGGCGTCCGCCGCCTGCCGGACCAGGGCGGGCAGATCGGCCTCCGCCGGCGCTGCTGGGCCGTGCTCGTCCAGCAGCCGGGCCGCAAGGTGCTCGGCGCGGTAGACCTCGGGCGACTCCGAGGACAGGGGGCGGTCCCCGTACGGGCGGGTGGCCGCGAAGTCCGGGTCGGTCACCGGTGAGCGGTAGTCGGTGCCGGTCAGGGCGAAGGCGATGCCGTCGCCGTGCGGAACCAGCGTGAGGTCCAGGGGCTGGGTGTTCACGGCGAAGCGGTGGGCGCCGAGGCGGATCGTGCGGCCGTCGTCGGCGTACAGGTCTGTGCGGTCGCGCAGCGCGCGCAGGGTCTCCTGGCGGGTGGCCCTGAGGCGGCCGTCGAGTTCCTCCGCCCGTACCTGGTCGCCGAGTTCACGCAGTTCGCCGATCACACGGCGGACCCTTTCCGGCATCGGGTCGGACGTGAAGTAGGTGGCGACGGCGTCCCTGTCGGCCAGGGCGCCGGCGCGGCGGGCCACCGTCCGCAGCACGCGGGCGGCGGAGTCGGCGAGGCGTTCGGCGCGGCGGGCGCGGGCGTCGGCGAGGGTCTGCTTGCGGGCGGCGAACGCCTCGTGGACCTCGTCGCGTTTGTCGGCGAGCGCGCCGAGGAAGTCGTCGAACTCGGCGAAGCGGAACTCCAGGTTCTCCACCTGGACGAGCATGCGGGCGAGTTGCTCCTCGCACGCCTCGGGGCTGTCCGCGGCGGCGAGCGCGCCGGTGACCGTCTGCCCGACCAGGGCGAACTCGGCTGCGAACTCGGCACGCCCCTCGCGGTCGAGGAGTTCGCGACGGCGGCCGTCTAGGGTGGCGCGGGCGCGGTTGACGCCGCCGAGCACCTCCGCGATCCGCTCCAGGACGGCGGTACGGACCGTGGCGTCGCCGATGTCGAGCCCGGCGACGACCTCGGTCACCGTGCGCAGCCCGTCGGCCAGTTCGTCGAGACGGGCCGTGACCGGCGCGGCCTCGGCGACCGTGGCAATGGCCTCGGCGTCGGCGTCGAGCCGTTCGAGGTCCGCCCGGTGCTCGGCGAAGGCGTCCTCGCGGGCGAGGTGGGTGACGGCCCGCCGGCCGAAGGTGGTGAGGTCGGCTGCCGCGTCCGCGGCGAGTTCGTCGATGCGGGCGGTGTCGGCGTACCGCATGTCCTTGAGGGTGAGCAAATGGCCTTGGGCGTACCGGAGTTCGGTCAGCCCGGTGACCCAGGCGGCGGCGCCGCGCGGGGTCTCCCCGCGCAGCCGCCGTACGACCGTGGCGATCCGCGCGGCAGCCTCGGTGAGCGCGTCGGTGGCCCGGCGGGTGAGGGCCCGGACGGTCTCGAACTCGGCCAGCACCTGGTCGGCGGTGGCGCGCACCTGCGTGAGCGGCTCGCGCAGATCGCCGAGTTCGGGGTCGCCCAGCCAGTGGTGGGCGTCGGCCGCTCGGACGCACGCGGCGACCAGCGCCCCGTACACCTCGCTCGTGGGTGTCGTCTCGGCCACCGCTCGGGTGAGGGACAGACAGTCGGAGATACCGCGTACCAGGTCGGCGTTGCCGACGCGGGCGAGCGGGCCGGCGCCGACCGGGCGGGAGGCGGCGTGGGTGTCGGAGACGTAGGGCGAGTTCCACAGCTGGAGCGGGTGCACGCGCTGTGCTTCGTCGCCGTCCGCCCGCAGCACCATCAGCCTGCCGTCGTCGAACAGGGCCCAGCCGTGGCAGGACAGCGGGGTGGCGACCTCCTTGCGGATCATGTTGTACGGCAGCAGCAGGCTGCGGCCCTCCCCGCGCGCGTGGAAGGCGTACAGCACGTCCTCGCCGTTCGGGGAGCGCACCTCGCGCTCGAACTCCAGCCCTGCGACTTCGAGGCCGTACGTCTTGTGGGTGCCGGTGGCCAGGCAGTAGCCGCCGGGGAACACGATGCCCTGGTCCTCGGGCAGGCGGCGGCAGGCCCGGCCGATGCCGTCGAGGCGGACGACCGACCTGGTCAGGGTGTTGAACACCAGGTGGCGGTCGGTGTCCTCCTTGTAGGGGCGGATCCGCAGCAGGAGCAGCGTGCCCACGCGCGCGTACGCGATGTCCGCGTCGGCGAGGGACTGCAGCGGCTCGTCGACCGGCTCGGAGTGGATTCCCTCGCCGGTCTCGGTGTTGTTCTCGACCTTGACGGTCAGCGTCCCGCCGACGGTCTCGACGAAGACCTCCCCCTCGACACGGACGTGCGGGTGGCGGCCCAGGACGTGGTCCTCGCGGGTCGTGACGGTCCACTCGACGTCGTGGGAGGGCGGGAAGACGTGGTCGCGGTCGCCGCGCGCGTCGAGGAAGGTGGCCTGTCCGTCGTCGGTCACCGCCCAGCGCAGGACACGGATGTCGCCGGCCTGCTCGCCGGTCTGGAAGACAGCGAGCAACTTGCCTTCCACGCGACGCAGTTGCAGCAGGTGGGCCTGACGGTAGTAGCGGTGGAGGGCGGCGAACTCGCGGAGGAACGCAGGGTCGTCGAGCAGTCCGGGCACGGCGTCGTCGGGCAGCCGGTTCAACTCGCGGTCGTGGAGCGCGAGGACGTCGCCGACCGTCGTCTCGGGCTTCAGGCCGAGGAACACGTTGTGGCCGAAGAGCAGGGTGTCACCGACGGAGACGATGTCGCGGGGCACGCAGTTGTGCTCGGTGCGCAACCGCGCGGTGCTGGCCAGTTCGAGCCGTGACGAGCCGAACTCCTCGGCACGTCGGGCGTTCAACGCCGCGGCTCGGCGGGCGAGTTCGGCGGCCTGAACGGTGAGGCGGTCGCGCAGCAACGCGTACGCGTCGATGTCCGGCGTCTCGTGCGTTCGGGTCTCCGACGGCCCCCGCCCGCCCGCGGCCGACGCCTCGTACGTACCGGTGTCCTGGCCGGTGGTCATGGGTCCCTCTCAGCAGGTCGAAGGAGACACGTGGTCCGGAGCCGCCGTCCCCTGCGCGGCGGCTCCGGACCACGGGCCGGTCAGCCCCTGGCGGAGCCGTTGACGGAGGCGAGGGACGTGTCGGCGAGGCCCAACTCACCTGCTCTCTCCAGGAGTTGCTGGAACTGACCGGTGTTCGCGGCGTCCGACTTCATGAGCTTCATCAGCAGCGCGGACACGGTCAGGTCGCGTACGTCGGCCGTGGAGACGGAACCGAAAATGTGCCCGAGGTCGTCGGTGAAGCTCGCGCCGCCGTCCAGCCAGGGCCCGGCGAGCGCCCGCGCGGTCGCGGAGTTCTCGACGAATCCGTCGACACCCTTGCCGAACGAGATCGCGGAGACCAGCCGGTCGAAGAAGACGGACTCCCCGCCGACGATGTCGATGTCGGCGTTCTCCAGCCCGGTGGCGAGCACGGTGGCCTGCGCCTCGGCGATCTGCCGCTGTGCGTCCAGCCCGGCCAGCCGGATGTCCTTCTCGGCCGCCAGGCGCAGCCGGTACTCCTCGTGGCCGCGGGAGGCATCGTCCAGGGCGGCCATCGCCGCCGCCTTCTCGGTGAGGCCGGCGGCCTCCGCCTTGAGCTTCTCGCCGATTCCCTCGGCCTCGGCGAGCGCCTGGGCCCGGGTTCCCTCCGCCTCGGCCCGCATCCGCGCCTCGGCCGCCTCGGCCTCCGCCCGCCCGGCCTTCTCGATGACCTCGGCCTCCTTGTCGCGGACCCGCACCGCGGCCAGACCCTCGGCGGCGGCCTCGGCCTGGACACCCTCGGCGAGCCGCAGCTTGGCCTGGGCGTCGAGGTCGGCGCACTTCATCCGGGCCTCGGCGAGGGTGAGTTCCTCGGCGGCACGGTGCACGGCGGCCTGCTCGGCCGCCTCCGCCGCCTTGATGTCCTTGACCAGCAGCTCCTGCGCCTCGGCCTCGGCGGCGATGACGACCGCCTGCCGCTGCCGCTCCGCCTCCTGCACGGCCCGCAGCTTCTTGATGGCCTCCTCCTGCTCGGCGACCGTGCAGTCCACGGCCACCCGCTCCCGGATGACCTCGGCGATCTCCCGCTTCTCCGCCTCGACCTCCTTCTCGGCGGCGATCCGCGTCAGCTGGGTCTCCCGTTCCCGCGCGATGACCTCCAGCATCCGGTCCTTCTCGATGCGCTCGTTCTCGACGGCGATGACCCGCTCGCGGTTCTTCGCGGCGACGGCGACCTCGCGGGCCTGGTTCTCGCGCTGGACACCGAGCTTCTCCTCGGTGGCCAGGAACGCGCCCTGCGCCCGCAGCCGCTCCTCCTCCACCACCCGCGCCGTCTCGGCCTCCTCGCGCGCCCGTACGGTGTCGATCTCGCGCTTCTGCTTGATCTCGGCGTCCGCCTGCCGGCGTTCCAGCTCCAGGATCGCCTCGCGGGCGTCGACGTTCTGCCGGGTGATCTCCTTCTCCTCCGTGCGCTGGGCCTCGTTGGTGCGCACGTGCTCGACCACGGTCAGCTCGGTGATCTTGCGGATGCCCTGGGCGTCGAGGACGTTGGCCGGGTCGAGCTGGGTCAGCGGCGTCTGCTCCAGGTAGTCGATCGCCGCGTCCTCCAGGTGGTAGCCGTTGAGGTCGACACCGATCAACTCGATGATTTTGTAACGCAGTTCCTCGCGCTTGGTGTAGAGGTCGGTGAAGTCCAGCTGCTTGCCCACGGTCTTCAGCGCCTCGGAGAACTTCGCGTGGAAGAGTTCCTGCAGCGTCTTCTGGTCGCTCGCCCGCGCGGTGCCGACGGCCTGGGCGACCTTGATGACGTCCTCGACGGTCTTGTTGACCTTCACGAAGAACGAGATCCGGATGTCGGCACGGATGTTGTCCCGGCAGATCAGCCCGTCCCGGCCGGCCCGGGTGATCTCGATGGTCTTCACCGAGATGTCCATCACCTCGGCCTTGTGCAGCACCGGCAGGACGACCTGCCCGGTGAACGTCACATCGACCCTGCGCAGCTTGGAGACGATCAGGGCCTTGCCCTGCTCCACCTTGCGGAACAACAGGGAGACGGCGAGTACGGCGAGCAGGCAGACGGCGACGAGCACGCCGATGCCCACGGTCATGGGATTCATGGCATACGTCCTTGAGGCGTAAGGGAGTTCGAGCGAGAGGAAGAAGGAGCCGGAGACGAGGTCCGGCGAGGCGCGGCTCAGGCGGCGTGGCCTCGCGGCGGGGGTACGGCCACCGCGGGTTCGTCCGGGAAGAGCCGGTGCAGGGGCCGCACGATCAGACACGTGGCGGCCCAGGCGAGGAGCAGCGCTCCCGCGGGGGCGGCCAGGCGCAGCAGCCCGGCGACGGATCCCTGCGGCCGGAACACGGTGAGCAGCACGGCCGCCGAGACGCTCAAGCACCAGGCGAGCACGGTCAGCAGCGAGAGGGCGACGGCAACGGGCACCCCGCTCATGCGCCAGGCCCGCAGATCGACGTCCGCGTCGAAGCTGTCGACGGCGGTGACCCGCGCGAGGGCCAGCAGCCAGAAGCAGGCGACCACGACGAGCGCCGCGGTCGGCAGGATCGTGGGCAGGCCGGTGGCGGCCAGCAGAAACATCCGCATCCTGCTGCCCCCTTTCCGCCCGCGGCCCGCGCCGGTCGTGATCTTCCGACGGTGCACGGCTCCCCTCCGGTTTCCGATGCCGGCACCTGCCGGTGTCCGGCATCGGAACCATCCGCCGTGCTCCCCGCGAGCCATGCTCAACCATGAGCGCCGACCCGCGCATTGCCGGTTTCCGGCAGCGTTCATTAGGGTCTGCATGCCGGTGACCGCTAAGAAACCGTCAGCGGCGCGTCAAAATAGCGGGGGACGACGTGACGGAACGGGAGATTCCCGAGCAGTATCTCGACGGTTACGACCGCATCCTGGCCGACGTCTCGGCGACCGGTCGGCGCCTCACTCGCGACGAGATCGCCTCACGCCGTGCGCTGGGAGAACAGGCAGCGGAAGCCGGCCACGGACTGCGCGCCCTGGTCAGCGCCCACCTCACCGCCGCCCGCACGGCCTGGCCCGGCGCGAGAGGCTCCGCCGACAGGGCGCTCGCCGCCGTCCAGCAGGTCATCGACGCCTTCGCCGAGGGCTTCGAGCGCGCCGAACTGCTCGCCGTACGCCAGGAGGAGGCTGCCCGCCGGGAGTTCATCGACGACCTCCTCTACGGCCGCAGCGACCTGGGCCGCCTCGCAGAGCGCGCCGAACGCTTCGGCCTGCGCCTGTCCCACGCCCACGCGGTCGCCGTCGCACAGGGCCGGATCGCGTACGGCGAGGCCGATCCGGTGTCGAGGCAGGTGGAGCGGTCCGTCATCGCGCGGTTCGGTGACCGCAGCGTCCTGCTCACCACCAAGGACGGCCGGCTGCTGTGCATAGCCCCCGGCCACCAGGACGAGGTGCTCGCCCACTTCGCCAAGCAGGCGCACGCCGCCACCGACGGCGGCCGCGTCGCCATCGGCCGCCCCCAGCCCGGCCCCGGCGGCGTCGTCCAGTCCTACGAGGAGGCGCTCAACGCGCTCGAACTCGCCGAGCGCCTCGACCTCGACGACCCGGTCCTGCGCGCCGCCGACCTGCTGGTCTACCCCGTCCTCACCCGCGACCGGCAGGCCATGGCCGACCTCGTCGCCGGCACCCTGGGCCCGCTGACCACAGCCCGCGGCGGCGCCGAGCCCCTCCTCGACACCCTCATCGCCTACTTCGACTCGGGTTGCGTGGCCGCCGAGGCCGCCCGCCGTCTCTCCCTGAGCGTGCGCGCCCTGACGTACCGCCTGGACCGCATCCACAAACTCACGGGCGCCAACCCCGCCGACCCGGCCCATCGCTACATGCTCCAGACCGCGGTGATCGGCGCCCGTCTGCTGGACTGGCCCGCCGCGGAACTGTGACACCGGCCGAGTCCCCCGCTCCCGCCGGTGGTCCGGGGCGAGAGAAGCCGTGCAGAGAGCCTCGTGCGTCATACGTGCGTCACCGCCTCCGTTTCGTAGTGGCGGGTCTGGGTCCGGGATTCCATGAGCGCGCGTTGCCCAGGGCGTCGCCGACGGTGCCGATCGAGGCATCGATGCCGGTTTCCTGCACACCGGCCGTGCTCACTTGATAGTCACCGGCCGTCTCCTCTGGCGCGGGCTCGGTGGTCCACGCCGTCCAACGCCCCGCCCCCACCCCGCTGGTTCGGCCACCACGAGGTGTTCCACGCCCTGACCGTGGCGGCCCTCGCCGCGCACTGCGTAGCCCTCTCACTCGCCGCCTGCTGACCACAACCGCAGACGCATTCACTCACACGTGTACACCACCTGCCGTCGGCGCATCCTTCTCCAGCAAGCGGACAGACTCCAGTCGCCGAAGCGCAGCAACCGCCTCCCGAGGAACGCCCGCACGACTTGGCTGTTGCGCTCCCGTCACATGGCCGCCAGAAGGGGAAGTAGCCGTGCCCATGACCGTCGAAGACCTGCCCGAGGCCCAACAGGGTAGGTGGTCCGCCGGCAGACGTCCTTGTGGCCGAACTGCTCAGCTCCGGCCAGATCTCCCACGCCGACGACCTCTTCCGCGTCATCGGTACGTTCTCCACGCGGCATCCCCAACCGCCGCCGCGGCTCAAGGAGTTCCTGCGCGAGGCCGTGGCACCCCGCCGGGCTGGATGGCCGAGGACGGCCGCAGGGGTGAGTCGTTCTACTCGCACCACCACAGCAGAGTGCCCAAGAAGGAAGCCGAAGCCCGCGGACTGTGACACTCCATGCGCGACCAGGAGTGGACCCGCAGCGACGACGGCAGCTTCATCACCAGCCAGGCCCTCGACTTCTACCGCAGCCACCTGCCGCCTGGCTTTCACGACGCCTATGCCGCCATGATCCGCACCGCGCTCACGACCACCACGCCGACCTCGTCGACATCCCCCGTTCCACCTTCAACCTGGCCGCCAGGCCGACCGAGGAAAAAGAAATGACCGAAGAATTCCAGAGGAGGCCGCTTATGCGTGGTGCCCGGATCTTTCTGTTCGCCGTGACCTGTGCGCTTTTCGCGGGGACCGCAGCGCCCGGTACAGCCGCGGCGGCGGAACCCGGCGAGGTCGTGGTGTTCCGGACGGAGCTGGCACCGCTGACCGTTTACCCGGAACCTCATGGTTGTCACAAACTGCCGGCCGACGCACACGTGCTGACGAATCGCACCGACCGGCCGGTCACCGTGTACGGCGACCCCTTCTGTCTGACGCCCGGCCTCACCGTGCAGCCGGGCTTCGGGGCGCACGTGGCGCCCGGCAGCGGCAGCTTCTCGGCCTGAACCACCGTTTCACGCGCTCCGGTCCCCCACACCCAGGAGAACTGCTGCACATGACCGTCGACCTTGTCGTCATGGGGCTTGGCCATGTCGGGTTACCCCTCGCCAGAGCCGCGGTCTCGGCCGGCCTGACCACCGCCGGGTACGACGTGTCCGGCACTGTGGTGTCCGCTCTCACCGCGGGCCGCTCGCACGTCGGGGGCGTCCGTGACGCCGAGGTCACCGCCATGCTGGACGCAGGCTTCCGCGCCACGGCCGACCCCGCGGTCCTGGACGACGCACAGACCGTGGTGATCTGTGTCCCGACCGGCCTCACACCGGAAGGCTTACCCGACTTGTCCGCGGTGCGGGACGCCTCGGGAGTCGTCGCTGCGCGGTTGCGCACCGGCATGCTCGTCGTCCTCGAGTCCACCAGCTACCCGGGCACCACGGAGGATGTCGTGAGACCGCTGCTGGAGCGCGGCAGCGGCCTGCGAGTCGGCGAGGACTTCCATCTCGCGTACTCTCCGCAGCGCATCGACCCCGGCAACGAGGTCTGGGGCGTCCGCAACACCCCGAAGATCGTGAGCGGTTGCACCGCTCTGTGCGTGAAGTACGCCACCGCGTTCTACGGACGGTTCGTGGACCACCTCGTCCTCGCCCGGGGCACGCGGGAGGCGGAGATGGCCAAACTCCTCGAGAACACCTACCGCTACGTCAATATCGCCCTGGCCGACGAGGTGGCGCTCTTCTGCCACCAGGCCGGCATCGACGTCTGGGACGTTCTGCACTGCGCGGCGTCGAAGCCGTTCGGCTTCGCCCCTTTCAGTCCCGGTCCCGGCGTCGGCGGGCACTGCATCCCCGTCGACCCCCGCTATCTGGCCGCGCGGGCCGAGTCCCAGGGTTTCCCCTTCCGCATGCTGGCAGCCGCACACGAGGTCCTCACCGACATGCCGAGGCATGTCGTGGACCGGGCCCTGTCTCTGCTCACCGAGACCCGCGGCCGGCCGGAGGGCGCACGTGCCCTCCTCCTGGGCGTCACCTACAAGGCCGACGTCGCCGACGTCCGTGAGTCACCGGCACGCCCCGTGGCCGCCGGGCTGCTCGCCACTGGGGTCGACGTCTTCTATCACGATCCGTACGCAGCCGACTTCAGCGTGGACGATCGGTCCCTGCCGCGTGCCACGGATCTGCGGGAAGCCCTGCGCGATGCGGATGTGGCGATCCTGCTGCAGGACCACGCCTGCTACGCGAGAGAAGCGTGGGGCAGAGCCCGTTGCGCCGTGCTGGACACGCGCGGCAAGGCAGTGGGCAGCAGAGTGACGCTTCTCTGACAACCCCCGTCGCGTCCGGCACTGGCTCCGGCCCCTTTCGCCGCCCCAGCCGACGGCTCGTCCCGCCGACCCCGGTCGGCACCTCCCCGCCGGCGTCCCGCCGGCCCACAGACCCGCGCAGTGGCAGCGCCCTGCGCGGTCGCGGCCCTGACCAGGGGCCGCAGTCCGGAATCTCTCCGAGACGAACCGAGAAGGAGAACACATGAGCACTGCTGTCGCCAACGACCGTCTGGTGAAGCGCTTCGAGAAGTGGGACACCGACGGCAACGGTCTGCTGGAATCCAGCGACTTCCAGGGCGAGGCAGCCCGGATCGCCCAGAACCTGGGGAGGAAGGCCGACTCCGCGGAGGTGCGGGAACTCCTGAACGCGTTCCAGGGACTCTACGAGCACCTGGCCCAGGCGGCCGGAGTCCCCGTCGGGAGCGGCATCAGCCGGGAACAGTTCCTCAACGCCACGGGGGACATGCTGTTCAAGGAGGGCGAGGCGAGCTTCAACCGCGCCCTCTCCCCCATCGTGAAGGCGCTGATCCGTCTGTGCGACGACAACCACGACGGCGAGATCGACCAGCGCGAGTTCCGGGCGTGGCTGACCGCCGTCGGCGTGCCGGACAGCCGGGCCGGTGACATGTTCGGGCAGATCGACGCGAACGGCGATGGCCGCCTGTCCGAGGAGGAACTGCTGCGGGCGCTCCGCGACTTCCACTTCGGCCAGCTGGACGTCGAGCTTCTCGGCTGACCTGCCGGACCAACCCCGGTGACCCCCCTGGGCATCCGCTCAGGGGGGTCACCCCATGAAGGGGGCCGGGGGCCGAAGGCGTCAGTCCTTCGGCCCCCGGCCCCCTTCTTCCGGGCCCTGGACGAAGGTGACACGGGCCTCGGGCCGCAGCCGCAGGTCCCGGCCACTGACCGGACGGGGGGTGTGGATCAGGATGTTGTAGTGGTTCGGAAGGTGGCAGGCATCGAAGCCGAGGACCATGCCGACCGGCGTGTCCCCGATGCTCACCAGGTCACCACGGTCGATCACGCCGCCGCACACCAGTTCCGCGAAGCCGAGGAAGCCCACCCGGTCGATCCTGGCGCCGGGGCGCGGGTCCCATTGGTCGGTGCTGACCAGTTCGTGCACCTCGCCCCGGCGGACGCAGCGCGCCGCGTGTTCCTCCAGCCGCATCCCACGGTCCGTGCGGTGGTGCGTCAGCACCTTGACCAGGTCCCCGCGCACCACACGTTTCGGGCCGTCCTCCGCCGGGTTCACCGGTCCGCCTCCGCTGTCGCAGCATCGGACGCGGGCCGGGCGCAGCGGTAGGCCGCCTCGACCAACTCCAGTGCCGGCAGGCCGCCGTGCGCTCCCTCGCCGACCGGGGCGCTCCGGCCCGCGAGAGTGGCGAACTCCGTGAGGATCGCCTCGTACTCGTGCCACAGCGATGCCTTGAAGCCGGGGTGGCCGGCCAGCATGTCGGCGTGCAGGACCTCCCCGTCCGCCAGTTCGGCCTCGATGTCCTTGCGTTCTCCCCGATACGACCAGTCCAGTTCCACCGACGCGGTGGCTTGGGTGGGGCTGTTGAGGCGGATCACGGCCTGCCGGTCGACGCCCGAGCCGTCGCGGTGGATCTCGCAGCCGGTGACCGTGACGTCGCCCAGCAGCAGCCGCACCAGGTCGAGGGCGTTCGGGCCGTTGTCGGCCACGCAGCCGCCGCCGCAGCGTGCGGGGTCGAGGTACCAGTCCTCGCCGCCGAGATGTTCCTCGATGCGCTCCAGGTACCGCACGCGAACCGCGACGATCTTCCGGCCGGCCGCCTGGTGCGCCAGCGCGCGGACGGCCGCGTTGTAGCGGCGATGGAACGCCGTCAGCAGAGGGACGCCGCAACGCCGTGCGAGATCCACCAGCAGGCGTCCCTCTGCGGCGGTGAGGGCGAGGGGTTTCTCGACGCACACGGGCACACCGGCGGCCAGGATCTCTCGGCAGACCGGGAGGTGCACGTGGTTGGGGACGGCCACCACCACGGCGTCCGGCCGTGCCTGGGTCAGCAGTGTCCTGTGGTCGCGGAAACGGGCCGCCTGGCCCCGGTACTGCTCCAGGGCCTGGTCGCGCGTGTCGCACACGGCCGACAGCTCCCAGCCGGGCAGCCGTTCGGCGGCGGCCAGGTAGTAGGGGGAGATGGCCCCGAGGCCGACGACGCCCAGCCGCAGGGGGCGGGTCATCGCAGGTTCCCGGAGCCGGGACCGCCGAGGAGGCCCAGGTCGGCCAGTTCCCGGTACAGGTGCTCCGGCAGCGGGATGCCGTCGCGACGGCGCTCGGCGTCGAGTTCGGCCTCCCGCCACCCCGGGTAACGCACCGGTTCACCGCCGGGCACCGGCGGGCAGTCGGCGAGCGCGCCGAACAGGGACCGGGTCGAGCCGACGACGTCCGCGCCCGGACGCAGCACATCCGGGGCGATCGCCAGGAGGAAGAAGCCGATGCCGTCGTCCCGTCCGTGCGGCCGGCCGTCACCCTCCAGGGCGGCGGGCGAGGGCCCCACGGCTGCCCCGGACACCACGGCGGCCAGCAGTTCCACCGCGATACCGAGTCCGTAGCCCTTGTGGACTCCGGTCTCGGCCGTACCTCCCAGCCAGCGCAGGAACGCCTCACCGCGGTCGAAGGCGGACGGGTCGGTCACCGGGTCGCCCGACGCGTCCTCCAGCCACCCGGCGGGCACCGGCGTGCCGCGGCGGGCGGCGACGCGTACCCGTCCGGTGGGCGCGACGGTGGTGCTCATGTCCAGCAGGAAGGGGTGGCCGTCGAGAGCGGGTGCGGCGACACTCAGCGGGTTGGTGCCGAGCATGGCCACCGCGCCTCCCGGCGGGCGGGCGATGCGCTGGCCGCCGCAGTTGCTCGCGACGACGCCGATCATCCCGGCGTGCGCGGCGCGGACGGCGTGGAAGCCGGCACACCCGAAGTGGGTGGCGCCGTGCACGGACAGCAGGCCGACGCCGTGCCGGCGGGCCCGGGCGACGGCGTCGTCCATGGCTTCGGCCGCGGCCCACAGGCCCAGGGCGCGGCGGGCGTCGACGACCGCGCAGGCGCCCAGGTCGGTGACGGTCCGCGGTTCGGCACGGGGGTCGCAGCGCCCCGACTCGAGCAGCGGCAGGTAGAGGCGGGAGAGGTTGAACACTCCGTGCGAGTCGAGGCCGGTGAGGTCGCCGTGGCACAGGGCGTCGGCGGCGAGCCGGGCCCGTGGCGCCGGAATGCCGTGGCCGGTGAACAGGCCGGTCAGCGCGGCATGCAGCTCGGCGTGACCGACAAGGACGGATGCGTGGTCGGATGTTGCCGGGGAGGTGGTGGACACCGTCATACGGGGTTCCTTACGGGAGGGGCGGGTCGGTGGCCTTCGGCGAAGAGGGTGACCAGGCGGTGGATGACGCCCGCGAAGTCCTCCAGGTCGGCGAGGTCGACGAACTCCCCGGGCGCGTGGGCGTGGTTGGTGGCGAGGTCACCGGGGCCGAGCACGGCGGTGAAGGCGTCGTCCAGACCGGCGGCCCAGATGGCGTCGCAGGTGAAGCCGGGGTCGCCGTTCGCCGGCCGGGCTCCCGCGCGCGCCAGGAGCGCCTCGGCCCAGGCATCGCGGTCGTCCAGCGCGGGCAGTCCGTGTTTGTCCCAGCCGAGCCGTGTGATGTCTGTCGCGTCCCGTGCCGTGCGGGCGAACTCCCGGGTGGATGTGAAGAGTTCGGTGAAGCGGAGCAGACCGCCGGTGACGTGCCGGGTCACGGCGGCCTTCAGGTGGCGGCCGTCCGCGGTGGTGCGGTAGGACAGGTTCACCAGCAGGGTGCCGGCGCCGTGGACGCGGTTGTGCGTGCGGCCGGTGTGCAGCCCGGCCAGGCACACCCGTGCGCCGGGTACGGCCCCGTCCAGGTGGGCGGCTAGGTGCTGGGCGAGGAAGCCGAGCAGCACGGTGGCGTTGTGTCCGGCGTCCGGATGGTCGTCCACGGCGTCCTCACCGGTGACGGTGATCCGGGCGGTCATGGAGGCGGTCGCCCGGGGCAGCACGCGCAGACCGGTCGGCTCGCAGAACACGTTGAGGCGTCCGTGGTGGCCGGCTTCCAGCAGGGGGCGGGTGCCGTAGGTGCCCAGGGCGCCGCCCTCCTCCCCGGCGACGGCCTGGAGCAGGACGGTGACGTCCCGTCCGACGGCGGGGTGGGACGCGGCGGCCCGCAGCCCTGCGAGCAGGGCGACGGCGGGTCCCTTGGCGTCGACGGCCCCGCGGCCGGTGAACCTTCTTCCGTCGAAGGCGGGCGGGACGTGTCCGGCGACGGTGTCCAGATGGACGTTGAACATCACCGTGTCCACGCCGGGACGCTCGGGTCCCAGCCGCAGCAGCAGGCTGGGCTGGTCCGCGAGGAAACGCGGATCGCGCGCGGCGGCCCGGACGGTGGACGGAACCCCGGGCCGCTCCAGACAGGCGGCGGGCGCGGCCGCGAGCCGTACGGTGCGCAACCCCGCGTCGGCGGCGGCTGCCGCGTACCGGTCGAGGAGGTCGGGCAGCCGGGACGGCGGGTCGTCCGGCCCCGCCTCCAGAGGGTTGACGCTGGGCAGGCGCAGGAGGTCCAGCAGCAGCTTCCGGTACTGGTCGGTGAACAGTACGGTCACGCCGTACCGTCCGGGTGGGCGGGTGTCGCCTCCACGGTCCGCAGCAGCCGGGTGAGCGCCTGCCCGGCCCGTACGAACAGGTCACCGGCGTCTTCACCGGCCCGGACCAGGCCGTCGTGGGGTCGCACGGCGAGGTGGGGTTCGAGGGAGAGGGCGCCGGTGTAGCCGTGGGCGGCCAGGATCCGCAGGCATGCGGCGACCTCGGCACCGCCCTCGCCGGGCAGGGTGTAGGCGGTGGTGCCGTCCGGGGTGCGGACAGCGTCCTTGATGTGGACGTGGGCCACGTAGGGGGCGAGGTCCTGAAGCATGTCCGGCGCGCGGTAGCCGTACGGAACGCCGTTGCCGGTGTCGAACAGCAGGCGCAGGGCCGGGTTGCCGACGGCACGCAGCAGTCGGAGCGCGCGGTCGGCCCGGTCCCCGGCCCAGCCCGCGCAGTTCTCGTGCACCAGCACCAGGCCCGCGCGCTCGGCGCGGTCCGCCAGGACGGCGGTGCGGGCGAGGACGCGGTCGGCCCACTCGGTCTGTGTCAGGCCGTCGTTGGGGTACGACATGATCCGTACGAGCCGGCAGCCCAGGGCGGCGCACCGCTCGGCCAGGACGTCCAGTTCGGCGAGGTCCACGCCGAGGTCACCGGTGATCGGACGGGACCAGTTGCCGATCCTGGAGGCCACGGCGATCACCGTGACGCCTGCGTCCTCCAGCCGCCGGGTAAGGGTGCCGAAGGCGGCCGGGGAGAGGTCGGCGAGTGCGGTGCCGTCGACCATGCGCAGTTCGATGGCGTTCCAGCCCAGGTGCCGTAGGGCGGCCAGCTGGCCGTCGGTACCGGGCGCCGCCTCGTCGCCGATCCCGGCCAGGGGCCCGAATCCCGTGACGAGGTGCCCGGCGGTGCCGTGTGGGGGCATCTCAGCGGCTCCCGGTGCAGGCGGATGTTGCGGCGGCGAAGTGCTCCCGGGCCGTGCACAGCAGGCGGGTGGTCTCGCAGGCGAGCGAGAAGCCGGTGGCGTCCCGCGCTTCGGCGAGGAAGCCGCGATAGGCGCCTTCCAGGAAGTCGGTCAGGGCGTCGTCCCGGAAAACCTGGCGGCCCGGCCCGGGCACGCCGCCCGTGGCGCGGGCTCCGGCCGGTGCCGCGGGCTCATCGCCGCCGACGGGGGTGATGACGAGCTGGGCGTGGTCGTCGTCCTCGCTGAGGGGGAAGTGGCCCGTGGCCGTCCCGCCGTCGAACTCGCAGACGACGCTGCGCTGCCGCACGGGTGCGCCGAGGTCGGAGCGCAGCAGCGTGGACACCCCGGTGCTGTGCTCCAGTTCCAGGTGGGCACCGCCCATACGGGACAGCTCCCGGTCTTCGCAGCGCAGGTCCCAGCAGCGCGCGGCGCGCAGTTCGGCGGGACCGGCCAGGTCGAGGGCGAGAGCCAGGGAGTGGGGGATCTCCACGTCGAGGGCGCTCTGGTGCCCGTCGGTGGTCAGGGAGCGCAGGAAGCGCGGCTTGTGCTGGTCCACGGTGATGCGGCGCAGCGGCCCGAGCTGGTCGCCGCGGACGAGGCGGCGCAGCCGGCCCGCGAGCCGGGAGCCGGTCCAGTGGGCCATGGCCACCAGGGCGAGGCCTAGCTCGTCGCGGAGCCGGATCAGGGCGTCGAGTTCGTCGCGGGATGCGGCCAGGGGTTTCTCCACGATCATCCGGCGGAAACCGTGCCCGGCGAGTTCCGCGATCAGGGCGTGCCGCGACCGGGGCGGCGTGCACACGTGCACCACCGCGGTGGCGGGGTCCACGCGCTCCAGGGCCTGGTCCAGCGTGGTGACGACGGTCATCTCACCTGGGGTGGCCGTCAGCCGCAGAACGCCGGCGCGCGGGTCGCAGCCGATCGCGGGCAGGGCGACAAGTGGATCACCCCTGCTTCCGGTCTGCCCGGCCAGCCGGGCCAGCGTTTTCAAGTGCAGTCCGGATCCGGACCGGCCGAGCCCGACCACGAGGGGCTGCAGCACAGGGCCTCCTGTTCCGTGCGTCAACTCCGTTGCGACGCAGGACTATTGCCGCCCTGCGAGGATTGAGTCAAGAGATACTGAAGGCCTTTACTCACAACGTGTGAAGATGCCCCTTTGCCATTCTCTGCGGCCGACGAGTCCCATTAGCGTCGATATTCGGCACAACTCAACGGGGCGGTGAAGAAATTGGGCGAATTACCGGCCGCAGAAGGTGCGGCGCGTGCGATTCCCTTCTTTTCTCAGGTCAAAACCTTCGAACTGCTGTGGCCTTCCGTCGAAAAGTCATTGGAGGAGGTTTTCCACAGCGGTAAATTCTCCCACGGAAAACAGGTCGGACAGCTTGAGACGGCGCTCGCGGAATACACCGGCGCGCGGTACGTGGTCGGCGTCAACAGCGGCACCGACGCGCTCGTGCTGCTGCTGCGCGCCTGTGGGCTGCGTCCCGGCGACGGCGTCCTGGTGCCCGCGTACTCGTTCTTCGCCACCGCGTCGGCCGTCGTTCTGGCAGGCGGCCGGCCCCAGTTCGTCGACATCGCCCCGGAGACGTACGCGATGGATCCGGCGGCCCTGGAGGCAGCCGTCACTCCCCGCAGCCGGTTTGTGATGCCGGTGCATCTGTTCCACACGATGGCCGACCTCGCGGCCGTCACCGCGGTCGCACGCCGGCATGGTCTGACGGTGGTCGAGGACAGCGCCGAGGCGATCGGCATGCGCCGGCGCGGTGTACACGCGGGACTGCACGGCGCCGGAGGGGTGCTGTCCTTCTTCCCCTCCAAGACGCTCGGGGCGCTCGGGGACGCGGGAGCCGTGCTCACCGACGACGCGGAGGTGGCGGACACCGTCGCGGCCCTCCGCCACCACGGCAGGACCGGCCGTACGCTGAACGACTTCCCGGCGATCTCCACCGACAGCGCGTGGCCGGGCGTGAACAGCAAGATGGACGACATCCAGGCGGCCGTCCTGCTCGCCAAGCTGCCCCTCCTGGAGGAGCAGATCGCGTACCGGGCGGAGCTGGCCGACGCCTACACCGCCCGACTGCGGGACGTGCCGGGCATCATCCGCCTGCCACGGACCACCGCCGAGGGCCCGGGCTCCCGTGACGTGTACTACGTCTACCTCATCGAGACCGAGGACCGGGACGCTCTCGTCGCCCATCTCGACCGGCACGGCATCGGCACCGAGGTCTACTACCCGGTGCCGCTGCCCCACCAGCCCGCCTTCGCCCACCTGGGCCACCGGACGGGCGAGTTCCCGCACGCCGAGGCGGCGGCCCGGCATGCCGTGGCCCTGCCGTTCCACCCCGATCTCAGCCCCGGCGACCTGGACCGCGTGTGCGACACCGTCCGCTCCTTCCTCGCCGGAAGGAGGACGACCGTATGACCGTATCGCTCCCTGGCGCCGTCCCGTTCTTCCCGCCCGCCCTGTTCGAAGCCGACCGCGCCGCGCTCATCGGCCTGGTCCGGGAGGTGGGCCTGGACCCGGAGCAGCGGTTCATCCTGGGCCGGCGCACCGCGGCCTTCGAGGATCTGCTGCGCGAGGACCTGGAAGCGGCCGACGTGGTCGCGTGTTCCAGCGGCACCTCGGCTCTCACACTGGTGCTGCGGGCCCTGGACGTCGGTCCCGGTGACGAGGTGATCGTGCCCGCGTTCGGGTGCGCGCCGCTGGCCGCGTCGGTGGCCGGCACCGGAGCCACCCCGGTCTTCGCCGACATCCGGCCGGACACCATGACCATGGACCCGGCCCATGCCGAGAGGCTCGTCACCGCGCGGACCAAGGCGGTGATGCCTGCCCACATGTTCTCCGTGATGGCCGACATGCCGAGCTTCGTCGAGCTGGCCCGCCGGCACGGACTGCGTCTGGTGGAGGACTCGGCGGTCGCCCAGGGCGGCGTCCTGCGCGGTGTTCCGGCCGGACTGTGGGGCGAGGCCGGCGTCTACTCCTTCGTCCAGGTCAAGACCTGCGGCATGCCCGGCGAGGGGGGCGTGGTGGTCACCCGGGACGCGGAGCTGGGCGAGAAGGTGCGGATGCTGCGCAACCACGGCCAGGTCGCCGGGCAGCGCTTCGTGCACCACGCCATCGGGCTCAACAGC
Organism: Streptomyces sp. NBC_00078; assembly: GCF_026343335.1. Taxonomy (NCBI): domain Bacteria; kingdom Bacillati; phylum Actinomycetota; class Actinomycetes; order Kitasatosporales; family Streptomycetaceae; genus Streptomyces; species Streptomyces sp. NBC_00078. Next base: position 6,955,239 of record NZ_JAPELX010000001.1, on the reverse strand, counting down.
CGCTTCGACGAGATCCAGGCCGCGTTCCAGACGCACCGCTACCCGGGCTTCCCTGAGCGGCTGGCGCGGCGGGCGGAGATCGCCGCCTACTACACCGAGCGCTTCACGCCGCTGGCCGGCCGCGGCGTGGTCCCGCCCCCGCCCGACCGGGACGGCCGGTGCTTCTACGTCTACACGGTGCTCGCCTCCGACCGGGACGCCCTCGGCTCCCACCTGGCCGAGCGGGGGGTGGCCACGCACGTCTACTACCCGCGTCCCCTGCCCGCGCACCGCGCCTTCGCCGCCTACGCGCCACCCGGTGCCGGATGGCCCCGGGCGGAACAGGCCGCCCGCCGTCATCTGGCGCTGCCGGTACACCACTTGCTGAGCGACGCGCAGGTCGAACGCGTCGCCGACCTGGTGTGCGCGTTCGTCACCGAGCGGTCCTGACGTACGACAGCACGTACGAAAGCACGTACGACTGCCGCCGGGGCCCTCCCACCCGGGCGGCGCGCGTCACCCCCACTCCGACGCAGAGAAACCCAAGAGGTCACCCATGACGGACAGCATCGCGGCCGGCCGTCCCGCGCCCGCCGCCCACGGCGCAAGCAGGCTGCGCGTCTACGCGCGGCTCGGCAAGCTGGACGTGTACGACTACTACCTCGGTATCTTTCTCGCCCTCTCCGCGGCCCTGTTCCCGGTCGGCGACTTCACGGCCCGGCAGGCGCTGGTACTGGTGCTGTTCCTGGCCGGGGAGATCGCGGTCCTCATGGCGATGGTCGCCCTGGACGACGTCACCGGCTTCCGCGACGGCAGCGACCTCGCCAACTACGGTCCCGACAACCCGCTGCGCAGCAAGGCACGCAAACCCCTCGTCGCCCGGACGCTGACGGTGCCGCAGGCGCTGCGCTTCGCCTGGACCTGCGCGGCCGCGGGCGCGGTGCTGTGGGCGGGCGCCGCCCTGCTGGCGCCGTACCGCCCGCTGTGGGCGCTGGTGGCGGCTGGCGCGCTGTTCGTCGTGTCGCTGCAGTACTCGTACGGCCTGAAGCTCAGTTACCACGGCTTCCAGGAGGTGTTCCTCGTCGCGCTCGGCGCGGTGCTCGTGATCGTGCCGTACGGCCTGATGGCAGGGGGCTGGTCCGGCTTCCTGATGGTGCAGGCGGTTCTGTTCGGGTTCGGGCCGCTGATGTTCGGGGTCTACTCCAACACCAACGACGTCGCCGGCGACCGGGCCGTGGGCCGTCCGACCGTGGCGGCTCTGGTGTCCGAACGGGGCAACGCCGTCTTCATCGGGGCCCTGTCGGTCACCGAGTTCCTGACCGGTGCGGTCGCCTCGGTCACCGGTGTGGCGCCATGGTGGTTCGTGGTGCTGATGCTGCCGGCGACCGCGCTGCGGGCCCGCCAGTACCTGACGGGATTCGTCCGGGGAGACATCATGACGGCCCGCCGGACGGGCTTCGCGGTGCACCGGCTGAGCGTGGTGCTGATGACCGTGGCCAACATCCTGGTCGCAGCGGGGGCCACCCGATGACGCCCGAGGTCGACGTCGCGGTCGTCGGCGCGGGCATCGCCGGTCTGACCGCCGCCCACGAACTGCGGCGTGCCGGGCTTTCGGTGCGCGTCTACGAGCATCTGCCGCAGGTGGGCGGCCGGATGCGCAGCCTGCGCCACGAGGGCTGGACGGTGGACACCGGGGCCGAGCAGGTGGCGTCGCGCGGCTACCGCGCCACCTGGGAGCTGCTGCGCCGCCTGGGCGCAGGCCCGGCGGACGTCCCCCGGGTCGGCGGTGCGGTGGCCGTCTGGCGTGGCGGGCGCGCCCACCTCGACGTCGGCGAGAGCACGGCGGTGTTCACCGGCGCCGGGCTGTCCGCCCGTGCCCGGCTCGACCTGGCCGTCTTCTCGGCGTGGACCGGACGCCGCCGCGCCCGGTTCGACGGCGACCGCCCCGAGCACAGTCCGCTAGGTGCCGCCACCGTGCGGCAGACGGCCGCCCGCTACCACCCCGATCTGCACGACTATCTCCTCCAGCCGGTCGCGGGGGGCTTCTTCGGCTGGGACACCACCCGCTCCGCCGCCGCCCCCCTGGTGAGCCTGCTGCTGGAGGCCGGCTCCCCCGCCACCTGGCGTACCTACCGGGGCGGCATGGACTTCCTGGCCCGCCGGCTGGCCGCCGGTACCGACGTCGTGACCGGCCGCGCCGTGCGGGAGGTCACGGACGCGGGCGAGCACGCGGTCCTGCGGTTCGACGACGGTGTGGTCAGGGCGCGGGCCGCGGTACTGGCCGTACCGGCGCCCGTGGCGGTGGCGCTGCGCCCGGACGCCCCCGCCGACGAGCGACCGTTCGTCACGGCCTGCACCTTCACCCCGATGATGAAGGTCAGCTACCTGCTGGACCGCCCGCTGGCCCCGCCCGCCCGGCGTCCGGTGCACATCCTGCTCACCCCGGCCGTCGAGGAGGACGTGCTCTCCGGTGTGGTCGTCGACCACGCCAAGGACCCCGGCCGGGCCCCCGCGGGCCGCGGTCTGATCACCCTCGTGGCCGGTCCGCGCCGGGTCCGCGAGTTGCTGGACGCCTCACCCGACGAGGCCGCCGACGTGCTCGCCCACGCGGCGGAACGCTACGTACCGGGCCTCGCCGGTGCCCGCCTCCACCACCTCGTGCACGCCTTCCGTCACGGCCTGCCGGAAGCCACCCCGCGGGCGCTGCGGGAACGCCCCGGCTTCCTGGCCCGCCCGGTGCGCGCCGTGGAGTACGCCGGCGACTGGGTGATGCTGCGGCCCGCGTCCGAGGGTGCCGTCCGGGCGGGTGCGCTGGCCGCGTCCCGTGTCCTGAGCAGGGTGAGGCGGCGCCCGCCGTCCGGCCCCGAACGAGCGGAGGAGAATCGTGCGACCGCATGACATGGGCACCCTGTTCGACGACGCGGCGGCGGGCGGCGCCCGGACCGTGTTCCACCTGGACCGGCCCTTCGACATCGCCCCGCAGGCGGGCACCCGGTGGACCGTCGCGGAGCTCGCCGCCCTGGTCCGCGCCACCGCCGTCCGGCTCACCGACGCCGGGGTCCGGCCAGGGGACCGCGTGGCCATCGTGAAGGACAACCACTGGGACTACGACCTGCTCGCCTGCGCCGCCGTCCGCGTCGGCGCCGTGCCCGCCCAGCTGTCCGCCCGGCTGGACGCCCAGGACCTGCGCACCCTGCTGCACCGGCTGCGGCCGACCGCGCTGATCACCACCTCCGCGGTGCTGGCCCGCTGCCGGGACGCCGCCGCAGCGGCCCCCGTCTGTGTCACCGTCGACACCGCCGTGCCCGGCGCGACCCACCTCGCCGCACTGGACGCCTCCGGCCCCGGTGCACCGGTACGGCGCCACGAGGACGAGCCCTTGGTCATCCACCACACCTCGGGGACGACCGGCGTGCCCAAACTCGTGGTCCATTCCACGCGGACCCTCGTGCACAAGCTGGCCCGCCTGGAGGCGGTGCGCTACCCGGGCATCGGCCTGCGCCGGGACGACATCCTGTGCAACGCCAGCGCGTACGCGCACGGGCGCACCTTCTGCTGGACGGCGGTGGTGACGGCGCTCGCACCCGCCAGGGTCGTGGTCCTCACCGGCGACGACCCGGACACCGCCGACCCGTTGCTGCGGGCGTACCCGCCCACCGTGATGGAGGCGCTGCCCGCCACCTACGTCCGGCTGCGGCCGCTCACCGCACGGCTCGACAACCCGTTCCGGCGTGTCCGCCTCTACATCAGCACCTACGACGCGATGCACCCGCCCGCCCTGCGCGCGTACCTGACCGCCAGCCGCCGCGCCCACCCGCTGTGGATGCAGGGCTGGGGCCAGACGGAGACCGGACCGCTGACGTTCCGCTTCCATACGCGGGGCTCCGCGCTCGCACCGGACGCCGCCTCCACGACGCGCCGGCTGGGCCGTCCGGTGCCGGGCAGGACCCGGCTGCGCGTGGTGGACCCGGACACACTGCGCCCGGTGCCGCGCGGCCGCCCGGGTCTGCTCCTGGTCCGCACACCGGCCCTCGCCCTGGGCTACGTCGGTGAACAGGAACGCTGGGAGGCCAAGCGCGTCGGCGACTGGTGGTCCACGGGTGATGTGGGGGTGCACCACCGCGACGGCAGCGTCAGCGTCCTGGACCGCGAGGCCGACACCCTGCCCGGAATGAGCTGCCTGCTGACCGAGGACCTGCTGGAGCAGCGGCTGCCCCAGGCCCTGGAATGCGTGATCGTCGGCGCCCCGGAGGGCGATCCGCTGCCGGCCGTGGTCACCGCCGACGGCCTGCTGGATCCGGATGCCTGGAAACAGGCCGCCCAGGGGCTGCCGACGATGCGTCAGCCCGCGGTCCTGACCTGGGACGAGGTCCCTCGCACCGGCACCGGCAAGGTGCGCCGCGCCGCTCTGGCCCGGCACCTCACCGGTACCGCGGTCACCGGGACCGGCCGCTGGACCTGACAGACCACCACGTACGTCCGGGCCTGACCGGCCACCACGTGACGAGAGGAGTCCTGCCGTGCCCCAGCCGTCTCCCGACACCGTGCCGCGACCGTCTGACGCCCGGGAGCCGTCCCACGCCGGGGAAGGCGCCCGCGCGGTCTTCGGCAACGGCACCGCGCACAGCCGCGACCAGCACCGCTGCCTGGCTGCCGCGTACGACCCGGTGACCCTGCCCCGGCTGGCCGCCGCCGGCGTCGGTCCGGGGTGGCGCTGTCTGGAGGTCGGTGCCGGCGGTGGCAGCATCGCGCGCTGGCTGGCGGACCGGGTCGCACCGGGCGGCTCCGTGCTCGCCACCGACCTCGACCCACGCGGCCTGGTAACCGGCCCGGGCCTGGAGTCCGCTGCCCTCGACGTCGCCCACGACCCGCTCCCGGAGGGAGCCTACGACCTGGTGGTGGGCCGCCTGGTCCTCCAGCACGTGCCCTCGCGCGACACCGTCCTGCGCAAGCTGGTGCGCGCCCTCAAACCCGGCGGCCTGCTGCAGATCGACGAAATCGACGCCTCCTACGAACCGCCGCTGCTCACCCCGAACCCACAGGCCGAGGCGCTGTATGTCCGGTTCCTCCAGGCCAAGACGGCGGCGCTGCGCGCCGCGGGCAGCGACCCGAATTGGGCACGGAAAGCACCCGCCGCCATGCGGGCGGCCGGACTGACCGCCCTCGACGTCCACCTCCACATCGGCGTACGACACGCACAGGACCCCGGCCTGGGGCTCCAACTGAACCACACCCGCAACCTCCGGGACCGGCTCAAGGACCAGGGCATGACCGACGACGACCTGGAACGGGTGCGGGACCTGATGCGGGACCCGTCCTTCCGTGCCGCCTCCAGTGTCTTCTACTCCGTACAGGGCCGTCGGCCCGCCGAGGAGCGACCGTGACGCCGGGACTGCGGGCCGAGGTCCGGCCGGCCGTCGCCACCACCGTCGCGGAGCGTCTGCTGCGGCACACCGCACAGGCCCTGCCGGAGGGGGCCCCGGACCCGGTGCGGCTCCACATCGACTGGGCGGGCCCCGTCGCAACGGACCTGCCGGACGAGCGTGCCGTACAGGCCGCCTGCGGTCTGATGCACGTCCACGGCCGGGCCACGGGCGGCCCCGCCTCGCTGGCAGTCGACTACGCCTCAGTCGTGGCAGGGGTGCTCGCCGCCCTGGGCGCCACCGCCCTGCGCGTCGGGCGGGCCCGCGGGCTGGACCTGTGCGAGGTGAGGACCTCGGTGGCTCAGGGAGCGCTGCTGGCGGTCGGCCAGTACCTCGCCGCCGCGACGGCCGGGGGGAGTGGTGGCCCGCCCGAACCTCGGCTCCCACCTGGCTCCGAAGGGCAGGCGGGCGGACTTGCGACCCTGATCACCTCCGACGGTGTCCGGGTGGAGGTCGAGACCCTCGACCCTGACGCCTGGCGGGAGTTCTGGGTCCGGCTCGGTGCGGCGCCCGCCGTCGCGGGCCGCGGCTGGCTGCCCTTCCAGCAACGGTTCGCCACCGCCGTCTGTCCCCTGCCCGAGGCGCTGCGGCAGGCCGCACGCCGTCACACACTGCCGGATCTGCGCGCCGCCGCACACCACAGCGGGGTCAGCCTCCTCGTCGTACGTTCCGGCCCCGCCTCCGCCGTCCACCCTGAGCCCTGGGAACTGGCCCCCTGGCCGGAACCTGCACGGGGCCGTGGGCCGCATGCGGACAGCGCCGCCGAGGTCCCCTCCCCGCGCCCGGCCCGCGACGCCGACCTGCCCCTGACCGGGATGCGGGTCGTGGAGTCCACCCGCAGGGTGCAGGGCCCGCTCGCCGGGCACATCCTGCGGATGCTGGGCGCCGACGTCGTACGGATCGAGCCGCCCGGCGGCGACCCGATGCGCTGGCTCCCCCCGCTGGCGGGAGAGTGCTCGGCCCGGTTCCTGGCGCTCAACGCGGGAAAGCCGGTGATCGAGGCCGACCTCACCACCGCACAGGGCTGCCGCACCATCCGCACCCTGACCGCCGACGCCGACGTGTTCCTGCACAACTGGGCCCCCGGGAAAGCCTCCCGTCTCGGCCTGGCCGCCTCCGACCTGCTGCCCGGGAGCCCCGGTCTGGTCTACGCCTGGGCATCCGGCTTCGGCGACGCCTTCGGTGACCGGCCCCCCGTGGGCACCGACTACCTCGCCCAGGTGCACAGCGGACTCGCCGCCGCGGTACGACCGGCCGACGAACCCGCGGCCCCGTCCCTGATGACCCTCACCGACGTGCTCGGCGGGCTGGTGTGCGCCCAGGGCGTGCTGACCGCGCTGACCGTCCGTGAGGCGACCCACCGGGGCAGCCAGGTCCACTCCTGTCTGCTCTCCGCGGGCGCCCTGGTGCCCCGCGCCGCGCACCGGGTCCGCTGGACGCCACTGGACCGGCCGTTGCGCACGGCGGACGGCCACCTGTACCTCGGCCCCCGTGCCCGGCAGCACCCCGAGGGGGTGCGCCGCCTCCTGGACGGCGCCGACATCGCGTCCGCGCGGGAGGTCGCGGCCCGCTTCACCCGCCGCACGACCGAGGAGTGGCGGGCGCGACTGACCGAGGCCGGGCTGACGGCGACACCCGTGCTGACCGACCTGTCCGATCTGCCCCACGACGCCGCCTTCCGGAAAGCCGTCGCGCCGCCGGACCCGGCCGGCGGCTACGCCCGCCCGTACACACCGTGGGAGTTCACATGACAGCCGCCCCCACCGCGCCCGAGACGACGGGTACGACAGATACCGAGCAACCGGTGTGGACCTCACGCTCCGGAGTCCCCTTCCCCGACCTCGTGCCCCACGACCGGCGACGGGCCTGGGTGGCAGCAGGCGTGTGCCCGGACACCGACCTGTACGGCCTGTTCACCGCCCATGTCCGGGAACACCCGGACCGTGAGGCGCTGGTGGACGACGCCGGGGTGCTGTCCTACGCGGCCCTCGACACCGAGGTGCGCCGCATCGCCGCCGTGTTCGAGCAGACGGGCCTGGGGGCCGGGGACGTGGTGGCGCTGCGGCTGCCCAACGGACGCGACGCCGTCGCAGCGGAACTCGCCGTGTACGCGATCGGCGCGGTGGCCCTCCCTCTCCCTCCGGGCGGCGACGACCACGACCTGCGGGCGCCGCTCGCCCGCTCACGGGCCCGCGCCGCCGTCCTCACCGGGGCGCCTCAGGCGCGGGTCGTCGTGGACCTTCCCCACTTGCGCACCGTGTTCGTACCCGGTCCCGGCGAGGGACGGACCCAGGGGCTACACGCCGCCCCGCACCCCCGGGCCCGGCACGGCCGGCGGCACCGGCCGACGGATCCGTACGGCCCCGCCCGCATCCTGGTGTCCTCGGGTACCGAGGCCGAGCCGAAGATGGTCGCCTACAGCCATCACGCCCTGGCCGGCGGCAGGGCCCGCTACGTCCGGGCGCTCCACCCGGACTCCTCGGTGCCGCCCCGTCACCTCGTCCTCGTCCCGCTGGCCTCCTCCTTCGGCTCCCTCGGCACGCCCGTCACCCTCGCAGTCCTCGGCGGCACTCTGATCGTGCAGTCGGGGTTCGACGCGGAGGGCGCGCTGCGGCTGGTCGCCGAGCACCGCCCCACCCACCTCTTCGCGGTGCCCACGATGCTCCGCCGGCTCGCCGACCTCCCGCCCCGGCCCGAGGAGGACACCTCGTCGCTGTGTGCCGTCGTCTCCAGCGGCGCGGCGCTGCCCGCAGCGACCGCTGACGCGTGCCTCAGGCGGTTCGCCCGGCCGGTGGTGACCGTCTACGGCTCCTCGGACGGCGTGAACTGCCACACCGCGGGCGAGTACCTCCCTCCCGGCGACAGCGTCGGCACCCCCGACCCCACGGTCGCCCGCATCCGGATCACCGGCCCCGACGGCACGCCCCTGGCCACCGGGCACACCGGCCAGATCGAGGCCAGAGGCCCCATGACGCCGATGTGCTACGTCAACGCGCCTGAACTGGACGCCCTTTACCGCACGCCGGACGGCTGGGTGCGCACCGGCGACCTCGGCCGGCTGGACGAGCACGGACGGCTGCACGTCCTGGGACGGCTCAAGCGCATCGTGATCCGCGGCGGTCTCAACATCAGCCTCGCCGAGGTCGAACGCGAACTCGGCAGCCATCCAGCGGTGGCCGAGGCGGTCTGCGTCCCGGTACCCGACCCGGCCCTCGGCGAACGCCTGTGCGCCTGCCTCCGCACGGCACCCGGCGCCCCCACCCTCAGCCTGTCCGACCTCACCACCCATCTGCTGAACCGCGGCCTGGCCCGCCGCAAACTCCCCGAACTCCTCCTGGTGGTGGAGGAGATGCCCCTCGGGCCCACCGGCAAGATCTGTCATCGCACCCTGGCCGCCCGGGCGATTCAGCACCGCGTCCCGGACCGGTCAGGAGGCGGGTGACGACCTGCCGCCACACCCCTCCGCCACTACCCCGAAGGCCAGGCGCCGACCGGTCACCACAGGGCGCGCACCAGGCGCTCTCCACGGCGATGCGGAGCAGCACGACACCGGCCTCAACAGCCTTGCGCACACCGGTGGTGGGACAGCCCCTGGGGCCGGCAACGAGGGCCCGGGAGGAAGACCACCGTGATCACCCTGCCGGGACCTTCGTCCCGCGGGACCACGGGGAGCGGGAAGGGCGGTGGGTGTGGAGGACGAGCAGCGCCAGGGCGCCGGTCGCTGCGGACCAGGTGAGGGAGAGCAAGCCATGGGCCCAGGCACTCTGGGAGGTGAGGGCTGAGCTCAGCGCCAGCTGGTTCACGCCGTACAGGGGAAGCGCGGACACGCCGGCCACATCCATGAGCGTGTTGAAGACGGGATTCTGCAGGCCGGTGTCGACCAGGCTGAGCATGATGATGAGGAAGAAGCCCTCCAACTCGCCGCGGACCAGAGAGCCGAGCAGAAGGCCGATGCCGCCGTAGACGAGGCCGGCGCCCGCAAGGGCCAGCGCCAAGGGGAACGCGTGGCGTACGGGCAGGGAGATCCACAGCAGGATCGTGGTGTAGAGGGCCAGCAGGGCCGCGGTGGTTGCGACGGCGGCAAGCTTCGCCAGCAGCATCGGCAGCCGGGGGTAGCCGGCCAGCAGCAGACGGCGGTCCATCTGCCGCGACTGGAAGGTCTCGGTGAAGGTGATGAAGCCGGCGACCATGGTGACGGCACCCAGCGCGCTGGCCACCTGCCCCACCTGGCTGGCCGGAGCGGAGATGCGGGCGCTGATGGCGTCCAGCCGGATGCGCACCACTTGGTCGGAGGTGCACAGGCGTGCCACCGCGATCCAGACGGGGATGAACGCGACCGCCAGAACCAGGGCCAGCCGGTTGCGCAGGTGGCCCAGCAGAGCACAGCGCAGCAGTTCGGTGAATGCCGTCCAGGAGAGCCTCAATGGTCGGTCCCCTCGAAGTGCAGACGGCCCTGGCGCAGGTGAGCGATCGCGTCGAAGTGGTGCAGGTCGTGCAGCAGGTGAGAGACCACGACGATCGACCGGCCCTGATCACGCAGGTCGGCGGCCAGGGTCCAGAACCGCTGATGGGTGTCCCAGTCGAAGCCCTGGTAGGGCTCGTCCAGGACCAGCAACTGCGGATCGTGCATGAGAGCGATCAGCAGGTTCAGCTTCTGTCGCGTGCCACCACTGAGTTCGCCGACCTGCTGTCGCCGGCAGCCCGTCAACGCCAGCAGCTCCATCAGCTCGCCGGCGCGCTCCAGTGTCGGCAGACGATAGGCCATCTGGAACAACCGCAGATGCTGTCCGACGGTGAACGCATCGTTCAGTACAGCCCGTTGCGGGCAGTACCCCACCGCCCCGGTCCGTGCCACCGTTCCGCCGTCGGGTGCGAGGTGTCCCACGGCGATCTGCAACAGGGTGCTCTTCCCCGCCCCGTTCTCGCCGACGACTCCCACCAGCGTCCCGGCAGACACATCAAGATCCACATCGCGCAGGACCTGCCTGCCGCCGAACGCCTTGCGGACTCCGCTGATCCGCAGCCGTGGCCGGTGGCGCGTCGTTACTGCCTGCACATGAGCCCCTCGAAAGATCGGACAGATGTAACGAGCCGACCCGAACGGTCAGGCCCTGGGCGGACCGATCCCCCGCACAACGTCTGCTGCCCGGTGCCCAACGAGTCCGTACCACCGGTGTAACGGCGGTCACCCGCACTTCTCTACCTGCCAGTTGGGCGTGACGTGCGCCGCGGTCTGCCGTTGTAGGAGGCGATGCCCCCGACACCACGACGAGACCTCAGCGCTCCCCCGATCGTGATCGGAGCCGGCCCCCACGGCCTGGCGGCCGCCGCGCTGCTGAACCGCTCCGGAGAGCCGACCGTGATCCTGGAACGGTCGGACCGCGTGGGAGCGAGCTGGGCGCAGCGCTATGACCACCTACGCCTGCATACGACTCCCGGCACGTCGAAGCTCCCCGGCCTGTCGGTGCCGCGCCAGGCGGGCCCGTGGGTGAGCCGGGACGACTATGTGCGGTACCTGGAGCGCTACGTGGCCCATCACCGACTGGACGTCCGGTTGACCACCCCGGTGGAGCGCATCGAACGGGCCGAGCCCGGTTCGGGAGCACAGTGGCTGGTCCACACCCCCGACGGTCCGCTGCCCACTGGCGCGGTCGTGGTGGCCACCGGCCGCTGCCATACCCCGAACCTCCCCCGCTGGCCCGGGCGTTCGATGTTCACCGGCACCCTGCTGCACTCGGCCCACTACCGCTCTCCGGCCCCGTACCGCGGGCGGGACGTCCTGGTGGTCGGCGCCGGTAACAGCGGTACCGAGATCGCGAGTGTCCTGGCCGGGGCCGGAGCCGGGCGGGTACGGATCGCGGTCCGTACCCCACCCAACATCCTGCCCCGCTCCAGCGCACGATGGCATGCGGCCGGCCGGCTGACGGAGGCCCTCCCCCTCAGGTGGCGCGACCGCACCTCCCTGCTCACGCAACGTCTCGCGGTGCCCGACCTGACCTCACGGGGACTGTCCCGGCCCTGCATCGGCCTGTACACCCGCAATGCCCACGAAGGGATCAACCCGGTGCTCGACCACGGCTTCGTGGACGCCGTCCGGTCCGGGCGGGTCGATCCGGTCGCGGCCGTCCAGGCTTTCGACGGCCCCGACGTGATACTGACCGACGGCACCCGACTGCGACCCGACACCGTCATCGCCGCCACCGGCTACCGGCCCAACCTGCACGACCTGGTCGGATCCCTGGGCGTACTCGACGAGGACGGGCACCCCCTCACCGTAGGAGCACAGACCCATCCCGCAGCCCCGCGCCTCTACTTCGCCGGATACACCAATCCCCTCACGGGTGTCCTGCGCCAGGCGGGCATCGAAGCGCGCGCCATCGCCCAGGCGTTACGACGTGAGAAGGCGCGGGCAACCCTTCACACCCCCCAGCTCGGATCATTTCCCGCGTGATGGTGCAGCCGATCAGCTCGTGCGCGTCTGGTGTGTTGGTTGGGCGGCTCTATCGGTGAGTCCTGACACCGGTTGTCGATCGACGGCGACACCGCCCGGTGTTGACGGAGAGTGATACCGCCGAGTTTTGACACATCAAAGAGACGCCCAGGACCCCGAAACCGGCAGGTCGCAGGACAGATCTCCTCCGGGGAACAAGTGCCTGCCCCAGTTGGCTGGACCAAAACCTTCACCGACCCCCGGCTCTGCGCGGCCATCGTCGACCGGCTCACCTTCGGCGGCAACCTCATCCAGACCGGCACTGAATCCTACGCCTGGCCCTCACTCAGGCCCGGGCCGCCGCACGCGACGCCTCCGGCTGACGTCGCACCACCAAGCCCTTCCCAAGCAGTCCAGCACGGTCGCGAGATAGAGGAACTCCCCGTTTTCCAGGGGGAGATACGTGATGTCGCCCATGTATTTGCGTCCCGGCTCGGTGGCGGTGAAGTCCCGCTGGAACAGGTCCGGGACCGGTGAGGTGGCCGGGTCCGGGACGGTGGTGCGCACGCGTCTGCGCAGGCGGATTCCGGTGATGGAGAACGTCCGCATGATCCGGGCGACCCGCTTTTCGTTGACCCGCCGCCCTTTCCCGCGGAGCTCGGCGGTCACTCGCGGGGAGCGGTAGGCGCCGCCGGACTCGCCGTGGACTCCCCGCGGGCGTGCGCGTCGACGCCTGCCTCGCAGGGACCAACCAACCCGACAGGGACCGCCCGTGCTGGCAGGGCCAACGTCAACCCGAGCGTGGTGTCGTTCACCCTCGGGGGTGACGGAAAAGGGTGGCGGGAGAGCCGTATTCCCGCCGTTGTGGAGCGCTATGACGGGTGAACGCCTGTATGGAGAAGGGTTTCTGCGTGCGGGAGACCCTCGGTGCAGGACCGGAAAGTCGGATTAAACCCGTAAGGAGGGGATTGGCCTGCCGGTCACTGGGCTGCCTACCGCGACCGCGGGCGGCGCCGCTCTCATAGGTCCGGTGCCGGCGGCATGAGCACCCGGCACGGTCAGTGTGTATCCCGGCGCGGCGAAGGAATGGAATGGCATGACGACTCCAGCGAATTACCGGAAGGGCTCGACGTGGCTCCAGACCGTCCCGGTCGACTTCAACCACCCCCTCTCCGGTGCCGATCGCGCCGATGAGCGGATCTCCGAGGTCGAGGCACTCAAGATCCTCCACCCCGGGGTGTGGGAGATCTCCTACCACGCCCGCTCGTACACCGGCGGAGCGGGTGAGCTCGTGCGCACCGCGCTGTTCAGGAACGGCCAGCTCATCCCCGGCACGGAAGCCCTCACCGGCGGCGCGGTCATGCAGACCACCGCGGGGCAGACGATCCTGGAGAAGTTCGACGTCAACGACGTCATCACGCTGCACGCGTACCGCATCGGTGGGGGCAACACCGCCGTCCTCAGCAACGGCGACGGACGTACGGGAGTCATGGCGCACTGGGTGAGCCCCGGGTTCTAGGCCACTCATTTCGGGCGGCAAAGCCGGACAAGGGCGGCAGGAACAAAGAGGGGGGCGGGGGATGGCGCTCGTCATCGAACTTCGGCGTGGGATCCCGACCTCCCGGCCTGGACGGAAGCAGGGGCCGCGTCCCGCAGCGGGGGCGCTGAGGGGCTTCCGGTTAAGGACCGTCCGGGTTCGAGACAGACATCGGCGGACAAGGGGAATTCCAGATGGCGAACGAACTCAAGTACGGTGACCAGATCCACCTGCAGAACGGCTACGGCGGCTGGCAGGGCGGCTATCTCGACACCAACAGCGGCAACCCCGCACAGGGCTCCAAGTACGGCGTCTCGACCACCAACACACCGGCCCGCGCGAAGGGCACCGGGACCTGGGAGATTTTGTCCGCCTCCGGCAAGGCGGCGGGCCAGCCTGTCACCAGCGGCGATCTGATCTACCTGCGCAACCTCTACGGCGGGGACGGTGGCTACCTCGACACCAACAGCGGTCCCACCACCACCCAGGCGAACGACGGCGCCAAGTACGACGTCTCCACCTCCCCGGCCAGGGACCGCGCACCGGGAACCGGACGCTGGCGGATCTTCGCCCAGACCTCCGCCCCCGCCCCCGCCGACCAGAACGTCCGATTCGGCGACACGGTCCTCCTCTGGAACACCTGGGACGACAACGGCGGCTTCCTGGAGACCAACGGCGGCAGCTCCGACACCGGCTCCAAGTACGACGTCTGCACCAACGCCTACTTCAACCGCAGTTCCAACGTCGCCGACTGGAAGATCCATCAGGCCCAAGGCTGATCACGCCAGCGTGCGGGCCCCGGCGGTCACACACTGCCGGGGCCCGGCGTATCCACGGCTCGCCCGTATCCCGGGCTCACGCCGGGAGCCGGCCCGCCCCCACCGGAGATGCGGTGGCGAACTGCCTGCCTGCTGGCCGGGTCACGCCCCACCGCGCAGGGGAGCCGTGACGCGGCGAAGCTCATCCCCACGGGTGAGGCCCTGGGAGGGCCGCGGGTTTCGCCGCACCGGAAGGAAAAGACGCACGTGCCGCAGCCTGCTCGGTCGGGCAGCGGCCGGGGCGTGCAGATTGCACCGTGGCACCGAACGAGGGACGGAACCGATGGCAACAGGCACTGTGAAGTGGTTCAACCCCGACAAGGGATAGTGTCTCGCGGCTGCCCCACCCGGTCGAGAACGACCAGCCGGTCCATGGATGACCGTACTGCGCCGAAGCAAGCTGGCCGGAGACCGTAGCGCTGGCCGTCCAGGTGAGGCTGCCGAGCCCGAGGCTCAGGGTGTGCGGCAGGTTCTCGCTGTTGAGGCATCGAAGAACGCTTCGCGTGGAAGGTGGTGCTGACGAGGCGGGAGAGGAGAGACGTGGTGGACTGGACACTGGACGAGGGATTCGAGACACCCGGAGGGGTGGTGCGCTGGGGGGCCTTGGGCAGCGGAGACCCTCTCGTACTGGTGCACGGCACGCCGTACTCCTCCTTCCTGTGGCGCGACATCGCTCCCGCGCTCGCCCGTACCCGCACGGTCTTCTTCTTCGACCATCTCGGCTTCGGCCAGTCCGAGCAGCACGAGGGCCAGGACCTGAGCCTGGCGGCTCACTCAAGGAACTTCGCTCAGCTCCTCGACCACTGGGGGCTGTCCCGCCCCAGCGTCGTGGCTCACGACATCGGCGGGGCGGTAGCGCTGCGGACCCTGCTGCTGGAGGAGAGGAACTACCGGGACCTGACCCTCTTCGACGCGGTGAGCGGCGGCGAGTGGGAGCGGGGACTGTTCCGGCTCTTCCTGGAGCACGAGGAAGTCTTCCGCAAGCTTCCGGCCTACGCCCACGAAGCGCTGGTCAAAAGCCATCTGCGGCACGCCACGCACGCCGGCTTCCGGCCGGGAATCCTCGACACGTTCCTCGCACCGTGGCGGGGGGAGGCAGGGCAGTCGGCGTTCTACCGTCAATACAGCCAGATCAGGCAGGCGGACACGGCCGCGTACGAGCACCTGCTGGGCGGTGTGTCGATTCCCGTGCGGATCCTCTGGGGCCGTGAGGACCGCATTCTCCCCCCGGAGTACGCCGAGTGGCTGCACGAACGCGTTCCGCACGCCGAACTGCACTGGATCGATGACGCCGGCCACCTCCTCCAGGAAGACGCGCCCGGCCAGTTGTTGGCCTGCCTGACACCTGGTTTCGCATCAGCCTGAGCTGCGGGGCGGCCGAGCGGCTGATCCGGCCCGAAGACACCCGCGAGCACGGACCCTCCTGTTCGGGGGCGCGCCACGGGTCTCACTGTCCGGCGGAACGGGACGGGTTCCGCCTACCGTCGGCGTACAGGGAGCCGAGAAGGGCCAGGGCCTGCGCGGAGGGGCTGCCCGGTTCGGCGTGATAGATGACGAGTTGCTGGCCCGGGGCGTCCCGGACGTCGAAAGACTGGTAGGTGAGGGCGAGAGGGCCGACATCCGGGTGGAGAAGCTGCTTGGCGTCCTGGGTCTTTCCGCGCACGGTGTGTTGCGCCCACAGCCGCCGGAACGCGGCACTGTGTTCGGTCAGTGTGCCCACCAGGTCTCGCAGACGTGGGTGCTCGGGGTCGAAGCCGCTCGCCTGGCGCAGGTTGGCGACGGCGGCCTGGGCGGCCCGGTCCCAGTCTCGGTAGAACTCCCGTCCGGCTGAGTCGAGGAAGGTCATGCGGGCCAGGTTGTCCGCGGGGGTGAAGGGGGCGTAGAGCGCGTCGGCCAGAGCGTTGGCGGCCAGGAGGTCGAGGGTGCGGCTCATCACGAACGCCGGGGTGTGCGGGTAGCCGTCCATCAGCTGACGCAGCGCAGGACTGACGTGCTCGGTGGTGTGGAGGGAGCCTTGGCCGTCCGGTGACACTCCGGCCAGGCGGCGCAGGTGGCCGCGGGCGTCCCTGTCGAGCAGGAGGGCACGGCTGAGCGCGTCCAGCACCTGTGGCGAGGGATGGCGCTCGCGGCCCTGCTCCAGCCGGGTGTAGTAGTCGGCGTTCACGCCGGCCAGGACGGCGACCTCCTCGCGGCGCAGTCCGGCGACCCTGCGTACGCCGTGACTCGCCATGTTGACGTCCTGTGGCCGCAGGAGGGCACGGCGCGCGCGGAGGAACTCCCCGAGATGGTTGTCGTCCATGGCCTCCAGGCTAGGCAGTGGCTCCGCGCTCTGCCTGGGTGTGCCGCACCCAGGCAGAGCGCACCCTGGTACACCCGCGATGACCTGCGCAGACTCGGTCGGGCAAGACACCCGGACCCACCGAGGAAGGCAATGTGATGACAGGCGATGCGCGGAGCGGCCGCGATTTTGGGCATGCCGACGTGGTCGGCATGTGGGTGACCGCGGACGGTCACATCCGTCAGGAGCTGTTGCCGGACGGGCGCTACGACGAGGCCCGGGGAGACCGGCGCAGCGAGTACACCGGCCGGTACACGGTGACCGGCGACCACCTCGACTACGTCGACGACACCGGCTTCACCGCCACGGGCGACATCAGGGACGGCGTGCTCCACCACGAACACCTCGTGCTCTACCGCGAGGACCGGACGGAGAAGCCCTCATGAGAAGGCGCGGCAGCGTCCTCGTTTCTCACCATCACGGATACGGAGTCCGCCGCGGTGGGGGCCCCTGGCCGCCGCCCCGTCACCGGAGGAAGGCAGAGCAATGAAACAGACCGACGAGATCGCCACGGGCGCCGACGGAACCGGGGCCGTTGCGGAGGTCTCCCCGCCACCCGGCACCCTGGCCCTGCTGGTGCTGTGCGCGGCTCATTTCATGGACGCCATAGACCTGTCCGACGTGGGCGTGGCCCTGCCCGCGATCCAGCGTGACCTGGGCATGGCTTCGGGCTCCCTGCAGTGGGTCGTGTCCGCCTACGCCCTCGGCTACGGCGGGTTTCTCCTCCTGGGCGGCCGGGTCGCCGACCTGTTCGGCCGGCGACGCGCGTTCCTGACCGCGGTCGCCGTCTTCGGCGTGGTGAGTGTGCTGGGAGCGCTCGCTCCGACCGGTGGCCTGCTGGTCGCGGCGCGGCTGGTGAAGGGCGTCGCCGCGGGCTTTTTGGCCCCGGCGGCTCTTTCTCTGATCACCACGAACTGGCCGGAGGGTCCGCGGCGTGGCCGTGCCCTCGGCTGGTACGCCACCGCCGGCGCCTGCGGCTTCATCGGTGGACTCGTTCTCGGCGGCGTGCTGACCGAACTGTCGTGGCGACTGGTCTTCGCGCTCCCTGTGCCCATCGCTGTGGGCGCGCTGCTCGCGGGGCTGCGCCTGCTCCCGGCGGACCCCCGGCGCAGCGTTCGCGAGAAGATGGACGTTCCTGGCGCACTGACGGCCACCGGAGCCCTGGTGCTCTTGGTCTACGCCCTCACCCAGGCTCCGTCGCACGGCTGGCTGTCCGCCCGCACCCTCGTTCTCTTCTTCGCCGCGGCCGGCCTGCTCGGCCTGTTCGTGCGGGTCGAGTCCCGCACGAACAGGCCCTTGGTCCCGCTGTCCTTCTTCACCCGGCGCACGACCGCCGGCGCCAACCTGACGATCTTCGCCATGTGGGGCGCCTACACATCGTTCGCGTTCCTCGCCACGCTCTACCTGCAGAACGTGCTGGACTGGTCGCCGTTGCAGACCGCCGGTGCCTTCGTCCCGCTGGGCCTCGCCAACGGCGCGCTGGCGCCGTTCGCGGGGCGGCTCGCCGCCCGGTTCGGAACGCACAGGATGATCGCCGCCGGGATGCTGCTCCTCGCGCTGTCCTACGCGCTGTTCTTCCGGATCGGCCCCCACAGCTCCTTCCTCACCGTGGTCCTGCCCGTCATGGTCGTCAACGGGATCGGCACCGCGGCGACCTTTCCCGCGCTGAACATGAGCGCCGTGACCGGGGTGCCGGGCCGTGACCAGGGGCTGGCGGGAGCCCTGCTCAACACCTTCATGCAGATCGGCGGTGCCGTCGTCCTCGCCCTCGTCACCGCGGTCGTCGAAGCCGGACAGCGCACGAACCGGGGCGACCCCCTGGCGGGCTACGGCCTCGGTACCGGCGTCATCGTCGCCACCGTGCTCGTCGGCCTGGGCGCCGCACTCCTCATCCGGCGCCGGCCCGACAGCCGGGACCACGGACGACGGCCCCTCTTTCGGCCACGAAGCCGTCCGTGACCGCACGGACACCCGACCCGACCCCACCAGGGAGCACGCGAATGACATCCAGGACCCCGTCCACCGGAGCCGCCGAGTTCGCCGGGAAGACGGCCCTCGTCACCGGCGCCGCACGCGGTATCGGCAAGGAGACCGCATCCCTCCTCCACACCCGCGGCGCACACGTCGTCGCCCTCGACACACGTCCCGAACTCGCCGTTCTCTCGGAGGAGTTGCCCGGGGTCGTGACCGTGACCGGCGACGTCACCGCGGAAGAAACCGCCACCCGCGCGGTAGGTGCCGCCGTCGACGCCTTCGGCGGACTGGACATCCTGGTCAACAATGCCGGACGCACCCTGAACAAGCCCGTCACGCACACCACTGCACGGGACTGGGACAGCGTGATGGACGTCAACGCCCGCGGTGCCTTCCTCTTCGCCCGCGAAGCCTTCCGGGCCATGGAGGAGCGCGGCGGCGGCGCCATCGTCAGTACCGGTTCGTACGCGTCCACGGTCGGCCTGCCCGAAGGGGTCGCCTACAGCGCATCGAAGGGGGCTCTCGCCCAGCTGACCAAGGTGCTGGCACTGGAGGGCGGCCCCCTGGGCATCCGCGCGAACCTCGTCGCCGCAGGCGTTGTCGAGACCGACTTCCTCGACACCTTCCGCCCCGACAGCCGCGCCTATCTCGCGTCCTTCGCGGACGTCCACCCCCTGGGCAGGGTGGCGCAGCCCCGCGAGATCGCGGAAGTCCTGTGCTTCCTGGTCTCCCCGCGGTCCGCCTTCGTCACGGGCGCCGTACTCCCCGCGGACGGCGGCTTCACCGCCGCCTGATCCGTCGTCCGCCCGCGGACAAGCGACACGACAAGAACATTCGTCCTTTACTTAACGTGCACCTCGGCTTCGAATTGCACCTGGCCGCGTGGCGCGATCACTTCGGCTCGCCGCAGCCTGAGCGCCGGCTCGGACGATCCCGCCAACGCGGTCGCCCGGGTCGGGGTGATCACTTCGATCGGCTACGGCGGCTTCGTCTGCGGCCCGCCGCTGACGGGCCCTCGCCGACCGGACCGAGCCAGCCGCTTGGCCTCCACGGCCCGGTGGTCAGACCATCCGATGAGCGAAGTGGTCAGCTGTCGGGTTTCTTCGAGCGCCGCGGGGCGGCGGCCTGGGTGGGGCGGGCGCCGGCCTCGATCTGCGGGGCGTACACGGCGTTCGTCACGAGCGCGCGCGCGTATGCGGCGTCCAGTGGGCCAGGGCGGAAGAGGATGCGGTACATGATCGGCGCCACGACACGGTCGATCAGCAGTTCCGTCTCGGGCACCGGCTCCCCCCGCTGCACCGCACGGGCCACCACGGCGTCGATCTGCTCTGCGGCATACGCCGAACACTGACCGGCATTGGTGCCGTCGGGGTCGCCGAGCAGGGCGTCCCGGATGTAGGCACGCCCGGGCGGCGAGGCCATCTCGTCGAGGAACTGTTCCGCCCACGCGTCGAGATCGGCCCGCAGGCTTCCGAGATCGGCCGGACCCGTTTCCGGGCGCAGTCGTTCGACGGCCACGTCGGACAGGAGTTCCTGCAGGTCGCCCCAACGACGGTAGATCGTGGAGGGGGTCACGCCCGCCCGAGTGGCCACCATCGGGACTGTGAGCGCGTCGCGGCCCACCTCTCCTACGAGTTCACGCACCGCCGCATGGACGGACTCCTGTACGCGTGCGCTGCGCCCGCCGGGGCGGACCATGGGCCTGGGACTCATGCGATCCACCTTAATGCGAATGTGTTGCTTCTAGCCGATGGCCGGCGTCGGCGACCCGCAGGGCTGCGTATCCGGGCGCCCGAGCACGGTGGACGCCCCTGCGGCGACGCAACCGCATACCCGGGCCGGAACGTCCGCCTTCTCTCAGGCAGCGAGGGGAGCAAGCCGCCCCGCGCCGGCCACCGACTCCTCGTAGACCCGGCCCACACGGAGCACCGTCGCGTCGTGGAAGGGGCGCGCCATCAGCTGCATTCCGATCGGGAGTCCGGCGTGGTCGTGACCGACCGGCAGGGTGAGGGCCGGGACGCCGGTGATGTTGGCGGGGGCACAGAGGCGGACGTAGCTGTCCGACACGGCGTCGGACACGCTCGCCGGGTCCCGCGGGTCGTGGCCGGCGGTCGCCGACAGCACCAGCGCTGCGTCCTGGACGGTGCGGGCGAGAGGGCCCACATGGTCCAGGGACCAGGACAGCGAGGTCACGCCTGTGCGTGATACCAGGCCGTAAGTCGGCTTGAGGCCCACCACGCCGTTCAGGGCCGCGGGGACCCGGATGCAACCGCCCGTGTCCGTGCCCATGGCGAACGTCGCCCCGCCGGCGGCGACAGCCACCGCCGAGCCGCCGCTCGACCCACCCGCGACCCGGCTGTGATCCCAGGCGTTGTTCGTCTGCGGAGTGGTCAGGCCGTAGGCGAACTCGTGCGTGTGCGTCTTGCCCAGGAGGACGGCCCCGGCGGCGCCGAGCCGTTCGGCCACCCGGCTGTCGCGTTCCGCCACGTGCCCTGCCCGGACGCGCGAACTCGCCGTGGTGGGTATCCCCTCCGCGTCGAGCAGATCCTTGAGCGCCATGGGGATCCCGTGCAGCGGCCCGCGAGGTCCGCTTACGGAGATCTCCCGTTCGGCGCGGACCGCTGCGGCCAGGGCCGCGTCGGCGGCGACGGTGACGTAGGCGCCCATCCGTCCTTCGACGGCGGCGATACGGGCGAGCACCGATTCGGTGAGTTCGACGGGGGACAGCTCCCGTGCGCGCACCGCACGGGAGGCTTCGGTCAGCGACAGTTCAAACGGTTGCATCGGCGTTCCCCTGTCCGGCGCGGTAGGAGAACGCGGGAGGGATCTCACCGAAATCGAGCTCGCGCAACATGCCGATCACGGAGTGGATGCAGTTGGCCGTCACGGCCACTTCTTCATGTCGGCCGCCCCCGAGGGGGAGCCCCGCCCGCAGCGCCCCTCGGGCTGCCTCATGGGGGGTGAGTTCGCTGATCATGGCGCGACCGGCCGGGGCTGTACGGGACCTCCGACCACGTAAACGCGAATCATTTGCTTTAGCCGATCGCAGGACCTACGGTGCCTTAAAGCAAACCAATCGCTTTTAGAACGGGAAGGACCCTCATACAGAGCGTCCCCGCGGGCCGCACGCCTCCCCGCACCTCCCCATCCGGACGCCTGCCGTTCGCATTGCACACCTCGATCCTCATCGCGCTGCTCACCGCGGGCTCCCACTCTCACCCGGCAACGAGCAACTACACATCCGCATCACCCGCCCGCTCCAGACATCTCCGTCCTCGCGACCCATGACAGGTAAGGAAGGTCTTCGTGTTCACCTCATCGCAAACGACCAACTCCACTAATCCCCCCGCCTCTTCCTGGACGGTGGGCAACCACACCGTGCGACGCATCGACGAAGTGGTCCTACCCGCCCAGACCGGTCCGTGGCTGCTGCCCGGGGCAACCACCGACCTCGTGAGCCGGACTCCCTGGCTGAGGCCCGAATTCGTCGACGAACAAGGCATCCTGCGCCTGGCGAGTCACAGCTTCGCCGTCGAGGTGGACGGCATGCGGGTGCTGGTGGACACCGGCATCGGAAACGGGAAGCGGCGCTCCAACCCCGCCTGGCACAACCTGAACAGCGACTACGAAGCACGGCTACGGGCGGCGGGCTTCGCGCCGGAGAGCGTTGACGTCGTGGTCCTGACCCACCTCCACGCCGACCACGTGGGGTGGAACACGCGTGCCGAGGGCGACGCCTGGGTGCCCACCTTCCCGAACGCGCGCTATCTCACCTCACGCACCGAGTGGGGCTACTGGGCGGGTGTCGACATGGAGGAGGCGCGTCGGCAGATGTTCCGGGACTCGGTCCATCCCGTCCGGGAAGCAGGTCTGTTCGACCTCATCGATGTCGCTGACGAGGGCACGGACGTCGCGCCGGGCATCCGCCTGCTGCCCACCCCCGGCCACACACCGGGGCAGGTAGCGGTGGAACTGAGCAGCCGTGGCGAGACCGCACTGGTCACCGGCGACAGCATCCACCACCCGGTCCAGATGGCGCATCCGGAGCTCTGCAGCTGTGTGGACGTCGCTCCCGAACTCGCGGCCAGGACCCGGAACCAGGTGCTCGGCTCACTGGCCGGTACGTCAACTCTCCTGCTGGGGAGCCACTTCCCGCCGCCGACCGCCGGACACGTGCGACGCGAGGACGGCGGGTACCGACTGGCCCCGGCTCCCTCAGGGGTCACGCCCATCGACGACTGAATTCGAGCGTCAAGAGTGACGAACGCACGTCGCCGACATCAGGCCAACGAATCCCGCCACACCCTGTAACCGCAGGTCAGGCGAGTTTGAACAAGCAGTGCGTCTGCCCGACCCGCTCCACAGAGGGAAACAGGTCGAGCGACCCACCCGGACCACGAAACAGCAGGTCAGACACCCTTGTCCGCAGGCTCCAAAATAGCCACGCACTCCACGTGCGACGTCATCGGAAAAAGATCGAACGCCCGCAACGTCCGCACCCGGTACCCCCCGTCCCGGAAGTACCCCAGATCCCGGGCCAGTGCAGCCGGGTCGCAGGCGACGTAGGCGATGCGTCGCGCACTCAGCGACGACAGGTGCTTCACGGTGTTCCGGCCCGCGCCGGCCCTGGGCGGGTCCAGGACGATCAGGTCGACGTCGGTGATGCCGGTGCGCGGCAGGACGGACTCCACCTTGCCCTGCTCGATCCGCACTCGCTCGAAGTCGGCGAGGTTGTGCCGGGCGTCCTCGACGGCGCGCTTGCCGGACTCGATGCCGAGGACCGCGCCCTTGTCGCCGAGCCGGTCGGCGAGCGCGCCGGCGAACAGTCCCACACCGCAGTACAGGTCGAGCGCCATGTCGCCCTTGCGGGGCAGCAGGCCCTGCATGACGGCCTTGACGAGGGTGTCGGCGGCCATCGGGTGGACCTGCCAGAAGCCGCCGCTGCCGACCCGGTGAGTACGGCCGTCGGCCCGCTCGCGGACGAAGGCACGGCCGTGCACGCGGTGGATGCCGCCGTCCTTCTCCTCGACGCGCATCACGGAGACCGGCTTGTCGAGTTCGACCAGGGGGAGCCGGGCGTCCGGCCTCGGCTCCAGGATCACCATGCGGTCCTGGGAGCCGGTGGCCGCGATCGCCTCCACCGACGCCATGCCGGACCAGTCGCGGTCCTCGATGCCCAGCTCGCTCACGCCCGGCGCCGCGATCATGCAGTGCTCGATCGGCTCGACCTCGTGCGAACGGTGGCGGCGCAGACCGGCATTGCCGTCGGCGTCCACCGCGTACTGCACGCGCGTCCGCCACTGCGGCACCTCGCCCGCCGGCAGCTTGTCCCCCTCGGCCGGCATCACCGTGCCGTCCCAGCCGACGTCCTCGGGGGTGAGACCCGCGAGCCGCTGCAGCTGCTCGGCGATGACCTCGCCCTTCAGCCGGCGCTGCGCCCCCGGCTTGGCGTGCTGCCAGTCGCAGCCGCCACAGCGGCCGGGGCCGGCATACGGGCAGGGCGCCTCGATACGGTCCTTGGAGGCCGAGAGCACGGACACCGCGTCCGCGCGCAGGAAGCGGGCCCCCTCCTCGCCCTCGGTCACCCGGGCCACGACCCGCTCACCGGGCAGCGCGTGCCGGACGAACAGCACCTGGCCCTCGGACGTACGGGCGATGCAGTGCCCGCCGTGGGCGACGGGGCCGATCTCGACCTCGTACTCCTCCCCCACCAGCGACTTCTTCGGTTCTGCCTGCATGGCGGGGTGACTCCACAACATCGAATGGGAAACGGCCGGACAACAGCCCACCAGTCTACGTGGGCGCCGTCCGGCCGTTGACCAGCGAGCGTCAGCTCTTGCCGCCGGACGAGCCGGACGGGCGCGGCGAACGCGGTGAACCCGGTGAGTCCGAGGGCTCCTTCTGCCGGCCGTGGTGGGCCGGACCACGTCGCACCGAACCCGGCGCGTTCCAGTCCTGCCGCCTGCGGGCCCGCAGCTTCGCCGCCTCGGAGGACTCCAGCTGGTAGGGCACCGAGGTGACCATGACACCCGGTGTGAACAGCAGCCGGCCCTTCAGCCTGAGCGCGCTCTGGTTGTGCAGCAGATGCTCGTACCAGCGGCCCACCACGTACTCGGGGATGATCACGGAGACCGCGTCCCGCGGGGACTGGTTGCGCAGGCCCTTCACGTACTCGATGACCGGCCGCGTGATCTCGCGGTACGGCGAGTCCAGCACCTTCAGCGGTACGTCGATGCCGCGCCGCTCCCACTCCTCCTTCAGCGCCTTCGTCTCCGCCGGGTCGACGTTGACGGTCAGCGCCTCCAGGGTGTCCGAGCGCATGAGCTTGGCGTAGGCGAGGGCTCGCAGCGTGGGGCGGTGGATCTTCGAGATCAGCACGACCGAGTGCACCCGGGACGGCCGGACGCTGTCGTCGCTCGGGCCCTCGGGCGCCGCGATCTCCGCGGCCACACCGTCGTAGTGCTTACGGATGGCCGTCATCGTCGCGTAGAAGATGCACATGCCCAGCAGCGCGACCCAGGCGCCGTGCGTGAACTTGGTGACGAGGACGACGACCAGGACCAGGCCGGTGAAGAAGGCGCCGAAGGTGTTGATCGCACGGGAGCGGATCATGTGGCTGCGCTTGGCCGGGTCCTTCTCGGTGGCCAGGTGGCGGTTCCAGTGGCGGACCATGCCGGTCTGGCTGAGCGTGAAGGACACGAACACGCCGACGATGTACAGCTGGATCAGCCGGGTGGAGTCGGCGCCGTAGATCACGACCAGCAGGGTCGCCGCGCCGGCCAGCAGCACGATGCCGTTGGAGAAGGCGAGGCGGTCACCGCGGGTGTGCAGCTGGCGGGGCAGATAGCGGTCCTGGGCGAGGATCGAGCCGAGGACCGGGAAGCCGTTGTAAGCGGTGTTCGCGGCGAGGAACAGCACCAGCGCGGTGGCCGTGGCGAGTACCACGAACAGGAAGCTGCCCTTGCCGAAGACGGCCTCGGCGACCTGCGTGATCACCGGGTTCTGGACGTAGCCGGAGCCGACCCCGACGCCGTTCTTCAGCAGGTCGGTGGCCGGGTTCTCGGCCATGCGGACCTTGGTCGTCAGGGCGAGGACGATGATCCCGCAGAACATGGTGACGGCCAGCAGGCCCATCGCGGCGAGCGTGGTCGCCGCGTTCTTCGACTTGGGCTTGCGGAAGGCGGGCACGCCGTTGGAGATCGCCTCGACACCGGTGAGCGCGGCACAGCCGGAGGAGAAGGCACGCAGCATCAGGAAGACCAGGGCGAATCCGGCCAGGCCCTGGTGCTCGGCCTTGATCGTGTAGTGCGCCGTGGGCGCCTGCATGGTGTCGTCGAGTACCAGCCCGCGGAACGCGCCCCAGGCGATCATGATGAACACGCCGCCGACGAAGACGTAGGTCGGGATCGCGAAGAGCTTGCCGGACTCCTTGACGCCGCGCAGGTTCATCAGCGTGAGCAGCACGATCACGGCGACGGCACAGAGCACCTTGTGCTCGACGACGAACGGGACCGCCGAGCCGAGGTTCTCGATGCCGGAGGCGATCGAGACGGCGACGGTGAGGACGTAGTCGACGAGCAGGGCGCTGGCGACCGTGAGTCCCGCCCTGGGGCCCAGGTTGGTGGTCGCGACCTCGTAGTCGCCACCACCGCTGGGGTAGGCGTGCACGTTCTGCCGGTAGGAGGCGACCACGGTGAACATCAGCACGACGACCGCGAGCGCGATCCAGGGGCTGAAGTGGTACGCCGACACACCCGCGATGGACAGGACCAGCAGCACCTCACCGGGGGCGTACGCCACGGAGGACAGCGGGTCGGAGGCGAAGACGGGGAGGGCGATGCGCTTCGGCAGGAGCGTTTCGCCCAGCCGGTCACTGCGCAGTGCGCGCCCGATCAGAATCCGTTTGGGCACGTCGGTCAGTTTGGACACAACAGGTAATCGTAGGCGTTCGAACGCGTGCCCAACCACCTGCCACCCCACATCTGCTCTCCGGGTGAAAAGACAGGGGGGTCAGGCTGCGGTTTCCGCAGGCCGCCAAGGCGTCATGTCTATATGACAAGCACCGCACTTTTTCCCCCGGCTGTCACGCCTTGTCGCCGTCCCCCGGAGGTTCCCATGCATGCCACCGCAGAGTTGATCGGCGCCGCGGCGGCCCTCGTCGGCCTCGGAATCCTGACACTTGCCAGCGTCCGCAGCATCAGCCGCCGCTGACATCGCGCTCCGCACGTCAACCGTGCACAGGGGTGCCGACGTCCTACCGCGCGTGTGTAGCTTTGGCGTCGGTCTGAGACCCTTTGCTGAGCAGTAGTTTTAGGACACCGGAAGGACGGTCGTGCACATCGTCATCATGGGCTGCGGAAGAGTGGGTTCCGCTCTGGCCCAGACCCTGGAGCAACAGGGGCACACGGTCGCAGTGATCGACCAGGACCCCACGGCCTTCCGCCGCCTCGGCCCCGGATTCGGCGGCCGCCGGGTCACCGGGATCGGCTTCGACCAGGACACCCTGCGCGAGGCCGGCATCGAGGAGGCCGGCGCCTTCGCCGCCGTGTCCAGCGGCGACAACTCGAACATCATCTCCGCCCGCGTGGCCCGGGAGATGTTCGGTGTGGAGAACGTCGCGGCCCGCATCTACGACCCTCGTCGCGCCGAGGTCTACCAGCGCCTGGGCATCCCCACCGTCGCGACGGTCCGCTGGACGGCCGACCAGATGCTGCGTCGGCTGCTCCCCTCGGGCGCAGAGCCCCTGTGGCGCGATCCGACCGGTGGTGTCCAGCTCGCCGAGGTACACGCCTCGGCCGCCTGGGTCGGCCACAAGATCAGCAGGCTGCAGGAGGAGACGGGTGTCCGCGTGGCGTTCCTGACCCGGCTCGGCGAGACGATGCTGCCCAGCTCGCAGACGGTGCTGCAGGAGGGCGACCTGGTGCACGTGATGATGCGCACCGACGAGGTCGACAAGGTCGAGGCGTCCTTCGCCAAGGGTCCCGAAGAGGAGGGCGGTCACTGATGAGGGTCGCCATTGCCGGTGCCGGTGCGGTGGGCCGCTCGATCGCGGGCGAGCTGCTGGAGAACGGTCACGAGATCCTGCTCATCGACAAGGCGCCGACCGCCATCTCGGTCGAGCGCGTCCCGCGGGCGGAGTGGCTGCTCGCCGACGCGTGCGAGATCACGGCGCTGGACGAGGCGGCGCTCCAGCGCTGCAACGTCGTGATCGCCGCGACGGGCGACGACAAGGTCAACCTGGTCGTCTCACTGCTGGCGAAGACGGAGTACGGCGTCCCGCGCGTCGTGGCCCGCGTCAACAACCCCAAGAACGAGTGGCTCTTCAACGAGTCCTGGGGCGTCGACGTCGCCGTCTCCACCCCGCGTCTGATGTCCGCCCTGGTCGAGGAGGCGGTGAGCGTCGGCGACCTGGTCCGTCTGCTCCGCTTCAGCCACGGCGACGCCAACCTGGTGGAGCTGACGCTGCCGGAGGAGTCGGCCCTGGCCGGCACCCAGGTCGGCGACGTCGAGTGGCCCGAGGACACGTCCCTGGTCACCATCATCCGCGGCACCCGAGTCCTCACCCCGTCCCGCGAGGACTCCCTGGAGGCGGGCGACGAGCTGCTGTTCGTCGCAGCGCAGGCCAGGGAGGAGCAGCTGGAGGACCTGCTGTCGGTGCGGCGGGAGGACGCGGCGGGCTGATCGTTTCGACCGCTACGACGAAGGGCGCCTCTGAAACCAGGGGCGCCCTTGTTCTTGTTCTTTCAGCCCGTCCGGCGTTCGTCGTTCTTTCAGCCTGTCCGGCGTTCGAGGACGAGGCCGTTCAGGCCGAAGCGGGGGTCTGGGGGCGGCAGCCCCCAGGGACGGCCGGGCAGACGCCGAGCACTACGCCTCCCGACGGTGCCGCCCGGCGCTCGCCTCACGCCCCGCAGCAGCGGCCCGCTCCTTCTCGGCCTGCTCCTTCTCGGCCTGCTCCTCCGCCTCCATCTCGGCGAAGACGTCGATCGGGGCGGGAGCCTTGGCGAGGAAGACCCATGTCAGCCACACCGCGAGCAGGAAGGGCGGGATCTTCAGGGCGACCAGCACCCAGCCCAGCTGAGCCGTGTTCGCCCACCAGTACAGCGGGAAGAGGATCGCGCACTTGCCGAGCAGGATCAGGCCCCAGGCCCAACTGGCCTTGGAGTACGCCTTCTTCCGGCCCGGGTTGCGGGTGCGCCAGGAGAGGTTCTCCTTGAAAACGGGCCCGAGGATCAGGCCGAGCAGCGGTACCCCGCACAGGGTCGTGACGATGTACGCCAGCGCCAGGCCCAGCGTGTAGAGCATGCCGGGAAGGTAGAAGTCCTTGGCATTGCCCGTCATCATCGCGAAGACGACACCGAAGGCGACGCCGAAGACACCGCTGAACGCGTGCTTGACGGTGTCCCGCATGACCAGGCGGACCACCACGAGCAGCAGGGACACGGCGAGGGCGGCGAGCGCCGACCAGTGCAGGTCCTTGTTGATCGTGAAGATGGTGACGAAGAGGAGGCCGGGCAGTACCGTCTCGACCATGCCCCGCACTCCGCCGAACGCCTCGAACAGGGCGGCCTCGGTCACCGCCCGGGCATCGTCGGCTTGAGTGTCTTCGGTCGGCTTGTCGAGCGACGTCACCGGCTACTCCCGTCCGAGGGGTCTCAGTTCGTATTTCGGATTGAACAGCACGCGGCGGCCCCGGCTCATCGAGATCCGGCCCGATGCGATCAGTCTGCGTCCCGGCTCTATGCCCACGATGGAGCGCCGGCCGAGCCACACCACGTCCAGGGCGGCGGAGCCGTCGAACAGCTCGGCCTCCAGGGCGGGGACGCCCGCGCGCGGCCGCAGGGTGACCGTGCGCAAGGTACCAGTAACCGTAACGATCTGTCGGTCGTGACAGTCACCGATCCGGGTACAGCCCGCGGTCTCGGTGTCCTCCCGCAGCTCCTCGGACTCCAGTTCCTCCTGCGACGAGGAGAGCCGGTCAAGCATGCGCCGGAACCGGCCCACCGGCTTTTCGGAACCAGGAACAGCACTCATATCTGAAGCGTACCGGGGTGCGCTGACAGGCACGTACCCGCGGGTCCTGCGCTCGAACCGGTACCCGCCCGGCGGTTCACTTCTCGAAGCGATACCCCATCCCGGGCTCCGTGATGAAGTGCTTGGGGTGTGACGGATCCGCCTCCAGCTTCCTGCGCAGCTGGGCCATGTACACCCGCAGATAGTTGGTCTCGGTGCCGTATGACGGACCCCACACTTCCTGCAGCAGCTGCCGCTGGCTCACCAGGCGGCCCGTGTTGCGCACCAGCACCTCCAGCAGATGCCACTCCGTGGGCGTCAGGCGCACGTCCCGCCCGCCCCGGTTGACCTTCTTGGCGGCCAGGTCGACGGTGAACTCGCCCGTCTCCACAGCGGTCACGTCGTCCTCGCCGGCGCCGATCGGCTCGGCACGGCGGACGGCCGCCCGCAGCCGGGCGAGCAGCTCGTCCATGCCGAAGGGCTTGGTGACGTAGTCGTCGGCGCCCGCGTCCAGCGCCTCGACCTTCTCGTCGGAGGTGTGCCGGGCCGACAGCACCAGGATCGGCACGCGGGTCCAGCCGCGCAGTCCCCTGATCACCTCGACGCCGTCCATGTCGGGCAGGCCCAGGTCGAGGACGACCACGTCGGGGTGGCGGGCGGCGGCGAGCTGAAGAGCGGTGGTGCCGTCATGGGCCGCGTCGACCTCGTACTTGCGCGCCTTGAGGTTGATCACGAGGGCCCGCACGATCTGCGGCTCGTCGTCGATCACGAGCACCCGGGTCATGTGACCTGCCTTTCGGGTTCCGCTTCCGCTGGGTGGAGAAGGTCCTGCGCGGGCGGTCCTGCCGCGCGGAGGGTGAGGACCATGGTGAGGCCGCCGCCGGGTGTGTCCTCGGCGTCGAGGGTGCCACCCATGGCCTCGGCGAAGCCCCGCGCCACGGCGAGCCCCAGGCCCACGCCGGCCCCGCGCGGGGCGTCGCCGTAACGCTGGAAGGGCTCGAAGATGCGCTCCTTGGCCTCGTCGGGGACGCCCGTGCCGCGGTCGACCACCCGCACCTCGACCCGGTCGGCGATGGCGCTCGCGGCGACCAGCACCGCCTCGTCCCGCGGGCTGTACTTGACGGCGTTCTCGACCAGGTTGGCCACCGACCGCTCCAGCAGTCCCGGGTCGACGGCGACCATCGGCAGGGTCTCCGGCACGTCCAGGACGACGCCGTCCTCGGGCACCCCGACCAGCGCCATCGGTACGACCTCGTCCAGGTCGACCTCCCGGATCAGCGGAGTGACCGTGCCGGTCTGCAGACGGGACATGTCGAGGAGGTTGCCGACGAGGTGGTCGAGCCGGTCGGCGCCGTCCTCGATGCCCTTCAGCAGCTCCGCCCGGTCCTCCTCGGACCAGGCCACGTCGTGCGAGCGCAGTGACGACACCGCCGCCTTGATGCCGGCCAGCGGCGTCCGCAGATCGTGGCTCACGGCGGCCAGCAGCGCCGTGCGGATGCGGTTGCCCTCGGCGAGTGCCCGGGCCCGGTCGGCCTCCTCCTGCAGCCGCCGTCGGTCCAGGACGACGGCCGCCTGGGCGGCGAAGGCGGCCAGCACCCGGCGGTCCTCGGCGGGCAGCACCCGGCCGGTCAGTGCGAGCGCCATGTGGTCGCCGACCGGGACCTCCACGTCCGCCTCGTCAGGGCGCTGCACGGACGGCCCGGGCCCGGCGCGGCCCGCGCAGGTCCACGGGTCCCGGTCGCCGGCCCGCTCCAGCAGGGCCGCCGACTCCATGCCGAAGGTCTCGCGCACCCGCTTCAGCAACTCCTCCAGGCCGGTCTCGCCCCGCAGTACGTTGCCCGCGAGGAACGAGAGGATCTCCGACTCGGCGCGCAGCCGGGCCGCCTGGTGGGTACGGCGGGCGGCCAGGTCGACCACCGAGGCCACGGAGATGCCGACGCCGACGAAGATCACGATGCCGACGATGTTCTTCGGGTCGGCGATGGTCCAGTGGTGCAGGGGCGGTGTGTAGAAGTAGTTCAGCAGCAGCGAGCACACCGCGGCCGAGGCCAGCGCGGGCAGCAGGCCGCCGAGCAGCGCCGCCGCGACCGTGAGGGCCAGGAACAGCAGCATGTCGTTGGCGAGACCGAGCTGGACGATGTTGAGCAGCACCGCGAGGGCAACCGGACCGGCCACGCCGACCAGCCAGCCCCAGATGATCCTCGACCGGCCGAGCCGGGCGCCCCTGGCCACCGGCAGCCCGCGGCCCCCGCCCGCCTCGTCGTGCGTGATCAGGTGGACGTCGAGGTCGGGTCCCGAGTCGCGGGCCACGGTCGCGCCGACGCCCGGCCCGAAGACGTACTGCCAGCTCTTGCGCCGTGAGACGCCGAGCACGATCTGGGTTGCGTTGGCCCCGCGCGCGAAGGCGAGCAGCGCCGCCGGTACGTCGTCGCCGACCACATGGTGGAAGGTGCCGCCGAGGTCCTCGACCAGGGCGCGCTGCACGGCCAGTTCCTTCGGCGAGGCGGCCGTCAGCCCGTCGGTGCTCGCTATGTAGACGGCCAGCACCTCACCGCCGGCGCCCTTCTCGGCGAGACGCGCGGCCCGCCGGATCAGCGTGCGGCCCTCCGGGCCGCCGGTCAGGCCGACCACGATCCGCTCGCGCGAGCCCCAGATCTTCGACACCTGGTGCTCGCTGCGGTACTGCTTCAGATACTCGTCGACCTGGTCCGCCACCCACAGCAGCGCCAGCTCCCGCAGCGCGGTCAGATTGCCCGGCCGGAAGTAGTTGGACAGGGCCGCGTCCACCTTGTCCGGCTGGTAGATGTTGCCGTGCGCCATCCGTCGGCGCAGGGCCTGTGGCGACATGTCGACCAGTTCGATCTGGTCCGTCCGGCGCACCACTTCGTCCGGCACGGTCTCCCGCTGCCGAACGCCGGTGATCGACTCGACCACGTCACCCAGGGACTCCAGGTGCTGGATGTTGACGGTCGATATCACGTCGATGCCGGCCGCGAGCAGCTCCTCCACGTCCTGCCAGCGCTTGGCGTTGCGGGAGCCGGGGATGTTGGTGTGGGCCAGTTCGTCGACGAGGGCCACCTGGGGGCTGCGGGCGAGCACGGCGTCGACGTCCATCTCGGTGAAGACGGCCCCCCGGTACTGCAGCTCCTTGCGTGCCGTCTGTTCCAGGCCGTGCAGCATCACCTCGGTGCGCGCCCGGCCGTGGTGCTCCACGAAGGCCACCACGCAGTCCGTGCCCCGCTCCACACGCCGGTGCGCCTCGGAGAGCATGGCGTAGGTCTTGCCGACGCCAGGTGCCGCACCGAGGTAGATCCGAAGCTTGCCGCGTCCCATGGCCCCATTGTCTTCCGGTCACTGCTACCCACGCAGCGTCGACCTTACGGCCAGCAATCCCGGCAAATAGTGCCAGGACCGGCGGGCGGGCCGCCTTTGACGCAACTCTGACGCGGGACGGGTTCAGTGCTCGACGATCTCCCCGTCGCCCAGCTCCAGCACTCGGTCGGCCAGGTCCAGCAGGGTCGGGTCGTGGGTGGCGACCAGGGCCGTGACCTGCTCGCTGTGGACGACGGCCCGCAGCAGCTCCATGACGGCGTGCCCGGTCTCCGCGTCCAGTTGCCCGGTCGGCTCGTCGGCGACGAGGAGCGCGGGGCTGTTCGCCAGGGCGCGGGCGATGGCGACCCGCTGCTGCTGGCCTCCGGAGAGCTCGCCGGGCCGCTGTGCCGCGTGGTCGGCGAGCCCGACCAGGGCGAGCAGCAGCTCGACGCGCTCCTCGCGCGCGCGAACGTCGGTCCGGCGCAGCCGCATCGGCACTCCGACGTTCTCGGCGGCCGTGAGGATCGGGATCAGCCCGAAGGACTGGAACACGAAGCCGACGCGGTCGCGGCGCAGGGCGAGCAGCCCGTCCTCGTCGAGTGCCGACAGGTCGAGGCCGTCGACGGTGACGCGTCCCTCGTCGGGTACGTCGAGACCGCCGACGATGTTGAGGAGCGTGGTCTTGCCCGACCCCGAGCGCCCCTTGAGGGCCACGAGTTCGCCGCGCGGCACCTCGAAGGAGACACCGCGCAGGGCGTGCACGGCGGCCGCTCCATGGCCGTAGGACCTGTGGACGTTCTCGACCCGCACCATGGTCTCGGTGACCACCTGGCTCATGTACCCCGCCCCCCGTGAAGTCGTCGGCCGGGCGCCGGTACCGTCACCCGGCGCCCGGCCCTTCAACGTTCGGTCAGCTCGGATCGTCCCCGTGAGTGAGGGTCTCCCAGGCGACGACCAATACATCGTCAAGGGGTCGCGCACGCAAAAGAGCCGCACCCCGAAGGGTGCGGCTCCTGAACGATTCTCCCGGTGGAGTACCTAGCGGACCTCGGTGATCTCAGGTCCGCGCTGCAGCTGTCCCATGCCGCCGGAGAAGCGCGAGCCCTCCTCCTGCTGCACGCCCTCGGGGACCATCTGGGCGTCGTTGGGCAACTGGAGGACGATCGGGTCGCGGGGCGCCATCGGGCCCTCGCCGCGGACCACGACCGTGTCCCGGAAGATCTGCTCGAGCAGGCCGGCCGCCTGCGGCTGCACCGCGCCCTGACCCGAGATCACACCGCGCAGGAACCAGCGCGGACCGTCCACGCCGACGAACCGCACGACCTGGAAACCGCCCGTGCCGTCCGGCAGTTGCACCGGCACCTGAGCGCGCAGCTCCCAGCCCAGCGGGCCCTCGACCTCGTCGATGATCCCACCCTGCTGGGTGATGCCCGAGCCGATCTCCTCGCGCACCTCGCCCCAGATGCCCTCGCGCTTGGGAGCGGCGAAGGCCTGCAGCTGGATGGCGCTGTCGCGCAGCACGACGGTCGCCGCGACGATCGCGTCGCCCGCGACCTCGACCCGCAGCTCCATGCCGTCGACTCCGGGCACGAAGATCCCGCCCAGGTCCACCCGGCCCTCGGCCGGATCGTGCACCTCCGAGTCGTCCCAGGGCCCGTCGGGCCGCGGCTCGGGCTCGAGCCTCACGCGCTCGCGCTCTTCGTCGTCCGCCTCAGCGCCGACACTGTCGACGACCTGCTCGGCCTCGCCGGCCGCGTCCTCGGCGGCACCCTTCTTGTTGCGACGTCCGAACACGTCACTGTCCTTCCCGGTCGGATACGGCCGAAGCGTATCGATTCCCACCCGCCCGGCCGCCTACGGCGGCCTGACCGCTTGTGCTGCTTGTACCGGCCACCGCGGCATGACCTCCGGTGGACCCGAAGCCCCCTTCGGCCCGCACCGAATCGGGAAGCTCCGCGACCTCCTGGAAGCGGACCCTCTCGACCTGCTGGACGACCAGTTGGGCGATCCGGTCGAAGCGCTCGAACCGCACCACCTCGCGCGGGTCGAGATTCACCACGATCACCTTGATCTCCCCACGGTACCCGGCATCAACCGTCCCTGGGGCATTCACCAGAGCGACACCGCAGCGGGCAGCGAGACCGGATCGCGGGTGCACGAAGGCCGCGTACCCCTCAGGGAGGGCAATTGACACCCCGGTGGGCAGAACAACCCGCTCGCCCGGCTTCAGTTCGCACGCCTCGACGGTCCGCAGATCGGCTCCCGCGTCACCGGGGTGCGCATACGCGGGAAGGGGTACGTCGGGGTCGACGCGCCGGATCAGTACGTTCACGGGGTCACGGCTCACGGGTTCACCTCGAAGGCGCGGGTGCGCCGGCTCTGGTCCGGGTCGTTCATGGCGGCCCGGATCTCCTCCGGGCGGCCGTTGTCGATGAAGTGGTCGACCTTCACCTCGATGAAGAGCGCGTCGGCGCGGAGGGCCACGGGCCCGTCCGGGCCGCCGATGCGTCCGGTGGCGGACGAGTAGATCTTGCGGCCCGCCACCGCCGTCACCTCGGCCTCCAGATACAGCACCGTGCCCACGGGCACGGGGCGCACGAAGTCGGTCTCCAGCCGCCCGGTCACCGCGATCGTCCGCAGCAGCCAGTTCAGCGAGCCGAGGCTCTCGTCGAGTGCGGTGGCCAGCACGCCGCCGTGGGCGAGGCCGGGCGCCCCCTGGTGGGCGGGCTGCACGGTGAACTCGGCGGTGATGGTGACGCCCTCGCCGGCTCGCGCCTGCAGGTGCAGCCCGTGGGGCTGCCCGCCGCCGCACCCGAAACACTGTTCGTAGTGGGCACCGAGCAGCTCACCCGGCGCGGGAGCATCAGGGTGCCGCACCGGTGTCACCGCGTCGGCGGGAGGCCTAAGAGCTGGGGAAGTACCACTCACAGCCGCAGACCTTACCCGCGCGTCGGCACTGTCCGGACACCGTGCCAAGCTTGGTTCCATGCAGCTCTCCGCCACACCGTACGAAGAACGCCTCACCGCCCCTCGCTCGTGGTGGTTGATCTCGTTCCTGGTCGGCCTCGCGATGGCCCTGGTCCTGCTGCCCTTCGGGACGCTGCCGCTGCTCGGCGGTCTGGTCGGCGGCACGGCGGCGACGGCGGTCATGGCGAGTTCGTACGGCTCGGTCCGTATTCGTGTGGTGGGCGGCTCACTGATCGCGGGCGAGGCGAAGATCCCGGTCACGGCCCTGGGCGACGCGGAGGTGCTGGACCAGGAGGAGGCCCGCGCCTGGCGCACCTACAAGGCGGACACGCGCGCGTTCCTGCTGCTGCGCGCGTACATCCCCACCGCCCTGCGCGTGATGGTCACCGACCCCGAGGACCCGACGCCGTACCTGTATCTGTCGACGCGGGAGCCGGAGCGTCTGGCGCAGGCCCTGAAGGCCGCCAGGGAGACCGTGGCGTAAGGGGCACCTTCCCGGCCCCGAGGGCCCTCAGGGCCCGATTTCCTTGCGGATCTCGGCCATCGTCACCGGGTCCTGCACGGGCTCCAGGGGCGGGAGTTCGGGAAGCGCGTCCCAGGAGACCTGGATCTTTCTCAGGTCCTTACGGATCCGCGCCGCGAGTTTCCTGGTGTCCCGGCGGTTCATGACCGCCCCCACGGCGGCACCCACCATGAAGGGCATGAGATTCGGCAGGTCGCGGACCATGCGCTTCATGATCTGCTGGCGCAGTTCGCGCTTCATGTGGCCGTTCAGCGCGGAACTCACGGTCGACGGCTTGGTCACCTCGATCCCGCGCTCCCCCGACCAGGAGTTCAGATACGCCGTGCTGCGCTCTTTGAGGTTGCCGGGCGGTCGTACGCCGTAGACCTCGTGGAGTTCGGCGATGAGTTTCAGCTCGATCGCCGCGACGCCGGTGATCTCGGCGGCGAGTTCCGTCGGCATCGCGGGCGGTACCGGCAGCATGGCTGCCGCTCCGACCCCCGCTCCGACCGTCGACGTGGCGGCTGCCGCGCCCGCCACCAGCTTGTCCGCGAGCTGCTCGGGTCCCAGGCCCGGGAATTGCCTGCGGAGGGCCGCGAGGTCCCGTACGGGGATCCTCGGGGCGATATCGATGATGCGGTCGGCGAGGTACGCCAAACCGGCCCTGGCGGCGCTGCCGCCCTTACGGACGCCTTCCACGGCCTTGTCGCGGATCACCGCGACCCTCCCCCGCCCTCGGCTTCGCCCGAGCGGGGGGACCTCCACCCTGGCGCCGGGCGCGGGGGCCTGCGGCACAGCCGGGAGGTCAGCCCGGCCGGCCTTCGGATCGAGCGAGGCCGATCCCGTGGACCCCGTGGTACCCGGTGTCGTACCGGAGGGGCCCCGCTCGTCGTCACGCGCGCCATGAGGGCCGTCGGACGGCCCTTCGTCCGCTCCCTGCAGGGGGGAGCGGCGCTTCCAAGGAGGGGTCGAGCCAGTCACGGCCGACCCGGCCTCAGTCGCAGTCGCGGCAGATCGGCTGGCCGTTCTTCTCCCGGGCCAGCTGGCTGCGGTGGTGCACCAGGAAGCAGCTCATGCAGGTGAACTCGTCCTGCTGCTTGGGCAGCACCCGGACGGCCAACTCCTCATTCGAGAGGTCCGCGCCGGGCAGCTCCAGGCCTTCGGCAGCCTCGAACTCGTCGACGTCCACTGCGGACGTCGACTTGTCGTTCCGCCTGGCCTTGAGCTCTTCAAGGCTGTCCGAGTCAACGTCGTCGTCGGTCTTGCGTGGGGTGTCATAATCCGTTGCCATGTCGCTCTCCCCCTCTGGGTGTCTGCGGTGTCTCCAGCGCACGTAACGCGTGAGAGGCCGGACTTGTGCCCGACCCGAGGCGGAGATTTTGCCTCACATCAAGGTCTGTTACTCAATCGACACCCAACCGGACCCCTCAAGAGTGATCGGCTTGGATGGCGAACGGGACCGTACACGGTCCCCATGCCGCTCTTCAAAGGCGTCTCACCCTGTACTTCCCGTGATCAGGACCCCTGAAAACCCGGATTATCCCGGCTTTCCGGCATCCTCCATGATCACGGAGAGTAGATGGCTGGAAAATCACCCCTGTGATCGATCACACATGCGATGCGCTATTTTGCGGCCAGAAAATTCCGCGCAAAGCGAACATCCCCGTGTGTCGGCGACATGATCTCAGATCGGAAGCGAGACGCGCATCACGAGTCCACCCCCTTCGCGCGGCTGTGCCGAAATGTGCCCGCCGTGGGCCCGGGCCACGGACCGGACGATGGACAGACCGAGGCCGACGCCCTTGTCACTGCCCGTGCGCTCGGTGCGCAACCGCCGGAAGGGCTCGAAGAGGTTGTCGATTTCGTACGCAGGTACGACGGGTCCGGTGTTCGTCACGACCAGGACCGCCTGGCCGTGCTGGACCTCCGTGTTGACCTCGACCCAGCCGTCTTCCTGCACGTTGTACCGCACCGCGTTCTGCACGAGGTTCAGGGCGATCCGCTCCAGGAGCACGCCGTTGCCCTGGACGACCGCGGGCTTCTGCTCTCCGCGGATCACCACGCCCTTGGTGTCCGCCTCCGAGAGCACCTGGTCGACGGCCTGCTCGGCGACCTCGGCGAGGTCCACCGGCTTGCGCTCGACGATCTGGTTGTCGCTGCGGGCGAGCAGCAGCAGGCCCTCGACGAGTTGCTCGCTGCGCTCGTTGGTGGCCAGCAGCGTCTTGCCCAGCTGCTGGAGCTCCACCGGTGCGTTCGGGTCGGACAGGTGGACCTCGAGGAGCGTGCGGTTGATGGCGAGCGGGGTGCGCAGCTCGTGCGAGGCGTTGCCGACGAAGCGCTGCTGGGCGGTGAAGGCACGCTGCAGGCGCTCCAGCATGTCGTCGAAGGTGTCGGCCAGTTCCTTGATCTCGTCGTCCGGGCCGTCCAGCTCGATCCGGCGGGACAGGTCCGAGCCCGCCACCGCGCGCGCCGTGCGGAGAATGCGGCCGAGCGGCGACAGGACGCGGCCTGCCATCGCGTAGCCGAAGGCGAAGGCGATGACGGCGAGTCCGAGCAGGGCCAGCAGCGAGCGGCTGAGCAGGTCGTCCAGGGCGCGCTGACGCTGGGCGGCATTGCAGGCCTTCCACACCGAGCTGACCTCTTCATAGCTCGCAGAGTTGAGCTGCGGACAGGTGGGGCTGCTGATCGCGATGTTGCTGCCGGTCACCTGGAAGTTCTGGCTGTTGCCCTCGTGCAGGGCCTGGGCGGCCAGCAGGTAGATGATCGACAACAGCAGGATGCCGGCGATCAGGAACATGCCGCCGTACAGCAGCGTGAGCCGTATGCGGATGGTCGGGCGCAGCCAGGGGAAGGGCGGCTCGGGCTTCCTGGGGTCCCAGGTGGGCTTGGGGGGTGCCGTGGGGAGAGTGGGTGTTGCGGCCATCGGGCATCAGATCCGGTAGCCGGAGCCGGGCACGGTGACGATGACGGGCGGCTCGCCCAGCTTGCGTCGCAGGGTCATGACGGTGACGCGCACGACGTTGGTGAACGGGTCGGTGTTCTCGTCCCAGGCCTTCTCCAGGAGCTGCTCAGCGGAGACGACCGCGCCCTCGGAGCGCATCAGCACTTCCAGGACGGCGAACTCCTTGGGCGCGAGCTGGACCTCCTTGCCGTCGCGGAAGACCTCGCGGCGGTTGGGGTCGAGCTTGATGCCCGCGCGCTCCAGGACCGGTGGCAGCGGCACGCTGGTGCGCCGGCCGAGGGCACGCACGCGTGCGATGAGCTCGCTGAACGCGAAGGGCTTGGGGAGGTAGTCGTCGGCGCCGATCTCCAGGCCCTCGACGCGGTCGCTGACGTCACCGGAGGCCGTGAGCATCAGCACGCGCGTGGGCATGCCCAGCTCGACGATCTTGCGGCAGACGTCGTCGCCGTGCACGAGCGGGAGGTCACGGTCGAGGACCACCACGTCGTAGTCGTTGACGCCGATGCGCTCCAGGGCGGCCGCACCGTCGTACACGACGTCGACGGCCATGGCCTCCCGGCGCAGTCCGGTGGCCACCGCATCGGCGAGCAGCTGCTCGTCCTCGACGACGAGTACGCGCACGTCGCACGTCCTTCCTGTGTCCACCCGCGTAGCGCCCGAAGGGCACACGCGGGCAGGGGGTCTTCATGAGTGTGTGCCTCCATCCTGCCCTTTTCGGCCATAAGTCGGCTGTAAGGCGGGGGACCGTGGATGAGGGCCGGATGAAGGACCGGTGTGAGACCCGGGAATGAAGGATTTTCTCGCAGGGTTGAGGTTTCCGTGGAAGGGAGCGGGGGGAGGACGGTTCATACCCCGCGATCACGCTCTGCTAGTGCCGCGGCACCATGCGGCACGGCACAATCCGCTTTCCGCAGAGTGGGCGTGGGTGTCCGGCACCGTCGCCGCCCGGCGCGGCAGCGCTGGGCGCCTGCAGAGACGTGATCGCCCCTTCCGGACGGCACACCCCCGTGCCATCGACCCACGACCCAGGACGAGGGGGCGCAGCATGGACGCATTCACCGCAGGACTTCTGCAGCGCATAAGGACGACCGAGTCCGACCTGACGCGGGCTCGCGACGAGGGCGACGACTTCCTCGTCGAGGTGGAGCAGGGCGAGCTCGACGACCTGCGCCGCCTCGCCGCCGAGCACGGTGTGGAGGTCGGCGTCTAGCGTCTGATCAGCGCGTACGCACGGCAGCGGGCCCCCGGCGAATCCAGCGCCGGGGGCCCGCTGTGCTGTCGTACGACGGCGTTCGCCTGCCGCCCACCGTGCCGCCACCCGGCGGCCGGGGCTCAGTCGTGCCAGGCGCCGAAGCCCTCCAGGAGGCGCTGGAGCGGCTCGAATACGCCCGGGGTGGCGGCGATCGTCAGGTCGTGTGCGGGGCGCTCTCCCGGGCGTCCACCGGTCAGCGCGCCCGCTTCCCGGGCGATGAGGTCGCCTGCCGCGAGGTCCCATGCGTGCAGCCCGCGCTCGTAGTAGCCGTCGAGGCGGCCGGACGCGACGTCGCACAGGTCGACGGCGGCCGAGCCGCTGCGCCGGATGTCACGCAGCAGGGGGATCAGTTTCCCGGCGACCTCGGCCTGGTGGGTGCGGACCTCGCTGACGTAGTTGAAGCCCGTCGAGACCAGGGCCTGGTCGAGGGGCGGCGCCGGGCGGCAGGCCAGTTCGCGCTCACCCTCCCAGGCGCCCGTGGCACGGGCTCCGCCGCCGCGGACCGCGTGGTACGTCTCGCCGCGCATCGGGGCCGCGACGACCCCGACGACGGCCTCGCCGTCCTGCTCGGCCGCGATGGAGACGGCCCAAGTAGGCAGCCCGTACAGGTAGTTGACCGTCCCGTCGAGCGGGTCGATCACCCAGCGGATCCCGCTCGTGCCCTCGGTGGAGGCGCCCTCCTCGCCGAGGAAGCCGTCGTCCGGGCGGTGCGCGGCGATCAGCTCGGTGATCAGCTTCTCCGCCGCGATGTCCATCTCGGTGACCACGTCGATCGGGCTGGACTTGGTCGCGGCGACCGCGAGGTCGGCCGGACGGCCGTCCCGCAGCAGCTCCCCGGCGCGGCGGGCGGCCTCCTGGGCCAGCGTGAGCAGTTCCTGGTGCAGGGGCTCGGTCACGGGGTTCCTCACGCGTAGGGGCTGTCGACGCCCGCGGCGGCCGGGCGGGGGGCACGGGCCGGGCAGCAGCCGACGGGGCAGAGGTGGTGGCTCGCGCCGAGCGCACCGAGGGCGCAGGGCGTGACCTCCTCGCCGCGCTCCGCCGAGGCCCGCTCCAGGACGAGGTCACGGACCGCGGCGGCGAAGCGCGGGTCGGCGCCGACGGTGGCCGAGCGGCGCATCGGCAGCCCCAGCTCCTCGGCCTTGGCCCTGGCCTCCGTGTCGAGGTCGTAGAGGACCTCCATGTGGTCGGAGACGAAGCCGATGGGGGCGATGACGACGGACGGGACCTCGGCGCCGTGCAGCTCCTCCAGGTGGTCGCAGACGTCCGGCTCGAGCCACGGGATGTGCGGGGCTCCGGAGCGCGACTGGTAGACGAGCTTCCAGGGGTGGTCGATGCCCGTGCGCTCGCGGACCGCGTCGGCGATCAGCTGCGCCACTTCCAGGTGCTGTTCGACGTACGCCCCGCCGTCGCCGTGGCCCTCGGCCGGGCCGGAGGTGTCCGCGGACGCGGTCGGGATCGAATGGGTGGAGAACGCGATGTGCGCCCCGGCCCGGACGTCCTCGGGGAGGTCGGCCAGGGACTGCAGCACGCCTTCGGTCATGGGCTCGACGAAGCCCTCGTGATTGAAGTAGTGCCGGATCTTGTCGATCTTCGGCAGCTCCAGGCCCTCGGCCTGCAGGGCGGCGAGCGAGTCGGCGAGGTTCTCGCGGTACTGGCGGCAGCCCGAGTACGAGGCGTAGGCGCTGGTGGCGAGGACCAGGATGCGGCGGCGGCCGTCGGCGACCATCTCGCGCAGGGTGTCTGTCAGGTAGGGCGCCCAGTTGCGGTTGCCCCAGTAGACCGGCAGATCCAGACCGTGGCCCGCGAAGTCCTTGCGCAGGGCGTCCAGCAGGGCGCGGTTCTGGTCGTTGATGGGGCTGACCCCGCCGAAGAGGAAGTAGTGCTGCCCGACTTCCTTCAGGCGTTCCTTGGGGATGCCGCGCCCCCGCGTCACGTTCTCCAGGAACGGGACCACGTCGTCCGGGCCTTCGGGGCCGCCGAACGAGAGCAGGAGCAGGGCGTCGTAGGGGGTGGCATCGTGCGCGTCTGACATGGGTCGATCCTGCCACCCGGCACTGACGGCCGGGAAACGGCGGGGTGACGAGCGGGGGCGGACCGCTGTCCGGACGCGTTCACCCGCTGGATACCGGGTGCATTGGGGTGACCCCACTCGTAAGCTGTATCAGCCGCCTTCGCACCTTACTGAGCCGTAGTCAGCGCCTTACTGAGCCGTAGCCACCGGAGACCCCGTGCCCAGCCCCTACCGCGCCCTGTTAGCCGCCCCCGGCTCCAGGAGCTTCTCAGCCGCTGGTCTCCTCGGCCGGATGCCGCTGTCGATGATGGGCATCGGCGTGGTCACGATGATCTCCCAGCTCACAGGGCGCTATGGGCTCGCGGGCGCCGTGTCGGCCACCATCGCGCTCGCCGCCGCGGTGATCGGGCCGCAGATCTCCCGGCTGGTGGACCAGCACGGACAGCGCAGGGTGCTGCGCCCCGCGACGTTCGTCGCGCTCGCCTCGGCGGCCGGGCTGCTGCTCGCCGCGCACTTCGAGTGGCCGGACTGGGTGCTCTTCGCGTGCGCCGCCGGCATCGGCTCCGTGCCCAGCCTCGGCGCGATGATCCGCGCCCGCTGGGCGGCCCTGTACCGGGGCACTCCGCGGCTGCACACCGCGTACTCCTTCGAGTCCGTGGTCGACGAGGTGTGCTTCATCTTCGGGCCGATCATCTCCATCGGGCTGTCCACGGCCTGGTTCCCCGAGGCGGGGCCGCTGCTCGCCGCCTGCTTCCTGGCGGCCGGCGTCTTCTGGCTGACCGCGCAGCGCGCCACGGAACCCGAGCCGCACCCGCGCGAGAAGCAGGGCGGCGGTACGGCTATGCGCGCTCCTGGCCTGCAGGTCCTGGTGGCCACCTTCGTGGCGACCGGGGCGATCTTCGGGGCGGTGGACGTGGTCACCGTGGCCTTCGCCGACGAGCGCGGCCACAAGGCCGCCGCCAGCGTCGTGCTCGCGCTGTACGCGACGGGTTCCTGCCTTGCCGGAGTCGTCTTCGGACTGCGGCACTTCGAAGGGGCGCCCGGACGTCGCTGGCTGCTGGGCGTATGCGCGATGGCCGTGAGTATGATCCCCCTCCTACT
This sequence comes from Streptomyces sp. NBC_00078, assembly GCF_026343335.1. Classification (NCBI taxonomy): domain Bacteria; kingdom Bacillati; phylum Actinomycetota; class Actinomycetes; order Kitasatosporales; family Streptomycetaceae; genus Streptomyces; species Streptomyces sp. NBC_00078. The sequence goes on along the minus strand of NZ_JAPELX010000001.1, from coordinate 6,911,623 downwards.
GGTCGGAAACTTGCCGTTTCTGGCCGTGGCGCTGTTCGCTGCGGGCCTGTCCATCGCTCCCACGATGATCACGACGATGTCCCTGATCGAAGAGCACGTACCACGCGCGCAGTTGACCGAGGGCATGACCTGGGTGAGCACCGGGCTCGCGGTCGGCGTCGCGCTCGGCTCCTCCGTGGCCGGCTGGGTCATCGACGCGGCCGGCGCGCGTGCCGGGTACGGGGTTCCGGCGGTGTCCGGGGCCGTCGCGGTCGCGGTCGGTTTTCTGGGGTACCGCCGGCTCAGCAGGCCGGCTCCGCGTCGGGGAGGCATCGTTGAGCAGCACAGCGAGCGGGAAGAACGGCACGTGGCGTAACTGGGGAGGCAACGTCGCGGCCCGCCCCGCGCGGGAGGTCGCTCCGGCCTCGGTGGAGGAACTGTCCGCGGCCGTGCGGAAGGCCGCGGAGGACGGTCTGACGGTGAAAGCCGTCGGCACCGGGCACTCGTTCACGTCCATCGCCGCCACCGATGGTGTGTTGATCCGTCCTCAACTGTTGACCGGTATACGCAAGATTGATCGTGACGCCATGACTGTCACGGTCGAGGCGGGCACTCCGCTCAAGAGGCTCAACATGGCTCTGGCCCGCGAGGGTCTGTCGCTGACCAACATGGGCGACATCATGGAGCAGACGGTCTCCGGCGCCACCAGCACCGGCACGCACGGCACCGGCCGCGAATCCGCGTCGATCGCCGCCCAGATCACGGGACTTGAGCTGGTCACCGCGGACGGCTCGGTGCTCAGTTGCTCCGCGAAGGAGAATCCGGAGGTCTTCGCGGCCGCCCGGATCGGCCTCGGCGCACTCGGCATCGTCACCGCGATCACCTTCGCCGTGGAGCCGGTCTTCCTGCTCACGGCGCGCGAGGAACCGATGCCCATCGAGCAAGTGCTCGCCGAGTTCGACGAACTCTGGGCCGAGAACGAGCACTTCGAGTTCTACTGGTTCCCGCACACGGGCAGCACCAACACCAAGCGCAACAACCGCAGCGCGGGCCCGGAAAAGCCGGTGAGCCCCGTGGCCGGCTGGTTCGAGGACGAGTTCCTCTCCAACGGCGTCTTCCAGGTGGCCCAGTGGGTCGGCCGCACGGCACCCGCGACCGTCCCGGCGATCGCCCGTATCTCCAGCAAGGCCCTGTCCGCGCGCACGTACACCGACATTCCGTACAAGGTCTTCACTTCGCCGCGGCGGGTGCGCTTCGTGGAGATGGAGTACGCCGTCCCGCGCGAGGCCCTGGCCGAGACGCTGCTCGAACTGAGGGCGATGATCGACCGCTCCCGGCTGAGGATCAGCTTCCCGGTCGAGGTGCGCACCGCCCCCGCCGACGACATCACGCTGTCGACGGCATCGGGCCGCGAGAGCGCGTACGTCGCCGTCCACATGTTCAAAGGAACGCCCTATCAGGCGTACTTCACCGCCGCCGAGCGCATCCTCACCGCGCACGAGGGCCGGCCGCACTGGGGCAAGGTGCACACGCGGGACGCCGATTACCTCTCCGGGATCTACCCGCGCTTCGGCGAGTTCACCGCGCTGCGGGACCGGCTCGACCCCGATCGGCGCTTCCAGAACGACTACCTGCGCAGGGTGTTGGGGTCGTAGGCATTGGTTCCGGTTCTGGCGGTTCCGTGAACTACGCCACGTCCAGGATTCCGGCAACCGCTCAACGGGCGCCCTGGGACCGCCCCTTGCAGAAGTTGAGCGGCGCGCCAATCCACGCAGGTGGCCCGAATGGAGTACTGTTGCGAGCCCTGGGTCCGGTCTCCCGCCAGGGCGTCCGCGGCTCGAAGGACCGCCAGGAGGGGGCAAGTTGCACAGGGTGACGGAGTTGGTCACTTAGCGTTGCGAATAGGTAACCGTGCCATAACGGCGTGCCAGGGCCCGTGCCCGACACGCCGGGCAACTCGGCAAGGTTGTGGCAGGCTGCACCCGGGCAGGCCACACTCGACTAGCGGAAGCAGCGACGCACGTGACGTCGGCAGGCACCACCCGGGAGGTCCCCATGCCCGAACTGCGTGTCGTGGCCGTCTCGAATGACGGCACACGGCTGGTGCTGAAGGCTGCCGACTCTACGGAGTACACCCTTCCGATCGACGAACGGCTGCGCGCGGCGGTCCGCGGTGACCGCCCCCGCCTCGGCCAGATCGAGATCGAGGTGGAGAGCCATCTCCGCCCCCGCGACATCCAGGCACGTATACGTGCCGGTGCGACCGCGGAAGAAGTGGCCCAGCTGGCAGGCATCCCCGTCGACCGCGTACGCCGTTTCGAGGGCCCCGTGCTCGCGGAGCGTGCGTTCATGGCCGAGCGGGCCCGCAAGACACCCGTCCGTCGGCCCGGCGAGAACGCCGGGCCCCAGCTCGGCGAGACCGTCCAGGAGCGGCTGCTGCTGCGCGGTGCCGAGAAGGACACCGTGCAGTGGGACTCGTGGCGCCGCGACGACGGCACCTGGGAGGTCCTGCTGGTCTACCTGGTCGCGGGCGAACCCCACTCGGCGAGCTGGACGTACGACCCGCCCCGGCGGCTCGTCCAGGCCGTCGACGAGGAGGCGCGCTCGCTGATCGGCGAGTCCGAGGACCTTGCCACCTCGCCGGAGCCCAGCTTTCCGTTCGTACCGCGCATCGCACGGCTGCCGCGTGACCGCCCGCTGGACCGCGCCCTGGAGCGGCCGAGCCTGCCGGCACAGGCGTCCGAGCCCGCAGAGGAGAGCACGAGCGAACGGGACTCGCTGACCAGCCTGTTGGAGGCGGTACCGAGCTTCCGCGGCGACCTGGTGGTCCCGGAGCGTCCGCAGGAGGCCGCTCCGCCGCCACCACCACCGCCTGAGGAGCCCCCCGCCGAACCCGCGGCGGAGGAACCCCCGGCCCCCGCGGCCTCGGCCGGTTCCGCCTACGCGGACGTCCTGATGCCCCGCTCCGTCACCAGCCACCGCGACCGTCTCGTCGGCGCCACCGACCGCCAGGCCGAGGCCGACGGCGTCCGCCCGGGCCGCCGCGCCGCGGTCCCGAGTTGGGACGAGATCGTGTTCGGGACACGACGGAAGAAGCAGGAGTGACCGGTCGTCAGCACAAGTAGTCGCTCGTACGGGGAAGGGGCCGCGCTGCTCGAGCGCGACCCCTTCCCCGTCTTCCGGCTACTGCGGTTCCGGACCGACCGCCACCGGACGCGACGGATCCGACGACCACTCCGACCACGAGCCCACATAGAGCGCGGCCTCGATCCCCGCGACCGACAGTGCCAGCACCTCGTGCGCCCCGGAGACACCCGAGCCGCAGTACACGCCGACCCGCGAACCGTCGGCCGCCCCAAGGGACTTGAACCGCTTGGCCAGCTCCTCCGCGGGCAGGAACCGTCCGTCGGAGTCCACGTTCTCGTTCGTGGGCGCCGACACCGCTCCCGGAATGTGCCCGCCGACCCGGTCGATCGGCTCCACCTCTCCCCGGTACCGCTCCCCCGCCCGCGCGTCGAACAGCACTCCGGCCCGCGCCAGCGCGGCCGCACCGTCGGCGTCCAGCAGCCCCGCAGCGCCCACAACCGGCTGGAAGTCGCCCTCCGCCGGCGTCGGCGCCGATGTCTCCAGCGTCCCCTCCCAGGCCGGCAACCCGCCGTCGAGGACCCGCACGTCCGGGTGACCCGTCCAGCGCAGCAGCCACCACGCACGGGCCGCGGCCCAGCCCTGCCCGCCGTCGTACACGACCACCGGTGTTCCGGCCGAGACGCCCGCCCGTCGCATCGCGGCGCCGAAAACCCCGAGGCCGGGCAGTGGGTGGCGACCGCCTCCGCCTGCCGCGGAGGCGAGTTCCGAGTCCAGGTCGACGTAGACGGCACCGGGAATGTGCCCGGCCGCGTACGCGGCGCGGCCGTCGAAGGGCGGCTCGCCGGCCGCCTTGGCGACACTGAGCTGCCAGCGGACGTCGAGCAGTACCGGCGGGTTCTGTCCGGCCAGGTCGCTCGCGAGTTCCGAAGCGGAGATGATGGCGTTCATGGCCACCATCCTTGCGCACGGGGTGGCCGCATCGTCCGTGTCCGGCTACTCTGCTCCGCCGGGCAGGTCCGATCACGAGGCGTACGGGTTCGGGCACATGCTGTACAGCTGATCGACATCCATCAGCAATCGCACAGAAACGGACGACGAACCGCACACCGGGCATCCTCCAGGCAAGCGGCGCGCCCGGAGCGCGCAGTAGCACCGGTGGTGCGAGCATCGGCACGGAGATCCGGAGAGCGGACGCGACACGGCCACCGCGAGGGGTCGAGGAGAGAGTGACGATGACCGAGGCAAGGGAGCCGGCCGGCCCGAACGGCGAAACGCACGCTCGGCACACGCCCGGCACACCCTGCTGGGTGAGTCTCATGGTGCACGGCTTGACCGCGGCCCAGGACTTCTACGGGGCGCTGTTCGGCTGGGAGTTCCAGCCGGGCCCCGACCAGCTCGGCCCGTACTCGCGGGCCCTGCTGGACGGTTACGAGGTGGCCGGCATCGGCCGGCTGCCGACGGACCGTCATCTGCCCATCGCCTGGACGCCCTACCTCGCCTCGGACGACGTGGACGCGACCGCCGAGACGGTACGGCTGTGCGGCGGCACGATCGGAGTGGGCCCCCTGGACTCCGCCGAGGCCGGCCGCCTCGCGATCGGCTCTGACCCCTCCGGCGCCGTCTTCGGCATCTGGCAGGCGGCCGGGCACCACGGCACCGCCATCACGGGCGTCCCCGGCACCCCCGCCTGGAACGAGCTGCTGACCTTCGAGTCGGTGAGCGTGGCCAAGTTCTACGAGACCGTCTTCGGCTACGAGGAGGAGCCGGTCGTCTCCGCCGACTTCGACTACGTGACGCTGCACATCGAGGGCCGCCCGGTCGCCGGCATCCACGGTGTGGGCCACGCCCTCCCCCGTGACCGGGGCCCGCACTGGACCACGTACTTCGACGTCGCGGACACGGACGACGCGGTCGCCCGCCTGGTGGACCTGGGGGGACACGTCCTCAAGCCGCCGAGGGACAGCGCACACGGCCGCGTGGCCATGGTGGCCGATCCCGAGGGAGCACGCTTCTCCCTGATCGAGAGCCCGCGCTGAGACACGGGCGCCCGCCCGGCGGGAAGGCAGTTCAGAGCTGCGACACCGGCAGCACGTCCGGGGACAGCGCCGCCGAGCCGGACGTCGTCGCCGTCATCCGGCGGCGGTGGTGGCGGCGGCACAGGACCTCGTAGCCGACCGCCTCCGAGCGGTCGACGTCCCCGACGACGACCTGTGCGCCCTCGACGACCATGGCGCCGCCTATCGTGCGGGCGTTGTGCGTGGCGCGGGCGCCGCACCAGCACAGGGCCTCCACCTGGAGGACCTCGACGCGGTCGGCCAGCTCCACCAGGCGCTGGGAGCCCGGGAACAGCCTGGTGCGGAAGTCCGTCGTGATACCGAAGGCGTAGACGTCGAGGCCCAGGTCGTCGACCACGCGCGCGAGTTGGTCGACCTGCCCCGGTGCCAGGAACTGCGCCTCGTCGGCGATGACGTAGTCCGCACGGCCGCCCTGCGAGAGGTGGTCGACGAGATAGGCGTACAGGTCCTGCCCGTCCTCGACCTCCACCGCGTCCGTGACCAGGCCGAGGCGGGAGGAGAGCTTCCCCTCACCCGCGCGGTCGTCACGCGTGAAGATCATCCCGGCCAGGCCGCGCGCGGAGCGGTTGTGCTCGATCTGCAGAGCCAGCGTCGACTTCCCGCAGTCCATCGTTCCGGAGAAGAACACCAGCTCGGGCATGACGAGTTGAGCACCTTTCGGCAAAGAGGGAGGACGACGGGTTCAGGAGCGTACTTCGAGCAGGGGGACCAACTGCTCGGCAGGGGTCATCGAACCGTGGTTGCCGACCATCGCCGACTCCTTCGGCTCCCGCTCGGAGGCGATGATCAGGACGTCGTCGCGCGCGGCCGCGATCACGTCGCCGAGGCGTGCGTGGACCCGCTCGTCGATGTGCGGCCCGAACCAGCCCGCGGCGATCGCCTCGTCCCGCGAGGCCACCCAGAACTGCTCGCCGAGCACCTCGCGCCAGCAGGTCAGCACGTCGCTCTGGGCGCCGGGCACCGCGTACACGTGCCGCGCCCGGCCCTCGCCGCCCAGCAGAGCGACGCCGGCCCGCAGCTCCCAGTCCTCGTCGAAGTCGATGCGGTGCTGCTCGTCGAAGGGGATGTCGACCATGCCGTGGTCCGCCGTGACGTACAGCGTGGTGCGCGGCGGCAGTTGCTCGGCCAGGCGCTGGACCAGCCGGTCGACATGCATGAGCTGGCCGCGCCAGGTGTCCGACTCGACGCCGTAACGGTGGCCGGCGCCGTCGAGTTCCGCGTAGTACGTGTAGACCAAGGAGCGGTCACCGGCGGCCAGTTGCTCGGCCGCCAGGTCCATGCGGTCCTCGCCGGACAGCCGCCCGTGGAACGTTCCGCCACTGAGCGCGACCTTGGTCAGGGGGGTGTTCTGGAAGGTGGGCGACGACACCTGGGCCGCGTGCACCCCGGCCGCGTCGGCCAGCTGGAAGACCGTGGGGTACGGCTGCCACGCGCGCGGCGACGTCCACGGCTGCCAGCGCAGCTGGTTCATCAGCTCGCCGGTCTCCGGGTTGCGCACGGTGTAGCCGGGCAGGCCGTGCGCGCCCGGCGGCAGGCCGGTGCCGACGGAGGCGAGGGAGGTGGCGGTGGTCGCCGGGTAGCCGGTGGTCAGGGGGCGGCCGGTGCCGCCGCGCGAGCTGCCGAGGAGCGAGGTCATGAACGGCGCCTCGTCCGGATGCGCCCTCAGCTGCTCCCAGCCGAGCCCGTCGATCAGGAACACGCAGTTCCGGTCGGCGGGGGCCAGCTCGGTGATCGCGGCCGTCATGCCCGGTACGGCCATGCCGGCCGCGAGCGTGGGCAGGAGGTCGGCGAGGGAGCCGCTGCCGTACTGGGGCAGCGGCGCGGAGTCGACGGCGAGGGGTTCCGGATCGGTGTCCCAGGGTGCGGACTGCGACATCAGCGGGTGGTGTCCGCGGTCGCCTCGGAGAGCGACTGGGCGAAGACGAGCGCCTGGCGGACCGTCTCCGGCCCGTCCCCGGCCTCGCTGACCCGCAGGCTGAGGTCGTCCGCGGTGGAGCTGCCGGTGTACCCGTGGTCGGCCTCGCAGTTGGGGTCGCCGCAGGCGGCGGGTTCGAGGTCGATGCGGGAGACGGCGCCCCAGCCGATGGTGAGGACGACCTCGCGGGGCAGCGTGCCCACCGTGTACTTCTCCGGGTTGGCGACCACCCGGCTGACCACGACCGACGAGATCCGGCCGAGCTTCACCGACTCCGTCGACGTCGTCGCGTACGGCGTCGGGGAGGTGCTGTCCGCCGCCTGCTCGTCGGTGTGGCTGACGATGAAGCGGTTGCCGGTGAGGACGAGCACGGTCACGTGCCGCCGCACCTCGTTCTGGTCGAACGTCGTCTCCTGGTGGACCAGGAACGACCGGATGGAGTCGCCGCTCACGGCGGCCTCCACCGCCTCGGCCACGAGGGCCGGGTAGTAGCCGCTGCGCTCGATCGCCGCTCGCAGCCCCTGGGTCGTCGTACTGGTCTTGGCCATGACGTCCATCCTAAGGGGGTGCACTGACTGCGAGGCACCGGTCATGGCCGTCTCCGTGACACGTCTCAGTAGACGGGGAGCGTCCGCGGGCCGAGATCGTCGCGGACGGGCGGCGGGGCCAGGCGGACGGAGACACCGAGAACACTCAGGCCCTGGGGTGCGACGACAACCGGCTCCAGGGTCACCGCCACGACCTCCGGGTGGTCGTCGACCAGCCGTGACACCCTCAGCAGCAGCTCCTCCAGCGCAGGTGTGTCGACGGGGGTCGAGCCCCGCCAGCCGAACAGGAGCGGTGCCGTCCGGATCGACCGGACCAGCGAGGTCGCGTCCCGGTCGGTGACCGGAATCAGCCGGTGCGCCATGTCGCCGAGCAGCTGGGAGGCGGCTCCGGCGAGCCCGAACGACAGGACGGCTCCGGCCGCCGGGTCGATGACGGCCCGTACGACCGTGTCCACGCCCCGTGGCGCCATCCCCTGCACCACCGGTCGCAGCTCCTCCGGCTTCCCGAACAGTTCGGTCAACTCCGCGTACGCCCGCCGCAGTTGCTCCTCGCCCGCGAGATCCAGCCGTACGCCGCCCAGGTCGGCGCGGTGCCGCAGGTGCGGGGCGGTGGCCTTGAGGGCGACGGGGTAGCCGATGCCCGCGGCGGCCCGCGCGGCGTCGTCCGGGGTGAAGGCGGGAACCGCCTCGCGTACGACGATGCCGTACCGCCCGAGCAGGTCGCGCGTCTCCGCGGTGCCGAGCGTGAGGCCCTGCCCGCGCGCGAGCATGCCGCCGATGAGCCGGGCGGCGCCCTTCTCGTCGATGTCCTCGTACTCGGGCACCTTGCCGGGCTCGGCCGCTTCCCGCCGCCACCGGGCGTAGTGCACGGCCTCGGCGAGGGCGCGGACGGCACGCTCGGCGGCGGGGTAGGCGGGGATGAGGCGGGGGCCGGCGTCGGGAGCGGTGGGCTGCGGTGCCCGTACCGGTGCGGGCAGTTGTTGTGAGGGGCGTAGCCGGCGGGTGCCGGCCGCCGAGGTGTCGGGCTGCGGTGCGGTGCTCGTCGCGGCCGACAACGCCTCCGCGAGCCCGCCGAGCTCCACGTGCACCACCAGCACTGGCTTTCCGGGGACCGCCTCCGCGGCCGATCGCAGCGCCTCCGCCAGTTCGGCGTCCCCGGGCGATTCCTCGCCGATCGCCGGAATGGCCGTCACCACCACCGCGTCGCACGAGTCGTCCCCGAGGGCGCGCGACAGGGCGGCGTGGAAGTCGCCCGCCGAGGCTCCCGTCGTCAGGTCCAGCGGCCTGGCGGGCCTGAGCCCCTCGGAGAGACACGCGTCGTACGTCAGCAGCCCCAGCGACTCGGAGTTCCCGAGGATCGCCACCCGCGGCCCCGCCGGCAGCGGCTGCCGTGCGAGCAGCAGCCCCGCGTCGACCAGCTCGGTGATGGTGTCCACGCGGATCACACCGGCCTGCCTGAGCAGGGCGGACACGGTCGTGTGCGGCAGCCGTGTCGCCCGCACGGCATGCCCTTGGGGGGCGCTGCCTGCGCCCTGGACCACGACCAGCGGCTTCGCCGCCGCCGTCCGCCGGGCGAGGCGGGTGAACTTGCGGGGGTTGCCGATGGACTCCAGGTACATGAGGACGACGTCGGTGTCCGGGTCGTCGTACCAGTACTGGATCACGTCGTTGCCGGACACGTCCGCGCGGTTGCCGGAGGACACGAAGGTGGACACGCCCGTGACGCCCGTGACTCCCCCGCCGCGGCGCTGCAGCCGGGACAGCAGCGCGATGCCGATGGCGCCGGACTGTGCGAACAGGCCGATCCGGCCGGGGCGGGGCATCTCAGGGGCGAGCGAGGCGTTCAGCCGTACGTCGGAGGAGGTGTTGATGACCCCGAAGGCGTTCGGTCCGATGATGCGCATGCCGTACGTGCGCGCCTGCCGCACCAGTTCGCGCTGGCGCTCGCGTCCTTCGGGCCCGCTCTCGGCGTACCCGGCGGAGATGACGACCAGCCCTTGTACGCCGTGCTCGCCGCACTCGGTGACCACCTCGGGGACCTGCTCGGCCGGCACGGCGACGACCGCGAGGTCGACGGGCCCGTCGATGTCCCGCACCGAGCGGTGCGCCGGGACGCCGTCGAGCTCCTTGAGGTCTTCGGGAAGCGCCTTGTTCACGGCGTGGAGCGTCCCGGTGAAGCCGGCGTCGCGGATGTTGTCGAGGATGCCGCGGCCCACGCCTCCCGGCGTGCGCCCGGTGCCGATGACGGCGACCGAGCCCGGCACGAGCAGCCGCCGTACGGACCGCGCCTCGGCGCGCTGCTCCCGCGCGCGCTGTACCGCGAGGGAGCGGTCGGTGGGTTCGAGGTCGAACTCCAGGCGTACGACGCCGTCCTCGAAGCTGCGCTTCTGGGTGTAGCCCGCGTCCGTGAACACCTTGATCATCTTGGCGTTGGCGGGCAGCACCTCGGCGGCGAAGCGGCGGATGGCGCGCTCACGGGCGACGGCGGCGATGTGCTCGAGGAGGGCGGACGCGACGCCGCGCCCCTGGTGGGCGTCCTGGACGAGGAAAGCCACCTCGGCCTCGTCGGCCGGCACGGACGCAGGCATGCCATCGGCGCCGATGCGGTCGTAGCGTACGGTGGCGATGAACTCGCCGCCGACCGTGGCCGCGAGTCCCACCCGGTCCACAAAGTCGTGGTGCGTGAAGCGGTGGACGTCCTTGGCGGACAGGCGAGGGTAGGGCGCGAAGAAGCGGTAGTACTTCGACTCGTCCGACACCTGCTCGTAGAAGCTGACCAGGCGCTCGGCGTCATCAACGGTGATGGGGCGGATGCGCGCGGTGCCGCCGTCACGCAGCACCACGTCGGCCTCCCAGTGCGCGGGATACTCGTGCCGGTCCGGCGAGGTCTGCATGGGCCCCAGAGTACGGCTCGCGTCCGACAACGGCGCGAGGCAGTCTGTGGAGAACACGGCAGTCCGCGGAGAACCGAACAAGGACGCAAGTCGGGCCGAGGCCGCGGTCCGACGACCCGCCCCGGACGGGACGAAGTACCGCTCCGGACATGCTTCACGTTGTGGGAAACTGGTCTAGACAACCCTGAGACTCTGAAGGGCAGCATCACATGGCTGAGCGCCGCGTCAACGTCGGCTGGGCCGAGGGCCTCCACGCCCGCCCCGCTTCCATCTTCGTCCGGGCCACCACGGCCACAGGTATCCCCGTGACGATCGCCAAGGCCGACGGCAATCCCGTCAACGCGGCCTCCATGCTGGCCGTCCTGGGCCTGGGCGCCCAGGGTGGCGAGGAGATCGTCCTCGCGTCCGACGCCGAGGGTGCGGACGCCGCACTCGACCGTCTGGCCAAGCTGGTCTCCGAAGGTCTCGAGGAGCTCCCCGAGACTGTCTGATCACGGCACCGCAGAAGGGCTCGTCCGAATTACCGGGCGAGCTCTTCGCATTTCTTGTGCCAAGACCGTGGAATTCCCGATCGCGGGCAGCATGGATAAACCCCCGCGAATTCTCTTGTCTTTGTATACGGCGCCCGTGTTAATGACGCAGGCTCGACATGTTTACGGCATGTTGCGAGTTCCTCACACGGTCGGCGCGATCGGCGCCGGGGGTGAATCGCAGCCGGTGCACCCCGCTGGAACGCTCGGTGTGCAGGGTCGTGACCGCCCGCGCGCGCTCGCTGTCGCCGCGGGCCACGGCGTCGACGATCGCACCGTGCTCCGCCCAGGACTCCACGGGGTCGGCGGGCGCCTCCACGGCGTACATCCAGGCGATCTTGTGGCGCAGCTGGGTCAGCATCGAGGTCAGCGCGGGGCTGCCGGCGGCCTGCGCGAGCGTCTCGTGGAACCAGCTTCCCAGGGAGCGCAGATCCTCGCTGTTGCCCCTCCTGGCCCGCTCCTGGCCCAGTCTCACCAGGCCGCGCAGGACCTTGAGATGGGCCTCGGTACGCCGCTGGGCGGCCCGTGAGGCACCGAGCGGCTCCAGGAGCATGCGCATCTCCAGCAGGTCGGAGGCCTCCTGCTCGGTCGGTTCCGCCACGCACGCGCCCGCGTGCCGTCGGGTCACCACGAAGCCCTCGGCCTCCAGCGTGCGCAGGGCCTCGCGGACGGGAACGCGCGAGACGCCGTAGCGGCGGGCCAGAACTTCCTCGGTGAGGCGGCCGCCACGCTCGTGGACACCGGCGACGATGTCGTCCCGGATCGCCGTGCACACCGAGTGCGCCGGAATACGCATGACCGACCTCCGACTTAATCCCCGTGAAACGTCGATGATTGACGCGTGTTCCGTGACTCTATTGCACAGAGCCGGAATTTCCGACGGGAGGCCGGAATCCATGGATATTTTTTGGACAGCAGGGCAACGGAAAGCGGCGAAACCCCGGCTCGTGGAGCCGGGGTTTCGCCGTTGTCCTGCGATCCGTCGTCAGACGTTCACGCCGTGCGAGCGCAGGTAGGCGACGGGATCGATGTCCGAGCCGTACTCGGCGGTCGTACGGGCCTCGAAGTGCAGGTGCGGTCCGGTGGTGTTGCCGGTCGCGCCGGAGACGCCTATCTGCTGCCCCGGGACGACCGTCTGGCCCACCGAGACGCCGATGGACGACAGGTGGCCGTACTGGGTGTACGTGCCGTCGTGCATCCTGATCACGATCTGGTTGCCGTAGGCGCCACCCCAGCCGGTCTCGACGACGGTGCCGGCGCCGACCGCGTGGACGGCCGTGCCGCTCGCGGCGTGGAAGTCGATGCCCGTGTGGCTGCCGGAGGACCACAGGGAGCCACCGGTCTTGTAGCCGGTCGAGACGTACGAGTTCGAGATCGGCGCGACGAAGGTGTTGAGGCGCTTGCGCTCGGCCTCGCGCGCGGCGCGCTCCTTGGCCTGCCGCTCCGCCTCGGCCTTCGCGGCGGCCTTCTTGCGCGCCGCCTCCTCTGCCGCCTTCTTGCGGGCGGTCTCCTCGGCGGCCTGCTTCTGGGCGTCGGCCTGGGCGTCGATCTTGTCCGCGATCGTGTCGCCGATGGTGATGACAGGGGTGAGGCCGGTCTGCTCGACGGAACTCTCGGCGGCGAGGGCCGGAGCGGCCTGGGCGCCGACGACGCCGGTGGCGGCGAGAGCCGCGACCCCTGCGGCGCGGATGGTGGTGCGGTGCATCCGCGTGGGACGACGGTGCTTCCCGGTGGCGCGCGTGAACGCCATGTGGTGGCTGGTCCTTTCCTTCCCTCTCGCCTACCGGGTTAGCTGACGGGTTCGGAGCAGGAAGGTCTCCTACGGACCCCCTCGCTGCGCGCGGGCGTCCGATTCACCCCAGGGACTGCGATGGGTCCCCGGCTCCCCTGGCTCGCGCCATAGGGGGACTCGGCGATGACTGTCCGGTGCCGCGGATGCGGCGCTGTGCCTGACGGACAGACCGGACGACGCTAAGCGGGGCGACTTTCAATTCCCAAACGGATCACGGTTTTTGTAGTACATGCCACAGGTCAGACAGGCAACCTCTCCCCTAATTCGGACATTAGGGGGCCCTGGTGACTCATCAGTCACCAGGGCCCCCACGCGCGCGGCGCCGCCGGTCCTCTACTCGGCTGCCACGACGGTGACTTCTCCGATCCCCAGGGCCTCGACGGGCTCCTTGATCGCGGCCGCGTCACCGACGAGGACGGTCACCAGACGGTCCACCGGGAAGGCGCTGACGGCCGCCGCGGTGGCCTCCACGGTGCCGGTGGCGGCGAGCTGCTGGTACAGCGTCGCCTGGTAGTCGTCCGGCAGGTGCTGCTCGACCTGGTCGGCCAGCGTGCTCGCCACGGCAGCCGCGGTCTCGTACTTCAGCGGCGCCACCCCGACGAGGTTCTGTACGGCGACATCGCGCTCGGCGTCGGTGAGCCCGCCTTCGGCGAGCGTGCGCAGCACCTTCCAGAGGTCGTCGAGCGCCGGGCCGGTGTTGGGGGTGTCGACAGAGCCGCTGATCGCGAGCATCGCGGCACCGGAGCCGTCCGGGGCGGACCTGAGGACCTGGCCGAAGGCGCGCACACCATAGGTGTAGCCCTTCTCCTCACGCAGGACACGGTCCAGACGGGAGGTGAGGGTGCCGCCCAGGCAGTACGTACCGAGCACCTGCGCGGGCCACACGCGGTCGTGCCGGTCGCGGCCGACGCGGCCGATGAGCAGCTGCGTCTGGACGGAGCCGGGACGGTCCACGATGATCACGCGTCCGGTGTCGTCGGCGGTGATCGGCGGCACGGGACGGGACTCGCCCCTGGAGCCCGTCCAGGCGCCGAGGGTCTCGCCGAGCAGCGCGTCCAGGTCGATGCCGGTGAGGTCGCCGACGACGACGGCGGTGGCCGTGGCAGGCCTGACGTGCCGGTCGTAGAAGGCGCGCACGGCCGCCGAGTCGATCTTCTCGACGGACTCCTCGGTGCCCTGGCGCGGGCGCGACATGCGCGAGGTCGCCGGGAACAGCTCCTTGGAGAGCTCCTTGGCGGCACGGCGGGAGGGGTTGGCCAGCTCGTGCGGGATCTCGTCCAGGCGGTTGCGGACCAGCCGCTCGATCTCGCTGTCGGCGAAGGCGGGCGCCCTGAGGGCGTCGGCGAGCAGACCGAGCGCCTTGGCGAGGCGGGAGGCCGGCACTTCGAGGCTCAGGCGTACGCCCGGGTGGTCGGCGTGCGCGTCGAGGGTGGCACCGCAGCGCTCCAGCTCGGCGGCGAAGTCCTCGGCGGAGTGCTTGTCGGTGCCCTCGGAGAAGGCCCGCGCCATGATCGTGGCGACGCCTTCGAAACCGGCCGGTTCGGCCTCCAGGGGCGCGGCCAGGAGCACCTCGACGGCGACGACCTGCTGGCCGGGGCGGTGGCAGCGCAGGACGGTCAGGCCGTTGCCGAGCGCGCCGCGCTCCGGGGCGGGGAAGGCCCAGGGCCTTGCCTCGCCGGCCTGGGGCTGCGGGTGGAACTCCATCGTGGTGAGCTCGGTCACTTGGCCGCCTCCGTGGTGTCGTCGCCGGTCTCGACCGTGGCTTCGGCCTCGGGGTCCTGCGGGGGATCTGCGTCCTCGGCGCTTTCTCCCGCGACGGGCTCGTAGACGAGCACCGCGCGGTTGTCGGGCCGCAGGCGCGCCTTGGCGACCTCCTGCACCTCCTGGGGTGTCACTTCCAGGACGCGCTGGACGGCGGTGAGGGCGAGCTGCGGGTCGCCGAACAGGACGGCGTAACGGCACAGTTCGTCGGCGCGGCCCGCGACCGTGCCGAGCCGGTCGAGCCACTCGCGCTCCAACTGGGCCTGCGCGCGCTCCATTTCCTCGGCGGTGGGGCCCTCCTCGGCGAACCGGGCGAGTTCCTCGTCGATGGCGGTCTCGATGACCGGCACCTCGTAGTCTCCGGAGGTCTTCACGTCCAGCCAGCCCAGGGAGGGCGCTCCGGCCAGCCGCAGCAGGCCGAAGTTGGCCGCGACGGCCGTACGGTCGCGCCGTACGAGACGGTTGTAGAGGCGGGAGGACTCGCCGCCGCCGAGGACGGTGAGCGCCAGGTCTGCGGCGTCCGCCTCGCGCGTGCCGTCGTGCGGCAGCCGGTACGCCGCCATCAGGGCGCGCGCGGGCACCTCCTCCTTCACGACCTCGCGCAGCTGGCCGCCGATGATCTCGGGCAGCGAGCCGTCCCGGGGTGCGGGCTTGCCGTCGTGCGAGGCGATGGACCCGAAGTACCTCTCGACCCAGGCGAGCGTCTGCTCCGGGTCGATGTCGCCGACCACCGACAGGACCGCGTTGCCCGGCGCGTAGTACGTGCGGAAGAACGCGCGCGCGTCCTCCAGGGTCGCCGCGTCCAGGTCGGCCATCGAGCCGATCGGGGTGTGGTGGTAGGGGTGGCCCTCCGGGTAGGCGAGGGCGGTGAGCTTCTCGAACGCCGTGCCGTAGGGCACGTTGTCGTAGCGCTGACGGCGCTCGTTCTTGACGACGTCCCGCTGGTTCTCCATGGACTCGTCGTCGAGGGCGGCGAGCAGGGAGCCCATACGGTCGGCCTCCAGCCAGAGGGCGAGCTCCAGCTGGTGGGTGGGCATGGTCTCGAAGTAGTTGGTGCGCTCGAAGCTGGTGGTGCCGTTGAGCGAGCCGCCCGCCCCCTGCACCAGCTCGAAGTGCCCGTTGCCCTTGACCTGGCCCGAGCCCTGGAACATCAAGTGCTCGAAAAGGTGAGCCAGGCCGGTGCGTCCCTTGACTTCGTGGCGCGAACCGACGTCGTACCAGAGGCACACCGCCGCGACGGGGGTCAGGTGGTCCTCGGAGAGCACCACGCGCAGGCCGTTGGCCAGGCGGTGCTCGGTCGCAGTCAGGCCCCCGGTGCCTGCCTGGTCTGTGGCCGTGTGACCCATGGGCATGTACGTCCCTTCGATCGCGGATGCGGTGCTTCGAACCGCGGTTTTCCTGCCGGTCCTGCCACTGTATGCAAGCGTGCGGATCGTCGGCGAAGTTCCCGGACGACATACGCCCACAGCGGATCGCGTAACCTGCGGGCAGCCGCAGCGAGGTTGACCCCCGCGCGGCGGCCGGGGCGCCCACACCGGGTCCTGGCAGGCGTTGTCAGTACCGCGGTCCACAATGGTCGCGTCAGATCCTGTTCACGCTTCAGCAAGAGTGAGCCGAAGGGGACGTGAGCGACCCGTAGGCGAGCGCCCAGAAAAGAGGAGCCGGCAGCGATGGCCCGCCGCAGCACGAAGACCCCGCCGCCCGACGATTCGTACGAGGAGAAGATCCTCGACATCGACGTCGTCGACGAGATGCAGGGCTCCTTCCTCGAGTACGCGTACTCGGTCATCTACTCCCGAGCCCTGCCCGACGCCCGCGACGGTCTCAAGCCGGTGCACCGCCGCATCGTCTACCAGATGAACGAGATGGGGCTGCGCCCCGACCGCGGCTATGTGAAGTGTGCGCGCGTGGTCGGCGAGGTCATGGGCAAGCTGCACCCCCACGGCGACGCGTCGATCTACGACGCCCTGGTGCGCATGGCCCAGCCCTTCTCCATGCGCGTGCCACTGGTCGACGGCCACGGCAACTTCGGCTCGCTGGGCAATGACGACCCGCCGGCCGCCATGCGCTACACCGAGTGCCGTCAGGCCCAGGCGACGAGCCTGATGACGGAGTCGATCGACGAGGACACGGTCGACTTCACGCCCAACTACGACGGCCAGGAGCAGGAGCCGGTCGCGCTGCCCGCCGCCTTCCCGAACCTGCTGGTGAACGGCTCCTCGGGCATCGCGGTCGGCATGGCGACGAACATGCCCCCGCACAACCTCGCCGAGGTCATCGCGGCCGCCCGGCACCTGATCCGCTTCCCGAACGCGGATCTGGACACGTTGATGAAGTTCGTCCCGGGCCCCGACCTGCCCACCGGCGGCCGCATCGTCGGCCTCGCCGGTATCCGGGACGCCTACGAGTCGGGCCGCGGCACCTTCAAGATCCGCGCCACGGTCGAGGTCGAGACCGTCACGGCGCGCCGCAAGGGCCTGGTCATCACCGAACTGCCCTTCGCGGTCGGCCCCGAGAAGGTCATCGCCAAGATCAAGGACCTGGTCGGCGCCAAGAAGATCCAGGGCATCGCCGACGTCAAGGACCTCACGGACCGCGCGCACGGCCTGCGCCTGGTCATCGAGATCAAGAACGGCTTCGTGCCGGAGGCCGTCCTGGAGCAGCTGTACAAGCTGACGCCGATGGAGGAGTCCTTCGGCATCAACAACGTCGCCCTGGTGGACGGCCAGCCGCTGACGCTGGGTCTCAAGGAGCTCCTGGAGGTCTACCTCGACCACCGCTTCGAGGTCGTACGACGGCGCAGCGAGTTCCGCCGCACCAAGCGGCGCGACCGTCTGCACCTGGTGGAGGGCCTGCTGACCGCCCTCGTCGACATCGACGAGGTCATCCGGCTGATCCGCTCCAGCGAGAACTCCGCGCAGGCCAAGGAGCGCCTGATGGAGCGCTTCTCCCTGTCGGAGATCCAGACCCAGTACATTCTGGACACCCCGCTGCGCCGCCTCACCAAGTACGACCGGATCGAGCTGGAGGCGGAGAAGGAGCGGCTGAACGCGGAGATCGCGGAGCTGACCCGGATCCTCGAGTCGGACGCGGAGCTGCGCAAGCTGGTCTCCACCGAACTGGCCGCGGTGGCCAAGAAGTTCGGCAGCGAGCGGCGCACTGTCCTGTTGGAGGCGTCGGGCGCCCCGGCGGCCGCTGTACCGCTGCAGGTCGCGGACGACCCGTGCCGGATCCTGCTCTCCTCGACGGGCCTGCTGGCCCGCACGTCGAACGGCGAGCCCTTCCCGGAGGACGCCGACGCCCGGCGCGTGAAGCACGACGTGATCGTCTCCGCGGTCCCGGCCACGGCACGCGGCGAGATCGGCGCGGTGACCTCCTCCGGCCGCCTGCTGCGGATCAACGTCGTCGACCTCCCGCAGCTCCCGGACACGGCGTCGGCGCCGAACCTCGCGGGCGGGGCACCCCTGTCGGAGTTCGTCTCCCTGGAGGACGGCGAGACGGTGGTCTGCCTGATCACGCTCGACGAGTCCTCCCCCGGCCTCGCGCTCGGCACGGAACAGGGCATCGTCAAGCGGGTGGTCCCCGACTACCCGTCCAACAAGGACGAGCTGGAGGTCATCACGCTCAGGGACGGCGACCGGATCGTCGGCGCGATCGAGCTGCGCACCGGCGAGGAGGACCTGGTCTTCATCACGGACGACGCGCAGCTGCTGCGCTACCAGGCCTCCCAGGTCCGTCCCCAGGGCCGTCCCGCGGGCGGCATGGCGGGTGTGAAGCTCACCGACGGCGCGAAGGTCATCTCCTTCACGGCTGTCGACCCGGCCGCGGACGCGGTCGTGTTCACGGTCGCGGGCTCGCGCGGCACGCTCGACGACTCGGTCCAGACGACGGCCAAGCTGACCCCGTTCGACCAGTACCCGCGCAAGGGCCGCGCCACCGGCGGCGTCCGCTGCCAGCGGTTCCTCAAGGGCGAGGACTGCCTGTCCCTGGCCTGGGCGGGAGCCGTCCCCGCCAAGGCGGCCCAGAAGAACGGCACCCCGGCCGACCTCCCGGAGATCGACCCGCGCCGCGACGGCTCGGGTGTGTCCCTGGCGAAGACGGTGGCGGTGGTGGCGGGGCCGGTCTAGGCCTCGGAATCCGGCTCCATGGAGTCCTCTCCCGGATCCTGTACGTAGCGCAGGACGCCCCACATGCCGTGCTCGTCGGCGGCGTGCGGGGCGTCGCGCGCGCACTGCTCCAAATCCTTGCGGAGGGCGGGCGCGTCGATGCCGGAACCGATGAGGACGAGCTGGGTTCGACGCTTCTCGTCGGGCGCCCAGGGCTCCGGGTAGAACCGCAGGAACGGCCCCACGGCGTGGACGGCGTACCGGTTCTGGACGTCGTCCACGCCGAAGTCGACGTACCCCTTGATCCGGTACAGGCCTTCGGGCCTGCTGTCGAGGAACTGCATCAACCGGCGCGGGTCCATGGGCATTTCGGAGCTGACGGACACGCTGTCGTAGGCGGCGTGCAGATGGCCGGCATGGTCGTGCTCGGCATGACCGTCACGGTCGTTGAGATCGTCGAAGGACAACTGCCCGACGCGTTCCTCGCCCGGCCGGCAGTCGAAGAGGAACTCGGGGTCGATCCGCGCGTACGTCGCGGGCACGACGGCGGCACGGTCGGCAAGGGACCGTACGAGCGCGAGGACGCTTTCCCCGTCGGCCGCCCGGTCGAGCTTGTTGACGACTACGAGGTCGGCGAGAGCGAGATGCCGGTCGATCTCGGGATGCTTCGCGCGGGTGTCGTCGAACTCGGCGGCGTCGACGACCTCGACGAGGCCGCCGTACACGATCCCCGGATGTTCGCTGGCCAGCACCATGCGCACGAGTTCCTGCGGCTCGGCGAGGCCGCTCGCCTCGATGACGACGACATCGATGCCGGCGGCGGGCCGGGCGAGCCGCTCCAGGTACAGATCCAGCTCGCCGGTGTCGACGGCGCAGCACAGACAGCCGTTGCCGAGGGACACGGTGGAGTCCCCGAGCGCACCGGCGACGGCCATGGCGTCGATCTCGATGGCACCGAAGTCGTTCACGATGGCCCCGATACGGCTGCCGCCGCTGCGGTGCAGGAGGTGATTGAGGAGGGTGGTCTTGCCGGAGCCCAGGAATCCGGCGAGTACGACGACCGGGATCTGCCGGAGGCTGTGGCTCGGCTGACTCAATGTGCGACCTCTCTGACACCGACGCGTGCACCGGATCGCGCTCCCGGCGCACGCACGAGGATTGAATGCCGGACCAGGATACGAGCCGGAACAATCACTGCGAAGTGAACGATTGTTAGCAGCACTTGCGGGGCAGACGTTGGGGAAGGCGCCGGAGTGTGCGACCCTCGCTTCCCTCCGTGCGCCGCCTCTCCGCCTCCCTGCCGATCAGAGCCGCTCGGCATCCTGGGAGACGGCAAGCGCCGCCCACCGCTCGCCGGTCCCCCACAGTCGACCCGCACCCCGACGACCGGCGGACGGCCGCCTGATTCGGGGATTGACATGACCACACAGAACTTTCGGACGCGGGGACTGAGGTCCGCCGCCGCGGTCGGCATCGGCGTGGCGGCTGGCGTCCTCGCCACACTGGCGGCGCGGCGCCATGCGCTTGAGTCGCTGCGCATACGCCTGGACCATCTGGAGCGGAGCGCACACACGCAGCAGGACGCCAACCTCGCCACCCAGCAACGCCAGCACTGGGAGTTGCTGAGCAAAGCAATCGACGATCCCGAACTCGCCGAGGTGCTGGACCTCTACGAGGCTTCCGTCTCCCCCAAACAGCGCCGGCAGTATCTCTTCGCCAACGCGCTCTACACCAACCTGCTCTTCTATTACCGCATCGGGAACCTGAGCAGGGACGAGTTCTTCAAGCACGTACGGGGGATGTTCCAGAACCCGATCGTGAGGGAGTACTGGTACACCACTCAGCAGCAGCGGGCGAGCCTCGCGGACACCGACGAAGCAGAACTCGGTCTGCTCGTCGACGATCTGCTGCAGCAACTCGAGGAGGCCGACACCGAGGAGTGGTGGGTGGTGGGCGAGTCGCCGGGCGAACCGGATGGGCCATGACGTCCAGGACCGGCCCGGAGCGGTACCGCTCGGGGCCGACCCTCCCTGCCCCAGGGCTAGGCGTCCGGAATATCCGCCTTCGCCTTGACCAGGGTCTCGCGGGAAATCACGACAATGCGCTCGTAGTCAGCACGTGCCGCATCGGGCGGAAGCATGGATTCCAGTGAATCGGTCACATCCGTACCGATTATGGCGAAATTCCCATCTGCCAATTCGAAGATATCGGGGCATGTGGCCCCGTTGGTGCTACCTCGATGGCGTGGAGCGACGCCAAGGCGGCGGACGATCTGACTCACTGTCAAATTCCCTTTGATCTCAGGCACACACAAGGCACGCAAGCGCCTGCGCACGCTGAGGCACGTGCGCGGTGGCATCCTTGCAGTCCTGAGCGCAAAGTCGATCTCCGACCCCACCACATGGCACGAGCAGACCACCCGGGCAGACCACCGACGGTGCGCACCGTAGTCAACTCTGCTCCGCCTCTGCGGGGTGCGCCCATTTATGGGTTCGTTATCACCGATTGGTGTGAGTGCCCCTCACGGATCGAATGAACGCCCCCAAGAGTGATGAAAGTCGGCGAAGTCAGCATCACAGCCCCATAGCGCGACGAGAAAGCCCATCAAGCAGTCGGCACCGCCACCGGCGCCCCCGGCCCCACATACCGCGCCACCGGCCTGATGATCTTCGAGTCCTCCGCCTGCTCCAGGATGTTCGCGCTCCAGCCAACGACCCGTCCCGCCGCGAACGTCGGAGTGAACATCTCCCGCGGCAGACCGCACAGTTCCATGACGACGCCCGCATAGAACTCGACGTTCGTGTGCAGCTCCCGCCCCGGTTTCAACTCGGCCAGGATCGCCTCGACACGACGCTCGACCTCCACGGCGAACTCCACGCGCGGACCTCCGAAACTCCGGGCCACCTCGCGCAGCATGCGGGAACGCGGGTCCTCGGTCCGGTAGATCGCGTGACCGAAGCCCATGATGCGGTCGCCGGCGAGGACCCGTTCGCGGATCCAGGGCTCGATGCGGTCAGGGGTGCCGATCGCATCGAGAGTGTCCAGCGCACGGCTCGGCGCACCACCGTGCAGCGGGCCGGACAGCGCCCCCACGGCCCCGACGAGGCACGCGGCCACGTCCGCTCCCGTCGACGTGATGACACGCGCCGTGAAGGTTGATGCATTGAAGCCGTGGTCAATGGTTGAAATCAAGTACTGCTCGACCGCCCTGGCCCGCCGCGGGTCCGGCACCGAACCCGTCAGCATGTAGAGGTAGTTGGCCGCGTGGGTCAGGTCACTTCGGGGCTCCACCGGCTCCAGACCCCGGCCCAGCCGGTACAGCGCCGTGAGCAGCGTCGGTACGGCCGCGGCTGCCGCGAGGGTGTCCCGGCGGCGGTCGGCCGCGTCGAGGTCGTACACCGGCCGGAAGCCCTTGGCCGCGCCGAGCAGTGACAGCGCGGTGCGCATGCCGGCCAGCGGGCCGGACCGTCCGCTCGCGGCGGCGACGGCGGGCAGGGCCGCGCGCACCTCGTCGGGCAGCTTCCGCAGGGCCGCCGTCTCGGCGGTGAAGGCCGCGCGCCGCGTCCCGTCCGGCAGCCCGCCGTGGACCAGGAGATGCCAGACGTCCTCGAAGCCACGGCTTTGCGCAAGCTCGACGGCCGAGTACTGGCGGTAGTGATAGAAGCCCTCGACCCCGCGGACGTCCCCGATCTCGGTGTCGGTGACGACGACGCCGGCGAGCCCGCGCGGCACGTCGATGGTGGCCGTTGCTGACCTGTTGACGGACATGATTCCTCCCTGGACTTGATTAGACTGTCCATGCTTGACTGTATTGCTGTCAATATTGATTGAATCAATATTTATCACTCTCATGAATCCATATATCGTTATGCCGATACGGTGATGCCATGCGCGATCAAGAGCCCTCCGCCGGCCGCTCCGAGCAGAGGCTGACCACAAAGGAAGCCGCCGAACTGCTGGGCGTGAAGCCCGAGACCGTGTACGCGTACGTGAGCCGCGGCCAGCTCGACAGCCGACGCGTGCCCGGCGGCCGAGGCAGCACCTTCGACGTCAAGGAAGTGGAGACGCTCGCCCGGCGCAACAGACGGGAGAGCAGCGGGACTTCGGCAACGGGCGGCGAGCTCTCGGTCCGGACCCGCATCACACTCATCGAGCCCGACCGGTACTACTTCCGCGGCGTCGACGCCGCCGAACTGGCCACGCGCCACTCCTACGAAGAGGTCGCCGAGTGGCTGTGGACCAGCCGGATGCGCCCAGGCATCGAGTTCACGGCACCCGAAACGTCCGTCGCCGTCGCCCGCCGTTCCGTGGCCGCGCTGCCCGAACACACCGGGCCGACCGACCGGTTGCGGGTCGCCGCGATCGCGGCCGCGGTCGCGGACCCGCTGCGCTTCGACCTCTCCGAGGACACCGTTCTCGGCACCGCACGCACCCTCATCCCCACCCTCGTCGCCGCCCTGCCTCCGGTCCGGCGTGGCCACCACGACGAGGGCCCACTGGCCCGGCGACTGTGGGCACGACTGAGCGGACGGGAGGCGGACGAGGCCTCGCTGCGCGTGCTGGACACCGCGCTCGCCCTCCTCGTCGACCATGACCTCGCCGCCTCGACCCTAGCGGTGCGTGTCGCCGCCTCGGCCCGCGCTCACGCCTACGCGGCCGTCTCCGCCGGCCTCGGCGTGCTCGAAGGCCCCCTGCACGGAGCGGCCAGCGGGCTCGCCCACCGGCTGCTGCTCGACGTGCTCGAAGAGGGCGACGCGGCCCCCGTGATCGCGGAGGAGCTGCGGGCGGGCCGCCGCATTCCGGGACTCGGCCACCGGCTCTACCCTCGCGAGGACCCACGCGCGCGTGTCCTGTTCGGCCTCCTGGAGGAGATCCCCGGCGCCGCACCCGCCCTCGCCGCGGCGCGCGACGTCGTGGCCACCACCGCCCGCCACACGTCGCTGCACGCCAACGTCGACCTGGCCCTGGCGGTCCTCACCGCCTCCTCGGGCATGCCCTCCACGGCCGGCGAGACGATCTTCGCGGTGGCTCGGACGGCGGGCTGGATCGCCCACACGCTGGAGGAGTACGCAGAACGCCCGCTGCGCATGCGCCCGAGCGGCCACTACGTCGGCCCGAGGCCGCCCCAGCCGCTGCCGTCACCGGAGTAGGACCCGGCCGCACGGGACACGGCCACGACTGGAAGTCACCGCGAGCCAAGTCAGGTTAGGCTCACCTCTGTGAGTACGTGCTCGACCGTGTCCCAGGAGCTCGACGAGCCGATTTCGGGAACCGCGGCCACAGCGAGGACCTGGCTGCTGCTGGAGCAGCCGGGCCCCTGGGGCGCCGACGCGCTCACGTCGAGCCACCTCGACCCGGCAGTCGGCCGCGCTCTGGAAAGCGCCGCGAAGGACACGGGCGTACGCATCGCGCTCATCCGGCGCCCGGGGCGGCACGCCGACTTCGGCACGCCCGCCGCACGGCAGGTGTACGCGGCCCACACGATGCCCGGCAAGGCCTGGCTGCACTCCGCCACGGCCTGCGATCCACGGGTCCTTCTCGACCTCGATTTCGCCGCGCTGGGCCAGGGCGATCACACCACCTTCGACGCGGTGCTCGCGGCGCGGCCCCACACCGGTGACCCGCTCGCCCTCGTCTGCACCAACGGCAAGCGCGACCGCTGCTGCGCGCTGCTCGGCCGGCCGCTCGCAGCAGAGCTGGCCTCCTCCGGGGTGGAGGGCGTCTGGGAGGTCACTCATCTGGGTGGCCATCGCTTCTCTCCCACGCTGCTCGTCCTGCCGTACGGATACGCCTACGGCCGCGCCGAGGCCCACGCCGTCAAGGAGATCCTGAGCGACGTCCAGGAGGGCCGCATCGTCGTGGAGGGGTGCCGCGGGGGATCTGCCTGGGAGCGGCCGGGCCAGGCGGCCGAGCTGGCGGTGCGCACGGCCGCGGGCGAGTACGCGGCGGGCGCCCTGAGCATCGTAGGGGCGGACGGGGCCGCGCCGCGCTGGCAGGTGTCCGTCGCCCACACGGACGGACGCCGGTGGCGCGTCGAGGTCGCCCAGGGAGCGTCCCTGCCGGCCCGCCCGGAGAGCTGCGGGACGTCGGTTCTGGGCTCGCCCGCTCGCATGGAGGTCCTGGCAGTGCATGAGTCGAGGACGGCCGCACTCGTGGGTTGACCCGGCCGGTCAATACCTCGACCTGCTCGTCCAGCATTGATCAAGAGATCCATGCCACACCCCCTTCGGTGGTTCCGGCAGGTCCACGTACCGTCGTGGGTATGAGCCGTACTCCCCCCGCACGCCGCCTGCGCATCGGCCTGCCGAAGCGGGTGTTCTCGCAGGTACTGCTGATGCAGTTGGTGATCGCCGCGGGGGTCGCGGTGCTCGCGACCGGGCTGTTCCTGGCCCCGCTGAGCAAGCAGCTGGACAACGAGGCGATGCGCCGCGCCCTGGCCATCGCCGAGACGACGGCCCAGGATCCGCACATCGCCGAGGGCGTGCTGACCACCCCGCCGACCAGTACCGGTCCGGTGCAGAAGGAGGCCGAGCGGATCCGGCTCGCCACCCACGCCGAGTACGTCGTGGTGCTGGACCGGCACCAGGTTCGCTGGTCGCATCCCACAGAGTCGGAGATCGGCCACCTCGTCTCCACTGACCCCCGCGATGCCCTGGCCGGCAAGCACGTCATGGAAATCGACAAGGGCACCCTGGGCCGCTCGGCACGCGGCAAGGTGCCTCTGCGGGACTCCGAAGGCAGGATCATCGGAGCGGTCTCGGTCGGGATCAAGTACGACAGCGTGCGGGCCGAGCTCATCGGCGCGATCCCCGAGCTGCTCGCGTACGCCGGCGGCGCCCTGGCCGTCGGCGCGCTCGCCGCCTGGGTGATCTCCCGGAGGGTCCAGCGGCAGACCCGCGACCTGGCTTTCTCGGACATCTCGGCGCTGCTCGCGGAGCGCGAGGCGATGCTGCACGGCATCCGGGAGGGCGTCGTCGCCCTGGACCGCGCCGGCCGCATCCGCCTGCTCAACGACGAGGCACATCGCCTGCTGAGCATCGACGACGAGGCCGTGGGCCTCTCCCCCCACGAGGCGCTGGGCGAGGGACGTACGGCCGACATCCTGGGCGGGCGGGTGACGGGCACCGACCTGCTCACGGTCCGCGGGCAGCGCGTCCTGGTCGCCAACCGCATGCCCACCGACGACGGTGGCGCCGTGGCCACCCTGCGCGACCGCACCGAGCTGGAGCAACTCGGCCGGGAGCTCGACTCGACGCGCGGCCTGATCGACGCCCTGCGGGCCCAGGACCACGAGCACGCCAACCGCATGCACACTCTGCTGGGGTTGCTCGAACTGGAGATGTACGACGACGCCGTGGACTTCGTCGGAGAGGTGGTCGGCGACCACCGGGCCACCGCCGAGCAGGTCACGGAGAAGATCCAGGATCCGCTGCTCGCCGCGCTGCTGGTCGGCAAGGCCACGGTCGCGGCCGAGCGCGGCGTGGCCCTGTGGGTCTCCGACCGGACACGGCTCCCGGACCGGCTGATCGATCCCAGGGGGCTCGTCACGATCGTCGGGAACCTGGTGGACAACGCACTCGACGCGGTCGCCGGCACCCTCCACGCGCGCGTGGAGATCGAGTTGCACGCCGAGGGACGTACCGCCGTCCTCAGAGTGCGCGACACGGGACCCGGAATCCCTGAGGAGCAACGCGAGTTGGTCTTCACCGACGGATGGTCCACGAAGGAACCGCCCGCGCACCGCAAGCGCGGCATCGGGCTCTCCATGGTCCGCAAGCTCGCCGAGCGGCAGGGCGGCAGCGCCTCGGTCGACGAGGCGCACGGCGGCGGCGCGGAGTTCACCGTCGTCCTGCCGGAGGCGCTGACCGAGACGGAGCCGGCGCTGGAGCCGGCCCTCACCGCAACCGCGGACATGCCCGCCGAGGAGGAGTCGCGATGATCGAGGTACTGGTCGTGGACGACGACACCAGGGTCGCGCATGTCAACGCCGCCTACGTCGAGAAGGTGCCGGGCTTCCACGTCGCCGGCGAGGCGCACAACGCGGCCGAGGCACTGCGTCAGGTGGAGTCGCTGCCCCGTCTGGATCTGATCCTCATGGACCACTATCTGCCCGACGACACGGGCCTCGCCGTGGTCCGGGAGATGCGCCGCCGCGGCCACCAGACCGACGTGATCATGGTGACCGCGGCACGCGACGTGGCGACAGTGCAGGCCGCGATGCGGCACGGAGCGCTGCAGTACCTGGTCAAACCGTTCGCCTTCGCGGGCCTGCGCGCCAAACTGGAGGCGTACGCGCAGTTGCGCCGCACCCTGGACGGCGGCGGCGAGGCGGAGCAGGCGGAGGTGGACCGCATCTTCGGCGCCCTGTCGGCCTCTTCGGAGCCGGGGCTGCCCAAGGGCCACTCCCCCACCACTGCGGAGCTGGTGCGTCAGTCCCTGATGGGAGCTGAAGGCCCGCTGTCCGCCCAGGAGATCGCCGAACGGACGGGTGTGAGCCGCCAGACCGCCCAGCGCTATCTGAAGCTCCTGGAACGCACGGGACGGGCCCGGCTCACCCTGAAATACGGCGACGCGGGCCGCCCTGAACACCGTTACGTGTGGGCGACCCGCGCCTGAGGGCACGGCCGGTGGGGGCGGGGGAAGGGCCGCGCCCTCCTGGTGGATACGGATTCAGCCCGCGGCCTTCTCCACGAACTCGGTGGTGAACGTCTTGCTCAGATCCACCTTGGCGTTCTTGATGTTGGGATTGAACGCCTTGAGTACCTTCTCGACGGTCTCCGGGCCGTCCTTGGGCATGACGCCGTCGTCGGTGAACATCGGCAGCGTGCTCTTGATGGCCGCGGCGTAGAGAAGCTTGTTGCCCTGCGAGTAGTCGGCGGGCATCTTCTCCGCGATCTGGCTCGAGCTGTGGGTGGACATCCACTTGAGCGTCTTGACGAATGCATTGGCCAACTTCTGGACGGTGTCCCGGTGACTGTTGACCCAGTCCGTCTGCATGTACAGGCTTGACGACGGGTACGGACCGCCGAGCGCCTTCTGGGACCCCTCCGGAGTCCGCATGTCGAGGAGGACCTTGCCCGCCTTCTTGTCCAGGATCGTGGCGACGGTCGGGTCGGTCGTCATACCGCCGTCGATGGCACCCCTCTGGAGCGCCGAGATGAAGGTCGGTCCCGCTCCGACGGCGACCGGCGTGAAGTCGCTGACCTTCACCCCGTTCTTGACGGCGAGGTACTTGGTGAGGAAGTCGGTCGACGAACCGAGACCGGTGATGCCGAGCTTCTTGCCCTTGAAGTCCTTGGGCGACGTGATGTCGCCGGCCGCCTCGGTGGAGACGATTTCCACCTCGCCGGGCGCTTGCGAGAACTGCACGACCGACTCGATGGCCTTGCCCTTCGTCTGCAGGTCGAGCGTGTGGTCGTAGAAGCCGACGGCCCCCTGGACCTGCCCGGAGACGAGCGCGGTCTCGGCCTGGACACCGGCGGGCTCGCTCAGCAGCTCCACGTCGAGGCCCTCGGCGTCGAAGTAGCCGAGCCGCTGGGTGAGCATCGCCGGCATGTAGATCACCTTGTCCAGGCCGCCGACCATGATCTTGACCTTCGTGCCCTTGCCGTCCCCCTTGCTGCCGGAGCCACTGGATGCGGTGCCGGCCGCGTCGTTGGCACAGGCGGTGAGGGACGAGAGGGCGAGCAGGCCTGCGGCGGCCAGGGTGGTGTATCTGACGGGCTTGCGCATGACGGGTTCACGTCCTTGTGAGAGGGCGGTGCGGGGAGCGGAGAAGCGGGGAGAAAAGAGGCGAAGAGAGGCGGCTCGGCCTCAGCTGTCGGAACCTGCCGGTTTCCACCGGAAGATGCGGCGCTCGGCGAAGGTCAGCAGTCCCTCGGCGGCGAGTGCCACGACGGCGAGGATGACCATCGCCGCGTACACACCGGCCGTGTTGAAGGTTCCCTGCGACTGCGAGATGAGCAGGCCGACGCCCTTGGTCGCGCCGATGTACTCACCGACGATGGCGCCGATGAGGGCGAAGCCGAAGCTGACGTGGAGGCTGGTGAAGATCCACGAGGTCGCGGAGGGTACGACCACCTGAAGCGTCACCCTGCGGTCGCTCGCGCCGAGGATCCGGGCATTGGCGACGAGGTTGCGGTCGACCTCGCGAGCGCCCTGGAAGGCGTTGAAGAAAACCGGGAAGAAGACCAGGACGACAGCCGACGCGACCTTGGAGGCGGGGCCCAGGCCGAACCAGATCATGAAGATCGGGGCGAGGACGATCCTGGGTATCGAGTTGAGCACCTTGATGTATGGACCAAGGACATCGGCGAGGAAAGTGATCCGCCCCAGTGTGATGCCGAACACGACACCGGCGATCACACCGAAGACCCAGCCGAGCAGCGCCTCGTACAGCGTGTACCAGATCTGCTCGCCGAGGGACCCGATCGCCGTCCCGTGCATCACCCAGGTGTGGATCTGGTCCCAGATCTTCGAGGGCATCGAGAAGTTGAACGGATCGATGACCTTGGTTCGGGCCAGCACCTCCCACAGACCGAGGACGGCGACCAGCAGCAGTACCCGGGCGGCGTTGACGACGATCTTGCGTCTACGGGCGGCCCGCGCGCGTGAGTGTGCGCGGTTCGTCTTGTTGCCGGGCTCGGTCACGGCCGGCGCGATCTGGGCCTCGGGCAGGACGTCAGGCGACACGGGCGGCACCCCTCTCACGGGTGATCCGGACCTCTTCGCCGAGGGACTCCCAGATCTCGCGGTAGATCTCGATGAACCGCGCCTCCAGGCGCACGGACTCGACCTTGCGCGGCCGCGGCAGGTCGATGTCGAAGACCTGCTTGACGGTGGCGGGGCCGGCCGTCATCACGACGACCTTGTCGGCCAGCGCGATCGACTCCTCCAGGTCGTGCGTGACGAACACCACGGAGGCGCCCGTGCCGGCCCAGAGCTCCAGCAGCTCGTCCGACATCAGCGCCCTGGTCTGCACGTCGAGCGCCGAGAAGGGCTCGTCCATGAGCAGGATCTCGGGGTCGTTGACGAAGGTCGCGGCGAGCGCGACGCGCTTGCGCTGGCCGCCGGACAGCTGGTGCGGGTAGCGGTCCTCGAAGGCCGAGAGGCCGACCCGGGCCAGCCATTCGCGCGCCTTCTGCTTTGCCTCCGCCTTGGGCACGCCGCGGAAGCGCGGGCCGGCCATGACGTTGGACAGGACGGTTCGCCAGGGGAAGGTGGCGTCCTGCTGAAAGACGAAACCGACCTTGTCGCCGACGCCGTTCACCGGCTCACCGGCGACCAGGACCTCACCCTCGGTGGGTTCCTCCAACCCGCTGACCAGGGTCAACGTGGTCGACTTACCGCAGCCCGTAGGGCCGACGACCGCGACGAACTCGCCGCGCCCGACCGTGAGGTCCAGCTCCCTCACGGCCGTGTGCAGACCCCCCGACGGGGTCCTGAAGATCTTGCTCGCGCCCCGGAGCTGGATGGCGGGGCTGGTGTCTGCGCTCATGGCCGGGAACGGTAGGTGTGGCCCGGGGCACAGCAGCAGCCTTGTGAGCGCATGCCGTTCTTTTGCTTGCAACAGCCTGTTGTGCTCGTTTTGCGCGCGCTACAACTGCGGAGCCGAACACGGGCCTGAGGCCCGCCTGGCCTTGACAGAAAGAGGCCCGATGATTGACGTCCTGGTCGTGGACGACGACTTCCGCGTCGCCGAGATAAACGCCAAGTACGTGGGAAAGGTTCCCGGGTTCCGGGTCGCCGCCCGCGCACACAGCGCTGCCCAGGCACTCGCCAGCGTGCAGCGCGGGTCCATCGACCTGGTCCTGCTCGACCACTACCTGCCCGACCAGACGGGCCTGGATCTCGTCCACCGCATGCGGGAGCAGGGCCACGGCACGGACGTCATCATGATCACCGCGGCCAGCGATGTGACAACCGTGCAGGCCGCGATGCGCCTCGGAGCGCTGCACTATCTGGTCAAGCCGTTCACCTTCGCCGCCCTGCGCACCCGCCTCGACTCGTACGCCGCTCTGCGCCGCACCGTCGATCGGGTCGGCGGCCGCGGCATCGCCGGCCAGGACCAGGTGGACCGGATCTTCGGCGCGCTGCGCACCACCCCGGCCACGTCGTCACCGAGCCTGCCCAGCGGCCACTCGGAGCCGACAAGCGACCTCATCTGCCGCGTGCTGCACCACGCCGACCACCCGCTCTCCGCCCACGAGGTCGCCACCGAGACCGGCCTGAGCCGCTCCACCGCCCAGCGCTACCTCCGCAACCTCGAACAGGCCGGCCGCCTCCGCCTCACCCTGAAATACGGCGACACGGGCCGCCCGGAACACCTCTACGCATGGGTGGCCCCATAGCCCGAAGTTCCTTGGCCCGCCCCGTCGCTCGCCGGCAGCCCGTTGTGCCGTACGACGACGAGGGTGGCAGTCCCTACACCGCTCCCGCCCCCGTCAGCGCCCGCACCTCGGTCTCCGCGTGCTTGGCCTCGTCCGGGATCTCGGCGGAGGTGACCGTACCGAGCCAACCGGCGAGGAAGCCCATCGGGATCGACACGAGGCCGGGGTTCTGAAGCGGGAAATACTGGAAGTCGACGCCCGGGAACAGCGATTCCGGACCGCCCGAGACCACCGGCGACAGAACGACAAGGCCCAGGGCGGGGATCAGCCCGCCGTATACCGCCCACACGGCGCCGCGGGTGGTGAAGTTGCGCCAGAACAGCGAGTACAGCAGGACCGGGAGATTCGCGGACGCGGCGACTGCGAAGGCGAGGCCCACCAGGAAGGCGACGTTCAGGTCACGGGCCAGCAGGCCGAGGGCGATCGCGACCACGCCGATCCCGACCGAGGCGATCCGCGCCACGGCCACCTCGCTGTGCGGCTTGGCGTGACTGCGCCGAAGCGACGCATACAGGTCGTGGGCCACGGACGCCGAGGAGGCGAGCGTGATTCCGGCGACCACCGCGAGGATGGTGGCGAAGGCCACGGCGGCGACGATCGCAAAGAGAACCGTTCCTCCTGTGGAACCCGCTCCGCCGCCCAGGTTGAGCGCCAGGAGCGGAACCGCCGTGTTCCCGGCCGCGCTCGACCCGCGTACCGCCTCCGGACCCACGATCGCGGCCGCGCCGAAGCCGAGGACGATCGTCATCAGGTAGAAGCCGCCGATGAGCCCGATCGACCAGAGTACCGAGCGGCGGGCGGCCCGGGCCGTGGGCACCGTGTAGAACCGGGACAGGATGTGCGGCAGCCCCGCCGTGCCCAGCACCAGGGCGAGCCCGAGGCTGATGAAGTCGAAGCGGGCGGTCCATCCTCCGCCGTACTTGAGTCCCGGTGCCAGGAACGCGTCGCCGTGACCACTGCGCTCGGCCGCCGTCAGCAGCAGCCTGTCGAAGTCGCCGTGGAACCGGAGCAGGACGAGCACGGTCAGCGCCACCGTACCGGCGAGCAGGAGAACCGCCTTGACGATCTGGATCCAGGTGGTGGCCCGCATCCCTCCCAACGACACATAGATGACCATGAGCGCACCGACGCCGATGACGGTCCAGGCTCGTGCGGGCCCGCTCGTCCCCCCGAGCAGCAGAGCGACCAGGCTCCCCGCGCCCACCATCTGCGCCACCAGATACAGAACGGACACGATGACCGATGAAGTTCCCGCCGCGATCCGAACGGGTCGCTCGCTCATCCGCGCCGCGACCACGTCGGCCAGCGTGAACCGCCCGCAGTTGCGCACCAGTTCGGCGACGAGGAAGAGCACCAGCAACCAGGCGACAAAGAAGCCGACCAGATACAGCAGCCCGTCGTATCCGAAGAGCGCGATGAGCCCGGTGACGCCCAGGAAGGAGGCAGCCGACATGTAGTCGCCGGCGATGGCAAAACCATTCTCCATGGGCGAGAAGAGACGTCCGCCCGCGTAGAACTCCTCCGCCGAACCATGCCGGTTGCGGCTCACCCACGTCGTGATCGCCAAAGTGACGGCCACGAACGCGCTGAACAGAAACAGCGCCAGCGTCTGATGGTTGCCCGTCACAACACACCACCTCGTGCCCCACGCGTCAGTTCCTGCGTGTCCCAGCGCAGTTCGAGCGCGGCGCGGTCCCTGCGCAGCCGCGCATGCCGGGCATACGCCCATGCGAACAGGAACGTCGTGAGGAACTGCCCGAGCCCCGCGAGCATCGCCACGTTCACGGCGCCCGCCACGGGATACGCCATCAGCCCGGGTGCGCTGGTGGCGGTCACCACGTACCCCAGGTACCAGACGAAGAAGACTACGACTCCCGGCACCACGAACCGGCGGTAACGGCTGCGCACTTCCTGGAACGCCGCGCTGCGCTGCACCTCGAGATAGACCTCGGACGCAACCGCTGCCCCGTCCTCGCCCGCCAGCCGCTCAGAACCGGCATCGGGCACCGGTACCTGTCCCCCGAGGCCGTCCAACTCGCCCCATCCGGAGGCGAGTGCGTCGTACCAGGGATCGTCGTACCTCACACCCCCGGGTGCCTCGTCGAAGGACGTTTCATGGTCCTCGCGGGGCTCGGCCGAACCATCGCCGCCACCCCCGCCTCCGCGAGGACGGCCATTGCTTGACTGCATGCCCAAGGATGGACAGAACGGGAAGATCCCCGACTCTCCTTCTCCGCGCTCTTCACCCCATCAGGTGACTCACCTCACCGGCGGCCGCGCAAGCCCCTTCGCATACGCGTAACGCACCGCCTGGGCGCGGTCCTTGAGCCCCGTCTTGGCGAAGAGGTTGTTGATGTGGGTCTTCACGGTCGCGGTGGAGACATGCAGCTTCCGCGCGATCTCCTGGTTACTGAGGCCTTCGGCGATCAGCAGCAGCACCTCCGTCTCCCGCGCTGTCAGGCCGTCCGGCGCCTCGGTGATGGTCGCCGGCGGCGGCTCCGGATCGGACAGCCGCTCCAGCAACCGCCGTTGGATGCTGGGCGACAGCCCCGCGTCCCCGGACAGCACACTCTGCACGGCCCGTACGATCTCGTCCCCTCCCGCGTCCTTGGTGAGATATCCCCGTGCTCCGGCCCGCAACGCCGGGAACAAGGACTCGTCGTCCGCGTACGTAGTGAGCACCACGACCTGCGTCCCGGGGTGCTCAGCACGAATGCGCCGGGTCGCTTCCACACCGTCGCAGCGGGGCATGCGCAGGTCCATCAGCACCACGTCAGGGGCGAGCTCGGCGACGAGCTGCACCGCCTCGTTCCCGTCGCCCGCGGCGCCGACCACCTCGATCCCGGGCAGCAGGCCCAACAGCATCACGATGCCCTCACGCACGACGGTCTGGTCGTCCGCGACGACCACACGCGCGGGCCGCTTCTCCGCCTCTTCCGTCATACGGGCACCTTCAGCGTCACCACGAACCCCTCCTCGTCCGGCCCCGCCTCCAGCGAGCCGCCCAGCAGCTCGGCGCGCTCGCGCATGCCCAGCAGACCGTACCCGGCACCCGCCCCGGCGAGTTCGCCCGGTGAACCTCCGGAGTCACGTACATCCAGCGTCACTTGCTGGTCGCTGTAGTCCAGCCGCAGCTGCACCTTGGCCCCGGGCGCATGCTTGCGGACGTTGGTCAGGGCTTCCTGAGCGACCCTGCGTACGGCCTGCGACGCCTCGGCCGGCAGCTGCGTGCGCTCACCCGTAATGGTGACCTCGGCTCCCGCCGTCGCACCGACGAGCTGCGCGAGGAAGTCCTCCAGCGGAGTGAGCTCGCCACGCAGCGCGGACAGGGCGTGCCGCGTCTCGTCGAGACCGTCGCGCGCCATGCCCCGAGCCGCCACCACGCGCTCCAGGATCTGCTCCCGGCCGGCGCCCCGCTCGATCAGCAGCCGGGCCGCCTCCAGGTGCACGAGCTGCGCGGAGAGGCTGTGTGCCAGCACGTCGTGGATCTCTCGCGCGATCCGGGCCCGCTCCGCGAGCGCCGCCGACTCCGCTTCTGCAGCCCGGGCGGCCCTCTCCTGGGTGAGCAATCGCTGGGCGTTGCCCTGCGCCTCGGCGTCGAGGCGCAGGGTGTAGCCCGCGAGAGCGAGACCTACACCGGTGATGGCGGTCGTCAGCAGATTGTCGTTGTTGACAACCCCGTACAGGCCGAGGGCCACCCCGGCAGCGGGCAGACCGGCCGCCAGGGGCAGCCGCTCCAACGAGGCAACCGCGCACCCGCACCAAATGACGAGTGCAGGAACCCGGAAGTCCGAGGACTGGGCCAGCATCGCGATGCCCTGCAACAGTGCGAGCGACCCCAGAGAGGGCCACAGCCGGTGCCGAAACGTGAAGCGGAAGAAAGCCCAGGCAAGGAATGCCGCCACCAGCACCACGCCGCCGCCCACGACCGCCTTCCAGCCGTGCACATGATCGCTACTGAAGACTCCCCCGAGCAGCACGCCGAGGACCAGCAGCCGCACGGCCCGGGCGAGCAGGCGCCGGGGCCGGGTGAGTCCTTCCCGGCCGAGCGCCTCCCGCGAGGGCCAGCGCATCCACGCGTTCCGCGTCACACGCGCTCCTTCCGCGCAGGGCGGGCCATGGGGTCACCGTACGCCGCGGTCGCACCCGTCGCGGGAGCGGCCGACTGTGCCCGCCAGACCAGGATGCCGGAGCGGACCAGGAGTGTGGCCGCGAGGGCGATGAGCAGGGCGGAGCTGTCCTGGTGCACGCCGACGGCAGCGCCCAGAGCGAAGAGGCCGACGCGCAGGGCGATGCCGACGATCCAGACGGTCACGCTCGCCTTGGTGCTCTTGCTCCACACGGTGCCGTCCGGCTCGGCCCATATTCGGGTCGTCCAGGCCCAGGCGGCCCCTGTGGCAAGACCGATGAGCAGTTCGGTGCCGAGCAGGGCGATCGACGCCGCGCGGTGGTGGACGTCGACGATGCCGGGCTCGCGCAGCGCCACGACCGCAAGGATCGCGGGCAGGAGCCACCAGCGCCGGCCGGTGCCGATCTGCTGGGCGCGGAACTGTCGTACGACGACCACGACGACGACAGCCGCGATCGCCAGCCCGTTGACGAGCCCGGACATCAGAGCCTCCGTGAGCGAAGAGAGGGATCGGCAGCGAGTGCTGTCGACGCCTTCGACGCTACGGAGATTCGCAGGTCAGCAGATCGGAGCCGGGGTGGATCGTGGGTGGATCCGCAACCCGCCGAGGCACCCACCCACGGGTGGAGCCCACCCGCTGGCCCCGGGCCCCGCCCCGGCCGCCAACCTGCCCGTCACCCGGCACACGGCATCGGGCATCCGGCAAGCCCTCCGCTGAGCTCAGCGCCCAGCCCAGCCCACGCCAGGCTGCCGGCTCCTTCGCCCCAAGCCGGGCCTGGCATGAGACCCCCGAGGCCCTGGCCGGACACCTGGCCCAACCAAGGCCGCCCGCCCGAGCCAGGGCCCGTCGAGCGAGCGCTACATCTCGGGGTCAAGCCAGCCGAACTCCGCCCATGCCCAGCCCGCCATCCTCGCCCCGCCCGGCCCTCCCCCACCAGGCCGAGCGCAGCGGCTACGCGTCGATGCGCGACCGGTCCAGCGTCGCCGCCGAGCTGGAGATGAACTCCTTGCGCGGTGCCACGTCATTACCCATCAGTAGATCGAAGACCTGCTCGGCGGAGTCGAGGTCGGACAGGTTGATCCGGCGCAGGGTGCGGTGGCGCGGGTCCATCGTCGTCTCGGCCAGCTGGTCGGCGTCCATTTCACCGAGACCCTTGTAGCGCTGGATGGAGTCCTTGTACCGGATGCCCTTGCTCTGGAACTCCAGGAGCTTGTCGCGCAGCTCACGGTCCGAGTAGGTGTAGACGTACTTGTCCTGCCCCTTCTTCGGCTGGACGATCTCGATGCGGTGCAGCGGCGGCACCGCGGCGAACACCCGGCCCGCCTCGACCATGGGCCGCATGTAGCGGTGGAACAGCGTCAGCAGCAGGGTCCGGATGTGTGAACCGTCCACGTCGGCGTCAGTCATCATGATGATCTTGCCGTAGCGGGCCGCGTCGATGTCGAACGTCCGCCCAGAACCCGCTCCTATGACCTGGATGATCGCGCCGCACTCGACGTTCTTGAGCATGTCGGTCACGGACGACTTCTGGACGTTGAGGATCTTGCCGCGGATCGGCAGCAACGCCTGGAACTCGGAATTTCGGGCCAGCTTGGCCGTGCCGAGCGCGGAGTCTCCCTCGACGATGAACAGCTCGCTGCGGTCCACGTCGTCACTGCGGCAGTCCGCGAGCTTGGCCGGCAGTGACGAAGACTCCAGAGCCGTCTTCCGGCGCTGTGCGTCCTTGTGCTGACGCGCCGCGATACGCGTGCGGGCCGCGGCGACCGCCTTCTCCATGACCACACGCGCCTGGGCGGCCGCGTCCCGCTTCGTTGAGGTCAGGAACGCCTTGAGCTCCTTGGAGATCACGGTGTTCACGATGCGGCGGGCCGCCGAGGTGCCGAGGACCTCCTTGGTCTGGCCCTCGAACTGCGGCTCGGCGAGGCGGACGGTGACGACCGCCGTGAGGCCCTCCAGTGCGTCGTCCTTGACGATGTCGTCCTCGGCGACGCGCAGCAGCTTCTTCGCGCGCAGCACCTCGTTCATCGTCTTGGCGACCGCCTGCTCGAAGCCGGCGACGTGAGTGCCCCCCTTGGGGGTGGCGATGATGTTGACGAACGACTTCAGGTTCGTGTCGTAGCCGGTGCCCCAGCGCATCGCGACGTCGACGGCGAGTTCGCGGGTGACCTCGGTGGGCGTCATCTGGCCGTGGTCGTCCAGGACCGGGACGGTCTCCTTGAAGCTGCCCTGCCCGGAGAAGCGGAGGATGTCGTTCACCGGTTTGTCGGTGGCCAGGTACTCGCAGAACTCGCTGATGCCGCCGTCGAAGCGGAAGGACTCCTCACCCTTGCTGCCGCCCTCGCCGAGACCCAACTCGTCGCGGACGACGATGGTCAGGCCGGGCACCAGAAACGCCGTCTGGCGGGCGCGCTGATGAAGGTTCTCCAGGGAGAGCTTGGCGTCCTTGAGGAAGATCTGACGGTCGGCCCAGTAACGCACGCGCGTACCGCTGCGGGTCTTGGGAATCCTCTTGGTCTTGCGCAGCCCGCCGGTTTCGAACTTGGCATCGGGGCCGTTGGCCGCGAAGGCACCCGGCACACCGCGCCGGAAGCTGATCGCGTGAGTGTGGCCACCGCGGTCCACCTCGACGTCCAGGCGGGCCGACAGGGCGTTCACCACCGAGGCGCCGACACCGTGCAGGCCGCCCGAAGCGGCGTACGAGCCGCCGCCGAACTTGCCGCCTGCGTGCAGCTTGGTCATGACGACCTCGACGCCGGAAAGACCCGTCTTGGGCTCTACGTCGACCGGGATGCCCCGGCCGTTGTCCCGGACCTCCACCGAGCCGTCGTCGTGGAGGATCACCTCGATGTGGTCGCAGTAACTCCCGAGGGCTTCGTCCACGGAGTTGTCGATGATCTCCCACAGGCAGTGCATCAGGCCACGGCTGTCGGTCGACCCGATGTACATGCCCGGGCGCTTGCGCACGGCCTCGAGCCCCTCGAGGACGAGAAGGTGCCGCGCGGTGTAGTTGGAACCGTCCCGGTCTGCTCCTGCCAGCAGCGCTGTGGACGGCACGGACGTCTCGGCGGTCACGCGGTTCGCTCCTCGCTGAATTTCAGGTGGCGCCCTTGTGGGTAAGGGCTCGGCTTCGGTTGCCGTCAAGAGGGTACCGAGGCCTGGTAGAGCGGTTGTAACGCCACCCTCGTGTGAAGTTAAGAGTAGACCAGGGTCGTATACTTGTTCGATCCCTCGATGGAGTGAAGTACATATCACGTTCCCTTCCAGGCATGAACCATTTAGGCTCCGGGCACGTCCTCATGAACAACCGGCAAGCCAGCCGGGAGGACCTGACGTTGACAGACTGCGCGAACCCGTAAGACACAAAGACACGCAATACGGCACATTCGCCGCCAACCGGCAGCAGACAGCCGGCCTCGAGAGATTTTTTCGAGGAAAAGCCCCGGGCGGGAACGTTTTGGGGCTGGTTGGATGTTGACCCTGGTACGACAGCTCGTCGAGCTAGAGAAGAGGCGACGTGACTACTGTTCTGACCCCCGCGAGCCCACTGACGGCCGCCGATCGCTGCGACCGCTGCGGTGCACAGGCCTACGTGCGCGTTGTGCTGCTCAGCGGCGGAGAACTGCTCTTCTGCGCCCACCACGGCCGCAAGTTCGAGCCGGAACTCAAGAAGATCGCCGCTGAGATACAGGACGAGACGGAGCGACTGACGACCGTTCCCGCAAGCACGTCCGAAGAAGAGCGCTGATACCTCGCACACCCGACGAGCCAGCTCCGGCACAGGCCGGTTACGGGCGGTGCGGCCCCTGTTCTCAGGGACCGCACCGCCCGTACTCGTACCCGAAAGGCCGCTCAGCCCGCGTCAGCGCCCCCGCGAGGCGTACTCCCCCCACCGCCCCGCCCCAGGGCCTGTACGGCCTCGGACACGCGCGTGTAGACGCCGGGGTTGCCCGCACGACCGCAGCCGCTGCCCCAGGACACGAGCCCGATCAGTTTCCCCTGGGCGACGAGGGGGCCGCCGCTGTCCCCCTGGCAGGCGTCATGGCCGCCTCCCGCCTCCCCGGCGCACAGCATGCTCTTCGGGAGATACGTGCCGTCGACGCCGCCCGGATACGCCTCCGCGCACTTGGCGTCGGGCAACACGTGCAAGCGGGTCGCCCGCAGACTGCGCGCGTAGTCACCGCCGCCCGTGAGGTCTCCCCATCCGGTGACCACGGCGCTCGTACCGGGCTTGTAGGCAGGATCGTCGGAGGACGCCATCCCGATGACCGAGCTGCGCGGCAGCGGTTCGGCGAGGGTGAGCATGGCGAAGTCCTCGGCGTTGTTGACGCTGTCGTAGTCCGGATTCACCCGGATATCGCGTACCGGGATCTCCTGGCCGTCCTTCGACAGAAGGTCCGTACGGTTGGCGATGACCTTGAGGTCGGTGACGCGCTTCGACGGCGCGCCCAGGACGTCCTCGCTCATGCAGTGGGCCGCGGTGAGCACAGTCGTGGGGTCGATGGCCACGCCGCCGCAGAACTGCCCCGCACGCGTACCTCCGAACCGGTCACGACTGGACAGCGCCACGGTCCACGGGCTCGCTGACACGTCGATCGGGAAACTGCCTATGACCACGCTGTCGGCGGCCACAGAGGCAGTGGAGAGCAAAGGTATTGCGGTGGCTGCAGCCGCAAGGACCAGCGGCCGGGCCAGCGCACGGACAAAGGGACGACGCATACAGGCTCCTCACTCCGGGTGGACCATGGGAGACCCAGAGTCATCCAGTCCGCCGCACCCCGCACCCGCTACAGCACGAGAAGGCCCGGTCCCCCACCTGGGGAACCGGGCCTTCGGTGTCGTCCGAGGGCGACCTAGTCGAGGTAGTCGCGCAGCACCTGCGAACGCGACGGGTGACGCAGCTTCGACATCGTCTTCGACTCGATCTGGCGGATGCGCTCACGCGTCACGCCGTACACCTTGCCGATCTCGTCGAGGGTCTTCGGCTGACCGTCGGTGAGACCGAAGCGCATCGAGACGACGCCCGCCTCGCGCTCGGACAGGGTGTCCAGCACGGAGTGCAGCTGCTCCTGCAGCAGCGTAAAGCTGACCGCGTCGGCCGGGACGACGGCCTCGGAGTCCTCGATGAGGTCACCGAACTCGCTGTCGCCGTCCTCGCCGAGCGGAGTGTGCAGGGAGATGGGCTCACGGCCGTACTTCTGGACCTCGATGACCTTCTCCGGGGTCATGTCGAGTTCCTTGGCCAGCTCCTCCGGGGTGGGCTCACGGCCCAGGTCCTGGAGCATCTGGCGCTGCACGCGGGCGAGCTTGTTGATGACCTCGACCATGTGCACCGGGATACGGATGGTGCGCGCCTGGTCGGCCATGGCGCGGGTGATCGCCTGACGGATCCACCAGGTCGCATACGTGGAGAACTTGTAGCCCTTGGTGTAGTCGAACTTCTCGACCGCGCGGATCAGACCGAGGTTGCCCTCCTGGATGAGGTCCAGGAAGAGCATGCCGCGGCCGGTGTAGCGCTTGGCCAGGGAGACGACCAGTCGGAGGTTGGCCTCCAGGAGGTGATTCTTGGCGCGGCGGCCGTCCTCAGCGATGATCTCCAGCTCGCGCTTGAGCTTCGGCGCGAGCTTGTCGGCGTTGGCCAGCTTGTCCTCGGCGAACAGACCGGCCTCGATGCGCTTGGCGAGCTCGACCTCCTGCTCGGCGTTGAGCAGCGGGACCTTGCCGATCTGCTTGAGGTAGTCCTTGACCGGGTCGGCCGTGGCGCCCGCCGCGGCGACCTGCTGGGCCGGCGCGTCGTCCTCGTCCTCGTCGGAGAGCACGAAGCCCGCGCTCTCGGCGCCCTCGGGCTCGTCGGCGCCCTTGGGGGTGTCCTCGAGCGTCTCCTCCTCGACGACTTCACCGTCATCCTTCTTGGAGGAGGTGGTCTTCTTGGCCGCCGTCTTCTTGGCGACGGTCTTCTTCGTGGCCGCCGCCTTCTTGGCGACCGTCTTCTTGGCAGCGGCCGTCTGAGCGTCGTCCTCGACGGGCGCGCCGGGCGCGCCGGCGGCCGGCGCCTCCGGGGCGGCGGTGGCGGTGGCCTTCTTGGCGGTCACCGTCTTGGCCGCGACCGTCTTGGTGGCGGTGCGCTTGGCCGGACTCTTCGCTGCGACGCTCTTTCGGGTGCGCTTGGGCTCCGCGGCACTGACCATCAGCGTCACACCCTCTTCCTCGAGGATCTGGTTGAGGCTGCGCAGTACGTTCTTCCACTGAGTGGCCGGAATCTGGTCAGCTTCGAAGGCCCGACGCACATCGTCGCCGGCGATCTGCCCCTCAGCCTTTCCCCGCTCAATAAGAGCCATGACAGAGACGGACTCGGCGATCTCCGGCGGGAGCGTACGGGATGTGCTGGCCGACACGAACAACCTCTCGGAACGTTGGAAAACGGCTTCCGGCCCCATCCGGGCGGACAGGAGCCGACCACCGGCTTGGGGATTGGGCCGACGGCGCGGGCGAGGGCCGGGAAGATGCACAGCGCCGCAAACGGCGTCCGTATTCCCTCCTCGGCTGTCACCTCTTAGGTCATCGCGCTGTCTCCGCGAGTGTTACGCCCATTCTGCGTGGCCCGAGTCACACCCCGTAAGTGCTCAAAAGTAGTCAGATATAGACAAATGAGGTCATCCATGGGGCAGGCCGGGCCTCCCCAAAGGGCCTCGTGGCCTGTTGCGCCGTCGGACCCCGCAGGATCTCGCGGATCCTGCGGGGTCCGACGGAGGCGGTTCGACGGCCGAGCGATGCCACAGGAGGGGGAGACATCTCCCGGCCGCGCCGCCCGCGGTGTGCGGTCAGTGTTCGCGCGGCGCGGGCACCACGCGCTCCACCTCGGGGTGGACCGTGAGCAGTTGACGCATGGCCGATTCGGCCGTCGCGCCGTCCCCGGTGGCGAGGGCGTCGACGATCCTTCCGTGGTGCCCCAGCGAGGTCTCGTTCGGCCGGTCACAGCCGGTGATCGGACCGCCTGAGACATGGAGGGCCGCCGAAACAATCCCGGACAGGTGCTCCAGCATCCGGTTGCCCGCGACCTGGATGAGCAGGGAGTGGAACTCGGCATCGGCGCGGGAGAACGTGATGGCGTCACCCTGCCCCATCGCGTGCCCCATGATCTCGACCATGTCAGCGAGCCGCTGCTGGACGTCCTCGCGCCCGTGCCCGGCGGCGAGACGGGCGGCGAGCGGCTCCATCGTCCAGCGCAGCTCGCTCAGCTCGCGGCGCTGGTCGTCACGCTGCGGCCCGAAGGCTCGCCATTCGATGATGTCCGCGTCGAGGAGGTTCCAGTCGCTGACGGGGCGCACGCGCGTGCCGACGTTCGGGCGGGCACTGACCAGGCCCTTGGCCTCCAGGACGCGGAGCGACTCGCGGACGACGGTGCGGGAGACCTCGAAGCGCTGGCCGATCTCCTCCGGCACCAGCGGACGGTCTGCGCCCAGGTCACCGGAGACGATCATCTGGCCAAGCTGCTGGACGAGTTGGCCATGCAGCCCGCGCCCCCGGCTGCCTGCGGCACGCCGCCCGACGCGGCTCAGCTCCGGGTCCGTGCTCTCCCAGGCGGGGGCTCCGACGCGGTCGACCACGGGGGTCTCGGCGTAGGGGTAGCGGTCGAGTTCGCCCGGGCCGACGAGACCTGAGTCTGCGGAGCGGGCGGCGGTCATCATGGTGTGCGCAAGGGTACTCACGGATCCTTTGTCGGCGTCGTTCTCAACTCCCTTGAGGTCTTTGGTGAAAAGCACACGAAAGGGTGATCGCTCACCGCGTCGCAATTGACGCCTTATCGGAAAGAAATGGGCTTACCCCAGGGAGTTGCGCACATGGTGCGCCGAAAGCGCGCGAACCGTGGTCATCGGGCCCTGCTGCGCAGGGTGGTGAGCAGATACGCGCAGAGCAGAGCGCTGAGCGACAACGTCAGGGCGCCACCCACAGGTTGGGCGACCACGCGCGCGACGGCGGACAGATAGCGCTCTCCCCCGAAAGGCCACTGCATGAGGAACATCTCTCGCAGCCGCAGCGGAAACCCGGCCGCCGTACGCACGGACGATCCCGCCAAGGCCTTTTGTACGAGGGGGACAACGAGGACCGGTACGGCGAGTACGGCCGCGAGTCCCGCAGTGGTGGACCGGAAGACGCCGGCGGCCAGCACTCCGGCCCACGCGCAGCCGACAACCAGTCCGAGCCAACTCGCACTGAGCGACAGCCAGTCCCCGGGAACCTCTGTGAGCTCCCGTCCGTATACGAGGTAGAGCATTTCGGCGTCGCAGCCGACGGTGAGGAAGGCCAGCAGCAGCGCGGTGGTGGTGGCGACGAAGAGTTTCGCGGCGAGCAGCCCCAGCCGACGGGGCACGGTGCCGCGGTCCGCCGCCAGCGCGGGGTGGCGGAACTCGTCGCCGAAGGCCAGCGCACCGAGCAGTCCCGCACCGAGCGCGGCAGGAGGAAGCGGCAGTTCCCGCGGCCATGCGACCAGCAGGCGCGACTGCGGAGTGTTCCCGATCCGTGCCAGGACGACGGCGGCGAGAGCAGACACGACGAGCACAGCGGCCGCGGTGAGAAACCCGGTGCCGATGCCGGCAGCACGACGGATCTCGTAGCGAAGGGGGCGGAGGGGGCTGGGGGCGGTGCGGACGGAGATGGGGGGTGGGAGGGGAGACGCGTCGCCGAGGCCCGCACCAGCGGGGCGCGAGGCCGGCAGCGCGGCCCGGCTGGACGGCACGCGCGATGGGGGTTCGGTGACGGGCGAATTCAGTGGGTCGTCGTCATACAGCCCGTCGCCCTGAGTCCGGGAAGCGCCATGGGGGCCCGATTCAGGAGCCGCACCCGTCGGCGTCGCAGAATCCGCTTCGGTGCCTTCCCGCTGGGGTGCCGCGCCAGTGTTCTGAGCCGGGTCCGCGGTGCGCGACCCGTCCGGTGCCGGCAGCTCGTCGGCGGCTTCCGGTTCCCTGATGGGCGCTTCCATCGCTCCGGGCCCCATGTCCCCGGTCTCGTCCGCGAGTTGATGTACGAGGATGCCGTGGCGGAACGCGGTCTCGCCGACGTCGGCGCAGGTACTGCCGTACACGGAGAGGCGGTTGCCTCGCTCACGCACGACCTCGACGGATCGCCGCGCGCTGCGGGCTTCCTTGGTGAGCTGGGCGGCCAGGCGCGCGGCGTGCGGGCTGCGGACGGCGACGCGGGGGCGCAGCCGGGTGTGGGCGAAGTCGCCGGCGCTCTGGTCGGCGACAAGTCTGCCCTGCGCCAGTGTGACGACCCGGTCGGCGCTGCCGGCTGCTTCCTTGGGGTCGGCCGTGGTCAGCAGGACCGTGCCGCCCTGGGCCGCGTGCGCGCGCAGCATGCCGTACAACCAGCGGGTCTCGCGGGTGGAGAGTCCATGGGCGGGCTCGTCGAGTACGAGGGTGTGCGGGTCGGGGAGCAGGGCGCAGGCCAGGCCCAGGCGGCGGTCCATCCCGCGAGAGAGGGTGC
Organism: Streptomyces sp. NBC_00078; assembly: GCF_026343335.1. Lineage (NCBI taxonomy): Bacteria > Bacillati > Actinomycetota > Actinomycetes > Kitasatosporales > Streptomycetaceae > Streptomyces > Streptomyces sp. NBC_00078. The sequence continues at coordinate 6,866,937 of NZ_JAPELX010000001.1, read as the reverse complement.
CGAGGCGCTCCTCGCGCAGACTGACGAGGCCGACCACTTCGAGGACCTCGTCGGCGCGGCGGACGGGGACTCCTGCGGCGGCACACAGCATGCGGACATGACCTCGGACCGTGCGGGCAGGGTGTCCCGGTACGTCACCCAGGAGCACGCCGACCTCGCGAGAGGGATGGGCGATGCGGTGCAGGGGCCGGCCTCTGAAATAGGTGATGCCACGGCCCTGTTGGAGCTCGAGCATGAGTCTGAGCGCGGTCGTCTTACCCGCCCCCGTCGGGCCGAGCAACGCGGTGACGTGGCCTGCGCGTGCATCGAAGGAGATGTCATCGACGGCGGGCGCAAGCTCCTTGCGGGGTTTGCTGGTCAATCCGAAGACCTGGATCACCCGCAGCAAGATAGCGCGCTATGTCCGTTTTTTCCTGGATCGCGCGCCCACTTCGCAGGTCGAGACCGGTCCACTCCAGTCGTGTTGGCCGCTCGCCGCCGAGTCGGCCGCGCCGAGCCCGGGCTCCTGCGTCACACTTCGGGGCGCAGCATCGGGGGGTTGAGCAACGTGGCACCCCCGGCCCGGAACAACTGGGCGGGGCGACCGCCCTGGCGCGTGGTGGTCCCCCCGGTGGGGACGAGGAAGCCCGGCGTGCCCGTCACCTTGCGATGGAAGTTGCGCGGGTCGAGTGCCACGCCCCATACCGCCTCGTAGACCCGGCGCAGCTCGCCGACAGTGAACTCGGTGGGGCAGAACGCCGTGGCGAGGGACGAGTACTCGATCTTGGAACGGGCTCGCTCGACACCGTCGGACAGGATCTGCGCATGGTCGAAGGCGAGCGGCGCCACCGGTTCGCCGTCGCGGCCGTAGCCGCCCTGCTGCAGCAGCTCCTCGACCGGCGCCCAGCGGGCATTGCTGGCGTCGCCGCCCGCTCGGGGAGCAGGCAGATCGGGCGCCAGCGCAAGGTGGGCGACGCTGACGACGCGCATACGAGGGTCCCGCTTGGGGTCACCGTAGGTGGCGAGCTGCTCCAGGTGAGCGCCGTTGTCCTGAGCGGGAACGGACGGGTCGTGGGCGCGCAGCCCGGTCTCCTCGGCCAGCTCGCGTGCAGCGGCCTGCGCCAGATCCTCGTCGGCCCGTACGAAGCCCCCGGGCAGCGCCCAGCGCCCCTGGAAAGGCGATTCCCCCCTGCGTACCGCCAGCGCGCACAGCGCGTGACGTCGCACGGTCAGCACGACCAGGTCCACGGTGACGGCAAAGGGCGGAAATGCTGACGGGTCGTAGGGCATGCGGCGATCATAGTCGTCTGCTTGACGATAAACACTCTCTTCGTCGGCCGCTTCGATGGCTGATCCACTTCGGTCCGATCTGAGCCTCCCATCTGGTCCCTGCCGTTGCGCGATGCTGCGTCGTCCAAGGTCACACGCCCAGTTGCAGCCCGTCGGCCGCCTCCTCGACCATGGCGAGGCCGAGCCGGCTGACACGTACGGAGAAGGAGGCCCCGGCGACCCGGAGTCCCGTCAGGACGATCTCGCCGAGGGGAGCGCTGTGCATGGGGCTCAGCGTGACGGTCCCGGCGGGGGCGTCGGGGCGGATTCCCGCGAGCGTGGTCGGCAGCAGCACGCCTGCGGCCGCCGCGGTGGCGGCTGGGCGACAGGCCGCCGGGTGCGGGAGGGGAGTGCTGCCGTCGGTGCGTTGCTCGCCCCCGTACATCTCGGGCAGCCGGTGCCCGAAGGCCTCTGCCGACGCCAGTGCGCCCCTCAGGAGCGAACTCGCCTCCTTCTCGTAGCCGGCGGCGGCCAGGCCTGCGACGGCGATCGCCGTCTCGTGGACCCGCACTGCGCCGCTGCGGTGGCCGAACGGGTTGTATCCGGCTTCCTTCGCGCCCAGTCCACGCAGACCCCAGCCCGAGTCCATGGCCGGGCTGCCGAGCAGTCGTGCGAGTTGTTCGGTCTGCACCTTGTCGAGCAGTCCGGGGGCCAGTTCGCCCCCGCCGAGCAGGCCGGTGTCAAGGAGATGGGCGGCGTTTGCGCCCAGGTGTGGCACCAGGGTGCCGTCGGGAGCGCGGGCTGCCGCCGGTCGGCCACCCGTCGGGTCGTCGATCCAGAAGTCCTCCCGGAAAGCCGTCCGCAGCGTCTGCGCCCAGTACCGCAGCTCGGCGCCGCCCGGTCTCCCGTACGCGTCGAGCAGATCGGCGCCCAGCAGAGCCGCGCGGTGGGCGTGGGCCTGCATCTCGCAACGGACGGGACCGCTCGGATGCGGGTCGCGCAAGTAAGTGCCGTCACCGACGGTTGTACGCAGCCAGCCCAGACAGCGCTCGGCCGCCGGTAGCAGCACTTCCGTCTCGGGTTCGGGAAGCCCCCAACGGCGGGCCTCCGCCAGAAGTACCGGGAAGAGCAGGGTGGCTTCCGTGCCGGTGCAACCCGGCGGCAGATGGGTGCCCGCGTCCCGTCGCGGACCGGGGAGCATCCCGGACTGAGGTCCTGCACCCTGGAGTTGACTGCGGGCGAGGGTACGCAGCGTGCCTGCGGCGAGGCGGGTGCCGAGGGGCAGCGCCATCCGCGCCGCGGCGAGCGCGTCGGCCGGTGCGAGACCGGTGCGCCATGGGGCACCTGCCGCGAGATGCAGATCGCCGGGGTTGCTGCGGTCGCGCAGCATCAAGGCCTGGAGGTCGTCGATGCTTGTCCGCAGCAACGGCTCGATCCTCGGGTCGTCACCGGACGCCCCAGCGGCGGCGAGCGGGCTCGTCGGCGCGCGGCCCACGGCCCGCCCGGACCCTGCTCCGTCCGGCCGCACCCGCAGCTCGACGCTTCTGCTGCCGCCAGGGGGCAGCTCGAACTCCCAGCGCAGGAGGCCCGCGGAGGCCAACGCGTCCGCGGGGGGCGGATCCGCCGTGACCGACGAGGTCCCGGTGGGGCAGGACCAGCGCAGGCCCGAGTCGTGGACACTGGCGGGCAGTTCGGGCTGCGTCGTGCCCGACGCGATGGCGCCCAGCTCGGCCAGGTCCGTGCCGAGGGCGACCTCGACCGGCACGCGCAGGGGCCGTAGGGCTGCGCTGTGCAAGGTGATGCGCTCCGTCCCGTCCGCGTGGCGCAAGCGCTCGACAACGACGTCCGGGTCCGGGCCGGAGTGCGGGGAGGCACGCAGTGTGCCCACGAAGCGGGCTCGGTCGGCCGCGGTCATCCGAGCCTGCACCGCCAGCGGTTCCCGCCCGGCCACGCGGACCTGGCACCGGGAGAGCAGGCGCCTGCCCGCACGGTAGAACCCCTCCAGCCCCTGACCGGTCATCTGCCCCTGCTCCGTCGAGATGGCGAGCCCCGGGAGCGAGACGCAGATCATGGCGTTGTGGGTGGACGGCAGCTCAGCCGACCGGCGAAGTGCCGGAAGCGGGCCCGGGGACGGTGACGGGGACGGGGACGGGGACGGGGACGGGGCAACTCTCAGCGAACGCAACCTGGATTGATCACGGCCCGCGGACTGAGTCGAGAGCTGGTCAGGATCGGCCGCCCGAACCGGAGGCCGGTCCGAGCGCATGGGCCGGACCGCAAGGTGACTTGGGTCGGGCGGATCCAGTGCAGGCCGCCCCGGGGCGGGCGGTCGAGCGGCGTTGCCGCTCTGGTCCCACGGGCGGTCGGCGATCGGGCGCTGGTCCGCCGGTCGGGCCGTGATGGGGCACTGTTCGATCGATCGAGGGGTGGTGAGGCTCTCGGTGTTCGGTCGAGCGACGGTGCGTCCTTGGACCGTCGGCCCGGCGGGAGACCTGTCCTGATCGTCTGCCCCGGACCCCGGCCCGGGACGGTCGGGCCCGGAACCGGGACAGTCCGTCGGTGCAGGCGGGCGCCAGTCCCGGCCGTCCGGTGGCGGGCGCCAGGTCTGGCCGTCGAGTGGAGAGACACGCGGGGCGTCGGTCGCGATCCGGGGCTCGTACCGGCCGATGCCGGCCGAGTGTGTCGGCAGTTCGGCACCCGCCCGCGGAGACAACCCGGATCGGCCGACGCCGGAGCGGTCGTCGTCAGCGGCGGAGAACGGATTCGGCTGATTCATGGGGTGGCTTCTTCTGCGCTCGGTGCACCTCGGCTGTGTGCGGCGCCGGGTGGGAGGATCCGGACGGACGTGGGCTGTGGGCGGCACGGCCATCCGGGCGTACCGCCACTCAGGTGAACGGAAAGGGAGTCCCCCGGGTCACGCCCCTTAGGGCCGACCCGACCGAATGGCGACGGCTCCCATCGCCTCCGTCGACTTCTTGGTGCCGCAAGCGGATCGTTCTGCGACCGTCGTCGATCGGACCGGCCCCGCCGGCGTTCTCCGGGCATCGCTCACGCCTCCCCCTCGACGCTGTCGCTTCCGGGCTGGAAGCTTCCGGGGCCATCGTCGCGACAGCGAGCGGCATCCTTCTCCGGGGCACTGGGACGCGAGCGGTCCGTGCGGGCGGAGCCCGGACGTGTGCCGCCTACGGCTCGCGTCCGCGGGCGAGGAACGCTCGCGCCACTCCCCCGGCTCCCTGCCTTCGCCGAACGTGGCTGGTTGCCGACCGTGTTGCCGGGGCGGCCACGGCGACGCGCGCGGGAAGCCCCCTTCGGCGCCGGCACCGGCACCGGCTCAACGGCCTCGACTGCCGGCGGCCCCGCGATCTCCTCTCCGCCGTGCGCCTGCTGGGCCGGCGTCCGCTCGCGGTCTTTCCGCTCCGCACGCAAGCAGCGACGGATCGACTCCGGGTCCAGGCCTTCGTTGCACGCCTGGTGCAGTAGACGGGCGAAGAGGTAGGAAGGATCCGCGCCGAGTGCCATGGCGAGGGCCTCCCTGGCCTCCAGTTCGTCGCCCGTGGACCAAGCGACCCAACCCGCCAGGGTCAAGGGCGCCGCCGCGTGTTCGCCATAGGACCCGACGCATCGTCGTGCCAGTGCCCGCCAGAGCCGAAGCGCGGCAGCGGCCGCCTCGCCCTCCATCCATTCGGCTGCGCGGTCTCGGGTCGCGCGGTCCTGCAGGCCGAGAATCAGGGTCGCGGCCTCGTCGTGTGCGAGCAGTTCGTCATCGCGGAGATCCGCTGTGAGCGCGCCGGACACGGGCGGGGCGGCCGCCAGCCGTCGCATGATCAGCGCGGCCATCTCCAGTGTCTCCTCGGCCACGCCCGCGCGACTGGCGTCATCGAGAATCCTGGGGACCAGCGCCATGCTCGCTGCGTCCAGGGCGCCTTCCTGCTCCAGAGCCGCGGCGGTCTCCCAGGGCAGCAGCCTGGCCCGCAGTTCGCGCAGCGTGCCACGCACCTGGAGGCCTGCATAGGTGGCAGCGGCGGCCAGCACGGACGTGCCGGGCAGCCCCATGGGCAGGCCGGCGGGTGGGCAGCATGCCTCGTTCACGCAGCAGTACGACCAGAAGCGGCCGTCCGAGATGCACAGCGCCTCGATCACCGGCACGTCGAGCTGACCGCACTCGACGCGCAGTTTCTGGGCCAGGGGCCGCAACCGCTCCATGACCTGGCGTCCTGTCTCACCCTTCGCCGGTTCCTGGCAGAGGTAGGCGACCATCTGCTCGGGCCGGGCTCCTCTGCGCTCGCTGCCCGTCACGAGCCCGTGTGCCAACTGCTCGGCCACGGACGCCCAGTCGTCGGCGCTGGTGGGAATGCCGAGCCGGGCACGGCCGCCGAACCGGCCGCGGCTGTCCCTGTCGTGCAGGGCGACCAGGACGATGCTGTCCTCGGGGCGGTATCCGAGCAGATAAGGCAGAGCGTCGGCCAGTTCGGCCGGCGTGCGCAGCGTGACCTGGTGCTCGGCGCCGTGACTGTCGTAGGCAGTGCAGTCGACCTGGTTCGGGCGGCGGCCCGGGCGCTCGGCGTACGCGTCCTGTCCGCCGCACTTCCCGTGTTCGTAGCGGCCGCCATGGTCGCCGGGGGAGGTCGGACCGGCGGGCATCTCTCGTCGCGCGTGCGACTCGCCGTGTCCGTCGTCGGGCTCGCGATCCTCACGTCCGCCGGCGTTGCCGTTATCGGGGGATCCAGTGGTTTCGCCGTGGTTCGTCATGCGCAGACGATCTCGCGGATCGCGATACTCCGCTTTGCCCTGTGGATAACTCGGGCCAGGGACACGTCAAGCCGATCACCGAGTGAGTGAGGCCCGTCTTTCCGCTTACCAGGGCGTCTCGGCGTCTCACCACAGGCCGTGTCGTGCGCCGCTACGAACGCGGCCGTCCCGGCGAGCTGATCCACGTCGACATCAAGAAACTGGGCAACATCCCCGACGGCGGCGGGGCACAAGGTCAACGGCAGGGCCCAGGGCGGCGGCAACAGCTCCGCATACCGCGGCCCCACGCCCCCCACCCGCCACGGCCGACCCAACCTGGGCTACAGCTACCCGCACAACGCCGTCGACGACCACTCCCGCCTGGCCTTCAGCGAGATCCTCACCAACGAGAAGAAGGAGACGGCCACCGGCTTCTGGCACCGGGCCCGACAACCCGACGCTCCCAGCCTGTCCCACCGACCCCGACATCATGCCTGAGCTGCTAGAACACACCGCTCAAGTTCGGTACGACAACGGCTTCCTAGTGCCGACAAGTGGTTATGACCGCCTCACCGCAGCTGATTGTGCAATCGCTAACATGGATCTTTGGCTCACTCCCTGGGGCCCTTCTGCGCGGACCCTGTGGCGAACCGCCATACCCACGAAGAGCGACAACATGTACACTCGCCCGAAGATTGGACCTAGTGGATTCCGCCGACCGATTCCTGACGATGAGTCAGGACCCTGGCGAGTTCCTCTTGACCTATTGATATCCACATCGTGGTGATGGTCATGGTCCGTAGTGGTTCAGGAGCTGGTCGGGGGGCTGGTGTAGTGGTAACGGCTGCGTGCGATATTGCCGAATCGTTCGGCCTTGACCGCTTGGAATGCCAGGTCGCGCCGGGTGAAGGGGTTTCCAGGCAAGCTTACAGTGCGGGCCCGGCGGCGCCTCTCCTCGAAGGTGTCATCCAGGACCTGATGCCGGTACTCGGCGGACGAGTGCAGCTGTTGACGGACCACCAGGCCGCTGGGTCTCACGTCCGAGGCCGGAAATACCAAACACGTATTCCTGAAACCACGACTGTGGACTCCATTCCCGCGCGCCAAGTCCGGCAAAGCATGACGGATCACGAGAACTGACTGATCATCACCATGCAACGGAACTCACCGGGGCCCTGGTGATGAAAAACGCCGTCGCCGAAAGCCAAGTCCATTGACCAGGTCCTGTCCTAGGCTATCCGGGGGAAACTAGTGCTGCAAACCTTGCTGAGCAAGCCTTGCTGAGCGTCGATGGCCCTAGACGGCCATTGGGGGACTTTTCTGAGCCGACGGTCCCCGCAGTCGATGAATTGGACCACTGCATCATTCACGCCCTGCGTATCGACGGTCGGGCGCCGTTCAGCCGGATCGCCGAGGTTCTGGGCGTCTCCACGCAAACAGTCGCCCGTCGCTTCGGGCGGCTGAGCAGCGAGCTGTCGCTTCGCGTTGTCGGTGTGGTGAACCCGCGGCAACCGTCAAACGGGAAGTGGATTCTGAGGCTCACGGCCAGCCCGAACACCGCCCAGAGTGTCGCGTACAGCCTGGCTCGGCGGGACGACACCACCTGGGTGCGGCTCGTGGCCGGGGGAACCGAAATATGCTTCGTCATGAACTCCGCGGCGCACCATACGCTGCTGTTCCGCGAGATCCCTCGTGTGGCCAACATTGCCGAGGTATCGGCGCACCGCCTGCTGCATACCTATCTAGGCGGACCCACCGCATGGCAGGGGCACACCACCGCTCTCACCAACGAGCAGCAGGAACAACTGCGTCGAGCACTCGACTCGTCGGATGACGCCGGAGAGCCCAAGTGCCGCTCATCCCTGACCCAGGCGGACTGGCACCTGCTGGGCGCATTGCAGAATAACGGCCGCATCAGCTACACAGGCCTCGCCGCCGAGACCGGCCAGTCTTCCTCGACCATTACGCGCCGAATCGCTGCTTTGCAGGCCAGCGGCATGCTCACCTTCGACGTCGAGATCAGTGCGGAGGTATACGGCATCACCACGCAAGCCCTGCTGTGGATGTCTGTCGCCCCCGCGCACCTGAACCAGGTAGCGAGCACCCTGATCCAACACAGGGAATTGGCTTTCCTGGCCTCTACCACCGGCCCAACCAACCTGGTGGCCCTCGTCTTGTGCAAGAGTCCCAGTGAACTGCATGACTACCTGGCGGACAGGCTCAGCGCGCTGGACTCCATCCGTATGCTCGAAACAAGTCCTGTCCAGAAGAACCTGAAAGCCTGCAGTCCGTTCCTGCAGAGCAGCCCCAGACGTAGCAATTCAGCCTGACGCGGTTTCGGAGCCTCCGTCAGTCGATCAGTCCAGGGTTTCAGCATCGTGCGAATTGTCGGGAGTCCGAGGGAATCTCACCCCCCGACTCCCGCAGATCCGTAGCGTGAGCCTCGTTTCCTCGGCCAGAGGTCTGATGACGTGGCCTGGCTGCGTGAAGTGCGCAGAACCACCGCATCCATCGGACCCGGCGCTCGCCGCGCCCCGAGCCGGGCTTCCCTCGGCTGAACTCCCGTCGAGTTCAGCCGAGGGAAGTGGCGGTGACGTGCAGGTACGCGGGGCCCGCGGCTCGACCCCGGAATCATCAAGGTGACTGGCCGGCCTCTCGGCAGCCCAGGGTCATCAGTGGTTGTAGACGAGGTGGGCGATGCGTTCGGCGATCATCATCGTGGTGAGGTTGGTGACGCTGGAGGGCACGTACGGAATGATCGAAGCGTCCACGACACGCAGGGCGGCGATTCCGTGCACGGCTGCGCGGGAGTCGACGACGGCCTGAGGCGAGTCGGCGCCACCCATGGGGGCGGTGGAGGTGGGGTGACCGTAGATGGAGAGGCTGGATTCGATCACCCGCGTCAGTTCCTCGGCGTCGTCGGGCAGTTCGCGCGGCATCAGAAGGCCGGCGAGCGACGGCGCGAGTGCCGGGTCACGGGCCAGAAGGCGGGCGATTTGTACGCCTTCGAGCATGCGTCGGCGGTCGCGCTCGGTGCCGAGGTAGTTGTGGTCGATCAGGGGCTGGGCAAGCGGGTCGCGGCTGGCGAGGCGCACCGTGCCCTGCGCCTCGGGGAGCACGAGAGCCGTGGACAGGGCGATGACGCCGCCGGCGGGCATGAACGGAGCCCCGTTGGGATGCACCGCGACGACGTTCAGGTCGAGTTCACCGTCCGCGGCCTCGCTGGAGGCGGTCCACAGCAGTGCGCCGAGGGCCGGAGCCATCTCCCCTCGCCCCGGGGCGAGTGCATAGACCGCGGGGCAGAAGGGGTGGTCTTGCAGGTGTTGTCCGACGGGTAGGTCGGCGAGGGGCTCGATGCCGAGCGACGCCAGTTCGCCGGCGGGGCCGATGCCGGAGCGCAGCAGGATCGCCGCGCTTCCGTAGGTCCCGGCAGAGAGGATCACCTCGTCGGCATGGTGCACGGTCCCGTCGGCGGTGACCACTCCGGTCGCACCGCCACCGCGGAACAGGACCCGGTCGACGGTGACGGCACCGTGCACCGTGAGGTTCGGGCGAGCGCGCACCTCAGCGGTGAGGTAGACCAGTGCGGTGTTCTGTCGGATCCCATCGAGGACGTTGACCGCGAAGGCTCCGACGCCGTCCTGCTCGGCACCGTTGAAGTCGCTGATCCGCTTGTGGCCAAGGGCGACTGCGGCGTCGATGAAGCCACGATGCGCGGGGGTCAGCTCGGAGTCGGTCAGTTGGCGCACGGGCATCGGCCCGCTTCGCCCGTGAAACTCGTCCTCGCCGGTGGGGGTGTTTTCCAGGGCGCGGAAGTACGGCAGGACGTCGGTGAAGCTCCAGTCGTCGAGCCCGTTCTCGGCCCAGCGGGCGAAGTCGCGGGCTCGGGCGCGGAGGGCGGCGCCGGCGTTGACGGCGGAACTCCCGCCCATCACCTTGCCGCGCAGGGCGACCATCGAGGGGCTCAGCCGCCCGCCCCGCGAGGTGTATCCCCAGTCGTGATCGAGATCGGCGATGCGGTTGGCGTCGAGCAGGGCGTCGGGGAAGTGGGTGGGGCCGTAGTCCGGCCCGGCCTCGAGCAGCACGACGCGCCGGGCGGGGTTCTCGCTCAGGCGCGCGGCGAGCACTGTGCCGGCCGACCCGCCGCCGACGATCAGGACGTCGGCCGGTTCGACGGAGTGGGACACGGTAGGACCCTTTCGGTCTCGTTGGAGTGCGAGGGAGCGTTCCGGTGGCGAGCTGCCGCGGGCGCCACGGAACGGCGCTCACGGTGCGAACGTGAGCCTTGCCAGAACCACGTTCAGTTCCGGATGACACCCTTGTTCCGCATGAGGAAGTCGGCCAGGTAGCCGTCGTGCGGTACCGAGGGATCCATCCAGTGGGTGTGCTGGCTTCCCAGGTACAGGTTGCTGATGGTGGGCTCGTCGAGCAGGCGGTCGACGAGCTGGGTGTCGTGGGTCATCGCGTTGAGCACGAGCGTGTTCTTCAGCGGTTCCGTGCCGGCCTCGGGTGTCCACGGCGCGATCCACACGCAAGGGAACGGCAGTTCCACACCTGCCTGCGGAGCGGCCGGATCGTCGAGTTGGAAGACGGCGGGCAGCAGCGCGGCGCTCCCGTCCCCGAGTTCGCCCACGACGCCGTCGCCGCCGAGCCAGGGCCGGGCGCACGCCGCCTTCTTGAGCAGGTGTGTTTCGATCGCCTTGGCGACCGCGACCGGCTGTACGGGGAGTACGGCCTTGTCGTCCTCGGGCGGCAAGGGGGTCGCGGCGGACAACCGCGCCGCGACCGCCTCGGCGAGTGGAGTCGGGTCGCCCTCCACGAAGACGGCTGTCGTGTTCACGCATCCGGTCCCGCCGTGGCCGCTCACCGATGAGACGATCACGTCCAGGTGGTCACGCCAGTCCACATCGGCCGTGATGAGGATCTTCGACCGACCCGGCCCCTGCGGCAGCACCGTCGCGGCCTCGCCGTACTTGCGGGTCACCTCTTCGCCGCCGTACACCATTCCCAAGTCGGCGCCGTGCAGGATGGCGTCGGCACCGGCGTGGTCGGTGGGCAGGAGCACCACCTGGTCGTCCGCGAATCCCGCGCTCCGCAGTGCCGCCACAAGCCGGTGCGGGGTGAAGGGATCGCGGCTCGACGGACGGACCGCGACGCGGTAGCCCAGCGCCAGTGCCTCCGGCCAGATGCTGTGGGTCCCGGGGTGGTTGCCCGCGGCGTGCACGGCGAACACGTCTCCGCGCCGTGTCCACACCGAACGCCCGGTCCGCGTCAGCGGATCGCGCCAGTTGTCGACCGCCCCCCGCGGACACGCGTACTGGACGCTCGCATGAGCCTTCGCCACCCGCTCGGCGACCGTCGTGGTCGCCGTGACGACGGAGGAGATCGGGACGCCACCGACCCTGCTGACAGCGTGTTGGTACTCCTCGACGGTCAGGCCGTCGATCGTCGCGGTTTCGAAGAGCTTGGACGCGCGGATCATCGCGTCGGCCCGTTCGTCGGCCGGCATGACGCTGCTCCGGCGCAGCGCCGCCATGGTGCGGTTGACGTACAGCGGCGGCACGAGGCTCAGTTCCGCCAGGGCAGTGCCTGCCACATCGGTGACCGTCTGTATGTTCCTGGAGCGGTAGGCCCCCGTTGCGCCGAGCGCGGGCAGGTCGATCATCAGTAGACCCCCTCGATGACGTCCTCGTCCTCGAAGACCGCGACCGTGGAGATGTCGGCGACCGAGTCCCCGACCAGGCCCTTCACCTGAGGAATCCGAGTGGCGAGGTCACGTTCCAGGTTGCTGGGCAGCAGGAAGGACTTGCTGACGTGGTTGACCAGCACCCGGCCCCGCTCTCCGTAGGGCACCGGCTCAAGGCTCTTCGGATCGACGACCGTGAAGGTCACGTAGGGGGAAAACGAGTCGAAGACACACGGATCGTCGAGGGAGATCCCGGCGCGCTCGCCCGCGACCCCGATGATCATCGTGCTTCCGTACTCGCCGCACAGCGCGACCTCGGGGAACACCTCGGTCTTGAAGAGGTGCCGGGAGTCGGCGTCCATCTGAGTGCCTCCCCACCTGATGCACTTCACCCGCTCGTTCACCAGGGCGACCAGCTTCTCGTCCCTGGCCAGCCGTTCCAGCAGTGGGGGCGTGATGGTGAGCAGGCCGACGTCCTGCGTCCGCAGGACCTCGGCGGCCTGGTCGATGAGGTGCTGGCCGTAGGCGTCGACCTGCCCGAACTGGCCGTCGGCGATGAGCCGCTTCACCCAGCGCGGATCGAGGTCGATCGTGAAGCCATGGCGGCCGTGCGTCACGGCGTGCTGCCGGAACAGGGTGCCCACGACGTGCGGCCCGGTCGGGATGATTCCCAGCCAGTTCCCTCCGCGCGGCACACCGTGGCGGTCAAGGTTCGCGTTGCTCCAGCTCACCATGCGGTCCAGCCAGTCCCGCATCAGAACGACCCGCTTCGGAGCGCCGGTGGTGCCGCCGCTTTCGAAGAACCCGACCACGTCGGGCTGATTTCCGTATCCCCTGGGAATCAGGTCCTCGCCACGGACGTCACGAAGCTCCGCGGCCACGTTCGGGAAGAGCCGGAGGTCCTCGTGCGTCTTGACATCGGCTCGCGGATCGAAGCCGAGAGTAGCGGCTCGGTCCAGCCAGAACTTGCAGCCGGTCTCGGGATTGAAATGCCACTCCATGGCGGCGCGGATGAACTCGTCCGGATCGGGCTGGACGTCAAACGGAAGATCCAGGATCTGGTCTGCGGTAAGAGGCATTGTCTCTTCCTCATGGAAAGGGTCGGGTGTGTCCGGGCACGACGAAGAGGCCGCCGAAGCCGTGAAAGGCGGCGAGCGCCAGGAGGGTTTGTCGAAGGAGCGGGGGCTACGGTTGCAGCCGGCTCGTACGCCACTCGAGCGAGTCGCGGTCGTAGCGCAGCCTGCGGTGCAGCCGGTCCGAGCTCGCGGACCAGAATTCGACGACGTCGGGCTGCAGCCGGTAGCCGACGAAGAACTCCGGCCGTGGCTGGGGCTCCCCGGTCAGTTCCAGGCTGCGTGCCCTGGCGCGCAGAGCCTCGACGTCCTCCAGCGGCTCGCTCTGCTCGGTGACCGTCGACATGGCGTGCAACGGAATCGGCCGGGCGGACCACAGGGCGTCCGACTCGGCGTCGGGCAGCAGCTCGACCGGACCGGAGACGATGATCTGCTGACCGGTCTCTCGCCAGTACAGCAAACCCGACGCCCATCCCGTAGCCGCGATTTCACGTCCTTTCTGGCTGCAGCTGTGGCTGCTGAACACCAGACCGAGGTCGGTGACATCGGTGATGGCGACCACCCGGTTGGAGGCGCGGCCGCGGGAGTCCGCAGTGGCCAGTGCCAGCGCGGTGGGCTCGCGGACTCCGATTTCCCGTGCCTGGGAAAGCCAGCTGCGCACCAGTTGGAGAGGGTCCGCCGGCGGCTTGTCGTACTCGGGGAAGGGGAGGTCGACCTTTCCGCTGAGGGACTCGAATCCACTGGCGTCCATGAAAGGCCCCCCACTAGACATTGATTTTCCCCTCGGCAACCACGACTGCGTGCCCGCCGACGTGGACCGAGCTGATTGACTCGCCGACCCCTTCGGCGGTCGCCCTCATGACCGACGGGCGTCCCATTTCCACTCCCTGGGTAATTTTGATCTCCTGCCCGTACTCGGCGAACCCGTGTCTGGCCAGGTGAATCGCGAGAGGCCCGGCAGCGGAACCGGTCGCCGCGTCCTCGACCACGCCGTAGGCGGGGGAGAACATCCGCGTCCGCCAACCCCCGTCCGCCTTGGCGAAGCAGTTGGCGGCCATGTCGGGGAAGCGCGAGAGAGCGCGGTGATCCGGGTGGAGTGCGGAAAGCGCCTCAACGTCGCTCAGCCCCACGAAAACGTGTCGCGGCCCGTTGTGGTAGATCTCGACCGGGGCCGTCGACGACCCGACCCCGAGTGCGGCCAGGAGCTCCGTGGCGAGATCGTAGGGCTTCGAACTGGGAACCGGCTGCTCCATCTGGGCCCACGGGGCGCCGTCGCGGGTGCCCAGCTCGCACGGGATGGCACCCATCGCGGTCTCCAGCAGCAGCCTGTCGCGTCCCCGGGTCCGACCGAGCGCGAAGGCTGTACCGAGCATCGGGTGCCCGGCGAACGGCAGTTCGTTCACCGGAGTGAAGATCCTGATCCGAGCGTCGCCGTCCTGCTCGGCCGGCAGCACGAAGGTGACCTCGGAGAGGTTCATCTCCTTCGCGATGCTTTGCATCGTCTCACCGGTCAGATCCTCGCTGTCGAAGAAGACGGCGACCGGGTTGCCCAGCAGGGGCTGGCTGGCAAAAGCGTCTACGACCATGTATCGGTGCATTTACCGGCGCTCCAGGGCTTGTGCCGGTACCGAGGGCCCGGCGTAGAAGGCGAGGCCGAGCGAGTCGATCCCCTCGGCCACCGCTGCGACGTCGAAGCCGGCGCGGTGGTCGGGTGCGTACCCGATCAGCTCGGCCGCCCGGTTGGGGGGCAGCTGCTGATCTGCCGGAACGTCCGAGTCCCACCACATGACCGCGCCCCAACGGCCGCGTTCACGGTCGGCGATCCACAGCTTCAGGCGCAGTCCCTTGACCTCGTGCCACGGCTCGACGGAGCCGTCACGAAGATCCTTCTCCAGGGATTCGACGGTCTGGTGGGACCTGGCCAGGTCCCACCAGACGACATCCACTCTCATCGCCCGAGCACCCCCTGTATCGCCTCTGTGATGATGCGCGGGCCGTCTACGGTGAGCACCGACTCGGCGTGGAACTGCATCGAGGCGAAGCCCGGCCCACGTAGCGCGTTCACCTCGCCGGTCTCCTGGTCTCGGCTCACCTCGACCACGCCGATCCCTTCGACGGTTCGCTCGCTCACCGCGCTGTGCACGGCGAACGTGTTGTAGAAGCCCACTCGTTCGGGCAAGCCGAACAGTTCGATCTCACGCTGTACGCCCTGGTTGGGTACCTCGCGCCGGTGCAGCTCGAAGTCGAGCTTCGTGCTGAGCACCTGGTGGCTCAGGCATACGGCCAGCAGCGGCCGGCGACTCGCCAGGGCGGTGTCGATCGACTGCCGCAGCTTGGCGATTTTGGGGTGGGAGGTCATCCGCGGATCTCCCGGACCGGGACCGAAGACCGTCAGGTCGTAGGCCGCCACGTCGTACGGTTCGTCGAAGCGGCGGACCTCCACGGACAAGCCCAGTGACCGCAACTGCTGGTCGAGCATCGCGGTGAAGGTGTCCTCCGCGTCCACGACCAGGGCCGTCATGCCGTCCAGCGAGGCCCCGGCCGACGGGCGGTCATCCTTGTCCCGTTGCCAGAAGTCCGCGATCCCCTCGTTACGGCGCTCCAGGGCGGCGCGGACCTCCGGGTCGGCCGCGTAGCCGGATGAACGGTCGGACTTGAGCGCGTCGAGCAGGGTCGCCAGCTTGATGTGGGTCTCGGCCGCCTCGGCCATCGGGTCGGAGTGGCGCACCAGTGTGGCTCCCACGGAGATGTTCATCCGGCCGCCGGGATCGATGTCGGCCGTCCGGATCAAGATCGCCGAGTCAAGTGTCTGCTGTCCGGCCGCATCCCGTCCGATCAGCGCGGCGACCCCGCTGTAGTAGCCGCGTCCTTTGGGCTCGTAGCGCGAGATGACCTTGGCGGCACTCTCCAGCGGGCTCCCTGTGACGGTCGGGGCGAACATCGTCTCGTGCAGGACCTCGCGCACATCGCGGTTGGTCCTGCCCTCGATCAGGTATTCGGTGTGCGCCAGCCGCGCCATTTCCTTCAGGTACGGCCCGTGGACGCGCCCGCCGTCATCGCACAGCCGGGCCATCATCTTCAGTTCCTCGTCGAGGACCATGTAGAGCTCGTCGGTCTCCTTGGTGTCGGCGAGGAACTCCATGACCCCGTGCAAGCTGGGGCCGCCGGACGGATACCGGTACGTGCCGCTGATCGGGTTCATGACGGCCGTGCCGCCGACGAGCGAGACGTGGCGCTCCGGTGTCGCACCGACGAGGGTGTTGCGGCCGGTGTGGATGATGAAGGTCCAGTAGGCCTTCTCCTCGCGCTCCACCAGCCGCCGGAAGAACGACAGGGCGCTGGTCAGCGAGTAGTCGCCGATGTCCGCGACGAACGAGCGCTTCATCACGAAGTTGGCGCCCTCGCCGGTACCGATCTCCTCGGTGACGATCTGGCGCACCATCTGCGCATAGGCGTCGTCGTCCACGTCGAAGTGTCCGTCGGCCAATTCCGTCGGCACCTGCGGGAAACCGGCGAGTGCTTCGGCGACCGGCACCGTGTCGCGAGCGGTGAGGCTCATCGCGAGCAGGGGCGTGGCGTCGTCCCGCGCGGCGAAGCCGCGATCGGCCAGTTGCCGGTAGGGGACGAGCACCAGGGTGTCGAGCGCGGGACCCGGCCCGGAGTCGTCGGCCAGCGGGATGTCGTCCAGTGACTTGTACTCGGTCACCTGCCCGGTCAGGACGTCCAGCGTGCCGGCGGAGCCGCTTTCGGGACGGTGGATGATCGCGAAGGCGGGTAGTTCCAGCGCGAGAACCTGATCAAGCAAGGCGCTCATGCGAGCACGTCCTCGGTTCGGACCACCATGGCGCAGCACCGTGCCGCGTATTCGAGGGTCATCTTGTGGCGGTCTTCGGAGAAGTCGCCGAGCGCGTCGGCGACCAGGAAGGGCTGGATGTCGTGGGAGAACGCCTCCAAAGCGGTCGACAGCACACCGATATGCGCGTAGACGCCGCAAATGATCAACTGGTCACGCTGTAGCGCGCGCATGCTCTGCAGCAGCTCCGACCCGAAGAACGCGCTGTAGCGCCATTTCGTGCTCACCCAGTCGTCCGCGTCGGGTGCGATTTCGGGAACGACCGCGCGTTCGCTTTCGTCAGTGCGCATGCCGGGGCCCCAGAAGTCCTTCAGGAGCCCCCGCTGCCGGTCCGTCATCCCGCCGGGCTGGGCGGTGTAGGCCACCGGCACCCCCAGCGTTCCGCAGCGCTTCTTGAGGTCGGCGATGTTACTCACCAATTCGCTGCGCATGCCGTCCTCGAAGGGCTTGAGGAAATAGCTCTGCATGTCGTGGATGAGGAGCACCGCCCGATCCGGG
Organism: Streptomyces sp. NBC_00078; assembly: GCF_026343335.1. Lineage (NCBI taxonomy): Bacteria > Bacillati > Actinomycetota > Actinomycetes > Kitasatosporales > Streptomycetaceae > Streptomyces > Streptomyces sp. NBC_00078. Next base: position 6,849,851 of record NZ_JAPELX010000001.1, on the reverse strand, counting down.
TCGACGGTCCAGCGCACGGTGTTTTCCGGCAGCGCATCCCTCGGCGGCAGTCTGTAAGGCGCGATCGGCGGTATTCCCGTCATCACAAGGCTCGCTCTCTAGGAATCTCAGTACTCGGACCACGCCGAGACCACCTTGATGGCCTGGGGGGTGTTGAGTCGCGGATCACACAGGCTGGTGACGGGGCCGGACCCCAGCTCGGCCGTGTCCAGCACGCACTCGGTCACGTCGTCGGGGGTCGCCTCGAGGTGAAGCCCCCCGGCCGGAACCCCCGCCAGGTCCAGGACCCGCCGGAAGCCGCGGACTTCCCGGGCGACGGTTTCCACAAGCCGGTACTTGGTGCCGTCAGCCGCGCAATCGGTGTTCCCGTGCATCGGGTCGCTGAGCCAGATCACCGGGTGCCCGGCCGACTGCACAGCCTCGACGAGCCGGGGCAGCCTGTCAGCGACGAGGTCGGCGCCCATGCGCACGATGAGTGAAAGCCGGCCCGGCTCCCGCTCCGGGTCCAACCGGTCGCACAGCTCGACGATCTCGCCGGCGGTCATTGACGGGCCGACCTTGCAGGCAACCGGGTTGGCCACCTGGGCGAGCAGTGCGACGTGCGGGCCGTCGATCTGCCGGGTCCGCTCGCCGATCCACGGCCAGTGGGTGGAGCCGAGCAGGTGCCGACCGCCGTCGAGCTCTCGGAGCATCGACATCTCGTAGTCCAGGAGCAGCGCTTCATGGCTGGTCCAGACAGCCGGCCCGCCAAGCCGAGGTGCTGATCCGACCCACCCGAGCTGCGTCGTGATCTCCCGCGCCGCCATGTAGCCCGTAAGCATGCGCAGTGGATCGGGACGCCTGCTCTCGTGGGTGGGCTCCGGCCCGTTGATCATGTGCCCGAAGAAGGATGGCAGTTCGTCATCGCCGAGTTTTTCGACCTGGCTGGAGCGGGGCTTGGAGAACTGCCCTGCGATCCGCCCGACCCGCAGCGTCTGCTTGCCGGTGGCGGTCTCCAGGGTCTGGGCGAGCAGGTCGATGAGTCCGGCCTTGCCTTGAATGTGCCCGGCGGTGCACTCGGCCGGGTCCTCCGCACAATCCCCGGCCTGTAGCACCTGCGTCTCGCCCGTGGCGACGCGGGCCAGGTGGGAGCGGAAGTTCTCTACCTGCGCCGCGGTCACCAGCGGTGTGACGGATGACAGCATCGCTCGTACGAGCTCGACCTGTGCGGGATTGTCCCAATCGGGCTGATGGCGCGCCTGGGATCTCTCGATGTCGGCAAGGATGTTTCCCATAACGACCTTCTCCATTGATTGATAAGAAGACGCCCGGCGAAAGGCGTTCAGGTCGGTATGTCGGCCCGCTTGACCTGAGGGACGGCGATGCCCAGAGCCCTGAACTGCTGGCAGGGGTTCATGAACTCGCGCTGGCGCTTGATCTTCCCGTTCTCGAACAGGAAGGAGTGCAGGAAGTGATTGCGGTAGTGGCCGTCGGGGTAGTCGGGGAAGCGGATCGTTCCCTCGCCGTCGCATTCGACCCAAAACTGGTTGGGGTCCTGCGTGTCGAAGATCTCGACGTTCGTCCAGGCCCAGTCGGGGAAGCACTTGAGCGACCATTGGCCGTGGTCACCCAGTCGGTCTCTGCCCGTGATGACGATCGGCTGCCCGGTTTCGGTCGTCCAGAGACCACCGGTGCCGTCTTCGGTGAACAGAAGGTGCCGACGCAGGCGATCCTCCCCGCGGGTATTCATGTACTGCTTCACGATCGCACGGTTGCTCGCTCGCAGTTCCGCGTCGCCGCGGGACCTGGACAACGTATCGGTGGTTTCAGCGGTGCCGGTGATGTCGACCATTGGCTCTTCCTGTAGTGCCGAAGTAAAGCGGGATCACCACGCGCACAAAAGGGCAGGCAGACAAAACCAGTCATGACGACGCCGAAACAGCATAATCATGGATTGGTTCATGAGATTTCCGTTGAGCCCCCCTCCCGCGCACGGCGGGTAGGCGGAATCTTGTTCATACCCTGGCTGGTACGGGAAGCCGATCGCCGCTGTCTGACCGAAAAATTCCAGCCGGTATCACCGTCTGAAGGATCTGCTCCATGGCGGGCGCGACTCTGCCCGAGTACTCGTAACACGATCTTGTGGCTGTGGGCTGGTGGGCCGTGCCCGGTGTGACGATTCGTCCGTTGTGGTGGTGTGAGTGCACCGTGGATGGTCGATGACGAGCTGTGGGCGCTGATCGAGCCGGTCCTGCCGCCGTGGCCGGAGCGCTCCCCGGGACCGCGGCCGGTGGACGACCGGCTGTGCCTGCAGGGGATCCTGTTCGTACTGTTCACGGGCATCACCTGGCAGCAGTTGCCGCCTGAACTGGGCTTCGGCTCGGGGCAGACCTGCTGGCGCCGGCTGTGCCGGTGGACGGAAGCGGGGGTGTTCGACCAGGTCCACCGGATACTGCTCGCGGAGTTGCACGCGGCCCGGCGGATCGACTGGACGCGCGCCTGCGTGGACTTCTCCCGCGTGCGGGCGAAAAGAGGGGTGCCGGGGTTGATCCGTCGCCGGTCGATCGCGGCAAGTCGGGCAGCGAACACCACCTGATCCGCGGCGGCAGCGGCACGCCGCTGAAAGTGATCACGACCGGCGGCCACGTCCCCGACATCACCCAGGCACTCGCCCTGGCCGACCCGTCCGCGGCCCGAGTCCCCTCCCGGTGACAAGGGTGACAACAGTCGGCACGTCCGACGCGAGCTGACCCGGCGTCCGGTCCTGCCTGTCATCTCCCGTCGAGGCGAGCCCGGCATCCGCGGCCTCGGCAAACTCCGCTACGTCGTCGAGCGGACCTTCGCCCCGCTCCATCAGTTCAAGCGCCTCGCCACCCGCTGAGCACTACGCCTCGGCCTCCGCGACTCACTCGCATCCCCCTTATCTACTGGCGAAGGATCAACGAGGCGCAACCATGATCGTGTTACGAGTTCCGAGCCGCGGTGCACCGAGCGGGGCTCAGAGCGACGGCCAGCCAGTCGACCGTCCCGGAGTCGGCCCGCCCGTCGGCCTGCACTCCTCTCCCCTATATGAGGGACGCCCGCGACCACTACTACCGGCAGGCCGGAGCTCCGGACCGGCACCGGTGCCCGGACCGTGCCGCCGGCCTGGCCGTCGGCGCGCGCTGGAGCCTCGCATCCGACGTGAATTTCGGCCACGCGAGCCGCGCTCGGTGGAACGAATAAGCCAATACTGCGCCCCGTGCGGTGGCCAAACCTATCGGGCACTTATGTTCGCGGGGCGCTGCGCACCGCATACCTCGGCGATTTCCATACCGAAGGATTCGGGAAACTATCGCCCGAGCATCGGCCGCGATCACCCATATCTTGCATGGCATACCCCACACAAGACACTTGCCCAACCAGAAGGAATTCCAGTGAAGCGTATCGGTGAACATGCGGTGGTGCTGGGAGCGAGTATCTCGGGTCTACTCGCCGCCCGGGTGCTCTCCGAGGCATTCGACCGGGTAACGGTGGTAGAGCGTGACCAGCTGCCGGAGGGGCAGCGGACTCAGCGGCGAGGTGTGCCGCAGGGCCGCCACGCTCACGGCCTGCTCTCCAAGGGTGCGAAGATCTTCGAGGAGTTGTTCCCCGGGATACTCGACGACTTCGTCGCCGGTGGCGCGCCCGTCATCGACGGACCTGCCGAGCTGCGGATGAGCTTGGGCGGGCACTTGTTGTGCATGGACGGCGCGTACGCCGACCTGTCCCGCACCTACCAGCCGAGCCGGCCGCATTTGGAGAGTCGGCTCCGCGCCCGGATCGGGGATCTCGCGAAGATCAAGCTCATCGACGAGTGCCAGGTCACCGGCCTTGAGACCACCCCGGACAATGGCGCTGTCACCGGTGTGCGTGTCAGGTACGTGAGCAGCGGCTCTGAGGACGTGATCCCCGCGGACCTGGTGGTGGACGCGACCGGCCGGTCCGGACGGACCACCAAGTGGCTGGTCGAGATGGGATACGAGCCGCCGCTCGAGGAGCGTATCGACGTCGACATCATGTACACCAGCCGGTATCTGCGGCCGGCCCCTGGTTCGATGGGCCGTGAGAAGGTCGTGATCATCGGGCACGCACCGGGGAGCCCCAAGGGCGCGGAATTCCTGGAGGAAGAGGACGGCCGCTGGGTCCTGACGCTGATCGGTTACCGCGACCACCATCCGCCGACCGACCCCGCCGGGTGGGTGGAGTTCGCCAGGCCGTTGGTTCCCGAACACGTCTTCGCGGCGATCCGCGACGCTGAGCCGCTCAGCGAGATTTCCGCGCACCGGTTCCCGGCGAGCGTGCGCCGTCGCTATGAGAAGCTGACCCGATTCCCGCGCAGGCTGCTGGTGGTGGGCGATGCGATATCCAGCTTCAACCCCATCTACGCCCAGGGGATGACGGTGGCCTCGCTCCAGGCGATGGCGCTGCGTGACTCGCTGAGCGGTGACCTGGATCAGGTCGGGCAACGATTCTTCCGCAAGGCCTCCAAACCCATCGGCGTCGCCTGGAAGATGGCGACCGGCAGTGACCTGGCCCTGCCTCAGATCGAAGGCGCGAGACCACTTCCCGTGCGGCTCATCAACTCCTACATGGACAAGGTGCTCGCCGCAGCCGAAACGGACATGGTCGTGGCCGAGAAATTCCTGAAAGTCCAGTACTTGCTTGAACCGCCGACAACATTGTGCACCCCGGGCACCATGTGGCGCGTTTTCACGAGAAATCGCCGACGGCGCTTCCCGGCACACACCAGTTAATGGAGGAAACCCAATGTCCCTCTCCATCGCCGACAAAGTCCTTCGGCTCTCCCTGACCACGTTCCCGTTCATTGATGCGTCACAGTTCTTTCCGGCGCTCTCCACGTACAAGGTTGACAGGGCCTTCGATCTCACCGAGTTCGAGGAGGCCATGACGCACTTCTTTCGGGGAAATCCGCTCTTCTCCAAGTGCCACCTGGTGGAGCTGACCTTCGACACTCCTGAGGATTTCCCCCTCTCGTCCTTCCAAGGCCTCCTCGCGGAAAAGTACGAAAGCTACTACGACAGCTTTCTGCTCGCTTCCGTCACCTACCGATCCGACCCGCACCTGCAGGGCGTCTTTACGTGCGTGCCGTTTCCGCTGCAAGACGGATACAAGACTTTCCGATTCCATCAGGCGCTGATGAGGACCCTGAAGACTCGGCAGGACGGCTTCCAGATCACCCAAGGCCTCGCAGAGCTGGGGATCCGGGCTGATGAGCTGGCAGACTTCTTGCCGCCCGCCCAGACTTCTCCCTCCGGCGCGAGCAAAGAACTCCCCGTCACGTTCACCGAAGGCTCTGACTCGCCGGTCAAGATCGGCCCCTTTTTGGAAAAAATGAGGGCGGATTTCCTTGACCGCGACAGCGCAAACATGTTCGTCCTCAAGAACAGTCTTTACTCGCCGAAGCTGCCCCTTGGCAACTCGCTTCAGTTCCTGACGGTGCCGCGAAGCGTCATCGCGCAAAGCACGGGAGTCCAGATCCGTGACTACTATCGCGCCGAGGAGCAGCGGCAGATGGACCTGCTGTCTCGCGTCGAGCGGCGAGAAGACTTCATCGAAGCCGGCCAGACCAGAATCGGGAAGATGATTGCCACGGCCGACGTCTTCGCCGTCAACAACTACGGCAATGTATCGGCGCACGACGGCTCGGACGCTCATGCGGACCAAGGCACGCTCGTGAAGTACGAATGGCACATGCCGCTCATCGTGTTGGGACTTACCGTGGGCGAGAGGTCTGGGCTCTCGTGGACAATCACCATTCGCGACAAGGCGTTCAACTTCGCGACGGTCCGAAATTTCCCGCAGGGTGACACCGTCAAGGCGGCTGCCGGAAGCAATCCGGCAGCGTCCGTCGCATGAACCGCCGGTGTACCGATAGTGCTTGAATGCTGCTTCAGGAAGTTTGGGCGCGGCCGTGAATGCATCAGGCGCGGCGCTCGTCTTCTACCGGTCGGGTGGCCAGGGGCCCGCGCCCTTGGCCACCCGGCCGCGTCCCTGCCTCCGCCGCAAATACGGAAACTTCCCCAATGGACGCGCCGAGCGGTCCGCAACAATGCCGCGATCAGACCCGAGAGGCCTTCGGATGAGTATCCCCGCCCTGCAGACGTTAACCCTCGCCGACGACCTGAGCATCACTCGGATGGGATACGGCGCGATGCAGCTGACCGGTCCCGGTGTCTTCGGACCGCCCAAGGATCGCACTCAGGCGATCGCCGTGCTGCGCGCAGCGGTCGAGCTCGGCATCACCCACATCGACACCAGCGACTTCTACGGGCCGACTGTCGTCAATGAACTGATCAAGGAGGCCCTGCACCCCTACCCGGCCGGTCTGCACATCGTCACCAAGGTCGGCGTCCGCCGCAGCGCCAACGGCGGCTGGATCACCTCCCTGGACCCCGCCGACCTCAAGGCCCAGGTCCACGAGAATCTCCGGCACCTCGGCCTGGAGACCCTGGACGTGGTCAACCTGCGCACGGCCTCATTCGACGGTGACGGGGCCTCCGTCGCCGAGCCGTTCGGCACCTTGGCCGGCCTGCGTGAGCAGGGCCTGATCCGTCACCTCGGCCTCAGCGGGATCACCGACGCCCAGCTCACCCAGGCCCAGGCCATCGCCCCCGTGGTCACCGTGCAGAACCAGTACAACCTGGTCGACCGCGCCGACGACGACCTCGTCGATCGCTGCGCCGAGGAGGACATCGCCTACGCCGCGTTTTTCCCCCTTGGCGGCGGATTCCACCCACTGCGGTCACGGGCCCTGCGCGACGTCGCCCGACGCCTTGGCGCCTCCGAGCAGCAGGTGGCGCTCGCCTGGCTGCTGCAGCGCTCGCCGTCGACGGTGCTGATCCCCGGAACCTCCTGCGTCGCTCACCTGCGGGAGAACATCGCCGCGGCTGACCTGCAGCTGCCCGCCGAGGCGATCGCCGAACTCGACACCGTCAGGCCGTGACCGTGTGGGCCCTTATTCCGGCGCAGGGCACGGGGTGAGCGTGAACATCCACCACCCGGACCGTCTCCGGTGGAACGAGTCCGTCAATCTTGCGTGATAAATGCCGCTCGGACCACCGACCGCCTTTACTAAGAGACGCAGCCGCTTGTTCCGACAGCGATCGCCCTTTCAAATCGCTCCAGAAGAACGCATGACCGCGGCCACAGCCGACCTGTTCGCACGGGTTCGCGTCCTACATGAGAAATGGAACAGTCAGTGACCACAAATCGCACCCTCGTCATTGTCGCCCACCCGAACCTCACGGAATCCCGCGCCAACGCCGCCCGGCTCGCCGAGATAAAGGACTTGGACAACGTCACCGTCCACGACCTCTACCAGACTTACCCCGATTTCAACATCGATGTCGCACGCGAGCACCAGCTGCTGCGCGAGCACGACACCATCGTTCTCCAGTTCCCGGTCTACTGGTACAACGTGACGTCGATTCTCAAGGCCTGGTTCGACGCGGTGCTGGTTCACGGTTTCGCCTTCACCTTCGACGGTTCCGCCTCCGCGCTGAGCGGCAAGAAGGCTTGGCTGGCCGTCACGGTCGGCAGCACTCAGGAGACCTACGCAGCGGAAGGCCTCGCCCGACGGTCCCTCGACGAGTACCTCGCCCCGGTCACGCAGACGCTGGAGTTCTGCCAGCTCGACTATCAGGGTGTTCACGCCGTCTACGGCATGATCTTCGACCCGTCGGAAGAGACCCTCATCCTGGACGCCAAGGAGTACCACAGGCTCATCTCGACCAGCGAGACGCCGGTCGGCTGATTGCTCGAGCGTCGCGTGACCGCGCGCCCGAAGCTCCGGCGACGGCCACCGGCGGTGGCCTCGAACCCACGACTCCGGACGGCGGGCCCCTCGTCGTCCGGCTCTCGGGTCCGCCCCCGGCGGACCTGCGCGGACCAGGACTGCGTTTCCCCCGGCGCCGTCCTGGTCCGCCCCGACGGCGTGATCAGCGCGGCTGGCCCGTTCACCGGCCTCGACCTGCGTCGGCGGGTAGAAGCCGCGCTGCCCCTCCCGGGCACCGACTCCGAACGCACCTCCCAGCACCTCCGAGGCCAAGCGCGTGGAGATGGTGCAGCAGTACAAGGACGAGCTGATGCACCCCTACTACGCCGCCGAGCGCGGCCTGGTCGATGACGTGATCGACCCCGCCGCCACCCGCGAGGGGCTCATCCGCTCCCCGCAGATGCTCCGCACCAAGCACGCGGACCTGCCTGCCCGCAAGCACGGCAACCCACCCCAGTGAGGCGCACCGAAGGAGCAGCAGATGGACCAGGGGGACCTCCGCATCATCCACGGCGATGCCACTCCAGAGGAACTCGCCGCGCTGATCGCGGTTCTGACAGCCCGCACCGCCGCGCAGCGTGCCACCACTCCGCGGTTCGCCCATGGCAACCGCCGCCCGCAGGCCCGCTGGCGCCGCCTTGAGCTTGTGGCCGGCTACCGCAGTCCTGTCTCCTGGCGCTGATGCCGCCCGCCTCGGTTCCACGTGGTTCAACCGAACGGCGTCGGAACCATGTTGCAGGCGAAGCCGACCGTCAGAAAGCCGATCGCCCCGAGCGTCGTCACCGTGCACGGGAGGCGCCCGGTGCGACCCCACCACTTCCGCCGCCAGGCAGCCGCCGTGGCACTTCGGTCAAAGACCTCAACGCCAAGCTCCGCACCTACAACGACGGCTGGAACGACCGCGCCCGCCCATTCACCTGGATTACGGCAGCAGGCGACATCCTAAAGAAGGCCGAACGTCAGAAGATCTCAAGCGCGGAGCACCAGTCGACGACAACTCGAACAAGACCAGCAGGATCACGCGCCACTAGAGAAGGCAGCAAACAATGAAGATTCGAGACCTCCACAACGAATTCACCGCAGATCGCGCCGCCGCCGAGCGTGCCTACTATGGGAAGTTCCTCACTCTCGAGGGAATCTCGATCCGGACGGGCGAAAGCCAGTATGGTACGCCGGTGGTGGAAGTGTCAGATGTCCCCGGAGGACCCCACCTCGCCATCTTCGTGCTGCCATTTGACCACCGAATCAAGGAATCATTCCGGATTGTACGAAGCGTCCCCCTGGGCGTCACCGTCACCGTCAAGGGAGAATGTCGGGTCTTCAGCGAGGACGGAACAGTACTGGTCATCAAGGAGTGTGAACTCCTCATCCCATGAGTCCCTACGGGCCATTTCCCAGACTAGGTATCCGGATCTGATGGGGCTGGGTGAATTCGGCCAGGGCTGCTGGTCGCCCCAGTTCGTTCGCTTGGCAGCGAAGCGGGGAGGACTGGGAGCAATGAGCGACAGTCTGGGGGTCCGGCAGCCGGAGGCCGCCGGACCCTGATGATCAGTGCTGTCCTGCGGGCTGTCTCAGACCTGCGTGGAAGGCTCCGCGGTATCGGTCGGAGAGCGTGGAGGGGTGGTTGCGGTTATGGAACGAGGCGGATATCTGGCAGCTTCGCCGGGGAGGAGGCGGTCGGCGAGATCCTCATTGAGGAGGGCGACTTTCCGTGGCTGTCCAAGCGCTTCGGCACGGTCGGCACCACGCGAGAGCACTTGTGGTCCATGGTCAAGCGACGCGTCAGCGAAGGCCACAACGCCCTCGTCGCAGAGGAAAACGGTAGCGAGTCTGTGCGCGACCGGCAAAACGAAATCGCACTCGAACCACCAACGATAATTCGTAAGCGCACAGGGTGTACAGGCCAGAGTCGCTCTTCGGGCCTGACTCCGAGCGGTAAACCCTTGGTTCGCTCACCCGGCCAACGCAAGGACAAGCGGGAACACCTGGTCGGCGCCAGCCTGACGTAGGAGACGTGCGCCTACCGCCAGGGTCCAGCCGGAGTCGGCGTAGTCATCGACGAGCAGGACCGGACCGGGCGTGCCGGCCAAAGAGGCGGCGAGTTCGTCGGGCACGGTGAACGAGTCGGCCAGCGCGCGCAGCCGCTGCGCGGAGTTGCTGCGATGCGCCGCATGCTCATCCGCCTGCGCGGTGTGGGCCAGGCTGCCCAGCAGCGGGAGCCTACCGACCCGGGCCACGCCCTCGGCCAGTGAGCCGACCAGCTGGGGGCGACTGAGGGATGGCATGGCGACGATCCCCACGGGCCGCGCCACCGCGTCGGGCGCGCCGCTGGCCCAGCCGCCCGGCGAGCGGGCCCAGTCTGCCAACACCGTGACGACAGCGTTCAGCACGTCTTCGGGAACCTGTCCGTCTGCTGCCTGAGCCGACAGGATCGGCCGTAGGCGATTGCCCCAGCCGATGTCCGACAGCCTGCCCAGTGCCCGCCCGGTGAGGGCCTGCTGTCCCGCGGGGATACGGCCCTTGAGGTCCATGCGGACCGCGGCGAGGCCGGTCGGCCACATCTTGCGGGGCTCGACCTCGACGCCCGGCCGGTCCAGCTCGCCCGTCGCCGCCGCAAGAGCCGCGGAAGAAATCGCAGGGTCCAGCCACGGCCCCACACACGTGTCACAACGACCGCACGGGACCGCCTTCTCGTCGTCCAACTGCCGCTGCAGGAACTCCATGCGGCACCCCGTGGTCGACACGTAGTCCCGCATGGCCTGCTGCTCAGCCTCCCGCTGCTTGGCGACCCAGGCATACCGCTGCGCGTCGTACGCCCACGGCTGCCCCGTCGCCGTCCAGCCGCCCTTCACCCGCTTGACGGCACCATCCACGTCCAGGACCTTCAGCATCGTCTCCAGACGCGAACGCCGAAGATCAACCAACGGCTCCAGCGCAGGCAGCGACAGCGGACGGCCCGCCTGCTCCAGTACATCCAGGGTGCGCCGCACCTGCTCCTCCGGCGGGAAACCCACCGAAGCAAAGTACGCCCAGATCGCCTCGTCCTCCTTACCCGGAAGCAGCAGCACATCGGCATGGTCCACACCACGCCCTGCACGACCCACCTGCTGGTAATAGGCGATCGGGGACGAGGGCGACCCCAGGTGCACCACGAAACCGAGGTCGGGCTTGTCAAAGCCCATACCGAGTGCGGACGTGGCCACCAGCGCTTTCACTCGGTTCGCCAGCAGATCCTCCTCCGCCTGCAGCCGCTCGGCGTTCTCCGTCTTCCCCGTATAGGAAGCCACCGGATACCCACGCTGCCGCAAGAACGCCGCGACCTCCTCCGCCGCCGCCACCGTCAGCGTGTAGATGATCCCCGAACCCTGCAGGTCCCCCAGCCGCTCCCCCAGCCAGGCCAACCGATGCGCAGCATTCGGCAGTTCCAGCACTCCCAGTCGAAGACTTTCCCGGTCCAGCGGCCCTCGCAGCACCAGGGCGTCCCCGCTCCCAGTGCCCAGCTGCTCCGCTACATCCGCGGTCACCCGCGCGTTCGCGGTCGCCGTCGTGGCCAGCACCGGCACCCCCGCCGGCAACTCCGCCAGCATGGTCCGCAACCGACGGTAGTCCGGACGGAAATCATGCCCCCAGTCGGAAATGCAGTGCGCCTCATCGACCACCAGGAGACCAGTCGTGGCCGCGAGCCTCGGCAGCACCTGATCGCGGAAATCCACGGAATTAAGGCGCTCCGGGCTCACGAGGAGAACGTCGGTCTCACCGCGCTCCACCTCGCCGTAGATCGTTTCCCACTCCTCGGGATTGGCCGAGTTGATCGTGCGTGCCTGGATCCCTGCCCTCGCCGCCGACTCGACCTGGTTACGCATCAACGCCAGAAGCGGCGAAATGATCACCGTCGGGCCGGCCCCGCGCCGACGCAACAGCGCGGTGGCCACGAAATACACAGCAGACTTGCCCCAACCGGTGCGCTGCACCACCAGCGCACGACGACGCTCCTCCACCAGAGCCGCCACTGCCTGCCACTGGTCCTCCCGCAACCGCGCCGAACTCCCCGGGGCGCCGATCAGCTCGGCGAGGATGGCGTCAGCTTCAGTGCGCAGCGCGAGGGTGTCCATACCCCCATGCAACCCGATGGCACTGACAATCAGCGAATCCACCCACCGTGGCAAAGCGCCTACGAAGAGTGCGTCCGCCACAGACTGCCGACGGTTGCGTACCATGCTCGGCGATCTGCCGCCGGGAGTGCCCTTGCTCGCGCCCACAGCCACGGCGAACGCGGTTCTCGACCCGGACGGGCGGTCAAGCGGGTCTGGAGCGGCTGGATCGCGGCCGGGCGGCCATGAAGCTACGAGGCCGAGGGATACGAGTGGGTCGCGCGGCAGCGCAAGTCCGAGCAGCAGGCGATGAGCGAGTACGCCTCGACGACGCTCTGCCGTATGCAATTTCTGCCGCGTCAGCCCGACGACGAGGGCGCCAAGCCCTGCGGCCGCTGCGACAACTGCGCGGGCGCGCGATTCACCACGGACATCTCCGTGACCGCTATGGACGCGGCAGGCATCGATCTCGACCGGGCGGGCGTCGAGGGTGAAGCCGCGCCGCATGGGGCCGACCGGCCTTCCAGCGATCGGCGTCGGCCTCAAGGGACGTATCCCGGTACGGCGAACAGGCCGTCCCGAGGCGGGCGTTGGGCCGCATGTCGGGCATCGGCCGGAGCGACCGGCTGCGCCCCATGCTCGCGCCGCAGGTCCCGGACGGACCCGTGCCGGACGAAGTGGCGAAGGCCTTCGTGGGCGTGCTCACCGACTGGGCCAAGGGCCGTGACGGCTGGGCCTCGGGAGCTGCGGACGCGCAACCGCGCCCGGTGGGAGTGGTCAACATCGCCTCCCGCACCCGCCCACAGCTGATCAACTCCCTGGGTGAGCGCATCGCGGAGGTCGACAGGCTGCCGCTGCTGGGCTCCGTGAATTACGCGGGCGAGCCCCGCGTGTCCCGCGGTAACAGCGTTCAGCGTTTGAAGGCACTGGAGGGCACGCTACCGTGCCGACGGCCCTGGCTTCCGCGCTCGCCGAGGCTGTCGGCCCCGTCCTCCTCGTGGACGACTTCACCGAGACCGGCTGGACGCTCGCAGTCGCGGCCCGCACGCTCCGACGTGCCGGTGCCCAGGGGGTGTTGCCCCTGGTTCTGGCCGTTCAGGCTGACTGCCGCGTGGCACCGCACATCCGCCGGCCACCGCCCCGGACCGCTTCCGTCCCAACGGTGTACGAACGTGAGATGAACGGTCGTCTCACGCGTCGCGACGCGACACCCTGGGTAGGGATATAAACCACACACCATCAGATTCCGGTCAGTGGCCCCAATTGCTCGTTGCCGCATCCCAGTTCGACAGCAAGAATTGGAGTCCGCTCCCCGCACGGCTCGTCCGTGGTCCGGTAGGGCTCTGCTGCGGCGTGCGCTCCCCTGAACAAAACCCCGCCCGCAGTGTGGGCGCGTAGCCGAAGGGAGGACCGTGACCTTCGGATTCGCTCCGTCATCGGCGGCATCCACGTCGACGTCTGCCGACCTGTCCGCCGCATCCGCCAACCCTCTCACCCGCATGCTCGAACCCGCAGAGTGGGCCGCAGCCGGAATCCCCCTGCTGCGCAATCCCCGGGAAGTCGTCAGCGGCCTCCATTCCCGGCACCATCCCAGGCCGGCGACTGCGATCGTGGCTGTCCTCGACCCGGACGAACGCCTTTGCGCGAGCGCCTCGTTCACGCGCCGACCGGCTCCGGCCGACGGCTGGCTGTTCCGCAACACACTGCTCGCCCAGCTGCGCCGCGTGATCCCCCACGACCTGCGGCGCCGCACACCGGTGCGCACCGCCGTGCTGCTCTACTGCCGTGAGGGCGACGCGCGTTGGACCGAAGAAGACGGCGCCTGGATGTGGGGCCTGCGCGACGCGTGCACTCTGCACGGGCTGCGCTGCGGCGCGTACATCACTCTGACCCGGGACGGCTGGCAGGTCCTCGGCGAGGGCCGCGGCGGCCGCCGCCCCAGCGCGGACTCGTCACCGGAGCCCTTCGGCATGTCAGAAGCACCGCCGCTGCTGCCACGGACCGGCGGTGCCGCTTCGGAGGTACTGCGCCGCGCGGCAGCCCGCTGAGGACACGGCCGGACTCTGTCTCGCGGTCGGCAAGGCTCCCCCCGGTCCGCAACGTCCAAGGCACACCAGTCGGGGGGAGTCGCAGAGGGAAGCCGTGTCCGAGAGTCAGGGCCGGCGGCATTCCGAGCAGCCCCCGCTCAGGACGGGGCATCGCGCTTCATGGTCACGAGCGAGGGACTACGGACCCGCGCGCCGGCTCTCCCTCGGCTCGTCGCACGCCACGGCCCGGCGGACACACGCATACACCTGGCTCCCCGGTGCTCTGCGCACGCCAAAAGACCCGCTGTGCCGATGCCGCCGGAGCGGCGCCCACGTCGCTCCGGTACGTCCGCGCGGACGTACCGGAAAGGACTCAGACGCCCGCGCCCAGCACCGAGTTGATCTGCTGCGGATCTCCGCAGACGATCAGCAAGGCTCCGGCCCGAGCGAGGGCCAGCGGCAGGACAGTGACAGCGGCAGCGCCGGAACCGCCGTTGACAGCAACCACGACCACGGGGCGCGAGGCTGTGCGACCGGCTGCAGACGCGTCCGCGTAGAAAACGTCGTCGCCCGCGTCGTGCTGCGCCCAGTAGGAGGTTTCACCGAACGACAGCTCGTGGGTTGCCCACGGGTGCTGTTCGCCGGTGGTGATCACCAGTACGTCGCCGGGGGTGCGCCCCGAGTCCAGAAGCAGGTCCACGGCTTCTTCGGCGGCGTCGAGCGCACCGTCAGCCGAAGCCGGGATCAGCTGGATCTGCGGGGTGGTCGAAGCCGCGACGGAGGCGGCCGGAGCAGCCGGGACCGAGGGTCCGGGCTTCACCGCGGCCACGTCATGCGACGTGCGCTGCACCGGCGGCGTGGGCCGGAGCGGACCAGGACGACCGGGGCGCGGCGGAGCCGCGGGACGGGGGCCGGGTACAGGATGGGGGGTCGGCGCGGTGCGGCCACTGGCCGGAGTGACGCGGGGACCCTGGGCACTCTCGTGAATCTGAGGCTCCTCGGGAATGAGAGGCATGAGCTGATTTTTATCAAACACTGGTACGGCTCGCATCGGCGGGTGGCACATGAGTGCGAGCGGAATCGTCAGAAATCGAAGCCCAGCTGACCCTCGATTTTCGGAACGCCTCCGTCCGCCCAACTGCGGACCTTCTTGAGATGCCGCCACTGGGGCAGCGCATCAAGATACGCCCACGACAACCGGTGGTACGGGGTGGGGCCCCGCTCCGCCAGTGCGGCCTTGTGCACGGGCGACGGATACCCGGCGTTGGCCGCAAAACCGAAGTCTGCATGGTCGATACCCAGTTCGGCCATCATTTTGTCGCGCTGAACCTTGGCGATCACCGAGGCCGCCGCGACCGCCACACACGACTGATCACCCTTGATCACCGTACGGACCTGCCAGGGAGTACCGAGATAGTTGTGCTTCCCGTCGAGGATCACCGCGTCGGGACGGACCGGCAGAGCCTCAAGGGCGCGCACCGCCGCCAGACGCAGAGCGGCGGTCATGCCGAAATCGTCGATCTCCTCCGGGGAGGCGTGCCCCAGGGCGTACGAGGACACCCACTTCCGCAGTTCCACGGCAAGCACAGTCCGCCGCTTGACGGTGAGCAGCTTGGAGTCGGTGAGGCCTTCGGGGGGCCGGCGCAGACCGGTGACCGCCGCGCAGACCGTGACGGGACCGGCCCACGCACCGCGCCCCACCTCGTCGACGCCGGCAATGATCTTCGCTCCGGTCGTGGCGCGAAGGGAGCGCTCGACGGTGTGAGTGGGTGCTTCGTACGGCATGGCCTGCTAAGCCTACGCCCCGCGGATCATCCGGCGACACCCCGGTTTCCCTCAGCGGCGCCACGACCTCCACGACCCGTACTCGGCCACCTCTCAGCCACCGCTCGGCCGCAGCAACGGAAGCATCAACTGGTCGACCATTTCCTCGAGATCACGATCACCCCATTCGCTCCCGCGCATCTTGGAGCGGTACATCATGGTGGCCGGGATGACATCGAGGACGTAGCTGTTCGCGGCATCGGGGCGGACCTCGTTCCGCTCTATGCCACGGGTGATGACTTCGCGGAGAAGTTCGACGGTGGGCTCCACGATCCCGTCGAAGATCACGGCATGGAAGCGCTCCGCCTGGATCGGGTCGCATTCGTGAATCACCGAGCGAAACGCCAAACCGGAGCGGGAGAACATCGCATCCCGGGCGTCCCGGCTCAGCGCCAGCAGATCCTCACGGACGCTGCCGAGATCGGGTGCCTGGTCAAGACGTGGCAGTCCGGCCTGCAGCGCGTCCGCCACGAGATCCTCCTTGGACGGCCAGCGGCGATAGACAGCGGCCTTGCCGGTTTGGGCACCGGCGGCGACGCCCTCCATGGTGAGGCCGCTCCAGCCGACCGTGCTGAGTCGCTCCAGGGCGGCATCGAGGATCGCGCGTTCGAGCACGGCGCCGCGCCGACGGAGGGAGGCCGCCTGAGCGGGGGCGGCCGTCCAGCGCGAGGTAACCATCTGAGTGTCTCCAGCGAGCAGGGGGAGCGGGGAGTCCGGGAGCGAGGGTGCACCACGCGGCAGCATCGGGGGATTCGCCACGCAACACCAATTTAAGTGAACGCTTGCGTTCACTATTGGGGACTCACTACCGTTGGCGCGACAGTGAACGCGAGCGTTCACTAACGCATTCGTGGGGGACCCATAGTGACAACCTCTCAGTTGATCAAGGACCAGAAGCCAGGTGCGGCTCGCCGGAACGGGCATCCCGGCATCGCGCTCGCAGTCATCGCGGCCTGCCAACTCATGGTGGTACTCGACGCGTCCATCTGGTCATGACTCTCAGAGTCCTCCAAAAGGAGGCGAGGCTCAACGGCCCCGGAGATTTCCAGGTCAGGTAGCTCAACGGCGTTGGAGACGTCCGGCACTGGGACCGCCTGTGCACCGGCCAGAGCGGCGACCACTCGACCCCAAGTCCCGTCTTGCGCCCACCTACTCCAGCGGCCCATGAGGGACTTGCCCGCCCCACGGCTCATCCGCTCCGCAGCAGCCTTCCAGCCTTCCGCCGTGCGCGCCTTCCACAGGATGGCCTCGATTGCATCCCTGAGCGGCAGGTCAGTTGCCTTTCCCGACCCGCGCCCTGCCTTTTTCACCAGCGGCTCAATCCGAGCCCACTCCTCATCAGAAATACTCACGGGAATTTCGAGCGCCGAGTCACGGAACCACGAACCAACGGAGCACTCCGCGCGAGCCTTTTTAACCGGCACGCGGCTCTGGATTTTCACCCTGACGTCAGCCAAATCAAGCACGTTAGCCTGATCCTCGTGCGGCATGTTGGGCATCTCGGTTCGGGCCAAATCAGCAAGAGAGTACAGATCTCGCGCCCGTTGTTCGGCAGCCTGCGTTTCCAGTTGCCATGCCACCGCTTCCTCTCGGAGCTTTGAGAGTCGCCCCAGTTCCTCACTCAAAGGCTTGACCGCCTGCGTGACGAGTTCCTTTGCCGCTTCTCCCTCAAGCCCCATCTCAGCCGCCTGCGTTGCGGTCGTTCCCATGACCGTAGCAATCGCGTTTTTCTGCACCGAAATACTTCGATCCAGCCCCTCAATCCGATCCTCGTGAGCCGATTGGTTCCCTAGCGTCATGTCTACCCAATCAGCGGCGTAGCTCATCAACTCATCAGGCTTGGCTAGCAGCCTGGTAACACGCCCCCAAACCTCAGCCTCGATCTGGTCAGCGTCAATCTGGCTGCACTTGCAGACGGGCGCCCCCGCATACTTCGCCTGTTTCCCTGAACAAACATAGGTGCGCTTTCCCGTGGAAGTCTGCACACGGCCGACGTAATAGGAGCCACAGAGGCTATCGATCCGCATGGAAAGCGGATAACTGAGCTTGTCTGCCCGAGGAGCGCGCCGCTTCCCTATCCGCTCCGCCACTTTCAGAAGCTTCTTGACCTGACTATCAGTAAAAACGGGATCCAACTGGATAGTTACCGTCTTCCCATAGACCGGGCTTCCTTCAGAGTCAACCTTTACCCCTCGCCCGAATCGAGAGTCCCTAGAATTGACGTCCCGGAATACTTGAACCCCTTCCAGCGCCGCACGAGACATCAACCGGGATTTCAGGTTCTCACTGGACCACGGCGCACCGGAACGGGTCAGCAACCCTTCCAGATTCAATTTCCCCGCGACTTCCTCCCAGGTCATTAGAAAATCAACGACTAGGGCATAAGCGCGACGGAGCGTGACAGCCTCACCATGTAGGAAATCGCCATCCATCTGAACATCGAGAACGAGGCGACTATCCCCCTTCACTCCTTTGTTCTTGATTCGCCACCCGTACGGAACAGTCCCGCCCGTGTAGCCGCCCTCTTCTGCTTTCTCTTGCAGTCCGCCTTGCGTCCTATCGCGGATTACTTCGCGCTCTTCTTCGGCGTAATCTGCATCCTTGCGCATTTTCTTGCGACCGTCGGCGGTCGTATTGTCGTAGTCGCCTTTAACTACCGCGACGTAGACGCCAAGGTCTTCCAACTCCCAGACCCAGCGCCAGAATGCACGGCCCGTGCGCCCGATCGCGCGGCCTTCAGCAACGACCACGACATCGAAGGGACGGGGAGTCTCACGCACGTTCTCCATGAGCCGCTTGAGGCCATCTCGCTCGTGCGCTTCGAGGCTCCCGCTCACTCCCTCGTCGGCATAGGTCCCGGCGTGGCGCCATCCCTTCCGCTCGATGTACCGAGCGGTTTTCTTCCCCGTGTAGGTGATGCCGTATCCCTTGGCCTGGTCCTCAGTCGACACCCGAAGGTAGTCAACAGCGCGGAGCCGAGGGCCACTGACGGCCGTGTCCACAACGTCTATCGCGGACGTGAGAGCATGCGTCATGTCAGTCCCTTCACGACTGGCAGGCCAGCCTCACCGCTGGCCCGACCCCGGAAGCGCCTGCCAACGCTCCCGGGGTCGTTCTCTTGTAAGGCCAGACTAGCCGTTAGATCCTACGTACGTTGAAATTCGCTTGCATCAACTCAGCTTTCTTGCACGCGATTCGACCTCTCGTTCATGCAACCGACTGAAGAGCAACCGGGCAAGGCGCCTCCGTTCCGCCGGCCCCCACTCAGCCTCTCGCCATTTCACCGTGACCTTTGGCCCACGCGGCGGCCTGTTGCTGGCACTACTCACAGCACCCACCCCCGCTTTTCATCGTCCATCGCCTCTCGGGCGAGTTCGCGGTTTATGACGATGTCTTCGGCGATGCCGAGGGCAAAGTCAGCTTCGCCACGGGTGTAGCCGGAACCGACGTAACGCCACGCCGCTTCCGTGACCGTGTCCGCGCTGCGTGTGGGTTTGGTGTCGCCCTTTCGGTAGTCGGCCCGTTCCTCGCGCAGTGCGCCGTACGTGGTCGAGTAGCGGCGGGATTTGGTGAGGATGTGGCCCCGATAGCCGAGGGCGTGAGCCCACGACCGCAGCCGGAGGTGTTCCAGTTCGGCCAGGCCGCCCAGGCGCCAGCAGGTACCCATCAGGGCCCGTACGTGGCGGTTGACGACCGCCGCGCGGATGTCCTCCAGGCTGGTGACCCGGTAGTCCAGTCCGGCGCCCGTGTCGGCCGCTCCCTTCGTGACGTACTTGGCCACGTATCCGGCGACCGCCGAATCTGACGGGTTGTCATTTTCTGCGACTGGACGGATGGGGTGAGCGTCGAACTGCCCGCCCCAGCCGACGCGTTCCGTGCCGTAGGCGCCGGAGTCCGGGACCGTGACGAAGCTGGACGCGGCGGCCTGCTCGACCGCGTCCAAGAGCACGTCCTCTGTCGCCCAGGCCGGAGCGGATGAGGCGGGACCGTCCGTGCCGTCCATCCGCACGATGCCGTGGAAGTGGATCGCCCCGCGCCGCTGGAACTCGGCGACCTTGGCGAAGGACACCACCAGGTGCTCACCGAGCTTGGAGCGCGGCACCCCACCGGCCGAGGCCAGGTAGCGGCGTACGGCGGTGGTGAACCGGTCCCACAGCCGCCCGGCGTGCGCGTGCCACAGCACATGGCCGACGTAGTCGTAGCAGTCCGGGCACAGCGGCAGTCCGACCGGCGGGTCATCCTCGGTGTGCACCAGGCCGCAGCCCTGCCGCCGTCCGTGCTCGCAGCGCGGATCATCCCGGCGGGGGCGGCACCGATCCCCCTCGCGCACCCGGTGCACCGGCCCGAACGACGGGGCGGTCAGGGTGACGAACAGCCGGGGACGATCCCGCACCGCATCGGGCACGCCCTTGCCGCCGGACAGGCCCGCGCGAACGAGCTGGAAGGTGTCCCCGGCATGCAGGTACGCGCACGGCTCGCACACCGAGGCACGCCGGTTACGGCAGCGCACCGCCAGCCGCTCGCCAGGCTCCCCGTCCGTCGAATAGGACGAGAGCACCTCACCCGTGACCGCATCATGGGTGACCGTCGAGCCGGACAGGTAAATCGGGTTGGCGCAGCCGCCAATCGCTTTGATCTGCTCCTTCCAACGCGAAAAGAGCGGATCCTTCAGGAGGCGTATAAGGTCACGGTCCGCCTCTGAGAGAGCTTGCAGACGTAGTTCGCGCGCCAGGACGTCGGAACGCCCGGCCGGAGCGGACGATGCGGCGGACGGGCGGATTGCAGGTGTGCTGTTGTTGCAGGATGCGGCAGACATGACGCGGCCTCCAGAGACTCAAGTCAGGAAGTAGATAACGGGTGTTCATGGCTTCTCTCCTTTGCGCTTACAGGGCGCGTATCGTGCATACGCCCGGGTCAGGCGCAGTCAACTTGCCTTTGAATGATATGAGTTACCGCAGCCAGGGGCCTGTTATTTTTCCGTGATGAACCCCACCGGGCTGGTGGGAACTTCCGGAACCCATACCGAAATCGACCGGAATGAGAATTCCGTCAGCCGACACGTTCTCTCCGCAGGGCGCAAGTGAATTGCCTTTGCACTAGAGGGATCTGAGGGTCTGTCAGGGGCCGAGTTGGGCGGAGGATCCCGGTAGCGGCGAGCCGTGTTTGCCTATCCGGCCGGTTGCGCTTCGGGCCATGCGCCATGAGGAGACGGGAGCGGGCAGCGGTTCGGGACGTGGCGGAATCTGGCTTTACTTCTTCCAGGGCGCGCCTTCGGCGCGCCGCCGGGGCGGCTTGCCGCACCCCGTCCCGGCATGCGGCCTTCGGCCGGTCCGGTACGGGGCGCCGCCGCCCCGGCGCACACCACGGCGACCCGAAAAGCGTGAGCCAGTTCCTCACAGCCCAACTCGCCCACCCCGACGCCATGGACGACGACCCGAGGCTCACAGCCTCCAGCACCCACGGCACCGATCCGGGCCACCGCCACTCACCGGCCAGCCCTCACGCCAGCTCCGGCCAACTGTGGTCGCCCTCGTGCCCCGCGAACAGACCGCACGCATCGTTGTCCACCCGGTCCTCATCCCCGAACCGATACACCGGACACGTATCACGCACTTCCACTCCGGACCGCCACCACACCCAGGTCATACGGCCAGATTCTTCCTGCGCCTCCACGATCCCCGCCGCATGATCCGGCCCCTCGTGCCCCGCCCACAGTTCGCACTCCAACACCAACTTCATGTCGATGTCCAACTCCACTCCCGCCAGGCGACACGCCATCGTCTGTGTCTCCGGCGGGGGCGCGAACCAATCATCACAACGCTTCATACACACCTCACTCAGCAACCGAACATGGACAAGCTGCCGGTACACGGCACAGACCCTCTTGGGCTGGGGGCCGACGGCCTACGAGGCTTTAGGCAGCCACCATGGGGCGAGCCTCGAAGAACAGGGGGCCGATCGGGCTATTGCGGGCAGCTCCAAGGACTGCCCGATCCGCTGGCGAGCGTAAGGCCCCCTGTTCACTCGCCCCATGGCAGCTCCCGCCCAAAGCCTCTACGGCCGGCGGCGTGCCCAAACCGCGCCATGACCTGGGCAAAGACCCGCCCCCGCCAGGGCTCCTCTGAGTGGGGGAGACCTCAAATCGGCTACGCCCGGCGGGGACGGGAGACTAGGGAAGTGCGGGGCTGGAGGCGAAGGTGACGCCCAGGACGAAGCCGCACGAACCCGAGATCATGACGATCATCAGCGGACCGGTGAAGCGGGCTAACACGCCCAGGGTGCGGCGCATCACGAGTGCCGCCAGGTGCGCCACGGACGGACGATGCTTTCGCGGAAGGTGTGGTGCGACGGGTTCTGTCCGCAGTGCTTCAGCACCCAGCTCTGCGGATCAGCGAAGTCCTCACTGGCATCCGAGGACTCCTCACACACCGCACACGCCATCGCGTACGTGGTCGGCTCCGCATCCGGCTCACGGTCCGGCGTCAGCGTCCACGTCTCCTCACGGATCACCGAGCGCACACTCACAGACCCCGCCCCGTCCGCTCGTTGGCCGCCTTCACACCTGCGCTCAGCCGCTCCGAAGCGGTGGCCGGACGGATCTGGTCCGGGTCCGCCTCCCACTCACGGCCACCGCCGACCGGCCGCAGCATCGCGTACGGACCGGCCTTGTCCTGGTACTCCCCGACTCTGCGCGTCACCGGGTCGTACACCAGCTCGCCGCGCTCAGGGATGCCTGCCATTGTTGTTGTTCCTTGAGTCGCCATGGCAATGACGCTACGTAGCGGAAGGAATACACCTCAATGGCACTTTGGCGCGGCATCGCCCCGAAGTACCACACCACGTCACACGGGTACGCCGATTGCGTCGGCCAGCTCCCGCATGTCGGTGGTGAGGGTCCGCCGACGAGCGATCACCCGACCGAAGATGTCGCGCGCGTACCGCTGGTTGGGCAGCCACTGAGGAGCGTCCGCCCGGATGCGCTGCAAGACCTCGACCGTTTTCACGTAGTCGCGCGAGCGAGCATGCGCCTCTGCCACGTCGAGGAGGTGACGGTTGCGGTTGTTGGACGTGGGCCGCATGCCGCCGGTCGGGATGCGCGCCGAGAGCTTGAGTACCAAGTCCGGCTTGTCGACGATCATTGCGTTCTCGGCGCGCTTCAAGGTCACCGTGACCGGGCCGAACGCCTGCAAGAAGTCGTCACGCGGAGCGAACTCCCGCCCCATCGCCACCGCTGCCGAGTTGGCGTAGCGCAAAGCATCCTCGGCCTCTCCGGGCCGGTTGTCCCGGATCGCCGCAGCGGAGGCCCGCAGCAGCAACCAGCCCCATGCGCTCAGCTCCGCTGGAGTCGCCCGCGAGATGCGCGGCTCCACCTCATCCGCCCACCGGGTCGCCAGTTCCCGCGCCTCAGCCAGGCGACCACGCCTCAGCAGAAGCCAGCACTGTGTGCTAACTGTCGCCGCCGCCTGAAGCCGGTCCGAGGACTCCTCCAGGGACCGGGACAAGGCGACGTCCGCCGCCTCGAACTGTCTCGTCTGGGTGAGCAGCCAGCCCGTCAACTGCGACAGCCGCACACGCACTGCACGCCCCTCGGGACCACTCTCGGCAATGAGATCAGCATCCCGCAGCAAGGGCGGAAGGATCACGCTCAACTCTGCGAAACGATCACCAGAAAAGAGCGGGAGCGCCGACTCCAGGGCTTCTTGCCCGCCTGTCACGGTCGGCTCTTCGGCCACCCCGTCCGCCCGCACAGGAGCCACTAGCGCACGCCGGACAGCCTCCCACCGATCACCGGCTCCAGGCGCCGTCTGCCGCTCTTCCTCGTGATCGGCCATGAGGCTGGTAGTCGGCACCCGTAGCGTCTGCGCCAGTCGGCGCGCGGTCTCCAGGCGTGTGTCAGCACGCTCCCCTTGCTCCAGCTTCCTGATCAAGGACAGGGATACGCCGGACTCACTCGCTAGCTGACGCTGCGTCAGGCCGCGCCGCTTGCGAACTCCCTGAAGCCGTTTGCCAATGTCGGCACTCATGATTCGAGCGTACGGCGCGCGCTGCCTGTCCGTGCGACCTTCTGCGCCCATCACTCCCCCAAGCGGGTTTCACCCGACCGATGAGCTCAGGTCAGGGCGTTATTTCGCATTCCCCTCCGGGCGACTGGTGCTGCACAGCGAAGGGCGGAGGCCCCGTAGGAGACCTCCGCCCTTCCCGGCCCTGCTTTCTCAGCCCGCGAGCTGAACTCGGAACCTCAGAACACACGAACCGGTTGTTCCGGACGCGACGATTGTGAACATCGCGCTCCCGCACATTCAAGACGCACTGAAGTTCAGCACCACCGACCTCACCTGGGTGGTCAGCGCCTACACACTCACCTTCGGCTGTCTGCTGCTTCTGGGCGGCCGGGCCGGTGACATCCTCGGCCGCCGCCGGGTCCTCATGACGGGCATCCTGCTGTTCACGTTTGCCTCGCTGCTCGGCGGACTCGCCCAGGAACCTTGGCAGTTGCTGGCGGCACGCGTCCTGCAGGGCATGGGCGGCGCAATCGCGTCGCCCACCTCGCTGGCGCTCATCACCACGACGTTCCCCGAGGGTCCGGAGCGCAACCGGGCCTTCGGCGTCTTCGCCGCGGTCTCCGCGGGCGGTGGCGCGATCGGCCTCCTCGCGGGCGGCATGCTCACCGAGTGGCTCGACTGGCGCTGGGTGCTCTTCGTCAACGTACCGATCGGCGCACTGATCGCCGTGCTCGCACCGATGTACATCAACGAGTCGGAACGGCACACCGGCCGCTTCGACATCGCGGGCGCCGCGACCTCGACAGCCGGCATGGCAACCCTCGTCTACGGCTTCATCCGCGCGGCGGACGAGGGCTGGCGGGACAGTCTGACCATCGGCTCCTTCGCCGCCGCCGTGGTCCTGCTGGGTTCCTTCGCGCTCATCGAGTCCCGGGCCAAGGAGCCCATCACCCCACTGCGGATGTTCGCCGACCGCAACCGCTCGGGCACGTACGTGATCATGCTCAGCCTGGCTGCGGCGATGTTCGGCATGTTCTTCTACATCGTGCTGTTCGTGCAGAACGTGCTGGGATACACCCCGATCCAGGCCGGTCTCGCCTTCCTGCCGGTGACGGTCGTGATCGCGCTCGGCGCGGGTCTGTCGCAGCGGTTCCTGCCCGTGCTCGGGCCCAAGCCGTTCATGCTCACCGGCTCGGCTCTCGCGGTGATCGGACTGGCCTGGCAGACCCTCATCGGCTCCGACAGCTCCTACGCCGGCGGGGTGCTCGGCCCGATGCTGGTGTTCGGCTTCGGCATGGGCCTGAACTTCGTGACGCTGACCGTCACCGCGGTCTCCGGTGTCGCCCAGCACGAGGCGGGTGCGGCCTCCGGACTGCTCAACGCGATGCAACAGGTGGGCGGTTCGCTCGGCCTGTCCATCCTGACGACGGTTTTCGGCTCCGCCAGCAGGGACGAGGCCGAGAAGCAGCTGCCGAAGTTCCTCGCGAACGGATCGGCGGAGCAGAAGGCTGAGTTCGCCAAGTCGCATCAGCTGCCCGGCACGTGGGGGCACGCGGTGCTCGCGTAGGGCATCTCGATGGGCTTCGTGGCGGCCGCGGCCATGGCCGTACTGGCTCTCGGCACGGCCTGGTTCGTGATCCGGGTCCGCAAGAGCGACCTGGACGCGCTCGCCGGCACGGCGGGACTGCCGGCCGGCTGACCCGCCCGCGCCTGCATCCAGCGGCGGATGGCCGGACCGGGTCCAGGGGACCGATGACAAGGACGCCGGTCCGGCCATCCGCACTCTCCCTGCAGAGCGCAGCGACATGAGGGCCAAGAACGCCACCAGCACCACCACGAACCGCATGACCACCCCCGGGAACCCTCGCGTGTCCTGCGCACATGCCGACGCGTGTGCCACACGCTTGCTGCCAGAACAACGGACAGGCGATTACACAGAGTTCCCGATATCCACAGAGAGTTCCCGCCGGAGCCTCTGCCCGGCTCGCTTTCCCGCGCGGAAAAGACCCAGGCAGGCGTCACCCAGCCGTTCGGATCCAGTCCGGCAGTTCCTCGGTCAGGTCCGCCCACTCGGTCGGCGGCATCCCCACCTTCCCCGCGGCGATCACACCACCCACGATGGCGCAGGTCGTGTCCACGTCACCGCCGACCTGCGCGGTCGTCCAGAACGCGTGCGCGTAGTCGCCGAGGGCCCGAGCGGCCGACCAGAGGGCGAAGGGCACGGTGTCATGGGCAGACGTACGCCGTCCGCAGCCCAGGACGGCCGCGACGGTGCCGGCGTCGTCGTAGTCGAGCATGTCCCGCGCGCGTCGCAGGCCCGCGCCGACCGCGCTCTTCGGGATGAGTGCGACCACGCCGTCGAGGAGTGCCTCTGGGCTCGGCGGGCCGCCGGGAGCGGCAACCAGCGAGGCGGCCGCGGCAACCGCCATGGAGCCCACGACAGCCTCGCGGTGCTGGTGCGTCGGGTAGGCGGAGATCTCCGCCTGGTGGGTCGCCTGCTCCGGATCGTCCGCGTACCAGGCGCCCAGCGGGGCGATCCGCATCGCCGCCCCGTTGCCCCACGACCCCTGTCCCTTGAACAGCTCGGCGGCGAGTTCACGCCAGTCGCCGCCCTCCCGGACCAGCCGCAGCAGGCGGTTGACGGCGGGGCCGTACCCCCGGTCGAAGTCGTGGTGCTCGGCGAAGGAGTGCGCCAGCTCGTCCTGGTCGATGCGGTGGTGGGCGGCGAGGACAGCGACCACAGAGCAGGCCATCTCGGTGTCGTCGGTCCACTGCCAGGGCCCGGGCGGCAGCTCTCGGCTCTTGAGCAGGGGGTAGTTCGCCGGGACGAAGAACTGGGAGCCCAGCGCATCACCGACCGCGAGTCCACGCAGGCTCGCCAGGGCGCGGTCCAGGCGCCCGTCGGGAGAGGAATCGGGGGTCATGGCTCTGCCACTCTATCCGGTGATCCCGTACGGTTCCGGATCTCGCCAGCGTTCGAAAGGCCGGTCAAGCACGTACTTGCCGTCGTCCCCGAGAACGAGCATCCGCATCTCGGCGTTCCCGGGATTCGACAGTGACTCGAATTCCGCGACCGTCCAGTGGAACCAGCGCATGCAGAACAGCCGCATGGCCAGGCCATGGGTCACGAGCAGCACGTTGGACGGGTGATCGGGTGCCTCGAAGCTGCGGTACAGGCTCTCCAGGAAGCCGCCGACCCGGTCGTACACGTCGGCGCCGGACTCCCCCTGCACGAAGCGGTAGAAGAAGTGGCCGTAGGCGTCCCGGTAGGCCTTCTGGAGGCGTACGTCGTCGCCGTCCTGCCAGTTTCCCCAGTCCTGTTCGCGCAGCCGGGGCTCCTCGCGCACCCGTATGAGCTCGGGGTCGAGATGGAAGGCACGCAGGGTGTCGTGCGTGCGGCGGTACGGGGACACGTACACGCTGACGCGCTCGCGGCCGAAGACATCGCGCAGCCGTTTGCCGGTCTCCTCGGCCTGCTGCCAGCCGCGCTCGGTCAGCGCCAGCGCATGGTCGGGCTCACGCTCGTAAACGGTGTCATCAACATTGCCCGTTGACTCTCCGTGCCGGACAAGGACGATGCGCCGTGGTCGTGCCATGCCAAAACCCTAGATCGGATGACGGCCGATCGAGCACTCGTAGGGCCTCTATACGGCGCAGGTCACACATTTCCTGCACCACAGGCCACACCTGGGCGCACGATCAGCGGGTCCGGATTTCAAACCCAAAGCGTCAAACCGTCCAGGTCGGCTCCAGCTCGACGATGTCACCCGTGAGCGACGCGACGTCCGCCTCCGTCTGCGCCCGAAGGGCGAGCCGCTCCACGCGCTCCGTACGGTACTTGCCGTGTTCGGCGGCCGATCGCCACATCGACAGCACCAGGAACTCGTGCCCCGGCGCCTCGCCGAACAGGCCTCTGATCATGCCCGGAGAGCCTGCCATGGCAGGATTCCAGACCTTTTCCTGCATCAACATGAAGTGCTCGGCACGGTCCTCGTGGACTCGGCAGAGGGCGACCCGCACCAGGTCGGCGTCCGTGAAACGCGGTTCGAAGCCGGTCTTCACATCGAAGCGGTAGTCGAAGAGCTT
Source organism: Streptomyces sp. NBC_00078 (assembly GCF_026343335.1). Classification (NCBI taxonomy): domain Bacteria; kingdom Bacillati; phylum Actinomycetota; class Actinomycetes; order Kitasatosporales; family Streptomycetaceae; genus Streptomyces; species Streptomyces sp. NBC_00078. Next base: position 6,822,025 of record NZ_JAPELX010000001.1, on the reverse strand, counting down.
GACCTGGGCATTCTTGAAGGTGCCCGACTGGGCCGCCGCCAGGCGGTCGTGGGAACGCGCCATGAAGGAGTCGTAGAACGCACGGCTCTCCCAGAAGGCGAAGATGTGCGCCACCCCTGTCCGTCCCCTGCTCCAGCCACCACCTTGTCCCCGAAACCCCGGCTCCCCCAGAAGCCCCGCCCACTTTCGCTGCCCCCGCTCGAAGCCGCGGCGGTCCACCACGGTGCAGCGAATCCACTTGACCAGCACCGCGCCATGGTAAGGCCACGGACCATGGCGTTGGTCACGCTCAGCCGCACAGCTCGGCGGCACACGTGCACGCGCGCGTGGCAGGATGGACAACCGGCCTTGTCCGTCCGGCAGTTAGGGGCGGAGACAACGCACGGGCAACGGGGAAGGGGAAGACTGGTGAACGGCCTCAACAAGGGGATACGTAAGGCCGAAGTCTCACTGAAGTGGGATCCGAGTCCGACGGGACAGCCGCCCACGGATCTGGACATCGTCGCGGCCACCTACCTGGCGGACGATCCGTACGGTGAGCCCACCTACGTGGTGCACTTCGACAGCCGCTCCCCCGACGGCACCATCTACCTCAACCGGGACAGCAAGGACGGCAAGGGCTTCGGCTGGGACGAGGTCATGACGCTGGAGCTGGACCGGCTGGACGGCCGATACGCGCGCGTGGTGATCGGTGTCGTCATTCAGCAGCGTTCGGTGCACCGGACCTTCGTCGGCGTGATCAACCCCGGCCTGCGGATCCGCGAGGGTTACACCGTCCTGGCCGAGGACGACTTCGGCGGCGTCCTCGGAGCGACGGCGGCGACCATCGGGGAGTTCCTGCGCGACGGATCCGGCGACTGGACCTTCCACCCCGGCATCCACGGTTACGACGACGACCCGGCGACGTTCACGAGAACGATGGGCCAGGCCCGCCGGCCCTGACGGCGCCGTACGGCGCCGTACGGCGAGGAGGGGGCACCGACCGTGGTCGGCGCCCCCTCCTCTTCAGGGACTACCTGTCGGGCGGGGCGTGGCCCCGGCCCGTGTACCGGGGACGAGCACTTATTCGGAGGGTGCAGTATTCACGGGCATGGAGGCTTTGGCGTCGGGTCGCTCAAGGTACTGGGCGAGGGGAAGACCATCGGTGGCAGGCCCGCTGGCGTTCCGGAGGGTGTCTAGAAGGAGTGCGGTGCCATGCCGGTGGATGCCGTCAGGCGTGTGGAGCGAGTGTTCGCCGAAGATCACTCCGGAGCACTCGAACGGATCCGGCGCCGGGCCGCCCCGAAACATGGGCTGCTGTGCCTTGAAGAGCGGGCCGCCGCTCATCCCCACCGGCGCGGGAATGTTCAGTTCAACGACGGGTTGGCGCTGATATTCGTCATGGAACAGGCGCGTGACGTATCCCTTGAAGACACGGGCGTGGGTCTCGATTCGCTTGTCCCCGGTGTCCGCGTCGGTCGTGTCCAGGGTGTGGGGGAAGCCGAGGGCAACGACGTCATCACCCCATTGCAGCGGTTCGGCGGCGAGGGGCAGCCGGGGCAAGAACCATGGATCGATCCGCGCGAGGGCAAGATCGGCTCCGTTGACGTCGCGTGCGAGCTGCCGCAACTCAATCGGCCAGCTGCGGTGGCTCTGCTGGTTCCCGCGCTCTCGCCCAGCTGCGAAGTAGACCTCGTCGTCGGCGAGGTCCGCGCCGACGCAGTGCCAACAGGTAACAAAGGTGCCTTCGCCGAAGGTGAAGCCGGTGCCGACCCACTGAGGCCGGGCGTAGTTGCCATCCGCCAGGCGCTGAGCGCGTGCGATCGGTAGGACGTGGTAAGCGATTAGCTCGGAAAATCCCATTCTGGCTCCTGACTAGACGGTGACTGCGGCGGGGGTGCGAGGACTCACGCTTCTGCCGGGCCCGGCTCATCTGTGAGGGTGCTGTCGCGGGCGGAGAGGTAGTCGGTCCAGTCGCGCCGGGCGATGTCGGCCCAGCGGACGGCGGTGTTGATGTGGAGGCCGAGGAGGTCGGCCAGGATCGGGGGCGGGACGTCCTCCAGGAGCGCGATGAGGGCCGCGTTGCGTGCGGGTCGGGCATCGATCCCGTGGTCCAGGAGTTTGCGGCTGAACCCGGACGGTCCGGCCGGGCGCCCTGGCAGCAGGCCGGGGAAGAGCCAGCGCGGCCCTGATGCATCGGCGCTGATCCTGGATTGCCTGATAGGGGCTTCGGCGAGCTGATTCAGCAGCACGGCCAGCTTCGGCGGGACCAACAGCGGGGGCGAACCGACGGCCAGGTGCGTCTGGCCGTCGTGCTCGCCGAGGTGCTCGGTGTGGAGGAGGCGGATGCGTGAGGTCGGCAGCCCGAACAGCAGCACCAGGGCGCCGGCGGTCCGGACGTCCAGGGGCAGCGCGGTGTCGTTCAGGAGGCGGCTGAGTTGGTGCCAGCGCTCGTCCTCGTCCAGGATCCTCGCGGGCTCCTGGCGGGGGATGGCCGGGACGGTCAGTTCCGGCAGCAGGTCGCGTTTGGCGGCCCAGCTCAGGAAGTAGCGGATGGAGTAGTTGCGTGTGTTGCCGTCCGCGAGCCACTGGTCGAGGCGGTCCTGGGTGAGGTCCCCGAAGGCAAACTGCCGCTCGTCGAGCCAGGTCAGCAGTTCGAGGGCGACGCGGATCCGGGTGCGGAGGTAGGAGCCGGCCATGGCAGGACGTCCTCGGTGGGTGGCCCGGCGGCGGGCCCGCTTGAGCAGGAACCAGTGGACGAACGGCCGGATCAGGGCGGCGTGTTTGGCGGGCTGGTCGGCCAGGAGCTGATCCAACCAGGCGGGGATTCGGTCGAGGTCCTCGTGACGTTCCGGCAGGACGCCGGTGTGGACCAGGGTCTGGCGGACGTAGTGCTCGTAACGGCTGGGCGGGAGTTCGTCCAGGACGTCATGGCTGACCGGCTTGCCGCTCGTGGCGAGTTCGCCGAGCAGGCGGGCGTTCGGACTCCGTTTCAGCCAGGACAGGACGCCGCGGGGAGTCTCGGCGGCTGCCAACGCGTCTCTTAGCGGCCGGAGTTGGGTCGGGACCTGGCCGTCAGGCCCGGATAGGTGTTCTTCGAGGCGGACCGAGAGGATGCAGCGGGGGCATCGGCCGTCGGCGTAGAGACGTCCGCTGTTGCCGCAGGTCGGGCAGGTGTAGATGCCGGGCAGCCCGGCGCATGGCCCGCAGATCCCATGGTCGCTCTCGTCCTGCCCGATCAGGGGTTGCCGTTCGTCGCAGCGGTGGCACTGCTCGGGGTGGTCGAGGATGCGGACGTAGCAGGCGCCGCAGACCGGCCCGCGGGGCCAGTGAGCGTGGGCGGGGCGGGAATGTCCGCAGGCTGAGCACATGGTGGTGGCGCGGGGCCGGCAGGTGCGGCAGACGAGTTGCCCCTGGGAGTTCTTGGGACAGGGCCGGACCTGGCCGCAAACGGAGCACGAGGCGGCGGGCGGGGTCGCGCAGTTCCAGCACAGATCGGGGCTGTGGGCGGTGGCACGGCGGACGATCTGCTGGTGCCTGCCGCAGTTGCCGCAGGTCCGGCGAGGCTGGGCAAGGCGGCGGTAGCAGGTCGTGCATAGCGCACCGGCCGGGCCGAGGGATTGGGCTTGGCCGACCCTCCCGCAGGCGGTGCAGGTGTGCGCGGGCGGGGTCCAGCAGGCTTCGCAGAGCGGCTGGCCGTCCGGCCGGCGGGTGACAGGCATCCGCCGGCGTCCGCAGCCGACGCAGTCCTCGGTGACCTGCGGGTCTGTGCGGTAGCAGGAGTAGCAGATGCCGCCTTCGTCACGGCGGGCGAAGATCCGGGCGGTGCGCGCGCAGCGCGCGCACGGCTTCTTGTTCCGGGGGCTTCGGGCAGCGCATGCCTGGCAGATCCGGCCGTCGGGGCCGCTGCGGGGCAGCGGGATGCCGGTGCGTCGGCAGTCCGAGCATGTGGGTGGGGTAGCACCGGTGTGCCCGGCGGCAACCAGGGCTTGCGCGAGGCGGACGATCACGGCCGGGCAGCGCGGATCGCCGGAACTGAGCGCGTCCGGGTGGGCTGCCAAGTGCTCGTCGAGCTCCCGCAGGGCGACGCCGCGGTCGGCCTTGGCCGCCTTCAGCGTTGCCGCCGCGGCCTCCACGTCCAGGCCGGGCAAGGAGGTGGTGAGCGCGCTGGCGATCCGGCCCCGGCGGTCGTGGCGTTCCTCGGCTCGGCGCTGGTCGCGCGTGCGGCTCACTCGCCTGGGCGACGGATGGTGGTCCGCCGGACCTGCGGCAGGGGGCGGACGGTGTCGCCGACGGCCTTGCTGACCTGGGCGTTGACCGGCTGGACTTCGATCAGGTCGTTCGGGGTGCAGTGGAGGATGTCGCAGAGTGCGGCGAGGGTGTCCATCGACAGTCGCTGCGGGGGCTGGGTGACCAGCCGGAATACCTGCTCACGGGAGAGGTGGACGCCGCGTTCGGCGAGCAGTGGGACCAGGTCCGTGGTCTGGAACATGTCGCGGCTGGCCATGAGCTTGCGCAGGTTCCAGTCGATCCCCATCTTCTTGATCATTCGGTCTCCCAGAGGTCGGGGTGGCGGTCCTTCAGCGCGCGCTGAATCACGCGGTTGCGGTACTCGTCGGACACGCCGGTGTAGATGGCGGTCGTGCTGGCGTGGTCGTGGCCGGCCTGGATAGATACGAACTTCTCGGGATAGTCGAACTCGACGAGGTGCGTGATGTTCGAGTGCCGCAGGCAGTGCAAGTCCAGCTCGGGCGGCAGGCCAGCGGCGTCCCTGGCCGTGGTGAACGCCTTGTTGACGCCGCGCAGGGACATCCGGCCGGAGCGCTCGGTGACGAAGAGCGCGGAGAGCTTGCCGGGCGAGAAGGCGGGACGGATCTCGGTGACCCAGCGGTCGAGCACCTCGACGATCCAGTCGAACTCCTTGACCGTCAGCACCGTGCGGCGCTTGGGCGGACTGCCCTTGGACGCCTTGCCGTAGCGAACGTAGATGCCGCCATACTTGCCGTACTGGGGCCGCTTTTGGGCTCGCCGCAGGTCAGGCAGGTCGAGCATCCGGGACTCGTTGCGCCGCAGACCATAGGCATAGATCGTCTTGAGAAGGGCGGAGTCCCGCATCGCAGTCAGTGCGCCCTTGCGGCCTCGGGTCTGGACTTCCTCAGCTCGGCCGTCGGCGGCGTCGAACAGCGCCTGGATCTCGTCGTAGGTGAGCGGCCGTCTGCCCGGCTGACCCTCGTACTCGGCCACATGGGCAACGCGGTTGTCCTCGTGGAAGATCTGCTGCGGCGCCTGGCCGAACCGCTCCAGGCACTCCGCCGCCCAGCCGTACCGGCGGTCAGCGATGAAGCCCATGAACAGAGCGAGCGTCGTCTCGTAGCCCCGGCCGGTCGACATGCCGATCGGCCGACTGCGATTGGGTGACCGCAGATGCGAGATGAACGCCTCGGCGTCAGCCGGCTGCCACTGCCACGGGTACTCGTTGGTGAAGTCGACCAGCCGCCGAACCATCGCCTGGCGCGGCTTGATAGTCCCGTCCTCGTTCAGGAACCGGGCGCGTTGTTGACGCGCCCAGCCCTGCAACATGGCCTCCAGCATCGCGCTCTCGGGGACGAGATGGACGACGCCGTCGATCAGTTCCAGGCGGGCAGAGCCAGCCAGGCTACCGTCCTGTGCCCCACGGGGCTCCGTTGCATTCACTGCAACATTGTTGAGGTTGATGCGACCCGAGGGCAAGAGTCAGCTCGCCTCGAACTCGGTAGGCCAAGCATCGAGAGCATCAGCCGACGGGGCGGATGCCCAGGTGTAGGCCCCGGGCATCCGCGCTTCACTTCTTCTTGGGGCGAGGCGGCGTCTGCGCCAGCGTGCTGGCTGCAGCAGACTTCTCCGCCTTCGTCGCCCCGTTGCTGGCCAGCGTCTTACCGGCTGCCGAGGCAGCCTTCGCGCCGGTCTGGCCGGTGCTCTTAGGCGCCTGCGACAGCGCGCTCGCCGCAGCGGACTTCTCCGCCTTGGTTGCGTTCTTACTGGTCAGCGTTTTGGCGGCGGCCGAAGCGGCCTTTGCGCCAGTCTGACGAGGATTCTTTGAAATGATCAACACCCCCCTCCGGGTCAAAGTTGCATCGCGACCCGGAAGCTGATCTCATGCGTGATCTCACCCAGCGCATTGACATCAGTTCGGTGCCGCAACGAACGCCCGGCCCCTACAAGGCTGGGCGTTCGCCGTTTCAGCCGCCAACGCACAGCGGCTGAGACGAATCTGGGTGATCCCCTGGCTCTGGTTACAAAGCCAGAGGACAACCGCGTTCAATCCAGCCGACCTGCCGACTACAACGGACAATCAGCCCGTTGCATCCGATGCAACTTGGCCCAAAATCAGCTGCAGCCGCTGGTCGACCCGCAGCCCTCGCAGATGTAGCAGGAGCCGGCCCGCTGCATCTTCGTGCCGCAGGAGAAGCACAGCGGGGCGTCGGCCTGGATGCCCAGCTGCATCTCCACCAGCTCGGCGCTGGTGTGGGCCTGCATCGGGGCGGGCTTGACCGCCTCGACCTCGGCACGCGGCATGGCGACGGCCTTCAGCTCCTGGGTGCGCGGCGCCGACTGGGCCAGGCCCTCGACGTCCATCTCGTCGTCGGAAGGCTCGTACGAACCGGTCTCCAGGTGGCGCTGACGCTCATCGGCGGAGTGGATGCCGAGCGCGGAGCGCGTCTCGAAGGGCAGGAAGTCCAGCGCCAGGCGACGGAAGATGTAGTCGACGATCGACTGGGCCATCCGCACGTCCGGGTCGTCCGTCATGCCGGCCGGCTCGAAGCGCATGTTGGTGAACTTCGAGACGTACGTCTCCAGCGGCACGCCGTACTGGAGGCCGACGGAGACCGCGATGGAGAAGGCGTCCATCATGCCCGCGAGGGTCGAACCCTGCTTGGACATCTTCAGGAAGACCTCTCCCAGGCCGTCGTCCGGGTAGGAATTGGCCGTCATGTAGCCTTCGGCGCCGCCGACCGTGAAGGACGTGGTGATGCCGGGACGGCCCTTCGGGAGGCGCTTGCGGACCGGGCGGTACTCGATGACCTTCTCGACCGTCTCGCGGATGGTCGCCTCGGCCTTCTCGGTGACAGTGTCGGCCGCGGGCTTCTCCTTGTCCTTGGTCTTGGCGGAGAGCGGCTGGCCGACCTTGCAGTTGTCGCGGTAGATGGCGAGCGCCTTGACGCCCAGCTTCCAGGCCTCGAAGTAGATCTCCTCGACCTCCTCGACGGTCGCCGACTCCGGCATGTTGACCGTCTTGGACAGGGCGCCGGAGATCCATGGCTGGATCGCGGCCATCATGCGGACGTGGCCCATCGCGGAGATGGAGCGCTCGCCCATGGCGCAGTCGAACACCTCGTAGTGCTCGTGCTTGAGGCCCGGGGCGTCGACGACATTGCCGTGGTCGGCGATGTGGGCGACGATCGCCTCGATCTGCTCCTCCTGGTAGCCCAGGCGGCGCAGGGCCTGCGGGACGGTGCCGTTGACGATCTGCATCGAGCCGCCGCCGACCAGCTTCTTGAACTTGACCAGGGCGAGGTCGGGCTCAAGACCGGTGGTGTCACAGGACATCGCGAGACCGATGGTGCCGGTCGGCGCGATGACCGACGCCTGGGCGTTACGGAAACCGTTCTTCTCGCCGAGGCGCACCACGTCCTGCCAGGCCTCCGTGGCGGCGGCCCAGATCGGAGTGTCGAGGTCGTCCATGCGGACGGCCACGGCGTTGGCGTCGGCGTGCTGCTTCATGACGCGGTTGTGTGCGCTCGCATTGCGCGCGTAGCCGTCGTACGGGCCGACGACCGCGGCGAGTTCGGCGGAGCGCCTGTACGACGTGCCGGTCATCAGGGAGGTGATGGCCCCGGCGAGGGCGCGGCCGCCGTCCGAGTCGTAGGCGTGACCGGTCGCCATCAGCAGGGCGCCGAGGTTGGCGTAGCCGATGCCGAGCTGGCGGAACGCGCGCGTGTTCTCGCCGATCTTCTGGGTCGGGAAGTCCGCGAAGCAGATGGAGATGTCCATCGCGGTGATGACGAGCTCGACGACCTTCGCGAAACGCTCGCCGTCGAAGGACTGGTTGCCCTTGCTGTCGTCCTTCAGGAACTTCATCAGGTTCAGCGAGGCGAGGTTGCAGGACGTGTTGTCCAGGTGCATGTACTCGCTGCAGGGGTTCGAGCCGTTGATACGGCCGGACTCCGGGCAGGTGTGCCAGTGGTTGATGGTGTCGTCGTACTGGATGCCCGGGTCGGCGCAGGCCCAGGCGGCCTCGGCCATCTTGCGGAACAGGGACTTGGCCTCGACCTCTTCGATGACCTCGCCGGTCATCCGGGCACGCAGACCGAACTTGCCGCCCTGCTCGACCGCCTTCATGAACTCGTCGTTCACGCGGACCGAGTTGTTGGCGTTCTGGTACTGCACGGAGGTGATGTCGTCACCGCCGAGGTCCATGTCGAAGCCCGCGTCGCGCAGCGCGCGGATCTTCTCCTCTTCCTTCACCTTGGTCTCGATGAAGTCCTCGATGTCGGGGTGGTCTACGTCGAGGATGACCATCTTGGCGGCACGGCGGGTGGCGCCACCGGACTTGATGGTGCCGGCGGAGGCGTCGGCGCCGCGCATGAAGGAGACGGGGCCGGAGGCGTTGCCACCGGAGGAGAGCAGCTCCTTGGAGGAGCGGATACGGGAGAGGTTCAGGCCGGCACCGGAGCCGCCCTTGAAGATCATGCCCTCTTCCTTGTACCAGTCGAGGATCGACTCCATGGAGTCGTCGACCGCCAGGATGAAGCAGGCGGAGACCTGCTGGGGCTGCGGGGTACCGACGTTGAACCAGACGGGGCTGTTGAAGCTGAAGATCTGGTGCAGGAGGGCATACGCCAGCTCGTGCTCGAAGATCTCGGCATCGGCGGGCGAGGCGAAGTACTTGTAGTCCTCGCCGGCCTTCCGATACGTCTTCACGATGCGGTCGATCAGCTGCCTGAGGCTGGTCTCACGCTGCGGGCTGCCGACAGCACCGCGGAAGTACTTGCTGGTGACGATGTTGACCGCGTTCACCGACCAGAAGTCGGGGAACTCGACGCCGCGCTGCTCGAAATTGACCGAGCCGTCGCGCCAGTTGGTCATGACGACGTCACGGCGCTCCCAGGCCACCTCGTCGTACGGGTGCACGCCAGGAGTGGTGTGGATGCGCTCGATACGCAGTCCCTTGGTCGCCTTGACGCCCTTGGCGCGGGAACTCCGTGCCGGACCGCTCGCCGTCTCTGTCATGCCGCCTCCCTCTACGGGCTGAAACGCCCTGAAGTGCCCCGATGTTCCCGTGGCACGGTGTTGTGTCTGATGCTGCGGGCTTCTCGCACTGCCGCCCGCAACAGGTCTTCGATCGCCGCCTCGCGGCCGGTTCCGGCGCCTTGGCCCCGTTCCAGCCCTCGGTCAGTCGGCGGCGTGGGCGGGCTCGGGGACCTCAGCAGTCCCTCCGCGCCCGCGGTCGTCTTCCTGGCTCCCCGCAGCGGTGTCCTCGCGGTCGTCGTTGTCCGCGGCGGCGGGTCGCGTCCCCTCCCTGAGTTCCGCGATGGCGGCCTGGAAGTCATCGAGCGAGTCGAACGCCCGGTAGACGGAGGCGAATCGCAGATACGCGACGAGGTCGAGCTCCTGCAACGGGCCGAGTATGGCCAGACCCACGTCGTGGGTGGTCAGTTCGGCGCTTCCGGTGGCCCGCACCGCCTCCTCGACCCGCTGGCCGAGCTGGGCGAGTGCGTCCTCGGTGACAGGCCGCCCCTGGCATGCCTTGCGCACGCCGTTGATGACCTTGGTGCGACTGAAAGGCTCGGTGACTCCGGACCGCTTGACCACCATGAGCGAACACGTCTCCACGGTCGTGAAACGACGGGAGCAGTCCGGACACTGGCGGCGCCTGCGGATGGACGTGCCGTCGTCGGTCGTACGACTGTCGACGACACGGCTGTCAGGGTGCCTGCAGAAGGGGCAGTGCATGAACTCCCAACCCTCCTCACAGCAGACTCAATAGCCTCGCAGGGCCTCACGGGCCCCTCGAAGCAGCCCCAAGCATAGGCGATCGCCAGGAGCCTGAAGACCCGGGGGACCACAACTTCTGGGCTGCTGCTGAAATCCAACCACTAGATGTAGGGATTGGCCGATACATACACGTCATGCGCGCGTGTCGCGTGCGCATGGGCATGTGCCACTGCGCCGTGGCCGAGGGGATCCGCAGGTGCTCAGCCGTACCCTTGCCGCACATGCGGAGATAACGTGGGCGCCAGAGGGAGGGCCCGTGGGGCTCCCGCAGAGATGGCCACCGGTCCCCGGTTGACGGGATACCGGATGGCAGACTGGGGCAGGAACTCACGAGGTCAGCACCTCGGCGGTGAAGAGTACAAGAATAAGCCCCTTTGTCCGCCAGGTGCCGCGTCAGCCATACACCCAGACACATGATCAAGCCAGGCGGTTCGCGGTTTTTCACTCGAACGTGTGTTTGGCGCAACCTTTCGAAAGCAACTACCGTTGTCCAGCAGGGAGACCATCGAGAGGGGCCGACGTGACCACGACCGCAGACAGTGCCACCATCACTGCCCAGGACCGCTCCCAGGGCCAACTCGAGCCGGTGCATGCGATGAATGAACCCGTGAGCCCCGAGGGGCACAAGCGCTCCTTGCCGGGCCGACCTCCAGGCATCCGGGCGGACAGCTCCGGGCTCACCGACCGGCAGCGTCGGGTGATCGAGGTCATCAGGGATTCCGTACAGCGGCGCGGCTACCCGCCGTCGATGCGGGAGATCGGCCAGGCGGTCGGACTGTCCAGCACCTCCTCGGTCGCACACCAGCTGATGGCACTGGAGCGCAAGGGCTTCCTGCGCCGCGACCCACACCGCCCGCGCGCGTACGAGGTCCGCGGCTCCGACCAGGGCGCCTCCGCGCAGCCCACCGACACCGCCGGCAAGCCCGCCGCGTCGTACGTCCCGCTGGTGGGCCGTATCGCCGCCGGCGGCCCGATCCTCGCCGAGGAGTCGGTCGAGGACGTCTTCCCTCTCCCCCGCCAGCTGGTCGGTGACGGAGAGCTGTTCGTGCTGAAGGTCGTCGGTGACTCCATGATCGAGGCCGCGATCTGCGACGGCGACTGGGTCACGGTGCGCCGCCAGCCCGTCGCCGAAAACGGTGACATCGTCGCCGCGATGCTCGAGGGCGAGGCCACCGTCAAGCGCTTCAAGCGCGAGGACGGCCACGTCTGGCTCCTCCCGCACAACGCGGCGTACGAGCCGATCCCCGGCGACGACGCGACCATCCTCGGCAAGGTGGTGGCAGTGCTGCGGCGCGTGTGACGGCTGCGGCGGGCGGTTCGTGCGGAACCGCCTTCTGACCGGGCCCCGGGACCCCTGCGCCGGTTCCGGGGCCCTGTGCTGTCCGGGCCCCGTCGGCGGGCCCTGCCGCCAGGGGGCTCTGCATCGGTGCCGGCCTGCCACGACTCGCGACAGGCCGACCCGATCATTAAGCCTCGGTCATGGGGTCTGTTCACTTGGCCTCGGTCGTTGGGCCTCGATCATTCGACCTCGGTTATCGGGTCTCGTTCGTTCGGCCTCGGGCATCGGCCTCTGTCATTCGGCCTCTGTCTTCTTCGCCGCCGCGTCGATCGCCGCCAACGACTTGCGGACCTGGTCGCGGTCCGTCGTGTACCAGAACTCCGGTAGCGACGCCTTCAGATAGCTTCCGTAGCGGGCGGTGGCCAGCCGCTGGTCCAGTACGGCGACCACGCCGCGGTCGCCCGACGCCCGTACGAGGCGCCCGGCGCCCTGGGCCATGAGGAGCGCGGCGTGCGTGGCTGCGACCGCCATGAAGCCGTTGCCTCCCGCGTCCTCCACCGCCTTCTGGCGGGCGCTCATCAGAGGGTCGTCGGGACGCGGGAACGGAATCTTGTCCATGACCACCAGCTGGCAGCTGGAGCCCGGGACATCGACGCCCTGCCAGAGCGACAGCGTGCCGAACAGGCAGGTCTCAGGGTCTGCGGCGAAGTTCTTGATCAGCTCGCCGAGCGTCTCCTCGCCCTGGAGGAGGATCGGGAACTCCGGGATCCTGGAGCGCAGTTCCTCGGCGGCGAGCTGTGCGGCCCGCATGGAGGAGAACAGGCCGAGGGTGCGCCCGCCCGCTGCCTGGATCAACTCCGTCAGCTCGTCCAGCATGTCCGCGCGGTCGCTGTCCCGCGCGGGGCGCGACAGATGCTTGGCGACGTAGAGGATGCCCTGCTTGGGGTAGTCGAAGGGCGAGCCGACGTCAGCGCTCTTCCACTGCGGCAGGTCCTCTCCCTCTGTGCCTTCAGGAGCGAGTCCGAGGGAAGCGCCGACGCCGTTGAAGTCGCCGCCCAGCTTCAGCGTTGCTGAGGTCAGGACCACGGAGCGGTCCGCGAAGAGCTTCTCCCGCAGCAGGCCCGAGACGGACATGGGGGCGACATGCAGCGAGGCACCGAAGCGGTCGTGGCGCTCGTACCAGACGACGTCCCACTCGGAGCCGTTGGTGATCCGTTCCGCCACGTCGTGCACCGACTCCACGGACGCGAGCGCCTGCTTGCGGACCGCGTCCTCGTCCTGGACGGACTTGTCGCGGGTCGCGCCGATCCCGGAGATCACCGTTCGGCAGGCGTCGCGCAGCGCCATGAGCGCGTACCCGAGGTCCTCCGGGATCTCCTCCAGACGGCCCGGCAGAGCCAGCTCCATCAGCCGCTCGAAGCCCTCGGCGGCGGTCTGGAGCTGGTCGGCTGCCTTCTCGTTGACAAGCTTCGCCGCGCGGCGCACCGCTCGGTTGACCTGGCCGGGCGTGAGTTCGCCCGTGGCCACTCCGGTGACACGGGAGACCAGCTCGTGTGCCTCGTCGACGATCAGTACCTCGTGCTGCGGCAGGACCGGGGCGCCCTCGATGGCGTCGATCGCGAGCAGTGCGTGGTTGGTGACGACAACCTCTGCGAGCTTGGCACGCTCACGGGCCATCTCGGCGAAGCACTCGGCGCCGTATGCGCACTTCGTTGCACCCAGACACTCCCGGGAGGAGACCGACACCTGCGCCCAGGCCCGGTCGGACACTCCGGGCGTGAGGTTGTCGCGGTCCCCGGTCTCGGTCTCGTCGGACCATTCGCGCAGCCGCAGCAGGTCCTGACCCAGCTTGCTGGTGGGCGCGGCCGCCTCGAACTGGTCGAAGAGTCCCTCCTCCTCGTCCTGCGGGACGCCCTCGTGGAGACGGTGCAGGCAGAGGTAGTTCGATCTGCCCTTCAGCATCGCGAACTCCGGGCGGCGGCGCAGCAAGGGGTGCAGTGCCTCGACGGTGCGCGGCAGGTCCCGCTCGGCGAGCTGGCGCTGCAGGGCGAGAGTGGCCGTCGCCACGACGACGCGCTCCCCGTGCGCAAGCGCGGGCACGAGGTAGCCCAGCGACTTTCCGGTGCCGGTGCCGGCCTGGACCAGCAGATGGGAACCGTCGTCGATCGCTTCCGCGACGGCTTCGGCCATAGTCACCTGGCCGGGGCGCTCCGTACCGCCAACGGCAGTGACGGCAGCATGCAGGAGTTCGGGGAGTGAGGGCTTCGTCATAGCGCGACCACCCTACGACCCGGCACTGACAAACGGGTGATCAAAGCGGGGGCGAGGGGCCGGATCAAGACCGAGTACTCCTCAGGTGAGGTCGGGAGGATTGCCTGGGAAGGTGGGGCGGACCGCCGGGGGCGGTCGGGGCGGATGGCGGGGTGCGGGATGAAGCGTGGTGGAGCCGTGGGCCGGGCCAGATCTGGGCGGGCCTGGGCGGGCCGGGGCAGGGCAGAGCGGGTCGGGCCAGGTTTGGGCGGGTCGGACGGGTGCGAGAGAGCGGCTGGGCGCGGGGAAGGCCGCCACGGCGCCTGAGCGATCCGCTCGGGAGTGATCCGCTCGGTGAGCGATCGACGGGGTGGGCGATCGGCTGCGATCGACGCGGTCGGAGATCGGCTCGACGGTGATGGGAACCGGATCGGGCTGAGCGGTGTACCAAGAGTGACGACGCTGTGGCACGGCGTCATAGCAGATTACGCAAGGACCGGTCTCGGACCATGAAGGCGGCCCGTTTGGCGGGCAGGTCGACCTCGGCGGAGAACCGGAAGCCGGCGCTCAGAAAGGCTGCGATGGAGGGGGTGTTGCGAAGGTCGGGTTCCGCGATGACGCGTGGGCAGGCAGGCCGCTTGTCGAGCGCGAGGTCGGCCACGGATCTGAGCAGGGTGCTGCCGAGCTTTCGGCCACGGTCGGCGACGCCGCCGATGAGGAGGTGGATTCCGGTGTCATGAGGTCGAGCGGGATAGTGGCGGGCCAGTGGGTCGAGATCTGCCCGGTAGATCTCCCAGTAGCTCATAGGTGTGCCCTCCAGCACTCCGAGGCAGGGCACGCTCCGCCCGTCACCGGATAGCTGGGCCTGCAGGTGGCTCTCGGTCACGGTCTGTGGGCCGGACAGGTCCCAGAACTCCGCTACGGCGGGGTCGTTCATCCAGCGGCTGATCAGCGGCAGGTCCCGCTCTACTCGCACGGGGACTAGGTGGAACATACCCACGGGAGTGACGACCGGCCCCCAGCCGGCGACACGGTCGAGGAGGTCGTCGACGGCCACGGTGACCGAAGGGACGGGCGAAGTCATCGCTTCGTGCCGACTCCGTGCCTCGCCTGAGTCGGCCTCCGCTGCGAAGAGCGCAACCAGCTCGTCCGGCAGACGCAGATCCAGCGTGTCCTCGCTGTCCGTGCCCGGGCCGGTACTGCCGTCAGCCGTACGGGGGCTCGTATCCGCGCCCGTGTCGGTGCTGGGGGCGGTGACTGCGTGTGCGCTGGCGTCGGTGGGAGGCACGGCGACGCTCCTCTCAGAATGTGAGGTGGGGCATGTTCCTCAGGTACGGAAGGGAGTTGATGATGATCGGCGGTGTCGGCATCGGCTGTCAGGAGTGGAGGGGATTGGCGATGGTGACGTAGACGGACTGGGTGTCGACCGGGCCGACGAGTTCGTCGAGGCCGTGCAGCCGGGTCAGCAGATTGGCCTTGCAGCGCAGGACCGGTGAGTCCAGCAGGTGGGCTGGGAGTGAGGTGTGCAACCGGGCGGGTCCGGAGGCGACGTCGCTGAGGAAACGGCGGAAGGCTGCGAGCAGCAGCCGTTCGTCGGCGAGACGCTGGGAACCGAAGGCACCGATGAGGCCGAGCACGTTGTTGATCGCCAGGTAGTAGGCGAAACGCTCGTCGGTGACCTCGTCGGACACGAAGGTGTCGCTGCGCTCACCGATACCGGGCAGTCGCTCGGAGAGTTCCGCGCGCCTGGACTCGCGGAAGTAGTAGCCCTGGTTGTCGCGGTAGCGGCCGCCCGCGGGCCAGCCGTCGGCGTCCAGCAGGACCAGCGTGTTCTGCTGGTGGGCTTCCAGGGCGATCCCTGCCTCCGCGTCCAGCCACAGCACGGGCCGGACGACCTGTTGCAGATAGCGCATGAACCACTCGGTGGCAACGACCTCACGAGGGCGACCGGTTCGGCCGGCAAGGTGCGTGACGACCGTGGCCAGTCGTGAGTACAGGGGCTGCGACTCCGGCTTCGGATGGTGGCGCGCCATGCCCGCCGGGCTGCTGTTGCCTGTTTGTGCCTGAGGCCGGGGCGAGACGAGCCCTGCCACGCAGGAGACGTCGTCCGACGGGCTGAACGGGTTGTGCCGGATCATCACGTCGAGTCCGGGTACGGGGTTGCCCTCGGGTGTGTCGACCGCCAGCCAGGCCGGGTCGCGGACGATGTCGAACTGCGGGTGGGCGGCCCGCCACTGCCCGGACAGTCCGCTGCGCAGTAGGCGGTGGACCTCGACGCCGCGATGCAGTTCCTTGCGGAGGTTCTCGCGGCGGGAGTTGGTGATCTGCAGGCCCAACGACAGCTTGAGCATGGCTGGGGAGCCGGACCGATAGACGGTGCGTACGGAGGAAGTGGGGTGCCATGGGGAACCAAGCGTGCCGAGGTCGCGCAGGAGTCCGGCGTCGAACAGGGCCGTGATCTCTGGACGTTGGCAGGCCTCGCGTAGTTGCCAGGGGTGCAGTGGCAGGAGGGCGTAGCCATCGGGCCGGGCCGGCTCAGTTTCGGAGAGCCTTGCCATGAGCTGTGGCGCGGGAACACGGCGACCGCGCTCCGTCCAGGAGGAGTCCGTGGCGAGCAAGGAAGGAGTGACCGCGAGCCAGTGGAGGGGGAAGGAGCCGCGCAACTCCGGTGAGTACAGGCACGCTTCGGCTTGGGAGAGACCTTCGCGGCTCTTCGGAGTCGGGTGCAGTGGATGCCCGAGCAGGAGCGCCTGCTCGGCCGCGAGGAAGAGGTCGGGACCGTCGGAAGGGCACTGGCGACGCTCGTGGATGAAGGTGGCGGTGCGACGGAGGGAGTCGGCGACGCGGACGACGAGGTCGGGCGTGGGGGTGAATGTGGGGCCGGCAGCCGATGGGGGACGAGCCGGCGGGGCGGACATGGAGGCACGAGGGAATGGGGCGCCGGTCGTCGCCGCAGGTCCCGGGGCGAGCGCCCATGGCGTGCCGGTTGTCTTCGCGGGCTCCGCACCCGGAGCCGGCGGCGTGCTGGTCATGGGCGCGGAAACTGGCGCAGGAGCCGTTGATCCGGTGACCGTCACAGAACCCGAGGAGGCAAGGGGCAACCCCCCAAGCCCAGTTGCAGCCCCCGGAGCCACGGATTGGGCCGGCGTGTCGTACCCGCGTTCGGGCGTCTCCCTGGCGAGTAGTGCGGCGACTGTGACCGCGTCGGCCGGCGGGGATTGTTCGGGGGCGTCGGCGAGGGACGGGAGACCGAAGCGGTGCCATCCCGTCGGGGACCAGTAGTGGACCGGGGCGCATAGGGCAGTGCCACTGGCTCGCAGGGGGATACGAAGTGTGCCGTCGTCGGGGGCCTGGATGCCGGATTCGCGCACCCAGCAGCGCAGCAGGTTCTCGACGGCCGCTACCTCGGCCGCGGTGCCCGGGTCGGAGTGCTCCAGGAGGTCAGCGCGGACCCGGCGAGGGAACTCGGCGACAGGGGCTTTCCGCTGCTCCGGGACTCTCTCCTGCTCCCGCCCCTGCACCCGCTCCATCTCCTGCGCCTGCGCCTGCGCCTGCTCCACGACCCATCCCTCCCGACAAGGCACCGGTGGCATCGCCGGGTCGGATCTCATCTCATGGGAGGGAGATGCGACGTCGGGACCTCCGTCGAGCGTGGGAGAGCCGGCGCCGGATGCGGGGGTGGGGGTGGGGGTGGGGGTGGGGGTGGGAATCAAGGTGATCCTCGTGGGTGGTTCTGGCCCGTGCGGTGGCAGGCGGGCCTTCGTCGTACGGGCTGTGGGCCAAGTGAGGGTGAGGACACAGAGGTTGCTGTCGAGAGGGCCTATAAGCGCGTGGCTGCGTGAGTGGTCGTACCGGCCCTTGCCCGACCGCTCCCGAACTCGCGGGCTGCCGTCTCCACCGCGTCGGCCAGTCGGTCGAGTACCGCTGCTGCCTGTTCGTCGCTGATCGTCAGTGGTGGGAGCAGCCGCACGACGCTCGCATGTCGGCCACCCAACTCGACGATCAGGCCACGTCGCAGGCACTCCCGTTGGACGGCGGCGGCGAGTTCGGGAGCAGCGGGGCGCGGGCCGTCCGCGCCGGGACCTCGCATCGCTGCCTCAGTCACCCCGCCGTCAAGAACCCCAACCGGCTCGGGTGACGGCACATCGGCCCCATCACTGGATCCCGTACCACTCAGCCCCCTCCATCCGGGCTCCCCGCAACCAAAGCCCCCGTGACCGGCCTCCTTGCCACCAAAGCCCCCACCACCCGCCTCACCACCCACGAACTCCACCCCGATCATCAGCCCCCGCCCTCGCACTTCTCCGATGCACGGGAACTCCCCGGCCAGAGTCGCGAGTTGGTTCAGCAGGTGAGATCCGAGGGTCGCCGCTCGTTCGGCCAGGCGGTTTTCGCGGACGTAGGTCAGGGTGGCCGTACCTGCGGCCATGGCGAGTTGGTTGCCGCGGAAGGTGCCTGCGTGGGTGCCGGGTTCCCAGACGTCGAGGTCCTCGCGGTAGACCACCACGGCAAGGGGAAGGCTGCCGCCGATGGCCTTGGAGAGCACCATCACGTCGGGGGTGATGCCGCTGTGCTCCACCGCCCAGAAGGCGCCCGTACGTCCGACTCCCGTCTGGACTTCGTCGGCGATCAGCGGGATGGAGCGGGCCGCCGTGATCTCCCGCATGCGCCGCATCCACGCGTCCGGCGCGGGAATCACCCCGCCCTCCCCCTGGACGGGTTCGAGGATCATGCCGGCGGGGTGCGGTACACCGGACTTGGGGTCGTCGAGGACGGACTCGGTCCAGCGGGCCGCGAGTTCGGCGCCCTGTGGGCCGCCGATGCCGAACGGGCAGCGGTAGTCCTGCGGATAGGGCAGGCGCGCGACCCGCGTGTGTGAGGCGTCCCCGGATGCTTCGAGCGCTCCGGCGGTCATGCCGTGGTAGGCGCCGGTGAAGGCCATGATTCCGGCGCGGCCGGTCGCGGTGCGGACCAGCTTGAGCGCGGCCTCCACGGCGTCGGTTCCCGCCGGTCCGCAGAACTGCACGCGCGCGTGGTCGGCGAGTCCGGACGGCAGGGTGCGGAACAGCTCGGTGACGAAGGCGTCCTTGACGGGTGTCGCCAGGTCGAGGACGTGCAGCGGGGCACCCGAGTCGAGGACCTTCCGGATGGCCTCCAGCACGACGGGGTGATTGTGGCCGAGGGCGAGCGTTCCGGCGCCGGAGAGGCAGTCGAGGTAGCGGCGGCCGTCGGCACCCTCGATGGTCAGTCCCCGGGCCCGCACGGGCACGATCGGCAGGGCGCGCGCATAGGTGCGCGCCGCCGATTCGCGCGCCGACTGGCGCCGGAGGATCCCCTCGTGCACGCCCCGCGCCGTCGCGGACACCGCACCTACACCATGCCGCCCAGGAGATCCCTCGGGCGTACTCCCGCCGCAAGCAGACTCGGCCACGACTCCCTGTCCTCCCACCAGGGGACCGCACACGGACAGCAGAACCCCCACCGCTACCAACCGCCGATGGCTCACGGGGTTACGGGTTGCTTCAAGATCCTTGCCGTGACGGAACCGTTGCCGTTCCGTGGGAAGTCCCCCACAGCGAGCGCATAGTGTGTGAGGCCGTTCCAAGGAGCCGTGAGATCAGCGTTCGCGTGAGATCACCTGCGCCGGGCGCGGGATCACGGCGGTAGCGCCCAGTTGTTTCAGTTCACCCCAGGGGGAGTCAGAGCATGCGATCCATACGGCCGTTGATCACCGTTCGCCGGGGAAGGGGTGCCCGCGGCAAAGTCTCCCCCGTTCTCGCCGCCGTTGCCCTCGCGTCGGCGCTGGCGCTCACCGCCACCGCCTGCAACTCGGGCGACACCAAGGCCGACGGCCAGGCGTCAGCCTCCGCCTCCGCCACCGACGGGGCGAGTTCCGGCGACGGCAAGATCAAGATCCCGGACGACCTCAGGAACAAGCTCAAAGAGCACGGGATCGACATCGACAAGTGGAAGCACGGGGCCTGGAAGAACTGGGACAAGGACGACTGGCTGCGCGAGGCCGACGACTTCGTCAACCCGATCATCAAGGGCCTGTGGAACCCGAAGCGGATGCGGGACGCCGACGACCCGGACAAGGGCGTCGACGACAACGACCTCTCCGGTGACCAGGGCGTGACCGACCCGACGCCGGCGCCGGTGGACGCGAAGGCCGTGGCGCCTACGTATCACGCCAACGCGGCGACCGCCGGCAAGGTCTTCTTCGACTCCCCCGAAGGCACGATGGTCTGCTCTGCGACGGTCGTGGAGGACCCGGCCCACCCCGGCAAGTCGAACCTCGTCTGGACAGCGGGCCACTGCGTGCACGCCGGCAAGAAGGGCGGCTGGTTCCGCAACATCGCGTTCGTGCCGTCGTACAACGACTCGGGCAAGACGGCCGGCCAGTTGCAGAACGCCACCAAGGAGGAGGCCGCTCCGTACGGCGTCTGGTGGGGCGACTGGGCGCAGACCTCGGCCCAGTGGATCGAGCAGGGTGGCGAGACGGGCGGCAACGGTGCCTCGTACGACTACTCCGTCATCCATGTGACGCCGGAGAAGGGTGGGAACGGCAAGTCGCTGGAGGAGACGGTCGGTGCGGCGCTGCCTGTCGACTTCAACGCCCCGGCCGTGCCGAAGGTCGCCGGGATCACCGCGACCGGTTATCCGGCCGCCGCGCCGTTCGACGGCCAGAAGCTGTACCAGTGCACCGACAAGCCGGGCAGGCTGTCGATCAACGCCTCGGATCCGACGATGTACCGCATCGGCTGCACCATGACCGGTGGTTCGTCCGGCGGCGGCTGGGTGGCGGCCGGATCGGACGGCAAGCCGGCGCTCGTGTCCAACACCTCGATCGGCCCGGTGAGTTCGGGCTGGCTGGCAGGCCCGCGCCTGGGTGCCGTGGCCAAGGGCGTGTACGACTCGGTGAGCAAGAAGTTCGCGGGCCGGTGACGGGCCGATAGGTACGGGCGGGGCTGGGGTGCCTCACGGAAACCTTCACCACCCCATCCCCGTTCGCCCTCAACTCCACAGGCATAGTGGGGTGTCGCTCCCGGGTCGGCTTCGCTGGGAAGCGGCACAGAACTGACAAGAACACGACATGCACGCTCCAACGGGGGTTACCGCACCATGCGTTCCACACGTACGCCCGCCTCGTCACGGCGCGGGCGGCGCACCGCGCTCGTCGCCACCGGCCTCGCCGCCGCCCTGGCGCTGACCGCCACCGCCTGCAACTCGGGCGACGACAAGGCGAGCAACAAGCCCGACGCCGCCTCGTCCCAGGCGTCCGCCACCGGCGACGGCAAGATCAAGGTCCCGGCCGACATCGCGAGCAAGCTCAAGGACCACGGCATCGACGTCGACCAGTGGGCCAAGGGCGGCTGGAAGAACTGGGACAAGGACAAGTGGCTCAGTGAAGCCAAGGACTTCGTCAACCCGGTGATCAAGGGCCTGTGGAAGCCGGAGCGGATGAAGTCCGCGAAGGAGGCCAACAAGACGGTCTCGACGAAGGACGCGGCCGCCGACCAGGGCGTGAGCGACCCGGATCCGGCCCGGGTCGAGGCAACGGCGGAGAAGACGCCGTACCACCAGCACGCCGCTCCGGTCGGCAAGGTCTTCTTCGACTCCCCCGAGGGCTCGATGGTCTGCTCGGGCACGGTCATCAAGGACGTGAACCACCCGGGCAGGTCGAACCTCGTGTGGACGGCCGGCCACTGCGTGCACGCCGGCGAGAACGGCGGCTGGTACCGCAACATCACCTTCGTGCCGGCCTACAACGACCTCGGCAAGTCGGAGTCCGAGCTGAGCAGCGCCGACAGCTCGCAGATCGCTCCGTACGGCCAGTGGTGGGCGGACTGGGCCTCGACCTCCAACCAATGGATCAAGGGCGGCTCGGAGACGGGCGGCGCGGGTGCCGCGTACGACTACTCGATCCTGCACGTGAAGCCGGAGCAGGGCTCCAAGTCGCTGGAGGAGACGGTCGGTGCGGCGCTCGACGTCGACTTCTCGGCGCCGTCCGCGACCGAGGTGAGCCAGATGGGCGCCTGGGGTTACCCGCAGGCTCCGCCGTACAGCGGTCTGAAGATGTTCAAGTGCATCGACAGGCCGGGCCGGCTCTCGCTGAGCACGTCGCTGCCGACGATGTACCGCATCGGCTGCAGCATGACCGGCGGCTCGTCCGGTGGCGGCTGGTTCCGTGTGGTGAACGGCAAGACCGAACTGGTGTCGAACACGTCCATCGGCCCGTCCGACGACACCTGGCTCGCGGGCCCGCAGCTCGGCAGGAACGCCGAAGCGCTCTACCAGAACATGAGCAGGACCTACGGCGGTCAGTGACCCGTCCAGAAGCCGAAGGCCCGCTCCCTGTGACTTGAGTTCCAGGGTGCGGGCCTTCGGGCCGTTCTACGACGGTTCGAGAGTCGTTGTTGCACGGCGGCTCTCGAACCGGTTTCCCACGAGCGTTCAGGCGAGTGGCGCCGGAACGTACGGCGCGAGGTCGGCCGCCAGTTCCTCGTGCACCCGGACCTTGAGCAGGGTGCCCTCCGGGGTGTGCTCCTCGGACAGCACCTCGCCCTCGTCGTGGGCGCGGGCGACCAGCTTGCCGTGGGTGTACGGCACCAGCGCCTCGATCTCGACCGACGGCCTGGGCAGCTCGTTGTCGATGAGCGCGAGCAGTTGTGCGATGCCCTGGCCGGTGCGGGCCGAGACCGCGATGGAACGCTTCTCGATCCGCATCAGCCGCTGGAGCGTCAGCGGGTCGGCCGCGTCCGCCTTGTTGATCACGACGATCTCGGGTACGCCGGAGGCGCCGACGTCCCTGATCACCTCGCGCACAGCGGCCAGCTGCTCCTCCGGGGCCGGGTGCGAGCCGTCCACCACGTGCAGGATCAGGTCGGACTCGCCGACCTCCTCCATGGTGGAGCGGAACGCCTCGACCAGGTGGTGCGGCAGGTGCCGGACGAAGCCGACGGTGTCCGCCAGCGTGTACAGGCGGCCGCTCGGGGTCTCCGCCCGGCGGACGGTCGGGTCCAGGGTCGCGAACAGGGCGTTCTCGACCAGGACACCCGCGCCCGTGAGGCGGTTGAGCAGCGAGGACTTGCCGGCGTTGGTGTAGCCCGCGATGGCGACGGACGGCACCCTGTTGCGCTTGCGCTCCTGGCGCTTGATCTCGCGGCCGGTCTTCATCTCCGCGATCTCCCGGCGCATCTTCGCCATCTTCTCGCGGATCCGTCGCCGGTCCGTCTCGATCTTGGTCTCACCGGGACCACGGGTGGCGAGGCCGCCGCCCTTGCCGCCGCCCATCTGACGGGACAGCGACTGACCCCAGCCGCGCAGTCTGGGCAGCATGTACTGCATCTGCGCCAGAGCCACCTGCGCCTTGCCCTCCCGGGACTTGGCGTGCTGGGCGAAGATGTCGAGGATCAGGGCCGTACGGTCGATGACCTTGACCTTGACGACGTCTTCGAGGTGGATCAGCTGACCCGGGCTGAGCTCACCGTCGCAGATGACGGTGTCCGCGCCCGTTTCGATGACGATGTCCCGCAGCTCGGTGGCCTTGCCGGAACCGATGTAGGTGGCCGCGTCGGGCTTGTCACGGCGCTGGATCACGCCGTCGAGCACCAGCGCGCCCGCGGTCTCCGCGAGGGCTGCGAGCTCCGCGAGGGAGTTCTCCGAGTCCTGTGCGGTCCCCGTGGTCCAGACGCCGACGAGCACGACCCGCTCCAGACGGAGCTGGCGGTACTCGACCTCGGTGACGTCCTCGAGTTCGGTGGAGAGGCCCGCCACGCGGCGCAGAGCCGCGCGCTCGGAGCGATCGAACTGGTCGCCGTCCCGCTCTCCGTCGACCTCGTGGCTCCAGGCGACGTCCTCTTCCATCAGGGCATCGGCCCGAAGACCTTCGGGGTAGGTGTGCGCGAAGCGCTCAGTGTCCTGGTCCTGGGAAGGGGATGAAGAGGAGGTCATTGGATCCTTACGTCGATGGGGATTCCTTCATAGGTCACAACGTTCGGATGGCCCGGGAGATTCCCGGCATCCGAGCCGCGGACCTGATGATGGTCCCACGGCACGCCTCGTCTCGTCATCGCCTTATTTCGCGGCCTTGGCCGCCTTGCCGTCCTTCGGGGCCTTGGCGTCGGGCGCCGTCGACGTCCAGTCCGGGTGGCCGGGCATCGGCGGGGTCTTCTTGCCGTACAGCCAAGCCTTGAAGAAGCCGCTCAGGTCGCGCCCGGAGATCTGGGAGGCGAGCCGTTCGAAGTCGGCTGTCGTGGCCGTGCCGTCGCGGTGCAGGCTCACCCAGTTGCGCTCCAGGCGCTCGAAGGCGGTGTGGCCGATCTCCTGGCGCAGGGCGTAGAGCGCCAGGGCGGCTCCGTCATAGACGTTCGGCCGGAAGATGCTGATCTTCTGTCCCGGGTCGGGCGCCTTGGGCTCGGCCGGTGGGCCCCCTGCGTCCCGCCAGCCGTCGGAGGCGGCGTACGCGGCCTTCATGCGCTTCTCCATGGGCCTGTCGGCCTTCTCCTCCGCGTACAGGGCCTCGTACCAGGTGGCGTGCCCCTCGTTGAGCCACAGGTCGGACCAGCTGCTCGGGCTGACGCTGTCGCCGAACCACTGGTGGGACAGCTCGTGCACCATGATCGACTCGACGTACCACTTGGGGTAGGTGTGCCCGGCGAACAGCTCTCTTTCGAAGAGAGAGAGCGTCTGCGTCTCGAGTTCGAAGCCGGTGGACGCCTCCGCCATGAGAATGCCGTACGTCTCGAAGGGGTAGCGGCCGACCTTGCTCTCCATCCAGGCGATCTGGTCGGGGGTCTCGGCGAGCCACGGTTCGAGCTCTTTGCGATCCTCGGTGGGCACGACGTCGCGTACGGGCAGGTCGTGCGGTCCGGTGCGGCGCAGCACGGTGGAGCGGCCGATGGACACCTGGGCGAGTTCGGTGGCCATGGGGTGCCGGGTCCGGTACGTCCAGGTGGTCGCCTTGCCGACGCGCTCCCTGTCGGTCTCCAGACCGTTGGCCACGGCCGTGTAGCCGTCCGGGGCAGTGATCCGGATGGTGAACAGTGCCTTGTCGGAGGGGTGGTCGTTGCACGGGAACACCAGGTGCGCGGCGTCGGCCTGGTTGGCCATCGCCAGCCCGTCGGCGGTCTGCACCCAGCCGCCGTCCTGGCCCTTGGCGGGCACGGGGTCGCTGGTGTGCCGCACAGTGATCCGCGTCCAACTGCCCTCGGGCAGCGGTGCGTCGGGCGTGACGACGAGATCCTCACCGGCGGCGGCGAACCTGGCCGGCTCACCGTCGACCGCGACCGACTCGACCTTGCCGTGCGCGAAGTCGAGGTTGAGATGATCGAGGTCCTTGGTCACCTGGGCGTTGATGGTGGTGACCGCTTGGAGGGGCTTGCTGTTGGTGCCGGAGTAGGTGAACGAGAGGTCGTACGACGCCACGTCGTATCCGGGGTTGCCGAGGTTCGGGAAGAGGCGGTCGCCGACGCCCAGGGGGGCGGGGGGCGCACTCGCGGCGAGGAGGCAGACGGAGACGGCGGAGGCGAGCAGTGCGGTCGCCTTCAGGCGGCGGGAGTTCCAGGGCTGACGGCGGAGGCGGGCCGGAGTGTCGGCCCGGGTGTCGTCGTCGCCGGTGTGTGCGGCCTGGGAACGGAGGGTGAGCGGCATGGATCACCGCTATCAGCGCGCGGCCCCTGGACAGCGACGACTCGCGTCCGACCCACCCGAACGGGTAGATCGGGTGCAGGTGTGCGGCTCCGGCCGGCGCGGGCGGGCTTCGCGCGGCGCGAAGCCTCCCCGGGCGCCTCTCACACCCCCGGCGTCTGCGCCCGGCTCACGTCGTACACACCCGGCACGTTCCGCATCGCCCGCATCAGTGCGGGCAACTGGGCAGCGTCGGGGAGTTGGACCGTATAGGTGTGGCGGACGCGCTGCTGGGTCGGGGGTTCGACCGTCGCGGAGACGATCTCGGCGCCTTCGAGGGCCATGGCCTCCGTCAGATCCGCCAGCAGGTGGGGGCGGTTGAACGATTCGGCCAGCAAGGTGACCCGGCACTCGGTGGTGTCCCCCCAGCGCACGTCGACCTCCGCACGCCCCCCGCTCTTCATGTGCTCCACCGCGGCGCACTCGACGCGGTGGACGGTGACGACACCGCCGCGTACGGCGAATCCGGTCACCTCGTCGGGCGGTACCGGCGTGCAGCAGCCGGCGAGGCGTACCGTCGCACCGGGCTGGTCGACGGTGATGTCGGCGGTGGTCGGACGGTTGGTCCCCTCGACTGTGGGCGACCCCTCGACGGCGGGCCCGGCGGGCCTGGAAGCGGCCGAGGGCCCCTCCTCGTTCTCCTGCGGCCTCTCCAGCCCCTCGGCCCGCTCCCCCTCCGGCACGTCGTCGTGCGCCGGGTGGGTCGCGATCCAGCGCTGGATGGCGATCCGGGCGGCCGGCGTGTGGGCGTGCTCCAGCCACTCCCTGGAGGGCTCGGAGGCCGGGTCCTGTCCCATCAGGAGCTGGACGGTGTCGCCGTCCCGCAGCACCGTACTCAGCGTCGCCAGGCGGCCGTTGACGCGGGCACCGATGCACGCGTGCGCGTCCTCGCCGTACTGGGCGTACGCGGCATCGACGCAGCTGGCGCCCTCGGGCAGGCCGAGCGTGCCACCGTCGGGACGGAAGACGGTGATCTCACGGTCCTGGGCGAGATCCTCGCGGAGGGTGGACCAGAAGGTGTCGGGATCGGGTGCGGCCTCCTGCCAGTCGAGGAGGCGGGAGAGCCAGCCGGGGCGGGTGGGGTCGACGCGCTCGCCGTCGGCCGGGGACTGCTCCTCCGAAGGGGCAGCGTACGGATTGCCCAGCGCGACGACGCCGGCTTCGGCGACCTTGTGCATCTGGTGGGTGCGGATGAGGACTTCGACGACCTGGCCGTCCGCGTGGGCGACCGCCGTGTGCAGGGACTGGTACAGGTTGAACTTGGGAACGGCGATGAAGTCCTTGAACTCCGAGACGACGGGCGTCATACAGGTGTGGAGTTCGCCGAGTACGCCGTAACAGTCCGCGTCCTCGTTCACCAGCACCAGCAGGCGGCCGAAGTCGGCGCCGCGCAGCTGGCCGCGCTTGCGGGCGACACGGTGGACGGAGACGAAGTGCCGCGGCCGGATGAGGAC
Source organism: Streptomyces sp. NBC_00078 (assembly GCF_026343335.1). Lineage (NCBI taxonomy): Bacteria > Bacillati > Actinomycetota > Actinomycetes > Kitasatosporales > Streptomycetaceae > Streptomyces > Streptomyces sp. NBC_00078. The sequence goes on along the minus strand of NZ_JAPELX010000001.1, from coordinate 6,795,340 downwards.
TTCGGCCGGGATGTCGGCATCGCGCAGGACGCCTCGTACCTCGTCGGCGATCTCGGCGAGCGGGTCGTCGGCGCGGGAGGCGTTGTCGACGATCAACTCCCGCGTGTGCTCGTACTCTTCGGGGTGCAGGATCGCGAAGACGAGGTCTTCCAGTTCGGTCTTGAGCGCCTGGACGCCGAGCCGCTCGGCGAGCGGGATGAGCACGTCGCGGGTGACCTTGGCGATACGCGCCTGCTTCTCGGGGCGCATCACACCGAGGGTGCGCATGTTGTGCAGCCGGTCGGCGAGTTTGATCGACATCACACGGACGTCGCTGCCGGTGGCGACGAGCATCTTGCGGAAGGTCTCGGGCTCGGCGGCGGCGCCGTAGTCGACCTTCTCCAACTTGGTGACGCCGTCGACGAGGTAGCGGACTTCCGCCCCGAACTCCTCGCCGACCTGATCGAGCGTCACGTCCGTGTCCTCGACGGTGTCGTGGAGCAGGGAGGCCGTCAAAGTCGTGGTCTCGGCGCCCAGTTCGGCGAGGATCAGGGTCACCGCGAGCGGGTGTGTGATGTACGGCTCACCGCTCTTGCGCATCTGGCCGCGGTGCGAGGACTCGGCGAGCACATAGGCGCGGCGCAGGGGGTCGAGGTCGGCGCCGGGATAGTGGGCCCGGTGGGCTTCGACTACATGGCCGATGGCGCTGGGCAGCCGGTCACGGGTGGCGGGACCGAGCAGGGCGGCACGGCCCAGGCGGCGCAGGTCGATCCGCGCTCGCCAGCGCGCCGCCGAGCCTGTTACCGGACCTGGGGTCGCGGGATTCGTGGCCTCCGCACTCATGGGCACCTCCGGCTGCGTGGACCGGCGGACGGGGTGCCCCATGGCGGACACGGCTCAGGGGATGGCAACGGTCCCCCGTCCGGGCCGGTGCTTGATGCTACCGAGCCCATCACGTGCGGCTGACCGCCTCTCGCCGAGCGTGAAACGGATCACCCAATCGAGCGAGGGCCCGTAGGTTTACGATTTCGCGCCATATGACAGGCGGACGGCCGTGGTTTCGAACGCCCGGTCGCTGTATCGGTAGTTGACGCGTGCACCACCCGGCGCACACGCCTGCGATCCCGAGCCGCGGCAGAATCAACGGGCGAGTGTTTCCAGCCACTGGGCATCGATCTCGCCCTCGGCCACGATCACGGCGGGGCCTGTCATCTCGATCTCGCCGTCGGGCTGCTCGGTGATCACCAGGGTCCCGCCGGGCACCTCGACGGTGTACGTCGCCGGGCTCCCGGTGACGGCCGGGTCGGCGCCGTCCCTGCGGGCGGCGGCCACGGCCACGGCGCACGCGCCCGTGCCGCACGAACGGGTCTCGCCGGCGCCGCGCTCGTGCACGCGCAGGGCGACGTGCCGGGGGCCGCGGTCGACCACGAACTCGACGTTCACCCCGTCCGGGTACGCGGCGGCCGGGCTGAACGGCGGCGGCGTGAACAGGTTGCCGGCGTGCGCGAGGTCGTCGACAAAGGCGACCGCGTGCGGGTTTCCCATGTTCACGTTCCGTGCGGGCCAGCTGCGCTCGCCGACGCTCACCGTGACCTCCCCTTCGGGGAGGCGTGCCTTGCCCATGCCGACGGTGATGTCACCGTCCTTCGCGATGTGCACGCTCTTCACGCCCCCGCGCGTGGCCACCGCGAGATCACCCTCGCCGACGTGACCTGCGCGCTTGAGGTAGTGCGCGAAGACCCGTACGCCGTTGCCGCACATCTCGGCGATCGAGCCGTCGCCGTTGCGGTAGTCCATGAACCACTCGGCCTCGGCCGCCATGTCCTGCGCCTCGGGGTGCGCGGCGGACCGCACCACGTGCAGCAGGCCGTCACCGCCCATGCCCGCCCGGCGGTCGCACAGGGCGGCGACGGCGGCAGGGGGCAGGTCGATGGCGTTCTCGGGGTCCGGGACGATCACGAAGTCGTTCTCCGTGCCGTGCCCCTTGAGGAAGGCGATCCGCGTGCTCATTCCTCGATCGTACGGGGTGGGTACGCGCCACCCCGGCGCCCTCGGTGGCCTCAGCCGTCGGCCACGCGCGCGTGCAGGTCAGCGCAGCCGGGCCACGCGCCACACCGCGAGCACCACCACCGCGGCCACCATGACGACATACGCGAGGACCACCCGCCAGTCCGGGCGCCGCCCGGATCCGCGCTGCGGCAGCCCGGGCCAGGTGTAACCGACCCGGCGGGCGGCCGTCATTCCCCAGCCGGCCGCGCAGGAGCAGATCAGCAGCCCCAGCATGGCGATCACGGCCCCGCTGTCACCGAAGTCGAAGGCGAGCGGGAAAGCGAACATCAGGGAGCCGACGGCGGCCAGGGCGACGATGGGGGCGAGCTGCCAGATGCGCAGCCGGCGCTGCGGACGCAGCTCGACCTCGACCTCGGGGCCACCGGCGAACATCTCGTCGGGCTCGGGGCCGTCGGCGGTCACTCCGCCCTGCGTCTCTTCGGGCCCGTCGGGGCTCAGACGGTCCTCGTCCTGCTCCGGTTCACCGCTCTCGGCAGTGAGGGGCTCGGTGCCTTGTGCGGTGTCGCGAGGGCTGGCCTCCATCGCCACGCGCCCTCCCAACTAGGACTCCACTTGGTCGATCGAAGCTCGATGATGGCACGGCGCCCGAGGCCCGGACGGCGGCCGGAGCGTCCCGATGCCATGACGTGATCAGGCTGTGACCGGTCGTTCGACCAACGCCAGCGCGAGGTGCGGAAGTTCTGTGAGATCCGCCGCAGCCCCACTGAGCCAGTGCACCCGCGGATCGCGCCTGAACCACGAATCCTGGCGGCGCGCGAAGCGTTTGGTGGCGCGCACGGTTTCGGTCCGCGCCTCGTCCTCGGTGCATTCCCCGGCGAGCGCCGCGAGCACCTGCTGGTAGCCGAGCGCGCGGGCGGCTGTACGCCCCTCGCGCAGGCCCTGCGCCTCCAGCGCGCGCACCTCGTCCACGAGCCCCGCGTCCCACATCCGGTCGACCCGGCGGGCGATGCGCTCGTCGAGCTCGGGGCGGGCCACGTCGACGCCGATCTGGACCGTGTCATAGACCGAGTCATGTCCGGGGAGGTTGGCGGTGAAGGGCTGCCCGGTGATCTCGATCACTTCGAGGGCCCGGACGATACGGCGGCCGTTGCTGGGCAGGATCGCCTGCGCCGCCCCGGGGTCGGCGGCGGCGAGACGGGCATGCAGCGCCCCGGAGCCGCGCAGCGTGAGCTCCTCCTCAAGGCGGGCCCTGACCTCGGGGTCGGTACCGGGGAACTCGAGGTTGTCGACGGCCCCGCGGACGTACAGGCCGGAGCCGCCGACCAGGATCGGCCAGCGGCCCTCGGCGAGCAGGGCGTCGATCCGCGCGCGGGCCAGCCTCTGGTACTCGGCGACGGACGCCGTGACCGTCACGTCCCAGATGTCCAGGAGGTGGTGCGGAATGCCGCCGCGCTCCTCGGGCGTCAGCTTGGCGGTTCCGATGTCCATCCCTTGGTAGAGCTGCATGGAGTCGGCGTTGACGACCTCGCCTCCGAGCTGCCGGGCGAGAAAAACGCCCAGATCGGACTTTCCTGCCGCGGTCGGTCCGACGACGGCGATGACTCGGGGGGCGGGGGGTGCGGTGCTCACTGCATCAGTCTCGCAAACCCCCGAGGCTCTCCTCGAACGAGTTACGTGACGACGCGGGGCCGAGGTCGTTGCCCGTTGCGAGGTTCTCGCCGTCGCTTTCCAGGAGACGGCGACCCGGGCGACGCAAACGGACGCACCGGACGACGCGGGATTTCGCCCGCATGAGTAACGTATGGAGTGGATATGGGCGTTTTCGATCGACTTCTCCGGAGGTCGAAGACCACGGAGGAGGCGTCAACCGCCGAGGCACAGGCCGGCACACCGACGGCCGAACCCGCGGCAGAGGAGACGGCGGCAAAGGCGAAGGGGTCGGCCGAGGCCGAGGAACGCACCGAGGTCGAGCCGGCTGAGCCGGAGACCGACGAGGCCGCCTCCGGTGAGGGTGTCGAGATCCCCCAGCAGCAGTCCGCCGAGAAGGCGGCCGACAGCGAGGCCGGTGAGGACGCCCACAGGTAACAGGCCCGCGCGCGAGTGAGCCGAAGGGGCGCGCCGGTGACGAGAGGCCGGCCGCGCTCAGCCTTCGGGTCCGCGCGCTTTGCCTCTCGCCATCGGCCGCGGTGCCCTGGGGCGCACGGAGCCCGGGAACGACGGAAGGTGGACCATGGGTCTCCTGAACAGTTTGAAGGCCAAGCTCAACCCGGCCAAGGACAAGGTCTCCGGCCTCGCGCAGCAGCACGGGGACAAGGTCACGCACGGTCTCGACAAGGCCGCGAAGGCGGTCGACGAGAAGACCAAGGGCAAGTACAGCGACAGGATCCGGACCGGGACCGGCAAGGCCAAGGGCGCCATGGACCGACTCGCGCACAAGGACGACACGGGGACGGGGGGCGGCACGAGCGCGCCGCCGGACTCCCCACCGCCGGCTTCCTGAGCGGCACAGCGACGGACGGCCGCGGGGCCCGAGGGCTCCCGGCCGTCCGCCGTTCGGCCTGGCCTCCGTGGGCCGTTTGCCCCGGACTCCGTCCGCTGTATGCCTTGGCCTTCGTCCGCCGTTTCCCCCGGCCTGCCGCGTCTACGAAGCCAGACCCGTGCGTTGCCGCTCCCGCGTCTACGAGGCCGGACCGCGCGTCGCCGCTACGACCAGGTGGCGACCACGTATCCCACCCCGTACGGCGCGTCCTCGTACAGCAGCGCGCCGGCGAGGTCCGCGCCCTCGGCCGCGCCCGCGAGGACCTGCCAGGGGGCCCGCCCCGATGCCTTCAGTTCGTAGGCCAGCTCGGCGTCGATTGACGTGATGGCCGCCACGTCCGCAGCCCCCAGCGCACGCGCGACCTCCGCGTCGAAGGGTGCCGCGCGCTCGTCGAGGTAACCGGGCGCCTTGAGCGTGCGGCAGGCACTGGCGTCGCCCATCACCAGCAGCGCCACCCGCCCCGCCCGGGCCGCGATTCCTCTTCCGACGTCGATACACCGCTCGGCCGCCAGAGGTTCGCCCACGCCGAGTCCCTCGATCGGGGCGTCGGACCACCCCGTGCGCTGCAGGAGCCACGCGGCTACGGCGAGGGACGGCGGCAGCTCGCGCCCGGACTCCGCACCTGTGTCCTGACCGAGCCGTACGCCGAGATCCACGCCGAAGCCGCGGAAGGAACCCGGCGTGCCCTGCGGATGCGTGCCACGTCCGCTCTGTTCGGAGGGCCCGACGACCACCAGGAGGTCGGGCCGCGCGGCGGCGAGCACGCCGAGCGCGTCCGTGCACGCGGTACGGGCGACCACCAGCTCGGGTGCGGCGCCCGCGGCGACCTCGGGCACGAGAAGCGGCGGGCAGGGGCAGACGGCGGCAGCGACAAGCATGATCGGGAGGGTACGCCTCAGTACGTGATCGGTCCTGAGTCCCATTCCAGCTCGGTAAGCATGAAGTGGTAGGTGAACACACCGCCGGAAGAGCCGTCCCCGACCAGCATCCAGCCGTCGCCGGTGCGGAACCGCCGCATCCGCAGCGGGTACATCGGATGCCGGGGCTGGTAGAGCCGTACCAGCTCCCCGAACCGTGTCTCGGCCTCCTCGCGCGTCCCGTCGATCGTCGCCATCAGCTCGTACTGTCTGCGGTACGGCCCCTCACCAGGCGGTTTGTCCAGCAGCAACGCCCATCGAGGCATCAGCACGTCCCCCGTGTCCACATCATCAGCAAGTCGTACCGCTCGGCTCCGGTCAGTCGCAGCCGCAGCCGCTTCCCGTCGCGACCGGCAGCGGCTCGGGGGCGCCGATCTTCGGCAGGCCCAGCATGACGCCCACCGGCTTCGCCGCCTCAGCCGAGTTGCGCTTCTCCCAGGCGTCCCCCGCGCGCGTGCGGCGCACGTCGAGGACGGCGCCTTCGGCGAGGAGGTGGTGCGGGGCGGCGTACGTTATCCCGACCGTGACCACATCCCCGGGGCGCACCTCCTGCTCGGGCTTGGTGAAGTGGACCAGGCGGTTGTCGGGGGCGCGGCCGGAGAGGCGGTGGGTGGCGCCGTCCTTGCGGCCCTCGCCCTCGGCGACCATCAGCTCCAGGGTGCGGCCGACCTGCTTCTTGTTCTCCTCCCAGGAGATCTCCTCCTGGACGGCGACGAGACGCTCGTAACGCGCCTGGACGACTTCCTTGGGGATCTGGTTGTCCATGGTCGCGGCCGGGGTGCCGGGGCGCTTGGAGTACTGGAAGGTGAAGGCCTGGGCGAACCGGGCCTCGCGGACGGCGTGCAGGGTCTGCTCGAAGTCCTCCTCGGTCTCGCCGGGGAAGCCCACGATGATGTCGGTCGTGATGGCGGCGTGCGGGATGGCCGCACGCACCTTCTCGATGATCCCGAGGTAGCGCTCCTGCCGGTACGAGCGGCGCATCGCCTTCAGGACCGTGTCCGAGCCGGACTGCATGGGCATGTGCAGCTGCGGCATCACGTTCGGGGTCTCGGCCATCGCGGCGATCACGTCGTCCGTGAAGTCGCGCGGATGCGGGGAGGTGAAGCGGACCCGCTCCAGGCCCTCGATGGTGCCGCACGCGCGCAGCAGCTTGCTGAAGGCCTCACGGTCACCGATGTCGGAGCCGTACGCGTTGACGTTCTGACCGAGCAGCGTGATCTCGGAGACGCCCTCGCCGACCAGGGCCTCGATCTCGGCGAGGATGTCACCGGTGCGACGGTCCTTCTCCTTGCCGCGCAGGGCGGGGACGATGCAGAAGGTGCAGGTGTTGTTGCAGCCGACGGAGATCGACACCCACGCCGCGTACGCGCTCTCGCGCCGCGTCGGCAGGGTCGACGGGAACGCCTCCAGGGACTCGGCGATCTCGACCTGGGCCTCTTCCTGCACACGCGCCCGCTCCAGCAGGACCGGCAGCTTGCCGATGTTGTGCGTGCCGAAGACGACGTCCACCCAGGGCGCCCTCTTCACGATGGTGTCCTGGTCCTTCTGCGCGAGACACCCGCCGACCGCGATCTGCATGCCGGGCCGCTTCGTCTTCATCGGGGCGAGGCGGCCGAGGTTGCCGTACAGCCGGTTGTCCGCGTTCTCGCGGACCGCGCAGGTGTTGAAGACGACGACGTCCGCGTCACCGTCGGCGCCCTCGGGTGCGCGTACGTATCCGGCCTGCTCCAGCAGTCCGGACAACCGCTCGGAGTCGTGGACGTTCATCTGGCACCCGTAGGTGCGGACTTCGTAGGTCTTCACGCCCACTGCCTGGCTCCGGTCGATGCTGCTCATGTGACAAGGGTAGGCGGTGCCGGGAGTGCCTCAGGTCGGCCTGTGGACAACCAGGGGCTCATGGCTCGATGAGGCCCGCGCGGATCGCGTAGCGGGTGAGCTCCAGGCGGTCGCGCATGCCGAGTTTGTGCAGCAGGTTCGCGCGGTGGCGCTCGACCGTCTTCGCGCTGATGAAGAGCAGCTCGCCGATCTCCTTCGAGGTGTGCCCCTCGGCGACCAGTTTGAGGATCTCCTCCTCGCGTTCGGTGACCGCGCGCGCGGGCAGGTCCTCTCCCCGGTGCAGACGGTCCAGGTAGGAGCGGACGAGGGCCCGCTCGGCTCCGGGGTACACGAACGGTTCGTCGCGCACGGCCGCCCGGCATGCCCCGACCAGGTCGCGGTCGGCGGCGGACTTCAGGACGTAGCCGCTGGCGCCGGCCTTGAGGGCCTCGAAGAAGTACTGCTCGTTGTCGTACATCGTCAGGACGAGGATGCGCAGGCCGGGCAGGCGGCGGGAGAGCTCTCGGGCCGCCTGGAGGCCGGTCATGCGGGGCATGGCGATGTCCAGGACGGCCAGATCGACCTCACGCGCGCGTGCCAGCTCCACCGCCTGGGCCCCGTCCCCGGCCTCGGCGACGACCGTCAGATCCGGCTCGCCGTCCAGGATGAGGCGCACTCCCTGGCGTACGAGCGCGTGGTCGTCGGCGAGCAGCACGCGCGCGGGGGACGTCGGCGGCGGGGACGTGATCGTTGGGGACGTCATCGGCGGCCGCCCGCGGTGACCGGTATGCGCAGGCGGACGTCGGTGCCCTCCTCAGGGCCCGGTTCGAGCGAGAGGCCGGCGCCTATGAGCAGCGCGCGTTCGCGCATGCCGCGTATTCCGGCGCCCTCCGCGGCCGTACCGAGGCCCTTGCCGTTGTCGCGCACAAGGAGTTCGACGCCGTCGGCGACCGGCCCGAGCCGGACCTCGGCGCGGTCGGCGCCGGAGTGCCGTGCGGTGTTGGTGAGCCCTTCCTGGGCGACGCGGTAGACCACCAGTTCCGACTCCTCGGTGAGCGTGGGCAGGCCGCCAGGGACGTGGTGGCGCACCGTCAGTCCGTGTGTGGTGAACTCGGCAGCGAGCGAGCGCAGGGCGCTGACCAGGCCGAGTTCCTCGAGGACTCCGGGACGCAGCCGACGGGCGATGCGGCGGATCTCGTCCAGGCCCGCCCGGGTCGCCTCCTGTGCCTGGCCCAGCTCACCGCGCAGCTCCTCGGGCGCCCGGTCGGCGACCCGCTTGAGCTGGAGGAGCACGGCGGTCAGGGTCTGGCCGACCTCGTCGTGGAGTTCGCGGGCGATCCGCTGCCGCTCGCGCTCCTGTGCGGACAGGGCACGGGCGGCGCCGGCCGCGCGTTCGCTCTCGAGCCGGTCGAGCATCGTGTTGTACGTGGTGATCAGCTCGGTCGCCTCCGCCGGACCGGCGACGACCGCGCGGGCACCGGGGCGCAGCAGATCCGCGGTGGCCATGGCCCGGCCGAGCCGTCGTAGCGGAGCGAGTCCGAGGCGCAGCACGATCGCGTTGCCGGCCAGTAGCGCTGCCAGACCCACGCCGACGACCAGCGCCTCGGCGGGCAGGACTGGGGTCGAGACGGTGACCGGGCCCAGCAGCAGGGCTGCGGCAGCGATCAGGCCCGCGGCGTTGAGGGAGAAGATCCGCCAGAACAGCGACACGGTCCTGCCTCTCCTCACAGGTGATCCCGGCATGGCTTCGGCCAGCCTCGCCGTAGGCCCCCGGCCGCGTATATCCGTCACGTCACCCATGTCGCCACCGTACGGGCGGATGGAAGCATGCCAACGGGCCGGGGCTGATCACCGGCAGACCACGACCGTGCCAACGGAACAACCGGAACAACCGGAACAAGGAGAGAAACGTGTCTGCGCCACGACTGAGGGCGACGCCGCTGCCGGGCATCGGGGTCCAATACGACCTGGTGACCCGCGACCAACGCCATCTGTCCGTGGTGGCGCACCGCGACGGCGCGCGCACGGTGAACGTGTACCGGGCCGACGATCCCGAGTCCTGTGCGCAGTCGCTGCGGCTGACCGGCTCCGAGGCGGGCGCCCTGATCGACGCGCTGAGGCCGTCCCACCACAGCGCGAGCCTGCTGTACACCTCCGACCTGGGCCTGGTCGCCGAGCGGATCGAGGTGGCCACGGCCTCGCGCTGGAACGGGCGGGTGCTCGGCGACACACGGATGCGGACCGAGACGGGGGCCTCCGTGGTGGCGGTGCTGCGCCGGGCCGAGGCCATACCGTCGCCGACGCCGGACTTCCGGCTGGCGGGCGCTGACATCGTCATCGTCGTCGGCACCCGCGAGGGCGTGGACGCCGCCGCGGCGATACTCGGGCGGGAGTGAACGGGTGCACTCCGCCGTGTTGTTGATCGAGTTCGGTTCCATCCTTCTCGGCCTCGGCCTCCTCGGCCGGGCCGCGGGCCGCTTCCAGCTCTCCCCCATCCCGCTGTACCTGCTGGCCGGGCTGGCCTTCGGGGAGGGCGGTCTGCTGCCTCTCGGGGCCAGCGAGGAGTTCGTCGCCATCGGCGCCGAGATAGGCGTCATTCTGCTGCTGTTGATGCTGGGCCTGGAGTACTCGGCCGGTGACCTGGTCACCAACCTCAAGGCGCACTATCCGTCGGGCCTGGTCGACTGCGCGCTCAACGCCGTGCCGGGCGCGGTCGCGGCACTGCTGCTCGGCTGGGGGCCGGTGGCCGCCGTGGTGCTGGCCGGTGTCACCTGGATCTCGTCGTCCGGTGTCATCGCGAAGGTGCTCGGCGACCTGGGCCGGGTCGGCAACCGGGAGACCCCGGTGATCCTCAGCGTGCTCGTGCTGGAGGACCTCGCGATGGCGGTGTACCTGCCCATCGTGACGGCGCTGGTGGCCGGGGCCGGGCTGCTGGCCGGGAGCGTGACGCTGACCGTCGCGCTGGGGGCGGCCGGGCTGGTCCTCTTCGTGGCCGTGCGCTACGGACGCGTCATCTCGCGGTTCGTCTCCAACGACGACCCGGAGAAGCTGCTGCTCGTCGTGCTGGGTCTGACGATCCTGGTCGCGGGCCTCGCGCAGCAGCTCCAGGTGTCGGCCGCGGTCGGTGCCTTCCTCGTCGGCATCGCACTGTCGGGGGAGGTCGCGGAGGGCGCGCACATCCTGCTGAGCCCGCTGCGTGACCTGTTCGCCGCGGTCTTCTTCGTGTTCTTCGGGCTGCACACCGACCCGGCGAGCATCCCGCCCGTACTGCTGCCCGCGCTCGCGCTGGCTCTGCTCACGGCGGCGACGAAGATCGCCACCGGATACTGGGCGGCTCGGCGGGCCGGGATCTCGGTCGGGGGCCGCTGGCGTGCGGGCGGGGCGCTGGTGGCACGCGGCGAGTTCTCGATCGTCATCGCCGGGCTTGCGGTGAGTGCCGGGATCGAGCCGTCCCTGGGCCCGCTGGCCACGGCCTACGTCCTCATTCTGGTCGTCCTCGGCCCCCTCACCGCGCGCTACACGGAGCCGCTGGCCCGGCGCCTGAGCGAGCGCCGGGCGGCCCGTACGGACGCCTCCCGGGCGGCGGAAGCGAGCGTGTCGGTGGGACGGGACTGACGGCGCCGCGGGCACGCCGCGGGATCACGCGCCGTCGGGCACCCACCCCTGCCGGCGCAGCACCGCCGACACGTCCGGTGCCTCGTAGTGCTCGCCCTTGAGGACCTTGCCGTCGGCTCTGCGGGCGACCAGGCCGTCGGGGCCCAGCTTGGTCATGTTGGAGCGGTGGATCTCGGCGATCACGGCGTCGAGGTCGACGCCGTGGACCAGGGCCGTGCCGTAGGCGACGTAGACGACATCGGCCAGTTCGTGTGCCAGCTTGTCGAGCGGGCCCGTGACCGAGACCTCGGCGACCTCCGCAGCCTCCTCCTCGAGCAATTGTCCGCGGTGGGCCGCCAGGGCGGGCGAGACCTCGGTGGGCGTGCCGCGGACGGCCAACCCGACGGCGAGGTGGAATTGGCGGACCAGGTCGGCGGGCGATGAGCTCATGCGGCGACCCTATCGACCACCACTGACAACGCCCCTTCGTGATCGGGTTGTGACCCCTGCCCTGGTCAGCATCGCGTACCGGCTGGCAGGATCCCTCGCATGTCCAAGTTGTTCCCCCGGTTCGGCCGGCGCCGGGCTCTGCAGGGCGCCGCCGCCGGCTTCGTCGCCTTCGGGCTGCTTCTGTGGTGGCTGCTGCCCCTGGGCGAGGCGGCTCCGAGCGGGACGATCACGATCAGCACGGGAACACAGGCCGGGGTGTACCAGCAGTACGCCAAGCTCCTGCGCACCGCCCTCGACCAGGACATGCCGAACCTGAAGGTGAAGCTGCAGACCAGCCACGGTTCGCAGGAGAACGTCCGGCGCGTGGCGGACGGCCGCGCCGACTTCACCATCGCCGCGGCCGACGCGGTGGAGACGTACGAACTCGCGGGCAATCCCGGCGCCGATCGGCTGCGCGGGGTCGCCCGGCTGTACGACGACTATGTGCAGCTCGTCGTGGGGCGCGACTCGGGCATCAAGTCCGTCGCGGACCTGAAGGGCAAGCGGGTGGCCATAGGGCCGCCCAGCTCAGGTGTGCGGCTGATCGCCGACCGGGTGCTCAAGGCGGCCGGTATCGATGCGACGAAGGACATCACTCCGTTCGCCGACGGCATCGACACCGGGCCGGACGGGCTGAAACAGGGCAAGATCGACGCGTTCTTCTGGTCGGGCGGGCTGCCGACGCAGGGCCTGCAGCAGCTCGCCGACCGCTTCACCTTCCGCTTCGTGCCGATCCGCCCCGACCTTGTCGCCAAGCTGCACGAGCAGGGCGGCGCAACCCGCTACTACCGCGCCACCAACATGCCGGAGTCGGCCTACCCCAGCGTCCAGAACGGGGTCGCCGTGCCGACACTGGCGGTGTCCAACCTGCTGATGACGCGCAAGGACATGGACCCCCGGCTCACCGAGTGGGTGACCCGCACGGTGATCAGGAGCCGCGACGGCATCGGCACGCGCGTGCACTCCGCGCAGCTCGTCGACCTGCGCACCGCGATCTACACCGACCCGCTGGCCCTGCACGAGGGCGCCCGGCGCTACTACCGGTCCGTCAAGCCCTAGCTGGGCAGGTCGTCGCGGCTCAGGGCAGATCGTCGAGCCCTGGAGGGGGCCGACGTCGTGCCCTGGAGGGGGCCGGCAGCCCTGGAGGGGGCGGCAGCCCTGGGTCATCGTCAAAGCCCTGGGGCGGGCCGCCGAGCCGGCCCCGGAGCTGCTCGTCAGGCCGTGGGGGTGTTCCTCGGTACTGACACGGTGACCGTCAGTCCGTGCGGCTCGTGGCGGCCGTACGAGATGGATCCGCCGCCCGCCGCGAGCAGCGTGCGCGAGATGGACAGACCGAGGCCGGAACCCTTGACGTTCTGATGGCGGCCGCTGCGCCAGAAGCGGTCGCCGACGCGGGCGAGCTCCTCGTCGGTCAGACCCGGGCCGTTGTCGGTGACCACGACGGTCGAGACGTCGCCGTCGGCCACGACCGTCACCTCGACGCACTCGTCCTCGGGCGTGAACTTGACCGCGTTGTCGATCACCGCGTCCAGGGCGCTGGAGAGAGTGACCGGGTCGGCCCAGGCCGTGGTCGGCGGGCAACTGCCCACGAGGCGCACACCCTTGGCCTCGGCGGTCGGCGTCCACGCCGCGACGCGCTCGGCGGTCAGCGCGCCGATGTCGGTGACCCGGAGGTCGGCCTCGTTGTGCTCGGCCAGGGCCAGGTCGAGCAGGTCGTCGAGGACCTCCGCGAGGCGCTTTCCCTCGGTGCGGACCGACGCGATCTCATCGTTGCCCTCCGGCAGTTCGAGTGCGAGCAGTTCGATGCGCAGCAGCAGCGCGGCAAGGGGGTTGCGTAGCTGGTGCGAGGCGTCGGCGACGAAGGCGCGCTGCTGCTCCAGGACGTCCTCGACGTTGTCCGCCATCTCGTTGAACGACCGGGCCAGGCGTCTGAGTTCCGGCGGTCCGCCCGCGGCCGCGACCCGCGACTTCAGCCGTCCGCTCGCTATCGAGTGGGTGGTGGCGTCCAGTACGCGTACAGGCCTGAGTACCCAGCCGGTCAGCCTGAGCGCGGCGCCTACGGCCAGCAGCATCGCGGCGATCTCGCCCACGCCGATGATCAGCCACCCGTGCAGGATCCGGGATCGCAGCTGTCCGGTGGGCGAGTCGGTGACGACGACCGCGACGACGTCGCCGTCCCGGATCACCGGCGAGGCGACGACGAGACGGCTGCGCTGCCAGGGCCACACCTGCTTCGGGTCATGGCTGCGGCGGCTGAGCTTCGCCTCGTTGAACGCGTCGCGCACGACGCCTGTCTCGGGCAGGAAGAAGGTCTCCGGCGCCTGGGCCATGGGAATGTCGGTGCGGCAGAACACGCCGGCACGGATTCCGTAGACGCCGTAGTAGCTGGCGAGTTCACTCTCCAGGGTTTCCTGGCGTTCGTCCGTCGACGACCGCGTGGAGCTGCAGGCGTCGGTGACGAACTGGGCGAGGGACGCGAAGCGTGCCGTGTCGTCGATCCGGTCGACGACGACCTTCTGTTGCTGAGCGGCGGCCACGCTCACGGCGAGCGGGATGCCGAGAGCGAGCAGCACGGCCGCCATCAGGACGATGAGCAGCGGAAGAAGACGTGTACGCACCCGTGCACGCTACGAGGCCGGGGCGACGAGCCGGTAGCCGACGCCTCGTACGGTCTCGATCAGGGCCGGCATGCGCAGTTTGGCGCGCAGGGACGCGACGTGCACCTCCAGGGTGCGCCCGGTCCCCTCCCAACTGGTGCGCCAGACCTCGCTGATGATCTGCTCCCGGCGGAAGACGACTCCGGGGCGCTGCGCGAGGAGGGCGAGAAGGTCGAACTCCTTGCGGGTCAGTTGGACGACCGAACCGTCCACACTGACCTGACGGGTGGGCAGCTCGATGAGCACGGATCCGAGACGCAGCCCGCTCTCGGCGCCCGCGGCGGCGTCCTCGTGGGAGGTGCGCCGGCTGACGGCGTGGATCCGGGCGAGCAGTTCTCCGGTGTCGTACGGCTTCACCACGTAGTCGTCGGCGCCGAGGTTGAGGCCGTGGATGCGGGAGCGGACGTCGGAGCGGGCGGTGACCATGATCACCGGAGTGCTGGTGCGCTTGCGGATCTTGCCGCAGACCTCGTAGCCGTCCTGGTCGGGCAGCCCCAGGTCGAGCAGTACGACGCCGAAGCCGTCACTCTCGGGAACCAGCGCCTGGAGAGCTTCCTCGCCGCTACGCGCGTGCGTGACGTCGAAACCGTGCCGTGCCAGAACCGCAGAAAGAGCGGCGGCGACATGGTTGTCGTCCTCGACGAGGAGCAGTCTCATCCGGGCCTCCTTCGGTTCATCGGCCGTACGATCAGCATGGATACAAAACCCGGGCACGCGCGCGCGTGCACCAAGGCAGTCACGCTGATGGACGACAACGGCGTCAAGCGGGTTCCGGTTGCACGCCGCTTTAGTTACCCGGCCGATACGCGACCGGGCGCCAACTGCTACGACACGTGTCCGATTGCTATCAGATCGTGATGCTCAGATTCCCCTCAGATGTAATGACGCTGGTCGTCGGGCGTCACTACTGTCCTCCGCAACCGAGGAGGACGGAGCCAGAGAGCCATGACCGAAGTATCGGTGGCCAAGGAAGACGCGGCCGCAACCGGCGAGCTGGTCGTCCTGAAGAGCGTCAACAAGCATTTCGGCGCGTTGCATGTACTCCAGGACATCGATCTGACGATCGCCCGCGGCGAGGTCGTCGTGGTCATCGGGCCCTCCGGGTCCGGCAAGTCCACCCTGTGCCGGACCATCAACCGTCTGGAGACCGTCGACTCGGGCTCGATCGCCATCGACGGCAAGCCGCTGCCCCATGAGGGCAAGGCGCTGGCCCGGCTGCGCGCCGACGTCGGGATGGTCTTCCAGTCCTTCAATCTCTTCGCGCACAAGACCGTGCTCGAGAACGTGATGCTGGGCCAGATCAAGGTCCGCAAGGCCGACAGGAAGAACGCCGAGGACAAGGCCAGGGCCCTGCTGGACCGCGTCGGCGTGGCCACTCAGGCGGACAAGTACCCCGCGCAGCTCTCCGGCGGCCAGCAGCAGCGCGTCGCCATCGCGCGGGCCCTGGCCATGGATCCCAAGGTCATGCTCTTCGACGAGCCGACGTCGGCCCTCGACCCGGAGATGATCAACGAGGTCCTCGAAGTCATGCAGCAGCTCGCCCGGGACGGCATGACCATGATCGTCGTCACCCATGAGATGGGCTTCGCACGATCGGCTGCAAACCGCGTGGTGTTCATGGCGGACGGCCGGATCGTCGAGGAGGCTGCGCCAGACCAGTTCTTCAGCAATCCGCGCAGCGACCGCGCCAAGGACTTCCTGTCGAAGATCCTTCACCACTGACGGTTCGCCCCGCCCAGCCACCGCCGGCCCGCATCGCTTCGCCGGTCCGCATCACCTCACCAGCCAAAGGATGTTCATCATGAAGCTCCGCAAGGTCACCGCCGCCTCGGCAGCCGTCCTCGCCCTTGCCGTGGCAGCCACAGCTTGTGGGTCGAGCGACAACAAGGACAGCGGCTCCTCCAGCAGCGGCGGCGGCGGCGGCAAGATCAAGATCGGTATCAAGTACGACCAGCCCGGCCTTGGTCTGAAGAAGCCGGACGGATCATTCTCCGGCTTCGACGTGGACGTGGCGACGTACGTGGCGGGCAAGCTCGGCTACAAGCCCAGCCAGATCGAATGGATCGAGACCAAGAGCGCCGACCGTGAGAACGCCCTCGCCCGCGGCGACGTGAAGTTCATCGCGGCCACGTACTCGATCACCGACGAGCGCAAGCAGAAGGTCGACTTCGCGGGTCCCTACCTGCTGGCCCACCAGGACCTGCTGGTCAAGAAGGACTCGGACATCAGCAAGGGCACGGACCTCAACGGCAAGAAGCTGTGTTCCGTGACCGGTTCCACCTCGGCGCAGAACGTCCACGACACGATCGCTCCGAAGGCCCAGCTGAAGCAGTACAGCGGCTACTCGGAGTGCATCGCAGCGCTGCAGAACGGCGCCGTCGACGCGGTGACCACCGACGACTCGATCCTCGCGGGCTTCGCCGCGCAGGACAAGTACAAGGGCCAGTTCAAGCTCGCCGGGCTCAAGCTCAGCAACGAGAACTACGGCATCGGCGTCAAGAAGGGCGACACCGCGACCGTCAACAAGATCAACGCCGCCCTGACGGCGATGGTCAGCGACAAGTCCTGGCAGAAGGCGGTCGACGCCGACTTCGGGCCGGCCGGCTACAAGAACGAGCCCGCGCCGAAGATCGGCGTGATCGTCAAGTAAGGCCGGTTCCCGGCCCAGGCCCACCGCAGGGCTCCTCGGGCGCGCCGCCGCCCGCCGCGATCACGGCGGCGGTGCGCCACGCCCTCCTCGTACGCCACCCACCCGGAAGCGCGGGAGATCGTGTTCGACTTTCTTCAAGGTTATGACGTCCTAGGGGCCTTCTGGATGACGGTGAAACTCACCGTCCTGTCCGCCGTCGGCTCCCTGGTCTGGGGCACCCTGCTGGCCGCGATGCGGGTCAGTCCGGTCCCGCTGATGCGCGGATTCGGCACGGCCTACGTCAACATCGTCCGGAACATCCCCCTGACGGTCATCATCGTCTTCTCCTCGCTCGGCCTTGCCGACATCTACGGCATGACGCTGGGCGCGGCCGACAACTTCGACGCCCAGGGCTTCCGGCTCGCGGTGCTCGGTCTCGTCGCCTACCACGCCGCCTTCGTGTGCGAGGCGCTGCGCTCCGGCATCAACACCGTGCCGATGGGTCAGGCCGAGGCGGCCCGGGCCATCGGGCTGAGCTTCAGTCAGACCCTCCGGCTCGTCGTGCTGCCGCAAGCGTTCCGTTCGGTGATCGGTCCGCTGGGCAACGTGCTGATCGCGCTGACCAAGAACACCACCGTGGCCGCCGCGATCGGCGTGGCCGAGGCCGCCTTCCTGATGAAGTCGATGATCGAGAACGAGGCCCAGACACTGGCCATCGCCGCGGTCTTCGCCTTCGGATTCGTTGTTCTGACCCTGCCCACCGGCCTCTTCTTCGGCTGGCTGAGCAAGCGACTGGCGGTGAAGCGATGACCTCCGTCCTCTACGACGCCCCCGGTCCCCGGGCCAAGCGGCGCAACCTGCTCCTCTCGGTGGTCTTCCTCGTCCTGCTCGCCCTGCTGCTGTGGTGGGTCTGGCAGAAGTCGGACGACAAGGGACAGCTGAAGTGGTCCCTGTGGGAGCCGTTCACCACGTCCGAGGCCTGGACCACGTATCTGCTGCCCGGCCTCGGCAACACTCTGAGGGCCGCCGCGCTCTCCATGGTCATCGCGCTCCCGCTGGGCGCGTTCTTCGGCATCTCGCGCATGTCCGACCATCGGTGGGTGCGGGTCCCGGCCGGCGTGGTCGTCGAGTTCTTCCGGTCCATCCCGGTGCTGCTGCTGATGCTGTTCGCCAACGAGGTCTACGCCCGCTCCGGGAACGTCAGCAGCGCGGACCGACCCCTGTACGCGGTCGTCACCGCGCTGGTGCTCTACAACGCCTCGGTCCTCGCCGAGATCGTCCGGGCCGGCATCCTGGCGCTCCCCAAGGGGCAGACGGAGGCCGCGCACGCGATCGGTCTGCGCAAGGGCCAGACGATGACCAGCATCCTGCTCCCGCAGGCGGTGACGGCCATGCTGCCGGCCATCGTCAGCCAGCTGGTGGTCATCGTGAAGGACACCGCGCTGGGCGGCGTGATGATCGGCTACACGGAGCTGCTCAACGCGCGCAGCACGTTCGCGGCCAACTACGCCGACGTCATTCAGAGCTTCATCGGAGTGGCGATCATCTACATCGTGGTCAACTTCCTCCTCACCAGCTTCGCGAGCCGGCTGGAGCGCAGGCTGCGGCGCAGCAAGAAGAGCACCGGCGTGGTCCTCGGCGAGGACACGGTGGAGGTCAATCCCGCCGCGATCGGCGGCACCTACGGGACCGGCGGTGAAGGCGGCGGCCTCCCCGGCAGCAAGACCTATACCTGATGAGCAGTCACACGGCATGAGCAGCACGGAGGCAGTGGCCTGATCGCCGCTGCCTCCGTCACTTGACGCAAACAACGACAATGGGTTGCATACGTTCTGTGATCGTGCACCCTGCTCCACCTTCCTGTTCACATCGGTCCGTCAGGACGCCGCCGCGGGCAGGGGGCGCCGCGCCGTGGACCCGGTGATCATCGTCGGAGCGGGGCCTGTCGGGCTCACGCTCGCCCTGGCGCTGGCCCGTCAGGAAGTGCCCTCGGTAGTGCTGGACGAGGGGCCAGGCAAGGACGATCCGCGCCCCGCGCGCACCGTGGTCCTGCGCGAGGACACCGCCGCCCTGTTGGAACGGCTGACCGGAGTGCCGCTCGCGCGCGAGGGGGCGCACTGGGCCGGATGGCGGTCTCTGCGGCGCAAGCAGGTGATGCGCGAGGTCACGTTCGGCGACGCCGCCGAGCCCGCGCCGCTGCACATCGCCCAGCACGTCCTGACCGGCGCCCTGCGCACCGCCCTGGCCGCCGAACGGCTCGTCGACCTCGCCGTGGACAGCCGCCTCGACAGCGTCGAGCAGGAGCCCTCGGGGGTCACGGCGCACACCCGCGGCCCGCGGGGCACCTGGTGGCGCGGCAGTTACCTGGTCGGCTGCGACGGCCCGCGCTCCACCGTGCGCAAACTCCAGGACATCCGCTTCCCGGGCCGTACGGCGGTGGAGCGACACGCCGTGGCCGCACTGCGCACGGAACTTCCGTGGACGGACGAAGCGTTGCTCCATCGGATGCCGCCGTGGCGGACGTCCACGCCCTCGGCCGGTGAAGTGACCGCCCGCCCCCTTCCGGACGGCGTGTGGCGCCTGGACTGGCTGCTGCCGCCGGGAAAGGACCTGGTCACCCCCGAGCTGCTGCTGGCGCGCGTCCGGGAGACGCTCGCCGGCTGGAAGGGCGGCTCGGCACCGGCGTACGAACTCCTCGATACCGGAGTCCACACCGTCCACCACCGGCTTGCCCGCCGGTGGCGCGTCGGCCGGGTCTTTCTCGCCGGGGACGCCGCGCACCTGCTCGGTGCGCTGGGCACGCAGGGACTGGACGAGGGGCTCAGGGACGCCGACAACCTGGCCTGGAAGCTGGCGCTCGCCTGGCACCACGGACCGCACGAGGCGCTGCTCGACAGCTACCAGGCGGAGCGGCGCGGGATCGTCGCCGGCCGGCTGCGCGCCGCCGACCAGGTGCTGCCGCTACTGCGCGGCGGCGGAGGGCTGCGCGCGTACGTGCCCGGCTCGACCCGTGGCCACGACGCCCTGCTCGCGGACGGTCATCTGGGGCGCGGGGCGCTCGGTGCCCCGGGGGCGTACGACGGCTCGCCGCTCGCGCCCCGGCACCTCGAAGCGGAGGTCCCCGTGGCTACGGCGCCCGGTGCGGCGATCACCGATGTACGGGTCACCGCCGAGGACGGTTCCTTCGTACGGCTCCGCGACCGGCTCGGGCGCGGTGCACTGCTGGTGGTGCTGATCGCGCCGGGCACCGGGGTGTGGGAACGCAAGCACTGGGTGACGGCCGGGATCATGCCCCGCCTGGCGGCCGCGGTGTCCGCGCTGCCGTACCCCGCCGAGTTGCTGGTCGCCGAGAGTTATCCCGGCGCGGCCGCCCACACCGTGTTGCTGGTCCGGCCCGACGGCCATCTGGTCTCGGCGCTGGGCGGTGTGCGGCCGGCCGATCTCTACGCGGCGGCGGAGGCGACGCTGGGAGGCCCCGCGAAAACCGAGGCCACGGTCGGCTCGGCCATGAAGTGACCCCACTCACCGTCACCCTGGGGTCCACATAGTGACGGTGAGTTGACCGCTCTGCCCCGCCAATGGTGTACTCCGGATCGTGACCGACACCCTTGTGCGCCTGTGGCGGAGGGTCCATATGGACCTCGTCCGCTACGCGGGCTGCGTGTGTCGCCCGTCCTGCTGAATTCGCATCCCTCTCCTCCTGCGCGCCCCACTGCTGGCGCGCGCTCCCACGCGAATGCCCTTCAGGACGGTGTCACGTGTCTGTCTCTCCCTCTCCGGTTCCCTCTGCCTCCGCACCTGCCTCCGCGCCCTCACAGGCTCCGACACAGGCGGACCTCCTCGACTTCGTTCGGCGTATGGCCGCCGATCGCGAGCTGATCGCCTCGCTCCCTCTCGACCCCGAGGGCCGCACCTGGGTGCGTCTGGACGGGCCCGGCGGCAGCGAGGCCTGGCTGATCGGCTGGCCGCCCGGCACCGGCACCGGCTGGCACGACCACGCCGATTCCGTCGGCGCCTTCCTGACGGCGGCCGGTGAGCTCAAGGAGAACTCGCTCACCGCCCGGCTGCCTGCCG
Source organism: Streptomyces sp. NBC_00078 (assembly GCF_026343335.1). Classification (NCBI taxonomy): domain Bacteria; kingdom Bacillati; phylum Actinomycetota; class Actinomycetes; order Kitasatosporales; family Streptomycetaceae; genus Streptomyces; species Streptomyces sp. NBC_00078. The sequence goes on along the minus strand of NZ_JAPELX010000001.1, from coordinate 6,774,637 downwards.
ACGGCTGGAGGACTCTCGAACTCAGCGACGGCGTGGACCGGGAGCGGCGGCTCGCGGCCGGCCAGGGCCGCGCCTTCGGCCGTCATCACGTCCACGAGGTGCTCAACGAGTCCACCGAGCGGCACGCGGTCTCCGTCCACGCCTACTACCCGCCGCTGCCACAGATCCGCCGCTACAGCCGGGTGGGCCCCGTCCTGCGTCTGGAGCAGGTCGAGCGCCCGGAGGACTGGCAGTGAGCGGCGGCGGTTCGGCCCACGGGCAAGCGAGCGGCGAGAGGCGACAGCCCGTCGGCATCGACGAGCTGCTGGAGCGGGTGCGCGAGGGCTACGAGCGGATCGAGCCGAAAGAGGCGTACGACGCCGCCCGGGCGGGCGAGGCCCTACTGGTGGACATCCGTTACGCCGCGCTTCGCACGCAGGACGGCGTGATTCCGGGTGCCCTCGTCGTCGAGCGCAACGAACTCGAGTGGCGCCTCGACCCGCAGGGCAGTCATCGCCTGCCCGAGGCCACGAGTCACGACGTGCGGATCGTGGTGATCTGCAACGAGGGGTACGCGTCGAGCCTCGCTGCGGCGTCTCTGCACCAGTTGGGGCTGACGCGGGCAACCGATCTGGTCGGCGGCTTCCAGGCGTGGAGGGCGGCAGGGCTGCCGGTGACGTCGTAGGCGGTTCGTCGCGGTCGTTCGTCGTGGACGCCGGTGCTCAGTGGCGTCCACCATGGCTTGGTGGCGGACCAGGGCGGCAGCGCCGGGCCCCTGATGGTCGCGCTTCACTGAGTACGGCACGGCACGCATTCGTGTGGTCACCGTCTTGACAGCCCCTGGCCCGCTCAGAACCCTCGTCTTCAGAACCCCTCGTCCCCCAGGAACTCCGTGTCCTCGCCCTCTTCCTCCAGCGCCTGCCGGACCACCCGCAGGGCCATGCCCTCGGGGTAGCCCTTGCGGGCGAGCATGCCCGCAAGGCGGCGCAGCCGCTTGTCGCGGTCGAGGCCGCGCGTGGAACGCAGCTTGCGCGCGACTAGTTCGCGCGCGGTCGTCTCTTCCTGCTCGGAGTCGAGCTGCGAGACGGCCGCGTCGATCAGTGTGGAGTCGACGCCCTTGGTGCGCAGCTCCTGGGCCAGCGCCCGCCGGGCCAGTCCTCGGCCGTGGTGGCGGGACTCCACCCAGGCGTCCGCGAACGCGCTGTCGTTGATCAGCCCGACCTCCTCGAACCGCGACAGCACCTCGTCCGCCACGTCGTCGGGAATCTCGCGCTTGCGCAGGGCGTCGGCGAGCTGCTTGCGCGTCCGCGGGGTCCCGGTGAGCAGGCGCAGACAGATCGCCCGTGCCCGCTCGACCGGGTCCCCTGAGGACTCCTCCTGCTCGGCCCTCGACGAGGAGGAGGAGCCCCCGTCCTCACCGGACGACTCGCCGCGACGTCGCTGCCGACGCCCTCGGGAACCGCCCGCACCACGGGCCCCCGCACCGCCGTGGGACCCACTGCCGCGACGGCGCGAGCCGCCGCCGTATGCGTCGGAGCCGAACGCAGAGCGGTCGTCGTCCGGCCGCTCCCCGCCGCTCTGTTCATCGTCGTGCGACGCGTCGGAGTACGACGCGTCGGAGCTGTACGACTCGATGCGGCCCCGGCCCCCGTCCGTGCCGTGCGCCGGGTCGTACGAGTACGCCTCGTCGCCCGGCCCGTCGTAATCCCCGTCGCCTCCCCGCCTTCGCTCACGCGGAGCATCCAAGTGGACGTACTCGGCCCAGTCGGTTCGCCGTGTCACGTCAGCTCTTTGCAGCCGGTGCCTTGGTCTTGGCGGCCTTGGCCGCCGGTGCGGGCACCGTCTTCGCGGCGTCGTCCGCGGTGGCGGAGACGGCGGCGGCGTCCGCCCCCGGTTCGGCGGTGGGCTGTTCGGGCCGCACGCCGACGCCCAGCTTCTCCTTGATCTTCTTCTCGATCTCGTTGGCCAGGTCGGGGTTGTCCTTCAGGAAGTTGCGCGCGTTCTCCTTGCCCTGGCCGAGCTGGTCGCCCTCGTACGTGTACCAGGCGCCGGCCTTGCGGACGAAGCCGTTCTCCACGCCCATGTCGATCAGACCGCCCTCGCGGCTGATGCCATGCCCGTAGAGGATGTCGAACTCGGCCTGCTTGAAGGGCGGCGCGACCTTGTTCTTGACGACCTTGACGCGGGTGCGGTTGCCCACCGCGTCCGTGCCGTCCTTCAGGGTCTCGATGCGGCGGATGTCGAGGCGCACCGAGGCGTAGAACTTCAGCGCCCGGCCACCGGTCGTGGTCTCCGGGGAGCCGAACATCACGCCGATCTTCTCGCGGAGCTGGTTGATGAAGATCGCGGTCGTCTTGGACTGGTTGAGCGCGCTGGTGATCTTCCGGAGCGCCTGGCTCATCAGACGGGCCTGCAGACCGACATGGCTGTCGCCCATCTCGCCCTCGATCTCCGCACGCGGGACGAGCGCGGCGACGGAGTCGATGACGATCAGGTCGAGGGCGCCGGAGCGGACCAGCATGTCCACGATTTCCAGGGCCTGCTCGCCGTTGTCCGGCTGGGACAGGATCAGGTTGTCGATGTCGACGCCGAGCTTCTTCGCGTACTCGGGGTCGAGGGCGTGCTCCGCGTCGATGAAGGCGACCTGGCCGCCGGCCTTCTGCGCGTTCGCCACCGCGTGCAGGGTCAGGGTCGTCTTACCGGAGGACTCCGGTCCGTACACCTCCACCACACGGCCGCGCGGGATGCCACCGACGCCGAGCGCGACGTCGAGTGCGGTCGACCCGGTGGGGATGACCTCGATGGGTTCGTTCGGCCGCTCGCCCATGCGCATGACCGCGCCCTTGCCGAATTGCCGTTCAATCTGTGCGAGCGCGGCGTCGAGCGCCTTCTCGCGGTCGGTTCCTGCCATGGGTTCCACCCGGTTTGCTTGAGTCGATCGCTTCACGTCAAAGACGCTAACGCCTGCCACTGACAATGCGCCCCGACGCCCGTCCAGCCTGTGGATAACTCGGGCACTTCTCCGTCAAAACCATGTCGAATTGCCCGCAGAGAGCCTCGCCGGAACTTCCATAAGAATGGATGTTCGATTTTTGTGTCAAGCGCACCACGCGACACCTCCGAGACTGTGGCCGCGCCGAGTTGGGGCCCCGGCCCCAGGCGAGGTCGGGGTACTTCTCCTGGCGTATGACGGGTGTCTTCTGCCGGACGATGACCTGACCGCGCGGCGACGCGAGTCTGAAGGCATGCAGACGGAGACCGAGAAGAGCACCCGGCGGACAGGAGCGCAGGTCCGATGACAGCGGAAGCGGTGCCTGCGCGGCCGTCGGCCCCGACGACGTGGCGGGCCGGACTGCGACCGGCGGAACGCCTCTGCCACGCCGTCGGCCTCGTCCTGGTCATCTCCGGCCTCGTGCACCTGGCGGTGTTCGCCGTCGACGGCGGCCCGTGGGACGGGCCCGTCTCCTGGCGCAAGCCCGTGACCTTCGGGCTGTCCTTCGGTGCGACCCTGATCGCGGTCACCTGGGTCACTTCGTATCTGCGCGTCGCTCCACGGCTGCGCGCCCTACTGCTCACCGTCTTCGCCGCCGACTGCGTCGTGGAAGTCGGCGGTATCACCCTTCAGGCCTGGCGCCGGGTGCCCTCGCACCTGGACATGGAGACGCCGTTCGACACCGCGGTGTCCATGATGCTCGCGGTGGGCGGCGGCGTCCTCGTGGTGCTGCTCACCGTGTTCGCCCTCGCCTCGTTCCGGCACCGGCCCTCGGGCCCCGCGGGGATGGCAGCGGCGGTTCGTTCCGGCTTCGCGATCCTGCTCGTCGCGCTCGCTACGGGCGCCGCGATGATCGCGCGCGGTGTGGGACTCACCCGTACCGGGCACCAGGAGGCGGCGTACCACTCGACGGCGCCGCTCAAGCCGCTGCACGGGGTCAGCCTGCATGCGGTCCTGGTCCTGCCGGCGCTGGCCTGGCTGCTGTCCCGCACCTCCTGGAGCGAGCAGATCCGGCGGCGCATCGTGGCCACGGCGACCGGCTGCTACGTCGTCGCCGTCATCGGCGCCGGGGTGTGGGCCGTCCTCACGTACTGAGCCGCTTGTGCCTGCCCGTCCGACCGCGCCTCGGGCCCACGCCGGCCCTCTACGACTCCGCCGGCTCTCGAGAGGAGGCCCCGCCGGACTCCGGCGTCCCTGCGGAGGAGCCCGCGCCGGACTCCGCCAGCTCGGTTTGTCCGCCCTGTCCGCCCTGTCCGCCCTCTCCGGTCCCGTCGGCCCCCGGCCGCCGGGCCCACAGCTGTCCCGCGCGCGTGAACAGGCCGCGCCCCGATCCCCCTCTGCGGTGCCCGTGGACACGCGGGTCGTCCGTGACCGCGTACCGCTTCACGTACGCCCCCAGGAACGCCTGCAGTGTGGCGACCGCCGGGATGGCGATCAGCGCGCCGACTGCGCCGAGGAGTGCCGTGCCCGCGATGACCGAACCGAAGGCGACGGCGGGGTGGATGTCGACGGTCTTCGCGGTCAGCTTGGGCTGCAGCATGTAGTTCTCGAACTGCTGGTAGACCACGACGAAGATCAGCACCCACAGTGCGTACCAGGGATCGACGGTGAAGGCGATCAGCATGGGCAGGGCGCCCGCGAGATACGTGCCGATGGTCGGGATGAACTGGGAGACCAGGCCCACCCAGACACCGAGCACGGGCGCATAGGGCACGCCCAGGATCTGCAGCAGGATGTAGTGCGCCACACCGGAGATGAGCGCCATCAGGCCGCGCGAGTATATGTAGCCGCCGGTCTTGTTGACGGCGATCTCCCACGCGCGCAGCACCTCGGCCTGCCGTGTGGGCGGCAGTACGGAGCAGATCGCGCGACGCAGCCGGGGGCCGTCGGCCGCGAAGTAGAACGAGAACAGTGCGATCGTCAGCAGCTGGAAGAGGCCGCCGAGTACCTGGGCGGACACGTCCAGAACCCCGGTGGCACTGTGCTGCACGTAGTTGCGCAGCCAGTCGGAGCGGAGCAGGCCCTCCTGGACGTCCACCCGCTTCAGATCGGTGTGGAAGTGAATGTTGATCCAGTGGATGACGGAGTCGAGGTAGGCCGGGAAATCCTCGACGATCTTGATGATCTGGCCCGCGAGCATGGAGCCGAGGAGTGTGACGAAGCCCGCCGCCATGATCATCACGGCGAGGAAGACAAGGCCGGTGGCCAGCCCCCTGCGCAGGCCGCGCGAGGCCATCCAACTCACCGCGGGCTCGATGGCGAGGGCCAGGAAGAACGCGATGAGGATGTTGATCAGCAGGCCGGTGAGCTGGTGGAAGGCCCAAGTGCCCAGCTGGAGAGCGGCGTAGAGGGCGAGCACGAGCACCGCGGCACGCGGCAGCCAGCGCGGCATGCGCCCGCCAGGACCGGCGTCGGCCGGGGGCAGGCCGGGCGGCGTCGTGCCGAACGGAGATGCGTGCTGGGCCGTCTGCCCGGACTCGTCAGTGGATGCCACGGACCAAGTCTCACCCACTCGTCTGACAATCAACTACCGTCCAGCGATCTTCGTGCCCGATCAGCGCTTCTCACTCGGGACGTCCATGACCGTGCAGACAACGCGCCACACGTCCTTCGCGTCCCACCCGGAGTCCAGCGCCCCATGCACCGTTCGACCGCCGAGCTCCGCCATCACGTGGTCGCGCGCGAAGGTGTCTGCGTATCCCGGACCGAAGTGCTCCGCCATCCGCTGCCAGAAGACCGTCAACCGCATGACTCCAGTATCCCGCCCCTGGGGGTGGGCCTGAGCCGGGACCGCTTGCCGAGACCGCTTTCCGCCCTACGGTCTGACGCATGTCCGAAACAGGAGCTTCCCCAGTCCCTGCCACGCCCCCGGCACGCTCGCCGCTCTTCCGGGCCGAGCACTTCGTCTGGCTCACCGCGCGCGTGCTGGAACAGCGCCTCTTCGCCCACCACTTCCTGAACGGGGGCGCCGACCCGGTGGAAACGGCACTCGACGCCTACCGCAACGAGGACGGCGGCTACGGCCACGCGCTGGAGCCCGATCTGCGCGGCCCGGTCAGCCAGCCGCTGCACACCGCGCACGCGCTGCGTGTCCTGGACTCCATCGGGCGCTGCGGCGGACAGCGTGTGGAGCGCGTGTGCCGCTATCTGACGTCCGTCTCCACGGCGGACGGCGCCCTGCCGGCGATCCACCCCGGCCAGCGCGGCTATCCGGCGGCTCCGTTCATCCCGATCGTGGACGATCCGCCGAGCGAACTCCTCGCCACGGGGCCGGTGGTGGGCCTGCTGCACCGCAACGAGGTGTGGCACGCCTGGCTGTTCAGGGCCACGGACTTCTGCTGGCAGACGGTCGAGTCGCTGGAGAAGTCCCACCCCTACGAGATCGAGGCCGCCGTGGCCTTCCTGGACTCCACTCCCGACCGCCCGCGCGCGGAGGCGGCCGCCGACCGCCTCGGCCGCCTGGTGCGCGACCACCGCCTCGCGGTGCTGGACCCGGACGACCTCGCCGCCTATCCGGTCGCGCCCGGCTACGCCCCGGGCGAGCGCCGCTTTCCACACGACTACGCGAAAACTCCCGGCTCCCTCGCGCGCGCGTGGTTCACGGATGCCGAGATGGCACGCTCCCTCGACTTCCTCGCGGACGCGCAGGAGTCGGACGGCGGCTGGCCGGTCAACTGGCGCCAGTGGGCGCCGGGCACAGCTCTGGAAGCACGCCCCATGGTGACCATCGAGGCGCTGCGCACCCTGAGGGCTCACGGACGCCCCGTCGGCTGACCACAAAGGCCGTCAACCCCCCCATGGCCCGCACCCCGGCGCTCACCTCCACGGCCGCCGCCACGACGAGCAGGAACGGAGCGCGCAGGACCATCGCCAGAGCCGCCGCGCCAAGCCACGCGGCCCTCGCGTCGAGCACCAGGGCGTGCCCGTCCGCGAAGGTCTGCCGGGCCGTGAGCGCGGCCAGCAGGGCCACCGGCAGCAGCGCGGCCAGACGCCTGACCAGCGGCCTCTCCAGAGCGCCTGCCCTCGCCGCGGGCGGTTCACGGCCCGCACGGCGGGCGGCCGTGCCCCAGATCGGCTCGATCCGCCGTCTGCCCAGGTCAGAGCAGTTGTCAGTGGTCGGGTGCAGGATGGACGCATGGTCAGCTCCGCACACCGAGCCCTCGACGGCTTCTCCCCCGCGACCCGCGGCTGGTTCACGGGGGCGTTCTCCGCGCCCACCGCGGCCCAGGCGGGCGCGTGGCGGGCCATCGGTGCGGGTTCGGACGTGCTGGTGGTCGCCCCCACCGGTTCGGGCAAGACGTTGGCCGCGTTCCTCGCCGCCCTGGACCAGCTGGCCTCGACTCCCCCGCCGGCCGATCCCCGCAAGCGCTGCCGCGTCCTGTACGTGTCACCGCTCAAGGCCCTCGCGGTCGACGTCGAGCGCAACCTCCGCAGCCCGCTGACCGGCATCCGCCAGGAATCCGTGCGCCTGGGGCTGCCCGAGCCCGAGGTGAAGGTGGGCATCCGCTCCGGCGACACCCCGCCCGCCGAGCGCCGCGCCCTGTCCACCCGGCCTCCGGACATTCTGATCACCACCCCGGAGTCCCTTTTCCTGATGCTGACGTCGGCCACGCGCGACGCGCTGACCGGCATCGAGACGGTGATCCTCGACGAGGTGCACGCGGTGGCGGGCACCAAGCGCGGCGCCCATCTCGCGCTCTCCCTGGAGCGGCTGGACGAGATCCTGCCGAAGCCGGCCCGCCGCATCGGCCTCTCCGCGACGGTCCGCCCGGTCGACGAGATCGCCCGCTATCTCTCGCCGCGCCGCAAGGTGGAGATCGTCCAGCCGAAGTCAGGCAAGGAGTTCGACCTCTCGGTCGTCGTCCCGGTCGAGGACCTGGGCGAGCTGGGTGGCTCACCGGTCGCCGAGGGATCCGAAGGCGCGGAGCGCCCGTCGATCTGGCCGCACGTCGAGGAGCGGATCACCGACCTCGTCCAGGCCCACCGCTCCACGATCGTGTTCGCCAACTCCCGCCGCCTCGCGGAGCGCCTGTGCAACAGGCTCAACGAGATCGCGTACGAGCGGGCCACCGGCGAACCTCTGGACGAGCACCACGCCCCGGCCGAACTCATGGGCGGCTCCGGAGCGGCGCAGGGCGCGCCGCCCGTCATCGCGCGTGCCCACCACGGCTCGGTCTCGAAGGAGCAGCGCGCCCTCGTCGAGGAGGACCTCAAGGCGGGCCGCCTGCCCGCCGTGGTCGCGACCTCGAGCCTCGAACTGGGCATCGACATGGGCGCGGTAGACCTCGTCGTCCAGGTCGAGTCCCCGCCCTCCGTCGCCTCCGGCCTGCAGCGCGTCGGCCGCGCGGGACACCAGGTGGGCGCGGTCTCCACCGGCGTCGTCTTCCCGAAGTACCGCGGCGATCTCGTCCAGGCGGCCGTGGTCACCGAGCGCATGCGCACCGGTTCCATCGAGTCCCTGAAGGTCCCCGCCAACCCCCTGGACGTGCTGGCGCAGCAGCTCGTGGCGATGACGGCGCTGGACACCTGGCAGGTCGACGACCTTCTCGCCACGGTCCGCCGCGCCGCCCCCTTCGCCTCGCTTCCCGAGTCGGCGTTCACGGCGGTCCTCGACATGCTCGCGGGCCGCTACCCGTCCGACGCGTTCGCCGAGCTGCGCCCGCGCGTGGTGTGGGACCGCGTCGCCGGCACGATCACCGGCCGCCCCGGTGCCCAGCGCCTCGCCGTCACCTCCGGGGGCACCATCCCCGACCGCGGCCTCTTCGGGGTCTTCCTCGCCGGAGCCGATCCCAAGAAGGGCGGCGGCCGGGTCGGCGAGCTGGACGAGGAGATGGTCTACGAGTCCCGGGTGGGCGATGTCTTCACGCTCGGCACCAGTTCCTGGCGCATCGAGGACATCACCCGCGACCGCGTCCTGGTGTCCCCCGCGCCGGGCGTGCCGGGCCGACTCCCCTTCTGGAAGGGCGACCAGCTGGGCCGGCCGCTCGAACTGGGCCGCGCGGTGGGCCAGTTCCTGCGCGAGGTGGGCTCGCTTTCCAAGGAGGACGCCCGACTGCGCCTCCTCGCGGCGGGCCTGGACGCCTGGGCCGCGGACAATGTCCTGTCGTACCTGGACGAGCAGCGCGAGGCCTGCGGCCACGTCCCGGACGACCGCACGATCGTCGTCGAGCGCTTCCGTGACGAGCTCGGCGACTGGCGGGTCGTCGTGCACTCCCCCTTCGGCGCCCAGGTGCACGCCCCCTGGGCCCTGGCGCTCGGCGCCAAGCTCTCCGAGCGGTACGGCATGGACGCCCAGGTCATGCACGCCGACGACGGCATCGTCCTGCGTCTGCCCGACGCCGACCTCATGGGCCTGGACCTGCTCGACCAGAAGCCGATGAAGGCGGGCACGGAGTACGACGCCGACCAGGCGCCCGTGGGCGCTGCGGACGTCGTCTTCGACAAGGGCGAGGTGAACCAGGTCGTCACCGACCAGGTGGGCGGCTCCGCGCTGTTCGCGTCCCGCTTCCGCGAGTGCGCCGCCCGCGCGCTGCTGCTGCCCCGCCGCAGCCCGGGCAAGCGCACCCCGCTGTGGCAGCAGCGCCAGCGCGCGTCCCAACTGCTCCAGGTGGCCGGCGAGTTCGGCTCGTTCCCGATCGTCCTGGAGGCGGTCCGCGAGTGCCTCCAGGACGTCTTCGACGTACCCGGGCTGGTCGAGCTGATGGGCGACCTCGAGTCCCGCAAGGTCCGCCTGGTCGAGGTCACCACCCCCGAGCCCTCCCCCTTCGCCCGCTCCCTCCTCTTCGGATACGTCGCCCAGTTCCTGTACGAGGGGGACTCGCCGCTCGCCGAGCGCCGCGCCGCCGCCCTCTCCCTTGACTCCCGGCTGCTGGCCGAGCTGCTGGGCCAGGCGGAGCTGCGCGAGCTGCTCGACGCCGAGGTGCTGACCGAGCTGGAGCGGGAACTCCAGTGGCTCACCGAGGACCGGCGCGTCAAGGACGCCGAGGGAGTCGCCGACCTCCTGCGCCTGCTCGGCCCCCTGACCGACGCCGAGCTGGTCGAGCGGGGCGCCGAGCCCCCATGGGCGCAGGAGCTGGCCCGCGCCCGCCGCGCGATCAAGGTACGTGTCGCCGGGGCCGGCCACTGGGCGGCGATCGAGGATGCGGGGCGCCTGCGTGACGCCCTCGGCACAGCCCTGCCGGTCGGCGTCCCGGAGGCCTTCACGGAACCGGTGAAGGACCCGCTCGGCGACCTCCTCGCCCGCTACGCACGCACCCACGGCCCCTTCACGTCGACCACCGCGGCAGCCCGCTTCGGCCTGGGCGTGGCGGTCACGGAGGGCGCACTGCAGCGCCTCGCCGCGAACAGCCGTGTCGTACAAGGGGAGTTCCACCCGGCTGGCATCGGCCAGGAGTGGTGCGACGCGGCCGTGCTGCGCCGTCTGCGTCGCCGCTCCCTTGCCGCACTGCGGCACGAGCTGGAGCCGGTGGCCCCGGCCGCGCTCGCCCAGTTCCTCCCGCAGTGGCAGCACATCGGCAAGGGGCACGGGCTGCGCGGCATCGACGGACTGGTGCGTGCCGTAGAACAGTTGCAGGGAGCGTCCGTGCCCGCGTCGGCCCTGGAAAAGCTGGTCCTGCCGTCCCGTGTCGCCAACTACACGCCCGCGATGCTCGACGAACTCACCGCCGCCGGAGAAATCGTCTGGGCGGGTGCCGGGGCCCTCCCCGGCAAGGACGGCTGGGTCTCCCTCTACCTGGCGGACGCGGCTCCCCTGCTCCTGCCCCCACCGCACCCCCTGGAGCTGACGGCGCTCCACCAGTCCGTCCTGGACGCCCTCTCCGGGGGCTACGGCCTGTTCTTCCGCCAGATCACCGACCAGGTCCGCGCGACCACCCACCCCGACGTCACCGACCCCCAACTGGCCGACACCGTCTGGGACCTGGCCTGGTCCGGACACCTCACGAACGACACGCTGACCCCCATGCGCTCGCTGCTGGGCTCGGGCCGCACCGCCGGCTCCACGGCCCACCGCGCCAAGCGCAGCGTCCCGCGCGGACGTTACGGCTCCCTCACTGCCGCCGCGCGCCCCGCCTCCCGCAGCGGGCCACCGACCGTGGCCGGCCGCTGGTCCCTGCTCCCGCCACGCGAAGCGGACCCGACCGTGCGCGCACACGCCGTCGCCCGCGCCCTTCTCGACCGGCACGGCGTGGTCACCCGGGGAGCAGTCTCCGCGGAGGGCATCGAGGGCGGCTTCTCGGCGACGTACCGCATCCTGTCCGCGTTCGAGGAGAGCGGCCAGGCGCGGCGTGGCTATGTGGTGGAGGGGCTCGGCGCGGCACAGTTCGCGATGGACGGCGCGGTGGACCGACTGCGCGCGGTGTCGAACGCCCGTGACCGCGGCGAGGCCCTGCCGCAGCCGTCCGCCGACGGCGCCCCGGGCGGCTTCCCTCCCGCCCCCTTCGGCTCGCCCCACGCCTTCACCGCTCCCGGCGACCACACCCCCGATGCCGACACGCCCCACGGCCACACGCGCCACGGCCACACACCTCACGCCCCGGACCATCCGGACGATCCCGACGCCTTCGACTGGACCGCCGGCTTCGAGTCGGCGGACGGCAACACCCCGACCGGCGACGCTGCCCGCCGCGGCGGTCCCGGGTTCGAGCTCACCGGCTTCACCGACGACTCCGGCTTCCCCCCGGCCCCCAGCTCGCGCGACGAGTACACCTCACCTCGCGACTACGCCGCCCCCGGCGCAGGCGGCCCCCGCGGCGGCCCGGGCTCCGCCCCCGGTGCCTATGGTTCCGCCTTCCCCGGCCACCGCCCCTCCCCCGAGTCCCGGGCCGTCGTCCTGGCCGCCGCCGACCCGGCGAACGCGTACGGCGCGGCGCTCCCCTGGCCAGAACCCCCCACCGGCGCGGGGCACAAGCCGGGCCGTAAGGCGGGCTCCCTGGTGGTGCTGGTCGACGGCGAGCTGACGCTCTACATGGAGCGCGGCGGCAAGACACTGCTCGCCTGGCCCACCGACCCGGACAGCGCCGCGGCCGACGATGCGCGCCTGCAAGCAGCCGCCCAGGCCCTGTCCACAGCGGCGCGAGCAGGCTCCCTCGGCACGGTCACGGTGGAGCGGGTCAACGGCGTCTCGGCCCTGACGTCCCCCATCGGCGCCCTCCTGGAAGGAGCAGGCTTCATCGCGACCCCCCGCGGCCTGCGGCTACGCGCATGAGCCCGCCCCGCAGGGCTGTGAGGGCACCACGCCGTGCCAGGCCCACTCCTGCCGGTAGCCGACCCCTGCGCTACGCCTCCCACGCGTGCCACCCTTGACCCATGCCCGAAGGAGACACGGTCTGGCAGACGGCGAGCCGCCTGCACGATGCCCTCGCCGGCAAGGTGCTGACCCGTAGCGACCTCCGGGTGCCCAAGTACGCCACGGCCGACCTCACCGGCCGTACCGTCCTCGACGTCACCCCGCGCGGCAAGCACCTCCTGACCCGCATCGAGGGCGGTCTGACGCTCCACTCGCACCTGAGGATGGACGGCTCCTGGAAGGTGTTCGCGAACGGCCGGCGCTGGACCGGCGGCCCGTCCCACCAGATCCGCGTGATCCTGGGCAACGCGGACCGCACGGCCGTCGGCTACCGCCTCCCCGTCCTCGAACTCCTCCGCACCTCCGACGAACAGCGCGCCGTCGGCCACCTAGGACCCGACCTCCTCGGCCCGGACTGGGACCCCGAGCAGGCGCTCGCCAACGTCCTCGCCGACCCCGCCCGCCCCCTCGGCGAGGCCCTGCTGGACCAGCGCAACCTCGCCGGCATCGGCAATGTCTACAAGAGCGAGCTCTGCTTCCTGCTCGGTGCCACCCCCTGGCTCCCCGTCGGCGCACTGCCCGCCGACCGCACCGCGAAGCTCCCGGAGCTCGCCAAGAGGCTCCTGGAGGCCAACCGCGACCGCCCGGTCCGCACGACGACGGGCCGCCGCGGCCAGGACCTCTTCGTGTACGGCCGGGCTCCCCGCCCCTGCCTGCGCTGCCACGCCTCCGTCCGCGTGGCCGACCAGGGCGACGGCTCCCGCGAACGCCCCACCTACTGGTGCCCGAACTGCCAGACGGGCCCGGCGCCGAGCACCACCCGACCCGGCGGAACTCCACGCCGTACAACTAATTGACGACCCGTCAGAAACCCTCGTACCGTCCCCTCATGCCCGTCAATGCGTACGAACTCACCGGACGCACCGCCTTCGTCACCGGGGCCGCCGGCGGTATCGGCCGCGCCTCGGCCGTGCTGCTCGCCGAGGCGGGCGCCACCGTTCACTGCGCCGACCGCGACGCGGACGGCCTGCACGAGACGGCGACCCTGATCAAGGACGGCGGCGGCACCGTCCATACCCACCGGCTCGACGTGACCGACCGGGCGCAGCTCAGCCGGGCCGTGGAGTCCTGCGAGCGCCTGCACGTGATGGCCGCGATCGCCGGGATCATGCACAGCAGCACGGTCCTGGAGACCCGGGACGAGGACCTCGACCAGGTCCTGAGCGTCAATTTCAAAGGGGTGCTGTACGCCTGCCAGGAGGCCGCCCGTCTGATGCTCGACCGGCAGACCGGCGGCAGCATCATCACCATGGCCTCCGGCGCCGTCGACACCGGCCGCCCGGGCCTGCTCTGCTACGGCGCGGCCAAGGCGGCGGTCGTCCAGCTGACCAAGACGCTGGCGAACGAGGTGGGCCGGTACGGGATCCGGGTCAACTCGGTAGCGCCGGGCTGGATCCGCACGCCCATGACCGACCGCCACGAGGCCGAAGCGCAGGCTCGGACCGAGTCACTGATGGCCCGTATGTCGCCGCTGGGCCGGGTCGGCGAACCGGAAGACGTCGCCCACGCCGTGCTGTACCTGGCCTCGGACGCCTCGGCCTTCACAACGGGCCAGATCCTGCGTCCCAACGGCGGGGTGGCGATGCCGTGGTAGCCCGGGCCGCCCGCCAGGCACCCCGCCATCGCCCCGCCCCGACGGCTCCCGCCGCCCGCGACTTCGGCACACAGTGCACCGGCAGGAGGCTCAGCCCCCACCCGCCGGCCGCGACCGCGCCCTCCACCGCCCCGGCACCGGGCGCGAAGGCCAGTCGCAGCACCGCCCACCACCACAGCATCCCGAGCCCGAGAGCCGCCCCCCGGCGTACTGTCGGCCGTGCCATGGACGCCACCTCCAGCCCCGACGCTAGACCGCGGCCGTCACCCACTGGGAGGGCGCACCGACGGCACACGGGCGCACCGAACCGCAGGCATCCACCATGACCGCCCCGGGCCACACCGGCAAACGGACCCGGTCGGCCGTGGAAGGCACCCCGGAAACACGAAAACCCCGACCGCACCCCTCCAGTTCTTCCTGGAGAAGCCCCGGCCGGGGCCTTGCACGTGCAGGTCGGTTCACGCAGTCACGCGCGTGAATGTCACGCGGCGACCACGTCCACCGCTTCGGCGGGCGCCTTGATGGTCACCCGTTCCGGTGGCACGCCGGTCACCGATACGGAACCCAGCATCGGACGAACCGGCGCGGGCACAGACTCGGTGGCCGCAGCAGACTGGGCCAGCTCGGCGAGAGCGAGCTCGTCGCTCACTTCCCGCATGAGCTCGGACATCCGTACGTCCAGCGCGTCGCAGATGGCGGAGAGCAGCTCGGAGGAAGCCTCCTTCTGCCCCCGCTCCACCTCGGAGAGATAGCCGAGTGAGACTCGGGCGGACGAGGAGACTTCGCGCAGAGTACGGCCCTGGCGCTGGCGCTGCCGACGCAGCACGTCACCCAGCAGGCGACGGAGCAGAATCATCGGTGGCTCCCTCCTCGGACCGCGTAGCCGCATCCTTCACGCCCCACCGTACCGCCTCGCGCTGCGGCCGTGCGGGGAGCGATGTCGTGTTCACTCAGGGCTGCAAACATCAAAACCCCCCGTTCTGTTCCGTATCCTGTGCCAGCTCATTTCCGGTCTGTTCGCTCGCGAACTCCTCGAGGAGCAGTGCGAGTACGCTCCGTACACTCTCCATACGAATTTCCGCACGGTCGCCGTTCAACCGCAGGGCCGCTACTTTTCCGCCACCGGCAGAACCGGAATCCGCGGCGAAGGGGCCGTCCACGGCCACGAAGACCGTCCCCACAGCCTTCCCGTCCTGCGGTTCCGGACCGGCGACGCCGGTGGTCGCGAGACCCCAGTCGGCGCCGAGCGCCTTGCGCACACCCACCGCCATCTGAGCCGCGACCTGCGCGTCCACCGCTCCGCGCTGTTCCAGCAGGCTGGCATCGACACCCAGCAGCCGGTGCTTCAGCTCAGTGGCGTAGGCCGTCACCGAGCCGCGGAAGACCTTGGACGCCCCGGGGACGGCTGTGATGTCCGCCGCAACCAGTCCACCGGTGAGCGACTCGGCGACGGCCAGGGTCTCGCCCCTCACCGTCAGTAGTCTCACCAGTTCGGCGGCTGCGGAATTCACGCGTCCGTCTCCTCCAGAGCGGCCCTGCGCTCGGCGATGCCCTGCCTGCGCAGCACAATGGCCTGTCTTACGTAGTCGAGTCCGGTCACCACGGTCAGGACGACGGCCGCTGCCATCACCCACCACCTCAGGGTGGCCAGCCAGCCCGTCAGCGCCAGCACATACATCCCGACCGCCACGCCCTGCGTGAGCGTCTTGATCTTGCCGCCCCGGCTCGCCGGGATGACGCCGTACCGGATGACCAGGAAACGCAGCAGCGTGATGCCGAGTTCCCGGCCGAGGATGACGATCGTCACCCACCACGGCAGGTCGCCCAGCGAGGAGAGACAGATCAGGGCCGCTCCCATGATCGCCTTGTCGGCGATGGGGTCGGCGATCTTCCCGAAGTCGGTGACGAGGTTGTACGTGCGCGCCAGATGTCCGTCGAACAGGTCGGTGATCATGGCGATGGCGAAGGCGGCCCAGGCGAACGAGCGCCATGCCGGGTCGTACCCGCCGTCGGCCAGCATCAGCGCGACGAAGCCGGGCACCAGGAGCAGCCGGAGCATGGTGAGCAGATTGGCGATGTTCCAGACGCTGGCCTGGTTGACGGCCGCGGCCACGACCTTCCCGCCGCGCGCCGGCTTCCCGCTGCCGGACGTCACGTCGGATGCATCGGACGCGTCGGCGGAAACGGAACCGGACGCAGCGCCGGAGACGACACCGGGGGCTCCACCCGAGGCCGCGCTCGCGGGTACGCCCTGAGTGCCGGAGGAGCCGTTCGCCGCCGATGCCGGTACTCCGGTCATCTGCCCGCCTCCTCACTACACCCGAGCGAGCCCGTCAGCGGCTCGGCCACCAGGTCGACACCTTCCGTGCCGACCACCTTCGCCTCGACCATACGGCCGACGCTCAGACCTTCGCCGCTCGTGAGCAGCACCTGGCCGTCCGTCTCCGGTGCCTGATGCGCGCCGCGGCCGTACACACCCTCGTCGTCCACGGACTCCACGAGGACGTGCAGGGTCTCGCCGACGCGTTCCTCGGCACGCTGTGAGACGAGCTCCTCCGCCAGCCGGGAGACACGTGCCAGCCGCTCGGCCACGACGTCCTCCTCCAGCTTGTTCTCGTACGTCGCCGCCTCCGTGCCCTCCTCGTCGGAGTAGCCGAAGACGCCGATGGCATCCAGCCGCGCGCCGTTCAGGAACCGCTCCAGCTCCGCCAGGTCGTCCGCGCTCTCGCCCGGGAAGCCCACGATGAAGTTGGAGCGCACGCCCGCCTGGGGAGCCTTGCTCCGGATGGTGTCGAGCAGCTCCAGGAAGCGGTCGGTGTCGCCGAAGCGGCGCATGGCGCGCAGCACACCGGGGGCGGAGTGCTGGAAGGACAGGTCGAAGTACGGGGCGATCTTCGGCGTCGAGGTCAGGACGTCGATCAGCCCGGGGCGCATCTCGGCCGGCTGGAGGTAGCTGACGCGTACGCGCTCAAGGCCGTCGACCTCCGCGAGCTCCGGCAGGAGCGACTCCAGCAGGCGGATGTCGCCCAGGTCCTTGCCGTACGAGGTGTTGTTCTCGGAGACCAGCATGATCTCCTTGACGCCCTGCTCGGCCAGCCACCGCGTCTCGTTCAGCACATCGCTGGGGCGGCGGGAGATGAAGGAGCCGCGGAAGGACGGGATGGCGCAGAAGGAGCAGCGCCGGTCGCAGCCGGAGGCGAGCTTCACCGAGGCGACCGGGGCGCCGTCCAGCCGGCGGCGCAGGGGCGCGCGGGGACCGGAGGCCGGAGCGAGGCCTTCGGGAAGATCGGCGGGCGCCAGCGGTGCGGCCGGCCCGTGTCCCGGCAGGGCGACGTCCGCCGCGGACCCCTGGCGCTCGGCGGGGCTGATCGGCAGCAGCTTGCGCCGGTCGCGGGGGGTGTGCGAGGCGTGGACACCGCCGCTCAGGATGGTCTGCAGACGGTCGGAGATGTCCGAGTAGTCGTCGAAGCCGAGCACGCCGTCCGCCTCGGGGAGGGCTTCGGCGAGTTCCTTGCCGTACCGCTCGGCCATGCAGCCCACCGCCACGACGGCCTGGGTTCTGCCATGACCCTTGAGGTCGTTGGCCTCCAGAAGGGCGTCGACGGAGTCCTTCTTGGCGGCTTCGACGAAGCCACAGGTGTTGACGACGGCGACATCCGCTTGTGCGGCGTCCTCCACGAGGTCCCAGCCGTCCGCCTCCAAGCGGCCTGCGAGCTCCTCCGAGTCCACCTCGTTACGGGCGCAGCCAAGGGTGACAAGTGCGACGGTACGGCGTTCAGGCATGCGCTCAAGACTACTTTGTCTCACTGACAGCCCATGTCGACGGGGTTGGCCTGGCCGGCCGGCCCCGTCCGTGCTCACATCCGGTCAGCCGACCTGAGGGTCGCCCTTCGTATACGTCAGGCGCTCCACCGCGCCCTGCTGGAAGTCGTCCTCGATCTTCTTGCCGTTGACGTAGAGCTGGATCGCGCCCGCGTCACCGAGGACGAGGTTGATCTTCTCGCTGTCCTGGAAGGTCTTGGAGTCGCCCTGCTTGAGGAGTCCGTCGAACAGGAGCCGGCCGTTGTGGTCCTTGGCCGAGATCCAGCTGCGTCCGTCGGCGGCGCTGACCTGGACGGTCACCTTGTCCTGGGGAGCGGCCGCGATGGCGCTGTCCGAGGGGGCGGACTTGGGGTTGTCGGTCTTGCCGCTCTTGGGAGTGGGCGAGGCGGCCTTGCTGGTCGTGGGCGTGGATCCCTCGGCGACCTGCGTCTTCGCTCCGCCGTCGTCGCCACCCTTGAAGGCGGTGAACCCGACGAAGCCGACCACGGCGACGATCGCGGCGACCATGGCCGCGGTCCAGTTGGGTCCGCGCCGCTCGGGGCGGATGCGTTCCGCCTCGAAGAGGGGGGCTGCCGGCGTCGGGGCCGGGCGGCCGCCGTGGTCTGCGTCGTACTGCGCGATCAGCGGGGCCGGATCGAGGTGGACAGCCTTGGCCAGGGTCCTGATGTGGCCTCGGGCGTAGACGTCGCCGCCGCAAGGGGCGAAGTCGTCCGCCTCGATGGCGTGCACGATGGCGATACGGACCCGGGTGGCGTTGGTGACATCGTCGACGGTCAGCCCGGCCGCAATCCGCGCCTGCCGGAGGGCATGGCCGACGGAGAGGCGGGCTTCCTCGCGATCGTCTTCGAACGGACGCTCGTCTTCAGGGGAGTTGCCGATGGACACGGGGGCGCCTTTCGAGCGTTAAGCCACCTGTGCTGGAGGTTCAGTCTATGGGGGGTACAAATGGGTGGGGCAACCGGGCGGCGGGACTTTGTAGCCCATCGGTATGGCCGGACACGCCGATGATGGGGTGTGCGCTTGTCGCTTCCCTCAACTTGACGTACGCCGAAGGGAAACGGTTGCTCAATGATCCCTTACGGGTGAGTCACGATCGGGCATCGCTCGCCACGCCCGTTCAGGCTCTCTCTCAAGCCTCCCCGCGGATCACCGCGAGCACTCCGTCCAGCTCGTCAGCCTTCACAAGAACGTCACGAGCCTTGGACCCCTCGCTCGGCCCCACGATGCCCCTGGACTCCATGAGGTCCATGAGCCGGCCTGCCTTGGCGAAGCCCACGCGCAGCTTGCGCTGGAGCATGGACGTCGACCCGAACTGTGTCGAGACCACCAGCTCGGCCGCCTGGCACAGCAGGTCGAGGTCGTCGCCGATCTCCTCGTCGATCTCCTTCTTCTGCTTGGTGCCCACGGTGACGTCGTCCCGGAAGACGGGCGCCATCTGGTCCTTGCAGTGCTGGACGACGGAGGCGACCTCGTCCTCGGTCACGAAAGCACCCTGCATACGGGTGGGCTTGTTCTGACCCATCGGCAGATACAGCCCGTCACCCTTGCCGATCAGCTTCTCGGCACCGGGCTGGTCGAGGATGACGCGGCTGTCGGCTAGCGAGGAGGTGGCGAAGGCGAGCCGCGAGGGCACGTTCGCCTTGATCAGACCGGTCACCACGTCGACCGACGGCCGCTGCGTGGCGAGCACGAGGTGGATGCCGGCCGCGCGCGCGAGCTGCGTGATGCGCACGATCGAGTCCTCGACGTCGCGCGGGGCGACCATCATCAGGTCGGCGAGCTCGTCGACGATCACCAGCAGGTACGGGTACGGCTGCAGCTCCCGCTCACTGCCCTCCGGCGACTTCACCTTGCCGTTGCGCACGGCCTCGTTGAAGTCGTCGATGTGCCGGTAGCCGTACGCCGCCAGGTCGTCGTACCGCAGGTCCATCTCCCGTACGACCCACTGGAGCGCCTCGGCGGCCCGCTTCGGGTTGGTGATGATCGGTGTGATCAGGTGCGGGATGCCCTCGTACGCGGTCAGCTCGACCCTCTTGGGGTCGACGAGGACCATGCGCACGTCCTCGGGAGTCGCGCGGACCATGATCGACGTGATCAGGCAGTTGATGCACGACGACTTACCGGAACCGGTGGCACCGGCCACCAGGACGTGCGGCATCTTCGCGAGGTTGGCCATCACATAGCCGCCCTCGACGTCCTTGCCGAGCGCGACAAGCATCGGGTGCTCGTCCTCGGCGGCCGCCGCCAGGCGCAGCACGTCGCCGAGATTGACCATCTCGCGGTCGGTGTTGGGGATTTCGATGCCGACCGCGGACTTGCCTGGGATCGGGCTGATGATCCGTACGTCCGGGCTGGCGACGGCGTACGCGATGTTCTTCGTCAGCGCCGTGATCCGCTCGACCTTCACCGCGGGGCCGAGCTCGACCTCGTAGCGCGTGACCGTCGGGCCGCGCGTGAAGCCGGTGACCGCGGCGTCGACCTTGAACTCGGAGAAGACGTTCGTGAGTGAGGCGACCACCGCGTCGTTGGCGGCGCTGCGCGCCTTGCCGGGGCCCCCGCGCGTGAGGAGGTCGAGCGAAGGCAGGGAGTAGGTGATGTCTCCGGAGAGCTGGAGTTGCTCGGCCCGCGGCGGCAGGTCGTCTACCTGCTCGGGCGCCGCCTTGGTGAGGTCCATGACCTCGCCCTTCAGCTTCTCCTGCTTGGGGCGCGCTGCCGGGACGGGCCTCGGAACGGGTGTCGGTGTGGAGTCCTCGCGATCCCCGACCCGCACCCCCTGGGTGAGGTCGGCGACGACCGACGAGGGCGGCATCCCGTGCATGACCGCACCGTCGAGCGCGGCAGCGGCCGCCGCGGCGACGTCCACGGCGTCCATCTGACGCCCCATGTCCGGCTGCGGCACCGCGGAGCGCCTGGGGCGGCCGCGACGCTTGGAGAGCGCCTCCTGCTCGGCACCGTCGGGGTCGTACGCCTCCGGGGCCGGTCCACGCCTGCGGGGGCGCGCGGGCAGCGCCTCGCGCCACTGGTCGTCGTACCGCTGCTCGTCGTCCGAGAGCTCGTCGTCCTCCGGGTCGTGGAGGATGCCGAGCTTCACGCCGAGGAGCCGCAGCCGCTGCGGGATGGCGTTGACCGGGGTGGCCGTGACGACGAGCAGACCGAAGATCGTCAGCAGCACGAGCAGCGGTACGGCGAGCACCTCGCCCATCGTGTACGTCAGCGGGGTGGCCGTAGCCCAGCCGATGAGACCGCCTGCGTCCCTTATGGCCTGCATGCCGTCACTGCGGGCGGGCGCGCCGCACGCGATGTGGACCTGGCCGAGCACGCCGATGACGAGCGCGGACAGACCGATCACGATGCGGCCGTTGGCCTCGGGCTGCTCGGGGTGGCGGATGAAACGGACCGCGATGACCGCGAGCAGTATCGGCACGAGCAGGTCGAGACGGCCGAAGGCACCGGTCACCAGGATCTCGACGAGGTCGCCTACGGGGCCGCGCAGATCGGCCCAGGTGCCCGCGGCGACGATCAGTGCGATGCCGAAGAGCAACAGGGCGACGCCGTCCTTGCGGTGTGCGGGGTCGAGGTTCTTGGCGCCGTTCCCTATGCCGCGGAACACGGCGCCCACGGCGTGAGCGACGCCCAACCAGAGGGCGCGCACAAGCTTGTAGATGCCACCGGTGGGGTTCGGTGCCGGCTTCGGCGGCGGCACCGACTTCCTCGCCGCGGCTTTCCTGGCGGGCGCCTTCTTCGCCGGAGCCTTCTTCGCAGCAGCCTTCTTCGCCGGAGCCGCCGCCTTCTTCGCGGGCTGCTTCTTGGCAGCGGAGGGACGTGAGGCCATAGATGTGAGGTTACCGGTGGAGACGGCGACGGACACGTGTGCCCACTGCTTCACCCGTTCGTGTCGCCCTGGAACGGGCGCGGAGCTGACGCGTCCTCATGCGCAACTGGTCCGCGCCTGAACGTCAGTTCTGCGACGGCACCGACGATGCGCTGCCGGCACCCGGCTCCAGGGCGTCCAGCGCCCGCCGCAATCCCGTGAGTTTGCGTTCGAGATGAGCCGCGGTCGCCACGGCCGCAGCGTCCGCCGACTCGTCGTCGAGCTGCTTGGACAGCGCCTCGGCCTGCTCCTCGACCGCCGCGAGCCGCGCCGACAGCTCCGCGAGCAGTCCGGCAGGCTCCTTGGCGTCGCCGGCCGCGGCCTTGCCGCCACCCTCCAACTGGAGCCGCAGCAGCGCCGCCTGCTCCCGGAGCTGGCAGTTCTTCATGTACAGCTCGACGAACACCGAGACCTTCGCCCGCAGCACCCACGGGTCGAACGGCTTGGAGATGTAGTCGACCGCACCGGCCGCGTACCCCCGGAAGGTGTGGTGGGGGCCGTGGTTGATCGCGGTGAGGAAGATGATCGGGATGTCCCGGGTCCGTTCTCGCCGCTTGATGTGGGCGGCTGTTTCGAAACCGTCCATTCCCGGCATCTGGACGTCCAACAGAATGACCGCGAAGTCGTCCGTGAGCAGCGCTTTGAGCGCTTCCTCCCCGGACGATGCCCGCACCAGCGTCTGATCGAGCGCAGAGAGGATGGCCTCCAGCGCCAGCAGATTCTCCGGCCGGTCATCGACCAGGAGGATCTTGGCCTTCTGCACCATGGCCCGCCCTCCTCGCCCCGGATGTGCACCGGGTGCCGCCCCTGGGGACGACTCCCTTTCGCCGCCCGTCCTTGTGCCGGTCATCGTAGCCGCACCCCGCCCGTCGCCACACCCTGTCACCGTGATGTCACTGTGCACATAGCAGAAACGTAGCGGGAGACCAGAAGGTTCCCCGGATCCCGTACTTCTACACGGTTTCGGCCACACTGAGTCAGCAACTCCGCGTGAACGTCGATGGTTCCCGTCACTCCCCCCGCATCCACTGCTCCATCACCGACAACAGATGATCGGGATCGACCGGTTTGGTCACGTAGTCGGAGGCTCCCGACTCGATCGCCTTCTCCCGGTCGCCCTTCATCGCCTTCGCGGTCAGCGCGATGATCGGCAGGCCCGCGAACTGCGGCATCCTGCGGATCGCCGTGGTCGTCGCGTAGCCGTCCATCT
The DNA here is from genome assembly GCF_026343335.1 of Streptomyces sp. NBC_00078. Classification (NCBI taxonomy): domain Bacteria; kingdom Bacillati; phylum Actinomycetota; class Actinomycetes; order Kitasatosporales; family Streptomycetaceae; genus Streptomyces; species Streptomyces sp. NBC_00078. The sequence goes on along the minus strand of NZ_JAPELX010000001.1, from coordinate 6,751,823 downwards.
CCGGCATCATGATGTCCATCAGGACGACGGCGACGTCATCGTGCTGTTCCAGGACCTCGATGCCCTCACGGCCGTTCTCGGCGTACAGCACCGACAGCCCGTGCTGCTCCAGCACGCTGGTCAGCGCGAACACGTTGCGGATGTCGTCGTCGACGATCAGCACCTTCTGGCCGCCGAAGCGGATCCCGCGGTGCGGAACGGGCGCCGTGCTCTGCTCCGCGGCCGACCACTGCTCCTGAGGCGCCAGACGGTGGACGACATCAAGTCCGGACCTGCGGCGGCGCCTGAAGAGCGCCGCGGCGCCGTTCTGCGTCTCGCGGTACGACTTCACCTCGGCCGGCGTCTCGATCTCCACCTCGGCGCGCTGGGCAAGATCCGCGGCGACCACCAGGTCGCCGGCCGCCAGGGCGGGCAGTGCCTGCTGGTAGCCCTGCGGCGGCAGTTCGCTCGGATGCAGCGGCAAATACAGCGTGAACGTCGATCCACGCCCCGGCTCGCTCTGTGCGTAGATCTCACCGCCGAGCAGCTGCGCGATCTCCCGCGAGATCGACAGGCCGAGCCCGGTACCGCCGTACTTGCGACTCGTCGTGCCGTCCGCCTGCTTGAACGCCTCGAAGATCACCCGCATCTTGCTGGCGGCGATACCGATACCGGTGTCGGTCACCGAGAACGCGATCAGATCCGCGTTCGGATCGGTCATCGACCCGGCTTCGAGCAGTTGCTCCCGGATCGCCATGGGCACATCCCGGCCCGCGGGCCGGATGACCAGCTCGACGGCGCCGGAGTCGGTGAACTTCACCGCGTTGGACAACAGGTTCCGCAGCACCTGCAGCAGCCGTTGTTCGTCGGTGTGCAGCGTGGCGGGCAGCTCAGGCGACACCCGTACGGACAGGTCCAGGCCCTTCTCCGCCGTCAGCGGCCGGAATGTGGCCTCGACGTAGTCGACGAGCTGGACGAGCGCGATGCGCGTCGGGGAGACGTCCATCTTGCCCGCCTCGACCTTCGACAGGTCGAGGATGTCGTTGATCAGCTGGAGCAGGTCGGAGCCGGCGCCGTGGATGGTCTCGGCGAACTCGACCTGCTTCGGGGTGAGGTTGGAGTCCGCGTTGTCGGCGAGCAGCTTGGCGAGGATCAGCAGCGAGTTGAGCGGCGTACGCAGCTCGTGCGACATGTTGGCGAGGAACTCGCTCTTGTAGCGCATCGACACGGCGAGCTGCTCGGCGCGCTCCTCCAGGACCTGCCGCGCCTCCTCGATCTCGGTGTTCTTCACCTCGATGTCGCGGTTCTGCTGGGCCAGCAGCTCGGCCTTCTCCTCCAGCTCCGCGTTGGACGCCTGGAGGGCCTTCTGCCGGTTCTCCAACTCGGCCGACCGCTCACGGAGTTGCTCGGTCAGCTCCTGCGACTGCTTCAGCAACTGCTCCGTCTTGGTGTTGACGGAGATGGTGTTGACGCTGGTCGCGATCATCTCGGCGATCTGGTTGAGGAAGTCCTTCTGGATCTGCGTGAACGGGGTGAAGGAAGCCAGCTCGATGATGCCGAGCACCTTGCCCTCGAACAGCACGGGAAGGACGATCACCTGCGCGGGTGGCGCCTCGCCGAGGCCTGAGGAGATCTTCAGGTAGCCACTGGGCGCGTTCTCCACCAGGATCGTGCGCTTCTCCTCGGCGGCCGTCCCGATCAGCGCCTCGCCGGGCCGGAACGACGTCGGCATGGAGCCCATCGAGTAGCCGTACGACCCGAGCATCCGCAGCTCGTACGCGTCCTCGCCCCCGGGGCTGAGTTCCTTGCCGTCGACGGGCGTCATCGCCACGAAGAAGGCACCGTGCTGCGCGGAGACCACCGGCGTCAGCTCGCTCATGATCAGCGAGGCCACGTCCTGCAGGTCGCGGCGGCCCTGCATCAGCGCGGAGATACGGGCCAGGTTGCCCTTCAGCCAGTCCTGTTCCTTGTTGGCGATCGTGGTGTCGCGCAGGTTGGCGATCATCTTGTTGATGTAGTCCTGCAGTTCCTGGATCTCGCCGGACGCGTCGACGTCGATCTTCAGGTTCAGGTCGCCGCGGGTCACCGCGGTCGCCACGCGCGCGATGGCGCGCACCTGCCGGGTCAGGTTCCCGGCCATCTCGTTCACGGATTCCGTGAGGTCGCGCCAGGTGCCGTCCACGTCACGCACGCGTGCCTGACCGCCGAGCTGGCCCTCCGTACCCACTTCACGGGCGACTCGGGTGACCTCTTCGGCGAAGCTGGACAGCTGGTCAACCATCGTGTTGATCGTCGTCTTGAGCTCAAGAATCTCGCCGCGAGCGTCAATGTCGATCTTCTTGGTCAAGTCACCCTTGGCGATGGCCGTGGTGACCATGGCGATGTTGCGCACCTGACCGGTGAGGTTGGACGCCATGCCGTTCACGGAGTCCGTGAGGTCCTTCCAGGTACCCGCCACGCCCGGTACATGCGCCTGACCACCGAGAATGCCGTCCGTGCCCACCTCGCGGGCCACCTTGGTGACCTGGTCGGCGAACGAACTCAGCGTCTTCACCATGGTGTTGAAGGTGTCGGCGAGCTGCTGGACCTCGCCGCGCGCCTCGATCGTCACCGTCCGCGTCAGATCGCCGTTGGCGACGGCCGCCGCGACCTGGGAAATGTTGCGCACCTGCATGGTCAGGTTCTTGGCCATCAGGTTGACGTTGCCGCTGAGGTCCTTCCAGATGCCCGTGACACCCGGAACGTGCGCCTGGCCGCCCAGGATGCCCTCGGTGCCCACCTCACGGGCCACCCGGGTCACCTGCTCGGCGAAGCTGGACAGCTGGTCAACCATCGTGTTGACCGTCGTGACGAGTTCGAGAATCTCGCCCTTCGCGTCAACAGTGATCTTCTTGGACAGGTCGCCCTTGGCGACCGCGGTCGTGACCTCGGCGATGTTGCGCACCTGGATGGTCAGGTTGTTCGCCATGAAGTTCACGGACTGCGTGAGGTCCTTCCAGGTGCCGGAGACACCCTGCACCTCGGCCTGACCGCCCAGCTGGCCCTCCGTGCCCACCTCGCGGGCGACCCTGGTGACCTCCTCCGCGAACGACGACAGCTGGTCGACCATCGTGTTCAGGGTGTTCTTCAGCTCCAGGATCTCCCCGCGCGCGTCCACGGTGATCTTCTGGGACAGGTCACCCCGGGCCACCGCCGTCGCGACCTGTGCGATGTTGCGCACCTGGGCCGTCAGGTTCCCGGCCATGCCGTTCACCGAATCGGTCAGGTCCCGCCACACACCGGCCACGCCGGGCACCTGCGCCTGCCCGCCGAGGCGGCCCTCGGTGCCCACCTCACGGGCCACCCGGGTCACCTGGTCGGCGAACCCGGAGAGCTGGTCGACCATCGTGTTGATGGTGTTCTTCAGCTCCAGGATCTCCCCGCGCGCGTCCACGTCGATCTTCTGGGAGAGGTCACCCTGGGCGACCGCGGTGGTCACCTGCGCGATGTTGCGCACCTGGGCCGTCAGGTTCCCGGCCATGCCGTTGACGGAGTCGGTGAGCTCCTTCCACGTACCGGCCACACCCGGTACGACCGCCTGCCCGCCGAGGCGGCCCTCCGTGCCCACGTCCCGGGCCATCCGGGTCACCTGGTCGGCGAAGGACGACAGCTGGTCCACCATCGTGTTCACGGTGTTCTTCAGCTGGAGCATCTCGCCGGAGACGTCCACGGTGACCTTCTGCGACAGATCACCGTTGGCGACCGCCGTCGTCACCTGCGCGATGTTGCGCACCTGCCCGGTGAGGTTGCGGAACGCCGTGTTGACCGAGTCGGTCAGGTCCTTCCAGGTTCCGGCCGCGCCCGGCACCTGCGCCTGCCCGCCCAGCTCACCCTCGACGCCGACCTCACGGGCCACACGCGTCACCTCGGAGCCGAACGACGACAGCTGGTCGACCATGCCGTTGACGGTGTTCTTCAATTCGAGCATCTCGCCGGCCACGTCGACCGTGACCTTCTGGGAGAGATCACCGTTGGCCACAGCCGTCGTGACGGCCGCGATATCCCTCACCTGAATGGTCAGATTCCGGAACACCGTGTTGACGGAATCCGTCAGGTCCTTCCACGTGCCCGCCGCGCCCGGCACGTTCGCCTGACCGCCCAGCTGCCCCGCGGCACCGACCTCGTTGGCCACGCGCGTGACCTCGTCCGCGAAGATCCGCAGCGTCTCGGTCATCTGGTTGATCGTGTCCGCGAGCTGCGCGACCTCACCGCGTGCCGACACGGTGACCTTCTGCGACAGGTCACCGTTGGCGACCGCGGTGGTGACCTGTGCGATACCGCGCACCTGGGCCGTCAGGTTGCCGGCCATGAGGTTCACCGAATCGGTGAGGTCCTTCCACACACCGGCCACACCCGGCACCTGCGCCTGACCACCGAGTTCGCCCTCCGTGCCCACCTCGCGCGCGACTCGCGTCACCTCGGAGGAGAAGGACGACAGCTGGTCCACCATCGTGTTGACGGTGTTCTTGAGCTCCAGCATCTCGCCGGCGACGTGAACCGTGACCTTCCGGGACAGGTCGCCCTTGGCCACCGCGGTCGTCACCAGGGCGATGTCCCGCACCTGGGCCGTAAGCCGGTACGCCATCGTGTTGACGGAGTCCGTGAGGTCCTTCCACGAACCCGACATGCCACGCACGCGTGCCTGACCGCCCAGCTTGCCCTCGGTGCCCACCTCGCTGGCCACGCGCGTGACCTCGTCGGTGAACGTCGACAGCTGGTCGACGAGGTTGTTCACGGTCCGTCCGACCTTGAGGAACTCCCCCCGCAGCGGATGCCCGGTCCCGTCCTGGGCCTGCGTCCGCAGTTCCATGCGCGGCGACAGATCACCCTCCGCCACCGCCGACAGCACCCGGCCGACCTCGGAGACGGGCCGTACGAGGTCGTCCACGAGCGCGTTGGACGCCTCGATGGCGGCCACCCAGGAGCCCTCGTAGGCGCCCGTCTCCAGCCGCTCGGTGAGCTTGCCCTCACGGCCCACCATGCGCCGCACCCGTGACAGCTCACCCGTCAGATGCAGATTACGGTCGGCCACCTCGTTGAAAACCGCCGCAATCTCGGACATCACGCCGTCACCGGACACCGTGAGCCGTTTACGGAAGTTCCCGTCGCGCATCGCCACGAGAGCCGCCAAAAGCCGGTTCATGGCCGCCGTGTCCACCGCGGTGGTCCCACCACGCGGTTTACGCTGGTTACTCAGGGACTGTCCGCCTTTCGCGCGCGTTTTAGTGCCCCGCGTCGCTGCGCCAGACTCCACTGTGTCCCTCCCGCAGGGGTCGACCGTTACTGCCGTGGTCCGGTACTACCGTTCGCCGCACCGGTTACTGCTGCGTAGTTCTGCCGGATGCAACCAGGCCACACCACGGGCTGCTGCCCGCCATGCGCGGTAGACACTCAGCCTGCCCGGACCTTCACAAGAAGCTTGCCCAGTGTTTCACCCTGCCTGAACCCGGCCATAACAGTTCGGCAGCTTCGCACATCGTCCGCACACCCTCTGGGCGGAAACACTGCAGACCGGCATCCGCATGGACGGCGAAGGTAAGTAACCTTGCATGCGGCTGTCCAGCCGCGCCGGTCCGTCCGGCCTGGGCGGTGGCACGAGCACGAGCGGGCATCGGAGGGGCGGCCGCACAACATGACCACCGGACTGATCCCGGGGGGACAGCCCCCGGACCCCCGGCCGACGGGCGGCCTGCCGCATCAGCGGCACGAGCCGGTCGGCCAGGCAGCCCTGCCCGTCGACAACCGGACGAGGAGTTCTGTGATCACCGCGCGCGCGGCCGCCAGCTTCGAGCCCGTCGGACGATCGGTAGCGACCGCCCGCTCCTTCGTCCGCGACACCCTTCAGGGCTGGGGCTTCGCCGACATCGTCGACGACGCCGTGGTCCTCACCAGCGAGCTGGTGACCAACGCCGTGGTGCATGCCGGCACGTCCGCGGACGTGCTGTGCCTGCGCAGTGACGAGGGTGTACGGATCGAGGTGGCCGACCGCTACCCGGAGCGCGAGATCCCCCTCCAGGGCCATCCCGTCAACATGGGCAGCCCCGACCGCGAGGGCGGCCGCGGGCTCCAGCTGTGCGCGGCGCTCGCCGGCCGCTGGGGCGTCGACTACACGCCGACGCAGAAGCAGGTCTGGTTCCACCTGGACCTTCCCCAGCGCTCTGTCGGTACGCGCGCGGCGGGCCCCTCACTCCCCTCCGACCTCCTCCCCCTCGCCGACGGCCGGGTCCGCGTGGCGGTCATCCAGATCGACCGCACCGGCTCGATCACGTCGTGGAACGAGGATGCGGAGGAACTCTTCGGCTACCCGGCCGAACAGGTCACCGGCAAGCCCCTCACCGACTTCGCCGCCTGGCCGCACACTCCCGGCACCAGCACGGGGATCGTGGAGGCGCTCCAGCTCTCCCGCTGGGAGGGCAGCTACGGCATAAGGGGCGCCAGCGGCCGCGTCACTCCGGTGTACGCCTCCCACCTCCGCGTCCGCGACACGGGCGGCGAGCCGTCCACGGTCTGCCTCCTCGTCGGGGAACACGAACGGGCCGTCCTGCAGACCCCGCTGCGCATCCCGTCCTCCGACTCGGCGACCGCCTCCGACGGCCAGAGCTCCGACCCGTTCGAGGTGTTCATCGGCTCGCCGGCCCCGGACGACCTCGACGGCCTCCTCCAGCGGACGGTGGAGCGCGCCCGCGACATGCTCGACGCCGACTCCGCCTTCCTGCTCCTCGCGACGGACGACGAAACGGAGTTGGAGGTCCGCGCCTCCACAGGCCTGCCCTCCGCCCGCCAGCGCTTCGCACGCGTACCCGTCGAGGCGGGCCCCGGCCGCTACGGCTCGGCCCGCATGCCGGCGGTCCACGACGACCTGGCGGCCGTGCCCGGCGCGGTCCCGCTTCTCAGCGGCACGGGCATGCGCTCGGTCGTCACGGTCCCCCTCAAGGTCGAGGGACGGCTCACCGGCTCCCTCGGCGTCGCGGCGGAGGGAGCCGGCAGATACTCGAACGAGGAGGCCCTGCGCCTCCAATTCGCCGCGGACCGCATCGCGTTGGCGGTCGAGTCGGCCCGCCTCGGCGAACTGGAACGCCTGCGCCGAGGCTCCCTGAGCTTCCTCGTCGAGGCCTCCGACCTGCTGGCCGGCACCCTTGACCGCGACCAGACCCTGGCCCTGATGGCCCAGATGACGGTCCCCACACTCGCCACCTGGTGCGCGGTCTACACGATCGCCGACCAGGCCTCAGAGCCATATCTGTCGTACGTCCTGCACGAGGACGAGGAACTCATCGACGGCATCAAGTCGTTGCTCTCGAAGGTCCCCCCGCCGGACCCGGTACCGACCCCCGGTGCCCGCGTCTGGTCCGCCCCCGGCGAGGTGGCCCACCAGGCAGCGCTGCGCAGTTCCATGCGCAGCCTCGGCCTCAGCGGCGGTCCGACCCGTCAGATCGCCTCGGGCATCGGCCCCACGCTCGCCACGGCCTCCGCGGTGGGCGGTGAGACAGTCGTGCTCCCCCTGGTGGCCCGCAACCGCGTCATCGGCATGCTGACGCTCGGCAAGCCCACCGACGAACACTTCCGCCAGGAAATCCTGGAACTGGCCGAGGACTTGAGCCGCCGAGCCGCGCTCGCCCTCGACAACGCCCGCCTCTACTCCGAGCGCACGGCCATCAGCCAGGCCCTCCAACGCAGCCTCCTGCCGCCCGAACTCCCGGAGATCGACGGCGTCGAGGTCGAGGTCATCTACCGCGCGGCCGGCGAGGGCAACGAGGTCGGCGGTGACTTCTACGACCTCTTCCCGATCAGCGACGGCGCCTACGGCTTCGCCATCGGCGACGTCTGCGGTACGGGCCCGAACGCGGCCGCGGTCACGGGCCTGGCCCGGCACGCCCTGCGCCTGCTGGCCCGCGAGGGCCTCAGCGGCCCGGCCGTGCTGGAACGACTGAACTCGGCCATTCTCGACGAGGGCGCCCGCAGCCGCTTCCTGACGCTTCTCTACGGCGAGATGCGACCGCAGGAGGACGGCAGCGCGGAACTGAAGGTGGTCTGCGCCGGACACCCCCTCCCGCTCCGCCTGCGGCAGGACGGCACAGTGGAGCCGGCCGCCGAACCCCAGCCCCTCCTGGGCGTCATGGAGGACCTGGAGCTCTACGAGCAGACGGTCACCCTCGACCCGGGCGATGTCCTGCTGTGCGTCACGGACGGCGTCACGGAGCGCCGCGAGGGCACCCGCATGCTGGGCGACGACGGCCTCAGCGATGTCCTCACCACCTGCACGGGCCTGACGGCGGGCGCGGTTGCCGCCCGCATCATGCGCGCGGTGGAACGCTTCGCATCCGACGCCCCGTCCGACGACATGGCGATCCTGGCCATGCGAGTCCCGGGCCTCCACAAGGACTGACAGAGGCCGGAACACGAAGAAGGCCCCGCCCAATTGGACGCTGACTCTGTCGGGATCTTGGCGGTCTGCTCAGTCTCTGGCGGACCGCCAAGACCTTGGCCGGGTGATTCCGTGCTGGTCCAAGTAGTTCTGGAAGGCGGTCGGCGGCCGGGACGGAGGTGCTTCTCCGGTTGGCGGCCGTCGGCTGAGGCGCTCGATGTTCGCGGCGATGGCTGTGAACACGTGCTGTAAGTGGGCTTTGTGCTGTCCTCGGTAGCGGCAGCGGCGCAGGCCGTGTCCGTGGGCGAGCTCGTTGATGGTGCCTTCCACTCCGGAGCGGACCGCGTAGCGGGCCTGCCATTCGGGTGTCTGCTGTTCGGCGCGGACGCGGAGTTGCAGGTCGCGGAGTTCTCGCGGGGGGAAGCCCACGCTCCGGGCGCTGTCGGCGGTGGTCGTGCAGCGGGTGCGGACCGGGCAGGGACGGCACTGGCTCTTGGTGAACCGTGCGACGATCAGAGGTGCCGCGGTGGGTGAGGAGGTCGGGTAGGGGCCGTGCCATCCTGCGCTGGTCTCGCCCTGCGGGCAGGTGACCTGCCGGCGGTCGAAGTCGATGTGGAAGTCGTCGCGGCCGAAGCCGTTGTTCCTGCGGTTCTGGCGGGTGGTGTTGACCGGCAGTGGTCCGGTGACCGTGACCTGGTGTTCGCGGGCTGCCTGTTCCAGATGGACCAGGGAGGTGTAGCCGCCGTCGACCAGATGCTCGGCGGGCAGCAGCCCGCGGCGCTTGAGCCGGGTGTGGATGCCGGGCAGAGCCTTCGCGTCGTAGCTGGTGGCGTCGGTGGTCGCCACATCGGTGATCACGTTGACGCCGTCAGGAGAACAGGTCTCGGTGAGATGTGCGACGAACCCTCTCCAGCGGGTGACATGTCCGCGGCGCGCGTAGCGGGCCGTCGGGTCGTAGGGCGAGACAACCGCGACGGCCGAGGGCGGCAGCCCGCCGTCCTCGGCGGTGCGCCAGCGCAGGCGGCCGGCCCCGTCGCGGTAGTAGTTCTGAACCATGATCTGCCGCAGGGCCTGGACCCGGGGCCCGGACAGGCGTTCCGGCCCGTGCTGCCCGAGGTGCCCGATTAGCCGGGCGGCGTCGTTGCCAGTGGCGAGGATCCTGGTCTTGGGGCGGGTGGGGTTCTTGCCCAGACGGACCGGGCGGCCGTAGCGGCGCCCCCACTCCTCGTCGACCAAGCCGGTCAGCAAGTGCGGAGCTATGCCGGCCAGCTCTTCCAGCGCGGCGCGGACAGCTTCGGTGACCAGTTCCAGGCGGGTCAGGTCGCGCACCGCGGCCAAGACGTGGGTGGAGTCCGTGCGCTGGGTGGTGCGCTCGCGGACGAGACCGGCCTCCTTCAGGCGCGCGAGCGCGAGGTCCAGGAGACGGTCGGCTCGGCCGTCCTCGGTGAGACGGTCGCGGAAGTCGGCCAGCACGCTGTGGTGGAAGCCGGGATCGTCCAGTTCCATGGCCGGCGCGTACTTGAAATCGATGCGGCAGCGAACCGCTTCGGCCGCCTGCCGGTCCGACAGGCCGAGCAGGAACTGCAGCACGCAGACGGTGGCCAGCTGGGCGGGTGAGAGCCCCGGGCGCCCGTCACGCGGGTACCAGTCGGCGAAGTCCTCGTCACGCCACAGCCTGCCCAGGTGGTCTCTCACCCACATCGCCGTCGTACCGCCCGGATTGCTCGCTCGCGCCATCCGCACGGTCAGAGAAGGGACTTGCTCACCAGAACGGGCACGGAGCGACAACGGGCACCTCGACATCTGCATCGGTCCTGAACAGATCCGAGGACGCCCGTTGATCATGCTGCCCCGCCGGAGATCCTCAAGATCCCCGACAGAGTCAGCGTCCAATTGGGCGGGGCCTTCCAGCTGGAGCCCCCAAACGGAATCGAACCGTTGACCTTCTCCTTACCATGGAGACGCTCTACCGACTGAGCTATAGGGGCCTGTTGCCTCACGAGGTTTCCCTCGCGGCAACGGAATAGATCATACCCCGAACAGACACCTGCTCCCAACCGCTCAGAAAGCAGGCTGGAGCAGTCCGCCCAGTGCATTGCACGCGCCGACGATCCGCTGCATGTCCCGCTTCGTCAACGCGGCGTCTACAGGCAGTGCGAGGGTCTCATCGGCCGCACGCTCGGTCTCCGGCAGGGACACGCAGCGACGGAATTCCGGCAGCCGGTGCACGGGCGTCTTCACCGGCACCCGGCACTCAACTCCCCTGGACCGCACGGCCCGGGCAAAGGCATCCCGGTCCGGACGACCGTTCCCGGGCACCCGGACGACGTATTGCTGGTAGGTGTGCCCGTCACCACCGTCGGGCGTTCGTACGCCCCTCAACTTGGCGTCGAGATAAGCGGCACGCTCCCGTCGCTGAGCGATCTCGTCGTACGGCGCCTCTGACTCGCCCTGCTCCAGCACCAGCAGCTGGTGCCGCTGTCCCACGCCATGCAGCCGCGTGATGTCAGCCGGCCGACCGAAGCGGTGTACGACAACAATCGCCGCCGTCCGCGGAGTTACGGCCGCCTCGACAGCGGAGGCGTCCAGGCAGTACGTCAACGGATCTATGTCGGCGAACACCGGCAGCGCACCCGCGAGGGCGACCGCTCCGGCGACCTCGGCGTTCCCGAAGGCCGGCACGACGACCTCGTCACCGACACCCACGCCGGCGGCCCTGAGCATTGCAGCAGTACCCATGCCTCGGATAGTGGTTGCGCAACGTGAACTTCAAGTGACGCAGAACAAAAAAGGGTTGGACCCCGAACCGAAGTTCAGGATCCAACCCTTTGAATGATTGTTCGGCGGCGTCCTACTCTCCCACAGGGTCCCCCCTGCAGTACCATCGGCGCTGTAAGGCTTAGCTTCCGGGTTCGAAATGTAACCGGGCGTTTCCCTCACGCTATAACCACCGAAACACTATGAAACTGTCGAACCTGCCACACCATCACCATCACCGGTAACGGGGCTGTTCGTGGTTTCAGAACCAACACAGTGGACGCGAGCAACTGAGGACAAGCCCTCGGCCTATTAGTACCGGTCACCTCCACCCATTACTGGGCTTCCAGATCCGGCCTATCAACCCAGTCGTCTACTGGGAGCCTTACCCCATCAAGTGGGTGGGAATACTCATCTCGAAGCAGGCTTCCCGCTTAGATGCTTTCAGCGGTTATCCCTCCCGAACGTAGCCAACCAGCCATGCCCTTGGCAGAACAACTGGCACACCAGAGGTTCGTCCGTCCCGGTCCTCTCGTACTAGGGACAGCCCTTCTCAATATTCCTGCGCGCGCAGCGGATAGGGACCGAACTGTCTCACGACGTTCTAAACCCAGCTCGCGTACCGCTTTAATGGGCGAACAGCCCAACCCTTGGGACCGACTCCAGCCCCAGGATGCGACGAGCCGACATCGAGGTGCCAAACCATCCCGTCGATATGGACTCTTGGGGAAGATCAGCCTGTTATCCCCGGGGTACCTTTTATCCGTTGAGCGACGGCGCTTCCACAAGCCACCGCCGGATCACTAGTCCCGACTTTCGTCCCTGCTCGACCCGTCGGTCTCACAGTCAAGCTCCCTTGTGCACTTACACTCAACACCTGATTGCCAACCAGGCTGAGGGAACCTTTGGGCGCCTCCGTTACTCTTTAGGAGGCAACCGCCCCAGTTAAACTACCCATCAGACACTGTCCCTGATCCGGATCACGGACCCAGGTTAGACATCCAGCACGACCAGACTGGTATTTCAACGACGACTCCCCCTGAACTGGCGTCCAGAGTTCACAGTCTCCCAGCTATCCTACACAAGCCGAACCGAACACCAATATCAAACTGTAGTAAAGGTCCCGGGGTCTTTCCGTCCTGCTGCGCGAAACGAGCATCTTTACTCGTAGTGCAATTTCACCGGGCCTATGGTTGAGACAGTCGAGAAGTCGTTACGCCATTCGTGCAGGTCGGAACTTACCCGACAAGGAATTTCGCTACCTTAGGATGGTTATAGTTACCACCGCCGTTTACTGGCGCTTAAGTTCTCAGCTTCGCACGCCCGAAAGCGCACTAACCGGTCCCCTTAACGTTCCAGCACCGGGCAGGCGTCAGTCCGTATACATCGCCTTACGGCTTCGCACGGACCTGTGTTTTTAGTAAACAGTCGCTTCTCGCTGGTCTCTGCGGCCACCCCCAGCTCATGGAGTAAATCCAATCACCAGTGATGGCCCCCTTCTCCCGAAGTTACGGGGGCATTTTGCCGAGTTCCTTAACCATAGTTCACCCGAACGCCTCGGTATTCTCTACCTGACCACCTGAGTCGGTTTAGGGTACGGGCCGCCATGAAACTCGCTAGAGGCTTTTCTCGACAGCATAGGATCATCCACTTCACCACAATCGGCTCGGCATCAGGTCTCAGCCCCATGTGCGACGGATTTACCTACCGCACGGCCTACACCCTTACCCCGGGACAACCACCGCCCGGGCTGGACTACCTTCCTGCGTCACCCCATCACTCACCTACTACAAGTCTGGTCTATCGGCTCCACCACTTTCCATTCCCCGAAGGGTCCGGAACGGCTTCACGGACTTAGCATCGCCTGATTCAATGTTTGACGCTTCACAGCGGGTACCGGAATATCAACCGGTTATCCATCGACTACGCCTGTCGGCCTCGCCTTAGGTCCCGACTTACCCTGGGCAGATCAGCTTGACCCAGGAACCCTTAGTCAATCGGCGCACACGTTTCTCACGTGTGAATCGCTACTCATGCCTGCATTCTCACTCGTGAACCGTCCACCACTGCCTTCCGGCGCGGCTTCACCCGGCACACGACGCTCCCCTACCCATCACAGCCTCCGTTGGGAGTATTGCTGCAATGACACGACTTCGGCGGTACGCTTGAGCCCCGCTACATTGTCGGCGCGGAATCACTAGACCAGTGAGCTATTACGCACTCTTTCAAGGGTGGCTGCTTCTAAGCCAACCTCCTGGTTGTCTGTGCGACTCCACATCCTTTCCCACTTAGCGTACGCTTAGGGGCCTTAGTCGATGCTCTGGGCTGTTTCCCTCTCGACCATGGAGCTTATCCCCCACAGTCTCACTGCCGCGCTCTCACTTACCGGCATTCGGAGTTTGGCTAAGGTCAGTAACCCGGTAGGGCCCATCGCCTATCCAGTGCTCTACCTCCGGCAAGAAACACACGACGCTGCACCTAAATGCATTTCGGGGAGAACCAGCTATCACGGAGTTTGATTGGCCTTTCACCCCTAACCACAGGTCATCCCCCAGGTTTTCAACCCTGGTGGGTTCGGTCCTCCACGAAGTCTTACCTCCGCTTCAACCTGCCCATGGCTAGATCACTCCGCTTCGGGTCTTGAGCGCGCTACTATACCGCCCTATTCGGACTCGCTTTCGCTACGGCTTCCCCACCCGGGTTAACCTCGCAACACACCGCAAACTCGCAGGCTCATTCTTCAAAAGGCACGCAGTCACGAGAATGTGCAAGCACATTCCGACGCTCCCACGGCTTGTAGGCACACGGTTTCAGGTACTATTTCACTCCGCTCCCGCGGTACTTTTCACCATTCCCTCACGGTACTATCCGCTATCGGTCACCAGGGAATATTTAGGCTTAACGGGTGGTCCCGCCAGATTCACACGGGATTTCTCGGGCCCCGTGCTACTTGGGTGTCTCTCAAACGAGCCGTTGACGTTTCGACTACGGGGGTCTTACCCTCTACGCCGGACCTTTCGCATGTCCTTCGCCTACATCAACGGTTTCTGACTCGTCTCACGGCCGGCAGACCGCAAAAGAGAGATCCCACAACCCCGTATACGCAACCCCTGCCGGGTCTCACACGCATACGGTTTGGCCTCATCCGGTTTCGCTCGCCACTACTCCCGGAATCACGGTTGTTTTCTCTTCCTGCGGGTACTGAGATGTTTCACTTCCCCGCGTTCCCTCCACTTGCCCTATGTGTTCAGGCAAGGGTGACAGCCCATGACGACTGCCGGGTTTCCCCATTCGGACACCCCCGGATCAAAGCCTGGTTGACGACTCCCCGGGGCCTATCGTGGCCTCCCACGTCCTTCATCGGTTCCTGGTGCCAAGGCATCCACCGTGCGCCCTTAAAAACTTGGCCACAGATGCTCGCGTCCACTGTGCAGTTCTCAAACAACGACCAGCCACCCACCACCCCGAACCTAAGTCCGAGTGCACTGGGGCCGGCATCAGAAGGGCAAGCAACGCTCGCACCCTCAGACACCCAACAGCGTGCCCGACCCGACTCCCGCCCGGAGATCATGCTTTCCACGCTCCGAAGAGCAGTACTCACAGCCTCCGACCCGAGAACCGGACCGAATAATCAACGTTCCACCCATGAGCAACCACCGTCGGACGTTCGCCGATGAACTGGCCTCTGACCTCACCCCGGAGGGATCGGTAAGAAGTGCTCCTTAGAAAGGAGGTGATCCAGCCGCACCTTCCGGTACGGCTACCTTGTTACGACTTCGTCCCAATCGCCAGTCCCACCTTCGACAGCTCCCTCCCACAAGGGGTTGGGCCACCGGCTTCGGGTGTTACCGACTTTCGTGACGTGACGGGCGGTGTGTACAAGGCCCGGGAACGTATTCACCGCAGCAATGCTGATCTGCGATTACTAGCAACTCCGACTTCATGGGGTCGAGTTGCAGACCCCAATCCGAACTGAGACCGGCTTTTTGAGATTCGCTCCACCTCACGGTATCGCAGCTCATTGTACCGGCCATTGTAGCACGTGTGCAGCCCAAGACATAAGGGGCATGATGACTTGACGTCGTCCCCACCTTCCTCCGAGTTGACCCCGGCGGTCTCCTGTGAGTCCCCATCACCCCGAAGGGCATGCTGGCAACACAGGACAAGGGTTGCGCTCGTTGCGGGACTTAACCCAACATCTCACGACACGAGCTGACGACAGCCATGCACCACCTGTACACCGACCACAAGGGGGGCACCATCTCTGATGCTTTCCGGCGTATGTCAAGCCTTGGTAAGGTTCTTCGCGTTGCGTCGAATTAAGCCACATGCTCCGCTGCTTGTGCGGGCCCCCGTCAATTCCTTTGAGTTTTAGCCTTGCGGCCGTACTCCCCAGGCGGGGAACTTAATGCGTTAGCTGCGGCACCGACGACGTGGAATGTCGCCAACACCTAGTTCCCACCGTTTACGGCGTGGACTACCAGGGTATCTAATCCTGTTCGCTCCCCACGCTTTCGCTCCTCAGCGTCAGTAATGGCCCAGAGATCCGCCTTCGCCACCGGTGTTCCTCCTGATATCTGCGCATTTCACCGCTACACCAGGAATTCCGATCTCCCCTACCACACTCTAGCTAGCCCGTATCGAATGCAGACCCGGGGTTAAGCCCCGGGCTTTCACACCCGACGTGACAAGCCGCCTACGAGCTCTTTACGCCCAATAATTCCGGACAACGCTTGCGCCCTACGTATTACCGCGGCTGCTGGCACGTAGTTAGCCGGCGCTTCTTCTGCAGGTACCGTCACTTTCGCTTCTTCCCTGCTGAAAGAGGTTTACAACCCGAAGGCCGTCATCCCTCACGCGGCGTCGCTGCATCAGGCTTTCGCCCATTGTGCAATATTCCCCACTGCTGCCTCCCGTAGGAGTCTGGGCCGTGTCTCAGTCCCAGTGTGGCCGGTCGCCCTCTCAGGCCGGCTACCCGTCGTCGCCTTGGTGAGCCATTACCTCACCAACAAGCTGATAGGCCGCGGGCTCATCCTTCACCGCCGGAGCTTTCAACCACCACCCATGCGAGTGACAGTGATATCCGGTATTAGACCCCGTTTCCAGGGCTTGTCCCAGAGTGAAGGGCAGATTGCCCACGTGTTACTCACCCGTTCGCCACTAATCCACCCCGAAGGGCTTCATCGTTCGACTTGCATGTGTTAAGCACGCCGCCAGCGTTCGTCCTGAGCCAGGATCAAACTCTCCGTGAATGTTCTCCCGTCATCGGGATGACACCACGAGAGCGGAACAGCCGGGCGGAATAAGCCCAGCCGTTCACAGCGTCCTCGCTGTGTTTTACTTCAAAGGAACCTCGACCACCGGATAATTCCGGCGGACGGGGTATCAACATATCTGGCGTTGATTTTTGGCACGCTGTTGAGTTCTCAAGGAACGGACGCTTCCTTTGTACTCACCCTCTCGGGCTTTCCTCCGGGCGCTTCCCTTCGGCCTTACGTTTCCGACTCTATCAGACCGTTTCCCGATCCGATTTCCTCGGCGCTTTCCAGGATCCCGCTTCCGCGTTTCCCTTTCCGGCGGTCCCGACTTTATCAGAGATTCTGAGTCGGATTTCCCGCCCCGATCGGGACTGCTTCCGGTACGCGAAGCGTCCGGGTTCCCGTTCAGGCGGTGCCGCAAACGTACTGGAGCGGGGCGGCCCGATGCAAATCGAGGCGCCCCGCTCCTAGTTCAGGCGTACGAGAGGTCGTACGCCTGTCAGACCTCCACCACGACAGGGAGGATCATCGGCCTGCGCCGATAGGTGTCCGAGACCCACTTGCCGAGGGTGCGGCGGATGAGCTGCTGCAGCTGGTGCGGCTCCACCACTCCGTCCTGAGCCGAGCGCTCCAGTACCTCGGTGATCTTCGGGATCACGCCGCCGAAGGCCGAGTCGTCGATGCCCGAGCCGCGGGCCTGGATGTGCGGACCGCCCGTGATCTTGCCCGTTGACGAGTCCACCACCAGGAAGACCGAGATGATGCCCTCGTCGCCGAGGATCTTCCGGTCCTTCAGGGCCGGCTCGCCCACGTCGCCGACCGAGAGCCCGTCGACGTATACGTAACCCGCCTGGACCTTGCCCGAGATCTTCGCCTTGCCCTCGACGAGGTCGACGACCACGCCGTCCTCGGCGATGACGATGTGGTCGTGCGGGACTCCGGTCAGGGCGCCCAGTTCGGCGTTGGCGCGCAGGTGGCGCCATTCGCCGTGGACCGGCATCAGGTTCTTCGGGCGGCAGATGTTGTAGAAGTACAGGAGCTCGCCCGCGGACGCGTGGCCCGAGACGTGCACCTTGGCGTTGCCCTTGTGGACGACGTTCGCGCCCCAGCGGGTCAGGCCGTTGATCACGCGGTAGACCGCGTTCTCGTTGCCGGGGATCAGGGACGACGCCAGGATCACCGTGTCGCCGTCGACGATGCGGATCTGGTGATCGCGGTTGGCCATGCGGGACAGGGCCGCCATCGGTTCACCCTGTGAGCCCGTGCAGACCAGCACGACCTCGCTGTCGGGCAGGTCGTCCAGTGTCTTCACGTCGACGACCAGGCCCGGCGGGACCTTCAGATAGCCCAGGTCCCGGGCGATGCCCATGTTGCGGACCATCGAGCGGCCGACGAAGGCGACCCTGCGGCCGTACTCGTGGGCCGCGTCCAGGATCTGCTGGATGCGGTGGACGTGGCTGGCGAAGCTCGCCACGATGATCCGCTTGCGGGCGGACCCGAACACCTGGCGCAGGACGTTGGAGATGTCGCGCTCGGGCGGGACGAAGCCCGGAACCTCGGCGTTCGTCGAGTCGGCGAGGAGCAGGTCGATGCCCTCCTCGCTCAGTCGCGCGAACGCATGGAGGTCCGTGAGACGGCCGTCCAGCGGGAGCTGGTCCATCTTGAAGTCGCCGGTGTGGACGACCATGCCGGCGGGGGTGCGGATGGCGACCGCCAGGGCGTCCGGGATGGAGTGGTTGACCGCGATGAACTCGCAGTCGAAGGGGCCCACATGTTCGCGGTTGCCCTCAGCCACCTCCAGGGTGTACGGACGGATGCGGTGCTCCTGGAGCTTGGCCTCGATGAGGGCCAGGGTCAGCTTGGAGCCGATCAGCGGGATGTCCGGCTTCTCGCGCAGGAGATAGGGGACGCCGCCGATGTGGTCCTCGTGGCCGTGCGTGAGGACGATGCCGTCGATGTCGTCGAGGCGGTCCCTGACGGACGAGAAGTCCGGCAGGATCAGGTCGATTCCGGGCTGCTCCTCCTCGGGGAAGAGCACGCCGCAGTCGACGATCAGAAGGCGGCCTCCGTATTCGAAGACCGTCATGTTCCGGCCGATCTCGCCGAGACCGCCCAGCGGGGTGACCCGCAGGCCACCTTCGGGAAGCGGCGCGGGCAGGCCGAGTTGGGGATGCGGATGACTCAAAAGACTCTCCTCACCACACGCGCCACGTACCAATGGGCACGTGGCACGCATGACGTTCGTGCATGAGCAGTTGTTGTTGTGGGGTGCGGGCACCGGCCCGCTTATTCAGTTGTGAAGCCTGTGTGCCAAGTCTGGTGTCAGAGCTGTACCCCGCCCGCAGCAAGATCGATCTTGAGCTGGGCGATCTCCTCGGGCGTGCACTCGACCATGGGCGCCCGCAGGGGCCCCGCCGGCAGGCCCTGGAGGGCGAGGGCGGCCTTGGTGGTCATGACTCCCTGGGTGCGGAACATGCCTGTGTAGACCGGGAGCAGCTTCTGGTGGATCTCCGTGGCCTTCTGTACGTCGCCGGAGACGAAGGCGTCTACGAGGGCGCGCAGGTCGGGTGTGACCACGTGGCCGACGACCGAGACGAAACCGACCGCGCCCACGGAGAGCAGCGGCAGGTTCAGCATGTCGTCACCGGAGTACCAGGCGAGGCCGGAGCGCGCGATGGCCCAGCTCGCGCGGCCGAGGTCACCCTTGGCGTCCTTGTTGGCGACGATCCGCGGGTGCTCCGCGAGGCGGACCAGCGTCTCGGAGCTGATCGGCACGCCGCTGCGGCCCGGGATGTCGTAGAGCATGACCGGCAGCTCGGCGGCGTCGGCGACGGCCGTGAAGTGCCGGTACAGGCCTTCCTGCGGGGGCTTGTTGTAGTACGGCGTCACGACCAGGAGGCCGTGGGCGCCGGCCTTCTCGGCGGCACGGGCGAGCTCGGTGCTGTGGTGGGTGTCGTTCGTGCCGACTCCGGCCACGACGTGCGCGCGGTCGCCCACCGCCTCCAGTACGGCCCGTACGAGATCCGATTTCTCCGCGTCGCTGGTCGTGGGGGACTCGCCGGTGGTGCCGTTGATGATCAGGCCGTCGTTGCCTGCATCCACCAGGTGGGTGGCGAGCCGCTGAGCGCCGTCGAGGTCGAGTGCGCCGTCCGCCGTGAAGGGCGTGACCATGGCGGTGAGGACCCTCCCGAAGGGGGTCTGCGGAGTGGAGGTCGGAGCCATGGGTAACACGCTACTCGCTGCTCAATGAGTGGTCTGCCCTTGGGGTGCGGGATAAGTCCGGACAAATGCGGAGCCCGGTACTGCCTGCTCGGGGGTTCAAGCAGTACCGGGTCCGTTTGATCAGGCTAGATGAACTTCTCCAAATGCCGCAATACGGACACTTCGCGAGGCCGACCCGTACATCTGTGCCCGGTTTGGGGAACGGGGGTGTGCTACGGCGCCACGCGGCCGTTCGTGTTGAAGGCGGCGTGCGTCAGCGGCACGAGCCGGGCCCACTGGGCCCCCGTCTTCTCGCCGCCCCTCTCGATCTCCCGCTGCGGGAAGGACGGGACGTGGTCGGCGGCAGGGGTCTCGGTCACGGCTCGGAGGATCCTTCCGCCACGTCGCTCAGGCAGCGCCCACTCCACGGCGGGACCCGCGCGTGCCGGCACGGCACGGCACGGCCCTGACAACGGGGCGTTCGGTAGCGGGACACGACATACGCCGGCGAAGTTCTGTGAATTCGGTGAAACCGGGCACCTTTTGGGGCAATCGCTCGTCTGTGTTGATGACAGTGATTCGTTCGATCCCCGAGGGGAGACGCACCACCGATGTTCCGCCGGCGTGAGCCCGTCCCGTTCGCCTTTGTCGCCGAAGCCGACAGGTTCCACAGCAATGTCACTCCCCCGCCCCGCCAGCGGGCCTCCGCCGGTCAGATAGCCGGGCGCTGGCTGCTGGGACTCACGATCGTGGCCGGACTCGTGGGCTCCCTGGTCCTCGGGGCGCCGGCGCTGTCCACCCCCGCTTCGACACCGGCTCAGCAGTCACAGGCGTCCCAGGGGCACTGACTCGTCCGGCCCCCCAGGAGTGGTGAGCGGGGACACTGCCGGATAACCTCACCGGGCACAGCCCATGCATGGATTGAGTGAGGACCAACCGTGCCCCTGCCCTTCCTGACGGCCGACCGCGCTTTCGAGACAGCCGACGACATCGCGCTGCCGTTCGACGACCGCGACCGCTGGCGGCGCCCCTACCGTCCGGGGCCCTGGCGGGTGGGCGCAGCGGCGCTCTGGCTGCTGCTCGCCTCGTTCGTGCTGTTCGCCGCGGTCATCATCGCGTTCACCGCACCGGCCCCGGAGGCCGCTGTGGTCTTCGGCATCGCGCTGGCCGCCATCGTGGTCGCCCTGCGACTGCTGCGCGTGGGCGCATGGGTGAGTACGCGCGGCCTGCGCCAGGTGAGCTTCTTCGGCACGCGTACCACCCCCTGGGACCGGATCGTCGCCGTGCGGACGGTGCAGCAGCCGGTGCGCTGGCTCGGGCTGCCGCGGACAGTGCAGGGTCAGGCGCTGGTCCTCGTACGCAATGACCGCGCGGCGCAGGACGCGCCGGTGCTGCTGACCACGCACAGCGCCGACTTCCTTGCGCGGGCCGGATCGTTCGACCGGGCGGCGGACACCATCGAGGCATGGGCGGCGGAGCACAGGCGCGACTGACCGGTGTTCGTACGAAGGGGCCGGCCCGCGGTGTGTGCGGGCCGGCCCCTTCGGCGTACGGCCGCGGTGTGCTTCAGGCCTCGACCGTTCTGCCGTCGTGCAAGGCGATGGCACGTTGCATGGCCTTGCGGGCGCGTGGGGTGTCGCGGGCGTCGTGGTAGGCGACGGCGAGGCGGAACCAGCTGCGCCAGTCGTCGGGAGCGGCCTCCGTCTCGGCCTTGCGCTTGGCGAAGACCTCGTCGGCCGAGTCGCGGTCGATACGGCCGCCGGGCGTGCGCCTGAGTTCGTCGACGGGCAGTCCGCCCGCGGCGTCCAGTTCGGCGGCGAGGGCGTTGGCCTTGCGGACGAACTGGGTGTTCTTCCACAGGAACCACAGGCCGATGACCGGCAGGATCAGGACCGCGACACCGAAGGTGACGGTGAGGATCGTGCCGGACTGGATGAGCATGACGCCGCGGCTGCCGACCAGGACGAAGTAGAAGACCAGGACGGCGGCCGTTATGGCGTAGGAGAGCTTGGCTCGCATGGCGGTGTCAGCCCAGGTCCAGGAAGTGTTCCAGGCCGAAGGTCAGGCCCGGGGTGGTCACCACGCGGCGGGCGCCGAGCAGGATGCCCGGCATGAAGCTGCTGTGGTGCAGGGAGTCGTGCCGGACGGTCAGGGTCTCGCCCTCGCCGCCGAGCAGTACCTCCTGGTGGGCGAGCAGGCCGCGCAGCCGGATCGCGTGCACCGGGATGCCGTCGACGCTGGCTCCGCGCGCCCCGTCCAGGGCCGTCTCCGTGGCGTCCGGTGCCGGGGCCGAACCGGCCTTCGCGCGGGCCTCGGCGATGAGCTGTGCCGTGCGCGTGGCGGTGCCGGAGGGGGCATCCACCTTCTTGGGGTGGTGCAGTTCGATGACCTCGACCGACTCGAAGTAGGGAGCGGCGATCTGTGCGAACTTCATCGTGAGGACGGCGCCGATGGAGAAGTTGGGCGCGATGAGGACGCCCGTCTGCGGGGACTCGGCCAGCCAGCCGTTCAGCTGCGTGAGGCGCTCGTCGGTCCAGCCGGTCGTGCCGACGACCGCGTGGATGCCGTGGCCCACGCAGTACTCGAGGTTCTCCATCACCGAGGCGGGGGTGGTCAGTTCGACCGCGACCTGGGCGCCGGACTCGGCCAGCGCCTCCAGCTTGTCCCCCCGGCCGAGGGCGGCCACCAGCTCCATGTCCTCGGCCGCCTCGACGGCCCGTACCGCCTCGGCACCGATGCGGCCCTTCGCGCCGAGAACCGCCACACGCAGCTTGCTCATCTTCTTGCTTCCTTAACGGAGTTCTGAACGTCCCGGAGGTCCGGGAGATGGTCAGGCGACGGCGTCGTTCAGACGGGCCGCCTGCTTGTCCTTGAGCGGGCCGATGACCGACAGCGAGGGACGCTGTCCCAGGATCTCGCGGGCGACCGAGCGGACGTCGTCCGGGGTGACCGAGGCTATCCGGACCAGCAGGTCGTCGACGGACATCTGCTCGCCCCAGCACAGCTCGCTCTTGCCGATACGGTTCATCAGCGCGCCCGTGTCCTCGAGGCCCAGGACCGTGGAGCCGCGCAGCTGACCGATGGCGCGGTCGATCTCGTCGTCGGACAGGCCGTGCTCGGCAACATGGTCCAGCTCGTCGCGGCAGATCTTCAGCACGTCGTGGACCTGCGAGGGCCGGCAGCCGGCGTAGACGCCGAACAGACCGCAGTCGGCGAAGCCCGAGGTGTACGAGTACACGCTGTAGGCCAGGCCGCGCTTCTCGCGGACCTCCTGGAACAGGCGGGACGACATGCCGCCGCCGAGCGCCGTGTTGAGCACGCCGAGGGCCCAGCGGCGGTCGTCCGTGCGGGCCAGGCCGGGCATGCCGAGGACGACGTGCGCCTGTTCGGTCTTGCGGCCGAGGAGTTCCACGCGGCCCGAGGTGCGGATCGTGCGGCGGCCGTCGCGCGGGGCGATGGGGGCCGCCTCGGCGTTCCTGAAGGCGCCCGCCTTCTCGAAGGCCGCGCGGACCTGCCGTACGACCTTGTTGTGGTCGACGTTGCCGGCCGCCGCGACCACGAGGTGGGTCGGGTCGTAGTGCTTCTTGTAGAAGCGCCGGATGCGGTCGGCGGTGAGGGCGTTGACGGTGTCGACCGTGCCGAGGACCGGGCGGCCGAGGGGGTTGTCGCCGAACATGGTGTGCGCGAACAGGTCGTGCACGCAGTCGCCCGGGTCGTCCTCGGTCATCGCGATCTCTTCGAGGATGGCGCCGCGCTCGACGTCGACGTCCTCCTCGAC
The DNA here is from genome assembly GCF_026343335.1 of Streptomyces sp. NBC_00078. NCBI lineage: Bacteria > Bacillati > Actinomycetota > Actinomycetes > Kitasatosporales > Streptomycetaceae > Streptomyces > Streptomyces sp. NBC_00078. Next base: position 6,728,446 of record NZ_JAPELX010000001.1, on the reverse strand, counting down.
GATGAGCGAGCCGGTCAGCATGTCGCAGACGACGTCGATGGCCAGGGGCAGGTCGGCGTCGAGCACGCGTGCGTAGTAGCACGTGTACTCCTTCGCCGTGAACGCGTTCATCTCGCCGCCGACCGCGTCGATCGCGGAGGAGATGTCGAGCGCGGACCTGCGCGTGGTGCCCTTGAAGAGCAGGTGCTCCAGGTAGTGCGTGGCGCCGTTCAGGGACGGCGTCTCGTCGCGGGAGCCGACGTGTGCCCAGATGCCGAAGGTCGCGGAGCGCACCGAGGGCAGGGTCTCGGTGACGATGCGCAGTCCGCCCGGGAGGGTGGTCTTGCGGACCGTGCCGATGCCGTTCTCGCCCTTGATCAGGGTTTGGGTACGGGCAACGGCCCGCGCCTCCGAAGAGGTGCGGGCCGTCGCCGTGGAGCTGCTCGACGTCACTGGTCGGTGTCGTCCTTCTTGTCGTCGCTCGCTTCGCCCTCGATGACCGGGATCAGGGAGAGCTTGCCGCGGGAGTCGATCTCGGCGATCTCGACCTGGACCTTGGCGCCCACACCGAGAACGTCCTCGACGTTCTCCACGCGCTTGCCGCCCGCGAGCTTGCGGATCTGCGAGATGTGCAGCAGACCGTCCTTGCCCGGGAGCAGCGACACGAACGCACCGAAGGTCGTCGTCTTCACGACGGTGCCCAGGTAGCGCTCGCCGACCTCCGGCATGGTCGGGTTCGCGATGCCGTTGATCGTGGCGCGGGCGGCCTCGGCCTGCGAGCCGACCTGGGCACCGATGTAGATGGTGCCGTCGTCCTCGATCGTGATCTCGGCGCCGGTGTCCTCCTGGATCTGGTTGATCATCTTGCCCTTGGGGCCGATGACCTCACCGATCTTGTCCACGGGGATCTTGACGGTGATGATCCGCGGGGCGTTCGGGGACATCTCGTCCGGCGTGTCGATCGCTTCCATCATCACGTCGAGGATGTGGAGGCGGGCGTCACGGGCCTGCTTCAGAGCGGCGGCCAGGACGGACGCGGGGATGCCGTCCAGCTTGGTGTCGAGCTGGAGGGCGGTCACGAACTCCTTGGTGCCGGCGACCTTGAAGTCCATGTCGCCGAAGGCGTCCTCCGCACCGAGGATGTCGGTGAGGGTGACGTAGTGCGTCTCACCCTCGATCTCCTGGGAGATCAGGCCCATGGCGATACCGGCGACGGGGGCCTTCAGCGGCACACCGGCGTTCAGCAGCGACATGGTGGAGGCGCAGACCGAGCCCATGGACGTCGAGCCGTTCGAGCTCAGCGCCTCGGAGACCTGGCGGATCGCGTAGGGGAACTCCTCGCGCGTCGGCAGGACCGGCACCAGGGCGCGCTCGGCGAGCGCTCCGTGGCCGATCTCGCGGCGCTTGGGGGAGCCGACGCGGCCGGTCTCGCCGGTGGAGTACGGCGGGAAGTTGTAGTTGTGCATGTAGCGCTTGCGGGTCACCGGGGAGAGGGTGTCCAGCTGCTGCTCCATGCGGAGCATGTTGAGGGTGGTGACGCCCAGGATCTGGGTCTCGCCACGCTCGAACACCGCGGAGCCGTGCACGCGCGGGATGGCCTCGACCTCGGCGGCCAGCGTGCGGATGTCGGTGACACCGCGGCCGTCGATGCGCTTCTTCTCCTTGATCACGCGCTCACGGACCAGCTGCTTGGTGAGCGAGCGGTACGCGGCGGAGATCTCCTTCTCGCGGCCCTCGAACTCCGGCAGGAGCTTCTCGGCGGCCAGGCCCTTGACGCGGTCCAGCTCGGCCTCGCGCTCCTGCTTGCCGGCGATGGTGAGTGCCTGGGCGAGCTCGGGCTTGACGGCGCCGGTGAGCGCCTCCAGGACGTCGTCCTGGTAGTCGAGGAAGATCGGGAACTCGCCGGTCGGCTTGGCGGCCTTCGACGCGAGGTCGGCCTGGGCCTTGCAGAGCACCTTGATGAAGGGCTTCGCGGCGTCCAGACCGGCGGCGACGACCTCCTCGGTCGGCGCCTCGGCGCCGCCCGCGACCAGCGTGATGGTCTTCTCGGTGGCCTCGGCCTCGACCATCATGATCGCGACGTCGCCGTCCTCCAGGGCGCGACCGGCGACGACCATGTCGAAGACGGCGTCCTCGAGCTCGGAGTGCGTCGGGAACGCGACCCACTGGTTGTTGATCAGCGCGACGCGGACGCCGCCGATCGGGCCGGAGAAGGGCAGGCCGGCCAGCTGCGTGGACGCGGAGGCGGCGTTGATCGCCACGACGTCGTACAGGTGGTCGGGGTTGAGCGCCATGATGGTGGCGACGACCTGGATCTCGTTGCGCAGGCCCTTCTTGAAGGACGGGCGCAGCGGGCGGTCGATGAGGCGGCAGGTGAGGATGGCGTCCTCGGAGGGACGGCCCTCACGGCGGAAGAAGCTGCCGGGGATCTTGCCGGCGGCGTACATCCGCTCCTCGACGTCCACCGTCAGGGGGAAGAAGTCGAGCTGGTCCTTGGGGTTCTTGGAGGCGGTGGTGGCCGACAGCACCATGGTGTCGTCGTCCAGGTACGCCACGGCGGAGCCGGCGGCCTGCTTGGCCAGGCGGCCCGTCTCGAAGCGGATGGTGCGGGTGCCGAAGGAGCCGTTGTCGATGACGGCCTCGGCGTAGTGGGTCTCGTTCTCCACTAGCGTTTTCTCCGTTACTTGTCGTCTTTCGTCCCTCGTGCCCGTGTGGCAGGGGGACGGTTGCGGAGAAGCGCTCCGTCTGGTGCGGGCCGGTCTTCGATCGAAGCACCCGGGTCGCTTTCCCGGGGGCCACTACCGAGGACCGGCGGCGGCGAGGCAGCGCTTCTCCTCGTTCGTTTGGTGATGGCGGCCTACCCCTCCGGGTACGGCCCATCACTCTGTGGTGTCGTGCGTATTGCGTTGTGCTACCACACTACAAAGCGGCAGTGACACTCCGCACGTTTCCGTACGTACGGCAAAGGGAGCGGTCCCCACTCTTCCGGGAACCGCTCCCCTCACGGCGTCTTACTTGGCGCCCGCCGCACCGCGGCGGATGCCCAGGCGGTCGACCAGCGCACGGAAGCGCTGGATGTCCTTCTTCGCCAGGTACTGCAGCAGGCGACGGCGCTGACCGACCAGGATCAGCAGACCACGGCGGGAGTGGTGGTCGTGCTTGTGCGTCTTGAGGTGCTCGGTCAGGTCCGAGATCCGGCGCGAGAGCATGGCGACCTGGACCTCGGGAGAGCCGGTGTCGCCCTCCTTCTGGCCGAACTCGGTGATGATCTGCTTCTTCGTAGCGGCGTCGAGCGACACGCGTACTCCTTGTAGTCTGTGTGGCCACCGAGTGCCCCCGGTCTTTGTCTCGGGGGAGCTTCCGTTACTCGGGAGGCGGGGATCCGCTGGGCGCTGCCTCCGGGGCCGCCAGGTGAACCGGCGGGGCTCCGGGGGTGCGTACACAAACGGCCGTCACTCAGGGTACCAGGCAGTCAGGGCGCCTTTGGCCGGGTGTGGAAAGCCGGAGGGCGGCGCGGGGGCGGCCACTAGTGTGAGCGAACAGATCGTTTGCATACGCGGGGAACGCGTATGCGGGGAAGGGGTCGCTGGGGCATGGCGGAGACGGAAGAGCAGATCAAGGCGCGCAAGGAGCGGGAGCGCGATGAGCTGTACGCGCTCGACATCTCCGGCGTTGAGTGGCAGAGCGCGCCCGGCACCGAGGAGCAGGAGGAGCGGGTCGAGATCGCCTACCTGCCCGCCGGGGCCGTGGCCATGCGCTCGTCGCTCGACCCGGACACCGTTCTGCGGTACACGGAGGCCGAGTGGCAGGCCTTCGTGCTCGGGGCGCGGGACGGCGAGTTCGACCTGGAGCCGGCGCCGCACGACGGGGACCGGGCGGCGGACGCGTAGAGACGTCACTCGACGGGGTGGCGGGGCCGCCCCGTCGCGGGCGTCGGGGACCGCCGCGGTCTCTGCTCCTTCACGGCGAGGGTCTCGATGCCGAGGACGAGATACACCCACCGGGGCTACCCCTTGGCGGGGCCGTCGGCCTTCTTGACGCCGAAGAAGAGGCGGCCGTCCTGGACGACGATGTCGTTGTACTCCGTCATCGTCATCAGGTTCGGCCTCCTCCGGCAGGTCGAAGTAGAGGTAGAGGTGCGGGGTCTCGGTGTCCCTCTGCGGGTCCAGGCCGAGGCGTCCCGAGGGTATGACGTGCTGGTCGGTCACGCGCACGGCGAGCAGCTCGTCGCCGCTCATCCGCACCGGGCAGAGGAGCGAGCCGGGGCCGGAGTCGAACTTCTTGGTGGTGTTCCCGGTCGCCAGGCCGAAGCCGATGGTCGAGTTGGAGTTGATCGGCTCGCCCGAGTCCTTGCTGCGCAGGAAGACCTGGCCGTCGCTGACGGCGATGGCCGGGCGGTCCTCGGTGTTGAGGTGGTCGTCGTAGGAGCACTCGCCCACGTAGGTGCCGCTCTGCAGGCGGATCACGGCGCGGGTCCTGCCCCCGGCCCCGGCGTCGGGGTGAAGTGGTCACCGAAGCGCCCCTGCTGTGCCGGGCGGCATGATCACTCGCGCGACCGGGTGAGATCGGACGCGGTCAGGGACCTTGCTGGGTAAGGCAGTTCGGGGACCATGGCGGTTCGGGGCTCCGCGACCACTTCTCTTCACGTTCTGTGCAGTGGGTTCACGATTATCGCCCGGTTTGTTCACCAATACGTAGGCTGTGTAGGCGACTTCTGGGCTGGTTGTGACGCAGTGGTCAGGCGCTCAGGAGTGGACGGGCCTGCCGGGGTGAGGCTTCTGGTGATTAGGCTGGGGTGAGGGCGCGTCGCCAGACCCGTGGACCGGGTGGCGGCACTCAGGGGGAAAGCCGGTGGAATCGGACGACCTCGGAACGACACAGGACGACAAGCAATGGTCGCCCCTGCACGGCATGAGGGTGCTCGACCACACCAGGAGGAATTGTGAGCAGCGATCGGGACGGGATCCGCGGGGGCTGGGCCACACCCGGCGATGACCAGCCCGACGTGGAGTCCGCCATCGAGACGACGGGCGAGTTCACCATCGACTACGCACCGCCCGCCTGGTACACGCAGAACGCGTCCGAGGGCGCGGGCGGCGGTGCGGGGGGCGGGGCCGGTGAGCCGGGAACCGGCGGGTCCGGTGCGGCCGGATCCGGTTCTACGGCGTCCGGAGCGGGCGGCGCGCCTGGGGCCACCGGCGCCGCTGCGGGCCGTCCTGGCGCTGTTCCGGGCCGTCCTGGCGCTGTTCCGGGGGCGCCCGCTGCTGCCGGCTCCCCCTCCGATTTCTCGATCTCCTCGCTTCCGGGGCTGACTCCGCCGGCTCATTCCATGCCGAAGCCTCCTTCGTCCGGCGGCCCGGCCTCCATTCCGGCGCCTGCTCCGGGGGCTCCGTTCGCGCCCCCTGCTGCGGCGCCCGCGCCGGGGGCTCCCTACACACCGCCGACGGCTCCTGCCGCGGGTGCGCCGTACCCGCCGCCCGCGCCGCCCGGACCGCCGAGCGGTGGTCCGGGGGCGATGCCCAAGCTTCCGGTGGGGAGTGGGTTCGAGCCTCAGCCGACCGGCGATGCGTCGTCGCCCACCGCCGTACCGAACCTTCCTGCCGGTGGGTTTCAGGCCCAGTGGGGAGTTCCGGCTGCGCCGGGCGAGCCCCCGGTGGCTCCTCCGGCAGCTCCGTCGGCTTCCGTTTCCGCGGAGGACTCCGGGGACGAGGCCGGGAACGGCGACCTGGAGAGCGGCGCCACCATGCGGTTCTCCTCCGTGGCTCTGAAGCGGGAGATCGCGGAGCGCGCCGCCGCGGCCGCTGCCGAACCTTCGGTGGAGCCGACGGACGAGGACGACGGAGTAAGCGCAGAGAGCACCGGGAGCGCGGTCCCTGACGAGGCTGACGGATCCGTCGACGACGGCGCCGCGGACGAGGGTGCGGAGGCCGACACCGCAGCCGGCGCCTCGGGCGGTGACGTCGAGGTGACGGACACGTCCGCGGACGCGGAGAGCGGCGCCGCGGACGAGGTCGTCGACGACGATGAGAGGGAGGACTCCGACTCGGCCGACGCGGTCGGGGAGTCCGACTCGGCCGACGCCGTCGAACTCGGGGTCTCCTCCAGCTCCTTGGAAGCCGGCGGCGAACCCTCCGAGGAGGCAGCGCCTTCGGCGATCGAGCCCGAGGAAACCGGTGCGGGCGAGGCGGACGGGGCGGAGGAAGCGGACGAGGCGGCTGCCGTCGACGCGGAGGCGGATGCGGTGGCCGGGCCAGAGGACGCAGCGCCGCATGGCACTGAGCCTCAGGACACCGAGCCTCAGGACACCGGGCTTTCGGATGCCGTGACCGAGGACGCAGTGACCGAGGACGCAGTGACCGAGGACGCAGTGACCGAGGACGCAGTGACCGAGGACGCAGTGACCGAGGACGCGGTGCGTGAGGACGCCGAGCCCGACGACGTCGTACCCGTGGACGCGGTGTCTCAGGGCAGTGAGCCCCAGGACGCCGTGCCGAGCGCGGCCGACGCCCCGCAGAGCGCGCCGCAGGCCGCGCCGACCGCATGGGCTCCACCGCCGGCACCGCAGGGCGGGCTCCCGCCGTTGCCGCCGTCGTACCAGCCGGCGGCCCCCGCGTCGGCGGCCCAGTGGCCGGCACAACCGCAGCAGCCTCAGCCGCAGGACCCGTCGGCGCCTGCGCAGCCGCAGCCCGCGGCGGCTCAGGCACAGCCGCCCCAGCAGCCCCTGTCGCCGCAACAGCCGCATTTCCAGCCGCAGGCCCCGCAGCCCGCCCCCGCGGCCTGGAACCAACCGAACCCGGCACCGGCCCCCGCGCCCAACCCGCAGGGCGGCTACGGCTTCCCCCATCCCGGCGGCGCCCCGGCCCCCGCGCCGAACGCCCCCGACGGCTACGGATTCCCGCCCCCCGGCGCACCCGCACCAACGAGCCCGCCCGCCCCCAACCCTCAGGCGCAGCCCGGCGGTTACGGCTTCCCGCAGCCGCCCAGCCCGCAGGCCCAGCCGCAGCCGGGCATGCCGCCGCAGGCCCAGCCGCAGCCCGGCGTGCCCCCGCAGGGACAGCCCTACCCCGGCTTCCCTCCGCAGGGACAGCCCCAGCCCAACGTGCAGGCCCCCCATCCCGGCGGCGCCCCGGCCCCCGCGTCGAACGACCCCGACGGCTACGGATTCCCCCACCCCGGTGCGCCCGCATCCGCACCGACCACCCCGCCTGCCCCCAACCCGCAAGCCCAGCCCGGCGGTTACGGCTTCCCTTACCCCGGCGCACCCGCCCAGGGGCAGCCCCAGCCCGCCCCACCGGCCCCCGACACCCCGGGCGGTTACGGCTTCCCGCCCCCCGGCGCACCGGCCACGGGCACGCCGTTCACCCAGCAGGCCCCCAACCCGCAAGCCCAGCCCGGCGGTTACGGCTTCCCTTACCCCGGCGCACCCGCCCAGGGGCAGCCCCAGCCCAACGCACAAGCCCCGCAGGCACCGCAGCCCCCACACGCCCCTCAGCCCCAGCCGCCGCAGGGTTTCGCCGAGCAGCAGCCGCAAGCGCCACATGCACCGCAGCCGCCGCAGGCGCCGCAGGCGCCACAGCCCGTCGATCCCCGTGCCGGTGCCGCCTGGCCCCAGCCCATTCAGCACGATCAGCGGCAGATGACCAACCCCGGTGCCGCGCCGCTGGGTTACACCGCTGCCGTGGAGCTGTCCTCCGACCGGCTGATCAGCAAGAAGCAGAAGGCCAAGAGCGGGCGTCCGGCGGCGGCGCCGAGCCGGTTCAAGATCGGCGGGAGGAAGGAGGAGGCCGAGCGGCAGCGAAAGCTCGAACTGATCCGGACGCCCGTGCTGTCCTGCTACCGGATCGCGGTCATCAGCCTCAAGGGTGGTGTCGGCAAGACGACCACGACCACCGCCCTCGGTTCCACCCTCGCCACCGAGCGGCAGGACAAGATCCTCGCGATCGACGCCAACCCGGACGCCGGTACGCTCGGCCGCCGCGTGCGCCGCGAGACCGGGGCCACCATCCGTGACCTCGTCCAGGCGATCCCGCACCTCAACTCGTACATGGACATCCGGCGGTTCACCTCCCAGGCGCCGTCCGGCCTGGAGATCATCGCCAACGACGTCGACCCGGCCGTCTCCACGACGTTCAACGACGAGGACTACCGGCGGGCCATCGATGTGCTGGGCAAGCAGTACCCGGTCATCCTGACCGACTCCGGCACCGGTCTGCTCTACAGCGCCATGCGCGGTGTGCTCGACCTCGCCGACCAGCTCATCATCATCTCGACGCCGTCGGTGGACGGTGCGAGCAGTGCCAGTACGACGCTGGACTGGCTGTCCGCGCACGGATACGCCGACCTCGTCTCACGGTCCATCACCGTCATCTCCGGTGTGCGCGAGACCGGCAAGATGATCAAGGTGGAGGACATCGTCAGCCACTTCGAGACGCGCTGCCGCGGTGTCGTGGTCGTGCCGTTCGACGAGCATCTGGCCGCCGGTGCCGAGGTCGACCTCGACATGATGCGGCCGAAGGTGCGGGAGTCGTACTTCAACCTCGCGGCGATGGTCGCCGAGGACTTCGTACGGCACCAGCAGATGCACGGGCTGTGGACGAGTGACGGCAACCCGCCGCCGGTCGCCGCCCCGCCGCTGCCGGGCCAGCAGTACGCTCCGGGCCAGCCGATGCCGGGCCAGCCGATGCCCGGGCAGCCAATGCCTGGACAGCAGGTCCCCGGTCAGCCGCCGGTTCCGGGGCAGCCGGGCCCGTATCCGCAGGCTCCCCAGCCGCCCCAGCCCGGCCAGCCGTACGCCCCCGGTCAGCCCTACCCCCAGCCGGGTCAACCGCCCGCGCAGCCCGGACAGGCGTATCCGCCCGGCCAGCCCGGCCAGCCCGGCCAGCCTTATCCGCAGCAGCCGGGTCAGCCGTACCCGCAGCACCCCGGGCAGCCCGGTTACGGCTACCCGCAGCCTCCGCAGCAGCCGGACGGGCAGACCCCTCCCCCGCCGCCCCAGCAGTAGCGGTGAACGCCGAAGGGCGGCCGGAGCCTGTGAGGCTCCGGCCGCCCTTCGGCGTCGTAGGAACGGCTATTCGGCGGCCGCCACCAGCTCCCGGCAGCGCTTCACGTCCTCGGCCATCTGTTCGAGCAGGGCCTCCAGGGACTCGAACTTCGCCTGGCCGCGCACGAAGGCCAGGAAGTCGACGGCCACGTGCAGGCCGTACAGGTCCAGGCCCACGCGGTCGATGGCGTACGCCTCCACTGTGCGCTCGGTGCCGTCGAACTGCGGGTTCGTGCCGACGGAGATCGCCGCCGGCATCACCTCGCCCTGGGCGTGCAGCCAGCCGGCGTACACGCCGTCGGCCGGGATCGCGGTGTGCGGGAGGGTCTCGACGTTGGCCGTGGGGAAGCCCAGTTCACGGCCGCGCTGAGCTCCTCGCACCACGACGCCCTCCACCCGGTGCGGGCGGCCCAGGATCTCACCGGCGCCCTCGACGTCGCCCTCGGCGACCAGGCGCCGGGTCAAGGTCGAGGAGAAGGGCTCGCCGCCGCCCGCCGTACCGGTCACGTACAGGTCCACGACCTCGACCTCGAAGTCGTAGACCTTGCCCTGCTCGACGAGGAACTCGACGTTCCCCGCGGCCTTGTGGCCGAAGCGGAAGTTCGGGCCCTCGACGACCGCCTTGGCGTGCAGCCTGTCGACCAGGACCTTGACGACGAAGTCGGCGGGCGAGAGCTTCGAGAACTCGGTGGTGAAGGGGAGGATCAGCAACGCGTCCACGCCCAGGTCGGCCATCAGCTCGGCGCGGCGGTGGTGCGGGGCGAGCAGCGGCGGGTGGCTGCCGGGGCGCACGACCTCACTGGGGTGCGGGTCGAAGGTGACGACCACGGAGGGAACGCCCAGCTCCCGGGCGCGGTCCACGGCATGCCGGATGATCAGCTGGTGCCCGCGGTGGACGCCGTCGTAGGACCCGATGGTGACGACGCTGCGCCCCCAGTCCTCGGGGATGTCCTCCAAGCCACGCCAGCGCTGCACTGTGACCGCTCCTCGAACCCGTGTCCGTGTCTACCGACCTCTTACGCAGGTCTAAGGGTGCCATGCCGGGCGCGGACCGCCCTCATCGGCATGGGGGCTGTGACCCGACGCACGCGGGAGCACAGCTCAGACGGACACTCGTACGCCGGACAGGTTCTCGATCATGCGGCGGGTGCCGGGTCCCACCACCGCCGCCCAGGTCTGCGGGGTGTCGGTCAGCCAGCCGGCCATGCGGGCGGCGAAGCCGGGGACCTGCCGGCCGAGGTCGACCAGCGCGCGGTCGAACCGGGCCGCGCCGTCCGGGGTACGGACGAGGAGCAGACCGCTGCGGTGCACGAGCTCGCGTACGTCCTCGCCGCCGCACCGGCCTGCCGCCCGCAGCAGGGCCTCCAGGACGGCGGGGGCCCGTTCGTGGGCCAGCAGGAGGTCGAGGAGTTCGCGGCGCTGCAGGCGGGAGGCGGGGGTGCCGGGAGCGGCGAGTACGGCCGCGAGTGCGGCCCTGACCTCTTCCGGACCGCCGTCCAGAAGGCCGGTGACCAGGGGGAAGAGCACGGCCCTGGCCGACGGCCCCTGGTCGAGGCGCCGGTCGACGTACGCGGCCACGTCGACGGCGGTCTCCGGGCGCCGTTCCACGGCCTCGTGCACGAGGGCGGCGACCCGTCGGGCGAGCGAGGGCGTGGTGACGTCGGCGAGCGTGCGCAGCGCCTGACCGGCGTCCGGCCTGCGCAGCCGGTCGCGGAAGGCGTCCAGGACCGGCTCCGGGTGCGTGGCGAGGGCGGGGACCAGTGCGCTCGGCGGGAAGTGCGGGTCGCCGGCCGCGAAGTGCCGCAGTGCCTGCGGGAGATGGCGGGCACGCGTGCGTGGGTCCCGCACGAGGAGGGCGAGCGCGCCGCCGTGCAGGGAACTGTCGGCGGGGCGGGCGAGCAGGGCGAGGGCCGCGTAGCGCAGCAGTTCGCGGTCGGCCTCGGTGCGGACGTGGGGCGTGGCACGCAGGCCGTACGCCACCGCCGCCACCCGGCGCGCGGGCCGCTCGTCGTGCGCCCACCGGTCGACGGCCCGGCAGACCGCCGACGGCTCGTCCTCGGCCAGCACGGCGAGCAACTCGTCCGCCTTCCGGTGCGCACACTCGACGAGTACCTCGGTCAGGTCGTCCAGGGCGAGATGCCGATAGGTGTGCAACAGCGCCTGCGCCGCGTTCGCGACGGTCGCGTGCGGGGTCGCGGGCAACGGGCGGTCGTCGTCGAACCAGCGTGTGAGGAGGGGTTGTACGGCGGTGGCGTCGGCGGCGAGAAGGTCGCTCGCGGCGTCCAGGAAACGGGGGGCGGTGTCCTGCGGGCCGTCGGCGAGGAGGAGGACGCCAAGCAACTCCAAGCACTCGGTCCGCGAAATCGCCAGGGCGGTCCAGAAGCCGGGCGCGAAGGCATTCGCGACAGCGGGGCCGGGACGGTCATCTCCGTCTGTCTCACGGGGATTGGGGCGGTCCTGTTCCCGGGGATCCGGGCGCTCCTGTTCCGGCGGGTCCGGACGCTCCTGTCCCCGGGGATCCGGACGGCCCTGTCCCCACAGGTCCGGACGCTCCCGTTCCCTGGCATCCGGACGGCCCGGCCCTCGCGGATCGGGGCGCTCCTGACCCCGTGCCTCCGGGCGGCCCTGCCCGCGTGCCGCTGCGAGCCGGTCGGCGAGCAGCCGCAGGACCGCCAGGTACGGCGTGGCGTCCGGTACGCGCAGCAGGGTTTCGGTGAGCAGGCGGGCGGCCCACCAGGAGTGCGGGTCCCTCTCCAGAGCGTGCGCCAACTCCTCCAGCCGAGCGGCGAGTTGGGGGGCGCCGTACTGCCGGGCGACCAGCAACAGGGCCTGGACGACCGGGCCGATGCGATGGTGCGGGACGGAGACCGGGTGGGCGGCGTCCGGGGTGCTGCTGCGGTGGACCAGGGCGCGCAGGGCTTCGTCGAGGTCGAGGTGCATGCCCTGGATCCAGTCGGCGAGTTCCTCGTGGGCGAAGCGGTAGCCGGTGCCGGCGGGGATGACAAGGCCCTCGGTGAGGACGGCGGACGCCCAGCCGCTGCCGCCGCCGAGCCGCGCGGGAGCCTGGCCCCACGGGAACACCGCCTCGAACGCCTCCCGGTCCAGCTCGCCCTGCCCGGGGCCGAGGCTGCGGCGGGCGGCCTCGTGGATCTGGCCGGAGACCTTCGCGGCGAGGCGGCGTACGGCCGTGCCGCGCAGGCCGTTCTCGGCGGCCAGCCTGACGGCGATGCGCAGGCACATCAGGTCCAGGTAGGCCGAGAAGACGTCGTCGCGGTCGACGCGTGCGTGCGGGGCGTCGGGGAGGGCGGCGCGGACCTCGGAGAGGAGGCGGAGGGTGAGGGGGTGGCGGGTGTCGGGGTCGGCGAGGGTGCCTTCGGGGATGCGGTAGCGTGCGCGGGCTTTTCGGGCCTCGTCGTCCTCCAGGTCGCCGAGACGGACGCAGGGCCCGCGGCGGAGCCCCTGATCGATACGGCCGCCCTCGCCGCCCCCGCCCGTCCCCTCCCCCAGGCCGTGCCCCCGGCCCTCCGCCGCCGGCCGAGCGGCACCGTCCGCAGACGCCGGACGTGCTGAAACCACCGACCCGCCGAACAGCAACTCCGCGGGAAACTCCGCTCCCGCCCCCTCCCAGTACTCCTCCCGGCACGCCACCACCAACCGCGCCCCCGTCTCCCTCAGCCAACTCGCCGTCCCCTGCGTCCACTTCCGCAGGTGGTGCGCGAGGACCGCCGGCATCTCCTCGGGGCCGTCCAGGAGGAGCAGCAGGGGACGGTCCGCCGCGAACGCCACCTGTGCCAGGCGTTCCGGTGTGATGTCGCCGAGGTCCGCGACAGCCGTCGTCCCGGACGCGGTGACGATGCGGGCGGCGCGGGCCAGCGCCCGGCGGGCCGCGTCCGCGATCGAGGTGTCGTCGTCCTCCAGATCGGCGCCGCGCAGCCACAGCGTGGGGGCCGGTTCGGGGCCCCGGTTGCGGCGGGCGACGAGGGACACCAGTTCTGTCGTACGGCCGCTGCCCGGTGCTCCGACGAGGCCGAGGACGGTGGCCCGGCTCTGCGCGAAGGCGGTGAACTCCCGTGCTGCCGCGGCCCGTTCGACCGGCTCGACCGAAGCGTCCGCCCGGCCGACGTAACCCGCCAGTGTCCCCGGCGGGCCGTCCTGCCCCACGGAGGTGGCCGTCAGCTCCAGCACGCCGGCCAGGTTGAGGTCGGGTCCGTACGCGGGCACCGTCTCCGCGTTCCGGGCGAGCAGGTCGGCGAGCGGGCCGCTCGGGGCGGGGAGGAGCGGGACGGCGAATCCGCCGTCGCGCCGGCCGGAGTGGAGCGCGGTGCCGAGAACGCCGACGACGGCGCCGGTCCCGGCGTCCAGCACCGGCCCCCCGGCCGCCCCGCCGCCCAGCCGCAGCGCGTCCCGGCCGGCCGTGCCGATCGCCAACTCCAGTGCGCCGTCGAGGAGATGGAAGCGGTCTGTCGCCGCGTACGTCACGGAGGCGGCACCGAGTACCCGCGCCTCACGCCAGCATCCGGCGGCGATCCGCACATAGGTGCCCGTCTCGACCCGGTCCCGCACCGTGACCGGCAGTGGGTCCACGCCGAGGCCCTCGGTGCGGACAAGGGCCAGGTCCAGGGCGGGCAGCGCGGTCACCGCGTCGGCCGTCACGAGGCAGGTGCGGTCACCGGCGGCATGCAGTACGAGCCTGGGCAGACCGTCGACAGCCTCGTGGCTGGTGATGACGGTGCCGTGGTGGTCGGCCACGAAGCCGGTGCCGCGGGGGCGGCCGGCGAGGTCGTGGATGCGGACCAGCGCGTCGTCACCGGCGGGCGGCTGGTCCGCATCACCGGAATGTCCGGTCCGCGCGCCCTCCCCCTGCCGGTTTCCGCCCCCGGTCCGCGGGCCCCGTCCCGCCATGGCCGAACCTCCCCGCCGTACACCTGTGCCCTCACGTCGACGTTAGGCGCGCGGTGATCAGCGGGACAGATCGCACGGCGAACGCGCCCCCTTCCGCTCCCTCGGTTCACTCCGAGCGCCTGCCCGCACGGGTGAACAGACGGGGGTCGGTGGATACACCCTAGGGGTGGGGGAACCGAGGGGGACCGTGGAGCGGCGGCGCAACCCCGTGATCGCCGCTCCACGGGCGGGCAGCCTCGGTGTCCCCGTTCCCCGGTTCCCCGGTTCCCCGGTTCCCCGCCTGCCGCCTGCCCTATCCGAGCCTCAGCCGAAAACGGCCAGGCTCTTCGCCTTGCCCTTCTGCTCCTCGACGAGCACCAGGAAGCGCCCCTCGGGGTCGAAGACGGCGACCGGGCCGCGCGACGCGTACTCCTCGGGCATCTCGACACGCACGCCGTTGGTGAGCAGCCGGGCCCGCTTCTCGTCCACGTCCCAGCGCGGGAACGCGGCCGCGGCCGCCTCGGCGATCGGCAGCACGGTCAGGTCCTCCTGCAGCTGGTCCAGCGTCCGGGCCGAGTCCAGCTTGTACGGGCCGACGCGGGTGCGGCGCAGGGCGGTGAGGTGTCCGCCCACGCCCAGGTCGGCGCCCAGGTCACGGGCCAGGGCCCGGATGTAGGTGCCGGAGGAGCAGACGACGGACACCACCAGGTCCAGCATCGGGGTGCCGTCCTCGGCGACGGCGTCACGCACGTCGTACACCGCGAAGGACGAGACCTTGACCGGCCGGGCCGGGATCTCGAACTCCTCGCCCTCCCGCGCCCGCTTGTACGAGCGCACACCGTCGATCTTGATCGCGCTCACCTTCGACGGCACCTGCATGATGTCGCCGGTCAGCTTGGCGATCCCGGCGTCGACGGCCTCCCGGGTGACCTTCGAGGCGTCCAGCGACCTCGTGATCTCGCCCTCGGCGTCGTCCGTGACCGTCGTCTGCCCGAGGCGGATCGTGCCCAGGTACTCCTTCTCGGTCAGCGCGAGGTGACCGAGCAGCTTGGTGGCCTTCTCGACGCCGAGGACGAGCACGCCCGTCGCCATGGGGTCGAGGGTGCCTGCGTGCCCGACGCGGCGGGTGCGCGCGATCCCGCGCATCTTGGCGACCACGTCGTGCGAAGTGAAGCCCGACGGCTTGTCGACGATGACAAGCCCGTCGGGCGTCCGGTTCCTCTGGGTCATTCGGCGGTGTCGTCCTCGTCTTCACCCGGCTTCTTGTACGGGTCGGCTTCGCCCGCGTACGCGGCGCCCGCCGAGACCTCGCGCACCTGCTGGTCGGACTGGCGCGCCTTGTCGAGGAGGTCCTCGATCGTCTTGGCGGTGTCCGGCAGGGCGTCCGCCACGAAGGCCAGCGTCGGCGTGAACTTCACGCCCGCCGCCGCGCCGACCGCGGAGCGCAGGACGCCCTTGGCGCTCTCCAGGCCGGCGGCCGCGGCCGCCCGCTCCTCGTCGTCCCCGTACACCGTGTAGAAGACGGTCGCCTCCCTCAGGTCACCGGTGACCCGGGTGTCCGTGATGGTGACGTGCGAGCCGAGCCGCGGGTCTTTGATCCCGCGCTGCAGCTTCTGGGCCACCACCTCTCGGATGAGGTCCGCCAGCCTCTTGGCACGCGCGTTGTCGGCCACTGGTCCGTCTCCTTAAGTGCTTACTTCTTGCTTCAGTCTTCGTCGCTGTGGAGCCTGCGCCGAACCGAGAGCAGTTCCACCTCGGGCCGTCCGGCGACCAGCCGCTCGCAGCGGTCCAGTACGTCGGTGAGGTGTCCCGTGTCCCCGGAGACCACCGCCAGCCCGATCTCGGCCCTGCGGTGGAGGTTCTGATTGCCCGTCTCCGCCGCGCTCACCGCGTACTTGCGCTGGAGCTCGGACACGATGGGACGGACGAGAGAGCGTTTCTCCTTGAGCGAGTGGACGTCGCCGAGGAGCAGGTCGAAGGACAGAGTCCCCACATACATGTGTATCCGGATGTCCCGCCGGTTCGGGGTACGGGCGCCACGCTTCGACGCCGATACGGGAACCGTACACGCAACGGCCGGGGCCGATCGACGGAAATTCCCTGAGGGAACTGCCCCGCCGACCGGCCCCGATCGCGTGCTGGGATCAGACGCGCGGCTTCTCGCGCATCTCGTACGTCGCGATGACGTCGTCGACCTTGATGTCGTTGAAGTTGCCGAGGTTGATACCGCCCTCGAACCCTTCGCGGATCTCGGTGACGTCGTCCTTGAAGCGACGCAGACCGGAGATGTTGAGGCTCTCCGCGATGACCTTGCCGTCGCGGACGAGGCGCGCCTTGGTGTTGCGCTTGACCTCGCCCGAGCGGACCAGGACACCGGCGATGTTGCCCAGCTTGGACGACTTGAAGACCTCGCGGATCTCCGCCGTGCCGAGCTCGACCTCCTCGTACTCCGGCTTGAGCATGCCCTTGAGGGCCGCCTCGATCTCCTCGATGGCCTGGTAGATCACCGAGTAGTACCGGACGTCTACGCCCTCGCGCTCCGCCATCTGCGCCGCGCGGCCCGCAGCGCGGACGTTGAAGCCGATGACGATGGCGTCGGAGCCGGTCGCCAGGTCGATGTCCGACTCGGTGACCGCACCCACACCGCGGTGCAGGACGCGGATGTCGACCTCTTGGCCGACGTCGAGCTGGAGCAGCGAGGACTCGAGAGCCTCCACCGAACCGGACGCGTCGCCCTTGATGATGAGGTTGAGTTCCTGCACCAGACCGGCCGCGAGGGCCTCGTCCAGGTTCTCCAGGGAGAACCGGACACCCCGGCGGGCGAAGTTGGCGTTGCGCTCACGAGCGGCACGCTTCTCGGCGATCTGACGCGCCGTGCGGTCCTCGTCGACGACCAGGAAGTTGTCGCCTGCGCCCGGGACGTTGGTGAGACCCAGGACCAGGACGGGGGTCGACGGAGTCGCTTCCTCGACGTTGTTGCCGTTGTCGTCGAGCATCGCCCGGACACGGCCGTACGCGTCGCCGACAACCATCGTGTCGCCGATGCGCAGCGTGCCGCGCTGGACCAGGACCGTCGAGACGGCACCGCGGCCACGGTCGAGGTGGGACTCGATCGCAATACCCTGCGCGTCCTGCTCCGGGTTGGCCCGCAGGTCGAGCGAGGCGTCCGCGGTGAGGACCACGGCCTCCAGCAGGCTCTCGATGTTGAGGCCCTGCTTGGCGGAGATGTCGACGAACATCGTGTCGCCGCCGTACTCCTCGGCCACCAGCCCGAACTCGGTGAGCTGACCGCGCACCTTGGTCGGGTCGGCACCCTCGACGTCGATCTTGTTGACCGCGACCACGATCGGCACGTCGGCCGCCTTGGCGTGGTTCAGCGCCTCGATCGTCTGGGGCATCACACCGTCGTTGGCCGCCACCACGAGGATCGCGATGTCGGTCGACTTGGCACCACGGGCACGCATGGCGGTGAACGCCTCGTGACCCGGGGTGTCGATGAAGGTGATCTTGCGCTCTTCACCGTTGACCTCGGTGGCCACCTGGTAGGCACCGATGTGCTGCGTGATACCGCCGGCCTCGCCCGCGACGACGTTCGTCTTGCGGATGGTGTCGAGAAGGCGGGTCTTACCGTGGTCGACGTGACCCATGACGGTCACGACCGGCGGACGCGCGACGAGGAACTCCTCGCCACCCTCGTCCTCGCCGAACTCGATGTCGAAGGACTCGAGCAGCTCGCGGTCCTCCTCCTCGGGGCTGACGATCTCGAGGACGAAGTTCATCTCGTCCGCGAGGAGCTTCAGCGTCTCGTCGGAGACGGACTGCGTGGCAGTGACCATCTCGCCGAGGTTCATCATCACGCCGACGAGCGACGCCGGGTTGGCGCCGATCTTCTCGGCGAAGTCGGTGAGGGACGCACCGCGCGACAGGCGGACGGACTGTCCGTTGCCGCGAGGCAGCATCACGCCGCCGACCGACGGGGCCTGCATGGCCTCGTACTCCTGGCGCCTCTGCCGCTTCGACTTGCGACCGCGACGCGCGGGACCGCCGGGACGGCCGAAGGCGCCCTGCGTGCCACCACGGCCACCCGGACCACCGGGACGACCGCCGAAGCCGGGACGACCGCCGCCACCGCCACCGGGACCACCCGGACGGCCGGCGAAACCGCCGCCACCGCCACCGGGACCACCGGGACGACCGGCGAAGCCGCCACCGCCGCCACCGGGACCGCCGGGACGACCGGCGAAGCCGCCGCCACCCGGACGACCGCCGCCGCCGCCACCGGGACGACCGCCGCCACCGCCACCGGGACCGCGGCCGCCGGGGCCACCGCCACCGGGACGCGGGCCGGCAGCCGGACGCTGGGGCATCATGCCGGGGTTCGGCCGGTTACCGCCGGGGCCGCCGCCGGGACGGGGGCCGCCGCCCTGCGGGCGAGGCATGCCGCCGGGAGTCGGACGCGAGCCGCCCGGAGCCTGCGGACGGGGACCGCCCGAGGCGCCCTGGGGACGCGGGCCGCCCTGGCCCTGCGGACGCGGAGCACCGCCGGGGGCACCCGGACCGCCCTGGCCGCCGGGACGCGGGGCACCGCCGGGACGGGGCGCCGAGGGGCGCGCCATGCCGGTGGAACCACCAGAGGTGAACGGGTTGTTGCCCGGACGGGGACCGGCCGGACGGGCACCGGGACGCGCAGCGCCGCCACCCTGACGCGGACCGGCAGGGCGGTCGCCGCGGTCACCACGGTCGCCGCGGTCACTACGGCCCTGGCCACCCTGGCCGGGACGCTCCGGGCGGGCGCCCGGACGCGGAGCCTGGCCGGCGGGACGCGGAGCGCCCGGACGGGGGGCGGAACCGGAGCCGGAGGAGGCAGCCGGGGCGGCGGGAGCCGCCGGGGGTGCCGTGAACTCGGGCGTCGTCGGAGCCGGGGACGCCGGGGCGGGCCGCGGCGCGGGCTTCGGGCCCGGGGTGGGACGGGGGCCGGGAGCGGCCGGCGCGGCGGGAGCCGCGGGCCTCTCGGCGGCGGCCGGCTTGGGGGCCGGCGGGCGCGGGGCGGCCGGACGGGCTGCCTGCGCGGGAGAGGGGGCTGCCGGACGAGCCGGGGCAGCCTTGCGTGCGGGGGCGGACTTGCCGCCTCCGTTGCCCTGCTGGAGGGCGTCCGTCAGTTTGCGGACAACGGGCGCTTCGATGGTCGAAGACGCCGAACGGACGAATTCACCGAGTTCCTGGAGCTTGGCCATGACGACCTTGCTCTCCACCCCGAACTCCTTGGCGAGTTCGTATACCCGGACCTTAGCCACTTCGCTCCTTTTAGGTCCGGGTTGCGTCCGGACCGTCGCTACTTCATGGGCGTACTCATCGCGTGCTCATCGAGTGCTCATCGCAATCTCGACCTACTTCCAACTCGCGGGGTACCAGGGCCGCACGGGGGTTCCGTGCGACGCGTCTTACGGTGTTGCCTGCTCGACATAGAGGCGCAACGCCTTTGTGTCGAGCGCTCCCGGGGCGCGCAACGCCCGCGTGAACGCCCGGCGGCGTACCGCCAGGTCGAGACAGACCTGGGCGGGGTGCACATACGAACCCCGGCCGGGCAGCGTACCGCGATGATCGGGGACACATTCACCCTCGACCGCCACGATGCGCAGCAGATCCCTCTTGGCCGCTCGCTGCCTGCACCCCACACAGGTGCGCTCAGGGCATGCGCGGGCGCGCGTCCGGCCAGACACTCCTAAGTCTACCTCCCCCTGACGACCTCACCCCTTTGGGGCAAGAATCGAACAGTTCCGCGCATACAACTGTCGTGATCTAAGCCATCCGCGGCTTGGATCTATTCCCCGCGCTGGTCCTCGGGCTGCTCGGTGTCCGGGCGGATGTCGATCCGCCAGCCGGTCAGCCGGGCCGCGAGGCGGGCGTTCTGCCCCTCCTTGCCGATCGCCAGCGACAGCTGGTAGTCCGGCACGGTCACGCGCGCGGAGCGGGCGGCGAGGTCGACGACCTCGACCTTGGAGACCCGGGCCGGCGAGAGCGCGTTCGCGACCATTTCGGCAGGGTCGTCCGACCAGTCGACGATGTCGATCTTCTCACCGCTCAGTTCGCCCATGACATTGCGCACCCGCCCGCCCATGGGGCCGATGCACGCGCCCTTGGCGTTCAGCCCGGACCGGGTGGACCGGACGGCGATCTTGGTGCGGTGGCCCGCCTCGCGGGCGATCGCGGCGATCTCCACGGACCCGTCGGCGATCTCCGGCACCTCCAGGGCGAAGAGCTTCTTCACCAGACTGGGGTGCGTGCGCGACAGGGTGACGGACGGGCCACGGACGCCCTTCGCCACTCGTACGACGTACGACCGCAGCCGCATCCCGTGCGGATACGACTCGCCCGGCACCTGCTCCTGCACCGGCAGGATGGCCTCGAGCTTGCCGATGTCCACGAGCACGTTCTTCGGGTCGCGGCCCTGCTGGACCACTCCGGTGACGATGTCGCCCTCGCGGCCGGCGTACTCGCCGAGCGTCGCGTCGTCCTCGGCGTCGCGCAGCCGCTGCAGGATGACCTGCTTGGCCGTGGTCGCGGCGATACGGCCGAAGCCGGACGGGGTGTCGTCGAACTCGCGGGCCTCCTGGCCCTCTTCGAGGTCCTCGGGGTCCTCCTTCGCCCACACCGTCACGTGGCCGGTTTCCCGGTTGAGCTCCACGCGCGCGTGGCGGCGGCTTCCCTCGGTGCGGTGGTAGGCGATGAGGAGGGCCGACTCGATCGCCTCGACCAGCAGGGGGAAGGAGATCTCCTTCTCCCGAACCAAGCCCCGCAGGGCACTCATGTCGATGTCCACGGCTACGCCTCCTCTTCCTTCTTGTCCTTGCGGTTGAACTCGACCTGCACACGCGCCTTTTCGACGTCCTCGAAGGCGAGTCTGCGGCTGGTGGCCTTGCGGCCCTTGACTCCGGGTACTTCGAGGTCGAGGCCTTCGTCGTCGACCTTCAGGATCCTGGCGACCAGCTCGTCGCCGTCGGCCAGCTGGAACCTCACCAGCCGCTCCAGGGCGCGCAGATAGTGCCGGTGCTCGGTGAGGAGGCGCTCCGCGCCCGGGGTTCCGACCTCGAGGGTGTACTCGCCCCCGCCCATCGCGTCGCTCTCGTCGAGCTTCGCCGAGAGCGCGCGGCTCACATCGGCGATCTGGTCGAGGTCGGCACCCGTGTCGGAGTCGACGACGACGCGCAGCACCCGCTTGCGTCCTACCGAGTCCACTGCGATCTCTTCGAGATCCAGCCCCTCTGAGCTGACGAGCGGTTCCAGAAGCTCTCGCAGCTTCTCGCTCTGGGTGGTGCTCATCCGGGTGACTCCTCGGCCGCGTGTGCTGTTGTGGGAAGGTCGCGTGTCTGGTCAAAGGGTATCCGGTCGCAGAGCGTGTTGCCGCCCACGTGTACCTCCGGTGGGGCGGGCGTCTCTTGGGCAGTCGAGGCGGTGACGTGCGTCGAGGGGATGCGCGGGTACCGTGATCACCGGCGGCCCTTCCCGCCCGTGTGTTCGTACGAGCTCCCCGAGGACGTCTCCCGTGCCACACCCCCCAGCACCGCGCACCCCCTCGGGGCCGCGCAGAAGATCGCTGCTCGCCTCGGCCGCCGGCGCCGCCCTGCTGGTGGGCTGCTCCAGCGGTTCCGAAGACTCCGAGGAGAGCACCGGTGGCAGCCCGTCCGTCATCCAGAAGGCACGCGCGCGTGCGGCCCGGGAGAGCGTGGGCATGCTCGGGCGGTACGACGCCGTGATCGCCGCGCATCCTGCGGTGTCGCAGCGGCTGGGACCGCTGCGGGCGGAGGTCGCACGCCATACGGAGGCGTTCGGGGGCACGGTCCGTAAGGCCTCCTCCCGCACGGCGCCGGAGACTTCGGCAGCGGCGACACCGGCCTCGGAGACATCGGCGTCCCCCTCGGCCGCCGCGCCGGTGAGCGAGAAGGACGCCCTCGCCGAGCTGGCCGCCGCCGAGCGTGCGCTTGCCGACCGGCGGACGGCGGCGCTCCTGGACGTGCCGGGCGAGCTGGCGCGGCTGCTGGCCTCGGTGGCGGCGGCCGGGGCTGCGCACGCGTATCTGCTGACGGAGGGTGCCAAGTGAGCGACCAGAAGGAGCTGAAGGCCCTGCAGGCGGCGCTGGCCGCCGAGCACGCCGCGGTGTACGGCTACGGGGTCGTCGGCGGCCGGATCGGCGCGGACCGGCGCGTGGAGGCCCGCTCGGCGTACGACGCGCACCGGGCCCGGCGTGACGCACTGGTGCGCGAGGTACGGGACCTGGGCGGCACGCCGGTCGCCGCGGCGCCGGGTTACGCGCTGCCGTTCCCGGTGCAGGACTCGGCCGCGGCCGTGCGGCTCGCCGCCGAGCTGGAGAACCGGGTGGCCGGGGTGTACTCCGACCTGGTGCGGGCGACGGGGGGCGAGCGGCGGCGCTCTGCGGCCGGGGCACTGCGGGAGGCGGCGGTGCGGGCGGTGCGCTGGAACGGCGAGAGCGTAGCCTTCCCTGGGCTCGCCGAGCGGGCGGCCACCGCCTCGGCCTCGCCGGCTCCGACGGCGTGACGCGTACTGGAAGGGAACGACTCGCGCATGGTTTTCGCACCGCCGCAGCGTCTGGTCAGGGCGCTCGGTGAGACGGCACCGGACGGCGACGACTGGCTGGAGAAGCTGGCCGACGCGGCCCAGCAGGCCGTCGCACTGCGCGAGTTGACGGTCGAGCGGGTACAGGTGCCCGGAGGGCGCAGCAGCCTGGTCGTGCTGGTGCGGCGGCCGGACGCGACCCCTGCCGTGCTGAAGCTGGCCCCCCGCCGGGCCCGCCCGGAGAGCGAGCGGCGCGCTCTCGCGCACTGGGGCGGGTCGGGTGCCGTACAGCTGCTGGACGAGCCCCCGGTCCAGGGTGTGCTGCTGCTGGAGCGGTTGCATCCGGATGTGTCCGTGCGGTCGTTGCCCGAGGCGAAGGCACTGCTGGAGGCGGCGGGCACGCTGCGGCGGCTGTGGGTCGAGCCGCCGGCCGGTCAGTCCTTCGAGACCGTCGCCGAGCGAACCGGCCGGCAGGCGGAGGCGATGCGGGTGACGGCGTCCGCGGTGGCGGAGGTGGCGGTGCTGGTCGATGCCGCGGTGGGGGCGCGCGAGGAGTTGCTGGTGGCGCCGCCCGAGGATCGGCTGCTGCACGGGACCTTTCGGCAGAGCAAGGTTCTCGCTGGTGAACGGATGCCCTGGCTGGCGGTGGGGCCCGATCCGGTGGTGGGTGAGTGCGCGTTCGACCTGGCGCGGTTGGTGCGGGATCGGGTGGAGGACCTGATCGCCTCGCCGTCGGGGGCGGCGACGACGCGGCGGCGGGTGAAGCGCTTGGCCGAGTCGCTGGATGTGGATCAGGAGCGGCTGCGGGGCTGGACGCTGTTCCGGGCCGTGGAGTCGGGGGTGCGTGCGCTTCGGGTGGGGCGGCCGAGGGATGCCGAGCTGTTGCTGGAATTCGCCGGGTGGCTCTGAGTTCGCCGTTCCGTACGTGTTCGTTGTGGCTGTTCGCGCCCCCGCGGCGAAGCCGCATGTCGATGCAGCCCCGCCCCCTGGAGGGGCGCTTACGCCGCCGTCGCCTTGAGAGCCGGGCCGTCCCCGCCGCAGTGACGCTGTGTCACGCCCTACGGTCGGGGACGGCCTGAGGAGTGTCCTTACGCGGTGAGGCGGGCGATCGCCTCGTCCACGGTCAGCTCCTCGCGCTCGCCGCTCCTGCGGTCCTTCAGCTCCAGGACACCCTCGGCGGCGCGGCGGCCCGCGACCAGGATCTTCGGTACGCCGATCAGCTCGGAGTCGGTGAACTTCACGCCCGGGGAGACCCCGGCGCGGTCGTCGACCAGGACGCGCAGGCCGGCCGCCCGCAGCTTCTCGGAGACCTCCAGCGCCAGCTCGATCTGCTGGGCCTTGCCGGCGGCGACGACGTGCACGTCGGCCGGGGCGACCTCGGCCGGCCAGCACAGGCCCTGCTCGTCGGCGGTCTGCTCGGCCAGCGCCGCGACCGCGCGGGAGACGCCGATGCCGTAGGAGCCCATGGTGACGCGGACCGGCTTGCCGTTCTGGCCGAGGACGTCGAGCTTGAGGGCGTCGGCGTACTTGCGGCCGAGCTGGAAGATGTGGCCGATCTCGATGGCACGGTCGAGCTTCAGGCCGGTGCCGCACTTGGGGCACGGGTCGCCTTCCTGGACGACCACGACGTCGACGTACTCGCCGACCTCGAAGTCACGGCCCGCGACGACGTTCCTGGCGTGCGTGGCGTCCTTGTTGGCGCCGGTGATCCAGGAGGTGCCGGGGGCCACGCGCGGGTCGGCGATGTACGTGACCTTCTCGCCGAGTCCTTGCGGTCCGACGTAGCCGCGGACCAGGTCCGGGCGGCCCGCGAAGTCCGCCTCGGTGACCATCTCGACTGCCGCCGGCGCGAAGTGCGCCTCGACCTTGCCCAGGTCGACCTCGCGGTCACCGGGGACGCCGACCGCCACGATCTCGCCGTCGACCTTCACCAGGAGGTTCTTGAGGGTGGCGGAGGCCTCGACGCCGAGGTGGGCGGCGAGGGTCTCGATGGTCGGGGTGTCGGGGGTCGGGATCTCCTCCAGGGCGGCCACGCCCTTGGCGTCCACCGGCTTCAACTCGTACGTGATCGCCTCGGTGTTGGCCGCGAAGTCGCAGTTCGGGCAGTCCGCGAAGGTGTCCTCGCCGGCCTCGGCCGGGGCGAGGAACTCCTCCGACTTGGAGCCGCCCATCGCGCCCGCGGTCGCGGCGCAGATGCGGTAGTCGAGGCCGAGGCGCTCGAAGATCCGTTCGTAGGCCTCGCGGTGCAGGGCGTAGGACCGGGCCAGGCCCTCGTCCTCGGTGTCGAAGGAGTAGGAGTCCTTCATGAGGAACTCGCGGCCGCGCAGGATTCCGGCCCGCGGACGGGCCTCGTCACGGTACTTGTTCTGGATCTGGTAGAGGATGACCGGCAGGTCCTTGTAGGAGGACGCCTGGTCCTTCACCAGCAGGGTGAAGATCTCCTCGTGGGTCGGGCCGAGCAGGTAGTCGCCGCCCCTGCGGTCCTGGAGGCGGAACAGCTCGGCGCCGTACTCGTCCCAGCGGCTGGTCGCCTCGTACGGCTCCCGGGGCAGGAGGGCGGGGAGCAGCACCTCCTGGGCGCCGATCGCGTCCATCTCCTCACGGACGATCCGCTCCACGTTGGCGAGGACCTTCTTGCCGAGGGGGAGCCAGGACCAGATGCCCGCGGCCGTGCGGCGGACGTAGCCGGCGCGGACGAGGAGTTTGTGGCTGAGCACCTCGGCGTCCGCCGGGTCGTCACGCAGCGTCTTGGCCATCAACTGGGACATGCGCTGGACCGGTGCGTTCGCCATGGTTCTCGTACTCCTGCCGGGTAAGGGTGATGGCAAGGAGGTTAGCCGGGGGGCCGGTTCCGGTGGAAATCGGTTAGCGGCGCCGCAGGGGCAGATGGGCGCCCATCACGGCATACGGTTTCGGGGCGCTCGGGAAGAGGACCTGGCGGGCCAGGTCCTCGTAGCCGAGGGAGTGGTAGAGGCCGCGGGCCGGGCTGTCCCCGTCGATCGCCGACAGGATCGAGCGGGGCTCGGCGGCGGCGCCGGTGATGTTCGTGATCAGGGTGCGGCCGATGCCGAGGTTCTGGTGGCCGGGGTGGACGTGCAGCTCGGTGATGACGAAGGAGTCGTCGAGCCAGTCCTCGTGTCCCCGCGCCCGGACGTAGGGCTCCACGACGGTGGACCACCAGTGGGCGCGGTCGTTGGGCATGCCGTAGACGAAGCCGACGAGGCGTCCTGCGGCGGTCGCGCCGAGCGCCCTCGCACCGGGGTAGGTCATGTGACGCAGCACGATCTGACGGCGTACGGCCACCTCGTCCGCGCCGAGACCGAAGGCGACGGCCTGGACGGCCAGGGCCTCGTCGACGTGGGCCGAGAGGTCCAGGGGGCCGATCACGATGTCGTCGGGGTGGCGGCGGTGACCGTGACCGGGAAGACGCATGTGGGGAGCGTACAGGGATCGTCCGAGCGTCAGAACAGCAGCGTGAAGCGTGCTCTAGAACAGGACGCTCATGAACGCGCCGACCTCCTGGAAGCCCACCCGCTGGTATGCCCTTCGCGCCGGAGTGTTGAAGTCGTTGACGTAGAGGCTGGCGATCGGGGCCACATCCGCCAGTGCGTACCGGAGCACGGCGGCCATGCCCGGCGCGGCGATCCCGCGTCCCCGGTACTCGGGGGCCACCCACACGCCCTGGATCTGGCAGGCCCGGTCGGTCGCCGCGCCGATCTCCGCCTTGAAGACGACCTTGCCGTGCTCGTCGAGGCGGGCGAAGGAGCGGCCGGAGCCCACGAGTTCGGCGACCCGGGACTGGTACAGCAGCCCGCCGTCCCCGGCGAGCGGCGAGACGCCGACCTCCTCGGTGAACATCGCCACGCACGCCGGCATGATCGTCTCCATCTCGTCCTTGCGGATGCGGCGGACGTAGGGATCCGGGGCCATGTCGGCGGGCATGCAGTCGGTGACCATGAGCGGCTGGTGGGACCGGACCTCCCGGGCGGGGCCCCAACTGGGTTCGAGCAGCCGCCACAGCAGGGTGGTGGCGTCCACGGGGCCGACGATCGAGGAACAGCGGCGGCCTGCCCGGCGCGCGCGGTCGCCGAAGGCGCGCACGGCGCGCGGAGTGGCGCAGATCGGGACCAGGTTGGCGCCCGCGTAGCACAGGGAGGTCAGCATGCCCTCCTCGTAGAAGCCCCACATCTCGCCGCCGAGCCGCCACGGGTCGAGGCCCGCGACCTGGACCCTCGACGTCACGAAGGCGTTCGTGACCGGCTCGCGGTCGAGGACGGCGAGCGCGGCGTCCAGGTCGCTCGGTTCGAGCACCCGTGAGGTGGTCTGCGTCAACACATGCGGGCCCTCACCCTGAGGTTCTGCTGATCTCCGCACTGTACCCGCCGATTTTGTGCCGCGCCGCCCCGATGGGACGGTGCGGTGGAGCAGGGGTGTAAGCCGTGACTCACGGGGTGGCCGAAGCCGATCTGCATCTCGTCGACGTGCGGCTGTCGGTAGAAGTCCGGGACGGTGGCGGCGGACCGGGTGGCGGGTACGCCGAGGCGGACATGGCGAGTGGGGAGCCCCCTGCCCGAGGCCGACGAACCGTGTGCCGTGGCGCTTTCGGGCACACCGTCCCCGATATCACACCACGTCGCCCCGCCGTCACTCACGGGCAGTGCGCAGTCCTTGATCCGGGCAGCACACCCTTGTTGTCGGTGTACGTGGTGAAGTCACCGTCGGTGAGGGCGGGTTCGCTCGCGTGGGCGGAGGGCGCGGACGCGGTACGGCCCCGTGGACGAGGACGTCGCACGGGGCCGTATGACACGCGTCGGGGCAGGTCAGCCGGCGACCGAGATCTCGGGCTCACCGGAGGGAACGCCGGCCGCCTCCATCTGCTCGGCCAGCTTCATGGCCTCTTCGATGAGGGTCTCCACGATCTTGGACTCGGGGACGGTCTTGATGACCTCGCCCTTGACGAAGATCTGGCCCTTGCCGTTGCCGGAGGCGACGCCGAGGTCGGCCTCGCGGGCCTCGCCGGGGCCGTTGACGACGCAGCCCATGACGGCGACGCGGAGGGGGACCTCCATGCCGGTCAGGCCCGCGGTGACCTCCTCGGCCAGTTTGTAGACGTCGACCTGGGCCCGCCCGCAGGACGGGCAGGAGACGATCTCCAGGCCGCGCTGCTTGAGGTTCAGGGACTCCAGGATCTGGAGGCCGACCTTGACCTCCTCCACGGGAGGCGCGGACAGGGACACGCGGATCGTGTCGCCGATGCCCTGCGAGAGCAGCGCGCCGAAGGCGACGGCCGACTTGATCGTGCCCTGGAAGGCCGGACCTGCCTCGGTGACACCGAGGTGCAGCGGATACTCGCACTGGGCGGCGAGCTGCTTGTACGCCTCGATCATCACGACCGGGTCGTTGTGCTTGACCGAGATCTTGATGTCCCGGAAGTCGTGCTCCTCGAAGAGGGACGCCTCCCACAGGGCCGACTCGACCAGCGCCTCCGGGGTCGCCTTGCCGTACTTCTGCAGCAGACGCCGGTCCAGTGAACCCGCGTTGACCCCGATCCGGATCGGGGTGCCGTGGTCCCTGGCGGCCCGCGCGATCTCCTTCACCTTGTCGTCGAACTGCTTGATGTTGCCGGGGTTCACCCGCACCGCCGCACACCCGGCCTCGATCGCCGAGAAGACGTACTTGGGCTGGAAGTGGATGTCGGCGATCACCGGGATCTGCGACTTGCGGGCGATGGTGGCGAGCGCGTCCGCATCGTCCTGCGTCGGACAGGCCACCCGCACGATCTGGCAGCCGGACGCGGTGAGTTCGGCGATCTGCTGAAGGGTGGCCCCGATGTCCGACGTACGGGTCGTGGTCATCGACTGCACCGACACGGGGGCGTCGCCGCCGACCGCCACGGATCCGACCTGGATCTGCCGGCTCTTCCGACGCTCGGCAACCCTGGTCGGAACGGACGGCATGCCGAGAGAAATCGCAGTCATCTGTTGTGCAACCCCAAGTCGTGGATCAAGGTCCGGTCCCGGAACAACGGGCTCCAGGCTTCGAGATTACGGCACATGCAAAGGCCCCAGCACTCCCCCACCTCGAACCACTCGGCAGGGGGACCCGCACGGCCGTAAACCCACTCAATGGAAGACGGCCTGCGACAGAGCGTCGCAGGCCGCCGCAAACTCCATGTGACTAGGTGATTTTCACTGGGTTGACAACGTCCGCGACGAGGACGAGAAGGGTGAAGCAGACGAAGATCCCGGCCACCACATAGGCGACGGGCATCAGCTTCGCCACGTCGAAGGGGCCGGGGTCCGGCCGGCGCAGCACCCTGGCCAGGTTCCGGCGCAGCGCCTCCCACAGCGCACCCGCGATATGGCCGCCGTCCAGCGGCAGCAGCGGGAGCATGTTGAAGAGGAACAGGGAGAGGTTGAAGCCCGCGACCAGCATCACGAACATCGCCAGTTGCTGGGTGGCCGGGATGTCCAGGGTGAAGATCTCGCCGCCCACACGGGCCGCACCGACCACGCCCATCGGGGAGTCCGGGGCTCGCTTGCCGTCGCCGAACGCCGCGTCCCACAGGCCGGGGATCTTGCCGGGCAGGGCCGCGATGGAGTCGACGGCGTCACCGACGCGGTCGCCCATCCAGGTCAGGGACTGGCCGAAGTCCTGTTTGACGATGCCGGTGGCCGCGCTGAAGCCGAGGAAGCCGGCGCTCACGTACTTGCCCTCGACGATCTGCCCGCTCGCGTCCTTCTTGGCGACCTGGTTGCTGGCGATCGTGGCGTGGAGGGTGACTTCCTCGCCCTTGCGCTCGACCACGATCGGCACGCTCTTGCCGGGGCTCTCGCGGATCAGGTCGGACAGCCTGTTCCAGTCGTCCGTCCTGACGCCGTTGAAGGCGAGGATCTTGTCGCCGGCCTTCAGGCCCGCCGCCGCTGCCGGGGAGGCCGCGTCGCCCTTCTTGCAGGTGTCGCGGTTCTCACTCTGGGCGATGACGCACTGGGAGACCGAGCTGACCGAGGTGGTCTGCTGGGAGATGCCGAAGCCCATGAGGACGGTGAGGAACAGCACCACCGCCAGGATCAGGTTCATGAACGGGCCCGCGAACATCACGATGACCCGCTTCCAGGGCTTGCGGGTGTAGAAGAGGCGGGTCTCGTCGCCCGGCTGCAGTTCCTCGAAGGCCGCCGAGCGGGCGTCCTCGATCATGCCGCGCCAGGGCGAGGTGGAGCGGGCCTCCAGCCTGCCGTCGGGTCCGGGCGGGAACATGCCGATCATGCGGATGTAGCCGCCGAACGGGATGGCCTTGATCCCGTACTCGGTGTCGCCCTTCTTCCGCGAGTACATGGTCGGGCCGAAGCCGACCATGTACTGGGGCACGCGGATGCCGAAGAGCTTGGCCGTGGACAGGTGCCCCAGCTCGTGCCACGCGATCGAGACCAGCAGGCCGAACGCGAAGACGACTATGCCGAGGATCATCATCAAGGTCGTCATGCACGCGCCTCCGCGGTCGCCGTCTGTCCTGTCAGTTCCCTGGCCCGGGCCCGGGCCCAGGTCTCCGCTTCGAGGACGTCCGACACGGTGAGTGAGGTTCCCGTACGCGGGGTGCCGTGCTCCTCGACGACCCGGGTGACGGTCTCCATGATCCCGTTGAACGGCAGTGCGCCGCCGCGGAACGCCTCGACGCACTCCTCGTTGGCCGCATTGAACACCGCCGGGGCGGTGCCCGCGAGCCGTCCCACGTGCCGGGCGAGGTTCACCGACGGAAAAGCGTCGTTGTCCAGCGGGAAGAACTCCCACGTGGACGCCTTGCTCCAGTCGAAGGCGGGCGCCGCGTCCGGGACGCGCTCGGGCCAGCCGAGGCCGATGGCGATGGGCCCGCGCATGTCGGGAGGCGTCGCCTGGGCGATCGTGGATCCGTCGGTGAACTCAATCATCGAGTGAACATACGACTGGGGATGCACGACGACCTCAATGCGGTCGAAGGGAATGTCGTACAGCAAGTGTGCCTCGATGACCTCCAGGCCCTTGTTGACCAAGGTCGCGGAGTTGATCGTGATCACCGGGCCCATCGCCCAGGTGGGGTGGGCGAGGGCGTCCTCGACGGTGACGTTCGCCAGTTCGGCCTTCGTACGGCCGCGGAAGGGGCCGCCGGACGCCGTGACGACGAGCTTGCGCACATCCGCGCGCGTGCCGGCCGCGAGCGCCTGGAACAGGGCCGCGTGCTCGGAGTCGACCGGGATGATCTGCCCGGGCTTGGCCAGCGCCCTGACCAGCGGGCCGCCGACGATGAGCGACTCCTTGTTGGCGAGCGCGAGAGTGCGGCCCGCCTCCAGGGCGGCGAGGGTCGGGGCGAGGCCGATGGAGCCGGTGATGCCGTTCAGGACGGTGTGGCAGGGGGACGCGGCGAGCCGGTTGGCCGCCTCCGGACCGGCGAGGATCTCGGGCGTCGGCTCTCCCGCGCCGTACAGGCCGGCCAGCGCCTCGCGCAGCTGCGGTACGACGTCCTCGCGGGCGACCGCGACCGCCCGCACCCGGAGCCGGTGCGCCTGCTCGGCGAGAAGGGCGATCCGGCCGCCGTTGGCCGAGAGCCCGGTGACCCGGAACCGGTCGGGGTTGCGCAGCACGAGGTCGATGGCCTGGGTGCCGATCGAGCCGGTGGAGCCGAGGATCACCACGTCCTTCGGGCCGTCGCCCGCCACGGGGTCGTACACGAGGTGCGGGTCGGCCAGGGCGTGGGGCAGAGACCCTGAGGGGGCTGGACTGTCGCTCATCCCTCCATTGTTGCCGTAAGGACCGTGTGTGAGGACAGTGCGTCCCCCTCATCCCCCGCACGGGGGGCCGAGAGGGACGTCCCGTCATGGATCGATCACCGGATCGGGCGGTGGACGTTCTCGTGTTCGGAAGGCCCCGGGTCCGCCGCGGCGATCCACGGTCCGTCGCCCGAGGGGTCGACGATGCCCTCCTCCAGCCACTTGTAGGTGCCCGACATGATGCCCTTGACCAGCTTGCGGTCGAGGTCGTCGGTGTTGGTCCACAGGCGGTTGAAGAGTTCCTCGACGCGGATGCGGGACTGGCGGCAGAAGACGTCGGCCAGCTGGTAGGCCTCGCGGCCGTGCTCGCCCTGGCTGCGCAGGAGTTCCGCCCGTACGCAGGCCGCGCTCATCGCGAACAGCTCCGCGCCGATGTCGACGATGCGGCCCAGAAAGCCCTGCTTGGTCTCCATGCGGCCCTGCCAGCGGGACATGGCGTAGAAGGTGGAGCGGGCCAGCTTGCGGGCGTTGCGCTCGACGTAGCGCAGATGCCGGGACAGGTCCACCTCGTGGCGGAACTCGCCGTAGGTGCCCGGGAGTTGGCCCTGTCCCGCGACCAGCTTAGGCAGCCACTTGGCGTAGAAGACGCCCGCGTTCGCGCCCGCCTTCGCCTTGTCCTGGAGGGACTTGTCCGGGTCGATGAGGTCGCCGGCCACCGAGAGGTGGGCGTCCACGGCCTCGCGCGCGATCAGCAGGTGCATGATCTCGGTCGAGCCCTCGAAGATGCGGTTGATGCGCAGGTCGCGCAGGACCTGTTCGGCCGGGACGGCCCGTTCGCCGCGGGCGGCCAGGGACGCCGCCGTCTCGAAGCCGCGGCCGCCGCGGATCTGGACGAGTTCGTCGGCGATCAGCCAGCCCATCTCGGAGGCGTAGAGCTTGGCCAGCGCGCCCTCGATACGGATGTCGTTGCGGTTCTCGTCGGCCATCTGCGAGGACAGGTCCAGTACGGCCTCCAGGGCGAAGGTCGTCGCCGCGATGAAGGAGATCTTGGACCCGACCGCCTCGTGGTGGGCGATCGGCTTGCCCCACTGCTCGCGGGCCGCCGACCA
This sequence comes from Streptomyces sp. NBC_00078, assembly GCF_026343335.1. Classification (NCBI taxonomy): domain Bacteria; kingdom Bacillati; phylum Actinomycetota; class Actinomycetes; order Kitasatosporales; family Streptomycetaceae; genus Streptomyces; species Streptomyces sp. NBC_00078. The sequence goes on along the minus strand of NZ_JAPELX010000001.1, from coordinate 6,696,125 downwards.
CTCACGGGCGATCTTCAGACACCACTTCCCGGCGGCCACGCAGGAGGCCGGAAGGGAGAGGCGGCCGGTGTTGAGGGTGGTCAGTGCGATCTTCAGGCCCGCACCCTCCGGGCCGATGCGGTGAGCGGCGGGGACCCGGACCTGGTGGAAGCGGGTGACGCCGTTCTCGATCCCGCGCAGGCCCATGAAGGCGTTGCGGTTCTCGACGGTGATGCCGGGCGAGTTGGTCTCCACGACGAACGCCGTGATGCCGCCCTTGTGGCCCTCGCTCTTCGGCACCCGGGCCATCACGACCAGCAGGTCGGCGACCACGCCGTTGGTCGTCCACAGCTTCACCCCGTCGAGGACGTAGTCGTCCCCCTCGGGCACCGCGGTCGTCGCGAGCCTGGCCGGGTCGGACCCGACGTCGGGCTCGGTCAGCAGGAAGGCGCTGATGTCGGTGCGGGCGCACCGGGGCAGGAACTGCTCCTTCTGCTCGGGGGTGCCGAACAGCTTCAGCGGCTGCGGCAGGCCGATCGACTGGTGCGCCGACAGCAGCACACCGATCGCGGGGGAGGCCGAACCCGCGAGCGCGAGCGCCTTGTTGTAGTACACCTGTGTGAGACCGAGACCGCCGTACTTGGTGTCGATCTTCATGCCGAGGGCGCCGAGTTCCTTGAGGCCGTTGATGACCTCGTCGGGGATGCGGGCCTCGCGCTCGATCAGCGCACTGTCGACCTTGGTCTCGCAGAAGTCGCGGAGCTTGGCGAGGAACTCCTCGCCGCTCTGCACGGCCTCCGTGGAGGGCATGGGGTGCGGGTGGACCAGGTCGAGCCGGAAGCGGCCCAGGAACAGTTCCTTGGCGAAGCTGGGCTTGCGCCACTCCTGTTCCCGGGCCGCCTCCGCCACCTGGCGGGCCTCCCGTTCGGAGACGGTGGGTTTGGTGGTGGGGCTGGCGGACATGAGGGTCACCTCGCCGCGAATCGGGATCATGGGCCGTTTGGCTACCGACGGGTGCTACTCGATCGTATGTACCCGATCCCGGACGCCCCCACCACCCTTTGCGCAGCCGTTCGGCCGATGTTGACGGAGTACGCTCCGGTGTCCAGCCGGCCCGCACCCTTGAGGAGCCGGGTGCCGGACCCGGTTCCGGAGACCTGTCCGTCGTCGCCGGAGGGGTTGCGCCAGACGGGTGCCGGCGGATGTGATGCAGCACGGTTGCGGCACCCGGTGCGGCGGTGTTGCATCGGCGGGCCTTCCGGGGGACGGTTCGGGGTACGGCTTTCCCGTGGCCGCCGGGAGCCGGAGAGGCCGCCGCGCCCGCAGAAACGACACCTCGGAAAAGAAAGGTGTCGAAGCGCTTCGACGACCTATGGACACCTACCTCCGGTAGAGCTAGTGTCGAACCACCCTCACCCGCCCATACTCGCAATACGCGCTGTCGAAGCGCTTCACACCGCTGGGAGAGCTGGATGGTCACCCTCGCCGAGGTCGCCCAGCACGCCGGAGTCTCGGCGAGCACGGTGAGTTATGTCCTCAGCGGCAAGCGGTCCATCTCCACGACCACCCGGCAGCGGGTCGAGCAGAGCATCCGCGAACTCGGCTACCACCCGAACGCGGGCGCGCGGGCCCTGGCCAGCAGCAAGTCGAACATCATCGCGCTGATGGTCCCCCTGCGCACCGACATGTACGTGCCGGTGATGATGGAGATCGCCATCGCGGTCGCCACCACGGCCCGCACGCACGGCTACGACGTCCTGCTGCTGACCGGCGAGGAGGGCCCCGACGCCGTGCGCCGGGTCACCGGCAGCGGGCTCGCCGACGCGATGATCCTGATGGACGTCGAACTCGACGACGAGCGGCTGCCGTTGCTGCGCGGCACCGACCAGCCCTCCGTGCTCATCGGGCTGCCCGCCGACACCAGCGGGCTGACCTGCGTCGACCTCGACTTCAAGGCGACGGGCGCGTTGTGCGTCGAGCATCTGGCGATGCTCGGCCACCGGGACATCGCCGTCATCGGCGAGGCCCCCGGGGTCTACGAGCGGCACACCGGCTTCGCCGAGCGCACCCTCGACGGACTCCGCTCCCGGGCACGGGAGTTGGGCATCGGGGTGCTGCACCGGCCGTGCGAGGGCGGTTACGACGCCATGGCCGTCACCCTCGCCCGCATCCTCGACGAGCGCCCGGGCACCACTGGCTTCGTCGTGCAGAACGAGCAGGCCGTCGAGCCCCTGCTCGGCCTGCTGCGCCAGCAGGGCCGTGCCGTGCCGGAGGACGTGTCGGTGGTCGCGGTCTGTCCGGACCAGGTCGCCGTCCAGGCATCGGTGCGGCTGACGTCCGTCGCCATCCCCGCACAGGAGATGGGCCGGCACGCCGTGGAGCGTCTGGTCGTCAAGCTCGACGGCCACGGGACCGACGAAGTCGTTCTGATCTCCCCCGAGCTGACGGTCCGGGCCAGCACCGGCCCGGCCCCGTCGGGTTCCTGACAGCCCCCGAACCGTGCCCGCGCGGCACGCCCCTGTCTGCATCCCTTCAGGAGCACCCCTCGTGAATCAGCCTGCCGAAATTCAGCCCAAGGTCAGTCTTGCGCAGTCGTCTCCCACCATCGGCACGTTCCGCGAGCGGGGCGGCGCCCTGGAGTGGACCGGCCGCCAGGAGACGGTACGTGTGGAGCCCTGGGGTCCGGACGCGGTCCGGGTGCGGACGCGGCTCGGCGGACCGGTCCTGGACGGGCTGCCGGGCGCCCTGCTCGACGAACCGCCGGACACCGAGAGCTCGTTGAGGATCGGTGACGCGGAAGGACAGCTGACCGTGGGCGCGCTGACCGTCCACGTCGACGCCGAGGGCCAGATCCGCTTTTTGCGCAGCGAGGACTCCTTCGAGCTCCTCGCGGAGGAACGCGCCCACTTCTGGTGGCCGGGCTCCCGCCTCTACACCGCCGTCGGAGGCGGCCACCACCGCCTGGAGCAGCGCTTCGCCGCCTACGACGACGAGAAGCTGTTCGGCCTCGGCCAGCACCAGCACGGCCGCTTCGACCAGAAGGGCCTGGTCCTCGACCTGGTCCAGCGCAACGCCGAGGTCGGCATCCCGGTGCTCTCCTCCAGCCGCGGCTACACCCTCCTGTGGAACAACCCGGCGATCGGCCGCGTGGAGCTGGCGCACAACGGCACCCGCTGGGTGGCCGACTCGGCCCGCCAGATCGACTACTGGATCACCGCGGGCGCCCCGGCCGACGGCCAGCGCCGCTACAGCGCGGTGACGGGACGTACGCCGATGCTGCCGGAGTGGGCGGCGGGCTTCTGGCAGTGCAAGCTGCGCTACCGCACCCAGGACGAACTCCTCGCGGTGGCACGGGAGTACAAGCGCCGGGGTCTGCCCATCACCGCCATCGTCTGCGACTTCTTCCACTGGACGCACCTGGGCGAGTGGAAGTTCGACCCGAGCGAGTGGCCGGACCCGGCGGCGATGGTGCGTGAGCTGGAGGAGCTCGGCATCAAGCTGGTGGTGAGCGTGTGGCCGTCCGTGTCGCCGCTGAGCGAGAACCACCCGGTGATGGAGCAGCGCGGATACTTCATCGGCACCCAGTACGGCCCGATGGCGCACGCCGACTGGCCCGACAAGGAGGTCGCCTCCACCGTCCAGGTGGCCTTCTACGACGCCACGAACCCCGAAGCCCGTGAGTTCGTGTGGTCCAGGGTCAAGGAGAACTACCTGGAGCCGTACGGCATCACGGCCTTCTGGCTGGACGCCTGCGAGCCGGAGCTCAAGCCCGGATTCCAGGCGAACCTGCGCTACTGGACGGGCCCCGGCCTGGAGGTCGGCAACAGCTACCCGGCCGAGAACTCCCGCACCTTCTACGAGGGCCTGCAGGCCTCCGGCTCCGGCGACGACGAGATCATCACCCTCAACCGCTCGGCCTGGGCGGGCAGTCAGCGCTACGGCGCCGCCCTGTGGTCCGGCGACATCGGCACCGACTTCCCGACGCTGCGCCGCCAGATCGCGGCCGGTCTCAACACGGCCCTGTCCGGCATCCCTTGGTGGAACACGGACATCGGCGGCTTCCACGGCGGCGACCCTGACGATCCGGCGTACCGCGAAGTGATGGTCCGCTGGTTCCAGTTCGGCGCCCTGTCCCCGCTGATGCGTCTGCACGGCTTCCGCGACCCGGGCATGCCGCTCGGCCCGGAGATGACCGGCGGCCCGAACGAGGTGTGGTCCTACGGCGAGGAGGCGGGCGCGATCCTGGAGCGCTACCTGCGGCTGCGGGACCGTCTGAAGCCGTACGTGCTGGACGTGATGCGGGAGGCGCACGAGGAGGGGCTGCCGGTGATGCGGCCGCTGTTCCTGGAGTTCCCGGACGACCAGACGGCCTGGACGGTGGACGACGCCTACCTCTTCGGCCGGGACCTGCTGGTCGCACCGGTACTGACGGCGGGCGCGACGGCCCGTACGACCTATCTCCCGGCGGGTGCGACCTGGACGGACGCGTGGACCGGTGAGACGTACGAGGGCGGTGCGGCCGTGACGGTCGACGCCCCGCTGGACCGCATCCCGCTGTTCCTGCGGGACGGGGCGCAGTTGCCGCTGGCGGAATAGCCGGTCGCAGGGGGTGCCGCGCCCTGCCCTCGGGCGGGTGCGGCACCGTCGTGGCTGGTCGCGCAGTTCCCCGCGCCCCGTCAGGGGCGCGGCCGGCCCCCCTTCACCTGGGGAACCAGCCGCATTTTTCCGCGTCAGTCCCTGCAGACGGAAACGAGGGAGCGGACCAGCGCGCGGGTGTGCAGCAGGTCCGGGTGCTTGTCGTGGTGGACCTCTACGACGGCCAGAGCGAGTTCGGGCCGGCAGGTCGGCGCGGTGCGCTGTGGCGTGGAGTCGGCGACGGCCTGGACGAGGTCCGTGTTGATGCGGTTGATGGTCTCGCGGACGACGTTCAGGTCCGGCTTGGTGGTCGGCGCCTGCTCGGGATGGGCCTCCCAGCGGGCGTACAGGCCGCGCTGGACGACCTTGTTCGCCTCGATCTGGTCGCGGAAGATGCGCCGGACCTCATCGGGGTCGGCCCCTGTCCGCTGGGCCTCGGCGGCGACGGAGTCGAGGACGACCTGCTCGCGGGCCGGATCGTCGATGGGGCTGTCGGTGCCCCACTTCGCGGCCGCGACGAGGTCGGCGGTGGCGAGGCGTTCGGCGGCGAGGGAGGTGACCGGCTGCAGTGGGGAGACCGGTGCGGGGGTCGCGGAGGCGGGCGCGGCGGAGAGCAGGAGTGCGGCGCCGGCGGGCACGACGTACCGGAGGGGGGTGGCAATGTGCATGGCGCCATCCAACCCCACGCCGGTGAACGGCGGGTGGCCGCCCCGGTCGCGCGCCCGGAACGGCCACCCTCACTCTGTCGGTCGACGACTCGGCCGGCAGATGACTCAACTACTGCTGACGGTCGCGTTGTTGACGGTGAAGTTCAGGCCGCCGGACGAGGACGTGATCTCGAAGCCGAACTGGAAGTCGCCCATGGTCACATCGCCGAACCAGCCCTTGGTGTCCTTGATCCACTTCAGGATCGGCAGGACGTCGACGGTGCCGGAGGACGAGTTGGAGGTGCGGACGAACGAGAACACGTCGTTGGAGCCGTTGCTGCCCTTGTAGACGGTCCAGGTGTGACCGCCCAGCGTGGCGTTGCCCTGCGAGGTGCCGAGCGGGCCGACGGCTCCGGTCTTGTTCATCCAGAGCATGATCTCGTACTTGTGGTTGGTGTCCCAGATGTCGTACGCCGTCTCGTACGCGCCGGACGACGGCACGCTGACGTTGTAGCTGCTGGACAGTGAACGGAGCGAGGTGATCGACTTGTTGATCACCTTGTCGGAGTTGGGGTAGGACTTGATGCCGCCGGTGTCGGGGTGGTTGGCCACGACGCCCCAGTTGGTGCCGGAGTTGGCCCAGATGCACTGGCTGCCGGCGCCGGAGCCCCAGATGTTGTTGTAGAGCATGTAGCCGTCCAGGCTCGTGCTGCCGTACTGGTCGCAGGTGTTCCAGACGGCGGCGGAGGCGGGGGCGGACGCGAGGCCGACGGTGGCGCCTATGGCCATCGCCGGGGCCAGCACGGCCATGGTGGCCTTGCGCCAAATGTTTTCTGCCATGGTGTCCCTTCCATGGGTGGGGGGAAATGCGGGGGTGGTTACCACGCTCCCAGGGGGAGGACGTGGTCTTCTCCGGCGACGAGGTCGAGCGGTCGGGTACCGGAGAAGGTCCTGAGTTCGACGCGGTGGGTGCGGGTGGGGCGCAGCACCGCGGTCGCTTCGTGCGGGTTCCAGGTGAGGTCGAGCTCCGCCCCGAACCGGGTACGGACGCCGAGAAGTTGGCCCTTCGGGTAGTCCGTCGGGAGCGCGGGCAGCAGGACCAGGCGGTCCGGGGTCGACTGCACGAGCGTCTCGATCAGCACGGCGGGCAGGGTGTGTGCGGCGTCGGCGTTGTAGACGTCGCGGTTCGGGTAGTGGGCGCTCATCAGGGAGGTGTGGAAGAAGTCGCCCTTGAGGACCTGGCCGAGGGCGTGCGCGACCCGTTCGCCGTCGCGCAGGCGGGCGGCGACGAGGGCGTGGTGCAGATGGCCGTGGGCGGAGTCGTTCTCGGCGCCGCGCAGTTCGAGGGCCCGGTGGGCGGCGGCCGCGAGGTCCGGGGTGTCGTAGGGGCTGATCTCGTCGAGCGGCCAGACGCCGTAGAGGTGGCTGAGGTGACGGTGGTCGTAGGTGTCGTCGAGGCCGGGCCAGGCCCATTCGGCCAGGGCGCCGTCGGCGTTGACGCGGTGGGGCGGGAGACGGTCGGCGAGGGCCCGCCAGCGGTCGGCTTCGGGGGTCTGCGGGTGGTAGGCGGCAGCCGTCAGCAGGGCGTGCCGGGCGGCCGAGAGGTCCATGGCCGCGTTGACCGCGCCCCAGCTCGCGTTCGCGGGGCGGTTCTCGGGCGAGTAGGACGGGACGACGACCAGATTGCCGTCCTTCTCGGTCCGGGTGAGGAAGTCCTCGTAGAACAGGGCGACTTGGGCGAGTGCGTGGGCGGTGCGGGGGTCGCGTTCGCCACGGGTCTCGTCGTGGTCGACGAGCGGCTTGAGCAGCCAGTCGGCGCCCGCCGTCCACAGGTGCAGGGGGTATTCGCGGCTGAAGTGGTACGTCAGTCCGGACTCGCCGTCGGTATGGGCGGGGGCGACGACGCCGCGGGCGCCGAAGACCGCGCGGGCGTTCTCGGCCCAGTCGGGAAGCTGACGCGCGATCAGGAAGGCGTGTGCTTCCGTCACTTCGGGGAGTGCGGCGGCGGCCGCGGAGGCCGTCTGAAGGTTGAGGTTGGCGTCGTTGGTGAACGCCCCCGACCACGCCGTGTTCCAGGCGCCGGTCCACAGGCCGGTCAGCCGGGGCGGGAACAGGCCGCTCGCGGAGAGCAGGTGGTAGCGGCCGGCGGCGAAGAGGCGTTCCAGGAGGGCGGAACTGTCCGGGCGCGCGAGCAACTCCGAGCCGGGCAGGGCGCGTTCGGCGGGGTCCGCGTCCAGGTCGAGGGTGACACGCTCGTATGCGGTGCGGTGGAGGGCGGTGTGGCGGTCCAGGAGGGTGGTGTACGGATCCTCGCCGTCCGGCAGCAGGGCGCGCAGGGCGCGGGTGTGGGGCGTCGCGTCCAGCTCGCCGGTGTGCCGCAGCACCCGGGTCAGCAGCAGGACCGACTCCGCGCCCGTGACCCGTACGCCGGGGGGAGTGAGGGTCGCGCGTCCGCCGGTGATCGCGACGAGCGTCACTCCGGTGTACGCCGTGTCGGTGCCGGGGTAGCGGACGCGCAGGGTGAGCAGGGCACCTTCAGCGGTGAGGACCGCCCCGTCGCCGACGGCGAGACCCGTGGGTGCGCTCGGCAGCCGGTGGTCCAGGGCGATGTCGACGTCGGGGGCCGTGATCTGCTGGACGATCACGTCGTCGGCACGCGAGACGAAGACGCGGCTGCACCGGCCCTCGCACACCGCCTCGGCGACGCCGGTGGTGAAGTCGACAGAGCGGCGGTAGCGGCGCGGCTCCTCGCCGGGCGCCGTGCGCAGCCGTATCCGGAAGGCGGGGTGGAAGGGCTGCACCCACTGCAGGTCGCGGCCGTCGGTGAAGCCTTCGGCCGCGTACAGGTCGCCCGCGAGCAACCGGTCCTGGAGGGCGGGCAGTTCGGCGGCGAGCTGAGGCGGGCGGGCCTGCTCGCCGCTGTTCGGGCGGACGAGGGTGTGGTGCGTGACGACGATCCGTTCGTCGTTCGGGTCGCCGAACATCAGGGCGCCGTGGTGGCCGTTCCCGCTCAGGAAGCCGTCCTCCCAGCGGCCGGCGGGGCGGGGCTCCCAGGTTCCGTGGACGAGGTTCATGGCCGCAACACCGCCACGCCGTACCGGCCGAGGGCGAGTTCGTCCTCGACGGTCACCCCGGTCAGCAGGTCGTGGTGGGTGCCCGGCAGCTGCACGGTCACCGTCTCGCGCCCGTGGTTGAGGACGAAGAGCAGATCGCCGCGGCGGACCGCCTCGACCCGGTCGGGCAGGCCGTCGAGGACCGGGCGGGCGCCCGCGTCGGCCGCGACCTGGGCGAGGAGAGTGCGCAACGCGTGCGGCTCGGGGAGCGTGGAGACGTACCAGGCACGGCCCCTGCGCAGGACGGCGGGCAGTCCGTCGAGTTCGCCGCCCTTGTACCGGGCTTCGACGGCCGTGTCCTCGGCGCTCTCGATCTCCTCCGACCAGAGGGTCCCGCGGAAGCCGTCGGTCTCGGCGCTCTCCCCCGAGTCCAGCGGCCACCACTCGTGCAGCGTGCGGATGCCGAGGAGCTCGCGCAGGCGCGGGTCCATGCCGCCGGGTCGCACCCGGTCGTCCTCGTCGGCGACGCCGGTCAGGAAGCCGCAGACGAGGGTGCCGCCGCCGCGGACGTAGGCGAGGAGGTTGTCGATCGCCGCGTCCGTGAGGGCGTACAGCTGGGGGACGACGACCAACTTATAGGCGGTGAGGTCGTGTTCGGGGTGGGCGAAGTCGGTGGTGAGGTGGGCCTGCCAGAGGGCGCGGTGCCAGGTGGTGAGGACCTGGGTGTAGTCGACCTGGGTGGAGAGACGGCCTTCGTGGGCGCCGGCCCACCAGGAGTGCCAGTCGTGGAGGATCGCGATGTCGCCGCTGCTGTGACTGCCCGTCACTTCCTCGCCGATCCTGGCGAGTTCGGAGCCGAGCTGCTTGACCTCCTGGTACGTACGGCCCTGTTCCCCCGCGTGACTGACCATCCCGGAGTGGAACTTCTCCGCGCCCTGCCGGGACTGGCGCCACTGGAAGTAGCAGACGGCGTCGGCGCCGCGGGCGACGGCCTGGAGGGACCAGAGGCGGTTGAGACCGTGCGGCTTGGGGTGGTTGACGCCGCGCCAGTTGACCGGTCCCGCCGCCTGTTCCATCAGCATCCAGGGGCCGCGGGCCTGCGAGCGGGTCATGTCCTGGACGAGGGCGCCGTGCTGGGCGCCGAGGGGGTCGCGTGGATCGGGGTAGATGTCGACGGAGACGACGTCCTCCTCCCCCGCCCACCGCCAGGCGTCCTGTCCGACCCACAGCGGCATGAAGTTGGTGGTGACGGGGACATGGCCCGGGGTGTGCCGGCGGACGATGTCCCGCTCGGCGACGTAGCACTCCAGGAGCATGTCGGACGTGAACCGCTTGAAGTCCAGGACCTGGCCCGGGTTCTTCATGTAGTGCGCGTGCCGGGGTGGCAGGACCTCGTCCCAGTCGCCGTAGCCCTGGCTCCAGAAGGCGGTGCCCCAGGCGGAGTTGAGGGTGTCGAGGGTGCCGTACTTCTGCTGCAGCCAGCGGCGGAAGCGGGCGGCGGCCTCGTCGCCCCAGTCGTAGGTGCAGTACTCGTTGTTGATGTGCCACATGGTGAGGGCGGGGTGGCCGCCGTAGCGGGCGGCGAGGTCCTCGGTGATGGCGGCGGCGTAGCGGCGGTAGGCGGCGCTGGAGTGAGAGAAGTGCTGCCGGCCGCCCCACCACTCGGTGCGGCCGTCCTCGCCGCGGGGCAGGGTCTCGGGGTGCAGGCGGCCCAGCCAGGGCGGGGGCGAGGAGGTGGGGGTGGCGAGGACGACGCCGATGCCGTTGTCGTGCATGAGGTCCATCAGCCGGTCCAGCCAGCCGAACTCCCGCGCCCCGGGCCGGGGTTCGAGCTTCGCCCAGGAGAAGACGCCGAGGGTCACGGAGTTCACGCCGGCGTCCTTCATCAGCCGCACGTCCTCGAGCCAGGTCTCCTCGGGCCACTGCTCGGGGTTGTAGTCACCGCCGAAGAGGATGCGGCCACGGGTGGCGTCACTCAGGCCGGGCTGGGAGTTCGGGGGCATCAGACGGGCTCTCCGTACTGGATTCCGCGCCCGTTGGTGGCGAGGTAGACACGGCCGTGGATGCGGGGGTCGCCGGTGATGGCCGCGCCGGTGTAGCCCCACTGGTGCTGGTCGTCGTTGATCCGCGTCCAGGTCTTCGCCTCGTCGTCGGAGCGGTACACGGCGGTGATGGTCTCGGTGGAGCCGACCATGTACAGCGCCGGGTAGGAGGCGCCCTGGGCGGCCTTGCCGAAGCCGAGGGTGTACGACGCCCAGCAGCTGCTCACCTTGGTGAAGGTCGCACCGCCGTCGGTCGAGCGGTACAGGCCGTTCCACTTCAGGCTCAGCCACAGATGCCCGGAGCGTCCCGGGGTCACGGCCAGTTGGAACTCGCTGTCGCCCGAGTTCAGGCCGGTGGCCCGCGCGGCGAAGGTCCGGCCGCCGTCGGTGCTGGCGTGCAGTGTGCCGGTCGTGGTGTCGAAGGCGTAGAAGCGGGCCGGGTCGACCGGGTCCGCGACCGGGACGGCACCCTTCGGGAAGGAGGCCACCTCGGACCAGGTATCCCCCTTGTCGGCCGAGCGGTAGCCCGGGTTGGCCGTGCCGAAGGACCACAGCAGGACGCTGGCGTCGGCGCTGGTGGCGATCGGGCCCGGCGCGGACTTGGCCACGTCCGGCTGGGCCTTGAAGGGTGCCCAGGTCTTGCCGCCGTCGTTCGAGTAGGCGCCGTTGCCGTTGTCGCCCCAGCCCGCCCGGACCAGGTAGGACGGCTTGGCGGCGGCCGGCGCGAGCCCCGTCGTCGTGCCGAACACCGGGTTCGAGGCCATGCCGCGCGACGGCGAGGCCGTGAGCCGCTCGTGGTACATCACCCCGACGTCCCCGAGCCCGCTGATCAGGTGCGCCTCCCCGACCGGGGGCGAGACCAACTGACGTACGGACGTCTCCTCCAGGCCGCGGATCTGCGGGGCCCAGTGCTTGAGGTCCCGCGTGCCGTAGAGGGTGGCGCCGGTGCCGTAGACGAGGTGCTTCGAGTCGTACGGGTCGACGCCGACGGCCTGGATCCACCAGCCGAACTTGGGCTTGTCGGCGCCGAAGGTGAGGAAGGGGGTCTCGGAGACGTCGAGGACGGCCTTGTCCTTCAGGGACTTCCAGGTGCGGCCGCCGTCGGTGGTCCGGTACAGGGTGTCGATCAGCGACCAGCGGTTGTTGGTGGAGACGACGACGGTGCCGGGGTGGCGGGCGTCGACGGCGCACCCGCCGTAGCCGAAGGAGTCGGTCCCGCCGTCGCTGGTCGCCCCGCCGGGTTTCACCGGCGTGACGTCGGTCCACTTGCCGTCCGTCGTACGCAGCTTGTGCACGCTGCCGTCGGACTGGCCGTTGGGGCCGGGGGCGTCGGCGTACGTCACGTACAGCTCGTGCGTGTGCCGGTCGTACGCCGCCCGGATCGGGACCTTGGCGGCGGTACCGGTGGGCTGCCCGGGGACGGCCTCCCAGGTCGTGCCGTCGGACGTGCGGAACAGGTTGGGCTTGCCGACCGTGCCGTCGGAGTCGCCCCAGCCGGCGTAGACCGTACGGCCCGCCGCGACGAGGAGGACGACTCCCTGGCCGGTGGCGCCGGCCGTGGCCGGGAAGGTCACAGCCGTCCAGGTGGCGCCCCGGTCGGTCGACTTGAGCAGTCCGTCGTGCCGGGTGCCGAGCCACAGGGTGTCGCTGTCCCGCGGGTCGACCAGCAGCCGCTCCCCGCAGCCACGCCCGTCCTCGTTGGCACCGAGCTTCACGGTGAGGTCGGCGCGCTTCCAGGTCGCCCCACGGTCCTCGGACCGCAGCACGGCCCCGTTGCCGGCCCAGGACTGCGCGTACGTACCGAGGGCGAGGTACAGCCGGTTCGGGTGGGCCGGGTCGACGGCCATGGCCTCCACGCCGAGCAGGTTCCAGTCGTCCCAGCCCACGTGGTCCGTCAGCGGGATCCAGCGGCCGGCCCGGTCGTCCCAGCGGTAGGCACCACCGATGTCGGTACGGGCGTAGGCGAGGCCGCGGACGGCGGGGTGGAACAGCACACCGGTGACGAATCCGGTGCCGCCGATCACGGCATTGCGCCAGCGGTAGGCGGGGGTGGCCCCGGCTTCAGCTTCGGCGGCGTGCGCCCGGCCGGGCAGAAACGGTACGGCGGCGAGCGCGGCACCGGCTGCGGTCCCGGCAAGAAGGGCACGTCTGGTGAGGCGGGACGCGTGCATGACACATACCTCGTTGCTCTGGAAAAAGAGGGGGATGGGGGAGCGCCCCTTCAAGGGCGCGGTGCTGCATCGATCTGCGACTCAGCCGCGTGGGCGCGACCAGCCACAACCGGCCGGCGGCCGCCGAACAAACAACCGAAGAGCCCTGCCCGGTGGGCGACCACTCAGCCCTTCACTGCGCCGGTGAGCATGCCCTTCTTGAAGTGCCGCTGCACGAACGGCGACAACACGGCCACCGGCAGCAGAGCCATCACCATCACCGCCATCTGCACAGCAAGCCCGGACAGCTGCCCGGTCCTGATGGCCTGCCCCAGTCCCACCGGCGCCTCCTGCTTCTGCACCAGCTGGATCATGACGTTCTGCAGCGGCATCATGTCCTGGTTGTTCAGGTACAGCGACGCGTTGAACCAGGCGCTCCAGTACCCCACGGCGTAGAACAGCGTGATGACCGCCAGCACCGCACGCGACAACGGCATCACGATCTGCCACAGAATCCGGAAGTCCCCGGCCCCGTCGATCCGCGCGCTGTCGGTGAGCTCCTGCGAGATCCCCATGAAGAAACCGCGCAGCACAAGGATGTTGAACACGCTGAGCGCACTGGGCAGGATCAGCGCGAGATACGAATCCGTCAGGCCGAGCGACTGCACCAGCAGATACGTCGGGATGAGACCGGCGCTGAAGAACATCGTCGCCAGCAGGATCATCAGGATCCACCGGTGCCCCAGCGAGCCGATCCGGGAGAGGCCGTACGCGCACAGCACGGACACCGTCATCGAGAACACCGTGCCGACGAGGGTGACGAGGATGCTGATGATCGTCGCGCGGGTCACCTGGCCGCCACTGAGCAGTTCCTTGTAGGCGATGAAGGTGATGTCCTTGGGGACCATCACCAGACCGCCGGCCTCAGTGATCGTCTTCTTGCTGGAGAGGCTCGTGACGATCACGATCCACAGCGGGAAGAGGACGCCCAGGCAGGCGAGGCCCAGCACGACGCCCTTGCCGGCCACGCCCGCCTTGGAGGGCTCCTCCTCCCAGGCCGGCCGCTCAGGGGCCTCCCACCTGAACGTCCTGCTCGCCGGTTCGTCGATGACCGCGGTCATTTCTTGTACACCCCCTGCTCGCCCATGAGATGGGCCACCTTGTTCGCGGCGAGGACCAGACCGATGCTGACCACGCCCTTGACGAGTCCGGCGGCGGCCGCGTAACCGAAGTCCTGGTTGCGGACGCCGTTCCACCACACGAAGGTGTCGAGGACTTCGGCGGCCCCCGGCCCCACGGCGTCACGCTGCAGCAGGATCTGTTCGAAGCCGACGGTCAGCGCGTCCCCGACCCGCAGGACGAGCAGGAGCGCGACGACCGGGCGCAGCGCGGGCAGGGTGACGTGCCACATGCGGCGCCAGCGGCCGGCGCCGTCCATCGCGGCGGCCTCGTACAGGTCCGGGGAGACCGAGGCCAGCGCTGCGAGGAACACGATGATTCCCCAGCCGGCGTCCTTCCAGACGCTCTGCGCGGTGATCAGGAACTTGAAGGTGGCCGCGTTGGTCATGATGTCGATGCCGCCGTGGCCGTGCTCCCGCAGCAGCTGGGAGAGCATCCCGGCGCCGCCGAACATCTGCTGGAAGACGGCGATGACCAGCACCCAGGAGAAGAAGTGCGGCAGATAGAGGACGGCCTGTGTGAACGCCCGCACCCGGGGCCTGACCACGCTGTTGATGAGCAGCGCGAGCAGGATCGGGATCGGGAAGAACAGCACCAGCTGGAGGATGAACAGCACCAGTGTGTTCTGGACGGCGTCCCAGAAGGCCGAGTCCTGGAACATCTGCTGGAAGTTGGCGAGGCCGACCCACGGGCTGTGCAGCATCGAGACGATGCCGTTGTCGCTGACGTAGGGGTCGTAGTCCTCGAAGGCGACGATGTTGCCGAGGATCGGCACGTAGTTGAAGACCACGAGGAGCAGCAGCGCGGGCAGCGTCATCAGCAGCAGCACGCGGTCGCGTCTGAACCTCAGCCGGAAGCCGAGCTTTCCGGCCCGTTTCCGGGAACCGGTGGCGTCGCCGGACTCCACCGGGGTCTTCGTCGGACTCGTCTTCGCCTCGGCCCTGGTGCGAGGCACCGTGCTGTGGGACACGGTCGTTCTCCTTGCCTCGGTACCGGGTCAGTTCGCCGAGCCGTTGTCGTCGAGCAGCTTCTTGTACCAGTCGCGCAGCTTGTCCCCGCCCTGCTTCTTCCAGTCGGAGACGGCCTGCTGCATGTCGCTGATCTTCTTGTGGCCGCGGACGACGTCGTCCTCGAGCTGCTCGAAGTCGTTGGAGAGGTTGGTGTAGCGGGCGGGCTCGGTGATCTGCAGGCCCCAGAAGGACGACTTCTTGGTGCAGGCGCCCATCCGCTGCTGCCACTCGACGCTGGCCTTGGTGATGTCCGGGTAGTCGGGGTGGGCGATGGTCGCGGCGGGGCTCGCGACCATGACGTAGGCGTTGAGGACCTCGTTGTTGCCCTTGTCGTTCTTGACGGGCACACCGTTCTTCAGCGTGTAGTGGGTGCCCTCGACCCCGTAGTTGGTCATCATCCACTCCTTGGTGCCGTACGGCGCCGCGGTGACGTTGGCGACGGCCAGCACGTCCCGGATGACGGACTCGGATGCCTTCTTGTTGACGAAGGCGAAGATGCCGGCCGGCTGCTCGGCCCACAGGGTGGGGTTGCCGCCGTCGTGGCCGAAGAGGTCCATGCCCCAGATCTTGAAGTCCGGGTTCTGGGTGGCCTGGGCCGACTGCTGCCCCCACCAGCTGGTGATGTTGTTTTCCCAGATCAGGAACTCGCCGGCGCCGAACTTGCTGCCCGGGTCGGTGGCCTGGCCCTTGCCCAGCTTGAAGTCGGGGTGGACGTACCCGGCGGCGAACAGCTTGCGGGCCCACTCCAGCGCTTCGAGGTACTCCGGGGTCTCGATGCGGTAGGTCATCTTGCCGTCGGCGAGGTTCCAGCCGAGGGGCTTCTCCGAGCCGGAGAGCACGCCGAAAATCTCGAAGGCGGTCCACTTTATGTCGCCGCAGGCCCAGCGCTTGGCCCTGGCGTTGGTGATCTCCTTGCACAGGGCCGTGAACTCGTCGGCCGACTTGGGAAGGCTGTAACCCTCCTTGTCGAAGATGTCCTTGCGGTACAGCGGGATGATGCCCGTGACGTAGGGGCCCGGCTGGGGCAGGCCGCGCAGTTTGCCGCCGAAGATCGACCGCTGCCAGGCGTCCGTCGGGATCGCCGCGAGGTTCGGGTAATCCTTGGCCTTGTCCCCGGACAGGTACGGGGACAGGTCGGCGAACTTGCTGGTGATGGCGCTGGGTATCTTGCCGCCCATGTTCCAGCCGGGGATGACCACCACGTCGGGGACTTCGCTGGAGGCGAGGACCGCACCGAGCTTCTGGTCGTAGGTGTTGCCGTCCTGGTTCTGCCACTGGACGTCGACGCCGATCAGGCTGTTCATCGACGTGTAGTACGGGTTGTTCTGCTTCGGCGGCGAGCCCCAGAACGGCGACATGATCGTCACCTTGCCGCCCTTGCCGAGCTTCTTCGGCACGGACGTCTTGAGGTCGGCCATCGCCAGCTCGCGGGTGAAGCCCATCGCCGAGCCGTTCTTGGACGGGATGTCCGGCGTCACCACATTGCTGGCCACGAAGGCCGGGAGGATCTTCTTCGCGTTCTTCCCCGACGTCGTGCCCCCGCCCGACCCGCCGTTCGAACTCCCACACGCGGCAAGCAGAGGCATCCCGCCCGCCACCGCTGCGGTGGCGACCGCGGTGGAGGCGAGGAAGCTTCTCCGGCTGGGCCCGGAGGAAGCGGAAGCGGCGTTCGGCGTCATTGCGTCAACCCTTCATGGCGCACCAGGACACCCGGCGGTGGCCGTCGGCTGCGGTGTCTTGACTGGAACTGGCTGAGCTGAAGCGCCCCTACGATCAATGCCCTGAGGCCTCGTAGTCGAAGCGCTTCGATGTGGTGTGAGGTTAGGTGAACACCTGGGGGTGCACAAGGGTCGCTTCCAAGATTCCTCCGAGCTGTCTCAACTGACCTTTTCTTATGTGTCCCTTGAAGTGACGGTGAGCGTCTCTTGACACACGGCCGTACGTCCAATGAGCATCGAAGCGCTTCGAAAGGCTATGCCGCTCCATCCCAAGGGGATCCCCACGTGACCGCACACACGCCGCCCACGCCACCGTTCCGCGACCCGCAACTGCCGTTCGCGAAGCGCATCGACGACCTGTTGGAGCGGCTCACGCTCGACGAGAAGATCTCCTTCCTGCACCAGTTCGTGCCCGGGGTGGAACGCCTGGGCATCGAGGCCTTCCGCACCGGGCAGGAGGCGCTGCACGGTGTCGCCTGGATGGGGCCGGCCACCGTCTTCCCGCAGGCCGTGGGCCTCGGCGCGACCTGGAACACGGACCTCGTACGCCGGGTCGGCGAGGCGGTGTCCAAGGAGATCCGCGCCTTGCGCGCCCACGACGACCGCGTCGGCCTCAACGTCTGGGCCCCCACGGTGAACCTCCTGCGCCACCCCCTGTGGGGCCGCAACGAGGAGGGCTACTCCGAGGACCCGAAACTGACGTCGGCCATCGCCACCGCGTACACCCTCGGACTGCGCGGGAACCACCCGACCTACTGGCGCACGGCCCCCGTCCTCAAGCACTGGCTCGCCCACAACAACGAGACGGACCGGTCCACCGCGTCGAGTTCGGTCCGCCCCCGCGTGCTGCACGAGTACGACCTGCGCGCCTTCCGCGAGACCGTCGAGGCGGGCGGGGTCGCCGGGGTGATGCCGGCGTACAACCTGGTCAACGGCCGCCCCAACCACGTCTCCCCGTACCTGCGCGAGCACCTGCGCGCCTGGACCGACGAGGATCTGCTGGTCTGCTCGGACGCGGGCGCGCCCTCGAACCTGGTCGACCACGAGCACTACTACGACACCCACGAGGAGGCGACGGCGGCCTCGCTGCGGGCGGGGGTCGACAGCTTCACCGATCACGGGACGGACAGTTCGCAGATCGTCGGGCGGATCAGCAAGGCGTATGCGGACGGGCTGCTGACCGAGGCCGACATCGACCTGTCCGTCCGCCGCCAGCTCTCCGTCCGCTTCCGGCTCGGCGAGTTCGACCAGGCCTACGACCCGCACGCGCTCACCGCGGAGTTCGACACCCCGCACCACCGCGCGCTCGCCCAGGAGGCGGCCGAGCAGGCGGTCGTGCTCCTCAAGAACGACGGACTGCTGCCGCTGGCCCCCGGCACCCGCCTCGCCGTGGTCGGCCTGCTCGCCGACGAATGCAAACGCGACTGGTACAGCGGCACCCTCATCCACCGCTCCACCCCGCTGGAGGGCCTGTACGAGCGGTTCGGCACCGAGCAGGTGGAGTTCGCGGAGGGCGTGGACCGGGTGCTCCTGAAGACGTCCTCCGGTGCGTTCGTGCACGTGCCCGCGGCCGTAGGCGCCACCGACGAGGTGCGCGGCGCCGAGGGTGCCCTCGACCCGGCGCTGCTCGCGGGCCGCACCGACCTGCCCCCGCTCACCACCGACCCCGCCGGCACCGAGTTCGCCCTGGTCGACTGGGGCGAGGGTGTCCTCACGCTGCGCGCCCCCGACGGCCGCTATCTCTCGGTGGCCGAGGACGGCTACGTACGTGCCTCCGCGGACCAGCCGGGCGGCTGGATCGTACAGGAGACATTCCGGCTGGAACCTCATGAAAGCGGGCACCTCCTCAGGCACATCGGTACGGGTCGTCACGTCTCTGTCGCCGCGGACGGAGTAAAGGTTGCCGACGAGAATCCGGAAACGTTCGAGCTCATCGTGACCGAAAGCGGCGAGGACGCAGTAACGCAGGTCACTACGCAGGCCGACGTGGTGCTGGTGGTCGCGGGCAACGACCCGCACATCAACGGCCGCGAGACCGAGGACCGCACCACGCTGCGGCTGCCCGCCCACCAGGAGCGCATCCTGCGCGCCGCCCGTGCCGCCAACCCGAACACGGCGCTCGCGCTGATCTCCGCGTATCCGTACGCCGTCGAGACCGCCGCCCTCCCTGCGGTGCTGTGGACCGCGCACGGCGGCCAGGCCGCGGGCACGGCCCTGGCCCGCGTGCTGTCCGGCGACGTCTCCCCCGCGGGCCGCCTCCCGCAGACCTGGTACGAGAGCGACGCCGACCTGCCCGACCTCCTCGACTACGACGTGATCGGCGGCCGCCAGACCTACCTGTACTTCGAGGGGACGCCGCTGTTCCCGTTCGGGCACGGCCTGTCGTACGGGTCGTTCGCCTACTCCGACCTGTCGGTGCGGGTCGAGGGCGGGACGGCGCACGTCGCCTTCACGGTCGCCAACACCGGTGACGTCACGGCCGACGAGGTCGCACAGCTCTACACGCGCGCCGTCGAGCCGACGCTCCCCCGCCCGCGCCGCGAGCTGCTCGCCCACCGCCGGATCACGCTGGCGCCCGGCGCGCGGGAGCAGCTGTCCTTCGAAGTCCCCTTGTCCGCCTTCGAGTTCTGGGACGTGGCCCGGGGTGGATGGCGCCTGCAGTCGGGCCCGTACGACCTCCTGGCCGGCGCCTCCAGCGAGGACATCCGCCTGCGTACGACGGTGATCCTGGACGGCGAGCCGGACGCCCCGCGCCCGGTCCTCCGGCAGGGCCTGAACGCGGCCGACTTCGACGAGCAGAGCGGCGCCGCGATCGTCGACCGTACGAAGACGTCGGGGGACGCGGTGACGCCGCTCCCGGACCGGAGCGCCGAACTGATCTATCGCGACTGCGACTTCGGGGACGGTGTCACGGAGGTGACGGTCACCGTGGCGGGCGAGGGCGTCGTGGAACTGTCCCTGGACGGGGGCGCGGTGCTCGCCGCGCTGACACCGGACGCGGCCGATCCGGACGACCTGTACGCCTACACCACGCTCAGCGCCGGCATCGTCGCCGAGGGCGTGCGCGACGTACACCTCGGGCTGCGCGGCCCCCTGCGGCTTGCGCATGTCGGCTTCTCCGGTTGAGGGTCCGGAGAAGGCCGGACTGAAGAAGGGGCCCGGCACCGGAAGGCATCGGTGCCGGGCCCCTTCGGGAGCCTATATGAAAATGGTTCCCATTAGCTAGAGCGCGAGTCCGGTCAGGACCAGCACGCGCTCGTACGTGTAGTCGTCCATCGCGAACTTCACGCCCTCGCGCCCCACACCGGACTGCTTGGCACCGCCGTACGGCATCTGGTCGGCGCGGTAGGAGGGGACGTCGCCGATGACGACACCGCCGACCTCCAGGGCGCGGTGGGCGCGGAAGGCGGCCTGCAGGTCGTGGGTGAACACGCCCGCCTGGAGGCCGTACTTGGAGTCGTTGGCCGCGGCGAAGGCCTCGGCCTCGCCGTCCGTCCTCTGCACGGTGAGGACCGGTCCGAAGACCTCCTCGCAGGAGAGGGTGACGTCCGCCGGTACGTCGGTGAGGACGGTCGGGGCGTAGGAGGCGCCGTCGCGGTCGCCACCGGTGAGAAGGGTGGCGCCGGACTCGACGGCCTCCTTGACCCAGGACTCGACGCGCTTGGCCGCGTCCTCGCTGACCAGCGGGCCGACGTCCGTCTTGTCGTCACCCGGGTCGCCGGTGACCTGGGCCTCGACGGCGGCGACGATGCGCGGCAGCAGGCGGTCGTACACGGAGGCGTCCGCGATGACCCGCTGCACGGAGATGCAGGACTGGCCGCCCTGGTAGTTGGAGAACGTCGCGATGCGGGTGGCCGCCCAGTCGAGGTCGGCGTCGCTCGCGAAGTCTCCGAGGACGACGGCCGCGCCGTTGCCGCCCAGCTCCAGCGTGCAGTGCTTGCGCGGAACCGAGTCCATGATCGCGTAGCCGACCTTCTCCGAACCGGTGAAGGAGATCACCGGCAGGCGCTCGTCCTGGACCAGGGCCGGCATCTTGTCGTTGGCGACCGGGAGGATGCTCCAGGACCCGGCCGGGAGGTCGGTCTCGGCGAGCAGGTCGCCGATGACCAGGCCCGAGAGCGGGGTGGCGGGCGCCGGCTTGAGGATGATGGGCGCACCGGCGGCGATCGCGGGCGCGATCTTGTGGGCGCAGAGGTTGAGCGGGAAGTTGAAGGGCGCGATGCCGAGGACGACGCCCTTCGGGAAGCGGCGGGTGAGGGCGAGACGGCCCTGACCGCCGGCGTCGGTGTCGAGGCGCTGGGCCTCGCCGCCGTTGAAGCGGCGGGCCTCCTCGGCGGCGAACCGGAAGACGGAGACGGCCCGGCCGACCTCGCCACGGGCCCACTTGATCGGCTTGCCGTTCTCCGCCGAGATCAGCCGGGCGATCTCCTCGGTGCGCTCCCCGAGCCGACGGCTGACGTGGTCGAGGGCGGCGGCGCGGACGTGCGCGGGGGTGGCGGCGAAGTCCTCGCGGACGGCGTGGGCGGCGGCGACGGCCTCCTCGACCTGGGCGTCGCTCGGCACGCTCACCTTGCCGACGAGCCGGCCGTCCCACGGGGAGGTGACGTCGAAGGTGTCCTCGCCGGTGGCCTGGCGGCCGGCGAGCCAGAAGGCGGTGGTGGCTGCGACGTTGCTCTGGGGCATGTGCGGGTCCGGCCCTTCCGCGTTAGGGGGTGTGCGGGGTGGTAGTGGGTCCACGGTAGGACGGAGGGGTCGGGGGTGCGCTTGTCCGGGGCGTACTGGTCGGGGGCTGGGGTGCGCCGGTTTGGCGCGGTGGTGAGTGCACGGGGGTGCGCGCGGGGCGCACTGGGGGTTCTTTCGCCCGCCGCCCCTACCCGTCCCTTACCCGTCCCGTCCCCTCCCCTCCCCTCCCCTCCCAGGGGCTCCACCCCCGGACCCCCGCTCCTCAAACGCCAAAGGGGCTGATTTCGGGCTGGAGTCACCCACCCACCGATGTCGCCTTGAGGGCCAGCCACAGTTCCATCCGTACATCCGGGTCGTCCAGCGACCGGCCGAGGATCTCCTCCACGCGCCGCATCCGGTAGCGCAGGGTGTGCCGGTGAACCCCCAGGTCGGCCGCCGCCGCGTCCCATTGGCCGTGGCGGGAGAGCCATGCCCGCAGCGAGGCCACCAGATCGCCCCGCCCGGTCGCGTCGTGCTCGTACAGCGGGCGCAGCAGCCCGTCCGCGAACGCCTTCACCGCATCGTCGGCGAGCAGGGGCAGCACGGATCCGGCCGCCAACTGCTCGTGCGCCACGCACACCCGTCCCCGCCGCCGAGCCACCGACAACGCCTGCTCGGCCTGCTTGTACGCCGCCGCGGCCGCGATCGGCCCCACGGGCGCCGACAGCCCCACCACGACCTCGTCCCCGTCACCGCCGGCCGGATCCCGCGCGGCCCCCAGGACCGCCGCGCACTCACCGCACGCGGCGACCGCCGCACCTCCGTCGGGGGCCAGCACGATCAGCCGCTCTCCCTCGGGCACGACCAGTACGGGCTCCCCCGCGCGCGCGGCCGCCGACTCCACGGTCTCGGCGAGCGCGGCGAGCGGATCTGCGGGGTCGGCGGCGGCCCGCGTGGCCGCCTCGGCGACGATCATCCGGAAGGGGGCGTCGAGGAGACCTCCGTACAGGTGGCCCGCGACGGCACGCGCATGGTCCGGCTCCCCCGCCAGCAGCATGCGCAGCACCGCCGCGCCGATCCGCTGTTCCGCCGCGTGGAACGACCTGGAGCGTTCCGTCGTCAGCGTCAGCAGCGCGATCGCCGAGTGGACCGCGTACCGCTCGGCCGTGCCGAGGGCCGCCGCGGTGCCCACCGCGAGCGCCGCCCGCGGCCGCCGCCCGGTGCCCAGGGAGTGCAGTTCGACGCGGTCCTCGTTGTCCGGAGGGCCGACCACCGAGGACGCCGGCGCCGGCCGCTCCTGCAGCCGCTCCACGTCCGCGGTGAGGCGTGCGGCGCGCCGGCCCGCCCACTCCGGTGCGGTGGCGACGACGGCGCCCGAGGCGTCGTAGAGCGCCGTCCAGCCGTCGACCTGCGAGGCGAGCGAGGAGAGCAGGCCCTCCGGACCGTCGGTCAGCGCCTGCTTCGTCAGTTCCCGCTGCGCGGCGAAGCCCGCCGTCACCGCCCGGTACTGGTCGGCGGCGATCTCGGCGGACACGGCCTTGCTGATGGCAAGGAAGGGGGTGCGGCGCGGCACTTCGAGCAGCGGGAGCCCCTGCTCCTGAGCCGCGTCGACCAGCGCCTTCGGCGTCTCCTCGTAGTTGACGCCGACGGCGAAGCCGAGGCCCACCACCCCGGCCCCCGCCAGCCGCTTCACATACCGCCGCATCGCCTGCGGGTCCTCCGCGTCCAGCTTCAGCGCGGTGATCAGCAGCAGTTCCCCGCCCTCCATGTAGGGCACCGGGTCGGCCAGCTCGCTGACATGTGCCCAGCGGACGGGCACGTCCAGGCGGTCCTCGCCCGCGCGCACGGTCAGCTTGAGCGCGGAGTGGTGGACGAGCGAGGCGAGCGTCGGGGGCATGAGGCCTTCAGGTCGGCGGGACAGTCTGCGGAGACCAGTCGAACAGGGTGATCTCTTGGCCGCCACGTATGAACGGCCTCTGCCGATTCTGCCTCACCGTACGGTCACCGCGTGCTTTGAATCCTCCCCTCCCTGAAGGGAAGGGGATTCCTGGCTCAGGCTGCCTCCTGGAGCAGCGCTCCAGGAGGTCTTACGCCATCAGCGCCAGCCGGGTTGAGACCAGCCCGGACGAGCATGACGCGTGCGGAGTTCTTGTCCCGCGGGGACACGTTTCCGCACACGGTGCAGGTGTAGGTGCGCTCACCCAGCGGCAGGCGATGCTTGGCTCTCGCATCGCAGTGCGCGCAGTCCATCGTGGTGTGCGCGGGGTGGACGAGGCGGATGTCCCGCCCGTGCTTGCGGCCCATCGCGATCAGAGCGGCCTTGGTGGCGCCGATGGCGGCGTCAGCGGCCTTGCGGGCCATCGTGGTCCTGGCGAGGAACTTCGGACGGAAGTCCTCGACAGCGATGGCATCGTGGTCGCGGACAGCCTTTTTGGCCCACTTGCGGCCGGTGTCCTGACGCTGCCTCGCAACCTTCTTGTGCGCCTTCGCCCGCAGTTTCTTCGCCTCGTGGTAGCCCTTCGACCCGGGCCGGCCCTTCTTCGGCTTGCGGCGGGCCATCATCCGGTCATACCGGGTCAGCTTCGTCCTGGCCTTCTTGCCGTGCTCGGCGTGCGGCAGGTCGTGCGCGTCGGATGTGGTGGTCGCGGTCTCCTTCACGCCCCAGTCGACGCCGAGTACACGGCCGGTCCGAGGCAGGGGCTCGACCTGGGCGGGGACGACGAACGAGCCATACCAGTGTCCGAGACTGTCCTGGTAGACGCGTACCGAGGACGGTTCGGCCGGCAGTTCCCGCGACCACACCACCGTCACGACGATGCCACCCGCCAGGTGCAGCCGGCCGTCCTTCAACCGGAACCCGCGCCGGGTGTAGTTGAGGGACGGCAGCGCCTCGCGTTTCGTCTTCCACCTCGGCATCCCGGCCTGACGCGCCATGGGCAGGCGCGCCTTGATGTCCTTCTGTGCCTTGGTGCGGGAGCGGCCGAAGTCGCGGATGACCTGCTGCTGGACAACCGACGAGCCCTCCCGCAGCCAGGGCGTACGGGCGCGGGCTTCGGTCAGCATCCTGTCGAGCTGAGCCGGACCGCACGTGGCCTTCTGCCCGGTGGCCTTGTTGTGCAGGTGTATGGCCCTGGACTTGGCGGCGCATTCGTTCCACACCCAACGGCATCGGTCCCACTCCGCCGCCAGGGCGGTACGGGCGGCGGACGACAGGCGCAGCCGAAAGGTGTACCGGGCATGCCCGGCCTCCGCAGTCGCCTCCACCCGCGCCATCTCGCCCCCTCATGGTCCTGGGCCGGGACACCGCGCCGTCCCGAACCCTCCGAAGGACCATTCGTACGACAGCCGCACACACGGACCATGATTCCCCGGCCATCACCCCGACCAGCGATCACGGGTACACGCGTTCGCATCACCTCGGCGGTGCCGACAGCCGCGGGCGCTCCGCGCCCCGAACCGGATGCGGCGACGCTCCGCGTCGCGACACCCGGATGCGATTCCTCCCCGGCGTGAACGCCGGGGCCTCCTCGCAAGAAACAGGTGAAGGAGGGGCCTACCCCCTCAGATCCACCAGCAGCGGTGGCGCGTGCTCGCCCTTCACGTTCGTCAGCGACAGCACCGCATGTCCCGGCGGCACTCCGTGCGCCAGCTCGGACGCCGACCACCGCTCGCGTTCGACCTGTCGGACGGTTACGGCCCGCTGGGTCGGCGCCTTGCCGGTGATCACCCGGCGCAGCACGTGCAGGGCCTTCCCCGCCGGGGTCTCGGCGATGATCTGCCGGTCGGTGACGTCCCGCGCCTCGGTCCACTCCTTGCCCCACACCTCGGCGAAGTCCTGGCCGTCCCACGGAGTGAGCCCGGACAGCGCCATCCGGCATCCGGTGGAGCCGAGCAGCGGACCGCGCAAGGGCCTCGGTACGTCGTCCAGGGAGCGCAGGGTGAGCACGGCGCCGGCGTTCGCCGACCGCAGCCGCTGGATCCCGCGCACCGCCTCCGGGGTCACCACCCCGGACGCGTCGTCCAGCACCAGACAGGCGAACAGCGACCGGTCCTCGCGCATCGCCACGCTCGCCGTGAACTGTGCGAGCACCAGCCGCGCCAGCATCCGCGAGGCGTCCGCGTGCCCGCGCTCGGGCAGATCGATACGGACCCGCACCGGGTGGTCCAGGGCCTTGAGGGAGAAGGGCTTGGACTGTCCGGACGCGTCGAAGGCTGAGCTTTTGAAAAACGTGGCGAAGGCGGGCCGGTCGAGCAGCGCCACCCGGTCCGCGAGCACCGCCGCCACATCACCGGGGTGCCCCGACTGCCGCTCTCGCGCGTCCAGTTCACGCAGCAGCGACTCCTGCCCTGAGCCCTGCAGCGCCGTACGCAGCGTGTCCAGCGGACCGGGCGCCCCGTCGAGCAGCTGCCGCAGCTCCGGCACGGAGGGGAAGCGGCCGTGCACCGCCCGGAACGGTCCCAGAAGCTGGGCGAGCACGGTCGTGGACCGACGGCTGTCACTGCCGGGGTGCGGATCGGCGAGATCCCCGACCAGCGCCTCGGCAAGCACTGCCGCGGCCTCGTCGGGGTCGCCACTCCCGCCGTACAGGTCCAGGTCGTACTCCGATTCCGGATGCCCGATCCGTACGACGACGTCGTACGCGTCGACCGGTCCGAGCCCCGCGCCGGCCGCGCCGACCACGACGACCGCGGCCCGTCCGGCGAGGGCGTGCAGGCACAGCGACTCGGCGAGCGGCCGCACCACGGTGCCGGTCTTGCCGGAGCCGGCCGGGCCGACAGCGAGCAGCGAGGTGCCGAGCAGCCCGGGGTCGAGGCCGAGTCCGGCGCCGCGGTAGGCGTACGGGTTGCGGGGGTCGTCGGCGGCGATACCGAGCCGTACCTGCCCGGTCAGCAGGTCGTGCCGGGAGAGCCGGGCCGGCAGGTCACGCTCCCCGGAGGGGTGCAGACAGGCGGCGGCCCCGTCCTTGAGCACGGCTCCGGTGAACGCGGCGAGGGTGTGCCGGCCGCTGCGCACGCCCTGCCAGGCGCGCACGATCCGGGCGTGGTCCACGTCCCGCATCAGCCCGGAGCGGGCCTCGCCGGCGAGGCGCTCGGCGGCGTCGACGGCTCCGGCGGCGCGCAGCTGGGGCCACTCGGCAGGGTCCTGTTCGGGGGCGGGCGGGCGTTCGGTGCGGGGCGCCGACCGGCTGCTCCAGGCCGGCGGGCCGTAGCGGCGCCAGATCTCCCCCCACCGTCCGAGCCTGCCGACGCCGATCATGATGACCAGGGCGATCAGCACGTAGTAGGCGTAGACGACCACGACCGAGGCGAAGCTGTGGGGCTGCGCCCAGGAGCCGGGGATCATCGCGTAGAGCGGGAGCAGCCACCAGCCGCCGAGGTAGCCGTTCCACAGCAGCGACCAGATCAGCCAGCCGACGAGGAAGGCGATCACCGCGCCGCTGACCAGCTGGCGGGCGGGGATGAGTTCGGGCTCCTCCTCCGGCCGGGGCCGGTGCCCGAACCGCCACACGCCCGGCGCCACCTCCGGCCGCGGTGCCCGCAGCCATGTCAGGAACGCCGACCCGTCCGGCCGCGGTGGCACATCCGGCGCCGCGGGGGGCCGGGCCGGCATCGCCGGAACCTGCGGTGGCCCCGCCGGACGCGGCACAGGATTGGCGTGCGTGCCCCGTGCGTCGTGCGTCCCGTCGCTGTCCATCGCCCTCGCTCCCTGACCAGCCGTTCCGTCCTCAGCGGTCAATCTAACGCCCCCGCCAAGGGAGTTCACCGCTTACGCGGCCGCGGGCGGGCAGCGGAACCGAACCCGGTGATGGCCGTCCGCCCGCCCCCGCCATGTCCAACGCGGACAACCCGAATTCCCGACAGCGCCCACATGGAGCATGCCCACCCCTCTCTCCCGGCCCTAACCTGCGAGAAAAGAAGGCAAGAGTCCGTAAGGCCGCACACCCCCAGGAGCCCCTCATGAGCGCACTTCCGCAGGAGCGCCGGATCGTCACCGCCATCCCCGGTCCGAAGTCGCAGGAACTGCAGGCCCGCCGTACCGCCGCGGTCGCGCAGGGCGTGGGCTCCGTGCTGCCGGTCTTCACCGCGCGTGCGGGCGGCGGGATCATCGAGGACGTCGACGGGAACCGGCTCATCGACTTCGGCTCGGGAATCGCCGTGACGTCCGTCGGCGCGTCCGCCGAGGCCGTCGTACGCCGCGCCTCCGCGCAGCTCGCCGACTTCACCCACACCTGCTTCATGGTCACTCCGTACGAGGGCTACGTGGAGGTCGCCGAGGCCCTCACCGAACTCACCCCGGGTGACCACGCCAAGAAGTCCGCCCTGTTCAACAGTGGCGCCGAGGCCGTCGAGAACGCCGTCAAGATCGCGCGCGCGTACACCAGGCGCCAGGCCGTGGTCGTCTTCGACCACGGCTACCACGGGCGCACCAACCTGACGATGGCACTGACGGCGAAGAACATGCCGTACAAGCACGGCTTCGGCCCGTTCGCGCCCGAGGTCTACCGCGTCCCGGTCGCCTACGGCTACCGCTGGCCGACCGGTCCCGAGAACGCCGGCCCCGAGGCCGCCGCGCAGGCCATCGACCAGATCAGCAAGCAGGTCGGCGCCGAGAACGTCGCCGCGATCATCATCGAGCCGCTGCTCGGCGAGGGCGGCTTCATCGAGCCGGCGAAGGGCTTCCTGCCGGCGATCAGCCGGTTCGCCCAGGACAACGGGATCGTGTTCGTCGCCGACGAGATCCAGTCCGGGTTCTGCCGTACGGGCCAGTGGTTCGCCTGTGAGGACGAGGGCATCGTCCCCGACCTGATCACGACGGCGAAGGGCATCGCGGGCGGTCTTCCGCTCGCCGCCGTGACCGGCCGCGCCGAGATCATGGACGCCGCGCACGCCGGCGGCCTGGGCGGCACCTACGGCGGCAACCCGGTCGCCTGTGCCGGTGCGCTGGGCGCCATCGAGACCATGAAGGAGCTCGACCTCAACGCCAGGGCGAAGAACATCGAGGCGGTCATGAAGAGCCGCCTCGGCGCCATGGCCGAGAAGTTCGACATCATCGGCGACGTCCGGGGCCGGGGCGCGATGATCGCCATCGAGCTGGTCAAGGACCGCGCGACCAAGGAGCCGAACCCGGAGGCGACCGCCGCGCTCGCCAGGGCCTGCCACCAGGAGGGCCTGCTGGTCCTGACCTGTGGCACGTACGGCAACGTGCTGCGCTTCCTGCCCCCGCTGGTCATCGGCGAGGACCTGCTGAGCGAGGGTCTCGACATCATCGAGCAGGCCTTCACACGCATCTGAGCCACCCGGAATCCGCAGCTCACCCACAGGGTGCACACCACATGAGCACCATCCGCCCCAGCCCTCGCGGCCCCTGCGATTCCGGGCCCGGGGCGGCCGCCGTCAGGCCGTGTGAAGAAGGTGTGCGAGGTGGATGGCGTAACGCGATTCCGCCTGTCCTGAGCCCTTCGGCTGTCGTAGGTTCTACCCAGATGAGAGATACACCCCGCCCACAGGGGACTGTGGGCGACATCAGGACGGGGCCTCCCCAGCTTCGGCCTGGTCGTGCCCTCGCGCACACACACGGAGCTTCCAGCTCCGGATCTCCTCACCGATCGGACAGTCGCCCGCCCCAAACCCCCCGGGGTGGGCGTCGATCCGATCTGATCGGCCGCCCCGGAACCACCCCCCCTGTTCCGGGGCGGCCGGCCTCCTTCCTTCTCCTTCTCGGGCTTCCCGCCCTTCTTTTCGCGCTGATCACCTGGCAGGTCGTCTCCGACGGCCTGCTTCTGCGCGTGGACCGAAGGGTCAGCCTCGCCCTCGCGCACCCGGACCGCTTCTCCGAGCTTCTCTCAGACCTGGGCAATGTCCAGGTCGCGGTGCCGGTGCTCGCCGTCGTCCTGGCCTACGCGGCCTGGCGGGGCCGGACGTCCGGGATGTACCGCTGGTGGCTGCCGCCCCTCGCGGCGGCTCTCGTGATGGCGCTGGTCCCGGCCCTGATCGTGCCCCTCAAGGCACTGATCGACCGCCCGGGCACCCCCGTGATGCCCCCGGCGACCGGCTACTACCCGTCCGGCCACACCGCGACGTCCGCCGTCGCCTACGGCTCGGCGACCCTGCTCCTGCTCCCCTGGCTGCGCACGGCTTACGCCCGCCGCGAGCTGGTCATCGCCTGCGCCGTCGTCACGTTCGCCGTCGGGTTCGGCCTGGTCCGGCGCGGCTACCACTGGCCACTGGACGTCGTGGCCAGCTGGTGCCTGTGCACGGTGCTGCTCACGTCTTTGTGGATCTTCCTGGTTCGCGTCGGCCACACGGCCGGCCGACGCGAGAGCGCCACGGAGGACGAGTAGACCTCTGGCCGTCACCGGCCCGTCATGTGCCCTCCTCGCACGCCAGGCCCGCTGCCGCCTCGTGCATCGCCAGTTCGAGGAGCGCGGGGTCGGTGAGGGTGCCCGAGCCGTCCGGCGGGACCAGCCAGCGCACCCCACCGGTCGACCGCCCCGGGTACGGCACCACGATCCAGGTGCCGGCTCCCGCGGTGCGGATGCCGGTCCCGAGCCAGCGGGCCGCTGTGCCCGGGGGCACGAAGAAGCCCATGCGCGCGTCCCCGAAGTCGACCAGGACCGGTCCCGGCCGGTCGAGGACGCGGGTGAGGACGTCGAGCGTGGGATAGCCGAGCCGGCTCGGCAGGATGAGTACGTCCCAGGCCTTGCCTGCGGGCAGCAGCGCGATCCCCAGGGGGTTGCGCTCCCACTCCCAGCGGCAGGCCTCGGGATCCGGAGCGACGGATGCCAGCCACTCGACCGCCGTTTTCGCCCCATCCATGAGGAGCCTCCCTGTCTCTCCTTGACGCTGATCGCGTCATGGGAGAGAGGGAGGTCCACCGGCAGGCATTACGCGGGTTTCCACACCCAGTTGAAGTGAGCTGGATCACACTGGATCGCGTTCAGCTGTCGAACCCGAGGCCCACCCTGTCCATCGTCCGCAGCCAGAGGTTGCGCCGGCCGCCCTGTGCATCGGCGCGGGCCAGCGACCACTTGGTGAGCGCGATACCGGTCCAGGCGAAGGGCTCGGGCGGGAACGGCAGGGGCTTCTTGCGGACCATCTCCAGCTCGGTGCGCTCCGTGCGCTCCCCCGCCAGCAGGTCCAGCATCACCTCGG
Organism: Streptomyces sp. NBC_00078; assembly: GCF_026343335.1. Classification (NCBI taxonomy): domain Bacteria; kingdom Bacillati; phylum Actinomycetota; class Actinomycetes; order Kitasatosporales; family Streptomycetaceae; genus Streptomyces; species Streptomyces sp. NBC_00078. Next base: position 6,665,897 of record NZ_JAPELX010000001.1, on the reverse strand, counting down.
CACCGAAACGCGTGGCACCCACGCCGAGACCCGTGTAGCCCGCCGCGTAGGCGACGTTGCCGTGGTGTGCGGTGCCGAAGAACGCGGAGAAGCGCGAGCAGGTGTCGATCGCGCCGCCCCAGGCGTGCGTGAAGCGGACGCCCTCCAGCTGCGGGAAACAGGTGAAGAAGTGCCGGGCCAGCTTGGCGTACGTCTCCGGGCGGTCGTCGTACTCGGCGCGCACCCGGCCGCCGTAGTGGTGGACCGCGTCGTAACCGCCCCACAGGATCCGGTTGTCGGCGGACAGCCGGAAGTAGTGGAACTGGTTGGCGCTGTCCCCGAGGCCCTGGCGGTTCTTCCAGCCGATCGACGCCAGCTGTTCGTCGCTCAGCGGCTCGGTCATCAGCGCGTAGTCGTAGACCGGGACGGTGTACGCCCGTACGCGCCTGACCAGGTTCGGGAAGATGTTGGTGCCGAGCGCGACCTTGCGGGCGCGGACGAAACCGTAGGAGGTGCGTACGGCCATGCCGGCGCCGTACGGCTTCAGGGCCAGGGCCGGAGTGTGCTCGTAGACGCGCACGCCGAGCGCGAGGCAGGCACGCTTCAGGCCCCAGGCGAGCTTGGCCGGGTGGAGCATGGCCACGCCCCCGCGGTCCCACAGGCCCGCCTGGAAGGTCGGCGAGTCGACTTGTTCCCGCACCGCTTCGGCCTCCAGGAACTCGACGCCGTCGGCGAGGCCCTCGCGCTCCATCTCCTCGTACCAGTCGCGCAGTTCCCGCGCCTGGTACGTCTCGGTGGCCACGTCGATCTCGCCGGTGCGCTCGAAGTCGCAGTCCAGCGAGTGGCGGGCGACCGCCTTCTCGATCTCGTCGAGGTTGCGGGCGCCCAGCTCCTGCAGTGTGCGGATCTCGTCCGGCCAGCGGGTCAGTCCGTTGGGCAGGCCGTGGGTGAGGGAGGCGGCGCAGAAGCCGCCGTTGCGGCCCGAGGCGGCCCAGCCCACCTCGCGGCCTTCCAGCAGGACGACATCCCGTCCGGGGTCGCGCTCCTTGGCGATGAGCGCGGTCCACAGTCCGCTGTAGCCGCCGCCGACGACCAGCAGGTCGCAGGTCTCGGCGCCGGTGAGCGCGGGCTCGGGGTGGGGCTTGCCGGGGTCTTCCAGCCAGTACGGGACCGGCTGTGCGTCGGAGAGTGACTTTGTCCAACTAGGGGGTCTGGGGGCATTTCCCCCAGAATTCAGGGGCATGGCGCCTGGGGCCATGATTTCAACTCCCTACAAGGTTCTGCGGTTATGCCTTCTGCTTGTTGCGGCGATTGCTGATAAGCATCGAGGAAAGCACGAGCAGTACGGCGACGAGGAACATGGCCGTACCGATGACATTGATCTGGACGGGCGTTCCGCGCTGTGCCGAGCCCCAGACGAACATGGGGAAGGTGACGGTCGAGCCCGCGTTGAAGTTGGTGATGATGAAATCGTCGAAGGAGAGCGCGAAGGACAACAGCGCGCCCGCGGCGATCCCGGGCGCGGCGATGGGCAGGGTGACGCGCAGGAAGGTCTGCGCGGGACCGGCGTAGAGGTCCTGCGCCGCCTGCTCCAGGCGCGGGTCCATCGACATCACGCGCGCCTTGACGGCGACGACGACGAAGCTGAGGCAGAACATGACGTGGGCGATCAGGATCGTCCAGAAGCCCAGCTGGGCACCCAGGTTGAGGAACAGGGTGAGCAGCGAGGCCGCCATGACGACCTCGGGCATCGCCATCGGCAGGAAGATCAGCGAGTTCACCGTGCCCCGCGCGCGGAACCGGTAGCGGACCAGCGCGAACGCGATCATCGTGCCGAGGATCGTGGCGCCGGCCGTCGCCCAGAAGGCGATCTGGAGGCTGATCGACAGCGACCCGCACATGTCGGCGACCCCGCACGGGTCCTTCCAGGCGTCCGTGGAGAACTGCTGCCACTGGTAGTTGAAGCGGCCCTTGGGTTTGTTGAAGGAGAACACCGTGACGATGACGTTCGGCAGCAGCAGATATCCGAGCGTCACCAGTCCCGCGATGACGACGAGATGGCGCTTGAGCCAGTTGACGACAGGCATTTAGACCAGATCCTCCGTCCCGGCCCGGCGAATGTAGATGGTCACCATGAGCAGAATCGCTGCCATGAGGATGAAGGAGAGGGCAGCGGCCGTCGGATAGTCCAGAATTCTCAGGAACTGGGTCTGGATGACGTTTCCGATCATGCGGGTGTCGGTGGAGCCGAGGAGTTCGGCGTTGACGTAGTCGCCGGCCGCCGGAATGAAGGTCAGCAGCGTTCCGGAGACCACACCGGGCATCGACAGCGGGAAGGTCACCTTGCGGAAGGTGGTCCAGGGCTTGGCGTACAGGTCGCCGGCCGCCTCGTGGAGCCGCCCGTCGATGCGTTCCAGCGAGGTGTAGAGCGGCAGGATCATGAACGGCAGGAAGTTGTACGTCAGTCCGCAGACCACCGCGAGCGGGGTGGCCAGCACACGGTCGCCGGAGGTCCAGCCGAGCCAGTTGGTGACGTCCAGGAGGTGCAGCGTGTTGAGGGTGCTCACCACCGGTCCGCTGTCCGCGAGGATCGTCTTCCAGGCGAGGGTGCGGATGAGGAAGCTGGTGAAGAACGGCGCGATCACCAGGACCATGATCAGGTTCCGCCAGCGGCCCGCGCGGAAGGCGATCAGGTACGCGAGCGGGTAGCCGAGAACGAGGCACAGGATCGTCGCGGCGCCGGCGTACAGGATCGAGCGCAGGAACTGCGGCCAGTACTCGGACATCGCGTCCCAGTAGGTGGCGAGGTGCCAGGTGACCTTGTAGCCCTCCTCCAGGGAGCCCGTCTGCACGGACGTGGAGGCCTGGTAGATCATCGGCAACGCGAAGAAGATGACCAGCCACAGGAGACCGGGGAGCAGGAGCCAGTACGGCACCAGGCGGCCCCGCTTGCGCGGGGGCTTCTTCTCGGGGACCGGCGCCAGGGGTGGCGCCTCACTGAGCGTGGCCATCAGGCGGCCTCCTCCTCGACCTCGGCCACCCCGGCGGAGCCCACTGTCCCAGCAAGCAGGGACTGGTCCGCGTCGAGGCCGAAGGTGTGTGCCGGGTTCCAGTGCAGGACGACCTCGGCGCCGGGCACCAGCCGGGCGTCGCGGTCGATGTTCTGCGCGTAGACCTCGAACTCGGGACAGACGGGGCTGTCGATGACGTACTGCGTGGAGACGCCTATGAAGCTGGAGTCGGCGATCTTCCCGGTGATGCGGTTGCGGCCCTCGCCGATCTCACCCGCGTCGTCGGCGTGCGTGAGCGAGATCTTCTCGGGGCGGACGCCGACCAGTACCTTGCCGCCGGTCGTCGTCGGCGCGGAGCAGCGCGACTCGGGCAGCACCAGCTTGCCGCCGCCCGCCCTGAGGACGATGTCGCCGCCGCTCCTGGAGTCGACCTCGGCCTCGATCAGGTTCGAGGTGCCGAGGAAGTTGGCGACGAAGGTGGTGTCGGGGTTTTCGTAGAGGTCGGCGGGCGAACCGAGCTGTTCGACGCGGCCCGCGTTCATCACTGCGACCGTGTCGGCCATGGTCATGGCCTCCTCCTGGTCGTGCGTGACGTGGATGAAGGTGATGCCGACCTCGGTCTGGATGCGCTTGAGCTCCAGCTGCATCTGACGGCGCAGCTTGAGGTCGAGGGCGCCGAGCGGCTCGTCTAGGAGGAGCACCTTCGGGGTGTTGATCAGTGCGCGGGCCACCGCGACGCGCTGCTGCTGGCCGCCGGAGAGCTGGTGCGGCTTCTTGCGTGCCTGCTCGCCGAGCTGGACCAGCTCCAGCATCTCCTCGACCTGCTTCTTCACGCTCTTGATGCCGCGCCGGCGCAGGCCGAAGGCGACGTTCTCGAAGATGTCGAGGTGCGGGAAGAGGGCGTAGGACTGGAAGACGGTGTTCACCGGCCGCTTGTAGGGCGGCAGTTGGGTGACCTCCTGGTCGCCGAGGTGGACGGTGCCGCCGCTGGGCTCCTCCAGGCCGGCGATCATGCGCAGGGTGGTGGTCTTGCCGCAGCCCGAGGCGCCGAGCAGGGCGAAGAAGGACCCCTGCGGCACGGTCAGGTCGAGCGGGTGTACGGCGGTGAAGGAGCCGTAGGTCTTGCTGATGCCGGAAAGGCGCACGTCGCCGCTGTTGTCTGTGGTCATCTTCGTCACGCCCCTGTGAGCTTCGCGAACTTCTGCTGGTAGGCCGTCTCTTCCTTCGAGCTCAGCGAGCGGAAGGCCACGGACCTCGCCTGCATGGCCTTGTCGGGAAGGATCAGCGGGTTGTTCGCCGCCGACTTGTCGAGCTTGGCAAGGTACGGCTTGACGTCCGCGACCGGACTCACGTAGTTGATGTAGGCGGCGAGTTCGGCGGCCGGCCCCGGCTCGTAGTAGTAGTCGATGAGCCGCTCGGCGTTCGTCTTGTGGCGCGCCTTGTTGGGGATCAACAGGTTGTCGGTGGACGTCATGTAGCCGTGGTCGGGGATGACGTAGCCGACATCGGGGTTGTCCGTCTGGAGCTGCACGATGTCGCCGCCCCAGGCGACACAGGCCGCCAGGTCGCCCTTGCTGAGGTCGGAGGTGTAGTCGTTGCCGGTGAAGCGGCGGATCTGGCCCTTGTCGACGGCCTTCTGCAGACGGGCTATCACCGCGTCGTAGTCGTCGTCGGTGAACTTCGCCGGGTCCTTGCCCATGTCGAGCATGGTCATGCCGACGGTGTCACGCATCTCGGTCAGCAGGCCGACCCGGCCCTTGAGCGCGGGGTTGTCGAGCAGGTCGGAGACCGACTTCACCTCGACGCCGTCGAGTGCCTTCTTGTTGAACGCGACGACGGTCGAGATGCCCTGCCACACATACGAATAGGCGCGGCCCGGATCCCAGTCCGGGCTGCGGAACTGGTCCGACAGGTTGGCGTAGGCGTGGGGCAGGTTGGCCGCGTCCAGTTTCTGGACGTAGCCCAGGCGGATCATGCGGGCGGCCAGCCAGTCGGTGAGCACGATGAGGTCGCGCCCGGTGTCCTGGCCCGCGGCGAGCTGCGGCTGGATCTTGCCGAAGAACTCGTCGTTGTCGTTGATGTCCTCGGTGTACTTGACCTGGATGCCGGTCCGCTTGCGGAACGCGTCCAGCGTCGGGTGGCGCTTGCCGCTGTCGTCGACGTCGATGTACTCGGGCCAGTTGGAGAAGTTGATCACCTTCTCCTTCGCCGAGTGGTCGTCGGCGGACACTCCGCCCTGCGATTTGCCTGCCGCTGGGATCCCGCAGCCGCTCAGCGCCACCATGCCGCCGGCGGCAAGCGCGCCGCCCGCGGAGGCGCGCAGCACCGAACGGCGGGTCATGGCGGCCCGTCCGTTGCGGAGACTGCGTCGCACGGCGGCCGCTGTGGCCGGTGACAGGCGGTCGGGCTCGTACTGCTCCATGCGCGTGCTGCCCTTTCGGGAGGTGGCGGCCGCCTGTGGACGACCGTCAGGTTCTGCTATCGGTCCCCGAAGACGGTGCGGTGCCAGTCCTTCCTGGCCACCGCCGTGTTGTCGAACATGACGTGCTTGATCTGCGTGTACTCCTCGAAGGAGTAGGTGGACATGTCCTTGCCGAAGCCGGACGCCTTGTAGCCGCCGTGCGGCATCTCGCTGATGATCGGGATGTGATCGTTGATCCACACGCAGCCCGCCTTGATCTCACGGGTGGCGCGGTTCGCCCGGTAGACGTCGCGGCTCCAGGCGGAGGCGGCGAGGCCGTACGGGGAGTCGTTGGCGAGCCTGATCCCATCCTGGTCGCTGTCGAACGGCAGGACCACCAGGACCGGCCCGAAGATCTCGGACTGGACGATCTCGCTGTCCTGGGCGGCGTCCGCGACGAGGGTGGGGCGGTAGTACGCACCGTTCTCCAGAGCTCCCCCGGGAGCCTCGCCGCCGGTCACCACGCGCGCGTAGGAGCGCGCCCGGTCGACGAATCCGGCGACGCGGTCGCGCTGGAGGTGCGAGATCAGCGGGCCGAGGTCGGTGCCGGGGGCGAAGGGGTCGCCGAGCCGGACGCTCTCCATGAGGGCGGCCGTCCGCTCGACGAACGCGTCGTAGAGCGGGCGCTGTACGTACGCGCGCGTGGCGGCCGTGCAGTCCTGGCCGGTGTTGATGAGCGCACCCGCGACCGCGCCGTTGGCGGCGGCCTCCAGGTCGGCGTCGTCGAAGACCACGAAGGGGGCTTTGCCGCCGAGCTCCAGGTGGATGCGCTTGACGGTCGCGGTGGCGACCTCGGCGACACGCTTGCCGACGGCGGTGGAACCGGTGAACGAGGTCATGACGACATCGGGGTGACCGACCAGGTGCTCGCCCGCTTCCCTGCCTGTGCCGGTGACGATGTTGATCACACCGTCCGGGAGGCCGGCGTCGGTCGCCGCCTGGGCGAACAGCAGTGAGGTGAGCGGGGTGAGCTCGGCGGGCTTCAGCACGATGGTGTTGCCCGCGGCGATCGCCGGGAGGATCTTCCAGGCGGCCATCTGGAGGGGGTAGTTCCAGGGCGCGATCGACCCGACGACACCGATGGGTTCACGGCGTACATAAGAGGTGTGGTCGCCGGAGTACTCACCGGCGGACTGCCCCTGCAGATGCCGGGCGGCGCCCGCGAAGAAGGCGGTGTTGTCGATGGTGCCCGGCACGTCGAACCCACGCGTCAGCTTCAGCGGCTTGCCGCACTGGAGGGACTCTGCGCGGGCGAATTCCTCGGCGCGGTCCGCGAGCACGGCGGCGAAGCGGTGCAGCGCGTCGGAACGCCCGCCGGGCGTGGTGGCGGCCCAGCCGGGGAAGGCCTCGCGCGCGGCCGCCACCGCCGCGTCGACGTCGTCGGGGCCGGCGAGTTCGTATGTGTACACCTCGTCGCCGGTCGCCGGGTCGACGACCGCGTGGGTACGACCGGAGGTGCCCTTGGTGAGGCGCCCCGCGATGAACTGCGCGCCGTCCGCGAAGCGGTCCTGCGCCGGGAATCGTTCCGGGATGGTTTGACCCGGGTTGTGCATGTCGCTCTCCTCCGCCGTCGCCCCGCGGCTCATGAGGTGGGTGGCGTAGCTCCAGCTCGATTTGACTGCCGATCCTGACAGAGCTGATGCCGTCCAACAAGTGATTCCGTTGTTGCCTTTTGGTTACGCGACGGAATCTGTCGACCAGGTGTCGAGTGAGCTCGGAATAGGAGGGACGGAGTGTCAGTGGTGCCTGCCAAACTCCCGTGCATGGAAGAGAGCACGGGCGGGATCGCGGGGCGGATCGCCTCCCGGGAAGCCCTGGTCAGGGAAGTCCGCGCCGGCGCCCGGTTCAAGTATCTGCACTTCTGGGGTCACCGGGCACGGGTGGACGGCCGGGTGGCGTCGAGCTGTATGAGTCAGTGGTGGCCGGCGGCGTTCACGGTGGACGGGACGGCGTATGCGACGGCCGAGCACTGGATGATGGCGGCCAAGGCGCGGCTGTTCGACGACGCGGAGGCGGAGCGGCAGGTGCTGGCGGCGGACGATCCGTCTCTCGCGAAGAAGGCGGGGCGGCTGGTGCGCGGCTTCGACGAGGAGATATGGAAGCGCGAGCGCTTCGCGATCGTGGTCGAGGGCAGCGTCCACAAGTTCACCGCGCACCCGGATCTGCGGGAGTTCCTGCTGGGCACGGGCGACCGGGTCCTGGTCGAGGCGAGCCCCATGGACCGGGTGTGGGGCATCGGCCTGGCAGCGGACACCGAGGCGGCGATGGATCCGGAGCGGTGGCGGGGGGCGAATCTGCTGGGGTTCGCCTTGATGGAGGCGCGGGGGCGACTGGGCGCGGGTGCCTGAGCCGGCAGGCGCGGGTGCCGTAGCCAGCTCGGCGAGGTGCCTGAGCCGGCAGGCGCGGGTGCGACTGGGCGAGGGTGCCGTAGCCAGCTCGGCGCGGGTGCCGTAGCCGGCAGGCTCGGGTGCCGGCCTGAACACACAAGGTCCACCCTCTCGGGACCACCCGCTCGGGACCACCCGCTCGGGACCACCCGCTCGGGACCACGAGAGCCCGGCGTCGCCGGGCAGCCTGTCCCTCAGAGGTGGGCGATCCAGGCCGCGATCATGACCGCGCCGAGCACGGTGCCCACGGCGCCGCAGATGATCCCCGCGAGGGCCTGACCAGGGTTCGTCGACTCGCCCCGGCGCGCCCTGCCGCGGCCGATCACGCCGAAGATCACAGCCAGTACACCCAGCACGACGGCGATCGGCCACAGACAGAAGACGACCACCGCGATGATGCCGAGCACGAGGGCGGCGGTGCCCATGCCGTTCCTGGGCATGGGCGTCATGCCGGGCCAGTTGTAGTAGCCGGGTGCGCCCTGGGACTGCGGGAGGGGTCCGCCGTAACCGGCCTGGGGCGGATAGCCGTAGCCGTACGGGACCTGGCCGGGGCCGTCAGGGGCGATGGGCGGCGGCGGGATCGGCTCGCCGTGGGCATGAGGGGCGAAGGGGGCGGCAGAGCCGCTTGCGTGCGCCACGGGGCCGGGCGGGGCGAACGGATTGGCCGGAGCGCCCATCGGAGGCATCCCGCCGGGCGGGGCGAACGGATTGACCGGACCGCCCATCGGGGGCGTCGGGCCCTGTGGGGTGAAGGGGGCGGCCCAGGGCTGGGAGGGGGGCGGTGTGTCGTCGATGCCGGGCAAGGACGTGACCGTCAGCTGGTCATGGACGGAAGGCCGCGGCGGGCTGGCCGGGCCGGGCTCGTCGGCCCCCTCACCCGGGCCGTGCCCGGCGACCGTGTACCCGGCTCCCTGGCCTGCGACCGTGTGGCCGGGGCCCGCCTGGGCGTCGGTCGCCGGTGATGCCCAGGGGTTCGGTTCCGGGACGGGGGCGGCGGGGCGGTCCGGCTTGGCCAGCGGGACCTTGGGGGCCGCGTCGCGCGAGCCTGCCTCCGACGGTGCGGCCCACGGGTCGCGGGCGGCCGGCGTCTGCGCGTCGTCGGACATGCACGTAATCCCCTCTGTCGAACGTTCCGTCATGCTACGGCCCGAGCCGGGAGGCCCCGGACCGTGGCCCATGGCCCATGGCCCATGGCTCGGGGCTCGGGGCTCGGGGCCCATGGCCCGGGGCCCGGCGCCCGCCCCGCCCTGTCTGCCCTGCCTCACCCCGCCCCGCCCCGCCCTGTCCCACGCGACCACACCCCCACACCGCGAACCGAGCCCCCGGCCTACGATGATCCTGACCCACCGATCAGCCGATCACCCGCGCCCCGCCAGGCCGAAGCGCCGAAGCCGCCCGGGGCGCCGTTCCGGGGAGGAACTCTTGACCGAGCATCTCGACGTGTCCGCTGTCGTGCCGCGTGACCTGCACGCCTTCATCGCCGGACTGCCCAAGGCAGAACTGCACGTCCACCACGTCGGCTCCGCCTCCCCCCGGATCGTCTCGGAACTCGCCGCCCGGCACCCCGACTCCAAGGTGCCCACCGACCCCGAGGCACTGGTCGACTACTTCACCTTCACGGACTTCGCGCACTTCATCGACGTATATCTGTCGGTCGTCGACCTGATCCGCACCCCGGAGGACGTACGGCTGCTGACGTACGAGGTGGCCCGGGATCTGGCCCGGCAGCAGGTGCGGTACGCCGAGCTGACCATCACGCCGTGGTCCTCGACCCGGCGCAACATCGACGAGCGTGCCTTCATGGACGCGATCGAGGACGCGCGCAAGGCGGCCGAGGCCGAGTTCGGGACCGTACTGCGCTGGTGCTTCGACATTCCCGGCGAGGCCGGCCTGGAGGCGGCTGAGGAGACGACGCGGCTCGCGACCGACGACCGGCTGCGGCCGGAGGGGCTGGTGTCGTTCGGGCTCGGTGGGCCCGAGATCGGGGTGCCGCGGCCGCAGTTCAAGCCGTACTTCGACCGGGCCGTCGCCGCCGGTCTGCGTTCCGTGCCGCACGCCGGGGAGACCACCGGCCCCGAGACGGTGTGGGACGCCCTCACTCACCTGCATGCCGAGCGCATCGGACACGGCACCAGTTCCTTCCAGGACCCGAAGCTCCTCGCGCACCTTGCCGAGCACCGGATTCCGCTGGAGGTCTGCCCGACGTCGAACATCGCCACGCGCGCGGTCCGCACCCTGGACGAGCACCCGGTCAAGGAGTTCGCCAAGGCCGGGGTCGTCATCACGATCAACTCCGACGACCCGCCCATGTTCGGCACCGACCTCAACAACGAGTACGCGGTCGCCGCCCGCCTGCTGAAGCTCGACGAACAGGGTCTCGCGGCCCTCGCCAGGAGCGCCGTCGACGCCTCCTTCCTGGACGAGGCGGGCAAGGTCCGGATCCGCGAGGAGATCGACAGCTACACCTCGGCGTGGCTCGCCCCCTGACGCCCTCCACAATGGGGCCATGCAGAACGTGACCGCCGTGGCCCACCGCGGCGACCCCTACCGCGTCCGCGAGAACACGATCGACTCGCTGCGTTCCGCGCTCGACCGGGGCGCGGACGCCGTCGAGATCGACGTACGACTCACCAAGGACGGTGTCCCCGTGCTCCTGCACGACGCGACGCTGAAACGGCTGTGGGAGCACGAGCGGCCCCTCGGCTCCCTGTCGGCGGACGAGGTGCGCGGGCTCACCGACGGCCGGGTGCCGACGCTCGCGGAGGCGCTGGCCGCCGCTGACGGCACCCGGCTGATGCTGGACCTGCCGGGGATACGGGACGTACGGGCGGCGCGCCGCGTCGTGGACGCCGTACGGGAGGCCGGGGCGGCCGAGCGCGTCTACTACACCGCGGGCTCCGCCGCGATGCTCGCCGTCCGCGCCGCCGACCCGTCCGCCGAGATCGCCCTGACCTGCACCAGCCTGGCGCCCCCGCGCCCCGCGCTGCTCTCGGCGGTGAAGCCGCGCTGGCTCAACTACCGCTTCTCCCTGGTCAGTCGCGAGCTGGCCGCCCGCGTCCACCACGACGGCTACCTGCTGTCCGTGTGGACGCCGGACACGCGCCGTTCCATGCGCCGCCTCATCGGCCTCGGCGTCGACTCGATCACGACCAACCGCGTCGATGTCCTGTGCGCTCTGCGCTACGGCGGCTACACCCGCGAGCGCTGAGCCACCGTCGCCGGATCGGCCGGCGTCGCACGGGTCACGTACTGCGGGACCGGAGTGTCGTCCCTGCCGGTGTCGCGGACCAGTCCGTAGCGCCTCGCGCCCTGGTCGGGGCCGGCCGTGACGTCCTTCTCCACCGCGTCCCAGGTGGTCGGGAAGACGCTCAGGCCGTAGTCGGCGCCGCGCTCGTTCACGGTGAGGGTGACGCCGCCGTCGAGGTAGAAGTACTCGTTCTGCCACATCTGCTGGGTGCCGGCCTGCGGTACGGCGTAGCCGACGGTCGAGTCGCCCATGCCGGTGGCGGAGCGGTCGGTGTCGCTGACGTGGTCATCCATCCGGCGGCCGCCGCCCGAGGCCACGTGGAAGAGCTTTCCCTTCAGGCCGGTCCAGGCAGGCATGACCAGGCCGCCCGACCGGTACTGCGGTGAGATCTGCCAGCGGACCAGGACATAGCCCTGGCCGGTGAGCGTCACGCTGTCGCCGCGGTGGTTCATCACGGCGTGCGCCCCGCCGGTGCTGGTGACGCCGGACGCGGGCCGGTGCGGGAGCGCGCCGGGCGAGGTGTCCGGGTCGGGCGCCTTGTCGACGGCGTCGACGACGCTGCCGTAGAGCTCGGTCTTCTGCTTCGCCACGGAGGGGGACACCGAGGGCGACGGGGAGGGCGTGGGCGAGGCGGAAGGGGGCGGCGGGCGGTGGGTGCTCGCCGTAGTGGGGGTGACCGCCGCGTGCGGGGGCGGGGTGCCCGGGGTCTGCGTGACGACGTACGCGCCGCCCGCGACGACGGTCGCCGCCGCCGTGACGGCGACCGCGGGCTTGGCCAGGATGCCGAGCACCTTGGCGGACCAGCCGACGGAGGTGGCGGCCGCCGCCGTCTTGCCGCCGAGAGCCAGCGACAGGGTGAAGCCGGCCGGGACCGGTACGAGCGCGATGCCGACCAGGAGCCGCTCCGCCGGTACGACGGACGTGCGCGCGTCGCCGCAGTAGGCGCAGCCCCTGATGTGCCGGGCCAGCCGCTTGCGCCAGACCGAGTCGGGCCGCCCGTCCCAGCGGCCGGTCAGCTCCCGCAGTGCGGGGCACGCCCCGTCCAGTGCGCGCACGATCCCGCGCGAGGTCTCCAGGCGTTCCTTCATCCGCTGGACGCGTACGGCGGCGTGCTGCCGGCTGATGCCGACGGCCGCCGCCAGGTCGCGCCGGGTCAGCTCGCCCGCGACCTCCAGCCACCACAGGGACAGCAGTTGGCGGTCCTCGTCGTCCAGCCAGCGCACCGCCTCCGCCACCTCGCGCCGCTGGCCCTCCAACTGGAGTCGCAGCACGGTAAGTTCGGCGAAGTCGGTGGCCTCCCTGGCGGCGCTCTCGTCCAGTTGCCGGGTGGCTCTGCGGCGCGCCCGGTCAAGTATCTGCCGCATGGCGATCGCCATCAGCCAGGACCGGAAGCTGTCCGGGTCGCGCAGTGAGCCGAGGTTGCCGACGGCCCGCAGCATGGTCTCCTGCACGACGTCGTCGACGTCGGCGTGGCCGTTCAGGGCGCGGCCGACGACGTTGTAGACCAGCGGCAGCCAGCCGGCGACGAGTTCCTCCAACGCGTGCCGGTCACCGGCCTGCGCGGCGGCGATGGTGGCACGCCACTCCCGCCCGGCCCTGTCTCCCACGTCTGCCCCCTCCCAGGTCATACGCCGTCCGACCGCACCTTCTCAGCTCGGCCCGGGCATGCGGCCATGTCCGAGGTCACGGTGCGGTCCCGGTGCGGGCGGTGCAAGGGAGCTCCCGGGTGTGGGGGAAACGGGGGTCGCGAGGGGAGACGGGCTGGAGGCTGACGGGATAACACTTTTTTCGCCGAGCGGATCGTGCAGGCCGCCCTCAAGCAGCGCCACCGGGCCGGGATCCGGGGCAGCGGTCAGCGTCTCCCGTCGCTTGATCTTCTTCCGGACGACGTACAGCGGGAGCAGTGCAGATGACGGGAGCACACCGAAGACGCCGAAGACGCCGAAGGACATGCCGGCCACCGTCCACCGGAAGGGGATGCAGCGGATCGGTCCGCAGAACGTGTTCACAACCGTCCCGCGCGAGCCACCTCGCTTCCGTGGTGGCTACCGGCGGGGCGCGCTCGACGGCGTCGCGACGGCCCGGGACCCGGGCGCGGACGGCTGGACGGAGGCGGATCGGGAGGGTATCGGAGTAACCGGCGCGACGGTGGGGCTGGACGGTTCGGCCGCGCTCGGCTCTCTGGTCGGTCCGGCGCTCGGTCCGGCGGTCGGTCCGGCGGTCGGTCCGGCGGTCGGCGGGGCGGAACGGGACGACTGGCCGGGCCCGGCACTCGACGGTGCGGGCGTCGCCGTCCGGGGCGGCGGGTTCGAGGGGCTGCTCGCCGGGGGCGGGGCGAGAGGCACCGTCGGGGAGCCGGGCGCGTCGGAGGCCGTCAGGCGCAGCGGCAGTACGACCAGGGCGGCGACACCGCAGGTCAGGGCCGCACCGGCGGCCGCGCGCAGCATCCTGCGGCGGGACGCGCCGCGGCGGATCGCCTCGTAGTGGCCGGGGGGTGGGCCGAGATGTTCGGCGGGGGGCCGCAGGATGACGGTGAGCGGGTCGTCGGGGTCGTGGTCCGGGCCCTCGTCAGAGTGTGTGATCAAGGCTTCTCCTCAGGTGGGCGCGGAGCAGTTCGCGGGCCGCGTGGAGGTCGGCCTTGACGGTTCCTTCCTTGCGTCCGGTGAGCACGGACACCTCCCGGATCGGCATGTCAGCGTAGTAGTGCAGGAGGATCGGGATGCGCAGTCGTTCCGGGAGGGACTGCACGAGCAGGCGCACCGAGGGGTCGGCCTGCTCGGGATGCGGGGTCACCGCGGCCTCGGTGGTCGCCCGGCGTACGGCTCTGCGTTCGCGCTCCAGCTTGCGCCAGTGGTCCCGGACGAGGTTGGCCGCGGTGACGTAGAGAAAACCGCGCGGCTCCGCGACGGCCGTCCAGCGCGCCCAGAGCCGGGTGAACGCCTCCGAGGCGATCTCATGCGCCGTCTCGTCGTCGTCGACCAGCCGGCGGACCCAGCCGGCGAGACGCGGGTAGAGGGCGGCGAACAGCTCGGACGCGGCCTTCTCGCGGGACCGTTTCAACGTTCTCCCGGGTCGTGGGGCACTTGCGGGGGGACTCGTGGCGTTCACCACTCTCAAAGCGCACGTGGCGCACGTGGCGCACGTGGCGCACGTGGCGCACGTGGCACTCATGACGCTCACGGGGGAAGAGCCCGGACCGACGGCGTACGTTCCGTCGGCCCGGGATCCCGGTTTGGATTCGGCCGACGGCCGGCCGGTCAAGGGCTCGACGGGCTCAGTCCCGTGAAGACGATCTCAGCGCCGCGAAGACGATCACGTTGTCGAGGTATCCGTCACCGCTCCGTTCGCCGCCGCACGTGATCAGCCGCAGCTCCGGCCGCTTCACGTTCCCGTACACCTCCTTCGACGGGAAGGCGGCCTTGGCGACCGTCCGCACGTCGGTCACGGCGAACACCGCAGCCGTGCCGTTCTCCAGGCGCGCCACGATCCGCTCCCCCTTGTGCAGGTCCTTCAGGTGCCGGAAGACCCCGTCTCCGTAGGCGCCGACCGTGACATGGCCGAGGATCACCGACGGACCGGTCTGCCCCGGCGTCGGGGAGTGTTCGTACCAGCCCGCGCGGTCGTGCGCCGCGATCGGCGGCACCTGCACGGTGCCGTCCGCGGCCAGGCCCAGCTTCATGACCGGGGTGTCGACCCCGATGGCCGGTATCCGGAGCCTGACCGGGGTCGATCGCCCCACCGCGGACACCGGCCCGGCGTGCGGTGGCGCGGAGGACGACGGTGCAGAGGACGACGAGGCGGAGGACGACGCGTCGCTCGCCCGGCTCCCGTCCGGGGAGTTGCCGTTCGTGGCGCCCGGGCCGCCGCAGCCCGCGAGGAGCGCGGCGAGCGCCGCGGCGGCGAAGGCGCGCCTGGAGAGCGGACTCATGCCCCGTTCGCCCGCCGGCGGCGCACGATGAAGACCGCGCCACCGCCGAGGGCGACGGCCGCGGCGGCGCCCCCGCCGATCAGAGCGCCCGCGCCCGACGAGTCCGAAGAGGTCGGCGCCACACCGGTGTTGGGCGCACCGCTCGGCACGATGGAGACCTGACCGGGCGACGGCGCCCGGGTCGGGGCCGCACTCGGCACGGCGCTCGGGGTGGTGCTCTCGGCGGGGGCGGACGTGGGGCCGGCGCTGGGCGCGCGGGTCGCGGAGGGGACGGGGCTCGGAGCCGCGGACGCCCCGTCGGCGAACGCGGGCACCGCGCCCGCCAGCACGGCGGTGCACGCAACTGCCAAGGCACTGAGGCCGGTTCGGCGCATGAATCGCTCTCTTTCGTCGGTCCGCCCGGAAGTCGGCCGGGCGGGCTGTGTCACTGATCGAGCGAAGAGACGAGGCAGCCATGACCCAGGTTGTAAAGAGATCGCAAAGTCAGCGGCTTCGGTTGGGCGATTCGTGACGACCGTGTGCGCGGGTCTTGAAGGAGGCTTGCGGCGCTCCTCGGCATGACGTAGTTACGTGAATCATGAACCTGTTCACCCGGGGTGCGTCCCTGCGCCGCCCGGCTCCCCCCACCCCGTCCACCGCTCCCGCTTCGCAACGGCCCCATCAGCCACCGGCGTTCGCCCCGACGACGAACCTGTCGGATCCCGCACAGGCGGCGTTGACCGGCGAGTGGATGATCGACCCGGCGCACAGTCGTATCGGTTTCTCCGTCCGCCACGCCCTGGTCACGACCGTGCGGGGAGCGTTCACCGAGTACCAGAGCCGGCTCTACTTCGACGGCCGAGATCCATCCCGTTCACGCGCCGAGATCGTGCTGTCCACCGCGTCGGTCGACACCGGCGTGGAACAGCGCGACGCCCATCTGGTCCACCGCGACTTCCTGGACGCGGCGACCTATCCCCATCTGCGCTTCGTCAGTACGGCAGTGCAGCTCGTGGGCAGCGACGTCTACCGCATGCACGGCGACCTGACCATCAAGAACGCCACCCGGCCGGTCGACCTGGAACTCACCTACATAGGCCATGTCACCGACCCGTTCGGGGACGAGCGGGTGGGCTTCGACGGTACGACCACCATCAACCGCTCCGATTGGGGCCTGACCTACAACCAGCGGCTGAAGGAGGGCGGTGCCATGGTGAGCGAGAAGGTGCGCCTCCAGTTCGACATCGCCGCCATCCGTATGACATGACACCGCGCGGCTGACGGCCGACCGGATCCGTCCTCGGCCCCGGACCGGACGCGGCGGGAGCCACGACTACAACCACCTGCGGCGATGGTTGTCCAGCCGAGGGATCCGGCACCGCATCTCCCGCAGAGGCATCGAGACCTCGCCACGGCTCGGCCGGCCACCGCCGGACGATCGAACGCACCATGTCCTGGATCGCCGGATGCCGACGCCCGCACCGCCGCTACGAACGCACAGCCGACCACTTCCTGGCATTCACCAGCATCGCCTGCACTCTGATCTGCTGCCGCAGACTCGCCAAAACGTCGCGGACCCAACGGATCCCGGTTCTCGATGTGCCGGCGGCGGCGGAACCACGCGGCGAGCCGTGCCGGCCCGGCCCGGTGCACGTGCAGGTTCGTGATAGCGCAGACGGTCACCTTCGTCGGCACCTGGATCGACGTGATCACCGAGACCAACACCGACGAAGGCACGATCGCGGTCTCCCTCGACGGAGCCTCGCAGGGCACCGTCAACGCCAACGCCACCAGCCGCCACGTCCAGCAGACCGTCTACACGGTCAGCGGTCTGACGGCCGGACGGCACACCCTCACCCTCACCAAGAACAGCGGCGCCTTCATGGTGATCGACCGGTTCGACGTGAAGTCACCCGAGGCGGCCGCGACCGCACGCCGACGCTGCCCGTGCCGACATCGGCACGGGCAGCGCCTTTTCGAATCCGGGCGACCGGAGGACTAGCCGTCCAGCGACGTCATCACGTGCTTGATCCGCGTGTAGTCGTCGAAGCCGTACGCCGACAGGTCCTTGCCGTACCCGGACTTCTTGAACCCGCCGTGCGGCATCTCGGCGACCAGCGGAATGTGCGTGTTGATCCACACGCACCCGAAGTCGAGCTTCTTCGACATGCGCATCGCACGCCCGTGGTCCTTGGTCCACACCGACGACGCCAGCGCGTACTCCACGCCGTTGGCCCACTCCACGGCCTGCTCCTCGTCGGTGAAGGACTGGACGGTGATCACCGGCCCGAAGATCTCCCTCTGGACGATCTCGTCGTCCTGCTTCAGCCCGGACACGACGGTCGGCGCGTAGAAGTACCCCTTCTCGCCGACCTGGTGGCCACCGGCCTCGACCTTCGCGTGGGCGGGCAGCCGCTCGATGAAGCCGGAGACCTGCTTCAGCTGGTTCGGGTTGTTGAGCGGGCCGAAGAGTACGTCCTCGTCGTCCGGCCGGCCGGTCTTCGTCTCGGCGGCCGCCTTCGCGAGCGCGGCCACGAACTCGTCGTGGATGCCCTCCTGGACGAGGACACGTGTCGCCGCCGTACAGTCCTGGCCGGCGTTGAAGAAGCCCGCCACCGAGATGTCCTCGACGGCCTTGGCGATGTCGGTGTCCTCGAAGACCACGACCGGCGCCTTGCCGCCCAGCTCCAGGTGGACCCGCTTGAGGTCCTTGGACGCCGACTCGGCGACCGACATGCCGGCGCGCACGGAGCCGGTGATGGACGCCATCGCCGGGGTCGTGTGCTCGACCATCAGCCGGCCGGTGTCACGGTCGCCCGTGATGACGTTGAAGACGCCCGTGGGCAGGATGGAGCCGATGATGTCGGCGATGAGCACGGTCGACGCGGGGGTCGTGTCCGAGGGCTTCAGCACGACCGTGTTGCCCGCGGCGAGCGCCGGGGCGAACTTCCACACGGCCATCATCATCGGGTAGTTCCACGGCGCGACCTGCGCGCAGACGCCGATCGGCTCGCGGCGGACGATCGAGGTCAGCCCCTCCATGTACTCGCCGGCGCTGCGCCCCTCCAGCATCCGGGCCGCACCCGCGAAGAAGCGGATCTGGTCGACCATGGGCGGGATCTCCTCGGACCGCGTGAGTCCGATCGGCTTGCCCGTGTTCTCCACCTCGGCCGCGATGAGTTCCTCGGCACGCTCCTCGAACGCGTCCGCGATCTTCAGCAGGGCCTTCTGACGCTCGGAGGGGGTGGTGTCGCGCCAGGCCGGGAAGGCCGCGGCGGCGGCCGCCATCGCGGCGTCGACGTCCGCCGCCCCGGACAGCGGCGCGGTCGCGTACGCCTCGCCCGTCACGGGGTTGACCACCTCCGTGGTCCGTCCGTCGGCGGCGTCCCGGAACTCACCGTCGATGTAATTGCGCAGACGACGCAGCTCGGTGCTCACTGCCGGCCCTCCAAGTTCGAGTGGATCCAACGTGTCCATTGGCTGAGACACCACCCTAATCCGCAAGCCCACGTTTTCAACACCCCCGATCGCCGGAAGACTACGAAATCCGCAGGTCTTAGTCACGTAAACAACGAATTTCATTGGTCTGCCCTTGCGGAACGGTCGAGACGTCGTGCACAGTGAGCTCGTGGCCAGTCGAAGCGCAGAGCACAGGGACTCCCGCGAGTCCAGAAACGGCACTCCTCATCTGGATGCCGTCTCCCTCGCCATCATCGAACAGCTCCAGGAGGACGGCCGCCGGCCCTACGCCGCGATCGGCAAGGCCGTCGGCCTGTCCGAGGCGGCCGTGCGCCAGCGCGTCCAGAAGCTGCTCGACCAGGGCGTGATGCAGATCGTCGCCGTCACGGACCCGCTCACCGTGGGTTTCCGCCGGCAGGCGATGGTCGGTGTCCACGTCGAGGGCGACCTGGACCCGGTGGCCGAGGCGCTGACGGCCATGCCGGAAGTCGAGTACGTGGTGATGACGGCGGGCTCGTTCGACATCCTCGCCGAGATCGTCTGCGAGGACGACGACCACCTGCTGGACGTCATCAACAAACGCATCCGGGCGCTGCCCGGCGTGCGCTCCACCGAGAGCTTCGTCTACCTGAAGCTCAAGAAGCAGACCTACATGTGGGGAACCCGATAACCGTGAGGACCCGATAACCGTGAGCACCAAGGACCTCAGCCGCACCGCGTACGACCACCTGTGGATGCACTTCACCCGCATGTCCTCGTACGAGAACTCGCCGGTCCCGACCATCGTCCGGGGCGAGGGCACGCATATCTACGACGACAAGGGCAAGCGCTACCTCGACGGTCTCGCGGGGCTGTTCGTGGTCCAGGCCGGCCACGGCCGCGTGGAGCTCGCCGAGGCGGCCTTCAAGCAGGGGCAGGAGCTGGCGTTCTTCCCGGTGTGGTCCTACGCCCACCCGAAGGCCGTGGAACTGGCCGAGCGCCTTGCCGACCAGGCCCCGGGCGACCTGAACAAGGTCTTCTTCACCACCGGCGGCGGTGAGGCGGTGGAGACCGCCTGGAAGCTCGCCAAGCAGTACTTCAAGCTGACGGGCAAGCCCAACAAGTACAAGGTCATCTCGCGCGCGGTCGCCTACCACGGCACCCCGCAGGGAGCCCTGTCGATCACGGGCCTGCCGGCATTGAAGGCCCCGTTCGAGCCGCTCGTCCCGGGCGCGCACAAGGTCCCGAACACCAACATCTACCGCGCCCCGCTCTTCGGCGACGACCCGGAGGCCTTCGGCCGCTGGGCCGCCGACCAGATCGAGCAGCAGATCCTCTTCGAGGGCCCGGAGACGGTCGCCGCGGTCTTCCTGGAGCCCGTGCAGAACGCCGGCGGCTGCTTCCCGCCCCCGCCCGGATACTTCCAGCGGGTGCGCGAGATCTGCGACCAGTACGACGTGCTGCTGGTCTCGGACGAGGTCATCTGCGCCTTCGGCCGCCTGGGCACGACCTTCGCCTGCGACAAGTTCGGCTACGTCCCGGACATGATCACCTGCGCCAAGGGCATGACCTCGGGCTACTCCCCGATCGGCGCCTGCATCATCTCCGACCGCCTCGCCGAGCCGTTCTACAAGGGCGACAACACCTTCCTGCACGGCTACACCTTCGGCGGCCACCCGGTCTCCGCGGCCGTCGGCCTCGCCAACCTCGACCTGTTCGAGCGCGAGAACCTCAACCAGCACGTGCTCGACAACGAGGGCAACTTCCGCTCGACCCTGGAGAAGCTGCACGACCTGCCGATCGTCGGCGACGTCCGCGGCAACGGCTTCTTCTACGGCATCGAGCTGGTGAAGGACAAGCACACCAAGGAGTCCTTCAACGAGGAGGAGACGGAGCGCGTCCTGTACGGCTTCCTCTCCAAGGCCCTGTACGACAACGGCCTGTACTGCCGTGCCGACGACCGCGGCGACCCGGTCGTCCAGCTCGCCCCGCCGCTGATCTCCAACCAGGAGACCTTCGACGAGATCGAGCAGATCCTGCGCGCGACCCTGACCGAGGCGTGGACGAAGCTCTGATCTGCGTGGACCGGTCCCCGTGGACCGATCTTCGTTCTGGATGATCAACACCGGCCCCGGTGCCGCCCGTTCGAGTGAGAAACGGGGGCCCGGGGCCGTGTGCTGTCCGGCATCCACACCTGAACTGCCTAGCGTGCCGAGTGACCGATCGGCCCTGTCTTCGTTCCCCCGCACGGGGGATGTGGCACGGCAAAAACGGATCTGAACCGAGGTGTACGCGGATGGTGGCCCCGCCGGACAACGACGTGCTCTGGGCACGAGCCCTGCACTTCCAGCACAGGGACGGCTCGCCCGCGCTCAGCGGCGTCTCGATCGGCGTCAAGGTGGGCGAGATCCTCGCCGTCAGCGGCCCCCGGGGCAGCGGCAAGACCACGCTTCTGCGCTGCCTGTCGGGCCTGGTCCCGGCCCAACGCGGCGAGGTCTGGTTCAACAGCGCGCCGGTCCACACCATGGGCCCCCTGGCCCGTGAGCGTCTGCGCCGCGACCGGTTCGGCTGGATCGACCCGGCCCCCGTGCTCGTCCCCGAGCTGAACGCCTGGGAGAACGCAGCGCTGCCCCTGATGCTCCGCGGCACCAGCCGCCGCCGCGCCAAGACGGCCGCCCTGGAGTGGCTGGAGCGCCTCGACGTCGGCGACAAGTCCCGTCGGCGCCCGCACGAACTGAAGCAGGCCGAGCGGCAGCGCGTGTCGATCGCCCGGGCCCTCGCCCCGGCCCCCACCGTCCTGTTCGCGGACGAGCCCACCGCCCCCCTGCACCGCGCCGACCGCGCCCACGTCCTGCGCACGCTCACCACGGCGGCCCGCTCGCACGGCATCACGGTCGTCCTGGCCACCCACGACGCGGAGACCGCGGCCCTCGCCGACCGCACGGTGTCGCTGCTGGACGGCCGGCGTGTGAACACGGTCCATCTGCCCCCGGCCGCCGAGACGGAAGGCCGGGCCGCGTGCTCGCTCTCCGTCTGACCCGCGGCGCCCACCCGGCCGTACAGCTGCGCCGCGTTCTGGTGGCGCTGGCGTCGGCCGGCACGGGCTTCCTTCTGCTGTGCGCCCTCGGCTACGCGATGAGCCACGCGGAGAACCCCTCCGGCTCGGCCCTGCGTCTGGCCTGGTGCCTGACCCCGCTGGCCGCCACCGTCCACCTCGCGGTGGCGGTGGCCCGCACCGACCCGGCCACGAAACCGCGCCCCGGCCTGTCGGCCATCGGCCTGGGCCCAAGCCGCCTGATGACGATCTCGGCCATGACCACGGCCCTGTCGTGCACGCTGGGCTCGCTGCTGGCCCTCCTGCTCTTCCTCCAGCTCCGCGGCGACCTCACGGGCCTGCCCTTCGACGGCGCGGCCTCGGCCTTCCTGGCCGCCGACCAGCCGTTGCCCCTCCCGGCGTCCCTGACCCTGCTGGCGCTGGTCCCGGCGATCTCCTCGGTGACGGTGGCGCTCGTGCTGGCCCCGCGGTACGCGAGGCCGACCGCGGCACGGACGGCAGCGCGCCGTTACGGCCGCTTCGGGGCGTACGGCCGGTCGGTGGCACGGGAGACCTTCGGGACGTACGGCCGCTTCGGCGCCCACCGGCGGGGCACGGGCCACCGTCCCGCCGCCGCACCGCCGTCCCAAGGCCACCCCGCCTCTTCGGAACCGGCCCCCGTCACCGCCACGCCCGACTCCGACCCCACCCAGCCCGCGGCGCCCCACAGCGCCCCCGCGGGCCTGCCCTGGGGGATCTCCGTACTCACCGTCGGCCTGGCCGTTCAGGCCTACGCGGGCAGCACCTCGGCCGTACCCGGGCTCGCCCTCCCCGGCGGCCTCACATCGGGCACCCCGGCGGTCGTCGCCGGCTGGGCCCTCACCGCCCTCGGCCTGGCTCTCGCGGGGCCCGGCCTGACCCACTTGTGCGGCCGTCTCCTGCAGGCGGCCCGCCCCGGCGCCCTGCGACTGCTCGCCGGCCGCGTCCTGATGGAGGAGGCCACCCGCATCGGGCGCCCGCTCGGCGTCGTCAGCGCGGCCGCCTCCGGCGCGTTCGCCATGACGGCGCTGTACCAGACCAGTTCACCCTCCCTCGGCCCGCTCACCACCGTCGGCACGTTTCTCGTCACCGGCTGCACCGTCGCCACGCTGCTCACCACCGCCGTGGAGGCCAAGCACGCCCGGGCCGACACCACGGCCGCCCTGTTGCGCCTGGGTGCCCCCACCACGATGCTGCGCGGTGCCGCCGCCCTCCGTGCGGGCACGCTGCTCGCCCTGTTCGGCCCGCTGACCCTGATCGTGGCGGAGCTGGCGGCCCTGCCACTCGCCCGCTGAGAACGCGTACGAAAAAAATCCCGGGGCCCGATGAGTTCCGCACGGGCCCCCGGTCTACCCCACCGAAAGGCACGCATCCGACGGGAGACCTCACATGTACCAGCAGATGATCTTCGTGAACCTTGCCACCAACGACGTCGACGCGTCGAAGAAGTTCTTCACGCAGCTCGGCTACACGATCAACCCGCAGTTCAGCACCGACGACTGCACCTGCGTCGTGATCAGCGACACCATCATCGCGATGCTGCTCGGCAAGCAGCGGTACGCGGACTTCACGAAGAAGGAGATCGCGGACTCGACGAAGACCAGCGAGGTGCTGATCTGCCTGAGCGCGGAGAGCCGCGAGAAGGTCGACGAGCTGGTGGACAAGGCGGTCGCGGCCGGCGGCACCGCCAACCCAGACGTCCAGGACCACGGCTACATGTACGGCCGTTCCTTCGACGACCTCGACGGCCACTCCTGGGAGGTCGTGTGGATGGACCCGGCGGCCGTCCAGGGCTGAGGACTTCGCGCGAGGACGCCGTGCCTAGCATGGGGCCGTGCAGACGAGCCCGGCCCATGCGGCCCACCACGACGAGCGCGAGATCGAGACGCTCGAGGACTTCGACGCGACCGTCTCGGCCCGCGGCACCCTCTCCGGCTACCGCGTGCAGGGCGTCGATCTGACCGACCGCACGCGGGAGTTGCTCACCACCGCCACCGCCGAGGCCGTCTTCCTCGGCTGCCCGATGCGCGAGGACGCGGCGGCGAAGGTCCGCGCCGACGGCGCCCTGCTCTTCCCGCCCGTCCCGCATCTGCCCTTCGACCCGTACCGCGGTCGTCTCTACACGCCCGACGAACTGTTCGCCTCACTGGACAAGGGGTACGAGCGGACACCGGACGCCCTCGCGTACACCTGGTTCCAGCGCACCAAGGCCGACGGCGACATCTACGCCTCGATGCTGCGCGCCGTCCACGACGACTCCGTCTCCGACGCCCTCGACGAACTCCTGCGGGGCGCACGGGTGGTGGGAGTCATGGGCGGCCACGCGATGGCGCGCGGGACGGGGTCGTACGCCGGTGCGGCGCGCCTGGGCCGGGAGCTGAGCCGCGGCGGGTTCACGGTGGCGACGGGCGGCGGACCGGGGGCGATGGAGGCGGCGAACCTGGGCGCGTACGCGGCGCCGTACGACGACGCCATGCTGGACGAGGCCTGCGAACTCCTGGCGAAGGCACCGTCGTTCTCGCCGTCGGTCAGCGAGTGGGCACGGTGCGCCTTCGAGGTGCGCGCCCGCTGGCCGAAGGGCAACCACTCGATCGGCATCCCCACCTGGTTCTACGGCCACGAGCCGCCGAACCCGTTCGCCTCGCACATCGCCAAGTACTTCGCCAACGCCACCCGCGAGGACGGCCTGCTGGCCCGCTCGAACGCGGGCGTGGTCTTCCTGCCGGGCGCCGCCGGCACCGTACAGGAGATCTTCGACAACGCGACGCCCAACTACTACGAGTCGCGCGGCGAACCGACGCCCATGGTGCTCGTCGACCGCGCGCACTGGACGGACCGGCTGCCGGCCTGGCCCCTCTTGCGGGCACTCGCCCGGGAACGCTCGATGGAGTCCCGTATCACCCTCGTTGACCGGATCGAGGAGGCTCCGGAGGCGTTGAAACGTCTCGCTGGTTAACGAGTGTGCAAAGTCAACGGCCCAGGTCCGCCTTTGCATTGACACTCCTTATGGAACGCTTATAAACCTATGAGTCTCATGGGGTACGTGAGGCTTCACCTCGACTGTCGCCTCACTTCCCGCCCCGTAAGCCCCCCGCAGTTGCGCATCCCGTGAAGGGCAAACGTGTCCATAACTCGCCTTACCGCACGTCGTTCCGTGCAGATCCTGGGCGTTGCCGCCGCCTCCTCCGCGCTCGCGCTGAGCGCCGCGGGCAGTGCACTCGCCTGCAACATCAGTGAGTTCTCCGCCGAAGCCAAGTGCGACGGCAGCAAGGGCGTCATCTCGGTCACCGACCAGGACGCCTCCGGTACCGCGGCAACGGTCACCGTGTTCCTCGAGAGCAACGGCGCCGACGTGCAGAAGGTCGGCGAGCAGGAGGTGACCGGCTCGCGCGAAGGCACGGTCGTCACCTTCTCCGAGGACTGGAAGCCGAACGCCGAGTACCGCGTCCACGTCTCGGCCGGCAAGGGCGATCGCAAGATCGTCGACAAGGACATCACGCCGAACCTGACGACCCCGTCCGAGGGCTGCTCGAAGGACGAGTCGACGCCGCCCGCGACCCCGTCGCCGTCGGAGTCCACCACGCCGCCGGCCGAGGAGTCCCCGACTCCGACCCCGTCGGCCTCCGAGAGCACCACCGCTCCGGCCGGCGCCCCGAGCAACGCGCCGTCCCCGGCGGCCGGTGACTCGAACCTCGCCGAGACCGGTGCGAACTCCAACACCGGCCTGATCGCCGGTATCGCGGGCGCGCTGGTCGTGGTCGGCGGCGGCGCCGTCTTCTTCGGCATGCGCCGTCGTGGGGCGAACAGCAGCAGCTGACGCCTCTCTCAGAACACCGCTGTGGCCCGTCCCCGTATCCCCGGGGGGCGGGCCTCAGTCGTTCAGAAGCTCGCCCGCTCCAGCCAGAACTCCAGCAGCTCCCGGTCGCCGAGGACCTCCAACTCAGGGCTGTCCAGCGGGAGTCGGCCGTAGAAGGCGAGGAGGAGCGGGGTGAGCGGGCCGCGCAGGGCGACGTCCGCCTTCTCGTGGCCGCGGTGCCAGGAGACGCCGTCCTCGGTGAGTTCGACGACCCACTCGGCGTTCAGTCCGGCGGCGGTGTCGGTGGCATGGAGATGGATGCTGCGACCGGGTCCGCGCAGCTCCCGCCAAGCAGCCTCGTCCGGCTCCGCCCGCTGGGACCATTCCACGATCTGCAGCCACTCGTCGATCGTGTCGGCGGCCACCTCGGGCGCCACCTCGTACGGCAGCCCGGCGGCCAGTGTGGCGTCCGCCCGGTGGACGGTGATCTCGTGCGCCATACGTCGCGCCCAGAAGCCGGACGTGTGGATCCCGGACCAGGCCCACACCTTCGCGTCGGGCCCGGCCTCGCGCAGCGCGCCCACCGCCAGCTCCCCGGCCTCCGCCAGCCAGGCGTCGAGGGCTTCGGCGTCCCCCGGGTTCTCGGGGCCGTCGCCCCGCGGTATCTCCTCGTCGGGGACGTTCTCCTCGGCTCGTTTCCGCACCAGCGTCCCAGCCCAGCGCAGGACGCCGCCCATGTGCAGGTTGAGCTGTTCCAGGGTCCAGTCCGGACAGGTCGGGACGGTCGCGGACAGATCGGCGCCGCTCGTGACCACCGCCCTCAACTGTTGGACCTGGTGGGCGATCTCGTCGCAGTAGCGATCATGTGTAAGTAGGGTCATGCCGGTCACCCTACGGTCGCTCTCCTCAGCCGAGCACCACGATTTCGGCGGCATCGAACTCCACTCCGACCGCCTCCCCCACCTCGGGCGCCTCCCGCAGCGCCACCGCCGCCTCCAGCCTCGGCGCGTCCTCCGGCTGCAGTTGTACGGCGACATGAGTGCCCTTGAAGGTGCGTGCGGCCACCGTGCAGCGCAGGCCCTCGTCGGCGGGGACCAGACGCACACCGGCGGGGCGTACGAGGAGGGTGCGCGTCCCCTGCGGGGCATCCTCGGTCACCGGCAGCTTGCCCCAGGGGGTGTCCGCGGCCGCACCGCTCACGGTCCCTTCGACCACGTTGTCGAAGCCGAGGAACCGGGCCACGAACTCGTCCGCCGGTCGCTGCCACACCTCAAGTGGCGTACCGGACTGGGCGATCCGCCCGTCCCGCATCACCACGACCCGGTCGGCGAGCGCGAAGGCCTCGCCCTGGTCATGTGTCACGGCGAGGACCGTGGTGCCCAACCGGCCGAAGAGTTCCCTGAGTTCGACGACCAGCCGCTCCCGCAGCGAGCGGTCGAGCTGGCCGAGCGGCTCGTCCAGCATCAGCAGCCGCGGGCGGGGCGCGAGCGCACGGGCCAGCGCGACACGCTGCTGTTCACCGCCTGAGAGCGAGGCGACGGCCCGGCGGGCGGCACCCGGAAGGCCGACGAGTTCCAGCAACTCCCGTACGCGCTCACCCTGTTGAGGACGTGACGCCCCGTGCATCCGCAGCCCGAAGGCGACGTTCCCGCCCACGTCCCGCTGCGGGAACAGCTGATGGTCCTGGAACATGAGACCCACCCCACGCTTGTGCGCGGGCACGTCAGACTGGTCCCGCCCGTCGAGCAGCACCCGCCCGCCACCCAGGAGTTGCAGCCCGGCCACCGCCCGCAGCAGCGTCGACTTGCCACTGCCGCTGGGCCCGAGCACGCACACGATCTCGTGCTCCGCGACATCGAGGCCGACGGCGTCGAGCACAGCCCGCCCGCCGAACCGCACGGTCACGTCTTCCAGGCTCAGCAGCATCTAGAACTCCCCGGTCCGGTCGGTACGGAGCCGCTCGAGCACCAGCAGCGCCACCGCGCACACCACCATCAGAATCGTCGAAAGGGCCATCGCCTGGCCGTAGTTGAGATCGCCGGGCCGGCCGAGCAGTCGCGCCACGGCGACCGGCAGCGTCGGGTGGTCGGGCCGCGCGATGAACACCGTCGCCCCGAACTCCCCCAGCGACACCGCGAACGCGAACCCGGCCGCGACCAGCAGCGCCCGCCGCACCATCGGCAGATCGACCTCTCGCCACACCCGCCAGGGCGACGCCCCGAGCACCGCCGCGGCCTCCCGCAGCCGCCCGTCCACGGCCCGCAGCACGGGCAGCATGGTCCGTACGACGAAGGGGACGCCCACCAGCGCCTGCGCGAGCGGCACCAGGATCCAGGACTGACGCAGGTCCAGCGGGGGCTCGTCGAGGGCGATCAGGAAGCCGAAGCCTACGGTCACCGCGGAGACGCCGAGCGGCAGCATCAGCAGCGCGTCGAAGCCGCGGACCAGCCGGCCCGCGTCCCTGCGCGTGAGGGCCGCGGCAGCGAGAGCACCGATCACCACGGCAATGGCGGTGGCGGCGAGGGCGTACTGGAGGGAGTTGCCGATCGCCTGGATCGGCGGGACGAGGAAGGTTCCGCCGTCCTCGCTCGTGAGCGCCCGGTAGTAGCCGAAGCCGGGTGCGTCCAGCGACCGTTGCACCAGGACGGCGAGTGGCAGCACGAGCAGGACGGCGATGGTGCCGAGGACCCCGGCCAGCAGCGCCCACTGGCCGGCCCCGTGCGGCCGCCGGGCCGTGGTGTTCGCGTCCACCAGCCGCAGCGCGGTCTCCCGCCGCCGTACCGTCCAGGCGTGCACGGCGAGGATCGCGCCCACCGCCACGAACTGGACGATCGTGAGCACGGCGGCCGTGGACAGGTCGAAGATCTCGGAGGTCTGCCGGTAGATTTCCACCTCCAGCGTGGAGAAGGTCGGCCCGCCCAGGATCTGCACCACTCCGAAGGAGGTGAAGGTGAACAGGAAGACCATGAGCGCGGCGGCGGCGACCGCGGGCGCGAGCGCGGGCAGCGTGACCCTGCGCCAGGCATGGAAGCGCGTGGCGCCCAGCATCCGGGCCGCCTCCTCCTGACGCGGGTCGAGCTGCGCCCACAGGCCGCCGACGGTCCGCACGACGACGGCGTAGTTGAAGAAGACGTGCGCGAGCAGGATGGCCCAGACGGTGGTGTCCAGCCGTACGCCCCACAGCTCGTCGAGGAGTCCCCCGCGTCCGACGAGGGCCAGGAACGCCGTACCGACGACGACGGTCGGCAGTACGAAGGGGACGGTGACGACGGCGCGCAGGACCTGCTTGCCGGGGAAGTGGAAGCGCGCGAAGACGTACGCGCCGGGCAGCGCGACCATCAGCGTGAGCGCGGTGGAGGCGAGGGCCTGCCAGGTGGTGAACCACAGGACGTGCCGGATGTCGGACTGCGCGACGACGTCCGCGATCCGGCCGAACTGCCAGGCCCCGTCGACCTTGAGCCCGCGCGCCACGATCGCGGCGACGGGCCAGGCGAAGAACAGCGCGAAGAACGCGACCGGCACGGCCATGAGCCCGAGCCGCGCCGCGTTCTGGCGCCTGCGGGGCGCTACTTCAGTACGAGTGACGTCCACGACTTGACCCACTGGTCACGGTTGGCGGCGATCCTGGCCGGGGCGATGGTCTCGGGGTCCTTG
This sequence comes from Streptomyces sp. NBC_00078, assembly GCF_026343335.1. Lineage (NCBI taxonomy): Bacteria > Bacillati > Actinomycetota > Actinomycetes > Kitasatosporales > Streptomycetaceae > Streptomyces > Streptomyces sp. NBC_00078. The sequence goes on along the minus strand of NZ_JAPELX010000001.1, from coordinate 6,636,944 downwards.
GCCGGCTGCCCGTACTTCACGAACTCCGGCGGCACCTGAGCGCCCTCCCGCACCGGGTAGACGAACATGTTCAGCGGCATGTCCTCCTGGAACTCCTTGGTGACCAGGAAGTCGAGGAACGCCTTGCCGCCCTTGCTGTTCTTGGCGTTGCTGAGCAGCCCGGCGTACTCGACCTGCCGGAAGCAGGTGCCGTACGACGTCCCGGTCGGCGCGGTCTTCGGCTTCGGGTCACCGTAGATGACCTCGGCGGGCGGCGAGGAGGCGTACGACACGACGAGCGGCCGGTCGGCCTTGGCCTTCTTGCCGCCGGCGGACCCGGAGAACTCGTCGTTGTACGCCTGCTCCCAGCCGTCGACGACCTTGACGCCGTTCGCCGTGAGCTTCTTCCAGTAGCCCTGCCAGCCTCCCCCACTCTCGGCTCCGCCCGAGCGGGAGGTGCCCCCATCGCCGTACCTGGCCGCGGTGCCGAGCAGGAATCCGAGGCCGGGCGAGGAGGTGGCGGCGTTCTCGGTGACGAGGAGGTTCTTGTACGCGGGCTTGACCAGGTCGTCGAACGACTGGGGCGGGGCCAGCTTGTGCTTGCTGAAGTACGCCTTGTCGTAGTTGACGCAGATGTCGCCGGAGTCGATGGGCGTGACGCGGTGCTTGTCCTGGTCGACCCGGTACTGCGCCTGGATCTGTCCCGCGCCCTTCGCCTCGTACGGCTGGAAGAGGCCGTTGTCGAGCGCCCGCGACAGCAGGGTGTTGTCGACGCCGAAGAAGACGTCGCCCTGCGGGTTGTCCTTGGTGAGGATGGCCTTGTTGACGGCCTGTCCGGCGTCGCCGTCCTTGAGGACGTGGACCTTGTAGCCGGACTGCTTCTCGAAGTCGGCGAGGACGCTCTTCGAGACGGCCCACGAGTCGTGGCTGACGAGGGTGACGGACTTGGAGTCTCCGGACCCGCCGCTGCCGGACGACGACCCGCACGCGGACAGCGTGATCAGGCCGAGGCCGACCGCGGCGGCCACAAACGTCTTGGTGTGCACTGAATTCCTCCTGGCTGGCCAGGAAGAGACGCGGCCCTGCCCGGGACCGTCGGGGAGATCCTCCGGTTCCCGGGCAGGGCGCAACAGCTTGAGTGAAGACCGAACTTCCTACCCAGAATGACCTGGGCAAGGTTCAGAGGGTCTGCGGCCCGGTTGCCGCACTCTCAGCGCTGTGGCGCTCCCCTGTCGGAATATGAAGATATGCGTACGGGGTCAGGTTACCGGGTCACCGCTCGGTGGCCGCGAGCTGGCCGCAGGCTCCGTCGATCTCCTGGCCCCGGGTGTCCCGGACGGTCACCGGCACGCCGTGCGCCGCGATGGCCTCGACGAACGCCTTCTCGTCCTCGGGCCGCGAGGCCGTCCACTTCGAACCCGGCGTCGGGTTCAGCGGGATGAGGTTGACGTGCACGGGCTTGCCTTTGAGCAGCCGGCCGAGCCGGTCACCGCGCCAGGCCTGGTCGTTGATGTCGCGAATGAGCGCGTACTCGATGCTCAGCCTTCGCCCGCTCTTCTCGACGTACTCGAACCCGGCGTCGAGGACCTCGCGCACCTTCCACCGGGTGTTGACGGGGACGAGGGTGTCGCGCAGCTCGTCGTCGGGGGCGTGCAGAGAGATGGCCAGCCTGCATTTGAAGCCCTCGTCGGCGAACCGGTGGATGGCCGGGACGAGCCCGACGGTCGACACGGTGATGCCGCGCTGCGACAGCCCGAGCCCGTCGGGGGCGGGGTCGGTGAGCGCCCGGACGGCACCGACGACCCGCTTGTAGTTGGCGAGGGGCTCGCCCATGCCCATGAACACGATGTTGGAAAGCCGCGCGGGCCCCCCGGGGACCTCCCCGTCCCGCAGCGCCCGCATCCCGTCCACGATCTGATGGACGATCTCGGCGGTGGACAGATTCCGGTCGAGGCCCGCCTGCCCGGTCGCACAGAACGGGCAGTTCATCCCGCACCCGGCCTGCGAGCTGATGCACATGGTCACCCGGTCGGGATACCGCATGAGCACAGACTCGACGAGCGTCCCGTCAAACAGCCGCCACAGCGTCTTGCGGGTCGTCCCCTCGTCCGTCGACAGATGCCGTACCACGGTCATCAGCTCGGGAAGCAGCACCTCCTGCAGCTTCCCGCGCGAGCCGGCCGGAATGTCGGTCCACTCCGCCGGGTCGTGCGCGAACCGCGCGAAGTAATGCTGCGAGAGCTGCTTGGCACGAAACGGCTTCTCGCCGATCTCGGCCACCGCTTCCTTGCGCTCGGCAGGCGTGAGGTCGGCAAGGTGCCGCGGCGGCTTCTTGGCTCCGCGGGGGGCGACGAAAGTGAGTTCTCCGGGTGCAGGCATAACCCTTCCAGTGTGGCAGATCATCGCCGGGAGCCCAGGCCGGAGCGGGGTGGGGGTGGTCACCTGTGGGTGCCGACTGTCGGCGTTGGTCGGCTTCGGACGGCCCAGGGACCGTCCGAGAGCGCTGCTCACTGCTGTCAGAGCACGTTGAACCCTCTGAGAACGTCCGGAAAGATCAGCAACGCGCTGGTGAAGGTAGTACCACCTCCGAACATCGCCACCTGCCACGGCGTGTTGATCTTGAGGCAGACACTGAAGCCGAGCATGCCGCACACGAGAGACACGATGCACACAAGGACAGCGCATCCAATGTCGTGGTCACTCGGCACCTCGGGGAGGCCAAGTACGCCCACGACTTGCTGGAAGTCAAGGAAGGCCGCCAAGAAGCCACCCGCTGCGGCGCAGAAGGACTTCCAGCCGTACAGGCCCGGATCTTGGAATACTTCTCCTTGCGGGACGATTGCGTCCATGGCGGCGGACTTCTGGTAGCTGTACGAGAGCCAGTACGCAACGATCGCGCACGCCAGGCTGGTCATCACCTTGATCGCAGTCAACAGCGGCATCATCGACGACTGGTCGCTCATGGCAACCCCCAAGGGGCACAGTAGGACAGGCAGGGCAGGACGGGCAGGCGAAAAGACGGCCCCGGAGGGCCAGCTCGTCGACCCCCGAGCTCGTCCCAGACGCTATGAGAGAATGAGAAAAAACGCCAACACGGGAGGTGAGAGCCCATGGGGCGACGCGAGAAGGCCCTGCCAGACGCGATGCCGTCGGCGCATCGCCGGTTCGTCGAGGCCCTGCGCGAGGCACGGGTCGAAGCTGGATACACACTCACCCAGCTGTCAGGCCTGACGCCCTACAGCCCTGCAGCTGTCGCGCGTGGGCTCAGTGGCCAAGTCTTCCTAAGCGACGAACTAGCTGCAGCGTTGATTTCCGTTCTCGCTGAAGATGGAGTTTCGAAACGCCTGCTACTGGATCGCCTATGGAGGGATGCCAAGGAGGAAAATTTGCAGCTACTCGAAGGAAGGACTAAGGCCACCGCCACGAACCCAGCAGAAACCGACCTTCGGGCTGCCCTGAATAATCTTTACAAAAAGGCCGGATCCCCCCCATTGCGCGACCTTCAAAAAGAAGGTGGTCCGAGTCGGTCAACCCTTCATAGGGTTCTACAGAACCCGACAGCGGTTCCCGCTCAAACCGTTCTGCTAGCCGCAGATGCACTGAGCCGATACCTTCCAAGCAGCCACCGGGCACGCTACATGGAAGAAATCACCAAAGAACTTGTTCACGCCGCGAAGACAGAAAAGACGGTTGCCGTCTTTGGCACATCAGAGCTGAAGCGCTACATCCTGCCACAGGACACAGACCCCATCGCACACACGGAGGAAATCATGAATGCACTTCCGGGCATGGAACAGGAAAACCGCCTATTTATTAGCTACGCACACAAAGACAACGAATTGTTCGATGAAGCCGTCGCTATTTTCGCTAAAGATGTCAGCAATTTCTATTCCGCTAAAACGGGTAACACCCTCAACTACTTCTTTGATCGACAGAGCATCGGATGGGGGGAGAACTGGAGAGCAGAAATCGACCATGGGCTCGACAACTCCATGGTTTTCATGCCAATCATCACGATGCAATACTTCAACCGCGCCGCCTGTCGCGATGAATTGAATGCCTTCAAGAGTAGCGCCGAACGCCTTGGGGTGAAGGAACTGATTCTACCGGTTGTCATCGCCGGTGCCCGATCAATCAAGGCGGATCACGAAATCCCAGAAGTGCAAATTATTGAGAAGTTGCAGTATAAGGACCTCGAATCAGCTTTCCTTGCAGGTCCAGGGACGCCTGAATGGCGAACAGCCCTCAGTGCGCTAACCGATGACTTGATCAGCATCATCGCTAGAGTAGAGGCCGAACAAGAAGCCAGAAGGTCTTCTGGACAACCACTCCTCCCATCAGATGCCGCCGCAGAGGGGGAGGATGCTGACTTGCTTCAAGGCATGTCAGATTTGAGCACTCTTTCAGAGCGGGTTGAAGAAGAGATCGCGGAAGCTAATAGCGCTGTCGAAGAATGGGTAGAGGCGATCTCTGAAGACATGGAGTCTTTCTCCAATCAGAAGACGCCTCAACAGATGCAAGCTGTTTCTCTTCGAATGGCAAGCAAAGCCAAAGCACCCTCGATCCGGTTGAGGGATGCTGGGACAGCGCTTGCCACCACCACAGCCGAAGCAGACGCTCTTATGAGATTCATGATCGAGCAACTAGCTCGGACGGACTCTCCTGAAGCGCGCGAGATGGCGAAACAGCTAACCGAAAGTATGCAAGAAGACCCGCCAGACCTTCAGTCGCTTCTCGCCCAAATGTCGGGTGTGCTTTCCATGTTGACCGTGTTCGAGGTCATGAGTTCCCCCCTCCGAGCATCACTCAAGCCTGCTCGAGTAGGGATCAACAAGCTGCAAGACGCATTTCGGATTGTCGACAGCTGGAGTTCGCTGCCGAAAATCAACTAGAAGCGTCTGGCCTCTATTAGTTCACCAAAAAGGTCGGCGGAGCGGCTTTGGGCAGGAGCTGCTTTGGGGCGAGTGATCATGGCCCCGTAAGCTTCCGGCGAGTCGGGCAGTCTGTGGACCTGCCCGTTAAAGCACGACGTTGGGGCCATGATCTTAGAGGCTCGCCCCAAAGTGGCTGCCTAAAGCCGTGGACCTTCCCCGACCGTCAGAAGCGCCGGGCGGAAGAGTGGTTGTCCGAGACTGCTGCCGACATGTCCCGTGGTCAGTACGTCGATCCCAGGGCTGCCCGGACGACCTTCCAGCAGTACGCGGAACGCTGGATCGCCGGGCAGACGACCGACCTGAACACCCGCATCGGAGCGGAAACCCGGCTTCGGCTGCATGCCTTCCCACGGATCGGAGCGCGTCCGCTCGGGTCCTTCCGCCCGGTGCACATCCGCGAGTTCGTTCGCGACTTGGAGAACGACGCGATAGGCGGCACGTACGCCCGCAACATCTACGCGAACGTCCGCGCGGTGCTGTCGGCCGCCGGGGATGACGGCCACCTAGCTCGAAACCCGTGCTCGGCTGCGTCGGTCCGGCCGCCCGCCGCCTCCAGCGCCCGGGTGGTGCCCTGGCTCCCGTCCCAGGTGCGCGCGGTCCGCGATGCACTGCCCGAGCAATACCGAGCCATGGTCGACGTAGGTAGCGGCTGCGGCCTTCGACAGGGCGAGATCATCGGCCTAGCTGAGGACACCCTGATGCTCGACGGCGACACGCTTCGTGTCACCACTCAGGTCAAGCTGATCCGTGGCGTCGCCGTCTTCGCACCGCCCAAGGGCAACAAGGAGCGGAACGTACCGCTGCCGTCCTCGGTCGCCTCCGCCCTCCAGCGGCACGTCAAGAGGCACCCGCCCGTGGCAATCAAGCCGCCTTGGATGAGGCCGGACGGCCCGCTTACCGAGGGGCGCCTGATCTTCACCAACAGAGCCGACGGGATCGTCTGGCGAAGCAACTTCAACATCCAGGAGTGGAAGCCCGCGCTCGCGTCCGCAGGCCTCATTCCGACCCCCGAACCCGGGAAGCCGTACGCCTCCGCCCGGCAGCACGGGATGCACGCCCTTCGCCACTTCTACGCCTCGGTCCTCCTGGATGCGGGCGAGAGCATCAAGGCCGTGAGCGAGTACCTCGGCCACGCCGATCCGGCGATGACGCTGCTGGTGTACGCCCACCTGATGCCCAGCAGCAGCGAGCGGGCCCGCCGTGCCCTGGACGACGTCTTCGGCACGGCCCAGGAGCCCTGACGGCCCAGAGACGGCCCAACAGGCACAAGACTGGCCCCTACTGGCGACAACATCGCTGGTAGGGGGCTTCTTCGTGCCCGGAGCACATCAGTTCTCCGGGCTTAGGCATAGCTCGACCAGTGTCGCAGATCCATTCGTGTGCCCTGCGGCCCGCGGCTGCGAGGGCGGGCGTCGACGCCCCCTGCTGATCCTCCCTCCGCCATCGCAAACGGCCCAGCGGCGGCCCAGCGGTCCTGCCTGACCTGGGGTTACGTGGCCAACGCCGGCGAGAGGGCGGCAGGACCAACCGGCCTCGACCGGCACCGACATCGATGAGATCCAGTGCCGGGCCGACGACTCCTTCGGATCCGGCACCTTCCGCTACCCGCCGCCACCGCCCACGCCGGCGCCGGCGCCGGCGCCGGCTCCAACGACGTATCACCACCATCGCCACCGCGATGGCAGCCGTTGCACTCACCGCCCGCATCGTCACCACTGCGACCACTGACATCGACAACTCGCTGGACCACACGCTGAATTACGACGACATCGGCAACAGCCTCAGGCGATCCACGAGGCCGGTCTTGACGCGGCGAGCAGCGACTCCTCGCGGACCGACGAGTTCATCGACACCATCGAGAAGAACCTCGGCAGGATCAAGGACAAGAACGGCGATGCGGGCGACGGCAAGGCCGACAGGACGGCGTACGAGCTGAATGACGTCAGCGCCTCCGGACGAGGTCTGCGACTCCGGACGACGTCAGCGCCGCTCATCCGCGCCTGAATCCGGAAGCCCTACATGGACGCCGTGTGCTCCAGCCTGTCCTTCAGCAACTGCTCGTTGCGCGGCAGCTCCTTGCGGACCTGGGGGCGGACGAGGAGTGGCAGAAGGACCTTGCCGATGCCGTGGCCGTCGAAGTCGAGGTCCATCGTCACGCGGGATCGCCGACCGTCGTCGAGCGGCTCCACCGCCCCGTGGAAGTGCCCCCTGACAGGGCCGTCGATTCCGCGCAGACCCCAGCTGTGCGGAGGGTCGTACTCGGTGAACTCCATGGTCATCGGCATCTCACGGCGCCCGACCCGGCGGGTGACGCGGACCCGGGAACCGGGGTGGAGAGGCCCGTCGTCGAGCTGTTCCGCGGAGACCGCGCTCAGCTGCCACTCGGGCAGATGCGACGGATCGATGACGTACGCCCAGACGTCTTCGGGAGCGCGGTCGACGTCGATCTCTTCATGGAAGGCGGACATGACGCCCTCCCTTCAGGGAGATCCCCTTTGAGGGCTTACACCGGAATCGTCCCACTCGGCTGAGACTGACGCCATCTACCGGGTGGGGATTCCGAAACCGTCAGCCGGAGCCGACGAACAGCACCATCAGCAGCCACACGACAGGCGCCGTGGGCAGCAGCGAGTCCAGCCGGTCCATGATCCCGCCATGACCGGGGAGCAGCGTGCCCATGTCCTTGATGCCCAGGTCCCGCTTGATCATCGACTCGCCGAGGTCGCCGAGCGTGGCGCTGGCCGCGACCGCGAAGCCGAGGACCAGGCCCTGCCACCAGGAGCCGTCGTCGATGAGGAACTGCATGCACAGCGCGCCCGCCACCATCGCGAAGGACACCGCACCGAGCAGGCCCTCGCGGGTCTTGCCGGGGCTGATGCGCGGGGCGAGCTTGTGCTTGCCGAAGCGCCAGCCGACGGCGTACGCGCCGGTGTCGCTGACCACGGTCAGCAGCAGGAAGGTCATGACGCGCCAGGGGCCGTCGTGGGCCGCCAGCATCAGCGCCACGAACGTCGCCAGGAACGGCACGTAGAACGCGGCGAAGACGCCCGCGGTGACGTCCTTGAGGTAGCCCTCGGGCGGCTCCGTCATACGCCATACGAGGACGGCGAGTGCCGTGAGCGCCATGGCGACCCACGCGCCCTCGGCGCCCCGGACGTACCCGGCGACGACCATCGCGGCGCCACCGAGTGCCAGCGGGACCAGGGGCGCCTTGATGCCCTTGCGCTCCTGCAGCCGGCTGGTCAACTCCCACAGGCCCACCACGACAGCGACGACGACCACGCCGACGAAGACGGCCTTGACGACGAACAGCGACGCGATGATCACCACGCCGAGCCCGACGCCGACGCCTATGGCAGCACCCAGGTCGCGCCCCGCGCTCTTCTTCTGCGGCGGGGGCGCCGGCTGCGGGGCGTCGGGCATGGGCTCCGGATTCTGCTGCGCCGCTGGGTAGGGCGGCGACTGCGGCGGTTCGTCGCGGAACAAGGGGCCGCTCAGCCGAGCGGCCCCCCGGTCGTCATCCTGGTCACCGCCGTACGCGGGTACCTCGGGCACGATGGGCATGGGGCGAGTCTGCTGCGCCTTGGGCGCATCGTACGCGGGACCCGCCGGGGCAGCCCCCTGGACAGGTCCCTGGTCGGTCGGCCCCCAGTACCCGGCCTGTGACCCGGTGTGGGGCGGCGCTCCCCAGGAAGATTCGTTCATCAGACCTCGAGCAGCTCCGCTTCCTTGTGCTTCAGGAGCTCGTCCACCTGGGCCACGTACTTGTGGGTGGAGTCGTCGAGTTCCTTCTCCGCACGGCGGCCCTCGTCCTCGCCGACCTCGCCGTCCTTGATCAGCTTGTCGATGGCGTCCTTGGCCTTGCGGCGCACGGAGCGGATGGAGACCCGGGAGTCCTCGGCCTTGGCCTTGGCGACCTTGATGTAGTCGCGGCGGCGCTCCTCGGTGAGCTCGGGGAACACCACGCGGATGATGTTGCCGTCGTTGCTCGGGTTGACGCCCAGGTCGGAGTCACGGATGGCCTGCTCGATGTTGCGCAGGGCCGTCTTGTCGAACGGGGTCACTACCGCCATGCGCGGCTCCGGCACGGAGAACGAAGCCAGCTGGTTGATCGGCGTCGGCGCGCCGTAGTAGTCGGCCACGATCTTGTTGAACATCGCCGGGTGCGCACGACCGGTGCGGATCGCGGCGAAGTCCTCCTTGGCGACCACGACGGCCTTCTCCATCTTCTCCTCGGCCTCGAGGAGGGTCTCTTCGATCACCACTTGCTCCTGCGTGTCTTGAGTAAGGCCCGGCTGCGGTTCCTTGGTGGGGGGCGGCGGCCGGCTGCGTCGCGTCTTCTTCCTGCACGGTTCCCGACCGGCAGGACATTGTCCATCCCCCGGTCAGGGTCCATGGGTGTTGCTGGTCAGTCCCGGTTGTCCTGGTCACCCACGAGCGTGCCGATCTTCTCACCCTTGACGGCGCGGGCGATGTTGCCCTCGGCGATGAGCTCGAAGACCAGGATCGGGAGCTTGTTGTCGCGGCACAGGGTGATGGCGGTCATGTCCGCGACCTTGAGGTCCTGGGTGATGACCTCGCCGTAGCCGAGGGAGTCGAACTTGACGGCGTCCGGGTTGCGCTTCGGGTCGGAGTCGTAGACCCCGTCCACTCCGTTCTTGCCCATCAGCAGCGCCTCGGCGTCGATCTCCAGGGCGCGCTGGGCGGCGGTGGTGTCGGTGGAGAAGTACGGCATGCCCATACCGGCACCGAAGATGACGACCCGACCCTTCTCCAGGTGGCGCACGGCCCGCAGCGGGATGTACGGCTCGGCGACCTGGCCCATGGTGATGGCGGTCTGCACCCGGCTGTCGATGCCCTCCTTCTCCAGGAAGTCCTGGAGGGCGAGGCAGTTCATGACCGTGCCGAGCATGCCCATGTAGTCCGAGCGGGCCCGGTCCATGCCACGCTGCTGCAGCTCCGCGCCGCGGAAGAAGTTGCCGCCGCCGATGACGACCGCGATCTCGGCGCCGTCCCGGACGACGGCGGCGATCTCACGGGCGATCTTGTGCACCACGTCGGGGTCCACGCCCAGGCCCCCGCCGCCGGAGAAGGCCTCACCGGACAGCTTCAGCAGAAACCGGCCGTGTACTTTGCCGTCGTCGCTCTTCTGAGCCTTGGTGGTCATGGAGATCCCGCCTCTTTCACGTGGTGCACATACGAAGAAGGCCATTGCCGGTGGGGTGTCGTTCGCAACCCATTCTCGGCAATGGCCTCCTTGTCAGATCTGCCGTCGTCCGTCACGCGCGTGCGTGACGGTGTACCGGACGACTGCGCTCGACCCTATCGGGCCGACGCGCCGCTCGCGGCACGGACTCAGATGCCGACCTTGATACGCGTGAAGCGCTTCAGGGTGACACCGGCCTCGTCCAGGACCTTCTGGACCGACTTCTTGTTGTCGAGCGCGAACGGCTGACCGAGCAGCGTGGCGTCCTTGAAGAAGCCGTTGAGGCGACCCTCGACGATCTTCGGCAGCGCGGCCTCGGGCTTGCCCTCGGCGCGGGTGGTCTCCTCGGCGACGCGACGCTCGGACTCGACGACCTCGGCCGGCACGTCCTCCTTGGAGAGGTACTTCGGCGCGAAGGCGGCGATGTGCTGGGCGACGCCCTTGGCGATCTCCGCGTTCGGCTTGTCCAGCTCGACGAGGACACCGATCTGCGGGGGCAGGTCGGGCATCGTGCGGTGCATGTACGCGGTCACGAAACCGTCGGTGTACTGCGCGAAGCGGTCGAGGACGATCTTCTCGCCGAGGTTGGCGTTGGCCTCGTCCACGAACGCCTGGACGGTCTTGCCGGCCTCGATCTCGGAGGCGAGCAGGGCATCGAGGTCGGCCGGGGAGGTCTTGGTGATGTGCTCGGCGATCGCGTTCGCGACAGCCTGGAACTTGTCACCCTTGGCGACGAAGTCCGTCTCGCACTTCAGCTCGACCAGGACGCCGGAGGAGTTGTCGTCGGCGATGATCGAGACCACTGCGCCGTTCTCGGCGGAGCGGCCCTCGCGCTTGGCGACGCCCTTCTGGCCCTTGATACGGAGCGCCTCGACGGCCTTCTCGACGTTGCCCTCGGCCTCGTCCAGCGCCTTCTTGCAGTCCATCATGCCGGCGCCGGTGAGCTCACGAAGCTTCTTGACGTCGGCGGCGGTGTAGTTCGCCATGAGTCTGTGAATCTTTCTCGAAGTCTGGAAGATCGAAGATCTACGGGGTCTACGGCCCCCATGTAGTCGGAGGCCGCTGACACTCCGCCGACCTAAGGGTTGACGGCGGGAGCGGACTTCACCGCGCCTGAGGCGCTGGTGGATGCAGTACCGCTCCCGCTGTCAACTCTGACGCTGACGGATCAGGCCTGCTCGGCGTCCGCGGCCGGAGCGGCCTCGGCGGCCGGAGCCGCGGGGGTCTCGTCGGCCGGAGCCTCAGCCGCGGGGGTCTCGTCGGCCGGAGCCTCAGCCGCGGGGGTCTCGTCGGCCGGAGCCTCAGCCGCAGGAGCCTCGGCGGCCGGAGCCTCGGCAGCGGCCTCGGCCGGCTTCTCGGCAGCCTCTTCGGAGTCCGCCTTCTTCTCGCCCTCGAGCAGGTCGCGCTCCCACTCGGCGAGCGGCTCGCCCGCGGCCTTCTCGCCCTTGTCGCCGGTGGCGACGCGAGAGCGGGAGATGAGGCCCTCGGCGACCGCGTCGGCGATCACGCGGGTGAGCAGGGTGACGGAGCGGATCGCGTCGTCGTTGCCCGGGATCTTGTAGTCGACCTCGTCGGGGTCGCAGTTGGTGTCGAGGATGGCGACGACCGGAATGTTGAGCTTCCGGGCCTCACCGACCGCGATGTGCTCCTTCTTGGTGTCCACGATCCAGACGGCGCTGGGAACCTTGGACATCTCGCGGATACCACCGAGGGTCTTCTCCAGCTTGGCCTTCTCGCGCGAGAGCACGAGAAGCTCCTTCTTGGTCAGACCCGACGCGGCGACGTCCTCGAAGTCGATCTGCTCAAGCTCCTTGAGGCGCTGCAGACGCTTGTAGACGGTGGAGAAGTTGGTGAGCATGCCGCCCAGCCAGCGCTGGTTGACGAAGGGCATGCCGACGCGGGTGGCCTGCTCGGCGATGGCCTCCTGCGCCTGCTTCTTCGTGCCGACGAACATGACCGTGCCGCCGTGGGCGACGGTCTCCTTGACGAACTCGTAGGCGCGGTCGATGTACGACAGCGACTGGAGCAGGTCGATGATGTAGATGCCGTTGCGCTCGGTGAAGATGAAGCGCTTCATCTTCGGGTTCCAGCGACGGGTCTGGTGACCGAAGTGGACGCCGCTTTCCAGCAGCTCCCGCATCGTGACGACGGCCATGGCCGTTCTCCTTGGTGTTCTCGGTTGTGCCGCGGGGGCCGGACGGCTCCCGCGCCTGACGCCCACATGCGCCGTGCCACGAAGGACCGAGTAGCGCTGACACCGGCTTTTGATCGCCAGATGTCGGGGCGTGCGAAGTCGACCCGGTCACCCGGATCGCCAGAAGAAGTGTACGGGACCGGCGAGGTGCCGGGTGACGTCGCTGTCCACAACCGGGGAGTAGTCCACAGATCCCGGCCATGTCCGGGCGGGGTGCGGGACGGTGACGGCATGCGAGCGAATCGATACCTGCGCCTGACGGGAGCGGCCCTGCTGGCGCTGACCTCGGCGGTCCTGACCCCTTGGGCCTGGGCTGACGCCCCGCCCACACCGCCTGCCCCGGGCCCGGGCACCCCGGCCGTCGCCCGCGCCTGGCCGGTGGGCACGCACCCCGCGGTGCTACGGGGCTGGGAGCCCCCGGCGACTGTCTACGGCCGCGGCCACCGGGGCGTCGACCTGGCGGCGCCGGCGGGAACACCGGTGCGGGCGGTGGCGGCCGGCCGGGTGTCCTTCGCGGGCCGGGTGGCAGGACGGGGCGTGGTCTCCGTGGAGTTGACGGGCACCGATCTGCGCACGACGTACGAACCGGTGAGGCCGTCGGTGAGGAAGGGTGACGAGGTGGAGGCCGGCGAGCCGGTGGGCACGGTCGAGGCGACCGGATCGCACTGCACGGTCGCGTGCGTGCACTGGGGTCTGCTGAGGGGCGACACCTACCTGGACCCGCTGTCGCTGCTGCCACCCTGGCTGCTGCACAGGGGGCCGTCCCGGCTGCTGCCCGTACTGGGAGTCCCCCTGCCTCAGCCTCGAACCCCCCGCAGCGCCATGGCCACAGCCGCATCCGTGATCTCCGCCGGGTCCTCCGCCGCCCCGAGTTCGATCCGCCGGACAGCCGCGTCGACGATTCCCTGAAGCAGCATCGCCGCCAGTCGGGGCTCCGCGTGGCCCAGTTCCCCCAGCGCCTCGCCGATCATCGCGACGAGCCCGCCGTGCGCGGCCCGGATCCTCTCCCGGGCGCCCGCATCGAGTTCACTCGCCGAAATGGCGACCACGGCCCGGTGCCGCCGGTCCCCGACCAGTGCCAGCTGCTGCCGCACGTACGCCTCGACCGTGGCCTCGGCCGACTCCTCCCGCTCCATCGCCGCCGCGACCTCGGCGGCCCACAGGGGAAAGTCGACCGCGCACAGTTCCTCGACCACGGCGGCCCGGGACCGGAAGTACTCGTACACGGAGGACCGCGCAAGGCCCGTCCGCTCGGCGAGGGCCGGGAAGGTCAGCGCCTCCGTCCCGCCTTCGGACAGCAGCGACCGCGCCGCGTCCAGCAGGGCGGCTCGCTGCATCGACCGGTGCTCGGCCACGGAGGCCGCTCGAATCCTTGGCACGTCAACCACTCTACGGACGCGCCACCCCCGACGGGAGTGACCGAGCCGCTCAGCGTCCGAAGCTCGCCAGCTTCGCGCGCAGTTGCAGCACCGACTTGGTGTGGATCTGGCTGACCCGGCTCTCCGTCACACCGAGCACGTTCCCGATCTCGGCGAGCGTCAGCCCCTCGTAGTAGTAGAGGGTGACCACGGTCTTCTCCCGCTCGGGCAGGGTGTTGATCGCCCGCGCGAGAAACCGTCTGAGCTCCCGGTCCTCGGCCACCTCGACCGGGTTGTCGGCGGCGGTGTCCTCCAGCGTGTCCATCACGCTGAGCCCGTCCCCGCCCTCACCCCCCACATGCAGCAGCTCCTCCAGGGCCACCACGTTCGCCAGCGACAACTGGCTGAACACCGCGTGGAGTTCTTCCACGGCGATGCCCATCTCGGAGGCGACCTCCCCCTCCGACGGCGTCCGTCTGAGTCGAGCCTCCAGCGTCGCGTACGCCCGCTCGACGTTGCGTGCCTTCTGCCGCACCGACCGCGGAATCCAGTCCAGCGCCCTGAGCTCGTCGATCATCGCGCCCCGGATCCGGGTGATCGCGTACGTCTCGAACTTGATCTCCCTGTCGATGTCGAACTTCTCGATCGCGTCGATCAGCCCGAACACCCCGGACGAGACGAAGTCGGCCTGCTCGACGTTGGGCGGCAGGCCGACGCTCACCCGTCCCGCCACGTACTTGACCAGCGGCGAGTAGTGCAGGATCAGCTGCTCCCGCAGCCGCTCGTCCCCCGTGTGCTTGTACGACCGCCACAGCTCGTCGAGCGTCGAGGGAGCGGGCGGTCGCACGCTGCCACCGTCACGGGCGGCTGGGGGGATCGCCGCCCGGTCGGACCCGGAGGTGTGCTGGGGCATTCGTCGCCTTGTGCCGTTCTGCAGTGAAGTGGGGGTACGTGGGTGAGCTGTCGGTCTGATGTCGAGATGCCGGTCTGCGTCGGAATCCACGTGAGCGTAGCGTGACTGGAGTGTTGCGGTGCGCGAACGCCGACGCGGAATCTGTGCGCGGACGCGCTCCGCAGGGCACTCCACCGAGTCACGACGGTCGCTGTGCGTGACGGCCGAGGGACGCCAACTGGGCGTATTTGCACAGGTGTCAGGCTTCCCCCGGACGGCCGAACACGCTCGGTCAGCATCGGCTCCGACCCTCGCGGACGGAGATCATCGCCTGGCGTGTCAACTTCCAGCCGTCGCCGTGTCGTTCGACGTAACCGAGTGATCGGAGTTCGTACAGTTTCGCGATCGCGTCGTCCTGCGTGGTCTGCGCACCTCGTGCGATCTCGCGAGGTGGCGCCGCGCCTCGGCCGGGCAGCGCGGCCAGCACCCGCCGCGCGCCCGGGTCCAGGAGATCGCGGGGCAGCACCGGCCCGCACCGCTCGGGCGCCAGCTCCCCCATATCGCCGACGAGTTCGACGACTTCCGCGGCGTCGGAGACCAGCACGGCGTCACTCCGCAGGAGTTCGTGGACTCCCGCGGACAGGGCGCTGGTGGCGGGGCCGGGCACTCCCATCGTGTGACGCCCGAGCCGCTGGGCGGCCCGTGCCGTGGCCAGCGAGCCGCTGCGGTGGGCGGCCTCCACCACGACGGTGCCCCTGGTCAGGGCGGCGATCACCCGGTTGCGGACGATGAATCTGCTCGGCGTCGGATGACCGCCGGGCGGCAACTCCCCGATGACGAGTCCCTGTTCCGCGATCCTGGTGATCAACTCGGTGTGTCCGCGCGGGTAGCAACGGTCCACCCCGCAGGCGAGGACGGCCACCGTGGCGCCGCCGGCGCCCAGAGCGCCCCGGTGTGCGGCGCCGTCGACCCCGTAGGCACCTCCGGACACGACCACCCAGCCGTGCTCGGCGAGGCCCGCGCCGAGGGTGGCCGCCATGTGCGCCCCGTACCCGGTGCACGCCCGTGCGCCCACGACGGCGACGGATCTGAGGGCCCACATCCGCAGGCTGGGCCGCCCCCGCACCCACAGCCCGACGGGCCGCGCGTCCCCGAGGTCATCGAGCTGTCCCGGCCAGTCCCCGGCCCCCGGCACCACGAACCGCATCCCGGCTTCCCGGGCGGCGGCCAGGTCCCGCTCCGGCTCCGCCTCCCGGGCCCGGTCCAACAGCCCGGCCCACCGCTTGTCGGTGATTCCGACGAGCTGCGGCCCACCGTCGCGCAGCCTGCCCGCCACTTCCATCGCCCCGAGCTCCCGCAGCCACCGCCCGGCGACCTCGTCACCCGGTTCCAGGACTCGGCTGAGGAAGACACGGGCGAGCAGCTCACCTTCCTGATCGCTGCCGGTGCTCACGGCCGCGCCCCGATGGCCATGGGCACGCCGCGCGGTACGCCGGTGCGCAGTTGCAGCGCCAGGGCGACGTCCGTCGCGTCGGGCCTGTCGTGGCCGGTGAGGTCCGCGACGGTCCAGGCGACGCGCAGCACGCGGTCGAGACCGCGGGCGGTCAGCATGCCTCGCTCCAGGCTGCGTTCCGCCTCGTCCATCGCTCCGCTCGCGGCGTGCCAGCGACCGCGCAGCTCCTGGCCGGGGACTTCGCTGTTGGTCAGCCATGGGGTGCCTTCGAGCCGGGCCTCCGCCCGTTCCCTGGCCGCGCGCACCCGGTCGGCGACCGTGACGGTGGACTCGCCGTGGCCATCGCGCCGGGTCAGCTCTGCACGGGTGACCCGATCGACCTCGACCCGCAGGTCGACGCGGTCGAGCAGGGGGCCGGACAACCGCGCCTGGTAGCGGCGGATCGCCGAGGGCGGACACTCGCAGAATTCGTCCCTCTGCGAGAAACGGCCGCACGGGCAGGGGTTGGCGGCGAGCACCATCAGGAACTTCGCCGGGAACCGCACGACGCCCGCGCTGCGTGCGATCACGACGTGCCCGGCCTCCAGGGGCTGCCGCAGCGCGTCGAGGGCCCGGCTGCTGAACTCGGGTGTCTCGTCGAGAAAGAGAACACCGCGATGGGAGAGCGAGACCGCGCCGGGGCGGGCGATGCCGGGTCCGCCGCCCACGAGGGCCTGCATGGTCGCCGAGTGGTGCGGAGCGCAGTACGGAGCGATGTTGATCATGGGTTTGCCCGGGGGCAGCAGGCCGGCCACCGAGTGGACCGCGGTGACCTCGAGCGACTCCGCCCGGCCGAGCCGGGGCAGGATGGCCGGCAGTCGCTCCGCGAGCATCGTCTTTCCGGCGCCCGGCGGGCCCTCAAGGAAGAGGTGATGGCCACCCGCCGCGGCGACCTCCACCGCGGTCCTCGCCGAGGTCTGCCCCACCACGTCGGCGAGGTCATGGCCGTGGTCGTACTGCGCGGCGCCCAGGCCGTGCATCCCTGTGGCAGCGCCGGTGCCGGGCACTCGCAGACCGGCGAGGAGCGGATCCGGGCGGCCCCGCTCGTCCGGTTCCTCGTCGGGCACCGGCTCGTCCGCCAGGATCGCGATCAGCTGCCGCAGGCTGCGCACACCCAGTACGGACACGCCGGGCACCAGGGAGGCCTCCGCGGCCGCGCACTCGGGCACCACCACCTGC
Source organism: Streptomyces sp. NBC_00078 (assembly GCF_026343335.1). Taxonomy (NCBI): domain Bacteria; kingdom Bacillati; phylum Actinomycetota; class Actinomycetes; order Kitasatosporales; family Streptomycetaceae; genus Streptomyces; species Streptomyces sp. NBC_00078. The sequence goes on along the minus strand of NZ_JAPELX010000001.1, from coordinate 6,619,710 downwards.
TCGTAACCCGCGTCCGCCGCGGCCAGCACCGCCGGCAGGATGCCCCGGACGGGCCGGACCCGACCGTCCAGGCCCAGTTCCCCGATCATCACGATGTCGGCGAGCACCCGCGGATCGATCCGCTCGGCGGCGCCGAGCACGGCGCAGGCGACGGCAAGATCAAACCCACTGCCGGCCTTCGGCACCGACGCCGGGCTGAGCCCGACCGTGAGTTTCTTCTGCGGCCATTCGCCACCGGAGTTGACGACCGCCGCCCGTACCCGGTCCCGGCTCTCGCTCAGGCTTTTGTCCGGCAGCCCCACCAGCGTGAACGCCGCAACTCCGGGCTCCAGATCGGCCTGGACCTCGACGACCACACCCTCGACGCCGACCAATGCCACCGAGCACGTACGCGCGAAGCCCATCTCAGGCCACCCCCCGCGCGTGCTCGACCACCGGTGCGCCCTTGTCCGGGAGGACGACGCCGATCAGGTCGATGCGGACGCCTCCCGGTGGAGCTCCCCCGTGTGTCTGGATCCAGCGCTCCGCGAGATCACGCAGCCGTTGCACCTTCTCCGGACCGATCGCTGCCATCGGATGCTCGAAGCGGCCGTCCCTGCGGGTCTTGACCTCGCAGACGACCAGGACTTCGCCGTCGAGGGCGACGATGTCGATCTCGCCGGCCCTGCCACACCGCCAATTCCGCTCAAGGACGGTCATCCCGGCTTCGGCCAGCCGCCGCGCGGCCAGATCTTCGCCGTACCTTCCGAGTGCACTGCGTGCGTTCATGTCGGCACCACCTCCGGCGCCAACCGTCACGCACCCGCCCCCAAGAAGTGGATCTTGGTGGACAACTCAGCGGTTGTGGATAACCCCGTCACCCGCCGGGCAGCTCCAGGTCGCTCTTGTTCAGCTCCTCGATGTTCACGTCCTTGAACGTGAGCACCCGCACCTGCTTCACGAACCGAGCCGGCCTGTACATGTCCCAGACCCAGGCGTCCGCCATGGACACCTCGAAGAACACCTCGCCCTGGACCGAGTGCACCTGCATCTCGTAGTCGTTGGTCAGGTAGAAGCGCCGCTCGGTCTCGATCACATATTTGAACAGACCGACGACATCGCGGTACTCCCGGTAGAGCTTCAGCTCCATCTCGGTCTCGTACTTCTCGAGGTCCTCGGCGCTCATGGCAGCTTCCCCTTCAGCCGTGCGATCCCACCATTGTGCGCCAGTCCCGTGAGCCCCTAGACGATTTCGGGGTCAAGCGTCACGGGCCCGGCCGGGGGACCTTCGTCAAGCAGCCTGCTCAGCAGCTCGGCGAGTCTGGTCGGATACACCGTCTCATGTGCCCGGGTCAGGTCCTGACACGTCCACCAGCGCGCTCCGGCGACGCTGCGCCGCTCCAGCTCCGTAAGGGCCATGGCCTCGGGCACCACCTCGGGCGTGTCCACCGTCCGGGCCAGGTAGTACCACTCGTCCTGATCCCAGCGGCGCCCCGCGAACGGGAAGGAGCACATCCGCCGCCACAGCACCGGACCGAGTTCGATCTCGGTGATGCCGGTCTCCTCGGCGAGTTCCCTGCGGGCGGCCTCTTCACGGGTCTCGTCACCCTCCAGGCCGCCTCCCGGTGTGAACCACCAGTCGTCGGCCGGATCGCCCGGCTCGTGGCCGTGCAGGAGAAGGATGCGGTCCTCGGGGTCCAGCAGGACGACCCGGGCGACCTTGCGCAGACCGCCCCGATACGTGTCCTCGTCAGCGCCCGCCGCCTCAGCGGGCACCCACGGGCTCCGTCCCAGCCCGAGTGCGGCGCTTGTCCATCCGCTTGGCGACCGGACCGTACGCTCCGCCACCGAGGACAAGGACCGCTCCGGCCACGATCAGGGCGACGATGATGCGCAGCGGGCCCGGCCGGGACAGCGCACCGAGGGTCTCGAAGCCGGTGGGGCGTTCCAGCATGCCGTTCATGGGCCAGACGACGGCGTCCACCCGGGCGGTCACCGCGGAGCGCGCCACGGTGCCCTGGACGGCGTCACTGAGGTGGGCGGAGGAGTCCAGGGAGCCTTCGCGCTCGTCGCCGAGCAGGAACAGGCGGCCCTTGGGGACCTTCACGCTCGGGATCTTCTTGTCCTCGACGACGTTGCCCTTGAGATAGGCCTCGTCGATCTGCTTGCCGTTGACGGTCAGCTTGCCTTTGGTGCAGCAGGAGACCGTGTCGCCGCCGACCGCGACCACGCGCTTGACCACGGCCGCGCCGGTCACCCAGGACTTGTCGTTGAAGACGACGACGTCGCCCCGGCGTATCTCGCTGCCGTCGACGCGCTGTGCCAGGACCCGGTCGCCGGCGTCGATCGTCGGTGTCATCGAGCTGGTCGGCACGGTGTACGGCCGGTAGGCCACCGCTCCCCAGGCGAATCCACCGAGGAACAGCACACAGCCCAGTGCGACCGCCAGTCCGGACAGTCGCTGTCCGGTCCGGCTGCCCACCGGGCCCGTGCTTGTGCCACCGCTGCGCGGGGCCGTACGCGTCATGCTCTCGCCACCCATGGGTCCGCACCCTACCCGGGGGCACCTGAGCCGGTCAGCCCCTCCGCTGCGACCAAGGTCACAAGCTCCACGAGGGTTTCACGAGACCGTCAGGTACGCCCGGAGAGGCGCGGCCCGAGAGGCGACTCAGCGAGTCTGCTCGACGGCAGTCTTCCTACGGCGCCACAGGGCCACCGGGACCACACCGGTCAGGGCGAGCGCGTTCGGTGCGGCCGTCAGGGCGGCGGACGCCGAGGACTGGTTGTTCAGGCCGGGCTGGTCGAAGGTGTCCGGGACCGGGAGGGTGTTCCAGCGGGTGACCGGCCAGGCGATGACGATGGCGCGTCCGACGACCTTGTCCACCGGGACCATGCCGTTGTGCTTGTCGCTCTGGTTGTAGCGCGAGTCGCGCGAGTTCTGGCGGTGGTCGCCCATGACCCAGATGTAGCCCTTGGGGACCTTCACCGAGAACTGGCCGCCCTGGTCGTCGACGCTGCACGGCGTGTTGCCGGCGTACACGAACGACGTGTCGTTGAGTGCCTTGCCGTTGACCGTCAGCGGGCCGGAGCCCTTGCAGGAGACGGTGTCGCCGCCGACGCCGATGACGCGCTTGATGAGGTCCTTCTCCTCGGCGGACGGCATCAGGCCGATCCAGCTGAGGACCTTCTGCAGTGCGTTCGGAGTGGCCGTGGGCTCGCCCGCCAGCCAGTTGTCCGGGTCGTGGAAGACGACGACCTCGCCGCGCTCCGGCTTCGAGCCGAACCAGGGGGTGAGCTTGTCGACGAGGACCCGGTCGCCCTGCTGAAGGGTGTTCTGCATCGAGTCCGACGGAATCGAGAACGCCTGCACCAGAAACGTCTTGATCAGCAGCGCCAGCACGAGCGCGATACCGATCAGAATGGGCAGCTCCTTCCAGAAGGAGCGCTGTTTGCTGGGCTTGGGGGGTGTTCCGCCCGAGCCCTTTTCCCCGGCCTGGTCCCGCTCGTCCGGCACCGTGCCGTCCTCGGTCGCCCCGGAGTCACTCCCGGGGGTCACGGCGCTGTCCGCGGCCGGGACGGACGCGGAGACCCCTTGGACGGGTTGTCCACGGTGCTCCTCGCCTTCGTGTCCGGACCGTGCGCCAACCGCCACATCCCCCACGCCAACTCCTTACTCTGCGCCGCTGCCTGCCCCTTACGCGGTGCAGGCCCACCACTCCCATAACGAGCGGGAGTTCCGCAGGGCTCGGGAGCTGGATCGTTCCGTTGAATTCGTCCTGGGCAACCCTATGCGACAGCTGGGGGGACGCGGTCGTCCCCGACACGGAGTTGGAAACGGAGGAGAAAGTTTTAGGTTCCTTCAAGGAAGTCCAGTGGCCGAAGGGCCAGGCGATGACCTTCGCCCGTCCCACCACGGAGTCCAGGGAGACCGTGCCGCCGTAGTCGGTGTTCTGGTGGGCCCGCGAGTCCGCGGAGTTGGCACGGTGGTCGCCCATCACCCACAGGCGCCCCTGGGGGACGGTGATGTCGAACGGCTGTATGGAGGGGGCGTTCCCGGGATACAGGTAGTCACCCTCGGTCAGCGGTACGCCGTTGACCGTCATACGCCCTTGGGCGTCACAGCACTTCACGTGGTCGCCGCCGACTCCGATGACCCGCTTGATCAGGTCCTTCTCGTTGTCGGACGGCAGCAGGCCGATGAAGGTGAGTCCCTCCTTGACCTGCTTGACGACGACGGGGTCGTTCTTCTTCGTGGTCTGCTCGCCCGCGAGCCAGCCGCCGGGGTCCTTGAAGACGACGACGTCCCCGCGCTGGGGCTCGGAGCCGAACCACGGGGTGAGTTTGTCGACCAGGACACGGTCGCCGATCCGGATCGTCTGCTCCATGGAGCCGGACGGGATCACGAACGCCTGGACGAGGAACGTCTTCAGGACCAGGGCTATGAGGACCGCGACACCGACCAGGAGAGGTATCTCCTTGACCGCGCTGCGCCTGCGCTTTCGCTTGACCTTGCGCTGGAGCTTGCGGCGCTCGGCGCGGGTGCGTCCGCCACTCGCGCCGCCACCGGTCGCGCCGCCAACGGGGCGGCGGGAGCCGGTGGGCAGCAGGTTCTCGGTGCCGAAGGGGCCTTCCGGTGTCGCACCGCGTGGTCTGCCACGGTTACCCATGAGCACCGTCCGCCGCGGGCACGCGCGCGTAGGCGCCGGGACGGTGCAGGCGGATCCAGTGGGCGGACGGCCAGACGATCCAGTCGGCACGTCCGATGACCTCGGACACCGGGATCATGCCGCCGCCGGGCGAGCCCAGGTGGTCGCGGGAGTCGCTGGAGTCGCTGCGGTGGTCACCGAGGAGGAACAGGGTGCCCTTGGGCACGACGACCTTGAAGGGCACCGAGGACGGGCTGTCACCGGGGTACAGGAACGTCGACTCGTCCACCGACCGGCCGTTCACCTCGATCCTCCCCTCCCTGCCGCAGCAGACCACGTGGTCTCCCCCCACGCCCACGACGCGCTTGATGAAGTCGCCGCTCCCGAAGTACCCCGTTCCGTCGAACACGACGACATCGCCGCGCCGCGGCTCGGCACCGAAACGGTACGCCAACTTATTTACGAGAACGCGGTCCCCGACCCTCAATCCGTTTTCCATGGATCCGCTGGGAATCTGGAAGGGTTGCACCACGAAAGCGTTGAGGATCAGCAAAAACACCAGGCAGACCAGCAGGGTCAGTGAGATCCACCCGCCCGGCAGCCAGTCGGTGATACGCGCCACCAACGCGAAACGCGACCGTCCCTCCGGCCCTTCTGTCTCCGGGATCTCCTGGGAGACGTCCGCGGAATCGGAAGGGCGGGAGGAGCGGTCGCGCTCCGTCTGCTGTGCTTCGGTGTCCATCGAGGCCAGATGCTATCCGGCCCCGCCAAGAACGCCCGCGCGAGCTCAGCTGTCGCGCTTCTCCTTGATCTTCGCGGCCTTACCGCGCAGCTCGCGCAGGTAGTACAGCTTGGCGCGACGCACGTCACCGCGGGTGACGAGCTCGATCTTCTCGACGATCGGGGTGTGCACCGGGAAGGTGCGCTCGACGCCTACGGAGAAGGAGACCTTGCGGACCGTGAAGGTCTCGCGGACACCGGCGCCCTGGCGGCGGACCACAACGCCCTTGAACTGCTGCACACGGGAGCGGTTGCCCTCGATGACGCGGACGTGGACGTTGACGGTGTCACCCGGGCGGAAAGCCGGGACGTCGCTGCGCAGCGACGCGGCATCGACGGTGTCGAGCAGGTGAGACATTTCGTCTGCTTTCTTCGCTGATGCCACAGGTCATCAACGGGCGATAGGTGTTCCTGAAGGATGCTGTCCGTGCCGGGGCGGGCGTCGTGTCCCCCTGTGGCAGGGGCGCACGCCGGACGACGCACAACAGCGGCCTATTGTTCCACGCCGTCTGTCCTGCGCCAAAATCGGCCGTACGGCTCGCCCTCCGGGTCCGGAGCCCAGCCCAGGATCGAGAGCATCTCGCGGTCCTTCTTGTCGAAGTTCTTCGGGTCGCAGCGCTCGATGAGGTCGGGCCGGTTGGCCGTCGTACGCCTCAGGGCCTCGTCGCGGCGCCAGCGGGCGATCTTGCCGTGGTGGCCGCTGAGCAGCACGTCCGGAATGCCGCGGCCGCGCCACCTGGGGGGCTTGGTGTAGACGGGGCCTTCCAGGAGGCCGGCCATGGCGCCGGGTGCGAAGGAGTCGTCGCGGTGGGACTCGGCGTTGCCGAGGACGCCGGGCAGCAGCCGGGCCACCGCCTCCGTGATCACGAGTACGGCCGCCTCGCCGCCGGCGAGGACGTAGTCGCCGATGGACACCTCGTGGACCGGCATCCGGGTCGCGTACTCGTCGATCACCCGGCGGTCGATGCCCTCGTAGCGCGCCGGCACGAAGATCAGCCAGGGGTGCTCGGAGAGTTCGACGGCGAGTTCCTGGGTGAAGGGGCGGCCGCTGGGCGTGGGGACGATCAGCGCGGGCGTGTGGGAGCCCTTCTCGTAGCCGTCGGCGAGGGCGGAGTCCAGGGCGCCGCCCCAGGGGTCCGTCTTCATGACCATGCCGGGGCCACCGCCGTACGGGGTGTCGTCGACGGTGTTGTGGCGGTCGTACGTCCACGCGCGCAGGTCGTGCACATGGACGTCCAGCTGCCCACGCGTGCGTGCCTTGCCGACGAGGGAGACGTTCAGGGGCTCCAGGTACTCGGGGAAGATCGTGACGACGTCGAGGCGCATCAGGACTCGTCCCGGGACGACGCACCGGATTCGTCAGCGGCTTCGTCGTGGTCGGCCTGGTCGTCGATCAGGCCGGGCGGCGGGTCGATGACCGCCCGCTGTTCGTCGAGGTCGATCTCGGTGACGATCTCCTCGACGAAGGGGACCATCACCTCGCTCCCGTCCGGGCGTTCGACGATGAACAGGTCCTGGGAGGGCAGGTGCGAGATCTCGGTGATACGGCCGATCTCCGTGCCGTCCTTCAGCACCACGTCCAGGTCCATCAGCTGGTGGTCGTAGTACTCGTCCTCGTCCTCCGGGAGCACCTCCGGGTCCACCTCGGCGATCAGGAGGATGTTGCGCAGTGCCTCGGCGGCGGTGCGGTCGGCGACGCCCGCGAAGCGCAGGAGCAGGCGGCCGCTGTGGACGCGGCCCGTCTCGATGGTGAGGGGGCCCGCAGCGGCGGGCTCGGTGGCCAGTACGGCACCGGGTGCGAGCCGCAGTTCGGGCTCGTCGGTACGGACCTCGACGGTGACCTCGCCCTTGATGCCGTGGGCGCGGCCGATCCGCGCGACTACGAGCTGCACTTCCGAAGATCTCCTGTCGTGAACGACTCGTAATGACTGCGGGCCGGGGACGGCACAGTGGCCCTCCCCGGCCCGAGCCGGTGCTGCGTTTGGCGTCAGCGCACGTGGTCCACGTCGACGAGGTCGACGCGGACACCGCGGCCGCCGATGGCGCCCACGACGGTGCGCAGAGCGCGCGCGGTGCGGCCGTTGCGGCCGATCACCTTGCCGAGGTCGTCGGGGTGGACCCGGACCTCGAGAACGCGCCCGCGGCGCAGATCGCGCGAGGCGACCTGCACATCGTCAGGGTTGTCGACGATGCCCTTCACGAGGTGCTCGAGAGCCTCCTCGAGCATGCTCAGGCCTCGGTCGACGCAGACGAGGACGACTCAGCGGGAGCCTCGTCCTTCTTCTCGGCCTTCTTCTTCTGGGTGATCGCCTCACCCTTGCCGTCGTCGTCGCCACCAAGGGCCTCGAACGACGGACGCGCGGCCTTCTCGGCCGGCTGCAGCAGGGGAGCCGGGGCGGGCTCGCCCTTGTACTTCTGCCAGTCGCCGGTCAGCTTCAGGATGGCGAGAACGGGCTCGGTCGGCTGCGCGCCGACACCCAGCCAGTACTGCGCGCGCTCCGAGTCGACCTCGATGCGCGAGGGGTTCTGCACCGGGTGGTACAGACCGATCTCCTCGATCGCACGGCCGTCACGGCGGGTGCGGGAGTCGGCGACGACGATGCGGTAGTGAGGCGAACGGATCTTGCCCAGACGCTTCAGCTTGATCTTGACTGCCACGGGAGTGGGTTCTCCTGGTTTTGACGTGGTTGGGCACGGCGAGATTGCCGCGTGGGGTTGCGGTACCCGAGTGCCCGATGGACGCGTCAGCCGGAGGCGAGAGGGTTCCTGTGCGGCTGTCGAGTACAGCTAGCCATTGTGCCACACCCTGCGGGCCGGCTCCGCCCCGGCTACGGCGGGGCATGCCTGTGGGGCACCCGGCGCCCCAGGTGCCCACGGGCCGACGTCTGCCGGCTACGACATGCGGACCGCGACTGCCACGAGCAGCCGCAGCCTCAGCCTGCCGCCGCCCCGACGACCTCCGGAATCCGGAACGGCTTCCCGCAGCCCCCGCACACGATCGGCGCCTGGGCCAGGACGGACGGAACGACGCGTACGTTACGACCGCAGTCGCACACCGCCTTCACTCGCACCCCTCCCCCGGACGAGCCGTGGCGGGCGGCCGGGCCCCGGAAGCTCTTCGGGGTGTCGGCGGAGGTGGCGGCCGTGTGGGCCTTGAGGGCGCGCTGGAGCCGCTCCATCGTCGGGCGGTAGCGGCGCTTGGCCTCGGGGTTGAGCGTGACCAGCGAGAAGCCGCTGCTGGGGTGCGGTTCCTCGGGGTGGTCCAGTCCCAGCTCCTCGGCGATCGCGAGGAATCTGCGGTTGTGGTAGCGGCCGGCGCGGGACGTGTCGCGCACGCCGCGTGCGGCGGCGATGCCGTGGACTGCCTCATGGAGCAGTCGCTCGAAGGAGAGTTCGTGACCGCACGCGGACGACGACTCTCCGATCAGGGACTCGGGCGCGGCCAGATCGGGCAGCTCGGGGTGGTACCGCTGAATGTCGGCCCACGCCTGTGCCAGCTCTGCGGCGAGAACAGGTGGTGTCTGTGTCGTGCTCACGTAATGACAACGAGCGGGGGTGCCGCTGTGTTCCTATTCCGGGCCATCCCAAATAATTTGCACGTACCAGTCAGTTGCCGCTGATGCGTCCTGACGAGGGCGGGTGCGCTGATCTGCGGAGAAACCTCACAGCTCGTACCAAGGTGGTACGTAGTCCGTCCTACGACCCGGCACGTAGCCGATGTCCACAGCCCGGTGCGGTTGTGATCCGCAGGTGCGCAAGAGGCGTTTCGGCCGCTCTCGCGGCGGAGGGCGTCACTTCAGTCAGCGCCGACGGCCGCCGAGACGTTACCGGGAGCTTCGCCATCCCCGGCGACCGGCCCGTCCTCGACGGCCAGACGCGGTACGGCTGCCCCGTGTCGGGCCGGTCCGACCCAGGTGATCGTACGGGCCCAGGTTGCCGGGACGTGAAATCTCGCCACTCCCGCCGCGAACCCGCAAGCCGGGCCCGACAACCCCTGGACGCGCGGTCGAGTGCGGAGTTACCTGACATACGGGGGGAGTGCGAGCGCACGTCACGGGGCCACGGAAAACGCACACAGCGGCAACTCTCGGCGGATTGGGGCGCTTTGATGACACCTACGCTCGTGCGGCAGCACCTGACTCACGCGGACGAGGCACCCCGCGTGGACCTGTGTACACGCGCGCGTGACTGGTCGGAGATCCAGGAGCGGATGCTGGTCCCGCTCTACGAGGCCGTCTACGAGCGACTCGAGGTGGGCCCCGGCACCCGGCTGCTGGGCCTCGGCTGCGGCAGCGGACTGGCCCTCCTCATGGCGGTGTCCAGGGGGGCCGCGGTCACCGGTGTCGACCGCTCCTCGCCCGAGCGGCTCGCCCTCGCGCGGGAGCGGCTGCTGCCGGACGCGTGGGGCACGCGCGTGCGTGCGGACGCCCGGCTCGTGGACGGTTCGCCCGAGGACGCCGGGGCCTCGGGCGGCGCAGAGACGCCCGCGTACAGCCTGGTGACCGCTTTCGAGCCCATCGGGTGTCTGGCGGGCGACTCGGAGGGGCTCGGCGGGCTGCTGCAGGCAGCGACACCGCTCGTCGAGCGCGGGGCGCCCGTGGTGCTGGCCGGCTGGGGTCCGCCGGAACGCTGCGCCACCTCGTCCGTGCTGCGGGTGGCGACCAGGCTGGCGGATCCGCTGCGCAGCACGGCGAGTTGGCGCCCCGCTCTCCGCGACGACCTGGAGGAGGTGGCCCGGCGGGCGGGGCTGAAGCCCGACGGATCCGGACGGGTCGCGTGTCCCTTCGGGTACGCCGGCATGGACAGTGCGGTACGAGGGCTGCTGTCGACGGGCCTGTTCGACGCGGCGATCTCCGCGACGGACCAGGCACAGGTGGACAAGGAACTGACGGAGGCCCTGCATCCGTATCTGCGCACGGACGGGACGGTGTGGATGCCGAACGTGTTCCGGTACCTGGTCGCCCGTACGCCCTAGGCGCCCGGATCCCTCGTCGCTCGCGTGACCCCCGCGACCCGGTACGCGTCCGCCTCCTCCAGGGTCTCGTTCTCCAGCAACGCCCGGGCGAGCGCGTCCAGCCGGGAGCGGTGGTCGCGCAGTTTGCGGCACGCCTCGTCGTAGCACTCGTCGACGATGCGGCGCATCTCGTGCTCGATCACGTCCAGGGTCTGGGGGGCCGCCGAGAGGCCGTAGGCCTGCTGGGCGTCGCCGGGCAGCGCGGACAGTCTGCCGACCCGCTCGCTCATCCCCCACCGGGCGACCATCCCGCGCGCGATGTTGGTGACCTGTTCCAGGTCGTTCTCCGCACCGGTCGTGACGACGCCGTAGACGACCTGTTCCGCCGCCATGCCGCCGAGCGCGCCGATGATGCGGCCGCGCAGATACTCCTCGGTGTACGCGTACTTGTCGGACTCCGGTGTGGAGAGCGTGACGCCGAGGGCGCGGCCGCGCGGGACGATGGTGATCTTGCGGACGGGGTCGGCGCCCGGCTGGAGCATGCCGAGCAGGGCGTGTCCGCTCTCGTGGTACGCGGTGCGCCGGCGCTCCTCCTCGGGCATCACCAGCGGCCGTTCGGCGCCCAGTTGGACCTTCTCCAGGGCCTCGGAGAGGTCGGCCTGCGTCACACGCTCCTGCTTGCGCTTGACCGCGAGCAGGGCTGCCTCGTTGGCGAGGTTGGCCAGTTCCGCACCGGTCATGCCGGGGGTCGTACGGGCCACGTGGCCGAGGTCGACGCCCTTGGCGAGCGGGATCTCGCGGGTGTGGATGGCCAGGATGGCCTCGCGGCCGCCGCGGTCCGGGGGCGAGACCATGACCACCCGGTCGAAGCGGCCGGGGCGGGTGAGGGCCGGGTCCAGGACGTCGGCGCGGTTGGTGGCCGCGATGACGATGACGCCCTCCGAGCCCGAGAAGCCGTCCATCTCGGTCAGGATCTGGTTCAGCGTCTGCTCGCGCTCGTCGTGGCCGCCCATGCCGGAGCCGCCGGCGCGGGCCCGGCCGATGGTGTCGATCTCGTCGATGAAGATGATCGACGGGGCGACCTTGCGGGCCTCCGCGAACAGCTCACGCACGCGTGAGGCACCCACGCCGACGATCATCTCGATGAACTCGGAGGCGGACGCGGAGAAGAAGGGCACGCCCGCCTCGCCGGCGACGGCGCGCGCGAGCAGCGTCTTGCCGGTTCCGGGTGGGCCTGCCAGCAGAACGCCCCGCGGCATCTTGGCGCCCATCCTGCGGTAGGCGTCGGGGTTCTTCAGGAAGTCGACGACGTCGTTGAGTTCGCCCTCGACCTCGTCGATGCCGGCCACGTCCTCGAACGTCGTGCGCTGCTGGCCCGGCTCCAGCTCGACCGGCTTGGGCGGCGCCTTGCGGCCGAGCATGCCGCCAGCGCCGCCCATTCCCGCGCTCATCCGCCGCGCGATGAAGATCCACAGCACGACCAGCAGCAGCATCGGCGCCAGCGAGATCAGCAGATTGGCCAGAAAACTACGGTGCTGGACGACGGGCTCGGCCGTGACGGTGACGTCGTGCTTGGTCAGGTCCTCCCAGAGCTGGTCGTCGGCGAAGGACGGGCGCTGGGTGTTGAACTTGGTGTACTTACCGCCTCCGCCGGGCCGTTCCCGCTCCTTCTTGAGCTGGCCCTGGATCGCGTCGCCCTTGGAGTAGATCTTGCTGACGTTCCCGGCGTCGACCTGCTTGCTGAACTCGGTGTACGAGATCGTCGGTTCGTCGCCCTCGTTGAAGAACGACAGCACCAGGTTGGCGATCAGATACACGACCAGCGCGGTCAGGACCAGGCTCCACCAGCCGCCGCGCATCTTCCGACCACCCGGGGACGGCTTCTGCGGCTCCTCGGGGGTGCCCTCGGTACGCCAGGGCTGGTCGGGCGACTTGCGTGGCGGGGCGGGGTTGGTCATATCCGGACGTTACGACAACGACCAACCCCCGGCACGCGCAGTGGGTGAACTCAGCCCATGAACTTCTTGAACTCGTCCGGCAGCTCGAAGTCCTGCGGTGCCTGCTGGCCCGGCACCTCGAAGGCGCCGCCGCCCTGAGCCGCCGCGGCCCGCCGCTGGGCGTCCTCCTGCTCCTGCTGCCTGCGCTTCATCGGGTTGCCCGAGCGCTGCTTGCCCTTGGCCTTCTTCGGCTGCTTCTTGGTGCGGCCGGGACCGCCGCCCATGCCCGGCAGCCCGGGCATCCCCGGCATGCCGCCGCCCTGGGCCATGCGGGACATCATCTTGCGGGCCTCGAAGAACCGCTCGACGAGGTTCTTGACGGCGCTGACCTCGACACCGGAGCCCTTGGCGATACGGGCGCGGCGGGAGCCGTTGATGATCGTCGCGTCCTGGCGCTCGGCCGGGGTCATCGACTTGATGATGGCGGCCGTGCGGTCGACGTCCCGCTCGTCGATGTTGTTGATCTGTTCCTTGATCTGGCCCATGCCGGGCATCATGCCGAGCAGCTTGCTGATGCTGCCCATCTTCCTGACCTGCTCCATCTGAGCCAGGAAGTCGTCGAGGGTGAAGTCCTGGCCCTTCTTGGAGGCGAGCTTGGAGGCGACCTTGGCGGCCTCTTCCTCGCTGAACTCCTTCTGCGCAATCTCGAACAGGGTGGCCAGGTCACCCATGTCGAGGATGCGGGAGGCCATCCGGTCCGGGTGGAAGACGTCGAAGTCCTCCAGCTTCTCGCCGTTCGACGCGAACATGATCGGCTTGCCGGTGACCGAGGCGATCGACAGGGCCGCACCACCGCGGGCGTCGCCGTCGAGCTTGGAGAGGACCACGCCGTCGAAGCCGACGCCGTCGCGGAAGGCCTCCGCCGTGTTGACGGCGTCCTGGCCGATCATGGCGTCGACGACGAAGAGGATCTCGTCCGGCGAGACCGCGTCCCGGATGTCAGCGGCCTGCTGCATCATGTCCTGGTCGATGCCGAGGCGGCCGGCGGTGTCCACGATGACGATGTCGTGGACCTTGGTCCTGGCGTGCTGGATGGAGTCCTCGGCGACCTTGACCGGGTCACCCACGCCGTTGCCCGGTTCCGGGGCGAAGACGGCGACGCCCGCGCGCTCGGCGACGACGCTCAGCTGGGTGACCGCGTTCGGGCGCTGGAGGTCTGCGGCGACCAGCAGCGGCGAGTGGCCCGCTTCCTTGAGGTGCTTGGCGAGCTTGCCCGCGAGGGTGGTCTTACCGGCGCCCTGCAGACCCGCGAGCATGATCACGGTCGGGGGCTGCTTGGCGAAGCGGAGGCGGCGGGTCTGGCCGCCCAGGATGGTGACCAGCTCTTCGTTGACGATGTCGAGGACGCGCTTGGCGGGGTACCGCGAACCGGAGACCTCGGCGCTGAGGGCACGTTCCTTGACGTTCTTGATGAACGACCGCACGACGGGCAGGGCCACGTCCGCTTCGAGCAGCGCGATGCGGATCTCGCGCGCGGTGGCGTCGACGTCCGCCTCGCTCAGACGCCCCTTGCCGCGCAGATTCTTGAAGGTCGCTGAGAGGCGATCGGAGAGAGTGTCGAACACGGCGGCGTCGGTCCTCGGAGTCGGGGGCAGTGTGAGCGTCTTCCAGGGTATCGGGCCGCGCAAGACAATCGTCCCCGCCCGTTCCACAACCGGTCAGCCCCGCAATGTCTCCTCCAGCTTCCGCGCCAGCGACGCCGCCTCCTCACCCGGCAGCGGTGCGCCCTCGGGCCCGGTCACGTAGAAGGCGTCCACGGCGTTCGCGCCCAGCGTGGAGACGTGTGCGCTGCGCACCCGTACGTCGGCGTCCTCCAGCGCCCGCCCGATCCGGAACAGCAGGCCAGGGGCGTCCTGGGAGCGCACCTCGATCACGGTGGCCAGTCGCGACGCGGCCGAGGCGACGGCCACCCGGGGCGGCGGCGCCACGACACCCCGGCGGCGTGGATACGCGGCGTCGCGTTCGGCGAGACGGCCGGCGATGTCCAGGGAGCCGTCCAGCGCCCGTACGAGATCCGCGCGCAGGCGGGCGGCCTGCGGCAGTGAGCCGTACTCGGCGGCGACCCGCCAGTCCAGCAGCAGGACCGCGCCCTCGACGCCGTCCGGCAGGTCCAGGGCGCGCAGTTCCGCGGTCCGCACGGTCAGCCGGTGCATGGCGAGGACACCGGCCACGGCGGGCAGTACGCCCGGCTGGTCCGGTACGGCGATGAGCAGCTCGACGCCGAGCGGCTCCGGTTCACCGGACGGCTGTTCCCCGGCCGGCGGCTCGGTCTGCGCGCGCAGGGACAGCACCGGGCTGCCCGTGGCGATCGCCTCGATCGCGAGCCGCTCCTGCTCGGCGGTGGGCGCCGCGGCCTCGGGCTCGTCGAGGACGTCCCCGGCGAGGACGGCCGCGACCCGCTTCACCAGGTCGGCGACCAGGGAGCCACGCCAGGACGACCAGGCCGCCGGACCGGTGGCCAGGGCGTCCGCCTCGGTCAGCGCGTGCAGCAGCTCCAGGGTGGACTGCGAGCCGACCGCCTCGGCGACCGCACGGACCGTGGCCGGATCCTCCAGGTCGCGGCGGGTGGCTGTGTCGACGAGCAGCAGATGGTGGCGTACGAGCGTGGAGAGGACGGCCACCTCGTCGCGGTCGAAGCCGATACGGGCGGCCACGTCCTTGGCGATGATCTCGCCGGCCACCGAGTGGTCGCCGGGCCAGCCCTTGCCGATGTCGTGCAGGAGCGCGGCGACCAGGAGCAGGTCGGGGCGGTGGACGCGACGGGTGAACTCGGAGGCGCGTACGGCCGTCTCGATCAGGTGCCGGTCGACGGTCCAGATGTGGACGGCGTTGCGCTGCGGGCGGCAGCGCACCCGCTCCCAGTCCGGGAGCAGCCGGGTGATCAGGCCCTCCGCCTCCAGGGCCTCCCAGACGTCGACGGTCGGGCGGCCCGAGCCGAGCAGGGTCACGAGCTGTTCGCGGGCCTCGGCGGGCCAGGGCGTGGGCAGGGGGCGCGCGACGGCTGCCAGGCGCCGTACGGCGTGCAGGGAGAGCGGGAGGCCGGCCTGGGCGGCGGCGGCCGCGGCGCGCAGCGGCAGCACGGGGTCGCGCTCGGGGCGGGCGGCACGGGCGAGCACCACCTCGCCGTCCTGCTCGACCACGCCCTCGGCCAGCGGGGAGCGGTCGGGGACCGGCTTGCCGCCGCCGAGCATGGCGCGCAGCCGAGGCCGCACGGCTCGCGACCTGAGCACGCGCCCGACTTCGCGCCAGGTGACGTCACTGGCGTACGAGATGACCCGCGCCGACTCGTACACCTGGCGCAGCAGGGTGTCGGCGTCCAGCAGGCCCAGTTCGGCGGCGACCTGGTCCTGCTCCTGGAGGGCGAGCCTGTCGGTCGCCCGCCCTGTCGTCAGGTGCAGGGCGTCGCGGACGTCGAGCAGCCGGCGCCTGGCGTCGTCAAGGCCCTCGCGCGGGGCGTCGGCCAGCCAGGAGGCGGCGACGGCGCGCAGGGTGGTGGCGTCCCGCAGACCGCCGCGGGCCTCCTTCAGGTCCGGCTCCAGCAGGTACTGCAGCTCGCCCTGGCGCTCGGCGCGCTCGGTGCACAGTTCCTGGAGTTCGGGGAGACGTTTCGGCGCCTGGTTGCGCCAGTCGGCGAGGACGGCGGTACGGAGTCCGGCCGTCAGGCCCAGGTCGCCGGCGATGTGGCGGGCGTCCAGGAGGCCGAGCTGGACCTTCAGGTCCTCTCCGGCGGTCTTGCGAGCCTCCGCCGGGGTGCGCACGGAGTGGTCGAGGGCGAGGCCGAGGTCCCAGACGGGGTACCAGATGCGGTCGGCCAGGGCGGCGACGGCGTGGGAGTCGCCGCCGTCGTGGAGCAGGAGCAGGTCCAGGTCGCTGCGCGGGGAGAGCTCACCGCGGCCGTAGCCGCCGACGGCGATCAGCGAGATCCCGGCCAGCCCCTCGGCTCCGGCGCCGAAGAGCCCCGACAGCCAGTCGTCCGTCAACGCCGAGAGGGCCTTACGGCGCGGCGGCCCGGACTGCGCCCCCTCGGTGAGGAGACGCAGCCGGGCCGCCGCATAGCCGCTGGGTCCGGAGTCTTCCGCTTCTTTGTGCACGTCCGTGCTCGACACCCAGCAGCTCCTAGTTCTTTCTTCTGTCAGAGCGCGTCGGGACCGCGCTCGCCGGTGCGGACCCGGACGGCCGTCTCCACCGGGAGGGACCAGACCTTGCCGTCACCGATCTTGCCGGTACGGGCCGCCTTGACGATGACGTCGATCAGCTGCTCGGCGTCGTCGTCCTCGGCCAGCACCTCGATACGGATCTTGGGAACCAGGTCGACCGTGTACTCGGCGCCGCGGTAGACCTCGGTGTGGCCCCGCTGACGACCGTAGCCGCTCGCCTCGGTGACCGTCAGACCGTGTACCCCGAAGGCCTGGAGGGCTTCCTTGATCTCGTCGAGCCGGTGCGGCTTGACGACCGCGGTGATGAGCCTCATGCGTCCACCTTCTTGCTGCTCGAACCGGAAAGGGCCGCGGAGACCGTTCCGGCGATTCCACCACCGGCGCCGCTGAAGTCGTATGCGGTCTCGGCGTGCTCGGCCTGGTCGATTCCGGCAACCTCCTCGTCCTCGCTGACCCGCATACCGATGGTCTTGTCGAGGAGGAAGGCGAGGACCGCGGAGGCGATCAGGGAGTAGGCGAGGACCGCGCCGACACCGGCGCACTGCTTCCACAGCTGGGTGAAGGAGTGGTCGCCGTAGAAGACGCCCGTCGCGGTGGACTGGCCCTTGCCGGTGGCGAAGAAGCCGATGAGCAGCGAGCCGATGATGCCGCCGACCATGTGGACGCCGACCACGTCGAGGGAGTCGTCGAAGCCGAACCTGAACTTCAGTCCGACGGCCGCGGCACAGGCGACACCGGCGATGGCGCCGACGGCGATCGCGCCGAGCGGGGAGACGGCGCCGCCGGACGGGGTGATCGCGACCAGACCGGCCACCGCGCCGGAGGCGGCGCCCAGCGTGGTGAACGCGCCGTGGCGGATCTTCTCGTAGGCGAGCCAGGCGAGCATGGCGGCGGCGGTGGCGACCTGCGTGTTGACGAACATCAGCGCGCCGACGCCGTCGTCGTTGCCGAGCCACGAACCGGCGTTGAAGCCGAACCAGCCGAACCACAGCAGACCGGCGCCGAGCATGACCAGCGGGAGGCTGTGCGGGCGCATCGGGTCCTTCTTGAAGCCGACGCGCTTGCCGATGACCAGGATCACACCGAGGGCGCCCGCACCGGCGTTGATGTGGACCGCGGTACCACCGGCGAAGTCGATCACGCCGAGCTTGAAGGCCCAGCCGTCGGCACCCCACACCCAGTGGGCCACCGGGACGTAGACGATCGTGAGCCACAGGGCGACGAAGAGCGCCCACGCCGAGAACTTGACGCGGTCCGCGATGGCGCCGCTTATCAGGGCCGGCGTGATGACCGCGAACATCATCTGGAAGATCATGAAGACGAAGATCGGGATGGTGTAGCCGTCCCAGAGCTCCGTCAGCCCGATGTTGCTCAGGCCCAGCCAGTCGGAGTTGAAGCCGATGAAGCCGTTGCTGGAGCCGAAGGCAAGGGAGAAGCCGTAGAGCACCCAGAGGATCGTGACGATCCCGATGCTGATGAAGCTCATCATCAGCATGTTCAGCGTGCTCTTGACGCGGACCATGCCGCCGTAGAAGAACGCGAGTCCCGGCGTCATGAGCAACACCAGGGCGGAACAGATGAGCATGAAGCCTGTGTTCGCGGATGACAACTTGGGTGCCTCCGCGGCAAGCGTGATGGCGGCTGATGCCATCGGCGTCTCCTCGTCGATTCGTACGGCCCCGTGCGGGTTCGCGGAGCGTGAGCGGTCCGGTGAAGCGGGGGGTGGGCCGGTTATGCGCCATGAGATTGGCGCAGCGCCGTTTCGTTGGAAGCCCCTCGTTGTTTCGCCGCCGTGACGAAGGCACCGTGCGTGTTACGCCTCGATGAACTGCCGGATGTCGGCCGAGGCGATCGTTATCGTGGCGCAACCTTCTTCGAAGGTGGAGATCCGGCCGCGGGCGGCCTTCCGATGACCTGGCACGGGGGAGCCGAGTCGGGTGGTTCGGGAAGGCCGGCCCACGGCCGGAGTCAAGGGATTCAGACCGCCTCGGCGGTCTCCGGGAGCTCCGCCGCGAGCTTCTCGGTGAGGTCCACGACTGCGGCCAGATCCCCGAAGTCGCGTACGGCCGTGTCGACCGTCTTTCGAATACGAGTGTTCACGCGCTCGGAGCGGACCTTCTTGGCGATGCGCATGGCCTGCCCGGCAAGCACCGTGCTCCGCTCGGGCTCGCGCTGCAGCAGGTGCACCGTGGCCATGCCGATCAGGTTCAGTGCGTACGAACGCTGGTGCTCGGCGTCCTGGGAGAACAGGTCGACGGCCCGCTGCATCACCGGCTCGGCCAGGGAGGCGTAGGCGGGGCTGCGGCCCGCGACATAGGCGAGGTCGCGGAAGGAGTGGGAGTTCTCGCCGTGCAGCTCGGCCTCGGAGAAGAAGCGGATCCAGTCGGGGTCCGGGTCGTCCCACTCGTCCACGTCGGCGAAGGTGTCCTCGGCCATCCGGACCGCGCGCTTGCACTTGCCGGGCTGCCCCATGTTGGCGTAGGCGCGGGCCTCCATCGCATACAGCATCGACTGGGTGCGGGGGCCGGCGCAGTCCCGGCTGCCGTACTGCGCGAGGTGGACCAGCTCCAGGGCGTCGTCGGGCCGGCCGAGGTGGATCATCTGGCGGCTCATGCTGGAGAGGACGTAGGAGCCGAGCGGCTTGTCGCCGGCCTCCTTGGCGGCGTGCAGGGCGAGGACGAAGTACTTCTGCGCGGTCGGCTGCAGCCCCACGTCGTACGACATCCAGCCCGCGAGTTCGGCCAGCTCGGCGGCGACCTTGAACAGCTTCCGGGTGGTGGCCTCGGGCTGGGGCTCCTGGAGCAGGTCCGTCACCTCGTGCAGCTGGCCGACGACCGCCTTGCGGCGCAGACCGCCGCCGCACTGGGCGTCCCACTGCCGGAACATCACCGTCGTGGACTCCAGCAGGTCCAGCTCGGGCTTGGAGAGCCGGCCGACACGGCGGGACGAGGCCGCCGGCTCGGGCTCCGGCTGCGGCGCCTGGAGCGAGGGCACCAGCCAGCGCTGCATCGGCTCGATGAGGGACGGGCCCGCGGACAGGACCAGCGACGTCCCGAGGAAGCCGCGCCGCGCCAGCATCAGGTCGCTGCGCGAGAACTCGCTGAGCAGCGCCACTGTCTGCGGACCCGTCCAGGGCAGGTCCACGCCGGACACGGACGGTGACTGGCGTGCGGCGCGCAGGCCGAGGTCCTCGACGGAGACCACGCAGCCGAAGCGCTCGGAGAACAGCTCGGACAGGATCCTGGGGATGGGCTCGCGGGGATTCTCGCCGTCCAGCCAGCGGCGCACCCGGGAGGTGTCCGTGGAGATGTGGTTGGCCCCCAACTGGCGTGCCCTGCGGTTGACTTGGCGGGCGAGTTCGCCCTTCGACCAGCCGCTGCGCACGAACCAGGAAGTGAGCAGCTCGTTGGGGCGCTTGTCCGGGCTGGCCGCGGTCGTCCCGCTTCCGTCGTTGCCGCTCACTGGAACGCCCCCATCCCTGAGACCACTTGTCGCTGAGTGCGCCAAGCCCTATCAGAATGCCGGTAAATACGGCCGCCCGTCCGCCGGTTGTCACCCTTCGAACGGGAAGCCGAGTTGCCTCCGGCATACCCACGAGTGCATGTGCCCCCAGGACTCGTGCACTCAAAGTAATCCTACGATCACTGGTCCAGCCATGGCGATCCCGGAAACGCCACCATTCGCCACCCCTTCGAATGAACTCACGGTTGCCTCCACACGATTCACTTGACATAGACCGATCGGGAGTAGGCGGAGCGAAGCACTCAGGGGCGCGTGCCGTCGAGTTCACCACCCGGGGCACCTTGAGCGCCGCTTGGACCGCGCGAAGCCGGCACACCCGGAGGCACGCAGGGTCACGATCCGATTCCGCGCCGTAACCACCACGCGTCGGACCCGTTGGAGGGGGCATGGGCTTCACGATCGGCGGCATCCGGGAGATCCGCTCCGGCTCGCGTAGGCGCGGCCGCTCCTCGGAGTGCACCGCCGTCGCCGAGTTCACGGGGCTCTGGGGCTGGGACGTGGTGCCGGGAGCGCGGGCCGCGGCGGGTGCCTGCTCCTGCGGCCGGGCGGACTGCAGCGCGCCCGGGGCGCATCCCCTGGAGTTCGCGCCCCAGGTTCCGGCCGGCGCCACGCTCGACGAAGTGACCAAGACGTGGGGCGAGTTCCCCGGCGCGTCGGTCATGCTCCCGGCCGGCCGGGCGTTCGACGTCATCGAGGTGGCCGAGCCCGCGGGCCGCCGCGCCCTGATCCGCCTGGAGCGCATGGGTCTCCCCCTCGGCCCGGTCGCCGCGGCCCCGGAGGGCCGCGCCCAGTTCTTCGTCGCCCCAGGCGCCGCCGCCGAACTCCCCGAGCTGCTCTACCGCATGGGCTGGGACGATCCGGCCTCCCTGGACCTCCGCGGCCTCGGCTCAGGCAGTCACATCACGGCTCCACCGTCGGATCGCGGCGGCCTGGGCCCGGCACGGTGGCTGCGTCCCCCCGCCCTCGATTCCGCCACGAAGCCACCCGCGGCCCGCCTGCTGCTGGGGACGCTGGCCTACGTGGCGCATCGGTCGCGGGCGTAGGCACTGCGGCGTACACAGCGAAGCGCCCGACCCCAACTGCACCTCGGGGGCGGGCGCTTCTTCGGCCACGTACCGATGTCGGCAGGCGGTGTCACTCCCCGATAAGGGCGTCAACGAACGCCTCCGGCTCGAACGGCGCCAGGTCGTCCGCGCCCTCGCCGAGACCCACCAGCTTGACCGGTACGCCCAGTTCGCGCTGGACCGCGACCACGATGCCGCCCTTCGCCGTGCCGTCCAGCTTGGTCAGCACGATGCCGGTGATGTCGACGACCTCGGCGAACACGCGGGCCTGCACCAGGCCGTTCTGCCCGGTCGTGGCGTCCAGGACGAGCAGGATCTCGTCCAGCGGGGCGTGCTTCTCGACGACGCGCTTGACCTTGCCGAGCTCGTCCATGAGCCCGGTCTTGGTGTGCAGGCGCCCGGCGGTGTCGATGAGGACGACGTCGGAGCCCATCTCCTTGCCCTCCTTCACCGCGTCGAAGGCGACGGAGGCGGGGTCGCCGCCCTCCGGTCCGCGCACGGTGTGGGCGCCGACCCGCTCGCCCCAGGTCTGGAGCTGGTCCGCGGCGGCGGCACGGAAGGTGTCGGCCGCGCCGAGGACGACGGTGCGGCCGTCGGCCACCAGGACCCGGGCGAGCTTGCCGGTGGTGGTGGTCTTGCCGGTGCCGTTGACACCGACGACCATCACGATGCCGGGCTTGCTGTTCTCGGGCTCGGTCTTCACGGTGCGGTCGAATTCGGTGCCGACCAGCTTGAGGAGTTCCTCACGCAGCAGGGTGCGCAGCTCGGCGGGGGTGCGGGTGCCGAGGACCTTCACCCGCTCGCGCAGGCCCGCGACCAGTTCCTGGGTGGGGACCACGCCGACGTCGGCGATGAGCAGCGTCTCCTCGATCTCCTCCCAGGTGTCGTCGTCGAGGTGCTCGCGCGACAGGAGCGTGAGCAGCCCCTGGCCGAGCGCGTTCTGGGAACGGGAGAGGCGGGCGCGGAGGCGGACGAGACGTCCGGCCGTCGGCTCGGGGACCTCGATCTCGGGGACTTCGAGGACGGGCGGCTCCTCGACGGCGACCGGGGTCGAGCCGTCCGGAAGATCCACCTCCTCTATCGTCCGGCGGGGTTCGTCGTGGGGCGTCTCGGCCTCGTCGCCGACGTGCGGCTCGGCCGGAGGGGCGGTGATGTCGGGTGCGGAGGGGGGCGGCGGGGGCAGCGGCTTCTTGCGCCGGCTGCCGACCACGAGCCCGCCGAGCACACCGAGCACGACCACGGCGATGACTACAGCAAGGATGACGGTTTCCATAACTCGTCCAGTATCGGCCATGGGTCTCGGCGTCACCCAGACATGGTTGTGCGCCGAAGTCGTGTCCACCCGGTCACGGCGAGCACACGGCCCGCACCGGCACCCGTCGCCGTCGCGGTCCGAACCGGCTCAGTGACCGTCCTTGTGCAGAGCGGCGCCCGCCCGGAAGCGGAGACGTCCGCAGCGATCCTTGACCTCCTGCGGCGCGTCCTCGGCACAGCAGCAGTGGCGAGCGAGCCACCGCAGGTCCTCCGGGTCGAGCCAGAGAGCGACACGCCCCTGTGCGGCCTCCGCCTGCGGACCGGTGGGTACGGGATCAGCCATGGCATGCACCCTACGGCCCACTCGCGCCGCCGCCATGGCGATCTGACGCTTCGTCAGCTAACGTGCCCCCGCACCAGCCGCCCGGCGAAGGGACCCCCATGCCCGTCACGGTCGTTCGTTTCAACCTCGTCGAACCCGGTGCCACCCCCGCCTCGCTCGGCGCCCGCTACAGGGCCGCCCTGGAGATGGCCGCGTACGCCGACGACCATGGGATCACCACCGTCCAGACGGAGGAGCACCACGGCGTCGACAACAACTGGCTGCCGTCGCCGTTCGCCTTCGCGGGCGCGGTCTTCGGGGCGACACAAGGAAATTCTGCGGCACGCAGCGCCTCGTTGAGGGGTGGTGGCCGGGCGACGGGCGGCCGGATCACGGTCACCGTCTCGGCGGCCATCGGCCCTCTGCATGACCCGCTGCGGCTGGCCGAGGACATCGCCGTACTGGATCTGCTGAGCGGCGGCCGGCTGGTGACCGTCGTCGGGATCGGGTACCGGCCCGAGGAGTACGCCCAGTTCGACGTCGACTGGAAGCGGCGCGGGAGGCTCCAGGACGAGTTGCTGGAGACGGTGCTCAAGGCCTGGACCGGCGAGGAGTTCGAGTACCGGGGCCGCACGGTACGGGTCACTCCGCGGCCGTGCTCCGACCCGCACCCCCTGCTCCTGGTGGGGGGCTCCTCGAAGGCCGCTGCCCGCCGTGCCGCCCGCCTGGGCCTGCCGTTCTTCCCCAGCGCGCATCTGCCGGAGCTGGAGGCGTACTACAAGGAGAAACTGACGGAGTACGGCACCGAGGGCTGGACGATGATGCCCACCGCCGAGACCGCTCTGCTGCACATCGCCGAGGACCCGGACCGGGCGTGGGCCGAGCATGGCAGGCACTTCCTGCACGAGGCCCGGACCTACGCGTCCTGGCAGTCCGGGGACGTTCGGTCCGCCGTGAAGTCGGCGGCCACGACCGTGGACGAGCTGCGCGCCGAGGGCGTGTACCGGATCCTGACGCCCCAGGAGTGCGTGGCGCAGGGACTCGACACCTTCGTGCTGCATCCGCTGGCGGGTGGCATGCCGGTGGACGAGGGATGGCGCAGCCTGCGGTTGTTCTGCGAAGACGTGCTGCCCCGGCTCGGTGAGTGAGCCGGGGCAGCACGTCTTACGGGTACGGGGAGAAGGGCGGCGGGGACTTGGCCCGTCTCCCCGAGCCAGGGGGCCTCAGCCCATCTCCTCCAGCGCCTTGCCCTTCGTCTCCTTCACGAACTTCAGGACGAACGGGATGGAGAGCGCCGCGAAGACCGTGTAGATCACGTACGTCACGGAGAGGTTCCAGTCGGCCAGCGACGGGAAGCTCGCGGTGATGGCCCAGTTGGCGATCCACTGCGCGGAGGCGGCCACGCCCAGGGCCGCGGCGCGGATCCTGTTCGGGAACATCTCGCCGAGCATGACCCAGACGACCACACCCCAGGACAGGGCGAAGAAGAGGACGAAGACGTGGGCTGCGATCAGGGCGGTCCAGCCCTGCGCGGCCGGCAGCTTGCCGTCGACCAGGTCGAAGGAGAACGCCCAGGCCTCCAGTGCGAGGCCGACGGCCATGCCGATCGAGCCGATCAGGGCCAGCGGCTTACGGCCGACGCGGTCCACGAAGATCATGGCGATCACGGTGCCGAGGATGTTGATGATCGACGTCGTGAAGGAGTAGAAGAACGAGTCCGACGGGTCCACGCCGACCGACTGCCACAGCGTCGAGGAGTAGTAGAACGCGACGTTGATGCCGACGAACTGCTGGAAGACCGACAGACCGATACCGACCCAGACGATGGGCTTGAAGAAGAAGCCGCCGCCGAGCAGGTCCTTGAACGTGGACCTGTGCTCGCTCTTCATGGCGTGCTCGATCTCGTCGACGCGGGCGTCCAGGTCGATGTGCTCGCCCTCGACCTCGGCGAGGATCTCGCGGGCACGCTCGCGCCTGCCGACCGAGATGAGGAAGCGGGGGGACTCGGGGATGGCGAAGGAGAGCAGGCCGTAGAGGACGGCCGGGACCACCATGACGCCGAGCATGACCTGCCAGGCCTCCAGGCCCATCAGCTTGCCGCGCTGGTCGCCGCCGGCGGCGTTGAGCAGACCCCAGTTGACCAGCTGCGAGATCGCGATGCCGATGACGATCGCGGCCTGCTGGAAGGAGCCGAGACGGCCGCGATACGCCGGTGGGGCGACCTCTGCGATGTAGGCCGGGCCGATGACCGAGGCCATACCGATGGCGAAGCCGCCGACGACGCGCCAGAGGGCGAGGTCCCAGAGGGCGAAGGGCAGCGCGGAACCGACGGCGCTGACGGTGAACAGCACGGCCGAGATCTGCATGCACCGGATGCGGCCGATGCGGTCGGCTATCCGGCCGGCGGTCGCGGCACCGATGGCACAGCCGATCAGGGCGACAGCGATGACCTGGGCCAGGGCCGCGGAGCCGATGTCGTAACGGCCGCGGATCGCCTCGACGGCGCCGTTGATGACGGAACTGTCGTAGCCGAAGAGGAAACCACCCATCGCGGCCGCAGCCGCGATGAAGATGACATGCCCGAGATGCTCGGGATGAGCCTTCAGGGCTCCTGGCTTCGGTTCCTGTGCAGTGCTGGTCACGTTCGAACTCCTCGGGCCACCGGCGTCGCTGCCGGGCGGGGGACCCTTCCAGGTAGGTGGTACCTGAAGGTAAAAGCAACATTACCGAGACTATGCCTTCAAGTTTCGAAGTCAATAGGGTCCGACTGTGACGTCTCAATGCACAAGTGAGGGGAATGTGTTCAAGTCTTGAAGGGTCAGGTGAGGTCTATCGAAGCCGTTGGCTGATGACCTTCGACACCCCGTCGCCCTGCATGGAGACGCCGTACAGGGCGTCGGCGACCTCCATCGTCCGCTTCTGGTGCGTGATCACGATGAGCTGTGACGCTTCCTGCAGTTCCTGCATGATCCGGATCAGCCGCTGCAGGTTGGTGTCGTCGAGCGCGGCCTCGACCTCGTCCATCACGTAGAACGGGCTCGGACGGGCCTTGAAGATCGACACCAGTAGAGCCACGGCCGTGAGGGAGCGCTCACCACCCGAGAGCAGCGACAGCCGCTTGACCTTCTTGCCCGGCGGCCGTGCCTCGACGTCGACGCCCGTGGTGAGCATGTTGTCGGGATCCGTCAGGATCAGACGCCCGTCGCCACCGGGGAAGAGCCGGCTGAAGACGCCCTCGAACTCCCGGGCCGTGTCCCGGTAGGCCTCGGTGAAGACCTGCTCGACGCGCTCGTCGACCTCCTTGACGACCTGGAGCAGATCGACGCGGGTCTTCTTCAGGTCCTCGAGCTGCTCGCTGAGGAACTTGTGACGTTCCTCCAGCGCGGCGAACTCCTCCAGAGCGAGCGGGTTGACCTTGCCGAGCTGCTGATAGGCCCGCTCGGCGGCCTTGAGCCGCTTCTCCTGCTCGGCCCGGTGGAACTGCTTCGGCAGGTTGCGCGGGTGCTCGGGGTCCTGGGGCAGCTCCTCGCCCTCGGCGGGCGGGGACGGCGGCACGAGCTGGTGGGGGCCGTACTCGGACACGAGCCCGGCCGGCTCCACGCCCAGCTCCTCCAGCGCCTTGGTCTCCAGCTGCTCGATCCGCATGCGCTTCTCGGCGCCGAGCACCTCTCCGCGGTGGACGGAGTCGGTCAGCTTGTCGAGCTCGCCCTTGAGGTCGCGGCCCTCGCTCCGGGCGGCGGCCAGCTCCTGCTCGCGCCGGGCCTTGGCTGCGTCGGCCGCCGTGCGCTCCTCTTCGGCGCGGGCCAGGGAGACCTCGACGTGCGCAAGCAGCTGCCGGGCTCCGGAGGCGACGGCCTCCGCCACGGACGCCTCGTGCCGCAGCCGCGCCCTGCGCTGCTCGGCACGCGCGCGTGCCTCGCGTTCCGCGCGGGCGGCCCGGTCCAGTGAATCGGCGCGCCCGGCAAGGCCTTTGACCCGTTCCTCGTGCGTACGGACCTGAAGCCGGGCCTCCATCTCGGTCTGGCGTGCGTTGGCACCGTCGGCGGCGAGACGATCCCGTACGGATGTGTCGGGCTCCTCCTCGACCGGCATCTCCTCGGCGACGACGAGCCGTTCGGCGAGTTCCTCGGCCTCCTCCAGCGCCCGGTCGAGTGCCTCCTGCGCCCGTGCGGCGGCGGCGAGGGAACGCTCCGCCTCGCCCGCCGCGCCCCGCGCCTGCCCGGCGAGCCGTCCGAGCTGCTGGGCGACGGTCGACTTCTCCCGGTCGGCGGCGCGCCGTCGCTCCCCCAGCTCCTCGACCGACGCCGCGCATTCCCTGCGTCGCTCCCCTGCCGCGTGCTGCGCCTCGGTCAGCGCCTCGCACCGTACGGCCAGCTCTTCCAGCTCGGCGGCGGCCTCGTCCACGGACGCCTGCACTTCCAGCAGGCTGGGCGCCCCGGCGGAACCGCCGTGCGCGAAGTGGGCGCCCAGCAGGTCGCCTTCGGCGGTTACGGCGGTGAGGTCGGGGCGGGAGTAGACGAGGTCCTCGGCGTCTTCGAGAGTGCCGACTACGACGACGCCGCGCAGGAGGCGGTGGACGGCCGGCATGAGGTCCGAGGGACCGCGGACAAAATCTGCCGCGTGGGTTTGCCGGGTTGCTGCGGGTCCGCTGCCGCTTGTCGCGCCCCGCGGCTCAGCCGCGCATGGATGCTGCCCTACCCCCCTGAGGTCGGCCGCCGTACCGGTGTCCTCCGGTACTCCCGCCAGCAGCAGGGCCGCGCGGCCGGCGTCCTGCTTGCGCAGCAGGCGGATCGCGTCGGCCGCGGCGGACGGTGAGGTGACCGCGAGGGCGTCGGCCGCCGCGCCGAAGGCCGCCGCCAGCGGGACCTCGTAGCCCGGTGTCACCGTCAGCAGCTCGGCCGCCGGGCCCAGCAGACCGGTGAGACGATCCTTCGCCCCCAGCAGCGCGCCCGTCCCGTCCTTGCGGCGAAGGCCCAGGGACAGTGCCTCGTGCCGGGCCTGGGTCGCGGCCCGCTTGCGTTCCGCCGCGGTGGCCGCCTCTCGGGCCGCCGTCAGTGCGCTCTCGGCGTCGGACAGCCGCTGTTTCGCCGCCTCGTGCTGCTCACCGAGTTCCGCGTCGCCCGCGTCGAGTCCGTCGACCTCGGCCTTGAGGGCCTCGTACTCCTCCTGCGCGACGACGGCGCGCTCCTGGGCCTCGTCGCGGGCGGCGGCCAGCCGGTCGATCTCGGCCTGGGCGGAGGCGGCGCGCGAACGGGCCGCGTTGACCTGGCCGTTCAGCCGGGCGAGGCCCTCGCGGCGGTCGGCGATCGCGCGCGCGACATCCTTCAGGCGCCGTTCCTCCTGGGTGAGTTCGCGCTCCAGCTCGGCGCGGTGCGCGACGGTGTCCTCAAGGGCCCGCTCGGCCGCCTCCAGCGCCGCTTCGAGCTCGGCCTCCTGCTCCCGGATGCGGGCGGCTTCGCGCTCCATGTCCTCGGGGTCGCGGCCCCGCCGCTCCTCCGGCGGCGCGGAGGTCGCGCTCTTCACGCGGGCGTCGGCCAACGAGATCGTGCCGCGCACCCGCTCGGCGAGCTGCGAGAGCTCGTACCAGGTCTGCTGGGCACGCTGGAGCCGCGGGGTGAGCTGCCGAACCTCGTCCTCCAGGAGCGACTCGCGCTGCAGGGCCTTCTTCAGCTCCCGCTCGGCGTTCTCCTTGCGGTCCTTGAGCGCCGCCTCGTCCGCGACTTCGGCCTTCAGCGCCTCCCGCAGCCGTACGAGATCGTCGGCCAGCAGCCTCAGGCGCGCGTCCCGCAGATCCGCCTGGATCACGGCCGCCCGCCGGGCCACCGCCGCCTGCCGGCCCAGTGGCTTCAGCTGTCTGCGCAGTTCGTCCGTCAGGTCCTGCACCCGCGCGAGGTTGGCCTGCATCGCGTCGAGTTTCCTGAGCGCCTTCTCCTTGCGCTTGCGGTGCTTGAGGACGCCCGCGGCCTCTTCGATGAAGGCGCGGCGGCCCATGGGATCGGCGTGCAGGACGGAGTCGAGCTGGCCCTGGCCGACGATGACGTGCATCTCGCGGCCGATGCCGGAGTCGGACAGGAGGTCCTGGATGTCGAGCAGCCGACAGGTGTCCCCGTTGATCTGGTACTCGCTGCCGCCGTTGCGGAACATGATCCGCGTGATGGTTACCTCGGCGTACTCGATGGGCAGAGCGCCGTCGGAGTTGTCGATGGTCAGCGAGACCTCGGCACGGCCAAGTGGCGGACGGCCGGTGGTGCCGGCGAAGATGACGTCCTCCATCTTGCCGCCGCGCAGCGACTTGGCACCCTGCTCGCCCATGACCCAGCTCAGGGCGTCCACGACGTTGGACTTGCCCGAGCCGTTCGGTCCCACGACACACGTGATGCCCGGTTCGAACCGGAGTGTCGTCGCCGAGGCGAACGACTTGAACCCGCGGAGGGTCAGGGCCTTGAGGTGCACGCCGCTGGACTCTACCTTCCGCCGCTATCTCACTCCATGAACCCTCGCAACCCCGCGGTTTCACGCGTGAACATGAAGGGCACATCAGACGTTGAAGAGGGTGAAAGGATGCGCGGGGGAAAGAAAGAAGGGACGCCGAAACGTCCCTTGCAAACTCTGAACTCTGAAACTCTGACAACTTAGCGGTTGATACGGGCGGCCCAACCACTGCTGTCGTGGTGCGATGCAGTGATCAGGTGAGCGCAGGCTCCGCCTGGTGTGCGTCGATGCTCATGCTCTCCATGATCCTGTCGTGAGAAGCGGCAGCCGCGAGCGCGTCGTTCTCCGCCTGGATTCGTCCGAGCTCGGATTCCAGGTCCTGGACGCGCTGCTGGAGCCGTCGCATCTCGGCGAGGAGTCGAGGGTCGGAGCCGCCGACGTAACCGAGAAGCGCCTTTGCCATGATGGATGGTCCTCCACACTGAGTGACCGACCGAAGCGGTGTGGGTCGTGAGGGAATCGCACCCGCGGTGCTTGACACTCTTGAGTTCTTGCTGCTGTTCATCCATGCCAAACAGCTAAGGTGCGCGGGGTGCTTTCAGCGTCTCACCAAAAAGTTTGACGGTCAACACGATCACGCCCCGTATTGGCGGGCAACCCCGGGGCGCGCGGCCTGAACCGGCGGCGCTGCGACTGATACGGGGCCCTCAGGGCGTGGCGATCATTCTTAGGTGCGGAGCCTGCCACGACAAGCGGTTCTTGACAACCACCAGGCAATTTCTGCTCCGGGCGGCCTCCGGTGGCACGTCCGTCCGCCTCCGCCCGGGCCTCTTCGGAGAATGTGCTCAGCGGATGGCGAAGCCGTCGTACCCACCGCGGGGTGTGTCCCAGATCTCGGTGACACCGTCGACCCGGCCGGGCGTGTCGTCGCCCCGGAGCCAGTCGAGGAGCCCGTCGCACCGCTCGCGCGGGCCCTCGGCGACCACCTGGACCCGCCCGTCCCCCAAATTGAGAGCAAAACCACTCAGGGCACCGAGCTCAAGGGCCTTGGCCCGTGTGAACCAGCGGAAACCCACACCTTGGACGCGTCCCCGCACCCAGGCGACCAGTCGCACATCCTCGCTCATGAGTGCAACCTAACGGGCCGATGTCTCTCGGGACACTTCCTCCTCTGGCGCCATGCGGTACCGTCCCCACCCAATGAATCTCATATGAAACTCACTCGATCGAGTGAGTTGGGTCACCCCGCAAGATCATATCGGGCGGTTTGGCCGCCAGGACGAGGAAGGCCAGAACATGGGACGCCACCGACGCTCAGCCGCCGGCCGCGCCGCCACCGGCCGCGCCACGGGGGTCACAGGAAGGGACGGCTCGCACACGAGCAGCTACGA
Source organism: Streptomyces sp. NBC_00078 (assembly GCF_026343335.1). Taxonomy (NCBI): domain Bacteria; kingdom Bacillati; phylum Actinomycetota; class Actinomycetes; order Kitasatosporales; family Streptomycetaceae; genus Streptomyces; species Streptomyces sp. NBC_00078. Next base: position 6,589,212 of record NZ_JAPELX010000001.1, on the reverse strand, counting down.
CCCCCGGCAGTACTCGTACAGCTACGACCCGCCGGAGGCCCAGGCGGCGGGTGACGAGCGGCCTGTCCTGGGGATCGCCCCTTATCTGAACTCCGAGGAGTACGCCGAGTCCTCCGCGAGGAGTGCCGCGTACCTGTTCGCCACGGAGGACGACTACGCCACGGTCTTCCCGGAGCACGGGCCGGCGTCCGGAGGGGGCTCCGGGCGCGGCGGGTCGCGTCGCCGCAAGAAGAGGGCCGCGACGCCGGTGAAGACCGGTCTGCTCGGCGTCTCCGCCGCCGTCGCCATCGGCACGGTCGCGGTCGCCACGGGTTCGATGCCCGGCCTCGACAACTACAAGCTCGGCGGCGGTGGCGGCGACAAGGTGCAGGCCGCGAGCACGCCGACCAACTCGGCGAGCGAGCAGGGCGGCACGTCCGGCAGCGTCCGGGGCCGGGACGGCGGGTCCTCGACGAGCCGCGACGCGGACCGTTCGGCATCGCCGTCGCCGAGCCCGTCCACGTCCACGTCCACGGCGGCGCCGACCGAGGCGCCGACGAAGAAGCCGACGGCGACGCCCTCCAAGAAGCCGAAGACGACGCCTTCGAAGAAGGAGACCAAGCCGCCGAAGGAGACCACCGCCCCGGTGACGGTCTCCGCGGAGGCCGCCGCCGAGGCGGAGGTGCTCAAGCTGGTCAACGAACAGCGGGCCAAGGTCGGCTGCAGCGCGGTGGCCGCCAACAGCACCCTGTCGGACCTGGCCGAGACCTTCAGCAAGGCCATGGCCGCCGACGACTTCTTCGACCACACCGACCCCAGCGGCGCCACGCCCTGGGACCGGGCGTCGAAGCTCGGCATATCCAACCTCGGCGGCGAGAACATAGCCCGGGGCCAGGCGGACGCGGCCGCGGTGATGGAGGCCTGGATGAACAGCCCCGGCCACCGCGCCAACATCCTGAACTGCGACTTCAAGACCCTCGGGGTCGGTGTGCACTTCGGGACCGGCGGTCCTTGGTGGACGCAGGACTTCGGCTACTAGCGCCCCGGCGGGCACGGTTTGCCCGCAAAGGAGCGGCGTCCGGTGCGTGATCTGGGGCCCCGGCCGGAGGCCGGGGGGAGTGCCGGGCCCGTGCCCGGCGAACGTTGCCCGACCGGAGGCCGGTCAGGCGGCCCGGCCCAGCAGGAACACCCGCGCCGTCTCCGTCACCCGGCGGCCCAGGTGCTGCGCGGTCTGGATGTCCGCCTTGTGGACGGCGTCCGGGCCCTCGTCGACGTTGGTCGAGGCGGCGGCACCGGCGAAGAATCCGAGGCGGTTGAGGTCGTGCTCGGAGCCCTCGCTGTTGTTCCAGCCCGGCAGCAGGCCGAGGTTGACCCAGTGCATTCCGTGCTGCCCGGCGAGGACCTGGAAGAACTGCAGCGTGCTGAGCTTGTCGCCGCTCTTGGACCCGGAGTTGGTGAAGCCGGCCGCCAGCTTGTCCTTCCAGTCCTGCCCGAACCAGCGCTTCGAGGACGCCTCCGCGAAGACGTGGAAGGCGCCGGACGCCGTGCCCATGTAGGTCGGCGAGCCGAAGACGACTGCGTCCGAGCCGTCCAGGAGCGCCCACTGCTCGTCGGTGATCTCGTCGACCTTGATCAGGTGCACCTCGGCACCCGCCTCGACGGCACCGGAGCGGACGGCCTCGGCAAGGACAGCGGTGTGGCCGTAGCCGGAGTGGTAGGCGATGGAGACAACGGGGTTGGTCACGATGCGCACTCCTGAAATAGACACTTCACTGGCGGCAACCAAAGGAAAGCACTAACTTTTGGTTAGTGCAACCTGCGGGTTAGCGCTGCGTTCGAGTACGCTTGAGGGATGGACACTGGGATGGACACCCCGCAGGAGCGCACGGAGGCGGACGACCTCCCGTACAACGTGTTCGCCAAGGCCTGTCCCTCGCGCGGCACCCTGGAGCATGTGACGGGCCGCTGGGGCGGGCTCACGCTCGGCGCTCTGTACGAGGGCAGGCTGCGCTTCAACGAACTGCGCCGACGCGTCGACGGCGTGAGCGAGAAGATGCTGTCCCAGACCCTGCACGCACTGGAGCGCGACGGCCTGGTGCACCGCGAGGCGCAGCCGACGAACCCGCCCCGCGTGGACTACGAACTGACCCCGCTCGGCCATGACGTCACCGAGCGATTGCTGGGCCTCATCCACCTGGTGGAGGGCCGCATGGACGACGTCCTCGCCTCGCGGGAGCGTTACGACTCGGCCCGCGGCGGCCTCTGACACTTCGGGCAGAAGTAGCTGGACCGGTTCATCCAGGGACGCCTGCGCATCGGCGTACCGCACCTCTTGCACGGCAGACCTTCACGGCCGTACGCGTCGAGCGAGCGGTCGAAGTAACCCGACTCCCCGTTGACGTTGACGTAGAGGCTGTCGAAGCTGGTGCCGCCGACGGAGAGCGCAGCGTTCATCACATCCCTTACGTGGCCGAGGAGTTCGGCCGTGCGCGGGCGGGTGAAGCCGGCCGTCGGGCGCTCGTAGTGGACACGGGCGCGCCAAAGCGCCTCGTCCGCATAGATGTTGCCGACTCCGCTGATCAACGACTGGTCCAGCAGGGCCCGTTTGATGGTGGTGCGCTTGCGGCGCAGGGCCTGGTGGAAGGCCTCGTCGTCGAACAGCGGGTCCAGGGGGTCGCGCGCGATGTGCGCGATGACGTCGGGCAGGCCGTCAGGGGTGTTGTCGTGCAACGACAGCCCGCCGAAGGTGCGCTGGTCCACGAAGCGGAGCTCGGTGGCACCCGCCGCGGCAGCGGCTGATGTCAGCGTGTCCGCGAACCTCACGCGGACTCTGAGGTGCTTCTCGTCGGGAGCCGCGGCCGGCTGGACCAGGAGCTGCCCGCTCATGCCGAGGTGCGCCAGGACCGACTGGTGGGTGTCCTCCAGGGGGAGCCACAGGTATTTGCCGCGGCGGCTCGGGACACCGACGCGATGCCCCTTGAGGCGGTGCGCGAAGTCGTCGGCGCCGGCGATGTGACGGCGTACGGCACGCGGGTGCAGCACCTCGGCGTCGGCGACGACACGGTGGGCGACCCACCGCTCCAGGCCGCGCCGGACGACCTCGACCTCGGGCAACTCGGGCATCACAACCCCCGTACCAAAACACTGTGGATGAACGCAGCGCCCGCCCCGCGGCGGGGACGGGCGCTGCTCAGGAGGCGCTGTTCGTCAGGCAGAGACGGACGTCGGGCCTTCGTCGCCGTCCAGGGCGGCCTTCTCGGCTGCCGCCTTCTCGGCGCGCTCGTCCGCTGCGGCCCGGATGGACCGCCATGCGGACTCGGCGGCCTGCTGCTCCGCCTCCTTCTTGCTGCGGCCGGTGCCGGTGCCGTACGAGACGCCTCCGACGCGGGCGGCAGCAGTGAAGGTCTTCTCGTGATCGGGGCCGGTCTCCGTGACCAGGTACTCGGGCACGCCGAGGCTCTCGGTCGCGGTGAGCTCCTGGAGGCTGGTCTTCCAGTCCAGGCCGGCCCCGAGGTTCGAGGACTTCTCGATCAGCGGGTCGAACAGGCGATGCACCAGTTCGGAGGCCGCGTCGAGGCCCTGGTCGAGATAGACCGCGCCGATCACCGCTTCAAGGGTGTCGGCGAGGATGGACGCCTTGTCCCGGCCGCCTGTGCCTTCTTCACCCCGGCCGAGCCGGATGAATGAGCCCAGGTCGAGACCACGACCGACCTCCGCCAACGCACGTGAGTTGACCACCGCGGCCCGCAACTTGGCCAGCTGGCCTTCGGGCAGGTCGGGGTGGGTGGTGTACAGCGTGTCCGTGACCACGAGGCCCAGCACGGAGTCCCCGAGGAACTCCAGCCGCTCGTTGGTCGGCAGACCGCCGTTCTCGTATGCGTACGAACGGTGGGTCAGCGCACGCACCAGAAGGGCGGACTCGAGCTTGTACCCGAGCCGCCCTTCCAGAAGCGTGTGGGACGAGGCCGTGTTGTCCGCTTTCTTCTTGGCGGATGGGTCCGCCTTGGCGTCATCCGCCTTCTTGGCAGTGGACACGGTGCCTCTCACCAGCCGCTCAGACCTCGAGGACCTGGCGCTTGTTATAAGTGCCGCAAGACGGGCACGCAATGTGCTGCAGCTTGGGCTCGTGGCAGCGCTCGCACGCAACCAGGGTGGGGACCGCAGCCTTCCACTGCGACCGGCGGTGGCGCGTGTTGCTGCGCGACATCTTCCGCTTCGGAACAGCCACGGCTACTTCTCCTGCTTCTCGTCGACGCCCGCTTCCGCGTCAGCGCCGCTCATCTCGTCCTTCTCGCCATCTTCGAGTGAACCGGCGAGTCCCTGCAGTGCCGCCCAACGGATGTCGACGGCATCGTGGTGGTGGTCCGGGTCGTCCGTGAGTCGCGCTCCGCACTCGGAGCACAGGCCCAGGCAGTCGTCCTGGCACACCGGCTGCATCGGCAGTGCGAGCACCACCGCATCCCGCAGCACGGGTTCGAGGTCGAACAGTCCGTCCTCGATGAAGAGCCTGTCCTCGTTTTCTGCGGATCCCTCGGCGTCGTCGGTCGGCTCCGCCCTGGGGCGGCCCCGATCGTCGGCGTCATGGTACGAGAACATCTCCTGGAATTCCGCTTCGAGCACCAGCTCTAGCGGCTCCAGACACCTTACGCACTCCCCCTCGGCCTGTGCACGGGCGGTGCCTGTGACAAGCACCCCTTCCATGACCGACTCGAGCCGGAGTGCGAGCTCCAGCGGGGCGCCTTCCGGCACTCCGATGACTCCCGCGATCCCGAGATCCTTGGGAGCGTCGATCTGGCGGGTCAGGCGCTGCAGCGCACCGGGCCGCCGCCCCAGCTCGTGTGTGTCGAACACGAGAGGCTTGCGGTGGTCGAGGCGGGCGTTCAGAGCCATTCCTGCTTTCGATCTTCGAGCTCAGAGGGACGCTGCCCTCGGTGTTGCCGGGCAGCGCAGATCGCGGACGTACACGCGACCGAAGAGCCAGGATACTGGACCTTTCCCTCACGGCCCAATCCGGTGGTTCCTTACTGGCCTCGGCCCTGCTCGTACGCCCTGAGCTGCTCGGGCGTGATCATGCCGGTGTCGAAGAGGCTGGTCTCGTCGAGGGCGTACGCCTGGTGGTCCTGATGCGCCTGGTGGCCCTGCTGCACCTGGTGTGCCTGCTGCCCCTGGTTCGGGTCGTACGCCGCCTGCTGGGCGTCGTAGCCCTGGTACGCGTACGGATCGGCCTGCTGGTAGCCGTAGGCGTCCTGTCCGCCGTAGCCCTGCTGCTGGTAGCCGCCGGCGTAGGGCTCGGTCTGCTGCTGGTAGCCGTATGCCGGCTGTGGCTCCGCGTACGCCCGCTGCTGGGCGGACTGCTCGGCCTGGGTGGTCTCCTGCTGCGTGAGGGCGGCGAGGTCGGTCAGGTAGTCGGCGTCGCTGGAGTGCTGCAGGGCGGCGGCATCGTCGGCGAGGGCACCGAGGTCGTCGGTGGCGATCCGGCCGTGCAGCTTCTGGCGGCCGCGGCCGACGGCCTCCAGGGTCTTGGCGAGGACCGCCTCGAAGGCGCCGAGCTTGACGTCGACGTAGGCATCGGCGTCCTTGCGCAGGGTCTCCGGGTCGTGGCTGCGCTCGGGGGCGTCCTCGTCCTCGTAGCCCTGTTCGTCGACACCCGGACCGGTGCCGAGCAGCTTCTCGCGGCCGCGGCCGACGGAGCCGAGCGTCTTGGTGAGGACGACCTCGAAGTTGGCGAGCTTGGAGTCGACGTAGTCGTCGGCCTCGGCGCGGATCTCCTCGGCCTCCTGGCGGGCCTCGGTGAGGATGCGGTCGGCCTCGGCCTGGGAGCGGCGGGCGACCTCGGTGTCGGAGATCAGCGAGCCGCGCTCGGCGTGCGCCTGGCCGATGATCCGGTCGGCCTCCTGGCGGGCCTGCTCGACCATCTCCTCGCGGCCGCCGATCAGCTCCTGCGCCTGGGCCAGGGAGTCGGGCATGGCCGCGCGCACCTCTTCCAGCAGGGCGAGCAGATCGGCGCGGTTGATCACGCACGAGGCCGACATGGGCATGGCCCGGGCACTGGAGACCGCCGCGACGATCTCGTCGAGCTTCTTCTGCACGTCCACCGTGTGCTCGCCACTCTCTACCGATGTGTTGGAGACGGACGGGACGACTGTAGCCCCATCAGCCCCTTGGCCCCATCAGTCCTTGCGCAGGCGCTTGTTGAGGGCCTGGAGGACCAGCGGCGGGACCAGGTGGGAGACGTCTCCGCCCCAGGTCGCGACCTCCTTGACGAGCGAGGAGGACAGGAAGCTGTAGGTCGGGTTGGTGGGCACGAAGAGGGTCTCCACGCCGGAGAGCCCGTTGTTCATCTGGGCCATCTGCAGCTCGTAGTCGAAGTCGCTGACGGCGCGCAGGCCCTTGACGATGGCGGGGATGTCGCGCTGCTTGCAGAAGTCGACGAGGAGACCGTGGAAGGCCTCGACCCTCACGTTTCCGTATTCGGCGGTGACCTGGCCGATCAGGTCGATCCGCTCCTCGATCTCGAACAGGCCCTTCTTCGACTGGTTGATCATGACCGCGACGTAGACCTCGTCGTACAGACGGGAGGCGCGGGAAATGATGTCGAGATGTCCGTTGGTGATCGGGTCGAACGACCCGGGACAGACGGCGCGGCGCACTAGTGATCCCTCGCTCTCCGGTCCGGTCATCGTGCGTCTTCGCACGTAGAGGCGGCGCGACCGTACCAAAACGTTCCCTCGCCGTAACGACGGGCCCTGATCGCTTCGAAATCGTCCGGCCACCTGAATTCGCCGCCTCTGGTGCTGCGCTCCACGGTGACGAGGGCTTCCGGCGCGAGCCAGCCCCCAGAGCGGAGTGTGAGGAGGATCTCGCGAAGATCGTCGTCCGTGACGGCGTACGGAGGGTCGAGGAAGACGATGTCGTACGGCTCCGCCGGCGCCGGGGTCTGGACGATCTGTTCCGCTTTGCCGGCCCGCACCTCGGCGCCGGGAAGGCCGATGCTCTTGACGTTGTCCCGGACCGTGCGGGCAGCTCTGGCGTCCGCCTCGACCAGGAGGGTGTGGCCGGCGCCGCGGGAGAGGGCCTCAAGGCCCACTGCGCCCGAGCCGGCGTACAGGTCGAGGACCCGTTCGCCGTGCAGGGGGCCGCCGAGGAGGGACTGCCAGGTGGAGAAGAGGCCTTCGCGCGCGCGGTCGGAGGTGGGGCGGGTGCCGTTCCCCGGCGGAACGGTCAGGCGGCGTCCCCCGGCTTTTCCGGCGATCACGCGAGTCATCTCGGGTCCTTGTTCGGGGTGGTTTTCGGGGGTGGTTCTCGGGGGGGTGTTTCTCGGGGTGGTTACGGATCCAGTCTGGCAGGCGGTCCGTCGTGGCTGTTCTCGCCCGTGCCGCGGAGCCGCATGGCGAAACAGCACCCGGCCCCTTTCGGGGCGCCACACCTCACCCCTTTCACCCCTTCTCCAAGTACTGCTCCCTTTCGTCGTCCAGGAGAGCGTCCAGAGCCGTCCGCAGGCCTGGGAGAGCGGTCAGCTCCGGGTCCGCGGCCACGACCGCCGCCGCTTCTTCCCGTGCCTCCGCGATGACCTCCTCGTCCTCGATGACGGCGAGGACCTTCAGGGAGGTGCGGGCGCCGGACTGGGCCTGGCCCAGGACGTCGCCCTCGCGGCGCTGTTCCAGGTCGATACGGGAGAGTTCGAAGCCGTCCAGAGTGGCGGCGACGGCGTTGAGGCGCTGGCGGGCGGCGCTCGCCTCCGGCATCTCGGTGACCAGGAGGCAGAGGCCGGCCGCCGAACCCCGGCCCACCCGCCCCCGCAGCTGGTGGAGCTGGGAGACGCCGAAGCGGTCGGCGTCCATGATCACCATGGCGGTGGCGTTCGGGACGTTGACTCCCACCTCGATGACCGTGGTGGCCACCAGGACGTCCGTGTCGCCGGCCGCGAAGCGGCGCATGACCGCGTCCTTGTCGTCGGGGTGCATGCGGCCGTGCAGCACCTCGACGCGAAGGCCCTGAAGGGGGCCCTTGGCGAGTTGGCCGGCCACGTCGAGGACGGCGAGCGGGGGGCGCTTCTCGGCCTCGTCCTCGGGGGACTTCTTCTTGCCGGACTTCTTCGGGTCGTCCTCCTCGTCGCCGATGCGGGGGCAGACGACGTACGCCTGGTGGCCGTTGCCGGCCTCCTCGCGGACACGCTCCCAGGCGCGGGCCAGGAAGTGGGGCTTGTCGGCGGCGGGGACGACATGGCTGGCGATCGGGGAGCGGCCGGCGGGGAGCTGGTCGAGGACCGAGGTCTCCAGGTCGCCGAAGACGGTCATGGCGACCGTGCGGGGGATGGGGGTGGCTGTCATGACGAGGAGGTGCGGAGGCTGCTTGCCCTTGCCACGCAGGGCGTCGCGCTGTTCGACGCCGAAGCGGTGCTGTTCGTCGACGACGACGAGGCCCAGGTCGTGGAACTGGACCTTGTCCTCGATCAGCGCATGCGTGCCGATCACGATTCCGGCCTCACCGGTGACGAGGTCCAGCATGGCCTGGCGGCGCGCGGCCGTCCCCATCGAGCCGGTGAGCAGCACCACCTTGGTGGCGTGCTCGACTCCGCCGAGCATGCCGCCCTCGGCCAGGTCGCCCATCATCTCGGTGATCGAGCGGTGATGCTGCTGGGCGAGGACCTCGGTCGGCGCGAGCATGGCGGCCTGACCACCGGCGTCGACCGTGGCGAGCATGGCGCGCAGAGCCACCATCGTGTTGTGGGTGACCGTGAAGTTGTCGGTGACGTAGGCGTGGCTCGGGTGAGCGACGCTGATGCACTGCACGGGTTTTCGTCCCACGTACTCGACGGCACGGATGCCTCGATGGAACGTACGGAACGTCTCGTGCCCTGGACCCGGGCGCACTCGCCCGGCTTTGCGGGTGAGCCGGAACGGTGCGTACTCGTCAGGCAGGGCCACCGAGACCTCGAAGGCGGCGTTCTTCGACAGCACCTGGGCCCGGCCGCCCAGCGATCGGACCAGCCAGGCGACGTCGTCGGCGAGGCTGCGCGAGGCCGAGCACAGGGAGATGCTCAAGCCGTCCTCGCCGACGGTGCCGTCGGCGTCCAGAAGGCCTTGCAGCAGGGCGTGACGGTTCTTGACCGAAGTGTTCTTGAAGGGGTCCGGGACGGATTCCCCGGGTGATGACCCCTCTCCCAGCCGGAGCCCCGACCGATACGGATCGAGCGGCAGCGCGAAGTCGCCTCCGAGATCGACCGGCGCGGCTGCCGGGATGTACCACTTCGGGGATCCGTCGGCTGTGAACATGTCCCGCCGGAGCTCTCGAGTCTTCATGACCTCGGGGGTCCGGCCTCGCTGCCATCCACCCTTCGTGCCGACGATCCAGAGGTGCTCGTCGTCACACTCGACGGAGCTTCCATCGCAGAGGACCAAGCGCCAGACCTCACGCTCCCCTTGCGGGAACACGCCGTCGATGAGCGCGAGGCCGCCGTCCGGAACGACGACCTCGTCCCCCACCGCCATGTCGCCCATGCGGCGGAAACCGGCAGGAGTGAGCACGAGAGAGTCAAGGGGCTGTGCCTTGCCGGAACCCACCTCGCCCTGCAGCAGCCGGTGCATCGGATGCTCGGTCGCCAGGTCGTCGAAGATCTCCTTGGAGACCTTCTGCTGACCTTCGGTGAGGGTGAAGGGGAGGCGGTCGTCGAATGCCGCCAGGAGGCCGTCGGGCTTGGGTTTGCGGGCGACCGCCGGGAGTTGGGCGTCGGCGTGGCGGCGCCGGGCGAGGGCCACCTGGAGGACGAAGGCCTCGTCCCACTTGAGGCGGGCGCGGGCGTCCTCGATGTCGGCCTTGGTGTGCGGGCGGTGGATCTTGAGGAGGGCCTCGGGGAGGGGGACCAGGCCTCGGCCCTCGCGGAGCGTGGGCGGAAGGGGGTCGACGGCGTCCTGCGCACTGGGCAGGACCGTCTGGAGGGCCTTGCCGATCTTCCAGGACTCCAGTTTGGCGGTGGCCGGGTAGATGGGGATGAGGGCGCCTGCCCAGGTCTCGACCGTCTCCTCGCTGTCGCCTCGCAGCAACTCGTAGGCCGGATGGGCCAGTTGCAGGCGACGGTTGAAGACGGAGGCCTTGCCCGCGAACATCGCGCGTGTGCCCGGCAGGAGTTCCTTGTGGGGCTTGTGAACACCGCTGCCGAAGAAGACCAGTTGGAGACGGCCGCTGCCGTCGGTGATGGTGACCTCCAGGCGCTGACCCTTGCCGCGGGGGGCCTTGGAGGAGGCGAAGGTGTGCAGGCGGGCGTCGGCGACCATGGCGACCACCGTGACGTGCTCGTCCATGGGGAGGTCGGCGAGGTGGGTGAGCTGGCCACGCTCCTCGTATCTGCGCGGGTAGTGGTGCAGGAGGTCGCCGACGGTGTGCAGGCCGAGGTTCTCGGCCATCACCTTCGCGGTGGGTGGTCCGAGCACCTTCTTCAGCGGTTCTTCCAGTGCGGGCACGAGATCCATTGCACACCACACCACTGACATTGCCGTATACGTCTCCCGAAACCCCTGGTCAGACGGCTCGTTCCGGCCGTAGGATGACGCGCTCCGGCCTCCCCCGCGGTCACCGCCCCATCAGGGACCGCCCGACCCCGCGCCGTCGCGAACTCCCCCCACCGGCGCTGCGACGATGGACTCCCAGACCTCGAAGTCATCCCAGCCGTCCCAGTCACCGTCACCCCAGTCACCGCACACGTTCCAGGTGGACCTGCGTGGTCTGGTGGACCTGCTCTCCCATCACCTCTACTCCAGCCCCAGGGTCTATCTGCGGGAGCTGCTGCAGAACGCCGTGGACGCCATCACCGCCCGGCGTGCGGAGCAGCCCGACGCGCCGGGGCTGGTGCGGCTGTACGCCCAGGCGGGGACCCTGCGTGTCGAGGACACGGGGGTCGGGCTCACCGAGTCGGACGTGCACAGCCTGCTCGCGACCATCGGGCGCAGCTCCAAGCGTGCCGAGGAGATCGCCGACGGCATCCGGCAGGTGCGCTCCGACTTCCTCGGGCAGTTCGGCATCGGTCTGCTGGCCTGTTTCGTGGTCGCCGAGCGGATCCGGGTCGTCAGCCGCAGCGCCCGTACGCCGGACGCGGCGCCCGTGGAGTGGACGGCGAGCGACGACGGTTCGTACACCGTGCGGACGCTGCCGCACGCGGCGCGGCCCGAACCGGGCACCACCGTGCATCTGGTGGCGCGGGCGGGGGCCGGGGAGTGGCTCACGCCCGAGCGGGTGCTCACGCTGGCGCGGGACTTCGGTTCCCTGCTGCCCTACGACGTCCGGGTCGGCGACGAGGCGGTCACTGATCTGCCCGCGCCCTGGGACCGGCCCTACCCCTCCCCCGCCAACCGCCGTGTGGCCCTGGCGCGGCACTGTCACGAGCTGTTCGGCTTCACCCCGCTGGACTCGATCGAGCTGAACGTGCCGCTCGCCGGGATCCGCGGGGTGGCGTACGTCCTGCCGTTGGCGGTCAGCCCGGCCCAGCGGGCGACGCATCGCGTGCACCTCAAGGGCATGCTGCTGACCGAGCGGGCCGAACAGCTGCTGCCCGACTGGGCGTTCTTCGTGCGCTGTGTGCTGGACACGGACAGCCTGCGGCCCACGGCCTCGCGCGAGTCGCTGTACGAGGACGAGACGCTGGCCGCCGTGCGGGAGGCGCTCGGCGAAAGGATCCGGTCCTGGCTGACGGGGCTCGCGGCCGGCGATCCTGAGCGGCTGGCGGACTTCCTGTCGGTGCACCACCTGGGGGTGAAGTCCCTGGCGCGGCACGACACGGAGATGCTGCGCACGATGCTGCCCTGGCTGCCCTTCGAGACCACCGACGGGCGGCTGTCCCTGGAGGAGTTCGCGCAGCGGCACCCGGTGGTGCACTTCACGCGGACCGTAGAGGAGTACCGGCAGGTCGCGCCGATCGCGTCCGCGCAGGGCGTCGGGGTGATCAACGGCGGCTACACGTACGACAGCGAGCTGGTCGAGGCGCTGCCGTCGGTGCGGCCCGGGACGGTGGTCGCCGAGCTGGACGCGGACACCGTGACGGCACATCTGGATGCCGTGGATCCGGCGGAGGAACTGGCACTGTCGGGATTCCTGGCGGCCGCGCGGGCCAAGCTCGACCCTCTGGCGTGTGACGTGGTGCTGCGGGCCTTCCACCCCCTCTCCGTTCCCGCGCTGCACCTCGACGACCGGGCGGTCCGGCACGAACAGGCCCGCGCGGAGGCCGAGGAGCAGGCCGACGACCTGTGGGCGGGGATTCTCGGGTCGCTGCGGGGCAGCACTCCCCGCGCGCGTCTGGTGCTCAACCACCTCAACCCGCTGATCCGGCGGATCAGTGCGCTCGGCGACCCGGAACTGATCGGCACCGCCACGGAGTCCCTGTACGGCCAGGCGCTGCTGATGGCGCAGCGACCGTTGCGGCCGGCGGACACGGCGCTGCTGTACCGGTCGTTCATCGGCCTGCTGGAATGGGCGACCCATGGCGATTCCGACGCGACGGGCGACTCCCCGGGGGGCGGTCACTGATGGGTGAGATCACGGACTTCGACTCCCTGCGCCGGGCGATGACGGAGAACGCCGGGCGCCCGGAGGGCCCCGCACGCAACGCGCGCGCGGAGCAGCTGCTCGTCGAGGCCGAGCGGCTGGGCCTCCCGCTCGCCGTGATCGAGGCGCTCGGACACCAGCTGAAGGTCTACAACTACAGCTCCGAGAAGGACAAGATGTTCGTCCCCTTCGCGCGTCTGCTGCGCATGTGGGACGAACGGCCCGAGGACTTCGACGCGTACGAGGTGCACTCGCTGCACTGGGTCTTCAAGTGGATGTCGTCCGGCATGCTCGACCAGCCGCACGTGCCGCTCGCCTCCATCGAGAAGTGGCTCGGCGAGATGGAGCACCGCTACCGGCTCGCCGGGCACTCCGAACGGGCCGTGCGCAGCGCCGAGTTCAGCGTGGCCGCACACCTCGGGGACCTCGCGCGCGCGGAGCGTGCGTACGCCGCGTGGCTGGCCGCCGACCGGGACGACATGGCCGACTGCCATGCGTGCGAGTTGCACGGGCAGGGCTGGTGGCAGGTGGAGCGGGGACGGGACGCCGAGGCGCTTCGGCTGTGGGCGCCGGTCCTGGAGGGCGAGTTCACCTGCGCCCACGAGCCGCACACCGTCCTCGCGTCCTCCCTGACGCCCCTCCTGCGGCTGGGCCGCACGGACGAGGCACGGGCGCACCATCTGCGGGGCTTCAGGCTGGTGCGGGGCATGGAGAGCATGCGCGGCGCGTACGCGGACCACGTGGAGTTCTGCGCGTTGACGGGCAACGAGGCGCGGGGCCTGGAGCTGCTCGCGGAGCGACCGGCGTACTTCACGGACACCGGGCAGCCGCGCAGCAGGCTGGACTTCCTCAGCGTGGTGACACTGCTCATGGAGCGCCTCGGCGAGACAGGCCCCGGCGACCGGCAGGTGCCCGGACCGGCCGGCCGGACGTGGACGGCACGCGAACTCGCCGCACACACGCGTGCGGAGGCCCTCGCCCTGGCCGCCCGTTTCGACGAGCGAAACGGCACCTCGTACGTCAGCGACCGGGCACGCGCGCGTATGGCGCAGCGCCCCCTGGTGGACCGGCTGCCGCTCGGGGTGCGTACGACGGTCCGCCCGCTCTCCGCGCCCACGGTGCCGGTGCCGGCCGCCGTGACAGCGAACGCGCCGGACCTGCCGGACCTGCCGGACCTGCTGACCGAGGCACGCCGGATGTCGGACACCCTGCAGCCGAACGCCATGGAGGCCTGGGCGGCGGTCGCGCGCGCCGCCGAGGGCGTCGAGCTGGGCGCCCGCGACCGCGCGGAGATCGTCGACCACGAGGCGATGGACCGGGGCCCGGAGGGTGCCGAACTGTTCGAACGGGCCGCCGGGCTGTACGAGGAGGCGGGCGACCTTGGCGAGGCACTGGCGGCACACACGCGTGCGGCGTACGTACGCGCTCTGACGGGCCGGGTGGACGAGGCGCTCGCGGCGGTCGCCGAGCCGTACGACCGGGTGCTGGCGCTCTATGCCGAGGACGCGACCGGCGTACGGCAGACGGCGTCCGTGCTGATGGGGCGGGCGCGGATCCTGATGCGGCGGGTCCAGGACGCCGGCGAACCGGCGGATGGGACGGTTGGCGAAACGGCTCTCGCCGACGCCGAGACGTCCGTGCGCGAGCTTCTCACCCTGGTCGGCGGGTACGCCGGTGACGACGTGCGGATCGCCGCGCGGGGCGCCGAGGGGCAGTCCATGCTCGCGGAGCTGGCGATGCGCCGTGGGGACCTGGAGGGGGCCGTGGACCTCTTCGGGCGGGCGACGGCCGGCTTCGTGGAGGCCGGACTGCCGTGGTTCGCGGTGGAGTACGAGGCGCAACTGGCGGGGCTGGCCCATCACCTGGGCGACATCTCGGGCGCGGAGCGGGCTTTGCGGGCGGCCCTGGACCACGGCGGAGCCCATCTGGAGGCGGTCGGGAGGGCTCAGCTGCACCTTCAGCTCGCCGAGGTGCTCGGCGGCCGGGGGCTGTTCGTGGAGGCCTCGGAGCACGCCCTGGAGGCGGCGCACTGGGCCGACGAGGCGGGCGAGGGCCAGACCTACGGTGCCTGGGCCCGGCAGCAGCTCGGCGGGTTCCTGCTGCGCCGGGAACGGTGGGCCGAGGCCGCGGAGATGCTGGAGTCGGCGCTGCCCGACCTGAGGGCCGAGACGCACGGCGACGGAGCGGTGGTCCAGACGCTGTGGTGGCTCGGCGACTGTCTGAGCGAACTGGGCGAGCACCGTGAGGCGGCCGAACGGCGGCTGCAGGCAGCCGAGATCGCCCGCCACTGGCCCGAGCAGCACGACCACGCGACGCTCGCCCATCTCGCCGGCGAGTCGCTCGGGGCGGCGGGTCTGCCCGCCGAGGCGGACCGGGCCTACGCGCGCGCGGGCGACCTGTGGCGCTCGCTCGGCAACGTCCACGGCCTGGTCCGCTCACTGCGCGCCCGCGCGTGGCTGGAGCTGCGTGCGGGCACGCAGGACGGGACTGGTGCGGCACGGGAGTTGATGGCGGGCGCGGTCCGGGAGTGCGAGGCCGCGCTGGGCGCCGCCGGGACCGACGAGGAGGCGCGGGGGCGGCTCGTCGCGGAACTCGGGCACACCCACCGCCAGTTCGGTGACCTGCTCTCCCGTTCCGCCTCGGAGGACGCCGACGACGACTCGATCCGGGCCGCCCTCGAAGACGCCCTGTCCCAGGTCACCGAGGCGATCGCGGTGTTCGCCGCCCTGGGGGACGACGCCCTGGACAGCCGTACCGGCGCCGAGCTAGCCGCAGGCTGGCTGGAGGCCGACCTCGGCCGCCCCGCCCGCGCGGTGGCACACGCGCGTGCGGTCCTCGCGGCATACGACGGCCCCGACGACGAGGACGAGACGGCGCAGGAACGACGGGCGGAGGCGGAGCAGCTGCTGGAGATCCGGGAGCAGGAGGCCGGCTGACGCGGAGCAGCTGCTGCAGGCCGGGAGCAGGGGCCAACTGACGCGGCGCAGCCGCTGAAGACCCCGAACCAAGGGGCCGGCTGAGACGGAGCAACTGCTGTAGCCCCGGAAGCAAGGGGCCAACTGACGCGGCGCAGACCCTGAAGATCCGGAAGCAGGAGCCCGGCCCACCCCCAGCACGCACCCCCTGAAGGCCCGGGAACAGGAATCCGGCTGACGCGCAGCAGACTCTGGAAACCCAGGAGCAGGAGACCGGGCTTGCGCAGCAGGCCTCGCAGGCCCGGAAGCAGAAAGCCTGCCGACGCGCTACTCGACGCCGATCAGCAGGAGCGCCCCCTGTCGTCCGCCCCGGTACACCACCGTGTCGACGGCGAGATAGGACTCCCGCACGCGTGCCTCCAGCTGGTCGGCGACGGACTCCGGGGCCTCGTCGCCGAGGACGAGGGTGACCAGCTCACCGCCGGCCTGGAGCATGCGGTCCAGGACGGTCTCGGCGGTGCCGGTGACGTCCGAGCCGATCACGGCCACGTCGCCCTCGATGAGACCGAGCACGTCACCGGCCTGGCAGATGCCCGCCATGGTCCAGGACTGCCGCTCGGCGACGGCGACCTCGGCGTAACGGGTCGCGCCCGCCGCCGACGTCATCGACACGACGTCCTCGTCGAAACGGCGCCCGGGCTCGTGCACGGCGAGCGCCGCGATCCCCTGGACCGCGGAGCGGGTCGGGATCAGGGCCACGCGGATCCCCTCGGTGCGTGCCTGTTCGGCCGCCGCGGCCGCGGTGTGGCGCAGGTCGGCGTCGTTGGGCAGCAGCACGACCTCGCGCGCGTGTGCCCGCCGTACGGCGTCGACCAGCTCGCCGCTCACGGGCGGCTCCCCGGGGCGCGCGAGCACGGTGGTCGCACCGGCCTCGGTGTACAGCCCGGCCAGCCCCTCGCCCGGCACCACGGCCACGACCGCCCGCTGGACCGGCTCCCTGGGCGGACGTGCGCCCCCGCGCGTGTGTACGTCGCCGAGCCCGAAGTGGGTGATCCGGATCCGGTACGGCCGTCCGGCCTCGACGCCCGCCTCCACGGCGGCGCCCGCGTCGTCCACGTGCACGTGGACGTTCCACAGCCCGTCGCCGCCGACCACGACCAGAGAGTCCCCGAGGGCGTCGAGCCGGGTCCGCAGCCTCGTCATGGCCGCGTCCTCGGCCTCCAGCAGGTAGATCACCTCGAAGGCGGGACCGTCCTCCTGCGGGGCGTCGGCGCAGTCTCCGGCGTCGGCCGGAGACGCTCCTTCGTCCACGGCCGGTCCAGTCTCCGGGCCGCCGCCCGCCACCACCGTCCCCACGCGCGCGTGCCCGCCGGAAACAACCGCCCCCGGCGCCTCCCCCGTGAACGTCTCCACCAGCGCCGCGAGCACCGCCACCAGCCCGCGCCCGCCGGCATCGACCACCCCGGCGCGCCCCAGCACGGCCAGCTGTCCCGTAGTCTCGGCCAGCGCCGTGCACGCTCCCTCGTAGGCCGCCCGTGCGACCGTCCCGCAGTCGCCCCCGGCTCTCCCGGCCGCGTCGGCGGCGGCCGAGGCGACCGACAGGACCGTGCCCTCGACGGGGTGGGCGACGGCCTGGCGGGCGGAGTCCGCCGCGTGCCGCAGCGCGAGCCGGAGGCCCGAGCTGTCGGTGTGAGGTGTCCCACCATCGGCGGCGAACACCTGGGCCATGCCGCGCAGCAGCTGCGCCAGGATCGTCCCGGAGTTCCCCTGGGCGCCTATCAGCGCACCGTGCGCCATCGCGCGCACCGCGTCGGCGAGTGTCGGCTTCCCGGGCTCCCCCGGGCCCCCTGCACCGGTCGGCAGAGCACCGGCACCGACCGCGTGAGCTGCGAAAACGGCCTCCACGGCCGCCACCGCGGACTCCACTGTCAGATACAGGTTGGTGCCCGTGTCGCCGTCGGCCACGGGGTAGACGTTGATCGCGTCGATCTCCTCGCGCGCGCGGCCGAGCTTCTCCAGCGCGAGGCCGCACCAGGTACGCACCGCGAGAGCATCGAAGAATGTCTGCGGCACCTGCGCCACCTGCGCCTCCTTGAGCTGCTGGACTGGACGCAGCGTAGACCCAGGGCCGGTGCCAGCCGGAAGAGGGCCGGGAGGAGCCCTGATCAGCCATGGTAGTTTCGTGGCACCGGCGCAGTCGTTGTATGCTGCTCCGGTTGCCCGATCCTGATCGGGCCATACCCCTGGCACCGCCACTCAGATCTCTGATCCTGCGATCTTGATCCCGGCATGCCGGGATCCAACCGTAAGTGCATCTGAAGTCTTTGGAGTGACCCGTGGCTGCCAACTGCGACGTCTGCGGCAAGGGGCCGGGCTTCGGCAACAACATCTCGTTTTCGCACCGCCGTACGTCCCGTCGCTGGAACCCGAACATCCAGCGTGTGCGTACCGTGGTGGGCGGGACGCCGAAGCGCCTGAACGCTTGCACCTCGTGCATCAAGGCCGGCAAGGTCTCGCGCTGACGCTCAGCTGAGCGCGCGGCCACTGCCGGTTCGCTGTAAGAAGCCGGTCCACCTCGGTGGATCGGCTTTTTGCTGTGCCCGCCCGCGGGTGTGCTGCAAGGATCGTGCGAATGCGCTTCGGCATCCGCCGAGTACGAGACCCGGATCCGGGACTTCGCCAAGGGCTGCCAGAAGATCTCCGGCAACGCGGGCCCGTTCTTCGCCCCGGCGACCGAGCGGCGCATCCGCAACCGGGATCGCATGTACCGGGTCCTCGGCTCCCGCCCCCTGGCCCGCTTCTTCAAGAAGCTGACCGAGAAGGCGGCGACCGACATCAAGCTGAGGGAGTACCCGGCCCTGTCCGGGGCCTGAGGGCCCACCCGTGGTCCACGGGCCCGATCCCGCCGCCGAGTGCGAATCCGGCCGAGATCGCCCCGGTGACGTACTCCTTGGCCACCGCCACCGCCTGCGGCACGGACTGTCCCTTCGCGAGCTGCGACGCGATCGCGGACGCGAGGGTGCAGCCCGTGCCGTGCGTGTGCCGGTTGTCGTGGCGAGGGGCGCGCAGCCAGTGCTCCTCGGAGCCGTCGGTGAGCAGGTCCACGGCCTCACCCGGGAGATGACCGCCCTTGATGAGCACCCACGTCGGCCCGTACGACAGGACGGCGGCCGCCGCCTCGCGCAGGTCAGACTCCGACTCGACCCGCACACCGGCGAGTTGGGCCACCTCGTCGAGGTTCGGCGTCGCGACGGTCGCGAGGGGCAGGAGCCTGTGCCGTACGGACTCCAGCGCCGAGGCGGCCAGCAGTGAGTCGCCGTGCTTCGAGACGCCCACCGGGTCGACGACCGCCGGAGCGCCGGTGCCGCCGATCAACTCGGCCACGGCCTCGACGAGTTCGGCCGAAGCGAGCATTCCGGTCTTCACGGCCTGTACGCCGATGTCGTCCACGACGCTCCGGTACTGGGCCCGCACGGCCTCCACCGGCAGCTCCCAAGTCCCCTGCACGCCGAGCGAGTTCTGGGCCGTGACCGCCGTGACGACGCTCATGCCGTGCACGCCGAGCGCGAGCATCGTCTTCAGGTCGGCCTGGATTCCGGCCCCGCCGCCGCAGTCGGAGCCGGCCACCGTGAGGACCCTGGGAGGGGCGGTCATGACTCGATGTCCCCGAAGTGGTCCCAGCCGCCCTTGCTGGTCCACGGGGCCCCGTCGACCGTCACCTGGGGCAGCGCCGAGGGGTTGAGCACCTCGCCGATCACCTTCCAGCGGGCCGGCAGCTTCACGTCCGGCGGGAAGGTGGCCACGATCGCGTGGTCCTCTCCCCCGGTGAGCACCCACTGCATGGGGTCGACGCCGACGGCCTGCCCGATGTCGTTCATCTGGGACGGGATGTCGATCGCACCGGAACGGATGTCGATACGGACCTTGCTGGCCTCGGCGATGTGCCCGAGATCGGCGATCAGACCGTCGCTGACATCGCACATCGCGGTCGCGCCGAGTCCGGCGGCGGCCGGGCCCGCGTGATACGGCGGCTCGGGGCGCCGGTGCGCCTCCACGAACGCGCGCGGTGAGCGGAAGCCCCGGGAGAGCACCGCGTAACCGGCGGCGGACCAGCCCAGCCAGCCGGTGACGGCGACCAGGTCGCCGGGCTGGGCGCCGCCCCGGGTGATCGGCTCCTGGTTGCGCAGATCGCCGAGCGCGGTGATCGACACCATGATCGTGTCGCCTCGTACGACATCCCCGCCGACCACCGACGCGCCGGCCACCTGGCACTCGTCGCGCAGCCCGTCCATCAGCTCGCTCGCCCAGGTCACCGGGAGTTCGGCGGGTACGACCAGGCCGAGCAGCAGCGCGGTCGGCACGGCGCCCATGGCGGCGATGTCCGCGAGGTTCTGTGCGGCCGCCTTGCGCCCGACGTCGTAGGCGGTGGACCAGTCGCGGCGGAAGTGCCGGCCCTCCAGCAGGATGTCGGTGCTGGCCACGACCCTGCGGTCGGGCGCGGCGACCACAGCGGCGTCGTCGCCGGGGCCCACCCGGACCGCCGGGGTGGTGGTGAGACGGGAGGTGAGCTCCCTGATGAGCCCGAACTCCCCGAGCTCACCAACAGTGCCCTTCATTTCCCTTGCTCCCCTTCTGTCCCTTGCCGTGCCCGGTCGCGCGTCATCAGTGTCCTCGCTACGGTCGAGGTGACCGTCGGCTTCTGTCGTTCCCGCACCCGGCCGCGGCGTCCCGGGCCCGCGCAGGTCTCCCCGCGGCCGGTGACGACGCGATACCGTGGCGTTCCTTTTCCCCACATGATCCTCGTGGCCGCCCTGGAGGTTCCGTGGTACAGGCGTACATCCTGATCCAGACGGAGGTCGGCAAAGCGTCGACCGTCGCCGAGACGATCAGCAAGATTCCTGGAGTCATCCAGGCCGAGGACGTGACAGGACCTTATGACGTGATCGTGCGGGCCCAGGCCGACACCGTGGACGACCTCGGCCGCCTGGTGGTCGCCAAAGTCCAGCAGGTGGACGGCATCACCCGCACCCTGACCTGCCCGGTCGTCCATCTGTAGCCCCCGTCTACCCTTGGCCGGTGAACTCCTACCGTCACCGGCAGCGAACTGTTTTCGGGCTGCCCGCTCTGGTCGCGACGCTGATCACGGCCACGGGCTGCTCCTCAGCAGACGACAGCGCCCGGGCCTCGGTTCCCGGCCCGGGCGCGAAGGTCACCAAGCTGTGCCAGAACCTGGACACGATGCTGCCGTCCAAGGTCGACGGCCAGGATCGCAGGGATCCCGAACCGGCCTCCGCGCTGACCGCGGGCTGGGGCGACCCGGCGATCATACTGCGCTGCGGTGTCGAGCGGCCCGCGGAGATGAACGACCCCGAATCCGACGGGGTCGAGGTCGACGGGGTCGGCTGGCTGCTGCAGAAGCAGGACGACGGTTCGTTCCGCTTCACCACGACACTGCGCACGGCGTACGTGGAGGTCACCATCCCCAAGGACCGTACGGGAGACGGCATGGCACCGCTGGTCGACCTGGCGCCCTCGACAAAGAAGGCGATCCCCGAGGGGATCGCCGACTAGTGGTGTCCCGGCAGGTGCTGGAACCGCTGCTGCGTCAGCGAAGTCCCGTGGACCTGCGCAACGCCGCCTGGATGAGCCGTTCCACCAGTTCCGGATAGCCGATCCCGCTCGCCTGCCACATCTGCGGGTACATCGAGATCGGCGTCATGCCGGGCATCGTGTTGATCTCGTTGATCACGAACTCGCCGTCCTCGGTGAGGAAGAAGTCCGCGCGCACCAGGCCCTCGCAGGACGCGGCCTCGAAGGCGTCCACCGCCAGCCGCTGCACCTCGGCGGTCTCCTCCGGCGTCAGCGGCGCCGGCACGATCCCCGGGGTCGAGTCGATGTACTTGGCCTCGAAGTCGTAGTACGCGTGCGCGTCCGGCGGCGGGATCTCCGAGGGCACGCTCGCCCGCGGGCCGTCCTCGAACTCCAGCACCCCGCACTCGATCTCACGGCCGCGCAGTGCGGCCTCCACCAGGATCTTCGGGTCGTGCCGCCGGGCCTCGGCGATCGCCTCGTCGAGGCCGGAGAGGTCGTCGACCTTGGTGATACCGATCGACGAGCCCGCGCGCGCGGGCTTCACGAAGAGCGGCCAGCCGTGCTCGCCGGCGAAGTCCACGATCTTCTTGCGGGCGGCCGCACCCCTGTCCCCGTTCGGGGCGGTCTGCTCCCACTCGCGCGGCCGGATCACCACGTACGGGCCGACCTTGAGCCCGAAGGAGGTGAACACCCGCTTCATGTAGTCCTTGTCCTGGCCGACGGCCGAGGCGAGCACGCCGGAACCGACGTACGGGACGCCGGAGAGCTCCAGCAGGCCCTGCAGGGTGCCGTCCTCGCCGTACGGGCCGTGCAGGACGGGGAAGACGACGTCGACCTCACCGAGCGCCTTGGGCACCGATCCGGGCTCGCTGTAGACGACTTCGCGGTTGCCGGGGTCGACGGGGAGCACCACGCCGCCCTCGCTCGACTCGGCGAGCTCCTCGACGTCGGGCGTACGGCGCTCGGTGATCGCCATGCGTTCCGGTTCGTCGGCGGTGAGGGCCCAACGGCCGTCCCGGGTGATGCCGATCGGCAGGACGTCGTACTTGGTCCGGTCGACGGCCCGCAGAACGGCGCCGGCGGTGACCACGGAGATCCCGTGTTCGGAACTGCGTCCGCCGAACACGACGGCCACACGCGGTTTGCGAGGCGGCTGCTCAGGGCTCTGGGGGAGGTTCTCGGTGCTCATATCGCGTTGAGAGTACCCGTTGGTAAGGGCCTGAGACAGCGTGCCACCCGTGGCGTCGCTCAGCGTCGTTCGGGCTTCGCGCTGCGCGACATCAGCTCCTTGAGAGCGACCACGGGAGGCTTGCCCTCGTGCACGATGTCGACGACCGTCTCGGTGATCGGCATGTCGACGCCGTGCCGGCGGGCCAGATCCGCCACCGACTCACAGGACTTGACGCCCTCGGCGGTCTGCCTGGTGACCGCGATGGTCTCCTGCAGAGTCATGCCCTTGCCGAGGTTGGTGCCGAAGGTGTGGTTGCGCGACAGCGGCGAGGAGCAGGTCGCCACCAGGTCGCCCAGGCCCGCGAGTCCGGAGAAGGTCAGCGGGTCGGCGCCCAGCGCGACACCGAGCCGGGTGGTCTCGGCCAGGCCGCGCGTGATGAGCGAGCCCTTGGCGTTGTCGCCGAGGCCCATGCCGTCCGCGATGCCCACGGCGAGCCCGATGACGTTCTTCACGGCACCGCCCAGCTCGCAGCCGACCACGTCCGTGTTGGTGTACGGCCGGAAGTACGGCGTGTGGCAGGCGGCCTGGAGCCGCTGGGCGACCGCCTCGTCGGTGCAGGCGACCACGGCGGCGGCCGGCATCCGGGCGGCGATCTCACGCGCGAGGTTGGGCCCGGTGACGACCGCGATCCGGTCCGCGCCGATCTTGGCGACGTCCTCGATCACCTCGCTCATCCGCATGGCGGAACCGAGCTCGATGCCCTTCATGAGGGAGACGAGGACCGAGTCGGGCGCGAGCAGCGGCGCCCATTCGGCGAGGTTGCCGCGCAGGGTCTGCGAGGGGATCGCGAGGACGGCGAAGTCGGCGCCGCGCGCGGCCTCGGCGGCGTCCGTCGTCGCCCGTACGCCGTCCGGGAGTTCGACGCCGGGAAGGTAGTCGGGGTTCGTACGCGTGGAGTTGACCGCATCCGCGAGTTCGGCGCGGCGCCCCCACAGGGTGACCTCGCACCCCGCGTCGGCGAGCACCATGGCGAACGCGGTGCCCCACGAACCGGTGCCGAAGACGGCCGCCTTGACGGGCTTGCTCACGTACCCTGCCCCTCTTCCTGCTCGGCCTTCTCCTGGACCTGCGTCTGCGCCTGCGTCCTGCGCCGCTGCTCGATCCGCTCACGGCGCGGGTCGTAGGGCCTCTCGGGCGCCTCCTCGCCGCGGATGTCCTCCAGCTGGCGGGTGACGGCGGCCATGATGACCGCGGTCGCCTCCTTCAGGAGTTCCGGGGTCATCTCCTGGTCGTAGAAGCGCGAGAGGTCGACGGGCGGGCCCGCGAGCACGTGATGGGTCTTGCGCGGGCGAAGGTTGGGCTTCTTCGCGTAGGGCGGCAGCAGTTCGTTGGCGCCCCACTGGGCGACCGGAATCACCGGGCACTTGGTGGTCAGGGCGACGCGCGCGGCACCCGTCTTGCCGACCATGGGCCACTGTCCGGGATCCCGGGTGATGGTGCCCTCGGGATAGAACGCGACGCATTCACCGCGCTCCACGGCGGCGATCGCGGCCCGGAAGGCACTGAGTGCGTCGGTGGTCTCGCGGTAGACGGGGATCTGTCCGGTACCGCGCATCGCGGCGCCGACGAATCCCTTCCTGAAAAGGCCGCTCTTCGCCAGGAATCGCGGAACCCGCCCGGTGTTGTACTGATAGTGCGCGTATGCGAAGGGGTCCACGTGGGAATTGTGGTTCACCGCGGTGATAAATCCGCCGTCGGCCGGGATGTTCTCCATTCCGCGCCAGTCCCGCTTGATCAGAACCACCAGTGGCGGTTTGCAGAGGACCGCTGCGAAGCGGTACCAGAAGCCGATTCTGCGGCGGGGCACGCGGACACCTTCCTCTAGGGCCTTGGGGGGCCGCACAAGTGTCGCCCCAGGCCGCCGGTCTGTCGAGAACACCGTACGCCCCGGCGCCGCGACCGCCATATGGCCCAGGTGACGGCTGAGTGACAATGGCCGCGAGAAGAGAGGGACGGTTACAGCGGTGCAGTGGACCTTGGTCATACCCCTGAAAGCCCTGACGCGGGCCAAGAGCAGGCTCTCGGACACCGCCGCCGACGGGCTGCGCCCGGGCCTCGCCCTCGCGTTCGCCCAGGACACCGTGGCGGCGGCCCTGGCCTGCCCTGCTGTCAGGGATGTGGCGGTCGTCACCAACGACTCCCTGGCAGGCCGTGAGCTGGGCGCGCTGGGCGCCCGGATCGTCTCCGGCGAACCCCGCGGCGGCCTCAACGCGGCACTGGCGCACGGCGTCGCCGCGGTACGCACCGCACGCCCCGAAAGTCCCGTCGCGGCTCTGAACGCCGACCTTCCGGCGCTACGCCCCCGGGAATTGCTCCGGGTCCTGGACGCGGCCGCGGAATTCCCCCGCGCTTTCCTCGCCGACGCGGCCGTAATCGGCACGACCTTGCTGGCCGCAACACCGGCCCAGGAATTGCTCCCGGCATTCGGCCCCGATTCCCGGGCCCGCCACCGTGCGTCCGGCGCCATGGAACTGGCCCTCGACGCGGTGGATTCCGTACGCCAGGACGTGGACACCGGCGACGACCTGCGCGCCGCGCTGGCTCTCGGAGTGGGCCCCCGTACGGCTGCGGCCGCCCAGTTGCTGATCCCCGGGCAGTAGGCTGCGGCCATGCACGCGACCGCATACACGTACGACGCCGGGACGCGCAGCGGCAGTGTGCTGCTCGACGACGGCACCCCCGTCCCCTTCGAGGCCGACGCGTTCGACGCGGGCGGCCTGAGGATGCTGCGGCCCGGGCAGCGGGTGCGTATCGAGGTCGAGGGCGCCAAGGACAGCCCCCGGATCACGCTCGTGACGCTGCAGACCTTCTGAGGGCCGTTCCAGACCGCCCGCGGCAACGCCGCGGGCCGGACTCCGATGCGGAGTCCGGCCCGGCGCGTGAGTGCCCCTGTGCCCTTACCTCTTGCGGGCCGTGGCCTTCTTGGCGGTGGTCGTGCGAGCCGCGGACTTCTTGGCGGGGGCCTTCTTGGCCGTCGCCTTCTTCGCGGGGGCCTTCTTGGCCGTCGCCTTCTTGGCGGTGGTCTTCTTCGCCGCGGAGGTCTTGGCGGCGCCCGTGGTCTTCTTGGCCGTCGTCTTCTTCGCGGTCGCCTTCTTGGCGGTGGCCGTGGTCTTCTTGGCCGTCGTCTTCCTGGCCGTCGTCTTCTTCACGGCGCCGGTCGCCTTCTTGGCGGTCGTCTTCTTCGCCGCGGCCTTCTTGACGGTCGCGGAAGCCCCGCCGGTCAGGCTGCCCTTGGGCGCCTTCTTGACGGCGACCTCGCCGCCGCGCGGGAGCTTCTTCGAGCCGCTCACCAGGTCCTTGAAGCCCTGGCCCGCGCGGAAGCGCGGAACGGAGGTCTTCTTGACCCGAACCCGCTCGCCCGTCTGGGGGTTGCGGGCGTAGCGGGCCGGACGGTCGACCTTCTCGAACGAACCGAAGCCGGTGACCGAAACCCGGTCCCCCGCGACGGTCGCGCGGACGATGGCGTCCAGGACCGCGTCGACAGCCTCGGCGGCCTGCTGACGGCCACCGACCTTGTCGGCAATCGCTTCTACGAGCTGCGCCTTGTTCACGTCTTCCCCTTCGGAGACATTGCCAGAACGAAAGTGTTCAAGCTTTTTCGCACGTTAGGCAGATATATACCGCAAATCAAACACGAAACGGGCTAATCACCCGTGCGCCGCAACGAACTCGGCTGCCCCGGACGTGTTCAGCGGTCCTCTTCGGGGAATCGCCCCTCCTCGAGGTCCGCGGTGAACGCCTCCAGGCGCCTTGCCGCGTCGGCGAGATCGTGCTTGGCCGCGGCCGTAATGACCAGCAGCTTCCGGGTCAGCGCCATCCGTACGCCCTCCGGGACTTGCAGTGCGCGCACCGTTGTGTGCGCTTCCTTCAGTTGGTCCGCGACTGCCGCATAGAGCTCGAGTTGGCCGTCGTGTTCCATGCACAGATTGTGCCATCTGGGGCGAGTTGTCGCCTGCGGGGGTCGCAACTGTTGCCTCAAACGGCCTTCCGGGATCCGGCGGAAGTCGCGCCTACAGGACCCGGCTACCCCGGCAACAACCGCCCTAACGTGGGAAGTTGGCGACAGCCGCGCAGGCTCACGAGGCTGCTCGGACCCAGACACAGCTGTACCCCCGATCGGGCTGATCGGGGGTACAGAGGGGGTCTTCCGGTGGCCGAAACCCGTCGCGTCCCGGCTCTCCTGGCCGGGTCCGGGTCAGACCTTGAGCGTCCGCGGCTTGTACGAGGGGCGCTTGGCCTCGTACGTCGCGATGTCCGCCTCGTTCTGGAGGGTGATGGAGATGTCGTCCAGCCCGTTCAGCAGCCGCCAGCGGGAGTTCTCGTCCAGCTCGAAGGAGGCGGTGATGCCCTCGGCGCGCACCTCGCGGGCCTGAAGGTCGACGGTGATCTCGGCCTGCGGGTCCTTCTCGGTGAGTTCCTGCAGCGCGTCCACGATCTTCTGGTCCAGGACCACCGTGAGCAGGCCGTTCTTCAACGAGTTGCCGCGGAAGATGTCGGCGAAGCGAGAGGAGATCACGGTTTTGAAGCCGTAGTTCTGCAGCGCCCAGACGGCGTGCTCACGGGAGGAGCCGGTGCCGAAGTCGGGGCCGGCGACCAAAACCGTGGCGCCCTGCCGCTCGGGGCGGTTGAGGATGAAGTTCTCGTCCTTGCGCCAGGCCTCGAACAGCCCGTCCTCGAAACCGTCCCGCGTGACCTTCTTGAGCCAGTGAGCAGGGATGATCTGGTCGGTGTCGACGTTGGAGCGGCGCAGCGGGACGGCCCGCCCGGTGTGCGTGGTGAATGCTTCCATGTCTCTCAGACTCCAGCGGGCGTACGGGTCTCGGCGTCGGACAGGTCGGCCGGGGAGGCCAGGTGGCCCAGGACCGCCGTCGCGGCGGCGACCTGCGGCGAGACCAGGTGCGTACGGCCGCCCTTGCCCTGCCTGCCCTCGAAGTTGCGGTTGGAGGTGGACGCGGAGCGCTCACCCGGGGCCAGCTGGTCCGGGTTCATGCCCAGGCACATCGAGCAGCCCGCGTGCCGCCATTCGGCGCCGGCCTCCTTGAAGACGACGTCCAGGCCCTCGGAGACGGCCTGCAGACCCACCCGGGCGGAGCCCGGGACGACCAGCATCCGTACGCCGTCGGCGACTTTGCGGCCCTTCACGAGCTCGGCTGCGGCGCGCAGGTCCTCGATACGGCCATTGGTGCAGGAACCTACGAAGACGGTGTCCACCTTGATGGAGCGCAGTGCCTGTCCGGCCTCCAACCCCATGTATTCCAGGGCCTTTTCGGCGGCGTGGCGCTCCGAAGCGTCTTCGTACGAAGCAGGGTCGGGGACGTGGGCCGAAAGCGGCGCGCCCTGACCGGGGTTGGTGCCCCAGGTGACGAACGGCGACAGCGACGCGGCGTCGATGACGACCTCGGCGTCGAACTCTGCGCCCTCGTCCGTCTTCAGCGTCTTCCAGTACTCGACGGCGGCGTCCCAGTCCTCGCCCTCGGGAGCGTGGGCACGGCCCTTGATGTACTCGAAGGTCGTCTCGTCGGGGGCGATCATGCCCGCGCGGGCGCCGGCCTCGATCGACATGTTGCAGATGGTCATCCGGGCTTCCATCGAGAGCTTCGCGATGGCGGAGCCGCGGTATTCCAGGATGTAGCCCTGGCCGCCGCCCGTACCGATCTTGGCGATGATCGCCAGGATCAGGTCCTTGGCCGTGACGCCCTCGGGCAGCTCGCCGTCGACCGTGATCGCCATGGTCTTGGGGCGGGCCAGCGGCAGCGTCTGGGTGGCCAGCACGTGCTCGACCTGCGAGGTGCCGATGCCGAACGCCAGCGCGCCGAAGGCACCGTGCGTGGAGGTGTGGGAGTCACCGCACACGACCGTCGTACCGGGCTGGGTCAGGCCCAGCTGCGGGCCGACCACGTGCACGACGCCCTGCTCGACATCGCCGAGCGAGTGCAGGCGCACACCGAACTCGGCGGCGTTCTTGCGCAGCGTCTCCAGCTGGACCCGGGAGACCGGGTCCGCGATCGGCTTGTCGATGTCGAGGGTCGGGGTGTTGTGATCCTCGGTGGCGATGGTGAGGTCGAGACGCCGCACGGGACGCCCCGCCTGACGGAGACCGTCGAAGGCCTGCGGGCTGGTCACCTCGTGCAGGAGGTGGAGATCGATGAAGAGGAGGTCGGGCTCGCCCTCGGCGCGCCGGACGACGTGGTCGTCCCAGACCTTCTCCGCGAGTGTCCTACCCATCGCTTTCCCTCCGGCCGGCAAACGTCCACCGGCCCAACTAGAGATCTTGAGGAGACGGCACCCGGCCCCTGTTCACGGGCATCCGTCATCCGGCCCGTTCGGTCTGCGGGCCGCCGTGCATACAAGGGTTGCGCGTCTCACGGAAAAAGGAACTTGCGTTTCACAGAGTGAGACGTGAGTATCGTTTCATGGACAACAGCAGCGGCGTGGGCGTTCTGGACAAGGCAGCCCTTGTCCTCAGCGCCCTGGAGTCCGGGCCGGCCACCCTCGCGGGACTGGTGGCGGCCACCGGACTGGCACGACCGACGGCCCACAGACTGGCCGTGGCCCTGGAGCACCACCGTATGGTGGCACGTGACATGCAGGGCCGTTTCATCCTCGGCCCCCGGCTGGCAGAGCTGGCAGCGGCGGCGGGCGAGGACCGCCTCCTCGCGACCGCGGGCCCGGTGCTGACGCACCTGCGGGACATCACGGGCGAGAGCGCACAGCTCTACCGCCGCCAGGGAGACATGCGCATCTGCGTCGCCGCGGCGGAGCGCCTGTCCGGCCTTCGGGACACGGTCCCGGTCGGCTCGACGCTCACGATGAAGGCCGGCTCCTCGGCGCAGATCCTGATGGCCTGGGAAGAGCCGGAGCGCCTGCACCGGGGCCTGCAGGGCGCCCGCTTCACCGCCACCGCACTCTCGGGCGTACGACGCCGCGGCTGGGCCCAGTCCATCGGCGAGCGGGAGCCGGGCGTCGCCTCCGTCTCCGCGCCCGTCCGGGGCCCCTCCAACCGCGTGGTGGCCGCCGTCTCGGTCTCCGGACCCATCGAGCGCCTGACGCGCCACCCTGGCCGTATGCACGCCCAGGCCGTCATCGACGCCGCGGGCCGCCTCTCCGAGGCCCTGCGCCGCACCGGCTGACCGGCGCCGGATCCCTTCGGGCACATCCGAGGAGGGCCCGCCCCCGACGCCGCGGCAGACCCTCCCCGGTCCCCCTGGTCGGCCGGCCTTCCGGGCCGCCCCTGCCGACCGGTGCGCGAACCGGTCCTCGGCATACCTCCCGCGCTTCTCCAGTGGCACCTGCCCGTGCGCGCCCGCGAGGCCGACGGCCGGCATGTCGAAGTAGATCGACTCGTACGATCCCTCGGGCACCACGTACGCCTCGTGCCACACCCCCACGCGTCCGCGCACCTTCCCCGCCCGCTCCTTGCGGTTGACGATCCCCCACACGCGGTGGTGGAACATGTCCGGCGAGGCGGCGTACGCGTAGAGCTCCTCCTTGCTCTCCCAGTACTGCACGAGGTAGTACGTCCGCGGCGAGGCCGTCAGCACGACGCGCGCCAGCAGCCCCCGGTCAGCGTCCCGCGCAAGCACCCCCAGCATGCGGAACATCGACAGCATGACCGGCAGCCACTGGTGCACCGCCCAGAAGTGGTTGACCCGTATCCCGATGAGCAGGACCACCACATCGCCTTCGGCATCCGCGGTCGTACGGCCCGGTACCGGTTTCGCGAACATGGTGACCCCTCTTCCGTATGGGATAGCAGCACTATCCCCTTGGACGGTGCTTGGATAGTGGCGCTTCCCAAGGAGGGGCGACCATCTCCCCCGCCTACCGCTCACTGGTGGTGGCGGTGGCCGCGTTCCGCCGGCTCGGCTACGAATGGGGCGCCGAACTCCTCATGTCGTACGGGACGTTGATGCACGAGACCGCGAAACTCGACCTGGACTTCGTGAAGACACACCCGTCCGAGGCGGAGAGGGTGGAGACGGCTGTGCTCGGTGCCGTACTCACCGAGCCGATGCTGCAGGCGCTGCGGCGGCTGGCCCAGGAGGAGGAGACGACGCGGCGGTACGGCTTCGGTTAGCCGCCGCCGGACACGAAGAAGGCCCCCCGCCGAAGCGAAGGGCCTTCCTGTTGTACCCCCGACCGGATTCGAACCGGCGCTACCGCCTTGAGAGGGCGGCGTGCTAGGCCGCTACACAACGGGGGCGAGGATCTGACGTTTCCGCAGATCCGAGCTGGTCTACCTGGACTCGAACCAAGAATGACGGTACCAGAAACCGTAGTGTTGCCAATTACACCATAGACCAATATGGTATTGAGTTTTGCGTACCCCCGACCGGATTCGAACCGGCGCTACCGCCTTGAGAGGGCGGCGTGCTAGGCCGCTACACAACGGGGGCCCCAGCGATCCCGAGTTGATCGAGATCAGTACCCCCGACCGGATTCGAACCGGCGCTACTGCCGTGAGAGGGCAGCGTGCTAGGCCGCTACACAACGGGGGCTTCGCGGAGTTGACCTCCGCCTTTGCAGATGAGCTCTGCGAGCTGGCCTACCTGGACTCGAACCAAGACTAACTGAACCAGAATCAGTCGTGCTGCCAATTACACCATAGGCCACTGGAACGCAAGCCCCTGTGGGGATCTTGTTCTAGTTCGCTCCTCCGGTTCCCGGCCTCTCGGCCCGCTCTCCGGCGGCGCAGGAAGAACATTACCTGAAGGTGGACGGGGCTCCAAAACGGGTATCGGCGCCGAGGACGGTGGGAAGTTCGGCGAGGGAGGCGATCCGGTGCGGGCGCCCGAGCGCGCCGCCGCCGGTGCGCCGGCCACCGCCGGTGTGCGCGCCGCCGCGGTCGATCCAGACCGACAGCAGCCCTGCTTCGGCGGCACCGCGCCCGTCGATCTCCGGGTGGTCGCCTACGTACGCCACGTGGTGCGGGGCGAGTTCCAGGGCCTCGCAGACGGCCAGGAAGGCACCGGCCTCGGGCTTGGAGACGCCGAGTTCGGCGGCGCACAGGACGACCTCGAAACGGTGGTGCACGCCGAGCGAGCGCAGCTTGTGGTCCTGGACGTGGATGCTGGAATTGGACAGGACGGCGTGGCGGTGGCTGACCGCGAGGGCGTCCAGAGCGGGCAGGACGTCCGGGAAGAGGGCCCAGGCGGCCTCGTAGTGCGTCCGGTAGCGCGCGAACCACGCGTCGGCCTCGTCGTCGCTCAGCTGCTCGCCCAGGAACACCCGTACGCGGTCGCGGCGCTGGCCGTCGAAGGTCACCTCGCCCGCCGAGAAGCGCGCCCACTGCCGGTCGGTGATCGCCCGCCACCGTGCGAGGGCCTGCTCCACGGTGTCGTAACCGTCCAGCAGGCCCTCGGCGGCGAGATGGCCCCGCATGCCCACCCGGTCCGCGGTCGTGTAGTCGAACAGGGTGTCGTCGACGTCCCAGACCACGGCGCGAATGCTCATGATCCGACCGTAGGTGTCAGGCTGTGAGCTTCGCCAGTGCCCCGTCGATACGGGACAGGGTCTTCTCCTTGCCCAGGATCTCCAGGGACTCGAAGAGGGGCAGGCCGACCGTGCGGCCGGTGACGGCGACACGGACCGGGGCCTGGGCCTTGCCGAGCTTGAGGCCGTGGGCCTCGCCGGCGGCCAGGACGGCCTCCTTCAGTGACTCGGCGGAGGTCCAGTCGGCCGAATCGAGCTTCTCGCGGGCCGTACGGAGCAGGTCGTCCGAGCCCTCCTTCATCGCCTTCTGCCAGCTCGCCTCGTCCTCGACCGGCTCCGGCAGGAACAGGAAGTCGACGTTGTCCGTGATCTCCGACAGGACCTTCAGACGGGTCTGGGCGTGCGGGGCGACCGCCTGCCACTTGGCCTCGTCGAAGTCCTCCGGCGCCCAGGGGGCGAACGGCGCCCGCAGCCACGGTGCGCAGCGCTCGGTGAAGTCCTTCACATCCAGCAGACGGATGTGGTCGGCGTTGATCGCCTCGCACTTCTTGAGGTCGAAGCGGGCCGGGTTGGGGTTGACGTCCGCGATGTCGAAGGCCGCCACCATCTCGTCCATCGCGAAGATGTCCTGGTCCGCCGAGAGCGACCAGCCAAGCAGCGAGAGGTAGTTGAGCAGGCCCTCGGGGAGGAAGCCGCGCTCGCGGTAGAGGTTCAGCGACGACTGCGGGTCACGCTTGGAGAGCTTCTTGTTGCCCTCGCCCATCACGTACGGCAGGTGGCCGAAGCGAGGGGTGCTCTTGGCGATTCCCAGCTCGGTCAGCGCCTTGTAGAGCGCGATCTGGCGCGGGGTGGAGGAGAGCAGGTCCTCGCCGCGCAGGACGTGGGTGATCTCCATCAGGGCGTCGTCGACCGGGTTGACGAGGGTGTACAGCGGGGCGCCGTTCGCGCGGACGATGCCGTAGTCCGGCACGTTCTCCGGGGTGAACGTCAGCTCGCCGCGGACCAGGTCGGTGAAGGTGATCGTCTCGTCGGGCATGCGGAAGCGGACGATCGGGGTACGGCCCTGGGCCTTGTACTCCTCGGTCTGCCCGGCGCTCAGGTCACGGCAGTGGCCGTCGTAGCCGGACGGCTTGCCTGCGGCGCGGGCGGCCTCGCGGCGGGTGTCCAGCTCCTCCTGGGAGCAGTAGCAGTGGTACGCGTGACCCGCTTCCAGGAGCTTGCCCGCGATGCCCTTGTACAGGTCCATGCGCTGCGACTGACGGTACGGCGCGTGCGGGCCGCCCACCTCGGGGCCCTCGTCCCAGTCGAAGCCCAGCCAGCGCATCGCGTCGAGCAGCTGGCCGTACGACTCCTCGGAGTCGCGGGCCGCGTCGGTGTCCTCGATGCGGAAGACGAGCGTGCCCTGGTGGTGCCGGGCGAACGCCCAGTTGAACAGGGCGGTGCGCACCAGGCCCACGTGGGGGTTACCGGTGGGCGACGGACAGAAACGGACGCGAACTGGGGAGCCGGGTGCGCTAGCCACGCTTGACAACCTTGTTGGTGAGAGTGCCGATGCCTTCGATGGTGACGGCGACCTCGTCGCCGACGGTGAGCGGTCCGACGCCTGCCGGGGTGCCCGTGAGGATCACGTCGCCGGGGAGCAGCGTCATGGCCTCGGAGATGTTGACGATCAGGTCCTCGATCGAGTGGATCATCTCGCTGGTGCGGCCGAGCTGGCGTTGCTCGCCGTTGACCGTGAGCTGGATGGTCAGGTCGCTCGCGGCAGCGATGTCGAGGCCTGTCTCCACCCACGGGCCCAGGGGGCAGGAGGTGTCGAAGCCCTTGGCCCGCGCCCACTGCTTCTCGCGCTTCTGGACGTCGCGCGCGGTGATGTCGTTGGCGCAGGTGTAGCCGAGGACGACGTCCTTGACGCGCTCGCGCGGGACCTCTCGGCACATGCGGCCGATGACCACGGCCAGCTCGGCCTCGTGGTGCAGGTCCTCGGTGAAGGGCGGGTACTGGATCTCGTCGCCGGGGCCGATCACCGAGGTGGAGGGCTTGAAGAAGGCGAACGGGGCGTCGGGCACCTCGTGGCCCAGCTCGCGCGCGTGCTCCGCGTAGTTGCGGCCGAAGGCCACGACCTTGTTGGGGAGCACCGGCGGCAGCAGCCGGACCTTGCTCAGCGGAACCTTCGTACCGGAGAGCTCGAAGTCCGCGAACGGGATGCCCTTGATGATGTCGAGGACGAGCTCGTCCGGCTTGTCGCCCTCGACCGCGCCGAAGGCGACGTTCCCGTCGATGGAGAATCTGGCGATGCGCACGGGATCCTGCGCCCCTCACTGAGAACCGGCGTACTGACGCCCCAGGTTAACCGGTCGGGCCGTGTGCCGTTCGGCTGGCCCCGCGCACTGTGCAGCCCCTTTCCGGCCAGAAAGGCAATCCCTTTCGGCCGGAGAAGCCGCCTTAACGGAATATCGAATTCCGGAAAATGCCTACAACGGGGCATTTCAGCAGAGAATGATCTCGCGACTGTGAAATCTATTGATTCGGGCATGGGCGCGCCATAGGCTGATCGCCGCTAAAACCACCGAGTTCGCAACGGGGAGGACCCCATGAAGGTATCTCGAAAGTTCCGTGCCCTG
Organism: Streptomyces sp. NBC_00078; assembly: GCF_026343335.1. Classification (NCBI taxonomy): domain Bacteria; kingdom Bacillati; phylum Actinomycetota; class Actinomycetes; order Kitasatosporales; family Streptomycetaceae; genus Streptomyces; species Streptomyces sp. NBC_00078. The sequence goes on along the minus strand of NZ_JAPELX010000001.1, from coordinate 6,554,908 downwards.
GCTGTGGCGATTCCCGCCACGGCCGCCGCTGTATTGGGCATGGCACCCCTGGCACACGCCGACGCAGGACCGTACTGCCTTGACTCGCAGAAGAACTGCGGAGTCTTCTTCTACAACAGTGGACTGTCAGGTTCGTTCACCGCGTTCAGAGGCACCAGCGTGTCCAATCTCGCCGGCTACACCTTTCTGACTTCGGGAGCCGGTAAGGGCGTGGCTGTGAAGAACAACGCGGCTTCGTTCAGCAACCAGAGCATCGACAACATCGCAACGGTCTTCTTCAACAGCGGTTATTCCGGCGCCTGCGACACATTCGCCCCGCTCACGGCCGCCGACCGACTGCACAACACCTACAACGAGAACGCTTCCATGGGCTTCGCCCGGAGCGGCACCAACTGTTACAAGTGGAACTAGGGCTACGGCAACGGCGCCACTGACGAACGGCATCCACCCCGCGCAGGGCGCCCGGCCCCGCGCGGGGCTCCCCCGGAGTTATCCCTCAGAGGCATCCCAGAGGCGTTTGGAATCATGAAGCGTTCGGCGATCCCCGCCCTGTCCCTCGCCCTCCCCTTCTGCCTTGCCCTGCTGACGGGCTGCGCCTCCCACGACTCCACGGGACGGGGCCCGGTCACCGCCTCCGGGGCACCGGAGCCGCCCACCGGCGGCGCGACGCCCGGACGGGCCGACTACACCTACCGGTTGCCGATCGCGGCGTACAGCTACAGCGACGCCGAATACGAGGTCATCGAAAGCGCCCAGCAGGTGATGGCGCGGGACTGCATGAGGAACTTCGGACTTCCCTACCGGCCGCCCGGGAAATCGGCACCGGCAGCCATCTCCGACCGGCGCTACGGACTGTCGGACATGGACGACGCGAACCGCTACGGATACCGGCTTCCACCGCAGCCGCCCGAGCCGGAGCCGAAACTCACCGCGGACCAGAAGAAAGTCCTCTACGGATCGCGAAGCAGGGAAATCCCGGGAGAGAAGAACGGCAGACTGGAGTACCGGGGAAAGGCAGTGCCGGACACGGGCTGCCTGGGGTCGTCCATCAAGAAGTTCGCCGAACCCTACGCGTACCCGGCGGGAGTGACGGCGGCCAGCAACATCTCCACCGACAGCTACAAGGATTCCATGCGGGACTCCGACATCAAGTCCCTCTTCACCCGCTGGTCCGCCTGCATGAAGGAGAAGGGGTACGACTACGCCTCTCCGATGGACCCGTTCCGCACGCCCGCGTTCACCCAGGGGGAAGTGACGGAGAAGGAGAGGAAGACGGCCGCTGCCGATGTGACGTGCAAGCGGAGTACGAATCTCCTGGAGTCCTGGCTGGATACCGAGACACGGATCCAGAAGGGAATGATCCGGAAGCACACCAAGGTGCTGCAGCGGCTGAAGGAGCTGCACCGGGAAAAGGTGGAGGCGGCCAGGAAGTTGACAGGCGGAGCATGACCGCCCCGGCCGTGCTACTCGGCCGCAGAGGCCGCCGCTGCACCCGCCGGCAGATCCATCAGAATGGTGCGTCGCGGGTTGGCCGTCTGGGCCGGGAGGTCGACGGAGTGCTCCGGCTGCTGCGGGGCCTGCAGTGCGTCGGCGTCCTCGAGGTGCGCCAGCGTGGTGCGCTGCGGGTTGGCTATGTTGCGGAACATCATCGTCGTCTTCACTGTTGAACGTGACCTTGTCGTCTAGGGGCGTCCGGCCAGACCGAAAGGGCCCTCGGCGCGAGCGCGGTTGTCAAAACGTTACGTCTTGTAAAGCGCCAGACTAAACATGCAATTCCCATCCGGAGACGGGGAGACCCCTTGATCAGCATGTGAGTTTGCTCACGGAGTGGCGGGCAAATCGGTCAATTCAGGCCCACAATCCACCCCAACGAAACGGACATTGGCCCCCTGAAGCCATCATTCCGCTCCTGATCATGTCGACTGGGACAACGTCCGATCCCGTGCAACTCGCGGGCATACGTCCGTTATGCGGGTGATCTCCTTCTACGGCTGGTGACTCGGTACTCACGTGCTGTCACGTACGTCACGGCATGACCCTCGAACCTTGTTGGAGATCCTGCTCTGTGCTGGAATGCCACGGACCGCCGCGGGATCGAGCCGGCGCACAGGGGGCGCGACGAGCGCCGCGTGACGGCAAGAAGGGGGAGCCAGCTCCGGTCACTCACGACCAACTGGGGGGCGCGTTCAGGGCGCTCTCCAAAACGCCGACACCGTGTCTTTCCGTTCACGCGGAGGGGCGCCTGGTCCAGAGGTTGCGACGCTAGTGCAGGGACGTTTCAAGAGGGATGGCAGTGCTTCGGCGGAGCCGGAGCCGCACGGCGGGACTGGCCCCAATGCCGGCAGTTCCTCGCCCCAGCACGCCCAGAACCAGGGCCTGGCGTCCGGCGACGGCGGTGAGCGCTCCGGGCGCCCCGGCGCGTCCGGACCTTCCGGGTCCTCCGGCACCACTCCCCCGCCGGTCAAGCCGCCGAAGGGCCCGGGCGGCCCCGGATCGCGCGTCGCGCTGCGCAACTGGCGCATCTCCACGCGCCTGGTGTCGCTGCTCGCGCTCCCCGTGGTGGCGGCGACCTCGCTGGGCGCCCTGCGCATCAGCGACAACATGAATGACATCCAGCAGCTCGACAACATGAAGCTGCTGACGGACATGACCAAGCAGGCCACCGAGCTGGCCGCCGCGCTCCAGGAGGAGCGCGACCAGTCCGCCGGCCCGCTGGCGCACGGCTCGAACGGCAGCGCCTACACGGTCAAGGGCTACCGCGACAAGACGGACCGGGCCGAGCAGAACTTCAAGGACGCCGCCGAACAGGTCGACGTCTCCGGCGAGGACACCCACCTCCAGGGTGTGCGCGAGAGCCTCGTCAGCGTCGTCAGCGACCTGGGCTCGCTGGAGAAGGTCCGGGCCGGCGCCTACGAGACGCAGCTCAACTCGTCCCAGACCGTCGAGTCCTACCACCGCCTCATCACGCACCTGCTGGACCTCTCGCAGGACATGGCGGAGGCCACCAGCAACCCCGAGATGATCCAGCGCACCCGCTCGCTGGCCGCGTTCTCCTCCGCCAAGGAGTACGCGTCCGTGCAGCGCGCGGTCCTCGCGGCGGCGCTTCCCGCGAACAACACCTCCGTCGGCAAGCTCTCGGAGAACGACCGGCTGTACGCGGAGTCGGCACTGCAGAGCCAGGGCTCCGAACTGCGCAGCTTCAAGAGCATCTACGGCACGGACTCGGCGGTCGCCCTCCTCAAGCCCATCGAGGAGAACAACGCGACGATCACGGCCACCGACAAGTACGCCGGCCGCGCGCTCGCCTCCACGGACGGCCTGTCCGACCTGCCGAAGCGGTCGTACCAGGACTGGGTGGACGACAGCTCGACCAAGATCGAGCAGATGAAGAAGATCGAGCACACGCTGCTCGAGGACATGGAGCAGAAGGCCCGCGAGCTGCGCTCCGCCTCCGAGCGCGAGGCGATCATCTCCGGTGCGCTGATCCTGCTCGTCCTCGGTGTCTCGCTCGTCGGCGCCTTCGTGGTGGCCCGGTCGATGATCCGCTCGCTGCGCCGGCTGCAGGAGACCGCCACCAAGGTCGCCCAGGACCGGCTGCCCGAGCTGGTCAAGCAGTTGTCCGAGTCGGACCCGCAGGACGTCGACACCTCCGTCGAGTCGGTCGGTGTGCACTCCAAGGACGAGATCGGCCAGGTGGCCGCGGCCTTCGACGACGTGCACCGCGAGGCGGTCCGGCTCGCCGCCGAGCAGGCCCTGCTGCGGGGCAACGTCAACGCGATGTTCACCAACCTCTCGCGCCGCTCCCAGGGCCTCATCCAGCGTCAGCTCTCGCTCATCTCCGAACTGGAGTCCCGCGAGGCCGACCCGGACCAGCTGTCCTCGCTGTTCAAGCTCGACCACCTCGCGACGCGCATGCGCCGTAACGGTGAGAACCTCCTCGTCCTCGCGGGTGAAGAGCCCGGCCGCCGCTGGACCCGCCCGGTCCCGCTGGTCGACGTGCTCCGTGCCGCCGCGTCCGAGGTGGAGCAGTACGAGCGCATCGAGCTTTCCTCCGTGCCGACCACCGAAGTGGCCGGCCGGGTCGTCAACGACCTCGTGCACCTGCTCGCCGAGCTGCTCGAGAACGCGACCTCGTTCTCCTCGCCGCAGACCAAGGTCAAGGTCACCGGTCACGCGCTGCCCGACGGCCGCGTCCTGATCGAGATCCACGACACCGGCATCGGCCTCTCCCCGGAGGACCTCGCGGCGATCAACGAGCGGCTCGCCTCGCCGCCCACCGTGGACGTCTCCGTCTCCCGCCGCATGGGTCTGTTCGTGGTCGGTCGCCTGTCGCAGCGCCATGGCATCCGCATCCAGCTGCGCCCCTCCGACTCCGGTGGTACGACCGCGCTGGTCATGCTGCCCGTCGATGTCGCCCAGGGCGGCAAGAAGCCGCAGCCCAAGACCGGTCAGGGCGCCCCTGTGAGCGGCGGTCCGGCCGCCGCTCAGGCCGCCGCCGGTGTGGCCGCGGCACGACGCCAGGCCGGTGCCCCCGGTGGCCCCCTCGGCGCAGGTGCGCTGGGCGGTGGTGCTCCGGGCGGTGCCCTCGGTGCCGGTGCCCCCTCCGGTGGAGGCCGGCTGGGTGCCGCTCAGGGTCCGCGTGCCGCGCTGCCGGGTGCCGGTGGCAACGGCGGCGGCCGTCCGGGCGCGCCGGGCGGACACCGTGGACCGCAGTCCCCGGCAGCCCCGCAGCAGGGCCGGCCGTCTCCCGCGGGTGCGGGCGCCGGCTTCGGTCAGGCGCCGGGCGCGCCGCAGGGTCTGCAGCCCGCTGGCACGGGCCAGGACAGCTTCGGCGGCGCTCGTGGCGCCGTACCGCCGCAGTCCCCGGCTCCCGGCAACGCCGGCAACGAGCAGGGCGGGCGTTCCGGCGGCCGGCGTGGCCGTCAGCCGCAGCTGCCCGGCCGCGGTGGTCCGCGAGCCGAGCTGCCGGGCGGCAACCCGCAGCCCCGTACGCCGAGCTGGAGCGACGAGAACGCGCAGCCGCCAGTGCCGCGTGCCTCGCTCGACACCCCGCGCGGTCACGACGAGACCTCCCGGATGCCGCGTGTCGACGACCGTCAGGGCCCGGGCTCGACGTCGGAGATGCCGGCGATCGCGCGGACCGGCGACCTTCAGGGTCCCGGCTCCCCGACCGAGTTCGCCCAGGGCTCCGCCTCGGACTTCCCGCGCCCCGACTTCGGTGCACCGGCGCCGGGCAACCCGCAGCACACGGGCCAGTACGGCCGTCCCGGAGCGGACTCGCCGCAGAACACCGGCCAGTACGCCCAGCAGGACTTCGGTGCGCTTCAGCCGGGCTCGAACGGTTCGCAGAACACGGGCCAGTTCGTCCGCTCGGACGTCTTCGGCACTCCGAACGGCCAGGGCGGCCAGGGCGGCCAGGGCGGCCAGGGCGGCCAGAACAACCCGAGCAACCCGGCCAACACGGGCCAGTTCGCGAGCCCCCAGGCGTACGGGTACGACGGCAGCTCCACGGGCCAGTTCGCCGCGCCGGGCTACGACGGCGGCTCCACCGGGCAGCACTCGCTGCCCGGTCGCCCCGACCCCTCCGGCACCGGGCAGTTCGAGCGCTCGCAGGCGGGCGGCAACCAGGGCGACTTCGGTGCTCCGCGGCCGCCGGCCCCGTCGCGTCCGCAGCAGCGGCCCGCCCGCCAGGAGCCCGAGGCGCTGCCTCCGGCGACCGGCCCGGGCGACGGTCGTACACCGCTGTACGACACGCTGGAGACCAACTGGTTCCACGGCAGCGAGCAGGGCGACGGCTCCGGGCAGCAGGGCAACGGCTCCGCGGCACAGCAGCCGTCGGCTCCGTCCTCCGCCCCCGCGCCGGAGCACTCCACCTCCGCACAGCGTCCCGTCACCTCTTCCTGGCGCGCCTCACCGAACGACGACCTCGTCCGGCAGGCGGAACGCGTCAGGCAGCCGGCGGCGGGCGGCGTCACCACCTCCGGCCTGCCGCGCCGGGTGCCCCGGGCGAACCTCGTCCCGGGCACGGCTCAGCAGCAACAGCACCAACCCGGTCCGGCTGTCTCGCGTTCGCCTGACGACGTACGCGGCCGGCTGACCAATCTCCGTCGGGGCATCGCGCAGGGTCGCCAGGCCGGTACCGGCCAGACCGGCAGCTTCCCGAGCCCCACTCACCAGCAGGAGCGTTAGTTGAGCCAGATGAGCCAGGCGGCACAGAACCTCAACTGGTTGATCACCAACTTTGTGGACAACACCCCCGGGGTGTCCCACACCGTCGTCGTGTCCGCGGACGGTCTCCTTCTGGCGATGTCGGAAGGCTTCCCCCGTGACCGTGCCGATCAACTGGCGGCCGTCGCGTCCGGACTCACCTCGTTGACGGCCGGGGCCTCCCGGATCTTCGAGGGGGGCAGCGTGGCGCAGACGGTCGTCGAAATGGAACGCGGCTTTCTCTTCCTCATGTCCGTCTCGGACGGCTCGTCCCTCGCCGTACTCGCGCACCCCGAGTGCGACATCGGCCTGGTGGGCTACGAGATGGCGCTGCTGGTCGACCGGGCGGGCGCGGTCCTCACACCCGACCTCCGTGCCGAACTGCAAGGCAGTCTGCTCCACTGACCCTCACGGCACCACCCGTCTCACCAAATCACCGTCCGGCCGTCAAAATCCCCCCATCGGCCATTCCGACGGCACGACTGACCGACATGCTGTCCCGCCCGGAGGATTCATGACCCCGCCCACCGCCTCTCATGATCCGTACGCGGAGCCGTACGAGGATGAGGGCGACCAGCCGCTGGTACGTCCGTACGCGATGACCGGTGGCCGGACCCGGCCGCGCTATCAGCTCGCCATCGAGGCGCTGATCAGCACGACGGCCGACCCGGCAGCGCTCATGGGGCTGCTCCCGGAGCACCAGCGCATCTGCCACCTGTGCCGTGAGGTGAAGTCGGTCGCCGAGGTGTCGGCGCTCCTGGCCATGCCACTGGGCGTGGCCCGGATTCTTGTCGCGGACCTGGCCGAGGCCGGGCTCGTCGCCATCCACCAGCCTGGTGGCGACGAGACGACCGGTGCGCCGGACGTGACCCTGCTCGAAAGGGTGCTCAGTGGACTTCGCAAGCTCTGACGGAGGGCGGGCGACCACCTCCGCGAAGATCGTGGTGGCGGGTGGCTTCGGCGTGGGCAAGACCACGTTCGTCGGCGCCGTCTCGGAGATCAACCCGCTGCGCACCGAGGCCGTCATGACGTCTGCCTCGGCAGGCATCGACGACCTCACGCACACCGGCGGCAAGACGACCACCACGGTCGCCATGGACTTCGGACGCATCACCCTGGACCAGGACCTGATCCTGTACCTCTTCGGTACGCCCGGCCAGGACCGCTTCTGGTTCATGTGGGACGACCTGGTCCGCGGCGCGATCGGCGCGATCGTACTCGTGGACACCCGGCGCCTGGCCGACTGCTTCCCCGCGGTCGACTACTTCGAGAACTCGGGCCTCCCCTTCGTCGTCGCGCTCAACGGCTTCGAGGGGCACCAGCCGTACGCGCCCGAGGAGGTGCGCGAGGCCCTGCAGATCGGCCCCGACACCCCGATCATCACGACCGACGCCCGTCACCGGGCAGATGCCAAGAGTGCGCTGATCACGCTGGTCGAGCACGCTCTCATGGCACGGCTGCGGTAGATCATCGGGAAGTCGGCAAGGCCGTACGGCAGTTGTCGTAGGAGCACCGGAGCCGGCTGTGGCCTTTGACACGGTCGGCCCCGGTGTTCATAACGTTTTGACAGTGGAATCGCGTGGTACGGCCACGGGTGGTTGCCACCTGGTGCCACTGCGCACACGAAAGCCCCGTCATTTGACGGGGCTCGTTCTTTATGACCGTTTTATCTGGGGCTTACATCACACGGAATCTTCGCTTTCCACTGTTTGGAAGAGCGCAGGTCGTCGTGCTGGAATGCGTGAACTGCCCAATAGTCAAAGACGTACTCAGTAGTACTGCGTACTCAGTGACGTACTGGGCTCTGAGACACTGCGGCACAACGTTGGTGCCCGCCGCCGAGAGGTTGTTGGTCGAGTGAGGCGAAGCAAGAACGGTCCCGAGCCGTCGGCCCGGGGCAACTTCACCCCGCCGCCGCGCGGTGCGGCGCCCGCCCCTGTGCCCGGTTCCGAGCCGACGGCTGTCCCCGCTCCGAGCGGCGGCCGTTTCTCCCCCCGTAACTGGCGGGTGCCGACCCGGCTGAACGCGATCCTGCTCATACCCGTGACGGTCGGCCTGGTCATGGGCGGCTTCCAGGTGAAGAGCTCGATCGACACCTGGCAGGAGGCCCAGGACGCCGAGAGCACCGCACGTCTGGTGCGGGCCTCCCTGACCTACGCCAACGCGGTCAACAACGAGCGTGACATCACCGCCGCGCCGCTGCTCAAGGGCAAGGGCGAGACCGCCGAGGACAAGAGGACGGTCGACGCGGCCCGCAAGACGACCGACAACGCGGCCGACGCCTTCGACGAGGCGGCGCAGAACATGCCGAAGAAAGCCGGCCTGCTGCGCCGCCTCAAGCTTTTCCGGCAGGCCGAGCCGCAGCTGGCCACCCTGCGTGCGATCGCCTACTCCTCCAAGGTCCACGGAGTGGAGACCGAAGAGGGGTACGTCGCCGTCGCCCACCCCCTGATGGAGTTCGCCAACGAGCTCGGTCTGGGCACCGGCAACATCACCAGCTACGGCCGTACCGTCTACGCGATCTCGCTGACCCAGGCCGCTCTGTCGCTGGAGCGGTCGATCGGCATGCACGTGCTGGTCAGCCCCGGCCCCAAGAAGGACGACCTCGCCAAGCAGCGCGTCGCCCTCTCCTCCTACGCCTACCTCGAGGGCATAGCCATCGAGGAGTACAAGGCGGGCGGTACCGAGGCGGACGCGAAGAAGCTCGTCGACCTCGAGGCCAAGGCGAAGGCGGAGGGCACGGCCCAGGCCAAGCAGGCCGCCGCGAAGGCAGCGGCCGCCAACCAGGTCTACGTGCCGCCGCCGTCCGACCCGACGGAGATGGTCACGGCGCTCTCGGCGCTGCAGACCACCGACCCGAGCGCCCGTGCCCTGCTCGCCCAGCGGGGCATCACGGCCGAGAACTGGTGGGGGGTCACCACCCTCCGGGCCGACGTCTACCGGCGGATCCAGTCGGACATGGCCGACAAGGCCGTGAACGAGGCCTCGGACATCGCCGACAACGCCAAGCGTGACGCCCTCATCACGGGTGCCGCCGTCGTCGTCGCCCTGCTCCTGGCGTTCATCCTGGCCGGTGCCGTCGCCCGCCAGATGTCCCGCTCGATGCGCCAGCTGCGCAACGCCGCCTTCGGTATCGCCGAGCAGCGCCTGCCGATGCTGGTCGACCAGCTCTCGCGCACCGACCCCGGCCGCGTCGACACCCGGGTCGCCCCGATCCCGATCAACACCAAGGACGAGATAGGCGAGGTCGCCCGCGCCTTCGACCAGGTCCACCGCGAGGCCGTGCGACTCGCCTCCGAGCAGGCCCTGCTCCGTGGCAACATCAACGCGATCTTCACCAACCTGTCCCGGCGCAACCAGTCACTGATCGAGGGCCAGCTGACCCTCATCACCGACCTGGAGAACAACGAGGCCGACCCGGACCAGCTGGAGAACCTCTTCCGGCTGGACCACCTCGCCACCCGTATGCGCCGCAACGGCGAGAACCTCCTGGTCCTCGCCGGCGAGGAGCCCGGCCGCCGTTGGGACCAGCCGGTCCCGCTGGTCGACGTGCTGCGCGCCGCCTCCTCCGAGGTGGAGCAGTACGAGCGGGTCGAGCTGTCGGGCGTCCCCGAGGCCGAGATCCACGGCCGCGCCGTCACCGACCTCGTGCACCTGCTCGCCGAGCTCCTGGAGAACGCGACGACGTTCTCCTCCCCGCAGACCAAGGTCCGCGTCACCGCGACCCGTCTGCCCGACGGCCGCATCATGATCGAGATCCACGACAAGGGCATCGGCCTCACCGCCGAGGACTTCGCGGACATCAACCACAAGCTGGCCAACCCGCCGACCGTGGACGCCGCGATCTCCCAGCGCATGGGCCTGTTCGTGGTCGGCCGGCTGTCCGACCGGCACGGCATCCGCGTCCAGCTGCGCCCCTCCGGCGAGCAGGCCGGCACCACCTCGCTGGTCATGCTGCCCGACGCGATCACCCATGGCGGTGGCGGCGGCGAGCAGCAGCCGCGCGACGAGTTCACGGTCTCGCAGATCATCCCGGAGCAGAGCTACCGGGGCGAGGACTTCAACAACGGCCTGCCGATGCGCACGGCCGCGGAGCTCGGCTTCGACGACACCCGCTACACCGAGGTCCCGGACGACATCCGGGAGCTGGACCCGGTCGGCCGCTCGCTGATGCGCGAGGAGCGCCGTGCGGCCCTGGAGGCCCAGTCGCACGGCGACCAGCCGGGCCAGGAGTCCGCCGAGTCGTCCTACGCCGACCCCTACGGCAGGCAGTCGTCCTACGACAACGCTCCCGCCGGATTCCAGGAGCAGCAGCCGGGCGGCTACGACCCGCGCCCCGCCTACGACGAGCCGCAGCAGACTCCGTACGAGGAGCAGCAGCGCCCCGCGTACGACGAGCCGGCTCCCCGCCCGTCGTACGAAGATCCGTACTTCGCGCAGAACGGCGGCCTGCCGCGGAACGACACGTTCTCGTCCAACGGCGGCTACCCCGAGCCGTCGTATGCGGAGCCCGTCCGCGAGGAGCCCGCCGCCTCCCACGCCCCCGCCCCGGAGCCCTTCGCGGCCTTCGAGGAGCGGCGCTACCAGGACGACTGGCCACAGCAGGACGGCTACCGGAACGGATACTCCTCCGAGTACGCTGCGGAAACGGAATCCGCGCAGGCCGCTGACGTGAGCGAGCACGACCGCGTAGGCTTCGACCAGCCGGGACCGGCCCCTTCCGCCGGCCGCTCACTGACCGACGCCGGACTGCCCCGCCGCGGAGCCTTCGGGGCCGCTGCGAACGGTTCGAACGGCGCCCGGCAGGTGAACCAGGAAGCGCCGGCCCCCACACCGGAGAGCAACGGCAACGGCAACGGCACTGGTACGGGCAAGGGCACCGGCGACTGGCGTTCCACGAACGACGACCGCTGGCAGCAGGCCTCGCAGCTCCGGAAGCCGAAGGCAGGCGGGGTCACCGCCTCCGGCCTGCCGCGGCGCGTGCCCAAGGCCAACCTGGTCGAGGGAGCCGCCGAGACCACCCCTCAGGGAGGTCCCCAGATCTCCCGGGCCCCGGAGGACGTGCGGGGCAGGCTGAGCAACCTGCGGCGGGGTGTCCAGCGCGGGCGCGACGCCAGCGCAGGCAGTGAAACGAACGGCCAGGCCACTAGGAATCACCACAGTGGGCCTGACAGCACCTACAACCAGGAGCGTTAGTGTGAGCCCGATGAGCCAGGCGGCACAGAACCTGAACTGGTTGATCACCAACTTCGTGGACAACACCCCGGGGGTGTCCCACACCGTGGTGGTCTCCGCCGACGGACTCCTTCTGGCGATGTCCGAAGGGTTCCCGCGCGACCGTGCCGACCAGCTGGCGGCCGTCGCGTCGGGTCTGACCTCACTCACCGCCGGTGCCTCGCGCATCTTCGAGGGCGGCAGCGTGAACCAGACGGTTGTGGAGATGGAGCGGGGATTCCTCTTCATCATGTCCGTATCCGACGGTTCCTCGCTCGCGGTCCTTGCGCATCCGGAGGCGGACATCGGTCTCATTGGGTACGAGATGGCTCTTCTGGTGGACCGTGCCGGTTCGGTCCTGACGCCGGATCTCCGTGCGGAGCTCCAGGGCAGCCTGCTCAACTGACAGACAGACGGTGCGTATTGGCGTCCCGGGGCCGTAAGGTTTCGGGACGCGGCTCCACAGTGATTGGGTGCCCCGGCACGGTCGGAGGAGGAGAAAGTGGCAACACCCCCAGGCGGTTCGTCCTCGGGCAACTGGTCGTACGGCCCTGCCCAGGGCCAGGGCGACGGTTCCCAGAACCCGAACCGTTACAACTTCCCCTCCGCCCCGAGCCACCGGCGTCAGCAGCCGTACGCGCCCCAGGGTCCGCAGGGCCCCGGTCCGTCGCCGTACGACCAGCCGCCGGCGCCGCGCATCCAGCCCGTGCAGCCGCAGCGACGTGCCCCTGAGCCGGCGCCCGCAGGGTCGTCGAGCAACCCCCTGGTGCGCCCGTACGCCATGACGGGCGGCCGCACCAGGCCCCGCTACCAGCTCGCCATCGAGGCGCTGGTGCACACCACCGCGCAGCCGCACCAGATGCAGGGCCAGCTGCCCGAGCATCAGCGGATCTGCAACCTCTGCCGGGAGATCAAGTCGGTTGCCGAGATCTCGGCACTCCTGACGATCCCTCTCGGCGTGGCCAGGATCCTCGTCGCCGACTTGGCGGAGGCGGGACTGGTCGCGATCCATCAGCCCGGCGGCGACGAGAACGCCGGCGGCCAGCCAGACGTGACACTGCTCGAAAGGGTGCTCAGTGGACTTCGCAAGCTCTAGCGGCGGTCCTTCCCGCTCCACCACTTCAGCGAAGATTGTGGTGGCGGGTGGCTTCGGCGTGGGCAAGACCACGTTCGTAGGGGCCGTCTCGGAGATCAACCCGCTGCGTACCGAGGCCGTCATGACGTCTGCCTCGGCAGGCATCGACGACCTCACGCACACCGGAGACAAGACGACCACCACGGTCGCCATGGACTTCGGACGCATCACCCTGGACCAGGACCTGATCCTGTACCTCTTCGGTACGCCCGGCCAGGACCGCTTCTGGTTCATGTGGGACGACCTGGTCCGCGGCGCGATCGGCGCGATCGTACTCGTGGACACCCGGCGCCTGGCCGACTGCTTCCCCGCGGTCGACTACTTCGAGAACTCGGGCCTCCCCTTCGTGATCGCCCTCAACGGCTTCGACGGCAACCAGCCGTACAACCCGGACGAGGTGCGGGAGGCTCTGCAGATCGGCCCGGACACGCCGATCATCACGACCGACGCGCGGCATCGTGCTGACGCCAAGTCTGCGCTGATCACTCTCGTTGAGCATGCGCTCATGGCGCGGCTTCGGTAGTTGTGCCCGCGGCCACTGGGCTGCCCCGGACGGTTGTGTGCCGTCCGGGGGCCGTCCGTGGCCGCGTGCGTCCCCCACTCAAAGCCAGGAAGCATGCAGAAGGGCCCCTCTCTTGAGGGGCCCTTCTTTGTGGTGCCGTGCGGCTCAGTGCCAGCTGTGCGGGGCGCGGAATCCGCCCTCGCGCTCCAGGCGGCGCCAGCCGGCTTTTGCGCGGCCTCGGTGGCTCTGGACGTCCGACGGGGCGGCCGCGGCGCGAGCCAGGAGGATGGCCGTGATGGCGGCGACCTCCTCGGGCTCGGCGTGGCCCTTCTCGACGCGAATGTCAGGGGTGTTCATAGGTCTCAGTCTCCGTGAATGAGGTTTCCGCGAGGGTGTCGCGGAGGGTCCGCCGGGTTACTGCGGGGGGTTGCCGTGCTTGCGCGACGGCAGGTCGGCGTGCTTGGTCTGCAGCATCGCCAGGGAGCGGATGAGGATCTCGCGGGTCTCGGTCGGGTCGATGACGTCGTCGACCAGGCCGCGCTCGGCCGCGTAGTACGGATGCATGAGTTCGGACTTGTACTCCTTGACCATGCGGGCCCGCATGGCCTCGGGGTCCTCGGCGTCGGCGATCTGCCGGCGGAAGATGACGTTGGCGGCACCTTCGGCGCCCATCACGGCGATCTCGTTCGTCGGCCAGGCATACGTCAGGTCCGCACCGATGGACTGGCTGTCCATGACGATGTACGCACCTCCGTACGCCTTGCGAAGGATCAGTGAGATCCGCGGCACGGTCGCGTTGCAGTAGGCGTAGAGGAGCTTCGCGCCGTGGCGGATGATGCCGCCGTGCTCCTGGTCGACACCGGGAAGGAAGCCTGGGACATCCAGGAAGGTGACGATCGGGATATTGAAAGCGTCACACATCTGGACAAAGCGCGCAGCTTTTTCGCTCGCTTCGATGTCCAGGACGCCCGCGAGCGTCTGCGGCTGGTTGGCGACGATGCCGACGACCTGGCCGTCCAGACGGCCCAGCGCGCAGATGATGTTGCGGGCCCAGCGCTCGTGGACCTCGAGGAACTCGCCGTCGTCGACGATCTCCTCGATCACCTTCGTCATGTCGTACGGCCGGTTGCCGTCCGCCGGGACCAGGTCCAGGAGCACCTCGCTGCGGCGGTCCGCCGCGTCCGTGGACTCCACCCGCGGCGGGTTCTCACGGTTGTTCTGCGGCAGCAGCGACAGCAGGTAGCGGACCTCGCCGATGCAGGTCTCTTCGTCGTCGTAGGCGAAGTGGCAGACGCCGGAGGTCTCCGCGTGGACGTCGGCGCCGCCGAGGCCGTTCTGCGTGATCTCCTCGCCGGTCACCGCCTTGACCACGTCCGGGCCGGTGATGAACATCTGCGAGGTCTCGCGGACCATGAAGACGAAGTCCGTCAGCGCAGGGCTGTAGGCCGCACCGCCGGCGCACGGGCCGAGCATCACACTGATCTGCGGGATGACCCCGGAAGCCTTGGTGTTGCGCTGGAAGATGCCGCCGTAGCCGGCGAGCGCGGACACGCCCTCCTGGATGCGGGCGCCCGCGCCGTCGTTCAGCGAGACCAGCGGCGCGCCGGCCGCGATGGCCATGTCCATGATCTTGTGGATCTTCGTGGCGTGGGCCTCGCCCAGCGCGCCGCCGAAGATGCGGAAGTCATGGGCGTAGACGAAGACCGTACGGCCCTCCACCGTGCCCCAGCCGGTGATCACACCGTCCGTGTACGGCTTCTTGGCCTCCAGGCCGAACCCGACCGCCCGGTGCCGGCGCAGCTGCTCGACCTCCTGGAAGGAACCCGGGTCCAGGAGCAGCTCGATGCGCTCCCGGCCGGTCAGCTTGCCCTTGGCGTGCTGCGCCTCGGTCGCCTTCTCGCTCGGCCCGGCCAGCGCCTGCACACGGATCTCGTGCAGCTCGGCCACCCGGCCGCGCGCGTCCGTCGGCTCAGTCGACTCACCCGGCGCCTCATCCAAAACGGTCATGTAGTGACCATACGAAGCCCAGCAAGGAATGCGAGCCGTCGACTCCGTACAGTCTCCGGCCCGTTTTCCTGGTGCCCCTGAACAGAACCTCAACGGCATGCAGGCGTTCCGACTGCTCAGGGGGCATGCGGCTTGTAGGGGTCGCACAAAGCGGTCAGCTGAGAGTCAGCTCACATCGGTGAGTCGAACATGACACGCCTGGGGCAACCCTCACGGTGAGGCGGTGGCCCGTGCAGAGGACTTCGACCGCGTCGTCCGCCCGGCTCACCCCGCGCACAGGACGGTCCCAGGTGATCTCGATCGGTTCGCCCGTTCGGGGCGGTTCGCTCACGCAGAGAGTAGCGGTACGGCCATGGCGGCGTACGAGGATGCTCGCGGGCGCCGAGGTGGTCAGCGGGCCCGCCGTTCCCCGCTGCCAGAAGTTGGCGGCCGTGAGACCCAGGGAGGGGACCAGGACGGCCTGGCAGGCGTCGTCGTTGGCGAGCAGGGACAGCCAGTGGCGGTCGGCGGCTCGGGAGACGACGGTCCGGCGGGCGGCGCCGGGCATGAGGACGTAGACGTATGCGGCGTCCGTCGGGTCCGTGCCGTGATCGAGCCAGAGGGTCTGCCAGCGCCGGGTGGCCCGCTCCGCCGTACTGGAGGTGTTGATGTCGGACCAGGCGCCGGTGCGGTCCTCGCGCAGGGTGTGCAGGTCACCGTCGGGCACGAGCCAGCCACCGTGGCCCTCCAGGTGCGCCCAGCCCCGGCCCCGTACGAACCCCTGGGTACCGCCCTCCCCCAGGTTGCGGTTGTCGACGACCGTCTCGACGGGGACCCCGTCGGCGCAGGTGATCCCGGCGCCCAGGCAGATCACCGCGTCCGCGACGCAGAACCACGACTTGCGGGCCCGGAGCGTCGAGCCGAGGCCCTTGAGGTGCTGGCCGACGGCCGCGTACTCGCCGTCCGTCGTACCGCCGACCCAGCGCACATCCGGCTTGGGGGCGCCCCACTCGCCGCCCGCGTTGTCGGCGAGGCGCCTGGTGGAGACGGTGGTGCCGGGGAGGCGGTACCAGTCGACGGTCGGCCAGAACCAGTCTGTGTACTGGTCGGACCGGTCCGATCGGTCCGACCGGTCGGACCGATCGGACCGGGCGCCCCGCCCCTGCGGCCACCAGGAGACCATTCCGGCGCCGGTGTGCCAGCCGCGCGGGTTCTCGCCGTTGCCGCACTCGTAGTACGTGATGCGGTCGCTGCACATCGCGATGTGTGCCGTGAAGCCGGAGCCGCGGTGGACGGCACGGTCCATGGCCGGGAAGAGGCGGTGCCCGGCGGGTTCCGGGGCTGCCGGAACCGGCGAGCCGGCGACGGCGTGCAGCCGGGCCAGGTCGGCGACACCGAACTGAGGGGCCGTCAGGACCGGTGTCACCGTGTCCCGTTCGATCCAGCCCTTGACGGCCGCGTACCAGCGCTCGCGCTCCGCGGCACTCGCGCCGCCGGCCAGCAGGGCGACGGCCGCGATGATGCCCTGCCCGTGGAAGTGGTCGCTGCGCATGACGTGGAGGTCGTCGCTCTTGAGGTAACCCCGGCTGATGGCACGGCCGTTGACACCGTCCATCACCAGCCCGTCGTGGACCAGGGGCGCGTAGGCGTGCTCGACGCTGTCGAGGACGATCTGCCGGTTCGGGTCGGTCACCTCCCACGCGGATCCCGCGAGGAGCGTGAACAGGCGGCCGAGGCCGTCCAGCATCACCTGTCCGTACGTCCCCGAGTACGCGACCTGGGTGTGCTGGACGAACGAGCCGTCCGCGTAGAGCCCGTCCCCCTTCGTGACGTACGGGAAGACCGGCGAGAGCGCGTCGCGGGCGAGGGCGATCCTGTCGTCCGCGCGTCCCAGGATGCCGCGCAGAACCACCGAACGGCACAGGTCGACACGGTTGGCGCCGGTGGAGGTGCCGGAGTAGTCGGTCAGCATCGTGTCGGGGATGAAGTGGTCCACGGCGGCGCAGGCCGCGTCGGTCTGCGTTTCGGTGAGGTGGTCGTGGAGCGCGGCCACGATGTCCATGAGGAGCCGGGGGCTGCCGATCTGCCATTCCCACCAGTTGCCGTAGCGGGTGGTTGCGGGGCTGTAGATCGTGGCGGAGAGGTGGTCGAGGCCGCGCAGGACGTCCGCGAGGAGCGCCGGGTCGCCGGTCGAGCCGGTGCCCTGCTGGACATGGGCCTGGGTCATCGTCCACAGCCGGCCGTAGCTCTGGGTGATGCCGGCCGGCGGGTCGTAGGGGTAGCCGGGCCAGAGGGAGGTGGGGGTGGGCGCCATGGTGGCCCGGGCGGTGCGGGCCAGTGCACCGGTTTCGGCGAGGCGGGAGGCGTACGGCTCCGCCGTGGGGTCGTAGTCGGTGCCGAGGGCGATGTCGAGCCAGCGGCGGCGGAGGACGTCGTAGGGGTCGGAGGCGAGGCCGGGGCCGACGGCCCGGGCGGGGGGCGCGGCCGCGGCCAGGAGCGCCGCCGCGAGTAGGACCGCTCGACGGGTGGGTCTCATGGAGCCGCCGCGGTGTGGGTTCATGCCCTGGGCATCTACCACCTCAGGGGCATCACGCCAACACTTCGCGGATGACGTTGATGCCCGAAAGGAATAGGTCTACGGTCATCCCTGTTGAGTAGTTCAAGATTCAACATCAATTCGAAGGAGCATGTCATGGGGAACACCGACCTGACCGCACTGACCGGCGACTACTCGATCGACGCGGCGCACTCCACGATCGGCTTCACCGTCCGGCACGCCATGGTCACCAACGTCAAGGGCAAGTTCCTCGACTTCAGCGGGTCGCTGCACCTGGACGGGAGCGCCCCGGCCGCCTCCAAGGCCTCCCTCGACGTCAAGATGGAGAGCATCGACACAGGGTCCGCGGACCGCGACGGGCACCTCAAGAGCGCGGACTTCTTCAAGACGGAGGAGTTCCCGACGATGACCTTCCGCTCCACCTCGGCCGAGTCCCTCGGCGGCGACGACTACCGCATCACCGGTGACCTGGAGATCCTCGGCACCACCAGGCCGATCACCATCGACCTCGAGTTCAACGGCGCCGCGAAGGACCCCTTCGGCAACGAGCGCGTCGGCTTTGAAGGCAAGGCGGAGATCCTGCGTTCCGAGTGGGGCCTGACGTGGAACGCGGCGCTGGAGACGGGCGGCGTCCTGGTCTCCGACAAGATCAAGCTCAACTTCGACATCTCCGCGATCAAGAACGCGTGACCGAGCGCGCCCGCCCCCGGCACCGGGAGGCGGGCGCTCCGCGTTTCGGGGCCGGCCGTCAGCAGGTCGAACCGAGGCCGGACTCCCCGTCCCGAGCCGCGCGACCTCCGCCGCCGGCCGGCCGCCCGGTCTTCCCGCGGGCGCGTCCTGAGCAGCCCGAGGATCAACCACCGCTCGGTGGGTCAGAACCCTCCGCCGAAGTCCCCGCCGCCCCCGAAGTCCCCTCCCCCGCCGTCGCCGAAGCCGCCGCTGAAGTCGCCGGGGTCGAAGTCCGCGCCGGACATGTCGCCGCCGCCGTAACCGCCGCCGAAGTCGCCGTATCCGGAGCCGTAGTCGGCCGCGTAGGACGGGGCGGCCATCATGCTGCCCAACAGGGTGCCGACCAGGAGCCCGGGGAGGAGGCCGCCGCCGAAGTAACCACCCGCCCAGGGGCCGTAGGCGGGGCCCGCGTCCCAGTACGGGCGGCGGCCCTGGTCGGTGTCGACCTCGCGGACGACGGGGTCGCGGCCGTCGGCGAGACGGGTGGCGTCGGCCGCGCAGACGGGCACCTCGCGCGGGGCGCCGGCCGGGGGCGTCCAGGTGGCGTCGGCGACGGAGGGGCCGTGGCGCGGGTCGAAGAAGCAGGGCGGACGGCGCTCGGGCAGCGGGCGGCCCTCGCGGCGGGCGGCGAGCTGGCTGAGGGAGAAGCGGCCGTCCTCCAGGGCCTGGGTGACCGCGCGGACGTCCTCGGGTTTCGTGGCGCCGGCCATGAGGGACTTCGCCCGCTCGTAGGCGTCCAGCGCGCGTTCGTAGTCGGCACGCATCGCGTCGTCGGCGCCCGCTTCCGCCGGGTGGAAGTCGAGGCGGTCCAGTTCCTCGCCGAAGGCGGTGATGTCCTCGTCGACCACCACCCTCAGCCGCTCCAGCGCGGCCCGCTGCTCCTCGGCCCTGCGGCGCCGGCTGCGTCGTACGAGTGTGAGGGCGCCCGCTCCGCCGGCCACCAGCACCGCGCCCGCGGTGATCAACGCGGTGGCCGACACCCCGCCGCCGGAGGAGGAGGACCCCCAGCTCGACGGGGCCGAACCGCCGATGTTGGTGAGCGCGCTGTTCGTGAAGTCGGTCAGCTGGGCCCTGGCGTCCTTCTCGCCCTGGACGCCGGTGACGAGGTTCTGCACGGCGGTGTGCGGCAGCACGGAGGCGTCGGCGCGCGCGTCGAAGCGGTCGCCGAGGCGGATCGCGTAGAGGCCGGTGATGCCGGTGGCGGTGCGGAGGTTCTGGAAGAGGTTCGCCGTCGGGTAACCGGCGGGGAGGACCGCCACGAACAGCGGTTTGTCGGCGTCCTTGATCTGTTTGGCCAGGGCGTCGGCGTCGGCGGACGACAGTTGGGCCCGCGCCGCCGGGTCGACGTAGACGGGGCTCTTGCGCAGGGCCTGGGCGACCGTCGAGACGCTGGTGGCGGCGGAGGCCGGCGGGGCGCCCGCGGACAGGACGGTCAGGGCGGCGAGCAGCAGGGCCAGGAGCAGCCCCGGGAGACTTCGGGTCCATGCGACGGCCTTCATGGTTCGAAGCTACCCGAAGCCTCCCAAAACCGGTCGTTCTTGCAGGTGGCGGGTATCGCCTCAGGCGGCCCGCCAGGCCTCCGTCAGCTTCTCCACGGCCGCCCCGTAGTGCCGTGTGAGGGTGAGGTGGTCCGCGTCCGCGAAGGGCTTCGCGACCCCCGCCGTGATCGCGGCGCCCGCCTTCTGCTGAACGATCAGCCGGGCCCTGGTGACGAGTGCGCGGCCGGCCTCGTCGGCCCCGGCCCTCTCGGCCACGGCGGCGGCCACCGCGAGTGCCTTCAGTGTCACCGCGCCCCCCTCCGGCACCTTGGCCAGTGTGGTCAGACCCCAGCCGTACGGGAACTGCGGGTCGTACGCCGAGTCACCGACGTTGATCGGCAACTGGGCCTCGGACCGGGGCCAGGTGACCGGGAGCCGGCCGGTGAAGGCGCGTTTGCCGTACAGGACGTCGGCCACCCCGTCGCCCTCGGTGCCCGGCAGCCAGGACGCGACCAGACCGTCGATCCCGCCTAGCCGGTCGCCGATCAGCTGGGGGCGCCCGGAGACGATCAGCACCGCGCACTTCATGGCCGCGCACACCTTGTCGACGGCGGCCTTGTCGGCGGGGGTCAGCTCCAGGTCGTTGCCGTTGCCGACGTCGCCGACGCCCTCGGCATAGGGGGTCTCGCCGACGACGACCACACCGACGTCGTGGCCGGCCATGGGCGCGGAGGCGTCCTTGGAGTAGGTGACGTCACCGTCCTTGCGCATCCCGTCGAGGATGGTCGTGCCCCGGGTGTGGGTGCCGGACTCGCCCTGCCAGGTGACGGTCCAGCCACCGGTCTGGTTGCCCAGGTCGTCGGCGTTGGACCCGGCGACGTACACCTTCTGCGACGCCTTCAGGGGCAGGACGCCGTTCGCGTTCTTCAGCAGGACCTGCGACTCGGCGGCCGCCCGGCGGGCGACGGCCCGGTGTGCGGCGGAACCGATCCGCGAGGCGTTGCTCGTGTCGGCGTAGGGGTGCTCGAACAGCCCCAGCCGGAACTTCTGCGTGAGGATGCGCGACACGGCGTCGTCGACCCGCTTCTCGCTGACGCGGCCCGCCTTCACCTCGGCGATCAGGGTCGAGCTGAAGTCCTGGTAGCTGTACGGAACCATCATCATGTCGACGCCGGCGTTGACCGCCGTGGTGACCTGGGACGCGTAGTCGCCGGGGAGTTGGTCGATGGCGTTCCAGTCGCTGATGACGAAGCCGTCGAAGCCCATCCGGCCCTTGAGCACGCCGTTGATCATGTCGGCGCGGGCGTGCATCTTCACCGGGCCCTGTCCGTCGCCGAGGACGTCGAGCGAGGAGTACGACGGCATGACGGTGCCGATGCCGCGGTCGACGGCGGTCTCGTACGGCGCCAGGTGGACGGCCTCCAGCTGCTGCCGGGTGACCTTGGTGACGCCCTGGTCGATGGTGTACGTGCCGGTGGTGGAGGAGCCGTACGCGGTGCCGCCGTCGCCGACGAAGTGTTTGGCGGTGGCGAGGACCTTGTCGTCGTCCTTGAGGTCCTTGCCGTTCGCGGCGCCCTGGAGGCCCTGGATGACCGTCTCCATGGACTGGACGAGGGCCGGGTCCTCGCCGAAGGACTCGTAGGAACGGCCCCAGCGTTCGTCGCGGGTGACGCAGAGGCAGGGGGCGAAGTCCCAGGGGACGCCGGTGGCACGCACCTCGGACGCGGTCACCGCGCCCGCCTTCTCGGCGAGTTGGGGATCCCTGGTGGCTCCGATGCCGATGTTGTGCGGCATGATCGTGGCGCCGACCAGGTTGTTGTGGCCGTGCACGGCGTCGACGCCGTAGATCAACGGGATCTGGAACCGCGTTGCCTGCGCCCGGAGTTGGAAGCCGTCGATCATGTCGGCCCATGCACCGGGAGTGTTGGGCGTGGGCGTGGAGCCGCCGCCGGACAGGAGTGAGCCGAGGTCGTAGGCGGCGATGTCCCCGCCGTTCCCCACGGCTCCGCGTTCGGCCTGAGTCATCTGGCCGGCCTTCTCCTCCAGGGACATACGGGAGAGGAGATCGGCCACGCGCTTCTTCACCGGCAACTTGCTGTCCAGGTACGGCAGTCCGTGGGCGTCTATCACGACCTGCGGGGTCTCGGCCGGGGTCTTGGCGCCGGTGACCGTGAGCTTGAGCGGGATCGCCTCGGCGGATTCGGCGGACCTGTCGCGCAGGGTCGGCACGTGGATGGTCCGAGTCGCGCCGGACGCCGTACCGGCCGGGAAGGTGAGGGTTCCGGTGACCGGTGTGTAGTCCCTGCCGGGGTCCGCGGTACCGCCCGTGGTCTCGTACGTGACGGTCACCGGGTCGTCGACAGGGGCGGAGCCGGTGGTGGCGAGGGTGACCTCGACTGTGGCCGAACCGCCCTCCTTGACGGGGTACACGGCGGCGTCCGTGGTGACGGAGGCGCGCAGGGACTGGTCGGCCCTGCCGTACAACTCCACGTCGTCCATGGCGAACTGGCCCTTGGCCCCGGCCGGGAGGGTGACGGAATAGCCCCACATCCGAGTGAGCCCGAGGACGTGGTCGATGCCGCCGACGGGCTGGTAGTCGGTCCGGTAGACGAAGTCGGTGAAGGGGATCTCGACCTGTTTCCAGCCGGTGAAGTCGTCGGTGAAGGAGGTCGTCCAGAGTTCGGAGGCCTCGCCGTTCGCACCGCCGTCCTTGATCTCGAAGGCGATCTTCTTGCCGCTGTCCCGGCCGTCCCACCAGAAGCGGATGCCCTGGTGGGCGGACCAGTCGTGGGCGGGTTCGTTCGCGGCGAAGTCGTGGGTGAAACCGCCGTAACCGCTGATGTCGTAGGTGCCGGCGAGTACCTTTTCGCCCTCGGGGGCGTCGGGTCTTGCGGTCAGCTGGAGCGCGGGCGGGTCGTCGCTGTCGCCGCCCCAGGTGAAGATCCCCTCGGCGGGCTGGGAGGCGAAGGGGACCTCGCCCTCGAAGCGGTCGACGGGCACCGGGGCGGGCTCGTCGACCGCCCGGGCGACGGCGAGGGGCAACAGGGCGGTGAGCAAGGCGGTGGAGACGAGCAGGGCGGTTCTTCGCATGACCTTCCCTCAACTCTCTTGCGTCTCAAATGACTTAGTTCACCTCGTGAGTTAACGAGTGGCGCAGGGAACCGTCAAGACGGCCGACAGCCCCGGAACTCACACCAGACCACTTTGCCCGGCTCCCGGTGCCGCACTCCCCAGTCGTCGGACAGCGCGGCGACCAGCAGGAGCCCCCGGCCGCGCTCCGACTCCGGCATGACGTCCGGAGTACGGATCTCGCCGGGGCCGCTGTCCTGAACCTCGACACGAAGGACTTCGGCGGTGTCGAGACTCAGATCCAGCCGGAAGCAGCGGCCCGGCGGGACGCCGTGCAGGAGGGCGTTGGTGGCGAGTTCGCTCACGCAGAGCAGTACGTCGTCGCTCCGCCGGGTCAGACCCCAGTCGGCGAAGGTGACGCGCGTGAGATCCCGGGCTACGGCCACCGACCTGCGGTCTCGGGGGTAGAGGGCGGTGCGGGCGTGGAGGAGTTGGGGATGGGCGTTCATGGGGCGACTGTCACAGGGAGTCACTACTGTGGGGCAGTGGGTGAGGTCGTAGTCCTGATAACTACGACCTCGCTACGAGGAGTTCGTGCCGTCGCGGGGGAAAGGGACAGCCATGCACACGGCCAAGAAGCCCAGGAAGGTCAGTTCGTGGCGTGCGGTCGGGGCGCTGGTGGCGCACTGCCGGAAGCGGGCCCGACTCACCCAGGAACAGCTCGCCGAACAGGCCAGCATGAGCGTGGACACGGTGGGGTCGATCGAGCAGGGGAGGCTGGCACTGCAGCCGGACAGGGCGGAGCAGTTCGACGAACTGATGGGTACGGGTGGGGTGTTGGCGGTGCTGGTGGAACAGATGCCGGTGCGGGAGAAAGTGGTGCAGTTCGCGCAGTCGCTGGTGGACCATGAGCAGGAGGCGGTGGGGATCCTGTCGTACCAGAGCCTGGCGGTTCCGGGGCTGCTTCAGACCCGGGACTACTGCCGAGCCGTCTTCGGCTATCGGTACCCGGCCATCGGCAGCGAAACGGCCGAGCAGTGGGTAAGCGCCCGTATGGAGCGGCAGTTGGTCTTCGAACGGAAGCGGCCTCCCGTGTGCCACTTCATCATGGAGGAGAGCATCCTGCGACGGCAGGTCGGCGGCTCGGAGGTGATGCGGCAGCAGTACCGCCACATTCTGGAGTACACCGAACCCGTACACATGAGCCTTCAGATCATGCCGATGGACCGGGCACCGCACGCCGGTCTCGACGGGCCGATGGTGTTGCTGGAGACACCCGAACACGAGCTCCTGACCTACCTGGAGGTCCAGCGTGCCAGCTTCCTCATCGAGGACCCCGACGAGGTCAGCGACTATCACTACAAGTATGGAATGCTGCGGTCACAGGCCCTCTCACCGGATGAGAGCGTGCGCTTCCTGCACGGATTGCTAGGAGACCGATGAGCACCGCACTCCAGTGGTTCAAGTCCAGCTACAGCGGCAGCGAGGGCGGCGACTGCATCGAGGTCGCCCACGACTGGCGCAAGTCCAGCTACAGCAGCAACGAGGGCGGCGACTGCATCGAGGTCGCCACCCAACCCTCTGCCATCCACATCCGCGACTCCAAGAACACCGGCCCCAACCTCACCGTCGCACCCGGCACTTGGGCCGCCTTCCTCGGGCTCGCCCGGCGCGATGCGCACGTCTGGACTCGAACTCCCTGACCAGGAGGGAAGCTTTCGCCAGGCCGAGCAGGCGGCAGACCGGGTCGCCGCCCTCGCGGCGAGCGGCATAGCCCTGTCGGCGCGGACTCTGAGCGAACTGGCCGCGCTCACCGGCGACCTGCCGCCCGTATCGGCCACGGGTGCCTTGACCGCGGCAGAGGTCAAGGACGTGGTTCGGATCGAACAGGTCCACAGCGGCGCGGTCGAGCGCGCGGGGCGCTGGGTGGTACCGCGGAGGCTGGAGCTCGCGGTGACGTACTGCGAGGTGACGCTCGACTTCACCGACGCCGTGATCACGCACGACACCTTGCGGATCGACGTGGCCATGACGGGGAAGACCCTGACGCTGGTCACGCGGCCGGGGATCGTGGTCGACACCGATGGTCTGCAGCTGGTGCACAGCCGGATCAAGTACCGTCAGGCTCCGACTGATCCTGATACGCCGGTCGCTTTGCGCGTGGAGCTGGTCGGTCTGAAGGCCCACGGCCGCGTGGTGGTGCGACCCCCGCGTCGGACGTTCGGGCAGTGGCTCCGGCGCAGGTAGGACTCGGTCGGCAAGGGTCCGGGAATGCCGAACGGGCCGATGTGCACGGCCCGTTCGGTGGGACATACGACCGCCTCGGCCTACTCGGCGGGCTGCACCCCGGCCCGCAGCAGACCGTACGTGTACGCGTCCTCCAGCGCCTGCCAGGAGGCGGCGATGACGTTCTCCGCGACTCCCACCGTCGACCACTCCCCCGCACCGTCGGACGTGGAGATCAGGACGCGGGTCGTGGACTGGGTGCCGTGGACGCCCTCCAGGATGCGGACCTTGTAGTCGACGAGGTCGAGCTGGGCCAGCTGGGGGTAGATCTTCTCCAGGGCGACCCTCAGCGTCCGGTCCAGGGCGTTGACCGGGCCGTTGCCCTCGGCCGTGGCGACGATGCGCTCGCCCTTGGCGAAGAGCTTGACCGTGGCCTCGTTGGCGTGGATGCCGTCGGGGCGGTCCTCGACGATGGCGCGCCAGGACTCGACCTCGAAGTACTTCAGGGGCTTGCCCTCGACCTCGCCGCGCAGCAGCAGCTCGAAGCTCGCGTCCGCCGCCTCGTACGTGTAGCCCTTGAGCTCGCGCTCCTTGACCCGCTCGACGACCCGGCCGACCAGCTCACGGTCGCCTCCCAGGTCGACGCCGAGCTCCTTGCCCTTCAGCTCGATGGAGGCGCGGCCCGCCATGTCGGAGACCAGCATCCGCATGGCGTTGCCGACCCGTTCGGGGTCGATGTGCTGGTACAGGTCCGGGTCGACCTTGATCGCGGAGGCGTGCAGGCCGGCCTTGTGCGCGAAGGCGGAGACGCCGACGTACGGCTGGTGGGTGGAGGGCGTGAGGTTCACGACCTCGGCGATGGCGTGCGAGATACGGGTCATCTCGCGCAGCGCGCCCTCGGGGAGGACCTTCTTGCCGTACTTGAGCTCCAGTGCCGCGACGACCGGGAAGAGGTTGGCGTTGCCGACGCGCTCGCCGTAGCCGTTCGCCGTGCACTGGACGTGGGTCGCGCCCGCGTCCACCGCGGCCAGCGTGTTGGCGACCGCGCAGCCCGTGTCGTCCTGGGCGTGGATGCCGAGTCGGGCGCCGGTGTCGGCGAGGACCGTCGCGACGACCGCCTGGATCTGCGCGGGGAGCATGCCTCCGTTGGTGTCGCAGAGGATCACGACGGAGGCGCCCGCCTCCGTGGCGGCCCGTACGACGGCCTTCGCGTACTCCGGGTTGGCGCGGTAGCCGTCGAAGAAGTGCTCGCAGTCGACGAAGACGCGCCGGCCCTGCTCGCGCAGGTGGGAGACGGTGTCGCGGACCATCTCCAGGTTCTCGTCCAAGGTGGTGCGCAGCGCGAGTTCGACATGCCGGTCATGGGACTTGGCGACCAGCGTGATGACCTCGGCGCCCGAGTCCAGGAGCGCCTTGACCTGCGGGTCCTCGCTCGCCTTGGCGTTCGCGCGGCGGGTCGCGCCGAAGGCGACGAGCTGGGCGTGCCTGAAGTCGATCTCCTGCCGGGCGCGGGCGAAGAACTCGGTGTCCCGCGGGTTGGCGCCGGGCCAGCCGCCTTCGATGAAGCCCACGCCGAAGTCGTCCAGGTGCCGTGCGATGGCCAGCTTGTCCGCGACGGTGAGGTTGATGCCCTCGCGCTGCGCGCCGTCGCGCAGGGTGGTGTCGAAGACGTGGAACGAATCGTCGAGCTCGCTGGTTTCGGTCATGGTGTCAAGGCTCCTGTGTTGGATCCCAGTGGATGCGGCTGTACCGGAATGACCGGCTCCACCGTCCCCCAATGGTCCCTCGCGCTTTACTCCCGGCTGAAGGTGGGCCAGAAAAGCGAAAAACCCCTCGCGGGTGCGAGAGGTCTGCGCGCGGGTCGAGGACGACGGTGTCCGCCCGTACCTGGTCGTACGTGGCGGTCACTGCGGACCGGCGCGCCTGCTGCCGATAATCATGGCGAACGAGAGCACGGAGGAAGTCTGGCACAGACCGCCTCCGTGCTCACCGTCCGTCTCAGGATGCGAGCACGGTGCTGTTCATCGCAGGTGGCGTACGAAGCCGTCGCTCACGCCGTTGGTGTCGCCGGGGACCAGCCGGGCGGCGTCGGCGCCGAGGCCGAGCAGCTGGTCACCGCCGGACGAGGTGACGTGGACGGCGTCGTCGGTGCCAGGGTGCCGTCGGCGGCCGTGCTCACGCGCGCGGCACCCGCGGCCGTGCTCACGCGCCCGGTGTCCGGCTGCCCGGGGCCGGCCCGCGCCGCGGTCGTGGACGTCCGGGCGAGGGCGACGACAACTTCCGTGCCAGCGCGGCACTTGAGGCGCGGGGCATCAGCGTGTCCTCCACGCGGTCGTGCCGGTACACGCGACCGGCAAGACCGCGCCCGGCAGGCGTAAGACGGCTCTGGACATGTTCTCCCCCCCGAGGCCCCGAGGCCCCGAGGCCCCGAGATCCCGAGATCCCGAGGTCCCGAGGTCCCGAGGTCCCCGATGACGCACTTCCCCCGGCCCCGCGCCGGGGCTCCCTTCGAGACAAACGCACCCCCGACCACAGGGTCAATCGGCCTTGTTGCGCACAACGCGGGCGGGAGGTCAGACACCCCATGTCGTTTGGTGTCAAGCGGCAGGGGTGTGGGCGTGGTGCGACCAGGCGGTCGCTTCGTCGTAGAGGGTTCGGGTCTTGAGGCATCCGTGGAGGATGCCGACGAGGCGGTTGCCGAGCTGCCGCAGGGCCGGGTTGTAACCGGCCTCGCGGGCGCGTTGTTTGTCGTAGTAGTGGCGGGCGCCGGGCGAGGCGCGCAGGGCGGAGAACGCCTGGGTCTGCAACGCATCGGCGAGCCGGTTGTTGCGGACGTAGCGGGCCTGGACGGTATGGCTCTTGCCGGAGGCCCGGGTGATGGGGCTGGTGCCGGCGTAGTTCTTGCGGGCTTTGGCGGACGCGTAGCGGGTGGGGTCGTCCCCGAACTCGGCGAGCACCCGGGCGCCGGTGATCTCCGCGATGCCGGGCATCGAGAGGTAGATCTCAGCGTCTGGGTGCTTGAGAAAATGGGCCCTCACCTGCCCTTCCAGGTCGGCTATCTGCTCGTTCAGGGCGATCAGCAGCTTCGCGTGAGCGGTGACGGTGGCCGCGTAGGCGGTCGTGACCGGCTCGGGCAGGCCCAGCTGCCGTTCGCGCAGCGCGGCCTGGATCGTGGCCGCTTTCGCGTCCCGGTTGCGCCGGCGGGCACGGGCCAGAACGGCGGTGATCTGGGCACGGGTCAACTTCGCCCCGGCCGCCGGGGTAGGGGCCTTGATCAGCAGTTCCAGGGCGTCCGTGCTGGTCAGGGTGAGGTCCGCGTAGGCGTTCAGCGCGGCGGGAAAGTACTCGCGCAGCGTGCTGCGCAGCCGCTGGAAGGTGCGGGTGCGTTCCCAGATCAGGGTCTGGTGAGCGCGGGCGACGACCTTGACGGCCTGCGCCTGCTCGCTGTCCCCGGCCACCGGCCGCAGCTGGGCCCGGTCGATGCGGACCATGTCCGCCAGCGCGTGCGCGTCGCCCCTGTCGCTCTTGGCGCCGGAGGAGGCATAGCGTTCCTTGAACCGGGCGACCTGCCGCGGGTTGATGGCATAGACCTGGTAGCCGGAGGCGATCAGGGCCTGCACCCAGGAGCCGCGGTCGGTCTCGATCCCCACCACCACGTCGGCGGCATCCAGGCCCTCGCCGCCGTGCTTGGCCAGGAGCTCGTGCAGCTTCGCGATTCCCTCCACGCCCTCGGGCAGCCTCGCCGCGGCGAGTTTTCGGCCTGCCTCGTCCTGGACCTCGACGTCGTGGTGGTCTTCGGCCCAGTCATCGCCGATCAGCAGCAACTCGTCCTCCTGGTCAGGTGCTTTGCTCCATGCAGCCTGCGGAAGGCACGGCACGCGGCCTAATGGATCCAGTGCTCACGCCCCACTGCCCGGCGGGCACGCCACCCCATCAACGGTCTGGCCTCCCGGCCGACCAGCAGGGGCACGGTCTGACCTCAGAAGTCGAATGCTTCCGGCGTCGGTAGTGCTCACCTGCTGGCGGCTACGGACCCGAGCATTCCCCGGCTCCGTAGCTCCCATTAGGCGTCCGCGAGGAGTCTCTCCTCCACGAACTCCCGTACATGGCCGAGAACTTGCGCCCGGTCCCACCCCCGCAGTCCGACAGCCACGTGCAGGGAGAAGCCGTCCAGCAGGGCCCGCAGACGGGTCGCGCTCCGGTCGGGGTCGACGCGGCGGAACTCCCCCCGCGAGACCCCCTCGGCGATCAGCGCCACCAGGTCGCGGTGCCAGACGCCCTCGATCGCGGCCTGCCGGTCGCGGGCGCCCGCGTCGAAGGCGGCGTTCTGCGAGCGGTTCCAGACCTCCAGCCAGAGGGTCCAGTGCGGGTCGCGGTGGCCGTCGGGGAGGTACAGGTCGATGTACGCGTCGAGTCGCTCGCGGGCCGTGCCCGTGCGGCCCAGGAGCAGCCCGCGCTGGGCGCCCAGCCGGCCCTCGCTCCACTCCAGGACCTGCAGCAGCAGCTCGTCCTTGGAGTGGAAGTAGTAGAGCAGGTGGCCGCTGCTCATACCGACCTCGCGGCCGAGCGCCGCCATGGTCAGCTTCTCCAGACCGCGCTCGGCGATCATCTCCATGGCGGCGGCGAGGACGTCCTCGCGGGGTGGGGCCGGGGTGCGGCGGCGGGAGGGCGTCGGGCTCATGCCGCGGCCACCCGCACCGCGTCGGGCAGGAAGTGCGTCTCGTACGGGCCCGTGCAGTCGGCGAACAGCGTCGCCACCACCGCGCCGCACCCCGCGCACACCTCGTTGGGCCCCTCGCGCCCGGGCGCACCGCAGCACCCGATCTCCTGCAGGGCGGGGTTGGCGGACAGCCGGCCGCGGGTGTCCTCGGGGTGGACCACCAGGGTGTCGCGCGGCCCGGCGGACATCAGGTAGCCCTGCCCGTCGGGGTCCCCCATACAGGCGTTGCCCGGGTGGGCGACGTCGCACCACTCGGGATCGGGATGCGGCACATACGGCGCCCCGCACGGCTCCGGGTCCACCGCGTACGCCCCGCGCGGCACGGCCGACGGGGCCCGTCGGGACCCGTCGGGGTTCTTTCGCCCGTCGTACTCCGGGCGGGGCGGTACCTCGGGCAGGAGGCGCAACGGCTCGGTCAGCCGTGCTCCGCAGGCGGCGCACATCAGCAGATTCACCCGTACGTTCTACCTGACCGTCGCCCTCGGCTGCTGCTGGGTGATGCAGTGGATGCCGCCGCCGCCCGCGAAGATCGTCCGGGCGTCCACGAGCGTCACCGTCCGCTCGGGGAACAGCCGGCGGAAGAGCCCGGCCGCGATCTCGTCGCGAGGGTCGTCGAATCCGCAGAGCACGACGCCGCCGTTGCACAGGTAGTGGTTGATGTAGGAGTAGTCGGCCCAGTGGCCGTCGGCCTCCAGGACGGTGGGCGCCGGGACCTCGACGACCTCCAGGCTGCGGCCCCGCGCGTCCGTCTGCGCCCTGAGCAGACCGATGACCTCCTTCGTCACCTCGTGGTCGGGGTGCGCCGGGTCCGGCTGGGAGTGGGCCACCACGACCCCCGGGCGGGCGAAGGCGGCGACGATGTCCACGTGGCCGAGGGTGCCGAAGCCGTGGGGGGTCCCCCCACGCCCTTCAGCCAGTGGGGGAGGGTAGTCGCCGGTGAGGCCGCGCGGCAGCCAGATCGCCTTGCGGGTGCCGAGCTGGGCGTGGATCTCCGCCTCCACCTCTTCCTTCGTCCAGCCCGGGTTGCGCTCGGGTCCGAGCTGGACCGTCTCGGTCAGCAGCACCGTCCCCTCGCCGTCGACATGGATCGCGCCGCCCTCGTTCACCAGTTTCGAGGCGTACGTCCTCGCCCCGGCGAGGTCCGAGACGTACGCGGCGATCTTCGCGTCGTGCTCCCAGTGGGCCCAGCCCTGGGCACCCCAGCCGTTGAACGTCCAGTCCACGGCGGCGAGTTCACCCTTTCCGTCGGTCAGGAAGGTCGGTCCGATGTCGCGCATCCAGGCGTCGTCGAGGTCGCGTTCGACGGTGCCGACGCCCTCACCCAGCAGCGCCCGCGCCTCGGCCGACTGCCCCGGACCGCACACCACGGTCACCGGCTCGAAGCGCAGGACCGCGCGGGCGACCGCGGCCCAGGCGGCCCGGGAGGCAGCGAGATCGTCCGGGTGCTCGAAGGTGGGATTGTGGCCCGGCCACGCCATCCAGGTGCGCTCGTGCGGGGCCCATTCGGCGGGCATACGGAAGCCGTCGGCGGCAGCAGACATCAGTGGTCCTCAGAGGAAGTACAGACGGTTGAGGGAGACGGACTCGGCCGGCTTCGAGCGGATCGGCTCTCCGTCCAGCGTCACGAGACCGGTGCGCCGGTCCACGTCGACCGCTCCGGTACGGGAGTTGAGGCGCAGGTCGGCGGGGCCGATGCCGCGGGTGCCGCGGACGGCGACCCTGCGACGCCGGGTGGGCATCAGGTCGTTGCCCTGGTCGAGGGCCGCCTGCGCGACGAAGGCCACCGAAATCTCGGCCGGCGTGGCGCCGTGCGCGCCGAACTGCGGTCCCAGGACGAGGGGTTCGCAGGTGTCGGTGGCCGCGTTCGGGTCGCCGACCACGCCGTACGCGGGGAATCCGGACTTCAGCACCAGCTGCGGCTTGGCCCCGAAGTACTCCGGCCGCCACAGCACGATGTCGGCCAGCTTGCCGGCCTCGATCGAACCCACCTCGTGCGAGAGTCCGTGTGCGATGGCCGGGTTGATGGTCAGCTTCGCCATGTAGCGCAGAACGCGCTCGTTGTCGTGGTCGTCCGGGGCGCCGAACTCGGCCTTCATCTTCCCGGCCATGGCGAAGGTACGGCGGACCGTCTCACCGGCCCGCCCCATGCCCTGCGCGTCGGACGAGGTGATGCCGATCGCGCCCAGGTCGTGCAGCACGTCCTCGGCGCCCATGGTCCCGGCGCGGATACGGTCCCGGGCCATGGCCGCGTCGCCGGGCAGGTCGGTCTTCAGGTCGTGGACGGAGACGATCATGCCGTAGTGCTCGGCGACTGCGTCCCGGCCGAAGGGCAGAGTGGGGTTGGTGGAGGAGCCGATGACGTTCGCGACTCCCGCCATTTTCAGGACGTTCGGCACGTGACCGCCACCGCAGCCCTCGATGTGGAAGGCATGGATGGTGCGGCCCTCCAGCACCCGCAGTGTGTCCTCGACCGACAGACACTCGTTCAACCCGTCGCTGTGCAGGGCGACCTGGACGTCATGCTCCTCGGCGACCCGAAGAGCCGTGTCCAACGCCCGGGTATGGGCGCCCATGTCCTCGTGCACCTTGAAACCGGAGGCACCGCCCTCGGCGAGGGCCTCCACCAGAGGAGCGCTGTCGGAGGACGAGCCCCGGCCCAGGAAGCCGATGTTGACGGGCCAGGCGTCGAACGCGCTGAACGCGTGCCGCAGCGCCCAGGGCGAGTTGACGCCGACGCCCCACACCGGCCCGAACTCCTGCCCGACGATCGTGGTCACGCCGGACGCCAGCGAGGCCTCCATGATCCGCGGCGAGAGCAGATGGACGTGTGTGTCGACCGCACCGGCGGTGGCGATGAGCCCCTCGCCGGACACGATGGACGTGCCGGTGCCGACCACGACGTCGACCCCGTCGAGCGTGTCCGGGTTCCCGGCGCGCCCGATCGAGCAGATCCGCCCCTCCCGGATCCCGATCGACACCTTCCGGATCCCCTGCAAGGCGTCGATCACGACGACATTGCTGATGACGACATCACAGGTCTCCCGCACGGCCGCGGCCTTCAGGTGCAGCCCGTCGCGGGCGGTCTTCCCGAACCCGGCGAGGAACTCGTCGCCGTAGCGCTGGGAGTCGGACTCGACTTGGATCGTCAGCCCGGAGTCGCCGAGACGGACGCGGTCGCCGGCGCGGGGACCATGGGTGGCGGCGTACGCGTAAGGATCGATGTCCCCAGGGCGGTCGGTGCTCATCGGTCTGCTCCCAGATATCCGCAGGCGGCAGCCCTGCGCAGGGCCTCTTCCCTTGCCCCCGGCGCGTCCAGCGCCCCGTCGACGAGCCCCGCGAATCCGATCGCGACGCGCTCGCCCCCGATCGGCAGGAGCCCGACCTCGACGCTCTCCCCCGGCCCGAAGCGGACCGACGACCCGGCGGGCACGGCGAGCCGCATCCCGTAGGCCGTGGCCCGTACGAAGTCCAGGCGCGGGTTGGCCTCGAAGAAATGGAAGTGGGAGGTGACGGAGACGGGCACGGTGGCGGTGTTGGTGACCGTGAGCCGCAGGACCGCCTCGGGTTCGGTGTGCGCGGGGCCAGGAAGCAGCGCGCCCGGCGCCCGCTCCCCGAGCCCGCCCGTGAGGGGACCGCTCACCACCGCGAGGCGGGAACCGTCATCGAAGACGGCCTCCACATGGACCTCGGTGACGACATCCGCGACGCCAGGCAGCACGTCGTCCGGGCCCAGGACGGACCGGGCGCGCTCGATCGCCTCGGAAAGCCGGGCGCCGTCCCGGGCGGCCTCGCAGACGGTGTCGGCGATCAGCGCGGTGGCCTCCGGCACGTTCAGCCTCAGACCGCGGGCCCGGCGGGCGCGGGCCAGCTCGGCGGCTCCGAACAGCAGCAGCCGATCACGTTCCGTGGGGGTCAGTCTCACGCCACGACACCTCCCTGCCTTGCCGACTTTAGAGCGCCACTCTAAGTGAGAGTTCCGAGAAACAGAAGCAGCGACGGAATGCACGCACTGGCGAGCACGTCTGACGGGGATCACATTGAGCGTCACTCAAATGCTGCCGGACTGCCACACCGGAGCACGCGCGGTCGGGACTCCTCCTGTACGGCACGGTGACGCGTCCCGGCAGCGGCCGGCAATGCCCGGCCGCTGCCGGGCAGAGCGCGCCGAAGAGCGGCCGGCCGAGCCACTGGACCGGCCGCTCCTGCGGAGTCACGCTCCGCCGGACCCGCGCGGAGGAGGCGAGGACGGCGGCGGGCACCCGCGAGGTGAGGGCGTGCAACTCGTCGGAGGCCACGGTGAAGCGGGTCGGCTCGTACGTCTCGCTGCCATCAGGGACACGCCGCGTCGTCGTCTCGTCCCAGAGCTCTGCCCAGGCGTCGGCGCTGTCGTTGATGCCGGCCACCAGCGGGCCCTGGCAGCGGATCACGGCGCCGGTGCCGCGCATCCGGCGCATCGCGTCCCGCACGACCGGCGGGCGCAGCTTTTGCGGGTGCGTGAAGTGGGCCATCAGGGCGAGGTGGCGTCCGCCCGCTCACCCGCGCTCCGTCCCCGGCCGAATCCGCGCACCGGAGAGCACGCTCCCCCCGCGGATTCAGTGGATACCCGCGCGGGGGAGGCGCTACGCGTCGAACGAACTACCGGCCGCAGGACGGAGGTTGGAGTCAGCCCAGCTGGTGCATCCAGCCGTGCTTGTCCTCGGCCGTGCCCCGCTGGATGTCCAGGAGTGCGTCGCGGAGCCTCAGCGTGACCTCGCCCGGCTCGCCGCCCGACTGCTGCCACTCGGTGTTCGCGCGCTTCACCGTGCCGACGGGGGTGATGACCGCCGCCGTGCCGCAGGCGAAGACCTCGGTGAGGGTGCCGTTCTCGGCGTCGCGCTGCCACTGCTCGATGGAGACGCGGCCCTCCTGGGAGGCGTAGCCGAGGTCGCGGGCCACGGTGAGGAGGCTGTCGCGGGTGACGCCTTCGAGGATGGAGCCGGTCAGGCCCGGCGTGATGATCACCGGCTTCTCATTGGACGCGGCGCCGTACACGAAGTACAGGTTCATGCCGCCCAGCTCCTCGACCCACTTGTGCTCGACCGCGTCGAGGTAGCAGACCTGGTCGCAGCCCTTGGCGGCGGCCTCGGCCTGGGCGAGGAGGGAGGCGGCGTAGTTGCCGCCGGTCTTGGCGTCGCCCATGCCGCCGGGGACGGCGCGGACGCGGTCCTCGGAGAGCCAGATGGAGACCGGCTTGACGCCGCCGGGGAAGTAGGCGCCGGCGGGGGACGCGATGACGAGGAAGAGGTACTCGTTGGCGGGCTTCACACCCAGGCCGACCTCGGTCGCGATCATGAAGGGGCGGAGGTAGAGGGACTCCTCGCCACCGTGCGCCGGGACCCAGGCCCTGTCCTGCTGGACCAGGACGTCGCAGGCCTCGATGAACGTCTCGACCGGCAGCTCGGGCATGCCCAGGCGGTGCGCGGAACGCTGGAAGCGCTCGGCGTTCTTCTCGGGGCGGAAGGTGGCGACGGTGCCGTCGGGCTGACGGTAGGCCTTGAGGCCCTCGAAGATCTCCTGCGCGTAGTGCAGGACCATCGTGGCGGGGTCGAGGGAGAGCGGGGCGTACGGGACGAGCTGGCCGTCGTGCCAGCCGCGGCCCTCGGTCCACTTGATCGTCACCATGTGGTCGGTGAAGTGGCGGCCGAACCCGGGGTTCGCCAGGATCGCCTCGCGCTCCGCGTCGGAGAGTGGCGAGGCCGAGGGCTTGAGCTCGATCGTGGGCGTCGTCATGAGTGGTTGTCCTTCACCGGTTGTGTAGTGACGGGCCGCGCTCACGCCTCGCTACTGTCAGTGGCCAGTGCTAGGGCGTCCGAGCATTCCCTCATTCGGCGGCTCCGCGTTCGATTATCGCAAGCGGGAGTCCGTGGACGAAATGGCGTGAATACGGCCCAGGGGATGATGGTGGCACCCAGCGGGGACATAGCGAAAGCCGCCGGGTGCGGAGTGACCCGGCGGCTTCGAGAGGTTCGAGTGGCGCGGCAGGTCAGCCGGCTACTCGTACGGCCAGCGCGTCGCCGATCTCGGCGGTGCTGCGGGCCGGCTTGCCCGTGCGCTCCGCGAGGTCGGCGGAGACCGCCTCGTCGATGCGGGCGGCCTCGGTCTCGTAGCCGAGGTGGCGCAGGAGCAGGGCGACGGACAGGACCGTGGCGGAGGGGTCGGCCTTGCCCTGGCCCGCGATGTCGGGGGCCGAGCCGTGCACGGGCTCGAACATCGACGGGAACTCGCCGGACGGGTTGATGTTCCCGCTCGCCGCGACGCCGATGCCGCCGGAGACGGCCGCGGCGAGGTCGGTGATGATGTCGCCGAAGAGGTTGTCGGTGACGATCACGTCGAACCGCTCGGGCTGCGTGACCAGGTAGATGGTCGCCGCGTCCACGTGCATGTACTCGGTGGTGACCTCGGGGAACTCCGCGGCCACCTTGTTGAAGATGTTGGTCCACAGGTGACCCGCGAAGGTCAGCACGTTGTTCTTGTGGATCAGGGCGAGCTTCTTGCGCGGGCGGGCCTGGGCACGGGCGAAGGCGTCACGGACCACGCGCTCCACACCGAAGGCCGTGTTCACGGAGACCTCGGTGGCGACCTCGTGCTCGGTGCCCTTGCGGATGGTGCCGCCGTTGCCCGTGTACGGGCCCTCGGTGCCCTCACGGACCACGACGAAGTCGATGCTCGGCTCACCGGCGAGCGGGGTGGCCACGCCGGGGAGCAGCTTCGACGGACGCAGGTTGACGTGGTGGTCGAAGGCGAAGCGGAGCTTGAGCAGGAAGCCGCGCTCCAGGACACCGGACGGAACCGACGGGTCGCCGATCGCGCCGAGCAGAATGGCGTCGTGCTTCTTCAGGGCGTCGAGGTCGGCCTCGGTGAGGGTCTCACCGGTGGCGTGGTAGCGCTGGGCGCCGAAGTCGTACTCCTTGGTCTCCAGCTTCACATCCTGCGGGAGGACGGCGGAGAGGACCTTGAGACCTTCGGCCACGACCTCCTGGCCGATGCCGTCACCGGGAATCACTGCGAGATTGAGGGTGCGAGAGCTTGCCGACATGCGCTGCACCCTACTCCCCGTCCCATGGGATGACACGAGGTGTCCGCGATTCGGACATCCGGGCGCGTGGCGAAGTCAATAAGTCGCCACCCGTTCACCCCTGTGTATGGCGGGCGTTGGGATTCGCTGGGAACTTCCCTTCCATGGACCTCCCCGACTTCGGCATCCCTCCGCAGCTCGCGCGCCGGATGAGCATGGCCGAGCAGCACGACTACCTGCGCACGAAGCTGACCCGGCGCCGCACGCTGGTGACGGCGGGCGCGGTGGCGACGGGCGGGCTGCTGACGGGGTGCGGCGGCGGCGCGGGACCGTCGAGCAGGAAGACCCCCTCCCCCGCGGCCTCGGAGGTCCACGGTTCGGTGGTCTCCCCCTTCGGGCGCCATCTCTCCTTCGGCGCCGACCCGAAGACGCAGATGCGCCTCTCCTGGCAGGTGCCGCTCGCGGTGCGGAAGCCGTACGTCCGGATCGGCACGAAGCCCGACGAGCTGAGCCGGAAGATCGAGGCGGAGGTCCGCGACCTGCACACACCGGGTGTGACGGGCGTGCGCTCGGCGCTGGAGCAGTACTACCTGCACGCGGCCCTGGACGGGCTGCGCCCCGGCACGACGTACTACTACGGCGTCGGCCACGAGGGCTTCGACCCGGCGTCCCCGGCCCACCGCTCGACCATCAGCTCCTTCCGCACGGCGCCCACGGCCCCGCGCTCCTTCGTGTTCACGGCCTTCGGCGACCAGGGCGTCAGCCAGGCCGCGGCCGCCAACGACCATGTGATCCTGCGCCAGAAGCCCGCCTTCCACCTGCACGCGGGCGACATCTGCTACGCCGACACCAACGGCCAGGGCAGGAAGTCGGACGGCTACGACCCGGCGTTCTGGGACCTGTTCCTCAAGCAGAACGAGCCGGTGGCGAGGTCCGTGCCATGGATGGTGACGACCGGCAACCACGACATGGAGGCCTGGTACTCCCCGGAGGGCTATGGCGGCCAGCTGGCCCGCTGGTCCCTCCCGGACAGCGGCTTCGACGCACGGACGGCGCCGGGGGTGTACGCGTTCACGTACGGCAACGTCGGCTTCGTGGCACTGGACGCGAACGACGTGTCGTACGAGATCCCCGCCAACCTCGGCTACTCGGGCGGCCGGCAGACGAAGTGGCTGGACCGGAAGCTGGCCGGGCTGCGGGCGGCGAAGGACGTCGACTTCGTCGTCGTCTTCTTCCACCACTGCGCCTACTCGACCTCCACGCACGCCTCCGACGGAGGGGTGCGCGCCGAGTGGCTGCCGCTCTTCGCCAAGCACCAGGTGGACCTGGTGATCAACGGCCACAACCATGTCTACGAGCGGACCGACGCAGTCAAGGACGGCGGGGTCGGCAGGCCCGTACCCATCGGTGCGTCGACCGATCCGACGCGCGACGGAACCGTGTACGTCACGGCGGGCGGCGGCGGCCGTGACCTGTACGGCTTTCCGGCGGGCGTGAAGGAGAGCTATGAGGGACACGTCACGCACCACGACTCCGTCGCCACGTTCCGGTGGACGAAGGCGAAGGCCTCCGTCACGGAGACCGTGGAGTGGTCGCGGGTGCGCTACCGGGGTTTCTCGCTGCTCTCGGTGGAGGCGCAGAGCGGCCCTCGGCCGGCCCTCAAGGTGTCGGCGCTGACGGACGACGGCAGGCGCATCGACCACTTCGAGGTGCGGCGCGGAGCATGAGCCCGCGCCGCACCTCGGGCGGGTGCGGCTCCCGGCCCGTGGGGTCCCGGTCTGTGGGCGGTTCCCGGCTCAGTGGCCGGTCGAACCGCCGTTGTCCCTGCGGTCCAGGGCGCGCTGGAGGGCGGCCGCGGCGTTCTTTCGGTCGGACTCGCTCGTGCGGGAAATGTGACGGACTCGGCGGCGGGCGGTCGTCTCGGCCATGGGAAATCGACTCCTTCGACATCCTGGAGTGCGGAAAGGGGTTACGAGACGCCGGATGGGGCGGGAGAGCGGTGCCGCAGGGGTTGCCTGCACGGGGCCCGGCTCACGACCGCCATTCGCTTGGTCGAGCGAGACGTTCGGCTCCTACAAAAGTAAGGGAGCGACCCGAGTCTGTCTCCACAATTACTCGGACTTCCTACTATCTGAGACGGCGGGTGGGGTCACACCGCCCTGACCTGGGGTGATTTCCTCGACCGGCGGCTCCCCGTCCGGCGCCGGCCGGGCCCGCGGCCGGGTTCGCGGGCTGCGTTCACAGCGCCTCCCCCACCGCGTCGCGAAAGCCCTCGGGATCCTCGGCCCACGGCAGGTGACCGGCCCGGGGAAGCACCACTCGCCGCACCCGCGGCAGCGCCCGCTCCAGCGAGTCCACCGCCGAGCGCGGACGGATGTCCCGGGCACCGTCGACGATCAGTACGGGCACGTCGAGGACCGCGCAGGCCGCGTACAACTCGGGTGTGCCCCATGTGCGTTGGGTCTCGTCGTTGAGGGCCCTGTTGCATGCGTGGTTGATCCCGAACCAGGGGTCGGCCATGCGTCCGGCCGGCTTCAGCGCCCCTTCCCGGTCCTCGAACTCGACCGACCACTGAAGCACCGCCCGCTCGCGCTCCGCGTCCTCCGAGCGGCGCGCACGGTCCGTCAACTCCCGCCATCGGGCGAGCCGTTCGGGGTGGTCGCCGAGCCGGGCGAGGAAATTCCTCTGGAAGGCGTCGTGCCAGTCGGTGAGGGGGCCGATGCCCGTACCGGACACGTACACCAGCGCCCGCACCCGCTCCGGATGCGCCAACGCGTAGCTCAACGCTAGTTGCGCGCCCCAGGAGTGACCGAGCAGCGCCATCCGCTCCAGCCGGAAGTGCCGTCGTACGGCGTCCAGGTCGGCCACGAAACGGTCGGTCGTCCACGGTCCGGCGCTCCGCTGCGACCGCCCCGACCCGCGCTGGTCCCAGCGGACGACCGGGATCACGCCGTCCAGCAGCCCGGCCACGTCCGCGAACATGTCCCACAGCCCCGGCCCGCCGTGGCACAGCACCAACGGCTCGCCCTGCCCCGACCGCACGGCCCACAGCCGTACGCCGTCGTCGGCCGTGACGGTCTCCATGTCGTCCCTGCGGTCCATGTCGTCCATGTCGTCCATGGCGTCCAGTGTGATGCGAGCGGACAGGCCGACGGGCCGGGAACCCGAAGATCGGCTTCCCGGCCCGTCACCGCGGGAACAGGACGACCGGACGTCAGCCCATGTGCGGGTACGTGTAGTCGGTCGGCGGGACCAGCGTCTCCTTGATGGCGCGGGTCAGGGTCCAGCGCTGCAGGTTCTGCGGGGCGCCGGCCTTGTCGTTGGTACCGGAGGCGCGTCCGCCGCCGAAGGGCTGCTGACCGACGACGGCGCCGGTCGACTTGTCGTTGATGTAGAAGTTGCCGGCCGCGTAACGCAGCTTCTCCATCGTGTACGCGGCGGCGGCACGGTCGCCCGAGACCACCGAGCCGGTCAGCGCGTAGTCGGACACCGACTCCATCTGGGTCAGCATCTCCTCGTACTTCTCGTCCTCGTAGACGTGCACGGCGAGGAAGGGACCGAAGTACTCGGTGCGGAAGACCTCGTTCTCCGGGTCGGCGCACTCGACGACGGTCGGACGGACGAAGTAGCCGACCGAGTCGTCGTAGGAGCCGCCCGCGACGATCGTGCAGGAGGGGTCCTGCTCGGCCCGGTCGATCGCGGCCTTGTTCTTGGCGAAGGAGCGGTCGTCGATGACGGCGCCGATGAAGTTGGCGAGGTCCGTGACATCGCCCATGGTCAGGCCGTCGACCTCGGCCGCGAACTCCTCCTTGAAGCCGGAGTTCCAGATGGACGCCGGGATGTAGGCGCGGGAGGTCGCACTGCACTTCTGGCCCTGGTACTCGAAGGCACCGCGGGTCAGGGCGGTCTTGAGGACCGCACGGTCGGCGCTCGGGTGGGCGACCAGGAAGTCCTTGCCGCCGGTCTCGCCGACCATCCGCGGGTAGGTGCGGTACTTCTCGATGTTGTTGCCGACCGTCTTCCACAGGTACTGGAAGGTCTTGGTCGAGCCGGTGAAGTGGATGCCGGCGAGGTCGCGGTGCTCCAAAGCCACCTTGGAGACCTCGATGCCGTCGCCGGTGACGAGGTTGATGACGCCCTTGGGCAGGCCCGCCTCCTCCAGCAGCTGCATCAACAGGACGGCCGCGTGGGTCTGGGTCGGGGAGGGCTTCCAGACCACGACATTGCCCATGAGGGCGGGGGCGGTGGGCAGATTGCCGGCGATCGCGCTGAAGTTGAACGGCGTGATCGCGTAGACGAAGCCCTCCAGCGGGCGGTGGTCCAGGCGGTTCCAGACGCCCGTGGAGTTGGCCGGGGGCTGGTCGGCCAGGATCCCGCGGGCGTAGGCGACGTTGAAGCGCCAGAAGTCGATGAGCTCGCAGGGACAGTCGATCTCGGCCTGCTGGGCGGTCTTCGACTGACCGAGCATGGTGGACGCGGCGAGGGTCTCGCGCCACGGGCCGGACAGCAGCTCGGCCGCGCGCAGGATGATCGCGGCGCGGTCGTCGAAGGCCATCGCACGCCAGGCGGGCGCGGCGGCGAGGGCCGCGTCGATGGCGTCCTGGGCGTCCTGCTGGGTCGCGTTGGCGTAGGTGCCCAGACGGGCCTTGTGATTGTGCGGCTGCACGACGTCGAAGCGCTCGCCGCCGCCCATCCGCTTCTCGCCGCCGATCGTCATCGGCAGGTCGACCGGGTTCTCGGCCAGCTCCTTCAGCCTGGCCTCCAGCCGGGCGCGCTCGGGCGAGCCGGGGGCATAGCCGTGCACCGGCTCGTTGACGGGGGTGGGGACCTGGGTCACAGCGTCCATGAGATCCGTAACTCCTTGTACGTGAGCGGGTGTTCGGGTTCAGCCCTTGCTGATCATGCTGCGGACGAAGAAGCGCAGGTTGGCCGGCTTCTCCGCCAGGCGCCGCATGAAGTAGCCGTACCAGTCGGTGCCGTAGGCGGTGTAGACGCGCATGCGGTGACCCTCGGCGGCCAGCCGCAGGTGCTCGTCGCTCCTGATCCCGTACAGCATCTGGAACTCGTACTCGTCGGGCTTGCGCCCGGCCTTGCGGGCGAGTTCCTGCGCGATGGAGATGAGACGCGGGTCGTGGGACCCGATCATCGGATACCCCTCGCCCTCCATCAGAGTCCTCAGGACCCGGACGTACGCCTTGTCGATCTCGTGCTTCTGCTGGTGGGCGACCTCGGCGGGCTCCTTGTACGCGCCCTTCACGAGCCGTACCCGGCTGCCGCTCGCGGCGAGGCGGCGGGCGTCGGACTCGGTGCGGAAGAGGTAGGCCTGGATGACGCAGCCGGTCTGCGGGAAGTCCTTCCGCAGCACCTCGTGGATGGCGAACATCGAGTCGAGGGTGGTGTGGTCCTCCGCGTCGAGCGTGACCGTCGTGCCGATGGCGGCGGCGGCCTCCACGACGGGCCGGACGTTGGCGAGGGCCAGCTCGTGACCGCCGGGGAGCGCCTGTCCGAACATGGACAGCTTGACGGACATCTCGACCCGCTCGCCCAGGCCGAGGTCACTCAGCCGCCCGATCAGCGCCAGATAGGCATCACGTGCCACGGCCGCCTGCTCGGGGGTGGTGATGTCCTCGCCGACGACGTCCATCGTCAGCTCCAGACCGCGGCCGGTGAGGTCCTCGATGATCGGCACGATGGTGTCCACGGTCTCACCGGGGATGAAGCGGTCGACGACCTGCTTGGTCACCGGGGCCGCCGAGATCAGGCGTCGCATCCGGTCGCTGCGCGACGCGGCAAGAATCACGGGACCCAGCACGGGGCACCTCCACAGACCAGCAGACAGGACCACCGTGAAACCTAGGGATCCCTTCGACCATCGACAGCTGTCACGCATCCGTGCCGCAGATCTCAGACAGATGTATGAAGGGGCGTGGAAATGCGGGAGAATGCCCGAGTGACGGGCGACGCTGCATCTTCCCACCGCGCGGGTGACTACCAGGAGCTGGTCGACGAGATCTCGGAGCTCCTCGGCGCCCCCGCGACCCTGGAGAACCGGGACTTCGAGCTGATCGCCTTCGGTGCGTACGACAGTGAGGGCGACCTCGACGCCTCCGCCCTGGACCCGGTGCGCACCCGCTCGATCCTGACGCGGCGCTCGACGTCCACCGTCCGCTCCTGGTTCGAGGGCTTCGGCATCACCCGGGCGACGGGCCCGGTCCGCATCCCGCCGACGCCCGAGGCGGGCGTGCACCGGGGGCGCGTCTGCCTGCCCGTACGCCATCGGGGGGTCGTCCTGGGCTATGTCTGGCTGCTGGACTCCGACCCCGGCCCCACCGAACGGCAGCTGACCGCGGCCATGGACGTGACGGTCCGCATCGGCGCCCTGCTCGCGGACGAGGCGCAGCACGGCGCCGACCTCACCCGGGAACTGCGGGCCGTGCTCACCGCCGAACGCGGCTGGCCGCAGGAGATGGCGGTGGCCGAGCTGCGCACGGCGCTAGGGGCGCGGGCTGACGGCCCGCACACCGTGGTCTGCGTGACCCCCTGGCCGTCGGCCGACCCGGACGACGCGCCTTCGGTCCGTACGGTGCCGGGTGCGACGGCGTTGTGCACGGTGCCGTGGGGCGACGCGTCCCAGTCCCTCGCCCTGCTGGTGCGGCTGCGCTCGGCGGACGCCCTGACACCTGCGACCTCGGCGGCGGGGCGGCTGCTGGAGCGGGCGCGGCGGCTGGAGGGCGGCGCCGCGGCGGCGTCCGGGGTCGCCGCCGCGCGCACCGGTCTCGCGGAACTCGCCACGGCCTGGCGGGAGGCCTCCGCTGCGGCGC
The DNA here is from genome assembly GCF_026343335.1 of Streptomyces sp. NBC_00078. Classification (NCBI taxonomy): domain Bacteria; kingdom Bacillati; phylum Actinomycetota; class Actinomycetes; order Kitasatosporales; family Streptomycetaceae; genus Streptomyces; species Streptomyces sp. NBC_00078. Next base: position 6,511,210 of record NZ_JAPELX010000001.1, on the reverse strand, counting down.
GGGCCGCACTGGCGGAGCCCCGGCTCGGTCCCGTCGCCGAGTGGGCGCACATCGGGCCGTTCCGCCTGCTGACCTCGCTGCCGCCGGAGGTGGCCCACGATCCGGTGGTCGGCGCCCTCCTCTCCCCCGCCCACCACGAACTGGCCCGCACCGCCGAGACCTACCTCGACTGCGCGGGCCAGGCCGGCCGCACCGCGGCCGAACTGGGCATCCACCGCCAGACCCTCTACTACCGTCTGTCCCGGGTGGAACAGCTCACGGGCCTCGACCTGGACGACGGCGAGGACCGGCTGCTGCTGCACATGGCTTTGAAGGGGGCGCGGTTGTAGGGGCTGCTACCCCTGGGCCTTCGCGTGACGGACGCACTGATGCTGGGCGCCCTGGCTCCGGCCACGCGCGACCTACGCCACCCGGGTCGCCGAAACGCCTGCTCCCATGCTGAGACCGCCACGTCGCCGGGCTCCCCGACGAGATGCGGGGCGGGCGTGTCAGCGCTTCTCGACTCCTGCGAACACGCGCCGCAGCCCCTCGGTGAGCTGCTCGGCGCCGGTCGCGGAGTCCGGGTCGAAGAGCCACTGGACCATGAGGCCGTTGAGGAGGGTCTGGTAGAAACGGCCCTCCGTGTCGACGGTCTCCTTGTCGAGCTGGTCTTCGGGGATGCCGTTGAACAGGGGCACGATCCCCGACCGGCCCTGCTCCTGCGCCTCGGCGAGCAGCTTGCGCACCTCCTGCAGGCGGTCGCCGTTGACGATGATCTCCAGGCTCAGCATCCAGACCGAACGGGACTCGGGCAGCGAGCGGATGATGTTCGCCCACACCTCCTGGAAGCGCTCCAGCGACCCGGCGGGCGTCGTCACTTCCCCGGCACCCCAGCCGGGGTCGAACGTCTCGCCGAGGCCCTCGATCAACGAGACGTACGCCTGCACCAGCAGCGCGTCCTTCGACCCGTAGTGGTAGCCGATCGAGGCCAGGTTCGTCCCCGACTCCTTGACGATGTCGCGCGCGGTCGTGCGCACGAACCCCTTCCCCAGCAGGCAGCGCTTGGCGCCTTCGAGCAGATCCTCACGATGTCCCATGCCCGCCACCATACCCCCGATCCATACAACTGTCCTAGACAGATGAATTATACACTCGTTCTAGACAAGCGTTTAAGACGCTCGTACAGTTCGTGGCATGACGAACTCGACGTGCACCACCACCCCGGCCGGCCGTCTCGCCGGCCGCCGCGAATGGACCGCACTGGGCGTGCTGATGCTCCCGCTGCTGCTGGTCTCGATGGACGTCTCGGTCCTCTACTTCGCCATCCCCGCGATCAGCGCGGACCTGGAGCCGAGCGGCACCCAGCAGCTGTGGATCTTCGACATCTACGCCTTCGTCCTGGCCGGCCTGCTGATGACGATGGGCTCCCTGGGCGACCGCATAGGCCGCCGCAAGCTCCTCCTGATCGGCGCCGCGGCCTTCGGCACCGCCTCCCTGATCGCGGCCTACGCCAGCAGCGCCGAGACCCTCATCGCGGCCCGCGCGGTGCTCGGCATCGGCGGCGCGACCCTGATGCCGTCGACGATGGCGCTGATCCGCACGATGTTCACCGACCCGGGGCAGCGTGCGAAGGCGATCGGCCTGTGGTCCGGCGTCATGACGGCCGGCATCGCCCTCGGCTCGGTGATGAGCGGTGTCCTGGTCCAGTACTTCTGGTGGGGCTCGGTCTTCCTGGTCAACCTGCCCGCGATGGCACTGCTGCTGGTCCTCGGCCCGGTCCTGCTGCCGGAGTCGCGTGACCCCGCCCCCGGCCGCTTCGACTGGCTGAGCGTCCCGCTGTCGATGGCCGCCGTGCTCCCCGTCATCTACGGCCTGAAGGAGATCACGTCCGAGGGCTGGCACGCGCGGTACGTCGTCTCCATCACCGTCGGCCTGGTCTTCGCGGCGCTCTTCGTCCACCGCCAGCGCACCGCGGCTTCACCGATGATCGACCCGGCCCTGTTCCGCAGCCGCGGTTTCGCCCCCTCGGTCGCCCTCAACCTCGTCGCCTCGTTCGGAATGCTGGGCTCGGCGTTCTTCACCACGCAGTACCTGCAGTCGGTGCTCGACAAGAGCGCGATGGAGGCGGCCCTGTGGGCGCTGCTCCCCTCGGTGCCGATCGGCATGGCGGCCCCGCTGGCGACCGCCCTGGTCCAGAAGGGCGTCAACCGCGCCTACGTGGTCACCGCCGGCTTCGCCATCGGCGCCTGCGGCTACGCCTTGCTGGCCCTCGCCGGCACGGACTCGCTGTGGCTGGTGCTGACCGCGTGCGGCGTGCTCGCCTCCGGCATCGTCATGGTCATCTCGCAGATCATGGACCTCGCGATGAGCAGCGCCCCGGTGGAGCGGGCGGGCTCGGCGTCCGCCCTGATGGAGACCGGCGCGGAGTTCGGCGGCGCGCTGGGCATGGCGGTGCTCGGCTCCATCGGTACGGCGGTCTACCGCCACGACATCCCGGCCTCGGCCCCGGACGCGGCCCACGAGACCCTGGGCGGCGCGCTGGCGGTCGCCGGCCAACTCCCCGGGCGCACGGGAGACGCCCTGGCGACGGCGGCCCGGGAGGCGTTCACGAGCGGAATGCAGGGGGCGGCGATCGCCGGGACGGTACTCCTGGCGGGGGCGGCGATGCTGGCGGCGCGGGCGCTCCGGGGGATCAACGTCAAGGAGTAGCAAGGCACACAAAAAGCCGGACGGACTGAGATCCCTCAGCCCGTCCGGCCTCACACGACAAGACCAGTTCAGCCATCTCAGCCCGTCCGGCGTTTGAGGACGAGGCCGTTCAGGCCGAAGCGGGGGCCCGGGGGCGGCAGCCCCCAGGCGACGGCCACCTCAGACCAGGTTCACCGAGCGGGCGAACGTCGCCCCGATCTCCTCGGCGACCTCGGCCAGCACACCGGAGGCCACCGTGTCGTCGACGGTCAGCACGGCCAGCGCCTCGCCACCCGCCGCCGCACGAGCGACCTGCATACCGGCGATGTTGATCCCGGCCTCGCCGAAGATCCGGCCCACCGTGCCGACGACACCGGGACGGTCCTCGTACCGCAGCACCACCATGTGGTCGGCGAGCGCGAGGTCGACGTCGTACTCGCCGACGGCCACGATCTTCTGCAGGTGCTTCGGGCCGGCCAGCGTGCCGGACACCGACACCTCCTCGCCGTCCGTGAGCGTGCCGCGCACGGTGACCACGTTGCGGTGGTCGGCGGACTCCGAGCTGGTCGTCAGCCGCACCTCCACGCCTCGCTCCTGGGCGAACAGCGGGGCGTTCACGTACGAGACCGTCTCGTCGACGACGTCCTCGAAGACACCCTTGAGCGCGCTGAGCTCCAGCACCTTCACGTCGTGCTGGGTGATCTCGCCGTACACCTCGACGTCGAGGCGGACCGCGACCTCGCCGGCGAGCGCGGTGAAGATGCGGCCGAGGCGCTCGGCGAGCGGCAGGCCCGGCTTGACGTCCTCGGCGATGACACCGCCCTGGACGTTCACCGCGTCGGGCACGAGCTCACCGGCGAGGGCGAGCCGCACCGAGCGGGCGACGGCGATACCGGCCTTCTCCTGCGCCTCGTCGGTGGAGGCACCGAGGTGCGGGGTGGCGACGACCTGGTCGAACTCGAAGAGCGGGGAGTCCGTGCAGGGCTCCTTCGCGTACACGTCGAGACCGGCGCCCGCGACGCGCCCCTCCTTCAGCGCCGAGTACAGCGCCTCCTCGTCGACGATCCCGCCGCGCGCGGCGTTGACGATCCGCACGCTCGGCTTGACCTTGCGCAGGGCCTCGTCGCCGATGAGGCCGACGGTCTCGGGCGTCTTGGGCAGGTGGACGGTGATGAAGTCGGAGACCTCGAGCAGCTCGTCGAGGGACAGCACCTTGACGCCCATCTGCGCGGCCCGCGCGGGCTGGATGTAGGGGTCGTAGGCGACGACCTTCATCCCGAAGCCGGACATGCGCTGGGCGACCAGCGCGCCGATACGGCCGAGACCCACGACACCCAGGGTCTTCTCGGCCAGCTCCACACCCGTGTACTTGCTGCGCTTCCACTCGCCGTTCTTCAGCGCGGCGTTGGCCTGCGGGATGTGGCGGGCGGTGGCGACGAGGAGACCGCACGCCAGCTCGGCGGCGGTCACGATGTTCGAGGTGGGGGCGTTGACGACCATCACGCCGGCCTTGGTGGCGGCGGAGACGTCGACGTTGTCCAGGCCGACGCCGGCTCGTGCGACGACCTTCAGCTTGTTCGCGGCGGCGACGGCCTCGGCGTCGACCTTGGTCGCTGAGCGGATCAGGATCGCGTCGACGTCGGCGATGGCCGGGAGCAGTTCGGCTCGGTCCGCTCCGTTGCAGTGCCGGATCTCGAAGTCCGGGCCGAGTGCGTCCACGGTCGCGGGCGACAGTTCTTCAGCGATGAGTACGACGGGTTTCGAGCTCACGTGAGTCCTCACAAGTCCAATGCGGACGGCCGTCCCGACGGCCGCAGGCGGTGGAGGGTACTGGCCGCGTGGAAGACGCACGACGCTGTGGGCCTGACGCGTATGTTGTGCGCCAGTGTAGTGGCGCGGTGGAGGCCGTCCTGCGCCTCCGCGGAAGGATCACCCGGACGTGAAACTCCATTGTGTACAGGGTCCGGGGTGAGGCCCCGTGGCGGCGCCCCCCGCAGAGGGCGCCGCGACGGGACACCGAGGTCACGCCTCCTCGTCCACCCACGACATGAGCTTGCGCAGCTGCTTGCCGGTGGTCTCCAGCAGGTGCTCGGAGTCGGCGGTCTTGTACTCGTTGTACTTCTTCAGGCCGCCGTGGTACTCGGCCATCCACTCACGGGCGAAGGTGCCGTCCTGGATCTCGGCGAGGACCTTCTTCATCTCGGCCTTGGTGGCGTCGGTGATGATGCGCGGGCCGGTGACGTAGTCGCCCCACTCGGCGGTCTCGGAGATCGACCAGCGCATCTTCTCCAGGCCGCCCTCGTACATGAGGTCGACGATCAGCTTCAGCTCGTGCAGGCACTCGAAGTACGCGATCTCCGGCTGGTAGCCGGCCTCGGTCAGCGTCTCGAAGCCCGCCTTGACCAGCGCGGCCGTACCACCGCAGAGAACGGCCTGCTCACCGAACAGGTCGGTCTCGGTCTCCTCGGTGAAGGTCGTCTTGATGACGCCGGCGCGGGTGCCGCCGATGCCCTTGGCGTACGACAGCGCGAGCGCGAAGCCGCCTCCGGTCGCGTCCTGCTCGACGGCCACGATGCAGGGAACGCCGCGGCCCTCCTCGTACTGGCGGCGCACCAGGTGGCCCGGGCCCTTGGGGGCGACCATGCAGACGTCGACGTTCGCCGGGGGCTTGATGAAGTCGAAGCGGATGTTCAGGCCGTGGCCGAAGAACAGGGCGTCGCCGTCATTGAGGTTGTCCTTGATGGACTCCTCGTAGACCTGGGCCTGGATCGGGTCCGGCACCAGGATCATGATGACGTCGGCCTCGGCGGCGGCCTCCGACGGCGTGACCACGCGCAGGCCCTGCTCCTCGGCCTTGGCCTTGGACTTGGAGCCCTCGTGCAGACCGACACGGACGTCGACACCCGAGTCACGGAGCGACAGCGCGTGGGCGTGGCCCTGGCTGCCGTAACCGATGACCGCGACCTTGCGGCCCTGGATGATGGACAGGTCGGCGTCGGCGTCGTAGAACAGCTCGGCCACTTTGGGTTCTCTCCTTGTGTGCAGGCGTTGCGTCCCACCGTATGACGGCGGGCGGAAGGGAAGTTTCGGGGTCTCGGTATACGGGCGGCCGAGTCACCCGGCCGCCCGACTGCGCCGTTATGCCGACCGGTCGAGAGCGCGCAGCGAGCGGTCCGTGATCGAGCGGGCACCACGGCCGATCGCGATCGTGCCGGACTGCACCAGTTCCTTGATGCCGTACGGTTCGAGCATCTTGAGCATGGCCGACAGCTTCTCACCGCTGCCGGTGGCCTCGATCGTCACGGCCTCCGGGGAGACGTCGACGGTCTTGGCGCGGAACAGCTGGACGATCTCGACGATCTGGGAGCGCGTCTCGTTGTCGGCGCGCACCTTCACCAGAACGAGTTCGCGCTGAACGGCCTGCCCGGGCTCCAGCTCGACGATCTTCAGCACGTTGACGAGCTTGTTGAGCTGCTTGGTCACCTGCTCCAGCGGCAGTTCCTCCACGCCCACCACGATGGTGATGCGGGAGATGTCGGGGTGCTCGGTGACGCCGACCGCGAGCGAGTCGATGTTGAAGCCGCGGCGGGAGAACAGGGCCGCGATCCGGGCCAGGATGCCCGGGGTGTTCTCCACCAGGACGGAGAGCGTGTGCTTGGACATTTCTCTTTCGTCTCTCTCGCTCAGTCGTCTTCGTTGTCGCCGAAGTCGGGGCGGACGTCCCGGGCGAACATGACCTCGTCGTTGGAGGTGCCTGCGGCGACCATCGGCCACACCATGGCGTCCTCGTGGACGACGAAGTCGACGACGACCGGGCGGTCGTTGACGGAGTTCGCCTCTTCGATGACCTTGTCGAGGTCCTCCGGGGACTCACAGCGGATCGCGTAGCAGCCCATGGCCTCCGACAGCTTCACGAAGTCGGGGACGCGGGTGCCCCTGGCGTCGGGGTTGACGTCGTTCGGGCCGCTGTGGAGCACGGTGTTGGAGTACCGCTGGTTGTAGAAGAGGGTCTGCCACTGGCGGACCATCCCGAGGGCGCCGTTGTTGATGATGGCGACCTTGATCGGGATGTTGTTCAGGGCGCAGGTGGTGAGTTCCTGATTGGTCATCTGGAAGCAGCCGTCGCCGTCGATCGCCCAGACCGCCCGGTCCGGCACACCGGCCTTGGCGCCCATCGCGGCCGGGACCGCATAGCCCATCGTTCCGGCGCCGCCGGAGTTCAGCCAGGTCGCGGGCTTCTCGTACTGGACGAAGTGCGCGGCCCACATCTGGTGCTGGCCGACGCCCGCCGCGAAGATCGTGCCCTCCGGGGCGAGCTGGCCGATGCGCTCGATGACATGCTGCGGGGACAGGGAGCCGTCCTCGGGCTGGTCGTAGCCGAGCGGGTAGGTGTCGCGCCAGCGGCTCAGGTCCTTCCACCAGGCCGCGTACTTCGACCTGGCGGCCTCGCCCTGCTGGCCCTCGCTGTGCTCCTTCTGCACGGCCTGGACCAGGTCGGCGATGACCTCGCGCGCGTCACCGACGATCGGCACGTCCGCGGCGCGGTTCTTGCCGATCTCGGCCGGGTCGATGTCGGCGTGGACGATCTTGGCGTACGGGGCGAAGCTGTCCAGCTTGCCGGTGACGCGGTCGTCGAAGCGGGCTCCGAGGGCGACGATCAGGTCGGCCTTCTGCAGCGCGGTGACGGCGGTGACCGCACCGTGCATGCCCGGCATCCCCACGTGCAGCGGGTGGCTGTCGGGGAATGCGCCGAGCGCCATCAGGGTGGTGGTGACGGGCGCTCCGGTGAGCTCGGCGAGGACCTTGAGCTCGGCGGTGGCGTGTGCCTTGATGACACCGCCGCCGACGTAGAGGACGGGCCGCTTGGCGGCGGTGATCAGCTTGGCGGCCTCGCGGATCTGCTTGGCGTGCGGCTTGGTCACCGGGCGGTAGCCGGGCAGGTCCATGACCGGCGGCCAGGAGAAGGTCGTCTGCGCCTGCAGCGCGTCCTTCGCGATGTCGACCAGGACCGGGCCGGGACGCCCGGTGGAGGCGATGTGGAAGGCCTGCGCGATCACCCGCGGGATGTCCTCGGCCTTGGTGACCAGGAAGTTGTGCTTGGTGATCGGCATGGTGATGCCGACGATGTCCGCTTCCTGGAAGGCGTCCGTGCCGATCGCCTTGGAGGCGACCTGGCCGGTGATCGCCACGAGCGGCACCGAGTCCATGTGCGCGTCCGCGATCGGGGTGACCAGGTTGGTGGCACCGGGGCCGGAGGTCGCCATGCACACGCCGACCTTGCCGGTGGCCTGCGCGTAGCCCGTGGCCGCGTGGCCTGCGCCCTGCTCGTGGCGGACCAGGACGTGGCGCACCCGGGTGGAATCCATCATCGGGTCGTACGCGGGAAGGATCGCACCGCCGGGAATGCCGAATACGGTGTCGGCCCCGACCTCCTCGAGAGAGCGGATGAGGGACTTCGCACCCGTGACGTACTCGGGTGCGGACTGCTGTCCTCCGGATCGGGGCCGCGGCTGCGGATGGGCCCCGGTGGCCTGCTCGGTCATCGTCAGTCTCTTCTCGATGCTGAGGGTTTTTGCGAGGTTTCTGCGGTGTTCAAGCGCTGCACGACTGGTGCCTGTGCAACAAAAAACCCCTCGTGCCAAAAGGCAAGCGAGGGGAGCGCGCCGGGTGTGGTCGCTGGGAGTTCCGGTTCTGTCCGGACATCACCAGCTCAGCCGACGCGCTTTCCAAGTACGAGAATTCGGGTGCGCATGGCACAGACCCTCCCCCCGGCACGCACCATGTGTCAAGTAGGTGGGACGGGAGTCTCATTATGTGAGCGCAGACCACTTCCGCCTCCCAGAACGGCGGGCACACTCCCTGTGTACACCCCCGCGCCGCCGCCCGCGAACGCCGGCTCGATCGGTCCGTGCGGCACCGGATATTGGCCGGAACCGAGCGCCCGGCACAGCCGGTACTCGTCCAGCGGACCGGAGAACGCCATGCCCTGCCCGTGGGTGCAGCCCATCGCGCGCAGCGCGACCACCTGCTCGGGCAGGTCCACACCGTCGGCCACGGACTGCAGCCCGAGGTCTCCGGCGATCCGGAGCAGCCCACTGGTGATCTTGTGCAGCCGCGCGGATTCGACGACGCCCTCGACCAGGCTGCGGTCGAGCTTCAGCACGTCGACGGGGAGTCTGCGCAGTGCCGTGATCGCCGCGAAGCCGCCGCCGAAACCGTCCAGGGCGATCCGGACACCGAGCCGTCGCAGAGCGCCCAGTCTCCGCTCCAGCTCGTCCAGGGAGACCCGTGGGTCGGTGTCGGACAGCTCGATCACCAGCGATCCGGACGGCAGCCCGTGCCGGGTCAGCAGGGCCTCGATCGAGCCGAGCGGCATCGACCGGTCCAGCAGCCGCCGGGCGCCGACCCGGACGGCCACGGGCACGGCGAGCCCCGTCGCGGTCCGCTCGGCGGCCTGCTCCACGGCCTCCTCCAGCATCCAGCGGCCCAGCTCGGCGGTGCGGTCGCTGTCCTCCGCGACGCGCAGGAACTCGGCCGGGGTGAACAGCACCCCCTGCGAGGACCTCCAGCGCGCCTGCGCCTCGACCGAGGTGATCCGGCCGTCCTCCAGGCAGACGACGGGCTGGTGCAGCAGCGAGAACTCGCCGTCGTGCAGCGCGGCACGCAGGCGCGTGGCGATTTCCGCCTTCCGCACGACGTCCTGCTGCATCTGGGGGGCGTACAGCTCGACGCGGCCCTTGCCGCCCGCCTTGGCCCGGTACATGGCGAGGTCGGCGTTGCGCAGCAACTCTCCTGCGCCGAGGCCGGGTTCGGCGAAGGCGACACCGATGGACGCGGCCACCCGGACATCGTTGCCGTCGATGAGATACGGCTGCGAGAGCGTGAGCCTGAGGCGGTCGGCGAGCTCCAGGATGTGACGCTCGCGCGCGGAGCGGTCACGGGTGCCGTCCCCCACGATCAGGGCCGCGAACTCGTCGCCACCGAGCCGGGAGGCGGTGTCCCCGTGCCGGACCGCTTCCTGGAGTCTGCGGGCGGCCTGGACGAGCAGCTCGTCCCCGGCCTGGTGCCCGATCGTGTCGTTGACGGCCTTGAAGCCGTCGAGGTCGATGAAGAGGACCGCCGTCTGGCACAGCGCGGCGCCCCGGTCCGTGGAGCGGCGCCCCGACAGGGCCTGCTGGACGCGCCGGGTGAACAGGGCGCGGTTGGGCAGGTCGGTGAGCGGGTCGTGCTCGGCGTTGTGCTGCAACTGCGCCTGGAGGCGCACCCTTTCGGTCACGTCCCGGCTGTTGAAGATGAGGCCGCCGTGGTGGCGGTTGACGGTCGACTCGACGTTCAGCCAGCCGCCGTCGCCGGACCGGAAGCGGCACTCGATGCGCGTGGTGGATTCCTCCAGCGGGCTCGCTGCGAGGAAGCGGCGCGCCTCGTGCACCACGCAGCCGAGGTCCTCCGGGTGGATGAGATTGGCCAGTTCCGTTCCCACCAGATCCTCGGCGGGGCGTCCGTAGACCCCGGCCGCGGCCGGGGAGACATACCGCAGGATGCCGTTGGGTGCGGCGATCATGATGACGTCGCTGGAGCCGAGCACCAGGGAGCGGAAGTGGTTCTCCTTCTGCGCCAGTTCCTGGGTGAGGGTGATGTTGTCGAGCAGCATGATGCCCTGGCGCACCACGAGGGCGAGCACGACCGTGCCGCCGGTCAGGAGCACCACGCGGTCTACGCTGCGGCCGTTGAGGACGTTGTAGAGGATCCCCAGCGTGCAGACGGCGGCGGCGAGGTAGGGCGTGAGGGCGGCCAGGGAGCCGGCGATGGGCCGGGAGGCGGGATACCGGCTGTGATCACCTCCCTGGGGGGCCGGATGGTGCTGGTGGGCGCCGCCCCGCTGGCCCGGCAGGTGTTCGTGCACCACGCGGGTGTACCCGTCGGACTCGCGGCCGTCGGCCTCCGCCCGTCCGCTCGGGCGCGCGGCCCAGGGCGCGTACGCGAGGAGCAGGGAGCCGGCGAACCAGCCGGCGTCGAGCAACTGGCCCGAGTGGTAGTTGTTGTGCAGCAGCGGTGAGGTGAACAGGGCGTCGCACATCACCGTGAGTGCCAGCGCGCCGATGGCGGTGTTGACCGCGGTGCGGTTCACCGCCGAGCGCCTGAAGTGCAGCGCGAGCACCATGCTGACCAGGGCGATGTCCAGCAGCGGATACGCGAGCGACAGCGCGGTGTGCGCGACGCTCGGCCCGTCGAACTTGGCCGCCTGGGCGAGCGCGAGGCTCCACGACAGCGTGAGCAGCGAGCCGCCGATCAGCCAGGCGTCCAGCGCGAGGCAGACCCAACCGGCTTTGGTGACCGGCCTTTTGGCGAGCACGAGGAGGCCTACGATCGCGGGCGGCGCGAAGCACAGGAAGAACAGGTCGGCATAGCTGGGAGTGGGCACCGGCTCCCCCAGCACGACCTCGTACCATCCCCAGACCGCGTTGCCGAGGGCGGCCATCACCGAGGAGAGGGAGAACAGCAGCCAGGCGGGCCGAAAGCGGATACGGCGGCTGCGCGCGTACAGGAAGAGCGACACGGCGGCGGCGGCCGCTGCGGCGCTCAGTCCGAAATCACCCATGACCAGCGCGACATAGTCCGAACCCCAGTCGAACGCGGAACCGACGGCGTATCCCGCGCAGACCAGAGCCAGGACGAGTTGGTGGACCATGCAGGGCCGCCCGCCGACGACCGGCGGACGGGGCCGCAGCGCCCCTGACGAGGGCTGTGCCCGCAGCGCTCCGTCGAGGGTGGTCGTGGGAGGCGGGGGCGAGCTCACCGGGCCCTCCAGGTCCGCGTCGCTCCCGGGTCCCGGTGCGCTGGGTGCGCATGCCTGCGGCGGCTGCCGTGAATTCGGTGGTGATGGCCGTGACGGCAGCCGTGATTGCCGTGGTGACCGCGTCTGCACGCGGCCGTACGCCAGGGTCGCCGTCGGCGGCCCCGTCGCGTCGGATCGCTCGTCCATGGGCCGTGCATAGTCCGTCGCCCCCCTCACAGTCTGAAATGTCCATCCCCGGCGCCGTAGGTGCGCGGCGCAGCCCCTGCTCGGACGATACACCAGTCTCGTCACTCAGGGACATAGTTCCTCTACGCTCCGTGACGACCAGTGGAAACGCGAGCACGGACCGCGTCCGCAAGGTTGCGGAGGGTACCGGAAACGGATTACGCGCCTGTTGCGCCCTTCGCGCGGGTCACACGCGGGACGCTCAACTCCATGGGGTCACGCGCCGGTTGCGCCTGTCGTAAGGATCACGTTGCGCAGCGGCTCCCGGTTCATGAATCGGGTCAACTGGTCCACGAGCAGCCGCTTGGCGCGGGGCAGGAACGCGGACGTGGGCCCGCCGACGTGGGGGCTGATGAGAACGCCGGGCGCGCGCCACAGGGGGTGCTCACGCGGCAGCGGTTCGGGGTCGGTGACGTCGAGGGCGGCCGTGATACGACCGGTCTCCACCTCCGCGAGCAGCGCCTTGGTGTCGACCACGGGGCCGCGGGAGACGTTCACCAGGAGCGCGCCGTCCTTCATACGCGCCAGGAAGTCGGCGCCCGCCAGGCCGCGCGTGGACTCGTTGAGGGGCGTGACGAGGACGACGACGTCCGCCTCGGGGAGCAGGGCGGGCAGGTCGGAGAGCGGATGCACCGGACCGCGCACCGTGGTGCGCGCCGAGCGCGCGACGCGCGCCACCCGCGCGACCTCGAACGGAACGAGCCGGTCCTCGATCGCGGATCCGATCGACCCGTATCCCACGATGAGGACGTTCCGGTCGGCCAGCGCGGGCCGGAACCCGCCGAGCCACTCTCCGCGGCCCTGGGCGCGCACGAAGTCGGGGACGCCGCGCAGCGAGGCGAGGATCAGGGTGAGCGCGAGCTCGGCGGTGCTCGCCTCGTGCACCCCGCGCGCGTTGCACACCTGAACGCCGGGACGCAGGTGCTTCAGGCCCGGTACGACGTTGTCGATGCCGGCCGACAGCGTCTGCACGACCTGCACACCGTGCAACTCGGGCAGGGGACGTACGGCCACCTCACTGGGCTTCATGTAGGGAACGACGTAGTAGGCGCAGTCGGCCGGGTCTGCGGGGAACTCGTCGGCGCCGTCCCAGAAGCGGTAGTTGGGGCCCTCGGGAAGCCCTTCGACGGTGTCCGGCGGGAGGGGAAGCCACACGTCAGGAGTCAGGTCAGCAGTCATGTCAGGAGGCTATGTCAGGCCCGTAGGAGTGCAGAGGTTAGGTTGGGGGGCCTGGAGAGGGAGGGTCACGAGCAGGTGGAGCGCAGGACGATCGGCGCGGGGGCGCTCGAGGTGGGGGCCGTCGGCCTTGGGTGCATGCCGATGAGCTGGGCGTACAGCGGGTCGCGGCAGCGGGGCGACGAGTCGGTCAGGGCCGTGCAGCGCGCGCTGGACGCGGGCTCGACGCTCCTGGACACGGCCGACATGTACGGCCCGTTCACCAATGAGCTGCTGGTGGGGCGGGTGCTGAAGGAGCGGCGCGAGGACGCCTTCGTGTCGACGAAGGTGGGGCTGCTGGTGGGCGAGCAGCACATCGTGGCCAATGGCCGCCCCGGCTATGTGAAGCGCGCCTGTGACGCGTCGCTGCGGCGCCTGCAGACGGACGTCATCGACCTCTACCAGCTGCATCGCGCGGACCCCGAGGTGCCCGTCGAGGAGACGTGGGGTGCGATGGCGGAGCTCGTCCGGGCGGGAAAGGTGAGGGCGTTGGGGCTGTGCGCGGTCGGTGCGCGGGGCGGCCGCAGGCCCGGCGGGCGGTTGCACGACGCGACGATCAGGCAGCTTCAGCGGGTGCAGCAGGTGTTCCCGGTGAGCGCGGTGGAGGCCGAGCTGTCGGTGTGGTCGCCGGAGGCGCTGGAGGCGCTGCTGCCGTGGTGCGAGGCGCGCGGCGTCGGCTTCCTGGCCGCGATGCCGCTCGGCAACGGCTTCCTGACCGGCACGCTCACACCCGGTGAGGGATTCGAACCGGACGACGTCCGCGCCCGCCACCCCCGTTTCACCGCGGAGATGATGGCCGCGAACCAGCCGATCGTGGCGGGCCTGCGCCGCGTCGCGGCCCGCCACGGCGACGGGGTCACGCCCGCTCAGGTGGCCCTGGCCTGGGTGCTCACGCAGGGGCGGCATGTGATCCCGGTCCCGGGCACCAAGCGGGAACGCTGGGCCACGGAGAACGCGGCATCCACGGCGCTGAGCCTGACACCCCAGGACCTGACCGAGGTGGCGGCGCTGCCCGCCGCACGGGGATCCTGGGACTGACCGCAGCAGCCACATCCCCGGAGCCGCCGGGAGGGAGATCGTGACCGAGCCGGGATCCTGGCCCGCAGGGATCCCGGGAAGCGGAAACCACGGTCGCGAGACCGCAAACGGACGGGGTGGCTGCGGCGCCTCGGATTCTGGATCGGTTGATCGGGAACCTGCGGGGCGCGAGCGGTGTAAGACAAGTAGAACCTGCCGATGGACCGCCGCCCGAAGGGACCAAGATCGTGCTACGACGAGCTGTGCCGGCCGTGCTGGCCGCGACCGCGCTCCTGCTGACGGCCGGCTGCTCTTCCGGAGGAGGAGGAGGAGGAGGCGGGGGGTCCGCCGGTGCCGGTGACGGCAGGACGCCGGGGAGTACGACGGCGAACTCGTCCCCCTCGCAACAGTCGGCCGAGCAGGCCCCGCCCGCCAAGGGGTCGGTCAAGGTGCTGCGGACGGTCGCCACGGGCCTGAACACCCCCTGGGGCCTCACCCCGCTGCCCGACGGCGGCCTGCTGGTCGCATCCCGCGACAAGGGGACGATCACGAAGGTCGACGAGAAGACGGGCAAGAAGACCGAACTCGGCGCCGTGTCCGGCGTCTCCCCGGCCGGCGAGGGCGGTCTGCTCGGCATCGCCCTCTCCCCGGACTACGCCTCGGACCACATGATCTACGCGTACTTCACCTCGCCTTCGGACAACCGCATCGTCCGGATGCTGTACGACGCGAAGAAGCCCTCGGGTGAACAGCTGGGCGCGCCCGACACGATCTTCAAGGGCATACCCAAGGGCTACATCCACAACGGCGGCCGCATCGCCTTCGGCCCGGACAGGATGCTGTACGCGGGCACGGGCGAGAGCGGTGACCGTGGCCTGGCCCAGGACAAGAAGTCCCTGGGCGGCAAGATCCTGCGTCTGACCCCGGAGGGCGAACCGGCTCCCGGCAACCCGTTCCCGGACTCCCCCGTCTACACCTATGGCCACCGCAATGTGCAGGGCCTCGCCTGGGATTCCAAACAACGCCTGTTCGCCTCGGAGTTCGGCCAGGACACCTGGGACGAGCTGAACGCGATCAAGCCGGGTGACGACTACGGCTGGCCGGACGCCGAGGGCAGGTCGTCCGACTCCAAGTACCACAACCCGATAGCCCAGTGGCACACGGACGACGCTTCCCCCAGCGGCATCGCGTACGCCGAGGGTTCCGTCTGGATGGCGGGACTGAAGGGCCAGCGCCTGTGGCGGATACCCCTGAAGGGCACGAAGGCCTCGGCCGACCCGCAGGCCTTCCTCACCGGCACGTACGGCCGACTGCGCACGGTGGTGTCGGCGGGCGGCGACAAGCTGTGGCTGACGACCAGCAACACGGACGGCCGGGGGAACCCGAAGAGCGGGGACGACCGGATCCTGGAACTGCAGGTGAAGTAGGAGGCTGCCGCTCTTTGGCCGGCCGCGGCTATTCGGTGGGCTTCGACCCGTCCGGCTCGTCCCGCTCCTCCGGCACCTCCGGCGTCTGCGACGTCTCGGGGCTCGGCCGTCGTACGACGACCTTGCCGGACGAGAGATCTATCGGGCCGCGCCCTGGGTCCGCGTCCCCCACGTCCTCCCGGGTCAGCTCCAGCCGCTTCTCTTCGTCGTGGGTGTGCTTGCGGCCGGGGGCGAACAGTTCCTCGAAGGCGTTGAACACGGTGTCCCCTCTCTCATCCGGCGACCAGCCGGTCTCCGTCCCCCGTCGCGAACAGCTCCAGCCGATGGGCCACGGCGGCGGCCTCTCCTCTTCCTGAGACGCCGAGCTTGGCCAGAATGTTCGAGACGTGGACGCTGGCCGTCTTCGGGGAGATGAAGAGTTCCTCGGCTATCTGGCGGTTGGTGCGGCCGGCGGCCACCAGGCGCAGGACGTCGCGTTCCCGGCTGGTGAGGCCGAGGGCCTCGGCGGGGTCGGCGGGCCGCTGGGCCGGGACGCGGCCCAGGGCCAGTCGGGCGCGCTGCGCGAGCAGCGCCACGGCGTCGGCGAGCGGGCGGGCACCGAGGTGGTCGGCGACGGCGTGGGCCAGTCGCAGCAGCTCGGCAGCACGATCGCGCTCGTCCTCGCCGCCGGCCGTGAGGAGTGCCTCGGCCAGGCGGTGGCGGACGCGGGCGAGGTCGTAGGGCCGGTCCAGGCGTTCGAAGGCGGTCACCACCTCCGACCAGGTGTCGGCGCTGTCGTGGCCCTCGGCCCGGGTGAGTTCGGCGCGCACCCACCGCTCGTGGGCGAGCCAGACGGGGGCGTCGGTCGTGGTCTTCCTGGCGGCCTCGCGGAGCCGTTCGAGAACCTCGGCGCGGCCCGCCGCCGCGACGGGCAGGGTGCGGGCGTCGGCCTCGGCGGTCGCGGCGGCGAGGAGCAGGGGCCAGCCGTAGCGCTGGGTGCCGGGCGCAATGTCGGGGACCAGGGCGCGGGCCAGTTCGGCTCGGGCGTCGAGGAGCCGGCCCTCGCCGGCGGCCACGCCGATCTCGATGCGGGACAGGAGGAACGTGTGCTGAGGCATGGGGTCGTGCGTGCCCAAGTAGGCGCGGGCGGAGGCCAGTTGGCGGGCCGCCTCAGGCAGGTCGCCGCGGCCGAGGGCGACGTGCGCCAGACACACGGCGCCACCGCCCTGGGGTTTGGCGCTGAGCCCCACGCGCAGGGCGCCCGCGGCGGCGTCGGCGGCCTCGTCCCAGCGGCCCAGGGAGTACAGCGCCTCCGAGAGGTTGGCCCACACCCAGGCCTCGGAGTCCAACTGACCGAACTTGCGGGTGTAGACGAGGCCCTCCTGCAGGAGGGGCACGGCTTCCCGGGTGCGGCCGACCGCGTCGAGTTCGGAGGGCAGATTGACGTAGGCCCGGCCGGCGACGTACGAGACGCCTTCGGCCAGAGCGCGGTCCCTGACCTCGTACATCTCCGCGAGGCCCTGCTCGGCGGAGCCCGCGTCGACCATGAGGCCGCCGAGGGTGAGGCGGGCGTTGAGTTCGATCTCGCGGGCGCCAACCATGCGCGCGTACTCGACGGCACGCTCGGCGGCCGAGAGGGCGTCGGGGCCGGGTTCGTGGAGCATCGACCAGTTGGCGGCGGTGGCGAGCACCTCGGCGTGCACCTCGGAGGGCGGCAGGCCGCGCATGAGCTGCTGGGCGGTGCCGAGTTCCTGCCAGCCGTCACCTCGGGCCAGGGCCTGCACCAGCCGGGAGCGCTGGACCCAGAACCAGGCGGCGCGCAGCGGGTCGCCCTCGTCCCCCAGCAGATGCAGTGCGCGCTTGGTGATCTTCAGGGCGCGTTCCCGTTGCCCGGAGAGCCGACCGGCGACAGCGGCCTCGGCCATGAGGTCGAGGTAGCGCAGGGGCGTGGTGGCGGGGTCGCAGCCGCAGGGAGGGTAGACCTCGGTGTAGTCGATGGGGCGCAGCCGGTCCCGTGTCTCCTCGGGGGCGGTGTCCCACAGCTCCATCGCCCGCTCCAGGAGCCGCAGTTGTTCGCTGTAGGCATGGCGGGAGCGGGCCACGACGGAGGCGTCCAGGACGGCGGGGAGGGCCTTGGCCACGTGGTGGGCGTGGTACCAGTAGCTGGCCAGGCGCATGACGCGCTCGCCCGCGGGGACGAGCGTGGGGTCGGCCTCCAGGGCTTCGGCGTAGCGGCGGTTGAGGCGGGAGCGCTCGCCGGGCAGCAGATCGTCGCTGACGGCCTCGCGGACCAGGGAGTGGCGGAAGCGGTAGCCGTCGCCTGCGGACGTGGCCAGCAGGATGTTGGCGTTCACCGCGGCCCGCAGCGCGTCGATGAGGTCGTCCTCGGTGAGCCGGGCGACAGCGGCGAGCAGCCGGTACTCCACGGTGGAGCCGCCTTCGGCGACGATCCTGGCGACCCGCTGGGCGCTCTCCGGCAGGCCTTCGACGCGGACCAGGAGCAGGTCGCGGAGGGAGTCGGTGAGTCCGGTGCGGCAGCCCTCGTGGGCGCAGACGGCGAGTTCCTCGACGAAGAAGGCGTTGCCGTCGGAGCGTTCGAAGATCTCGTCGACCTGAGTCGGGTCGGGTTCGGCGGCGAGGATGCCGGCGATCTGACGGCCGACCTCCTCCCGGTTGAAGCGGGCCAGCTCGATGCGGCGGACGGTGCGCAGCCGGTCGAGTTCGGCGAGCAGGGGGCGCAGCGGGTGGCGGCGATGGATGTCGTCGGCGCGGTAGGTGGCGAGGACGACGAGGCGGCCG
Organism: Streptomyces sp. NBC_00078; assembly: GCF_026343335.1. Taxonomy (NCBI): domain Bacteria; kingdom Bacillati; phylum Actinomycetota; class Actinomycetes; order Kitasatosporales; family Streptomycetaceae; genus Streptomyces; species Streptomyces sp. NBC_00078. The sequence continues at coordinate 6,493,084 of NZ_JAPELX010000001.1, read as the reverse complement.
GTGCGCAGGGTGCGGAAGAGATAGGCGAGGAGGTGGCGGGTGGAGGCGTCGGCCCAGTGAAGGTCCTCCAGGGCGACGACGACGGTGCGGTCGGCGGCGACGCGCTCCAGGAGTCGGGCGGTGAGTTCGAAGAGGCGGGCCATGCACTCCTCGTCGTGGCGACCTCCGCTGGACTCGCCCAACTCGGGCAGCAGGCGGGTCAGTTCCTCCTCCTGCCCGGCGGCCGCGGCGGCGAGCTGATCGGGCAGTTCGCGGCGCAGGGCACGCAGGGCCGTGGAGAACGGGGCGAACGGCAGTCCGTCGGCGCCGATCTCCACGCACCCGCCGAGTGCCACGACGGCGCCCGCCCGGCAGGCGGCGGTGGCGAACTCCTCGACCAGCCGGGTCTTGCCGACCCCGGCCTCGCCGCCGATCAGCAACGCCTGCGGCTCGCCCGCGGCGGCGCGGGCGAGCGCATCGTTCAGCGTGTCCAGTTCTTGGGCGCGACCGACGAACACCGGACTGACGGACCTGGTCTCCACGAGCCCGAGCATCGCACGGGTGTCCGGCGACACGGCACCGGTTTTCACTGAGCCGGTGTGGTGCACGTTGCCCGGCGTCGGTGTTGCCGTCTGCCGGGGGCTGCCGCCCCCGGACGCCCGCTTCGGTCCTGAAGGTGCCTCGTCCTCAATCGCCGGACGGGCTGAGATTCCGCCGCCGTCCTCCTGGACAAGTCCCGCGCTCACGCCGCGCGGGCGGAGCGGAGCCGGTGAAGGCGCGGACTATGGCTTTCGTCCTCGGCGGCATGGCGGGCGTCCTCGTGGCGGGCGGCACGGCGGCCGCGGACGACCTCGCGGGCCAGCCGCTCCTGCTCGGCCTGGCGGATCAGTTCGGCGGAGCGGAGCTGGGAGATCTCGTACTCGTACATGGTGTGTCCCTTGTGAGCGGCGGTTTTCGGCTTCGCTTTCTGCGATGCCTCAACCTTCGTCTCCAAGGGGGGTCCGCCACATCGGGAGAGTTCCGCATCTTCGGCGGCGCCCGGGGCCTTAGACGTGCCTCAGGGGCCTCAGGGGCATCCGTAAGGTGCTTACGGATGCCCTAAGACCCCTCAGGAACTGCGGTGATTCAGCCTGCGGAGGGCAGCCCGAGCAGGATGTCGGTGTACTTGAGGACGGCCAGGAGCAGGCCGATGACGCCGAGGGCGACACCACCCCAGGCGACCGACTTGATCCAGGCCGGCTGCGGCCTGCCGGGAGCACCGAACGCGGGCCGCGCGAGAACCACGACGCCCACGACCAGCGCGAGCAGCGCGAACACGCCGCCCCACAGGGCGGTGGCCTGCCAGGCGTCGCCGTAACCATCCTTGAGGAGCTTGGCGACGCCGGAGGCCGACGAGGTCTGTGCGTGCATCTGGCCGATGAGCGACTGGCGCGCGGACGCCACGGTCCCGACCCAGCTGCCGGTCAGCGAGACGATGCCGAGCGCGGCGGAGACGACGGCTCCCGCGCCCTGGCCGACGCCGGCCGGGGCCGTCGCTTCGTCCTCGACCACGCCCTCGGCGGCCTCGACGTCGGCGTTGTCCGCCTCGGCCGGGGCCTCGGTCTCGGTCACCTCGTCGGCCTTGGTGACGTCCACCTTCTCCTCGTCGGTCGTGGTCTCGGCGCCCGTTTCGGCTCCGGTCTCGTCAACTGTCTTCGTTCCCATGTCCGGCACCGTACGGATCCTGTCTGAGAGACTTCTTAATGATCGTTGTGCGCGGCACGCGCGCGTACTTCACGCCATTTCGGGGCGAGGATCGACCACACCTCCAGGTCGTGCCGTACGCCACGATAGGGGTGCGCCTCCCGGCGTACCCCATCGCGGGTCATACCCAGACGGCGGGCGACGTTCAGGCTGGGCTCGTTGCCCGCGGCGGCGACCCATTCCACACGATGGATGCCGCGCTGATCGACCGCGAAGTCGATCAGCACCCGCATCGCGCGCGTGACGAGGCCGCGTCCGGTGCCGGCGGGCTCCAGCCAGCAGCCGACCTCGCAGTTGCCGTTGTCCGCGTCGAAATTCAGGAAGAGCACGCCGCCCACGAGCTTGCCCTCCAGCCACAGGCCGTGCAGCGAGCCGGTGTCGGCGGCGCGCATGTCGGCGTAGCGCTGGAGCGCCGCGCGCGCGGAGGGCACGTCGACGGCCTTGGAGCCGAACGGGATGAACTGCCCGATGAACTCCCGCCCGCGCTCCAGGTGCGCCAAAAACTCCTCGGCGTGCCAGGGCTCCAGCGCCCGGAGTTCGGCATCGTCACCCAGAGATATCGCGTACATCCGCTTCCCGCCCCTTCGCCAGTACGTCCGCCACCTCGGCGTCCGTCGCGGCGGCCAGCCTTTCATGGGCGGCGCGGCACTCCGGCGGTTCGATGCTGATACGGGGCAGGCGCTGGTCGAGCCAGCGGGGCAGCCACCAGTTGGCGCCGCCGAGCAGGTGCATGAGGGCGGGCACCAGCAGCGTGCGGAGCACGAAGGCGTCGAGGGCGACGGCCGAGGCGAGCGCGATGCCGAACATGGCGATCACACGGTCGCCGCTGAGGACGAAGGCGAGGAAGACCGAGATCATGATGACCGCGGCGGAGTTGATCACCCGGCTGGTCTCGGCGAGCCCGACGCGGACGGCGCGCCGGTTGTCGCCGGTCTCCAGCCACTCCTCGTACATCCGGCTGACCAGGAAGACCTGGTAGTCCATGGAGAGTCCGAAGAGGACGGACACCATGATCACGGGCAGGAAGGGCTCGATCGGGCCCGCGCGGCCGAGGCCCAGCAGCTCGCTGCCCCAGCCCCACTGGAAGATCACGACTACGACGCCGAAGGCGGCGGCGACCGCGGCGACGTTCATCGCGGCGGCCTTCGCCGGGATGCCGATCGAGCGGAAGGCGAGCAGCAGCAGGAGGCAGCCGAGGCCGATGACGACGCCGACGAACAGGGGCAGCTTGCCTACGATGACGTCGGCGAAGTCGTCGTAGCTGGCCGTCACTCCGCCGACGCGCAGGTCGAGCGAGGTGCCGGTCTCGGCGCGCGGCAGTACCTCGGTGCGCAGCCGGTCCACGAGGTCACTGGTCTTCTGCGACTGGGGTTCGGAACTCGGGACGACGGTGAAGTACGCGGTGGTGCCGCCGGTGTTGTACGTCACCGGTGTCACCGAGGCGACACCCTCGGTGGTGCGGAGGGTGGCGTCGAGGTTGTCGAGGGTGAGCCTGTCCTCGCCGCCGTTGACGCGCGTCGCCACCGTCAGCGGACCGTTGACGCCGGGCCCGAAGCCGTGCCCGAGGAGGTCGTAGGCCTGGCGTGTGGTGGACGGCCTGGGGTCGTTGCCCTGGTCGGAGGTGCCCAGGTGGAGGGAGAACGTGGGCAGCGCGAGGACGGCCATGACGGCCAGCGCGACGATGCCGAGGACCTTGGGGTGGCGCTCCACGAACGCCGACCAGCGGGCGGCGAACCCGGTCGGCAGCTCCGGCTGGGGCCCGTGCTCCACCAGATGGCGCCGCTCGCGCCGGCTCAGGGCGCGCGGGCCGATGAAGGACAGCAGGGCGGGCAGCAGGGTGACAGAGGCCGCGACCGTCAGGACGACGGTCAGGGAGGCGGCGATCGCGACGCCGTTGAGGAAGCTCAGCCTGAGGATCAGCATCCCCAGCAGGGCTATGCAAACGGTGGCACCCGCGAAGACCACCGCACGGCCCGTGGTCGCCACTGCGCTCGTGACCGCCTCGGTGGCGGACAGCCCGCGTTTCAGTCCGCGCCGGTGTCTGGTCACGATGAACAGCGCGTAGTCGATGCCCACGCCGAGCCCGATCAGCATGCCGAGCATGGGCGCGAAGTCGGCGACGGTCATGGCGTGCCCGAGCAGCACGATCGCGGCGTACGCGGTGCCGACGCTCACCAGCGCGGTCGCGATGGGCAGTACCGACGCGGCGAACGAGCCGAAGGCGAGGAAGAGCACGACGGCGGCGACGACCACGCCGACGATCTCGGCCACGTGCCCGCCCGACGACTCGGTGAGCGCGATGGCGCTGCCGCCGAGTTCCACCTGGAGGCCGTCGGCCTCAGCGGCCTTGGCGGTGTGCACGACAGCCTCAGCCTCGGACTTCTTGATGTCCTCGGCGCGGTCGTCGAAGGTGACGGTGGCGTACGCGGTGTGCCCGTCGGAGCTGATCCGGCCGGTTCCCTGGCCGTCGTAGGGACTGCTCACCGAGGCCACCCCGGGCAGGTCCGCGATCCTGTCCAGGGACTCGGTCATCGTCTGCTCGACGTCGGCGGCCCGGACGGAGCCGGGCGTGGTGTGCCAGACGACGGTGTCGCTGTCGCCGCCGAACCCCGGGAATCCGTCCTGCAGCAGTTGCATGGCCCGGCCCGACTCGGTGCCGGGAGCCTCGTAGTCGTTCGAGTACGCCGAGCCTGTGACGGCGGCGGCCGCGCTCACCCCGCCGAAGGCGAGGAGCCACAGGAGGACCGCGACGAGGCGGTGCCGAACACACCAACGCGCAAGGGCTGCCACGAACGTGCTCCCAGGGGACGGTTTGTTGATCTTTGGCCGGGAACAGTCGTTCAGTCCATGAACAGCCCGCAAAGAACGCATGAGTGATGCGAGGACCACTCTTGCAGGCAGAAGTGATCGTTCATTCCATTCGTGGCTTTATTCACAGGAATGGGAGGCAGATCACAGGACAGTAACGGTGACTCTGTCACCTCAGTCGAACCGGTCTCCCAGAGCCATCCACATCGCCCGACGATCAGCAGCCACAGCGCCCGCCGGGTGCGCCCGCGTGCCCCGAGGAAAGCGGCCCGTGCGCGGACGGCGATGCCGAGGGCATAGGCGGCCGGTACCAGCGCCGGCGCGGCGCCCGTACGCGCGAAGCACCGCGGCGGCCGGCCGGCCCGGCGGCCGGATGGGCCCACGCCGCACGCTCGGATTCGTCCGCGTCGTGGGGCGCCGTAAGCAGCCGTGGTGCCGTCGTCACCAGTCCGCGTAAGTCGTTGCGGGACGCCGTGCGCCGAGCAAGGGGACGGCCCCGGAGGGGATGCCTCCGGGGCCGTACAACGCCTGGCCTCAGCCCTCGCTGACGCCCAGCTTCTCCAGGATCAGCTCCTTGACGCGGGCCGCGTCGGCCTGACCGCGGGTCGCCTTCATGACCGCGCCGACCAGGGCGCCGGCCGCGGCCACCTTGCCGCCGCGGATCTTGTCGGCGATGCCCGGGTTGCCGGCGATGGCCTCGTCGACGGCGGTGCCCAGGGCGCCCTCGTCGGAGACGACCTTCAGGCCGCGCTTCTCGACGACCTCGTCCGGGGTGCCTTCGCCGGCGAGGACGCCTTCGATGACCTGGCGGGCCAGCTTGTCGTTCAGCTCACCGGAGTTGACCAGCGCGGTGACCCGGGCGACCTGCTCCGGCGTGATCGCCAGCTCGTCGAGCGGGAGGCCCGACTCGTTGGCGCTGCGGGCCAGTTCGCCCATCCACCACTTGCGGGCGGAGGCGGCGTCGGCACCGGCGTCGATCGTGGCGACGATCAGGTCCAGCGCACCGGCGTTGAGGATCGCCTGCATGTCGAGGGCCGTGATGCCCCACTCGGCGACAAGCCGGTTGCGGCGGGCCAGCGGCATCTCGGGCAGCCCCGCCCGGATCTCCTCGACCCACTCGCGCGAAGGGGCCACCGGCACCAGGTCCGGCTCGGGGAAGTACCGGTAGTCCTCGGCCTCCTCCTTCACCCGGCCCGAGGTCGTCGACCCCGTGTCCTCGTGGAAGTGGCGGGTCTCCTGGATGATCGTGCCGCCGCTGTTCAGTACGGCCGCGTGCCGCTGGATCTCGAAACGGGCCGCACGCTCCACGGAGCGAAGGGAGTTGACGTTCTTGGTCTCACTCCGCGTGCCGAACTTCTCCCGGCCGTGCGGGCGCAGCGACAGGTTCACGTCGCAGCGCATCTGCCCCATCTCCATGCGGGCTTCCGACACACCGAGCGCCTTGATGACCTCGCGCAGCTCACGCACGTACGCCCGGGCGACCTCGGGAGCGCGCGCGCCCGCACCCTCGATCGGCTTGGTGACGATCTCGATGAGCGGGATGCCGGCGCGGTTGTAGTCCAGCAGCGAGTGCGAGGCGCCATGGATTCGGCCGGTGGCGCCGCCCACGTGGGTCGACTTGCCGGTGTCCTCCTCCATGTGGGCGCGCTCGATCTCCACGCGGAAGGTCTCGCCGTCCTCCATCTGCACGTCGAGGTAGCCGTTGAAGGCGATCGGCTCGTCGTACTGGGAGGTCTGGAAGTTCTTCGGCATGTCCGGATAGAAGTAGTTCTTCCGGGCGAAGCGGCACCACTCGGCGATCTCGCAGTTCAGCGCGAGACCGATCCTGATCGCCGACTCGATGCCGATCGCGTTGACGACCGGGAGCGCGCCGGGCAGGCCGAGGCAGGTGGGACAGGTCTGCGTGTTGGCGTCCTGGCCGAGTTCGGTCGAACAGCCGCAGAACATCTTGGTCTTGGTGCCCAGTTCGACATGGACCTCAAGGCCCATGACGGGGTCGTACGACGCCAGCGCGTCCTCGTACGACTCCAGGTCGGTCGTGGTGGTCACGGTGAAACTTCCCTCTCAGCCCAGCAGGACGTCGTCGTCGCCCAGCCGCTTCAGCTCGCGGTACAGGACGGCGAGGCCGGTGACGATTCCGACGGCGGCCACCGTCGCGTCGAGCAGTCGCAGCGAATCCTGTTCGGAACGTGCCTTTTTGATTCGCTTGGCGACACCGATCGCGCCGAAGGCGGTGGTGGCGATGGACACGTACATACCGGACTTGGACTTCTTGAAGTCCTGAGCCTTGGTGAGTGTCTTGGTCACAGCGACGGAGCCTCCTCCAGGAGCGGGTGGCCCCACCTTTCCACGAAGGCGGCCTCGACGGCGGCGCCGACCTTGTAAAGACGGTCGTCCTTCAGCGCCGGGGCGATGATCTGCAGACCGACCGGGAGGTTGTCCTCCGGGGCCAGGCCGCAGGGCAGCGACATGGCCGCGTTGCCCGCGAGGTTCGTGGGGATGGTGCAGAGGTCGGCCAGGTACATCGCCATCGGGTCGTCGGCACGCTCGCCGATCGCGAAGGCGGTGGTCGGGGTCGTCGGCGAGACGATCACATCGACTCCGCTGCCCTGCTCGAAGGCCTTCTCGAAGTCGCGCGTGATGAGCGTGCGGACCTTCTGGGCGGAGCCGTAGTAGGCGTCGTAGTAGCCGCTCGACAGGGCGTACGTGCCGAGCATGATGCGGCGCTTGACCTCGGGCCCGAAGCCCGCCTCACGGGTGAGGGAGGTGACCTCCTCGGCCGAGTGGCTGCCGTCGTCGCCGGTCCGCAGGCCGTAGCGCAGGCCGTCGAAGCGGGCGAGGTTGGACGAGCACTCGGACGGCGCGATCAGGTAGTACGCCGACAGCGCGAGGTCGAAGGACGGACAGTCCAGCTCGACGATTTCGGCGCCCAGGTCCTTGAGCAGGGCCACGGCCTCGTCGAACCGCTGGATGACGCCGGCCTGGTAGCCCTCGCCGCGGAACTGCTTGACGACGCCGATGCGCATGCCCTCGACACTGCCGTTGCGGGCGGCCTCGACGACCGGCGGGACGGGTGCGTCGATGGAGGTCGAGTCGAGCGGGTCGTGCCCGGCGATGACCTCGTGGAGCAGGGCCGCGTCCAGGACCGTACGGGCGCACGGGCCGCCCTGGTCGAGGGAGCTGGAGAAGGCGACCATGCCGAACCGCGAGACGGCGCCGTACGTCGGCTTCACGCCCACCGTGCCGGTGACGGCGGCCGGCTGGCGGATGGAACCGCCGGTGTCGGTGCCGATGGCGAGGGGGGCCTGGAAGGAGGCGAGGGCGGCGGAGGAGCCGCCGCCGGAACCGCCGGGGATCTTGGTGAGGTCCCAGGGGTTGCCGGTCGGGCCGTAGGCGCTGTTCTCGGTGGAGGACCCCATGGCGAACTCGTCCATGTTGGTCTTGCCGAGGATGACGACGTCGGCGGCCTTCAGACGCTTGGTGAGCGTCGCGTCGTACGGCGGGATCCAGCCCTCGAGAATCTTCGAACCGACGGTCGTCGGGATGCCCTCGGTGGTGAAGATGTCCTTGAGCGCGAGCGGGACGCCGGCGAGAGGGCCGAGCGTCTCGCCCCGCTCCCGCTTCTCGTCGACGGCGCGGGCCTGGGCCAGGGCGCCCTCACGGTCGACGTACAGGAAGGCGTGCACCTTCTCGTCGACGGCCTCGATCCGGGCCAGGTGGGCCTCGGTGACCTGGACGGCCGTGAGCTCGCCGGAGGCGATCTTCGCGGCGGTCTCGGCGGCGGTGAGCTTGATGATGGTGACGTTGTCCGTCATGGCGGTTAGTCCTCCCCCAGGATCTGCGGCACCTTGAAACGCTGCTGCTCCTGGGCCGGGGCGCCGGAGAGCGCCTGCTCGGGGGTGAGCGACGGACGGACCTCGTCCGGCCGCATGACGTTCGTCAGCGGGAGCGGGTGCGAGGTCGGCGGTACGTCTTGGTCGGCGACCTCGCTGACGCGGGCGACCGCGCCGATGATGTCGTCCAGCTGGCCCGCGAAGTGTTCGAGCTCTTCGGGCTTCAGCTCCAGACGCGCCAGCCGGGCGAGGTGGGCGACCTCCTCGCGCGTAATGCCAGGCATGCAGCGTTCCTCTGGGGTGAGTGAGTGTGGTTTGGGGCCAATCCTATGGGGCGAGGGCCGGTCGCCGTTAAACGGTTTGCCGGCCCCGCGCTCGTCAGCCTCGCCGTCCCTCCCAGGCCTGGCTCTTCATGAAGTGGTTGTCGTACAGCTCCTGCACCTCCAGCAGGCTCTCCGGGGTGACTTCGCCGAGGGCGATGCGCCGGAGGTGGCGGAAGTACTCGAAGCGTTCGACGCCGGGGGTGAGGACGATGAGCAGGTCGGCGTCGGCGCCCGGTACGGCGGAGAAGGCGTGCGGTTTGCCGGGCGGGACGACCACGAGGTCGCCCGGGCCCGCGGTGACGACGTCCTCGCCGGACAGGATCTCGGCGGCGCCTTCGAGCAGGAAGAACATCTCGGCGGAGTTGTCGTGCCAGTGCGGTTTCGCGCCGTCGGCGCCGTCCGTGAGGGTGACGCGCTGGGTGGACAGCGCACCGCCGGTCCGGCTGCTGTCGGCCAGCAGGCGGACGGTGACGGGCGCGCGGCCGACGACTTCGGCCTCTGCCTCGCGGACGATCACGGACTCGTCGAACTTCGGAACGAACAGCGACATCTTCGGACCCCCGGTGCTGGTGTTGACGCGCTCAGACGAGGAACAGCAGGACGGCACTGATCAGTACAACGACCGCCGTGGCGAAGTGGATCCCGAACGCCACGGCTTTCGTGCCGCCGTTGCGCTGGACTATCAGTGTGTCGCCGAGCGGCACGAGTGCCACGCAGAGCATCATCCAGGCCTCGGCGTGCGCACCGGCGAAGGCGAGCAGCGCGAGGCCGACCAGGCCGATGGCGCCGTCCCTGAGGCCCTTGATCGTGAGGTAGGCGCCGGCGTCGCCCGCGGGGTCGGCGGGCGCGCCGTATCCTGCGGCGGCGGAGGCCGGCTGGAACAGGAACCGGTAGCCGAGGAACAGGCAGAACAGGTTGAGCACGACGGCCAGGGTGTAGGCGGTGACGGTCACGACTCTTCTCCCCATCCCTTCTTGCTAGCGGCGCTAGCAATGAGAGCGAAGCTACCAGAACATCGACAGATTGGCTAGCGCTGCTAGAATCCCTGGCATGTCGATCCAGACGCGCCGGGAGCGCGAACGAGCGGAGCGCGAACGGCTGATCGTCACGGCCGCGCGGGAACTGGCGGAGGCCGAGGGCTGGGACGCGGTGACGACCCGCCGGCTGGCGGCGGAGATCGAGTACAGCCAGCCGGTTCTCTACAGCCACTTCAAGGGCAAGGACGCGATCATGGCCGCGGTCGCGGTACAGGGCTGCGTGGAACTGGCGGAGGAACTGCGCACGGCGCGCACGGCGGCCAAGGGCACGCGCGAGGCCCTGAGGGCCGTGGGCGAGGCGTACGCGGCCTTCGGACGACGGCGGCCCGCGCTCTACGACGTGGTGTTCACGCACGCCGTGGACCTGCCGTTCGCCACGGACGAGGCTCCGGCGCCCTTGAAGCAGGCCTTCGGAGAACTGGCCCAGGCGGTCGAGCCGATCGCGGCGGAGGGCGAAGACGTGGGTCTGCTGACGGAGACGTACTGGGCGGGACTGCACGGTCTGGTGACCCTGATGCGCAGCGGCCGTCTGCCCGAGAGGGCACACGAGGACCGGCTGGCCCTGCTGATCGGGCATTTCACGGCGGGGGTCGGGTGAGCGCCTGAACCGGTGCGATAAGGAGGGCGAGTGGGCGGACTACTCGTCGGTCGCCGCGGCGGGCAGCGCTGCCCGGGGCCGCTGCCACCCGCGTGATCCGCGCGCCAGCAGCCACGCCGTCGCCTCCTCGGGCGGCATCGCCGCGGCCACCAGCCACCCCTGTACGGCGTCGCAGCCCATGTCGCGCAGGCGCTCCCAGGTCTCGTCGTCCTCGACTCCCTCGGCGACGACGAGCAGGCCGAGCGAATGGGCGAGGTCGACCGTGCAGCGGACGATCTCCGCGTCCTCCGTGTCGACGGCCAGCCGGGCCACGAAGGAACGGTCGATCTTCAGCTCGCTCACCGGGAGCCGCCGCAGATGCACCAGGGACGAGTAGCCCGTGCCGAAGTCGTCCAGCGACATCTTCACGCCGTGCCCGGTCAGGCCGGCCAGCGTGTCCGCGGCCCGCTGCGGGTCCTCCAGCAGGACGTGTTCCGTTATCTCCAGTTGGAGCGCTCCCGCAGGGACCCCGTGCCGGGCCAGCCGCGCGGCGACGGAGCCCGCGAAACCGGGGGTGTGGACGTCACGCGGTGAGACATTGACCGCGACGGGCACGAACAGGCCCTGCGCCCGCCACTCGGCGACCTGCCCGAGCGCCGTCTCCAGCACGTACTCCGTGAGATGGGGCATGAGCCCCGACGACTCGGCGATCGCTATGAACTCGTCCGGCGGCACCTTCCCGCGCTCCGGATGCACCCAGCGGACGAGGGCCTCGAGGCCGGCCACCTGTCCGTCGAAGCGGACCTTGGGCTGGTAGTGCAACTGCACCTCGTGCGCGTCGAGCGCCCGGCGCAGATCGCCCAGCAGGCCCAGCCGGTCCGGGGTGTTGGAGTCCCGCTTGGACTCGTACACCTCGACGCCCGTACGGTCCCGCTTCGCCTGGTACATCGCCACGTCCGCGCGCCGCAGCAGCCCCTCGGCGTCCAGTGCGTGGTCCGGGAAGACGGCGACGCCCGCGCTGGCCTCCAGTACGAGGGTGAGCCCGTCGAGGTCGAGCGGGGAGCTGAGTTCGGCCACCAGCGCGCGGGCCACCCGGGTCGCGGACGTCGTGGAGTCGGCGACCGGCAGTAAGACGGCGAACTCGTCACCACCGAGCCGCGCGGCCTCAGCTCCGCGCGGCAGCGCGACGCGCAGCCGGTCGGCTATCTGCAACAGCAGCCGGTCACCGGCGAGATGCCCCAGTGTGTCGTTGACCGAGCGGAAGCGGTCCAGGTCGATGAGCATCAGGGCGGACCGGGCACCGATCCGCTCGGCGTCGTCCAGTGCGGTCCAGATGCGCTCCAGCAGCCACTGCCGGTTGGGCAGCCCGGTCAGCGGGTCGCGCAGCTGCTCCTCGGCGCGGGCGCGGGCGATCCACAGGGTGGAGTCGAGGGCGATCAGCGGGATGGAGAACAGCGGCAGGAGCACCGGCTGGGCGACGGCGACCACGCAGACCAGGGGGGCGATGCCGAGCAGAGCGACCGCGACCAGACCCTGTCTGACCAGGGCGGTGCGGGCGACGGTGGGCACACCGCCGCGCGGCGCGTGCAGATACCAGAGCAGGGTGCGGGTGACCAGGAGGTACGCGGTGGCGACCAGCACCACCTCGGGGGCCGTGTAGAGGGTCCAGGTGTCGGGGTTCCAGGGCATCTCCACGGACGGCACGCGTCCGAAGCCGCCCAGCACCAGGGCCCCGGCACCGATGCCGAGGATGTCCACCGAGCCGTGCAGCACGCCCTGGCGCCAGCGGTTGCGGCGGGCGACGCCGACCAGCACGACGACGGTGACGCTCACCATTCCGGCCGGCACCCAGCCGTACAGCATCAGGACGGCGAGGGTGAGTGCGGCGCCGGAGCCGGTGCCGCCCCACCAGCGGGAGCGGCCGAGCATCACCAGGTGGCCGACGATGATGCCGCTCAGCACGGCCAGCGACCAGCCGACGGTGCCGGCCGGAAAGAGCGCGTGGGTCCCGGTGAAGGCCCGGTAGAAACCGGCGCCGAGGACGAAGGCCGCCGCCCCGACGACCGTCGCCGGCAGCGCGGGCCAGGACAGGTGCCGGCCGTGTTCGGCGCCCGGCAGACCTGAGGAAGCGTCGGCTGTGAGATGCGGGGCGTGCCCGTCGGTCACCGTGTACTGTCCGGTGGCGCGCCCCTCCGCGCCCGGACGCTCCGAAGGCCGCCCGGCCCCCCGGCTCGCCCGCCATGCGCCGGTGGCCCGGCGCAGCCATGAGTCAGGGGCGGCGCTCTCGGTCGGTTCCATTCCCGTCCCTCTCACAGCCGGCGGTGCCCACGCCACGCGGCCCGATGCCCGACAACCCTCAACGGCACCGCGTTGGAAAACCCATCCCCTTGCTCGCCAAGAGCAAGGGGATGCCCCGACCGCAGCTGGGCACGGCAGGTGCACACCTCAACAGTAGGCCGCAGAAGGCTTCTACGGGCAGCGGTCGTAGACGGTTGCCCGAATGCGCCCCGGCCACCCTTATGCATCTGGTATGCGCCGATCGGGTGGCCTTCAACCGCTACTCCTCAGTGGGAAGTGCCACTTCGGCCGCCGCGTCCGGCCCCTGTTCCAGCAGGACGGTGAAGCCCTCCTCGTTGAGAACAGGCACCTTGAGCTGCATAGCCTTGTCAAATTTCGAACCCGGATTGTCACCCACGACCACGAAAGACGTCTTCTTCGAAACAGAACCGGTCACTTTTGCTCCGCGACTCTGCAGGGCCTCCTTGGCGCCGTCGCGGGTGAAGTGCTCAAGGGTGCCGGTGACCACGAGGGTCAGTCCTTCGAGCGGCCGCGGCCCCTCGTCCTCTCCCGAACCCTCCTCCTCCATGCGGACACCTGCCGTCCGCCACTTGCGGAGGATCTCCTGGTGCCACTCCTCGGCGAACCATTCCTTGAGGGAGGCGGCGATGATCCCGCCGACGCCGTCCGTGTCCGCCAGCTCCTCCTCCGTGGCCTGCTCGATGCGCTCGATCGAACGGAACTCGCGAGCGAGCGCCTCGGCGGCGACCGGTCCGACGTGACGGATCGACAGACCGGTGAGGACGCGGGCGAGCGGGCGGTCCTTGGCGGCGGCGACGTTCTCCAGCATGGCGACCGCGTTCTTCTTCGGCTCGCCCTGCTGGTTGGCGAAGACCGTGGCGATCTTCTCCTCGCCGGTCTTCGGGTCGCGCTTGGGCAGCCCGCTGTCCTGGTCGAGGACGTAGGCCCGGATGGGCAGCAGCTGCTCGATGGTGAGGTCGAAGAGGTCGCCCTCGTCGTGCAGAGGCGGGTCGGCCGGCTCCAGCGGCTTGGTCAGGGCGGCCGCGGCGACGTATCCGAAGTGCTCGATGTCCAGCGCCTTGCGGCCCGCGAGGTAGAACAGCCGCTCGCGCAACTGGGCCGGGCAGGCACGGGCGTTCGGGCAGCGCAGGTCGACATCGGCCTCCTTCATCGGCCTGAGCGCCGTACCGCATTCGGGGCATTCGGCCGGCATCACGAACTCACGCTCGCTGCCGTCGCGCAGGTCGGCGACCGGACCGAGGATCTCCGGAATGACGTCACCGGCCTTGCGCAGCACCACCGTGTCGCCGATGAGGACGCCCTTCGCCCTGACGACGTCCTGGTTGTGCAGGGTGGCGAACTCGACCTCCGAGCCGGCCACCGTGACCGGCTCGACCTGGGCGTACGGGGTGACCCGGCCCGTGCGGCCCACGCCGACGCGGATGTTGATGAGCTTGGTGTTGACCTCCTCGGGCGCGTACTTGTAGGCGATCGCCCAGCGCGGTGCGCGGGAGGTGGAACCGAGGCGTCCCTGGAGGGGGATCTCGTCGAGCTTGACGACGACCCCGTCGATCTCGTGTTCCACGGAGTGGCGGTTCTCGCCGTAGTACGCGATGAACTCCCGTACACCGTCGAGGCCGTCGACCACCTTGTTGTGCCGGGAGGTGGGCAGGCCCCAGGTCTTCAGCAGGTCGTAGCCCTGGGACAGGCGGGTGAGGCCCTCGAAGCCCTCCAGGACGCCGATGCCGTGGACGACCATGTGCAGCGGGCGGGTGGCGGTGACCCGGGGGTCCTTCTGGCGCAGTGAACCGGCCGCCGCGTTGCGCGGGTTGGCGAAGGGCTTGTCGCCGGCTGCCACCAGCCGGGCGTTGAGCTCCTCGAACTTCTCCATCGGGAAGTAGACCTCGCCGCGGATCTCGACGAGGCCGGGAACCTTGTCGCCCTTCAGCCGGTCCGGAATCTCCGCGATCGTCCGGACATTGGGCGTGATGTCCTCACCGGTGCGGCCGTCGCCGCGGGTCGCCGCACGCGTGAGGCGGCCGTGCTCGTAGGTGAGGTTGACGGCGAGGCCGTCGACTTTGAGCTCGCACAGCAGGTGGTAGCCGGGCCCGCCGACGTCCCTGGCGACGCGCTCGGCCCAGGCGGCCAGCTCCTCGTCGCTGAAGGCGTTGTCGAGGGAGAGCATCCGGGAGCGGTGCTGAACGGAGGTGAACTCCGTCTCGTAGGCACCCGCGACCTTCTGGGTCGGTGAGTCCGGCGTGCGCAGCTCCGGGTGCTCCTCCTCCAGCGCCTCCAGGGAGCGCAGTAGTTTGTCGAAGTCCGCGTCGCTGACGACCGGGGCGTCGTTCACGTAGTACCGGAAGCGGTGCTCCTCGATCTGCTCAGCGAGCTTGGCGTGCTTCTCCCGTGCCTCGGCGGGCACCGTCGTCTCCGCTTGCTTGTCGCCGGCCACCGTTGTGTCCTCCCGTTACTCTGGGTTGTCCGCGAGGGATCTCGCCGCCCGGGCGCAGTGGGCGAGTGCCCTGCGTGCGTAATCCGGGGAGGCCCCCGCGAGTCCGCACGACGGCGTGATCGTGACCGCCTCCGCGAGAAGCCCCGGTTGCAGCCCCAGCCTGCGCCACAGCGTCCTGACACCCATGACGCTACCGGCAGGGTCCGACAACGGGCCGTCCGTCCCCGGCACGACACCGGCGAAGAGCCGGGTCCCCCCTTCCACCGCCTCGCCGATCGTGTCGTCGTCACGCTCGGTGAGGAGCGAGAAGTCGAAGGAGATCGCTGTCGCGCCCGCCCGGCGCAGCAGGGCGAACGGGACGTCCGGTGCGCAGGAGTGGACCACGGCCGGGCCGTCGCTGTGAACCCCGATGACGTCGCGGAGCGTGGCCTCGACGAGCTGGCGGTCGACGGCGCGGTGGGTGCGGTAGCCGCTGGCGGTCTTCACATGGCCGCGGAGTACGGAGGTGAGGGAGGGTTCGTCGAGCTGGAGGACGAGCTGAGCTCCGGGGACGCGTCGCCGCATCTCCTCCAGGTGCAGGCGCAGGCCCTCGGCGAGGGAGCCGGCGAGGTCGCGGCAGGCGCCGGTGTCGGACAGGGCCGACTCGCCGTTCCTCAGCTCCAGTGCGGCGGCCAGCGTCCAGGGCCCCACGGCCTGCACCTTCAGCGGGCCCTCGTACCCCTGCGTGAACTCCTCCAGCGCGTCGAGGTCCTCGCCGAGCCAGGACCTGGCGCGCTTGGTGTCCCGCCCCGGCCGGTCCCCGATCCGCCAGCCGCTGGGCTCCACGCGCGCGTACAGCTCGACGAGCAGGCCGGCGGTCCGTCCGATCATGTCGGCGCCGGGGCCGCGGGCGGGCAGCTCGGGCAGGAACGGGAAGTCCTCGAAGCTGCCGGTGACCGTCTTGGCGGCCTCGCGGGCGTCGCCCCCGGGCATGGAGCCGACACCGGTGGCGGCACCGTAACTGAAGCCGGTCACCGTCCCGGCCTCACCGTCAGGTCGTTGACCTCGGCGTCTTTGGGCAGGTCGAGGGCCATCACGATCGTCGTCGCCACCGACTCGGGGTCGATCCACTCCGAGGCGTCGTACTCCTTGCCCTCCTGCTGGTGGACCTTGGCCTGCATGGGGCTCGCCGTGCGGCCCGGGTAGACCGAGGTGACGCGGACGCCGCTGTCGTGCTCCTCGGCTCGCAGCGAGTCCGCGAGCGCCTTCAGGCCGTGTTTCGACGCCGCGTACGCCGACCAGTCGGCGCTCGCCCGCAGGCCCGCTCCCGAGTTCACGAACACCACATGGCCGCGCGCCGCCCGCAGTTGGGGCAGGAAGTGACGGGTCAGCTCGGCCGGGGCGATGAGGTTGACGTTGAGCTGGTGACGCCAGGACTTGGGGGTCAGTTCGCCCACCGGGCCCAGGTCGACCACCCCCGCGATGTGCAGCAACGAGTCCACGCGGTCGGGCAGGGACTGGTGGGAGAAGGCCCAGCTCAGTTTGTCCGGGTCGGCCAGATCGCCCACCAGCGTCCTCGCCCCGGGGAACTCGGCGGCCAGCTCCTTCGCGCGGCCCGCGTCGCGCGCGTGCAGCACTAGTTCGTCCCCGCGCGCGTGGAGGCGGCGGGCGACGGCCGCGCCGATGCCGGAGCCCGCTCCGGTGATCACATGTGTAGCCATGTCCGCCATGCTCGCATCACGCCGGGGTCATGCGACGCCCTGGCTCTCCTCCAGGTAGGCCAGCGCCCCCACCGGCTCCTCCGCGAAGAACACCAGGTCGGTGAGCGGACGGGGCAGGAACCCCTCGTCGTCCATGCGCCGGAACTGCTCCTTGAGGCCGTCGTAGAAGCCCGCGGTGTTGAGCAGGACGACCGGCTTGTCGGTGTGCCCGTGCTTCTTCAGTTCGAGGATCTCGGTGGCCTCGTCGAGCGTTCCCGTGCCGCCCACCATGATCACTACCGCGTCGGCCTTCTCCAGGAGCAGCCTTTTGCGCTCTGCGAGATCACGGGCGATCACCATCTCGTCCGCGCCCTGCCGCGCCTTGGCCGCGAGGAAGTCCACGGAGACCCCGCACAGCCGCCCTCCCGCCTCCTGCACGCCGTCGGCGACCACTTTCATCAGACCGACGTCCGAACCGCCCCAGACGAGCGTGTGCCCGCCCTTGCCCAGCAGTTTCGCGAAGTCGCGCGCAGGGCGCGTGTACCGGTCGTCGAGGTCGGCGGCGGAAAGAAACACGCAGATTCGCATGAGGTCACCGTACGCGGGAAGAACCGGGCGCCCGCGAGCGCTTTGCGGATATGGCCGAAGGACACACGATCACCATCGAGCAAGACGACCAGCACGTGCGCGTGGTGCACGGCGACCAGGTTCTGGCGGAGAGCGACCGGGCCCTCCTCCTGCGCGAGACGGGCTGTCCGGTGCGGTACTACATCCCGGCCGAGGACGTCCGCCTCGACCTGCTGACGCCGTCCGACACGCACACGTACTGCCCGTTCAAGGGCACCGCCTCCTACTGGTCGACCCCGGACGCGGCAGACCTCGTCTGGGGCTACCCGGATCCCAAGCCCGACGTCGCCGGGATCAAGGACCACTTCTGCTTCTACGAAGTGGAAGTGTCGTGAGCGATTGAGCGCGATTATTCCTCTGTGGTGGGGCAGTCTCCACAGGCATGGACAAGAAGACCACTTCACTCGACGGCACCTCCGTCGCGTATGAACGGACCGGACAGGGCCCGGCGGTCATCCTGGTGAGCGGAGCGATGTCGACGGGCGCCACGGTGGCGCCCCTCGCCGGGCCCCTCTCGGACCGCTTCAGCGTCATCGCCTACGACCGCCGCGGCCGCGGTGGCAGCGGCGACACGGCGCCCTACTCGGTGGCCCGCGAGGTCGAGGACCTGGCCGCGCTCATCGACGTGGCGGGCGGGGAGGCGTCGCTCTACGGCATCTCGTCGGGCGGCGCGCTCGCCCTGGAGGCGGCGGCGAGCGGGCTGCCGGTCCGTCAGGTCGCGGTGTACGAGGTGCCGTTCGTCGTCTACGAAGGTGGCGCGGAGCAGCTCGCCGAGTACACCGAGCACCTCACCGAGGCGCTCGGGGACGGCCGGCGCGGGGACGCGGTCGAGCTGTTCCTCCGGCTGACGGGCCTGGCCGAGGAGATGATCCAGGGTGCCCGCCGGTCGCCCATGTGGGCGGGCATGGAGGCCATCGCGCCGAGTCTCGCGTACGACAACGCCGTGATGGGCGACGGTCTGGTGCCGCGGGCGCGGCTGGCCTCGATCGGTGTGCCCGTCCTGTCGGCCGCGGGTTCCGCGAGCCCCGCCTGGATGCGCGAGGCCGCCCGGGCCGTGGCCGAGTCGGCACCCCGGGGGACGTACCGGACCCTGGAGGGCCAGACCCACATGGTCGATCCGAACGTACTCGCGCCCGTGCTGGCGGAGTTCTTCTCCTCGGCGCCCTAGCCGACGGCCGCCGTCGCGCGCGTGGTCGAGGCGATCGTCGCCGAACCCACCACGCGCGTGCCGTCGTACAGCACGATCGCCTGGCCGGGGGCGACGCCTCGGACCGGCTCCGTGAACGACACCTCCAGGGTGGTGCCGACCAGTTCGGCGGTGACCTCGGTCTCGCCGCCGTGCGCCCGCAGCTGTGCCGTGTACGTGCCCGGGCCGGACGGGGCGGTGCCGCACCAGCGGGGCTTGATCGCGGTCAGCCCGGTCACGTCCAGGGCGGCGGCCGGGCCGACCGTCACCGTGTTGTTCACGGGCGAGATGTCGAGGACGTAGCGCGGCTTGCCGTCGGGTGCCGGGGTGCCGATGCGCAGGCCCTTGCGCTGCCCGATGGTGAAGCCGTACGCGCCCTCGTGCGTGCCCAGCCTGGCGCCGGACTCGTCGACGATGTCGCCCTCGGCCTTGCCCAGCCGGTTCGCCAGGAAGCCCTGGGTGTCGCCGTCGGCGATGAAGCAGATGTCGTGCGAGTCGGGCTTCTTGGCGACCGCGAGACCGCGGCGCTCGGCCTCCGCGCGGATCTCGCCCTTGGTGGTCACCGTGTCGCCCAGCGGGAAGAGCGCGTGCGCCAGCTGCTTCTCGTCCAGGACGCCGAGGACGTACGACTGGTCCTTGGCCATGTCGGAGGCACGGTGAAGTTCGCGCGTGCCGTCCGGGTTCACGACGACCTGGGCGTAGTGGCCGGTGCAGACGGCGTCGAAGCCGAGGGCCAGGGCCTTGTCCAGCAGCGCGGCGAACTTGATCTTCTCGTTGCAGCGCAGGCAGGGGTTCGGGGTGCGCCCGGCCTCGTACTCGGCGACGAAGTCCTCGACCACGTCCTCGCGGAAGCGGTCGGCGAGGTCCCAGACGTAGAACGGGATGCCGATGACGTCCGCGGCGCGGCGGGCGTCACGCGAGTCCTCGATGGTGCAACAGCCACGCGCGCCCGTGCGGAACGACTGCGGGTTCGCGGAGAGCGCCAGGTGGACACCGGTCACGTCGTGGCCGGCTTCCGCGGCCCGGGCTGCGGCGACGGCGGAATCCACTCCGCCGGACATGGCGGCGAGTACACGAAGAGGGCGGAAGGGCTGCGAGGTGTCAGTCATAGCCCTTCAAGAGTAAGGGGGCGCGGGAACCGAAGCCCACGAGTATCCGTTGGTGATCACATGGGGGCGAAGAAGAGCGACTCGGACCGGCGCATCGGGCGCCGTGCGCTGCTGCTTGGCGGGGCGGCGGCCGCCGTCGGCACCGCCGTGCTGGCGCGCGAGGAGCTGTCGCACCTGTGGTGGCGGCTGCCGGGGGTGGAGAAGCCGCGGGTGCCGGGGGCGGTCGACTTCCGGGACGCCCGGTGGGTGGCGGCCTCCTCGGCGAACTACCGGCGGGCCGACCGGCCGGACGACTACTCGATAGACCGGGTGGTCATCCATGTCACCCAGGGCAGCTTCGCGAGCGCCGTCAAGGTCTTCCAGGATCCGGGCCACCGGGCCGCGGCCCACTACATCGTCCGCAGGGACGGGCACATCACGCAGATGATCCGCGAGCTGGACGTGGCGTTCCACACGGGCAACCGGGAGTACAACGAACGCAGTGTCGGCATCGAGCACGAGGGCTTCGTGGAGCGCGCGTCGTCGTTCACGGACGCGATGTACGAGCGTTCCGCGCGGCTGACGGCCGGGATATGCGGGCGCTACGCCATACCCGTCGACCGGGAGCACATCATCGGGCATGTGGAGGTGCCGGGCACGGACCACACCGACCCGGGGCCGCACTGGAACTGGGACCGGTACATGAAGCTCGTACACCGGGCTTCGTCGACCAAGTCGTGAGCCGTGCGCCGGACACCGGGTGTCCGGCGCGTCCCGCACCCCTCACACGATCACGGCATCGTCGACGCGCCGGGACTGTGGCTGCCCCTCAGGTCAGCCCAGCGGCGCGCGCACGCTCGACCGCGGGTCCGATCGCCTTCGCCAGGGCCTCGACGTCCGCCTCCGTGGAGGTGTGGCCGAGGGAGAAGCGCAGGGTGCCGCGGGCCAGGTCGGGGTCGGTACCGGTGGCCAGCAGCACATGGCTGGGCTGCGCGACGCCCGCGGTGCAGGCGGAGCCGGTGGAGCACTCGATGCCCTGGGCGTCCAGGAGCAGCAGCAGGGAGTCGCCCTCGCAGCCCGGGAACGTGAAGTGGGCGTTGGCCGGGAGGCGCTCCACGGGGTCGCCGCCGAGGATCGCGTCGGGGACGGCCGTACGGACCGCCTCGACCAGGGCGTCGCGCAGGGCGCCGATCTCCCGCTCGAACCACTCGCGCTGCTCCGCGGCCAGTCGGCCGGCCACCGCGAAGGAGGCGACGGCGGGGACGTCGAGGGTGCCGGAGCGGACATGGCGCTCCTGGCCGCCACCGTGCAGGACGGGCACGGGGGTGTACTCGCGGCCCAGGACCAGCGCTCCGATGCCGTACGGGCCGCCGATCTTGTGGCCCGAGACCGTCATCGCGGCGAGGCCGGAGGCGGCGAAGTCGACGGGGACCTGGCCGAAGGCCTGGACCGCGTCGGCATGCAGCGGGACGTCGAACTCCCGTGCCACGTCGGCGAGTTCGCGTACCGGCGTGAGGGTGCCGATCTCGTTGTTCGCCCACATCACGGTCGCGAGGGCCACGTCGTCGGGGTTGCGGGCGACAGCCTCGCGCAACGCTTCGGGGTGGACGCGTCCGTACGGGTCGACCGGGAGGTACTCGACGGTGGCGCCCTCGTGTTCGCCGAGCCAGTGGACGGCGTCGAGGACGGCGTGGTGCTCGACGGGGCTGGCGAGAACGCGGGTGCGGGCCGGGTCGGCGTCGCGGCGGGACCAGTACAGGCCCTTCACCGCGAGGTTGTCGGCTTCGGTGCCGCCGGAGGTGAGAACGACCTCGCTGGGGCGGGCGCCGAGCGCTTCGGCGAGGGTCTCGCGGGACTCCTCGACGGTGCGGCGGGCCTGCCGGCCGGAGGCGTGGAGGGAGGAGGCGTTGCCCGTGACGCTCAGCTGGGCGGTCATCGCCTCGACCGCCTCGGGGAGCATCGGAGTTGTCGCGGCGTGGTCGAGGTAAGCCATGGTGGGGCCGATTCTACGGGGCCGCCGCCACCGGCAGTGCGCCGAGGCCGGGCGGCTCGGCGGCCGAACCCCGTCGTCCTCGGGGAGGCCGGCCGTCGTTCATGGTGTGCGCCTCGGGATCACAGGTTCCAGGAGACCGTGTCGGCCATCTGCATGGAGACCACCAGGACCACCAGGTCGGCCACGCCCAGCCCCATGCCCAGGAACGCGCGGCCGCGACGGGTGGTGCCGCGCCAGAGGGCGACGGAGGCCAGGATGATCGCGACGGGGCCGAGGAAGACGTTCAGCACGAGGAGGCCGAGGAGGCCGAGGATGAAGGAGGCGACGGCCATGCCGTCGGCGTCGCGGGCGGGAGTGCGGGTGGTGTCGGTGCTGCTCGTGGCCGGGGCGGTGAGTTGCATCGTGCTCAGCTCCAGGGTGTCGGGTCGGGCGGTCGGTGGCGGTGTGCGGTGGGTCAGTTGGCCGAAGTGCGGCGGCTGTGGCGCTCGCGGGCGGCGAAGACGCCGAGCCAGACGGCGATGCCGACGGCGACGAGGGCGGTGACGGTCAGCGGCGCGTGGGCCACGGTGCCCAGGACGACGCCGAGCAGCATGAGTGCGGCGACGAGGAACAGCATGGGATTCGATCCCCCTCCGGGCGTCCCGCAGGACACCTCTAGTGACGTTTCGGTGAACGCTTGTAGTAACACTTGTTCACTGACTTATGAGTCTAGCGCGTCTGAGGACTTTTCAATTCCAGAGAACAGTTGTTAACTGGATGACATGAGTCACACCCTCGGTATCCGGCAGGTCCAGAAGCAGAAGACCCGACAGGCGCTCCTGGACGCCGCGTTGGGTCTGCTGGAGGAGCAGAGCCTGAGCAGCCTGGGCCTGCGCGAGGTCACCCGCGCCGTCGGCGTCGCCCCCACCGCCTTCTACCGCCACTTCCGCTCCACGGCGGACCTGGGCGTGGCCCTGGTCGAGGAGGCGCTGGGCAGTCTGCACCCCATGATCCGGACGACGGTGACCACGGCCGACTCCAGCGAGGAACGCATCGTGCGCGCCGTCGAGTTGATCGCCGGCCATGTCGACGCGTACCCCGCTCACGTCCGTTTCATCGCCCGTGAGCGGCACAGCGGGGTCCAGCCGGTGCGGGAGGCCATCCGGGACCAACTGGCCCGGTTCGCCGAGGAAGTGCGCAGCGAGCTGGCCAAGGACGCCGAGTCCGCGGGCTGGGACGACGACGACCTGCTCATGCTGGCCCATCTGTATGTGGACCAGATGCTGATCACGGCGTCCCTGTTCCTGGAGGCGCTGGAGGGCACGGAGGAGGAACGCGCGCGGGTCGCGCATGTCGCGACCCGGCAGATGCGGCTGATCAGCATCGGACGGCACCACTGGCCCGGCTGAGCCGGACACCCGGCGCAGGTCAACGCGCAGGGGCGGCACCCCCGTTCACCGGGAGTGCCGCCCCTGTCGTACGACGTCCGAGGTCAGTTCTTGGTCGCCTGCGCGGTGGGGGCGCCGCTGGGTGCGGCACCGCCCCCGCCGGGACCGCCCTGACCGCCGCCGCAGCCGCCGCAGCCGCCGCAGCCGCCGGGGCCGCCCTGTCCACCGCCCGCCGCGGCACCCGCGCTGGGCGCACCGCTCGGCATGCCCGAGGGGGCGCCGGACGGCATGGCGGTCGTACCGCCGGTGGGGGCGCCCGAAGGAACACCCGAGGGGACGCCTCTCGGGCGCCCCGAGGCATTGCCGGTCGGTGCCTGACAGGCCTGCTGCTGCCTGGAGTTGCCGCTGTTCGAGGACGGCGACGAGTCGCCCGAGCCGCAGGCCGCCAGGGCCAGAGGCGAGAGCGCCAGCAGGGCCACTGCGGGGAAGAGACGCACACGCTTCATGAGAACAACTCCAAGGAAGGTGAAGGAAGATGGGGGAGCCTTGAGTGCGGGAACTCAATCAACGGCGCTTAGGGCTTCCTTGGGGTCGGTCTGTCCCCTGCCTGTGATTCAGCTAAAGAGGATCTCAAGAGAACGCGCTGACCTGCGACTTCACAAACTGTCCTCGCCTACTCACTGGTACAGGTCCGTGACAGAAGCGGCCGCGGCGACCAGCTCCGCGCGTACCTCGGGCGGCGAGCAGACCTCGACCCCGTCGGTGAACGCGAGGAGTTGGCGTGACTCACGGACGAATCCGTACGACAGTCGCGCGGTCACCCACTCGCTCTCGCCGTCGTCGCCGTCACCGTCGGGGAGTCCAGCCAGCTGCAAGGCATTCGGCCTGATCTTCCGAGGAACCCCAGAGCTTCGCCATGGGAGGAATCTCAGCGCTGCGCGAGCACACCTACGGCGAGATCAAGGCACGGTGGGGGCTGGGAGCGCAGGCCGCCCAGCACGTCGTGAAGAAGACCTGCGACGCGTACGCCACGCTCAAGGCCAACCTGAAGGCCGGGAACCTCGGCAGCCCCGGTTCCAAGCGCTACCGCCGGGCCACCGAGAAGCCGATTGTCTTCCGCTCTGACGGGGCGCAGCCCTTTGACGACCGGATGCCGTCCTGGCACATTGCCGAACGGCGGGTGTCGATCTGGACAACTGCCGGGCGGGTCAAGGACGTGGCGTTCACCGCCAGCCCGGAGCAGCTGGCCACCCTGGCTTTGTACCGCAAGGGCGAGTCCGATCTCGTCTGCCGAGACGGCGCCGGGGCGCTCCTCCACCTGGCGGTCCAGGGTCAGAGACAGCCAGGAACAGCTGGCGTCCCGTTGGCGTGTGCGGTGCTCAGCCCAGCCTGACCCGGGCCAGCTGACGCGACTGCGCCACCAGCCGGTCGGCGCTGTCCCAGACCTCGGCGTCCTCCTCCAGGAAGCCGCCGGCGAGGTTGCGGGTGGTGATCGAGACGCGCAGGGGGCCCGGGGCCGGGCGGCAGCGGACATGGACCGTGAGCTCCACCGTGGGCACCCAGCCCTTCAGGCCGATCTCGAAGGCGGTGGGCGGAAGCGCGTCCACCGCCAGGAGGAGCGAGAAGGGGTCGGCGTCACGGCCGTCGGCGAGGCCGAACCAGGCACGCATCTCGCCCTTGCCCGACGGCGCCCCGAGCGCCCATCCCAGGGTCGACGGGTCGAGCTTGATCATCAGGCGGTCGGCGATGGCCGAGCTGCCGGACACCGGCGCCGGGCCGTCCTGGGGACCGAAGCACTGGTCCGGCGGCGGGATCGCGGGCGGCTGCGCCGTCGTACGGACGTCGTCGGGCAGGGAGTCCAGGTCGCCGTAGGAGGCGAGGACGCGGATGCGTTCCACCTCGTGGCCCCGCTCGTCGTACTGGAAGAGCGAGGCCTGGCCGGTCGACAGGGTGCGGCCGGTGCGGACGACGTCGGTGCGGACGACCGCCGGGCCCGGCTGGGACGCGGTGAGGTAGTGCGCGGAGATCGTGAAGGGGTCGGAGTGCGGCAGGGCGTCAGCGAGCGCACGGCCCAGGACGGCCAGCAGATAACCGCCGTTCACGGCGTTGATGATGGTCCAGCCGGCCGACAGGTCGATGTCGTACACACCGGGCGCGCGCGGGGTGAGCGCGGTGTCCCGGTCGAACTCGCTGTCGCCGATGCCGGCCCGGACGGCCGGTGCGGAAGCTGCTTCTGGCATGCCTGAACAGTACAATGGGAAATTACTAAGCGGTAGCTTTCGGCGTTAAGGCCGTGTGACACATGACCGTCCCGCCCGTCCTCCCGGGTGAGGTTCCGGCAATTTCTTGGTAAGTGTCCCCACTCGTCCTCAACCCGGGCGCCCGTGTCCCCCTCTATGGGGACATGAGCCTCACCGGGACTCCGTTCCTCTACACGCTGATCGTGCTCTTCGCGATCGCACTGATACTGCCGCTCGTCCTGTGGTCACGGATCCACGGGCCGAAGGCCCTGCGTACGGCGGGCCGGATGCTGATGCTGCTGTTCGCCCAGGGGACGGCGGTCGCGTTGGTCTTCGTGCTCGTCAACAACGCCAACAGCCTGTACGACAACTGGGCCGACCTGCTCGGCACGGGCAACCATGTGCAGCAGGCGGCCAATCTGGGCGCCGACGGCACCGGCGGCATAGCTCTCAAGCGCCTGCCCAAGGTCAAGCAGGACTTCGCGCCGGCGACCGGGCCGGGAATGAACGGCGTCCGCGAGACCCAGCTCAAGGGCCGCGTCTCCGGCGTGAACGCCGAGGTCTACGTCTGGCTGCCGCCCCAGTACGACCAGCCCGCCTACCGTCACCACAAGTTCCCCGTGGTCGAGCTGCTGCCGGGCTACCCGGGCTCGGCGAAGGCATGGTTCGGTTCGATGCGGGCGACCCGGCAGCTGGCCCCGCTGATGCAGAGCGGTCAGGTCGCGCCGTTCATCCTGGTCGCCCCGCGCACCAACCTGCTGGCCGGCGTCGACACGGGCTGCGCGAACATCCCGGGCCAGGTCAACGCGGACAGCTGGCTGAGCATAGACGTACCGAAGATGGTCATGGACAACTTCCGCGCCGAACCCGCCCCCAGGGGCTGGGCGGTCGCCGGGTACTCGGCCGGGGCGCACTGCGCGGTCAAGCTGGCGGTGGCGCACCCGAACCGCTACATGGCCGCGATCAGCATGTCCGGCTACAACGACCCGATCGGCGAACGCAACTCGCTCGCCGCGCAGAACCCGACGGTCAGGGCCGACAACAACCCCTACCTGCTGATGAGGAAGTCCCCCACCCCGCCCCGGATCGCCCTGTACGTCTCCGGACAGCCGCACGACGGCTACGAGGCCGGCGTCGCCCTCGAACAGAGCGCGAAGGCACCGACGACCGTGCACGTCATCTTCATCCCGAAGAACGCGGGCGGGCACAACATGGCGCTGTGGCGGCCGCAGGTGGTCCCGTCGTTCCGCTGGCTCTCGGTGGAGATGGGCCAGCATCACGCCCGGACCCGCAGCGCTACTCCTCCCGTACCGTCGAGCGCCGGTTCCACGCACGAGGCGCTCGCCAGTGGTACTTCATCGCGAGCAGGCGCAGGACGAAGGCGGTGAGGGCCGCGAGCCCGCCGGTGAGCGGAGTGAGGGCGTCGTAGCGGATGCACAGGACTGCCATGGTGGCACCGACGATCGCCGGGACCGCGTACAGGTCGCGGTCCCAACGCAGCAGCGAGGGCACCTCGTTGGCGAGCACGTCGCGCAGGACACCGCCGCCGACGGCGGTGGCGAGGCCGAGCGTCGCCGACTGAGTGAGGCCGAGCCCGTACTCGTACGCCTTCGTCGTCCCGGCGACGCAGAACAGGCCGAGGCCGGCCGCGTCGAAGACGTTCACCCCGACCTGGATGCGCTCCACGTGCGGGTGGAGGAAGAACACCAGGACAGCGGCCAGCAGGGGGGTGACGAAGTAGCCGAAGTCCGTGAAGGCGGCAGGCGGTACGGCGCCGATGATCAGGTCACGGAACAGCCCTCCGCCCAGCGCGGTGACCTCGGCGAGCACGGCGATGCCGAAGACGTCGAAGTTCTTGCGGACGGCCAGCAGCGCGCCGGAGATGGCGAACACGAAGATGCCGACGAGGTCGAGCGTGTGCTGGACGGAGGGGCTGAACAGTTGCTGGAGCACCCCACATTCTACTCAGGGGTCACTACAGGGCCGGCTTGCCCGTCGTGAAGAGCCACTTCTGGAAGAGGTCGTCGAGCTTCTGCCCGGAGACCTTCTCGGCGAGCTTGATGAACTCGGCGGTGTTGGCGTTGCCGTAGCGGTGGAGCTTCGTCCAGGCCGGCAGCAGCTTGAAGAACGCCTTGTCCCCGATGCGCTCGCGCAGCGCCTGCAGGGTCATCGCGCCGCGCTGGTAGACCGCGGACGCGAACATGGTGTCGCGCTGCGGGTCGGCGACGACGGTCTGCCAGAAGGCGTCGGCGGCGGGGCGGGAGTTGTAGCCGGCCAGGAACGAGTCGTGGGCACTGCGGGTGCCCTGGTGCTCGGCCCACAGCCACTGCGCGTAGGTGGCGAAGCCCTCGTTCAGCCAGATGTCCTTCCAGTGCGCCACCGAGACCGAGTCGCCGAACCACTGGTGGGCCAGTTCGTGCACGATCGTCGTCTCGTTGCGCACGGCCGAGTAGGCGGGCTTGCTCTGCACCTCCAGAGAGAACCCGGCCTGCGGCATGTCGTCGACGATCGCGCCGGTCTCCTCGAAGGGATAAGGCCCGAAGACCTGCGACCAGTAGTCGGTGGCCGCGGCGGTCACGGCGTACACGTCGACGCTGTTGCTGTTCGCGAGCACCGGGTCGATGGCGACGTAGATCGGGATCCCGGAGGGCGTCCTGCCGGTCTTCACGTCGAACTTCCCGATGGTGGCGGTCGCGAGGTAGGTCGCCATGGGCCGGCTCTCGCGCCAGTGGGCGTACGTCGAGGCTCCCTTGTCGTACGTCGAGACCAGCCGGCCGTTGGAGACACCGGTCAGGCCCTTGGGGGCCTTGATGCGGATGTCGTACGTGGCCTTGTCGGAGGGGTGGTCGCTGGAGGGGAACCAGGTGGAGGCGGCGTTGGGTTCGCAGGCGACGAAGACGCCGTCCGCGGTCTTCATCCACCCGTAGTCGGAGCCGAAGACGATGGGGCCGCTGAGGGCTTCGGGGACGCCGCCGTAGGTGACGGTGACCGTGAAGTCATGGCCCTTGTGCAGGGAGCCGCGCGGCGTGATGTGCAGTTCGTCGCCGTCACGGGTGAACTGGGCGCGTCTGCCGTTCACTTCGACTCTGGTGACCTCGAGTTTCTGCAGGTCGAGGTCGAAGGAGGAGAGATTCTGGGTGGCGCGCGCGGTGAGGGTCGTACGGCCGTCGAGGCGGTCGGTGTCCGGGTTGTACGCCACGTCCAGGGCGTAGTGCCGGGCGTCGAAGCCGCCGTTGCCCAGGTTCGGGAAGTAGGTGTCACCTATTCCGGGGGCGCCCGGGGCTGGAGCCGCGGAGGCGGCGATGACAAAGAAGGAAGCCGCCGCGGTAGCGACGGCTCCTAAGCGTGCCGAACGGGAGAGTTTCATGAGTCGTCCTATCCGAGCGTGTGCCGATAAGCCGGACACGGACGACTCTGAACTCTCCCGTTCGGTCATGTGCATGACTTTGCCAACTTGTCATGCGTTACTTGTCGGTTGACTCCTGGCTTTCGGCCTCCGGGGTCACGGCGGACTCGGTGGAGTCGGCGTCGGTGGCCGTCGCGGCAGCGGTGGTTTCGGTCGCCTCCGCGGCATCGGTGGCCTTCGCGCCATCGGTGGTCTCCGCGACCTCCGCCGCCACGGCAGCCGACGTCTCCGCCGACTCCGCAAGCACCTCGTCGGAGACCAGTTCGGCCGCCTCCTTGGCCACGGTCAGCAGCACCGTCTCCTGCGGGGCCTGGTCCTCGAAGTTCTCCGGGTGGTGGCAGGCGACCTGCTGGCCGGGCTTGAGCTCCACGAGCTTCGGCTCGGTCGTCTTGCAGATCTCCGTCGCCTTCCAGCACCGGGTGTGGAAGCGGCAGCCGCTGGGCGGGGAGATCGGCGAGGGCACGTCCCCCTTGAGCAGGATGCGCTCGCTCTTGGCGTTCCTGCGCCGCGGGTCCGGGATCGGCACCGCCGACATCAGCGCCTTGGTGTACGGGTGCATCGGCGCCTTGTACAGCGCCTCACGGTCGGCCAGTTCGACGATCTTGCCGAGGTACATCACCGCGATCCGGTCCGAGACGTGCCGGACGACGGAGAGGTCGTGCGCGATGATCACGTAAGTCAGGCCCAGCTCCTGCTGGAGGTCGTCGAGCAGGTTGACGACCTGGGCCTGGATCGACACGTCCAGCGCGGAGACCGGCTCGTCCGCCACGACCAGCTTCGGGTTCAGGGCGAGCGCGCGGGCGATGCCGATGCGCTGGCGCTGACCGCCGGAGAACTCGTGCGGGTAGCGGTTGTAGTGCTCGGGGTTGAGGCCGACCACCGACAGCAGCCGCTGGACCTCCTTCCTGATGCCGCCCTGGGGCTCGACGCCCTGCAGCTTGAAGGGGGCGCCGACGATCGTGCCGATGGTGTGGCGCGGGTTCAGCGAGGAGTACGGGTCCTGGAAGATCATCTGTACGTCGCGGCGCAGCGGACGCATGCCGCTCACCCCGAGGTGCGTGATGTCCTTGCCCTCGAACTCGACCTTGCCGCCGGTCGGTTCCAGCAGCCGGGTGATCAGCCGGCCCATCGTCGACTTGCCGCAGCCCGACTCGCCCACGACGCCCAGCGTCTCGCCGGACCTGACCTCGAAGTCGATGCCGTCGACCGCGTGCACGGCGCCGACCTGCCGCTGGAGCAGGCCCTTCCTGATCGGGAAGTGTTTCTGGAGCCCGGTCACCTTCAGCAGGGTCTCGCCGGGAGCGGCCCCGTCCCTGGTGACCACACTGCCTTCGCTCTGCGCAGGGATGCCCACTGCCGCGTCCTTAGGGTTCTCGCTCACAGCTTCGGCGCAATCTCTTCGATCCAGATACGCTCCCGCTGCTCATGCGTCATGTGGCAGGCGGCCCAGTGCTGGCTGCCGACCTCGGTCAGCTCGGGGCGGACCGTGCGGGTGACGTTGTCCTTCGGGATGTCGGCGTACGGGCAGCGCGGGTTGAAGGCGCACCCGGACGGCACGTTGATCAGCGAGGGCGGGGAGCCCTTGACCGGGATCAGGCGCTCCTGCTGCTCGCGGTCGAGGCGCGGCATCGAGCCGAGCAGACCCCAGGTGTAGGGGTGGCGGGGCTCGTAGAACACCTTGTCGGCAGGACCGCGCTCGACGCAGCGGCCGCCGTACATCACCAGGATGTCGTCGGCCAGTTCGGCGACGACGCCCAGGTCGTGGGTGATGACGATGACCGCGGAGCCGAACTCCTTCTGCAGATCCCGGATCAGGTCGAGGATCTGCGCCTGGACGGTCACGTCCAGGGCGGTGGTCGGCTCGTCCGCGATGAGCAGTTCGGGATTGTTGACCAGCGACATCGCGATCATCGCGCGCTGGCGCATACCGCCGGAGAACTCGTGCGGGTAGCTGTCCACCCGCTTGTCCGGCTGCGGGATGCCCACCCTGTCGAGCATCTCGACCGCGCGCCGCTTGGCGGTCTTCTTGTCGACGTTGTGGTGGATGCGGTACGCCTCCACGATCTGCTGGCCGATCGTGTAGTACGGGTGCAGCGCCGACAGCGGGTCCTGGAAGATCATCGCCATCTGACGGCCGCGCAGCTTGCGTACGTCGTCCGGGTCGGCGGTCAGCAGCTCGGTGCCGTCCAGCCATATCTCGCCGGAGATCTGCGCCTTGCGCTTGCCGTACTGGCCGGCGGTGTGCAGGCCCATGATGCCGAGCGAGGTCACCGACTTGCCGGATCCGGACTCGCCCACGATGCCGAGGGTCTTGCCCTTCTCCAGCTTGAAGGAGAGCCCGTCGACGGACTTGACCAGGCCGTCGTCGGTCGGGAAGTGCACCTTCAGGTCGCGCACTTCCAGGAAGGAGGTCGGGGCCGGCGAGGCCGAGGTGGGTTCGCCCACGGCTGCTCCGGTCTTGCTGAGTTCGGTCATGCGAGCCTCACTCGGGGGTCGATCACGGCGTACAGGACGTCCACCACGAGGTTGGCGATGAGCACGGCGAGGGAGGTGATCAGGGTGACGCCCAGGATGATGGGCAGGTCCTGGTTCTTGATGCCGTTCAGGACGGCCTGGCCGAGGCCCGGCAGGCTGAACGTGGTCTCGGTGAGGATCGCGCCGCCGATGAGCGCACCGAGGTCCATGCCGAGCATGGTCAGGATGGGCGTCATCGTGGAGCGCATGGCGTGCTTGCCGATGACGACGGGTTCGGTGAGGCCCTTGGCGCGTGCGGTGCGGATGTAGTCCTCGCCGAGGATCTCCAGCATGGTGGCGCGGGTGATCCGGGCGTACATCGCCGCGTAGAGGAACGCGAGGGTGACCCACGGCAGGATCATGCCGCCGAGCCAGCCGGTGAAGCTCTGGCTGAGGGGCACGTACTGGCCGTCGATCCAGCCCAGTCCGTAGCTGAAGATCGCCAGCGACAGCAGGCCGGTGAAGTAGATGGGCAGCGAGACACCGCTGAGGGCGATGACCATTGCGCTGCGGTCCCAGAGGCTGCCCCGCTTGAGCGCGGAGAGCACACCTGCGGCCACACCGAAGACCAGCCACAGCACGGCGGCACCGAGCGCCAGACCCAGGGTCACCGGGAAGCGGTCGGTGAGCACCGGCCAGACGGCCTGCTCGCTGCGGAAGGAGTAGCCGAAGCACGGCGCGGAGCAGTGGGTGATGTCGCCGCCGGCCGCGTAGGTACGGCCGACGAAGATGCCCTTGAAGAAGTGCCAGACCTGGATGAAGATCGGGTCGCTCAGACCCAGCTTCGTCCGCACGGCTTCGACCGCCGCGGGGTCGGCCTGCTTGCCCACGAAGCTCGTGGCGATGTCCACGCCCGCCCACTTGGGGACGAGGAAGAAGATGCTGAAGACCACCAGGATGATGACCACGAGCATCACTGCGGCGGCGAACAGCCGCCTGAGGAGGTAAGCGAGCACAGCTTACGGCCCGCTGCGGACCGCGGGCCTCCGGAGGTTGTCCGGTGGCCCGCGGTCACGCCGCGCCGGCCTTCACCTGCCTTTCGTGCCGTACGGCGGGTGTGCCGGGTTTACTTCGTGGACTTCAGGCCGAGGTTGACGAAGTCGTAGTAACCGCTGTACGCGTTCGTCGTGTACACGTTGGCCAGGTTCGAGCCGCGGAAGTTGAGCAGCCGCTCGAAGGTGAAGGGCAGGTAGTACGCGCCCTCACTGACCTTGTGGTTGATCTGCATGGCGATCTCGGTCTTCTTCGCGTCGTCCGTGGCCTTCGTCGCGTTGTACTGGTCGAAGAGGCCGTCGATCGTCTTGTCCTTGATCATGGCGAAGTTGTTGTTACCGCTCTGGAGGATGTACTTGCTGCTCCACAGCGGGATGCCATAGCCCTGGACCGACGGGAAGTCCGGACCCCAGCCCATGATGATGATGCCGAGCTTCTTCTTCTCGACGTTGGCCGGGGCACCGATGATGCCGGCGCTCTGCGAGCCGTCGTACTGGTAGATGTCGGCCTGGATGCCGACCTTCTTCAGCGCCGCCTGCAGGGACGTGGCCGTGGCCACCTCCTGCTGCTTGTTGTTGCGGACCGCGATGGTGGTCTTGAAGCCGTTCGGCTGACCGCAGGCCTTCAGCGCCTGCTTGGCCAGGGAGGTGTTGCCGTTCTTGTTGGCACCGGCGATCTTGTACGGGTCGTACTTCTGACCCTCGGCGCCCGGGACCGACGGCGGGAGCATGTTGGTGCCGATGAGGCCACCGGCGACGGGGCCACCGCGCGCCGTCTGCAGGGAGACGTGGTCGGCGGCGTAGATCACGGCCTTGCGGCACTCGATGTTGTCGAACGGCTTGACCGTCTGCGGGAAGACCGCGTAGCGGATGAAGCCGGAGACCGGGTTGTCCAGGTTGGCCTTGTGCTGCTTCAGGGCGATGGTGCGGCCCTGCGGGCCAAGACCC
This sequence comes from Streptomyces sp. NBC_00078, assembly GCF_026343335.1. Lineage (NCBI taxonomy): Bacteria > Bacillati > Actinomycetota > Actinomycetes > Kitasatosporales > Streptomycetaceae > Streptomyces > Streptomyces sp. NBC_00078. The sequence continues at coordinate 6,459,994 of NZ_JAPELX010000001.1, read as the reverse complement.
GTCTGGCTGGCGTCGATGTCGTAGTCGCCGTTGATCAGACGCTGGTCGGAGTCGCTCTGGTTGGACGAGATGGTGAGCGAGATCTTGTCCGGGTAGGCCTTGCGGACCGGGTCCGAGGACGCCTTCCAGCTGGTGTTGCGGACCAGGATCAGCGACTTGCCCGGGCTGTACGACTGGAACTTGTACGGGCCGGAGGAGAACGGCTTCAGACCGTACTTGGACTTGGTGTCCTTGTCCTGGCGGACCGGCGAGGCCGAGGTCATCGCCAGCACCTGCTTGAAGTCGGAGTTCGCCGACGGCAGGTGGAAGACGATCGTCTTGGCGTCGGGCGTGTCGATCGCCTTCAGGCCGAGGTGGTCCTTGGACGTGTCCTTGTACGGCCCCTTGTAGGTCTTCTTGGGGTCGAGCATCTGCTGCAGGTAGACCGGACCGCCGGACAGGACGTCCTGCGCCCAGGAGCGCTCGATGCCGTACTTGATGTCCTGGGACGTGATCGCCTTGCCGTCCTCCCACGTGATTCCGTCACGCAGGTGGAACGTGTACGTCTTGCCGTCGGCCGAGACCTGGCCCTCGTCCGCGGCGAGGTCCGGCGTGACCTCGGCGCCCTTGGCGCCCGGCTCGGTCTTGTAGGTGAGCAGCTGACGGCTGTAGTAGCGGGAGAAGTCCCACATGAAGCCGTAGTAACCGCGCGTGGTGTCCCACGAGTCGGCGTCCTGGGTGGTGACGAACTTCAGCTCGCCGCCCTTCTTGACCTGCGAGGCCTGGGCGACCTTGTTGTTCGCCGCGTCGAAGCCGGCCGCTCCGTTCTTCGAACCGCCGTTGTCGTTGCCGCCGCCGCACGCTGCCATGGTCAGCATGCCGGCGACCGCGGCAGCAGCGGCCAAAGCCTGCTTACGCCGCCCTGAGGTGCGTTGGGTAGTCACGATCTCGGATCCTCCGGATTTGATGAGAGACCCCGTGGAGGTGCTCACGGGACGCTTGGGGTACGGCAGTTCAGCGGGAACCCTTCGGGTCGAGCGCGTCCCGCACGCCGTCGCCGAAGAGGTTGAAGGCCAGAACGGTGATGAAGATCGCCACGCCGGGCACCACCATGAACATGGGGTCCGAGTCGTAGTAGTCGATCGCGGTCGAGAGCATCTGCCCCCACGAGGACGTGGGCGGCTTGACGCCGACGCCCAGGAAGCTGAGTGCCGCCTCGGTCAGGATGTTGGTGGGGATCATCATCGTCGTGTACACGATGATGGGGGCGACGAGGTTGGGCAGCAGTTCCTTGAACAGGATGTAGAAGCGCCCGCCGCCCAGCGACCGGGCGGCCTCGACGTACTCGCGCTCACGCAGCGAGAGCGTCTGGCCGCGAACCACGCGTCCGATGTAGGGCCAGCCGAAGAAGCCGATGACCAGGATCATCACGAACACACGCACGCTGGATCCGGTCAGACCGAGCATCTCGTTCGGCATCACGGAGACCAGGGCGATGATGAAGAGCAGCTGCGGGAAGGCGAGCAGACCGTCCATGACACGGCTGATGGCCGAGTCGACCCAGCCGCCGAAGAAACCGGCCAGAACGCCCAGGACCGTACCGAGCACGACGGCGACGATCGCGGACAGGAAGCCGACCAGCAGCGAGATCCGGGCACCGTAGAGGACACGGGCGAAGATGTCGCGGCCGTTGACGGGCTCGACGCCCAGCAGGTGATCACCGCTGATGCCGCCCAGGGATCCCTTGGGCGTACCGAAGAGCGGGTCGATCAGGCTCTCGTGGTAGGCGTCGGGGTCCTGTCCGATCAGGTCCGTGAGCAGTGGAGCGAGCAGGGCGACCAGGATGAGGACGAGCACGACGATGCCGCCCGTGAGGGCGAGCTTGTCCCGCTTGAGGCGCTCCCAGGCGATCCGGCCCAGGGAACGCCCCTGAACTGCCTTTTCACCGGCAGTGGCGACCGCCGCTTCTTCGGCCGCGCTCGGGGCCGCTTCCGCGGTCGGCTCGTGCAATGGTGCCGTCATCTGGCAGGGACCCCTCTCAACCGGCGGTAGCCGGCCCGCACTTGCCGCTGTAGCGGCGTGATCAGTCCGTAATACACGGGGGCGAACCCCCCTGGAGCGGGAGTCTTCAACGCTTTGGCGATCTGTTGCCAGACTTGACGGGGAAAGGATGCGTAAACGTGATGCAGGCTGGTGTGTTCCGTTATCCGGACAGCGGGTAACGGCGGTCGGACGGGGTTCATTGCGGACATCCAGAACATAGAAGGATCTTCTGGCGCTATCTACGCGCGCAGATCAGCCCTGACCCGGTACGGACCAAGCCGACCGTCTCAGTATCCGCCGTGCACCGGCGGGTAGCCGTACCCGGATACCGGAGCCTGCGCCGGGGCCGCCGCGTGGGCCTCGCGGTCGTAGAAGGGGCGGGCGCTCGCGCGCATCCACAGGGCGACGGGGTCGTACTCGTCGGACATCGCCACCGTCGACACCGGCAGTCCGTCCGGGACGGCGCCGATGGACTGCTGCATCATCGCCCGCACCGAGTCCACCGCGGGCGGGCTCGTGTCGTACACGTCCAGGCCGATGGCGAGATACGGCGCCCCGAGCGCCGGCTGCACCCAGGCCCGGCGCAGCGAGCGGACGGACGGGGTGCGGTGGGCGTTCTGCGTGAGCAGGGCGTAGAACTGCGGGATCTCGATCGCGGGATCCGACAGGCGCAGCGGGCCGGCGGCCTGGCGCTCCAGGCCGGTGGCGATACGGCGCAGGTCGAGCCAGGGGATGCCCAGGCCGCCGCCCGGGGCGTGCGGGTTGAGCCAGAGGCCGAAGTGGTCGGGGTACAGGGTCCGGGCCACGTCCAGGCCGTCGACCACCTCGTAGGACCTGTTCCAGCCGCTGGCCGAGAGTTCCTGGGCGGAGGTGACGCACGGCGCGTAGCCGTAGCCCTCGACCTCCATGTTTCCGTACTGGGCGTCCGGGGAGCCCGCCTGGCCGTGCCACAGGAGCATCCAGATCTGGCCGGCGCCGGGGGCCGCCAGTGCGCGGAGGAGTGCCTCGTAGGCGTCGTAGCGCCCCGGCGTCACCTGGCGCAGCATGTGCTCGACCGTCCCGGTCGTGGTGCCGCTGGCGCTCACGTGTACCGCCCCTTCTGGAAGTTGCCCACTTCTGCCAACAGCTTAAGCGCCCGGGAGTGCCGGACTTGTTGTGCCTTCGCCCCTGGCGGCGCTCACACGTGATCACCCGTATAGAACGGGCGCACCTGTTCTCGCATCCAGTTCGCCACCGGGTCGTCCGTCACGTCCAGGAGGACCAGGTTGACCGGCCACGGGGTGGGAACCGCGGTCGCCGCCCGCTCCAGGGCGGCCAGGGGAAGCGCCCGCAGGTCGCCCTCCCGCTGGGAGAGTTCGACGCCCACGAACATCACCGGGGCCGCCGTCTCGACGAGGGCGAGGCAGCGGCGGGCCGTGACGACCACGCCCGTCTGCGCGAACTCGGCACAGGCCGCGGCCAGGAAGTCGACCGGGTCGTCCTGCCAGTCCGGTTCGAAGAGCTTGACGCGGGCGCCGGCGGCCGGGCCGTCCAGCGGGGTGCGGCCCACCCGGCACAGCTCGGCGACCGCGGCCGGCGGAAGGGGGACGCCGACCACGCCGTCGGGGTTGAGCGCGAGACCCACCTGCGGGGGCAGCCCGCGGGCGAACTCGACGGCCGGGGCGATCGTGTACGACATGTGCGAGCCGACGACCTGGCGGAACTGCTCCTCGGAGCTGAAGACCGGGACATAGGCCTGGCCCTCGATCTCCAGCGTCGGCAGGTCGAGCGGGCCGCTGTTCGGGCCGCCGCCGCTGGGCAGCGGGACCCAGACGAAGCTGCGTCCGAGCACCTCGATGATCCGGCCGCCCGCCGAGGGCATGCCGAGGGAGGCCGACAGCACCTCCTCCAGTTCGTTGCCTGGCCATCCGCCGTGCGGATGGGGGTGTGCCTGTACGGGAAAGTCCGCGGGAAGATCCGCTGGGAAGTCCATCTGTGTCCGACCGCCTGCTGAGAACCACTGCCTGCTGAGAACCACTGCTGTGCCCGGAAAGGCTAACGGGTGGGACGGACAAAGGGGTCAGCCCGTGAAGCCGATCCTGCGCAGTACGTCCGCCGCGTCCCGGTCCAGCAGCACCGCCGAGCCGACCCCCTCGGGCAGATCGCCCCGCTCCACCGCACGGATCAGCCGGCCGGCCGCCGTGCGGTGACGCAGGAACGCGTAGCGGGAGACGCCGCGGCCGCGCTCGCGCTGGCCCAGAAGCGCCGCGCCGGGCGGGACGTCGAGCAGCACGAGGTGCAGGGTGCCGCCGCGGCGCCGGGCCTCGCGGGCCAGCCAGCCCCGCACCCAGGCCTGGGTGCCGCAGTCGTGCACGACGACGCCCTCGCCGCCGCGCAGGGCGCGATGCAGCCCGGCGTAGTGGGCGAGCCGGACGAGGGGGCGGTAGACCGCGTACGGCAGGAAGCGGGACGCGCGGGCGTCCCACCGGTCGCGGGCGTCCTGCGAGTCGATACGGACGCCACGCACCGCGCGCTCCATCAGCGTGGACTTGCCGCTGCCGGGCAGGCCGGTGACCACCACGAGATCGCGGGGGCCGAAGAGCAGGGCGTGCGGGCTGCGCCCCGAACGGTCGCGCAGATCGCGGACCACGGGTTCCGGCCGGACGCCACACGCCTCCTGGGCCGGGGCCGCGGGCTGCTCGGGCAGCGCGACGGCCGGGCTCGTGGCGTACGCCGTGGTCCTGTCCACCGTGATCGTCCTCCCCTGGGGCCGGGTTCGGAGTCCCCTGCCCTCCGAGTGTAAAGAGAAGGTAATGCGCGGTGTCTCGTGTTTTCGTGATCGCCTTGCCACAAGCCGGTTACAGACCGGGCCTGCCACCCTCGGACCCGGCGTGCGATGATGTGCGCGCCAACTGCATACCGGCCGTTTGAATCCGCGCGGGAGAGTCCCCAGCACCAGATCGCTGGGGCGCCGAAGGAGCAAGTCCCTCCCTTGAATCTCTCAGGCCCCGTTACCGCGCGGGCGAGGCACATCTGAAAAGCGGGCCGCCGTTCCCGGTGGTCCCACCCACGGTGCAAGCCATGCCGCGAGCGGTCATGGCGAACCTCTCAGGTTCCGATGACAGATGGGGAGGAATGCCCTCGCCTGTCCCGCTATGCCCTGGGAGACGACCGTCCGATGAGCAGTACCCACATCCGTCGTACCGCGCTCGACGCCCTGCATCGTTCCCTCGGTGCGACGATGACCGACTTCGCCGGCTGGGACATGCCCCTGCGCTACGGCTCCGAGCGCGACGAGCATCTCGCCGTACGGACGAAGGCCGGACTCTTCGATCTCTCCCACATGGGCGAGATCGCCGTGACCGGCCCGCAGGCCGCCCAGCTCCTGAACTTCGCCCTGGTCGGCAACATCGCCTCCGTCGGCGTCGGCCGCGCCCGCTACACCATGATCTGCCGGGCCGACGGCGGCATCCTCGACGACCTGATCGTCTACCGGCTCGGCGAGAGCGAGTACCTGGTCGTCGCCAACGCCTCCAACGCCCAGGTGGTGCTGGACGCGCTCACCGAGCGGGCCGCCGGCTTCGACGCCGAGGTGCGCGATGACCGGGACGCGTACGCGCTCATCGCCGTGCAGGGCCCGGAGGCCGCGGGCATCCTCGCCTCCCTCACCGACGCCGGCCTCGACGCCCTGAAGTACTACGCCGGCCTGCCCGGCACCGTCGCCGGCGTCCCGGCCCTCGTCGCGCGCACCGGCTACACCGGCGAGGACGGCTTCGAGCTGTTCGTCGCCCCCGGCGACGCGGAGAAGCTGTGGCAGGCGCTGACCGAGGCCGGCGCGTCCGCCGGGCTGGTCCCCTGCGGACTGTCCTGCCGGGACACCCTGCGCCTGGAGGCGGGCATGCCGCTGTACGGGCACGAGCTGTCCACCTCGCTCACGCCCTTCGACGCCGGGCTCGGACGGGTGGTGAAGTTCGACAAGGAGGGCGACTTCGTGGGCCGCGAGGCCCTGCGGGAGGCCGCCGCGCGCGCCGAGTCGAACCCGCCGCGCGTCCTGGTCGGCCTGGTCGCCGAGGGCCGCCGGGTCCCGCGCGCCGGTTACCCGGTCGTGGCCGGCGGTGAGGTGATCGGCGAGGTCACCTCCGGTGCGCCCTCCCCCACGCTGGGCAGGCCGATCGCGATGGCGTACGTCGACGCGGCGCACGCGGCCCCTGGGGCGCCCGGCGTGGGCGTGGACATCCGGGGCAGTCACGAACCGTACGAGGTCGTGGCGTTGCCGTTCTACAAGCGCCAGAAGTAGAAACTGGGCGGCGGGCGGCCCGTCCACGGACGTGACCCCGCGCACATCTTCCCTGCTCACACGCGTATCCAGCAGTCACCCATTCATCAGCACTCCCTCGCGTACAGGAGAATTCAGGCCATGAGCAACCCCCAGCAGCTGCGCTACAGCAAGGAGCACGAGTGGCTGTCGGCCGCCGAGGACGGCGTCTCGACGGTCGGCATCACGGAGTTCGCGGCCAACGCGCTCGGCGATGTCGTCTACGCCCAGCTTCCCGAGGTGGGCTCCGCCGTGACCGCGGGCGAGACCTGCGGCGAACTGGAGTCGACCAAGTCGGTCAGCGACCTGTACTCCCCCGTCACCGGTGAGATCACCGAGATCAACGAGGACGTGGTGAACGACCCGTCCCTGGTGAACTCGGCCCCCTTCGAGGGCGGTTGGCTTTTCAAGATCCGCGTCACGGACGAGCCGGGCGACCTGCTCTCCGCCGACGAGTACACCGCCCAGAACGCCGGCTGAGGAGCCGTAGACGCATGTCCGCACTGAACACTCCCCTGCACGAGCTCGACCCGGAGATCGCCGCCGCGGTCGACGCCGAGCTGCACCGGCAGCAGTCCACCCTCGAGATGATCGCCTCGGAGAACTTCGCCCCGGTCGCGGTCATGGAGGCCCAGGGCTCGGTCCTCACCAACAAGTACGCCGAGGGCTACCCCGGCCGCCGCTACTACGGCGGCTGCGAGCACGTCGACGTCGCCGAGCAGATCGCCATCGACCGGGTCAAGGACCTGTTCGGCGCCGAGTACGCCAACGTCCAGCCCCACTCCGGCGCCTCCGCCAACCAGGCGGCCCTGTTCGCGCTGGCCCAGCCCGGCGACACGATCCTCGGCCTGGACCTGGCGCACGGCGGGCATCTGACCCACGGGATGCGGCTGAACTTCTCCGGCAAGCAGTTCAACGTCGTCGCCTACCACGTCGACGACGCCGGTCTCGTCGACATGGCGGAGCTTGAGCGGCTGGCCAAGGAGCACCGCCCCAAGGTGATCATCGCCGGGTGGTCGGCGTACCCGCGGCAGCTGGACTTCGCGGAGTTCCGCCGGATCGCCGACGAGGTCGAGGCGTACCTGTGGGTCGACATGGCGCACTTCGCGGGCCTGGTGGCCGCGGGCCTGCACCCGAACCCCGTCGAGTACGCGGACGTGGTCACCTCCACCACCCACAAGACGCTGGGCGGTCCGCGCGGCGGGATCATCCTCGCGAGGAAGGAGTTCGCGAAGAAGCTGAACTCCTCCGTCTTCCCGGGCTTCCAGGGCGGTCCCCTGGAGCACGTGATCGCGGCGAAGGCGGTCTCCTTCAAGGTCGCCGCCGGCGAGGAGTTCAAGGAGCGCCAGCGGCGTACGGTGGAGGGTGCGCGCATCCTCGCCGACCGTCTGACGGCCGACGACGCCCGGGAGGCCGGGATCAACGTGCTCTCCGGCGGCACCGACGTCCACCTCATCCTCGTCGACCTGCGCGAGTCCGAACTGGACGGGCAGCAGGCCGAGGACCGTCTCCACGAGGTCGGCATCACGGTCAACCGCAACGCCGTCCCGAACGACCCGCGCCCGCCGATGGTGACGTCGGGGCTGCGGGTGGGCACGCCCGCCCTGGCCACCCGCGGCTTCACGGCCGAGGACTTCGCCGAGGTCGCGGACGTGATCGCCGAGACGCTCAAGGCGGCTTCCCCCTTCGGGGAGGCCGACGTGGAATCGCTGAAGGCGCGGGTCAAGGCCCTTGCCGACAAGCACCCGCTGTACCCCGGCCTGACCAAGTAGTTCCCGGCGGGGGTGCCTCTCGGGGCACCCCCGCCACCCCATAGTTGAGGAGTCCCCGTGGCCATCTCGGTCTTCGACCTGTTCTCGATCGGCATCGGCCCGTCCAGCTCCCACACGGTCGGCCCGATGCGCGCGGCCCGTATGTTCGCCCGCCGGCTGCGCAACGAGGAGGTGCTGGACTCCGTCGCGTCGGTACGGGCCGAGCTGTACGGCTCGCTCGGCGCGACGGGGCACGGCCACGGAACGCCCAAGGCGGTGCTGCTCGGCCTGGAGGGCGCCTCCCCGCGGACGGTCGACGTGGAGGGTGCAGACGAGCGGGTGGAGCAGATCAAGCAGGCGGGCCGGATCCGGCTGCTGGGCGAGCACGAGATCCCGTTCTCCTTCGACGACGACCTGAAGCTGCACCGCCGCAAGACCCTCCCGTACCACGCGAACGGCATGACGCTGTGGGCGCACGACGCGGCCGGTACGGAGCTGATGTCGAAGACGTACTACTCGGTGGGCGGCGGCTTCGTCGTCGACGAGGACGCGGTCGGCGCGGACCGCATCAAGCTGGACGACACCGTGCTGAAGTACCCCTTCCGCACCGGCGACGAACTGCTGCGCCAGACCAAGGAGACGGGCCTGTCGATCTCCGCCCTGATGCTGGAGAACGAGCGGGCCTGGCGCACCGAGGACGAGATCCGCACCGGGCTGCTGGAGATCTGGCAGGTCATGCAGGCGTGCGTGGCGCGCGGCATGTCCCGCGAGGGCATCCTCCCCGGCGGTCTGAAGGTACGCCGCCGGGCCGCCGTGACCGCCCGCCAACTCCGCGCCGAGGGTGACCCGTTGGCGCACGCGATGGAGTGGATCACGCTCTACGCGATGGCGGTGAACGAGGAGAACGCCGCGGGCGGCCGCGTGGTCACCGCCCCGACGAACGGCGCCGCGGGCATCATCCCGGCCGTCCTGCACTACTACATCAACTTCGTCCCGGGTGCCGACGAGGAGGGCGTGGTCCGCTTCATGCTCGCGGCCGGCGCGATCGGCATGCTCTTCAAGGAGAACGCCTCCATCTCCGGCGCCGAGGTCGGCTGCCAGGGCGAGGTCGGCTCCGCCTGCTCGATGGCGGCGGGCGCGCTCGCGGAGGTGCTCGGCGGATCTCCCGAACAGGTCGAGAACGCGGCCGAGATCGGCATGGAGCACAACCTCGGCCTGACCTGCGACCCGGTCGGCGGACTGGTCCAGATCCCGTGCATCGAACGCAACGGCATGGCCGCGGTGAAGGCGGTCACGGCCGCCCGGATGGCGATGCGCGGCGACGGCTCGCACAAGGTGTCCCTGGACAAGGTCATCAAGACGATGAAGGACACGGGCGCGGACATGAGCGTCAAGTACAAGGAGACGGCTCGGGGCGGGCTCGCGGTGAACATCATCGAGTGCTGAGGGGACGGGTCCTGACCTGCGCATTCGTGTCTTTCAGCGCTGTCGGGCCTTCCCTGCTCACGTGGCGGGAAGTCCCCGGAATGTCCCTGGGACAGGCAGGAAAGTCCCCGAAGGGTCCCCGGGAAACCTCACGGGTCGGGCATCTGACCTGCGGGCACTCAGCACCTTCATAATGCCTGCATTGCCACTAAAATGAAGGCATGACCGCGATCACGATCCGAGATGTCCCGGACGACACAGTCAACGCCCTGAAGGTCCGCGCCGCACAGGCGGGCAAGTCGCTCCAGGCGTACGCCCTGGACCTTCTCTCCCGTGAAGCCGCCAAGCCCACCCTCGCGGAGATGGCCACACGCCTGGAGCGTGAAACCCGCACCGAGCTCGGCACGACCGACATCCTCGACGCCATCGAGGACGGGCGAGACCGACGTTGATCGTCATTGACTGCTCCAGCCTCGTCCACTTCCTCCTCGACCACGGCACAACCGGAACCGCGATCCGTGAGCGGGTGGGCCGCGCCGATGCTCTCGCAGCGCCGGGACTGCTGGACTACGAGATCACCTCGGCCGTCTTCGGGCTGGCCCGCGGCCGGCGAGGGGACAAGCCCAAGATCACGGAAAAGGAGGCACTGAAGGCGATCACCGACTACCAGACCCTCGCTCTCGACCTGCACCCGACGCTGGTCCTCTGGCAGCGCGTACGCGAGCTGTCGAACAACCTCTCCGTCTACGACGCGCATTACGTGGCCCTCGCCGAGAGCTTCGGCGTTCCGCTGATCACCAGCGACGCCAGGATCGAGCGCAGCGGGGCAGCACGCTGCACGATCGAGATCTTCGAGGCACCCAGCACCTGACCCCAGCGGCACCACCGCGCGCGGCTCCACAACCCATGCACGGCCTGTCGGGTTCCATAGTTGTCGCCGCACTGGGTCTGGCCTTGGCTTCCGCCGCGCCCCGATCAGATTCGGGCGCTCCCCTTGCCGTGAGCCGGAGCGGAGCGGATCCTCCGGGGGGTCAAGCCCCGTGGCAGTGGTCCCACACGCTCGACCGCGTGCTCAAACGGCCCGCGCACGTGAGCCGCGCCGGCCTCCCTTCCGGCTCGGGAGGCCCACGGGTCGTGCCGTTTGTTTCACTCCTTGACCGGGGTGTCGCCGTTCATGGCGAAGCGGGCGGAGCACTGTTCGTCGGATCGGTCGCTCGCATTCCAGACGCAGATCCACATCGTGCGGCCGACGTCTGAGATGAAGTTTGTTTTCGCGGCGCCCCAGTCGGCCTGGAACGTGTACGCGATGCCGTCGCTTCGGTGGAGTTCGGCGCCACAGCTTTGGCGCAGGGAGGTGTTGAGCACGCCTGCGAGTTCGCCGGAGCCGTTGTCGTCCAGCCAGGCGGAGCAGGCGGCGTCGTTGCCGACCCAGGAGGTGTCCGCCTCGGAGCCCTTGACCTGTGCCGGGTCGTCGCTGCCGTTGATACCACTGATCGACGACGAGGTGACGCGGGTGGCGGCTGCTGAGGACGCGGCAGTCGCGGCGGGGCCAGAGGGCGAACGCGCGCTGGACGCACTCGGCGGGACGGTCGTGTCCGTGCCGGCCGGGGTCGGGAGCCCCGACCCCGCGGTGGGCGGGGTCGAACGGCTTGGGCTCGCGGAGGACGTCCGTGTCGTCCCGGCCACGGGCTCGACGCTGACCGACGCGCTGTCGGACGTATGCGCAGCGCCGTTGTGCCGGGAGGCGGACGGGACGAGTAGGAACGCTGCGACGGCGCCGAGGGCGATCACTGCGGCGCTCGGGAGCAGGAGCAGGCGTTTGCGTGGATGGCGAGGTGACGCGGCGGACGGGGGCGCGGTCTCAGGCGTCGGATCCGCATCCAGGTCCGGCGGCGGGACGGTCTCCAGCTTGCCGACCGGCGTCGCGGCGAAGGCACGTCGCGAGGCGATGCGTGACATGACCTCGGAAGGCCAGGAGGGAGGAGGAACGGACAGGTGTGCGCGGGCCGCCTCCACCAACTCCCGGGCGGTGGGGCGTGCTCCGGGTCCGGTCGCGAGACAGGACCCGATGACGGCGGCGAGGTCGGCATCCACGGCACGCAGCGGCTCGACGTCGGCGACGACACCGGGCGTACGGCCCGAAGCCGCGTAGAGCACGAGCGCCCCGAGCGAGTAGACGTCCGCGGGCGCGTCCACGTCCTCGCCCCCGCCCCCGGCCTGCTGTTCCGGTGCCGAGAATCCCTGAGTGCCGTAGCTGCCACCGCTCTTGGTGAGCCTCGCCTGGTCCGCGGCGCGCGCGATGCCGAAGTCGATCAGCTTCACGCCGTCCCGCACCAGCATGACGTTGCCGGGCTTGACGTCACGGTGCACGATCTCGAGCGCGTGCACGGCCGACAGGTGAGTGGCCGCCTCGGCCAACAGCAGCCACAGCGCCTCGGCAGGCAGCGGGCCGCGCAGCCGGACCGCCTCGTCCACGGTGAGTCCGGGCACGTACTCGGTGGCGAACCAGGGACGTTCCGCGGTGCCGTCGCTCGCCAGCACCCGCGGCCCGACCCCGGCCGGCACACGGTAGAGGATGCCGACCTCACGTTCGAAGCGCTCGCTGGAGACCAACCGTGACCGGACGCGCTTGACGGCGGCGTAGCCCTTGTCGGACACCCCGAGGTAGACCTCACCCATACCGCCGACGCCGAGCAGACCGATGATGTTGAAGCTGCCGATCTCCTGTGGATCGTCCGCGCCGAGTGGTTCGGCGATCGTGCTATCCATCATCAGCAGTTCCCCGGCCGCTCGCGCTCACGGCGGGCAGGCTATCGAGCAACTCAGGGCAAGGCAAAACAAGTTGGCGGCGAACGCGCCTTGCCCAGCGTACGCATCTGGTGGGAGGACCGGTCCTCGCAGTGCGCTCATACACTGACGCGAGCTGAGCCGGAGGTATGTGATATGGAGTACGGAAACTTCCCACCCCAGATGCTGCCGCCGGGCAGTCCCTCCGACAGGGTGCCCTCGGCGCCGCCGGGGACGATCTTCGTACTGGGTCCGGAGGGCGGGTACGCCGTGCCGCCGCGCCGGTACACGCTGCTGTTCGGGCGCGACCGCGAGGACGTGCATGTGCCGGTCGGTGTCGACGACCCGAGCGTCAGCCGTCGGCACGGCGTGTTCACCTGCACGGCCGCGGACGGCGACTGGTGGCTGGTCAACACCGGCAATCTGCCGATCGAACTGCCCGACGGCGTGCTCATGCTCGCCGGCCACAAGCGCGTCATCGAGTCCGGGTACACCCCGCTGGTGATCAATTCGTCCAAGCGGCGTTCCCACCTGGTGGAGGTCCGCGTCGTGGACGAGGACGACCGGAACCCCCGCTCCACGAGCGGTGCGGAGACCGTGGATCCCGAGACGGTCTACGAACTCTCCCCGCAGGAGCGGCTGGTGCTCACCGCACTCGCCCGGCGCTACCTGGAGGGCCACGACGCCTTCCCGCTCCCGCTGGCCTGGGAGGACACGGCCCGTCAGGTCAACGCCTCCCCCTACGTGACCAAGTCCTGGACCCACAAGTCGGTCGCGAACACGGTCGAGGACGTGCGCGAACGGCTGCACCGCCGGGGCGTGCGCGGACTGCTGCGCGACGAGGTCGGCGAGCCGGTCGGCTCGACACTCAGTGTCAACCTGATCAGGGAACTGCTGAAGACGGCGACGCTGAGTGCTCAGGACCTGGAGTTGCTGGCCGACAAGAACTGAGCGGACCGCACGCCGCGTGCCCCGGCCGATCGTCGGCCGGGGCACGCGGCGTTTCTCAGCCTTCCGCCTCGCGCTCGGCTGCGGCGTTGTACGTGACGTACATGGGGCCGTGCTGGACTGCGAAGACGGCTGCCTGATCCTCCGCCGAACTCTGCTGCTGAGGCTGCGGATCGGGCTCCGGCTGCTCGGGGGGACTCGTCGTGTTCGTCACCCGGTTGTTGTCCCCTACGACGACAGTGCCTGAGACGTCCCCGGTGTGGATGTCTCCGTGTGTGGATTCTGCGGGCATGGCCGGCCTTTCTTGGTGGGTCTCGGAGAGGAAGGTCACTCGCCGCAGTCGGTCTGCAGGCTGTCTGACGCCGAGTTCATCGCCGAGGTCTGACTCGACGTGTCGACGCCGGAAGCTCCCGGATCGTTCTCGTACGACTGGTACAGGCTCTGGATCTGCTGAGTGGCGGTCAGCATGTCGTCGAGGTCTGATTCCACGGAGCTGTCCTGGGCTTGCGAGATCGCCCCCCGCAACGTGGACTCGACGGAGTTCAGGTCGCTGATGACGGTACTGACCTGCGAGAGCAACGTGCTGTCGTCGGGAGCGGTGGACGACTCGCCCGAGTTGTAGGCGTTCATGTCGCTGTTGTACGAGTCGACCGCGTCGGACGCGATGGCGGCGTCGGTGTTGAACTGCTGGGTCGCTGACGACAGTTCGGTAATCACGGTCGCGCACACGGGGTCGACGCTGGACGTGGTGTCGTCGGTGGGCAAGGTGTCATCGCTCAGGTCCGGCGTACTGACGGAACTCGACGAGACGACCGGAGACTGGTCCGCCTGGTCGTTCGCGTAGACCGTGGCACCCACGCCCAGCACGGCTACGGCGCCGATCACGCAGGCGAGGGCGAGTGCCGATATTCCGCCCGTGGCACCCGCCGCACCGCCGGCGGCGACCCCCGTTTGGCCTGCATTCGCCGCAGTCGTCGTGGTGCTCACGGCGTGCCTCGACGGGGTGACGGAAGAGTGCGCCGCCGAGAGGTCGATCCGCGGAGGTATCGGTACCGCTGAGTGTGCACCAGCCGCGTGGACCGCGACGTGCGGCTGCGCGGAGGCATGGGACAGGTCGACAACCGGCCTCGCCCCGTGGGCGGTCAAGGCTGTGTGCGCGGGAGCCGAAGCCGCGGATGTGTGGACGGTCGAGTGGGTGACGGCGTGTGTGCTGCCCGCGCCGTGCGCCGGGGTGCCCGGGTGGACCGTCGGTGTGCTGGTCAGCGGTGTGCTGGTCGACGCCGCGTTGGCGACCTGGTGGGCCGCCGAATGCGTGTGCAGGGCGGTGAGTTCCCGCCACAGCACGTCCGCCTCGAGCACCAGGGCTGCCGTCAGCGCACCCCGGCCGAGCGCCCTCCGTCGGGTGCGAGCCTCGTGCAGGAAGAACTCCTCGCCCTCCTTGTCCCCCGCACTCTTCGCCGCTGCCCAGCCGACTCCGAGCAGGCTGCCCCACGCGTCGAACTGCCGGGACAGCGCCAGTTTCGGCGAGGCGGCACGGGCCAGCGCCGCTCCGAGCTGTGCGTGTCCGCTCTGCTCCGCTCGCAGCACCGCGACATCCAGGGCCTGAAAGTGGGCCGCGACGTCGTCGGGGGTGGTGTCCCTCGCCTCGACCCACGCGGTGAGCGCCCGGCAGAGCCGATCGACGGGAAACCCCGTCTTCCGACTGTTCAGCACGCACTCGGCGACGTCCGGCGGACAGCTGTAGCCGGTCTCCGAGGCGAACAGCAGGCCGTGTCGCGCCAGACCGTCGGCGAGCGCATCGGTGTCCGGCCGGCCGAGCAGATCATTGAGATGCCGGGCGGCCAACTCGGCGCCGGACAGCGAGCCGAGCAGGTACAGCAGGTCGCGCTCCTGCGGCAGGAGCCTGTTCAGCAGTGCGGGAAGGAGTTCGGGAAGATCGGCGATGCCCGGCAGGCCCTTGCCGGTCGCGGCCGACAAGGCGATGCGCCGCAGCCGGAGCGGGTTGCCGTCCACCGCGTCGCACAGCGCGTCCACGATCGGCACCTCGTCGGGCCGCAGTTCGCGGGAGAGCAGCGTCTCCACCAGTTCCGCCGCCGCCGAGGCCGTCAGCCCTTCGAGTCGGATCGCGTGCACACCGTCGACCGCGGACCGCTGCTGCGAGGTGAAGACGAACGTGGACTGCCCGGCCATGTCGAAGAGTCGGCGCAGGTCCTTCTCGCCGAGTCCCGCGTCGTCCAGGTAGATCCGCAGCCGCAGGGTCTTCAGATGCTCCTTCAGCACCTCCAGCGACGGCTTGTAGTTCGGCGCGTCGAAACCGATGTCGAATATCGCCTGCGCGATGTCATCAGCCGTACGTCCGCCGGCTTCGATGTAGGCCGCGCCTTCGGGCCCGCGCGCCATCGTGCACGCGAGGTGGCGCAGCAACGCACTCTTGCCGACCCCGGGCGCGCCCCAGACCTGCACCAACTGACGTGTCTCGATCGCCTCTCGCAGTACGCGCAGGTCCCGCGCTCGTCCGAACAGCGGCTCGGCGGCGGATCGCGGCAGCTGGGAGATCGACGGGCGTTGGACCGGATCCGGCAGCGGTCCCCCGTGCACGGTGACGGTCGAACCGGACTCGGCGGTGATCCTCAGGTTGCTCACGGTGTTGCCGCTGCCTATGACCACCGTTCCGGACACGTCGCCTGCCCGGATCCGCCTGGAATCGTCCGGCGCACCGTTGTTCTCTGACATCTGCTTCCCCCGTCCTCTCCAACGCCGGGTCCCGGCACTCGGTCAGGCTGACGCCGACCTTTCGTGCGAACCCGGTGCTTTTACGTGTTCGGCGAGATCGCCGGCGATCCGTCGGGCCCGGCCGCGGCGGCGATCCGGGCGAGGTGGTCCAGATCGAGGATCGTGATCCTCCGGTAGCCGGTCACGACCGCGCCCGACTCCCGCAACGCCCGCAGGGCCTTGTGGATCGACGACTCCGCCGCGCCGGCCAGGGTGGCCATCTCCGGCTGCGACAGCGGGAGTTGAGCTTCGTTGCGGTCGGGAGGCCCGTAGATGACGGCCAGGTGGTGGAGGATCCTGGCCAGCCGCCCGAGCACGTCGCATCCGGTGAAGTCGACGATCCGGCCGGTCGCCGTGCGCAGCTTGGCCACCACGCTCGCGCTGAGTGCAAGTCCTATGGAGGGGTGCTGTTTTGTGCACTCCAGCAGTTCGGAGCGGAGTATGTAGCGGGCCAGCACCCTGCCGCAGGCGGTCACGGTGCCCGTGCGCAGCTGGCCGTCGATCCCGGCGAACTCCCCGACCAGGTCCCCGGCCATCCGTACGGCCACCAGCGCCTCGCGGCCGTCCTGCGCGAGCGCGGTGACTTTCATCATGCCGCCGAGCAGGAGCAGCGCGAAGTCCGAGGTGTCGGCCTCGCGGATGGCGATCTGACCGGCCGGGTAGGTCACGCTGTGGCCGAGTCTCAGCAGGATGGCGCGGTCGGCCTCGTCGACCCGGCCGAGCAGCCCGGCCGGCGGCCAGTAGGCCGCTGCCCCGCGAACACGTGTGTTGCTCATCGGCCACACCCCTCTCGTCGTACGGCCGAAGCCGCACAAGCCGTATTAGTAGCCGTTCTACCCGGGGACCCCTCCTCTACGATCCCGTCAATCATCTTGTCTGCACCGGACAACAGGGACGACAGCAATTCGATCTTCGAATTGCCGGCCCCCGTCGTAATTGCGGAGGGATTGTGAATCCGAGGTACGAATACCGAGCCCTGCTGGCGTGCGACATCGCGGGCTCCGCGGGACGCGGCGAACAACGGCTGCAAGAAATCCGAAGGGTTCTGCGTTCCACGCTGTTCGACGCCCTGGGCATCGCGAATCTGAACGCGCAGGACCTCTTGTACGTCGACACCGGCGACGGCTGCCAACTCGTCGCCCCGGCCGCGCTGCCCAAGGCCGGACTGCTGTTCCCGCTGCTCCCGGAGCTGAGCTCACGGATCCGCGAACACAACGAGCACGCCGGCGCGGACACCAGGCTGCGGGTACGGGCCGCACTGCACGCCGGGGAGATCCGGCTCGATCGGGACGGCACCGTCTCCGGCGCCCCGTTCGAGGCGCTGGCCCGGCTGCTCGACTCGGCCCCGCTCCGGGACGCGACCCTGGCCGGCACCGACGGCACCCCGGTGGCCGCGATCCTTTCGCACCACTTCTACGACGAAACGGTCGGGCACGGCTACGAGGGGCTCGAAGCCGACGCCTTCACCGAAGCCCCCGTCCGGGTCAAGGAGTACGCAGCGCGGGCCTGGCTCTGGTACCCGGGCAGCCCCGTCGGTCCACGCCTCGGTTCCGGCCGGGCTTCCGGCTCCGGCGAGCAGCCTGTGCAGCCCGATCCCGAGCCCAAGCCCGAGCCCGAGCCGCGGACCGTGGAGCAACTCGTCCAGGCCACGGGAAACGGTACGGCCTTCGCCGTACACCGGGGCGATCAGTACATCCGCCTCAACGACCGGGGTTGATACGTGCCGATGAACGAGGAACTCGCCGGGCTGGCCGCGAGCGGCGCCACCGCTCTGGTCTCCGCAATGGGCACCGATCTCTGGCAGGAGGCGAAGAGGCTGATGAGCAGCGTCCTCGCACACGTTCACGGCGGTCGCCACAACGAGCTGTCCGCCGCGCTGAACCGGCAGTCGACCGCCGCGAGGGGAGCGGTCGACGCCGGGGCAGTGGACTACTGGACCGAGGCCCTGTCCCAGCTGCTCACCCGGAACCCGGATCTCGCCCAGGACGTCATGCCCCTGGCTTCGCTGCGGACTCCAGAAAGGCCGGAAATCGTGATCCAGGTCAATTCCGCCAACCATTCAGGTGAGGTATTCGCGGTGCAACACGGCAATCAGCACTTTGCCTCCGGGCCGAATTCCCGCAATTCCGGGGAACGGCCGTGAGCGAGTACACCAGCCACCGAGGCGGCCTCATGAACGGACGTGCGCGGGCAGTGCTGCTCGTGGCCGTCGTCATCGGGGCCTTCATCGAGGTCGGCACGGAACATCGGCGGTACGGCCTGCTCGTCGACGGGTTCGCCCTCGCGGCCGTGGGTGTCGTCGGCGCGGCGGCCGTGCTGAGGTCGGAGTCCGCCGCGACGCCCGCCCGGCAGCAGGATCGGCGCGAACCGGAACCCCGGCTCAGCCCGACTGTCCCGGTCTGCCGCTACGTCACCGGACCGGCGGCAGCGCCCCAGCCCCGGCCCCCGGGACCCCGGCCGTTCCTGCGCGAGCGGCCGACCGACCTGAGCGTTCCCCTCTTCGGCGACGGCGCCCGTGCCCAGGGCTACCCCTGGCAGCTGCCCGAGCGCACGGTCCAGAACGGGATCGCTGCCGACGAGGCCACGGTCGGTGCCTTCACCGTCCGCGCAGCCTCCGTCATCGGGCCCGGCCACCGCTGCAGCCAACCCGCACAGCCGCGGCAGGACTCGTACCGGATCGGGCGAAGCCGGGACAGCCGGTACGCGATCATGGCCGTGGCCGACGGCCTGTCCAGCGCGGCCTGGTCCGACGCCGGGGCCACCACTGCCTCCAGCCAGGCCGTCACCCTGCTGCGCGAGCAGATCGAGACCGTGGGCTTCAACCGGCTGGATTTCAAAGATCTGTACGGGCGGATCGCGGAATCGGTCGCCGCGCACGCGGCCGGACGCCGCGTCGACACCTCGGACGTGGCCACCGTACTGATCACAGCGGTGCTCGCCGAGCCGGACACGAACGGCGTTGCCAGGGCCTGGATCACGTGGCTCGGCGACAGTACGGCCTGGACGCTCGACCCGCACGCCCCGCTGTGGCAGTGCTCCGCCGGCGAGGCGAAGGACCGTACGGCCGCGGTGGTCTCGAACGAGGTCGCCGGGCGGCTGCCGGACACACCGCAACTGGCCATGGGCCAGTACGTCACGCTGGCTCCCGGCGCCGCGCTCGCCCTGGTCACGGACGGGATCGGCGACGCGTGGGCTGACCCGGCAGGCAACGTCAACGAGTACTTCGCGAACGCCTGGCGCTCGCCGGTCCCGGCCACGCGGTTCACCGCCGACGTCGGCTTCGACGCACCGCAGTGCCTCGACGACCGCACCGCTGTCGTGATGTGGAACGGTGGCCGGGCATGACAGAACCCCATCTCGTCGACGGCGCCGGCGCCGTCCCGGCGGCCGATCCGCGGGGCTGGGTGTTGCCACGGACCGTGAGCGTCAGCGATCTCGGACCATTGGCCGCGCCGATCTCCGAACACAACGGCCAGGCCGTCGCCGTACAGCCGCTGACGAACCATCCGGGCTGGCTGGCCAAGCTCTACCGGCCGGACCAGCACCCGGAGGACGCCGACAGGATCGACCTGCTGATCTCGGCTCCGGGCACGCTGCCGGACGCGGATCGTGCGCTCCTGTACGCCGGCACATGCTGGCCCGCAGCCCGGATCCACGAGCCCGGCAACCCGGCCGTCGGCTGTGTGATCCCGATGGCGCCCGAGCAGTACCGTGCCGAGCTGCGGCGCGGCGCGTTCAGCGACCGCCGCTTCGTGGAGATCGACTGGCTGGCGAAGTCCGAGGAGTCGATCCGGGGCGTCGGACTGCCGCCCCCCGGCTTTGCGGGAAGGCTGGCCGCCTGTCTCCAACTGACGGAGCTCGCCACGATCTTGGAGAGTCTGGGCCTGGTCTACTCGGACTGGTCGTTCTCCAACGCCTTCTGGAGCCCGGATCAGCGCTCCGTCTACCTCATCGACGTCGACGGCTGTCAGCCGCAGAAGATGCCTGACATCCACCAGCCGAACTGGGCCGACCCGCTCACACCGCCGGGCACCGACGCGGACGAGTACACCGACCGCTACCGGCTCGGGCTGCTCGTCGCCAAATGCATGACGGGCCGGCGCGACGCGGACACCTTCCACGCCGTCGCCGAATCACCCTGGCCGAACCAGCCCGCCGTATCCGAAGTCCTGCTGGACATGCTGCTCGCGGCCGACCGCGAACGACGGCCCTCGGCCGCTCAGTTGAATCTGGCGCTGGACGGCGGTCCCTATCTCAGGACCACACCACGTCCGGCACGCACCGCGCTGCCCCCGTTGCCCCCGCAGCCGATCCCTCAGCCGCAGCCGACCTCGCAGTCCACCGCCGGCGTCCCTCAGCCCGGGAAGAAACCCGAACCGACGCCCCCCGTACCGCCCAAGTCCGACCCGCAGACCGGCTGGATTCTCGTACTCGCCTTAGCCGTGATCCTGCTGTTCGTCATCGCCGCCAACCACTAGCTCAGAGGTGCACCATGTCACTCTGCTTGCCCACCTACGTGGTGATCGACGCGTCCTCGTCGATGAAGCCGCACGAGGCAGTGCTCAACGCGACCCTCTCCCGTCTGCACTACAACCTGGCGACAAATCCCCGCGTCTCGGAGTTCGCCCGGGTCTCCGTGGTCGCCTTCTCCACCGATGTGCACGTGGTGATCCCGATGTCGGACATGGAACAGGTGCCGGCCATGCCGGAGGTGATCTGCGGCGGGCGCACGGAGTACGGCAAGACCTTCGACCGGGTGCGGGAGTGCATCGAACAGGATGTCAGCAACCTGCGGACACAGAACCTCGACGTACTACGGCCGACGATCTTCTTCCTGACCGACGGCGCTCCGACCGACGCGCACTGGCAGGACCCCTTCCGCAGGCTCGTGGACAGGGACTGGCCGCGGTACCCTCACGTGATCGCGTACGGCTTCGGCGGCGCGAGGCGCGACGTGCTGGAACAGGTGGCGACCAAGGCGCTGTTCATCGCCGACGGTTCGGACACCGAGTCGGCGCTGAGCGCAGCGATCACCGGTCTGCTCAACACCCTGATCGCCTCGTCGAAGACCGGTCAGATGCAGATCGCCACCGACGTCAAGGGCTTCAAGTACGTCGAGGTCGCCCAGGAGTACGTGGACTGATGATGGACGTCGACCCACGTTCCACGGCCTCCAGGCCACTGCGCGCCTCCGTCGGACTGACCAGGCTGGCTGCAGTGCTGCTCGTCTGCGGCGCCGCGGTCCAGGTGACGGGCAATCTCGTCGGCTCCTCGGCGAATGGGGGCGGAAGCGGCTCGCACCCGGCGCCGACTGTGCAGCCGTCCCACCCCCGCTCCCGCGCCACCGAGGCGCCGTCGCCGGACCACCCGCCCCCGACCTCACCCGCCCACCTGCCCAGACCCACGGCCACGGCCACCGGGAGTTCGTCAAACGGGCGGTAGAGGTCAAGACCGCGTCCAGTGGTGACCGCGTCGAGCAGGGCATGGAGCTCGAAGGTCGGGTCCTTGTCCGTCCGGGCTCGCCCCGGTGTACGCCTGGGAGGGAAGGACGACAGGCATCAACCCGACGTCAATCCTGTGACGGTCGGCCCGGCGCCTCCTGGAGCTGACCGTCACTGATCACGTATCTACCTGTGAACTGATCATTTCCGGCCTGCCGGCCGGAGCCATAGGGCGCGGGACCCTCCTGATGAAGCTACTGCGCATTCGGGGAGAGTGGCCGACGAGTTCGAGCCGTTGAGCAGGATATCGCTGGTCCGGCGGCTGCACCGAACCTGGCCCGCGCCCTTGCACGCGGTGGCATCGAGCGCGCGGCACGGGCAGCTGACGTTTGCGGAGCACGCACACTGCTCGGCGATTCCGTCATGCAACCATACAAATGGCACATTCAGTCATAAATTACACGGGCTCGTAGGGCAATTGGGAAGTCAAACGGGCCCGCGGCAGCCCAGAGCGGGAGGCTCACGTGGGAATACTGCACGCGATCCGGATGCAGAAGCTCGTCGCAGATGCCAGGAGCGCACACGCGCAAGGGGACAGCACCTTCGAAGCGTCCATCGACATCGACCCCCGGGGCATGGCCCGGGTCAGAAACCCCATGAAGAAGATCCGCAAGGAGATCGATCTGGTCGTGCGATCCGTGGAAGCCGTCGGCTGGGAGTGCGTGGGCGTCGGCCAGTTCATGTACTCGATCAATATGGAGTTCGTCCGAGCGGGCTGAAAGGGCTTCCCGAAACCGGGCGCGGGGCTGGGGGGCCGTACGGGTGTGCTGTTCAGGTGATTGCGGCCCTGCCGGGGCATGAGGGCAGGGCCCTCCCAGTAGCACAGGAGGGTGTCTAGCGGCGGGCACTGGTATCCGAGGTATCCGACCGACATGACGGACGCGGAGCGGGCCACGGTCCGCGAAAGCGACAGGTCGTCCTCACCGAACGGCGCACGCTCGGCCAGCTGTTGACCACCAGCAGCCGGTCGCCGACCGTCAGGGCCTCGTCCCGCACTTCCTGCCCCGACGTCACCGTGTCACTCCCGGCCGGATCAAGCCCGATCTCGGCGAGGCGCCCTTCGAGTCCACCGGCGTTCTTGGCCCGCTGCGCCAGCTGGGGCGGTCTCCTCGATGCCGCAGTGGCCGTTGGCCGGATCACTGGACGGGTTCACCCAGGTCCGCAGGCTGACCGCGGTGATGCCGTACCCCTTGAGGACGGTGAACAGGTCCTGCCGTACCCCGGAGCCGTTGTTCCAGTAGTAGCCCTTCGCCTCCGTCTGCGGCAGCCGGCTGACGTCCGCGCCCTTGACGAAGGACGCCGCCTGCGCCGGGGTCGCGAGGGGGCCGGCCCCGAGCGCTTTCGCACCTGCGCCGGCGTCCGCGCCCAGCAGCACGCTGCGTCGCCGTAATCCGGCAGGCCCGGTCTGTCCGTTGTCGGTCATCGTGGGTTCCCTTCAGGGTTCCGCCATCCGGATGTTCGCCTCTAGGTCGCCGGCCGCGCCGACCAGGTTGCCGCCCTACGTGTGAAGCGCCTCGGTGACGCCAGGAGTTGACGTTTCCACCTGGTTTCCACATCCGGAACGGATCACCCGTGTCAAGGTGGAGACACATCAACCCCTGTCCCCCCACCGGCCATTCAGGGAGTCCCTCCATGCTGCGCGGCATCGACGTAAGCGCATACCAGTCCTCCTCGTACGGCACGGACGGTCTCTCCTTCGTCTTCATCAAGGCGACGGAGGGCCGTTCGTACGTCAACCCGAGACTCACCGCCCAGACGAAGCACGGCCGCGACGCCGGTCTCGTCGTCGGCTTCTACCACTTCCTGTGGCCGGGCAACCTGCAGGCCCAGGCGGAGTACTTCGTCAGACACGCCCCCGAGAAGGCGGGCGACATCCTCGCCGTCGACTGGGAGCGCAACAGCGCCGGCACGCACGCGAGCAACGCGGAGAAGGACCTGTTCATCCGCAAGGTGAAGGAACTGCGGCCGAACAACCGGGTGGTCCTCTATGCGAACCGGGACTTCTGGCTGAACATCGACACCACGTCATACGCCGGCGACGGCCTCTGGATCGCCGACTACGTCACGGCGGGCAAGCCCCGCATCAAGGCCAAATGGCGCTTCCACCAGTACACCAGCGAGCCGCACGACAAGAACGTCGCGGACTTCGCCGACAAGCCCGCGCTGAAGGAGTGGGCCGGCAACGCGTGACGGCTGTCCTCGGCCGAGGGGGTGGGGCCCGTGGAGGAGCCCACTGCTGCCCGACTGCAGCGGGACGGCGTCGTCAAGGTGCTGTCGGAGCTGTATCCCGGGGTCGCCGAGACGCGGCTGCTGGTGGAGCCGCTCGGCGCCGGGTGCCTTCGCTCTCGGGGCAGCGCACGTCACCATGACGGCCGGGGACGCACAAGGGCTCGTGC
This sequence comes from Streptomyces sp. NBC_00078, assembly GCF_026343335.1. Classification (NCBI taxonomy): domain Bacteria; kingdom Bacillati; phylum Actinomycetota; class Actinomycetes; order Kitasatosporales; family Streptomycetaceae; genus Streptomyces; species Streptomyces sp. NBC_00078. The sequence continues at coordinate 6,436,098 of NZ_JAPELX010000001.1, read as the reverse complement.
CGGCGCGGCGGGCGGCCGTATGAGTCCCGACCTGCGGCGCAGCAGTCGCCGTACGGTGGGGGCAACACGGAAGAGGGGAGCTGCTCGCGATGGGTGGGGCGGTCAGTGCGGTCAGCAGCAACGGCGTGTACTCGTTCACCAAGCCGAACCGGCAGAGCATCAATTTGCTCGCGGGACTCGGGGTGGAGGGGGACGTGCACGCCGGTACGACGGTGAAGCACCGGTCCCGGGTGGCGAGAGACCCCTCGCAGCCGAACCTTCGGCAGGTGCACCTCATGCACGAGGAGTTGTTCGAGGAGGTGCGGGAGGCCGGGTTCGAGGTACTGGCCGGGCAGCTCGGGGAGAACGTCACCACGCGCGGGATCGATCTCCTCGCCCTGCCCGTCGGAACGCTGCTGCGGCTGGGGACGGAGGCCGTCGTCGAGGTCACGGGGCTGCGCAACCCCTGTCTGCAGATCGACGGGTTCCAGCACGGGCTGCTGAAGCGGGTCGTCGGGCGGGACAGCGACGGCACGCCCCGGCTCAAGGCCGGGATCATGAGCGTCGTGGTCAGCGGTGGGACGGTGCGCCCCGGGGATCCGGTGAAGATCGAGCTGCCGGACGGACCGCACCGGCCACTGGAGATCGTCTGAGCGACACGGCCATTCCGGTCGCACAGCCACACGGCCACGCGACTGGATGGCGTACAGCCGGCCCGGCCCTTACCCCCGGAAGTCCGCCGGACGCTCCTGTGGCGCCTCCGCCAGGGCCCTGGTGACCCCGTCGACACCCGCGCGCAGCCCGTACACCGGTGTGCCGGGCTGCTGGCGCCAGGAGTCCTGGAGGCCGCCGGCGTCTACGGTGTCGAAGCCGAGATCGTCGATCAGGGCCCGTACGGTTCGCTTGGCCGCCTCGTCGTCGCCCGCGACCGGGAGCGCCATGCGGTCGGGGTCGCCGGCCGGACGCGGGCGTTCCAGGAGGTCCTGGGCGTAGGTGCCGTTGAACGCCTTGATCACGGTGTGGCCGATGCGGTCCGCCGTCCAGGCGCTCTCCGTGAGGCCCTCGTCCTCGATCGCCGCGATCCTGCCGTCGCGCTGCTGCGGGTAGTAGTTACCGGTGTCGATCACCACGGCGTTCTCCGCGGCGCCGTCGAGGACGCCCTTCGGCAGGTCCGGGATCGCCTTGACGGGGATCGTGATCACCACGACCTCCGCACCGCGCGCCGCCTCCTCCACCCGTACCGCCCTCGCGCCGGTCTCCTCGGCCAGCGCGCTGAGCGTCTCGGGCCCGCGGGAGTTGGCGACGGAGACGTCGTGGCCGAGGGCGGTGAGCCGCCTGGTGAGGTTGCCGCCGATGTTGCCCGCGCCGATGATGCCGATCTTCATGACAGACCCTTCCAAGGTCGATGCACACGCATGCGTCTGGGCGGCGTCAACCCTGGAAGTTCCCGGACTATTCCGCCGGCCGCGGCGAACGGGTGACCGCGCTCAGATCGGTACGACGATCTCGCCCGTGTGCCCGTTGGACTCCATCAGGCGACGGGCGTCCCGGATGCGGTCGAGCCCGTCGAGGACCTCGCCCGGGGCCGGTGGCCGACGTCCTCACCGGCGACCGGCTCGGAACCGGCGCCCGGCATGCCGGAAGGGGGTGCCCGTCCGGCTCACGGACGGGCACCCCCTCCTGTGCGTACTACTTGTTCAGGTACGCCCAGAACTCGTCGAACGACAGCACCTTGTCGCCGTTCAGGTCACGCGACTTGATGATCGCCTCGGCGACCGACTCGGTGACGTTCCAGTCGCCCCCCTGGGCGAGGGCGCTCTTGAACTCGGCGGCGGTGATGAATCCGTCACCGTCAGTGTCGATCCGCTGGAAATCCTTGCGCGCCTCTTCGATGTCCGCCACCGATCCGCCCCTTTTCTCCGCAACCGCGTGTCTTGCCGTCTTGCCGTCTTGCTGACGCAGGTCAGATTAGCTGGCCGTGCGAGCCACCCGTGCGGCGACCACCCGGGCGAACTCCTCCTGCACCGCACGGGTCACCCGCAGCGAGCGGATCTGCGCGTCCGGCGCCACCACAGGGGCCGCCGCGACCTGACGGCCCGTCAGCCCGGTGGCCCGGGGCCGGCTCGCCGGTGCTGAAGAGGCCGGTACCGTCGTCGATCACGTCTGGGAGTCTGGACCCTCCAGTGGGTGGAGACTCAAGGAGCGCGGCCGATGGAGACTCTGCGGGACATTCTCGACGCGGCCGCCCGCGGTGTCTTCCCGCCGGAGGACGGCCGTACGACAGTGGTCCCGCAGGCCTGCGACCGGGACGCGGGTGTCCTCGCGTTCACCGCGCACGCCGTCGTGTTCACGGACGAGGATCCGCGGTGGATCCACGAGACGCTGCGCGCCGTGGACTGCGACGAGCTCGCGGCGCCCCTGCATCCGCGGTTCCTGGCGGCGTTCATGGAGCGGACGGGACGCGGGGCCGAGACCGTCGACGCCATGCTGGTCGGCTCCCCGCTGCCGGGTGAACCGCCGCTCGCGCTGCGGGAGATCGAGGACGCCGGCCATTCCCGCGTCGTCTACGCGCGCGGTCGGCGCGACGAGGTGCGCGCGTGGACGGCCAAGGGCGGTGTGCTCGTGACGGGGCGCGGGATCGGCGGGCGGCTTGAGGTCTCGGTGGAGGTGGACGGGCCCGTACGGCACCGGGGGCTGGGCCGGCTGCTCGTGACCGCCGCCCGGCACCTCGTCACCGAGCCGCTGTGGGCGCAGGTCGCGCCGGGGAACGCCCGCAGCATGCGGACGTTCCAGGCGGCCGGCTATCGGCCGGTGGGCGCGGAGGCGCTGCTCCTCGCCCGCCGGGCCGTGTCGGGACTCAGTGCCAGGGCGCGTAGTACGGATTGCTCTCGCAGTCGTTCATGATCTCGGTCTTGGTCTTCTTGTCGACCGGGCAGACGCCGATGATGTACTGCCGCGCGATGCCGCCGGGGAAGGCGACCTCGACCTGGTCGGCCCACTTGTGGGTGTCTCCGATGGTCTTGTTGACGTCGACGCCGCCGGGAGCGTCGATGTAGTAGTTGTAGCCCGACTTGTACCAGGTCTTGTACAGGTCGTGGTCGTACGTCGTCGAGACGTACGGCGAGGGCTGGTTGACGAGGACGTACTGCTCGATGTCGTACTGGCCGCCGATGACGTCCTTGGGCTGGAAACCCTGCTCGAAGACGACTCCCGGGCCGCGGTTGTCGCTGCGGTAGAGCGTGCCGCAGGTCTTGCGCCAGACCGGTTCGGGGGTGATGCGGTCGACGTCGACGCGGTGGTCGGCCGCCGCCTCGACCGGGTCGGCGAACTGGGGACAGGCAGGCGCGGCGGCCTTCGCGGGGGTGACGGTGGGGACGGTCGCGGCCGTCGTGGCGAGGACGGCCGCGAGGGACAGGACGGCGGCAGCGGCCCGCCGCCGCAGGCGAGTTGTGATCATGTGCGGCACGATTCCGGTTCCGCGGCGGCGGACTGCGGATCATCACTCGTTCGTCGGCGTGTCCCGTCCTTTCTCAACTCACGGTGTTTCAAGGGTGATTCAGCGGAAGATGCCCGTGTGACCGAGCGAGTAGCGACCGGGCTGCGGGTACACCGCGAGGCCGTGGGGGCCGCTGCCGACCTTGATGCGGGCCAGCTGGGTGCCGGTGCGGGTGTCGATGGCGTAGACCTCGGAGTTGTAGCGTCCCGACAGCCACAGCACCTTGCCGTCGGCCGAGACGCCGCCCATGTCGGGACTGCCGCCGTCGGGCAGGTGCCACTTCGCGGTGAGCCTGTTCTTGGCGAAGTCGAAGAGCGAGACGGTGCCTTCGCCGCGGTTGGAGATGTACATGACGCGCGAGTCACGGCTGACGTAGAGGCCGTGAGCGCCCTTGCCGGTGGGCAGGAGGGTGGGCTTGGTGAACTTGTCGCCGTCCAGGATCCACACGCCGTCGGCCACCATGTCGGCGATGTAGTACTTCCTGCCGTCGGGCGAGATCTTGACGTCCTGCGGCATCGCCCCGTCGAACGGCAGCTTCTCCTGGCCGATCACCTTCATCTTCTCCGTGTCGACCTTCAGCAGTTCGCCGCTGAACTCGCAGGAGACGATGAAGTAGCGGCCGTCCGGCGAGAAGTCGGCGTGGTTGACGCCGTAGCAGCTGACCGGGACGGTCTTCTCGCGCTTCATGGTGTGCGCGTCGCGGAAGACGAGTTCGCGGTCGAGGGAGGCCATGACGATCGCGTACTTGCCGTTGGGCGTGAAGTAGAGGTTGTACGGGTCGTGCACGTCGACGGTCTTGCCGGCCTTGCCCGTCCTGGGGTCGATGGGGGTGAGGGTGTTCCCCTTGTCGTTGTTGACCCACAGCGTCTTCAGGTCCCAGGAGGGGACGACGTGCTGGGGCTGGGCGCCGACCGGGATCGTGTCGATGACCCGGTACGTCTTCGGGTCGATGACCGAGACGGTGTTGGAGTTGGTGTTGGGCACGTAGACCCGGGACGGGAAGTCCTTCACCACCGGGGAGAGTCGCCCCGGGCGGTCGGCCGCGTACACGTCGTTCGGGTCGAGGAGCGGCGGCATGCCGGGCAGGCGCTGCACGGCCGTCTTCCTCTTCACCGGTGCGAGGGCCGCCTTGCTGCTGAGGGCCTCGTCCTGGTGGTTGTGGGCACCGGTGCAGGCGGCGAGGGGAGCGAGCGCGGCGAGGGCGGCGGTCGCGATCAGGGCGCGGGTGAGCCGGGTGGGGGTCATCAGCTGAACAGCTCCGTGGTGGTCACGGCGGCCAGGCCGCGGTGGGCGAGTTCTTCCAGTACGACGGGGAGGGCGGCGACCGTGTCCGGGTAGCCGAAGTGCAGGCTCACCACGGACCCGGCCCGGACCTCACCGAGGACCGTGCGTACGACGGCGTCGGCACCGGGCCTGGTGTAGTCGAGGGAGTCGACGTCGTACGAGAGGACGTGCGGATAGCCGGCGCTGCGGGCCAGACGTACGACCAACGGGGACGCGAGGGGGGCGCGGGAGGGGCGGAACCAGGTGCCGATCGAGCCGGTGAGCCGTCGGAGCCGGTCGGCGCAGGCGGTGATCTCGGTACGGGCGTCGGCCTCGGACATGGTGTTGACGGCCAGGTGGCGCTGGGTGTGGTTGCCGAGGTCGTGGCCGCCGTCGAGGATGCGGCGGGCGACGTCCGGGTGCTCGTCGAGCCAGGTGCCGACGGCCAGGACGGTGAGGCGGGCGTCGCGCTTCTCCGCCGCGGTGAGCAGGGAGTGGGCGACAGCGGGGTCGCCCTGTCCGTGGAAGGTGAGGGCCACCCGGGGGTGGGTGCGGGGGCCGTGGGTGAGCTGGGCGGGCCGGCCGGGGTAGTCGCGCGGGGTGGGTGCGGCCGATGCGGTGGGGGGATCGGTGGGAGGGTGCGCCGAGGTGGTGGAGTGGGCGACGGCACCGTTGGTGGCGCACCCTGCGGCGAGGGCGCCTGCGGTGAGAAGGCCGGCGCCCGTGCGCAGCGCCGTCCGGCGGTCGGTCGAGGTCACCGCACCATTTAAGGGGTGATGGGGGAGAAAACCGCCGATTGCCCCGATCGGGGGACATGGTGCGGGTCGCGGTCAGCCGCTAGCGGTCGGCCACCCTCATCTCGAACCAGGTGGTCTTGCCGCGCGGCAGGAGATCGACTCCCCAGCGGTCGGAGAGCTTGTCGACGAGGAACAGGCCCCGCCCGCTGATGTCCGTCTCCTGGACCGGCATCATGCAGGGCAGCCCCCGGGAGGGATCGCGGACCTCGATACGGATCCAGCCCCGGCGGCGGCGCATGCGGAGACCGAAGACGCGGGCACCGGTGTGGCGGACCGCGTTGCCGACGAGTTCGGAGACGAGCAGGACTGCGTCCTCCGTCATCTTGGGCGTGAGGCCCCAATGACGCAGGACCACGACCTGGGTGAGACGGCGGGCGGTGGCGGCGGACTCCGGGCGGGACGGCAGCGGGACTTCCGCCTCGGTCGGATTTCCGAACAACTCAAGCGCCTTGAGCGCCTGTTCATCCTCGACCGCGGGCGACCAGCGCGCCGCGGTCGCACGGCCCTGTCCCCGCGGCTGTTCGATGCCCTCCAGCCCCGCCATGCCCCCATCATGGCCGCCACGAGCGCGCTCCGTGGCCGTTCCGGAGGAATACGCCCCCCGGAATACGTCGTTCCGAATAGGCCGATCGGCATATGCCAAAGGCAGTTCGACGGCGTCAACAGGGTGGCTGACCTGTGGTGAAGGCTCTGCTGGGGGCAATCGACGGTCTCCCTCGACAAGGCAGACTTAAGGATGAGTTAAGGCTCCCATAAACCGCCCCATCGAGGGAACGAGATCAGACATCGCGTCAATTGCAAGGGGTGCAGCAGTACTTCAGCACTTCAGAGGAACTTGGCCTTGCCCGGGCCCTCGTCCACGAAGCTCCGCATCCCGCGCTCGCGGTCCTCCGTGGCGAACAGGCCCGCGAACCAGTTCCGTTCGACCGCGAGGCCCGTCTCGATGTCCGTCTCCAGACCCGTGTCGATCGACTCCTTCGCGGCCCGGAGGGCGATCGCAGGTCCCTGCGCCAGCTTCGCCGCCCACCCGTGCGCTGCGGTGTAGACGTCCTCGGCCGGCACCACGCGGTCCACCAGCCCCAGGGTCAGCGCCTCGTCCGCCTTGACCATGCGGCCCGTGAAGATCAGGTCCTTCGCCTTGGACGGGCCGACCAGACGGGACAGCCGCTGCGTGCCGCCCGCGCCCGGGATCAGGCCCAGCAGGATCTCCGGCTGGCCCAGCTTGGCGTTCTCGGCCGCGATCCGGTAGTCGGCGCACAGCGCCAACTCGCAGCCGCCGCCGAGCGCGTAGCCGGTGATCGCCGCGACCACCGGCTTGGGGATGCGGGCCACCGCCGTGAACGAGTCCTGCAGGGCGCGGGCCCGCAGGATCATCGCCGCGTGGTCCATGTTCTGCATCTCCTTGATGTCCGCTCCCGCCGCGAACACCTTTTCCCCGCCGTACACGATCACGGCCCGTACGTCGTCACGACGGGTCGCCTCCTCGGCGAGTTCCTTCAGCCGGTCCTGCGTGGCGACGTCCAGCGCGTTCATCGGCGGACGGTCGAGACGGATGGTGCCGACGCCTTCGGCGACTTCGAGATTCACGGTCATGCAGGCAGGTTAACGGGGACTAACGGGTGTGGGCCGGGTGCGGTCGCTCACACCCGGCCGGGGGTCTGGGGGGTGCCCCCCAGGCAGACACAGCACGGGGACCAACGGGTGTGGGCCGGGTGCGGTCGCTCACACCCGGCCGGGGGTCTGGGGGGTGCCCCCCAGGCTGGCACAGCACGGGGACTAACGGGTGTGGGCCGGGTGCGGTCGCTCACACTCGGCCGGGGGTCTGGGGGGTGCCCCCAGGCTGGCACAGCACGGGGACCAACGGGACGGGCCCGGTGCTGTCGGTCACAGCACCGGGCCCGCTCGACTCAGACCTCTACGACTTCCACTTCTCCCACGGCATGTTCCAGCCGTTGAGGCCGTTGTCGGGGTCGACGGTGCGGTCGTTGGAGTGCTTCACGACGACGACGTCGCCGATGATCGAGTGGTCGAAGAACCAGCCGCCCGGCAGCCCCCGGTCGTAGCCGCCGCGGGTGTCCTGCAGGCCTATGCAGCCGTGGCTGGCGTTGTAGTTGCCGAAGGCGCCGCCGCCCCAGTAGTTGCCGTGGATGAAGGTGCCGGAGTCGGTCAGGCGCATGGCGTCCGGGACGTCCTTGATGTCGTACTCGCCGCCGTAGCCGACCGTTTCGCCGTTCATACGGGTTACCCGGAGCCGCTCGCTGATGACCATCTGGCCGTTCCAGGTGTCGTAGCCGGGCTTGCCGGTGGTGACGGGCAGGGTCTTGACGACCTTGCCGTCGTGCATGACCTTCATGGTGTGCTTCTTGGCGTCGACCACGGAGACCTGGTTGCGGCCGATGGTGAACTCCATCGTCTTGGTCTGCTTGCCGTAGACGCCCTGCCGGCCCTCGACGCCGTCGAGGTTCAGCTTGACCGTGACCTTGGTGCCGGACTTCCAGTACTTCTCCGGACGGAAGTCGAGGCGGTCGTTGCCGAACCAGTGGCCCTCGACGTCGACGGCCGGCTCGGTCTTGATGCTGATGGCCTTCTCGACGTCCTCCGGGTGCGTGATACCCCGGGTGAAGCGGACGGAGAACGGCATTCCGACGCCGACCGTGGTGCCGTCCTCGGGCGTGAAGTTGCCGACGAAGGTGTTCTGCGGGGTGAGGGTGGTGAAACGGGAGTCCTCCGCCGCCTCACGCCCCTCGGTGTCCTTCGCGACCGCGTGCACCGTGTACGTGGTGGACGCCGCGAGATGTGTGGCCGGCGCCCAGCCGGTGCCGCCGCCGGTGATCCTCCCGGCGACCTCCGCACCTTTGGAGTCCTTCACCACGACCGCCGTCAGCCTGCCCTTGGCGGCGCTGACCTTGAGGGCGCCGGTGGTGTCGACGGACTTCGCGCCGTTCTTCGGGGCGATCGTGACGACGGCCTCCGACTGCTTGCTCTGCGCCGCGCCCGAACCCTTGCCCTTGCCGTCCCCGGAACCGGATGACCCGGAACCCGAACCGCCCCCGCCGCACGCGGTGACGGCGAGCACCAGCACCCCGAGTATCAGTGCCAGCAGTCCCCGGCCCCCACGACGTTCCGCCCGGGTCGTTCGTGCGTCAACCGACGCCCCCGATATCGGCCGCACGTTCAAGTTGTTCTCCCCTCGCCGGGCCTGGCCAGGCCCGCCCCGGCGCGCGTCCCACGCGCGCATTGGCGCATATTAACCAGAAGGTTTCGGGGATCGTGTCAGGTGAATGTCACTGTTCAGTCGCAACATCGATCACGTGCCTGACTCAATCCCCGCCTCCCCTCCGGTTACTTGACCGCGCCGCCCGCCTTCCACTCCTTCCAACCCATGTTCCACCCTCCGAGGCCATTGTCGGGAGCGACCTTTTTGTCATTGCTGTGCACGACCTGGACGACGTCCCCGACGAGGCTGCGGTCGAAGAACCAGCCGGCCGGGGTGTCGGAGCTGCCGCCCTTGACGTCCGTCAGTCCCACGCATCCGTGGCTGACGTTGACATGCCCGGGGGCGTCCGGCGCCCAGTAGTTGCCGTGCAGGAAGGTGCCGGAATCGGTCAGGCGGAGCGCGTGCGGGACGTCCGGGATGTCGTACTCGCCCTTGCCGCTCTGCTTCTTGAAGCCGACCGTGGCGCCGTTCATCCGGGTCAGTTCGAGCATCTCCATCACCACCATCTTCCCGTTGTAGGTGGTGTGCTTGGGTGCGCCGGCCGTGATCGGCACGGTGGCGAGGAGCGCGCCGTCGCGCCGTACCTGCATGGTGTGCGCGGCCGCGTCGACCAGGGAGACCTGGCTGCGGCCGACGGTGAAGGAGAACGTCTTGTACTGCAGCCCGTAGACGCCGTGCGCCCCCTCGACGTCGCGGAGCCTGAGGGAGACGGTGACCTGGGTGCCGGGCTTCCAGTACTGCTCGGGACGGAAGTCGAGGCGGTCCTTGCCGAACCAGTGCGGGCGGACCTCGACCGCCGGTTTCGCCGTGACGCGGATGGCGCGCTCGACGGCGGCACGGTGCTCGATCTCCCGGTTGAACTCCAGGGAGACGATCATCCCGGTGCCGACCGTGGAGCGGTTCTCGGGGGTGACGTATCCGATGAAGCGCTCGTCGGGGACGTAGGTGGTGAACGTCGTGTGCCGGGCGGACCTCCGTCCGTGGCCGTCCAGAGCGACCACGTCGACCGTGTACTTGGCCGAGAGGGCCAGCCTGGGCTCGTCGGGTTCCCAGCGCAGGCCGTCCTCGGAGATGCGGCCGCGCACCTCGGACTCCTGTGCGTCCTGGGACTTCACCACCTTCACCTTCTCCAGGCGCCCGCTGGGCACCCGTACCCGCAGCGTCCTGTCGGGTCTGACGCCCTTGCTCTGGTCGTCCGGGGAGATCCGGATGACGTCCTCGGGTGCCGGGGCCTTGCCGAGTGCCTCGCCGATGTCGCTCCTGTCCGTGGCGTTGGAAGTGCAGCCGGCGGCTCCGCCCAGGAGCCCTGCCCATGTCAGTACGGCGGCCAGCGCGGCCCCCGCGCGCCGTGCGCGCCCTTGTGCATGCCTCACGGCCTGCCCAACGACGCGGTACGCCCCGCGGTACGCCCTGGGGAAACGTGAGTGCGGAGCGCTATGACGGAGGAGCCCTGCGCAACCGGGCGGCGCCGGACGGGAGGAGGCTTCGGCCGACCTGCCCGGCGTCCGGGATCGTTCGGCCACGTGCTGGGCAGAACAGTGGGGAGGACGACGCGACGAGGAGCCTCGGCCGGGACGCCATGCGCTCCTTCAAGGTCGTTGCATGAGCCGTGGGAGGCTGACAGGTGTCCAGCGCAGCCGAGCAGGAGGCGGTCGCCGAGGAGCGCGCCGACGAGGGCGAACGCCCGGCCGCCGTGGTCAACGGCGCGCCCCGCAAGGTGCCGGGCGTGCCCGTGCGGCCGGGTGCGCCGACGCCGCTCGGAGCCAGGTTCCGGGTCGGCCCGGACGGCGTGGCGGGCACCAACTTCGCGTTGTGGGCGGGCGGGGCGGAGTCGGTGGAGCTGTGCCTGTTCGACCAGGACGGCAAGGAGACGCGGGGGCGGCTCACCGAGCTGACGCACGAGATCTGGCACGGCTTCGTGCCGGGTGTGATGCCGGGGCAGCGCTACGGCTACCGGGTGCACGGCCGCTGGGATCCGTGGACCGGCGGCCGCTGGAACCCGGCGAAGCTGCTCCTCGACCCGTACGCGCGCGCGGTGGACGGCGACTTCAGCCTGCCGCCCGAGGTGTACGGGCATGTGCGGGACTGGCCGCAGCAGCAGGTCGCGGACACCGTGCGCGACGACCGGGACTCGGCGCCGTACGTCCCCAAGGGCGTCGTGGTCCACGATGACGACGACTGGGCGGACGACCGCCGGCCGAAGACACCGTGGGCGGACTCGGTCATCTACGAGCTGCATGTGCGCGGCTTCACCCGGCTGCACCCGGGGATCCCGGAGGAGCTCCGGGGCACCTACGCGGGACTGGCGCACCCGGCGGCGATCGAGCACCTCGTCAAGCTGGGCGTCACGGCCGTGGAGCTGCTGCCGGTCCACCAGTTCGCGCACGAGGACCACCTGCTGCGCCGGGGCCTGAAGAACTACTGGGGCTACAACTCCATCGGCTACTTCGCCCCGCACGCCCCGTACGCCGCGTCCGGTACGACGGGCCAGCAGGTCGGCGAGTTCAAGCGCATGGTGCGCGCGCTGCACGCGGCCGGCATCGAGGTCATCCTCGACGTGGTCTACAACCACACGGCGGAGGCGGGCGAGCTGGGCCCGACGCTGTCGTTGAAGGGCATCGACAACCGGGGCTACTACCGGCTGCAGTCGGACGCGCGTCGATACGCCGACTACACGGGCTGCGGCAACACCCTGCACGTGGTCCAGCCGCACGTGCTGCGCCTCATCACCGACTCGCTGCGCTACTGGGTGACGGAGATGGGCGTGGACGGCTTCCGCTTCGACCTGGCCGCCGCCCTCGCCCGCTCCATGCACGACGTGGACATGCTGTCGCCGTTTCTCGCGGTCATCGCGCAGGACCCGGTGCTGCGCCGGGTGAAGCTGATCGCCGAGCCCTGGGACGTGGGCTCCGGCGGCTATCAGGTGGGGTCCTTCCCACCCCTGTGGACGGAGTGGAACGACCGCTACCGCAATGCCGTACGGGACTTCTGGCGGGGAGCGCTGCCGGACGTACGGGATCTCGGGTACCGGCTGTCGGGGTCGAGCGACCTGTACGCGTGGGGAGGCCGCAGGCCCTACGCGTCCGTCAACTTCATCACCGCGCACGACGGTTTCACCCTGCGCGACCTGGTGTCGTACGAACGCAAGCACAACGAGGCCAACGGCGAGGGCAACCGCGACGGCACGAACGACAACCGGTCGTGGAACTGCGGCGCCGAGGGCGAGACGGCCGACGAGCGCGTACGGGGTCTGCGGCGGCGGCAGCTCAGGAACCTGGTGACCACGCTCCTGCTGTCGACGGGCGTACCGATGCTGGTCGCGGGCGACGAACTGGGGCGCACCCAGCGCGGCAGCAACAACGCGTACTGCCAGGACAACGAGATCAGCTGGCTGGACTGGGGGCTGCTTCAGGAGCCCGGCTGGAAGGCCCTGTTCGACCTCACGGCCCGGCTCATCGAGCTGCGGCACCGCCACCCCGTGCTGCGTCGCCGGGCCTTCTTCTCGGGGCGTGCGCACTCCGCCGACGGTCTGCGCGACCTGGCCTGGTTCACCGCGCGCGGCGCGGAGATGACGGAACGGGACTGGTACGCGCCCGCCGCCACGCTCGGCATGTATCTGTCCGGGCGGGACATACCGGGCCGCGACGAGCACGGCGACCCGATCCTCGACGACAGCTTTCTCGCCGTCCTGCACGCCGGGGACCGTCCGGCCGGCTTCGTGCTGCCGGGGCCGCCCTGGGCGGAGCGCTACGAGGTGGTCGTCGACACGTCGAGGGAGACGCAGGCGGAGGAGCCGGGGGTGGAGCACCGGGCGGGGGCGGTGATCACGGTTCCGGCCCGTGCGGTGCTGCTGCTGCGCGTCGCGGAGTGAGGCGGACCCACCGTCGCCGCCCCTGCCCGGCTAGCCGAGGATCCCTCGCTCGTACGCCGTCGCGACCGCCGCCGCGCGGTCTTTGACGCCCAACTTGCCGTACAGATGGGTGAGATGGGTCTTCACCGTCGCCTCGCTGATGAACAGCTCGCGGGCGATCTCACGGTTGGAGGTGCCCTTGGCGACCAGGGCCAGCACCTCGCGTTCGCGTGCGGAGAGGGGTTCGTTGGCGGGCGTCCGGGGGGTGCGGACCGCGGAGACCAGGCGGGAGGCGACGGCCGGGGAGAGGACGGTGCGGCCCTCGGCGGCGGCGCGGACGGCCATGAACAGCTCGTCGCGTGGCGCGTCCTTGAGGAGGTAGCCCGTCGCGCCCGCCTCGATCGCGGGCAGCGTGTCCGTGTCGGTGTCGTACGTGGTGAGGACGAGGACCTTGGCGCGGGCGCCGCGGCGGGTCAGCTCGGCGATCGCGTCGACTCCGCCGCCGCCCGGCATGCGCAGGTCCATGAGGATCACGTCGGGGTCGAGGGCGGCGGCCCGTTCGAGCGCCTCGATGCCGCCCGAGGCCTCGCCGAGGACCGTGAATCCGGGGGCCGACTCGAACATGCCGCGCAGGCCGTCGCGTACGACGGGATGGTCGTCGACGATCAGCAGGGAGATCAGGGCGTCTCCGGTCACATCAGCTGTCATGGCGGACCAACGGTACGCGAGCCGACAGGGCCGTGCCGTGCCCGGGCTCGGACTCCACGGTCAGTGAGCCCGCGATGCGTTCGGCGCGGGCCCGCATGCCGTCGAGGCCGAAGCCGCCCGCGTGGGTGCGGGCGGGCAGCGCGAGGGGGTCGAAGCCGGTGCCGTCGTCGCGGATGTCGAGGATCACCTCGTCGCCCAGGAAGGAGAGGGTGACGCCCAGGCGGGCGGCCCGGGCGTGCCGGGCCGCGTTCGACAGGGCCTCCTGGACGATGCGCAGGAGGGTGGCGGCGACCTCCTCGTGGAGCTGTTCCGTGGTGCCGGTGACCGTGAACTCGGCGCGTACACCGGTCCGTTCGCCCCATTCGGCGACCGTCTTCTTCAGCGCTTCGGGCAGTCCGTCGTTCTCCAGCGCCACCGGGGCCAGGTTGTGCACGGAGCGGCGGGCCTCGCCGAGGCTGTGGCGGGCCAGGTCGGAGGCGCGCCCCAGGTGGGTGCGGGCGATGTCGAGGTCGGGGGCGTTCGCGACGACCTGGAGCTGGGCGATGATGCCGGTCAGGCCCTGGGCGATGGTGTCGTGGATCTCGGCGGCCAGGCGCCGGCGCTCGTCGGCGACACCGGCTTCCCGCGCCTGGACGAGGAGTTGGGCGTGCAGGGCGGCGTTCTCGTCCAGGGCCTGCTGCAGCGCCGCGTTGGTGCGTTCGAGTTCGGTGATGGTCTCGGTGCGCTCGCGGGCCCGCATCGCCTCCTGCTGGGTGAGGTGCGCGACGACCAGCTGCAGGCCGGAGTTGGCGGCCAGGAGCCCGGCGAAGACGAGCCACTGGACCGGGCTGCCGAACGGCAGCCCGCCGGCCTGGGAGGCGGCCACGGTGACCGCGCTCGCGAACATTCCGAGCCGCTGCCATCCGGTGCCCCGGATCGTCTCGTCGGCGTCCATGTAGCCGGCGGCGGCGTAGAACGCGAAGAACGGGCTGAGCCAGGTGAGGGCGAATGCGAGGGCCCAGCGGACGGCGTAGTACGCCGTCCCGGCCCGGGAGGGCGTACGGCTGCGGACGGGCCGGGGACGGGTGCCGTGCCACCACAGCTGGAGCGCGAGCGCGGCGCCGACCAGGCCCAGGGCGGCGTACCACTTGCCCGGGCCGGCGTGCGGGTCGGCGGCGGCGATGGCGAGGACGACGCTGACGCCGAGCAGCCCGTAGGGCCCCCAGGTGTGGAACTGCTCCCAGCGCCGCTCGATCTGTGTGTCCAGCGCGGTCATGTCCCCAGTCTGCACGGCCCCTCGCCTACTCCCAGCGGAACCAGCGGGACGCGGCACCCGTCAGCAACAGGATCCACACCGCCAGCACGCCCAGGTGGGTCCAGCCCGGCCAGTGCCCCGCCGCCGCCTGGTTGAGCGCCTGCGCCGCCGCCCCGAAGGGGGTGTAGCCGACGATCCGGGCGAGGGTGTCGGGCATGGCCTGCACCGGCAGCCACACGCCCGCGCAGAACATCGCCGGGAAGAACACCGCGGAACCGATCGCACCGGCGATCTTCGTCGTACGGGACAGCGCCGACACCACCGATCCGAGAGCGAGCGCGACCAGAACGGCCAGGAGCAGGGCGAGGACGTATCCGAAGGGCTGCTTCGGCAGTCGTACGCCGAAGCCGAGCCGTCCGACCGCGAGGGAGAGCAGGGCCGATGCGAGGGCGGCCCCGCCGTACACCAGCATCTGCGCGGACAGCAGGGCGCTCGGGCGGACCGGTGTGGTGGCCATGCGGCGCAGGATGCCGCGCTCGCGGTAGCCGGTGAGGGTCTGCGGCATCGACTGCAGGCCGCCGACGATCATGCCGAGCAGCACGGCCACCGGGACGTAGACGTCGATGGTGCGCAGGCCGCCGAGGTCGGCGTTGTGCGTCCGGAAGGACGGGATGGAACCGAGGATCACCAGTAGCAGGGTCGGGAACAGCAGGATCCAGAAGAGGGCGCCCGGTTCCCGGCGGAAGAGGCGGACCTCGGTCTTCAGGACGGCGGTGCTCATACCGGTCTTCACTGCGGCGGCGGTGCTCATACCGCTGCCTCCTTCGTCAGGTCGAGGAAGGCGTCGTCGAGCGTGGCGTCCACGACGCGGAGCTGATGGGCCGTGATGCGGTGGCGGGCGAGGAGGGTGATGACGGCGTTGACGGTCTCGTCCGTGCCGGCGAGCGTGATACGGCCGTCCTTGTGCCCGATGGACGCGAGCGCCGGGAGCGCGTTCAGGTCACGGTCGTCCAGTGGCGCGGACGGGGTGAAGCTGATGACGGTGGCGCCCGCGGAGCGCTGGATGAGACCCGCCGGGGTGTCCAGGGCGGCCACCCGGCCCTTGTCGATCACCGCGATCCGGTCGCACAACCGCTGGGCCTCCTCCATGAAGTGGGTGACCAGCAGGACCGTCACACCGCCTGCCCGCACGTCCTCGATGAGCTGCCAGGTGTCCCGGCGGGCCCGCGGGTCCAGGCCGGTGGTCAGCTCGTCCAGTACGACGATCCGCGGGTTGCCGATCAGTGCGAGCGCGATGAACAGGCGCTGTTTCTGGCCGCCGGACAGCTTGCCGAACCGGGTGGTCAGCTTGGAGGTCAGTCCGAGGCGCTCGGCGAGCGGCGCCCAGTCGAGCGGCGCCGGGTAGAAGGAGGCGTACAGCTCCAGTGCCTCGCGGACGGTCAGCTTGGGCTGCAGCTCGCTCTGCTGGAGCTGCGCGCCCAGGACGCCGGCCACGCGTGCGTGGTCGGCGACGGGGTCGAGGCCGGTGACGCGGACACGGCCCGCGTCGGGGACGCGCAGTCCCTCGACACACTCGACGGTGGTGGTCTTGCCGGCGCCGTTCGGGCCGAGGATCCCGAAGATCTCGCCCTCCTCGACGGCGAAGGAGACACCGTCGACGACGGGTCGGCCGCCGTAGGACTTGCGCAGGTCGGTGACTTCGATGACAGGCATGGCATCAGCGTCGCGGGAAGCGGGTGCCCGCCACATCGGCCGTCGCGCTCGAAGGCGCATCAACCGATCGGTTGATGCGCGCGTACGACCCCTCGAACGCGCAGGTCGTAGGTCCGATGGCCGACCCGGATCCGGCCAAAACCCGGTGGGCGTTGTCAGTGCCGATCCGTAGGCTCACTGCTGATGGCGACGACACGTGCAACCACCGAGGAACCGGGGAAGACCACCGACCGATCCGCCGTGCGGACGCTGCTGCGCCTGTGGCCGTACGTGCGGCCCGTGCGGGCGCGGCTCTTCAGCGCCGCGTCCGTCGCCGTCGTCGCCTCCTGCACGGGGCTCGTGATCCCGCTCGTACTGAAGTGGATGGTCGACGGGCCGGTCGCCGACCGAGATCCGGCGGGCGTCTGGCTCGGGGCGCTGTACCTGCTGCTGCTCGGGCTCACGGAGGCGGTGCTGTTCGGGCTGCGCCGGTGGCTGGTGGCGCGGCCGCTGTCGAGCGTCGAGGCGGGGATGCGGGCAGATCTGTACGGGCATCTGCAGCGGCTGCCGGTCTCCTTCCACGACCGGTGGTCCTCGGGGCAGCTGCTGTCGCGCGGCACCACGGACCTGATGCTGCTGCGCCAGTTCCTCGCCTTTCCCCTGACGTTCCTTCTGGTCAACGGCGTGACGATCCTCGTCGGCGTGGTGATCATGCTGCTGCAGGACTGGACGCTCGGGCTGGTCATCCTGGGGCCGGCCGTCCCCGTGATGGTCACATGCCTGGTCTTCGAGCAGCGGTACGCCGAGGTGGCGCGGCTCTCCCAGGACCAGGTCGGCGATCTGACGACGGTCGTCGAGGAGAGCGTGCTCGGCATCCGGATCATCAAGGGGTTCGGGCGGCACCGCAGCCAGGCGCGCGCGTTCCGGGAGCTGTCGCGGACCCTGCGGGGGACGGAACTGCGCAAGGCGGGGCTGCTCGCCACGATCTGGGGTGTCATCGTCACGCTGCCGGAGGTCGCGATCGGGGCGGCGCTGGTGCTCGGCACGGTGCAGGTGGCCGACGGGAACCTGTCCGCGGGGACGCTGGTGGCGTTCCTGTCGACGGCCCTCGCCCTGCGGTGGCCGGTGGACTCCATCGGCTTCCTGCTCGCGATGAGCCAGGAGGCGGCGACGGCCACGGAGCGGTACTTCGAGGTGATGGACGAACCGCCGGAGACGGAAACGGTCGCCGGGCCGGGTCATCGCGCGGCCGGGCAAGGGGGCGAGACCGGGCCGGGGGACGCGGACGGCTCCCACCGGCCGGCAGCCGGCAGGGACGGCCTGCGCTTCCTCGACGTGCGGTTCCGCTATCCCGACGCCCCCGAGGACTCCCCGCCCGTCCTCGACCGCATCGACCTCCATGTCCGCCCCGGCGAGTCCTTGGCCCTGGTGGGCGCCACCGGCAGCGGCAAGACGACCCTGACCGCCCTCGTCCCGCGTCTGCACGAGGTGACGTCCGGGCGGATCACGCTGGACGGCGAGGACATCGCCGCCCTCTCCCGCGAGGAGCTGCGCTCCATGGTCGCGGTCGCCTTCGAGGAGCCGACCCTCTTCTCGGCGAGCGTCGGGGACAACGTCCTCATGGGGGCCGAAGCCGGCGCGGGGACAGCCGAGTTGGACCGGGCGCTGTCCGTCGCCCAGGCCGGCTTCGCGCACGCGCTGCCCCAGGGGACCAACACCCGGGTCGGCGAGCAGGGGCTCAGCCTCTCCGGCGGCCAGCGGCAGCGGCTGGCGCTGGCGCGAGCGGTCGTGGGCAGACCGCGGTTCCTCGTCCTCGACGACCCCCTGTCCGCCCTCGACGTGCACACCGAGGCCGCCGTGGAGGCCGCCCTGCGGGACGTGCTCGCCGACACCACCGCCCTCATCGTGGCGCACCGCCCGTCCACGGTCCTGCTCGCCGACCGGGTCGCCCTGCTCTCCGGCGGCCGGATCACCGCCGTCGGCACGCATCACGAACTGCTGCGCACGAACGCCGAATACGCCCATCTCATGTCCGGGACCGGAGAAGCGGAGGACCACCGATGACGGCCACCAGCACGTCTGTCCCCACGGCGGACGACGAGCCGGACCTCCCCCGCCCCAAGGACGCCACCGACCCCTTCGACCGGGATGTGCTGCCCACTCCCCCGGGCGCCACCGCCGCCCTGCTGCGAACCCTGCTCGCCCCGATGAAGGCCCGCGTCGCCTTCACCACCCTCCTGCTGCTGCTCCAGCAGGCGGCCGTCCAGGCGGGCCCGCTGCTGGTGGCCTACGCGATCGACACCGCCGTCCCGGCCTTCCGGGACCGGCGTCACGGCCCGCTGATCGCGGTGGCCGGGGTCTATCTGCTGTGCGCGCTGGTCTCCGGCGGGCTCCAGTACGCGTTCGTCATCGCCGCCGCCCGCGTCAACCAGGACGTGCTGCTCGACCTGCGCGGCCGTATCTTCCGCCACGCGCAGGCACTCAGCCTCGACTTCCACGAGCGCTACACCTCGGGCCGGCTCATCTCCCGGTCGACGACCGATGTCGAGTCCCTGCGCGAACTGCTCAGCGAGGGCCTGCAGGAACTCGTCATGGTCATCCTCTCCTTCGTCTACATCTCGGCGATGCTGCTCTGGCTGGATCTCGCCCTCGGGGCGGTCGCGGTGGCGTCCTTCGTGCCGCTGTACCTCCTCGTACGGATCTACCAGCGGCGCGCGGTCCGGGTGTACCGCCTGCGCTCCACCGCCATCGCCGCCGTGATCGTCAAGTTCGTCGAGACGATGAACGGCATCCGCCCGGTGCGCGCCTTCCGCCGCGAGGCCGCCAACGACGCCGCCTTCCGGACGCTGAACCGGCGGCACGAGCGGGTCAACGGCGACGCGTTGCTGGAGATGGCCCGCTATGTCGTCGGCTCCCGGCTGGTCGCCAACACGGCCGTCGCGGGCATCGTGCTGTGGGGCGCCTACCGGGTGGCGGGCGGCTCGCTGGAGCTGGGCGTCCTGGCCGCCGCCGTGCTCTACCTCCGCCGCCTGTACGACCCCATCGACCGGCTCGGCATGTTCCTGAACTCGTACCAGTCGGCGGCGGCCTCCCTGGAGAAGATCGCCGGACTGCTGGCGCAGACACCGACCGTCCCGGAGCCGTCGAGTCCCGTGGAACTGCCCGCACTCAAGAGCGAGCACCCCGGTCGCGAGGTCGTCTTCGACGAGGTCGCCTTCGGCTACCGCACCGGCGGCGAGGTCCTGCCCCGCTTCGGCCTCACCGTCCCGGCCGGGCAGACGGTCGCGGTCGTCGGCTCGACCGGCGCCGGCAAGTCGACCCTGGCCAAGCTGCTCGCCCGCTTCTACGACCCCTCCGAGGGCCGGGTCCTGCTGGACGGCGTGGACCTGCGCGAGCTGTCCGTGCCCGAACTGCGGCGCGGGGTGGTGATGGTGACGCAGGAGGCGTTCCTGTTCTCCGGGACGGTCGCCGAGAACATCGCCATCGGCCGCCCGGACGCGACCCGCGAGCAGATCGAGCGCGCCGCGAAGTCGATCGGCGCGCACGACTTCATCGAGGCGCTGCCCGACGGGTACGACACGGACGTACGCAAGCGGGGCGGCCGTATCTCGGCCGGCCAGCGCCAGCTCGTGGCCTTCGCGCGGGCGTTGCTCGCAGACCCCGCGGTACTCATCCTCGACGAGGCGACCAGCTCGCTCGACATCCCGGGTGAACGGGCCGTGCAGCGGGCGATGTCGACGGTGCTGCACGGGCGCACGGCGGTCGTCATCGCGCACCGGCTGTCGACCGTCGAGATCGCGGACCGGGTACTGGTCATGGAGCACGGGAAGATCGTGGAGGACGGCAGTCCGGCCGAACTCGTGGCGGGCACCGGGCGGTTCGCGGATCTGCACCGGGCATGGCGGGACAGCCTGGCGTAGACGCCGGTCTGAGGTGGACATCGGTCCGACGTGGACACCGGTGGGTGTGGACGTCGGCCGGGCGCAGGGATCGGGGGACGGATGATCGACGCGTACGGGGATCCCGGGACGCCGGACTGTCGCGGCGGCGGGCGTTACCTGTGGTGGCTGGTCCGCTGCCAGCCCGGCAGGTCACTCGCCGGAGCGGTGCTGGGCAGTGTGTGGATGGCGCTGCTCGCGGCGACGCCGTATCTGCTGTCCCGGGCGATCGACGACGGGCTGGAGCCCGGTGACTATCCGGCGCTGGCGGGCTGGACCGCCGCGCTGTTCGCGGTGGGAGCGTTCAACGCCTGGCTGAGCATCATGCGGCACCGCACGATGACCCGGGTGCGGATGGACGCCAACTTCCGCACGGTCAAGGTCGTCGTGGGACAGGCGGTCCGGCTGGGCGCCGCGCTGCCGCGCCGGGTCGGGGCCGGGGAGGTCGTCACCATCGGGGTGGGCGATGTGCAGACGATCAGCCAGTCGCTGACGGTCGTCGGGCCCGGGGTCGGCACGGTCGTCGCCTATCTGGCGGTCGCCGGGCTGCTGGTGGCCATCTCGCCGCTCATCGCCGCCGTCGTCCTCCTCGGGATGCCGCTGATCGTCGTCCTCGTCGGGCCTCTCCTCGCCCGGCTGCAGGGCACGGAGACCGAGTACCGGGAGCGGCAGGGCGTGCTCACCGCCCGCATCGCCGACCTCGCCGGCGGCCTGCGGGTCCTCAACGGCCTCGGCGGCAAAGGGCTGTTCGCCGACGCCTTCCACCGTGACTCGCAGCGGCTGCGCCGGCAGGGCTACCGGGTCGGGGCGGTGACCAGCTGGGTCCAGGCGCTCGGCGTCGGACTGCCGACCCTGTTCCTCGCGGTGGTCACCTGGATGGCGGCCCGGCTCGCCGCCCAAGGGGCCATCAGCATCGGCGAGTTGGTGTCGGTGTACGGCTATGTGGCCGTGCTGGTGGGACCGGTGGCGTTCTGGGTCGAGTGCGGCTACCAGATCAGCCGCGGGCTGGTGTCGGCACGGCGGCTCGTACGGTTCCTGCGGCTGGAGCCGCCGGCCGACATCGGCACCCGGGACGCGCCCGCACAGCCGGCGGTGCTGCACGACCCGGAGTCCGGAGTGCGGGTGCGGCCGGGACAGCTGACCGCGCTGGCCTGCGGCCACCCGGCCGACGCGGCGGCGGTCGTCGACCGGCTCGGGCGGTATGTGCCGTCGAACGCGACCTGGGGCGGCATACCCCTCGACGAGATCACGCTGCCGCAGATCCGGGAGCGCATCCTGGTGGCGGACCACGAGGCGGACCTCTTCGCAGGCACCCTGCACGAGGTGGTGGACGGCTCCGTAACGCCGCCGGGGGGCGCCGGACTGCGTCAGGACGCGGCTCCGTCGCGGGGCGCGACCAGCCACAACACACCCGCGGACGCCGGACCGCGCACCGGGGCATCCGCGAAGGCGCCCCTGTCCGAGGCGCTGCACGCGGCCGTCGCGGACGACATCGTCCAGGGCCTGCCGGACGGCCTCGACTCACCGATCGACGCCCAGGCCCGCAACCTCTCCGGCGGCCAACGACAACGGATACGGCTGGTGCGCGCCCTGCTGGCCGACCCCGAGGTACTGCTCGCCGTCGAACCGACCTCCGCCCTGGACGCCCACACCGAGGCACGCATCGCCCAGCGGCTGCGCACGGCACGCCAGGGCCGTACCACCGTCGTCACGACCACGTCACCGCTCGTGCTGGACCGGGCGGACACCGTGTACTTCCTGCAGGAGGGCAGGGCCGCGGCCGTGGGAAGCCATCGCGAACTGCTGGAGAGCGAACCGGCGTACCGCGCCCTGGTGGCACGGGACGCCGAAGAGTCCGCGGCCGAGGAGGCGATCAGATGACGGCGGTCTCCTCGGGCCGGCTCCCCGTCGCCGAACCGGCCGACGTGCGGCGGGCGATGCTGCGGCTGCTGCGGGCCGACGCGCGGGCCTTCGCCGCCGGCTGGCGCTGAACGGGATGGCCGCCGGAGCCGGTCTGGCCGGGCCCTGGCTGGTCGGGCGGATCATCGACGAGGTGCGGGGCGGGGGCGGTGTCGGGGCCGTCGACCGCCTGGCGCTGTGGATCCTGGTGTGTTCGCTCGCGCAGTTGCTGCTGGCCCGGTGGGCCCGGTATGTGGGGCACCGGTTCGGGGAGCGGACGCTCGCCCGAGTGCGGGAGGAGTTCGTCGAGCGGGCGCTGGCCCTGCCCGCGGGGGTCCTGGAGCGGGCCGGCACCGGTGATCTGACGGCGCGCGGCACGGCCGACGTCGCCCTGGTCGGCACCACCCTGCGCGATGTCGGACCCGACCTGCTCGTCAACAGCGTGCAGGCGCTGTTCCTGCTCGGCGCCGTCTTCGCCCTGAACCCGCTGCTCGGCGCGTGCGGTCTGGTCGGGCTGACCGGCATCTGGTGCGCGCTGCGCTGGTATCTGAAGCGGGCCCGCGACGGCTATCTCGCCGAGGGCGCCGCCACCTCGGACGTCGCGGAGATCCTCGCGGCGACCGCGTCCGGCGCCCGGACCGTCGAGGCGCTGCGGCTGCAGCGGCGCCGCGTCACGGCGAGCCGGGACGCGCTGGAGACGTCGCGGCGGACCCGGCTGTACACGCTGTTCCTGCGGACCGTGTTCTTTCCGGCGGTGGAGGTCTCCTACCTCGTGCCGGTGGCCGCCGTCCTCCTGGTCGGCGGAGTCCTGCTCGACCACGGCACGCTGAGCCTGGGTGCGGTCGTCTCGGCGGCCCTCTATCTGCAGCGGCTGAACGGGCCGCTCGACGAGATCCTGATGCGGATCGAGCAACTGCAGAGCAGCGGCGCCTCCTTCGCCCGCGTCGAGGGCCTCGCCCGGGCCCCGCAGACCGTGCCGGCCGGCTCCCCCGCCCCCGCCGACGACCGCATCGACGTCACCGGTGTGCGCTACGCCTACGACCGCGGCGGCGAGGTGCTACGCGGCGTCGACCTGACCGTGCGGCCGGGCGAACGGCTGGCGGTCGTCGGCCCCTCCGGCGCCGGAAAGACGACGCTCAGCCGGCTTCTCGCCGGTGTCGACGCCCCGGGGGAGGGCACGGTGACCGTCGGCGGTGTGCCCGTCGTCGACCTCGGCCCCGACCAACTGCGCCGTCAGGTCGTCCTGGTCACCCAGGAACACCACGTGTTCCTCGGCACGGTCCGCGACAACCTGCTGATCGCCGAGCCGGCCGCCACGGACGAGCAGCTGTGGGCCGCCCTCACCGCGGTCGGCGCCGAGGACTGGATTCGGGAGCTGCCGGACGGTCTCGGCACCCGGCTCGGCGAGGGGGGTTGCCCTACGGACGGTTCCCAGGCCCAGCAGCTCGCCCTGGCCCGCGTCGTCCTGGCCGACCCGCACACGCTGATCCTCGACGAGGCCACGGCGTTGCTGGACCCGGCGACGGCCCGCCACACCGAGCGCGCCCTGGCCGCCGTCCTCCAAGGCCGTACGGTCATCGCCATCGCGCACCGTCTGCACACCGCCCACGACGCGGACCGGGTGGCCGTGATGGAGGGCGGCCGCCTGACCGAACTCGGCACGCACGAGGAGCTGGTGGCCGCCGGCGGCGCGTACGCGGCGCTGTGGCGGACGTGGCACGGGGACCCCGCGTGACCATCCGCCCCCCTCTCCGCATACCGGACATGAACATCCGGACAACGAACCAATTCCGGCCAACTTCCTGACGCGCCCCTGACAGAAAGCGCCATCCGGTGCCAGGCTTCCCACGGCCGCTTCACAGCAACCCCACAGATACACCGCTGTGTCGTCACAAGGCCACCCGCACCTGGTTTCGCAGCTCTGCCAGTTCTGCCCCGGACGGTCGACCCATCGTCCGGATCTCCCCCTGGCCGCGCGACCCGCGGCCGCGCAGAAGGAGTCAGTGTTGAGAAGCAATTCCTCTCGCAGACGCACCTCCCACATCGTCGCCGTCGCCGGTGTCACCGCCCTGCTCGCCGCGGCCGTCCAGTCGGGCGCCGCGTCCGCCGCCCCGGCCCAGGCGGGCAAGGCCCACGCCGCCGTCAAGCTCAGCCCCTCCCAGCGCGCCGAACTGATACGCGACGCCGACACGGCCCGCGCGCAGACCGCCAAGGACATCGGCCTCGCCGCCAAGGAGAAGCTCGTCGCCCGTGACGTCGTCAAGGACGCGGACGGCACTCTCCACACCCGCTACGAGCGCACCTACGACGGTCTCCCGGTCCTCGGCGGCGACCTGATCGTCGACACCGCCAAGTCCGGCGCCACCCAGCGCGTCATCAAGGCGACGAACGCCGCCATCAAGGTCTCCGACGTCACCCCGGACATCACCAGGGCGGCCGCCGAGCAGCAGGCCGTCAAGCGTGCGAAGGCCCTCGGCTCGACCAGGGCCGGCGCCGACGTGGCCCCGCGCAAGGTGATCTGGGCGGCGAGCGGCAAGCCGGTCCTGGCGTACGAGACGGTCGTCGGCGGCCTCCAGGACGACGGCACCCCGAACCAGCTGCACGTCATCACGGACGCGACCACCGGCAAGAAGCTCTACGAGTACCAGGGCATCGAGAACGCGACCGGCACCGGCAACACCCAGTACAGCGGTTCGGTCCCGCTGACGACGACCCAGTCGGGCTCGAACTACACACTGACCGACGGCGACCGCGGCGGGCACAAGACGTACAACCTCAACCACGGCACCTCGGGCACCGGCACGCTGTTCTCGCAGACCAGCAACACCTGGGGCAACAGCACCACGTCGAACGCCGCCACCGCGGGCGCCGACGCACACTACGGCGCCGCGGAGACCTGGGACTTCTACAAGAACACCTTCGGGCGCAGCGGCATCAAGAACAACGGCGTCGGCGCCTACTCCCGCGTCCACTACGGCAACTCGTACGTGAACGCGTTCTGGGACGACGGCTGCTTCTGCATGACGTACGGCGACGGCTCCGGCAACGCCGACCCGCTGACCGCCCTCGACGTGGCCGGCCACGAGATGAGCCACGGCGTCACCTCGAACACGGCAGGGCTCAACTACAGCGGCGAGTCCGGCGGCCTCAACGAGGCCACCTCCGACATCTTCGGCACCGGTGTCGAGTTCTACGCAGCCAACTCGACCGACGTGGGTGACTACCTCATCGGCGAGAAGATCGACATCAACGGCGACGGCACCCCGCTGCGCTACATGGACAAGCCCAGCAAGGACGGCGGCTCCGCCGACTCCTGGTACTCGGGCGTGGGCAACCTCGACGTCCACTACTCCTCGGGCGTCGCCAACCACTTCTTCTACCTGCTGAGCGAGGGCAGCGGCGCCAAGGTCATCAACGGCGTCAGCTACAACTCGCCGACCTCGGACGGGCTTCCGGTCACCGGCATCGGCCGGGACAAGGCGCTGCAGATCTGGTACCGGGCGCTGACCACGAAGTTCACGTCCACCACCAACTACGCCTCCGCGCGCACGGGCACGCTCGCGGCGGCGGGTGAGCTGTACGGCACCACGTCCACCGAGTACAAGGCCGTGCAGGACGCCTGGGCGGGCGTCGCGGTCGGCTCGCGCTCCGGTGGCGGCGGCGGTGGCGGCACGTCCTTCGAGAACACGACCGACGTGTCGATTCCGGACAACGGGCCGGCCGTGACGTCGTCCGTCACCGTGTCCGGCCGGACGGGCAACGCCCCCTCGAACCTTCAGGTTTCGGTCGACATCGTCCACACGTGGCGCGGCGACCTGGTGATCGACCTGGTGGCCCCGGACGGCTCGACGTACCGCCTGAAGAACTTCAGCTCCTCCGACTCGGCGGACAACGTCCAGACCACCTACACGGTCAACGCCTCCTCCGAAGTCGCCAACGGCACCTGGAAGTTGAAGGTCCAGGACCAGGCAGCCCAGGACACGGGCTACATCAACAGCTGGAAGCTCACCTTCCCGTAGACCGGCCCTGAGGCCCTCGGTTCAGGGCGCCGCCCCGGTGGTTCGACTCCCCGGGGCGGCGCCCTCCTTTTGCCACGCCCTTACCCATCACCGGTTGGGCCTTTGCCGCGGTCAACTCCGTTTACATGCCTGCAATGT
The DNA here is from genome assembly GCF_026343335.1 of Streptomyces sp. NBC_00078. NCBI lineage: Bacteria > Bacillati > Actinomycetota > Actinomycetes > Kitasatosporales > Streptomycetaceae > Streptomyces > Streptomyces sp. NBC_00078. The sequence goes on along the minus strand of NZ_JAPELX010000001.1, from coordinate 6,409,868 downwards.
TCACCCGAAGGTCAATTTTCGGCCAACATCACAGGGGGGTCCTGACATGTACGCGCCCCCGGTGTCACTCTTCCTCACAACCGCCGCACAACTTCACAGCAACTCCGGTGAGGCGCCCCACGCCGTGCCGGACTCCCCCACCACAAGGAGCTTGTGTGACCCCCCTCTACGCGCGTCACAAGCGCTCGACTCTGGCCATAGCCACCGCAGTCGCGGCCGGAGCCCTGCTCACCACCGGTCTGACCACCGGTTCGGCCGCCGCCCAGACCCCGGCGGACACCCCGGCCAAGGCCACGCTCGCCGCCGCGCCCGCCGCGCTGTCGAACGCGGCCCGCACCACGCTGATCCACAAGGCACAGACCGACGTCGCCGAGACCGCCCAGCAGATAGGCCTCGGCGCCAAGGAGAAGCTCGTCGTCAAGGACGTCGTCAAGGACGCCGACGGCACCGTCCACACCCGCTACGAGCGCACCTACGCGGGCCTGCCGGTCCTCGGCGGCGACCTCGTCGTGCACACCGCCAAGTCCGGCAAGGCGGAGGGCGTCACCAGAGCGACGAAGGCCACCATCAAGGTCGCCTCGCTCAAGGCGCAGGTCACCCCGGCCAAGGCCGAGAAGCAGGCGGTGAGCGCCGCCAAGACGCTCGGCTCCGCCAAGACCGCGGCCGACGGCGCCCGCAAGGTCGTCTGGGCCGGCTCCGGCAAGCCCGTCCTCGCCTACGAGACCGTCGTCGGCGGCCTCCAGGACGACGGCACCCCGAACCAGCTGCACGTCATCACCGACGCGGCCACCGGCAAGAAGCTCTTCGAGTACCAGGGCATCGAGAACGCGACCGGCACCGGCAAGACGCTGTACTCGGGCACGGTCAGCCTCACCACGAGCGGGTCGGGCTCCTCGTACTCGCTGACCGACGCCTCCCGCGGCGGCCACAAGACGTACAACCTGAAGCACGGCACGAGCTCGGGCACCGGCACCCTGTTCACCGACGCGGACAACGTCTGGGGCACCGGCACCGCCTCCAGCTCCAGCACGGACCAGACCGCCGCCGCGGACGCCGCCTACGGCGCGCAGGAGACCTGGGACTTCTACAAGTCCGTCTTCGGCCGCAGCGGCATCAAGAACAACGGCGTCGGCGCCTACTCCCGCGTCCACTACGGCAGCTCGTACGTGAACGCGTTCTGGGACGACGGCTGCTTCTGCATGACGTACGGCGACGGCGAGGGCAACACGGATCCGCTGACCTCGCTGGACGTGGCCGGCCACGAGATGAGCCACGGCGTCACCGCGAACACGGCAGGGCTCGACTACAGCGGTGAGTCCGGCGGCCTCAACGAGGCCACCTCGGACATCTTCGGCACCGGTGTCGAGTTCTTCGCCAACAACTCGTCCGACAAGGGTGACTACCTCATCGGCGAGAAGATCGACATCAACGGCGACGGCACCCCGCTGCGCTACATGGACAAGCCCAGCAAGGACGGCGGCTCCGCCGACTCCTGGTCCTCGTCCGTCGGCAACAAGGACGTCCACTACTCGTCCGGTGTCGCCAACCACTTCTTCTACCTGCTGTCCGAGGGCAGCGGCGCGAAGACGATCAACGGCGTGAGCTACAACTCGCCGACGTCCAACGGCTCCACGGTCACCGGCATCGGCCGCGACAAGGCGCTGCAGATCTGGTACAAGGCGCTGACCACGTACTTCACGTCGACGACGAACTACAAGTCGGCCCGTGCGGGCACGCTGTCGGCGGCCTCCGCCCTGTACGGCTCCAGCAGCACGGAGTACAAGACGGTGGCCGCGGCCTGGGCCGCTGTCAACGTGAGCTGACCCGAGGGGGGTCGGCGGGCGGTACCCGGGACGAAGGCTGTCCCGGGTACCGCCCTACTCTTGTGTCCCATGCGCCTGGAGGACTTCACCTACGACGACGTCGGCGGCACCCGCCGCGGCGGTTTCTGCCCGCCGGGTTTCCACCCGATGCAGGTGCGCACGCGCATCGGCGAGGGCGAGAAAGCCTTCCAAAGGGCCTCCGAGGCGGTCCTGACCTGGGAGATGCACCGCGAACTCGGTGTGGGGGTCGAGGCGAGCGCGGACCGGGCGACCGAGGGCGTCGACGTCACCATCACCCTCGCCGGGATGATCAAGGCTCCGTGCCGCATCGTCTACACGGTCGAGGAGCCCCGCCGCACGGGCTGGGCGTACGGCACGCTGGCCGGCCACCCGGAGTGCGGCGAGGAGTCGTTCGTCGTGGACCGTACCGGTGACGGCACGGTGTGGCTGACCGTGCACGCGTTCAGCCGCGCGGCGAAGTGGTACGCCCGGGCGGGCGGACCTGCGACGCGCGGCCTTCAGCACGCCTACGCACGAAAGTGCGGGAACACCCTGAAGCGTATGTGCGCCCCCTACTCGGAGGCGTGAGACCGCCTCACCTCATCAGCACCCCGGCGCCCTCCCCCGTCTCCTCCGAGGGCACCGCCACCAGCCCCAACTCCGCCCCGGACGCCAGCAGCCGGTGTGCGGGCAGGATGCGGACCGTGTAGCCGTAGGGCCCGGTGCGGTCCAGGGAGAGCGGGCCCTCGTACACCCATCGGCCCTCCGGGTCTGGGCCGCCCGCCGGTTTCAGCGGGACCGTCGCCGCGTCCGCGATGCGGTCCTCCGGGTCGACGCGCCCGGAGACGGCCTGCACCTCCACGTCGTCAGGCCCCAGCTCGCCGAGGCCCACCCGCACCCGCAGGGCGAGCGTCGTGCCGAGTTCCGCGGTGGCGGTGGCGGCGGACGTCTCCACGTGGTCGACGGTGACCCCGTGCCAGGCGGCCCGCACCCGTGCCTTCCAGGCGGCGAGTTCGCGCGCGGAGCCGGGGTCCATCGAGCGATGGGCATGGGCGGCCGGCGCGTAGAGACGCTCGACGTACTCGCGGACCATGCGGCCGGCCAGCACCTTCGGCCCGAGCAGGGTGAGGGTCTGGCGCACCATCTCGATCCACCGGTCGGGCAGTCCCTGCTGCCCGCGCTCGTAGAAACGCGGGGCGACGCGCTGTTCCAGCAGGTCGTAGAGGGCTTCGGCCTCTACGTCGTCGCGGCGCTCGGGATCGGTTCCGGTGCCGTCCGCCGTGGGGATCGCCCAGCCGAAGTCGGGCTGGAACCACTCGTCCCACCAGCCGTCCAGGACGGAGAGGTTGAGGCAGCCGTTGAGGGCGGCCTTCATGCCGGAGGTGCCGCAGGCCTCCAGTGGGCGCAGGGGGTTGTTGAGCCAGATGTCGCAGCCCGGGTACAGCTTCTGCGCCATCGCCATGCCGTAGTCGGGCAGGAAGACGATGCGGTGGCGCACGCGCGGGTCGTCGGCGAACCGCACCAGCTCCTGCACCAGCCGCTTCCCGCCGTCGTCCGCCGGGTGCGCCTTGCCCGCGACGACGATCTGGACCGGGTGTTCGGGGTGCAGCAGGAGGTCCATCAGCCGGTCGCGGTCGCGCAGCATCAGCGTCAGGCGCTTGTACGAGGGGACGCGCCGTGCGAAGCCGATGGTGAGGACGTCCGGGTCGAGCACTCCGTCGATCCAGCCCAGCTCGGCCGTCCCGGCCCCGCGCCCGCGCCAGGACGCCCGCAGCCGCCGGCGCACCTCGTCCACCAGTTGCTCGCGCAGGACCCGCCTCAGCTCCCAGATGTCCTGGTCGGGGATGTCCCCCACCGCGTCCCAGCGGTCCGAGCCGCCCACGGTCAGCGCGTCCTCGGTGCGCTGGGCGCCGATCTGCCGGGCGCCGAGCCGGAAGACCTCGGGCGCCACCCAGGTGGGCGCGTGCACCCCGTTGGTCACGGACGTGATCGGCACCTCGTCGGGGTCGAATCCCGGCCACAGGCCGGAGAACATCTCGCGGCTGACATGGCCGTGCAGCAGGGAGACGCCGTTGGCGCGCTGCCCGAGGCGCAGGCCCATCACGGCCATGTTGAAGAGGTTCGGTTCGCCGCCGGGATAGGTCTCCATGCCCAGCCGCAGGATGCGCTCGACGTCGATGCGCGGGAGTTCGGCGTCGGAGCCGAAGTGGCGGGCGACCAGCTCGCGGTCGAAGCGGTCGATGCCGGCCGGTACGGGTGTGTGGGTGGTGAAGACGGTCCCGGCGCGGACCGCCTCCAGCGCGGAGTCGAAGTCCAGCCCGCCGTCGCACAGCTCGGCGATGCGCTCCAGGCCCAGGAAGCCGGCGTGGCCCTCGTTGGTGTGGAACACCTCGGGCGCGGGATGGCCGGTCAGCCGGCAGTACGTCCGCACCGCACGGACCCCGCCGATCCCGAGCAGCATCTCCTGCAGCAGCCGGTGCTCGCTGCCGCCGCCGTAGAGCCGGTCGGTGACCCCGCGTTCGCCGAGGTCGTTCTCCTCGACGTCCGAGTCGAGCATCAGCAGCGGGACGCGGCCGACCTGGGCGAGCCAGATGCGGGCGTGCAGCTGCTTGCCGCCGGGCAGGGCGAGGGATACGTGGGCGGGGGTGCCGGGCGCGCCGTCCGGTTCCTCCAGGAGGGTGACAGGCAGCTCGTTGGGGTCGAGGACCGGATAGTGCTCCTGCTGCCAGCCGTCCCGGGACAGGGACTGGCGGAAGTAGCCGTGCCGGTACAGGAGGCCTACGCCGATCAGGGGTACGCCGAGGTCACTGGCCGCCTTCAGATGGTCGCCGGCGAGGATGCCGAGGCCGCCGGAGTACTGCGGCAGGGCGGCCGTGATGCCGAACTCGGGCGAGAAGTAGGCGATGGCGGCGGGCAGTTCGCCGGTGTGGGTCTGGTACCAGCGGTCGCCGGTCACATAGTCGGCCAGGTCGTCGGTGACCGCCGCCAGACGGCGCAGGAACCGATGGTCCCCGGCCAGCTCCGCGAGCCGCGCGGGCGACACGCTCCCCAGGAGCCGTACGGGATCGCCTTCCGAGGCGGCCCAGCGCTCGGGGTCGACGGACTGGAACAGGTCGCGGGTCTCCGTATGCCAGGACCAGCGCAGATTGCGGGCCAGGTCACTGAGCGGCCGGAGGGGTTCGGGGAGAACGGGTCGGACGGTGAATCGACGGATCGCCTTCATCACTTTCCACCTCGACGCGTGTCGCTGTGCGGACGCACAACGCTGTGCGCCTCGTCGTCACCCTCGACGGTATCGGTGCCGAGGGCTCCGCAACCACGGCACGTCCAAGAGCAGCACACACTCGTACACAGTCCGGAAAACAGCGCAACCTTCACGCATCCGCCATGGCCGACATGGCCGATTCCGCCCCTGTAGGCCCTCTTGTGGGTCTTCTGCGCCGCACGAGAGGCTGCATGTGGCGTACCGGCCGACCGCCGGGTGCACCCGGGGACCTGAGGCTGCCGTACGCCGAGTCGAGGAGGGGAACTCGGACGATGGCACGGACGCGAACACGGCGTCTGCGCTGGGCGGGGGGCCTGACCGCGGTGACCTGTACCGCGGCACTTTCGGCCATCACCCTGCCCGCGCACGCCGCACCGGAGGGGCGGATACTGGGCGCCGGCGAGCCCGGCTCCGTCAGCGGAAGTTACCTGGTGACACTTGCGGGGGGAACGAAGGCTCCGTCGGCGGCCGGAAAAGGCGTCGCCGAGAAGTACGGGGCGAAAATAAGCCACACCTACGGCACGGTCCTCAACGGCTACGCGATCAGGGCGAACGAGAGACAGGCCAAGCGGCTCGCGGCCGACTCCCGGGTCGCCTCGGTCGTCCAGGACACGCGGGTGGCGCTCGACCACACCCAGCACAACCCGCCGTCCTGGGGCCTGGACCGGATCGACCAGCCGAGCCTGCCGCTGGACAGGAGCTACACCTGGCCAGAGTCCGCGGGCCGCGGGGTGACGGCGTACGTGATCGACACCGGCATCCGCATCACGCACAAGGACTTCGGCGGCCGGGCGAGCTACGGATGGGACTTCGCCGGAAACGACAGGACCGCATCCGACGGCAACGGCCACGGCACCCACGTCGCCGGCACCATCGCCGGTACGACGTACGGCGTCGCCAAGCAGGCCAGGGTCGTCGCCGTGCGCGTCCTCGGCGACGACGGCTCCGGTACGACGGCGCAGGTCATCGCGGGCATCGACTGGGTGACCAAGCACGCGAGGAAGCCCGCGGTCGCCAACCTCAGCCTGGGCGGCTACCACAACGCCCAGCTGGACGCCGCCGTACGCAACTCGATCGCGTCGGGCGTCACCTACGCCGTTGCCGCGGGCAACGACGGCCTGCCGGCCGCGCTCTACTCACCGGCGGACGTGAAGGAGGCCATCACGGTCGGCGCGACCGACAGGAACGACGCGCGGGCGGGCTTCTCCAACTTCGGCCCGGCCGTCGATCTGTTCGCCCCGGGCGTGTCGATCACCTCGGCGTCCTACGCGAGCAACACCGGCAGGGCGACCTTCTCCGGTACGTCGATGGCTTCGCCGCATGCGGCGGGGGCGGCGGCGCTGTATCTGGCCGACCATCCGAAGGCGACGCCGGCCCAGGTTTCCAAAGCCCTGGTCAAACTTGCGGCGTCCGGGAAGGTCTCCGGACGGGGTCTCGGCTCGCCCGACGAGCTTCTGCAGGTGCCGCCCTCGTAGCCGCGAGGCCCGGGCTCGTCATCGAGGAATCCGGCCACCGGCCCCGTTCGTTCACGAACGGGGCCGGTCTTGTGTGTAGACATACGCGTGAGTAGTTAACAAAGTGCCGGATTGCCCACCCGAATAGGGTGGGAAGGCTCCCCCTCGGTACACCCCTCAGGTACTCCACAGGAACTCCCCGCAGGACCCACCTCCCCACAGCCATCCGCCCACCCACGTTGACGCGGACAGGAGCGGTCATGCCCGCCACGCACCACTCGTCAGCACCCCCGACCCGGGGGCCCGAAGCACGTCCCGTGCGCCCCGCCGACGCCGGACCGCCGGCCCCGGAGCCGGTCTCCGCGGGCGACGAGGCCGACATCGGGCGCATACCCGTCCTCGACGTCGGCCCGGTCGTCCAGCACGGGCGCCGGCCCGCCAAGGCCGTGACCGGCGAGTCGTTCGAGATCTCGGCCACCGTGTTCCGTGAGGGGCACGACGCGGTCGCCGCCAACGTCGTCCTGAAGGACCCGGAAGGCCGCCCCGGCCCCTGGACCCCGATGCGGGAGCTGGCCCCGGGCACCGACCGCTGGGGCGCCACCGTCACCGCGGGCGCGCCCGGCCACTGGACCTACACCGTGGAGGCCTGGGGCGACCCGGTCACCACCTGGCGGCACCACGCGCAGATCAAGATCCCGGCGGGGATGGACACGGATCTGGTGCTGGAGGAGGGGGCGCGGCTGTACGAGCGTGCGGCCTCCGGGGTTCCGGCCGGCGGCGGCAGCCGTGAGGTGCTCCTCGCCGCCGTCCGCTCCCTGCGGGACGAGAGCCGTCCCGCCGCCTCGCGTCTGGCGGCGGCGTTGACGCCGGAGGTGGACGCGGTGCTGGCCCGGCACCCGCTGCGCGAGTTCGTCACCGCCTCGCAGACCCTGCCGCTGCTGGTGGAACGCGAGCGCGCCCTGTACGGCGCCTGGTACGAGTTCTTCCCCCGCTCCGAGGGCACCCCCCAGACACCGCACGGCACCTTCCGCACCGCCGCCCGCCGGCTGCCGGCCATCGCCGCGATGGGCTTCGACGTGCTCTACCTGCCCCCCGTCCACCCCATCGGCACCACCTTCCGCAAGGGCCGCAACAACACCCTGTCCGCCGGCCCCGACGACGTCGGCGTGCCCTGGGCCATCGGCTCCCCCGAGGGCGGCCACGACAGCGTCCACCCCCAGCTGGGCACCCTCGACGACTTCGCCTGGTTCGTGCGCCAGGCCGCCGGACACGGCCTGGAGATCGCCCTCGACTTCGCCCTGCAGTGCTCCCCGGACCACCCCTGGGTGGCCAAACACCCCGAGTGGTTCCACCACCGCCCCGACGGCACCATCGCCTACGCCGAGAACCCGCCCAAGAAGTACCAGGACATCTACCCGATCGCCTTCGACGCCGACCTCGACGGGCTGATCACCGAAACCCTGCGCATCCTGCGGCTGTGGATGGACCTCGGCGTGCGGATCTTCCGGGTCGACAACCCCCACACCAAACCGGTCGTCTTCTGGCAGCGGGTGATCGCGCAGATCAACGCCACCGACCCCGACGTGATCTTCCTGGCCGAGGCGTTCACCCGCCCCGCCATGATGCGCACCCTGGCCCAGACCGGCTTCCAGCAGTCCTACACCTACTACACCTGGCGCACCGGCAAGCAGGAACTGACCGACTACCTGACCGAGCTGTCCGGCGAGACGGCCGCCTACATGCGGCCCAACTTCTTCGTCAACACCCCCGACATCCTGCACGAGTTCCTGCAGCACGGCGGCCGGCCCGCCTTCGAACTGCGCGCCGTGCTGGCCGCCACCCTCTCCCCCACCTGGGGCATCTACTCCGGCTACGAACTGTGCGAGAACACCCCCCTGCGCGAGGGCAGCGAGGAATACCTCGACTCCGAGAAGTACCAGCTCAAACCCCGCGACTGGGAGACGGCCGAACGCGAGGGCCGCACCATCACCCCCCTGATCACCAAACTCAACACCGTCCGGCGCTCGAACCCCGCCCTGCAGCAGCTGCGCGACCTCCACTTCCACCACGCGGACCAGGACGCGGTGATCGCGTACTCGAAGCGGAGCGGCTCGAACACGGTTCTGGTGGTCGCCAACCTCGACCCTCACCACACCCAGGAGGCCACGGTCTCGTTGGACATGCCGCAACTCGGCCTGGAATGGCACGAGTCGGTGCCGGTGCGCGACGAGCTCACCGGCGAGACCTATCACTGGGGCAGGGCGAATTACGTTCGCCTTCAGCCCGGCGGGGCACACGTACTCGTTGTCGGCTGGGGGACCGGGGATTACCCCCCGGATGAGCACAGCACCGTCCTGCGACCGTCCACCCCGCAGATCGGAGGGTCACCCACAATATGATCGTCAACGAACCCGTTCCGGACACCTTCGAGGACACTCCCGCCAGGGACCGGGACCCGGATTGGTTCAAGCGTGCGGTCTTCTACGAGGTCCTGGTCCGTTCCTTCCAGGACAGCAACGGCGACGGCGTCGGCGACCTCAAGGGCATCACCGCCAAGCTCGACTACCTGCAGTGGCTGGGCGTCGACTGCCTGTGGCTGCCTCCCTTCTTCAAGTCGCCCCTCAGGGACGGCGGTTACGACGTCTCGGACTACACGGCCGTCCTGCCGGAGTTCGGCGACCTCGCCGACTTCGTGGAGTTCGTCGACGCCGCCCACCAGCGCGGCATGCGCGTCATCATCGACTTCGTCATGAACCACACCAGCGACCAGCACCCGTGGTTCCAGGAGTCGAGGAAGGACCCCGACGGGCCCTACGGCGACTATTACGTGTGGGCGGACGACGACAAGCAGTTCCCGGACGCGCGGATCATCTTCGTCGACACCGAGGCCTCCAACTGGACCTTCGACCCGGTCCGCAAGCAGTACTACTGGCACCGCTTCTTCTCCCACCAGCCGGACCTCAACTACGAGAACCCGGCCGTCCAGGACGAGATGATCTCCGCCCTGCGCTTCTGGCTGGACCTGGGCATCGACGGATTCCGCCTGGACGCCGTGCCGTACCTCTACCAGGAGGAGGGCACCAACTGCGAGAACCTGCCCGCCACCCACGAGTTCCTGAAGCGGGTGCGGAAGGAGATCGACGCCTCCTACCCGGACACGGTGGTGCTGGCGGAGGCGAACCAGTGGCCGGAGGACGTCGTCGACTACTTCGGCGACTACGAGAGCGGCGGAGACGAGTGCCATATGGCGTTCCACTTCCCGGTCATGCCGCGCATCTTCATGGCCGTACGACGGGAATCCCGCTACCCCGTCTCGGAGATCCTCGCCAAGACCCCGGCGATTCCCTCGGGCTGCCAGTGGGGCATCTTCCTGCGCAACCACGACGAGCTGACCCTCGAAATGGTCACCGACGAGGAACGCGACTACATGTGGGCGGAGTACGCGAAGGACCCGCGTATGCGCGCCAACATCGGGATCAGGCGGCGGCTCGCCACCCTGCTCGACAACGACCGCAACCAGATCGAGCTGTTCACCGCCCTGCTGCTGTCCCTGCCCGGCTCGCCGATCCTCTACTACGGCGACGAGATCGGCATGGGCGACAACATCTGGCTCGGCGACCGCGACGCCGTACGCACCCCGATGCAGTGGACACCGGACCGCAACGCAGGTTTTTCGTCCTGTGACCCCGGGCGGCTGTTCCTGCCGACCATCATGGACCCGGTCTACGGGTACCAGGTCACCAACGTCGAGGCGTCGATGTCGTCGCCCTCGTCGCTGCTGCACTGGACCCGCCGGATGATCGAGATCCGCAAGCAGAACCCGGCGTTCGGACTCGGGTCCTACACGGAACTCCCGTCGTCGAATCCGGCGGTGATCGCGTTCCTGCGGGAGTACGAGGACGATCTCGTGCTGTGCGTGCACAACTTCTCGCGGTTCGCGCAGCCGACGGAGCTGGACCTGAGCGCCTTCCACGGACGGCATCCGGTCGAGCTGTTCGGCGGGGTGCGCTTTCCGGCCGTCGGTGAGCTGCCGTACCTGCTGACCCTGGCGGGCCACGGCTTCTACTGGTTCCGGCTGCGCAAGGACCCCTCGTAGGACCTCGCAGAACCCGGGGTGGGGCGGTTTCCCCCGCCCCACCCGGGGCACGCATCAGTAACACCCCGCCCACCCGGGGAAAGGAATGTGACACCATGGCGGAAACTGTCACACTTTCCGGTACGACAAGTCCTGGCCTGCTCGCTTCCCTGGATCCACTTCTGCGCGAGTGGCTGCCACGGCAGCGCTGGTTCGCGGGCAAGGGGCGCCCGGTCACCGGGTTCTCGCTGGTCATGGCCACCGAGCTGCTGCCGGCCGACGCCAGGCTGGGGTTCCACCATCTGCTGGTGCGCGCCCATCAGCCGCTCACGCTCGGTGCCGAGACCCACCCCGGCGACTGCTACCAGCTGTTGATAGGCGCGCGCGAGGCCCTGCCGCCCCGGCTGGCGCCCGCGCTGATCGGACATGTGGAAGAGGGCCCGCTCGCCGGACGCACGGTGTACGACGCCCTGTACGACCCCCGGCCCGCCGAGATGCTCCTGGAGGCGCTGCGCTCCCAGGCCCGCATCGGCGGGCTGCGCTTCGAGCGGGAGCCCGGCCAGGAGATCCGCGCCGGACTGGTGCCGCGGGTGGTGACCGCCGAGCAGTCGAATTCGTCGGTCGTCTACGGAGATACGTTCATCCTGAAGCTGCTGCGCCGGATCGTGCCCGGCGTCAACCCGGACCTGGAACTGCCGCTGGCGCTGGCCCGCGAGGGCTGTCCACGGGTGCCCGCGCCGACGGCGTGGATCACCGCGGAGCCGGCCGGGGAGTCGTGTATGCTCGGCGTGCTCCAGCCGTTCCTGCAGGGCGCCTCGGACGGCTGGGAGCTGGCGCTGCGCGAGCTGGCCAAGGGCGAGGACTTCGGCGCCGAGGCGCGGGCGCTGGGGCGCGCCACGGCCGAGGTGCACACCACACTCGCCCGCGCGCTGCCGACCGTGACCATGGGCCACACCCAGGTGCAGATGCTGGCCGACGGCATGATCGAACGCCTTGAAGTGGCCGCTCAGGCGGTGCCCGCGCTGCGGCCGCACGCGCCCGCGCTGCACTCCGCGTTCACGGCGCTGGCCGACCTGGCCGCAACGGGCCGTACCTGGACCGCGCAGCGCATCCACGGCGACCTGCACCTCGGGCAGTGTCTGCGCTCGCCGGCCGGGCAGTGGTGGCTGATCGACTTCGAGGGCGAGCCGTCCAGGCCACTCGCCGAGCGACGGATGCCCCATCCGCCGGTGCGGGACGTCGCGGGGATGCTCAGGTCCTTCGACTACGCGGCCCACTCGGCGGGATCGCACGCACAGGGCTGGGCCGATGCGTGCCGGGCCGCTTACTGTTCCGGGTACGCGGAGGTCAGCGGCCGCGATCCGCGCACCGACCCGGTTCTGATGCGCGCCTACGAGACCGACAAGGCGATCTACGAGGTCGTCTACGAGGCCCGCCACCGCCCCGACTGGCTCCCCGTCCCGATGGCGGCGATAGAGCGTTACGCCGTGTCCGACCTGACCTGATCTTTGCCGAGGAGGCGCCGCCCGTGACCCCCCGCCCCACGCCCAGCGGTTCGGATCCGAAGAAGAAGGCCGAGGAGAAGGCCGCCAAAGCCGCGCAGAGTGTGAAGAAGGCGGTGAAGAAGGCCGCGGAGAAGACGACCGCGCCCGCGAAGGCGGCGAAGAAGACGCCGGCCGGGAAGCCCACGGTCAAGAAGGCGGCCGCGAAGAAGACGCCGCCGGAGAAGACCGCGGTGAAGAAGACGGCGGCAGAGAAGACCACTGCTGAGAAGGCCGTCGCCAAGAAGGCGGTGACGACCAAGGCCGCCACGAAGAAGACGGCCATCGCGAAGAAGGCCCCCGCGAAGTCAGCGGCGAAGAAGCCCGTCACCAGGGCCACGGTGAAGGCACCCGTTCCGGAGCGGCTCACGCCCAGCGCGGCGCCCGTCGGGGACGCGCCGGTCTCCCCCGCCGTCGACGCCGGTGACCGTGGGCGGCTGCTCGCCGGTACGCACCACGATCCGCACACGGTGCTGGGCGCCCACCAGGTGCCCGGCGGGGTCGCCTTCCGGGTCTTCAGGCCGTACGCGCTGTCCGTGACCGTAGTCGCCGGGGACCTGCGGGCGGAGCTGCACGACGACGGGGACGGGTTCTTCTCCGGCCTGCTGCCGCTGTCCGAGGTCCCCGGGTACAGGATCCTGGTGGCGTACGAGGGCTCGGTCCAGGACACCGAGGACGCGTACGGCTTCCTGCCCACGCTGGGCGACCTCGATCTGCACCTGATCGGCGAGGGCCGGCACGAGGAACTGTGGACGGTGCTCGGCGCGCACCCGATGACGCACCAGGGCGTGACCGGCACCCGCTTCTCCGTGTGGGCGCCGAACGCACGCGGCGTCCATGTGGCCGGCACCTTCAACTTCTGGGACGGCGCCGGTCACCCCATGCGCTCGCTCGGCTCCTCCGGTGTCTGGGAGCTGTTCGTGCCCGGGATCGGCGAGGGCGAGCTGTACAAGTTCGAGATCACCCGGCCCGACGGCTCGAAGACCCTGCGCGCCGACCCGCTGGCCCGGCGCACGGAGACCCCGCCGAAGACGTCGTCCGTGATCACCGCCTCCCACCACGAGTGGCACGACGCGCAGTGGCTGGAGCGGCGGGCGGACCTGCCCGCGCACGAGGCGCCGTTCTCCGTCTACGAGATCCATCTGCCGTCCTGGCGCCCGGGTCTGACGTACCGTCAACTCGCTGACCAGCTACCCGCGTACGTCAAGGACCTGGGCTTCACCCACGTCGAGCTGATGCCCGTCGCGGAACACCCCTTCGGCGGCTCCTGGGGCTACCAGGTCACCGGCTTCTACGCCCCCACGGCCCGGCTCGGCACCCCCGACGACTTCAAGTGCCTGGTCGACGCGCTGCACCAGGCGGGCGTCGGCGTCCTGATGGACTGGGTGCCGGCGCACTTCCCGCGCGACGACTGGGCGCTGGCGGAGTTCGACGGCCGCCCCCTGTACGAGCACGAGGACCCGCTGCGCTCCGCGCACCCCGACTGGGGAACGCTGGAGTTCGACTACGGCCGCCGCGAAGTGCGCAACTTCCTTGTCGCCAACGCCGTGTACTGGTGCAGGGAGTTCCACATCGACGGCCTGCGGGTCGACGCGGTCGCCTCCATGCTCTATCTCGACTACTCGCGCGAACCGGGTCAGTGGGTGCCGAACGAGCACGGCGGCCGGGAGAACCTGGACGCGGTGGCGTTCCTCCAGGAGATGAACGCGACGGTGTACCGGCAGGTGCCGGGTGTCGTGACGATCGCGGAGGAGTCGACGGCCTGGGACGGCGTCACCCGGGCCACCCACCACCGGGGGCCGGGCGGCTTCGGAGGCCTCGGCTTCGGCCTGAAGTGGAACATGGGCTGGATGCACGACTCCCTCGACTACATGAGCCACGAGCCGGTGCACCGCAAGTACCACCACAACGAGATGACGTTCTCGATGGTGTACGCCTACAGCGAGAACTACGTCCTGCCCATCTCGCACGACGAAGTGGTCCACGGCAAACGGTCACTGGTGTCGAAGATGCCGGGGGACTGGTGGCAGCAGCGGGCCAACCTGCGCGCCTATCTTGCCTTCATGTGGGCCCACCCGGGCAAGCAACTCCTGTTCATGGGCCAGGAGTTCGCGCAGGGTGCGGAGTGGTCGGAGGCCCACGGCCCGGACTGGTGGCTCCTCGACCCGGCCTACGGCGCCGAGGCCGACCACCGCGGGGTGCGCGACCTGGTCCGCGACCTCAACGTCGTCTACCGCCACACGCCGGCGCTGTGGCAGCGGGACATCGACCCGGCCGGCTTCCAGTGGATCGTCGGCGACGCGGCCGACGACAACGTCTTCGCGTTCCTGCGACTGGCCGCCGACGGCACCCCGCTCCTGGCCGTCTCCAACCTCTCCCCCGTCGTCCGCCCGGACTACCGCCTCGGCGCCCCCGACGACGTCCCGGCCTGGCACGAGACCCTCAACACCGACCTCGCCAAGTACGGCGGCAGCGACGTCACCAACCCGGACGTCATCAAGCCCGAACCCCAGGGCTGGCACGGCCGCCCGGCCAGCATCAGGCTGACGCTGCCACCGCTCACGACGCTCTGGCTACGCCCGGCCTAGTGCCCCGACAAGCCACGTTCGCCCCGTCGCGACGCCCGGCACGCTCCCCCACTGCCTCAAGGGCGTGGGAGGTGCCCCCACTCGCCGCACCTGGCACAGACCCAAGTACGTCCAGTACAAGGGCCCGCACCCGGGGCTGGTGTCCAGCCCCTCCGGCGTTGGCGGAGCGGGGGTCCGCGCCCGCGGGCCCCCGGTCACGCAAAAGCAGCCGCCAGCGCCGCAGGCAACGCCCGACTGTGCAACACCCCCAACCGCTGAGTGGCCCGGGTCAGCGCCACGTACAGATCACTCGTCGCGTACAGCCCCGGCTCCACGACCAGCACCGAGTCGAACTCCAGCCCCTTCGACTGACGCGGATCGAGAAGCACGACGGTACGCGTCAGATCGGGTTCGGCCCCCGCCGTCACCCCGTCCAGGCGCGCGGCCAGCCGCCGGTGCAGATGCCGTGGCGCGATGACCGCGAGCCGCCCCTCCGCGGGCGTCAGCTCCTCCACCGCCTTGGCGACCGCGCCGGCCAGATCGTCGGTCGCACGCGCCCATGGCCGGACCCCGGTGGACCGCACCGAACTCGGCGGCTCGAAGTCGGGCTGCTCGGCCCGCACCACCGCCGCAGCGACCTCCATGATCTCGGCCGGGGTGCGGTAGTTGACGCCGAGCCGGGTGTGCTCCCAGCGGTCCTCGACGTACGGCTGGAGGATCCGCGCCCAGGAGCCGACACCCGCCGCCTCCGCGGTCTGCGCGGGATCGCCGACCAGGGTCATGGAGCGGGTCGGGCTGCGCCGCATGAGCAGCCGCCACGCCATCGGCGACAGCTCCTGCGCCTCGTCGACGATGATGTGCCCGAACGCCCAGGTCCGGTCGGCCGCCGCGCGCTCGGCGGCACTGCGGTGGTCGTCCTGCTCCTGGCGTTCGGCGAACCGCTCGGCGTCGATGATGTCGTGCGCGGACAGGACCTCAGAGTCCTCCTGGTCGATGTCCTCGAACTCGTAGGTGCGCGAGGCGTACGAGACGTCGAGCACGCCCTGCGCATAGGCGACCTGCGTCTCCCGCTCGCGCTCCACCCGCGCCCGCCGCACCCGGTCGTCGACACCGAGCAGTTCGGCGGCCTCGTCCAGCAGCGGTACGTCCGCCACCGTCCAGGCCCGTGTCACCGGGCGGCGGATGGCGGCCGCGTCCTCGTCGGGGAGGTAGCCGACGGGATCGGCGAGGAAGTCCGCGACCAGCCGCTGCGGGGTCAGCCGCGGCCACAACTGGTCGATGGCCGCCCACACCTCGGGGTTCTCGGCGAGCTCGTCGCGGATCTGCGTGATGTCGCTCGGGTCCAGCAGGTTCGTACCGTCGAAGGGGTCCGTGCCGATGCGTTCGGCGACCATGTCGGTGAGCGTGTTGAGGATGTGGCCCTCGAAGTGCTCGCGGGCCACGTTGTGCGGCAGGTCCGCGGCGCGGGTGCGCTCGCGGGCCATCTTCACCAGGCCGTCGTCGAGCATCAGGATCTCGCGGTCGTGCTCGATCGCGATCACCGGGTCGGGCAGGGCCTGCCAGCCGCGTACGGCCTCGGCGAGCGCGTCAGCCATGTCGGCACGGCCCTTCACCGCGGCCGCCGCACGGGTGTCGCTCGCCCTCGCCTTCACGCCGGGGAACAGCTCCCCGACCGTCGCGAGCAGCACGCCCGTCTCGCCGAGCGAGGGCAGCACCTCGGCGATGTAGCCGAGGAACGCGGGGTTGGGGCCGACGATGAGGACGGCCCGCTTGGCGAGCAGCTCCCGGTGTTCGTACAGCAGATACGCGGCCCGGTGCAGTGCCACGGCCGTCTTGCCCGTGCCGGGGCCGCCCTCGACCACGAGCACCCCGCGGTGCGGTGCCCGGATGATCTCGTCCTGCTCGGCCTGGATGGTCTGCACGATGTCGCTCATGCGGCCGGTGCGCGCGGAGCCCAGCGCGGCCAGCAGCACGGCGTCGCCGGTCGGGTCCTCGTGACCGGTCCTCTCCTGGTCCCCCAGGTCGAGGATCTCGTCGTGCAGGGCGGTGACCGTACGGTCGCTGGTGGTGAGGTGCCGGCGCCGGCGCAGTCCCATCGGGGTGTGCCCGGTGGCCAGGTAGAAGGGGCGGGCGACCTCGGCACGCCAGTCGATCAGGATCGGTGTGCGCTCTTCGTCGTCCGTGCGCAGTCCGATACGGCCGATGTGATGGCTCGTGCCCGAGGTGAGGTCGATACGGCCGAAGCAGAGCGAGCCGTCCACGGCGTTCAGTGCCGCGAGCAGTCCCGAGCGCTCGGCGACCAGGATATCCCGCTCCAGCCGGGCCTGCATGGGCGTGTTGCCCTGGGCCAGCGCGTCCGTGACGCCGGCCTCGGTGTCCCCGCGCAGGGCGTCCACGCGCGCGTACAGCCGGTCGATGAATTCCTGCTCACCACGAATTTCATCGCTGTTTGACAATTCCACTCCCGCGCATATAGAATGTGCTCACTGAACTTCTTCGTGACTCAATTTCCGTGAAGTCGCGAACCATTGAATATACGCAAAGAAATCCCCGGAGCGCAATTGCTCGGGGGATTTCTTTGTATTGCGTCAGGTCACACTACGTCCGCCAGCTCCTCCAGCAGCCGCCGTTTGGGCCTGGCGCCCACCATCGACTTCACCGGCCGGCCACCACGGAAGACCATGAAGGTCGGCATCGACAGGACCCTGTACGCGTTGGTGGTCTCCGGGTTGGTGTCCACATCGAGCTGGACCACCTTCAGCCGCTCCCCCTCCTCCGCGGCGAGGGCGCTGAGCACCGGTCCCATCTGCCGGCACGGCGGACACCAGTCGGCCGTGAACTCCACGAGCACCGGCAGATCACTGTGCATCACCTCCGCCTCGAAGTCCGCGTCCGTCACTGCTGCCACACCCGCTGCTCTGATCACAGTTCCCGTCCTCCCAGTTCACACAACGGCGACTCTCCCGCGGCCGTGGCCAGCCGCACGCCGATCTTCGCCCGCACCGCCTGCAACTCCCCGATCAGTGCGTCGAGTTCGTCCAGCTTGCGGCGGTAGACCGCGAGCGACGCGGGGCAGGAGTCGCCTTCCGGGTGCCCGGCACGCAGACACTCCACGAACGGCCGCGTCTCCTCCAGGTCGAACCCGAAGTCCTGGAGCGTCCTGACCTGCAGGAGCAGCTTCAGGTCGCTCTCGTCATAGGTCCGGTAGCCGTTGTCGCCCCGCCGCGCGGGCAGCAGCCCGCGCGACTCGTAGTAACGCAGCGTCCGCGTCGTGGTCCCGGCCCGTGCGGCCAGCTCGCCGATTCGCATACCTACGAACGTAATCCTTGACGCCGACGTCAAGGCAACCGTGCTCGACGACAGACGGACCAGGATCTGCGTCAGGGCCGGCGCGAACGTCAGCGGGGCGCACGGCCGGGACGCGGGCCCAGCAGCCACTCCCCCGAGGGCGGGCCGCCACCCCGGGGTCTAGGCGCCCTGGGCGGCGGGTATTCCGGCCGACTCCTCGACCTCCAGCAGGGACGCGCTCTGCCGCTCCTCGTCGAAGGCCCGGCGGCCGCCCCTGAGCCCGAACAGCCGCTTGGCGAGGGCGATGTAGAGGACGGCGAGGACGTTGAGGACCAGGGTGCCGATCTTCAACCAGCTGATGTGCTCGGTGAGTTCGTAGATCTCCAGCGGGAGGAAGGCGGCGGTGGCGACCACCGTGAGGTACTCCGCCCAGCGTTTGGCGTACCAGAGGCCCACGGCCTCGACGAGTTCGATCAGGGCGTAGGCGAGGAGCAGTACGGCCACCAGAAGCAGCGTGGAGTGCTTGTAGCCGAAGGTCTTCTGGATGCTGCCGACGACCGGTGAGTGGTCGAGGTCGTAGTGGAAGTGCCTGAAGACGGGCCTCAAGACGTTCAGGTACTCGTCGAAGAGGCTGCGTACCGCGTCCTGACTGTTGCTGAACTTCCACACCGCCGCCGCCACCAGCACGATGAACACGCCGCGCACGGCCCGCTCGATCGCCAGGAAGCGCAGGATGAACAGGTCGCGCAGCACCTTCCCGCGCGGCACGAGAGGCGCCTCGCTCGCCGGTCCCGACCCGTGCGGCTCACCCAGCGCGAAGTCGCCGCAGCGCAGACAGCGCCACACGTCCCCGAGAGCGGTCTCCGCGTGCAGCCGCACCCGCAGCCGGGGGTCGTCCGGCGCGTAAGTGACATGCCCCTTTCGGGCACATGTGCGCCGGTCCCAGTCGATCTTCATCCCCCGTGCCTCCAACCAGCTTGCTGCGCATGACGATCGGCGCGGCACGCTAGTGGACGCGGGTAAGAGGTTGGTGAGGATCAACGCCGCCGAGCGGCCGGGTCCACGGGGAGGGACCCGGCCGCTCGGCGTACTCGACCGGGCGACCGATCGACGGGGGGAGTGTCAGCCGCCCGGGAGACTCGGGGTTCAGGCTTTGGCGAGTTCCTTCTCGCCGCCCTGCTCGGGCACCTGCACCGGGACGTCCGGCTCGGCGTCGTCCAGCAGCGTCTTCTCGTCGAAGGGCAGCTCGCCGGCCAGGACGCGGTCCACCCGCTCCTTGTCGACCTCGCCGGTCCAGGTACCGATGAGCAGGGTCGCGACGGCGTTGCCGGCGAAGTTGGTGACGGCGCGGGCCTCGCTCATGAAGCGGTCGATACCGATGATCAGGCCGACGCCGTCGACGAGGGCGGGCTTGTGCGACTGCAGACCGCTGGCGAGGACCGCGATACCGGAACCGGAGACACCGGCCGCGCCCTTCGAGGCGACCATCATGAACAGCAGCAGACCGATCTGCTGGCCGATGCTCATCGGCTGGTCCATGGCGTCCGCGATGAACAGCGAGGCCATGGTCAGGTAGATCATCGTGCCGTCGAGGTTGAAGGAGTAGCCGGTCGGCACGGTGATACCGACGACCGGACGGCCGACACCCAGGTGCTCCATCTTCGCGATGAGCCGCGGTAGCGCGGACTCGGACGACGAGGTGGAGACGATCAGCAGGAACTCCCGGCCGAGGTACCTCAGCAGGTGGAAGAGGTTCACCTTCGCCACGAGCTTCGTCAGCGTGCCGAGCACGATGACGACGAACAGCAGACAGGTGATGTAGAAGCCGGCCATGATCGTGCCCAGCGCCTTGAGCGCGTCCACTCCGGTCTCGCCGACCACGGCGGCCATCGCACCGAAGGCACCGACGGGCGCGGCCCACATGATCATGCCGAGGATGCGGAAGACCAGCTTCTGGATGTGCTCGACCCCGCGCAGGATCGGCTCACCGGAGCGCCCCATGGCCTGCAGGGCGAACCCGGTGAGCAGCGCCACCAGGAGGGTCTGCAGCACCACGCCCTCGGTGAAGGCGGAGGCGAACGTACCGGGAATGATCCCGAGCAGGAAGTCGACGGGCCCCTCGGCGGCGGCCTTCGCCTGCTCGTGCCCGACGCCCTTCACGGCCTCGGTCAGGTGCATCCCGCTGCCCGGGTGGATGATGTTGCCGACGACGAGGCCGATGGCCAGCGCCACGAAGGACATGGCGATGAAGTAGCCGAGGGCGAGCCCGCCGACCTTGCCGACCTTGGCGGCCTTGCGTACGGAACCG
Organism: Streptomyces sp. NBC_00078; assembly: GCF_026343335.1. Taxonomy (NCBI): domain Bacteria; kingdom Bacillati; phylum Actinomycetota; class Actinomycetes; order Kitasatosporales; family Streptomycetaceae; genus Streptomyces; species Streptomyces sp. NBC_00078. Next base: position 6,389,547 of record NZ_JAPELX010000001.1, on the reverse strand, counting down.
ACACCGAGCACGATCGTGCAGAAGATGATCGGCGAGATCATCATCTTGATCAGGTTCACGAAGCCCGCGCCGATCGGCTTGAGCTCCTTGGCGAAATCGGGCGCGGCGAACCCGACGCCGATGCCGAGAACCACCGCGATGATCACCGCGATGTAGAGGTAGTGGGTGCGGTCCCGCTTGGCGGGTGCGGCAGGTGCGGTAGCGCGGGTGCTGGCCACGGCTGCCCTCCTTGACGACGTCGTCGGCATCATCCGGCGTGCGGCTCACGTCCGGGGATATAGGGGAATGCCGTGACTATCTCCCGCCCTGTGAGGGCGGTCACCCTTCCGTTCATTTAGTTCACACTTGGCCTGAGAGGCACACTGACGACATGCGCATCCCCGTCCCGAGACCCCGCAGCCTGGCAGGCCAGCTCTTCGCCATGCAGGCCGTGCTGATAGCGGTGCTCGTGGCCGGATACGCACTGTTCAGCTACTTCAGCGACCGGGAGCAGGCCGAGGACGCGGCCGCCCGCCAGGCCATGGCGGTGTCCCGCTCGATCGCGGACGCCCCGTCCGTGGTGGCGGCGATCAAGACCCCGGACCCCACGGCGCAGCTCCAGCCGTACGCGCTGAAGGTGATGCGCGACGCGGACGTCGACTTCGTGACGATCATGAACCCGAAGGGCATCCGCTGGACCCACCCGAACAAGGACGAGATCGGCAAGCACTTCGTCGGCACCATCGGGCCGGCGCTGCACGGCAGGTCCTTCACCGAGACCTACACCGGCACGCTCGGGGCGTCGGTCCGGGCGGTCACGCCCGTCTACGACGGCACGCGGATCGTCGGCCTCGTCAGCGCCGGCATCAAGGTGCAGGCGATCAGCAAGCAGGCGCAGGGCCAGGTGTCGGCGCTGCTCGGGGTGGCGGTCGGCGCCCTCGCGCTGGGCGCGGTCGGCACGTACGTGGTCAACGCCCGCCTGCGCCGGCACACCCACGGCATGAACGCGGCCGAGCTCAGCCACATGCACGACTACCACGAGGCCGCACTGCACGCCGTGCGCGAGGGGCTGCTGATGCTCGACGGACAGTTCCGGGTGGCGTTGGTCAACGACGGGGCGCAGGAGCTGCTGGGTGTGCCGTCCGAGGAGGACGTGGTGGGCAGGTCGGTCGCGGAACTCGGTCTGCCCGGCCCGCTGACGGGTGCCCTGCTGGCCTCGGAGCCGCGGGTGGACGAGGTGCATCTGACGGCGGACCGGGTGCTGGTGGTGAACACGTCGCCGGTGTCCGGCGGGGAGCGGCGCGGGACGGTGGTGACGCTGCGCGATGTCACCGAACTCCAGTCGCTGATGGGTGAGTTGGACTCCGAGCGGGGCTTCACGCAGGCTCTGCGCTCGCAGGCGCACGAGGCGGCGAACCGGCTGCACACGGTGGTGTCCCTGATCGAGCTCGGCCGGGCGGAGGAGGCCGTGGACTTCGCGACGGCCGAGCTGGAGCTCGCCCAGGCGCTGACCGACCAGGTGGTGGCGGCGGTGAGCGAACCGGTGCTGGCGGCGTTGCTGCTCGGCAAGACCGCGCAGGCCAACGAGCGGGGCGTGGAGCTGGTGGTGTCGGAGGACAGCCGCCTCGACGACGGCCTGCTCCCGCCGACCCTGCCGGCCCGCGACCTGGTGACGATCCTCGGCAACCTGATCGACAATGCGGTGGACGCGGCCCAGGGCAGCGTCGGCGCGCGGGTGACGGTGACGGCGTACGCGGAGGACGCCGAGCTGGTGATGCGGGTCGCGGACAGCGGCGCGGGGGTGGATCCCGCCCATGCGGAACTGGTGTTCCAGCGGGGGTTCTCGACGAAGCCGGCCGGCCCCGGCGGGCGCGGTCTGGGCCTGGCCCTGGTACGACAGGCGGTGGCCCGGCAGGAGGGCACGCTGACCGTGGCGGAGGGACAGGAGGGCGGCGCGGTCTTCGAGGCCCGGCTGCCCCTGAGTGCGGCCACCGTCCCGGCCGGGCCGACCGCGCGTACCACGGTGAGAGGTGACGTATGACGACCGAGCAGCCCATTCGCGTCCTGGTGGTGGAGGACGATCCGGTGGCCGCGGACGCGCATCTCATGTACGTCGGCCGGGTGCCGGGGTTCGTGGCCGTGGGCAAGGCGCACACGGGGGCGGAGGCGCGGCGCCTGCTGGACCGTACGCCGGTGGATCTGCTGTTGCTGGACCTGCATCTGCCGGATGTGCACGGGCTGCAGTTCGCGCGCTCGCTGAGGGCGGCCGGGCATCACGCGGACGTGATCGCGGTGACGTCGGCGCGGGATCTGACCGTGGTCCGGGAGGGGGTGTCGCTGGGGGTGGTGCAGTACGTGCTGAAGCCGTTCACCTTCGCGACGCTGCGGGACCGGCTGGTGCGGTACGCGCAGTTCCACGCGGCGGTGGGTGAGGCGAGCGGGCAGGACGAGGTGGACCGGGCGCTCGCCTCACTGCGGGCGCCGTCGCCCGCGGCGCTGCCCAAGGGACTGAGTTCGCCGACGCTGGAACGGGTGACCGTGGCGCTGCGGGACTGCGGGGCGGGCTTGACGGCCGCGGCGCTGGCGGAGGCGGTGGGAATCTCCAGGATCACGGCCCGGCGGTATCTGGAGCATCTGGTGGACGCGGGACGCGCGGCCCGCAATCCGCAGTACGGGACCGTGGGGCGCCCGGAGCTGCAGTACCGGTGGGTTCGTGGGGAGCGGGGCTGACAGGGAGGGGGATGGTGGCGTACGGGCAGCCGGCCGCGTTCTCGGTCGCCCACTCGACGCCGGCGGTCCCGCTGTACCTGCTGATCGCCCGGCGGCTGGGTGGCTTCGCGCCGGGCGGGGCGGGGCGGTCAGGGGTTGAGCACTCCCGGGCGGAACGGCTCCACGCCCACCACCCTGCGCACCCGCACCGGCTCGATCAGCAGCATCACCCGCCGCTCCCCGGGCAGCAGCCACGGATACCTGTCCTCGCCGATGTACTTCTTCGTCAGCCGGTCCATCGAGCGCTCCGCCTCCTCCCCCTCCACGAACCGCACGACCCGGCCCCGGATCTCCACCCGGTCGTAGGGATTGCCGGGGTCGTGGTGGGACAGCGAAACGTTGGGATTGAGCCGCAGGTTCTGCTCCTTCACCCGTCCCATCGCCGTGTTGACCATGACGTACTCACCTTCGAGGTCCGCCCACATGGGCGAGACCTGCGGCGCACCGTCGGCGCCGACCGTCGCGAGGTGCCAGAAGTTCGGCGCCAGCAGGCGCTCGCGAATATGCCCCTCCACCTTGCCCTTCACTTCGTACACGAAGATCACGTCCTCTCCGCCGCCCGCCCGGGCGGCCCGCGCCCATCCTCGCGATCGTCCCGGCCTGTTCGACAGACGATCTCCGGCCAGCCGCTCCGCACCGCCCCAGCCGTACGTTCCTACAATCCGCGATCCTGGCCGAACAGACCGTAGTCAGTGCGTCACGGTGCGCCTAACTTGTGGCCCGTGCGCCAACGTCCTACCCGCCCGAATCAGCCCGCCCAGCCACCGCCGCCCTTCAACGCCCTGTCCGCCCGCCGCCTGCGTACGGCCCTCGGCATGGGACCCGAACACGTCGCCTACGGCCTGCGCGTCTCCTACGGACTCCCCTACATCACCCCCGACCTCGTCGTCGCCTGGGAGCGGGAGCAGCTCAGCCCCTCCGACTCCGAACTCGCCGCCCTCGCGGGCGTGTTGTGGTGCTCCCCCGGTGAACTCATCGGAAAGCCGCGCACCCTGCGCGAACACCGCATCGCCCGCGGGCTGGCCCCCGAGGACATCGCCCGTACCGCCGGCCTCGAACTCCTCGCCTATCTCCACATGGAGGAGCACAACAGCTGGCACGGCAACGAACGCCAGTCGGCCGCGCTCGCCGAGCTGCTCCAGCTCTCGCTCCCCGACTTCATCACCGTCACCGGGCGCGAGGAAAAGCTCACCGAACTGCTCCGCAGTGCCGCGAGTACGCGCTGGCAGGCCTACGTCCGCCCGGTCGGCAAAGTGGTGCCCCTGGACCGGCGGCTGCTGGAGGACACCCTCCAGCAGCTGCACCAGGACTACCAGGGGCAGATGGTCGCCTCGCTGAGCTGGGGCGACGGGATGGCCGCCAACAACTCGAGCGACCTGGGGCGGGACTTCCTGGACCGGATCGTCGACCACTTCTGGGCCGCGGTCCAGGACAACACCGAGTGAGGCTCTGCCAGTACCCCGACCGGTACTGGTGCCCCGCTAGTGCCCCGGAACTAGAAGACCGACTCCGCCTCGTCCATCCGGTCCTTCGGCACCGTCTTCAGCTCGGTCACCGCCTGCGCGAGCGGCACCATCACGATGTCGGTGCCCTTGAGCGCGGTCATCCTGCCGAACCCGCCCCGGTGCGCCGCCTCCACCGCGTGCCAGCCGAAGCGGGTGGCGAGGACGCGGTCGTACGCCGTCGGGACACCACCGCGCTGGACATGGCCGAGAATGACCGGCTTGGCCTCCTTGCCGAGCCGGCGCTCCAGCTCGTAGGCCAGGGCCGTGCCGATGCCCTGGAAACGCTCGTGACCGAACTGGTCGATCTCGCCGTGGCCGTAGTCCATGCTGCCCTCGGCGGGGTGGGCGCCCTCCGCCACGCACACGACGGCGAACTTCTTGCCGCGGGCGAAGCGCTCCTCGACCATCTTGACGAGGTCGGCCGGGTCGAAGGGCCGCTCGGGCAGGCAGATGCCGTGGGCGCCGGCGGCCATGCCGGACTCCAGGGCGATCCAGCCCGCGTGCCGGCCCATCACCTCGACGACCATCACGCGCTGATGGGACTCGGCGGTGGTCTTGAGGCGGTCCATCGCCTCCGTGGCGACACCGACCGCGGTGTCGAAGCCGAAGGTGCGGTCCGTGGAGGAGATGTCGTTGTCGATCGTCTTGGGGACGCCGACCACCGGCAGTCCGGCGTCGGACAGCATGCGTGCCGCCGTCAGCGTGCCCTCGCCGCCGATGGGGATCAGTGCGTCGATACCGAACGCCTCGACCATGTCCTCGGCCCGCTCGCAGGCCTCGCGCAGCCGGTCGCGCTCCAGGCGGGAGGAGCCGAGGATGGTGCCGCCGCGGGCCAGGATGCCGCTGACCGCGTTCAGGTCGAGGCTGCGGTAGCGGCTGGTCAGCAGGCCGGCGTAGCCGTCCTCGAAGCCGATGACCTCATCGCCGTAGTGGTCGACCGCTCGGTGCACGACCGACCGGATCACTGCGTTCAGACCAGGGCAGTCGCCGCCGGCGGTGAGAACTCCGATGCGCATCGTGCTGTGTCTCCTGCTCGCTGTCGGTACCGGTGAGCCGATCCGATTGTTTCACGGCCCGGAGGACGATGTCCCCTCTGTCTCCTTTGGCCTGGTTCACCCTGTCGGACCATCGGGCCGGCCCTCGATCCTGGCGGGCGCCTTAACCACCGGCGAGGGTATTGTCAAGAGGGTTCTGCTCACCCCGGTGGGCGATTTTTGCACCGGCGACGCCCCAGCGACAGACGAAGCAGCGACAGACGAAACGGAGAGCACGCGTGACGCGCAGCGTGTACGTGACGGGTATCGACCGCGGCGACGGCCGGCAGGTCGTCGAGCTGGGGGTCATGGAGCTCCTGACCCGGCAGGTCGACCGGGTCGGCGTGTTCCGGCCGCTCGTCCACCACAGCCCCGACCGCCTGTTCGAGCTGCTGCGCGCCCGCTACCGGCTCTCCCAGGACCCGGCCACGGTCTACGGCATGGACTACCACGAGGCGTCCGCCCTCCAGGCCGAGCAGGGCACGGACGAGTTGGTGTCGACCCTCGTCGAACGCTTCCACGTGGTCGCGCGCGACTACGAAGTGGTGCTGGTCCTCGGCACCGACTTCGCCGACACCCAGCTCCCCGACGAGCTGTCCCTCAACGCCCGCCTCGCCAACGAGTTCGGCGCGTCCGTGATCCCGGTGGTGGGCGGTCGGGGGCAGCTCGCGGAGTCGGTGCTCGCCGAGACCCGCAACGCCTACCGGGCGTACGAGTCGCTGGGCTGCGACGTGCTGGCGATGGTGACCAACCGGGTGGCCCGGGAGGACCGGGAGGACATTGCGCGCAGGCTCGACTCCCGCCTGCCCGTGCCCTGTTACATCGTGCCCGACGAGCCCGCGCTCGCCGCACCCACGGTGGCCCAGATCTCCCAGGCCCTCGGCGCCAGGGTGCTGCTGGGCGACGACTCGGGACTCGCCCGGGACGCGCTCGACTTCGTGTTCGGCGGTGCGATGCTGCCGAACTTCCTCGCCGCTCTCACCCCCGGATGCCTGGTCGTCACCCCCGGCGACCGCGCCGACCTGGTCGTCGGCTCGCTGGCCGCGCACAGCGCCGGCACCCCGCCGATAGCCGGCGTGCTTCTCACCCTGAACGAGGTGCCCAGCGACGGGATCCTCACCCTCGCCGCCCGCCTCGCCCCCGGCACCCCGGTGCTCTCGGTGGCCACCACCAGCTTCCCCACCGCAGCCGAACTCTTCTCCCTGGAAGGGAAGTTGAACGCGGCCACCCCGAGGAAGGCGGAGACCGCACTCGGGCTCTTCGAGCGGTACGTCGACACCGGCGACCTCACCCGGCGGGTCTCGGCCCCCAGCAGCGATCGCCTCACCCCGATGATGTTCGAGCACAAGCTGCTCGAACAGGCCCGCTCCGACCGGCGCCGCGTCGTCCTGCCCGAGGGCACCGAACCCCGCGTCCTGCACGCCGCCGAGGTCCTGCTGCGCCGCGGCGTCTGCGATCTCACCCTCCTCGGGCCGGTCGACCAGATCCGCAAGAAGGCCGCCGACCTGGGCATCGACCTGGAGGGCTGCCAGCTCATCGACCCCGCCACCAGCGAGCTGCGCGACTCCTTCGCCGAGAAGTACGCCGTCCTGCGCGCCCACAAGGGCGTCACCGTCGAGCTGGCGTACGACGTCGTCTCGGACGTGAACTACTTCGGCACGCTGATGGTCGAGGAGGGGCTGGCCGACGGCATGGTGTCGGGGTCCGTGCACTCCACGGCCGCGACGATCCGGCCTGCCTTCGAGATCATCAAGACGAAGCCCGATGCCGACATCGTCTCGTCCGTCTTCTTCATGTGCCTGGCCGACAAGACCCTCGTCTACGGCGACTGCGCCGTGAACCCCGACCCGAACGCACAGCAGCTGGCCGACATCGCCATCCAGTCGGCCGCCACCGCCGAGCAGTTCGGCGTGGAGCCGCGGATCGCGCTGCTGTCGTACTCGACGGGCACGTCCGGCTCGGGCGCCGACGTCGACAAGGTGCGCGAGGCCACGAAGCTGGTGCGGGAGAGGCGCCCCGACCTGAGGATCGAGGGGCCGATCCAGTACGACGCCGCCGTGGAGCCGTCCGTCGCCGAGACCAAGCTGCCGGGCTCCGAAGTCGCCGGCCAGGCAAGCGTGTTGATCTTCCCCGACCTGAACACCGGCAACAACACCTACAAGGCAGTGCAGCGTTCGGCCGGGGCGATCGCGGTCGGCCCGGTGCTGCAGGGTCTGCGCAAGCCCGTCAACGACCTCTCCCGGGGCGCCCTGGTCTCGGACATCGTCAACACCGTCGCCATCACGGCGATACAGGCCCAGAACTCGAACGAGAAGGCGACCGCACAGTGAGTCCCTCCCGCGTCCTCGTCCTCAACTCCGGCTCCTCGTCGGTGAAGTACCAGCTGCTCGACATGCGGGACGGCCGCCGGCTGGCCGCGGGCCTCGTGGAGCGGATCGGCGAGGAGACCTCGCGCATCAGGCACACACCCCTCGCGAACGGCGGCGGGACCCGCGAGTCCAGCGGCCCGGTCGCCGACCACGAGGCCGCCCTGAAGGCCGTGTCCCAGGAGCTGGCCAGGGACGGTGTCGGACTCGACTCGCCCGAACTCGCCGCGATCGGGCACCGCGTCGTGCACGGCGGGCAGACCTTCACCGAGCCGACCGTGATCGACGAGACCGTGCTCGCCGAGATCGAGCGGCTGATCCCGGTGGCGCCGCTGCACAACCCGGCCAACCTCACCGGCATCCGTACGGCCCGGGCCCTGCGGCCCGACCTGCCCCAGGTCGCCGTATTCGACACCGCCTTCCACACCACGATGCCTCAGGCGGCCGCCCGCTACGCGATCGACGTGCGGACCGCCGACGAGCACCGCATCCGGCGCTACGGCTTCCACGGGACCTCTCACGCCTATGTGTCCCGGGCGACGGCGAAGCTGCTCGGCAAGGACCCGTCCGAGGTGAACGTGATCGTGCTGCACCTGGGCAACGGGGCCTCGGCCTCGGCGGTCGCGAAGGGCCGGTGCGTGGATACCTCCATGGGGCTGACGCCTTTGGAGGGGCTCGTGATGGGTACGCGCTCCGGAGACCTGGATCCGGCCGTCATCTTCCATTTGGCGCGAGTTGGCGGAATGTCCATCGGTGAAATCGACACTCTTCTCAACAAGAAGAGCGGGCTGGTCGGCCTGTGCGGCGACAACGACATGCGGGAGATACGGCGCCGGGTCGACGAGGGCGACGAAGAGGCGAAGCTCGCCTTCGACATCTACATTCACCGTCTGAAGAAGTACATCGGCGCCTATTACGCCGTACTCGGCACCGTGGACGCGATCGCGTTCACGGCCGGGGTCGGCGAGAACGCGGCGCCGGTGCGGGAGGCGGCCGTCGCGGGCCTGGAGACCCTGGGCCTGGCGGTGGACGGCGCGCTGAACGCCGTACGCAGTGACGAACCGCGGCTGATCTCGCCCGAGGACGCACGGGTGAAGGTCGCCGTGGTGCCCACCGACGAAGAACTGGAAATCGCCACACAGACCTACGCACTGGTCGTTCGGCATTGATATGCGGCGCCGCCCTCGGCGACTGAGCGGTAACGCAGCTGAGCACCGACCCGCCCATTTGTATCTTCCGCCAGACGGAATATTCCGCGGCGAAACAAACCGATAGGATCGCCCCATGCGCCGTTCGAAAATCGTCTGTACTCTCGGCCCCGCGGTCGACTCCCACGAAATGCTGGTCTCGATGATCGAGGCCGGAATGAACGTGGCCAGGTTCAACTTCAGCCACGGCACCCACGCCGAGCACCAGGGGCGGTACGACCGCGTCCGGGCCGCGGCCAAGGACACCGGCCGGGCCATCGGTGTCCTCGCCGACCTGCAGGGACCGAAGATCCGGCTGGAGACCTTCGCCGAGGGTCCGGTGGAGCTGGAGCGGGGTGACGAGTTCGTCATCACGATCGAGGACGTCCCGGGCGACAAGTCCATCTGCGGCACGACGTACAAGGGCCTGCCCGGTGACGTGGACCGTGGCGACCAGATCCTGATCAACGACGGCAACGTCGAGCTGAAGGTCCTGGACGTCGAGGGCCCGCGGGTGAAGACGATCGTCATCGAGGGCGGTGTCGTCTCCGACCACAAGGGCATCAACCTGCCCGGCACGGCCGTCAACGTGCCGGCACTGTCCGAGAAGGACGTCGAGGACCTCCGCTTCGCGCTGCGCATGGGCTGCGACATGGTCGCGCTGTCCTTCGTCCGCGACGCCAAGGACGTGGACGACGTCCACCGGGTGATGGACGAGGAGGGGCGCCGCGTCCCGGTCATCGCCAAGGTGGAGAAGCCGCAGGCGGTGGACAACATGGAGGCCGTCGTGATGGCGTTCGACGCCGTCATGGTCGCGCGTGGTGACCTGGCCGTCGAGTACCCGCTCGAGAAGGTCCCGATGGTGCAGAAGCGGCTCATCGAGCTGTGCCGCCGCAACGCCAAGCCGGTGATCGTGGCGACCCAGATGATGGAGTCGATGATCACCAACTCCCGTCCCACGCGCGCCGAGGCGTCCGACGTCGCCAACGCGATCCTGGACGGCGCGGACGCGGTCATGCTGTCGGCGGAGTCCTCCGTCGGCGCGTACCCGGTCGAGACCGTGAAGACGATGTCGAAGATCGTCGTCGCGGCCGAGCAGGAGCTGATGAGCAAGGGCCTGCAGCCGCTGGTGCCGGGCAAGAAGCCGCGTACGCAGGGTGGTTCGGTCGCGCGTGCCGCGTGCGAGATCGCCGACTTCCTCGGCGGCCGCGGCCTGGTGGCCTTCACCCAGTCCGGCGACACCGCCCGCCGTCTGTCGCGCTACCGCGCCCAGCAGCCGATCATCGCCTTCACCACCGACGAGAACACCCGCAACCAGCTGACCCTCAGCTGGGGCGTGGAGTCGCACGTCGTGCCGTTCGTGAACACCACGGACGAGATGGTCGACATGGTCGACCAGGAGATCGCCAAGATCAACCGCTTCAACCCGGGCGAGATCGTCATCATCACCGCCGGCTCGCCCCCCGGCGTCCCCGGCACCACCAACATGCTCCGCGTCCACCACATCGCCGGCGGCAGCAACTGACGTACCCGCAAAGGGCCTTGAAGGCTTCTGTACGGCGCTGAGGGCGCCCCCTGCGACAGGGGGCGCCCTCGGTTGTTCAGCTCGGTGATCCGCTCGGTGATCAGCCCGGGTTCGCGCTGCTGGGGCCGGCCAGACCGCCGGTGAAGGTGAGGAGGGCCCGAAGGACGGCGTGGTCGTACTGAACGTGTTCGTGCTGAACCGGTGCGTGCTGGGCCTGATCGTGCTGGGCCCGACCGCCCGGAGCCTGTTCCTCCGTCGGGGACGCGGGCCGGCCCTCGGGGCGGGCCGGCCGGGATGCCGGACGCTCAGTCACCGCGGCCCACGCTCACCGCGACCGGCTCACGGGACGCCGCGGCCGGGGACGTCGACGCCAGCTGCAGATCGACGACCTGTCCGGCGTACGCCAGCCCCGCGCCGAAGCCGAACAGCAGCACGTTGCCCCGTACCTCGGCCTCCGGGCGGCTGGTCATGCGGGACAGGGCGATCGGGATCGTCGCGGCCATGGTGTTGCCGGTGTCCACGACATCGGTGGCGACGGGGACACCGTCCAGCTCCAGGTGCCGGGCGAGTGCGTCGACGATGCGCAGATTGGCCTGGTGGGGGACGAACGCGGCCAGGTCGCCGGGCTTGACGCCGGCGCTGTCGCAGACCTCACGGGCCGTGGAACCCAGCCCGGTCGCCCAGCGGTAGACCGCCCGGCCCTCCTGGCGCAGCACCCGGTCGACGGGGTCGATGGTGATGAGGTCCGCGCGCTCCCCCACACTGCCCCACCGCACCGGACCGATGGCCCGGCGCTCGTGCGGCAGCACCACGGCCGCGCCGGCGCCGTCCGCGAAGAGGATCGCGGTGTCCCGGTCCGTCCAGTCCAGCCAGGCGCTGGCCTTGTCGGCGCCGATCACCAGCGCGCCGCGACTGCTGCCCGCCCTGATCAGCGCGTCGGCGACCGCCAGCGCATGGCAGAACCCGGCGCAGGCGTTGTTGAGGTCGAACGCCGCCGGCTGCGCCAGCCCGAGCCGGGCGGCGACCCGGGCCGCGGTGGTGGGCATGGTGGACTCCGCGCTGGACGTCGCCACGATCACCGTGTCGATGTCCTGCGCCGGGTCGGCGTGGCGGGGGTCCGCGGACAGCTTGGTGAGCGCGTGACGTGCCGCGCTCGTCGCCATGTCGGCGACCGTCTCGTCCGGGTCCGCCAGCCGGCGCTCCCGGATTCCGGTGCGGGCCACGATCCACTCCGCGTCCACCGTGAGCCGCTCGGCGGCGGCCTCGGTGGACAGCACGGTGGCCGGGAGATGGTGCCCCAGAGCCGCGATCCGCGCCCCGGGGACAGGACTGAGTGCCATGGTGGGGTCTCCTCGTGTCACTGGCCGGCGACGTACGCCGCGACGTCGTCGATCGTGGGGTACTCGTAGACCATCGTGGGAGGTATCTTCAGGCCGCTGAAGTCCTCCAGCTCCGCGGTGAGTTCGACCGCCTGAACGGAGGACAGTCCCAGCTCGCTGAAGACGGCCTGCGGGGAGACGGTCTCGGGAGCGACCTTGAGATGCTCGGCGACCCGGCCGACCAGCCAGCTCCGCACCTGCCGCCTGGTCATGGTCCTCGTGCTCACTGGGCGTACTCTCCTCGCAGGTAGGCGGCCCGGCAGGCACCACGCTGCACCTTGCCGCTGGATGTCCTGGGCACCGCGTTGGGGCCGACCACCACCACGTCGTCGAGGGTGATTCCGTGCGCGGCGGCGACAGCGCTGCGCACCACGCGCGCGATCTCGGCGCGCTTGGCGGCGGCGGCCTCGTCGGCCCCGGCCGCGCCCTGCCCGGCGCCGGCCACGAGCACGGCGCGTTCGGCTCCGCCGTCCTCGACCGCGAACGCCGCGGAGCAGCCGGTGCGCAGCGCGGAGTGGGCCTGCTCCGCGGTGAATTCGAGGTCCTGGGGGTAGTGGTTGCGGCCGCCGACGATGATCAGGTCCTTGCAGCGCCCGGTGACGTACAGCTCGCCCTCGTGCAGGAAGCCCAGGTCGCCGGAGCGCAGGTAGGGGCCGCCACCGGCGCCGGCCGGCTTGGCGGCGAAGACCTCCTCGCTGGCCTCGGGCCTGCCCCAGTAGCCGGTGGGCAGGTCCGGCCCGCCGATCCAGATCTCGCCCACCCGGCCGGGCCCGACCGGTTCGGCGGTGTCCGGGTCGACGATGACCACTTCCCGGTCCATGCGGGTGATCCCGCTGCTGACCAGGGTTGTCCCGGCCTCGGCGGGCACCACTCGCCCGGCGCCCAGTGCCTCGTCGTCCACGGTGAGCCGGGTGGGCTCGTCCGCCACCCGGGCACCGGTGACCAGCAGGGTCGCCTCCGCGAGCCCGTAGCACGGGTAGGCGGCGGCGGGGTCGAAGCCGTGGGCGGCGAAGCGTTCGGCGAAGGCGCGCAGGGTGCGGTCCCGGACCGGTTCGGCGCCCGTGTAGGCGACCTTCCAGCTGCTCAGGTCCAGGCCCTCGCAGTCCTCCTCGCGAATGCGGGCGACACACATGTCGTAGGCGAAGTTGGGTGCGCCGCTGGTGGTGGCCCGGTACTGGGAGATCGCGCGCAGCCAGCGGACGGGCCGCCTGATGAACGTCAGCGGCGACATCAGGATCGAGTGGCCGCCCATCCACAGCGGCTGCACCACGTGGCCGATCAGGCCCATGTCGTGGAAGAGCGGCAGCCAGCCCACGCCGGTGAGTCCCTTCTCGTGTTCGAAGGACTCCCGGATCATCTCCTCGTTGTGGGCGAGCGCCCGGTGGGTGACCGTCACTCCCTTCGGCATCGCCGTGGAGCCGGAGGTGTACTGCAGGAAGGCGATGTCGTCAGGGCCGGGGCGGTGGTCGTCCGGGGCGTCGGCGGCGGCGGCGGACAGCTCCGCCACGGTGGTCCACCACAGATCCGCCAAATCCGGCATCACCGAGCGCACCGTGTCCAGCATCTCGGGCGGTACGGCCACGATCACCGCGGCAGGCCGGCAGTCGTCGACGATGGACTTCAGGGTCTCCATCCGCTGCCGGTTCTGCAGCGGCAGCGGCGGGTACGCCGGTACGGCGATGACGCCGGCCTGGAGACAGCCGAAGAACGCAGGGACGAAGTCCAGGCCCTCGGGCAGCAGCAGCAGTGCCCGCTCCCCGCGCGCCAGCCTGGCCCGCAGCCCTGCGGCGATGCTGCGTGCCGTCGCGTCCAGCTCGCCGTAGGACAGCGTCCGCTGTACCTCGCCGTCGTCGTCGAGGAAGGTGAACGCCGGTGCGGTGGGCTGCCGGTCGGCGTGGTACAGGAACCGGTCCAGGGTCGTCTCCGCCGCCGGATCGGGGGCTGTCGCAGAGGTCGTGGGAAGGGTGGTCGCCGTCGTCATCACTTGTCCCCCGTGGTCGGTGTCACCAGAACGTCCATCCGCGCGATGCCGTACGACCCCTGCCGGGTGCGGTACTGGGCCGGCGCCCCGGGGTCCAGGGAGAACCGGTCGAGGTGGTCGTAGTAGGCGTGGAAGGCGCGGTCGGCCAGCAGCCGGGACAGGGCGGCGCCCGGGCAGAAGTGCGGGCCCGCGCCGAAGGCCATGTGGTCGCCCCGGTTGGGGCGGTCCAGGTCGAAGGTGTCGGGGTCGGGGAAGTGGCGCGGGTCCCGGTTGGCCGCACCGAGCAGTACGTGCACCAGCGCGCCCTCGGGGATGACGGACCCGTGCAGTTCGACGTCCTCCTTGGCGCGGCGCAGCAGCCACTGGGTGGGGCTGTTCAGCCGCAGATACTCCTCGGCGAAGTCGCCGGAGCGCTCGGGCGCGGCCAGCATCCGCTTGGCCAGCTCCGGGTCGCTGAGCAGCATGTGGAAGCCGCCGCCCAGCAGGTTCATGGTGGTCTCGTGCCCTGCGGCGACGAACGACCAGGCCATGGTGACCAGTTCGTCGCGGGTCAGGTCGCCCGCCTCGTGCTGGACGACCAGCTCGCCCAGGATGTCCTCCTGGTTGGGCTTGCCCTTGCGCTCGGCGGCCAGGTCGCCCATGTAGTTCCCGAACTCCATCAGGTCCTCGAAGAACCCGGGTGCCTCGTCGGGATCCATGCCCGCGGCCACCGCGAAGCTGTCCATCACCGCCTGCGACCAGCGGCGCAGGTCCTTCTTGCGGTCGAGCGGGATGCCGAGCATGCCGCCGACCACGCGCAGCGGCAGCATGGTGGTGAACGCCTCGACGAACTCCACCCGGTCGTGCGAGAGCACCTCGGTCATCAGGTCGTCCACGAGGGTCTGCACCCAGTCGCCGAGCGTGCGGACCAGACGGGCGTTGAACGCGCGGTTGGCCATGTGGCGCAGCCGGGTGTGCTCCGGGGCGTCGCGGTTGACCAGCATCGGCAGGTTCATGTAGTCGTCCCGCCGGATCTGGGACGAGAACAGCTTCTTGTCCTTCAGGGCGAGCGCGACGTCGTCGTAGCGGCTCAGCACATAGAAGTCCGTGCCGTCCGCGGCGCCGCCCGGCACATGGTGGACGGGGGACTCGTCGCGCAGCCTGGCGTACAGCGGCCAGGGGTTGAGCCGGTATTCGGTGCTGGTGAGATCGATGGCCAGGGTCGTCATCGGTGAACTCCTGTCAGAGGGTGCTCTGGTGCGTCCGGCTCAGGCGTGCTGCGGTGCGTCCGGCCGCGCCGGCGCGTCGATGAAGCCGGTGGCGACGAAGCGCCGCAGATAGGTGTGGACGAGGTCGGCGTCCAGGGAGGGGCAGACCAGTCCGGCCGGGTCGAGAGCCGAGCGGGTCTGGGCCGAGTCGGACAGCGGCAGCCGTACGTCGTCGACGGTGTCGTTGAGGAAGGGCGCGAGGCCGAGCAGCGCCATGGTTCCCGAGCTGCGGTTGGTCACCCGCTCCTTCCACTCGTCGAACGGCAGCCGTCGCATCGGGTAGCCGAACTCCTCGACGTGGTCGAAGAGTTGGGACCAGCTCAGCGACCCGTGGTTGACCAGGTGGAAGGTGCGGCCGCTCAGTTCGGGACGGCCGGCCACTTCCACGACGGCGGCGGCCACGTAGTCGATCGGCGCGGGCTGTACGGGCATCCGCACGTCCTGCGGGGCGATGCCGGCCTCGATGCAGCCCTTGAGCATCATGTTCAGATGGTCGAGACGGTTGAAGGAGCCCGTACGGCTGTGCCCGCCGGTGTTGATGCGGTGGATGGTGACCGGTACGCCGCGTTCGTGGGCGGTGCGGACCATCTGCTCGGCCACCCACTTGGTCTGCGCGTAGCCGACCGCCAGCGCTCCGCTGCTGTGCAGGTCGTCGCTCTCGTGCACCAGGTCGGCGGTGTAGTCGATGGAGGAGAAGACACCGACCGTGGAGATGAAGTGCACGGGCCGCGCCGCGCCGGCCGTGGCCAGCCTCAGCACCTCCCGGGTGCCGGCGACATTGGCGTCCTCGAGGCCGCTGTAGGGGTACGTCCACTTCACCATGCCGCCGCAGTGGATGATCGAGCCCACGCGGGCGTGCAGTGCGGCGAACGTGCCGTCGTCCAGCCCGAACAACGGCTCGCCGAGGTCGCCGACGAGCGGCACGATGCGGTCCCGGTACGGTTCCGGGTCGACGCCGTAGGCCTCCAGATTGGCCAGGATCCGCCGCAGCGCATGCGCCTCGTCGTCGGCTCGGACCAGGCACAGGACGTCGCCGGAGCGACGGTCGAGCAGTTCGGCGAGCAGGAAGGCGCCGACGAATCCGGTGGCGCCGGTGAGCAGGGTGGCCTCGGGGGCGGTGCCCGCGGGCTCCGGCGGGAGGGCGGGGGCGATCGACTCCTCCAGCCGCGCCCGTTCGGCCATCTCCTCGACCGTCATGGTCTTGCGGCGGCGCGGGCGGGGCTTCGGCGCGACAGGGGGTGCCGGCTCCGCCGCCCCGGCGACGGCTGAGGCGTCCGCGGCGTTCGCCGGGACGGCCGTGTCTGCCGTGCCCGCGGTCTCGGCCAGCTCCTCGGCGGCCCAGGCGGCCAGGCTGCGCAGCCCGCTGCCGTCGAAGATCATTTCCATCGGGATCGCGATGCCCAGGTCCCGGTCCACCATGGTCTGCAGCTCGGCCATCATCAGCGAGTCGGCCAGGTCGGTCACCGGGGTGTCCGGGTGGACCTCCTCGGGCTCCGCGGCCAGGATGCCGGCCATCACCCGGACGAAGTGATCGAGCAGGAGACGCTGCCGCCGGGCCGGGTCCGCCGCGAGGAGCACCTCGCGGGCCGGTGCCGGTGCCGCGTCCGGCGCCCCGGATCCGCCCTCGCCGGTGGCCCGTTCGGCGATCAGCCGGCTCAGTATCTGCGGGCCGACCGGCCGGAACGAAACGCCCAGCAGGTCGACGACGGGTGTGCCGTCCGTCGTGGTGAGCGAGATGTCACCGATGACCGAACCGTCCGCGGTGTCCCGCACCGTGGCGGCGCACTCCAGTGCGGCGCCCTCCACCGGCCGGTGCACGATCATCTTCTGGTAGCCGGTGCCCAGCCGTACGGGCCGTTCGTCCCAGCCCTCGGAGCCGGAGTGCGCGGCCACCGCGACCAGTTGCACGCACGCGTCGAGCAGGAGCAGTTCCGGCCGGATCCCCGCGGTGATCCCCTCGGCGTCCGGACCGGGCAGGGCCAGGGTGCCCGCCGCCGCTCCGGGGCCCCGCGAGGCGCTCTGGACCAGGCGGAAGCTGGGGCCGAGCCGGAAGGAGGGGTGCCAGGCCTGCCGGTAGAAGGTGTCCGCGTCGAGGCTCTCGGCGCAGCGTGCCCGTACGGCGTGGAGGTCGACCGCCGAGGCCTGCGGGCCGGTGCCGGGCTCCTCGGAGGAGACGGGCTCGTCCTCGACGACCACGACGGTCAGATGCTGCTGCCAGCCGCCCTTGGGGTCCGCGCTGAACACCCGGGCCCGGGCCCGGCCGGACTCGGCCGGAGAGATGACGACCTGGACGGTCGCCGCGTCGTCGTCGCCCAGCACCAGCGGCCGGGACAGCTCCAGACCCTCGATGCGCACCGGGCCGTCGAAGGTCTCGGCCGCGCAGCGCAGCAGCAGTTCGAGGTAGACCACGCCAGGTACGACGAGCCGGTCGTGCACCCGGTGTTCCGCCAGGAACGGCAGGACCGACAGCGACAGCCGGGTTTCGCCGATCGTGTCCCCGGTGGCCGCCTTGAGGACGCGGGGGCGCAGCGCCGCGCCCGGGTCACCGGCGGCGGGCTGCGCGGCGGCGTTCTGGGCGGCGGTGTCCTGGGCGGCGGGCCGCATCCAGTGCGTACGGCGCTGGAAGGGGTACGTGGGCAGCTTGGGTACCCGCGCGGGCCGCGGGCCGTTGACCTTGGCCCAGTCCACGTCGGCACCCTCGCTCCACACGCGGGCCAGCGCCCGCAGCAGGCACTCGTGCGCGTCGGCGGTGGTGTCCGCGGGGTGCGCGGAGGCGACGCGGGTCAGTCCGCCCTCCGACACCAGTTCAGCGAGCATCGGCCGCCGGTCCGGCGAGCCCAGCTCGACCAGGACCCGGGTCCGGATGCCCAGCGTGGACCACAGCACGTCCTCGAACGGGACGGGTTCGGCGGCCTGGCGCAGCCAGTAGTCGACGGTGACCGCCTCGGCGCCGGCCGGTTTGCCGGTGGCGTCCGACACGAAGTCGACCTCGGGCAGCCGCAGTTCGATGTCGGCGAGCACCTTCGCCAGCGTCTCCCGGTCGTCGGCGGCGGCGACGAGGCGCGCGCCGTCGGCGACGGTGAACACTCCGGCGAGCGCGGCGGCCGCGTAGGCGCCCGCGCCATGACCGGCCACGACGTCCGGTGCCACGCCGACGGACTTCCACCAGGCTCCCAGGGCCACCGCCGTCGCGTACGCCGCGAGGCGCTCCGCGAGAGGTGCGGGGAGGGGCCGCCGGCCGGCTGCGGCATCGTGGGGGCTGGTCGCGCCACGCGGTGCGGCCGCCGATGGCTGCGGACCCGCGCCTCTTTGGGGTGCCGGCGAACCGTCGCGGACTTCGCCGGGGCCGCTCAGGGCGCCGTCGGCGTCCGGCACACCGCCGTCCTGGGGCTCGGCGTCGGAGACGATCAGTGCCGACGGTGGCAGGTCCACGGCCCCGCACACCTCGTCGACCGTCTCCGTCACCACGTCGATCCGCCCGTACAGGCCGGCCGGCACTCCGGTGGCCTCCCCGCCGGGCGCCAGGAAGGCGATCCTGGGCGCGCCGGTCTCGTCACGCCGGCCCGACACCACACCGGCGGGCAGCAGCCCGCCCTCGGCGATCCGCCCGAGCCCGTCGGCGAGCTCGGTCAGCGATCCGGCCACGACGGCGGCCCGCTGCGGCAGGTCCGCCCGGCCCACGCCGGACTCCCAGGCCACCCCGCGCAGTGCGTCCGGGGCCGCAGAGTCCCGTACGAACGTGGCGAGTTGCTGTGCGGAGGCGCGCAGGGCGTCCTCGTTGCGCCCGGACACCTTCACCACCACCGGACCCTCACCCACGACGTCGTGGGCGGCATCGGCGATGGTCTCGGCGGGCGCGGGCGGGGATTCCACGACCACATGCGCGTTGGTCCCGCCGAACCCGAACGACGACACGCCCGCGACCCGCCGCTCCTCGTCCCACGGCGTCAGCTCGGTCGCCACCCGCACCGGCAACTCGTCCCACTCCAGCAACGGATTGGGAGTAGTCAGGTTCAGATGCGGCGCAATGACTCCACGTCCGACCGTGAGAATCGCCTTGACCAGGCCCGCGATACCGGCGGCAGCCTCCAGGTGCCCGATATTCGTCTTCACCGACCCCAGCACCACCGGCCGGTCCGCCGCACGCCCCTCACCCAGCACCGAGGCCAGCGCCCGCACCTCGATCGGATCGCCCAGCGGCGTGCCGGTCCCGTGCGCCTCCACATAGCCCACATCACCGGGCGCGACCCCGCCGACCGCCAACGCGCGCCGGATCACGTCCTGTTGGGCGGATCCCCGGGGCACGGTGAGACCCGAACTCCTGCCGTCCTGGTTGACGGCGGAGCCGCTGACCACCGCCAGTACTTCCTGCCCGTCCCGCACGGCGTCGGCCAACGGCCGCAGCACCACCACGCCGCAGCCCTCACCGCGCACGTAGCCGTCCGCCGAGGCGTCGAAGGTCTTGCACTGGCCCTCCGGCGACAGCATGCGGGCCTTGGAGAGGGTCACCGTCGTGCCGGGGGACAGGAGCAGGTTCACGCCGCCGACCAGCGCTCGCTCGCACTCCCCGGCCCGCAGCGCCTGGCACGCCAGGTGCAGCGCCACCAGCGAGGAGGAGCAGGCCGTGTCCACGACCATGCTCGGCCCCTCAAGCCCCAGCACGTACGACACCCGGTTCGCCGCGAAGTTCTGGGCGCCGCCCGTCGCCGTATAGCCGTCCAGTCCGGCCACGTCCCCGGCGGCCGCAGTCAGCCGCTCGTAGTCACTCCCGCCCATCCCCACGAACACACCGGTACGGCTGCCGCGCAGCGAGTCCGGTGCGATCCCGGCGTGTTCGAGGGCTTCCCAGGCCACCTCCAGCACCAGCCGGTGCTGCGGGTCGACCTGTGCCGCCTCGCGTGGCGGGATCCCGAACAGCCCGGCGTCGAACTCCCGGACCCCGTCGACGAATCCGCCATGACGCGCGTACGTCCGACCCGGCGCGTCCGGATCCGCGTCGAAGTAGGCGTCCGCGTCCCACCGGTCCGCCGGTATCTCGCGTATCGCCGAGCGGCCCCCGGTCAGCAGGTCCCAGAAGCCCTCGACGCCCGTGCCGGCGCCGGGAAAGCGGCACCCCACACCCACCACGGCGATCGGCTCGGTGAGGGCCTTCCTGGCCTCGGCGGCCTCGGCGCGCGCGGTCTTCAGCTCGACCAGCGCGCGGCGCAGCAGGTCGGAACGGTCGTGAGCGGTGCTGCCGTTGGTGGCCGTTGTCATGAAATTCCCCCAGTGCCGGGCATGATGATGGTGTTCGTGGACGTGGACCCGCTCATGTGCGGCTAGCGCTCCAGTTCCTCACCGAGGAGGCGCAGCAGTTCGTCCTCGGAGAGGTCGTCGAACTCCTCCGCCGGTTCGTCCTCGGGCAGGGCGGGCTCGGTTGTGCGAGGGGTTTCGGGCGGCAGCACCTCGGTGAGCAGGTACTCGGCCAGCGCTGCGATGGTCGGGTGCTCGAAGGTGGCGGTGGCGGGCAGGCGTACGCCGAGTACCGCGTCCACGCGGGTCTTCAGCTCGACGCTGGTGATCGAGTCCATGCCCACCTCGAAGAAGCCCGCGTCGCGTTCCAGGAGGGTGCCGCCGAGCACGACGGCGGTCTCCTCGCGCAGCCGGTCCTCCAGGAGCCGGCGGCGCACCGCGGCGGGTGCCTCGCGCAGTCGGTCCAGGAGTTCCTGGTCCACGGTGTCCGTCGCCGTGGTGGCGGTGCCCAGGAGTTCCAGCAGCGGACGGCGCCGCTTGGCCTCCAGGACCGGACGGAAGATGTCCCAGTTCACCGGCGCGACGGTCATCTGGTGGCGTCCGTCGCCCAGCAGCCGGTCGAGCGCGGTGAAACCGACCCGGTCGGGCAGCACGTACAGGCCCATCGACTCGAAGTAGCCGACGTGTTCGGGCGAGACCATGTCGCTGCCTGCCCACCAGCCCCAGTTGACGGCGAGTGCGGGCAGCCCGCGCCCGGCGCGGTCGTGGGCCATCACGTCCTGGAAGTAGTTGGCCGCCGCGTAGTGCCCGGCGAGCGCCGAGCCCCACACCGAGGAGGCGGAGGAGAACATCACGAAGAAGTCCAGTTCCGCCCGGTCCGCGAGCGCGTCCAGGACCAGGGTGCCCTCGACCTTGGGCCGCAGCACGGTGCGCAGCTGTTCCCAGCTCATGTCCTGTATGGCGCAGGGGTCGAACAGGCCGGCCGCGTGGACCACTCCGCGCAGCGCGGGCCACTCGGTGCCGCATGCGTCGAAGACGGCGGCCATGCCCTCGGCGTCGGCCACGTCGACGGCGGGGGTGTGCACGGCGACGCCCGCGTCCCGCAGTTCCGCGACAGCGCGTACGGCCGGGTCGTCGGGGTCGTCCGACAGTGGCCGGCGGCCGGTCAGGACCAGGTGGCGGGCTCCGTGGCCGGCGAGCCAGCGGGCGATCCGCAGGCCGAGTGCGCCGCGGCCGCCGGTGACGAGGTAGGCGGTGTCGGCGTCGACGCGCACGGCGGTCCCCGGGTCGAGTGCGTCGGCCGCGCGCAGCCGGGCGACCTTGCGTGCGCCGCCCCGGTAGGCGACCTGGTCCTCACCGTCGGCGCGCAGCACCTCGGCGACGACGGCCGCGGCGTCGGCGTCGAGGTCGGCCGCCGCCGGGTCCAGGTCGAGCGAGCCGCCCCACACCTCGGGGTGTTCCAGCGCCACCACCCGGCCCAGGCCCCACACCGGGGCGTGCGACGGGGTCGTGCCGGTGCCGTCGACTGCGGCGCCGCCGCGGGTGACCAGCCACAGCCGGGGGGCGGGGTGCCCGTCGGTGACGCCGAGGCTGCGGGCCGCCCACAGCAGGGGGCCGCAGGAGACGGCGAGTGCGGCGTCCAGTTCCGCACCCGGGGTGCGTGCGTCGGGGGCGGCGTCCAGCGTGCCGAGGTGCAGCAGGCCGCGGACCGGCAGGTCCACCGGCAGGGGCCCCTCGGCTTCTTCGGGGGTGAGCAGCCGGCAGTCGGCGCCGGTGGCCCGCAGCATTGCGGCGACCCGGCCGGCGACGCCCTGCCGGTCGGCGACGAGCAGCCAGGTGCCCTCGCCCGCCTCTTCCGGACCCTGCGGGGCTTCGGCGGTGCGCCACTCCAACTCGTAGCTGTTCTCGGTCAGTTGGGTGTCGACGTCGTCGGCGTGCCGGGGCGTTCCGGGCACGGTGGACACCGGCCTGGCCGGCAGCCAGTGCCGCTGTCGCTGCCAGGGATAGGCCGGCAGGGAGACCCGCGGGGCGTTCGGCGGCTGGATCGCCTCGTGTGCGAGGTCGTAGCCGAGGGCGTGCAGTGCGCCGGCCGCGTCGAGCAGGGTGCTGCGGCTGTCGGCGCCGGTCCGCATCGAGCCCAGCACGGTGAGGTGCTCGGCGCGGTCCGCCAGGGTCTGGGTGACCGCGGACCGGAGCACGCTGTGCGGTCCGATCTCCACCACAGCGGTGTGGGCCTCGTCGCCCGCGGCGGCCCGTACGGCGTCGGCGAAGCGCACCGGGCTGACCATGTTGGCGCACCAGTAGCCGGTGTCGAACGCGCCGGGTTCGGCGGGCCCGCCGGTGACGGTGGACAGGACGGGCAGGCCGGCGGGCGCGGGAGCCGGGAGGTGGGCCAGCGCCCGTTCCAGGTCGGCCTGGAACGGCAGCATGTAGGGGCTGTGGAAGGCGTACTCCTTCTGGACCGTCGCCCACTGGGCGCGGCGTTCTCGGGCGCGCTTCTCCACCTCGGCCAGGGCCGCCGGGTCGCCGGCGAGCACCGTGCTGACCGGGGAGTTGACGGCGGCGACGGTGACCTGGTCGCCGTAGGGCGCGATCAGGTCGGCGACCTGGCCGGCGCCCATCCCGACGGCGGCCATCGCGCCCTGCCCCCGGCCGGCCCCCATGACCTCGCCCCGGCGGACAACGATCTCCAGTGCGGTGTCCAGGTCGATCGCCCCGGCGGCATACGCCGCGCCGACCTCGCCCACGCTGTGGCCGAGCACCGCGTCCGGCGTGATGCCCCAGCTGCGCCACACCTCGGTCAGCGCGGCCTGCACGGCGAGCACCGCGGGCTGCGCGATCACCGTGTCGGCCAGCCGGGAGCCGGCGCGGTCGGCCACGAGTTCGTCGACGAGCGACCAGCCGGCGAGCCGTTGGACGACGACGTCGCAGTGGTGCAGCACCCGGGCGGCGGTGGGGTCGGCGAGCAGGCCGCGTCCCATGCCGGGCCACTGGCAGCCCTGCCCGCTGTAGACGAAGAGCAGCCGGCGCTGCTCGGCGGGGACGACCGCGCCGTGCCGGATGCCGGTGGCCCGTGCCGCGTTCGCGGCGGCGGTCAGTGTCTTCGCCGCCTCGCCGGCGGAGCGGGCGACGACGGCGGTGCGCCGCGTCAGGTGGTCGCGGTCGAGCGCGGCGGTGCGGGTGATGTCCGCCCAGCCGGGCCGGTCGGCAAGGGCTCCCTCGGGCGCCCGGTCGTTGGCGCCTTCGCCTTCCACCGCTGCGAGGAAGCGGCCGTACGCCTCGCCGGTGGCGGTCAGGGCGTCCGGGGTGCGGGCGGACAGCAGCAGGAGTTCGGCGGAGGGTTCCGCTGTGGGAACGGCCTGCGGGGTGTCTGCGCCGAAGGAGTCCCGGCGGCCGTCCGGCGGGGCCTCGCCCAGGATCAGATGGGCGTTGGTGCCGCTGAAGCCGAAGGAGCTGAGCCCGGCCGTGCGGGTGCCGCCGGCCTGCTTCCACTCGGTGAGCTTCGCGGGGATCTCCACCGGCAGCCGGTCCCACGCAAGGTGCGGGTTGGGGGTGTCGAAGTGCAGATGCGGCGGGATCTTGCCGTGGTGCAGGGACAGCGCCACCTTGATGAGGCCGGAGATCCCCGCGGCGGCTTCCAGGTGCCCGATGTTGGTCTTCACCGAGCCGACCGTCAGCGGGGCCGCCGTCTCCAGGTCCGGGCGCAGCACCTCGACCAGGGCGCCGATCTCCATCGGGTCGCCGAGCGGGGTGCCGGTGCCGTGGGCCTCCACGTAGCCGACCTCGGCCGGGTCGGTGCCGCCACTGCGCAGCGCCTCCCGGATGACGGCCTGCTGGGCCTGCCCGTTGGGGACGGTGAGGCCCGCGCTGCGACCGTCCTGGTTGACCGCGGAGCCGTGTAGCACGGCCCACACCCGGTCCCCGTCGGCGACCGCCTCGGACAGCCGTTTGAGGACGACGACCCCGCAGCCCTCGCCGCGGCCGTACCCGTCGGCCGAGGCGTCGAAGGTCTTGCAGCGGCCGTCCGGGGACAGCGCGCCGAGCTTGGCCAGGCTGACGGTGGTGCCGGGGGCCAGCATCAGGTTCACCCCGGCCACGATCGCCAGGTCCGCCTCGCCGGAGCGCAGGCTGCGGGCCGCGAGGTGGGCGGCGACCAGTGAGGAGGAGCACGCGGTGTCCACGGCCATGCTGGGGCCCTGGGCGCCGAGGAGGTACGAGAGCCGTCCGGCGGCCACGCTGAAGGTGTTGCCGGTCGCCTGGTACGGGTCGATGCCGTGGGTGCCGTCGGCGGACAGCAGCTGCATGTAGTCGCTGGTGTTGATGCCGACGTAGACCGCGGTCCGCGAGCCGGCCAGCCGCGCCGTGGTGCAGCCGGCGTCGGCGAGCGCCTCGGAGGCCACTTCGAGCAGCAGCCGCTGCTGCGGATCCATGCTGCGGGCTTCCCTGGGCGCGATGCCGAAGGCCTCGGCGTCGAACTGGTCCACGGGTACGTCGAGGAAGCCGCCGCGGTAGGTGTACGCCTTGCCGGGCGCGGCCGGGTCCGGGTCGTAGAAGGCGTCCCGGTCCCACCGGTCCTCGGGCACGGAGGAGGTGGCGTCGCCGCCTCGGGCCAGCAGCCGCCAGTAGGCGTCGAGGTCGTTGGCCCCGCCGGGGAAGCGGCAGCCCATGCCGACGATGGCGAGGGGTTGTGTGCCGGTCCCCGCTCCACCGGCTCGTTCGACGGACCGGTCGGGTGCGGCGGGGGCCGCCACGTCCAGGTCGGCGAGGTATGCGGCGAGGCGGCGGATGGTGGGGTGGTCGAAGACGGCCGTGGTGGGGATCTGGCGCCCCAGCGCGCGCTCGATCCCGACGCGCAGTTCCACCACCATCGTCGAGGTGAGCCCGAGATCGAACAGTCCGGTGTCCGCGTCGAGTGCGCCGGCGTCGTCGAGTTCCATCACGGCGGCCAGTTCGCGCCTGAGGTGGGCGATGAGCGCGGCGACGCGTTCGTCACGGCTGTCCGAGGAGGCGGCCAGGGGCGCGGTCCGGGCGGCCGGGGCCGGCTGTGGAGCGGTCCTGGGCGGCGTGGCGGCCGGCGCGGCAACGGTGCCGGGGGGCACGGGCGGACTGCTCGGTTCCCAGTACGTCTGACGCTGGAACGGGTAGGTGGGCAGCTTGGGCAGGCGGGCCGGGCGGGGGCCGTTGGCCCGGGCCCAGTCCACCGGTACGCCGTCCGCCCAGACCCGGGCCAGCGACTCCAGCAGCCGTCGGTGCGAGTCCCCGTCCGAGGCCACGGAGGGCAGGCAGGTCACGACGGCGGAGCCCGCGGCGGAGACGACGTGCGGCAGCAGCCCGCCGGTGCCCAGCTCCACCACGATCCGCGTGTCGTCCGCCAGCAGGGTTCGCCCGGCGTCCGCGAACCGCACCGCCTGCCGCGCGTGCCGCAGCCAGTAGTCGACGGTGGCCGGTTCCGGCCCGGCGAGTTCACCGGTCAGATCCGATACGAAGTCCAGGGCGGGTTCGTGCAGCCGTACCCCGTCGAAGGCCTCCGCGAAGGGTGCCAGTACGGGGTCCATCTGGGCGGAGTGGAAGGCGTGCGACACCCGCAGGGGCACGGCGCGCGTCCCGCGTTCACGGATCCGCGCCACGACGTCCGCCACCGCTTCCCGCGGCCCGGAGACCACGGTTTCCCGTGGGCTGTTGTACGCGGCGATCTCCACCGTTCCCGACTCGATGCCGGGGATCCCGGCGAGGTCCCCGGGCCCGCAGAACAGCGCGGCCATGGTGCCGGTGCGGGGAAGGTCTGCCATCAGCCGTGCGCGCGCGGCGACCAGGCGGGCGCCGTCGGCGACGCTGAAGACCCCGGCGAGCGCGGCGGCCGCGTAGGCGCCGACGCTGTGCCCCGTCACGACGTCCGGTGCCACGCCGACGGACTTCCACCACGAGCCCAGGGCGACCCCGGTCGTGTAGAGGGCCAGCTGGGCGACGTCGGTCTCCGCCAGCGCGGCCGCCGCCTCGGCGCCGGGGTCCAGGAGGACCAACAGCGGCGGTGCGGACAGCCCGCCCACCACCGAGGCGACCTCGTCGACGGCCTCGGTCACCGCGTCCAGTCGGCCGTGGAGTCCGGCGAGCACGCCGGCCAGCCGGGCTCCCTGGCCCGGCACCACGAACCCGACCCGGGGCGCGCCGGCGGCGGGCCGTCCACGCAGCGTTCCGTCGGCGACCTGGTCGAGCCGTTCGGCGAGTTCGGTGGCCGAGGCGGCCACGACGGCGGCCCGCTGCGGCAGGTCCGCGCGGCCCACGCCGGCCGCCCACGCGACGTCGCGCGGCTGCACGTCTTCGCCCAACGCACGTATCGCTGCGGCCAGTTGCTGTGCGGAGGCGCGCAGGGCGTCTTCGTTGCGCCCGGACACCTTCACCACCACCGGACCCTCCGCGACCTCGCCCGCGACCTCATGGACGGTCGTGTCGGCGGGCGCGGGCGGGGACTCCACGATCACATGCGCGTTGGTCCCGCCGAACCCGAACGACGACACTCCCGCCACTCGCCGTTCCTCGTTCCACGGCGTCAGCTCCGTCGCCACCCGCACCGGCAACTCGTCCCACGCCAGCAACGGATTGGGAGTCGACATGTTCAGATGCGGCGGAATCACCCCACGACCGACCGCGAGCACCGTCTTGATCAGACCCGCGATACCCGCCGCCGCCTCCAGATGCCCGATATTCGTCTTCACCGACCCCAGCACCACCGGCCGGTCCACCGCGCGCCCCTCGCCCAGCACCGAGGCCAGCGCCCGCACCTCGATCGGATCGCCCAGCGGCGTGCCGGTCCCGTGCGCCTCCACATAGCCCACATCACCGGGCGCGACCCCACCAACCGCCAACGCCCGCCGGATGACCGCCTGTTGGGCGGAACCGCGGGGGGCCGTCAGGCCGTTGCTGCGCCCGTCCTGGTTGACGGCGGAGCCCTTGACCACCGCCAGGACGTCCTGCCCGTCCGCGAGCGCGTCCGCCAACGGCCGCAGCACCACCACACCGCAGCCCTCACCCCGCACATACCCGTCCGCCGACGCGTCGAAGGTCTTGCACTGGCCCTCCGGCGACAACATCCGCGCCTTCGACAACGCCACCGTCGTCCCCGGCGACAACAGCAGGTTCACCCCACCGACCAGCGCCCGCTCGCACTCCCCCGCCCGCAACGCCTGGCACGCCAGGTGCAGCGCCACCAGCGAGGAGGAGCAGGCCGTGTCCACGACCATGCTCGGCCCCTCAAGCCCCAGCACGTACGACACCCGGTTCGCCGCGAAATTCAGCGCGCCCCCCGTCGCCGTATAACCATCCAGCCCCGACACATCCCCACCCGAGGCCGTCAAACGCTCATAGTCACTCCCACCCATCCCCACAAACACACCCGTACGACTGCCCCGCAAAGAATCCGGCGCGATCCCCGCATGCTCCAGCGCCTCCCACGCCACCTCCAGCACCAGCCGGTGCTGCGGATCCACCCGCACCGCCTCCCGCGGCGGAATCCCGAACAACCCCGCATCAAACTCCCGCACCCCGTCAACAAACCCGCCATGCCGCGCATACGACCGCCCCGGCACCTCCGGATCAGCGTCGAAGAACGCCTCCACATCCCACCGGTCCCCCGGCACCAACCCCACTCCGGACTCACCGCCGGTCAACAGATCCCAAAAACCCTCCACACCCTCCCCAGAACCCGGAAAACGGCACCCCACCCCCACCACAGCGATCGGCTCGGTGAATTCGTCATGCGCAGGCACGGTTCCCCCGGAAAGGTCAGGTCAGGATTCGGAATCGGCAACGGCGCACCACTCGCCGACGTCGATGTCGGCCCGTGCGCTGCGGGCCCCGGCTCGGAGGGCCGGGGGAGCGCCACCGCGGCGATGCGGCAGCTCAGATACACAAAAGGCTTCGTCACCCACGGCGTCCGTGACAACCCTTATCCGGCTTACAGGGGTTCGCGGGCGCCCGTCTGACCTGCGGATGCCCACCCACCGGGCACCACCCCTAGGCCTCCCTCAGCGCCCCTGAGCACCCCCTGAACACCCCTGAGGGGAGCGACCGGGTGGAGGCGGGCGCTCGTGAACGGTGCGGCCCGTTCACGAGCGCCCGCGGTCACACCTTGCGCAGTCGGGTAGGGGGCGTGGCGTGCAGGGTGTCGGGGTGTGCCTCGGCCTGCTCGACGGGCAGGTCCTGGCGCCCCTTGACGTTCAACTTGCGGTAGATCCTGGTCAGATGCTGTTCGACGGTGCTGACGGTGATGAAGAGCTCACCGGCGATCTCCCGGTTGCTGCGGCCCCGGGCGGCGAGGTCGCACACCCGTCGTTCGGCGTCCGTGAGGTGCTTCAGCGGGTCGGCGGAGGT
The DNA here is from genome assembly GCF_026343335.1 of Streptomyces sp. NBC_00078. Classification (NCBI taxonomy): domain Bacteria; kingdom Bacillati; phylum Actinomycetota; class Actinomycetes; order Kitasatosporales; family Streptomycetaceae; genus Streptomyces; species Streptomyces sp. NBC_00078. The sequence goes on along the minus strand of NZ_JAPELX010000001.1, from coordinate 6,360,976 downwards.
GTCCTCGGCGGGCTCCGGGTGGGCGGACGGGGCGTCGGGGGCGCTGACCGCCGTCAGCTGCACGGGCAGGGCCGCCCGGCCTCCGATGACCGCGTGCAGGCTGGGCCTGACCGCTCTGCCGGCGGGTCCACTCTCGCCGAGCAGGCGCTGGGTGTCCTCCAGATCGGTGAGGGCCTTGGCCAGCTCGACCCGGTCACCGCTGTACCGCAGCTGGTTCACCGCCTGGACGAGGAGTTCGGACCGCTGCTCGGGCGCCCGGGTGGCGGCCAGGACACGCAGCGCCATTCCTCTCACCCGGGAGTGTCCGCCGGACGCCAGAGCCGACAGCTGTTCCTCCGCGAGGCGCCCGGCCGCGTCCGGTTCGCCGAGTTCCAGCAGCGCCTGTGCCGCCCCGCAGCGCCACGGACCGATCGTGGAACGGCTCATGCCCCACTTCGCCATCAGCTCACCGCAGGCGTGGAAGTCGGCGAGTGCCGCCTCGTACTGGTGCGTGGCCAGATGGTGACAGCCCTTGGCGTGCAGATACAACAGCCCGGGGGTGCTCTCGAACAGCATCTCCGGCACCGGCCTGCTGAGCAGCTCGGCGGCCTCGCCATGCCGTCGCGTCTCGGTGAACGCGCGCAGCAGCAAGGCGTAGACGGTGCCGAGTCCAACGCCCCACGCCTGCGGCGGCATCCGGCGCAGCGCCCGCCGCGCATAGTGTTCGACGCCCACCAGATCGCCCTCGTACAGGGCGGCCTGGGAGCGCAGGGCGGCCATCAGGCCTTCCCAGTGGGCGGCGCCCCGGTCGGTGGCGTCGGTGAGCAGCCGGTCGGCCCACTTGCGGGCGGACCGGGGCCGGTCGCAGCCGAGGAGCGTGGCCACGGCCATGGCGAGCGGCTCGACGGTGCGGTGGGTGAGCCGGGTGGCGCCGAGCACATGCTCGGCGCTGCGCACGGCGTCGGCTCTGGGGCCCTGCGTCTGGACGGTGCGCAGGTGCATGGAGACCTTCATGCGGGTGGCGGTGGTGAACGCGGCGCTGGCCAGCTCCAGATCACTGCTCTGGTCCCGCAGGTCCGGTATGCGCTCGGCGAGTTGCGGGAAGACCGTGGTGAGCATCGTGCCGCAGGCGCGCAGTTCCATGGCAGGCCCGGGGTTCGCGCCGTCCACGAGTCGCGCGAGGTGTCCGTAGAGCCGCTGGTTCTGCCCGGCCCGGCCGTGCCACCAGAGAATCCCGGGGAGTTCGAGGGCCAGGCGCGGTGAGAGATGGCCGTGTCTGATCGCGGCGGACAGGTAGGGGTACAGCCGGGGTGCCGCGGCGGGACAGAGCAGCAGTTCGGCGCGGGCCAGCGCGGCGACCGCCTCCGCCTGGAGCCGCAGGTCACCGATGCCGGCCCGCAGGGCGAGGAGCGCGCATGCCCGGGCCTGCTCGCCGTCGTCCTCGTCGAGCAGTTCGCCGGCGCCGTCGACGAGAGCCTGTGCCATCCAGGTCTCGGCGACGCGCTCCACGTGCAGGAGTTGCCGGGCGACACCCGCCGCGGCGGCGCCCGAGTCCAGAAGCAGCCGCGCCGCCCGCCGGTGCCACGCCGTCCTGTCCTCCTGCGCCATCTCGCCCAGAATCACCCGGACCGCCGCGGGGTGGCGCAGCCGGCAGCCGTGCACCAGCCCGACGGCGTCGAGTTCGGCCACGGCGCGGGCGACGGCCTCCAGCGGCAGGTCGAGCAGCCGCCTCAGCAGCGCATGGGTGGCCGCCCCGTCCAGCAGTGCGATCCCGCGGGCCACCGCCAGGGTCGTGGGGCCCGCGGAGTGCAGGCAGCCCAGCAGAGCGTGGCCGAAGGCGGGGCCACCGGGCGGGACGTCGGCGACAGCGGTCTGTCCGGACGCGCGCAGGTCCTGGAGCAGCGCCTGGACCAGGAGCGGGCTGCCTCCGGTGAGTGCGTGCAGGTCGGCGGCCGGCGGGTCCGCGGCCCTCGCCCCGGTGTCGGCTTCGACCATCTCCCGCACCCCTCGCGGAGACAGCGGGCGGAGCCGGATGAAGCTGACGTGCGGCCGCCCGAGCAGTTCGCTGTGCAGCGCCGAGTAGGCTTCGGCCGGTTGCGGACGCTCGGTGAGAACCACGAGCACTCTGTCGGAGGGCACTCGGCGCACCACCCGCACCAGGTGAACCACTGATTCGGGGTCCGCGTCGTGGATACCGTCCACGGTGATGACGACCGGCTTTTGCTCGGCCATGTCCCGGATGAGTCTCGAAAAGCCGGAACCGGCCAGAACGGTGCGGTTCTCCAGCAGCTTCCTGGCCCGCCGGGCGTCCTCCGCTCCGAGTGCGGGACTTTCGAGAAGCTCGGTCAGCATGCCGTACGGGACATCGCGGTCGGGCGGGACGCAGCTTGCGCCGAGGGAGATCACATCGTCGGAGAGTTCCGCATCCAACTCCCGTAAGAGCGCGGTCTTCCCCGAACCCGCGGCGGCACTTATGAGGGCGACCCTGCCGTGACCCTCTCTACTTTCGGCCAGTAGACCTCGTATTTGCCGGATCTCTCCGTCCCGTTCACATAAGTTCATTCTCTCTATTTCCCCCATTAGGCAATTCAAATTTGCAGAAAAACCGCCACCGCGCGGAGCTTCCGCAGGTAGGGGGGCCACCCCGCCCCCTCATGCCGGGTACATCAGAGGGCCGCACTGCCCCCTTGCCCGGTACACCGATCAGCCTAGGAACCCCCACCCAGCAAACACCCTTAGCCCCCGGCAGACTCCTGCAACTCCTTCCCCGTCCCCTCACATTTCACTCTGGGCATAGGCGGGGGACCCCTATTACCTGTGGTTACAACCCCTGTTACCGGCAGCCGAAGTCAGGGGTTGCCCCGGCGCGGGCCCGCCCGGAATCGTGAAGCGCCGAAGCGAAGCGCTGAAGAGCCTCCGAAGAGAAGAGCCCACGCCACCCATGACCCAGCCTGCGCCCACCCGACGACAGATCCTCAAGCGCGGTGCGGGAGCAGCCGGAGCTGCGGCGCTGTCCGTACCCCTGCTCAGCACCGAGGCGAAGGCCTCCGAGCCCGTGGACGCCGTCGTCATCGGCAGCGGCTACGCCGGGTCGGTGGCGGCCCTGCGGCTCGCCCAGGCCGGAATCAACTCCGTCGTCCTGGAGCGGGGAAGACGCTGGCCCATCACCCCCTCCGGTGACACCTTCGCACCTCAGGCCCGCCCGGACGGACGGGCCTCCTGGCTGTCCACCACTTCGCCCCTCAGCCGGGAACCGGTCAGCCTGTTCACCGGCGTGCTGGAGGCCTACGCCGGCGGCGGGGTGACGTGTCTGGCGGGTGCCGGTGTCGGCGGCGGTTCGCTGGTCAACTACGCCGTCATGGAGGCTCCGTCGGAGCAGCTGTTCCGCGCCAGTTTCGGCACCCGGCTCGACTACGCCGAGATGGCCGGGACCTGGTATCCCCGGGCGCGCGGGCTGATCGGCGTGGCTCCCATCCCCGACGACGTGCTCGCCTCGCCGTACTACGCCAACGCGCGTGACTTCCTGGCCGCCGCCGAGCGCGCGGGGCTGGGGACCCGGCGCGTCGACATGGCGATCGACTGGCAGACCGTGCGTGCCGAGATGGCCGGTACGGCGGTCCGCTCGGCGATCGTCGGCGACGCCATGCTCGGCATCAACAGCGGTGCCAAGCGCAGCGTGGACCGCACCATCCTGGCCGCCGCCGAGGCCACCGGACGCACCGAGGTGCTGCCTCTGCACCAGGTGCTGGACATCCGCGCCGACGGGGACCGCTATGTGATCGACTGCCGGCAGATCGACGAGCAGGGCCACGAGCTGGCCCGCCCGCGGTTCACCGCCCGCCATGTCTTCCTGGCCGCAGGGTCACTGGGCACCACCCGCCTGCTGGTGCGGGCGAAGGCGCGCGGTCATCTGCCGCACCTCAACGACCAGGTGGGGCGCAACTGGGGCAGCGGAGGCGACCACATCGTCGCCCGGGCCGGTCTGCCGCTCACCAGCAAGGCCCAGGGCGGGCCCGCCCACATTCTCGCGACCGACTGGGACAACCCGAAGGCTCCGGTGAGCCTGCTGAGCTTCCCGCTGGGCTACCCGGCGCTCGGACCGCTCACGGACACCGCCCTCGCGATGTCCGTGGCGCCCCCGATCGGCCGCTTCACCTACCGGGCGCTGAGCGACAGCGCGGAGCTGTACTGGCCCGCCGCAGACCCCCGGATCCTGCGCGTCACCGCTGCCGTGCAGGGCACCGCGCAGCGGCTCAACGCCGCCACGGGGCTGGGGCTCGACATCGTGACCCCCCTGCTGACCTCTCACTCCACCGGGGGCGTCGTCCTGGGAGAGGCCACCGACTCGGCGGGCCAACTCGTCGGCCACGGCAACCTGTTCGCGGTGGACAGCTCCCTGCTGCCCGGCTCCACCGGCGCCATGCCGCCGGCGCTGACCACCACCGCCCTGGCCGACCGTTCGGTGTCCCGGGCCCTGGAGAACATCATCACGACGGGCTGAGCCACCACCGGTTCGCGTGGCTGAGCCACCTGCACCACCGGTGCGCGACGGAGCCGTTCGACACAAGCCGGACGCAAGACCGGTCGGCGCAAGGCCGGTTGCCCACCATCACCGAGGAGCTGGACTTGTCGGCCACACCCAACGGACTGCCCCACGCGCGCGTGTGGACGCTCACGATCGTGTCCACCGCGGCGTTCATGCTCATGCTCGACCTGACGGTGGTGAACGTCGCCCTGCCGCACATGCGCACCGCGCTCCGGGCGGACTTCTCCGACCTTCAGTGGGTGCTGGACGCCTACGCGCTCACCCTGGCCGTCTTCCTGCTCACCGGCGGCTCGCTCGCCGACCGGCTGGGGCGCAAACGGGTCTTCCAGACCGGATTCGTCGTCTTCACCCTCGCCTCACTGGCCTGCGGCCTCGCCCCTGACGTGACGGCGCTGAACCTCGCCCGGGCGGCCCAGGGCCTGGGCGCGGCCCTGCTCTTCGCCGTCGGCCCCGCGCTGATCGGTCACGAGTACCGGGGCAAGGACCGCGGCCTCGCCTTCGGCGTCTTCGGGGCGGTCTCCGGCCTGGCCATCGCCTTCGGGCCGCTGATCGGCGGGGCGCTCACCGACCTGCTGAGCTGGCGGTGGATCTTCCTGGTGAACGTCCCCATCGGCGTGGCGGTGGTACTCGTCGGCGCATGGCGGCTCAAGGAGTCCCGTGATCCCCAGCCGCACGGCGTCGACTGGGCGGGCCTGGCCGTCTTCAGCGCCGCACTGACCCTGGTGGTCCTCGGCTTCATGCGCGGCCAGGCCGAGGGATGGACCAGCCCGCTGATCCTCGGCATGTTCGCGGCCGGGGTCGTCCTGCTGGCGGTCTTCGTCCCGCTGGAGCGGCGCAGGGGCGCCGCGGCGATGCTGGACCTGTCGCTGTTCCGGATACCCACGTTCAACGGGATCTCCCTCACTGCCTTCATCGCCAACGCGACGGTGCTGTCCGCCATCTTCCTCCAGGGCTCCTACATGGAGAACGTGCTCGGCCATTCCCCCTGGGAGACCGGTGTGCGCTTCCTCCCGCTGACACTGACGCTGTTCGCCGCCGCGGCGGCGACCGGCCCGCTCACCGTGTCGCTCCCGCCGCGGCTGCTCGTCGGGACCGCGCTCGCCTGCATCGCCGTCGGCCTCTTCCTGATGGGCCGGGTGACGGTCGGCGACTCGTGGACCGCGCTGCTGCCCAGCATGATCGTCAGCGGTGTCGGGCTCGGTATGTTCAACCCGCCGCGTGCGTCGCTCTGCATCGGGGTGACCGAACCGGCCAAGGCGGGCATGGCCTCGGGCATCGGCGAGACCTTCCAGCAGGTGGGGGTCGCCGTGGGCATCGCGGGGTTCGGAGCCCTGTTCCAGAACCGGGTCGTCGACGCGTTCACCCATTCGGACGCCGGGCGGCAGCTCGGCCCGCACGCCGCGGAGGCCGGCCGGGCCGCGGCCGCCGGTGGGGGCAGGGAACTGACCGCCGGCCTTCCGCCCGCCCTGGCCGACCAGGTCACCGTCGCCGCGCGCGCCGCGTTCGTGCACGGCCTGAACGACGTGCTGTTCGCGTGCGGGGTGCTCGCCTCGGTCGGCGCGGTGATCGGCTTCGTCTTCATCCGCTCCACCGACCTCCACGCCAGCGCGCTGCGGGACACCCCGCTGCCCGACACATCACGGGCCATGGCGGCCTCGGGCGACAGACCCGCATGACAGAGTGATCCACAGACCTATGTCCGCGCCTCAACTCCCGTCGCAACAAGAGGAATTCAACGTGACCACGTCGATCATCGTCACTGGCGCCTCCGCCGGACTGGGGGAGATCACCGCCGGGGAGCTCGCCGCCCTCGGCCACCATGTGATCCTCGCCTGCCGCAGCGTCGAGCGCGGCGAAGCCGCGGCCGAGCGCATCCGGGCCCGTACTCCCGGCGCCGCTCTGGAGGTTCTCGAACTCGACCTCGCCTCACTGGACTCGGTCCGCTCGGCGGCCGCGAAGCTGCTGGCGGACACCGCCCGGCCACCGCTGCACGCGCTGGTGTGCAACGCGGGCGTCCAGGTCGTCAACGGAGTGCAGCAGTCGGCCGACGGACACGAACTCACCTTCGCCACCAACCACTTGGGCCACTTCCTGCTCATCCAATTGCTCGCCGACCACATCGTGGCGCCGGGCCGGATCGTGCTGGTGTCCAGCGAGGTGCATCAGGGCCCGCGCAAGTCGATGGGCTTCCCCGCGCCGCACTGGCAGCACCCCAAGGCACTCGCGGACCCGGCGCAGACCGAGCTGGGCGGCTCCCCCAAGGCGGGCCGCGTCCGTTACGCCACCTCCAAGCTCGCCAACCTCTACCTGACGTACGAGCTTGCCCCCCGAGTCGCCGAACAGGGCATCACCGTCAACGCCTTCGACCCGGGCCTGATGCCGGAGACGGGACTCGACCGGGACTGGCCGCAGTGGACACAGCGGATCTACCACGCGATGGCCCCGGTACTGGTGCGTATCCTGCCCGGTACCCGCTCCGTGGCCGGCTCCGGCAGCGACCTGGCCTGGCTGACCGCCTCCCCCGACGTCGCCGATGTCACCGGGACCTATTTCTCGGGGCGCCGGCGGCGCGAGAGCTCCCCGCAGTCGCACGACGCGGCCCGCGCGGCCGAGCTGTGGGACGTCTCGGAGGAACTCGTTGCCGAACACTGAGCCCGACCGGGACGGAACCACCGACTGGATCAAGTGCTTCCACCCCTCCCCCGCCGCGGCCGTCCGGCTGGTGTGCTTCCCGCACGCGGGGGGATCGGCCGGGACGTATCTGAAGTTCTCCGCGCGGTTGCGGCACGAGGTCGAGGTCCTGGCCGTGCAGTACCCGGGGCGGCAGGACCGCTCGGCCGAGCCGCCCGTGCACGACCTGCACGCCCTCGCGGACCGGGCGACCGAGGCCGTCGTCGCCCACGGCACCGGGCCCTGCGTCCTGTTCGGGCACAGCATGGGCGCCGTCGTCGCGTACGAGGTCGCCGCCCGCCTGACAGCACGCGGCGCGGGCCCGCTGGGAGTGGTCGTCTCCGGCAGCCCCGCCCCCTCCGCGCCCCGGGAACGGACGATCCACCACCTCGGTGACGCCGCGCTCATGGCCGAGATCGGGCGACTGTCGGGCACCGACCCGCGGGTCCTGGCCCACGAGGACCTGATGAGGCTGACGCTTCCCGCGCTGCGCGGCGACTACACGGCGCTCGAGACCTACGTCCACCCGCGAGGACAGCGGCTCGCCTGCCCCGTCAGGGTCGTGGTCGGCGACCGGGACCCTCTGGTGACACCGGAGGCGGCCGGATCCTGGGCGGAGCACACCGCCGGCTCCTGCGACGTGCGGGTGCTGCCCGGCGGGCACTTCTATCTCCAGGAGCAGCAGGACGAGCTGGCGGCCCTCACACTGGCCTGGATCGACACCCTGCGCACGACGCCGACCCGCTGAGCCGCGGCCGCAAACGGGTGTGCACGCACTGAGGGCGCCCCTCCGAAGAGGGGCGCCCTCAGCTCTGTGCGCGGCTCCCGAACGGGTCTGTGGTGGCGCTCAGCCGGTTCCGTCGGTCGTGTACACATGCATCCCGGGGATGTGCAGCGTGCCGCCGAACTGACCGGCCTGCACGACCTTCACGTGAGTGAAGTAGATCAGCGGGATGTTGAGCGGCGGCGGGCTGTCCGGGCTGAACGTGATCGGGATCAGCCCGAACAGGTTGCCCGAGATGGACTCCGTGTACATCGTGACGGAGCCGTCGCGGAAGGTGGACGTCGTACCCGAACCGGCCTGCACGTGGTAGGTCTTGCCGGCGTTCTTGTCCTTGACCGTCTGGTGCAGGTCACCGATGTCGACACCGCCGGAAACGACGTACTTCAGCACCTTCTTGGTGGTGCCGTTGGCCGTCTTCACCTTGACGACGCCCTGGTAGTCGGCCTTCTGCAGCAGCAGCGAGCTGGCGTCCAGGTACCACGGGTCGTCCGGCAGCGTCACCTTGTTGTCGACGCCGCCCTCGTCGTCCGTGGCGGTCGGGCAGTTCGCCGCGTCGGCACCGGAGCTCGCCGAGGGACTCGCGGAGGAGGTGGCCTCGCCGGCCGCCTTCTCCACCGTCTTGGTGGCGCTGTCGGCCGCCTTGGACGCCGTGTCGGTCGTGTCCTTCACGGTGTCGCCCACCGTGTCGGTGACCTTCTTGGTCGTGTCCTTGACGCTGTCCGTGACGCTCTTGCCCGGGGACGTCGACGAGTCCTTGCTCGCGCTCGCCGAGGAGGACCCGGACGGCGTCGGGCCGGCGCTCGGCGTGGAGCTGCCGCCGCCCCCTGTGAAGAGGCCGCCGATCGCGTCGCCGAGGTCGTTCAGCAGACCGCCACCGCTGCTCGCGGACGCCGAGGGGCTCGGCGTGGCGGTGTCGCCGCTCGACGTGTCCTTGCTCGAACTCTCCGAGGCGGACGGCGTGGGCGTCGCCTTGTCGTCGGAACCTGAACCCGACGATCCCGCCTTGCCCGAGTCGGAGGCGTCCTTCGAGGAGGTGGACGACGGCGAAGGCGTCGCCTTCTCGTCCGACGGGCTCGAACTCGCCGAGGCCGACGGCGACGGCGAGGCCGACGCGTCGTCGCCGAGAGCGGCCACACAGTCCTTGTACTCGTCCGCGGTCAGGCTCTTCGCCGTCGGAGCACCCGAACCGCCGCTGTCCGCGAGGGCGAGCGAGGACGTGAACCCCATTCCCATGAGGACCGCCGTCGGCATCGCCACCGTGGCTATCGCCTTGCCGGCCGGCATGTGGAACCTGGTGAACAGCGGCTTCTTGGGCGCCGCGTGCCGCGGCCCGGTTCTCACACGGAACTCGTCCACATCCGTCCCGTGGGTCACCTCGTCAGCCGGCACTGTGCCTCCCGTTCGCCCCGTTCGCCGGGCTCGTTCCTGACAGATCGTTCGACTCACCCAGCACGGGCTTGAGGATGGTGGTGTCCGAGTCCATGGCCTCGGGGGCGTAACCCGTCTGCGGCGTACCCTCCCGCGCGGCCTCGGCCGGCGGCTCGCCCGGCGCCCAGGACACGGCCATGGCCCCGCCGACCAGCGAGAGCAGGAAGCCCACCAGGAAGCCACCGAGGTTGGAGACGGGGATGGAGACCAGTCCCAGCAGGATCGCCGCTATACCCGCGAAGGTACGGACGTGCTTCTGGAACCAGAGACTGAAGCCCAGGACCACCAGCAGCACACCGATGATCAGGGACCCGGCGCCCGCGGTGGTGGCCATCGCCAGAGTCAGATGCCCGACCTGCAGGTGGGCGTACGGGAAGTAGGCGATGGGGAGTCCCGCGAGCATGACGAACAGGCCGGCCCAGAACGGCCGCGTGCCCCGCCAGGCGCGGAACTGCACCCTCCGGCGACTGAACTGGCCGGCGGGTACGGCAGGAGTCTCGGCGCTCATGGAATACAGCTCCCTGTACGGCTTTACTGTGGTGATGGTGCTGTGGTGGTGAGTTGCAGTACGTGTGAAGAAGTTGATGGAAGGGCGACGGGCGGGGGCGCCGTTGGCTCCCCCGCCCGTCAGCGAGTGCCTAGTAGCACTCGTGAGTGCCCGTCGAGACGGACATCTTCAGCCCGCTGAGCTTGAAGGTTCCGGCAGTGGTGGCCCACGCCGTCTGCTTCACACTGCTCAGCGAGGCCGAGTCGGCCTGCTGCGCGAATCCGTACGGGTTCGCGGTGTCACCGCTGTGGATGCCGGGACCCTTGCTGGCGTCCTTGGCGGCCACACCGATGTCGATGTTCTTGAACGTCGCGTCGGCGCTCAGGTCATCGAGGTCGATGTACAGGTTGTCGGCCTCGACCGGCTGGCTGCCGCCACCGGCCTTCAGGATCAGGCTGACACTGCCGATCACCGGGATGTCCGGGGTCACGACCGACTGGCACAGGTTCTTGATGGTCGCCGACTTGAACGCCGAGACCGCGACCGGGTGCGCCGTCTTCTTGCCGTCGAGGGTGTACCCCGAGTCAATGGCTCCGTACTGCGAGAAGCCGGTGCCTTCCAGCTGGTCGGCCGTCACCTTGAACTGCTGGCCGGACACGCTGAACGACGCGGCGAGAGCGCCCTGCGCGAGGGCGACACCTATCGCGGCCGTAGCGGCGACGCTGGGCACCATGACCACAGCGAACCGCTTCCATCTGGTCCCGCCACGCACCTGGGACTCCATATTTCCTCCTTCTCGGACGTACATCTCCTGACCCTGACTGCCCCCAGTTGGCGGCTCAGTCGGGCAGGGATGGGAGAAGTGCTACGTCCTCGGGAAGGAGAGCGCCCGTTGCTCGGAGGCGCTGAAACCGCGCACCGATCACCGGCGATCACCCCCGAGCGACAACCACTGGTCGCGCCTGACACACATCACGCACAACCTTGCTGGACAGGCTCCGCCGGATTGTGGCGAAGACCCCCCTGCCCAAGGGCCGGCGTCAGTGACGCCGTCCCTGCTCGGTGGGGACCCAGGAAGCCCCGCGACCCAACCGGCTGCCGGGGTACGGGAATGGACCGAGCGTCGCCGATCGTGGTGCATTCTCGCCGCCCGCACAAGGGGCTTCGTTACTGGGTAGTAACGGCCGGATAACCGAACAACGACCCACAGGTCTCGGGCGGCGACGGAGGGTGCAGTCAGGGGTAGAGACAAAACCGTTGATCATTGGACAGAAACCGACAGATCAACGCCAGAAACTTACTTGCAGTAACAGCGGCCGCGTTTACCAAGATTTGGTAAAGCGCGGCCGCACTGACGTTCCGTCGGCAAATCTTTCACTCGGGCACCACATGCCCCGGCGTTTAACGACAGGTCAGAACCGGCCTGCCGCCCCGCTCAGAAGAGGGCCCGCGCGAGCGCCCGACGAGCCGCCGCCACTCGCGGATCATCCGCCCCGACGACCTCGAAAAGCTCCAGCAGCCGCAGACGTACCGTGTCCCGGTCGTCACCCGCTGTGCGCCGCACGGTCTCGATGAGCCGCCCGAAGGCGTCCTCCACATGACCGCCGACCAGGTCCAGGTCCGCCGCGAGGATCTGCGCCTGCACGTCGGCCGGCTTCTCGGCGGCGCCCTTGCGCACCTGCTGCGGGTCGAGCCCCTGCACGCGCTGGAGCAACTCGGCCTGGGCGAGACCCAGTTTGGCCTCCGGGTTGCCCGGATCGTCACCGAGCACGTTCCGGTAGGCCTGGACGGCACCGCTGAAGTCCCCTGAATCCAGGGCGCGTACGGCAGCTTCGAGCAGCGCGTCGTAGGGGCCGGCCGGCATCGCCTCGGCTTCCGCCTGGCCGCCGCCCGGCTCGGCGTCCGGGTCGACCGCCAGTCCGGTCAGACCGAACCGCTCCTCGGCGACCTGCACCAGCTGGTCGAGGGTCTGCCGGATCTGCTGTTCGCCTGCGGCCCCCTGGAAGAGGGGCAGCGCCTGCCCGGCGACGACGGCGAACACCGCCGGGATCCCCTGGATCCCGAACTGCTGCATCAGCATCTGGTTGGCGTCGACGTCGACCTTGGCAAGGAGGAAGCGCCCGGCGTACTCGACGGCGAGCCGCTCCAGGACGGGACTCAACTGCTTGCAGGGCTCGCACCACTCGGCCCAGAAGTCGATGACGACGGGCACCTCGGTGGACCGCTGCAGGACGTCGCGCTCGAATCCGGCCTCGTCGACGTCGATCACCAGATCGGCCGGGGAGACGGCTCCCGGGCCGCCGCCCTGCCGGGCGGCTTCGGCGCGGGCCTGCTCCGCCTTGGTCTTGGCCTCCTGGGCCGCCTTCACCGCGGCGAGGTCGACGACTCCGCTCATGGACATGTTCCGTGGCTGCATGCGCCTATCCTCCCCCGTCCGCGCGCGGTGTGTGAAAAGCCATGTGAAAGCCGGTCGTACTGCGCTGTGTTCGGCGCCGGGTCCCCACCCCACGCCACGCCAGTGGTTTCGCTACGAGTCGTAGCGTAATGGCACCGCGTGCCTCCCGTACACCACCCCCCGGTGATCTCCCTCACGGCCACACAGGAACCGCCGGTTTATGGTCAGTGGATGCAGAGCCGCACTCCCGCCCCACGCGCCTCGGGACGCCCGCGCAGCGCCGAGGCCGACGCCGCGATCCTCGCGGCCACCCGGGAGGCGCTGGTGGAGCTGGGCTGGTCGAAGCTCACCCTGGGAGACGTGGCGACGCGCGCCGGGGTCGCGAAGACGACCCTCTACCGCCGCTGGGCGGGCAAGAACGAGCTGGTGGTCGACGCGGTGGCCGAGCTCTTCGACGAACTCGTACTCCCCGACCGCGGCACCCTGGCCGCCGACATCGAGGGCGTCGTCCTGCAGTTCGCCGCGATCCTGGCCCGCCCGGACGCCAGGAGCGGCCTGATGGCGGTGGTCGCGGAGTCCATCCGCGACGAGGCGTTGCGGGAGCGGATCCGCGGCTCCATCGTCAACCGGCAGAAACGGCTGGTTCTGGAGGGCCGGGCGCGCGCCCAGATCCGCGGCGAGCTGCCCCCGGAGACCGATCCGGGGGAGGCGGCCCGCACGGTCGACCTGATCTTCGACATGGTGGCCGGGGCGGTGGTCCACCGCACGCTGGTGAGCGCGGAGCCGGCGGACGAGGAGTGGGCCCGCGGCTTCACCCGCGTACTGCTCCTGGGCCTGTCAGGGGCGTCACAGGCCCCCTAGCGCCGGCAGGCGACGTTCGCCCGTCAAGGAGCGGCGCCCGGTGCACGCTCTCGCCCTCGCCGGGTGCAGGCCCTCGCCCGAACCGAGTACAGGCCCCCGCCCGAGGCCGGGTGCGGGCCCCTCGTACGAGCCGGGTGCGGGCCCTCGTACGAGCCGGGTGCGGGCCTGTGACCGGTCCGAGGAGTGGGAGCACCTCGCACGGCCTTGAGGCAGTGGCGGCGCGTGCCCGGTGCCGCGACGGGGCGACGGGGCGACGGGGCGACGGGGCGACGGGGCGAGCGTTGTCTGTCGGTGCGTCAGAAGCCCGCCGGCTCGGTGTACACCCCCCACTCGTCCCGCAGTACCCCGCAGATCTCACCGAGGGTCGCCTCCGCGCGTACGGCGTCCAGCATCGGCTCGATCATGTTCGCTCCGTCGCGCGCGGTCGCGACCATGGCGCCGAGCGCGGCTCGCACCGCCCCCTCGTCCCGGGCGGCCCTGCGGGCACCCAGCACCCGCGCCTGCTCCCGCTCGACCTCGTGGCCGACCCGCAGGATCTCCAGGTTCCCGGTGACGGATCCGTGGTGGACGTTCACGCCCACGACCCTCTTCTCGCCCTTCTCCAGGGCCTGTTGGTACCGGAAGGCCGACTCGGCGATCTCGCCGGTGAACCAGCCGTCCTCGATCCCGCGCAGGATTCCGGAGGTGATCGGACCGATGGGGTGCCGGCCGTCCGGATGCGCCCGCAGCCCACGCTCCCTGATCCGCTCGAAGATCTTCTCCGCGTCCGCCTCGATCCGGTCCGTCAGCTGCTCGACGAACCACGAACCCCCCAGCGGATCGGCCACGCTCGCGACCCCGGTCTCCTCCATGAGCACCTGCTGGGTCCTCAGGGCGATCTCCGCGGCCTGCTCGCTCGGCAGCGCGAGCGTCTCGTCCAGGGCGTTGGTGTGCAGCGAGTTGGTGCCGCCGAGCACCGCCGCGAGCGCCTCCACTGCCGTACGTACGACGTTGTTGTACGGCTGCTGGGCGGTCAGGGAGACACCGGCGGTCTGCGTGTGGAAGCGCAGCCACTGCGCCTTCTCGGACCGGGCTCCGTAGACGTCCCGCATCCAGCGCGCCCAAATGCGGCGTGCCGCGCGGAACTTGGCGATCTCCTCGAAGAAGTCCACGTGCGCGTCGAAGAAGAAGGACAGCCCGGGCGCGAAGACGTCCACGTCAAGGCCGCGGCTGAGCCCCAGCTCCACGTACCCGAACCCGTCGGCCAGCGTGTAGGCCAGCTCCTGCGCGGCCGTCGCCCCGGCCTCGCGGATGTGGTAGCCGGACACGGACAGCGGTTTGTAGGCGGGGATCCGGGCGGCGCAGTACTCCATCAGGTCGCCGATGAGGCGCAGATGCGGCTCGGGCTGGAAGAGCCACTCCTTCTGGGCGATGTACTCCTTGAAGATGTCGGTCTGGAGCGTGCCGTTGAGCACCCGGGGATCGACACCCTGCCGCTCGGCGGCCACGAGGTACATGCAGAAGACGGGGACGGCCGGCCCGCTGATGGTCATGGAGGTGGTGACGTCACCCAGCGGGATGTCACGGAACAGCACCTCCATGTCGGCCGCCGAGTCGATGGCGACTCCGCAGTGCCCGACCTCGCCCCGGGAGTGCGGCTCGTCGGAGTCCCGTCCCATGAGGGTCGGCATGTCGAAGGCCACGGACAGTCCCCCGCCGCCGTTGGCGAGGATCGTCTTGTAGCGCTCGTTGGTCTGCTCGGCGTTCCCGAACCCGGCGAACTGGCGGATGGTCCACGTCCGCCCCCGGTATCCGGTCGGATACAGCCCGCGCGTGAAGGGGTACTCCCCCGGCCACCCGATCCGCTCGAAGCCCTCGTACACGTCCCCGGGCCGGGGCCCGTACACGGGCTCCACGGGATCCCCGGAGAGCGTGGTGCGCGTCCAGCTCCCCGGGCCCGGGGGCTTCGCGCCCGGACCCCCGGCGCCCTCACGCTTGCGCGAGGCGTCGTACCTGGCCTGCCAGCGACGGCGGCCCTCCTCGATGGCGTCAGCGTTCATACCACCGAATTTACTTGGACGCCCTAGTACATGTCGATGGAGAACCGCCGCACGCGTATTGCGTGCGGCGGCGGGGTTACGCCTTGGCGACCGCGGGAGACGGGTCGGCGGCCTTGGCCTCCAGCTCGTGGCTGATCTTCCGCTCGACGAAGAAGGCGGCCGTCGGGATCGTGCCCGCGAGCAGCACCCACAGCTGCTTGCCCACCGGCCACTTCGCCTTGGAGCCCAGGTCGAAGGCGAAAATCAGGTAGACCACGTAGAGCCAGCCGTGCGCGATGGCGACGACGCGGGTGAAGTCCGCGGCGCCGTCGACGTCCAGGCCGTACTTGGCGATCATGCTCAGGCACAGCAGGACCAGCAGCACACCGGTGACGTAGGCCATGACGCGGTAGCGGGTCAGCACGCTCTTCTTCATGGCGTCGAGCGTAACCGCCCGTTCCGGGAGATCTTGGGCGGGGTCAGTCCTCGTCGAAGTCGCTCGCCGCCACCCGCAGCGGCCGCAGCATCGCGAAGATCTCCCCGCACTCCTCGGCGTCGTAGGCACCGAGGCCGAAGTCCATCGCCATCAGGTCGCGGGTGGCCGCCTCGACGACCTCGCGGCCCTTGTCGGTGATGGAGGCGAGCGTGCCCCGCCCGTCGTTGGGGTTGGGGCGCTTGGCCACCAGGCCCGACTTCACCAGGCGGTCCACGGTGTTGGTCACCGACGTCGGATGCACCATGAGGCGCTCGCCGATCTTGGACATCGCCAGCTCGCCCGCCCTGGAGAAGGTGAGCAGCACCAGCGCCTCGTACCGCGCGAACGTGAGTCCGTACGGCTTCACCACCGCGTCGACCTCGGCGAGCAGGATCTGGTGCGCGCGCATGATCGAGGTGATGGCCGCCATCGACGGCACGTTCCCCCAGCGCTGCTTCCAGAGTTCGTCGGCGCGGGCGATCGGATCGAAGGGAAGACTGAGCGGCTTCGGCACGGCATCGACCTTACCGGCCGGTCACATGCTGGTCAGCCCCGTCTCGCCCTTCGGTCCGCCGTGGACGGGCGGCGGACGGCGCGCCGCGCCCAGCGCCCCGGCCTCTGGCATCGGCGGCCCGCAGGCCGGGCCCGCCGACCGCACCGCGGCGCCCTCGTAGGGCTCCCCCGGCCGCACTGCCGGGCAACGGCGCCCGCCGCACGCGACGGCCCCGCGGGGCGCCCCGGTTCCCGGCCGACTACTCGGCGAGATACCGCTCCACCGTCTCCACCTTGGCGGTGAGGCCGTCCTTCACTCCTGGGCGGATGTCCGCCTTGAGGACGAGGGACACGCGCGGCGCCCGAGCTTCGACCGCGGCGACGGCGCGCCTGACGACGTCCATGACCTCGTCCCACTCGCCCTCGATGCTCGTGAACATCGCGTCGGTGCGGTGGGGCAGACCCGACGCCCGGACGACGCGCACGGCGTCGGCGACGTACTCCCCCACCTCGTCGCCGACTCCCAGCGGCGTCACGGAGAAAGCGACGATCATGCGTTGACGATCCCTTCCTGGCGGGCGCGCGAGGCGATGGCTGCGTTGACGGCGTTCTCGGCTTCACGCTTGAGCCTGCGCTCGGCGAAGAAGCCGCCGGTGGGCAGGACGGAGAGGACGAAGTAGAAGGCCGCGGTCTTCAGGGGCCACTTGGTGCGGTTCCAGGCGTCGGCCCAGAAGATCACGTACAGGATGAACAGGACGCCGTGGACCATGCCCATCACCGGCACCGCGTTGAAGTCGCTGGTCCGCTTCAGCACGGAGCAGACCAGCAGCAGGAGGAAGGACACGGCCTCGGGGGCCGAGACGAGTCGGAGCCGGCGCAGGGCGGTGGCGGTCTTGAGGTCCACGGGTCACCTTCGGTGGGAGACGGTCGCTCTTTGTGAATGTAAGCACAAGCGTTCGTCCATTCTGACAAACCGTCCCTCTCAGGGTGCGGTCAGGGTCCCTCTCCACCTGTGAGCCCTGTTCGGCGCAGCCGCCCGCGGTTACCTTCGCAGCGTGGCGATGTTCCGACTTCAAGGCAGCAAGGTGCTCGCCGTCGACATGACCGGGGACGCCGTGAAGGCGAAGAACGGCTCGATGGTCGCGTACGACGGGCGGATGGCCTTCAAGAAGCTCAGCGGCGGCGGTGAGGGCATCCGGGGGATGGTGACCCGGCGGATCACCGGCGAGCAGATGACCGTGATGGAGGTGAAGGGGCACGGGACGTGCTGGTTCGCGGACCGCGCCTCCGAGATCAACCTCGTCAGTCTCCAGGGGGACAAGCTGTACGTGGAGTCGAGCAATCTGCTCGCGACCGACGCCGGCCTCAGGACCGGCACGACCTTCACCGGAATGCGCGGCGCCGCACAGGGCAACGGACTGTTCACGACGACCGTCGAGGGCCACGGCCAGGCGGCGGTCGTGTCGGACGGCCCGGCGGTGGTACTGCGGGTGAGCGCGCAGTACCCGCTGACCGTCGACCCCGGCGCCTACATCGCGCATCAGGGGAGACTGCGGCAGTCCTTCCAGTCCGGTGTGACCTTCCGCACGTTCCTCGGGGAGGGCGGCGGCGAGGCCTTCCAGATCCGCTTCGAGGGAGACGGGCTGGTGTACGTACAGCCGAGCGAGCGGAACACGATCGCGGGTGATGTGTGACATGACCATGCGCGAGATCAACTCCAAGATGGTCGAGACGACGGTCCTGCCCGGCCGGCGGTGGTACAGCCAGCGCGGCGCGATGCTCGCCTACAAGGGCGAGGTGTCCTTCACGCCCGACATCCAGGGCGGCCAGGGCGGGGTGATGTCGATGATCGGCCGCCGCGTCGCCAACGAGGCCACGCCGCTGATGAGTGTCGAGGGCAACGGCACCGTCCTGTTCGGGCACGGCGGCCACCACGTCCAGGTCATCCACCTCACCGGCGACACGCTGTACGTGGAGGCGGACCGCCTGCTCGCCTTCGAGGGCACGCTCCAGCAGGGCACGATGTTCATGGGCTCGCAGGGCGGCGTCATGGGCATGGTGCGGGGTCAGGTCACCGGCCAGGGGCTGTTCACGACCACTCTCAAGGGCCATGGTTCCGTCGCCGTGATGGCCCATGGCGGCGTCTTCGAGCTGCCGATCACCCCCCAGCGGCCCGTCCACGTCGACCCGCAGGCGTACGTCGCCCACCACGGCGACGTCCGCAACAAGCTGTCCACGGCGCTGGGCTGGCGCGAGATGGTGGGCCGCGGCTCCGGCGAGGCCTTCCAGCTGGAGCTCAGTGGCAGCGGCGCGGTCTACGTGCAGGCCTCGGAGGAGAAGCTTTGACTGCTCCACTCCCTGACGGGAGAGGATTCCTGGCTCACGCCGCTCGATCGCCCTGCGGACGATCGAGTCTTACGCGATCAGCACCAGCCGGGTTCAGACCAGCCCGGACCAACATCACGCGCGCGGAGTTCTTGTCCCTGGGGGATACGGCTCCGCACGCGGTGCAGGTGTAGGTACGTTCCGAAAGAGGAAGTGCGTGCTTGGTTCTCGCTCCGCACGTTGCGCAGTCCATGGTGGTGTGCGCCGGGTGCACCAGACGGACATCCCGTCTGTGCTTGCGACCCATCTCAATCAGGGCCTTCTTGGTGGCGCTGATGGCAGCATCGGCTGCCTTGCGCGCCATCGTGGTCCTGGCAAGGAACTTCGGTCGGAAGTCCTCGACCGCGATGACGTCGTGGTCGCGTACGACCTTTTTCGCCCACTTGCGGCCAGCATCCTCGCGCTGCCGGGCAATCTTCTTGCACGTCTTCGCGCGCAGCCTCTGCGCCTCGCGAGAACCCTTCGAGCCGGGCTGCCCCGGCTTCGGCTTGCGGCGAGCCATCATCCGGTCGTAGCGCGTCAGCTTCTTCGCTGCTCTCTTGCCGTGTTCGGCGTGAGGCAGATCGTGGGTATCGCTGGTCGTCGTTGCGGTTTCCTTCACACCCCAGTCGATCCCGATCACCGCGCCGGTCTCGGGAAGCGTCCGGACTTCGGCGGGGACGACGAACGAGGCGTACCAGTGGCCGAGGCTGTCGCTGTACACCCGCACACTGGACGGTTTGGCCGGGAGGTCTCGCGACCACACCACGGTCAACTCGATGCCGCCCGCAAGATGCAGGCGGCCGGCCTTGAGGCTGAAGCCACGCCGCGTGTAGTTGAGGGTGGGGTCGGCCTCGTGCTTCTTCTTGTATTTCGGCAGCCCGGCTCGCTGCCTGATGGGCAACCGGTCCTTGATGTCCTTGAGCACCTTGGCCCGGGACTTGCCAAAGTCCCGGATGAGTTGCTGTTGCGGAACAGAGGAGCCCTCAGCAAGCCATGGAGTGCTGGCGCGCGCCTCGGTGAGCATCTTGTCCAACCGGGCCGGGCCGCACTTCTCTCCGCCACGGTGCGCCTTCTTCGAGCGGGCGACGCACTCGTTCCAGATCCAGCGGCACCGACTCCATTCCGCGAGCAGCGCCGTACGGGCGGCCGACGGCACACGGAGCCGATAGGCGTACCGGGCATGTCCAGCACTCCAAGCCATATCCGGTGTCGTCATGACACCACTTTACCACTACGCTGGAAGGCATGGATGATGAAGTACGCATCACACTCAGACTCCCTGCCGACCTCCATGCATGGCTGGCGACCCAGGCCAAGTCCGCCCGCAGGTCTCTCAACTCCGAAATCGTGTACCGCCTGGAGGCTGGGCGGGACCTCGCCCCATCGGACACCGAATGACTCGACCGCGATCCAGCTCCCCCGACCTCGCCGCACGGGAGACCGAATGCCGCTCCGCTTCGAACGTTGGGCCCAGGAGGCAAGGTGAACACTTACGGAGCCGCCGACGGCCCCACGGTCTACGAACCCATGACCCTGCCGGTCGACGACAACGTGAACAAGTACACCTTCTGCGTCGAGCTCAAGGGGAGCCGGTGGTTCCTGCAGAAGGGGAAGATGATCGCCTACTACGGCTCGATGGAGTTCAACGGCATCGGACACGGCCGACTCGACCGACTTGTCCGTACGTCCTTTCATTCGCCACTGCACGCGAGCGACTGGGTCGTGGCGGAGGGCTCGGGCAAGATGCTCCTCGCCGACCGGGCCTTCGACGTGAATTCGTACGACCTTGAAGACGGCAACCTGACCATTCGCTCGGGCAACCTGCTCGCTTTTCAGCCAAGTCTCGCTCTCAAGCAATCAATCGTGCCGGGTTTTCTGACCCTGATCGGAACCGGAAAGTTCGTGGCTGCATCTAACGGTCCGGTGGTGTTCATCGAACCGCCGATCCGGGTGGACCCGCAGGCACTCGTCGGCTGGGCCGACTGCCCCTCGCCGTGCCACCACTACGACCACGGCTACCTGACGGGCGTCATGGGGGGTCTACGTGCGATGACGGGCCTCGGCGGGGCCTCCGGGGAGGAGCACCAGTTCGAGTTCATCGGGGCCGGCACGGTCCTGCTCCAGTCGTCGGAGACCCCTATGGCCGAGCAGGCCGTCGGAGCGGTTCCCCAGCAGGCCGGCGTACCCGGTGGCGGCGGGGCGCACACAGGCCCTTCACAGCAAGCCGGCGCACCGCGCCTTCCCGGACAGCTGGGGGACCTCCAACGTCGCTTCGGGCTGTGAGCGGTAGTCTGCGGAGTGTGACGTCGAACGTGTGCACGCCACCGTCACACCACCCTCACTAGTTCGCCTTTCAACATTTTAGGTAGACTTGATTCATGGAGACCGAGACGGCCACCCGCTGGCTGACCGATGCGGAGCAGTGCGCCTGGCGCACCCACCTGGAGGTCAACAGGCTGTTGACGTACCAGCTCGAGAGGGACCTGCAGCCGTTCGGCCTGACGATGAACGACTACGAGATCCTGGTGAACCTCTCCGAGTCGGAGGACGTACGGATGCGCATGAGCGATCTCGCATCCGCCACCCTCCAGTCCAAGAGCCGCCTCTCCCACCAGATCACCCGGATGGAGAACGCGAACCTGGTCCGCCGTGAGAACTGCGAGTCCGACCGCCGCGGGCTCTACGCGGTCCTCACCGAGCACGGCCTGGATACGATGCAGAAGGTCGCGCCGCACCATGTGGGGTCCGTGCGCCGGCACTTCATCGATCTGCTGTCCCCCGAGGCCATGGCGGAACTCGACAAGGCCCTGAAGCCCATCGCGCAACACCTCCGCGGGCAGCGGGGGCGTCGGCCCTAGGGTCCGCCCGCCAGGACTCACCGGGCCGTGCGGCACCTGGGACTCCCGGGGGCCGCACGGCCCGCTCTCCGCCCGCCACGCGACGCCGTCATGCGGCGGCGCCGGCCCGCCCGCCGCACGTCAGCCGATCGCACCAACGCCGGCTGCCGGACCTGGAACGGCCGGCGGACAGCCGGGGGCGCGTGTGCGCCAACGCCCGGATGCGACGGCGGCCGGCGCCCCCGCGCAGCCGGCATGCCTCGTGTGCGACGGTGGCCAGCCTTTGGCCGGCGCCGCTGTGCCACACCGGCTGTCCACCACACCCGCCGAGATCCGTACCGCCCTGCCTGCGGACGCGTCCAGTACCGCCGTGCGGCCTCGTGCACGGCCCGACGGCGTCGCCTCGGGCAACACGCGGGAGCCTGCGGGCACGTCAGGCTGCTCCGGCCCGGCCCGGTCCGGCGACCGTCACCGTCGTCAGCGCCGTCACCGTCGTCAGCAGTACGACGCCGCCTGTCGTCGCGAAACACCAGCCCGTCGGCAAGGTCCCGGCCAGCACGCCGGCCGCTGAGGTTCCGGCCGTGCCGCCCGCGTTGACGGCCGTGTTGACCCAGGCGCCGGCGCGGACGCGGGTGTCCGGTGCGGCGGACTCGTCGGCGATGAGGTAGGCCGTGGTGATCGCCGGCGAGACGAAGAACCCGGCGACCGTGGCGGCCAGGGCGAGCGTGACGAGGTCCGGAACCAGGGCGGCGCCCAGGAGCGCGAGTCCCAGCCCGGCGGTCAGCAGGGGCAGCCGCCTCCCGGCCGGGGCCCGCCAGGTCACCGCCCCGTTGAGCAGTCCGCCGACGGCGCTTCCGGCGGACAGGGCGGCCAGTACCCAGGCCACGCTGTCACCGCCGTACCCGTGCCCTCCGGTGAACGCGACGACCAGCAGATCGACCGCGCCGAGCGCGAACCCGACGGCCGCGGCGGCGGTCACGGGCCGGCGCAGCCCGAACAGCACCGGCCGCCCGTCGGACCGGTGCCGCGCCGGCCCGTTCTGTGACCGCATGACGCGTACCGCCGGCGACGACACGAACCCGCCGGTCCCGACGACGACCAGCGCCGTGCCGAGGACGATCCCGGCCGTCGGCGGAGCGAAGCCCACGAGGACGCCGACCAGCAACGGCCCCGAGACGAAGAGCAGTTCCTCGGCGACGCCGTCGAGGCCGTAGGCACGCTGCAACAGATCACGGTCCGGGGCCAGTCGGCCCCAGACGGCGCGCATGGTCGGGCCCAGCGGCGGAGTGCAGGCGCCCGCCGCCGCGGTCACCGCCCCGAGAGCCGGCGGCGAGGCGGCGCCCGGACGCCCGAGGAGCACCGTCAGCAGCCCGAGCAGAGCGGCGTAGGCGACAACCATCGGGACGAGCGCGCGGCGCGGGCCGTGCCGGTCGGTCAGGGCCGCCCTCGCGGGCGACAGGAAGACGCTGGTGCCGCCGAACAGCGCCATGACGGTGCCCGCCACCGCGTAGGACCCGGTGGCCCGGGTCACGGCGAGCATCACGGACAGCGGGACGACGCCGTAGGACAGCCTGCCGAGCAGGGCGGCGGCGAAGGTGCGGCGGGCATGCGGGATACGGAGGACGGCGGCGTACGACGGCCGTCCGGCCGGTATGGAAGACACGGGAGTTCCTCGACTCAGAGGCGGGACAGGGGACGCCTGATCGCCGCGCCGGGTGTGCGGCCGGTCGCCGCTCACCGTGCGCGGGCCCGTGCGTGCCCTATGCCAGGAGGAGGTACATGTGCGCCAACGTAGCAGCGGGGGTGGGGAGTTGGCGACGGGCCCGCGGGAAGGCCCGTCTCAGCCCTCCGTCAGCCCCGCCACCAGCTCGTCCGCGGCACCGTACGGATCCAGCTCCCCGCCGACGATCCGCTGCGCCAGCACACTCAGCCGGCGATCTCCGTGGAGGTCGCCGATGCGGGCACGCAGGGCCGTCACCGCGATGGTCTCCACCTCGCGCGACGCACGGGCGAGGCGGCGTTGCGCCAGCACCCCCCGCTCCTCCATCCATGCGCGGTGCTTCTCCAGTGCCTCGACGACCTCGTCGACGCCCTCGGCGCGCGCGGCGACCGTCTTGACGATCGGCGGGCGCCAGTCACCGGGGCCACGGGACTCGCCCAGGCCCAGCATGTGGTTCAGCTCGCGGGCGGTGGCGTCCGCGCCGTCCCGGTCCGCCTTGTTGACGACGTAGACGTCGCCGATCTCGAGGATTCCGGCCTTCGCCGCCTGAATGCCGTCACCCATGCCCGGGGCCAGCAGCACCACGCTCGTGTCCGCCTGGGAGGCGATTTCGACCTCCGACTGGCCCACGCCCACCGTCTCGACCAGGATCACGTCGCAGCCCGCGGCGTCCAGCACGCGGATCGCCTGCGGGGCCGCCCAGGCGAGGCCGCCCAGGTGACCGCGGGTCGCCATGGAACGGATGTAGACGCCGGGGTCCGAGGCGTGGTCCGACATGCGGACGCGGTCGCCGAGGAGGGCGCCGCCCGAGAAGGGCGACGACGGGTCGACGGCCAGGACGCCGACCCGTCTGCCCTGCTTGCGGTACGCCGTCACGAGCGCGGAGGTAGACGTGGACTTGCCGACTCCCGGGGAACCGGTCAGGCCGACCACGTACGCGTTCCCCGTGAGCGGAGCAAGCGCCTCCATGACCTCCCTGAGCTGCGGGGACGCCCCCTCGACCAGCGAGATCAGCCGGGCCACGGCCCGCGGCCGGCCTTCCCTGGCCTGGGCCACCAGGGTGGAGACGTCCTGCATCACAGCTCCGTTCAGAGAGTTGCCCGGCGACGGGTTCAGGCCTTGGGTACCCGCACGATCAGCGCGTCACCCTGACCGCCGCCGCCGCACAGCGCGGCCGCGCCCACGCCGCCGCCCCGGCGCTTGAGCTCCAGCGCCAGGTGCAGGACGAGCCGGGCGCCGGACATGCCGATCGGGTGGCCCAGGGCGATCGCGCCGCCGTTGACATTCACCTTTTCCGTGGAAATCCCGAGGTCCTTCATTGACTGCACGGCCACGGCCGCGAAGGCCTCGTTGATCTCGACGAGGTCCAGGTCCTCGACCTCCAGGCCCTCCTTCTTCAGGGCGTGCGCGATCGCGTTGGACGGCTGGGACTGCAGGGAGTTGTCCGGACCCGCCACATTGCCGTGCGCGCCGATCTCCGCAATCCAGTCCACGCCCAGCTCCAGCGCCTTGGCCTTGCTCATCACGACCACGGCCGCCGCACCGTCCGAGATCTGCGAGGCGGAGCCGGCGGTGATCGTGCCGTCCCGGGTGAACGCCGGGCGCAGCTTGCCCAGGGACTCCGCGGTTGTGTCGCCGCGGATGCCCTCGTCCTTGCTGAAGAGGACCGGCTCGCCCTTGCGCTGCGGGATCTCGACCGGGGTGATCTCGGCCTCGAAGATGCCGTTCTTCTGGGCGGCGGCGGCGCGCTGGTGGGACAGCGCGGCGATCTCGTCCTGCTCGGGGCGGGCGATCCCGAGACGGGTGTTGTGCTTCTCCGTCGACTCGCCCATGGCGATGTTCTCGAAGGCGTCGGTCAGGCCGTCGTACGCCATGGCGTCGAGCATCTCGATCGCCCCGTACTTGAAGCCCTCGCGGGACTTCGGCAGCAGGTGGGGCGCGTTGGTCATGGACTCCTGGCCGCCCGCGACGATCACGTCGAACTCGCCGGCGCGGATCAGCTGGTCGGCGAGCGCGATGGCGTCGAGGCCGGACAGACACACCTTGTTGACGGTGAGTGCCGGGACGCTCATCGGGATGCCGGCCTTGACGGCGGCCTGGCGGGCCGGGATCTGGCCCGCGCCGGCCTGCAGCACCTGGCCCATGATGACGTACTGCACCTGGTCGCCGCCGATCCCCGCACGGTCGAGGGCGGCCTTGATCGCGAAGCCGCCGAGGTCGGCTCCGGAGAAGGACTTCAGCGAGCCCAGCAACCGTCCCATGGGCGTACGGGCGCCCGCGACGATCACCGAGGTCGTGCTGTTCGATCCAGACATGAGCTGCGATCCCCTTACCGGCTGCACTGCCGAGGAGTGAACGAGGGTTTACTTCGAATGTACTGAGTGGCACTCCGTGCCGTCACCCGGCCGTCGGTGTGATCGCGCGCACGTTGCGTAACTACCGGGGGAGCGCTGCACTGACACCATGCTGACGCGAATCGACCACATCGGGATCGCCTGCTTCGACCTCGACCAAACCGTCGAGTTCTACCGGGCCACGTACGGCTTCGAGGTGTTCCACTCCGAGGTCAACGAGGAGCAGGGCGTGCGCGAGGCCATGCTCAAGATCAACGACACGTCCGACGGCGGCGCCTCCTACCTGCAGCTTCTGGAGCCGACGCGTCCGGACTCGACCGTCGCCAAGTGGCTCGACAAGAACGGCGAGGGCGTCCACCACATCGCTTTCGGAACGGCGGATGTCGACAGCGAGGCCGCGGACATCCGCGACAAGGGCGTACGCGTTCTGTACGAAGAGCCGCGACGCGGTTCCATGGGGTCACGGATCACGTTCCTGCACCCCAAGGATTGCCACGGCGTTCTGACAGAACTGGTCACTTCGGCGCCTGTTGAGTCACCTGAGCACTGACCCCCGTACATATGGGCCGGTAGGGTTGGGGGCGGTCGCCGCTTCTTGGGGGGTGACCCGGTCCTGGCGTCAGAGGTGGCGCCCGCCGTACGACGCCTGGCACGCACGCTCGCCGCGCTGCCGAAAGGCCCTGGTGGCTCCCCGCCACGAGGACCTTCCGGCGCCTTGCGACCGCACGTGCCGGTCGACGCGCGGCCCGCCCTGAGGGCGGACGACGCCACCTCTGACGCCGGGACCGCCGGGACCGGGTTTCGGGGGGCGGGCGTCGGGGCAGCAGCCCGTGCTCCGCCGTTGATCTGACACCATTCCCCGGGGGCCCCGTTCGGCGGATGGACGGAGCTCGTATGGCCAGACTTGCGACCAGGGGACGGATGGGACCGCGCAGTGCGGGGCTACGAACGCCAGGAGCGAGAGCCGGCGGCTGACGTCGACCACCTCTCTCGGTTCGAGGCCGAGATGGAGCGGCTGAAGACCGAGCGGGAAAAGGCGATCCAGCACGCCGAGGACCTCGGCTACCAGGTCGAGGTGCTGCGCGCCAAGCTGCACGAGGCGCGCCGCACCATCATGTCCCGGCCCTCCTACGACGCCAGTGGCGGCGACATCGGCTACCAGGCCGAACAGTTGCTGCGCAACGCGCAGGTCCAGGCCGACCAGCTGCGCCAGGACGCCGAGCGCGAGCTGAGCCAGGCGCGGGCGCAGACCCAGCGCATCCTCCAGGAGCACGCGGAGAACGCGGCCCGGCTGCAGGCGGAGCTGCACCAGGAGGCGGTCACCCGGCGCCAGCAGCTCGACCAGGAGCTGTCGGAGCGCCGGCAGACCGTCGAGTCGCACGTCAACGAGAACGTGGCATGGGCGGAGCAGCTGCGCGCCCGTTCGGAGTCCCAGGCCCGCCGGCTCCTGGAGGAGTCCCGCGCCGAGGCCGAGCAGGCCATGGCCGCCGCGCGCGCGGAGGCCGAGCGGGTCGCGTCCGAGGCCCGGCAGCGTCTGGAGGCCGACGCCGAGGCGGCCCGTGCGGAGGCCGAGCAGCTGCTGCTCAGGGCCCGCACGGACGCCGAGCGGCTGCTGAACGCCGCGTCCACGCAGGCCCAGGAGGCCACCGACCACGCCGAGCAGTTGCGCACCTCCACCGTCTCGGAGTCGGACTCCGCCCGCCGCCAGGCGCAGGAGATGAGCCGGACCGCCGAGCAGCGCATGGCGGAGGCCGAGGAGGCGCTGCGCAAGGCGCAGGCCGAGGCCGACAAGCTCGTCACCGAGGCCACGGCGGCGGCCGAGAAGGCGCTCACGAGCGCCGAGTCGACGAACGAGCAGCGCACGCGTACGGCGAAGGAGCAGGTCGCCCGGCTGGTCGAGGAGGCCACCAAGGAGGCGGAGTCCACCAGGTCGGACGCCGAGCAGGCCGTCGCGGACGCCCGCGCCGAGGCCGAGCGGATCGTCGCGGAGGCCTCCGAGAAGGCCCGCACGATCACCGCCGAGGAGAGCGCGACCCAGCTGTCGAAGGCGGCCAAGACCGCCGAGGACGTCCTCAACAAGGCGCAGGAGGACGCGCAGAAGACCACCAAGGCGGCCGCCGAGGAGGCCGAGCGGATCCGCCGCGAGGCGGAGACCGAAGCGGACCGGCTGCGCGCCGAGGCCCACGACATCGCCGAGCAGCTCAAGGGCTCGGCGAAGGACGACACCAAGGAGTACCGCGCCAAGACGGTCGAGCTGCAGGAGGAGGCGCGCCGGCTGCGCGGCGAGGCCGAGCAACTGCGTGCCGACGCGGTCGCCGAGGGCGAGAAGATCCGCGCGGAGGCCCGCAAGGAGGCCGTCCAGCAGATCGAGGAGGCGGCCAAGACCGCCGAGGAGCTGCTGGCGAAGGCCAAGCAGGACGCGGACGAGCTGCGCCAGAAGGCCACGACGGACAGCGAGAAGGTCCGTACGGAGGCCATCGAGCGGGCGACCACGCTGCGCCGGCAGGCCGAGGAGACGCTGCAGCGCACCCGTCAGGAGGCCGAGCGGCACCGCGAGGAGGTCGTCGAGCAGGCCGAAGGCATCAAGGCTGACGCCGAGCTGGCCGCTCGCGAGCTGCACGAGGAGACCGAGCGGGCCATAGAGGCACGCCGAGCGGAGGCCGCGGAGGAGCTGACGCGGCTGCAGGCGGAGTCCGAGGACCGGCTCGCCGCCGCCGAGCGGGCGCTGACCGAGGCCCGCGAGGAGGCGTCGCGCATCCGCCGCGAGGCCGCCGAGGAGGCCGAGCGGCTGCGCGCCGAGGCCGCCGAGCGGATCCGCACCCTGCAGCAGCAGGCCGAGGCGGAGGCCGACCGGCTGCGCAACGAGGCCGCCTCGGACGCGTCCACCTCGCGTGCCGAGGCCGAGGCCGTCGCCATACGCCTGCGGTCGGAGGCCGCGGCCGAG
Source organism: Streptomyces sp. NBC_00078 (assembly GCF_026343335.1). Classification (NCBI taxonomy): domain Bacteria; kingdom Bacillati; phylum Actinomycetota; class Actinomycetes; order Kitasatosporales; family Streptomycetaceae; genus Streptomyces; species Streptomyces sp. NBC_00078. The sequence goes on along the minus strand of NZ_JAPELX010000001.1, from coordinate 6,332,619 downwards.
GCCGAGCGGCTGAAGTCGGAGGCCCAGGACACCGCCGACCGGGTACGGGCGGAGGCGCAGGCCGCCGCCGAGCGACTCGGCACGGAGGCCTCGGAGACGCTGGCCGCCGCGCAGGAGGAGGCCGGCCGGCGCCGTCGCGAGGCCGAGGAAACCCTCGGCGCCGCGCGCGCCGAGGCCGACCAGGAGCGCGAGCGGGCCCGCGAGCAGAGCGAGGAGCTGCTGGCCTCGGCGCGCAACCGCGTCGAGGAGGCACAGGCCGAGGCGGTCCGGCTGGTCGAGGAGGCCGACCGGCGCGCGAACGAGATGGTGTCGGCCGCCGAGCAACACGCCCAGCAGGTACGGGACTCCGTGGCCGGGCTGCACGAGCAGGCCCAGGAGGAGATCACCGGGCTGCGCAGCGCCGCCGAGCACGCGGCGGACCACACCCGGCGCGAGGCGCAGGAGGAATCGGACCGGGTCCGTGCGGACGCCTACTCCGAGCGGGAGCGGGCGTCCGAGGACGCGGGCCGGATCCGGCGCGAGGCGCGGGAGGAGACGGACGCCGCCAAGTCGCTCGCGGAGCGCACGGTTTCGGAGGCGATCGCGGAGTCGGAGCGGCTGCGTTCGGAGGCCGCCGAATACGCACAACGGGTGCGTACGGAGGCGTCGGACGCGATCGCCGAGGCCGACCAGGCCGCGGCGCGCACCCGGGCGGACGCCCGCGACGACGCCAACCGCATCCGGTCGGACGCCGCCACCCAGGCGGACACCCTCATCACCGAGGCACGCAGCGAGGCGGAGCGGCTCACGACGGAGACGGTCGCGGACACCGACAGGCTGCGCTCCGACACGGTCGCCGAGGCCGAGCGGGTGCGGGCCGAGGCGGTCACCAAGGCCGAGAGGCTCATCGCGGACGCCACCGGGGACGCGGAGCGGCTGCGGGCCGAGGCCGCCGAGACGGTCGGCTCCGCGCAGCAGCACGCCGAGCGGGTGCGCAGCGAGTCCGAGCGCGTCAAGGCCGAGGCGGCCACGGAGGCCGAGCGGCTGGTCAACTCGGCGCGCGAGGAAGCCGACCGGACCCTCGACGAGGCCCGCAGGGACGCCAACAAACGGCGCTCGGACGTGGCCGAGCAGGTCGACACGCTCATCACGGAGACCACGGCCGAGGCCGACAAGCTGCTCACCGAGGCACAGCAGCAGGCCCACAAGACCACCGCCGACGCCGAGGCGCAGGCCGACTCCATGGTGGGCGCGGCCCGCACGGAGGCGGACCGCCTGGTGTCGGAGGCCACGGTCGAGGGCAACTCGCGCGTGGAGAAGGCCCGTACGGACGCGGACGAGCTGCTCGTCGGCGCCCGCCGGGACGCCACGCAGATCCGGGAGCGCGCGGAGGAGCTGCGTGAGCGGATCACCGGCGAGATCGAGGCGCTGCACGAGCGGGCCCGGCGCGAGTCCGCCGAGACGATGAAGTCCACGGGCGACCGGTGCGACGCGCTCATCAAGGCCGCCGAGGAGCAGCTGGCCAAGGCACAGGCGAAGGCCAGGGAGCTGGTCTCGGAGGCCAACTCCGAGGCGGGCAAGGTCCGTATCGCCGCCGTGAAGAAGGCCGAGGGGCTCCTGAAGGAGGCCGAGCTGAAGAAGTCGGCGCTCGTGAAGGAGGCCGAGGAACTCAAGGCCGAGGCGATCCGCGAGGCCAGGCGCACGGTCGAGGAAGGCAAGCGGGAGCTGGAGATCCTGGTCCGCCGGCGCGAGGACATCAACGCCGAGATCTCCCGTGTCCAGGACGTGCTGGAGGCGTTGGAGTCTTTCGAGGCTCCCACAGCGGGCAAGGACGGCGGCGTCAAGGCGGGTGTGACGGTCGGCGCCCCTCGTTCGGGTAAGCCGTCGGACAGCTGATCGACAGGTCCGAATCCGGCGCAGTCTGGGGCCTTTGACCAAGTTTTTGGCAAGCCGTCCTGCGGTCAGCCACCCAAAAGGGGTGTCATTCTGCAGATCAAACACGTATCCGCTCGATGACACACCGCTTAGGCCCCTAGGATTCCCCCTATCACCTCACCGGTCTCATTTGACAGGAACCCCATGAGCGACACTTCCCCCTACGGCTTCGAGCTTGTGCGGCGTGGGTACGACCGCGCTCAGGTGGACGAACGCATCTCGAAGCTCGTCTCCGACCGTGACAGCGCTCTGGCCCGTATCACCGCCCTGGAAAAGCGCATTGAGGAACTCCACCTCGAGACGCAGAACGCCCAGGCCCAGGTGACCGACGCAGAGCCGTCGTACGCAGGCCTCGGCGCGCGTGTCGAGAAGATCCTCCGCCTCGCCGAGGAGGAGGCCAAGGATCTGCGCGAGGAGGCGCGTCGCGCGGCCGAACAGCACCGCGAGCTCGCGGAGTCGGCGGCCCAGCAGGTCCGCAACGACGCAGAATCGTTCGCTGCGGAGCGTAAGTCCAAGGCCGAGGACGAGGGCGTCCGCATCGTCGAGAAGGCCAAGAGCGACGCCTCTCAGCTGCGTTCCGAGGCGCAGAAGGACGCGCAGTCCAAGCGCGAGGAGGCCGACGCCCTCTTCGAGGAGACCCGCGCCAAGGCCGCGCAGGCCGCCGCCGACTTCGAGACGAACCTCGCCAAGCGCCGCGAGCAGTCCGAGCGCGACCTCGCGTCGCGTCAGCAGAAGGCGGAGAAGCGTCTCGCGGAGATCGAGCACCGCGCGGAGCAGCTGCGCCTGGAGGCGGAGAAGCTGCGCACGGACGCCGAGCGCCGCGCCCGCCAGACGGTGGAGACGGCTCAGCGCCAGGCCGAGGACATCGTGGCCGACGCCAACGCCAAGGCCGACCGGATCCGTTCGGAATCCGAGCGCGAGCTGGCCGCCCTCACCAACCGCCGCGACAGCATCAACGCCCAGCTGACGAACGTCCGCGAGATGCTCGCGACGCTCACGGGCGCCGCGGTGGCCGCCGCCGGTTCGCCGGCCGAGGACGAGCCGATCTCCCGTGGGGTTCCGGCGCAGCAGTCCCGGTAACCGGCAGCACGATCAGAGGCCCGCACCGTCTCCCCCGAAGGTGCGGGCCTCTGGCCTGCCCGGCCTCCCCTCACCACCCCGCGGACGACGTCCTGGGCGATGCCGCCCCCCGACGGGGCTGCTGCCCGTACCCCAGGGCGCCGGCGCCCGCCTGGCACCGACTCCCGGCCCGCTCGCCGAATGTCCCTGCCCCTGCCCGGTCGCGACGGCGGGCCTGCGGCCGGCCGCCCCGGCTCTCGCCCGGCTGCCTGCCCGGGTGGCAGTGGCCCAACCGGCGTCTTAGCGTGGCCGCATGATCGAGCTCGAGGGCCTGACCAAGCGCTACGGCGAGAAGCTGGCGGTCAACAACCTCACGTTCACCGTCAGACCTGGCCTGGTGACGGGTTTCCTCGGGCCGAACGGGGCCGGCAAGTCGACGACGATGCGCATGATGCTCGGGCTCGACCGGCCCACCGCAGGGAACGTCCGTATAGACGGAAAGCACTACGACCGCCTGAAGGAACCCCTGAAGTACATCGGCGCCCTGCTGGACGCCAAGGCCATGCACGGCGGCCGCAGCGCCTTCAACCATCTGCTCTGCCTCGCGCAGAGCAACGGCATCCCGAAGCGGCGAGTGGCCGAGGTCCTCGACACCGTGGGCCTCACGGCGGTGGCGCGGAAGAAGGCCAAGGGGTTCTCGCTCGGCATGGGACAACGGCTCGGGATCGCCGGCGCGCTGCTGGGCGACCCGCGGATCCTGATGTTCGACGAGCCGGTCAACGGTCTCGACCCCGAGGGCATCCACTGGATCCGCAACCTGATGAAGTCGCTCGCGGCCCAGGGCCGTACGGTCTTCGTCTCCTCCCACCTGATGAGCGAGATGGCGCTGACCGCCGAGCACCTCGTGGTCATCGGACAGGGGCGACTGCTCGCCGACACCTCCATGGCCGACTTCATCGAGCGGAACTCACGGTCGTACATCCGCATCCGCTCCCCGCAGCGCGAGCGGCTGCTCGACGTGCTGCACGAGGCCGGGGTCACCGTCGTCGAGTCCGGCAGCGGGGTGCTGGAGGTGGACGGCGGCAAGGCCGAGCAGATCGGCGAGCTGGCCGCGCAGCACCAGCTCGTACTGCACGAGCTGAGCCCCCAGCAGGCCTCCCTGGAGGAGGCGTTCATGCAGCTGACCGCGGAGTCGGTGGAGTACCACGCGCACGCCGACACACCCCACGAGGCACCGGCGCCCCCTGAGCGGCCGCACTGGGGCGAGGACTGGAAGAGGAGCTGAGCATGGCGGCGATCCAGGTCGTACAGTCCGAGTGGACCAAGATCCGGTCAGTGGCGTCCACGGTGTGGACGCTCTCCCTCTCCGTGGTCGTCACCGTCGCGCTCGGCATGCTCATCTCGGCGCTGTCCCGGCACGAGTTCGACACCATGAGCCAGCAGGACAGGCTCTCCTTCGACCCGACGTTCATCAGTTTCGCCGGCATGAGCCTCGGCCAGCTCGCCATGATCGTGTTCGGCGTGCTGGTCGTCTCGAACGAGTACAGCACCGGCATGATCCGCACCTCGCTGGCCGCCGTCCCGCAGCGCGGCACCTTCCTGTTCAGCAAGATCGCCGTGGCGGCCGGGCTCGCCCTCGTCGTCGGCATGGTCACCAGCTTCGTCGCCTTCTTCCTCGGGCAGGCGATGCTCGGCTCGCACCGGGCGGCCATCGGCGATCCGCACGTCCTGCGCGCCGTGATCGGCGGCGGTGTCTACATGACCCTCATCGCGGTGTTCTCGATGGGCGTCGCCGCGATGCTGCGCTCGCCGATGCTGTCGCTGGGCATCCTGATGCCGTTCTTCTTCCTGATCTCCAACATCCTGGGCAATGTCGACGCGACGAAGAAGATCGGCCGGTTCCTGCCCGACCAGGCCGGCAGCAAGATCATGCAGGTCGTGACGCCGGTCGGCGACGACACTCCCTACGACCCCTGGGGCGGACTCGGGATCATGGTGCTGTGGGCCGTCGCCGCACTGCTCGGCGGATACCTGTTGCTGAAGAGGCGGGACGCGTGAGCAAAGACGTGAGCGGGAGCAGCTCTTTTACTTCCTCTTGAGCGGAACCGTCAGCGCCTCGATATCCTCCTAACCCTTACGGGGGCGTGTGCCCTGCTGTCCTGATCCTTTCGATGGGTGCGGAGCATGATCGAGGCTGTCGGCCTGACCAAGCGCTACGGCGACAAGACCGCCGTGTACAACCTTTCCTTCCAGGTGCGGCCCGGCGCCGTCACCGGCTTCCTCGGACCCAACGGCTCCGGCAAGTCGACGACGATGCGCATGATCCTCGGCCTGGACAACCCCACCGCGGGGCAGGTGACGATCGGCGGATACCCGTACCCCAGGCTCCCCAACGCTCCCCGCCAGGTGGGCGCCCTGCTCGACGCCAAGGCCGTGCACGGCGGGCGGTCGGCCCGCAACCACCTGCTGTGCCTGGCCCAGCTGTCCGGGATCCCGGCGCGCAGGGTCGACGAGGTACTGGGCGTGGTCGGGCTCCAGGATGTGGCCAGGAAGCGCTCCAAGGGCTTCTCCCTCGGCATGGGGCAGCGCCTGGGCATCGCCGCCGCGCTCCTCGGCGACCCGCAGGTGCTGCTGTTCGACGAGCCGGTCAACGGCCTCGACCCCGAGGGCATTCACTGGGTGCGCAACCTCATGAAGTCGCTCGCGGCGGAGGGCCGTACCGTCTTCGTCTCCTCCCACCTCATGAGCGAGATGGCGCTGACCGCCGACCACCTCATCGTGATCGGCCGCGGTCAGCTGCTGGCCGACATGAGCGTCAAGGACTTCATCTCGGCGAACTCGGCCGACTTCGCGCGCGTGCGCACGCCGGACACCGAGCCGCAGCTGCGCGAGAAGCTGACGTCCGCGCTCACCGAGGCGGGCGGGCACGTACTGCCGGAGCAGGACGGCGCCCTGCGGATCACGGGACTGCCGCTCCCCCGCATCAGCGACATCGCGCACGACAGCGACGTACGCCTGTGGGAGCTGTCGCCGCACCAGGCCTCGCTGGAGGAGGCGTACATGCGGATGACGCAGGGAGCCGTCGACTACCGCTCGACCATCGACCAGAAGGCCGGGCTGATGCAGCCGCTGCCGCCCGGCGTGCAGCCGCCGATGCCGGTGCCGGGGCAGGGCCAGCCCGACTGGTACGCCCCGCCGCCGCCCCAGCAGAGCGGCCAGGCCTTCGCGATGCCGCAGGGCGCCCCGGGTCCGCAGGGCGCGGCGCCCGCCGGCCCGTACGGCTCCGGGCAGCCCTCGGCGGGCCCCTACGGTGCCCCCGGCGCCCCCGCGGCGGGCCCGGCCAACCCGTACGCCCAGTCGGCGCCCCAGGCGCCCCAGGCCCCTGTCGCCGCCCCCGCCGACCTGACCAAGCCCGAGGACGCCCGATGAGCACGCCCCAGCCCCCGATGCCGCAGGCCGCCGCACCCGACTGGCAGGCGGCCGCGCCCGGTTCGCCGTACCCCACCTACACCTCGCCGATCCCCGTCGTGCGCACGCACCTCGGGCACGTGATCGCCTCGGAGTGGACGAAGATCAGGTCGGTGCGCTCCACGACATGGACGCTCGGCGTGTTCGTGCTGCTCGTCGTCGGCATCGGAGTACTGGTGGCAGCGCTGGTCTCCGCCAACGCGGGCGAGGCCGATCTGTCCGGCGACAACCCGCTGTCCTTCGGTGTCTTCGGGCTGCTCCTGGGCAGCATGTGCATCATCACGCTCGGCGTGCTGACCACGGCATCGGAGTACGGCACCGGCATGATCCGGACGACGATGACCGCATGCCCCTCCCGGGGACGGGTGCTGGCGGCGAAGGCGATCGTGTTCTTCTCGGTGGCGTTCACCGTCACGTTCGTGTCGGTGCTCCTTGTCGCCCTCGCGGACGTGGGCATGCTGGACGGCGCCAAGGAGCCGTCGGGCAGTGAGTGGCTGAAGGGCACACTCGGCATCTCGCTCTACATCGCGCTGCTCGGCCTGTTCTCACTCGTCGTCGGCTCGATCATCCGCCACTCGGCGGGCGCCATCACCCTCATGATCGGCCTCGTGCTGGCGCCCCTGGTGATCGCGCTGTTCATGTTCTCGTCGGCGCTGGAGGACGTGCGCCAGGCACTGTTCGACTACTCGATCCCGAGCCAGCTCGGCGCCTTCTACACCACGTCGCTCAGCAACTCGGGCCCGACCGGCTGGGACCCGGTGTGGATCGCCCTGGGAGTGACCGCCGCCGCGTTCGCCGGCGCGTTCGTGCTGCTGCAGAAGCGCGACGTCTAGCCTCTGGCCCGGGGTCAGAACTTCGGCGCGTTACGGGACCGCTGCACCCGCGTGGTGCGGCGGTCCTTCGCGTTCCAGCACGCCTTGTGCCAGTGACGGCGCTCGTCGACGCCCGAGTGCTCCGGCCAGGCCACGACATGCGGTACGCCGGAGGGGATCATCTGTTCGCAGCCGGGGCAGCGGTAGGTCTTGCCCTGCGCGCTGGCGCCCGCGACGTGCCGCACGCTCCACTCCTCGCCCTGCCAGCTCTCCGTCGACTGCCAGCCGCCGTAGCGGCCGGGGCGGTCGTCCTCGGCGCTCCGGCCGGACGAGACCGACGGGTCGGCTCCCTTGGGTCGGTTGCGACGCGGGGACACGGGACACCTCACGGGGCTATACAGGAAGCACGGGTCCTGTCCAGCCTACGGGGCGCGGACAGGGGTACGCGTAGAGGACCGGGCGCCGCCGGCCGCCGCGAGCGCGCCCATTCTGCAGACAATCCGCAAATCCCTTCGCCAGGCCGTGTCCTCGGCACGTGTCAGACGGTTATGCGGGTGGGGGAGCTCCGTGTCGGGGCCAAGGAAGCAGGAAAAGCGATGCACGTAGGAAGTTTCGTGTTGGCGGCCCAGTTCCCGGGGCAGGGCCAGGGGGAGGCGCTGCACCGCGCGGTCCGTTCGGCCGAGGTCGCCGAAGAAGCCGGTCTGGACTCGGTCTGGCTGGCCGAGCACCACTTCGTGCCCTACGGGACCTGTCCGTCGGCGATCACCCTGGCGGCGTTACTGCTCGGCCGCACCCGCCGGATCCGGGTCGGCACGGCGGTGACCGTGCTGCCCACCGCCCACCCGGTGTCGGTCGGCGAGCAGGCCGCGCTGCTGCACATCACCTCCGGCGGGCGCTTCTCGCTGGGCGTGGGGCGCGGCGGCCCGTGGGTCGACCTGGAGGTGTTCGGGTCAGGCATCGAGGCGTACGAGAAGGGGTTCCCGGAATCACTCGATCTGCTGGTTCGCTGGCTGCGCGAGCCGTCGGTCGGGGCGGCCGGGGACCGCTTCGCCTTCCGTGAAGTCCCCGTCGTACCAAGGCCGTCGGAGTCCCTCACGGACACGGCGGGCCCCGAGGTCGTCGTCGCGTGCACCTCGCCGTCGAGCGTACGGACGGCCGCCGAGCGCGGGCTGCCGATGCTCCTCGGGATGCATGTGGGCGACGAGGAGAAGGCCGAGATGGTCGCCCTGTGGCGGCAGCTGGCGCGCGCCGCCGGGCATCCGGCGGACGAGATCCTCGGCGCGGCCCATGTCTCGGCCGGCATCTGCCAGATCGCGGACCGGCGTACGGACGCGGTGGAGGCCCTGACGAAGGCGATGCCGGGCTGGCTGAAGCAGGGGCTGGAGGCGCATGTCACGGTGGACGGCCGGACGCGGCAGATGCGCGGTCCGCTGGCCTACACCGAACTGCTCTGCGGACTGCACCCGGTGGGCACCCCGCGCCTGTGCGCCGACCGGCTCGCGGCGACCAGCGAGCGGACCGGCATCTCCCGCTTCGCGCTGCTCGTCGAGGGCTCGGGAGACCTGGCGGCCACCGAGGAGAATCTACGGCGGCTGGGTGCCGAGGTGCTCCCGCACCTCGGTTGAACGGGCCTGCACTGCAAGGAGCTTGCCGCCCCAGTACTGACACACCTCCCGCGTACGGAGCGGCAAGCAAGCGGCCTGCCTCTCAGCAGTCCCGGAACTCCGGGGACTGGTTGAGCAGCTGACTGCGGACCGAGGCGAAGCGGGCCAGCGTCTCGTCGACCGAGGCGTCCAGCGGGAACACCGCCACGCGGTGGCAGTTCTGGAAGGCCAGCCGCACACCGAAGTGCCTTTGCAGCGCGCCGCGTATGGCGTCGCTCGCGAGCGCACGCAGCAGTTGTCCGCGTGCCTGCTCGTCCGGCGGGGGCGTCTGGTTGTCGGCGAAGTTGCCGCCGTCGACCTTCAGCTGGGCCACCAGGGAGCTGATCATCTCCCATGCGTAGGGCAGGGAGGTCCGGACGCAGTCGACGAATTCGGCTTCGTCGACCTCGCCTCGCTCGGCCTTTTCGAGTAGGGCCGGTGAGACGTCGAGCGACATGGGTTCTCCTCTCGCACCCCCGTGGTCGACAGGGGTTGCCGGACAGATAAGGGAGTTCGCGATACCGAACACGCTCAGTACCCGACTCGCGACCTCCCGTTTCTACGGTAAGCAACGGACGGTGACCGCACCACAAAAATGCGTACATGGAGAGCCCTCATTAGGCGCACAATCAGCCACAAATGAACAAGGGTTGTCTCGGGTCTTCCGGGACAACAGGGGCGCTCTGCCGACGCGAATCGCGTCGACCCGCACCCGTCGAGTAGCGTTGCCGACCATGCGTCTCGTCATTGCCCGATGCTCCGTCGACTACGCGGGCCGGCTCACCGCCCATCTCCCCTCGGCGCCCCGCCTGATCCTGGTGAAGGCGGACGGCAGCGTGTCGATCCATGCGGACGACCGCGCCTACAAGCCCCTGAACTGGATGTCGCCGCCCTGCACCCTCAAGGAGGGTTCCGGCGACGAGGACGGCGTGTGGACCGTCATCAACAAGGCGGGCGAGAAGCTGATCATCACGATGGAGGAAGTCCTCCACGACTCCTCGCACGAACTGGGCGTGGATCCTGGCCTGATCAAGGACGGCGTGGAAGCACACCTTCAGGAGCTGCTCGCCGACCGCATCGAGACCCTCGGCGACGGCTACACGCTCATCCGCCGCGAGTACATGACGGCCATCGGCCCGGTCGACATCCTGTGCCGGGACGCCGAGGGGCGGACCGTCGCGGTCGAGATCAAGCGGCGCGGCGAGATCGACGGCGTGGAGCAGCTCACCCGCTACCTGGAGCTGCTGAACCGCGATCCCCATCTCGCCCCGGTCCGCGGCGTCTTCGCGGCCCAGGAGATCAAGCCCCAGGCCCGTGTCCTCGCGACGGACCGCGGCATCGGATGCACGGTGCTGGACTACAACGCCATGAGGGGCATCGAGGACGACAAGCTCCGGCTGTTCTGAGGGACAGCGGCCAAGAAGGCGGTTCTACGACGGCGAGGGCCGGGTCCGTGAGACGGATCCGGCCCTCGCCGTCTGCGCGGAGCCTCAGATCACCGCGCCGGAACCACTGGGCGTTCCCGCACTGCTCGTCGGCGCGCTCGCGGAACTGCTCGTCTGGGCCGGGGCGCTGGAGGACGCGGGGGCACTGGACGCCGGTCCGCTGGCCGAGTTGGAGGTGGACGGGCTCGTCGAGGGCGGGTCGGTCGGAGGGGGCGTCGTCGTCGGCGACGTCGGCGGCGTAGACGACGGCGTGGTCGCAGGAGTCGTCGGCGTCTTGGTCGGCGTCCCCGAGGTGGACGGCTTCGTCGTCGGCGACTTGGACGGCGAGTGCGACGAACCGCCTCCCGAACCCTTCGTGCCGCTCGGGTCGTCCGACGGCCGCTGGGTGTCGGACGGCGGCGTCGGATCGTCGGAGGTGCCGTACGTGCCGTCGGGGCCCGGGTCCGTCGGGCGGCTCGTCGCGGCGCCGGTGTCGCCGTTGCCGCTCTTCGGCTTGTCGGCGGCCAGGCTGCCGTCGTCGGCGCCCTGGCTGGCGGACGGGTTGACGCCGACCTTCTCGGACGGGTTGTTGGCATCGTTGTTCGAGGTCGCGCCGAGCGTCACGACCGTGCCGAGCACGGCTGCGAGCAGCGCACCCGCGCCGACCGCGACGAGGTTGCGCCGGGCCAGGCCCCGGATGCCGGCCCGGTGGGGCTTGGGCGCCGGACCGGACATGCCTCGGTGGACGACCAGCGTCGAGGCTTCACCGGGCGGCGGCACGCCCGGAAGCGCGGCGGGGATTCCCCGGGGCGGCGACTGCGACTCCTCGTAGCGCGCGTGCGGGACCTCCTCGCCCGCCGTCGAGCCCAGCCCCGGCGTCGTGCCGGAGCGGTCGGCGACCAGAGCCAGGGCGCGGCGGCCCGCCACGGTGCCACGCTTGTCGGCGAGTGCGCCGCGCAGGCCGATGGAGGCCTCCAGCTCGGCGCGGGCCCGGTCGAGCTGTCCGCCGCAGAGCGCCAGGATGCCCAGCTCGTGGTGGAAGTAGGCCTGTTCGGACACCTCGCCGGCGAGCCGGGAGGCCTCGGCACCGAACCGCAGCGTCCGCTCCCAGGCGCTCCAGTGCAGACCCGCGGCGAAGGCCGGCGCCGCCGTGCGGGCCAGCTGCACGGTGACGCTCTCCTCGCCCTCGGCCGGCGCCGTCGTGCCCGGCACCAGGACGCCGAGAGCGGCGAGCAGGGCGTCGGCCTCGGCGCACACGCGCTCCGGGGTGACCGACGGGTGCCCGGCCCACCAGGCGTAGTGCTGGGCTGCGGACAGGGCCCGCGCGTCGGCGTCGTCGACGTATCCGGCGGCCACGAGCTGGGTGAGGACCCCGGCCGCGAGCCGGTAGCGGGAGCCGACCGGGGAGACCAGACCGCAGGACGCCAGTTCGCCGAGGGCGGCGTCGGCGTGGGTGTCTCCGACCAGCGCGGGCAGATGGGCCCGGTGCGGCACCTCGCCGCCGAGCGCGACGGCGAACCGCAGGGTGGCACGCCCCGATTCGCTGAGCCGCGAGGCCAGCAGCGGAGCGGGGGCCGCGGCCTCGCCGAGGGACGGCAGGGGCACGCCTGCGCCGTCCTCGCTGTCGAGGGGCGCGTCGAGCCGTGTGTCGAAGGGGGCGTCGGCGGGAATCGCGTCCTGGAAGACGCCGAACTCGTCGACGGCGTCGGCCCGGGAGCGCTGCTCGTCGCGCTGGCGCAGCAGGGCACCGGCCTGGACGAAGCGCAGGGGCAGGCCCTCGGACTCGAACCAGAGGTCGCCGGCCCAGTTGGCCTCCTCCTCGGTGAGGACACGGCCGACGGCTCGCTCGATGAGCTCCACGCCGCCCGCGCGGTCGAGACCGCCGAGGAAGACCTCTTCGAGGGCGGAGTCGGCGGAGGGCGCGGGCACGTCGGGCGTCGTGCCGATCACGAAGGCGCACTCGGGCGTCGCGTCGAGCAGCTCGTCCAGTCCTGCGCCGCCGAACTCGACGTCGTCCAGGACGACGACCGCGCCGATGTCACGGACCAGCGCGAGCAGTTCGTCCTGTTCCGGACGGTGCAGGGGTGCGTTGTAGACGGCGTAGAAGAGGTCGTGGAGCAGGTCGTTCGCCGTGCGGTGGAAGCCGCTCAGGCGGACGACGCCGTCGGGGGCGAGGTCCTCGCAGTCCTCGGCGACGAGGTCGAGGAGGCTGGTGCGGCCGGAGCCTGCGGGGCCGGTGAGGCGAACGGACCGGCCGCGGGCCAGGAGCCGCACCAGGCGCTCGCGCTCCTCCTGGCGCGCCAGGAGCGGCAGCGACGGCTGGGCCGGGCCCGGCGGAACGGGCGGCCCGGCCGTGCGGTCCACCTCGGCCCGCTCGGCCGCCGTGTACTTCTCGGGCCGCCCCGGGCGCTCGCCCGGCGGGCAGGCCTCTATCTCGCTGCCGTCGACGGGGTTGACGGTGAGGAGGTAGTCGCCCGTGACGAGTTGCACCGTGCGCGCCAGTGCGGGCGTGTGCTGGCCGAAGTCCGGCGTGAGGGGGTCCCTGGGCGGGCGCTGGCGTGATGAGCTGCCGCCCGCGCTCTCGAATGCACTCGAGCGGGAGGTGCCCCCATCGTCGTGGCCGTACTCCTCGGGTCCCCGGCTGTTCGGGTCCATAGGTTTCAAGCCCCCCAAAAGCGTCGTGTGTGCCTTGAGCCCCTCCCGGCCTTGCTGCACACCGCGCTGTCGCTTCTGGTCCGGACCCGCTTGCAGGGATGTCAGGCAGCGGGCGACCGAACCTTAAACCTTCGCTCAGTATCTACGACAGCCCGGGGTACCGCGCCGTGCGAGACGTCACAGTCTCGTGAGGATCGCGCGCGACGACTGCCGCGCGGACCTGCGCCGGGACTCCCCCGCCTCCCGGTTCACATCCGTTCGAAGGGGTCACACGCGAGGCAGTGACTCCACGCCGATGCCACCCTCGATCGCCAGGATCCGGTGCAGTCGGGTGGCCACCAGCAGACGCTGCATCTGTGGCGGCACCTCGCGCAGCACCAGACGCCGGCCGCAGCGGCCGGCCCGCCGGTGGACACCCATGATCACCCCGAGCCCGGTGGCGTCCCAGGAGTCCAGTCCGGACAGGTCCAGCACCAGGTCGCCGACTCCGTCGTCGACGGCCGAGTGCAGGACCGTACGGGCGTCCGCCGCGCTGCGGACGTCGAGGCGGCCCCCGACGACCAGCTCGGCGTGGTCGCCCCTGATGTACATATGCGCTCCCCGAGAGTGCGGTGGCGTACTCCGTGACGGTGGCTGTGCAACGTCTGACTGCTTCAGCGGCGACGAGGTTGCCGTCTGTAAGCGAACCGATACCGAATTCACCCCCGCGGGTGATACTCGCGAGGTCTGTGCGATGTCAGTGGCTGTACGTACTGGTGTTTCAGTACGTGTAGAAGCCCTGCCCGCTCTTGCGTCCGATGTCACCGGCGTCAACCATCCGGCGCATCAGCTCGGGCGGTGCGAACTTCTCGTCCTGCGACTCGGTGTAGATGTTGCCGGTGGCGTGCAGCAGGATGTCGACGCCGGTCAGGTCCGCCGTGGCCAGCGGGCCCATCGCGTGACCGAAGCCGAGCTTGCAGGCGAGGTCGATGTCCTCGGCGCTCGCCACGCCCGACTCGTACAGCTTGGTCGCCTCGACGACGAGCGCCGAGATGAGACGGGTCGTCACGAAGCCGGCGACGTCGCGGTTGACGACGATGCAGGTCTTGCCGACCGACTCGGCGAACTCCCGCGCGGTGGCGAGGGTTTCGTCGCTCGTCTTGTAGCCGCGGACGAGTTCGACGAGCTGCATCATCGGCACCGGCGAGAAGAAGTGGACGCCGACGACCCGCTCGGGGTGCGCGGTGGCCGCCGCGATCTTGGTGATCGGGATCGCGGAGGTGTTGGAGGCGAGCACGGTGTCCGGGCGCACGATCTTGTCGAGCGCGCGGAAGATCTCGTGCTTCACCTCCAGCTTCTCGAAGACGGCCTCCACGACCACGTCCGCGTCGGCTGCGGCGTCGAGGTCGGTGGTCGCGGTGATGCGGCCGAGGGCGGCGTCGGCGTCGTGCGCCTCCAGCTTCCCCTTGCTGACGAACTTGTCGTACGAGGCCTTGATGCCGTCGGTGCCACGCGTGAGCGCTGCGTCGGTGACATCCCGCAGAACGACGTCCCAGCCCGCCTGGGCGGAGACCTGGGCGATACCGGAACCCATCAAGCCGGCGCCGATGACGGCAAGCTTCCGTGCCACAGTTACGACTCCCCTTTGAAACGCCTTACACCCTTTTCAGGTTGCCTCTTCGGCGGACCTTAGCGCTCGGCCGGTGCTGTGTGACCGGTAAGTAATGCGCGTCACGTCTCATCTGACGGACATCACACCGGCGCCGGTCATTCCGTGCCTCGGACGGCCTAGTTGGGCACCTTCACGCCCAACAGCTCGTCGATGCCGTCGAGGACGAGGAGTACCTCTCGTGACCGTTTGCGCCGATTGCGCCCGGCCGAGCTGACCCGTGATCAGGTGCGGCATCCCATCGTCGGCGGCGGCGCCGCTCTCCTCGCGCAGGACCTGTTCGAGACTGGCCGGAAGGCCCTCCTGCTGAGCTGCCGACGCTCACCCGGCGGGCCCCGGGCCCCCACGGCGCGGGCCGTGACAGTGGGCACAGGCGGGTTCCGGACGGCCGGAGCGTAACTACGCTGGCCACATGGTCAATCTGACGCGCATCTACACCAGGACCGGCGACCGGGGCACCACCGCCCTCGGCGACATGAGCCGGGTCGCCAAGACCGATCTGCGGATCTCCGCCTACGCCGACGCCAACGAGGCGAACGCGGTGATCGGCACGGCGATCGCACTGGGCGGCCTGGACGAGGAGGTCGTCGAGGTCCTCACCCGCGTCCAGAACGACCTGTTCGACGTGGGTGCGGACCTGTCGACGCCGGTGGTGGAGAAGCCCGAGTTCCCGCCGCTGCGGGTCGAGCAGTTCTACATCGACAAGCTGGAGGCGGACTGCGACCGTTTCAACGAACGGCTGGAGAAGCTGCGGTCCTTCATCCTGCCTGGCGGCACCGCGGGCGCGGCCCTGCTCCACCAGGCCTGCACGGTCGTACGCCGGGCCGAGCGCTCCACGTGGGCGGCGCTGGAGGTGCACGGCGAGCTGATGAACCCGCTGACCGCGACCTACCTCAACCGGCTCTCCGACCTGCTGTTCATTCTGGCCCGCACCGCCAACAAGGACACCGGCGACGTCCTGTGGGTGCCGGGAGGGGAGCGCTGAGCCACAGCGCTCCCCGCCGCCTTCCCTGCCCCTCCCCTGCTCATCGTCCGCTCGGCGCACGGTCCTGCTCCGGGCGGGCGGCAGGGGCCTGCGGCTGCTTCTTGGGCCAGATCAGATACGTGAGTGCGATCAGCCCGTGGATGCCAAGGGCCCGCAGCGACGCCCACTGGAAGCTGCGCAGCGTCGAGGTGTCGCCGTCGCCGACGTACCGGATCGCGGCCTGGAGCAGGGCGCAGGCGACCACGGCCGCGAGGAGGGTGCGCAGCCACAGGGCGCCCTCGTGGCGGGCGCGTGCCATGCCGTAGCGCGGCGGCCGGGGCGGACGCGGGGCGCCTGCCAGACGGTGGGCCGCGTGACCGTCCAGCCGGCGGATCGTGTAGGGGCCGTACGCCACGGTGCAGCCGACGTAGAGCGCGGCGAGGCCGTGTTCCCAGCTCGGTTCGGCGCCGTTTCCGAGGTCCATCGTCGTCACCACGAACAGGACGGCCTCCAGCACCGGCTCGCACCACAGCAGCGCCACGCTGGTGCGCCGCCACTTCAGCAGATAGCGGACGGCCAGCCCGGCCGCCAGCAGCACCCAGAACCCGACCTCGCACGCGACGATCAGCCCGACGATCACGACCCGCTCCTTCCCTCGTCCTTCCAGGCTCCCGGCCGGACGGGACGTCTTCGTCGTCACCGGTGACGAGGTCGCGGTACATCGAAAGATGCAGCGCCGGCCCCTCCCCGGGGATCAGGTGCGTGGCGTGCGGTGCGTGTTGGATGGAGCCATGGCCGTACGACTCCCCCGCCCGCACCGCTTCGACGTGTACGTCGCCGTCGGCGGGCTGCTCGGTGGTCTGCTGCTGGTGGGCATCGGCCTCAGCAGCCGCGGCCCCGGCGATCCGATCACGCTCCTCGACGGGCCCTGGCCGGTCCTGCCGCCGCTCGTCGTCATGGCCTGCTGCGAGCTGCTGCGCCGGGCCGCCCCGCGCACGGCCCTGCTGGCCGGGACGGCCGCGATCTGCGCCGACATCGTGACCCAGGGCAACCTGGCCACGATCCTGATGTTCACCGACCTCGTGTACGCCGCCGTCCTGTACGGCCCGCCCGCCTCGGCCCGCCGCATCCCCTGGATCACCGGGCTGCTCACGGCGGCCGGGGCGCTCGTGCCGTTCGCGGTGTGGCGCGTGCCGCAGGCGCTGCTGATCGGCGTGGTGATCGGCATCGTCGCGTTCGGGCCCGCGGCCACCGGCTGGATCGTCCGCGACCACCGCGACGCGGCCGACGCCGCCCGGCTGCGCGCCGAACAGACCGCGCTGCTCGCCGAGATGGACCGCACCCAGGCGGTCCTGGCCGAGCGTGCGCGGATGGCCCGGGAACTGCACGACATGGTGGCCAATCATCTCTCCGCGATCGCCATCCACTCCACGGCCGCCCTGTCGATCGACAGACCGGGGACCTCGAAGGACGCCCTGTCGGTGATCCGGGAGAACAGCGTGGCCGGGCTCGCCGAGATGCGGCGGCTCATCGGGCTGCTCCGGGACGGCGGCGACAGCGTGCCGGCCGCCGTGCCCACGCTGGACGGGATCGGCGCGCTCGTCGACGGCGCCCGGGCCAACGGCCTCGACGTGCGCCTGGACACCGACCACGGCCAGGTCCCCGCCCCCGTCGAACTCGCCGCCTACCGCATCGTCCAGGAGTCCCTGACCAACGCCCTCAAACACGCCTTCCCGGGCCGGGTCACCGTGGCCCTCGTCCAGTGCGACGGCGTGCTCGATGTCCGCGTGACCAGCCCGTACGGTCACCGGGACGGCCCGCGGGCCCCCGGTTCGGGCGCCGGACTGGTGGGAATGAGGGAGCGGGCCGCGCTGCTGGGCGGCACGTTCGAGGCCGGTCCCGACAGCGCGCGGTGGGCCGTGCACGCCACGCTTCCCGTGACCGGAGGAGACCCAGAATGATCCGCGTCGTGGTCGCCGAGGACCAGTCCGCCGTCCGTGCCGGGCTCGTCCTCATCCTGGGCAGCGCGCCCGACATCGAGGTGGTGGGCGAGGCGGCGGACGGCGAGCAGGCGGTGTCCCTGGCAAGGGAGTTGAGCCCTGACCTGGTTCTGATGGACATTCAGATGCCGCGACTGGACGGCGTGTCGGCGACCCGGCAGGTGGTCGCCGAGGACCTGGCCGACGTCCTCGTCCTCACCACCTTCGACCTCGACGAGTACGTCTTCGGGGCGCTGCGCGCGGGCGCCGCCGGATTCCTGCTCAAGAACACCGCCGCGAGGGACCTGTTGGAGGCGGTACGGACCGTCGCGCGCGGCGAGGGTCTGATCGCTCCGGCCGTCACCCGCCGGCTGATCGCCGAGTTCGCCGCCAGGCCCGTACGCGAACCGACTGCGGACCCGGCCGTCCTCGACGGTCTCACCCGCCGCGAACGCGAGGTGCTGTCCCGCCTCGGCGAGGGCCTGTCCAACGCCGAGATCGCCGCCCGTCTCGACATGGCGGAGGCGACGGTGAAGACGCACGTCAGCCGTCTTCTCGGGAAGCTGGAACTGCGCAGCCGGGTCCAAGCGGCCGTACTGGCGCAGGAATTGGGGATCTGAGCGGGCCCGAAGGCTAGTGGTCCAGACCTCTTGACCGATGGTCCAGACCTTTCTATTCTCGCGGCACCGTGGGCGTGAAGGCTCAGTCGCGCCCCACCGCTTCTTGAAAAGAGGAGGCGCACCATGCGCTTCAGACACAGAGCCGCGGCAGGCTTCGCGACCCTGCTGCTCCCGCTGGCCGGTCTGGTCGGCCTCGCGAGCCCCGCCCAGGCCGCGGCCACCGCGACGGCGACCTACGCCAAGACCCAGGACTGGGGCACCGGCTTCGAAGGCAGGTGGACGGTGAAGAACACCGGCACCACCGCCGTCAGTTCCTGGGCTGGACCTGGTCGGGCGGCTTCGGCGAGGCGGCCAAGAACCCGGCGGCCTTCGCGCAGTCCTGCTACGACCTGGTCGAGGACCCGCGCTGGGCCGACGTCTTCGACGGCATCGACATCGACTGGGAGTACCCGAACGCCTGCGGCCTGAGCTGCGACACCAGCGGGGCGGCGGCCTACAAGAATCTGATGCAGGCCGTGCGCGCCAAGTTCGGCGCAAACAACCTGGTCACCGCCGCCACCACGGCCGACGGCACCTCCGGCGGCAAGATCGACGCCGCGGACTACGCGGGCGCCGCCCAGTACGTCGACTGGTACAACGTGATGACGTACGACTTCTTCGGCGCCTTCGACGCGGACGGACCGACCGCCCCGCACTCCCCGCTCACCTCCTACGCGGGCATCCCGACGCCCGGCTTCACCACGGCCGACGCGATCGCCAAGTACAAGGCGAAGGGCGTCCCCGCGAGCAAGCTGCTCATCGGCATCGGCTTCTACGGCCGCGGCTGGACGGGCGTCACCCAGGACGCCCCCGGCGGCACCGCCACGGGCCCGGCCGCGGGAACCTACGAGCAGGGCATCGAGGACTACAAGGTCCTCAAGACGTCCTGCCCCGTCACCGGCACCGTCGCGGGCACGGCCTACGCGCACTGCGGCAGCAACTGGTGGTCGTACGACACCCCGTCGACGATCACCGGAAAGATGAGCTGGGCCAAGTCCCAGGGCCTCGGCGGCGCGTTCTTCTGGGAGTTCAGCGGCGACACCGGCAACGGCGAGCTGGTGAGCGCCATCAACAGCGGCCTGCAGTAGCTCTGTCAGGCGGCGTTGACGCTCCCGCGGACTTCGTCCGGAGGACCCCCACCCAGCGAGTGAGCGTGGCTACGCCACATTCACTCGCTGTCCGGGCGGGGCGGCCTCCAGCCAGGCGAGGAACCCGGTCAGCGCGTCGTCGCTCATGGCGAGTTCCAGTCGTGTGCCCCGGTGCAGGCAGGTCAGGATGACCGCGTCGGAGAGGAGGGCCAGTTCCTCCTCACCTTCCGGGAGGCGGCGGCCGGCGACCTCGATGGCGGCGCGTTCCAGGACACGGCGCGGGCGATAGGCGTAGGAGAAGACGCGGTACCACTCGATGCGGTCGCCGTTGTAGCGGGCGACTCCGTAGCTCCAGCCTTTTCCGTTGGTGTCGGATTTCTCCGGGACGTCCCAGCGCAGGGAACAGTCGAAGGTGCCTCCGGAGCGCTGGATCAGTCTGCGGCGCAGGCCGAAGACGAACAGCGCCAGCACCACAAGGGCGACAACGACTCCGCACACAGTCAGAGCGAGGACCATCGACACCGACCTCCTCGTCTCCTAGGTACCGAAAATAGGTAACGGAACGGAAAAAACATCTATATCTGCCTCAGCCGCGGCCGGCTCCGGATTGCTCCGGTGCCGGCCGCGGCTGAGTGATGTCATACAGCTCTGCGCGGGTTCAGCTCGTCGTCGCCGCACGCAGTCGTACGTCCGCGCGACGCTCGGCGGCGGCGTCGCCCTCCGCCTTGGCGCGCTCGAGCTCGCGCTCCACGCGCTGGACGTCGATCTCGTCGGACAGCTCGGCGATCTCGGCCAGCAGCGACAGCTTGTCGTCCGCGAACGAGATGAAACCGCCGTGCACCGCGGCGATGACGGTTCCGCCATCACTCGTACGGATGGTCACCGGGCCCGACTCCAGCACACCTAGCAGCGGCTGGTGACCGGGCATGACGCCGATGTCGCCGGACGTGGTGCGCGCGACGACCAGGGTGGCCTCGCCGGACCAGACCTCTCGGTCGGCCGCGACCAGCGCGACGTGCAGCTCAGCAGCCAAGGTGGCTCCTCGGGTCACCACCCGGCGGTTCGGCCGGGTGTTGGTTACAAGTCTAGTGGGCGTGGAAGAGGGGGCGGGACGAGCCCCGCCCCCTCAGACGAACTCAGTGGTCCGAGTTCAGGAGACGCCCAGCTCCTTGGCGTTGGCCTTGAGGTCCTCAATGCCACCGCACAGGAAGAACGCCTGCTCCGGGAAGTGGTCGTACTCGCCGTCGCAGATCGCGTTGAACGCGGTGATCGACTCGTCCAGCGGGACGTCCGACCCGTCGACGCCGGTGAACTGCTTGGCGACGTGGGTGTTCTGGGACAGGAAGCGCTCCACGCGACGGGCACGGTGGACGGTGAGCTTGTCCTCCTCGCCCAGCTCGTCGATACCGAGGATCGCGATGATGTCCTGGAGGTCCTTGTACTTCTGCAGGACCGTCTTGACGCGCATCGCGGTGTTGTAGTGGTCCGCCGCGATGTAGCGGGGGTCCAGGATCCGGGACGTGGAGTCCAGCGGGTCCACGGCCGGGTAGATGCCCTTCTCGGAGATCGGACGGGACAGAACCGTCGTCGCGTCGAGGTGGGCGAAGGTGGTGGCCGGGGCCGGGTCGGTCAGGTCGTCCGCGGGGACGTAGATCGCCTGCATCGAGGTGATCGAGTGACCACGGGTCGAGGTGATGCGCTCCTGGAGGAGACCCATCTCGTCGGCCAGGTTCGGCTGGTAACCCACCGCGGAGGGCATACGGCCGAGCAGGGTCGAGACCTCGGAGCCGGCCTGCGTGAAGCGGAAGATGTTGTCGATGAAGAACAGCACGTCCTGCTTCTGCACATCGCGGAAGTACTCCGCCATGGTCAGACCCGCGAGGGCCACGCGCAGACGGGTGCCCGGGGGCTCGTCCATCTGACCGAAGACCAGGGCGGTCTTGTCGATGACGCCCGAGTCGGCCATCTCCTCGATGAGGTCGTTGCCCTCACGGGTGCGCTCGCCGACACCGGCGAACACGGAGACACCGTCGTGGTTGTTGGCGACGCGGTAGATCATCTCCTGGATGAGCACCGTCTTGCCGACGCCGGCACCGCCGAACAGACCGATCTTTCCACCCTTGACGTACGGGGTGAGGAGGTCGATGACCTTGACGCCGGTCTCGAACATCTCGGTCTTCGACTCAAGCTCGTCGAAGCGCGGGGCCTTGCGGTGGATGGACCAGCGCTCGCCCTCGTACTGCTCGTCGACGTTCAGCACCTCACCGAGGGTGTTGAACACCTTGCCCTTGGTGAAGTCGCCGACCGGGACGGTGATGCCCGTACCCGTGTCGGTGACGGTGGCCTGGCGGACCAGGCCGTCGGTGGGCTGCATCGAGATGGTGCGGACCAGGCCGTCACCCAGATGCTGGGCGACCTCCAGGGTCAGCGTCTTCTTCGCGCCGTCCTGGGCCGGGTCGGCCACCTCGACGTGAAGCGCGTTGTAGATCTCCGGCATCGCGTCGACGGGGAATTCCACGTCGACGACCGGGCCGATGACCCGGGCGACGCGGCCCGTGGCAACGGCCGTCTCAACTGTCGTCGTCATTACCTGTCACTCCCCGCGGAGGCGTCGGCCAGGGCTGCGGAGCCACCGACGATCTCGCTGATTTCCTGGGTGATTTCGGCCTGGCGGGCCGCGTTGGCAAGTCGGGAGAGCGTGGTGATGAGCTCTCCCGCGTTGTCGGTGGCCGACTTCATCGCACGGCGCGTGGCGGCGTGCTTGGAGGCGGCCGACTGGAGCAGCGCGTTGTAGATACGGCTCTCGACGTAGCGCGGCAGCAGGGCGTCGAGGACGTCCTCGGCCGACGGCTCGAAGTCGTACAGCGGAAGGATCTCGCCCTTGGGGGCGGCCTCCTTGGCGCCCGCGTCGGTAGCCGCTGATGTCACAGCTTCGAGGCTGAGCGGCAGCAGGCGGTCGTCGAGCGCCGTCTGCGTCATCATCGACACGAACTCGGTGAAGACGATGTGGAGTTCATCCACACCACCCTCGGCCGTCTCGGTCTCGATGGCCTCGATCAGCGGACCCGCGACCTTCTTGGCGTCCGCGTACGTGGGCTCGTCGGTGAAACCCGACCACGACTCCACGACCTTGCGCTCGCGGAAGTTGTAGTGGGCCAGACCACGGCGGCCGACGATGTACGTGTCGACCTCCTTGCCCTCCGCCTCAAGGCGCGCCGTCAGCTGCTCGGCGACCTTGATGGCGTTGGAGTTGAAGGCGCCGGCCAGTCCGCGGTCGCTCGTGAGGAGCAGCACAGCGGACCGGGCGACCGTCTCGGCCTGGGTGGTCAGCGGGTGCTTCGTGTTCGAACCGGTACCGACCGCCGTGACCGCGCGGGTGAGCTCGGTCGCGTACGGCGTGGAGGCCGCCACCTTGCGCTGCGCCTTGACGACACGCGAGGCGGCGATCATCTCCATCGCCTTGGTGATCTTCTTGGTCGCGGTGACGGATCGGATGCGACGCTTGTAGACCCGGAGCTGGGCTCCCATGAGTCAGGTCCCTTCCTTACGTCACTTGGCCGCGGCCGGGGCGTCCTCGCCGAGAAGCTTGCCGTCCGAGGTCTCGAACTGCTTCTTGAACTCGGCGATCGCGTCGGCAACAGCGGTGAGGGTGTCGTCCGACATCTTGCCGCCCTCCTTGATGGAGGTCATGAGGCCCTGCTCCTTGCGGTGCAGGTACTCAAGCAGCTCCTTCTCGAAGCGGCGGATGTCGGCGACCGGGACTTCGTCCATCTTGCCGGTGGTACCGGCCCACACGGAGACGACCTGGTTCTCGGTCGGCATCGGCTGGTACTGCGGCTGCTTGAGCAGCTCGACCAGTCGCTGACCGCGCTCCAGCTGCGACTTCGACGCGGCGTCCAGGTCGGAACCGAAGGCGGCGAACGCCTCCAGCTCACGGTACTGGGCGAGGTCGAGGCGCAGTCGGCCGGAGACCTGCTTCATCGCCTTGTGCTGTGCGGAACCACCGACTCGGGAGACGGAGATACCGACGTTGAGCGCGGGGCGCTGACCGGCGTTGAAGAGGTCCGACTCCAGGAAGCACTGGCCGTCGGTGATGGAGATGACGTTGGTCGGGATGAACGCGGAGACGTCGTTGGCCTTCGTCTCGACGATCGGCAGACCCGTCATCGAACCGGCACCCAGCTCGTCCGAGAGCTTCGCGCAGCGCTCCAGCAGACGGGAGTGCAGGTAGAAGACGTCACCCGGGTAGGCCTCACGGCCCGGCGGGCGGCGCAGCAGCAGGGACACGGCGCGGTAGGCGTCGGCCTGCTTCGAGAGGTCGTCGAAGATGATGAGGACGTGCTTGCCGTCGTACATCCACTGCTGGCCGATGGCCGAACCGGTGTACGGCGCCAGGTACTTGAAGCCGGCCGGGTCGGACGCCGGGGCGGCGACGATGGTCGTGTACTCCAGCGCGCCGGCCTCTTCGAGGGCACCACGCACGGAGGCGATGGTCGAGCCCTTCTGGCCGATGGCGACGTAGACGCAGCGGACCTGCTTCTTCGGGTCGCCCGAGCGCCAGTTGTCACGCTGGTTGATGATCGTGTCGACGGCCAGGGCGGTCTTGCCGGTCTGACGGTCACCGATGATCAGCTGACGCTGGCCACGGCCGATCGGGGTCATCGCGTCGACGGCCTTGTAGCCGGTCTCCATCGGCTCGTGCACCGACTTACGGGCCATGACGCCCGGAGCCTGCAGCTCAAGGGCGCGGCGGCCGGACGTCTCGATCTCGCCGAGACCGTCGATCGGGTTGCCGAGCGGGTCGACGACGCGGCCGAGATAGCCCTCGCCGACTGCCACGGAGAGCACCTCACCGGTGCGCTGCACCGGCTGACCCTCCTCGATGCCGCTGAACTCACCGAGGACGATGGCACCGATCTCGCGCTCTTCGAGGTTGAGCGCAAGACCGAGGGTGCCGTCCTCGAACTTCAGCAGTTCGTTGGCCATGGCCGAGGGCAGGCCCTCGACCTTCGCGATGCCGTCGCCGGCAAGGGTGACCGTACCGACCTCCTCGCGCGAGGCCGCGTCCGGCTTGTACGACTGGACGAAGTTCTCCAGCGCGTCCCGGATCTCCTCCGGCCGGATCGTGAGCTCCGCCATCTGGGTTCCCTGCTCTCCTTGTTGGGCCCGAAGTTTCAACTTGGGGGTCTGGGGGCGACCCCCAGGAATCCTCTGCACGGCCCAACCGGGCCGTAGGTACGTACTGCTGTGCTGCTTGTGAAGTTGCTGCTAGCCCGCGAGTCGGCGGCCGGCGTCCTCGATGCGGTCCGCGATCGAGCCGTTGATGACCTCGTCGCCGACCTGCACCCGGATCCCGCCGAGGACCGCGGGGTCCACGTCGATGTTGAGGTGCATCGTGTGGCCGTAGAGCTTCGCGAGAGCGGCGCCCAGGCGCTGCTTCTGCGAGTCGCTCAGCGGCACCGCCGAGGTGACGACGGCGACCAGGCGCTCCCGGCGCTCGGCGGCGAGCTTGGACAGGGACTCGAGTCCCGACTCCAGGCTACGTCCCCGCGGCGTGGTCACAAGGCGCGTCACAAGACGCTCGGTCGTCGCGGCGGCCCGCCCGCCGAGCAGCCGGTGCAGCAGCTCGATCTTGGCGGCGGTGGTGGCCTTGCGGTCGGTCAGTGCGGCGCGCAGTTCGGTGTTCGAGGCGACGATCCGGCCGAACCGGAACAGCTCGTCCTCGACGTCGTCGAGCGAGCCCGCCTGCTGGGCCGCGGTGAGCTCGGCGGTGTTCGCCAGCTCCTCCAGCGAGTCCACCAGGTCACGCGACTGCGACCAGCGGGAGCGCACCATGCCGGACACCAGGTCGGCGGTCGCCCCGCCGACCTGGGAGCCGAGCAGACGCTGGGCCAGCTCGGCCTTGGCCTCTGCGGCCTGCGCCGGGTCGGTCAGGACCCGACGCAGCGACACCTCGCGGTCGAGCAGCGCGGTGACGGCGGCCAGCTCGTCGGCGAGCTGCGTCGCGTCGACGGACGTCGTGTCCGTCAGCGCGTCGAGACGCTCGCGTGCGGCTGCCAGGGCCTCGCGGCTCGCTCCGTTCATCGGGTGGCCTCGACCTTCTCCTCAAGGTCCTCAAGGAAACGGTCGATGACACGGCTCTGCCGGGCGTGGTCCTCAAGGGACTCGCCGACGAGCTTGCCGGCCAGCTCGGTCGCGAGGTGACCGACGTCCTGCCGCAGCGCGGACGCGGCGGCCTTGCGGTCGGCCTCGATCTGCGCGTGACCGGCGGCGACGATCTCCTCGCGCTGCCGCTGGCCTTCGGCGCGCATCTCGGTGATGAGCGCGGCACCCTGCTCCTGCGCCTCCTGGCGCAGACGCGCGGCCTCGTGCCGGGCCTCGGCGAGCTGGGCCTTGTACTGCTCGAGGACGCTCTGGGCCTCGACCTGAGCCGCCTCAGCCTTCTCGATGCCACCTTCGATCGCCTCGCGGCGCTCCTCCAGAACCTTGTTGATGTTCGGGAGCAGCTTCTTCCAGAAGAAGAAGAACACGATGGCGAAGGCAAGGGCGCCGACGAGCAGCTCGGGACCGGCCGGGACGAGGGGGTTCTGCTTCTCCTCGGCCGCCAGCTGTACCAAGTGGTTGGCGATCACATCAGTGCCTTTCGTCGCTACGTGTGGTCAGGGGTGAATTACTGACCGAACACGAACGGCATAACGATGCCGATGAGGGCGAGCGCCTCGCAGAAGGCGAAGCCCAGGATCTGGTTGGCGCGGATCAGACCGGCCGCCTCGGGCTGGCGGGCGAGGGCCTGGGTGCCGTTACCGAAGATGATGCCGACGCCGACGCCGGGGCCGATGGCGGCGAGGCCATAACCGACGGAGCCGATCGAGCCGGTGACGGCGGCAAGGGTCTCAGTGGCAGCCATGCTGATTCTTCCTTCTCTTTACGGACCGGTGGGGGTTTGGCCACCGGACGACCGGGGTGTTGATGGGGCTCAGTGGTGCTCGGCGAGAGCACCCTGAATGTACGAGCAGGCCAGGAGTACGAAGACATACGCCTGAACAGCCTGCACGAAAAGCTCGAAGAGGATCATGATCACGGTCATCACGAACGAGACGCCGGCGGCCGGGATCATGTAGCTGTTCAGCAGGTACCAGGAGGCGACGGTAAACATCACCAGCATCAGGTGACCCGCGAACATGTTGGCGAAGAGTCGTACCGCGTGCGTGAACGGGCGGACGAACAGGTTCGAGAAGAACTCGATGACCATGACGAGCGGCAACACCGCGCCGAGCGACTTGTCGTAGCCGGTGATGTTCTTGAAGAAACCGACGAAGCCGTGTCGCTTGAAGGTCAGGGAGACCCAGGTGAACCAGACGATCGCGGCGAGAACCATCGGGACGGCGATGACCGAGGACACCGGGAACTGTGCCAGCGGGATCACGGACCAGATATTCATGATCCAGATGAAGAAGAACAGCGAGACCATGAGCGGGACGTACTTCTCGCCCTCGCGCTTGCCGAGCGTCTCGTAGACGATTCCGCGGCGCACGAAGTCGTAACCGGCCTCGCCGACCATCTGCAGCTTGCCCGGGATCACCTTGGCCTTACCGAAGGCTGCCGAGAAGAAAACGATGACGAGAAGAGTCGTGATGAGGGCGAGCAACATCACCTTGTTGAACTCGTAACCCCCCACCGTGGCAATCGGCTTGAAGAGGAACGAGTGCAGGCCCGGAGCCGGAAAGCCACACCCGTTGTCGGACATGATCCGACAGCTCCAGTCAAAGGCGAGCTGGGTCTGGTCAGCACTCACCACGGGCTCCTTCGGCGTGACGCATAGGTAGGGCAACCTCGTTGTGTCGGCGCGGCGCGAAGCCGCTGGTCGGCACCGGACTGGTGTTACGGATGCGAGGGCGGCTGGGGGGCTTCAAGCCTCGCGATTGAGCAAGCGTCAGCTCGAATGCCCGCGCCCGCGATGCCGCAGTTGGCACCGGACGATAGCAGGAGATCTCACAAGCCCTTATCCCGCCCCTACCCCTCACGACGACGACCCGGTCTTCTCGGACTTGCCACTCTTCTCGGAGTCCGGGTCGATGTAGAAAAGCTTGGCTTTCATGTGCGCACGAGCCTGCGCAGCCATCCACACGACGGTCGAGACGACGAGCGAGACGGCGAACGTCTTCGCGTTGAAGAGATGGGTGTTCTTGAAGACGGCCACGAAGATCAGGAGCAGCAGGAGCTGGGCGACGTAGAGCATCAGCCCCATGGCCTGGAACAACTGCGGGAGCGTTTTTGCCACCCACTGCAGTACGTACAGACCGATTCCCATGAAGAGGATCGCGAGCACCGTGCCGACAGCCGCACCGAGCGCACCCTTGCCGCCCGCGACCCCAGCGCTGACGGCGACGACAATCGCGCCGGCAGCCGCTGTGGGCACAGCGGTCTGCAAGAGGTTCCGGGCGTCATTGGACGGCATGGCGGCAACTCCGCTTTCACAGGGGGCGGGGGGGTGTCGTCATGGACGAGCGTAGTCCCGGATCGAGAGGGGAACTCACGGCCAATAAACCGTCGCACTACGGTCCTTCGGCTCTGTCCGGGGGTTCTCGTGAACCGTATCACAAACTATTTGATGTGGTCTTTACCTAGTTGGTGTGCTCGCTGTCACACATGAGAGTGACAGTGCGCGTCTGTGCAAAAACCGGGTGTGTTTGTCTGGTATTGGGGGGCTTTACTCCCCCACGAGTTGGCAATGCTCTAGTCAGATTCTTACCTTGCCGAGGTCAGCGCGACGTACCGGCCTTGCGCCGGTCCAGGAAGCGCGGTCGGGCCCCCAGGGCGGTCGCACCGTTCACTCCCGTCGCACCGGCGGCGACCGGAGGGCGCTGCTCCTCCTCGGCCGTGGCCGGCTGCGCCGGGGTCGACGCGGACTCGGCGACGGCCCTGCGACGGCGGTAGCGCGGCGGCACGAAGTGCTCGGCCCAGCGCGGGGCACGCGGTGTGAAGCGCGGCAGCAGGAGCAGCAGCAGACCGATCGAGCTGAGGATCACGACGCCCAGGACGATCCACATGGACGCCGAGTTGACCGAGTAGCCAAGCGCACCGAACGCGATCAAGGCCGACCAGAAGTACATGATCAGCACGGCCCGGCTGTGCGAGTGCCCGATCTCCAGGAGCCGGTGGTGCAGGTGCCCGCGGTCGGCGGCGAACGGCGACTGCCCCTTCCAGGTGCGGCGGACGATCGCCAGCACCAGGTCGGCGGTCGGCACCGCGATGATCGTCAGCGGCAGCAGCAGCGGAATGTAGACGGGCACCGTCTGGTGCACGGCCGCCTTCTCGGAACCGGTGAACAGCTGCAGCGCGTCGGGGTCGACCTGTCCGGTGATGGAGATCGCGCCCGCCGCCAGCACCAGGCCGATCAGCATCGAGCCGGAGTCGCCCATGAAGATCCGCGCCGGGTGCATGTTGTGCGGCAGGAAGCCGATGCACATGCCCATCAGGATCGCCGAGAAGAGCGTGGCCGGGGCGGCGGCCTCGATGCCGTACGAGTACCAGATCCGGTAGGCGTACAGGAAGAACGCACAGGCCGCGATGCACACCATGCCGGAGGCCAGGCCGTCGAGGCCGTCCACGAAGTTCACCGCGTTGATGGTGATGACGACGAGCGCCACCGTCAGCAGGGTGCCCTGCCACTGCGTCAGCGCGACGTTGCCGACGGTCGGGATGGGCAGCCACAGGATCGTCAGACCCTGCATGACCATGACGCCGGCGGCGATCATCTGGCCGCCCAGCTTGATCAGGGCGTCGATCTCGAACTTGTCGTCCAGGACGCCGATCAGCCAGATCAGCGCCGCTCCGGAGAGCAGCGCCCGCGGTTCGTTCGACTTCTCGAAGACCTCGCTGAGGTTGGTGAGGTGGTCGGCGACCAGCAGTCCGGCGCACAGGCCGAAGAACATGGCGATCCCGCCGAGGCGCGGAGTGGGCTCCCGGTGCACGTCACGGGCCCTGATCTGCGGCATGGCTCCGGCCACGATCGCGAACTTCCGTACCGGCCCTGTCAGCAGGTACGTCACCGCGGCCGTGATGCAGAGCGTCAGCAGATATTCACGCACAGGCTTCCCCACAGGTCTCGCTGGCCATCTCAGCCCCACACCCTAGCGACGGACGCATATGAGTGGGGACTTCCGGGTAGCGACGATGGTTGCACGCGTGCCTGTGCACGCAGGCTGCATCCAGGTGTACGCAGGTGCGTCTACCCCCGCTCAGCCGGTGTACGGCAGAAATCTACCGGTGAGCTCGCGCACCTGATCACGCGCCTTCTGGCTCTCGGTCCCGCCGCTCAGCACACCCGCCAGCAACGAGGCGATTGTGGCCATTTCCTCCTCCCCCATCCCCTGTGTGGTCACCGCCGCCGTGCCGAGCCGCAGGCCACGGGCGTCGCCGTGGGGCAGGGCGCAGCAGTCGAGCACCAGGCCGGCCGCCGCGAGCCGGCCACGCGCGGTGCGCCCGTCGACGCCGAGGGGGGCCGGGTCGGCGGTGATGAGGTGCGTGTCCGTGCCGCCGGTGGTGACGACCAGGCCCTCGGCGGCCAGCAGAGCCGCCAGCGCCCTGGCATTGGCGACCACCTGATGGGCGTACAACCTGAACGCCGGTGTTGCCGCCTCGCCGAACGCGACGGCCTTGGCGGCGATCGTGTGCATCTGCGCGCCGCCCTGGGTGAAGGGGAAAACGGCCCGGTCGACCCGCTCCGCCAGCTCGGCACCGCACAGGATCATCCCGCCGCGCGGCCCGCGCAGCACCTTGTGCGTGGTCGCGCAGACCACGTCGGCGTACGGCACCGGGCTGGGCGCCGCGCCCCCCGCGACGAGTCCGATGGGATGGGCGGCGTCGGCGATGAGATAGGCGCCGACCTCGTCGGCGACCTCGCGGAAAAGGGCGTAGTCGATGTGCCGGGGATAGGCGATCGACCCGCACACGATCGCCTTGGGGCGGTGGGTACGGGCGAGCGTGCGCACCTGCTCGTAGTCGATGAGACCGGTCTCCGCGTCGACGCCGTACCCGACGAAGTCGAACCAGCGGCCGGAGAAGTTGGCGGGCGAGCCGTGCGTGAGGTGACCGCCGTACGGGAGGCCGAGGGCGAGGACGGTGTCGCCGGGCCGCAGGAGCGCCGCGTAGGCGGCCAGTACGGCGGAGGACCCGGAGTGCGACTGCACATTGGCGTGCTCGGCGCCGAACAGGGCTTTCGCGCGGTCCACGGCGAGGCGTTCGGCCACGTCGACGATCTCGCAGCCGCCGTGGTGCCGGGCACCGGGATAGCCCTCGGCGTACTTGTTTGCCAGGGGTGAGCCGAGCGCGGACAGCACGGCGGGCGAGGAGAAGTTCTCGGCGGCGATGAGCTGCAGCGTCGTCGACTGCCTGTCGAGCTCACCGAGCAGGATCTCGGCCAGCTCCGGGTCCTGCCGGCGCAGGACATCGGCCTCAAGGGTACGGATGACCGGCATGATGGGCTCCGGGGCGTCGACGGTGACGTACGACCAATGTAGGCCCGGGACCCGTGAGATGCTCGGTTGTTACGCCCTTGCGGGTACACCGGTGAGCGCCGTGACGACCGGTTCCACCGCCTGGTGTATCTCGTCCCCGACGGACCGGAAGAAGGTCAGCGGGGCGCCGTAGGGGTCGTACACCTCGTCCGCTTCCGCCGTCGGCGCCAGGAGCCACCCGCGTAGAGCCGCCGCCGCGCGGACCAGGGCCCGGGCGCGCGCGACCACACCCTCCTCCAGCGGGGGCAGGGTCGCCGGGTCGATCGCCCGCACCAGGCGGGTGAACTCCTTCAGTGTGAAGGTGCGCAGGCCCGCCGAGTGGCCCATGGAGATGACCTGGGCGCGGTGGTCGCGGGTCGCCGTCAGGACGAGGTCGGCCATGATGACGTGCTCGTCGAGCAGCTCCCGGCCCATGAAACCGGAGGCGTCCGCGCCGAAGTCGGCGAGGACCGCCTCCGCGTTCGCCTCCATGGGGGCGCCCTCGTGGCCCCAGGTGCCCGCGCTCTCCACGATCAGCGCGCCACCCAGCACGCCGAGCCGCTGCGTCACGTAATGGCGGGTCAGCCGCTCGGTGATGGGCGAGCGGCATACGTTGCCGGTGCTGACGTGGAGGATGCGGAAACAGTCGCGTGGAAGCCCGACGAACGTCGTCGTGATCTCCGTGGCACGGTCCCCGTTGCCTATGCCACGCCCCGCGTCAGGGGCCGTCAATTCGCCACCTCGAGGTCGGGTACGACCTTCCGCAGCTCGTCGGCCGACAGCGCGCCCGCTCGCAGCAGCACCGGCACCGGGCCGGTGACGTCGACGATGGAGGAGGGGACGTTGGCGGGCGTCGGGCCGCCGTCGAGGTAGACGGAGACGGAGTCGCCGAGCATCTCCTGCGCGGCGTCGCAGTCCTCCGGCGCCGGGTGGCCGGTGAGGTTGGCGGAGGAGACGGCCATGGGGCCGACCTCGGTGAGCAGCTCGATGGCGACGGGGTGCAGTGGCATGCGCACGGCGACGGTGCCACGGGTGTCGCCCAGGTCCCACTGCAGGGACGGCTGGTGCTTGGCGACGAGCGTGAGCGCGCCCGGCCAGAAGGCGTCGACGAGTTCCCAGGCCAGCTCGGAGAAGTCCGTGACCAGGCCGTGGAGCGTGTTCGGGGAGCCGATCAGCACGGGGGTGGGCATGTTGCGGCCCCGGCCCTTGGCCTCCAGCAGATCGACGACGGCCTCCGAGGAGAACGCGTCGGCGCCGATGCCGTACACCGTGTCGGTCGGGAGGACGACCAGCTCGCCACGACGGACGGCGGACGCGGCCTCGCGCAGACCCGTCGTACGGTCCGTCGCGTCGTTGGTGTCGTATCGCCGTGCCATGTCTAGCGGGCCTCCTCGTACACGTACTTCCGGGAAAGAGTCTGGGCGGT
This sequence comes from Streptomyces sp. NBC_00078, assembly GCF_026343335.1. Classification (NCBI taxonomy): domain Bacteria; kingdom Bacillati; phylum Actinomycetota; class Actinomycetes; order Kitasatosporales; family Streptomycetaceae; genus Streptomyces; species Streptomyces sp. NBC_00078. The sequence continues at coordinate 6,300,382 of NZ_JAPELX010000001.1, read as the reverse complement.
GCTCACGGCAGCGCCTTGCGGGCCGTCGCGAACCGGGGGCGCCTGTTCAGGTCGGGGTGGTCGGCCGCGTCGGCCCAGCCCCGTTCCTCGGTGAAGATCCACGGCACCTGGCCGCCCTGGGTGTCGGCGTGCTCGATGACGACGACGCCGCCGGGGCGCAGGAGCCGGTGTGCGGTCCGCTCAAGACCGCGGATGAGGTCGAGGCCGTCCTCCCCTGAGAACAGGGCGAGTTCGGGATCGTAGTCCCGTGCCTCGGGAGCGACGTACTCCCACTCGGTCAGCGGGATGTAGGGCGGGTTGGAGACGACCAGGTCGACATGGCCGTCGAGGTCGCGGAAGGCGTCGAGCGCGTTGCCCTGCCGCAGGTCGACCCTGGACCCCTGCACGTTCTTGCGGGTCCACTGGAGGGCTTCCTCGGACAGCTCCACGGCGTGTACACGGGAGCGCGGGACCTCCTGGGCGAGCGCGAGCGCGATCGCGCCGGAGCCGGTGCACAGGTCGACGATGCGGGGTTCCACGACGTCCATGGCGCGCACGGCGTCTATCGCCCAGCCGACCACGGACTCGGTCTCCGGGCGCGGCACGAACACCCCCGGTCCGACCTGGAGTTCCAGGTAGCGGAAGTAGGCCCGCCCGGTGATGTGCTGCAGCGGTTCGCGCTGCTCGCGCCGGGCGATGGCCTCCCAGTAGCGGGCGTCGAAGTCCGAGTCCTTCACGGAGTGCAGCTCGCCCCGCTTCACGCCGTGCACGAACGCGGCCAGCTCCTCCGCGTCATTGCGCGGCGAGGGCACGCCGGCGTCGGCCAGCCGCTGGGTGGCCTGTGCCACCTCTGCGAGCAGCAGGTTCACGCAAGTCCTCCGTGTCGTACTAGGTCGTGCGTACGTGCGCCTTACGCGGCTGCCAGCTTGGCCGCCGAGTCCGCGTCGACGCAGGCCTGGATCACCGCGTCGAGGTCGCCGTCCAGGACCTGGTCCAGGTTGTAGGCCTTGAAGCCGACGCGGTGGTCCGAGAGGCGGTTCTCCGGGAAGTTGTACGTACGGATCTTCTCGGAGCGGTCGACGGTGCGGACCTGGCTGCGGCGGGCGTCGGCGGCCTCCCGCTCCGCCTCCTCCTGCGCCGCTGCGAGCAGCCTGGAGCGCAGGATACGCAGTGCCTGCTCCTTGTTCTGCAACTGGCTCTTCTCGTTCTGGCAGGAGGCGACGACTCCGGTGGGAATGTGCGTGATGCGCACGGCGGAGTCGGTGGTGTTGACCGACTGCCCGCCGGGTCCTGAGGAGCGGTAGACGTCGATGCGCAGGTCGTTCGGGTTGACCTCGACGTCGACCTCCTCGGCCTCGGGTGTCACGAGGACACCGGCCGCGGAGGTGTGGATACGGCCCTGGGACTCGGTCGCCGGCACGCGCTGCACGCGGTGCACGCCGCCCTCGTACTTCAGGCGGGCCCAGACGCCCTGCCCGGGCTCGGTGGCACCGTTCCCGCCCTTGGTCTTCACGGCGACCTGGACGTCCTTGTAGCCGCCCAGCTCGGACTCGGTCGAGTCGATGATCTCGGTCTTCCAGCCGACGCGCTCGGCGTACCGGAGATACATGCGCAGCAGGTCGCCCGCGAAGAGCGCGGACTCGTCACCGCCGGCACCGGCCTTGATCTCCAGAATGACGTCCTTGTCGTCACTCGGGTCACGCGGGACCAGCAGCAGACGCAGCTTCTCGGTGAGCTGCTCGCGCTGCTTCTCCAGCTCCTTGGCCTCAGCCGCGAAGTCCGGGTCGTCGGCGACGAATTCCTTCGCCGTCTCGATGTCGTCGCCGGTCTGCTTCCAGGAGCGGTACGTGGCGACGATCGGGGTGAGCTCGGCGTAACGCTTGTTCAGCTTGCGCGCGTTGGCCTGGTCGGCGTGGACCGACGGGTCGGCGAGCTTCGTCTCCAGGTCGGCGTGCTCACCGACGAGTTCCTCGACGGCCTCGAACATCTTGGGCTCCTGAAATGCGGAAAGAGGGGGAAGGCGGGCGACCAAAAACGCCGGTCCCGGCGCGCCTGTTTCAGGGCGCGGCCGTGGACCGGCGGATTGGAGCTCGCTACTTCTTGGAGCCGGCTGCAGCCTTGCCGAAGCGGGCCTCGAAGCGGGCCACACGGCCACCGGTGTCGAGGATCTTCTGCTTGCCCGTGTAGAACGGGTGGCACTCGGAGCAGACCTCGGCACGGACGGTGCCGCTGGAGATCGTGCTACGGGTGGTGAACGACGCGCCACAGGTGCAGCTGACCTGCGTCTCGACGTACTCGGGGTGAATGTCGCGCTTCAAGGTGTCTCCTAGTTTCGGGAGGGCGCCGGGTCGCAGCCGCGGATTGCGGAGGCGTGAACCGGAGCCGACGTACCAGTCTGCCAGGACTGGGGCCATCCCCCAAAACCGGGGGTTGGGGTGATCTATTCCCTGCCGGAGCCGACGACGCCCCTGGCTTCGCCCGTGGCATTGCCTTCGGTGGCCGTCTTCGGGATCGGCCGGTCGTTTCTGAGGGCCGTCCACACCTGCTGGGCCTTCGACTTCTCGACGATCACGCGGTTGGGGTTCGCCGGGTCGTACTGGACCGGCATCGTGACCATGTGCATGTTCGAGGAGCCGATGCCCTTGAGTCCGTTCGCGAAGGACATCAGGGAGTTGACCGAGCCCAGCTTGGAGTCGGCCGTCACGGCCTTGGTGGCGGTGTCGGCGAGGTCGTAGAGCCTCTTCGGGTTGGAGAAGACACCGATGTGCTTGACCTGGTCGACGAGTGCCTTGATGAAGGCCTGCTGGAGCTGGATGCGGCCGAGGTCGGAGCCGTCGCCGACGCCGTGCCGGGTGCGGACCAGGCCCAGGGCCTGCTCGCCGTCGAGCTTGTGACTGCCGGCCCTGAGGTCCAGATGGCTCTTGGAGTCCTTGATGTCCTTGGTCGTGGTGACCTGGACGCCGCCGAGCTTGTCGACGAGCTTCTCGAAGCCGCTGAAGTCGACCTCGAGATAGTGGTCCATGCGGATGTCCGTGACGGACTCGACGGTCTTCACCGCGCAGGTGGCACCGCCGGTGGAGTACGCGGAGTTGAACATCACGCCGGTCGCGGCGTCATGGGTGACGCCCTTGCCGTCGGTGCACTCGGGGCGGTCGATGATGGTGTCACGGGGGATGGAGACCACGCTGGCCCGCTTGTGGCCCTTGTACACGTGCAGGATCATCGCGGTGTCGGAGCGGGCGCTGCCGTCGTCCGCGCCGCCGCCGAGCTTCTTGTTGCTGCCGGAGCGGGAGTCGGAGCCGAGGACGAGGATGTTCTCCGAGCCGTTGTCCACCTTCGTCGGCCGTGAGGTGCCCAGCGCCGAGTCGATGTCGACGCTCTTGATGTTGCCGTTGAGCTTGAAGTACACGTATCCGGCCCCGGTGCCGCCGACCACGACGATGCCCGCGGTGGTCCAGGCCGCGATCAGAAGACCCTTGCGGCGCTTGCTGCGGGGCTTGCGGCGACGGCCCTTGGTGCTGCCCCGCGTGCCGTTGGTACCGGGTTCTCCCGGTATGCCGGGTCCAGGCGTGCTCTCGGCGGACATGTGCTCCTCGTTCTCGTTACGGTCGGTTACCCCCTGCTTTCAGGGACAGGCCTGTCGGTCGGTACGGGATACACGTCGTACCGCACCATCGTCGCTCCGTACGGTCAGACGGAGGAACTCGAGAAAGGGTTGCACAACGCAGTGTGCCCAACCCGTGGAAGGTTGGGCACAGAGCGTCACGAAAGCGCGCGGGCGTAACTCGCTCACCTGCTGTTTCAGCCGAAGAGGTCGTACTGCTGGAAACCGGTACCGACCGAGACCCTTGTGGCAAAGATCTCCGTGGTGGCCTTACCGGTGCCCTTGTAGAGGTAGAGGGTCCCTCCGGGCGTACGGGCCAGGAAGTCGGCCCTGCCGTCGCCGCTGACGTCGCCGACCGCGTCGAAGGCGTTGTAGCCGGTCCAGGCGCTGCGCACCTTGACGCGGGCCGAGAAGGCGTCCGTGCCGGACTTGCCGGTGCCCTTGTATAGGTACAGGTCCCCGGTGCTGCTCCTGCGGGCGAGCAGGTCGGCCTTGCCGTCGCCGGTGAAGTCGCCCTTGCCGCGCAGGGAGTTGTACTGGTTCCAGCCGGTGCCGACCTTCACCCGGGAGGCGAAGGCGCCGTTGCCCTTGCCGGGGTAGATCCACAGGGTGCCGCCGGAGTCGACCGACAGCAGGTCCGGAAGGTAGTCGCCGGTCATGTCGCCCGGGGCGACGATGCGGGTGCGGGTCGTCCAGCCGGTGAAGATCTTCGTTCTGGCCCAGGAGCCGCCGGCCGGCACGTAGTGCAGCCAGTAGACGTCGCCGCCGGAACTCTGGCGCACCACCATGTCCTGGTAGCCGTCCCGGTTCAGGTCGGTCTGCAGGACGAGGTTGACCCCGTCGTACGACCCCAGGGAGACCCGTGCCGCCAGCGAGGTGCCCTGGGAGTCCTTCTCGAACGCCTCCTTGGTCGAGGAGCTGCGTACGAACAGGTCGGCCTTGCCGTCCTTGTGACCGAGGTCGGCGTCGTCGACGTTCGCGTAGGCGGCGCCGACGTAGGTGCTGACCTTCGAGAAGACGCTGTAGTAGCCCTTCTTCACACAGTTCGCGACGCCCCACGACACGACGCCGACGATCCGGTTGTTCACGACCAGCGGTCCGCCGGAGTCTCCGTTGCAGGCCGCCTTGGTACCGCTGTCGCTGCCGCTCTGGGAGCCGGCGCAGATCATGTGGCCCTTGACGTATCCGCTGCCGTAGACGCCGGAGCAGGTGCTGTCGGCGTGGATGGTCAGCGTGGTCGACTTCAGCGTTTCGGAGATGTCCTGGCTGGTGGAGGCGGTGCGCCCCCAGCCGTAGAGCCTGGCGCTGGTGCCGCCGGCGTACGAGGCGGTGTCGCCGGATGTCGTCATGCGCAGCGGCGTCGCCGTGACCGGGGAGGCCAGGGTGAGGACGGCGACGTCGTTGTTGATGGTCGTCGCGCTGTACGACGGGTGGTTCCACTGCCTGAGCGGCAGCGAGACGGTGCCGCCGTGCAGGTCGGTGTGGCCGGAGCTGTCGGTGGCCGGCAGCTGCGAGGTGCCGGTCAGGACGGCGCCGTAGGCCTTCCAGTCGTAGCTCTTGCCGCTCTCGTCCTTGACGCAGTGCGCGGCGGTGAGGATCTTCGTCGGCGAGACGACGGTGCCACCGCAGAAGAAGCCGAGGTCGTCGCTCTCGTCGGTGGTGCCCTGGTCGTCGTAGTACCAGAGCTGCGCCATCCAGGGCGCCGAGGTGACGGCGGTGTCGGTGCCGCCGATGACGTAGGGGCTCACGGAGGAGCCGGTGGTGCTCGCGCTGAGGGACGACTTCGGCGTCGCCTGTCCCGCGGTGCCGTCGCTGGCGAGCGCGCCGGCGATGCGCCTCTTCAGCACGGTGGTCGAGACGGTGCTGGTGGCGGGCTTGGCCGTCGGTGCCGGTACGCCGGTGGCGGCACCCGCGGACGAGGCCGGCAACGCACCGGCAGCCGCGGCGGCCACTCCGGCCGCGGCAATGGGCAGTGCAATACGAATCCGGCGTCTACGACGACCGCTACCGGACAAGGGCGTGCGCAAAGAGTTCCCCCCCAGGGAGACAGGACGTGAAAGGGGCACAACAGGACGCCCGTCCCTATCAGCGCCAAAAGCCTGCCCTCCGTCACTTGCGTGACGGAGGGCAGGCTCTTAAGGGGCGCGGGGCCGTATCAATATGCGGCTCCGCCGCGTGGGCGCGATCAGCCACGACGAACCCGCGGCCGACGAACAGCCACCGGCTCAACGGCGACTAGTCACCATTACCCGGCATCGGCGTCGTCTTCTGAATCTGCAGCAGGAACTCAGCGTTCGACTTCGTCTGCTTCATCTTGTCCAGCAGCAGCTCGATCGCCTGCTGCTGGTCGAGCGCGTGCAGCACCCGCCGCAGCTTCCAGGTGATGGCGAGTTCGTCACTGCCGAGCAGGATCTCTTCCTTACGGGTACCGGACGCGTCGACGTCCACCGCCGGGAAGATGCGCTTGTCGGCGAGCTTCCGGTCGAGCTTGAGCTCGGCGTTGCCCGTGCCCTTGAACTCCTCGAAGATCACCTCGTCCATGCGGGACCCGGTGTCGACCAGGGCCGTCGCCAGGATGGTGAGCGAGCCACCGTCCTCGATGTTGCGCGCGGCACCGAAGAAGCGCTTCGGCGGGTACAGGGCGGTCGAGTCGACACCACCGGACAGGATGCGGCCGGAAGCGGGCGCGGCCAGGTTGTAGGCACGGCCCAGACGCGTGATCGAGTCGAGCAGGACGACGACGTCGTGGCCCAGCTCCACCAGGCGCTTCGCACGCTCGATGGCGAGCTCGGCGACCGTCGTGTGGTCCTCGGCCGGGCGGTCGAAGGTCGAGGAGATGACCTCGCCCTTCACCGACCGCTGCATGTCGGTGACCTCTTCCGGACGCTCGTCGACCAGGACGACCATCAGGTGGCACTCGGGGTTGTTGTGCGTGATCGCGTTGGCGATCGCCTGCATGATCATGGTCTTGCCGGTCTTCGGCGGGGCCACGATCAGACCGCGCTGGCCCTTACCGATCGGCGCGACGAGGTCGATGATGCGGGTGGTGAGGACGCCCGGGTCCGTCTCCAGACGGAGGCGGTCCTGCGGGTACAGCGGCGTCAGCTTGTTGAACTCCGGGCGGCCGCGCCCGGATTCGGCCGCCATCCCGTTCGCCGAGTCGAGGCGGACGAGCGCGTTGAACTTCTCGCGGCGCTCGCCGTCCTTGGGCTGGCGCACGGCACCGGTGACGTGGTCGCCCTTGCGCAGGCCGTTCTTGCGGACCTGGGCGAGGGAGACGTACACGTCGTTGGGGCCCGGCAGGTAGCCCGACGTACGGATGAAGGCGTAGTTGTCGAGGATGTCGAGGATGCCCGCGACGGGGATCAGGACATCGTCGTCGGCGAGCTGCGGCTCGGCGCCGCCGATCTCGTCACGGCCACGACGGCCACGACGGTCCCGGTAACGGCCCCGACGGCCGCGGCGGCCGCCGTCGAAGTCATCGTCGTCCTGCGGCCCGTTGTCGCGCTGCTGGCGGTCCTGGCGCGCGCCGCCCTGCTGCTGCCGGTCCCCTCGGTCCTGGCGCTCCTGGCGCTGCTGGCCACCGCCCTGGCCGCCCTGCTGCTCGTCGCCCTTGCTGCCGCGGCGGTCGCGGTCACCGCGGCCCCCGCGGTCGCGGTCCCGGCGGTCACGGCGGCCCTGGCGGCCGTCGCCGTCACCGGCGTCGCCCTGCGGCTGGCTCTGCGCCGGGTTCTCGGCCTTGGGCTCGCTCTTCGCCTCGGCGACGATCGTCTCGGTGCTCGACACCGGGGCGCCGGCCTCGGAGGTGGCACGGCGACGACGACGCTCGGCGGGAGCGTCCTCTCCCGCACGCTCGGCCTCTCCCCCGCGCTCGGCTTCGCTCGCGCGGGAGGTACCCCCATCGCGCGAGGGGCCACCGGCCGGCTGGCCGGGAATCTCGATCTGCTGCTGGGCCACAGCCTTCTCGGCCGGGGCGGCGGCCTTCTTCGCGGCGGCGGGCGCTGCGTCGTCGCCCGTACGAGCCTTGGAGGTTGCGCGGCGCTTGGGCTTGGTCTCGGCGGCGTCCTCGGCCTTGGGGGCCGCGGCGCCACCTCCCGCCTGCGCCTCCTTGATGACCTCGATCAGCTGGCTCTTGCGCATGCGCGCGGTGCCCTTGATGCCGAGGCCGGATGCGACCTGCTGCAGCTCTGCCAGCACCATGCCGTCGAGGCCGGTACCGCGGCGTCGCCGGGAGCCTGCACCGGTGGCAGGCGCGGAGGCGTCCGTGGCGGGCGCGGCAGCGGTCTCCTCGACACGTGCGCCCATCAGATCGGTGGTGTCGCTCACGAAGGGTCCTTCCCTGGAGCGGACGTCGGCCTGTCTGGCTCGGCGACCGGTTGTGCTTCCGGCTGCGGTCCTTGCTGTGTGGACCGTGCCGGGGCGGTGGTCCGCCAAAAGTGGCGGAGGCAATTTCTGGGACGGCGCTTCCCGAGGCCGTGACCGCGGCACCGATGTAGGTGTCACGTGGCCTGGTCGCACCTGTTCCGGAGCGTGCCCGGCAAGTCGCTCAGTGCCCGCGTACGAGGTACTGCCCGCGTACGTCGTACGGAACACAGTGCGGCTTGGGAGGCTCCCGGAAGAATGTCTGTCCCGGACGGGGACAGGAAGCACCTCGCCATGGTGGGGTCGGGTGCAGACTTGAGATTAACACTACCGGATCCAACAAACATTCCCCCTCTCGAAATCCGGCAACCGCCGGTTTTTACATGTCACTGGCGGCTGCGAGCGGCAGCACACTCGCTCCCTGGGCGTCGAGTTCGAGCCGGTTGGCGGCCCACCCTTCGCCTGCCAGATGGGCGACCTTGTCGGCGCTGTCGGCGTCGGCCAACGCCAGCACGGTGGGTCCCGCTCCGGAGATGACCGCCGGGACTCCGTCGGCCCGCAGCCGCTCCACCAGCGCTGCGCTCTCCGGCATCGCGGGCGCGCGGTACTCCTGGTGGAGGCGGTCCTCGGTGGCGGGCAGCAGCAGCTCGGGGCGCCTGGTGAGGGCCTCGACGAGCAGGGCCGCACGGCCCGCGTTGGTGGCGGCGTCGACGTGCGGCACGGTTCGCGGGAGCAGGCCGCGCGCGGTCTCGGTCAGGACCGGCTTTCCGGGCACGAAAACCACCGGAACGATGGAATCGGCGGCGTCCATCCTGATCGCACGCGCGGCGCCCGCCTCCATCCAGGAGAGGGTGAAACCGCCGAGCAGACAGGCCGCCACGTTGTCGGGGTGGCCCTCGATCTCGGTCGCGAGCTCCAGGAGGGCCGTGTCGTCGAGCTTCGACTCTCCGCCTATGGTCACGGCGCGCGCGGCGACGATGCCGGCGCAGATGGCGGCCGAGGAGGAGCCCAGGCCGCGGCCGTGCGGGATGCGGTTGGCGCACACGATCTCCAGGCCGCGCGGCTGCCCGCCGAGCAGGTCGAAGGCGGTGCGCAGGGACCGTACGAGGAGGTGCTTCTCGTCACGCGGCAGCGTGCCGCTGCCCTCACCCGCGATGTCGATGTGCAGCCCGGTGTCGGCCACCCGGACCACGACGTCGTCGTAGAGTCCCAGCGACAGGCCGAAGGCGTCGAAGCCCGGGCCGAGGTTGGCGCTGGTGGCGGGGACGCGCACCCTTACGGCGGCGGCGCGGAAGGCGGGACCGGCCATCTCTCGATGACTCTCCTTGAGCTGCGTGATGGTCGAAGACTTTCGATACGACATCGGCGACGTACCAGGACCCTCAGGCCGCAATGACGGCGCGGCACCGTCCACATGCTCCATGTGCGGAGGCATATGCGGCGGGCGGGTTCAGTACAGCCTATCGAAGGAAGCTTCCGTGGCGACATAGGGCGCACAGGAGGCGCACGATGCGCGTCGTAAGCCCCCTGTGCACCCGTTGGAGGGAGTTCCCGGTCAGGCCAGACCGAGGCGCTCGGCCGCCGTCACCGCGTCGACCGGGACGGTGACCGGCTGCGGGGCGCCGGCGACGGCCCAGTCGGGGTCCTTCAGGCCGTTGCCGGTGACCGTGCACACGATCCGCTGGCCCGGGTCGACCTTGCCCTGCTCCGCGGCCTTCAGCAGTCCGGCGACGGACGCGGCGGACGCCGGCTCGACGAACACGCCCTCCTGCGCGGCCAACAGCCGGTAGGCGCGCAGGATTTCACGGTCCGTCACCTCGTCGATGAAGCCGCCGGACTGGTCCCGCGCGTCCAGCGCGTACTGCCAGGAGGCCGGGTTGCCGATGCGGATCGCGGTGGCGATGGTCGACGGGTCCTTGACGATCTCGCCGCGCACGATCGGGGCACTGCCGGAGGCCTGGAAGCCCCACATCCGGGGGGTGTGCGTGGCGATGCCGTCGGCGGCGTACTCCTGGTAGCCCTTCCAGTACGCGGTGATGTTGCCCGCGTTGCCGACCGGGAGGACGTGGATGTCCGGCGCGTCGCCGAGCATGTCGACGATCTCGAAGGCGGCCGTCTTCTGGCCTTCGATGCGCACGGGATTGACCGAATTCACCAGCGCCACGGGGTAGTTGTCGCTCAACGCGCGGGCGAGGGTGAGGCAGTCGTCGAAGTTGCCGTCGACCTGGAGGATCTTGGCGCCGTGCACGAGGGCCTGGCCCATCTTGCCGAGCGCGATCTTGCCCTGCGGAACGAGAACGGCCGACACCATGCCCGCGCGGACGGCGTAGGCGGCGGCGCTGGCCGACGTGTTGCCGGTGGAGGCGCAGATCACGGCCTTCGCGCCCTCCTCCTTGGCCCGGGTGATGGCCATGGTCATGCCGCGGTCCTTGAAGGACCCGGTGGGGTTCGCGCCCTCCACCTTCAGGTGGACCTCGCAGCCCGTGCGCTCGGAGAGCACCTGCGCGGGCACGAGGGGCGTGCCGCCCTCGCGGAGCGTCACGACCGGAGTGGTGTCGGAGACGGGCAGCCGGTCCCGGTACTCCTCGATGATTCCGCGCCACTGGTGGGTCATTGCTGGTTACTCTCCTTCAACCCGCATGATGCTGGCGACACCCCGCACGGTGTCGAGCTTGCGCAGCGCCTCGACGGTCCCGCTCAGAGCGGCGTCGGACGCGCGGTGGGTGACGACGACCAGGGAGGCCTCGCCGTTGTTGCCCTGCTGCCGAACCGTATCGATCGACACACCGTGCTCCGCGAACACGGTGGCGACCTGGGCGAGAACACCCGGTTTGTCCGCGACGTCGAGGCTGATGTGGTAGCGGGTGACGACGTCACCCATGCCCGACACGGGCAGCGCGGCATACGCCGACTCGCCGGGCCCCGTTGCCCCGCTGAGTCGGTTGCGGCAGACGGCGACGAGGTCGCCGAGCACGGCGGAGGCGGTGGGCGCACCGCCCGCACCGGGTCCGTAGAACATGAGCTGCCCGGACGCGTCGGACTCCACGAACACGGCGTTGTACGCGCCGCGCACGGAGGCGAGCGGGTGGCTCAGCGGAATCATGGCGGGGTGCACGCGCGCGGTGACCGATCCGCCGTCCTGGGCCCGCTCGCAGATGGCGAGCAGCTTGATGGTGCAGCCCATGTTCTTGGCCGAGGCGAAGTCCGAGGCGGTGACCTCCGTCATCCCCTCGCGGTAGACGTCGTCGAGGCGCACCCGCGAGTGGAAGGCGATGCCGGCGAGGATGGCGGCCTTGGCGGCGGCGTCGAAGCCCTCGACGTCGGCGGTGGGGTCGGCCTCGGCGTACCCGAGCGCCGTGGCCTCGTCGAGCGCCTCCTGGTACCCGGCTCCCGTGCTGTCCATCTTGTCGAGGATGAAGTTGGTCGTGCCGTTCACGATGCCGAGCACGCGGTTGACCTTGTCGCCGGCGAGAGACTCGCGCAGCGGGCGGATCAGCGGGATGGCGCCGGCGACGGCGGCCTCGTAGTAGAGGTCCTTGTCGTGCTCCTCGGCGGCGGCGTGCAGCGCGGCGCCGTCCTGGGCGAGCAGCGCCTTGTTGGCGGAGACGACGGAGGCGCCGTGCGCGAAGGCGGTGGTGATGAGGGAGCGGGCGGGCTCGATCCCGCCGATGACCTCCACCACCACATCGATGTCGCCGCGCTTGACCAGCGCGGTGGCGTCGGTGGTGACGAGGGAGGGGTCGATGCCCTCACGGACCTTGGAGGGCCGCCGTACGGCCACACCCGCGAGTTCCACGGGTGCCCCGATCCTGGCGGCGAGGTCGTCGGCGTGCGTCGTCATGATGCGCGCCACCTCTGAGCCGACAACCCCACAGCCCAGCAGCGCCACCTTCAGCGGACGCGTACGCATCATCCGACCTCGTTTCCTCATACCGTCTACGGTTCGACCAGTCTCACTCACCGGACGGGAGTTTCTATCCCATGTCCGGATCGTGAGACATCGATTTCATTTGTACGGAGGTGGAAGACAGGAGATCTTCCACCCGCCCGTCCCGCCGCTCTTCCTGCCGCTCTTCCTGCCGCTCTTCCTCGGGATGACTCACCCGACGTCGAGGCGCAGGAGGTCCTCCTCTGTCTCGCGGCGGACGATGACACGGGCCTCGCCGTCGTTCACGGCGACGACGGGCGGCCTGAGCACGTGGTTGTAGTTGCTGGCCATGGACCGGCAGTACGCGCCCGTGGCAGGCACCGCGATGAGGTCACCCGGTGCCAGGTCGGAGGGCAGGAACGCGTCCTTCACCACGATGTCGCCGCTCTCGCAGTGCTTGCCGACGACGCGGGCGAGCATCGGCCCGGCGTCGGTGGTGCGCGAGACGAGGGCGACGCTGTACTCGGCGTCGTACAGCGCGGTCCGGATGTTGTCCGACATGCCACCGTCGACGGAGACGTACGTGCGCAGCCCGTCGAGCGGCTTGATGGTGCCCACCTCGTACAGCGTGAAGGCGGTCGGCCCGACGATGGCCCGCCCGGGCTCGACGGAGATACGAGGGGTGCGCAGCTTGGCGCCCTCGCACTCCCGCGTGACGATCTCGGTCAGCGCCTTGGCGATCTCGTGCGGCTCACGGGGGTCGTCGTCGCTCGTGTACGCGATCCCGAGCCCGCCCCCGAGGTCGATCTCCGGCAGCTCGACACCGTGCTCGTCACGGATGTCCTTCAGCAGCCCGACCACCCGGTGCGCGGCGACCTCGAACCCGGACATGTCGAAGATCTGCGACCCGATGTGGCTGTGGATCCCGATGAGTTCGAGCCCGTCGAGCTGGAGCGCACGGCGGACCGCTTCCGCCGCCTGCCCGCCGGCCAGCGGAATGCCGAACTTCTGGTCCTCGTGGGCGGTGGCGATGAACTCGTGCGTATGCGCCTCCACACCGACGGTGATACGGATCTGCACGCGCTGCCGCCTGCCGAGTTCCTTCGCGATGTGCGCGACCCGGACGATCTCCTGGAAGGAATCGAGCACGATCCGCCCGACACCCGCCTCGACGGCCCGCCGGATCTCTTCCGCCGACTTGTTGTTGCCGTGGAAGGCGATGCGGTCGGCGGGCATGCCGGCCGAGAGGGCGGTGGCCAGCTCGCCCCCGGAGCACACGTCCAGATTGAGCCCTTCCTCGTGCAGCCAGCGCACGACGGCACGCGACAGGAACGCCTTGCCGGCGTAGAAGACGTCGGCGTCGGCCCCGAAGGCACTGCGCCAGGCCCGCGCCCGCGCCCGGAAGTCGGCCTCGTCGAGGACGTAGGCGGGCGTGCCGAACTCCTCGGCGATCCGCTTGACGTCGATGCCACCGACGGTGACGACACCGCCCGTGTCCCGGCTGACGGTCTGGGCCCACACCTTCGGATCGAGGTCGTTCAGATCGGTGGGCGGGGCGGAGTAATGACCCTCGGGGAGGACGTCGGCGTGACGGGGCCCGGCGGGGTGTGCGGAACGGCTCATCTTCAGTCGTCTTTCAGAGGTGTAGGGGTGCGTCGATGCCGAGCAAGGACAGGCCACCGGCCAGCACCGCCCCGGCGGCTTCGGCGAGCGCGAGCCGGGCACGGTGGGCGGCCGAGGGTTTCTCGTCGCCGCGCGGGAGCACGCTGGGCAGGACAGCGAGGACGGCATCGGCGACGGTGACGAGCTGCCGGGCCAGACTGTCGGGCGTGCGGTGCGCTGCCGCACGGGCGAGGACACGGGGGTGGTCTGCGAGGACGGCGAGAAGACGGCTGATGTCGTCCTTCGGGCATGCGTCCACTTCGGCTTGGGCTTCTGCGCGTGCTTCTGCGCGTGCTTCTGCTTGTGTTTCTACTTCTACTTCTACTTCTGCTTCCACGTGACCGGGCTCGGGGGTGAAGCCCAGGTCGGCGGCGTTACGGCTGAGGGCCCGGGTGCGGGCGTGGGCGTAACGGACGCGGAAGAGCGGGTTGCTCTCGCGCTGGACCAGGTGATCGGCGGTGATACGGGGCCGGTCGTGGGCTGCGGGGTGCAGGAGCGCCCAGCGTGCGGCATCGGGGCCGAGGAGGGCGGGGTCGTCGGGCGCCGGGACGGGCCGCAGGTTCACGGGTTCGCCGTGGGCGACCTCGACGCGACCGCCCTGGGATCCGACGATGCGCACGAGGGCGTCGGCGACGACTTCGGCTCGGACGTCGTACGGGATACGCACCTCGACGACCTGCCCGGCGAGGGCGTCGCCGTGACCGTACGCAGCGCCCGCGCGGAGGATCTCGCGGGTGAGATTGGCTGCGGCGGAACCCGCTGCCCCCTGCAGGCTGATGTTGATGAACCCCGGCCCGGTGACGACGACTTCGGCGACACCGTCCGTCCGGACGAGGTGCCGCTGCAGGATCTCCGCGACACGCAGAGGCGGCAGCCCGGCCGGCCGCGCGAGCTGGAGGGCGATGTTGGTGGCGTAGTCACCACAGCCACCGGGCCCGGGAGGCGCGACAACGGCCCGTCGCGGTACGGCCACGCTCAGCTCCCCCTCGTCGACAGCACGACGCACCGCGCACAGCACGGTACGGGAGAGCTCGACGGGGGTCACGGGACAAGCGTATGGGAGGAGGGGGGTGGGTATGCGAACCGGTTTGGGCGAGGGTCCGGGATGTGGACGAGGCGCACCCGGCCGGCAGGGAGGACACCGGACACGGCTCGGCACGGGCGCCTGTCAGCCGCCGGCGCGCCCGGCCCGCTCGGTCTCCCCCACGCCGAGAACACTCCCGAGCCCCGACTCGCCACCATCGCCCCGGCCCCGCCCACTCCTCCCCCGCTCGGCCAACTCCCGCACGAGGCGCACGAGTTCGGCAGGTTCGAAGGGCTTGGCGAGGAAGGCGTCGACGCCGACATCCAGCCCGGTCTCGACCTCGTACGAGGTGCAGGCACTGACGATGGCGAGAGGAAGGTCACGGGTGCGCGGATCGGTCCGAAGCCGGGCCGCGGTGCGGAGCCCATCCAAGCGGGGCATGACGACATCGAGGGTGACGACATCGGGCCGCACCTGATGAACGACATCCAGACACTCGGCACCGTCAGCCGCGGTCACCACCTCGAAACCCTCCAGCTCGAGATTGACCCTGATCAGCTGCCGGATGACCTTGTTGTCGTCCACAACAAGCACCCGACCCGACGCGCCTGGCACAACTCGAGAGTAGGTCGGGACCGGCCACCGCGTCCGGGTTTTCCCCACTTCCGCCCTGAGCGGGGGGTGGGCGGGGTGCGGTGGGGTGGCGGGCAGGCGACGGTGGGAGCAACGGCAGGGGTAACAGCCGGAGCGACGGCAGGGGGCACGGGGGCAGGGGGCACAAAGGTGGGAGCAACGGCAGGGGGGACGGGCGGACAACAGCAAGGTGGCGGCGGGGGCAGGGAGGGGTGGCGCCCCGATCGACGTCGGAAAACCCGTTCATGAACACCCTGGATCAGCTGGTAGGGTTCTACCCGTCGCAGCGCCCACAGCGCAGCGGTCACGCCCCCGTAGCTCAGGGGATAGAGCAACGGCCTCCGGAGCCGTGTGCGCAGGTTCGAATCCTGCCGGGGGCACCCTGTATGAGGTGCCCAAAGACCCCGTCACCAGCGGAAACGCTGAGGCCGGGGTCTTCGCGTATGTGCAGGCGTGTGCCGCTCGGAGCGGCTGTATGTCGGGGGCTGTGGACTATGCGTGGACTGGCCGTGGGCCAGGAATCCGCAGGTCAGCCCGGAAAACGACGAGGCCCCCGGACGTAGTCCAGGGGCCATCATCCCGCAAGCGTGTGGGTAAGTGATCAGGACTCGTCGCCGAGCTCCTCCTCCTGGCCGTCGTCCTCCCCGAGGAGTTCGGCGATCCGTCGGTTGGCAAGGTCCTGCCTGCCGTCGAGGCACTTCGCGTACCGGCTCAAGAGCACTTCGACGCTGTTGCCCGCGCGCTCCGCCACCTCGGTGGGGTCCACGCCCGCGTTAAGCCAGGAGGAGAGCGCGGCGTGCCGCAGGTCGTACGGCCGGGCGGCGAGCGGCGAGGCCACTTGTTCCGGAGTGAGCGCCAGGTGCCGGGCCTCGTCCCAGACACGCCAGTACGTCGTCGAGGCGACCACTCCCCCGCGTTCGTTGGCGAACAGCCGACCATCCTTGGCTGTGCCGAACTCCTCAATGTGGGTGCGGAGCATGCGCACGAGGCGAGGTGGAATCGGCACGATGCGAGTCTCGTTCACGGGTCGATTCTTGAGGCCTCGGTTGTCGTGGACCTCTCCCGTTCCGGTCCAACGCTTGCCGACGGTGGGACGGCTCTTCTCCAGGATCAGCGAGCCCCACCCGGTGTCCGGCAGCGTGCAGTCCGGACGACGTAGGGCCACGGCCTCCGCGGGCCGCAGACCCCCGAAGTACATGCAGGCGAAGAGCGCGACGAGTCGGCGCCCACGAGCCCGGCGGTACCCGCCGACGTACGAAACGGCGCCAAGGAGTTCGGCAGCCTGCCGAGGGTTCACCACGACCCGGCGGTCTACTTCCTTGGTCACCTTGGGCAGCTTCCACTTCACAAGCGTGACCGGGTTCTCCGGGAGGTCCCCCCGCTCGACCGCGTACGCCAGGGCATTGAAGAGGACGGCCCGCTTACGCCGCACCGTCTCAGCAGCCGCCGGGGCACCGGAAAGGGTGAGCTTGAGCGAGTCGAGGACGCTGCGGATGTCTGCCGGGTTCTTGAGCGTCGTCAGGGGCAGCGAGGCTTTGCCTACCCACCGGAGGGCGTTCGTGATGTCCACCGGCGGCGCGTGCTCTTCCTCGCTCTGGACGACGAAGGCCCAACCGCGCAGGGCCCGCCGCAACACATCGTCTGCCGGACGGCCGGGCCGCTCCCCCAGGAGCTGAGTCGTGACGAGTGTCATGGTCTCGTTCAGGCTGTCGCGAGAGTTCGGAGCCGCGTGCGGCCACTTCATGGCTACATACGCCCGTGCGAAGTCGTACCAGGTGAGGGAGCCTTTGACCGGTGCCATGGAGTCCGGCAGACCGGTTTCCGTGTCGAAGGCCTCCCCCTTCTGCGCGGCCCGGAGCAGCTTCGCGCGGAAGTTGTCGGCAAGCGCCTTGGTCCGGAAGGTCTCGGAGAATGGTGGCGCGTCGCCGACCTTCCACCGCACGTCGTACGACGGTGTTTTGTATGGCCGCTTGCGGATGCCCCACACCCGCACATCGTGCGACTTCACGCCACTTCTCCAAGGCCGTGCAGCCAAGCGGTGAAGTCGCTCCGCCACACGCGGAGTTCCCCGTTCGGGAGCTTGATTGCTTCGGGGGCCTGCCCCAATTCCCGCCAGCGGTAGAATGTCCGGCGAGAAACGCCGCCCAGCTCGTCCAGGACCTGGCGAACGGTCATCAGCTCGTCGCGACGGCGGTCCATGTCGGTTCTCCTTCCGTTCCGGGGGCCGGTTCCAGGGACGCGGCGAGCCAGGCTTCGCCAGCACTCAGGCCGGTGCCGGCGAACACCCAGTGGGCGAGGACGAACGTGGTTTCTTCTTCCTGAGGCACGGCGTGAGTGGCTTGTGCACGGCGCCAGTCAGCGCGTGCGTTGCGGAGAGCGCCGAGGGTCGTGGAGTAGCGGCGGGACTTGGTGGAGAAGTGGCCGCGGAAGCCGAGCATGTGAGCCCAGGCCCGAAGGCGGAGCTCGGCGAGTTCGGGGCGTGCGCCGAGGGTCCAGGCGACGCGGATCATGCGACGGGCGTGTTCGGAGATGCGTGCTTGGGCGAGCTCGGCGAGGAACTTGAGGGGGCGGTCGAGGGTGCCGGTCGCTGTCTCAGCGCCTTTGGTGGCGTACTTGGCGATGTAGGCCGCTACGGCCCGTTCGGTCAGCTCCTGGTCGTTGTCGAAGTCGGCGGATCGGATTGTGCGGACGTCGAGTTGGCGGCCGAAGGCGAAGGTGTGCGCGCGGCCGTCGATCTCCGGGCCGTCGACGCGTGCAGCCGTGGCTGCGGCCTGGATGGCGTCCGTCAGGAGCTCTGCCGTCGCCCAGGCGGGCGGTGGGGTGTCCCCGCCTTCTGGGCCGTCGAGGCGGATGACCGCATGGAAGTGCACGGCTCCGCGCTTCTGGTATTCGGCGACCTTGGCGAAAGAGATGCGTGCGTGGTCGCGGAAGGTGCGTTGGGTGAGGCCGGCGCGCTTGGCGACTTCCCGGCGGAGGTAGATGGAGAAGCGTCGCCAGAGGAGCCCGGCGTGAGCGTTCCAGAGCACGGCCGCTTCGTAGTCGTACCGGTCCGGGTCCAGCGGAGTGCCCAGCGCGTTGTCGTCCTCGTCGTGCCGGGTGCCGCAGCGACAGGGGCGCCCGTCGGATCGGAGGTTATGGACCGGGCCGAATCCGGGGGCGGTGAAGGTGGCGAAGACGCGCGGGTGTGTGCCGACCTGGTCCGAAGTGCCTTTGCCGCCGCGCAATCCGGCGGTGATCAGGTGGTACGTGTCGCGACGGTAGGTCTCGGCGCAGGCCTGGCAGCGAGTTGCGCGGCGGTTGTTGCAGCGGACGAGGAGTTGGCCGGCAGGGAGGGCGGTCGAGTCGAGGTGGCGCAAGGCTTGGCCGATCTCGCCGGTCGCCGTGTCGACCGCGTATTCGGTGCGGTGGCCGTCGAGACGGACCGGGTGCGTGCAGCCGCCCAGGCCGGAGAGTTGGCGGGCCAGCTCGGGCATGGTTCCGAGGGAGGCCAGCATGGAGAGTTCCGCCAGCGGGGGCGGAGTCTGCCGGGTGATGATGGGACTTCCTTTCGGCTGTTCTGCGGTTGGGAGGGACGTGCCCCGGGGCGGCGGGATGCTTGGCGGCGTTTGCCGCCCCGGCGGCCAGTCAGCGCCTGTTGGCGTTGTTGAGCAGGGAGCGCAGGACCACGGCGGCGATGGCCACGGAGATGGCCGTGATGGCGACGGCCGCCAGGAGCGCGGTGAGGACGACCCCGCCGACGAGGACGACGGCGACCGGGCCCGCGTAAGGGCTGAGCGAGCGTCCAGCGGCTGGGGCCGGGCTGTGCTGGTGGTGCTGCCGCGGGATTGGGGGCGACTGCGGAGTGGGGACGTCGGGCAGCTTGGGGCGGAACATGGCGGAGCTCCTCTCAGCGGTTGTCGCCATTGACGACGCCGACCCCGGAACGGGTGCCGGATTCGATGGCGGGGGCCAGGAAGGTGTGGGAGAGCCAGAAGCCGAACAGGGCAATCACAACGGCGACCCACATGCGGACGCCCAGGAACTTGATCGCGGCCCAGGCGACGACGCCCAGGACGAAGACCAGCGGGAGCGAGACGGTCACGGGATCTCCTCAGCGGACGTGGCAGCGGTGGGTGCGGGCGGCGAGTTCGGCGGCGGCGCGGGTGTCGTAGTCGTGGGAGAAGCCGCAGCGGGGGGCCATACAGACGGCGGTGTGCTTCTCGCGTCCGCGGCCGTCGTAGGCGGTGCCGACCTGGACGGGTCCGATGCGGACAACGTTGCGGAAGCGGCGGTTGGCGGGCATCAGGGGAGCTCCTTTGGTGACTCGCCGGTGAAGTCGGCGGCGTGGTCGGCAAGCCAGCGCAAGATCTCGTGGCCCTCGTAGCTGTCGGCGGCGAGGATCACCGGTTCGGCGATCAGCACGGCTTCGGTGAGGTGGTTCTGTCGGGTCAGCTCGGCGGCACGCTTGAGCGCGCGGAGCGTGGACGGACGCAAGGTGGAAAGTCCTCCGGGGTCAGGTGAGTTGGGCAGCGATGGCTTCGGCGAGCGGGAGCGGGACGCCGAGCCGGGTACGAAGGGTTGGGGTGTCGATGTCCGTTCCGGTTCGGGTCCGGTGGTCGTCGGCGACCTTGCGGGCCAGGGCAACGAGGGCGGGCGGGACGGCAGCTGCGGTGGGCTGTGCAGCCGGTTGCAGGTCGACGGCGGGCAGCTCGGGGGCAGTCGGCGTGACGCCGCTCTCGGGGGCCTCGTACTGGTCCGGTACTGGCACCTCTTCGCCGTCCGGGGTGCCGTGCGCGAGGAGAGTTCCACCAAGGAAGGCGACCGCGGGCCACCCGGCGACGAGGATGCGCAGCCAGGCCGGGACGTCGCCCAGGTCGAGCAGACCGGCCGTGGCGACGTTGGCCCCCAGTGACGCCGTCAGCGCGACGACGAACCAGCACCAGCCAGCGGCTTTCGCCATGCCGGAGCGCAGCCGTCGCCACGCCGCCACGAGGAGCAGGTCAACGCTGATCGGGTAGGCCCACGCCTTCCAGCCGTCCTGTCCGGCCGCCGCAGCGAGGTCGTGCAGGTGGGCGAAGGACAGGGCGGCGGCGATGGCGGCTTGGACCAGGACCGGATCAAGCCGGATTCGATGGTTGCGCATCGGTCAGTCCTCCGCTGTCTCGGAGGCGAGACGCGCGGGGACTACGGGCGGGACGTACGGCCGGAAGGGCGTGAGTGCCGGAACGTCCGGGGCTAGGAGGGCGGTGTCGCGGCAGGTAGCCGCAGCGTCGGCGAGGGACAGGTAGGGGGTGCGAATGCGGGACCAGCCGCCGGAAGTGTCACCGGCCACGGCCAGACCCGGCAGCTCGGCAGCGATGGCGCAGGAGGCGTACACCGCTTCGGGAGCGATGTCACCCAGAGCCATCTTGGCCGAGGCTTCGTCGTTGACGCGGTGGCAGACGCGGCCGGTGAGTTGGGCCCGCAACATGGTTGCTCCCTTACCGAGTTCGGCGCCGAAGCGCTGTCCGCAGACCTCCAGGTAGATGCCGGCCGCGCGGCCGAGTTGGGCGAGGCGGATGAGGTGAGTGACCATCTCGTCTCGGCGTTCCTCGTCCTTTCGTGTGGCGACGAGGAAGAGTTCGGCCACCTCGTCGACGAACAGCACGATGGGGGTGGGCCGTTCGCTTTCAGGCAGGCCCCAGATGTCAGAGGTGATCTCCTCGTCGGGGGTGCCGGGGGCGATGCCCTGTCGGGCCTTGATGAGGTCGTATCGGTCCTCCATTTCCTTGACCAGGACGGGCAACAGTTCAGCCGCCTCGTCCGGGTCGGTCGCCAGCGCGGCGAACCGTGAGGCGAACGGCGCCAATTCGACGCCGCGCTTGCAGTCGACGCCGACCAGAGCGACGGGCTGCCGGGCCAGACCGGCGATCAGGTTCCGCAGGTACATGGACTTGCCCGACAGCGTTGCGCCGAGGACGAGTTCATGCGGCACGGCGCGGTAGTCGCGTAAGAACGCCGTAGCGTCCTCCCGCAGCGCCACAGGCACCTTCAGGAACCCGCCATCGCTCCGCCGAGGCATCCGGACCTTGCGCAGGACGTCGAAGCCGATGAGCCGCAGTTCGACGACACCGGGCTTCACGTCCTTCACGTACACGCCGTGGACACTCCAGGCGTGGCGGAGCCGTTCCGCCGAGGCAACGACGTCGGCGGGTTCCTGGCCCGGGGCCAGCCGAAGCCGGACACGCAGGCCAGTCGTGGTGGGACGGATGACGCCCCGGCGGGGTGGGACGGGACGGATCTCCCGGCGGCTGGTCGCCTTGATGGCCAACACCCGCAACCGGGACGGTTCGACGGTCAGGCCGCAGGCGTCCATGGTCGAGGAGTACGAGGCCAGCAGCCGGGCCACCGAGACCGGCAGCCCGACCGTGGACCAGTACGCCGCCGGGGTGGCGTGCCGGACGTAGGCGGCGCCACCTATCACAGCGAGCGAGCCGCCCAGTTCGGCCAACGTGATCAGGTCCGTCACGACGATCAGCCCGCCTGAGCGACCGGGAAAGCGCCCGGCGCGATCGCGGTCGCGCGGTAGGCGATGCCGTGCCGCTGCTGGCCGTTGAACACGCTCTCCCACGGCCGGGCGATGAGGCCCGGCAGCGATACCGGAGAGCCAACGGCCAGGCCCTCCGTCACACCGCTTTCTGGAACTGTGACCTGGATGAGCGACGAGTCCCCCTCGTCGATGAAGACAACGCCGACGGTCATCAGCGCCTCACCGCTCACGGTGTCCTTGGCGATCTCACCGGTCTGCCGGTCGCGCACCTTCGGCGCCGGAGCTTCGGTCAGCAGGATCGTGGCGGATGAGGCGTCAACGCGGATCACACGCACAGAGATTTCTCCTTCTGAGTCGATCAACTCGCCACCTGACAAGTTGACTTAGCAAGTTCGACGTTAGGGATGCCAAGTTGACTTGTCAAGCTGCTTCAGTGGCCACCTACGAGCGCCATCGATAGCGCAGGCGCACCATGAAGCGAGCAACACAGAGGAAGGCGCGACATGAGCAGAAAACACCGCGCTCAAGAACCGCAGTCATGGGATCCGCGCAACTCGCAAGGGCCCGCACCGCCTCCGGACACTTGGCCGACACCACCGCAAGGATCCCCGCCGAGCAGTTCCTACCAGGGCGGGATGACCCCACAGCCGAAGAAACGACGTCGCATCTGAAGCTGTGCGAGGACGCCGGCGGCGCCGGAACCACAATCGGCGTGGGACTCATCATCGGCCTGTGGGCGGCGGTCGACGCCATCCTTGGCTTTACATACGTGGTCTACCGACTCGCCACCCGCCGCACCTGAGGCAGGCCATCACAGCCAGGCAGTGGGCAGCCCGCAGGCTCAGCTCAGCTCAGCCGATAAGTGTCTTCGAGTTCCTGCCGATCGGCGGGAAGCAGCACGTCAGAGACTTGCAGAGCTTGACCGGAAGCGTCGCACGCGACGACCAGGACGCTAAGGACGGGCACACCGTCCGGGAGCTCCAGAAGTTCGGCCTCATCCCGCTCAGGCAGCCGAGCCGAGACACGCTCCTTCACATGGTCGAAGCGAGCCTTCTTTCGCGCCTCAAGGTGAGCACGGGCGCCGCCGCTCAAGGGGGCAACACTCTCCAACTCGGTGCCCTCGACCAGGCCGGCGGGAAAGTACGACGAGACCAGCTCGGAGGGTTCACCGTCGTCCATGACCAGGAACCGGCGCAGGAGGACCTTGGCGCGCTTCGGCAACCCAAGCGCAGAGGCGACGCGCGCCGGAACAGGTACATGACCGACCTCGACCAGCCGCCCCGGGGTCTGCGTCTCGTCACGCGCGAGCACTTCACTCCCCCGACGTTCCTTGTGCTCGACGACTGCCGGACGCCCGCGCACCAGCGTGCCGTATCCCTGGCGGGACTCCAGCCAGCCGTCACGCTTCAGCAGTTCCAGCGCCCGGACGACGGTTGGACGGGACATTCCGAAGGCCTGCACCAGTTGGTTCTCACTGGGCACACGGGTGCCGGGCGGGTAGCTGCCGTCCTCGATGCGCTGTTGAATCGTCTGAGCGAGGCGTACGTACTTCGGTGCCTCCACTTCATACGCCATGAACGCCGCCGCCTGTCAGGATTGGCCAAGTCAACTGGTCAACCAGACTAGCGACGAATCCGCCGGCGCAGTACCAACAGAAGGTATTCCCCTCGTCACGACGGCCAGGCATCGGCGACCACAAAGGAGACCACCGTCCCCCCGAAGCAACTGGGCCCGGAGTGCCACGACTCGGCGATTGAGTCGACGAGCAGCAGCCCGCGACCGTGGGCGTCGTTGGCGTCCGGGCGCCTCAGCCGGACGTTCGCCGGGAAGCCCGGGTTGTGCACGTCGACCCGCAGCGATGTCTCCTCACGGAACCACTCCACCCGCACTACCCAGGGATCGTCAGCCTGCCCATAGCGGATGGCGTTGGTGACCAATTCGGAGATCATCAGCGCGCAGTCTTCAACCGAGCAGGCCGGATTGTAGGGGGCGATGAACTTCCGGAACCAGCGTCGCGCCCGGGGTACGGATTCCGGTGCCGGATGCAAGGTCATTGCTCCGAGCCTCGGCGAGTCTTCAGAGGGGTAGCGGTCGATCCTGTAAGCCATCCGCGCTCACTCCTTGCCGCTGCCGTCACAGTCGAGGCAGCGCCGCTTCGATGTGGCACGGGTGCGGTCGGCGGCAGCGGCGAGCGCCAGGGACGTACGCGAACTGACCCGCTTCCAGCCACGCCCCCGGCAACTCCGGCAAGGTAAGTGCTCTCCCTGGTCCGGCCGCTGACTCGTCACACCGTGCCTCCTCCCGATCAAGTGGCCTTAGCCACTTACTGGATGGTGGCATTAGCCACTTGCGTCGCGCAAGCCGTTCGCCGAAGTGATGAACCATCAGGTGAGCGGATAACCCTGCTCGAACGCCCAACGCTGCGGCGGGTAGGTGGCTTCAGCGAACTCCAACGGCCGGTCCTGGAGGTCAAAGACGACGTGATGCACGATCAAGACAGCCGATCCCGGTTCAAGCTGGAGGTCTGCCTCCTCCTCGTCCGTCGCCTGCCGGGCACACATGCGATCCTCGGCGTAACTCCCCTGCCGCCCCGTCGTGTTCTCGACGTACATCAGAGTGCCTTCTTGGATCCGTTCCGGCTCCAGCAGCTTGGGCGCCCGCTGCCCTACGTCCGGCGCGAACCACGAAGTGGACAGCGTGATGGGCCCGTCCTGGTTGTTGGTCACACGCCGGCGATGCACGGCCCGACGATCCTTCACCAGACCCAACGCCTCAGCGACATGATCCGGCGCGTCCAGCCACCCGGCCGACGTGATCACCGCGTACTCACCGGGGGTGTAGATCTTCCCGGTCTGCCGGGCCCGCCCGTACAACTCCCTTGCCCGGCGGTTCACTTCGAGGCTCCGCACATACGTGCCCGAGCCCTGCCGCTTCTCGACGAGCCCTTGATGGCTCAGCGCTTCCAGCGACCGCGCCGCCGTCGGCCGGGACACCTTCCAGTCCGCCGCCAACTGCCGCTCCGAGGGAACCTCGTCTCCCGGCCGCAAGTCACCCCGAAGGATCTGATCGCGGATGAAGTGTGCGATCTGAAGATACTTCGGCTGCGCCTCCTCAATCTGAGGCATGTCCCCTCCTCGTCCAAGTGGCTATAGCCTCTAGCCACTATAGGGTGAGTGGTCAAGAGCCGACCCCGTAGTCTTGGGCACATGACGCGGTTGATCGTCGCAGCAGGAGGAGGGGGCGACGCAGTCGCCGCCGCAATGCTTGACGCCGCCCTGTACGGGGACACCGGCGGCCAGGCGGTGATCCTCACGTACGCGTGGGACCGCCTGCTTATCGACCCGCTACCGGGCCCCCGAGGAGCCAACGACTTCACCGGCCTCGAACCGCTCACCCCAGCAGTCTGGAAGGTGCCGGCGGATGCACGCCCGGTCGCACCGGCAGGTTCCACGCTCCCACGACTCGCCGCAGAACTCCGGCACAGGTTCGCGCTGATCGACCCGAGGTACGGCGCCGAGGGAGTCACACACCAAGTCGAAGATCTGGTCTCCCACTTAAAGCCGACCTCGATCGATCTCCTGGACGTCGGCGGCGACGTGTTGGCCCGAGGCGACGAACCGACGCTGAAAAGCCCACTCGCCGACTCTCTGACACTGGCAGCGTGCGGCCAAGTGAACGCACCCATCCGCCTGTTGATCGCAGGCCCCGGCCTGGACGGCGAGCTGTCACACGAGGACCTGCGAGGCGTGCTCGGCCCAGTCGTCCAAACCTTCACGGCGAAGGACGCAGAGCCAATCAGCCCAGTCCTGGAGTGGCACCCCTCAGAGGCAACAGGCATGCTCGCGGCCACAGCCCGAGGGGTCCGCGGTACATGCGAGGTCCGCGACGCCGGACTTCCCATCCCCCTCACCGACGAAAGCCCGACGGTCCACGAGGTCGACCTGGACGAGGCCCTGAGCCGCAACGAGTTGGCCCGCGCCGTCATGTCGACAACCACCCTGGCCCAAGCGGAGGCACTGAGCCGCGAGATCTGTGGCTTCTCCGAAATCGACTACGAGCGCAACAAGGCCCTCTGGCTCAAGGAGCAACAACGGCCGAAGCTCGACGCCGAGTCGGTACTGCCCCAACTCGCCCAGTTCGAGGCAGAGGCCCGAAGCCGCGGAATCACTCACACGACGTTCCGCCACCTCACCGAGGTCCTGAACCTCGACGGCTCACAGCGCGATGACCTGCGCCGACTGCTCATCAACAGCCAACCGGAGCGGTACACAGCCCCACTGTGGCACATCCCAGCCACCACCTGAGTAACAACCTTCTTTACGGGTTCAAGGCGGTTCGCTCCGCTCACCGCGCGCGGCCCGGCCCCCGGCCGGGCCTGCGCTCCTGTCTCCGCCCCGCTCCAGCCCGGCCGGCGTCCGTGCCGCGCTCAAAGCATGCAGCCACCTGATGCCAGAGAAGGGGTACGTCGTGGCTGGGGCGGTCGGCTCCACAGCTTTACGGAGCCACTTTGGCGCGAGCCTCGAAGATCGTGGCCCCAACGTCGTGCTTTACCGGGCAGGTCCGCAGACTGCCCGACGCGCCGGAAGCTTACGGGCCATGATCACTCGCGCCAAAGCCGCTCCGCCGACCTTACCTTTCAGCCGAAGCTCGTATCACTTCTGAATGGTAAGAACTACTTCTTTCCGCATGCGCTGATCGAGCGCCTCTCCGGCAGAGGAAGGTGGAGGCAGGTAGCGACGGTTTGCAGGAAGATCCCTCTCAGAGATGTCCTGAGTTACGAATCCCAACTGCTCAGCGGCGCGCCGAACAACTGATGCATTATCGACAAATGTTCCACGCACCGTGGAATTTCCCACCACCAAAACCGCCAGCGAACTCGGCTTGAGCACTCGATGTAGCTCCGCAACCACACCCTTCATATCTTGAGCATATCGATAAAGGATTCCGAGCGTCCTTTGAGGAAGAGAGTCGAGGTCAGTATCAATAACCAAACCCTCCAAGGCGCCGTCGCTCTTCAACCCTCTCTCAGTCCCAACACTGGCACTACGAATCTCTCGCAGAGCGCTGACGGAATGGCCGAGCCAGACTAGAGCCATTCGATGCCCACGAAGATAGTCAATCGCATTCAAGTAAGGGGGAGAGGTGACAACCAGATCAACTGACCCAGACGGAACGAACGGCATGCTTCGGGCGTCGCCCAAGCGAACAGACGCGTTGTCCGGAAGTTCGACAAGGAGTCGACGCTCTATCTGTACGGCAGCCTTACGAAATCCATCCATGACGTCGAAGTCGTTAGTGGTGCCTACCCTATGAGGCCTACTGTGCGATACGTCGTGCGCAAGCGATGCCCCACGCTTTTTCGTGATTACGATGCGACTAAGCGAAAGTTGCAGAGAAGCCTTGAGATGATCATTGCGCCGCGCAACTAGATATGCAACCTTTCGAAGGTCGCTACGCTGAGGCTCCGCGAACCAGAACTTGATAAACTTCTTGGTTTCTGGGTCATCGTCGATCCACGGGAGATGGATTTCATCGGCGTGCATATTAGCGGCTTCCGAGGTGATTTCATCAGCAGCCTGTGCGAGACCAGTCGCCGAACGGTGATTAGCCCAAACACTCGCCATCAGCACCGCCAACGGGTCCATATCCACACCAATCGCTCGATGCCCAGCGATCAAAGCGGTTCTGAGGACAGTGCCGGAACCGCACATTGGATCAAGGACGACACTGCCTGCAGGCTGACGTTCCAAGGCTCGTAACGCCAGCTCGGGTGCCATGCGGGCAGGAAACGGATGCGGGGCAAGCGTACTCATCGATCACGACTCCGAGGTCTCGTCGGCAACAGCAGGCAGACCTAGGTCGTCTTGTAGGCGCCTGTCAACCTCGTTGATGATACTCTCCGCTGTTTGGGACAAGCGCACATTCCCGCTGGTCTTGTTGACCTCAATCCACCGACTGCCGACTATCGTCTGCACGGCTTGGAGCGCTGCCACGAGACGTTCAGGCTCATACTGCTTCAAACGCGGATCCATGACGCGAACTGCATTGACATTAGGCTCGCTTAGCGTGTCCTCTTTGCACTCCTCCAGCTTTTTCAACAGTTTCCGAAGTGGTACCGGACGCTGCTCCTGGGAGAGCTCTCGCTCAAGATTCTGCAACCATGAGCCCACCTCCGTTACGGTCAACGCTTCCTCAAACAGGGCCCTGATCTGATTCAAGGTAATACCGAATTGATAGTGGAGCTCGACCAGGTGGCGCAGGTGCTCGGTAAGCATTACCGTCATGGGACGGTCCTCACGACCCTGTGCCGTCCGACGGTTTACAGCCGATTCCGGGTCATTCTGTCCGGCGAACTTTTTCCCGATGATGAACCCGAATTGAGCCGACTCGGTATTCTTGAAGTCCCAAAGCGCATCGAAGTGCACCTTATCAACTGAAATGGTTGTACTAGCAGTGGTCTTAGCGTCGTAGACGACACGGAAATCCTCTAGCTGCGTTTCACTCTTCCCGAGACGCGCATCCAGAACGCCATCAGCGCCGCCCTTGTTGCCGCCGCGCCTTTCATACTCAAAACCTAGGACGATGAAAGCTTGGCCGACAGCTTTTTCGAGCGCATCCTTGTCCTGGTCTGCTATTGACAGGTGGCGCAACACCTCTACTGGATCTGGCCCGTAGTCACCCGCGATTTGCCGCAACGCCCTATCGCGCAGCGCGAATACCTCAGCCGTTACCTCAGGAGGAATACCGCCCTCACGTAGAAACGCATCGGTGAGAATTTCTGACGTAGCAAATAGAGTTGCCGGGGTCTGATTTTTCGAGTGAGCGATGATTTTCGCGATGAAGGGATGCTCTTCGTTGATTTTTAGCACGCGGCTGGACGCATCGTACTCGGCGAGGCGGTCGTAGGGCCCCATTTTAGTTAGCTGTACATCAAGGATTGGTTGCTGCATGACCTCCAGACGGAAGCCATCGAACCACTCTGCTCGGCTCTCTTCCTCAACGTGTGTGGGTGCTGAGATATAGTGAGACGGCTGCAATTCTTGAGTGATTGCTTGGCGAACTGCCGAGACCAGCGGGTCACCTAGCACACTTGGCGATGCTCCGTGGAGCAATTGCGCTAGGTCGATTCCGATAAGCTTGTTCTTGTTTTCAGCGCTATAGACAGACCGCGCCTCATTGAACTTCGCTCGGAGATAGTCCCGGAAGAGGTCTATCGCGGGAACATCACGAACACCTTCTCGGGATGAGAGAAGGTGTTCCCTCAGCCCGTCCGCCTCGACATCGAGGGCGAAGCGGGACCAGACTGCATGGTTGAGCGCCTCCAGTCCAAAAAGCTCATCCTCTAGGTTAATTACACGGCCGCGAACACGAATAAAGAACCCGTTGCTGCGACCATACTGCATGGACTTCCCGGCAGCGAGTGGTTTCTCGTATAGCGTGACACTGCCGGTGATCTCACCATTGAGCCCCGGAATTTTGAGACCAGTCGCTGTGACTTCCAGCGAGAGCTTTTCCGCTACTTTGTCACCTGATCCGCCTACTGGGGACTCAAATAGCACCGTAGCGTCCTCTTTAGCGGATCGCAACTCGGCACCATTGAGGAAAATTCGGAAGTCTGACTTCAACGGCAGGCCAGTTCGAAGTACCCAGCTGAGAACACCAGGCTTGAACTTCTCGAATAGCGTTTTGAAGTCACTCAGAGCTGCCGCAGTCCAACTCTCGGCAGGCTTATCACCAAACAGAAGGGACCATGCGGCGGGATCCTTGGACTCAATCTCTGCGAGAAGATCTCGCGCATCGTCTTCTTCAACTTGGTGAAGCTCGATTGCTACCGGAGGGGCCGAAGGATCATTTTGCCGCCGCCCTTCTACCTTCCGGAAGTCCATAGAGGCGTAGAAGTATCGGCCGTCTCTTTTGCTGATATGGGTCAGTCGCCGAGCAAGAACATAGGCAGCCAGCTTGCCAATTCCGAACTGCCCGATCGGCGCCCGCCCACGCACAGTTTCTCCGGCAGCCTTAGTGGACTCGGCAACCCGCCACAAACGCTGAAACCCGTCGGCGTCCATGCCGCATCCATCGTCCAGAACCCATAACGAATCGGAGCCGGCAGGATCCTCAGCAAGAGACCTAGGCGTAACAACGTGTACGTTGTACGCTCCAGCATCGAATCCGTTGGAGACCAGCTCTTCAATTGCCTTATGAGGGCTCTGGTAGAGCCCCTCCGAGAAAAGTCGGATTATCTCAAAACTGATCTCTACGGGGATCTCTTGGGCCGAGCTGCCATCATCCGACGAGAGCTTGTCAGCGAGCCCGTGCGCAGTTCCCGTTGAGTCAGTCGTCATGTTCCCCACCCCAGTTGACGGTCTATCAGGCGAAGATCGTAACTACTGTGCAGCTCCCCGTCACTACCCTGCCGCGCTCAGTGACCTGAAGAGTAGCGTCTCGAGTTGTAGCGAAGGAAGTAATGCCGTACTTCATCCCTTTTGTGAGGCTACCAGTTGCGAATGAACCTTCGTTGCATTTCAGCCACATGGCGTCGATTACCAGCCAGTGACCATTGGTAGTAGACCGTAGCGATGCCAGGAAGGTCAGGATTCTTTGGTACGGCCGTTCTTGCCTGGCTTCACGTGCCAGCATCTTCTAAGCCCTTGGCCGGGTGAGTGTCTAACTGCGAGACAACGTCAGTGGACAACGGCGAACACCGCGAACGCCTGCGAACCATCAGCACAGGTGAAAGGCACACCAGCCCAAGGCAGCGCCCCCACCCAAGTTACTTCGGGACGAAGAGGTCATCGCCCAAGGCATCATCACCACGCTTCCGCCGGCACGGCTGCTCTGACGGACGTCACAGGACAGCGTGGCTGAGACCCGGTGGTGGGTGCCCTGGCACACGCGCGCCTGATCGGCGGCCCACCCGCTATCCTGGCTGACGGTCGTCGGCTGGGGCTCAGACGCTAAGGCAGAGTCTCCGCCCAGGGGGCCTTGAGGCGAGGGCGCAAGTCGTGCCATTCGCGTGCCAGATCCTGCGGGGACTCACGGGGAACAGTGGGGACTTGGCTACGGATCTCCCCGAGGCTGGATCACGCTCCGCCCCAGGCCAATACCGCAACTGGCTCTAGAAAACCCAAGCTTCCCAAGCCGGGCGTGCTCAAGTACGGCCGTCTTGCACCGTCGCTTGGGCTGACGTGCAACTAGCCAGCGGGCACAAACTCCCGTAGGTCGCCGTGCTCGTTGAGCCGCCACCGGACGCCAGCATTGTCTGTGAAGAGAAGGGCCGGACGGTGGCGGTCGACCTCTTCAAACAACGGGCCCGAAGTGAAGAGGTAGATACGCCCAGCCCCGACCAGCGGAACGGGCACGTTCAGGCGTGGCCCGTCCGTGACTACGGTCAAGCCCCTACGAATCAGGTCGGTCTCTACGGCCGCTGAGGCCTCATGCGCCTCCTGTTCCCCGAATCGGACCGTGACCTCGTGAATGGGTTCGATGCTCAGGTTGCGTACCTCGATCCTGAAGGTGTCGGGGATGGGTTCACCATTCGCGTCTCCCGGGACTCCACTTCGTGCCCACAGTTGCACGGTCATCCCTACTTGCCGAGCCTGAGCAATCTTGCGGTCCTGAGCAGCAGCCCACAGCTCGGCCCGTTCTAGTGCCAGCGTGGCCGACTGCTCCGCAATGAACTGACGCTGCTCGTCGATCTGGTCGCGCTGGCTCTTGAGCGTCCAGATCGTGGCCCCCGCCGCAATGGCGGCGAAGGAAGAACCCACCCACGTAGCGAGATCGCCAGCATCCACGAAGTCTCCTCAGCCATAGTTCCACTGGATCATCCCTCACTCTGAGCCTCAGATGTGACACACCTCAAAACGATCAAAGTCGCCAGGACATGCGGCCTAGGCAGTCGCACCCGGGCAACGAGGATCGTCGGGGACAGCTGTACAGCAGCCGGGTACTACAACGACAGCAACAGGCCCCACCATGCCCATGCACTGACACTCGGTTCTCACTACTCGCGCCACGAAGAAGGCCCGGTCAGAGGCCTGGGTCCGTTTGCTTGGCGCCCAGCGGCGTGGCTGCATGGACCCGTTTCACTGTGCTCAAGGACACCACCGCCCGTACCGGCCGACTCTTGTGCTCGGACGATTTCGGGACGTACGGTCGCATAGCCGCCCCGAACAGGCGGTGACGCCGCCCGTCGGGGGATGGCGTCTTCTACGTCCTATCGGCGGACACTATGGCTCTCAGTAAGCTCGCGCGCGACTTCGCCCGCGAGATCAACAATCACGACTGGCAGGACGCGCCCTACCGGCGTGACCGCGCAGGCCACAACCGCGCCAGCGACAACAACCACGACGACCGCGAACTCACCGGCAAAGAAACGGACGCCGTCCGCACCAACGTCATGTGGGTGACCGCACAAGTCCTGGGCTACCACGACCCCAACTTCGACGTCTACGAGTTCGCCGAAGCCTGCGGCGTCGATACTCGTACGCGCCGGGGTGACCGGGATGGCAGCATCCGGGCCGGCGTGCGTGAGCGGTACGGACGCTACATGCGCCCCGGCACGTGGGAACTCGACGCTGAGTTCGTCACCACCGAGACAAGCGACTTCTACCACTCCGGCACCGACTGCACCCTGTTCCAGAGGGGATACCGCGGCGGGGAACTGCTTACCTTCCCGCTCGATGGCCACATGCCCACCAGGTGGAGGCCGTGCGCCAACTGCGTTCCGGAGCACCAGAACTAAGCAGGCGTTCCGCGCGCGTGAGCCCCCTCCGTGGCAGGTATGGAGCTCACGTGCGGGGGGCTAGTAGGCGAACTCGACGCGGAGGACAAGGAAGCGGCCCAGGCCTCAAAGCGGTGCTCAGCCAGCCGTGGCCTATTCGTGGACTCGTCCCGCTTAATCTGCCGCGTGCATGGCCGCGACCTGCTGCGTTGCCCAGTTTCCAAGCGGCCTCCGGAGCCGTGTGCGCAGGTTCGAATCCTGCCGGGGGCACTCGCCGGTCAGACACCGAAAATTAAGCTCTGACCAGGGCGAATGCCGACATGAGAGAGCGGGAGTCAGTCTCACTGACTCCCGCTCTTTCTCATTGCTGCGCACTGAGAGCGTTGTGGCCAATCGGATTGCGTTCGAGCGGTAGCCGGGGGCGGTTCGGGCGCTCGTGCGGTGCGGGTGGCGGGCATGAAAGAACGGGCCCCTCGGTAGGGACACGGTTGAGTCGACCAAGTCCTCCGAGGAGACCCGTTGCCCGCCCAGTGGACCACTGCCGTGCCCGAGACGTCCAACCCCATCACCCTGGAATGCGACTGCTACGTCCACCAGTTCGGGGCGATCGCTCCAAGGCGGCGGGAGTCGTACTACGAGACCGACATGAGCGACGCGGAATGGGCTTTGGTCCGGGCGTCGATGCCGATGCCGGCCTGGATGGAGTCCAGGGGCGGCCGTCCGGAGGCGCATTGCCACCGCGACATGATCGACGCGGTGCGCTACGTGGTCGACAACGGCGCGAAGTGGTGTGCCGTGCCACGGGATTTCCCCTGGTGGCGGGCGGTGTACGACTTCTTCCGCCGCTGGCGTGCGCACGGATACGTCCGGGAGTTGTACCAGCGGCTGCGCCGCGCCGACCGGGTGGCGAGGGGCCGCAGCGCGGAGCCGACCGCCGGGATCATCGATGCGCAGTCCGTCGACGGCGCGGACACGGTCGTGATGTCACGCGGCTTCGACGGGAACAAGAAGCGCGACGGCCGCAAGCGCTCGATCCTCACCGATACCTGCGGTGACCTGCTGGAAGTCATCGTGACCCCGGCCGACGTCCACGACTCCAAGCCCGCGCCCGCGCTCCTGGACCGCTACATGGACGAGCCCGGACGGCTGCTGAAAATCGTCTGGGCCGACAGCGCCTACCAAGGGCAGCCCCTGGCCGATGCCTTCGCCCGGCACGGCGTGAGGGTCGAGGTCGTTCAACGCCCGGACGGGACACGCGGCTTCACCGTCCTGGCCCGCCGCTGGGTCGTGGAACGCACCCTGGGTCAGCTCTCGCGGGCCCGGCGTCTCAACCGCGACCACGAACGCCGCCCGGACCATCACGAGCAGATGGTCTGGTGGGCCGGCCTGATCACCCTCACCCGCCGGATCGCCGGCGAGCGCCGGCACTGGCCCGATCGCCGGCCGGGCCGCCGCCCGGGCCCGCAGCCGGCCTGAACAGGCCCCTCTCCCGCTCCAGCCAGCCCTTCGCATGCAGGGCATAGGCGCGATGGCGCACCCGTTCCACCGCGAGTTTTTCCCGTCCCAGCCCCAGGGTGTCCGCGACCGTGGCCACGTCCACCAGGCCGTCGGCGGCCACGACCGTCTCGAAAATCTGCCGGTACATGCCGCACAACGACCGTCCTTCCAGGCCCACGTGCCACTGCGACGGCCGCTCGTCATAGCCCTCACGCCCCCTGCGCGAGGGCACCTTGGCCTCGCTGTCCGGCTCCTGCGGCACATCGGCAACCGCCCCGGCATCGGTGGCCGCCTGCGCACCCGTCGCGGCAAGCTCGTCCATCAGCTCCTCCCGCCCGATCCGGGCGAACTCCCACCGCTGACGGGCCTCGGCGGCCTGTTCCTCGGCCTCGCGCAGCCGCGCCTCCGCCCCGTCCAGCACTTCACGAGCCCGCACTTCACGCCGTTCCATCAACGCGATCACCGACGGCACCGACCACCTCCAGGACGAGGAAACCACCCGCCCCGGTGCTGCCCGGGCCCACCGACGAGAACACGTCGATCATGGAAAAACCGCAGCTCTTCGAGCTACGGTTCGGTTGGCCACAACGCTCTGATTGTGTGTGAGGAGCGTGTGGATCACACCGCGGCGTTTCTGATGATCGTCCGAGCGTGGTGATAGAACCGTGCTCTGCTGCTATCCAAGCCGCCTGCGCCGGGCAGGCTGGTGTCGTTCGTGATGGCGTCTGCAGAGTCGGCAGCCCAGTACCCGTACTCCTCGAAGACCTGGTTGGCATACTCCCGGAGGTCAGCGTCTGGCATGACCTCGATCACGGGGAGCGCATCGTCATGATGCTTGCGCACAAGCGTTGTGCACTCGTCATACAGCTCAGCTGCGTCGACGTTGACTGCCTGAGCAGCAGCCCCGGCTTTATCGCGGAAGTCCTGGAGCATCTTGGAGATGACCGTCGCCGTCGCGATCACCTGGTCTCTCACTCGCTGCTCCTCGACAAGCTTTGACTCGTGGCGTCGCTTGGAATCTTCCTGCTTGTCAGCGTGGTCTTGCCTTGCCTTCTCCGTGCGGCTTGTGTAGTGGTGAGCCGTCCATGCAGCTAGAAACGAGCTGATCAGGACAGCCCCAGCAGATATCAGTGCCGTGACCCACTGGCTGTCTTGGACGACGGTTGTCGTCACCCCGCCAACCTTTGTCGTTGTGGTCTTTGTGGCACAGCCAGCCAGCAGAGTCACAAGGATGAAGGGCGCTACACGCCTTCCATACGTTCGCATGATCGGTGACTGTAGCGCCCCTGACGGGTAGTCACTGAGGGTCGATGTCCCACCCCATGGTCTTTTCGATCTTCTTGTTGTTCTCCTCTTCACTGTCGTCGATGACGCCCGCGTAGCGGCGGTGGATGACTTCCGGTGAGTTGCCCGCACGGCGGGCCACCTCGGCTACCGGAAGGCCGGCGCGGAGCCAGTTCGTGATGCAGGTAGCCCGAAGGTGGTATGGCTTGCGCGCCAAGGGTGAGTCCACCTTGTCCGGGGGGAGTGCCAGGGGTCGGGCTTCCTGCCACACCCGCCAGTAGCTGGACGTGCCGAGCAAGTCCCCTCGCTCATTCGGGAAGAGCCGCCCGTCCTTGGCTGTGCCGAATTCCTTCAGGTGTGCCCGGAGCATCGCCACGAGCACGGGCGGAATCGGTACCGGCCGGTCTGTGCCAGGCTCCCGTGATTTCAGTCCCCGTTTGTCGTGACGATCTCCTGAGTCGGTCCAACTCTTGCCCGAGATGGGACGCGTCTCACGGAGAGTCAGAGTTCCCCATCCCTTTTCGGGAAGATGGCAGTCAGCCAGCCGAAGCCCGACCACTTCCGCCGGACGCATCGCGGCGTACAGGATGCAGCCGAAGAATGCGACCAGGCGACGCCCCCTGTTGCGGTGAACGGAGCCGACATATGAGACAGCCATGAGGAGTTGCCTCCCTTGTGTCTCGTTGACCAGAACCCTGCGGTCTACTCTGTCGCTTCCCTGAGAGGTAGGCCGCTTCAATCCCGCGAGCGGATTTTCGTCAAGGTACCCCTCCTGAATCGCGTACTCCATTGCCGTGTTGAAACCGCGACGGCGACGCCTGTACGTATCCGTTGCCGCGGGTTTGTCGTCCAGCCTGAACGACAGCCGATAGTGCACGTCTCGAACGACCTTGGAGTCCGCAAGAGCCGACAGCGGGAGGGCATGAGCTGCGAGCCATGCGCAGGCCTTCTCCAAGTCCGGCGGGGGCTCTTCGTCCTTGTGATTGGGTACGACCGCCCACCGCACGGCACGCCGCACGTCTTCCAAATCCGGCGCCCCCGGGCTCTCCCCCATCATGCCGAGAGCTGCGGTAGCGAGGCTGTCCGCCAGGCCCTCACGGGTCTTTGCTGCGGCAGTTCGCCAACGAACTCCCATGTACTCACGGGCAAAATCCCACCACGACGGGTCCGGCCGGGTGTTCGCCTTTGCCTTCTCTGCCGCTGTTCGGAGTTCAGATTCGGGAAGCCCCGTTTCCACATCGAAAGCCTCGCCCTTACGCATGGCGTGCCACAGCTCAGATCGGCGGCTCTCGGCAAGAGTCGACGTCGCGAAAGTCGCGTGACACACCTTCCCGGCAACTTTCCAGCGGAGTTGGTAAGGCGCCGACTTGCTGGAAATCTTGCTGACTTTCCAGACCCGGACGTCGGTAGAGAGCGTGGGCTCTTCGGGCGCGGCCGGGCGCTCGCCCTCACGAGCGCCCGGATTTGCACTGGTCTTGCGATGGTTCACGCGGCTTCCTCCAGAGCAGCAATCCAGCGCTCCAATTCCGAACGACGAATGCGCACGGACCCGTTCGGGAGCTTGATGGCTTTCGGCCCCTTCCTCGTTTGCCGCCAGCGGTAGAAGGTCGACAGAGGTACGCCGATTTCCTCAATGACCTGAGAGATCGTGAGCATCTCGTCACGCGCCACGGTCAGTTCCCTCCGAGTTCTCGTCAGCAGAACGGGAGTCGGACAGCCGGGACAGTCCCGATTCCAGCGGTCCCACCTGTCCCCGCAGGTCAGGGGGGGTACTGGGACAGTCGGACAGCTGGGACACCCCCGGCGTGCCCTCTGTTCGGGTCTCGGTGTCCGGGTAGTAGCGACCGGCGCCGTCCTTCGTGAGCTGTCCGTCCGCGGCCATGCGGGAGCAGGTGCGGCGGACGTTCTCGGCATCCAGCTGCGGCAGCGCAGCGACGATGTCCTTCGGTCGGGCGCCAGGGTGGGCGCGGACGTGCCGGAGGATGGCCGCGCGGGTGTCGCCGATGGTGTGGTCGGTCACCGGGCCATCGAGCATCTGCCAGGCACCGGAGGCGGCTTGGAACTGAAGCGCGTACTCGGCTTCGTCGACGTCGCGTCCGGTGACGTGCAGGATGCCGTCCGCCTGCCCGCGGGCCCGCTTCAGTACGAGCGTGGCGTCTGCGGCTCCGGCGATGCCGTTGGTGCCAGACACCTCGGTCAGGAAGTCCTCCGAGGCCATCTTGCGGACGTGGTGGACGAGCACCACGGCGATGCCGTAGTGATCGGCGATCCGCTTGGCGTAGGTGACGGCGACATAGTCCGCGTCGTACGCGGACACGCCCTGCGGAGCGGGACCGCGCATCTTGGCGAACACGTCAACGACGACCATGCGTGCGTCCGGGTTGCGCTCCAACCATCCGGCGATGGCCTCGCTGCCACCCTGAGGGAATGGCGGGCATTCGGTGACCAGCGTCAGCCCGGCCGGAGCCGCCTGCCCTCCCAGAAGCTTGCCCATGCGGGTCTGGAGACGGCGCGGGGTGTCCTCCAAGGCGAGGTAGAGCACCGGGCCGACCTTCACCGGCACGGAGTCAAACGCGTGTCCCCCGGCTGCCACCGCAAGGGCAAGTCCGAGGGACAGCCACGACTTGCCCACCTTGGGCGGACCGGCGAGCAGGGTCACACCCTCGGCGAGGATGCCGGGCACGGCCCATTTCGGCTCCGGGAAGTCCGCGGCCATGAGCTGATCCGCGGTCCACGCCGTGCGGGGGCGTTCCCGCTTCGGCGGTGCTTCAGGGGCCGTCTCGGGGTCGGTGGGCACGGAGTAGAGGTGCAGTGGGGGGATGGGGCTACGGCCCTTGTCGTGCTCGTCTGAGGGTGGGGGAACGGGATTGCTGTTCATGCCGCGACCGTCCGGGGGCGATTGGCTCCGGCCCGCAGGCCAGAGGCGATGGTGCGCCGTGCCTCGCGCTCGCCCTGGCCGACGCTCAGCGCCGCCTCGACAAGCTTCTCGGTCACCTCGTACGCGTCCAGCTCTCCCCCGGCGACCAACTGCCCCAGGGCGACGGAGGCGATGTAGAGCGCGTTGTTGTGCTCGTGATCGCCGGAGTTGGCGACGCGCGCCAACTCGCCCTTGAGCGCGGCGTTCAGGAACTTGCCGCGCCGGTCGCGGGTGGTCAGCGGGACCGTGACCGGTCGCTGCGGGGGCAGTGGCGCCGGGCGCAGGAGAGCGGTCAGCCAGTCCGGCAGAGGAGCCACGGGCGCGTCATGGACGGTCGTGTACCGGTGGCCGTTGACGACGCTGCCCGCGCCAACCACGTAGCCGCCTGCCGCGCGGGTGTCGACCTTCCAGCCCAGCCCGCGGGCGCTGTCCCCGGCGGTGTTGCGCAGGGGCTCGCCCTCAGGGGCGGTGAAGTACAGGTGTGTGCCGCCGCTCCATGTGCGGACCGTGTACGTGTCGGCGGGGAAGGGCTGGCCGTGGCGCTTACAGAGCACGGCGAGCACGTCGGCGCCGTCGGTGACGCCGTGCGCCGCCCATTCGGCCGGCGGCGTGTCGTCCGGGCCCTTGGGAGTGTCGAGGTCGATGACGACCAGGCCGGAGGGGCCGGTTGCGATGCCGAGGTTGTAGGGGGCGTGCGTCCAGCATCGCGTGATGCGCTCGCGGTCGACGGTGGCGCGGGTCTCCCAGTCGCGGACGGCGGGGCGCTTGTCACCGGGAATGAGGGGGAAGCCGTGCCAGCCCCGCGACGCAGCGTCAAACGCTGAGGTCTGCTGGTCGAAGGGGTGCAGTTGCGTCATGCTGGTAGCTCTCCTGTTCTTTGGAGGGACACGGAGAACCGGGGTGGGTGCAGGCTTTGGCGAGACGGCACCCACCCCGGGCGTATCTAGAACGGCGGCTCGTTACCCGCAGTCGGAGCGGCCCCGGCGGGGGCCGCGGTGTTCCACGCGTCGGCGGCCGGGCCGGAGGTGGCGCCGTTGCGCTGCACGCGGTCGACCTTGGCCGTGGCGAAGCGCAGCGAGGGGCCGATGTCGTCGACTTCCAGCGCGAGCATGGAGCGGTTCTCGCCCTGCTCGTTCTGCCAGTTGTGCTGACGCAGACGGCCGGTGACGACCACGCGCATGCCCTTGGTCAGGCTCTCGGCGATGTGCTGCGCGAGGTCGCGCCATGCGGTGCAGCGCAGGAACATCGCGGTTCCGTCCTGCCACTGGCCCGACGTCTTGTCGTAGCTGCGCGGGGTGGAGGCGATGGAGAACTTGACCAGCGCGGCGCCGGAGGGGGTGAAGCGCAGTTCGGGGTCTGCGGCGAGGTTGCCGACGACGGTGATGGGGGTCTCTCCCACGGACATGTGGATCACTCGCTTTCAGTGTTGGTCGGGCTGGTGCCGGAGGTGCGGTGGGTGGCGGTGAAGTACAGCCGTGTGTGCTTGCGGTCGCGGGTGGGGTACGTCCGCGCCGGACCGGTGTCGAACGCGGTGGACAGGGCAGCGCTGATGCGGTCGGCGTCGCCGGGTGGGCAGATGACGCGGATCTCGAACACGGTTCTTCTCTCGGATCGTCAGAGGTCGGTGAGGGCGTCGGTGGGGATCTCATAGACGTCGATGACGTCGGTGACTCCGGTCCAGTAGCCGGGCGTGTAGTGGACGTAGCCGATGTGCAGCGGCGTGCCGTCGCGGTCGGTGGTGGCGTACACGTGGACGGCGTCCACGGCCTTGGCGGGCTGCCTGCGGGCGCTGCGGATGCTGGTAGCGGCCTGGTGGGCGGTCAGTCGCCTGCCGTTGTCGCGGCGGTCGTCGATCACGGGGTACCAGGTGGCGCGGCGGGCAACGGTGCTGCGTGCCATGGCGGTTGTCTCCCTCGGGTCAGTGCGCGGTGTGGGTGGTGTCGGCGTTCAGCCGCCGGGCGGCGGCATGCAGCTTGGCGCTCAGGACTGCGGGCGGGTGCGTGGTGAAGGAGTGCAGGGCGACGGCGGCGGCGATGATGACGTCGCACAGTTCGTCGGCGACGTCGGCGCGGGTGTGGGTGGTGCCCTTGCGGGGGTTCTGGCCGGTCACACCGATGTAGGCGGCGGATGCCTCGCCCGCCTCCTCAACGACCTTGATCAGCCGCATCGCCGCTCCGTGCTCGCCCGTGCCGTTGGCGGCATCCAGGGCAGTGGCGATGCGGGCGGCGACGGAACACAGGACGGCACTCATGCGGACTTCCTCTCGGCGGCGGGGAGTTCGGGCAGTCCCGTGCGCTCCAGGGCGACGGGGTCGAAGCCGGGCAGCGCGGCACGGTGGACCAGAGCGGCGGCGAGCTGTTCGGCGTATGCGGCTCCGGTGCGGGCCACCTCCACCTGTGTCTGAGCCCGGAGGGTCTCGACGCGTTCGATGTGGGCGTGTTCCTCGCGCCGCTCGCTGGCCTGCCGCTCGTGGGCGAGCGTCTCGCGGCGGTCCTGGCGCCAGTGGCGGGCGGC
The DNA here is from genome assembly GCF_026343335.1 of Streptomyces sp. NBC_00078. Taxonomy (NCBI): domain Bacteria; kingdom Bacillati; phylum Actinomycetota; class Actinomycetes; order Kitasatosporales; family Streptomycetaceae; genus Streptomyces; species Streptomyces sp. NBC_00078. The sequence goes on along the minus strand of NZ_JAPELX010000001.1, from coordinate 6,259,810 downwards.
GAAGCAGTAGGCGAGCACGGTGGCCAGCGCCCACAGCAGCAGCGGCAGGGACAGGCCGTCGGAGTATCCGGCAACCCCGGCGAGGGCGAGGCTGCCGGAGACGGCGTAGGCGGTGGCGGCGAGCACGCCCTCTCCGGCGCGGGCCAGCGAGACGCCGCCCGCTGCGGCCCCGGCGGCGAGGACGGTCATGAGGGCGGCGTTGCCGACGGAGTGTTCGGCGCCGTTGGCGTTCCAGATCCGGGCCAGCGCGAGCACGGTCGTGGTAGCCACGGCGGGCGCCGCCTTGGGCGCGGCGATGGTGAGCCAGTGCCGGGCGACGATGGGTTCGTTCACGGCGTTCCTCACAGGTTGGGCAGCGCGTCGACGAGGGCGCGCATGAGGTGGTTGACGGTGTCGGCGGCGCCGGTGGAGGCGAGGTAGAAGCCGAACATCACGGCGACGAACGCGCCGCCCGGCTTGAGTGATCCGAAGCGGAGCAGGACGGCGAGCAGGGCGCCGAAGAGCAAGGCGAGGGAGATGGTCACGGCCATGCCGGCGGGTCTCCTTCCGGTGGGTCAGCGGGTGCCTTCGCGGTAGATCCGGGAGGCGCGGTTGTAGAGCCAGCGGCCGACGCGGACGCGCTTGCCGCGGCCCTTGCAGCGGCGGCAGGTCTTGCCGCGCTTGGGGCGTCCCTTGCGGTCGGTGGTGGTGGCGAAGCCGAAGCCGTGGCACTTGCGGCAGGTGCCGAACGGGCTGCCCGCACACACACCGACATAACAGAGCGTGACGAGCGTCAGGCAGGCGATAGCAAGGGCTATGGGGGTCACGAGGGGCCCTCCCGGGCGGTTTTCGGGGTTTCCGCAGGTGGGGTGCTATTTACTAGATCGCAGATCAGGTGCGATATGGGGTGCTAGCGGGGGTGCTACCGGTAGCAGGGCAGCCTGCTACCGGTAGCACCGCTCGGGGCTAGGCGGCGCCCCGCTTATCGTCACGCTCCGCAATCACGGTGAGGAGGTCGGCGCGGGCGATGCCGCGGCGGGTGGTGCGGGTGCCGTCGTCGGTCGTCCCGGCCACGTCGCGGGTCTTGATGCCGTGCGGCTTGAGCGCGCTGGTGACGTTCTCGCCCTTCCAGCCGCCGTAGACCTCCGGCCGCAGTTCCGCCAGCCGGGCGGCGATCCGCTCGTTCCACACCCGCTCTTCGCTCGCGGGCACGATGGCGGCGACGTCGGCGAGCAGGTCGTACGACGGCCCGGACGTGCTCTCGGCTTCCTCCCCGAGCGCGTGCCCGGACAGCGTGCCCTCCGCCTTGCGCAGCGCGTGTGCGCGCTGCGCGATGGCGTGGGTGGCGTTGTCGTCCAGGTAGGCGGTGCGGACCACGACCGGCAGGGCGGTGGCCCCGGCGAGGTAGCCGTTACCGGCGTCGATCTCCGGGCGGAACGAGGTCGCGCGCACGCCGTTCTTGTACGCGGACGTGCCCAGGATCATGTCGTTCTCGACCTGCCCGGCGACCTTGAGGGCGAAGCGGATGGACACGTTGCCGCTGATCCCCGTGGGCAGCGAGTCCTTGTCCGGGCGCTGCGTGGCAAGGATGAGGATCACGCCCAGGGCGCGGCCCAGCTTGATGATGAACTCGGCGTCCTCACCTGCCTGTTTGCCGTACTTGGGGTGGGCGAACAGGTTCTGGCACTCGTCGAACACGCCGACCAGCGGCCACAGCTTCAGCGACCGCTTGTCGGCAATGGCGCGGGTGATGCGCTTGTCCGGGCACAGGTCCCGCGGCAGCTTCTTGATCGCAGCCGCGCGGCGCATGACCTCCGCCCGCAGCAGCTTCAGGGAATCGGCCGCGTACTTGATCGAATCGTCGTCGATGCCGGACACGAACCGGTGGCTGACGCATTCCAGGGAGTCCAGGTCGCCGGTGCCCTTGTTCTCGTGCAGCCACAGCTCCACCGACGGGTCCAGGGCGGCGCCGCAGGCCAGCACCCGCACCGAGGCGGTCTTGCCCTGGCCGGGCAGCGAGCCGATCAGGATGTTGTGCTGGATCATCGGCACCGACTGAGCCCGCCCGCGCGGGTCGATGCCGAACGGGTTGCGCTTGAAGATGTCGTGCCGACGAGCGTTCGCGAGCTGCCACTTGACGATGCCGGTCTTGGACAGGTCCCTATCCCCCACCCACAGGATGAGGCGCCCCTCGTGCTCGTTGGGGTCGGCGTCCGGCCATACGCACCCGAGCGGGCGGCGCAGGCCGGAGGCGAGTCGGGCGCGGCGGTCGGCGACGTCGGCGACCGTCACCCCGAGCGGCAGGTCGATGTCCGCGCGCCAGCCGGGCCCCTCGCGGGTGATCGGTGCGACGAACCGGATGCCGTCCTGGCCCTTGGCGACCGCGGACGCAATCTGCCCGATGCCGATGGAGGCCATGGCCTTGACCACGATGTCGCTGGTCAGCTTCTGTACCTCGGTCTTGATGACCGCGCGGGTGGCCAGCGGCGCATCGGCCGGCGCCCCCGCCACCCCGCAGCCCAGCACGAGCAGCGTGACGGCGATGACCTGCGTCATCGGCTGCGCCCCGAAGACCAGGAACAGGCCGATACCCAGGGCGATGATGCCGCCCAGGATGGTGAGGATGGTCCGCAGTCGTACCCGGCGATCGCGCTGCCGAGAGAGCTTCAGGTACTCGTCGACCTGCTCGCTCGTGGCGGTGTACTGGCGCAGCCGCTCGCCCTCGGCGTCCATGGCCCAACGGCCGATCCGACCCAGGAGGTTGAGCGCCCCGCGCGGGGAGCGCCAGACCAGCTTGGGCAGGTAGAGGAACGGTACGCGGACCGCGTGGAAGGCGATGGTGTGGCCGACGTGTCCGGCCAGCCAGCCGAGTGCTTCGGTGAACTCCGCCCGGGACTTCGTCCATGCCGGGAAGACGTCCAGCCGCTTGGAGTTCTTGATGCGGTCGACCAGACCCGGGCCCGACACGGTCGGCACCTTCTGGTCGACCAGAGTCGGCCCACCCTCACCCGACTCGGTCGGCTGCGAGTCGGGCGACTCGGGGGCTCGGGAGTCGGTCGACCGGTCGGGGGCGGAGTCGGCCGACTCGCCCCGGGCGGTGCGGGCCTTGTCGAGGTCGACCACCTCGCCCCGCGCGGGGGTGCCGGAGTCGGCCATCTCGGCTTCCAGCCGGTTGAAGAGTTCGTTGTCGTCGTCGGGGTGTTTCACTGAGAGTCCTTCCGGATCTGCGGGAGGTGGGCCCGGCCGAACGCTGTAGGAGGTGAGCGGTCGGGCCCGTGTGGAAAGGGTCAGCCCAGGTGCGCAACAGGTGCCCACACGATGTGTGTGGGTCGTGCGGCCGGGCCGGTGGTGCGTGCCCCGGGCCGGATTCGATCCGGCGCCCTCACGGCGTGGTTGCCGGGGCTGCATGCCGCGTCGGCGCGGGTCAGCGGCCGTGCCGCTCGCGGTTCTCCGTGTGGCTGAGCTGGGACGGCTCGGTGCGCGGGGCGTCCTCGTACCAGGCGAACGGGCGCAGGTCGCACGCGGCCTGGTAGACGCGGGTCGCGGCCCCGTAGTGCTCGGGGTGAGAGAACACCCGACCGCCCGTCAAGGAGGCCAGCAAACGGGCCGCGTGATGCTCGCAGCCGGTTGCTCCGGCATTGCTGCGGTCCAGGACGGTCACGGCATCGTGCGCGCCGACACAGGGGGTCGGGTCGTCCGGGTGGGCGGCGGGGCAGCGGCGGTCCATGCTCACCACCACCTCGACTCCCTGCGGGGCTTGGGCGCCTTGCTCGGGTTGTGGCCGACCTTGCGCAACTCGTGGGCCTCGAACCCGCCGGAGTTGGCGGTCAGCACACCGGGGAGGCCATGCACGGCCCAGACGCCGTTGAACGGCGGCGCCTCGTCGATGATGTAGCCGCGCTTGCCCACCAGGCGGGAATCCCGCTCACACGAGACGATCTGAACGATGTCACCGGCCTGGAACATCAGAACCACCCCGAAGACTTCTTCGCGGCCTTGGTGGCGGCGGCCTCGTCCACGATCCGCTGCCGCTCCCTCTGCAACCCGCTCAGCTCGGCGGACAGCCGGGCGTTGACGGTGTTCCAGGCCTCTTCCAGGGCGCGTTCGGCGCGCCCCGTGCTCTTGCCGCGCAGCACCCGGTAGGAGCCGCCCACCAGGGCGCCCCTGACCTTGCGTCGCTCCGCACCGGTCAGCGGCCACATCTCGTCGTTCTGCACCGCTTTGATCTTGCGTTCCGCCAGCCGGATCTCACGGTCCAGACGGCTGGTGTTGGGCTTGGCCATGGTCAACCCCTCCTCGGGGCGGTGTGTCGTCGGCGGGCGGCAGGGCCCGCCGTGAGCAGATGGGTTACAGGTCGAACAGGCCGGGCGCGTCGTCCACGGGCGCCGTGGCGCGGGCGCGGCGGGCGGCGGCCGTGTGGCAGTCGGGGCACCAGGCCCGCAGCTGGCCCGCGGCCAGGCGGGCGGCGGCGACGTCCGAGGCGAGCGGGTCGGCGGGTGCGGCCATCAGCCGTACCCGGCGCCCGTGCTTGCTGGTGTAGCCGTCGTGCTCGTGCGGGCACCGGCCGTCGCCCTTGGCGTGCGCCTTGCCGCACTCGCCCTCGCACTGGCAGCGGTAGCCGGACGCACGCATCACCGCGGTGAACACGGCGGCACCAACGAGGGGTTGAGACTTCATGCCGCGACCCCCACAACGGCCGCGTCTGTGCGGGCGCCGGTGCGGCCTGCGCGCCGTCCGGTGACGGTGGCGAACAGCCAGCCCAGCCCCGCGCGGCGGGTTCCGGCGCGGGCTTGCTTGGCCGCGTACATCGCCTCATCGGCCCGCCGCAGCAGCCCGGACAGGTCATCCGCGGGGAAGTCCGCTGCACGTACCCAACCCAGCGAGACGGTCGTGCGAACGGCCGGGTCCTGGCCGTCCACCGGCCGGGCAAGCACGCCGTGCAGCACGGCGAGCAGGTCGGCCGCGGTGCCGTGGTCGTCGATGAGGACGGCGGCGAACTCATCACCCCCGAGCCGCCCGGCCACCCCCGTACGGCCGACGTGGTGGGCGAGCCGGTCCGCAGTCGCCTGAAGTAGCGCGTCCCCGGCGGCGTGCCCGTAGGTGTCGTTGATGTGCTTGAAGCGGTCGACGTCGGCCAGCACCACGACCGCCCGCGGGTCCTTGAGCAGGACGGCGGCGCGGCGGGTGAAGCCGTCGCGGGTACGTAGCCCGGTCAGCGGGTCACGCCGGGCCGTGTTCAGGCAGCCGCGCAGCCACCACACGTGAACCGCCCACCCCGCGGCCAGCGGCAGCGCGGACAGCAGGACCGTGGCGAGGGTGTTCATGCTGCAGCCCCCTCGCCGTCCTCGTTGCCGTCGACGGGGTGCAGGCGGCGGCCGTCGGCCCGCTCGGTCAGCAACAGGTCCCGCAGCACACGGGAGTTGGCTGCCGAGCAGTGCAGCGTGGTACGCAACGCCTCAGCGTTGATCGCGTCATCGCTCCAGTCGGCCGTCACCTCGCGCGCCTCGGCGAGCAGTTCCGCCGGGGTCCGCGGCGCCTTGGACGCTTTGCCCTTGGCCGTCTTGCTGGGGCGCTTGCGCGGCGCCTTTGGCGTGTCCTGCTTCGGCGGCTCCGCATCCTGCGGCGGCACCGGCGGGACGTCGTCACCGGCCGGGGCGAGTTCCCCCAGCTTCAACAGCACCCGCTCCGGCCGGGGCGTCTTGGAACGCCACCGACGGCCGAACCGCTGCCGCAGCTGCGCGCGGGCCAACTGCCGCTCCCGCTCACGGGCGAGCGCATCCCCGTAGGAGGTGATCTCCCACAGGGTCATGCGGCGCCACAGGGTGAAGGTGGACAGCGGGGCGAGCAGCCAGCGCGAACGGCGGATCTTCTCCATCCGCCGGCCGGTCACCGCGCCGATGCGGGAGGCGTAAACGTGGGCGGCCACCTCGGACAGGACCACCCACAGCAGCGGCATGGTGCCGTGCGCCACCTTCGCGGACAGTGACTGCCCGGCCGCGATGTTCAGCCAGCACGTCACCCCGGTCAGCGCCCACGGCACGAACCGCACCCAGCCCAACGGCATGTCCGTGCGGATCAGCAGCAAGAACGCCGCGGTGAACACCGGAATGGCCACGTCGATGCCGACCGGCAGCATCCACGGGGAAGCAAACCCCCACCGGGCACCCGCGGCCGATACCGCCTCAAACGACGATGCGAGGCCCAGCCCGCCGACCCCGGCCGCGAACACGGCGACCGCACCCAACAGCCACAGTTCCGGCTTCGACAGCGGCGGCACCTTCGGCCGGACTGTCTCGGTCATGGTGGTCATGCCGCGGCCCCCTTCCGGGAGCTCCGGCGGCGCCGCGCGGGGCGCGCCAGCGGCAGGACGTTGAACAGCTCCGGCGCGTAGGCCTCGATGGCCTCGGCGGCGATGCGGCTGACGTCGTCGGGAAGGGTCGGATTCTCGGCGAGGATGTCCCGCGCGGCGTCCAGCCGGGCCGCGCGCTCCATCTCGGTCTCCCCCTCAACCCCGAGCCAGAGTTCGAGCGGGGTACCCAGGGCGAGTTCGATGAAATCGAGGTCGTTCACGGCCTGATGGCCGCCGATGTAGGCGTGCATGGAGGCTCCTGAATCGGAGGGACAGGAAGCCGGAGCAGCCGCAGGCCTTTGGCGAGACGGCGACTGCTCCGGCACCCCCGGCCGCGAGCGCGGCGGGGTGAGTGCCCCGGGCCGGATTCGATCCGGCGCCCTCACGGCGAGATGCCGGGGCGGTGATGCGGGGTCAGACGGTGGCGATGACCAGCGCGGCGACCAGCAGCCACAGGTGGTGGAAGGACTGGTCAAGTGCGTAGGCGCCGGTCCCAAGGCTGGGGTTGTCGCCCATGCCGGCGCGCGGGGCACCGAGCCGGTAGAACTCGCCCTTGCCGGTCACCTTGGCCAGCCATGCCAGCGTGGTGCGCCGGTCGGCCCACCAGTGCGTGACTGCGTCGATGCCGAGCCCTGCGACCATGCCGAGCACCGACAGGCGCAGGTCGAGCAGCCAGACGACCGGCAGCAGGACGGCGACCTTCGTGAGCGTCAGGGTGGCGACATGCCGGGCGTCCGCGAGGCGGCCGACCCAGCCGGGACGGCCCTTGTGTGCGGACTGGTGGGAGGTCTGCATCCAGTGATCGCCCACGCTGTGAGCGACGTACAGGGCGACGAACACGGCGGCGAAGGTGGCGGCATTCACGGCGGTCACCGGCTCGCGTCGCGGGACTGGACCAGCTGAATGGCCAGCCGTGCGAAGTGGGCGACGCCGTCGAAGTCCGCGAACGTCACGCCGTAGGGCTCGGCAGTCTGAAGCATGCCGTGCAGGATCGAAGCGGCGTCGGCCACTTGAGCGGCGGTCGGCCGGTGGCCAGGGGCGAACTCCATCGCGGCCGACCCGATGCGGTGGGCGATGTTGTCCAGGTCGTTCTGATTCATGGTTCTTCCTCAGTTTGGAGGGACGTGAAGCCGGAGCTGGCCGCAGGCCTTTGGCGAGACGGCGGCCGTTCAGCGGAAGCGGCGGCGGGTCAGATACGGACCCGGCGCGGGCGGTTGAACAGGTTGATCAGTCCGCCGGTCAAGGCGGTCACCGAGGTGAAGGCCACGAAGGTGACCGTGGCCCAGTTGGCACCCAGGCCGCGGACGTAGACGCCGTTGGCAACCGCAGAGGCCATTCCGACAGGAAGAACAGCAGCGTGGCAATGGCGCGGCCGGTGGTCATCGGCTTGAAGCCGCGGGCGACCAATTCGATGTCCTGCGGCCTCACCGGCCGCAGGGTGTTGCCGTTCATCTGGACGTCGACCAGGTTGCCGGCGCGGTGGCTGGCGATCCCGGCCACCGTGCCCAGCGCCTTGTTGCTGCGGATACGGACGACGTCACCGATGGCGAGCAGCATGGAAGGTTCCCCCTCGAAGTCACGGAGGTCCGAGACGATCCCGGCTCCCCCTCACCGCACCTGCGAGAGATGCGGATCAGGCAACCGGCCGCAGCCGTTGAGCTGCGGAAAGGTCGAAGAGTGCGCGGGTCGTTCTCCGCGCGGGCCGCCTTCTTGGTGCTGAGGACAGGCGGTAGTTCCTCGGTCCACTGTTCAGTTCTCAAGGCACTGGCACTCCCCGGCGAGCGCGGTAACCCCTGGAAGGAGCTCCCGTAGCCGCAAAGCCACAGGACCCGCCGGACGTACATCGGTGCTGCACACCCGCTCAGTGCGTGGTGTGTATTACCTACCACTCACGCTGACAGATCGATTCCGGGTCGTCAAGCGCTCTGGCTTTTTCGATCTCGAAACCGCCTGCTTCGCGGTGGTGACTCAACTGTCGTCAAGCGGAGGGCACTTCGGGAGCGTGCACTTGGGGGTGCACTCGTGCACTCCGACGTGTAACCCCCCTGCATCTCAGGCCTGACCTGCGTAGAGTGACGTCGAGTCAAGCTGGGACTTCGGCCGCTCATGGGGGTTCGATGGCAGACCGGAACGCCAGGCTGGCCGCGCTCATGCAGGAAGCTGACTTCTCGAACAAGTCGCTTGCTCGCGCGGTGATCACCGCTGGCGCTCGATCGGGCGAAGACGTCACCTGTGATCACACGTACGTCGGCAGGTGGCTCAACGGCTCGATCCCGCGGGGCAACATGCCGCAGTTCATCGCCGACGCGATTGGGCGCAAGCTTGGGCGCCGACTCACGATCGACGACATCGGGATGGGCAACGCGGCAGTTTCTGCGGTACAGCCCGACTTGGGCTTGGACTTCGCGGACAAGCCCGAAACCACGGCCAAGACCGTGACCGACCTATGGCGGGCCGACCTTGCTGAGACTGAGGTTCTGGTCCGAGCGCACCCAGACTCTGCCGCGTGGAACACGGCATCCCTCCGCTGGATCGTCGCCCCTCCCGACGGAGAGCTAGCGCGGCTGGGTAACCGGGCGATCGGCGCGGTTGACATTGAGATGGTGCGCTCAACCGCGGACGCGTTCAGCATGCTTGACGGGAAATTCGGCGGCGGCCACGCCCGGCGAGCCCTAATTCAGTACCTTCACACGGACGTCCGTCCGATGCTGGAGGGGAAGTACTCCGACACCATCGGCAAGGAACTCCACTCGGCCGTAGCCGAAGCTCTCTTGCTCGCCGGATTTATGTCGTACGACAGCGGCCTACACGGCATCGCACAGCGGTACTTCATTCAGGGGCTGCGTATGGCCCAAGCGGCGGGTGACCGCCTGCTCGGCAGCAGCATCCTGTCCGCGATGAGCCATCAGGCGACCTTCCTCGGTCGGTACCAGGACGCCGCAACCCTGGCGCGTGCGGCGTACACAGGACCCGCCGGCAGCCTGGGGCCGACGATGGCGGCACATCACATCGCAATGGAGGCCCGGGCCCTTGCCCGGCTCGGCGATGATCGGGGCTGCGACCTTGCCCTAGTACTACAGCCGGTGGTTCACGTGACGTGACGGTGGTTGGCTCGTTGCTCCGTTCGTGGGATTGAGACTGCCGCTGGGCGTGGTGCGGACGGACGAGCTGACCGAGGGCCAAGTGCGGCAGCTTGAGGGGGAGTTGGAGGCATTGTGCGCTTCGGTGGACGATGTGTTTGCGCGTCCGGCTTCCCGGGAGAATCTGCGGGCGATGGTGCGCGGGCTGCTGAGCGAGGTGCCGCGCAAGAACCTGTGGCAGCTCGCGGAGGCTGCCGGCCACCCCAGCCCGGACCGGTTGCAGGGCTTCCTGGCCAAGGCCGCATGGGATGCGGACGAACTGCGCGACCGGGTCCGCGCCCACGCGGTCGCCGCCCTGGCCGCCGACGACGCGGTGCTGATCGCGGACGAGACCGGCGACATCAAGAAGGGCACCAAGACCGCCGGTGTCCAGCGTCAATACACCGGAACTGCGGGCAGAATCGAGAACGCCCAGGTCAGCGTGCACCTGTCCTACGGATCTCGCCGGGGTCGCACTCTGATCGACGCCGAGCTCTACCTCGGCAAGCACTGGGCCGGCGCCACCGCGGAGCACGAACGCCGCTGCGCCGAGCAGGGCGTCCCGCCCGAACGCGCGAGCGCGGTGGCCACCAAGCCGGAGCTGGCCCGGCGGATGCTGGAGCGGGCACTGGCCGCCTCGGTGCCGTTCACCTACTTCCTGGCCGACGAGGCCTACGGGCAGTGCCGTGCACTGCGCGCCTGGCTGGAGGAACACCAGGTCCGCTACGTGCTCGCCATCCCGAAGGACGAGGTGCTGCCCCTGCCCGACGGCCGCACCCGGCAGGCCCGCGAGCTGTGGGCGCTGGTACCCGAGGATGCCTTCGAGCGCCGCTCGTGCGCGGACGGCGCCAAGGGCCCTCGCGAGTACGACTGGGCCGCCGTCCAACTCGCCTCCGTTTCCACCGGGCTGGAGCGTCACCTGCTGATCCGCCGCTCGACCGTGCCCAACAAGAAGGACAGGAAGACCGGCGCACTCGTCCGGGAGATCGCCTACTTCCTGTGCCACACCCACCCCGGCGCCACCGTGGCCGAGCTGGTGGTCGCCGCCGGACAACGCTGGATGGTGGAGGAGTCGTTCCAGGTCGCGAAGGGACAGGTGGGCCTGGACGAACACGAGGTCCGCAAATGGTGCTCGTGGTACCGGCACACCACCGTGTGCATGCTCGCCATGGCTTTCCTGGTCACCGTCCGGAGCCGGCTCATACCCGCCCCACCGACGACACCCGACCCCCGACCGTGAACGAGATCCGCCGCCTGTACGACCGGATCGTCCTCGCCCCCGCACGCACCGCCCGGACCTGGCTCGCCATGCACTGGCACCGCTGGCGCACCCGCCACCAGACCCGAGCCCGAACCAGCCACTACCGCACCCGAGCCGCACGCGCACACTCACCGTGAAACCACCGGCTGTAGTACTAGTGGAGGCGGAACGCAAGCTCAGTCAGCGGACAGCCGACAGCGATCCTGCGTACATCGCGTACTTCGACGAAGTTGAGCTTGCAGCCGAGATCGGCCATTGCTTCCGCGACTTGGGACGATCCGGGCAGGCGACGGAGCGGGGTGCGGGCTCCATCGTCGGGGACGGCCTGAATACTCGAAGCGATTTCTTCGCGACCATGGTGCAGGCAGATGCGTACCTCGGTCAGGGCGAGATCGGCCGTGGCTTTGAAATCGCACTCAATGCCCTGCAACTCGGCGAGGGACTGAAGTCTGCGCGCTGCGTACAGTATGTACGGGAGTTCCAAGGCCGCATCACAGACGGCGTGAAGCGAGCCGCGGAGTTCCGGGTATTCGCGGAACAGGCCCGCGGCTTCCGCCTCTGGCTACAGGTCGACGAACGTCCCTAGAAAGGCGCCCAGTCGCGGCGCGAGCCTCCCGAGCGCAGCGTCTCAACACGCTTCTCAACTTCCTCGGCAGCGCGCGGATTCGTGCCAGCGTTCTGGGAAAGCCAGGTGACCATCAGTAGTTCGCGCACGCTGCGAAGGACGGCGTACCCGGACCATTTCCGGACGTCGAAGCCGTAGCCATCCACGAAATCGGCGTATTCGGCCTCTGTGTGCCATCCGAAGCTGTCGTAGTACATGGCCGTCTGCATAAGGTCCCACTCGCGCGGACCGATCACGAAGCCGTCCAGGTCGATAACCTTCGGGCGCCCGGCAGCATCACGCAGAACATTGCCGACGTTGAAGTCTCCGTGCAGGTGACCGGTCGGCAGGGCGAACGCTAGCCGGTCGTACTCGCTCGCCAACTCATCTGCCAGAGAGACGAGATAGGTCCGAGTGTCCGACGGGATCGCGGCGTGCTGCAACCGTTGATTCACCTTGTCGAAGGGCCGGAGTTCAGGGAGCGAAAAGGGCGGCGGATCCAATTTGTGGAGCCGCCGAAGCAATTCGCCCATCTCTCGCGTACTCGCATACGTGTCGCCGTCGGCCAATCCCTCCCAGAAGGTCACCGGATGGCCGTCGACTACGACGGGTTGTTGGGCTTCCGTGACGAGCCGGGCAGCCGGGTATCCCTCGGCTGCGAGCCACTGAGATACGGCTACTTCTCGGCGGACGGACGGCAGTCGGTCAGGGCTCCGACCGACGCGCGAAATGATCCGGCCGCAGTCGATGCGAAACACAGCGTGGTCGCCAAACCGCTGCATCTCGATACGGTCCGGATCCAAGTGGGCGGCATCGCACGCCTTCCGCAAAATACTCTCGGCTGACGCTGCGTCGAATTCAGTGCGCTCGCCCGTCGTCATGCCTTGCGGTCCCCCTGCCCGATGGGAAGCGCGCGGACTTCCCGCCCGCGCGTCGCTCCCTTGCCGATGAGCCCTTGTCCTTCCATCTGCGCAATGGCGGAGCGGATCGCCGTCCGCGAAGCCTCGAACCGCTCGCACAGCTCCTTCTCGGTGGGGAAGGGGTCTCCGACCTTGACTCCCTCAGTCCGCAAGAGGTCCGTCACCTTCTCGACGAGTGGGCGGCGGTCGCCCGTCCCCGCCACGTACCAGCCAGCCCCCTGTACAGACTCGATCACGCTCTTACTCTTCAGGTCACCCAACGCACGCTCGATGGTGCTGCGGCTCACGCCGTAGCTCTCCATCAGCTTCGCTTGAGACGGCAGCTTCTCAAGAATCTTGCCCTTCTCGATCTTCTGACGCAGAGAATCCGAGACCTCTAGGTACGTGTCTCGCGGACTGACCGGCGGCACCTAGCCTCCCCTTCAATGATCTCGCTTGACAGCGGCTCACTGCTTCCAGCTTCCCACGGTGGCCCTCGGTCGACGTAGGGCGCCATAGGGAGTGTCCCACGTGTCCGACTGTCCGGTTAGAGCCCTGACCTGCACAAATAGGTGGGACAGCGACATTCGCCAGTGTCCCACCTGTCCGACCTGAGTACAGGGCTGCAACCCCCGCGGGGGTTGCAGCCCCTCCCGTCGCTATGGAGCAGGGGGAGTTGCTGAAGCGAGCGTCTGACGCGCAGCCGTTGTGAACCGCTCGCGAGTACGCTCGCGGGCGTCCTGGTTGTGTTTCAGTTCATCGACGATCGCAGTTGCTTGGTCAAGGAACTCGGAAAACCCATCGGTGTCCTCATACGCGCGGGAGATTGCAGCGTTGGCGAGTTCCTGGGCCCGATCGATACTCGCGAAAAAAGCCGCCGCCCCTTGGGGCACTCCAGTGCTGCCATTTGCCTCCGCCGTAATGTCTTGCGCCTGCCTTGCGACTTCGTCCAGCGCCTCCCTAGCGGCCGTCATGGCTGGCGCCGTGTCTGTCGTTATACGGCCATTGGTCGGAATGTATTCCTCTGTGAGTTTCAGCAGTTTGGTGGCTATATCCACGTCACGCCGCATGCTGTCGGCGAGTTCTTCCGCTGCCCTCGCCACCTCGGCCGGTCCCAGGATGTCGATCCTCCGGGCACGCTCTGTCATCCGGTCGGCTGCTTCTTTTAGCGGGTTGAGCCTCGACGATTCCGAGTCTCCCGGCAAACCCACAGAGTTAACAATGCGAAGACACTCGTCCCAGGCTGCTAGGTAACTTTCGTACGCCTGAAGCCGCTGTTGCCGAAGCCAGTGGGCTTGATCGACGTCGGCTTGATCGCGAACTTGCTGCAAGGTGACTTGCGCACTGATCAAGGCCCCCTTCTTTGCGGCCCGCGCACCAACAACTGTGCCCACCAGTCCGAACACCGCAGCCACCAGAGCGAGAGCAAGTTCCTTCATGACCAGACATCATCGCGGCGACGGCCGTCAGGCGGAACAGGGCGCAGCGCCTCGCAGGGCGCCAAAGGTGGTGTCCCACGTGTCCGACTGTCCGGTTAGAGCGCTGGCCTGCACAAACAGATGGGACAGCGAGATTCGCGGGTGTCCCACCTGTCCGACCTGAGTACAGGGCTGCAACACCCCGGGGTGTTGCAGCCCCTCATGTTGTCGCCTCCCGTCCGATCTCAGCGGCCGGAAGTGACCTCCCGCCCCTTCCTGGCGTGCGTGTGAGGGGCGTGTGAGCGAGGCGAAGCCACGCAGCCCGCGCGTCTCCCGTGCAGGTCAGGGCCATAATCAAGCATGTCATGAGCATGCTCTCCGGAGCCGTGTGCGCAGGTTCGAATCCTGCCGGGGGCACTCCGGAAAAGACTCCTGACCTGCAGAAATACAGGTCGGGAGTTTTTGCGTTCACGTCAAAACGCACACGGTCTTTTGACCGTTTGCTCTTTTCGAGCGAGGCAACCGTGATCGCGTTCTCCTTCTGACTCATTTCCGCAGCTCAAAGGCCATTCACCAAAGACTCATTGGCTGTACACGCCGCCAAGTAGCGACCGTGCCGCGCGTCTCGGTTTCCCGACGTCACTTCCACTCGCAAACCGCACGTGACCTGCCTGAATGTGCCGAACAACACACCAAAGCGCAAACGGTCTGGTGGGTCGTTGCCGTTTCCGCCCGAATGCCCGCTGCTCCGTTCCCATTCCGCTTGCGCCCTCGAACGCACAACTGCTGTCCGGGGGCCATTGGTGAGACTGCAGGCCGCGGAGACATCCGATGACGTGGGCAAGAGCGCCAGGAGTGCGACTGCCCGATCTGTCTCCAGGACGGCGCCATTCACTCCACCCAAAGATGCTGAACGACGGTCACGTCCGCCAAGGTGCAGGAGGTGACGCTCAAGCCGCGTAGTTTGCTGTCGTTACTCGATCCAACGGGCAGCAGCCTCGTAGGACCGGACACGACAGTTCGTGCGACGCTGTGAGCCTCCTGGTCGTTGCGGCCTCGTCCGCCGTCGTGGTCACGTCCTGGTTCCTCTGCGTTTCGGGCTCCCTCGTCCTGCGCGGCGTCGGGCTCCCTGGTCCCTGGCACGCCCTGGCGGCGTCGGCCGTTCTCGTCGGCTCCCCGGGCGCTCGCGGTCAAGGTCGCCAGGCGGGTAACGCGAGCGTGGCGCGACCCACCCGCGCGCAGTCGGGAACCAGTCGCCGGACCGTCACCGCAAATGAGCGCAGAATGCCCGCTGGTCGGGCATCGCCAAAGTGAGCGTGGCGCCATACACCTGCGTACGTATCCATGACACAGCAACCGGCCCCGGAGACATGGCGTGGTGCAAGGACAACTGACCAACCGACGGCGCACGTTCGGCTCGCTCCTGGTGGTGGTCGCCGTCCTTGTCTATGCCCTCATCCAAGGTGCGGCTCCCGCCTCGGCACACGCGGTGCTGACCGGAAGCGACCCTCGCGAGAACAGCGTGCTGAAGTCCGTGCCGAGGCAGATCACCGTGACCTTCGACGAGTCGGTCGCACTCGTCGAGGACTCCCTGCGGGTGCTCGATCCCGACAACCGGCCGGTGACGGACGGCGATCCCCGGCACGCGGGCGGGCGGGGCAACACGGCCAGCGTGCCGCTGGTGAGCGGACTGGCGCAGGGCACGTACACGGTGTCCTGGCGGGTGGTCTCGGCGGACAGCCACGCCGTGTCCGGCGCTTTCACCTTCTCCGTCGGCAAGCCGTCGGCGATCCGCGCCGCCGCCGCTCCCCCGCCGGCCGTGGATCCCACCGTCGGCGCGTTGTACGGAGTCGGCCGCTATGTCGCCTACGCCGGGCTGGCGCTGCTGATCGGTCTCGCCATGTTCGTCGTGGCCTGCTGGCGCTCGGCCACGGCCGCGCGAGTGGTGCGCCGCCCGTTCCTGGTCGGCTGGTGGGCGCTGTTCGTGTCCACGGTGCTGCTGGTGCTGTTGCGAGGGCCCTACGACAGCGGTGACGGGCTGAGCAGCGTGTTCGACCCGGGCACGCTGCGGCAGACGGCAGACAGCCGGCCCGGACTCGCGCTGCTGACCCGCTTGATGCTGCTTGTGGTGGTGGCCGTGGCGGCGCGGAACCGGCGGGTGGAGCAGATGCCCGGTCGGCGTACTACGGCGAGCGCCTGCTTGCTCGTCCTGGGCCTGGCCGCCACCTGGGCGGCGGCCGAGCACGCGTCCGTCGGCATCCAGGTACCGGTGGCCGTGGCTTCCGCCATGCTGCACCTGCTGGCCATGGCGGTATGGCTCGGAGGGCTGGCCGCACTCCTGCTCGCGCTGTACCGGGCACCGGACGACGATCCCCTCCCGCCCGCTGCCGTCGCCCGCTTCTCCCACGTCGCCCTGGTCTCGGTGGCCGTACTGGCCGTCACCGGTGTCTACCAGTCCTGGCGCGGGCTGGGCTCCTGGGACGCGTTCTCCACGACCTACGGCAGGATCCTCGTCTTCAAGGTCTGGGGTGTGCTGGCGATGCTGCTGGCGGCCTCGTACTCCCGGCGCTGGACCGCCCGCATCCTTCACGCGCCGCAGGAGGAGCGGGTGCTGGTGGCCGTGGAACACGGCGAGAACCCTCCCACCGCTCACAGGGGCGAGGACGGCACCGACGAATCCGCCGGACCGGAGACACACCGGCGCGGTCTGCGCAGGTCCGTCCTGACCGAAGTGGCGGTCGGTGTGCTGGTCCTCGTGCTGACGACGGCGCTGACCGGCACCGAGACGGGCCGTGCCACCGAGACCGCCTCCGCCGCTTCGGTGGCCGGGCAGCCCGAGGTGTCCCTGACCCTGATCCCATACGACACCGGCAAGAACACCCTGTCGGGACGCGGCAAGGTGCAGGTCACCCTGGAACCGGGCTGGGTCGGCCGGAACGTGGTGGAGGCGATCGTCTACGGTGCCGACAACAGCCCCGTCGGCATCCCCGAACTACGGCTGACCTTCACCCTCGCCGACCAGCAGATCGGCCCACTGGACGCCAAGCTCGTCGACGAGCGCGGCTACTGGGGCAGCGACGCCCTCAACCTGCCGATCGCCGGGACCTGGACGATGAAGGCCACGGTCCGGGTCTCCGACATCGACCAGGTCACCGTGTCGAAGACGGTAAAGGTCGGCCGATGACCCGCAGGCGCTGCCACGCGGGGCGTCTTGGTAGCGCCGCGTGAACACCGCCACCCGGCCGTCCGTACGTAACGGCAAGCCGACACAAGGCCGTTGATGTCGAGGAGTGACCGGATGCCCCAGGGGAGCCGCCGCGGCGGACCGAGCCCCGGGCCGGGTGCGTCCACTGTCGCCGGAGGTGCCGTCGACGTCTCGCGGCTGATGCGGGCCGCGGTGTTCGCGGCCGTCTGTGTGACCACGACCTCGCTGGGCCACGCGCTCATGTCCGGGGACACGCTGCCCTGGTGGGCCATCGCCTACGCGTTTGCCGGGACGGTCTCGGGCGCCTGGTGGCTGACCGGGCGGGAGCGCGGCCCTGCAGTGGTCGTCGGCGCCACGGTCGTCACTCAGGGGTTGCTGCACCTGCTGTTCGCCCTCGCCCACCAGCTGGCACACGCCCCCGTCGCGACGTCCCCCCGCATGGGCACGGCGGTGCCCCACTCGGGGTCCATGGGAATGCCCTTGGGATCCATGACGATGCCCTCCGGCTCACCGCTCGCGTCCGGCCTGCCCCACCTGGGCTCCACCGGGATGGTTCTGGCGCACCTGCTGGCCGCCGTCGTCTGCGGGCTGTGGCTGTGGCGGGGTGAGACGGCGGCCCACCGGATCGGCGGTGCTCTCGCGGCGGTCGTGTTCGCGCCGCTGCGCCGGGTCTGCCGGGTCCTCTTCCGTACGGTGCCCGAGCCCGGGCCCTCGTCGTGCGGGCCCGCCTCCGGCGGTGAGGAGCGCTGTCGGCCGACGCCCGCCTCGTTGAGATACGCGGTCGTGCGCCGAGGTCCGCCGCCGGAGCCCTTCGGCAGTCAGCCGCCCGTCTCCCGATCCACTGCTCGCCGTGGGACCGTGATCCCGGTCTGAATCCGGCGGGCCGCGGGGCCTGGGGACAGGCGGATGGTCTATGCGCCCGTATGCCGTCGACCCCTTCTCTCCAGCTCCGGCCCGGGCCGAGCCCTGATGTCGGCCGTTTCGACGTGCCGATGCCGGCAACGGCCCCGCCCGCCATCGATCAGGAGTTCCATGTCCACGTACCCACACACGGGCCGCGTCTTCGCCCGTCTCGTCACCTGCTGCGTCACCGTGGCCTCGACGGCCACCCTGCTCTCCGGCTGCGGAGGCGACTCCTCGGGCAGCACGTCGCAGAAGGCCGCTGCCTCGTCCTCGATGTCCCCCTCTAAGAGCATGTCCGACATGAACATGTCGTACGGGGACCCGAAGGCCACCCCCGCCTACAAGGTGTCCGGAGCCTCTGTGGTGAAGGGCGCGTTCCAGCTGCTGGACACCCGTCCGCCCGGCATGGACGACGTCAAGGGCACTGCCTGGCTGGCTCAGGGTTCCAAGGGCACCACGGTGACGGTGTCCCTGACCGGTCTGAAGCCGGGCCACCACTACATGGCCCATCTCCACGCCCAGCACTGCTCCGCCGCCGACGGAGGCGAGCACTTCCAGTTCACGAAGGGCGGTGCGGCCAAGCCGCCGAACGAGGTGTGGCTGACCTTCACCGCCGACAAGTCCGGTATGGGCATGACGACGGTCGGTAACGCGAAGAAGACCGGCAAGGGCGCGGTCGCCCTCGTCGTCCACCCCATGGAAGCGATGGACAACCGGATCGCATGCGCGGACTTCGATTTCTGAGGGCGTCGGCCGCCCTGCTGGGGTGTCTGGGCGTGCTGCTGCTGTTCGGCGGCACGCCCGCCTACGCCCACACCGCGCTGAAGGACGCGACGCCGGCGCCCGGCTCCACGGTCGGCATCGGCACCAGCGTCGTCGAGTTGACCTTCGCCCAGTTGCAGCCGGGCACCACCCCGAAGGTCAGCCTGGTCGGCCCGACCGGCACCGTGGTGCCGGTCGGGCGGCCCGTGGTGGCCGACGGCTCCGTCACCTGCGCCGCCGTCAGCCCCCTGCAGGCGGGGGTGAACACCCTCACCTACACCGTCACCGCCTCCGACGGAGACACTCAGACGAACGCGTTCCAGTTCCAGGTCGCCGACAGTGCCCGGGCGGTGACCACTCCCACCGCCTGCAAGGGCCTGGCCCTGGCCGCGCCGGTCACAGCGACGAGCGCGGACCCGGACGACACGATCCTCGGACTCGGTCGCACCACCGCGCTCGTCGTCCTGGCGGCGGTCGCCGTCGTGGTCGTGGGCGGGGGCCTCGTCGCCGTACGTATGACGCGCGGGACACGTCCGACAGGAAGGAGGCGAGCCACCGGGTGAACCACCGGGCCCGGCGCGGCGGACAGCCGGGCCGGGCCACCGCCCGCCGACACAGAACACCCCGGCGTTCACCGCCGCGGGGGCGGCTGGAATAGTGGCGTGCGCCATGAACATCCCGGTACGGGCTGCCACCGATCTGAGACTGCTGAGGGCCGCGGTGTTCTCGGCGGTGTGCGTGGCGCTGTCCGCGAGCGGGCACGCGCTGGCCTCCGGCGCCGCGATCCCGGTGTGGTCCCTGGCTGCCGGCTGGGCCGGCGTGGTGTGCGTGGTGGGCCCGCTGGCCGGTCGGGAACGCTCCCTGCCCGCCATCGCGCTCAGCCTGCTGGCCGGTGGGACCGGTCTTCACCTGGTCTTCTCCCTGGGCCAGGGTTCCATGGCGCCGGCTCCCGCTGACCGGTCCGCTCAGGTGGTGGCTCTGGCCCAACGGTTCCTGTGCGGCGCCGGATCGGCACAGCTCACGCCGGAGAGGGCGACGAGGATCCTGCGAGAGGCACGGATCGATCCGGCCCGCGCCGCACACAGTGTGCCGGCCATGGCGGGGATGACCGGTCACGGCGGGCACGCGATGACGCTGGGCTCGATGCTCACACCTCCGATGCTCGCCGCGCACGTGGCCGCGGTCGTCGTGACGGGGTGGGTACTGCGCCGCACTGAGATCGCCGTGTGGCAGACCGTCCGGCTCCCGGCGGTGACAGCGTGGCAGGTGGCCCGCTGCCTCCTGCTGCGGACGCTGTGCGGCCTGCTCGTCACCGCCGCTTCGCTCCTGGTTCCGCTCGCCGCACTGCTGAAACGGATGCGGTGCGCGCTCGCCGCATCCGCCGCGCGAGCCGACATCCGCCGGTTGCTCTCCTGGCGCCTGTCGGCGTGCGTCGTCCGCCGTGGTCCGCCCTCGGCGGTCCCGGCGGCCTGAACCTTCCTGCGTCCAAACTCGGCGGGGTGGGCGAGGCCGCCCTGGCGCCATCGGGTGAGATCCCCGCCTGCGGCGGACAGTCCGGCTGTCGGTGCACGCCTCGGACTCCACTCCGTACGTATGCCGTTCGGCTGCTCGCAAAGCGCCGGCACAGCGAGGGCGTCTCGCCTCTCCCACCCGTGCGTACGCCGCCCTGCCCTGTCCGGAGATCGCTGTACGCCGCCGCTTCACCTGCAGGAGCCCTTCATGCATGTCTTTCCCGCGCGCCGCGTCGCCGTGGCCGCGACGCTCGTGGCCACGGCCGGTCTCGGCCTGGCCGCCTGTGACGACGCGTCGGCCGGCCAGCCGGCCGCCGTCATCTCCACCCCGTCCTCCTCGGTGACTCCTGGCACCGTCACGCTGGACACGCCGGACGCGAAACCCGATCTGCGTCTCACCGACCAGAACGGCCATTCCTACGACCTCGTCGAGCAGACCGCGGGCCACCCGACGCTGCTGTATTTCGGCTACACGCACTGCCCGGACGTGTGCCCGACGACCATGGCGGACCTCGCGCTGGCCGCGCGCAGACTGCCGGCGGCCGACCGGCGCGACCTGCGTGTGGTGTTCGTCAGCACGGAC
The DNA here is from genome assembly GCF_026343335.1 of Streptomyces sp. NBC_00078. Lineage (NCBI taxonomy): Bacteria > Bacillati > Actinomycetota > Actinomycetes > Kitasatosporales > Streptomycetaceae > Streptomyces > Streptomyces sp. NBC_00078. The sequence goes on along the minus strand of NZ_JAPELX010000001.1, from coordinate 6,239,217 downwards.
CCCACCCGCGACACCCCGCGGCGCCTGAAGCAGTGGCTCGGCGCCATCGACCCCCGGTTCATCGGCCTGACCGGCGACTTCACCAGCATTCAGGGCGCGGCGAAGAGCCTGGGCGTCGGCATCTCCGCACCGGTGAAACACCAGGACGGCAGCGTGACCGTCAGCCACGGCGCCGAGGTGTTCGCGTTCTCACCCAAGGACGACAAGGCCCACCTCTTCTACACCTCGGGAACCTCCGAAGAGCGTTACGCCACCGACCTGCCGAAGATCGTCAAGGGACGGATGCCGTGACCCGCACCTTCGCCGCCGCACTCCTCGTCTCCGCCACCGCGCTGACCGGCTGTTCGTCGTCGCCGACGGCGACACCGGCCTACGACACCCCTGTTCTGCAGGTGACGGGCGCCTACATACGGCAGCCGGTGACCGACGACATGGCCGCCGGCTACTTCACCGTCACCAACACCGGCCGGCAGCCGGACAAACTCACCGGCGTGACCAGCGACGCCGCCACCAGCGTCACCATGCACCGCACCACGGCCGAGAACCAGATGGAACCGGTGCAGGCGTTCAGCATCCCCGCGGGCGGGAGCCTGGTGCTGCGCACCGGGGGCGACCATCTGATGCTGATGGGCTTCAAGAAGAAGCCGACCGTGGGCGAGACGATCACGTTGCGGCTGCGCTTCGCCTCCTCCGACTCCATCACGGTCCGGGCGCCGGTCGAGCCGACGACGTACCAGCCCTCGAACTGACCCACGGCGAGGGCCTGCCCGCGCGCTCGACCACAGCGGCGGCCCTCGCCCTCAGGCATCCGTACTCCAGAGGTTCAACGAGGCTTCGATATGCGCGAAGACAGCACACACCATCACGAAGGACAGCGCGTCATCTCCCGCAGACGGCTGCTGGGTACAGCGGGCGCCGCCGGCACCGTGGGACTCCTGGCCGGGGCGGGCGGCGGCACGGTCGCCTACGCCGCCGGACACGATCCCACCCCGCTCACCGCGGTCGGCGACAGCGCCGTCCCCTTCCGCGGCATCCACCAGGCGGGCATCACCACAGCCCCGCAGGCGGTGGGCCACCTCATCGCCTTCGACCTGGGCGCAGACGCCGGCCGCAAGGAGGCCGCCGCGCTGATGCGACGCTGGTCGACCGCGGCCGAGGCGATGGCCCAGGGGCACCCGCCCACTGGCGACGACCAGATCGCCCTCGACGCCGGCCCTTGCAGACTGAGCATCACTTTCGGATTCGGCCGCACCTTCTTCACCAGGACCGGCCTGGCCCATCGCGCCCCGGGCGCGCTCGTGCCCGTCCCCCGCTTCCCGTCCGACGCGATCGACCCGAAGCGCAGCGAGGGCGACCTGTGGATCCAGATCGGCGCCGACGACCCCCTCGTCGCGTTCCACGCCCTGCGCATCCTCCAGCGGGAAGCGACTGGAACGGCCGAGGTCCGCTGGCAGATGAGCGGCTTCAACCGCGCCCCCGGCGTCACCGCCCACTCGAAGTCCGTCCGCAATCTGATGGGCCAGCTCGACGGCACCGCCAACCCCAAGCCCACCGACAGGGATTTCGCCGCCAGGATCTTCGTCCCCGACGGTCACGGCGACGAGGCGTGGCTGAACGGAGGTTCCTACGCCGTCGTACGCCGCATCCGCATACGCCTCGACGACTGGGCCGACCTCTCCCGCACGGAGCAGGAACAGGTCATCGGCCGCCGCAAGGACACCGGCGCACCCCTGTCGGCCCCCGACGACGCGCGCGAGGCCACACCCATGGACCTGGACAAGTTCACCTCCCACGGCGCCCTCGCCATCCCCGCCGACGCCCACATCCGCGTCGCCGCCCCCGAGTCCAACGACCAGGCGGCCATGCTGCGCCGCGGCTTCTCCTACCACGACGGCTACGACACCCACGGGCAACCGGACGCGGGACTGCTGTTCATCGCCTGGCAGGCCGACCCCGCCGCCTTCGTCAAGGTGCAGACGAAACTCGACGGCGCCGACCACCTCACCCGCTTCATCCGCCACGAGTCCAACGCCGTCTTCGCCGTGCCGGGCGGCGCCGCGCCGGGCGAGTACGTCGGCCAGAGCCTGCTGGAGGGATGACATGACAGGCGTGCAGCACATGAACATGACCGGTCCGATGTGGATGCCGACCGCTCCGCCGACCCTGGGGCGGCTGCTGGCCTGGCATCCCCAGCCGCTGCCGGTGGAGCCCCTCGCCTGTCTCCTCGCCCTGGCCGCCTACGGTCTGGGCGTGTGGCGACTGCGGCGGCGCGGCGACCGCTGGCCGATCGCCCGCACCCTGTGGTGGACCGCGGGCGTGCTCACCGTCGCGGCGGTCACCTGCACCGGCGTGGGCGGCTACGGCATGGAGTTGTTCAGCGTCCACATGGTGCAGCACATGGTGCTGTCCATGCTCTCCCCGATCCTGCTCCTGCTCGGAGCGCCGATCACGCTCGCCCTGCGGGCCCTGCCCACCGCCGCACGTGGCCGCACCGGCCCCCGGGAACTGCTCACCCGGTTCCTGCACAGTCGCGCGGCCCGGGTGTTCTCCTCGCCGCTGTTCACCCTGCCACTGTTCATCGCCAGCCTCTACGGCCTGTACTTCACCCCCCTGTTCGATCTCCTGATGGGCAGCTGGCTCAGCCACGAGTGGATGCTGGCCCACTTCCTGGTGACCGGTCTGCTGTTCTTCTGGCCCATTCTCGGCGTCGACCCGGCTCCACGCCGCACCTCCCACCTGCTGCGGATGCTGGAACTGTTCATCGGCATGCCCTTCCACGCTTTCTTCGGCATCGCCGTGATGATGTCGACCACCCTGATCGCCACGTTCTTCGCACACCCTCCGACCACCTGGCACCTCACCCCCCTCGCCGACCAGAACACCGGCGGCGGCATCGCCTGGGCCTTCAGCGAGATCCCCACCCTGCTCGTGCTGATGGCCGTGCTCGTGCAGTGGGCCGGCAGCGACCGGCGCACCGCCGCCCGCACCGACCGCCAGGCCGACCGGGACCACGACGCCGAACTCGCCGCCTACAACGCCTACCTCGCCCGCCTCGCCGCCCGCGACCACCCCGCCTGAGACCCGGCGGTCCTCGCGCTCGTGCCGCACTCCAACTCGTTGGCTCAACCTGGAGGAACAGCACGCTCTCCATGTCGGTGCGCAACGCCGGTGCGGTGCCCGAGCACCTCGGCATGGTCGCTACTCCGGACGAGGGAAGGGGCGTCCTGGTGGGCGGGAGGTCCGCCGAGGGCAACGGGTCGCTGGCCACCGCGGGCATCCTGCTGCTGTCCGGTACCACCGTCACCTTCCACGGCGACGGGCCGCGCGTGGAACTGCATCACGTCCGCGGCATCACCGCCGGGCACACACTGCCGGTGTCCCTCCAGTTCGCAGTGGCCGGGCTGGTCCGCCTCCAGGCACGTGTGGCCTCGTCCTGACCTGACCGCCGCTTCCCGGGCGGGTCTCAGTGCCCCGGGCCCGCCGCCGTGGCGCCGGGGAAGGCCGCGTCGAGGGCCTGCGATCGGTCGGTATAGCCGGTGACGCGGGTGACGAGTCCGTCGGCGACGTCGAACACGTGGTATACGACGGTCCGCGGGTCGGCCGGAGGCACGGTGCCGTGGATCCGTAGGCCGAGGACCACAGCCGCCGGGTAGGTGAAGGTCTCCTCTATATGGGCCCGCAGCCCGAGAGCGTGCAGGCGGGCGCACCGGCTGAGGACGTGGGAGCGGGTGTGACAGCCCGGGCCGCTTCCGTCGGACGGGTTCCAGCACACGTACGGGTGCAGGACGTCGGCCAGCGACCGGCAGTCGGCGGTGTCCAGGGCTTCGCGCAGCCGAGGGGTCAGGGCACCGGGACCGGGCCGGGAACGTGGTGACATGCGGGTCTCCCAAATGTACGAAATGCCGCCGAGTGGGTCCTGTCCGAGGGATCACGGCGCCCGAGGCGGTACCGGAACCGAGTCCGACTAGACGGGCACTGCGGCGAGTTGTCGCAGCGAGGGCCGCTGCTTCCCTGCCAGTGAGGTGCCGGCGAGACGACTCGCGCCCGGTAGGCCGGCGAAGCGCAGGGCAGCTCGGCGGACGCGCAGCCGCCGTGCCGTTTCGGGGACGAACCAGCGGGCCGTTCTTCGGGCGGTGCGCTGTCTGTCCCTGATGACGGGCCGCCACAGGCGTTCGTAGCCGTGCAGCGCGTCCTCGACGCGACGCGTACAGGCGAGTTGGTCGGCCAGGACATAGGCCCCCGCGACCGCCAGGGAGGCGCCCTGCCCGCCAAGCAGGGACACGGCCTGGCAGGCGTCACCCAGCAGCACGACCCGCCCCCGGCTCCAGCTGGGCAGATCGCTCTGGGCGACCTGGTCGTAGTAGACCCGCGAGGAGGGCGGGCACCCGGCCAGGGCGCGGGGTACGAGCCAGCCGAGGGAGCCGTACTCGTGGTAAAGGGCAGCCCTCGCATCCTCTGGACGACGGGGGTCGGCACTGCGGTAAACGGCGAAGGCGGCGACCGCGCCGTCCCTGAGTGCGTAGAGACCCATCTGTCGCCCGGCGGTGTCGGTCAGGCAGACCCGGTCGCCCAGTTCCGCGTGGACGTGGGGGTCGTCGAAGGTGAAAGCGGCGGTGTGGTACCCGAGATAGCGCACGAACCGTTGTTCCTCGCCGAAGACTATGGCCCGCACGGTGGAATGCAGTCCGTCGGCCCCGACGAGGAGGTCGGCGTCGAGGGAACTGCCGTCGGTGAGGGTGACGTGGACGCCGTAGGGACTCGGGTCGATGTGTGCCGGGCCGACGCCGAAGCGCAGGCCGACGGCGAAGGACAGCCGTTCCCGCAGGGCGAGTTCGAGGTCCGGTCGCATGATGCTGAGCAGGCGTCCGTCCAGGGAACGGGCGAACCGGCCGTAGTCGAGCCGCGCGCGACACCGGCCGTCGTCGTCGAGGAAGGCCGCCTCGGAAACCGGATAACCAAGCTCCTCCAGCCAGGGCAGCACACCCATGGCCTCGGCCGCGTCGTAGCCCGGCCCGAAGAAGTCGATCATGTATCCCTCGGTGCGGGGCTGCGGAGCCTTCTCCAGGACGACGACCTCCCAGCCGAGCACGTTGTGCAGGCGGCCGGCCAGCGACAGCCCGGCGATACCGGCTCCGCAGATCACTGCTCTCATCGGTGCGTTTCGCCTCTCCACTCCCCGAGCGTTCACCCCCTCCCCACTTTTGCATTATGCAAAGCTCAGGGCAAGATGGTCCTGTCCGGGCCACCCGGAGGCGGGGAATCTTGATGCTTCCCTAACGCCTCACTGATGGTCTCTTGACGTACTGTCATGACCGGTGTGCCGGGAAGACGGGTCGGCGAAGTGTCCTGAACGAACCATCCCAGGAAGGTCCTCGCGTGACCTCGTCAAAGCCGGCTGCCGCCGTCGCGACAGCCCCGTCCCTCGCCGTGCGCGGCCGTGGCCCGCGCCGCCCCGTTCTCTTCTTCGCGTTCGCCTTCGCGGTGATCGCCGACCCGGTCTCCTCGGTCGCGTACGCCATCGAGGCCGCACTGCGCGCCCTGCACGGCGACCTCGCGCTGCTGCTTCCGACGATGAGCCTGGTCATCGGACTCGTCGTGGTCGTCACCGCCAACTACTGGCAGCTGGTGCGGCGCTTCCCCAAGGGCGGCGGCGCGGCGGCCGCGGCCGCGCGGGCCTTCGGGCCGCGTTGGACATTCCTGCCCATCGGCGCCCTGGTCGTCGACTTCGTACTGACCATCGGCATCTCGATCTCCGCGGCGGCCAGCGCGGTGATCGCCCTGTTCCCGGGGCTGTCCCCGTGGCGCATCCCGCTGGCCCTGGTACTGCTGGTCGTGGTGGCCGGGCTGACTTGGTTCGGGCACGGCGGCAGGCTGCTGTTCGCCGTCATGACCGTCGCCTTCGTCGTCATCTCCGTGGCCGTCCTCGTCCTGGGCTTCACCTCGCCCCACACCGTCGGCCGTGCCGCCGCGACGACCGACCCGGGCCACTCGACGGTCCTCGCGGTGGTACTGGCTTTCCCGGTCGCGATGGCACTGGCCACCGGCATCGAGGCGCCGTCCACCGCGATCGCCCAGCTCGGCCAGCTCGACGACACCCACCGCCGCCGCTTCGGCCGCGGCACCCTCGCCCTCCTCGTCGTGATCGTCGGCGGCCTGACCCTGGCCCTGACCGCACTTGCCGTCCGGCTGCACATCGGCATCCCCGGGGCCGACTCCACCCAGATCGCCGACATCGCGCACGCCGCCGCCGGACCAGGCTGGCTCTACGGCGCCTTCCAGCTGACCAGCTCACTGCTGCTGCTCGCCGCCGCGAGCTCCTCCTTCCAGGCCGGACCCGGACTACTGAAGGCCCTGTCCGGCACGGCCGAGCGACCCGGTGTACTGCCGCCGGTGCTGGGCCGCACCAACCAGCACCACACCCCGTACTGGTCGGTCCTGGTCTACCTGGCCGCCGCGGCGCTGATCATCATGGCCGCGGCCGGCCAGGAACAGGAGCTCGTGCTCTTCTACGCCGTCGCCGTGTTCGTCAGCTTCCTGGTGGGGCTGGTGGCCATGGCCCGCTTCGCCACCCGCGAGCACAAGACGGCCCTGGCCTGGGTCAACGGCCTGGCCGCCGCGGCCGTCGCCTTCACCCTCGCGGTGAACCTGCTGCGCGGCTGGCCCATGCTCTCCCTGGCCGCCACTCTGCTCATCGCGGCCGGACTGTACGTCCGATGGACAATGGCCGGACGCCCCAGCGGCATCGAGGACGTCGAGGCACACGCCGAAGCCGCCTGACCCTGGCGGGAGGGTCAGACGCTGCTCGCCCGAACGACGAGAACCGGGCAGGTGGCGTGGTACAAGCAGTGGTGACTGACCGAACCGAGGAGCATTCCGGTGAAGGCGCCGTGCCCGTGGCTGCCGGCCACCAGCAGGTCCGCGTCCCTGGCCGCCTCGGTCAGCACCGCCGCCGGATGGCCTCCGACGACCGCAGGCGCGACGGCTATACCCGGATACTCCCCCAGAGTCTGCTCGGCCGTAGCGCGCAGGTTCCCGCGGGCCTGCTTTTCGAAGTCGCCGTCCGAGAAGTCCACCGGCATGCCGTAGGTGGTCGGCAGTCGCCACGCCTGCACGGGGCGCAGCTGCGCACCGGTCAGTTCGGCCTGGCGGGCCGCCCAGCGCAGCGCCGCCGACTCGCCTCAGACCCGTCCACTCCGACCACGATCACCGGTGAGGAGAGTTGATCACCCACCGTTCACCTCCGCATGAGGACATCCTGGCCACGCTCCCGCAACCAGGCCCGCACACCAAGGGGCCCTTCGGCCCCGACATGCGGACAAGGTCCCGTGACGCGCACCCTTGACTAGTTTTGCATAATGCAAAGGTAGGAAAGGGGAGCGATGAGCGCCATACCGGCAACAACGAACGGACAGAACATGACGGGCACCACAACGAGTGGCTTCACGCCCGTACCGAGACTCGCAGGACTGCGGAACGCCCCTTGGGGGCTGATGACCCTGGCCGTCGCGGTCGGAGCCGGGGCCGGCGCGGGCTCGGTCATCTTCCGCTGGTGCATCAAGACCTTCACGCACCTGCTGTCCGGTCACGCCGACTACGCCGCCTCGCCCGGCGCGGACAATCCGCACCTGCCCTGGCTCGGCCCGTACTTCGTACTGTTCGCCCCCGTCATCGGCGGTCTGCTGTACGGGCCGCTGGTGAACCGGTTCGCCAAGGAGGCGCGCGGCCACGGGGTGCCCGAGGTGATGCTGGCCGTCGCCCAGCGCGGCGGACGGATCAGCCCCAAGGTCGCCGTGGTCAAGACGCTGGCCTCCGCCCTGTGCATCGGCTCGGGCGGCTCGGTGGGCCGTGAGGGCCCGATCGTGCAGATCGGCTCGGCCCTCGGCTCCACGCTCGGCCGGGTCACGAAGGTGTCCGAGGGCCGGATGAAGCTCCTGGTCGCGTGCGGTGCGGCGGGCGGCATCGCGGCCACCTTCAACGCGCCGCTGGCCGGCGTGTTCTTCGCCATGGAGCTGATCCTGGGCACCTTCAGCGCCGAAGCCTTCGGAGCGACGGTCCTGGCCAGCGTCACCGCGAGCATCATCGGACGCACCGCCTTCGGCAACAACGCCTTCCTGAACCTCCCGGACTTCCACGTCGGCCATCTCACCCAGTACGGCCTCTTCGCGCTGCTGGGCGTCGGCGCCGCGGCGGTGGGTGTGGGCTTCTCCCGCTTCCTGTACATGATCGAGGACGCCTGCGACTGGCTCTGGCGCGGCCCGGAGTGGCTGCGCCCGGCGGTCGGCGGCCTCGCGCTCGGCGTGTTGTTGCTCACCCTGCCGCAGATGTACGGCGTCGGCTACCCCGTGCTGCAGAAGGCGACCGAAGGCGGCTACGCGGTCGGCTTCCTGCTCCTGCTGCTGGTCGGCAAGATGCTGGCGACCAGCCTGACCATCGGCGTCGGCGGCTCCGGCGGGGTCTTCGCCCCGAGCCTGTTCATCGGGGCGATGCTGGGCTCGGCGTACGGCATCGGCGTCCACCACCTGCTGCCCCACTCGGCCGGCGCGGTAGGCGCGTACGCGCTGGTCGGCATGGGCGCCGTGTTCGCCGGTGCGGCCCGCGCGCCGATCACCGCGGTGGTCATCCTCTTCGAGCTCACAGGTGAGTACTCGATCATCCTGCCGCTGATGCTCGCGATCGTGCTGGCCACCGCCGTCAGCCGGCTGATCTCGCGCGACACCATCTACACCCTCAAGCTGCGCCGCCGCGGCATCGACCTCGACGGCCCGGCCCCCGGCGCACGGATCGGCACCCAGCACGTCGACGCGGTCATGGAAACACTGCCCTCCCCCATGTTCGCGTCCACCACCCTGGCCGACGCCGCCGACCTGCTGAGCCTGTCCGGCCACGGCGCCCTCCCGGTGGTCGACGACACCGGGCGCTACGTCGGTGTCGTCACCGCGCAATCAGTGGCCGAAGCGCTCGCCGAACAACCGGAGAATGCGCCGACCCGGGTCGGGCAGCTCGCCGAGGCACCCGCCCAGGTCACGGCGGACCAACCTCTCGCACAGGCCATGCACGCCCTGTTGTCGGCCGCCGGAACCGGCGTTCCGGTCCTTGACTCGGAACGCGGCAAGCCGGTCGGCTGGCTCAGCCACCAGAGCGCGCTGCGCGCGGTACACACGGCCTCCTGAGGCCCTGGGCCACCCAGACCCCACCCAGACTGTTTTGCACTGCGCAAAAATTGGTAAGGGGCCTGGACACCAGAACCGCCCCGAGCGGACTATGCACACAGACGGCTGCGGGCACGGCTGGGAGGACACCTACGACATCGACCTGACCGTGGACGAGCACGCGCGGATCACCGCCGTTTACCATCTCGGTGGCAGGCGCGTGCCGTCACCACTGCAGTCACCCGCTGCCCCGCCTGCGAAAGCCGCAAGATGCGCATCATGCGGCCCGGGCGTGTCACGGCCGCCCGCCTGCACGAGAGGTGACGGCGATGGAGCCGCACCACCAGCCCCCGGTCTGGCTGGAGGCGCTGAGCCGGGTCAGTCTGGCCCCAGCCGGGGCGAGCGCACTGGCGATCGCTGAGGACATGGCACTGCGCGGATACCGGCAGCGCATGTGGATCATGCATCTGGTATTACCGACCACGGCCGTGTACTGAGGGCCCGCCGGACTTCGGCTCCGACCCCCTCTTCTCCGACCAGGCCAACACCCGCCCCGGTCGCTTCGAACAACTACTCACCGCCCTACCTCTTCCACGGCGCCCGTCCCCGCCTGGAACTCGGTGGCACGACCGATGTCCAGCGCGGTGCCGAGGTCACCCTCCGCTCCCCTCGACGCTGCCAGCATCACCCGAGTCCGCCTCATGCGGCCCGGATCGGCCACCCACGTCACGGACTTCGACCATCGTTCCGTAGCCCTGGACATGGTCCACCACACCAGCGGGTCACTCACCGTCCGCATCCCCGACGACCCGTCACTTGTACCGCCGGGCTGGTACACAGCAGTCGCCACGGACGGCAGCGGCACCTCGTCGAAGGCCCGGTGGCTGCGGGTCCATTAAGAGGCGGCAGACCCAGAAACCCAACTTGGCATAGTGCAAGCTTTACCTGGAGCAAGGATTCTCTTTCCGTTGCCGGCCCGTACCTGCCGACGTACCCGCCGTCCACACCGGGAGGCACGATGCCCATATCGCGCAGCACGATCGGAACCGTCTTTGTGGGCGGCGCGCTGAGCGTCACGCTCGCCGCTCTGGCCTATCCGAGCATGCTCGGCATCCAGAACGCGTCCATGAACCAGTCGCGCGTGATCGCCAGCACCCCATGGGGGCCGCTCACCGAGGCCGACCGCAACTTCGTCGTCTTCGTGCGCTCCGCCGGATTGTGGGAAGGCCCCTCAGGGGACCTGGCCATGAAGAAGGGCACGACGGCGGCCGTACGCGAGGCAGGCCGGCACCTGGTCATCGGACACGCCGCACTCGACGCCAGCTGCCGCAAGATCGCACCCGAGCTGAACATCACCATCCCCAACCAGCCCACCCCTCAGCAGCAGGGTTTTCTGGACACGTTCAAGTCCGACACCGGCAAGCAGTTCGACTCCGACTTCGCCAACATCCTCCGCGTCACCCACGGCTCGATCTTCAACACCATCGCCAAGGTCCGCTCCACCACCAAGAACACCCTCGTGCGCCAACTGGCCGACCAGGCCAACGACGTGGTCCTGGACCACATCACGCAGATGGAGAACACCGGGCTGGTCAACTTCGACCAGGTCAACTTCCAGGAGACGACCCCGCCGAAGCTTCCGTCCAGCCAGGTCACACCACCGGTGCCGCAGCCGGGGGCGCCCATGGTCACCCTCACCGTGCCCCCCGGACTGCCGACCGAGGGCGTACCGACGGGCCCGGCCACAACGCCCTCGCCGTCCCCCTCTCCCACGGCCGGATGACCTCGGGGTGTGACGCAGCCCAGCCGGCGCCCCGATCGTCGTCCTCACCGCCCGCCCCGATTTGCATCAACACCGCTTCCCCGACGCCCAGCCCCTCGGCTGGCTGATCAGCGGTGGCCGGCCTGACCCGTGCCGAACGGGGTCACGGCCTCGGCGGGGCGGGAGAGCCGGTAGGAGCGAACGACGGCGACCAGGCTCCCCGCCATGAGGGCTGCGGCCCAGGGGGTCAGGTCGCGCAGTGGCCCCGCCACACCGGCCCCCGCCTGCGCACCGCGCGGGGGCACCCGTCCTTCGGGATCCGACACGACGGCGAGCGCGTCTCCGGGCCGGGTCGCTTCTCCGCAGCCCCGCCAGATGCGCACCTTGAGCGGGACGCCGTCGGTGCCCGCCACCGAACACAGATAGCGGGCATGCCCGCCTTCCGCCGCCCGGCCGTCCTCGACCGACGTCACCACCACGGACTGCACCTGACCCCTTTCGGCCAGCACTATCCCGGCGGCTGCCTGCGGGGCCTGTAGCGCGAGGCACACACCGAGCAGCGCGGCGATGCCGATCAGCGCGCGTCCGGCCCTGACGAAGGACAGATACACGGCCAGCGCCTCCGCGCACACCATGCCCGCCTCACCGTCGGCCAGCGAGAGTCTGCCGGTCCAGGCACCGAAGAGTGCCGTGCCGACGATCGCCCCGGCACCGAGGAACCCCGCCAGGAGCCCCTCTCCCACGAGCCACCAGGGCGGCCGCCCGACGAACTCCGCCGGGCCCCACACCGAGGTGCGCAAGTACGCCAGCAGGTGACGCTCAAACGGGGATGAGTGATGACGCTTCCGGCACACGCGCGTCACACCCCCCGCATTCTTCCCGTCCGCGGCGACCGCTCACTCCACCGCTCGCAGACGCACTCCGCGACCGGCGCCCACGCGTCGGGCGCACTGCCGGAGCACTACGCAGCCGACGTTCCCAATTCCCTTGCATTATGCAAAATCTTTCGGACTCGGAGAAGAGCCGTCCGGGAATCGTGACAGCGACTGGGAGGAGCGTCAGGTGTCGTGCGCCATCACGCCGTCGACGACCCAGCCGAGCGGATGCGGTTCTGGGTCGTCCGGGGCGGGAGCGGGGGGCTCGCCTCCCGCCTTGTTGAAGGCGCCCAGGGCTTCCACGAGCGCCAGGCGCTGGATCGGGGAGAGCCGCTCGACGATGGCGGCGATCTCGGTGCGGCGCCGGGCGGTGACGTCCTCGACGGTGCGCCGGCCTTCCTCGGTGAGCTGCAGCAGTGTCTCGCGGCGGTTGCCCGGGTTGGTCTGCCGGTCGGCGAGCCCGGCCGCGATCAGCCGGTCGACCATCCGCATCGCCGTCGACGGCGCCACCTGGAGCAGATCGGCCAGCGTCACCAGCTTGGTGGCGCCGCGGGTGGACAGCACGACCAGCATGCGGAACTGCGGCAGCGTCACCCGTTCCTCGACCTCGGCGAGCGAGCGGGCGGAGACCGCCACCAGCAGGCGGGACGCGGTCAGCACCGCACGGGTGACCGCATCGACGTCGTCCATCGTCCCCGCGGGGTTCTCACGCTCCGGCATACCTCCTTTCTACAGTGCCGAAGGCGGTGCCCCCTCACCCGATGGGAACAGATTTTCCTTCCCCATGACCGTGGTACCGCAGCAGCAGCATCGCGGCGTCGTCATGGAGCGGTCCAGCGACGTGGCGCACCAGGTCCTCGCGCAACCCCTCCAGGGCGCGGCCGGCATCGGGCTCCTTGAGCAGGTCCGCCCTCTCGCCGAGCGGATAGAAGGAGCCGTTCGCGTCCCGGGCCTCGGTGACCCCGTCGGTATACAGCAGCAGCTGCTCGCCGGGGGCGAAGTCCACCCGATAGGGCTTGGGCCCTTCGCTGCCGTGGGCACCCAGTCCCAAGGGGAGGGCGTACGCGAGCGGCTGCGGGAAGTCGACGCCACCGTCGCGGCGTACGACCATCGGCGCCGGATGACCGTAGTTTAAGAAAACGACCCCGTGGTCCGAACCGATCTCGGCGAGCACGGCGGTGACGAACTTCTCCCCCTCCAACTCCCTGGCCACGCTCCGCTCCAGCCGCTCACCCAACCCGACCAGGTCCGGTTCGTCGTGGGCCGCCTCCCGGAAGGCGCCGAGCACCACGGCGGCCGTCTCCACTGCGGCGAGCCCCTTGCCCTGCACATCGCCCACGATCACCCGGATCCCGTGCGGCGAGGCCACCACCTCATACAGGTCGCCGCCGATCCGCGCCTCGGCGACGGCCGAGGTGTACGACACCGCCGCCTGCAGCGGGCCCGCAGTCCGCGGCACCGGGCGCAGCAGTACCCGCTGCGCCACCTCCGCGATCGACCGGACACTGGCCAGCTCCGCCTCCCTGCGCGAGCGTGTCACCGCGGCCGCGATGCCCACGCCGGTGACCCCCGCCACCGACGCCATCGCCGTGAAGCCCCGCCGCTCCTCGAACAGCCCGTCGTACAGCCCGAGTGCCACGCACACGAGCAGCGCCAGCGCACCGATCAGCGCCGTACGCCGCCATCCGCCGACCAGACTGGAGAACGCCGGCCCGAGCGAGACCAGCGGCAGGAGTCCCACCCCCGGCCCGGCGACGACATCCGCCCCGGCCACCACGGCCATCGCCGCCACCGGCATCCAGGACAACACCGCAGAACCCTGAGTCGGCGTCCGCTCGGTCATGCGTCCTCCAGAGAAATTCCAGCGCATGAGAGCTGTCTGATTCGCTTGTGGCACAGACACCCCTCCCCGCGTTTAGACTATGCAAAGGTTTCTGTGAGGAAGGTGCTCTCGGTCGAGCCCTTTACCCAATAGAGGCCGAGAGCCGACATGTCCGACGTCGGAAGGCGAAGATGCCCCACAGACAGACCGCACCGGACCGACCCCGGCTCCCCGTCGGCTGGCGGCGGTTCCTCGTCCGCCTGCCGATACTTCTCTTCCGCTGCGGGCTGGGCTGGATCTTCGGCAAACGACTGCTCCTTTTGCACCACACCGGCCGCGTCACCGGACTCGACCGGCGGGTGGTCCTCGAAGTGGTGGAGCACGAGCCGGACGACGGCAGTTGGACCGTCGCGTCCGGCTTCGGCCCGAAGGCGGCCTGGTACCGCAATCTGCGCGCAGAGCCGAAGACCCTCATCGAGGTGGGCACCCGCCGTCACGCCGTCACGGCCCACTTCCCCACACCGGACGAGAACGCCGAGATCATGGCCCGCTACGCCCGGCGCCACCCACGAACCGCACGCCGCCTGTGCGCGTTCCTGGGCCTGCCGTCGAACGGCACCGACTCCGGGTTCCGGGAGGCCGGCCGGGCCATCCCCTTCGTACGCCTGAACGCCGGCCCGGGAACCCGGCTGCCGTGAAGCCCAGGCACTACGCGGGTTCAACTCCAGACCAAGCCCATCCCAATAGCTCTGGCGATCAGATTTTGCACTGTGCAAAACTTGCACTCGGGGGGCCGAGTCGGCGGTCGGTGTCGCCCAGCGCCCAGGAGTGATCGGCACGCTGTGCCGCGGTGCTCGTGGCCGTCAAGGCCCTCTCCCAGGCGTCCGGCCGTTCGGGCGCCCCCGGCGGCGCGCCCACGGTCACCATTTCACAGCAGTCCGATGAGGTGCTGCCGGACGGCGTGCCCACCGCGACCGCCCCGCCGTCCGCTCCGGCCTACGCGGGCACGCTCCCGCCGAGACCCCGTACCCGGTGATGTGCCCCGTAGACACAAGGAGTTGCGCCTCCCCCCTCGACGGCGATTGAACGTTCGTTTAGTATCCTGTACATGCGTTCAATCCGTGACGACCGGACCACCCGCGCAGTCATCCGTGACGAGGACCTGCGCCTGTTCTCCGCGAGCGGGTGGGAGGCGGTGACGATGCGACAGATCGCCGCAGCCGCCGACGTGTCGCCAGGGCTGGTCATGCACACTTGGGTTCGAGGGAGGGCCTGCGCCAGGAGGTCGACCAGTACGTCCTGGACGTCTTCGAGGCCATGCTCGGTGAGCTGACAGGTGACGGCGGGGCGGAGCTGCTGGATCCCGGGGCCGGGGCGAGTTCGCTGAGCGAGGTGTTCGCCCGGCACCTGCCCGACGACTCACCGCTGCCCAGCTACCTGCGCCGACTCCTGCTGTCTGACACGGACGCCGCGCAGCTGCTGTTCCGGCGCCTGTACGAACCGAGCAGGGCCGCGCTGGACGGCCTGGCGGCAGCGGGACTGGCCGCCCCCGGAAGGGATCCGGCGGTGCGCGCCGCCCTGCTCCTCGCCAACGACCTCGCCCTGTTCCTGCTGCGCGACCGCCTGGCCGAAGTCCTCGGCACGGACCCGCTGTCGGTCGACGGGATGACCCGCTGGGCCCCGGAGATGCTCAGTATCTACGCGGGCGGACTGAACGCGGTACCACCGGAACCGCAAGGAGACGCACCCTAGGGAGGCGGCGCATGGCGCATGGCTCAACACCCGCACCCGCACACGTACTTCAGGCCGCAACATCCACAAGTCCTACGGCAAGCTGCGCGGCGCCGACCTCGCGCGGATGGTCACCGGGCAGACAGCCCTCGCCCAAGTTACTCAGCGGTTACTCAGCGGCGCCAGGCGTGGCGATTTCGTACCGCTGCGATCCACCCCACCACCGGCAGCATCACCAGCCAGGCCACCACCACCGCCACAGGTCCTCCCCACCCGACGCCGACAAGACACGCCAGCCACGCCACCAGCGCCGCACCGACTGTGGCCTTGCCCAGCGGGACCAGCCAAGCGGGCAAGCCACGCTCGGCGGTGCCGCGCGCTCCCAGCAGCGCGAAGCCACCGGCCCACACCAGGTACGCTCCGCAGGCCAGCGCCCCCAGCGCCAGAGCAGTGTCGATATCCGGGTCACCCACGGGGTTCTCGTTGGTCTCTTGGGTGACACCGCCCAGGCTGACGGCCGTTGCATAGTGCCGCCAGACGGTGACGCTCACCTGGTCTCCCGGGTGCAACCGCTTCAGAAGAGGGCCCGCAGAGCCCATGTCGAGCGCCCCGGACGCCGGAACGGGGCCCGACAGCTCGAGCCGGTACGTATCCTCTCTCCCGGAGTGCTGGATCACCGTTCCCCTCACGGTGGCTCGCACGGTGTGCAGGCAGTCCGCCTGGCTGACACCAATACCGGCCTCGGCGCACGGGACCGCAGAGAGAAATCCCCGCTCTTCCGCCACCGCCGAAGGTAGGGCAGTGAACCCACCGGCCGCCCACAGCATTGCGACAGCGCCCAAGAGCACCGCGCACAGCCCCCATGCACGATGCCACCACGGCCGACGCCGCAGGCCGCCCGGGCGCGGAGGGCCATACCGGGGCAGCGGGCGCGATACGGACGGAGGCAAGGACACCTGCGCACCGTACCGCTCGGGACGTAGATCCCGTTCCACGCCTCTCCTCCGGTAGGGAGCAGGTCAGTTACAGCGAGCGACCCCTCCGGCATGCGCCGGGCCCGCTACCGGGGACTGCCGAAAGCTCGCCTCCAGCACGCCTTCTGCGCCACCGCGGTCAACGGGATCCCGAGACCGCTGGTACCACACCCACAGCAGCTGCCTCGTACACCTCGCCTACCGGCTCACGGCCTGACCTGGAATGAGCAACAGAGGATCCCGCCCGAGCAAAGACGAAACGCGTTGATGGCCAGGGCCAACGAATGGACGGTGCCGCGCCCACGACTGTCATTGCCGACCATGCGTCAGCTCCTGGTGAGCAGGTGCCGGACGACGTACCCGGCGGAGTCCACACCGGAGCGGCCGCCTTCGACCAGGGCGGCGACGGCGATGTTCGAGTTGTAGGCGGTCAGCCAGCCGTTGGTGTGGTCGCCTTCCTCCGCGGTGCCGGTCTTGGCGCCGACGCCCGTCAGACCGCCCAGGCGTGGTGCGGCGGTGCCGCTGGTGGCCACGGAGCGCATCATCGACTGCAGGTAGCCGGCCGTGCGGGCGGAGATGGACCGGGGCGCGGTTTCCTGGTGCTGCCCGGGCAGGATGACGGGCTGCTTGAAGCCGACGCCCCGCACCGTGGCTGCCACGGACGCCATGAACAGCGGGGTGGCCGTGACCCTGCCCTGGCCGATGAACTGGGCCGCCTGGTCACCGCCTTGGACGTCCCCCGGGATGCTCGGGTCGGTGGTGGCGACCCCGCCGCCGATGGACCAGCTGCCCATACCGAAGACGTTGACGGCCTCGTCGTGCAGGGCCGAGGCGTCTCCGTCGTGCACGAGATAGTGGAAGCCTTCCTTGATGAAGGCGGTGTTGCACGAGACCGTGAACGCCTGGGAGAGGGTGGAGGCCGCATTGGCCCGCACTCCAGAATCATTGTGGAACAGCTGGCTGTTGGCCGTCAGCGAGTCCGTACACGGGGCGGGACTGTTCGGGGTGAGGCCCACCTGGTCGAAAAGGGCCGCCGAGGTGATGATCTTCATGGTGGAGCCCGGCGACTTAATGCCGTTGACAGCGATGTCGCCGTCCGCGCCGGCATGGGCGATCGCGAGGATGTGACCGGTCCTCCAGTCCAGCGCCACCGTCCCGGCGGGCTTGTCCTGAAGGTGGGGGTCCTTGACCGCGGTCTCGGCCACCTCCTGGAGGGAGGCGTCGATAGTCGTCTTGAAGACGGGGGCCTTCCCCTTGGAGAACACCCGCAGTGCCTTCACGCCGTCGCCGGCCGCGTCGACCACGGCGACGCCGGTGCCGGTGCTGCCGCCGGTCGGAGTGGCGTTCTTGCGGATCGTCGCCACGATGTCGTGCAGCGAGGAGAAGCGGGCGAGGTCGGTCCTGCCGTCACTCGCCACGACCTTGGCGGTGCTCACACCGGCGGGAAACCTGCCCGCGGTCAGCGACTGGTCGTCGCCCAGGCCGGGATAGAGCACCGAGTTGTTCCAGTGCACCGCCAACTCGCCGTTCGTGCTCTGCAGTACCGCCACCGCGCTCTGATAGGTCCAGGTGCCGCCCGCCACCCGGGCCGTGACGGCGAAGGTGACCTTGGTGGCGCCCGCCGTCACCGTCGACGGCCCCGCCGAGGTGACCTGTTTGAAGGTCAGCGTCTTCAGGTGCAGGCCGTCCGTGTACCCCCGCAGGGCCGCTACGGCCGCGGTCGACGCGTCGGTGTAGCTCGCGGCTTGGTCGAGGTGCTGCTTGGACCAGCTGTCCAGGAACGCGTGCGCCAGCTTGACGGCCTTGATGTCCGACGGCGGCTCGCTCGACACCGCCGCCGGGTCGAAACCGCGCGCCGCCTTGGTCTCACCGCTCCCCGTCGTCCCGGAGGACATCGCCTGCACGAGACATACCCAGTTGCAAGACATCTTTTCCGGGCGATTAGCGTGATTCGCCGCCCAGTTGGCGGTACCGTCTGATGTGGGATCAGCACTGGCCGTGGGGGGTGCGGTGACAGGCATCGAGATCGCTGTCGGCTACCTGTTCGCGTGGGCAGTCCGGAAGGCTCAGCGCGTGGCCGGCCGGGCGGACGGGGAAGTCGACCGGGCGCTGGACGCCGGAATGGACCGCCTGCACGACGTAGTGAGCCGCAAACTCGGCCAAGACCCCGCGCTGCACCGGCTGGCGGAGGAAGCGGCGAGCGGGCGCGAGTCGCCCAGCGACCGCACCCGGCAGCGGGTCCTGCTCGCACTCGAGGAAGCCGACGAAACCGACACCGGCTTCGCCGCCGACCTCGAACACGCGGTGGCCCATCTCCAATCCCTTGCCCCAGCCCCCGGCAGCCAGCCTGGCGGAGACCACATCGAGTTCCACCACAACACCTTCCGCGGTGCAGTCCAGGCAAAGGGCGTCCAGCACATCCATCGCGGCGCCGCATCATGACCGACGACAACAGACCGTACGGCGCGCAGGACGACTTCGCATTCCGCGACAACACCTTCCACGGCCCCTTCCAGACCGAGGGCGTCCAGAACATCCACTACTACAGCCCGCCCCCGCCAACGCCGCAGGCACGGAAGTGGTGGCGGCGGCGGGAGACGGGAGTGTTCGCGGCACTGGCGCTGGTTCTGGCCGCGGGAGGCGCGTACACCGTGTACGCGCTGGGGTTCTCCGGAGGGACGCCGCAGGGGATCCCAGTGCCACGCCCGGTGAATCCCGGCAATGCGAAGCTCCCGTCGTACGTACACATCCAGGCGCAGGAGCAATGTGCCTCCAGCGTCAACTACTACGCGGAGACGGCCGACGACTACCAGCGGGGACAGCAAAGGGGGCAGAGGCGTCTGGGGCCGGTAGCCGTCGACATCACCAGCCAGACATCGTCCAAAGAGGCCGTACTGCTGGTGGGCATGCGCGTGCTGGACCTGCAGCGGAAAGCACCTCCCACCGCTGGCATCGCCGTCGCGGACGGAGGGTGCGGAGCGGGAGTTGACGTCAGACCGTTCCGGACCGATCTGGACAAGAGTGATCCACCCATCATCGCGGGGGCTGCTGCGCACCCACCGGTGACCTTCCCCTACAAGATCTCGCCGGACGATCCCGAGATTTTCGAGCTCACCCTGGACAACACCACCTGCTTGTGTGCCTTCGCCGTCGAGATCGACTGGGTCGTCGCTGGAAAAGCCGGCAAGACGATCCTGAACAACGGCGGGCCGGGCTTCCTGTCCAGCGCGGCCCCGAAAGTTCCCGCCTACACACTCGACTCCTCCAGCCGACTGCAACGGACGACGTACCAGCGACTTCTCCCGTCGAGCTCGTAACACGGCCTTGAGAGTTCCCCTTCAGGCTTCACCTGCCAGCGAGGAGCACTGCCGGGAGAACAACGAAGCCCGTTGGGACTTGCAGCGAACTGCGCGCAGTAACCGTCAAAGCAAGCCGAACTCTGGTCTAGAAATGGAGTGCCAGTGCCGTTGTTTGGCAGGAAAAACCCAAATCCCGTCCCGAGTCAGCCAGCACCGCCCCAACGGCTCCCGGAGCGAACTCCTTCGCCGGTTATGAATGTCCTCGGACGGGAACTCAACAAGGTACTTCCGCAAGAAATAATCAAGGAAGTGCGCTCTGCGTCGACAAACAGTCCGCCGACTGCGGCAGACCATGAGACGCTGCGCGCCTGCATGGCACTCGACTGGCTCATCAGGACCTGGGTCCCACGCTGGTCGTTGCTCGTGCCGGGCGCCGGCGAGCAGTTGGCCTCGGCTCTGGCCGGCCTCCCCCCGATCCGTGACCTCCAGACAGCCGAAGCGGCAGGCACACTGGTCATGGCACTCTCCAGCGGCCCCGACGAGACGGAGAGATTCGTGGCGGCCAACTACAAGAAGGACAACTTCTACGACACGGCCGCCGTGAAAGCTGCCCGCCAGGCGTCGGCAACAGCCGTCGCCAACTCAGCCGGATCCGCTGTTGCCGACGCGGCAGCGTCTGTGATTCTCGACGAGACCATGGCGGCCCGCACTGACGTCGCCCTGAAAGGCGTGGCGGCGCTCACCCTCTCGCACAGCCTCGACAGCGTCTGGCCCTACATCCAGACGTGGGCGAGCGGCCCGGGAGACTTCGAAGCCAAACAGATATCCATCGGCAATCTCGCCCCCGTCGCGGCA
The DNA here is from genome assembly GCF_026343335.1 of Streptomyces sp. NBC_00078. Lineage (NCBI taxonomy): Bacteria > Bacillati > Actinomycetota > Actinomycetes > Kitasatosporales > Streptomycetaceae > Streptomyces > Streptomyces sp. NBC_00078. The sequence goes on along the minus strand of NZ_JAPELX010000001.1, from coordinate 6,218,750 downwards.
CAGAGGGCGCTCGATCCCATAATCGAGGAACTCCAACACGGAGTTTGCGGGCTCTATGTGGAACTGGGCCGGCTGGGCTGACGGCCGGTTACTCACCAATCAGCAGCGGCGGTAGCGAGGAAACCACCATGCTCAGAACTCCAGCAGACGAGTCAAATCCGCCACCCGCCCCGTCCGGAGCGGACGCCAGCCCAGAATGGGTGAACGAGGCCAGGGAGGATCCCAACGGGCTTGCCGCACTGATAGCCGGGCAGAACCTGGAACTGCACCGCCGAACCGCAGAAGCGCATGACAGACTCACGTACTTGAACAGCGTGGACGCCGCAGTCCGCGCGGACCTGACCCGTGGGACTCTCAGCTCGTCATCCGCTGCCGCACTCCGCGCGGCCCAGGTGCCCTTGGCCGGCCTCAACTCGGCAATTCAGCAGGCGATCAGAGCAGGCCGGTGGAGTCTGGGAGGTTCAGGCTCCACCGGGGCACGCCCGCCGGAGATCGATCATGCGTGCAGCGAGACGGTCGCAGCCTGGGGCAGGGCGCTGGCGGCCGCGAACTCCTCGTTCGAGGAGTCGGTGCGACAATCGCAGACTGCCCTTGACGGTTACGAACCGTACGCCGATCGCATGCAGCCGGGCGAGGACTCTTATCTGGCATCGTTCGCGTTCCCGCAGGACACCTACATCGGCGACAGGCTGGCCGCGGATCCAGCCCACTCGTACAAGGAACGCGCGTTCCCCCGGTGGCTCATGCGGCGCAAGGTGCTACCGCACCGCCCGTGGGCCAGTCTCCCCTGGATCGACCTGTGCAACACCAACCTGGTCTTCGTACCGGACGGCCCGAGTCTGTCCTACGCGGAGGCTATGGCGGCGGCGCAGGGGATCGTCGCCGATCAGATGTCCAAGGCCGCACCGAACCGTCTCAAGATCACGTGGATCGACGCGCTGCACAGCGGCAGAAGCGCCGGAGCGTTCCTCCATCTGGCCGAGAGCAACTCGCTCATCATCGACGGTCAGGTGTGGACCGATCCCGGCGGCATTGAGTCTGCCCTGCTGCGCGTGGTTGACCGGATGGCCGTCCTCGAGCGCACCTGCTTGAAGAACGAGTTCGACAATCTGGATGCCTACAACGCTCAGCCCGGGGTTTCCCCTGAGGCACATCAGGTCGTCGTCGTGGCGGGATATCCCGCCGGGTTCCAGGAGTCCTCGGCCCGCCTGCTGCGGCAGATCTCCGACAACAGCACCCGGGCCGGAATCTGCGTGATCGTCGTCATGAACACGTCAATGGCACCGATCATCGGGACGACCGATGAGATCGCGCCGTCGTACGCCCAGCTCACCGACGGACCAGGCCCGGTCAACGGCCCGCATTGGTGGTCGCCAGCCGTCCTGCCGCTCGGCGAATTCGTCCTGGGCCACTCGGGACAGCCGTACGCTCGGGTGATTACTTTTCCGCAGGGGGAATCCGTCTGGGTGCCCTGCGAGCTGCGCTCCACCAAGACGACGGTCCAGACCTCAATCATCGGCGGCTACGCCCAGGCGTCGCGCCAGCTGGCCGAGTCGGGCCTGAGCCCCCGCGAGCTGGACATCAAACGGATCGATCCCGCTGCTCGAACTGTGTCCCTGCGCAGCGCGATGATCGGCTGGCTGCACGAGCAAGAGGTGGTGAACCAGTTCCCGCCCGGCTGGGACGACTTCCTCCGGTCCGACGCGCTGCAGCGCACCGGCATGACCTACACCTTCGCCGAACTCGCGAAACAGGCTGCGTACCTCTGCGAGCAGGGCTACATCGCCGCCGGATCGGACTCCCCGGACACGACCGGCCTATCCTTCCCCCGCCTCACCTCGAAGGGTGGAGACATGGCAATGTCGGGCAGCGCCAGTGCCGACGACTTCGCGGCGAACTCCGGCAGGAGCAGCGCCGGAACGACCAACCACTACACCGGACCGGTCTTCCACGGCGACGTGAACGGAGCTCAGATCGCTTGGAACAACCAAAATGTGACTCAGACCCAGAACACCATGGAGCAGGTCACCCCCGGATTCGAGAAGCTGGCGGAAGCAGTAACGCAAACGCTCGCCCAACTCTCTCAGTTCGGCCTTCCCCCTGAGGACGCCGAAGACGCCTCCGCAAGCGCCAACGAAATCCTCGTCGAAGTCGTGTCCCCTTCACCGGACCGAGGCCGGATCCGCCGCTCTCTCGCTACCCTGCGAGGATTTCTGCAGCCGGTAGCCACCCAGGCCGCCTTGGGGACCGGTGAAGGGTCTCACGACCTCGCGAAGGCAGCCCTTGACCATCTACAGAGTGTCATTTTCTGAGGCGTGGCACCCGCCATCCCGCGGGCGCGCAGTGCAGGTGGCGCGGATACAGCCAAGGCCCGCGGTGGCCCCTCCGGACTGTCCGCTTACGTCGCCGCAGCCGTCGCCCGCCAGATCGAGCGGGACAACCTCAACGAACTCATCACGGTGGCGGAGGCCGAACACGGCCCCATCACCGACGAAGAGATTCAAGCTCTGCGCGACCAACTCCACAAAGCCCGAGAGCAGCAGGCCCAAGGCGGGGCGAACGCCGCGTGACCCCCTCCCCCGCCACCCCCGGCGGCACCCTGGTCCTCGACAGCGGGGGGCTGGCCAGGGCAGTCCTGCGCGACCGCACGGTCACCGGCTGGCTCACCCTCGCCCGCGCCGACGACCTACGGGTGATCGCTTCCGCAGCCACCCTCGTGGAAGTGATCCACCCGCGGATCAATCGCCCAGCTCTGGAATGGACCCTGTCCCGCCTCGTCATCGAGCCGGTCACCGAGTCCATCGCCCGTCACGCCGCCACGCTCCTCGCCGACGCCGGCCTGCACGGCCACAAGTACGCCATCGACGCCATACTCAGCGCTACGGCGCTGGCCGCCCCCGGCCCCGTCACCGTCCTCACCTCTGACCCCGAGGATGTCGCCACGCTCTGCCGCGGGCGCGTCACCGTCATCAAGATCTGACGGGACGCCGCCCGTCTCACCACCGCCCTCTTCACGGCGGGAGCCCCTGCTCTTAACCGCCTCCGGGGATGCCCAGGCTACCGACGCCATCGGTTCGGCTCCTGTGAAGACCTTCGAATACAGCGTGGGCGGCATGACGGTCAAGGTTCCGACAGGGTGCCTGTGCACACGTCATTCGAGGGAGCGGCAACAAGCTCACGTATCAGAACGCGGGCGTCGACTGCGCCTTCGTCGGGGCATTGAGCAGCGGGTTCTGTCACTGGCGCATCGACTTCGCCTACGGCGATACGAGCAACCGGTTCTACCGCACCTCACGAGGCCGCACGCACAACGAGTGCAAGATCGATCCGATGCGGAACAACTCCAGGCGTGGATGAGGAAGCGAGGGTGAGAGGCGCCGAACGTTCGTAATGGGCGTGCAGCGGCCCGCGGGCGGGGCGTAGGGGATTGTCACGCCGTGCGTTTGCGGGGCGTCGTCTTTTTCGTGGTCTTTTTCGCCGCTGTCTTCTTCGTCCCCTGCGTCGACTTCGTTGTCTTCGCCGTCGACTTCCTCGCTGACGCCGATGTCTTCTTGGCGGCCGTCTTCTTCGCCGTCGACGTCGATTTCTTGCCCGTGGTCTGTTTTGGGGTCGCGCGGGCCGACTTGCGGGCGGGGAGGCGTTTGACCTCCGCCTTTTCCTCCGAAGGTGCCGCCTCCTCGCCGCGCGACTCCCTGGCGGCCTTCACGCTCTTCTCCAGGGCCGCCATCAGGTCCAGGACCTTGCCGCCCTTGGCCGGCTCCGGTGATTCCGGTGGTGCCTCGCCGGCCGCCTTGGCCGCCACGACCTCCTCCAGGGCCTCGCGGTACTCGTCGTGGAGTTCGTCGAGGTCGATCTCGCCCAGGGTGTCCATCAGGGCGTCTGCCAGGTCGAGTTCCTTGTCGTTGACGTTGACGTTCGTGTCGGGGGCGACGCCCTCGGGGGCGCGGACCTCGTCGGGCCACAGCAGTCCGTGCATGGCGATGGCGTCGTCCACCACGCGCAGCATGCCCAGCCGCTCCCGCCCCCTCAGCGCGTACTTCGCGATCGCCACCTTGTTGCTGCGCTTGAGGGCCTCACGGAGAAGCGTGTACGGCTTGGCGGCCGGGGCGCCTCCTGCTGCCAAGTAGTACGCCGCGTCCATCTGGAGCGGGTCGATGCGGTCCGCCGGCACGAAGGCCACGATCTCGATCGTCTTCGCCGTGGGAAGCGGCAGGTGGGACAGGTCCTCGTCGGTGATCGGGATGATCGTGCCGTCCGCGTCCTCGTAGCCCTTGCCGATCTCCGCCCCGCTCACCTCCTTCTCCTCCAGTTCGCAGACCTTCCTGTAACGGATGCGGCCGCCGTCCTCCAGGTGGATCTGGCGGAAGGAGATCGAGTGGCTCTCGGTGGCGTTGACCAGCTTGATCGGGATGCTGACCAGGCCGAACGAGATGGCGCCGTTCCATATGGATCGCACGTGCAGCACCCTTTCGATCGGTTTCCACCGTTATCTTAAAGTTTGCGGAGTTTGCGTTAGATTCTCATCGTATGACGCCGATTACAGAGGTGGAGGGGAGACGGCTCGCGCTCAGCAACCTGGAGAAGGTGCTGTATGCCGGGAGCGGGTTCACCAAGGCCGAGGTGCTGCACTACTACGCCACCACCGCCGACGTCCTGCTGCCCCACCTGCGGGATCGGCCCGTTTCGTTTCTGCGGTATCCCGACGGGCACGACGGGCAGGTCTTCTTCACCAAGAACGTGCCTCCTGGTACGCCCGACTGGGTCACCACCGCCGAGGTACCGCGGGTGGAGGGCCCGGCACAGATGGTGCTCGTACAGGATCTGGCGAGTCTGATGTGGGCCGCCAATCTCGTCACCGAGTTCCACACGCCCCAGTGGGTCGTCGGGGACCCCGGGGCCGCCGACCGCGTCGTCTTCGATCTCGACCCCGGTCCGCCCGCCACCGTCGTGGACTGCTGCGAGGTCGCCCTGTGGCTGCGGGAGCGGCTCGCGCGGGACGGGATCAACGCCTGCGCCAAGACCTCCGGGTCCAAGGGGCTGCATCTGCTCGCCGCCGTGCGGCCGACTCCGTCCGACCAGGTCAGCGAGTACGCCAAGGGGCTGGCCGTGGAGGCCGAGCGGGCCATGCCGCGGCTCGTCCTGCATCGGATGACGCGGAGTCTGCGGCCCGGGAAGGTGTTCGTCGACTGGAGTCAGAACGCCGCCCGGAAGACGACCGCCACTCCCTACACGCTACGGGCCCGTCGCGAGCCCACCGTGTCCGCGCCGGTGACCTGGAGCGAGGTCGAGGAGTGCGGGGCGCCCACCCAACTGACCTTCCTGGCAACCGACATCGCGCCCCGTGTGCAGGACTACGGCGACCTGCTGGCACCGCTGCTCGATCCGGACGGCGCGGGATCGCTGCCCTGAGCAGCCGTACTGGCGGGGCCGGGGAGGAGGACCAGGAGGGGAGGGGGACGCGCCCTCGCAAGGAACGGCCGGCCCCCGTCAGGCCGGAAGGAACGGCCGGCCCCCGTCGGGCCGGGCCGCCTCGCACCCGGTCAGCCGCCGTCGGCGCCCCTCACACCCGTGTCCACGTCTGCCGGTCCCGTGCCATCGCGTGCAGGGCCTCCACGTCTGCCGGCTTGAGGACGCCGCCGAGGCGGGCCAGGTTCTCGAGTTCCGTGTCCTTCATGACGCGGACCGCGCGGAGCGGAGCGGGGATGGAGACGTCCCCGGGTTCCGCGAGGGCCAGGATCGGGTGGATCTCGGCGGTCAGGGCGTACGAGGCCCGGTCGGCGTCGGCGCGGACGCGGCGCAGGAGGGGCCGGGGGTCGCGGCGGCCCAGGGTGACCATGGGGTCGGCGACCGTCACCCGCTGCTTGCGGGCGTAGAGGCTGTGGACGGCGAAGAGGCCACCGGGGCCGATCGCCAGGTGGTGGACTCGGTCGCCGCCGGGCAGCGGGACGGAGTGCAGGGTGTGCCAGCCCGCGCCTTCCAGGCGGTCCAGGGCATCGCCGATCGCCTGTTCGGCGGCCAGGGCCCGGCGGCGCGGGTCCGTACGCAGACGGTGGTTGGGCCCAGGGTCCCGGTCCAGGGCGATGAGCAGCGCCTCGCCGGGGCGGTTGGGCGCCAGGTCGTCGTCCGGGTGGAGGGAGAGCCTGGCCAGTTCGGCGGGGGTCGGGACCGGCGGCGGGCCGACCGCGACCGGGCCGGTGAGGAAGGGGCCCAGGGCCTGCAGCACCGGTTCCCTCTCGTCCTCGCTGAGCAGGTTGACCCGGGCGGCCTCACGGTCGTACCAGGCGATGTTCCGCCCGTCCGGGTGGCAGACGTAGAGCCGCTCCTGGCCGTGCCGCCAGGACGGTATGACACGCAGTCCGGTCATGCACCATCACCCCTTGACCATGGGAACAGGCGGGGTGCTCCCCGGGCAAGAACCCGGCTACCTTTGAGAGGAGTTGGGAGGGGCACTTGGGGAGGCCTTGTTGCGTACCCGCAGGAAGCAACCCGACGTACCGGCTCCGGGCAGTCCATGGAGCGAGATAGTGCCCGGACTGTGGATGGGCGGGCACGAGTTCAGGGGTCACACCGGGCAACTGGAGTTCGCTGTGGTGCGGGGCGAGTTCGATCTCGTGCAGACCCTGCTGAGACTGCCGGGGCACGGGCCGGACCCCGGCGTCGAGCACCATGTGTGGGCGATTCCGGACGGGCCGCTGGACGGCACACAGCTCGCGGGCGTGATGCGCCTGGCGCAGGCCGCGAGTGAGGCACTGGACGAGGGCCGCAAGGTCCTCGTCCGCTGTTACCACGGGTACAACCGCTCGGGGCTGGTCATCGCGCACGCCCTGGTCCGCCGGGGGTACTCCGCCGAGCAGGCGATCCGGCTGATCCGCTCCCACCGCTCGCCGTGGGCGCTGCACAACGATCTGTTCGTCGACTATCTGCGGGCCGGGCTGCCGACGGCCCGGCTGCTGGAGGAACTGGCGGAGTAGGCGCGCGGGCGCGCAGGAGCACGGGCGCAGGCCGGGCAGAGCCGCGGGCGAGCCTCCAGCGAACACGTGGCCGGCCGGCAGGTAGCGAGGCGGCCGGGTGGCGAGGCACCCGAGCAGCCGAGTAGCGGGTTAATCGTTTCGCCGGACGAATAGGGTGTACCAGGTCACCGATCAGTCTCAGCCACAGGAGAACAGTGCTCCGCACTCGCGCCGCACGCTCAGCGCTCGTCACCGCCCTTCTCGCCCTTTCGGCGGCGGGCTGTGGTGACGCGGGCGGGCTGCAGGGCGCGGGGGCGACCTCGACCGCGACCAGCCCGGCCAAGCTGTGGCCGAGCCTGACTCCCGCCTCCAGTCCCGCCTGGAACTACGACAACGGCGAGGCCGAGGCCGTGAAGGGCGTCACGGCCCCCGGCGGCGACATCCGCAAGGTGGATCCGGTGGCCGTGGTGAAGGCGGAGATCGCCCATCACCCGGACGACTACGACGGCTCGAAAGCGCCGTACCGCGAGACGGCCCGTCGGATGGCCTCCTGCGGCGAGAAGCCGGTGAACGCCAGATGCCCCCTGCTCAAGGCCTACTACCGGGACATCACCGGTGACGGACACGCCGACCTGACCCTGGGTTTCCGTCTGCTGCCCGGCAATCAGACGGCCGTGCGCGTCTACACCGTCGAGGGCGGCCGGGTGATCCAGGTCATGTCCAACAACGACGCCGTGAGCGGTGTCGAGCTGGCCGGACGCTCCGTGATCATCCACGCTCCCTCCGACCTCGCCGACTACGAGTACCGCTTCCAGTGGACCTGGGACCCGGACCAGCGGGTCATGCTGCTCACCCACGACGAGATGCTGCACCTCGGCAGGCGCGAGCGTCTGTCGACCCCCTCCGCCTCCCCGTCCTTCTCCCCCTCCGCTTCCGCGTCCCACTCCCCCGCCGCCTCCCCGTCCGCCTCCCCCTCGGCGACCCCATGACGAGGCTCGCGCTCCCCCAGTGGGCAGGCACGCTCGCCGTGAAGGCCGCCCTCTTCATCACGGTGATGTGCTGTGCGCTCGCCGCGATGCTCGGCGTGCTGGTGCACGTGTCGGTGACCAACCAGACCGTCGGCCAGGCCCGCAAACTCGCGCTGTCCCGGCTGGCGGACGCGACGAAGGCGTACGAGGCCGGGGAGACGCTGCTGCCGGGCACGGGTGTCGATCCCCCGGGCCTGCCGGCGGCGCTGCGGAAGCTGGCGGTGGACGGGGACCGCGGCACGATGGTCGCCGATCACCATGGGCATCCCACGATGTGGGCAGCGGGTCCCGCGGACCGGAACCGGGCGCTGGCCATCGAGGTCGACTACGCGCAGCAGTCCCGCACGATCGCCGGGCTCGACCGGTCGATCCTGTGGTCGTCCGGGCTGGCGATCGGGGTGACGCTGCTGATGGGCGCCTTCGCGGTGACCCGGGTGACGCGGCGGCTGCATGCCACGGCGCAGGTGGCCCGCCGGATCAGCGGTGGCGACCTGGACGCGCGTGTCGACGATCCCCGCACGTACGATACGACGCATCCCCAGGACGAGGTGGCCGCGGTGGCCGCCGCGCTGGACTCCATGGCCGCCTCGCTGCAGGGCAAGCTGCTGAGCGAGCAGCGGTTCACGGCGGACGTGGCGCACGAGCTGCGCACCCCGCTGACCGGGCTGCACGCGGCGGCCGAGCTGCTGCCGCCCGGGCGGCCGACGGAGCTGGTGCGGGACCGGGTGGCCGCGTTGCGCACGCTCACCGAGGACCTGCTGGAGATCTCCCGGCTCGACACCGGGCGGGAGCGGCTGGAGCTCGACACGGAGGAACTGGGCGCGCTGGCGGCGCGGGTGGTGCGGGTGTCCGGGACCGACACCTCGGTCGTCGTACTGCGGGACGCCCTGGTCGAGACCGACCGGCGGCGGCTGGAGCGGGTGCTGGGCAATCTCGTCGCGAACGCGCACAAGCACGGGCGGAAGCCGGTGTCGCTGACCGTGAACGGGCCGGTGGTGACCGTGCGGGACCACGGGTGCGGGTACCCGGACTATCTCGTGGAGCACGGGCCGCAGCGCTTCCGTACCGAGGGCGGCGCCAAGGGGCACGGGCTCGGGCTGACCATCGCCGTCGGGCAGGCGGAGATGCTGGGGGCGCGGCTGGAGTTCGCGAACACGGTGGACGGCGGGGCGGTGGCCACGCTGACGCTCCGCCACTAGTCGGAGCCCGGCGCGGGACGGGAACCGCAGGGTGCGAGGCGCGGGACGCGAACCGCAGGGTGCAAGGCGCGAGGCGCGGGACGCTCCTATGGACCAGCGTGACGGGCGGCACCGTTTGACTGCTCCTAATGTGGCGATCAGTCAGCCTCGCCCCATTTCGTGGAGGTACTCCCATGTCCCTGCGATCCACACTCACCCGCCTCGCCATAACCACCGCCGCCGGCGCTCTCGTCACCTCCGTGGCCGTCGCTCCCGCCCTCGCGGACGACGACTGGGGCGGTGGCGACGGCGGCGACCCCGGCTTCAGCCAGGGCGGCCAGGGCGGCCAAGGCGGTCAGGACAGCCAGGGCGGCCAGGGCAACTCGGACGGCTCGGGCCAGCAAGGCGACTGGAACCAGGGCGACGACCACCACGACGACCAACGGCTCTCCCGGGGCGTCGTGACCGCGAGCGAGCTGCTGCTGCGCAGCGCGCCGAACCGCGGCAGCCAGGTGATCCGCGTGGCTCACCGGGGCGAGCGGGTCTCGATCTTCTGCAGGACCAACGGCCAGAGCGTGGACGGCAACCGCCAGTGGTACCTCCTCACGGACGGCACCTGGGCCTGGGGCTCGGCCCGCTACATCGACACCATCGGAACCCCGCCACGCTGGTGCTGAGACCAAGAGATCACAAGATGCACGATTTGGGTAGGTTCCGGACATGATCAAGGCCGGAACCACCGGAACCACCGTGGTACAGGCGGACGTCCCCGCTCGCGCGGTACGCCCGCCGTCGCGCCGTGGCGTCGAACTCGCCCTCATCGTCATCGCCGTACTGCTGTCCGTGTACGGCTACTGCGCCGTCGGCCTCGCCAGGAACGGCACCGTCCCTCCCGGCGCCGCAGGTTACGGCGCCGGGCTCGGCGTGCTCGCACTCCTCGCCCACCTCGCGGTGCGGCTGCGCGCCCCCCACGCCGACCCGCTGCCGCTGCCCATCGGCGTCCTGCTCAACGGCCTCGGTCTGGTGCTGATCTACCGGCTCGACCTGGAGACCCCGCACGACCACGCGGCCCCCACCCAACTCGTGTGGTCCACGCTGGGGGTCACCCTGTTCACCGTGGTCGTGCTGATGCTCCGCGACTACCGGGTGCTGCAGCGCTACGCCTATGTCTGCGTCGTCGGCGCGCTCGTCCTGCTGCTGCTCCCGATCCTCTTCCCGGCCGTGAACGGCGCGCGCATCTGGATCCACGTTGCCGGATTCTCCATCCAGCCGGGCGAGTTCGCGAAGGTGCTGCTGGCGGTCTTCTTCGCCGCGTATCTGGCGGCCAACCGCAACGCGCTGGCTTACACCGGACGTCAGGTATGGCGGTTCAGGCGGGTCCAGCTGCCCACGGGGCGGGTGCTGGGCCCGATCCTCGCCATCTGGCTGCTGAGCGTGGGCGTTCTCGTGCTGGAGCGCGATCTCGGCACCTCGCTGCTGTTCTTCGGGCTGTTCGTCGTCCTGTTGTACGTCGCCACCGGCCGCACCGGCTGGATCGCCGTCGGGCTGCTGCTGGCCGCCCTGGGCGCCGTGGCCGTCGGCTGGCTGGAGCCGCACGTGCACAGCCGCGTCCAGGACTGGCTGCACCCCTTCGCGTCGATCGAGGCCGGCCAGGGCCCGGGCCAGGTCGCCCAGTCCCTGTTCGCCTTCGCGGCGGGCGGCTTCCTCGGGACGGGCCTGGGCGTGGGCCACGCGATCCTCATCGGCTTCGCGGCGAAGTCCGACTTCATCCTCGCCACCGCCGGGGAGGAGCTGGGCCTGGCGGGCCTGTCCGCGATCTTCCTCCTCTACGGGCTGCTCGTGGAGCGCGGCTACCGGGCCGGCCTCGCCCTGCGCGACCCCTTCGGCCGGCTGCTGGCGGTCGGGCTGGCCTCGATCGTGGCGCTCCAGGTGTTCGTGATCGCGGGTGGGGTGACCGGGCTGATCCCGCTGACGGGCATGGCGATGCCGTTCCTCGCGCAGGGCGGCTCGTCGGTGGTGACCAACTGGGCGATCGTGGCGCTGCTGATCCGGGTGAGCCATTCGGCACGAAGCCAGTGCGACGCACCGAGCCAGTACGACGGGGAGGTGGCTGCGTGATGACGAAGCACATCCGGCACGCCGGCTTCTTCTGCACCCTGCTGCTCGCCGCGCTCCTCGTCAACGCCGCCCGCCTGCAGATCTACAAGGCCCAGTCCTACGACGGCAACGTCGCCAACCGCCGTTCCGCCATCGCCCGTTACCACCAGCCGCGCGGCGACATCCTGGTCGGCGGCGAGAGCGTCACCGGCTCCCGGGACTCCCACGAGCAGCTCCGTTACGAACGGACCTACAGGGACGGCCCGTTGTACGCGCCCGTGACCGGCTTCGCCTCCCAGGTGTACGGCACGACGCTCCTGGAGCACAGCGGGGACGCCGTCCTGTCCGGCACCGACCCGATGCTCTCGCCGTTCCCCCTGGTGAACGGCCTCACGCGGGCCCAGGGCCGGGGCGGCAACGTCGTCACGACCCTCAACGCGGCGGCGCAGCGGGCGGCCTACGAAGGGCTGGACGGGCGCAAGGGCGCGGTGGCGGCGATCGAGCCGTCGACGGGGCGGGTGCTGGCGCTGGTGTCGAGTCCTTCGTACGACCCCACCGTGCTGTCGGGGAACGCCGCGGCGACGGCTCGGTCCTGGTACCGGCTGAACTCCGATCCGGACAAGCCGATGCTCAACCGGGCGGTGCGGCAGACGTACCCGCCGGGTTCGACGTTCAAGGTGGTCACGGCGGCGGCAGCGCTGGACGCCGGTGTCGTCACGGACCTCGACAGGGCGACCGGCTCGCCCGACCCGTACCGGCTGCCGGGCACCACCACCTCGCTGATGAACGAGGGCGAGGGCTGCGAGGACGCCCCGCTTCGGGACGCCTTCGAGTGGTCCTGCAACACCGTGTTCGCGAAGCTGGGTGTCGACGTGGGCGTGGCGGACATGGCGCGGACGGCGCAGGCCTTCGGCTTCAACAACGCGGATCTGCGGATCCCCTTCTCGGTGACGCCGAGCACCTTCGACACCAGGGTCGACAGGGCGCAGCTGGCACTGTCGTCGATCGGGCAGTACAACACGCGGGCCACGCCGCTGCAGATGGCGATGGTCGCGGCGGCCGTGGCCGACGGCGGGCAGGTGCGGACGCCGTATCTGGTGGAGCGGACGACGACGCGGGGCGGTGCCACGGTGGCCACGGCGGGCTCGCGCCCCACGCGCCAGGCGATGCGCCCGGAGACCGCCGACCGGATGAAGGAGCTGATGGAGGACGTCGTCAGGGAGGGCACCGGCACCAACGCCGCGATCCCCGGCGCCATCGTCGGCGGCAAGACCGGTACCGCCCAGCACGGCATCGGCAACGCCGGTGTGCCGTACGCCTGGTTCGTGTCGTGGGCGCAGGACGAACGCGACCTGGAACCGAAGGTCGCGGTCGCCGTGGTGGTGGAGGACGGCTCGGCGGAGCGCGGGGACATCACCGGGGGCGGGGTGGCGGCTCCGATCGCCCGGGCGGTGATGGAGTCGGTGCTCAACTCCAGGGAATGAGACGGGGGTTATGAATCCCGGACAGCCCGACCTACCGTTCGGTACATGACTTCTGCCGTCGCGTACGAACTCGCCCAGGTGAACATCGGCCGCCTCAGGGCCCCGCTGGACTCCGAGCAGTTGAAGGACTTCGTCGACAACCTCGACCCCGTGAACGCCGACGCGGACGCCGCCGACGGTTTCGTGTGGCGGCTGCAGGACGAGACCGGCGACGCGACGGACGTGGCCGTCCTCGGCGACGAGTGGCTGATCGTCAACATGTCGGTCTGGCGCGACGCGGACGCGCTGACGGCGTACATGTACCAGGGCCGTCACCGCGAGATGCTCGCCCGCCGCAGGGACTGGTTCGAGCGGGTGCAGGAGGCGATGGTGGCCCTGTGGTGGGTCCCGTCCGGACACCGCCCCACGGTCGCCGAGGCGGAGTCCCGCGTACTGCATCTGCGCGCGAACGGCCCGACGCCGTACGCCTTCACCCTGCGGACGGCGTTCCCGGCGCAGGGGGCGGAGCCGGTGCCGCTGCAGGTGCCGGACGGTCTGGGGTGCTCGGTCTAGCGGCGGCCGTCAGCGGATCGCCTTCACCGTCCCCGAGCGGACCTGGAGGGTCGTCTTCGCGGCGGCCTCCAGGTCGACGTCCGACGGGGACTGGGTGATCGTCTTCGCGGTCACCTCGGCGACCACCGCCGCCGTGTTGTCGTCCGCCCAGGCGCAGACCGGGTAGGTCAGCGTCGTGTTCAGCTGCTTGTGGGTGACCACCTCGCAGGTGACCGTGATGCCGGAGCCACCGGGCCGGAAGTCCTTCGGCCGCACGGCCACCGTCGTGCCGTCGGTCTCGGCGACGCCCTTCAGCATGCCGTCGCGGCCCTTGTCGACGTGCCGGAACCGCCCGTACATGCCCGAGACCACGAGTTCCCCCTGGGCCTCGTCGCCGCTCAGGCTGTACTGCCCGACCTTGGCATCGGTGACCTTGGCGTCCCAGGCTCCGTCCATCTCCTTCTCGATCTTCTGGCCCTGGGTGTCGGAGAGGTCCTGTGTGAGTTCGTAGCGCCCGTCGAGCAGCGTCCTGGGCAGCGTCAGGGCGAAGTCGGCGTCGGGAAAACCGCTTTCGGCCTTCGACCCGAGCACCGCGAGCCCCACCAGGACCGCCACGATCACTCCGACGGCCCCGCCCACAATGCCGAGGACCAGCCCGACCCGCCGCTTCTTCGGCGGCGGACCCCAGCCGTAGGGCTGCTGCGGGAAGGGCTGTTGGGGGTACGGCTGTCCGTACGGCGGGACCGGAGCCTGGCCGTACGGCTGCGCGGGCGGCTGCCCGTACGGGCCGGGGGCGTGAGGGCCTTGGGGCGGCTGTTGCCGGCCGTAGGGATTCTGCGGCGGCCCGTAGGGGCCCTGGGGCGGGGGAGGCGTGGACACGTCAGCACGCTACTCCATGCGGGTGCCCGTCCCCCCTCGGTCACCGCTCACCCGACCGTCACCCCGCGCCCGTCCGTCACCCCGCGCCCGTCCGTCACCCCTCGGCCGCGCCGGCCTCGATCGCCCCTGTCACCTCGGCCACCCGCTCCTGCTCCTCCACCGCGAACCGTTTTGCGTCCAACCGCTCCGCGATCTCCTCGTCCTGGGCCATCAGCAGGTCCAGGTTCGAGTCGCCCATCTCGAACACGCCCATGTCCACGTACGCCTGCTGCAGCCGCTTGCCCCACAGCCCGATGTCCTTGACGCAGGGGACGATGCGGGAGAACAGCAACTGCCGGAACAGCGCCAGGAATTCGGACTGCTCGCTGTACTCCTCGGCCTCCGCGGTCGGGATGCCGAAGTTCTCCAGCACCTCCACGCCCCGCAGCCGGTCGCGCATCAAGTAGCAGCCCTCGATGACGAACTCCTCGCGTTCGCGCAGTTCGGCGTCGCTGAGCTGCTTGTAGTAGTCGCGCAACGCCATGCGCCCGAAGGCCACGTGCCGGGCCTCGTCCTGCATGACGTAGGCCAGGATCTGCTTGGGGAGGGGCTTGTCGGTGGTGTCCCTGATCATGCCGAAGGCGGCCAGCGCCAGGCCCTCGATCAGGACCTGCATACCGAGGTAGGGCATGTCCCAGCGCGAGTCCCGGAGCGTGTCGCCCAGCAGGGACTGGAGGTTGTCGTTGATCGGGTACAGCATCCCGACCTTCTCGTGCAGGAAACGGCCGTAGATCTCCGCGTGCCGCGCCTCGTCCATCGTCTGGGTCGCCGAGTAGAACTTGGCGTCGAGGTCGGGGACCGATTCGACGATCCTCGCGGCGCAGATCATCGCGCCCTGCTCGCCGTGCAGGAACTGGCTGAACTGCCAGGAGGCGTAGTGCTTGCGCAGTTCGCCCTTGTCCTTGTCGGTCATCTTGGCCCAGTGCCTGGTGCCGTACAGGGACATCGACTCGTCCGGGGTCCCGAGCGGATCGTACGGATCGACCTCCAGATCCCAGTCGATCCGCCGCTGCCCGTCCCACTGCTTGTCCTTGCCCTTCTGGTACAGGGCGAGCAGGCGGTCACGGCCGTCGTCGTACTCCCAGGCGAAACGCGCCGCGCCGGTCGCCGGCACCTGCCAGTGGGGCTCTCCCGCGTCCATGGCGTACAGGTCGTAAGTCGGCATGTCCCGCAGGCTCACACGTGGTAGACGCGGGGTCAACAAGTCGCGCGCAGGGGATTGACGAGCTTGCTGACAAGCAGTCTCATAAGCGGTGGAGGATGTGACCCCGGGTAACTAGGTGGGAGAACCATGACGACCCTGACGGAAGCCGACGCGCTGGACGGTCTGCGCGATGCGCTCGGGCTGCTCAAGGACCGCGAACAGGTGGCCGAGCGCCTTCTCGCCTCCTCCGCCAGGCACTCCTTCGACCCGGACAAGGAGCTGGACTGGGACGCGCCCTTTGAGGAGGGCAAGTGGTTCTGGCCGCCGGAGCTGGTGTCGCTGTACGAGACGCCGATGTGGAAGCGGATGAGCGAGGAGCAGCGGATCCTGCTCTCCCAGCACGAGGCGGCGGCGCTCGCCTCGCTGGGCATCTGGTTCGAGCTCATCCTCATGCAGCTGCTGGTCCGGCACGTCTACGACAAGGCGGCCACGAGCGCGCACGTGCGGTACGCGCTCACCGAGATCGAGGACGAATGCCGGCACTCGAAGATGTTCGCCCGGCTGATCGAGCGCGGGGACGCGCCCTGGTACCCGGTGGCCCGCGTGCACCAGAACCTGGGCCGGTTGTTCAAGACGATCTCGACCACGCCGGGCTCCTTCACGGCCACCCTGCTCGGCGAGGAGGTCCTCGACTGGATGCAGCGGCTGACGTTCCCGGACGAGCGCGTGCAGCCGCTGGTCCGCGGCGTCACGCGCATCCACGTGGTCGAGGAGGCCCGGCATGTCCGGTACGCCCGTGAGGAGCTGCGGCGGCAGATGGTGACGGCGCCGAGGTGGTCGCAGGAGTTCACCCGGGTCACCTCCGGCGAGTTCGCGCGGGTGTTCTCGGTCGCCTTCGTCAATCCCGAGGTCTACACGAACGTCGGGCTGGACCAGCGGGAGGCGATGGCACAGGTGAAGGCCAGCGGGCATCGGCGGGAGGTCATGCAGAGCGGCGCGAAGAGGCTGACCGACTTTCTGGATGACATAGGCGTGCTGCGAGGCGTCGGGCGGCGGCTGTGGAGGTCGTCGGGCCTGCTGGCCTGATGCGGGGCGGGGGCGGCCGGCGGCGGCGACCCCGGCGCCGCGCCGGGCCAGCCGGGCACCGGCGTACAGGGCGTCACCGCCGTTGCGGGTCGAGGGGCCGGGTGCGGGTCGGTGGGCCGGGTGCGGGCGGACGGCCACCGGGTGCGGTCCGGGCCTGGGCCGACGGGCGCCGCGTTCGGGCCGAAGGGCGCTGTGCGGGCCGACGGGCGCAGGGTGCGGGCCGGGTGGGGCCGACGGGCACCGGGTACGGGCTGGGTGGGAGCCGACGGGCGCGGCCGGATGCGGGCCGACGGGCGCGGGGTGCGGGCCGGGTGTCGCCCGCCGGGCACGACGTGCGGACCGGGTACGGGCCGAAGGACACTGCGTGCGGGCCGAAGAGCACCGCGTGCGGGCCGAAGGACACTGCGTGCGGGCCGAAGAGCACCGCGTGCGGGCCGGGTCGCGCCCGTGCGACCAGCCACGACGCACGTGCAGCCGCCCGACTACGCTGCACCCATGACGCCTGCCGCGCCCGCCTACCGCCGCCTGAGCGTCGAGGAGCGCCGCAGTCAGCTCCTCGAAGCCGCTCTCGGTCTCTTCGCACACCGCGCCCCCGAGGAGGTCTCCCTCGACGACGTGGCAGAGGCGGCCGGGGTGTCGCGGCCACTGGTGTACCGGTACTTCCCCGGCGGCAAGCAGCAGCTGTACGAAGCCGCGCTCCGGTCCGCCGCCGACGAACTGCAGCAGTGCTTCGACGAGGCCCGCGAAGGCCCCCTCCTGCGCCGTCTGGCCCGTGCCCTCGACCGCTATCTCGCCTTCGTCGACCAGCATGACGCCGGCTTCAGCGCACTGCTGCAGGGCGGCAGCGTGGTCGGGACGTCCCGGACGACCGCCATCGTGGACGGCGTACGCCGGGCCGCAGCGGAGCACATCCTGAGCCATCTGGAGGTCACGGATCCCGGACTGCTGCTGCGCATGACCGTACGGATGTGGATCACCGCGGTCGAGGCGGCCTCCCTGATCTGGCTCGACGAGGACAAGCAGCCGCCGGTCGACGAGCTGCGGGACTGGCTGGTCGAGCAGTTCACGGCCGTCCTCTCGGTGACCGCGGGCCGGGACCCGCAGACCGCCGCGCTGGTGCGGGCGCTGGCGGAGAATGTCTGACACTGGTGCCGTGAAGAGCGAACACACCCCCTTCGAGGGCGGCCCGATGGACGGCCGTGTGCTGCCGGTCCTCGTGGGCCCCACCGGGCACCCGCCCAAGACGTACCGCATCCCCCTCCCGGACGCCGCCGGGGGCCCGCCCACCGTGCTCGTCTACCGGCGCGTCCCACGCGGCCACAGCAAGCGCCTCGGACTGCCGCAGGGGTGGAAGTACGAGTACGACCCCACGGGCAGGATCGACAGGCTGAAGTGGCCGTGGTCCAAGCCGGACACCGGTCCGGACGCCACGCCGGGCGGCAAGCCGGACGACACCGACGGGTGACGTGATTGCGCCGAACCGCGCACAGCCGGTGCGATTACGTGCCACGTACGTCAAGAGCTGACTGTACGGAGCGGAGAGACCGCCCCGCACGGGAGGTGATGACGTGTCAGGAAGGCTTCTGCGTCTGGTGTGTACGGCGGCGATGGCCGCCGGCGCCGTCCTCGCACCGCTGCCCGCCGCAGCCGTGCCCGAGCCCGGGCCCGGCGGCGAACGCACCGTCGCCCAGCAGCTGACGGACCTTCAGCGGCTTTACCGCGAGGCGGAGCGGGCCACCGAGACCTACGACGCCACCGCGGAGAAACTGAAGAAGCAGCGTGCCGAGGTGGCCCGTCTGGACCGCGCGCTGGCCCGGACCCGCCTCTCGCTGCAGGACAGCCGGGGCGCGGCGGGCCGCCTGGCCCGGCAGCAGTACCAGGGCAGCACCGACATCTCCTCGTACGTACGCCTGCTGCTGGCCCGCAACCCGCAGCAGGCGCTCGACCAGGGCCATGTGATCGGCCAGTTGGCGCGGGAGCGGGCCGAGACGGTCGGCCGGCTGACCGGCACCGAGAAGAAGGCCGACGTCCTGGCCCGCAAGGCGCGCAAGGCACTCGACGACCAGCTCTCCCTGGCCGCGCGGCAGAAGAAGGACCGGGACGACGTACAGGGACGGTTGAAGGCCGTCGAGGAACTCCTCGTCTCCCTCACCCCCGAACAGCTGGCCGCGCTCGCCGAGTTGGAGAAGAACGGGGTCGACAGGGCACAGCAGCGGATCACGGCGTCCGGCGCGCTGAGTGACAAGAACGAGGCGTCGCAGGAGGGCGACCGGGCGCTGCGGTACGCCGTGCGGCAGCTGGGCAAGCCGTACCAGTGGGGCGCCGAGGGCCCGAGGTCGTACGACTGCTCGGGGCTGACGTCAGAGGCCTGGGACCACGCGGGCAAGCCGATCCCGCGGACCAGCCAGGAGCAGTGGGCGCAGCTGCCGCGCATCCCGCTCGACCAGCTGCGCCCCGGTGACCTGGTGGTCTACTTCCCCGAGGCCACGCATGTCGCGATGTACGTGGGCCGGGGCATGGTGATCCAGGCGCCGCGCACCGGCGAGAAGGTGAAGCTCTCGCCGATCGCGACCTATCCGGTCCTGGGAGCCGTCCGGCCGGACGGTGGCCGGACGGTCGATGATCAGCCGGTCGACGGCCGGACGGTCGGTGATCAGCCGGTCGACGGCCGGACGGTCGGTGATCAGCCGGTCGACGGCCGGACGGTCGGTGATCAGGCGGTCGGCGAGCAGGCTCCGGTGACCGACGCGAGGTAGGCCTCGGTCCTGGCCGGCTCGTAGAAGAAGTTCTCGAAGTCGGCCGGGTCGTTGAACCCGTTGGCGAAACGGTCGGCGACCGGCTGGAGCAGGCCCGCGGCGCCGATGAGGTTGAGGATGTGCTCCGGCGGCGGGGCCAGCATGGCGTTGGTCCACTTGGTGACGTGCTGGGCGGTGTCCCAGTAGCGGTCGAACGTCGCCTGCATCCAGGCCTCGTCGAACTCCTTCTCGCCGTGCTCGACGATCGAGGAGAGGTAGGAAGCGGCGCACTTGGAAGCCGAGTTGGAGCCCTGCCCGGTGATCGGGTCGTTGGCGACGACGACGTCCGCGGCACCGAGGACCAGGCCGCCGCCGGGCAGACGGCCGATGGGGTTGCGCACGGTGGGGGCGTAGCGGCCGGCCAACACGCCGCCCGCGTCGGTCAGTTCGACCTTGGTGGCCCGCGCGTACTCCCAGGGCGTGAACCGCTCCATGAGTTCCAGGGTCAGGGAGAGGTGCTCCGCCGGGTCCTTGACGCCGTTGAAGACGTCGAGCGGGCCGCCGGGTATGCCCTCCCAGAAGAGGATGTCCGCTCGCCCGGAGGTGGTGAGCGTCGGCATGACGAACAGCTCGCCCACGCCCGGGACCAGGTTGCAGCGGACCGCTTCGAACTCCGGGTGCTCCGGGCGCGGGCCGAGCCCATGGACGTACGCCACCGCGAGGGCGCGCTGCGGCTCGCCGTACGGCGAACGCGACGCGTCCCGGCCGAACATGGACACCAGCTCGCCCTTGCCCGCCGACACCATCACCAGATCGTACGTACGGGAGAAGTAGTCGAGGTCGGAGACCGCCGCGCCGTGGATGACCAGCTGGCCGCCGCGCTGCGCGAACGTCTCCATCCAGCCGGCCATCTTCACCCGCTGGTCGACCGACTGCGCGTACCCGTCGAGCCTGCCCACCCAGTCGATCGCACGCTGTGTCGGGCCCGGGTCGTGCGAGCCGGGGGCCGCGACCGAGACGCCGAGTCCTTCGATCTTCGGGGCCTGGGACTCCCAGAAGTTCAGCTGGAGATCGCGCTCGTGCTGCAGTGCCGTGTGGAACATGCACTGCGTCGACATGACCCGGCCGGAACGGATCTCGTCCGCCGTCCGGTTCGACATCAGGGTGACCTCGTACCCCTGCGACTGAAGGCCGAGGGCGAGCTGGAGACCGGACTGACCGGCTCCTACGACGAGTATCTTCCGCATGCGGGTGACTACTCCTAAGAGGGGCTACTACTCGGGGGTCTCGTCGAGCGCGTGGCCGACGAGGGACAGGAGAGTCTCGATCACCGAGATCCTCCGCCGCGCATCCATGATCATTACGGGTATGTGTGCGGGGATCGTCAACGCCTCCCGCACGTCCGCCGGTTCGAACAGCTCGGTGCCGTCGAAGTGGTTGACGGCGACGACGTAGGGCAGTCCGCAGCTCTCGAAGTAGTCGAGGGCCGGGAAGGAGTCCTTCAGACGGCGGGTGTCGGCCATGACGACGGCGCCTATCGCGCCGCGCACCAGGTCGTCCCACATGAACCAGAACCGTTGCTGACCCGGCGTGCCGAACATGTAGAGCACCAGGTCGTCGTCGAGCGTGAGGCGGCCGAAGTCCATGGCCACGGTGGTGGTCAGCTTGCCGGGCGTGTCGGTGAGGTCGTCGGTGCCCTCGCTCGCCTCGGTCATCAGCGCCTCGGTCTGCAGGGGCGTGATCTCCGAGACGGCGCTGACCAGAGTGGTCTTGCCGACGCCGAAACCGCCCGCCACGACTATCTTCGTGGCGATGGGGGCGCGGGTGCGATCCGTCTGCCAGGGCTGTTCGGGCCCCTCTTCGTCGAGGAGCGGAAAGACGCCGCGAGCGGCGTCAGAGACGACGGAGTCCACTCAGCACCCTTTCCAGCAGAGCCCGGTCCGGACGGCCCGTGCCGTGACCGGTACCTGTTCCGTACACGCGGATTCTTCCCTGGTCCGCGAGGTCGCTGAGCAGCACGCGGACCACGCCGAGCGGCATCTTCAGCAGCGCGGCGATCTCGGCCACCGTGCGCATGCGGCGGCACAGTTCGACGATGGCGAGCATCTCCGGCATGACCCGGGTGCTGAGGGACCCCTTCGTCAGTTCCTTGCGCTCCTCGGGGGCCTCCAGCGCCGCCACGAACGTCTCCACGAGGAGGACGTGGCCGAAGCGGGTACGGCCGCCGGTGAGCGAGTACGGGCGCACGCGGGCCGGCTTGCGGTCGCCGCGGCGCACCGGCAGCTTCTTGGGCGTACTGCTCATCGGGTGCTCCCCGTGGACTGCGTTTCCAGGGATTTCCGTAGCTCGCTGCGGAGTTCGGGGGTCAGCACGTGGCCGGCGCGGCCGACGAACAGGGCCATGTGGTACGCGACCACGCTCATGTCGCAGTCCGCCGAGCCGTGCACGCCGAGCAGCGAGCCGTCGCTGATCGACATCACGAACAGGCTGCCCTCTTCCATCGCGACCATCGTGTGCTTCACGTTGCCGGAGCCCATCAGCTTGGCCGCGCCGATGGTGAGGCTGCCGATGCCGGAGACGATCGCGGCGAGGTCTGCCGAGGAGCCCCTGGGGCCGGTGGGCCTGGTTCCGCGGGCCTCGCGGGCTGCGGCGTTTCGGCCCGGGTCGGAGGAGAGAAGGAGCAGGCCGTCGGAGGAGACAACCGCCACTGACTGGATGCCCGGCACCTCCTCGACCAGGTTCGTCAGCAGCCAGTGCAGATTGCGGGCTTCACTGCTCAGTCCGAAGGTACTGGGCGCGGTCAACTGCTTGCCTCCTCGACGGTGCCCCCCGTGGCTTCTTCGGATACGGCATGTTCGGTGGCCGGTACCCGGGTCGGTGCCTGAGCCGGTACCTGGGTCTGGGCCGTCCGTTCGGCGATCTCCGTCTCTACGTCGCGGTAGCCGGCCTGGGCGCCCTGACGGAAGCCGCCGAGTCTCCTGCGGAGGGCTTCCGCATCCACCGAGCGCCGGCGTGGGGGCGCGGACTGAGTGGGGGCGACGATCTTGGGGGTGCGCTTGGGGAGGCCCTTGGCGGTGACGGGCTCCTCGTCCGGAGTGCGGGTGTGTTCCGCCTCGGCGGCGCCTTCGTCAGGTGTGTACCCACCGACACCACTCGTACCGCCCTCGTCGTCGGGTGCGGGTGGCCCCTGCGGGGCGAACTCGGCGTCGGCGGCCGCACGCTGAGCCGGAAGCGGGACCGTCCCGGCCGCCGGCCGCGGGTAGGCCTCGCCCGTCTCACGCGCGGGCCGGTCGTGGCTCTCCGGCGTCTCGGCCACCGGCTCGTCCTGAGCCTCGGGCACGAATGACGAGATCAGCAGCTCCATCGTGACCTCGGCCGCCGGCACGTCGGGCACAGGGGACTCCGACTGCGGTTCGGCGTACGCCGGTACGTCGGACTCCGAGTGTGGTTCGGATTCCGCCGGCATGTCGGACTCCGACTCGGCGTACGCCTGTACAGGGGACACCGACTGCGGTTCGGATTCCGCCGGTACGGCGGACTCCGACTCGGCGTACGCCGGAAAATGGGACACCGAGTGCGGTTCGGCGTCTGCCGGTGCACCGAGTTCCGACCGCGCCTCGAACTCCGCCGGCACATCGGACACCGACAGCGGCTCAACGTCCGCCAGCGCACCGAGTTCCGACCGCGCCTCGGATTCCGCCGACGCATCGGACACCGACTGCGGGCCTGCGGTTGGCGGTGCGCCGAAGCCAGGCTGCGGGTCGATGCCCGCCGGTCCCTCACACCCCGGCTGCGGGCCTGCGGTCGGCGGTGCGTCGTCGGAGGTCGGCTGCGGCTGGGTGGCCGTGGGCTCCGGTTCCGTCGGGGCGGCCGGTACAGGTACGGCCTCCGGCTCCGGCTCCGGCCGCTCTCGTATCGCGTTCTCCGCCAGTGTGACCAGGGGGTCGGTGGAGGTCGAACGGCCGTAGAGGATGTTGGAGTTGGCCTCGGCGTCGGCGCCGGGGAGGGAGAAGGCGGGGGTGGCGCCCGTGGTGGGCGCGGTGGCGGACGGGACGGCGGACGGCTGAGCCGAGGCGAGCAGGCCGCCCGGCACGACCACGACCGCCGCGACGCCCCCCTGCTTCTGCTCGCGCAACTGGACGCGGACGCCGTGGCGGTGGGCCAGTCGCGCGACGACGTAGAGGCCGAGGCCGAGGCCGGGTCCCTCGTTGCCCTCGTGGTCGTAGGGGGACTCCGGGTCGAACTCGGCGACGCGGGCGTTCAGGCGCGTCATCTGCTCGCCGGTCATGCCGATGCCCTCGTCCTGCACGGAGAGCATGACCTCGCCGTTCTCCAGAAGCCAGCCGGAGATCTCGACGGGCAGGTCGGGCGGGGAGAACGTGGTGGCGTTCTCCATCAGTTCGGCCAGCAGATGCGAGAGGTCGTCCGCTGCGAAGCCCGCGACGTGCGCGTGCGGCGGCAGCACGGCTATACGGACGCGCTCGTAGCGCTCGATCTCGCTGACCGCAGCACGGACGACGTCGACGAGCGGCACGGGATGCGCGCTCTGCTGCACGTGCTCGGTGCCGGCGAGGACGAGGAGGTTCTCGCTGTGCCGGCGCATCACCGTGGCGAAGTGGTCGAGCTTGAAGAGGGTGGCGAGGCGGTCCGGGTCGTGTTCCCGCTCCTCCAGGCCCTCGATGACGGCCAGTTGGCGCTCGACCAGACCGAGGGTGCGCAGCGCCAGGTTCACGAACCTGCCGCCGATGCTCTCGCGCAGACGCTCCAACTGGGCGGCGGAGTCGGCGAGATCGGTGCGCAGCTCTTCGCGGGCCTCGGCCATCTTCTGCCGCTGGCCGACCAGGTGCTTGCGGTCGGCCTCCAGGGTGGCGATCCGCTCGTGCAGGGCGGCGGCGTGTGCGTGCAGGGCGTTGACGGAGCGGACGACCTGGGCGAACTCGTCGTTGCGGCCGGTGAAGGTGACCGGTTCCTGGGCGGCCGGGTCCTCCGCCTCGGCGAGCCGGGCCGAGCCGCGGCGCAGGACGGAGAGCGGGCGCGTGAGGCTGCGGGCCATCGCCGTGGCGACACCGACCGCGAGCAGCATGAGGGCGCCGAGGACGGCGATGCGCAGCTCCAGCGTGCTGACGTCGTCGTCGCGCAGCTGGGCGAGGTCCTTGGTGCGGCGGTCGTAGAGGGCGGACTCCGCACCCCGCATGGCGTCGATCCGGGCGGAGAGCGCGGCGTCGACCTTTGTGGCGCTGGTGCCGAGTTCGGACTGGGAGAGCGTCGGCTGGTCGGTGAGGGCGGCCAGATACTGCTCGGCCGAGTTGACCTCGGCACCGGTGACCGTCGAGTCGTACGACGCCCGGGCGGCCTTGGGCGCGGTGTCGTGGAAGTCGGCCAGGGCCGCGTCGGAGCGTAGCCTGGCCTGCTGGGCGGCGGCGGTCAGCGCGCCTCGCTGCTTGGTGTCGGCGGCCGAGGAGGTGGTGATCGTGGTCGGCAGGCCGGTGACGGGGCTGATGACCGACTGCTGGGACGTCGGCACGCTGAGCGCGGCGAGGAGCAGCCCGCGGGCGGCGGCGGACTGCTGGACGGCGGAGTCCAGCTCGGCGAGGGCGTACGCGCCCGAACCGGCCCGGGGCGGCACCTGCTGGGCCAGCTGCTCGGCGAGGCCGTGCAGTTCGGTGATGGCGGCGGAGTAGGCGTCGTGCGCCTGGAGAGCGCTGCTCTTGCCGGTGAGCGCGGAGCGGCGCAGGGCGGCGATGCCGTCCAGGTCGCCGCGCAGCGAGGCGGACGTGCCGGTGTTCTCCCGCAGGTCCTCGACCTGCCGGTCGACACGGGCGCTCGCCTGCTCGGTGGGTGCCTTGGACTTGGCCCGGCCGGCGGCGATGTAGGACGTCACCTCGTCGCGCTCGTCGGCGAGCGAGTGGGCGAGATTGAGGGCGTCCTGGGTCTGCTCGGCGAGCGTCACCAGGTCCTGGGAGTCCTTGAGCTGACCGGAGGCGGCGAGGACGGAGGGGGCACCGGCGCCGGCGATGGCGGCGGCCACGACGGCCACGGCGACGACGAGCCGGTTGCGTACGTGGGTGGGCCGGCCCTTGCCGGTGGTGGTGCCGGTGCTGCCGGGCGCGCCCTCCGCGCCCGCTGCGGGGTCCGTCTGCTTGCCTGTGCGACGAGGCCGCGTCTTCTGCACCGGTGCTCGCATTCCTGACTCGTGATACTCATGGGCCCGGGTGACGCTCCGTCAACTGACGCCGACCGTGCGTACCGCCGATACGGTCCCCGACCCTCCCAGTGCCGGTGGGCAGTGGCCGAGCATCACCTGACCCGCCACCCGAAGGAGTGAACATCGGAGGGGAGTTGGCGAGCAAGTTCCTCGGACGGGCGCAGCGGCCTTGCGCGGCAGGCCGGTTGGACGTCTGCGCCCGGCGGTGGCACCATTCGCCGACACGCATTCCCGGAACAACGGATTCCACCCCAAACCAGGCGCCTGACCTGCGCGGGTGCGTGGATTGGGTAACCAGTGGCACCTTTTGGCGAACCCTGTGAAGACGTCGTGCAGACTGGCTGGATGCGTACGGAACTTGTCTCGGAGCCCGGCGATTCCACCCGCCCCAACGAGGACTTCGCCGCGGTGGCCCTGCCCGCTTCCGGCCAGGGCGGCGCCCTCGTCGTGCTGGACGGAGTGACGCCTCCGCGCGACGAGACGGGCTGTCTGCATTCGGTCCCCTGGTATGTCGCCCGCCTCGGTGGCGCCCTGACCGAACTGACTGTTTCCCTCCCGGATGTTCCGCTGTCCCAGTCCCTTTCCCGGGCCATCGCCCGCACGGCCGAGGCGCATGCGGATACCTGTGACCTTTCTCACCCACGCACCCCACAGGCGACGGTCGTTGTGGCGCGCTGGGGACTCAAGACCGTCGAGTACCTGGTCCTGTCCGACTCGGCCCTGCTCCTGGAGTCGTCTCAGGCTTCGGTGACGGCCGTACTGGACGACCGCCTGCACCGGCTGCCGCGCTCGGCCCTGGCGACGGACGCCCTGGTGGACTCCACCGTCCGGAACAAGGAGGGCGGCTTCTTCACGGCGGCCGCTGATCCGTCGGTTGCGGAGCGGGCCGTGACGGGGGCGCTCCCCCGCGGGGAGGTCCGTGCGCTGGCCGCGCTGACCGACGGGGCGACGCGATGGGTGGAGAAGTTCCGCGAGGGTGACTGGGCGGACTGCTTCCGGCTCGTACGGAAGGAGGGAGCGGGGGCGCTCGTCGAGCGGGTGCGGACGCTCGAAACCGCGGACACGGAACGGGTGTTCCTGCGGCGGAGCAAGACACACGACGACGCGACGGTGGTCTACGTGGAGCTGTGACGCTCCGCGCGATGGGCGCGGCGCCCCTCCGCTTCGCCGCCCCTACCTCTCCATTCCACGGTTCAACTGCCCGAGCAACCGTGCCAGTTCGGCCACCTCGCGCCGCTCCCAGTGCGACAGCTGGCTGACGTACCGCGCCCGCCGGGCGTCGCGGACCTTGCTCACCCGCTGGTGCCCCTCGTCCGTGAGGTGGACGAGCCAGGCGCGGCCGTCGGCGGGGTCGGGTTCGCGGGCGACCAGCCCGAGGTCCTCCAGGGCGCGCAGCTGGCGGGACATGGTCGCCTTGCCGACGCCGATGTAGGCCGCGAGTTCCGTCGCACGCTGCCGGCCGCACTCGTCCAGCCGGATGAGCAGTCCGTACGCCGCCGTCTCCAGGTCGGGGTGGACCTCTCGGGCCATCTCGCCCTGGTTGGCGCGGGCGCGCCTGAACAGGACCGTGAGTTCACGCTCCAGCGACAGGTACTCATGGTCTGCGCCACTCGGGGACGCCTGCGCCGGGAGGCGGCGCTCGTCCCCGTTATCGCCTTCGTGCACGTCAGCCCCTGCCTCGGTTTCCCGATCCTGAAAGTTTCCGCCAGACCCCGTCGTTGCCGCAGCTCTCCAAGTATTTCGCAGGGCTGGACCAATGGCAGCATCCGGCCCCTCTTCCCACCCTCTCTTCTACGTGCGTAGCTTCTTTACCGGGGCAATTCCTGGCATGTCCACGCCAGTAGCACACCGGTGCGGCTGATCCCTCCGTACAGATGTGGCGAAGGCCCGGCCACCCTCACGGGGCCCGGGCCTTCCCTCATCCCGCGGCGTCCGTCACGCCGCCACGGGAACCTTCGGCGTCGCGTCGCTCGTGGCGGGCGCGAGTGCCAGTTCCAGGACCTGGCGGACGTCCGTGACGGTGTGGACGTCGAGCTTGTCCAGCACCTCCGCGGGGACGTCGTCCAGGTCGGCCTCGTTGCGCTTGGGGATGATGACGGTGGTGACGCCCGCGCGGTGCGCCGCCAGCAGCTTCTGCTTCACGCCGCCGATCGGGAGGACCCGGCCGGTCAGTGAGACCTCTCCCGTCATCGCCACGTCCGTGCGGACCAGGCGGCCGGACAGGAGGGAGGCCAGCGCCGTCGTCATCGTGACGCCGGCGCTCGGACCGTCCTTCGGGACCGCGCCCGCCGGGAAGTGGATGTGGGCGCCCCGGTCCTTCAGGTCGGCCACCGGCAGTTCCAGTTCGGCGCCGTGACTGCGCAGGAAGCTCAGCGCGATCTGCGCCGACTCCTTCATCACGTCACCGAGCTGGCCGGTGAGGGTCAGGCCCGCCGCGCCCGTCTCCGGGTCGGCCAGGGACGCCTCCACGAACAGCACGTCTCCGCCCGCGCCGGTGACGGCCAGGCCGGTGGCGACACCGGGGACCGCGGTACGGCGCTCCGCCGGGTCCTGGGCGGACTCCGGTACGTGGTGCGGGCGTCCGATCAGGGCGCGCAGGTCGCCGTCCGTGATGGTGAACGGCAGCTCGCGCCCGCCCAGTTCGTGCTCGGCCGCGACCTTGCGCAGCAGCCTGGCGATGGACCGCTCCAGGGTGCGGACGCCCGCCTCGCGCGTGTACTCGCCGGCGAGCTTGCGCAGGGCACTCTCGTCGAGAGTCACCTCGTCCGCGTCCAGGCCCGCCCGCTCCAGCTGGCGCGGGAGCAGGTGGTCGCGGGCGATGACGACCTTCTCGTCCTCGGTGTAGCCGTCGAGGCGGACCAGCTCCATACGGTCGAGCAGGGCCTCCGGGATGGCCTCCAGGACGTTCGCCGTGGCGAGGAAGACGACGTCGCTGAGGTCGAGTTCGACCTCCAGGTAGTGGTCGCGGAAGGTGTGGTTCTGCGCCGGGTCCAGGACCTCCAGCAGCGCCGCCGCGGGGTCGCCGCGGAAGTCCGAGCCGACCTTGTCGATCTCGTCGAGCAGGACGACCGGGTTCATCGAACCGGCTTCCTTGATGGCGCGGACGACCCTGCCGGGCAGGGCGCCGACGTACGTACGGCGGTGGCCGCGGATCTCGGCCTCGTCGCGCACTCCACCGAGGGCGACGCGGACGAACTTCCGGCCCATCGCGTGTGCCACCGACTCGCCGAGAGACGTCTTGCCGACGCCGGGCGGGCCGACGAGGGCCAGGACGGCACCGCCGCGCCGGCCGCCGATGACGCCGAGGCCGCGGTCGCTGCGCCGCTTGCGCACCGCCAGGTACTCGGTGATCCGCTCCTTCACGTCCTCCAGGCCCGCGTGCTCGGCGTCGAGGACCGCCTTGGCGCCCATGATGTCGTACGCGTCCTCGGTCCGGGTGTTCCACGGGAGTTCGAGGACGGTGTCCAGCCAGGTGCGGATCCAGGAGCCTTCGGGGGACTGGTCGCTGGACCGCTCCAGCTTGTCGACCTCCTTCAGCGCCGCTTCCCGCACGTGCTCCGGGAGGTCGGCGGCCTCCACACGGGCGCGGTAGTCGTCGGACTCCTCGCCGTCCTGTTCGCCGTTCAGCTCGCGCAGTTCCTTGCGGACGGCCTCCAGCTGGCGGCGGAGCAGGAACTCCCGCTGCTGCTTGTCGACGCCTTCCTGGACGTCCTTGGCGATGGTCTCGGCGACGTCCTGCTCGGCGAGGTGGTCGCGCAGCTGCTGGGTGGCGAGCTTGAGACGGGCGATCGGGTCGGCGGTCTCCAGCAGTTCGATCTTCTGGTCGGTGGTCAGGAAGGGCGAGTATCCGGAGTTGTCGGCGAGCTGGGACACGTCGTCGATGGCCTGGACGCGGTCCACGACCTGCCAGGCGGCGCGCTTGCGCAGCCAGGCGGTGGCGAGGGCCTTGTACTCCTTGACCAGTTCGGTGACATGGCCGGGCAGCGGCTCCGGCACGCTCTCGTCGATCCTCGTCCCCTCGACCCACAGCGCCGCGCCCGGGCCGGTGGTGCCGGCGCCGATCTTCACGCGGCCCCGGCCGCGGATCAGGGCGCCCGGGTCGCCGTCGGCCAGCCTGCCGACCTGCTCGACGGTGCCGAGCACGCCGGTGCCCGGGTATGCGCCGTCGATGCGTGGCACCAGCAGGACCTTCGGCTTGCCCGGTTCGGACCGGGCGGCGGCCTGGGCGGCCTCCACCGCGGCGCGTACGTCGGGGTCGTTCAGGTCCAGCGGCACCACCATGCCGGGCAGCACGACCTCGTCGTCGAGTGGCAGCACGGGCAGGGTGAGCGGTGTGGACGTCGAAGCCATGATCTACCCTCCGGCAGTCAAGTTGAGTTATGCCGACTCAATGCACGGGACTCCACGAATGTTCCCGAGGCCGTGTTCGCCGTGAGCGATCATCTCTGCCGGTCAGGGGTGAGCTGCGCATATCTTCGTTTCAGTAATAGATGAAAGTGGATTGCAGTTATTACAGGGGTGGTGTCGTGGACGAGGTCGTACGGGCATGGGTGCACGGGTGGGTCCTCTCGCGCCGGGCCGCTCCCCCGATGGCGGAACCGTGGGGCTGGACGGTCGACGTGGGGCTGGTGGACCAGGTCTCGCGCCATGTCTTCGGCGCGACGAACGACGATGTCGACGAGAACACCGTGCGGAAGGTGGCCGGCTCGGTGTCCGGGGCCGGTGTCTGGCTGAAGGTGTTCCAGGATCCGTCGGTGGCGCGGGAGTGGGTGGGGGCGGGCTGGTGGGTGGATCCGGAGCCGGGGCATCTGATGACGATTCCGCTGACGGGAGCAGAGGAGACCGAGGTTCCGTACGGCCACCGGTTGCGGTGCTGGACGCGGGGCGGTGTCACCACGGTGCTGGTCGCGGCGCCGGACGGGTCACTCGCGGCCCGCGGGCAGATCGCGGCGAACGGCGCGACGGCGGTCGCCGACCGGATAGAGACCGCGCCGGCACATCGGCGACGGGGGCTCGGGAGCGTGGTCATGCGGACCCTGCAGCGCGCGGCGGCCGAGCAGGGCGCCGAGACGGGCGTGCTGGCCGGGACACCGGCGGGGCGGGCGCTGTACGAGGCGCTGGGCTGGCGCGCCGTGGCTCCGCTGACGAGCGCGAGGTTCGTGGGCCCGGCGGGCCGGCCCTGAACGGGGCATGCCGGCCTCGCATAGCCGACGCCACAAACCCCCGACGCCGTTCACAGGAACGGCGCTGCGGGTCCGCGCCCTCGCTCACAGGCTGCGACTCCCAAAAACCCCGGGCCTCCCAGGGCCGCTAGCGGGCCGCGCCGGGACCGTCCCGGTGCCGGCGTCTGACCATCGGCCATGTCGCGATGCCTATCGCCAGCGAGATCAGGTGGCCCCAGTTGGTCATCGGGTCCGTGAACTCGATCAGGTCCTCGACCAGCATCCCGCCGAACAGCGCCAGCAACGGCCAGCGCAGCCACGGTGTCAGCAGTCCGGCCAGGGCGCCGACGCCCGCGGCCACGCCGAAGCTGATGCCGTAGTCCAGGCGGTGCAGGGAGCTGTCGGGGAGGTGGCCCACCAGGACCGCGAGACCCACCGTGCCCTCGGTCGCGAGGGTGGCCAGGACGTGCCCGAGCAGGAAGACGACGGCCGCGCGCGCCCCGCCCACCCGCCGCTCCAGCGCGGTCAGGACGAGCAGGAACACGACCATGTACGGCGAGGTGATCCCGCCCGCCACCCACAGGGCGCTGGCGAGCAGCACCAGGACGGGCGTCTGCACGAGGTGCGCCACGTCGGTACTGGAGGCCTGGTAGAGGGTGTGGAGGAGAGACGGGGAGGCATACGCGGTGATCAGTGAGGTGAGGACCAGGACGGCCGCGTAGGCGAAGGTGAACGGGGTGCCGGTGGGGGTCGGCAGGAGGCGCCAGGGACGGAGGGCGCGGGCCGTGCGGACGGGCACCGGCAGGCTGGGCGCCGCGATGCTCGCAGGGCCGCGCTGGCGGGGCATACCGTCCAGGAGCCCGGACGCGCCGGGCGCGGGCGCGACCGAGGGCTCGTTCTCGGCCGTCGCGGTGGGTTCCACGGTGAGGCGCTCCTTCTGTTGCGCCCCACCCTCGGCAACCACAGGGGCCCCTGTCTGTGACCGACGCCACGCGAGAGGCGATTCACAGCAACCTCTCAGGCTTCTTACGCGTCCGGGGGCAGTTCCGTGCCATCGGCCCCGATGCCGGCGCGCGTCGGCCGG
Organism: Streptomyces sp. NBC_00078; assembly: GCF_026343335.1. Taxonomy (NCBI): domain Bacteria; kingdom Bacillati; phylum Actinomycetota; class Actinomycetes; order Kitasatosporales; family Streptomycetaceae; genus Streptomyces; species Streptomyces sp. NBC_00078. Next base: position 6,187,148 of record NZ_JAPELX010000001.1, on the reverse strand, counting down.
GTCGCCGGGTCCCGTTCTCCGGCGCGGTGGACGGACGCGTCGCCGATGGCGTCGCCGCGGAGGTCCGCGCGCATCGGTTCACGGCGGTGCCGGGTGCCGCCCGATCGTCCTCCCGCCGTCCTTCACCGTTCCTCGAACGCCTTCACCGCCCCGGAAACGGTGGCTGCGGCGGCGTACGGCGACCAGCTCGTCCCCACCGGAGCCCCCCAGCGCCACCCAACGGCTCGCCTGCGCTCCTCTTTCTCACGGCACTCGCGGCGTGAGGCCCGCGGCGCGCCCTGCAGCCCATGCAGGATGGGGCCATGACCGCCAGCCGCGACACCCCTTTGGTCCTGGACCGGCGCGAGGGACCGTACGGCGAGGTCGTGCTGCGCCGGCACGGCGCGTTGCTGCAGATCATCGCCAACGGCTGCTTCCTGATGGACACCTCCGACGGCCGCTCGGAGCGGCTCCTCGTGGACATCGCACGTGCCGCCCTGGGCCGGCGCACGCAACCGGACGTGCTGATCGGAGGCCTGGGCGTGGGGTTCTCCCTGGCGCACGCGGCGGCCGACCCTTACTGGGGCGCGATCACGGTCCTGGAGCGCGAGCGCGCCATCATCGACTGGCATCGCGACGGCCCCCTCGCCGCCTTCTCGGCGCGGGCCCTCGCCGACCCCCGCACGGAGATCGTCGAGGCGGACCTGATCACTTACGTCAATGAGACATCCGACACGTACGACGCCCTCTGCCTCGACATCGACAACGGCCCCGGCTGGACGGTCACCGAGGGCAACGACGATCTCTACTCACCGGCCGGACTGACAAGCTGCACAAGGGTGTTGAAGCCGGACGGGGTACTGGCGGTGTGGTCCGCCCAGCCGTCTCCGGATTTCGAAGAAACCTTGTGGAATGCCGGGTTCCAACAGGTGCGTACCGAAGAGATCCCGGTTGCCCGGGGCGTTCCCGACGTCGTGCACATCGCCGTCCGACCTGGATAGCCGCGGCGCGGTGACTCCCCGTACCCTGCTTGCCTGGCGCAGATCATTCAAGCGTCAATCGCAAGCGTGCGCAGGCATGCGCATGCCTGCGCCAGTAAATACGGATCACCCCACGGATTCCGAAAGCAACTCAGGGGCGGGCGATGGAGCAGACCCACACATCCCACAACGGCACGACAGCGACCCCGGGCGCGCAGCGCAGGGTCCTGGTGGTCGAGGACGACGCGACCATCGTCGACGCCATCGCGGCCCGCCTGCGCGCCGAGGGCTTCCTCGTGCAGACCGCGGGTGACGGTCCGGCGGCCGTCGACACCGCCGAGGCCTGGCAGCCCGACCTGCTGATCCTCGACATCATGCTGCCCGGCTTCGACGGCCTGGAGGTCTGCCGCCGTGTGCAGGCCCAGCGCCCGGTGCCGGTGATGATGCTCACCGCGCGCGACGACGAGACCGACATGCTGGTCGGGCTCGGGGTCGGCGCCGACGACTACATGACCAAGCCGTTCTCCATGCGAGAGCTGGCCGCGCGCGTGCATGTGCTGCTGCGCCGGGTGGAGCGTGCCGCGCTGGCGGCGGCTACGCCCAGAAGCGGCATCCTCCGGCTCGGCGAGCTGGAGATCGACCACGCCCAGCGACGGGTGCGCGTGCACTCGGAGGACGTGCATCTCACGCCCACCGAGTTCGACCTGCTGGTCTGCCTGGCGAACACCCCGCGCGCGGTGCTCTCCCGTGAGCAGCTGCTGGCCGAGGTGTGGGACTGGGCCGACGCGTCGGGCACCCGGACCGTCGACAGCCACATCAAGGCACTGCGCCGGAAGATCGGCGCCGAGCGGATCCGCACGGTGCACGGCGTGGGCTACGCGCTGGAGACCCCGACGCCATGAGTGGCGGTCCGCCCGCACGGAGAAGCCCCGGGGAGGAGCCCTGGGGCGGCGTCCGCCCGTTCTCGATCAAGACCAAGCTGGGCGCACTGGTCGTCATCGCCGTCCTCATCACCACCGGGTTGATGATGATCGCGATGCGCACGGCGACGGAGCTGCGCTTCATCACTGTCTTCTCGATGGTCGCCACACTGCTGATCACGCAGTTCGTGGCCCATTCGCTCACCGCACCCCTGGACGACATGAACGCGGTCGCCCGGGCCATCTCACACGGCGACTACACCCGCAGGGTGCGCGAGAACCGCCGCGACGAGCTGGGCGACCTCGCGCAGACGATCAACCGCATGGCCGACGACCTGGAGGCCCAGGAACGGCAGCGCAAGGAGCTGGTCGCGAACGTCTCGCACGAGCTGCGCACTCCCATCGCGGGCTTGCGGGCGGTGCTGGAGAACATCGTCGACGGCGTCACGACCGCCGACCCCGAGACCATGCGCACGGCTCTGAAGCAGACGGAGCGCCTCGGCCGGCTGGTGGAAACGCTGCTGGACCTGTCCCGGCTGGACAACGGCGTCGTACCGCTGCGCCAGCGGCGTTTCGAGGTCTGGCCGTATCTGTCGGGCGTGCTGAAGGAGGCCAACATGGCCGTGCCCGCGCGCGCGGGCATCGCCTCGGGCTCCGGCAGCCACACCCGTACGGACGTCCATCTGCACCTCGACGTGTCCCCGCCGGAACTGACGGCGCACGCGGACCCCGAGCGCATCCACCAGGTGGTGGCGAACCTCATCGACAACGCGGTCAAGCACAGTCCGCCGCACGGGCGCGTGACCGTGAAGGCGCGGCGCGGGCTGCAGTCGGAGTCGCTGGAGCTGGAGGTGCTGGACGAGGGTCCGGGCATTCCGCGCTCGGAGTGGCACCGGGTCTTCGAGCGTTTCAACCGGGGCGGCGCGGGCGCGTCCAACGGGCAGGGCGGCGACGGCGGTACGGGCCTCGGGCTCGCGATCGCCCGCTGGGCGGTCGACCTCCACGGAGGCGGGATCGGAGTGGCCGAATCCGAGCGTGGCTGCCGGATCCTCGTCACCCTCCCGGGAGAGACATCCGTTCAAAGTTGACGTAAAGTCCGAACCGGAGCCTCAAGATCCACCGACGTCCGCGCTGCTGGACACGTGTGATCAGGCCGATGCCCGTACGCCGCGCGTGCAGGGCCTGTGTCGGTGTTTCCCAGTGCCTCTGATCTGTAGCGAAACCGCGTTTGTTTCCCGCCATTTCCAGGCCCGAAACACGCTTTCCGGTGTGACTTACACGACGATGAACCGGCCCGGCCTGACCTTCGGGGTCTTGGGGGCGTAGCCTTTATTTCCGCTGTCCATCACCTTGTGAAGCGGAAGAGGGCGGTTGCCGCCGTGTCGCCACAGTCCCCCAGTAACTCGAGCATCTCGACCGACGCAGACCAAGCGGGCAAGAACCCCGCTGCGGCGTTCGGCCCCAACGAGTGGCTCGTCGACGAGATCTATCAGCAGTACCTCCAGGACCCGAATTCGGTAGACCGAGCCTGGTGGGACTTCTTCGCCGACTACAAGCCGGGCGCCGCTGCCGCCCCGGCTCCGGCGGGTAATGCGGCGGCGGGGGCCACCACCCCGGCGCCCGCGGCCCCCGCCCCGGCTGCGCAGGCTCCGGCCGCCCCCGCGGTTCCCGCACCGGCCCCGGCCGCCGCTCCGGCGCCCGCTCCCGCGAAGCCGGCCGCCGCGGCCCCTGCTCCGGCTCCGGCGAAGCCCGCCGCGGCCAAGCCTGCTGCGGCCAAGGCCGCGCCCGCGGCCCCCGACGGGCCGGAGCTGGTCACGCTGCGCGGCCCCGCCGCCGCCGTCGCGAAGAACATGAACGCCTCGCTGGAACTGCCCACGGCCACGTCCGTGCGCGCGGTCCCGGTGAAGCTGCTGTTCGACAACCGCATCGTCATCAACAACCACCTGAAGCGCGCCCGGGGCGGGAAGATCTCCTTCACGCACCTGATCGGCTACGCGATGGTGCAGGCCATCAAGGCCATGCCGTCGATGAACTGGCACTACGCGGAGAAGGACGGGAAGCCCACCCTCGTCAAGCCGCAGCACGTCAACTTCGGCCTGGCCATCGACCTGGTGAAGCCCAACGGCGACCGCCAGCTCGTCGTCGCCGGCATCAAGAAGGCCGAGACGCTGAACTTCTTCGAGTTCTGGCAGGCCTACGAGGACATCGTCCGCCGCGCCCGCGACGGCAAGCTGACGATGGACGACTTCACCGGTGTCACGGTCTCCCTGACCAACCCGGGCGGCCTCGGCACCGTGCACTCGGTCCCGCGTCTGATGCCCGGTCAGTCGGTCATCATGGGCGTCGGCTCCATGGACTACCCGGCGGAGTTCCAGGGCACCTCCCAGGACACCCTGAACAAGCTCGGCATCGCGAAGGTCATGACGCTCACGTCGACCTACGACCACCGGGTCATCCAGGGCGCCGCGTCCGGCGAGTTCCTGCGCGTCGTCGCGAACTACCTCCTCGGCGAGAACGGCTTCTACGACGAGATCTTCGAGGCCCTGCGCATCCCCTACGAGCCGGTCCGCTGGCTCAAGGACATCGACGCCTCGCACGACGACGACGTCACCAAGGCCGCGCGCGTCTTCGAGCTGATCCACTCCTACCGGGTCCGCGGCCACGTCATGGCCGACACCGACCCGCTGGAGTACCGCCAGCGCAAGCACCCCGACCTGGACATCACCGAGCACGGCCTCACCCTGTGGGACCTGGAGCGGGAGTTCGCGGTCGGCGGCTTCGCCGGCAAGTCCCTGATGAAGCTGCGCGACATCCTCGGCGTGCTGCGCGACTCGTACTGCCGCACCACCGGCGTCGAGTTCATGCACATCCAGGACCCCAAGCAGCGCAAGTGGATCCAGGACCGCATCGAGCGCTCGCACTCCAAGCCGGAGCGCGAGGAACAGCTGCGCATCCTGCGCCGCCTGAACGCGGCGGAGGCCTTCGAGACCTTCCTGCAGACGAAGTACGTCGGCCAGAAGCGCTTCTCCCTGGAGGGCGGCGAGTCCGTCATCCCGCTGCTGGACGCGGTCCTCGACAGCGCGGCGGAGTCCCGGCTGGACGAGGTCGTCATCGGCATGGCCCACCGCGGCCGGCTGAACGTGCTCGCGAACATCGTCGGCAAGTCGTACGCGCAGATCTTCCGGGAGTTCGAGGGCAACCTCGACCCGAAGTCGATGCACGGCTCCGGCGACGTGAAGTACCACCTGGGCGCCCAGGGCACCTTCACCGGCCTGGACGGCGAGCAGATCAAGGTCTCGCTGGCCGCCAACCCCTCCCACCTGGAGACGGTCGACCCGGTCATCGAGGGCATCGTCCGCGCCAAGCAGGACATCATCAACAAGGGCGGCACGGACTTCACCGTCCTGCCGGTCGCCCTGCACGGCGACGCGGCCTTCGCGGGCCAGGGCGTGGTGGCCGAGACCCTGAACATGTCGCAGCTGCGCGGCTACCGCACCGGCGGCACGGTCCACATCGTCATCAACAACCAGGTCGGCTTCACGGCGGCGCCGGAGTCCTCGCGTTCGTCGATGTACGCGACCGACGTGGCCCGCATGATCGAGGCCCCGATCTTCCACGTGAACGGCGACGACCCGGAGGCCGTGGTCCGCGTCGCGCGGCTGGCCTTCGAGTTCCGCCAGGCGTTCAACAAGGACGTGGTGATCGACCTCATCTGCTACCGCCGCCGCGGTCACAACGAGTCGGACAACCCGGCCTTCACCCAGCCGCTGATGTACGACCTGATCGACAAGAAGCGCTCGGTGCGCAAGCTGTACACCGAGTCCCTGATCGGTCGCGGCGACATCACCCTGGAAGAGGCCGAGCAGGCCCTGCAGGACTACCAGGGCCAGCTGGAGAAGGTCTTCACCGAGGTCCGCGAGGCCACCTCGCAGCCGGGTGTCGCCCCGGTGTCGGACCCGCAGGCCGAGTTCCCCGTCCCGGTGACCACCGCGATCTCCTCCGAGGTCGTCAAGCGGATCGCCGAGTCCCAGGTCAACATCCCCGACCACTTCCACGTCCACCCCCGTCTGCTTCCGCAGCTGCAGCGCCGGGCGACGATGGTCGAGGACGGCACGATCGACTGGGGCATGGGCGAGACGCTCGCCATCGGTTCGCTGCTGCTGGAGGGCACCCCGGTCAGGCTGTCCGGCCAGGACTCCCGCCGCGGCACCTTCGGCCAGCGCCACGCGGTCCTCATCGACCGCGAGACGGGCGAGGACTTCACCCCGCTCCAGTACCTCTCCGAAGAGCAGGCGCGCTACAACGTCTACGACTCCCTGCTCTCCGAGTACGCGGTCATGGGCTTCGAGTACGGCTACTCGCTGGCCCGACCCGAGTCCCTCGTGATGTGGGAGGCGCAGTTCGGCGACTTCGTCAACGGCGCACAGACGATCGTCGACGAGTACATCTCGGCGGCGGAGCAGAAGTGGGGCCAGACCTCCGGCGTCACCCTCCTCCTCCCGCACGGCTTCGAGGGCCAGGGCCCGGACCACTCCTCGGCCCGGATCGAGCGCTTCCTGCAGCTCTGCGCGCAGAACAACATGACGGTCGCGATGCCGACCCTGCCGTCGAACTACTTCCACCTCCTGCGGTGGCAGGTGCACAACCCGCACCACAAGCCGCTGGTGGTCTTCACCCCGAAGTCGATGCTGCGCCTCAAGGCCGCCGCGTCGAAGGCGGAGGAGTTCACGTCGGGTCAGTTCCGCCCGGTCATCGGCGACTCGACGGTCGACGCGGCCGCGGTCCGCAAGGTCGTCTTCGTGTCGGGGAAGCTGTACTACGACCTGGAGGCCGAGCGCACCAAGCGCGGCGCCACGGACATCGCGATCGTGCGCGTCGAGCGGCTGTACCCGCTGCCGGGTGCCGAACTCCAGGCGGAGATCGCCAAGTACCCGAACGTCGAGAAGTACCTGTGGGCCCAGGAGGAGCCGGCGAACCAGGGTGCCTGGCCGTTCATCGCCCTCAACCTGATCGACCACCTGGACCTGGCGGTCGGCGCGGACGTCCCGCACGGCGAGCGCCTGCGCCGCATCTCGCGCCCGCACAGCTCGTCCCCGGCGGTCGGTTCCGCGAAGCGGCACCAGTCCGAGCAGGAGCAGCTGGTGCGTGAGGTGTTCGAGGCGTAGTCGCGGCCTCTGTCACGCGCGGCCGGGCCGCACCCCCGAGCGGGGTGCGGCCCGGCCGTTTCAGCACACTTATCCTTGGCCTCATGTACTTCACGGACCGTGGCATCGAAGAACTGGAGAAGCGGCGTGGCGAGGAAGAAGTCACCTTCGAGTGGCTCGCCGAACAGCTGCGGACGTTCGTCGATCTGAATCCGGACTTCGAAGTGCCGGTGGAGCGCCTGGCGACATGGCTGGCGCGGCTGGACGACGAGGACGAGGACGACGCATAGCCCGACCGGCCATCAGTCGCACGGCCGCATCGGCTCGTACGCCACCCCCACCGCCCCGTTCCCCGGCAGCAGCGCGCCCGCCATGGGCCGTCCGTCCCCCGCTGCGCCGCCGCGGGCCCCGCACGGTGAGCGGGAGGCGCGCCGCCGCCTGGGCCAGGGACAGGGCAGGCGCCTTCGGGGTGCCTGCTGCCTGCCCAGGGCATCCAGGGGCCCAGCCGACCGCGGTCGACCGCGTCGAGTGCGTGCGCACCGCCTCGCGCCGGCCGGCAACTCGATCTGCTGGGTGTCCGGGCCGGCCGGACGTGGTCTCGTGGAGACGGTCGGCGGGTTCGCCGGGAGTGCGGCCGGCGGGCGGGGACACGTCCGCGCGCGTGAGGACCGCGAGCAGGCCGCGCAGACGGGCGCGGGCGTCCGCTCCGGAGTCCGCTTTCGTCAGTTCTTCGAGGGACCGCAGTTCCCGTACGGGGTCCAGGCCCAGGCGGTTGGCGAAGGTGTGCGTGGCCCCGTCCTCGCCGGCCGGCGTGCCGTTCGCGAGCCAGATGTAGCCGACCGGTCGGCGCAAGCCGGACCCGAGCATGTATCCGGCGCGGTAGACGCCCCCCCACAGGGCGAGCACGGGCCAGGGGACGCCGACGGCGAGGGCGGTGGCCCAGCCGGTCAGGACGCGGTCGACGGGCTCATCGCCGTACAGCCACGGCGAACCCTCGGGGACGAGCACGCTCCGGCCCGAGCCCGCGCCGGTGAGCAGCATGCGCTCGCACAGCAGCAGGTGGGCGGCGGGGCGACGGACCCTGGTTCCGCCCGGCAGAGCAGCAGGGCACCGGGGGCGGTCCAGGCAGGACCGGCGGAACCGCTGCGAAGGGCCTCCATCGACATGGCCACAAACCAGGGCGCTTGGGGCCATCGTTCATTTTCGGGGAAGCGCAGATCACCAGAACGGGTGTCTCGACGTGTCTTGACTTTCGACGACCGCGATATATCGTGAATTGCAGGAGACGCGATATGGCGCGTTGCGACGGGGAGGTCTCACCATGTCCGAGTGGTCCGTCACGGAACCCAGGAAACTGACGTTCGACGAGCCCGTACAGGAGCTCCACGTACGCATCGTCAACGGAACGGTGAACGTGGTGGGGACCGACGAAGGTTCCGCCCGCCTGGAGGTCACCCAGATCGAGGGTCCGCCGCTGGCGGTGAGCCAGCGGGGCGGCACCCTGACCGTGGCTTACGAGGACCTCCCCTGGAAGGGCTTCCTCAAGTGGCTCGACCGCAAGGGCTGGCGGCGCAGCGCCGTCGTCTCCCTCGCCGTCCCGGCCGACACGCGCGTCGAGGTGGGTGTCGTCGGCGCCGCGGCCATGGTGTCCGGGCTCGACGGACGCGCGGAAGTCAAGGGCGTCACCGGTGACACGACACTGGTGAGGCTGACCGGCCCGGTCCGCGCGGACACCGTCTCGGGGAACGTGGAGGCGCAGGCCCTCAGCGGTGACCTCCGGTTCAACTCCGTCTCCGGGGACCTGACGGTGGTCGAGGCGGGGTCGTCCGTCAAGGCGGACTCCGTGAGCGGCTCGATGATCGTCGACCTGGACCCGGCCGGCCGTCCGACCGACATCAGCCTGACCAGCGTCTCGGGCGAGATCGCCATCCGGCTCCCCCACCCGGCGGACGCGCAGGTGGAGGCGAACACCGCGAGCGGCACCGTCTCCAACGCCTTCGAGGATCTCCGGGTCAGCGGCCAGTGGGGCGCCAAGAGAATCACCGGCCGGCTCGGTACGGGCAGCGGCAGCCTGAAGGCGACGACCGTCTCGGGCTCGATCGCCCTGCTGCGCAGGCCTCCGGCCGAGGACGAGCCCTGGGACGTGGACCCCGAGGACACCGGCCCCGAGGACATCGCCCTTCAGGACATCCGCACCGAGAACATCCGACCGCCGGCCGAGGACACGGCCACGGAGGCCGGCCCGGCAAGCACCCCGGCAGCCGAACCGCACGGCGACTCGGGGGACAATTCCGTTTCCGGCGGGGGCGACGGTGCGAGTGACGCCCCGGCCGACGGCACGACCGACAAGAAGGTGCTCTGACATGCCTCCCGTCTTCGCCCACGGCCGCCTCCGCCTCTACCTGCTGAAGCTGCTGGACGAGGCCCCGCGCCACGGCTACGAGGTGATCCGCCTCCTGGAGGAGCGCTTCCAGGGGCTGTACGCACCGTCGGCAGGCACCGTCTACCCCCGTCTGGCCAAGCTGGAGGCCGAGGGCCTGGTCACCCACACCACCGAGGGCGGCCGCAAGGTCTACGCCATCACGGACGCGGGCCGCGCCGAACTGGCCGACCGCAGCGGCGAGTTGGCCGACCTGGAGGTGGAGATCCGCGAGTCGGTGGCGGAGCTCGCCGCCGAGATCCGGGCCGATGTGCGCGGCGCGGCGGGCGATCTGCGGCGCGAGATGCGGGCCGCTGCCAGCGAGGCGCGCCGCGGTGGTGGCACCAAGGGACGCGGCGAACAGGACTCCCCCTTGGGGGACTTCGCCGACTACGCCGACAAGGAGTCGTGGCGTACCGCCAAGGAGGAGATGCGCCGCGTCAAGCAGGAGTGGAAGGAGCAGGCCCGGCGCGCCAAGGACGAGAGCCGAAGGGCCCGCGAGGAGGCACAACAGGCTCGGCGCCAGGCCAAGGAGGCGCAGGAGCGGGCCCGGGCCCAGGCACAGGAGGAGCTTCAGCGCATCGGCCGACGGGTGCAGGAGCAGGTGCAGGATCACTTCGCGCGAGGCGACTGGCCGACGGGGGTGCGCGAGGGCCTGACCGAACTGGCCAAGGAGTTCGGGGACTTCGGAAAGGACTTCGGCAAGGAGTTCGGGAAGGACTTCGGGTTCGGCCGGGGCACCGCCGGCGCCTCGGCCCCGCAGCCCGAGTACTCGCACACCAAGGAGGACTTCCCCGCCGAGTACGAACCCTCCTGGGCGCACGAGGATGCCACCGGCGACCCGACCCGCGACCTGGACCGTCTGCTCGACCGCTTCCGGGACGACATCCGCGACGCGGCCCGCGACCACGGCGTCACGGACGACCAGCTCCGCGACGCCCGCCGCCACCTGTCGACGGCGGCGGCACACATCGGCGCCATACTGCGCGCGCCGAGGGTCTGAGTCACGGCATCGGAGGCCGCTTCCGGCGGTGCGCCCGGCGAAGCCTCAGGCACACCTCCACAGGAAGCGGCCCTGCTCGCCGTCCAGCGAGAGGAAGACGTAACCGAAGTCCGCGTCACCGACGTTGACGCGGAAGGGCAGCGCGCGGGAGGCCAGTCGGACCACCAGCCGCCACCCCTCTCCGGGCGCCTGCCCTCCCTGCAGCAGAGAGGCGGGACAACCGTCCTCCAGGGCGAACCCGGTGTGCGCGCCGCCCGTGTTCAGCCGGCCTTCGCCTCTGAGCTGCCGTACAGCACCCGGGTCAGTGACTCGTGCGTGACGCCACGGTCGGCGAGGAGTTCGCTGGCCAGACCGGGACGGACGGTCAGGGCCAGGAGGATGTGCTCGTCCCCGATGTGCCGGTCGCCGTGGGCGACGGCGATGCGCAGCGACTTCTCAAGGGTCTGCTTGGCACCGCGACTGAAGGGATGCCGCCCGGACCACGAGCCCTTGTCCCTGCGGCCGCCGGACATGGCCCCGACTCCGTGCACCTCCTCGACCCGGGCGACGATCTCCGACACGTCGATCCCCAGCCCGGCCAGGGCGTCGGTCTCGGCCTGGGACAGTCCGGCCCGGCGTCGGGCCTCGGTCACCGCCTCCCGTACCGACTCCTTGCGTTCACCGGCCACCCCGAGCGAGGCGAGCGCGAACGAGGCGCGGCTGCCTTCGCGGTCGAGGAGCGCGAGCAGCATGTGCTCGGTGTCGACGACAGGTGCCCCCGCCCCGTCCGCGTGCGCAACCGCCGCCTGCACCACCACGCGGGCGTTCTTCGTGAACCGCTCGAACATCAATGCCTCCCGTACTTCTTGTGCACGGCCTGCCTGCTCACACCGAGTTCCGCGGCGATCTCCTGCCACGACCAGCCCTGATTGCGCGCACTGCGCACCTGCACCGACTCCAACTGCTCCAGCAGCCTGCGCAGCGCGGCGACGGCGCGTAGTCCGACCCGTGGATCGCGGTCGCCCGCGCGCTCGGCGAGATCCGTTGCTTCGGTCATGGTGTCAACTTACATTGACACCCCCACTCTGTCAACCATGGTTGACAAACGCGGACGGCCGACCTGGCGGGCAGCCAGGTCGGCCGTTGATGACAGAAGGTGCGGGCGCGGCCCTCAGCCGTTGGTGAGCACGATCTTCCCGAACTGCTCGCCGGACGCCATCCGTTCGAAGCCTTCACGGGCCCGGTCCATCGGCAGCACCTCGTCGATGACGGGACGCACTCCGGTGGCGGCGCAGAAGGAGAGCAGGTCCTCCAGTTCGTCCTTGGTGCCCATCGTGGAACCGACGACCTTGAGCTCCAGGAAGAAGATGCGCGTCAGTTCGGCGTGGGAGGGCCGGTCACCGCTCGTCGCACCGGAGATGACGAGCGTGCCGCCGGGCTTCAGCGACTTCACGGAGTGCGACCACGTCGCCGCGCCGACGGTCTCGATGACGGCGTCCACCCGCTGCGGCAGCCGGGCCCCCGACTCGAGCGCCTCGACGGCACCCAGTTCCACGGCCCGCTTCCGCTTGGCCTCGTCACGGCTGGTCGCGAAGACCCGCAGCCCCGCTGCCTTTCCGAGGACGATCGCGGCGGTGGCGACACCACCGCCTGCGCCCTGGACGAGGACCGAGTCGCCGGGCCGTACACCCGCGTTGGTGAAGAGCATGCGGTACGCCGTCAGCCAGGCCGTCGGCAGACAGGCGGCCTCCTCGAAGGAGAGCTCCCTGGGCTTGGGCAGGATGTTCCAGGTCGGCACGGCGACCTGTTCGGCGAAGGTGCCCTGGTAGTGCTCGGTGAGGATGGAACGGGGTTCACTGGGGCCGACACCGTGACCGCTCTGTCCGATCACGGAGTGCAGGACGACCTCGTTGCCGTCCTCGTCGACACCGGCGGCGTCGCAGCCGAGGATCATCGGCAGTTTGTCCTCGGGCAGACCCACGCCCTTGAGGGACCAGAGGTCGTGGTGGTTGAGGGAGGCGGCCCTGACGTTGACGACACTCCAGCCGGACCGGGCCGGGGGAGCCGGACGGTCCCCCAGTTCAAGGCCGTTGAGCGGCTGGTCGCGGTCGATTCGGGCGGCGTAGACGGCGAACATGAAGTTGACCATAGGCGGCGCCCCGCCTCGACGGAACCGGGAGGCGCTGTGACACACACCCTCTTGTCACAGGGGTGGCGTTCTTGCGACAAGGATGGCGCTGCGGCATCCCGACCCGGCCCCGTACCTCGCGTGCCCCGCGCCCCGACCCGGCCCGGCCCGGCCCCGGCGCATCGCAGCCCGTCCGGCGGCGAACCACCCACAGACGCCGTCCACACCATCGACCCCTATCCACCCCTCGTCCACCCGAACGGGCGAGCGAGCAGGCAAAGAATTGGCCCCGCCCAATTGGATGCTGACTCTGTCGGGGATCTTGAGGATCCCCGGCGGGGCAGCATGATCAACGGGCGTCCTCGGATCTGTTCAGGACCGATGCAGATGTCGAGGTGCCCGTTGTCGCTCCGTGCCCGTTCTGGTGAGCAAGTCCCTTCTCTGACCGTGCGGATGGCGCGAGCGAGCAATCCGGGCGGTACGACGGCGATGTGGGTGAGAGACCACCTGGGCAGGCTGTGGCGTGACGAGGACTTCGCCGACTGGTACCCGCGTGACGGGCGCCCGGGGCTCTCACCCGCCCAGCTGGCCACCGTCTGCGTGCTGCAGTTCCTGCTCGGCCTGTCGGACCGGCAGGCGGCCGAAGCGGTTCGCTGCCGCATCGATTTCAAGTACGCGCCGGCCATGGAACTGGACGATCCCGGCTTCCACCACAGCGTGCTGGCCGACTTCCGCGACCGTCTCACCGAGGACGGCCGAGCCGACCGTCTCCTGGACCTCGCGCTCGCGCGCCTGAAGGAGGCCGGTCTCGTCCGCGAGCGCACCACCCAGCGCACGGACTCCACCCACGTCTTGGCCGCGGTGCGCGACCTGACCCGCCTGGAACTGGTCACCGAAGCTGTCCGCGCCGCGCTGGAAGAGCTGGCCGGCATAGCTCCGCACTTGCTGACCGGCTTGGTCGACGAGGAGTGGGGGCGCCGCTACGGCCGCCCGGTCCGTCTGGGCAAGAACCCCACCCGCCCCAAGACCAGGATCCTCGCCACTGGCAACGACGCCGCCCGGCTAATCGGGCACCTCGGGCAGCACGGGCCGGAACGCCTGTCCGGGCCCCGGGTCCAGGCCCTGCGGCAGATCATGGTTCAGAACTACTACCGCGACGGGGCCGGCCGCCTGCGCTGGCGCACCGCCGAGGACGGCGGGCTGCCGCCCTCGGCCGTCGCGGTTGTCTCGCCCTACGACCCGACGGCCCGCTACGCGCGCCGCGGACATGTCACCCGCTGGAGAGGGTTCGTCGCACATCTCACCGAGACCTGTTCTCCTGACGGCGTCAACGTGATCACCGATGTGGCGACCACCGACGCCACCAGCTACGACGCGAAGGCTCTGCCCGGCATCCACACCCGGCTCAAGCGCCGCGGGCTGCTGCCCGCCGAGCATCTGGTCGACGGCGGCTACACCTCCCTGGTCCATCTGGAACAGGCAGCCCGCGAACACCAGGTCACGGTCACCGGACCACTGCCGGTCAACACCACCCGCCAGAACCGCAGGAACAACGGCTTCGGCCGCGACGACTTCCACATCGACTTCGACCGCCGGCAGGTCACCTGCCCGCAGGGCGAGACCAGCGCAGGATGGCACGGCCCCTACCCGACCTCCTCACCCACCGCGGCACCTCTGATCGTCGCACGGTTCACCAAGAGCCAGTGCCGTCCCTGCCCGGTCCGCACCCGCTGCACGACCACCGCCGACAGCGCCCGGAGCGTGGGCTTCCCCCCGCGAGAACTCCGCGACCTGCAACTCCGCGTCCGCGCCGAACAGCAGACACCCGAATGGCAGGCCCGCTACGCGGTCCGCTCCGGAGTGGAAGGCACCATCAACGAGCTCGCCCACGGACACGGCCTGCGCCGCTGCCGCTACCGAGGACAGCACAAAGCCCACTTACAGCACGTGTTCACAGCCATCGCCGCGAGCATCGAGCGCCTCAGCCGACGGCCGCCGACCGGAGAAGCACCTCCGTCCCGGCCGCCGACCGCCTTCCAGAACTACTTGGACCAGCACGGAATCACCCGGCCAAGGTCTTGGCGGTCCGCCAGAGACTGAGCAGACCGCCAAGATCCCCGACAGAGTCAGCATCCGAACGGGCGGGGCCATTCAGCCGACGCGGCGAGTCAGCGCCGCGCAACACCCTCGGCCCGGGCGGCCGCCGCAACAGCCGCCGTGACCGCCGGAGCGACCCGCTCGTCGAAGGGCGACGGAATGACGTAGTCCGCAGCGAGGTCGTCGCCGACGACCCCTGCCAGCGCCTCGGCCGCCGCGATCTTCATGCCCTCGGTGATCCGGGAGGCCCGCACCTGCAGCGCACCGGCGAAGATGCCCGGGAACGCCAGCACGTTGTTGATCTGGTTCGGGAAGTCCGACCGCCCGGTCGCCACGACTGCCGCGTACTTGTGCGCGACGTCCGGGTGCACCTCGGGGTTCGGGTTGGCCATGGCGAACACGAACGCCCCCTCGGCCATCGAGGCGACGGCCTCCTCCGCGACCGTACCGCCGGAGACGCCGATGAAGACGTCCGCGCCCTCCAGGGCCGCCTCAAGGGCCCCGGTGATGCCGGCCTTGTTGGTGAAGGAGGCGAGCTCCCGCTTGACCGGCGTGAGGTCCTCCCGGTCGGCCGAGACGACGCCCTTGCGGTCCGCGACGGCGACATCGCCGATGCCGGCCTCGACCAGCATCTTGGCGATGGCCACACCGGCCGCACCGGCGCCGGAGATGACGGCCCGCAGATCGGCGAGCCCCTTGCCGGTGAGCCGCGCGGCGTTGCGCAGGGCCGCCAGCGTCACGACCGCCGTGCCGTGCTGGTCGTCGTGGAAGACCGGGATGTCGACCCGCTCCTGGAGCTTGCGCTCGATCTCGAAGCACCGCGGTGCCGAGATGTCCTCCAGGTTGACGCCGCCGAAGGACGGGGCGAGCCGCACCACGGTCTCGACGATCTCGTCCACGCCCGTGCAGGCGAGCGCGATCGGCACGGCGTCGACGCCGCCGAACTGCTTGAACAGAATCGCCTTGCCTTCCATCACCGGAAGGGAGGCCTCGGGGCCGATGTCGCCGAGCCCGAGCACGGCCGTGCCGTCGGTGACCACGGCCACGACGGACGACTTCCACGTGTAGTCGTGGACCAGTGCCGGCTGCTCGGCGATCGCGGTGCACACCCGCGCGACGCCCGGTGTGTATGCGAGGGACAGGTCGTCCTTGTCACGGACCGGCACGGTGGCCTGCACAGCCATCTTGCCGCCGCGGTGCAGCGCGAACGCGGGATCGAAGGAATCGAGGGGCTCGGCCCCGCCGTCCTGATCCGTCTTGCTGTCGCTGCGAGGATTGACGATCTCCGCTGCCACTTTGTTTTACCCCTTAAGTCTTCATTGGTTGAGGGTGGCCACTCCTGGTGAGGGGTGGGCGGGCACCGCGTCCGACCCGGTTTCGGTGATGCGTACGGGTCGTACGCGACGGGCGCGCCGCACACGCGCCCTGAGCCCCGGATGAGGGGTGTAAAGAACCTTCTTACCGGACGCACCGGGCAGAGACGAGTCCAATAAGTCCAAGGTCACACCGTGGAACCGGAAGGTCACGTCCCGGCGACAAGGATCGTCACGAAATATGGGGACACATCCTCGACGAACCCTTGACCAGCGGTCGAACAGTGATCGACGCCTCGGAGCACGCATCCCGTATCACGGGACGAGCCGGAGAACTTACGGCCGGAACGGCGGATTCCCGCAGATGGTCCGGCCATGTTGTACCAACCTGGTGCGGTTCGGGGGTCACCCGTTATCTGATTTTGACATGGCGGGTCGTCTGAACGGCTGAGTCCGAATGGCAAGATGCCGTAAACACACGAGGTCGTGACACCCGAAGGTGTGTGTTCTCGTCGACTCATCGGCAACTCCACCCATCCGCCGGAGGAACCCAAAATGACCGCAAGCTCCACCCGTCGTACGACCGCCGCACGCACCCGTTTGGCAGCGGTCGGTGCGATCGCGGTCGCAGGCGCCCTGATCCTCACCGGTTGCGGTGACCAGACCAAGAACAAGGACTCGGCCAGCAGCACGTCCACGAGCACGGCGCCGCTGGCCGACAAGCTGCCGGCCTCGATCCGCGACAAGGGCGTCATCAAGGTAGGTTCCGACATCGCGTACGCGCCGGTCGAGTTCAAGGACAGCTCCGGCAACACGGCCGGCATCGACCCCGACCTCGCGGCCGCCATGGGCAAGCAGCTCGGCGTCAAGTTCGACTTCCAGAACGGCACCTTCGACACCCTGATCACGGGTCTGCGCTCCAAGCGGTACGACATCGCCATGTCCGCGATGACCGACACCAAGGACCGCCAGGAGGGCATCGACTCCAAGACCGGCAAGAAGGTCGGCGAAGGCGTCGACTTCGTCGACTACTTCAACGCCGGTGTCTCGATCTACACCAAGAAGGGCAACGACCAGGGCATCAAGTCCTGGTCCGACCTGTGCGGCAAGAAGATCGCGGTGCAGCGCGGCACGGTCTCCGAGGACCTCGCCAAGGCCGAGGCCAAGAAGTGCCCGGCCGGCAAGACGCTCGCCATCGAGTCCTTCGACAACGACCAGCAGGCCCAGACCCGCGTCCGCGCGGGCGGCGTCAACGCCGGCTCCTCCGACTTCCCGGTCTCCGCGTACGCCGTGAAGACCTCCGGCGGCGGCAAGGACTTCCAGATCGTCGGCGACCAGGTCGAGGCCGCCCCGTACGGCATCGCGGTCGCCAAGAGCAGCACCCAGCTGCGGGACGCCCTGAAGGCCGCGCTCGACGCGATCATCAAGAGCGGCGAGTACGACAAGATCATCCAGAAGTGGGGCGTCGCCGATGGCGCCGTCAAGGCAGCCACCGTCAACGGCGGCAAGTGACCGCGGCCCGCGGCCACTGAAAGGCAATACCCGTGACTGCTGACATCAACAAGACGGCGGGCCCCGAGGACACTCCCCCGGCCGGACCGCAGGCCATCAAGGCCATCCCGGTCCGGCACTACGGGCGGTACGTCTCCGCCGTGATCGCCATCGGGGTCCTGGTCGCGATCATCTACGCGTTCGCCCAGGGCAAGATCAACTGGGGTGCCGTTCCGGACTACTTCTTCGACAGCCGCATCCTCAAGGGCGTCGGCCAGACGATGCTCCTGACGGTGACCTCGATGGTGATCGGCATCGTCGGCGGCGTCCTGCTCGCCGTCATGCGCCTGTCGAAGAACCCGGTGACCTCGTCGATCGCGTGGTTCTACATCTGGTTCTTCCGCGGTACCCCGGTCCTGGTCCAGCTGTTCGTCTGGTTCAACCTCGGTCTGGTCTTCGAGTACATCAACCTCGGGCCGATCTACAAGAACTACTGGTCGGACTTCATGACGCCGTTCCTGACGGCGCTGCTCGGCCTCGGTCTCAACGAGGCCGCGTACATGGCCGAGATCTGCCGTGCCGGTCTGCTCTCGGTCGACGAAGGACAGACGGAGGCGTCGCACGCCCTCGGCATGAGCCACGGCAAGACCCTGCGCCGCATCGTCATCCCGCAGGCCATGCGCGTGATCGTGCCGCCCACGGGCAACGAGGTCATCAACATGCTGAAGACCACCTCGCTGGTCTCGGCAGTGCAATACCCCGAGCTCCTGCGCTACGCCCAGGACATCGGCCAGACCTCCGGCGCGCCGGTGGAGATGCTGTTCCTGGCCGCCGCCTGGTACCTGATCCTCACCTCGATCCTCAGCATCGGGCAGTACTACGTCGAGCGGTACTACGCCCGCGGCTCCAGCCGCAGCCTGCCGCCCACCCCGTTGCAGAGGATCAGGAAGAACCTGCTGT
Organism: Streptomyces sp. NBC_00078; assembly: GCF_026343335.1. Taxonomy (NCBI): domain Bacteria; kingdom Bacillati; phylum Actinomycetota; class Actinomycetes; order Kitasatosporales; family Streptomycetaceae; genus Streptomyces; species Streptomyces sp. NBC_00078. The sequence continues at coordinate 6,168,735 of NZ_JAPELX010000001.1, read as the reverse complement.
CCATCGGCCGTCCGAAGGGAGGCGCGGCATGACCGACAAGCTCAGCAAGACGGACACGCCCGTGCGCGACTCCAGCATCCCGATGGTCAAGGCCGAGGGTGTCCACAAGAGCTTCGGCCCGCTCGAGGTCCTCCAGGGCATCGACCTGGAGGTGAAAGCCGGCGAGGTCTTCTGCCTCATCGGCCCTTCGGGTTCCGGCAAGTCGACCTTCCTCCGGTGCATCAACCACCTGGAGAAGATCAATGCCGGGCGGCTGTCGGTCGACGGGGAACTGGTCGGCTATCGCCAGAAGGGCGACAAGCTCTACGAGCTGAAGGACAGCGAGGTCGCGGTCAAGCGCCGGGACATCGGCATGGTCTTCCAGCGCTTCAACCTGTTCCCGCACATGACGGCCGTAGAGAACGTCATGGAGGCCCCGGTCCAGGTCAAGGGTGTCAGCCGGTCCCAGGCCCGGGAGCGCGCCCATCAGTTGCTGGAGCGGGTCGGCCTCGCCGACAAGGCCGCCGGCTACCCCTCGCAGCTCTCCGGCGGCCAGCAGCAGCGCGTCGCCATCGCCCGGGCGCTCGCCATGGACCCGAAACTGATGCTCTTCGACGAGCCGACCTCGGCCCTCGACCCCGAGTTGGTCGGCGACGTCCTCGACGTCATGCGCGACCTGGCCGAGTCCGGCATGACGATGATCGTCGTCACCCACGAGATGGGCTTCGCCCGCGAGGTCGGCGACAGCCTGGTCTTCATGGACGGCGGCGTGGTGGTCGAATCCGGCAACCCGCGCGACGTCCTGACGAACCCTCAGCACGAGCGGACGCAGTCGTTCCTGTCGAAGGTCCTCTGAGAATCCACCGACGGCGGATGATGTCCGTCCCCACACAGGGGCGGGCACCATCCGCCGTTGCGGTCACTACAGGTTCAGCCAGGGGCTGCGCGGCGAGAGATTGCCCTCGGTGCTGATCCCCTTCATCTGCACGAAGGTCGTGTACTGCCCACTGCCGCGAAAGTCCTTGCCGGCGTACTTCTTGTTGACTACCTTGCCGCTGGGGCAAGGGTAGGACTTCTTGGACACGATCCTTTCACCGGTCGTGAGAACCCTGATCAGAATCGTGCACTTCGCGTGCTTCTTGCCCATGGAGACGATCGCACTCGGGTGCCCCACGCCGTTGGACTTCTTGCTTATGCAGGACTTCCAGATGATGACGTGGTTGTCGTCGGGGAAGGTGTCGATGTTCGAGTAGGTCGAGCAGCCCCCGTGGCCGGACTCCGCGTAGGCCGCAGGCGCCGCGGCCAGCCCCGCGAAGGGCAGCGCCGCACACATGACCGCAACGGCGGCTGTCCTCTTGATCTTCATTGCGTACCTTTTCCCTCGTTTTCGGCGGGCGGCACGACGGCCACCCCCGGTCAGGCGGTCAGGCGGTCAGGCGGTCAGGCGGTCAGGCGGTCAGGCGGTCAGGCGGTCAGGCGGTCAGGCGGTCAGGCGGTCAGGCGGTCAGGCGGTCAGGCGGTCAGGCGGTCAGGCGGTCAGGCGGTCAGGCGGTCAGGCGGTCAGGCGGTCAGGCGGTCAGGGAAGATCCTTTAGGACGATTGCACTTATGCGCAACTCCGCAAGCGACCCTTGACGCACAAGTGCGCCGCGCCAGGACCTACTTGAACGCGAGGACCAACGTGTCCGACGGCGAGCACCACACCGCCCGCGCCTCCCCGAACCCCTTTTCGCGCAGCACGCGCGCGTGCCAGGCCGCGGACGGCATGTCGCCGTCGGCGTGCTCGCCGTAGATCTCGTAGCGGCGGGCCGTGGGCTCGGCGAGGACCGGGTCCTCGGCCGCCAGCTGCCACCACTCGTCCCAGTCCAGCGCGCCGTTCCGCTTGGCCTGATCCATACCGGCGTGCCGCTGCGCCCGCTCCGCCGCGTTGATCCTGGGCGTGGTCTCGTCGATCATGTGGTCGGCGTTCATGAAGACGCCGCCGTGGCGGACGAGTTCGGCGACCTGGCCGTACAGGTCCGCGAGGGGTTCGCTGTGCAGCCAGTGGAGGGCCGTGGCGGTGAGGACCGCGTCGTACGTCTCGTACGGCAGCCGTGCGGGCCACTCGGGGTCCTTGAGGTCGGCCTCCACGAGGGTGACTCGGCCGTCGCCCTCGAAGGTGCCGCGGGCGATGGCGAGCAGGGCCGGGTCGAGGTCGACGCCGGTGCTGACGGCCTTGGGAAAGCGGCTCAGCAGGCGCGCGGTGATGCTGCCGGTGCCGCAGGCGAGATCCAGGACGCGCGGCTCGGGCCCGACACAGGCCTCGACCATGTCGAGCATGATCCGGAACCGCTCCTCGCGGTCCGGCATGTACCACTCCTGCTGCCGGTCCCAGCTCGACTGCCAGGCCTGCCAGTCGGTTCCCGCCGCACCGGTGTGGGTCGTGGTGTTCATGGAGTCCCCTTCTCCCGTCCGTCGCGTAATACCCTGGGAGCGTAGGCAGCCGTTACCTCCTCCCGCACACGACCATAGAGCTCCTCTGTAAGGACTACAAGTGCAACTGGCCTATTACTCCGACTACGCCGTGCGACTCGTCAACACGGAGGAGCCGGCCCGGGGCAACGACTCCCTGACCACGGTCGGGGCCGTCCGTGAGCTGTTCGGCGCCAACGCGTCGGCGGCCCGGCGCGCCACGGACGCCGACGTCACCCGCTTCCGCTCGGTCCGGGCCCGGCTGCGTGCGGTCTTCGAGGCGGCGGACAAGGGGGACGAGACCCTCGCGGTCGACCTGCTCAACTCGCTGCTGCTGGAGTTCCCGGTGAGCCCCCAGATCTCGGGCCACGACCACCGGGACGACGACGGCCGCCCGCTGTGGCACATGCACCTGGCGGACCACCCGTCGAACGCCACCGCGGGCTTCGCGGCCATCGCGGCGATGGGTCTGGCGTTCCATCTGACGGAGTACGGCGTCGACCGTCTGGGCCTGTGCGAGGCGGCGCCGTGCCGCAACGCCTACCTGGACACGTCGACGAACCGCTCCCGGCGCTACTGCTCCGACCGCTGCGCGACCCGCGCCAACGTGGCCGCCTACCGCGCCCGCAAGCGCCTGGAGGCCGACCGGTCCGGGAAGACAGGCCTGGCGGCCGACAGCGCCCAGCGCGCGAGCGCGAACGGCGAGCGCTGACCCGCCCTGAGCGGCCGGTACCGAAACCGCACCTTGCCCAGCACGAGGTCCTCCGGGACGGTCCCGTAGTCCGTGCTGTCACCGCCCGCGTAGGAGTTGTCGCCGAGCACCCACCAGCCGCCCTCGCGGCGCTCCGTCGCCCGCTTGACGACCAGCAGGTCCTGCTGGAACGGATGCCTGAGGACGACCACGTCACCGGGCCTGACCCGGGCCCCGTACTGCACCACGAGACGGTCCCCGTGGTGGAGCGTGGGCACCATGGACGGCCCGGTCACCTCGGCCACCCCGAAGGGCAGCAGAGCCCTTTCGCGCTCGACGTCCTGCGACAGCTCCGGCATCCCCGGCACCTCCCCGGTACGTTCCTCCACCAGTCTCAGTCTGACCCCGGACTTTTGTCCTAAGCCCATGGGGGCACTCGCGAAAACGCCTCTCCCAGGGAGTAATGTCGCACCTGAGAAGACGATCACGAGGAAGGAACGCTCCATGCTTTCCCGCCTGTTTGCCCCCAAGGTCAAGGTCAGCGCACACTGCGACCTGCCCTGCGGTGTGTACGACCCGGCCCAGGCCCGCATCGAGGCGGAGTCGGTGAAGGCCGTCCAGGAAAAGATGGCCGGCAACGACGACCCGCACTTCCAGGCGCGCGCCACCGTCATCAAGGAGCAGCGCGCCGAGCTCGCGAAGCACCACGTCTCGGTGCTCTGGAGCGACTACTTCAAGCCCCCGCACTTCGAGAAGTACCCGGAGCTGCACCAGCTGGTCAACGACGCCCTGAAGGCCCTCTCGGCCGCCAAGGCGTCCACCGACCCGGCCACGGGCCAGAAGGCTCTGGACTACATCGCCCAGATCGACAAGATCTTCTGGGAGACCAAGAAGGCCTGACGACCGCCCGGTTCGCGAGGACCGGCGATCGGTGCACCATCGCGGGTCCACGGGCACACCGAAGGGGCCCGGCCGGGAAACCGGCCGGGCCTCTTCCGCTTTCCTGACGGCTTCGGCGTTACTGACGACCGTCGTTGTCGTCCTCCCCCGCCTCCAGCAGGCCCGGCGCCGCGCCCACGATCCGTGGATCGGGGCTGCCGACGACCTCCTCGTCCTTGTCGGAGTAGTCGAAGCGGGCCAGCACGCTGCGCATGGCCTCGACGCGGGCGCGCTTCTTGTCGTTGCTCTTCACCACCGTCCAGGGCGCGTACTCGGTGTCCGTCTCACGGAACATGGCGACCTTGGCGGCGGTGTAGTCGTCCCAGAGGTCCAGGGAGGCCAGGTCCATGGGGCTGAGCTTCCACTGCCGTACCGGGTCGACCTGGCGGATGGTGAAGCGGGTGCGCTGCTCGCCCTGCGAGACGGAGAACCAGAACTTCAGCAGGTCGACGCCGTCGTCCGCGAGCATCCGCTCGAACAGCGGCGCCTGGCGCATGAAACGCCGGTACTCGTCGTCCGAGCAGAAGCCCATGACCCGCTCGACGCCCGCCCGATTGTACCAGGACCGGTCGAACAGCACGATCTCGCCCGCGGTCGGCAGGTGTTCGACGTAGCGCTGGAAGTACCACTGGCCGCTCTCGCGCTCCGTCGGCTTCTCCAGCGCCACCACGCGTGCGCCGCGGGGGTTGAGGTGCTCCGTGAAGCGTTTGATGGTGCCGCCCTTGCCGGCCGCGTCGCGTCCCTCGAAGACGATGACGAGCCGGCGCCCGGTCTCCTTGATCCAGCTCTGCAGCTTCAGCAGTTCGATCTGCTGGAGCCGCTTGTGCCAGTCGTACTCCTTGCGCTCCATCCGGTGCCCGTACGGGTAGTTCTCCCGCCAGGTGTCGATGGGGCTTCCGTCCGGGCGGATGAGTACGGGGTCGTCGGGGTCGGTGTAGTCGACCGTCAGGTCGGCCGACTCGGACAGCAGGGGCGGCATGTTCATCCTTGCTCCCGGGGTCAGTGGAACTGCGGCACGATGAGGTATATCCCGTACGCCACTACGGCGGCGCAGGCGAGGAAGCACAGGCCGGCCTGGGCGAGACCGAGGGACGAGACCCCGCCACCGGTTCCAGCGCCGGTCCCACCGCCGTCCTGCCGTGCCCCTTCGAATCGGGAGAGGCCGAGGACGCCGAGGGCGAAGACGACGACCACGGCCACGGTGACGCCGATGCTCACCCCTGTGACCTGGCCGAGTGCGCTCCAGTCGATGTTCATGATGCGAACTCTCCGTGTCTCAGGCGGCCGCGCCGACGCTGGCCGGCGGCTCGGTGCGGATGGCCACCTCGTGGTGGTCGTTGACGTTGTCGGCGTGCACCGGGTTGCGGCGCGAGACGACGACGATGCCGGCGGCCACGGCGGCACCGACCAGGGCGACGACGACGGTGCCGAGGTTTCCGCCGTGCTTGACCACGCTCGCGGAGACGCCTCCGACCAGCGCGGCCGCGGGCAGCGTGATCAGCCAGGCGGCGACCATGCGGCCGGCGACACCCCAGCGCACCTCCGCCAGGCGCCGGCCGAGGCCCGCACCGAGGATGGAGCCCGAGGCGACCTGCGTGGTGGACAGGGCGAAGCCGAGGTGGGCGGAGGTGAGGATGACGGTCGTGGAGGCCGTCTCGGCGGCGAAGCCCTGCGGGGACTGGATCTCGGTCAGGCCCTTGCCCATCGTGCGGATGATCCGCCAGCCGCCGATGTAGGTGCCGAGGCCGATGGCGAGACCGGCGGAACCGATCACCCACACCGGGGGGCCGGCGTCGTGCCCGAGCGCACCCGCGGAGATCAGGGTCAGCGTGATGATGCCCATGGTCTTCTGCGCGTCATTGGTGCCGTGGGCGAGCGAGACCAGCGAGGCGGAGGCGATCTGACCGAGCCGGAAGCCCTTGGTGACCGAGTCCTTGCGGCCGCGGGCGGTGAGCTTGTAGGCGAGGTAGGTGGCTATCAGGGCCGCGACGCCGGCCACGACCGGCGAGGCCACGGCGGGGATCAGTACCTTGTCGACCACCTTGTCGAAGTGCACGCCGTTGGATCCCGCGCCGACCCACACGGCGCCGATGAGCCCGCCGAACAGGGCGTGCGAGGAACTGGACGGCAGCCCGACCAGCCAGGTCAGCAGGTTCCACAGAATCGCCCCGACCAGCCCCGCGAAGATCATCCCCGGACTGACGAGGGCATCGTCCACGATGCCGCCGGAGATCGTCTTGGCGACCTCGGTGGACAGGAACGCACCGCCGATGTTGAGAACTCCGCTGATGAGCACCGCTGTCTTGGGTTTGAGGGCGCCGGTGGCGATGGAAGTGGCCATCGCGTTCGCGGTGTCGTGAAATCCGTTGGTGAAGTCGAAAGCCAGTGCCGTGACGATGACGACCGCCACGAGGAACGTGATGTGGTCCATTGCCTCATGGGAACAAGCGCTTCCATACGGCAGGCGAACGTGAGGCAAAGCCCGCTCCAGAACCAGGCACCCGGACGGTGAGGATCGTGCGATGCTGACGTGGTGAACCGTGAGGATCTGGTGCGGCTGCGCAAGGCGCGCGACCGCATGGACCGCGAGTACACCGAACCCCTCGACATCCCGGCCCTCGCACGCACCGCGCTCATGTCGCCGGGCCACTTCCAGCGCAGCTTCCGGGAGGCCTACGGCGAGACACCGTACGGCTACCTCATGACCCGCCGGGTGGAACGGGCCAAGGCCCTCCTGCGCCGCGGCGACATGACCGTGACGGAGGTGTGCATGGCGGTGGGCTGCACCTCTCTCGGCTCCTTCAGCGCCCGGTTCACCGAGCTGGTCGGCGAGACACCGAGCTCCTACCGGGCTCGCTCGCACGAGGAGAGCGCGGTGATCCCGCCCTGTGTGGCGCGGGCGTACACCCGCCCGACACGGGCGGAGCGCCGGTAACGACCTTAGGTTGGATACATGGACCTGAAACTGAACAACTGTTTCATCGCCGTCGACGATCACGACAAGGCGATCGCCTTCTACTGCGACGTCCTGGGCCTGGAGATCCGCAACGACGTCAAGTACGAGGGAATGCGGTGGGTGACCGTCGGGTCGCCGCTGCAGCCGGACGTGTCGATCGTCCTTGAGCCGCCGGCGGCCAACCCCGACCTGTCCCCCGCCGACCGGGAGGCGATGGAGCAGCTGCTGGCCAAGGGCATGCTGCGCGGCGTCAACTTCACGACCGAAAACTGCGACACCCTCTTCGCCCGCGTCCGGCAATCGGGCGCCGAGGTGATCCAGGAGCCGACGGACATGCCGTACGGGGTCCGGGACTGCGCTTTCCGGGATCCGGCGGGGAACATGCTGCGGTTCATGGAACGGTGAACCCGCCTGCCGTACCGCGTCCCCTGCCCGGGTTCATCGGCCTTCTCTCAAGGAGTGGGCCACGCGTACACGCACGCGTAGGCCGTGGCTCCCTCGTCGATCGGGCAGGCGGTGGCCTTCAGTAGCGGGGCGGCCGGTTCGGAGGGGTTCTCGCGCTCCCAGCCGACGGGTGGCCGCGGCCGCGTGGAGTCCTGCAGCCACAGGGTGAGCCCTCCGCCGACGGCCACGGTGATGGCCCACACCAGCACGGCCCGGCGCCACATGCGGCGGCGCGTTCCCCCCAACTCACCGTTCATGGGCCCAGGTTACGGCTTCAGCCGTGCCGCCCGCCCCTGGAGATAGCGCTGTTCGGGAAGGCTCAGGGTTGCCGCTGCCGCCGACTCGTAGGCGCAGCGGGCCTGTTCGTGGTCGCCCGCGCGCTCCAGGAGGTGGCCGCGCACCGCGTCGAGGCGGTGACCCAACTGCGGTTCCAGCAGGTCGAGTTCGGCGAGCCCGGCCTCCGGACCGTCCACCATGGCGACGGCCACCGTGCGGTTGAGGCGTTCGACGGGGCCCGGGACCAGACGGACCAGGACCTCGTACAGACCGAGGATCTCCTGCCAGTCGGTCGCCTCCGCGGACGGCGACTCGTCGTGTACGGCGGCGATGGCCGCGCGCACCTGGTAGGGGCCCGCGCCGCCCCGGGACAGCGCCCGGATGACCAGCGCTACGCCCTCCTCGATCGCGGCCTTGTCCCAGCGGGCGCGGTCCTGTTCGTCGAGGGGCACGAGTTCGCCGTGCGGGCCGGTGCGTGCCGCGCGGCGGGCGTCGGTGAGCAGCATCAGAGCCAGCAGGCCGGCCACTTCTCCGTCGTCGGGCAGCAGCCGGTGGACGGTACGGGTCAGCCGGATCGCCTCGCCGGCCAGTTCACGGCGCTGCAGCACCGCTCCGGACGTCGCCGTATAGCCCTCGTTGAAGATCAGGTAGAGGGTGTGCAGCACGGCGGGCAGACGGTTCTGCCAGCTGTCCGGCCGCCCGAAGCGCACCCCCCGCACCTTCTGCTTGGCCCGGCTGATGCGCTGCGCCATCGTCGTCTCGGGGACCAGGTACGCGCGGGCGATCTCCGCCGTCGTCAGACCGCCGACCGCACGCAGGGTGAGCGCGATCTGGGCGGGCGGGGTGAGGTCCGGGTGGCAGCACAGGAAGAGAAGCGTGAGGGTGTCGTCCTCGCGGGGCGCCCAGTCCACTCCCGGTGGCGGGGCGGTGAACGCATCGCGCGGAGTCAGCGCCGCCACCCTCTCCTCCCTGGCCCGTCGCGCCTCCTCCGACCGCAGCGCGTCGGTCAGCCGCCGCGAGGCCACCTTGATCAGCCAGCCGCGCGGGTTGTCCGGCACTCCCGCCGAGGGCCACTGGTCCGTCGCCGCCAGCAGCGCCTCCTGTACGGCGTCCTCGGCGGTGTCGAAGTGCCCGTACCGGCGCACCAGCGCGCCGAGGACCTGCGGCGCGTTGTGGCGCAGCAAGTCCTCGACCTCGGCGGCTCGGCCCATGCGGCTGTGCTCAGACGTCCGCGGAGCCGCTGTCGATGGGCCGGATCACCACGGGGTAGTTGGTGGCCCCGGCGGGCTGGGGGCACTGGATGATGCGTTCGGCGATCTCCGTGACGCGCTCCAGGCTCGCGCAGTCCAGGACCCAGTAGCCGGCCAGCAGCTCCTTCGTCTCGCCGTACGGGCCGTCGGTGATCACGCTCTTGCCGTCGTCGCCCAGGCCGACCAGCCGGGTCTTCGCCGGCTCGGTCAGGCCCTGCGCGTCGACCAGCTCGCCGCTCTCGGCGAGGTCGTTGTTGACGGCGCCCATGAAGGCGTACATGGCCTGGACGTGCTCCTGGCTCCAGGCCGGGGAGTGCTCGTTGGCCTTGCCGCTCATGCCCTCGTAGTCCGCCTGCGTGCACTGCACCATGACCAGGTACTTCATGACTGAGCTCCTTCGGCTCGCGCCGCCCGTAGCGGGCGGCTCTCACAGGGGACGTCGGAGCCGGGCCGGGCTTCTCGACACGGGTCTCAGGTTTTTTTCGCGGCTGTCTCCCCGGGCTCGCCGGACTCGGCGGCCCGGGGGGCGTATGCCTCGCACGTGGGGTTGCTACAGGGGCCCGACACCCATACCGGCACCCATGCCCCCAGTGTCTTGTGGCGCTTGACCACCGTCTCCACGGGCTGTCCGCACTCCGGACAGACGCGTTCTGAGCTGTCCATGCCCTCAGCGTAGGCCGGTCGGCGCCGCCGCGCGTACGTACGGACGAGTACTCCGTCGCCGAACGTGCGCACCCGCTCCAGGGCGAAGTCGGTGACCGCGAATCCGCTGCCGAACCTCGGCACGCCCGAGCCGCACTGACGTTCCGCGCGGTGGACGCCGCGGCCGGGGTGCCCGCGGTCACCCTGTGCGCCTGCTGCACGGGCCGCGACGACCTTCTCCCGTCCTGGGGCATCTGCCCCTGCCAGGTGTCCTGGACGGCGGTGTACGGCCTGGCGCCGGGGTGCCGGAGGGACTGGTGGAGGGGTCGTGGCGACGCCCGCACCGGAGAGCTGGACGGTCGTACCGGAGGGCTACCGGGTCAGCCGCGGGGTTCGCGCCACATCGGCCACATCCGCGGGCCGTCCGGAAGCTCCAGGGGGCGCCCGGCGAGTTCGAACCCGAGGCGCTCGTACAGTACGCGGCTGCGAGCGCTGCTGGCCTCCAGATAGGCGGGCAGGTCCTCCCGGTCGCAGCGATCGAGGACGTGCTGGACGAGCGCGCCGCCGATCCCCTCGCCCTGGCGCTCCGGTGCCACGCCGATCATCCACAGGTACTCGTGGGCACGGCCGGCGGGGTGGATCCGGGCCGTCAGCCGGCCGATCAGTTCGACGCGTTCGTTCCCCGGGTCGACGGCGGCCCGCAGCTGGGCGGGCCCGTCGTCGACGGCGTCATGCGCTTCGGCGGGCACGGACAGCCACAACGCGCACGCGCTGCCGTCCTCGGCGACATCGATCCGGCCTTCGTCGAGCACGATGTCGGTGAAGGCGGCCATCAGCCGGTGGTGGGTCGTACGGCGGTACTCGTCCCCGGGAAAGACCCAGCCACTGACCGGATCGTCCTGGAAGGCCTGGTCCAGCAGCCGCACGACCAGCCCCCGGTCACCCTCGCCCGCCGCCCGGATCGCCACGCCCATATGCCATCTCCTCGCCTCAACCAACCTCGGCCTTACGGCTGTTGAGCCTATACGGGGCCGTGAGGCGAGGGAGCCGGGTGAGTCGGGGGCCGGGTAAACATGAGCTGAAGGGGGCAACCGGGCCTCCACAAAAAGACGGGCCCCGCACACCGTGGGGATGTGCGGGACCCGCCGGGCCGGAGCCTCGGCGGCCGTGCGGGGTCAGGAGCCGCGCGACCGTCCCGGTGGGCCCCGGGGCCTGCAAGGGCGAAGGTCAGCTGCTGCGCCGTGTCACGAACTCCAGCAGGGCGAGCAGGCCGCCCGCCTCCGCCGGGTCGGCGACCGCCCGGGACAGCTCGTGCATCGCGCGGGCCATGCGGTCGGCGGCCTGGGCCTGCGCCCAGTCGCGCCCGCCGGCCTGCTCGACGGCGAGAGCAGTCCGCGCGATGCCGGCCTCGCCCCCCTTGTCGTACGGCACTTCGTACAGCGCGGCCAGTTCCACGGCCGCCGGGGTGCCCGAGGTGAGCGCGGCGACCACCGGCAGGGACTTCTTGCGGGCCGCCAGATCCGCGCCGACCGGTTTGCCGGTGCGCCGCGGATCGCCCCATATGCCGATGACGTCGTCGATGAGCTGGAAGGCGAGCCCGGCCTCGCGGCCGAACGCGTCCAGCGCCTCGACCTCCTCGGCGGACGCCTCCGCGTACAGCGCGCCCAGGGCGCAGGCGCAGCCGAGCAACGCGCCCGTCTTGGCCTCGGCCATGGTCAGCACCTCGTCGAGGGTGACCTCGCCGGGACCGCGCCGCTCCATCGCCGTGTCCGCGTGCTGGCCCGCGCACAGCTCGACGACACAGGCCGCGAGCCGGGCGGCGGCCGGCCCGGACGCCGGGTGCGGGTCCTCGGCGAGCAGCCCGAGGGCCAGCGCCTGCAGGGCGTCCCCGGCCAGGATCGCGTCGGCGTCACCGAACACGGTCCATGCGGTGGGCCGGTGCCTGCGGGTGGTGTCCCGGTCCATCACGTCGTCGTGCAGCAGCGTGAAGTTGTGCACCAGTTCCACCGCCGCGGCCGCCCGGACGGCTGCCTCCCGGGCCCTCGCACCGCCCAGCGCGGCGGCCGCGGTGAGAACGAGCGCGGGACGGATCGCCTTGCCCGCGTTACCCGCCGCCGGGGTGCCGTCCGCGTGCTCCCAGCCGAAGTGGTAGAGCGCGATCCGGCGCATCGAGCCGGGCAACGAGTCGATGGCGGCGCGCAGTTCGGGATCGACAGACGCCCGGCTGCGCTCCAGGATCACCGACGCCTCGTGCCCGTCGAACGGCTGCGCGTCCGGGGTGCGCTGTTTCGCCTCCGTCATGAACTCGGCCATGGGATCTCCCTCGGTCAGTCCGCGGACGGTGGCGCTTCCGCTGCGGCTGGGCGCATACCACCGGGATGTACCCGCCGCAGTGGGCGGGGACACGGCTCCCGGGTACAGAAACGTCACCTCCACCGGCCGATCTCGACGTTCTCCAGGACACCGAGCGCGTCGGGGACGAGGACCGCGGCCGAGTAGTAGGCCGTCACCAGGTACTTGATGATCGCCTGTTCGTTGATGCCCATGAACCGCACGGACAGGCTCGGCTCGATCTCGTCCGGGATGCCGGCCTGCTGCAGTCCGATGACCCCCTGCTCGGCCTCGCCGGTACGCATCGCGATGATCGAGGTCGTGCGGGCCTCGGAGACCGGGATCTTGTTGCACGGGTAGATCGGCACACCGCGCCAGGTCGGGATGCGGTTGCCGCCCACCTCGATCGTCTCGGGGACGAGCCCCCGCTTGTTGAGCTCGCGGCCGATCGCGGAGATCGCGCGCGGGTGGGCGAGCAGCAGCTTGGTGCCGCGCCGCCGGCTGAGCAGCTCGTCCAGGTCGTCGGGGCTGGGCACACCGTCGTGCGGCTGGAGCCGCTGGTCGTACTCGCAGTTGTTCAGCAGGCCGAACTCGCGGTTGTTGACCAGCTCGTGCTCCTGGCGCTCCTTCAACGCCTCGACCGTCAGCCTCAGTTGCTGCTCGGTCTGGTTCATCGGCTGATTGTAGAGGTCGGCGACGCGCGAGTGGATGCGCAGCACGGTCTGGGCGATGCTCAGTTCGTACTCGCGGGGCCTTGCGTCGTAGTCCACGAAGGTGTGCGGGATGTCGGGCTCGCCGCTGTGGCCTGCGGCGAGGTCGACCTCCTTCTCGCCGTACTTGTTGGTGCGCTGCTCGGGAATCGCGTGCAGCTGCCGGAGGTGCTCCCGCAGGGAGTCGGCGCGCTCCGCGACCTGGTCGACGTCCTGGCGGGACAGGATCAGCACCGTGCACGCGGTGGCCGCGCGGGCCGTGTACTCCCAGATCGCGTCCGGGTCGAGCAGCGCCGCTTCGCCCATGTAGGCGCCGTCGGCGAGTACACCGAGGACCGCGTCGTCGCCGTACGGGCCGGTGCCGACCTTCTCCACCCTGCCGTGCGCCAGCAGATAGACCTCGTCGGCCTGGCTGCCGAACGAGGCGATCACGGACCCCGCCGCGAACTCCTGCTGCCGGCAGCGCTGGGCGAGTTCCGAGAGCACCTCGTCGTCCTCGTAGTCACGCAGCGCGGGCAGTTCACCCAGCTCCGCGGGGATGACCTCGACTCGGTCGCCGGTCTTCACGAACGTGATGCGGCCGTCCCCCACGGCGTAGCTCAGTCGCCGGTTGACCCGGTACGTACCACCCTGGACATTCACCCACGGCAGCGTGCGCAGCAGCCAGCGCGAGCTGATCTCCTGCATCTGGGGCGCGGACTTGGTCGTGGTGGCCAGGTTCCGCGCGGCTGCCGTGCCGAGGCTCTGCTGCGGCTTGCCCTGCTCCGAACGGACCTCTTCGCCTACCGACATATGAGAATTGCCCTCCCGCTCATACAGCCGACGCCGATCTGCGCCGCTGCGTCGATCTCCGCGGACCAGCCTTTCATCACGGAACGTGCCTGTGCTATTACCCGAAAGAGCGGGGTTGGATCTTCGCCGGACGGGGCATACATGGGGCTCCGCCCCTCGCCGACGCTTTCCGGGCTGGCCGGATCCGATCCCTCCCCGTGGGCACCACGTGTGACCCGGCGCTTACTTTCGGTACAACACCCCTCACAGAGGGTCGCATCGGGCGGCCGTCGGCACGGCAAGAAGGAGACGGTCATGGCCTCACCCATGTCCGCGGACGGTTTCCTGAGCGGCCTCAGAGCGGAAGGCCTCACGGTCGTGGAGGTCGGGTACTGGAAGCATCACAACCGCAACCACAAGGGCCCCTGGGGCCCGGTCAACGGCGTGATGATCCACCACACGGTGACGAGCGGCAGCGAACACACCGTGGAGATCTGCCGGGACGGCCACGCCGGGCTTCCCGGACCGCTGTGCCACGGCGTGATCACCAAGGACGGCAGGGTCCACCTCGTCGGCTACGGCCGCGCCAACCACGCCGGCCTCGGCGACGACGACGTGCTGCGCGCGGTGATCGCCGGGAAGACGCTCCCTCCGGACAACGAGGCGAACACCGACGGCAACCGCCACTTCTACGGCTTCGAGTGCGAGAACCTCGGCGACGGAAAGGATCCTTGGCCCGCTGCCCAGCTGGAGGCCATCGAGAAGGCCGCGGCAGCCGTGTGCCGGCACCACGGGTGGACGGAACGGTCGGTGATCGGCCACCTGGAGTGGCAGCCGGGGAAGGTCGATCCCCGAGGGTTCACGATGGCCTGGCTGCGGGAGCGGATCCGGGAGCGCCTCAAGTGAGTCACCACGTCACAATGGTTCCGTGACCGGCCTCGACCTCCTGCACCCGAGCATCCCCTCCCCCCTGCAGGAACTGCCCGACGACCGTTTCACCCGCCATGGCCTGCGGCTCGTCCTCAAGCGCGATGACCTGATCCACCCGGAGCTGATCGGCAACAAGTGGCGCAAACTCGCGCCGAACCTCGCGGCCGCGACCGGTCGCACCGTCGCCACCTTCGGCGGGGCCTACTCCAACCATCTGCGCGCCACGGCCGCCGCGGGCCGTCTCCTCGGGCTGCCCACGGTCGGCGTGGTCCGCGGCCAGGAGCTGGCCGACCGCCCCCTCAACCCCTCCCTGGCCCGGTGTGCGGCCGACGGTATGCGACTGCACTTCGTCGACAGGTCGACGTACCGCCGCAAGGCAGAACCGGCCACCCTCGCGCGCGTGCTGCGCACGGCCGGCGCCGAAGACGCGTACGTCGTCCCGGAGGGCGGGAGCAACGCCGAAGCCGTACGCGGCTGCCGGGCCCTGGGTGAGGAGCTGCGCGGGCGGGCGGAAGTCGTCGCCATCGCCTGCGGCACCGGCGGCACACTGGCCGGGCTGGCCGCCGGACTGGCCCCCGGTCAGCGCGCGCTCGGCATACCCGTGCTCAGAGGAGGTTTCCTGGCCGCCGACACGGAGGGCCTCCAGGAACGCGCGTTCGGCGGCCGGCGCGGCGCATGGACGCTCGACGACCGCTTCCACTTCGGTGGCTACGCCCGCACCGCCGCCGAACTCGACACCTTCGCCGAGGACTTCGAGCAGCGCCACGACGTGCCGGTCGAGCGTCTCTATGTCGCCAAGTTGCTGTACGGACTTGTCACCCTGGCCCGGGAAGGCGCTTTCCCGCACGGGACGACGGTGGCCGCCGTGGTCACCGGCCGGCCCTTCCCGTAGGCCCGCGGTCCTGCGCGGCACAGGGCTACGCCGTCTCCCGGTAGGCCGCCGCCTCCTCAAGGTCCAGCCTGCGCAGCAGTGTCCGCAGCATCTCGTCGTCGATGTAGCGGCCGTCCCGCAATCGCACGAACATCGCACGCTCGGCGCCGATCATCTCCCGCGACAGCCGACGGTAGGTGTCGTCGACGGATTCGCCGGTGACCGGATTGACCTGCCCGAGACGCTCCCAGACGGCGTTGCGCCGGCTCTCCAGGACCCGACGGAGACGGTCGGCGAGGGGCGGCGGGAGGGCGTTGCGCTCGTCGGCGAGGAGCGCGTCCAGGCGCTGCTCGGCGACCCGGGAGGCCTGCGCCTGGGCGTTGGCCTCCGCGAGGGTCTCGGCCTGCGCGTCCCGGGCGGGGAAGTTCACCAGGCGGATCAGCGGGGCCAGGGTGAGGCCCTGCACCACCAGGGTCCCGATGACCGTCGTGAAGGTCAGGAAGAGGATCAGGTTGCGCTGCGGGAACGGGCCACCGCCGTGCACCGTGAGCGGGATCGAGAAGGCGATCGCCAGCGAGACGACGCCCCGCATGGCGGCCCACGACGTGACGATCGGCCCTCTCCAGGTGGGGTTGTCCTCGCGTTCCCTGATCCGCGCGGACAGCATGCGGGGGACGAACGTCCCCGGGTACACCCAGAGGAAACGGGCCGCGACGACCACCAGGAACAGGACGACCGCGTACCAGGCGGCGTCCACACCCCGGTACTCCCCCAGGCCCCTGAGCACGATCGGCAGCTGCAGTCCGATGAGGGCGAACACCGCCGACTCCAGGACGAACGCGACCACCTTCCACACCGCCTCCTCCTGCAGCCGGGTGGCGAAGTCGACCTCCCACGCGCGGTGTCCGAGGTAGAGGGCGACGACGACGACCGCGAGGACTCCGGAGGCGTGCACCTGCTCGGCGACGGCGTAGGCGACGAACGGGATCAGCAGGGACATGGTGTTCTGCAGCAGCGCCTCCTTCATGTGCGTGCGCAGCCAGTGGATCGGCAGCATCAGCACCAGGCCGACCACGACCCCGCCGACCGCGGCCAGCAGGAACTCGCCGATCCCGCCGATCCAGGAGGCACCCGCGCCGACCGCGGCCGCGACGGCCACGCGGTAGGCGGTGATCGCGGTCGCGTCGTTCAGCAGGGACTCGCCCTGCAGGATCGTGGTGATCCGGGAGGGCAGCCCCACCCGGCGGGCGACCGCCGCCGCCGCGACGGCGTCCGTCGGCGCCACCACCGCGCCCAGCACGAGCGCCGCGGGCAGCGGCAGCCCCGGCACGATCAGATAGGCGACCCAGCCGACGGCGAAGGTCGCGAAGAGCACGTATCCCACCGAAAGCAGGGCCACCGGCCGCATCGTCGCCCGCAGGTCGAGGTACGAGCTCTCGACGGCCTCCTTGTGCAGCAGCGGCGGCAGCACCAGCGGCAGCACGATGTCCGGATCGAGGGTGTAGTCCGGCACTCCGGGGACGTAGGAGACCGCGAGCCCCACCGCGACGAGCAGCAGAGGAGCCGGCACCGGGGTGCGCCGGCCGGCCGCGGCGACCGCAGCACTGCCCGCCACCAGCAACAGCAGTGGCATCACGTCCATCGTCCTCGCCCGCCCTCGTTTTTCGCGCGGTCATCCGCACACCCGTCGTAATCTGGCAATCATGAAACAGTGCACGCACGCCGACGCGCTGCCAGAACCGCAACCCGGTCCGCTCAGCGAGACGTGCCCGGAGTGTCTGCGGGACGGCACACACCCGGTCCAGCTGCGGCTGTGCCTCACCTGCGGCCATGTCGGCTGCTGCGATTCCTCACCGAACCGGCACGCGACGGAGCACCACAAGGACTCCGGCCATCCGGTCATGCGCACATTCGAGCCGGGTGAGGATTGGCGTTGGTGCTTCGTGGACCACGTTCTCGTGTGACCCTGGAAGACCGGAGGACGACCCACGATCCGGACGGTTCGACCGTCTGACGTCTGGGTACGTCAACCCGGCGCGCGTTCTTCCCATTTGGAGCCGCAGACCCCTAGACACGGAGCGTGTCCACAGTTTTACTGTGAGTAACGACAAGGGTCGGGGTCCCGGGGACAGGAAACTTGAGAGCGCGATAGCGTCACCGCTGAACCACACGTCGCGTTATCCCGGGGGGCGACCCTCGGCCCCGATCAGCTTGTACCACCTTGGAGGTGAGGGTGTCCCAGATCGCAGGCGAGCCCGCGACCCAGGACTTCGTGGAAGTCCGGCTGCCGGCTGCGGGTGCCTACCTGTCGGTGCTGCGTACGGCCACTGCCGGCCTCGCGGCCCGTTTGGACTTCACCCTGGACGAGATCGAGGACCTTCGCATCGCGGTGGACGAGGCCTGCGCGATCCTGCTGCAGCAGGCCGTGCCCGGCTCGGTGCTCAGCTGCGTCTTCCGGCTCGTCGACGACTCCCTTGAGGTCACCGTTTCGGCCCCGACCACGGACGGCCACGCCCCCGCGCGTGACACCTTCGCCTGGACCGTTCTGTCCGCACTCGCGGGCAAGGTCTCCTCCGCCGTGGACGAGGACAAAACCGTTTCGATCAGCCTCTACAAACAGCGCGGCGCGGGACCCGGGCCGGCGTGAGGACAGGGGACGGGCCGGTGCGTGACGAAGAGCGCGGCACACGAGAGCTGCCGGCCGAGGGCACAGGCGGATCCCGGCGCACGGGGGACGCGGTGAGCGGCTCCGACGGCATCCCCGAGCAGGCCCGGCCACATCCGGAGGACGACTCCGCGGAGCTCGGTCTCCTGGACGACGGGCAGCCGAATCGGGAAGGTGCCGTGCAGGGCACGCCTCTGGACGGGCGGAACGGGGTCACCCCGGTCCGAGCGGAGGCGAGGGCTCGGAGAAGGGCGACGGGCGGGACGATGAGCGAGCACGAGCGAAACGCCGAGGGCGACGGGCAGGGCGCACAGAGCGTGCAGCACGCCACGCAGCACGACCCGCAGGACCGCAGCGCGGCGCGCGCCATGTTCATCGAACTGCGCGAGCTGAAGGACGGCAGCGCGGAGTACGCGGAGCTGCGCAACAGGCTGGTCCGTATGCACCTGCCGCTTGTCGAGCATCTCGCCCGCCGCTTCCGCAACCGCGGCGAGCCGCTGGACGACCTCACCCAGGTCGCCACCATCGGCCTGATCAAGTCGGTCGACCGGTTCGACCCGGAACGCGGCGTCGAGTTCTCGACGTACGCGACCCCGACGGTCGTCGGCGAGATCAAGCGGCACTTCCGCGACAAGGGCTGGGCGGTGCGCGTGCCGCGGCGCCTGCAGGAGCTGCGTCTCTCGCTGACGACGGCGACCGCGGAGCTCTCGCAACAGCACGGCCGCTCCCCCACGGTCCACGAGCTCGCCGAGAAGCTGGCGATCTCGGAGGAGGAGGTCCTGGAGGGCCTGGAGTCCGCCAACGCGTACTCCACGCTGTCCCTGGACGTCCCCGACACGGACGACGAGTCCCCTGCCGTGGCGGACACGCTGGGCGCCGAGGACGAGGCCCTGGAGGGGGTCGAGTACCGCGAGTCCCTCAAGCCGCTCCTGGAGGACCTGGCCCCCAGGGAGAAGCGGATCCTGCTGCTGCGCTTCTTCGGCAACATGACCCAGTCGCAGATCGCGCAGGAGGTCGGCATCTCGCAGATGCACGTCTCGCGCCTGCTGGCGCGCACGCTGGCACAGCTGCGCGAGAAGCTGCTGGTGGAGGAGTAGGACTCCTCCGAACGACTGCTGCCGCGCGCCGTACGACTACCGCTTGCCGTCCTGCGCGCGGCCCGGGCCCCGGATTCCGAGGGCCTGGGTCGTGGCCGGATTGATCAGCAGGATCAGCGCGGCGAGGGCGACGACCGCGAGGGCGATGCCCGCCGGGATGGCCACACTGTCGGCCTGCAGCAGGTTGTACGCCACCGGAAGCGCCATGATCTGGGTGATGACGGCGGGGCCGCGACTCCAGCTGCGCCGGCCGAGCAGACCGCGTGCGGCCACCAGCGGCAGCAGGGCGAGGACGACGAGCGTGATGCCGCCGGTGACGGCGGACCGACTGTCGTCCGGGTCGCCGGTCAGACCCTCCACGAGCATCCAGACGCCCCCGGCGACCAACGCGAGCCCCTCCAGCGCCGCGAGCGCCGCGGCGTACGTCAGCCGGCGCGGGCGCGGGCCGGTGTCTTCCTGGGTGGCGGGGGTCTGCTCACTGGTCACCCCAGAAGGGTAGCCCCGGGGACGCGGGCCTCCTCGGCGAGGTTGAGCCGGGCACCCGTGGCGAGGCTCACGCCCTCCCTCTTACCTGATCCCTACCTCGGCCTGTGCCCGGTACTTCCCAGTAGGTACGCTGCAACTCATGCGTGCACTTCTCGTGGTCAACCCGGCGGCAACCACCACAAGCGCACGTACGCGCGATGTGCTGATCCACGCGCTCGCGAGCGAGATGAAGCTTGAGGCGGTCACCACCGAGTACCGCGGCCACGCGCGCGACCTGGGCCGGCAGGCGGCGGAGAGCGACGACATCGACCTGGTCGTGGCCCTCGGCGGCGACGGCACGGTCAACGAGGTCGTCAACGGACTGCTGCACGCCGGCCCCGACCCCGAGCGCCTCCCGCGCCTCGCGGTGGTCCCCGGCGGCTCCACGAACGTCTTCGCCCGTGCCCTGGGCCTGCCCAACGACGCCGTCGAGGCGACCGGGGCACTGCTGGACGCCCTGCGCGAGGGCAGCGAACGCACGGTCGGCATGGGGGTCGCCGAGGGCACGCCGGGTACCGAGGACGAGGCGGTGCCGGCCCGCTGGTTCACCTTCTGCGCGGGACTCGGCTTCGACGCGGGCGTGGTCGGACGGGTCGAACAGCAGCGCGAGCAGGGCCGTAGATCCACACACGCCCTCTATCTGCGCCAGGTCGTACGCCAGTTCCTGCAGGAGCCCAATCGGCGGCATGGCTCCATCACGCTGGAGCGGCCCGGTCGGGAACCGATGACCGATCTGGTGCTGTCCATAATCTGCAACACCTCGCCGTGGACCTATTTGGGCAATCGTCCGGTGTACGCGTCGCCTAAGGCCTCGTTCGACACCGGGCTCGACCTGCTCGGTCTCAGCCGTATGTCCACGGTCTCGGCTGCCCGGTATGCCACCCAGTTGCTCACTTCGTCCCCCGAGCGCGGACCCCATGGCAAGCACGCCGTGTCCCTGCACGACCTGGACCAGTTCACCTTGCATTCGAAGGTGCCTCTACCCCTTCAGATGGACGGCGACCACCTGGGGCTGCGTACGAGCGTGACGTTCACAGGCGTACGCCGTGCACTGCGTGTGATTGTGTGAGCAGAAAGGGCTGAAGTCCTTTCACTCGAACGTTTAGGCCAGGATCCACCCCATGGAAGTACGGCTGTGACCTAGTCGACACCGAGGAATCAAAAAAAACTTTCCGGAAGGGGTTGTATCCGCCGCTGAGGTTTGCGAGTCTCTACGTGGCGGTCGGGACAGCCCGCAACACCGGCGTCCACAGATCACCGGAACCCCTCTTCAAACCACAGGACCACAACAGGGAAACCTGTTGGACGGCCCTTCACTTGTTGAGGGATTCGTGAAAGCGTTCACATTCACAAGCAACTTGCATGTAATACCAAGGAGAGGTAGCAGCCATGGACTGGCGTCACAACGCCGTTTGCCGCGAGGAAGACCCCGAGCTCTTCTTCCCCATCGGCAACACCGGTCCTGCGCTGCTGCAGATCGAGGAAGCCAAGGCCGTCTGCCGTCGCTGCCCCGTTATGGATCAGTGTCTGCAGTGGGCGCTCGAGTCCGGCCAGGACTCCGGCGTCTGGGGTGGTCTCAGCGAGGACGAGCGTCGCGCGATGAAGCGCCGTGCCGCCCGCAACCGGGCCCGTCAGGCCTCCGCCTGACACCCGCCCCGCGACAGCCTGAGCTTGGCGGCGCGTACAGCGAGTACGCATCTCCCGCCCCCGAGCCGCAGCGCGCAGTACCCCCGATGCGCAGCACAAGCTGGCAACGAGCATTTCAGCCCCGGACCTTGAGGTCCGGGGCTTTTTGCTGTGTACCGGCCCGCCGCCTTACTTGTGCGTCTGCACCGGAACGTCCAGGATCACCCGCGTCCCGCGCTCCGGCGCCGGAACCATGTCGAACGTGCCGCCCAACTCCCCTTCCACCAGGGTCCGTACGATCTGCAGACCCAGGTTGCCGGAGGTGTGCGGGTCGAAGCCCTCGGGGAGGCCGACGCCGTCGTCCTGGACGGTGACCAGGAGGCGGGCCTCCTTCGCCGTGCCACCACGCACGGCCGACACCTCGACCGTGCCGGTGTCGCCTTCACGGAATCCGTGTTCGAGGGCGTTCTGGAGGATCTCCGTCAGGACCATGGACAGCGGGGTGGCCACCTCGGCGTCCAGGATTCCGAAGCGGCCGCTGCGCCGGCCGGTGACCTTCCCCGGCGAGATCTCGGCGACCATCGACAGGACGCGGTCGGCGATCTCGTCGAACTCCACGCGCTCGTCCAGGTTCTGGGACAGCGTCTCATGCACGATCGCAATCGATCCGACCCGGCGGACCGCCTCTTCGAGGGCCTCCCGGCCGCGGTCGGACTCGATGCGCCGGGCCTGAAGGCGCAACAGGGCGGCAACCGTCTGGAGGTTGTTCTTCACCCGGTGGTGGATCTCCCGGATGGTCGCATCCTTGGTGATCAACTCGCGCTCGCGGCGGCGCAGTTCGGTGACGTCCCGGAGCAGGACCAGTGAACCGATGCGGGTGCCCTTGGGTTTGAGCGGGATCGCACGGAACTGGATGACCCCGTCGTGGGCCTCGATCTCGAACTCGCGCGGCGCCCATCCGCTGGCGACCTTGGCGAGCGCCTCGTCCACCGGCCCGCGGCTCGGGGCGAGTTCGGCGGTGGTCCTGCCGAGGTGCTGGCCGACGAGGTCGGAGGCGAGTCCCATGCGGTGGTAGGCGGACAGGGCGTTCGGGGAGGCGTACTGGACGAGGCCGTCCGCGTCGAGACGGATCAGGCCGTCGCCGACGCGCGGTGCGGCGTCCATGTCCATCTGCTGGTTCGCGAACGGGAACGAGCCGGCCGCGATCATCTGCGCGAGGTCCGAGGCGCTTTGAAGGTACGTCAGTTCCAGACGGCTCGGGGTGCGCACGGTCAGCAGGTTGGTGTTGCGCGCGATCACGCCGAGGACGCGCCCCTCCCGTCGTACGGGGATCGACTCGACCCGGACGGGGACCTCCTCGCGCCACTCGGGGTCGCCCTCACGCACGATACGGCCCTCGTCGAGCGCCGCGTCCAGCATGGGGCGGCGGCCGCGTGGGACGAGGTGGCCGACCATGTCGTCCTGGTAGGAGGTGGGGCCGGTGTTGGGGCGCATCTGGGCGACCGAGACGTACCGGGTGCCGTCGCGGGTGGGGACCCACAGGACGAGGTCGGCGAAGGAGAGGTCGGACAGCAGCTGCCACTCCGAGACCAGCAGATGGAGCCACTCGAGGTCGGAGTCGTCGAGGGCGGTGTGCTGGCGGACCAGTTCGTTCATGGAGGGCACGTGTGTGAGCGTACCTGGGGGTATGTGCAGGTCCTAAAAAACAGGCGGCCGACGGGCTCCGTCGACGGGGATGCGTACAAGCCCTGAAAACACCCGCGGGCCGCGGCGCCTGAGAGGGACCCTCAGCCCTCCCGGCACCGCAGCCCGGAGCAACATCGGCCGCGGGGTGTGCGGTCCCGGATGGCCGAAGGATGAGGAGCCGGGGCAGTCAGGGCAGAGAGCTCCGGTTCCTCCGTCCGTCCTCCTGTGCGGGGAGGACGGAAGCTCGCTTGCTTCGCATGCTTACAACGCACGCTCCCTACGCATTGTGGACTAGACCACTCTGTGTGTCCATGCGTTGGAGCCTGTTTGTTGTTGTCAGTTCCGGGGCCGGAGCGACTACTCGGACGCCCTGGTATCCCTCACGCAGCCTAACCCGTGTCGGTTCATGTGCGGGGCCAGATGGTCATGGCAATTTCCGCGAGCGCCTCGAGTTGCTCCCGGCTCGCTCCGTCCCGCGCCTGCTGGGACATGCCCTGGATGACCGCCCCCGTGTGCCGGGCGAGCGCGGCGGCGTCGGTGCCGGCCGGCATCTCCCCCGCCGCGACGCCGTCCTTGATGCGACTCTGGAACGCGGCGATGTTGGCGTTGCGCCGGTCGCGCAGGGAGACCTCGACCTCGGGGGTCGTGCAGTTCGTCGCCGCGTGGATGACCAGGCAGCCGTGCGGGCGGCCGGGAGCCGTGTACTCGGCGGCGGCCTCCCGCAGCATCCGCTCCACGGCAGCCCGGGCCGTGGGCTCCTCGGCGAGGGCCCGGTCACCGAAGGAGCCGTAGCGCGTGCCGTACGAGGTCACGACCTCCTCGAACAGGGCTCGCTTGTCACCGAACGCCGCGTACAGACTCGGCGCGCCGATGCCCATGACGCGGGTGAGGTCGGAGACGGAGGTCGCCTCGTACCCGTGCTCCCAGAAGGCCATGACCGCCTTCTCCAACGCGGTCTCACGGTCGAAGGAACGGGGCCGGCCACGCGGCTTCGACGTGACGTCCACCTTCGCGCCGGTCTCCTCGCTGCCCACCATGGAGTGAATTGTATAGCGGGTGCTAGAGAAATGTCGGCAGGACGCTGTACGGTCTTTTCTGTAGCGACCGCTATGGAATTACGAAGGGGGCGTCGACATGGGCATGCTTGCCGGCAGGACGGCACTGGTCACGGGAGCGAGCAGGGGGATCGGACGGGGGATCGCCGAGCGGCTGGGGCGCGAGGGTGCCCGGGTCGCAGTGCACTACGGGAGGAACGAGCGGGCTGCGAAGGAGACGGTGACCGCGATCGAGGCCGCGGGCGGTTCCGCGTTCGCGATCGGCGTCGAGCTGGGGCGGCCCGGGGACGCGCAGGCCCTCTGGACGGAGTTCGACCGGCATGCGGAGGGACTGGACATCCTGGTGAACAACGCCGGGATCGGGAGCACGCGGCCGATCGAGGAAGTAGACGAGCAGGAGTACGACAGGGTCTTCGCGGTGAATGTGAAGGCGCCGTTCTTCCTCGTCAAGAAGGGCGCGGAGCGGCTGCGGGACGGCGGCCGGGTCATCAACATCTCGTCCGGCCTCGCCCGGACCGCCGTCATGCCGGGGAACATGGCGTACGCGATGACCAAGGGCGCGCTGGACGTGTTCTCCCGGGACCTGTCGAAGGTGCTGGGCGCGCGGGGCATCACGGTGAACTCGGTGGCGCCGGGGTTCGTGGACACCGACAACACCTACGAGTTGCTGCACGCCACCGAGGGCGGCTGGGCACAGGCGGCCGCGGTCTCGGCGCTGGGGCGGGTGGGCGAGCCGGCCGACATAGCGGACGTGGTGGCGTTCCTGGCGTCGGACGCCGGCCGGTGGGTGACGGGGAGCTGGGTGGACGCGACCGGGGGTTCGCTCACGTAGGGCTTCCCCGGGGCGCGGGCTGTCCGCCGGGCCGGCTCAGTGCGTCTCCGTTACCTTCGCCAGTGCACGGGGGGCGTCCGGGTCCTGGCCGCGGGCGATGGTGATCTCGTGGGCCAGCAGCTGCAGCGGAATGATCTCCAGGATCGGCTGAACCTCCTCGGCCACGCCGTCGGTGGGCAGGACGAAGCCGGCCGAGGCCTGCTCGACCTGGCTCCTGGGACCGACGACGAACAGGTCGGCGCCGCGGCCGCGCAGCCGGTCCAGGACGGGTTGCAGGGCTTCGCCGCCCCTGCCGTCGGTGACGACGGCGATGACCGGGGAGACGTTGTCGACCATGGCGAGCGGGCCGTGCAGCAGATCGGCGCCGGAGTAGGAGAGGGCGGGGATGTAGCTGGTTTCCATGAGCTTGAGAGCGGCTTCCTTGGCCGTGGGATAGCCGTAGCCGCGGGAGGTGATGACCATGCGTTCGGCGAACCGGTAGCGGGCGGCGAGGGCGCGGACCTCATCCTGCCGGGCGAGCAGCTGCTCGGCGAGGTCCGGCAGCACCTTCGCGGGAGCACCGTCGCCGCCGCGCAGGCCTTCGACGAAGAGGTAGAGGGCGAGGAGGGAGGCCGTATAGGTCTTGGTCGCGGGAAGGGCCTTCTCCGGTCCGGCCATCATGTCGACGTGGTACTCGGAGACTCCGGCCAGCGGTGAGTCGGCGTTGTTGGTGACGGCGAGGGTGATCGCGCCGGCCTCACGGGCGGCACGGGTCGAGGCCACCAGGTCCGGGGAACCGCCGGACTGGCTGACGGCGACGACGAGGACGTCGGTGAGGTCGGGGCGGGCGCCGTACGCCGTGGTGGTGGACATCGAGGTGAGGCCGCAGGGCAGGCCGAGACGGATCTCCAGGAGGTACTTGGCGTAGAGGGCGGCGTTGTCGGAGGTGCCGCGGGCGGTCAGCATCACGAAGCGGGGTTTGCGGGCGGCGACGTCCTGGGCCACCTGGCGGATGACGGGGGCGCCCTGCTCGAGGATGCGGCGCAGCACGGTGGGCTGCTCGGCCATTTCACGGGCCATGATCCGGCCCGGGACGTCGCGCCGAGAGCCGGGAGCCGAGGCGGATGCCGGGTCCGGTGTCGAAGCGGGTGCCGGGTCCGGTGTCGTGGCGGTCATGTGGATTCCTCCCGGGTGTCGCTCATCGCCGTGCGCGGCGCTGCACACCGGCAGCACCGCACCCATTCCACTCCCCTGTGCCCAACGGCGCCCGTCCTCCACGTGGAATGGCGATGTCCCCGTTTTCGCCCTGGGGCGCAGAGGCCGATTCTGTTAGATTGGTCTAAACCACACAGCCCTTCAGAACGGCAGGCCCAGCGTGGAAGTTGTCATCGTTCCGGACGCCAAGTCGGGCGGCGAGCTCATCGCCGAGGCCATGGCCCAGCTCCTGCGGCGCAAGCCCGAGGCGCTGCTCGGCGTGGCCACCGGCTCGACCCCGCTGCCCATCTACGAGGCGCTCGCGGCCAAGGTCCGATCGGGTGCCGCGGATGCCTCGCGGGCGCGGATCGCGCAGCTCGACGAGTATGTGGGGCTGCCGGCCGAGCATCCGGAGTCGTACCGTTCCGTGCTCAGGCGCGAGGTGCTGGAGCCGCTCGGGATAGGGATGGACGCCTTCATGGGGCCCGACGGTACGGCCGAGGACGTGTTGGGGGCGTGCGAGGCGTACGACGCGACGCTGGCCGAGGCCGGCGGGGTCGATCTGCAGGTGCTCGGGATCGGGACCGACGGACACATCGGGTTCAACGAGCCGTGCTCGTCCCTCGCCTCGCGCACCCGGATCAAGACGCTGACCGAGCAGACCCGGATCGACAACGCGCGTTTCTTCGAGGGCGACATCGAGCAGGTGCCGCACCACGTGATCACGCAGGGCATCGGGACGATCCTGGAGGCGCGGCACCTGGTGCTCCTCGCGACGGGAGAGGGCAAGGCGGACGCGGTCGCTGCGACGGTCGAGGGGCCGGTGGCCGCGGTGTGCCCGGCGTCGGCTCTGCAACTGCATCCGCATGCGACGGTTGTGGTAGACGAGGGCGCGGCGTCCAAGCTGAAGTTGGCCGACTACTTCAGGCACACCTACGTCAACAAGCCTGACTGGCAGGGGATTTAGAGGCGGGTTTCGTCTGTCGGTTCGGTTGGCTGCCCTCTGCCGTCTGCCGTCTGCCGTCTGCCGTCTGCCGTCTGCCGTCTGCCGTCTGCCCTCTGCCCTCTGCCCTCTGCCCTCTGCCCTCTGCCCTCTGCCCTCTGCCCTCTGCCGACAACCAATAACTGACTGCCGACCGCCGAACGCCGACCGCGTGGATTGTCCGCGCCGCGCGGTGGAGCCGCATATCGGTTCGGCCCCGGGCGCGGGCCCGGGCCCGCGCCCCTCAGGGCGGCGAAGGCGCCACCCTCCTGTTCGGGGACCGGCGCCTTCGTCGTCGTAGGGGCTACTCTCCCGCGATGACCTCTGCCGCCGCGCGGCCGCAGACCCGGGCTGCGCCGTGGGTGGCGATGTGGAGGGCGCCACGGGCCGGCGCCTGCGGGAGGCCCATCTCGACCACGATCGTGTCGGGGCGGGCGGCAAGCAGCGTGTCGAGGGCCGTGGCCATCCAGGGGTGGCGGTGTTCGTCGCGGACTACGGCCACGATGCGGCGGGGGCCGGCCGCGGCCAGGGCCGTGCGGCCCGCGTGCTCGCCGGCGAAGCTGCCCGTCTCGGTGCCGGGGAGAAGGCGGAACAGTTCCGCTGCGACGCCCCAGGGTGTCTCGTCGCCGACCGCGATGTTGGCGACGGGGGTGAGGGCGGCGACGTAGGGCGGTTCGGTGAGCGGGGTGAAGCGTTCGGCGCCGGTCACCTTCAGGGCGCGGCGGGCCGCACGCAGGCCGACCTCCGGGTCGGCGGTGCGTTCCGCGTCGGCCGGTCCCGCGGCGGCGGTCCAGCGGGCCAGCGCCCGGACCCGTTGCGCCGCGTCCGCCAGGCGTTCCTCGGCGAGTTCACCGGTGTGCACCGCCGAGACGAGGGCGTCGCGCAGGCGTCGCACGGTCTCGTCGTCGGCGAGGCCGCCGCCCACGCAGATCGCGTCGGCGCCGGCGGCCAGGGCGAGGACGCTGCCCCGCTCGATGCCGTACGTCCCGGCGATGGCCTGCATCTCCATGCCGTCGGTGACGATCAGGCCGTCGTAGCCGAGTTCGCCGCGCAGGAGATCGGTGAGGACGGTGCGTGAGAGCGTGGCCGGGCGGTCCGGGTCCAGGGCGGGGACCAGGATGTGGGCGCTCATGATGGCGCGGGTGCCGGCGGCGATGGCCGCGCGGAAGGGCACCAGTTCGCGGGAGTTCAGTACCGCCGTGTCGGCTTCGATGCGGGGCAGGGCGTGGTGGGAGTCGACGGCCGTGTCACCGTGGCCCGGGAAGTGCTTGGTGCAGGCGGCGACCCCGGCGGACTGCAGGCCGGTGACGTAGGCGGCGGTGTGCCGGGCGACCAGGCCGGTGTCGGCGCCGAAGGAGCGTACGCCGATCACGGGGTTGTCCGGATTGGAGTTCACGTCGGCCGACGGGGCCCAGTTGAGGTTCACCCCGCAGGCGGCCAGGCGGCGGCCCAGCTCGGTGGCCACCTCCCGGGTCAGTTCCACGTCGTCCACCGCTCCCAGCGCGAGGTTGCCGGGGAAGCTGGAACCGGTCCGCACCTCCAGGCGGGTCACGTCCCCGCCCTCCTCGTCGATGGCGACGAGGACGTCGTCGCGTTCGGCGCGCAACTGGGCGGTCAGGGCTGCCAGTTGTCCGGGCGAGGCGATGTTGCGGCCGAACAGGCCGACCGAGGCGAGGCCCTCCCCGAGGCGGCGCAGCAGCCAGTCGGGGGCGGTGGTGCCGGTGAAGCCCGGTTGCAGGACGGACAGGGCGTCGCGGGTCAGGCCGTCCTTTTCTGGATTGGATGCGGCTGTACCGCTGGCGAATGTCGTCATCGGGGGGCGTTATCCCTTCACTGCGCCCGCGGTCAGGCCCGCGGCCATCTTGCGCTGGACGAGGAGGAACAGCACGACGATCGGCACGGCCATCATCGTGGCTCCGGCCATCATCGGCGCGTATTCGGTGCCGTGCTTGGTGGTGAAGTTGCCGAGCCAGACCGTCGCGGTCTGGTTCTTCTGGCTGAGCAGCATCAGGGCGTAGAGGTACTCGTTCCAGGCCTGGATGAAGCCGTAGACCGAGGTGGCGACCATGCCCGGGGCCAGGAGCGGGAAGACGACCCGGATGAAGGCGCCCGTGCGGGAACAGCCGTCCACCATCGCCGCCTCCTCCAGCTCCTTGGGGATGTTGACGATGAAGCCGCGCAGCGTCCACACCGTGAAGGGGAGGATGAAGGTCAGGTACGTGATGATCAGGCCGGAGAGCTTGTCGTACTGCTCCAGGTCGTTCAGGAGCAGGAAGATCGGGATGATCATGGCGACCAGCGGGACCATCTGGACCGCGAGGATGCCGACGATGACGATCTTGCGGCCGCGGAAGGCGAACCGGGAGATGGCGAGCGCGGCCAGCATGCCGACGACGATGCCGATCGCCACCACGGTGAGGGAGACGATCAGGCTGCGGCCGACCGGGCCCCAGAAGTCCGCGATGGCCAGCGCCCGGCGGAAGTTGTCGAGCGTGAAGCCGGTCGGCAGCAGGCTCGGGTCGGGGTCGATGGTGTCCTTGGCCGGCTTGATGGCCGTGTTGAGCATCCAGTAGACGGGGAAGCCGGCGGTGAGGAAGACGAGGAGACCGAGGAGGTTCCAGCCGAGCTTGGACCTGCGGGGCCGCGGAGTGCTCCCCCGTCCGCGCCCTGCCCCGCTCCCCGCGGTGGCGACGGCGTCCATGGTGGTCATTCGACCTCTCCGATCTTCAGCATCTGGCGCATGTACACGGCGACCACACCGAGCATCAGCACCACGGTGATCAGGGCGATCGCCGAGCCCTGCGCGTAGTCGTTGACGACGAAGGCACGGTCGTACGAGTAGGTGGTCAGGAGCTGGAACTCCTGCTCGGGGTGGCCGTTGCGCATCACGAAGACCTGCGGGAAGACGCCCATGTCCCAGATGACCGACAGGGTCGTGAGCATCACGATGATCGGCTTGAGGATGGGCAGGGTGACGTGGCGGAAGACGCCCCAAGAGCCGGCGCCGTCCAGCCTGGCCGCTTCTTCCAGTTCGGCGGGGACCTGGGTGAGGCCGGCGCTGAGGGTGATGACGACGAAGGGGACGGCTCCCCAGACCACCAGCAGCATGATCACGGCCAGGCCCTGCGGTCCGCTCGCGAACCAGTTGTGGCCGATCAGGTCGACCCCGGGCAGCTTGCTGAGCAGCGCGTTGAGGATGCCGTAGTCGGCGTCGAACAGCCACTTGAAGACCGTGGTGGCGACGATGATGGGCATGCCCCAGCTGGCCACGAGGACGATGTTGACGAGCGTCTTCACCCAGCCGGAGACCCGCTGCAGGAGCAGGGCGATCAGCATGCCCAGCACCATGGTGAAGACGACCGAGCCGGCCGCGAAGACGATCGTGCGCACCACGACCTGCCAGAACTCGCCGTCGCCCAGTACGCCGCTGAAGTTGTCGAACCCGACCCAGTCGGCCGGCTGGAAGCCCCACAGCTGGGACTGCCCGAACTTCTGCAAGGAGAGGGTGACCAGGCGGACCAGGGGATAGCCGAGGACCAGCGCCAGGATCAGCAGGCAGGGTGCGAGCAGCAGCCACGGCGTGGCCGAGCCGCCCGAAGTCCGGGCTCTGCGTGGGTACTTGGTGACCGGCGCCGGTGGCGGCGCCTGCCGCGGCGGCGGCACCTTGGCGGGGGTGGTCGTGTCTGCGGCACTCATGGCGCGCTCCTCAGCGGTCCCTCAGGTCGTACGAAAGCGAAGCCCGCACGGGTGTGCGGGCAGCAGGGCCCTGTCGGTGCAACAGAGCCCTGCTCCGAAGGTCACTTGGTGTTGATGACCTTGTCGATCGCGGCGTCCGCTTCCTTCGCGGCTGCCTCGACCGACTTCTTGCCGGTGCCGATGTTCTGCAGCATGGTCTGCAGGACCTGGGCCTTCTCGACCTGACCCCAGCCCGGCGCCATCGGGACGAACCAGTTGGACTCGGCAGCGGTGGCCGGGACCGCCGTCGCGGGGTCGCTCTTCAGGGTCGCGAGGTCGGTCTTGTTGTTGGGCAGGTTGCCCTTGGCGATCAGGCCCTTCTGGCCGGAGGGGCCGGTGAAGGCGTTGATCCACTCGGCGGCGACGGCCTGCGCCTTGGACTTCACCGGGATGGCGAGGTCGGAGCCGCCCAGGAAGACGGGCATGTTCTTGCCGGACGGACCCGGCATGACGAAGTTCTCGAGGTTGTTCTTGAGCTTGCCGGTCTTGTCGTTCTTCGGGTCGGCGGAGGTCGCGCCCTCCCACGCTGCGCCGAAGATCATGCCGGACTTGCCCTGGCCGTAGACGATGTAACGGTCGGACTCGTCCTTGGTCTTGTCGCCGTGCATGTACTTGTCGACGACGTTCTTGAACGCGGTGAGGCCCTTGACGGACTCCGGCGAGGAGAGGGTCGCCTTCCACTGGCCGCCCGACTCCTTGGCGATGGAGCCGCCGGCGTCGTAGACGAAGGACATGGCCGCGTACCAGTCCCGGGTGGGCTGGTACCAGGCGGAGAACTTGTCGCCCTCCTTCTTCTGCACCTTGTCGAGGGCGGCGGTGAGTTCGGCGTACGTCTTCGGCGGGGTCTTGACGCCGGCCGCGGCGAACACGTCCTTGCGCCAGTTGGCGACGCGGCCACCCGCGTAGTACGGGACGCCGTAGGTCTTGCCGCCGTACGTCACCGAGGCCTTGAGGCCGTCGAGCCAGGCGGCGGAGTTGGTGAACTTCGCGGCGTCGACGGGGGCGAAGGCGCCCTTGACCATGTAGCCGAGCATCTCGGTGTTGCCCATCTCGACCACGTCCGGCGCCTTGTCGGTGGCGAGGACGGCGTCGAGCTTGGTGTTCTTGTCCGGCCAGCCGTAGTACTCGTGGTTGATCTTGATGCCGGGATGCGCCTTCTTGACCGCGGCGTCGGCGGCCTTCACCAGGTCGGGCCAGTTGTTCTGGGCGTCGACGGTGAGCCAGACGGTCAGTTCCTTGGCGTCCGCGCCGCTGTGGGAAGAGCCGTTGTCGTCATTGCCGCCGCACGCGGCGATGGAGACCATCATGCCCGCGATGCCGATCGCGACTGTCAGCTTGCGCTTCACGCCACCCTCCTCAGGGATGCCACACCCCCCGCCCATGGGCCGGGACCTGGACCAATGGTGTAGACCAGTACCGGGAGCTTGGACCAGACCAAAACGCCTGTCAAGAGTGAAGGAAACGGCTCTGACCAGCTGTTATGCGACCTATATATGCAGGAACCTTTAAGTAAGAAGCCAGCGAAAACATGAGGCCGGAGTAGCCTCTTCCGCTAGACCACTTGGCGTTGTGGACTAGACCAGAAGAGGCGGCGACGGTATACAGAAGGGATCACGACGTGAGCCGCATCCGGAGCCGGGAAGGCAGAGCATGACCACCGATGTCAGCAGTGCGGAGAACGAGGGCGGGGCGAGTGTCCGTACCGCGCGCGTCCCCAAGTACTACCGCCTGAAGAAGCACCTGCTCGACATGACGGAGACGCAGTCGCCCGGCACGCCGGTACCGCCCGAGCGCACACTGGCCGCCGAGTTCGACACCTCCCGCACGACGGTGCGCCAGGCCCTCCAGGAGCTGGTGGTCGAGGGCCGCCTGGAGCGGATCCAGGGCAAGGGCACGTTCGTGGCCAAGCCGAAGGTGTCGCAGGCGCTACAACTCACCTCGTACACCGAGGACATGCGCGCCCAGGGACTCGAACCCACCTCGCAGCTGCTGGACATCGGCTACATCACCGCCGACGACCGCCTCGCCGAGCTGCTCGACATCACGGCCGGCGGCCGGGTACTGCGGATCGAACGCCTCCGGATGGCCAACTCCGAACCGATGGCCATCGAGACCACGCACCTGAGCGCCAAGCGCTTCCCGGCCCTGCGCAGGTCACTGGTCAAGTACACGTCCCTCTACACCGCACTCGCCGAGGTCTACGACGTCCATCTCGCCGAGGCCGAGGAGACCATCGAGACCTCACTGGCCACCCCGCGCGAGGCGGGCCTGCTCGGCACCGACGTGGGCCTGCCCATGCTGATGCTCTCCCGGCACTCACTGGACCGGGGGAGCCAGCCGGTGGAGTGGGTGCGGTCGGTGTACCGGGGGGACCGCTACAAGTTCGTGGCACGACTGAAGAGGCCTGTCGACTGAGCGCCCTGAACCAGTTCGAGCCAATGCGGATGTGCCGTCAGCAAGGAGACCCGCGACAGGGCTTCCGCTGCTGCCGGCACGCCGCCGCTGACGCCGATGCCGGGCCTTCACCGAATCGACATACCGATATGCGGACGAGGCCTTCCGTTCCCGTGACACGGTGACCTAGATTGCCTGCGCATTACACAGGTGATCACAGGTGATCGTGAGGGGACGGAGCCGCAACATGTCCGAAGTGCCCGAAGTGAGACCACCGGTGGTGACACCGGTCCGTGTGGTCATCGCCCTGTGCCTGATCGCACCGTTCGTGGCGATGCTGTGGGTCGGCTCCTACGCCAAGACGGACCCGGCGTTCATCGGGATCCCGTTCTTCTACTGGTACCAGATGCTGTGGGTGCTCATCTCCACGGCGCTGACCATGACCGCGTACAAGCTGTGGCAGCGTGACCAGCGCGCCCGCGCCTCGCAGAAGGGCGGTGCGCCGGAATGAACGACGGCGTGAACGGCGTCGCACTCGGCGTCTTCATCTTCTTCTTCCTGGCCGTCACGGCCATGGGCTTCCTGGCCGCCCGCTGGCGCAAGGCCGAGAACGAGAGCCTGGACGAATGGGGCCTGGGCGGACGGTCGTTCGGCACCTGGGTCACCTGGTTCCTGCTCGGCGGCGACCTGTACACCGCCTACACCTTCGTGGCGGTCCCGGCGGCGATCTACGCGGCGGGCGCGGCCGGCTTCTTCGCGGTGCCGTACACCATCCTCGTCTACCCGCTGATCTTCACGTTCCTGCCCCGCCTGTGGTCGGTCTCGCACCGGCACGGATACGTGACGACCTCGGACTTCGTACGCGGCCGCTTCGGCTCGAAGGGGCTGTCGCTGGCGGTCGCCGTCACCGGCATCCTGGCCACCATGCCGTACATCGCGCTCCAGCTGGTCGGCATCCAGGCCGTCCTTGACGTGATGGGAGTGGGCGGCGGCGAGAACACCAACTGGTTCGTGAAGGACCTGCCGCTGCTGATCGCGTTCGGCGTGCTGGCGGCCTACACGTACTCCTCGGGTCTGCGGGCCCCCGCGCTGATCGCGTTCGTGAAGGACGGGCTGATCTACCTCGTCATCGCGGTGGCCATCATCTACATCCCGATCAAGCTGGGCGGCTTCGACGACATCTTCGCGAAGGCGGGTCACGCGTTCACGCAGACCAACCCGGCGACGGGCAAGCCGCGCGGTGCGCTGGCGCCGGCCGAGCCGGGCCAGTGGACGTACGCCACACTGGCGTTGGGCTCCGCGCTCGCGCTCTTCATGTACCCGCACTCGATCACGGCGACGCTGTCCTCGAAGAGCCGCAACGTGATCCGCCGCAACACCACGATTCTGCCGCTGTACTCCCTGATGCTGGGCCTCCTCGCCCTGCTGGGCTTCATGGCGATCGCGGCGGGGGTCAAGGTCACCAACGGGCAGCTGGCCATCCCGCAGCTGTTCGAGAACATGTTCCCCGACTGGTTCGCGGGCGTGGCCTTCGCGGCGATCGGCATCGGTGCCCTCGTCCCGGCGGCCATCATGTCGATCGCGGCCGCGAACCTGTTCACCCGCAACATCTACAAGGACTTCATCAGGCCGGACGCGACGCCGGCGCAGGAGACCAAGGTCTCCAAGCTGGTCTCGCTGCTGGTGAAGGTGGGCGCGCTCGTCTTCGTCCTCACCATGGACAAGACGGTCGCGATCAACTTCCAGCTCCTGGGCGGCATCTGGATCCTGCAGACCTTCCCGGCGCTGGTCGGCGGTCTGTTCACCCGCTGGTTCCACCGCTGGGCGCTGCTCGCGGGCTGGGCGGTCGGCATGGTCTACGGCACCCTCGCCGCATACGGCGTCGCCTCCCCCACGCAGAAGCACTTCGGAGGCTCGGCCAAGGAGATCCCCGGCATCGGGGAGATCGGCTACATCGGCCTGACGGCGTTCGTCCTGAACGTGGTGGTGACGGTGGTCCTGACCTTCGTCCTCAAGGCCGTGAAGGCCCCTGAGGGCATCGACGAGACCAGGCCGGAGGACTACACGGCGGACGCGGGCGACGCCGGCGTTCAGGTGGAGCTGCCGCCGGCGACCGCGGGGACGTCCCACTAGGGGCCACATCCACGAGGGACTGGCTGGGAACCACCGGGACCACTGCCGGTAGGAACTACGGGGACCGGACGGGCCGTCGGAGAAATCCGGCGGCCCGTTGTCGTACCCGTCCGCCACACTCGACCCATGGACATCGTGATCCGGCAGGCGGACCCCGGCGAGTACGAGACTCTCGGCGAGATCACCGCCCAGGCCTACCTCCAGGACGGCCTACTGACGTTCGGCGAGAGCGACCGATACCTCGGCGAACTGCGGAACGTGGCCAAGCGGGCGGCCTCGGCCGACGTACTGGTCGCCATGGCGGACGGGAAGCTGCTCGGCGGAGTCACCTACGTCCCGTCCGGCGGACCCATGGCCGACGTGGCCCGGCCGGGGGAGGCGGAGATACGGATGCTCGCGGTCGCGCAGGGGGCGCGGGGACGCGGGACCGGCGAGGCTCTCGTGCGGGCGTGCATCGAGCGGGCGCGGGCCGCGGAGGACTGCACGGGCATCGTCCTGTCGACCCAGCAGCTGATGCACACCGCCCACCGCATCTACCGGCGCCTGGGCTTCGTCCGCGCCCCGGAGCGGGACTGGAATCCCCTTCCGGACCACCCCGACCTCACCCTGCACACCTATGAGTTGACGCTCTGACACGCTCCGAAGTCGCTACGACACAACATATGGGGTCGCTTTTCCTGCCCGGCACAAGATGTATGCTCATGCTCGCTGTCGTCGCAGGGGAATCCGGTGCGAATCCGGAACTGTCCCGCAACGGTGTACCCATGCGTGTTCGCACACGTATGGGCGTCAGTCCGAGGACCTGCCGACAGTGCGCCCGGCCGAACCGTCCGGGTGCCCAGACGTCCGGGCCTCGTGGAATGGGCCGGTGGACGCGACGCCGTGCGCGCTCGTGATCCCCCTGCCCTCCGCAAGGCCCCGTGCCGAGCGAGGGAGAGCCCCACGTGACCATCGCGCCAGCCGAACCGGCTTCAGCGACACCGTCCGCGACAGCGGCGACAACGGACGGCCCGGGAACCGCACTGCTGCGGACCCTGACCGAGCTGACCGCCGGCCTCCCCGGAGCCGACCCCGGCCGGGTCGCCGCCGCCGCGCTGCGCGGCCGCTCGGCGCAGGCGGACGAGACGGAGCTGCGCGAGCTGGCCACGGAGGCGGCCGCCGGTCTCATCTCGGAGGACCCCGTGTACTCGCGGCTGGCCGCACGTCTGCTCACCATCAGCATCGCCGCGGAGGCCGCCTCACAGGGCGTCACCTCCTTCACCGAGTCGGTCGCCGTGGGCCACCGGGAAGGGCTCGTCGCCGACCGCACCGCGGAGTTCGTCCGCGTCCACGCCACGCGCCTCGACGCACTCGTCGACCCCCGGGCGGACGACCGCTTCGGCTACTTCGGCCTGCGCACCCTCCACAGCCGCTACCTGCTCCGGCACCCGATCACCCGCCGGGTGATCGAGACACCCCAGCACTTCATGCTGCGCGTCGCCGCCGGTCTCGCCGACGACACCGCGCCCCCTTCGGAAACGGGCGCCCGCCCGCTGGACGAAGTCGCCGCGCTCTACGGCCTGATGAGCCGCCTCGACTACCTGCCCTCCTCCCCCACGCTCTTCAACTCCGGCACCCGGCACCCCCAGATGTCGTCCTGCTACCTCCTGGACTCCCCGCTCGACGAGCTGGACTCCATCTACGACCGCTACCACCAGGTCGCCCGCCTCTCCAAGCACGCCGGCGGAATCGGACTCGCCTACTCCCGTGTCCGCAGCCGGGGTTCACTGATCCGCGGCACCAACGGGCACTCCAACGGCATCGTCCCGTTCCTGAAGACCCTCGACGCCTCGGTCGCCGCCGTGAACCAGGGCGGCCGGCGCAAGGGTGCGGCCGCCGTCTACCTGGAGACCTGGCACTCCGACATCGAGGAGTTCCTGGAGCTGCGCGACAACACCGGTGAGGACGCCCGCCGTACGCACAACCTGAACCTCGCGCACTGGATCCCCGACGAGTTCATGCGCCGGGTGAACGCCGACGAGCCGTGGAGCCTGTTCTCCCCCGCCGACGTGCCCGAGCTGGTCGACCTGTGGGGTGCGGAGTTCGACGCCGCGTACCGCAGGGCGGAGGCGGCGGGCCTCGCCCGCAGGACCATCCCGGCCCGCGAACTCTACGGCCGCATGATGCGCACCCTGGCCCAGACCGGCAACGGCTGGATGACCTTCAAGGACGCCTCCAACCGCACCGCCAACCAGACGGCCGAGCCGGGCCACGTCGTCCACTCCTCCAACCTCTGCACGGAGATCCTGGAGGTCACCGAGGACGGCGAGACGGCGGTGTGCAACCTGGGTTCGGTGAACCTGGCGGCGTTCGTGGCCGGTCAGGACATCGACTGGGAACGGCTCGACGAGACCGTCCGCACGGCCGTCACCTTCCTCGACCGCGTCGTCGACATCAACTTCTACCCCACCGAGCAGGCCGGCCGGTCGAACGCGCGCTGGCGCCCCGTCGGCCTCGGCGCCATGGGCCTCCAGGACGTCTTCTTCAAGCTGCGCCTGCCCTTCGACTCGCCCGAGGCCCGCCGGCTCTCCACTCGCATCGCCGAGCGCATCATGCTCGCCGCGTACGAGGCCTCCGCCGACCTCGCCGAGCGCAACGGCCCGCTGCCGGCCTGGGAGAAGACCCGTACGGCCAGGGGGGTCCTGCACCCCGACCACTACGACACTGAGCACGCCTGGCCGGAGCGCTGGGCCGCCCTGCGCGAGCGCATCGCGAAGGTCGGCCTGCGCAACTCCCTCCTCCTCGCGATCGCCCCCACCGCGACCATCGCCTCGATCGCGGGCGTGTACGAGTGCATCGAGCCGCAGGTGTCGAACCTCTTCAAGCGCGAGACGCTGTCGGGCGAGTTCCTGCAGGTGAACTCGTACCTGGTGAACGACCTGAAGGAACTCGGCGTCTGGGACGCCCGCACCCGCGAGGCCCTGCGCGACGCCAACGGCTCGGTACAGGACTTCGCCTGGATCCCGGACGAGGTGCGGGCGCTGTACCGCACGGCGTGGGAGCTCCCGCAGCGCGGTCTGATCGACATGGCAGCGGCCCGCACCCCGTACCTGGACCAGTCCCAGTCCCTGAACCTGTTCCTGGAGACGCCGACCATCGGCAAGCTCTCCTCGATGTACGCGTACGCCTGGAAGCAGGGCCTGAAGACGACGTACTACCTGCGCTCCCGCCCGGCGACGAGGATCGCCCGCGCGGCCCGAGCCACCCTCCCCGTACAGCAGCCGGCCGAACCCGATGCGGTCGCCTGCTCCCTTGAGAACCCCGAGTCCTGCGAGGCCTGCCAGTGACCAGCCCCACCCGTAACACCCAGCTCCTCGACCCGGGCTTCGAGCTGACCCTGCGCCCCATGCGCTACCCGGACTTCTACGAGCGCTACCGGGACGCCATCAAGAACACCTGGACGGTGGAGGAGGTCGACCTCCACTCGGACGTGACAGACCTCGCCAAGCTCACGCCCGCCGAGCAGCATCTGATCGGCCGCCTGGTGGCGTTCTTCGCGACGGGCGACTCGATCGTCGCGAACAACCTCGTGCTGACCCTCTACAAGCACATCAACTCCCCGGAGGCGCGCCTGTACCTGTCGCGCCAGCTCTTCGAGGAGGCAGTCCACGTCCAGTTCTACCTGACGCTTCTGGACACGTACCTTCCCGACCCGGAGGACCGCACGGCGGCCTTCGCGGCGGTGGAGAACATCCCCTCCATCCGCGAGAAGGCCGGCTTCTGCTTCAAGTGGATGGACTCGGTCGACAAACTGGACCGACTGGAGTCCAGGTCCGACCGCCGCCGCTTCCTCCTCAACCTGATCTGCTTCGCCGCCTGCATCGAGGGCCTGTTCTTCTACGGCGCCTTCGCCTACGTGTACTGGTTCCGCAGCCGGGGCCTGCTGCACGGGCTGGCGACCGGCACCAACTGGGTGTTCCGGGACGAGACGATGCACATGAGCTTCGCCTTCGACGTGGTCGACACGGTCCGCAAGGAGGAGCCGGACCTTTTCGACGACCAGCTCCAGCAGCAGGTGACGGACATGCTGCGCGAGGCCGTCGAGGCGGAACTCCAGTTCGCCCGCGACCTGTGCGGCGACGGCCTCCCGGGCATGAACACCGACTCGATGCGCCAGTACCTCGAATGCGTCGCCGACCAGCGCCTCACCCGCCTCGGCTTCGCCCCGGTCTACGGCTCCGAAAACCCCTTCTCCTTCATGGAGTTGCAGGGAGTGCAGGAACTGACCAACTTCTTCGAGCGCCGCGCGTCGGCCTACCAGGTGGCGGTGGAGGGCACGGTCGACCTGGAGGAGGACTTCTGACGACGCCCGGCTGTGGTAAATCGAGAGGGTGATCAGCCGTCTCCCTCTCGACCAGCAACTCGAGTCCCTGCGCACGGTGCTCTCCCGCAACGACGTACTGACCAAAGTCCTGTCGCGGACCGCGTCGCTCGATCTGCCCGGGTGGTACCTGACGGCGGGGTGCCTGTTCCAGACCGTCTGGAACGTCGCCACGGGCAGGCCGCCGGACAGCTGTATCAAGGACTACGACGTCAACGCTTCGTCTTCGACGACACCGCCGTGACGACCGGCTGATCCCGCTCGACCCCGCACCGCCCCGCACGACCCCGGGGCCCGGTCGCCGTCTTCGCGGCCGGGGCCCGGCTTGGATCCAGGAGAGCGGGTGACACGTCAGAAGGGAGAGGAGGCCCCCCATGAGTCGAACGATCCGCCGCACGACCCTCGCCATCGCGGCACTCACCCTTGTCCTCGCCGGCTGCGGCAGCCAGAGCGACAGCGGCAAGGGCGGCGACAGCACCGACGTGTCGTCCTCCCCCACCTCCACGGGGACCCGGCCGCCGAGCCCGACGACGAGCCCCACGGGCTGCACGCAGGTCTCGACGCTCGGCGCCTCGGACAGCGGCCGGAGTGTGTGCCTGGCGGTGGGCGACACCCTGCGCATCACCTTGGACGGAACCGCCGAGCGGCCCTGGAAGCCCCTGTCCGCCGACGGCTCCGGGCTCGAACCCGCCAACAGCGGGATCGTCCTGCAGCGCGGCGACGCGAGCGCCGCCTTCAAGGCGGTGTCGACGGGAAAGACCCGGCTCACGTCCACGCGGCCGCTGTGCGCCGCCCGGACGGGCCGGGTCTCCTGCCTGGGGATTCAGGAGTGGTGGGTCACTGTCGTGGTGAGGTAGTGCCGCCTCGGCGCGGGGCGCTCCGTGGTCCCGTGGCCCGCGGCCTCCCGGCGGGCGCGGTCGGCCTCGCGGATCTGACGGTCGATACGACGGTCGTGCGCGATGCCGATCACTGACGGGAGGACCAGGACGACGAGAATGGCGAGAACGGTCAGCATTCCGATCAGTCCTTCGATGTGTGCCGTATCCATAGACACCACTGTCGTCCCGTTCACTCCTTACAAACAGTGGCAGGACTGCCGTAGACCCTCGAAATGCTGCCAATGTCGAGGCATAGTGGAGAGATGCTGCACAACGTTGCCGCCGTCGTGCTGGACGGCGTGAATCCCTTCGAGCTGGCCGTCGTGTGCGAGGTGTTCGGCACCGACCGCAGTGACGACGGACTGCCCGTGTACGACTTCGCGGTCGCCTCGGCCGAGGGGCCGGTGCTGAGCACGAGGGCAGGCTTCT
This sequence comes from Streptomyces sp. NBC_00078, assembly GCF_026343335.1. Classification (NCBI taxonomy): domain Bacteria; kingdom Bacillati; phylum Actinomycetota; class Actinomycetes; order Kitasatosporales; family Streptomycetaceae; genus Streptomyces; species Streptomyces sp. NBC_00078. Next base: position 6,127,925 of record NZ_JAPELX010000001.1, on the reverse strand, counting down.
CCATGCAGGTCGAGCACGGCCTGGAGCGGCTGGAGGAGGCCGACCTCATCGCGGTACCGGCCGGCGCCTGCTACGGGACCAGGGAGTTTCCGCCCGAGCTGCTCAAGGCGCTGCGGCGCGGTGCCGAGCGCGGGGCCCGGGTCCTCAGCGTCTGCTCCGGTGTCTTCGTGCTCGCCGCGGCCGGGCTGCTGGACGGCCGGCGCTGCGCCGTGCACTGGCACGACGCGGACCAGCTGGCGCTGGCGTACCCGCGCCTGACCGTCGAGCCCGACGTCCTGTACGTCGACGAGGACCCGGTGATCACCTCCGCGGGCACCGCCGCCGGCATCGACGCCTGCCTGCACATCGTGCGCAAGGAGCAGGGCCCGGACGTCGCCAACAAGATCGCCCGGCGCATGGTGGTGCCGCCGCACCGGGACGGCGGGCAGGCGCAGTACATCGAGCGCCCGCTGCCCCGCTCGCACGCCGACACGGTCGCCGAGGTGCTGGTGTGGATGGAGCGGCACCTCGACGAGGAGGTCACCGTCGAGCAGCTGGCCGAGCGCGCGCACATGTCACCGCGCACCTTCGCCCGCCGCTTCCAGCAGGAGACGGGAACCACTCCCTACCGCTGGATCCTGCGCCAACGCGTGCTGCAGGCCCAGCGGTTGCTGGAGGCGACGGACGAGACGGTGGACTCGATCGCCGGCCGAACGGGGTTCGGCAACGCGGCCGCGCTGCGTCACCAGTTCGTCCAGGCGATCGGGACCACCCCGAATGCCTACCGCCGCACGTTCAGAGGACCGGAAGCGGCCTGACCCTCACCTCGGCACCGGCTTCAGCAGCAGCTTCTGCGGGCGCAGCGTGATGCCCACGCGGGTCCGGTCGTCGGACCCGGCCACCTGCTCGAAGCGGTACCTGCTCGCCACCGCCGCCGTGATCAGGGACAGCTGGGCCATCGAGAAGTGGTCGCTGGGGCATTTGCGATTACCCGTGCTGAACGGACTCATGGCGTGTTTCGGCACGTCCTTGACCCGCTCGGGAAGCCAGCGGTCGGGGTCGAACTCCAGGTTGCCGGTGTACGACTTCGGATCGCGCTGGATCGCGTACGGGCTGTAGACGATGTCGGCCCCGGCCGGAATGCGATAGCCACCGAGTTCCGTGTCGGTCACCGCCCGCCGGGTCAATATCCATACGGCTGGCCGCAAACGCATGGCCTCGACCACGACATTGTTGGTGTGCCTGAGCTTGCGGACGTCCTCGAATGCAACCGGTCGGCCGCCGGTGACCGATTCGACTTCGTCGTGCACCCTGTCGGCGTGTTCCGGGTGTTCCGCGAGGACCTGCAGCAGCCACATGATCGTGGACGCGACGGTTTCGCTGCCGGGGGTGACAATCGCGACGACCTGGTCGTGGATCTCCTGTTCCCCGATGGGGTCGCCATTCTCGTCCTTCGCCTCCAGCAATGCCGTCAGCAAATCGTCCGGCTTTTGACTAGATGCGCGGCGTTCGGCGACGATCTCATCGACGAGGAGATGCAAATCGGCCAGCGCCCGGTTGAATTTGCGGTTGGGCGGCAGCGGCAGCTTGTACAGCGGTCCGAGCGGGACCACCATGCGCCGGTACATCCCGCGGAAGACGGTGGCGAGGGCGACGCACAGCCGCTCGGCCCGCTCGTCCATGTAGTCGCCGCGCAGCAGACAGCGGGCCGCGATGCGCACGGCGACACGGAAGGACTCGGAGGTGCAGTCGATCGTCTCGCCGGACTGCCAGCGCTCGGTCAGCGCATGCGCCTCCTCCTCCATGATCGGACCGTACGCGGGGATCGCGTCGAGCCGGAACGCGGGCTGGATGGTGCGCCGTTGACGCCGGTGGCGGGGGCCGTTGGCGGTCGCGACGCCCTCCTTGCCGAGCAGCCCTTCCAGGGACTCCCACAGCGGGCCGTCGATCTTGAAGTCGGGGTTGAGCGCCAGGGCCCCGGTCAGCTCCGGAGTGGTGGGCGCGTACACCGTCTTGGGGCCGAGCTTGAGCCGTACGACGTCGCCGTGCTCGCGCAGTCCGGACATGAAGGCGAGCGGGTCGCGCACCAGCTTCAGGCCGTGGCCGAGGACCGGCACCGCGCCGCCGGCGAGGGGCGGCTCACGCAGTTCCGATTCCGCATATATCTGCGGTTCGGGCTTCACAGACTCGACGGTCATTTCTCACCTGCCGCTTCGTTGTTGACGTACGGGGGCGTGGACCGGTCGTCCCAGCTGTCGACCATGTAACGGCCGGACTCGTGGTGGAACCAGTAGACGGTCGAGAACCAGTTCCGCATATTGCGGACGCAGGCACTCACGGCGGCACTGAGTTCTTTTCCGCGCACGGTGCCGTCGGCGAGGCTGTCGGCGAACCGTAAGGCGCCGCGTTCGGCGACAAGGAATTCGGAGATGCATTTCTCGACGCGCCTCTTCATTTCGGCGACGGCTTCTTCAAGGGTCAGCCCCTGGTGTTTGATGAGACTGATTCCGAGATTGTGCACCTCGTCGCCCGCGATTTCCTTGGGAAGCGAGCAGAGGTCGTTGTACCACGCGGCGAATTCCTGGCTCAGCAGCGCCGCGCGTCGATATGCCGGGTGCTTGCGCACGAAGTCCGGGAGTTCACAGCCCGCACTCGGCTCCAGCAGATCGGTCCAGATCCAGTGCGCGAAAGTGAGGCGGCGCAGTGCGAGGTATTCCTCGACCGTGGGGATGATCCCTTCGGTGCGGTTGCGGAACTCCCGGTCGTACGCCTCGATCACCGCGTGGAAGTGCCGGGCGAATCGGGCGTTCCAGGACTGAGGCAGGAACGAGTACAGACGCACCATGCTGTCCGCGAACGCCCCGACCAGGGGGTCCTCGTGATGCCGGTGGTGCTCGGGTGAGTCAAGAGCCTTGTGCAGGCTGAACCTGAGCCGTCGCCAGGCGGCCGGCCGGCCGAACACGATGTCGCGGTCATGGCGGTCGTCCCAGACGAAGAACCACGCGCTGTAGTCCGCGATCGCCTGGAGGACCTCGTCCGGGGCGCCGAGGTAGTACCCCGCCATGAGATCGGTGTAGCAAAGTCGGTCGGCATATTCCTCCACCTTGTCCGCCGGCATGAGCCGTTTCTCCAGCAGCCAGGTGCGTGTCTTGTCCTGCAATCGAGGCCAATACGGATGCAGTTGTCGGGGAAACGCTGCCTCGATCACTGGAAGTGAGAGTGACGGTGGGACCGCGATCGCAGTCGCTGTGGTGCTGCGTGAGAAAACAGGCACGAACAAACCCCTCTCAGCCGCCAGTTGCGCACGCGCCTCCCGCGATGCCGGGCGTGCGCCGTTGCGTATCCCCGCACATCCCATTCAGCACTACAACTGACCGTTCTGGGAACGGATTTGCTCCACTCACTACCCCAACATGCCGAGAATCTCCCCTTGTGTGACTGAATATGGATCGCTACCGGCACACATCCGATCGAGCGTGCGACGGACACACGAACGGCGCCTGGTCAGGGAGGTGGACGTGAACAGGCGCCGTGCGTATGGGAGTTGTGATCGGTGGTGAGGGTCGTGAGACCTCAGTCGTTCGCCACCACGGGGTAGCGGGGCTCGTTCTCGGCCATCTGCCGCAGCGCGTCCTTGCGCTCGCGCTTGGACAGGCGGTCGATGTACAGGTAGCCGTACAGGTGGTCGGTCTCGTGCTGCAAACACCGGGCGAAGTAGCCGGTGCCGCGAACCCTGACCGGGTTGCCCTTCTCGTCCTGCCCGGTCACCTCGGCGTAGTCCGGACGGGCGAGCGGCGCGTACGCGGTGGGCACCGACAGGCAGCCCTCGTTGCTGTCGTCCAGGCGGCGCCGCTCGGCGGGCAGGTCGACCACTTTGGGGTTGCAGATGACGCCCACGTGCCGCGCGCCCTCGTCGTCACCGCAGTCGTAGACGAAGACCTTCAGGTCGACGCCGATCTGGTTGGCGGCCAGGCCCACGCCCTCGGCGGTGCGCTGGCTGGCGAACATGTCCGCGACCAGCTGCTGCAGCTCCTCCCCGAAGTCGGTGACGTCCCTGCACTCCTTGTGCAGCACCGGGTTCCCGACGACCGTGATGGGCCGCGACGTCCCGGCCTCCCGCCAGGCCTGCTCCCGCTCCTCGGCCTCCTCGGTGTCGATGACGAAGCCCTCGTCGTCCACGGGGAGCACGCCCGCGTGCTGCTGATCGGTGTCCTGCTGCGCCATGACCGACGTATGCCTTCCTGCAACCATGAGAATTCTGCGACTACAGCCTAAGGGGAGTTTTGAAGGGAGGTCTGGTCAGCAGACCTCTTCGAGGTCCCGCCAGTCCCTCGAGTCCGGGCTGTCGGCAACCCACCCGTCGAGCAGGCCCCGCACCAGCGAGGCCGGGGCGGCGACGCCGCACTCCCGCTCGGGTACCCACAGCTGCCCGTCGGTCCGGTGCCCGAGCGGCCCGGGGTGTCCCGGCTCACTGTGGTCGTGCGGATCCAGGTGCTCTCCGTCACCCTCGTCGGACGGCATCTGCGACTCGGAGCACATACGGCACAGCAGCCGCACGGAGGACGACCAGTCCTCGGCGGCGAAGCCCGCGTCCGCGGCCAGCTGCTCCAGCGCGTCCCGGTCGGCCTCGGTGGCCGCCTCAAGCAGCACCACCCAGGTCGGCACGGGCGACGGCGCCCACAGCTCGATCTCGTCGAAGACGGGGTAGGAGTGGCCGGCCGCCGTGGTCCGCTCGCCGTGCGGCACCCCGTCGTGCAGCACGACCTCGCCCCAGCGCCGCCCGGAGGACGGCAGGGGGATCGACAGCACCTCGATACGGGCGGGGTCCAGCCGCCGCCCCCACACCACCTCGGCCTCCCCCTCCGGGGACAGCCGTACGGCGGCGCTGCCGAGGTCCATCCCGAGGGGCTCCCCGGACGCGGTGGCCGTGCCCGGTACCCGCAGCCCGTACGCCTGCCAGGCCCGCCGGGCGAGCGGCCAGTCCTGCAGGGCGGTGGCCGCGATGCCGACGTTCCACCAGTCGGGCGCCCCGCTCTCCCGGTCGAGCAGTGCGACAGCCCTCAGGCCCGCCGCACGGGCCTGCTCCCAGTCGTGCCGGAACTTGTGCAGCAGGGCGAGGTTGAACCAGGACTCGGACAGCCAGGGCTCCAGATCGGCGGCACGTGTCAGCAACGCGCCCGCGTCCTCGTACCGGCCGTCCCCGATCAGTGTGAAGGCCCGATCGGTGGCCTGCCGCCAGGAGGCGGAGGGCCGGTGCCGTCCCTTGCCGAAGATCCTCACGATTCCCTGCCAGTTCCGTGGAGTGGGCTGGCTAGTGCTGCCCCCGGACACACCCTCTCATTCGCATCCAACCACGTACGGCTGGAAGGGCGCTCATTACCCATGGGTTACCCAGGTGCGGGCAGGGTCAGACAGCCTGCCCGTCACCCGCCACGACCCTCCACCGAAGCTCCCCCGGAGCCGAACGCCTGGGCGGCACCCCCGCCGCGCCACCCCCCGGACTGGGCGAGGACCCGGGCCAGCGACTCCACCACCTCGGGCGCGTAGTCCTCCGCGGTGGCCAGCCGCAGCTCCTCCAGCGCCGTCAGGGGGCCACCGGGCCCGGCGTCGCGTGCCTTCTCCTCGTAGGCGTTGACGGCCCGCACGATCCGCGCGGCGACCGGCTGCTCCCGGTAGGGGTCGGCCTGCCGCTCGACGACCACGGCGACCGCCGCGTCCACCCCGGTCTGGCGTACGACGGCGCCGCCCAGCAGGGCGATCCGGCGCTGCTCGGGCGCGGGCAGCACGGCGGTGGCGCCGGCCGGCACCGGGTCGAGAAGGCTGAGCTGCCCGATGTCGTGCATCAGGGCCGCGTACTCCAGAACGGTCAGCGCGGGCCGGGTGAGCCCCAGGTCCCGCCCGACGGCGCGGCTGAGGGTCGCCACGCGCAGGGCGTGCCCGGCGGGGGTGTACCCGGCGATCTCGGTGGCCCGGGCGAGGGAGGTGATGGTCTGCCGGTAGGTGGTCCGCACGGCGGCGTACCGGCGCAGGGACAGCTGGGTCAGCAGCAGCGGGAGCGAGAACACGGGCAGCGCCCACAGCCCGACGACGGCGACAGCGAGCGCCATCACCGCGCCCGTGGCGCACACGGCCGAGCCGATGCCGAGGAGGGCGTGCAGTTCGTCCCGCAGGAGCGGCCCGAAGGGCCAGCGGGTCCGGGAGTGCGCGAGAGCGGCGGCGAGCACGGCGTCGCACAGCGCGGTGAGGCCGAGGATCGCGAGCAGCAGCAGCGCGTACGCGGGACCGCTCCACTGTCCGAACGTCCCCCGGTCGTACAGGGGCTGGAAGCAGGCGGCGGCGAACGCGACGGTGAGCACGCGCCGCGCGAGATGGTCGAGCACGGGTCCCTGTCCGCGCGCGATGTGCGGCACGCTGCCGATCAGGGCGGCGCCGAGGACGACAGCGACGACCTGGGCGGCACCGTGGTGGGTGGGCTGCCCGGCGTCCCCTCCGAGCAGGGCGTACGAGAGGGCTCCGGCGGCCCCGAGCGGCGCGGCCTCCCTGACCCGGGCGCCGGTCCACCGGTGGAGCTCGCCGACGGTGACGAGCAGGCCGAAGGCGAGCGCGGTGGGGCGCTCCTGCAGGCCGCCCACGCGGGTGACGGCGAGACAGCCGACGGCGAGGAGGGCGGCGCAGCCGTGGATGAGGGCCGTCAGGGGTGGTGGGGCACTCATCGGTGGGTTCTCGGGCGGGCGGGGACGGGCGTGGCCGGTGCGGGCGGGCGTGGCTGCTCCTGCGCGGTGACCGCGGGATGCCAGCCGTTCCTGCCCAGCGCCCGCATCAGTGCCGTGACCATCCGCGGGTCGAACTGCGAGCCCGCGCACCGCTCCAGCTCCTGCAGAGCGGCCGGCACGGGCCGGGACCGCCGGTAGGAGCGTGTGGACGTCATCGCGTCGAAAGCGTCCGCCACGGCCACCACCCGTGCCGATTCTGGGATCTGGGCTCCCCTCAGTCCGTACGGGTAGCCGCTGCCGTCCAGCCGCTCGTGATGGTGGAGTACGGCGGCCCGGGCCTCGCCGAGGAAGCCGATGCCGCGCACCATCTCGTGCCCGTACTCCGGATGCAGCTCGATCACCCGCCGTTCCTCGGGGGTGAGCGGGCCGTCCTTGCGCAACAGCCGTGTGGGGACGCCGAGTTTGCCCACGTCGTGCAGGATTCCGGCGAACCTCAGCACCTCGACGCGCTCGTCGTCCATGCCGAGTTCACGGGCGATCATCATCGAGGCCTGGCCGACCCGTTCGCTGTGGCCGCGCGTGTACTCGTCCTTGATGTCGACGGCCTGGACGAGCGCGCGGATCGTCGCCTGATGGGCGGCGCGCTCGCGGTGGTACTGCGCGAAGACCCACCAGGACACGCACATCGGCAGCAGGACGAGCAGGGCGGCGACGGGCCCGTACGGGCTGCGCCACAGGACGGCCATCATCAGCCCGGCGAGCCCGTGCACGGCGACGGGCGCGAGGGATCGTACGAGCAGGCCCCGCCAGGCGTGTCGTACCGGCAGACGGTCCGCCAGTGCGCGGATCCCGCCGTCCAGGGCGGTCAGCACCAGGCAGAACGCGAGCACCGCGGCACCGGCGGGCACCAGCGCGTACGGGAACTCGCTGGCGACGACCGCGTCCCGGCCGCCCAGCGCCCAGTGCACCCGGCTCGCGGCCCACACGCCGAGGACCAGCTGAGCCGCCCGCCAGGCCCGCCGCAGGCGGCGCGGCCGCCGGTCGACCCGGGAGAGCAGCGCACCCGGCAGCGCGACCAGGGCGGCGGCGGGCGGCGGCAGCAGGAAGGCGGCGGCGAGCAGGACGGGGTAGAACGTTCCGGCAAAGCGCCATCGCGCGGCCGCCTGCTCGCAGGCGGCGTACAGCACGGCGAGCAGGGCGATCGCCCACCAGGGCGTACGTGTGCCGGGCAGTGGGAGCACACAGAACAGGGCGCCGAGGGCCGCGCAGGCGATGTACGCGCGTGCCCGTGCCGGAACCGCCTCCATCGCGCCCCTCCCCCGGCCGGCCAGCTCTGGCTGAGGAGCCTAGGACGGCATCAGGGGAGTTCGCGGGCTTATGAACCGCGGATTAGCACGTACGAGTGACGACAGCCCGTTCCCGGACGGGTCCGGTGGGGTCAGGACTCCTGCGGGGTCGCGGTGACGTCGTGCTCGGGGACGGCCTGCCCGGAGCGGATCAGGTCGAGCCGCCCCATGACCTTGGCGCGCAGGTCGCTCGGCACGTCGTCATGCCCGCAGCACCGCTTGACCAGCTTCTTCACGGCCTGCTCCAGGCCGTACTTCTCGAGGCACGGTGAGCACTCCGTGAAGTGCTGCCTGAACTTGTCGCGGTCGACGTCCGGCATCTCGCTGTCGAGGAACTCGTAGAGATGGTCGAGGACCTCACTGCAGTCCGTCTCGTGCGGCTCTCCGCAGCTCATGAGCCCGAGCCTTTCGCTTCGTTCGACTCTCCCGCGCCGGCCGGGACCAGTCCGCGCTCACGGGCGTAGTCCTCGAGCATGCCGCGCAGTTGACGGCGGCCCCGGTGCAGCCGGGACATCACCGTACCGATGGGTGTCCCCATGATGTCCGCGATCTCCTTGTACGCAAAGCCCTCGACGTCGGCGAGGTAGACGGCGATGCGGAATTCCTCGGGGATCGCCTGGAGGGCTGCCTTCACGTCCGAGTCGGGCAGGTGGTCGAGCGCCTGCGACTCGGCGGAGCGCAGACCGGTCGACATGTGCGACTCGGCACGGGCGAGCTGCCAGTCCTCGATCTCCTCGGCCGCCGAGCGCTGGGGTTCACGCTGCTTCTTGCGGTACGAGTTGATGAACGTGTTCGTGAGGATCCGGTACAGCCACGCCTTGAGGTTGGTGCCCTCACGGAACTGGTGGAAGGACGCGTACGCCTTCGCGTACGTCTCCTGCACCAGGTCCTCCGCGTCGGCGGGGTTGCGCGTCATGCGCAGCGCGGCCGAGTACATCTGGTCGAGGAATTCGAGCGCGTCCCGCTCGAAGCGCGCACTGCGCTCCGAGGTCGACTCCGCGCTGACGCCCTGGCCCTCGGGCAGCTCCGCCTGGCCGTTGTCGGTCCCTGCGTCGATCCCAGTGACCGGACCCACCTCCTCAAGATTGCGGGCAGCACCGAGACCGGTACCACCAGAATCGGAGGATAGACGACGACCCGTCCCCGCCGCCCCTCGAATAGGGGTGGTCTTGGCCGCAGACAGCACCGTCCAGTCCAGGTCAGTGCGGCTGCTGCGGCTCGGACATACGGTCGAACCCATGCGGCGGACTTCCTCTCCCACGACGTCGGTGCTGGTGGTTCAGCACTTCTGTCCGGCTCAACGCCAGGGCCCGTCCGCAACATTCCCGAGCCTTTACCCCAGTGATCCGGCCCACTTCACGACCGCGTCCGTGATGATCGCCACGGCCTCCTCCTGGCTGGTCTGCGCCCGCTTGGGCACGGCGAACCCGTGATCGCCGTACGGCACCTCGACCAGTTCGTATACACCGTGGGGGAACTCGTCCGGCTTCCCGAACGGGTCGTTGCCTCCCTGGACGACGAGGGTGGGCACCCCGGCCCCGAGCAGTTCCCCGGCCCGGGACTTCTCCGGCCGTCCCGGCGGGTGGAGCGGAAAGCTGAGGGCGAGCACGGCATGGGCGCCGAGTTCGGTGGCGGTCCGGCAGGCGACCCGGGCGCCCGCACTGCGCCCGCCCGAGATCACCGGCAGCCCGGGCCCGGCCAGCGCCGGCCAGATCCCGCGCCACCCGACGTCGAGCGTCCGGGGCGCGGGTGCCACCTTCTTGCCGGCCACCCGCCAGGGCTGCTCCACGAGGGCGACGCTCACACCGTGGCCCGGCAGGACCTGGGCCAGCGCCCGCAGGTCCCGCGCCTCGATGCCGCCGCCCGCACCATGGCTGACGGCCAGCACGAGCCGCGCCTTCGTCGCCCGGTGCCAGGTGATGCGGGCGTCCCCCGCATCCGTACCAATGATCTCGGTCGTCACATCAGAAGAGTGTGCCCTCCTCGGGCCCCTCCAGCTCCTTCAGCAGCTCCGGTCCGTTGTTGCGGACGTTGCTGACGGCCGTGGACACGGGGTAGGCGCGCATCAGGCCGGCGGGCGGCGCCTCCAGCAGGGTGCGCAGGTCGTCGAGTTCGGTGCGGGAGGGGTCCAGCCAGGTGTCCCAGCGGTCCGGGGTGAGCATCAGCGGCATCCGGGGGTGGATGTCGGCGAGCGCGTGCGGGCCCTCGGCCGGGGCCACCGCAAGGGGGGTCGCCTCCGCCTCCGTGGTGATGACGGAACAGGTCACCCACCAGGCCTGCGGGTGGTCGTCCGGGAGGGTCTTGTCCCGCCAGAACTCGTACAGCCCGGCCATCGCGAAGACCGAACCGTCGGCGGGCAGCACGAAGTACGGCTGCTTGCGCGGCCGCTTCTTCTTCCCCTCGACCTCCAGGTCCCGCTCCTGCGTGCCGGTGACCCACTCGTAGTAGCCGTCGGCGGGAATGATGCAGCGCCTCGACATGAACGCCCGCTTGTACGACGGCTTCTCGTGAACGGTCTCCGCGCGGGCGTTGATCATCCGGGCGCCGCCCTCGGGGGTCTTCGACCAGGACGGAACGAGGCCCCACTTGAGCTTCCGCAGCTGGCGAACCGGCCGAGGGTCCGCCACGTCCTTAACAGGGCGGTCGAGGACGGCGTACACCTCCTTGGTGGGGGCCACGTTGTAGTCGGGGGCCAGAGTCTCCTCCGGCTCCCACTTCTCGATCTCAAAGATTCCTGCGAGATCCTCGGGCCCACGACTCGCTGCATACCGTCCGCACATACGTGCCACACTGCCAGGCCCGCCCGTCGCCCTGCCACCACCCCGCACACGATGACGCTGCGCCGCCAGCCCCTTCTGCCGACCAACGGGAGCCACCGCCACCCATGGACAGCACCGCATCCTCGCTCGCCTCCCTCTGGGACCGGGTCTTCGGCACCCAGCCCGACCCCGACCTCTGGGTGGTGCTCGCGACCCTCGTCGCCGCCGTCGCCGTGACCGTCCCGCACGGCGTCTGGCGCGTCGCGCGCAACACGATCACCATCGCCCACGAGGGCGGCCACGGCCTGATCGCTCTGCTCACCGGCCGGCAGCTCACGGGCATACGCCTGCACTCCGACACCAGCGGCCTCACCGTCAGCCGCGGCAAGCCGCACGGCCTCGGCATGGTTCTCACCGCGGCCGCCGGCTACACCGCTCCCCCGTTGCTCGGTCTCGGCGGCGCCGCGCTGCTGGCCGCCGGTCACATCACGCTGCTGCTGTGGCTGGCGACGGTCCTGCTGGTGGCGATGCTGGTGATGATCCGCAACGCGTACGGCGCCCTGACGGTCGTCGTCACCGGCGGCACGTTCCTGCTGGTGTCCTGGCTGGCCGGCCCCCAGGTCCAGGCGGCGTTCGCGTACGCGGTGGTCTGGTTCCTGCTGGTGGGCGGAGTACGCCCGGCCTTCGAACTCCAGGCGAAGAGGTCACGGGGCGGCGCGCGCGACTCGGACGCGGACCAACTCTCGCGACTGACCCACGTACCGGCCGGGTTGTGGCTCTTTCTTTTCCACGCGGTGTCGCTGTGTTCGCTGATAGGCGGAGGCAGGTGGCTGCTGGAGGTGTGAGCGGGGCCCGAGGGGGCCGCGGGTCGCAAGGGGGTGGGGCGGCGCCGACGAGCGGGTCGGCCGCGCGGGACGCGACCGGCCTCACGGCGCGGCACTCGACCGACCGCCTGCTTATAAAGTGGGGCCATGGCCCCGAACCCCGCATCCACCGCTCTCTGGCCCGCCCCCCACGCGAGCGGGGCCGTCGACGCGACGGTCCACGTGCCGGGGTCCAAGTCCGTCACCAACCGCGCCCTCGTGCTCGCCGCCCTCGCCTCGGAACCCGGCTGGCTGCGCCGCCCCCTGCGTTCCCGGGACACACTGCTGATGGCGGGCGCCCTGCGCGCGATGGGCGTCGGCATCGAGGAGGGCGTGGGCCCGGACGGCACGGGCGAGACCTGGCGGGTGCTGCCCACGGGCCTACAAGGCCCGGCCACAGTCGACGTGGGCAACGCCGGCACGGTGATGCGCTTCCTGCCCCCGGTCGCCGCGCTCGCCGACGGCCCCATCCGCTTCGACGGCGACCCGAGGTCGTACGAGCGCCCCCTGACCGGCGTGATCGACGCGCTGCGCGTGCTCGGCGCCCGGATCGACGACGACGGCCGCGGCACGCTGCCGCTGACGGTCCACGGGGGCGGGGCGCTGGACGGCGGCCCGGTGGAGATCGACGCGTCCTCGTCGTCCCAGTTCGTGTCGGCCCTGCTCCTGTCCGGCCCGCGCTTCAACCAGGGCGTGGAGGTCCGCCACATCGGCTCCTCCCTTCCCTCCCTCCCGCACATCCGCATGACCGTCGACATGCTGCGCGCGGTCGGCGCGCAGGTGGACACGCCGGAGTCGGGCGGCGAGCCGAACGTGTGGCGGGTGACGCCGGGCGCGCTGCTCGGCCGGGACCTCACCATCGAGCCGGACCTGTCCAACGCGCAGCCGTTTCTGGCGGCGGCCCTGGTGACGGGCGGCAGGGTCGTCGTACCCGACTGGCCGGCCCGCACCACGCAGCCCGGCGACAGGCTGAGGGAGATCTTCACCGACATGGGCGGTTCCTGCGAACTGACCGAATACGGCCTTGAGTTCACCGGTACGGGTGCGATCCACGGTATCGACGTGGACCTGGGCGAGGTCGGCGAGCTGACCCCGGGCATCGCGGCGGTCGCGGCCCTCGCGGACTCCCCCTCCACCCTGCGGGGCGTGGCCCATCTGCGGCTGCACGAGACGGACCGCCTGGCCGCGCTCACCAAGGAGATCAACGAACTCGGCGGTGACGTCACCGAGACCGCCGACGGCCTGCACATCCGCCCGCGCCGCCTGCACGGCGGGATCTTCCACACGTACGAGGACCACCGCATGGCGACGGCAGGCGCGATCATCGGCCTCGCGGTGGAAGGCGTGCAGATCGAGGACGTGGCGACAACGGCGAAGACCCTGCCGGACTTCCCCGATATGTGGACCGGGATGCTCGGGGCGTAGGGACTCACGCCATGCGCCGCTACGGCAAGCACACCGACGAGGACGACATCCGCTCCCGCCCGAACCGCAAGGGCAACCGGCCGCGTACGCACATCCGCCCCAAGCACGAGGACGCGGCCGAGGGCATGGTCCTCACCGTCGACCGCGGCCGGCTGACCATCCTGGTCGACGACCGGATCGTCATGGCGATGAAGGCCCGCGAACTGGGCCGCAAGGCGGCGATCGTCGGCGACCGGGTGGCCCTGGTCGGTGACCTGTCCGGCACGAAGGACACCCTCGCGCGCATCGTCCGCATCGGGGAACGCACGTCGGTGCTGCGCCGCACCGCGGACGACGACGACCCGTACGAGCGCGTCGTCGTCGCCAACGCCGACCAGCTCGCGATCGTCACGGCCCTCGCCGACCCGGAGCCCCGCCCGCGCCTCATCGACCGCTGCCTGGTCGCGGCGTACGACGGCGGCCTGACCCCGCTCCTGGTCATGACCAAGTCGGACCTCGCCCCGCCCGACAAGCTCCTGGAGCTGTACGGCGACCTCGGCATCCCGTATGTCGTCACCAGCCGCGATGAACTGGAGAGCGGGGACGCGGTCGCTTCGGTGCGCGAGCAACTGGACGGCAGGATCACCGCGTTCGTCGGCCACTCGGGCGTCGGCAAGACGACCCTGGTGAACGCGCTGGTCCCCGAGGACCGCCGCCGTCTGACGGGCCATGTCAACGCGGTGACGGGCCGCGGCCGCCACACCACGACCTCGGCGCTGGCCCTTCCGCTGGCCGGCGACGACGGCTGGGTGGTCGACACCCCGGGCATTCGTTCCTTCGGGCTCGCCCACATCGACCCGTCCCGCGTCATCAACGCCTTCCCGGACCTGGAAGCGGGCACCGAGGGCTGCCCGCGCGCGTGCAGCCACGACGAGCCGGACTGCGCGCTGGACGAGTGGGTGGCCGCGGGGCACGCGGACCCGGCCCGGCTCTACTCGCTGCGGCGGCTGCTGGCGACGAGGGAGCGCAAGGAAGGCGACTGACCTCCGCGTTGTTTGTGGGGACGCGAGTCCGGCAAGTGCATAATCGCACCGAGCCGGACATACGGGAGGACACCACATGGCGTGGCTGCTGGTCGTCGTGGCCGGAATACTCGAGACCGGCTTCGCCGTGTGCCTCAAGCTCTCCCACGGTTTCACCCGGCTGTGGCCGACGATCGCGTTCTGCGTCTTCGCCCTGGGCAGTTTCGGCCTGCTCACCCTCTCCCTGAAAAAGCTGGACGTGGGCCCCGCCTACGCCGTGTGGACGGGCATCGGCGCGGCCGGCACCGCCATCTACGGCATGATCTTCCTGGGCGACCTGGTGTCGACCCTGAAGCTCGTCTCGATCAGCTTCGTCATCGTGGGCGTGATCGGCCTGCAGCTGTCGGGCTCGGCGCACTGACCCGTCAGGCGGTCAACTGGCGGTGCAGCGCGGCCCGTACGAGATCCGCCACCCCGCCCTCGCCCGGCGGGGCCGCCACGCAGGACAGCGCGAGGCGGACGACCAGCTCGCAGGACCTGGCGAGTTCCGCCGTGTCCGGCCTGGCCGGGCCGGGTCCCGCGAGCACGGCCACGGCCCGGTCGCGCACCATCGCCACGAAGTCGCCCGGCGACGGCAGCGGCCCGTCCGCCCGCCGCTGCGCGGGCACCGCAGAGGAGGACGGCACCGCGGACAGCGTCGGCGCGGGCAGCCGCTCGCTCCAGCAGCCGGTGAGCATGGCCCGCACGATCGCGTTGCCGCGGGCCGTGGACGCGGTCCACTCGGCGGTCGCGGCCAGCCGCTCGCGGGCGTCACTGTGGGTGGCGAGCGCCCGTTCGACCCCGGCGAGGTAGGTGTCCGCCTCCCTTCTCACGAGTGCCCGGGCGAGCCCCTCCTTGCTGCCGAACTCGTTGTAGAGGGTCTGCCGGGACACTCCGGCCACCGCCGCGACGTCCACCATCCGCACGGTGGACCACGGTCGGCGGGCCAGCGCCGTGTACGCGGCGTCCAGCAGGGATTCCCGCGCTGCAGGCATCATCGCCTCCCTGGGCCGAGCGGCTCTGCGCCCAGATTTGACGCGCCCGGCGGCACTGTCAAGGGTTCGCGGGCGCACGCGGGGGCGCCCTTGGGCCGCCGCGTGCCCGCAATGTGCCGCCAAACCGTGAGCAAGGCCCGGTAGCCCCATCCCGACCACGGCAGATAGCGTTCGTTCCATGCCGGACTACCACGACGACCTCCGCTTCGCTCACGTCCTCGCGGACGCCGCCGACGCGGCAACGATGTCCCGCTTCAAGGCCCTCGACCTCAAGGTCGAGACGAAGCCGGACATGACCCCGGTGAGCGATGCGGACAAGGCGGCGGAAGAGCTCATCCGCGGCCAGCTCCAGCGCGGCCGCCCGCGCGACGCGGTCCTCGGTGAGGAGTACGGCCTGGAGGGCACCGGTCCCCGCCGCTGGGTGGTCGACCCGATCGACGGCACCAAGAACTACGTACGCGGCGTCCCGGTGTGGGCCACGCTGATCTCCCTGATGGAGGCGGGCGAGACCGGCTTCCAGCCCGTCGTGGGCGTCGTGTCCGCCCCGGCGCTGGGCCGCCGCTGGTGGGCCGCGAAGGGCCACGGCGCCTTCACCGGCCGCAGCCTCTCCTCGGCCTCCCGCCTGCAGGTCTCCGGGGTCGCGAAGCTGTCGGACGCCTCGTTCGCGTACTCCTCCCTGACCGGCTGGGAGGACCAGGGCCGGCTGGGCGGGTTCCTGGACCTGACCCGCGAGGTGTGGCGCACGCGCGCGTACGGGGACTTCTGGCCCTACATGCTGGTCGCCGAGGGCGCGGTCGACATCTGCGCCGAGCCGGAACTCTCCCTGTGGGACATGGCCGCCAACGCGATCATCGTCACCGAGGCCGGCGGCACCTTCACCGGCCTCGACGGCCGCCCGGGCCCGCACAGCGGCAACGCGGCCGCGTCGAACGGCCTGCTGCACGACGAGTTCCTGGGGTATCTCAACGAGCGCTACTGAGCAGCACGAGGTGACCCCGCACGCCCTGAACTGGCCGCACGCGCCCTCTTGTTGACCCGCGCTTTACCTGCAACTCTGAGAGTCCCCCCACTTGTGAACTTGTGAATCCTTGAACCATCGGATTCCCTTGGAGGTGGCTCCAGTCATGCTCGTCCGCGACGCCATGAGCACGGTGGTCCTGACCATCGGCCCCGCCCACACCCTCCGTCAGGCCGCCGCCCTGATGTCCGCCCGCCGCGTCGGCGCGGCCATCGTTCTCGACCCTGACGCCGGCGGCATCGGCATCCTCACCGAACGCGACATCCTCAACTCCGTCGGCCTCGGCCAGAGCCCCGACACGGAGCGCGCCCACGACCACACCACCAACGACGTCGTCTTCGCCGCCCCGTCCTGGACGCTGGAGGAGGCGGCCCGCGCCATGGCCCACGGCGGTTTCCGCCACCTCATCGTCCTCGACCGCGGCGAGCCCGCCGGCATCGTCTCGGTCCGCGACATCATCCGCTGCTGGGCACCCGCACGA
Organism: Streptomyces sp. NBC_00078; assembly: GCF_026343335.1. Lineage (NCBI taxonomy): Bacteria > Bacillati > Actinomycetota > Actinomycetes > Kitasatosporales > Streptomycetaceae > Streptomyces > Streptomyces sp. NBC_00078. Next base: position 6,111,306 of record NZ_JAPELX010000001.1, on the reverse strand, counting down.
CAGCACGTGCCCGCCTGAGCGCGCAGGTGGTCGGGACCGGAGGCCCGGGACCGGATTTGGAATCATTCCAAGTTGAGATGAGATCCAAATTCACACCTGTTCGGAAAATGGTCCCCCTGCTGTTAGGCTGGGCTTCATGAGCGACCTTCTACAACGACTGCGCGGACGCGGATGGCGAATGACCGCGCAGCGGCGCGTCGTGGCCGAGGTTCTCGACGGCGAGCACGTCCACCTGACGGCCGACGAGGTCCACTCCCGGGCCGTCGCCAAGCTGCCCGAGATCTCCCGGGCGACCGTCTACAACACCTTGGGCGAGCTGGTCTCCCTCGGCGAGGTGCTCGAAGTCTCCACGGACAAGCGCGCCAAGCGGTACGACCCGAACGCGCACCGGCCCCACCACCACCTGGTCTGCGCCCAGTGCGGCGCGATCCGCGACGTCCACCCGAGCGGCAACCCGCTCGCCGACCTCCCCAACACGGAGCGCTTCGGTTTCACCGTCTCGGACGTCGAGGTGACGTACCGCGGCATCTGTCCGAACTGCGCGGCGGCCTAGCGGCCTGCGCCAAAAGCCCCGGCATTCCCTTGAGGATGCCGGGGCTTTGCGCTGAATACAGGCTTCCTGGCCTGCCGGTCACGTCCTGTGAGCGCAGAAACACCGAGGGCCGGAATCCATTTCTGGATTCCGGCCCTCGGCCTTCAGTAGCGGGGACAGGATTTGAACCTGCGACCTCTGGGTTATGAGCCCAGCGAGCTACCGAGCTGCTCCACCCCGCGGCGATGAATGCAACATTACGTCAGCGGTGACGACAAACGCAAATCGTTCACGGCAGCCCCCTGCGTCACGCCGACAACTCCTCCCGCAGCGCGTCCCGCAGCCGGGCCGCCCGCTCGGACACCGCCGCCGGCCCCAGCCTCACCGCCCGGTCCGCCCAGCGCTGCCCCTCCGCAAGCTCGCCCTGACGCGCGTAGACCAGGGCCAGCCGGAGCGCGGCCCGTCCGTGGCCTGCGTCGGCGGCCCGGGTCCACCACACCGCCGCCTCGGGCTCGCTGCCCTCCCGGGCCAGCAGCAGGCCCAGGTTGAAGGCGCCGTTGCGGGAGCCGGCCTCGGCGGCCGCGCGGTACCACCGGGCCGCCTGCACCACGTCACCCCGGGCCGCGGCCATCATGCCGACCCGCACCTGCGCCCGCCGGTGCCCCTGGGACGCCGCGCGCTCGTACCACTCCTCGCACTCGGTCTTCTCGTGCGCGGGCTCCCCCAGCTCGTGTGCGGGCGCGGGCGGCCGCCGGGCGTCCAGCACGGTCGCCAGCCGGTACGCGGCCTCCGCGCTGCCGCCGCCCGCCGCGCACCGCAGGTGCCGCTCGGCCGCCTGCTCGTCGCCGTCCCGCAGCCGGGCCATGCCGACCTGCAGCGCCGCCTCCGTGTGCCCGGCGGCCGCGGCACGCTCGTACCACCGCAGTGCGACGCCCGCGTCCTCCTCGGTGCCGCGCCCGGCGTGCAGGATGCCCAGGTTGAACGCGGCGTCCACACTCCCGGCCTCGGCGGCCTTGGAGAACCACGGCTCAGCGCCCGCCGTGTCGCCGCCCTGCAGCAGCAGGATCGCCAGCGCGTTCGCCGCTTCGCGGTGCCCGGCGTAGGCGGCGCGGCGGTACCACTGCTCGGCCTGTGCGGTGCGTCCCTGCTCGGCGCAGAGCAGCCCGAGGTTGTACGCGCCGTTGTCGTCCCCGGCGTCCATGGCCGCCCGGTACCAGCGCTCGGCGGTCTGGGTCTGCCCGCGCTCGGCGTGCAGCGCGCCGAGCGCGTTGGCGGCGTTGCCGTCGCCGTCCTGCGCGGCCCTCAGCCACCACACGGCGGCGCTCTCGGTGTCCCCGGCGTCTCGCAGCAGGAAGCCGAGCGCGCAGGCGGCCCGCGCCTCGCCGTCCTTGGCAGACGTCAGATACCAGCGCCCGGCCTCCTTGAGCTCACCGCGCTTCTCGAGGATCGCCCCGAGGTGCAGCGCGGCCCGCCGGTGCCCGCGCGCGGCGGCCTGCCGGTAGAACTGCTCGGCCTCGGCCAGCAGTGCGACACCGTTGTCAGCGCCGCTCTCGCCCTCGCACACGGCCTTGCGGTCAAGCGCACGCGCCAGCCGGTACGCCGCCTCCCGGTGCCCGCGCTCCGCCGCGGCCCGCATCCAGTCCCCGGCTGCGGCGTCCCCACGGTGCTCCAGCAGATCCGCGAGCGCGTAGGCGCCCAGGGCGTGCCCCTGTTCGGCGGACTGGCGCAGCCAGTACTCGGCGGCGGGCTCGTCGCCGCGCTCGCGGTGGTACCGGCCCAGGGCGTGCGCGGCCGCTGCGGACCCGGCGACGGCGGCGATCCGCCACCAGCCGGCGGCCTCGTCGGCGTATCCGCGCTGATGAAGAAGAACTCCGAGATTGTTGGCGGCGGCGCGGTCGCCCGCGGCGGTGGCGGCACGCAGATGGTGCTCGGCTCCGTCGAGATCACCGCGGCGCAGCAGCATGGCCCCGAGGACGCTCATCGCCTCGACATCGCCGGCCTCGGCGGCGAGCCGCTGACGAACTTCCTCGACGGCCTCCTCAGCCACCTCCCCCGCTTCGACGGGTTCGGAAGGCTGCACAAATCGCCCTGTCTCGAACAGAGTTGCCTTGTCCCCCATAACGTCCATCGTCGCACCACCTGCAACCTGGGTACACCTGGTATACCGCAGCCAGTGAGGTCACTTCAGCGTTTTGTCGACATGCCCACAGAGAGACAAGTCAAACACAGTTCCCTCAACTCCCCGTGGTGGCGCGGCCATCCCACGGATCGGCACATCCGTTCGCACAAAACGAAGGCCCGGATCCTGATGGATCCGGGCCTTCGACTTCAGTAGCGGGGACAGGATTTGAACCTGCGACCTCTGGGTTATGAGCCCAGCGAGCTACCGAGCTGCTCCACCCCGCGTCGTTGTGTGCCAACCGTACCACGACGCGGGGGGTTCTTGATCAGCCGCTGCCGGAAGAGCCGCTCGGGCTCGGACTGCCGCTCGGACGGGGACTGCCGCTCGGGCTCGGGCTGCCACCGCTCCTGTTTCCGCCGGTTCCGCCGGTTCCGCCGGTCTTGTCGGCCTTGGCCTGCGCGTCCTCGGCTCGCTTGAGCGCGTCCTCAAGGTCCTTCTGCGCCTCGCCGTACGCCTGCCAGTCGTTCTTCTTGAGGGCTTCCTGGCCGGCGTCGAAGGCCTTCTGGGCGTCGTTCAGTGCCGCTTGGACCGTCGGGTTGCCGGACGTCGGTGGCTGGGTCGTGCCCTGGTCCGGCGGTGGCGTGGTCGAACTCTCCGCTCCGAAGACCTTGTTGAGGGCCTCGTCGAGGGTGTTCTCGAAGGCGGTCTTGTCGCCGTAGCTGACCAGCACCTTCCGCAGCAGCGGGTACTTGAGTCCACCACCGCGTACGTACACCGGCTCCACGTACAGCAGTCCTCCGTCGAGTGGCACGGTCAGCAGGTTGCCGTACTCGATGTCGGAGTCGCCGCCCTTCAGCAGCTTGATCGACTCGGCGATGTCCTGTTCGGAGTTGAACTGACTCTGCACCTGTTTGGGTCCGTCGACGGTCGTACTGGTCGGCAGTTTCAGGATTCTGATCTTGCCGTAGTCGCCGGTGCCCGCCTCGGCGTCGACCGTCATGAACGCACTGAGATTGTCCCGGCCGTTGGGCGTGAACGTCGTCGTCAGTGAGAACGCCTGCGCCGACTGGTCGGGCATCTTCATGCTCAGGTAGTACGGCGGTACCGCGTTGCCGGACTTGTTGGTCGGGTCGTCCGGGACCTGCCACACCTCGCTGCCGCTGAGGAAGGTCGTCGGGTTGGTGACGTGGTAGCGGGTCAGCAGCTCGCGCTGGACCTTGAACAGGTCCTGCGGGTAGCGCAGATGGTCCATCAGCGACTTCGAGATGGCGGTCCTGGGCTCGACGGTGCCGGGGAAGGCCTTCATCCACGTCTTCAGGACCGGGTCCTTGGTGTCCCACTGGTAGAGCTTGACCTCACCGGTGTACGCGTCGACGGTCGCCTTCACCGAGTTGCGGATGTAGTTGACCTGGTTCTGCTGGGCCACCACCGCACGCGAGTTGTTGGTCGCGGTGAGCGAGTCGGCCGTCGTGTCCCCCAGGGTCGTACGGGAGGCGTACGGGTATCCGTTGGTCGTGGTGTACGCGTCCACGATCCACTGGATGCGGTGGTTGACCACCGCCGGGTACGCGTCGCCGTCGATGGTCAGCCAGGGCGCCACCGCTTCGACGCGCTCCTTGGGAGTGCGGTTGTACAGGATGCGTGAACCCTCGCCGATCGCACCGGAGTAGAGGATCTGCGGCTCGTTGAACGCCACCGCGTACGCTGCCCGGTTGATCGGGTTGGCGAGGTTGACGCCGCTCTTGCCCTGGTAGCTGGTGGTCTTCTCACCGCTGTCGTCGGAGTAGTCGATCTCCTTCTGGGGACCGCCGACGATCGAGTAGGTGGTGGTCTTCTCGCCGTAGTAGACCTGCTGTTCGTACGTTCCGAGGTTTCCCTTGGAGGGCAGGTCGGACTCGGTGAAGACGGGCTGGCCGTTGGGGTCGGCCGCGGTGCCCTTGGCGGCGACCACGCCGTAGCCGTGGGTGTAGCGGAAGTGGTCGTTGATCCAGTTGTTCTTCGGGATGCCGTTCAGGTTCAGCTCGCGCAGACCGATGACCGTGTCCTGGTCCTTGCCGTCCTTGCTGTACCGGTCGACGTCCAGGTTGGTCGGGAACGCGTAGTAGTTCCTGATCTGCTGGAGCTGCTGGAACGTGGGCGAGACGATGTTCGGGTCCAGGATGCGGATGCTCGCCGTGGAACCGACGTCGTCGCGCAGCTTGCTCTTGTCCTCGTGGGTGCCCGTCCCCGAGTAGTCGCTGACCTTGGTGTCGTCGATGCCGTAGGCCTCGCGCGTCGCCTTGAGGTTCTTCTGGACGTACGGCGCTTCCTTGGCCTGCTCGTTGGGCTGGACCTGGAACTTCTGGACGATCGCCGGGTAGAGCCCGCCGATCAGGATCGCCGAGAGCACCATCAGGCCGAAGCCGATCACGGGCAGCTGCCAGGTGCGCCGCCACAGGGTGGCGAAGAACAGCAGCGCGCAGATGACGGCGATGCAGAACAGGATCGTCTTCGCCGGGAGGTAGGCGTTCGCGTCGACGTACCTGAGGCCGGTCCAGTCGTCCGTCGCCTTGAAGTCGCTGGACTTCACCGCGAGGCCGTACCGGTCGAGCCAGTACGCGATCGCCTTGAGGGCGACGAAGAGGCCGAGCAGCACCGACAGATGGCCCGTGGCGGCGGCCGTGGCACGCGCGCCCGGGGAGGTGATCCTGAGGCCGCCGTACAGGTAGTGCGTGAGCGCGGCTGCGATCAGGGACAGGATCGCGGCGGCGAAGCCGAAGCCGAGCAGGAAGCGGTACCAGGGCAGGTCGAAGGCGTAGAACGAGACGTCGAGGTGGAACTGGGGGTCCTTCTGGTGGAAGGGCACGCCGTTGACCCACATCAGCCAGGTGCGCCACTGGCTGGACGCCGAGGCGCCGGCGATCAGACCCACCAGGGCGGTGATGCCGAGCAGCAGCCAGGTCTTGTAGGGGGCGATGCCCATCCGGTAGCGGTCGAGGCTCTGCTGCTCCATCGACATGGCGCTGAGCGGCGGTCGCAGCCGGTGCGCCAGCCAGATGTTGAAGCCGACCGCGAGGGCCATCAGCAGGCCGAAGACGAAGAACAGTCCGATCTTCGTCCACAGCGTGGTGGTGAAGACGGACGAGTACTTCACGGAGCGGTACCAGAGCCAGTCCGTCCAGAAGCCCGCGAACATGGTGAACGCCATGCCGAGTACGGCAAGGACGCCCAGTGTCATGAGCAGGGTCCGGACTCGCCGGGACGGGCGGCCCACTCTGATCCGTGGCCCCGTCGGGCCTCCGCCGCGGTCCGGCATCTGGAAAGCCAAGGTGCGCACCTCGAAGTCGCTGTCGGTTCGTCAGGCCCGCGTGTTCGTGGACCTTCCGTGGCCCCGTGATCGTGGGCCCACACCTATGCAACTTACTCACCGTTTACTCGGTTCCCGATTCCGGCCATGAACGAGAGAGGATTGTGACCATGTCCAACACTCCCATGGCAGCGAGCCCGCTCACCCGGGCCGTACTCGAGATCGACGAGTACGCCTCCGGCCTCGGCTGGGACCAGCCCGCCCGCCTCTTCGCCCTCGTAGACACCGCTCGGCTGCGGTCCCAGGAACCCGCCCTCGCGGCCCAGCTCGGTCTGGAAAACGAGCCCGAGACCAGTGGTCTCACCCCGATCGAGCAGGACGAGATCCCGGCCGGCAAGCCGCTGGACGAGTTCCTCGCCACGATCGCCTGGCCGGACGCTGTGGCCGGCTGCGCGCTGACGGTGGAGCGGCTGATGCTGCCGCCGTCCGCCGAGGCCCAGGTCCCGGAGGGCCTCGACGAGGCCGCGCTGTCGAAGTGGGTGGCGGACCACCCGAGCCGTCAGGAGGTCCGGATGACGGTCGCGGTCCTGCGCGACGGCGCCCGCGACTCGGCTCTGCGGCTGCGGGAGAAGGACGCCCCGACGGAGGTGCTCACGGGCGCCGGCCTGGTGCCGGGCCTGGCGGAGGCGCTGTCGGCGACGTTCGAGGAGTAGCCGGGCGGGCCCGCGCAGGCCGCGCGGGCTACTTGGTCGTGCACTTCGGCAGGTCGGACGTCTTGTTGGTGCGGATGTCCTTGAGCGCGCCGAGGGCGTCGCCGATGGTGTTCACCTTGACCAGGGTGAGCCCGTCGGGGGTGTCCTTGGCGGCGGCCGCGCAGTTGTCGGCCGGCGTCAGGAAGTACTGGGCGCCCTTGCCGCGCGCGCCCACCGTCTTCATCTCGATGCCGCCGATCGGGCCGACCTTGCCGTCGTCGTCGATCGTCCCGGTGCCGGCCACGAACTTGCCGCCGGTCAGGCTGCCCGGTGTGAGCCTGTCGTAGAGGCCGAGCGAGAACATCAGGCCGGCGCTCGGCCCGCCGACGTCGGCGAGCTTGATGTCGATGGCGAACGGGAACGTGTGATCCGTCCCTGCGGAGATGCCGACGATGGCGCGCTTCTCGCCGCGGTCGTCGGAGGTGGCGGTCCTGATCGTGATGTTCCGGGTGCTGGTCGCCGTCGTGTTCTTCTTCTTGGCGGCGGCCTGGTCCTTGGCGGGCACGATCGTGAAGACGACGTTCTGGCCGGGCTTGTGCTTGGTCACGAGCTTGGCGACGTCGGTCGTCTGCTTCACGGCCGTGCCGTCGACGGCCTTGATCACGTCACCGGCGTGCAGTCTGCCCTGGGCCGGGGAGCCCTTGACCACCGTCGAGACGATCACGAAGCCCTTCACCGGGATGTCGAGTGCCTTCAGGGCGGCGACCTTGGCGCTCTCCTGGGACTCGCTGAACTCCTCGGCGTTCTCCTGGGTCGACTGCTCCTCGGTCTTGCCGTCCGGGTAGAGCGTGTCGTGCGGGACGACCTTGCCGTCGTGGGCGAGCCAGCCGTAGACGGCCTCGACGAGGTTCATCCTGTAGTCGGCGCTGGTGACCCGCACGGTCGTCATGTTCAGGTGGCCGCTGGTCGCGTAGGTCTTGCGTCCGGAGATCTGCAGCACCGGCTCGCCGTCGTGGTCCCCGAGCGTGTTCACCGTCGGTCCCGGGGACATCTCCGAATACGGCACGGGGATGAACACTCCCGCGCACAGGAGCGCGATCAGCATCAGGGTGGAGGCGAGCATCGTCGCGGTGCGGCGTGGCATGCCAAGACAGTACGGGACGGTCCTGTCAGCGCACCGTCAGCCCCGCTTCTGTCTTGTCATGTACCGGAGTCGGACTTCTCCATGGCCTCACAGAATCGGGCGTACCCGGTGAGCTCGGGTCCGTCGCCGCGCATCTTTCGGGTCCGGTTGGCCCAACTGCCCCACAGACCGGCGCCTATCGCCGCGACGAGCGGAATCAACAACCACAGGAGCGCCCCCATGCCGACCTCCCGACCCCGGTGAGCGACCGCAACAACTGACTGATCAGCAGATTAACCATCCGCACTGACAACGCTCACGGCAGGGGTGCGGTTACGCAACTCCAGTACGGCACAGGGGTTCAGCCCCTCACCGACGGCGCTACGCGCCGACCCATTCGTCGGTGCCGTCCGAGAACGTCTGGTGCTTCCAGATCGGCACCTCGTGCTTGAGGTCGTCGATCAGCTTCCGGCAGGCCTCGAAGGCCTCGCCGCGGTGCGGGCATGACACGGCGACGACGACGGCGAGGTCACCGACCTGGAGGTCACCGATGCGGTGTACGGCGGCCAGGGCCCGCACCGGATGGTCGGCGGCGACCTTCTCGGCGATCCGCCGCATCTCGGCCTCGGCACTGGGGTGGCACGAATAGCCGAGCTGATCGACGTCGGCGCCTCCGTCGTGGTTGCGCACGGTCCCCACGAAGAGCGCGGTCCCTCCGGCGGCGTCGTCGCCGACGGCCCTGAAGACCTCGTCCAGGGAGAGCGCGGTCTCCCGGACGGCGATCAGCTTGACGGGGTCCTGTGCGGCCTGCTCGCCGGGGTGGTCGTTGGTGGGTGCCATGCCTCCATCGTGCCGCACGTCACTGACGGCACGGAATAGACGTTTCGCCCGGCACGCGCGCGTGGGCTCTTGGAGTCTCCTACAGGGCTCGCCCGCAGGCCGCCGAGCAGGGTTCGCCCGCAGGCCCCGTGCAGGGCCCGGCGTCAGATCCGGCGCCGCGCCTTGCGTGCCCGCCGCACCACGGCCGCGGCACCGAGCAGAGCCACCGTCGCGCCCGCGGCCCCGGCGGCCGTCGCGTCCTTGCGGCCCAGTCGCCGTCCGGCGACCGTGTGCCTGCCGGAGACCTCCTCCAGGAGTTCCGCGAGCACTTCCTCGTTGGTCCACTGCGGCCGCCACCCGGCGTCGTGCAGCCGGCTTCCGCTCACCACCCAGGGGTACATCGTGTACGCCAGGTCTCCGGCCGGGGATGGTGTCAGCCCGATCCGGTGCAGCCGGGCCGCCGCTCCGAGGGCCACCGCCGACGGCAGTTCCATCCGCCGGATCCCGCTGAGCTCCTCGACCTCCTCCTGCTCCAGCCATCCGTCGCAGCCCACCGCGAGTTCCCCGTCGACCTTCTCCAGGACGGCGTACTCCAGTGCGCTGCACAGATCCTCGACATGGCAGAACTGCCAGGCCGGCCGTGACCCGGCGACGACAAGCAGCCGGGGCGACTCGAAGTACCTGGTCAGTGCGGTGTCCGTGCCTCCGATCAGCACGGCGGGCCGTACGACGGTGACGTTGAGTCCCGGATGGGCCCGCGGGGCGCGCCGGGCGAGCCGCTCGATCTCCAGCAGGTCCCCCACTCCGGTGGCCTCGGCCGTGGCCCGCAGCTCGGCGTCCTCGGACAGCGGGAGCTCGTTGTCGGGCAGCGCGCCGTACACCATCGCGGACGTGCACAGCACGACCCGGTGGATCCCGGCCGCGGCGGCAGCCGTCAGCACGGTCTGTGTCCCCCGTACGTTGTAGGCCGTTCGGGCGGCGGCGTCGGTCTCCAGGTCGAGATCGAGCGCCAGGTGCACCACGACGTCCGCGCCCCGCAGTTTGTCCGCGATGGCCGGATCCCGTACGTCCAGGATGTGCCACTGTGCCGCCGCGCACTCGCCGCGCCGTTCGTCGATGGCGACGACCTGCTTGATCTCGTCCGAGGCGGCGAGCCGCTCGGTGAGCAGGGCGCCGATGCCGGACGCGGCGCCGGTGACCGCGACGACGGGTCCGCGGGTGGCGGAATGGGTTGACTCGTTTCGCGCTGCGCGAACCTGCGGATCTGGGGAACTCACCGGGCGTCTCCAGCGGTTGTCTTCAGTAAGAACGCGAGTGACGCGTCCGTACCAGGTGGCATCCATCCTGCCGCAGGCCAGGAGTCGGCGAAGCACCGAGGCCCGAACCGCCCGCGGTGTCTACGCTGGGTGGTGTTATCGGGCAGTCGTGCCGTCGGAGACAACCGGCGGCCTTACCAGCCGAGGAATCCCGTGAGTGACACCCCATTCGGATTCGGCCTTCCGCCGGAGGAGCCGGAAGACGGCGACGAGGGCAAGAAGAAGGACCAGGAGAGCGGTGGTGGTCAGGGACCGGCCAACCCGTTCGGCTTCGGCGGGCTGCCCGGAGGCTTCGGCGCCCCCGGTGCGGACAATCCGCTCGCCGCCATGTTCGGTTCGCTGAACCCCAACGACCTGGGCGCCGCTTTCCAGCAGCTGGGCCAGATGCTCTCGTACGAGGGTGGCCCGGTGAACTGGGACATGGCCAAACAGATCGCCCGCCAGACGGTCTCCCAGGGCACCCCTGACGGCACCAAGGACACGAGTGTCGGCCCCGCCGAGCGGACCGCGGTCGAGGAGGCGGTGCGCCTCGCCGACCTGTGGCTGGACGACGCGACGTCGCTGCCGTCCGGCGCCGGCACCGCTGTGGCCTGGTCCCGCGCGGAGTGGGTCGAGGCGACCCTGCCCGCGTGGCAGGAGCTGGTCGACCCGGTCGCCGAGCGGGTTGGCGCGGCGATGGGCGATGTCCTGCCGGAGGAGATGCAGGCCATGGCCGGTCCGCTGATCGGCATGATGCGCTCCATGGGCGGCGCGATGTTCGGCACCCAGATCGGGCAGGCCGTCGGCGTGCTCGCGGGCGAGGTCGTGGGTTCCACCGACATCGGCCTGCCGCTGGGCCCGTCCGGCAAGGCCGCGCTGCTGCCGGTGAACGTCGAGGCGTTCGGCAAGGATCTGGGCGTGCCGAAGGAGGAGGTGCGGCTGTATCTCGCCCTGCGCGAGGCCGCCCACCAGCGCCTGTTCGCGCACGTGCCGTGGCTGCGCTCCCACCTGTTCGGCGCAGTCGAGGGGTACGCGCGCGGGATCAAGGTCGACACGGCCAAGCTGGAGGACGTGGTCGGCCAGTTCGACCCGCAGAATCCGGAGCAGCTGCAGGACGCCCTGCAGCAGGGCATGTTCCAGCCGGAGGACACCCCGGAGCAGAAGGCGGCCCTGGCCCGTCTGGAGACTGCTCTGGCGCTCGTCGAGGGCTGGGTAGACGCGGTGGTGCACGCGGCCGCGAAACCGCGCCTGTCGTCAGCGGACGCGCTGCGCGAGACCCTGCGCCGCCGTCGTGCGACGGGAGGCCCGGCGGAGCAGACGTTCGCCACGCTGATCGGTCTGGAGCTGCGTCCGCGAAGGCTGCGGGACGCGTCCCGTCTGTGGGCGTCGCTGACGGACGCGCGCGGGGTCGACGGCCGGGATGCCCTGTGGGCCCACCCGGACATGCTGCCGACGGCGTCCGACCTGGACGACCCGGACGGCTTCGTGCACCGCGAGCAGCTGGACTTCTCCGAGCTCGACAAGATGCTCGGCGAGGCGGCGGGCGGCTCCACGGGAAAGCCGGACCTGACGAAGGACAGCAAGGACACCAAGGACACCCCCGAGGACGACTCCAAGAGGGACGACAAGGGCGACGGCAAGGGCGACGACACCGAGTGAGCCTGTACGACGACGCGGTCCTCGTCCTGAAGGGGTACGGGGAGCAGGAGGAGCTGCGCGAGGCGTATCTCGACCACTTGGCAGCCCACCCGGACGGCATGTGGAAGGCCTGCCATGCGGGCCATGTCACCGCGAGCGCCCTGGTGATCGATCCGGAGCACGGCCGGGTCCTGCTGACCCTGCACAGGAAGCTGCGGATGTGGCTCCAGATGGGCGGCCACTGCGAGCCGGGGGACGCCGCCCTGGAGGCAGCGGCGCTGCGCGAGGCGACGGAGGAGTCGGGGATCGCGGGGCTGACGCTGCTCGCGGGCGGACCGGTGCGGCTGGACCGGCACCCGATTCCGGCGCCCTGCCACTGGCACTTCGACGTGCAGTACGCGGTCGTGGCACCGTCCGGGGCCATCCAGGAGATCAGCGACGAGTCCCTCGACCTGCGCTGGTTCGCCTACGACGCGGTGGCGGAGGTGGCGGACGAGTCGGTCGTACGGCTGCTGGAGGGCACCCGGGCGAGGTTGTGACCCTCGACCACGCGTAAGGGGCGCCCGCATGTGCGGGCGCCCCTTACGTTGGCTTTCTGGACGCTCAGCTCCAGACGTTGCCCTGGTTCTGTGCCCGCGCCCCGTGCTGCCCCATGCCGTACTGGGCGGCCAGGCCCTGCCCGACCTGGGCGTTCTGGGGCGGCAGCAGCTCGCTCGGCTGGACGAGCGCGAAGCCGCTGCCCATGAAGCTGAGCTCCCAGCCCTCACCGGTGTTGCCGCGGCGCCGCCACACCCCCGAGGAGTGCGTCTGGGCCTGCATCTGGACGCGCAGCCCCGTCGACCAGGCGACGATCGCGTCGGCGTCGCAGTTGACGTACTTGTCGGGCGTCACCTGCATCATCAGCGGCGCGCCCGACGTCATCAGGGCGACCTTGCCGCGGCCGGTGATGTTGAGCTGGTACTTCCCGGACCCGGAGATGCCGTACTGGCTGTCGACGGCGATGACCTCGTGGTGCAGCGAGGAGTCCATCGCGAGCACATAGCTGCTGTCGACCGTCAGCCCGTCCTGCTCGACCTCCACCACGTGGACGTGCTGGGCGAGGTTGGCCAGGTAGACCGTGCCCTGCCCGTGGCAGCGCATCAGGTTGAGGCCCTCGCCGGTGGCCGCACGCGCGTACGCCTGCTGGGTGTTCTGGTACTCGGCGTCGAACTCAACGAGGCCCTGGTAGGCGACCATGGTGCCCTTGCGGGCCAGGATGTCGTCGTGGCCCTCCAGGGTGACGCGCAGCATCTGCTTGTTCTGCAGGCTGTAGCGCTCCTGGGACTGCGAGTCGTTGAAGGCGAAAAGCGGACTCTGCATGGCGTTTCTGGCTCCCCCTCAGCCCCGGAACCGGAGACGGTCGGTGCTGTCCTCGCTGGGCTGGACGACGACGATGCCCTGACCGGAGAAGGCCATCTGGTAGGCCTCGCCGCTGCCGCGGCCGATCAGCGACTGCGCTTTGAAGCTGCGCTTGCCCTTCACCTTGAGGTTCGGGGACCAGGCGACGAGCGCGTCCGGGTCGACGTAGGTCTCGTCCTCGCCGCCGCCGCAGTCGACGACGATGGGCTTGCCCCGGGAGGTCAGCGCGACCCAGCCCTGCCCGGAGATCTTGGTGTTCCACAGGCCCTGGCCGGCGAACTTCGCGAGCCCCTTGACCCGCTCGACGCCCCAGCTGAGGGACGCGTCGAAGGCGAGCAGGTTGGTGGCGTTGACGGAGATGCCGTCGCCGTTGAGGTTCACGACGACGACGTCGGCGCCGTAGTCAGCGAGGTAGAGCAGTCCGTCGCCGGAGCACTTCATCAGGGGCGCGCCCTCGCCGGTGATCCAGTCGCGGGCGATCTGGCGCACGGCCGGCGGATTGGGCTCGTACTGGATGAATCCTTCGTAGGCGACCATCGACCCCACGCGCGCGAGGAGGTCGTTCCCGGTCTGCATGGCGACCTTCAGCATGTTGTTGCCGTGGTTCTCCATGCGCGCGGTGACGGGTGCGGGGGCGTAGCCCGCGAGCGGCTGGTTCATGACGGGCTCCCTCAGACCTCGTAGGGCTGGACGACGACGAAGTTGCCGGGAGCGGCCCGGAACTGGAGGTTGACGCTCTCGCCGGTGTCGCCCGGGTAGGCGTTGCGGCGCATGCGAACCTGGCTGGAGACGATCACCTGGGCGGCGGCCGACCAGGCCACGACCGCGTTGCAATCGGCGAAGGTGGTCGGCGTGACCGGCAGGACCACGGGCGTGCCGTGCGTCTTGACGACGATCGTGCCGGTGCCCTGGAACTGCATGGTGAACAGGGCGCCTCCGGGGATGCCGTGTCCCTCGATGCGGCGGACCTCGTACTGGAGGCTCTCGTCGAAGGCGAGGACGTTCTCCGCGGAGACGCAGATCGCGTCGCCCTGGAGCTCGACGGGGTGCAGGTGGGTGGAGTTCTCGGCGAGGAACACCTGGCCCTGGCCGGTGCAGCGCATCAGCTGCATCTCCTGGCCGGTGGCGTTGCCCACGAGCCGGCCCGCGAAGCCCGCGCCCTTGTAGCTGAAGTCGACCTTGCCCTGGTAGAGCACCATGCTGCCCTGGCGGGCGAGCACGGGCTGGCCACCGATGCCGAGGTCGACGCGGACGAGCTTCTTGTTCTGCTGCGTCCAGCGCTGCCCGGTGGGCGTCTCCTTGAACTTCTGGAGCGCGGCGGTGACACCGGCGCCGCCCTGAGGAGCTCCCTGCGGAACTCCGTAGGCCTGCTGCCCCGGCGCCTGCCCGAAGGGGGCCTGCTGACCGTAACCGGGGGGCGGGGTGGGCTGACCGTAGCCGGGAGGCGGGGGCGGGGCCTGGGGCGCATGCGGCGCCTGGGGCTGCCCGTAGCCGGGCGGCGGCGGGGCGCTCTGACCGGGGGGCTGGCCGTACGGCTGCTGCTGGGGCGGCTGGCCGTACGGTGCGGGCACCGGCCCCGGAGGCGGCACCGGGGCGCCACCGGGCGGGGCCATCGGCGCGATGAGAGTGGGCGCAGCGTGCACATTCGGGGCGGGCGCCGGCGCGGGTGCCGGGGGCGGAGTCGCTCCCGGGGGCGGTGCGAAGCCCTGAGGGGCAGGCGCGGGGGCCGGGACGGGTGCCGCCGGGGCGCCGAACGCGGGGGGTGCGAAGCTGGGTGCGGCGCCGGACTGCGGCTGCTGGGGGGCAGGTGCCGCGGGAGCCTCCTCCTCGAGGACCTCGCCGCCGAAGTTCTTCAGCAACGCGCCCAGGCCGCCGTCGAAGCCCTGTCCGACGGCCGCGAACCGCCACACGTCCTTCAGGTAGAAGTCGCCCAGCATCACGGCCCGTTCGGTGGAGAACTCCGAGCCGTTGAAGGAGTACCGGGCCACCTCCTCGCCGCCCGCGACGATGCGGATGTGTCCGGGGGCGATCTGTGACATTTGTCCGGCGCCGTCGAGCGTCGCCGTGAACGACAGCTTCCGGATCTGCGCGGGGACCTTGTCGAGCGTGATCCGGAAGGACTCCGAATCGCCGGCCTGCGCGCCCAGGAGCTGAATGGACTCCTCGGGCGACTTCGGCTGGTTGAAGAAGACGAAGTAGCGGTCGTCCGAGAGCCGTTCGTCGGCGTCGAGACCGAAGCAGCTGATGTCGAAGGTCAGTCCGGGACCGCTGATCTGCACGCCTACGTACAGATCGGTGCCCGCGGTGAGGTCACTGATCCTGGCCTTGTGGCCGCGTTGGAATTCCCTGGCCATGCGTAACGACCGTCCCCCATCCCGAATGCGATTGCGTCGCGCCAGGCTAACGGCAAACTCGGACACCGGATGAAGTCGGTACAGACCCGGTACACAACCACCGCGCCCGGATGGCCGTCACTCCCCGCGAGCACCCGGCAGATGCGGCAGCCGTTCGGCGGCGACCACCCCTTCGAGGTAGCCCCGGGCCCTCTCGGTCCGCGGATACGCCTCCAGCAGCCGCCAGAAGCGGGGACCGTGTCCGGGCACGAGCAGATGTGCCAGCTCATGGAGGAGGACGTAGTCGACGACGTACTCGGGCATCCCCTGCAGCCGGTGCGACAGCCGGATACTGCCTTCCGAGGGGGTGCACGAACCCCAGCGCGTGTTCTGGTTGGTGACCCAGCGCACCGAGGCGGGCCGGGCGCGGCCGTCGAAGTACTGGGCCGACAGCCGCTCCGCCCGTCCGGCCAGCTCGTCGTCGCCGAGGAGCCGTTTGCTCTCCTGCGCGGCCAGCTTGTCGAGCATGACGGTCACCCAGCGCTGCTCCTCCGCCTCGGACATCCGAGCAGGGATGAGTACGACGGTGCGATCGCCCTCGCGGTACGCGGAGACCGTCCGGCGTCGACGGGAGCTCCTGCGGACCTCGATCGCGCGCGCCACCGAGCCGCTCGGCGGCTGGCTCGTCGTTCTGCGCTGTGGCGTTCCGGCGCTGTGCAGTGGGTCGGCGGGCACGCCCCGACGTTACCCGCTGCACACGGGCGAAGTCCCGACTCCGGGACGGTTCCGCGCCGATCTCCCACCGTGCGCTTGATTTGTACGACGAATCCTCGCAGCTTGTGGACAACTTTCCGCACCCGTCGCCCTGTTTGGGCATGCTTGTTCTCGCCGGGGCAGCCACGACCCACCGTCGGCCCACCGTCGACTCGGTCACCGACCGACTTCCACCGGCGCACGGGGATGTTCGACGAAGGCATACGGGGGCCCGTCATGGATCCAATGGTTCCGCTTGTTCCAGTTGTCCCAGTTGCTCCAGTCATGAAGCCGGCGCTCAGGCGCGGCTGGCGCGACCTCAACACCGTGCAGTTCGGAATGGCGCCGGCGCACGCGCTGACGCTCGGTCCGATGGACACGGCGACGGGCAGCTTCCTCGACCTGCTCAACGGCACCCGGGGGCTGCCCCTCCTGCGCGAGGAGGGACGCCGCATGGACCTGCCCGACGGCCATGTCGACCGGCTGGTGGAGCGGCTGGCGCGGGCCGGCCTCCTGGACGACGCCAAGGGTGGCGGACCGGCCGCCGACACGCTGCGCGGCAAGAAGGACGTCATCGCCCGGCTGCGCCCCGACCTCGCCTCACTGTCCCTGATCACCTCCGAACCGGGCGACGCGATCAGGCACCTGGCGGCGCGCCGCTCACTGCGCGTACAGGTGCAGGGCGCGGGACGGGTGGGCGTGGTGCTGGCCTCACTGCTGGCCGGCGCGGGCATCGGGGAGGTCGACGTGCGGGATGTCGGCCGGGTCGAGGCGGGGGACGTGGCGCCGGGCGGACTGCCCGCCGAGTCCATCGGCCACCGCCGCGACGAGGCCGCCCGGCAGGCCGTACGCCGCTCCGCTCCCGACCGCCCACCGCGCCGCAGCCGCGCGGCCCCGCTCCCGGACGGCGAGCCCGGCTTCTCACTGGTGATCCTCGCCCCACGCGACGACGTCGCCGTGCACGCGCCCCCGCCGTCCACCGCGGAACCCCTCATCGCCTCGGGCACACCGCATCTGTACGCCGGCGTCGTGGAGGCGACCGGCATCGTCGGCCCCCTCGTCCTGCCAGGTGAGACGGGTTGTGCGGGCTGCCTGCACGAGGGACGCACCGACCGGGATCCGGCCTGGCCCCGGCTGGTCGCGCAGTGGCGCTCCGGCGCGCCACGCCAGGCGCGGCCCTGCGATCTGACGCTGGCCACAACCGTCGCCGGACTGGCGGCCGCGCACGCGCTCGCCTTCCTGGACGGCCGCCTTCCGAGCAGCGCCGGCGCGCGCTGGGAGGTCTCCCTCCCCGGTCTGACCTGGCATGCTCGACCGGTGTGGGCACATCCTGCATGCCCTTGCGGTGCCGCGGAGAAAGGTAAGGGAGAACACACCTCCGAGGACGAGGAGTCACACGAGACAATGGCAGGGCATCGGTCGCCGGAAGAGTTGTGCCGTAAGGCAGACGCGGCGCGGCCGGCAGGGACTTGGAGGGCGCATGTCTGATCTTCCGCGCAAGGCGGTCACCAGGACCGCCAAGCTCGCCGCGCTTCCGCTCGGCTTTGCCGGGCGGGCGACGTGGGGACTCGGCAAGCGAATCGTCGGCGAGTCCGCGGAGATCGTCGGCCGCGAGCTGCAACAGCGCACGGCGGATCAACTGTTCAAGGTGCTCGGCGAGCTCAAGGGCGGCGCGATGAAGTTCGGCCAGGCCCTGTCCGTCTTCGAGTCGGCGCTGCCCGAAGAGGTCGCCGGCCCCTACCGTGCGGCGCTGACGAAGCTGCAGGAGGCAGCGCCGCCGATGCCGACCAGTACCGTGCACCGGGTGCTCGGCGACATGCTGGGTGAGGACTGGCACGACCTGTTCCTCGAGTTCGAGGACAAGCCCTCCGCGGCTGCCTCGATCGGGCAGGTGCACCGTGGGGTGTGGCACGACGGCCGCGAGGTGGCGGTCAAGGTGCAGTACCCGGGAGCAGGCGAGGCTCTTCTGTCCGACCTGACCCAATTGAGCCGCTTCGCCCGATTGTTGGGGCCGCTGATCCCCGGCATGGACATCAAGCCCCTGATCGCGGAGCTCAGAGACCGTGTCTCGGAGGAGCTGGACTACGGCCTGGAGGCCCAGGCCCAGCAGGCCCACGCCGACGAGTTCGCGGACGACCCGGACGTCCTGGTGCCCGGCGTGGTCCACCAGTGCGACCAGGTACTGATCACCGAGTGGATCGACGGAATTCCGCTCTCGGAGATCATCGCGGACGGCACCCAGGAACAGCGCGACCGCGCCGGCCAGCTCCTGGCCCGCTTCCTCTTCTCCGGCCCGGCCCGCACCGGCCTGCTCCACGCCGACCCGCATCCGGGCAACTTCCGCCTGCTGCCCGGCGACCCGGACGGCACGGACGAATGGCGCCTGGGCGTCCTGGACTTCGGCACGGTCGACCGGCTCCCGGGCGGCCTGCCGACCCCCATCGGCGACTCCCTGCGCATGACCCTCGACGACGAGGCCGAGTCCGTCTACGACCTCCTCTGCGCGGAGGGCTTCGTCAAAGACTCAATAGAGCTGGACCCCAGCGCCGTTCTCGACTATCTCCTGCCGATCATCGAACCGGCCAGGGTCGACGAGTTCACCTTTACTCGCGGCTGGATGCGCAGCCAGGCGGCCCGCATCGCCGACCCCCGCTCCCCCGCCTACCAGCTGGGCAAACAGCTGAACCTCCCACCGGCCTACCTCCTGATACACCGGGTGACACTGAGCACCATCGGCGTGCTGTGCCAGCTGGGGGCGACGGTACGGCTGCGCGAGGAGCTGGAGGAGTGGCTTCCGGGATTCGTCCTGGAGGACGCCGCTGAGGAGGAGCCGGCAGTGGAGGCGTGATTCGGACTGCCGTGGTGTGTGTCTGAGGGGCTCGGGGGGGGGGTGGGGCGAGGGGGCGGGGGGAGCCCCCAAGAGGACTGGCGAGTGGTCACCACCAGGCCGAGTCCAACCGCCCCTCGATAGCCCTGAGGTTCTCCCTGGAGCAGGTGTCGCAGATGTACTGGCGGACGCCGTTCTCGACCGAGCAGGTCCAGGTGGGCTGCGGGCCCTCTGCCCGGGCGCCGCAGCGGGCGCACACCATGGCCTGGGGCTCCGCCGGGGAGCCTGTGTCGTCACTGCCTCCGGAAAGACTCGTCACCCGGTGACGATAACGCCGTGGTCGACGGATCGTCGGGTGAACGCACCGCGGGGGCCGGTCCGTTCGGACGGACCGGCCCCCGCGGGGGAGCTACTGCCTCCCTGGGCGGGGAGGCCACCGCTTCAGGTGTGGTTGCCTACTGCATGACCGCGATGGCGAGCGCACGGCGGGCGCGCATGGAGGCGCGCTCGGCCCGGCGCTGCATCCGGCGGGCGGCCACCAGGCTCACGGCCCGGCGTTCCTGCTCCGCCTCATGCAGTCGCTCGCGCATATGCGCACGAGCCAGGGCTTCTGGGATGAGTTGCATCTCTCGGGTCCTGTTCTGGCGCGTGTCGGTCGCGCCGGTGGTGGTGAAATCTTCGATCGCGGAGCCGGTGGGCTCGCTGGCGGACGGCTTCATCGGGGCCTGCTTCTTGGGGTCGTTCGTGAGGGGACGGTCGATCGTTCCTGTGGTGTTCATGCCGTGACCGGGTTCTTGCGCGGGCGGCCACGCGGCCGCTTCCGGGCGACGACGACGCCCTGGACGAACAGCTCGCCACCCCAGACGCCCCAGGGCTCACGCCGCTCTTTGGCGCCGGCGAGGCAGGCCTCCATCAGCGGGCAGGTGCGGCAGAGGGACTTGGCGTACTCGACGTCGGCCGGCGACTCGGCGAAGAAGACCTCCGGGTCGTAGGAGCGGCAGGGGACGGGTACGCCGAGGTTCTCGATGGCGTCGTCGAGCGCGGTGAGCGCGGTGAGCGGGATCAAGGTGGAGTCCTCCGTGAGGCCGGGCGGGGGGATCGTTTCGGAAGGCGGTACGGACGGGGCGTGCGCTTCGAGTTGCACGGGTCGTCTTCCTCGTCTGGTCGTTCCGGTCCTGTTGGACCGGGTGGCGGCTGGTACCGGGTTCTTTTCTTGTCCCGAGGCCCCTTCGCTCCGTCATCCCCGTTGGAGGACAAACAGAAGGGCCGCGGATCCCGGGTGGGGTTCCGCGGCCCTGAAGGCGCCGGCCTGATCGACGATCAGGCTGGATCACTCCAGGGTTCTGGCCCACGGAAGGCCCACATCAGGTGGTGCTGCGTCTGCTTCCGGCTACCGGCACCGGCCGCCGTAAAGGCATAGGCCGTCGCCTGTGCCACTACTGCTTCCAGTGCCTTGATCGGTCGCTCATTGCGCTCACGGGTGGAAAGACCCGCGAGAGACACGGGGGACGCCGGACGGACGGCAGGGATGCCGGACAGACCGGTGCCCGGGTTCGAGGCGCCGAGCATGCACGTGGAGACGACCGAGCGATCGGTCAGTTTGGCGGTGCTGATGGAGCTGTTGCTGATGCTGATCACTTCAATCGCCTCCTCTCGGCGTCTCGGGGGACTGGGGTGAGCCAGTCCGACGGATATGCAAGTAGAACACGGAATCGGGGCCTCCGAGAAGGCCTCCGTCCCCGTGGACAAGAACCTATGGGGATTGCTGGGGCATGCGCAAACTATTTTTTCGATGAGTTTGAATCAGTCGCTTTTGTCGTCTTCTCCGAGCTCCTGGCCTGCGCAGAGGGCCAGGACATCGGCTCCATAGCGGTTGAGCTTGCGGAGGCCGACTCCGGGGATCCGTGCCAGTTCGCCGTCGTCGTCGGGGACGGCCTCGGCGATCGCCATGAGTGTCTTGTCGGTGAAGACGCAGAAGGCGGGCTGTCCGCTGCGCTGCGCCTGGTCCGCGCGCCATTCGCGCAGCCGCTCGTAGAGACCCTCGTCCATGTCGGAGGGGCAGTCCTCACAGCGCATCAGTTTCATTTCGCCGGCGTCTGTGAGGGTGCGTCCGCATACCCGGCAGCGGGCCGGGGTGCGCTGTGTGCGCCGCGGTACGGCGTCCGGTGTGCTGGTGAAGCCTCGTTCGACTCCGCCGGGCCCGCCTGCCGCGGTTCGGCCGGCGGTGGCGGTGGAGCCCGGGCGCAGGCCGTGGAGGAATCGGCTGGGGCGGCGGTTGGGGCGGCCGCCGGGTGAGCGGGTGAGCGACCAGGAGACGTGGAGGTGTTCGCGGGCACGGGTGACGCCGACGTAGAGGAGGCGGCGTTCTTCTTCGATCTGTTCGTCGGTCTTTGCGTAGGTGATCGGCATCATGCCTTCGGCGACGCCGACGAGGAAGACGACGTCCCACTCGAGGCCTTTGGCCGAGTGCAGGGAGGCCAGGGTGACGCCTTGGACGGTGGGGGCGTGTTGCGCGTTCGCCCGCTCGTCCAGTTCTGCGACGAGGTCGCCGAGGGTGGCCTGGGGTTTGGCTGCGGTGAAGTCGTGCGCGAGGTTCACGAGTGCGGCGAGGGATTCCCAACGTTCACGTACCGCGCCGGAGCCTGCTGGGGGCTGAGGTGTCCAACCTTCCCCGGAGAGGACGGCGCGCACTTGGGAGGGCAGGTCCACGGCGTCGTCGAGGAGGGAGTCGTTGCCTCCGAAGCGGGCTGCGCCGCGCAGGGCCACGCCGGCTTTGCGTACTTCGGGGCGGTCGAAGAACCGCTCGGCGCCTCGTAGCTGGTAGGGGATTCCGGCGTCGGCGAGGGCTTGTTCGTAGGTCTCGGACTGGGAGTTCGTGCGGAAGAGGATGGCGATCTCGCTGGCCGGGATGCCTGTGGTCATGAGTTCGCTGATGCGGCGGGCGGCGCCTTCGGCTTCTGCGGGCTCGTCGGTGTATTCGGTGTAGCCGGGTTCGGGGCCGGCCGGGCGTTGTGAGATGAGCTCCAGGCGGTGGTCGGCGGCGCGGCCGCGGGCTTGGGCGAGGAGCCCGTTGGCGAGGTGGACGACTTGGGGTGTGGAGCGGTAGTCGCGGACGAGCTTGACGACGGTGGCTCCGGGGTGGCGGGTGCGGAAGTCGAGTAGGTGGTCGGGGGTTGCTCCGGTGAAGGAGTAGATGGTCTGGCTGGCGTCGCCGACGACGCAGAGGTTGTCGCGCTCGCCGAGCCACAGTTCCAGGAGTCGCTGTTGGAGGGGGCTGACGTCCTGGTATTCGTCGACGACGAAGTGCTGGTACTGGGCGCGGACCTGCTCGGCGATGTCGTGCCGGTCCTGGAGGATGGCGATGGTGAGCAGGAGGACGTCTTCGAAGTCGATGACGGAGCGGTCCCGCTTGAGGTCTTCGTAGACGGAGTAGAGCTGGGCGATCTCGGCGGGGTCGCGGGGGGAGGCGCGGCCGGCTTTGGCTGCTGCGGCTGCGTAGTCGGTGGGGACGGTCTGGGTGACTTTTGCCCACTCGATCTCGGCGGTGGCGTCGCGCAGCTCGCCGCGGTCGAGGCGGAGGCGGCAGGCGGCGGCTGCGTCGGCGATGAGCTTGATCTTGCGGTCGACGATGCGGGGCATGGAGCCACCGACTGCTTTCGGCCAGAAGTACTGCAGTTGGCGGAGGGCGGCGGAGTGGAAGGTGCGGGCTTGGACGCCGGCGGCGCCGAGCTGGCGGAGTCGGCCGCGCATCTCGCCGGCGGCGCGGTTGGTGAAGGTGACGGCCAGCACGGTGGAGGGCTGGAGGATGCCGGCGCGCACTCCGTAGGCGATGCGGTGGGTGATTGCCCGGGTTTTGCCGGTGCCTGCGCCTGCCAGTACGCATACGGGTCCGCGCAGGGCGGTGGCTACTTCGCGCTGCTCGGGGTCGAGCCCTTCGAGCACGGCGTCGGCGCCGCTGGGCGGTGCCGAGTACGGGGAGCTGCCGGTGCCGTGCGGGAAGAGCGTGGAGTGCGTTGCTGGTGTCACATGGCCATGCTGCCAGGTCGCCGGAGACGGGAGCGGTGGTTGTCCACAGGCAGGCGCTGTTAGTCGTACTAATGCGGCAGGCGTCACGTCGGGTGGTCCCCGGCGGGTGGGAATGGTGGCCCTTTCAAGTACGTTCCCTCTCTGCGAGCAAGGATTCCCGAGCAGCTGAGGAGTGCGAGACACATGCCGGGCACTGTGACGATGTACAGCACCACGTGGTGTGGCTACTGCCGTCGGCTGAAGAGCCAGATGGACCGCGAGGGCATCACGTACAACGAGATCAACATCGAGCAGGACCCGGAGTCCGCGGTGTTCGTGGAGAAGGCGAATGGCGGAAACCAGACGGTTCCGACGGTGCTGTTCCCGGACGGTTCGACGCTGACGAACCCGTCGCTGGCGCAGGTGAAGCAGAAGATCGGCGCGTAACTGCTGCGCAGTGGTGTGCGCAGGGCGGTCCCTGAGGTATCTCAGGGACCGCTTTCTTGTGAGGTGCGCCACGCCTGATGTGTCCTGGGCCGCCGCGTTGTGCTCACAGCCGGGCCCGGAGTGTTCTGCCTCAGACGAAGCTTCTCGTCGGCAGGGGCTTGCCGTACCACATCTCGATCAGGCGGGCGGCGATGGAGATGCCGTAGGGAGGCAGTACGTCGCCGGATTCGAAGGCGGCGCCCAGTTCGTCGCGGGAGAACCAGCGGGCTTCGTGGATCTCGTCGCCGTCGACGTTGATCTCGGTCGAGGTCGCGTGGGCCATGAAGCCGAGCATGAGGCTGGAGGGGAAGGGCCAGGGCTGGCTGGCGACGTATTCGACCGCGCCGACGGTGATGCCGGCTTCTTCGAAGACCTCGCGGCGCACCGACTGCTCGATGGATTCGCCGGGTTCGACGAAGCCGGCGAGGGTCGAGAAGCGGCCCTCGGGCCAGTGCACCTGTCGGCCGAGCAGGATTCGGTCCTCGTCGTCGGTGACGGCCATGATCACTGCGGGGTCGGTGCGCGGGTAGTGCTCGGCGCCGCAGGCGGAGCAGCGGCGGATGTGGCCGGCGGCGGCGATGACGGTGCGCTCGCCGCAGCGGGAGCAGAAGCGGTGGGTGCGCTGCCAGTTCTCCAGGCCGACCGCGTGCACCATCAGGCCTGCGTCGCGGGGTGACAGCAGGAGTCCGGCCTCGCGCAGGCCGGCGGCGCGCGCGGACTGGTCGATGCGGCCGGGCAGTGCGTCCTTCTGGAGGGCGAAGTAGCTGGCGCCGTCGTCGTCGGTGCCGAGGAAGTAGCGGTGTGCTTCGGTGAGGGGGGCTTCGAAGGAGGGGGTCATGACGAGTTCGGTGCGGCCGTCGGCCGTCTCGTCGATGAGGACCTGGCCGCCGGAGACCACGAAGCAGCGGGTCGTGGGGTGGCTCCATGCCGCCGCGAGCCAGGCCTCGTCGAGGCGGTGGTGGGCGGCGCGGTCGATGCCGCTGGGGGCGGTGAGCGAGATGGGGCGGTCGGCGGTGTGGTCGGTCCAGGTGGTCACGGGTGCTTCCAACTCCCCCAGTGGAACGGGTTGTTTCGGCGGGCGGTTCGGCGGGACGTAGGGCGGGAGGCGGCGGCCGGATCCGGTGGTGCCGGGTGGTGCGGGACGGTTCGTCCAGTGTGCCCCGCGGGCGCTGCCTCTCCGGTGGGTGCGGGGGGCTCAGGGCGCATGGCGCCAGGTGTCGGCGAGGTCGCTCCACAGATGTGCGCTGGTTTCGACGCCTTTGAGGAGCAGGTCGAGTTCGACCTTCTCGTTCGGAGCGTGCCAGCCGTCGGACGGGACGGAGATGCCCAGGAAGAGCACGGGTGCTCCGAGGACTTCCTGGAGGTCGGCGGCCGGTCCGGAGCCGCCTTCGCGTGTGTGGCGGATCGGCTGGTCGAAGGCGCGGCCCATCGCGCGGACCACCGACTGCAGGGCGGGGTGGTCGAGCGGTGTCAGGCACGGGCGCGTGGCCGCGCCGAAGGTGATCTCGCATCGGATCCCGGCGGGCAGCTGCTCGGCGGCCCAGGCGCGGACGGCCTTCTCGATGTGGTCGGGGTCCTGGCCCGCGACCAGGCGGAAGGAGAGCTTCACCATGGCTGAGGACGGGATGATCGTCTTGCTGCCGGGGCCCTGGTAGCCGCCGCCGATGCCGTTGACCTCGGCTGTGGGGCGCGCCCAGATGCGCTCGAGGGTGGTGTGTCCGGCCTCGCCGTGGGTGGCGTGGGACTTGGCGGTGCGCAGCCACTGCTGCTCGTCGAAGGGCAGCTCGGCGAAGAGTTCGCGCTCGCGGTCGGTGAGTTCGACGATGCCGTCGTAGAAGCCGGGGATCGCCACGCGTGCGTGCTCGTCGTGGAGGGCGGCGACCAGCCGGGCTGCGGCGGTGGCCGGGTTGGGGACGGCGCCGCCGAAGGAGCCGGAGTGGATGTCCTGGTCGGGGCCGTGGAGGCGGATCTCGCATTCGGCGAGGCCGCGCATGCCGGTGCACACGGTGGGGGTGTCCTCGGACCACATGCCGGTGTCCGAGACGATCACAGCGTCGGCGGCGAGCCTGTCCGCGTTCTCTTCGACGAGGGTGCGGAAGTGCGGCGAGCCGGATTCTTCCTCGCCCTCGATGAGCATTTTGAGGTGGACCGCGGGGGCTGTGCGGCCGGTGGTGGCGAGGTGGGCGCGGACGCCGAGTGTGTGGAAGAACACCTGGCCCTTGTCGTCGGCCGCCCCGCGCGCGTGGAGACGGTTTTCGCGGACGGCGGGCTCGAAGGGATCGGTGTCCCAGCCGTCCTCGCGGGCGGCGGGCTGGACGTCGTGATGGCCGTAGACGAGCACGGTGGGCGCGTCGGGGTCGGCGGTGGGCCATTCGGCGAAGACGGCGGGGGCGCCCGGGGTCTCCCAGACCTGCGCGGTCGGGAAGCCGGTCTCCTGGAGTTTGGCGGCGAGCCAGTCGGCGCTGCGGCGTACGTCGGGCGCGTGGTCGGGCTGGGCCGACACGGACGGGATGCGCAGCCATTCCGCGAGGGCGTCGAGGAAGACGGCGCGGTGCTGCTCGATGTACGAACGCACGGCGCTGACGGCACTGTCAACGGGCTGGCTCATGGTCACGAGCCTATCGGCCCGCACCGACATCCTCGTTGGGCGGTTCCTCACAGTTTGCTTGCGCGGCCGGCTCTGCCAGCAGCAGCCGCTCCAGTGCCGCCCGGTCCGGCAGACCCTGCGGTCGTACAACCTCACCAGTGCGTACGTAGAGGAACGCGGCGTTGACGGACTCCAGGGGTACGCCCTGCTGCTCGGCCCAGGCGAGCCGGTACAGGGCGAGCTGGAGGGGGTCGGCGGTGCGGGTGCGGCTGGTCTTCCAGTCGACGATCTCGTACGCCGTCGCGTCGCCGTCGTACTCCTTGTAGACGGCGTCGATGCGCCCCCGGACGACTCGGCCGGCGATGGCGAGCTGGAAGGGGGTTTCGACGCGGTGGGGTGTGCGGTGGGCGTATGGGGTGCGTTCGAAGGCGTCCTTGAGGGCTTCGAGGTCGCGTTCGTCGGCGATCTCGGCGTCGGTGCCGGGCAGTTCGTCCGGCTCCAGGACGGGCAGGGTCAGCTCTTCGAAGCGTGCCTCGACCCAGGCGTGGAAGCGGGTGCCCTGTCGCGCGGCGGGTTGCGGGGGGCGTGGCATGGGGCGCGCGAGTTCCTGTGCGAAGCCGTCGGGGTCGGCGGCCAGGTGCAGCACCTGGGATGCGGTGAGCGAGGTGGGGAGGGGGACGTCGGTGACGGCTTCCCGGGCGCGCAGGAGTTCGCCGGTGAGGGCGTCGAGGTCGCGGTCCCAGGAGGCGAGGGTGCGGGCTTCCTCAGGGGTGAGGCGGGGGTGGGCGGGGGTGGATTGGCGTGCTGTGTCCTGCGGGTGGGTGTGTGTGCTGTCGGGTGTGCCGTGGTGCTCGGTGCTTTCCGGGGCCGTGGCCTGGTGCGGGACGGTGGGGCGGGCCGTGGGCCAGGTGTCCCAGTCGGCGGCGTCCTCGTCCGTGAAGGGGTCTTCCTCGTCGTGGGGCGCGTCGTCGTCCGGTGGTGGCCAGTCCGGGTCGCCGTGGCTGTCCGGGTCGTGCGTGGCGGCGGGGTGGACGTCCTCGTGGGAGGCCAGATGGTTCAGGACTGTCTCGGCGGCCGCGCGGCGTCGGGTGAGGGCCGCGTCGTCCAGGGGCAGTGGCCAGACCTGGTCGGCGGTTGCGGCGTGCAGGGCCGGGTTCTCCTCGTCGTCGGCGGGTTCGTCCGCCCATGCCTCGATCTCGCCGTGTCCGGCCGTGCAGTGGTCGTACAGGGCCTGCAGGAAGTCGGACGGCCCGCGGCGCTTCTTCTGGGCGGGGCCCCACCAGTGTCCCGAGCCGAGGAGCAGGGAGCGGGGGCGGGTGAAGGTGACGTAGCCGAGGCGGAGTTCCTCGGTGTGCTGGTGCTCCTTCATGGCGTCCTGAAAGGCCTTCAGGCCCCGGGAGTCCCACGTGTCCACGTCGGGCAGGGTGTCGGCGTCGCCGCGCAGTTCGTGCGGCAGCACCTTGCCCTGGGCGGTCCACTTCTCGCGCCCCTTGGTGCTGGGAAAAGTGCCGGTGACCAGGCCGGGCACGGCCACGACGTCCCATTCCAGGCCCTTGGCCTTGTGGGCGGTGAGGACCTTGACGGTGTTCTCGCCGCCGGGCAGGGCGTTGTCGAGGCCTTTCTCGTACTGGGCGGCCGTTCGCAGGAAGGCCAGGAAGGCGAGCAGGCTGGATTCGCCGTCGCCGGCGGCGAAGGAGGCGGCGATGTCCAGGAAGTTGGAGAGGGTCTCGCGGCGGCGGGCGGCCAGGGCGTGCGGGGACGCGGACAGTTCGACCTCCAGGCCTGTGACGGCGAGGACGCGGTGCAGGACGTCCATGAGGGGGTCGGCCAGCGAGCGGCGCAGGTCGCGCAGTTCGGCGGCAAGGCGTGCGAACCGGACGCGCGCGTCCGGGGAGAAGGGCAGTGCGTCGTCCTCCCGTGCGGCGTCGAGTGGCATCTCCAGGAAGGTTTCGAGGGCGTCCGCCAGCGAGGTCACCTCGGAGGGGTCGACTCCCTCGACGGCCTCGGCGAGCCGGCGGTCGCGGTCGTCGTCGCCGTCCACGCGTGCGTGGGCGACGAGGAGCCGGGCGCGCCGTCCCAGGAGGGCGAGGTCGCGGGGGCCGATGCGCCAGCGCGGGCCGGTCAGGAGGCGGACCAGTGAGGCGTTGGCGCCGGGGTCCTGAAGGACCTCGCAGACGGCGACCAGGTCGGCGATCTCGGGGAGGTGCAGCAGTCCGGACAGGCCGACCACCTCGACGGGCACGTCCCGGGCGACGAGGGCGCCCTGGATCTCGGCGAAGTCGGTCGCCGTACGGCACAGGACGGCGATCTCGCCTGGTGCCTTCCCGGTGTTCACGAGGTGGGCGACGGAGTCGGCGAGCCACTCGATCTCGTCGGCGTGGGTGGGCAGCAGCGCGCAGCGCACCGTGCCGTCGCGTTCGGCGCCGGGGGCCGGGCGGAGGGCTTCCACGCCCGCGTGCATGGCGCGCAGGGGCTGAGCGAGGCCGTTGGCCAGGTCGAGGAGCCGGCCGCCGCTGCGGCGGTTCTCGCTGAGCGCCTGGCGGGCGGCGGGGTGGCCGTCGGGGTGCGCGAAGTGCTGCGGGAAGTCGTCCAGGTTGGCGACGGAGGCGCCGCGCCAGCCGTAGATCGCCTGGCAGGGGTCGCCGACGGCGGTGACGGGGTGGCCGGTGCCGTCGCCGAACAGACCGGCCAGGAGGATGCGCTGGGCCACCGAGGTGTCCTGGTACTCGTCGAGGAGGACCACGCGGAACTCGTCGCGCAGGATGCGGCCGACTTCCGGGATCTGCGCGAGCTGTGCGGACAGGGCGATCTGGTCGCCGAAGTCGAGCAGGTCGCGTTCACGCTTGGCGGCGCGGTAGCGGGTCACGAGGCCGGCGAGGTCACGGCGCGCGGCCGCGGCTTTGGGGGCCTGCCGCAACGCGTCATTGCCGAGCTTGGTGCCTTCCAGGGTGCGCAGCAGCGCGGCGTCGTACGCACGCAGGTCTTCGGGCCGTACGAGGTGTTCGGCGAGTTCGGCGTCGAGGGTGAGCAGGTCGCTGACCAGGTCCGCGAAGGAGCGGGTGAGCGCCGGGTAGGGGCCTGGTGCCTCGCGCAGCACGCGTGCGGCGAGCTGGTAGCGGGTGGCGTCGGCGAGGAGGCGGGCGGTCGGTTCGAGGCCGATGCGCAGGCCGTGGTCGGTCAGGAGGCGGCCCGCGAAGGCGTGGTACGTCGAGATCACGGGCTCGCCGGGCGGGTTGTCCGGGTCGATGACGTCGGGGTCGGTGACCCCGGCCCTGACAAGCGCCTTGCGGACGCGCTCGGCGAGTTCACCGGCGGCCTTGTTGGTGAAGGTGAGGCCGAGGACCTGCTCGGGGGCGACCTGGCCGGTGCCGACGAGCCACACGACGCGTGCCGCCATCACCGTCGTCTTGCCCGAGCCGGCTCCGGCCACGATCACCTGCGGGGCGGGCGGCGCGACGATGCAGGCCGTCTGCTCCGGGGTGAACGGAATCCCCAGGAGCTCCTTGAGCTGATCGGGGTCGGTGATACGGGGCGGCACGTCACAGAGGCTAGCGGCGGCCACTGACAGTGGCGGACGGATCCGCTTCGGGGCGGGCAGAAGCGCAGGTCAGCACGGGTGGTGTCGTGGGTCACCCACGTCACTCGACGACGTGCCGTCCCTCGGACCGTGCACTGCAGGACGCCTGGAACGCACAGTGGGTGCAGTGCTGGCCGGCGCTCGGTGTGAACCGCTCGTCGAGGACCTTCCCGGCGGCGTTGGCCAGCAGCTCACCGACCCACTCCCCCTCCAGCGGTGCCTGGGCCTGCACCTTGGGCAGGGTCTCGCCGCCGTCGCGTCGGGCGGCACCCTGGCGCAACTGGACGAGTTCGGCGCCGGCGGCCTCGGGGCGCACCCCGTCGAAGGCGTCGTCCACGGCGCCTTCGCGGACCGCGAGCTGGTAGACGGCGAGCTGCGGGTGGTGTTCCATCTCGCGTGCGGTCGGCGCCTGTTTGCCGGTCTTGAAGTCGACGACGTAGGCGCGGCCCTCGCCGTCGGTCTCGACGCGGTCCATGGAGCCGCGGATGCGGACCTCGTAGTCGCCCGCTTCGAGGGTGACGTCGAAGCCGTGCTCGCTGGCCACCGGTACGCGGCCCGAGCGGGCGCCACTGGTGTCGACGTGCCATGTCAGGAAGCGTTCGAGCGCCACGCGCGCGTTCTCCTTCTCCTGTACGGACTTCCAGGGCGCGTCGAAGGCGAGGGCGTTCCACACGGAGTCGAGGCGCTCCATGAGGACGGCGAGGTCGGCGGGGGTGTGGCCGGAGGCGACCTCGTCGGCGAGGACGTGCACCACGTTGCCGAAGCCCTGGGCGGCGGACGCGGGGGCGTCGGCCTTGACCTCGCGGCCCAGGAACCACTGCAGGGCGCAGGTGTTGGCGAGCTGGTCGAGGGCGCTGCCCGAGAGCACGACGGGCTCGTCGCGGTTGCGCAGTGGCACCTTGCTCTCGGTCGGCTCGTACATGCCCCACCAACGGTAGGGGTGGGCCGAGGGGACCAGCGGGCGGCCGTCCTCGTCGGCGAGCGCGGCGAGCCGCGCCAACCGGTGGGCGGCGGCTTCCCTGAGGGTGTCCGAGACGCGCGGGTCGACCGTCGTGGCACGCAGTTCGGCCACGAGCGCTGCGACGGACAGCGGGCGGCGCGGGCGGCCCGTGACGTCCCTGGGCTCGACGCCGAGTTCGGTGAGGAAGCGGGAGGGCTGGTCGCCGTCGTCCGCGGGGGCCTTCACGGCGGTCACCACGAGCCGTTCACGCGCGCGTGTGGCCGCCACGTAGAACAGGCGTCGCTCCTCCGTCAGCAGTGCACCCGGAGTGAGCGGTTCGGCGAGTCCGTCGCGGCCGATGCGGTCGGCCTCCAGCAGCGAGCCGCGGCGGCGCAGGTCCGGCCACAGGCCCTCCTGGACGCCCGCGACGACGACGAGCCGCCACTCCAGGCCCTTGGAGCGGTGCGCGGTCATCAGGCGTACGGCGTCGGGGCGTACGGCACGCCGCGTGAGGGTGTCTGCGGCGATGTCCTCGGCCTCGATCTCCTCCAGGAAGTTGAGGGCGCCCCGGCCTCCCGTGCGTTCCTCCGCGCGCGCGGCGGTCGCGAACAGCGCGCACACGGCGTCCAGATCACGGTCGGCGTTGCGTCCGGCGGCGCCACCGCGCCGCGCGGATCGCTCCAGGCGGGCCGGCCAGGGTGTGCCCTCCCACAGGTCCCACAGCGCCTCCTCGGCCGTGCCGCCGCCGGCGAGGCGCTCACGGGCCTTGCGCAGCAGCGCGCCGAGACGCTGTGCGCCGCGCGCGTACGTGGCGTCGTGTGTGACCAGGCGCTCCGGCTCGGCCAGCGCCCTTGTGAGCAGTTCGTCCGAGGGCGGCGGCAGGGCGTTGCCCGCTGCCCGTTCCTCGTCGCGCAGGGCACGACCGAGGCGGCGCAGATCGGCGGCGTCCATGCCGGCGAGGGGGGAGGCGAGCAGCGTCAGGGCGGTTTCAGTGTCGAGCCAGCACGGGTCCGGCGCATCGGCCGAGTCGGCCTCGCCGTCTTCCGGTGTGGCGAGTTGTTCCCTGCCGTCTTCTGCCGGCGTCAGCTCGTCTCCGCCGTCTTGTGGTGCGGCGAGTTCCTCCTCGCCGTCTTCCGGTGCGGTCGGCTCGTCACCGTCGTCCTCCGATGCCGCCCGTCGGCCCTCGCCGTCTTCCGGTGCCTTCAGCCCGTCCTCGCGCGAGTCGTAGCCGTTTCCGTAGCCCTTGCCCTCGCCCCCGGCGTCGCCTCGTACGTCCCCGTCCGCTCCCCCCGGGGCCGCCTCCGCCGCGGCCACCGCCTTCAGTGCCGTGAGCAGGGGCGCCACCGCTGGTTCGTGGCGCAGGGGCAGGTCGTCGCCGTCGATGTCGAGGGGGACGCCGGCGGCCGTGAGGGCGCGGCGGACCGTCGGAATCGTGCGGGATCCGGCGCGCACCAGGACGGCCATCTCGCGCCACGGAACGCCGTCCTCCAGGTGTGCCCGGCGCAGGATGTCGGCGATGTTGTCCAGCTCGGCACCGGGCGTCGGGTACGTGTAGACCTCGACGTGGCCTCCGTCACGGACGGGGGCGAGGTCGCGGTGCGCGCGTACTTTCTCCGCCGGCAGGCGGGTGAGCGGCATGCGCTGGGTGAGCAGCCGGGTCGCGCCGAGCAGCGCGGCGCCGGAGCGGCGGGAGGTGCGCAGGACCTCGACGGGTGCCGGGCGGCCGTCCGCGCGCGGGAAGGCCGCCGGGAACTCCAGGATGCCGTTCACATCGGCGCCCCGGAACGCGTAGATCGACTGGTCCGGGTCGCCGAAGGAGACGAGGGTGCGGCCGTCGCCGGCGAGCGCGTGCAGCAGCCGTACCTGTGCGGCGTCGGTGTCCTGGTACTCGTCCACGAAGACGGCGTCGTACTGCGCGGCGAGCCGCGCGGCGGTGTCGGGGCGGTGGGCGAGGAGGACCGCGCGGTGGACGAGTTCCGCGTAGTCGAGCACGCCCTGCATGTCGAGCACGTCGAGGTACTCGGCGAGGAAGGCGGCCGCGGCGCGCCAGTCGGGGCGGCCGATGCGGCGGGCGAACGCGTCCAGGGCGCCGGGCCCCAGGCCCAGTTCCCGGCTGCGGGCGAGGACCGCGCGGACCTCGTCGGCGAAGCCGCGGGTGGTGAGGCAGGCCCGCAGCTCGTCGGGCCAGCGCACGTGCGCGAGGCCGAGCCGCTCCAGGCCGCCCTGTCCCGCGAGCAGTTCGCGGACCGTGACGTCCTGCTCGGGGCCGGAGAGCAGGCGCAGCGGCTCGACGAACAGTTCGCTGTCCTGGTGGGCGCGGACCAGGGCGTAGCAGAACGAGTGGAAGGTGGTCGCCCGGGGGGCGCGTGCCGCCCCTATGCGCAGCGCCATGCGATCGCGCAGTTCGACGGCCGCCTTGCGGCTGAACGTCAGCACCAGGATGCGCTCGGGGTCGCCGCCGCGGGCGATCCTGGCCGCCACGGACTCGACGAGCGTGGTGGTCTTGCCGGTGCCCGGGCCTGCGAGGACGAGCAGCGGGCCGCCTGTGTGGTCAACCACGGAGCGCTGTGCCGCGTCCAGACGAGGGGGAGCCGCTGTGGCCGGTGGTGTACGAACCAGTCGGTAAGCGCCACGGTTCCCCTGCCGCACCTGGGGGTGCGGCAGGCGCCTGGTGGAGGAAGAGGAGCTCACGTGGTTCGCCGGTCCTGGTGGTTGTGCTGGTCGTCGGACCACCGTGCGTGGAGGACGGTGATCGGGAGGTGAGGGGGACGCGTGCTGCCGACGCTACGCCGACGATCGGTGCGGAAGCAGGGCTTCCTCTTCTTCCCGTACGGCACTCGCGACCCGCGCGCCCCTCGCCTCACGAACGTACGGCATGCCACGGACGTGCCCCTGTTCCCTCGTACGGATCACGGGCCACCCGCGGACCCTTCGTATGGCGGAAGCTGTCAGGTGTGACCGTCCGCGTGTTCGCCGCCGTCCCACCGCGCCCGCTTCATGTCGAGGCGCGGCAGGTGGCCTTCGGTGGCTCTGCTCGCCTCCTTCAGGGGGGTGCCCTCGACGCGGTAGTGGTCGAGGGCGCGCAGTTCGTGGCCCGGGAGGAGGACGCCGTCCGCGCGCACGACGCGCCACCAGGGGGCGGCTCCCCCGTAGAGCGCCATCACGCGGCCGACCTGGCGGGGACCGCCCTCCTCCAGCCATTCGGCAACGTCGCCGTATGTCATGACATGCCCGGGCGGGATCAGTTCGGCGACGTCCAGGACGCGCTCGGCGTACTCCGGCAGCGCGTCCGGGGGCTCCGGGCGGTCGTCGTGCGGAAGGCTCTCCTCGCTCATCCGGCCCATCCTGCCCCACGCCTCCGACAGTGTGCCGGGCCCGCGACTGTGCGTGCGGCTGTGCCTCTCCCTCGCCCCCGGGCGGCGCTTCCGGCAGACTGTGCGCCCCCGCATGTGCACCCTGACACCCCCGCGTGTCGGTGGGGCATGCCACCATCATGCGGGCGGTGACCGGTGATACGAGATCAAGAAGAGAAGATGAAGCAGCAGGGTGCGCACCCAGAGGACGCGGAGAGCACCTCTGCCTCTTCGCCGCGCCCCCACACCGGTTCCGGCACCGACTCCGACGCCGGTTCCAGTGCCGGTACGAGCGGTAAGGACACTCCTTCCCACGTGGACAGCGGCGAGGACGAGTTCTGCGACGAGGCCCACATCGACGAGGTCGAGGGCGACGAGCCGCTGCTCCCCGCGCGCGTGCACCGTCCGTCCGACCTGATGCGCCTCCTGGTGGGCGTACTCGCCGTCATCGTGCTGCTGGCGATCGCCGCGTTCGCCCACGGCACCACCTCGGGCCTCGAACAGGACATCAACAAGGGCACCGGGCAGGCGCCCGATCTGCTCATCAAGATCGCGGGTCTGGCGTCCAGCATCGCGATCCTCCTGGTGCCGGTCGCGTTCGCGATCGAGCGGCTGATCAAGCGCGACGGGCTGCGCATCGCCGACGGTGTGCTCGCCGCGGTCCTCGCACACGGAGTGACTCTGGCCACAGACCTGTGGGTCGCCAAGGCCGCACCCGACTCCATCCAGGAGGCGCTCACCCAGCCCTCCCCCGGCGACATCCACGCCCTGACCGACCCGGTGCACGGCTATCTCGCGCCGGTCATCGCGTACATGACCGCCGTCGGCATGTCCCGGCGGCCACGCTGGCGCGCGGTGCTGTGGATCGTGCTGCTCCTCGATGCCTTCTCGATGCTGGTCACCGGCTACACGACACCGTTCTCGATCATCCTGACGGTGCTGATCGGCTGGACCGTGGCCTACGGGACGCTGTACGCGGTCGGCTCGCCCAATGTCCGTCCCACCGGGCGGACCCTGATGGCGGGCCTCAGGCACGTCGGTTTCCGTCCGGTGAGCGCTGCCCGCGAGGAGGTCTCGGACAACCCGGAGGCCGGGGACCGGGGCCGGCGCTACTTCGTCACGCTGGAGGACGGACCGCCGCTGGACGTGACGGTGGTCGACCGGGAGCAGCAGGCTCAGGGGTTCTTCTACCGTGCGTGGCGCAATCTGACGCTGCGCGGCTTCGCCACGCGCAGCAGCCTCCAGTCGCTGCGGCAGGCGCTGGAGCAGGAGGCGCTGCTCGCCTACGCGGCCATCGCGGCCGGCGCCAACGCACCCAAGCTGATCGCGACCTCGGAGCTCGGCCCGGACGCCGTGATACTCGTCTACGAGCACACGGGCGGGCGCACGCTCGACGCCCTGGCAGACGACGAGATCACCGACGAGCTGCTGCACGACACCTGGCACCAGGTCCGGGCGCTGCAGTCCCGGCGCATCGCGCACCGCAGGCTGGTGGGCGAGGCGATTCTGGTGGATCGTTCCGGCACGGTGATCCTGACCGATCTGCGTGTCGGCGAGATCGCGGCCGGCGACCTGCTGCTGCGCATGGACATCTCGCAGCTCCTGGTGACGCTCGGACTGAGGGTGGGCGCCGAGCGTGCGGTGGCGTCGGCGGTGGGTGTGCTCGGCCCGGACGACGTGGCGGACTGTCTGCCGATGCTGCAGCCCATCGCCCTCAGCCGCACCTCCCGCGCGACCCTGCGCAAGCTGGCCCGGGAGCGCGCCCAGCGCGAGCGCGAGGCGGTCCTGGAGGCGTCCCGTCAGGCCAAGCAGGCCCGGCTGGAAGAGGCCTCGGACCACACCGGGCCCCTCGTACTCGAAAAGCCCGACAAGAAGGCCGTGCGCGCCGAGCAGCGGGCCGAGAAGAGGGCCATCGACGAGGCCCTGGACGAGGCTCGCGAGGAGGATCTGCTCACGCAGATCCGTCACCAGGTGCTGTTGATCAGGCCGCAGGCGCCCGTGGAACCGGCCCGCCTGGAGCGGGTGCGGCCACGCACGCTGATCAGTTTCATCGCCGGCGCCATCGGTGCCTATTTCCTGCTGACGCAGCTCACCCACATCGAACTCGGCCCCCTGGTCGCGAACGCGCAGTGGGGCTGGGTCCTGGCGGCCGCGGCGTTCTCGGCGGCCAGCTACTTCGCGGCGGCGATGGCGCTGCTGGGGTTCGTGCCCGAACGGGTGCCGTTCATTCGGGCCGTGGCGGCGCAGGTCGCCGGGTCGTTCGTCAAGATCGTCGCTCCGGCCGCGGTGGGCGGCGTCGCCCTCAACACCCGCTTCCTGCAGCGCTCGGGGGTGCGTCCGGGACTCGCGGTGGCGAGCGTGGGCGCCTCACAGCTGTTCGGGCTCGGCTGCCACATCCTGATGCTGCTGTCCTTCGGCTACCTCACAGGCACCGAGAAAACGCCCTCGCTGTCGCCGTCCCGGACGGTCATCGCGGGTCTGCTGACGGTGGCGGTGCTCGTCCTCGTGGTCACCTCGGTGCCCTTCCTGCGGAAATTCGTCGCCACGCGCGTGCGGTCGCTTTTCGCCGGTGTCGTGCCGCGCATGCTGGACGTGCTGCAGCGGCCGCAGAAGCTCGTCACCGGCATCGGCGGCATGCTGCTGCTGACCGCCTGCTTCGTGATGTGCCTGGACGCCTCGATCCGTGCCTTCGGCAGCCAGGGCACCTCCCTCAGCATCGCCAGCGTCGCAGTCGTCTTCCTCGCCGGCAACGCGCTCGGGTCCGCCGCCCCGACCCCCGGCGGTGTGGGCGCGGTCGAGGCGACCCTGACAGTCGGTCTGATCGCCGTGGGCCTGCCCAAGGAGGTGGCCGCCCCGGCCGTCCTGCTGTTCCGTCTGCTGACGCTGTGGCTGCCGGTGCTGCCGGGCTGGCTGGCCTTCAACCAACTCTCACGCAAGGGCGCGCTGTAGCAGGAAGGCTGTGAGCGAGGGCCGTAGTGCCAAGGCTGCAGTGCGATGGCGGTACAGCGAAAGCCGTACTGCGAAGGCCGTAGTACGACGACCGTGGACGGCGTACCTCTCGGGCCTCTCGGTACCTCTTACGGCGCGCGCCCCGAGCGTCCCCGCCGACGCGACCGCAGGATGGAACCATGCCGAATCCTCCCCGCCTGCGCGCCGCCGCTCTGACCGCCACCGTCGTGCTGCTGTCCGCCGTGCTGGCGGGATGCAGCAGCAGCGGCGACTCCAAGGACGAGGACCTGTCGGCCCAGAAGCTGGACTGGACGAACTGCCCGGCCCCGTCCGCCGCCGAAGGAGGCGGCGACGCCCCCTCCGCCCTGCCGAACGGCGGCCAGTGGCAGTGCGCCACGATGAAGGCGCCCCTCGACTGGGCCGAACCCAAGGGCGACACGATCGGCATCGCGCTGATCCGTGCGAAGGCGAGCGGCCAGAAGAGCAGGCGCATCGGCTCACTCGTCTTCAACTTCGGCGGACCCGGCGGCTCGGGCGTCACCACACTGCCCTCCTTCGGCCAGGATTACGCGAAACTGCGCACCCGCTACGACCTGGTCAGCTTCGACCCGCGCGGAGTCGGCCGCAGCGCCCCCGTGAAGTGCGAGAGCGACCAGCAGCTCGACGCGTACTTCCAGCAGGACGCGACCCCCGACGACGCCGCCGAGCGCGCCGATTTCCTGGACAGCACCAAGCAGTTCAACTCGGCCTGCGAGAAGAACTCCAAGAAGGTGCTGCCCCATGTGCGCACCACCGACGCGGCCCGGGACATGGACCTGATGCGCCAGGTCCTCGGTGACGACAAGCTGTACTACTTCGGCATCTCCTACGGCACCGAACTCGGCGGTGTCTACGCCCACTTGTTCCCCAAGCACGTGGGCCGTGCCGTCTTCGACGCGGTCGTCGACCCCACGCAGAACTCCGAACAGGGCTCGCTCGGACAGGCCAAGGGCTTCCAGCTCGCGCTCGACAACTTCGCCGAGGACTGCACGTCGAAGACCACGGAGTGCCCCATCGGCGACACCGCCCAGGACGTGAAGGACCGTATCGCCACACTGCTGAATGACCTCGACAGCAAGCCGATCTCCGGTATCTTCCCCCGCCGGCTGACCCAGACCGCCGCAACCAACGGCATCGCACAGGCGCTGTACTCGAAGGACTTCTGGCAGTACCTCACCGAGGGCCTGCAGCAGGCGTACGACGGCGACGGCAAGGTCCTCATGGCGCTGTCCGACTCGCTGAACGGGCGCAGCGAGAACGGCGAGTACAGCAACATCACCGCCGCCAACATCGCGATCAACTGCGCAGACGACAAGCCCCGCTACAGCACCGGCTACGTGCAGCAGAAACTGCCCGAGTTCCGGTCCGCCTCGCCCCTGTTCGGTGACTTCCTGGCCTGGAGCATGGCCGGCTGCACCGACTGGGCGGTGGCGGGCGCCGCCGACCATCCCGACGTGAGCGCGCCGGGGGCCGCACCGATCCTCGTCGTGGGCAACACCGGCGACCCGGCCACGCCGTACGAGGGCGCGAAGAAGATGGTGGACGCGCTGGGCAGGGGCGTCGGCGTCGAGCTGACGTACAAGGGCCAGGGGCACGGCGCCTACGACAGCAAGAACAAGTGCGTGCAGGCTGCGGTGAACGGCTATCTACTGGACGGGAAAGTGCCGCCGGCCGGAATCGTCTGCGCCTGAAGCACACGGCAGATTCTGGGTAAACATGCAGGTCAGAAGGTTATCCACAGGCTCGGGCAGATGTGACTTGATCCGCCTACCATGGCCTGACCGCCGTCTGCTGCCCGACGCGGACGGCCTGCGAGGGGGGAAGGGACATGGCGCGATGGGTGCGGTTCACCGCGCTGGGGGCCGCCGCGGCGCTCCTGGTGGGCGGCTGCAGCAGCGGTTCGTCGTCCGACGGCGGCAAGGGTGGTGACAGGACGAGCGTGGCCGCCTCGCCGTCGTCCGGCTCCCCCGCCGATACGAGCGCCGCGTTGCCCTCTTCACTGACCGGGCAGAAGCTCGCCTGGGGGCGCTGTGACGGCACCGCGGGCTCCCCCGCACCGGGCAACGACTGGCAGTGTGCGACGCTGAACGCCCCGCTGGACTGGTCCAGGCCCCAGGGCGGCACGATCGGCCTCGCGCTCATCCGGGCCAAGGCCCGCGGAGGAAAGCGCATCGGCTCACTCCTGTTCAACTTCGGCGGCCCCGGCGGCTCGGGCGTGTCCATGATGCCCTCGTACGCCCCCACGGTGTCCGTGCTCCGCGAGCGGTACGACCTGGTGAGCTGGGACCCCCGCGGGGTCGCCGCCAGCGAGGGCGTGCGCTGCCGCAGCGACAGGAACATCCAGGCCGCCGAGGGCGTGGATGCCACCCCGGACACTCCGGCCGAGGAGAAGGCGTACTTCCAGGACGCCGTCGACTTCGGCAAAGGCTGCCACAAGGCCGCCGGAAAGCTGATGGCGCACGTGTCGACGACAGACACGGCCCGGGACATGGATCTGATGCGCCAGGTGCTGGGCGACACGAAGATGCACTACTTCGGCATCTCGTACGGCACCGAACTCGGCGGTGTCTACGCCCACTTGTTCCCCCAGCACGTGGGGCGGCTGACGCTCGACGCGGTCGTCGACCCGAGCGCCGACACCGTGGGCCACGCCGAGAACCAGACCAAGGGCTTCCAGCGCGCCCTGGACGACTACCTCAAGTCGACCGGCCAGGACCCGAAGCAGGGCACCCAGAAGATCGCGAACCTGGTGAAGCGGCTCGACACGAACCCGCTGCCCACCTCGTCCCGGCGGAAACTGACGCAGACGCTCGCCGTGACCGGCATCGTCATGCCGCTGTACAGCAAGGCCGGCTGGCCCACGCTGACCAGCGCTCTGAACTCGGCGGAACAGGGCGACGGTTCGGAGCTGCTGGCGCTCGCCGACGGTTACAACGACCGCGACACATCGGGGCACTACGGCACGGCGACCCACTCGCAACGAGTCATATCGTGCCTGGACGACAAGCAGCGGCCGACCTCCGAGGAGACGAAGAAGCTGCTGCCGGCGTTCGAGAAGATCTCACCCGTGTTCGGGGCCTTCCTCGGCTGGGACACGGCCGGCTGGTGCCACGACTGGCCGGTGGCCGGCCAGTACGACACCCCGGAGGTGAGCGCGCCCGGTGCGGCACCGATCCTGGTGGTCGGCAACACCGGCGACCCGGCGACTCCGTACGAGGGCGCCCGGAAGATGGCCGACGAACTGGGCAGGGGCGTCGGCGTGGAGCTGACCTGGAAGGGCGAGGGACACGGCGCGTACGGCAGCGGGAGCGACTGCGTCGACTCGACGGTGAACGCGTATCTGCTGCAGGGGACGGTGCCCAAGGACGGCAAGGTCTGCGCCTCGTAGCCCGGGCGCTCCTGACCCGGGAAACGGAGAGGGGCCCGGCACGCGTGGTGCCGGGCCCCTGCCGAGAAGGCGTGCGCCCGATGCGCCGACCAGTACGCCGGCTGGTCGGGCTAGTACACCGGCTTGCCGGGCTCGATCTGGTTGACCCAGCCGATCACGCCGCCGCCGACGTGCACGGCGTCGGAGAAGCCCGCGGACTTCAGGACCGCGAGGACTTCCGCACTGCGGACACCCGTCTTGCAGTGCAGGACGATCTTCTTGTCCTGCGGGAGGCTCTCCAGGGCGGTGCCCATAAGGAACTCGTTCTTCGGGATCAGCTTGGCGCCGGGGATCGCGACGATCTCGTACTCGTTGATCTCGCGGACGTCGATGATCTCGATGTTCTCGCCGTCGTCGATCCACTCCTTGAGCTGCTTGGGAGTGATCGTCGAACCGGCGGCGGCCTCCTGGGCCTCCTCGGAGACGACGCCGCAGAAGGCCTCGTAGTCGATGAGTTCGGTGACGGTCGCGTTCGGGCCGCAGACCGCGCAGTCGGGGTCCTTGCGGACCTTGACCTGGCGGTACTGCATCTCCAGGGCGTCGTAGATCATCAGGCGGCCCACCAGGGGTTCGCCGATGCCCGCGAGGAGCTTGATGGCCTCGGTGACCTGGATGGAGCCGATGGACGCGCACAGCACGCCCAGGACGCCGCCCTCGGCGCAGGAGGGGACCATGCCCGGCGGCGGGGGCTCCGGGTAGAGGCAGCGGTAGCAGGGGCCGTGCTCGGACCAGAAGACGGAGGCCTGGCCGTCGAAGCGGTAGATCGAACCCCACACGTACGGCTTGTTGAGCAGCACGGCCGCGTCGTTGACCAGGTAGCGGGTCGCGAAGTTGTCCGTGCCGTCGACGATCAGGTCGTACTGGCTGAAGATGTCCAGCACGTTGTCGGCCTCGAGCCGCTCCTCGTGAAGGACCACGTTCACGTACGGGTTGATGCCCAGGACGGAGTCGCGCGCGGACTCTGCCTTGGAGCGGCCGATGTCGGCCTGGCTGTGGATGATCTGGCGCTGCAGGTTCGACTCGTCGACCTCGTCGAACTCCACGATGCCGAGCGTGCCGACGCCCGCGGCGGCCAGGTACATCAGCGCCGGCGAGCCCAGGCCGCCGGCGCCCACACAGAGCACCTTGGCGTTCTTCAGCCGCTTCTGCCCGTCCATCCCCACGTCGGGGATGATCAGGTGGCGGGAGTACCTGCGGACCTCGTCTACGGTGAGCTCAGAAGCGGGCTCGACCAGGGGTGGCAGCGACACGGGGACTCCGTTGGTCGGTCAATCACTACAGTTGTTCTCCCCGTAACACTGCCACGGCCTTCTTCATTCCGAGACACCCGTTCCGATCCGCGAGACGATTTCGTCCCAGTAGCCGGGCATGGTCGCCCAGGGGTCGCTGCGGCCACCACGGTCGGTGTGATCGGTGAAGTAGATGGTCGAGGCGCCCTGCCAGCGCGCGATGCGCAGTGCCTCCTCCAGATGCGGGCGGGGCACCCCGTGCACGAAGTGGCAGAAGCGCTCGGGCGGATGGCCGGCCGTCCACTCGGCCACCTGCGACCAGCGGTAGTCGCTCCAGGGGCCGCGGAAGGTGACCATCTGGTCGGCGCTGTCCGCATAGCCGGGGTACGGGTGAGTGCCGTGGCCCAGGACGATGTGGGCACCGTCACGGATCGTGCGCAGCGTGCCGACGGTGCGGCGGATCTCGGCGAGCGAGGCGCGTTCGCTCGGGCAGCGGTCCAGGAGGAAGCCGTCGACCTGGTACCAGTCGATGTGGCGGTACGCGTCGGAGATCACCTCGCCGAAGGCCCGGGCCCCGTACGCGCAGTCGAGATGACCGAGGACCCGGACGCCCGCGTTGCGCAGGCGGCCGGCTGCCTCAAGACAGTGTGGATCGGGGCGGGAGCCGGGGCCGTCGGCCACGTTGAGGACGACCCAGTGCAAGGGTGTATTGGGGCGGGTGAGTTCGGCCCACTCGGTGGGGGCGACGAGGGGGTGTGCGTAGCCGGGGATGCCGAAGCCGGTGCGGACGTCGGTGCTCGCGGTGCCCGCTCTGGTGCTGGTCAGATACGGCATGCCGCCTCCATCCAGATGTCGGCGAGGGACTCTTCGAGGTTGATCCTGGGACGCCAGCCGAGCCGGTCGCGTGCCGTACGCACGTCTGCCTGCTGCCAGCTGCCGCAGCCGTCCGGGTACGGGTACGCCGCCGGGGCGGCGTGGTCGGGTTCGGGGCGCGGGTGGCCGATGGTCGGCCGCAGGGCGCCGGGCGGGCCGTCCAGTTCGTGGAGGGCGCCGCCGTATCCGGCCACGCGGGCGAGCACGGCGGCGGCATCGCGCAGGCGGATGGCGCGGCCCGAGCCGATGTTGATGACGCCCTGGGCGGCCGAGAGCGAGGCTGCGTGCACGGCGCGGGCCACGTCCCGTACGTCGATG
The DNA here is from genome assembly GCF_026343335.1 of Streptomyces sp. NBC_00078. Classification (NCBI taxonomy): domain Bacteria; kingdom Bacillati; phylum Actinomycetota; class Actinomycetes; order Kitasatosporales; family Streptomycetaceae; genus Streptomyces; species Streptomyces sp. NBC_00078. The sequence continues at coordinate 6,068,705 of NZ_JAPELX010000001.1, read as the reverse complement.
AAGTCGCGCTGGACGCCGAGGCCACCGAGCTTCAGCTCGCCGTCGCCGGACTGCATGGCGCGGCGCATGGCCTCGGCGAGGCGGCCGAGCGGCGAGCCGGCGGGGGTGCCGGGGCCGGCCGGTGAGAATACCCGCAGGACGACCGCGTCCAGGCCCGAGCCGAGGACCAGTTCGGTGGCGGCGAGCTTGCTCACGCCGTACGGGCCGCCGGGGCGCGGCACGGCGTCCTCGGCCGTGGAGGAGCCCGCTTGGCTCGGCCCGTACTCGGCGCCGCAGCCGATCTGCACCAGGCGGGCGCCGCAGCCGCTGCGCCGCAGGGCTTCGCAGACGGTGGCGACGGCGACGGTGTTGTGGCGGGTGAGATCGCGGGCGCCGCCCCGGGTGGCGCCGGCGCAGTTGACGACGACTCCGGGGTGGACCGCGTCGAGGAAGCGGGTGAGGGCACCGGGGCTGCCGGACGCGAGGTCGAAGCGGACGTCGGCGTCGTCCCCGCGGCCGAGTGCGGTGAGCTGGACGGCCGGGTCGGCGAGCAGACGGTCGGCGACGAAGCGGCCGAGGTAGCCGTTGGCTCCGATCAACAGGACTCTCATCGGGCGGCTCCCGGGGCCGAGGCGTCGGGTCGGGAGGTGATCATCTGGGCTTCTCCTTCGGAGGGGGTGGTGCGGTTGCCTCGGGCGGCGGGACCGGGCGGCTGCGGCATGGTGCGGACCGAAGCTCGCCGGGCTGGGGGCGACTCGTGGAGGTACTCCGGGGTTGTCCGGCGCGTCAGCACGGCCGGTCCTCGGGGGCGTGGGCCGAAGCCCGGGCAAGGGTGCCGGCCGAGTGGATCAGCAGGGCCAGGGCGGCCGCCCCGCAGGCGAGCGCGGGGACGCTGCCGGGGCCCCAGGCGTCGGACACGGTTTCCACGGGGACGGCGAGGAAGCCGCACCCGGGCAGGCGGCCGGTGAAGACCGTGGCCAGGGCGGTCGCCTCGGCCGTGGCCGTGGCGGTGAGGGCGAGCGCCGGAACATGGGCGAAGCCGTGTGTGGTGAGGAGGCGGGCGAGGAGCAGCAGGGCGCCCAGGGTGACGGTCTGGGCGTAGGCCGCACTCTCGCCCAGGGCTGTGCCGCACAGGGCGAGCAGGGCCGTCAGGGCGCACAGGAACAGGGCGAACGTGCCGAGCAGCAGTGGCCGTACGGAGGCGGCGAACTCCTCCAGGCCGCGGCTCGCGGTCAGTCTGCGACGGGCGCGTGCGGCGAACAGGTGGGCGCACCAGGCGGCGGGAGCGCAGGACAGGGTGAGGGCCAGGACGGGGGCCGTGGTGACGGGCCAGGGGCCGTCGGCGCTGCCGGTGGGCGGGCCGTCGGGGCCTCCGGCGAGGGCCGCGCGCAGGAGGCCGTCTCCGAGGACGGCGTAGGCGACGAGACAGTACGTCCACACTCGGCTGCCGGACCCGTGCAGGGCGGATCCCGGGGGCGTGCGGTTCGCGGCGCCGAGGGGGCCGCGGGAGAGCGCGGTGCGCAGGGCGAGGGCCACGGCGAGGACGCCGACGCCGGCCGCGATCGCTCGGGACTGTCCGTGGGTGAGGTGCAGGGCGGCCACGGTCGCGGCGCACAGTGCTCCGGGCAGGAGGGTGAGCAGGGCCCAGTCGGCGCGCGCCCGGGGAGCGTTGAGGGGTGCGGGGTAGGCGGGGGCGTCGTCGCGGCCCGCGCGCGCGTACATCTCCTCCGCCAGGGAGAAGACGTCCCGGTGTCGGAAGCGCGTGGCGGTCCGGTCCGTGACGCCGTGGGCTTCGAGACCCGCTGCGATCTCCAAGGAGTCCACCGCCCGCTCGCACAGCTCACGGTGACGGTGCATCAACGCCTTCACCGGGTCGGCGCCGGCCCGCCGGGGCGCGGATTGCCGCCGGGCGGCCTGGGCGTCGGCATCGGCGCGCGCGAGTGCCGGAGCGTCGGTATCGGCGTCGGCGTCGGCACGCGTGCGTACGGGCGCTTCGGTGCCGGCGCCCACGCGCACCGGCGTCTCCACGTCCCCGCCCCCGCGCACCGGGGCCTCCGCCTCGCCGCCCCCGCGCGCCGGTGTCCCATCGCCGTAGGGCAGACCCGGCGCCGCTTCGCCGCCGGCGCCCTCCACGGTGGAGGTCTCCTCGGCGAGCCACCCCTGCGACCGTTCGTGCCAGGCTCCGGGGCTGTCCGGCACGCCGGGACAGTCCAGTGCCCCCAAGTCGCTCATCGCGCACCCCCCGTGGCCGGCATCGCGGGCCTGGCCGGCGTCGGCGGCGTCGCGCGTCCCGGCGCGTCCGCCGCCGCCCAGCCGGGTCCGCCGCGGGCCACGACACGTGCTGCCGGGTCGGTCCAGCGGCCGGGCACATGGGCCTCGGCGGGGGCGGCGAAGGGCAGGGGCTCGCCGGCGGCGTCGAGGACGACGCGGCGCACCGGCGCGTGCGAGACGATCTCCAGGTAAATGCCGTGAAATGCCGTGGTGTTCTGCTCGACGGTGAACAGTTCGAGCGCACGCGCGCGTGCGGCGGCACCCAGGCGCTCACGGCGCTCGGGGTCGCGCAGGAGCGCCAGGCACGCCTCGGCGAGCGCCCGCGGGTTGCGCGGCGGTACGACGAGCCCCGTGCCTCCGATGATCTCCACGACCGCGCCGACGTCCGTGGAGACCGTCGCGCGGCCGCAGAACATGGCCTCGACCAGGCTGATCGGGAATCCCTCGACGACGCTGGACAGGACGGTGACGGCGCCGGCGGCGTACGCGTCGGTGAGGTCCGGGAGTTCCGGGCCGCCGACCTCCTGGAAGGAGACGGGGTTGTCTCCGACGGAGTGCAGCCCTTCGGCCTCGTCGGGGAAGAGCTGCGCGGCCAGCACCCGGCAGTGCCCGAGATAGGCCTCGCCCTCGGCGCCGGCCGGTGTGCCGACGATCCGCAGCCGGGCCTTCGGCTCCTCCTTGCGGATCTCCGCGAAGGCGTGCAGCAACGAGACCAGGTCCTTGGCGGGTTCGACGCGGCCGACCCAGACCAGGGTGAAGGGGTCCGCGCAGTCCGGGGACTCGCCCACCTCCGCGAAACGGGAGGCCTCCATGCCCGGGTAGACGGTGCGGAGCTTCGCGCGGTCGGCACCGCAGCGCTCCTGCCAGCGGCGGGCGTGCGCGTTGCCGGGCGTGACGACCTCGGCCCGGTCGTAGATCTCGGCGGCGAGCCTGCCGTGGAAGGAGGCGAGCAGGGACCGTACGGCGGGCGGAGCGTCCGTGGCGGCCAGGTAGTGCGTGCGCAGCCGGACACCGTACTCGGTCACCAGCAGGGGTACGCCGTGGAAGTGGCCGGCGAGCAGGCCGGGCAGGGCCGCGGGGCCGCCGGACGTCGCATGGCACAGGTCGACCGAGCCGAGCCCGTCGTCCTTGTACCAGTCGAGCGAGAGGGGGCGCAGGGCGAGTTCGAGATGTGCGGCGACGGCAAGCAGATCCGGTACGCGCGCCTCGCGCGCCGCCCTCAGGGCTCCGGGCGCACGACACGCGCGTTCCAGGGCGTGTACGGCGGTCTCGGAGCGGAGTGCTCTCACCAGCCCGCCTTCGTCGCGGGCGAGTTCGGCGAGCCCGTACAGCGCGCTGCCGAAACGGTCCGCCTCAGCGGCGGGGGCCTTCCCGGACGCCTCGGAAGGATCCCCGGCGCTCCCCGCGCACAGCGCGGTCGCCAACTCGCCGTAGCACTCGGCGAACCGTCGGCGCGCCCGCCGCCCGTACCGGACCCCGTCGTCGTCGGCCGTCCACAGCGGCGCCGTACGCACGCGGCTGACCTGCGGCGGCAGCGGGATCCAGCCCTCGTCCTCCTGACGCTCGGTGCGGCTGAGCGCGTAGAGGTCGAATTCGTGCTGCCCGAGCCCGCGCACGAGCCGGTCGCACCAGAGCCTGGCGTCACCGCTCACATACGGATAGCCACCCTCCGTAAGCAGTCCGATGCGCACGAGCGCACCCCCGATCTCCCGTTTGGAGAGCCGCCGTTGACCCGGCGGCTCGCAGCGGGAAGAACGTATGCGGACAAGGCGGTGGTGCGGCGGACGGTTGTCCGTCGCACCACCAGAAGGGGTGAACGCTCGTAACTTTCCCGTGCGGGCCGCGTTCGATCGCGCTAAGAGATCAAGCAGTTACGTTACGTCAAGCTGCGGCCAGATCCCGCCGTGCCGCCCTGCGCCGGGCCGCGACCTGGGGGTCGAGTGCCGGCACGGCGGCCAGGAGCTGCTTGGTGTACGGGTCCTGGGGGTTGTCGTACACCTCGTCGGCGGGTCCGGACTCGACGATCCGGCCGCCGCGCATCACCATGACCCGGTCGCTGACCTGACGGACGACGGCGAGGTCGTGCGCGACGAAGACGAGCGCGAGCCCGAGTTCTCGCTGGAGTTCACCGAGGAGGGCGACGACCTGGGCCTGCGTCGTCACGTCCAGCGCGGAGACGGGCTCGTCGCAGACGATGACGCGCGGGTCGGCCGCGAGCGCCCGCGCGATGCCCACACGCTGGCGTTGGCCACCGCTGAACTCGTGCGGGTAGCGGTCGTAGTGCGCCCCGTCGAGCCCCACGCGCTCCAGCAGTTCCGTCACGCGCCCCCTGATCCGCTTCTCGTCCCGCTCCCGACGTGCGCGGAGCGGGTCGGCGATCGACTCGCCCACGCTGCGGCGGGGGTTGAGGGAGGAGACGGGGTCCTGGAAGACCATCTGCACGGCCGGGTTCACGCCCACGCGCGCGTGCCCGTCGTAGCGGACCGCCCCCGCGGTCGGCTCCAGCAGCCCGACCAGCATGCGCCCCAGGGTCGTCTTGCCGCTGCCGCTCTCGCCGACGACGCCGAGGGTCTCGCCCCGGTGGATGGTCAGCGACACGTCGTCCACGGCCGCGAACGCCCGCTTGCCGCGCCCGAACTCGCGCCTGAGGCCCTTCGCCTCCAGGGCGACCTCGTCGGACGCCTGCGAGGGCGCGCGCGGCGCGTCCACGCGCGGGACGGCACCGAGGAGTTCGCGGGTGTACGCCTGGGCGGGCGATCCCAGTACGGTGCCGACCGGCCCGTGTTCGACCACGCGCCCGTGCCGCATGACGAGCACCTCGTCGACGCTCTCGGCGGCCACGCCCACGTCGTGCGTGACGAGCAGCAGCCCCATGCCGGTCTCCTCGCGCAGTGTGTGCAGCAGGTCGAGGATCTGGGCCTGGACGGTCACGTCGAGCGCGGTGGTCGGCTCGTCGGCGATCAGCAGGCCGGGCTCGCAGGCCAGCGCCATGGCGATGAGCGCGCGCTGCCGCATGCCGCCGCTGAACTCGTTCGGACGGGACCGCGACCGGCGCCGTGCGTCCGGAATTCCCACCCGGTCCAGTACTTCCGTCGCACGCGCGCGTGCCGCTCGTCGCGACACGCGCGTGTGCACGCGGTACACCTCGGCGATCTGGTCGCCGATCGCGTAGTACGGGTCGAGGGACGACAGCGGGTCCTGGAAGACCATGGCCGCCTTCGCGCCGCGCAGCCGCCGCAGGCCGTCCTCGGACGCCTGCTGTACGTCGACGCCCGCGACCTCGATCGAGCCGCCGACCCGCGCGCCGGTCCCGCGGTGCAGCCCCAGCAGGGCCGAGGCGACCGTGGACTTGCCGGAGCCGGACTCGCCGACCAGGGCCAGGGCGCCGCCCTGTTCCAGGCTGAAGGAGAGGCCGTCGACGGCCCTGAGGTCCCCGAACTCGACGGACAGATCCGTGACTTGGACGAGACTCACGTCAGTACCACCCGTCGGTCGGCCACCGCGTACAGCACGTCGGCGACGGCGTTGGCGAGGACCACGAAGAAGCCGATCACCAGGACCATGCCGACGACGACCGGGAGGTCCACGACGGTCACGGCATGCACCAGTTCCTGGCCGATGCCGGGCAGCCCGAAGAGCGACTCGATGAGCACGGCGCCGCCCACCGCACTGCCGAAGTCGTTGGCGTTCAGGGCGATGATCGGTGCCATGGCGCCCCGCAGGGCGTGCCGGCCCACGATGGACCGCTCGCCCACCCCGTAGGCGCGGAAGGTGCGGATGTGGTCCTCGGCGAGCGTCTCCAGCATCGACGCCCGGGTGAGCCGGGCGAAGTAGGCCGACTCGCTGAGGGCGAGGGTGAACCAGGGCAGCAGCAGGCCCCAGGCCCACTGCTCGGGGTCGCCGGAGAAGGAGACGTACTCCGGGAAGGGCAGCAGCTCCAGTTGCCCGCAGACCACGATCATCAGGACGAGGCCGATGACGAAGACGGGTGTGGAGATGCCCGCGAGGGTGATTCCGGTCAGGGCACGCTCGGTGAACCGGCCGCGCCGCCAGGCGGAGAGCACCCCGGTGCCGACGCCCAGCAGGAGCCAGAGGACCATCGCTCCGACCACCAGTGACAGGCTGACGGGCAGCTTCGTCAGGATGATCCGGGTGACCTGCTGGTCGGTCTGGTACGAGAGCCCCAGGCAGGGTGCCGAGCAGTGTTCGACGGACGTGCCGGTCGAGTAGTCCTGGCCGACGACGATGCCTTCCAGGAAGTGCCAGTAGCGCAGGTACAGCGGATCGCCGAGCTTGAGCTGCTGGGCGACCTGGTGGACCTGTTCCGGTGAGCAGCGCGGGCCGCAGGTGATCTGGGCGACGTTGCCGGGAGTGGCGTAGAAGACGACGTAGATGATCACCGAGATGACGAGCAGGGTGATCACGCTGCCCACGGTCCGGCGCAGCGCGAAACCGGCGAAGCCGCTCATGAGCGCGCCTCCTGCCCGGCGCTCGTGTCCGCCTTGGCCTCCTGCTTGCGGCCCGTGCCCACGCGCAGGCGGGAGGCCGCGCGCGGGTCCAGGGCGGTGCGGATGCCGTCGCCGAGGACGGTGAGCGCGAGCACGGTCACGAACAGCGCGCCTGCCGGCAGCAGCAGGTACTGCGGGGCGGCCTGGTACCAGACGTTGGCGGAGGTGAGCATCTGTCCCCAGGACGGCGTCGGAGGCTTCACACCGACGCCGAGGAAGGACAGCGAGGCCTCGATGGCGATGTTGGCCGGGACCATGAGCGCGGCGTAGGTGATGACGGGCGCGGCGAGCCCGGGCAGCAGTTCCCGGCGGGCGATCCGCCAGGTGCTCCAGCCGCTGAGCCGGGCGGCGGAGACGTAGTCGAGTTCCTTCAGGCTGAGCGTCGCGGCGCGCGCGATCTTGGCGATGGTGCCCCAGGCGACGAAGCCGATGATGAGCGCGACCAGCACCGGCCTCGGGAAGCTGCTGGGCACGATGGCCAGCAGAGCCAACGCCATGATCATCAATGGCAGGGCGACGATGATGTCCGCGAGCCGGCTCAACAGTTGATCAACCCATCGGCTGCCGAGCGCGGCCGCGACGCCGACGACGACACCGAGGAAGACCTGCACGGCGGTGGCGGCGAGCGCGACGCCCAGGGAGACCCTGGCGCCGTAGACCAGCCGCGCGAACAGGTCGCGTCCGGTCTGCGGTTCGACGCCGAGCCAGTGGTCCCCGCTCATCCCTCCGAAGGATCCGATCGGCACGCCACCGCGCGCGGAGTCCACCAGGGAGGGATGGTACGTGGTCGGGTCCTGCCCCTCGATCGCGGTGAGCAGCGGCGCGGCGAGCGCGAGCAGGACCAGCAGCGCGACGACGGCCGCCGCGACGAGGGCGGCGCGCTGCGTACGCAGCCGCCGCCAGAACTGACGGGCCCCCGAGGTCCCCGAGGGGGACACCTCGGGGACCTGGGTGGCGACAAGTGCCTCGCTCACGGCGCTACTTCACCGCGACCTGCGAGATGTCCAGCACGCCGGTCCAGTCACTGATCACGACGTTCTTGATGTCGCTGCCGACCAGGCGCTTGTAGACGGGGTGGAACAGCGGCACGGTCAGGGCCTGCTCACCGATCTTCTTGTCCAGTGCACCCCACCTCTTGGCGGCCGCGTCAAGATCGGTCAACTTGTTGATCGCGTCAATCTCGTCATTGACCGACTTGTCGTTCAACAGGCCGTTGTTGAAGTTCGAGCCGTCCTTGACGATCTGCCGGCCGTCGAAGATCGGGGCGAGGAAGGGGCCTCCGGAGGGCCAGTCGGCACCCCAGCGGGCGAGGAAGAAGCCGGGCTCGGTCTTCACGTTGTGGATCTTGTCCCGGTAGTCGTTGTCCTCCAGGCCCTGCAGCTTGACCGTGATGCCGGCCTTCTTGAGCGCGTCCTGGATCGAGGTCGCGATCTCCGGGCTGGTCTCGAAGTCCTTGGCGTTGGAGTGGCTCAGGGTGATCGTGAGCCCGTTCCTGTAACCCGCCTGGGCCAGCAGCTGCTTGGCCTTCGCGGCGTTGCCGGCCGGGCCCGCAGGGAAGAGGTCGTACGGCGTGTAGCCGAAGGACTTCTGGTTCGGCAGGTAGGTGGTGGCCGCCTCGGCGAGCGCGGAACCGCCGGCCGCGTTGATCACCGACGACCGGTCGATGGCGTAGGAGATCGCCTGCCGCACCTTGACGTTGTTGAACGGCTTGACGGTCGGGTTGAACGCTATGTAGTTCGTGTAGCCGAAGTGGCCCGTGCCGACGCGCGCGGCCAGGGCCTTGTCGCCCGACACCTTGGCGAGCTCGGCCGGACCGAGGTTGGTGTCCGTCGTGACGGCGGACGCGTCCGCACCCTGGGACGCGGACAGCCGCTGGTTGATCACGGACGAGTCCAGACCGGACCGCACGTCGACCTTGTCGGGGTAGGCCTTGCGCTCGTCGTCCACGGCCGTGGACCAGTACGCGTTGCGCTCCAGGACGAGGTGCTCACCGTCGTTCTCGTTCTTGACGACCTTGTACGGGCCGGACGAGATCGGGTGCTCCTCGTACTTCGTACCCGTGTCCTTGGCCTTGGGTACGGGTGTGAACTGCGTCTGCGTGGCCAGGTACGGGAACTCGCCCTCGGGCTTGTTCAGGTGGAAGACGACGGTCCGGCTGTCCGGCGTCTCGATCGCCTTCAGGCCCTTCGTGTCCTTCTTGTCCTTGTACGGGCCCTCGTAGCCGGCCGCGCCGACCAGCCAGTCCCTCAAGTAGGGGGCGCCACCGGACAGTTCGGGCGCGAAGGAGCGCTCGATGCCGTACTTGATGTCGGCGGAGGTGATCGGCGTGCCGTCCTCGTACTTGAGGCCCTTCTTCAGGGTGTACGTCCACACGGTCGCGTCCTTGTTGGGGCGCCCGGTGTCAGTGGCGAGGTCCGGGACGACCTTGGCGCCGGCCGCGCCGTTCTCGCGGTTGCGGGTGGTGAGCGTACGGAAGACCAGGGACGGGACGTTGCCGCCGCCGGAGGTGTACAGACGCGCGGGGTCGAAGTCCGTCTGGGCCTCGGAGTTCAGGACCGTGAGCGTGCCGCCCTTGTGGGGGGTGGAGTCGCCACCGGTGCCCTTGGCATCGTTGTCCTTCGGCCCGCAGGCGGCGGCACCCGCCGCCAGAACCAGGCCTACGGATGCCGCGGCCACGCGGCGCACTCTGACGGACGGTTGACGCATCGGATGGACGACCTCTCGAAGTGGTCCGAGCTACGGTGAAACCGGGCTTGCTCGAATGATGAGACGGATTGACGAGGAGTGAGACGAAAGTGAACAGACGTCTGCCCGGGCGTCAGGTCGTCGAAAACCGTGACCGGGTCACGGAGGAGGAAGAAGATCGCGACGCGAACGCCTGAGGGCGAACGTCAGCGACAGAGGATGTCGGCCACGCAGAGCGGGGTCACGCCGATCAGCGCCAGCTCGATGGCTGCGCGTGCGGAGGCGTAGGGGGTCGACATGCCCAGAAATATCTACGAACTTTCTGCGCATGTCAACGTGACATATGAGGCGTCCGTCAACTCCCGGGATACGGCCAGGGGTTGGGCAGACAGTGGATTCCGTCATGGTCGAGGAACTTGGTCTGCTGCTGCATGACCGGCGCGAGCTGGCCGTTCTTGCTGCAGGTGACATGGCCGTGGCCGAGCCGGTGACCGACCTCGTGATTGATCAGCATCTGCCGGTAGGCGTGAATTTGATCACCATAGGTCTTGGATCCCTGCGCCCATCGGTAGGCGTTGATCATCACGCGCTCGGTGGAGGCCGAGTCGCACGAGACGTTGTCCTCGGTGGTGTCGAGGCCGGACTTTGCGCACCACTTCGCCGTGGTCCCGGGGCTGGCGAGTGTGATCACGAAGTCGGGCTTGCCGGTATGGATGCGCTCGAAGGTGCGGGCGCCGTTGTGGGCCCAGCTCCGCTTGTCGTTGAGCGTCTTCTGCACGGCCTGGGCGAACAGTTCGCCGTCGAGCCCGAGCCCCTGCTCCACGTCCACGCGGTAGGTGTACTTCTGTCCCGTGCCCGGCGCCTTGTCGAACCCGGGGACCGCGTCGAACCTCCCCGGCCCCTTGAGCGTCGCGCCGAGCGGGTACTTCTCCCCCATCGCCTGCGCATAGGTCAACGTCGCCACGCTCGGCGACGAGGACGGCCGCGAGTCCGAGCCCCGGGCGTCCCGCGCCTGGTCGGTGGCCGACCGCGTTCCTCCGGCGTCGTCTTCGCGTCCGTTCGCGACCTGCCCGGCGACGATCACGGCGAGCACCGTGGTGACGGCGGCGGCCGCGATTCCGGTGAACGTCCGCCCCTTGCCGCCCTTGGCCTGCGCCGGCACGCCGGTCGGCGGGTCGTCGTCGGTCTCGGCGGATACACCGACACCGGCGCCGGGATCCCGGTCGGTGACGGAGGCGTACGGGTGGGAGGCGTGTGCGGAGGCGGCGTTGCGAGGCGCGAAGACGTCGTCGTCCTCGCCGAAGGCGTCGACGTAGTCCTGCCGCGGCCCCCCGGGCGGCGCCTGCCGCTGCCGCGGTATGGAGACGCCTGACTGCCTCAGCTCGCCCCACCCGCCGCCGCCTTCACGCTGCTCGGGGTGACCACCACGGACTTGGGGCGTGCCACGGGCGGGGGTGCCGTCGGCGAGCCGGGGAACGCCACGTGCGGGTGTGCCGTCAGGAAGAAGCGGCACCCCACGCGCGGGCGTACCGTCCGCAAACCGCGGCACCCCATGTGCCGGCGTCCCGTCCGCAAACCGCGGCACCCCATGTGCCGGCGTCCCGTCCGCAAACCGCGGCACCCCATGTGCCGGCGTCCCGTCCGCCGGCCGCGGGGCCCCACGGCCGGGCGTGCCCCCCGCCCTCCCCGGCGCCCCGTACGCCGGGGGCTGCTGCCCGGACGGCGGCCCGGGTACCCGGCGCCCACCGGCACCGCCCTGCGGCCCCTGCCCCTGCCCCTGCGGCACCGGCCCTTCCGAGTCCCGGGCGTCACGACGCCCCCCGGCAGCCCGGGGCGCCGTAGAAGCTCCGGCTCCCCCAGGCCCCGCAGGAGCCGCGTATCCCGCAGAACCGGCGGAAGCCCCGTCCCTCCCGGGACCCGCAGCGGCCTCGGGCGCCCCGGAGCCCCCGGTTTCCCGCCCCTCGCCCATGTCCCCGGCGCTCTTCGCGGAGGCCGGGCCTCCGCGGCGGCTGTGGCGTCCCACGTCGGCCCTCAGCTCCCCGTGCTCTCGGCAGCGGTCTCGCCGTCGCCGACGACCGCGTCACCGCCGTCGGCGGAGGCCGAGCCCTTGACGGCCGGCTCCCCGGATGGAAGGCCCGCCGCCAACTCGCCTGCATCGCGGAGAAGTTCGTAGAAGGCCCGGGCCACCGTCTCCGGGTACTCCATCATCGCCACGTGCCCCGCCTCCGGCAGGGTGAGCAGGCGGGAGTCGCGGAAGGTGCGAGCCGCCCTCCGGGCCATGCGGAAGCCGACGAGCTGGTCCCGGCCGCCGTACACGAGCAGGGTCGGGGCGAGGACGCGCTCGGCCTGGCGCCACAGCCCGTGCTGGCCGCCCAGCGTGTACGCGTTCACGATCCCGCGCGCGGAACGTGTCATCGCGTCCCAGAAGTACGGCAGTTGAAGGCGCCGCTCCATCTCCTCCACGGCGTTGCTGAAACCCTCCGGCGATACCCGTCCCGGGTCGCCGTAACACAGCGCCGTCACCCCGTGGACCCGCTGCTCCGCGGTCCACTCCCTGGTGAGCCGGGTGAACAGGCCGGTGACCCCGGGCAGCGCGAGCAGCGCCGTCGGTACCGCCGTCCGCTGGACGAGGATCTCCGGCAGTGCCGGCGACACGAGCGTGAGCGTCCGTACGAGGTCGGGGCGCAGTGCCGCGACGCGGGTGGTGACGGCGCCACCGAGCGAGTTGCCGAAGAGGTGCACCGGCCCACGGCCGGACGCGTCGAGGAAGCGGATCACCGCGCGCGCGTGCCCGGAGACCGAGTAGTCGCCGTCGTCCGGCGGCGGGGAGTCGCCGAATCCGGGCAGGTCGACGGCCTCGCCGTCGACGACCCCCTCCAGCTGCTCCATCAGCGCCGACCAGTTCTGCGAGGAACCGCCGAGCCCGTGGACGTACAACGCGGGCGGCAGCCCCTCGCGCGTCGGTGGTCTCGACCGCACCGTCAGCGTGATCCCCGGCAGTCCGACCGACCTGAGCCGCTCGCCCTCCGCGACCCTGACGGGCGCCACCTTCGGGAGCACATTGGTTGCCGGCACGGACGGCAGCTCGGTCGAAGACATGCGGCAATGTTACGAGACGATCACGCAGTGGCTCGTGTGTTCGCCGTCACAGATCGCGCGCACACCGCATAGCGTCCGAATGCCGTGTCTCCTAGGCTCGTATTGAGGGCACCCGCTGTGGCCCCTGCTTCTTTCAGGGACATTCGTAGGAAGGGAGCCCAACCATGGCCGTAGACCCCACCGATCCCGAGACGTTCGAGGTCGACGACACGCAGGAAGCCAAGGAGATCGACGTCGAGGCCCCGGAGAACGACACCGCGGAACAGCTTGCGGGCCTGACATCGGAGCGCGACGACCCTCTTGAGGACGTGGATCCGGCCAAGGCGAACGAGGCCGACATCGTCGAGCAGCGCCGCGTCGTCTCGATCGACGAGGACGATTACCGCTGACGAGGGATACGGAAGCGCCGGAGGGCGCCACTGAGCTGGAACGAGGCGGCGTGTTGCCCGTTTCGATCCGGTTTGAAACCGTCTGCGCTGCTTTCGCCACCGTCCGGTCCGTGAAATTCTGCGCTCGCACCGCGCACACCAGGGTTACCGAAAAGTACGATGGCGGCGCGGCGCACACCGCATGTGGACGAATTTGGGAGGCGGCGTGACAGCCATCGAGCAGACAGAGGCAGCACGCCCGCGAGGCACGCGCCTGCCGCGCCGTGCCCGACGGAACCAACTGCTGGGCGCCGCCCAGGAAGTCTTCGTGGCGCAGGGCTACCACGCGGCCGCCATGGACGACATCGCCGAGCGCGCCGGCGTCAGCAAGCCGGTGCTCTACCAGCACTTCCCGGGCAAGCTCGACCTCTATCTCGCCCTGCTGGACCAGCACTGCGAGTCATTGATCGGGGCGGTACGCGAAGCGCTCGCGTCGACGACCGACAACAAGCAGCGCGTACGGGCGACGATGGACGCCTATTTCGCGTACGTCGAGGACGACGGCGGCGCCTTCCGCCTGGTCTTCGAGTCGGACCTGACGAACGAGCCCGCAGTGCGCGAGCGCGTCGACAAGGTCACGACCGAGTGCGCGGAGGCGATCTGCGAGGTCATCGCCGAGGACACCGGCCTCTCGCGCGCGGAGTCGATGCTGCTGGCCTCCGGCCTCGGCGGTCTCGCCCAGGTGGTGGCCCGTTCGTGGCTGCACAGCGACCGCAGCGTGCCGCGCGACCAGGCGGTGCAGTTGCTGACCTCACTGGCCTGGCGCGGAATCGCGGGCTTCCCGCTGCACGGCACCGATCAGCACCACTGACGGCGCGGCGGTCCCCTCCGCCGGGCGTTTGTTCCCGTCACCTGTTCGCTCTTGGCGTTCCGGGGCGGAGCGTGTACGTCCCCTCACCGGGCTAATGTGTGCTGGGTACGGCGCGTAAAGGTCGCGCACTTCACCGACCGTCGGAGGGACTTAGCCGTGGAGGTCAAGATCGGCGTGCAGCACGCGCCCCGCGAGATCGTTCTGGAGAGCGGTCAGAGTGCCGAGGAGGTCGAGCGGATCGTGGCCGAGGCACTTGCCGGGAAGTCGCAGCTGCTGACCCTCGTGGACGAGCACGGCCGCAAGGTCCTCGTCCCGGCCGAGCGCCTCGCCTACGTCGAGCTCGGCGAGCCGGCCCCGCGCAAGGTGGGCTTCGGAGCGCTGTAGGCACACATCGCGAGAGGGGGTCCGGCGGCCATCGGCTGCCGGACCCCTTCTCGATGTCCGCAAGTTTTTTTCTCCACATCTGGAGCACAACTCGCGCACAGGGGAGGATTGCATTCCGCAGGTCACGGGTATGACGGGCTACGACCGTGATACGCACCGTGACGCGCAGTGTGGCCGTGGGAGGGACCCTCATGATGTTGTTCGAAGCGCTCGGCTCCGCCCTGCTCGGCCTCGTGCTGGCCTGGGGCGCGGACCGCCGTCTCTCCCACCGTCTGCCCGCCCGTTCGCTCGTGCTGGCGACGGGTGTCACCGGAGCCCTCTTCGGTGCCTTCGTCACCGAGAGCGCCTTCGACCCCGGTTACCCGCTGCTCGTCGTGATCGGCGCGGCGATCGTCTCGACCGCCTCCCTGTCACTGCTGCTGCGCCCGGCGGGAAGACTCCGCCGCCGCTCGGCACCGGCGTAGGCACACGGCGCCGGTTCGAGCGACGGCGTGGACGACGCCCCTAGGGGCGCGGGGCTGTATCGATCTGTGGCTGCGCCGCAGGGGCTGCGCCGGCCACCATCCCGCCGCAGCCCTCACTCACCCCGCCGCGGCCCTCGCCCACCGCGGCCGCGCACCCGGCCGAGCCGCCGCGGGGCTACGCGGCCAGGCCCAGCGCAGCCATCCGCTTCGTGTGCGCCTCGGTGATCCGCGAGAACATCCGGCCCACCTCGGCGAGATCGAACCCGTCGGCCACACCACCGACCAGCATCGTCGACAGCGCGTCCCGGTCCGCGACCACCCGCTGGGACTGCGACAGTGCCTCGCCCATCAGCCGCCGCGCCCACAGCGCGAGCCGGCCGCCCACGCGCGGATCGGCGTCGATGGCGGCCCGCACCTTCTCCACGGCGAAGCCGGCGTGCCCGGTGTCGTCCAGAACGGCCAGCACGAGCTCACGCGAGTCCGAGTCGAGCCGGGCCGCGACCTCCCGGTAGAAGTCACTGGCGATCGAGTCGCCGACGTACGCCTTGACCAGCCCCTCCAGCCAGTCCGAGGGCGCCGTCTGCTTGTGGAAGCCGTCCAGCGCGGCGACGAACGGCTCCATCGCCTGCGTGGGCTCCTCGCCGATCTCCGCGAGCCGGTCGCGCAGCCTCTCGAAGTGGTGGAACTCGGCCGACGCCATCTTCGCCAGCTCCGCCTTGTCGGCCAGCGTCGGCGCCAGCTTGGCGTCCTCCGCGAGCCGCTCGAATGCCGCGAGTTCGCCGTACGCGAGCGCACCGAGCAGGTCGACGACCGCGGCGCGGTACTGGGGGTCCGCGGACGACCGGTCCCAGTCCTGGGCGGCCACTGCGGTGTGCTCGGCGGGTGCGTCAGAGGTGTTGTCAGGCGTCGTCATGAAGCGCACAATAGTCCGCTTGCCGGGCCGCGGAAGTCCCTGGTCAATCAGTGTGATGGCGGCTACGTGACCAAATCGGCCACCGCATGTGCGAGATTCCGGGGTATGGTGGTAATGCGCCTGCCGACTACTCGACGGGCCGCACGTATGAGGATGCCCGGTCGGTGGCCCGATCGGCTCCGACCCGACAGCCCTCCTTGTCGTACGGCACATCGCGTACGGCGCCCGGAGGGACATCCCTCAGCGGTACGAGCGCTAGAGCGTCGGCAGTGGTCCCGTGCGTTACGGCAAGTCCCGTAAGGCAGCCGACGTCCCCCGGCACGGTCCGTCAAAGACCCCCGCGCTCGCCTCGCACCGCGCACACAGAAGAGGCAGCACCCTGACTACCACGTTCAGAGATCTCGGCATCCTTCCCGAGACCGCCGAGGCCCTCGAAGCCGTCGGCATCATCAACCCCTTCCCCATCCAGGAGATGACCCTCCCCGTCGCCCTCTCGGGCACGGACGTCATCGGCCAGGCCAAGACCGGCACCGGCAAGACGCTGGGCTTCGGTCTTCCGCTCCTGGAGCGCGTCACCGTCCCCGCGGACGTGGAGGCGGGCCGCGCGAAGCCCGACGACCTCACCGACGCCCCGCAGGCGCTCGTCGTCGTCCCCACCCGCGAGCTGTGCACGCAGGTCACCAACGACCTGCTGACCGCGGGCAAGGTGCGCAACGTACGCGTTCTCGCCATCTACGGCGGCCGGGCCTACGAGCCCCAGGTGGAGGCCCTCAAGCGAGGCGTCGACGTGATCGTCGGCACCCCGGGCCGCCTTCTGGACCTCGCGGGCCAGAAGAAGCTCAACCTCAAGCACATCAAGGCACTCGTCCTCGACGAGGCCGACGAGATGCTCGACCTGGGCTTCCTGCCCGACGTCGAGAAGATCATCAACATGCTGCCGCCCCGCCGCCAGACGATGCTGTTCTCGGCGACCATGCCGGGTGCGGTCATCGGTCTCGCGCGCCGCTACATGTCGCAGCCCACGCACATCCGCGCCACCTCGCCGGACGACGAGGGCGCGACGGTCGCGAACACCAAGCAGCACATCTACCGTGCGCACAACATGGACAAGCCCGAGCTGGTCGCCCGCATACTGCAGGCCGACGGCCGGGGCCTGGCCATGGTCTTCTGCCGTACGAAGCGCACCGCGGCCGACCTCGCCGACCAGCTCAAGCAGCGCGGTTTCGCGGCCGGCGCGGTCCACGGCGACCTCGGCCAGGGTGCCCGCGAGCAGGCGCTGCGCGCCTTCCGCAACGGCAAGGTGGACGTCCTCGTCTGCACCGACGTCGCCGCCCGCGGCATCGACGTCGAGGGCGTGACGCACGTCGTCAACTACCAGTCGCCGGAAGACGAGAAGACGTACCTGCACCGCATCGGCCGTACGGGCCGCGCGGGTGCGAAGGGCATCGCGATCACGCTCGTCGACTGGGACGACATCCCGCGCTGGCAGCTCATCAACAAGGCGCTGGACCTGGGCTTCAACGACCCGCCGGAGACGTACTCCACCTCCCCGCACCTCTACGAGGAGCTGAGCATCCCCACGGGCACCAAGGGTGTCCTGCCGCGTGCCGACCGCACTCGCGCGGGGCTCGACGCGGAGGAGCTCGAAGACCTGGGCGAGACCGGCGGCCGCGGCGCACGCGGTGGCCGCGGTCGCGGTGGCCGGGACGAGCGCGGTGGCCGGGACGAGCGCGGTGGCCGGGACGAGCGAGGGGGCCGGGGTGAGTCCCGGTCCGCCGAGCGTGAGCGCCCGGATCGTACGCCGCGTCGTCGCCGCCGTACGCGCGGCGGGTCGACCGCGGACGCGACGGCCGCTCCTGAGATCTCTGCCGAGGTCTCCACGGAGGTCTCGGCGCCCGAGGAGGCCTCCGGCCCCCGCACCCTGCGTCGCCGTCGCCGCACCCGCAGCGGTTCGGGGTCGCAGCCGGTGGTGGCCGCAGCCGCGGCGCCCGAGGCCGCGGAAGCCGCCGTCACGACGGCGGAAGGCCCTGCCCTGGACGCCGCCCCCGAGGCCCCGGTGACTTCGCGTCGCCGCCGCACCCGCAAGTCCGCGGAGACGACGGCAGCGGAGCCGGTCGTCCAGGAGACGCCGTCGGTCACGGAAGCTCCGGCAGCCGTGGCGGCCTCCGAGCCCGAGGCTCCCGCCGCCACCCCGCGCCGCCGTACCCGCAAGGCGACGACTGCCGCCCAGGCCGCGGTCGACACGGCCGAGGGAACGACCGAGTCCGCCCCGGAGCCGGCCGAGACCACACCGCGCCGCCGCACCCGCAAGGCGACGGCAGCGGCGGAGGCCACGGTCGACACGGCCGAGGCCACGCAGGCCAAGCCGCGCACCCGCACCCGCAAGACGGCCGCCGCCACCGAGACCCCGGTCGACACGGCCGAGGCCACGGAAGCCGGGCCCCGTACCCGTACGCGCAAGACGACGGCTGCCGCCGAGGCCGCCGTCGACACCGCCGAAGCGGTCGAGGCGAAGCCCCGTACCCGGACACGCAAGGCGGCAGCCGTCGCCGAGATCCCGGCGCAGGCCGCCGAGGAGCCCGTGGCCAAGCCGCGCACCCGGACCCGCAAGGCCACGGCTGCGGCGGAGGCCGCGGTCGACACGGCCGAGGCCACCGAGGCCAAGCCGCGCACCCGCACCCGCAAGACGGCTGAGGCCGCCTCGGAAACCACCGAGGCAGCAGCTCCCCGTCGGCGTACGCGCAAGGTCGCCGAGTCCGCCGACGTCGCTGCGGCGCCGGAGGCCACCGAGGCCAAGCCGCGCCGGACGCGCAAGGCGGCGGCTGCGGCGGAAGCCGCGGTCGACACCGCCGAAGCGGTCGAGGCGAAGCCCCGTACCCGCACCCGCAAGACGGCCGCCGCCACCGAGACCCCGGTGGACGCGGCCGAGGCCACGGAAGCCAAGCCGCGTACCCGTACGCGCAAGGCGACGGCGGCTGCCGCCTCGGACACCGCCGAGGAGACCAAGCCTCGCCGCACGCGGAAGGCAGCGGCCTCCGCGGTCGACACGGCCGAGGCCACCGAGGCCAAGCCGCGCCGCACCCGCAAGGCTGCCGCCGCCGTAGCCGCGATCCCGGCGCAGGCCGCGGAGGAGCCCGAGGCCAAGCCCCGCACCCGCGCCCGCAAGGCCACGGCATCCGCCGAGGCCAACGCGGACGTGGCCGAGGTCAAGCCCAGGACGCGCCGTCCGCGGAAGGCCACGGCCGCAGCGGAGCCCGCGGAGAGCTGATCCCTCCCTCCCCGACGGCCCGGTCCACCTCGTGTGGACCGGGCCGTCGGCGTTCCGGCACCTGCCTTCACACGTGCCCCCGGCCCAGCCTCACGGTGAGGGCGGTCGTGGCCCCACCCTCCCGGGCAGACCGCCGTCCCCCTCCCACGACGCCGCCCGGACAGACCGCCTGACAGACCGCCTGACAGACCGCCTCACTCCCCTCCACGACAGTCGCAAGCCACCCCGGATGCCCCAGCCCGTCCCCTTCCTCGTCACCGTCGCCCGATAACCTCACCTCATGAGCAGGCCCCCGAGCTTCACCCCGCCCCCCGGCGCCCGCGCGTACTCGCTGCGTACCGCGCGCGGAGAGTTCGCCGTCGTCGACTCCCCCGTGGCGGACGGAGTCGTGCCCAAGGGGACCGCGCTGTTGCTGCCCGGCTTCACCGGCAGCAAGGAGGACTTCAACCCGCTGCAGGAGGCACTTTCGGCGCGCGGTTACCGGACCGTCGCGGTGGACGGGCGGGGGCAGTACGAGTCCGACGGGCCCCAGGACGACGAATCGGCTTACGCCCAGGCCGAGTTGGCGCAGGACGTGCTCGCCCAGGCCGCCGCCCTCGGCGCCCCCGTGCACCTCGTCGGCCACTCCCTGGGCGGCCAGATCGCGCGGGCCGCCGTCCTGCTGGACCGCGCTCCCTTCCTGTCGCTCACGCTCATGGCCTCCGGCCCGGCCCAGATCTCCGTCTCCCAGCAGCAGCGCGTCAAACTGCTCCGGGACGCGCTCGCCGTGATGAGCATGGCCGACGTGTGGGAAGCGATCCAGGCCATGGAGCCGCCAGAGGAGACCGACACCGGCGACCTGGACGCGGGGCTCGACGACCAGGACGACCTGCGCCGGCGCTGGCTCGGCAACAAGCCCGCCCAGCTCATGGCCACGGGCCTCCAGTTGTGCGTCGAACCGGACCGGGTGGCGGATCTGGCCGCCGTGCCACTGCCGTTCCACGTCCTGTCGGGTTCCCGCGACGACACCTGGGCGGTGTCCCTGCTCGACGACATGGCGCTACGGCTGCGCGCGCACCGCACCATCGTCCAGAACGCCGAACACTCACCGAACACGGACAACCCACTCGAAACGGCCCGCGCTTTCGCGGACTTCTGGGACCGGGCAGAGGCCCGCTAGGGCTCCCGCACCGCAACGGGGAAATGCCCACCGACGGATTTCAGGCGCAGGACACCGGCTAGTACTGCGCCTGCAGGTGCTCCCAGAACCCGTCCCGCAGCGCGCGCCGCAGATCCGCCTGGCCGCGCAGTGAGTACTGCAGCAGGCCCTCCGCCTCCACCAGCAGGTCCTGGTCCACCGAGCCCGGCAGGTAGGGGTGTCCGGGCAGCAGTTCCACCAGGGACTCCCTGCCCCGCGCGGCCAGCCACTTCGCCGCGATCTGCGCGCCCACGAAGCGGACGCCCTCACGGGTGGGCCGGACCGCGGTGGACTCGTAGGCGGCCGCCGTGCGCCGGGCGACGTACGGCTTGAAGAAGTCGAGGTCGAGGGTGCGCTGACTGTCGACCTCCCAGAGCAGGGGCTCCGCCTGGTTGCGTCCCTCAGGGGCTTCGATGCCCCACAGGTGGACGCGCGCCCCGTACCCCTGCGCCGCCTCGACCGCCGACACCAGGTCCTCGTCGCCGCCCAGCAGGGCAGCGTCGCTGATCGCGCGGTGTCTGGCCAGGGACTCCAGATCCGACCTGATCAGCGAATCGACGCCCTTCTGCTGGTTGTTGGCATTGAGATTGCCCAGCCGGACCTTCACGTCCGGGAGCTCTGCGATCGACTGCTGCTCGGCGGTGTGGATACGGCGTCTCGCACCGTCGTACCAGTAGACGCGGAGCAGCCGGCTGTCCGCGAAGATCGTGCGGGCCTTGTCGATGAGTGCCTCGATCAGGCCCTCCGCGTCCAGGTCGAAGGCGCGCCGGTCCTCCGTGCCCGCCACCAGCCGGCCCGCGGCCGCGTACAGGTATCCCGCGTCGACGAAGATCGCATGCGTCGAGGGTGTCTTCGCCACCTCGGCGAGCATGCGCTGCAGTAGCTCGTTCGTACGGTCGATGCGGGCGCTGAGGGCCACGGGGTCGTCGTTCATCGCCTCTATTGTCCCGGCGGTCACGCTGCGAACACAACCGGTCCCGGTCGGTCTCCCCCGCGATGGCTTACCGCCTAGTAGTTAGCCGTTCGAAAAATTTCTTTAGCGTAGGGAATGTTTGTAACACGCAGCCCGTTGACTCCTACGAACACAGCGAGACGAAGGGAGAGGCCATGCGCTTCGAAATCATGCGACTCGACGAGGTCAACGGCACGACCGTGGACAGCACTGTCGTGGACGCCGCCTCCGTCAACCGGATCGTTCAGCAGGCTGCAGCCATCGGGCAGCGGCTCTGGATCCGGCCGGCCGAGAGTTCGGCCGTGTAACAGACGCGGATCACCGCTGAATCTTCAGAGCCCCCGTACGGCGTCGATGCCGTACGGGGGCTCTGCGCACAGCGGGGCAAGGAGCGGTCCGGTCGCGGCGAAGGGCGGGGCGGGCTCACGCGCCCTTGATCACCTGCGTGACGCCGTTGATGATCTGCTGCACGGCGATGGCGGAGAGCATCATGCCCGCGAGCCGCGTCACCAGGACCACGCCGCCGTCCTTGATGACCCGGATGATCAGCAGCGAGTACCGCATCACCAGCCACAGCACGACATGGATGGCGAGGATCGCGCACCACACCGACACCTGCGTGGCCACACTGCCGGCCTTCTGCACGGCGAGGATCACCGAGACGATCGCGCCCGGACCCGCCAGCAGCGGCATGCCGAGCGGTACGAGCGCCACGTTGACGTCCTTGGTCTGCTTCGGCTCGTCGGTCTTGCCGGTCAGCAGGTCGAGGGCGATGAGCAGGAGCAGCAGTCCACCCGCGATCATCAGCGCGGGCACGGAGACGTGCAGATAGTCGAGGATCTGATGCCCGAGCAGCCCGAAGACGGTGATCACGCCGCCGGCGACACAGACGGCCTGGAAGGCCATCCGCTTCTGCACCTTGCCGGGGCGTCCGGCGGTCAGCGCGAGGAAGATCGGGGTGATCCCGGGGGGATCCATGATGACAAAAAGGGTCAGGAAGAGAGAGCCGAAGACGGCGACGTCGAACATGGGTGAGTTACTGGCCTTGCAGGAGAGGGACGGTGAGGAACAGACGTGAGCGTGAACGGGAGTGGGAGGGGATCGTGCTCAGGCCCCGCCGGTCCCCGGCACCGGGAACGCCCCTGTCGCCCGCCGCGTGATCTCCCCGTACACCTCGGGATCCGTGACGTACTCGCCGAGCACGCACGTCTTGCGGCTGCCGTGGTAGTCGCTGGAGCCGGTGGCCAGCAGCCCCAGTTCCTTCGCCAGCCCGCGCAGTCGTGCCCGCGTCTCCTCGTCGTGGTCCATGTGGTCGACCTCGACGCCGTCGAGCCCGGCGGCGGCCATCTCGGCGATCGCGGACTCCGGCACCGTCCGACCGCGCTTGCTGGCGCCCGGATGCGCGAAGACGGTGACCCCGCCCGCGGCCTTGACCAGGCGGATCGCCTCGAAGGGGTCCGTCTCGTGCTTCTCGACGAAGGCCCGGCCTCCGTCGGCCAGCCAGTCCGGGGTGAACGCGTCGCTCACGGTCGGCACGACGCCGAGCTCGACGAGCGCGGTGGCGACGTGCGGGCGCCCGACCGAACCGTCACCGGCGATCCGCGCGACCTGCTCCCAGGTGACCGGCACGCCCAGCCCGTTCAGCTTGGCGACCATGCCCTGGGCCCGCGGCACCCGGTCGTCCCGCACCAGCTCGCGCTCGGCGAACAGCGCCGGCTCCTCGGGATCGAAGAGGTAGGCGAGCATGTGCATGGAGACACCGCCGACACGACAGGACAGCTCCGCACCGGTGACCAGCGTGAGCCCTTCGGGCAGCGCGCCGATCGCCTCGGCGTATCCACGGGTCGTGTCATGGTCGGTCAGGGCGACGACGTCCAGCCCGGCCGCGGCGGCGTTGCGCACCAGCCCGGCCGGCGTGTCCGTACCGTCGGAAGCGGTGGAGTGGGCGTGCAGATCGATACGCACTACGCGAACTCCAGGCGATGACGGGACGGAAGGGAACGCTCAAGGATAACCAGCTTTTCGCACCACCTCGTCACACCCGCAGCCAGTGAGCGACCTTTACACCAGCCCGCCCCGGGGTGCGCGGAACCGTGCGGCCGACCCCCTGCACCCGCAGCCGCCCACAGCCGCCCACAGACCAGGACACGCCACTGCGCAGGCGTTACGGCTCAAGCAAGCGCGGCGACAGCGCCCCACAGGGCACCAGCTCCACCTCGGCCCCCGCATCGCGCAAGTCGGTCAGCACCAGCTCGTCGTACATCAACAACCCCGACTGCTCGGGCCACACAACCGCCCAAAGCCACAGACCGCGCGCCTCACCCGCGAACACGGCACGGTCGTCCGGGCCGCCGGAGACATGCCAGAGCGGAGTGGGCCGACCGCCGGCCAGCACCTTGGCCTCGGGCGGCTTCTCGACGTTCAGATACGGCCCCGGATCCGGACCGTCGACACCCGCGTACCGGGCACCGAGCCCGACACCGAGTTCCTCGGCGACCAGGATCAGCTCCCCCATGCCACCGAGCGGCCCCGGCCCCGAGCAGGCCACCGCGGTGGCCCGGCCGCCGTGGCGGTCGTCGCCCGCGCAGGCCACGCCCGTGAACAGCCAGCCGACCGGCAGGGGCCACGGCATCCACACCGGCACCTGCGTGCGGTGCACCACGACACTGAGGGCCTCGACGCTGGGCGGGACCACAGGCTGCACCGGATGCACGGTGCCGTGCTCATCGCACTGCCACGAATCGGCGAAGAGTCCGGGAGCCCTGACCCGGCCACCACACTTCGGGCAACTGGGTTCGCCCCTCATAGGGCCCCACGGTCCTACCCTCGCTCCCCCACGTCAAGGACGATCACCCGTCCGGACGGAACCCTTCACCGGAACCCTCACCAGGCGAAAGTGGATGCTATTTGCATTAATTAGCTTTGCTAACTCACTAGGGCTTCGGCTCCAGCCGCATCGGCGGCACGAAGACCCTGCTGCTCGGCCTCGCGTTCGTCATGGTCTTCGCGGTCCTGGCGGGCACCTCGAACTCGGCCGGCGAAGTCGTCGGCTTCCGCGCCGGCCGGAGCCTCGGCAACGCCCTTTCCGTCTCGACGGCCCTCGCGGTCGTCGTCGGCGCGGCCACGGGCGGGAGTGCCGCCGCGATCCTGCTGTACGAGTCCGCCCTCGGCCTCGGCATGGCGTGCGGCCCACTGCTGGGCGCGCTGCTCGGCAACCAGAGCTGGCGCCACCCCTTCTTCGGCACCGCGTTCCTGATGGCAGTCGGCTTCCTGGGCATCACGACGTTCCTGAAGGAGTAGCCGAAGCCGGCCGGGAAGACCTCACTGCTCGACCCCGTCAAGGCGCTCGGCCAGGGCGCCAACTGACCTGTTCCAGCGGCGTGTTGGTGAGCTTGCTCACTCGGCGCGGTCAGTCCAGCGGGACGGACCTGCGGGAGGGGTCCCTCAGGTCCGTCCCGTTCGTCAGCCAGCGCTCCTGGAGGGCCTGGGCGCCGTGCACGCGCTTCCAGGCGGCCTCGTTCGCCGTCATGGGGAGCAGGGGCAGGAACCGCACGGGGTCCAGGGGCTCGTCGAGGTCGAGGTCCTCGGCCAGGCCGCCCGGTTCGGCGACCAGTACCGAGCTGAACGGGGCGCCGGGCCACAGGGGTTCGCCGACGTCGAGCGAGGCTCCCGGGGCCACGATGACACCTTCGACCTGCGGGGACGCGGCGAGTACGGCGAGCGGGCGAAGGACCTTGTCCGTGTCGGCGAGGCCGCCGCGCACCGAGAGGATCAGCTCGGCTCGCGGACCCTTGACCGGGTCGGCGAGCGCCGAGGAGGGATCGCTCATCGGCTGGGCGGACATGCCGAGCGTGGCGTAGCGGACGATGTCGCCCTGCTGGAAACGCAGTACCTCGATGCGGTCCGTGCCCAGGAACGTGACCGCCGCGCGGGCATCCGGTTCACCCAGCACGGTGCGCAACCGGGCCTCGACCAGAGGGAGAACATCAACCATGCGGTGAGCATAGAACTCGTCAGCGCCGGGCAAAGCAGTGCCTTGACAGTTTGGGCGGCTGATACTCTGGCCCGGTCGTTCGGGGCAGCACGCAGAAGCGTCGCGATCGAGTCCCGACGCCATTGAGACTCCCTTACGGGATTGAACCGTCCCTTACGAGGGACCGGCCGGAGGAGGTGGGGCTGTCATGGATCGAAGTCACCCGTGCAGTACCACTCGCTCTTCCTGCCGCTGATATCGCTGATCCGGCTCTGGCTGACTGCCGCCTTTCACGCTCACGTCTTCTCGCGGAAGAGCACTTCGTTTCGTTTTGCCTGATCTGTCTGATCTGACTCAGCAGCGAAGCTCGCCACCGCGACGGTGCGGTGCTCCCCGCTTTGTGGACGTGCCAAACACCCGCATGCAGGACGTCCCCATTCCGGGTAGTTCCACCCCTCGTCGGTGCCCTTTCGTTGCCTGCCACGAAGGAGCCAGCCATGTCGATGATCCGTGACCTCCGGGCCGCCGTCCGGCCGTCCCGCACCTCACTGCGCAAGGACACGGGCGCGTACGACACGACCCGCGACCCCGCGACTCCCTCCGCCGTCGTCGACTGCGCGGTCTACCGCGACGGCGCCCGCGTCGACAGTGGCAAGCCGATGACCCCACAGGAGGCGATGCGCCTGGTGCGTCGCGACGGAGGCTTCGTGTGGATCGGCCTGCACGAGCCGACGGAGGCCGAATTCGCCGGTATCGCGGGCGAGTTCGGACTGCACCCGCTGGCCGTGGAGGACGCCGTCCAGGCCCACCAGCGGCCCAAGCTGGAGCGGTACGACGACTCCCTCTTCACCGTCTTCAAGACCATCCACTACGTCGAGCACGACCAGCTCACCGCCAACAGCGAGGTCGTCGAGACCGGCGAGGTCATGTGCTTCACCGGACGGGACTTCTTCATCACCGTCCGGCACGGCGGCCAGGGCTCGCTGCGTGCGCTGCGGCACCGGCTGCAGGACGACCCCGAGCTGCTCGCCAAGGGCCCCTCGGCGGTGCTGCACTCGATCGCCGACCACGTCGTCGACGGCTATGTCGCGGTCGCCGACGCCGTCCAGGACGACATCGACGAGGTCGAGACCGAGGTGTTCTCGCCGGGGCGCCGGGGTGGCGTCTCGCGCGGTGTGGACTCGGCGCGGATCTACCAGCTCAAGCGCGAGGTGCTGGAGTTCAAGCGGGCCGTCTCGCCGCTGCTGCGCCCCATGCAGCTGCTGAGCGAGCGGCCGATGCGGCTGATCGACCCCGATATCCAGAAGTACTTCCGGGACGTCGCCGACCACCTCGCCCGCGTCCACGAGCAGGTCATCGGCTTCGACGAGCTGCTCAACTCGATCCTCCAGGCCAACCTCGCGCAGGCGTCCGTCGCACAGAACGAGGACATGCGGAAGATCACGTCCTGGGCCGCGATCATCGCCGTACCGACGATGGTGTGCGGGGTGTACGGGATGAACTTCAAGTACATGCCGGAGCTGCACTGGAAGTACGGCTACCCGGTGATCATGAGCGTCACCGTGGTGCTCTGCCTGGGCATCCACCGCGCCCTGAAGCGCAACGGCTGGCTGTGAGGGCTCCTGGATAGGCTGGGCGCATGACAAGCGAGCTGCTCGACCAGGCCCTCGTCGAGGAGGCCACCAAGAAGTCCGGCCTCATCTGGGTCAGCGGTCCCGGCGTCCCGGCCCGGGCGCTGTGGCACGTGTGGCACGAGGGTGCCGCGTGCGTGATCGGCGACGGACCGGGCGAGCAGCCGCTGCCGGGACTGGCCGACGGGGCCGCGGCCGAGGTGACCGTCCGCAGCAAGGACAAGGGCGGCCGACTGGTGTCCTGGCCGGCGAAGGTCGTGGAGCTTGCGCCGGGTTCCGAGGTGTGGGAGGCAACGGTCGCCGAGCTCAAGGGCAAGCGCCTCAACGCCCCCGACGGCGAGGCCATGCCGGACCGTTGGGCCCGCGAGTGCCGGGTGCTGCGCCTGGAGCCGGCCGGGGCCTCGGCGCCGCTGCCCGACGGCAGCCTGGCCGAGGCACCCCTGCCCTCACCGGCCACGACCCGCGAGCCGATGCCCGCGGGGCTGCCGCGCCTGCTGCTCAAGAAGCGCAAACGCCGCTGACGGTGCCGACGAGCGGGCTACGACGACGGCAGCTGCTTGCCGTAGTCCACCGTCTCGTTCTTCTTCGGCTCGGTCAGCGCGAAGTCCCTGCCCCAGGACGAGAAGGTCAGCGTGCCGGCGCCGCCCGCGCGCTCCAGGCGGAGCGGGTACGGCCGACCCTCCAGGGAGACGTCCAGCGTGCCCCCGGAACCTTTGTCGCCGGTGATGCGGATGGTGCGGGTACCCGCCTGCTCGTGGTGGCCGTCCGTCGCCAGCGCACCGTGCAGGGTCAGCAGGCCGTCGAGGAGGACGTCCTTGTCCGTGAACCCGCTGAACTTCTTGTACGAGGGGTCGCCCTGCGGCACCTTGACGTACTTGCCGTCGAGCGTGCCCGAGGTGGCTGCGTCGCTGTCGCCGTCCGTGTGGTTCCAGAACCGCGCGTCGGCCTTCAGATACAGCTGCTTCCCGATGCGCAGCAGCCCGAAGGCCGCCCCCTCGGAGGTGACCGTGCCGCTGCCGCCGCCGGGCTTCAGGCGCATGTCGAGTTTGTACGTGCGCCCGTTGGTGACCACGGTTCCGGAGAGCCGTACCGCCTCGGCGGAGTCGGCGGCCGCCCTGGTCTTCGACTGGATCGTGTCGGCCGGCAGCTTGCCGACCCCGTTCGTGCCCGCGTCGGCATCCTCGCTGCACCCCGCGAGCAGCCCCGTCCCCGTCACCACCAGAGCGCACACCGCACCCACCAGCGTCGTCCGACGGATCCGGCCCTGGCGCATCACAGTCACAGGTGGGGCTGCCTTTCTGTCGAGGAACGCGGGCCGAAAGGGCCCCAACGGCTACCGCAGCGTACCGGGGTCGCACAGACCGAACGGAGGCAGTCCGTCCGGACCCCCCACCAGGGCGGAGCCGATCGGCACGGGCTAGCCTGAAGCCCACCTGAGCGGGCAATTCGGAAAAGAAGCACAGCAACTCCACGCACTGCAATCCCGGAACACCCGTACGAAAAGGAGGCGCAGCCATGGCAGCGGGCGCCCCCCGGATCTTCGTCTCGCACCTCGCCGGCGTCCCCGTCTTCGACCCGAGCGGCGACCAGGTGGGCCGCGTGCGCGATCTGGTCGTGATGCTGCGGGTCGGGCGACGGCCTCCCAGGGTGCTCGGACTGGTCGTCGAACTCTCCACGCGGCGCCGTATCTTCCTCCCCATGACCCGGGTGACCGGCATCGAGTCCGGCCAGGTCATCACCACCGGGGTGGTCAACGTCCGCCGCTTCGAGCAGCGGCCCACCGAGCGCCTGGTCTTCGGTGAGCTCCTCGACCGGCGCGTCACACTCGTCGAGACCGGCGAGGAGGTCACCGTCCTCGACATCTCGGTGCAGCAGCTGCCGGCCCGACGGGACTGGGAGATCGGCCGGGTGTTCGTACGGAAGGGCAAGAGCGGCACCTTCCGCCGGGCCAAGGGCGAGACCCTGACCGCCGAGTGGTCCGCCGTCACCGGCTTCTCCCTGGAGGAGCACGGACAGGGCGCCGAGAGCCTGCTGGCCACCTTCGAGCAGCTGCGCCCCGCCGACCTGGCGAACGTCCTGCACCACCTCTCCCCCAAGCGCCGCGCCGAGGTGGCCGCGGCCCTCGACGACGACCGCCTCGCCGACGTCCTCGAAGAGCTCCCCGAGGACGACCAGATCGAGATCCTCGGCAAGCTGAAGGAGGAACGCGCCGCCGACGTCCTGGAGGCCATGGACCCGGACGACGCCGCCGACCTGCTCTCCGAACTCCCCGAGGAGGACAAGGAGCGGCTGCTGAGCCTGATGGAGCCCTCCGACGCGGCCGACATGCGGCGCCTGATGTCGTACGAGGAGCACACGGCCGGCGGTCTGATGACGACCGAGCCGATCATCCTGCGCCCCGACGCCACCGTCGCCGACGCCCTCGCCCGCGTGCGCAACCGCGACCTGTCGCCCGCCCTCGCCGCCCAGGTCTACGTCTGCCGCCCGCCCGACGAGACACCGACCGGCAAGTACCTCGGCACGGTCCACTTCCAGCGGCTGCTGCGCGACCCGCCGTACACCCTGGTCAGCTCGATCATCGACGACGACCTGCAACACCTGGACCCCGATGCCCAGCTGCCCGTCGTCGCCGGGTTCTTCGCGACGTACGACATGGTCGCGGCGCCCGTCGTCGACGAGGCCGGGTCGCTGCTGGGCGCGGTGACGGTGGACGACGTACTGGACCACATGCTGCCCGAGGACTGGCGGGAGACCGAGTTCCACCTGGACGAGGGCGAGGGTGCCGAGGGGGCGAAGGCCCATGGCTCCTGAGCGCGACATCGGCCGCGAGCGCACCCCTGCGGGGGCGACGGCGTCCTCGCGCACGCGTGCCCGGCTGGACCAGCCCCGGCCGGCGCGCCGTCGGATCCTGCCCGAGTGGGACCCGGAGGCCTTCGGACGGTTCTCGGAGCGCATCGCGCGCTTCCTGGGTACCGGACGGTTCATCGTCTGGATGACGGTCGTCATCATCGCGTGGGTGCTGTGGAACATCTTCGCACCGCGTGACCTGCGCTTCGACAACTACCCGTTCATCTTCCTGACCCTGATGCTGTCGCTCCAGGCCTCCTACGCGGCCCCGCTGATCCTGCTCGCCCAGAACCGGCAGGACGACCGGGACAGGGTCAATCTGGAACAGGACCGCAAGCAGAACGAGCGGTCGATCGCCGACACCGAGTACCTGACCCGTGAGATCGCCTCCCTGCGCATCGGCCTCGGCGAGGTCGCCACCCGCGACTGGATCCGCTCCGAGCTGCAGGACCTGGTCAAGGAGCTGGAAGAACGGCAGGACGGTCACCACGAACATGCCGTATTCCCGGCAGAACGGTCGCGCAGACGTGACGTAGAAGACCGCTGACCGGCATCCCGGGGGCACCTCGCGGAGCCGTACCATCGTCCTTATGGCTAGCGAAGACGCGGTGCGCGAGGCACTGGCGACGGTGAACGACCCCGAGATCAACCGGCCCATCACCGAACTCGGGATGGTGAAGTCGGTGGAGATCGGCGCGGACGGGACGGTCGCGGTCACCGTGTACCTGACGGTTTCCGGCTGCCCGATGCGCGAGACGATCACCCAGCGCGTGACCGAGGCGGTCTCCCGCGTCGAGGGCGTCACCCGCGTCGACGTCACGCTCGACGTGATGAGCGACGAGCAGCGCAAGGAACTGGCGACCGCCCTGCGCGGCGGTACGGCCGAGCGAGAGGTCCCCTTCGCCAAGCCGGGCTCGCTCACGCGCGTGTACGCGGTCGCGTCCGGCAAGGGCGGCGTGGGCAAGTCCTCGGTGACGGTGAACCTGGCGGCGGCGATGGCCGCCGACGGCCTGAAGGTGGGCGTCGTCGACGCCGACATCTACGGCCACTCCGTGCCGCGCATGCTGGGCGCGGACGGGCGCCCGACCCAGGTCGAGAACATGATCATGCCGCCGTCGGCGAACGGCGTGAAGGTCATCTCCATCGGCATGTTCACCCCGGGCAACGCCCCGGTGGTGTGGCGCGGCCCGATGCTCCACCGCGCCCTGCAGCAGTTCCTCGCGGACGTGTACTGGGGCGACCTGGACGTCCTGCTGATGGACCTCCCGCCCGGCACCGGCGACATCGCCATCTCGGTCGCCCAGCTGGTCCCGAACGCCGAGATCCTGGTCGTGACGACGCCTCAGCAGGCGGCCGCGGAAGTGGCCGAGCGCGCGGGTTCCATCGCCGTCCAGACCCACCAGAAGATCGTCGGCGTCGTCGAGAACATGTCCGGCCTGCCCTGCCCGCACTGCGGCGAGATGGTCGACGTCTTCGGCACGGGCGGCGGCCAGTCGGTGGCGGACGGCCTGACCCGCACGACGGGCGCGACGGTCCCCGTCCTCGGCTCCATCCCGATCGACGTCCGTCTGCGCCAGGGCGGGGACGACGGCAGGCCGGTCGTCCTCACCGACCCCGACTCCCCCGCGGGCTCGGCCCTGCGCGGGATCGCGGGGAAGCTCGGCGGTCGGCAGCGCGGCCTTTCGGGGCTGTCGCTGGGGATCACGCCGAAGAACAAGTTCTAGGGCAGTTCCAACGCAGTTCCGGGGCCGGCCCAGGACTGGACACGACTGTGGGGCGCCGTCCCGGTGGGACGGCGCCCCACAGTCGTCACGCCTTGCTAGGCGTACGTGCTGATGTCCTTGATCATGGCGAAGCCGAGGCCGTACGCGCTCATGCCTCTTCCGTACGCCCCCACGTGCAGCCCTTCGCCCGTGGACCCCGCGAGGACCCAGCCGAACTCGGACTCGCGGTAGTGGAACGGCGTGGGCACCCCGTCCACGGGGAGGGAGAGCGTCGACCACTCGGGGCCGGACAGGTCGTCGGCCAGGGCCCACGCCGTCTCCGTCTGCTGCTCCAGCCAGTCGTCCCGCAGGGAGTGGTCCATCTGCCCGGGCCAGGTGAAGGACAGCAGCCCCACACCCGCGAGCCAGGCCGCCGAGGACACCGACGTGGCCTCCAGCAGCCCCGTGCCGTCGGCACTGCGCCGTACGGGGCTCGCCGCGACGGTCACCACGACCGCGAACTTCTCCCGCGGCTCACCGGAGCCGGCCGCGTACTCGTTCTTCACGGAGGGCTCGTCGCCGTGTCCGATCGAACCGTGTTCGACGGCTCCGTCGGCCGCCGTCCCGACCTGCATCAGCCAGCGCGGCCCCGTGAAGGCCTCGTCGAGGCCGTACCAAGGGAAGGGCGCCAGCAGGTAGCCGTCGACCGTGCGCCGGGCGGAGGGAAGCTGCTGTCCGCCCTCTGCGGCCGCCGCCTGCGCGACTGCCTGACTCGTCGTCTCCATGTGCCCGGACGCCTCCTCGTTCTCGTCGGACCGGAGCGGCCCGCCCCCCTTCGGGCGGCGTTACTCCTTGAAGTACGGTCCGCACAACAACTCGGCAGCATAGCCACCCCACTCAAGACAGCAGGGAAACCGCCCGCCACGTGGGTCGCGCAGAGGCCCGGTTCGGGCCCCGCGGAGGCATCACCGAGTATGAAACGCGTCACGTACGACGGGGGTGAGCGGCCCGGGCGTACGGCTCAGGTGGCGTCCGCGTCGAAGGGCGGGCGGTCGTCTTCCTCGGGCTTCTTCGTCATGTCGACTCGGCCGCGGGTGGAGTCGGAGGACGACGAGGCCGACGACGGCGAGTCCGCCTCGCGGCTGTGGACCGCGTCCGTGACCTCGGCCATCTCCTTCTTCAGGTCGAAGCCGTTGCGGATCTCCTTGAGCCCCAGGTCGTCGTTGTCCAGCTGCTTGCGGATGAACGTCTTGGGGTTGAGGTCCTCGAAGTCGAAGTCCTTGAACTCCGGGCCGAGTTCGGACCGGATGTCCTGCTTGGCGCTCTCCGAGAACTCACGGATCTTGCGAATGGTCCGCGTGACGTCCTGAATGAGCTTCGGGAGCTTGTCCGGACCGAAGACGAGTACGGCAAGGACAACGAGCGTGACCAGCTCGAGCGGTCCTATGTCATTGAACACCTGAAGCTCCTTGCGATGTCCTCGGTCCTCGGCCCTCGGTGGTCTGTGCCGGTCTTCCGTGGTCCGGGCCGGATCCACGGTACCCGGCCATCCCGTACGACCGGTACTGTCCCGGGGGCTCCGAGTGGGTCTTCGTGGGTGGTTTTGGGGGTTGTTTGCCTTGTGCGGCACCAGGTGAAGCGGCGGCAGGGGCTCCCGCTGACGTTTTCTGTGAACTTTGCCTGAGTCTCGCCGCGTATCCCCTGAATCTCGCCACCCTTCCTCAGCCGCCGTCCGAGGAGCCGAGCACCAGCGAGATCCTCTTCTCCTTGCCGTCGCGCAGCACCGTCAGCTCCAGGCGGTCGCCGGGGCGGTGGGCGCGCGTCCTGACGATCAGTTCCTCGCCGGAGTGCACGCGCCGGCCGTCCACCGCGGTGATGACGTCGCCCGCCTTGATGCCGGCCTTGTCGCCCGGGCCGCCGGCGTTCACTGCGGGGCCGCCGCCCTGTGCCTTGGCGCCGACGCGGGCGCCGTCGCCCGTGTAGTCCATGTCGAGCGTGACGCCGATGACCGGGTGGGCCGCCTTGCCGGTGTTGATGAGTTCCTCGGCCACTCGCTTGGCCTGGTTGACGGGAATGGCGAACCCGAGACCGATCGAACCCGCCTGGCCACCGCCCGAGTCCGCGCCGTCGTCGGCGGAACGGATGGCGGAGTTGATGCCGATGACACGGGCCTCGGAGTCGAGGAGGGGCCCGCCGGAGTTGCCGGGATTGATCGGCGCGTCGGTCTGAAGCGCGTCGACGTACGACACATCGCTTCCGCCTGAGCTGTCACCGCCGGCTGTGATGGGCCGTTCCTTGGCGCTGATGATGCCCGAGGTGACGGTGCCCTCCAGGTCGAAGGGAGCGCCGATGGCTACGACGGGGTCGCCGACCCGGACGTTGTCGGAGTTGCCCAGCGGCATGGGCTTGAGCCCGCGCACATGGCTGACCTTCACGACGGCGAGGTCGTAACCGCTGTCCCGTCCGACGACGGTGGCCTTGGCCGTGTCCCCGCTGTCGAAGGTCACGGATATCTGGCCGGCGGAGCCGGCGGCCGGTTCGACGACGTGGTTGTTGGTGAGGATGTGCCCCAGGTCGTCCAGCACGATGCCCGTCCCGGTGCCGGACTCCTCGGCTCCGGTCACATGCAGGGTCACGACGCTCGGCAGGGCCCTTGCGGCGATCCCGGCCACGCTGTCCGGCGCCCGCCCCGCGGGCTCCTTACCGGCCTGCGGCAGCTCTACGGCTCCCACACCGCCGTTGCGCTCCAGGTAGGTCCCGATGACGCCACCGACGCCCCCGGACACCAGCGCAAGCGCCACGGCACCCCCGACAAGGGCCCTCTTCAGCCGCCTGCGCCGCTTGTCCTTGCTTTCGACGACCGCCCCGTTCTGCTGAAGGGGGGCGGGAGCCCAGGGGTCGTAGTTCTGCCAAGGCGTGGAGGAGGACTGGGAGGGGGGTGGGGAGGAGGCTGCTGCCGGGCTTTGGGGAGAGGGGCCGGCGAAGGAGGACGGTACGCCGGGGGCGGGCATGCCCGGCTCCGGAGCCGCCACGGGAGCCTCAGCAGGTGAAGCGTGCGGCACCTCCGCCGGGGCGGAGGTGCCGGAGACCGGCGTCGGCGCCGCGCCCTGAGCCGTTGCCGGTACCTGGGGCAGCGTGCCGTGTGGCGCAGGAGCCGTCGGTATCGCCGCACCGTGGTGGGCGGCCGGTGCCGGTATCGCCGTCGTCCCCTGGGCGGTTGTCGCCGCAGGGTGCTGCACCGGCGGGGCGGGGGCCCAGGGGCCGGGCTCGCCGTAGGGCGGGGTGCTGTAGGGGTCGGGGTCGTGCAGGGGCCTGGGGCGCTCACCGGTGGGGGCGGAGGCCTGAGCCGGGTCCACCTGGGTGACGGACGCCGTCGCCGCGGGCCTGTCCAGCTCGAAGTCACCGTCGGCACGGGGCGCGCCCGACACCGCCGTCTTGGAGCCGCTCACCGGGCCGCCCGCCGCCTCGGCGGCCGAACCGACAGCCGTGCCGCTGTCCGCCTGCCCACGGGCCACATCCTCCGGAGCCCGTGGCGCCCGCAACTCGAAGTCGCCCTCGGGCAGGGTTCCCTGCCCATGACCGGCGTCTGCGGAACGCCTCGTCCCGGCGCCCTCTGCGGAGGCCGCGCTTTCGGTCACGACGCCGTCCGGCCGGTCCACCGCGGGGGCGCCGTCGGAAACAGCCGTGCCCTTGCCGGTGTCCGGGCGTCCCAACTCGTAGTCGCCCCCGGAGGCGGTCACGGGCCCGCTGTCCACACCGTCCGGGCGCGCCAGCTCGAAGTCACCGTCGGAGATGTACTCGGCGTCCGGCGGGCCCACCTCACCGGGGCGCGGCGCGGGCGCGGCCCCCTCCGCCTGCCCCGCAGGATCCTGCAGGCGTGGCCGGTTCCACCACTTCGGCTTCGTGGGCTTCCCCTCGTTCATGCTCTCCCCACAGCTGGCCACGGCACGGCACAGCTCGGCAGCCGTGGCCTCAGTTGTCGACTCCGCGCGCGGCTGCCTGCCGTGGGCGCGGCCCACCCTGGATTCAACCAGGTTCGCAGGCCGTCGCGCAGAGGCCGGTCAGCGGGAGGTGTGAGGTGAGGAGGGAGCGGTGGTCGAGTCGGGGAGGGGGGCGGCGAGAAGGCCGGGGGACGAGGCCTCGGGGGCTGTGGACCACGAGGTCAGGGTGAGCGGAGGGGTGGTGGAAAGCGGGCGTATCAGTGGGGACATCACGGCGGCGCCCGCCATCACGGGGGTCGTCAGCATGTGCATGGCCTGCTGCCCGACTCGCAGCGCGCCCACGGGGCTCGCAGCGCCCGGCAGCAGCGGCGCGGACACCTCGGTCGGGGCCACCGGGGCCTCACCGAACGACTGCCGGCCCTGCGCGAGCAGCGGGCCCCGGCGTCGCTGGTTCTCGGGAGCCGTCGCGGCACCCGTCCCCTGCGTACGCGTCGGAGTCACATTGCTGCCCGCGCCCGTGCCACCGCGCGCGTCCGCGGTGTCGGTCGGGCTGACCGTCGTGACGCCGCCCAGCGCGATCGCGGCGAGCGACACCGCACCGGCGGCGGCGAACGCGAACCGCATCCCGCGCGAGGCCGACCGCTCGGCCTCGTGGCGGCTGACGTCGTGTATGTGGAAACCGCGGCCGGATTCGGGGAGCGCGGAAGAGGGGGTGTGCGGGGTGGAGGGGACGTAGCCGAACTCGAAGCGGTCGCCCCGCTTCATGCCGAAGACGCCGGTGGTGCCGAACTTCCCGGAGGCCGAACCGGGGAGTGCTCCCCCGCCGTACGGCGAGCCGCCGTCCGAATCGTCACCTCCGGCAGGGAGCCCCTGGAGACGAGCCAGGAAGCTCTCGGAGGGCGGCGGCGGGGCGGCCTCCGCGAACACGTTCTTCAACTGTCGCTGCGCATCCGCCTCGGCCTTGCACCTGGCACAGGTGGCCAGGTGCGCGAGGACTCGCTCGCGCGACTCATGGCCGAGCTCTCCGTCCACCAGGGCGGAGAGTCGGTCTCCCAGGTGCTGCTCGGCCAGACGCCTCTCGGCGGGGCTGGGTGGTGATCCACTCACGCGCTCGCGCCCCCTCCCCCCAGTGCGGCCACACGCGGCACGAAGGAGCGCCGCTCGGCCGCCCGGGCCTCCGGCGACCGGTGCGCGAGGGCCTTGCGCAGCTGCGAACGGCCGCGGTGGATCCGGGAGCGGACCGTGCCGAGCTTGACGCCCAGGGTCGCGGCGATCTCCTCGTACGACAGTCCTTCGATGTCGCACAGGACGACCGCGGCACGGAACTCGGGTGCGAGGGTGTCGAGGGCCTGCTGGACGTCGGCGTCGAAGTGCGCGTCGTTGAAGACCTGCTGGGGCGAGGGCTCCCGGCTGGGCAGCCGCTCGGCCGCGTCCTCGCCGAGCGCGTCGAAGCGGATCCGCTGCTTGCGGCGGACCACGTCCAGGAAGAGGTTGGTGGTGATGCGGTGCAGCCAGCCCTCGAAGGTGCCCGGCGTGTACGTCGACAGCGAGCGGAAGACGCGGACGAAGACCTCCTGTGTGAGGTCCTCGGCGTCGTGCTGGTTGCCGGTCAGGCGGTATGCGAGGCGGTATACACGGCCGCTGTGCGTGCTGACGATCTCCTCCCAGGTGGGCGGAGTCCACGCCTGCCCGTCCGCGTCGGTGGAGAAAGTCGCGGTCTGGGCGTGGTCAGCGGCGTGGCTGGGGTCAGCAGCGGTGTCGTTCACGGATTTCGGCCTACCCGCCGATCCGAGGAAGCGCCGCAGCACTCCTCCCCGATCCACAGGCGCAGCCGCACCTCCCCTATCGGCTCTGGTGGTGTCCAGTGGAGCCCCTACCATAGCCACCTCGCCCGTTAGCTCCGGATAAGCGGTTTTACGAGAATTTGATCTGGGCTGATACCGCTCGGACCGCTGCGTCAGCAGTTGCTCGGGCGCCTGCCCCTCATCGTGATCCAACTGTGTCCCCCCGCCATCGTTCCCACCCCTCTAAACGCCCGGTCCCATCAGCAGGTTCCCGGGCCCAACGGATACAGTCACGCCGAGGCAACCACGGGGACAGGAGAGGGTCATTACCGGCAACCGGCAGACGAGCTGGGCGTTCGCCGACGCCTACGTCGCCGAGGACGAAGTACTGCACTGGGCCCGTGACCGGGCCCGTGATGCGGGGCTGCGCTCGGTGTCGCCCGGCACGGGCTCCGCGCTGCGCTTGCTGGCCGCCTCGGTGGACGCCAAGGCGGTGGCGGAGATCGGTACCGGCACCGGCGTCTCCGGCATCCATCTGTTGCACGGCATGCGCCCGGACGGGGTGCTGACCACGGTGGACCCCGAGCCCGAGCACCAGCAGTTCGCCCGCCAGGCCTTCCGTGCCTCCGGTTTCGCCAGCAATCGCGCCCGCTTCATCCCGGGCCGCGCCCTGGACGTCCTGCCTCGCCTCGCGGACGCCGGTTACGACCTCGTCTTCTGCGACGGCGACCGGCAGGAGGTCATGGACTACCTCGCTGAATCGTTGCGCCTGCTGCGTACGGGTGGCCTGGTGGTCTTCGAGGGGGTCTTCGCGAACGGCCGTACCGTCGACTCGGGACCGCAGCCCACCGAGGTCCTGCGGCTGCGGGAGCTGCTGCGTGCGGTGCGCGAGACCCAGGAACTGGTGCCGTCCCTGCTGCCGGTCGGCGACGGGCTGCTGTGCGCCGTCAAACGCTGAGCCCTGCACGGCGATGAACTCCGCACGACGCTGAGCCCCGCACGAAGATGGGCCCCGCACGGCGGTGAACTGCACAAACACCAACCCCGGCACCGTTTTGGATGCCGGGGTTGTCGAAAGGGTATCGTCGCTTCCGCGTCAGCCGACGACCTTCTTGAGGGCATCGCCGAGCGCGTCGGCCTCGTCAGGGGTCAGCTCGACGACGAGCCGACCGCCGCCTTCGAGCGGAACACGCATGACGATGCCCCGCCCCTCCTTGGTCACCTCGAGCGGGCCATCGCCCGTTCGCGGCTTCATGGCCGCCATGCTCGTTCCCCTTCCTGAAACCAGCTCATCGTCAAAGCCGACGGCCCTGGGAGGGCACGCATGTCTAGCGTGAGACACGCGACACCGGCGTCGAACACATTGCTTCCAAGCCATTATCCCGCATCTCAGGACCCGATGACCAACATCAGTCGGCATCGCTTGGGCAACGCGCGCGAGCAAAACCACCCAATTCGGCGATGTGACTGCGATACTGCGCCGCCGCACGGACCTCCACGGACCGGAATCCGCCCAGAATTCTTTGACGCAGGTCACACGTCCACTCAGGTCTCCCGGCGGTGATCTCCGCCATGCTGTCCTACGGACAGGGGCGTACCGGCCGGTACGCCCGAGCCGCGACGGCGGAGGGGAACACACCATGGCGGACACCGTGCTCTACGAGGTGAGCGACGGACTCGCGACGATCGCGCTCAATCGCCCCGAGGCGATGAACGCGCTGAACATCGCGACGAAGGTCGCCCTGCGGGAGGCGGTTCGCTCCGCGGCCGAGGACGACGCGGTACGGGCGGTGCTGCTGACCGCCGCCGGAGAGCGGGCGTTCTGCGTGGGGCAGGACCTCAAGGAGCACATCGGGCTGCTCGTGCAGGACCGGGAGACGGGGTCCGGGCAGACGATGAGCACGGTGAAGGAGCATTACAACCCGATCGTGCGGGCCCTGGCGGGGATGCCGAAGCCCGTGGTGGCCGGGGTGAACGGGGTTGCGGCCGGGGCCGGCTTCGGGCTCGCTCTCGCCGCGGACTACCGGGTGGTGGCGGACACGGCCGCCTTCAACACGTCGTTCGCGGGTGTCGCGCTGACCGCCGACTCCGGCATCTCATGGAGCCTGCCGCGGGTCATCGGGCCGGGACGGGCCGCCGACCTGCTCCTCTTCCCGCGGAGCATCAAGGCCCAGGAGGCCTTCGATCTGGGTATCGCGAATCGTCTCGTGCCGGCCGCTGAGCTGCCTGCCGAGGCCGCGAAGGTGGCTCGCGCGCTGGCCGAGGGACCGACGGTGGCGTATGCGGCGATCAAGGAAGCGGTGGCCTACGGGCTCTCGCACTCGCTCTCCGAGACCTTGGACAAGGAGGACGAGCTGCAGACTCGGGCGGGGTCCTCGGAGGACCATGTGATCGCGGTGCAGGCGTTCGTGAACAAGGAGAAGCCGAAATATCTGGGGCGGTGAGCGCCGTCGGGGGGCGGGTTCGTCGTGGCCTTCGCCCCCCACGCGGCGCAGCCGCACATGGACACGGCCTCGCGGCCCTAAGCGGCCCTCCGGGCGACGCATGCCTCCAAGTGGTCGTCGACCAGTCCGCACGCCTGCATCAGGGCGTACGCCGT
Source organism: Streptomyces sp. NBC_00078 (assembly GCF_026343335.1). Taxonomy (NCBI): domain Bacteria; kingdom Bacillati; phylum Actinomycetota; class Actinomycetes; order Kitasatosporales; family Streptomycetaceae; genus Streptomyces; species Streptomyces sp. NBC_00078. Next base: position 6,029,288 of record NZ_JAPELX010000001.1, on the reverse strand, counting down.
TGTCGGGCCGACGAAGCGCAGGCCCCGCTTCTTGAGGGCTTTGGACAGAGCCGTCGATTCGGGGGTGACCGCCGGGACGTCCCCCAGGGTCTTGGGGGCCGGACCCGGGGACGGGGCGTAGGACCAGATGAAGGTGTCCAGCTCATCCGGCGCCCACTCCTCCAGCACGCGCGCGTTGGCCACTGTGGCGTCGATCTTGGCGCGGTTACGGATGATGCCCGCGTCGGCGAGGAGGCGGTCGCGGTCCGCGTCCGTGAAGGCGGCGACCTTCTCGATCCGGAAGTCGGCGAAGGCGGCGCGGAAGCCCGGGCGGCGGCGCAGGATCGTGATCCAGGACAGACCGGACTGGAAGGCCTCCAGGCTGAGGCGCTCGAAGAGGGCGTCGTCGCCGTGGACCGGGCGGCCCCACTCCTCGTCGTGGTACGCCACGTAGTCCTCGGTGGACAGGGCCCAGGGGCAGCGCAGCCCCCCGTCGGGGCCGGCGAGGGCGGTGCCGTCGCTCACTGCTGTTCCTCCCGGCCGTGCTGCGCCGGCTTGTCGACGGAGACGTGGTGGGCGGCGGCCTGGGCGCCCGCGAGCGCGGATTCCAGGTCGGCGATGCGGGCGTCGCGCTCGGCGAGTTCGGCGCCGAGCCGGTTCAGGGCGTCGTCGACGTCCGACATGCGGTAGCCGCGGGCGGCGAGCGGGAAGCGCAGGGTGTCGACGTCGGCGCGGCCCACCGGGCGGTCCGGCGGCAGCGGGTCCTGCAGTCGCTCGGGGGCCACCTCGGGCAGCGGGCCCTCGCCCTCTCCGCCGCCGACCACGGCGAGTGTCACCGCGGCGACCACGACGGCGAGAGCGATGACCAGGAACAAGAACATAACCATCGCTGTGGTCCCCACGCTCGATGTCCGGAAGCTGAATCTGTCAGGGTCCGATCGTGCCATGCGACTCTGACAGTTAGGGTCGCAGGCGGCCTGAAGGCCGGGACACCCAGGACGTACTAGGAGAGGTCACAGGGCATGCTCAGGCTGGGCAGGCGCGAATTCGAGGCGCACGAGCCGGTGATCATGGCGATCGTGAACCGGACCCCGGACTCCTTCTACGACCAAGGAGCGACCTTCCGCGACGAACCCGCCCTCGCGCGCGTGGAGCAGGCCGTCTCGGAGGGCGCCGCCATCATCGACGTCGGCGGGGTCAAGGCCGGTCCGGGGGACGAGGTGTCGGCCGAGGAGGAGGCGCGGCGGACGGTCGGCTTCGTGGCCGAGGTGCGGCGGCGCTTCCCGGATGTCGTCATCAGTGTGGACACCTGGCGGGCCGAGGTCGGCGAGGCCGTGTGCGAGGTGGGGGCGGATCTGCTGAACGACGCGTGGGGCGGTGTCGACCCCGGCCTTGCGGAGGTCGCGGCGCGGTACGGCGTCGGACTGGTGTGCACGCACGCGGGTGGGGCGCAGCCGCGGACCCGTCCCCATCGGGTGACGTACGACGACGTCGTGGCCGACATCCTGCGGGTGACGCTCGGGCTGGCCGAGCGGGCGGTGGCGCTGGGGGTGCCCCGGGAGTCCGTGCTGATCGATCCCGGGCACGACTTCGGGAAGAACACGCGGCACAGCCTGGAGGCGACGCGGCGGCTCGGGGAGATGGTCGGGACGGGCTGGCCCGTGCTCGTCTCCCTGTCCAACAAGGACTTCGTGGGCGAGACCCTGGACAAGCCGCTGAAGGAGCGGGTGGTCGGGACGCTCGCCACCACGGCGGTCTCGGCCTGGCTCGGCGCGCAGGTCTACCGCGTGCACGAGGTCGCCGAGACCCGCCAGGTGCTGGACATGGTGGCGTCGATCGCGGGTCACCGGCCCCCGGCGGTCGGCCGCCGGGGGCTCGCGTAGGCCCGTGTTACCGGGCGGCCTCCTTGGAGACCAGGGCGACCGCCTCGTCCACGTCGTCCGTGACGTGGAACAGGAGCAGGTCCTTCTCCGAGGCCTTGCCCTGGGCGACCAGCGTGTTCTTCAGCCAGTCCACCAGGCCGCCCCAGTACTCGCTCCCGAACAGCACGATCGGGAAGCGGGTGACCTTCTGGGTCTGGACCAGGGTGAGGGCCTCGAAGAGTTCGTCGAGGGTGCCCAGGCCGCCGGGCAGGACCACAAAGCCCTGCGCGTACTTCACGAACATCATCTTGCGGACGAAGAAGTAGCGGAAGTTCAGGCCGATGTCGACGTAGGGGTTCAGCCCCTGCTCGAAGGGCAGCTCGATGCCCAGCCCGACCGAGACGCCCTTCGCCTCCAGGGCGCCCTTGTTGGCCGCCTCCATGGCACCGGGGCCGCCGCCCGTGATGACCGCCCAGCCGGCGTCCACCAGGCCACGCCCGAGCCGCACTCCCGCCTCGTACTCCGGTGAGTCCACCTTGGTGCGCGCCGAGCCGAACACGCTGATCGCGGGCGGCAGTTCGGCGAGTGTGCCGAAGCCCTCGATGAACTCCGACTGGATGCGCAGTACGCGCCAGGGGTCCGTGTGGACCCAGTCCGACGGGCCGCCCGCGTCCAGCAGCCGCTGGTCCGTCGTGCTCGCCGTGACCTGGTTCCGCCGCCGGAGGACCGGTCCAAGGCGCTGTTCGTCCGGTGGCTGCTTCTTGCCCTCGGGGTTCCCGGTAGCCATGTGCGCTCCCTCCGCTTGCGGGGTGTTTCCGTCTCAGCGTAGATCCACACGGGTTACGGACGGGGGACGTGGGCATGTCCGCCGTGAAGAGGCACCGGCACGACGGTCGCACCGGCCCGCTGTCAAGCCGTCAGCCAGGCCCGCAGTCGTTCCTCGCCCGCCAGGATCTTCGCCGTTTCGACCCGTTCGTCCCGCTTGTGCGCCAAGTGCGGGTTCCCGGGGCCGTAGTTGACGGCGGGAATGCCGAGGGCGGAGAAGCGGGACACGTCCGTCCAGCCGTACTTGGGCTGCGGGGTGCCGCCCACCGCCTCGATGAAGGCCGCAGCGGCCGGACGGCCCAGGCCCGGCAGCGCGGCGCCGCTGTGGTCGTCCACCACGAATTCGTCCACCCCGCAGTCCGCGAAGACCTCCCTGACGTGGGCGATCGCCTCTTCCTCCGTGCGGTCGGGCGCATAGCGGAAGTTGACGGTCACGACGCATTCGTCGGGGATGACATTGCCCGCCACGCCACCGGAGATGCCCACCGCGTTCAGGCCCTCCCGGTACTCCAGGCCGTCGATCACGGGGTAACGGGGCGTGTACGAGGCCAGGCGGGCCAGGATCGGCGCGGCCGCGTGGATCGCGTTGGAGCCCATCCAGCTGCGTGCCGAGTGGGCCCGCTCGCCCCTGGTCTTCAGCAGCACCCGCAGGGTGCCCTGGCAGCCGCCCTCGACCTCGCCGTCCGAGGGCTCCAGGAGCACCGCGAAGTCGCCCTCCAGCCAGTCGGGGTGCGCCTCGGCCATGTGCTTGAGGCCGTTGAGCTCCGCCGCCACCTCTTCGTTGTCGTAGAAGACGAAGGTCAGGTCGCGGTTGGGGGCCGGCACCGTCGCCGCGATGCGCAGCTGCACCGCCACACCCGACTTCATGTCGCAGGTCCCGCAGCCCCACAGGACGCCGTCCTCGTCCAGCCGGGAGGGGACGTTGTCCGCGATGGGCACCGTGTCGATGTGGCCGGCCAGGATCACCCGCTGCGAGCGGCCCAGGTTCGTCCGCGCGACGACGTTGTTGCCGTACCGCTCGACCGTCAGGTGCGGCAGGGCGCGCAGGGCGGTCTCGATCGCGTCGGCGAGGGGCTTCTCGGTACCGCTCTCGGACGGGAGGTCGACGAGCTGGGCGGTGAGCTCGGCAGCGTCCAGAGTGAGGTCAAGCGGGGTGTCGGCCATGCCGTCGACCCTAACCCGCCCATGCCTCGGCCCACTGTCCACACCGGGCACGTGGGACACAGCGGCCTCCGCTACCTTGGACGGCGTGCCAGAGCCGTCACCCACCCTCAGACGCCGTGGCCGCCTCTTCCGCATCGGGGCGGCCTTCGTCGTCCTCCTCGCCGTCGCGGGCTATCTCGCGGTGCAGTACGTCACCGGAGGCAGCGGCGCTCCGGGCTGCAAGGTGGTCTCGGACGAGGCCGGAGGGACGACGTTCGAGTTCACGCCCGAGCAGGCGGTGAACGCGGCGACGATCGCCGCCGTGGGCACCGGCCGCGGCATGCCCGAGCGGGCGGTGACCATCGCGCTGGCGACCTCGCTGCAGGAGTCGGGGCTGCGCAACATCGAGCACGGCGACCGGGACTCGATCGGCCTGTTCCAGCAGCGGCCCTCGCAGGGCTGGGGCACGAGGAAGCAGATCCTGGACCCGACGTACGCGGCGGGCGTCTTCTACCAGCACCTGGCCAAGGTGCGGGACTACCCGAAGCTCCCCCTCACGGTGGCCGCGCAGCGGGTGCAGCGCAGCGGTTTTCCGGAGGCGTACGCCAGGCACGAGATGGACGCCACCCTGCTCTCGGCCGCCCTCACCGGTCACTCGGCCGCCACGCTGACCTGTGACGGCCGCCCGGCCGGAACCCGGGCGGCGGGCCCGGACGCGGTACGGGCCGCGCTGGTACGGGACTTCGGGCGCGACGCGCTGCAGCCGGCCGGCGCGGAAGTGGGCGCCGCGACGACGCCGACGCCTTCGGCGGCCCCGAGCACGCGGGCCCCCGCGCGGACCGTCACGCTCCCCGTCGACCAGGACGCGAGCCCCGCCAAGGGCCGCAGCGTGCGGCAGCGCGGCTGGCAGCTCGCCCACTGGGCGGTGGCCAACTCCTCGGCGCTGCACATCGAAGGGGTCTCCTACGGCGGGCGGGAGTGGATCGCCGGGAACACCGACAGCGAGTGGCGCACTGCCGCCGAGGGGGCGCGCACGACCGCGGGCGCGGTACGGATCGTCACCGGCCAGTAGTACGGGCCCTCACCCGCACGGGTTACCTGGGGCATGCGCGGGGCGTGGAGTGGGCAGGTTTTCGCGCCCTCACCCCTGGATCCGTAAAAGCCCTTGGAAACAAAGAGCTGTAAGGATTCCGCACACTTTCCGACCGCGCACCTTTTGCCCGTTTTTATCCGCAGCTGATAATGCGACGCATTGCCAACTCTTTACTTTTGGCCGCCGCAACCTTCGGGGCCTTCGAGCGGTAGTTACAGCGTCCGACCCGGACGATCACATCCATCGAAGGAGCATCATGTCCCTCCCCCTGACCCGTCGGATCGCCCGTGCCGCGCTGCTCGTCGCAGCGGGAGCGGCTGCCGGGGTCGGTGCGGCCGGCTCCGCGAGCGCGGCCCCCGAACTGCCCGCCACCCCGAACGTGGGCGGCCTGACCGCGCTGGACGGGGCGAGCGTCGGCAACACCGTCGACGGTGCGGCGCAGAACGTCACCGGGCTCGCGGGCGCCACCGGTGCCAACGCGGTCCAGAACGCCGTGCCGAACGCGGGCAAGACCAGCGGCGGTGTCGCGAGGAAGGCGGCACCGGCGGCGCAGAAGGCCGCGGGGGCCGCGGCCGGCTCCGTCGGGGAGATCGTCGGCGCCACCACGCAGACGGCGGCCAAGAGCGGCGGCGGCCTGCCGACGGACTCGCTGACCAAGGGCGGCCTGCCGGCGACCGGCACCCTGCCCGTGAAGGGCCTGCCGATCGGCGGCTGAGCAAGCTGTACGACGAAGGGGGCCCGGGACAGTTTCCCGGGCCCCCTGATCGTGCGTGAGGCGGCTTCCGCTCCCGCGCCGGACCTACAGACGCGCCACGGCCGCCCGCGCCGGACCTACAGACGCGCCACGGCCGCCCGCACCCGCTCGTCCGTCGCCGTCAGCGCCACCCGTACGAACCTCTCGCCCGCCGGGCCGTAGAAGTCACCCGGCGCGACCAGGATGCCGAGCTCGGCGAGGTGAGCCACCGTGTCCCAGCAGGACTCGTCCCGCGTCGCCCACAGGTAGAGGCTCGCCTCGCTGTGCTCGATGCGGAAGCCGTGGCCGAGGAGCGCCTCGCGCAGGACCGTACGGCGGGCCGCGTACCGCTCCCGCTGCTCATGGACGTGCTGGTCGTCGCCCAGGGCCGCCACCACGGCCGCCTGGGTGGGCGCCGACGTCATCATTCCGCCGTGCTTGCGGATCTCCAGCAGCGGGCCCAGGACGGCCGGGTCACCGGCCAGGAAGGCCGCGCGGTAGCCCGCCAGGTTCGAGCGCTTCGACAGCGAATGGACGGAGACGATGCCCTCGTACGAGCCGCCGTTCACGTCCGGGTGCAGGACCGAGACGGGGTCGGCCTCCCAGCCCAGCTCCAGGTAGCACTCGTCGGAGAAGACCAGGACGCCGTGCTCGCGGGCCCAGGCGACGATCCGGGTCAGCTCGTCCTTGCTCAGCACCTTGCCGGTCGGGTTCGACGGCGAGTTGAGCCAGAGGAGCTTCAGGTTCGCCGGGTCGAGTCCGGCCCCCGCCGGGGCAGCCGCAAAGGTCTCCGGGTCGTAGGCCACGTGGTCCGCGCGGGCCAGGCGGGCGCCGACCTCGTACGTCGGGTACGCGAGCTGCGGGAAGGCGACCGTGTCGCCGGGGCCGAGGCCCAGCTGGGTCGGCAGCCAGGCGACGAGTTCCTTGGAGCCGACGATCGGCAGGACGTGCCTGTGGGTGACCCCGCGGGCGCCCAGGCGGCGCTCCAGCCAGCCGGTGATCGCGTCGCGCAGGGCCGGGGTGCCCCAGACGGTCGGGTAGCCCGGGGAGTCCGCCGCGTCGATGAGGGCCTTCTGGACCAGCTCCGGGACCGGGTCGACCGGGGTGCCGACGGAGAGGTCGACGATGCCGTCCGGGTGGGAGGCGGCCGCTTTCTTGTACGGCTCCAGCTTGTCCCAGGGGAAGGTGGGCAGGCGGTCGGAGACTGCGGACACGGGATCTGGCTCACTTTCTGGTACGGCGTAAGGCCCGGGAACGGCAAACGCCCCGGCCCCGTACGGCGATCAGGCCGTACGGGACCGAGGCGGCACGTGTATGCGGGCCGCTTGCGTGATTACTCGGCCTGCGGCGGCAGTGCGGCGATGAAGGGGTGGTCCCGCTCGATCAGGCCCAGCTTGCTGGCACCGCCGGGGGAGCCGAGTTCGTCGAAGAACTCGACGTTCGCCTTGTAGTAGTCCTTCCACTCCTCCGGAGTGTCGTCCTCGTAGAAGATGGCCTCCACCGGGCAGACCGGCTCACAGGCCCCACAGTCGACGCATTCGTCCGGGTGGATGTACAAGGACCGCTGGCCCTCGTAGATGCAGTCGACCGGGCACTCTTCGATGCACGCCTTGTCCTTCAAGTCGACACAAGGCTGCGCGATGACGTAGGTCACGCTGTCGTTCCTCCTCGTTAGGGCGCCGGCGGGCCTCCTCAGGCTCCGCCGCCTGGCGCGCGGGAGCGCGGCGTCGTCGATGCCCGCCCCTAGTATCTCCGTTCTTGGGCATGATCCGAACAGGAGGGGTGAACTGACCTGTGGAAATCTCGGCCGGCGGACGTCTTGAGGTTCGTATCACCGCTGCTGACGTGGGGAAACGAGTCTCCGTGCGGCGCTTGACCGACGCCGGAGTCCCGGAAGAGAAGTTCACCGACACGGTGGGTGTTCTCACATCATGGGACGACGGTGTGCTGCTGATCACACGTAAGAGCGGCGAGAGCGTCCGGATTCTGGAGTCCTCGCTGGTCGCGGGGAAGGTCGTGCCCGCGGCGCCCGCCCGGCGCAGGGGCCCAGCCGCCTCGTACGAGGAACTCGCCCGCGTCGCCGCGCGCGCGTGGCAGCCGGTCGAGAGCGAGCGGCTCGGCGGGTGGGAACTGCGGGCCGCAGTCCAGAACGTGCCGCGCGATGGGGGTCCCCCCAGGCTTTCGGCACCGGGGGAGCGTCCGCGGGGGGCGGCGGCCGGGCGACAGGCGGGCTTCACCCGGCGGGCCAATTCCGTGCTGCCGCTGGGCGACCCCGGTGTGCCGCTCGACGAGGCGCTGAGCGCCGTACGGCAGTGGTACGGCGACCGTGGGCTGCCCGCGTACGTCCAGACCGCGACCGGCGCCGAGGGCACGCAGGAGCTGCTGTGCGCGGAACTGGAGCGGCGCGGGTGGGTGCGCGAGGTGACCGCCGAGTTGTGGACCGGGGCGCTGGCGCCGGTCGCCGACCGGGCGGAGGGCGCGGGCGTGGTGCTGACCCGGGAGGCCGACGAGGCGTGGCTTGCGCGCTACCAGCGCAAGGGCGTGAGCGAGGTGGCGCTGAAGGTGCTCGGGAGCGGGCCGTCCGTGTGGTTCGCGACGGTTCCCGGTGCCGGGGCCCCTGCCGCGATCGGCCGGTGTGTCGTGGACGGGCGGTGGGCGTCCTTCGCGGCCGTCGAGGTGGACCCGGCGATGCGGCGGCGCGGGCTGGCGAGCACCGTGATGGCCGCGCTGGCCCGGCGGGCCCTGGACGAGGGCGCCTCGGCCGCCTGGCTGCAGGTCGAGGAGGACAACGCGGGCGCGCGGGCGCTGTACGCCGGCCTGGGCTTCGCCGCGCACCACACGTACCACCACTACCGGGAGCCGGCGGCTCCCGGCGGCGGCCAGTAGTACCGATCGCCGTGAGAGGGCACGAGCCTGCCATGCGTCCCCCATACCCACCCCCGCCCGAGCGGTCCGCCGAACTGCGGCGGCGGTTCGCCGAGGAAGCACGTTCCGAGCGGCCCGACCTGTCCACGCTGTGCCTGCTGGTGGGGGCCGCGGCGGACGGGGCGCTGGACGAGGCGGGCATGGACGCCGCGCAGGTGGAGCTGGACCGGCTGGCGGGGCAGCTGCCGTTCCGGCCGGGCGGGTCGCTGTCCTGGGCGACGGCGCTGCACCACCTGCTGGGCGTCCAGCACGGCTTCCGCGGCTCCCCCGCCGACTACCAGCGCCTGGAGTCGTCCCTGCTGCACCAGGTGCTGCGGCGGCGCCGCGGGCTGCCGATCCTGCTGTCGGTGGTGTGGATGGAGGCCGCGCGGCGGGCGGGCGCGCCGGTGTACGGGGTCGCGCTGCCCGGGCACTTCGTCGTCGGTTTCGGGCCTGCGGAGGAACAGGTGCTCGTCGATCCGTTCGACGGGGGGCGGGTGCTCGGCGGGGGCGACGCGGAGTTGCTGGTGGCCGGGGCCACGGGGGCGCCGTTGGATCCGTCGATGCTGGTGCCCGCGACGCCTTTGGAGGTGGTGTCGCGCATCCTGAACAACGTCCGTGCGTGGGCTGCCGCGCGGCCCGAGCGGTCGGACGTGGGGTTGTGGGCGGTGGAGCTGGCGCTGCTGGTGCCCTCGCATCCGGCGCGGCTGCGGTACGAGCGGGCCCAGTTGCTCGTACAGCGGGGGGACTTCGTCGACGGTGCGGTGGAGCTGGAGGAGTACGCGGAGTTGATCAGGGTGGTCGACGAAGGGGCCGCGGAGCGGGTGCGGGGGCAGGCGCGAGCGGCTCGGGCACTGCTCAACTGAGTTCGCCCAAGGGGCATGACGTTCGGTGCGTGGGCGAGTGACGGTGCGTTGCGGCGTGCCGCGCACGCGCGGCGGAGCCGCACATCGATACGGCCCCGCACCCCCGAGGCCGTTACAGCCAGCCCTTTTCCCTCGCGATCCGCACCGCCTCGGCCCTGTTGCGTACGGCCAGTTTCTGGATCGCCGTCGAAAGGTAGTTGCGGACCGTGCCCTGCGACAGATGAAGGGCCTTCGCCAGTTCCGCGTTCGTGGAACCGCCGGCCGCCGCGCGCAGGATCTCCCGTTCGCGGTCGGTCAGGGGGTTCGCGCCCCCTGCCAGGGCCGCGGCGGCGAGAGTGGGGTCGATGACCCGTTCTCCCGCCAGTACCTTGCGTACCGCCTGCGCCAGTTGGGCGGCCGGGGCGTCCTTGACCAGGAAGGCGTCGGCGCCCGCTTCCATGGCGCTGCGGAGGTAGCCGGGGCGGCCGAAGGTGGTGAGGACGACCAGCTTCACCGCCGGGAGTTCCTTGTGGACCAGGGCCGCCGCCTCGATGCCGGTGCAGCCCGGCATCTCGATGTCGAGGAGGGCCACATCCACCTCGTGCTCGCGGGCGGCCGCCACCACCTCGTCGCCGCGCGCCACTTGGGCGACGACCTCGATGTCGTCCTCAAGACCGAGGAGGGCCGCCAGCGCCTCGCGGACCATCGACTGGTCCTCGGCGAGCAGAACCTTGATCGTAGGGCTCATGCACCGGATCCTACGGCCGGCGGCGAGCCCGCGGGGACGCGGGCGACCAGCCGGAACCCGTGCTTCGTACGCCCCGCCTCCAGGCTTCCGCCCGCTTTCTCCAGACGCTCGGTCAGGCCGGTCAGGCCGTTGCCCGGCTCCTTGCCCGAGCCGCCGGAGCCGTTGTCCTCGACGGAGAGTTCGAGCGTCTGCCCGTCCAGGGTCTGCCGCCTGAGCACCTCCACCGTGCACCGTCCGGCACCGCTGTGGCGCACCACGTTGGTGATCGCCTCGCGCAGCGCCCAGGCCAGGGCCGACTCGCTCTCCTCGGGGACGCCGGCCAGGTCCGGTTCGGCGGGCACGTCGGCAGTGATGCCGGCCGCCGCCAGGGCGACCTGGGCGCCCGCGAGTTCCCCGGACAGCCGGGGGCGGCGGTAGCCGGTGACCGCCTCGCGGACGTCCACCAGGGCCTGGCGGCTGACCTGTTCGATGTCGGCGACCTGCTGGGCCGCCTTGCCGGGGTCGCCGGGGAGCATACGGCCCGCCAGCTCGCTCTTCAGCGTGATCAGCGACAGGGAGTGGCCGAGCAGGTCATGGAGGTCACGGGCCAGGCGCAACCGCTCCTCGTTGGCGGCCAGTTGAGCGACCGTGGCGCGGGCCTTGCGCAACTCGACGGTGGTGCGCACCAGTTGCTTCACGCCCGTCATCGCGAAGCCGAGGAGCACCACCACCATCAGCAGGCTCCAGTCGAACTTGCCGTTGCGCAGGCCCACCAGGAGCATCGCCAGGGCGTTCAGCCCGATCCCCCAGTACGTCACCGGCATCGGCAGTGTGGCGCCGCAGGTGACGGAGACGTAGACGAATAGGCCGATCCACGGGTAGCCGAGAGTGAGGCCCAGGACGATCGCGAGCGTGCCGAGCAGGCCGACGAAGACGCCGACGGTCCGGCCCGAGCACGGGCGGCCCATGTTCCGGAAGACCAGCGTCAGATAGAGGCCGGTGAAGGTCGCCAGGGCCACCCAGCCGGCCGCGGTCGCGGCGGGGGTGTGGCGGCCGGAGGCCAGGTCCTGCATGGGCGCCCCGAGGAAGATCAGCCAGGGCAGGATCCAGACCATCTTGCGCAGCGCCTCGCCGCCGTTGCGGGGCTCCTGGCCGATCCTGATCGTGTTCTCGGCCCGCAGTTCGTCGGGCAGCCCGTCGTCCGTCATCGTGCTCACGCCTTCAGCGTGTCCTTCCGGTACAGCCAGGCCGCGCCTCCCGCGAAGAGCAGGAAGAAGGCGACGAGGATGGCGATGTCCTGGGCGTGCGGGGCCTGACTCTGTTCGATGGCGCGCCCCAGGGCAGCGTACGCGTGCGTGGGCAGCCACCTGGCGATGTCCTGCAGCCAGGCCGGGAAGCTGGTGGAGGGGAACCAGAGGCCGCCGAGGATCGACAGACCGAAGTAGATGATCATCGTGATCGGGCGGACCGCGTCCCCGGAGGCGAGGTAGCCGATGGCGACGCCGAGTGCGGCGAAGACCAGGCTGCCGGCCCAGATCGCGCCGGTGAGGGCGAGCCACTGCCAGGCGTCCAGGCGTACGTCCTTGACGGCCGCGGCGACCACGAAGACGACCACGATGGACGGCAGGCTGACGACGGCGGCACTGGCGGTCTTGGCGAGGACGTAGCCGCTCCCCGGCAGCGTGGTCAGCCGCAGCTGCCGTACCCAGCCGCTCTCGCGCTCCTTGGCGATGCGCTCGCTGTTGCCCATGAGGACCGCCGTCAGGGCGCCGAAGGAGGCCATGGACACCATGACGTACGCCGCGACGCTCAGGCCGGTGCCGTCGACGGTGCCCGTCTGGCTGGAGGCCAGCAGGAAGATGACCGACGGGTAGATCACCGAGAAGAACAGGAACTTGCGGTTGCGCAGGGCGCGCGCCAGTTCCAGCTTGATCAGGCTCCGCGAAGCAAATGTATTCAGCATGACTGCTTGGCCTCCTCGGCGGCGGTGATGGCGACGAAGGCCTGCTCCAGGCCGAGCCCGGCGACTTCGAGGTTGCGGGGGTAGACGCCGAGGCCGTAGAGGGCGTGCACGGTCGCGTCGGCGTCGGCGGACTGGATGCGGACGGTCTGGCCGCTGATGGCGAGGGAGGTGAGAAAGGGAAGGGCGCGCAGAGGTGCCTCGTCGATGGGGCCCTCCAGGTCGAAGGCGACCCGCCTCGCTCCCGCCTTCGCCTTGATCTCGGCCGCCGTCCCGTCGGCGAGCAGCCGCCCCCGGTGCAGCACCAGCACCCGGTCGGCGATCGCGTCCGCCTCCTCCAGGTAGTGCGTGGCGAACAGGACGGTCCGGCCCTGGTCCGCCTGCTCGCGCATGGTGGCCCAGAAGGCCTGGCGGGCGGAGACGTCCATGCCGGTGGTGGGCTCGTCGAGGACGATCAGGTCGCTGTCGCCGGCGGTGGCCAGGGCGAAGCGGACACGCTGGGCCTGGCCTCCGGAGAGCTTGTTGACCTTGCGGTCGGCGATCTGCGCGACACCGGCGCGGGCGAGGACGTCACCGCTCTTGTACGGCTTGGGGTGCAGGTCGCAGGCGAGCTTCACCAGTTCGGCGACCGTCACCTCGTCCATCAGCCCGCCGCTCTGCAGCATGGCCCCCACCCGGCCGGCGACGATGGCCTCGCGCGGGCTGGTGCCGAAGACACTGACTGTGCCGCTGTCGGCCTGCTTCAGGCCCAGCAGCAGGTCGAGTGTGGTGGACTTGCCGGCCCCGTTGGGCCCCAGCAGGGCCACGGTCTCCCCCGGGTGCAGGGCGAGTGTCAGCCCGTCCACGGCCCGCACGTTCCCGTAGGTCTTGCTCACCTGCTCGAATCCGACCACCGGGGTGGCGGTCGTTGTCGCTGTCGTCGTCATGTGCACCATCGTGGCCGCTCTGGCCGCTGTCGCGGCAGTGTCGGCGGTCCTGACCGCCGGATGACAGATGTCATGCCGACGGCGGTGACATACGACGAGAGGGCACCCGGCGGGTGCCGGGTGCCCTCTCGTGCGGCTGTGCCGCTAGCTGGGGTTCGACTCGATGACGCCGACCCTGTTGGTCTTGCTCAGGAGTGCCTGGCGCAGGGCGACATAGACGTCCTGGGGGGTGACGGCCGTCTTCTTGCCGGTGCCCCGGGTGATCAGGACGCCGTTGAACTGGCCGCCGTAGAGCTCCTTGAGCGCGGTGAGGTCCGGCTTGTCGACGAGCTTGCCGTTGACGGCCTCGACCCTGAGGAACTTCCACAGGGAGTTCTGCGGGCTCAGCGGCAGCGAGACACCCGTGTCCGTCTTGACCGTGACGAGCCCCGACATCGCCGGCTCGGCGAACGCCTTCATCTCGCGGTCGACCTCGGCATTGGTCACCGACGGCTGCTGGGTCGTCGTCGCGACCGTCACCGGGGAGGTCGCGTTGGTCTCCACCTGGTTGCGGTACGCCTCCTTGACCGCCTCGGTCGACTTGGGGACGTCGATGCCCTTGCCCGCCTTGCCGTAGACGGCGACGGCCTTGCCGGACTTGAACTCGATCGTGCCCTCGGTCATCGATCCGGAGCCGCCGGCCGAGGTCTTCAGGGCCGCGCTGAGCTTCTCCTCGTCGACGGGCATCACCGGGTCGACGACGCGGTGGTTGCCGAAGAGCGAGCCGATGACGGAGACCGGGTTGTAGTCGCTCTGCGCGGCCGCGGCGACGGTGGCCTGCTCGTCGAACTGCAGCCCCGCCTGATCCGGCTTGAGGGTGACGGTGTCACCGCCGACCGACAGCTTCAGCGGCTTGTTCACCCGGTCGCCGAAGGCCTCGTCGAGCTTCCTGACGGCGTCGTCGCGGGTGCCGCCGCCGATGTCGACGCCGAGCACGGTGGTGCCCTTGGGTACGTCGGAGTGGTTCATCAGCAGCCCGGCGCCGTACGCGACACCGCCGAGGACGAACACGCCGGTGCCGACCAGCACCAGCTTGTTGCGGCCCTTCTTCTTTTTCTTGGGTGCGGATGACGCCGGCACGTTCTGTGCGACCGGCTCGGGCAGTTTCGGGGGCGTGTGCGGCAGCGGGCCGTCGGTGTGGGCGCCGGGCCCGAAGGGCGAGTTGGCGTCGGTGGGCACGACCGGCATGCTGCTGGTGACGGTGTGTCCGGAGACGTTGTCCGGGGCCGGGTAGCCCTGTGTGCCCGGCGCCGGGGCCGGCTTCTGCGGTGTGAGGATCGCGGTGTCGTCGCTGAGGCCGCCACCGGGGCCGAGACCGGCGCCGTGCGGGCCGCCCATGCCGCCGGGGCCTGCGGGTGCGCCGAGTCCGGCATGTGAGCCGGGTCCGGCAGGGGCGCCACCGAGGGGTGCGCCGCCGAGGGGTGCGGTCAGGGGGCTGTCGCCCATGACCGGTCCGGCGGTCGGGCCCGCGGGACCCTGGGCGCCGCCCGCGCCGCCGTGGCCGCCCGGGCCGTTGAAGCCGCTCGCGCCGCCGTAGCCGCCCTGGCCGCCCGGCCCGTTCGGGACGCCGTGCTCCCCTTCCGAGAAGTACGGCAGGTCGTCGCGGCGCGGTTCGCCGCCGGGACGCGCGCCGTTTCCGAGCGGTCCCGCGGCCAGCGCCTCGGTGACGTCGAAGGAACCGGTGCCGCCGCCGTGCCCGGGAGCCACCGGCCCGCCGGTCGCACCGGGCAGCCCGGCGCCGTTCGTCCCGCCGGGGCGGGGAGCGCCGCCGTTCGCGCCACCGGGGCGGGAGCCGCCCGGCACGCTCATGGAGCCGACCACGCCGCCGGGACGACCGGCGCCCGGCCGTGCACCGCCGCCAGCGGCGCCCGCGCCAGGAGCCCCGGCCCCCGCGGCGGGCGCGCCCTGTGCACCCGAACCGCCGGGCAGACCGGCCCCGTTGGTGGCGCCGCCGCCCTGACCGCCCTTGGCGGGAGCCGGCTTGCGGGGCGCGAACCAGTTGCTCGCCGGACCCTCGGCGGACGGAGCGGGCTCGCCCGGCGGTTCGACGGTACCCATGGCCTGGGTCGCCCCCGGCGCCTGGCCCTCGGACTGCGAGGTCTCCTCGAAGCCCTCGGTGTCCGCGACGGGCGTACGCACGACGACGGGCGGAATGGGCCGCGACCCGGGGATGTTGATCCGGATCCGGGTCGTCAGTGTGGTCTCGGTCTTGCGGTCCTCCGGCTGCGGGGCCGAACGGCCCGCATCCGTACCGGCGTCGGAAGCCGTGGGTGTCCCGTACGGCGGCGTGCCCGACGGGTATGCGGCTCCGCCGCGCCCGTTGGGCCCGGAGGACGGAGTGTCAGTTTCACGACTCAAGGCAGGTTCTCCCGGTTGGCTCCGCCGCCCGACACAACCTCACGGGCGGCTCGGCGGCGCGCACCACCATACTGGCCACCTCTGGCGCGTATCCCATGACCGCCGGGGAAACCCACACGGGACTCGCACGCGCGTTTAATGGCGAAGTAGTACGTCACTTGCCAAGTCGGACGTCACGGCCACTTGGTTGCCGCCCCCGTCCAAGGGTGGCACAGATCACAGCCACGGCCATTCCTCCGAGCAGGAAGAGATAGGAGCCGCCTCCCGCGCCGAAGAGGAAGTCGCCCTCGGGTCTGCTGGCGGTGAGCAGGATGACGGCGATCATCCAGCCGGCGGCGGGCGCGATGGACCCGCCCCGGCTGCCGGCGGCCCGTCCGCCGCCGAGGCACAGGCCCGCCTCGCCCGCGAGAGCGAGCAGCAGCCCGCCCGGGAACCAGCCGGCCTGCACCAGCGCACCGGCCGCGCCGACGAGCAGGCCGAGCACGAAGAGACCCACGTACAACAGCATCCGCCCGGCGGAGGGCCGCTGCAGCGGCTGGGCGAGCAGGGAGCCCCGCTCGGTCATGACGCCTCCCCGGTCCCGGCGAACAGATCGGTCTCCCGGGGCGACGTCCCGTCCGGCCCGCGCACCAACTCGTAGTACTCAGTGGTGAACAGGGGCTGCGCCTGCTTGTTCGAGAGTGCGAAGTACGGCTCCGCCACCTCGATCTGTGTGGCGTGCGCCCGCATCGCGGCGGCCTTGGCGGCGGCGTGCGCGGTGCCGTCGATCTCGGCGGTGATCCGCTCGTCCGGAACCACACCCGGCACGTCGTCGATGACGGCGGCCTTGGAGAACGGCAGAGCGGGCAGCTCCTCCGCAATCCGGGCAAAGGCGCCCTCGGCGACGGACCGGGGCACCCGGTTCCAGTAGATCTTGGGGATCGGCCGGCCCGCCTCGGCGGCCAGCTCGGCGGCGCGCATGGCGACGCGGTGGGCCTGGATGTGGTCGGGGTGGCCGTATCCGCCGTTGTCGTCGTAGGTGACGAGGACCTGGGGGCGCACCTCCAGGATCACCTCGACGAGATGCCTGGCCGCCTCGTCGACGTCGGCCTGCCAGAAGCAGGCCGGGTCGTCGTTGTCGGCGAGGCCCATCATCCCGGAGTCCCGGTAGCGGCCGGGGCCGCCGAGCAGACGGAAGTCCTCGACGCCTAGCTCACGCATGGCGGCCGTGAGCTCGCGCAGCCGGTACTCACCGAGGGCGGCGCCGGTGAGGTGCTGAAGCTCCGGCGGGATGACCTCGCCGCGCTCGCCGAGGGTGCAGGTGACCAGGGTCACGCGAGCACCCCCGGCCGCATACGCGGCCATGGTCGCGCCGTTGTTGATCGACTCGTCGTCCGGGTGCGCGTGCACCAGTAGCAGACGCCGGGCGGGCAGTTCCGTCATGGACCCCACCCTACGAGGCGGCACTGACAGCACCACGCAGCCCGGGGGTCAGAACTTGAGGCTGCCGATCATCCCCGCGATGTTCGTCGTCAGCTCGCTGATCGTGGGAGCGATGGTCGAGGAGGCCAGATAGAAGCCGAGCAGCATGCAGACGATCGCATGGCCCGCCTTCAAGCCGGACTTCTTGACCAACAGGAAGACGACGATCGCCAGCAGCACCACCGCCGAAATCGAGAGTGCCACGGCGGCTCACCTCCAAAGGTCCCAAGGGCGCGGGGTCGGACTGAGGGGGCAGATAAATCCATGCGATAACCAGCAGGTTCATACCCACTATGCGCTAGTGATCATAACTATCCGAACGCGCGCATCGCTCGGCGCACGGCCGCACAAGGGGGCGCATGGCCAATATGGTCGGTCCATGACGACGAGGTCCGATACCTTCCCCCGCCGGCACGCCCGCACCCAGCGCTTCACGCTGGGCGCGCCGCGCGCTTTCACCGTGTCACCCGACGGCGCCCGTGTGGTGTTCCTGCGCTCCACCTCCGGTACGGACAGGGCGAGTTCCCTGTGGGTCCTCGATGCGGCGCAGGGTGGGGAGCGCGTGGCGGCCGACCCGCGCGCCCTGCTGGGTGGCGCCTCCGAGGACCTCCCGCCCGAGGAGCGGGCGCGCCGCGAACGCAGCCGCGAGGGCGGCGCCGGCATCGTCGGCTACGCCACCGACGCGGCCGTGGAGTTGGCGGCTTTCGCGCTGTCGGGGCGGCTTTTCGCGGCCGAACTGCGGGCCGGCACGGCACGTGAACTCCCCGCCGCCGGACCGGTGATCGACCCCCGCCCCTCCCCCGACGGCCGGCACGTCGCCTATGTCGCACACCGTGCACTGCGGGTCGTGGGCGCCGAGGGCAAGGACGAACGGGCGCTCGCCGAGCCGGAGTCGGCCAACGCCACCTATGGACTGGCCGAGTTCATCGCGGCCGAGGAGATGGGCCGCTCGCGCGGCTTCTGGTGGTCGCCGGAGTCGGACCGGCTGCTGGTGGCACGCGTGGACGACACGCCGGTAGCGCGCTGGTGGATCTCCGACCCGGCCCGGCCGGAGCGTGATCCACAGCAGGTGGCCTACCCGGCGGCGGGCACCGACAACGCGGAGGTGCGGCTGTTCGTGATCGGCCTGGACGGGGTGCGCACGGAGGTCGTCTGGGACCGGGCGCGCTATCCGTACCTGGCCCATGTGCACTGGTCGGACGCGGGTGCGCCACTGCTGCTCGTACAGGCGCGCGACCAGCGCAGTCAGTTGTTCCTTGCGGTGTCCCCGGAGACGGGCGAGACCCGGCTCGTACACGCGGACGAAGATCGGGTTTGGCTTGATCTTTTCCCCGGGGTGCCCTGCTGGAGTCCGTCCGGGCAGCTCGTGCGCATTGCCGACGAGGGGGGCGCGCGGGTCCTCGCGGTCGGTGAACGCCCGCTGACGGGCCCGCAGTTGCATGTTCGCGCCGTGCTGGACGTCACATCGGACGACGTGCTGGTCTCCGCGTCGGCCGGCGCGGAGACCGAGGCCCCCGAGACCGGCGAGGTGCACGTCTATCGCGTCAACGAACTGGGCCTGGAGCGCCTGTCGCAGGAGCCCGGCGTGCACTCGGCGGTGCGGGCGGGAGGCGTGACCGTGCTGGTGTCCGCCTCGCTCGACCGGCCGGGCACCCGTGTGCGGGTCCTTCGTGACGGCGGCCGAAGGGAGACGGGGATCCCCCCGGCCGGAGGCTCGGGAAGCACGGTGACCATCACCTCGTATGCCGAAGATCCCGGTATGTCCCCGCGCGTGATCCTCACCGAGGGGGGCGCACGGCGCATCCCGTGCGCCGTCCTGCTCCCCCGCGATCACGACGGTGCGACCCCGCTCCCCGTCCTGATGGATCCCTACGGCGGTCCGCACGGACAGCGGGTGCTCGCAGCCCACAATCCGCATCTGACCTCGCAGTGGTTCGCCGACCAGGGGTTCGCGGTGGTGGTCGCCGACGGGCGCGGCACCCCGGGCCGCTCCCCGGCCTGGGAGAAGGCGGTCCGCGACGACCTCGCGGCGGTCGTCCTGGAGGACCAGGTGGACGCGCTCCAGGCGCTCGCCGCCGACTTCCCGCTGGACCTGAGCCGGGTCGCGATCCGCGGCTGGTCCTTCGGCGGCTATCTGGCGGCGCTCGCGGTGCTGCGCCGCCCGGACGTCTTCCATGCGGCCGTGGTGGGCGCCCCGGTCACCGACCTGCGCCTGTACGACACCCACTACCAGGAGCGCTACCTCGGCCACCCGGGCGAACAGCCGGAGGTCTACCGGCGCAACTCGCTCATCGACGACGCGGGGCTGGTCGATCCGGCCGAGCAGCACCGTCCGATGATGGTCATCCACGGCTTCGCCGACGACAACGTGGTGGTCGCCCACTCCCTGCGCCTGTCCTCGGCCCTGCTGGCCGCCGGCCGGCCGCACGAGGTGCTGCCCCTGTCCGGCGTCACCCACATGACTCCGCAGGAGTCGGTCGCCGAGAATTTGCTGCTGCTCCAGCTGGATTTCCTGCGGCGTTCGCTCGCACAGCCGCGCAAATCTGCATGAACCGCGTTAACAAGCAGGCAACTTCGAGGAAGCGATACCGATATACGGACGCGCGAGGCTGAT
Source organism: Streptomyces sp. NBC_00078 (assembly GCF_026343335.1). NCBI lineage: Bacteria > Bacillati > Actinomycetota > Actinomycetes > Kitasatosporales > Streptomycetaceae > Streptomyces > Streptomyces sp. NBC_00078. Next base: position 6,009,819 of record NZ_JAPELX010000001.1, on the reverse strand, counting down.
CAGCGTACGGCCGTGCGGGTGCCGTAAACGGGCCGGGGTGTCGCCATGTCACCCCGGCCCGTTGCTTTGCCCCGCCGGTCCCGCCGGTCCCTTCGGCTCCTTCGGTGGCACGACGACCTTCTCCTCGGCGAAGTGGCAGGCGGAGTCGTGGGCGGCCGGCCCGCTCGCGAACCGGAACTCCGCGGGCACCGCCAGCGCGGGCACCTCCAGCGCGCACCGTTCCTGCGCCTTCCAGCAACGGGTGCGGAAGCGGCATCCGGAGGGGACGTTCGTCGGCGACGGCACGTCACCGGCGAGGATGATCCGCTCCCGGTGCTCACGTGCCTCCGGATCGGGCAGGGGAACGGCCGACAGCAGCGCCTGGGTGTAGGGGTGCGTCGGATGCTCGTAGATCTCCTGGTCCCTGCCGGTCTCCACGATCCGCCCGAGGTACATCACCCCGACCCGGTCCGAGATGTGCCGGACGATCGACAGGTCGTGCGCGATGAAGACGTACGACAGCTCGAACTCGCTCTGCAGCCGGTCGAGAAGGTTGATCACCTGGGCCTGGACGGAGACGTCCAGCGCGGAGACCGGCTCGTCGGCGACGATGATCTCGGGGCGCAGCGCCAACCCCCGTGCGATGCCGATGCGTTGGCGCTGGCCGCCGGAGAACTGGTGCGGATAGCGGTTGATGTACTCGGGGTTGAGCCCGACGACGTCCAGCAGCTCCTGGACCTTCTGGCGCCGGTCTCCCTTGGGCGCCACCTCGGGGTGGATCTCGTACGGCTCTCCGATGATGTCGCCCACGGTCATCCGGGGGTTGAGGGAGGTGTACGGGTCCTGGAAGACCATCTGGATGTTGCGCCGCACGGACCGCAGGGCCTTGCCGGAGAGCCTGGCGATGTCCTCGCCCTTGTAGCGGATCTCCCCGGCCGTCGGCTTCTCCAGGTTGACCAGCATCTTGGCGACCGTGGACTTGCCGCAGCCGGACTCGCCGACGATGCCGAGGGTTTCGCCGCGGCCGAGTTCGAAGTCCACGCCGTCGACGGCCTTCACCGCGCCGACCTGCTTCCTGAAGAGAATCCCCCGGGTGAGCGGGTAGTGCTTGACGAGCCCGCTGACCTGCAGAATCGACTCAGCCATTCAGGCACTCCCTCCAGAAGTGGCAGGCGCTGTGCCGGGCCGAGTCCGGACCGTCCACCTCGTGCAGGGGCGGTACGTCGGTGCGGCACACGTCCTGGGCCATCGGGCAGCGGGGGTTGAAGGCGCAGCCCGGTGGGATGTGCATGAGGTTGGGCGGCAGGCCCTTGATGGCGTAGAGCCCCCGGCCCTTCTGGTCGAGCCGTGGGATCGACTCCAGCAGGCCCTTGGTGTACGGGTGCGCGGGCAGCTTGTAGATGTCGTGCACCGGGGCCGACTCGACGATCCGGCCCGCGTACATGACGGCGATCCGGTCGGCGACGTCGGCCACCACGCCCAGGTCGTGGGTGATGAGGATGAGCCCCATGTGGTACTCGCGCTGCAGCTCGGCGAGCAGGTCCATCACCTGGGCCTGCACGGTGACGTCGAGGGCGGTGGTGGGCTCGTCGGCGATGATCAGGGCCGGCTCCAGGGCGAGGGCCATCGCGATCATGATGCGCTGGCGCATACCGCCGGAGAACTGGTGCGGGTAGTCCCTGACCCGCTCCCTGGCCGCGGGGATCCGCACCCGCTCCATCAGCTCGACGGCCTTCGCCCGCGCGTCCTTCTTCGACATGCCCCGGTGCACGACGAACATCTCGCCGAGCTGGTCGCCCACGGAGAGCACGGGGTTGAGGGCGGACAGCGCGTCCTGGAAGATCATCGCCATCCCGGATCCACGGACCTTGCGCCGCTCGTCCTCCTTGAGCTTCAGCAGGTCCCTGTCCTGGAAGAGAATCTCACCGCCGGTGATCTTCCCGGGCGGGATGTCGAGGATGCCCATGACGGCCTGCGCGGTGACCGACTTCCCCGACCCGGACTCGCCCAGCACAGCGAGGGTCTCCCCCGCGTCCACGCTGTAGGTGACCCCGTTGACGGCCTTGGCGACCCCGTCCCGGGTCCGGAACTCCACGTGCAGGTCCCGCACTTCGAGCAGCATGACGGCGGCTCACCTCAGCTTCGGGTCGAGGGCGTCGCGGACCGCGTCGCCCAGCATGATGAAGGCGAGCACGGTGACCGCCAGGGCTCCGGCCGGCCACAGGAGCATGTGGGGGGCGTTGCGGATGTAGGCGGAGGCCGCGGAGATGTCGATGCCCCAGCTGACCGTCGGCGGCTTCAGGCCGACGCCGAGGTACGACAGGGTCGCCTCCAGCGCGATGTACGTGCCGAGCGCGATGGTCGCCACGACGATCACCGGCGCGACCGCGTTGGGTGCGATGTGGCGCAGCAGCAGGCGGGAGTCGGAGGCGCCGAGAGCGCGGGCGGCCTGCACGTAGTCGTTCTGCTTGGCGGTGATGACCGAGCCGCGGGCGATGCGGTAGACCTGCGTCCAGCCGAGCAGCACGATGAACCCGATGACCGGCCAGATCGTGTTGCTGGTCACCACGGAGAGCAGGACGAGACCGCCGAGCACGACCGGGATCGCGAAGAAGATGTCGGTGATCCGGGACATCAGCGAGTCCCAGCCGCCGCCGAAGTACCCGGCGAGGCCACCCAGGACCGAGCCGAGGAGCGCGACGCCGAGGGTGGCCAGCACGCCCACGCTGATGGAGACGCGGGTCCCGTACACGGTGCGCGTGTAGACGTCGCAGCCCTGACCGTCGTAGCCGAAGGGGTGGCCGGGCTGTGAGCCCTCCTGGGCCTTGGCGAGGTCGCACTTGAGGGGGTTGCCGGAGGCGATCAGCGACGGCCAGATGGAGATGACGACCAGGAAGAGGATCACCAGCGCCGAGATGATGAAGACGGGGTTGCGGCGCAGGTCGCGCCAGGCGTCGGACCAGAGGGAGCGGGGTTTGTCCGCCGGGCCCGTGCCTTCCGGGCCGCCGGGCGTCTTCTCCAGGGTCTCCGCCTCGGTCACCGCGAGGTCCATCGCGCCGCCCGTGCCCGCGGAGGAGATGGCGCCCTCGGACTCGTACTGCTCAGGCATAGCGGATCCTCGGGTCGAGTACGGCGTACAGGAGGTCGACGAGCAGGTTGGCCACCAGGAAGACGAGGACGAGGACGGTCACGAAACCGACGACGGTCTGGGTGTTCTGCCGGAGGATGCCCTGGTAGAGCTGGTAGCCGACGCCGTGGATGTTGAAGATCCGCTCGGTGACGATCGCCCCGCCCATCAGCGCGCCGATGTCCGTGCCGATGAAGGTGACCACCGGGATCAGGGAGTTGCGCAGCAGGTGCCGGATGATCACCCGGCGTCGGGGCAGGCCCTTGGCGACGGCCGTGCGGACGTAGTCGGAACGCCGGTTCTCCGCGATGGAGGTGCGGGTCAGCCGGGTCACGTAGGCGAGCGAGACGGACGCGAGGACCAGGCCCGGCACGATCAGCTCGCCGAAGGTGGCGTCCGTGGAGACCGACGGTTTGATCCACCCCCACTCGACACCGAGGAGGAGTTGGAGCAGCAGACCGGTGACGAAGGTCGGTACGGAGATGACGACGAGGGTGCCAAGCAGGACCGAGGTGTCGACGGGGCGCCCGCGCCTGAGACCCGTGACGACACCCAGCGTGATGCCGATGACGACCTCGATGAGGATCGCGACGATCGTCAGCCGGATGGTCACGGGGAACGCGGTCGCCATCAGCTCGGTGACCTTCTGGCCGTTGAACGCCGTGCCGAAGTCGCCGGTGAAGACGTTCCCCATGTAGGTCAGGTATTGCTGCCAGACGGGCTTGTCGAGCCCGAACTCCTTCTTCAGCTGGGCGGCTGTGGCCGCGTCGCACTGCCGCTCGCCGCACAGGCCCGCGATGGGGTCGCCCATCACGTTCACCATCAGGAAGATCAGCAGCGTGGCCCCGATGAACACCGGGATCATCTGGAGCAGACGCCGGACCACGTACCTGCCCATGGGGGCTCAGCCGACCTTGATCTCGTTGTAGACCGGGACGCTGAACGGGTTCAGCGCGACGTTCGACAGCCGGTCGGACCAGCCTGCGCTGCCGTTCTGGTACCAGAGCGGGATGGCGGCCATGTTGTCGCGGACGACCTTCTCGGCGTTCTGGAAGATGCCGATCGCCTTGGTGGTGTCGGTCTCGGTGTTGGCCTGGTTGACCAGCTTGTCGAAGTCCTTGTTCGACCAGTGGCCGTCGTTGGAGGAGGCGTTGGTGTAGTAGAGCGGCTGGAGGAAGTTCTGGATGAGCGGGTAGTCCATCTGCCAGCCGGCCCGGAACGGACCGGACATCTTCTTCTGGGTGATCTGAGTGCGGAAGTCGGCGAAGGTGCCGACCGGGTTGCCGACGCACGCCTTGTCGTTGCCGAGCGCGTTGTTGATGGAGTTGCAGACGGCGTCCACCCACTCCTTGTGCGAGCCGGTGTCCGCGTTGTACGTGATCTTGACCTGGCCGCCGGGCAGCCCGCCGCCCTCCTTGACCAGCTTCTTGGCCTCGCTGGGGTTGTACTCGCAGCCGCTCCCGCACAGCCCGTCCTGGAAGCCGCCCTTCGTGCCGAGGACCGGGGAGGTCCAGTCGGTGGCCGGCGTCCGGGTCTTCTGGAAGATCGTGTCGGTGATCTGCTGGCGGTTGATCGCCATGGACAGGCCCTGGCGGACCTTCACCGCGCCGCTCGTGTTCCAGTCCTTGTCGTAGAAGGGGAAGGCGAGCGTCTGGATGATGCCGGCGGGGGTGTTGAGATAGCGGCTGCCCAGGTCGCTCTTGACGTTCTTGAGCTGGGCGGCCGGGACGTCGTCGACCAGGTCGAGGTTGCCGGCCATCAGGTCGGTGTAGGCGGTGTTGTTGTCGGTGTAGACCTTGAGGTCCACGCCGCCGTTCTGCGCCTTGTCGGTGCCGGGGTACGCGTCCCACTTCCGCAGGGACATCTTCGAGCCCTTGGTGTACGACTGCACCGTGTACGGGCCGTTGCCGACCGGCTTCTTGATCCACCCGGCGTGGTCGGTGTAGAAGGCCTGGGGCAGGGGCGCGAACGCCGGGTAGCCGAGGGTGTCCGGAAAGGTCGAGAACTTCTGCGTCAGCTTGACGGTGAAGGTCCTGTCGCCGGTGACCTTCAGGCCGCTGAGCGTGTCGGCGGTCTGTGTGCCGCTTTCCGGGTGGACCTTGTCGTAGCCCTCGATGTAGCCGAAGAAGTACGCGTTCTTCTGGTTGTTCTTGAGGCCGGCGCCGTAGTTCCACGCGTCCACGAAGGACTTGGCGGTGACGGCCTCGCCGTTGCTGAACTTCCAGCCCGCCTTGACGGTGACGGTGAAGTTCTGCGAGTCCGTGGTGTCGATCTTCTCGGCGAGCATGTCCTTGGCGGCGCCGGTCTTGGGGTCGTACCTCTTCAGCCCGCGGAAGATCATGTCGAGGACCTTGCCGCCCTGCACCTCGTTGGTGTTGGCGGGCTCCAGCGGGTTCTGCGGATCACCCCAGGAGGAGCTGAGCACAGCGCTGCTGTCACCACCGCTGCTCCCGCTGCCGCTGTCGCCGCCGCAGGCGGTCGCGGCGAGCGCGACCGCCGCCGCGCATGCGGCCCATTTGGCGTGCGTGGCTCCACGCATGGCGTGCCTCCTCATGAATGCGCAGATACGCGCTGTGGCCCCAGCGCCGGAGCACTGATCCGTTATCGGCCAATATCGCCACAACACGCATACAGCGCATTCCAGGCAACCCGTACGCAGGACAGGCCCACCCGTATGGGGGCTCCCTCAAGGCACGAGAGCACGAGGGCCCGTCGCCGGGAGGGCGGGCAGGGCTCGGCCCCCGCTCCCCCGGCAGGCCGTCTTGCGGTCCAGGTGCCCTTCGGTGACACTCCGGCCCCATGGCCCTTCACCTGCGCGGAGCCGTGCTTCCCGACGGCACGGTCCGCGATGTCTGGACGCTCGGGGACCGGATCACCTTCGAGCGGCCCTCGGGACCGGCCGACACCGTGGCCGACGGGGGCTTCCTGCTGCCCGGCCTGGTCGACGTGCACACGCATCCCGGCTCCCCGTCCGAGGAGGAACCCACCTTCGACGCCGAGGCGTTCGCGTCGCAGGTCGCCGCGCACCGGGACGCGGGGACGACGGCGTTGCGCTTCCCCGGGCTCCTCGGCGAGATACCCGCCGGGCTGCGCGAGGCACCCGACATGCCGCGCATGGTGAGCGCGGGGAGGTGGCTGGCCTGGGCCGGGTTGTCGAGGAGCGCTCCCTTCCACACCGTCACCGACGGCCTCGTAGCGGCCGCCGTCGCCGAGGCGGGGTCCCGGGACGGCTGGTGCAAGCTCGTGGGCGACTGGGACTTCGAGGCGGCCCCGGTGCCGTACGAGGTGCTGCGCGCCGTGACCGACGCCGTGCACTCGGCGGGCGGCCGGATCGCGGTGCACTGCCAGTCGGCGCGGGGTGCGCTGAACGCGGCCCGCGCGGGCGTCGACTCCGTCGAGCACGGGATGGGGATGCCCGAGGAGTGCGTGGACCTCATGGCCGGACACGGCACGGCCTACGTGCCCACCCTCACCGCCTTCGCGCGCAGCGCCCCGCACCGCACCAGGGACACCTCGCGGGGCCGCCTGTGGCACGCGGGCCACGCGACCATGATCCGCCGGGTCCGCGAGGCCCATGACGCCGGTGTCACCGTCCTCGCCGGCACCGACTCCGCGCCCTTCGGCAATGTCGCCGCGGAGGTCGGGCACCTGATCGCCGCGGGACTGCCCCCGAGACCGCCGTCGGTGCGGCGAGCTGGACGGCCCGTGCCTTTCTGGGCCTGACCGCTCTCACCGAGTCCGCTCTCGCCGACATCACCGTCTACGACGCCGACCCGCGCCGCGAACCGGCCGTGCTGCGCCATCCCCGCCGCATCGTGCTGCGCGGGCGGGTCGTCCGCTGAACCGGCGGGAGCGGCACGGTGACAAAACCGGTCGCCGACCGTCGCCAGCGCTCCACCAGGCCCCCTTCACCGGTCTGGACCAATATTTGCGGACTCGAACATCAACTCGCCGTTTCCGCAGGCCACGCAGGCTTCCCGTGCCGTTGACGCACCGAGACCGCCGCTGATAGACACACTCATCACCCAGCTGGCGCCACCAGGCAAAACCCGGTTCCGAAGTCCGAACAAGCCGTCCCTGTGCGAGCGATGACGCGAGGTCACGATTCATGAGCACACAAGACCAGTACGGCACCAGGCGTTCACATCCGAGAATCCCTCGACCCCGTACGCTCCGGCTCGTCGCGACCGCCGGCGCCATCGCTCTGACGTTCTCGTCGGGCCTCGCGACTCCGCTCAACCCGGCGCCCCAGCGGGCGGAGGCCGCCGGCGGCAAGAAGGTCCTCACCGTGGCGGTCGCGCAGAGCGTCGACTCGCTGAGCCCGTTCCTGGCGGTGCGTCTGGTCAGCACGAGCATCCTGCGGCTGACGTACGAGTACCTCACGGACTACGACCCCGGTGACGCCCATCCGGTCCCCGGCCTCGCCACCAAGTGGGCGCCGTCCGCCGACAAGCTCACCTGGACGTACACCATCCGCTCCGACGCCAAGTGGTCGGACGGGCAGAAGGTGACCGCCCAGGACGCGGCCTGGACCTTCAACAAGATGATGACCGACCAGGCTGCCGCCACCGCGAACGGCAGCTTCGTCGGCAACTTCCGCAAGGTGACGGCCCCCAGCCCCACCAAACTGGTCGTCGAGCTGAAGAAGCCGCAGGCGACGATGACCGCCCTGGACGTGCCGATCGTGCCCGAGCACGTGTGGAAGAACGTCTCGGACCTGTCGAAGTTCAACAACGACAAGACCTTCCCCATCGTCGGCGACGGGCCGTTCGTCCTCACCGACTACAAGGCCGACAGCTATGTCCGCCTGAAGGCCAACAAGGGTTTCTGGCGCGGGGCGCCCAAGTTCGACGAGCTGGTCTTCAAGTACTACAAGGACCAGGACGCGGCCGTGGCCGCGCTGCGCAAGGGCGAGGTCTCCTTCGTGGCGGGCCAGCCGGCCCTGACACCGGCTCAGGCCGCCTCCCTCAAGGGCCAGAAGGACATCAAGGTCAACGACGCTCCCGGCCGTCGCTTCTACGCCCTCGCCACCAACCCGGGCGCCCGGGCGAAGAACGGCAAGAGGTTCGGTGACGGCGACCCGTCCCTGCTGGACCAGCGCGTGCGCAACGCCCTGTTCATGGCCGTCGACCGCAGGACCATCATCGACAAGGTGTTCCAGGGCCACGCGGTCGAGGGCCAGGGCTACATCCCGCCGCGCTTCTCCACGTACTTCTGGAAGCCGTCGGCGAGCCGGACGCTCTCCTACGACCCCACGAAGGCCGGCCGGCTCCTCGACCAGGCCGGCTACCGGAAGAACGCCGACGGCAAGCGGGTCGGCGAGGACGGCAAACCGCTGGACTACCGCGTCCTGTGCCACGCCACGGACCCCAATGACAAGGCGGTGGGCCAGTACCTCAAGGAGTGGTGGGCCAAGCTCGGCATCGGCATGTCGCTCGACTGCCTGGACAACGTCACCGACCCCTGGCTCGCCGGCAAGTACGACCTCGCCTTCGACGGCTGGTCCGTCAACCCCGACCCGGACTTCGTGCTGTCCATCCACACCTGCGCCGCCCTGCCCGCGACCCCGAAGGACACCGGCCAGACCGACAACTTCATCTGCGACAAGACGTACGACGAGCTGTACGCGAGGCAGCTCGCCGAGTACGACTCGGCCAAACGGGCCGGCATCGTCCAGCAGATGGAGTCGCGGCTGTACGACCTGGGGTACATGAACGTCATGGCGTATCCGAACGCCGTCGAGGCGTACCGCACCGACCAGATCAAGTCGATCGAGACCATGCCCAGGGCCGCGGGCAACATCTACGGCCAGGACGGTTACTGGAGCTGGTGGTCGGCGGTCCCGGCCGGCTCCGGCAGCTCCTCCGGCGGCAGCTCGACCGGGGTCGTCGTGGGGATCGCCGCGGGTGTCGTGGTCCTCGCCGGCGCCGTATTCCTCTTCGCCAGGCGCCGCGGCGCCACCGCCGACGACCGCGAGTAGCCGATGCAGCCCACAGCCCCTGACGCGGCGTCCGCACCGGTCGGCAAGGCCGCCGTACCGGTTCCCGCCCCTCGCGCGGTCCGCGGACCGCGGTCGCGCACCACCACCGCGTATCTGCGCTACGGGGCGGGCAAGGCGGGCGGTGCGGCCGTCTCGCTGCTCGCCGTCCTGGTCACCGGGTTCTTCCTGTTCCGGCTGATCCCCGGGGACCCGGTCAAGACCATGACCGGCGGCCGTCCGGTCTCGGCGCGGCAACTGGCCGAGTACCGGCGCGAGTTCGGGCTCGACCTGCCGTTGTGGCAGCAGTTCACGGACTACTGCGGCAAGGCGCTCACCGGCGACCTGGGCACGTCGTACCAGTTCCGCACCCCGGTCATCGACAAGATCACCGAGGCGTTGCCGAACACGCTGCTGCTGACCGGCACCGCCTTCGTGCTCTACACCGCGCTCGGCATGTTCCTCGGCACCCGCTCGGCATGGCGGCACGGCCGGCTCGGCGACCGGCTCAACACCGGCCTGGCGCTGACCCTGTACTCCGTCCCGTCGTTCTGGCTGGGCCTGCTGGTCATCATCGTGTTCGGGGTGGGCCTCGGCCCCGTCCCCGGGCTGTTCCCGACCGGCGGCATGGAGTCGGGCGGCAAGGAGGGCTTCGCCTACGTCCTCGACGTCGCCCACCACCTCGTACTGCCGGTGATCACACTGGTCGCGGTCGAGTACGGGCAGACGCTGCTGGTCACCCGCTCGGCGCTGCTCGACGAGATGGGCAGCGACTATCTGACGACGGCCCGTGCCAAGGGGCTCAGGGACGACCTGGTCCGGCGCCGGCACGCCGTACCGAACGCGCTGCTGCCCACGGTCACCCTGGTCTTCGTCAACCTCGGCCGGACCGTCGCCGGCGTCATCCTGGTCGAGACCGTCTTCTCCTGGCCGGGCCTCGGCGGACTGTTCTACCAGGCGCTGAGCGTGCCCGACCTGCCCCTGGTGCAGGGGCTGTTCCTCTTCTTCGCCTCGACGGTGATCGTCATGAACACACTGGCCGACCTGCTCTATCCGCTGCTCGACCCGAGGGTGGGCCGATGACGACCGAAGCCCCTCCCCCGGTACCCGGCACCCGGCCCGCCGGGCCGCGGGCGCTGGCCTGGCAGCGCCGCCGCCGCTCCGCCCTGCGGTTCTGGCGGGAGTACCGCACCCATCGTGTCGGGCTGGTCGGGCTGGCCGCGCTCGCCCTGTTCGCGCTGGTCGCGCTGACGGCGCCGTTGACGGTCGGCTCGGACGTGGCCGGGGTGACCGATGCGCCGGGCAGCCCGCTGGAATCACCCAGCGGTGAATTCCCGCTGGGCACCGACCGGTTCGGGCGGAATCTGCTGGGCCTGGTGGTGTGGGGCTCTCGGGTCTCGCTGCTGGTCGGGCTGCTCGCGGCCGTGCTGTCGGTGGTGATCGGCACGCTCGTCGGGATCACGGCCGGGCACTTCCGGGGGGCGTACGCGACCGTGCTGATGCGGGTCACGGACTGGTTCCTGGTGATGCCGGCGCTGGTGCTCGCCATCGCGCTGGCCACCGTGATGTCCCGCTCCCTCGGCACGGTGATCCTCGCGATCGGCGTCACCTCCTGGCCGACGACGGCCCGGCTGGTGCGCGCGCAGACGCTCGCGGTGGAGTCCCGGCCGTACATCGAGCGGGCCAGAGCGCTCGGCGGCGGCCACTGGCACGTCATGACCCGGCACGTACTGCCCAATGTGATGCCGCTGGTCCTCGCCCAGACGACCCTGATGATCTCCTCCTCCGTCCTCGCCGAGGCGACGCTGGCATTCCTGGGCCTCGGTGATCCGACGGTCATCTCGTGGGGCGGCCTGCTGCAGGACGCGCGAGAGGCGGGCGCGGTCAGTTCGGGCGACTGGTGGTATCTGGTGCCGCCGGGCATCGCGATCGCGGTGGTCGCGCTGGCGTTCACCCTGTGCGGGCGCGCGGTGGAGTCCGTTCTCAACCCCAGGCTGGGGGTGGCCCGTTGACGCTGCTGGAGGTCCGGAACCTGGAGGTGACCTACCCGGGCGGGGTGGCGGCCGTACGGGGCGTGGACCTGTCCCTCGACGCCGGCCGCAAGCTCGGTGTCGCGGGCGAGTCGGGCTGCGGCAAGTCCACGCTGGCTCTCTCGCTGCTCAGGCTGCTGCCGGCCCGGGCCCGGGTGTCCGGGGAGATCCTGCTGGACGGCGAGGACGTCCTGACGATGCGCTGGGGGCAGGTGCGGGCGGTGCGCTGGGCGGGCGCCTCGATCGTCTTCCAGGGGGCGATGCACTCGCTCAACCCGGTGCACCGGATCGGCGACCAGATCGCCGAGCCGATCCTGTTGCACCGCCGGGCGACGGCGGCAGCGGCGCGGACGAGGACCGGCGAGCTGCTGGAACAGGTGGGCCTGCCGGTGTCCCGGGCCTCCGCGTATCCGCACGAACTCTCCGGTGGCCAGCGCCAGCGCGTCATGATCGCCATGGCGCTCGCCTGCGACCCGCGGCTGATCATCGCCGACGAGCCGACGACGGCGCTGGACGTGATGATCCAGGCGCAGATCCTGCGGCTGATCGAACAGCTCGTCGCAGAGCAGGACGTAGGTCTGATCATGATCAGCCACGACCTCGCGGTCCTCGCCGACACCTGCGACCGTCTCGCGGTGATGTACGCGGGCCGAGTCGTCGAGGAGGGCCCCGCCCGGCAGGTCTACGAGGACGCCCGGCACCCCTACGCGGGCGCCCTGTCGGCGGCGTTCCCGAGAATCGGCGACCCGGCCTCCCGGTTCGCCCCGCGCGGCCTGGCCGGCGATCCGCCCGACCCGTCCGCAGTGCCGTCCGGCTGCGCCTTCCATCCGCGCTGTCCGCAGGCGCTGGCCGTGTGCGCCACCCAGGACCAGGCACTGCGGGACGCCGGCCCCGGACGGCAGGCGGCCTGCGTGCACGTGGGTCCCACGGTCCCCGGACCGGCCGTGGCGGCCGAGGACGCGAGGAGCGCGACATGACGACAGCACCCCCGCAAGCGCCGCTGCTCAGCGCCCAGGGACTGCATGTGACCTTCCCCGGACGGCACGGCGCCGCGCCGGTACGGGCCGTGGACGGCGTCGAGCTGGACATCCGGGCCGGCGAGATCGTGGCGCTCGTCGGCGAGTCGGGCTGCGGCAAGACGACGCTGGCGCGGGCGCTGCTCGGCCTGGTGGAGCCGACCGAGGGACGGGTCGGCTTCGCCGGAAAGCCACTGCACTACTCCTCCCGGGCCCTGAAGGCGTACCGCAGGCGGGTCCAGCTGGTGCTGCAGGATCCGAGCGGGTCGCTGAATCCGCGGCACACCGTGTACGAAGCGGTGGCCGAGGGGCTGCGGATCCACGGGCACGCGGGGGACGAGCGGGCGGCGGTCGCCGAGGCGCTGTCCCGTGCGGGCCTGCGCCCCCCGGAGCGCTTCTTCCTGCGCTACCCGCACGAGCTGTCCGGCGGCCAGCGCCAGCGCGTCGTCATCGCGGGCGCACTGGTCCTCGAACCCGAACTCATCGTCGCCGACGAGCCGGTGGCCTCGCTGGACGCCTCCGTACGCGGCGAGATCCTGGCCCTGCTGCTGCGCCTGCGCACCGAACTGGGCCTGTCCGCGCTGGTGGTCACCCACGACCTGGGCCTGGCCTGGAACATCGCCGACCGGGTCGCGGTGATGTACCTGGGCCGGATCGTCGAGACGGGCGACGTGGAGCAGGTGCTGACGTCGCCCCGACACCCCTACACCCAGGCCCTGTTGTCGGTCCTCCCGGAGGCCCCGGGCGCCCCGGTGGTCCTGACGGGCGAGCCCCCGGACCCGTCCCGCATTCCCTCGGGCTGCCGCTTCCACACCCGCTGCCAGGTGCTGGCGAGTGGGGAGGCGGAGCGGGTGGGGGTTGCGGACAAGTGCCGGAGCCAGGACCTGGAGGTGCTGCACGGCGGAGACGAGGCGCAGGTCGCCTGCCACTGGGCCCGGACCCAGGTCGTTGGGCGGACCGGCGCGAATCTCACGGCATGACGTTTCAGTTGCACCCTCACCGGGGGTATTCCCCTCGGTATACTCGCCGAATGGACACCACGATCAAGGTCGACTCCAAGACCCGCGACCGCCTCGCCGTCCTCGCGGAGGCCCATCGTACGACCATGCGCGCCCTCATCGAGGAGTTCGCCGAGAGCACGCTCACCCCCGCCGAGCTGAAGGAGCGCGCTGATCACACCGCCGTCTACCTCGCCGAGCACTTCGGTGTGACCGTCACGGACGAGAGCAGCGCCGAGGTTCTGCGCGCGGTGCGCAGCCAGGTTGTGGCACACCACGCGGCCGATCAGAGTGCCGCGTGATCCGGGAGCACTACATCCTCGACTCCGACACACTGCTCGCCCTGGGGGGGCACCGTCAGGTCTCCGGCCTCGTCCACGCGGCCCAGCTCGAACCGGGTGTGTTCCTCCACACGCCGGTGCTCTCGGTCATCGAGGCCGAGCGCGAGAGGGCGGGTATTGCGATGCATGTCGGGCAGCTCGGTATCGCGACCGTCGACCTCGATTACCCGGCTGCCCTCTCTTGCTGCCAACTCCGAGCCGACGGCGTGCCGTTCGGTACGGCGGCGGCGATCGAAGCGGCCCATCGGGTGGGCGAGGAGTACGAGGCCCCATTCATTGCGACAGTCCGGCCGGAACTGTACGAGAAGCGGTTCGTCCGTGTCGTCGACCTGAACCGCTAACGATTCTGCCAGGGCGCAGGATCCCTGTGGACCGCCGGAAAGACCGGTTCCCGGTGCCTGTGATTCGGCGCCGGGAACCAAGGGACGTACCTGTACGGGATCAAGCCGCGCCCACGACGTCCTCTCCTCCGCGAAGTGACAGGCCGACTCGTGCGCAGCCGGAGAGTCCGAGCCCCTGAAGCGCTCCGGAATCGCAAGCAGCGGGACTCCTCGGCATACTTGTCCTGGGCCTTCCAGCAGTGGGTGCGGAAGCGGCACCAGGGCCGTGGTCGGCTCGTCGGCGATGACCAGCCGCGGATCGCAGGCTACGAGCACCCGACGCACCCCTACACCATTCCTTCCGGGCGCCATTTCCATGCCCGCTGTCAGGTGCCGGCCAGCGGGGAGGCGGGGCGGGCGGGGGTCGCGGACGCCTGCCGCAACCAGGACCTGGAGGTGCTGGACGGGGGCGGCCGGGGGCAGGTGGCCTACCACTGGGCGCGGGCGCGGACTGATGCCTGACGCCGGTCGGCTCGCCATGAAGGGGGCGTGAAATGGCCCGCGCCGCCGCACGGCTCTGCTCGTCGTGGCCACCACGGCGGCCTTGTGTGCGCCGCAGGTACGCTCCCTCGGCAGCGTCGGCGCCCCGACAAGGCGCCGTCCCGCGAGGTGCCGCCTCCGGCGAGGGCTTCGGCCCACCAGGGGCAGAAGCGCGAAGGTGTGGGAGCGGGTCTCAGCGATCATTCGACGGATAGTGCGTACGGGTACGGGTGCGTACCCGTATCCTGCGGGTGAGTGAAAGGAGTCTCACCATGCCCGACGCCAACATCCGTATCCCTGCCGAGGCCCGTGACCGGCTTGCCGAAATAGCGGCCGGCGAGGGGTTGTCGCTGCGTTCCTACCTGGCCCGGCTCGCGGACTCGCTGCTCACTCCGGCCGAACGTGCCGAACGTGCCGAACGCGCTCGTGCCGTACTGCAGGACTGGAATGGCTACGACCCCGACGCCGATGAACAGGCAGGCTTGGACGCGGAGCTCGATCGCCGACTGGCTGAGGCGGCCGCCCCGTGACCAATGTTCTCCACGTGATCCTCGACGACACGGCCATGGTCGCCGCCGGATCAGGCAACGTTCTGGCCTCGCGCTTGATCCATCGCGCGCACGCAACTCAGGGTTGGTTTCTGTACGCGCCGACCTGCGCGCTGGTGGAGGCCGACCGGACACGGTCCGGTACGGCCGAGCACATCGTCGCACTGCCCAATGTCATCGTCCTCGACCTGGATCTGTCCGCCGCGCTCGCTGTCGCCCGTGACGCCACCTGGGCCGCAGCACATGTCGAGCACGTCGCCCGGCCGACGCCCGAGCGGCCGGACGGGGCTGTCATCGTCACGATCACCCCCGAGACATGGAAGGGGCGCCCGGTGCGGGTCCTCGACCTCAGCCCATGAGCACCATGATCCGCGCGTGCTCGTGAACCCGAGAGAAAAGCGCCGAGGGTCCATCCCTGGGGAGGCACGGACCCTCGTTCCCTTGGGGAGATGCGGGACAGGATCGGGCCTTTCAAGTGGCGGGATCAGTACGGGAGTTACTGCATTACGTCGAGCTGTGGGTGCCCCGATTCGGGGAGGCGGCCGAGGGGCGGGGATGGTTGCCGGCCCGGTTCTGATACGTGACGTACCAGAGCCGGGCGGAGGGACACAGCTGGTGGCAGGGGGCCACGTACATCGTCGTGGAGCAGTCACCGGCGCTGCCGGTGGTGAGCGCTACGACCCGATGAGGCCGGGTTGAATCGTCTGGCGTTCCACGCCCCTGGTGGCCGCATGGAACTCGACGCTCTGGTGGCGCAGGCCCCCGCACACGGCTGGACCGTCCCGTTCCCGGATCACCACCCACACGCCGACGGCCTTGACCGCTGCGCCACGTACCTGGAGAAAACGGATGGGTTCGAGGTGGAGCTGGTCACGGCGAGCCTGTGAGCCGAACGCGGACTCAGATGCGTTCGGATTCCGCGTAACATCCCACCGGCCCCGAGCGTGTTCAAGGCAGAAGCAAGCAGGCAGCACGGGTACGTGCTCGACAGACGGGGGACGGGGATGCTGGCGCAGCCGGAGGAATTCGATGCGTTCTACTCCGCCACCGCCAAACGCATGGTTGCCGTGGTCTATGCGATGACCGGTGACCTGGGGGAGGCGGAGGACGCGGTGCAGGAGGCATACGTACGCGCATGGCAGCGCTGGGCGAAGCTCACGCGGGAGGGTGATCCACTGCCGTGGGTGCGCACGGTGGCGATGCGGCTGGCGATCAGCACCTGGCGGCGGACCAAGGGGCGGCTGCGCGCGCACTTCCGGCACGGCCCGCAGACGGATGTGCCCGAACTCTCGGGCGACCGTGTGGCGTTGGTGGCCGCACTGCGCGAACTGACCCCCGACCAGCGGCAGGCAGTCGTCCTGCACCATCTCCTCGACCTGCCGGTGGAGCAGGTCGCACGGGAGGTCGGCGCCTCCAATGGTGCCGTACGTGCCCGGCTCAGCCGTGCCCGCAAGATCCTCGGCGAGAGGCTCGCCGAGAGCGATTCCACTTTCATCGCCGAGGGGGTGGCCAGTCATGGCTGAGGTCGAGGAACTGTTGGACGAGGTCACGGTGCGCATGCCGTCCGCGGCTCAGCTGCGCGCTCGGGGTGACCGGCGGCTCGCCCGTCGGCGGTCCGGCGCCGTGGCCATGGCCGTTGTTGCTGTGGCGGGGGCGGTGACCTTGGCCGTCCTGCCGGGGAACGATGCGCAGGAGACGCGTCCGGCGAAGGCGCCGACCGCCTCGCAGTCGGCCGAGGTGGGAAACACGCCGTACAAGAAGAACGGGGTGGTGGATCTGAAGACGCCCAAGGCGCTGCCTCTGTACGGGCAGTGGCACTGGCATGAGAGCAATGGCCCGGCCCTCGGGCCGGTTGGAGGTTGCTCGACGGTGGACCAGGTTCTGCAGCGGTCGAGCGGGTGGAGCTACGACAGGTACTTCCAGGGAGACCGGGGAGCCAAGGCAAGTCACAGGTACACCGAATACGACGGCCCCAGCGATCTCTCCACCACCCTCTCGGGCTTGCGCGAGGCGCTCTCCGGCTGCGGCCTAACGTCACAGGGTGCCTCCACGGGCCCCGAGGGCCAAACCGTCGACAGGTACACGGGCACCATTGACCACCGCCAGGCGCGGATCGTTGTCGAGTACGGCGACCGATGGCTCTCGGTGGTGAAGGAATCCGGCGGGACGCAGGGAAACTGACCTGGCCTGACCGGTTCCGGTGAAGATGAAGGCGCCTGTGCTCATCGTCTTCCGGACGACGAGTTGATCGATGCACCGGTCACCATGGCGACCGACCGCACGCGGGCTGGTGGGCGGAGAGGCGGAGCCGGCGGGAGTGGCGGAGGCGTGCCGCAACGAGGACCTGGAGGTGCTGGACGAGGGCGGCGGGGGGGGCAGGTGGCGTGTCACTGGGCGCGGGCTCGGCTCGCTACCTGACCTCCCGGGCCACCAACTCGACCTCGAACCCGTCGAAGTTCTGAAGTGATACCTCGTCGACGGGGCGCCTGCCATCCAGACACCAGCTGCGCCCATGCTCTCCCTCATGGTACGACCGATAGCCGAGGAGCCAGCCCCATTGAGAGAGTTTCATCCTGATTTCGCAGGTCAGGGGGCTGGTGTGGGGCTTGAGTGACGTACTCGCCCCGGTCGAGAGCGTGATCGTTCCGGGGAGATCGTCCAATGCCTCGAAGTTAGGGGCTCGGCGACGTTGTCAACGGGAGTGGGGGCATAGAGGCGGGGCCTCTGCTGTTCAGGGGATCGACCAAGATCTTCCCGAAGCAGAGGCCCCGCGTGTCCAAGTGTGTCATGGCTGGTGTTCCAGCCGTTGTCGATGTCTTCGCCCCAGGTCATATAGGGGAGTTGACACAGGTTGTACCGGTCGAGTTGGTGGACGCGGTGCTGGAGGAGACCCGTACGCGTGAGCGCCGGCTGCGTAATCTGCCGTCACGGGTGGGGGTGTACTTCGTACTGACGCTGGGTCTGTTCGAGCATCTGGGGTCCCGGCTGGTCTGGGAGAAGCTGATCGTGGGCCTGGACAGCACGACGCCACGGCCGTCGGAGAAGGGCTTGCGCGACCTGCGGCGCCGCTTGGGGTCCGCTCCGCTGGAGCGGCTGTTCGAGGTGCTGGCCGGGCCGCTCGGGCAGCCCTCCACCCCTGGGGTGTGCTACCGGCGCTGGCGGACCGTGGCCTTCGACGGCTGCAGCAGCCTCTCGGCCCCCGACCATGAGCGCAACCGCTCCTGGCTGGGCCGGATCGCCAGCCGGTTCGGGGACAACAGCTATCCCCGGGTGATGCTGATGGCACTGTGCGAGACGGGGACCCGAGGCTTGATCGGTGCGGTCTTCGGGCCCGCTGCCGAGGGCGAACTCGCCTACGCCCGGCAACTGGTGGGACGCCTCACCGAGAGCATGCTCGTCCTGGCCGACCGGGCCTTCGACAGCAACGGCCTGCTCTGCGACGTCGCCGCGCGGGGCGCCCAGTTCCTCGTCCGCAGCTCGTCCAGGCGACGCCCGCCGGTCCTGGCCCTGCTCCCCGACGGCTCCTACCTGACCCGGCTCGGTGACCTGGCCGTCCGCGTGATCGAAGCGGACATCATCGTGCACGCCGCCGACGGCAGCCGCACCACCGGCACCTACCGGCTGCTCACCACCCTGACCGACCACCGCACCGACCCCGCAACCGCGCTGATCAAGCTCTACCACGAGCGGTGGGAAGTCGAATGCGCCTTTCTCGCCCTGCGCCACACCTTACTCAAAGGGCGTGTCCTGCGCTCGAAGGACCCCGCGGGCATCACCCAGGAACTCTGGGGGCTGCTCGTGCTCTACCAGGCTCTGCGCTCGGTCATGGTCACCGCCGTCGAGGCCCAGGGCGCCATGGACCCCGACCGGGCCGGCTTCACCATCGCCCTCGAAGCCGCCCGCGACACCGTCATCCGTGCCCACGGCATCATCCCGTTCCCCGGCCCCGACGGCCGCCCGGACCTGACTGGACACATCGGCGCCACCGTCCTGCACCATCCCCTGCCGGCCCGCCGCCCCCGGATCTCCGCCCGCATCGTCAAGCGCGGCATCTCCCGCTATCACACCTGGAACCATGATGGCCGGCCCCTCGCCAGCACCCCGATCACCGCCCTCACGCTGTCCGTCCGGCCACCGGCCCTCGCGCCGGCCCGGACGCGAGCGCCAGGGAGACCGGACCGCTGGACACAGGTCTCCCAGATCATGGCCGCCGACGCCCACCGCACCTGGCAGGCCAAGGAGATCGCTCACGCACTCGGCATCACCGGACGGAAACCCTTCAACAGCCTGAGCACACAACTCGGTTACTGGACCCGAGCCGGCCGCTTGACCCGCACCGCCCCCAGCACCTACAAGATCACCCTCCCGGAGACCTTGACGGCGACCTCAAGCCCCTAACTTCGAGGCATTGGGAGATCGTCGGTCACCTCTGGACCTCGGTGTTCGCGAGGATGAGCAGGGCCCGCAGGAGGGTGGTCGCGTGGCGGGTGTTCATGCGGACCTTGGTGAAGATGCGCCAGGATTTCAAGTTCGCGAAGCCATGCTCGACAGCGGCGCGTTCGCGGCTGAGCAGGCGGTTCGCCTCTTTCTCCGCGTCGGTGAGCTTGTGGTTCCGGGTGGCCTTGCGGCCGGTGATGATCACGGGGTGGTCGTCGGGTTCGTCGTCCAGGCCGACGAACCCGAGGTCGGCCAGGGCGCCGAGGCCGGCCTCGCGGAGATGCTTGGTGAGTTTGTCGTGGCGGGCGGTGGTGATCTCGCTGGACCGGCCGGGCCGGGCCGAGGAGATCCAGATCAGGTTGCCCTTCTCGTCGGTCAGCGCGAGAAACAGCAGGCCATGGGCCTTATGTTTCCCGCTGTAGTTCTTGCGGTTCTCCGTCCCGGTGCGGCGTCGGGTGCGGATCAGGGTGCCGTCGAGCAGGACGACGACTCCTCCCTTCTTGGCGATCTCCTTCAGAGCTCGGTCCAGGCGCGGGGCGCGGGCGGCGAGCAGGCGCAGGACCTCCTGCACCCAGCGGCGCACGGTGGAGGCGGAGATCTGGTTGCCGCCGGCCATGTCGGAAAGGCGCTGGTCGTGGCGGAGGACGGCGAGCACGATCAGGGCCTGGGTGCCGGGCTCGGCCTTGCGCCACCGGGTGCCCAGCCGGTTGCGTTCGCGGCGTATCAGATTGCCGACGAGGTCGAGAGTCCGCTTCGACACGGGAAGCTGAACCTGGTAGACAGCATGCTGAGGGTCCTCGGCGGGGCTGGTTGTCTTCACAAACACCCCAACTTCCGCCGGGGGTCCTCTTGTTACGGCAGGAATCGGCCGGTCCGCCGCCATGCCGGCCGGTCAGCGCAGCAGGTAACGGCCCGCTCCGGTCCGGGCGAGCCAGCCTCGGTCGGACAGCTTGCGCAGTTGCCCGCGGACCGGCTCGACCTTCCCCGGCGTCGTCTCACGGCCCAGCGCGATCGCCACGTCCTTGGCCATCACCGGACCGTCCGCGTCGGCCACGATCTCCATGATCCGCCGATACTCCGAGGTCAGGACCTCCGCCCCCATGCCCTCGGCCCGGTCCGGGACCAACCGCATCCCACCCGCACCCGGACCAGCGGCTACCCGCTCCGGCTCCGGCTCCGGCTCCGGCTCCGGCTCCACGATGCCTGGCGACCGCCGCCCGCCGTCGGTCGCCTCGGCCCACTGCCCGAACACCACCTCGGCGGCCTCCAGCCGGGTCAACTGCGACTCGATTCCGGCCAGTTCCTTGCGGAGCAGCTCAGCCCGTTCTTCCAACTCAAGCCGTTGCTGGACCGTCCATGTCAGCACGTCCGTCATGCGTATCCCTCCCGCCGGGAGGCTACGCAGCGGTCCGCTGTCCCGGTCCGCGAACGCCAGAAGCCGCCCATGGCAGACGATCACGTGCTAACGATCTCCGGCCGGACCAGCGCGAGCACCTCACCGAGACAGCACACCAGCCCCGTTGACCAGCGGAAATGAGGTTGGCGGGGGCTCATTCTGTGGTGTCGCAGGGCAGGTCGGGGACCCAGAGTTCAATGTGGTCCTGAAATAACTCGCACCGTCTCTCGAACACAGCATGGACACAAACCCGGAACAGCCCCCGCAATGCTCCCCGACAGTACGGGCAAAGCATCGAGAGCCTTTCGCCGTGCGGCACCTCAAACCTTGATCAAATGTCTTGCAGTCCAATTATCCACTCGCATAGCATTCGTACGTCGGCACATCAAGCAAATGAAGCTGACAATCGACCAAAAAACGAGGGGAAAAACTTGAAGACGCACTCACGGGGTCTGATCGTCACTTCTGCAGCCACTGCGACGACGCTGTTGGTCTTCGTCGGACAGGCGTCGGCCACGACCAAACTTGCAACGACCACCACCGCCAAGCGCACTTCTACAGCTCATAGCTACAAGAGCGGGCAACTGAGCATCGACGCTGCAGGGCAGGCGACTTGCAAGAAGGGGAATCAGTTCACCGCGACGGCCACGTGGAGCCTCGGCAAGGTGACAAAGTCCAGTGCTTACATCAAGCAGCTCAGCGTGAAGTACACGGCACCTATCGCAGGTAAGAGCGTCAACGTCGGTCGCATAAACCTTGTGAACGGCAACAACAAGGTCGTCTACGGAACAGACGGCCGGTACGTCGTCCAAGTCAAGGGTGGCACGTCCACGACCCAGACTTACCCCATCAAGAAGACGGTGACCTTCAACAACAAGCAGATCCAATTTCGCCGCTACTTCGAGGTGAATACAGTCGGGACCGAGGCTCAATGGTGCGGTGGAACCGCCGAATTCGCCTTCATCCTGAAGTCCAGGGCCTGATCCAACTCGAGTGACTCCAAACAGTCGGGTCCCGGCACCGCCTGGCGGTGCCGGGACCCAGTTCCGTCATGGAGGTCACACCGCGCCCACGACGTCCTTCTCCTCGGCGAAGTGGCACGCCGATTCGTGGGCCGCCGGCGAGTCGGCGCCCTTGAAGCGCTCCGGGATCGCCAGCAGCGGGATCTCCTCGGCGCACTTGTCCTGTGCCTTCCAGCAACGGGTGCGGAAGCGGCAGCCCGAGGGCGGGTTGGCCGGGGACGGCACATCGCCGGTGAGGATGATCCGCTCGCGGTGCTCGCGGGCCTCCGGGTCGGGCACCGGGACAGCCGACAGCAACGCCTGGGTGTAGGGGTGCGTCGGGTGCTCGTAGATCTGCTCGTCGGTGCCGATCTCGGCCATCTTGCCGAGGTACATCACACCGACACGGTCCGAGATGTGGCGGACGATCGACAGGTCGTGCGCGATGAAGATGTACGACAGGTTGAACTCGTCCTGCAGCCCCTCCATCAGGTTGATGACCTGCGCCTGCACCGACACGTCCAGCGCCGACACCGGCTCGTCGCAGATGATGACCTCGGGGTTGAGGGCAAGTCCGCGGGCGATGCCGATGCGCTGGCGCTGACCGCCGGAGAACTGGTGCGGATAGCGGTTGATGTACTCGGGGTTGAGCCCGACGACGTCCAGCAGCTCCTTCACCTTGCGGCGCCGGTCGCCCTTCGGTGCCACCTCGGGGTGGATGTCGAAGGGCTCCCCGATGATGTCGCCCACCGTCATACGGGGGTTGAGCGAGGTATACGGGTCCTGGAAGATCATCTGGATGTTCCGGCGGACGGCCTTGAGCGCCTTGCCGGACAGCTTGGTGATGTCCTGGCCCTTGTAGAAGACCTCGCCGGACGTCGCCCGCTCCAGGCTCATCAGCAGCTTGGCCACGGTCGACTTGCCGCAGCCGGACTCGCCGACGATGCCCAGCGTCTCGCCCTGGTACAGGTCGAAGGAGATGCCGTCGACGGCCTTCACGGCGCCGACCTGCCGCTTGATGACGATGCCCATCGTCAGCGGGAAGTGCTTCACCAGGTTGCGGACCTGAAGAATCGGCTCGCCGCGCTCCACGTGCGCGTCGAGGGCGGCGACCGCCTCCTCCTCCGAGCGCGCGTCGACGGCGTCCACCTCGGAGACGTTCGGCGTCGCGTCCGTCGGCTCGTCGGTCTTGGTCGACTCAGCCATGGATCGTCTCCTTCCAGAAGTGGCACGCGCTGGCGCGGCCCGGCAGTTCCGTTCCGTCCCGCTCACTCACCGGGACCAGCAACGGACGGTCGACACGGCAGATGTCCTGCGCCTTCTCGCACCGCGGGTTGAAGGCACAACCGCTCGGCACCTTCAGCAGGTTGGGCGGCAGACCCTTGATCGCGTAGAGGTCCTGGCCCTTCTGGTCCAGACGCGGGATCGAGTCGAGCAGGCCGCGGGTGTAGGGGTGCGCGGGGCGCTTGTACAGCTCGTGCACCGGCGCCGTCTCCACGATGCGCCCCGCGTACATCACCGCGATCTTGTCGGCGACGTCCGCCACGACACCGAGGTCGTGGGTGATCAGGATGAGCCCCATCTGGTACTCGCGCTGCAACTCCGCGAGCAGGTCCATCACCTGGGCCTGCACCGTCACGTCGAGCGCCGTCGTGGGCTCGTCGGCGATGATCAGGTCGGGCTCCAGGGCGAGCGCCATCGCGATCATGATGCGCTGGCGCATACCGCCCGAGAACTGGTGCGGGTAGTCGTTCACCCGGGCCGCGGCTGCCGGGATCTTCACCCGGTCCATCAGCTCGATGGCCTTGGCCTTGGCCTGCTTCTTGGACAGGCCCTGGTGGACGCGGAACATCTCGCCCAGCTGGTATCCCACGCTGAGCACGGGGTTGAGCGAGGACAGCGCGTCCTGGAAGATCATCGCGATCCGGGCGCCACGCAGCTTGCGCCGCTCCTCGTCGGACATCTTGAGCATGTCCTGGCCGTAGAAGCGGATCTCCCCCTGGGGGATGCGGGCCGGCGGCATGTCGAGAATGCCCATGATCGCCTGCGCGGTCACGGACTTGCCGGAGCCTGACTCGCCGAGCACGGCGAGGGTCTCTCCGGAGTTCACGGAGTAGTTGACGCCGTTGACGGCGCGGACCACTCCCTCACGGGTCTGGAACTCGACGTGTAGATCACGCACTTCGAGTAGCGGGCCGGTGCGCTCCGGGTCGCCCGGGCGCGGGGCCGGGACGGCGTCCGTCGGGTCGATGATGGTCACGTATGCCTCCCTCAGCGCATCTTGGGGTCGAAGGCGTCGCGGACCACGTCGCCGAGCACGATAAACGCCAGCACGGTGACGCTCAGGGCGCCGGCCGGGAACAGCAGCGCGTGCGGGTTGGTCAGGAACAGTTGTTGGGCGTCACTGATCATCACGCCCCAGGAGATGCTCGGGGGCTGGATGCCGATGCCCAGGTAGGACAGAGAGGCCTCGGCGGCGATGTAGACACCGAGGTTCATCGTGGTGATGACGATGACGGGGGCGAGCGTGTTCGGCAAGATGTGTCGGAAGGCGATCCGCCACGAGTCCGCGCCCAGTGCCCGGGCGGCCGTCACGTAGTCGTTGTACTTGTTGGCGATGACCTCGCCGCGCATGATCCGGAAGACCTGTGGCCAGCCGAGCATCGCCATGATGAACGACACGGTCCACACATCACCGCCGCCCCAGATCGACATGATCAGCAGACCGCCGATGATGAGCGGCAGGGCCGAGAACACCTCGGTGATCCGGGACAGAAGCGCGTCCAGCCAACCGCCGAGGAGACCGGACAGCATGCCCAGCAGACCGCCGATGAGCGTGGTGACCACAGTCGTCACCACGCCGACGACGATCGAGTTGCGCGTGCCATACACGGTCCGCGTGTAGATATCGCAGCCCTGCTGGTCGTAGCCGAACAGGTGCCCGGACGACGGCCCGTTCATGGAATTCTGCAACTGGCAGAAACCGTCCGAGAACGGTGAGCGCGCCGTGAACAGGCTGGGCGCGATAGCCAAGGCGAGCAGGCACACGATGATGAAGGCCGACACGAGGAACATGGGCCGCTTGCGCAGGTCCGCCCAGCCGTCCTTGAGCAGGCTCGCCTGCCGGGCTGCCGCCTTCTCCTCGGCCTCGATCTCCTTGGCGATCGCGGCCTCGTCGGTGGTGGGCCTTTCTATTGTCTTCTCACTCATAGCGGATCCTCGGGTCGAGCACGGCGTACATCAGGTCTACGAGGAGGTTGGCGACCAGGTAGATCAGCACCAGCAGGGTCACCAGACCAACGACGATGGGCCGCTCGCGCAGATAGACGGACTGGGCCAATTGCCCGCCGATACCGGGCATGTTGAAAACCCGCTCGGTGATGATGGCTCCACCCATGAGAGCACCGAGGTCGAAGCCGAGGAAGGTGACCACCGGGATCAGAGAATTGCGCAGCGCGTGCACACCGATGACCCGCCGGGTCGGCAGGCCCTTGGCTATCGCTGTACGCACATAGTCGGCGCGGACCGACTCCGTCATGCTTGCCCGCACCAGACGCGCGACATAGGCCATGGAAGTCGAGGCGAGCACGACGGCCGGGAGGATGTAACTCTGCGGCCAGCCCTTCTCGATGCCCGCGACCGGCGTGATCTTCAGCTTCACGCCGAACTCCAGCTGGAGCACGCTACCGAGCACGAACACGGGGATCGAGATCAGGACAAGCGTCGAGATGAGCACGACGTTGTCGATGAACTTGCCCTTCTTCAGGGCGGAGAAGATGCCGGCGACGATACCGATCACGGCCTCGATGCCGAAGGAGGTCAGCCCCAGCTTGAGCGTGATGGGGAACCGCTCGGAGACGATCTCGGAGATGGCACGTCCGTTGTACGTCTCACCGAGGTCACCCGTGAAGACGCCGCTGATGTAGTGCCAGTACTGCTGGTACAGCGGCTCGTTGAGGTGGTAATGCGCACGCAGAACCGCCGCGATGTTGGGGTCGGCGCGTTTGTCGCCGGCCAGTGCCTGGATCGGGTCGCCGGGCAGAGCGAAGACCAGGCAGAAGATGATGAACGTGACGCCTATCACCACAGGGATCACCTGCAGCATGCGGCGCACGACGTATCGGCCCATGGGTACTCCAGAGGGGTGCTCGACCCGACCGTGGCCGGGGGGATGGCACGGTCGGACGGGAGACGGCAGCAGGAGTGAGCAGGGGAAGGCCGTTCCTCCCCCTGCTCACCCCGTAACGCTGTGTCAGGACTGCTCAGAAACTGGTCAGCTGAGCTTGACCGAGTCCCACAGGATGTTGTGGCCGGCGATCTTCATCGACTTGATCTTGTCGCTGAAGCCGGTGTTCAGGGTGTAGAAGTACACCGGGATGTACGGCAGGTCCTTCAGGAGCACGTCGTCGGCCTGCTGGTACTGCTTGACGGCGTCCTCGTGCGTGGCGGCCTGGTCGCCCTTGACGAGCAGCTTCTCGAAGTCCTCGTTGACGTAACCCGAGTAGTTGGAGCCGTTGGTGATGGCTTCCTTCGAGAAGATCGGACGGAGGTAGTTCTCCATGTCCGGGTAGTCCATGTTCCAGGCCATACGGAACGCGCCCTGGTACTTCTTGGCGTCCAGGTCGTTGAGGATCGTCTGGAACTGCTCGAACGGCTTGGCCGTCACCTTGATGCCCAGGTTCTGCTGGATCTGGTTGGCGACCGCCTCGATCCACGCCTTGTGGTCACCGTCGGCGTTGTAGCCGATCTCCAGCGTGTTGCCCGGCAGGCCGCCGCTCGCCTTGTAGAGCTCCTTGGCCTTGGCCGGGTTCAGCGTGCAGGCGTCACCGCAGGCTCCCTTGCGGTAGCCGTCGATGATGGGGCTGATGAAGTCGTCCGCGGGCGTACGGGCGCCGAGGAAGATCTTCGAGGCGATCGTCTTGCGGTCGATCGACATGGAGATGGCCTTGCGGAGGTCCGCGTTCTGGAAGGCCTTGTTGTACTTGATCGGGAAGCCGATGTAACCGACGCCCGAGTCGGCCTCATCGATGTAACGGCCCGGCAGGTCCTTGTGGTACGTCGGCAGACCCGAGTTCGGGATGACGAGCTGGACGTCCAGGTTGCCCGCGACGAGGTCCTTGTAGGCCGTGTCGAGGTTCGAGTAGATCTTGAAGTTGACACCCTTGGCCTCGATCTTCGAGGCGTCCGGGTACTTGTCGTACTTCGTGACGTCGATCTCTTCGTTGTGCTTGAACGTGCCCTTCATCTTGAAGGGGCCGTTGCCGATGGGGGCTTCGCCGAAGCCCTTCGGGTCCTTGAAGAACGCCTTGGGCAGCGGCACGAAGGCGGTGAAGGACAGCTGCGACGGGAACGCCGAGAACGCGCCGTTCAGCGTGATCTGGAGGGTGTCGTCGCCTACGGCCTTCAGACCGGACATCTTGTCCGTCTTGGGCTTCTTGCCCTCGCCCGGGTTCAGGTCGCTGTAGCCCTGGATGTGGCTGAACAGCGGGTTGGTCTGCTGGGCGTTGGTCTGGTTGGCGCCGTAGTTCCAGGCGTCGATGAAGGACTGAGCGGTGACCTTCTCGCCGTTGTGGAACGTGTAGCCCGACTTCAGCTTGATCGTCCAGACCTTGTTGTCCTTGGTCTCGACAGACTGCGCCATGGCGTTGACGACCTTGTTGTCGGCGTCAAGCTTGGTCAGACCCGTGAAGAGGGCGTTGATGACCTGGCCGCCCTCGGTCTCGTACGTGTTGCTGGGGACCAGGCCGTTCTGCGGCTCACCGATCTCCACCGACACAACGCCGTTGCCCTTGCCCTTGCCCGAGCTGCCGTCGTCCCCGCCGCCGCCACAGGCCGTCGCACCCAGCGCCACTACGGCGGCTATCGCAACCCACTTGGCGCTCTTGGCACCACGCATGGGGCTCCTCCTCATGAGTCCATTGATTCACCGCAGAGGGAAGCACACGACACTCCGCCGTCACCGGCGCCTGAAACAGTGAGGTGCGCTTTCCCACGCTCGCGTGGTCGGCGCTGCCTCAGCGCCTGACCCGTTGACCCGAGCTCTACGCGCCTAACTATCTGCCATGCGCCATGACCGAACCACACTCAAAAGGTCTCGGTTCGATCACACCTGACGCGTACATCTTCCAAAATCCGGACAAAGGGTTTGCTGAAAGATCCCTGCGAAACGGACTTGTTACACATCAATCGGTCCCGCATGTCCGTATACCGAACGCTGGGGGCATGAAAAATCAGTTGCGGATTCGCGGTGGCTGTGCAGGGGGTGCACGGCCCACCACTTCCAGCCAACGGACCTGCGCCCCGGGGATGTTCGCCGGGGCTCACAGGAGACGGACAGCACCACGTCGGCAGAAGACTAGTGCCATGTGATCCGCATCTACGGATCCACGGCAAGAACTAGGGTTTTCCCTACCCCTGCCTCAACAGAAGACCGGGCACCCCGCGTTGCGGAATGCCCGGCAGCTTCGTGGAACGGTGCGTGTCAGCCGTTCTTGGCCCTGCTCGCCGCGCGGGCGCGCTCGCGGGCGTCCAGGTTCACCTTGCGGATGCGCACCGCCTCAGGGGTGACCTCGACGCACTCGTCGTCGCGGCAGAACTCCAGCGACTGCTCCAGCGAGAGCTTGCGCGGCGGGACGATCGCCTCGAACGAGTCGGCCGAGGAGGACCGCATGTTCGTGAGCTTCTTCTCCTTGGTGATGTTCACGTCCATGTCGTCGGAGCGCGAGTTCTCGCCGACGATCATGCCCTCGTACACCTCGGTGCCGGGATCGGTGAACAGCACGCCGCGCTCCTGGAGGTTCGTCATCGCGAAAGCGGTGACGGCACCGGCGCGGTCGGCGACCAGCGAGCCGTTGTTACGGGTCGTCAGCGTGCCGAACCACGGTTCGTGGCCCTCGTGGATGGAGTGGCCGATTCCCGTGCCGCGGGTCTGGGTGAGGAACTCGGTACGGAAGCCGATCAGACCGCGGGAGGGAACCACGAACTCCATGCGGACCCAACCCGAGCCGTGGTTGGACATGTTGTCCATCCGGCCCTTGCGGACACCCATGAGCTGCGTGACCGCGCCCATGTGCTCCTCGGGCACGTCGATCGTCATGCGCTCGACCGGCTCGTAGACCTTGCCCTCGACGTCCTTGGTGACGACCTGCGGCTTGCCGATGGTCAGCTCGAAGCCCTCGCGGCGCATCTGCTCGACCAGGATGGCCAGCGCCAGCTCACCACGGCCCTGCACCTCCCAGGCGTCGGGACGCTCGGTGTCGAGGACCCGGAGGCTGACGTTACCGACCAGCTCGCGGTCGAGACGGTCCTTGACCTGACGGGCCGTGACCTTGCGGTCCTTGATCGCGGCCTTGTTGTCGGCGCCCTTGCCGGTACCGCCACGGCCGACCAGCGGCGAGGTGTTCGTACCGATGGTCATCGAGATCGCCGGCTCGTCGACCGTGATCAGCGGCAGCGGGATCGGGTTCTCCGGGTCGGCCAGGGTCTCGCCAATCATGATGTCGGAGATACCGGCGACCGCGCAGATGTCACCGGGGCCCGCCTTCTCGGCGGGCTTGCGGGTGAGCGCCTCGGTCATCAGCAGCTCGGTGATGCGCACGTTGGACATCGTGCCGTCACGCTTGATCCAGGTGACGGTCTGGCCCTTGCGCAGCTCGCCCTGCTCGACGCGGAGCAGCGCGATACGGCCGAGGAAGTTGTCGGCGTCCAGGTTGGTGACGTGCGCCTGGAGCGGAGCCTGCTCGTCGTACTCCGGAGCCGGGACGTGGGACAGGATCGTGGAGAAGAACGGCTCCAGGCTGTCGCTGTCCTGCGGGACCGTGCCGTCCTCGGGCTTGGTCAGCGAGGCCACACCGTCACGCGCACAGGCGTAGACGATCGGGAACTCGATCTGGTCCTCGTCGGCGTCGAGGTCGAGGAAGAGGTCGTAGGCCTCGTTGACGACCTCGTCGATGCGCGAGTCGGGGCGGTCCGTCTTGTTGATGCACAGGATGACGGGCAGGCGGGCCTGCAGCGCCTTGCGCAGCACGAAGCGGGTCTGGGGCAGCGGGCCCTCGGAGGCGTCGACCAGGAGGACCACCGCGTCCACCATCGACAGACCGCGCTCGACCTCGCCACCGAAGTCGGCGTGGCCAGGGGTGTCGATGATGTTGATGGTGATGACGTCGCCGCCATCCTTCGGGTGGTACTTCACCGCCGTGTTCTTGGCCAGGATCGTGATGCCCTTCTCACGCTCCAGGTCGTTCGAGTCCATCATTCGGTCGTCGAGCGACTCGGCGGCGTGCGCCGCGAAGGCACCGGCCTGCTTCAGCATTGCGTCGACGAGGGTCGTCTTGCCGTGGTCGACGTGGGCGACGATGGCGACGTTGCGGATGTCGTGGCGCGTGGCCATGAAGGCGTACTCCTGGAGTGTGAGGAAGGCCGACGCGTACGTCTGTGTTACGCGGACCCTGCCGGGCTGAACACGCCACGGCCTCACCCCATGGTACGGGGCCGCTGCGGCGGCGGCTCGCCAGGCCGCTGGGGTCAGGCGTTCCGGGTGGCCGGGGAGCCGGGTTCGCAGGAGAGCCGGGCAGCCTGGCGGGCGGTGCCCGAACCGTCGAAGCCCTCCTGGCAGTCGACGACGCCGGAGAGGTCCTCCTGCCAGGACCGTGCACGCCCGTTCGTCGTCGCGCCTCCCGGGCAGGTGTAGCTGAAGTCACCCGCCACCTCGCGCACCCCGGCGTACTCCACGATCTCCCCGGGCCCCTCGACCGTGATGCGGCCCCCGTCGAGGGGCGGAGCCTTGACGTTCACGTCGGTGAACTGCCATGCGTCGCCGCCCGCCTCCGCCAGGGTGCGGGCGTCCGACTGGATCTCGCCGCTCTTCTTGCCCAGCGAGAAGAGGACCTCCGCCGGGGAGAGGGCCGGCCCGGAGGCCTTCACCGACGCCCGCGGGGTGTACACCCGCTCAAGCGGACCCGACAGCGTGCCGCCGCCCTTGCCCAACGACTGCACCCCGGAGACACCGGTCAGCTTCTCCGTCTTCTTGACGGCGGACCAGGTGTACGTGCCGTCCGTACAGGCCTTCGCCACGGCCGGGGCACTGCTCTTGGCGGCCGCGGCCGCCCTGCCGTCGCCGCCCCCGCTGCAACCCGTGAGCCCCGCCGCCAGAGCCACCCCAGCCAGTCCCGCCGCCCAGGTCCCCCGTGTGCTGCGCATCCGCCGTCCCCGTTCCCCCGCGCACGGACGCCCGGCGCCCGCAACATGATTTATTGGGCTCATGTTGCGGGCGCCGGGCGAACACGGGCAAGCGATTTGAGCGATCCCTGAGCTACAGCGCCCGATCAGCCCTTCGACGCAGCGCTCGCCGAAGGCTTCGCACCCTTCGCCAGGAAGCCCATGTCCTCGTAGACCGGGGTCTGGAAGCCGAAGGAGCCCGCGTTCACCACGTTCTTCCTCGCGGCCGTCAGCTGGGGGCGCTGGTAGAGGGGGATGGAGCCGGCGGCGGCCCAGATGCGGGAGTCGGCCTTGCGGATCAGGGCGCGGTTGTCGTCGCCGTTCAGGGTGGCGAGAGCCCGGTCGAAGAGCTGGTCGACCTGGTCGGTGCCGACGCGGGTGTAGTTCTGTTCGACGTCGAGGGAGCCGTCGGCGGCCGGGACCGGCTTGGCGTAGACGGGCCGGGCGTCGGTGGCCGGGAAGGCGGAGGCGGGCCAGGAGTACAGGGCGAGGTCGAACTGCCCGGACGCGATGTGGTCCTTGAAGTAGCTCTCGTCGGAGACCTTCGTGATCTGCGTGGTGATGCCGACCCGCTGCAGCATGCGGCTGATCCGGTCGGCCACGGTCCGCAGGACCTCCGAGCCGGCGCCCGACGGCAGCACGAAGCGGAGGCTGAGCGGCTTGCCGTCCTTGGCCAGCGTCCCGGCCGCGGCGCCCGCGGGGGCCGCGGTGCCCTTGGGGGCGTAGGCACCGGGCGCGCCGCCCTGCATCAGCCGCTGTTCGGCGTACTGGCCGCCGTCCGCGAGGTGCTTGCCGCTCCCCTCGCCCGCCTTCGCGTTCTCGTGCTTCTTCGTGTGGTCCTTGGGGTCCTTGTCGTCCCCGTCCCGGCTGTCCCCGTTCTTGGTGTCCCCGGTGTCCCCGGTGTCCCCGGAGTCCCCGGAGTCCCCGCTCTTGTCGTCCTCGCCGACGATGTACGTCCCGTCGTCGCCGCCCTCGGAATCGTCCTCGGCCTTCCTGCCCTTGGCGCCGGCGGCCTTCTCGGCCTTCTCCTTCTGCTCCTTGACCGGACCGCCGCGCACCCATCCGGCGTCCGCGAGCAGCGCCTGCGCCTCGGCGGTGTCCTGGCCCCCGAGCGCACCACTGCCGTCGGCGTAGGCGGCCTGCCCGGACAGCGCGAGGTGGCTGCCGACGGGCACCGCGGGCAGGCCGAGCGGCTTGAGGACGGCCTGGGCGAGGGCCGCGCGGTCTAGGGCACGGGCCACGGCGCGCCGGACGCGCTCGTCCGCGAGGGGTCCCGTGGAACCGTTGAGGGCGAGCTGGGTGTAGGCGGGCTCCAGCGACTTGCGGACCACGAAGCCTTCCAGGCCCTTCTTGGCGGCGTGGCGCACGCCCGGCCCCATCAGGGGTGTGCCGGTGCCCTTGTCCCGGCCGGCCACGGCGAAGTTCCCGGCGTCGGACGGGTCGATCTCGGCCAGGTCGATCTTGCCCTCGGCCAGCACCGCGGCCCGCTTGTCGAGCGGTACGGCCTTCAGGTCGATCTCGTCGAGCTTGGCGGGCCGGCCCCACCAGCGCGGGTTGCGGATCAGGGTGACCTGCGCGTTCTTGGTGTCGACCTGCTTCAGGGAGAAGGGCCCGGCGGTGACCTTGAGCTTCCTTCGCGCCCCGTCGTTGAAGGCGTCTGGCGTACCCATGACGTCCTTCGGGTACAGCGGCGAGAACAGCGACCGCCAGTCGGCGTACGGCCGGGCGAAGGTGACCTTGACCTGCAGGTCGTTGGCGCCACGCTCGATCTTCTCGATGCGGTCGTATCCGGCGTTGCGGGCCGTCCAGTACGCGCTGTCCTTGCCGGACAGGGCGCGCCACTGGGCGGCGAAGTCGGCGGCGCCGATCTCGCGGCCGTCGCTCCAGACGGCCTGCTGGTTCAGCTTGTAGAGCACGACCTGCTTGGGCTCGGTGTCCACGACCTTGGCAGACTCCAGATAGTCGGCGTTGCGTACCGGCCGCCCCTTCTGGTCGAGCCGGTACATGGACGGCAGAACCGCCTGCGCGACACGGCTCGTGGCAGCGTCGGCGTCCGACTGGAAGGTGTTCAGGGTCTCGGGCACGTCGTCCACGGCCCAGCGCAGCGTGCCCCCGTCGGCGACCAGGTCACGGGCGGCGGGCGCGTAGTCCGGCCCCGCGAGCGGCTTGCCCGCCTTGTCCTCGGAGCTGCAGCCGGCGAGCGCGGAGACGGCCAGCGCGCCTGCGGTGAGGAAGGCGACCGAGCGCAGCGCTCCGCGGGAAGACCCGGGATCGGCCGTGGATCGCCTGCGGGCACGTCGTGGCTGCTCGCGCAGTTCCCCGCGCCCCTTCGGGGCGCTGCCGCGCCGCGGCTGACATGGCCCGGCCGTGGGTCCGACGCCGTCCTGGGACATCTCTTCCTACCTCCGGGGGCCGCTCCCGCCGATGACACAGGTGGGGTCTGATCACATTTGGCGGTATTTTGGAGTTGATCAGATCTACGGCCCCACTGAAGAGGAAAGGGTTCGCCGACCGGCGGCGACACGGCGGCAGGCGCGGGGAAGCCCACTCGTGCGGCCTAACGTGCGCCCCCGGCGCACACAGAGCGCTTGCGGGCGCGCAGTGGAGGCATGCAATCCGCCAATCGCTGCACATCCCTTCCCACCGGCAGGTGTGACGCGCAACACTCGCAGGCGCATGAACGTTGCCACCTGGGGCCGGACGGCCCGTGGAAGTGAGGTCACGTCATGTCCGTGCAAGACGACCTGACAGCAGTACAGCGTTGCCTGGACGACCTGGCGCGGTCCGTGGGCCGCCTGGAGAAGCAGCTGGGCGGCGGCGGGCTCGACATGCGCCGCGTGCGCGCCGACGCGGATCACCTGCGGGAGAGCGTCGCGCTCCTGCGCGAGACGGCGTCGAGTCCGAGCGCGCCCCGCAAGCCCGAACTCGTCACCATCCCCGACACCCCGTACGACCCCTCCCTGTGGATCGACACGGACGACGAAGGACTCGGCGCCCGCGACCGCCACGCCCCCTGAACCCGACCGGAGTCATGAGTTGGCCACTGGTACGGAACCACATCTGAACAGCGGCGGCGTACGCACCGGTACGCGCGCCGCGATCGACGCCCCGCATCTGCGGACCGACCGCTGGTGGCTGGCCCCGGCCGTCACCGCGGCCGGTCTGCTGGCCTTCATCGTGTACTCGACATGGCGGGCCTTCGCGAACGCGGACTACTACTCGGCGCCGTATGTCTCGCCGTTCTACTCGCCGTGTCTGGCGGAGAACTGCAAGAACATGCCCTCGGGCCCCAACGCCGACCTCTTCGGCAGCTGGTGGGGGATCTCCCCGGCGATCATCATCCTGATCTTCCCGCTTGGCTTCCGCCTGACCTGCTACTACTACCGCAAGGCCTACTACCGGGGTTTCTGGGCCTCCCCGCCGGCCTGCGCGGTGGCCGAGCCGCACAAGAGGTACACCGGCGAGACCCGTTTCCCGCTGATCCTGCAGAACATCCACCGGTACTTCTTCTACGCGGCGATCCTGGTCGCGTGCGTGCTGACGTACGACACGGTGCTGTCCTTCCGCGACACGGACGAGAACTGGGGCCACATGGGCCTCGGCACCGTCGTGTTCCTGATCAACATCGCGCTGATCTGGGCGTACACGATCTCCTGCCACTCCTGCCGGCACATCGTCGGCGGCAAGCTCAAACACTTCTCCAAGCATCCCGTGCGCTACCGGGCCTGGCAGTTCGTCGGGAAACTGAATGCCCGTCACATGCAGCTCGCCTGGGCGTCGTTGGTGAGCGTGGCGGTCGCCGACTTCTACGTCTATCTGGTCGCCTCGGGCGCCTTCGACGATCCGCGCTTCTTCTAGATTGGGTGGGGCTTTCTGATGTCCGTGGTCGACCGGCAGGAGTGGGACGTCGTCGTGGTCGGTGCCGGAGGCGCGGGCCTCCGCGCCGCCATCGAGGCGCGCGAACGGGGTGCCCGTACGGCCGTGATCTGCAAGTCACTGTTCGGCAAGGCACACACGGTGATGGCCGAGGGCGGCATCGCCGCCGCGATGGCCAATGCCAACGAGCACGACAACTGGCAGGTCCACTTCCGCGACACCATGCGCGGCGGCAAGTTCCTCAACCAGTGGCGGATGGCCGAGCTGCACGCCCAGGAGGCCCCGGACCGGGTGTGGGAGCTGGAGACCTGGGGCGCCCTCTTCGACCGCACGAAGGAAGGCAAGATCTCCCAGCGCAACTTCGGCGGCCACGAGTACCCGCGCCTCGCGCACGTCGGCGACCGCACGGGCCTGGAGCTGATCCGCACACTGCAGCAGAAGATCGTCTCGCTGCAGCAGGAGGACAAGCGGGAGACCGGCGACTACGAGTCCCGTCTGAAGGTCTTCCAGGAGTGCACGGTCACCAGGATCCTCAAAACCGTGCCCGACAGCGGTTCCGCCGCGGGCGGCCGCGTCTCAGGCGTCTTCGGCTACGAGCGCGAGACCGGCCGTTTCTTCGTCCTGGAAGCCCCGTCCGTGGTGATCGCGACCGGCGGCATCGGCAAGTCCTTCAAGGTGACGTCGAACTCATGGGAGTACACGGGCGACGGGCACGCGCTCGCCCTGCTGGCCGGGGCGCCGCTGCTGAACATGGAGTTCGTGCAGTTCCACCCGACCGGCATGGTCTGGCCGCCGTCGGTCAAGGGCATCCTCGTCACCGAGTCCGTCCGTGGCGACGGCGGGGTGCTCAGGAACTCCGACGGGAACCGCTTCATGTTCGACTACGTCCCCGACGTCTTCAAGGAGAAGTACGCGGAGTCGGAGGAGGAGGGCGACCGCTGGTACGTGGACCCGGACAACAACCGGCGTCCGCCCGAGCTGCTCCCCCGCGACGAGGTCGCCCGCGCGATCAACTCCGAGGTCAAGGCGGGCCGCGGCTCCCCGCACGGCGGCGTCTTCCTCGACGTGTCGACCCGTATGCCCGCCGAGGTCATCAAGCGCCGGCTGCCGTCCATGTACCACCAGTTCAAGGAGCTGGCGGACGTGGACATCACGGCCGAGGCGATGGAGGTCGGGCCGACCTGTCACTACGTGATGGGCGGCATCGCGGTCGAGTCCGACACGGCCGCCGCACGCGGCGTACCGGGGCTGTTCGCGGCCGGCGAGGTGGCGGGCGGCATGCACGGCTCGAACCGCCTGGGCGGGAACTCCCTGTCCGACCTTCTGGTGTTCGGGCGCCGGGCGGGCTGGCACGCGGCCGAGCACGCGGCGGCCATGGCCTTCGAACGGCCCGCCGTCGACGAGGTCCAGGTCGACACGGCGGCCGCGGAGGCGCTGCGCCCCTTCTCCGCCGAGGGCCCCGAGGGCCTCGCACCGGGAGAGCCGGCCAGGGCGGACGGACGACCGCCGGAGAACCCGTACACCCTCCACCAGGAACTCCAGCAGACCATGAACGACCTCGTCGGCATCATCCGCCGCGAGGCCGAGATGGAGCAGGCGCTGGAGAAGCTGGCGGATCTGCGGGTACGGGCCCGCCGGGCCGGTGTCGAGGGGCACCGCCAGTTCAACCCCGGCTGGCATCTCGCCCTGGACCTCAGGAACATGCTGCTGGTCAGCGAGTGCGTGGCCCGGGCGGCGCTGGAGCGCACCGAGTCGCGCGGCGGCCACACCCGCGAGGACCATCCGACGATGGAGCGCACCTGGCGCCGGATCAACCTGCTGTGCCAACTGACCGACCCCACGGGCGGGTTGGCGGCCACGGACCCCGTGCGCGGCCAGATCGACCTCACCCGCGAGACCACCGAATCCATCCGCGCCGACCTGCTCGCCCTCTTCGAGAAGGAGGAGCTGGTCAAGTACCTCGCCGAAGAGGAGCTGTACGAGTGAGCAGCTACGAGGCCCGCTTCAAGGTGTGGCGGGGCGACATCAAGGGCGGTGACCTTGAGGACTTCGCGGTCGAGGTCAACGACGGGGAGGTGGTCCTGGACATCATCCACCGCCTCCAGTCCACCCAGGCCCCCGACCTCGCCGTGCGCTGGAACTGCAAGGCGGGCAAGTGCGGTTCGTGCTCGGCCGAGATCAACGGGCGGCCGCGCCTGATGTGCATGACGCGCATGTCGGTGTTCACGCGGGAGGAGACGATCACCGTCACACCGCTGCGCGCCTTCCCCGTCGTACGCGACCTGGTGACGGACGTCGGCTTCAACTACACCAAGGCGCGCGAGATCCCGGCCTTCGTGCCGCCGGCGGACCTCGGCCCCGGCGAGTACCGGATGATGCAGGAGGACGTGGACCGCTCGCAGGAGTTCCGCAAGTGCATCGAGTGCTTCCTGTGCCAGGACACCTGCCATGTCGTCCGCGACCACGAGGAGAACAAGACGGCGTTCGCCGGCCCGCGCTTCCTGATGCGCGTCGCCGAGCTGGACATGCATCCGCTGGACGCGGCCGCCGACAGCGGTCTCGACCGCAAGAAGACCGCCCAGGACGAACACGGCCTCGGCTACTGCAACATCACCAAGTGCTGCACGGAGGTCTGCCCCGAGGGCATCAAGATCACGGACAACGCGCTGATTCCCCTCAAGGAACGCGCGGTCGACCGGAAGTACGACCCGTTGGTGTGGCTGGGGTCGAAGATCAGGCGGCGCCCTTCGTAGCGCGCGGGGTGCGGCCGGGGCGCCGGGCGAGGACCTGGATTCCGAGTCCCGCCATGAACCCGACCCAGCCGCACCACGCGACGACACCGCGCACGCCCTGCGGGGGCGGGGGCCCCGTGAACGGGCCCAGGAACATGAACAGCGCCGCGCCGACCGCGCAGACCAGCGACCCGTACCCCCACAGCCGGGGCCGCAGGGTCCTGGTCCGGCCCCACGGGACCACCCAGCCGGTCGCCAGGGCCGCGACGCCGGCGGCGGCCATCACCGTCGTCGCCAGTGCGCCCGCCACCATCAGGTACATGTCCATGGCGGTCAGCATCCCACCCGCCCGACGTCCCTAGTGCACCCAGTCCTGCCGGTACGCCGTCCAGTCCGCCTCCGTCGCCGCGAAGTCGACGTAGAGCGCGACGCCGAACCGGGTGCGGCCGGCATCCGTGCGGGACAGGCCGAGGCGGACGCCGCGGACGGCCGCGGGGACGGTCTCCGCATGGTTCCAGTGACCGAACCGGTTCTCGTGGTAGAAGGGCAGGCCCATCAGCAAGTCCGTCGAATTCGGGGTGACCTCCAGGGCGAGCGAGGTCTGCTGGGCCACATAGCCGCCGTACAGGCTCTGCAGCGGCTGCATGGTGTCGTACGACATCACGGCGATCTGGTCGACCCGGCGCGCGACCTGCCCGAAGAACCTCTGCGACCACCACTTCGGGTGCCCGGCGACCGTGCCCCAGAAGGAGTGGAACCCGGGGAGCGGGTCGATCTGATGGGCGGCGACGGACAGCAGGGCGTGATGCGCGCGGGTGACGGAGCGGAGGGAATCCAGGAGGGTGAGGTAGTCACGGTCGCCTGAGTGCAGCGGTTCCAGGTCGAAGTGGGCTCCCTCGAAACCGGCGGCCAGGATCTGCCGGGTGGAGGTGACGACGGCCGCGCGGGTCGCCGGGCGCGCCAGGCGCATCCCGGTCGGACCCTCGGTCGCGAGTACGTCGCCGAGCCAGGCCTGGACGCGTGTGCCGGGGGCTTCGCGGTGCACGGCCGCGATGAGCCAACGCGCCTTGGGATACGCCGACTTGGGAAGCGTGCCGTTGTGCTCGAGCGGGCCCGCGTGGACGTACAGGTCGCGGATGCCGGTGCTTCTGAGGCGGCGGGCGAGCGCGGTGACGTCGGCGTCGGTCTTGCGCCCGTCGACCCAGGCGTGCCCCAGCCAGATGGCGTCGCGGTCTCTGCTGTACGTGCCCGTCTTCGGGTCGCCCGTGTAGTTCAGGCGGAGAGCGGACTCGGCGGCGAGGACGGGGAGGAGGAGGGCGAGGACGACCGCGAGGGCGAGACGTCTCGGCCGGCGACGGCGAGGCGACGGCGGCGGATCGATCGGCTCCGTCGGCTCGGTCTTCTCGCCGTTGTCGTGGCCGTGGCCGTTGCCGTTGCCGTTGCCGTTGCTGTTGCCGTGATCGTCACTGTCCGTCCCCGCCCCGGCCGCCGCCTCCCCTTCCGTCCCCGTCCGCTCGGTGTGCTCCGTGTGTTCCATCCCCGCTCCCCCTGCCGCGATTCCGTCCGGCCCCACACGCATCCGCGCACCCCACCTCCCCCACCCCTGACACATCCCGGTCGCGCCGCTGCATTCCTGCTCATACGCTCCGAAATGTGACGTCATCCTTGATCCGGGGCCGGCCGCGGCGCGCCACCTCTCACATATCCGTGCGGTTGGTGCACACCCTGCTGGGGCTCCTGGCCGGGGTGGCATGGCTGGTGTTGCCGTGGATGACGATCAACAGCGGCGCGCCGGTTCCGGTCACGTGTGCGAATCCGGGCGCCGCGAGTGCCGCCGGGGCGGAGCAGGGCGGGACGTCGGCCGCCGACCTGGTGCTGCCGTTGGTGGCGGTGGGTGCGGCAGTTGTGTTCGCCGGGTACGGGTATGTGCGGCGCACACGGCGGGCCCGGACGCGTACCACGCCGGGTGGTACCGCCGTCCTCGCCGGGCCTGCGGTGCCACCGCTCTCCGAGGCCGACGAGCGGGCGCGGGCGTCGCTGGTCGAGGCCGACGACTGCGTACGAACCAGCCGGGAGGAACTCGGCTTCGCCGAGGCGCGGTTCGAAGCCGCGGCCGTGGAACCGTTCGCCCGGGCCGTGCGGGACGCCGAGTCCGAGCTGGCGGCGGCCTTCCGGATGCGGCAGCAGTACGACGACGGCGTGCCCGAGGACGAGGCGTCGCGGCGGCACGCGCTCGCGGGGATCGTCGGGCGGTGTCAGGAGGCGGGGCGGCGGCTGGACGCGGAGGCCACGGGGTTCGACCGGCTGCGCGCGCTGGAGGGGGACGGTCTGGACGGGGCGCTGGAACCGGCGGAGGCCCGGTTCCGGGAGCTGGCCGGGCGCACCGGGGCCGTGGATGCGATACCGGCCGGCCTCGGCGAGCGGTACGGCCGCTCGGCGGCCGGTACCGTCACCGGCTACGTCGAGCAGGCCAAGGACCGTCTGGTGTTCGCCACGACCCGTTTCAATCAGGCCCGCCAGAGGGCCGACATGGGGGACGGGGAGGGTGCGGCCCGTCATCTGCGGGCCGCCGAGGGTGCGACGGCCCAGGCCGCCGTGTTCGTGACCTGCGTCGAACGGCTCGCCGCCGACCTGACGGCGGCCGCGGCACTGGTTCCGGCCGCGCTGACCGGGGCGGAGGCGGAGCTGGCGGCGGCGGCGAGGGCGACGAGCGCGCGCGGCCTTCCGGTCGGCGAGCTGCACGCCCGTGCCGCGCACGCCGACGTCGTCCTGGCCGCCGTACGGGAAGAGCTGACCGCCGGGCCGTACGACCCTCTCGACGCCTTGCGGAGGATCACGCGGGCGATCGCGCCGGTCGCCGTGGGGCGGGCCGGTGTGCTGTCGGCCGCGGCGCTGCTCGCCGCGCGCAGTGCCCTCGCCGCCGCGGACGGCTTCGTCACGACGCACCGGGGTGCCGTGGGCAGCAAGGCCCGCACGCGGCTGGCGGAGGCCGAGCGGCTGCTCACCATGGAGCCACCCGACGCACTGGCCGCGGACGCTCGGGCCCGGCAGGCCCACGACGTCGCGGAGCAGGACGTACGGGTGCGCGGCAACCCGATCGCCGACGCTGCCGGACACGCCACCGGCGCCGCCGGCGCCGTCCTCGGCGGAATCCTCCGGGGCACAGCCCCGGACGGCGGTTCACCCGTCAGCTACGGCGGCCCCCACACCCGCGCCCGCCGTGCGAAGCAGCCCGGCTAGGACCCGGCAGGCAACGTTCGCCCGTAAGGACCCGTAAGGACCCGTAAGGACACCTAAGGAGCGGCGTC
Source organism: Streptomyces sp. NBC_00078 (assembly GCF_026343335.1). Classification (NCBI taxonomy): domain Bacteria; kingdom Bacillati; phylum Actinomycetota; class Actinomycetes; order Kitasatosporales; family Streptomycetaceae; genus Streptomyces; species Streptomyces sp. NBC_00078. The sequence continues at coordinate 5,968,977 of NZ_JAPELX010000001.1, read as the reverse complement.
CGGTGCCTGCTCTCGCCGCACCGGGCACAGGCCCAAGTACGTCCAGTACGAGGGCCCGCACCCGGCACGCCGAGAGCGGGTGCCGGGCGTCGCGACGGGGCGAACGTCGTCTGTCGGGGCACTAGCTAGGACGACGGAGCCGTCCTCAGTCGGAGCCATCCTCGGTGGCATCCTCTGGGCCCGGGCGAGCAGCCGATCGAGCGGCCGCCCGCCGTCGGCTCGGCCCTCGGCCCCGGCCCCGGCCCCGGAGGGAGTTCGGCCGGCGTCAGAAGAGGCTCAGCAGTGCCTCCGCCGGATCCGCTAGCCCCGTCTCCCCGTCCGGCAGCGGGAGTTCGAACCACACCGTCTTGCCGCGCGGTGTGCGGCGGGAGCCCCAGGCCGCGCTCAGGAGGCCGACGAGTTGCAGGCCCCGGCCGCCCTCGTCCGTGTCGCGGGCGCGGCGGCGGCGGGGCTGGACGAGGCCGGAGTCCCAGACCTCGCAGACCAGGGTGCGGTCAAGCAGGAGCCTCAGCCTGATGTCCCCCTCGCCGTAGCGCAGGGCGTTCGTCACCAGCTCGCTGACCAGCAACTCCGTTGTGTCGACCAGGGGTTCGAGGTCCCAGGCCTGCAGCTGCTCGCGGGCGTACTCACGGGCCCTGCCCACGCTGCGCGGCTCGCGCGGCAGCGTCCAGTCGCCGACCGAATCGGTCGGCAGGCCCTGGACACGGGCCATCAGCAGGGCGATGTCGTCCTCGCCGTGGTGGGTGTCGAGGGTGTTGAGGACGTGGTCGCAGACGTCCTCCAGGGGGAGGGTCGGGTCCGTCAGCGCTCCCACGAAGGCCTGGAGGCCCTCGTCCAGGGGATGGTCGCGGGATTCGACCAGTCCATCCGTGTAGAGCGCGAGCAGTGCGCCTTCGGGAAGTTCGACCTCGACCTCCTCGAACGGCTCCCCACCGACACCGAGCGGCATGCCGGGCGGCACGTCGAGCATCAGCGCGTCCTCGCCGGGTTCGACCAGGACGGGGGGCAGATGGCCCGCGTTGGCGAAGGTGCAGCGGCGGGTGACGGAGTCGTAGACCGCGTACACACAGGTCGCGAGGTACACCTCGGAGAGGTCCGCCTCACGGGGGCGGCGGGCCGAGCGGGTGGCCTGCTGGACGCCTCCCGGCGCCCCGAGGCCGCGCGCGATCTCGTCCAACGCACTCAGCACTTCGGCCGGTTCGAGGTCCAGAAGGGCAAGTGTTCTGACCGCCGAGCGGAGTTCGCCCATCGCCACCGCCGCGCGTAGACCGCGGCCCATGACGTCGCCCACGACCAACGCCGTACGGTGTCCCGGCAGTTCGATGACGTCGAACCAGTCACCTCCGACCTCGCTGGGGCGGTCGGCGGAGGAGTCGCCCGGCAGATAGCGGCAGGCGATGTCCAGGCCGGAGGCCACCGGGTCGCCCGGCGGGAGCAGCGACCGCTGCAGTATCAGGGCGCGTTCGTGCTCACGGCGGTACAGGCGTGCGTTGTCGATACAGACGGCGGCACGCGCCGCGAGTTCCACCGCGAGATCCCGGTCCCGGTCCCCGAACGGCTCGCTCCCCTTCGTACGGGCGAACTGCGCGAGTCCTACGACGGTGTCGTGGGCGACCATCGGCACGGCCAGCGTGGACTGGACGAGGCCGCCCTCCTCGGCGGGCACGAACTGGGTGCGGGCGGTGCGCAGGGCGTCGGCGCAGGGGGAGTTGAAGGGGTAGTGATGGACGGCGCCCACGGCGACGGGCGCGCCGCCCCCGACGAACGGCGCGTCGGACACCGCGCTGGCGAAGGCGACCCGGCGCAGTTCCGCACTGCCGTCGGCGAGGCCCGGCGGGGCCTCGTCACCCGCCAGCAGGCCCTGGTAGAGGTCGACCGTCGCGAGGTCGCAGAAGGTTGGGACGACGACGTCGAGGAGTTCGCGAGCCGTGGTCTCCAGGTCGAGGGAGTTGCCGATGCGGGCGCCGGCCTCGTTGAGAAGGGCGAGATTGCGCCGCGCCGCGGCGGCCTCACGGGCTGCGGCGCGCCGCGAGGTGCTGTCGGTTCCGAGCCATGCGACGCCGATGGGGCGACCGGAGCCGCTGTGCACGCGGTAGAGGTTGATGGACCAGTGGCGGCGGCCCTCCGAACCCGGCACGAAGCCCGTGACGTGCATGTCGGTGATCGAGTCGCCGGTCTCCAGGACCCGGCGCAGCGTGGCCGCGACCCGCTCGGCCTCGGGCCGCTGCAGATAGTCGTGGACGCCTCGGCCGCGGTGGTCGTCGGGCGTACCCCCGAAGGTGCCGGCGAACTGCTGGTTGACGCGGCGGATCCGCAGATCGGTGTCGATCAGCAGGAAGCCGAACGGAGATTGACCGAAAATCGACTGCGACGCGGCAAGGTCGGTCTCGATGCTGCGCAGGGTGCGTACGTCGACGACGATACAGACGGCGGCCTTCTCGCCCTCCTCGGTCCGCGTCGGCATGACATAGACCTCGGCAAGGCCCTCCTGGCCGCCCTCCCCCGGCGCCGTCTCGGGCGTCCGGAAGGGGACCACACCGGTCCACTCCCGCCCGTCGAGGATCTCGGCCATCTTGCGCTGACCCTGTTCGCGCAGGTCGGAGTCGATGAAAGCCTCGATGGGGTCCATACCGACCGCGCGCTCTGCGGCGATCCCGAAGAGCTGCTCGGCGCGCAGGCTCCACTGGTCGACGAGCCCGTCGGGGCCGATGGAGAAGGACGCGACCTTGATGTAGTCGTAGATGGAGCCGGGCGGGCTGCTCTGCCACATGGCGTCACCAGGAGGCGCGTCACCGGGAGGCACCTCACCGAGGCCGGTGTCACGGAGCCCCGCACGGGACGGGGCGAGCCCTCCGCCACCGGTTGCGGAGAGCCCTTCGCCACTGGATGAGGAATGCCTGCCACCGGTGGCAGGCAGACCCGTCCCGCCCGTCGTCCCGCTCGTCACGTCGGCCTCGGCATCACCCGCGGCCTCCGCCCTCGCGCCGTCCGACGGGTCCTTGGACTCCGTGGCCTTCGCTGGTATCTCGCTCACGCGAACCGTCCCCTCCAGCTCACCGCGTCCGGTACCGGTCACCGGGGGCGGCTGCCCGCAGTATCCAGCACTACGGCGCCGCACAACACGGTGTTCACGATCACAGCACGGTCCCGATGGTTTTCGGTCCCGGCTGCCACAACACTTCCAGTCTTCTAACCAGCCAACACCTCGTCGAATCACGGCCGCCGAACACTGCCAGTGGCCTGAACCAGTCGCTCGACAGGGCGGCGGTCCCCGTACAGCGTCCGCCGGACAGGCCCGGGCCGGGCATCCGGCGTCCGACGCACCGGAACCGGCCCGCCTTCAGGCCGGTACGGCGAGCTCGAACCACACCGTCTTACCCGCGTCACCGGGCCGGGTACCCCAGCGGCGCGAGGAATGGGCGACCAGCTGCAGTCCGCGGCCGCTCTCGTCCTCGGGGTGGGCGACGCGCTCGCGTGGTGGATCGGGGAGCGGATCGGACACCTCGACCAGCAGTACGTCCCGAAGGCCGACGGGCCGCACGAGACGCACGCCGATCGGGCCGGTGGCATGGCGCAGGGAGTTGGTCACCAGCTCGCTGACCAGCAGCGTCGCGAGATCACCGAGGGCGTCCAGCTCCCAGTGGTGCAGCTGGCCACGGACGGCGGCACGGGCGTTGCGGACAGCGCCCGGCTCCGCGGGAAAGCTCCACTCGGCGCAGTCGCCTTCGGTGTCGATCACGCCGATCACATCCCAGGCCAGAAGCCCACCCATGTCCGGTTTCGTGGGGTTAATGGGCACATACCCGATATCCAGAGCCGAGTACCGTCTCCGACGGCGCACTGTGGCACGAACGGTGCACAAAGGCGCACCGAGCGTGGAGCCGGCCACCAAGGAGCCCGGCGTGCGCTCGCCGTGCGACGGCAGGCCGGCCAGGGAGGCACGGCGGGTCGGCTAGGGCTAGGGAGGCACGGCAGGGCGGCTACGTCCGCTACGGTCTGTCGCGCCCACGCGACGGTGCCCGCCGAGTCAACACGGATCTGCGTCTCTCGCCGGCGCGTGCCCAGACCAGGAGCGGGCGGCCACCACTCTGACCGCCGGAACGTCCTGGTCCAGCCAGGCCACTTCCCACAGTTCTCCGGGGCCGAGCCAGCGCAGCGCGTCATGGTCCTGGAGCGGCTCGGGGCCGGCCGAGCCGGGGCGCAGACGGGCGGTCCACACCTGGAGCACGTAGGGCGACTTCAGGGGCCACTCCCCCGGTACGCGTGCGACGGTCTCGGCGTCCACCCCGAGTTCCTCGCGCAGTTCGCGCACGAGGGCCACCTCGGGCGTCTCGCCGGGCTCCACCTTGCCGCCGGGCAGTTCCCAGCGGTCGGCAAGTTCAGGGGGTGCGCTCCGGCGGGCGGCGAGCAGGCGGCCGTCATCCAGCAGGGCGGCGCCGACCACCACGATCCGTTCCGTCATGCGCGGGAGCCTACGGGACCGCCCCATCCGTGACTGACGCCGTACCTGAGGCCCGTTGGCCTGGGCCTCAGTTGTGGACGGGGTCTCCGTTCTGACCGATCCGCTCGACCCAGTAGAGCTGCTTGTGCCCGCGGTCGTCGAGGCTGTCCGCGATCTTCTGGGCCTCCACCCTCGTCGCGTACCTGCCCACGCGGTAGGTGTTGCCGTTGTCGTCCTGCCGTATGACGAGCCAGGGAAGAGTGATCGTGCCGTCGTTCATCGCGCCCCAGCGCTCCTTCCCACCCCGGCCCGAACGCGTCCCACCCGCGGTTCGTGCCGTGCCCCGCCCACTAAGGAAACCGCAATCCGCATATGCCCGAGCCTACGCCTAACCTTCACGCAGCGAATACGGAATTTCACAAAGAGGTACGCAACCGGCCAGAGCGAGGGGGCGCGCGACCTCGAACGCGCCGCCCGCAAGGCGTCGACGCATCCGGTCAGGGGCATACCGAGCAGCGGCGGTCACGCATGGGGCGACCTGCGAGAACGGCCAGATTCCACCGGCGGAGGAAGAGGCTCCGCGGTGCCCTGAGGGGGTTGCGGCGCGGGGATACCGGGGCCCGGCGCCGTAAGGGTGTGCGCTACTTCACTGGGAGGTGGTACGCGACCCGGTAACGGTCGGCAGGGATCACGACGTCGGCCGTCTCCACGGGACGGCCCGAGGCGAAGAAGGTGCGCTGGATGACGAGGACGACATGGCCGGGGACGCCCCCCAGGGCCAGCAGTTCCTCGGCGAGGCCGGGGCGGGCGCCGACCTCCTCGGTGACGTTGTCCACGATCACGTCGATCGCCGCCATGCGCTCGACGACGCCCATGCCGCCGAGCGGGCCCTCCTCGGGGAGCATCACGGGTGTGCGTCCGGTGACCTCAAGGGGCTCCCAGGAAGTGGAGAGCATCATCGCCTCGCCGGCCTCCCGGAACACGTACCTGGTGCACATCACGCGGTCACCGGGCTTGACGCCGAGCCGCTCGGCGACACAACTGCTCGCCTCGGCCTGTGCGCTGCTCGACTCCCAGGTGCCGCGCCCCTCGCCGTCGGCCTGCTCCTGGCGGAAGGGCGTGGCCCCGCCGGCCGGGCGGAAGCCGGAACGGGCGACGCTGCGGGGCACCGCACGCTCGCGGACGTACGTCCCCGACCCCGAGCGGCCCTCCACCAGGCCTTCCGCCATCAGCACCTTGCGCGCCTCCAGCGCGACCGTGTCCGAGACGCCGTACTCCTGGCGGATTCTGGCCTGGGAGGGGAGACGGGTGTGTGGCGGCAGCGAGCCATTGACGATCTTCTTGCGGAGATCACCCGCGACGCGCAGATACGCCGGCTGCTCACCGAAAGTCACTGGCCACTCCCATCAGGTTGTACAGACAGCGACAGCCTGGCAACCGTGGGTTGTACTGTGCAAGCAAAGGCCAGAGAATCACTCGATGTGATGACAAGTGCCTACGGAAGGCTTTACGCAGGCACTTTCTCCCCGCTATAGCCGTGCTCACACCTCGAACACGGAGCCGCCCCCGCCGCCGCCCCCGCCGTCGTCCCCGCCCGGGGACGTGGGCGGGGTCATGGTCAGGCCCAGAGCCTTGCGAGCGGTGATGGAGGTGTCGGGAGTGGAGAGCACCATGGCGCGGTCGTAGTGCTCGTAGAAACTGTCCGCGTCGGTCGCCTTCGCTGCCCGGGCCCACTCCTCACGAGTGGCCTCCACCGCCATGGCGACCTTCGCGACCGGCTTCTTCGCACCCGCGGGCCAGGCGTGGTCACGCAGTGTCCCGGTCTCCTCGGTGAGCGCGGCCGACATCCGTCCGGCCCATGCTCGGCTGCCCCTGAGGTCGTCGTCGGGGCTGTCCTCGGGCTGCGCGTCCAGGGCGGCGTTCTCGAGGTTGACGGCCTTGAGATAGGCGACCTGGTCGGTGTCCAGGGTCCGCGCGTCGTTGCGCAGCGAGCCCGTCAGACCGGCCTTCTCGTCGGTGTTGCCGAACAGGCAGGTGATGTCGCGGTCGCCCAGCCGCCAGCTCTGCCGGGTCGGCGTCAGGTAGTACACGTCCACGTCGTCGGGCACGGCCCAGGCATCCATGGCGTAGCCGTACCGGAGCGCGTAGCACTTGGCGTCGGCGACGTCCGTGACCTTGCCGTCCCCGGGGTAGTCGGCGCTGCCCTTCATCTTGAAGGCGGCGAAGACCTCGGCGTCGTGCCGGCTTTCGCAGGGCACCCTGTCGACGTCGTAGGCCAGGCCGTCCAGGGATCCGCTCGGGGCGTCGAAGCACTCGCCCTTCTTGAGGGAGTAGGCGCTGCCGTTCTCGTGCGCGGCATCCTTGAGGCCGGTCCAGACGTCGAGGTTGATGCCGCCGGTGAGCCCCACCACCCACAGCGCAAGCCCGACGGAGGACAGGATCGCACCGGTGACGGCCATGGCCCTGCCCCGCTCGCCCTTCCTTCTGATCCGGGCGAGCGCGATCAGGCCCAGCAGCAGCCCGGCGGCCGGAACGAAACAGAGGATGCCGAGGACGAGGGAGGCGATGGCGACGCCGTTGACGGGCGCGGGGTGGTTGTACGGGCTGTAGCCCTGGCTCCAGGGCTGGTACGGATAGGGTCCGGGAGCGGCGTACGGCCCCTGCGAGTACGGGGGTTGGCCCTGCGGATGCGGTCCTTGGGGTTCCTGGGGCTGGTGGGGCCCAGGGGGCGAGGGTGTGGACACGGGTAGCGTGCTCCTGCTTCAGGGGCTGACGCGCAGAACTGGCGTACGACTGGGCGCATGGTAAGCGTGAGGGCGGCGGGGGCGGAATGGCGATCACCGATCGGGCGGTGTCGGCAGTGCGGGCGGTGAACGCGCTGACCGCACGGTGGGCCGCAGGGGCGGACCGCGGCACGGTGTTCTCCGCGGCGGGAGTGTGGCCACAGCTGGCGTTCCTGGCGGACGGGGCCACGGTCGTCCGAGCGGAGTTCGACCGCCCCTTCGCCTTCCTCGCCGTGCACCGGGAGACCCGCCTCGTGCTGGCCGCGGGGTGGGTCACGGACCCGAAGCCGCATGCCGTCCGGGCGCCACGATGACGGCCACTCACTGCCGGCTGCTCGTCCTACGCCCGCAGTTCGACAAGGGCAGGCCGATGGAGCCGGGCGTGCCGGGGAGCCGCTCACGGTGGCACGGTCGGGCGGCAGCCGACGGTCAGCCGGCCGGTTCGCCGGCCAGTCTGCGCTGCTCCTCCTCGACGATCCGGCGGGCGATCCCCGTGTCCGAGACGTCGACCGCGTCCGGTGTGGCGTCGGCGGTGTCGCTGCGGCGGGCATAGGCGTCGAAGAGGCGGTCCTTGTTCTCCAGGATGCGCAGCAGGCGTTCGTCCACGCTGTCCGTCGCGAGCAGGCGGTGCACCTGGACCGGGCGGACCTGGCCCATGCGGTGGGCACGGGCCACGGCCTGGTGTTCCAGCGTGGGCTTGACCTGCGGCTCGCACAGGATCACCACGGACGCGGCCTGGAGGTTCAGACCGACGCCGCCCGCCTCGATCTGCGACAGCAGCACCGCGTGGCCGTCGACGGCCGTGAAGTCGTCGACCAGCCGCTGGCGTCGGGCGGCGGCCACGGAGCCGGACACCGGGCCGAAGACGCGCTCCCCCAGGGCTGCCTGGACCGTGGCGAGTACATCGCGGAAGTACGAGAACACGACCACCTTCAGGCCGTTGTCCGCCGCCTCCGTGACCAGTTCGCGCAGCCGCTGCAGCTTCGCGGACTTCTCCGGGTCGGAGTAGGCGGCCCGGCGCATCGCCATGAAGTTCCCCTCGGCGACCGCCGTGCGGTACGCGTCCTCGTCGGCCGCGCCGAACTCCGCCCATTCGTCGACCTGCAGCAGCGCGGGCAGTTCGGTGAGCACGTCCTGCTGGTTGCGGCGCAGATAGGCGGGCGCGACCGATCTGCGGAAGACGTACGGGCCGGCGACCGCGCGGCTGTCGCGTATCTCGGGGACCAGGTCCGGCTGGAGGTAGCGGACCAGGGTGCGGAACTCCTCGACGCGGTTCTCCATCGGAGTGCCGGTGAGGAACAGGACGCGGTCGCAGCTCTGCGTCCAGGCCGCGATGGATCTGGCGCGGCGGGTGCCGGGGTTCTTCACGTAGTGCGCCTCGTCGACGACGAGCATCCCCGGCCCGGCGGCGTCCGGTGCGGGCAGGGTGTGCAGCAGGTCGAAGGTGGTCAGGGCGACGCCGCCGCGCTCGCGCCACTCGGCGTACGCGTCCTGCCGGTCCGGGCCGTGCACCGGCACCGCCCGCAGTGTGCTGCGGGAGCGGATCTCCCGCGTCCAGTTGATCAGTACGCCGGCCGGGCACACCACCAGGAAGTGGCTGTGCCCCTCGGCTGCGAGGTGGGCGAGCGCGGCGATGGCCTGGATGGTCTTGCCGAGGCCCATCTCGTCGCCGAGGACGACCCGGCGCTGGGCGAGTGCGAAGCGGGCGCCGAAGGACTGGTAGCCGCGCAGCGAGACACGGCGGTGGGTGTCGTCGAGCGGCTGGGCGTGGACCCGCTCGGCCACCTCCGAGGGCAGGAAGCCTTCCGCGGCCGCCTCGTCCGTGCGGTGCGCGGAGACCTCGGCGAGCTGGCTGTAGAACTCGGCGGAGCGCAGCTCGAAGTCGACCCAGGCCTCGATGTCGGAGGCGGGCTCGCGCAGCAGGTCGGTGGCGGCCTGGGCCAGCTGGAGCCGGTTGCCCTTGGTGGCCGCCTCGGCTGTCAGCGTGCGCAGCTCCGCCGTGGCCGCGAGGGCCGCCTCCTTGCCGCGCCGCCCGGTGAGCGCCAGCCGCAGCCGGCTGGTCGCGGGGCGGGCCGTGGGCAGCAAGGTGCGGAGTTTCCGGTCGAGTTGCTCGGCGGTGTCCACGGCCCGGCGCAGTTCGGGCCCGGCCTCGACCAGCCGGTGCAGCGCGACGACCAGTGCGGTGGTCCGGGGTTCGGGCCGGTCGACGTCGATCCGTACCGTGACCGTCTCCTCGACCGCCCGGGCGATCTGGCGTGCGGCGGCGAGGGCCTGGTCGGCGGTCTGGGCGCCGACGCCGGGGATCTGCCGCAGCTCGTACCGGCTCGCCTCGTACACCGCGCGTACCGAGGAGAGCCCGGCCGCCTCGACGGCCGCCAGGCGCAGCCGGCCCTCGGTGGCGTCCTTGAGCCGGGCGACCGGGATGCGCTCCAGCTCCCCGGCGACGAGTTCGTCCCGGATCGGGGCCAGCGCCGAGCGGACCGCCTCCAGGGCGCGGGCATGATCGGCGAGCACGGTGCGGGCGGCCTCGTACAACCGCACGCCCTCCGTGCACAGCTCCCGGGCCCGCCGCCCCACGGGCGGCATCCGCACCTCCCCCGCCTCCACCATGCCGCCCCCACCTGCCGTCCGCTCCGGTACACACATCCTTGCACCGGGGTCTGACAGTGGCGGGCGACTGTGGACAACCCGCTCTGGCCCGCTCAGTCGTCGAAGGCCGTGGCGCGGGTGCGCTTCTCCCAGGCGGCGATCTCCGAGCGCACCTGGCCGAGCTTGCCGAGAACGGCGTCGACGGCGTCCTCGCCGAGCGGCAGGTGCAGCGGGGTCTGCTCGGCGTCGAGGGCGGCGAGGATGAGGGCCGCGGCCTTGGCGGGGTCACCGGGCTGGGTGCCGTCTCCGCCGGAGACGAAGCCGCGGGTCCGGCTCACGCTCCCGTACACGCCGCTGTCCGCGCTGACACCGGCGCGGCCCGTGCCGAAAAGGGATGTACGGAAGCTTCCCGGCTCCACGACCAGCACCTTGATGCCGAACTCCCGCACCTCGTCGGCGAGCCCCTCCGACAGGCCCTCCAGCGCGAACTTGGTCCCGCTGTACGCGGCGAAGCCCGCGAAGGACATCTGTCCGCCCATGCTGCTCATCTGCACGATCGCTCCCGAGCGCCGCCCACGCATGTGCGGCAGCACCGCGCGGGTGAGGGTCGCGGGCCCGAAGACGTGCAGGTCGAACAGTTCGCGCAGTTCGGCGTCGGTGGTCTCCTCGAAGGCGCCGACATGCGTGCGGCCTGCGTTGTTGACCAGGACGTCGATCCGGCCGTACCGCGCCACCACATCCTGTACGGCCGCCTCGGCGGCGGCGGTGTCGGTGACGTCAAGGGGCAGTGCCTCCAACTGGTCGGCGTGTGCCGCCACCAGGTCGTCCAGCGCCTCGGTGCGGCGGGCGGCGCCGACGACCACGTCACCGGCAGCGAGGGCCGCCTCGGTGATGGCCCGCCCGAAGCCACTGCTCGCACCGGTGACCAGCCAGACCTTGTTCATGACTCCTCCTGGATCTCTTCGTCTGATCACCAGGCTGCCGCCCGTCCGCGTTGCCCGTCCAAGACCTACGCTGATAACCAATGGCTATGACGATGGACGTTCATGTGCGGGACCTGCGGTACTTCGTCACGGTCGCCGAGGAACTGCACTTCACGCGCGCGGCCGAGCGGCTGTACGTCTCGCAGCCCGCGCTGAGCAAGCAGATCCGGGCGCTGGAGCGTCAGTTGGGCGTCGAGCTGTTGCGCCGGGACCGGCAGGGCGTGGAGCTGTCCGAGGCCGGCGCGGCGCTGCTGCCGCACGCCCGGCGAGTGCTGGACGCGTGGGCGCGGGGCGCGGCCGTGGTGGAGGAGACCCGGGCCGCGCAGCGCGGCACGCTGTTGGTGGGCATGAGCACCAGCCCCGGTCGCGGCGGCCTGCTGCCCGCGATCCGCTCCCGCTTCACCGCCGCGCACCCCGAGACCACGGTACGGCTGCGCCAGGCGAGTTGGGCCGATCCGACCGCGGGCCTGGCCGAAGGCGACACGGACCTGGCGTTCGTCTGGCTGCCTCTGCCCGACCAGGACCGCTACGCCTGGACGGTCGTCGCCGAGGAACCCCGCCTGGTCGCCCTCCCCGAGGCCCACCCCCTCGCGCCCCGCACGGAGATCGACTTCACGGACCTGGCCGACGAGCCCTTCCTCGCCCTCCCCAGGAGCGCGGGCCCGCTACGGGACTACTGGCTCGCCCTGGACGAACGCGCCGGCCGCCCACCCCGCGTCGGCGCGGAGATCGCGAGCACGGAGGAGACGTACGAGGCCCTGGTCGCAGGCCTCGGCGTGTGCCTGGTGGCCGCGGGCAACGTACCCCTGATCACGCTCGGCGGTGTGGTGACCCGTCCGGTGCGGGGCGTGACACCCAGCCAGTACGTCCTGGCCTGGCGGAGGGAAGATCGCAGACCACTGGTACGGGGCTACGTGGAGGCGTGCCGACGGGTGACGGAGCTGGGGCGCGAGGCGTGATCCGGGAGGTGATCGCCGACCGCCTCCGCATGCCCCGTACGGCCTGCGGCCTGGAGACCAGGACGCCGCGGTCGGGGTGGGGCGCGCGCGTCGCCCGTCCGGAGTCAGGGCTGAGGCCGGTCGGCGCCGTGGGCGTCGGCGAAGTCCCAGAGCACGGGGAGGAGTTGCCCGGGCGTCTCGGTCTGGGGCACGACGGTCTCGACACATCCCGTCTGCCATCTGGGCGCCGGGCGGACACGCGCCTGCCGGGGCCACTCGACGTGCGGCTCGACAGCCGCGGGGCGGCCCTGTGTCGATGGAGAGCCGCCAGGTCGTGCCGGTCGAAGGGTGCCTGCTCCAGCCACTTGATGGAGCCGACGAAGAGCAGCTCCTTGGCAATGGGAGCGCGGTCCGCTCCTACGATATCGATCTCGACGTCGTTGGTACGGGTCCAGTAGCCGCCCAGGGCGGGGGCAGCGGGCAGCCGGCCATCGGGCAGTCGCCGAGTTTGGCGAAGGTGTGCGGGGCGCCGGGCGGGATCATCGTGAGGGGCTGGGTGCCACGAGTCGTGCGCGTCATTTCCATGCTCGTTTCCATGCTCATTTCCGGGCTCATTGCCGGGCTCCTCAAGTGGGCGGGCCGAGCAGATGCAGCCAAAACCGCCGGTAGGGATCTGTCACCCGGTAGCGGCGACCGAGGTCGTAGCGGCTGAGAGCGTCGGGGCCGGCGAGGTGGAAGAGGCCGGCCGCGTCGGACCGTGTGAGTTCCCACAAGGCGGCGGCCAGGTCCTCGACGTGCACGGGACAGCGCACGTCGTCGGTGAAGAGGACGCCTTCCCGCGTTCCGGCGATCAGCGCGTGCGCCAGGCGTTCGTGTCCGGACTGGCCGTTCCCGATGATCAGCGAGGTGCGGGCGACGGCCACGTCCGGACACAGGAGCCGCACAGCCGTCTCGGCGGCGGCCTTCGCAGCCCCGTACGGGGTGACCGGGTCCGGGGCGCAGGTCTCGTCGTAGTACACCCGGCTGCCGGAGAAGACGGCGTCGCTGGAGACGTGCACCAGACGGATCCCGAGCTTCGCGGTGGCCATGGCGATGTGGATGGAGCCGTCGGCGGTGACCTTCCAGTCGGCCCCGCCGCTGGTCACGTCGATCACCGCACGCGGTGCGACCGCCGTCAGCACCGCCTCCACGCGTACGGGATCGCGGATGTCCAGCTGGTGCCAGGCGGCGGCTGTGGGGTCGCCGAGACAAGAGTGGAACGTCGCAGCCGTGTCCCAGCGCTTCGCGCACGCCTTGCGCAACAGCTCGGTCCCCAGGAACCCACTGCCTCCGATGATCAGCACCTTCATGCCGCAACACGCTGAGGCACGCTGCCGCGGCCCAATGGCGAATCGAGAGCCCCGTGCGCGGACCATGCCGACCGCGATCACGGCCAGCACGGCCAGCACGGCCAGCACGGCCAGCACGGCCACAAGGATGCACGCCCCGCCTCCAGCACCGAGACGGGCACGTCCAGGGTATGAAAGTCCGGATTCGGTGCCCGAAGATGGCGCCTGCAGGGCGAGTTAGTGGCCGCGGCCCCTGGCGGCCTGCCTCAACGGGATGGGTCCGTCGGCTCGGGGACCATGCCGGCCGCGCCGCGGGGAGAAGAAGGCGTCGGCTCAGCGCTCCGGGGTCCGCCTGTGGATCAGCCGTGCTGCGCCGGTCCTTCTAGACGTTGAAGCGGAACTCCACCACAACCGGTCTGACCTGCGGGTTTGCGGGCGCATCCCAGCACGGGAATTTCGACAAAGTACAAGAGGCTTCGACACCGAGACCACTATCCGACATCTGCGGGCGCCGGTGCACGGATACCCGCCTGTTTGTCTCCAACTTCCCACACCATGAGGGCAAGGCTGGCCATCGATGACCCCAGTGCGCTCGTTGAGGTTGGACCAGCTAGCGTCGGCCCCGCACCGCTCGCCCCAGGGGCGCCACCGTGGCTCGCGAGCAGCTACGCCCTCGTGTGCCACCCAGGCGTCCAGCGCCGAGACGACTTCTTCCTGCCAGCCCACGTTCCCCCGCTACAACCGCGCTGCCCGGACCTTGATCAGCGGTACCAGTCCGGACTCGCGTTCACCACTGGCAATCCCGCCAAGGTACGGCGTTCAAATCCCATCCTTGCGGGTCTCGGCCGGAAGGCAGCACCGGAGTCAGAGGCATTCAGATCCCCACTAGCCGCACCCGGTCACCGCAGAGCTTGGCCATGTCGTCGATGTCGGAAGTCAGCATGACCACGGGGCGGTGCTGTCGCAGCGCGGCCTCGGCCACGGCCGCATCGATCGCGTACTTGTGCCCGTGCAACCCGGCATCCATCAGCAACTTCGAGGCAGCCCTCGCCTCCTCGTCACCGACCGGGACGACCCGCAGCCCCGAAAGCACCCAGTTCAGGCGGGACTTGTTCGTACGGGCGTGGACGGCTTCGATGATGGTGAGCGCACTGATCACGACCTCCATGCCGCGCGAGCGTGCCTCAGCGATCAGAGCCACCACCTGCTCGTCGTCGGCGAGCAGCTTCGAGAGTCCCTCACTGTCGAGGACCAGCGTCCCCTCGTGACTCAGCCTGCGGCGGGCCACTCGGCCTCCTCGGCGAACACCTCGTCGAAGACCTGCCGCGCCCGCTGGCGGGCCGGCTCGGAGACCGGCCCCTTGCGGCTCTCGTAGTCCGCCAGGTACTCGTCAAGGACCTGGCCGCGCAGCTCACGCTCGACCGCCTCGGCGATGAATGCGGAGAACTCCCGCTTCCCCACCCGAGCCCGAATCGCCTCCGCGGTCCCCTCAGGAAGCGACAGACTCACCCGCGTCGCAGGCCCTTCCCCGATGCTGTACGTCGTCTCAGCCATACTCTGATTGTGTCAAACGAGTAGGAAAAGTGCCACGCCCGCACTGCCTTCACAGCTCGGTCAGCGACCTGCTCCCACAAATCCCAGCACGGGCCCCTCACCCCATCCCAGCACGATCCCAGCACGGTACAGATGACCAGGGATGACGACAGGTGACGAGGGGTCAGCTATCCCAGCACCATCCCAGCACGGGAAAAACTCAGGGCCCGACCCCGAAGAGTCGGACCCTCTCTGATCTGCATGTTTGCAAGATCAGCGACGTGGTGATAAGTCACCCGCTACACGTTGAAGCGGAACTCCACCACATCCCCGTCCTGCATCACATAGTCCTTGCCTTCCATCCGCGCCTTGCCCTTGGCGCGGGCCTCGGCGACCGAACCCGTCTCCACCAGGTCGTGGAAGGAGATGACCTCCGCCTTGATGAAGCCCTTCTGGAAGTCGGTGTGGATGACGCCGGCGGCCTCGGGGGCGGTGGCGCCCTTCTTGATGGTCCAGGCGCGGGATTCCTTGGGGCCGGCCGTGAGGTAGGTCTGCAGGCCGAGGGTGTTGAAGCCCACGTGCGCGAGGGTGGCGAGGCCGGGCTCCTCGGCGCCGACGGACTCCAGCAGCTCCAGGGCGTCCTCCTCGTCGAGTTCGGCGAGGTCCGCCTCGAGCTTGGCGTTGAGGAAGATCGCCTCGGCGGGGGCGACCAGGGCGCGCTGCTCGTTCTTGAAGTCCTCGTCGACCAGTTCGTCCTCGTCGACGTTGAAGACGTAGAGGAAAGGCTTGGTCGTCAGGAGGTGCAGGTCGTGGAGGAGTTCCTCGTTGCCGGAGCCCTGGACGATGCCCTGCGAGAAGAGGGTGTCACCGCGCTCCAGGATCTCCTTGGCCTCCTCGACGGCCTTGACCTTGGGCCCGATGTCCTTCTTGATCCGCGACTCCTTCTGGAGCCGGGGCAGGACCTTCTCGATGGTCTGGAGGTCGGCGAGGATCAGCTCGGTGTTGATCGTCTCGATGTCGTCCTTCGGCGAGACCTTGCCGTCGACGTGCACGACGTTCTCGTCCTTGAAGGCGCGGATGACCTGGCAGATCGCGTCGGACTCACGGATGTTCGCGAGGAACTTGTTGCCCAGGCCCTCGCCCTCGGACGCGCCCTTCACGATGCCCGCGATGTCGACGAAGTCGACCGTCGCCGGGAGGACCCGCTGAGAGGAGAAGATCTCGGCCAGTTTCGTCAGCCGGGCGTCGGGGACGCCGACCACGCCCACATTGGGCTCGATCGTGGCGAACGGGTAGTTGGCCGCGAGCACGTCGTTCTTGGTCAGGGCGTTGAACAGGGTCGATTTGCCGACATTCGGCAGGCCGACGATTCCGATCGTGAGCGACACGTTGCGACTTCCCGTACGTGAGAGACATCAGGGGACTGGGGCTGTGGGCCCGGTCCTTCTTCGGTGCGCGGGCGGGCCGATCCACCAGTCTACGGCGTACCGGTCGCCGCCCCGGCTCCCCGTCGAACGCTTGGCCAAGCTCGTCCCATCGGCGTGTCTGAAGGGCGATTGGGCACATAAGCCGACCTAAGTTGGTCAGGTGGAGCAACACAGGTCGCGACCCCCGCACAACGGAACGCACCGCGGCACGCACCCGCTGCCGCCACAGGCGAGGCGCGAGGGAAGGGGCGGCGGCGCGGACGGCGGCAGGCGGCCCGCCGCACAGCGTCCCGCGACCGCCCGTCCTGCGGATCGGTCGCCGGGGGTACGCAGGCCGGGTCCGCCGCTGTTCGAGACGGTGCGGCGGATGCCCAATCCGCGGCTGACCGGGCTGGGCAGCGGTCTTTTCTGCGCGGCGCTGATGTTCGTGTTCGGGTGCCTCGACCAGCTGCTGTTCGGGGCGTCACCGACCTTGTACGGCGTGCTGTTCCTGCCGGTGTGCCTGCTGACCGCGATCTGGACGCGCAAGGGCGACCTGCTGACCGCCCCCGTCGTCGTACCGATCGCCTTCGCGGTGGGCCTGCTCCCCGTGGCCGACAGCGGCGGCGGGCTGCCCGGCCGGCTGATGGGCCTGGTGACGGCGCTGGCCACCCAGGCCGTGTGGCTGTACGGGGGGACACTGGTCGCGGGTGTGATCGCCACCGTAAGGAAGGTGGTCCTGCTGCGCCGCCGGACCGACCTGCACCGTCCCCCCGCGCACTGACGCGGGTCCTACTTCCCCGGGCTGTCCGCCGCGTGCATCGCCGCTCCCACGATTCCCGCGTTGTTCTGCAGCTGGGCCGGGACGATCTCCGCCTTGATGCCCTTGATGAAGTGCAGGAACTTCTCGGACTTGCGGCTGACGCCGCCGCCGATGACGAACAGCTCGGGCGAGAACAGCATCTCGACGTGGGTGAGGTACTTCTGCACGCGGTGGGCCCAGTGCTCCCACGTCAGCTCACCGTCGTCCTTGGCCTTGCTGGAGGCGCGCTTCTCCGCGTCGTGGCCGTGCAGCTCCAGGTGGCCCAGCTCGGTGTTGGGCACGAGGACGCCGTCGATGAACACGGCGCTGCCGATGCCGGTGCCGAAGGTCAGCAGGATGACCGTGCCCTTGCGGTCCCTGCCCGCGCCGAAGTGCACCTCGGCGACGCCCGCCGCGTCCGCGTCGTTCACCACGGTCACCGGGAGGCCGCCGAGCCGCTCGCTGAACAACGCGCGCGCGTCCGTGTCGATCCAGCTCTTGTCGACGTTCGCCGCCGTACGGATGGTGGACCCGCCGGTGACCACTCCGGGGAAGGTGAGGCCGACCGGACCGGTCCAGCCGAAGTGGTCGACGACCTGCTTCACGCCGTCGGCCACGCCGTCGGGCGTCGCGGGGTGCGGAGTGAGCACCTTGCAGCGCTCCTGGGCCAGGTCCCCCTTGTCCAGGTCCACAGGGGCGCCCTTGATCCCGGATCCACCGATGTCAATGCCGAAGATCTGCATGGCCCTACGTTACGGCGTACGACTGACAGTCACTCCTGTGAGGTGCCCGTTCGCTCCGCGATCAGGGACGCCGCCTCGTCGCGCAGATCGCGGCGCAGCTCCTTGGGCAGCGAGAAGGTGATGGACTCCTCGGCCGCCTTGACGATCTCCACGTCCTCGAAGCCGCGCTGCCCGAGCCACTCCAGGACCTGCTCGACCAGGACCTCGGGGACGGAGGCACCGGAGGTGACGCCGACCGTGGACACGCCCTCCAGCCAGGCCTCGTCGATCTCGTCGGCGAAGTCCACGAGGTAGGCCTCGCGGGAACCGGCGAGCTTGGCGACCTCGACCAGGCGCTTGGAGTTCGAGGAGTTGCGGGAGCCGACCACGATCACGAGTTCCGCCTCGGCGCCCATCTGCTTCACCGCGAGCTGGCGGTTCTGCGTGGCATAGCAGATGTCGTCGCTGGGCGGCGAGATCAGCTGCGGGAACTTCTCCTGCAGCGCGTCGACGGTCTCCATCGTCTCGTCGACGGAGAGGGTGGTCTGGGACAGCCACACGACCTTGGAGGGGTCGCGGACCTCCACCTTGGCGACGTCCTCGGGTCCGTCGACGAGCTGGATGTGCTCGGGGGCCTCGCCGGAGGTGCCGATGACCTCCTCGTGGCCCTCGTGCCCGATCAGGAGGATGTCGTAGTCCTCGCCCGCGAAGCGGACGGCTTCCTTGTGGACCTTGGTGACGAGCGGGCAGGTCGCGTCGATCGTGGCGAGCTTGCCCCGTGCGGCCTCCTCGTGGACGACGGGAGCGACTCCGTGCGCGGAGAACATGACGATGTTCCCCTCGGGAACCTCCTCCGTCCGCTCGACGAAAATGGCGCCCTTCTTCTCCAGGGTCTGCACGACGTACTTGTTGTGCACGATCTCGTGCCGGACGTAGATCGGAGCCCCGTACTGCTCCAGGGCTTGCTCGACGGCGATCACGGCGCGGTCCACACCCGCGCAGTAGCCACGGGGAGCGGCGAGCAGGACACGGCGGCCAGGCGAAGCAGTCATGCGAACCATCGTAAGGCCGCGTCCGGCGCGTCGAAGATCGCGCCCATGGGGAGACTGGTCATGGAGCGGGAGGAGTGGGGCGGGACACGACGGGCGAGGCGCTGACGGAGGCATGATGTCCGGGACCTGCACGGCGGAGCGCGCCACCGCCGCCCCTGTCCGGGACGGCCCCGCTTCGAACGCCTGACGGGCCGAAGTGTCGGTGCCGGCCTATACGCTCGCGGCATGGCTCTCAACACGTCCGCGGAAGCTCCGCTGCCCGTCGGTGAGGTGTCGCGGCTCATCGGGGGATGGATCGACCGGCTCGGTGCCGTCTGGGTCGAGGGGCAGATCACTCAGCTCTCGCGGCGGCCCGGTGCCGGCGTGGTGTTTCTGACGTTGCGTGATCCCTCGTACGACATCTCCATCAGCGTCACCTGCTACCGGCAGGTGTTCGACGCGGTCGCCGATGTCGTCAGCGAGGGCGCGCGGGTCGTCGTGCTCGCCAAGCCCGAGTGGTATGCGCCGCGTGGGCAGTTGTCGCTGCGGGCGGCCGAGATAAGGCCCGTGGGCGTCGGTGAACTCCTCGCCCGGCTGGAGCAGTTGAAGAAGACACTGGCCGCCGAGGGATTGTTCGCAGCGGAGCGGAAGAAGGCATTGCCCTTTCTTCCGCAGCTCATCGGGCTCGTCTGCGGCCGCGCCTCCGCCGCCGAGCGGGACGTCCTCGAAAACGCCCGGCACCGCTGGCCCGCCGTCCGCTTCGAGGTGCGCAACGTCGCCGTGCAGGGCGTGCACGCCGTCCCTCAGGTGGTGCAGGCGGTGAAGGAACTCGACGGGCTCGGGGACGTGGACGTGATCATCGTCGCGCGCGGCGGCGGCAGCGTGGAGGATCTGCTGCCGTTCTCCGACGAGCAGCTCGTCCGCGCCGTCGCCGAGTGCCGTACGCCGGTCGTCTCCGCCATCGGGCACGAGCCCGACACCCCTCTCCTGGACTACGTGGCCGACCTGCGCGCCTCCACCCCCACCGACGCCGCCAAGAAGGTCGTACCGGACGTGGGTGAGGAGTACGAGCGGGTGCGGTTGCTGCGCGACCGGGCCCGGCGGTGCGTCGAGGCCGTCGTCGAGCGCGAGGAGCGCGGGCTCGCGCATGCCCTCGCGCGGCCCTCGATGGAGGATCCGCACCGGATGATCGACGAGCGGGCCGATCACGTCGCCTCGCTGCTCGACCGCTCCCGGCGCACGCTCCGGCACCTCCTCGACCGCGCCGACTCCGAGCTGACGCACACGCACGCGCGCGTGGTGGCTCTCTCCCCCGCCGCCACCCTGAAGCGCGGGTACGCCGTGCTGCAGAAGACCGACGGGCATGTCGTCCGCGACCCGGCCGAGGTCGATGCGGACGAGACGCTGCGGGCGCGGGTCTCCGAGGGCGAGTTCTCCGTACGAGTCGACGCATAGGGTGGGCGGATGACCAGCAAGGTGGCGGAAGAGACGCTCGGCTACGAGCAGGCCCGGGACGAGCTGATCGAGGTCGTACGCCGGCTGGAGGCGGGCGGCACGACGCTTGAGGAGTCCCTCGCGCTCTGGGAGCGGGGCGAGGAGCTGGCCAAGGTGTGCCGGCGCTGGCTGGACGGGGCGCGGGCACGGCTGGACGCGGCGCTGGCCGGGGAGGAAGCGGCCGGGGAGGAAGCGGCCGGGGAAGAGCCCGGCGAGTAGCCCTACCGAAGGTGATCTGTTGTGAGGCGGATCACCACACCCTGAATTTCGTTGAAGCTTTAACTTTCACCTTTCTTCGCGTACATTCGGTGTCGTCAGCCTTTCCGGACCGCGGTCCGGTTGTAGCCCGGATGCCACCCCGAGGAAGTTCACGCATGTCTCTCGTTCTCGACCCCGCCGCCCAGGACCTGCTGTTCCGCGAGGCCCGTACCGCCAACACCTTCACCGACGAGCCGGTGACGGACGAGCAGATCCAGGCGATCTACGACCTCGTCAAGTACGGCCCGACCGCCTTCAACCAGTCGCCGCTGCGCGTCACCCTGGTCCGCTCCGCCGAGGCCCGCGAGCGCCTGGTGCAGCACATGGCCGAGGGCAACCAGCCCAAGACAGCCACCGCCCCGCTGGTCGCGATCCTCTCCGCGGACAACGAGTTCCACGAGGAGCTGCCGACCCTCTTCCCGCACTTCCCGGCCGCCAAGGACGTCTTCTTCTCCGAGCGCCCGGCCCGTGAGGGTGCCGCCGGCCTGAACGCCGCGCTGCAGGCCGCCTACTTCATCATCGGCGTCCGTGCCGCGGGCCTCGCCGCCGGCCCGATGACCGGTCTCGACTTCGCGGGCGTCCAGAAGGAGTTCCTGGACGACGACCACACCCCGCTGATGGTCGTCAACATCGGCAAGCCGGGCGAGGACGCCTGGTTCCCGCGCTCCCCGCGCCTGGCGTACGACGAGGTCGTCACCACGGTCTGAGCGGCCACCGCGCACGACGAAGGCCCCCGGCGACCGCGCCGGGGGCCTTCGTCACGCACATACGCCTACGACGCCTTCAGCGCCTGCGCCATCTCCGTCAGCTGCCGGAACGAGCCCGTGCCCGCGACCACGGTCGTCGAGCCCTTCCCCGTGAGCACGAGGGCGTCGTATCGGCCGCCGGTGTAACGCGTCCACGTCCTGCCGTCGATCCGCTGGGTGGCCTTGGTCGCCGATGCGCCCTGGCTGGCGTCGTCGATGAACTCCGACGGCCGCTGAGTCGACTGCTCGATCTGCACGTACTGGGCGTCGGGAGTGTGGAAGCCCAGGTGCCAGGCGTCGAAGTTGTCGCCCTGGAAGCGGACCGAGGTCGCCTTCCAGTCCTTGGACAGGCCCTCGGGGGCGGCCACCGGGTAGGCCGCGGCGCGGCGTGCCGTGAGCAGCTCGACGCGGTAGTCGACCGGCTTGATATCCGGAGCCGAGTCCCCGTGCGGAATGAAGACGTAGATGAGCGCCGCCGCGATCCCGATGAGGCCCAGGGAGAGGATCATGTCCCGGACCGTCTTCTGCTTGCCGTTCGAACCTGCCACGCCCCCTATCGTCGCAGGTGCCCGGTCCGCTCATCCGTGGGGTCCCCTGCTCATTTTGTCGGACTGACGATAGAGTCGTTGGTCGAACCCTCATCCGGCCGTCGTCGTATCAGAAAGGTGCGCCTCGATGACCGAGCATCATCAGTTGCCGTCCGAACTCGAAGTTCCCCGCGAAGCCCCTGACCGCAACCTTGCCCTGGAGCTCGTCCGGGTGACCGAAGCAGCCGCGATGGCCGCGGGCCGCTGGGTCGGGCGGGGCGACAAGAACGGCGCCGACGGTGCCGCGGTGCGCGCCATGCGCTCCCTCGTCTCCACCGTGTCGATGAACGGCGTGGTCGTCATCGGCGAGGGCGAGAAGGACGAGGCCCCGATGCTCTTCAACGGCGAGCGCGTCGGTGACGGGACCGGCCCTGAGTGCGACATCGCCGTCGATCCGATCGACGGCACGACGCTGACCGCCAAGGGCATGCCGAACGCCATCGCGGTGCTGGCCGCCGCCGACCGCGGGTCGATGTTCGACCCGTCCGCCGTCTTCTACATGGACAAGCTGGTCACCGGCCCCGAGGCCGCCGACTTCGTCGACATCGACGCGCCGGTGTCCGTGAACATCCGCCGGGTCGCCAAGGCGAAGCGCTCCACGCCGGAGGACGTCACCGTGGTGATCCTGGACCGGCCTCGGCACGAGGGGATCATCAAGGAGATCCGGGAGGCCGGCGCACGCATCAAGCTGATCTCCGACGGCGATGTCGCCGGTTCGATCTACGCGCTCCGCGAGGGCACCGGCGTCGACATGCTGCTCGGCATCGGCGGTACGCCCGAGGGAATCATCTCCGCCTGTGCGGTGAAGTGCCTGGGCGGGACGATCCAGGGCAAGCTGTGGCCGAAGGACGACGAGGAGCGGGCGCGGGCCATCGACGCCGGGCACGACCTCGGCCGGGTGCTGACGACCGACGACCTCGTGTCCGGGGAGAACGTGTTCTTCGTGGCGACCGGGATCACCGACGGCGAGCTGCTGCGGGGTGTGCGGTACCGCTCGGAGACCGCGACGACCGACTCGATCGTGATGCGGTCGAAGTCGGGGACGGTGCGCAGGATCGACTCCGAGCACCGGCTCAGCAAGCTGCGCGCCTACAGCGCGATTGATTTCGATCGCGCCAAATAGCTCCGGCTCCGGCGTGCGGCAGAGCCACTGAGCGTGCGGAAAAGGGGCGCCCCCTGGTGCGGGCGGTTTCTAGGGGGCGCCCCTTTCGCGTGCGGTGGGCCGGTCAGCCGGCGGCCGCTATCTGATCCGCCCGCGCCGTCTTCTTCAGTTCCATCTCGCGGCGGCGGCGCCGGGCCAGGACGACGCGGCGCTCGGCGGCGGTGAGGCCGCCCCAGACGCCGTAGGGCTCGGGTTGCAGCAGCGCGTGCTCTCGGCACTCGACCATGACCGGGCAGCGGGCACAGACTCGCTTGGCGGCCTCCTCGCGGGAGAGCCGGGCGGCAGTGGGTTCCTTGGAGGGGGCGAAGAACAGGCCGGCCTCGTCGCGCCGGCACACCGCCTCGGTGTGCCATGGAGCGTCTTGGTCCCTGTCCCGCACTGGCACCCGCTGGGCCAAAACGGCAGCTACCTGCAGGGACGAATGCGGCGGTTGCAGCACGGTCTACTCCTGACGACGGCTTCGCGAGCGAGCGACGATGCAGCAAGGCCTACCCGCTGTGCGCGTGCCTATGCACTGAGTTCCCAACCGCTGGGTTTCGGGTGCTCAGGCACGCCTCCCACCCCGGCCGGGGTGGACCGGTTCCCCGGAAACACGGCCGGATTCACAACCGTCAACGATCCAGATGCTTGCGCAAACTCCTGTCGACCTTGTGCTGGACACGATCGAGGATGTCGGCGACGAGCTTGCCGCGCTTCGGCCGCGCCTCGACATTGCCGAGGACGGCCCATCCGTCGACGTAGACGACCGGGGCGTCCGGATCCGTCGAGTCGAGGGTGTCCACCTCGAAGTTGCCCAGTACGCCGCCGCCGGTGCCGCGCAGCGACACGTTCTCCGGGACTCGGACCTCGACGTTGCCGAACACGGAGATGGCCTTGATCACGACCTGCTGGTACTCGAAGAGCGCCTCGCTGAGGTCTATCTCCACGGTGCCGAAGACCGCGTACGCGTGGATACGGCGGCCCGCGCGCCAGCGGCCCTTGCGGGCGGCGCTGCTGAACACCGCCACCACATTGTCGTCGGGGTCCGCCGGGATCGCCCCCACCGTGGGCCGGTTCGGGGCCGCGGCGAAGCCGGGGGCCGCGCGGTGCCGGTGGGCGGCGGGCAGGTCCCGTATGAAGACCTCCAGCTCGCCGACCGTCTTGGCGGCGAGCACACCCTCCACACGCTCGGCGTGCTCGTCGGCTGTCAGGCGCCCCTCGGCGAGGGCGTCGCGCAGGAGGTCGGCGATGCGGTCGCGGTCGGCGTCCGAGGCGCGCAGGTCGGCCACCGCGGGCGCGGGTTCGGTGTGCTTGTGAAGGTCCACGGCAGCAGCGTACCGAAACGCGATAGATCGCGACTAGCCCTATTCCGGACCTGTGGAAAACCCATACTGATCTCGAACTGAGCCTTACCTCACAAGCTCCCTGCCGGTGGCAGGTTCTACGCTGGTGAGCGCCCGCCAACGTCGGCGGGCCGTCGTCTGTCGAGTGAGGAATGGGCTGCGATGCCTGAGTTCGCGTACACCGATCTGCTCCCCATGGGAGAGGACACCACCCCCTACCGGCTGGTGACCTCCGAGGGTGTCTCCACCTTCGAGGCCGACGGGCGGACGTTCCTCAAGGTGGAGCCGGAGGCGCTGCGCAAGCTCGCCGAGGAGGCCATCCACGACATCCAGCACTACCTGCGCCCGGCCCACCTCGCCCAGCTGCGGCGCATCATCGACGACCCCGAGGCGTCGGGCAACGACAAGTTCGTGGCCCTGGACCTGCTGAAGAACGCCAACATCGCGGCCGCCGGCGTGCTCCCCATGTGCCAGGACACCGGCACGGCGATCGTCATGGGCAAGCGCGGACAGAACGTGCTCACGGACGGCGGCGACGAGGCGGCACTGAGCCGCGGGATCTACGACGCGTACCTGAACCTCAACCTGCGCTACTCGCAGATGGCCCCGCTGACCATGTGGGACGAGAAGAACACCGGCTCCAACCTGCCGGCCCAGATCGAGCTGTACGCCACCGACGGCGGCGCCTACAAGTTCCTGTTCATGGCGAAGGGCGGCGGCTCCGCCAACAAGTCGTTCCTGTACCAGGAGACGAAGGCCGTCCTGAACGAGGCCTCCATGATGAAGTTCCTGGAGGAGAAGATCCGTTCGCTGGGTACGGCCGCCTGCCCGCCGTACCACCTGGCGATCGTCGTCGGCGGTACGTCCGCCGAGTACGCGCTGAAGACCGCCAAGTACGCCTCCGCGCACTACCTGGACGAGATTCCCGCCGAGGGCTCCGAACTCGGTCACGGCTTCCGGGACAAGGAGCTGGAGGAGAAGGTCTTCGAGCTGACGCAGAAGATCGGGATCGGCGCGCAGTTCGGCGGCAAGTACTTCTGCCACGACGTGCGCGTCGTGCGCCTTCCGCGGCACGGCGCGTCCTGCCCGGTCGCCATCGCGGTGTCCTGCTCCGCCGACCGCCAGGCCGTCGCGAAGATCACCGCGGAAGGCGTCTTCCTGGAGCAGCTGGAGACGGACCCTGCGCGCTTCCTGCCGGAGACCACGGACGAGCACCTCGACGAGGCGGGTGACGTCGTCAGGATCGACCTCAACCAGCCGATGGACGACATCCTCGCCGAGCTGACCAAGTACCCGGTGAAGACCCGGCTTTCGCTCACCGGCCCGCTGGTCGTGGCCCGCGACATCGCGCACGCCAAGATCAAGGAGCGGCTGGACGCGGGCGAGGAGATGCCGCAGTACCTGAAGGACCACCCGGTGTACTACGCCGGCCCGGCGAAGACCCCCGAGGGTTACGCGTCCGGTTCCTTCGGGCCGACCACGGCCGGGCGCATGGACTCCTACGTCGAGCAGTTCCAGGCCGCCGGCGGCTCCAGGGTGATGCTCGCCAAGGGCAACCGGAGCAAGCAGGTCACGGACGCGTGTGACGCGCACGGCGGCTTCTACCTCGGCTCCATCGGCGGGCCGGCCGCCCGGCTCGCCCAGGACTGCATCAAGAAGGTCGAGGTCGTCGAGTACGAGGAGCTCGGCATGGAGGCCGTCTGGAAGATCGAGGTCGAGGACTTCCCGGCGTTCGTCGTGGTCGACGACAAGGGCAACGACTTCTTCCAGAATCCTGCTCCGGCTCCGACGTTCACGTCGATTCCGGTACGGGGCCCCGGGCTGGCGTAGGGCGCCCGGCGCGGCGGGGGGACGGATCTGCCCCCGCCGCCCGTTCGGCCTCGACGGCCCGGTCCTCGAAGGGCCGGTGGCCCGGAGGGCGCCGGATCCGGGCAGTGGACGCGAGATGTGCGTCACAGGGGCCGATCGGAGTGCGGGCCGGAACATCCCCACCCTCCCGATCGCTATACGGGCATGACCGACTACCGCATCGAGCACGACTCCATGGGCGAGGTCCGTGTCCCCGCCGACGCCAAGTGGCGGGCCCAGACCCAGCGTGCCGTCGAGAACTTCCCCGTCTCCGGCCAGCGCATCGAGCGCGCCCACATCGAGGCCCTCGCCCGCATCAAGGGCGCCGCCGCGAAGGTGAACGCACGGCTCGGCGTGCTCGACAAGGACATCGCCGAGGCGATCCAGGAGGCGGCCGGGGAGGTCGCCCGGGGGGACTGGGACGAGCAGTTCCCCATCGACGTCTTCCAGACCGGTTCCGGCACCTCGTCGAACATGAACACCAACGAGGTCGTCGCCACCCTCGCCACGGAGCGGCTCGGCAGGGACGTACACCCCAATGACCATGTGAACGCGTCCCAGTCGTCCAACGACGTCTTCCCCTCCTCCATCCACATCGCCGCCACGGCCGCCGTGACGCGGGATCTCATCCCGGCTCTGGAGCATCTCGCCGGCTCGCTTCAGCGCAAGGCGGAGGAGTTCGGTGATGTCGTGAAGTCCGGGCGGACTCATCTGATGGATGCCACGCCCGTGACGCTGGGGCAGGAGTTCGGGGGGTACGCGGCCCAGATCCGGTACGGCGTCGAGCGGCTGTACGCCTCCCTCCCCCGCCTCGCCGAGCTGCCCCTCGGGGGGACGGCGGTCGGCACCGGCATCAACACGCCGCCCGGGTTCTCCGCGGCGGTCATCGAGGAGGTCGCCCGGGTCACCGGGCTGCCGCTCACCGAGGCCCGCGACCACTTCGAGGCGCAGGGCGCGCGGGACGGGATCGTCGAGACGAGCGGGCAGCTCAGGACCATCGCGGTGGGGCTGACCAAGATTGCCAACGATCTGCGCTGGATGGCTTCCGGGCCGCGGACCGGCCTCGCCGAGATCGCTCTCCCCGACCTGCAGCCCGGGTCCTCGATCATGCCCGGCAAGGTCAACCCCGTCATCCCCGAGGCCGTGCTCATGGTCGCCGCCCAGGTCGTCGGGAACGACGCGACGGTGGCCACCGCGGGCGCCGCCGGCAACTTCGAGCTCAACGTGATGCTGCCGGTCATCGCCAGGAACGTGCTGGAGTCCGTCCGGCTGCTGGCGAACGTCTCCCGGCTGCTCGCCGACCGGACCGTGGACGGGATCACCGCGAACCGGGAGCGGGCGCGCGAGTACGCCGAGTCCTCGCCCTCCGTGGTCACCCCGCTCAACAAGTACATCGGGTACGAGGAGGCCGCCAAGGTCGCCAAGAAGGCGCTCGCCGAACGGAGGACGATCCGCCAAGTCGTCCTGGACGGCGGGTACGTGGAGCGCGGCGACCTCACACTGGAGCAGCTCGACGAGGCGCTGGATGTCCTGCGGATGACGCATCCGTAACCTTTCGCCGCGCCCGCCGTGAACCGTGACGCGCACTGCGGCGTCGTATGCCTGTGGCACCTAATATCTCTTCATGGCGGACGGTGGAGCGGTGAGAGCGGAAGTGGAAGCGGGCGGATCGACGGGCTTCTGGGCCGCCGGGACCCAGATCCTGTGGCGGTACCGGGAGAACGGCGGCAAACGCTGCCACATCGCCCGCCCCGTCACCGTCGTCCGCGACGACGCCGAAGTGCTCGCCGTCTGGCTGGCGCCGGGCACCGAGTGTGTGAAGCCGGTGCTGGCCGACGGTACGCCTGTGCACGTGGAACCGCTCGAAACCCGCTACACCAAGCCCCGCACGGTCCAGTTCGACCGCTGGTTCGGCACGGGCGTGCTGAAGCTTGCCCGGCCCGGCGAGCCCTGGTCGGTGTGGCTGTTCTGGGAGCCGGGCTGGCGGTTCAAGAACTGGTACGTGAATCTTGAGTCGCCGCTGGTGCGGTGGGAGGGCGGGGTCGACTCCGAGGATCACTTCCTGGACATCTCGGTGCACCCGGACCGCAGTTGGCACTGGCGGGACGAGGACGAGTTCGCGCAGGCCCAGCGGGACGGACTGGTGGACGCCACGGTCGCCGAACGGGTGCGGGAGGCGGGGCGGGCCGCGGTGGAGGTGATCCGCGCCTGGGGCCCGCCGTTCTCGGACGGCTGGCAGCACTGGCGCCCGGATCCGTCCTGGGCTGTACCGTCTTTGCCGGAGGACTGGGACCGTACGCCCGCGCACGTGTCCTCATGAGACCCTTGATGCGCCCCCGGTCCACAACCGTAGGATCGTCCTCCGCAAGTGTTCAGGGGCCGGTGCGCAGCACCGTCGTTGAGGGGCGGTGGCCGGGTGACGGGTGGGCGCGCAGTAGCAACTCCCGGAGCACGCGCTGGGCTTGACCGATCGTCACCGAGGGGCGGCAGGACGTGAGCGAGGGTTACGAGTGCGGCAGCGCTGCGAGCCGCAGACGGGTCGCCGACGGCACAGAAGCAGCCTCTGACCACGCGGGAATTCCGTTCCGGGGACACGTATTCCGGGTATCGGGATTCCTGCGGGACGAACTGCGCACCCGAGGCGCAGCCCCGGACGGACGGATTCGACACGCGTGACGGAGCACCCCATGTCCTTCGAGCGCCCACAGCCGGGCGCCGCCCCCGCGGACCCCCGCGGGGCGCTCCTGCACACCCCGACGCCGGCGCCCTCCGCCCCCGCAGCCGCCTTACCGGCACAGGGTCGCACCGGGGAGACACCGTCGACGCCGGGTACGGCCACGCCGTGCAGCAAGGGAAAGGATCCGGCCTCGCCCTCCTCCGACATCAGCGGCCCCGAGCACTCGCAGCCCGCCGCCGTGGAACCGGGCGCCCATCGCCCGCGGCCCGTGCCCGAGTCCATCCCGGACCAGCCCGGGACCCAGCAGGACCGGACGCAGGACGCCGGCGGCCAGGAGCGGCGTACCGGGCAGGGACTGCTTCCGGGGCGGCCCGCGCCCATGCGACGGGACGGCGACCGGTTGCGCTTCGTGGGCGCCGCGACGCGGCGGATCGCCCGCGGCATCGACCTCGACGAGATCGTCATGGGGCTGTGCCGGGCGACCGTGCCGACGTTCTCCGACGCGATCCTCGTCTATCTGCGCGACCCGCTGCCCGTCGGCGACGAGCGCCCCACCGGCCCGCTGCTGCTGCGCCTGAGGCGCACCGACCGGATTCCGCCGGAGCGGGACACCGAGGGCGGGTTCTCGCCGGCCCTGCAGCCGGAGCCGCACGAGGTCTCGGAGCTGGACACGGTCGGCGCCGAACTGTGCGAGGTGCGGCCGGGCAGCGCCCTGGCCGACGTGCTGCGCGGGGTACGCCCGGTCTTCACCGACGCGCCCGCCGCCCGCGCCGCCCTGCCCGAACTTCTGGGCGAGGGTGGAGAGTTCGCCGTACCGGGCGGTCAGCGCGCGATCCTCGCCCCGCTGCGCGGCCGGCGCCGTGTGATCGGCGCCGCGCTCTTCCTGCGCCGCCCCGAGCGCATCGCCTTCGAGGCCGACGACCTCCTGGTCGCCGCCCAGCTCGCCACACACAGCGCGCTCGGCATCGACAAGGCGGTGCTGTATGGCCGCGAGGCGTACATCGCCGACGAGCTGCAGCGCACCATGCTGCCCGAGACGCTGCCGCGCCCCACGGGCGTACGCCTCGCGTCCCGTTATCTGCCCGCCGCCGAGACCGCGCGGGTGGGCGGCGACTGGTACGACGCCATCCCGCTGCCGGGCAGCCGCGTGGCCCTCGTCGTCGGCGACGTGATGGGCCACTCCATGACGTCGGCGGCCATCATGGGCCAGCTGCGCACCACCGCCCAGACCCTGGCCGGCCTGGACCTGCCCCCGCAGGAGGTGCTGCACCACCTCGACGAACAGGCGCAGCGCCTGGGCACCGACCGTATGGCGACCTGCCTGTACGCCGTCTACGACCCGGTCTCGCACCGCATCACCATCGCCAACGCCGGCCATCCGCCGCCGGTCCTGCTGCACCTGGGCGGCCGCGCCGAGGTGCTGCGGGTGCCGCCGGGGGCGCCGATCGGTGTGGGCGGCGTCGACTTCGAGGCCGTCGAGCTCGACGCGCCGGCCGGGGCGACCCTGCTCCTCTACACCGACGGGCTGGTGGAGTCCCGTCTGCGGGACGTGTGGACCGGGATAGAGCAGCTGCGCGAGAAGCTCGCCGCGACCGCGCAGCTGACCGGCCCCGACCATCCGCCGCCACTCGAAGCCCTGTGCGACGAGGTCCTCGACATGCTCGGTCCGGGCGACCGGGACGACGACATCGCGCTGCTCGCCGCCCGCTTCGACGGGATCGCGCCGAGCGACGTGGCGTACTGGTTCCTGGAGCCGGAGGACGCGGCGCCCGGCCGGGCCCGCCGACTCGCCCGGCGCGCGCTGTCCCGGTGGGGCATGGAGGACATGAGCGACTCCGTGGAGCTGCTCGTCAGCGAGGTCGTGACCAACGCGGTGCGGTACGCGACCCGGCCGGTCACGCTGCGTCTGCTGCGCACCGACGTGCTGCGGTGCGAGGTCGGCGACGACGTGCCGCAGCTGCCGCGGCTGAGGCAGGCGCGGGCCACCGACGAGGGCGGACGCGGCCTGTACCTGGTGAACAAGCTGGCCCGGCGGTGGGGGGCGACGCGGCTGAGCACCGGGAAAGTGGTCTGGTTCGAGCTCGGCAGGAGCGCTCCGCAGGGCTGAACCGCCGTTTCGAAGACGCGAAGGGCGCCCGGCATCTTGCCGGGCGCCCCCTCTTGTCGCTCTGCCGCTGGTTGTTCGGGTTACTGCCGGTCGTTCGGGTTGAGCGGATCGACCGGGCCCTGTCCGTCCGTGGGCGTCGGCGTCGGCCCCGTAGGACTCTGTGTGGGCGTCTGGGACGGGCTCTGGGACGGAGTCTGCGAGGGCGACTTGGACGGAGTCTGCGACGGTGACGCGCTCGTCGGTGTCTGCGACGGCGTCGGGCTGGGCGTCGGGCTGGGCGTCGGCGTGTACGTCGGCTGCACCGCCGCACCCTGCGTGGTGTTCAGGTCGAACGTGAGGCCCGTGGCGGAGACGCCGAAGGTGTACGTCGCCCAGATCTGCGCCGGGAAGCCACCGCCGTTGACGCGGTCGAAGCCGCCCGCCTTGTACATCGAGACCTGCGCGCCGTTCTTCTTGGACTCGCCGAACAGGCCGACCGAGGTGACCAGGTCGGGTGTGTAGCCGGTGAACCAGGCCGAGCGGTTCTCGTCGGACGTACCCGTCTTGCCGGCGACCTTGCGGCCGTCGCGGTGGGAACTGTCCCGCACCGACACCTTGGCCGTACCGTCGTCGACCACGCCGGTCAGCACGGAGGTGACCGAGTCGGCGGCCTCAGGGCTGACGACCTGGCCGCCGATCGGGTTCGGCAGGGTGACCGAACGCCTGCTGTTCTCCACCGACTTGATGATGGTCGGCGTGACCTGCCTGCCGTGGTTGTCGAGGGTCGCGTACACGCCGGCCATCTGCAGCGGGCTCGCGCCCATGGTGCCGAGGGTCTGCGCGGGTACGGACCTGAGGTTGGCGGTGTCCATGCCCATCTGGCTCGCGACCTTGAGCACCTTGTCCATGCCGACGTCGACGCCCATCTGTGCGAAGACGGAGTTGACGGACTTGTTCATGGCCGTCTGGACGGTGATGTTGCCGTAGTTCTGGTCGTCCTCGTTCTCCGGGGCGAACCCGACCTTGGTGCCGTTGTCCAGGACCTGGCGCTTGCTGGTGCCGTCGTAGACCGTGTTCGCCGTGATCGGCTTGCCGCTCTGTGTCTTGGCGTCCTCGTCCAGGGCGGCGGCGAGGATCACCGGCTTGAACGTCGAGGCGGGCTGGTAGTCCGTGCGGGTCGCGTTGTTGCGGAAGTGCTGGTAGTAACTCTTGCCGCCGTACATCGCGACGACGGCGCCCGTCTTCGGGTTCACGGACGCGGCACCGGCCTGGACGTCCGCGTCGACCGAGCGCTTCTTCGGGTCGAGCTTGCTGGTCAGCTGCGACTTGGCGGCCTTCTCCAGCTCCGCCTGCTTCTTCTTGTCGATGTTGAGCGTGATGGTCCAGCCGCCGGCCTTGACCAGGTTCAGGGCGTCGTTGATGTTGTCGGAGGTGCCCTGGGCGACCAGCTGCTTGGCCAGCTGGTTGTTGGCCGCGTCCACGAGATAGCCGGTCTGGCCGCCCATGCCGGGCGCGGCCTTGGGCGCCTTGAGCTTCGGGAACGTCATGCCCTCGCGCTTCGTCTTGTCCAGCCAGCCCTGCCCGACCATGTTGTCCAGGACGTAGTTCCAGCGGGCCTGCACCAGCTTCTTGCCGGTGTCGGTCGCGATCGCCAGGTCGTACTGGTTCGGTGCCTGCAGCAGCGCGGCGAGGTAGGCGCCCTGCGCGACCGTGAGCTTCTGGGCGTCTTTGCCGTAGTAGGCCTGCGCCGCGGCCTGGATGCCGTAGGCGCCGCGGCCGTAGTAGCTGGTGTTGATGTAGCCGGCGAGGATGTAGTCCTTGGACTTCGTGCGGTCCAGCTTCAGCGAGATGACCAGTTCCTTCAGCTTGCGCGTGACGGTCTGGTTCTGCGTCAGGTAGTAGTTCTTGACGTACTGCTGGGTGATCGTCGAACCGCCCTGCGCGCCCTTGCCGGACAGCGTGTTGAGCAGACCGCGGGCGGTGCCCTTGAGGTCGACGCCGTTGTCCTTGTAGAAGGTCTTGTTCTCGGCGGCGACGAACGTCTTCTGGACGGGCTTGGGCACATTGGCCAGGTCCACGATCTCGCGGTTGCGCTGACCGTCACGGGTCAGCAGCGAGCCGTCGCTGTACTTGTAGACGTTGCTCTGCAGCTCGGCGTCGGCGTTGCCCTTGGGTATGCCGATCATCATGTACAGCGCGATGAACGCACCCATGCTGAGCAGGCACACCCCGAAGAAGGTTCCGACGATCTTCTTCCAGGTGAACAGCCGGCGTATGAAGCTCCTGCCGTCCTTGCCCGCCTTGGCCTTGCCCTTGGCCCTGCCCTTGCCCTGGGCCGCCCGGCGCGCCGCGGCCCGGCCGCCGACGACCGTGACCGGCTCCTCCGCCGACGCGGTGGATATGGATGCCGTGGACGAGCGCGTGGGCGCCGCGCGGCGGCCACCGCGCTGTCGCGCTCGTCTGTCTTCCGCTCGTCCCATGGGTCCGATCCGCTCCGCTTCGTTCATGTGTGCTCACACGTCACACAGGTTCGCCGCTCAAGTCAGCTCAGAAAGCTAACACCGGGACATGTGGCAAAGGTCCGTCGATCCGGCGTTTTGCGGACGTGAGAATCAGCACGCGTCCCAAAGGAACCGACGGGCGAGGGCGGTTCAAGGTTGCCCAGCGGGGTAAAATGATATCACTTAGCTAGATTAGTGCTAGGCGGAAACACCGCGTGAGCGCACCACGAGAACGGGGGCCACCCATGTCCGCACACGACTCCACACCCGCCGCCGACATACCCGAGATGCCCACGCCACGCGTGCGGGAGACGGCCGCGCACAGCATCGGCGGCGCGCTCGCGCTGCTGCTCGGGCTGCTCGGCCTGCTGGCCGCGGTCGCCCTGTTCGTGGCCGCGTCGGTGAACCCCGCCTTCGCCGTCGGCGGTGTCGTCGTCCTCGTCGCCGCGGTGATCTCGCTGCGCGGACTCAACACCGTGGCACCGGGCGAGGCCCGGGTCGTCCAGCTCTTCGGCCGCTACCGCGGAACGATCCGCCAGGACGGGCTGCGCTGGGTGAACCCGTTCACCTCGCGCACGAAGATCTCCACTCGCGTTCGCAACCACGAGACCGCCGTCCTCAAGGTCAACGACGCCTACGGCAACCCGATCGAGCTCGCCGCGGTCGTGGTCTGGAAGGTGCGGGACACCGCGCAGGCCACGTTCGAGGTGGACAACTACCTGGATTTCGTCGCCACCCAGACGGAGGCCGCGGTACGGCACATCGCCATCGAGTACCCCTACGACTCCCACGACGAGGGCGGGCTCTCGCTGCGCGGCAACGCGGAGGAGATCACCGAGAAGCTGGCCATCGAGCTGCACGCGCGCGTGGAGGCCGCCGGTGTGCAGATCATCGAGTCGCGCTTCACACACCTCGCGTACGCTCCCGAGATCGCCTCGGCGATGCTCCAGCGGCAGCAGGCGGGGGCGATCGTCGCGGCCCGGCGGCAGATCGTGGACGGTGCGGTGGGCATGGTCGAGGCGGCGCTCGCGCGGATCTCCGTGGGGGCACCTCCCACGCCCATTAGGCAGTGGGGGAGGGACATCGTGGAGCTGGACGAGGAGCGGAAGGCGGCGATGGTGTCCAATCTCATGGTGGTGCTGTGCGGGGACCGCGCACCGCAGCCCGTCCTCAACACCGGGGCCTTGTACCAGTGACGGAACCCTCCGAGAGCTCCTCGGCGAGGCGTCGGCCGCAGCAGCGCAAGCAGGTGCTGCTGCGGCTCGACCCCCTGGTGTACGACGCCCTGGCGCGGTGGGCCGGTGACGAGCTGCGGTCGGCCAACGCGCAGATCGAGTTCCTGTTGCGGCGGGCACTGAACGAGTCGGGGCGGCTGCCTGGAGGCGCCGGCCCGATTCCGCGCCGCGGGCGTCCGTCGGCGGATCCGGAGACCTGAGGGCGTGTAGCAGAACCGTGACAATCGCCCCCCAGCTGCGGGTTCACCCTCCCCGCCGTCATCTACACACTCCACGTATACGCAAGGCGTATACACCGTGCGTAGAGTGCTCGGCATGTCCATCGGTCACACTCTCCTAGGGCTCCTGGAGTCCGGGCCCCGCCACGGCTACGACCTCAAGCGGGCCTTCGACGACAAGTTCGGTCACGACCGGCCGCTGCACTACGGCCAGGTCTACTCGACCATGTCCCGCCTGCTGAAGAACGGTCTCGTCGAGGTCGACGGAATCGAGGCAGGGGGCGGTCCCGAGCGCAAGCGGTACGCCATCACCGGCGCGGGGATCACCGACGTGGAGCGCTGGCTCGCGACACCGGAAACGCCCGAGCCTTATCTGCAGTCCACGCTGTACACCAAGGTCGTCCTCGCGCTGCTCACCCACCGAGACGCGGCCGACATCCTCGACACGCAGCGCTCCGAGCACCTGCGCATGATGCGGATCCTGACCGACCGGAAGCGGAAGGGGGACCTGGCCGACCAGCTGATCTGCGACCACGCCCTGTTCCACCTCGAAGCCGATCTGCGCTGGCTGGAACTGACCGCCGCGCGCCTCGACAAGCTCGCGGAAGTGGTGACCCGATGACTCCCGCAGGTTCTCTGCTCGTCGCTGACGAGCTGCGCAAGGCCTACGGGCCGACCGTCGCACTCGACGGTGCCGAGTTCTCCATCCACCCCGGCGAGGTCGTCGCCGTGATGGGCCCCTCGGGTTCCGGCAAGTCGACCCTGCTGCACTGTCTCGCCGGGATCGTGACGCCCGACTCGGGCTCGATCACGTACAACGGGCACGAGATGGCGACCATGAGCGACGCCCAGCGCAGTGCGCTGCGACGCTCCGAGTTCGGGTTCGTGTTCCAGTTCGGGCAGCTCGTGCCGGAGCTGACGTGCGTGGAGAACGTCGCACTGCCGCTCAGGCTGAACGGCACCCCCCGCAAGGAGGCCGAGCGGACCGCGCTGACGTGGATGGAGCGCCTTGAGGTCGACGGCCTGAGGAAGAAGCGGCCCGGTGAGGTATCCGGCGGCCAGGGGCAGCGCGTCGCCGTCGCCCGGGCCCTGGTCACCAGCCCCCGGATGCTGTTCGCGGACGAGCCGACCGGCGCGCTCGACTCGCTCAACGGCGAGCGCGTGATGGATCTGCTCACCGACGCCGCCCGGTCCACCAACGCCGCCGTCGTCCTCGTCACGCACGAGGCACGGGTGGCCGCGTACTCGGACCGCGAGATCGTCGTCCGGGACGGGAAGTCCCGGGACATGGAGCGGGCGGCATGAAGGCACGGCAGTGGGCCGACGATCTGGCCATGGGACTGCGGTTCGCCTTCGCCGGCGGACGTGAGGGCTGGACCCGGGCCCTGCTGACGGCCGTCGGCGTCGGGCTCGGCGTGGCACTGCTGCTGCTGACGACGGCGATACCGAGCGCACTGTCCGAGCGCAACCACCGCTCAAACGCCCGCAGCGACTTCACGTACAGCGGGAAGGTGCTGCCCAAGGCGGACGACACGCTGATCGTCGGCGCCACCGACACGACGTTCCACGGCGCGGACGTACGCGGCCGGCTCCTGGAGCGGGAGGGGGCGCGGGCGCCGATGCCCCCGGGCATCGGAAAGTTCCCGGCGAAGGGCGAGATGGTCGTCTCGCCCGCGCTGAAGAAGCTGCTCGCGTCGGACTACGGCAGGCTGCTGCGCGAGCGCATCCCCTACCGCGCCGTCGGCACCATCGACGACTCGGGGCTGATCGGTCCCGCCGAACTCACCTACTACGCGGGCGCATCGGGCCTGGAGGACCATCTGACCGGTGGCCGCGTGGAGCGCATCAACTACTTCGGGCCCTCTTCCGGGAACCAGGAGGACGCGCTGGACCCGATCCTGATCCTGCTCATCACGATCATCTTCGTAGTGCTGCTCCTGCCCGTCAGCGTGTTCATCGCCGCGGCCGTCCGTTTCGGCGGCGAACAGCGCGACCGTCGGCTCGCGGCGCTGCGGCTGGTCGGCGCGGACGGCAGGATGGCCCGCCGGATCGCGGGCGGCGAGGCGCTCGCCGGGGCGCTGCTCGGGCTCGTCCTCGGCACCGTCTTCTTCTTCACCGGACGTCAGCTGGCGGCCCTGCTGGAGGTACGGGACATCAGCGTGTTCCCGAGCGACCTCAACCCGTCGCCCGCGCTCGTCGCCCTCGTCGGCGTCGCCGTACCGGCCGCGGCCGTCCTGGTGACGCTGTTCGCGCTGCGCGGGGTCGTCATCGAGCCGCTGGGCGTGGTGCGTACGGCGAAGCCGCCGCGGCGCCGGCTGTGGTGGCGGCTGCTGCTGCCGCTGGGCGGCCTGGCGCTGCTCTACCCGATGGTGGGGCAGGGCAACTCCAACGGCGACTTCAACCAGTGGATGGTGATCGGCGGCACGGTGCTGCTGCTGATCGGCGTCACCGCCCTGCTGCCGTGGATCGTCGAGGCCGTGGTCGCCCGGCTTAACTCAGGCTCGGTCTCCTGGCAACTGGCCGTCCGCAGACTGCAGTTGAGCAGTGGCTCGGCCGCGCGCATGGTCAACGGCATCGCGGTCGCGGTGGCCGGCGCGATCGCACTGCAGATGCTGTTCGCCGGGGTCGAGCACGACTACACCAAGACGACGAAGAACGACCTCGACCGGGCGCAGATGGAGATCTCCGTACGCGGTGACGTACCCCTGTCGGAGGTGGACCGCACGCTCTCCGGGACACAGGGCGTGAGCCGGGTGACGGCGATCTCGCAGGGTTCGGTCGGGAACGCGCCGATGAACCCGGACAACGAGATGGAGATGGCCGCCGGCAGCTGCGCGCAGCTGCGCGAGCTGGCCCGGCTGACGTCCTGCCGGGACGGCGACGTCTTCCGCATCGTCGGCGACCAGTACGGCAGCGACACGAAGAAACTGATCTCGACGGGCCGCACCCTGTACTTCGACCCGGCGTACAGCGGTACGTCCCACCACACGGCGGCCTGGAAGGTGCCCTCCGGTGTGAAGTCGGCGGCACAGCGCGAGGACCCGACCGGCTATGAGCGCGGTGGCCTGCTCATCACCCCGGGCGCGCTGCCCGCGGCGGCGAAGGCCGGCCTGACCCAGAAGGTGTACCTCTCGCTGAACCGGTCGGTGGCGGACGCCGACGAGTACGCGCGCAACACCGCGGCTCGGCTGGATCCGCTGGCGGACGTGTTCAACCTGACGTCCACCAAGGAATCGCTGCAGTTCCGGCCGATCCGCACCGGGCTGTTCGTCGGTGCCACCTGCGTCCTGCTGCTGATCGGCGCGAGCCTGCTGGTCTCCCAGCTGGAGCAGCTGCGCGAGCGCAAGAAGCTGCTGTCGTCGCTGGTCGCCTTCGGGACCCGGCGCCGCACGCTGAGCCTGTCGGTGCTGTGGCAGACGGCGATCCCCATCGCGCTGGGTCTGCTGCTGGCGTCGGTGGTCGGACTGACGCTGGGCGCGGTGCTGCTGAAGATGACCGGCGAATCGGTGACCGTCGACTGGGCGAGCGTGCTCGCGATGACGGGCATCGGCGCCGGGGTCGTCCTCGGCGTGACCCTGCTCAGCCTGCCGCCGTTGCTGCGGCTGATGCGGCCGGACGGTCTGCGCACCGAGTGAGAGCGAACCCGGCAGGGCCCCTCCCCAAGTGGGAGGGGCCCTGCCGGGTGACGGAAGTTGCGCCCGGAGCCGGTTCAAATAGCTTTGTCCGGCGCTCATTTGACCGATTCCGGGGCGGTTTTCAGGCGTCGGCGCCTCGGGCCTTCCCGGCGTCCTCGGGGCCCTCGGAGCCGTCGCCGGAGGTTGCGCCCCCGGCCTCCCCTTCGGCCTCGGCGGCCTCGTCCTCGATCGCCGGACCGGCCGGAGACGGCAGGTCGTCGCCCGCGGGAATGTGTTCCAGGGAGTACGCCCGCAGATAGCCGACCACCGTGTTCGTCACCGCCACCAGCGGTACGGCGACCACCGCGCCGCCGATCCCGGCCACCATGCCCCCCGCCGCGACCGACAGGACCACCGCGAGCGGGTGGACGCGCACCGCGCGGCCCAGGATGAACGGCTGCAGGATGTGGCCCTCGATCTGCTGGACCGCGAGGACCACGAGGAGCGTCATGACCGCGGTGAACACACCCTGGGTGACCAGTGCGACGACCACGGCCAGCGCGCCGGACGCCACGGCACCGACGAGCGGGATGAAGGAGAACAGGAAGATGAAGACGGCCAGCGGGACGGCCATGGGGACGTCGAGGAAGTAGATGCCGAGGCCGATGAAGATGGCGTCGATCAGGGCGACGAGCACCGTGCCGCGCACATAGGCCGTCAGCGTCCGCCACGCCCTCGGACCCGCGCCCGCGACACCCGGCCGGGCCGCAGCCGGGACCAGCTTCAGCGTCCACTCCCAGATGCGCCGGCCGTCGTAGAGCAGGAACAGGGTCGAGAAGAACGTCAGCAGGATGCCGGTCAGCGCCTCGACCACGACCTGCACGCCTTCGAGGCCCGCGGAGGTGATCTGGTCGGTGTTCGCGCCGACCGCTTCCCGCAGGTTCTTGGCGATCTGGTTGATCTGCTTGTCGGTGACGTGGAAGGGGCTCTTCAGCAGCCAGTTGCGCAGGTCGTCGATGCCGCTCTGGATCTGGTCGGAGAGGTTGTCGATGTTCTCCATGACCTGCCAGGTCACGAACCAGCCGATCAGCCCCATGACGACGAAGCCGAGGATCGCGGTGAGGGCGGTGGCGAGACCGCCCGGCACGCCGTGGCGCTTCAGACGGGCCACGGTCGGCTGGAGCAGCGCCGTGATGAGCAGGGCGACGACGAAGGCGAAGACCACGAGTTGGACGGCGCTGATGACCCGCATCAGCACCCAGACGGTGCCCGCGAGCACCAGCAGACGCCAGCCGGCCTCGGCGGCGACGCGTACGCCCCAGGGCACGGCCTGCGCGGGGTCGGGGCGGGTGACCGGCGGGAGCGGAGGTGCGGGTGTGCGGTCCGCGGGCGGCGGAGCCTTCACCGCCTTGCGGCGCTGAGCGGGTCCGTCGTCCCCGGCACTCTCCCGCTCCACCTCGGCGCGGCGCTCGTCCAGCCGCTCACTCACCTCGGTGAGTCCGGCGCCGATCCGACCGAGCCACCCTGGCACTCGCGACATGATCCGTCCTCTTCCCCCGTCTTTCCCCACCACTCCCCCCTGGAGTCGTCGCGTCCGACCGTACAGGGCGAAAGCCCCTCCCCCTATGACGGGGAGGGGCTGCGCAAGGTTGAGAGGTGAGGCCGCCGGCCTCGCGGCTCAGTACCAGTGGTTGGCCGACCAGAACGACCAGGCCTCGCACGGGCTGCCGTACCGGCTGTTCATGTAGTTCAGGCCCCACTTGATCTGGGTGCCCGGGTTCGTCTGCCAGTCGGCGCCGACGGACGAGTACTTGGAGGCGGGCAGGGCCTGGAAGAGGCCGTATGCGCCGGAGGAGGCGTTGACCGCGTGGTAGTTCCAGCTGGACTCGTGGTCCACGATGTTGCTGAAGCACTGGAACTGGCCGCTCGGCACCATCTGCCGTGCCATCGACTGGATCTCGCCGACGGAGTACGAGCTCTGGACCGGGAAGTCGGCGCTGCTGCGGCTGGCCGCGGCCTTCGTCCGGGCGCGCTCCTTGGCTTCCTTGGCTGCCTTCTCCGCCGCCTCCTTCTTGGCGATGGCGGTGTCGGCGGCAGCCTTGCGGGCAGCCTCCTCGGCGCCCTTCTTGGCGCTCGCGTCGGCCTGGATGGCCTGGGCGTCGGCCTGCTGCGTCAGGGAGGCGGTCTGGACCTGGGCCTGCTGGCCCGTGGGTATGTCCGCCAGGAGCGTCGCGTCGCTTGCCGTCGCCTCGGCGTCGTTGGGCTGGGCGGTGCTGCCCGAGGCAACTCCGACAACGCTTCCGACGGCGGTGACCGCGGTGGCCGAGGCCACTGCGAATCCCCGGACCGAAATCCGGCTCACACGGTTTCCTTCCAGCATCGTCCGCGTCGGTGACCCTGGCGGACGCAATCGTGCCCCTGGCGCTGTCCTCCCAACTACGGGGTCACGGGAGGCACGGACCCGATGGGCAACTCCCTTGAGGGGAGCACCGCGTGGAGCACGGGCGGCATACGACGACGCTGTGGAGTTAGTTGTGATGCTTTTGTGGTGCCGTACCGCTGGGGGTACAGATGTGTCGTATGCGGGGCCTGACAGGAGTGAGACTCTGCCGTAACCAGGCGCCGGGTGGCAATTCTGAGTTGCGTGTGAAAGCTCACATCCCGTTTGGCCCAGGTGATTTCGAGAAACAGCAACACGCGAAGACGCCGCCCCGCTAGGCTCACAGCCTTTGCGAGACGGCGCCAACTGGCCTGGATTACCTCAGATTTGGCCGTCCTCCAGCATTTCGGTCACAAGCGCCGCGATCTGGGACCTCTCGGACCTCGTCAGGGTCATGTGCGCGAAGAGCGGGTGCCCCTTCAGCTTCTCCACGACGGCGACGACACCGTCATAGCGACCGACGCGCAGATTGTCCCTTTGCGCCACGTCATGGGTGAGAATCACCCTTGAATTGGAGCCGATTCGGGACAGAACAGTCAGCAGGACATTCCGTTCCAGCGACTGCGCCTCGTCCACGATCACGAACGC
The DNA here is from genome assembly GCF_026343335.1 of Streptomyces sp. NBC_00078. Classification (NCBI taxonomy): domain Bacteria; kingdom Bacillati; phylum Actinomycetota; class Actinomycetes; order Kitasatosporales; family Streptomycetaceae; genus Streptomyces; species Streptomyces sp. NBC_00078. The sequence goes on along the minus strand of NZ_JAPELX010000001.1, from coordinate 5,927,645 downwards.
GTCGTGCAGCGAGCGCCCGCGGATGTGGGTGAGCGGAAGGACCTCCAGCATCCCGCGCGAGGTGACCTCTTCGATGACCTCGCGGCTGGCGACCGCGGACAGTGTGTCGAAGACCGCCTGCGCCCAGGGGCTCATCTTCTCGGACTCGGAGCCCGGCAGATAGCCGAGTTCCTGCCCGCCGACCGCGTACAGCGGCCGGAAGACCATCACCTTCTGGTGCTGGCGCCGCTCCAGCACAGCCTCAAGTCCGGCGCACAGCGCGAGCGCCGACTTGCCGGTGCCGGCCCGGCCGCCCATGGAGACGATCCCGACGTCCGGGTCGAGGAGCAGATCGAGCGCGATCCGCTGTTCCGCGCTCCTCCCCTTGATGCCGAACGCCTCCCGGTCGCCGCGCACGAGGCGGATGTTGCCCTCGGGCGTGACCCGGCCGAGGGCCTTGCCGCGCTCCGACTGGATCGTCAGCCCCGTGTGCACGGGAAGGTCTGCGGCCTCGGGCACATACACGTGCCCTTCCTCGAAGAGGATGTCCACCTGCTCGCCGGGCAGGGTCAGTTCGGACATTCCGGTCCAGCCGGAGGAGCCCGTGATGGCGAGCTCGGCCCGGTACTCCTCGGCGAGGAGTCCGACCGAGGACGCCTTGATCCTGAGCGGCAGGTCCTTCGACACGACCGTGACGTCGAACCCCTCGGCCTGCAGATTGCGGGCGACCGCGAGGATGCGGGAGTCGTTGTCCCCCAGGCGGTAGCCGGTCGGCAGCACGCTGGGGTCCGAGTGATTGAGCTCGACACGCACCGTGCCGCCGAGTTCCCCGATCGGGATGGGGGCGTCGAGGCGACCGTGCCGGACCCGGAACTCGTCGAGCAGACGAAGGGCCTGCCGGGCGAAGTAGCCGAGTTCGGGATGGTGCCGCTTGGCCTCCAGCTCTGTCACCACGACGATCGGCAGCACTACCTCGTGCTCGTCGAAGCGGTTCAGGGCGTTCGGGTCGGCCAGCAGGACGCTGGTGTCGAGAACATAAGTGCGCCGGTCAGGCATGCGGCGCTTTGTGCTGGTCACCACGGAAGGACGTACCCCCTCGGATGAGGTCGGGGAGCGACGGAGTGGAGCTGGACCGGTTGTCGGCCGCCCTGCGAGGGCCGAGAACCGGCCCTCCGCCTTTTCGTCCGTGCAGTGACCGCACGATCGAGCTGGTGCAAAGGGCCTCCCGGGCGGACGGCCCCGTGCCGTCCGCTGAGATCCGACACCCGTGGTTCGGGCATCGACCTGACTGGCTTATGCCCTCGAACACGCGGTGCCATGCCGACGCATATGACGGCGCCCTGGTGAACTCCTGGGGGCCTGGGGGTATCCCTCCGGAAAGCGCGACGCTTCCGCCCCACCGCGGGGCGGTCGCAGCGCCGCTCAGCAGGCGTGATGTGTGTCAGCCGCCGTAGCGGCGGTGGCGCGCCGCGTAGTCACGCAGGGCGCGCAGAAAGTCGACCTTGCGGAAGGCCGGCCAGAAGACCTCACAGAAGTAGTACTCCGAGTGAGCGGTCTGCCACAGCATGAAACCGGACAACCGCTGTTCGCCGCTGGTACGGATCACGAGGTCGGGGTCGGGCTGCGCGCCGGTGTAGAGGTGCCGGCCGATCATGTCGACGTCGACGGCCTCGGCGAGCTCCTCCATCGAGGTGCCCTTGTCCTGGGCGTCGACGAGCATCGCGCGCACCGCGTCGGCGATCTCCTGGCGTCCGCCGTACCCGATGGCGACGTTGACCAGTATTCCGTCGATGTGGGCGGTGGACTCCTCGGCCTCCTTCAGGGCATTGCGCATCTGCGAGGGCAGCAGGTCGGGGGTGCCGACGTGGTGCACACGCCAGCGGCCGTCCGCGGCGAGGGTCCGTACGACGTCCTCGATGATCCCGAGGAGCGGACCGAGTTCGTCCTGGGGACGGTCGAAGTTGTCCGTCGACAGCAGCCAGAGGGTGACGACACCGACGTCCGTCTCGCTGCACCAGCCGAGGAACTCCTCGATCTTCTCGGCGCCGGCCCGGTGACCGTGCACGGTGGTGGAGCCCGCGGCCTTCGCCCAGCGCCGGTTGCCGTCCATGATGACGCCGATGTGCTTGGGCACCTGAGCGTGGTCCAGGTGACCTTCCACCCGGCGCGCGTACAGCCTGACCAGCAGGCCGCGCAGCTTGTCGCGCAGGTTCACGTGATTGTCAGCCCCTCCGTACGGATCGGACAGGCGCGGCCCGGGCTCGGCGGCTCGGCCGAGGGCGGGCCCTGTCCGTATGGCGGTCCGGGATCTCCGTATGACGGTCCCCGGAGGCGAAGCCTACCCCCGTGGCACCGGTCCGCCGCCAACGGGGCCGGGCCGCAAGGGCTTCCACAGGGCTTCCACCGCGCAGCCGTCCGGACTACTCCTGCGTCGCGCGCCGGGGCAAGGTGCAGGGCGTTGGGTGCAGGGCGTTGGGCGTTGGGTGGGGGGAGAGAAAGGTGGCGGGAGCAGGGTGGCGGGGCGCACACGCCAGACACAGAAAACGGGCCGGTCCGTGGGGGGGAGACGGACCGGCCCGAGGGGGGGTTTCCACCATAACCCTTCGTAAGTGCTGCTGGCTGCATCGGCGTGCCACAACTACTCTCCGGAATCGAACGGCGACGCCCCGATGAGCACGGAGCGGCCCTCTCATGGCTGGTTCATGGCCCGTTCATGGCCGGAACACAGCGGATTCCCAAGGAAATCGGGCGGGAGCGGAGCGATCCGGAGCGTTTGGCGCATCCCGCGCCTCGCACGGCCGGGCCGCCCCCGCATCCCCCAACCGGGTGACCCGGCCGCCAACACCGACTTGACGCAGAAAAAGGCACCGCGCAGCCCCCTCCGCTGCACGGTGCCGCCCGCGCAGCTTTGCTGACGCGAATTACCTTGGCCTGAACTTACGTGAGGCTTACCGCGGAGGCGAGCAAACCTCGATAACAATGCGGAAACCCTGCCACACCTGCGAATGTGCGATTGCGATCCGCCCTTGATGCGTCGATTGTCCGGTACGAAGTCCTGCGGGACCCCGATAGCGGACAGCCTGCGACCTACTTCCGGCCTACCGTCGGCTCATGACCCTGCAGATCACGTGGAACGAGGCGAGCGCTCGCCGGCTGGAACGGCAGTTCCTGGCCACATCCGCCGGTGGCGGTACTCCGGTCGCCGAGGTCGTCGGCGCGATGCTCGGCGCGCATGCCCAGGTGCTGTCCGCGGCGGAGGTGTCGGTGGGGGTACGGGCCGAGGGCGTGACGCGGGCCGACGTGCGCGCCGCGGTGTGGGGCGCCCCCGCACCGGACTCGCTGGTGAAGATGCACGGGCCGCGCGGGACCGTGCACCTGCTGCCCGCGCGTGAACTGCCGTTGTGGTGTTCGGCGTTGCCCGCCGTGCCGTCCCGGGCGAGCCCGTCCGCACCGGACGTGCGGGTGACCGAGGAGCAGGCGCGTCAGATCGTGGCGGCGATCGGGGACGCCCTGGAGGGCGTGTGCCTGACCGTGGACGAGCTGAGCGAGGAGGTCGTCGCCCGCACCGGTTCCTGGGCCGGCGACCGGGTGATGCCCGCCTTCCAGGACCTGTGGCCGCGCTGGCGGCAGGTGATGCACCGGGCCGGCCAGTCCGGTGCGATGTGCTCCGGCCCGAACCGGGGCCGCAAGGTGACGTACACCCGCCCGCCGCACTTCACTCCGCTGCCGCCTGAGGAGGCGCTGCGCGAGCTCGTACGCCGTTACCTGCACGCGTACGGTCCCGCGTCGCCGCAGAACTTCGCCAAGTGGCTTGCGGCACCGGGTGGTTGGACAGCGAGGTTGTTCGCGGAACTGGCCGGGTCGGGGGAGATCGAGGAGGTCGTGTTCGAGGGGGCGGAGGGGTGCTGGGTCGTGGCCGGTGACACGGAGTTCCCCGGGGGCCGGGTCCGCGGGGTCCGTCTGCTGCCGTACTTCGATGCCTACGCCATCGCCGCGCGGCCCCGCCGGACGCTGTTCCCGGGGGCCGCCCACCAGCGGGCGCTGGCCGGCGGGCAGGCGGGCAACTACCCCGTGCTGCTGGTGGACGGTGTGGTGGCGGGCGTCTGGCACCAGCGGCGCCGGGGACGTCGTACGACCGTCACGGTGGAGCCGCTCGGGCGGCTGACCGCCCGCCAGGAGCGGGAGGTGGGCGAGCAGGCGCAGCGGGTGGGTGAAGTGCTGGAGGCGGAGGCCGAGTTGGTGATCGGGGAGGTGGCCGCGGGCCCGCACGCGTAGCGCTCAGCGGTGGAGTGGCCTGCGGGCGTCGAAGAGGTGCCGGGTGCTGTGCGCGACGAACGGGCCCTCGGCCTCGATCCGTTCGTGCAGGGCACGGAGGCGGTCCTCGTACGCCTCGACGGTGAAGCCGGGGACCATCCAGACCACCTTGCGAAGGAAGTGCACGACGGCCGCGATGTCGTGGAACTCGATGCGCAGCCGCTCGGCGCGCAGGTCGACGATCTCCAGGCCGGCGGCCTCGGCACGGGCGCGTTCGCCGCCGGGGTGGCGGGCGCTGCGCGACTGGTCCGGCTGCGGTCCCAGGAAGTACTCGACGAGCTCGTACACGCTGCCCGGGCCGACGTGCTGGGCGAAGTAGGTGCCGCCCGGCTCCAGGACGCGGGCGATCTCCGCCCAGTGCGGGGTCACCGGGTGCCGGCTGCTGACGAGGTCGAAGGCGCCGTCCGCGAACGGAAGCGGCGCGTCCTCGGGCACGGCGACGACCAGGGTGCCGCGCGGGCGCAGCAGGGCGGTGGCCCTGGCCACGTTCGGTGGCCGGCCCTCGGTCGCGGCGGTGAGCGCCGGGGCCTTCACGGCCCGGCCGAGGGCGAATGCCAGGACCTCCCCTCCCCCGGTCTGGACGTCCAGTGCGGCGGTGGCTGCGGCAAGCCGGTCGGCCAGGGCGACGGCGTATCCCCATGAGGGCCGCTCCTCCGTGGCCCGGCCCTCGAACCAGGAAAAGTCCCACCCCTCGGTGGACACGGCGACGCCCTCGGCGACGAGATCCTCGAAGCTGCGGGGCTTGTCGCCGTGGGGTTCTTCGTGAGGCATGAGGGGGCCTGTCCTGTCAGAGAGGGGGGCGGGGAGCAGTTCACGCGGCCCGCTCGTGTCGTCCCAGGCGCGCGCGGCCGTTCACTTGACGAAAGGTCTGACCTCTTCGGCCGCGAACCGCACGAAACCCTCGGCGTCGGGCTCGTCTCCCGTCGGCTGGAGGATCACCCTGTCGGCGCCCGCCTCGGCGAGTCGTTGTACGGCCGTGGCGACGGCACCGGCGTCCCCGGCGACCCCGAGGCCGGGGACGGCGTCGAGCCCCTCGTCGGCCAGTTCGGACCGGAGCCGGGAGGCGGCGTCGGGTCCGGTGGCGGTGAGCAGATAGACGACGACCTCGTGCGGGTCGCCGGACCGCCCGGCCGACTCCCGCCCCTCGTCGATGAGTTGACGGGCCCGCCGTACCCCGTCGGCCGTGGTGGAAGCGGTCAGGACGGTGCCGTCCGCGGCCTCACCGGACAGCCGCAGCGAACGCGGCCCGGTGGCACCGGCGAAAACGGGCACGGGATGCGACGGCGGCCAGTCGAGGCCGACGTCGTCGAGGTGGACGTATCGTCCATCGGTCGTGAGCTGCTCCCCGCGCAGCAGGGCGCGCAGCGCGTCGAGATGCTCGCGAAGCAAGGTCACCGGCGACTCGACCCGCGCCCCGACCTGCCCCATCCAGTCCTGCACGCCGTGCCCGACGCCGACGACGGCCCGCCCCGGGAACATCCGGTGGAGGGAGGCGGCTTCCATGGCGGTGATGGCGACGTTCCGCAGCGGCACGGGAAGCAGTCCGACGCCGACTCGCACTCGCTCGGTCCAGGCGAGGGCGGCTGCGGCGGTCGAGATCCCGCCCTCCCGGAAACAGTCCTCCCACAGCCAGAGCTCCTCAAGCCCGCTCTCGTCGGCGATACGGGCGACGGCGCGCAGTCGCTCGGGGGGCAGTTGGGGCCGGAACACAGCACCGAGTCCAGTCATGCCGTCCTTCCTACCCGCGCCGCGCCGAGCGGGACAACTCCTTTACGAGGCGCCGCCGGTGTCGCTTCGCTCGTACCGCAGCTGTACGACGCCGTTGCCGAAGGTGCGGCTCTCGACGAGCCGGAGGGATGCGGCGATGTCGCCCTCCGGGAAGAGCTTCCTGCCACGTCCGACGACGACGGGGTGGACGCAGATCGAGTACGCGTCGACGAGCCCGAGCCGCAGGAACTCCCCGGCGACCTCGGCCCCGCCGAGCCCGAGATCCCGCTTTGACCGCTCCTTGAGCGCCCTGACCTCCTCGGGGACGACGTCCCGCACGACGGTCGCGTTCCACTCGGCCCGCTCCAGGGTCCGTGAGTACACGACCTTCGGGATGTCCCGCCAGATCGCGGCGAACTCTGAGGTGATGGCGGAGGCGTTCGGGTCCGCGTCCGCGGTGGGCCAGTAGTCGGCCATCAGCTCGTAGACGCGGCGGCCGCTCAGGAGCGCGCCGTAGCCTCTGATCTCGTTGTTGAGGTGCTGGTGCAGTTCCTCGTCGACGCGGTGCCAGCTGATGTCGTGGTCGGGGCCCTCGATGTAGCCGTCGAGGGAGACGCCCATCATCAGCACGATCTTCGACATCGGAGCCCTCGCCCTGGTTGGTCCCTCAGCGGTCGTTCTTCACCGTACGCCGTACCCCTACGGTCACGCCCCCGCAGAAGCGCCCAGCAGCAGCCCCGTGAACGCGCCGCCCAGCATGAACGGCCCGAGCGGAATCGCCGACTTGCGGCCGGCCCGGCGTACGACGACCATCCCGAGGCCGTACAGCGCGCCGTAGAGCAGCCCCGCGAAGGCACCCGTCAGCAGGACCCGCCAGCCGTACCAGCCGAGGGCCGTGCCGAGGGCGAGGGCCAGCTTCACGTCGCCGAAGCCCATACCGGAGGGGTTGGCCAGGAAGAGGAGGAGGTAGGCGGCGCCCAGGGTGAGACCGCCGAGGAGAGCGGTCGGCCAGGAGCCCGCGGCCGAGGGGAGGACGGAGGCGACGCCCAGCAGCACGGCGGCCGTGGCGGCCAGCGGAAGCGTCAGGACGTCGGGGAGACGGTGGACGCGGTGGTCGACGACGGCCAGCAGGACCGCGACGGGGGCGAGGAGAACCCAGACCGCCGTCTCGGGGTGCGGGCCCCCAGCCGCGGCGGCCAGGGCGGCGCAGACGAGTGCGGTCACCGTGGCGATGGTGCGTGTGCTCGGACCGTACGCACCGCAGGGGCCGGCCCCTTCCGCGCCGCCCGCGCCGCCGGGGCAGCTCGCGCGGCCCAGCCATCCCCCGTACGCACCCGTGATCGGATGGCCGACCGGGCAGCGGGAGCTCCAGGGCTCGTCCGGTTCGACCGAGAGACGGTGGGCCGCGCGGGGCAGCACGAGGCCCGTTCCCGCTCCCCAGAGAGCGGCCGCGGCGACGAGGAGGACGAAGAGGAGGACGCGCACGGCGGGACCCTATGGCCACGGCGACGGGAGAGCATGGGTCCGTGGGCCCATGTGGGACCTACTTCCCTGCGGATACGTTCAGTCCGCACGGCAGACAGGCAGGCAGGCAGGCAGGACGTTCGGGCTGGAGGTTCCCTGGTATGGCGCGGCGATGGCGGGACGGGCGGGGGAAGTTGGTCGTGCGGGCGGAAGATGGGGAGGCCGCCGGCGTGGCCGTTCCGCTGGAGGTCGCCGCCTCCTATCGGGCCCGTACGAAAGGCCTGTTGGGGCGGGACTCCGTCGACGGCGCCATCCTGCTCACCCCGGCCAACAGCGTGCACACCTTCCGTATGCGCATCTCCATCGACGTCGCCTACCTCGACCGCGGCCTCCGAGTCATCGCCGTACGCACCATGAAGCCCTGGCGGTTGGGCCTCCCCCGGCCTCGTTCCCGGCATGTGCTGGAGTCGGAGGCCGGGGCGATGGCGGGTTGGGGGCTCGGGCCGGGGGTGCGGGTGGATGTGACGGTCGACGCCTGAACGTACGGCGATTTCCCGGGTGTTCAGCCCCCGCGAGGGTCGGTCGACTTCCGGAAGTCGTCGTCGAGCCGGGCCAGGACCGCTCGCAGTCCGTCGGCGTATTCCTCGACCACCTCGGTGACCAGCTGCGCCAGGTCGGGCAGCCCGCCCGCCTCATTCCGGTCGGTCGCCGTACTCCCGCTCCCAGCGGCGCATGTCCTCGGCGTTTCCGATTCTGATGCCGAAGGACCAGGTCGGATCGAAGAAGAGCCAGTAGCGGGACTCGAGTTCGAGGGCCAGGCACCTGACCACGCCCTCGCCGGGCTTCGACCCCGAGTCCATGAAGGGGCGGATGGTGCTGCAGCGAAGGCGGTCCCAGCTGTCGCCGAAGAGCTGTTCGCCCTGGGAGGCGAGGGCCAGTTCGTCCCCTTCCTCCTCGATGTCCGCGAAGAGTTCGACGCCGTCCAGGGCGACCGAGTCCACGACCCGGACCTCCAGGCGACCGTACCCGTCGACCGACTCCAGACGCAGGGCTCCCTCGTCGAGTACGACGAACACGACGAGCGGCTGCGGGGCGAACCGCGGAACCGCCCCGTCCCGGTCGATCCGGCCCGGGACGAGGACGTCCGTCACGTACCGCTGCCGCAGGACGTCCTCAGCCCTGCTCCAGGGAGTCGGACTCGACGAGTACGGGCTCGAACGAGGCGGGCTCGAAGGGGACACTGCTGCTCCTGACACTCGGTCACTCGGCCTTCTTGGTGATCTCGATCGACGTGTCCAGGCCCTCGCCGGACTTCAGAGCGGTCCAGAAGTCGCCGTTCTCATGCAGGACGATCGTCACGCCGTTGCCACGGTAGATGAGGCCCTCCGCTTCGTTCTTCTTCAACGTGCCTTTGCCGACCAGCTTGAAGGTGCCGTTCTTGATGTTGGCCTCGATGTCCTGCAGGAACCGCGGACCGTCCTCCTTGAGCTTCTTGTACTTGGTACCGAGCGCGTCCTCGACCAGCTTCTTGTGGCGCAGGAAGTGGTCCTTGAACTTCTTCGGGTCGCCCTGCTGGACGGTCGGCTTCTTGGCCGCCTCGACCTCTTCCTTGGTCAAGCGGCCGGCGGCGTCGTCCGCCTCGTCGGCCTGCTTGCGGGCCTCCTCCGCCTCCTTCTTGGCGTCCTCGTCGCAGCCGTCCTCGGCGAGGACCACGTACGGGGAGCCGGACGCCGCGGCGGCGAGGACGGTGGTGCCGGTGCCGGAGGAATCCGTGAAGGCTCCCTGGCCGGCCGGGGCGGTGCCGTCGTACGGGATACGGCGGCTCGGAGCGGAGATCGTGCAGCCGCTCTGCCTGGCCTTCTTCTCCGCTTCCTCCGCCGCGTCGTCGGCCTCCTTCGCGGCCTTCTCCGCACCCGCCACGTCACCGGCCTTGGCCGCCTTCTTGGCGTCCTCCGCCGCCTTGCCGGCCTTCTCCGCGAGCTTGCCCAGCTTGCCGAGTTTGCCGAGCACACCGATCTTCTCGACGACCTTTCCGACGTCGTAGCCGGGGATGAAGAGCGAGCCGATGTTCCACAGGACGGTGGTGACGGCACGGGTCTGGTTGCCGTTGTTCCACTGGTCGGCGACGTCCTTGCCGATGAACATGTCGTAGAGGACGGTCCCGCCGGTCTTCAGCGAGGAGCCGCCCCAGCCCAGGACCGCGCCCAGGTAGTCGCCCTTGGACCACTTGTCGCGGGCGTACTTGGAGTTGTCCATCCAGTCGTGGCCGAGCTGCTTGCCGTAGTCGCCGATGCCGCTGAGCGTGTCGAGGGGGTGGCGGACCATGTCGTAGATGCCGGTCAGGTCGCCCCAGACGCCGTCCACGAAGAGGCCCTGGCCCACCTGTTTGACCTGGTTGCCGGCGCAGCCGAAGAAGGCGCCGACGCCCGAGAAACAGCCGTCGTCCTTCTTGTCGTCGTCCTTCTTGTCGTCGTCCTTCTTGTCCCCGTCGTCGGCGGGGTTCTTCTGGTCCGGGTTGTCCGAACCATCGCCGTTGCCGCCGTTGCTGCCGTTGTCGCCGTTGCTCCGGGTGTCGTCGGGCTGACCCTGGGCGTTGCTGCTGTCCGCTGTGGTGCCGCCTGCGGACGGGGCCGGGCAGCCCATGCCGGCGACCTTGCAGATCTGGGCCTCGATGCCGCCGTAGATCTGCGTGCCCAGACCGCTGACGAGCAGCGCCGTGACGATCGCGGCGACGATGGCGACGAGGCCCGCGTACTCGACCGCGGTCTGGCCGTCGTCCCGGCGCCAACGGATCATGCGGGCCAGGGAGAACGGGCGGTGCTCGGCGCGCTCGAGTCCGGGGAGTTCGTACCACTGACGGCTCTCGCGGCGGAGCAGGAAGAGGAGGATCAGGATCGGCAGGACAAGCTGGAGGCCTCCGCGGGCCGATCCCCCGACCAGGTTTGCGAGACCGCACAGGATCAGCCACACCTGCACGGCGACCAGTCCGCGCCAGACCCGGACCCCGCCCTCCCAGCTGCGCCGGGCCAGCCACCAGCCGAGGGTGCCTGGAGCGGCCGCGTAGGCGAGCAGGGCGAGTACGCCGCCGTCGAGGGCGTCGTACGAAGTCGCCGTGAGCAGGAGGCCGAGGCCGCCGAGGATCGTGAAGCCGAAGAGGGCGTGGGTGAGGACGAGGGCGGTGGAGAGGGGGGTGGGCATACTCCGGCGCCCACCCGGGCCTGACGGCCACGCTGCCTCGAACTCCGGCACTCCCCCGATCGACGCCATGCCCGCCCCCTTCTCAACTCCCAGGGCGAAGGGGGCCGTTCAGGTCACCCTCGGTGATTCCCCGGTCCCCCCGCCGTTGGTTCACGACAGGGTTCGACGGTAGGGAGGTGCGGCCTGCCCGAGATGGGCCCGTGGGCCCAAATCCACTCCCCAATCCTGCGAGTCAGAACCTCCGAAGTCGTTTCATGCGCAACGCGAGCACGCTCACGCCCATGGAATCCCCGTCAACCTCGTCCATCCCCCGACAAGGACATCGAGAGTGGGGGCATGCTTGTCGTTCGGCCTGGTGCGGGCGTTCTGCCCGAACGTGATCCGCTCGCAGTCGGCCGATGCGATGTCGTTTCGCCTGTTCGAGTTGATCACCCCACGCCAGAACGTGCCGTCCTTGGCGAGGTTGTAGTTCTTGTAGACCGTGCCAGTGCCACTCTCCGCCACGCCGTTGTCGTTATGGTTCACCAGCAGATCCGGGCCCCAGCCGAGGCTGGGGGTGACGAGCACCATCAGTTCCTGGCACGCGAAGCCCGGGCGGACTGCCGGCGTTCACCGCTCACCCTCCCCCGCCGGGCGGTGGCAGCCGCAGCCGCAGCGGCGCACCAGCAGCAGGCTCGTGCTGTGCGGCACCGGTACGTCCCGCAGTTGACGGCAGGCGCCGTGTACATCCTCGTATCCGGCCCGACGGGCCAGGGCGCATTCCGCCGACAGCGGCGCCCGCGCGTCCGCCATGCCGCGCGCACTCACCGCTCACCCCCGGTGCGAGTGGGCACGTCGGCCGGATCCGGCGGCGGGAAGTGCGGGGCGCACGCCCGGCAGGCGTACACGGTGAAGCCGGGCCCCGAGTTCTGGTGCACCACGCACACCACGACGGGGGCCTCGGTGGTCACATGGCAGCGCACGCACATCCGTACCGGCGGGCGCATCCCCGCCTGCCGCTCGCTGGGCAGCCCCGGCCGTGCGTCCGCGTCCGTGTCTGCGCCTGCATCCAGGGGGACCTTGTCCGCGTGCGCGTCACCGCCGTACGGCCTCCCGCGCCACTCGCCGCGGCCCCCCATCACGCCGCCCTTTCCGCGCCGACCACGTGCCGGTCGAGGTCGATGCCGAAGTCCGCTGCCAGGACCAGGGCGATCCGGCGCCGCCGACGAGCACACTCCTGCTCGCGCTCCCGTTCTGCCGCCAGCACGTACGGGCGGACCAGGGCGGTGGCGCGACCGTCGAGCGGCACGGGCAGCCCGTACGGGGAGCGGTGAGCGGGAAGCGTTACGGCTTGGGGGCAGGGTGCCTTCACGGCTGGGGCCGGTGCGGCGGGGCGTGCGGTCGCTCGGCGGGTGCCGGTGCCGGGCGCGAGCAGGGCCAGGGCCCGGTGCAACAAGGCGTGGATAATGCTCACTGTCGTCAACCTCCATACGGTTGGTGGCCATGCCCCCGGACGGCTCCACCCGTCGCGGGGGTCTTCTCCTCCAAAGACTGTAGAGGAACCTAGTACGTCTTGGTACGTCTTCTCACGTAAGAGGGCGTCCTATGCTGGCCTGGGCTGACCTTTTACGCTCCGACGCATGATAGAGATCGACCGGGAGAGCATCACCCCGATGTACGTACAGCTGGCATCGGCCTTGCGTGAGCGGATCCGACGCGGCGAGATCCCTGTCGGTCGGCGCATTCCGTCCCAGCACGATCTGGAGCAGGAGACGGGAGGCTCGGTCAGCCGTCGCACCATCAAGTCCGCCATCGAGCTACTGCAAGCCGAAGGTGTTGTTCAGGGGGTTCAGGGCAAGGGCGTGTTCGTGATCGCTATGCCGACAGCCCCTTCGGAGAACGACGAGGCTGGCGCCTGAAAGATCGCATCAGACGGGGCCCGCGCCTCGCCTGAATCGGCGCGGGACGGGCCCCGGTTCGTTTCCATGTGCCTTGCGGTCTGCGTCAGTTGCCGCTCTCACCGCGCGGGAACGTGACCTCCACCCGGCGGTTCTTCTTGCGGCCCTCTTCCGTCGCGTTGTCGGCGATCGGGTACTGCTCGCCGTAGCCGCGTACCTCGAAAATGATGTTCGAGTCGTTCAGTTGCTGGTCGATGACTCCCTGGACCGCGTCGGCGCGCTGCTTGGACAGGATGTCGCCGTGTGCGGAGGAACCGAGGTTGTCCGTGAAGCCGAAGACCCGGACCTTCGTCGCGTTCTGGTTCTTGATCTCGTCGGCGATCGCGGCGATACGCGATTTCGCCTCGCCGCTCAGTTTCGCGCTGTCCTTGCCGAACAGGACCTCGGCCTGGAGGGCGAACGTCACGTCGGTGTTCGTGTCCTCGCGGCGCTCGTCCCCGCTCTGGTCCTCTACGACCGACTTGATGTCGAGGACTTTGGGGTCGGCGAGCGTGGCGCCTTCGGGGAGTTTGAGGTCGGGATCGTTGGCGTCGACCTTGACGGGGGCGGAAGCGGAGGCCTCGGTGCCCGGCGGGGTGCTGGGGCTTGCGTCGGCGTGGGCTGACACAGCGCCGTAGAGGTTCGCGGCGACCATGACGGTGGCCGATGCGACGACCAGCGCGAGACGCGGTGGCGCGGTCCGGGTGGGAGTACGGGTCATGGCCTGCCTCACCCGGAGATCTTGATCGTGCCGCTGGAGAAGGTCGGCACCTGCAGGTCGACGTCGGTCGTGCCCGCCGGTGGGGCGGGGAACTGCATGAAGACCGGGAGAGTCTGCCCGGCCTCCAGGTTCCCCAGGCCGGTCGTTGTCAGCGGCCGTCCTTCCGTGTCGCGCAGCACGTAGTAGCGCTTCTTCCCCTTGGAGTCGACGAGGGTGGCGCCACCGAGTGAGGGGCCGTGTGCGATGACCTCCGTCTCGTCACCGCTCGTCTGCGGCGGAATGACGACCGACTTGGCCCCGTCGTTCTTCACGATCCCGTTCACAGTGACGAATCCGCCGGAATCCCGCTTGGCGGAGGTGATCTGGAGGAGCAGTCCGTCCGTGCCCTTGAGTTCGGCCAGAGGTGTCTCCGACTGCCCCTCCTGCGCACTCGGACCGGATCCACTGTCCTTGGAGGACGACGCGGACGTGTCGGGCTTCTTGTCGTCGCCTCCGCCGCCGCAGCCGGCCACACCGAGGGCCAGACCGGCCGCTACGGTCAACGCGACCATCCCCCTGCGGGCCTGCGCAGTGAACCGAATGCTCATCACTCTGCTTCCTTCGTCACTTGTCGTTCGCTTGTCAGTCGGCCAGATGGACGTCGAAGAGGTCCTCGGGTCCGGGCAGATCGGTGAGATGCTTCGGGTCCAGGTCCCAGTCCCTCCTGCCTTTACAGGAGAGCCGCGGCAACACGTCGCCGCCAGCGCCCTCGGCCGGGGGCGGGAACGTGCAGAGCGGCTCGATCACGGCCCGCGCGGACGCATGCGCGTAGTGGCGCTCCGTACCGGGAACGATGGATTCTCCGACGGGCTTGTCCGTCTGGACCTCGACCCGGTAGTCCAACAGGCCCGGCTCGCAGGCGGTTGTGTGCGCGGCGTTCTGCGCGGCGAGCTGGTCGGCTCGCCAGCAATATGCGACCGCTCCGTCACCGTCGAAGACTTCCTGCCACTTCGTCGGGTCGAGTACGTTCTCTACCCACGCGCCGGCAAGCTGGTCCCTGGTTTTCTGGGCCGCCGCGAGCGCCGCCGCGTCGGCGGCCGTCTGGGCGCCGTTCCGATTCACCGCGGCCTGGCCGACCGCAAAGTAGGCGAACGCAAGGAAGAGCAGGCCCCCCACCACCGTGATGTAGATGGGGAAGGCCTGCCCTGCATCGCCGTACCGGCGAGGTCGCATCAAGGAGCGACCTTGGCGATCTGCGCCTGAATCTTGCCGAGAATCGTCTGACCGAGGTTGGTACCGGTGATCGCCAGCACGATGGCCACGACCACCGCGATGATGCCCAGGTACTCGACCGCGGTCTGGCCCTTGTCGCCGGCGCGGCGCTGCATCGCCTCGACCGTCGTGTTCTTCCAGCCGTTCACGCGGACCTTGGTCGCAACGGCGGTCTTCAGCATCAGGTCGCTCATGGTGTTCCCCTCCGGGTTCGGCCGGCCGGTGAGCGGCCGACTGCTGCGTCTCCGTGCCGTTCGCGTTACCGGCTTCCTCCTTGCCGGTGCCGCTTTCGACACGAGAAACGTACGGCGGAACACACCTCCCGCCGGAGGGTCCCAGGGCCCAATCAAGGGCCCAATCCGAGGCCCAACCGGTGCGTCGGGACCTTGCGTCGGCCACCTGGGTCCGCAGGTCCAGCTCGCCATTCCCCCCTACCGTCACCGCAGGTCACCCCAGCCCTCGGCCCGAACCGGGCGCTGTGCCGAGCCACTTGGCGGCGGCTTCGGAGCGGCTGGTGCTGTGGAGCTTCGCGAAGATGCGGTTGATGTGGTTCTTGACCGTCTTCTCGCTGATGAAGCAGGTGGCGGCGATCTGCTGGTTGTTCATGCCGGACGCGATGTGGTCCATGATCTCCGCCTCCCTCGTGCTCAGCTGGAACCCCGACCTGTCGGGAGCGACCGGACGGCCACTCATCCATCCTGACGAGGACTGTCCCACATCCGGTTGCACTTGCGAAAGGTTTTCTGAAGAAATTGTGAGGGCGGGGAGGTTCGGAGACATGAACTCCCTGGGTGGAGCGGGCACTTCAGCTTGTACGTACGTCGGCGCTGGCGCCGAATTTCCGTATGCACTCGCATCCGCCTGACCCAACCCCTCAGGGAGGAGCGGGCCGGCGGCCGGTCCCTGACCGTGGCTCTGGCCCTGGCCCTGGCGGAGCTGGGCCAGCAGTGCGCCCGCTGCTGTCGGGCTGAAGTGGGGCCTGCCCTGCTTGGTGTCCCGTACCGCTGCCACCAGTTGGTCCGCCGTGAACTCTCCGTGGACCAGATAGCCGCCTGCGCCTCGGCGCAGGGCCTCCTGGACGATTTCGGACTCGCGGCTGTACGTGAGCATCATTACCGGGGCGATGCGGACCAGGTACGGGAGCGCCGAGATGCCGTCCACGCCGGGCATGCGGACGTCCAGGAGGACCACGTCGGGGCGGTGTTGGAGAGCCGCTTCGTACGCCTGGCGGCCGTCTGCCGCTTCTGCCACCACGGTGATGTCGGCACGTCCGGAGAGAAGGGCCGTGAGGCCTGCGCGGACCACCGGATTGTCGTCCGCCACCACGACTTTGAGCGGCTCGGCCGGCGGGAACGCCTCGAACGGGTTCTGGGGTGGCGGCTGCTGGGGGCCGGGGTGAGCGTGGGGAGTTGTGTGGTCCGGCATCGGGGCGGCCTCCTCTCTTCTCATGGGGGACGTGTGCGGCGTACTCGTCGTAGGAGCGTGGGCGATGTCTGGATGTCTAGGTCGTCAGCGCCGCCAGTGGGAGTTCCAGGCGGACTTCCGTGCCCTTGGGGTGGGCACCGCGGCCGATGCGGATGCGGGCGCCCACGGATGCGGCTCGTTCGACCATTCCCACCAGGCCGAAGTGCCCTGCCCTGCGCAGCTGTTCGAGGGTGGTGCCGGAGGGCAGACCGCGGCCGTCGTCGTACACGCTGATGCGGAGGAGGTCGCCGTGGACGCCTGCGCTGACGTCCACTCGGGTGGGGGCCGCGTGGCGGTGGGCGTTCTCCATCGCTTCCGAGGCGATGGTGAGGAGTTGGCGGGCGACGGCCGGGGGGACGGGCGGCACGGCATGCTCGCCGGTGGGCCGGTAGGCGGCCCGGACTCCGGTACGGGTGCTGAAGTCGCGTGTGCGGGCGGCCAGTTCGACCAGGACGTCCGTGGCGTGGTCCGGGTCCGACTCGCGGCGCAGGTCCGCCAGGAGTTCGCGGGACTCCGCCGCGGCCCGGCGGGCGGAACGTGCGACCAGTTCCGCTTGTTGCTTGACCAGCTTCGCGTCCATGTGGGGCGCGCCCGCGGAGCCTGCCAGGCCGTCGGCCGCCAGCGCCACGCCGTGGAGGGTCTTCGCCACCGAGTCGTGCATCTCCCGGGCCAGCCGGGCTCGTTCGGCGCTCACCGCCTCCGTCACCGCAAGGCGGGCCTGCACGGTGGTCAGGGCCTGGGTCGCGGAGCCGAAGCGGAGCATGAGGTTGCGCAGGGCCGAGCCGACCGCGCCCGCGATCACGCAGAGGCCCGGGAGAAGCAGGGTCTCGGCGGGAGCGGAGTGCACGTTCTTCGAGGTCGCGTAGACCAGGAAGAGGATCAGGGACTGCAGCGACGCGAACGCGGCGGCCCCTCGCCAGCCGTAGACGATGCCTGCCAGGAGCGGGGTGCAGACGCTGACGTAGGCGAGGGTGGTGTCCGGGCCTGCGGAGATGAGGAGCAGGGAGCCGAAAAGGGTGTCCAGGGCCAGGAGGGTGGGATGGCGCAGGAGGAGGGGGCCGAAGCGTTCCCAGTCTCTGAACAGGACGTAGGAACCCATGAAGGTGACCACTACGGCCGCGCCCACGAGGCGGGTCGCCAGCCCCGGGGAGGCGTTGAGGAGTGCGGCGGGGGCGGACAGGGCGATCATCGCGAGGCGAAAGCCGAACACCTGGCGGCACATGGCTTGCAGCGCGTTGATCTGGATGGGGATGGTGGGGTCTTTGGCCGCGGACGCGGGAGGCGGGGCGGATGCGGGAGGCGGGGCGGGCGCGTGAGTGGGGGCCTGGTCTTCGGCCGGGATCGGGTTGCCACCCGGACCACCCGTGTGGGAACTGAGATGGGGCGCGGGCGGCCCCTTCGGCTCCCCGTCGCGCGCTCCCTCAGCGGTCCCGCGGTCCAGCGCCTCCGCCTCCGCACCGGTGCCGGCACCGGCACCATTACGCCGCCCCGTCCGCGTGATCCGTACCGTCCGCTCGGACGTCATCCCGGCCGTCGCCCCGGACGGCCATGCCATCCCCCGGGGATCCGGCTGCGCGGGCATGCCGGGCAGAGGGGCGTGCGCCGGTTCCCAGCCCGGAGGCAGGGCCGGGGTCGCCGAGGTCACCGGGATGTCGGGGGCGCCCGTGCGGACGTGCGGCGGGAGGACCGTGCCCGCGGGCGGGGTGGTGATCTCCGGGGTCTTCGGGCGTCGTCGTAGCAGCCCTGTGCGTTCCTTGGTCGTGGCCATGGCCGTCGTCACCCCGTTCCTACTTGCCCGTGAGCGAGCCGAAGTCCGTCCCGGAGCCGAGGATCAGGCCGGCGCCGAGGAGGATCATGGTGGCCGGGACCATGAAGGTCGTGATCATCATGGTGGCCTTGGGGACCGCGCGGGCCGCCTTGCGGCGGGCGTTCTGCGCGTCCGTGCGGCGCATGTCCTTCGCCAGGGAGACGAGCGTGTCGACGATCGGTGCGCCCAGTTCCTCGCCCTGCTGCAGCGCCGTCACGAACATCGCCACCTGTTCGGAGTCGTTCCTGCGGCGCAGCTCCGCGAACGCCTGGCGGCGGCTCATGCCGAGGTCCATCTGGCGCAGGGTGATGCGGAGTTCGTCCGCCCAGGGGCCCTCGTACTTCGTGGCGACCCGGTCCAGTGCCTGGCGGAAGCCGAGACCCGCGCTGACCACGACCGCGAGTACGTCGAGGAAGTCGGGCAGCGTGCGCTCGATGACGTCCTTGCGGATGCGGATCGCGGACCAGATGCCGACCTCCGTCCAGAACGCGCCGAACGCGAACAGGATGACGGCGACGATGAAGTTGCCCTTCATCAGGAAGACGAGTCCTCCCACGCCGCCCAGGCAGCCGTAGACCGCGCGGCGCGCCGCGTAGCGGTCGATGGTCAGACCGCCCGGGTTGCCCGCGAGGTCGATCTTGCGGCGGTACCGGGCGACCATTTTGGGGCCCATCAGGCGCAGGACGGACGGCGCGTACCGCATGCCCAGGCGGTCGACGAGCGAGTCGACCGCGCCGGTGCGGGTGGCGCCGACCTCCAGGGCCAGCGCCAGGTCGCCGGGCAGCCGGGCGTCCGCCCGGTACATACGGATGCCGGCGAAGATGCCCCAGACGCTGAGGCCCATCACCAGTGCGAGCAGAAGTCCCATGGTCGTCCTCCCTCCAGGCTTCTCGGACGTCTCAGACGTCGATACGGGACATACGGCGGATGAGGACGAAGCCGACCGCGTAGAGCGAGAAGGCGATGATCACCGCGCCCTGGCCGATCGGGGAGCCGGTCATGCGCTCCAGGGCGCCGTCCTTGACGCCGTTCATGAGGAAGAGCGAACCGACGCCCAGCACGGGCACCGCGTACGACGTCATGTTCACCTGGGAGAGCTGGGTGCGGACCTCGCGGCGGGTCTCCTTGCGCTCCTCCAGCGTCTCCGTCAGGTTGCGCAGGGCGCTGACCACCTGTCCGCCGGCCCGGTTCGACAGCACCAGGGTGGTGACGAGAACAACCAGTTCACGCGAGGGCAGGCGCTCCGCCAGCTCTCCCATCGCGTCGTCCATCGACGCGCCGACCGCCAACTGGTTGGCCACCTTGCCGAGTTCCTCACCGGCCGGTGCCTCCAGTTCCTCCGCCGCCATCCCCACGGCCGTTCGCAACGCCAGTCCGGCCTGGGTCGCGTTCGCCAGGATCCGCGACAGTTCGGGGAGTTGGTTGATGAACTTCTCGATGCGCTTCTGTCGCTGCCAGTTGAGGAACTGCACCGCCACCCAGATGCCCAGCAGTCCGGCGATCGGGCCGAAGAAGGGGGCCAGGGCCGCCTGCCCGATCAGCCACAGCCCCGCCACCGTCGCGAGCATGTAGACGAAGAACTCGCCCGGCGTGATGTCCAGGCCCGTTGCCGCCAGCCGCAGTTCCAGCTTCTTGCCCAGCTTCGTACGGCGAAGCCGGCGGTCCAGGTTGCGGAAGCGGCGCCGACGGCCGACCTGGATCTGGCCGGTGGCCGAGAGACGGTCGACCAGAGCCTGGCGCTGGGCCTTGCCCATGACGTACGCGTGCAGGCCCATGACCGCCAGTACGCAGGTCAGCAAGGTGATGCCGGTGGTGAGCGTGACTAGGGTGTGCAGATCCATCGGGCGGTTCCTACCTGGATTCCATCGGGACGATTACTGCCTGCCTGGCGTCTCGGGGCTACCTGGCTCATCGGGCTGCTTGGCTTCTCGGGCTATCGGGCTACCTGGCTTCTCGGGTGGCGAGTTGGTCTGCGGACTGGGCGACGCCGAATGCCTGGGGGACGGGCTGGCTCGCCATGTAGAGGCGGTCCGCGGCTCGGCGTGGGAGAGGGAAGTACTCGAAGGCGCCGTAGATACGGCCGTCGGCGGCCATCGGCCGGGCGTTGAACCGGGCCACCGTCGCCAGCCGGTACGGCTCGCTGCCGTGGCTGTCGAGGAGCGCGACCTCGGTGATGCGACGGGCGCCGTCGGCGAAGCGGGTGAGCTGGATGATCACGTCGATGGCGCTGTTGATCTGGTCGTGCAGTGCCTCGAAGGGGATCTCGACCTCGGACATCGACGCCAGGGTCTTCAGCCTCATCAGCGCGTCCTCCGCGCTGTTCGCGTGCACGGTGGCGAGGGATCCGTCGTGGCCCGTCGACATCGCCTGGAGCATGTCGAGGGACTCACCGCCGCGGACCTCACCGACGACGATGCGGTCGGGGCGCATACGCAGTGAGTTGCGGACCAGGTCGCGGATGGAGACCTGGCCCTTGCCCTCGACGTTCGGGGGCCGGGACTCCAGGCGGATGACGTGCGCCTGCTGCAGCTGGAGTTCGGCGGAGTCCTCGATGGTGATGATGCGTTCGCCTCCCGGGATCAGTCCGGACAGGGCGTTGAGGAGGGTCGTCTTTCCGGTGCCGGTCGCGCCCGACACGATCACGTTGAACTTCGCCTGCACCAGTCCCGCCAGCAGGTACAGCATGGGCTCGTCCAGCGAGCCGAAGCCGATCATCTCCTGGAGCGTGAAGGAGCGGGGGAAGCGGCGGATGGTGAGGGTCGCGCCGGTGAGGGACAGCGGGGGGATGATCACGTTCACGCGCTCGCCGGACGGCAGGCGGGCGTCCACCATCGGATTTGACTCGTCCACCCGCCGGTTGACCGTCGAGACGATCCGCTCGATGGTCTGCATCAGCTGGTCGTGGGAGGGGAAGCGGAGGGGCAGTTGCTCGACCCTGCCGCCTCGTTCCACGAAGATCGCGTCCGGGCCGTTGACCATGATCTCCGTGATCGAGGCGTCTTCGAGGAGCGGTTCGAGGATGCCGAGCCCGAGGGCCTCGTCGACGACCCTGCGGATCAGCTGCGAGCGCTCGACCGTCGACAGCACCGGGCCCTCGCGGCTGAGGATGTGCCCGAGCACCCGCTCCAGGCGGGCGCGCCGCTCAGCCGCGGCCAGCGCGCTCATCTCCGCGAGGTCGATCTCCTCCAGGAGCTTGGCCCGGTACGAGGCGACCATATGGCCGTCCTCGTTCCGATGGCCGTTCTCCTCGGGGGAGTTGATACGTGCCCGCAGGCTCATGGTCCGGTGCTCCTGTCGTGCCTTGGTTCCTCAGTGGTCGAGCGGCATGGTGGCGGTCTTGTGGGCGTCTCCGAAGCCGTCCCAGAAGGGGACGACGGACGGGATGTCCACCGTGGAGGTAACAGTGACGTCGTCACTTCCGTACGCGGCTTGGCAGTTGGTGCCGTCGGCGAGGAAAGCGCTGACCGCGTTCCGGCAGTCCTGCGCGTAGTCGTCCCGCAGCGAGGCACTGCGCGCCCCGGTGCGGGCCGCGGTGCCCGCCTGCTGCGCCGTGTAGGCGATCAGACCGAGCTGTACGGCGGCCATCGCGACCAGGAGCAGGATCGGAAGGAACCCCAGGTATTCGATGGCGACTTGGCCGCGGTCCCGGCCGCGGACTCTCCTGCCGTACGACATCTCAGTTCTTCGCCTCCTCTACGGCGCCCGCGTGGCCCTTCACGGTGAACGGGAAGTTGATGGTGCCGGGGAAGAGGACGGGGACCTCGATGCTGACGTCCGAGGTGATGTAGCCGGTGCCGAACCCGACACACCCCGCCCTCGCACCCTCCTTCCACGCCCCCGACAACTTGTCCAGCCCCGCCGCTCTGCACTTCGCGTCGTCGCCGGCCGCCGTCCCCGCCCGCACCGCCTCGTCCGCAGCATTCCCCGCGAGCGTGAACGCGTACCCCACCAGCACGAGCTGCCACAGCACCACCAGTGTCACGATGATCGTCGGCGTCATGCCGAGCAACTCGATCGTGACCTGGCCCCTGTCCCGGTCTCCCCGCAAGGCCCGCATCCCTATCCCCCGCTCTCCTTGCGCCGCCTGAAGCTCACCGAACCCCGGTCCCCCCGCAACCGCCCGCCCTTCTGCGCCCCCTCGGCCGCCTTCACCAGCCCCAGCTCCCCGGCCAGCGCCCACAGCGCCTGCTTCACCACGCTCTTGCTGTCCAGTTCGTGGATGCGTCCCGCGTCCACCGCTCCCTGCAGTTCCTTGAAGTTGGCGGGGATCGCGGTGCCGGCGACCGTGGTGCCGGTGATCTTCTGGATGAGCGGCGGCTGGATCTCGGTGCCGCGCGTGTGCCGGTTGACGACCACCGTCGTCTCCTCCGCCTTGCGGATCTGCAGCCGGTCCCACATCCGCACCGTCCGCTTGGCGCCGCGCACCGCGACCACGTCCGGTGTCGTGACCAGCAGCGCCCGGTCGGCCATCTCCACCGCCGCCGCGCCGGCCCCGCCGAGCTGCGCGCCGCAGTCGATGACGACGACCTCGTAGCGGGAGCGCAGGGCACTGACGATCTGGCGGGCCGCCCGGTCCGTCACCTCTTCGCCGCGCTCGCCCTCGCCCGGTGCGAGCAGCAGGGCAAGGCCCGTATCGTGCCGGAAGACCGCGTCCGCGAGCACCCTCGGCGAGATGTCCGTGATCGCCGCCAGGTCCACCACCGAGCGGCGGAACTGGACGTCCAGATACGAGGCCACGTCCCCCGCCTGCAGATCCATGTCCACGAGTGCGGTGCTGCGCCCCGACGCCTGTGCCGCCAGCGCGAGTTGGATGGAGGTGAGGGTCGCTCCCACGCCGCCCTTGGCCCCGCACACCGTGACGACCGTGCCGCCGACGCCGGTGAAGACGTCACCCCCGGAGCCGAGATGGCGCCGTACGCCCACCGACCACTGGGCGACGGCCTGGACGCGGCTGGCCAGCTCCTCGTAGCTCAGCGGGAGCGCGGCCACTCCCCGCGCGCCGTAGTCCATCGCCGACTGGAACAGGCCGGGGCTCGCGTCCGACGTGACGAGGATGACCCCCACCGCCGGGAAGCGCAGGGCGACTTCACGGATCAGTTCCAGTGCCGGGACCGGGCCGATCCGCTCGTGCACCACCACGACCTCGGGCAGCTCGTCGACCGACTCGGCGGCGAGCCGCGCGAGGGTGTCGATGAGCTGGGTCGAGTCGCCGACCGGGGCCACCGGTTCGGCGTCCGGGAGCTGGCTGAGCAGTGTGGTGATGGACCGGATCGCGTCCGCGTCACCGACTGCCGGGAGGATCCTCGTGGGCATGCCGGCCTCTCACTTGTCCTTCGCGAGCTGGTACGTCCGGTCCCTGTCGGGGACCGTGGTGTCGCTGCCGGGCGCCACCAGCGCGAGCCGGACCCGTTGGGCGAACGACTCCGCGTACGTGATGCGCTGGGCGTCGATGGTGGAGAGGGCGAAGGTGATCGGTACGGCGTCGGTGGGCTGCTGCTGGTTCTTGTCGCTCTCGCTCGGCTCGAGTGCCTTGATCTCGCCGACGTCCAGGACCTTCGCGTTTGTTACGATGATCTTGGACTGGGCGGGGTCACCCTCCCGCTCGCCCGCGAAGGTGGCGTACACGTTGACGGTGGAGCCCGGCGTGATCTTGCCGGCGACACCGGTCGCCGCATCGATCATGATGGCGACCTCCTGCTGCCCGGGCTGCAAGGCGGGCTGGTTCACGATCATGTCGCTCTGCAGCAGGGAGCCCGCCCGCAGAGTGGTGACGGCGATCTTGCCCTGGATCTCGCGGAGACTGGTGACCGCGTTCGCCGACAGCCAGCGCTTGGGCATCTTGATCTTCTCGAACTGGCCCGTCCTCAGCTCGGCGTAGGGCACCACGTCGGTCTTGACCCGGTAGGCGGTGACCTCCGGGCCGACCTTGGACTTCACGTCGCTGATGACGGAGAGGACGCCGGCGAACGCGCCGAGGGCGCAGAGGACCGACAGGAGCAGGAGCAGCACGCCGCGGCGCTGACGGGAGTTCATGAACCGTACAACCTCATTGGGGAGATCGGTCGAGCGGACGGGAATCGTGCGAGCGGTGCGTCTGGACGTTCAGGACTCACCCGGCGGGGATTTGGTTCTCCAGGAGCGGTGGTGTTGCCGAACAGAAGACGCAGCGGTCGCCGATGACGTCGACGCCGCACCAGTGGCAGACGCTTTGCCTGACCGAGGTGACCAGCTGGTACAGCACTGACAGGTCCGGGAGATAGGCGACGAACTCGATCAGCTTGCCCGTTCCCCACCAGGCCGACGACTCGGCCGGCAGCGGAGCCTCCCGCAGCCCCTGGACGCTCCACTCCTTGGCGAGGGTTGCGGTGACCCAGTCCGACTGCAGCTGTCCCTTGGCGGCCAGCATCCAGGTGCCGAACTCCGGTCCGGGGAGCGTGGCTCCGGGGCCCATCTTCACCAACTGCGGCTCCGGGTGGGCGAGTACGCCGAACTGACTGCCCGGCACCCAGGACTTGGCGTGCGACTTCAGGCCCACGGGGACGCGGTCGAGCCGGGCCACGGAGCCGAGCAGGGCCCCGGCGTGGATGTAGTGGGTGAGCAGCCGGCCGGCGGAGGCGAGGACTCCGGGGCTGAGGTCGCAGGAGGCCAGCTGTCTCAACTGGCGGGCCAGGACGGCCAGTCCGAGTGGGGGCAGATCCGGGCGGAACAGGGCGATACGGTCGCTCTCCAGAAGCGAGCGGATGGTGTGCAGACGCAGCTCCACCCCGCGGGAGACCGCCTGTGAGCACACGACGATCACATGCCCGTGCTGGTCGATCAGGCTCTGCAGGCCGGCCAGCGCCTGTTCGAGCGGCTGTTTGTCCAGGTCCCGCAGGACGACGGCAGGCAGGGTCCGCTCGTCCTGCGCCGGCAGCGCCATGTCGGCACTGGTCACGGCAATGGCAGTTGGCACGCGCAGCTCCCCGTGTTATGCCGTCGATCCACCGGGGTTACTCCGGTACACCGAAATGACTTCACTGCGTGACTACCTCAGCACTGTATCCAGGCCTCTGTGACCGGAGAACAGCGTTTCTGTAGCTGGTAGGCAACTGCCGTTTCACAAGATGCGCCAAAACGGGGCAGGTCCAGCATCTTGCCGGACCCAGTTCGACACTGGGCCCCCGTTTGGGCCCTCGGGCCCGCGCCGCCCGGCCCCGCCCGTGCGACCGGCACCGAGTATCTCGGCATGGTCGTCGTCACCGCCGTTGTGGCGGCGGCCTGCGCGGTACCGGCGGCGGGCCAGGTGCTGGTGCTGTCACCGCGGCCGGACCTGACGACCGTGTCGGGTCTCGCCCTCTGGATGTCGACGGGCGTGCTGCTGGCGGGACGCTCGATGGGACTGCTGCTCGACAGGCGGTGGGAAGGCCGGGAGGCGTAAGCGCCGTCGACCGTCGGCAAGTTGGTCTGGACCTCTTGACAGAGTAATTGGTCTGGACCAACTTATTGTCATGTCCCCACGTAGACGATTCATACGACTCTGGTCGGGAGCGGTCACCGCCGCCCTCGCCCTGTCCATGGCGGGCGCGGCTCAGGCGTCCGCCGCGGACATCAACAACGCCAGGAACTCCGGCTTCGAGTCGGGCCTGGCCAACTGGACCTGTTCCGCGAACAGCGGCACGACGGTCACCTCCCCCGTCCACGGCGGCACGGCCGCGCTGAAGGCGACGCCGGCCGGGCAGGACAACGCCCAGTGCACCCAGCCGGTGGCCGTCAAGCCCAACTCGACGTACACGCTCAGCTCCTGGGTGCAGGGCGGATACGCGTACCTGGGCGTGACCGGCACGGGCACGACCGACGTCTCGACCTGGACCCCGGACTCGTCGAGCTGGAAACAGCTGTCGACGAGCTTCACCACCGGGTCCTCGACCACGTCGGTGACGGTGTACACCCACGGCTGGTACGGACAGGCCGCCTACTACGCCGACGACGTCTCGGTCTACGGCCCGGACGGCGGCGGTGGCAGTGACCCGGCACCGACGGTTCCGGGCACGCCCGGCGGTCTGTCGGTGCCGGGTACGACATCGTCGTCCGTGTCCCTGTCCTGGAACCCGGTCGCGGGCGCCACGGGCTACAACGTCTACCGCAACGGCACGAAGGTGACGGCCGTGACGGGAACGTCGGCGACGGTGACGGGCCTGGCGGCCTCCACCTCGTACTCCTTCCAGGTCACGGCGACGAACTCGGCGGGCGAGTCGGCGAAGTCGGCCGCGGTCACCGGGACGACCACGCCCGGCGGCACCGGCGGGGGCGGCGCGCTGCCCAGGCACGCGGTGACCGGCTACTGGCAGAACTTCGACAACGGGGCGACGGTCCAGAAGATCTCGGACGTCTCCTCCCAGTACGACATCATCGCGGTGGCCTTCGCGGACGCCGCGACGACGCCGGGCGCCGTGACCTTCAGCCTCGACTCGGCGGGTCTGGGCGGCTACACGGTCGACCGGTTCAAGGCGGACATCGCGGCGAAGCACTCGGCCGGCAAGAAGGTCATCGTCTCCGTGGGCGGCCAGAACGGCACGGTGTCGGTGAGCGACTCGACGTCGGCGGCGAACTTCGCGAACTCGGTGTACTCGCTGATGCAGACGTACGGCTTCGACGGCGTCGACATCGACCTGGAGAACGGCCTCAACGCGACGTACATGTCACAGGCACTGCGCTCGCTGTCGGCGAAGGCGGGCCCGTCCCTGATCATCACGATGGCCCCGCAGACGATCGACATGCAGTCGACGTCGAACGCCTACTTCCAGACGGCCCTGAACATCAAGGACATCCTCACGGTCGTCAACATGCAGTACTACAACAGCGGTTCGATGCTGGGCTGCGACGGCAAGGTGTACAGCCAGGGTTCGGTCGACTTCCTCACCGCCCTCGCCTGCATCCAGCTCGAAGGCGGCCTCTCCCCCTCCCAGGTCGGCCTGGGGCTGCCGGCCTCGACGAGCGGCGCGGGCAGCGGGTATGTGTCACCGACGGTCGTGAACAACGCCCTGGACTGCCTCACCAAGGGCTCGGCCTGCGGCACCTTCAAACCGTCGAAGACCTACCCCGACCTGCGAGGCGCGATGACCTGGTCGACGAACTGGGATGCGTCGGCGGGAAGTTCCTGGTCGAACGCGGTGGGGCCGCATGTGCACGGGCTGCCGTAACTGAGAGACATGGAGCGTGCGCCCCTGCCCCCGGAGTCACGGGCAGGGGCGTCACCCGCGCCGGTACCGCACGCGAGGGAGACCCTCACCAGGTCCTGCCTACCCGCAGACCGCGCACAGCCCGAGCTCGAACCACACCGTCTTGCCCGGCCCGTCCTGATGGCAACCCCAGCGCCGCGCAAGCGCGTTCACCAGGAACACCCCGCGGCCGCTCTCCGAGGCGCCGGCGTCCAGCACCTGCGGGGTACGGCGACCGGTGTCGTGGACCTCGCAGCGCAGGACGCCGTGCGCGGCGGACAGGGTGAGCCGGAAGCGGCTCGCGGAGTGCAGCAGGGCGTTGGTGGCCAACTCGCTGACGAGCAGCTCGGCCACGTCCACGAGGTCCTCCCGGTCCGTCAGGCCCCACTTCTCCAGCTGTCTTCGGACCTCCGCGCGCGCCTCTCGGACAGCGGTGGGACGGGGGTCGTACTCGACGCTCAAGTGGCCTGCCCGCAAAGGCGGTTGGGTGAAGGAGGCGAATTGCGGGTCGGAGTCCGGGTGGGGAGTCCCGGAGAGATCAAGCATGCTCTCAGGGTCGCCTCCCCGCGCGTGCGGCGCACGGGGAGGACTACCTGTTTTCCTACCTGTCCGGGGTGAGCGGTTACCCGTACTGAAGCCGTACGGTCGCCCCCTCCTCGTCGTCCCGGATGTCGACGTAGGCGCACACCTGCCGGGCGAACCAGAGCCCCTGGTCCGGTTCCAGTTCGGGTGCGGGCGGGGGGACGAAGCCGGCCAGCGGATCCTCGACCCGGCGTGCGGTGCGCAGTTCGCAGACGCAGGCGGGTGCCTCGCCCCACAGCCGGGCGTGGGTGACGGGGCCGAGCGCGGCGGCCGCGGCGAGGACCGCCTCGGTGAACAACTCCGCGTCCGCGGGCGCCAGTCCCCGGACCGCCCTCGCCCCGCGTACGGCGTCGGCGTGCGGCTGCCTGACCAGTTCGGCCCCGACCGGGGGCAGCGGCAGTGGCGCGGAGTCCAGTTCGGCCGTGAGACGGACCGGGTCCTCGTAGACGCCGGTGTCCGGGTGCGCGCGGCGGGCCGCCTCGACGACGGCCGTGCCGGCGGTGCGGGTGTCGTAGGCGCACAGGGCCGTCGTCGCCATCGGGGCGAAGAGCAGGTTGGCGAGGGCCTCGTAGCGGATCCACTCGGCGCTCTCCCGTACGGAGCGTCCCGCGCGGCCGTTCCAGACGGGCTCCATGAGCAGATGGATACGTCCGCCGGGGCCGGCCTGGGCGGCGAGGTAACCGGCGCCCTGGGCAACGGCGTTGGCGGCCGAGCCCGTGTACCACTCGGTGTGCGGGACCAGAACGGCGCTCTTCGCGTCGCCGCCGAGCGCGTCCCGCAGGAGGTCGAGCTTGTCGGGGGCGGCGATGGCCACCGGCGGGGGCTCGCCGGGTGCGCCGAGCCCTTCCGCGAGAAAGGGCACGGCGGCGGCGACGAACTCGTCATCCGCTCCGTACACGGCCATGCGATGGTCGAACGGGGTGGGGGCGGGGTGTGTGCTGGTCATGGGTTCTCCTCTCAGTGGGGTCTGCGGGGTCCGGGAGGGGAGCCTGGACGTGGCTCAGCGCTGGGCCGTCACCCAGGCGGCGATCTGGCTGCGGTTGCTGAAGCCGAGCTTGCTGAGGATGCGTTCCACATGGCCTTCGGCGGTGCGGCGGGCGATGACGAGCCGGTCGGCGATCTGCTGGTTGGCGAGTCCCTGGGCGACAAGTTCGGCGACCTCGGCCTCGCGGCGGGTGAGAGCGGTGCAGGGGGCCGTACGCGTGGCGCGGCGGCCGTTGGCCCTCCGTGCGGGGGCGGGCTGTTCTGGCTGCCCGTCCTCCGTCGCGTACGCGACGATCTCCGCGAGCCCGAGGGCGCCTCCTTTGGCGTACGACCGCTCGAAGGCGGCCTGTCCCAGGGCGCCCAGCACCCGCTCCCCGCTGTCGCGCCGGATGGAGTCGAGGGCGGCCGAGCCCCAGCGGTCCCGGTCGATGTCGGCCCAGGTGCGGTCGGCGCCGCCGAGCAGGGCGGCCGCGTGGGCGTGGGCGCCGGCCTCGGTGGCGATGCGGGCCAGCAGGTCGAGGGTGAGGGCGATGCCGGTGACGTCGTGGACGGCGAGTTTGAGGCGCAGGGCCTCTCGGGCATGCCGTTCGGCCTCCTTCCAGTCCTGTTTGACGGTGTGGGCGAGGGCCAGCATCCGCAGGACGTACGAGCGCACCCATTCCTCGCCGTGCTCCTCGCACAGCCGGCGCGCCCGTTCGCAGACCTCGACGGCGCGGTCGGCCTCGCCGAGGAAGCCCAGGGTGCAGGCGAGTTCGACCTGGTCGAGGCCGTACAGGCTGAGGTGCTGGCCGGGGACACGGCCGCGGGCGACGGTGGCCTCGAAGTGCTCCAGCGCGGCGGGCAGTTCGTCACTGAACATGCGGATGACGCCGATGACGTATGCGGCGTGGGCGGCCTCGGCCGGGTCGTCGAGCCGGCCGGCCAGGGTGTGGGCGTCCCGGGCGCGCCGCAGGCCTTCGGCCATGTCCTGGGTGGCGGCCGCGAGGAGGCCGGACACCCACAGGCCGCGGGCCCGCTCGGGGGTCGGTCCCGGGTTGGCGTCGAGGGCCCGCTCCAGCCAGTAGCGGCCCTCGCGGGGCGCCCCGCAGGCGTGCCAGTAGAACCACAGGGTGCCCGCGAGGCGCAGTCCGGCGAGGCGCTCGCCGGGGGCGGTGAGGCTGAAGTCGAGGGCGGCCCGCAGATTGTCCTGGTCTGCTCTCAGCCGGGCGACGATCTTTTGCTGTCCGGGCCCGAACCAGACGCGTTCGCAGTCGGCGGCCCGCCGCTGTGCCCAGTCGCGCTGGCGGCGCCGGACCGCGCCCTCCTCGCCCGCCCGCTGCCGCAGCCGGTCGAGGCCGTAGTGCCGCAGCGTGTCGAGCAGCCGGTAGCGCACGCCGTCCGGTCCCTGTTCCCTCCCCAGT
This sequence comes from Streptomyces sp. NBC_00078, assembly GCF_026343335.1. NCBI lineage: Bacteria > Bacillati > Actinomycetota > Actinomycetes > Kitasatosporales > Streptomycetaceae > Streptomyces > Streptomyces sp. NBC_00078. The sequence goes on along the minus strand of NZ_JAPELX010000001.1, from coordinate 5,897,661 downwards.
ACCGACTTGTCGACGAGCCCCGCGACGGCTTCCAGAACGTCCTGCGGCCGCACCCTCCCCCAGCCTCCGGCCGGGGGGACCCCCATCTCGCTTCGCTCACCGTCCGCGCACACCGCCTCCGCCGTCTCCAGGTCGAAGCCGGCGACCAGGACCGAGGCCCGCTCCCATACCAGCTGTTCCTGTTCGGTGCACAGTTCGTGGCTCCAGTCGACGGCCGCGCGCAGGGTCTGGTGGCGGGGCAGGACCGCGCTGCGGCCGGCGGTGAGGAGGCGATAGCGGTCGTCGAGGCGCTCCAGAAGCTGTTCGACGCCCAGGACGCGCATGCGTACGGCGGCCAGTTCGATGGCGAGCGGGAGACCGTCCAGGCGGCTGCACAGGCGGGCCACGGCGACCCTGTTGTCGGCTGTGAGCCGGAAGCCGGGGACCACCGCGGCGGCGCGGTCGGCGAAGAGGGCGAGGGCAGGGTAGGCGTCCGGCGCGCTGAGGTCGCCGTCCGGGTCGGGGACGGGTAACGGCCGTACCTCCATGAGGTGTTCCTCGGTGAGGCCGAGGCGGTGCCTGCTGGTGGCGAGGATGCGGATGCCGGTGGTGCCGCGCAGGACGGCGGCGGCGAGGTCGGCGCAGGCCTGCAGCAGGTGTTCGCAGTGGTCCACGACGAGGAGGAGGCGCCGGTCCCGCACCTGCTCGACCAGCGCGTCGAGCGGCGGCTGCGCGGAGTGGTCGTGCAGGCCGAGCGCGTCGGCGGCGGCGAGGGGCACGAGTGCCGGGTCGTGCAGTCCGGCCAGGTGCACGAAGCGCACGCCGTCCGGGAAGGCGCGCTCGACGCGGGCCGCGATGCGTGCGGCGAGGCGCGTCTTGCCGACGCCGCCGGGCCCGGTCAGCGTCACCAGGCGTGCCCTGGCGAGCAGTTCGCGGCCTTCGGTCTGTTCGCCGCGCCGGTCGACGAAGCTGGTCGTCTCGACCGGCAGGTGACGGTCCCGTCGCGGCGCTGATCCGCCCATGATCAGCCAGTCCTCTGGAGGGGTGGGGTCGAGAATCCGGAGGGCCCGGATCCTCTTGCGCGAACCTTCACTCTGCTCGGCTTTCGGCATATATGCACGCGCCGGTCACACCCGCGAGTGCACTTTGCCGGAGGCCTGTGCGCGGGTTACGGGCATGCGTACACTGCGCGGCCGACGACCGAAAGGTTCACGCCCCGGCCCCTCGGAGCGGGGAAAAGCCCCAGTGCTGCTGCTAGTTGGCGTCCTCTTCCGAGGCGCCCTCGGCCTCGGTGTCCTTGGCCCCGGTGGCCTCCGCCGCCGTGGCCTCCGCCGCCGTGGCCTCCGCCGCCGTGTCCTCTTCCTCGGTGCCCTCTTCCTCGGCGCCCTCTTCGAAGTAGGCGTCGAGGACCGCGTCCAGCTGTTCTTCCCACTCGTCGAAGCGCGCGCGGGCCGTCGCCTCGATCTCGAGCGGGTACCAGCGGCGGTCGGGGGTGTGGACGGTGATGGTGAACCGCTTGCCGAAGCGCGGGGATTCGGTCTCCACGGCGCCGATCTCGTCCCAGCGGAACTCGCACTCCTGGTCGTCCAGGGTGAGCCGTACGCCCTTGTGGTCGGCGACGATCTTCGCGCGGCGGTCGGAGGCCTCGAAGACGGGGCCTTCGGGAGCCTCCTCCTCGCCGTCCACGGAGGCGTCGCCGTCGGCCGGTTCTCGCTCCGCGGCCTCGGTCTTCGCTCCCTCGGGCCCGGCGTCCTCGGGCTGGGACTCGATGTCTTGCGCCTCTGCCTCCTCCGGTTCCTCGGACGCGGGTGAGGTGAGCCCGGGGATGAATGCCGGGTCGAACCCGGCGCCCTGCACGGGCTCCCCCTTCAGGGGCTGGCTGTTCGATCCTATGCGCTGCTCCACAGCGGGCAGTATGGTCGAAGATCCTGTGCCGGTCACAGCCAGCCCCAACTTCGTTATCAGACGCCTACACGCACACGCCCGGCACCGCGGCGTCGTACGGCGGGAAGACCGCTGGAGCGTATGTGGCCGGGGCGCGCGGCGAGCAGGCCCGCGATGGCCTCCGGCACCACCAGAGCGATCAGGACGGCCACGGGCACCCGCCAGCCGTGGCTGACGTCCAGCAGCGATCCGCCTGCCGCTCCCGGCGCCTCGGGGGGCGTCCCGCGATGCGTGCCGGCCGCCGCGGGACGCCCCCCGGGGCGGCGAGCAGCCCCCACACCATCGCGGCCAGAGCGGCGGGCACCGCCCACACCGCGAGGGCGAACTGCCATCCGGCGGCGGCGCACAGCGGCACCGCGGCTCCGGCGGCGAGTGCGCCGAAGAGGGCCATGAGCGTCATGGTGAGACCGGTGAACAGGCCGGTCCGCCGGGCGAAGTGGTCCTTGACGACCGCGGGCATCAGCACGTTCCCGACGGCGATCCCGGCGCCGGACAGCACCGTTCCGGCGAAGAGCGCCGCCGGCCGAGCGCGATGGAGGAGAAGGTGGCCGTCAGGATCAGGATCAGCGGGGTGCCGATCGCGGCACGGCACCCCGGGAAGGAGGGGCACCGCACCGTGATGACGTACGGGGTGCGGGAGTTGGGGGAGCGTCAGCCGAGGACGGCCAGCGCGTCGATCTCGATGAGGAGCCCCGCGGGCAGACCGACGTACACCGTCGTGCGCGCGGCGGGCGGCTGGGTGAGGCCCTGCTCCTCGAAGTAGGTGTTGTAGATGCCGTTCATCTCGGCGAAGTGGTCCACGTCCGTGAGGTAGACGCGGATCATCATCACGTCGTCCCAGCTCGCGCCGCCCTCTTGGAGGATCGCCTTGACGTTGGCGAGGGTCTGGAGGGTCTGCTCGCGCAGGGTCGGGCCGGCGGGCGTGGGGGCCTTGCCCTCCTCGGCGGGCAGGAAGCCGACCTGCCCTGCGACCTGCAGGATGTTGCCCTTCTTGACGCCGTGGGAGAACTTCGCGGGCGGGGTGGTGTGCGTCTTGGGGGTGAGCGCGATCTTCTCGGTCATGCGATGCCCTTCATTGCGATGCCCTTCGTTGCGGGGGTCTTCATTCGGTGTCCTTCACGGGCGTTCGTCCCGAGTACTCCCCGCTGATCGCGTCGGCCGTGCGGCGCACCAGCGGGAGCAGGGTGAGGAGTTCGTCGGCGGTGACGACGACGTTCGGCGCGGAGACCGACATCGCGGCGACCACCCGGCCGTCGGCACCGCGGAGCGGCGCGCCGACGCAGTTGATGGACTCCTCGTGGCCGCCGAGGTCGGTGGCCCAGCCCTGGTCGCGCACCTTCGCCAACTCCCTTAGAAAAGCAGGGGCGTTGGGGGTGGACCGGGCTGTGTACATGGGGTAGTCGAGCTTGTCGGCGACGGCCCGTCGCTCGCCTTCGGGCAGATCGGCGAGCAGCAGCTTCGCCACCGCCGCGACGGTGATCGCCACCGGCTTCCCTATCCGCGAGTACATCCGGACCGGGTACCGGCTCTCCACCTTGTCGATGTAGAGGACCTCGGACTCCTCGTACACCGCGAGATGGACGGTGTGCCCGCACTGCTCGTTGAGGCGGACGAGGTGGGGGTGCGCGATCTCGCGGATGTCAAGGTTCTCCATGGCCTCCTGGGCGAGCGCGATGAGGCGGGCGCCGAGGCGGTAGCGCTGGTCGGACTGGCGGTAGACCAGGCCGTGCTCGTGCAGCGTCCTGAGCAGCCGCAGCGCCGTGGACTTGTGCACGCCGAGCCGGTCGGCGACCTGGCCGAGGTCGGCGGGCCCCTCGGCCAGCAGCGGCAGGATGCTGAGCGCGCGGTCGACGGTCTGGCTCATGGCGTACGTGCCTCCTTCTCGGCCCGGTCGCTGGCGTGATCGACGGCTTGTTGCGTCCAGCCGGGGCCGAGTCGAAGTCTCCCCCACGCGTCCTCGTCGAGGGCCGCGAGGCGGTCGGCGTGGTCGCGGGCGGGGGGCGCGGCGAGGTCGCCGGGGGCGGTGAGGGCGGCGGCCGCCCAGAGGTGGCCGTGGCGCAGACGGGCGTGAACGGGCAGCCCGCGCAGGGTCGCCGACAGGAAGCCGGCGGCGAAGGCGTCCCCGGCACCGACGGCGGCCACCACGTCCACGCGCGGGGCGGGAACGAAGGTGACGTTCCCCTTGTCGAACACGGTCGCCCCCCGGCCGCCCTGCTTGACGACGAGCACCCCGGGATCGGGGAAGGCGGCCCGGACGGCCTCGGCGCCCCGCAGCGCCCACACGTCATCGGCCTCGTCCTCGCCCACGAACACCAGGTCGGCGCCGCGCGCCAGTTCCAGCAGCACGCCGGGCCCGTCGGCCTGCCGCCACACCGCGGGCCGGTGGTTGATGTCGAAGGAGACGAGCGGCCGCCCCGGACGGGGCGCGGTCAGTTCACGCACCAGGCCGAGACAGGCATCGGACAGCATCGGCGTGATCCCCGACAGGTGCAGCACCCGCCCCGCCCGCACCGCGTCCAGGTCCGTGTTCCCGGCGGCCATCGCGGAGGCGGCCGACCCGGCACGGTAGTAGGCCACCTCGTGGGCGTCGGTGGCCCGGTCACCGGCCGTGCGGAAGTAGATGCCGGTCGGCCGCGCCGGGTCCCGTCGTACGGCGCTGACATCGACGCCGTGGGCCCCGATCGCCTCGACCAGGTGATCGCCGAACCCGTCGGCGCCGACCCTGCTCACCCATCGCGTCGAGTGCCCGGCAGCCGCGAGCGCGCACGCCACGTTGGACTCCGCACCGCCGATGGCGCGGTCGAAGGAGGAGACGTCGGCGAGGCGGCCCGGGCGGGTGGGCAGGAACGTGACCATGGACTCGCCGAGCGCGACGACGTCCACGACATCGGGGGCATTCACGATGGTCGTGGCTCCTTGTGGTCCGGGGTCGAGGCGGCTCCATTGACCCGGCGTTGGCCTGGATGTTAGACAGCGGTAAGCGACATACGCAATGGACGTTGCAGATGCTGCAACACACCTGATCAGGGAGGCCCCGTGTCCCTCGACACCGGTACCGAAGCGCTCGCTCGCCTCGCCGAGGAGCGCGTCGACCACCGCTTCAAGGGCCTCCCGCCGGACGCGGACGGCCTGACCGTCGGCGAGCTGGCCGCCCAGCGCCGCAACCTCTTCACCGACGGCTTCGCAACCCCCGTACTCGCCCTGTCCGCCGAGCGCCTGGAGCACAACCTCGCGCTCATGGAGACCTACGCGGCCCGCCACGGCCTCGTCTTCGCCCCGCACGGCAAGACCTCCATGGCACCCCGGCTGTTTCGGCAGCAGATCGAGCGCGGAGCGTGGGGGATCACGCTGGCCGTGCCGCACCAGGTGCGGGTGGCGCGGGCGTTCGGGATCCGGCGGGTCTTCCTCGCGAACGAGCTCGTGGACCCCTCGGCCCTGCGCTGGATCGCCGGCGAACTGGAGTCCGACGGCGACTTCGGCTTCGTCTGCTACGTCGACTCGGTGCGCGGCGTCCGGCTGATGGACGCGGCCCTGCGGGGGACGTCCCGCCCCGTGGACGTGGTGGTCGAGTTCGCCGCCGGCGAGGGCGCCCGTACCGGTGTCCGTACGGAGGCGGAGTGCGCGGCGGTCGCGGACGCGGTGGCGGCGGCCGGGACGCTGCGGCTCGTCGGTGTCGCGGGCTACGAGGGCGAGGTCCCCGGGGCCGACCCGGAGCGGGTGCACGCGTGGCTGCGCCGGCTGGTCGCGCTGGCCGTGGACTTCGACAATGCCGGGCGGTTCGCGGGCCTGGACGAGATCGTGGTGAGCGCGGGCGGCAGCGCCTGGTTCGACGCGGTGGCCGACGTGTTCGCCGAGGTTCCCGCACTTTCCGCGCCGGTGCTGAAGTTGCTGCGCTCGGGGGCCTACGTCTCTCACGACGACGGCCACTACCGCAGGATCACCCCCTTCAACCGCGTCCCCGGGGAGGGCGCCCTGGAGCCGGCCTTCCGCCTCTGGGCACAGGTGGTCTCCCGCCCCTCCCCCGAGCAGGCCTTCGCCAACGCGGGCAAGCGGGACGCGGCGTACGACCTGGACCTGCCCCTCGCGCAGGTCGTCCGCCGGGACGGCGCCGAACGCCCGGCGACGGGTGTCTCGGTGACCGGCCTGTCCGACCAGCACACCTGGCTGCGGACCACTGCCGAGGCGGACCTGGACGTCGGAGACTGGGTGGGGATGGGTCTGTCCCATCCGTGCACGTCCTTCGACAAGTGGCAGCTGATCCCGCTGGCCGAGGCGGACGGCACGGTGGTCGACTACATCCGCACGTTCTTCTAGGAGGAGTCGTGGAGCAGCTCGTCTTCCGGGACGCGGACGTGGTGGACGGCAGTGGTGAGCCGGCCTTCCGCGCGGACGTGGTGGTCGACCGCGGCAGGATCGTGTCGATCGTCAAGGAGGCCGCGGCGGCGGGCTGCCAGCGCCCGAAGGCCATGCGGGAGCTGGACGCCGAGGGGCTGGTCCTCTCCCCCGGTTTCATCGACATGCACGCCCACAGTGATCTGGCCGTCCTGCGCGATCCGGACCACAGCGCCAAGGCCGCACAGGGGGTCACCCTTGAGGTCCTGGGCCAGGACGGGCTGTCGTACGCACCCGTGGACGACCGCACGCTCGCCGAGGTGCGCCGGGCGATCACCGGCTGGAACGGCCACGGCGACGACATCGACTTCGACTGGCGCTCGGTGGGTGAGTACCTCGACCGGCTGGACCACGGATTCGGGGGCCGGGGGATCGCCGTGAACGCCGCCTACCTGATCCCGCAGGGAACGGTCCGCATGCTGGCCGTCGGCTGGGAGGACCGGGAGGCGACCGGGCGGGAACTCGACCGCATGCGCCGGCTGGTCGCCGAGGGCATGGAGCAGGGCGCGGTCGGCATGTCGTCCGGGCTGACCTACACACCGGGCATGTACGCCAAGGGCTCCGAACTCACCGAGCTGTGCAGGGTGGTGGCCTCCTACGGCGGCTACTACTGCCCGCACCACCGCTCCTACGGCGCCGGGGCCCTTGAGGCGTACGAGGAGATGGTCGCCCTGACCCGGGAGGCGGGCTGCTCGCTCCACCTCGCCCACGCCACGATGAACTTCGGTGTGAACGAGGGCCGGGCACCGGAGCTGCTGACCCTGCTGGACGAGGCCCTCGCGTCCGGTGCGGACATCAGCCTGGACACGTACCCCTACACACCCGGCTGCACCACTCTGGTGGCGATGCTGCCGAGTTGGGCCGGCGAGGGCGGCCCGGAGGCGATCCTCGGGCGGCTGGCGGACGAGGGGACCGCCGAGCGCATCCGGCACCACTTGGAGGTCGTGGGCGCGGACGGCTGCCACGGCGTACCCATCGACTGGGACACGATCGAGATCTCGGGCGTCACGGATCCGGGCCTTGGCGACTTCGTCGGACGGACGGTCAGGGAGTCGGCGGAGCTGCGTGGCGAGTCGCCGTGGGCGACGGCCCGCCGCCTGCTGCTGGAGGACCGGCTGGGTCCGACGATCCTGCAGCACGTCGGACACGAGGAGAACGTCCGGGCGATCATGCGGCACCGGGTCCACACCGGCGGCTCGGACGGCATCCTCCAGGGCGCGAAGCCGCATCCGCGGGCCTACGGCACCTTCCCGCACTATCTCGGCCACTACGTACGGGAGTTGGGCGTGCTGTCCCTTGAGGAGTGCGTCGCGCACCTGACGTCCCGTCCCGCCGCACGGCTGCGGCTGCCGGACCGGGGTCTGGTCCGCGAGGGGTACCGGGCGGACCTGGTCCTGTTCGACCCGCAGGCGGTGGCGGCGGGATCGACGTACGGGAATCCGCGCACGCTCCCGACGGGCATTCCGCATGTCCTGGTCGACGGGCGGTTCGTGATCGAGGACGGCCGGCGCACGGATGTGCTGGCGGGGCGGGCGGTCCGTCGCAGTCCCATGTGACGGAACGCCCCACCGCGCACTACGGCTTGGGCAGGACGCATCCGCTCTTGCTGAGGTCGAGCTTGTTGCCGGCGCCGAAGCAGGCCGGGATCTGGTAGGTCTCCTCGGCGTAGTTGATGCCCTTGCGGACCGTCACGTTGCCGCTCTGGTCGACCTCGCAGGGGTTGTTCTCGGTGCAGCGCTCACCGTCCTCGTTGCCGGTGTTGTTGACGGCGACGACCTTGCCGGTGGCGTTGTCGATGACCGGCGAGCCCGAGGTGCCGCCGATGGTCTGGCAGGCGGAGGTGTAACGGACCGAGTCCTTCCAGGTCCAGTCGCCCTCCTTGATGCGGTAGACGAAGCCGTCGACGTTGCAGGCGTACGTGCGCTTCCAGTAGCCGGAGACGACGGTGATCGCGGTGCCGGCGGTCGGGTGCGTGTCCTGCAGGGTGAGCGGGCTGATGCCGTACGAGCTCTTGATCGCCGCGTAGGTGGTCGTCAGCCGGTAGATCGTGACGTCCGTGTCGGTCATGGTCGAGTAGACGACCTGGTTTGCCCGGAGCGTGGCGATCTTGCTTCCGGAGGAGTTCAGCAGTCCGAAGGTACGGCTGGAGGACTGGCCGGTGATGACCTCGCCGGGCTCCGGGAAGCCGGTCTCCAGGCAGTGGCCGTTGGACATGACGAGCGCCGGGTCGGAGTCCGCGGAGTTCGGGAAGCGGATGACGGAGCCGGAGCAGTTGCTGAGCGAGACGGTGCCGGCGAAGTTGACGGCCCTGGCGGCGGGCGTGGCGGTGCCGTTGGTGGACACCGGTGCCGCGACCGCTGGTGCCACGCCGGCCCCGGCTATCACCAGGGCGAACAGCGCGGCGCCGAGAGGCTTCTTCATGTGGGGGTCCCCTCTTGCGACTTGGGCGACCGGAGATTTTCCGGCCGCCCATATTTGACATGTGCATTCTGAAGGGAAAGGGATGACTGGGCAAGGATTTCTTTCCGGCGGGGGCGCCTTCGGCCGCGGGTGGTACACGTTCGGCGGCCCGTTCACCCACTCGGGCGGACCGGGCATGACCGCAGCTCACGGAGGCGCATGGGACCCCTGGGGCCGCCATCGGCGATAACCACCCAAACCGCCGCGTCTCACGTGGTGGAAAACACGGCCCAAGAGGCGTTACCGGGCCGTAAGCTCCCAGACATGCAGGTGATCCAGTCGACCAAGCTCGCCAACGTCTGTTACGAGATCCGGGGCCCGGTGCTCGAGGAGGCGATGCGGCTGGAAGCGGCCGGGCATCGGATCCTCAAGCTGAACACCGGCAACCCGGCGGCGTTCGGCTTCGAGTGTCCGCCCGAGATCCTCGAGGACATCCTCCGCAACGTGTCGACGGCGCACGGCTACGGCGACGCGAAGGGCCTGCTGGCCGCGCGCCGCGCGGTCGTCATGCACAACCAGACCCTCGGCATCGAGACGGACGTCGAGCACGTCTTCGTAGGCAACGGCGTCTCCGAGCTGATCGTGATGGCCATGCAGGGCCTGCTCGACGACGGCGACGAGGTCCTCGTACCGTCGCCGGACTACCCGCTGTGGACCGCAGCCGTCTCCCTCTCCGGCGGCACGGCCGTGCACTACCGCTGCGACGAGCAGTCGGACTGGATGCCCGACCTCGCGGACGTCGAGCGCAAGGTCACCGACCGCACCAAGGCGATCGTCATCATCAACCCGAACAACCCGACGGGGGCCGTGTACGACGAGGCGATGGTCAAGGGGCTCACCGACATCGCACGCCGCCACAACCTGCTGGTCTGCTCGGACGAGATCTACGACAAGATCCTCTACGACGGCGCCACGCACACCCCGACCGCGAAGGTCGCCCCGGACCTGCTGACCCTCACCTTCAACGGCATGTCGAAGGCGTACCGGGTGGCCGGCTACCGGGTCGGCTGGATGTCGATCTCCGGCCCGCGCGCGCACGCGGACTCCTATATCGAGGGCCTGACGATCCTCGCGAACATGCGCCTGTGCGCGAACATGCCGGGACAGCACGGCGTGGTCGCCGCGCTGAGCGGCCGGCAGACGATCAACGATCTGGTGCTGCCGGGCGGACGGCTGAAGGAGCAGCGGGACGTCGCGTACGAGCTGCTCACCCAGATCCCGGGCGTGACCTGCGTGAAGCCCAAGGGCGCGCTGTATCTCTTCCCGCGCCTCGACCCCAAGGTCTTCAAGATCAAGGACGACCGGCGGATGGTGCTGGACCTGCTGCGCCGGGAGAAGATCATGGTCGTGCAGGGGACCGGGTTCAACTGGGTGGAGCCCGACCACTTCCGGGTCGTGACCCTGCCGTCGGTCGGGGATCTGCGGGACGCGGTCACCCGGATCGGGAACTTCCTGGACGGCTACGGCCAGCCGTAGATCTTTTGCGCCGACTCAACTTTAGACGAAATCTAAGCTAGGATGGTTTCCTGACAGCACGGGAGGCCATCCATGTACGAACCGATCCGCACCAAGTCGGTCCACAGCACGATGGCCGGCACGCCCTCCGACTTTCCGCACCGCTCCCGCGAGGAGGAGCTGGACATCCAGCTCGCGGGTCATCTCGCGGCGCTCCTCGCCGTCACGGACGAGCTGCGGACCCTGGCCCCCGCCGAGGACCTGGACATCGCGGCCGAACGGCTCGCCGCGCAGGTGGCCCGGTTGCGGGGCGGGATGACGCCGGTCCGCATGTCCGTGGCAGCGTCCGACGTCGACTCCATGGTTCTGCACCAGCGGGCGCACGCCCTCGCCGGACGCGCCCTGGTCGTGGCGGCGTCCCGTGCCGACACAGCGGCCGCGATCCTCGCCGCCGAGCAGATGGACGTACACGCGGCGGCCCTGGAGCCCCGCGAACTCGCGTCCCACTGAGCCCCCGGGCTCCCCTGCCGACGCGGTGTCGTGGCGCCGCAGAGGTGATGGCGGAAAAAGACGAAGGCCTGTCGTCGCCTTCCCGTCGGGGCGGACGGGAACGCGACGACAGACCCTGAGCCCCGCACGCCGTTGTGCGGAACCTCGCCGGTCGGTCACCGCGACCGGCCGTGACGATCTGTGGTCAGGGCACATCCCAACCGGCCGCGGAGTCTCGGTGCGGGCTCAGCCCAGGCGCTCGACCAGCGCGCGGTACTCGTCCCACAGTTCCTTCGGGGTGTGCTCGCCGAAGGTGTTGAGGTGCTCGGGCACCAGCGCGGCCTCCTCGCGCCAGACCTCCGTGTCGACGGTGAGGAGGAAGTCCAGCTCCTCCTCGGAGAGGTCGAGGCCCTTGGTGTCGAGGGCGCCCTTGGCCGGCAGGACGCCGATCGGGGTCTCGACGCCGTCCGCCTTGCCGTCGAGGCGTTCGACGATCCACTTCAGGACGCGGCTGTTCTCGCCGAAGCCGGGCCAGACGAAAGTGCCCTCGTCGTTCTTGCGGAACCAGTTGACGTAGTAGATCTTCGGCAGCTTGGACTGGTCCTTGTCCTTCGCCACATCGATCCAGTGACCCATGTAGTCGCCCATGTTGTAGCCGCAGAACGGCAGCATGGCGAAGGGGTCGCGGCGCAGTTCGCCGACCTTGCCCTCGGCGGCGGCGGTCTTCTCGGAGGCCACGTTGGCGCCGAGGAAGACTCCGTGGTTCCAGTCGAAGGACTCCGTCACCAGCGGGACCGCGGTGGCGCGCCGGCCGCCGAAGAGGATCGCCGAGATCGGCACGCCCTTGGGGTCCTCCCACTCGGGCGCGATGATCGGGCACTGGGCGGCGGGGGTGGTGAAGCGGGCGTTGGGGTGGGCGGCCGGGGTCTGGGACGCCGGCGTCCAGGAGTTGCCCTTCCAGTCCGTCAGATGGGCCGGGGTCTCCTGCGTCATGCCCTCCCACCAGACGTCGTTGTCGTCGGTGAGCGCGACGTTGGTGAAGACCGAGTTGCCCCACAGCGTCTTCATCGCGTTGGCGTTGGTGTGCTCACCGGTGCCGGGCGCGACACCGAAGAAGCCGGCCTCGGGGTTGATCGCGTAGAGGCGGCCGTCCTCGCCGAAGCGCATCCAGGCGATGTCGTCGCCGATCGTCTCGACCGTCCAGCCGGAGATCGTGGGCTCCAGCATGGCGAGGTTGGTCTTGCCACAGGCGGAGGGGAACGCCGCCGCCACGTACTTCGGCTCCCCGTGCGGCGGGGTGAGCTTGAGCACCAGCATGTGCTCGGCGAGCCAGCCCTCGTCGCGGGCCATCACGGAAGCGATGCGCAGGGCGTAGCACTTCTTGCCGAGCAGGGCGTTGCCGCCGTAGCCCGAGCCGTAGGACCAGATCTCGCGGGCCTCGGGGAAGTGCGAGATGTACTTGGTGGAGTTGCACGGCCACGGGACGTCCGCCTCGCCCGGGGCGAGGGGGGCGCCGAGGGTGTGGACGGCCTTCACGAAGAAGCCGTCGGAGCCGAGTTCGTCGAGGACCGGCTGTCCCATGCGGGTCATCGTGCGCATCGATACGGCGACGTAGGCGGAGTCGGTGATCTCGACGCCGATCGCGGAGAGGTCCGAGCCGAGGGGGCCCATGCAGAACGGGACGACGTACATCGTCCGGCCCTTCATCGAGCCACGGAAGACGCCCTTCTCACCCTGGAAGACGGCCCGCATCTCGGCGGGGTCCTTCCAGTGGTTGGTCGGGCCGGCGTCCGCCTCCTTCTCGGAGCAGATGAAGGTGCGGTCCTCGACGCGCGCGACGTCGCTCGGGTCGGAGGCCGCGTAGTAGGAGTTCGGGCGCTTGATCGGGTCGAGTTTCCTGAACGTGCCCTTCGCGACGAGCTCTTCGCACAGCCGCTCGTACTCGGCCTCGGATCCGTCACACCAGACCACGTTGTCCGGCTGGGTCAGTTCTGCGATCTCGTTCACCCACGAGACCAGTTCCTGATGCTTGGTGGGGATGACGGTGGGAGCCGCGTTGTCGCGCGCCACGATTGCTCCTAAAATGAGGGATTTTTTGTTGGAGGCCCCGTGGGGGCTGCGGCCCGGATGCTTCGTGGCTGGATCCTCAGCGCTCATCCGGTGCCGACCGCACTCATATGATCATGCGACGCGGGTGCCCATATGTCCAGAGGGCCTCACAAGTGAGCGGAGTGGGGATCGTCACGCCCCGCCGTGTTTCCCAGCGTGTTTTTACGTGCACGTTGAGTTCATCTGACGGTTCTTTTGCCTGATGGCCGCGTACCCAACTCCCGTGAGAGGATGGCCACTCTTGACCAGCTCTCGGCCCGTACACATCTCTGACTTACGGTTCCGTAGATACGATTGAGCGCATGACTGCGCCTGTCCCCGACGCGCCCACGGACATGCCGGCCGCCGGCCGCGATTCCGGCGCCCCCTCCCTGCCACACCAGATGAAGCAGCACGCCCAGCAGCTCGCCGAGCCGATCAAGCCGAAGCTCCGCGGCTGGCTGCATCTGGGCATGTTCCCGGCCGCGCTCATCTCCGGCCTGGTGCTCACCGCCCTCGCCGACTCGTCCAGAGGGCGGATCGCCTGCGGGATCTTCGCCCTGACGGCCTGCCTGCTGTTCGGCGTCAGCGCGCTGTACCACCGGGGCAACTGGAGCCCGCGCATGGACGGCATCCTGCGCCGACTCGATCACGCCAACATCTTCCTGATCATCGCGGGCACCTACACACCGCTGACGATGCTGCTGCTGCCGGGCGCCAAGGGGCAGTGGCTGCTGTGGGGCATCTGGGGTGCCGCGGCCGCGGGCATCATCTTCCGCGTCTTCTGGGTCGGCGCCCCGCGCTGGCTCTACACCCCCTGCTACATCGCGATGGGCTGGGCGGCCGTCTTCTTCCTGCCGGACTTCATGCACACCGGAGGCATCGCGGTGCTGGTCCTGGTGATCGTGGGCGGTCTCCTCTACAGCGCGGGCGGCGTGATCTACGGCATCAAGCGGCCGAACCCGTCACCGCGCTGGTTCGGCTTCCACGAGGTCTTCCACTCCCTCACGCTGGCCGCGTTCGTCGTCCACTACGTGGGCATCTCGCTGGTGGCATACCAGCACGGGTAACCGCTCCACCGCCTTCTCCATGGCCACGGCCCTCCAGCCGTGGCCATTTTTCATGTCCCGATACCACCCGACGATTGACAGCGACTACATTTTGAGAGCCACTCTCACTTAATGCCCACTGTCGCTCAGATGGAGAAGAGGCTCTCATCGCCGGGCAGGCGGGCCCCGGCCACGCGGCCCGGCCGGCGGCCTCAGCGAACGGCGCGTACGTCCACGGCATGAGCGTCGTCCCGCTGGTGTGCGGCGTCGCGGCTCTCGTGGCGGCGCTGCCTGCAGCGGCCCTCCTGCCGGGGACGGGCTGCGGGCGACCGGTGGGACGCCCCGAACCGGACATGGCCACCGCCTCGGAGGATGACTGACAATGAACCCCATGACGGCCGCACGATCATCCTTCTCCTCCCCCGCCGACCGCCCTCGGCCGGGCCTGCGGGAACGCAAGAAGATCAAGACCCGCGAGGCGATCCGCGCCGCGGCATACGGGCTGATCAAGGAGCAGGGGTACGACGCCACGACCGTCGAGCGGATCGCCGAGCGCGCCGAGGTGTCGCCTTCGACCGTCTTCCGCTACTTCCCGGCCAAGGAGGACATCGTCCTCACGGACGAGCACGACCCGCTGATGGCCGAGGAGTTGCGCGCCCGGCCGGCCGGCGAGCCGTGGATGGACTCGGTGCGGCACGTGATGCACCTGGCCATCGACGCGAACGACCGGGAGGACCCCGAGGTGACCCGCATGCGGGCGCACCTCGCGGTCCAGATCCCCGCCGTCCGCTCCCGCATGGTCGAGAGCATGTCGTCGACCGGCCGCATGCTCCGCCAGGCCATCGGCGAGCGCCACGGCCTGGACCCGGACGGCATCGAGGTCCGCGTGTACGCGATGTCCTTCATCGCCGGCCTCATGGAGGCCTCCATGTACTGGGCCGAGAACGGCTTCGAGGACGAGCTGGGCGACCTCGTGGACCGCGCCCTGGACGTCCTGGAGCGCGGCCTCCCCACTCAGAACCGCTGAGCCCGGCGTCCCCTCCCGTGACATCCTGACCGGGTGAACGGTCCCGAGATCCACGTCGAGTTCGCCCCCGACCTGGCCCTGTTCGTCCCGCACGAGCGCCGTAGCGCCGCCACCGCGCTCGTCACCGACGGCGTCTCCTCGCTCGGCCATGTCGTCGAGTCGACGGGCGTCCCGCTGACCGAGGTCGGCACCCTGTGGGTGAACGGCCGTGAGGTACCGCTGTCGTACGTCGCCGCCGCGGGCGACTGCGTGGAGGTCCACTGCGTCGACCGCCCCCAGCGGGTCCCCGGCGCGCCCCTCCGCTTCCTCCTCGACGTCCACCTCGGCACCCTCGCCCGCCGTCTGCGTCTCCTCGGCGTGGACACGGCGTACGAGTCGACGGACATCGGCGACCCGGCCCTGTCCGCACGCTCGGCCGCCGAGCAGCGGGTCCTGCTCAGCCGCGACCGGGGCCTGCTGCGCCGCCGCGAACTGTGGGCCGGCGCCTACGTCTACAGCACCCGCCCCGAGGACCAGCTCCGGGACGTCCTGGACCGGTTCCGGCCCGAGCTGAAGCCGTGGACGCGGTGCACCGCCTGCAACGGACTGCTCAAAGAGGCCACCAAGGAGGAGGTCGCGGACCAACTGGCGGGCGGTACGCACCGGTCGTACGACGTCTTCGCGCAGTGCCAGGACTGCGGGCGCGCGTACTGGAAGGGCGCGCACCACGAGCAGCTGGTGGCCATCGTGGAGCGGGCCCTGCAGGAGTTCGCGGGCTAGTGCCCCGACAGGCAACGTTCGCCCCGGGGCCGTTTCCCGTGCCGTGTACCGGGTAGCGCGACCCGCATGGCTATTTTGAGTTTCCTCAGCAGTCTCAGGGCCAGGCGCGCGCAGCAGGCCGAACAGCGGCGCAACGAGGCGATCCTGAAGGCGAACGCGCTGGGTGCCACGCCCGAGCAGGCGCGACGAGCCGGCGAGCGTGCGGCCCGCGGGAACACGAACGCCGCGATCACGGGCGCGATCAGCAGCGGCAGCTGACGGAGCGGGGCGGACGGCACGGGCCGCCCGCCCCGCCGGTCGTGAAGGGGCTACCGCTTCTTCAGGTCCGCCTTTCCGCACGCGAGGCCGTCCTTGCTCGGGTCGAGCCCCAGCGGGTCGTCACCGCCGTTGACCTTCAGACGGCCGTAGTCGTTCTTCTTCAGCCAGTCGCAGCGCGCGGCCGTCGTCTTCTTCACGCCCTTCGGGAAGGCGGTCGGCACGCACACGTTGACCGAGCCGTAGTGCCGGTCGCAGCCGGAGACGGTGACGGACACCTGCTGCGAGGTCCGCTTCTTGCCGGGCCCGGTCACCTTGCCGGACAGGGAGTCCGCGAAGGAGTGGACGTGCGCCTCGGCGGTGTCGGCGCTCAGGGCCTGCGGACCCTGCAGATGCACCCACTTCGCCACCGAGGGCACCCCGCCCGCGTCGACCGCGAAGAGCATGTACCAGCCGGGCGGGGCCAGGCTGGGGTTGCTCGTCACGTTCAGGTCGACGTTGTTGCCGTCGACGGACAGCGGCAGGTCCACGAACCGCTGGTTCGGGTCGGACGAGTGCGTCACTGCGGCCGGGCGGATCAACTCGGCCTTGGCGATGGGCCGGTCGACCGTGATCCGCTGCGTGTCGCCGTAGTTCCACTCGGTGTCGATCACCGAAGTGATCGTCGGACGCGTGCCCTTGAGCAGATAGGGCGGCGTGTAGATCGACACGTTGTGGTTCCAGGTGCCGTTGCCCGGGTTGTCACCGGTGGCCATCACACGGCCGTCGGGGAGCAGGAACGCGGACGAGTGGTAGCCGCGGGCCTCGGGGTCCGCGGCCACCGGGTCGAAGGTGTTGCCGGCCGGGTCGTAGATCGACGCCTCGAAGACCGGGTTGGCCCGGTTGTGCAGTCCGCCGCCCGTCTCCAGGACCTTGCCGTCGGGCAGCAGTACGGCGGAGACGTACATCTTGCCCTGGCTGCCGGTTTCGGGCACCTTGCCGTTTCCGAGGTCGACCGTGCCCTGCGGGACCAGCGGCCCGGCGACATAGGCCGGGTCGGCCTGCTTGAGGTCGATCACGTCCGTCAGACGGTTGCCCTCCGGATTGGAGTCGATGTTGCCGCCGCCGATGGTGAGGACCTTCTGGTCCTGCGCCGGCGGCAGCAGCACGCTCGCGGACTGGTCGCGCTCGTCCTTCTTCTGCAGGCCCGGGACCTGCGTGACCGTGTTCGCGCCGTAGTCGTAGATCGCGCTGCCCGTGCCCGGGATGTTGTTGCCGAAGACATGGCTGCCCGAGTAGAAGAGGCGGCCGTCCTGCATCAGGATCATCGACGGGTACAGACCCCAGTACGACCAGGTCTGGTTGACCTGCCACAACGCCAGCCACTTCTGCTGGGCGTCCGACCAGTACTCGGCGGTCACCGAGCCGGTCGAGTCCTCGCGCAGACCGCCGAAGGACACGACGTCGCCGTTGCCGAGCTCGGTCGCCGACGGGTACCAGTGGCCGTCGTTGAGGTCGTTGGTCTTGCTGTACGTCTCGGTCTTCGGATCGAAGATGTACGAGTCCTTGTAGCCCTCGTAGCCGTGCCCGCCGGCGACCGGGAACGCCTTGTTGCCGCTCAGCACCAGCACCCGGCCGTCCTGCAGCTGGATGTGGCCGGAGCAGAACATGTCCTTCGGGGTCGGGATCACCTTGTAGGTGCCGTCGGCCGGGTTGTAGACGGCCGACGTGAACGTGCCCGCGTTGAAGTTCTCCTCGCTGTTGCCGGACCCGGCGATCAGCAGCACCTTGCCGTTGCTGAGGACGACGGAGTGCATGGAGCGGACCGGGTTCTGCGTGGGCAGCACGTCCCAGCGGCCGTTCGCGCACTGGTCGGCGGTGCCCGTACAGGTGGCGGGCGGTGTGACGTCCGGGACCTGGTCCATCGTGTAGTCGTCGGTGGTCGCCGAGCCGGTGCCGTAGACCGAGACACCCCAGGTGATGCGGTCGGTACCGGCCGGGACCTCGGGGGTGCGGACCGTGGCCTGCGTCCAACTCCCCTGCATCTCCAGGGTTTTGAGGTCGGTCCAGTACTGCCAGCCGGCCGTGCTGTCGTGCCGGAACAGGGTGATGTTCGCGTCCGGCGTGGTCGTCTTGTACCAGAGCCCGAGGTCGTACTGCTTGCCCGCCGTGACCACCGGCGCGCACTGGGCGGACTCGGTGATCAGCGCCTTGCGGTCGCCCTCGACGCGGCGGGTGAGTGACACCTTCATCGCCTTGGAGCCGCTGTGGGCGTCATTCGTCGTCTCGAAGGTGAAGTCGTTGTCACCCCAGCCGGACCTCTCCCAGCAGGACGGCATCCCATCGGTGCCGGCCGTCTCGAAGCCCGCGTTCTTGACGAGGTTGGCGGCCTCTGCGGACTGGGGTGAGGTGAGAAGCAGACCGGCGGTCAGGGTCCCCACCCCGACCAGTGCGGTCCTTCTCCGGTGCCTGACCCAACTGCGTCTGTTCACGCGGCTCTCCTTGTTGCACCAGGACTGCCGCGCCCCCTGCGCGGCAGATAGACCAGCGCTTCGGTCCCCACGAAGCGCAGGACGAACGTCGTCACCAGCGCGAGCGCGGTGGCGGACAGGGCACCCATCCCGAACCGGTGCACGAACAGCGCGATCAGCGGGATGCGCAGCACCAGATCGGCGTTGGCGAGCAGCGCGAACCGGCCGACGCGGTCCCACCAGCGACGGTGCTGCCGGCGGTCGCGGAACAACAGGTGCTCGATGAGTACGAAGTTCCAGGCGACGCCCAGCTGGTTGGCGAGAATCTCGGCGGGGACGTAGTGCAGCCCCACGGCCATCAGCGCCCACAGGCCGGCCAGGTTCGGCAGGAATCCGCTCGCGCCGATCAGGCCGAAGCCCACCATGCGGGCGAGGGGCGAGGCGGTGCGCAGACCGACCAGATGGCGCAGGAAGCGGAAGCCTTCCTGCGCACTCGACTTGGACTCTCCCGCGAACCGGTCCTGGAAGACGAACGGCACCTCGGTGACCTGACGCGGACGGCTGCGGACCGCCAGCTCCAGGAGGATCTTGTAGCCGAGCGGCTTGAGGGCCTCGGCGGTGATGTCGCTGCGGCGGATCGCGAAGAAGCCGCTCATCGGGTCGCTGATGCCGTGCAGCTTGCGCGGGAACAGCGACTTGGTCAGCCAGGTCGCCCCGCGCGAGACCGCCACCCGGTAGTTGCCGGCGAGCCCGGCCCGGCTGCCGCCCTTGATGTAGCGGGAGGCGACCACGAGTCCGGCGTTCGCGCGCTCGCCGGTGGCCACCAACTCCGGTACCAGGGACGGCGGATGCTGGCAGTCACCGTCCATGACGACGATCCAGTCCGACCCGGCCGCCTTCATGCCCTCGACGACCGCGCCGCCCAGCCCTCCGACGGGCTCCTCGCGGTGCAGCACGGTCACCGGGAACGGGCAGTCCCTGGCGGCCTCGTGGATGACCTCGGGGGTGTCGTCGGTGGAGTCGTCGACGAAGACGACCTCACACGGCAGCCGGGAGGGCACCGACTCGGTGATCTGGTGCAGGAGTTCACGGACGTTCGCGGACTCGTTGTACGTCGGTACGACGATGGTGACGGCACCGGGCTCGGCGACTGCTTCCTTTGCCGCGGTTCGCCTCCGGGGCGCTCCAGCCGGTGTCGAGACCGTGACCGTGCTCAACCCTTCGGGCCTCCGCGCGCTCGCGCTCTCGACACCGGCGCGCCCCTTCGGCTCGCTCGCGCAGGCGCCGCGTACGGCGGGGTCGTCGAGTTCTCCGCGGGCGGTGTACTCGTGGGTCATCGGGTGCCTCCATCAGCCGTGCCGGTCGTCTGGATCTGCCGGATCTCGATCCGGTCCGCACCCGTACCGAACGTGGCGACCGGGGCCGAATGCTCAATGGCCGCCTTGACGTTGGGCAGATCCACGGCGTCGCGGCGCACCGTGGGGGAGGCGACGACGTAGTCGAGGTCCTTCCAGCCGTGCGGCATCGTCTTGGTCACCGCGGGGTCGAGGTCGGCCTTGTAGAACCAGATGACGCCGAGTCCTGGCCGGTATCCGCCGTGCACCAGGTCGAGCCAGAGCGCGTCGTCGACCAGGACGCGGGTGCCCTTCGGGTTCTCGACCTTCGTGGTCAGCCATGTGGAGGCGGCCCGGTAGGGGGCGTTGGCGTCCATGGTGACGGCGGTGCGGTCACCCTCGTACCACTTCGGGACGACGTAGGCGCCGGCCGCGAGGGCGAGGACGGCCGCGAGGGCGTACCGGCCGCCCGTCCTCCATCGCTGCTCGTCGGTCCGCCGCCACCTGCGCAGCACCGCGTGGGCGACGGAGGCGGTGCCGCCGGCGAGGACCAGGGCCAGGAACGGCAGTGCCTGGATGACGTACATCGCGGGCAGGTAGCCGTTCGGGCGCATGGCCAGTGCGGTGAGGATCGCGACCGTGAGGGCCGGCCCGGCGAGGGCGCGGGCGGTGACCGACCAGCGCCAGGTGGCCACCAGCAGCAGCGCGCCGGCCAGGCCGCCGAGCGGCAGGACGCGGTCGTAGTAGAGCCACGAGTGCAGGACGCCGTGCGAGCCGGAGTTCTGATCGAGGATGAATCCCGAACCCGGCCTGGTCATCTGGTACTTGATGCCGTCCCAGAGGGAGACGTGGCCGCCACCCGGGACCAGCTCGCCCTTCAGCAGGGCGAAGAGCGGATAGCTGAAGCCGATCAGCACGCAGGCGGTGACGGCGCCGGTCACCGCGAACTTCCGGGTGTCGCGGTGGCTGTGCCGGCACATGGTGACGAACAGCGCCGGCAGGACGACGAGCATCGTCTCCTTGGTGAGCACGGCCGTCGCGGCCGCGAGACCCGCGCCGAAGTGGTGCCAGAGATGACGGCTCGGGGAGGCGGCGAGGGTGAACGCGAGGAGCGTCCACATCACCGCGATGTTGTCGAGGAAGATCTCGCGCTGCAGGACGACCGAGAGCGGCGAGAGGCCGAACAGGGCCATGGCCAGCCCGGCGGCCCAGCGCGGCAGCGACAGCCGGCGCGCGAGGACGTAGACGAGGACCGCGCTGACCGCGGAGACGACCAGCATCGCGGTCCGCATGCTGCCGACGGTCATCGAGCCGGGGCTGAGCCAGGACGGTATCCAGGTGAGCACGGCTATCTGGATCCAGCCGAGCGGCGGGTGGTCGTACCAGTACGTGTAGTGGGCCAGGCCCTTGCCCTGCTGGACCGCCCAGGCCTGCGCGAGGTAGGTGCCCTCGTCGTCGCTGAGCGTCGGGTAGTCGGCGATGTTCCAGCCCTGCACGACGACGATCGCGACCAGGAGCGCGCCGCACAGGAGGAGGTCGGGGCGAGAGGTTCCAAGACGCCGGGGCGGGGCCGTTCGACCGGCCGAACCGGGCTCAGGCGCAGGCTGCCACTGCGCGGGGACCTTCGGAGTGGTCACCGCGGGAAGGGTGGAGGTCACGCAGGGACGTCCTCTCGGATGTCACGGTTCGAGCCGGCTTCGGCGTGGGCGTCGGCACGGGTTTCGGCCCGGTTTTCGGGCCGGTTTTCGGGCCGGTTTTCGGGCCGGGTTTCGGCCCGGGTTTCGGCCCGGGTGAGGTGTGCGCCGACGTGGCTGGTCAACTCCCAGTCGTTGCGGCCGCGTTGCTCACGCCATACGGCGCGGATCGCGGCCCCCGCGAGGAGGACCTGGTAGAAGGGGCCGCCCACGACCAGCTTCAGGTAGTGCACGGGGCGGACGCGGAGCCCGTACTGCTTGCCGAAGTCGTGCAGTCCGACGACCTCGAAGACGAAGGTGACGGCGGCCGTGACCAGCGGCAGGAAGGTGAGGAAGGCGATCCCGACGGGCACGTCGAGGAAGAGTGCGACCGCCGCGTTCAGCGGGATGACCACGCCGGAGAACGCCTGCAGGAACGGCGTCATCAACGTGTACCGGGCGAGCATCCGCTGGCCGAGGCCCGGGAGCTGCTTCCAGTCCTTCTTCCGGTAGACCTGCAGGAAGCCCTGGTTCCAGCGGGTGCGCTGCTTGAGCAGCGACATCAGCGAGCCTGGGGTCTCCTCCCGGGTCACCATGTCGGAGTCGTAGGCGACGACGACCTTCTTGCCGACGCTGGACAGCCGCACTCCCAGGTCGCAGTCCTCGGCAAGGCAGTCGGGATCCCAGCCGTCCGCTTCCCTGAGCACGTCCGTCCGTACGAAGACGGTGTTGCCGCCGAGCGGGATGAACCCCTTCTGCGCGTGCAGATGCAGGCGGGAGCGGAACCAGAAGAAGTACTCCAGGCAGTTGCGCAGGGAGTACCAGCTGGAGTGGAAGTTGATGAGCTGGACGCCGCCCTGCACGACATCGGCACCCGTCGTCCGGAAGGCGTGGTCGACGTGGGCGAGGAGCTCGGGGTGGACCTGGTCCTCGGCGTCGAAGACCCCGACGACATCGCCGCGGCAGTGCGGCAGCGCCGTGTTCATGGCCTTCGGCTTGTTCTTCTTGTCGTGGGTGTCGACGACGACCCGCACGCGCGGGTCTCCTTCGGCGGCCTTCTCGGCCACCGCCGTGGTCTCGGGGTCGTCGTGCCCCACGATCACGATGATCTCGAAGTCGGTGTGTGTGGACTCCAGCAGCCGCTGGATCGTGTGGTCCAGCACGGCCTGCTCATGCCGTGCCGGCAGCAGCAGCGAGAACGAGACGTGCTCGTCCCCGTCCGGTCTGCTGAAACGGGTGGAGGCCAGCACTTCGGGCGTACGCCACGCGTGCATCTGCCACCACAGGGTGAAGGCCGCCATCCAGAACAAGGCCAGCGAGACGGCAGCGATGAAGACAGACGTCAGCAAAAGATCCCCCCAGATCCCCAATGCCCCCTGACGCGACGTTCAGTCACTCTTGTCGCGTCTCGGGGCAGACATTAGGGGGGATCTGTGAAGAGCGCAGGCTATTTCAATGAAGAGCGCGTTTCGTCACAACGATGCCCCAGAGTGAACAATTCGAACACCGGCTGCGTGAACCCGTCTTCCCTTCCCGGCGTTTCAGCTGCTCAGCGCGGCGCGCAGGCCTTTCGGATCGGTGGTCGGAGCGTCGCAGGTGAAGTTACGGCAGACGTAGGCGGTGGGTGCGCCGTCGACGAGCGGCCGGTCGGCGAGCAACGGGAACTCGTCACTCTCCGCAACCCCCACGGCGACCACGGCACCGGGCGCGAGCCCCAGAAGCGCCGTACGGTGCAGAGCCCTTGTCGCCTCGTCGTCCAGTGCGGGCCCGACGACCGCGACCTCCTTCGGCCCGTCGAGGAGGGCCTCGGCGACCGCGAGCCCCCAGCCGATGAAGCGGGGCACGCGCGGGCCGAGCGCCTTGACGACACCCAGTGCCCGTTCGGCGGCGGTGCGATGGACGAGGCCATGAGCCGAGGCGGCGCCACCGGTCTGCGCGGCATAGCTCAGCAGGGCGCCCGCGGCGGCGGACCAGCCGGAGGGCGTGGCGTTGTCGGTGGGGTCCTGGGGCCGGCGGATCAGCTTCTCGGCGTCGACGGCGGTGTCGTAGAGGCTGCCGCTGTCCGGGTCGACGAAGCGGGTCAGGACATGGTCGAGCAGGAACCCGGCGAACTCGAGCCAGACGCCCTCTCCGGTGACGGACGCGAGCGCGAGGAAGCCCTCGGCCACGTCGGCGTAGTCCTCCAGGACGCCCGAGTTGGCGCCCACCAGGCCGTCCTTGCTGGTGCGGGCGAGTTGGGCGTGTTCGTCCAGGTGCAGCCGTACGAGGAGATCGGCGGCGCCGACCGCGGCCTCGACCAGGTCGGGGCGGTCGAAGAAGGCGCCGGTCTCGGCGAGTGCGGCGATCGCGAGGCCGTTCCAGGCGGCGACCACCTTGTCGTCCCGGCCCGGGGCCGGCCGCGTGTCCCTGGACCGCAGCAGCCGCTGCCTGATCCCCTCGATCCTCTCGGCGTCGAACACACCTTCCTGCTGCGGGAGTTGCAGGACGGAGGAGCCGTGCTCGAAGGTGCCGTCCTCGGTTACTTTGAAGTACTGGGCGGCGAGTTCGGCGTCCTCGGCACCGAGAACCTCGGTGAGCTGCCGCGGGGTCCACACGTAGTACGCGCCCTCGACGTGAGCGCCCGACCCGTCCTCACTGTCGGCGTCGAGGGCGGAGGCGAACCCGCCCTCGTTCGTGCGGAGTTCACGCACCATGAAGTCGGCGGTCTCCAGGGCCACGCGGCGGGCCAGCTCGGAGCCGGTGCTGCGCCACAGGTGAGCGTAGACACGGCACAGCAGGGCGTTGTCGTAGAGCATCTTCTCGAAGTGCGGCACCAAGGGTCCATCAGACTTCGGCGTGAGAACGTACCGGTGGAACCCGCCTCCCACCTGGTCGTACAGGCTCGAACGAGCCATCGCGCCGCACAGCCCTTCTGCCATCTCCAGCGCGGCCACGGAACCGGCCCGCGCGTGATGGCGCAACAGGAACTCGATCACCATCGACGGCGGGAACTTGGTGTCTCCCTTGAACCAACCGCTCGCGGAATCGATGTCCCGGGTCAGCTGGAGCAGAGCCTGGGCCTGGGTCTCCTCGGTGGGCGTCCCGGCATCCCCGATACCCAATTCCCGGTCGGCAAGGTCCCTAGTGATCTTTCCCGCGACTTCCCCCACCTCGTCCCGACGGTCCCGCCAGGCCACCGTGACGCCCTCCAACACCTGCCGGAAGGACGGCATTCCATGGCGCGGGCCGGGCGGGAAGTAGGTGCCGAAATAGAACGGCTCCCCGTCCGGCGTCATGAAGACCGACATCGGCCAGCCCCCTTGCCCGGTGGCCGCCTGCACCGCCTCCATGTAGACGGCGTCCACGTCGGGGCGTTCCTCACGGTCGACCTTGACGGACACGAAGTACTCGTTCATGTAAGCAGCGGTGTCGTCGTCCTCGAAGGACTCGTGCGCCATAACGTGACACCAGTGACAGGCGCTGTAGCCAACGCTCAGGAAGACGGGGACATCGCGTCGGCGGGCTTCTTCGAACGCTTCCGCCTCCCATGGCCACCAGTCGACGGGGTTGTCCGCGTGCTGGAGGAGGTACGGGGACGTGGCGCGCGCGAGTCGGTTGGGCATGCCCCCATCCTTACGCACCTGCCGCCACGCCGCCCATGCGCCACGGGACAGCACACAGACGGAGCAAAGGCCGGGCCCGGAGACCCAGCCTTGAGCTTCGACTCACTTCTTGGTGATCGCGTCCTGCTTCGACAGCCAGTCGAACTCAAGCCGTTCCAAGATCGGGGTGTGATCCCCCTGCCGCGCGGCGGGCTTGACCGTGATGCCCTTCTTTCCAAGCGCGCACTTCAGTAGCATCCGTTTGTCCGCCATATCTGCCGCTTCCCATGCCTCACGCAAGGTGTCGACCTGGGTAAGAGGCGAGATGTCTGCCTCCGCGTCCAATGCCTCAAGGGTCGCGGCGGTGCTCTGGATGACGGCACGCTGCCCTTCGCTCAACTCCTCGAAGCGCTCTTCGTCCATCTTCCCGTACACGTAGAAGTCGTCTTCGAGCTTCTTCACACGTCGCTGAGCTGCCTCAAGCGCCTTCTGGGTCTCTTCCTTCTTCGCCTGCGTCTCAGGGTCCGCGAAGGCGAGCCAACGGCGGGCTGTCTCGATCACCATGGGGTCACCCGGCTCAAGGGCGGTGATGTGGTGGACCCAAGCCTGTCCCACCATGTGGTCGATGCGGTCTGCGAGGGTCACCACGCCCTGGCAGATCGACTTGCCTCGCGTTTGGCGGACCTCGCACCGGTAGCGTCCCCCACGGTGGCTCATTGCGCCGCCACACGGTTCAAGCGCCCCAGTGCCCTTCTTGTCTCGTAGCCGCCCGCATCGATAGCTCCCCGTGCCCAGGTACTTCGCTTCCGGCTTCCCTCTCGCCCAGCGTTCATCGGTCCTTTCGGCGATGAGTGCCTTGATCTTGAACCACTCGCCTGGCGTCACAACCCCCTTGCCGCACATGACGACTTCACCCCACTCGTTGTGCAGGGGCTCGCCGTACCCCTCCCAAACGTCCAAGGGGTGACCATGCTCGTCCGTCTTGCGCCGCCGGACCGGGACCATGCCCGCGAAGAGCGGGGACTGAGCGAGCTTGCTCACCGCCGTGGGCGACCAGGTAGCTCCGCTCCGGGTCCGGTGCCCCTCCTCATTGAGTTGGTGGGCGGTGTCCTTCGTCGTCTTCTTGTCGAGCAAGAAGTCCGCCAGTCTGCGGGCCGTGTCGTACTCGTCGGGATGGGGCTCGACCTTGCCGCTCCCGGGCGCACTGTAGAGACCGAACGGGGGCCTGCCCGTTCCTCTTCGGCCTTCGGCCTTGTGGGAGTCATGGCCGATCTTGACGCGCTTCGCTATGTCCTTCGCTTCCTCCCTGGCGCGCTCGCTCAGGATCGCGAAGACCATGCGGCCACCCTGCGCTGAGTCCAGCCCTTCGGAAACGGAGACGAGCCGCGATTGCCGACGGTCGAACTCGTCGAGCAGCCGGCCAACCGCCCCCATGCCGCGCCGGTCGAAGCGGTCCGCCTTCCACACACCGAGCGTCTTGGACTTGCCATCCATGATCGCCTGCGTGGCCTTCTCGAACTCCTTGCGCCGCACGTAGGTCTTGGAAGCCGAGAGTTGCTCAAACCAGACGTGCCGGATCTGAATGCCGTTTGCCTGCGCCCAGCGCGCGACGTCGCGCAGATGTCCACGCAACGTGGCCAAGTCCTCCTTTTTGTCGCTGCGTCGCAGGTAGACGTCCATAAGGCCGACCGGGTCCGCCGTCGCAGGTTTATCCAATCCCAGGGTCCTCAGTTCCTCAGAACTGAGCCCCAATCCGACGAGTGTCGCGTGATCCTCGCGCACCACCAGCCCCCTTGCTCTCAGGGGAAAACGCTACGGAAACACTGGATCTTTGACAGCTACTTTCCAAAAATGGGGAACAATCCAACCCCCGTCGAGGAGCAGCGGGCGAAACCTCCACTGAGCTGGTCGTGGATACCGCCGCGGGCCATGCGCCCTGCAGGTGTCCGCGGCCATCTGCAGGGCGCCGCCGAACCCTCCGCGCCGCGGTCGTACTCGCGGGTGAGACCTGGCGGGGGACGGGCGGGAAGTGGGTGCTGAAGCAGAGGGGGTTCGGCGTCGGGCGTGCGGAACACGGGCGTTCCCTCCCCCGCGCCCCCCGATCCGCTCAACGCCGACCAGGCGCCGCCCGCCGCGACCGCTGCCGCTGTATGCGGCGGCCACCGCGAATGATGTGAAAGTCACCCAAGCCCGACCCGGTGATCGCTGCCCCCTCGCGCGAACGCCTTCCCCGAAGGACACTCATAGGCAAAGGAGTTGCCGCCGGAGGGGGACGTGACATGCGGGACAGCCATCGGGCGGACGCCGAACGGCTGTTGGCACGGGCCGTGGAGGAAGAGGTACGACGCTCCGGCGGACACACCGACGGAACGGTGCTGCTGTCGCGCTCACGCAGCGCCCTGGACGCGATGGCGGAGACATCCGCCGAGGAGTACGAGGCCTACACGCGCGCGCTCGACGAGGCGGCGGCCGGCCGGCTCACCTTCGCACAGCGGTACGCCAAGGAAGGTTCGGCAACCGCCCTGCTGGTGGCCGCCGTCGCCGCGGTCACGGCGGCGGTGGCGGACGTGGCTCTGGGCACCGACACGGGCACGGCACTCGGCGCGGGCGTGACCGTGGGCGTCGTGGGCGCGGCGGCCACCGTGATCAAGGTGGCCGGCTCTCATCTGCCCGCGGCCCATCACAGCGCAGGCGCCGAGAGCCAGCCGGGCGGACCCGAGCAGTTGCGGCTGCAGTGGCTGACGGCTCTGGAGGTGCGCGGTATCCGCCCGTTCCTCGATCAGCAGCGGGTACGCGAAGGGTCCACGGGCCCGAGGAAGAAGGGGCCGCCGCTGCGCGGCACGGACAAGAGCGCGGCAGCACGCGGGCGCACCCTGCTGGCCCAGTCGTTCGCTCAACTGCCGGAGCAGGCAGGCATGTTCGCGGGCCGTCGGCCGGAGATGGCCAGGATCCGGCAGTGGGTACAGGCGTCCCGAGCGAGCACCGAGACCCGCCCGACGGTCGTGGTACTGCACGGAGCCCCCGGCAGCGGTCGTACGACACTGGCCGTGCGCGCCACGCACGACCTCAAGGACTACTTCCGCGGCGCCTGCGTCGTGGACCTGCGCGGCGGCAGTCCGGAGGAGCCGCCGCTGTCCACCCGCGACGCCCTGCTGCACCTGCTCAACCGGCTCGGCGCGCCGCGCGAACAGCTGCTGTTCCGTGAGCGCTCCTCCCCCGACCAGCAGGTCAAGCGGCTGAGCGAGCTGTACCACCAGCATCTGACGGGCCTGGCCGTCACGATCGTCCTGGACGACGCCTCGGACGCCGAACAGGTCCGTACGCTCGTCCCCGAGCGCTCCGACAGCCTGGTCCTGGTCACGGCCCGCGAGCCCCTGGCACTGCCGTCCGACCTTCCGGCCCATGTCCATGAACTGCCCGTGGAGGCACTGGACTCGGCGGGCGCCGAGGAGTTGCTGGACGCGGCGGCACAGGACAGTTCCGGGCCCTACGACGCCGATGCGGCCGACCGGATCAGGGAGTTGTGCGGCGGGCTGCCGCTGGCGCTGAGCATCGCGGGCTCGTCGCTGGGCCCGCGCTCACCTCGTCAACTGGCCACGGATCTCAGCGCGTACGGCCCGGTGGAGCCGATCGAGCGTGTGCTGTGGCTGCGCTACACGGACCAGTCGGACACGGCCCGCCGGCTGCTGCGCCGACTGGCCCTCGCCGGCCGCGCCTCTCTCGGTGGCGCCGCGGCCGCCTCCCTCCTGGCGACGAACGAGGGGGAGGCGACCCGTCACCTGGTCGCGCTCTCCCGGGCCGGCCTGATCGACCATGTGCGCGGCAACCGCTTCCGCCTGCACGACCTGGTGCGGGCCTTCGCCCAGGCCCGCCTCCTGGACGAGGAGGAGCCCTCGGAGCGCACGGCCGCGCAGGAACGCCTGATCGTGAACTACGCCGACCTGGCCGACTCGGTGCTGCGCCTGGTCGACGGCAACATGTCGACCCGCTCGGACCGCTTCAGCCCGCACGGCTTCACGTCCCTGGACGAGGCGCTGCGCTGGCTGGACGACGAGTCGAGCTTCATCACGTCGACACTGCGGCACGCGGAGGGCGTGAACCAGGCGGCGGTGCTGAACCTGCTCGGCGCCCTGTGCGACTACTGCCTGCTGCGCGGCGACCTCTACCGTCTGGGCGAGATCAGCGAGCTGGCGCAGGCCGTGGACCAGGGCCTGCTGGTCCGCTCGGTGCAGTGGCGCACCGGCATCGCGGCCCGTCAGCTGGGCGAGCTGGACAAGGCGCGTACGACACTGACGTCGGTCGTCGATCTGTACATGGAGGCCCATCACGACGCGGGTGCGGCCCGCGCCCTGTGCTCCCTGGGGATCACCCTCCACCACCAGGGCAATCTCACGGAGGCGGCCGCGAAGCTGCGCGAGGCGCTGGATTTCCAGGCGGCTCCCGAGCTGGCCACGGACCGCGGCTGGACGATGCACGCCCTGGCGGCGGTGGAGCGCGACCGCGGCCATGTCTCGGAGGCGCTGCATCTGCTCACCGAGTCCCTGGTCCTGCATCACGCGGGCGAGTCCGTGCACGGCGAGGCCTGGGCCCACTTCCAGCTGGGCCAGCTGTCGCTGCGGATGGGCGACGTCCCGCGCGCCGAGTCGGAGCTGCGCGCGGCCCTCGACCGCTACGGCCGTACCCGTGACGCCCGTGGCGAGGCCTGGGCGCTCACCCAGCTGGCCCGCGCCCGTCTCGTCGCGGGGGACGCGTCCCCCGCGGTGGAGGGACTGCGCCAGGCCGCGTCCCGGCACCGCGAGAACGAGGACGCGCGCGGCGAGGCCTGGACGGTCTACTACCTGGGCCAGGCCCTGGAGGAGACGGGCGACCTCGACCGTGCGGTGCGCGAACTGGAGCGCTCCCGCACGATGTTCTCCCGTATGCGCGACGTCTACGGCCTGGCCTGCGCCCGCCACCACTCGGCCCGGGCGACCCGGGACCAGCGGGCGGCCCAGACGGGTTCGCTGCGCAACTCCGGCTTCGCCCGCCAGCTCCTGGTCGACGCCCGAGCCGACTTCCAGCGCATCGGTGTGGCCCACGGCGAGGCGTGGACGTGCCTGGAACTGGCGGTGGTGGATGCGGGCAACGCCCGTACCCAGCAGGCGCTGGCGCTGTGCGACGAGGCGGTGGACCTGTTCACCTCGTACGGCGACCGCCGCGGCGAGGACTGGGCCCGCTTCCTGCGCTGCACCCTGCTGCCGTACGCGGCCCCCGGCGGCGTGGAGATCGGCACGGCGGTCGCCCAGGAGGAGCTGACCCAGCTGTCCCGCACGACTCACTCGCTGCGGGACGAGAAGCTCGACGACTACGTGGAGGCGTATCAGCTGCTGCTGGAGCGGGGCGTGAACCTGGAGGCGGGCTGGCAGGCGTGGCGTCTGGGGATGGTGCCCAGCCGCCATGCGCGGGAGGTGATGGGGGTGGCGGTGCCGGCCACGCACTGACCGCCGGCCACCCCCCGTCCCACGACGTCAGCCCTGACGCGCCTTGGGACCGGCGTTTGGGCCGGCCTCGGGGCCGGCGGAGGCGTCCGCGGACCCGGCGTCCGAGTCCGCCGTCTCCTGGAACTTCACCTTCCCCATGTGCCGGTTCATGGACTTCATCAGCACCCACACCGCCACGGCCATCGCCGCGAAGACGATGAAGCCGAGGACGCCGGGGGTGACCTTGTTCTCGTCCACCTCCTTGGCGAGGGGGACGAGATGCGTCATTGCCAGGCTCACGCTTGCGCTCATGTCAGGCATTGTCGCGGATGCCCGCAAAGAGGTCGTCCTCGGGGAGGGAAGTATCGACGAGCGACTTCGCCAGCTCGTACTCCTCCGTCGGCCAGACCTCCCTCTGGATCTCCATCGGCACCTTGAACCAGCCGCCGTCGGGGTCGATCTGCGTGGCGTGGGCGATCAGCGCCTTGTCGCGGATCTCGAAGAAGTCGGCGCAGGGGACATGCGTGGTCAGGGTGCGCTCGGCGCGCTCGAACTCGCTCCAGCGCTTGAGCCAGTCCCCGTACGGCGACTCCAGACCACGGTCCAGCAGCGCGTGGTGCAGGGCCTCGGTGCGGGGGCGGTTGAAGCCCTGGTTGTAGTACAGCTTCCGCGGCTGGTAGGCCGGGCCGAACTCCGACTCCGGGTACTTCTCGGTGTCGGCGGCGCCCTCGAAGGCCACCATCGAGATCTTGTGGGTCATGATGTGGTCGGGGTGCGGATAGCCGCCGTTCTCGTCATAGGTGGTGATCACCTGGGGACGGAAGGAACGGATCTGCTTCACCAGCTCGCCGGCCGCCTTGTCCACGTCCTCCAGGGCGAAGCAGCCCTCGGGCAGCGGCGGCAGCGGGTCGCCCTCGGGCAGGCCGGAGTCGACGAAGCCGAGCCATTCCTGCGTGACCCCGAGGATCTCCCGGGCCTCGTCCATCTCCTTCTTGCGTACCTCGTGGATGTGCTCCTCGATGTACTTGTCGCCCTGCAGCTTCGGGTTGAGGATGGAGCCGCGCTCCCCACCGGTGCAGGTCACGACCAGCACGTCCACCCCCTCGGACACGTACTTCGCCATGGTGGCCGCGCCCTTGCTCGACTCGTCGTCGGGGTGGGCGTGGATAGCCATCAGTCGCAGCTGGTCAGTCAAGACTCAATCCTCGATAAGTCGGCGCCCGGTGTGAACCGGCGCGATCGGCGGCTTCTATAGTGACCGAATCGGGGGGCGAAAAATTCCGGGGTCGGGTTTCCGAGGGGACGATCATGAGTACGGCGAGCACGCGACTGCCCGAGGGCCGTTACGGCCGCTCCTCGGACGAGCGCGCCGACCACAAACTCAAGATCATCGGTGCCGTCCTGGCGGCGGCGCTGCTCGCGCTCGTCGGGTACTTCGCCTACCACTACGTCGGCCAGAACAAGATCAGCGCCGAGGTGATCACCTTCGATGCGCACGAGAACGCGGTGACGGTGCATCTGGAGGTCCGTAAGGACGCCGACGCGACCGGTTACTGCACCATCCGCTCCCAGGCGGCGGACGGGACCGAGGTGGGCCGGGCCGACTTCCGCTTCGGCGGGCACGCCACCCGCATCGACCGTGCCGTCACCCTCCGTACGACGTCCGCCGGCACCACGGCGGAGCTGCTGGGCTGCCACGCCGGCTGACACCGGACCCTCTCGCCCTGAATGCGTAGGCCCTGACCTGCGTGGACGTAATTCTGATGGCTTATGTCCTCCCCCTTCAGCCGCGGAATTGTTAGGCTCGTGGTTTCGCCCATCCATGAAGGAACATTCTTCTGGGTAGGGCG
Source organism: Streptomyces sp. NBC_00078 (assembly GCF_026343335.1). Classification (NCBI taxonomy): domain Bacteria; kingdom Bacillati; phylum Actinomycetota; class Actinomycetes; order Kitasatosporales; family Streptomycetaceae; genus Streptomyces; species Streptomyces sp. NBC_00078. The sequence continues at coordinate 5,865,417 of NZ_JAPELX010000001.1, read as the reverse complement.
ATGCTTTGTATTCCCAGTACCTACGAGGAGCACCTGTGACCCAGACCAGCGAGAACGTCACCTGGCTGACCCAGGAGGCGTACAACCAGCTCAAGGCGGAGCTGGAGCACCTGTCTGGTCCTGCGCGCACGGAGATCGCCGCCAAGATCGCGGCCGCGCGCGAGGAAGGCGACCTGCGTGAGAACGGCGGGTACCACGCGGCCAAGGAAGAGCAGGGCAAGCAGGAACTCCGTGTGCGCCAGCTGACCCAGCTCCTGGAGAACGCCAAGGTCGGCGAGGCCCCGGCGTCGGCGGACGGCGCCGTGGCGCCCGGCATGGTCGTGACGATCGCCTTCGACGGCGACGAGGACGACACGACGACCTTCCTGCTCGCCTCGCGCGAGTACGCGAGCTCCGACATCGAGACGTACTCGCCGCAGTCCCCGCTGGGCTCCGGCGTGATCGGCCACAAGGTCGGCGAGGAGGCGGAGTACGAACTGCCGAACGGCAGGAAGGCCTCCGTGAAGATCCTCAAGGCCGAGCCCTACAACGGCTGACCCGGCCGCCTGCCGATCCCGGCATCTTGCATGCCCTTGACGAGCCCCCGGTGTCCTGGTGACGCCGGGGGCGTCGTCATGCTGAGTCCGACAAGCGGTCGGTCAGGCGTCGGTCGGGCAGTAGGTGAGGCGGTCGCCGAGCGGTACTTGCGCATCGCCGGCGTCCTGAACACGACGATGATCAGGGCCGAGTAGACAGTGGTGATCAGGGCCGGGCAGATCAGTGAGGCCCAGACCGGATGCGCCGTGAACAGGCCCCCGCCCATGGGAGCGGGGCCTGAGGGAAGGCGGAACCCTCAACTGTCTGCCCGGCGGTACTTGCGGACCGCGAGCGTGCGAAAGATGGCGACGATCAGAATCGAGTAGGTCAGCGATGCCCACACCGGGTGCTGCATCGGCCAGGCACCGGAATGGGACAGACCCGGGTCGCCGAAGAGTTGCCGGCATGCCTGCACGGTCGCGCTGAACGGGTTCCACTCAGCGATGTGTCGCAGCCAGGGCGTCATCTGAGCGGAGTCCACGAACGCGTTCGAGATGAACGTGACCGGGAAGAGCCAGATCAGCCCTCCCGAGGTCGCCGCCTCCGGAGTGCGTACGGACAGACCGATCAACGCGCCGATCCATGTGAAGGCGTATCCCAGAAGAAGCAGCAGGCCGAAGCCGCCCAAGATCTTTCCGAAGTTGGTCGGCTCGACGGAACCGGGGCGCCAACCCACGAGCAGCGCGACGATCGCGAGGACGAGCAGGGTCAGAGCCGTCTGCACGAGGTCCGCGACGGTACGACCGGTCAGCACCGCACCACGCGCCATCGGCAACGAGCGGAACCGGTCTATGAGCCCCTTGTGCATGTCGTCCGCAATACCGGCGCCCGCCCCCGCAGTGGCGAACGTGACCGTCTGGGCGAAGATGCCGGCCATCAGGAAGTTCTTGTAGACCTCCGGATCGGTGGTGTCACCGATCTTCATCGAGCCACCGAAGACGTAGGTGAAGAGCACTACGAACATCACTGGCTGGATCAGGCCGAACAGAACCATCTCGGGGATCCGGGACATCCTGATCAGGTTCCGTCGGGCGATGACCAGGGAATCGTTCATGGTGCTCACTTCGCCTGCCCCTTCCCGGCGCTCACGTGCAGATCTCGGGTCTGCGACGGGAGGAATCCCGAGCGGCCCCGGAAGGGCTGGCTGAGGGGGTTCGCAATCGGCGCGACCCGCCGCGCGTCGGTGACGGCGCTCACTTGGTGGCCTCCTTCTTGTGCCTGCGGTCCTGGGCGGGCGTGCCCGCGGTCGCGCGGTTCTCCTCGTGTTTCTCCTCTGCCATGTGTCCGGTCAGGGACAGGAACACGTCGTCGAGGGTGGGGCGGCGCAGAGCGATGTCGTCTATCTCGATGCCGCGGACGTCCAGCTCGCGGATGACCTCGGCCAGCAGCTTCGCGCCGCCGGTGACGGGGACGGTGAGCTTGCGGGTGTGCTCCTCGACGGTGAGCTCGCCCTTGCCGAAGCCGGTGAGTACCTCGCGGGCGGTCGCTATGTGCTCGCGCTCGTGCACCACGACCTCGACGCGCTCGCCGCCGGTACGGGCCTTGAGCTGGTCGGAGGTGCCGCGGGCGATGACATGGCCGTGGTCGACGACCACGATGTCGTGCGCCAGGTGGTCGGCCTCTTCCAGGTACTGCGTGGTCAGCAGCAGGGTCGTACCGCCGGAGACGAGGTTCTTGATGACCTCCCACAGCAGCTGGCGGTTGCGCGGGTCGAGGCCGGTCGTCGGCTCGTCCATGAACATCACGGGCGGCGAGAGGACCAGAGCGGCCGCGAGGTCGAGCCGGCGGCGCATGCCTCCGGAGTAGGTCTTCGCGGTGCGGTCGGCGGCGTCCGCGAGGTCGAACTGGTCCAGCAGCTCCACGGCCCGGGCCTTCGCGGCCTTGCCCTTCATCTGGTAGAGCTGGCCGACCATCTGGAGGTTCTCGCGGCCGGTCAGGTATTCGTCGACCGCGGCGAACTGGCCGGACAGACCGATGGCGCGCCGCACCTCGTTGGGCTGCTTGAGGACGTCGAGGCCCGCCACGACCGCCCTGCCGCTGTCGGGGCGCAGCAGCGTGGTCAGGCAGCGGACCGCCGTCGTCTTGCCCGCGCCGTTCGGCCCGAGCAGGCCCAGCACGGTGCCCTCGGGGACATCGAGGTCGACGCCGTCCAGAGCCCTTACGTCGCCGAAAGTCTTGACCAGGCCTTCGGCATAGATGGCGCCTGGCATATGAGTCTCCACGTCGTCGGGGATTCTTCGAAAAGCCTAGATTTGCGCGTTTCGCTCCGCCTGACGATGTCTCGGCGGACGGTCACAGGACACACCGTAACGCGATGTATCGCGTCTCTCAATGTATTTACTCGATCGAGTGACGAAGAGCCCCTGAGCTGGGCGTTCCGCTTGAGTACGGGCGTCCGGCACCTCAGCCGATGACCGTGTGACCCGCCTCGCGCAGGGCCCGGCCGACCTCGGCGCAGTGCTCCGGCCCCTTCGTCTCCAGGTGCAGCTCGACCTCCGCCTCCGTGAGCCCGAGCCGCGGATCGGTCCGGACGTGACTCACATCGAGGACGTTAGCGTCCACCACTGACAACACCCCGAGAAGTGTGGCGAGCGCGCCCGGCCGGTCCGTCAGCCGCAGCCGTACGGCCAGGTAGCGGCCCTGCGCGGACATGCCGTGCCGCAGGACGCGCTGCATCAGCAGCGGGTCGACGTTGCCACCGGACAGCACCGCCACCACCGGGCCCTCGAAGGCCCCCGGCTCGCTCAGCAGCGCCGCCACCGGGCTCGCACCGGCCGGTTCGACGACCAGCTTGGCCCGCTCCAGGCACAGCAGGAGCGCGGTGGCCAGCTCGTCCTCGGAGACCGTGCGGACCTCGTCCATCAGCTCGCGGATGATGCCGAAGGGCACGTTGCCGGGCCGCCCGACCTTGATGCCGTCGGCCATGGTCGCCGGGTTCTCGATCGACATCGGACGCCCGGCCGCGATCGAGGGCGGATAGGCCGCGGCGCCCTCGGCCTGCACGCCCACGATCCGCACGTCCGGCCGCAGCGCCTTCACCGCGGTCGCGATGCCGGCCGCGAGACCTCCTCCGCCGATGCCGACGACGATCGTGCGGACCTCCGGGCAGTGCTCCAGGATCTCCAGTCCGACCGTGCCCTGGCCCGCGATGATGTCGGGGTGGTCGAAGGGGTGGATGAACACCGCGCCCGTCTCGGCCGCGTGCTCCTGTGCGGCGGCGAGCGTCTCGTCGACCACCTGCCCGTGCAGGCGCACCTCGGCGCCGTACTCGCGCGTGGCGCTGATCTTGGGCAGCGGGGCGCCCTTCGGCATGAAGACCGTCGCCCGCACGCCGAGCAGCGAGGACGCGAGAGCGACGCCCTGCGCGTGGTTGCCGGCGCTCGCCGCGACGACCCCGGCGGCCCGCTCCTCCGGCAGCAGTCCGGCGATCCGGACGTAGGCACCCCGCAGCTTGAACGAACCCGTCCGCTGGAGGTTCTCGCACTTGAAGTGCACCGGCGCGCCCACCAGCTGGGACAGGTGCCTGCTGCCCTCCATCGCCGTCACCCGCGCCACACCCGAGAGCATCTTCTGCGCCCCCCGCACATCGTCGAGGGTCACGGGCCGAAAGGAGTCAGCCGTGCTGTAGCTCATGACTCAAGCATCGCAGTTCACAGGCACACACGACCGCTGTGACCAACCTCCGAGACTGGTTTGCGCAGCGCCGGTACACCCTGCCCCCCGGCCGCGTACTCTGTCCCCCATTATTCCAGGACCCCCTTCATGAAGTGAGCCTCCGGCCATGCCCACAACACCTGAAATGTCGATGGACATGACGACCGTCGGTGACAGCGGTCTCCTCGACACGCTGCAGCACGAGGTGGCGGTGTTCGCCCGCCGTGCCGAACAGACCCGGCTCGGCGGGGTCGGGCAGGTACGCAACTCCATGGACCGCGCCGCATACCTGCTGCTCAACCGCCTCGACAAAGAGGGCCCCATGGGTGTCAAGGCGCTCGCGGCGAGCATGGGCATCGACTCGTCGACGGTCACCCGGCAGGTGGCTCCGCTCGTCGACACCGGGCTCGTCAAGCGCACCTCGCACCCCGAGGACGGGCGTGCCGTGGTCCTTCAGCTGTCGCCGCGCGGGCTGTCCCGGCTGGAGGAAGTGCGATCGTCCCGGCGCCAGCTGATGGCCGAGCTGACACACGACTGGGCGCCGGAGGAGCGCGAGACGTTCTGCACGCTCCTCACGCGCTTCAACACCGCGCTCTCCTCCCGGATGGCTGCGCCCGGAGTACCGGGGTCCGAGGCGCCGACCGCCTCGTAGGCGGCGTCCACGCGCGTGCCGCGGCCGGCCGTCACCGCGCGCGTGCTGCGTGGCTCTTGACCGACAGGGCGCCCCTGGCCTCATATGAGACGGGGTCCCCGTCGTACGCGGTTCAGCATCCCGTACGCGGCCGGGTCCCCGACCGGTCAGGGTCGCGGCAGGCGGGAGGCGCAGGGTGCGACAACGGCAGGCGTCCCAAGGCGCCCGCCGGGCCCGGGAGTTCGAGGCGTTCGTCGCGGGCGCGGCAGGGCGGCTGCTGCATGCCGCCACGCTGCTCACGGCGGAGGCGCCGGACGACAACCCGCGCGCGCGGCGCCTGCTGACCCTGGCCCTCGCTCACACGTACGTGCACTGGCACCGGCTGCGCGGCGAGGACCCGTACGACCGCGCCCGCCAGTACCTGGCCACCCGCTTCGCGCGCGCGGCATGGCACCAGTACGGCGGTTTCGGCCGGGCCCGCGCGCATCCCGACAGTCCGCTGGGCCGGCTCGTGCCGCAGGAGCGCCTGATCCTGGTTCTCAGGCTGTACGAGGGTGTCGCCGAGGAGCAGACGGCGGCGCTGCTCGGCCTGCCCACGGAACGCGTCCGCACGATCTGCGAGCGGGCGACGGCCACGCTGCTGCATCCACCCCGCCATCCCGCACCGGCGGTCACGGGGGCGAAGGTGGCGCCGTCATGAGGCGCGCACGCGACAGGAGGCGCACATGAACCGGGCGGAGCGCGAGGCCGCCGCACGGCGGATCATGGAGCGGGTCCCGCCGCCGGTGCCTCCGGAGCTGTACGGGGACGTCCTGCGCCGCGGTGCCCGCGGACTGCGCCGCCGGACGGTCGCCCGCAGGCTGTTGTGGCTGCTGCTGTGCGCCGCGACCGTGGCGTTCGTCGTCTGGGCGATGATGGCCCGCCCGTGGGTGGAGCCGCCCTCGCAGACGACTCCCCCGTACACGGGCTGGTGAGCGGCCCCTCTGCCAGGACCCGTCGTCTGGATCATGCCGGAGTCGCGGTCGGCCGGAGGGAACTGTTCCTCACGGCCGACCTCATCCGAACGGCAGGTCCTAGGCGAGCGCCTGCTGCAGGTCCTGCAGTAGATCGTCGACGTTCTCGATGCCCACGGAGAGCCGTACGAGATCGCCGGGCACCTCGAGGGCCGAGCCGACCACCGACGCGTGCGTCATGCGCCCGGGGTGCTCGACGAGCGACTCGACGCCGCCCAGGGACTCGCCGAGGGTGAACACCTTGGTGCGGTTGCAGACCTCGACGGCCGCCTCCTCGCCGCCCTCGACCTGGAAGGAGACCATGCCGCCGAAGGCCCGCATCTGCTTGGCGGCGACCTCGTGGCCCGGGTGCTCGGGCAGCCCCGGGTAGAGGACCTTCGACACGCGCGCGTGCCGGGTCAGCATGTCGGCGACCCTGGTGGCGTTCTCGCTATGCCGGTCCATGCGCACCGAGAGCGTCTTGGCGCCGCGCAGGACCAGCCACGAGTCGAAGGGACCGGCGACGGCGCCCATCGCGTTCTGGTGGAAGGCCAGCTCCTCGCCGAGTGTTTCGTCGGCGGCGATCAGCGCACCGCCGACGACGTCGGAGTGGCCGCCCATGTACTTGGTCAGGGAGTGCACGACGACGTCCGCGCCGAGGGCCAGCGGCTGCTGCAGGTACGGCGTGGCGAAGGTGTTGTCGACGACGAGCTTCGCGCCCGCGTCCCGGGCGATCTGGGCGACCGCGGCGATGTCGGTGATGCCGAGCAGCGGGTTGGAGGGGGTCTCCACCCACACGGCCTTGGTCTTCGGGGTGATGGCGGCCCGCACGGCGGACGGATCGCTGGTGTCGGCGACCGACCACTCCACCCCCCACCGGGCGACGACCTTCGCGAACAGCCGGAACGTGCCGCCGTACGCGTCGTTGGGGATGACCACGTGGTCACCGGGGCTGAGCAGCGTCCGCAACAGGCAGTCCTCGGCCGCCAGTCCGGACGCGAACGCGAGACCTCGGCGGCCGCCCTCAAGGGCTGCGAGGTTCTCTTCCAGGGCGGTCCTGGTGGGGTTGGCGCTACGGCTGTACTCGTAGCCGCCGCGCAGGCCGCCGACGCCGTCCTGCTTGTAGGTCGAGACCTGGTAGATCGGCGGGACGACCGCGCCGGTGAGGGGATCGGCGGTGTTGCCCGCGTGGATCGCGAGGGTCTCGAAGTGCTGACTGATGTGCCTGTCGCTCATGGGCACCGAGGGTAGTGCGCTCGCGGCGCGGGTGTCGGACGGCGGGGCTCGGGAGGCCGTACCGGCGGGATTTCCCTCGGTCGAGGCGCCGGGCCCCGGAGTTTTCCACAGGGCGCCGACCGGGTTGGCCAATTGTCGGTGGCGTCTGGAACGCTTGAGCCATGGAATTTCTCTGGGTCCTGATCGCGCTGGTCATGCTCGGCTTCGTGCTGCTCCCGGTCATGCGGCGCAGGCGGGGCATGATCGAGCAGGTTCCGGCCGGCCATCCGGACGCCGCCGACCCCGCGAACTACGGCTTCGTGCGCGAGGAGGAGATGGACATCCGCCTGCCCGGACCCGACCTCGACCTGCTGGACGTCCTGGACCTGGTGCAGCGCACACAGGACTACCGCGCGGCAGCCCAGCTGCTGGCGGGCACGGAGGCCGAGGGTGAGCTGCGCTGGCAGCGTGTGCAGGCTTTCGCGGGCGCCGCGTCGTTGGAGCTGCAGCAGCGGCCGGGCGGGGTGAGCGAGACACCGGGCGGGCAGTGGCTGCGGGTGTGGCGGGCCGAGCAGCCCAAGGACGCTGGCGGCGCGGCGGTGCACGCGGAGTTCCTGGTCCAGCAGGCATGGCGGACGTCCACGCCGGGCACGGACGAGTTCCGGATCATCATGGAGGAGTCGAGGGCGGCCTGCGGCGATGCGGCGCTGCTCGCTCCCGGCGACCCGATCCCGTACATCGTCGAGCTGTCGGTGGCCCGTGGACTGGCCTACTCCCAGCCGGAGTTCGAGCAGCTGTGGCTGAAGATCCTCGACCGCGCGCCCACGCACATGGGCGCCCACCTGGCCGCCCTGCACTACTGGTGCGAGAAGTGGCACGGCTCGCGGGAGCTGGCGTACTCCTTCGCTGAGGCGGCGGCCGCGCGGGCTCCCCAGGGCTCGCTCCTCGCGGCCATGCCCCTGTTCGCGGTCTTCGAGCACCTTCCCGAGGTGAATTTCGTCAGGAGCTTCTACCAGAGCGAGGTCGTGACGAAGGCGATCCACGGCGCGCTCCACGCCGTCCACTCGGCCCGCCCCGACGACCCGATGCTGGCGCACGTACGCCATCTCCTGGTCTTCTTCCTCGTCCGCGCCGAGCGCTGGTCCGAGGCCATGAACCAGCTCATACACATCGACGGCCATATCGGGGCCCTCCCCTGGACCCTGTCCGCCGACCCGGCCGCGGAGTTCGCGGTGTACCGGGCGCTGGCGGTGGCGGGATACGAGGCGAACGGCGGCAGCCCGGCGACGCTGCCGCACTGAGCGGACGTGCGGGCCACCGGGCCGGGCTGGGAAATGCTGGGCTGGGCTGGGCTGGCTGGGAAGGGTTGAGCTGGGAAGGGAAGGGGAGCGAGCGCCCGGCCGCCACCGGTCTCGCGGAGGCGGACGCACTGCCGGGCGTCCGGCCCGCCAGGCGCGGCTCTTTCCGGGACACACAGTCCGGTGGGAGATCGCACCGCGTCCGGCGCCTGGCTGCAGCCGGCGCTCTCCGTCGCGGCGGACGGTCGAAAATCAGTGGCCGCCGGAACCGGCCGAGCCCAAGCTGTACGCCATGGAAGAACCGCAACGAGGGATCCGTGCGGCCTATGCCGACTCCACGATCACTGTCTACCAGGCGTACTCCCCGGAGATCGGCCTGCCCGCCGTCCGCGACGGCCGTTTCCCCGCTGCGTGGAAGCGCGACAGGATGACGTGGATCAAGCCGTCGTTCCTGTGGATGATGTATCGCTGCGGCTGGGGTGCCAAGGAGGGGCAGGAGACCGTCCTCGCTGTCGAGATCAGCCGGGATGGCTTCGAGTGGGCGCTGCGCCACGCGTGTCTGTCGAGCTATGTACGCGAGGTGCACCCCGACCGGGCCACCTGGCAGCGTCAGTTGCAGCGCGCTCCGGCCCGCGTGCAGTGGGACCCCGAACGGGACCTGCACCTGCAGCCCCTGCCCTACCGATCCCTGCAACTCGGCCTGTCGGGTGAGGCCGCACTGCGCTACGCGGACGAGTGGACGGTCGCCATCCGCGACGTGACCCCACTCGCCCGCGAGATCCACGGCCTGGTCAGCGGTGGCGACCTGGCCTCCGCCTCCCGACTGCTGCCCCAGGAACGCCCCTATCCCGTCGGGGAGGAGTTCCTCGCCCATGTGTGCGGATGAGGAACCGGTCCGTCCGCCGGCAGCCGGCTCCGGACCAGGCGTCACAGGGGGCAGCTCAGGGTCGGCGGGACCGGGGTCGCCTGCCCGGTCTGTGTCGCCCGGGCCGACGGCTGAGGGGCACCGCCGGCTCCGCGAACGCAGGGACGGCCCGGCCGGGGAACCTCTGTCCGTCGGGTTCCACCTTCGCGCCGAGCCGTCTCGTGCTCGTGCTCAGCCCTCCGCGCGGGCGGGCAGTCGCCATCCCGGGCGGGGGAAGTGGCAGGTGTAGCCGTCCGGGTAGCGCTGCAGGTAGTCCTGGTGCTCGGGCTCGGCCTCCCAGAAGGGGCCGACGGGCTCCACCTCGGTGACGACCTTGCCCGGCCACAGTCCGGAGGCGTCCACGTCCGCGATCGTGTCCTCGGCGATGCGCTTCTGCTCGTCGTCAACGTAGTAGATCGCTGAGCGGTAGCTGAGGCCGATGTCGTTGCCCTGGCGGTTCCTGGTGCTCGGGTCGTGGATCTGGAAGAAGAACTCCAGGAGCGAGCGGAAGTCGGTCTTCTCGGGGTCGAAAAGGATCTCAATGGCCTCGGCGTGCGTGCCGTGGTTACGGTACGTCGCGTTCGGCACGTCGCCTCCGGTGTATCCGACCCGGGTCCCCGTCACGCCCGGGAGCCGGCGGATCAGCTCCTCCATCCCCCAGAAACATCCGCCCGCCAGCACGGCCCTCTGCGTCTGCGCAGCCATTGCGGCCCCTCCAATACTTGTCAGCGTGATCACTCGGGCTACTCGGCTCGTACACCACCGGCATCTGATGCCCACCCCCCTCAACGCGCGAGGGTTCTCAGCGATTCCGCGCCCCGGGACCGGGACCGGCAACGACACGGCCGCCGGGACCCGGATCCGGCTCCGCGACGGCAACAGCGTCGCCTGGCGCCGTGCGCAGATCCCCGCGGCGAGCGGATTCGGCAATGCCCGCTCGGTCGCCCTCGCCCAGTCGGTGATGGCGTGCGCAGGGGCGGTGCGCGGGGTGCGGGTGCTGTCACAGGCGGGGTGTGACCGGGCCCGGGAGGAACAGTTCAGCGGCGACGACCGGGTCCTGGGCATGCCGATGCGCTGGGGCCTCGGCTACGGGCTGTTCGGCAGCACCTACGGGTGGGGCGGCTGGGGCGGCTCGCTGGTGATGATCGAGCCCGAGCCCCGGATGGTGGTGGCCTACGTGACGAACCAGATGCGCGAACCGGCGGACAACACCAGGGGGTTGGAGATCGTCATGTCCGCCTACGACGGCCTCACGGGACTGCGGGCCTGAGGAAAGGTGCCCTCCGGCTCAGGCCACACGGTCCGCCAGGAACTCCTCCCACGTCCGCTTCCCGGCCTCCGCTCCCTCCAGCGTGAGGTTGTCCCCCGCCCGGTATGCCCGCCCCGCCTTCCCCGGGATGCGGACGGGCAGCTTCGGGCGGGGGCGCCGGCCGCGGAGTTCGAGGTACGGGCGGACCAGGGCGGGGATGTCGTAGAGCCTGGGGCCAACCATGTCCGGGACCGGGCCCGCGGGTTTGCCCAGGGTCAACTCCACCAGCCTGGCGGCGACTTCGCGGGAGTCGACCGGCTGGAGGCGGAGGCCGCCGGGGGCCGGGAGGACGGGGAGCTTCGTCGTCTTCTCCACCATCGCCAACGTCAGCTCGTGGAACTGGGCCGCGCGCAACGTCGTCCACGGGATGCCCGAGTCGGCGACGGCGCGCTCGGAGTCCAGCTTGGTGCGCAACCAGGCCAGCGGGACGCGGTCCGCGCCGATGACCGAGATGTAGACCAGGTGACGGACGCCCGAGGCCTGCGCCGCCCGGATCAGCGCACGGGTCGCCTCGTCGTCGCCCTTCTGGCCGCCCGCGAGGTGCAGGACGGTCTCCGTGCCGGCCACGGCGGCCGCGATGCCCTCGTCCTTCAGTAGGTCGCCGACGACGTACTCGACGCCGTTCGCCGCAGGGCGGGCGTTCCGGCTCAGCACGCGCGCCTCGCGGCCGGCCGCCTGCAGGAGTGGGGCCACATGGCAGCCGAGGGTGCCCGTGCCGCCCGTGACCAGGATGGGTGACGTCATGATGCACTGCTCCAAAACTCGTGGCGCCCGGAGTTCGGTGTTCCGTAGCGTCTGCGGTGGGCTGACGCCGGCGTATCAGGAGGCGTTCGCCGGGTGTCTGGGGCCGGCTGGGGCCCGTACTGGCCGAGTTCGGTGTTCCGTATGCCGGTTTCTCCGCCGGTGCCGCCGTCGCCGCGGTCCACGCCGTCGTCGGCGGTCGGCTCGACGACGGTGTTCCCGTGTGCCATGAGGACACCGCGGAGGACCTGGAGGAGGTCGAGGTGCGGGCCGGGCTCGGGCTTGTGCCCTTCGCAGTGGACGTGCATGCCGCGCAGTGGGGGACGCTGCCGCGGCTGATCGCCGCGGTCGCGCGGCACGGGCTCCGGCACGGCGTCGCCATCGACGAGAACACCCTTGTGGAGGTGGGGCCGGACGGGCGCGCCCGGGTGTCGGGACCGGGGCGCGCGCATTCCGTACGGCCGTCCGCCGACGGGGGCGTTCTCGTACGGTCCTTCGGGGCCGGCGAGTTCCTGCCGGCCGGCTGATCAACTCCGGCTGCCGGCTGACCGGCTCCCGCTGCCGCTCACCTCGCTCGCAGCGTGCGGCCGCATGCTGAAGGGCCCCGGCGCGAACTCCGCCGGGGCCCTTGGGCACGGATCAGATCGTGGCCGTGTCGATCACGAAGCGGTAGCGGACGTCACTCGCCAGTACCCGCTCGTACGCCTCGTTGATCTCGTCCGCGCGGATCAGCTCGATCTCGGCGCCGAAGCCGTGCTCGGCGCAGAAGTCCAGCATCTCCTGGGTCTCCCGGATGCCGCCGATGCCGGAGCCGGCGAGGGTCTTGCGGCCGCCGATCACCGAGAACAGGTTGAGCTTGACGGGCTCCTCGGGGGCGCCGACGTTCACGAAGGCGCCGTCCGTGCGCAGCAGGGACAGATACGCGTCGAGGTCCAGCGGGGCCGACACCGTCGAAAGGATCAGGTCGAAGGTGCCCTTGAGGTCCTCGAAGGTCTTCGGGTCGCTGGTGGCGTGGTAGTGGTCTGCGCCCAGCTTCAGCCCGTCGTCCTGCTTGCGCAGGGACTGGGAGAGGACGGTGACCTCGGCGCCCAGCGCATGCGCGATCTTGACGCCCATGTGGCCGAGGCCGCCCATGCCGAGGATCGCGACCTTCTTGCCGGGGCCGGCGTTCCAGTGCCGCAGCGGAGAGTACGTGGTGATGCCGGCGCACAGCAGGGGTGCGGCCACGTCCAGCGAGATGCCGTCGGGGATGCGGACGACGTAGTTCTCGTCGACGACGATCTTCTCCGAGTAGCCGCCGTAGGTGGGCTCGCCGTTCTTGTCGAGGGCGTTGTAGGTGCCGACGCCGCCTCCGGTGCAGTACTGCTCCAGACCGGCCTTGCAGTTGTCGCACTCACGGCAGGAGTCGACCAGGCAGCCGACGCCCACACGGTCGCCGACCTGGTACTTGGTGACACCCGGGCCGACCTCGGAGACGATGCCCGCGATCTCGTGCCCCGGGACCATCGGGAACATGGCCTCGCCCCAGCCCTCCCGTGCCTGGTGGATGTCCGAGTGGCAGATACCGGCGAACTTGATGTCGATCAGAACGTCGTACTCACGCACCGCCCGGCGCTCGACCGTGGTGCGCTCCAGGGGAGCCTTCGCGGCGGGGGCGGCGTACGCAGCAACAGTGGTCATGCCGAGGGTCTCCTAGCAGTGGTTACTGCCCGGCTGCCTTCTGATCTTCTGACCGGGCGTGCTGCTCAGCATGCCGGACCGTACAAGGTCCACCCAGCCCACGGCTTTGCGTACGTCCACTGTGCCTACCACCGGTGGGGTCAGGATGGTGTGCGTACGACGGTGAATACTTGACGCATGGACCAACAGCCCGATCCCGTACAGGAGCCGGCCGGCGCGCTGGACCGGCGTGCCGAGCTCAGCGAGTTCCTGCGCACCCGGCGTGCCCGGCTGAAGCCGGAGGACGTGGGGCTGCCGGACTTCGGGCGGCACCGGCGGGTACCGGGGCTGCGGCGCGAGGAGCTGGCGCAGCTGGCGGGCGTCTCGGTGGCGTACTACACCCGCCTTGAGCAGGGCAACGGGCGGAACGTGTCGGCGGAGGTGCTCGACTCCATCGCGCGGGCGCTCAGGCTTACCGACGCCGAGCACGCCCATCTGACGCATCTGGCGAAGCCGAAGCAGCACAAGAAGAAGCCCGCCGGGCGCAGCCAGCAGGCGCGGGCCTCGCTGCAGCAGCTCCTCGACACCATGGACGGGGTTCCGGCCTACGTCGTGGGGCGGCGCGCGGAGATCCTGGTGTGGAACCGGATGGCGGCGGCGGTCTTCGGCGACTGGGCGGAGCTGCCTGTCCAGGAGCGGAACTGGGCGCGGCTGGTGTTCCTGCGTCCTGCCTACCGGGAGCTGTTCATCGACTGGGAGCAGAAGGCGATCGACATCGTCTGCGCGCTGCGCATGGAGGCGGGCTGCTACCCGGACGACCCCCGGCTGTCGGCGCTGGTCGGCGAGCTGTCGGTGAAGAGCGAGGACTTCCGGCGGCTGTGGGCCACGCACGACGTCAAGGAGAAGAGCCACGGCCTCAAGCACCTGCGCCATCCGCTCGTGGGTGAACTGTTTCTGCAGTTCGAGTCGTTCAGGCTCGCGGGCGACGGGGACCAGGGGCTGGTGACGTATCACGCGGAACCGGGGTCCGCGTCCGCGGAGGCGTTGCGGTTGCTGGCGAGCTGGGGGGCGGATGCGACGCGTTCGGGAACCGGTGCGTCGTCGGCACCCTCGGCCTGAGACGCGCACGATGCCGGTGCGGCCCTCGGTGGGGGCTGCCACCCCAGACCCCCGCTTCGTCCTGAACGGCCTCGTCCTCGAACGCCGGACTGGCCGGCACGCCCTGATCCGGCGCTGACGACGCGCTGAGATGTCCTGACCGGCGCTGAAAGGACCCTCACCACCGCCGGGAAGCGCACCACCCTCACCGCGTCCGCGGCAAGAGGCCCCTCACCCCTGGTACGGCGGCATCGCCCCCCAGTTCCACTTCGGTACCGGCTGCTCCGTGGGCGGCTTCGCGTCCGGGCTCGAGAAGTACACGGCCAGCCTCGTGCCCCACTCCACATAGGCGACGAACGCCGAGCGGAACTCCGCGTCCGTGGGCAGGCCCGCCTCGTCCGCCGCGTCCTGGATCAGATTCACCCAGCGGCGGCGCTGCGGCTCGGTGATGTGCTTGCCGACGTGTTTGGCGACCATGTGGCCGTGGCCGCCCTGGGTGAGGGAGTAGCTGGACGGCCCGCCGGAAGCGGTACTTCCGGCGGGCCGTTCGCTCATGGCCTACGTCAGCGGGCTACGGGACTCACTTGCCGTACGCCCTCGACGACCACCGGGATGCTGACCGTCCTGCCGGCCTCGGCCTTGCTGCCCAGGTCCGTGGTCGCGTTGAAGGCCGTCGAGTGGGAAAGCCGTGGACGTGCGGTGGGTCGGCGGGTCAGACGGCGGAGCCGGCCTTCCAGTCGGCCCAGCTGAGGTTCCAGCCGTTGAGGCCGTTGTCCGGCTGGACGGTCTTGTCGCCGGTGTTGGACGTCACCACGACGTCACCGACGATCGAGCTGTTGAAGAACCAGTAGCCGGGCGTGCCCTTGTCGTTGGCGCCCTTCGTGTCCGACAGGCCGACACACCCGTGGCTGGTGTTGACGCTGCCGAAGATGGACTTCGCGCCCCAGTAGTTGCCGTGCACGAAGGTGCCGGAGTTGGTCAGGCGGATGGCGTGCGGCACGTCCTTGATGTCGTACTCGCCCTTGCCGTCGTCGTCGGTGAAGCCCACGGTCGCGCCGTTCATGCGCGTCTCCTTGAACTTCTCGGACATGACCATGATGCCGTTGTAGGTCTTGTTCTCCGGCGAACCGGCCGAGATCGGGATCGTCTTGACGGTCTTGCCGTCCTGCGTGACCTTCATCTGCTTGGTCTTCGCGTCGACGTAGGAGATCTGGTTGCGGCCGATGTGGAAGGTGACCGTCTTCTGCTGCACACCGTAGACACCGGAGGCGCCCTCGACGCCGTCGAGCGCGAGCTTCAGCGTGATGGTCGAGTTCTCCTTCCAGTAGTCCTCGGGGCGGAAGTCGATCCGGTTGGCGCCGAACCAGTGGCCGACGACCTCCTGGCCGGTGCTGGAGGAGACCGTGATGCCCTTCTGGACGGCGGCCTTGTTGGTGATCGCCTTGTCGAAGTTGATCGACACGGGCATGCCGACGCCGACGGTGGAGCCGTTCTCCGGCGTGAAGTTGCCTATGAAGCTGTTGGACGGCGAGACCGTCGTGAAGGAGCCGTTCTCGTGCGCGACGCGGCCGTCGGAGTCCTTGGCCTCCGCGGCGACCTTGTAGGTCGTCGAGCGCTCCAGTTGGGTGCTGGGCTTCCAGGTGAGCTTGTCCGCGGACAGCTGGCCCGCCACCGCGGCGCCGTCGGCGGTCGTCATCGTCACGCCCGTGAGCGTGCCCTTACTGACGGTGACGGCGGCGGAGTTGTTGATGGAGGCGTTGTCCGAGCCGTCCTTGGGCGTGATCTCGATCTCGGCCTCGGAGGACTTCTTGGCCGCCGCCTCGTCGGCCTTGGCCTGCGAGGTGTCCTTGCCCTTGGTGCCGGAGGCGTCGTCGTTGCCGCCGGAACAGGCCGAGAGCACCAGAACCCCGCCGAGCAGTGCGGACGCGGCCGCGAGGCCCCTGCGCCGCTTACTGTTCGTCATCACACGCTTCTCCATCGTTGCCGTATCCCCAAGAACCCCGAAGTGCCCCGTCTGACGAACTTCAACGCTACGGCCGGTTCGTCCCGTTCCACGTTCCTCAGAGGTGTGGGGCACGCCACGTCCGCCGGGGCGGAGGGTGCGGATGGCGGTCGGTGCGTCTCCCTGAGACGACGAAACCCCGGACGGCGGCTGCCGCCCGGGGCCACGATGCCCCCCGAGCCACGTCAGCCGAGGGGCACCCCCTCGTCGTCACGTTCTTCGTCGTGCACATCATCGTCGCCCAGGTCCCAATCCGGCGAATCGGGGTCGTAGTCGATCTCCTCGCTGGACCAGGAGGCCTGGGCGAGTTCCACCCCCGGCACCTCGCTCACCAGGTCGAACGGGTCGATGAGATAGGCGAGGGCCTCCGCAGTGTCTTCCGTCACAGCGTTCTCGATCTGTGCCCGCTCGCCGGTCGGCAGGTCGGTGTCGTCGGCGATCCGCCGCAGCGCCGCCTTGGTCACCGCGTCGGAGTCGTCGACCTCGATGACCAGTTCCACCCGAAGGCGGACAAAACGTGATGTCTCTTCAGTGCTCATGCCCGGAGAGTACGGCCCTTGGCTCCCGTGACTTTCCTGTGACCCGCGCCTTTCACTAACATCGCACCACACGGCCAATTCGCCAGCGCCACAAGGGGATCGATATTCCGTGTCATCCGCTCGCCGTCCGTTGCTGACCGCCACCGCCGCAGGGACCCTCCTGTGTGCCCTGTGGTTCGTTCCCTCCGCCAAGGCGACCGGGGACGAACCGGCGAGATCAGCGCCCTCGGCGACCCCGTCCTCGCAGATCACTACGCAGGCGCGGATGGCGTCGACGACCGCGGACACCTCCGGCGCCGAGACCCAACTCGCCGACACCGGAAGCTTCGACACCACTCCCTACTTCGTCGGCGGCACCCTCTTCCTCGGGGTCGGCGCCGGGTTCGTCGTGTACTCGGCGCGCCGGGAACGCCTCGGTTTTTGAATTCGCTTGACGATTCCTTGACGTCGCCTTCATAGTCCGCTCATGAAGAGATCATCGAGGGTGCGCGTGGGCGCCACGGTTGCCGTGAGCGCGCTGTCGCTCGCCCTCATCACCGGTTGCGGCGGGGATTCGGGCTCCGGGGACGCCAAGGACTCCGCCGGCAAGGGTTCTTCGCCGACCGCGGCCGCCAAGGCGCTCAGCGCGGCCGAGCTGGGCAGGCGGATCATCAGCGAGCAGGACCTCGACGGCTACGAGGTCAAGTCCGCCGACAAGGGCGGCAAGTTCGCCGAGTCCAAGGACCAGGTGACGGTGGTGGACGCGAAGTGCGAGCCGCTCGCCTACGTCCTCACCGGGTTCGCGCCGGGCGACGAGAGCGCCTACGTCAACCGGATGGCCACGGAGAAGGTCGCCGAGCCGACGTCCAAGGGCACCTCCGAGGAGAGCCTCGACGACATCGAGGACAGCCTCAAGGACATCGTGGGATCCACGATGACGATCGTGTCGCTCTCCTCGTACGACGGCGGGGGCGCCGAGCAGACCATGAAGTCCGTCGGGGACGCGGTCGCCGGCTGCGCGAGCGGCTTCACGGTGTCGGCGAAGGGCCAGGACACCCAGAAGTTCACGAGGGTCGCCGAGGAGAAGTCCTCGGGATCGGGCGACGAGTCGGTGGCGTTCTCCGTGACCGGCAAGACCGAGGGCGACACGACGACGGTGCACGCCGAGGTCGTCCGCCACGGCTCCACGGTCGCCACGTACTACTCGGTCAGCCTGGCGGCGCTGGCCGGCAAGCACGACAAGTACGGCATCCCCGCCGGGATCATCAAGGCGCAGGAGGCGAAGCTCGGTTGACGTTCCGGGGCCCTGTCGCAGGTGCGGCAGGGCCCCGTTGCCGTACGACTACTGCAGCGGCCCGGTGACGGTCTCCACCGCGGCGACCAGCCGTCCCTCGCGCACGAACGTGTCCGCGGCGGCGAGGTCGGGCGCGAGGAACCGGTCGGGACCGGGGCCCTCGACTCCCGCCGCCCGCACGGCCGTGATGGCCGCCTGCGAGGCGGGCGCCGGGGTCAGGCCCTCGCGCAGCTCGATCGCGCGGGTGGCGGCGTACAACTCGACGGCGACCACGCGCGCGAGGTTGCCGACGGCGGTGCGCAGCTTGCGGGCGGCCGACCAGCCCATGGAGACGTGGTCCTCCTGCATGGCGGAGGACGGGATCGAGTCGGCGGACGCCGGCACGGCCAGTCGCTTCATCTCGCTCACCAGCGCGGCCTGCGTGTACTGGGCGATCATGAGCCCGGAGTCGACGCCCGCGTCGTCGGCCAGGAACGGCGGCAGGCCGTGGCTGCGGTTCTTGTCGAGCAACCTGTCGGTGCGGCGCTCGGCGATGGAGGCGAGGTCCGCGGCGGCGATGGCGAGGAAGTCCAGGACGTAGGCGACCGGGGCGCCATGGAAGTTGCCGTTGGACTCCACGCGCCCGTCGGGCAGCACGACCGGGTTGTCGACGGCGGACGCCAGCTCGCGCTCGGCGACCAGGCGGGCGTGCGCCATGGTGTCGCGTCCGGCGCCGGCGACCTGCGGGGCGCAGCGCACCGAGTAGGCGTCCTGGACCCGCGGGGCGTCGTCCTGGTGGTGCCCGGTGAGTTCCGAACCCTTCAGCACGGCAAGCATGTTGGCGGCGGAGGCGCCCTGCCCGGGGTGCGGGCGGATGGCGTGCAGCTCGGGGGCGAGGACCCGGTCCGTGCCGAGCAGCGCTTCCATGGAGAGGGCGGCCGTCACGTCGGCCGACTTGTAGAGCATGTCCAGGTCGGCGAGGGCCATGACGAGCATGCCGAGCATGCCGTCGGTGCCGTTGAGGAGGGCGAGGCCCTCCTTCTCGCGCAGCTCGACGGGGGCGATCCCGTGCTCGGCAAGGAGCTCACCGGCGGGGCGGACGGTGCCGTCCGGACCTTCCGCGTCGCCCTCTCCCATGAGCGTCAGGGCGCAGTGGGACAGGGGCGCGAGGTCGCCGGAGCAGCCTAGGGAGCCGTACTCGTGGACGACGGGGGTGATCCCGGCGTTCAGCACGTCGGCCATGGTCTGCGCGACCTCGGGGCGGACGCCGGTGTGTCCCGAGCAGACGGTCTTGAGCCGCAGGAACATCAGGGCCCGTACGACTTCCCGCTCCACGTGCGGCCCGAGGCCGGCGGCGTGCGAGCGGACGATGTTGCGCTGCAGCTGGGCCCGCAGTTCCGGGCTGATGTGCCGGGTCGCCAGGGCGCCGAAGCCGGTGCTGACGCCGTAGACGGGCTCGGGCTTGGCCGCCAGCGCGTCCACGATCTCGCGGGCCGCGGCAAGGGCCTGCGCCGCCTCCTTCGACAGCTCGACCCGGGCGCCGCCGCGCGCCACGGCGAGAACGTCGGACGCGGTCACCCCGGACGTCCCCACCACCACAGTGTGCATATCCATATTCAGGAGCGTACGCAGTGAAGACGAAGATGTCACTACTGGTTCGTGGCTACGCCCCTTACCCATCCGGTGCGTCCCTGCGGCCCCGCTGCGTCAGCTGCGCCGCCCCCGGAAGCGGCGCCGCTCGGAAGCGGCCTGCGGCGAAGGCGCGTCGGCCAGCCGCATGACCGGGTCGTCGGGCCCTCCCCGCCCGGCCACGACCGGCCTGCCCGCGTGGAGCGCCTTCGCCCGGTACTGGGCGGCGTCCGCGAGCCGGAAGAGCCGGCGGGCGGAGCGGACCGGCCCGATCGGGTCCTCGGTGGACGCGACCCCGCAGGCGACGCCGTCGCCGAGCTCCAACTCGGCGGCGCGGCGGCACAGTTCGCCGGCCGCCTTGACCACCTCGTCGGCGGACGGCCCGACGGCGAGCAGGCAGAACTCGTCCCCGCCCAGGCGCGCGGCGAGCGCACCGGGCAGCATCGCGCCGCACAGGGAGAGCACGGAGCCGAAGCGTTCGAGCAGCCGGTCGCCCACGGCATGGCCGCAGGTGTCGTTCACGCGCTTGAGGCCGTTGAGGTCACAGACGACCAGGCTGACGACCGTACCGTCCGCTCGGTGCGACTCGACGGCCTCCTCCAGCTTCACATCGACGGCACGCCGGTTGGCGAGACCGGTGAGGGCGTCGGTGTACGCCAGCCGTCGCGCCTCCTCCAGCCGCTCCGCCTGGGCGATCCCGGCGGCGACGACAGCAGCCAGGACGGTGGCGAAGTCGGCGTCGGCCCGCCCGAAGACGGCCGCACCGGCGGGACGCGCAACGTAGAGCTCGCCCCACGCCCGCCCGTTCAGCACGATCGGGGCGACGACACAGCAGCCGCGGCCGCGGCGGCGCAGAGCGGCGACCCGCTGATGGACGTAACCGGGGCGGCCGCCCGCCGCGGGCCCCTGCGCCGTCTCCACCCACGCGTCGGGCTCACCGCCCCCGGCCCACCGCTCGTGCAGGAACTCGGTGATCTCGGGAAACTGGTGCACCGGGTACGACTCGTCCTCCGGGAACTCGTCCTCCCCCTCGCCCCGCTCCCCCACGTTCACAAGGACCCGCAGCCGGCCGCGCTCCCGCTCCCAGGCCGACAGCGCGGCGAAGCTCCCGCCGAGCGCCCGGCACGCACCGGTCGCCGCCGAGCGCCACGCCTCGTGCGAGCCGTGGGCCGCCGCCATGCCCTGTGCCAACGCGACGACGGCAGCGAGCCGCTTGTCCTCACCCATCACTCCAGGTTAGGGAGGTTTCGGGCGATTCGTTCTATTGATACGGCGGTGGGGTGACCGCCCCCGACTCATGCCGACCGGTCGTACCGACCGGTCACGCCGACCGGTCACGCCGGCCGACCGGCCCTCGGCGGCTACTCGCCGGGCCACTGAGGCTTCCGCTTCTCGTTGAACGCCGCCACACCCTCCGCCCGGTCCCCGGAGAACGCCACGGACCGCCATGCCGCGTCCTCGACCTCCAGGCCGGCCCGCAGGTCGAGCCCGTGGCCGAGGCGCAGCGCGCGCTTGGCGGCCCGCAGGCCGACCGGCGAGTTCTCGGCGATGCGGGACGCAAGGGCCAGCGCCTCGGCCCGGTCCCGCCCCTCCTCCACCAGCTCGTCCACGAGGCCCAACTCCCGCGCCTCGGCGGCCTCCAGACGCCGGGCCGTGAAGATGAGTTCCGCCGCCCGGGCGGCCCCCACCCGGCGCGGCAGCAGCTGCGTTCCGCCACCGCCCGGGATGACCCCCACGGACACCTCCGGCAGCCCCACCACGGCCGTGCGGTCGGCCACGATCAGATCGCACGACAGCGCCAGCTCGAAGCCCCCGCCGAGCGCGAACCCGTGCACCGCGGCAACCGTCGGCACCGGCAGTTCGAGCACCCCGGTGTAGGCACTGCGCGCGACGGGCCGCTGCCGGACCAGGTCGGCGTCGGAGAAGGAGTTCCGCTCCTTCAGATCCGCCCCGACGCAGAACGCCCGCTCGTGCGTGGACGTCACCACGACCACCCGTACGTCACGGTCGGCGCCCAGCGCCGCGCACGCTCCGGCGATGGAACGCGCCATCTCGCTCGAGACCGCGTTCATGGCCTTGGGCCGGTCGAGGACGAGCTCCGCGACATGCGCGACGTCCCCGTCTCCGTGTCGCCGCACCACCACGAACTCCCCGAACCGCTCCTCACCCATGACGCCCTCCGGTTAACGCGGGTTAACAAGTTTCGGCCCGATCATCGCAGGGTTTCCCTCCGTTGTCCCCGTTCGAGTGATATCCGGCCCGACTCCCGCCGCGCCTCCCACAAGAGCGCATAACGTGCGTCCGCCACGGCGCACAGGGGGCGCCGGCGCAACGGGGAGGGGTCGTGATGGTCGTGACGGCGGAGACATCGGTGAGACGGGGCCGGCACCGCAGGCCCCGGCCCCGCAGGGTTCTGCTCGCCGTCGGGGGCCTCGCGCTGGCCGCCGGCGCCTTGAGCCTCGTACGGATGGCGCCCGAGTCGGGGGTCGGCGCGGTCGGGACCGCGGAGGCCGATCCCCGTCAGGACCCCGGTACGGGCACCGGCCGGTCGGACAACGCCGTCGCCACCGTCGAGGCCGTGCCCCGGGTGAGTCCGTCGGCGACGTCCGCGATGGGCGGGGCGAGCGCGACACCGACGGCGGCTTCGAGCCTCGTACCCCTGCTGTCCCCGACCGCACCGCCGGACCCGGAGTCCACCGCCACCACCACGCTCCCGCAAGCGCCGAATACCCCGGCACCCACGCCCCCACCTCACCGACCCACGACGACACCCCCCACCCCCCGGCCGACTCCGACACCCGGCAGCCCCACACCCCCACCCCCGAACAACGCCGACGATCCCGACCTCTGCGTCCCGATCATCGGCCTGTGCGTGGGCCCACTCGCGGGCTGATCCCAACGGCCGACCAGCCCCGCAGAAACGCTGCCACCCCCGCGCAACCATCACCAGGCCACAGCGATCACCACGCCAGACAGCCAGGACCCCGAATCGACGCACGGGCCGAACCCACCAGCCCCGCCGAAACGCTGCGCCCCCGCGCCACCACGCCCGACAGCCGCCACCCCGAATCGACGCCGACCCGACAGCGGGCGCGATCACACCCCCCACCCGGCCTCCACGCCCCGTAAGCGGCACCGCCCGGCCGCTCCCGGGCTCCAGGGCCCAGTTGCTCGGACAGGACCGGCGGGCGGTACCGCGGCTCGAAGCCGACCGGAGCCCGCGTCCGGCCCGGCCGCCCGACCGCCAAGCCACCGGGCCGCAGGGCCGCAGGGCCGCAGGGCCGCAGGGCCGCAGGGCCGCAGGGCCGCCAATGCAAGGGATCACCTGGCCACCAGGCCAAGGAGTCCTACAAGGCCTCGCTCCGTCGGGTCAGGAGCCACGGCTCCACGACGCCGAGGCCGCGGACAGGGCGTTGCCACATCGGCTGGAGGGCGAAGCGGTACGTCGGGGGCTCCTCGCCCTCCTTCTCCGCCGCTGCGGCGGCCTCGGCCGCCTCGGCCTCGGAGGCCGGTGCCTCTCCGGTGCGGATCAGCTCCTGGGCGAAGTCGGCGTCGACGAGGACGGCGTCGCGCGGGGCTATCGACGTCAGCCGGGAGGCGAGGTTCACCGTCGTGCCGAAGACGTCGCCCATACGGGTGGTGACCGTGCCGAAGGCGATGCCGACGCGCAGCTCGGGCATCGTCTCGTCGTTCGCCATCGTCTCGATCAGGCGCAGCGCGATCTCGGCGGCGATCCCCGCGTCGTCGGCCGCGTACAGCACCTCGTCGCCCAGCGTCTTGACCAGTCGGCCGCCGTGCGCCGCGACCAGGTCGGCGGCGGTGGTCTCGAAGGCCTCGACGAGCTCGCCGAGTTCCTCCTCCTCCATCCGGCGGGTGAGGCGGGTGAAGCCGACGAGGTCCGCGAAGCCGACGGCCAGGCGCCGGTCGACCATCTCCTCGTCGTCGGCGGCCTGCACGACGCGCCCGGCCGAGGCGGCGAGCTGCCGCCGCCAGACGTAGACGAGGAACTCCTCCAGCTCGGGCAGCAGCAGCTCGACGATGGGATACGTCACCTCGGTGCGCGTCATCCCCGGCTCGGGCGGCTCGGTCAGGCCCTCCAGGAAGGAGTCGATCTGCCACTCGGCGAGCCGGGCCGTGGTCTGCCCGGTGGACCGGGCCACCTGCACCGCCATCGCCTCGCTCAGCAGTCCCGCCTCGACCAGACCGGACAGCCGCCGCAGCGCGAGCACGTCGGCCTCGGTGAGCGCCTTGGCCTGACCGATGTCGGCGAAGCCCATCGCCCGCCAGAAGCGGGTGGCCAGCTCCACGGAGACGCCCGCGCTGCGGGCCGCCTGGAAGGGGGTGTAGCGCCGCTCGGCGCCAAGGATCAGATGTTCCAGGCGCAGGGCGAGCGGGTCCTCGCCGGATTCGGCGGCATGGGGGTCCACCCGGCCGTCCGCGTCCGCGCCGGAGCCCGTGTCGTCGACGGTCACGCCTGCTGCCCTTCCGATCTGCCACGGCCAGGTATCGACCGGCCTCAACTGTACGGCAGGTGTGCCCTACCTCACTCCCGACGTGGGTGAAGCACCCGGCACCGGTGCGGGCGTCGCTGGGAGCCTGCTTCCCCGGATCCCCGCTTCGGCCCGAAAGGCCTCATCCTCGAACGCCGGACCGGGTGGATGTCCTCACGCCGGCCGCAAGTGGACGATGTCTCCAGCGCCCACCGGCTCCTGCACGCCGTCCTGCGTTGCGATCACCAGCCTTCCGTCGCCGTCGACCGCCACCGCCTCCCCGGTGACCGCCCGGTCTCCCGGCAGCTCCGCCCGCACCACCCTCCCCAGCGTCGCGCAACCCGCCGCATACGTCTCCTGCAAGCCGCTGGCCGCCGGATCGCCACCGGCGTCCCGCCAGCGCCCGTACCACTCCTCCAGGGAGCGCAGCATCGCCCGCAGCAGGGGGTCCCGGTCCGTGCTCACCGCTCCGGCCAGCGCCAGCGAACCCGCCTGCGGGACCGGCAGTTCGTTCTCGCGCAGCGTGACATTGACGCCGACCCCGACGACCACCGCGTCGTCGCCGGCCCGCTCGGCGAGGATCCCGCCGGCCTTGCGCTCCTCGCCGCCGATGGAAACGAGCAGGTCGTTGGGCCACTTGAGTGCCGTGTCCACGCCGGCCGACCGGGACAGCCCCGTCGCCACGGCGACCCCGGTGAGCAGCGGCAGCCAGCCCCAGCGGGCGACCGGCACCTCCGCCGGTTTCAGCAGGACGGAGAAGAACAGGCCCGAGCGGGCCGGGGCCGTCCACTGGCGGTCCAGGCGGCCCCGCCCGGCGGTCTGCTCCTCGGCGACCAGGACCGTGCCCTCGGCAGCCTTGCCCGCGCCCGCCAGGGCGGCCAGGTCGGAGTTGGTGGACCCGGTGCTCTGCACCAGTTCCACCTCGCGCCACAGGCCGCCCTCCTGCACGAGTCCCCGGCGCAGCGCGGTGACGTTGAGAGGAGGCCGGTCCAGATCGGACCAGCGACTGTCGTCTGAAGCATCTCGCGGCGTCATGCAAGCCACCCTAGGTGTGTGAAACGCCGCACTGCTGATTCGTAAGCCCCCCACTACTCTACGGATGAGTAACCGTCCCCCCTTTTGAGCAGGCAGGGAGCCGCGATCCCGATGTCCGAGCCGGAAGAGCGTCAAGAGATCCAAAAGCCCCAAGGGATCGACATCCACACCACCGCGGGCAAGCTCGCGGATCTCCAGCGCCGTATCGACGAGGCGACGCACGCCGGCTCCGCACGCGCCGTCGAAAAGCAGCACGCCAAAGGCAAGCTGACGGCCCGTGAGCGGATCGAGCTGCTCCTCGACGAGGGCTCGTTCGTCGAGCTCGACGAGTTCGCCAGGCACCGCTCCACCAACTTCGGCCTGGAGAACAACCGCCCCTACGGCGACGGCGTCGTCACCGGCTACGGCACCGTCGACGGCCGCCCGGTCGCCGTGTTCTCCCAGGACTTCACCGTCTTCGGCGGCGCCCTGGGCGAGGTCTACGGGCAGAAGATCGTCAAGGTCATGGACTTCGCGCTGAAGACCGGCTGCCCGGTCATCGGCATCAACGACTCCGGCGGCGCCCGAATCCAGGAGGGCGTCGCCTCGCTCGGCGCGTACGGCGAGATCTTCCGCCGCAACACCCACGCCAGCGGTGTCATCCCGCAGATCAGCCTCGTCGTGGGCCCCTGCGCGGGCGGTGCGGTCTACTCCCCCGCGATCACCGACTTCACGGTGATGGTCGACCAGACCTCGCACATGTTCATCACCGGTCCGGACGTCATCAAGACCGTCACCGGCGAGGACGTCGGCTTCGAGGAGCTGGGCGGCGCACGCACCCACAACTCCACGTCCGGTGTGGCCCATCACATGGCCGGGGACGAGAAGGACGCGATCGAGTACGTCAAGCAGCTGCTGTCGTACCTGCCGTCCAACAACCTCTCCGAGGCGCCGGTCTATCCGGAGGAGGCGGACCTCGCCACCACCGGCGAGGACCTGGAGCTGGACACGCTCGTCCCGGACAGCGCGAACCAGCCGTACGACATGCACACGGTGATCGAACACATCCTGGACGACGCCGAGTTCTTCGAGACGCAGGCGCTGTTCGCACCGAACATCCTCACCGGCTTCGGCCGGGTCGAAGGTCACCCCGTCGGCATCGTCGCCAACCAGCCGATGCAGTTCGCGGGCTGTCTGGACATCACGGCCTCCGAGAAGGCCGCCCGCTTCGTGCGCACCTGCGACGCCTTCAACGTCCCGGTCATCACCTTCGTCGACGTGCCGGGCTTCCTGCCCGGCGTCGACCAGGAGCACGACGGCATCATCCGCCGCGGCGCCAAGCTGATCTACGCCTACGCCGAGGCCACCGTCCCCCTCATCACGGTCATCACCCGCAAGGCCTTCGGCGGCGCCTACGACGTCATGGGCTCCAAGCACCTGGGCGCCGACCTCAACCTCGCCTGGCCCACCGCCCAGATCGCCGTCATGGGCGCCCAGGGCGCGGTCAACATCCTGCACCGCCGCACCATCGCCGAGGCCGACGCGAACGGCGACCTCGAAGCCACCCGGGCCCGCCTCATCCAGGAGTACGAGGACGCCCTCCTCAACCCCTACATCGCGGCCGAGCGCGGGTACGTCGACTCGGTGATCATGCCGTCCGAGACGCGCCGGCACGTCGTCCGCGGCCTTCGCCAGCTGCGTACGAAGCGCGAGTCGCTGCCGCCCAAGAAGCACGGCAACATCCCCCTCTAGCCTCCAGTCCGGCAGGGAGCCGTCATGAACATCAAGGTCGTACGGGGCAACCCGACCCCGGAGGAGCTGGCCGCCGCCCTGGCGGTGGTCAGGGTCCGCGCCGCGGTGGCGGCAGCCGAGCCGTCCGGTGCGCCGCGGGAGAGGGACGCGTGGTCCGACCCGGCGCGCCTCGCAAGCCACCGCTTGCCGCAGCCGGGCCCCGCGTCATGGGCTCGCACGTACTGGCCGGGCTGAGGTCCACAGGGGCGCGGGGAACCGCGCAGGTGAGAACAACGCCGGGCGCCGATTTGAGTACCAGTACTCAGGCGCCCTCCCCCGGCCCAGCCGCACGCTGGTGACATGCTGTGGTCCGACCCCGAGAACGAGCCGCCCAAAGAACTGCGGGACATGCAGGAGATGTTGCGGCGGCTCGGTCTCCTCATGGCATTGGCCATGCTGCTGGCGATGATCGTGATCGGCCTGAGGTGAACGCCGACACGCCCGCCGATACCCTGACCGCATGACCGATCAGCCGCTCCGCCGCCTCGTCCTCGCCTCCCAGTCCCCCGCCCGACTGAACCTGCTGCGCCAGGCCGGTCTGGCACCGGAGGTCATCGTGAGCGGCGTCGACGAGGAGGCCGTGACGGCCCCCACCCCCGCCGACCTCGCCCTCGCCCTCGCCGAGGCCAAGGCCTCCGTCGTGGCCGCCAGGCCGGAGGTGCACGGCGCCCTGGTGATCGGCTGCGACTCGGTGCTCGACCTCGACGGCCAGGCGCTCGGCAAGCCCGCGGACGCCGAAGAGGCCACCGCGCGCTGGAAGGCGATGCGAGGACGCGCCGGCACGCTGCAGACCGGCCACTGCATCTGGGACACGACGAACAAGAGGTACGTGTCGGCCACGGCTTCCACGGTCGTCCGCTTCGGCGAGCCCACCGACGAGGAGATCGCCGCCTACGTCGCCTCGGGCGAACCCCTTTACGTCGCGGGGGCGTTCACGCTCGACGGCCGCAGCGCGCCGTTCATCGACGGCATCGACGGCGACCACGGCAACGTGATCGGCATCAGCCTGCCCCTCGTCCGCCGGCTCCTCGCCCAGCTGGGCGTCGGCATCACGGAGTTGTGGGCGCCGGCGGAGAAGTGAGGGGCGAGCCCTTGTCGTCCTCGCGGCCACCGTCGTTGCCGCCGTCGTTCTCGGGGCCGGGTGCCGCGGGCGGGACCGCGTCGGAGGGCTCGGCCGGGCCGTCGTAGGTCATCAGCAGCAGCACGATGAGTGCCAGCACCGCCACCATGAACAGGAACGCCGACCAGCCCACCAGCCCCCACGCGAACGCGCCCAGCAGCCCGTGCACCACGGCCGCGCTGATCAGCAGGATGCGCCCGAAGCCGGCCGGCGGGCGGTCCCGGAGGGCGACGAGGAGCGCCACCAGGCCGCACAGGGCGAAGTAGAGGCCGAAGAGGATCCCGCCGATCTTCGAGGACGTCGCCATCATGTCGGAGTCGAGGCCGGCCAGGGACATGTCCTGCCGGTCGACGACGATCCCCAGAAACCAGTTCAGTGCCGCGACGCCGAACGCCTCCACGAAGAGCACGACCGCCACGACCCACGCCACCGGTCTGCGCACCACCGGTCCCCACCCACTCTCGAGCCGAGCTCTTGTTACCCAAAGTACGTTCCGTACATCGCGAACGCTACTAACGGGTAAACCCCGGGACAAGGGTTCTGCGGACGGCAAAGAATCATTGGGCCATTCGTAGGGACTCCACAAAGAAACCGAGTGGCCCGCAGCACGCTCTCACAGAGACCTTGACCACACGGGAGAGCTAGGGTTTCCCGCAGGAGTCCGGCATGCCGTGGTGCGACAAGGGATTTCGCGGGTCGAGCAAGCCTCGTATCACGCTCCGTGTGGGCAAGCTCACCAGTGGGGACGGGTCGTAGTGCCGTGTAGCCAGTCCCTAAACTCGGCTTGTTTCAAGGAGGGAGCCTCAATCGTGCGCAAGGTGCTCATCGCCAACCGTGGCGAAATCGCTGTCCGGGTCGCTCGGGCCTGCCGGGACGCGGGGATCGCGAGTGTGGCCGTCTATGCGGACCCGGACCGTGACGCTCTGCATGTCCGCGCCGCAGATGAGGCGTTCGCCCTGGGCGGTGACACTCCGGCGACCAGTTATCTGGACATCGACAAGGTTTTGAACGCGGCGCGTGAGTCGGGGGCGGACGCGATCCACCCCGGTTACGGTTTTCTGTCGGAGAACGCCGACTTCGCGCAGGCCGTGCTCGATGCCGGGCTGATCTGGATCGGCCCGCCGCCGCAGGCCATTCGTGATCTGGGTGACAAGGTCGCCGCCCGGCACATCGCCCAGCGTGCCGGTGCGCCGCTGGTGGCGGGCACGCCCGATCCGGTGTCGGGGGCCCAGGAGGTCGTGGCCTTCGCCCGGGAGCACGGCCTGCCCATCGCCATCAAGGCGGCCTTCGGTGGTGGCGGACGCGGCCTGAAGGTCGCCCGCACTCTCGAAGAGGTACCCGAACTCTACGAGTCGGCGGTCCGTGAGGCGGTGGCCGCGTTCGGCCGCGGGGAGTGCTTCGTGGAGCGGTACCTCGACAAGCCCCGCCATGTGGAGACCCAGTGCCTGGCCGACAGCCACGGCAACGTGGTCGTGGTCTCCACCCGTGACTGCTCGCTGCAGCGCCGCCACCAGAAGCTGGTCGAGGAGGCCCCGGCGCCGTTCCTGTCCGAGGCGCAGGTCGCCGAGTTGTACGCGTCTTCCAAGGCCATCCTCAAGGAGGCCGGCTACGTCGGCGCCGGCACGGTCGAGTTCCTCGTCGGCACGGACGGCACGATCTCCTTCCTGGAGGTCAACACCCGTCTGCAGGTCGAGCACCCGGTCACCGAGGAGGTCGCCGGGATCGACCTGGTCCGTGAGATGTTCCGCATCGCCGACGGCGAGGAACTCGGCTACGGCGATCCCCAACTGCGCGGCCACTCCTTGGAGTTCCGTATCAACGGCGAGGACCCCGGCAGGGGCTTCCTGCCCGCGCCGGGCACCGTCACCGCCTTCGACGCGCCGTCCGGCCCGGGCGTGCGCCTGGACGCCGGTGTGGAGTCGGGCAGTGTGATCGGCCCGGCCTGGGACTCGCTGCTGGCCAAGCTGATCGTCACCGGCGCCACCCGCGCCCAGGCCCTGCAGCGCGCGGCCCGTGCCCTGCAGGAGTTCCGGGTGGAGGGCATGGCCACCGCCATCCCCTTCCACCGCAAGGTGGTCACCGACCCCGCGTTCGCCCCCGAACTCAGCGGCAGCGCCGAGCCGTTCACGGTCCACACCCGCTGGATCGAGACCGAGTTCGTCAACGACATCAAGCCCTTCACCGCGCCCGCGGACACCGACACGGACGAGGAACCGGGCCGCGAGACGGTCGTCGTCGAGGTCGGCGGCAAACGCCTGGAGGTCTCCCTGCCCTCCTCCCTGGGCATGTCCCTGGCCCGCACCGGCCTCGCCGCCGGCGCCCGCCCCAAACGCCGGGCCGCCAAGAAGTCCGGCCCGGCAGCCTCCGGCGACACCCTCGCCTCCCCCATGCAGGGCACCATCGTCAAGGTCGCCGTCGAGGAGGGCCAGGAAGTCAAGGAAGGCGACCTCGTCGTCGTCCTCGAAGCGATGAAGATGGAACAGCCCCTCAACGCCCACAAGTCCGGCACCGTCAAGGGCCTGTCCGCCGAAATCGGCGCCTCCCTCACCTCCGGCGCCCCCATCTGCGAAATCAAGGACTGAGGCAGGACCGGCCTTCCCATAGGACATCCCGAGGCGCCCGGCGGACTGAAGCAGTCAGTCCGCCGGGCGCCTCGTCGTCCTTCACGTCCCCCCGGCGCTGCTGCCGCCTGAGGAGACGCTCCGGCCCACACGGTCCGGGCAGCCCGCTCGCGCATCCTCGATGGCATGCTGGATGCAGACGGGGACGCACGCGAGGGCAGGTGGGAGGCATGGTGGGCACGACGTCGGCAGAGACGGCGGTGAACGACGACACGACGGCGACACCGGTGCCCCCGCGTGCCATGCGTGCCGACGCCCGCCGCAACTACGAGCGGCTGCTCGCCGAGGCCCGCTCCGCCTTCGCGGCGCATGGCACGGACGCGTCCCTGGAGGACGTGGCCCGGCGTGCGGGGGTGGGCATCGGCACCCTCTACCGCCATTTCCCCAACCGTCACGCCCTGTTGAGCGCGGTCTTCGAGGACGCGGTGAGCGACCTGCTGGCCCGCTCCCACGAACTCCTCGACGCCCCCGAGCCGTGCACGGCCCTGGTGACATGGCTACGGGAGATCGTCGCGCACGCAGGCGAGTACCGGGGCCTGGCACGGGCGTTGATGTCCGTCTCGACCGACGGCACCTCCGCACTGGCCCGCTGCAGCGAGCCCATTCGGGAGGCGGGCAAGGCCCTGCTGACACGGGCTCAGGAGGCGGGCAGAGTGCGCGCCGACGTGGCAGTCGGCGACCTGCTCCAGCTGACGCACGCGATCGCACTGGCGGCGGAGGAATCCCCGGGCGACCCAGACCTGGCGGACCGCCTGCTGACCCTCACCCTGCGGGGCTTGAAGGACGGCTGGAGCGGCTCCGCAGCGTAGGCCCGGTGTACAACCCGTATCCGAACCCGCACCCGCACCCGCACAACCAGCGAACCACTACGGCGAAGAGCGCGAACCCTTCCGGCGAAGAGCCGAGGTCGCCCCTACCGCCGCCGCAGATCCGCAACCCGCGCCCGCTCCGCCCCCGCCGAAGCCTCACCGAGCACCGTGGCCGTCCTCAGGGACGCCCCGGGCCCGGAGACCTGTCCGCGCCGCGGCCCCGGCAGGGCGACGTCCCGGCGCGCTTGGCGCGGGGGGACCGGATCACCGGCCGAATTCCCCGATGCCCCGGCGACAGCGATCTGCACCCCTTGGTCGGCGAGGGCCTGAAGCTCCGTGGCCGCTCGGTCGTCGTGCGGTGGCGGCTCGTCCGTCACCAGCCGCGTGATCACATCCGTCGGCACGGTCTGGAACATGGTGTCCGTGCCGAGCTTGGTGTGATCGGCGAGCACGACGACCTCGGCGGCGGCCTGCACGAGCGCCCGGTCGACGGACGCCGACAGCATGTTGGACGTGGACAGGCCGCGCTCGGCGGTGAGCCCGCTCCCGGAGAGGAAGGCCCGAGACACCCGCAGCCCCTGCAGGGACTGCTCGGCACCGCTGCCCACCAGGGCGTAGTTGGAACCGCGCAGGGTGCCGCCGGTCATCACGACCTCCACGCGGTTGGCATGGGCCAACGCCTGGGCCACCAGCAGGGAGTTGGTGACGACGGTCAGCCCGGGCACCCGGGCGAGCCGGCGAGCCAGCTCCTGTGTGGTGGTGCCCGCCCCGACCACGATGGCTTCGCCTTCTTCCACGAAGCCCGCGGCAAGGTCGGCGATGGCCGTCTTCTCGGCGGTCGCGAGATGTGATTTCTGCGGAAAGCCGGATTCTCGCGTGAACCCGCCCGGCAATACCGCACCGCCATGCCGGCGGTCGAGGAGTCCTTCTGCCTCCAGTGCGCGCACGTCCCGCCGTACGGTCACTTCGGAGGTCTGGACGACGCGGGCGAGCTCACGGAGCGACACGGCCCCATTCGCTCGCACCATTTCGAGGATCAATTGGCGACGTTCTGCAGCGAACACGAAACTGACAGTAACCCCAACGACCGTCTGCTTTCAGCAGTTTGCGCCGAATAGCAGAAGTTGTTCGCACACAAGGACGGGAAGTGGTATAGAGCCTACCCGTCCCGCCTATGCCGTACGCATGCTCGACAACTCCCTGTGACCAGCGGGGAATCGGTTTCGGCCGTCAGATCTCGCCGCCGGACTTACGCGTGTGAAGCTGGCGCGCGACCTCCGCGATCGACCCCGAAAGGGAGGGATACACGGTGAACGCGTTCGCGATCTGTTCGACCGTCAGATTGTTGTCGACGGCGATCGAGATCGGATGGATCAGTTCCGAAGCGCGCGGCGAGACGACCACTCCGCCGACCACGATGCCGGTGCCCGGCCGGCAGAACAGCTTCACGAAGCCGTCCCTGATGCCCTGCATCTTGGCCCGCGGATTACGCAGCAACGGCAGCTTCACGACGCGGGCGTCGATCTTTCCCCCATCGACGTCCGCCTGCGTGTAGCCGACGGTCGCGATCTCGGGATCGGTGAACACATTGGACGAAACGGTCTTCAGATTCAGCGGTGCCACCGCGTCGCCGAGGAAGTGGTACATGGCGATTCGGCCCTGCATGGCGGCCACGGAGGCGAGGGCGAAGACACCGGTCACGTCACCGGCGGCATAGACACCGGGAGCCGTCGTCCGGGAGACCTTGTCGGTCCAGATGTGCCCGGACTCGCGCACCCTGACGCCGGCCTTCTCCAATCCCAGCCCCGCACTGTTCGGAATGGCACCGACCGCCATCAGACAGTGCGAACCGCTGATGACCCGCCCGTCGGACAGCGCGACCTCGACCCGGTCGCCGACCCGCTTGGCGGCGGCGGCCCGCGACCGCGCCATGACGTTCATGCCACGCCGCCGGAAGACGTCCTCGAGGACGGCGGCGGCATCCGGGTCCTCACCCGGCAGCACACGGTCCCGTGACGACACCAGCGTCACCTTGGACCCGAGCGCCTGATAGGCACCGGCGAACTCGGCACCGGTCACGCCCGACCCCACCACGATGAGCTCCTCGGGAAGCTCGGTGAGGTCGTACACCTGGGTCCAGTTGAGGATGCGCACGCCGTCGGGCTGGGCGTCGGGCAGCTCGCGCGGATGGCCGCCGGTGGCGATGAGCACGGCATCGGCGGTGAGGGTCTCCTCGCTGCCGTCGGCAGTGGAGACGACCACCTTCCGCGAACCGTCGAGGGCCTGCATGCCCTCCAGCCGCCCGCGCCCCCGCATGACCCGGGCCCCGGCACGCGTCACGGACGCCGTGATGTCGTGCGACTGGGCCAGCGCAAGCCGCTTCACACGACGGTTGACCTTCCCCAGGTCGACCCCCACCACCCGGGCGGCCTGCTCCAGCGGCGGGGTGTCGTCGGCGACGATGATCCCCAGCTCCTCGTACGACGAATCGAAGGTGGTCATCACCTCGGCCGTAGCAATAAGAGTCTTCGACGGCACGCAGTCGGTCAGTACCGACGCCCCGCCCAGACCGTCGCAGTCGACGACGGTCACCTCCGCGCCGAGCTGGGCGGCCACCAGGGCCGCCTCGTATCCGCCGGGTCCGCCACCGATGATCACGATCCGAGTCACGTACCCCATTGTCCCGCACCGTTCAAGGTGCTATCGCCCCGGGGGCGGGGCAATGGGTTGGCAAGGGGCCGCTGATCCCCACGAGACGCCTGTGCCGACTACCGTACCCTCGACCCCATGTCGCTCTACGCCGCGTACGCCGGCAACCTCGACGCGCGGCTGATGACCCGCCGCGCCCCGCACTCGCCGATGCGCGCCACCGGCTGGCTGAACGGGTGGCGGCTGACCTTCGGGGGCGAGCACATGGGCTGGGAGGGCGCTCTGGCGACGATCGTCGAGGACCCGCTCTCCCAGGTCTTCGTCGCGTTGTACGACATCGCGCCGCTCGACGAGGAGTCGATGGACCGCTGGGAGGGCGTCGGCCTGGGCGTCTACCGCCGGATGCGGGTGCGGGTGCACACCCTGGAGGGCGAGGAGTCGGCGTGGACGTACGTCCTCGACGGCTACGAGGGCGGCCTCCCGTCGGCGCGATATCTGGGCGAGGTCGCCGACGCAGCCGAGTCCGCGGGAGCCCCGCACGACTACGTGATGGAGCTGCGCAAGCGCCCCTGCTGAGCACAGCGAACCCACAGACACCGCACAGACCCTCCACCCCCGCCTTTCGTTGGAAACGACAAGACAACGATCGCAGACCCGTGAGCTCTGTCATCTACGCGCGTAGGCCCCGACCGGCTACTCTCGACCGCGTGAACGCATCTCTTCTTCCGGACGACATCCAGGGCGACCCCCATGCCGCCGCCGACGCCGCCGCCGCACGCCTGCGCGACCTGACCGGCGCCGAGACCCACGACGTCGCCCTCGTGATGGGCTCCGGCTGGGCCCCGGCGGTGGACGCCCTCGGGGCACCCGATGCCGAGTTCCAGGTCACCGAGCTGCCCGGTTTCCCGCCGCCGGTGGTGGAGGGCCACGGCGGCAAGATCCGCTCGTACCGCATCGGCGACAAGCGCGTCCTGGTCTTCCTCGGCCGCACCCACTTCTACGAGGGCCGAGGCGTCGCCGCCGTGGCGCACGGCGTCCGCACCGCGGTGGCCGCCGGCAGCAAGACGATCGTCCTCACCAACGGCTGCGGCGGCCTGCGCGAGGGCATGCGCCCCGGCCAGCCGGTCCTGATCAGCGATCACATCAACCTGACGGCGACGTCCCCGATCATCGGCGCGAACTTCGTCGACCTCACCGACCTCTACTCCCCCCGCCTGCGCGCCCTGTGCAAGGAGATCGACCCCACCCTGGAGGAGGGCGTCTACGCGCAGTTCCCCGGCCCGCACTACGAGACGCCGGCCGAGATCCGCATGGCCCGGGTGATCGGCGCGGACCTGGTGGGCATGTCGACGGTCCTCGAAGCGATCGCCGCACGTGAGGCGGGCGCCGAGGTACTGGGCATCTCCCTGGTGACCAACCTCGCGGCCGGCATGACGGGCGAGCCCCTGAACCACGAAGAGGTCCTCCAGGCGGGCCGCGACTCGGCGACCCGGATGGGTTCGCTGCTGGCGCAGGTTCTGGACCGTATCTGAGCGCATCCGGGAGTCCCGCGTGGGCCGTCGGCCGCGCACGGCGAGCACGGGACGGGGTGGGGGTGTCCGCGCGCGGCGGCCGGCGTCCGTCACCGGGCACCAGCACCACCCGGCAGACAGCACCGCCGGACCGATGACGGACACCCCGGCTCCGGCCCCGACGCGCCACCCGCACCCCCGCCGAAGCCGCGCAGGCGCCGCAGGCATCACGACCCACACGAGAGGCTGGACCGACCGTGCAAGACGATCTCATCGCCCGGGCCAAGACCTGGCTGGCCGAGGACCCCGACCCGGACACCCGTGACGAGCTCGCCAAGCTCATCGAGGCCCGAGACGTCACCGAACTCACCGCCCGCTTCAGCGGCACCCTCCAGTTCGGCACCGCGGGCCTGCGCGGCGAACTCGGCGCAGGCCCCATGCGCATGAACCGTTCGGTCGTCGTCCGAGCCGCCGCGGGCCTCGCCGCGTACCTCAACGCCAGGGGCCGGCAGGGCGGCCTGGTGGTCATCGGCTACGACGCCCGCCACAAGTCCGTCGACTTCGCCCGCGACACCGCCGCCGTGATGACCGGCGCCGGCTTCCGGGCCGCCGTACTTCCCCGCCCCCTCCCCACCCCTGTCCTCGCCTACGCCATACGGCACCTGGGCGCGGTCGCCGGCGTGGAGGTCACCGCCAGCCACAACCCGCCCCGCGACAACGGCTACAAGGTCTACCTCGGCGACGGCTCCCAGATCGTGCCGCCCGCGGACACGGAGATCGCGGCCGAAATCCAGGCGATCGCGTCCCTCCACGACGTCCCGCGCCCGGACACCGGCTGGGAAACCCTCGACGACAGCGTCCTCGACGCCTACCTGGCCCGCACGGACGCCGTACTCGCCGCCGGCTCCCCCCGCACCGCCCGCACCGTCTACACGGCGTTGCACGGCGTCGGCAAGGACACCCTCCTCGCCGCCTTCGCACGGGCCGGCTTCCCCCGGCCCGCCCTCGTCGCCGAACAGGCCGAGCCCGACCCGGACTTCCCCACCGTCGCCTTCCCCAACCCGGAAGAGCCGGGCGCCATGGACCTGGCCTTCGCGAAGGCCCGCGAGACCGACCCGGACCTGATCATCGCCAACGACCCCGACGCCGACCGCTGCGCCGTCGCCGTCAAGGACCACGGGCAGTGGCGGATGCTGCGCGGCGACGAGGTCGGCGCGCTGCTCGCCGCGCATCTCGTCCGACGCGGCGCGCAGGGGACGTTCGCCGAGTCGATCGTGTCGTCCTCCCTCCTCGGGCGGATCGCCCGAAAAGCGGGTCTGCCGTACGAGGAGACGCTCACCGGCTTCAAGTGGATCGCCCGCGTCGAGGGCCTGCGCTACGGCTACGAGGAGGCCCTCGGCTACTGCGTCGACCCCGACGGCGTACGCGACAAGGACGGCATCACGGCCGCCCTCCTGATCACGGAACTCGCCTCGCAGCTCAAGGAGGAGGGCCGCACCCTCCTCGA
Source organism: Streptomyces sp. NBC_00078 (assembly GCF_026343335.1). Lineage (NCBI taxonomy): Bacteria > Bacillati > Actinomycetota > Actinomycetes > Kitasatosporales > Streptomycetaceae > Streptomyces > Streptomyces sp. NBC_00078. The sequence continues at coordinate 5,828,406 of NZ_JAPELX010000001.1, read as the reverse complement.
CTTCCTCGACGATCTCGCCGTTGAGCACGGGCTGCACGCCACCGACCAGCTCTCGGTCCGGGTTCAGGACCTCTCGGTCATCGCCCGCGCCATGGAGCAGCTCCGTGAGCGGCCCCCGACCGAGCTCGCCGGCCTCGCCATCACCCGGGCCGAGGACCTCAGCCAGGGCACGGACAGGCTCCCGCCCACCGACGGCCTGCGCTACACGCTCGACGGCGCCCGCGTGATCGTCCGCCCGAGCGGCACGGAGCCCAAGCTGAAGTGCTACCTGGAGGTCGTGGTCCCCGTCCCGACCCACGCCGGCCTCCCCGCGGCGCACACCACCGCGAACGGGCTCCTCGCGGCGATCAAGCGGGACCTGTCGGCCGCAGCAGGCATCTGACCGAAGAGGGGTGCCCGCAAGGGCACCCCTCTTCACGCCGAACCGGGCGCTAGGCCCTGTCGCCGGGAACACCCGTTCCCCACCTCACCCCCCACGGCCCGCACCGTCCGGCTCCGCCGCCCCCGCCGTCCCAATACGTCTCCGCGACCGTGAACAGGGGCCGCAGCGCCCCCACATCATCGGTGGCGAAGACCTCGGTGACCCCGTACCTGCCCTCGCGCACCAGCACCCGCAGGACGGCCGCCGGCTCCCGTCGCAGAGCGGCTGCCCCGCGGCGCACCAGGACCCCGGCAGCATCGCGGTGAGGCCGAGTCCGGCGAGGGTGAGGCCCGCGGCCACGCCCGCGCCGCGGTCGTCGACGGTGTCGTGGCAGCGGTCCTCGGTTCCGCCCGGGTGGGGGGGGTGGCCGTCGTGGCCGAGGGGTGGAAGCAGAAGCAGAGCATGTACGGCAGAGCCGTGAACCTGCGGCCCGGCCCCGGGGCGGGTCAGCCCGTCGCCACCAGGATCGCCAGCAGCACGATCCCGGCCAGCGCCGGGCCCGCGATCTCGTACGCCCAGCGTACGGTCACCTCGCCCTGCGCCGTCTTCACCTGCTCATGGGTCTCCAGGAGCTCGCGCAGGTCGTCCATGACCTGGTCGGACTGGGCGCGCGTGGAGCCCTCCGGGCGGGCGGCGCCGCCCGAGAACCCACCGGCCCCGAAGGAACCGCCCAGGCCGCCCATACGGCCCCGCCCGCCACGGCCGCCCCGACCGCTCGCCTCCGCGGCCCGCTCCGCCGTCGACCTGGCCTCGCGCCGGGCCGCCCTCTTACGGGCCCGCAGCGAGACGGGAACGGACCACAGCTGGTATTTCCCGCCGGAGTTGGTGACGACCTCGTTCGAGTAGCCGGACCGCAGGGTGGCGACCTCCCCCCACGGCACCACGACCACGCGCAACGGGTTGCGGATGCGCAGCCGCTCCTCGTTGGCGTACACGGCCGGGCGGAGTGTGAAGGCGACGATCAGCGGGACGATCAGGATCATCGCGGCGAGCGCCAGCCAGGGCGTGCGGCCGTGCCCGGAGACGATCGCGTCGATGCCGAGCCAGGCCGCGATGGCAAGCAACAGGACGCCGCCGGCGATACCCCCGGACGACCGGTAGACCCGGTCCTTGAACTCGGAGGCCGGGGGCTGCGGCGCTGGTGACTCGTGGTCCGGGGTCGTCATGGTCCCGATTCTGCCCGACGGCCGGAGCGATGCTCATACGCGGTGGGACCACACCGAACGAACAGCCGGACGAGCGGCCGGACGCGCAGGCGGACGAACAGCTGGACGAACAGCGGGACGGGCGGCCGAAGGAGCAGCCGGGGCTGTACAGCCGCTACGCGCGTAGATATGCTCGTCTGGTGACCATGCCCACCAATGCACCCACAGCAGCTCGCACTCTCTCGGACGTCGCCGCGTCCGACAGCACGCTGCGCCGCTTCCTTCACGGGCTGCCCGGCGTCGACGCGGTCGGCCTGGAGGGGCGGGCCGCGTCCCTCGGCACCCGTTCCATCAAGACGACCGCGAAGGCGTACGCCATCGACCTCGCCATCTCGATGGTCGACCTGACGACGCTGGAAGGCGCGGACACCCCGGGCAAGGTCCGGGCGCTCGGCGCCAAGGCGGTCCGCCCCGACCCCACCGACCGTACGACCCCCTCGACCGCGGCCGTCTGCGTCTACCCCGACATGGTGCCCGCGGCCAAGGAGGCCGTCGCCGGCTCGACCGTGAAGGTCGCCTCGGTCGCCACCGCCTTCCCGGCGGGGCGCGCCGCGCTCGACGTGAAGCTGGCCGACGTGCGCGACGCGGTCGCCGCGGGCGCCGACGAGATCGACATGGTCATCGACCGCGGGGCGTTCCTCGCGGGCAACTACCTGAAGGTGTACGACGAGATCGTCGCCGTGAAGGAGGCCTCGGGCGCCGCCCGCCTGAAGGTCATCTTCGAGACCGGCGAGCTGTCGACGTACGACAACATCCGCCGCGCGAGCTGGCTGGGCATGCTGGCGGGCGCGGACTTCATCAAGACATCCACGGGCAAGGTCGCCGTCAACGCCACCCCCGCGAACACCCTGTTGATGCTGGAGGCGGTCCGCGACTTCCGCGCCCAGACCGGCGTCCAGGTCGGCGTGAAGCCCGCGGGCGGTATCCGCACCTCCAAGGACGCCGTCAAGTTCCTGGTCATCGTCAACGAGACGGCGGGCGAGGACTGGCTGGACAACCACTGGTTCCGCTTCGGCGCCTCCTCGCTCCTGAACGACCTGCTGATGCAGCGTCAGAAGCTGGCCACCGGCCGCTACTCCGGCCCCGACTACGTGACGGTGGACTGATCACCATGGCATCCGCATTCGATTACGCACCGGCGCCCGAGTCCCGCTCAGTCGTCGACATCGCCCCCTCCTACGGCCTGTTCATCGACGGCGAGTTCACGGAGGCGGCCGACGGCAAGGTCTTCAAGACGGTCTCGCCGTCGACCGAGGAGGTCCTCTCCGAGATCGCCCAGGCGGGCGAGGCGGACGTCGACCGCGCCGTGAGGGCCGCCCGCAGGGCCTTCGAGAACTGGTCGGCGCTGCCCGGAGCCGAGCGCGCGAAGTACCTCTTCCGCATCGCCCGCATCATCCAGGAGCGCAGCCGCGAACTGGCCGTCCTGGAGACGCTGGACAACGGCAAGCCCATCAAGGAGACGCGCGACGCCGACCTCCCCCTGGTCGCCGCGCACTTCTTCTATTACGCGGGCTGGGCCGACAAGCTCGACCACGCCGGGTTCGGCGGGCAGCCCCGCCCCCTTGGCGTCGCCGGCCAGGTCATCCCCTGGAACTTCCCGCTGCTGATGCTGGCGTGGAAGATCGCCCCGGCCCTGGCGACCGGCAACACGGTGGTGCTGAAGCCCGCCGAGACGACCCCGCTCTCCGCGCTGTTCTTCGCGGACGTCTGCCGCCAGGCCGGGCTGCCCAAGGGTGTCGTCAACATCCTTCCGGGCTACGGCGACGCGGGCGCCGCGCTCGTGGCGCATCCGGACGTGAACAAGGTCGCCTTCACCGGCTCCACGGCCGTCGGCAAGGAGATCGCGAAGACCGTCGCGGGCAGCCGCAAGAAGCTCACACTCGAACTGGGCGGCAAGGGCGCCAACATCGTCTTCGACGACGCCCCGATCGACCAGGCGGTGGAGGGGATCGTCAACGGCATCTTCTTCAACCAGGGCCAGGTGTGCTGCGCGGGCAGCCGTCTCCTCGTCCAGGAGTCGGTCCAGGACGAGCTGCTGGAGTCCCTGAAGCGCAGGCTCTCCACCCTCCGCCTCGGCGACCCGCTGGACAAGAACACGGACATCGGCGCGATCAACTCCGCCGAGCAGCTCTCCCGCATCACCTCGCTGGTCGAGCGGGGCGAGGCGGAGGGCGCCGAGCGCTGGTCACCTGCGTGCGAACTCCCCTCGTCCGGCTACTGGTTCGCCCCGACGCTCTTCACGAACGTCACCCAGGCGCACACCGTCGCCCGTGACGAGATCTTCGGGCCCGTGCTGTCCGTCCTCAGCTTCCGCACCCCGGACGAGGCCGTGGCGAAGGCCAACAACACGCCGTACGGACTGTCGGCGGGCATCTGGACGGAGAAGGGCTCGCGCATCCTGGCGGTCGCGGGCAGGCTCCGGGCCGGGGTCATCTGGTCCAACACGTTCAACAAGTTCGACCCGACGTCGCCGTTCGGCGGTTACAAGGAGTCGGGCTTCGGCCGCGAGGGCGGCCGCCACGGTCTGGAGGCGTACCTCGATGTCTGAGAAGTCCGAGCAGCAGCGTCTGAGCGTCTTCAAGACCTACAAGCTGTACGTCGGCGGGAAGTTCCCGCGTTCCGAGAGCGGCCGGGTGTACGAGGTGACGGACTCGAAGGACAACTGGCTGGCGAACGTGCCCCTTTCGTCCCGCAAGGACGCCCGTGACGCGGTGGTCGCCGCCCGCAAGGCGTTCGGGGGGTGGTCCGGCGCGACGGCCTACAACCGCGGGCAGATCCTCTACCGCATCGCCGAGATGCTGGAGGGGCGCAAGGAGCAGTTCGTCCGGGAGGTCGCCGACGCCGAGGGCCTGCCGCCCGCGAAGGCGAAGTCGAACACGGCGAAGGCGGCCGCGCTCGTCGACGCCGCGATCGACCGCTGGGTCTGGTACGCGGGCTGGACCGACAAGATCGCCCAGGTGGTCGGCGGCGGGAACCCGGTGGCGGGCCCGTTCTTCAACCTCTCCTCCCCGGAGCCGACGGGCGTCGTCGCCGTCCTCGCACCCCAGAAGTCGTCCTTCCTCGGCCTGGTCTCGGTCCTCGCCCCGGTGATCGCCACCGGCAACACGGCGATCGTGATCGCGAGCGAGAGGTCCCCGCTCCCGGCGCTGTCGCTGGGCGAGGTGCTCGCCACCTCCGACCTGCCCGGCGGGGTGGTCAACGTGCTGTCGGGCCGTACGGCGGAGATCGCCACGCCGCTCGCCGCGCACCAGGACGTCAACGCGATCGACCTGGCCGGCGCCGGCACCGACGACGACCTGGCGAAGGAACTGGAGATCGCGGCGGCGGACAATCTGAAGCGCGTTCTTCGTCCACAGCCTGTGGACGACTGGACGGCGACTCCCGGCATCGACCGCATGACGGCGTTCCTGGAGACGAAGACCGTCTGGCACCCGACGGGTTCGCTGGGCGCGTCCGGCTCGTCGTACTGACGACGGCCGCCGCAGACCGAGAGCCGCGTCCTCCCACCGTCCGGGGAGGACGCGGCTCTCCTGTGTGCGCCCACGCCTCAGGAAAGACCTCCGGCGCCCAGCAGCCCCGCGAACCCCTCCAACGCCGGGACGGCGCCGATCGGGCCGGTCTGGGTGATCGGACCGGTGACCCCGGACAGCGGGATGTCGACGCCGTTGCCGTGCGGGCCGCCGGCGCCCCTCAGGATCGCGAGGTCACCCCCGATGCCCTTCACCGGGGCGGCCTGCGGGGCAGCGGCGATCTTGCTGATCGCGGCCGGCGACACGGGCACCTTCAGGGCCGCGGCGGAGTCCGCGGACGCCGTCGCCGCGCCCGCGCCCAGCGCCGCGGAGGCGGTCGCGAGGGCGATCAGGGCGCGCGTGGCGGTGGAGTTGAGGGGAGAGGCGTGTCGTGCCATTGCTGAAGCCACCTTCGAGTTCGCAGAGTAATCGGTTCGACACGAAGGGTAGTTGAGGTGTGACGCGCACTCCAAAGACGACCCGCGGGGTCGGCAGGGCGTAGGGAGTACGTCAAACTGGTGTCCCGTGAGCATCCATATCCCCTCCCCCGCCCGCGTCGTGCTGCTCTGCGGCCCCTCGGGCTCTGGCAAGTCCCTGGTCGCCGCCCGCTCCGGCCTCCCCGTGCTGCGCCTCGACGACTTCTACAAGGAGGCCGGGGACCCGACGCTGCCGCTGGTGGCGGGAAGCTCCGACATCGACTGGGACCACCCGGACTCCTGGGACACCGACACGGCCGTCACCGCGATCGCCCGGCTGTGCCGCACGGGCCGTACGAACATCCCCGTGTACGACATCTCGCTCAGCGCCCGCACCGGCGAGGAGAGCGTCGACATCGGGCGCACCCCGCTGTTCATCGCGGAGGGCATCTTCGCGGCCGAGATAGTCGAGCGCTGCCGGGAGTTGGGGCTGCTGGCCGACGCCCTGTGCCTGAACCGCGGCCCGGTCCGCACCTTCCGCCGCCGCTTCCTGCGCGACCTCAGGGAGGGCCGCAAGTCGGTCCCGTTCCTGCTCCGCCGCGGCTGGCGCCTGATGCGTCAGGAACGTTCGATCATCGCCCGCCAGTCCGCCCTCGGCGCGTACCCCTGCGACCGTGACGAGGCGCTGGGCCGGCTGGCCGCGGCCGCGGTGGGCCGGCGTCCGGCGGCGACGCCGGCCGGCTGAGCGCACACGAAAAAGCGGGACTGGACGGACCCCCCGGCCCTCCGGTCCCGCTCCCTCGCTCCCCCTGTGGTGCTTCCCCCATGATCCCGTCGGGCCCCCGTTCCCCCGTGGCCCCCCCGGTTACCGCTCCCCCGTGCTTCCCCCGTTACCTGCTACCCCCCCCCAACCCTCAGGCGACGAGCTCCCCGAAGGCGTCCTCCTCGTCACGGCCGAAGCTGAGGACCTCGTCCTCACGCAGCCGGCGGAGCGACCGCCAGATGCTGGACTTCACCGTGCCGACACTGATGTCGAGGATGTCCGCGATCTCCGGGTCGGTGCGGCCCTCGTAGTAGCGCAGGACCAGCATCGTGCGCTGGAGTTCGGGCAGCCGGGCGAGCGCCTGCCACAGGACGGCGCGCAGTTCGGTGCCGCGCATCGCGTCCGTGTCGCCGGGCGTCTCCGGCAGTTCCTCGGTCGGGTATTCGTTCAGCTTGCGGCGGCGCCACGCGCTGATGTGCAGATTGGTCATGGTCCGGCGGAGATATCCGCCGACCGCCGCCTTGTCGCTGATCCGGTCCCACGCCTTGTACGTCGAGAACAGCGCGCTCTGCAGCAGGTCCTCGGCCTCGAAGCGGTCACCGGTCAGGTGGTAGGCGGTTGCGTACAGGGAGGCGCGGCGCTCCTGGACGTAGGCGGTAAACGCCGCTTCGGCATCTACGGTCTCCGGCAGCGAACGACGCTCCCCCTTGTCCTCCCTGTACGCGCTTCCCCCGTGTTCCCCCGTGGTGTCAACAACCGACATGTACGCCGTGTGCTGACGCCCGGTGCCGCGAGCGCACCCCCGCCCGCTCACTGCACCGGACTTCTCGGAACCCCGACCCCCGTTCACGTCGTGAAGACGCGTGATCACTGCGCTGGTGCTGATGCTGTGCAGCGTGCTCATCTCGCGCCCCCCGTCGTGGACTTCCGGTGTTCGGCTTGCTCAGGCGGTGCTTCCTTGCCTGTGCCGAGAAGCTTGCCAACGCACCTTCATGGCCGTGTCCGCCGACTGTCACAGACCTGTCACAGGGGCCGGCCGTATGCGGGGCACAGCACGGTCACAGAGAGAGCGGTATGTGCACGTAGACGTAGTGGTCCGTAGCAGGAGTCGAAACCCCACCCCACCATGGGCCAGAATGAGCCCCGTGCCTTCCCTGTTGCTGATCGAAGACGACGACGCCATCCGTACGGCCCTGGAGCTGTCTCTTACGCGCCAGGGACACCGGGTTGCCACCGCTGCCACCGGAGAGGACGGTCTGAAGCTCCTGCGCGAGCAGCGGCCGGACCTGATCGTGCTGGACGTGATGCTGCCCGGCATCGACGGGTTCGAGGTGTGCCGGCGCATCCGGCGCACGGACCAGCTGCCGATCATCCTGCTGACCGCGCGCAGCGACGACATCGACATCGTCGTCGGGCTGGAGTCCGGCGCGGACGACTATGTGGTCAAACCGATCCAGGGACGGGTGCTGGACGCCCGGATCCGGGCCGTGCTGCGGCGCGGCGAGCGGGAGTCGACCGACGCGGCGAGCTTCGGCAGCCTGGTCATCGACCGCGCGGCGATGACCGTGACGAAGAACGGCGAGGACCTGCAGCTCACGCCGACCGAGCTGAGGCTGCTGCTGGAGCTGAGCAGGCGGCCGGGGCAGGCGCTGTCCCGGCAGCAGCTGCTGCGCCTGGTGTGGGAGCACGACTACCTCGGTGACTCCCGGCTGGTGGACGCGTGTGTCCAGCGGCTGCGCGCCAAGGTCGAGGACGTTCCGTCGTCCCCGACGCTGATCCGTACCGTGCGGGGCGTGGGCTACCGGCTGGACACGCCTCAGTGACCGAAGCACCAGGGGGGGTTCGCGGCTGGGCCGCGACGCGCAAGGGACATCTCTCACGGCTGCGGTTCACCAGCCTCCGGCTGCGTCTCGTCGTCGTGTTCGGGCTCGTGGCACTCACCGCGGCCGTCTCCGCGTCCGGGATCGCGTACTGGCTCAACCGCGAGGCCGTGCTCACCCGCACCCAGGACGCGGTGCTCGGCGACTTCCGGCAGGCGATGCAGACGCGGGCGGGCACGCTGCGCCCGCACCCCACGCAGGACGAACTGCAGCACACCGCCGGGCAGATGACCCTCAGCAGCCAGCGCTTCAGCGTCCTGCTCGTCGCCCAGGACCCCGACGGCAAGACGGTGTACGGCAGTTCGGGCGGACTTGACGGCTTCTCGCTGCAGGACGTGCCCAAGTCGCTGCGCACGGCCGTGACCAAGAAGCAGCAGGTCGACTCCGGCAACAAGTACGCGTACCACCTGTACTGGCAGCGGATCAGCGAGAACGGCACGCCGTACCTGGTGGCCGGGACGAAGGTGATCGACGGCGGGGCGACCGGCTACATGCTCAAGTCGCTGGAGCCGGAGGCCAAGGACCTCAACTCCCTTGCCTGGTCGCTGGGGATCGCCACCGCTCTCGCACTGGTCGGCTCGGCACTGCTCGCGCAGGCCGCCGCCTCGACCGTGCTGAAGCCCGTGCAGCGCCTGGGAACCGCCGCCCGCCGGCTCGGTGAAGGCAAGCTGGACACCCGCCTGAGGGTGTCCGGCACGGACGAACTCGCGGAACTGTCACGGACGTTCAACTACGCGGCCGAGGCGCTGGAGAAGCGGGTCGAGGACATGGCATCGAGGGACGAGGCGTCGAGGCGGTTCGTCGCGGACATGAGCCATGAACTGCGCACCCCGCTCACCGCGATCACCGCCGTCACGGACATCCTCGAGGAGGAGCTGGAGGCGGAGTCCGGGAGCGTGGACCCGATGATCGAGCCCGCCGTCCGGCTCGTCGTCAGCGAGACCCGGCGGCTCAACGACCTCGTCGAGAACCTGATGGAGGTCACCCGCTTCGACGCGGGCACCGCGCGCCTGGTCCTGGACGACGTGGACGTGGCCGACCAGATCACGGCGTGCATCGACGCACGGGCCTGGCTGGACGCGGTGGACCTGGACGCCGAGCGCGGCATCCACGCCCGGCTCGACCCGCGCCGCCTGGACGTGATCCTGGCGAACCTCATCGGCAACGCGCTCAAGCACGGCGGCTCGCCCGTCCGCGTGGTGGTGCGGGAGTCGGCCGCGAAGGGCGGGCAGGACGCGCAGGTCGTCATCGAGGTGCGGGACCACGGGCCCGGCATCCCCGAGGACGTCCTGCCGCACGTCTTCGACCGTTTCTACAAGGCGAGTGCGTCCCGGCCCCGCTCCGAGGGCAGCGGCCTGGGCCTGTCCATCGCCCTGGAGAACGCCCACATCCACGGCGGTGAGATCACCGCCGCGAACTCCCCCGCCGGGGGCGCGGTGTTCACGCTGTGGCTGCCGCGGGACGCGTCGGCGCTGACGGAGGAGTCCGAGAAGGACCCGGGGAAGGACGCGAACGCCTCATGACCGTACGACGCCTGCTGGCGCTCCCCTTTTTCGTCGGCACGGCCGCGCTGCTCACCGGGTGCGGCATCCGTTCCACCGAGGTGCCCACCGACTTCGGGGCGGCGCCCTCGCGGGTGCAGTGCTCGCTGGCCGGGCCGGACGTCTCGACGCAGGCCTCGCGCGGGCTGCCGGTGCAGGTGTTCCTGCTGTGCGGCTCGTCGCTGGTCGCCGTCGACCGGACGGTACGGGTTCCGGACGGCACCGCGGACTCGCGGCGGCGGCTGCTGGTGGCGCAGGGGCTGCTCGACCAGCTCGCGGCGACTCCGTCGGCCGGCGAGAAGGAGGCCGGGTACACGACCGACGTACGCGGCGGGATGAACGTGAGCGGGCCGCGCCCCGGCGACCCCGAGGACACGCTCCGGCTGAGCAGTCCGCCCGGCGGCCTCACGTCCTTCGCCCTGGCCCAGGTCGTGTGCACCTTCTCCGACTCGGCTGCGGCCGAGGGCGACGGCTCGGTCATCCTCGGCGGGCCCGGGCGTGACCCCCTGCACCGCTACTCGTGCACGGACGAGGTCCGCTCCCGGCCCGGCACCGAGAAGCCGCCGTCCGTTGAGGTGACGGTCGGCTGACGTGCGGGTGTGGCGCAAGCCTCATCGAGGTGCCCGGGGAGCAGGCGGAACCGATCGTGCCGAAGGCCGCGTCTAGAGGGGCGTGCAGCGTCAAGGCTCCATCGGCGGCAGCGCCGCGATCCGCATCCGTGCGACAGGAGGTGTCCTCCTCGTCGCACACCTCGCGTTCGTCGCCTGGCTCACGCTGCGTCCGCTGGATGTGCTCTGGGTGATGCCCCCCAACGTGCGTCCGTTCGCCGGCATCCGGGCCGACCTCGCCCTTGGCTGGCCCCAGGCGGCCCGCAGCATCGGCGAGGGCCTCGCCCTCCTCGCGCCGCTCGGCGTGCTTCTGCCGATGGCGCACGGCAGCCTCCGGGCCTTCCCGTTCGCCTCGTTCCTCCGTACGGTCGCCGCGGGCGCGCTCGTCTCGCTGGGCATCCTGCTGCTGCAGACCGGGGTGCCGGGCCGGGTCCCGGACGTCGACTCGCTGCTGCTGAACACCGTGGGCGTGGCCCTCGCCCACCTCGCCGTCGTACCCGCGGCCCGCTGCCGGCTCCGCCGCAGGTCCGAGCGCGGGGACCTCGCGGCCGTCCGCCAGGAGGACCTGGCTCAGGGTCTGACCCCGACGTTTCCCAGGGTCGGGATCGCACCATAGAGCGACGCTTTGCCCCCTTCGTCTCCGTATCGTTGACGGCAGATGAGGCAGTCACCGAAGGCCGCCTCGGACCGACGCTCACGAAGGAGCCGCACATGTCCGCCCTTGCCCGCCCCACGAACGGCCGCATGATCGGCGGAGTGTGCGCCGCGCTGGCCCGGCGCTTCGGCACCTCCGCGACGACGATGCGCGTGATCTTCCTGCTCTCCTGCCTGCTGCCGGGCCCGCAGTTCCTGCTGTACATAGCGCTGTGGATCCTGCTGCCCTCGGAGGACAAGGCGGCCCGTACCGCCTGGTGACCTTCGCGGATACGCCGATGGGGCGCACCCCTTGTCCAAGGGGTGCGCCCCATCGGCGCGTTCAGTGGGTGGGTCAGCCGCCGAGCGGAAGGCCCTTCACGGGCACTCCGCCCTGCACCGGCAGGCCGCCGAGCAGTCCGGCGACCGGCGTGGCCGGACCGTCGGCGAGCGCGCGCGAGGCGGACGGCTGCACGGCGGCAAGACCGCGCTCGAGGGCGGGCTTGCCCTGGGTCACCGCCGCCCCGGCACCCGGCAGCGCCTGGGAGACGTTCTGCGCCGGGAGGGTGCTGGTGACGGTGTCCAGCGTCCCGGTCGCGTCCGGAACCGCCGGGGCCGCGTTCGCGGCGCCCGCGCCGGCAGCGGCGAAGGCGGCACCGAGAGCGGCGACACCGAGGGTCTTGGCAGCAGACTGCTTCATGAAAATGCGTCCTCGAAATGGGGTTGGGGGAATGCGAGCGGTGTGCACGACCGTAAACACGCGAACCCGCCCGCCGCAAACATCGAAATGCGGACGGGTTGTGAATACCCGTACGCATTCCATACACCCCGATACCTCCGGTCACTCCTTCACGGGCACAGAACCGCTGGTGGAGGAGGTCTGCTGGAACAGCCATTCGGACTTCAGCTCGGCATATCCGGGCTTGATGACGTCATTGATCATCGCCAGTCGTTCATCGAAAGGAATGAACGCTGATTTCATCGCATTGACGGAGAACCACTGCATGTCATCGAGCGAGTAACCGAATGCATCGACAAGATGCTCGAATTCCTGGCTCATACTTGTGCCGGACATGAGTCTATTGTCCGTATTCACGGTAGCCCGGAAGTGCAGCCGACGCAGCAGACCGATCGGATGCTCGGCGTACGAGGACGCCGCTCCGGTCTGGAGGTTGGAGCTCGGGCACAGTTCGAGCGGGATGCGCTTGTCCCGTACGTACGAGGCGAGCCGGCCCAGCTTCACCGAGCCGTCGGCCAGTACCTGGATGTCATCGATGATGCGCACACCGTGCCCCAGCCGGTCGGCGCCGCACCACTGCAGGGCCTGCCAGATGGACGGCAGCCCGAAGGCCTCGCCGGCGTGGATGGTGAAGTGGTTGTTCTCGCGCTTGAGGTACTCGAAGGCGTCGAGGTGCCGGGTGGGCGGGTAACCGGCCTCGGCGCCCGCGATGTCGAATCCGACGACGCCCAGATCCCGGTAGCGGTTGGCGAGTTCGGCGATCTCCAGGGCGCGGGCGGCGTGCCGCATGGCGGTGAGCAGGGCGCCGACCCGGATCCGCCGACCGTTCGCCCGGGCCAGCCGCTCCCCTTCGCGGAAGCCCTCGTTGACCGCCTCGACGACCTCCTCCAGGCCGAGCCCGCCCTCCAGGTGCTGCTCGGGGGCGTAGCGCACCTCGGCGTACACGACGCCGTCCTCGGCTAGGTCCTCGGCGCACTCGCGGGCCACCCGGACGAGCGCGTCCCGGGTCTGCATGACGCCGACGGTGTGGGAGAAGGTCTCCAGGTACCGCTCCAGCGAACCGGAGTCGGCGGCCTCCCGGAACCAGACGCCGAGCTTGCCGGGGTCGGTGTCGGGGAGGCGTGAGTAGCCCGAGTCGCGGGCGAGTTCGACGATCGTCCCCGGGCGGAGGCCGCCGTCGAGGTGGTCGTGCAGCAGAACCTTCGGCGCCCGGCGGATCTGATCCGGCGTCGGGATGTTCGAGATGGTCTGGCTCGTCATTTCCGCACTCTAACTCCTACGCGCGTAGATCGCGCGGTGTACATCTGCGTCGATACGTAACGGTGATCCCAAGGACGGGTCATGTATACCTGGCCTTCTGACACTGTTCTGTCATGGCACACCAAGCGACGCCGGTTCGACGGGCCCGGCTGGGGAGGGCGCTCGGCCCGGAGCCGACGGCGGTGAGCGCAGTGGTCCTGCTGCTCCCCGGCGGGGACGAGGAATCGGCCCGCAGACCCTCCCCCATGCTGGCGACCGCATCCGTACGCGCGTTGGGCCGCCGCCTGGCCCGCGCGGGGCGCGACGAGGGGCTGGCCACCCATGTCGTGCACTACCGCTACCGCGGCTGGAACGGCAGCGAGGCGCACCTGGCCCGCGACGCCTCCTGGGCCGCCGACGAGGCCGTACGGCGGTACGGGGACGTTCCCGTCTGCCTCGCCGGTCTCGACATGGGCGGCCGGGCGGCACTGCGTGCGGGCGGGCACGAGATGGTCAACTCCGTGCTGGCGATCGCCCCTTGGCTGCCGGAGGAGGACGTCGCGGCCTCGCCCGAACCGGTGAGGCAGCTCGCGGGGCGGCGGGTGCTGATCGTGCACGGCACGAATGACGACGTGTCCGACCCCGAGCTGTCCTTCCGGCTGGCGGCGCGGGCGAAGAAGGCGAACCGGGACGTGTGCCGGTTCGAAGTGCACTCCGACGGCCATGGGTTGCATCAGTACCGGAGCGAAGTGCACGCGCTGGCCGCGGACTTCGTGATGGGGACGCTGTTCGGGCGGTCCTTCTCGCGGCCGGTGGAGGATGCGCTTGCGGCTCCGCCTCCTCTGGGGTTGCGGATGCCGTTGGCCGCGGGCTTCGGCAAGTCGTTGCGCAGGTAAGGGCTCGGGGTGCGCATCGCTCAAGGGCGTGTCCGCCCACTACCTCCGCAAGGAGTACGCCGACCACATCCGCAAGTACCTGTGGGGCGCGCACTTCTGGACACCCTCACACTTCGCGGCCTCCGCCGGAGGAGCACCGCTGTCCGTCATCAAGGAGTACATCGAGCAGCAAAAACGCCCGCTGTAACGCGGGCGTCAGAGCAGTCCAGAGAAGCCATTCCTCCCGAGCCCCAAAGGGCCGGGATTCCTGGCTAGATCATGTTGAACACGCTGGGCAGTGCCTTGTCCGCCCAGTAGCCCTCACCCGTACCCGACGGCATTGCCACCCCACCATCCCGGCCGTATCCATCTGATCACTGATGGTGAAGCACCATGCAATGGTCAGAGACGAGCGGCGACCGCGCCTCCGACGTGTCCGACGGCCTGCTCCACGGGATCTCGGCCCTGTTCTCGTATTGCTACGGCCAGGTGGTGTGTGGCACTGCGTGATGCTTAGGTCAACTGACGTCCGTGGTGTAGGTCAGCACCACGCATCCATCGTTCCCCGCGTAGCCGGGGGTGGAAGGCCTTTGGCCGGCCGTGCCGGCGTTGCCGGCGCCAATTCCTCCATGACCGCCCACGCCGGCGGTAGGGCAGCTGTCGGGGCGCTGCGGGGGCGTGCCGCCAGCGCCGCCCCCGCCGCGATGGTTGCGACCTCCGGCCTGGCCGCCCGTGCCGCCGTTGCCCGGGGTGATGGTGCGGTCGGTGCCCTCGCACCGGCTTGCCTGTGCGCCGCCGCCCCCGCCTCCGCGGGTGCCGTCGCCGCTCCCGCCGTGTCCGGATGCATCGCCGCCGGGCCCCTCCCAGCCGTGCTCGGCGGATGCCAGGGTTTTCGCGCCGATATCGACGGTGGTGTTGGAACCGTTCTTACCCCAGGCACCGTCATTGTTCCGGCCGCTTCCGCCGGTGCCTCCCGCTCCGCCGCTGCCGACCGTGAGGGAGATCTTCGATCCGCTCTCGACGGGGATGAGGCACGACACCACGGCCGAGCTGCCGCCTCCGCCGCCTCCGCCGCCGCTCAGGGGCCCGTAGTTGTTGCCTCCGCCCCCGCCTCCTCCGCCGCCTCCGCCCAGGGCCACGATGCGGATCTGACTGACGCCCTCCGGCACGGGGAAGGTGTGCGCGCCGGGTGAGGCATACGTCTGCACCTGGGCAGCAGGGGCCGCGGGCGCGGTACCCGACGACAGTAATGACGCGGCCGCCATCGCAGACACCACAACCGCGCGCCGCGGCCTGGAAGATGGAATGGATTTCATGAATAACCCCTTGAAGATCGATTCGGACATCGCAAGGTTCTCCACCTGCACCCATGTCCCATGCGCTTTCACACACGGATTCGATCTTTCTGGGGGCACCTCGAACTGGTGTCAGTCACCTTCTCGCTCGGATGCAGCTACTACTCGGACCCCGAGATCCGGCGGCTGCTTGCTCGATTGCGTCCGGTTCCCGTGGTGATGGCCCTGTTCTCGTATGTGCGTCGCCGTAGTAACGGACGCGAAAACAACGGATATCGCTGAACTGGGACGATGGTGCTCGGAGAGCCCTGTTGTCCGGGCCGCTCGCAGCGGTGGCTCGACGGTCGGTGCCTTCAGCCGGCGTCCGGGCCGATCCCCCAACACGTGTTCGCAGCGTCTTCCGACAGGTCGCGTGAGCTCTCACGCACCCCCAGGCGCGCGAGTGGCGGCTCATTGAACCGGGAAGCCTCCCGCTGATCTGTGCGGCAGCAGCCGCTTACGCCGTTCGGGAGGTTGCCATGAACAGCATCCGTCGCATTGTCACCACCATCGGGGTGAGCGCCCTCCTTGCCCTGGGCAGCATCTCAATGGCCACACCCTCCCAGGCACAACCAGCTCCCGGCGCCCGTCTTCCCGCCCACGCCGGCGGCGGCCCTGAATGGAGCCTCCACGCCATCGTCGGCGGCCTCGACTTGGACCTCGCCACGCTCATCCCCGGTTTCGACGGCTGATCCGTGCGGCAGCAACAACCGCGCAATTGTGGACACCTGGCCGTGCAGTAACTCAGCTTGTGCATCCGGGGAACTGCCTGATCCTAGATGTCGTTGGGGGTCCCATCCGCTGGGATGTCCGGCTGGCTCCGCCGCGGTGGCCCCCTTGGATATCGGGCGTCCTGGGTGGCTGGCTCCCTGATCTGGCTTCATAGGTGGGAACGGACACCACTTGTCGACGAGTTTGGGCAGCACGTGTCGATCGCCGAACCGTGAAATGTCGATGAGAACTGACACCGCTCGCTCGGTGGCCGAGTCGATGTCTTTCCTCTGCTATTCGGTGATGTTGGGGTTGCTGCGCAGGATGTCCTCGGTGGTCTGCCAGAGCCGGGGCAGGAACCGGGTCACCTCGTCGGCCCGGTGGATGAGCTCACGGGTGGAGCTGATGCCGAGATCGGTGACGGCCGCCTGGAATGCCGGCGCGAGGGCTGCGTGCAGTTGGGGGGCATCGGCGGCCAGGATGGTGTGGCAGCGGGCGAAGGTCGCGATGATCCAGAAGACGGCCTCGTGGTGGTCGCCTGAGTCGATGAGCCTCTGGCTTCCGTCAATCGCGATCGGCCGTGCGGTGGGCGTGATGTCGCTGCTGAAAAAGAACGGGGTCTTCGCCACTTGGACGGTGGCGTCGAACGTCGTGGCGAGTTCACGCAGATGGTGCTGGACACGCTGCGCGGGCAGGTGTGAGCAGCCGAGAAGGTTCAGAAGTTCCGGGTAGAGGCTGAGGTGGCCGTAGTCGGTGAGGACCTCGCGAGCGGCCAGATAGCGCAAGCGGACGGTGGGGTTGCGCAGGGCGGCGACGAGAAGGACGTGGCAGGTCACGCCGGTGGGGAATAGCCAAGAGATCACCTGCTCGTGGAACGGCGCCGAGGTGTCGATCGCAGCGAGGCGGGTCTCGATCCGCTGGCGGGCATCCTGGCATCTGCGGCGGACCCAGGGTCGGGCGGCGAAGTGGCGCGAGATGTGTGCATGCAGTTTGTGCAGATCGCCGGTGGGGTCATCGATGATCGCGTCAGTGCGGAAGCTGCCTGCCAGGTGATAGGACGCCAGGACGTCGTCGGCGGAGGCGATCTCGGTCCAGGGCAGGTAGCTGACTTCCAGCAGGGCGTCCTGGAAGCGAAGTTTCCCTGGCTTGGCCGGTGGGTCCTCCTGGGCGGTGACGACGAAGATGTCGATGTCCGAGGAGGGCGACAGCTCCGCGTCGTCCGGCAGCCCGACGGTTGAGCCGCTGAAGTACGCACCCCGGAAGCCAGCATCGGGTTGGGCATGCTGGGCAACCCACTGGATCGCGGCGGAACGTGCCAGTCCGACCTTCACAGCCGAATCTCCCCTCTCCCCGGTGACGTCTGCAGGATCTTTCATTGTTCCAGTTACTGAGGTTGAGAGGTGCGACGCCTCCTGACGAAGTAAGTCCCAGGGCGGTCAGCCTGCCCTGCCGTCCTGGGCGGCGGCCCGGGCTTGGGTGATGGCGAGGCGACAGGAGTCGGTGCCGGTCTGGATCAGGTTGCCGCCGAAGGTGAGCCGGTCGACGATGGCCGCGCAGAGCCGTCCCCGCCCGGACATCACGGCGATCGCCGCGTACAGATCGACCTTGGTCTTCGGTGGCACCGGCGCCCCGTCACCACGCAGAGCACCACCAGCCTCCCAACGCAAGCACCCAAGTGGTGTCAAAACTCAGCGATATCCCTCTCCGTCGACACCGGGCGGTGTCGCCGCCGATCGACAACCGGTGTCAGGACTCACCAATAGAACGTGGAGAAGCTGAACGCTGCGAGCGGGACGACGATCGGCGGCTCCTTGCTCAAGTCCCGCTACCCGATGGGACTGGCGGCGAGTGCGTCGAGGTCGCCCCCGCCCTCCCGGGCCTCGTCCCCGTTCGCGACAGCAAGGACCCCGACGGCCCCGCGCACCACTTCTCCGCCGACGCCTTCACCTCCTTCGTCTCCGCCGTCAAAGGCGGCCACTTCCGGACTCCCTGACGGACAGTGTCCTGGTGCCTTTGTCACCTGTGGCGCGGCTATGTGCCCCGCCACGTCGTCAGGCGTTCCGTGTTGCTGCGTAAGCTCGTTGTGTCCATGGGGGCGGCGCTTGGGTTGGCCGTCGCCAGCACCTCCCCGGCCGCCGCCATCACCGGCGGAAGCCCCGCCACCACTGGTACCGCGCCCTACCAGGTCAGCGTCATCGCGCAGGGTCGATTTGGCCTCAGCCACACCTGCGGCGGCTTCCTGCTCGACGCGAACAAGGTGGTCACCGCCGCCCACTGCGTCGACGGCCAGGATGCCGGCTCGCTGCAGGTGAAGTATGGCGGTGTGAACCGCAACCACCTGCCCCATACCCGCGGGGTCAGGACGGTGCACGGGTACCCGGGCTTCAACGCCGAGACCCTGGCCGGCGACATCGCGGTCCTCACCCTCAGCCAGCCGGTCACGCAGAGCGCCACGGTCCAGTTCGCCCCACTTGTCACCACCGACCCCGCCGCGGGCGCGGTCGCGAAGGTCACCGGCTGGGGGCGCACCCAGGCGGACGCCACAAGCCTGCCCACCCTCCTGCACACCGTTCAGCTCCCCATCACCACCCCTGCCGCCTGCGAGGCCGCCTATTCGGGCGTGAACCTCACCCTCGGTGGTGACGAAGGCGGCCCCCTGGAGGGCCTGGCCCCGGTCCTCCACACCACCAGCATGCTCTGCGCGGGTCCTGCCGCCGGCGGCAAGGGCATCTGCTTCGGCGACTCCGGCGGCCCCGCCGTCGTCAACGGCATGGTCGTCGGCATCGCCTCCTGGGCGCGCGGCTGCGGCGAGGCCGGATCCCCCTCCGTCTTCACCAGCGTCGCCCACTACCGCAACTGGATCCACTCCGCGTAGGAGGCCGTCGCGGCCGGCACCCGGTCGTTCGCCGCGCGGTCGCCGGTCGTGACGCGCACGCCGTCCTCGCGGTAGGCGCGGACGAGCAGGACGTGCCGTTCCAGGTCGGCGGCGGACGACGGGCTGCGCGCCCGAGCCGCCGCCGGCTGGTCGCGGGTGAAGGGTGGCCCTCAGGCGTCGGGGCGGGCGAACAAGCCGGGTTCGGGTTCGATGAGGATGCCCCGGCTGACCAGGCGTTTCAGTTTGGAGCGGATGCCTTCGGTGTTCTTCGGGAGGATCGGCAGGTCGAGGGCCTGGCAGAGGTCGCGCGGCCTGCGGAACGAAGCCCTTGTCGTCCGGGTTGCGTTCGACGATCTCGACGTCGATGCCCACGTTCGTGCCGTGCTCGACGACCTTCTTCTTGAAGCCCTGGTCGACCAGCGCCTTCTTCACGCTGCCGCTCAGCTCGGCGACTTGGTCCAGCAGGGTGACGCCCGCGGGCGCATGCTCATGCCATAACCAAAGCGAACCCTGAACTCCTGACCGGCAGCGATGCCCCAACGTCACACCATCCAGCGATGACAAGACCGTCAGAACGCCACATCCCGCACTCTCAGGTCGGCAGCAGATTCCCCCTCCTTGAGAGCAGGAACCTCTTGAAGGCCGCCACGGGGGGTGTGTCCGGGTGGCCCTCCCGCCAGGCGACGCCGATTTCACGGAGTGCTCGTTGGCCGGTGATCGTCAGCTCCACAACTCCCGGGCGGGGCACGGTCGGTGGGGGCAGAAGGGCGACTCCGAGGCCTGCCGCCACCAGGCCCCGCAGGGTCTCCGCCTCCTCGCCCTCGAAGGCGACCCTCGGGCGGAAGCCGGCCTCCTTGCAGAGGTCGTCGGTGATGCGGCGCAGGCCGTAGCCGGGTTCGAGGGTCACGAAGGTCTCGTCGGCCGCTTCGGCGAGGCGGATGCGCCGGCGGGCCGCGAGGGGATGGTCGGCGGGGACGACCAGGCGGAGTTTCTGTTCGTCGAGGCGGCGGGCGACCAGGCCCGGGGCGTCCGGGACGGGGGACGTCAGACACAGATCCAGCTCCCCCGCGTACAGCTTCTCCAGCATCGCCTCGCCGTAGTTCTGGACCAGGCTGAAGCGGATGCGGGGGTGGTCGACGCGGAAGGCCTGGAGCAGGCCCGGGACGGTCTCCGCGCCCATGGTGTGCAGGAAGCCGAAGGCGACCTTGCCGGTGGCCGGGTCGGCGTCGGCACGGACCTCCTCGGCGGCCCGCCCGATCTCGGCGAGGGCGCGCTCGACGGAACCGAGGAAGGTGCGGCCGGCGGGGGTGAGGGAGACGGTGCGGCCGTGGCGGGCGAACAGGTCGACGCCCAGGTCCTCTTCGAGCCGGGCCATGCCCCGGGACAGGGTGGACTGCGGGACCTGCATCTCCTGGGCGGCGCGCGTGACGTGCTCGGTGCGGGCGACGCCGGCGAAGTGGGCGAGCCGCGGGGCGAGCAGCGTGACGATGTCGTCGGTGTCTTTTGTGTCACTGGACGGTGACAGACGAGCTTCTGACCTTTGCTGATGCACCATGGGAACGATTATGACGATTCCATGCATTGGACGGATGAGCGGGCCCTACGTAACTTCGAGGCATGTCTCCCGCCAGTACCGGGGCGTCCACCGTCGTGGACGCCGTCTCGTCCGTCCCCGCTTCCGTCTCCGCTTCCGTCCCGGCCTCCGAGTCCGCCCCCGACTCCCGTATGACCCCGGGCGGCCCCGGCTACCGCCGGATGAGTTTCGCCCTCTTCCTCGCGGGGGTCGCGACCTTCGCGCTGCTCTATTCCACCCAGGCCCTGCTGCCGCTCATCTCGGGCGAGTTCGGGGTGGCGGCGAGTGAGGCGAGCTGGACGGTGGCGGCGGCGACCGGTGGTCTGGCGGTGTTCGTCCTGCCGATGAGCGCGCTCTCGGAACGGTTCGGCCGCCGTACGGTGATGACGGCCTCCCTGGCGGTCGCGGTGACCGTGGGGCTCCTCGTCCCCTTCGCGCCCTCGCTGACCTCGCTGGTCGTGCTGCGGGCGGTCCAGGGGGCGGCACTGGCCGGTCTTCCGGCGTCGGCGACCGCGTATCTGGCGGAGGAGGTCCGGCCGAAGGCGCTGGTCACGGCGATCGGCCTGTTCGTGGCGGGCAACAGTGTCGGCGGGATGAGCGGCCGCGTCATCACCGGGTGGGTCGCGCAGGAGTGGGGCTGGCGGGTCGCGGTGGGCGTGATCGGCGCGATCGCCGTCGGGTGCGCGGTGGCGTTCCGGCTGCTGCTGCCGGCGCCCAAGCACTTCGCCGCCGGTTCGCTGAGGCCGCGCGTCCTTGCCCGGACGGTCCGCGACCACCTCTCCAACCCGCTGCTGCGCCGGCTGTACGCGATCGGCGCACTGTTCATGACGGTGTTCGGCGGCGTCTACACGGTGATCGGCTACCGCCTGACCGAGGCGCCGTTCTCGCTCCCGCAGGGCATCATCGGCTCGGTCTTCCTGGTCTATCTGGTCGGCACGGTGTCGGCGTCGACGGCGGGGCGGCTGGTCGGCCGACTGGGCCGCCGTGGGGCGCTGTACCTGGCGGGCGGCACGACGGCCTCGGGCCTGCTCCTGTCCCTCGCGGGGTCCCTCGTGCCGGTCCTGCTGGGTCTGGTGCTGATCACCGCCGGGTTCTTCGCGGGGCACGCGGTCGCGTCGTCGGCGGTGAGCAAGACGGCGACGACGGGGCGCGCGCAGGCGTCCGCGCTGTACCAGTCGGCGTACTACGTCGGGTCGAGCGCGGGCAGCACGGTGGGGGCACTGGCCTTCCACTCCTCGGGCTGGGCCGGGACGGTGGGCGTCGGTCTGCTGGCGGTGCTGGGGGTCGTGACGATCACGGTGCTCGGGACACGAGCCGCTCGGGCGACGGCGCGCCGTCTCAGCCCGTCCGGCGTGTGACGACGAGGCCGTTCAGGCCGATCGGGGTCAAGGGGGCAGCGCCCCCTGGCACGGCAACCCCCACCCACCTGCACCTTTCCCCACTCGACACGCCATTGTCAGTGCCCTGCGCTAGCTTCGGACGTGCTGGGCGCGATGGCGCGCGACAGGAAATGCCACAGGGGTGGGTGGACGATGAGCGACGGTACGGCGACCACGACGACAGACCTCGACGTCAGGCTGGAGAAACACCGCGTCGAGCTGACCGGGTACTGCTACCGCATGCTCGGTTCCTCCTTCGAGGCCGAGGACGCGGTGCAGGACACGATGGTCCGCGCCTGGCGCAGCTACGAGAAGTTCGAGGGCCGCTCCAGCCTCCGTTCGTGGCTGTACCGCATCGCGACGAACGTCTGCCTGGACATGCTGACCGCCGGCAACAAGCGCGCCCGCCCGATGGATCTGAGCGAGTCGACTCCGCTGGCCCAGGCCGCGCTCTCCCCTCGCCCCGACAACACCTGGCTGGAACCCATGCCGGACGCCCGCGTGCTGCCCACGACGGAGGATCCGGCGGAGGCGGCCGTCGCCAAGGAGTCCGTGCGGCTCGCCTTCATGGCCGCCCTGCAGCAGCTGCCGGCCAAGCAGCGCGCGGTGCTGATCCTGCGGGAGGTCCTGGCCTGGAGGGCGAGCGAGGTCGCCGAGCTGCTCGACACCTCGGTCGCGTCGGTCAACAGCGCCCTGCAGCGGGCCCGCGCGACACTCGCCGAGCGGGGGGACAAGGCGGCGGGCGCGGCCGTCTCCGACCCGCTGGACCCCGAGCAGCAGAAGCTCCTTGACCGCTATGTGGCGGCCTTCGAGGGGTATGACATGACGGCGCTGACGGCCCTGCTGCACGAGGACGCGGTCATGACGATGCCGCCGTTCGACCTCTGGCTGACCGGCCACGACGACATCGCGGGCTTCATGACCACGCTGGGCTCGGCCTGCGAGGGCTCCCGCCTGGTGCCGGTCCAGGTCAACGGCCTGCCGGGCTTCGCCCAGTACAAGCCGGACCCGGACGAGGGCGGCTACGCCCCCTGGGCGGTGCAGGTGCTGGAGATCTCAGACGGCCGGCTCACCGGGTTCCACTTCTTCCTGGACACCAAGCGCTGGTTCCCGCTGTTCGGCCTGCCCCTCCATCTCGAAGCGGAGTCCGACGACGCCAAGGAGGGCGTCTAGAGAGGGCGCGGGGTCCCGCAGCCGGATCCGGCCCCCGGCCCGCCGCGCGGCCAGCTCCAGCCGTGCCAGCAGGTCCACGGAGCCCAGCGCGGGCGGCCCGATCCCGGCGACGTCGACCACCACGGCCCCGGCACCGGTGGCCTCCAGCAGCGCGCGCACCTCGTCGCACAGCCCCGCCACCTCGTCACGGGTGACGGGGCCGGTCAGCACGAGTACTGCGGGTGTCATGGCGTCCACGAGCGGTAGACCGGGCATACGGGCGGAACTCATCGCGAGCCCGCACAGGATCACATTGACCTGCGTCCTGCCCAGTCCGTGCCCCTGGGGGTCCCGGACTCGGCGGCGAGTGCGCTCATGGCGGTCTCCCATCGGTCGTCACCGATCCCAGCTTGCCGAACGGGACCGGCGCCGGTCCACCGATCCCGTTCACCCGAACTAGGAAAGCCCAGGTCAGGCAATGCGCTCCAGCACCACCGGCGACGCCTTGAACTCCGTACCGGCCGACCCGATGTCGTACGAGCCCTCCACCGCCTGCAGCGCGTACTCGAAGCGGTCGGGGGTGTCGGTGTGGAGGGTCAGCAGGGGCTGGCCCTCGGTGACCGTGTCGCCCGGCTTGGCGTGCATCTCGACGCCCGCGCCCGCCTGCACCGGGTCCTCCTTGCGGGCACGCCCCGCGCCCAGGCGCCAGGCGGCGACGCCGATGCCGTAGGCGTCGAGGCGGGTGAGGACTCCGCTCGACGGGGCCGTGATGACGTGCTGTTCGCGGGAGGTGGGCAGGGTCGCGTCCGGGTCGCCGCCCTGGGCCGCGATCATGCGGCGCCAGACGTCCATCGCCGAGCCGTCGGCCAGGGCCTTCGCCGGGTCGGCGTCCTTCACACCGGCCGCGTCCAGCATTTCGCGGGCCAGGGCGAGGGTGAGCTCCACGACGTCCGACGGGCCGCCGCCCGCCAGGACCTCCACCGACTCGCGGACCTCCAGCGCGTTGCCGGCGGTGCGGCCGAGGGGGGTGGCCATGTCCGTGAGCAGGGCGACCGTCTTCACGCCGTGGTCGGTGCCCAGGCCCACCATCGTCGAGGCGAGTTCCCGCGCGTCCTCGATCGTCTTCATGAAGGCGCCCGTGCCCACCTTCACGTCCAGGACGAGGGAGCCGGTGCCCTCGGCGATCTTCTTCGACATGATCGAGGAGGCGATCAGCGGGATCGCCTCGACCGTGCCGGTGACGTCTCGGAGCGCGTACAGCTTCTTGTCCGCCGGGGCCAGGCCGTCGCCCGCCGCGCAGATCACCGCGCCGGTGCCGTCGAGTACGGAGAGCATCTCCTCGTTGGAGAGCAGAGCGCGCCAGCCGGGGATCGACTCCAGCTTGTCGAGCGTGCCGCCGGTGTGGCCGAGGCCGCGGCCCGACAGCTGCGGGACGGCCGCGCCGCACGCCGCGACCAGGGGGGCCAGCGGGAGGGTGATCTTGTCGCCGACGCCGCCCGTGGAGTGCTTGTCGGCCGTCGGGCGGGACAGGGACGAGAAGTCCATGCGCTCACCGGAGTTGATCATCGCGGCGGTCCAGCGGGCGATCTCGCGGCGGTTCATGCCGTTGAGCAGGATGGCCATCGCGAGCGCGGACATCTGCTCGTCGGCGACCTCCCCGTGGGTGTAAGCGTCGATGACCCAGTCGATCTGCTCGTCGCTGAGTTCGCCGCGGTCCCGCTTGGTGCGGATGACGGAGATGGCGTCCATGGCCATGGCGTGTGTTCCTTCCGAGGTTCATGGAAGTGTGCGGCCCCTCTGCACAGGTCAGAGGGGCCGCACGGGAGTTACTTGGTGAGATGGCCCGGACCGAAGGCCTGGGGCAGCATTTCCGCGAGGGGGAGGATTCCCTCCGGAGTCTCCAGGAGGAGATCCGGACCTCCGAACTCGTGCAGCAGCTGGCGGCAGCGGCCGCACGGGACCAGGATCTCGCCGTGTCCGTCGACGCAGGTGAAGTGCGTCAGCCTGCCGCCGCCGGTCCGCTGCAGCTGCGAGACCAGCCCGCACTCGGCGCACAGGCCGAGACCGTAGGAGGCGTTCTCGACGTTGCAGCCGGAGACCGTACGGCCGTCGTCGACCAGGGCGGCGACCCCCACCGGGTAGCCCGAGTAGGGGGCGTACGCGTGGGACATGGCCTCGCGGGCCACCTCGCGCAGCGCCTCCCAGTCGACGTCCCCGGGCGTGGTCACTTGCCCTGGCCCTTGCGGTAACGCATGCCGTCGGCCTTGGGCATCCGCAGGCGCTGCGCGGACAGCGACAGCACGAGCAGCGTGACTACGTACGGCGTGGCGCCCACGAAGTCGCTCGGGACCTCGTCGGTGAACAGGTACCAGAGCAGGACGAGCGCGGCGACGATGAGGCTGATCCCGCCCTGCCAGTGCGCCTTCTGGTACAGCTTCCAGCCGGCCAGACCCGCGAGCAGCACGACCAGCAGGAGCAGCAGCGCGTGGACGGTCTCGCCGCCGTTGCGCAGCTGCAGCGCGTCGGAGTAGCCGAACAGGCCAGCGCCCATGGCGAGACCGCCGGGGCGCCAGTTGCCGAAGATCATGGCGGCGAGGCCGATGTAGCCGCGCCCGCCGGTCTGGTTCTCGAGGTAGGTGTGCGAGGTGACCAGCGCGAGGAAGGCGCCGCCGAGTCCGGCGAGGCCGCCGGAGATCGCCACGGCGATGTACTTGTACCGGTAGACGTTGACGCCGAGCGACTCCGCGGCGATCGGGTTCTCACCGCAGGAGCGCAGCCGCAGGCCGAAGGGGGTACGCCACAGCAGCCACCCGCTGGCGACGAACAGGACCACGGCGAGGATCGTCACCACGGACAGGTCGGTGACCAGGCCGCCGAGGATGCCCGCCAGGTCGGAGATCACGAACCAGTGGTGGTTCTCGACGGACTTGAGGGCGTCCGAGAGGCCGGGGAAGTCGAAGGTGGGCAGCGAGTCCACGGGCGGGGACTGCTTGGGGTTGCCGCCCGCGTCCGCCGCCTTGCCCCCGGAGAAGAAGAGCTTGGCGAGGTACTGGGTGGTGCCCAGCGCGAGCAGGTTGACCGCGACACCGGAGACGATGTGGTCGACTCCGAAGGTGATGGTCGCGACGGCGTGCACCAGGCCGCCGAGGACGCCGAAGCCGATGCCGCAGAGCAGGCCGAGCCAGGGGTTGGTCTGCCAGCCGATCCAGCCGGCGCCGAAGGTGCCGAGGATCATCATGCCTTCGAGGCCGATGTTGACCACACCGGACCGCTCGGACCACAGGCCCGCGAGTCCGGCGAGGCCGATCGGCACGGCGAGGCCGAGGGCCGCGGAGACCTGGCCCTCGGAGGTGAGCTGGTCTGCGCCGGTGATGACGCGGACCAGGGCCACCAGGATCAGGCCGCCGGCCAGGATGGTGAGGATCCGGCCGAGCGACCGGCCCGAGCGGGAGCGGTCGCTGTCCGCCTTGGGTGCCGCGGGGGGCGGCGTGTCGGTCATCGTGGCAGTCATCACGCCACCTCCTGCTTCGCGGTCGGGGCGGCGGCCTGGGCGGCGAGCTCGGCGCCGACCCGTTGCTGCTGGCGCTTGAGGCCGTAGCGGCGTACGACCTCGTAGGCGATCACGACGCACAGGACGATGACGCCCTGGATGACGCCGAGGATCTCCTTGTCGTAACCCTCGAACTCGAGGTGGTTGGTGGTGCGCTCCAGGAAGCCCCACAGGAGGGCGCCGAGGGCGATGCCGACGGGGCTGTTGCGGCCCAGCAGCGCGATGGCGATGCCGGTGAAGCCGATGCCCGACGGGAAGTCGTTGCTGAACTGGTGGCTGTCGTTGAGGAGGGTCGGCATGCCGATCAGACCGGCCACCGCGCCCGAGATGAGCATGCTGGTGGCGACCATCTTCTTGACGGAGACACCGCTCGCGGCGGCGGCGCTCTCCGACTGGCCGACGGTGCGCAGGTCGAAGCCGAAGCGGGTGCGGCCGAGCACGAACCAGTACGCGACACCGACGATCGCGGCGATCACGATGAAGCCCCACAGCTCACCGGCCGCGCCCGTGTTGAAGGAGAAGAACCACGAGTCGTTCGGCAGCGGCTTGGTCGACACCACGGTGCCGCCGCTCTGGAGTTCGGCGAGCTTCCCCGGCTGCAGCAGGTAGGCGATGATCGCGGTGGCGATGGAGTTCAGCATGATGGTCGAGATGACCTCGCTGACGCCCCGGGTCACCTTGAGGATGCCCGCGATGCCGGCCCACAGGGCGCCCACGGCCATCGCGCAGAGGATCATCAGGGGGACCGAGATGAACCCCGGCAGGGTCAGCGCGCCGCCGAGCACCGCCGCGAAGAACGCGGCGATGCGGTACTGGCCGTCGACGCCGATGTTGAACAGGTTCATGCGGAAGCCGATGGCCACCGCGACGCCCGCCAGGTAGTACGTCGTCGCCTTGTTCAGGATGTAGACCTGGCTGTCGCTGGCGGAGCCGTAGGTCACCATGTCGCTGAAGGCGGCGCCCGGGTTCTTGCCGGTGGCGAGGATGACCAGGGCGGTGACGACGAGTGCGGCGACGATCGCCAGCAGCGGCGCCGCGATACCGAGGAGCAGCCGCTCCTTGTCGATGCGTTGGGTCAGCTTCTTCATCGGGCGTCGTCCTCTGTGTGCTCCTGGCCGGTGGCCTCTGCGTGCTCCAGGTGGCCGGTGGCCGCGCCCGTCATGGCGGAGCCCAGCTCCTCGGGGGTGATCGTGGCGGGGTCGGCGTCGGCGACCAGGCGGCCGCGGTACATCACCCGCAGGGTGTCGGACAGCCCGATCAGCTCGTCCAGGTCGGCGGAGATCAGCAGCACGGCCAGGCCCTCGCGTCGGGCCTCGCGGATGTGGTCCCAGATCGCGGCCTGCGCGCCGACGTCCACGCCGCGGGTGGGGTGGGCGGCGATGAGCAGCTTGGGCGCGTGACTCATCTCGCGGCCGACGATCAGCTTCTGCTGGTTGCCGCCGGACAGCGAGGCCGCGGTCACGTCGATGCCGGGCGTGCGGACGTCGTACGCCTGGATGATGCGCTCGGTGTCGCCGCGGGCACCCTTGATGTCGAGGAGCTGGCCGCGCGAGTTGGGGCGCTCGGAGACATGGCCGAGGATGCGGTTCTCCCACAGCGGTGCCTCAAGGAGCAGGCCGTGGCGGTGGCGGTCCTCGGGGATGTAGCCGATGCCGGCCTCGCGGCGGCGGCGGGTGGGGGCGCGGGAGATGTCGGTGCCGTCGAGCGTGATGGCGCCGGTGTCGGGGGCGCGGATACCGACGATCGCCTCGACCAGCTCGGACTGGCCGTTGCCCTCCACACCGGCGATGCCGAGGACCTCGCCCTTGTGGATGGTGAGCGAGATGTCGTCGAGGATGATGCGCTCGACGCCGTCGAGGTCCGTCTGGCTCAGGTGCAGCCCGTCCAGCGTCAGCATCGCCACGTCCGTGACGGTGGACTCCTCGGTCTCCGGGGTGGGCAGCTGGCTGCCGACCATCAGCTCGGCGAGCTGCTTGGCCGTGGTGGACCGGGGCTCGACCGTGCCGACCGTGGTGCCGCGCCGGATGACGGTGATCTCGTCGGCCACGGACAGGACTTCGCCCAGCTTGTGGGAGATGAAGATGACCGTGAGCCCCTCGGCCTTCAGCTCGCGCAGGTTGTCGAAGAGGGCGTCGACCTCCTGTGGCACGAGGACGGCGGTGGGCTCGTCGAGGATGAGGGTCTTGGCGCCGCGGTAGAGGACCTTGAGGATCTCCACGCGCTGGCGGTCGGCGACGCCGAGGTCCTCCAGGAGGACGTCGGGCCGTACGTTCAGCCCGTACGCGTCGGAGATCTCCTTGATCTTCGTACGCGCCTTGGCACCGATGCCGTAGAGCTTCTCCGCGCCGAGGACGACGTTCTCCAGGACGGTGAGGTTGTCGGCGAGCATGAAGTGCTGGTGCACCATGCCGATGCCGCGCGCGATGGCGTCGGCGGGGTTGTTGAAGGTCACCCGCTCGCCGGCCACCGTGATGGTGCCCTCGTCCGGCTGCTGCATGCCGTAGAGGATCTTCATCAGGGTGGACTTGCCGGCGCCGTTCTCACCGCAGAGGGCGTGGACGGTGCCCGCGGCGACGGTGATGTCGATGTCGCGGTTGGCGACGACGCCGGGGAAGCGTTTGGTGATGCCGCGCAGTTCGACGGCAGCGGGAGGGCTGGACGCGTTGATGGCGCACTCTCCTGGGGGAAAGGGGCTGCGTAGGGGAGGGCAGGCGTCGGCGACGCTAGCGCGGCAACTCCGTGCTACACGCGTAGAGTTGACACATTGTTATGGCTCGGCGAGGGGCTGATCGAGAGCCCCTTCGCCGAGCCGGGGTCCGGCGGGAACCGTCAGGTCACGGAGTGGTCTTGACCTTGACGGTGCCGTCGACGATCTTCTTCTTGGCGGCGTCCAGCTTGGGCTGGATGTCGTTGATGAAGCCACCGCTGGTGGCCAGCGAGACACCACCCTTGCCGAGCGAGTAGACCTGGTTGCCGGTCAGCGGCTTGCCGTCGTGCACGGACTTGATGAAGTCGTAGACGCCGACGTCGACGTTCTTGACCACCGAGGTCAGGATCGAGCTCTTGTACTTGGCCAGACCCGGGATGTTGTACTGGTCCGAGTCCACGCCGATGGCCCAGGCGCCCTTGACGCCGTTGACCGCCTCGATCGCGCCGTTGCCGGAGGAGCCGGCCGCCGTGTAGATGACGTCGGCGCCCTTGTCGAGCTGGCCCTGCGCGGCCTCCTTGCCCTTGTCGGGGCTGGAGAAGCCGGAGAGGTCCGAGCCGTGCGTCAGATACTGCACCTCGACCTTGACCTTGGCGTTGGTGTCCTTGACGCCCTGGACATAACCCGCCTCGAACTTCTTGATCAGCGGGTTGTCCACACCGCCGATGAAGCCGACGTGGTCCTTCTTGGTCTTCAGCGCCGCGGCCACACCGGCCAGGTACGAGCCCTGCTCCTCGGTGAAGGTGATGCTGTCGACGTTCTTGGCGTTCACCACAGAGTCGATGAGACCGAAGTTGACCTTCGGGTACTTGGCGGCGACCTTGCCGACCGAGGTGGCGTAGGAGAAGCCGACGGCGACGATCGGGTTGTAGCCGGCGTCCGCCAGGTCGGTGAGGCGCTGCTCGCGGTCGGCCTCGGTGTCGGAGGTCTTGGCGGTCAGCTCCTTGATGGAGCCGCCGAACTTAGCCTTGGCCTTGTCGGCGCCGCGGGCGGCCGAGTCGTTGAAGGAACGGTCACCACGGCCGCCCACGTCGTAGGCGAGGCCGATCTTGATGCCCTTGCCGCCTCCGGCGGAGGCGGACGAGGAGCTGTCATTCTCGGAGGAGGTGCTGCCACAGGCTGTGGCAGACAGTGCGAGAGCTGCGGTCGCGATACACGCAGCGGAAAGCTTGGCTACCCGGCGCACGGGAAGGCTCCTTCACCTGACC
Source organism: Streptomyces sp. NBC_00078 (assembly GCF_026343335.1). Classification (NCBI taxonomy): domain Bacteria; kingdom Bacillati; phylum Actinomycetota; class Actinomycetes; order Kitasatosporales; family Streptomycetaceae; genus Streptomyces; species Streptomyces sp. NBC_00078. The sequence goes on along the minus strand of NZ_JAPELX010000001.1, from coordinate 5,798,088 downwards.
TGAGCGCCTTGTCGGCGCTTGATGTGAGCACGATGCCAGTGCCCGGGCCTTGACGCCCCGGCGGCGTCGGCTTCGCGGCATCGTAACGCGCGTAGATGTCAGAAAAACACCCCTCGCGAAGCCGTTATCGATTCGAGGCAAACACCGTCTGAACTCGGTCGCTTGCGGCTTCGCGCGGATCATTTCGATGCGCGAACGAATGGCTTACAACGGTGTTGCGCCGGACGGCGGAACGGCCCTCGCAGGGCCGCCCGCCCGGGTCCGCTCAGGTGCGCCCCGGACCGCTCAGCCCTCGGCGGCGTCCAGCAGCGCCGCCGCCGTGAACAATTCCACGCCCACGGTGATCGCGGACTCGTCGGCGTCGAAGTCGCCCTGGTGCAGGTCGCGCACGGTGCGCTCGCCGGGCGTACGGACGCCTAGGCGGGCCATCGCACCGGGCACCCGCTCCAGGTACCAGGAGAAGTCCTCGCCGCCGAGGCTCTGCTCGGTGCCCTCGACGGACTGGACGCCGCGCCGCGCGGTCATGGCGTCGCGCAGCAGGTCGGTCACGTCCGGGTCGTTGACCACGGGCGGGACTCCGCGTACGTAGTTGATCTCCGACTTGGCGCCGTGCAGGTTGGCGACCTCGTCGATCGCCGCGACGACGATGTCCGGCGACTGCCGCCAGGCGTCGATGTCGAGGCAGCGGACGGTCCCGGAGAGTTCGGCGTGCTGCGGGATGACGTTCGGGGCGTGCCCGGACTCGATCCGGCCCCAGGTGATGGCGAGACCGCTGCGGGTGTCCACGCGCCGGCCGACCAGGGCGGGCACGTCGATGGCGACCCGGGCGGCGGCGGTGACCAGGTCGGTGGTCAGGTGGGGCCGGGCGGTGTGCCCGCCGGGCCCGTCGAGGGAGACCTCCAGCCGGTCGCAGGCGGAGGTGATGGCGCCCTCCCGCAGCCCGATCCGGCCGGCGTCCACCCTGGGGTCGCAGTGCACGGCGATCATGCGCCCCACCCCGTCGAGCACCCCGTCCTCGATCGCGTCGGCGGCGCCGCCGGGCAGCACTTCCTCGGCCGGCTGGAAGACCAGCCGTACGGGCCGAGGCAGCCGCCCCTGCCGGTGCAGCTCGGCCAGCACCAGGCCGGCACCCAGCACCACGGTGGTGTGCACGTCGTGTCCGCACGCGTGCGCCCGGTCGGGCACGGTGGAGCGGTACGCGCACTCACTCTTCGTGTCCGGGATGGGCAGGCCGTCGATGTCGGCGCGCAGCCCGAGCATGGGGCGCCCGCCGTCCCACTCACCGATGTCACAGACGAGTCCCGTGCCCGTGGCGAGCACGCGCGGCCGCAGGCCGGCCCGCTCAAGCCGCTCCTTGATCGCAGCCGTCGTACGGAACTCCTGGTTGCCGAGCTCGGGGTGCATGTGCAGGTCGCGCCGGAAGGCCACGAGCTGGGCGTACAGCGCCTCGGTGAGCGTGCCGGGGAGCTGCGCGTCCCCGGGTTGGCCGGCCTCGGACTCTGATGACATCAGTTGGTTCACCCTCTAAAGCGTAGGACGCCGGGGTGGCCAACTGACCCTAGATCAACAAAAGTTCAACCCCAGGAGGGGAAGAAAATCTGGCCGCTCGACGCATGGGTGTGAGGTGAGGTGGGTAAACATCTTCTTTCTCTACGCATACCACGCGTCGCACCGCCGCGGCGGTTCTGTTCATCTGTCGGAACCGCATCGTGGGACAACCGAGCCCGGATCCCGGAATCGTCACCACCGTGTGACGTCGTCCTGCCACGCAGCGCACACGCCTTCCGGCCGTCTGCGAACTTCTGATGCAGCCCCGGCGAACCACCGGACATCCGCCCGGCGCCCGGACTAGGGTCCGGCTCCGTGAGCTTCGAAACCCCGGATTTCCTGCACACCACCCGGACCTCGTACGACGCGATGGCGAAGCCCTACGCGGAGCGGTACCCCAACGGCCTCGGCGGCAGACCGCTGGATCTGGCCCTGGTCACCGCCTTCGCCGAGCTGGTCCGGGCCGTTGGTACGGCTCCGGTCGCGGATGTCGGCAGCGGGCCCGGTCATGTCACCGCGCGGCTCGACGCGCTCGGGGTGCCGGCCTTCGGGGTCGACGTGTCACCGGGGATGGTGGCGCTGGCCCGGCGGGCGCATCCCGGGCTGCGCTTCCACGTGGGTTCGATGACCTCGCTGGACCTTCCGGACGAGACGCTGGGCGGAGTGCTCGCCCTGTACTCGATCATCCATGTCCCCGATGACCACCTGCCGACGGTCTTCGATGAGTTCCGGCGGGCCCTGGTCCCCGGTGGCCATGCCCTGCTCGGCTTCCAGAGCGGCGACGAGGAGGGGCATCTGCACCTCACGGAGCGCTTCGGCCAGGAGATCTCGCTCGACTACTACTGGCGCACCCCGGACACCGTCGCCGAGCGGCTCACCAAGGCGGGGCTGCGGATGCGGGCCCGGGTGGTACGGGAGCCGCTGGAGGAGGAGACCCGCCCTCGGGCGTTCCTGCTGGCACAGAAGGCCTGACCGTGACCACCCCCGACACCTGGCGGAAGTCGTCCTACTCCGGCGGCAACGACGGCAACAACTGCGTGGAAATCGTCCCCAGCCCCACCCGCATAGCCATCCGCGATTCCAAGGACCCAGCCCTCGGCACCCTCACCTTCCCCGCCGAGGCCTTCATCCCCCTCATCCGGGCCATCCGTACCAGCGCCCGTTAGAGACGAGACTCCCGCCTTGCCCGGGGTCACCCGGGGGTGCCATGGCGCGCGAGGATCCGACTCGGCTCACTGGGACGGTCAGCGGGCCCCACTGCGATGACGACGACTGCCCGGACGTCTACCGCACGGCAACCGAAGGCCCCGGGTATCCGTCACTCGCGGTGGCGAAGGATCTCGTACGCCTGCGTCACGCCGCCGTGACCGCCTGCAGCCGGGTCACGTCCCTGGCCGTCCCCGTGACCCCCGACAGGAACCCCTGCGCGCGCGGTGAGGCGTTCTCCGTCAGCCAGCCCGGGTCGATGTCGCAGACGGCGACGCGGACCTCGGTGCCGACGAGGGCGAGGGGGAGGGTGTGGACGACCGTGGAGGGGAAGCTGAGGATGGTGCGGCCGACCGGGCCGCGGCGGGCGATCAGCTCCAGCGGGAGGTCGGGGCGGACGATCTCCAGGCCCGTCTCGACCGCGAGCCGGTGGAGTTTGTCGGTGCTCTCGCGGCGGTGCGCGAAGTAGCGGGTCGCGCCGTGGGCCTTGGCCAGGGTGCGGACGGCCTCCAGGTAGCGGTCGCCGTCCACGACGCCGGTCTCCACCAGGGAGGTGCCCACCATGTCGGCGCCCTTGGTGATGCGGGGCGGGCCGAAGCGGGCCCGGGTCCAGGCGAAGGCGTTGGCGGTGACGGTCACGCCCGGTGGCTTCTCGTCCATCGGCATGGAGGAGAAGATCTCCACCTGCCGTTTCCCGCTCGGGGTGAGCCGGCGCCGGGCCGAGGACGACACCGGCGCGAAGATCAGGTCCCGTGCGCCCGGCCGGCCGCCCTTGCGGTGCCAGCGCACCAGGCGTTCACCGCGGGCGAGTTGGGCGACGAATTCCATCGTCGCTGTTCCGTCGTCGACGACCACGAGATCACGGGCCTTCGTGATCGTCAGCAGAAGCTGTACGTAACGGGAGAACGGGTCGCCCATCACGACCCGGCGGGCCCGGCGCAGCAGCGGGGCCAGGCCGCCGATGGTCTGGAAGGGGGCGCCCGGACCGCCGCGTGCCTCCTCCCAGCGGACCTGGTACCCCTCGTCCCTCGCCAGCTCGGCCATGCGGCGCAGCTGGCCGCGGGTCATCGGGTCGTTCGGTGACAGGACGACGACGGTGAGCCCCCCGCCGGGTGCCTCGGTCCCGAGGGCATGGAGGTGCGCCCACTCCAGCACATTCAGAAGCTGTACCGGGCTCTCGACGAAGGCGAGAGTGTGGGGGCCGGCTGACCCGGCGCGGGGGCTCATCTACGTACGACCGTCCCGTCGTAGAGCGTTACTGGGTGGTGAGTTCGGTTCAGACCGAGACCGGCTCGCCCGCGGCCGCGGCGATCTCCGCCTCGGCGACGACGCCCGTGACGCGGCGCAGCTTCTTCATCGGGCCGAGCTCGGAGTCGTAGACCTTCTTGACGCCGTCGCCGAGGGAGGCCTCGATGGTGCGGATGTCGCGGACGAGGCGGGTGAGGCCCTGGGGCTCGACGGAGGCGGCCTGGTCGGAGCCCCACATCGCGCGGTCCAGGGTGATGTGGCGCTCGACGAAGGCGGCACCGAGGGCGACCGCCGCGAGGGTGGTCTGCAGGCCCGTCTCGTGGCCGGAGTAGCCGATCGGGACGTTCGGGTACTCCTCCTGCAGGGTGTTGATGACGCGCAGGTTGAGCTCCTCGGCCTTCGCCGGGTACGTCGAAGTGGCGTGGCAGAGCAGGATGTTGTCGCTGCCCAGGACCTCGACGGCGTGGCGGATCTGCTTCGGGGTCGACATGCCGGAGGACAGGATGACCGTGCGGCCCGTCGCGCGCAGGGCGCGCAGCAGCTCGTCGTCCGTGAGGGACGCGGAGGCGACCTTGTGGGCCGGGACGTCGAACTTCTCCAGGAAGGCTACGGCCTCGGTGTCCCACGGGGAGGCGAACCAGTCGATGTTCTTGCTCTTGGCGTACTCGTCGATCTGGCGGTACTCGTCCTCGCCGAACTCCACGCGGTGGCGGTAGTCGATGTAGGTCATCCGGCCCCAGGGGGTGTCGCGCTCGATGTCCCACTGGTCGCGCGGGGTGCAGATCTCCGGGGTGCGCTTCTGGAACTTGACGGCGTCGCAGCCGGCCTCGGCGGCGGCGTCGATGAGCTTGAACGCGTTCTCCAGCTCGCCGTTGTGGTTGATGCCGATCTCGCCGACGACGTAGACGGGCCGGCCCGGGCCGGCGGTCTTCGAACCGAAGGTGCGCAGACGGGAGTTGCTCATGACAGGAACGTTCCTTACTTGTCGAGGGAGTCGAGAGAGGGGCCGAGGATCCAGCTGGCGATCTCTCGGATCGCGCCGTCGCCACCGGGGACGGTGGTGACCGCACGGGCGGCGCCGCGTACCACGTCGTGGGCGCTCGCGACCGCCACGGGCCAGCCCACGAGGGCGAAGCACGGGAGGTCGTTGACGTCGTTGCCGACGTAGAGCACGCGCTCGGGCGCGATGCCCTGCTCCTCGCACCACTGCTTCAGTGCGAGGTCCTTCCGGTCGATGCCGTGCAGGACCGGGATCTTGAGCTTCCGGGCCCTGGCGGCGACGACCGGGTTCTGCTCCGTGGAGAGGACCAGCATCTTCAGCGCGCTCTTGCGCAGCGCCGCGATGCCGAGGCCGTCTCCGCGGTGCACGGAGACGAACTCCTTTCCATCGGCGTCGATCAGCACCCGGTCGTCCGTCTGGGTGCCGTCGAAGTCCAGTACGACCGCGTCGATGTCGTCGGCGGTCGGCAGCGAACCGGGGCGGTCCGCGTCGAAGAGGGGGGCCAGCGCGCGGGCGCGGGCCAGGTCGTGCGGGTCGTCGATCTCCAGCACGCGGGCGGGGTCCGTGCGGACCAGCTCGGTGCGGCCGAAGAAGCGGTGCTGGTGCTTGCGGAAGCCCGTCGCGGCCATCGCGTAGGCGGCGCCGGTCTCCAGGAGCTCCTGCGGGCGGTCCTGGCGGCGGGGGCGGTAGGACTTGTCGTGGTTGACGCCGTAGCCGCCGCCGGTGGCCGCGTCGGCCTCGGCGACCGTGCCGCCGGCAACCTCGTCGTCCGCGTCCCGCCACACGAAGCCGTGGAAGGGCGCCACGGTCAACGCCGTGTCGGCGCCGTTCTCGACGACCGCGCCGGCCACCCCGTCGATGTCCTCGCGGATGATGAACGGGCTGGTGCACTGCACGAGCAGCACCACGTCGACGGCCGCGCCGTGCAGGGCCTCATGGGCGTCCATGGCGTGCAGGACGGCGGCCTCGGACGTGGCGGTGTCGCCCGCGATCGCGGCGGGGCGCAGCACGACCTCGGCGCCGGCCTCGCGGGCGGCGGCGGCGATCGCCTGGTCGTCGGTGGACACCACGACGTCGGTCACCAGGCGGGTCGCCAGGCACTCGCGGACCGCCCGTGACACCAGCGGCACACCGCCGACGGGGGCGAGGTTCTTCGCGGGCACGCCCTTGGAGCCGCCGCGCGCGGGGATGACGGCGAGCACTCGGCGGACCGAAGCGCCTTGGCCCGCTTCCGGGTTGGACATGGGTTCAGCTCCTTGAAATGGGGTCGTGCGGCTCACAGCTCGCCCATCCGCCGGATGACAGGCGCCACCCGCTGCACCCCGTGGCGGTAGGCCCCCCGGGCGGCCCGGCGCACTATCTGCCGGACAGGCCCCGGCTCCTTGTCGGCCGAGGGTGCTCCCGGCAGGACGCTGCCGTCCGGGCCGAGGTGGTGGCGGGCGAGGATGCCGGGCAGATAGCCGGGCGCCGTCGCGGGCGTGTAGTACGGGGTCAGGGGCGCCGGGCCGCCGGGCCGGTCGAGCAGCTTGGCGATGCGCTCACGGGCGGCGTCGAAGGCGGTGGCGTACGTGCCGTCGGCGACGACACCCTGCCGGGCCACCCACTCCTCGTCGGGCGCCGGCCGGTGTCCTTCGTCCAGCTGGTCCCAGGAGGCGAGGCACCCGGAGCCGACGAAGTGGTGGTTGCCGAGTACCTCGCGTACGCCGAGGTCCGTGAGGACGACCGTCGGGATGCGGCGGTGCAGGGACTCCAGCGCGGCCGTCGAGCTGATGGTGACCAGCAGGTCGGTGCGGTCGAGGACCTCGCCCATGTTCCCGTACACCAGGCGGAAGTTGGCCGGCGGATCGAGCCGCTGGACCAGCTTCTGGTAGGGCTGCTCCTCGATGTGCGTGGTGTGCTCGCCCGGCCTGGAGCGCAGCTTCAGCAGCACCTCGCGCTCGGGGTGCAGCCGGGCGTGCTGGACCAGCCGGTTCAGCAGGTACATACGGTCCTTGCGGCTGTCCGGGACGGACGGCTGCACGGCGAACACGACGGTGTACGGGTCGTGTTCGCCCTCGTAGGCCGCTCCGCCGAGGAACGGCAGTGCCACCTCGGTCACCGACGAGGCGTCGGCGCCCACTCCCTCGTACACGGCCCGGAAACGCTCCGCGTCCTGGCGCGAGTTGGCGAGGACGAGGTCCGCGCCGTGCCGCAGGAGGAGGCCGTCGGCGAGCTTCTCGTAGACGACACCGACGTAACCGGTGACGACGACGGGGCGCTTGGCCCGGCTCTCCCACACGCGCTTGAGGCCGTGCAGCATCGCCTGCACACCGCCGCCGACGAGCGCGAGCACGACGACGTCGTACGGCTCCTCGGCCATGGCGCGCAGGAACTCGACCGACGTGACCTCTTCGAGTGAGTCGGCGCGCACACCGACCTCCGCCAGCTGGCGGGCGGTCGGCGTCGCCCGTCCGCGCAGCAGGAATCCGCTCAGCTCGAGGCCGACTTGCGCGCCCTCGTGGGATGCGGCTTCCATGGACGGGCCCGGGGCGATACGAGCCGCGGTCAGCGCACCCCATTTCCAGCGGGTGTCGGAGTCCGCGAGTACGGCGATTCGCGTGGGCTTCGAAGTACTTGGTGGCACGTAGAAGACGCTAGGAAGCAATTCCGAGGAGCGGCCCAACCGCACCTCAACAAAAAGTTAACAACACCTCGCCGCGAGCCGAACTGGCTCGCCAAAGTGCCGAAAGTACAGGCGATGCACCGTTCCGACACATGGAGTTCACCCGGAGTACGGACACCGGAAAGTTCTGCAGCCGGGCACCCTCCTAGGCTTTCGGCTGTGCCAAAGCTCTCCGTGATCGTGCCGTTCTACAACGTGCAGCAATACGCCCCGGACACCCTCAGAAGCCTTCGACTGAACGCGCAACGGGATTTCGAGTTCGTACTGGTCGACGACCACTCGAAGGACGAAACTCCGGCCATTCTCGAACGCGCGGCCGAAGAACTATCCGATGTCGCGCAGGTGCGTTATATCCGCCATGAGAAGAACGGGGGACTCGCCACCGCGCGCAACACCGGCCTGGACGCCGCGCGGGGCGAGTACCTGACCTTCCTGGACGGTGACGACTGGCTGGCTCCCGGCTACCTCGCCGAACTGGTGGGCGCCATCGAGCAGTTGGGCTGCGACTTCGTCCGTACCGACCATGTGCAGGCCACGGCCCGCGCACGCACCGTGAACCGGGTGCCGATCGGGCGGCGCTGGGAGGTGTTCAACCCTCGCGAGGCGATCCTGCCCGCGGACCGCAGCACCTCCGTGGACTACGCGTACGCGTGGGCCGGCGCCTACCACCGCCGTCTGGCCGACAAGGGTCTGCTGCACTTCACCGACGGGCTGCGCACGGCCGAGGACCGGCCGTGGATCTGGAAGCTGCACCGCGAGGCGGAGTCGTTCGCCGTGGTGAGCCTGCTCGGCGTCTTCTACCGGCGCGGTGTCGCGTCCTCCCTGACGCAGATCGGCGACGTCCGCCAACTCGACTTCATCCGCGCCTTCGACCAGGTCATCGAGGAGACGGCCCAGGACCCGGACGCCGACCGGCTGCTCCCGAAGGCCGTGCGCACCTACTGCGCGATCATCGCCCACCACGTCTCGGACGAGGAGAAGTGGGAGCCGTCCGTGCACCGGCAGCTGCGGGCGATGAGCGCGGCCGCCATCCAGCGCATGCCGCAGGACATGCTCGGCGACGTGCTCGAGACGATGGACATGCACCGTTCCTCCAAGCTGCGGCGGCTGCGGCGCCGGATCACGACAGCGAAGGCGGCTGCCTGATGCCCCGTACCACCCGTATCTTCTGCGTCTCGACGCTGTACGGCGCCGCCACCCTGGCCGCCGCCCTCGACTCCGGCTGCTTCACGGAGCGGGACGGCGAGGAGCCGGCCCGCCGGCTGCTGCTGGTGTTCAACAACTCCGCGACCCCGGAGACCACCCCGCCGGTCGACGAGATGCCGGGCTTCGAACCGCTGCGCGGCCACTTCGACGCCGTGCTGTCCTGGAACGAGGCCATCCGCCCCTTCCACCCCGGTTCCTGGACCCCGCGCGCGGACGACATCCCGCTCTTCGAGCGCTATCTGCGGCTGCTGTGGGACCTGGGCGAGGACCGGGTGGAGCTGGTCGTGGAGTCCATCCAGGTCACCCCCGCCCTGTCCGTGGCCCAGCTGTTCACCGACGCCCCCGTCGACGTCTACGCCGACGGCCTGATGAGCTACGGCCCCACCCGCAACAAGCTGGACCCGCTGGTCGGCACGCGCGTGCGGCGGCTGCTCCACCTGGACCTGGTGCCGGGGCTCACCCCGATGCTGCTGACCGAGTTCGACGTGCCCGCACAGCTGGTGCCGACGGCCGCCTTCCTGAAGGTGCTGGGCGAACTCACGGCCTCGCTGCCGGAGTTGCCGGTCCTGCCGGACAACGCGGCACTGCTGCTCGGTCAGTACCTGTCCGCGCTGAACATCCTCTCCCCCGACGAGGAGGAGGACCTGCATGTGCGGATGATGCGCGGAGCGGTCGAGCGCGGCCACCGGTCGATCGTCTTCAAGCCGCACCCCACCGCGCCGGCCCGCTACAGCCGCGCCCTGGAGACCGAGGCCGAGAAGCTCGGCATCGACCTCATCGTCCTCGACGTGCCCGTCCTGGCCGAGGTGCTGTTCGAGAAGTCACCCCCCGGACTCGTCGTCGGCTGCTTCTCCACGGCCCTGTTCACCGCCTCCGCGTTCTACGAGCTTCCGGTCGCCCGCATCGGCACCGAGGCGCTGCTGGACCGCCTCACGCCGTACCAGAACAGCAACCGGGTCCCGGCCGTCCTGGCCGACGCGCTGATCCCGGACCTGGAGGGCGGGAAGGGCGAGGACACCGTCCCCGCCGACACGCTGGACGGCCTGGTCAACGCGGTCGGCTTCAGCATGCAGCCGCAGATCTACCCGAGCCTGCGCCCGGCTGCGGAGCGGTACCTGTCCCGGCACTTCGCCGACCGCACCCGGCGTTACTTCAAGCGCAAGCGGCTCACATCGCTCGGGCTGCCCGGCGGCATTCCGGAGCGGCTGGCCTTCCTGCCCCGCAGCTCCACGGCACGCAGGGTGGTCCGCCGGGCGCGGGCGATCAAGAAGGCCGTGAAGCGCTGAGCCGCCGAAGCGCCGAAGCGCCGAGCAGGACCTGTGCCTCACTCCTGTGCTGAACCGCTGGGCGGCTTCCGGACTCCTGGGATCCCGGAAGCCGCCCTCACCCGCACAGTGCGGGGTTCCCTGACGAATCCCGGCCGTAATCCACCCACGCCCCCACCCGGCCCGAGGGAGCCTTCGGCCGCGAGGAGCGGTTCGCGGGCGAGAAGACCAAGTACCCGCTGACGCCGGGGGCGTCGGCGCGCAGGTCGAGGTACTGGCTGCGCAGGTCCTGCCGGTCGGCGACCGGAGCCTGTCCGGCGGACAGCGTGCGGAGCGCCCCCACCAGGCGCGGCCCGGCCTCGGCGCGCGGGGCCCGCAGGCGCACCAGGCCGGGCAGCTCGCGCTCCTCCTCCCCCGCGATGCGCAGACCGGCGACCGGGCGCGCACGCCGAAGCCGTCGTACCGGCTGAGTTCCGGACACTTCTCGTACGCCTCCAGGACCTGCGCCTCGTCGCCGAGGGCCTCCAGGATCCTTGTTTTCGCCCACTCGATGCGGTGCTCGCGGTTTCACCGCGACGTGGGGGGATTCCGGGCGAACTCAGGGATTCAAAACGACATCCAGGTGAACGTACCGGGGCCACACGCCAAATCGTTGGCCTGCCAGTCAAGGCATCCCCGCGATTCGGACTAACGTGCTGTGACGCACCCGTGAGAGTGAGCGCGCCGAGGAGAATTCAGTGACCAGCACGACCGTCCGACCGGCGCCCGACGCGGCGGTGCACCGCCGCCCGGAACGGACGGGGTCCCGGGAAACCCGGCTGCGCGCTCTGGACGGCCTGCGGCTGATCGCCGCGCTGATGGTGGCGGCTTATCACTACGGCGGCCGCGGCGGCGAGGTCACCCGTGCCTGGGGAAGTTCCGCCAAGGACCAGTTCCCCACGCTGCACGGCTATTTCTCCTACGGCTGCCTCGGCGTCCAGGTCTTTTTCGTGATCAGCGGATTCGTCATCTGCATGAGCGGCTGGGGGCGGCCCCTGAAGTCGTTCTTCGCCTCCCGCGCCTCCCGTCTGCTGCCGGCCTACTGGGCGGCGATTCTCATCGTGTCGGCGGTGTTCGCGCTGCCGATGGTCGCCTACAAGGCCCTGTCACCGAGCGACACGCTGGTGAACCTGACCATGCTTCAGCAACCGCTGGGCGTGGACCGGGTGCTGGGGGTGTGCTGGACGCTGTGGGCGGAGATCCGCTTCTACGCACTGTTCGCGCTGTGCGTCGTACTGCCCGGGGCCAACCGGCGCCGCGTGATCCTTTTCTGTGCGGGCTGGACGCTGGCGGCGGCGATCGCGCAGGGCGCGCACATGCCCCTGCTCGACATCGTGCTGATGCCCGAGTACGCGCCCTTCTTCATCGGCGGGGTCGGCCTCTACCTCGTCCACCGCGACCGGCGTGACGTCTACGCCTGGGGCATCGTTGCCGTGAGCTTCCTGATCGGGCAGCACTACGCGGTGCGCAGCCTGTGGAACGCCTCGGACCCGAACGCCTTCGCCCACCGCTCCTCACTCGGCATCACCCTCATCGTCGCCTTCGGCTTCGTCGCGGTCGCCGCGATCGCCCTGGGCTGGCTGAACTGGGCCAACTGGCGCTGGCTGACGGTGGCCGGGGCACTGACGTACCCGTTCTACCTGGTCCACGAGCACCTGGGCTGGGTGGTGATCCGCGCCCTGCACATCAGCCTCGGCCTGCCGTCGGCGGAGACCTTCGCGCTGACGGTCGCGTCGATGCTGCTGCTTGCCTGGCTGCTGAACCGCTACGTCGAGAAGCAGCTGACGCCGAGGCTGCGGACGGCACTGTCCGGAAAGCGCTGAGGTCCGTCCACCGGACGCCGACACGACGAGGTGTGTTCACCGGACGCCGGCGCGCCCAACTCCCGGAGTACCTCGCTCGCTTGGGGAGGTGATTCGGCAGGTGAGACGGTCGGCCGTCGCCGTCGGGGGCATGTCCACGGAGTTCGAGGCTGACGAGGCTGACGCCGAAGGGAGTATGCGCCCGGCTCAGAACGCGTCGCTCGGCACATAGGTCCCCCAGACCTCCCGCAGGGCGTTGCACACCTCGCCCACCGTGGCCCGGGCCCGCAGGGCGTCCTTCATCGGGTACAGGACGTTGTCCTCGCCCGCGGCCGCCTTCTTCAGGGCCGCCAGCGCCGAGTCCACCGCCGACCCGTCGCGCTCGGCGCGGAGCCCGGCGAGGCGCTCCGCCTGCTGCGCCTCGATGGCCGGGTCGACGCGGAGCGGCTCGTAGGGTTCCTCCGCGTCCAGCTGGAAGCGGTTGACGCCGACCACGACCCGCTCGCCCGCGTCGGTCTCCTGCGCGATCCGGTACGCGCTGCGCTCGATCTCCGACTTCTGGAAGCCGTGCTCGATGGCGGCCACCGCACCGCCCAGGTCCTCGACCTTCCGCATCAGCTCCAGGGCGGCCGCCTCCACGTCGTCCGTCATCTTCTCCACGACGTACGAACCCGCGAACGGGTCGACCGTCGCCGTCACGTCCGTCTCGTAGGCCAGCACCTGCTGGGTCCGCAGGGCCAGCCGAGCGCTCTTGTCCGTGGGCAGCGCGATCGCCTCGTCGAAGGAGTTGGTGTGGAGGGACTGGGTGCCGCCGAGGACGGCCGCCAGACCCTGCACGGCGACGCGGACCAGGTTCACCTCCGGCTGCTGCGCCGTCAGCTGCACGCCGGCCGTCTGCGTGTGGAAACGCAGCATCAGCGACTTGGGGTTGCGCGCGCCGAACTCCTCCCGCATGACCCGCGCCCAGATCCGGCGGGCGGCGCGGAACTTCGCGACCTCCTCAAGGATCGTCGTACGGGCCACGAAGAAGAAGGACAGCCGGGGCGCGAAGTCGTCCACGTCCATCCCCGCCGCGACCGCCGTCCGGACGTACTCGATGCCGTCCGCCAGTGTGAAGGCGATCTCCTGCGCGGGCGACGCACCCGCCTCCGCCATGTGATAGCCGGAGATGGAGATCGTGTTCCATTTCGGGATCTCGGTCCGGCAGTACTTGAAGATGTCGGCGATCAGCCGGAGCGAGGGCTTCGGCGGGAAGATGTACGTTCCCCGCGCGATGTACTCCTTCAGCACGTCGTTCTGGATGGTGCCGGTGAGCCGGGAGGCCGGCACGCCCTGCTCCTCGCCGACCAGCTGGTACAGGAGCAGCAGCAGGGCGGCCGGTGCGTTGATCGTCATCGACGTCGACACCTGATCCAGCGGGATCCCGCCGAACAGCACCCGCATGTCGTCGATCGAGTCGATGGCCACGCCCACCTTGCCGACCTCGCCGTGCGCGATCGGGGCGTCGGAGTCGTGGCCCATTTGAGTGGGCAGGTCGAAGGCGACCGACAGGCCCGTCGTGCCGTGCGCGATCAGCTGCCGGTAGCGGGCGTTCGACTCCGTCGCCGTACCGAAACCGGCGTACTGCCGCATGGTCCACGGGCGGCCCGTGTACATCGACGGGTAGACACCGCGGGTGTAGGGATACTCTCCCGGTTCGCCCAGCTTCTCGGCGGGATTCCAGCCGGTCAGGTCACCGGGCCCGTAGACCGGCTCGATGGGCAGTCCGGACTCCGTCTCACGCGCCATGGTGTGATTCCTCCCGCCGGCCGGCTACTCGGGCACGCTGACAACAATGCCCCGCCGTTCGCAACCAGTCATCCGCGGGGAGCATCTCAGGTGACACGCGGGTACGCCGGTGAGAACGAGGGGGCCTCGGTGCGTATGACGGGCATGGGGAGATCGATCGCCGCCACCGCCGCGCTCGCGGCCCTGGCCGCCGTGTGCGGCTGCACCGTGCAGGGCGCGGACGGCAAGGGCCACTCACCCGTGCACATCGAGCTGCCGGGCAGCAGACCGCCCGGCACCGGGGCCGACGACAGGCCCAGCTCCTCTTCCCCGACGGCCGGGCCCGCCGTCCTGTGGTCCCCCGGCGACAGCGGCGACCACGTACGCGAACTCCAGGCCCGGCTGCGCCAGGCCGACTGGCTCTTCGACGGGCCGACCGGGACGTACGACGACCTGACGGAGAAGGCGGTCAGAGGGTTCCAGGACAAGCGCGGGCTGCCGAGGACCGGGAAGACGGACACCGTCACCTGGCAGCGGCTGCTGAAGATGACGCACGAACCGGGCAAGTGGGAGCGGTATCTGATGGGCGGCCAGCCCGCCGGCGCACCCGACCCGCGGTGTCTGACCGGGCGGGTGCTGTGCATCGACAAGACGACCCGGACCCTGCGCTGGATGATCGACGGGCGGACGGTGTCGACGATGTCGGTCCGCTTCGGCGCGACGGGCACGCCGACCCGCGACGGCGTGTTCCACGTGTACTGGAAGTCCCGCCACCACTGGTCGACGCTCTACGACTCGTCCATGCCCTACGCGATGTTCTTCAGCGGCGGCCAGGCCGTGCACTTCTCCTACGACTTCGCGGCCCGCGGTTACACCGGCGCCTCGCACGGCTGCGTCAACGTCCGGGACGAGGCGGCCGTCGCCGATCTGTACGCGCAGGTGAGGAACGGCGACAAGGTCGTCGTGTACTGGTGACGTCCCGGTAGCGGGAGAGGCCGGGAAAGGCCGGGAGAGGTATGGGGCGCGGGCGGGACCGGGGGAACGTGTCCCGCCCGCGCCGAGGTGCACGAGCCGTAGGTACGGGGGGAACCCCGGCTCTGTGCGACGGCCGATGACCAGTCGGCTCACTCATTACTGCGCGGACGCGGCCGAAAACGTTACTGGCGGGGCGCAGAAACGTCCCGTGCCACAAAACAGCAGGTCAGAGCGTGCTGTACGTCGGGCTGGGAGACGGGCCGCGCGGGGGCACCGGCTGCCTTGGCACCAGTTGCCTCGGTACGAGGGGCGAAGGGGAGGCGGACGGCACGCCGGTGCCGCCGTTCCCGCCGGGGACTATGTGATGGCCGTCGCCGTCACCGCCCTGATCACCCTGCTCACCTTGGTCACCCTGTTCGCCGCCCAGGCCGTTGCGGTGGCCGTGTCCGCCGCGGCCGCCGATCTCGCCCTTGACCTTGCCGTCCCGGTCCTGGTCCTGGTGCCTGCCCCGGAAGGCCTTGGCGTCGGTGACACCGAGAACGTTCTTGCAGTACTTCCAGACCCGTCTCGGGTTGGTACCACCCGCCGCGTCCTCAAGGGCACGCATGCGGTCGCCGCTCAGTTCCTTGCCGTCGCGCACGTCACGGCAGGCCGACGGGACTCCGAGCCACCCGCCGCCGACGTGTCCGCTGCGGTCGTCGGGGCCGGGCTCGGCGGAGGTGCCGCCGCCGACC
Source organism: Streptomyces sp. NBC_00078 (assembly GCF_026343335.1). NCBI lineage: Bacteria > Bacillati > Actinomycetota > Actinomycetes > Kitasatosporales > Streptomycetaceae > Streptomyces > Streptomyces sp. NBC_00078. The sequence goes on along the minus strand of NZ_JAPELX010000001.1, from coordinate 5,782,636 downwards.
GAGCCGCGCGGGGTCGCCGGGTCGTTGGAGCCGCCGACGGAGTCGTCGAGGGCGCTGTCCGGCGAGGGTGACAGGAGCGGGCGGTCCGGGCGCGCTCCGGCCGACACCGAGGCGCCGGGGCCGGGCCGGTCGTGGCCGAACGGCGTCGGGAGCACTCCTGTTGTCGTCGCGAACGCGACGCCGCCGACCATGCCGGACGCCAGTACGGCCGTCAGCGCGAAGCGCGCGGACCGGCCCCGGCGGGTGGGCCGGGGCACCGCGACCGGGCCACCGATACGGATGAGCCCGGCATCGGAGGCCTGGGTGCGGTCGGGGTGACGGGCCGCCGCCCGGTCGGCGCTCGCGTCGGACCGCGCGGCACGGAAGGCGGCCAGCGCGGCGGCCTCGCCGGGGAGTTCGGCGCTGCTCGGCGGGGGCTCGGCGGTCAGGCCGTCGAGGGTTTCGGCGAGGCGTTCGGCCTGGTCACGGGCGCCGGCATCGACTACTTCCAGTGACTGTCCACGCAGCAGGAGTTCCGCTGTTTCGCGGTCCAGCCACCTGTACTGCTCGTCGGCCATCACATGTCCTTCTGCGTCCGCGGACGCGTACGCGTCACACTCGCGGACGTCACCGCGCGGTCGTGCGGGTCTCTCTGGGGCGGCAGCCCGTCCAGGCCACCGGCCGATTCCGGATTCTCGCCGAGCAGTTCGGCCAGACGCTTCAGACCGCGGTGCGCGGCCGTACGTACGGCACCGGGGCGTTTGCCGAGTGTCTCGGCGGCGGTCTTGGCGTCGAGGCCCACGACCACCCTCAGCACAACCGCCTCGGCCTGGTCCTGCGGCAGCCGGGCGATCAGGGAGAGCGCGTCGCCCGTGGCCAGGGACTCGATGGCCTCCCCCGCGGTGTCGGACTCGGCGGCCTTCCCGGTGAGTTCCGTCTCGTCGCCGCCGATCGCGGGGCGGCGGCCGCGCATGCGTATGTGGTCCAGCGCGCGGTTACGGGCTATCCGGGCGGCCCAGCCTCGGAAGCGGTCGGCGTCACCGCTGAACCGCTCCAGGTCACGGGCGATCTGCAGCCAGGCCTCGGACGCCACGTCCTCAGCGTCCGGATCGCCGACCAGGGTCCGGACATATCCGAGCAGGCGTGGATGCACCGCCCGGTACACGGCCCGGAACGCGGTCTCGTCCCCGTCCTGTGCCGCAAGCACCGCGGCGGTCAGCTCCGCGTCGTCCCCCAGCACCCGTGGTTCCTCGTTCGATGGTCGCGGCGTCGAGGCCGCCGATCGTTGCGATGGTCAAGCGTCTTCCCCGCCCGGCGCGAAAAGCACGTTACGACCTGAAACCGCTGCTCGTCCATGTCCGCACAAGCTGCAACCACCTTGTGACAGGGAGCGATGTACCTGGGTGTGACAGAAACCGCACTCACGGCGCTGTAGAAAGTACGGGCCGCCGCGCGACCCGTACCGCGCGACGGCCGGGGCCTCTCCTGTGGGGGGTGGCGGCTCCGGCCGTCTCCGCGGTTTACCGCCTCAGACCCGGGGCTTTGCGCGGATTCCGTGAGCAGCACGCCCAGTGCGCGACCAGCGGCCAGCCACTTCATGTGCTCCTGTCCAGCACTGGGCCCGGATCCGTCGCAGTTGCCGGCTCTCACGCCCCTCGACTCAGCCACCAGCCCGAGGACGCGCAGTCTCTCCTGAATGCTCGTCATCTGCGTGCGGTACATCTCCAGGCACAGGAGCGGCAAGCCGAGCGAGGGCACGAACCACCCGGTGACCAGCCGACTCATCGTCCCGCCGGTGGCGAGGGTCAGCAGGACACCCGCCGCAGACCACAGCACCAGTACACCGAGCATCAGCTGGGCGAAACGAAGCCGGATCCGGGACCCCCAGGCCAGGTTCTGTTCCAGGCAGAAGAGCACGTCATAAGGCGCGGCGGCGTCCACCGCGAGGTAGTGGCCCCGCAGCCGGTCCTCAGCGCCGCGAAAAGGGCCGACTGAGCCGGCTCACCTCGTCGTCGCCGATCCGGTTCCCGACCGCCACGCTGTTCCACTGCAGGCCGAGTACATCGGTGTCGAACATCTCCTGCAGAGTCGCGGCGATCCGCAGGTACCGCTCGGCCCAGGGTGCCATCACTCCCATGTAGCGCGCGGCCCAGAGCGTGCCGCCGAGGGTGATGGCCGTGCCGTACTACGAACCCGATCCGGTCAGCAGGCCGGCCACGGCGATGGCCTTGAGCACGCGCATGGCCGCGGCGCTCTCCTGCCGGTCCGCGATGGGATGAGTGCTCGCCAACGTCCCTCCCCCGTATGCAGATCTACATAGCGAGTTTCACACGTCTGGTAGCCCTGGCGGTACGGTCAGTCGTTCCCGGTAACTGACTGTGCGCCCGCCCCAGGCCGTCTCGGCAACGCCTACGTACGCGAGGATGAAATCTCTCCGCACCGGTCGGTCCTGCTCAGAGAAGAACGTGGGGTGCGGCAGGCACCAGGAGCATGATTCACGCCGCTTGGGAGGACACCGCCGCCCGGGCATAGAGGGCGCCCAATCCGGCCGCGTCTTGCGCGCGGAACCTGGACCGCGGCGGAGGCCCTGTTGACGGCGGTGAGTCGACTGGGAGGAGGCTGGTGTCTTCGGCGGAACAGGACGGCTCGAAAAGCAAGGGCCAGTGGGCCGGAAGGCCAGGGGCGCTCCGACAACCGTTGTCCGTAGGCCGGCATCGCGCTGTTCCACCCGTGGCTCGGCGAGCGTCGGCACAAGCGCTGGCTGTCGATGTCAGCTGCCGTAGAGGGCGGGCAGATCAACCAGAAGCAGGTCGTCACGGCGCTCGGCCAGGTCGACCAGGTCGGGATAGAACCCGTGCAGGGAGTACAGGGCCAGGGTGGCAGTGGCGGTGTCGTACCCCTGATCAGCAAGCAGGGCACGGATACGTTCCAGGCGCTCCAGGTCACCGGTCCCACGGCGGGCGGCGGTCGCCTTGGCCTCGCCCAGGAGCGCGATCCTCGCGCGGGGAGCCTGCGGGCGCTCGCCGGCGGCCAGGGCGATGACATCGACCTCGTGCTTGGTCCGGGCGGCCTGGTCGGCGACCTCGGTGGTGCCGACCGGGCCGGGCAGTCCACCGGGCAACAGGGTGTGGGCATAACGACGGGTGAAGTCGCGGGCCAGGTCCTCGAAGTGCGGCCCGAGGATCTTGGAGTTGAAGGTCGGACCGGCCTGCTGCCACACCTGCTCGTCGAAGCCCTGCTCCACCGCAGCGGCCTGCGGGAGGGTGATGAGCTGGTTGAAGCGGATAACAGGGTCGGCGAGGGTGATGACGGGGTGCTTGGAGCGGAGGATGTCCTGTTCCCGCCGGATGTAGCCAGTGGATTCCAGGACTCCGAGAGGGTGGGCGACGGCGTTGCGCGGACGTTCAAGAGCGGCACCGATCTTGCTGGGCGTGGTGGCGCCGTTCGCGATCGCGGTGAGGGTGTCGTAGTACAGCGTGTGTTGCGTGATCCTCGGGTCCTCGCGCAGCAGGTACTCGGTCTCGGTACGCGAGTACACCGCCCGCCCGGGGTCGAGCAGCGTCCGGCTGAGCCAGGTGTCGAAGCCGTCGTCCGGATGCGGCCGGGCAGCCACCGGCCGGTAGCCGGGAGCTCCGCCCAGGACCGCGTGCACCTTCAGCGCGGTCAGCGGATCGGCGATCTGCCAGAAGGCCCGGCTCTCCCGGTAGTCGAAAGCACCCAGCCGTAGATCGACCACGGCACGCCCCCTCAGCGGCTTGGTTCCAGAGAGCAATTCATGCATGACGCTCATCGCTGAGCCGCACAGGATCAGCCGCGGACCCGGCCCGGCACCGGGCCGGGCACCCCGCTGGCGCTCGTCGTAAAGCTGTTGCAGCAGCCCCGGGATTTCGGGCGAGTGCTGGAGCAGGTACGGCAACTCGTCGATCACAAGGAGCGGGTGCGACGAACGGACGGTCACCTCAAGGGCGTTGGACAGGACGTCACGCCAGTCGGTGAGACGCAGGCTCCCCGGCCGCAGGCCGGCGTGGGCGGCGACCGCGTCACTGAACCGCTGGATCGCGGGCAGCCGCCCCTCCTCTCGTACGGCTGTGACGTACAGGCCACCGACCTGCTCGGACAGGGCCTGCAGAAGGTACGACTTCCCATGCCGCCGCCGCCCCGACACGATGCCGAGCCGCATCGCCGGATCCGGGTCGGTGAGGAACTCCGCGAGCAGATCCCACTCCCGATCCCGGTCGACCACGTCGTCCGGCTTGGCCAACAGGCTCTTCTTCACTCGCCGCTCCTACACATCGACTGTGACGGATTGCGTCTAAGTGTACTTCGACAGATTGCGTCGTACTGAAGTTCATCGATGCCCTTGGCAGCCGAGCCCAGGGGATCCGGCGGATGCCTGCTCAGAGGCCCTTCGCGCTTCTATCAGGCCAGGGGTGGCGGCTCCGGCCGTCTCCGCGGTTTACTGCCTCCGACCCGGGGCTTTGCGCGGATTCCGTGAGCAGCACGCCCAGCGCGCGACCAGCGGCCGGCCACCTCATGTGCTCCTGTCCAGCACTGGGCCCGGATCCGTCGCAGTTGCCGGCTCTCGCGCCCCTCGACTCAGCGCTCGCCGTGCTGCGCCATGGTGCGGTCCGGCCAGTGAGCCCCTTCCAAGCTGATGGGACTGACCGTGAGCTGGGTTGTCCTGGGCGACAACGAAGCCGCCCGGCGGCAGGAGATCGGGGCAGGGTAGCGGCAGCTTTCCGCCGCGGGTCAGGCCCTGCTCGCCCTCATCCAGGCAGGAGATCGGGAGCGCTCCGCCGGGCTTCGTTCGCGGTCACACGGTGCGGAAGCCGGAGCCGCTGGTTGTTGCCGCCTCAGCGAGCCCACTGGCGAACATCACAGTCGGAAAGGTTCTCTCCCGAGAAGGGCGAAAAGTACCTTGGATCGCTGATCAGCATGTACTTCTTGTGTGCGGAAGAGGCTTCGCGACGGGCGTCCCGAACTACCGGTCGACCCGGCGGCCGGTCCCGTGCAGCGACTCGCGCACGATCTTCGGGAGCTGCGCCGCTCGGCGGGTGGCGTGTCGTACCGGGCCATGGCGAAGAAGGCCGGCTTCTCGGTGACGACCCTGGCGAAAGCGGCGAGCGGCTGCCGTTGCTGGCCGTGCTCCGGGCGTACGTCCAGGCATGCGGCGCCGACCCCGTTCCGTGGGAGGCACGGTGGGCGGAGGCCGAGGCGCTGGCCGGGGAGGAGCGGCAGGAGGATGCCGACGCCGCCCCGCCCTACCGTGGCCTCGCGCGTTTCGAGCCGGATGACAGTGAGCTGTTCTTCGGCTTGGACCGGCTGATCGACGAGCTGAGCGAGCTGGGGTGCGGGTCCCCGTTCGCCGTGGTGTTCGGGGCGTCCGGCAGCGGCAAGTCCTCCCTGCTGCGGGCCGGTCTGATTCCCGTGCTGGCCGGGGCGGGCTGAGTCGCTCGTGCGGCAGCTGATGCCGGCGACCGGCGGGAAGCGGCCATCCCGTGGACCCCTGCGGCCCCGCCGCACGGCACGCACGCCCCTGGTGACAGAGCTGGACCCGGAAGGCTACTGGTCCCCCTTCTCGGCCTTCCCCGCCTTCTTCGGTTCCTCGGACTTCTTCGCCTGCTCGGGCTTCTTCGGCTTCTCGGGCTTCTTCGGCTTCTCGGGCTTGTTCGGCTTCTCGGGCTTGTTCGGCTTCTCGGGCTTGTTCGGCTTCTCGGGCTTGTTCGGCTTCGTCGCTTTGGCCGGTGTGCTTTCGGCTGTCGCCTGTCCCAGCTGCTCGGTGCAGTAGGCGGTGACGTTCTCCTCGCCGCGCGCCGCTGCGATCAGCCGTTGCCAGGCCCTCGACTCCAGGGCCTTGCCATGCCCCTTGGCCTTCTCGTATGCCCGGCAGTGGGCCTCGGTGTCCTTGGCCGTGTCCGGGCGGTCCGGTGTGGACCGGGCGCCAGGGGTGCGGGGGACGGCCGTGGACGGGACGACCGGCGAGTGCGCCCGCTGCCGCGCCACGTGCCCGTCGTCCGGCGAATCGCCGACCGTGCCGATCGCCGCGTACGCCACACCGCCCAGGGTCAGTCCGGCCAGGGACAGCGTGAGCGTGGCCCGGAGCGAGCGGCGGGCCCGGCTGTGCTCGCGTGGGCGCCAGTCATCCCGGCGGCGGGTCCGCGCACGGTGCGCCCCGGCGTCCCGGGCGGCCCGGAACGCGGCCACCGCCCGCTGCTCGGCGTCGGCGTCGAGTACGCCCGAGCGCAGCGCGCCGACGAGCAGGCTCTCCAGTCCCGGGCCCGCCGACGCGTTCCCGGGGGCCGGGGGTGTCCCGCCCGGGTGGACGCGCCGACGGCCGGGGGCACTGCCGTCACTCTGCCGGTCACCCATGTCCGTATCCATCCGTGTCCGGCAGTCGGCCGTCGTCGCTCCTGCCGTCGTTGACGTTCACTTCGACTCCCCCAGCGTGCTGGGATCCTCATTCGTCACACCTGCGCCACCGAGCCGGGCCGCGAGGCGCTTCAGCCCCCGGTGTGCGGCCGTGCGCACCGCGCCGGGGCGCTTGCCGAGGACGCGGGCCGCGGTGGGGCCGTCGAGGCCGACGACCACGCGCAGCAGCACCGCCTCGGCCTGGTCGCGCGGCAGGGTGCGGACCAGTTCCAGGGCGTGCTCGGTGGACAGCGCCTCCAGGGCCTGGTCGTGGGTGCTGTGCGGGCCGGGCAGTTCCAGTACGTCCTGTTCGAGCGCCGAGGACCGGGGGCGTACCTTCAGCCGGCGCAGATGGTCCAGGGCGCGGTGCCGGGCGATGGTCGCGGTCCAGCCGCGGAAGCCCGCCCCGTCGCCCTGGAAGCGTCCGAGGTCACGGGCGATCTCCAGCCAGGCGTCGGACGCCACGTCCTCGGCTTCGTCGCCGACGATCCCGCGGAGATAGCCGAGCAGGCCGGGCTGCACGATGCGGTACGCGACCGCGAAGGCTGCCTCGTCGCCCTCCTGGGCCCGCGCGACGGCCGCCCCCAGCTCCCCGTCGGACGCCTGCATACGGCGGCGGGATTCCCGTCCCTGGCCCAACCCTGTCCTCGTCGTCCGTGTGGTTCGTACGGTTCGTGCCCTCACGCTCCTCAGCGCCAGGAATCACGGAAGTGTCACAGGCGGTACGTGCGGGACGGGCGGTACGTGCGGGACATGCGGGACATGCGGTACGTGCGGGGCGGGCGGTACGTCGTGTCGGGGGTGGCGGTGGGAGCAGTCGGTGACGTCGGCCGGAGCCGGACGCTTCACATGGCCGCGTCCACCGGTTCGGGCACCCGCTGCTGCGCCGCCTGCGGAGTGGGCACCCGGTCCGCGTTGATGACCACGCCCGCGATCAGCGCGGCCAGCAGCAGGGCGCCCAGCGCCCAGTAGGTGGCCACGTTGAAGCCGTGCACCGTGGCCTCGGCCGCCAGCCGCCGCCGGTCGACGCCGGGCCCGGCGTGCGCGGTCAGATAGGTCGCGGTCACGCTCGCGGCGATCGTGTTCAGCAGGGCCGTACCGATCGAACCGCCAACCTGCTGGGCCGTGTTGAAGGTCGCCGAGGCCGCGCCCGAGTCACGCGGCGCGACACTTCCGGTGGCCAGCGAGATCGAGGTCATCATCGCCGTACTCATGCCGAGACCCAGCATCAGCATGCCGGGCAGCACGTGCGAGGCGTACGCCGGCTCCACGCCGACCTGCGCGATGACCGCGAGACCGCCCGCGGCCAGGAGCAGCCCCGGCACGATCAGGGCCCGCGGCGGCACCCTGCCCAGCAGCCGCGCCGCGATCTGCGTCGACCCGATGATCATCGCGGCCGTCATCGGCAGATACGCGAGGCCGGTCTTCAGCGGGGACCACCCCAGGACACCCTGCAGGTAGTACGTCAGGAAGAGGAACACACCGAACATCCCGACCGTGACGAACAGCGTGGTCACGAAGGCGCCGACGCGCTGCCGGTCCCTGACCACGGACATCGGCAGCAACGGCACCCGCGCCCGGGTCTGCCACACCGCGAACGCGGCGAGCAGGGCGACCCCCGCGACCAGCAGGGTCACCACCAGGCCGTCGCCCCAACCCCTCGACGCCGCCTCGGAGAAGCCGTACACCAGCGACAGCATCCCGGCCGAGCCGAGCAGTGCGCCCGGCACGTCGAGACGGGCGTCGGGATGCCGTTCCCCGGGAGTGAGCAGCGCCGACGCGCCGGCGAACGCGACCAGGGCGACCGGTACGTTGACGTACAGGCACCAGCGCCAGTCCAGGTACTGGGTGAGCAGGCCGCCCGCGAGCAGCCCGATCGCCGCGCCCGCTCCGACGATCGCCCCGAACACCCCGAAGGCCTTCGCCCGGTCCTTCGGATCGGTGAACGTCGTGGTGAGCAGGGACAGCGCGGAGGGCGCGAGCAGTGCGGCGAAGACACCCTGCAGGGCCCGGGCCCCGAAGAGCATCCCCTGTCCCGAGGCGGCCCCGCCGAGCGCGGAGGCGGCGGCGAAGCCGAGCAGCCCGATCATGAAGGTCGTCCGGCGTCCGACGAGGTCCGCGACCCGGCCGCCGAGCAGCAACAGGCCGCCGAAGGCGAGGGTGTAGGCGGTGATGACCCACTGCCGGTTCCCATCCGACATGTTCAGGTCGGCCTGGGCGGACGGCAGGGCGATGTTCACGATGGTCATGTCGAGAACGACCATCAGCTGGGCGAGCGCGATGACGACCAGCGTCCACCAACGGCGGTTGTCGGCCATGGGGCCTCCCGAGTAGGACCGTCCCGAGGTCGCCTCCATGCTCCCTCCGGGCACCACCGTTTGGGAACGCCAGCGTCTCTTATTACGGCGATTTTGCCGCCGCGGTCACCTTCGGGCGCCGTCCGTCGCGTCCCGGCACAGCAGTCGCAGCGACCCGTCCCCGGCGAAGCAGCGCCGCGCCTCGTCGAAGGGGTCCCACATCCGCCCGTCCGGGGTGCGGATCCAGTGGTCGCCACCGGTCGCCCACCACTCGGCGCCGGACTGACGGACGATCACTTCACCGGCGTAGGCCCCGAAACCGCGCAACACGCTCTCCACGGCGGCGTAGGGCGCCTCCTCCCGACGTATCCCCTCGATCATCCGGTCGACGCGCCACAGGCTCTGCGCCGAGTAGTCGAGGCGCAGCCGCGCCCCCTCACGCATCGCCGCGACGGCGTCCGCCGCCCACCGCACGGGCTTCGTCGCCGCGTTGGGCCTGGTCTCGTGGAAGGTAGTCACCTACCCAGGAGCGGGGTCGGCGGGCCGCGCGTCACGCGATTTCCGGCGGGTTTCCCAGACCGGCGCAGGACCGCCCCACAGCCACCCCAGGACTGTCACAGGACTCTCGCAGGTGCGCGTCCGGCCCGGGAGTGACGCTTCGCCCCTTCCGTGCGCTCCTTTGACTGATGAGCCCGTACTTCCATCTCCGCGCGGTGCCGCCCTCGGCCCTGCGCAACAGCGCGAACTGGCTGCAACGGCTGTTCGAGGACGACTGGGACACCGTGCGCCGACGGATCGACCGGCACCGGGAGGAGCTGCTGGACAGGAGCTACCTCGATCAGAACACCCTCTACGCGGGCGCCGACGTCATCCTCGGCGGCCGCCCGGTACCCCACCCCCACCCGGACGAGCCAGCGTTCCTGATCCTGACCGCGGCCCAGGCGGCCCGGGTCGCGACGTTCCTCGAAGCGGCCGATTTCGAGACCCTGTGGCAGTCGGCCGGGCAGCCCCTGCTCCGCGCCTACGGCGGCCCCGACGCCGAGCCCCAGCTCCACGCCCTGTTCGCAGCGACCCACCGGGACGTGACGGCCTTCTACACGCGCACGGCCGAGTACGGCGACGCGGTGGTGAAGTGCCTGTTGCCCTGACCTACCGCACTGACCTGCCCGCACTGCCTACGTGTCACGCCCGCCGGGCCCGACGCGAGACGACCGCCCGCAGTACCCGGCGCCCCTCGGTCGACACCTCCAGCGCCGGGCGCACTCCGGCCGCGCCGTGGCCGGCGAGGAGCTCCAGCACGGTGACCTGCCGCCGCAGCTCCGCGGCGACGAGCGGCGACATTCCCTCCGTACGCCCCTCCCGGCGGGAGTCGACCGAGGACGCCCGGTCGACGAGCGGATCGAGCAGCCGGTGTATCTGCAGCGCGGCGACGGAGCAGGCGTCGGCCCACACCCGCACCTGGGCGGCGGACCGGTCGACGGGCGCGGCGGCCAGCATCCGGCGGGCCAGCAGCACGGCCTCGCTCTCGCCGGGCCCCTCGGGACCGCCGAGCTTCCCGCGCGCGTGCTCCAGCCGCTCGCCCCAGCCGCCGGCGGCACCGGGGTCGTCGGGGTCCGCGAGGCTGGCCCAGAGGGGACGCAGAACCTCGTCGTCGCCGCCCAGCAGGGGCACGCAGCGATCCAAACAAGCCAGCCCGCTGGCGGCCAGTCCGCGTTCGTCGGCCTGAGCGATCAGTTCCACCAGGCTCATCCACGCCTCCTTCTGCGGGTCCTCTACGAGGCCCAGCGGGGCTCTTCCCTTACGGAGCCCGCACTTCCCCTTACTGCGTGCGACGGCCCGGGAGTGTCACAGCGGCACCACACCCAGTCGGTCCAGCAGCCGGAAGAAGAGGTTTTCGGCCATTTGATCGGCGTCGGCGGTCAGCACGTCGAGCAGCGGCTCGGTATCGACGTCGTGCCCCGCCTCGGCGGCCCAGGCGACCGCCCGGCCGGCGGCCTCACCGGGCTGAAGGAAGTAGTCCTCGATCGTGAGCCCCTCGTTCCCGGCGCCGAGGTAACCGGCCATCGCGGCGCGCGCCAGGCACGCCGTCCACGCCCCGCTCTCGGGCGCCGCCGCCTCCACGACGACCGAGGCACTGCCCATGACGTATCCGAAGAGCGCGGGCGCCCCGGTCTCCCGGGCGAGGACGTTCATGTTGCCGATCTCGCCGTCCCCGCTCGCGTACTCCCACACCTGCCGGCCGCCGGGCGCCTCGGCCCGCAGCTCCATACCCGTGGCCCCGGCCAGCGCGTCGAACTCCGCGAGCGGCCGCTCACTGCGGCCCACGACGAAATACCCCCAGAAGCCCATCCCTGGCCCCCACAGCTCTGTCGGCTCCGGCTCCGGCTCGGCCGAATACACCACAGCCGTACGCCTGTTCGCAGCCGTATGCGCCAAGACGCCCCGTGCCCGGCGCCCCGGCGCCCCGGTCGCGCTCAGCCCAGCTGGTCGGCCAGCGCCTTGAACTGCGCCCACGACAGCGCCGGCCGCCCCGGATCCCACAGCTTCTGGACCGTCGCCCGCAACGGCATCCGGATCCCGGCGGCGACCTGATCCTGCGTCTGCGACCCCGCGAGGTCGCACCAGACCGCGAAGGACCCGCCGAGGATCTGCCCGTCGTACCTGGCCGGCACCGCCTGTGTGCCGCGCACGACGAGCGGGGTCCACTGCTCGTAGATCCGCTGCCCGGTCGGGTAGACGAAATTGTTCGGCTGCCCGAGGACGTAGTACAGGAACTCGTCGTTGTAGTTGATGAGCTTGCGCCCGGCGCTCAGGTACTCCGCCGGCGGCCGCGCCCCGATCTCCTTGCCGGTCCAGTACCCGACCCGCAGGTCCTTGGCGGGCTGCACGGACGTCCCCCGGAAGAAGCCGTCGTTCCACACCCGCATCGTCCGGTCGTGGGCCCGCATCGTGTCGGCGCGGTCGTTCAGCCACGCCGTGGTGAGGTCGGCGACGGTCCCGCCGGCCCCGTACGCGTCCTTGGCGGCGGCGGCCAGCTGGGGATAGGAGGCCGCCGGATCGGACACCATCAGCGCCTGGTACTCGTCCCCGCCGAGATTCCACTTGCTGCCGGGGAACAGACCGGCGTACTCGTTCAGCAGGTCGTCGACGATGGTTGCGGCGGCCGGCTTGGAGATGTCGACGGCTCCCTTCGCCGGCACCCCCTGCGCGTTGCGCAGCTGCAGATCGGGGTGCGCGGCGATGACGGCGCCCAGATGCCCGGGCGAGTCGATCTCGGGCACCACGGTGATGTGCCGGCTCGCGGCGAGGCCGACGATCTTCTTGACCTCGGCCTTCGTCAGATGCTGCTGCGAGACGATCTCGGGATGCGTGCTGGACTCGATCCGGAAGCCCTGGTCGTCGGAGAAGTGCAGTCCCAGCTCGTTGAACTTCAGATCCCCGAGCTCCCGCACCCGGTCCTCGATCCAGGCCGCGGTGAAGGGCTTGCGCGCGATGTCCAGCATGAACCCGCGCACCGGCTTGGCCGGTTCGTCCTTCACGACCCCCTCGGGCGCCGTGCCACCGCGGTGCACCTCCTGCTTGAGCGTGCGGGTGCCGTAGAAGACACCCGCGTCGCTCGGCCCGCTGATGACCACACGCCCACCGCGCACGGTCATCGCGTACGACTCCGGGTCCGCACCCTCGTCGTCGTTCAGCGCCAGCCGTACGTCCCCGGCGCGCACGTCGTCCTTCTCGCCCGCGTACGTCAGCCCCAGCTCACCGGCGATCAGACGGCCCTCGTCGGCCAGATCGCCGTCGTTCACGACGACGCGCTCACCGCGCACCGCACGCCAGCCCGGCCCGCGCGCCGCGGTGTGGGAGCGCACCGCGGGGATGGTGCGGGGAGCCTTCGAGAGGGCGTACGACCGGCTCGGGGCCGGCTTCGGGCTCCGGCTGGCCTCGGGCGCCGCCGCGGACCGGTCGACGGAGGGCTGCTGCCGCTGCGCCGATCCCGCCGGGCTGCTGTCGTCGCCGAAGGCCCACACACCCAGGCCGGTCCCGAGCGCGACCGTCCCGGCGACCGCGCCCGCGACGATCATCCGCCTGCGCTTCGGGTTCTGCGCCGGAGGCCGACGCCGTTGCTGGCTCACAGCGCCAACCTATGACCCATGGACGGCGCGACGCGTCCACCACGCGTTCCGAAACTCTCCCCTGCGGGTGAAATTCGGGCATCCGTCGGACACGTCACGCCCATACTCGATAGCGTGAGGGCACACCTCTCACAGCATCCTCTGCCGAAACACACGTGACGCCCACACACCTTCCTGGCCGAGTCGCCGCAATACCGGCGCTGCCCGAGCAGATCCGCACTCCACCGTCCACGAACGGACTGGGGGAGTTCAACACCGCGCCCGCAGACGAAGCACAGCGCCTCCTCCTGACCTGCCTCCGCAGCCTCTGCTGGTCCCACCGGGTGGCGGCCCACCGCCCCTACCCGGACCTGGAGTCCCTGCTCGCCGCCTCCGACGAGGCTGCCTACGACCTCTCCCCCGCCGACCTGGCGGAAGCCCTGGCCGGCGAGACATTGCCGACATTGCCGGAGGGAACGTATTCAGCTGCACATACGGCAATGAGTGCCGCACATGCAGCATACGAGGCAAAGTTCGGCCACGCCTTCGTCATCTGCCCGGACGGCCTCAACCCGGCCGAGACCCTGGACCACGTTCTGGCAGGCATCCGTGCCCGCCTGTCGAACGATCCGGAGGAGGAACGGGTGATCGCGGCAGAGGAACTCCGCCGCCTGGCCAGGGGACGCCTGCTGCAGCTCCTCAGGAGCCCGGGGCTGTAGAGAGCGAGAGGCCGTGGATAACGGGACACCCCACCACAGAAGCCGCAACGCTCACCCATCCGCGTGCCACTTTGATCACACCGGTAGGCCCCCCGTAAGCGTCGAGGCGCCGCACAGATAGCATGCTGGGGGCCGGTGGACCGTACCCGGCCGGGCCCGACCGACAGCACAAGCCGGCGCGGCCCCAATCCCCGCTCCCGGAGGGACTTCCGTGCCGGCTGGAACGCTGTACCGCGGCCGGGAAGGAATGTGGTCCTGGGTGGCTCATCGAGTCACCGGCGTCCTCATCTTCTTCTTCCTGTTCGTTCACGTGCTGGACACCGCTCTCGTCCGTGTCTCCCCCGAGGACTACGACAAGGTCGTAGCCACGTACAAGACCCCGATCGTCGCCGTGCTGGAGTACGGCCTCGTCGCCGCCATCCTCTTCCACGCGCTGAACGGCCTGCGCGTCATCGCCGTCGACTTCTGGTCGAAGGGCCCGCGCTACCAGAAGCAGATGCTCTGGTCCGTCGTAGGCCTGTGGGTCGTGCTGATGCTCGGGGCGATCTACCCCGTCCTCGGTCACGCCGCTCGTGAACTGTTCGGGAGCTGACACCGATGGCCACCACTGAATCCACCGCGTCCGGCGTCGGCCCCGTCGAGGGCGAGTCCCTCTACGGCGTCGACAACCCGGCGCCCCTCATCGAGGCCCCGCGCAAGCGCACCAAGAAGTCCCCGAAGTCCACCCGGGGCAACTTCGAGATGGCCGCCTGGCTCTTCATGCGCCTGTCCGGCATCGTGCTGGTCGTACTGGTCCTGGGCCACCTGCTGATCCAGCTCGTCCTGGACGGCGGCGTGTCGAAGATCGGCTTCGCCTTCGTGGCCGGCCGCTGGGCCAGCCCCTTCTGGCAGGTCTGGGACCTGCTGATGCTGTGGCTCGCGATGCTGCACGGCGCCAATGGCCTGCGCACGGTCATCAACGACTACGCGGAGCGCGCGAACACCCGGCTGTGGCTCAAGGGCCTGCTCTACACCGCCACGGTGTTCACCATCCTGCTGGGCACGCTGGTGATCTTCACCTTCGACCCGAACATCCGCTAGGCACGGGGCTGCGAGAATCATGAAGATCCACAAGTACGACACAGTCATCGTCGGCGCCGGTGGCGCGGGCATGCGCGCCGCCATCGAGTCGACGAAGCGCAGCCGCACCGCGGTGCTGACCAAGCTCTACCCCACCCGCTCCCACACGGGCGCCGCGCAGGGCGGCATGGCCGCCGCGCTGGCCAACGTGGAGGAGGACAACTGGGAGTGGCACACCTTCGACACGATCAAGGGCGGTGACTACCTGGTCGACCAGGACGCCGCCGAGATCCTGGCGAAGGAGGCCATCGACTCGGTCCTCGACCTGGAGAAGATGGGCCTGCCGTTCAACCGGACGCCCGACGGGACGATCGACCAGCGCCGCTTCGGCGGTCACAGCCGTAACCACGGTGAGGCCCCCGTACGCCGCTCCTGCTACGCGGCCGACCGCACCGGCCACATGATCCTCCAGACGCTGTACCAGAACTGCGTCAAGGAGGGCGTGGAGTTCTACAACGAGTTCTACGTCCTCGACCAGCTGATCACCGAGGTCGACGGCGTGAAGCGCTCGGCCGGTGTCGTGGCGTACGAGCTGGCGACCGGCGAGATCCATGTCTTCCAGGCGAAGGCCGTGATCTACGCGTCCGGCGGCTGCGGCAAGTTCTTCAAGGTGACGTCCAACGCGCACACGCTGACCGGTGACGGCCAGGCCGCCGTCTACCGTCGCGGGCTGCCGCTGGAGGACATGGAGTTCTTCCAGTTCCACCCGACCGGCATCTGGCGCATGGGAATCCTGCTGACGGAGGGCGCCCGTGGTGAGGGCGGCATCCTCCGCAACAAGGACGGCGAGCGCTTCATGGAGAAGTACGCGCCGGTGATGAAGGACCTCGCGTCGCGAGACGTGGTGTCGAGGTCCATCTACACGGAGATCCGTGAGGGCCGCGGCTGCGGTCCCGAGGGCGACCACGTCTACCTCGACCTCACGCACCTCCCGCCGGAGCAGCTGGACGCCAAGCTCCCGGACATCACGGAGTTCGCGCGCACGTACCTCGGTATCGAGCCCTACACGGACCCGATCCCGATCCAGCCCACCGCGCACTACGCCATGGGCGGCATCCCGACGAACGTCGAGGGGGAGGTCCTGACGGACAACACGACGGTCGTCCCGGGCCTGTACGCGGCCGGCGAGGTCGCCTGCGTCTCGGTGCACGGCGCGAACCGTCTGGGCACGAACTCGCTCCTGGACATCAACGTGTTCGGCCGCCGGGCCGGCATCGCCGCGGCGGAGTACAGCCAGAAGGCGGACTTCGTCGAGCTCCCGGAGAACCCGGCGGAGCTGGTGGTCGGCCAGGTGGAGGCGCTGCGCTCCTCCACGGGCACCGAGCGCGTGGCGGTCCTGCGCCGCGAGCTGCAGGAGACCATGGACGCGAACGTCATGGTGTTCCGCACCGAGCAGACGATCAAGACCGCGGTCGAGAAGATCGCCGAGCTGCGCGAGCGCTACAAGAACGTCTCGATCCAGGACAAGGGCAAGCGGTTCAACACCGACCTGCTGGAGGCCGTCGAGCTGGGCAACCTGCTCGACCTGGCCGAGGTCATGGCGGTGTCGGCCCTGGCCCGCAAGGAGTCCCGCGGCGGTCACTACCGCGAGGACTACCCGAACCGAGACGACGTCAACTTCATGCGCCACACCATGGCGTACCGCGAGGTGGGCGACGACGGCACCGAGTCCATCCGTCTCGACTACAAGCCGGTCGTCCAGACCCGCTACCAGCCGATGGAGCGTAAGTACTGATGGCAACCCCCGTTCTGGACAAGGCGGACGCGGCCGGCGAGCCCGAGCCCGGTTTCGCCGACTCCCCGTACATCACGGTCACCGTTCGCGTCCGCCGCTTCAACTCCGAGGTCTCGGCGGAGGCCGCCTGGGAAGACTTCCAGCTGGAGATCGACCCCAAGGAGCGCGTCCTCGACGCCCTCCACAAGATCAAGTGGGACATCGACGGCACCCTGACCTTCCGCCGCTCCTGCGCGCACGGCATCTGCGGCTCGGACGCGATGAGGATCAACGGCAAGAACCGGCTTGCCTGCAAGACCCTCATCAAGGACCTCAACCCCGAGAAGCCGATCACGGTCGAGCCCATCAAGGGCCTGACGGTCCTGAAGGACCTGGTCGTCGACATGGACCCGTTCTTCCAGGCGTACCGCGACGTCATGCCCTTCCTCATCACGAAGGACACGAACGAGCCGACACGTGAGCGTCTGCAGACGGCCGAGGACCGCGAGCGCTTCGACGACACGACGAAGTGCATCCTCTGCGCCGCCTGCACGTCCTCGTGCCCGGTCTTCTGGAACGACGGCCAGTACTTCGGCCCGGCCGCCATCGTCAACGCGCACCGCTTCATCTTCGACTCGCGCGACGAAGCCGGCGAGCAGCGCCTGGAGATCCTCAACGACCGTGACGGCGTGTGGCGTTGCCGCACGACCTTCAACTGCACGGACGCCTGCCCGCGCGGCATCGAGGTCACGAAGGCGATCCAGGAGGTGAAGCGAGCGCTCATCACGCGCCGCTTCTGATCTCCGTTCTCGTACGATTCGCCGTTCTGCCACGGTGATGTGAGCCCCGTCCCCGGTTTCGTACCGGGGACGGGGCTCACTCGCGTCCGCACCACTGAATCACCGGTTCCGGCCGCCTTCCCACCTATTCTGACGGTATGTCAGATGACCAGTCGTACGAACTGCTCGGATTCGACAACGTCCTGCTGCCCGTCGGGGACCTCGGCACGGCGGTCGACTTCTTCGAGCGCGCCGGGTTCGCGGTGGGCTTTCGGTTCGACGAGGCCGGGATCGCGCTGCTGAAGGTCGGGGGCGAGACGCCCGGGATCCTGCTGCGCCAGGAGGAGGGGCTGGGGCATCGGCCACCGCCGTGGCCCTCACCGCGCCTGTGGGTCGAGGTGGCCGACGCGCGGGCGGCGGCCCGCGCGCTCGCCGCGGTGGGCATCGCACCCCTGGACGAGCCCTTCTCCGTGGCCACCGGCTGGACCGTCGAGATCGCCGACCCATGGGGGAACGTCATCGGATTCACCGACTACAGCAAGCGCCCGGAGCTGGGCCGCCGCCCCTGACGCCATCGAGGCCCTCTCCAGCTTGGACGCGTTCAAAAACAGGTCTACAGTCATCCCTGTCAGCGTTTTGAACGCGTTCAAGAAGAGGTGGGGCATGGACCGCACGGTCGTCGCCTACGTCATATACCTGCTGGTCAGCATCGCGCTGACCATCTGGGTGGCCCGCACGCTCAGCCGCAACGGGCGGATCTTCCTCGCCGACGTGCTGCAGGGGAACGAGAAGCTCGCCGAGGCCGTCAACCACCTCCTGGTGGTCGGCTTCTACCTCGTGAACCTCGGCTTCGTCGCCCTCTACCTGAGCGGCGACGAGACCATCGAGGACACCCGCCAGATCTTCGAGGCCCTGTCGACCAAGCTCGGCGTGGTGCTGCTGGTGCTCGGCGTGATGCACCTGGGCAACGTGTACGTCCTCAACCGGATCCGGCGACGTGGGCTGATGGAGCGGGAGCAGGTGCCCCCGGTCGCGCCGCAGGACTGGGTCGGGGCGTGAGGGACATGAGCACCCCCACGGCGGACCGGGCCCCGGTCCGCCGGCTCACCCTCCTGTACGACGCCGAGTGCTCGCTGTGCACCTTCCTGCGCGACTGGCTCGTACGACAGCCCCAACTCGTGCCGTTGGAGCTCCTGCCCGCCGGATCGGAGCAGGCCCGGCGCCGCTTTCCGACGCTCGACCACCGCGCCACCCTCGACGACATCACCGTCGTCGGCGACGCGGGTCAGGTCTACCGCTCCGCCGCCGCCTGGATCGTCACCCTGTGGGCGCTGCGCGAACACCGGCCGCTCGCCCACCGGCTCAGCACACCGGCGAGGGCGAAGCTCGCCAAAGGGGCGGTGCTGGCTGCGGCGAAGTGGCGGGGCGCGCAGCGGGGCAGGCAGGTGTACCGCAGTGCGGACGGGTGGGCCTACGACCCGAGGCAGGGCTGGACGTACAGCGCACCCGGCTGTGACGGCAGCTCCTGCGTCACCCCGTAGGCTCTCCTTCCGTGCCTGCGAAGAACGACGGCCCCGACGGGGGCGGCAACCCGACCAAGTCCGAGCAGACCCGTGCGCTGATCCTGGAGACCGCGATGCGGCTGTTCCAGGAGCGGGGCTACGAGAAGACGACGATGCGGGCCATCGCCCAGGAGGCCGGGGTCTCCGTCGGCAACGCGTACTACTACTTCGCCGGCAAGGAACACCTGATCCAGGGCTTCTACGACCGGCTCGCCGCCGAGCACCGGGTGGCTATCCGGGAGGTCCTGGACCGGGAGACCGATCTGGAGGCGCGGCTCGCGGGCGTCCTGAAGGCGTGGTTGGACATCGCGACGCCGTACCACGAGTTCGCGGTGCAGTTCTTCAAGAACGCCGCCGATCCGGACAGCCCGCTCAGCCCCTTCTCCCCCGAGTCGGAGCACGCGCGCATGGAGGCGATCTCCGTCCACCGCGAGGTGCTGGCGGGGGCGACGAAGACCAAGGTTCCGGACGAACTCCGGGATGTCCTGCCCGAGTTGATGTGGCTCGCCCAGATGGGGCTGGTGCTGTACTGGATCTTCGACCGGACGGACGGGCGGGAGCGCAGCTACCGGCTGGCCGAGCGGGGGGCCCGGCTGACGGCTCGCGGTGTGTCGCTGGCCCGGTTCCGGGTGCTGCGGCCGCTGGTGCGCGAGGTGCACGAGCTGTTCACGGACTTCCTGCCTGGGATGACCAGGGTGTTGCCGGATCCGGGCGGCAGGGAGAAGCACGGCGAGTGATCACTTTCGGGTGAAGCGGTTCGAACGGGACACCTGGTCCTCCGCCTGCCTACGATGATGCTCTCGACACCAGCCCACAGGAGGCACGCGATGTCCGCAGCATCCGTCGAGCGGCCCCACGGCGACCGTCCGCTGATCGCGGAGGCGAACCGGCTCATGGAGCGGCTTCCGGGTTACCGCGTCGAGATCATCGGAGGCCAGATCCTCGTGACCCCGCCCCCGGACGGCCCTCATGGCGATGTCCTGACCGACCTCCTGCTGCTTTTCGCGAGCGCGGGTCTGCACGGAGTGGAGTCGAGGCTGATCCAGGGCCTGGGCCTCTGGCTGCCGACCGGCACCGAGGACTACTGCATCCCCGATCTCTCCCTGGTCGACGCCGATTACCAGGACCACCTCGCCGAGAACAACTGCTACGACCCCGTCTGTTTCCGCCTGGTCCTGGAGGTGACCTCCAGCAACTACCGCACCGACCTGCGCGACAAGGTCAAGGCGTACGCGAGCGGCAAGATCCCGGTCTACGTCATCGCCGACCGCAAGCACCAACGCCTCCACGTCCTCACCGGCCCCGCCGGGGACGACTACGAGAACCACCGCCCGTACTCTCCCGGCGAGACCGTCACACTGCCCGCGTCGATCGGCGCCGAGGTGACCCTCGACGTCGACCGGATCCTCAAGGCCGCGCGGCAGAAGGCTAATTGACCGCGTCCACCTCCCCTTCCGCCAGCTCCACGTCGTACACCTGCGGTCCGTCCGCCACCACGACGTGTGCCGCGCGGGAGCCGTAGGACGTCGCGGTCGTCGCCAGCAGATACGTCCCCGGAGCCGGCACCGACACGATGTACGAGCCGTCCGCCAGCGACGTCACCCGGTCCAGCTGGCGTCCGCCCTTCGACAGCAGCGTCACCGAGGCGCCGTCCACCGGCTCACCGTCGGCGGTGCGGATGAAGCCGTGGACCACCGAGGCAGGGCCCTCCGCGGCCGACGACGATGCCTCCGCGTCCTCCTTCGGCTCGACCGCCAGGTGCGGCAGCCGCTTCTCCAGCCACGCCGGCAGCCACCAGTTGGAGTCGCCGAGCAGATGCATCGCGGCCGGCACCAGAGCCGTACGGAGGATGAACGCGTCCAGGGCCACGGCGGCGGCCAAACCCACGCCCGCAGTCGCCGCCCCCGAGTCGCCGCTCAGGACGAACGCCAGGAACACGCAGACCATGATCAGGGCCGCGGAGTTGATGACCCGGCTGGTCTCCGCGAGGCCGACGCGCACCGCGCGCGCGTTGTCCCGCGTGTGCACCCACTCCTCGTGCATCCGGCTCACCAGGAACACCTGGTAGTCCATCGACAGCCCGAACAGCAACGACAGCATGATGACCGGCAGGAAGGCGTTGATCGGGCCCTCCTTGCCGAGGCCGAGCAGGTCCAGGCCCCAGCCCCACTGGAAGACCGCGACGAGGACGCCGAAGGAGGCGGCCGCGGCGATCAGGTTCATCAGGGCCGCCGTCAGCGGGACCACCAGGGAGCGGAAGGCGACCAGCAGGAGCAGGAACCCGAGGCCGATGATCGTCGCGACGAACAGGGGCAGGCGGTCGCCCGTGACCGACGCGAAGTCCTTCGAGACGGCTGTCACGCCGCCCACGTGCGCCTGCGCACCGGCCTGCGGGATCACGTCGTCCCGCAGCGTGTCGATCAGGTCGTCCGTCTCCTTGGACTGCGGTGACGTCTTCGGCACGACCTGGATGACCGTCACGCCCTTCGCGGGCGGCAGTGCGGCGACCCGGGCGACCCCCGGTGTCGACTGGATGCCCTTGACGAGGGTGGCGGTGTCGCCGCTCTCGGAGACCACCTGGAGCGGGCCGTTGAAGCCGGGCCCGAAGCCCTCGGCCAGCAGGTCGTAAGCCTTCCTGGTGGTCGTCGACGCGTCGTCGTTGCCCTGGTCGGTGGCGCCGAGGCGGAGTGACAGCACGGGGATGGCGAGGACGGCCATCACGACCAGGGCGAGGGCGGCGATCCTGCGGGGGCGCTTGTGCACATTCGACGACCAGCGTGCCGCCAGACCGCTCACCGTCTCCGGCTCGGGACCGCTGGCCGCGAGCCGGCGGCGTTGGCGGCGGCTGAGGACGCGTGGGCCGAGGAGGCCGAGCAGGGCCGGGAGCAGGGTGGTGGCCGCCAGCACGCTCAGCACGACCGTGACCGAGGTGCCGATGACCACGCCGTCCAGGAAGTGCAGTCGCGTCACGAGCATGCCGGCGAGTGCGATGCACACCGTGCCACCCGCGAACAGCACCGCCCGACCCGAGGTGTTGAGCGCCGTGACGGCCGCCTCCTCGGGGGCCATGCCGCGTTGGATGCCGCGCCGGTGCCGGGTGACGATGAACAGGGCGTAGTCGATGCCGACGCCGAGGCCGATCAGGGAGGCGAGCAGCGGGGCTATGTCGGGGATGTCGGTGGCGTGGCTGAGGAGTTGGGTGGAGAAGAGGCCCATGCCGACGCCGAAGACGGCGATGGCGATCGGCAGCAGCATCGCGAAGAGCGAGCCGAAGGCGAGGAACAGCACGACGGCCGCCGCGACGATGCCGACCATCTCCGACAGGCCCTGCGGCGGCTCCTGGACCCGCTGGATGGCCTGCCCGCCCGCCTCGACCTGCAGTCCGCCGCGTTCGGCGCCCTGCGCGGTGTCGATGACGTTCTGGACGAGGTCCTTGGGCACCTCGTTCGCGCGTTGGGTGAAGGTCAGCTGGGCGTACGCGATCCTGCCGTCGCCGCTGATCTGGGCCGCGCCCCGGGCTCCGGCGTAGGGGCTGGTCACCTCACCGACACCGGACATCTTCGCGATTCTGTCCAGGGCCGGCTGGATCCGGTCCTTCACCGCCCGGTCCCTCACCGAGCCGCCGTCGACCTTCCACACCACCGTGTCGGTGTCGCCCGAGGTGTTCGGGAAGGCCTTCTCCATCAGGTCGTACGCGCTCTTGGAGTCCGTGTCGGGGAGGGAGAACACGTTCGCGTAGTTCGTGCCCGCCGCGGAGGCCGAGAAGCCCAGCCCGAACAACGCCCCCACCCACAGCAACAGGACCACCAGCCGGTGCCGATAGCACCACCGTGCCAATGCCGCCACGTTCAACGCTCCTTTGTGGTTCGTCGGTTGGTCCCCCAGGTCCTGGGCAACAGGATTGGCGGCGGCACGCACGCGTGGACACGGGGCGCCCATGACTCTCAAGGAACTCCAAAGACCGATCCGGCCCGACTGTCAGTGGGCCGCCCGATACTGGGGGCATGACGACGGCTCCAGGCACCGTGCTGGTGGTGGAGGACGAACCGAGCATCGCGGACGTCCTCGCCATCGCCCTGCGCTACCACCGGTTCGAGGTGATGATCGCGGGCACCGTCCGCGAGGCCCTGGCGCTGGCCGAGCGCACCCGGCCGGACGCGGCGCTGCTCGACGTCATGCTCCCGGACGGGGACGGGCGGGCCCTGGGCCGCGAGCTGCGCGCGAAGCGGCCCGACCTGGCGCTGGTGTTCCTCACCGCCCGCGACTCGCCCGCGGAGGTGGTCGGCGCGCTCGGCTTCGGCGACGACTACATCACCAAGCCGTTCAACATCGACGAGGTCGTCGCCCGCGTCACCGCGGTCCTGCGGCGCACCCGCACGGCCGACGTCCTGCCGCAGCGGCCACCCCTGAGGTACGGCGACCTGGAGCTGGACGAGACGACGTACAGCGTCCACCGCGCGGGCCGCAGCGTCGAACTCACCCCCACCGAGTACGCCCTGCTGCGTTTCCTGGTGCGCAACGGCGGCCGGATCGTGCCCAAGGAGCAACTCCTGCGCCACGTCTGGCAGTACGAGCACACGCCGCCCGAGTCGACCGTGGTCGAGACGTACATCAGCTATCTGCGCCGCAAGCTGGACGCCCTGGGGCCACCGATGATCACCACGCGGCGCGGTGTGGGATACGGGCTGGCATGAGGACCCCACGCATCCGCTGCAAGCGTGGCGTGCACTCCCTGCGCGCCAAGCTGACCCTGGCGAACGTCGCCCTGCTCGCCCTCGGCATCGCGGCGACCACCGCCGTCAGCCTCATGGGCATGCGGTACTACCTGCTCGGGCAGGTCGACACCCAGCTGACCCGGATGCGTGACTCGCTGGGTCAGTCGCAGCTCACGATCCGGCAGATCGACTCGCTGAGCGCCCTGGCATTCGTCCGCGACCGGCTGGTCCCGGACGGCACGAACAAGGAGCGGTCGTCACCGGGCTCGATCTACACCGCCGTCGACCGCCACGGGGCTGCCGTCGGTCTTCTGGGCGTCAGGCCCACCGAGGCGCAGCTCGGCCTGGCCCACTCGGTCCACGACGCCAAGGCGCTCGCCCGGGACTCCGATCCGCACGACGTGACGGTGCACGGCGACTCGTACCGGGTCACCGCCGTGCGTCTGTCCGACGGCGAGTACGTCCTCATGGCCACCTCGACCGAGGCCCTGCACGCGGGCATGAGCAAGGCCCTCCGGCTCGATTTCGCCGTCGGCGGACTGCTGCTGGCGCTGCTGGCCTGTCTGACGCTGTTCAGTGTGCGCCGCCGGATGCTGCCGCTTGAGGACATGGTGGAGACGTCGTCGGCGATCGCCGAGGGCGACCTGACCCAGCGGATTCCCTCCAGCACCCATCCGACGCAGGAGGTCGAGCAGCTGCGCCTCGCCCTCAACTCCATGCTCCACCAGGTCGAGTCGGCGTACCGCACGCGCGAGCACAGCGCGGCCCAGCTGCGCCGCTTCGTCGCCGACGCCTCGCACGAGCTGCGCACCCCGCTGTCGGCGATACGCGGCTATCTCCAGCTGTACGACAGGGGCATGCTCAGCGATCCCGACGAGCGCAAGCGCGCCTGGGCGCGGGTGCTGGCGGAGACGGACCGGATGGGGCGGCTGGTGGACGAGCTGCTCACCCTGGCCCGGCTCGACCAGCAGCCCGAACTGCGCTTCAGGAACGTCGACCTGAGCCGCCTGGTACGGGACGCGGCCGAGGACCTGCGGGCGCAGCAGCCGGAGCGGCCGATCCTGGTGGACGCCGACGGCGCCCTGCTGGTGTACGCCGACGAGTCGGGGCTCAGACAGGTGCTGGGCAACCTGGTGGGCAACGTCCGCACGCACACGCCCGTGGACGCGCCGGTGCGGCTGGACGTGGAGCGGGAGAACGGTGTCGTCCGGGTATGCGTCGCGGACGAGGGTCCGGGGCTCCGCGGTGAGGACGCGGCGCGGATCTTCGACCGCTTCTTCCGGGCCGGCGGGGGCGCGGGCAGTGGGCTGGGTCTGGCGATCGTGCAGGGCGTGGTGCAGGCGCACGGCGGGGAGGTGGCGGTGCGCACCTCGCCGGGCGACGGTCTCGCGGTGACGGTCACACTGCCGGCCCGGCCCGCAGCAGGGTCGGCGCTCTCCCCGTAACTCCCCTTGCGTACCTCAGGTGTTGGCGATGACGAGCGCCCACACGGTCTTACCGTGGTGTCCTCTGCTCCACACTCCCCAGGCCGCCGCGACATGCTCCACCAGGTGCAGACCGCGGCCGGTCTCCTCCCCTCGCGGACCAGCCGCAGCCGGGGCTCCGACCGGCCCTCGTCCGACACCTCTATGAGACAGGAGCCGTCCGCGAGCGCCGTCACGGCCACCTCGAACTCCCGCTCCACCAGCGGACCGTGGCGTACGACGTTGGTCGCCGGCTCGGACACCAGCAGCACCGCGTCCGCCAGCGCGGGATCGTCCGGCCGGTGTCCCCAGTCGGACAGATGGTCCCGGACCCGGCGCCGGGCCAGACCGACGGAAGCCGGATGCCGGGGCAGCCGGAAGGAGTTGCGTCTCAACACGTTTACCCCTACCCCACACACACCTCCGTCACATCGTCCTGCGTGGAGTGAGCTTCGGCGTCACTCGGGCGGATGTCGATGCCGCGAGTTCGCGTCAGATCCAGTTGAGGCTCCAGAGCCGGAACACTCCGGTGCCGTCGTCGAGGTACTGGCCACCTCCGACGTCCTCGCTGGTGAGGACGTACTCCTTGCCCTGCCACAGCGGGATCACCGGCACATCGCGGGCGGCGTCGCGCTGCAGCGTGCTGAAGTCCGGGGCGGCGTCCTCACGGTCGGCGTACTGCCGGCTCAACTGGATCAGCCGGTCGACGCCCTTGTCGCTGTAACCGGTGTTCATGGTGGAGCCGGTGCCGACGAGCGGGGCACCGAAGGTGTCCGCGTCCGGGTAGTCGGCGACCCAGCCGACGGCGTAGGCGTCCAGCTTTCCGGAGGCCCAGCGCTCCTGGAAGGCGGTCCACTCGTAGCCCTTGAGAGTCACCTTGAACAGCCCGCCGGCCTCCAGCTGCTTCTTGAGTGCCGTGGCCTCCTCCTCGGAGGAACCGCGGTTCTTGGCGTAGCCGTAGGTGAAGCGGACGGGCGCCGTCACACCGGCCTCGGCGAGCAGGGCCTTCGCCCTCTTCACGTCCTGCCTGGGGTAGGCGTCGAAGAACGACGTGGTGTGGCCGGTGATGCCCGTCGGGATCAGCGAGTACAGCGGGGCGACGGTCCCCTCGTACACCGTGGCGGCCAGCTTCTCGCGGTTGACCAGCCAGGCCATGGCCTGGCGGACTCTGACGTCGTGCAGGGGCGAGTTCGCGCGGGTGTTGAGGTAGAGGTTGCGGGTCTCGGAGCTGTCGGACTCGGACAGACGCCGGCCGGGGTCGCTCGCCGAGAGCCCGGCCAGGACCCTGGGCGGCAGCCGGCGGGTGGCGACGTCGATCCGCTTCGCGTCCCAGGCCTTGCCGAGGGCGTCCGCGTCGACGTAGTAGAGCAGTTCGACAGGCCGGCCGGTGTCCTTGAGGGCGCCCTTGTAGTGCTCGTTCGGCGTGAGAACGGCCTTCTTGCCCTTCGCGTACGCCGTCAGCCCGTACGGTCCGGTGCCGTCCACCCCGACGTCGGTGCGCAGGCCGTCCTTCGGGTACTTGGTGCTGTCGACGATCGAGCCGGCCCCGGTGGCCACCTTGAACGGGAAGGTGGCGTCGGGCGAAGACAGGTGGAAGGTGACGGTCAGGCCGTTCGCGCTCACCGAGCGGAGCGTGCTGAACAGGGAGGACGGGCCGACGTCCGACTTGATCGCCTTGACCCGGTCGAAGGAGAACCTGACGTCCTCGGCGGTCATCGTGCGACCGCCGGGGAAGGTGAGCCCCGGCCTCAACCTGCAGCTGTACGTGGTCAGTTGACTGCCCCTGAAGCCGCAGCTCTCGGCCGCGTCGAGCACCGGCGAGGTGCCGCCCGGCTCGAAGGTCAGCAGCGACTGGAACACGTTGCTGAACAACGCCCAGGAGCCCGCGTCGTAGGCGCCGGCCGGATCGAGCGCCGTGACCTCGTCCGTCGTGCCGACCCGGATGGTCTTTCCGGTGTCCTCCTGCGACGGCAGCAGTTCCCAGCCGCCCACTCCCACGCCCGCCAGCACGAGCAGCGCAGCGAGAATCCGCATGCGAACCGAACGCATCGGTTGCCCTCCCCGGGCCCCATGGGCCCCGCCCCCACGTGCCACTCCCCTAGTGGCGCGGCTCACCTAATCACAGGAGTTTCAGCTGGGGGAAGAGGGATCCGTTCTCTTGAGACAGAAGTTACCGCAAGGGGTTTCCGGCAGATTTCACATCGCTCTCACAGAGTCCGCCGCGAACCGTTTCAGCCGAGGGCACGAATACGGTCACGCCTGCTTCGAGGCCAGTTCGATCACTGTGATGTCCGACGGCGCCCCCACGCGCGTGGGCGGTCCCCAGGCGCCCGCGCCCCGGCTGACGTACAACTGCGTGTCGCCGTAGCGCTCCAGGCCCGCGACGGTCGGATTCGCGGCCGCCGCGACGAAGTTTCCGGGCCAGAGCTGGCCGCCGTGGGTGTGGCCGGAGAGCTGGAGGTCGACGCCGTGCCTGACGGCGTCGTGGATCTGGACGGGCTGGTGGGCGAGGAGCACGCACGCGCGTGCCGTGTCCCGGCCGCCGAGCGCCTTGGTGAAGTCGGGGCCCTGGCCCTCGCTCTCGCCCGCGATGTCGTTGACGCCGGCGAGGTCGAACCACGGCAGCTCGGTACGGGCGTTCTCCAGGGGAAGCAGCCCCAGCCGCCGTACCTCCTCGACCCACTGCTCAGCGCCGGAGAAGTACTCGTGGTTGCCGGTGACGAAGTAGGAGGGCGCCTTCAACCGCGACAGCGGTGCCGCCGCCGGGCCCAGGTCCTTCACGCTGCCGTCCACCAGGTCACCGACGACCGCGACGATGTCCGGCTGGGTGGAGTTGATCGTGTCGACGACCTTCTGCGCGAAATCCCGGCCGAGGATCGGGCCCAGGTGGATGTCGCTGACCACCGCGATGCGGTAACCGTGCGCCGCGCGCGGGAGCTTGGCCAGCGGCACGGTGACGCGCTTCACCCTCGGGCCGCGCAGGACGCCGTACGTGCCATAGCCGACCGTCCCCACGGCGGCAGCGGCGGCGGCCCCCGCGACGACCCGGGAGACGAAGAGGCGACGCGAGGGCTCCGGGGCGGACTGCGGCCCGGACTCGGCCGTCTGCGCGGGCTCCCGCACGGTCCCAGCCGTCCGCGCGCTCTCCGGCCCGTTCCCGGCCGTCTGCCCGGACTCCGGCGCCTTCGGGGGCACGCGGTCCGCGGGCACCGGTTGCGCCTGCGGTGCGGCCGGTGTGGCGCGCGCCCGCCGCGCCGGCAGGCGGCGCAGCACCGGCCGTACGACCTCACCCGCCACCACGCCCAGCAGCAGGTAGACCGACAGCGCGAGCCACAGGAAGCCCGGCCAGGCCAGGACCTGCTGGAGCCAGAAGGGCGCGCCCGCGCGCTCGGTGACGACGGCTCCGACAGCGAGCAGCCAGCCGCCCGCGATCACCGCGGCACCCGTTCGACGGGCGGGGCCCGGCCCCTGGGTGGTGTCGCGGAACAGACGACGCCACAGGTACCAGTTGCCCGCGACGAGAACGCCCAGGGCCAGCACTCCGAAGACGATGACCACCGTGCTGTGCCCCCCCGTACGGGTTCTGTCGTTCTGTTCGGCTTTGTCGGTTACTGCGTCTGGCGCAAAGCGCGCAGTCCGCGCAACCCGATGCCGCCGATGACCGTCCCCAATACGAACGAGACGACAGCGAGCGTCAGGTGCACCCAGAAGTACGCCGTCGGGTGGCCGCCGTCGAACGCGAGGCCGCTGCCGTCCTTGACCAGGTTCTTGACGAAAGTGATCCATACGCAAGTACCCAGTACAACCCCGGCCAACGTCCGCAGCGACGCAGGTCACATACTGACAGGGCACGAACCTCACCGCCCGAAGGACAACCCATGAAGCTCACCCGCCCTGTCTCCTGGTTCCTCGCAGCGTTCGGCGTCTGGTCGTGGGTGATCTGGGTAACCTTCGTCAACAACCTGTTCAAGGATGCCAGCGGACTTGCCTTTGATGACGGCGAGCCTACGGCTTACCTGTGGGTGCACCTCACTCTTGCTGTCGTGTCCTTCCTTCTGGGCACCGCCATCGGCGTCATTGGCTTCCGGGGCGTTCGAGCGTCCCGTCGCTCTGAGGAGTAGGGACACAAACGAGCCCCGCCCGGATGGATCCCGGACGGGGCTGGATACCGATCTGACCGCAGTTGGCGAATACGTTCGGGCTACTTGGCGCGCGCCACCGGCATCGAGGAGAGGCGACGCTCAGCGACGTTGCCCACATCAGCAGCCACCGCTCTGATGGAAGGCGCAACACCCGCGACAACCTGGCCACTGCGCATCTTGAACTCAACAGGCTCCAGCGAGAGTTCACAGAGAGTTTTCACACTTCCCAGGGGAATACCGGCCTTGACAACATCGGCGGACTCCATGAATTCCCAGGAACTCGACCGAAATCCGAACTCGCCCAAGTCGGGAAGTTGCGCGACGCGAAAACGTATTTCCGTACTGGGCTGCGGACCGGTTCCCGCATTTGCATGACTCCTTCGCTCGTCCAGGGGCGCAGGGCATCCGCAGAAATCCCCCACCTTCTCGCGCGGCGACAAAAAGCGCACACCATCACAATGATGGAGTACGCCAGAGCGACCCCACATCAGCATTTCCGTGTTGAGCGACTCCACATCTTCAATAATTATTTCGATACGCTCGGCGGCCGTTAGCAGCTCCATTGAACATGAATCCGCACCCTTGCTTTCTCCGACTTCTCCACCAAATATACCCTCAAGCCGCTCAATGACACCGAGATGCGCGCTCGTAATTCGCCAACGTCTGAGACCTTCAGGACGATGACCCCGAAAACGACCGGCATGGAACCGCCCCGCACTTTCCCTAGGAGGCATATTTCCACCCCTCGGCGATCATGTCTCTTCTGATTTCGCGTAGGGTCGCCAGGTCTTCGGCTATGCCGTATGCGAAATCCGCCTCGGCCGGGGAGTGCCCGGAGCCGACATAGCGCCAGGCGGACTCAGTGACGGTGTCGCGCTCCTCCAGGGCGAGCAGGCCGCCCCCGCCCTGGTGGTCGGCCCGGACTGCGCGTAGTGCGCCGTATGTGGTGGAGTACTGGCGTGACTTGGTGAGCACGTGGCCCCGGTAGCCGAGTGTGTGAGCCCAGGCCCGCAGGTTCAGCGCGTCCAGTTCGGGCAGGCCGCCCAGGCGCCAGCAGGCGGTCATGAGGGCGCGCAGGTGGGCGTTCACCGGGGCCAGACGGATGCTGTCGAAGTCTTGTATGCGGTAGTCGATTCCGCCCGCATCGCCGACGCTCTTGGAGACGTATTTCGCGACGTAGGCCGCAACGGCGCTGTCGGTTACCGTCGAGGATTCGGTGAATGCGTCGCTGCGGATCACATGTACGTCGAGTTGTTCGCCCCACTTGAGGATCCGTTCACCGGTCGCCGGGGAATAGAGCGTGTGTACCTCTACCTTTGCGGCAGCCGACCCTACGGCGTCGGAGAGCATGTCGGTTGTCACCCAGGGGGGCGGAGGTGAGGAAGGGCCGTCGGGCCCGTCGAGCCGGATCACCGCGTGAAAGTGGATGGCTCCCCGCCGCTGGTATTCGGCGACTTTAGCGAAGGAGACTTTCAGGTGTTCACCCAGGCGGGTTTGGGTGATTCCTGCGGCCGTCGCCAAATGCCGCCTGAGCATGTGGCAATAGCGGTTCCACAGTGCGCCGGCACTTGAGTGCCATAGGACGTGTCCGGCGTAGTCGTAGCAGTCTGGGCACAGCGGCTGACCCACGACGGAATCCGTGTCCTCGTGCTTTTGACCGCAGCCCAGGGGCCGCCCGTGTTCGCAGACTCCGCCGCTCCGTCGAGGGCGGCAGAAGGCCCCGTCAGGGCCGCTCGCACGGTGCACCGCGCCGAACGAGGGAGCGGTGAGGGTGACGAAGAGCCGGGGGTGACGCCGGACGCCGTCCGTGACCCCCTTGCCGCCCGACAGGCCGGAGCGCACCAGCTGGAAGGTGTCGCCCGCATGCAGGTAGGAGCACGGCGCACAGCGCGTCTCACGGCGGTTGCGGCAGCGCACCGGCATCCGGCTACCGGGTTCCTCGCTGGTGTCGTAGTGCCGCAGCACCTCACCCGTCACGGCGTCACTGGTCGTGGTGTGCCCGGCGAGGTAGATCGGGTGAGCACACCCGCCAATGGATTTGATCTGCTCCAGCCAGCGCGGGAATCCCGGCTCATGGACGAGCCGGATCAAGTCACGCTCGGTAGGGGAGAGAAGGCGCAGCCGCTCAGCCGCATCAAGGACTGACCGTCGCGCTTCGGTCGACAGCGGATACACGGGAGGCCCCCTTTCGCGAGGGACAGGCACAGCGGTCACGACCCCACCCACCCAGCCACTCATCCGGATAAGTTGAGTGATCATCCTCGCTGGCCCTCACTGGAGGGTCAACCACTTATTCGGATGAGTGGCTAGGGGTGTGCGTATGAGAGGGCAACCACTTATCCTCATGAGTGCGCACGCGCCGGTACCACGGACCGCTGACCAGCAACGCGGACATCCACCAGAAGGACACGAGCCATGGCAGTCCGAGAGCACATCGAACGCCGTCCAGCCATGTACATGCAGGTAGCCCAGCGCGTGGCCGACGACATCCGGCGCGGCCGCTACCAGCCCGGCGAACTCCTGCCGTCCGAGGCTCAGATGGTGGAGATGTACGGCGTGGGCAAGGCCACCGCACGGGCCGCCGTCGCCGAGCTGCGCCACATGGGGCTGGCCGAGTCCCGGCAGGGCAAGGGCAGCATCGTGCTTGGCTCTGGCGCAGTGCTGCCCTCAACGAGCGTGGACCGATCCATCCAGCGCACCACGAAGGGGAGTTGGCGCCTGCCGGAGGTCACGGAGACGGAGGCGCCCGCCGTCAGCAGGACCACACTCGACGGACCGCCCGCACTCCTGTTGGGCCAGCAGGACCAGGACGCCATCAGTGTTGACCGCATGCTCTACGACCCTGCGACCGGAGCCCGGATGGCTCACCGTGTCCTGATCCCGATGGCCACCGCAGCCGAGGTGCCCTCACTCGCCGAGCAGCCCGACGCCGAAGTCAGCGACCTGTACCGGCAGCTTGCCGAGGCCGGAGTCACTCTGTCGTTCACCGAGCACGTCACCGCCCGCACCCCGTATCCGGACGAGCGCACCGCACTCGGAATCAGCGACGCCAACCCGCTCCTGATCACCTACCGCATCACCGCCGACGCCGACCAGGAGCGCCCGCTGTTGTGCGAGGAGCTGAAGGCACCCGCCGCCACGTGCCAGCTCACCTATCCCGTGACGCCGACGAAGCCAGCCGCCCAGCGCATCACCCGCCGCCGATCCCGATCGGAGTAACTTCTCTTTACTTGATCTAGGGCGCGGCCTTCGGCCGCGCCGGGCGGCTCTGGCCGCCTCGGCCGGGCGTGCGGCCTTCGGCCGGTCCCGTCCGGACGGCCAGCCGCCCGACACCACCAGCCCGCCCCGACCAAGCAGAGAAGCCCCCCGCCGAATCGTGGCGGGGGGCTCTGCCGTCTGTCTTGCCGCTCACCGGGGAGGTGAGCCGCACAAGGAGCGAGGCCCACACTCCCCCCATCGCGAGCCCCAACTCCGCCCGCTCACACGCCAGTTCACGAGGGACGCCAGCGCCGCTCACCGAGGCACACAGCGCCGTGACGAACATGGTTGCGGGCGGTGGTACCAGGGGCGCTATAGCGCACCCCTGGACCCCGCCCAGCGTGGCAACCTCACGCGCGAATGCGAGTCTCGTCGTGGCCAAGATCCGTGCGCGCGTGAGGCCACCACGCACGTTGGCCAGCCACTTTCCCCCGTCGAGGGGTGCTGACCCGACTTCTCTCCGTGCGCCGGCCACCCCTGCCCAGGGCGACTACTCCCGCTTCCTGGCAAGCCACGCGAGCAACCCGGCGTTCTCCGCAAGAACCCTCCGGCGGAACGCCTCTGTCGCCGGGTCAACCACGTTCCACGAGTGTTCGCGGGCGTGGCCCCGGTAGAGCGTGCACGCATCGCCGTCCGAGCCGCCCTCGGTCTCGCAGTGCCTCAGCGACTCGAACCGCATCGCCCCGTCCGGCGTCCAGCATGCCCACAGGGCTTCTGACGGCTTGTGCTCCCACTCCCACACGAAGGCGGCGTGTTCGTCTCCATGCCACAGGCCGAGCTCGCACCGGGCCGTGTCGAGTGCGGCGTCAAGGTCCTCGCCAAAGATCCGTTTCTGTCCAGCGAGGACGGCTAACAGCAGCTCGGTGAAGGGCACTTCGGCCGTCGCGGCGCACTGACGCATCAGTCATCTCGCATCACGCGGGCATGATCGGCCACGACATGGCCGTCCGGCGTCGACTGGACGTGCGCAGGTGACGCCATCAGATGCGCCGCTACCTTCTGCACCACGTCGGCGTTCCACGTTCCCATGGCCACCATCGGACGGCCGTCCGGCGCCACACGCGGAGCCAGCCAGCCAAGATCCCGCCTCGGAACCCCGATCGCCAGCAATGCCTGGAACAACGCCTCATGCGCGTCGGAAGCGGCCTTCTTGCTGCTCTTGTAGATCTCCATCGGAATCATGAGCACCGCCCCATGCCCTGGTGCGGGTGGTTGCGGATCTCGATGTTGAGATCCGAGACCTTGGACATGTCGCGCTGTGCGCGCGCTTCCGAACGCTGCCTGCCCAACGCCTGGCACACATCGCAATCCACGTCAGGCTCCGGGTCGCCATGGAGCCTCAGCGGCAGCTCAACAGGCGGACTGGGATACGTCCTGGGCAAGCTGGTTGTATGGGTCATGTCGTCAACCCCTTGATGGTTGATGGCCACGCCCCCGGACGTTCGCCGCGTCGCGGGGGTTTCTGTCCTACGGCCTCGCGGCCGATTACCTTTCGCAGTCGCATCGTTGCCGTCCGGCGCTAGCATCAACAGGGGCTTCGCAGTGACAGCTTCGCTGGTCACCGTGACAACGTGCCCTGTCACACGGAGGTTGGGGATGACGGTCGAGGAACAGGACCTCAAGGAACAGGGCTCGATGCTGACTTTCTTCGGGTCCGAGGTACAGCGGCTACGCCAGAGGAAAGGGGTGTCCCAGGATGCCCTGGCCAAGGCCACTCATTGCGCGAGAACCCTGGTCAACAAGATCGAGAACGCCGTCCGGGTTCCGTCGAAGGACTTCGCCAAGGGCGCCGACGAGTTCCTGGACGCCGACGGGCACCTGACTCGACTGTGGCCGCTCGTCATCCTCTACGCGTATCCGAGCTGGTTCAGGCCGCTCGTGGAACTGGAGAAACAGGCCGCCGTCATCCGCACGTTTGAGCCGACGCTCGTCCCCGGACTACTACAGACCAGGGACTACGCCCGGGCAACCCTGACCGTCCGCCGAACCAACGACGTGGACACCTTGCTTGACGCCCGCATGGAACGACAGACCATCCTCGAACGGGAGAGCCCTCCAGAGCTGTGGGCCGTCATGGACGAAACCTTGTTGCGGCGGAGGGTGGGTGACGCCAGGGTGATGCGTGAACAGCTACAGCGTCTGATGGATCTGTCCGAACGGCCGTCCATCGTGATCCAAGTCGTGCCCTCCAGTATCGGCGCCCACGCTGCCGTCGCTGGCGCCTTCCACACGCTCACCTTCAAGGAAGGCGTCAAGGGCACTCGGGCGCTGCCTGTGGTCCACGCGGACGGCTTTCTGCGGGGTCAGCTTTCGGCTGATCCGGCAGACTTCAAAGCGGCGCAACGGGCCTATGATCTGCTCATGGGCGAGGCCCTGTCAGTACAAGCGTCGATCGACCTGATCGCCGACGTCATGAAGGAAACCACGTGATCCGCGCAAACAGCCTGCCCGAGGCGGCATGGCGCAAGAGCACCTACAGCGACAACGGCGGAAACACCTGCGTCGAGGTCGTTGACGGACTGTCGGCCGTGCCTGTCCGGGACTCGAAGAACAAGGAAGGCGCGGCCTTGGTCGTCAGCCGCTCGGCTTGGGCCTCGTTCGTCAACTCCGTGAAGTAGACCGCAAGGCGCAGCGAAGCCCCCTTGCCCCCGTTCAGGTCGGGGCAAGGGGGCTTCCGCTTGCAGCCGCAGCCGGACGAGGCCGCGTGACCGCTAGAGCGTCAGGAGTGCTTCCTCCTGCTCGTCCTCCTCGTCGCTGTCCTGGTTGCTCGGAAGTGGCCGCCAGTCCAACATCACGCGATTCTCGATCGCGATGTACTTCCGGGTTTCCGGGTCTCGTCCCGGACCGACTGATAGGCCGGTGAGGAACAACTCAAGGAAAGCGCGTCGCTCATATACATCCCACAATGCCCACGGCGATTCCGGCCCCAACGGGTCTTCTCCTGGTGTGAACCACTCAGCCGGAATATGAACCGCGCTGGCAGTCTTCTCATCCAACTCCGCGAGACGTGCAACGCATTGATCCTCGTACGCCCGGTACTGCTGCATGGTTGCGCGCCAGGTGGCCAGCTCATCACGGCCCCGGTACAGCCCGGCCTTACGATCCTCCTGAAGCTCCGTGATGGACTGCCTTACGTGCTCAAGGTGAGCGGCAGTCTCACGCCGTTCTTCTTCTACACCCGCCGAGTCGGTCTGCTGCGCGAACCGGAGAGCGGCGGCGGCCACCCATTCCCGGTCTTCCACATTGTTCATATCGGCATTCACGAGTCGCGCCCACACTCGCCGAGCAACGTAATCGTCGGCATACTCACGCTTGACAGTAAGCCCGCCATGCCCCTTCGGGTTGGCGCAACTGTAGTAGTCCTGCCCACCGTTGTTCTTCGTCTGCCCCATGGAGCCAGCACAGATATCGCAACGCATGAAGCGCCACCCGCTCAGGAGGCGAGCCTCAGCGGATCCACCCGGCTGCCTGTTCGTCTTGTTGCGCTTGTTCCGACGCTCCTGCAACTCAAGCCACTTGGCCCCGTCAGTGACGCCCCTATGAGGCGTCAGCGGCGAGCCGGCCTCATCGCGCGCGATGACGTTGACGTGTGCCTTCCCTCGCTTGACTCGCTCGCTGGCGAATCCTCCGATGGCCGGATGATTGAGAATCCATCGAACAGTCTGAGCACGCCACCGAATCGGGCTTTGCTCACCGGACACGCGACGCTTCTTGATGGATGCGAGACGCTTCTCAGTCGCGCGGCGTTCCGCAGTTCCGGGGGCGGGAACCCCCTCCTCCTCAAGCGTGGTTGCAATCTTGTTGTCCGAAATCCCTTCCCAGCTCATCTCAATCATGCGCTCTACGGTCGCAACGTGATCCCGGTTGTCCTCGTCCGGCTCAAGAACCGACACAACGAGATTTCCAATTCGCTCACGGACAGCCCGCATTCCGTACGGGGCGGAGCTGGAATGCCGACCACCGACAGCCTTGATTTCTTCCTTCGCACCCCGCAGACGCTCCGCCTTGATATCGCTGTCCTGCTTGGCGAGAGCGGCAATCAACGCGAAGATGGCAACGCCGATCGGGTTGGACGTGTCCAGAAAGGGCTCAAGCACGGA
This sequence comes from Streptomyces sp. NBC_00078, assembly GCF_026343335.1. Taxonomy (NCBI): domain Bacteria; kingdom Bacillati; phylum Actinomycetota; class Actinomycetes; order Kitasatosporales; family Streptomycetaceae; genus Streptomyces; species Streptomyces sp. NBC_00078. The sequence continues at coordinate 5,746,272 of NZ_JAPELX010000001.1, read as the reverse complement.
CACAAACCGCACGCCGTATTTCTTGAACTCTTTGTCGATCTCCAGGGCATCGTGCGCGCCCTTGCGCGTCAGACGCGACAGCTCATTGACGACCACCACGTCAACCTCACCGGCACGGACGGCCTTCATGAGTTCTTCGAAGCCGGGACGCACGGCCTTTGGATCCCAACCGGACCGTCCAACGTCTTTGAACCTGTGCACCACCCGCCAACCTCGACTGTCGGACAGCGACTCACCGGCAGATACCTGCGCCTCCGGAGAGGCTTCCGACGAGTCGGGCCGCGCCTTGGACTGTCGTGCGTACACAGCGACGCGCACGGTGTCCAAGTGTTCGCTGCCGGGGAGCGTGGCGATGCCTGCCATGGTGCCTCACCTGCTGTTTTGTAGCGATCAACTTCTAATCGTTAGTTTCGCATGGAAGGTGATCCAGATGACCCAGCTCCACACCCCGAAGGCGAGCAGGAACCAGGAGACGGGGCGACTGAGCTTCATGCGTCCAGTATCGCCGCCGCCCGTTCCGTTCCGTGGCCGGGGTGGGGTGGGAGGCGGGACTTCACGCCGTGTGGCATGTACGTTCTCGTCCGTGCCCGCACCCAAGAAGACCGTCAGGCGATCCCTGCTGGTCACCTCCGCCGCCCTGTCCTCGCTCGCGCTGACCGCGCCCGTCGCCCTCGCGGCCCCCAGTCCCTCCACGAGTCCGTCGGCCACTCCCCCGGCGAACATGTCGAGCGTGGGCGGCACCCGTCTCGGGCAGGCGGGGACCCAGGTGAACCTCGGCAGCGGCGCCCCGGTGCTGCCCAAGGACATCACCGCGCGCTCCTGGGTCGTCGCGGACGCCGAGTCGGGCGAGGTGCTCGCGGCGCACAACGCGCACTGGCGGCTGCCCCCGGCGAGCACGATGAAGATGCTGTTCGCGGACACGGTGCTGCCGAAGTTCCCGAAGACGCAGAAGCACAAGGTCGTGCCCACCGACCTGGCCGGCATGGGGGCCGGTTCCAGCATGGTCGGGATAAAGGAGGGCGAGACGTACTCCGTGCGCGACCTGTGGCTCGGCGTCTTCCTGCGCTCCGGCAACGACGCCGTGCACGTCCTGTCGGCGATGAACGACGGCGTCGACAACACCGTCAAGGAGATGAACGAGCACGCCGAGGAGCTCCAGGCCCTCGACACGAACGTGGTCACACCCGACGGCTACGACGCCCCGAGGCAGGTCTCGTCCGCGTACGACCTGACGCTGTTCGCCCGTTCCGGACTGCAGAAGAAGGACTTCCGCGACTACTGCTCGACGGTCCGCACCGCGTTCCCCGGCGAGACGGAGAAGGGCAAGAAGGGCAAGTCGGTCCGCGACTCCTTCGAGATCCAGAACACCAACCGGCTGCTGACGGGCGACTCCGACGTCGACGTCTACCCGGGCATCGCCGGCGTCAAGAACGGCAACACGACGAACGCGGGCGCCACCTTCACCGGTGTCGCCGAGCGGGGCGGCAGGGTGCTGCTCGTCACCGTCATGCACCCGGAGAAGAACGAGCACAACGAGGTCTACAAGGAGACCGCCAAGCTCTTCGACTGGGGCTTCAAGGCGGCCGGGAAGGCGGCGCCGGTGGGTGCGCTGGTGGCGCCGAAGAGCGCGGAGGCGAGCGCTCAGCCGGGCGCGAACGCGACGGCGGGCCAGGCGGGCGGCGCCGGTAACACGTCCGGCACGCCGGCGGCGAGCGGCTCGGCCCCGGGCCGCTCCGGCGGCATGGGGGTCGCCCTCGCCATAAGCGGTGGTGCGCTGGTGCTGCTCGCGGCGGCCGCGTTCCTGGTCAACCGCCGCTGGCCGCTGCCGGATCTGGTACGTCGCCGGACTCGTCCGTGAGTACTTCCTGCTCCTTGCTCTGCGTCGCCGTCCACGCGGCGCAGAACAGGACCAGTTTCGCCGTGAAGTTGATCCACAGCAGCAGCGCCACCGGCACGCCGAACGCGCCGTACATGCTCTTCGCGGCCACGCCCTGCATGTAGCCGCTCAGCAGCGCCTTCAGCAGTTCGAAGCCGACCGCGCCGATCAGGGCCGCGACGACCAGGCGGTGGCGGGACGGCTCGACGCCGGGCAGCAGCGTGAGGACGTACAGGAGCAGCAGGAAGTCGGCGAGCACGGCGACGGCGAAGGCGGCGACGTACAGCAGGATGCCGCCCCAGCCGCCCTTCTCGACGCCCATCTGCCTGGTGATCCAGCCGACCATCGCGGACGCGACGGTGGAGGCGGCGAGCGTGACCAGCACGGCGCCGCCGAGCCCGACGAGGATGCCCAGGTCCTTGGCCTTGCGCAGGAGAGGGTTCTCCTCCTCGTCGGGCAGCTCCCACACCGCGCGCAGACAGTCCCGCATGGAGCCCGCCCAGCCGATGCCGGTGACCAGCAGGGCGGCGCCCGCGATGAGGCCGATGGTGCCGGCGTTGTCGACCAGGTTCTGGATGTCGAGCTGGTCGGAGATGCCGGGCACCTGTTCGGCGATCTTGTCCTGAAGGTCGGTCTGCTGTTGCTTGCTGAGCGTGGCGGCGGCGATCGCGGCGCCCACGGTGAGCAGCGGGAACAGCGCGACGAAGCTGGTGAACGTCACCGCGGCGGCGAGCCTCGTCCACTTCACCCGGTCCAGACGCTCGAACGACCGCCACGCGTGCGTGAGCGTCAGGCGCGCCACCAGCGGCCCGATGAAGGGAAGCTTCTTCAGCCAGTCCATGATCCGACTCTGCCCCAGGTACGGAAGACCAATGTGTGAGTACCCCCAATGCGCACGACAGGCGCCGGGATATGGGCCGACATCCCGTTAATCACCAGTTTCGTGGAGACGGGTCATGTTCCCTGCCAGCCGGCCGTGCGGTGGCAAATAGCAACAAATTGGCGATATGGGGGCGATACGGTCGCAAGCATGTCTGCCGACACCGTTCCCGTCACCGTGACGGGCCCAGGGCCTGACCTGTCCCGCCGTCTCGCCCTCCAGCTAGACACCTAGGAGCTGCTGTCGTGAAGGACGCCTTCGGCCTCCCCCAGTCCATGCTCGTCCTCGGCGGTACGTCCGAGATCGCGCTCGCCACCGCACGCCGGCTGATCGCGCGCCGCACGCGCACGGTGTGGCTCGCGGGACGCCCCTCGCCCGCCCTGGAACAGGCCGCCGAGCAGTTGCGCGGTCATGGTGCCGACGTGCACACCGTCGCCTTCGACGCGCTCGACCCCGACGCCCACGAGAGCGCCCTGGGCAAGGTCTTCACGGAGGGCGACGTCGACATGGTGCTGCTCGCCTTCGGGATCCTCGGCGACCAGGCGCGCGACGAGCGCGAACCGGCCGCCGCGGTGCGCGTCGCGCAGACCAACTACACGGGTGCGGTGTCGGCGGCACTGGTGAGCGCCCGCGCGCTGCAGGAGCAGGGGCACGGCTCGCTGGTGGTGCTCTCCTCCGTCGCCGGCGAACGGGCCCGCCGCAGCGACTTCATCTACGGCTCCAGCAAGGCCGGCCTGGACGCCTTCGCACAGGGACTGGGCGACGCACTGCACGGCACGGGCGTGCGCGTCATGGTCGTACGCCCCGGGTTCGTCCGGTCGAAGATGACCGCCGGACTGCCGCGGGCACCGTTCGCGACGACACCGGAGGCGGTCGCGACGGCCGTCGAACTCGGGCTGCGGCGGCGCTCGGAGACGGTATGGGTGCCGGGCGTGCTCCGCGTGGTGATGTCGGCGCTGCGGCATGTTCCGCGGGACGTGTTCCGGCGGCTGGCCCTGTAGCCGGTCAGCGGGTCGGCAGGGACCCGCGCTCCACGTGACCGGCCTGCGGCGGCACCACCGAGCGCCCGAAGGCGTACTCGCGCAGCTTGCGCCACACGCCGTCGGGACCCTGCTCGTAGAGCGCGAAGCCGGTGCACGACCAGTCCGCCTCGTAGTCGGCGAGTTCCTCGAAGGCGCGGTCCATGGCCTCTTCGTCGATGCCGTGCGCGACCGTGACGTGCGGGTGGTAGGGGAACTGCAGCTCGCGCGGCACGGGCCCGGAGGTGTCGCGGACCTGCTGCTGCAGCCAGGTGCAGGCCTCGGCGCCCTCGGCGACCCGCACGAAGACGACAGGTGACAGGGGCCGGAAGGTGCCCGTGCCGGACAGCCGCATCGGGAAGGGCCGGCCGACCACCGCGACCTCGCTCAGATGTGCCTCGACGGCCGACAGGTCACTGCCGTCGACCTCCGTCGGCGGCAGCAGGGTGACGTGCGTGGGGATGCCGTGAGCCGCGGCGTCGCCGAAGCCCGTGCGCAGCTGTTGGAGCTGGCTGCCGTAAGGCTCCGGGACCGCGATCGACACGCCGATCGTTACGGTCCCCACGTCGTCTCCTGTCGTCGTGACGGATTTGTTCTCAGCCGTCGGCTATCGACTGTAAGGCCACGGCTGTGTCGTGGGCAGGCGCAAGCGGAGTGATGTGCAGCGCTCTGCCGGGTGAAACGGGTGTCCGGCGGTGTGCGTCAGTGCTTCGCGGGCAGGAAGCCCACCCGGTCGTACGCCTGGGAAAGGGTCTCCGCGGCCACGGCGCGCGCCTTCTCCGCGCCCTTGGCCAGGATCGAGTCGAGCGTCTCCGAGTCGTCCAGGTACTGCTGGGTGCGCTCCTTGAAGGGCGTCACGAACTCGACCATCACATCGGCGAGGTCCGTCTTGAGCGCGCCGTACATCTTGCCCTCGTACTCCCGCTCCAGCTCGGCGATCGACTTGCCCGTGAGGGTCGAGTAGATGGTGAGCAGGTTGCTGATGCCGGGCTTGTTCCCGACGTCGTAGCGGATGACGGTGTCGGTGTCGGTGACCGCGCTCCTGACCTTCTTGGCGGTGGCCTTGGGGTCGTCGAGGAGGTTGATGAGGCCCTTCGGCGTGGAGGCCGACTTGCTCATCTTGATCGACGGGTCCTGCAGGTCGTAGATCTTCGCCGTCTCCTTGAGGATGTACGGCTTCGGGATCGTGAACGTCTGGCCGAAGCGGCCGTTGAAACGCTCCGCGAGGTCGCGGGTGAGCTCGACGTGCTGGCGCTGGTCCTCGCCGACCGGGACCTCGTGCGCCTGGTAGAGCAGGATGTCGGCGACCTGGAGGACCGGGTACGTGAACAGGCCCACGGACGCACGGTCGGCGCCCTGCCTGGCGGCCTTGTCCTTGAACTGGGTCATGCGGGAGGCCTCGCCGAAGCCGGTGAGGCAGTTCATGACCCAGGCCAGCTGGGCGTGCTCGGGGACATGGCTCTGGATGAAGAGCGTGCAGCGGTCGGGATCGAGACCGGCAGCGAGGAGCTGGGCGGCGGCGAGCCTGGTGTTGGCACGCAGGTCGGCGGGGTCCTGCGGAAGCGTGATCGCGTGCAGGTCGACGACCATGTAGAACGCGTCGTGAGTCTCCTGCAGGGCCACCCACTGGCGGACGGCGCCGAGGTAGTTGCCGAGGTGGAACGAGCCTGCGGTGGGCTGGATTCCGGAGAGCACACGAGGACTGTCAGAGGCCATGTTCACCATTCTCTCAGGTCCGTCGAGCCGATCCGGAACTGGTCGGAAACAGGTGGGAACCGATCCGTCTTCCGCGGTGTAACAAGGGTGTGAGGACGCGGGAGGGGGGCCGCATCGTCGATGAGGCCGCGGTGATCGCACGCGTACGCGCCGGAGAGCCGGAGGCGTACGCGGAGCTGGTGCGGGCCCATACGGGCATCGCACTCAGGGCGGCCGCGGCACTCGGGGCGGGTGCGGACGCGGAGGACGTGGTGCAGCAGGCCTTCGTGAAGGCGTACTGCGCGCTGGGCGGGTTCCGGGACGGGGCGGTGTTCAGGCCGTGGCTGCTGTCGATCGTCGCCAATGAGACCAGGAACACAGTGCGGACGGCTGCGCGACAGCGCACGCTCGCCGGCCGGGAGGCGGCGCTGGCGGAGCCGCTGATACCGGAATCGGCGGATCCGGCGGTGGCGACGCTTCGGACGGAGCGCCGCACGGCCCTGCTGTCCGCCCTGGAGCAGCTGAGCGAGGAGCACCGCCTGGTCGTCACCTACCGCTATCTCCTGGAGATGGACGAGTCCGAGACGGCCCAGGCCCTGGGCTGGCCTCGCGGGACGGTCAAGTCCCGCCTCAACCGCGCCCTGCGCAAACTGGGCCGGTTCCTGCCGGATCTCGAGCCTCGGGAAGGGGGTGATGAGCGTGAGTGAGGGACGGAGTGGCTACGACGCCGAGGGCGGCCGTGGTCCGGAGGGCGCCGGTGGCCGGGGGCCGCGCGGGCGACAGCACGGGAGTGGTGCTTCCCGGCTGCCCGACGAACTGCGGGCGCTGGGCAGGTCACTGGATCCGACCGGGGCGGGCGACGGCGACGGGGCCGGCGCTGCCCTCGGCTCCGAGACGATGGTCGAGCGGGTGCTGGGACAGATACTGGCCGAGCACATGCTGGTTCCGGTGGCCGAGCCCCGGGGTGCCCGTGAGCGGTTGCGTACGGTCCGGCGCTGGGCGCGGCTGCGGTGGCGCTCACTGACCGCGGCCCTCTGCGGACTGCTGACGGTGCTCGCGCTCACGCCCCCGGTGCGGGCCGCGGTCCTGGACTGGTTCGACTTCGGCGGGGTCGAGGTGCGGTACGACCCGTCGGCGGTGCCGTCACCCGGCGCCGAGGTGCCCGGCTGCGGCAGGTCCGTGTCACTCGGGCAGGCCGAGCACCGGGCCGGCTTCGAGCCGCTGGTCCCGGACGCACTCGGTGTGCCGGACACGGTGACGGTCAGCGGTGAGCCGCAGGGGCGGTTCCTGGTGAGCCTGTGCTGGCGAGCGGCCGGGCACACGGTCCGGCTGGACGAGTTCCCGGCCTCGCTGGATCTCGGCTTCACCAAGACGGTGCGCGAGCCGCCGGAGTGGCTCGCGCTGAGCGGCGAGCCTTCGGCGGACGGCGTGCAGGACTACGCCCTGTGGTTCCCCCGCCCCCACCTGCTGAGCTTCTGGCTCGTGGACGGGGACGGCCACCGCTTCACGCGAGCAGAGCGGGCCGCCGGGCCGACGCTGCTGTGGACCCATGGAGGCCTGCTCGGAGGCGGGGACCGAGGCGGGGATGTGACGCTCCGGCTGGAAGGCGTGGCGTCACAGGGCCGGGCTGTGGAGATCGCGAAGTCGCTCAACAAGTCGGCCCAGAAGTCTTCGAGGTCCTCCAAGGCCCTCAAGTCCGCGGAGTCCTCTGGCTCCTGGGACTCCTCGGACTCCTCGTAATAGTTCGCGGGTGGTGGGAACCCCGGCGGGTCGGGCGGTGTACCAGAAGTGACACGCGGCTCGCGGAGGGCCGGACGGGAGCGAGTGGTTGGGGGACGGCATGCGTGGATGGAGGCGCGGAGTTCGTGAACGGATGGCAGGCCGAAGCATGTCGATGGCGGCGAGGCTTGCAGCACTTCTGCCGACGGCGGCAGCGCTGGTCCTGAGCGGGATGCCGAGCGGTGCGGCGGCGGTTGCACAGCACCGGGCCCGAGCAGGCGTCCGGACACACACCGCCGCACAGACACAGGCACAGGTGCGGGCGGGGGCACAGGCACAGGTGCGGGACTTTCCGGACCTGGCGATGATCATCGCGGGCGGCTCGGGCCGGACGGCGGTGCTGAAAGCGGGGCAGCCCGCCTTCGCCCACCTCCGGCAGTTGCTGAGGCCGGACTACACGGGGACGGAGCGGGTGCCGGAGGCCTGGACGGAGGGCCGCTTTCCGCCGGTGGACTTCACCGTGGTCTGGGGCCTGACGGGGGTGGGAGGGTATCCGCAGACGAACCGCGCGCCGGGCGGTGACGTGGCGGTCGAGCGGCAGGACCAGCTGTTGCTGGCGGCGGACGGCACGCCCTGGATCCGCAGCGATCCGGCGCCGGACATCGAGGACGACGACATCCGCTGGCACCGGGCACCGCGCTCGATCTTCGTGGATCTGGAGCGGGAGAAGGTGCTCGCCGGGCTCGGCGAGAGCGCGACCGCGGCCCGTCCCACCGGCGGCGCGGCCGCCCGGTCCGGGGCCCGCGGGGGCAGTTCCCGGTGGGCGGTGCCGGGGCTGGCTGTGGGGCTCGTGGTCGGTGCCGGCGGCACGTTGCTGATACGCCGCGCGGCGGCCCGGCCGGGAGCCGGACCGCCGCGCGAGGAGCCACGACAGGAACTCATCGATCTTTGACCGTCGTGGGTTGCGCTTCGACGGTCACGGACCTTGGAGTCCCCGGTCCTTGACAACTCAAGAGGGCGTTTGCCAGAGCGTTCGCCATGACGTTCGCCACTCCGGAGGGGCCGCGAGTCAGCCCAGGTCGATCTCCGGGTACAGCGGGAAGCCGGCCACGAGGTCGGTGGCACGGTGCGAGATCTCGTCCGCGATCTTCGGGTCCAGGATGTGCTGGGCCTTGGAAGTGGCACCGGACTTGGTGGTGCCCGGCTCGGCCGTGGTGAGGACACGGTCGATCAGGCCGGCCACCTCGTCCATCTCGGCGGTGCCCAGGCCACGCGTGGTCAGGGCGGGGGTGCCGATGCGGATGCCGGAGGTGTACCAGGCGCCGTTGGGGTCGGCCGGGATGGCGTTGCGGTTGGTGACGATGCCCGAGTCGAGCAGGGCCGCCTCGGCCTGGCGGCCGGTGAGGCCGTAGGAGGTGGCGACGTCGATCAGGTTGAGGTGGTTGTCGGTGCCGCCGGTCACCAGGGTCGCGCCCCGGCGCATGAGGCCGTCCGCGAGCGCCCGCGAGTTGTCGACGATGCGCTGGGCGTAGTCCTGGAAGGAGGGCTGCCGGGCCTCGGCGAGAGCGACGGCCTTGGCCGCCATGACGTGCGGGAGCGGGCCACCGAGGACCATCGGGCAGCCGCGGTCGACCTGGTCCTTGAGGGAGTCGTCGCACAGGACCATGCCACCGCGCGGGCCGCGCAGCGACTTGTGGGTGGTGGTGGTGACGATCTGGGCGTGCGGGACCGGATCGAAGTCACCGGTGAGGACCTTGCCTGCGACGAGACCGGCGAAGTGCGCCATGTCCACCATGAGCGTGGCACCGACCTCGTCGGCGATCTCGCGCATGATGCGGAAGTTCACCAGGCGGGGGTAGGCGGAGTAGCCGGCGACGATGATCAGCGGCTTGAACTCGCGGGCGGAGACGCGCAGGGCCTCGTAGTCGATCAGGCCGGTGCCGGGGTCGGTGCCGTAGGAGCGCTGGTCGAACATCTTGCCGGAGATGTTCGGGCGGAAGCCGTGCGTCAGGTGGCCACCCGCGTCCAGGGACATGCCGAGCATGCGCTGGTTGCCGAAGGCCTGGCGGAGTTCGGCCCAGTCGGCTTCGGAGAGGTCGTTGACCTGGCGGACACCGGCCTTCTCCAGGGCGGGGGTCTCCACGCGCTGGGCGAGGACCGACCAGAAGGCGACCAGGTTGGCGTCGATACCGGAGTGCGGCTGGACGTAGGCGTGGCGGGCGCCGAAGAGCTCCTTGGCATGCTCGGCGGCGAGCGACTCGACGGTGTCGACGTTGCGGCAGCCGGCGTAGAAGCGGCGGCCGATGGTGCCCTCGGCGTACTTGTCGCTGAACCAGTTGCCCATCGCGAGAAGGGTGGCCGGGGAGGCGTAGTTCTCCGAGGCGATCAGCTTCAGCATCTCGCGCTGGTCGTGGACCTCCTGGCCGATGGCGTCGGCGACCCGCGGCTCCACGGCACGGATCACGTCAAGGGCGGCACGGAAGGCGGTGGACTCGGTGGACAGGGGCTGCTGCTCTGGCATGTCGTCGGCCTCCGGGTGGCGTGGCTTGAAGCATTCACGGTTCACGGTTGGCCCAGGCGCACGGCACTCGCTCACTCGCAGGCCGCTCCCCGATGGTCGATCCCATCCCAGCGCGCCAGTCACGGCCCGCCGGTCAGACTACCGGGCGCGCCGGAAGGCGGAGGTCCCGCGTCCACCATGCGAGCGACGATAGGAAGGGGGACACCCTCAGCTTCTGGCACCCCCTGGAGATCCCGTGACCACTACGGAGAGCCTCATCGCCGCCGCCGACGCGCACAGCGCGCCCACCTACCACCCGCTGCCCGTGGTCGTCGCGTCCGCGGACGGGGCGTGGATGACGGATGTCGAGGGGAGGCGGTATCTGGACCTGCTGGCCGGTTACTCGGCGCTCAACTTCGGCCATCGCAACAGGCGGCTCGTGGAGGCGGCGAAGGCGCAGCTGGAACGGGTGACGCTGACGTCGCGGGCGTTCCACCACGACCGGTTCGCGGCATTCTGCTCCGAGCTCGCCGAACTGTGCGGGATGGAGATGGTGCTGCCGATGAACACGGGCGCGGAAGCGGTGGAGACCGCGGTGAAGACAGCCCGGAAGTGGGGGTACCGGGTCAAGGGCGTGCCCGCGGAGATGGCGAAGATCGTGGTCGCGGGCAACAACTTCCACGGCCGTACGACAACGGTCATCAGCTTCTCCACCGACGCCGAGGCCCGGGCGGACTTCGGGCCGTACACGCCGGGCTTCGAGATCGTGCCGTACGGCGATCTGACGGCGATGCGGGCGGCGATGACGGAGAACACGGTCGCCGTGCTGCTCGAGCCGATCCAGGGCGAGGCGGGTGTGCTGGTGCCGCCGGCCGGCTATCTGCCGGCGGTGCGGGAGCTGACGCGGGAGCGGAACGTGCTGTTCGTGGCGGACGAGATCCAGTCGGGGCTCGGGCGGACGGGCGCGACCTTCGCGTGCGAGCAGGAGGGGGTCGTCCCCGATGTGTATGTGCTCGGGAAGGCGCTGGGCGGCGGGATCGTGCCGGTGTCCGCGGTGGTGTCGAGCGCCGAGGTGCTCGGGGTGTTCCGGCCCGGGGAGCACGGATCGACGTTCGGTGGGAATCCGCTGGCCTGCGCGGTGGCGCTGGAGGTGATCGCGATGCTGCGGACTGGCGAGTTCCAGGCGCGGTCGGCCGAGCTGGGCGGCCATCTGCACCGGGAGCTGGGGGCGTTGACCGGCACCGGGCGGGTCATGGCGGTGCGGGGCCGGGGGCTGTGGGCGGGCGTCGACATCAGTCCGGCGTTGGGGACGGGGCGGGAGGTGTCGGAGAAGCTGATGGAGCGGGGGGTGCTGGTGAAGGACACGCACGGGTCGACGGTGCGGATCGCGCCCCCACTGGTGATCGGGAAGGAGGATCTGGACTGGGGGCTCGGTCAGCTGCGGGGAGTGCTCGGCGTGTGAGATCCCGTATCGGTGCGGTCCGTGTCTCCCGTTGATGCGCCTGTCCTGCGGTGGTCGGGGGCTGGCTGAAGATCGGTGAGAGCGCCCGCCGAAGCACTCCCGGCCGTGGCCCGCCTCCCCTACAGTCACTTTGTGATCTTTGGGATGGTGTGCGCTCTCGGCGCGGCGGTTTGCTTCGGTACAGCGACGGTGTTGCAGGCGGTCGCCGCGCGGGCGGCGAGTGCGGGCGGGGGCGGAGAGGCGGCGCTGCTGCTGCGGGCGCTGCGGCAGTGGCGGTACATGGCCGGGCTCGCGCTGGACGGGCTGGGGTTCGTGCTGCAGATCGCGGCGCTGCGGTCGATCCCGATCTACGCGGTCGCGGCGGCCCTTGCATCAAGCCTCGCAGTCACGGGAGTGGTCGCAGCGCGACTGCTGCAGGTGCGGTTGAGCGGGGTGGAGTGGGGCGCGGTCGGCGTGGTGTGTGCCGGGCTCGCGATGCTGGGGCTGGCGTCCGGGGCGGAGGGGGATCGCGCCGGGTCGACCGCTCTGAAGTGGGCGATGCTCGCGGTTGCCGTGGCCGTGCTGCTGCTCGGGCTGGTCGGCGGGCGGTGGTCCGGGCGGGGGCGGGCGCTGATGCTCGGGTCGGGGGCCGGGTTCGGGTTCGGGGTGGTGGAGGTGTCGGTACGGCTGATCGACTCGCTCGCACCGTCGGAACTGTTCACCAACCCGGCGACGTACGCCCTCCTGCTCGGCGGAGGTGCCGCTTTTCTGCTGCTGACCACCGCCCTGCAGCGCGGATCGGTGACCACGGCGACGGCCGGGCTGGTGATCGGCGAGACGATCGGACCCGCGACGGTGGGCGTGGTGTGGCTCGGGGACCGTACGCGGGAGGGGCTCGCCTGGCTGGCGGTGCTGGGGTTCGTCATCGCGATCGCGGGGGCACTGGCGCTGGCGCGATTCGGGGAGGCGCCGGCGGAGGAAAAGTCGGCGGCGGAAGAGGCCACCGTCTGACCTGCCGCCCATCCCATTGGCGCCCCTCCCATTGGCGCCCATCCTATTGAAGCCATTCGCGGCCCATGGCCGTCCATCGCGGATCTTGTTGTCGGGCTGATCGTCGCGATCAACAACTGGAACCGGATGATGGTCTGGAACCGGATGATGGTCAGCCGCCATACCCGCCGGAGGGTTACACGCCATGAGCAAGGTCGAGATCTTTCGCACGCTGCACCGGGGCCGCCTCCCGGGTGATCCGCTCGTGCTGCCCGGCCCCTGGGACGCGGTGAGCGCCCGGGTGTTCGCCGAGGCCGGTTTTCCCGCGCTCGCGACGCCCAGCGCGGGCGTCGCCGCCTCCCTCGGTACGAGGACGGGGCAACCCACCCCGACGAGATGTTCGCCGCGGTGGCGCGCATCGTACGGGCCGTGGACGTACCGGTGTCGGCGGACATCGAGGACGGATACGGGCTCGCGCCCCGGGAGCTGGTGGAGCGGCTGCTGGAGACGGGGGCCGTCGGCTGCAACCTTGAGGACTCGCACGGGGGTGTGCTCAAGGACCGCCACAAACACGCGGACTGGCTCGCGGAGGTGCGGGCCGCGGCCGGTGACGAACTCTTCGTCAACGCCCGCGTCGACACCTTCGTCCGCGGGGTGTCCGACCCCGACCGGGCCATCGAGCGGGCCGCGTCGTACGTCGCCGCGGGCGCCGACTGCGTCTATCCGATCGGCGCCCCGGCGAGTGTCCTGCCCCTTCTGCGGTCCGGGATCCAGGGGCCGGTCAACATGCACGGCACGCTGGACGGCAAGGGCCCCTCGCCCACCGAACTCGGTGAACTCGGGGCCACCCGCATCACGTTCGGGCCGCTGCTGCAGCGCCGGGCTGCACTGGCGCTGCGGGGGATGGCCGACGAACTGAAGAAGCGCCGGTGATCAGGACAGCCACGCCTTCCAGGTGGACGCGTGGCCGTCCACCCACTTCTTCGCCGCCTGTTCGGGCGACAGCTTCTGGTCGGCGATCATCAGGGAGACCTCGTTCTGGTCCTCGGTCGTCCACCTGAACTTCCTGAGGAAGGCCGCCGCCTTGCCGCCCTTCTTCGAGAAGTCGGCGTTGAGGTACTTCTGCAGCGGGGTGTGCGGATAGGCGCAGGCCACCTTCGCCGGGTCCGTGTCGCAGCCCTCCTTGTACGGCGGCAGCTTCACCTCGGTCATCGGGACCTTCTTGAACAGCCACTGCGGCGCGTACCAGTACGTCAGGAAGGGCTTCTTCTCCTTCGCGAACTGCTTCATCTGCGTGATCTGGGCGGCCTCCGAACCCGCGAACACCACCTGGTAGTTCAGCTTCAGGTTCTTCACCAGCGCCTTGTCGTTGGTGACGTACGACGGTGAGCCGTCCATCAGCTGGCCCTTGCCGCCGCTTTCCGCGGTGCGGAAAGAGGACGAGTACTTGTTGAGGTTCTTCCAGTCCGTGATGTCGGGGTGCTGCTTGACCAGATAGGTCGGCACGTACCAGCCGATGTGACCGGTGACGCCCAGGCCGCCGGCGCGCGCGATCGTCTTCTTGTCGTCGACGTAGCGCTTCTCCTGGTCGGGGTGGCCCCAGTCCTCCAGGATCGCGTCGACCCGGCCCTGGCTGAGCGCGTCCCAGGCGGGCACCTCGTCGACCTGAACGGTGTCGACGCGGTAGCCGAGCTTGTGCTCCAGCAGGTACTGGGCGACGGCGACGTTGGACTGCGCGCCCACCCAGGACTGGACGGACAGGGTCACGGACTTGGCGCCCTGCGCGTTGGCGAAGGGTGAGGCCTGCTTGGTCATGTCGGCGGCACCGCAGCCGGTGAGCAGCAGGAGCGAGGACCCCACGGCCACCGCGGTCGTCGTACGAAGTCGCATGTCACGCTCCCTTCTTGGCGCGGCGTTCCGTCGGCTGCGTCACCCGGTCGAGCATCAGGCCGAGGCAGACGATCGCGGCGCCCGCGACCAGGCCGGTCGCCAGGTCGCCCTGTGCCAGGCCGAAGACGGTGTCGTAGCCGAGGGCGCCTCCGCCGACCAGGCCGCCGATGACGACGACGGCGAGGACGAGGACCACGCCCTGGTTGAGGGCGAGCTGCAGCGCCGGCCGGGCGAGCGGGAGTTGCACCTGGCGCAGCTGCTGGGCGGGGGTCGCGCCGAGTGAGCGGGCCGACTCCAGGGCGGCCGGGTCGACCTGGCGCAGGCCCTGTGTGGTGATGCGAACGACGGCGGGAAGCGCGTAGACGACGGCTGCCGCCGCGGCGGGCGCGCGGCCCACTCCGAACAGGGCGACCACCGGGATCAGGTACACGAACTGCGGCATCGTCTGGAAGACGTCCAGGACGGGGCGCAGCAGTCGCTCGAAACGGTCGCTGCGGGCCGCCGCGATGCCGGTCGCGAAGCCCAGGACGAGGGTGACGGCGACGGCGGCGAGGACCTGGGAAAGCGTGTCGAGAGACGGCTTCCACACTCCGAGCACGCCGATCGCGGCCATGGCGAGGACGGCGGTGAGCGCGGTGCGCCAAGTACCGATCAGCCAGGCGAGCGCCGCCACCAGCAGCAGGACCGACCACCAGGGCAGCCACTGCAGGCCGCTGCGGACGGGGTCCAGCACCCAGGTGGTGAAGTGGCCCGCCCACTCGGCGGTGCCGCCCACGACGGGCACGCCCGAGTACAGGTGCGCGGTCATCCAGTCGACGGCCCGGTTGACCGGTTCGGCGATGTTCACGCTCCAGGACGCGGGCCAGTCCTGGCGGCCCGCCAGCCGGCCGACGACCGCCACCACCACGACGGCGAGAAGGGCGTACGCCCACGCGTCACCCGGCCACCGCCCCGTCACGAGGCGTCGCGTGCCGCCCCTGTTGCCTGTCGTGCGCCGGGGTTCTCCGTTGCCGCCGGCCGCCGCGCCGGTGATCCGGTCCAGTACGACGGCCAGCAGCACGATCGGGATGCCGGCCGCGAGCGCCGCGCCGACGTCGACGGAGGCCAGCGCCTGGTAGACCCGGTCACCGAGGCCGCCCGCGCCGATCACGGAGGCGATGACGGCCATCGACAGCGCCATCATGATCGTCTGGTTCAGGCCGAGGAGAAGTTCCTTGCGGGCCAGTGGGATACGGGCGGTCAGCAGCCGCTGCGGTGCGGTGGCGCCGAGCGACTCGACCGCCTCAAGGACCTCCTTGTCGGCGCCGCGCAGACCGAGGGAGGTGAGGCGGGCCATGGGCGGGGCGGCGTAGACGACGGTGGCGAGGACCGCCGCGGGGACGCCGATGCCGAAGACCAGCACGACCGGCAGCAGATACGCGAAGGCCGGCAGCACCTGCATGGTGTCGAGGACCGGTCGCAGGATCCGGTCGAGGCGGTCGGAGAGTCCGGCGCCGAGGCCGAGCAGGGCTCCCACGACGACCGACACGAGGACGGCGACCACCATCAGCGCGAGGGTCTGCATGGTCGGCACCCACATGCCGAGCAGCCCGCAGGCGAGGAAGGCGGCGGCGGTGCCGATCGCGAGCCGCACTCCGGCGACCCGCCAGGCGACGAGGGCCCCAAGGGCCGTGATGCCGGCCCAGCCCGCGGCGAGGAGCACCAGATACACGGCGCGCACGGAGAGCACGACCGCGTTGCTGATGTAGCCGAAGAAGTAGAGGAACAGGGGGTGGCTGTCCCGGTTGTCGATGATCCAGTTGCTGGTGCTGGTGAGCGGCTTGGTCAGGTCGACAGTGAGGGTGTCGGGCCAACTGCCGCTGGCCCAGCGGGCGTTGGCCAGCGGTACGAGGATCGCCGCGGCGAGCGCGAGCAGCAGCAGCTTGCGGGCCGCGGGGCGTTTCAGCACACCGGGGAGGGCGACGCGCGGGGCGGATGCGGTGACCGTGGCCATCAGACCGCCTCCTTCCGCGGCTCCGTTCCGGCGACGACGCCGAGGAGCCTTTCGTGGTCGACGACGCCGAGGCAGCGCCCGTCCTCCACGACGCAGGCCGCCTTGCCGCTGCGGGCGACGACCTTGATCGCGTCGGCGACGACCGCACCGGGGTCCAGCGCGCCGGGATGCTCGGCCGCGTCGCAGCCCCCGGGCCGCATCGCCGTGCGTACCGTCATCACCTGCTCGCGCGACACGTCCCGGACGAACTCGCGTACGTAGTCGTCGGCCGGGCTGCCGACGATCTCCTCGGGGGTGCCGAGCTGCACCACCCTGCCGTCGCGCATCAGGGCGATGCGGTCGCCCAGCTTCAGCGCCTCGGAGAGGTCGTGGGTGATGAAGACCATCGTGCGGCCCTCCTCGCGGTGCAGTCGGACCACCTCCTCCTGCATCTCCCGCCGGATCAGCGGGTCGAGCGCGCTGAACGGCTCGTCGAACAGCAGGACCTCGGGGTCCACCGCGAGCGCCCGGGCCAGGCCCACGCGTTGGCGCTGGCCGCCGGACAGCTGGGCCGGGCGGCGCTGCTCCAGGCCGTCCAGGCCGACCTTGTCGACAACCGCCTGGGCGCGCGCCCGCCGCTCGGCCTTGCTCACGCCCTGGATCTCGAGGCCGTACGCCACGTTGTCGAGGACCGTGCGGTGCGGCAGCAGGCCGAAGTGCTGGAAGACCATCGCGGCGCGGTGGCGGCGCAGTTCGCGAAGCCGGGTCTTGTCCATGGCGCGTACGTCCTCGCCGTCGATGGCGATGGCCCCCGCCGTCGGCTCGATCAGCCGGGTCAGACAGCGCACAAGGGTGGACTTGCCGGAGCCGGACAGGCCCATCACCACGAAGACCTCGCCCTTCTGCACCTCGAACGAGACGTCGCGCACGGCGGCGGTGCAGCCGGTGCGGGAGCGGAGTTCGGCGGGTTCCAGCGCGGTCAGCTCGGGGTCTGCGGGAACGCGGTCGGCCTTCGGGCCGAACACCTTCCACAGTCCTTCGACGGAAAAGACGGACGTTTGCATCACGCACCACTTCCGATCAGGTCTATGGCTTTCTCCCCGACCATCAGCACGCCGATCATCGGGTTCACGGCGGTCATGGTCGGGAACACGGAGGCGTCGGCGATGCGGATCCCGTCCAGGCCGCGGATCCTCAGCTCCGGGTCGACGACGGCCTGCGGGTCGTCCGCGGCGCCCATACGGCAGGTGCCCGCCGGGTGGTACACGGTGTGGGCGACCTTGCGGGCGTACTCGCTGAGCTCCTCGTCGCTCGTGAGGTGCGGGCCGGGGGCCACCTCGCGCTTGAGCCAGCCCGCGAGCGGCTCGGTCCGCGCGATCTCGCGGGCGATGCGGATGCCGTCGACGAGGGTGCGGCCGTCGTAGTCGTCCTCGTCGGTGAAGTAGCGGAAGTCGAGGGCCGGCTTCACGGCCGGGTCGGCGCTGGTGAGGTACAGCCGGCCGCGGCTCTTCGGCTTGGGGATGTTCGGGGTCATCGAGACGCCGTACGGCGGCCGTTCGTAGCCGAGGCGCTCGGGGTTGTCCGTGAAGGGGACCTGGTAGAAGTGGAACATCAGGTCCGGGCCCGCGTGTCCGGGGTCGCGGCGCACGAACAGTCCGGCGTCGCTGTCCATCGCGGAGTTCTCCGGGATCGGGCCGTTCGTCTCCCAGACGATCACCGATTCGGGGTGGTCCAGGAGGTTCTCACCGACGCCGGGCAGGTCGTGCGCCACGGGTATGCCGAGCGCTTCGAGGTCCTCTCGGGGGCCGATGCCGGAGTGCATCAGCAGGCGGGGGGAGTCGACGGCGCCGGCGCAGAGCAGGACCTCGTTGCGGGCCCGTACGAGGATCTCCTCGCCGTCCTTCGTGCGGACGTGCACCCCCTCGGCGCGGGTGCCGTTCAGCTCCAGCCGGTGCGCCCAGGTCTCCAGGAGGATCGTCAGGTTCTGGCGCTCGTCCATCACGGGGTGCAGGTACGCCACCGACGCCGACGACCGCTTGTTGTCCTCGGGGTGGTAGGCGAGGTCGAAGAAACCGACACCGTCGGTGAACGGCGCACGGTTGAAGCCCTCGACCCGGGGAACCCCCGTCGCGTGCTGAGCGGCGTCGACGAAATCCCGGGCGATGGCGTTCCGGTCCTTCTCGTCGACCGGGACGATGTTGTTGAGCAGCCGGGCGTAGTACGCCTCCATGGGCACCGCGCCCCAGCCCTTGGCGCCGGCCTCCTCCCACTCGTCCCAGTCGGAGGGCAGCGGCTTGAAGGCGATGAGCGTGTTGTGGGAGGAGCAGCCGCCGAGGACACGGGCACGGCTGTGCCGGATGTGGGAGTTGCCGCGGGGCTGCTCGGTGGTGGGGTAGTCGTAGTCCAGCTCGCCGCCCAGGAGGCCCATCCAGCGGCGCAGCGTCAGCACGTCCTCGCGGCCGACGTCGCTGGGGCCGCCCTCGATGACGGCGACGGTGACGTCCGGGTTCTCGGTGAGTCGGGAGGCGATGACGGACCCTGCCGTGCCGCCGCCTATGACGACGTAGTCGTAGACCTGCGTGTTCTCGGACATGGGGGGTGGTGCTCCAAAGGGGGTGGGGGAACGGTCGTGAGGTGCGGCTCAGCCCGCGAACCAGCGCACCGGCTTCGGCGCGAGGTTCTGGTAGACGTGCTTGGTCTCGCGGTACTCGGCGAGGCCGGCGGGGCCGAGTTCGCGGCCGACGCCGCTCTTGCCGAAGCCGCCCCACTCCGCCTGCGGCAGGTAGGGGTGGAAGTCGTTGATCCAGACGGTGCCGTGCCGCAGCCGGCCGGCGACCCGGCGGGCCCGGCCGGCGTCGGCGCTCCAGACGCCGCCCGCGAGGCCGTACTCGGTGTCGTTGGCGAGGGCGACCGCCTCGTCCTCGGTGCGGAAGGTCTCGACGGTGAGGACGGGGCCGAAGACCTCCTCGCGTACGACGCGCATCGCGCGGTGGCACTGGTCGAGGATCGTCGGCTCGTAGAAGTAGCCGCCGGCGGGCCGCTCCGGCGCCGCCTCGGGCCGCCTGCCGCCGGTGCGCAGCACCGCGCCCTCCGCCAGCGCGGAGGCGACGTACTCCTCGACCTTGGCGCGCTGCTGCTCGGAGACGAGGGGACCGCATTCCACGGCGTCCTCGGTGCCGCGGCCGAGGCGGATCCGGCTTGCCCGGCGGGCGAGTTCGGCGACGAAGCGTTCCCGCACGGACTCCTCGACGATGAGGCGGGCACCGGCCGAGCAGACCTGGCCGCTGTGAATGAAGGCGGCGTTCAGGGCCTGGTCGACGGCCGTGTCGAACCCTTCCTCCGTGGCGCAGGCGTCGGCGAAGACGACGTTGGGGTTCTTGCCGCCGAGTTCGAGGGCCACCTTCTTCACGCTCGGCGCCGCGGCCTGCGCGACCTTGGTGCCGCTCGCCAGGCCGCCGGTGAAGGAGACCAGGTCGACGTCGGGGTGCTCGGCCAGACGGGCGCCGACCGAGTGGCCGGGGCCGGTGACGATACCCGCGACACCGACGGGGAGCCCGGCCTCGGAGAGCAGGTCGATGAGGGCGATCGTGGTCAGCGGGGTGATCTCGCTCGGCTTGACCACAAAGGTGTTGCCGGCCGCGAGGGCGGGGGCGATCTTCCAACTGGCCTGCAGAAGCGGGTAGTTCCAGGGCGTGATCAGCGCGCAGACACCGACGGGTTCGTGTACGACGACGCTGTGGACGTCGGGCGAGCCCGCGTCGACGACCCGGCCCGGGGCCTCGCCGGCGACCAGGTCGGCGAAGTAGCGGAAGGCGTCGGCGACGCAGTCGATGTCGATCCGGCCCTCTTCGACGGTCTTGCCGGCGTCGCGGCTCTCCAGCAGCCCGAGCCGCTCGCGGTCGCGCACCAGGAGGTCGGCGACGCGGCGCAGCACAGCGGCACGCGCGGCCACGGGGGTGCGCGGCCACTCGCCGTGGTCGAAGGCCTGGCGGGCCGCCGCGACCGCCAGGTCCGTGTCCTTTTCGTCGCCCTCCGCGACCAGAGCGAAGGCCTGACCGTCCGCGGGGTCGAGAATCTCGCGCGTGGCGCCGGAGACGGCTGCTCGCCATTCCCCCGCCACGTGGATGGTCGCCTGCGCGTCCAGCTCTAGGGTTTTCGCTCGGTCCGCCATGATCCGTGTTGCCTTCCGTTCCAGTTCAGTGCCTCTGAGTGACACTGCTGTCACTCATGAGGACCGTGATCGCCTGCCCTTCGCCCTCGGATGCATGCGCAATCCGTGGCTTAAAGTGCTCCGTGTCACTGAGAATGCGGGCAAATAGGGACGAACGACCACCTAAATCGGTCCGAACCATGGACTCCCCGAGAAACCTTTGACTAAAGTCAAAGAACCATGGAGCCCGTGACGGTGGAGCCAGGGACGTTGGAGCCGGTGTCGGCACAGGACGTGGCGGCCCTCCGCCGCTTCAACCGCTACTTCACGCGCCGTATCGGGGCGCTCGACGACCACTACCTCGGCCAGGACCGCCCGCTCGGCGAGGCCCGGCTGCTGTTCGAGATCGCCGAGAGCCGGGGCCGGATCTCCCTGCGCGAGCTGCGCGAGACCCTGGGACTCGACGCCGGATATCTGAGCCGGATGGTGAAGGCGCTGGAGGCGCAGGGGCTGGTCCGGGTCGGCGTCCACCCGGACGACAACCGGCTGCGCATGATCGAGCCCACCCCCGCCGGACGCGCCGAGGTCCATGAGCAGAACCGCCGGGCCGACGCGCTCGCGGCCGGGCTCCTGGACGCCCTGAGCCCCGGCCGGCGCGTGCAGCTCATCGAGGCGATGGCCACAGCACAGCGCCTGCTGCGCCTGGCCGGCATCACCGTCGAGCACGCCGACGGCGCCTCCCCGGACGCCCGCGCCTGCCTGGACGCGTACGCCGCCGACATCGACGAACGTTTCCCGGAGGGCTTCGACAAGTCCGACCTGGTGGAGCCGCAGGAGGTGTCGGGGGACGCGGGCGCGTTCTTCGTCGCGTACGAGGAAGGCCGGCCGGTGGGCTGTGGCGCGCTGCGCCGGCTGAAGCCGGGGGTGGGCGAGATCCGGCACGTGTGGGTGCACCGGGAGGCACGGCGGCTCGGCCTCGCACGGCGGATCCTCGACGCCCTGGAGGGTGCGGCCGCGGCCCGTGGCCTCACCGTCGTACGACTCGACACGCATGCCACCCTCACCGAGGCGCAGGCCATGTACCGGGCGTCCGGGTACACGGAGATCCCGGCGTACGTGGACCACGTCTACGCCGCCCACTGGTTCGAGAAGCGACTGGGACCGACCTCCTGACCATCCGGCGCTCCAGGCCGAGTCCGGCGAGCGCGGCGTCGACACCGGCCTCCGGGTCCGCCGCGTACGTCACGTCCGGTCCCGCCCTGATTCCCGACTCCCCTTCCCCGACCACCAGTTCCGATGCCGAGCAGCCCGTCGCCGGCCGTATCCGCCGCCTGCGCGTCGAGGGCGACGCCCTGTCCGGGCCGGCGTTCGGCTCGATGCCCGCCGGGCCGGGCGACAGGCGCGGGTGGCGGGGTGTGTGGGGACGGAGGCCGCGGCGGAGCGGCTGCCGCCGGCCCACTCCGGCCGGCTCGACGGGCTGGTCAGGGACGGGACTTCAGTCCCGGATGCGGTGCGGCGTCCGGCTCCCGAACCGGGCGGGACCGCCTGCGTCGCCCGGCAGGCGCGGGCTCAAGCAGCGCGCCTACGTGCACTGCGCTCCGGTCGGGCAGAAGAACCGCACCGCCGTCGCCAGCGGCTGCCGCACACGTGCGGGGTCCAGATCCGCGGGCCCGCTGGAGCGGATCGCGTACAGCGTGCCGTCGGCGGCCCGGAAGCGGTGGTCGATGACCTGGCGGGCGCCCTTGTCCCTGTCCTTGTAGCGGTACGACAGTTCGGCCCAGGTGTCGCCGCGGTCGCGCTCCAGGGCCTGGTAGCCGGGCTGCTTCGCGAAGCCGTAGCCGGGGTCGGTCTCCGCGAGGGTCAGCGAATCGTAGGGGGTGTCCTCGGTGACCTTGAAGATCTGCAGCTGCCGACTGCCGCCCGGAGCGTCGTAGTAGACGATCGGCGCGAGTTTGCCCTGTGTCTGACGACGGGTCCAGCCATCCGGGACGTCGAGCGTGTAGCCGACGGGATCCTCGGCGCGGCGGTAGCCGACCGAGGGCGACGGGGACGCGAACGTCGAGGTCGTCGGGGTGCCGGTGTCGGTGGGAGTGGGGGTCGGCGTCCGGGTCTGCGACTGCGTGGTGGTACCCGTGACGCTGACGCTCGTCGCCGAACTGGCCCCGGTTCCGGTCGAGTTGTGGCGGGTGAGATACCAGAAGCCGGCTCCGGCGCCCGCACCGACGACCACCACGAGAGTCAGCGCGAGCAGCAGGCCGCGGGCTCCGCGGCGGGCAGCGGGTACGGCCGCCGGAGTGAGGACGGTCATCGGCGCCGGTGCCGGTCCAGGCCCTGCGCCTGGGAGCGGGGGTAGGGGCGGTGGTGGCGGCCACGACGACCCCGCCGACGGCACGGGCCTGCCCGTGTAGGTGTCGGCGGACGCCCAGGGCGGTGGGGACTGGCTCGTCTGGGTCTGTGCCGAGGCCCACGGCGGCGCCGCTCCCGGCTGCTGGGCGGCCCAGGCCGCCTGGCCTCTCTCCTCGCTCGGTTCACGCTCCGGACCGGAAGCGGGGTTGCGGCCGTCGCCACGGCCGTCATCACGACGGTCACCGCGGCTGCCGTCGAAGCCGTCCCGTTCACTCATGACACGCCCCCCGAATCACCCCATTGGGTACCGCTTCTGACGGTAGCGGTGAAAAGGGCGACGGGCCCCGTTCCGGCAGGAAACCGGAACGGGGCCCGTGCAGGGTCGTGACAGAACCGTAAAGCCGTAAGGGCTCAGCAGGTTCAGATGAGGCCGAGACCGCGGACCGCCTCGCGCTCCTCCTCGAGCTCCTTCACGGAGGCGTCGATGCGGGCGCGCGAGAACTCGTTGACGTCCAGGCCCTGGACGATCTCGTACCGGCCGTCCTTGGTGGTGACCGGGAACGAGGAGATCAGACCCTCGGGGACGCCGTAGGAGCCGTCCGACGGGATACCCATGGAGGTCCAGTCGCCGTCCGCGGTGCCGTTGACCCAGGTGTACACGTGGTCGATGGCGGCGTTGGCGGCGGACGCGGCGGAGGACGCGCCACGGGCCTCGATGATCGCGGCACCGCGCTTGGCGACGGTCGGGATGAACTCCTCGGCCAGCCACTTCTCGTCGTTCACGGTCTCGGCGGCGTTCTTGCCGGCGACCGTGGCGTGGAAGACGTCGGGGTACTGGGTGGCGGAGTGGTTGCCCCAGATGGTCAGGCGCTTGATGTCGGCGACCGAGGAGCCCGTCTTCTTCGCGAGCTGGGTCAGCGCGCGGTTGTGGTCGAGGCGGGTCATCGCGGTGAAGCGCTCGGCCGGTACGTCCGGGGCCGCGGCCTGGGCGATCAGCGCGTTGGTGTTGGCCGGGTTGCCCACGACCAGGATCTTGACGTCGTCCGCGGCGTTGTCGTTGATTGCCTTGCCCTGCGGCTTGAAGATGCCGCCGTTGGCCTGCAGGAGGTCACCGCGCTCCATGCCCTTGGTGCGGGGGCGGGCGCCGACGAGCAGGCCGACGTTGGTGCCGTCGAAGGCGACGTTCGGGTCGTCCGTGATGTCGATGCCCTGGAGCAGCGGGAAGGCGCAGTCGTCGAGCTCCATCGCGGTGCCCTCGGCGGCCTTCAGCGCGGGCGTGATCTCCAGCAGGCGCAGCTTGACCGGCACGTCCGCGCCGAGCAGCTGGCCGGAGGCGATGCGGAAGAGCAGGGCGTAACCGATCTGGCCGGCCGCGCCGGTGACGGTGACGTTCACGGGAGTGCGGGTCATGGCGTTCTCCGTATGACAGCTGGCGGTGGGCGTCCTTGCCCTGGGGTGCGCGGACGTACAAATGATCGATCTCTTGGTATCAAGAGATCCACCGGTCAGGCTATCGCGCATCCGGGATCCCGGTCGTCCGGGTCCGTGTGGCCCAGCCCACAGCACGCCCCGGCACGAAGAAATCCGGGGGCGGCAAAGAATTCCGGAGCGGCAGGAATAGTCGCCCCCATCCCGGGCACGCGAACGTTACCCCCACGGGAGTCCGGCACAGTCGGTACCCCCCATGGGCGGCCGCCCCAGTCCCCCCTCTCCCGGACGGGCGGCCGCCCCCCTCCTTTCCACCGCGCCTTTCCCTCGCGCTACTGCGTGCAGCCCTTCTGACCGGAAGCCAGCGTCGCGCACGCCTTCGCCTCGCCCGCGTCCTTCACGGCGACCATCGGCGTGTAGGCGATGTTGTCCCCCGCCGCGGTGATGCTGTCGTCCTGCCTGGCACCGCCCGCGGTCACCTGGACGGAGTCCCCCTGAACGGCCTGGGTGATACGACCCCAGGCCGCACCGCACGTCTTGCTGTACCGCACCTCGACCGTGACCGTGCCGACGACGGCGGTCTTGGCGGTGGTCACCGCGGCGGTGTCCTTGGTGCAGCCCATGGCCTCGGCGTCCTTGCCGGTGCAGGAGGCGCCGCTGCACTTCACGCCGGGCGGCAGGTTGGTCTGTGCGCTGACGGACGGCGACGGCGAGCCGCCGCCCTCGTTCTTCTTGTCCGAGCCGTTGTCGGTCAGGTAGAACACCGCCGCGATCACAACCAGCACGCCCACGGCACCCGCGAGGAACATCGTCAGCCTGCGCCTGCCCCCGCCGGTGGAGGAGTTCCCAGCGGGCGGCGGGCCCTGCGGCGGCTCGCCGAACGGGCTCGGCGTCCCCGGCGTCCAGCCCGGACCGTCGGCCACCGGGCCCGGCGCCGGTGTCGGCTTCGGTGTCGCGGCTCCGGGAGTGCGCGCGGCGGACTGCGCGGGGCCCCGGTATCCGGCCACCCCCCACGAGTTCGCGCCGGAGGAACTCCCCGCGGGAGGAGCCGGGGAACGGGCGGGAGAGGGGGCCGGAGAGTCGACGGGAGCGGCGGGAGAGGTACCCGCCGAGTCCTGTGCGTCCGGCGCCCTCGGCTGCGGCGGCACCGTCGGTGCCACCCCGGCCGGGCCCGCGATCCCCGGCGTCGCCGTCGCGCTGCCGGACCTGCGGGCCGTCCTGCTCCCCTTGGCGTTGGCGGGCGGCGCCCCGAACTCACCGAGCGCGGCGCGCGCCTGGGATATCCGGATGGCCTCCATGGTCATGTCGTGACGCATCTCCGAACGGCTCCAGGCACGCTCGGCGAGCTCCCACATGGTCGTCAGATGAATCGGGTTGGTACCCGTGACCTCCGCCAGCGCCACGATCGCGCCCTTGGGCGCGAGCAGCCGGCCGTTCAGATACCGCTCCCAGGACGTCTTGCTGTAGCCCGTACGGTCGGCCACCGACGCGATACTCAGGCCGCTGCGGTCCACGAGCCGGCGCAGCTGGCTCGCGAACTCCCTGACCTGTGGATCGAGTTCGTCCGGCAAGGCCCTCCAACGAGGCATTGCTTCCCCCCTCTTCCCCCGGTTGTGCTGGTTTTCCTCGCGTCCCCCGCGCGTGGTGCCCGTTCTGGCTACCCACAGGGATGCGCCCGGTAAGGATCTCAGTTCCCGGGATGGGGGCGCACGGGAGCGTTCGAGGCGCGCGGCATGCACGGTTGCACGCCGAACCGGCCGTGGTCCAGTGTCCCACCGGCGGCCCCCTCCGCCGCCCGGCCGGACGCGCCCACGCTAGCCCGCTCATCGCACAATCCCGTGTCAAATCCGCAAACTTGTCAATACATCGACACAGCAGGCACACATGGACAACCCCACATGTCACGGACGTATCCACCCCACTCACGGGCAACTCACCCGCGTGGGCAACTCACCCGAGGAGGACGGCACCCACGGCGAGGACCAGCAGCATGAGGAGGAGCAGCAGCGCGGCGTAGAGCAGCGGCCAGGCGCCGGGTCTGCGGCCGCTGTCCTGTTCGGGGGTGTCCCACCACGGCAGGGTGGGGTCGTCCTCGTACTCGGTCGCGCTCTCCCCACCGGCGGGTCTCGCCGGGCGCGGCCAGGCCTTGACGGCCAGTTCCCAGCGCACGGCGAAGCGTTCGGCATCCGCGTCGGCCAGGCCCGCGATCCGGCACAGGGCGAGGACCGCCTGCCGGGGCGGGGGCTGGGTGGCGTTGAGGTAGCGGTGCCAGGAGGACTTGCTGTACGCGGTGCGGGCGCCGAGGGAGACGAGGCTGAGCCCCGTACGGTCCTTGAGGAGCCGCAGCTGCTCCACGAAGTGCCGCACCTCCGGCGGCAGATCCTCCGCCAGCGGCTGCCAGCCGCCCATCGCCCACCTCCGCGGCGTTCCTCGCATTACCGGCTCTGACCAGGTGACGACTCAGACCCGCCGATGGTTCCCGCGTTGCGGAACGGTCACCTCCGTGCCACAGCGCTCTGACAGCCGTTGAACAGGCAGTTCGCCCTGCACGAGGGTGGGTTCGGCGACGGCCCGTCCTTCTCGGGGGAGAGGACGGGCCGTCGTCGTGAGACGTTCCCCGCGGCGGCTAGCCGCTGCTCACGGTGAAGTGCAGCGTGTCCTTCAGGAACGGGATCTGCAGCCACGGGTTCGGCTGCACCATCATCGCCAGCAGGACGATCGCCGTGCCCAGCAGGCCGTAGGTGACGATGTCCGTGAAGCGGGAGCGCACGGCGAGCATGCCGACGTCGGGCAGGAACCAGCGCAGCACGGAGCCTGCCACCAGGGCGATGCCGATCAGCAGGGTGCCGTAGCGGAAGGCGTCGAGCGCGGTCAGCAGCAGACCGAGCGCGACCAGGCCGAGGACGGCGAGGATCGGCCACTGCCGGGCGGGCGCGGGGGCGTCACCCGGGGCGGCCCGGCCGCCGCCCTCGGGGCGCGCGGTGTCCTTCGTGAACAGCGGGAAGCGGCGGGTCGTGCGGCGCGGCTTCCCCTCGGCGTCCGGGGCGCTGATCGCGTCGCGAACGGTCTCCTCCGCCTGCTGCTCGGGGTGGTTCACCTCGCGCCCGGTCTCCTTCGCCTGCTGCTCGGGATGGTTCACCTCGCGCCCGGTCTCCCTCGCCGCCCGCCCGGGGCCCTTCGCCTCAGCCGGCACTGCG
The DNA here is from genome assembly GCF_026343335.1 of Streptomyces sp. NBC_00078. NCBI lineage: Bacteria > Bacillati > Actinomycetota > Actinomycetes > Kitasatosporales > Streptomycetaceae > Streptomyces > Streptomyces sp. NBC_00078. The sequence goes on along the minus strand of NZ_JAPELX010000001.1, from coordinate 5,719,169 downwards.
CTCCGCCGCCTCGACCACGTTGACGAGCAGCTGCGCACGGGTCATCGGGCCGACACCGCCCGGGTTCGGCGAGATCCAGCCGGCCACCTCGGCGACGCCCGGGTGGACGTCGCCCACGATCTTGCCCTCGGCACTGCGCGAGACACCGACGTCGAGGACGGCCGCGCCCGGCTTGACGTCCTCGGGCCGGATCAGATGGGCCGAGCCCGCCGCCGCGACGATGATGTCCGCGCGCTTGAGGTGGGAGGCGAGGTCGCGGGTGCCGGTGTGGCACTGGGTCACAGTCGCGTTCTCGCTGCGGCGGGTGAGCAGCAGCGGCATCGGGCGGCCGATGGTGACACCGCGGCCTACGACCACGACCTCGGCGCCCTTGATCTCGACGCCGTAGCGGCGCAGCAGGGTGAGGACACCGTTGGGGGTGCAGGGCAGCGGGGCGGGCTCGTTGAGGACCAGACGGCCCAGGTTCATCGGGTGCAGGCCGTCGGCGTCCTTGTCCGGGTCCATGAGCTCCAGGATCCGGTTCTCGTCGATGCCCCTGGGCAGCGGCAGCTGGACGATGTAACCGGTGCAGGCCGGGTCCTCGTTCAGCTCCCGTACGACGGCCTCGATCTCCTCCTGCGTCGCAGTCTCCGGCAGTTCGCGCTGGATCGAGGCGATGCCGACCTGCGCACAGTCGCGGTGCTTGCCGGCGACGTACTTCTGGCTGCCGGGGTCGTTACCGACGAGGATCGTGCCGAGGCCGGGCGTGACGCCCTTCTCCTTCAGCGCCGCCACGCGGGCGGTCAGATCGGACTTGATCGCGGCTGCGGTGGCCTTGCCATCGAGAATCTGGGCGGTCATGGCCCCATCCTCGCGGATGACCGCCCCCCGGTTCCAATCCGGGGCCTGATCCGGGGCCTGATCCGGGGCCTGATCCGGGGCCTGAAGAGGGCATGCCGCACGTTCGCCCGTATCCGGCCATGAGCCACTTTCTAAGATCAACAAGGTTGCACTTGCACAACACCTACGGAATGCCCCTGGACAAGTAAGAGACTGTTAAAGAACGATGAGCAGCACAGTGCCGCGGACAGTACCGGGGGGACGTACCGCTCTGTAGAACTTCCTCCACACCTGCCGCGCCTCGTCCCTGCACAAGGCAACGGAGGAAATCCCGCCATGAGTTTCGGCGACCCGAACAACCCCTACGGTCCCCCGCAGGGCCAGCCCCAGAGCCCGCCGCCCGGCTACCCGCCGCAGGCTCCCCCGAACCAGCCCGGATACGGCTACCCGCAGGGCGCTCCGCAGCAGCCCGGTTATGGCTACCCGCAGCAGCCGGCCTACCCCGGCTACCCGGGCGGCATGCAGATGCCGGCCGAGATGCCCGGCCTGATGAAGACCGCGCGCGTGCTGCTCTTCATCCTGGCGGGCTTCCAGATCCTGTTCGGCATCATCGCGGGTCTCGCCATCGGCGCCGCCCAGGACCTGTCCAACGGCGTCGGCTCCGGCGACGACACGGACACGCTGGCCGGGCTCGGCTTCCTGGTCGCGGCACTCCTGGTGGGCCTGGGCGCCCTCTCGATCTTCCTGGGCGTCAAGTTCAAGAACGGCGGCAGCGGCATCCGCATCACCACGATCGTGTACGCGTCGCTGATGATCCTCGGCGGGATCGTCAACATGGCGAACGGTGCGAACGGCTCCGCCACGTTCGGCGGCCTGATCTCGCTCGCCATCGCCGGCATCATCCTCGGTGCGATGGTGAACGGCGCGGCCTCGGCCTGGTTCAACCGCCCGCGCTACTGACACAGTTCACGCCATTCACGTCAAGGGCCGTGTCTCACGCTGCACAAGGGGGACACGGCCCTCGCGCGTCGCCCTACTCTGACGTAGGTAGCCGGCAGGCACGGGAGACGCACCTTGTACAGCATCATCGTGGTACCTCCGCCGACCACGGAGGACGAGCGAAAACGCAACCAGTTCCGGCTCGCACCTGGCGAGCGGCTGACCTTCGGGCGTTCGGCGGACGACGTCGACGTGACGATCCCGCACGACGGGGTGTCCCGCCGCGCCGGCGAGATCACCGCACAGGGCGCCTTCTGGATACTGAGCAACCTCAGCCGCGTGCAGACGTACGTCGTGGAGAACCCGGAGGGCGCGGGCGAGCACATCAAGGTCGGGCCGGGCCGTCTCGACGCACCGGTCCCCTTCGAGTTCTCGCGGATCGTGCTGCCCGCCGCGGGTGACCTGCTGGCGGTCGAGGTGTGGGCGCCGCGCCACGACTACCTCCACTCCGACGGCGGATTCGACGGCGCGACCACCGCCCCCGCCTTCGCCGTCGACCGCACCAAGCGCTACTTCGCGGTCCTCGCCGCCCTGTGCGAACCCCGCCTGAGGGGCGAACCGCATGCCGCGCTGCCGACGGTGGACCAGGTCGTGGACCGGCTGCGCCCGAACTGGCCGGCCGCGTCCCGCACTTCGGTGCAGTGGAACATCGACTACCTCGCGGTGAAGCTGCGCCTGAAGCCCGGCCCGGACGAAGCCGACACCGGCCCGCGCCTCAACGGCAAGAAGGAGTCGCTGGTCTCGCTCGCGCTCCGCTTCGACCTCGTCCGGGAGGACGACCTGGCCGTCCTGGCCGCCCCGTCCTCCGGCCGGCCGGGCCGGTGACCGAGCCGTACGCCGTGCCGGTGCCCAAGGGGTACCGGGTGGGCGTCTGGGAGGTACGGGAGCCGATCGCGACCGGCGCCTTCGGGAGCGTGTACGAGGCGCGGCGCACGGCCGACGTGGCCGGCGAGGAGCTGCCCCGCACGACCGCCCTGAAGTTCCTGCCCACCGGCACGGGCACCCCGCGCCAACTGACCCATCTGCGCGAACTCGTCGAGCGCGAGGTCGCGTTGCACCGCAGACTCAGACGTCCGCGCCTCATCCGGATGTACGAGACCCTCACCGTCGACGACCCGTCCCGCCCCGCCCTCGACGGCGCCACCGTCCTCGTACTGGAGAGGGCGGAACGCTCCCTGTCCGCCCAGCTCTCGGCCACGCCCCGCCCGGCCGCGGGGCCCGCGCTGCTCGCGCAGATCTGCGAGGGGCTGGCCCAGCTGCACCGCGCCGGCTGGGTGCACGGCGACCTGAAACCGGCCAACGTGCTGCTGATGAAGGACGGTTCGGTACGGCTGGCGGACTTCAACATGGCCGCGGAGCTGGAGGGCACCCACGCGTACACGCCCGCGTTCTCCACCCCCGACTACACGCCGCCCGAGCTGCTGTGGTCGGAGATCGGCGCACGCGGCCGCCAGATCCGGCCCTCCGCCGACGTCTGGGCGTTCGGTGTCCTCGCCCACCTCGTCCTCACCGGCTCCTTCCCGCTGCCCGGCGGCACCCCGACCGCCCGCCGCGACGCGGCCGCCGCCTACGCGCGCGGCACCGACGAGCTGCGTCTGTCCCCCGAACTCCCGGACGCCTGGCGGGAGATCGTGCGGGACTGCCTGTCCCGTACGCACGCGGACCGCGTCGGCACCGACGCGCTGCTGCGCCGGGTCGAGGAGGCGGCCGGCACGGGACGCCCGCCCCGGCTGCCCAGGCTGCTGCTGTCCCGCCGGCGCCGCTCCGCGGTGGCACTGGGATCGGCGGTGGCGACGGTGGCCGTGGCGGCACTCGGTTACGGCATCAGCAACTGGGCCGACTCGGGGCCGGACGACGGCAAGGCGGTCGCGGGAGCCGCCGCCTACGGCGCCTCCGAACTCCGAACGGACAAGGGCGTCCCGGTGCGGTACCGCCACCTCATCGTCGACTCGGCCCACGACTGCCTTCAGCGGGAGGTCTCCCCGGTGCTCATCGCGGCGATGCTGAAGGTGGAGAGCGACTTCGACCCGAACCTCTCCGACCCGTCCGTGGACGGCGGCGAATACGGCATCGCCCGCTGGACCCCCGGTGTGCTGCGCTGGTGGATCCGCCCGGACGGTGTGCCCGCCTCGGCGACCCCGACGCCGCCCCTGTCGCCCTCGGTGTCCATCCCGGCCATGGGCCGCTACCTGTGCTACATGGAACCGCTGCTGAACACCTCCCTGCCGGGGGACCGCCGCGTGCTGCTCGCCGCCGCCTACCGGACCTCGTACAAGAAGGTGAACGCCGCGGGCGGTGTTCCCCCGCAGTACCGCGCCTACTGCGCCCGCGTCGCTCACTACCTCAAGGAGTACGCGCCTCCCGGCAAGAAGTGACCCTGAGACGTCCGAGGTACCTCGCGGCGGCCCCGGTTGGGACGGTGTGTGCACACCGCTTCGGCGGCATGACCAACGACGTTCATGGGGGAACGACAGTGAACATCATCAAACCGGCCGCGCTTCTCGTCGCGGCCACCGCGCTGCTAGCCGGCTCGACGGTCGCGGCCACAGCGGCCGACTCGCCGGACGGCACCCGCGTCACGGCCACTCCGGACGGCACCCGGGTGACCAGCATCCAGCAGACGGTCGACCAGGTGCTCGCCGGCCACCCGAAGGCCCTGAAGGTCACTGCCAACGAGGTCAAGTACGACGGCATGACCGCCACCCGCGCCCCGAAGGGCAAGCTCGGCGCCCAGGACCTGGACTGCGCCTACGGCCACCTGTGCATGGTCGTCAAGAACACCAAGTTCGACTACTACAAGTGCCAGACCTGGACCGTCAGCAACTGGACCGGCGACGGCCCGTTCACCAACAACCAGACGCCCGGCACGGTCGCCAAGTTCTTCAACAAGGACGGCAGCGTCCGCTGGACGTCCACGGCGTACGAGGCCGGCAGGGCCACCTGGGACCCGATCTACTCCCTGCGTCCCTGCTGACGGGCGCCCCGTAGCGGCGGTCTCCGGCTCCCTCGGGGGAGGGCCGGAGACCGCGCTCGCGCACGAAGGGATGTACCAAGGGACGTACTACGGCCGGAGGCCGTTTCCCTGCGTCCCTCCTCACACTCTCCCCGCAACCTTCACCGACTCGCCGTGACGCGAACAAAGCTTCGCCGTCGTTCAGAAGCGTCCCTTACCCTGCCCCTCATCGGGCGGGGGGCTGCTGCGCCCCCTGGCGTTGCAGGAGGAGGGGGACGACTCCATGTACAGCGTCATCGTCGTACCACCGATGTGCGGCAGCTCGGACGGGCAGCTCAGGATCGCCGCGGGCGAACAGCTGACGTTCGGCAGGGCCGGGACGGACGGCAGTCTCACCATCGACCACCAGGGGGTTCCCCGGGTCGCCGGGTCGATCACGGCCCACCGGAACTTCTGGCTGCTGAGCAATCTCAGCGAGGACCAGACCTACGTCGTGGAGAACCCGGAGGGCGCGGGCGAACACATCAAGATCGCGCCGGGCCGCCTGGACGCGCCCGTGCCGTTCGAGTTCTCGCGGGTGGTGCTGCCCGCCGCGGGCGATCTGCTCGCCTTCGACGTCTGGGCGCCACGCCACGCCTTCCGCAGCGTCGAGCGCCACGGGCTCTCCGGGGCCCTCACCACGCCGGCGTTCGCCCTGGACCGCACCAAGCGCTACTTCGCGGTCCTGGCCGCCCTGTGCGAACCCCGGCTGCGCGGCGAGCCGCACGCTCCGCTGCCCGCCGTGGAGCAACTGGTGGACCGCCTGCGGTCCGTCTGGCCCACGGTCAGCCGCTCCGCCGTGTACTGGAACATCGACTACCTGGCCGTCAAGCTGCGGCTGAGGCCCGGCCCGGACATGGCGGAACCGGGCCTGCGCGTCAACGGCAAGAAGGAGTCGCTGGTGTCTCTGGCGCTCCGCTTCGACCTCATCCGCGAGGACGACCTCGCGGTGCTCGCCCCGGCCCCGCTTCCGCCAACGAGCGAGGTGGCCCGGTGAACGAGCAACCCCACAGGTCGTACGCGGTTCCCGTGCCGAAGGGCTACCGAGTCGGCGCCTGGGAGGTCCGCGCGCCCCTCGCGTCCGGCGCGTTCTCCACCGTCTACGCGGCCAGGCACACCGGCGACGAGGAGCCGGAGCTTCCCCGCGAGGCGGCGCTGAAGTTCCTGCCCACCGGCACCCGCACCCCGCGACAGCTGCGCCATCTGCGCGAACTGGCCGAGCGCGAGGTGGAGCTGCTGGAGAAACTGCGCGCACCGCGCCTGATCCGGATGTACGACACGCTCACGGTCGACGACCCGGACCACCCCGAACTCGACGGCGCCACCGTCCTCGTACTGGAGCGGGCCGAGGGCTCCCTGGACGCCGTACTGGAGCACACGCCGAGGCCGGAGGCGGGGCCTGCCCTGCTCGCCCAGATCTGCGAGGGCCTGCACCAGCTGCACCACGCCGGCTGGGTGCACGGCGACCTCAAGCCGGCCAACGTGCTGCTGCTGAAGGACGTTTCGGTGCGGCTCGCCGACTTCAACATGGCCGCGGAGCTGCAGGGCACCCACGCCTACGCGCCGGCGTTCGCCACGCCGGACTACACGCCGCCGGAGCTGCTCTGGCCCGAGATCGACGAGCGGGGCGCCCGGATCCGGCCCTCCGCCGACATCTGGGCCTTCGGCGTCCTCGCGCACGTCGTGCTGACGGGGACGTTCCCGCTGCCGGGAGGCACCACGGAAGCCCGCTGCGACGCGGCGACGCGCTATGCGCGGGGCACCGAGGAACTGCGTCTGTCGCCCGAACTCCCGGACGCCTGGCGGGAGATCGTGCGGGACTGCCTGGGCCCTACGCACGCCGACCGGATCGGCACCGAGGCCCTGCTGCGCCGCGCGGAACAGGCTGCGGGCAGCGCCCGCTCGGCCCGCCTGCCCCGCCTGCGGCCGCGGCGGTGGCGACGGCCGGTCCTGGTCGCGGCGCTCGCGGCGGTGGCCCTGGGCACGGCTACGACGGTGACGTACACCCTGCGCGACGAGGCCCCGGCAGCCGCCGCGGCGCCCACCTGTGAGAAGCCCACGGTGTACGAGGACACCAAGAACGGCCGCGGCTACACGGCGGGCTGGAGCAGCACCTGGGACTTCACCGTCAAGCAGGGCGAGGGCGGCAGCCAGGTCAGAGAGCTCCAGTGCCTGCTCAGGCACCTGCACGGGATCACCGAAGTCGGTGAGGTGGACGGCGGCTTCGGTCCCCTGACCAAGGCTGCCGTCGTCGCCTTCCAGAAGCGGGCGGAGCTGGACGCGGACGGGATCGTGGGCCCGAAGACCTGGCAGGCGCTGCGGCAAGGACCTGACGGGGTGAAGGGCTGACCGAACTGCCGAGTGGCGCGTCCCCGGTCCCTGTAAACCGGGGGCGCGCCACTCGACTGCGGTCGGTCAGTGGAGGCCGGTCCGCTTGGCGGAGGGGGCCCCGGCGGCGAACTTCTTGAACGCGGACTTGGTGGCCGATCCGGCGGCACCGTCGATCGCGCCGCGGTAGCCGTAGCCCTTCTTCAGCAGGTGCTGCAGCGCCTTCACCGTGTTCTTGCCGGGCTTCCCGTCGATCGCGCCACGGTAACCCCAGTACTGCTTGAGGCACTTCTGGAACGACTTCCAGCTGCCGGTGCCGAGCTTCCCGTCGAGCGAGCCCGTGTAGCCGTGGTGCTTCTTCAGCCAGACCTGGACCCTCTTCGCCTGCACGGCGGTCAGGCCGAAGTTGTTCGTCGCGAGCGTGCTGACGTCCCCGGAAACCGCCGCCGGCTTCGCGACCGGCTCGGACGCCGCGAAGCCGGTACCCGCGGTTGCCAGGCTCCCGGCGGCGATTCCGACGACGGTGACGGCGCTGACGAGCGTCCTTGTCAGGATGCTTGATCGCATGTGCTTCCCCGTTCAACTCAGTGGTTCTGACACAGATGAGTTTCGGGGGCCACGCACGGGAGCGGTACCTGAATAGTTACAGGGAGCGGATGAAGGCGGCCCAGGTGTGGGTGGGGAACACCAGGGCGGGGCCGGAAGGGTTCTTGGAGTCGCGGACGGGGACGGTGCCGGGGAGGTTGTCGGCGACCTCGACGCACTCGCCACCGCTGCCGTTGCTGTAACTACTCTTGCGCCACTGAACGGAGCTCAGGTCGATCCTGCTGTTGGGATTCATTCCGGTAATCCTCTGCTGCTGCCTCGATCACGGCCAGGGAGGCCTCCGGTGGCAGCGCCGCTGCCCTGAGCAGATCGTACGACCTCCGGTAGTTCTTCACGAGGGCCGGATAGTCGATGAGCTGGCCGCTGTGGAGTCCCTCCGTGTACACCACCGGTGGTGCGTCCGGGAAGGTCATGACCCTGACCATGCCCATCATGAACGGGTGCGCGGCTGATGTTTCCGGAAGGATCTGCAGAACGCTCTGCGTGGAGCGGATTACGTGCGCGATGTGCCTGAGCTGGACGGCCATCTCCTCGGGGTCCAGGAGCGGCCTGCGGATCAGCGACTCGTGGAGAACAGCCCAGAACGACGGGTGCTCCTCACACTCCCAGAGCTTCGCGCGCTCCATGCGGGCCTTGACTTGGTTCTCGACGGTCTCGGGCGGCAGCCACGGCAGCGAGGTCTCCACAACCTTCTGGGCGTACGCCCTGGTCTGCAACAGCCCTGGGATCAGCGACGGCGCCCAGTCCTCGATCGTCTCCGCATGTTTCTCCATCTCCGCGACATCCGCGAAGTACTCCGCATGCCCCGACTGCTTCGCCTTGCGGGCGTCTTCACAGCGCCGCTCGAAAAATCCGTCCGTCTTCAGCACCTTGTCGACGTGCCGGGCCAGATCCATCGGCATGCGCCGCTCGCCCCGCTCGATCTGACTGAGGAACGGGATGCCCCGGAAGCTCCCCTCCGCCAGCTGTTCGAGCGTCAGGCCCGCTTCCTCCCTCTTGAAGCGCAACTCGGCGCCGTAGAAGGAGGGGACGTTCGCCGACGCGTCGGGATCCTTACGAGGGGGCACAACTCACCACCGCCATTTGCCTGTTACCGGGCGCAACCCAAACACTTTTCACGGTACGCCCCTTGACGCCACGCTGTGACTGATTCCTCACAGAGCGCACAGGCCGCAGAAAGGCGTACGCCCATGAACCGCCCCCACGACGACGACACCGACGCCTGCGTCGAAGACCTCCGCACCGCCCTGGAGGCGAACGGCATCACGCTCCCCTCCCTCGGCGTGGACCTGCCGACGTTCGCCGGCGCGCTCCCCGTACGGCCTCTCATCGCACTCGGCAACTGCAACCAGGCCACCGCCCGCGCCCTGATCACCGCCCTGCGCAAGGCGGCGGGCCGGTGAACGAACCGCTCGTCCTCGAACTGCTCGCACTCCCCAAGGCCGTACCGGAGGTACGCCACGCCGTCCGCGAGCACCTCGGCGCACCCTGCTCCGAAGTCCAGCTCTGCGTGACCGAATTGCTCACCAACGTGATCAAGCATGTCGGCGAGAGCACCCCGGTGACCGTCCGCCTGTTCCGCACCCCGGACGGCCGTACCCGCCTGGAGGTCACCGACCCCGACCCGCACGCCTGGCTCATCGCCCGCCACCCGAACCCGGACGACGAGACCGGCCGCGGTCTGCTCCTGCTCGACGCGGTCGCCCGGCGCTGGGGCGTGTGGCTGACACCTGCGGGCAAGACCGTGTGGTGCGAGCTGTCCGGACCCTGAAACGTTCGAGGTACCGCGCGGTCCCCGGCCGCCCCACAGTGGTACCTGCTTCGACAACGGGAGGAACCCTCATGGGCAAGCGCACCATCACCGTCCTCGGCAGTCTCGCCGCGGCTCTCATGCTCGCCACCACCCCCGCCTCCGCGGCCGACTCGATCCTCGAAGAGGAGCGGGGATGGCTGATGTACAGCCGTTCGTGCGGGTCCGTCTACTCGCTCGACCTCAGCACGGTCAAGGCCACCGGCATCAAGTACAACACCGGCTGCCAGGGCGACGTGTGGGTGCGTGTCCACGGGGACGGGTGGGGAGACTGGCACCACGACAAGCACCAGGTCACCCTGAACAGTCCCCACGGCAAGTTCGACAAGGCGCTGGTGAAGGGGTGCGCCGACTGCCACGAGTACACCGTGTACCCGAAGAACACCTGAGCGGGACCACCGGCCCTCGAACCACTCCCCCGCCCCACGCGATAGCCTCGCACCAACCATCCTGACACAAGCGCACGTTGGGGAGGCAGAACAGCACTCGGGGGATCGATGACAGACCAGCGGCAACCCATGCCGTCGTACACCCCGGCGTCCGGTGACGCGGCTCTGACGCATGCGGGCGCGACGCCGATGCAGCCGACCGACCCCGGCCGCATCGGCCCCTACGCCCCCCTCGGCCTACTCGGCAGCGGCGGCATGGGCCGCGTCTACCTCGCCCGCCCCGCCGACGACACCCCCGGTCTCGCCGCCGTCAAGGTGATCCGCCCCGAGTACGCCGAAGACCCCCGGTTCCGGCGGCGTTTCGAGCGGGAGGCCTCCGTGCATGCCCGGGTCCACACCCCGCGTGCGCCGCAGCTGCTCGGCACCGGCTTCGACGACACGCTGCTGTGGATGGCCACGCAGTACGTACCCGGCCTCAACCTCGCCGACGCCGTGCGCGACTGCGGCACACTGGCGCCGGCCGGCGTGTGGCGGCTGGTGGCGGACCTTGGGCAGGCTCTGTCGTCGATGGCCGCCGTCGGCGTCGTACACCGGGATCTCAAGCCGTCCAACGTGATCCTGTCCCTGCAGGGCGCGCACGTCATCGACTTCGGCATCGCGCAGGCCACCGACAGCAGCGCGATCACCTCGACCGGGAGCAGGGTCGGCACGCCCGCCTTCATGTCGCCCGAGTATCTGCGCGAGGGGCGCTGCGACACCGCCTCCGACGTCTTCTCGCTCGCGGGGAGCCTGATCTACGCCGCCACCGGCCACGCCCCCTTCGGGGACGGAACGGGCGTCGACGTGATGCATCGTGTCGCGTTCGAGGAACCCAAGCCCGAGGTCATGTCCGAACTCGCGGCGGCGGACCGGGCGTTGGCGGCGCTCCTGTCCGCCTGCCTCGCCAAGGACCCCGCCGGACGCCCCACCCCGCGGCAACTCCTCGACGCCGCCACGTCGGCCGGTCACAGCGGCGCGGCCCCCTGGCACGAGCCACTGGCCGCACGGCTGCTCGCCCGACGGCAGGCCTGCGACGTCCTGGAATCCGTCTCCGTCCAGGAGACCGTCCATTTGCGTGCGCCGACGGAGCGCACGGCGTCCCCCGCCCCCGGCCCCGCCTTCACGCCCACCCCGCCGATGCCGCGCATGCAGTACGCCACCTCCGCGCAGGCCCCGGCCCCCGAGGACGGCGGCAGCCGCCGGAGGAAGCCGAAGGCGTACCTCGCCGTGGCCGCGGGCCTCGCCGTGTGCGCCGTCGCCGCGGGCGCCTTCTTCCTCACCCGCCCGTCCCTCGGCGAAACGGCCTCGGCGGCACCGACGGCCGCCGGCAGCACCACACCCGGCGACGCGCAGGCCTCTGCCATCCCCAGCTCGTCCGCCTCGCCCTCCGGCGACAAGGAGAAGCAGAAGGAAACCGCCTCGGGGAAGGAGGAGGCCGAGGCGTCAGAGAGCCCCAACGCATCCGCGGGCGGCAGTGCGGGCGGTACGCAGGCCACGCCCTCCGACGAAGCCTCCGCCCCGTCCGACCGCAACGAAAGCGGTGGCGGCAGCGCTCCCACCGCCACCCCCACCAAGACCGCGACAACGCCCGCCACCCCGCCCTGGAGCTCCCAGTGCACGTACTACTCCGGTACCGAGCTCACCGTCCACGGCGACAAGGGGCAGCGCGTGGTCCAGGTACAGTGCATGCTCGCCAAGCGCGGCTACAGCGTCGGCGAAGCGGGCGTGGACGGCCAGTTCGGCGACGCCACGCTGGCCGCGGTGAAGCAGTTCCAACGGGACAAGGGCCTTGCGGTGGACGGCGAAGTAGGCCCCAACACCTGGGCGGCACTGCGCAGTTCGACGTAGGTGTCGATCCGGCGCAGCGCCGCCCGGGTGAGGTGTCCGTCAGTGGAAGAAGTGCCGCGTCCCCGTGAAGTACATCGTGACGCCCGCCTTCTTCGCGGCCTCGACGGAGAGCTCGTCGCGGATCGAACCGCCCGGCTGGACGATGGCCTTGACGCCGGCGGCGGCAAGGACCTCGATGTTGTCCGGGAAGGGGAAGTACGCGTCCGACGCGACGTAGGAACCGCGCGCCCGCTCCTCGCCCGCCCTCGCGATGGCGAGCCTGCACGAGTCGACCCGGTTGACCTGCCCCATGCCGACGCCGACCGAGGCGCCGTCCTTGGCGAGGAGGATCGCGTTGGACTTCACGGCGCGGCAGGCCCGCCAGGCAAAGGCGAGCTCGGCCAGTTCGTCGGCGGTGAGCGCCTCGCCGGTCGCGAGCGTCCAGTTGGCCGGGTCGTCGCCCTCCGCCTGGAGGCGGTCCGTCACCTGGAGCAGCGCACCGCCGTCGATGGGCTTGACCTCGGCGGGGTGGGAGGGCGCGGCGGCGGCCTTCAGCACCCGGATGTTCTTCTTCTTCGCGAGGGCCTCCAGCGCGCCGTCCTCGTAGTCGGGCGCGACGATGACCTCGGTGAAGATCTCGGCGACCTGTTCCGCCATCTCCTTGCTCACCGGCCGGTTGACGGCGATGACCCCGCCGAACGCCGACTGAGGGTCACAGGCGTGCGCCTTGCGGTGCGCCTCGGCGACGTCCGAACCGACCGCGATGCCACAGGGATTGGCGTGCTTGATGATCGCCACGCAGGGCTCGTCGTGGTCGTACGCGGCACGGCGCGCGGCGTCCGTGTCCGTGTAGTTGTTGTACGACATCTCCTTGCCGTGCAGCTGCTCGGCCTCCGCGAGACCGACGCCGCCCGCGGCGGAGCCGCCGACGGATGCAGTGTCGACGTAGAGCGCCGCGGGCTGGTGCGGGTTCTCGCCGTAGCGCAGGGTGCTCTTGCGCTCCAGGGTGGCGCCGAGGAAGTCGGGGAAGAGAGAGTCGTCGACGGGGGCGTAGGAACTCGCGAACCAGCTCGCCACCGCGATGTCGTACTCGGCCGTGTGCCGGAAGGCCTCCGCGGCCAGCCGCTTGCGGGTGGCGAGGTCGAAACCACCGCCCTCGACCGCGCCGAGGACGTCCGCGTACCGCGCCGGGCTGGTCACGACGGCGACCGACGGGTGGTTCTTGGCGGCCGCGCGGACCATCGACGGCCCGCCGATGTCGATCTGCTCCACGCACTCGTCGGGCGAGGCGCCGGAGGCGACGGTCTCGCGGAACGGGTAGAGGTTGACCACGACGAGGTCGAAGGGCTCGACGCCCAGCTCGGCGAGCTGCCGCTGGTGGTCCTCGAGCCGCAGGTCGGCGAGGATGCCCGCGTGCACCTTGGGGTGCAGGGTCTTGACCCGGCCGTCCAGGCACTCGGGGAAGCCGGTCAGCTCCTCGACCTTGGTGACGGGGACACCGGCGGCGGCGATACGGCCGGCCGTGGACCCGGTGGAGACGAGCTCGACACCGGCCTCGTGCAGCCCGCGCGCGAGGTCTTCCAGTCCGGTCTTGTCGTAGACGCTGACGAGCGCCCGGCGAATGGGCCGCTTGGTGCTCTCGGCGGTGGCGGTCACTGGATAACTACCTTTCGTCCCTCAATGCGGTGGCCGTTGCGGGCGAGCCGCCCCACGACCTCGACGAGCAGCCTTCGCTCGACTTCCTTGATGCGCTCGTGCAGAGCGCTCTCGTCGTCCTCGTCCCGGATCTCGACCACCCCCTGGGCGATGATCGGTCCGGTGTCGACGCCGTCGTCGACGAAGTGGACGGTGCAGCCGGTGACCTTCGCGCCGTACGCGAGCGCGTCACGCACGCCGTGGGCTCCCGGGAAACTGGGCAGCAGGGCGGGGTGGGTGTTCACGAACCGCCCGCCGAAGCGCGCGAGGAACTCCTTCCCCACGATCTTCATGAAGCCGGCGGAGACCACGAGGTCGGGCTCGTACGCGGCGACGGACTCGGCCAGCGCCGCGTCCCACTCCTCGCGGGTGCCGTGGTCCTTGACCTTCCGCACGAAGGTCGGCAGTCCTGCGCGCTCCGCGCGCGCGAGCCCCTCGATGCCCTCGCGGTCGGCGCCGACGGCCACGATCTCGGCGCCGTAGGCCTCGGTGCCGTTGGCCGCGATCTCGTCGAGGAGCGCCTGCAGATTGGTTCCCGATCCGGAAACCAGCACGACCAGGCGCTTGACCACGGGCTTGGCGGCCACGGTGGGGCCCTTTCTCGGGGGAGCGTTCTACCGGCGGCCGGCGCTTTGTGCATTCGTCCTAATGCATCACGCCCCGGGATACGGGGAAGTCTACGAAGCGGCCGACCGTCAGCAACGATACCGGCACTCCGGACGGCCCCCACGGGACGGGGGCGTGGCCGGAAGGTAGCGTTTGGGAGGGCCCGGGCGGGAACGTGGTCGTCGTGCTGTGCGTTTCCGAAGTGACGGGGTCACGAAAGACAGCCGTACGAACGCCTGATCATCGCCGTATCTCCTAGGGGAAGACGCTCACTTGATGTCGGACCGCAGCCTGCGACTTCTCAGACTCCCTCCGCAGTCCGCGCAGGGAGGGAAGCGTGGCGCCGTCCTGCTGCGGGAGCGGCCCGCCTCGCCTCCCGATGCTCCCTCGGACAGGAAGTCCGGCGACGAGCAGAGTGGTGGCGCCCAGGACGACAACCCCTTCGCGCCGCCGCCGGAGGGCTCGCCGGACCGGCCGTGGCGGCCGCGCCGCCCGGCCGACGGGGAGAGCGGCGACGGGTCGGGTGACTCCGACTCCCCCTGGGGCAGCCAGTGGAGCGACCGCCAGCCGGGCCGCTCCCCCGGCGGGTTCGGCGAGCGTCCCGGGCGTCCGCAGTCCCCCGGCCCCGAGGGCCAGGGCGGCAACACCCCGGGCACGGGCATGCGCTGGGACCCGACCGACGCTTCCCAGCGCCGCGCCCGCTACGCCCTGCTGAGCGGCATGTGGGCCTTCTTCTTCGCCCTCTTCAGCTGGCCGTACGTGGCCCTGCTGCTGGGTGCCCTCGCCCTGTACTGGGGCATCAGCAGCCTGCGCACCAAGCCCGGCACGCCCGAGTCCACGGGCACTCCGCCGGCCCGCCCCCAGACGACGGCGGCGGTGACCGGCCTGGTCACGGCCTCCCTGGCCATCGCCCTGGTCGCCGCGACCTTCACGGCCCAGCTGGTCTACAGCGACTACTACTCCTGCACGAACGACGCCCTCACCAACCAGGCGAAGCAGTCCTGCACCCAGCTGCTGCCGAAGGAGCTGCGGGGAGTACTGGGGACGAGCGGCTGACGGTCGGCGGGGCGGCACCGGCCGGCGTTCACCGGGCGGGCGGTGAGTCGGGCGTTCTCGGTTCGTCCGGCGTTCTCGGTGCGTCGGGCACCGCGGGTCCGTCGGGCACCGCGGGTCCGTCGGGCGTTGTCGGTTCGTGCGGCACGTCTGGTGTCCGGGGCAGGTCGGAGGCGCTCTTCAGTGCCGCCCAGCGGGCCTCGCGGGTGACGTCGTCGCGCCACGGGGTCGACCGCTCGGGGAGCGGTTCGACGGGCAGGAAGTCGTACGGCGCGTACATGGCCTTGTCCCGGTCGGGCAGCGGGCCGTACACATCGCCCTGGTCGTAGGGTGCGGCCGTCGTGCCTGTCGCTGCCGGCGCCACCGCCTTCGCCCGGCGGGGGCCCTTCCCGATCCCGAACCACGCTCCGATCGACGCCACCGCCCGCCGGCCCCGGCGCTCCGGCGTCTGCGGTGCCGGCTCCCCGCCCCTCGGTTCCGCGGCCTTTGCCCCCACGACCTGCGATTCCTGAGACTGCTTCGACTCCTGAGACTGCTTCGACCTCGCGGTCTTCGGCTCCGCGCTCTTCGGTTCCCTGCTCATCCACTCCACGCTTCTCGGCTCCTCGGTCTTCGCCCGCCCGGTCTTCGCCCGCCCGGTCTTCGACTCCCCGGTCTTCGGCTCCCCGGTCTTCGGCCGCCCGCTCTCCTCGGCCACCTTCCGCTTGTGGCACCGCCAGGCCCGTAGACCCAGTGCTGTCGGAATCGCCACGACCGCCGTCCATACGAGCGCCGCACCGCCCGTCGCCCACCACACCGGCCCGAACCGGGCCAGCGCGTGCACTCCGAGCCGTCCGCCCGCCAGCCACGCGAGAACGGCCGTACCGACCGCGCAGAACAGCGCCGCCAGTGCGGCGGTCCGCCCGGCGCGGGGGTGTTCCGCTCGGCCCACGAACCACCCGACGGTCAGCGCGGCCGTCAGCGGAGCGACGCCCGCGAGCCAGTTCAGCCACGTTCCGGTCCCCGCCTCCGGTACCGCGGCCAGCAGCGGAAACGCCGGCAGCAGGGGGGCCGGCGCCGCCGACAGCGGCCCCACCACATGCCCGGCGCCCAGCACGAACCCCGGTCCGAGGGCGTAGGCCGCCCCCCACACGGCCGCGTTCGGCACCAGCAAGAGGCACAGGATCAGGATGGCGAAACGGCCCGACCAGCCCTCCGTGAGCTGCGGAAAGGTTCCTCGCGCCGCCTCGCCGTGCCACACCAGCGAGACCGCCAGCAGCACCGCCCCGCCCCCGACGAGGGCCGCCGTGCCCGCGCCCGCAGCCCGCGCCGCGACAGCCAGCCGGGCGCGGGTGTCCGACCGGGGGAACCAGCGCCGTAGCCCCGCCGACCTCAGGGCCCAGCGCCGCGCCCCTCGCGGCAGCAGCTTCAGCAGGCCGCCGAGCGCCTCGCGCGGGTGCCCGTACGCCGTCCACACCCCCACTCCGGCCGCGGCCATCACGAGCAGCGGCGGGCACCCCGCGGTCCGCTCCCACGAGGGCCGCAGCTGTCCGCCGGACGCGTACAGGGCGGCGGCCGCGCCGACGCCGAGGTAGCCGAGGACGACACCCGCCCAGGCCGCACGACCGGACCCGAGGGGTTCGTCCTCGCCGCCGTCCACCGCGTCCCGTGCCGCCCGGTGCACCAGCCACATCGGCAGGGCGAGCAGCAGCAGCGGTGTGATCCCCACCGGCGCGGGGGCACCGGAGAGCGTGTCGGTGCGGACCAGTTCGGCGCCGTGCGCCAGCAGCCACAGCGCCGCGGCGACGTGCAGCGCCGCCCCGGGTCCGCTGTCGGGATACGGCGAGCTGATCCACAGCACCACCACGAGCACGGCGAGCGACCCGAGCCCCAGTCCGGCGGCAAGGACACCGCCCACGAGGCCGGCGCCGAGGCCGGGCGAACGGTCGCGCATCCGGGCCGGCAGGGACGACAGGGGAGGTCGGCGAGTGGTCATCTGGGTCACGCCCGCCATGCTCCCAACGACACGCGCTTTCTCGTCGTAACAGGCAAACCTCCGAAGTGTCGCTCAATATACGTTTATGTACTTTTTCGTACGTAAGGGTGCGCCGTGACGCCGAACCCCGCGAGCCCGCTGCCGCCGCCCACGGAGCGCCGACGCCTGCGCGAGGCCGGCTCACTGACGCAGGATCAGGTCGCCAAGCGGCTCGGTATCCCCGGCAGGGCCGTGGCCTCCTGGGAGAGCGGACGCACGACACCGCGCGGCCGCAGACGCGAGGCCTACGTGGCGCTCCTGACCGAACTCGCCCGGACCGAAACCGAGGTGACGGGGAGTCCGGAGGAGCAGCCGTCGGCCGCGGATCCCGTGCCGGCCGACGCTCCTCTGACACCCGCTCAGGCCTTCGACGCGTTGTACGCGTTCTGCGCCCCTGCCCTCGCGCGGCAGGCCTACCTGCTCACCGGGCGGCGCGAGCTGGCCCGCGAATCGGTCGAGCGGGCCTTCCAACTCGCCTGGCAGCGCTGGCCCGAGGTGGCCGTCGACCGGGACCCGGCGGGGTGGGTGCGGGCGACGGCGTACGAGTACGCGCTCTCCCCCTGGCACCGCTTCCGCCCCCGCTACCGGCACCCAGAGCCGCCGCCGCCCGACGCGGCCGACCGCGCGCTGCTGGACGTGCTCCTGAAACTCCCGTCGCCACACCGCAGGGCGCTGCTGCTGTACGACGGTGTCGGCCTCGATCTGCCGGAGACCGCGGCCGAGGCGGAGGCGAGCACGCCGGCGACGGCCGGCCGGCTGCTGCACGCGCGCGAGGTGATCGCCGCGCGCCTGCCGGAACTCGCCGACCCCGCCGTGCTCCATCGCCGGCTGGCCGAGGTGGCCTCCACGGAGCCACTGCGCGCGGGCAGACCCCCGGCGGTGCGGACGGGCGGCGAACGCAGGGCGCGCTTCTGGACACGGGCCGCCATCGCCTTCACGGTGGCCCTGATCGGGACGACGGCGCTCACCGTGCGAACGGCCCCGACGCACTACGAGCCTCCGGTCGCTCCGGGCGCGCAGGTGCAGGGAGTTCCGCCGCGAGTGGCCCAGGGCGCGCTGTCGGAGGCGCAGACGGAGCTGCGGACGAAGCTGCGGACGGCGACGGCGCACGGACCGGAGCGGCTCGTACCGCTGATGAATTGAAACCCCTCGCGAGTGATGAACGGAAACTCGTCGCGAGTTCACGAGTTCACGAGTGTTCCTCATGCCGATGGGCCCGTCCCCCTTCACGGGGAGCGGGCCCATCAACGCTCGGTCAGGAAGCCGCCGTTCAGCCGGCGAGGATCTCCCGGGCCAGCTTCGCCGTCTCGGTCGGCGTCTTGCCGACCTTGACGCCGGCGGCCTCGAGGGCCTCCTTCTTGGCGGCGGCCGTGCCGGAGGAGCCGGAGACGATGGCGCCGGCGTGGCCCATGGTCTTGCCCTCGGGCGCGGTGAAGCCCGCGACGTAGCCGACGACCGGCTTGGTCACGTTCTTCGCGATGAAGTCCGCCGCACGCTCCTCGGCGTCGCCACCGATCTCACCGATCATCACGATCAGGTCGGTGTCGGGGTCGGCCTCGAACGCGGCGAGCGCGTCGATGTGCGTCGTACCGATGACCGGGTCGCCACCGATGCCGACGGCGGACGAGAAGCCGATGTCACGCAGCTCGTACATCATCTGGTACGTCAGCGTGCCGGACTTCGAGACCAGACCGATGCGGCCCGGCTTGGTGATGTCGCCCGGGATGATGCCGGCGTTCGACTGGCCCGGCGTGATGAGACCGGGGCAGTTGGGGCCGATGATCCGGGTCTTGTTGCCCTTGGCCACGGCGTACGCGTAGAACGCGGCCGAGTCGTGGACGGCGATGCCCTCGGTGATGACGACCGCGAGCGGGATCTCGGCGTCGATGGCCTCGACCACGGCGGCCTTGGAGAAGGCCGGCGGCACGAAGAGGACGGATACGTTCGCGCCCGTCTTCTCGATCGCCTCGGCGACGGTGCCGAACACCGGGATGTCGGTGCCGTCGATGTCCACGGACGTGCCCGCCTTGCGCGGGTTCACACCACCGACGATGTTCGTGCCGTCGGCGAGCATGAGCTTGGTGTGCTTCATGCCCGTGGAGCCGGTCATGCCCTGGACGATGACCTTGCTGTCCTTGTTGAGGAAGATAGCCATGGCTGTGTCTGTCCCTCTTCCCTTACTTCGCAGCCGCGAGCTCGGCGGCCTTGTCGGCCGCGCCGTCCATGGTGTCCACGCGCTGCACCAGCGGGTGGTTGGCGTCGGAGAGGATCTTGCGACCCAGCTCGGCGTTGTTGCCGTCGAGGCGGACGACGAGGGGCTTGGTGACTTCCTCGCCCTTGTCCGCGAGCAGCTGCAGCGCCTGCACGATGCCGTTGGCGACCTCGTCGCACGCGGTGATGCCGCCGAAGACGTTGACGAACACGGACTTGACGTCCGGGTCGCCGAGGATGATCTCCAGGCCGTTCGCCATCACGGCCGCGGACGCGCCGCCGCCGATGTCGAGGAAGTTGGCGGGCTTGACGCCACCGTGGGCCTCACCGGCGTACGCGACGACGTCCAGGGTGCTCATGACGAGACCCGCGCCGTTGCCGATGATGCCGACCTCGCCGTCGAGCTTCACGTAGTTGAGGTTCTTGGCCTTGGCGGCCGCCTCAAGCGGGTTGGCCGAGTCCTTGTCCTCGAGCGCCTCGTGCTCCGGCTGGCGGAACTCGGCGTTCTCGTCCAGCGACACCTTGCCGTCGAGGGCGATGACCTTGCCGGAGGCGACCTTGGCCAGGGGGTTGACCTCGACGAGGAGGGCGTCCTCCTTGATGAAGGTGTCCCACAGCGTCACCAGGATCTCGGCGACCTGCTCGGCGACGTCGGCCGGGAACTTGGCCTGGGCGACGATCTCGCGGGCCTTCTCGATCGAGACACCCTCGTTGGCGTCGACCGGCACCTTCGCGAGGGCCTCGGGGTTCTCCTCCGCGACGACCTCGATCTCCACGCCGCCCTGGACGGACGCCATGGCGAGGAAGGTGCGGTTGGTGCGGTCGAGGAGGTACGAGACGTAGTACTCCTCGACGATCTCGGGCGCGGTCTCGGCGATCATCACCTTGTGGACCGTGTGGCCCTTGATGTCCATGCCGAGGATGTCCGTCGCACGTGCGACGGCCTCGTCCGGGGTGGCGGCGAGCTTCACGCCACCGGCCTTGCCACGGCCGCCGACCTTCACCTGGGCCTTGACGACGGACTTGCCACCGAGACGCTCGGTGGCTGCGCGGGCCGCCTCAGGCGTGTCGATGACTTCACCGGCCAGCACCGGTACATCGTGCTTGGCGAAGAGGTCCCTCGCCTGATACTCGAACAGGTCCACGCGCTTCCGTCCCTATCAGTGATCTCGCGGTTCGTTGGATGCGTGGGCGTGCCGCGACGGGCAACGTGACGTCCGCTGTCACAAGGGAGGCGCACACGGTGACCGAGCGCGCGGCATGTCCGTCTCGCAGGTTATCGCTGCTTGCAGGAGGCCCCTAAATCGAGCGTCACACCTGAGCGGTGATACCTGTCACATGATGCCGTGCTCACTGGCACGGCGTGCCGAATGTGAGGCCTCTGAGGGGTAAGGGGCGGGGACAGGATGGGGGCGAGACGGGGCCAGGACGGGGGGCAAGGGGGAAAGGGCCTCACCGGGCTGGGGTTGACCCGGTGAGGCCCCTGGCACACCCCCTAGGACCCGAACGGGCCGCTCAGAGGGCTGTGGGCAAGCGCGATCCCCACCCCAATGGGGACCGGCCGGCCCGTTCCGCGGGGTTTCGGTCGGACGGGACCGACGGCATTCGGCCGTCCGGGACCTTCGACCTCGCGGAGTCGGTCGTGCGGCGCACTGAGTGCGTGCGCCGCCGATGGCGGGCGGTCAGATGCTGTACGGGGTGCCGTACTGCACGTTCTGCACGTTCTGCACGTGCTGCACGTGCTGCACGTGCTGCACGTCCCTCACGCCCTGCGCATAGCTCGGCGTGAGCGAGTCGGCGACGCCCTCGACGCCGGTGACGGCGTGGCCTGCGAGCGGGCCGGCGGTGGAGCGGACGGTGCCGGTCAGGTCGTCGGCGAAGGGCGCGGCCCGGCCCACGACACCGTGGGCGAACGGGTCGACTTCGCCGACGACGCCGTACGCGAAGGGGCTGACGTCGCCCGCGACGCCGTAGGCGAGCGTCGTCGCGCTGCCGCCGACGCCTCCCACGAGCGGGCGGACGGTCTCGGTGACGGTGTCGACGACGGGCCGCACGGCACCGGTGACCCCCTGCGCGAACTGCGGCACCTGGCCCGTGACGCCGTACGCCAACTCGGTCCCGTCACCGGCCACGCCGTACGCGAGCGGCACCGCGGCCTCGGAGACCCCGCCGACGAACGGCCGGACGTCGCCCACGACGCCGTACGCCACCCCGCCCGCGTCCGTCACGGCCTGTCCGGCGACCGGCAGCACGCCGTCCACGGCGGTGTGGGCGACGGGCGGCAGCACCGTGCCCGTGGCGTCGTCGAGGACCTGACCGACCAGGCCGGTGGCGTACGGCGGCACGTCCGCGACGACCCCGCCCGCGACCGGCACCACACCGTCCACCGCACCGCCCGACACCGACCGCACACCGGAGACCGCACCGCCCGCGACGGGCGTCACGCCCTGCACGGCACCGGTGGCGACCGGCTGTACGTCGGCCACGGCCCCGTGGGCCGCCGCCGTCGCCGTGTCGACCGCATGCCCGGCCGTCTGCGCGACCCCTGACACGGCACCGCCGGCCACGGGCGTCACGCCGTGCACGGCACCCGTGGCGACCGGCACCACGCCGTCCACCGCGTGAGCGGCGACGGGCACGACCCCGGCGACGGCCTGCCCGGCGACCGGGACGACGCCCGCCACGGCCTGGCCGGCCACCGGCGTCACGCCGTGCACGGCACTGGTCGCAAGCGGCGGGACGGCGGCCGCGACCGTCTCGTCGGCGATCGGCGTGACCGTGACGGGCACGCTCCTGCCGGTGCCGAGGACCTTCTGCTCGACACCGCCGACCGTGCCCGTGACCTGGCTCGGGACCGCGGAGACGGTGGCGTGGGCGGCGCCGGTGACGGCACCGGCCTCGCCCTGCGCGGTGGCGGTCACGTCGGTGGCACGACCCCGGGCGCCGGTCGTCGCGGTCCTCGCGGTGCTCCGGACGGCGTCCGTGGTGCGGGTCGCCGACTGCACGGCCTGGAGCTTCGTCTGGGCGGCCGCCAGGGCCTCCTCCAGTTCCGGCGCGAAGGCGGCGAGGGGGCCGAAGAGGTAGTCGACCTCGCCCCGGATGGGGGTGGTCGTGTCGGAGACGGTGGTCCGGGCGGCGGCGACGGTGGCCTCGGCCGTGGCCTGCGCATGGGTCTGGGCGGCGCGGGCGGCCTTGGCGCCCTGGATCGCGGCGGCGCCTCGGACCTTGGACGCCTTGTCGGCCGCCTGGGGGACGGAGACCTTGTCGTCTACGTACTTACGGGCCTGTTCGACGGTGCCGTCGGGCATCGCCCTCTCGGCGCTGCCCACGGTCTCGGTGACGCCGTCAGCGTCGGCGTCGGCCACCGGGGAGATCGCCTTGGCCGCGGTGTCGTGGACGGCGGTCTCGCGAACGCCGGTCTCGCGAACTGTGGTGACGACGCCGTCGACCGTGTCGGTGAGCGCGCCCGTGACAGTGCCGAGCGTGCTGTCGCTGTCGGTGCCGGAGGCCGCGTCGGACACCGACAGGGAGGAGGCGGGCAGTTCGTCGGCGCTCGCGACGGCGGAGCCGAGCGCCCACGCGCCGGTGACTCCGGCGGCTATGACGATGGAGCGGCGGATGTTCTTGTTCATGCGTGCGTCAGATCCTTAGATCCCTGGAAGCGCCGGCTCTCCGCGACCTCGGGGAGGTCCAGGGGGTTCCGGTGCTTCTTCGAAAGGCTTGGGGCATTTCCGGCGCCGCTCGCGGTCGTGGTCCAGGGAATCGGGACCGGTGACCAGCGGATTCGGCGGCTTCCGTCCTGAGAGCGGAGGGGTGTCCGGACAGGCGGGCAGACCTGTTCCGCCCCCGCGCGGCACGTCCGTGGCGGGGGAGAGGTCTGCTCTAGCCGGGGAAGACGGGAATGTCCCGGTGCCTGTCCCGGGTGCCGGCCGCGTTCGCAGGAGCGGCGGCGCCGGGCAGGAGCTGCAGGGGCGCCCGGTGGTTCAGGGCGACGGCGTGTACGTCACCGTGCCTCGACGTGCCGTTGTCCACGGCGGCCTGGTTGCCCAGCGCGCCGGTCGGGTCGCCGCCGGGCGCCTGATGGGCCGGGGCGTGAGGGGCACCGGCGGAGCGCTGCCGGTCGCCGTGTGCGGTGGCGCCGGCCGCGGTGACTCCGACGGTAAGCCGTGGCCCGTGTGCCGTGCTGCTCGCGCCCGCCGCAGCGGAGCGCCTGTCGTCGACGGCCCCCTCGGTCACCGAGCCCGCGGCACCAACCTGCGGCACGTGCGCGAACGGCGTGGGAGGTATCAGGCCCGGCTGCGCGGGGAAACGGGCCGGCGAGCGCAAGGAAGGCAGGCTCGGCACCGACGGCGACCCGGGTGGCGTCGGCAGCGCGGACAAAAGCGGTATCTGCGCCGCCACTTCACCCAGCCCGGCGGGAATCGGCTCCACGAGTCCCCCGGCCGGCTGCACGACACGATCGGCCACGGACTTCACCAGCCGGACGGGGGCCTCTGCCAACGGCCGCACGGATTTCGAAGTGGAGGTGAGGGACGTGGAGGCGGAAGAGGTGGAGGAGGTGGCGGAGGCGGGCTTGGGCTGGGCCGGAGTGTCCGGGAACGGCTTGGCCGGGGTCTGAGGCTTCGGCTCGGTGGCGGGCGGCGCGGGACGCATCTCGGGTGCGACCGCCGAGGCCGCCAGTCGGTCGGCCGCAGTGACTGTGGCGGCCGTGGTGACAGCACCGCCCGTCAACGCCCCGACGCCGTCCGCCGGGGCGGCCTGCGCAACCTCGGACGAGGTGACGGCCGGCGCCTCCTCAGCCGCGTGCGCCTGTTCCCCGCAGAGGAACCCGAGCGCGAGCAACCCGCCCACCAGCACGACCACTTGCAGCGCACGCCGTCCGGCCGCCGTACGCATCACGCGCAGAGCGGCACCGGGCAAGGCTGCTGGCCAGGTCAAGGGGGTGGGTCCTCCGTGCGGCGGAACGGATTGCACATGCCGAGGCGTAATGGGCTACGAGTCGGCGCGACGCGGTACGGGTGAGCGGAGCGCGGGGCACCGCTGGTGAGGCGTCGATCCTCGCACGGCACTCCCGAGGTTGCGCAAGCCCCCTGTTACCGATGGGTAGTCATGTCCGTTTTGCTGGTCGGATTCGGACGGCGACGGGTCGACAAATCGTCAGCGAACGCCCGCTGCCCGGCCGATCGTCATGCCGTGCCGACGCGCACTATGTCCGCGCACGCCGTGTCCACTCATGCTCTACGCGCGCACGCCGTGCCCGCTCACACCGTGTCCGGAATCGGCAGTGGCCGCTTCTCGATCGCCGCCGCCATCACCTCCGGGAACAGATCGGGTGTGCAGGCGAACGCCGGTGCCCCCAGCGCGGCGAGTGCGGCCGCGTGTTCCCGGTCATAGGCGGGCGCCCCTTCGTCCGAGAGCGCGAGCAGCGTCACGAACTGCACCCCTGACGCCTTCATAGCGGCGACCCGCTTGAGCATCTCGTTCCGTATCCCGCCCTCGTACAGATCGCTGATGAGCACGACCACCGTCTCCGCGGGCCGGGTTATCTGCGACTGGCAATAGGCCAGCGCCCGGTTGATGTCCGTACCGCCGCCCAGCTGCGTGCCGAACAGCACGTCCACCGGGTCGTCGAGCTGGTCGGTGAGGTCGACGACCGCCGTGTCGAAGACGACGAGTCGCGTGGAGATCGTCCGCATCGAGGCGAGCACCGCCCCGAACACCGATGCGTACACGACCGATGCCGCCATGGATCCCGACTGGTCGATACAGAGGATGACCTCCTTCTTCGTGGACTGTGACGCCCGTCCGTACCCGATGATCCGCTCCGGCACGATCGTTCGGTACTCGGGCAGGTAGTGCTTGAGGTTGGCCGCGATGGTGCGGTTCCAGTCGATGTCGTGGTGACGCGGCCGGTTGATACGGGCACTGCGGTCGAGGGCGCCGGTGAGGGTGGCCCGGGTGCGGGCGGCGAGCCGCTTCTCCAGGTCCTCGACGACCTTGCGCACGACGGCCCGTGCCGTCTCCTTCGTCGTCTCGGGCATGGCCTTGTTGAGGGAGAGCAGGGTGCCGACGAGGTGCACGTCGGCCTCCACCGCCTCCAGCATCTCCGGCTCCAGCAACAGCGTGGACAGCCCGAGCCGGTCGATGGCGTCACGCTGCATGACCTGGACGACGGAGGAGGGGAAGTACGTCCGGATGTCCCCCAGCCAGCGGGCCACGGACGGCGCCGACGCCCCGAGCCCCGCCGAACGGTCCCGCCCTGTCTGTCCCTGCTTGTCCGCCCTTCCGTACAGTGCGGCCAACGCCCCGTCCATCTGGGCGTCCCGCCCGGACAGTGCGCAACCCGTGCCGTCGGCCGCGTCGCCTCCGAGCACGAGCCGCCAGCGCCGCAGCCGCTCCCGCGCCGGGTCCACCGCCTCGGCGGTCATCGGCACGCCCCCGCGCAGGGCCGGTCCCAGAGCGGCATGACCGCGACTGCGCCCACTGTGAGGCGGCGATCCTTGACTCCCCCCGTGCACCAGTCGCTGTTCCTGCCCACGGCCGTCGCGCCGGTGTCCTCGCGCGCTTCCGTCACTCGGTCCTTAGGCATTCGGTCCGTCGCCATTCGGTCCTTTGGCATTCGGTCCTTTGGCATTCGGTCCTTTGGCATTCGGTCCTTTGTCATCCCGCCACCCCCACAAGGTCGTTGCCGACGTGCTGTTCCGATCCCCTCGGGCCACCGGGTTCCGCGATGCCGAGCAGCAGCCGGACCACCGGCAGCACGGCCTCCGCGCGCCCGAGGTCGAGGGCGGCCGCGAAACCGGGTATGCCGGAGCCGGCGGCCGTCACGCTCCCCCGCTCCCCCCGTCCGCGCCGGACCAGTTCGCCCAGCGTCCTGCGCACGCCCGGCTCGTACACCGAGAACGTCCGCCGCAGCAGGGGCAGTACGTCCGTGAACGCCTCCGCCGGCACCCCGGTCAGCCAGGCGTCCACCAGCGCGAGCAGCCGCTCGTCGTGGACGAGGAGCATCCCGCCGCCGGAACCTCCGCCGACGAAGCCCTCGATCCACGCGGCCGCGTCCCCCGGCGGCGTTCCCGGCGAGAGCACGAGCCCCATGAGCCGCGCCGCTTCGTCCTGCCCCAACTCCCCGTCGTCCAGCAGCAACCGCACGGCCCGCCCTCGGACCACACCGGGCACGGTGTCCCGGACGGACAGCACGCGCAGGACCGAGTGCCAGCGGTCACGCAGATCGCGGTGTTCGGGCGCGGGCACGTCGCTCAGCAGCCCCACCGCCCCGTGCACCGCGTCCACATGGCGTCGCATCTCCTCGGCCGCGTCCGCGTCCAGGGCCGCACAGGCCGGTGGCAGGCCGACGAATATCCGCTCGGCGAGACCCGCCGCGACCCCCGCCAGCGCCCCGGTGTCCGTGCCGCGCACATCGCCGTACCGCAGGGAGCGGACCAGGGCCGGCAGGGCCTGCGCGAGGTGGCCGACGTCCGTGTCAAGGGCCGCCCGGTCCGCGAGGACCTGCATCACCACGGGCAGCGCTGCCGGGAGTTCGGCCAGCAGGCAGCGCTCGGCGAGCCCGGTGACGTCGGCCAGCGCCTGCGCGGCGACGGCGTCCGCCTCGGCCCTGGCCGTCGCCGCGGCGAGCACTGTCGTACCCCACACCCCGGCCTCCGCCACCCGCACGGACAGCTCCGGCTCCCAGCGCAGCCGCCACGTCTCCCGGAACGTGCCCGTACTCCCCCGCGAGGCCACCGGTTCGCCCCACGCGACGCCCAGGAGCCGAAGTCGGTGCAGCAGCCTGCTGCGCCCGGCGTCGGTCTCCTTGCGCAGATCGAGCTCCAGCTCCCGCTCCAGCGCCTCCGGTTTGAGCCGCAGCCTGCGCTGGGTCCGGTCCAGGTCCCGTTGCAGCGGCACCGCGGGCGCGGACTGCGGAACCTCGCCCAGCACGTCCCCGACGACCAGCCGGTCGTGCACCAGCGCCAGTGGCACGTCCGAGCCCTCGCACATCACGGCGCGCACGGCGTCGGTCGTCTCGCCGAGTCCCGGCAACGGCCGGCCCCGCATCGCGGCGAGCGTCTCCGCCAGCCGCACCGCCTCGATGACATGCGCCGGGGACACGATCCGGTCCTCTTCGCGCAGCAGTCCGGCCACCTTGGTCATCCACCGCTCGACCGGCCGGTCCGGGGCGGCGAACAGGTGCCCGTACCAACCCGGCGAGTCGATCCCCGCCCCGTATCCGCTGACCCGCGACAGCCTCCGGTGCGTCCATGGCACCCACGTCATGTCCGCCTTGACCTTGGGCAGTCCCTTGAGCAACGCCCGGTCCGCGGCGACAGCCGTCTTCTCCCGCAGAGCGGGCACGTGCCAGGCCCCGCACACGACGGCCACCGCGTCCCCGAACTCCCGCTGCGCGGCCCGCACCTGCAGCCGCATGTACGCCTCCCGCACGAGATCCCGGTCATGCCCTCCGCTGCCGTACACCGCGCGCAGTGCCCCCATGGCCTCCTCGAGCACGACGAACGGCGCGAACGCGTCCCCCTCGCCGGCCCCCCGATGCTCGACGACGTCCTCCCACCACCGCTCGGGATCCCCATGACCGGCGGCTTCCGAGAGCACGGCGAGGGGGTCGACCCGGACCTCGGCGTCCGTGCCGGCTCCGCCGCCCGCGGCCGGATCGGCGTCGTCCTCGCCCCCGGCGCCCGTCTCCTTTCCGAGGTCCTCCCCCTCGCCCTTCCCCCAGGCCAGCGTGTGCGTGGCGGGCAGGTCGATGAAGTGTGCCGGGACCGCGTGCTGCAGGGCCCACCGGATCGCGACCCACTCCGGGGAGAACTCGGCGAGCGGCCAGAAGGCCGAACGGCCGGGCTCGTCCACGGCGTGGGCGAGGAGGGCGACCGGCGGCCGCATGTCCTCCTCGGCGGCCAGCGGGATCAACGCGTCGGCCTCGGGCGGTCCTTCGACGAGCACGACCTGGGGCCGGGCCGCGTCCAGCGCCGCCCGCACCGCGCGTGCCGAGCCGGGCCCGTGATGCCGTACGCCGAGCAACAGCGGCCCTTCCCCGGCAGCACCGCTCCCACCCCTCTCAGCCCCTGTCACACCGTCCCCCTCGCCATCGCAACCCCCGAACGCCGCCCTCGTACGCCTTGCACACGGAGCCGCCCGAACCCTTTTCCCCGCCCGGCTGCTTGCTTCCGCCCGTGCGACCCCACCCCAGGTCGTTCACGCGCTCACCTCCCGGCAGGCCCGGTAGAAGTCCTTCCAGCCGTCGCGCTCGCGGACGACCGCCTCCAGGTACTCCTGCCAGATGACGCGGTCCGCCGCCGGGTCGCGGACGACGGCGCCGAGGATGCCCGCGGCAACGTCGCCGGCCCGCAGCACGCCGTCACCGAAGTGAGCGGCCAGCGCGAGCCCGCTGGTGACGACGGAGATCGCCTCCGCCGTCGACAGCGTGCCGCTCGGCGACTTGACCTTCGTACGTCCGTCGGACGTGATCCCGTCGCGCAGCTCACGGAAGACGGTCACGACACGGCGGATCTCGTCGACGCCCTCGGGCACGGCCGGCAGGTCGAGGGAGCGGCCGATCTGGTCGACGCGGCGCGAGACGATGTCGACCTCGGCCTCGACGCTCTCGGGCAACGGCAGCACCACCGTGTTGAAGCGGCGGCGCAGGGCGCTGGAGAGGTCGTTGACCCCACGGTCGCGGTCGTTGGCCGTGGCGATGAGATTGAAGCCGCGGACCGCCTGTACCTCCTGCCCCAGCTCCGGTATCGGCAGCGTCTTCTCGGAGAGGATCGTGATCAGCGTGTCCTGCACGTCGGCCGGGATACGGGTCAGTTCCTCCACCCGCGCCGTCATCCCCTCCGCCATGGCCCGCATGACCGGGCTGGGCACGAGGGCGTCGCGGCTCGGGCCGTTGGCGAGCAACTGCGCGTAGTTCCAGCCGTAGCGGATCGCCTCCTCCGGCGTGCCCGCCGTGCCCTGCACGAGCAGCGTCGAGTCGCCGCTCACCGCCGCTGCCAGATGCTCGGACACCCAGGTCTTCGCGGTGCCGGGGACGCCGAGCAGGAGCAGGGCGCGGTCGGTGGCGAGTGTCGTGACGGCGACCTCGACGATGCGGCGCGGGCCCACGTACTTCGGCGTGATCACCGTGCCGTCCGGCAGGGTGCCGCCGAGCAGGTATGTCGCCACCGCCCACGGCGACAGCCGCCAGCGGGCCGGGCGCGGGCGGTCGTCCTGCTCGGCGAGCGCGGCGAGTTCACCTGCGAAGGCGTTCTCGGCGTGCGGTCGCAACGCCTCGGCCGGGTCCTGCGTAGGTACGTCGGCTGTTTCGACGGTCGTCGGTTCCACGGACACAGACATGGCTGAGGGCCCCCTCCAGCTCGGCCGGTTCGGATCTGTCACCAACCGTGCACCACGCCACTGACAATGCGTTCCGACCTGGGCAAACGTGCTCGCGAGGCCGATTGTCAGTGGTGGGACCTACCTTCGATGTCATGACTCAGCAGGGGGTGCGCTGGAGCGCGGATCAGGTGCTGGCACTGGCGCCTGACGCCGCGTCACGCAAGGCGGGCAGCAAACTCGGTGCGGCGGGGCCGTGGTCCGAGGCGGGGAGTTCCGACGAGGGGGCTGTGTGGGGGCTGTGCAAGGGCAGTGGCAGCAAGCCGTATCAGACGGTCGTCGACATCGCGGATGCGGCGGGTCCCGCGTACAAGTGCAGTTGTCCGAGCCGAAAGTTCCCGTGCAAGCACGCTCTGGGCCTGCTGCTGCTCTGGGCGGGCGGGGACGACGCGGTGCCGCGGGGGCAGGTGCCGGACTGGGCGGAGCAGTGGATGGAGGGGAGAAGGCAGCGCGCCGGACAGAAGCAGGCGGCGGGGGCGGCCGGTTCCTCTTCCGGATCCGGTGATCCGGAGGCCGCGCGGCGCCGGGCGGAGCGCCGGGCCGAGCGGATCACCGCCGGCGCGACCGAGCTGGAGCAGCGCCTGGCGGATCTGCTGCGCGGCGGTCTCGCCAGCGCGGAGCAGGCAGGGTACGGGCTGTGGGAGGAGACGGCGGCCCGCATGGTCGACGCCCAGGCACCGGGACTGGCCGCGCGGGTACGGGAGTTGGGGGCGATCCCGTCGTCCGGACCGGGCTGGCCGCTGCGCCTGCTGGAGGAGTGCGCGTTGCTCCATCTCCTGGACCAGGGCTGGCTGCACCGCGAGCAGTTGCCTGACGGTCTGGCGGCGACGGTCCGTTCCCGCATCGGCCTGCCCGGATCGGCGGACGGCCCGCCGCTCAGGGACCGCTGGCTGGTCCTCGCCCAGTACGACACGGCGGACTCGCGCCTGACGACCCGCCGGATCTGGCTCCACGGCACCGACTCGGACCGCACCGCACTGCTGCTCTCCTACGGCGCCGCAGGCCGCGCCCCGGAACTCGCACTGCCCGTCGGACTGACCCTGGACGCCGAGGTGTCCGCCTACCCGGGTGCCGGGCAGCTGCGCGCCGCCCTGGGCGAGCAGTTCGCACCGCCGGCGCCTGCGCAGGCACGGCCGCCGGGAGTGACGACGGCCCAGGCGGCCGCCCGCTACGGCGAGGCGCTGCGGGCCGACCCGTGGCTGGACTCCGTCCCGGTCACGCTGGGCCGGGTCATACCGATCCCGGACGGCGACTCATGGCAACTGGCGGACGCCGACGGGGAAGCGGCGCTGCCTCTGACTCCCGCCGTCCGTGCCCGGCCCGGCCTGTGGCGCCTGGTGGCCCTCTCGGGTGGCGCTCCGGTCAGGGTTTTCGGCGAGTGCGGCCACCGCGGCTTCACACCGCTCACGGCCTGGCCGGAAGAAGCGGGAGAGGCGGTGCAGCTGTGCTGACCCGGCCCACCACACCCCGCCTCCTCTTCCTCACCCTCCATCCATGCCCGAGCAGTCGAGCGGTCCTCGACCGAGCAACCCCGCGCAGCGCAGCGAAAGGAACCGCATGAACAGGACGTCCACGCCTGTGGATGCGCCCGCCCCCGCCATCTGGGAGGAGCTGGTCACGGTGGCGCTGCTCGGGACGGAGCGGCGCACCCCGCCCGTCGGTGCACCGGGGCGCGAGGCACCGGTGGCGCTGCTGGACGCGGCGGCCGCGGAGACCGTACGGCGGCGGGCGGGGCTGCGTCCCGCCCGGGCGGCCGACAGGCCGGAACCGGCTTCCGAGGACCCCCGTCCCGCGCTGCCCGCCGCTGCGGCCCGCAGGCTCACGCTGCTGCTCACCGACCGTCCCGGCACGGTCGGCGGCCGCCGAGGCACGGCTCCGGACCTCATGGAGCTGCTGCCCCAGTGGCTCGCGACGGCGAACGCCCGCGGCTTCGCGCCGGCCCCTCAGTTGCTGCCCGCACTGCTGGACGCGGCCCGTGGGCGTACGGACCTGCGGCCGGCGGCGCTGACGTTCGCGGGACCGCGGGCCGTGTGGCTGGCCCGGCTGAACCCGGACTGGCGGTTCGCCCTGCGCGCGACGCCGGGCGGAGGCACCGCTCTGCCGCATCCCGAGGACACGGAGCAGACCCGACGCCTGTGGGAGGAGGGCCTGTTCGCCGAGCGCGTCGCGCTTCTGTCCGGCATACGCGCCCGCGAGCCCGCCGCCGCACGGGAACTGCTCACGACGACCTGGTCGGCGGAGCGAGCCGAGGACCGTCTGATGTTCCTCGACTCGCTGCGCGCGGGACTCGGCCCGCAGGACGAGCCCTTCCTGGAACAGGCGCTGGCGGACCGCAGCCGCAATGTGAGGGCGACGGCGGCCGAGCTGCTCTCCGCGCTGCCGGGTTCGGCGCTCGCCGCCCGGATGGCCGTCAGGGCCACGGCGTGCGTGGCCGTGGACCACGCGCGGGACGCACCGACGATCACCGTCGAGGCTCCGCACGAGTGCGATGCGAGCATGGAGCGTGACGGTGTCGTGGCCAAGGCGCCGGCAGGACGGGGTGAACGGTCGTGGTGGTTCGGCCAGTTGGTGGAGGCGACACCGCTCGGGACGTGGTCCGCGCGGCTCGGTGGGCGTACGCCCCGGCAGATCGTGGCGCTGCCGGTGACGGACGACTGGCAGAGCGAGCTGCACGCGGCATGGTGCCGGGCCTGCGTGCGGCAGCGGGATCCGGAGTGGGCCCGGGCGCTGCTCGGGACGCCCTCCGCCCCGGAGGCCGGCGGCCCGGGCGCGGTGTCACTGGCCGAGCGCGCCAGACTGCTCGGCACCCTCGGCGCCGCCGAACGGGCCGACTGGGTGGCCGGGTTCATCGCGACACACGGTCTGTCCGAGGCCTTTCAGCTGCTCGGGGTGTGCGCGGTGCCCTGGACTGCGCCGCTGGGGCGGGCGGTGGTGGACGCACTCGACATCGCGCGGGACGCGGGAAGTTATCCATGGAGTTTCAGCGGAGTGATGGGCCTGGCGGAGCGTTGTCTCGACCCCGGCGAGGCGAGCCGCCTCGACGGCCTCCTGGCGATACCGGACGAACCGGAGGACGCGTCGCCCGGCGCGGGCGGCTACTGGGCGGAGGCGTTCCAGCGCCTGGTCACGACCTTGCGATTGCGGGCGGTGATGGCGGAGGAGCTGGGCGCGTAGGAAGCCGTCCTTCCGGGCGGCGGCGCTCTTCCGGGGTCGGCCGGCTGTCTCCGGCCCGTCCGGCGTCCGAGGACGAGGCCCTTCGGGCCGAAGGGGGGTCCGGGGGCGCAGCCCCCAGGGCCGGTCACCCCGTCCAGCCCGCACCGGACGACGGCCGCGCCGCCGGAGGCCTAAGTCCCCGCCGACTGTCGAACATTGGCCCGCACCCAGTCCACGATCGACCGGGTGGTCGCCCCGGGCGTGAAGATCTCCGCGACGCCCTTCTCCTTCAGCGGAGGGATGTCCGCCTCGGGGATGATCCCGCCGCCGAAGACCAGGATGTCCTCCGCGTCCCTCTCCTTGAGCAGGTCGATCACCGCGGCGAACAGCGTGTTGTGGGCGCCGGAGAGAACGGACAGCCCGATCGCGTCGGCGTCCTCCTGGATCGCGGTGCCGACGATCTGCTCCGGAGTCTGGTGGAGCCCGGTGTAGATGACCTCCATACCGGCGTCGCGCAGCGCCCGCGCGATCACCTTGGCACCCCGGTCGTGGCCGTCGAGCCCCGGCTTGGCCACCACCACGCGGATCGGACCGGCGTCCACACCCATGTCTGCCTCCATGAAGCGACTGCACTCATCCCTACCGACAAGTACTGCAGTACCCGCACCGGCCGGGAATGTGAACGAACGTTATCGCCAGCATCCCGCAACCGGCAGTTTCACGGAGTTGGCCGAGGGGGAAATCACACGATGGGACACGTTCACCGCGCACCGTTCCGGCGGGAACAGGCGCAACAGGAGCCGCAACGAGGTCGCCGCAGCACGGCACCGCAGACCGCGCGCCGTGGCGGTGCGGTGTGTCGACGACGGCATGAAGAACCGTCGACCGCCTTCCTCGCGGCTTCTCACGAGGGCACACGGGGGACAGAGGCGTCCTCCTGCGTGCCGACAGGAGGCCGGCCATGAAGGTCACCAGGGCAGCGACGCCCCTTCTTCCGCTCTGTCAGCGGCTGCTTCCGAGCAGACTGGCGGGACTCTCCCTGGCCCTGCTGAAGGCGACCGCCCTGGAGTTCGCGATCCTCGCGGGCCACCTCCTCCTCTATCCCTCCGGTATCACGCAGGAACGCCGGGGATCATCGGCCCGGCTCCCCTCCACGGACGGCGCGGCACAGCTGCCGACCGAGACCAAACCCCCGGTCGTCCTCCTGCACGGCTTCATCGACAACCGCTCGGTCTTCGTGCTGCTGCGCCGCAGCCTCGCCCAGCACGGCAGGCAGCAGGTCGAGTCGCTCAACTACTCGCCGCTGACCTGTGACATCCGCACCGCGGCCGAGCTGCTCGGTCGGCACATAGAGGAGATCTGCGAGCGCACGGGCAGCAAGCACGTCGATGTCGTCGGGCACAGCCTCGGCGGGCTGATAGCGCGGTACTACGTGCAGCGGCTCGGCGGTGACATCCGCGTCCGCACGCTGGTGACGCTCGGCACCCCGCACTCCGGCACCCGGGTGGTGCCGCTGGCGAACGCGCACCCGATCGTGCGCCAGATGCGTCCCGGCTCGGCGCTGCTCGAGGAGCTGACCCGGCCCGCCCCGGGCTGCCGTACGCAATTCGTGAGCTTCTGGAGCGACCTCGACCACCTGATGGACCCGCTGGAGACCGCCTGTATCGACCACCCTGACCTGATGGTGCAGAACGTACGGGTGAGCGGGATCGGCCATCTCGCCCTGCCCGTGCATCCCGCCGTCGCGACCGGGATACGCCAGGCCCTGGACGCCGAGCGGACAGGAGCCGAAGCCGCCGCCCACACCGGCGGCCTGACAGTGGCCTGACCGCCCCCCGTCACAGCAGGCCTACGACCCTCGAACAGCGCTCGCGCCCCGGCAGGCGACGTTCGCCCGTCGCGACGCCCAGCGCGCTCCCCCACTGCCTCAAGGGTGTGGGAGTGAAGGTGCCCCCACTCGCTGCGCCGGGCACAGGCCCAAGTACGTCCACGTACGAGGGCGCGCACCCGGCACTCCCCCAGCCTCCTCCGGCCGGGGCCCCAGAGCAGGCCCCCCAGGGCACGCACCGGACGCCGCTCCTTTACGGGCAAACGTTGTGCGCCGGGGCACGAGGACAGCACTCGGAGGGCCTTCAGACGGCCGGTCGGCCTCGAACATTCTTCGAACGCAGGGCCAAACTCGCGCCCGCCCTCCCCCGAAACACGGCCGAATGCCCGTTTACTTCGCGCACGAAACCTGTTGAAGATTGTCGAGCCCGTATACCGGCGGGTACAGTCGCCGCACTGCTCTGGCAGCCCCTGTTGTCGAGGCGAAAGAGAAGTTGGTGAACGATCGTCACCCGTCGGGGACCCTGACCACCCCGGCTCCGGCTTCCGACGCCGCCACGGCGCACTATGCCTCGTACGGCACGCAGGAAGC
The DNA here is from genome assembly GCF_026343335.1 of Streptomyces sp. NBC_00078. Lineage (NCBI taxonomy): Bacteria > Bacillati > Actinomycetota > Actinomycetes > Kitasatosporales > Streptomycetaceae > Streptomyces > Streptomyces sp. NBC_00078. The sequence continues at coordinate 5,683,826 of NZ_JAPELX010000001.1, read as the reverse complement.
CCAGCACGACGACTTCACCACGTACGGCGGCTATGACGCCAACGGTTTTGCGACCGCCGGTCACGCCACCACGACCTTCGACGCCGACCCCCTGTTCGGCAGCCTCCCGGGCGACGGCACCGGTGTGTACGACGCGCAGCAGTGGGCCACGGGCAGTCACCAGACTCTGAACTACGACGCGTACGCGGCCCAGCACTACGCCGCCTACGACACCGGCGCGTACGACACGACCGACTGGAACGCCGGCCACCAGCCGCTCTCCGCCATCCCGCCGCAAGCCACCGGGCCCGACGTCTCCGGGCAGTGGGACGCGAACGCCTGGCTCCAGCCCGATCAGTCGGGCGCCCCCGCCGACCGGACCCAGCAGTGGGAGTGGGGCACCCAGGCCTTCGACACCGGGGCATACGACGCCACGCGGTGGAACGCCGAGAGCCACGAAGGCCACAACGGTCACGAAGGCCACGACGCGGCCGCGCCCGCCGACGACTACGAACAGCAGGCCGATCAGGGCTCGTACGACCAGCCCACGCCGGACGGCGGCCCGTTGGACGCCACCGGAGAGCTGCCCTCCCTCGCTCCCGTCGCCCCGCTCCTCGACGACCAGGAAGAGGTCACGCCGGCTCCGGCGTCGCGTGCGGCCTCGCGCAGCGGGAGCCGTTCCCGCCGCCGTGCGCCCGCCAAGCGCTCCGCGCTGCTGACGATCGCCGTGCCCTCGGCGTGTGTGATGGGCGTAGCCGGTATCGCCGCCGCGTCCATGGGCACGTTCAGCGGCGACACGGACACCTCGGCGAGCGCGTCGGACGCGCATGCGGTGAAACCGGCCGCCGCCAACAACAAGCTGGACTCCCAGATCCAGAGCCTCTCCGCCGGCGCCGACGACTTCGCCGACCGCGCCAGCCGTACGCAGGAGCGCATCGATCTCAAGGCCCAGCAGGCGGCCGACAAGAAGAAGGCTGCGGAGGAGGCGGCCCGCAAGGAGCGGCTGCGCCCGAAGTTCGCCCTTCCGGTCGCCCAGAAGGGGCTCAGCGCCTACTTCGGCCAGGCCGGCGTCAACTGGATGTCCGTGCACACCGGCATCGACTTCCCGGTCTCGTACGGCACGACGGTGATGTCCGCGGTCGACGGCACCGTCCGCACGCAGTGGAACAGCGCGTACGGCAACATGATGATCGTGACCGCGAAGGACGGTACGGAGACGTGGTACTGCCACCTCTCCAGCTACCGCGTCTCCACCGGCGCATCGGTGAAGGCCGGCCAGCCGATCGCGTATTCCGGGAACTCGGGCAACTCGACCGGTCCGCACCTGCACTTCGAGGTCAGGCCGGCCGGCGGTTCGGCGATCGACCCGCTGCCGTGGCTGCGCAGCCACGGCCTGGACCCGACGTAGGACCCGGGGGCTGCACCCCCAAGGCCCAGGCCCGCTGTTCCTACAGCTTCTCCACCGGCGCGTACCGCAGCAGCAGCCGCTTCGGCTTGGCCTCGCCGAAGTCGACCGTCGCCTCGGCGTTGCCGCCCGTGCCCTTCACCGCCACGACCGTGCCGAGTCCGAACTGGTCATGGGTGACCCGGTCGCCGACCGCCAGCGAGACCACCGGCTTGTCGGAGGCCCGGCGGGTGGCGAAGCCGGACGCGCCCGATGCCGTCGAACGTGAGCGGGAGGACGACAGCGAGGCCGCCACTCCGGATGCCGGGCCGGAGGCGACCGGTGCGGTGGCGCCCGTCCGCTTCCAGTCGACGTGCTGCGCCGGGATCTCCTCCAGGAACCGGGACGGCGGGTTGTACGACGGCTGGCCCCATGCGCTACGCAGGGACGACCGCGTCAGATACAGCCGTTCACGTGCGCGTGTGATGCCGACGTACGCGAGCCGCCGCTCCTCCTCCAGCTCCTTGGTCTGGCCGAGGGCGCGCATGTGCGGGAAGACGCCGTCTTCCATGCCGGTGAGGAAGACGACCGGGAACTCTAGGCCCTTGGCGGTGTGCAGGGTCATCAACGTGATGACTCCGGAGCCGTCCTCGTCCTCGTCCGGGATCTGGTCCGAGTCGGCGACCAGCGCGACACGCTCCAGGAAGCCGGCGAGCGAGCCGGGCTCCTCTCCCTCACCGGACTCCTGCTCGAACTCCAGGGCCACGGCCGCGAGTTCCTGGAGGTTCTCGATCCGGGTCTCGTCCTGGGGGTCGGTGGAGGCCTGCAACTCGGCGAGGTAGCCGGTCCGTTCGAGGATCGCCTCCAGGACGGTCGCCGGGCCGACGCCCGACTCGACGATCGTCCGGAGGTCCTCCATCAGCGTGTTGAACTTCTTGACGGCGTTCGCCGACCGGGCGGCCATGCCGTACGCCTCGTCGACGCGCTTGAGCGCCTGCGGGAAGCTGATCTTCTCGCGCTGGGACAGGGCGTCGATCATCGCCTCGGCGCGGTCGCCGATGCCGCGCTTGGGCACGTTCAGGATCCGGCGCAGCGGCACCGAGTCCTCCGGGTTGGCCAGCACCCGCAGGTAGGCCAGGACGTCCCGGACCTCCTTGCGCTCGTAGAAGCGGACGCCGCCGACGACCTTGTAGGGCAGGCCGACGCGGATGAAGACCTCTTCGAAGACACGGGACTGGGCGTTCGTGCGGTAGAAGAGGGCGACGTCGCCGGCCTTCGCGTCGCCCGAGTCCGTGAGGCGGTCTATCTCGTCGGCGACGAACTGGGCCTCGTCGTGCTCGGTGTCGGCGACGTAACCGGTGATGCGCGCGCCCGCGCCGGCGTTGGTCCACAGGTTCTTGGGGCGGCGCGACTCGTTGCGCTCGATGACCGCGTTGGCCGCGGAGAGGATCGTCTGCGTGGAGCGGTAGTTCTGCTCCAGCAGGATCGTCGTCGCGTCCGGGTAGTCCTCCTCGAACTGGAGGATGTTGCGGATCGTCGCCCCGCGGAAGGCGTAGATGGACTGGTCGGCGTCGCCCACGACGCACAGTTCGGCCGGCGGGAGGTCGTACTCGTTGGGCGGTACGTCCTCGTCGTGGGCCGCCGTGCCGACGAGTTCGCGCACCAGCGCGTACTGGGCGTGGTTGGTGTCCTGGTACTCGTCGACCAGGACGTGCCGGAAGCGGCGGCGGTAGTGCTCGGCGACGTCCGGGAAGGCGCGCAGCAGGTTGACCGTCGTCATGATCAGGTCGTCGAAGTCGAGGGCGTTCGCCTCGCGCAGCCGCGACTGGTACATGGCGTAGGCCTGGGCGAGGGTCTTCTCGAAGCCGTCGGTGGCCTGGGCCGCGAAGTCCTCCTCGTCGATCAGCTCGTTCTTCAGGTTCGAGATCTTGGCGCTGAAGGACTTCGGCGGATAGCGCTTGGGGTCGAGGTCCAGGTCTCGGCAGACCAGGGCCATCAGCCGCTTGCTGTCGGCGGCGTCGTAGATCGAGAAGGAGGAGGTGAAGCCGAGCTTCTTCGACTCCCTGCGCAGGATGCGCACGCACGCGCTGTGGAAGGTCATCACCCACATCGCGTTGGCGCGCGGGCCGACGAGCTGCTCGACGCGCTCCTTCATCTCGCCCGCGGCCTTGTTGGTGAAGGTGATCGCGAGGATCTGGCCCGGGTGCACGTTCCGCTCGCCGAGGAGGTGGGCGATGCGGTGGGTGAGGACGCGGGTCTTGCCGGAGCCGGCGCCGGCCACGATGAGCAGCGGAGTGCCGGAGTGGACGACGGCCGCGCGCTGGTTCTCGTTCAACCCGTCCAGGAGCGCCGCCGCGTCGATCGCCGGGCGCGGGGCGCCGTCGCGGTAGTAGGCGTCCCGGTCCGGGGGCGCGTCGAACTTCCCGCCGAACAGATCGTCCGGAACGGGCTCCGGCAGGTGATCGTCCTCGGGCGGTGGCGGGGATTCTTCCTCGTGGCCGCGGGGGGCCTTGAGATCCGCCAGGAAGCTGTCGTCAAAGAGGCTGCTCATCGCCTTCCGAGTCTAGGGTGCCCCACTGACAGCCCGCCGCCACCCCGAGAACTTCCGCCGAATCGGGGGCCTCGCGCGCCTCGGCCTCAGAAGCCGAGGATCTTCCAGATCTGGCCGCCGGCGTCTTCTTGCCCTCCAGGACCGTGCCGTCACGGTCCGCGACCGGCCAGGCCGAGACGTAGACCGTGCCGCCCCCGGGTCGACGGCCACTCGACGATCTTGCGGCCGTCGGGGGATGCCAGGACGGCGTACGGGTTGGAGTCGACGGCCGTCTTGTGCGGGTTGCGCTTCGGCTCCAGCGCGGAGATGTCGGCGGCGATCCTCGTCCTGCCCCGGTCGATCGACAGCAGCTCGCCGAGCTTGTCCCAGGGCGGGGCAATAGGCACACCGGCTTCCGGCGGGGCCCAGGTCTCCACGCCCCAGACGCTGCCGTGGCGGGCCGAGCCGCCGTTCAGACCGACCGCCAAGCCGCCGTCGGGCGCACCGGCCGAGGGCAGGCCGTCGACCAGGCGGTGGCGCTTCCAGGCACCCCCCTCCCGGAAGACCTTGCTGACCGCCGCCGTCAGGCCGATGCAGGTCGGGCCCTCGGTCCCTCGCCGAGGCACTTCTTGCCGCCCCGGCCGGCCTCGGCGACGTACAGATGACCGGCGTCGTAGGCGAGCCGGCGCGGATTGTCGAGGCCTTGGCGATCACGCGGATCGCCGGCTTGCCGCCGGAGTGGCCGCCGGAGGCGCTCGCGGGTGCGATGCCCGCGGTGGCGGCCAGGGCGACCGATGTGCCGATGTGCCGATGTGCGATGTGCGATGTGCCGATGTGCCGATGTGCCGATGTGCCGATGTGCCGATGTGCCGATGTGCCGATGACGAGTGTTGCGCCCCTTCCTCACGGCCGTACCCCCGCACCCGCCCGGGGCGTCCGACCGCGACTGGCTGGAAGTTAGCGCCAGGAAGCGGGCGCACTCCGCTATTCCGGTCAAAGTGCGCGCACATCTGCGCAGATCTGCGCAGATACTTCCGGAAGGACCCCGTCGCGCGACACTCTGACCCAAGGTCACGAAAATGTATCGGGCATATCGAACATCAACCTTCACACGGGCCACACGAGTTGGCTACCGTTCCGAGCAGGCCGCACGACACCCACCGGCGACCGTCGCCGGGCCGCGCAGCCTCCGTCGAGTCCGGTGTGCCTCCGCGCATCCGGAGCCGGGGACCCACCGATCCCGGGGTGAATCGGTCCGACTCCCTTCCGGGGCTCGGACCATAGGGCAACCCTTCCGAACCACCCGCCCGAACCCGACAGCTAACTCGGTAGGCGGAACGTGGAAGGAGTCGCCTCCCTTGGCGTCGCACCGCAAGTCACGCCCCTCTGTTACGCGCGTAGCGGGCATACGCACCCCCGCTCTCGCCACGGCCGCCCTCACCTCCGTGGCCCTGCTGTCCCAGTCGGCCAATGCCGCCCCCGCCGCCGACGGGCAGCCCAGTCTCGAGGAAGTCGAGAAGAAGGTCGACGACCTCTACCGCCAGGCGGAGTCGGCCACCGAGAAGTACAACGCGGCCAAGGAGAAGACCACGACGCAGCACAAGCGCGTCGACACCCTCCTCGACGATGTCGCCCAGCGCACCCAGAAGCTCAACGCGGAGCGGGAGGAACTCGGTTCCTACGCCGCTGCCCAGTACCGGACCGGCGCCGCCGCACCCGACACGGCCACCTTCCTGCTCGCCGACTCTCCGCAGGACTACTTCGACCAGACGCAGCTGATGGGGCGGCTGACCTCCCGCCAGAAGAGCGCGGTCGACGACTACTTCACCGAGCAGTCCGCGGCGATGAAGAAGCGGCAGGAGGCCTCCAAGAGCCTGGAGACGCTCACCGAGACGCAGAGCGACCTGCAGACGGCCAAGTCGACGGTGCAGACCAAGCTCTCCGGCGCGCGCGAACTGCTGTCGAAGCTGACCGCCGAGGAGAAGGCGCGGCTCGCGGCCATCCAGCAGAAGAAGAAGCAGGAGGCCGCGCGCAAGGCGGCCGAGCTGGCCGAGCGGCAGGCGGCCGAGCAGAAGGCCAAGGAGGAGACCTCGGCCGGCGGGAGCGGTTCCTCCGCGAACTCGGGCAGTACCTCCGGCACCGGCTCCTCGGCCACGAAGGCCGAGAAGACGCTCGCCTTCGCCCGTGCGCAGGTCGGAAAGCCGTACGTCTGGGGCGCCACCGGCCCCGGCTCCTACGACTGCTCCGGCCTCACCCAGGCCGCCTGGAAGGCCGCCGGCGTCAGTCTCCCGCGCACCACCTACGACCAGGTGAAGGCCGGCACCACCGTCCCCCTGGCCGACGCGCAGCCCGGCGACCTGGTCTTCTTCTACGACGACATCAGCCACGTCGGCATCTACATCGGCAACGGCATGATGATCCACGCCCCGAAGCCCGGCGCGTACGTCCGCGAGGAGTCGGTCTACTACGGCGGCGAATCGATCATCCACAGCGTGGTGCGGCCGGCCTGACGCACCCGGGAGCGGGGCACGCGCGCGTGCAGGTGTTTTTGGACCCGCGCGCGCGTGCCCCGCGCCCCTCGGCAGCGGGGCTCCCTAGGCTCGGCCCCATGTCCGCCTCCTCCGCTTTCCGCACCTGGTGGGAGCAGCGTTCGCCGACGGCCGGGGCCGCCGTGATGGCGACCGGCGTCATGTCGGTCGGGCTGCATCTGACGGGGTACGAGGCGTTGTCCCGGATCGCCCTGGTGCTGGCCTGTGTCGCCTGGGCGGGGCTGGTGGCGGACTTCGCCGCGCGTCTGGTGCGGGACCGGGAGAGGTGGCTGGCGGAGGCGCGGACGCCGGGCTCGCTCACCGCCGTCGCGGCGACCGCCGTACTCGGGGCCCGGTTCTCCGACCTCGGACGGCAGACCCTCGCCGAGGCCCTGCTCGCGCTGGCGGCCGTGCTGTGGCCCGTGCTGCTCGTGGACGTCGTACGGCACTGGTGGCATCGCATGCCGGGCTCGGTGTTCCTGTGTTGCGTGGCCACACAGGGGCTCGCGGTGCTCGGCGCCACGCTCGCCGCAGCCGAGACGACGGCATGGCTCGCGCACGCGGCACTCGTGCTGTTCTGGCTCGGGCTCGTGCTCTACGGCTTCGCGCTGGCCCGCTTCGATCTGCGGCAGATCACTCAGGGCCACGGGGACCACTGGGTGGCGGGCGGCGCGCTCGCCATCTCGGCGCTCGCCGGATCGAGGCTTCTCGCCGCGGACAGCGCACGCCTGCATCTGTGGAACGACGACGACCGCGGCGTGCTGCGCGCCGTCACCTTCGCGCTGCTCGTGCTCGATGTCGCCTGGTACGCCGTACTGCTGGTCGCCGAGGTGCTCCGGCCGCGGCTCGGCTACGACGCGCGCCGCTGGGCGACCGTGTTCCCGATGGGGATGACGGCGGCGGCCGTGCTGTCCGCCTCCGCCGCCCTCGACGTCCCATGGCTCGACGGGCCCGGGCAGGTGCTGCTCTGGACCGCCGTGGCGGCGTGGGTGGCCGTCGCCGCGGGGGCCGTCGTGTCGGCCCGCGTCGGCATCAGGTCCACAGCACCGCGATGAAGATGTTCGCCGTGGTGAGCAGGCCCACCACCCCGAACATGCTCTTGTCCACCGTCTCGTCGTCCCGCTTCACATAGACCAGGCCGAGGATCACGATCAGCAGGGCCAGCTTCAGGCCGATCTTGATGGTGTTGACGTGATGGTCGTCGGCCTGGTTGAGGCCGACCAGGATCGCGCCGGTGACCAGCATCGTCAGCGCCCCGTGCAGCATGCCGGGGACGAAGCGGGCCGTGCCCTGCCCCATCGCCTTCATCTGGGTGAGGAAGCCGCCGAGCAGCGCGGCGATGCCGATGATGTGCAGGCCGACGAAGAGATGGATGAGTACGTCCATGAGGCCGGAGCTTAAACAGGGGCGCACGGGGCCTCCGACACCGCCCCACCCATCACCCGTGGACCGTGCGTCTGTGCGGCTCGGCGGCTCATAGCAGCTCACCATCGGACGTGGCCCCGGAACCGTCACTTCGGTCAGCGGACTGCGTGAAGTCGACGGCAGGGGCTGCGGATCACGGACGCATACGGTCACCCGGCGATCCGCCCGGGGCACTTCCGCACATCGCGTTACCGAGCCGAGACCGTCAGGTTTAGCGTCCTCCACCAGGTGGCCGGCTTCCCACCGCCGCCCGGGCCAGGGGCGGCAGTCGGACACCACCGCCGAGAAGGTCCGGCGGCAGCCCGTTCCCCCTGTGCGGGCCGCCGCCGGACGCGTAAGCCGCTCGGAACAAGTCGGGACGGGGCGGACAAGGCGGAACAAGGCGGCCCTACGAAAGGACGTGCAGTCCACGTGGCAGCGCACCGCAAGCCCAGCCGGCGCTCGCTCAGCGGCAGTTCGGCCCGGACCGCGTTCACGATCGCGCTGGCGGGCGCCGCGACCGCGACGGGCTTCGACGGGACCGGGCACGCCGCACCGGAGCTGACTCCCGCGCAGGTCAAGGCGAAGGCGGACAAGCTGTACCAGGAGGCGGAGGCCGTCACCGAGAAGTACAACGGGGCGAAGGAGAAGGCGGACACCGCGGAGCAGCGGCTGTCCACGCTGCGGGACGAGGCGGCACGCAAGACCGACAAGCTCAACTCGGCGCGCGAGGCGCTGGGTTCGATGGCCGCAGCGCAGTACCGCGACGGCGGCCTCGACCCGGCGCTGCAACTCGCGTTGTCCAACGACCCGGACCGCTACCTGGAGGGAGCCGAGTTCGTCGACCGGGCGGGCACCCGGCAGGCGGCGGCCGTCGCGGGCGTACGGAAACAGCTGCGGGAGATCGAGCAGCTGCGCGGGGCCGCGCGCATCGAGCTGGCCGCGCTCAAGTCCCGGCAGGCGGAACTGAAGCGGTACAAGGAGACGATCACCGGGAAGCTGGCAGCGGCACGGCGACTGCTGGCTCGGGTCCCGGCTGCGGAACGCGCTCGCCTCGGCCTCGGCGAGGACGGAGGCACGCGTGCGTCACGGTCCGGCCCGGGTACGGGGACCGGCCTGGAAGCGCCCGGTTCCGCGACCGCCGAGGCGCCCGGCTCCCGTGCCGCGGCCGCCGTCTCGTACGCCTACGCCAAACTCGGCAGCCCCTATGTGTGGGGCGCGACCGGCCCGGGCTCCTTCGACTGCTCGGGCCTGGTCCAGGCCGCCTATCGCTCGGCGGGCATCTCCCTGCCCCGCACGACCTACGCCCAGATCGGCTCGGGCCGGCGTGTCTCCCGCTCCGAACTGGCCCCGGGCGACCTCGTGTTCTTCTACTCCGGCATCAGCCATGTCGGCATCTACGTCGGCAACGGCCAGATGATCCACGCCCCGAATCCGTCGGCTCCGGTGCGGCTGGCGCCGATCGACGAGATGCCGTTCGCCGGCGCCACCCGGGTGGCGTGAGCGTCCGAACCGGTGCTCAGACCAGCCGTCGCGCCGTGGCCCACCGGGTCAGCTCGTGCCGGTTCGACAGCTGCAACTTCCGCAGGACCGCGGAGACATGGGACTCGACCGTCTTCACGGAGATGAAGAGCTGCTTGGCGATCTCCTTGTACGCGTATCCGCGTGCGATGAGCCGCAGCACCTCCCGCTCCCGCTGGGTGAGGCGGTCCAGGTCCTCGTCGACCGGCGGGGCGTCCGTGGAGGCGAAGGCGTCGAGGACGAACCCGGCCAGGCGCGGGGAGAAGACGGCGTCGCCCTCCTGGACGCGGAAGACGGAGTTGACGAGGTCCGTGCCGGTGATCGTCTTGGTGACATAGCCGCGCGCACCGCCGCGGATCACGCCGATCACGTCCTCCGCCGCGTCCGACACGGACAGCGCGAGGAAGCGGACCGGCTGCTCGGCGTCGGCCATCAACGCGGCGCAGCGGCGCAGCACTTCGACCCCGCCGCCGCCCGGAAGATGGACGTCGAGAAGGACCACCTCGGGGCGGGTCGCGGCGATGACCGTGACCGCCTGATCGACGTCGGCGGCCTCGCCGACGACCTCCACGCCGGTCTCGTCGGTCCGGCCGATCTCGGCCTGGACGCCGGTACGGAACATGCGGTGGTCGTCCACGAGGACCACACGCACATGGCGCTCGCCCGCGCCGCCCGCAGCCGTCGGCTCAGTAGGCTCCGCGTTCGCCTCGGTCGGGTCGCTCATCACGTCTTCTCCGCCCTCTCCATCTCCAGCTCGACCTCCGTGCCGCCGTCCGGCACCGCGCGCAGCCGCGCCGTGCCGCCGTTGCGCTCCATGCGGCCGATGATCGATTCTCTGACGCCCATGCGGTCGGCGGGTATCGAGTCCAGGTCGAAACCGGGGCCGCGGTCCCGGACCGACACGAAGACCGTCCTTCCCTCGACTTCGGCGTAGACCTGTACGGCGCCGCCGTCGCCACCGTACTTGGCGGCGTTCACCATCGCCTCGCGCGCGGCCTGCATCTGTGCGCCGACGCCGTCGTCGAGCGGGCAGTCGCCGACGATGACGACCTCTATGGGGACACCGTGCTTGTCCTCCACCTCCGCTGCGTTGCGCCGCACCGCGTCGGCGAGCGTGGTGGGTTCGTCGGCCTCGTCCTTGCCGGTGCCCTCGGGCTTGTAGAGCCAGGTGCGCAGGTCGCGCTCCTGGGCGCGGGCGAGGCGGCGCACCTCGTTCGCGTTCTCCGCGTTGCGCTGGATCAGGGTCAGGGTGTGCAGCACGGAGTCGTGGACATGGGCGGCGACCTCGGCGCGCTCCTGTGCGCGGATGCGCATCAGCCGCTCCTCGGAGAGGTCCTGGGTCATACGGACGAGATACGGCCCCGCGAGGAGCGTTATCCCGACGAGGACCGCGAGGGCCGCCTGCAGGACGGAGCCGAGGTGAGCGGCGGAGCCCTGCAGCACGAAGACACCGGAGACGCCCGCGGTGACGAGGAGGACACCGCCCGCCGCACGCAGCAGGGTGAGCGTGCGCCGTCGGCTGCCGACCTCGACCCAGCGGGCCCGGCGGGCGTTGTCCGCCTGGCGCCAGACGAGGGCGACGCCCGCGCCGACGAGGACGACGGGCCAGAGGTAGACCTTGGCGCCACCGCTCAGATTCACGTTGCCCACGAAGACCAGGGCCACCACGACCATGAGGAGCAGCGCGACGATCTGACCCCGGTCCGGCCTGCGGGCGACCAGTCTGCGGCGGCCGTCGGGTGAGGTCTCGGTGCCGACCAGTGACGGGGATCTCTGTCCGCCGACGCCGCCGACGCCGAGCGGCACGAAGAACCAGAACGCGGCATACAGCAGCGCGCCGAGGCCGTCCGCCATGAACAGGCCCACGAAGACGAGGCGCACCCAGATGACGGGCAGCCCGAGGTGCCCTGCGAGCCCCCGCGCCACGCCACCGAGCCAACGTCCGTCGCTGCTGCGGTAGAGCTTGCGCGGCGGCCGCGGTTCGACGAGTGGCGCTGCGGCGGCTTCCGGCATGGCATCGATACTCACACGGTCGGCGGACCCGGGCATCAGGGTCGACCCCCGAGACTCCCCTGATCTTCGAAGCAGGGCCGCGTCGAACGCCTCCCCGGCGCCGGCTCAGGGGCGATATCAGGGTCCGGCCAGGGTCGAACCGACTCCCGCCCGGGCTGCCCGGCCGTCACCATGGACACATGACAGATCACGAGCGCGCCGCGACGGGTCCGGGACCCGGCTCCGGCCCGCGCCCCGCTCCGGGCGCCGGGCCGCAGGACGCCGAGCGCGCCGCGGACGCCGCACCCGCGGCCGGGGCGGGACCCGGCAGCGAGGCCGGGACCGGCGCCGCTCCGGACCCCGGCAGCGGAGGAGGACCCGTCGCCGGGCCGAACCCCGGTGCCCAGCACAGCCCCGGTACTCGTCCGGACCCCGGTGCCGCCGCGGCAGATCCCAGTGCCCGGCCGAACCCCGGTCCCGGGCCGGACCCCGGCACCCGGCCGGGCCCCGGTGCTGGAGCTGCCCCAGACCCCGGTACCCCTGCCGACTCGGCATCCGGTGCCTCCTCCGGCACCGGCGCGGATTCGCGCGCGGGCGGGCGGGCGGGGGCGCAGAGCGAGGGGGGGCCGGACGCCAAGGCCGCCGCGGCCCCCCGCAGGCTCCGGCGCGACCGGCGGTACAAGACGCTGGCCGGGGTGTGTTCCGGGCTCGGGCGGCAGTGTGACATGGACCCGGTGATCTTCCGGATCACCCTCGTCGTGCTCTCCATGACCGGCGGCATCGGCCTGATCTTCTACGGCTTCGCATGGCTCCTCGTCCCGTACGAGGACGAGGAGGAGAACGAGGTCCGCAAGCTGCTGACCGGCCGAGTCGACGGCCAGGCGCTGACGGCGGTGCTGTTCGCGCTGGTCGGCTGCGGCGTGTTCCTCACCATGCTGAGGAACGGCAGTGTGCTGGCCTTCGCCGTCGTCCTCTCCCTGCTCCTGGCGGGCGCCGGCTACTGGTCTCGGCAGCGCGGCGCTCCCGACCCCGACCCGCTGGCCGCCCAGGCCGCCGCCGACGCCCCGCCGGAGGCGCAGGCCCCGCCGGTACCCGCCTCCTACCCCTCCTGGTGGCGCGACCCCATCGTCAAGGACGGCACGCATGTGGGCGGCACCGGCTATCTGTGGGGCCCCCAGGACTCCCGCGACCGGGACATCGCGGCGGCGGTCAACATCAGCCTGGGCAACTCCTGGACCGACCGCGCGGCGTCCATACGGACCCCGCGCATCCCGGCACCGAAACCGCGCGGCCCCCGCTGGATCGGCGGCTGGGTCTTCCTGCTGGCGGTGGGCGCCGGAGCCCTCGGCACGGGTCTCACGTGGGACGACCACGCGCTGGGCACCAGCCTGCAGACCGGGCTCGCCTGCGCGCTGACCGTCTTCGGTCTGGGCATCGCGTTCAGCGCGTTCCTGGGGCGCACGGGAGCGGGGTCGGTCTTCCTGGCCATCGTCACGGCGGCCCTGCTCGGCGCGTCGGCCGCGCTGCCCAAGGACATCGACACCCACTGGGAACGCCTGGCCTGGCAGCCGGCCGCGGTCGCGGACGTACAGCCGAAGTACGAGCTCGGCACCGGCGTCGGCACGCTGGACTTCAGCAAGCTGAGCGTGGGCAAGGGGCGGACGGTGAGCACGGACGCCTCGGTCGGCGCGGGCCGGCTGAAGGTGATCGTGCCGAAGGACGTCACCGTGCAGCTGAGCATCCACGTGGGGGTGGGCGACATCCAGCTGCCGGGCGACAGGCAGAAGGACGTGGACGTGGAGCCGGGCAAGCACAAAGAGGTGACCCTGCCACCGGTCGCGCGCGGCAGGAACACCGGCACGATCGATCTCGATCTCCATGTCGGCGTCGGACAGGCGGAGGTGGCACGTGCTGCGTCATGAGTTCCAGCCCGGGAAGCTGGTCGCCGGTTTCTTCCTCGCCCTGGCGGGCGTCGTCTTCGCCGGTGACGCGGGCGGCCTGTGGGAGACGCCGTGGTTCGCGGTGATACCCGTCGTCACGGGCGGACTGTGTCTCGCCGGGGCAGTCGGGGTGGTGAGCCGGGCCGTACGCCGGCGACGGGCCGTAGCACGGCCCATGGACACGGCGCACACGCCGCTGGACGCATCGCGCTGAAGAGGTCGGTGGCGGAGCCTCCGGGTCACCCCGGGACTCCGCCACCGCTGGCCCCCACCGACCGGGAACTACCGGTAACTTCCGGCCCGCTGCCTTCGCCGCGCGCGGAGTGCGGCGTCCAGGGAGAACACGGAGGCGCCGGCGAGGACGAGGGGGATCCAGGCCATCAGATAGGCAAGATCATTGCCGTAGTAGTACGGGTCGGAGGACCAGCTCACGGTCAGCCACAGGCTGAGGGAGATCAGCGCGCCGCCGAGCGCGGCGAGGCGGGCGAGCAGACCGATCAGGGTGCCGATGCCGACGGCCAACTCGCCGAGGGCGATGGCGTAACCGAAGCCCACGGGGTTCTTCAGCGCCATGTCGACCAGGGCCGGGATGGCGGAGGAATTGCGGACGCCGCGCATCATGTCGCCGATCGAGCCACTGCCGGAGTCCTTCATGAACGCGCTGTTGGTGAGTTTGTCGAGGCCGGCGTAGATGAAGGTGACGCCGAGGAAGACCCGGAGGGGAAGGAGGGCGTATCGGGTGGCGGAATCGCGCCAGCTCCGGTGGCCGTCGAGATAGGGGGTGTGCGTGTCGGTGCGCATGCCATGAGTCATCGCTGTCGCCTCTCACCCGCTGTGCCGGGACCGCTCACAAGACGATACGTACGTAAGGGACGGTGCGCTCAGTGCGTTCGTACCGGTTTCGGCGCCGGTGCGGGGCCAGTGCTCCTCAGTCCGTCACGTCGATCGCGTATCTGTTGGTCTCTACCCCCGCTGCCGTCACTACTTGCACCTCGACCCTCCCCGGTTCCACGTCCGCCGGTACGGGGACGGTCAGTACCGCGTCCGTCGGGTTGCTGAAGCCGCCGGTCACCGGGACGAGCGGCACATGGACGTTGACGGTGCCGATGCGGACCACCATCCGCGTCAGCCGGTCGGCGCCGTGGGTGCCCGGGGGGACGAAGCCCGCGCCGCGGATCTCGATGTCGTCGCCCGTGCGGATGGGGGCGTCGAGGTCGCCGGCCTCGCGGGCGCGCACCACGGAGAGGATCACGGGGCGGCCGCCCTCCGCGTACTTGCCTGCCACATAGGTCGCCGCCGACACCAGCACCAGCACCGCGAGACCCCACGGAAGGTCCGGCAGCTGCTCCGGGCGCCGGGCGAGCCGCACCGCGGCGAACAGCAGGGCGACGGTGCTGATCACGACGTACTGGATGTCGGCGAAGGCGCCGCGTCCCGCGTCGTCGGTGAGCAGGTCGGCCGCCCGGGGCCGGTACGCCCGTACCTTCTGCAGCCGCTGGCCGAGGATCCGCAGCCCGACCACGCGCCGCACCAGCACCGCGATGCCGCACACCACGGCGAGGACGGTCACGACACCGGCGGCGCGGGCGAGTTCGAGGCCGGAGATCAGCGCGTCGCGCTCCGCGTGGTCGGACGCGGCGGCGAGGCGGCCGACCAGGACCAGCACGGCGTAGACGATGAGCAGCACCCAGGCCGCCGCCACCGTGCGGGAGGTGGACAGACGGTTGTCCTCGCCGATGACGGGAGCCAGTACGCCGCCCCGCGCGCGGTGGAACCACGATGCCGCGGTCAGCGCACCACCCGTGATCAGGGCCGCCAGCAGACCCGCCGTGCGCGCCGTCGTCCAGCCCGCGCCGATCGCGGTCAACGACTGCACCAGCAGCAACACGACCACCAGTGACCACACCGCGCACACCGTCCGCCGCCACAGGCGGGCCAGCCAGGCCTCGCCCTCGGCGCGGCCCCGGTCGGCGACGAGTCCGGCGGACTGGCTGAGTTCCTCCGAAACCCACTGGCGGGAGGCCGAGGCCGAGTGGGCCACCGCGGCGGGCACGCCCTCTCCGGCCGCGAACCCGTCGCGCATCAGAAGGAATTCGGCGACCGCGCGCCGGTGCCCCTCGCGTGCCCCGTGCGGGCAGTCCCCGCAGGTGCAGCCGCCTCCATGGGAGCCTCCCGGCACGTCCGCGCCGCCTCTCGCCTCCTGCACCGCCACGCCCGCCGCCCGCCTTCCCGCAACCCCCGTGTGATGACAGCGAATTGTGCCCTACGCCACCCCGCCCGCGTCCGGCAGGTCTGGTCAGCGCGGGGTGAAGCGGGTCCGCCGTGTTGACCCTGCTGCGAGAATTTCCCTATGGCCGAGATCATCCAGCGGGACGGGACCTGGGCCTTCGACGGCACCACGGTCAGGATCACGCCGGGTCTGCACCGCTCCGTGCCACTGTTCCGGCAGACGTACGGGGAGGTGGCGGTGCCCCTCGAAGCCGTCGCCGGCGTGGTCTTCGAACCCGAACGCAAGCGCGGACGGCTGCGGATGCGGCTGCGCGAGGGGGCCGACCCGTTGCTCCAGGCGACCGGTGGGCGGCTGCCGGACGCGGCCGATCCGTACCGGCTGCAGGTGGACGTGGACCGTGCCGGGGTCGCCGAGTACGTCGCCGAGGAGATCCGCCGGGCCCTCATGCTGGACCAGGTGCCCAAGGAGCCGGCCAAGGCGTACCTGCTGCCGGGACCGCCCGTTCCGGTCTCGGTCCGTTCCTCCGACGGCACCGTCTCCTTCGACGGCAACCAGGTGCGCATCGACTGGGCCGACACCTCCGAGCGGGTCAAGCGGGCGACCGGGCCACGGATCATCACGGTCGGCGATCTCGTCCAGGTGGAGTGGCTGCCCAACTCCGGCTACGAGGACGGCTTTCTGCGGTTCGTGACCCGCGAGACGGTCTTCTCCAAGCTGCCGCCGGAGAAGGACCCCTACGCCCTGGACCTGTGGGGCAGCGCCCGCCGCGACCTGCTCACCGCGCTCGTGGCCACCGCGATCACCGCCCGCCTGCCGCACCCGTCCACCCGCAACGGGGGCGGGTACGACGAGCTGGGGGCCCGCCGGACGTCGGCGCCCGCCGTCCCGGCCCCCGCCGACCACCACGACGTACTCCTGCGGCGCCTGCGGGAGTTGGGCGACCTGCACCGGGACGGGGTGCTCACGGACGAGGAGTTCGCGATGACCAAGGCGGCCGTACTGCGCGGCTTCTGAGCCACCCCGGCCGGGCCCCGGCCGGGAACCGGAGCCGGGAACCGGAGCCGGGAACCGGAGCCGGGAACCGGAGCCGGGAACCGGAGCCGGGAACCGGAGCCGGGAACCGGGACCGGAGACCGGGACCGGAGACCGGGACCGGGGCCGGAGACCGGGACCGGGGCCGGAGACCGGGACCGGGGCCGGAGGCTAGCTCAGCAGATCGGGTTCGCTGCGGCTGATGTCCTGCCACAGCGGCTGGTAGTTGATCCATGCCACCAGGTCGCCGCCGAGCTGTTCGCGGGTCGCCGTGGCCAGTCGGTGGTCGATGAGGAGCGGGCGGCCGGCCGCCTTGGCGGTGAGCTGCACCTGGGCGGACCGTTCCATCGACACGAACCACCAGGCGGCCGCGTCCACCGAGTCGCCGACCGTGAGCAGCCCGTGGTTGCGCAGCACGAGCGCCTTGCGGGAGCCGAGTGCGGCGGCGATGCGGCGGCCCTCCTCGGCGTCCACGGCGACTCCGGTGTAGGCGTCGTAGAGGGCGTGGTCCTCGTAGAAGGCGCAGCTCTCCTGGGTGATCGGGTCGAGCAGGTCGCCGAGTGCGGACAGGGCCCGGCCGTGCACCGAGTGGCAGTGGGCCACGGCCACGACGTCGGGGCGGGCCGCGTGCACCTGGGAGTGGACCGTGAACGCGGCCTGGTTGACGTGATAGCGGCCCTCGATCACCTGCCCGTCGGAGTTGGCGAGAACCAGGTCGCTCACGGTGACGTGCCTGAAGGACATCCCGAACGGGTTGACCCAGAAACAGTCGCTGTACTCGGGGTCGCGCGCCGTTATGTGCCCCGACACGCCGTCCTCGAAGCCGAGCCGTCCGAAGATCCGCAGGGCGCCCGCGAGCCGCTCCTTGCGGTGACGGCGTTCGTCGTCGACCGAATCGTGCATGGGCGGCATCGCGAACCGCAGCCGGTCGTTCGGGAGGGCGGGGGGCGGAGTGGGCGTGCCCCCGGGGGTCCCGTGCATGTGTCCTCCAGCACTGGGTTGCTTTACGGGGCGGAAGTTACCCTCAGTCAGCTCAGGAGAACAGAGATGTTCTGTAAAGATGACGCGCGCAACCGTTCCGGGTGCTTGTGGGTCTGGAGTGCGGAACCACAGGTTCAGCACCTGTTTTGCGGCCCAGCAGCGCGCGGCGGCAAACATCACCACGTTCGGGCAGGTGGGCGCGGGCGGACCGGTGCCCGGCATGTACCTGAACTCGCTCACCCCGGTCCCCGAGGCACAGGCGGACGTCGACCTGCTCACCGCGCTGGTCCGCTACGACGCCCTGGTCGAGGCGGGCAACCGCCGGCAGTTGCCGGCCATCGGCTGGGGCTCCGGCGCGGTGTGCCTGCTGCTGGCACTGCTGACCGGCGTCTACGCCGTCCTGCTGCCGCTCGCCGTGCTGCTGCCGGCGATGATGTTCGGCGCCCTCCGCGTCAACACGGCCCGGCGCGCGAAGCTGTCCCGGCAACTGACCGCCGCCGGGTGCACCCAGGTGCGGGACGACGCGGGCCGCGAGCGGTACGTGCGGCCGGTGCCGTTCGGGGCGTCCTCACAGCAGGCGTGACACCCTGCGCCGATACCGGACAGCGGATGTCGGGTATCGGCGCCACACTCGCCGTATGACAGCGAACACGGCAGCCAACTGGGCCGCTTTCACCGGGGCGGAGCCCGCACTGGCGAGGATCGCGGAGGACCGCTTCGGCGCCTTCACCCATCACGTTCTCGCCACGCTCCGCGCGGACGGCTCCCCGCGCACCTCCGGCCTCGAGGT
The DNA here is from genome assembly GCF_026343335.1 of Streptomyces sp. NBC_00078. Lineage (NCBI taxonomy): Bacteria > Bacillati > Actinomycetota > Actinomycetes > Kitasatosporales > Streptomycetaceae > Streptomyces > Streptomyces sp. NBC_00078. The sequence goes on along the minus strand of NZ_JAPELX010000001.1, from coordinate 5,665,515 downwards.
CCGTTTCCTCGACGGCGAACTGTGGCTCGGCATGATGCCCGGCTCGCTCAAGGCCCTCGACCTGAACCGCGACCCGCGCTTCACGCTCCAGGCGAACCCGGGGCCGGGCACCGGGATGGGCGGCGGTGACGTACGGGTCGGCGGGCTGGCGATCGGAGTCGAGGACGGCGAGGCGAAGAGGGCGTACGCGAAAGAGGTGGAACCGCCGGAGCCGTTCCACCTCTTCCGCACCGAGCTGACCGAGGTCGTACGGACCTACGTCGAGGACGACAAGTACCTGGTCGTCGAGGTCTGGAAGCCCGGCAAGCCCCTGCGCACCGTCAGGCGCACCTAGGGCCTACTCCCACTCGATGGTGCCCGGCGGCTTCGAGGTCACGTCGAGGACGACTCGGTTGACGTCCGCGACCTCGTTCGTGATCCGCGTCGAGATCTTCGCGAGGACGTCGTAGGGCAGACGCGACCAGTCGGCCGTCATGGCGTCCTCGCTCGACACCGGGCGCAGGACGATCGGGTGGCCGTAGGTGCGGCCGTCGCCCTGGACGCCGACGCTGCGGACGTCCGCGAGCAGGACCACGGGGCACTGCCAGATGTCGCGGTCGAGGCCGGCCGCGGTCAGTTCCTCGCGGGCGATGGCGTCGGCTTCGCGCAGGAGGTCGAGACGCTCCTTCGTGACCTCGCCGACGATGCGGATGCCGAGGCCCGGGCCGGGGAACGGCTGGCGCTGGACGATCTCGTCCGGGAGCCCGAGTTCCTGGCCGACCATCCGGACCTCGTCCTTGAAGAGCTTGCGCAGCGGCTCGATGAGCTGGAACTCGAGGTCTTCCGGCAGCCCGCCGACATTGTGGTGGGACTTGATGTTGGCGGTGCCGGTGCCGCCGCCGGACTCGACCACGTCCGGGTAGAGCGTGCCCTGGACCAGGAACTCCACCGCCGGACCGGCGTCCGCGATGATCTCGGCCTGCGCCTGCTCGAAGACCCGGATGAACTCGCGTCCGATGATCTTGCGCTTCTCCTCGGGGTCGGAGACGCCCTTCAGCGCGCCGAGGAAGCGCTCCTCGGCGTCCACGACCTTCAGCTGTACGCCGGTCGCGGCCACGAAGTCCTTCTCGACCTGCTCGGTCTCGCCCTTGCGCATCAGGCCGTGGTCGACGTACACGCAGGTCAGCTGGGAGCCGATGGCCTTCTGGACGAGGGCGGCGGCCACGGCGGAGTCGACGCCGCCGGACAGACCGCAGATGGCGCGCCGGTCGCCGACCTGCTCGCGGATGGCCGCGACCTGCTCCTCGATGACGTTCCCGGTGGTCCAGGACGGCGTGAGCCCGGCACCCCGGTACAGGAAGTGCTCCAGCACCTGCTGGCCGTGCGTCGAGTGCATGACCTCGGGGTGGTACTGGACGCCGTACAGCTTCTTCTCGTCGTTCTCGAAGGCGGCGACCGGGACGACGTCCGTGGACGCCGAGACGACGAAGCCTTCGGGGGCGGCGGAGCAGGCGTCGCCGTGCGACATCCACACCGACTGCTCGTCCGGGGTGCCCTCGAAGAGCGTGGAGCCCGACTTGGAGACGTGCAGAGCCGTACGGCCGTACTCGCGGGCGCCGGTGTTGTCGACCGTGCCGCCGAGGGTCGTGGCCATCAGCTGGAAGCCGTAGCACATGCCGAAGACGGGGACGCCGGCCTCGAAGATCGCGCGGTCGAGGCGCGGGGCGCCCTCCGCGTAGACCGACGAGGGGCCGCCGGAGAGGATGATCGCCGCCGGGTTCTTGGCGAGCATCTCCGCGACCGGCATGGTGCTCGGCACGATCTCGCTGTAGACCCGGGCCTCGCGGACGCGGCGGGCGATGAGCTGGGCGTACTGCGCGCCGAAGTCGACGACCAGGACGGTGTCGGGAGCGGCTGCAGCGGGGGTCGCTGATGACACGGGGTGCCTTCCGGCGGTCGGGCGGGGGTCTGTGGTTACCGATTCTAACGGGGTGCGGGACGGTCACCTCCCGTGAGCCGGGGCTGCCGCTCCCGGGCTCCGGCTTCGGCCTGACGGCCCCGTCCTCGAACGCCGGTCAGGCCGGATGTGACCGACACCGCTTGGAGGGACGCCGCCAACCCGTGCATACTGACCCCATGCTCACGCATCCGACCTTCCGCTTTACCTATGGCATCCGGCCCGCTGGCTGCCATGGTCGTGCTGCTTGAGCTACTGACAAGCGACTTCCCAGGCGCCCCGGGCCGACAAGGCCCGGGGCGTCTGCCGTTTCCGGGTCCTGTCGCTCCGGGGCGCCCTCCGAGCCATCCGACAAGGAGCCCCGACATGACCGCCACCACGCCCGAGCAGACCATCGCCGACGCCCGGGAGCGCATCGACGCCCTCGACGACCGGATCCTCGGCCTGATCCAGGAACGGGTCGCCGTGTCCGCCGTGGTCCAGGAGACACGGATCTCGTCCGGCGGCCGGCGCGTGAACCTGTCCCGAGAGAACGAGATCCTCGGCCGCTACAGGGACGCGCTGGGCAAGCCGGGCACGGCGCTGGCGATGACGCTGCTCGAACTGTCCCGCGGGCGGATCTGAGTTCGAGCCCCCTCTCACCCGTACGGCGCGTGACCGCCCCGCGAACCGCTTCGTTGGTGCTGGTGTCCGTGCCAGCCAGGGGCGGGCCCGAAAGAACCACGCGTGGCTTGCTGGAGCGATGAGACGTACGGGTCGTGCCGCACGTCGTGGGACCTCGTTCCAGGGTTGTGGCCGGACGGCAGGGGACAGCAGCCCGGTCACCCAAGTAATCGGCCGGCTCCGGGGACGCCCGGGGCCGACCGGCGGAAAATGCAAAAATGCACGACCCTGGGTCAAACGGTTGCGTACGTCCCGTACATCCAGCACGATGCGTAGAAAGCCCCAAGTCCCGCCGCAGGCAACTGCATTGCTTGCACTTCCGCACCGCCAGAGGTCGAGACCATCCGTGCGCCCCAGCTGCGCCGGGGAGCCGACCCAGGGCACACAGGACAAGCGGCGCAACCCCCCGGCGCCGCTCCCAGGCACCGGCGCTGCCCTGACGTCGGTGCTGACGGAGAAGGGCCCCGCGGCCCCAGCCCGCGGGGCCCTTCGCATGCCCGGAGAGTGGTGCAGGCCACATAAGGATTCTGTCAGTGTCTGCACAACCTTTCACATGCCTCACGGATCCAACTTGCGAACCAGGGCCACACCCGCGCCCCACACGCGGAGCCCTTCCACTGGACTCCCTTGAGGTTTTCATGAAGCTTCGTCGTGTGATGGCCACTGCGGCCGCGACGGCTGTCATAGCGCCCCTCGCCCTGCTCTCGGCTCCGGCGGCGTTCGCCACGGACGAGACTCCCAGCACGTCGACGAGCAGCCCCGCCGCCGCCGACACCACTCCCGCCGCGGACCAGACCACCCCAGCGGCCGAGGACAGCACCCCCGCGGCGGACGCGAGCACCCCCGCGGCCGACGAGAGCACTCCGGGCGGGGACGAGAGCAGCGCAAGCGCGTCTGCCTCGCCGAGCCCCAGCGAGAGCACCCCTGGTGGCGCCGAGCTCTGCGTCGACGAGAACGGCGACAGCACCGCCGAGCTCAGCTCCAACCTGAAGAGCGGCCTGTCCGGCCTGCCCGACACGATCGTCGCCGGCAGCGGCTGGACCGGGTTCTCCTTCAATGTCACCAACCACGGCGACGAGACGATCAAGGACATCAAGCCCCTGATCGGCGTCGCCGCCGTCGGCTGGGAGGACGCGCAGGACTACTCCGGCGAGATCAAGGTCCAGGTCTTCGACAAGTCCTCCAAGTCCTGGCGGACGATCGCGGACGCCGCGGGCGAGGGCGGCACGTTCACCGCGTTCTCGCTCGGTGCCGGCCAGTCGGTCTCCTACCAGCTGCGCCTCAGTGTCAGCGGCAAGGTGCCGGACTCCCTCGGGCTGACCGGCGGTCTCGCCGAGTACGCGGACGACAAGGGCTGCTGGGTCGCCGACGACCCGAACGGCTGGGTCTACTTCTTCGACATCCTGGCCGCCGGCTCCGACGCCGGAAACCCGAACGACGCCAAGCCGCAGACCGGCGGCGTGAAGGACCTCTCGGACGTGAACGACGTGGCCGCCACCGGCAGCCTCGCCGAGACCGGCTCCAGTTCCGCGCTGCCGATGATCGGCCTCACGGGCGGTCTCGCGGTCGCCCTGGGTGCCGGTGCGGTGTTCGTGGTGCGTCGGCGCAAGGCCGGCACGCACGCGTAACCAGACCTGCTGAAAGAAACGGAAGGACCCGCACTCGGAGGGGGGTGCGGGTCCTTCTGCTTCTCGCTGCTGCCTGTCCTGCGTCTCTGCTTCTTCGGCTGCTTCGGCTGGTTCTTCTGTTTCTTCTGTTTCTTCGGCTACTTCTTCGGCATGGCCGGCATTCCCAGGAAGGGCAGCTTCAGCGCGCCGAAGGCGTCCGCAGGTACGGCCGGGGTGTTCGGCTCCACCGGCTTCAGGCGCTCGTACGCCGCCCCCTGCTCCGGACGCGGGTCCTCCTCGCCCTTGTTGGGCCAGTACGACATCGCGCGCTCGGCCTGGGCGGTGATGGTGAGGGACGGGTTCACCCCCAGGTTGGCGGAGACCGCGGCGCCGTCGACGACCGAGATGCCGGGGTGGCCGTAGAGACGGTGGTACGGGTCGATCACGCCGGTCTCGCGCGAGGAGCCGATCGGGCAGCCGCCGAGGAAGTGGGCGGTGAGAGGGGTGCCCATGAGTTCGCCGACGTTCGAGCCCGCGAAGCCGTTGATGTCGGCGGCGATCGCCAAGGCGCCCTCCGAAGCGGCCCTGATCTGCTTGGGGTTGGGGGCGCCGTGGCCCTGCCGGGCGGTGAGCAGGCCCTTGCCCACTCCGTCCGGTTTCAGGTACGTCGTCAGGGAGTTGTCCAGCGACTGCATCACCAGGCCGATGATGGTCCGCTCCGACCAGTGGTGATTGGAGAGGGAGCGCAGGACGAGGAGGGGGTGGCGGGCCGCGTTCCGCAGCCAGGCCAGCACCCGCGACGAGCCCTCCGCGTACGGCACTTGGAGGATGGACAGGCCACCCATCGAGTTGGAGCCCTTGCCGTAGCGGACCGGCTCGATGTGGGTGTTCTCGTCGGGGTGGATGGACGAGGTGATCGCGACACCCTGGGTGAAGTCGACCTTCGCCGCGCCCGTCGCCCTGCGGTACCGGCGGTTGTCCGTCTGCGCGCCGACCAGTGCCTCGGAGTTGGTGCGGGTGAGTTCACCCAACCTGCCGGAAATGTACGGGAGTTGGCCGCCCGCCTTCATCCGGTGCAGGAGGGTCTGGGTGCCGTAGGTGCCGGCTGCCAGCACCACGCGCCGGGCCTTGAAGGTGCGGCCCTCGGAGTTCTTCTTCTCGTCCGTGGGGAGGGTGGCGATCGCGTAGCCGCCCTGGGAGTCGTCCGTGACCGACACGACCGTGGTCATCGGGTGCACCACCGCGCCGGCCTTCTCGGCGAGGTACAGGTAGTTCTCGTTGAGGGTGTTCTTCGCGCCGTGACGGCAGCCCGTCATGCACTCGCCGCACTCGGTGCACGCGTTGCGGGCCGGGCCCGCGCCGCCGAAGTAGGGGTCGTTCACCTGCTCGCCGGGGCGGGCCTTCGCCGTGCCCTGAGCGTCCTTGCCGTCTCCGAAGAAGACACCGACCGGCGCCATGTGGAAGGTGTCGCCGACGCCCATCCGCTCGGCGGCCGCCTTCAGGTGCACGTCGGACGGGGTCATCGTCGGATTGAGCCGCACACCGAGCATGCGCTGTGCCTGGTCGTAGTACGGCTTCAACTCCTCGTGCCAGTCCGTGATGTCCCGCCACTGCGGGTCGTCGAAGAACGGCTTCGGCGGCACGTAGAGGGTGTTGGCGTAGTTGAGGGAGCCGCCTCCGACGCCGGCGCCGGCCAGGACCATGACGTTGCCCAGCAGGTGGATGCGCTGGATGCCGTACATGTTGAGCCGGGGGGCCCAGAGGTAGTTCCTGAGGTCCCAGGAGTTCTGGGGGAGGGTTTCGCGGGTGAACCGGCGGCCGGCTTCCAGGACACCTACGCGGTAGCCCTTCTCGGTGAGGCGAAGGGCGGTGACGGAGCCGCCGAAGCCCGAGCCGACGACGATGACGTCGTAGTCGTAGGTGTCCTGTGACACGTGCTCTCCTCGTTGAGAACGGATGGTCCTACTTGAAGCGCAGGGCCTTCATCAGCCGGAGGCTGCGGCTCATGAACTGCGCGTACTTCTCGTCGTCCATGCCCAGCGAGGGGGCCATCGGCAGCAGGCGCTGCTGGGCGACCGTCTGGGCCTCCGTGTACTTGAGGATGCCTTCCGAGCCGTGGCGGCGGCCGAGGCCGGAGTCCTTCATGCCGCCCATGGGGGACTGGACGCTGCCATAGGCGGGTGCGTAGCCCTCGTTGATGTTCACGGTTCCGGTGCGGAGGCGGGAGGCGACCTCGCGGCCGCGGCTGCCGCTCTTCGTCCAGACCGAGGAATTCAGGCCGTACGGCGTGGAGTTGGCGTGCTCGACCGCCTCGTCCTCGCTCTTGAAGCGGTAGATGGAGACGACCGGGCCGAAGGTCTCCTCGGTGCAGACCGACATCGGCTCGGTCACGTCGTCGAGGATCGTCGGCTCGAAGAAGTACGGGCCGATGTCCGGGCGGGCGACGCCGCCCGCGACGACCTTCGCACCCTTGGCCACGGCCTCCTCCACGTGCCGGGTCACCGTCTCCAGCTGGCGCTCCCCCACCAGCGAGCCCATGTCGGCGCCGTAGGCGAGGGACGTACCGAGCCGCATCGCCTTCGTGCGGGTGGCGAAGCGGTCCAGGAAGGTGTCCGCGATCGACTCGTGAACGTACAACCGCTCGATGGAGATGCACAGTTGGCCCGCGGAGGAGAAGCAGGCGCGCACCGAGCCGGCGGCGGCCTTCTCTATGTCGGCGTCCTCCAGGACGAGCATCGCGTTCTTGCCGCCGAGTTCGAGGGAGACCCCGATCAGACGGGCGGCGGCACCCTGGGCGACCTCGCGGCCGGTGCGGGTGGAGCCGGTGAAGGACACGTAGTCGGCGCGCTTGACGAGCTCCGGGCCGACGACGGGTCCCTCGCCGAGGACGACCTGGAAGACGGCGGCGGGGAGCCCTGCCTCGATGAGCAGGTCACGCGCCCACAGTGCGGTGAGGCAGGTCTCCGTGTCGGGCTTCATCACCACCGCGTTGCCCGCCACGAACGCCGGGAGCGCGTCGCCGACCGACAGTTCCAGGGGGTAGTTCCAGGGGGCGATCTGGCCGACCACACCGCGCGGGTGGCGCAGTTCGGCGACGCGGGTGAGGGTGGGCATGGCGCCCGCGTGCCGCTTGGGCTTCAGATAGGCGGCGGCCCGGCGGCCGTAGTGGCGTGCCGCGATGGCGACGGCCAGGACCTCCTCGTGGGCGTGCAGCCTGGCCTTGCCGGTCTCCAGCTGGATCAGGTCGAGGACCTCGGCCTGGCGGGCTAGCACCAGGTCGTGGAAGCGGAGCAGTACGGCCGCGCGCTGCCGTACCGGTGTCTGCGCCCACACCGCCTGCGCGGCACGGGCGGCGTCGAAGGCCTTGGCCACGTCCTCGGGCGTGGACTCCGGCAGGTCGGCCAGCTTCTCGCCGGTGAACGGCGTGTGGTTGGCGGTGCGGCCGGAGCCGACCACGCCCTTGGTGAGCTGGGCGATCAGCTCGGGCGTCACCACGTCGGCGGCGGTACGGGCGCCCTCCGGAGCGGGGGCGAGGGGATTCGTGCCGGTCTTGGCCGGGGCTTGCGCGTCCGTCATGAGGCGCAGGGTATGCCGGTGCGGAGGCTTTGGGTACCCGTCGGTAACGCGGCTTCACGCAGTGCACACACGCTGCCAGTGGGCACTGGCAACGAACGCACTGATCAGGGCGTTGGGCGGTGCGGCGGAGGTGGGTTTCAGCTTTTCGCGATCACGAGGCCGTCATGTGCTCCCTGAACAGGGTGCCCTTCTTCTCGGCCGGTGTGCCCTTGGGCATCCCGACACGCAGTGCGCGCATGCGACCTCGTCGGTGCGGTCATCAGCCCCACCACCCGGGCCGGGGAGTCCTCCAGGCCGTGGGCGGTGCCGGCGAGGACCGCCCACGCCCGTGGACGGTGGTGCGGGTGTGTACTGCGTCCCCCGCGCCCCCGTCGTCGCCCGGCTACAGGGTCCAGCCGCCGAAGGCGAACGAGGCCCCCTGCCGCCGCACCTCCACCACCCCTGGCCCGCCGAAGTGCGCGGGGATCACCAACTCGCCCTGTTCCGCGGCCCGTTCCAGGACGCGTCGGCGCTCGGCGGCCGCCCGCTCGGGCTCCAGGCAGAAGCAGCTGCTGAACTCCGGGTGCAGGATCTGGACCGGGCTGTGCAGCAGATCGCCCACGAAGACGGCCTGTTCGCCGCCGGAGGCGACGCGCAGGACGGACGAGCCCGGGGTGTGCCCGGGGGCGGACTCCAGGGTCAGGTGCTCGTCGATGCGGTGCTCGCCGTCCCAGAGCACGGCCTGTCCGGACCTGTGGACGGGCGCGATGCTGTCCTCGTACATCAGGCGGTCGTCGGGCCGTACGTCACCGCCGTACCCGCCGTCCGGGCCGAAGTGGTGGTCGTCGGCGGCCGGGAGAAGGTACCTGGCGCGGGGGAACGTGGGCACCCAACCGCCGTCCACGTCATGGGTGTTCCAGCCGACGTGGTCACCGTGGATGTGGGTGTTGACGACGACGTCGACGTCCTCGGGCCGTACGCCGGCCCGTGCCAGGCGCGCCGGGAGGCCGAACCCCTGCTGCCGGTGGAAGAGCGGATTGCCGGGCCGCTCCCGCCCGTGCCCCACCCCGGTGTCCACCAGCACGGTGCGCCCGCCGCTGCGCAGCACCCAGGCCTGCAGGGCAATGACGGCCCGGTCGCCGCCGGGCTCCCAGTGGTCCGGCGCCAGCGCCTCCCGGTTGTCCTCCCACACCTCGGGTGCGACGCCCGGCACGAGGGCTCGGGCGGGGGCGTAGGGCTCCTGCCACTCGACGATCCGGAGGACCTGGACGTCACCGATCACGAAGCTCTGCGTGGTTTCGTCAGCCATGCCCACGACGGTACGAAATCCGACTGAGCATTCCAATGCCTGATCTGCTCTTCTGGATACGCATACGTCTCATGCGCGACGCTCTCTCGGTTCGGGTCGGAGTAGGCTGCGGAGCCATGGACGTGGTGAGCGACGCGATCTCCGCCGTACGCATCGGACAGCCTTCCTCGAACCGGCTGCGGGTCGGCGGCAGTTGGTGCACCCGGTTCGCCCCGTACGAGGGGGCGGGCTTCCATGTCGTCCTCGCGGGCAGCTGCTGGCTGCGGCCCGACGGGGACGGCGAACCGGTGACGCTGGGTGCCGGGGACGTCGTACTGCTGCCGCACGGGGCGGGTCATGTGCTCGCGGACGCGCCCGGCGACACGTCGAGGGCGGTGCCGTTCGAGGAGATGTGCCGGCCACCCGCCGATCCGGCCGGGCGCGAGGTGGAGCTGCTGTGCGGCAAGTACCGCCTGGACCACAGCCGGGTCCATCCCCTGCTGGCGGAGCTGCCGCAGGTCGTCCACCTGCCCAACCGGGTGGGCGCCCACCCCGAACTCCGGTCGGCCGTTGACCTGTTGGCCCGAGAACTCGACGAACGCCGCCCGGGTTCCTGCCTGGCCCTGCCGAGCCTGCTCGACCTGCTGCTGATCTATCTGGTGCGCGCCTGGACGACGGAGTCGGACACCGGTTCCTGGCCGGCGGTCCTGAGCGACCCGGTGACCACGGCCGCCCTGCGCGCGCTGCACTCGGACCCGGCCGCCCCCTGGACCAACGACAGCCTGGCCGCGGAGGCGGGCGTGTCACGGGCGACGCTGGCGCGACGGTTCACGGCGCTGGTGGGCCGCCCGCCGATGGCGTATCTGACGTGGTGGCGGCTGACCCGCACGGCCACGCTCCTGCGCGACACCGACGCCCCGCTGGCCTCGGTCGCCCGCGATGCGGGATACAGCAGCCCGTACGCGCTCTCGCACGCGTTCAGCAGGGAGTTCGGGGTGACGCCGGGCAAGTACCGTGCGGGTGTTCGGGGTTGAGGGCGGGTCAGAGCCGGTGGATGTCCCAGTTGGCGATGGCCTCCTTGGCGATCTCCCGGCCCTCGTCGGTGAAGTAGCCTCGGCCCGGATAGTCGATCCACAGCCGGTACATGTCGCCGTTGCCCGCCCGGTAGTAGCGGATTTGGGCCTCACGCAGCTGCGGGTCGTCGGTGGCCGTGTAAACGATGGTGTTCTCGGCGGCCTTGTGGTCCTTGTAGGTGCTCGGCTGGGGATCGCCCTTGGGCGCGGGGTCGTCGGCGATGCCCCAGGAGTACTCGCCGTCCTGCAGCGTCGCCCACTCCGCGAAGGCCCTGGCCGCCGCGGACTCCGGGATCTCGTGGCCCTTGTCGTCGGCCTTGATGTCGCGGTCGACGGTGATCCAGACCGTGCCGCTCGGGTCCTTGAAGGAGGCGGTCGTCCCGTCCGAGTCATCGGCGGGTTTGCTCTTCACGAAGGCCGCGGGCACGCCGATGGCGGACCCGACCTTCGCACCTAGGTCGTGCCTCTTCCAGCCGTCCGGCAGCGTCCCCGCGAACGGATCGGCAATCAGGAGATACGCCGCCACCGCCGCCGCGACGACACCCGCACCGGCCCCGAGCCACGCCCTGCGCCCGAGCCTGATCCCGCGCGTGACGATCTGCACGGGCTGGGTGGGCGCGGGTGCCGGTGGGTTCGCGATCTCCGACAGCACGGCCCGGATCCGGGTGGCGGTCGGCCGTGTGGCCGGATCCTTCTGCAGCAGATCCATGATCAACTCGGCCAGCGGGCCCGGCGCCGAGGCGGGCGGTGCCGGCGTGGCGTTGAGGACCGACTGGAGCGTGGCCGGCGTGTTGCTGCGGCGGAACGGTGAGAAGCCCTCCGTGGCCGCGTAGAGGACGACGCCGAGGGACCAGAGGTCGGAGGCCGGGCCGGGACGCTGGCCCAGCACCCGCTCGGGCGCGATGTACTCGGGCGAGCCGACGAAACCGCCGGTGTCCGTCAGGTTCGTCTCGCCCTCGATCTGGGCGATGCCGAAGTCGGTCAGCACGACGCGGTCGTGGCGGCCCAGAAGCACGTTGTCCGGCTTGACGTCACGGTGCAGGATGCCCGCCGCGTGCGCGGCCTCCAGCGCGCCGAGCACCTCCAGGCCGACCCTGGCCGCCTCGCGCGCGCCCATCGTGCCCTCCTGCAGGGCGTCGCCGAGCGAGCGGCCGTGCACCAGCTCCATGACGATCCACGGCCGGCCGTCCACGACCGCCACGTCATGGACGTTGACGACGGCCGGGTGGTCGAGGCGTGCCGCGGCGCGCGCCTCGCGGCGCATTCGCTCGAAGGCGTTGGCGCGTTCACGCTCGGGAAGATGGTCCGGGACGCGGGGCTCCTTGACGGCGACCTCGCGGTCGACGGTCTCGTCCTTGGCCCGCCACACCGTGCCCATGCCGCCGTGCCCGAGCTTGGCCAGCAGCCGGTACCGGCCCGCGACGAGGCGACCGGCACCCGGATCCTGCGCGGGCTGGGACTGCGACGGGACGACCTGCGTGGGCGTCGCACGCGTGGGCGCCGCCGGCTCGGGCGCCGCCTGCGCGCTCGCCTGCTGCGGCGGTTGCAGAACAAAGCTCGTCGTGTCGTCGGACTCGCGGGCGGATGCCCCGTTGCTGCTCATGCGTCCATCCATATCGCGCCGGGTGCTCCCGTATCCACAAGGAATGCTTTCCGGTCACACAGCCGTGACCCGCGCTGCCGCCTGTTACCGCTTTGTGCATGCCCGACGGCGGTACGAAGGCGTGTGTCGTTCAGTGACGTCGAAGGTGCCGGTCAGTGACGCATGAACGTGTCGGTCGCGACGTCGAAGTACTCCTTCGCCTCCCGTACCTTTCCTACCGGCGCCGACACCCACACGTCGTACATCCGCCCGCCCTCCTCCCAGCACACGTCGTAGGTGTGCCGCGGCCCCTCCGCCGCACTGAAACCGCTCCAGGTGAACTCCCAGAGGGCGGCGGGCTGTCCGGCCTGCGTGGTCAAGGCGACCCGGCCGTCGTGGTAACCGGGGTTCGTGTCGGCGCCCTTGGCGGCGGCGCGCCGCATCACGCCGAGCGGACCGCCCGGCGCCGGGTCGGCGACCTTGATGCCGAGGCGGAAAACCTCCCCCGGCGACATGTAGAAGACACGCTCACCCTGGGGCTCGCGGGTGAAGTTCTCCGGTACGGCGAGGGAGAAGCCTGCGGGGTCGTCGGCGGTGCGGTAGCCGGAGGGGGCGGAGGGGCGGTGACTCGCGGTGGCGCCGGCACCGGAGACCGTGGCGGACGATGAGGTGCTCGGGGCAGTGGGAGACGCCGGAGTGCCGGGAGGGGCCGAAGTGCCGGGAGAGACCGACGCGCTCGCCGGCGTATGCGGCCCGGGGCTCGTCGGGGTGCCGTCCCCGTCACCGTCCCGGTTCATGAGCAGCGCCGCCGCCGACACCCCCGCCCCGGCCATCGCGGCGACGAGCAGCGCGGCCACCAGCACGCTCCGGGTGGAGCGCCTGGTCTCCACCGTGGGCGACGGCGCGAGCGCCGGCGTCGGTGACGGCGTCGGCACGGACACGGGCGCGGGCGCGCGCGGCACGTCCCGCTGGGTCGGGGTGTAACCGGGCGGATGCTGCGGGGTGCGGCCGGTGGCACGGTAGGTGCGCAGCATCCGCTCCGCCTGCTCCGCGTCCAGCCGCCGGTCGGGATCACGCTCCAGCAGGCCCAGTACGACGGGCAGCAGCGGCGCGGCCTGCGCGGGCGGCCGTATCTCGTCGACCACGACCGCGTGCAGGATGCCGCCGAGCGAGTCGCGCCGGAACGGTGATTCGCCGCTCAGGACGGTGCACAGCAGCGCGCCCAGCGACCAGAGGTCGGACTCGGGGCCGGTCCTCGCACCGGACATCCGCTCCGGCGCGGTGTACTCGGGCGAGCCGACGAAGGAGCCGGTCTCGGTGAGCGTGGTGGCCCCGGCCACCTGGGCGATACCGAAGTCGGTGAGGACGACCCGGTCCGTGCCGGCCTCCAGCAGGACGTTGGCGGGTTTGATGTCGCGGTGCAGGACGCCGGCCGCGTGCGCGGTGCGCAGCGCGCTCAGCAGTCCGACGCCGATACGTGCGGCCTCGGCGGCGTCGACCGGCCCGCGCGCGGAGACCCGGTCGGCGAGGGTGCCGCCGTCGATCAACTCCATGACGATGTACGGGCGTTCGTCGTGTTCCACCACGTCGTGGACGACGATGATGTGCGGGTGGCGCAACTGGGCCACCGCGCGGGCCTCGCGCAGCGTCCGGTCGCGCTGACGCCGGGCCTGGTCGGCGGAGAGCGTCTCGTCGAGGTCGAGTGGGATCTCCTTGACCGCCACCTGCCTGCCGAGCAGCTCGTCGGTCGCCCGCCACACCACGCCCATGCCACCGCGCCCGAGTCTCGCCTCAAGCCGGTAACGGCCCGCGATGACACGGGCGTTCTCCCCCTCGGTCCCCATGCGCCCCATCATGCCGCACCGGACGGACCGGCTCCGGGGCACCGACCGGCCAACTCCGGCTACTGGGCCGTCTTCTCCTGCCAGCCCTGCAGCACCGACTTGAACTGCTTGCTCGTCTTCGCCCAGCTCTCGGCAGGCCCGGACATGTAGATCGCGTACTCCGTGCCCTCCCGCGAGAAGTACGTCTCCTCGATGGCGTGGCGCGGCCCGGCGACATGGGGCGGGTCCTTGGCCAGCGCTGACCAGGTGTACTCCCAGACGGACCCCTCGACGTCGCGGTACACGTTCTTCTCCAGCCGCACTCCCCGGTAGCTGACCAGTCGCCGCTTGAGCTGCTCGGCCAGGTCGAGCTGGTGCGAGTAGGCGTCCTTGAAGTCCGGCGAGGTGTCGATGGCGATACGGACGAAGTGCTTGCCGTTGTCGGGCGTGTAGTCGACCTGGCGGAGGTCCCCGTCGACGCCGACGATCTTCCGCTGCCAGCCCTTGGGCAGGTAGAGAGTGAAACCCCAGGGGTCGTCGTAGCGCTTCCACGCGGCGGGGACACCTCCCGCGGGGGCGCTCGTGGCACCGCTCGACGGGGACGAGGTCTCCGATACGGCGGGTGTGCCGCCGCCGTTCGGCTGCGCCCCATCCCATTTCTGCCACGCCACCGCCGCGCCGCCGCCGATGATCGCGGCGAAGGCGACCGTGAGCGCGAGGGACCGCAGACGGCGGCGCTTCGGCTCGGGGACCGGGCCCGTGGGCATGCCGGCCGGCCCGATCGACGTGGGCGCCGGCACCGGCACCGGCGGATACGGCGTCGACGAGCCCGGCTGCGGACCCGTACCGGCCTCCGTCTCGTGGTGGGAGCCCATGTGCTGTGTCGGCACGTACGCCTGCGCCGCGTTCGAGCGGCGCCCCTCCGCCGCCTCGGCGAGCATCTGCTCGGCCTCGGCCACACCGGGCCGGGTGGCCGGGTCCTTGTGCAGCAGCGCGGCCATGACGGGCCCGAGCGGGCCGGCGTAGTGCGGCTCGGCGGCGTGCTCCTCGACGACGGCCTGCATCGTGGACAGCGGCGAGGTGCGGCGGAACGGCGACCTGCCCTCCACTGCCGTGTACAGCGTGGCGCCGAGCGCCCACAGGTCGGAGGCGGGGCCCGGGTCGTGGCCGCGGACGCGCTCGGGGGCGAGGTAGTCGACCGAGCCGACGACCTCTCCGGTCCGCGTGATCGTCGTGTCGCCCTCGATCTGGGCGATGCCGAAGTCGGTGAGCAGGACGCGTCCGTCGTGGGCGATGAGCACGTTGCCCGGCTTCACGTCACGGTGCAGCACGCCGGCGGAGTGCGCGGCGCGCAGCGCCCGCAGCACCCACAGCCCGATGCGCGCGACCTCCGCCGGCTCGATGCGCCCGTGCTCCTTGACCGCGTCGGCCAGCGAGTATCCCTCGACCAGCTCCATCACGATCCACGGGCGGCCGTCGTGCTCCAGCACGTCATGGACGGTGACGACCGCGGAGTGGTTGATGCGCGCGGCGGCGCGCGCCTCCGCCCGCGTGCGCGCGAGCAACCGCTCCTGGTCGCTCTCGGACACGTAGAGCGCGGCGGTCAACTCCTTGATCGCTACTGCCCGGTGCAGCACCTCGTCGTGGGCGCGCCACACGCGGCCCATGCCGCCGCTGCCGATCGATTCGGCGAGCCGGTAGCGGCCCGCGACAAGCTGGCCCTGCATCTGATTCACGTTGCCCCGCAATGCTCTTGACAGGGTCAGACTAAGGACCGGCCCGCCAACAGGGAACCAGGGGGGTCCCATGAAGACCGCACTGTGACGGTTGTCGCTTCTGTGCATGGGGCGCAACCATCCGCGCCCTTCACGGAGCCTTCACAGACGAGTTCAGCCGGTCACCTGATAGGAAGCCGACGCCTGTTGGTAAAGCTGCGTCACCTCGTCGCGCTGGGACTCCGGGCCGCGCACCTGCACGATGTGGTACCGCCCGTTGATGAGCATCGCGATGTTGCGCACATACAGGTCGCGCCCGCTGCCGTCGGTCCAGGTGAACTGCCCCTCGGCCGTTGCCCGCGTCCCCACGGTGACGGTGCGCAGCCCGGTCGCGGTGGCCCAACTGGAGCTGCGGTACGGCTGCAGCTCGTGTTCCTTGTCCCGCTGGTACACCATCGGATCGCTGCCATAGGTGACCGCGCCGTCCCGTCCCTTCACGACGATGAGCTCGAAGTCGCCGTGCGAGTACACCACTTGGTTCCAGCTGTTCTTGCCGGCCCGGGACCAGCCCTTGGCCACGGCCACCTGGAAGCCCTCCGGGTCCTTGCGCAGGGTGAAGCCGTCCGCGAGGTCCGGTCCGGTGGTCTGACTCTCCGTCGCACCCGCCGACTTGGACGGGGAGGCGCTGCCGTCGTCCTTCGGGGAGGTCTGGTCGGGGCGTGGCTCGCTGCCGGCGTTCGGGTGCGACTGCGTGGGGGCGGCGCTGACGTCCCCCGCCGTGCCGGTATGGTCGCTGCCCGCCGCGCCGCTCCCGCCGGACTTCGGCATGAAGAACATGGCGTACGCGACCGCCGCGGCCAGCAGGAGCAGGATCAGCAGGAGCAGGGTACGCCCGAGTCCGCGCGGCGACTTCACCTCCTGCTTGGCCCGCTTGTGCCGCCCGTGCGCGCTGGTCGCGGGGAGTCCGGCGCGGCGCCTGCGCACCAGCTCGCCGCGGCGCCGTACGACGGGCAGCCGGCTGGTGTCAGCCGGCGGTGCGGCGACCACGTGGGCACCGGCGTCGGGCTCGGGCGCGGACCGCACCAGGGAACGCAGCCAGCCGCCCAGCTCCTCGAAGTCGAGGCGCTCGGTGGGGTCCTGACGCAGCAACGACTCGACGACCGGCCTGAGCGGCCCGCACTCCTCGGCGAAGGCGGGCGGTTCGGCGCACACCATCTGCACCAGCTCGGCCGTCGACTCCTCCGGATACGGCGCATGCCCCTGTACGGCCCTGAAGAGCAGCGCTCCCAGCGCCCACAGGTCGGTCGCGGGCCCGATCGGCGGCGCCAGCTGCCAGTTCTCGTGCACCGGCCCGGCCTGCTCCGGTGCCCATCGCTCCGTCACGGGCCCCACGACGGCCATCCGAGCCTGCCGGGCCCGCTCGGCGGCGAGCGGGGTGGCGGGGCCACGGGGGACGGGGGTGCCCGCCACCAGGTCGTCCCAGCGGCTCGGGGGCGTCGCGCCCGGCGGCAGCGGGGCGGGCGTGGAACCGGGCAGGGCAGGGGCGTTGGCCGCGGGCGCGGGCACCCCGGCGGGGTACGCCGTGTCCAGACCGGGTGCGGGAAGACCGGACGGGGAAGCGGCGCCGAGACCGGGGGGCATGCCCGGCTGAGCCGCGTAGGGGTCGTCGTCCGTGTAGGTCGCTCCGCCGGCGCCCTCGTCGGGAGGGAAGCCGCCGGCTCCGGTGCGGGGCGTGGCACCGTGCCAGGAGGGGGCGCCCACGCCGTAGGGATCGCCTGTCTGCCCCGGGGACGCGGTGTCGTCGGGCGCGCTCTGCGCACCGTCACCCGAAGTGTGTGTCTGTGCCGAGCCGTTGGCCTGCGCCGCGGGGCCGCCCTCGGGCGCGGAACGTGCCCCGGGCAGTGCCGCCCGCCCGCTCTGCTGCGCCTCCTGGACCCTGGCCGCGGCCCGGGCGCCCGCCCGGTACGCGGCGATCGCGCCGGCCCGCGCGGCCCGGACGTCCCCGCCGCCTTCGAGGGCCTTGGGCGCGAAGGCACCCGCCGAACCGGCCCCGTTCGCCGCCTCGGCCCCGACGGCCGGCAGTCCACCGGCCGCACGGGCCCCGATGGCGGCACGCCGGGCCGCCTCGGGATCAGCACCACCGAAACCACCGGGACCACCCTGGGCACCAGGACCACCTTGGCCGCTCCGGGCTTCCGGAGACCCCGGGAACCCTTGCCCTCCTTGAGCTCCTTGGCCGCCTTGGCCGCCTTGCGGAACCGGCCCACCCGAGGGGCCTGCGGCACCCCCGAGACCGCCGTCCCCGTCACCCTCCGGAGCCGGCACCGGGTCGTACCCGCACAGCGCCTCCTCCGCCGCCCCCACCGCGAGCCCGGTCAGCATCACCCGGCCGTCGTCACAGACGAGCACCGTGCGGGCCGTGATGTTCCGGTGCACCCAGCCGTGGGCGTGCAGCACACGCAAGGCCATCAGGACGTCGGAGGCCACCTCTGCCGCCCGATACGGCGTCAGTGGCTTCTCGGCGAGCAGGGCGGCCAGCGGTCGCGCCGCCACCAACTCGCTGACGATCCACAGCGAACCGCCCTCGGCGAACACGTCGAAGACCTGGTCGAGCCGTGGATGGTCGGGTATCCGCGCCGCGGCCTGCGCGGCCTCGACCGCACGCCGTACGGCGGGGTCGGTGGGCCGTCGCGCCCCGGTGCGCGCCGCGGACCGCCGCGCTCCCCGGTCCCGCGGGTCACGGGCCGTGAAGCCGTCGGGGAGCCCCTCCGCGTCGAGCACCTCCGCCTCGACGACTTCCGGCAAGGGCACCTGCCGGACCAGGACTTCCTGTCCGCTGTAGGTGTCGAAGGCCCGGGTGTCGGTGAGTTCGTACTCGTCGGCGGGTGGCAGCGGCAGGCGGTAGCGGTCGGCGAGTACCCGTCCCGCATAGTCGTCCACGTTGCCTCCCCCGGCAGCCCGGTCGGTCAATTCCGTTCGCCTTGCGCCCCGTTCCGCACCCATACCCGGATGCGTACGGTCCGTAAGCACTCACGATACGTGCCGGAGGCAACCCGCAAAGAGGTGATGCCAGATCTCGCGGCCCAAACGCGGGTTCGATCACTTCACGACTTGGGTTCGAACGTCTTCGCGAACGTCTGCCAGGTCTCCTTACGGAGTTCACTGCCCCAATTGACGGCTTTCGCCGTGTACATCAGCGCATACCCGAGATCGTCGTCCACGACGAAGCCCCGGTCGATCGTCCGGTACTTCGTCCCGCTCTCCACATAGGTGAACTCCCAGTCGGCCGCGTTCCAGCCGCGGTAGTCCACCTGTCCTATGCGGATCTTCCGGTACTGCGAGCGCACCATGTAGCGCTCCTGGTTCTTCCAGTCGCCCACCGGGTCGCCCTTGGGCGTGGACGTCCAAGCGACGAGCAGCTTCTGCCCGCCGGGTCCGGTGAACCGGTCCCCCGCGGCACTCGTGGACTGAAACGTCCACCCCTTGGGCAGTCCGATCGAATACCCCTGGCCGCCCTTGTGCGACGTCTCCACCGCACTGCCGCCCCCGGACGGCCCGCCGGCTGCCCCACCGCTTCCGCCGGTCGCGGTCGGCGTGTTGCTGGGCGTGCCGCCGCCCTTCGAACTCGACGCGGACTGCGAAGCGCCCCCGTCACCACGGGTCCCGCCCCTTGTGTCCTCCTTGGAACCGGCACTGTTCGACGCGCTCGCCACCGGCTTCCTGCCGCCGCCCCCGGCCCCGTTCGCATCCTTGTCGTTGTCGCCGAGCGTGAGGGCCAGCACGGTGCCGAGCACGGCGAGCACGACCACCACCGCGATGATCACCAGCGTCCGCTTCGGCACCACGTCGGTGAGGGGCGCCCTGGGCACAGACCGCGGCGGCAGATCCGGCGGCGGCATGACCGGCCACCCCGAACTACGCCCGCCGGCCTGCGTGTTCGCCCCCTGGGATCCGCGCTCCGGTCCTCCGGAGCCCACGCCCTTCGCGGAAGCCGACGAAGCCGCCGCGGCCGAGGAACCGGAAGCAGCCAAGGTACCCGACGCCGGCGCCGTGCCCGAAGGGGACGACGTACCCGAAGAGGACGGCTGGGCCGACACCGACGGTGCCGAGGCCGTCGGCGGAGCCGGAGGCACGGGAGGCACCGTCGGCATGGGCGCCGTGGAGCCGGCCGCACCCGAGGCCGCACCGCCGGACTGCCCGGTGGACGTGGTGCCACCGGACCCCGAACCCGCCGTGCGGCTGCCCGACTTGCCACGAGCGGCCGCCGCCGAACCGGCCGCCCCCACGGCGGCCTTGCGCACGGAACGCAGCGCCCCGCGCAGCTTCTCCGCGGCCTCCTCGCCCCGCTTGGGGCCGGAGCCCCCCGAACCCCGCCCGCCCTCGGGCCCGTCGGGCTGCACCGGCAACGGCACGACCCTGGTCGCGTCGGCCGGAGGCTCCGGCTCGGCCGCCTTCGACTCGGGCGCGTGGATCACCGCGTTGAGCATCGCCCGCGCGCCGGCGTCGTCGAGCCGCTTCGCCGGGTCCTTGGTGAGCAGACCGTAGATGACGTCCGTCAGCGGCCCCGCGTTCTTCGGCTCCTCCAACTGCTCGGTCATCACCGCGGTCAGCGTCGCGATCGCGGAACCCTTGTCGTACGGCGGCACGCCCTCGACCGCCGCGTACAGCAGTCCGCCGAGCGACCACAGGTCGGCTGCGGGGCCCGGCTTGTGCCCGCGGGCCCGCTCCGGGGAGATGTAGGAGGGCGCGCCGACGAGCATGCCGGTCGAGGTGATCGACGGGTCGCCCTCGACCTGGGCGATACCGAAGTCGGTGAGCACGACCCGCTGGGTGTCGGACTCCAGCAGGACGTTCGACGGCTTCACGTCACGGTGCAGGATGCCTTCGCGGTGCGCCGAACGCAGCACGTCGAGAATGGCCAGCCCGACCTCCGCCGCCCGCCTCGGCTTCAGCAGGCCGTCCTCCCGGATGAACTCGGCGAGCGACTTGCCCTCGACGAGCTCCATCACGATCCACGGCCGGTCGTCCTCCTCGACCACGTCGAAGACCGTCACCGCGCTGTTGTTGCGGATCCGCGCGATCGCCTTGGCCTCGCGCAGCGTCCGCGTGATCAGCCGGCGCTTCTCGTCCTCGTCGATGTTCGACGGGAATCGCAACTCCTTGACGGCGACCGTCCGGCCCAGGGTTTCGTCCTCGGCCCGCCACACCGTGCCCATGCCACCACGGCCGAGCACCTTCCCCAGCCGGTACCGCCCGGCGAGAAGACGCTCGCGGTTGTCCTGACGAGTGTCCTGACGAGATGTCCCCGCCCGCTCCGCCTCCGACATGCGTCCCCTCATACAACCCGCCCTGACAGAGCCTTCATTGTCCCTCACCCGACAAGTGCCCGTCGCCCAGGGTGCTCCTGGCACCGTACGGGGTGCCTGTGCACGCGAGGCCCTGCCGCACCGCGCCGTCGGCCACCCTGCATGATGGGCCGCGACAAGGGAGGACTCGCGATGCCCCCGCTTCGGACGCTACTGGCCATGCCGGTGGCCCTGGCGCTGCTCGCTCTCACCCCCGCCGCCTCCTCCGCACCCACCGCACCGGCCACGGACGCGCTCCTCCCGCTGCTGGTCACCGCGGGCGGAGCCCCCGCCGCAGCCCTCATGGCCCGCGAGGAGCCCGGCACCCACTACGCCCGGGCGGGCCAAGGCATCAGCCGCGCCGACCACTTCCGCGCCGGCAGCATCACGAAGACCTTCATCGCGACCGTCGTCCTGCAACTCGCGGCAGAGCACCGGCTGTCCCTGTCCGACACGGTGGAGCAGCATCTGCCGGGCCTGGTGCACGGAGCGGGCAACGACGGCCGCGCGCTGACCCTGCGTTCCCTGCTCACCCACACCAGCGGCCTGAACGACTTCTCCGCGGAGACCAAGGGCCTGACCCCCCTGTCCCCCCTTCAAGCCGTACGCATCGCACTCACCCACCCTCCGGCCGAACCCGGCCGCTTCGCCTACTCGAACACCAACTACGTGCTGCTCGGCATGGTCATCGAGCAGGTCACGGGCCACTCCTACGCCACCGAGGCCGAGCGGCGCATCATCGCTCCGCTGGATCTGACGGGTACCTCCTTTCCTGGTGCGCGCACTTCTCTCCCCTCCCCGCACGGTCGCGCCTACGCCGCCGACGGAACCGACGTCACCGAACTCGACCCGCGGGTGGCCGGAGCCGCTGGCGAGCTCGTGACCACCCTGGCCGATCTGGACCGCTTCTACGCGGCACTGCTCGGAGGCCGGCTGCTGCCCTCACGCCTGCTGCACGAAATGCGCGACACCCGGGCCGCACACGGGTTGTACGGCATGGGCCTGTTTCCCCAGAAGCTGCCGTGCGGCATCACGGTGTGGGGGCACAACGGCCGTATCACCGGCAGCTATGTGCGCACCGCGGCCACCGTCGACGGTCGTCGCGTCCTCACCTTCCGGGTGAACACGACGGCGGTCACAGATCCCGGCCTCGAACCGGCCCTGCTCGCCGCCGAGTTCTGCCCCCGCACCCCGTAGAACGACCCGGTTCCGAACGAAGATCCCGGTTCGCGACACTCGTTCGAGTGACGCTCGTTCCGCCCGAACTCGCTGCCGGAACGTCCCGCCCGAACCTCCTGGGCGACCGGTCCCGCCGACCGGTCCCGTCCGAACGTCCCGCCCG
Organism: Streptomyces sp. NBC_00078; assembly: GCF_026343335.1. Lineage (NCBI taxonomy): Bacteria > Bacillati > Actinomycetota > Actinomycetes > Kitasatosporales > Streptomycetaceae > Streptomyces > Streptomyces sp. NBC_00078. Next base: position 5,643,586 of record NZ_JAPELX010000001.1, on the reverse strand, counting down.
GACCGACGCTCTACAGCGGCACGATGTCCCGGGCGCCGAGCCTCGCCGCATCCGCCGTCAGATCGTCCGGCTGCCGCTGCGACTCCCGCTCGGCCTCCACCCGCTTCTCGTAGTGCTCGACCTCGCGCTCGATGTGGTCCTTGTCCCAGCCGAGCACCGGCGCCATGAGTTCGGCCGCCTCCCGCGCACTCCGCGTCCCCCGGTCGAAGGTCTCGATGGAGATGCGGGTGCGCCGGGTCAGCACGTCGTCCAGATGCCGTGCGCCCTCGTGCGAGGCCGCGTACACGATCTCGGCGCGCAGATAGTCGTCGGCGGCCTGCAGGGGCTCGCCGAGCGAGGAGTCGGCGGCGATGAGGTCGAGGACCTCCTCCGTCATCGCCCCGTACCGGTTCAACAGGTGTTCCACGCGCACCACATGAAGGCCCGTGCGGGCCGCGATCCGCGCTCGCGCGTTCCACAGCGCCCGGTAGCCCTCGGCTCCGAGCAGCGGCACATCCTCCGTCACACACTCGGCGACCCGCATGTCGAGGCCGTGCACCGCCTCGTCGACCGCGTCCTTGGCCATCACCCGGTACGTCGTGTACTTGCCGCCCGCCACCACGACGAGGCCGGGGGCGGGATGCGCCACGGTGTGCTCGCGCGACAGCTTGCTGGTGGCGTCCGACTCACCGGCCAGCAGCGGGCGCAGACCCGCGTACACGCCCTGCACGTCGTCCCGCGTGAGCGGCACCGCGAGCACCGAGTTCACATGCTCCAGCAGGTAGTCGATGTCCGCGCTGGAAGCGGCCGGATGCGTCTTGTCGAGGTCCCAGTCGGTGTCCGTGGTGCCGATGATCCAGTGCCGGCCCCAGGGGATGACGAACAGCACGGACTTCTCCGTGCGCAGAATCAGTCCGGACGAGGAGTTGATGCGGTCCTTCGGCACGACCAGGTGGATGCCCTTGGACGCCCGTACGTGGAACTGTCCGCGTTCTCCCACCATCCCCTGGGTGTCGTCGGTCCACACACCCGTCGCGTTGACGACCTGCTTGGCGCGGACCTCGTACTCGCCGCCCGCCTCGACGTCCTGCACGCGCGCGCCGACGACCCGCTCGCCCTCCCGCACGAATCCCGTCACGCGCGCGCCGTTGGCGACCTTCGCGCCGTACGACGCCGCGGTGCGCACCAAAGTGGCCACATAGCGGGCGTCGTCCATCTGCGCGTCGTAGTACTGCAGGGCACCGACCAGTGCGTCCTTCCTCAGGGCCGGCGCCACGCGCAGGGCGTGACGTCGGGTCAGGTGGCGGTGCATGGGCAGGCCACGGCCGTGTCCGCGGGCCATCGACATGGCGTCGTAGAGCGCGACGCCCGATCCGGCGTACAGGCGCTCCCAGCCCTGGTGCTGCAAGGGGTACAGGAAAGGCACCGGCTTCACCAGATGAGGGGCCAGCCGCTCCAGGAGCAGCCCGCGCTCCTTCAGCGCCTCCCGTACGAGCGCGAAGTCGAGCATCTCCAGATAGCGCAGTCCGCCGTGGATCAGCTTGCTGGACCTGCTGGATGTGCCGGACGCCCAGTCGCGCGCCTCGACCAGGCCCGTGGACAGACCGCGCGTCACGGCGTCCAGTGCGGTGCCCGCACCGACCACGCCTGCGCCCACGACCAGCACGTCCAATTCGCGCTCCGCCATTCCCGCCAGTGACTCGGCTCGCTGCGCCGGCCCCAGTGTCGCTGTCCTCACCGCTGCCTCCCGCTATCAGTAGCGTCGGCCGCACCCGTGGGGCGAAGCCCGGTTCCTGTCCCCCTGCCCAAAATTCTGACCGGCTTGCCCGACTTCAGCCACCACGCGCCCTCAGCCTGTGGACAACATTCCCAGGACCTGCGGAAAACACGGACAGCCAATACCGCAAGTAGGTCATATTTACTCCTAGTGTGACATTGCGCCTCACCTGTCCTGTCCACAGGGCTTGCGCACCTGTCCCGCTTCGGTTATTGGGAAGGACGGCCCACGCCATGCCCGCAGATCTCGCCGTCATCGGACTCGGCCCGTTCGGCCTGCCCCTGGCCCAGGCAGCCGTCGCGGCCGGTATCTCCACACTCGGCTACCGGACCGGGCCCGAGCCCGGCTCCCTCAGCCCCGCAGAACTGCGCCGGATGCTCTCGGGGGGCTTCCGGCACGCCACCAGCCCGGCCGAGCTGGGCCGGGTACGCACCGCGGTCATCTGCGCGCCGACCCCGCGCGGCGCGGACGGCGGCCTCGATCTCACCCAGGTGGAGGCGGCGGCCCGCACCCTGGCCGCGCGGCTGCGCCCGCACACCACGGTCATCCTGGAGTCGCCCGTCCCGCCCGGCACCACGGAGGAGTTCCTGCGCCCCCTCCTCGAAGACGGATCCCGGCTCCGCGCGGGCCGCGACTTCCACCTCGCCTATTCGCCCAGCCGGGTGGACCCCGGCAACCGCGACTTCACCCCGTCCAACACCCCCAAGGTGATCGGCGGCCTCACCTCCGCCTGCACCGAGTCCGCCGCCGCGTTCTACAGCCGCCTCACCGACAAGGTGGTACGCGCGCGTGGACTGCGTGAGGCGGAGACCGTGCAGTTGCTGGAGACCAACTTCCGGCACGTGAACATCGCGCTCGTCAACGAGATGGCCGGCCTCTGCAACGACCTGGGCGTCGACCTGTGGGACGTCATCCGCTGCGCGGAGACCAAGCCGTTCGGCTTCGAGGCCTTCCGCCCCGGCCCCGGAGTCGGCGGCCACGCCGTCCCCCAGGACCTGACCGGCTCCGCGGGCCGCACTCTGCGCATGGTGGAACTGGCCCAGCAGGTCAACAGCCAGATGCCCCGTTACGTCGTCCAGCGCGCGGCGGCCCTCCTGAACGAGCACGGCAAGTCGGCGCGAGGCGCGCGCGTGCTGCTCCTCGGCGTCACCTACAAGCCCGACCTCGCCGACCAACAGGGCACCCCCGCCCGGGAGATCGCCGTCCGCCTCACGAAACTCGGCGCCGCGGTCAGCTACCACGACCCGTACGTCCCGTTCTGGAACGTCCTGGAACGCCCGGTCCCGCGCGCGGAGTCCCTCTACGACGCCGCGGCCGACGCCGACCTGACGATCCTGCTCCAGCACCACCGCACGTACGACCTGCAGGGCCTGTCCGTGAAGGCCCAACTCCTGCTGGACACAAGGGGAGCGGCACCGACGGGAGCCGCTCACCGTCTGTGACGGCAAATTCGCTGGTCACCCTGTCGTCCCGGCCTGCTACTCTCCCTCCACTCGCCGCACAGTCGTGCGCGCGCTTCTCCGCGTCACCATCCGTTCGTTCCATCCCGTGGGGGGATCTCTGTCATGAGCCAGTCAGCTCCGCCGCCGCAGCAGCCACAGCCGGTCGACGGCAACCCGTTCGCGCAGCTGCCGGGCGCCATACCGCCGCCCCAGGCGCCGGGGGTCCCGTACGTGACCGTTCCCGCTCCCGCTCCGGTGAGCGGCAACATCGGTCTCGGCCTGGCTGCCGCCTTCGGTGCCGCCGTGGTCGTGGCCGGTGTCTACGGCGCCATCATCGGACTCACCAAGCACGAGATCGGCTGGGCGGCGGTCGGCGTCGGCTTCCTGATCGGCCTGGCCGCGGGCCGTGTCGGCGGCCGCAACCCCGTCCTGCCGGTAGCGAGCGCGGTCCTGTCGCTGGCGGCCGTGTACCTCGGCCAGCTCGTCGGCGAGGCCATGCTCATCGCGAACCAGGTGAACGCCGGCTTCAGCGAGATCTTCTTCCAGCACCTCAACGTGGCCCAGGAGGCATGGAAGGCGGATGCCGACCCGCTGACCTTCGTGTTCTTCGCGATCGCCGCGTACGTGGCGTTCACCGGCGCCAGGAAGGCCGCGGCGTAACGCCGTACGACACAGCCCGTACGACACGACGCGCGTACGGCACAGGGCCCGGACCGTCTGCCGGCGGTCCGGGCCCTGCTGCGCTCAGGCCGAGCCCGGCGTCACCGCTTGTGCTGCGAGTCCGCCACCGTCACCTCGACGCGCTGGAACTCCTTCAGCTCGCTGTAGCCGGTGGTGGCCATCGCGCGGCGCAGGGCGCCGAACAGGTTCATCGAGCCGTCCGGGGTGTGCGACGGGCCCGTCAGCACCTCCTCGATGGTGCCGACCGTGCCGAGGTCGACCTTCTTGCCGCGCGGCAGCTCCTCGTTGACGGCCTCCATGCCCCAGTGGTGGCCCTTGCCCGGACCGTCCGTCGCGCGGGCCAGCGGGGAGCCCATCATCACCGCGTCCGCACCGCAGGCGATCGCCTTCGGGAGGTCGCCGGACCAGCCCACACCGCCGTCCGCGATCACGTGCACGTACCGGCCGCCGGACTCGTCCATGTAGTCGCGCCGGGCCGCCGCCACGTCCGCGACCGCCGTCGCCATCGGGACCTGGATGCCCAGGACGTTGCGCGTGGTGTGCGCGGCGCCGCCGCCGAAGCCGACCAGCACGCCCGCCGCACCCGTGCGCATCAGGTGCAGGGCCGCTGTGTAGGTGGCGCAGCCGCCCACGATCACCGGGACGTCGAGCTCGTAGATGAACTGCTTCAGGTTCAACGGCTCGTGCGAGCCCGAGACGTGCTCCGCCGAGACCGTCGTACCGCGGATGACGAAGATGTCCACGCCCGCGTCCACGACCGCCTTGGAGAACTGCGCCGTGCGCTGCGGGGAGAGCGCGGCCGCCGTGACCACGCCGGAGTCGCGCACCTCCTTGATGCGCGCACCGATCAGCTCCTCCTTGATGGGGGCGGAGTAGATCTCCTGGAGGCGGCGCGTCGCGGTGTCCGCGTCCAGCTCGGTGATCTCGTCGAGCAGCGGCTGCGGGTCCTCGTACCGCGTCCACAGGCCCTCGAGGTTGAGCACGCCGAGGCCGCCGAGCTCACCGATGCGGATCGCGGTGGCCGGCGAGACGACCGAGTCCATGGGAGCGGCCAGGAACGGCAGCTCGAAGCGGTAGGCGTCGATCTGCCAGGCGATCGAGACCTCCTTCGGGTCCCGCGTACGGCGGCTGGGGACGACGGCGATGTCGTCGAAGGCGTACGCCCGGCGGCCGCGCTTGCCGCGCCCGATCTCGATCTCAGTCACGTCTGTGGCCTTTCCTGATGCGTTTCAGCGTCTTCCAGTATCGCCGACGGATACGACAAGGGCGGCCCCGGTACTCCGGGACCGCCCTCGGGAAGCCTGGCGACTACTTACGACTACTTGTTGCCACTACTTGTTGCGGCTGTAGTTCGGCGCCTCGACCGTCATCTGGATGTCGTGCGGGTGGCTCTCCTTGAGGCCCGCGGAGGTGATCCGCACGAAGCGGCCCTTCGTCTCCATCTCGTCGATGGTGGCCGCGCCCACGTAGCCCATGGTCTGGCGCAGTCCGCCGACGAGCTGGTGCAGGACGCTGGACAGCGGGCCGCGGTAGGGCACCTGGCCCTCGATGCCCTCGGGCACGAGCTTGTCGTCGGCGGAGACCTCGGCCTGGAAGTAGCGGTCCTTCGAGTACGACTTGCCCTGGCCGCGGGACTGCATGGCACCGAGCGAGCCCATGCCGCGGTACGACTTGTACTGCTTGCCGTTGATGAACTGCAGCTCGCCGGGCGACTCCTCGCAGCCGGCCAGGAGGCTGCCGAGCATCACGGTGTCGGCACCGGCGGCCAGCGCCTTGCCGATGTCGCCGGAGTACTGCAGACCGCCGTCGCCGATCAGCGGGACGCCGGCCGGCCGGGCGGCGAGGGATGCCTCGTAGATCGCGGTGACCTGCGGGACACCGATGCCGGCGACCACACGGGTCGTACAGATCGAACCCGGGCCGACACCCACCTTGATGCCGTCGACACCGGCGTCGATCAGTGCCTGGGCGCCGTCACGCGTGGCGACGTTGCCGCCGATCACGTCGACGGAGACGCTCGACTTGATCTTCGACATCCAGCTGAGGGCGTTGCTGTTGTGGCCGTGCGAGGTGTCGACGACCAGGAAGTCCACCCCGGCCTCGGCGAGCGCCTGGGCGCGCTCCAGTGCCTCGGGGCTGGCGCCCACGGCGGCTCCGACGAGCAGCCGGCCCTCGGCGTCCTTGGCCGCGTTCGGGTACTTCTCGGCCTTGACGAAGTCCTTGACGGTGATCAGGCCCTTGAGGACTCCCGCCTCGTCGACCAGCGGAAGCTTCTCGATCTTGTGGCGGCGCAGCAGCTCCATGGCGTCCACGCCGGAGATGCCGACCTTGCCGGTGACCAGCGGCATCGGCGTCATGACCTCGCGCACCTGGCGGCTGCGGTCGGACTCGAAGGCCATGTCGCGGTTGGTCACGATGCCCAGCAGCTTCCCGGCCGGGTCGGTGACGGGGACACCGCTGATGCGGAACTTGGCACACAGCGCGTCAGCGTCGGCGAGCGTCGCCTCCGGGTGCACCGTGATGGGGTCGGTGACCATGCCGGACTCGGACCGCTTGACCAGATCGACCTGGTTGACCTGGTCCTCGACGGAGAGATTGCGGTGCAGCACGCCGACGCCGCCGAGGCGGGCCATCGCGATGGCCATGCGCGACTCGGTCACCTTGTCCATCGCCGCCGAGAGGAGCGGGATGTTGACCCGGACGTTGCGGGAGATGCGGGACGAGGTGTCGACCGCGCCGGGGAGCACCTCGGAGGCGCCCGGCAGCAGCAGCACGTCGTCGTAGGTCAGCCCGAGTGTCGCGAATTTTCCGGGCACTCCGTCGACGTTTGCAGTCATGACACCTTCCCCAAATGGCCTTGATCGGTGCGGATGTCCATGCTAACGGGAAGCACGGCTACCAAATTCCACGGTTCCGCGCGACCTCGGGTTCGTATGTTCGTACGGAATTTCCGGGCGGCGGGTTCAAAAGAAGGCGTTCACCGGCTCACGGCGAAGGGGTTACTGCTCCGCGAGCGCCCTGAGCCGGCTCAGGGCCCGGTGCTGCGCCACCCGGACCGCCCCGGGTGACATTCCCAACATCTGGCCGGTCTCCTCGGCCGTGAGCCCCACCGCGATGCGCAGCAGGAGCAGTTCGCGCTGGTTCTCGGGCAGGTTGGCCAGGAGTTTCTTGGCCCATTCGGCGTCGCTGCTCAGCAGCGCCCGCTCCTCCGGGCCGAGCGAGTCATCGGGCCGCTCGGGCATCTCGTCGGACGGGACGGCGGTCGAACCCGGGTGCCGCATCGCCGCTCGCTGCAGGTCCGCGACCTTGTGGGCGGCGATGGCGAAGACGAACGCCTCGAAGGGGCGGCCGGTGTCCTTGTAGCGCGGCAGCGCGAGGAGGACGGCGACGCAGACCTCTTGCGCGAGGTCCTCCACGAAGTGCCGGGCGTCGCCCGGAAGACGGGACAGACGGGCGCGGCAGTAGCGCAGCGCCAGCGGGTGAACATGGGCGAGCAGGTCGTGTGTGGCCTGCTCGTCCCCTTCGACAGCGTGGTGGACGAGTGCACCGATGCCCCCTGCGGCACTCGCCGCCTCGTCGTCGCGCATCGGTCCATGGTGCCTTGCGGCCGTGCGGTCCGTGGCACCGCGTCCGATGTTGTGCACCGAAGCGTTATGAGCAGGTGCGCCGGAACTCATCCCCTGCGCCCTCCTCTTCCGCTCGACCGACTCGTCCCCGAGAGACTCCACACCTCAAGGATGCGGCATCCGCGCCGAAACGAGCAGCGGGCGCCGGGATGACCGCTTGACCGACCTCGCAACCGCGCCCCCGGAGGGGCGCGTGGCTGCACCGGTCCTCGGCCCGGCCGCGTGGGCGCGACCAGCCACGACCGGCCCGCGCCACTACGACAACCTGCACGACCGAACTCTCAGCGAACCAGGCCCCAGCGGAACCCGAGCGCCACCGCATGCGCCCGGTCCGACGCGCCGAGCTTCTTGAACAGCCGCCGCGCGTGGGTCTTCACCGTGTCCTCGGAGAGGAACAGCTCACGCCCGATCTCTGCATTGGACCGTCCGTGGCTCATCCCTTCGAGCACCTGGATCTCACGCGCCGTGAGCGTGGGCGCGGCGCCCATCTCGGCGGAGCGCAGCCGGCGCGGCGCCAGCCGCCAGGTCGGGTCGGCGAGCGCCTGGGTGACGGTCGCGCGCAGCTCCGCGCGCGAGGCGTCCTTGTGCAGATAGCCGCGGGCACCGGCGGCGACCGCGAGGGCCACACCGTCCAGGTCCTCGGCGACCGTGAGCATGATGATGCGTGCGCCGGGGTCGGCGGACAGCAGCCGCCGTACGGTCTCGACGCCGCCCAGCCCGGGCATGCGCACGTCCATCAGAATCAGGTCCGAGCGGTCGGCGCCCCAGCGGCGGAGGACTTCCTCGCCGTTGGCCGCGGTCGTCACGCGCTCGACGCCGGGCACGGTCGCGACCGCGCGGCGGAGCGCCTCTCGGGCAAGCGGGGAGTCGTCGCAGACGAGGACGGATGTCATGGCCGCCCTCCGCAGCTGATGCACGTCACCTTGAGCCTCCAGGCTGGTACGAAATCGTCACCTGTGCGGTCGACCGTCTCGGACGTCTGCCCGAGCACCTGTTGCTTCAACCGCCTCCGCACTCTCAACGACGGTCACTCGAAAGAGTTACGGGGCCGTGTGCCATCTTCGGCACTCTACGTGAGGGGGCGGACACGGTGCAGACATGCGGAGCGGACCCTCGATGTTTCATCACAACCCATGCCCCATTTAGACCCCTTTTCTTCCCATCTACTGGTGTCTGAGGCTAGATTCGCAATGAGTCATATTTTCATCTCCTTAGATCGTAGATGTACGGTCGTTGGCACCGTATCCGCTCAGAACGGCTACAAGGGGTCACGTAATGGCAGATTTCTCCCGCCTTCCCGGACCGAACGCGGACCTATGGGACTGGCAGCTTCTGGCCGCCTGTCGCGGAGTGGACAGCTCGCTGTTCTTCCATCCGGAGGGTGAGCGCGGTGCGGCCCGGAGCGCTCGCGAGAACTCGGCCAAGGAGGTCTGCATGCGGTGCCCCGTGCGCGCACAGTGCGCCGCGCACGCGCTGACGGTGAGAGAGCCGTACGGCGTGTGGGGCGGCCTGACCGAGGACGAGCGCGAAGAACTCATGGGTCGGGCGCGGAACCGGCTGGTGACGGCGGGGGCCACCGGCGGGGACGGCGTATCGAACAACTGAAGGAACGTTTCTTCGTTTCAGGGTTCCTCCCGAGCTCCAGGACCCCGGGCTCCCGACGAGAAGGGCACACGTGCGTGCCCTTCTTCACTGCCGTGCGGCCGCGCGGCCGAGTTCCTCCAGGGTCGCCGCCACCGCCGGAACGCGGGCCAGATCGGGCAGCGTCAGCGCCACGATCTCCCGTCGCACCGCGGGCCGAAGCGGCAGCACGCGCGCGTGGCGCGGCCGTACCGACTCGATGGCGAGCTGCGGCAGTACGGCGACGCCGAGGCCGGCGCCGACCAGGCCGACCACCGCCGGATAGTCGTCGGTGGCGAAGTCGATGCGCGGGGTGAAACCGGCCCCCTCGCACACCTCGACCAACTGCCCGCGGCAGCGCGGGCAACCAGCGATCCACGGCTCGCCCGCGAGGTCCCCGATGGACACGGACGCGGCCCCGGCGAGCCGGTGCCGTTCGGGCACGAGCCCGACCAGCCGGTCGCTCAGCAGCGGTCGTACGACGAGGTCGTCCCACTCCCCCGCGCCCGCCGCGCCTTCGTACCGGAAGGCCAGCGCCACGTCGCAGTCGCCCTCGCGGAGCAGCTCGACGGAGGCGGGCGGTTCGGCCTCCTCCAGCGAGACGCGGGTGCCGGGGTGCGCGGCGCGGAGGGCCGCGAGGGCGGTGGGCACGAGGGTGGAGCTGCCGCTGGGGAAGGAGACCAGCCGGACGCGTCCGGCGCGCAGCCCGGCGATGGCGGCGACCTCCTCCTCGGCGGCGGTGAGCCCGGCGAGGATGCCGTTGGCGTGCCGCACGAGGGCCTCTCCGGCCTGCGTCAGCCGCATCTCGCGCCCGCTGCGGACCAGCAGCGGGGTGCCCACGGACGACTCCAGGGCCTTTATCTGCTGGCTGACGGCGGGCTGGGTGCAGCCGAGTTCGCGCCCGGCCGCCGAGAAGGAACCGGTGGTGGCGACGGCGCGCAGGACACGCAGATGACGGGCTTCGATCACAGTCCGAGCATAAGCGGACCTTTGGGGAAGCCCGGTGTCTTGCTGGCGTGCTTTGGCGGCACCTGGCCGGCGGGTCTGCGCCCGAAGCTCGTGAAACGGTCACGTGGAAGGGTGCTCCGGGTGGGTGACCGCGGCGACCGTGCCGGGCGGGATCCGCGGCCGCGGCGCAACGGACGCTGCCGTCCGGGCCGTTGGCGGCCGGGGCGGCGGGGCTTCGCCACCTGGCGGAGCACGGTTTCTGACGGCCCTTCACCTGGGCGTCCTTCGCGGATGCTTCACCAGCGTCGGAGCATGTGCAGAGATCGGATGCGCCCAGTCCGGGTCACTACCCTTGGGCCATGACAACGGCTCTGATTACGGGATCGACCGCGGGCATCGGCGCCGCGTTCGCGCGGCGGCTGGCAAACGAGGGGCACAACCTGGTGCTCGTCGCCCGCGACACCGAGCGGCTGCAGGAACAGGCGACCGAGCTGCACGACCGGCACGGCATCGAGGCGGAGGTCCTCACGGCGGACCTCGCCTCGGACGACGGGATCGAGGCCGTGGCCGCGCGCCTGGCCGACCGCAGGAACCCCGTCGACCTGCTGGTCAACAACGCCGGCTTCGGCAACAAGGGCCGCTTCCTCGACGTGTCGATGGCCGACGAGCTGAAGATGCTGAAGGTCCACTGCGAGGCCGTACTGCGGCTCACGGCGGCTGCGACCGAGGCGATGCGGGAGCGCGGCCGTGGCGGTGTCGTCAACGTCGCGTCCGTGGCCGCCTTCGTGCCGCGCGGCACGTACGGCGCCTCCAAGGCGTGGGTCGTGCAGTTCACGCAGGGGGCGGCGAAGGATCTGGCCGGCAGCGGGGTGCGGCTGATGGCGCTGTGCCCGGGGTTCGTGCGCACCGAGTTCCATCAGCGGGCGGGGATGGGCACGGACAACATCCCCGGGTGGATGTGGCTGGACGCGGACAAGCTCGTGGCGGCGGCGCTGGGGGATCTGGCGCGCGGGAAGTCGTTGTCCATCCCGGATCCGCGGTACAAGGCACTGATGGGGGTCGTGAAGGTGACGCCCCGCGGGCTGCTGGGTGGGATCTCTTCGCGGACCGGGCGGAAGTACGGGCCGCAATAACCTCTCGGTGAGGGGGCGCCCGGACGCTCCAGTGGGAAAATGGTGCTGTTCAACCGGACCTCGGGGACCGGAGGCGAAGCCATGACCTTCGTTCAGATCATCGACTGCAGGACCAGCCGCTTCGACGACATGAACCGGCTGATGGACACATGGGTCGAACAGACCAGGGGAAAGCGGACCGCGACACACAGTGTGATCGGCAAGGACCGGTCGGACGGGTCGCACTTCATCGAGATCGTGGAGTTCCCGTCGTACGAGGAGGCGATGCGGAACTCCAGCCTGCCCGAGACCGACAAGATCTTCCGGGAGATGGTGGCTCTCTGCGACGAGATGCCGACCTTCACGGATCTGGACGTCGTGCGGGACGAGCAGTTGTACACGGCCACCGCGCGCCGCTTCTTCGAGACGCAGGCCACCGAGGGCGAGCTGCCCCCGCTCGACGACCTGTTCGCCGAGAACTACCACGACCACGATCCCGCGAACGAGCAGGACACCCTCGGCATGGACGCGATGCGGCGCGAGATGGAGATGTGGCGCAGCGGCTTCGACATCGCGTTCACCATCGAGGACCAGATCTGCGACGGTGACCGCGTGTGCACCCGGTGGACCGGGAACGCGACCCACAAGGGCGACTTCATGGGCATCCCGGCCAGCGGGCGAAAGGTCGTCATGACCGGCACGACCGTCTTCCGGTTCGGAGACCACGGGAAGATCGTCGAGGGCTGGTGGCAGTACGACCGGCTCGGGCTGATGGCACAGCTGGGTGCGCTCGACGCGCTGGAGAGGTAGGGGGCAACCCGAAGGCCCGGCACCACCGGGGTGCCGGGCCTCAGTGCTGACGTACGTCAGTGGGCGTGGCCGTGGCCCGCGGCCGCCGGCTCTTCCTCTTCCTTCTTCTCGACGACCAGGGTCTCGGTCGTGAGGAGCAGGGAGGCGATGGAGGCGGCGTTCTCCAGGGCGGAGCGGGTGACCTTGACCGGGTCGATGACGCCGGCCTTGACCAGGTCGCCGTACTCGCCGGTGGCGGCGTTGAAGCCCTGGCCCTTCTCGAGCTCGGCGACCTTGGAGGTGATGACGTAGCCCTCCAGGCCGGCGTTCTCGGCGATCCAGCGCAGCGGCTCGACGACCGCGCGGCGCACGACGGCGACACCGGTGGCCTCGTCGCCGGTCTTGCCGAGGGAGCCCTCCAGCACCTTGGCGGCGTGGACGAGCGCGGAGCCACCACCGGAGACGATGCCCTCCTCGACCGCGGCGCGGGTCGCGGAGATGGCGTCCTCCAGACGGTGCTTCTTCTCCTTCAGCTCCACCTCGGTGGCGGCGCCGACCTTGATCACGCACACGCCGCCGGCCAGCTTCGCGAGGCGCTCCTGGAGCTTCTCGCGGTCCCAGTCGGAGTCCGTGTTCTCGATCTCGGCCTTGATCTGGGCGACGCGGCCCGTGACGTCCTCGGAGTTGCCGGCACCGTCGACGACCGTGGTGTCGTCCTTGGTGACGGTGACACGGCGGGCGGAGCCCAGCACGTCAAGACCGACCTGGTCGATCTTGAGGCCGACCTCCTCGGAGATGACGGTGGCGCCGGTGAGGACCGCCAGGTCCTGCAGCATCGCCTTGCGGCGGTCACCGAAGCCGGGGGCCTTGACCGCGACCGCGTTGAAGGTGCCGCGGATCTTGTTGACGACCAGGGTGGAGAGGGCCTCGCCCTCGACGTCCTCGGCGATGATCAGCAGCGGCTTGGAGGAGTTGGTCTGGATGACCTTCTCCAGCAGCGGCAGCAGGTCGGCGATCGAGGCGATCTTGCCCTGGTTGATCAGGATGTACGGGTCGTCGAGGACGGCCTCCATACGCTCCTGGTCGGTGACGAAGTAGGGGGACAGGTAGCCCTTGTCGAAGGCCATGCCCTCGGTGAAGTCCAGCTCAAGACCGAAGGTGTTGGACTCCTCGACGGTGATGACACCGTCCTTGCCGACCTTGTCCATCGCCTCGGCGATGAGCTCGCCGACCTGGCTGTCCTGGGCGGACAGGCCGGCCACGGCGGCGATGTCGGACTTCTCGTCGATCGGGCGGGCCGTCGCGAGGAGCTCCTCGGAGATGGCGGCCACAGCCGCGTCGATGCCCTTCTTCAGGGCGGCCGGGGAGGCACCCGCGGCGACGTTGCGCAGGCCTTCGCGTACGAGCGCCTGGGCGAGCACGGTGGCGGTGGTGGTGCCGTCACCCGCGATGTCGTTGGTCTTGGTCGCCACCTCCTTCACCAGCTGGGCGCCGAGGTTCTCGTACGGGTCCTCGACCTCGACCTCACGGGCGATGGTGACACCGTCGTTGGTGATGGTGGGCGCGCCGAACTTCTTGTCGATGACGACGTTGCGGCCCTTGGGGCCGATCGTCACCTTGACCGTGTCGGCAAGCTTGTTGACGCCGCGCTCGAGGGCGCGACGGGCGTCCTCGTCGAACTTCAGGATCTTCGCCATGGGAGCGGTTCAGCCCTCTCGGAAAATGTGGGTGAAACGAACTGCGCCCCTGACGCCCGGCTTCATAAGGTCGCGGGGGCCCGGGGCGCAGCTCAAAGCAGATGTTCTTTGGAAGCGAATTACTTCTCGATGATCGCGAGCACGTCGCGAGCCGAGAGGACGAGGTACTCCTCGCCGTTGTACTTCACTTCGGTGCCGCCGTACTTGCTGTACAGCACGATGTCGCCGGTCTTGACGTCGAGCGGAAGCCGCTCGCCGTTCTCGAAGCGGCCCGGGCCCACGGCCAGGACGACGCCCTCCTGGGGCTTCTCCTTGGCGGTGTCCGGAATGACCAGGCCAGAGGCGGTGGTCTGCTCGGCGTCGAGCGGCTGGACCACAATGCGGTCCTCGAGCGGCTTGATGGCAACCTTGGAGCTGGTGGTCGTCACGATCCGACCTCCCCCTTCGGAGATCTCACGGGGTTAACTGTCTGAGGTGGCGACCAGGTGGATCCGTCGTCGCGGGTGCCGGATCTGCCCGTCGCGTAGTTGGCACTCTCCAGTGGGGAGTGCCAGACCCGAGACTATGACTGCGATTAGCACTCGGTCAAGCGGAGTGCCAATGCCGTGCGGCGCGGCGCGGGGTTTTGGGTGAGCCGGAGGTTCGGTGGCCGTCCCGGGGGCTGCCGCCCCCGGACCCCCGCTTCGGCTTGAACGGCCTCGTCCTCAAACGCCGGACGGGCTGAGATTTGCCGACCTGCGCTGTGAAAGTCACCGCCGCTCGAACGTCAGACGTAGTCCTCCAGGCGGCCCACCGTCAGCCCCTGCCCCTGAACCCGGCGCAGCAACCGCGCCGTCCGTTCCCGCAGGGTCGGGCCCGATCCCCCGTCCGGGTCGACCGCCACGATGTCGCCGGGCCTCAGTCGGTGGCGGCCACGCGGATACGTCAGGTCGCCGTCGCCCGTCATCGACACGCGCCACAGGACGAGCGCCGAGATGCCGCAGTCGGCGGCCGCGCGGAGGGTGGCGGTGTCGTAGGTGCCGTAGGGCGGGCGGAAGAGGCGGGGGTGCCGGCCGAAGCGGGATCTGAGCCTGTCCTGCTGGCCGCAGATCTGGGCGCGCTGGCCGGCGTAGGGCAGGCCGCGCAGGGCGGGATGGCCGAGGGTGTGGTTCTGGATGCTCGCGCCGGCCGACTGGAGGCGGGCGAAGCGGCGGTGTCCCGGTCCGGCGACGCGGTCCGTGAGGAACATGCTGACGGGCAGGCGCAGCTCACGGACCATGTCGACGAACCGTGGGTCCTTCTCGGCCCCGTCGTCGTAGGTCAGGAAGACGACCTTGTCGCGGGTCGGGACACGGGAGACGACAGGGGGCAGGGCCCGGCCGTCGGTTTCGGTACCCGCTCCCGGCGCACGTGACGGCTTCGGGGCGGGGAGCAGCGGAGCGGTCAGGCCCCAGCGGCGGTACGGCCGTTCGGCCGCTCCGCCCGGCCCGTGCGCCCGCACCCGCTGGGCCGCCTTCGCGCCCAGCCGCTCGATCGGGTCGACGGACTGGGCGCAGCCGGTGAGCAGGACGAGCGCCAGCGCACCGGCCGCCAGGGCCCGCAGCCTCACAGGTAGTCCTCCAGGCGGGCCACCGCGTATCCCCCGGCCGTGACCCTCCGCAGGAACCGGCGCATGTCGTCGACCATCGTGCCCTTCCACTCGTGGCGGCCGCGGAAGTGGGTGAGGACGATGTCGCCGGGGTGCAGGTCCTGGTCGTCCTCGCGGTACTCCCAGTGGTCGACGAAGACCTCCTCGTCCCAGATCGGCGCGTACTTGATTCCGCAGGACTTCGCGGCTCGCAGCGTGTCCTGGTTGTAGTTGCCGAAGGGCGGCCTGAAGACCGTCGGGGCCCTGCCGAACTGCTTCTTCATGATCTTCTGCATGCCGCAGATCTCGTCCCACTGCTCCTCGTACGACAGTCCCGGCAGGTAGGGGTGCGTGAGGGTGTGGTTGTTGAGGGTGACGCCCTTGGACTGCATCGTGCGGAAGTAGGGGTAGTCGTCCTTCACCAGGAAGTTGCTGAGGAAGGCGGTGTACGGGATCTTCAGCTCGCTCATCATCCGCAGGAACGCCCGGTCCTTCTCGGCACCGTCGTCGATGGTGAGGAAGACGACCTTCTGTGTCGTGGGGACGGTGGTGAAGACCGGCGGGAGGTTCAGCTCCTCCTGGTCGTCCACCTCGAAGCCCTTGCGGGCCGTGATCCTCGGCTTCTTCGCGGGCGGCGGCGGAGCCGTCAGCGGAACCTGGTCCAGGCCCCAGCGCCTGGCCGCGGCGGCCCGGGCGGCGTACGCCGCGTGCAGCTTCGCGGCGTACGCGCCGAGGGCGCGGGCGGGGGGTGCCTGCAGCGGCTGCCGGCCGGAGGCGGGGCGCACCTGGGAACTGCCGTCCGGGGCACAGCCCGAGGCGATGGCCGCGACGGCGAGCACGGCGATCCCACCGCGGATCCGGCTCACCCCATAAGCGCGATTCTTGTCATTTTGTACGACTGCTCGCATGACGCGGGATCCTCGCAGGCCACCCCCCGGATCCCGGCCCGACACCGCGGCCGGAGGCGCACCGTCCACCGACTGGCCCACAATGAGCCGGTGAACGACCTCGCTCCCCTCCTCACCCCCGAAGGCCGCGCCCTCCTCGACGAGGTGCGTGGCACGGCCCCGGCCGACGAGCTGGCCGTCGCCACCCGGCTGCGCCGCGAACACCCCGCCGAGCTGGTGTCGGCGGCGATCGGACAGGCCCGGCTGCGGCAGCGGGCAGCGGCCAAGTTCGCCGCCGGGGACGCGGCGCGGATGTTCTTCACGCCGAACGGGGTGGAGCAGTCGACGCGGGCGAGCGTGGCGACGTATCGCGCCGAGTGCTTCCGGGCGACGGGCGCGCGGTCCGTCGCCGACCTGTGCTGTGGGATCGGCGGTGATGCCATCGCGCTCGCCCGGGCGGGGATCCGGGTGCTCGCCGTGGACCGGGATCCGGCGGCCGCGGCCGTGGCCCGCGCGAACGCAGACGCGCTCGGGCTCGCCGAGCTGATCGAGGTGCGGGAGGCGGACGTCACGGAGGTGGACACCTCCGGCTACGACGCCGTGTTCGTCGATCCGGCCCGGCGCGGCGGTCGCGGGCGCGTTTTCGACCCGGAGACCTACTCGCCGCCCCTGTCGTGGGCGGTCGAGGCGGCCCGCAAGGCGCCGCGCGCCGCGCTGAAGATCGCGCCGGGCATCCCCCACGAGGCGATTCCCACGGACGCGGAGGCCGAGTGGGTCTCGGACGGAGGGGACGTCAAGGAGGCCGTGCTGTGGTTCGGCCCGCGCGTGACGCCGGGCGCGCGGCGGGCGAGGCTGCTGCCCTCCGGCGCCGGTGTGTGGGCATCGCCCGCCACGGCGCTGCCCGACCCCGAAGTCCGGCCCGTCGGACGGTACTTGTACGAGCCCGACGGCGCCGTCATCCGTTCCCACCTCGTCGCCGAGGTCGCCGCGGACCTGGCGGGCGGGCTGATCGACCCCACCATCGCCTACATCACCGCGGACCA
Organism: Streptomyces sp. NBC_00078; assembly: GCF_026343335.1. Taxonomy (NCBI): domain Bacteria; kingdom Bacillati; phylum Actinomycetota; class Actinomycetes; order Kitasatosporales; family Streptomycetaceae; genus Streptomyces; species Streptomyces sp. NBC_00078. The sequence continues at coordinate 5,626,379 of NZ_JAPELX010000001.1, read as the reverse complement.
GTACCACGTGACGCCGTATGCGACCGCGTACGAGATCACCGATCAGCTCCCCTTCGGTGTGAAGAAGTTGAAGGCCCTGTTGCGGGAGCGCGAGGTAGGCGTGCTGACCGTGAAGAAACGCGGGTCGGCGGTCGAGCCGGAGGAACTGCGCCGGAAGGCTCTCCCCAAGCCACAGGGCCCCCACTCGGCGACCGTGTTCCTGACCCGGGTCGCGGGGGCGCCGACCATGCTGATCGGTGCACCCGCCCGTGCACTAGTCGGCGAGTGAACGGAGCTTTCCGTGCAGTAGCTCCCGTTCGCGTTCGTTGCGGGCGAGCCCCGCGGCCCGTACGAATTCCTCGCGTGCCTCCGCCGTGCGTCCGAGCCGTGCCAGCAGATCCCCGCGCACGCTGGGCAGCAGGTGGTAGTCGTGCAGGGCGGGTTCGGCGGCGACGGCGTCGATGACGGCGAGCCCCTCGGCCGGCCCCCGCGTCATCGACACGGCGACCGCGCGGTTGAGCTCGACGACCGGGGACGGGGCGCGGACGGCGAGCAGGCCGTACAGGGTGGCGATGCTCGCCCAGTCGGTCTCCTCGTACGTGTACGCGTGCGCGTGGCAGGCGGCGATGGCGGCCTGCAGGGCGTACGGGCCCGGGGCGCCCGTGCAGGTGGCGTCGGCGCGGTGCAGGGCCGTGATGCCGCGGGCGATGAGCATGCGGTTCCAGCGGCTGCGGTTCTGGTCCTTGAGGAGGACGGGGGCGCCGTCCGGGCCGGTGCGGGAGGCGGCGCGGGAGGCCTGGAACTCCAGGAGGGAGGTCAGGGCGTGCACCTCGGGCTCCTTGGGCATCAGCCCGGACAGCACGCGGGCCAGCCGCAGCGCGTCCTCGCAGAGCCCGGGGCGCAGCCAGTCGTCACCGGCCGTCGCGGCGTATCCCTCGTTGAAGATCAGGTAGATGACGTCGAGTACGGAGCCGAGCCGGGCCTCGCGTTCTGGGCCGTCGGGCACCTCGAAGGCGACGTTCCTGGCGGCGAGGGTGCGCTTGGCGCGGACGATGCGCTGGGCGATGGTCGCCTCCGGGGTGAGGAAGGCGCGGGAGATCTCCGGCGTCGTCAGGCCGCCGAGCAGCCGCAGGGTGAGGGCGATGCGGGCCTCGGCGGACAGGACCGGGTGGCACGCGGTGAAGACGAGCCGCAGCAGGTCGTCGTCGATGTCGTCGGGGTCGGCGGGTTCCTCGGGCGGGGCGACGGTCTCCTGGGTGCGGCCGATCTCCGCCAGCTTGCGGGCGTAGTTCTCCCGGCGCCGGATCAGGTCGACGGCACGGTGCCGGGCGGTGGCCATGAGCCAGGCGCCCGGGTTGTCGGGCACACCGTCGCGCGGCCACTGCTCCAGGGCGGCCACCAGCGCGTCCTGGGCGAGTTCCTCGGCGATGCCGACGTCGCGGACGACCCGGGCGACGGCGGCGATGATGCGCGGGGACTCGATGCGGTAGACGGTCTCGATGGCATGGGCGGCGTCCTGGCCGGACGCGGCGGCGGGGGTGTCGGTGGGCTGCTGTTCCACAACCCACCATGCAACACCCCCGGGCCGCCCCGCGCCCAGGCTTGCTCAGCCCTCGGCGATCTCCCGCACCTCGCAGGTCACCGTCCAGTACTCCTCGTGGACCTTCACGAACCGCTTGGTCCACTCCAGTGCCTCGTCCATGTCCTTGCACTGGGTGATGGCGTAACCGCCGATGACTTCCTTGGACTCCGTGAACGGCCCGTCCGTGACACTGAGCTTCCCGCCCTCCCAGCGCACGCGCTTGCCCTGGTCCTGCGGGGTCAGCCCGGCGGTGTCGAGCATGACGCCCGCCTTGGTGACCTCCTCGATCAGTTCGCCCATGCGCTGCATCAGCTCGGGGCTGGGGCCCTCCGCGGGCAGGGTCGACTCGTCGATCTTCACGATGGACATGTAGCGGGGCATGGTGACTCCTCGGTCGGTCGGAGGCCGGTTTTTTTCCGGCCTCTCACAAGTGCGTCGATCGGGGAGGGACGGGATCGACAGGCGCGCCGGAATTCCCCGAAGATTTTTCCGGAGCGCCGGCCGGCCGCCGGCTAGCCGAGTTCGGACCCGAACGCCGCCCCCGCGTACGGCGCCCCGACCGCCTTCGGTCCGAACACCAGCGCCGCGTCCGTGACGATGCCCGTGGGCCGGCCGCGCAGCTCCCAGACCGCCCCGTTCCCGTCCTCCCCGACCGCCGCCGCGGCCAGGTCCGCGTAGCCGTTGCCGTTGATGTCGAGGAGTTCGACCGCCGAGCCGAAGGCGTCGTGCGCCTCGGCCGTGCCGGGGACGCCGGCCGTGTCCTGGGTGAAGGACTGGGCGCCCTTGCCCGTGAGGCCCGCCCTGCTGCCGCGCAGGATGTCGACGGCGCCCGCGTCGTCGTCGTTGCCGAGTTCCCTGCCGGGGAGGCCGACGGCGAGGTCGTCGATGCCGTCGCCGGTGATGTCGGCGGCGGAGAGGGATTCGCCGAAGCGGTCGACGGTGTCACGGGTGCCGGGTACGCCCGCGGTGTCCTCGGTGTACGTCTTCCAGGTCCCACGCGCTGCGACGCCCGACGCCGAGCCGCGGGCCACGGTCACCGCCGAGTCCTGGACGGCACCCACGGCGATGTCGTCGTAGCCGTCGCCGTCGAGGTCCCCGAAGGCGATGCCGCCGTCGGTGTCGGGGATGGCGTCGGGCGCGGCGCTGGTCAGGCCCGAGGGGGAGCCGGTGTAGAACCTCGTGCCGTAGACGCCGTCGCCCTCGTAGATGCTGAGCGCCAGGTCGTCGCGGCCGTCGCCGTTCACATCGCCGGTGGCGCCGTCGCGGACGTCGTAGTACTTCAGGTGGCCGGCGTCGAGGGAGGCCTCGCCGGCGTGCGTGCCGGAGCGGGCCAGCGGGCCGTTCCAGACGGTGGCGGTGCTGCCGTTCGGGTCGTCGCCGGCGGCTGGACGGGTGCGGAAGAGGGCCAGGTCGAGCTTGCCGTCGCCGTTGAAGTCGCCGGTCTGGGTGTTGGTCGCCGGGATCGGCGTGCCGCTGGAGAATCCGCCCCGGCCGCCCCATACGACGACAGCGTCGGCCGTGCCCGAGCGGTTGCCGATGACCAGGTCCGCGTAGCCGTCGCCGTCCAGGTCGCCTCTGGACAGCTGGGTCCCGAAGCCCTCGCCGCTTGCGCTGCTGCCCGGAATCCCGTTCGTGGCACGGCTGATGACGACCCGTCGGGTCGCGGAGAGACCGTGCGGGCCGCCGTACAGGACGGCCACGTACCCGGCCTTGGGCTGCCCGTCGACGGTGGCCGCGGGAGCGCCCACCGCGAGGTCGCCGTACCCGTCGCCGTTGAAGTCCACGCGGACCGGGGCGGGTGTCGCGGCCTCGGCCCGGCTCAGGTCCTGCAGCGGGGCCAGGCCCAGCGCCACGAGGCCCGCCACGACCGGGACCGCCAGACGACCGGACAAAGTAAGAGATAACACCGGGAGACCTCCTGGTTACGGTGACGCCTTCAAGACGCGTCACCGGGCACGGAGGTTGTATCCACGACTCGTCGCCGGGCACAGAGGTGGGTGCGGTCCCGGGAGCCGGGGCTCAGCGCAGCGACGACCAGAGCCTGCTCGCCGCGGGTTCCTTCGCCACCACCCGGTTGTGGTCCGAGGGGGCCGTCACCACCGGCATCATCACCGTCCTCACGCCGTCCGCCGAAAGGCCCTTCAGACTCCGGCCCAGCTCCACGAGTTCGCTCAGCGAGTCCAGGCCGGTGTCGGTGGTCAGGCTGCTGGTGACCGCTTCGGCCACCGTGTACAGCCGGGCGGGGTCGGTGAACAGGTTCGTCGAGGAGATCTGCTCCAGCAGGGCCTTCACCAGCTTCTGCTGCAGGCCTATGCGGCCGAGGTCGCTGCCGTCGCCAAGGCCGTGCCGGGTGCGGGCGAGGGCCAGGGCCTGTCTGCCGTCGAGCGGGCGCGTGCCCGCCTTGACGTGCAGATGGCTGTCGTGGTCGTCGATGTCCTGGTCGATCGTCACGGTGACGCCGCCCAGCGCGTTCACCAGGTTCGCGAAGCCCGAGAAGTCGATCTCGACGTAGTGGTCCATGCGCACGTGCGTGATCGACTCGACCGTCTTGACCGCGCACACCGCCCCGCCCACCGAATAGGCGCTGTTGAACATCGAGTTGTACGCCACCGCCGTCGACCCGCCGGACTTCAGCGGGCAGGACGGACGCGTGACGAGGGTGTCGCGCGGAATGCTGACGACGGTGGCCTTCGTACGGCCCGCGTCGATGTGGACCACCATCGCCGTGTCGGAACGGGCGCCGGAACTGCTGCCCCCGCCGAGCGCCTTGTTCCCCTTGCCGCTGCGCGAGTCCGAGCCCAGGACCAGGATGTTCAGGGAACCGGCCGGAAGCGGTGAGGCCTCGGCGGTGTCCTCGGCGGACGGCGTCGGCACCGGCTTCGCGGGGCGGTCGTCGCCGAGTGCGTTGTCGATGTCGACGCTCTTGATGTTGTTGTTGAGGTGCCAGTACGCCCAGCCCGCCGTACCCGCGCCCAGCACCAGCAGGCCCGCCAGGGTGAGGCCGGCGATCTTCAGCGTGGTCGAGCGCCGACCCCTTGGCCTGCCCGCGTCACCGTTCTCGTCGTGTCCTGTCACGGACAGGAACGTAAGTCCGAATTATTAGGGGCTTGTTAGTGCCGACAGCGCGAGACGGTTTTCTTCGGAAAATCTCACGTTTCCCGCCCCCTGGAGCCCTTCGACGTCGAAAAGTCGAAAACATGGCGACTCCGGTGGCAACTGCCGCCAGGAACAAGCCCGTTCTGAGTGATCTCGTTGCGGGTGCCTCCGAATGTTTCGGTCGTGCAACCGATTGGCTTCGGAGGAGTGTCGGGGCACCCGCACCACCCGTCGTCACGTCACCTTCCGGCCACCCGCGTCACGCGGACGGCGGGGCGGTACTGCTGCGTACCACCAGACTGGTCGCCAGCTCCACCCGCGTCGCCACCGGCGCCTGGTCCTCCCGCCCCAGGTCGAGGACCAGCTTGGCGGCCGCCTCGGCCATCTCCGTCAGCGGCTGCCGTACGGAGGTCAGGGGCGGCCCCACCCAGCGCGCGACCGGCAGATCGTCGAAGCCGACCACGCTCAGGTCCTCGGGGATGCGCAGGCCCAGTTCACGCGCGGCCTCGTACAGGCCGAGCGCCTGGAGGTCGTTGAGGGCGAAGACGGCGGTGGGCCGGTCGGGGCGGCGCAGCAGCTCCAGGCCCTGCCGGTAGCCGGCCTCGTGATGGAAGTCGCCGGTCGCGATCAGCGCCGGGTCGACCGGGAGGCCCGCGGTCTCCAGGGCGGCCCGGTAGCCGTCGACGCGGGCGCGGCTGCACATCATGCGGGACGGTCCCGTTATGGCGCCGATGCGGGTGTGGCCGAGTTCGACCAGGTGCCGGGTGGCGGCGAGTCCGCCCTGCCAGTTGGTCGCGCCGATCGACGGGACGTCGACACCGGGGTCGCCGGCCGGGTCCATCACCACGAACGGGATGGAGCGGCTGGTCAGCAGGGCCCGCTGGGACTCGTCGAGACCGGACAGGACGAGGATCACGCCGTGCGGACGGCGGGCGGCGACCTGGTCGGCCCAGGTGCGGCCCGGCGTCAGCCGCCCCGCGCTCTCGCTCAGGACCACGCTGAGCCCGGCGTCCCGGGCCACGTTCTCCACGCCCCGGATGACCTCCATCGCCCACGCGCTCTCCAGCTCGTGGAAGACCAGGTCGATGAGCGGCGAACGGCTGGCCTCGGCACGTCGGCGCCGGTAGCCGTAGGCGCGCAGCAAGTCCTCCACGCGGCTTCGGGTGGCAGGCGCCACATCGGCACGTCCGTTGAGGACCTTCGAAACAGTCGGCGCGGACACGCCGGCCTCGCGGGCGATCTCGGCGAGCGTCGCGGTCCGCGTCGAGCGGCCTGTCGTCGGGGGTGCCGTCCGGGTTTCCACGGGCTCCGGGGGTGTCATGACGGCGATCGTATCCCTGCACGACCTCTTGACGAACCCTTCCGACCGCCCTAGGTTCCCGGAACATTCGACGTGTATAACGAAACATTCGTGACCAGTGTTGGTGAGAGGGTCCCATCCCACTCGACAAGAGCAGGAGTTTCATGACCACCGCGCCCTGGCGTGACCCCGACCTGCCCGCCGCCGCCCGCGTCGACGACCTGCTCTCCCGGATGACCCTTCAGGAGAAGACCGCCCAGCTGTACGGCGTGTGGGTGGGCGCCGCCACCGACGGCGACGGAGTCGCTCCCCTGCAGAGCGAGATGACCGCCGACTACGACTGGGAGGAGCTGATCACCCACGGTCTGGGCCAGCTCACCCGCTCCTACGGCACATCGCCCGTGGACCCGGCGCTGGGCGCGCAGGCACTGGCCCGCGCCCAGCGCCGTATCACGGCGGCCGGCCGCTTCGGGATCCCGGCCGTCGCCCATGAGGAGTGCCTGGCCGGCTTCACGGCCTGGGGTGCCACCGCCTACCCCGTCCCGCTGGCCTGGGGCGCCACCTTCGACCCGCCCCTCGTCGAGGAGATGGCCCGCAGTATCGGCGAGGACCTGCGCTCGGCCGGCGTGCACCAGGGCCTGGCCCCGGTCCTGGACGTCGTACGGGATCCGCGCTGGGGCCGGGTCGAGGAGACCATCGGCGAGGACCCGTACCTGGTGGGCACGATCGGGACGGCCTATGTGCGCGGCCTGGAGTCCGCCGGGATCGTCGCCACGCTCAAGCACTTCGCCGGGTACGCGTCCTCGGCGGGCGCCCGCAACCTCGCCCCCGTCCGGGCCGGTGTCCGTGAGTTCGCGGACGTGACGCTCCCGCCCTTCGAGATGGCGCTGCGCGAGGGCGGCCCCCGCTCGGTCATGGCCGCCTACAACGACACGGACGGCATCCCGGCGTCGGCGGACCCGGCCCTGCTGACCGAACTCCTGCGGGAGCAGTGGGGATTCACCGGCACCGTGGTCGCCGACTACTTCGGCATCGGCTTCCTCCAGACGCTGCACCGGGTGGCGGGCTCCCCCGCCGAGGCGGCACACGCGGCGCTGTCGGCCGGCATCGACGTGGAACTGCCGACGCTCAAGTGCTACGGGAAACCGCTGCTGGAGGCGGTGGCGGCGGGAGCGGTCCCGGAGTCGCTGGTCGACCGCGCGGCCCGCCGCGTCCTGCTCCAGAAGTGTGAACTGGGCCTCCTGGACGAGGGCTGGGACCCCGAGCCGACCGGCACGATCGACCTCGACTCGGCCGCGAACCGGGCCCTGGCCCGCCGCGTTGCCGAGGAGTCGGTGGTCCTTGTGGACAACCCGGACGGGGTCCTCCCGCTCCCGCCGGACACCCGGGTCGCGGTGGTCGGCCCGCGGGCGGCGGACGCCCTGGCGATGCTCGGCTGCTACTCCTTCCCGTCCCACGTCCTGGCGCACCACCCCGACGTGCCGATGGGCGTGGAGATCCCGACCGTCCTCCAGGCGCTGCGGGCCGAGCTCCCGGACGCGAAGGTGACGTTCGCTCAGGGCTGCGACACCTCGGACCCGGATCCCTCCGGCTTCGAGGAGGCGGTGGCGCGCACCGCCGAGGCGGACGTGTGCGTGGCGGTCCTGGGCGACCGGGCGGGTCTGTTCGGACGGGGCACGTCGGGCGAGGGCTGTGATGTGACGGACCTTCGGCTTCCGGGCGTGCAGGGCGAGTTGCTCGACCGTCTGGTGGCCACGGGCGTCCCGGTGGTCCTCGTCCTGCTCACCGGCCGCCCGTACGCGCTGGGCCGCTGGCAGGGCCGGCTGGCCGCGGTGGTGCAGGCGTTCTTCCCGGGGGAGGAGGGCGGCCCGGCAGTCGCGGGAGTCCTGTCGGGCCGCGTGAACCCGTCGGGCCGGCTGCCGGTGAGCGTCCCGCAGCTGCCGGGAGGCCAGCCGTGGACGTACCTCCAGCCTCCGCTGGGCCTCGCGGGCGAGGTCAGCAACCTCGACCCGACGCCGCTGTACGCCTTCGGACACGGGCGTTCCTACACGACCTTCGCGTGGGAATCGGACGCGAGGGCGGCGGAGATCGGCACGGACGGCTCGTACGACATGGCGGTGAACGTCCGCAACACCGGTGACCGCGAGGGCGCCGAGGTCGTCCAGCTGTACCTGCACGACCCGGTGGCGTCGGTGACCCGCCCCGATGTCCGCCTGATCGGCTACCGGCGCGTGGAACTGGCCCCGGGTGAGACGGCCCGTGTGACCTTCCGCTTCCACGCCGATCTGTCGGCGTTCACCGATCGGGCTGGTCGGCGGGTGGTCGAACCGGGCATCCTGGAGCTGCGGTTGGCGGCATCCAGCTCGGACGTACGGCACACGGCACGGCTGACCCTCACGGGCCCGCTGCGGGTGCCGGGTCCGCAGCGGAGGCTGCGCTGCGAGACGGAGGTGTCAGAACCGGCGTGACCCTCCGCGCCGCGACACGGGGAGGCTGGGACGGACAGGTACGTCCACCGTGAACTGCGTTGCGTCGGCAGCGCGTTGGTCGCGGTGGCGGTCTGCGTGCCGGTGACGACGGGCGTCCGCGGGGCGCCGCTGACGGCCGGCGGCCTTGGCACGTTCGTCACCTGCGGGCTCGCCTTCACGGTGGTGTCCACCCTGCTCCACGCGAGCCGCGTCAGGTGGTTCGGCGAGGTACGGGGCTTCGAGGAGGCGGCCTTGCTGGACCAGGCCCCCCCTCGCCGTCCCGCTGCGCACCCACCCGCTCAACGCGTGGCTCCTCGCGGTGATGCTGGTCCCCACGCTGGCCCTCGCCATCGCCTGGGAACCCTGGGTCGCCCTGCTCCCCCTGTGGGCCGCCCTTCCCTGGCTGGGCCAGGCCTGGCTGGCGGCCGGCTGGGAGCGCAGGAACGGCAAGGTGCTGTGGCGGGGGCACGACCAGGATGCGCCGTGGAAGCTGTCGGTCAGCCCTCGGCCACTGCCTCGAACCGCCACCGGTGCACCGCCCGGGTGATCAACTCGACGCCGGGCTCGGGCAGTTCGGGCAACTCGGCGGCGGACTCAGCGTCCCACCAGGTGATGACCAGCACCCGGTCCTGCGGACCGCGGAAGGTCTCCCGGCGCAGGGGCCGAGCCGACAGCTCCTGCGCCCGCGCCCAGGCGAGCAGTTCCTCGCCCCGGCCCTCGACCGCCCGCGCCTCCCACATCAGCGCGACCGTCACGAGTAGAGGTTCTCCCTGCTGACCTCGTGCACATGGTCGTGGCCGTGCGTGTGCCCGGGGACATGCGGCTCGGTCACCGGCAGCGACGAGTCCGCCGACAGGTCCCAGCTCGACGCGGCCCGGTTGCGGGCCACCATCTCCGCACCGAGCGCCGCCACCATCGCGCCGTTGTCCGTGCACAACTTCGGCCGCGGCACCCTGAGCCGGATACCGGCCGCCTCGCACCGCTCCTGCGCCAGTGCCCGCAGCCGCGAGTTGGCGGCCACCCCGCCACCGATCATCAGGTGGTCGACGCCCTCGTCCTTGCAGGCCCGTACGGCCTTCCGGGTCAGCACGTCGACGACCGCCTCCTGGAAGGAGGCCGACACGTCACGCACCGGCACCTCCTCCCCGGCCGCCCGCTTCGCCTCGATCCAGCGGGCGACAGCCGTCTTCAGGCCGGAGAAGGAGAAGTCGTACGCCGCGTCGCGCGGGCCGGTCAGACCGCGCGGGAAGGCGATCGCCCGGGGGTCGCCCTCGCGCGCGTACCGGTCGATGACCGGGCCGCCGGGGAAGCCGAGGTTGAGCACGCGCGCGATCTTGTCGAAGGCCTCGCCGGCCGCGTCGTCGATGGTCGCGCCGAGCGGCCGTACGTCCGAGGTGATGTCGGTGGAGAGCAGCAGGGAGCTGTGTCCGCCGGACACCAGCAGGGCCATGGTGGGCTCGGGCAGCGCCCCGTGCTCCAGCTGGTCCACGCAGATGTGGGAGGCGAGGTGGTTGACGCCGTACAACGGCTTGCCCAGCGCGTACGCGTACGCCTTCGCCGCCGACACGCCGACCAGCAGGGCGCCGGCCAGGCCGGGACCTGCGGTGACCGCGATGCCGTCCAGGTCGCGCGCGCTCACCCCCGCCTCCTTCAGCGCACGGTCGATCGTCGGCACCATCGCTTCGAGGTGTGCCCGGGAGGCGACCTCGGGCACGACACCGCCGAAGCGGGCGTGCTCGTCGACGCTGGAGGCGATGGCGTCGGCCAGCAGGGTGGTGCCGCGGACGATGCCTACGCCGGTCTCGTCGCAGGAGGTCTCGATTCCCAGGACAAGGGGTCCGTCAGCCATGGATCTCGGTTTCTTGTTCGGAGGTGGGACCCGCGGCGGAGCCGCTGCCGGGTCCTGTGGTCAGTCGCATCACCAGGGCGTCCACGTTGCCCGGCTGGTAGTAGCCGCGCCGGAAACCGATGGCCTCGAAGCCGAAACGCTCGTAGAGCTTCTGGGCCCGGATGTTGTCGACCCGGCACTCCAGCATCACGTGGCCGCACTCGAAGGAGGTGGCGGCCCGCAGCAGTTCCGTCAGCAGCCGCCCGCCCAGGCCCGTGCCCCAGTGGTCGCGGGCGACGGCGATGGTCTGGATGTCGGCGAGGTCTCCTGAAGCGGCCAGTCCCGCGTACCCGACCAGCCGCGGTTCACAGCCCTCGGTATCGTCCTCGGCGACCACGTAGCGGCGCGTCGCCTCGGGCCCGCGGGCATGGGCCAGCTCGGACCAGAACATGCCCCGGGACCAGGTGTCCTCGGGGAAGAGGTTCTTCTCCAGTTCGAGCACGGGATCGATGTCCCACCAGCGCATCTCGCGCAGTCGAGAGATCACGGATTCGGTCACTTGGGGGTGACCACCTTGTAGTTCTTGGGGACCTGGGCGTCCGGGCGGCGCAGGTACAGCGGCCGGGGCGCGGGGAGTTGCTCGCCCTTGCCCAGCCTCTCGGCGGCCAGCGCCGCGAGCGCCGCGGCCGACACATGCTCCGGCTCGTGCACGTTCGGGAAGGTGTCCGGGTACAGGAGCGCGCCCGCGCCGACGGCGGGCAGTCCGGCCACCTGGTCGGCGATGTCCGCGGGCCGGTCCACGGCGGGCTCGGTCGTACGCGTCCGCGCGTCGGCGTACCGCGCCCAGTAGACCTCCTTGCGGCGGGCGTCGGTCGCCACCACGAAGGGGCCCTTCCTGATGTCGGACGCGTACGCCAGGCCGTCGAGCGTGCACACGCCGTGCACGGGGACACCGAGCGCGAGCCCGAAGGTGTCCGCGGTCATCAGTCCGACGCGCAGCCCGGTGTAGGGCCCGGGTCCGATGCCCACGACGATGCCGGTGACGGCGTCGAGCCCGAGGCCGGCCTCGGCGAGCACCCGGTCGACGGCCGGCAGCAGCAGCTCGCCGTGCCGGCGGGCGTCCACCTGGCTCGACGAGGCGATGACGTCCGTGCCGTCGTGCAGGGCGACGGTCACGGCGGGGGTTGCGGTATCCAGAGCGAGCAAGAGCACGCAAACAGCGTACGGCTCCTGCGCCGCGAGCATGGCCGCCCCGGTCAGGCAGGTGCGGGCTGCTACGGTCGCCGCAAGTACGAGGTACGACGCGATGGGTCAGGTGAGCGACGGTGCCAGGCAGCAGCTCCGGATTCGTGTTCGGGCTCACCGCGGCCGCCCTGGCGGCGATCGGCTTCCTCGGTTACCAGGCCTCCGCGACCGTACCGGCCGGCCTCGGCACGCCGCACGCGAGTGCCACACCGGCGGCGGTCGTCTCGAAGGCACCCCACGGCAGTGCGGACCCCGGTGTTCCGCCCACCGGGTCCGGCGTGGGGGAACGGGTCGTCTACTCGGTGGGCTCCGACCGTGTCTGGCTGGTCGGCTCGCGCAACGAGGTCACGCGCAGCTTCAGGGTCACCCCGGGCGACGTCGACCCGGCCCCCGGCGTCTACCGGGTCACCTCCCGCTCGAACTCCGTCGTCGGCACCGACGGCACCCCGATCGAGCACGTCGTGCGCTTCGCCACCGTGGACGGGGTGACCGTCGGCTTCAGCGCGGCGGTCGACAACGCACCGGAGCAGGCCGACCCGAACGTGCGCAGCGGCGGCATCCGCGAGTCCCGCGAGAACGGCGACGCGATGTGGGAGTTCGCGACGATCGGCGCACAGATCGCCGTCATCCCCTAGCCGGGCAGCTTCTCTTTGGCCGGGCAGCTTCTCTTTGGCTAGGCAGCTTCTCTGTGCCGGGACGGCGGCGCGGACGCCTCGGGGTCCGGCAGCCGCGGCGGCGTCGAGATCGCGTTCGCCGCGGCGCACGACGCCAGCAGATCACGCATGGACACTCCGGCGACGACGGCGTACAGCTGCTGCTCGTTGCTCTCGGTGGCCGGCATGGACGCCTCCTGAGGACCCGGGGGCGGGCGTGGTTAGGTAGACCTAACCACGAACTGGATACCATGTGACCACGCACAAGACACCGAAGGCAACATCTTGCCGACGTCTTGTCGGAACGTTCACGCGATGGTGCGTGCCCCGGGCCGTTCTCAGGCGGTCAGCACGCTCAGGTCCACCGTCGCCCAGCGGTCCCCGAGCCCGTTCACCCTCACGTGCCGGACCTCGTCCGTGGTGTCTCCGACGGCCCGGTGGATGACGACGTGCAGGCGGTCGTCGGTCAGCTCCTCGACCTTGCCCTCGCCCCACTCCACGACGATCACCGAGTCGGGCAGCGAGACGTCGAGGTCGAGGTCCTCCATCTCGTCGAGCCCGCCGCCCAGGCGATACGCGTCGACGTGCACCAGCGGCGGACCGTCGCCCAGCGAAGGATGCACCCGGGCGATCACGAACGTCGGTGACGTGACCGCGCCCCGGACGCCGAGACCCTCGCCGAGCCCGCGGGTGAGCGTCGTCTTGCCCGCACCGAGTTCGCCGTTGAGCATCACGAGGTCACCGGCGCGCAGCAGTTTGGCAAGGCGGCGGCCCAGGTCCCGCATCTGCTCGGGGGAGGTGACGGTCAGCTCGGTCTCAACCGGGTTGTGCGGTGCTGCTGGTGCTTCCATAGCCACCCACGGTAGCGCCTGCCGGCACGGCACCCGCACGGGTGAGAAGGTCGGCCAGCCGGTCGGTGACCACTTCCGGGTGTTCGAGCATCACCAGGTGCCCGGCGTCCGGCACCAGCACCAGTTCGGCGTCCGGCAGCAGGTCGGCGATGGCCTCGCTGTGCTCGCTGGGCGTGACGAGGTCGCCGATTCCGGCCAGCACGAGCAGCGGCAGGCCGGCGAACCGGGCGAGCGCCGTGGTCTTGTCGTGTTCCGTGAACGCCGGGTAGAACTCGGCGACCACGTCGATCGGCGTGCCCTCGATCATCCGCTCGGCGAACCGCACGATCGCCGGATCGACGTCCCGCGACGCGAACGAGTACCGCTTGATGATCCCGGCGAACAGGTCGGCGGTGGCCCGCCGCCCCTTCTCCACCAGCGCCGCCTGCTGCCCCAGCGCCTTCAGCACTCCGGGCAGGACCCGGCGCACCGCGTTGACGCCGGCGACGGGCAGGCCGAAGTTGACCTCGCCGAGCCGCCCGGCCGACGTACCGACGAGGGCGACCGCGACCACCCGGTCACGGACCAGCTCGGGGTAGTGGTCGGCCAGCGCCATCACGGTCATGCCGCCCATGGAGTGCCCGACGAGCACGATCGGCCCCTGCGGAGCGGCCGCGTCGATGACGGCCTTCAGATCGCGCCCCAGCTGGTCGATGCTGACCGGCACACCGTCCTGCACCTGCTGCACGCCCCGCCCGGACCGCCCGTGGCTGCGCTGGTCCCAGTGCACGGTCCGCACCACGCCGCGCAGGGCCGCGCGCTGGAAGTGCCAGGAGTCCTGGCTCAGGCAGTAGCCGTGGCTGAAGACGACGGTGACGGGCGCGGGCGCCTTGCGCCCGAACAGCCGTCGCCGGCGCGGGCTGAGCGGGGGCACGGCCTCGGGATCGACGTCGTCAACCTCGTAGTAGAGCTCGGTGCCGTCGTCGGCCGTCGCCCTGCCGGGGGTGCCGCGCAGCGAGCCGTAGGGTCCCGTGGAGTCGAGGGCCAGCCGGGCCTTCTTGCGCATGCCGCGGCCGACGGTGAGCCGCTCCAGGGCGACGCCGGCCGCCGCACCCGCGGCGACCACGCCTATCGCGGCGCCCGCGATGCCGGTGGCCCTGCGCCAGTTTCCGGCCGCCTCCGTGGCGGTGGCGACGACCAGGGCGGCCTCCGCACTGCTCTCGCTCACGTACCGCTCCTCTTCGCCGGATTGCTGCTGGTTTCACTGGGTCGGGTGATGCAGGTGATACAGATGATGTAGATGATGCTCGATCGATACCGGGCTTGATCGACTGGCGGGTGTTTCCGGTCTTACGGGTGCTGCACTTCTGTCGGGCCGTCGGACTGTCGCGCCCTAGTGCGGTTACCCGCTTTGTTCCTCATTCACGTAGACGCGGGGAACGCGCTTTCCGATCCGCGTGACGATCTCGTATCCGATGGTTCCCGCGGCCTGCGCCCAGTCCTCGGCGGTGGGCTCGCCGCGGTCGCCGGGCCCGAAGAGCACCGCTTCGGTGCCGGGCGCGGGCTCGTCCCCCCCGAGGTCGACGACGAACTGGTCCATCGCGACCCGTCCCGCGACGGTCCGCCACTTGCCTCCGACCAGCACCGGACCGGTGCCGGAGGCGTGCCGCGGAATGCCGTCGGCGTATCCGACGGGCACGAGTCCAAGCGTCGTCTCGCCGGGGGTGAGGTAGTGATGCCCGTAACTGACGCCGTGTCCCCCGGGGACGTGCTTCACGAGCGCGAGGGACGCCGACAGCGTCATCACCGGCCGCAGTCCGAAGTCGGCCGGGCTGCCGATCTCGGGGCTGGGCGAGAGGCCGTAGACAGCAATCCCGGTCCGTACGAGGTCGAAGTGGGCCTCGGGAAGGGTGAGGGTGGCGGGCGAGTTGGCGATGTGCCGCACCTCGGGCCGCAGGCCCCGGTCCTCGGCGTGGGCGAGCATCTCCCGGAAGCGGGTGAGCTGGAGGCCGATGGAGGCGTGCCCCGGTTCGTCGGCGCAGGCGAAGTGCGACCAGAGACCGGTGACGCGGATGAGCCCCTCGGCCTCGGCCCCCAGGGCGGCCGCGACCAGCTCGGCCCAGTCCTCCCCCGGCTGACAGCCGTTGCGCCCCAGTCCCGTGTCGGCCTTGAGCTGTACGCGGGCGGGCACGCCCGCCTCCCGGGCCGCCGCCGTGACCTCCTCCAGCGCCCACATCCCGCTCACCGAAACATCGATGTCGGCCTCGATGGCCTCCCGCCAGGGGCCGCCCGGCGTCCACAGCCAGCACAGGACGCGTCCGGACAGGCCGGCGGCCCGCAGCGCGAGCGCCTCCTCGGGCGTGGCGGTCCCCAGCCAGGCGGCGCCCGCCTCCACGGCCGCACGGGCACACGGCACGGCTCCATGGCCGTACGCGTCGGACTTGACGACGGCCATGAGGGCAGCGCCCGGCGCGAGGGCGCGCAGGGTCCGCACATTGGCGCGCAGGGCGGCCAGGTCGATCTCGGCGCGGGCACGCAGAGGTGCGGTCGGGGCAGCTGCTGTCTCAGTCATGGCGCACCCAGTGTCGCAGAGGGGTCCGACAGTCCCCGCGAACGGTCTAGGCCCCGGGCCTGC
The DNA here is from genome assembly GCF_026343335.1 of Streptomyces sp. NBC_00078. Taxonomy (NCBI): domain Bacteria; kingdom Bacillati; phylum Actinomycetota; class Actinomycetes; order Kitasatosporales; family Streptomycetaceae; genus Streptomyces; species Streptomyces sp. NBC_00078. The sequence continues at coordinate 5,610,763 of NZ_JAPELX010000001.1, read as the reverse complement.
GCCCCCACACGTACACCCGGTCGTTCTTCTTCAGGACGCCCCACAGCTTCCGGGCGTCGCCCAGTCGCAGATTGACGCAGCCCCATGAGCCGACGGTGGTGTAGATGCTGCCGTAGACGGCGTGAAAGGCCTGTCCGCCGTCGAAGAACTGGGCATAGGGCATGGGCGAGTTGTAGAGGGTCGACCAGTGGTTCTTGTGCTTCCAGTAGACCGTGTGCCACCCGGTCCGGGTGCGGTGCCCGGCGCGTCCGCTGCGCATCGGGACGGGACCGAACACGACCTTCCCGGCGTTCTGCACCCAGGTCACCTGCCGGTCGAGGTCGACACAGGCGACGCGGTACGTCCGCACCGGGCACTTCTTCCCGGCGTTGGGGTTCTTCCGGGCGGAGATGAGCTGCATGGTGGCCCAGGTGACGGGTCCGGCGAACCCGGTCGTCGGCTTGACCCGGTGCTTCACCTGAAAGTTCCTGATGGCCCGGCAGTCGGCCGCCGACTGCCTGCCGTCCGCCTTCAGCTTCAGCCACCGCTCGACCGCCCGCTGGTATGGCCCGGTCCGCTTGCTGCACGCCACCTTCCCGGCGGCGTCCTCCAGCGGCACGTACTCGACGAGGTCGTACGTCCCCTCCGCCGCGTCCCGGGGCTCGACGGCGTCCTCCTCGGCGGTGGGCGTGTAGGTCTTCGGTGCCAGCACCTGGTCGGGCGTGTCGATCTGCCAGGGCTGGTACGGCCCCGGCGCGACACCGGGCACGAGCTCGGCCTCGGGCCCGGGAGCGGGAGCGGGAGCGGGCGGCGCGGGGGCGGCCGAGGCGGCGCCCACGGGGAGGGCGGTGGCCACGGCGAGCAGCACGGCGACGCCCCGGTGCGCGATATGTCTGCTGATCATGCAATCAGAGAAGCGCGCGGGGCCGACGGGGCGGGGCTGGCGCGCGGCGAGGTCACCCTTATTGCGGAGCGGTGGTCGCGGTCGGGCAGCGGTCGACCCCTCCCGTCTCCGGTCCTACGCTGGTGACAGGAGGTGGAGGACATGTTGGCCGACACACCGCTCACCGCCGTGATCCCGGCCGGTGACCTCGAAAGGGCCAAGCGTTTCTACGGCGACACGCTCGGCCTCAAGCTCGTCGACGACCGGGAGGGAGTCGTGGTCTTCGATTCCGGCGGTACCCGGTTCTCCCTCTACCCGACACCCAGCGGCGGCCGGGCCGCCCACACCCTGGCCGCCTGGACGGTCGGCGACCTCGACGCGGAGATGGCCGAACTGCGCGCCCGCGGCGTCACCTTCGAGGAGTACGACCAGCCCGGCCTGAAGACCGTGGACGGTGTGCTGGAGGCCTCGGGCATGCGCGGCGCCTGGTTCAAGGACAGCGAGGGGAACATTCTCAGCGTGGTGCAGGACCTGCGGTAGCTGCAGCACATCCGGAGGGCGACGCGCGGGTCCCGTGGTCAGTCCCGCGCATCCCGCCAGGCCGCGGGAATCGCCTCCGCCACGTCGTGCGCCCCCGCCGGTGCCCCGTCGGCCGCGTACCGCCCGGCCAGGCCGTGCAGATACGCCGCCACGCTGCCCGCGTCCAGAGCGGAGAGCCCCGACGCCAGCAGTGACCCGGCGAGTCCCGACAGCACGTCCCCGCTCCCGGCGGTGGCCAGCCACGGCGTTCCCGTCGCGTTGACCCGTACGGCACCGCCGCGCGCGTCGGCGACCAGCGTGGTCGACCCCTTCAGCAGCACGGTCGCCCCGTAGCGCGAGGCGAGTTCACGCACCCACCTCAGGCGCGCCCCCTCGACCGTCTCCCGGGAGACCCCCAGCAGCGCCGCGGCCTCACCGGCGTGCGGGGTCATCAGCGTCGGCGCCGTACGGGTGCGCACGGCGCCGGAGTCGGCGAGCCGCAGCCCGTCGGCGTCGACCAGCACGGGCACGTCGGACGACAGCACCTCCCCCACGGCGGACGCGTCGTCCCCGGCCCCGGGTCCCACGACCCAGGCCTGCACACGTCCGGCGTGCTTCGGCCCCCGGTCCGACACGAGCGTCTCGGGGAACCGGGAGAGCACGGCGTCCCCGGCGGGCCCGACGTACCGCACGGCCCCCGCCCCGCCCCTGAGCGCCCCGGACACGGCGAGCACCGCGGCGCCCGGGTACCGGGACGATCCGGCGGCGATCCCCACGACCCCCCGCCGGTACTTGTCGCTCTCCCCGCCCGGCATCGGCAGCAGCCGCGCCACATCGGCATGCTGCAGGGCCTCCAGCACCGGCTCCGCGGGCAGTTCACCCCCGAGCCCGATGTCCACGAGCCGCACGGAACCGGCGTACTCGCGCGCCGGGTCGATCAGCAGCCCCGGCTTGTGCGTGCCGAAGGTGACGGTGAGGTCGGCCCGGACGGCGGCGCCGTGCACCTCGCCCGTGTCGGCGTCGACCCCGCTCGGCAGGTCGACGGCGACGACGGCGGCTGGCGACTCGGCGACGCATGCCGCCAACTGCGCGGCTGAGGGCCTGAGTCCGCCCCTGCCGCCGATCCCCACGATGCCGTCGACGACGAGATCGGCCCGCAGGACCGCCTCCTCGACGGCGTCGACACCGGCAGAGGCAGCGGCACCCGCGGCCGGCCCCCCGGCCGCACCGACGACCCGGCCTCCGGCCCGCAGCAGCGCCGCGAGCCCTGCGGCGTGGGCCCGTTCGGGCGTCAGCAGCACGGCGGCGACCCCGGCCCCGCGCCGGGCCAGCCGGGCACCGGCGTACAGGGCGTCACCGCCGTTGTCCCCGCTGCCGACGAGCAGCACGACCCGGCTGCCGTACACCCGCCCGAGCAGGTCGGCGCAGGCGGCGGCCAGCCCGGCGGCGGCGCGCTGCATCAGCGCCCCGTCGGGAAGCCGCGCCATCAGCGCATCCTCGGCCGTCCTTACCGTCTCCACGCTGTACGCAGTACGCATGGGGTCGAGTCTCTCCCGGAAGCACGCGCGCCCGCACGCGGACCGGTCAGCCCTCAGCGACCACCACGGCCGAGGCCACGCCGGCGTCATGGCTGAGCGACACGTGCCAGGACCGCACGCCCAGCTCCGCCGCGCGCGCCGCCACCGTCCCCCTGACCCGCAGCCGCGGCCGCCCGCTGTCCTCGACGAACACCTCGGCGTCCGTCCACAGCAGACCGGGCGGCGCACCGAGCGCCTTGGCCAGTGCCTCCTTGGCGGCGAACCGTGCGGCGAGCGAGGCGACCCCTCGGCGATCCCCGCTGGGCAGCAGCAACTCGCTCTCCACAAAGAGGCGTTGGGCCAGACCGGGCGTCCGCTTCAGCGACGCCTCGAACCGGTCGATCTCCGCCACGTCGATCCCGACGCCGATGATGCTCATGGCGAGCACCCTACGAGGAGAGCAGGCCACGGCCCCGCCGGACGGGGCCAACCAGCCCTCGCCGCCCCCAAGATCATGACGAGCACCCGCCCCCCGTAGTCTTCGTCCTGACTGGCGATCCGTGAGTCCGCGGACGCCTTTGCACGCAACGGGAGGACACAGCCTTGAAGTTCAGGTCCCTGGGCACGGCGCTCGCCACCGCCGCCCTCATCGGTACGGCCCTCACGGGCACCGTCGCCACCGCCGGCACGGCCGCCGCGGCGACGACTCCGGACTGCAGCAGCGCGCTGACCAACGTCAAGCCCAAGGAAACCGTCAATCTCCGCTCCTCGCCCAAGACGAGCGCCACGGCCCTCGGCACCTGGGGCAAGGGCAAGACGGGCGGGATCTGCACCAGCGACGGCAAGCCCGTCACGGGCGGCTCCTACACGGCGTGCGGCAAGACGAGCAACAAGTGGTACTACGGCGGTCCCGACAGCTCCAGCGTGGAGGGCTGGGTCCCGGCGACCTGCCTGCCCATCTGACCTCAGGACGAATGACCGCGTGACGCGTGGCCGCATGGCCGTATGACCGCGTGACCAAGGGGCGGACGGCACCCGGCCGTTCGCCCCTTTTCCTACGCTCCGCTCACGCCGCTCACGCCGCTCACTCCACCGTCACCGACTTCGCCAGGTTCCGGGGCTGGTCCACCTCGTTGCCGCGAGCCGTCGCCAGCTCGCACGCGAACACCTGGAGCGGCACCGTGGCGACGAGCGGCTGCAGCAGGGTGGGCGTGGCCGGAATCCGGACCAGATGATCGGCGTACGGCACGACCGCCTCGTCGCCCTCCTCCGCGATCACGATCGTCCGCGCCCCCCGTGCCCGGATCTCCTGAATGTTGGAGACGATCTTGTCGTGCAGCACGGACCGCCCCCGCGGGGACGGCACGACCACCACCACCGGCAGATCGGGCTCGATCAACGCGATCGGCCCGTGCTTCAGCTCCCCCGCCGCGAACCCCTCGGCGTGCATGTACGCCAGCTCCTTGAGCTTCAGCGCACCCTCCAGCGCGACCGGGTACCCGACGTGCCGCCCCAGGAACAGCACCGTGTTCTTGCCGGCGAGGGAACGCGCCAGCGCCCGTACCGGCTCCATCGTGTCCAGTACCCGCTCCACCGCACCGGAGATCCGCGACAGATCCCGGATGACGGCCCCGATCTCGTCGCCCCACGTGGTGCCCCGCACCTGCCCCAGATACAGCGCCACCAGATAGCAGGCGACCAACTGCGTGAGGAACGCCTTGGTCGAGGCGACGGCCACCTCCGGCCCGGCATGCGTGTAGAGCACCGCGTCCGACTCCCGCGGGATCGTCGAGCCGTTGGTGTTGCAGATCGCCAGGACGTGGGAGCCCTGCTCACGTGCGTGCCGGACGGCCATCAGCGTGTCCATGGTCTCGCCGGACTGCGAGATCGCGATCACCAGCGATTTCGGTCCCAGGATCGGATCCCGGTAGCGGAACTCGCTCGCCAGCTCCACCTCGCACGGGATCCGCGTCCAGTGCTCGATGGCGTACTTGGCGATCATCCCGGCGTGGAAGGCCGTACCGCACGCGACAACGACGACCTTGTCGACCTCCCGCAGCACCCCCGGCGGGATCCGCACCTCGTCCAGCCTCAGCGAACCGGCCGCGTCGATGCGCCCCAGCAGCGTGTCGGCGACCGCCTTGGGCTGCTCGGCGATCTCCTTGAGCATGAAGTAGTCGTAGCCGCCCTTCTCCGCGGCCGACGCGTCCCAGTCGATGTGGAACGACCGGACGTCCGCGGGCCGCCCGTCGAAGCCGGTCACCGTCACGCCGTCCCGCCGCAGCTCGACGACCTGGTCCTGGCCCAGCTCCAGGGCCGAGCGGGTGTGGGCGATGAACGCGGCGACGTCCGAGGCGAGAAAGGCCTCACCCTCCCCGACGCCCACCACCAGCGGGGAGTTCCGCCGCGCCCCCACCACCACGTCCGGCTGGTCCGCGTGCACCGCGACCAGCGTGAACGCCCCCTCCAGCCGCCGGCACACCAGCCGCATCGCCTCCGCGAGATCGGCGGTCACGGAGTACTCCTCGGCGAGCAGATGCGCGACAGCCTCGGTGTCGGTCTCGGAGGTGAGTTCGTGCCCGCGCTCCGCCAGTTCGGCCCGCAGAGCGGCGAAGTTCTCGATGATCCCGTTGTGCACGACGGCGACCCGCCCCGCGTTGTCGAGATGCGGGTGGGCGTTGGCGTCCGTCGGCCCCCCGTGCGTGGCCCACCGCGTGTGCCCGATCCCCGTGCTCCCCGTCGGCAGAGGCCGCTCCACCAGCCCCTTCTCCAGGTTGACGAGCTTCCCGGCCCGCTTCGCGGCGGCGAGCCCGCCGTCCGCGAGCACCGCGACGCCCGCCGAGTCGTAGCCCCGGTACTCCAGCCGCTTCAGCCCGGCCATGACGACCTCGAGCGCAGACTGCGGCCCCACGTATCCCACGATTCCGCACATGCGCCGCAGCCTACGGTCCGATGCCCGCCGAAAAGAGCCTCTCCCTGCCCGAAATCGGAAATTCCCACGGTCGTACGCCACCCCGAAGCGAACGTGACGGACCCCACCCGCCGCCCTGTTCAAACTCCGTTAACAATGGACTGTGATCTCTCCGGTCTCCTCGATACCCCGGAGCGCCCACCGGCACAGGCCGGAGGCGACTCCCTACGTCGACCTCACCCGAGCCGAGTGGAGCGCGCTGCGCGAGAAGACGCCGCTGCCGCTCACCGCCGAGGAGGTCGAGAAGCTGCGCGGTCTGGGCGATGTCATCGACCTCGACGAGGTGCGGGACATCTACCTCCCGCTCTCCCGCCTCCTCAATCTCTACATCGGCGCCACGGACGGCCTGCGCGGCGCCCTGAACACCTTCCTCGGCGAACAGGGCTCCCAGTCCGGCACCCCGTTCGTGATAGGCGTCGCGGGCTCGGTCGCCGTAGGAAAGTCCACGGTGGCCCGGCTTCTGCAGGCCCTGCTCTCCCGCTGGCCGGAACACCCGCGCGTCGAACTCGTCACGACCGACGGATTCCTGCTCCCCACCAGGGAGTTGCAGGCCCGCGGCCTGATGTCGCGGAAGGGTTTCCCCGAGTCCTACGACCGCCGCGCCCTCACCCGCTTCGTCGCCGACATCAAGGCCGGCAAGGACGAGGTGACGGCCCCCGTCTACTCCCACCTCATCTACGACATCGTCCCCGACCAGCGGCTGACGGTCCGTCGCCCCGACATCCTCATCGTCGAGGGCCTGAACGTCCTGCAGCCCGCCCTCCCGGGCAAGGACGGCCGCACCCGCGTCGGTCTCGCCGACTACTTCGACTTCAGTGTCTACGTCGACGCCCGCACCGAGGACATCGAGCGCTGGTACCTCCACCGCTTCCGCAGGCTGCGCGAGACGGCCTTCCAGAACCCGTCCTCGTACTTCCGCAAGTACACCCAGGTCGCCGAGGAGGAGGCCCTCGACTACGCCGGCACGATGTGGCGCACCATCAACAAGCCCAACCTGGTCGAGAACATCGCCCCCACCCGCGGCCGGGCCACCCTGGTCGTCCGCAAGGGCCCGGACCACAAGGTGCAGCGCCTGAGCCTGCGCAAACTGTGACGGCTAGTCTGCCGCCATGCTGCACCTGCGCCTGATCACGCCCTCCGGCAGGACCGACGACGCGGTCCGCCTGATCGAGAAGACGGTCGGCACCGCCCATGTCGTCGTGCTGCCGGGAGCCGCCCGCAACCCCGCGGGGGACGTGGTGATGTGCGACGTCGCGCGCGAGGCGGGCGACGAACTCATCACCGGCCTCCAGCAGTTGGGCATCGAGCAGACCGGTTCCATCGCCGTCGAGAACATCGACCTGTCCCTGTCCAAGCGCGCCGACAAGGCCGAGGCGGAGGCACCCGGCGAAGGCGCGGACGCCGTCCTGTGGGAGCAGCTCGCCGACGCGACACACGAGGAGTCGACGCTCTCCATCACCTACGTCGCCTTCATCACGCTCGCCACGATGATCGCGGCCTGCGGTGTCGTACTCGACAACGCGATCCTGATCGTGGGCGCGATGGCGGTCGGGCCGGAGTTCGGCCCACTGGCCGGCATCTTCACGGCGATCGTGCGGCGTGCACCGCGGCTCGCGCTTCGCTCGCTGACCGCGCTGCTCGTCGGTTTCGCCGTCGCCATGCTGGTGACGGTCGGCTTCACCTACTTCATGGACGGGGTGAGCCTGTTCAGCGAGGTGAAGCTGGACGCCTTGCGGCCCAACACCAACTTCATCTACCGGCCCGACTGGTTCTCCTTCGTCGTCGCCGTCCTGGCCGGCATCGCCGGCACCCTCTCGCTGACGTCGGCGAAGTCGGGCCTGCTGGTCGGCGTCGCGATCTCGGTCACCACGGTCCCGGCGGCCGCGAACGCAGCCGTGGCCTTCGCCTACGGCCAGTACAAGCAGGCCTGGGGCTCCACCGAGCAACTCCTGCTGAACCTGCTGGGCATCGTTTTGGCCGGCACTCTGACACTCCTGGCCCAAAAGCGGCTGTGGTCCGTTCAGCGCCGCCGAGCGTAGCGACCCTTCAGGGGGCCGGGGACTGCGCGACCAGCCGCGGCTGACCCGCAGCCCGCCCACGACAGAGCCCCCCACAACAGACCCTCCACCCCGGTCATTCAGCCCAGCGCGGACTTCACGGCATCCGCAAGCCGCCCGGCAACAGACCGCGCCTGATCAATATCCGCCGCCTCGACCATCACGCGAACCAACGGCTCCGTTCCGGACGGCCGCAGCAACACCCGCCCGGTGGCCCCGAGTTCCCGCTCCGCCTCGGCAACGGCAGTGGCGAGTTCGGCCGAGTTCCCGACCCGGGACCGGTCCACGTCGGGCACATTGACCAGCACCTGCGGCAACCGCTCCATCACGGACGCCAGATCCCGCAGCGTACGACCGCTTTCGGCGACCCGGGCCGCCAGCATGAGTCCGGTCAGGGTGCCGTCACCGGTGGTCGCGTGGTCGAGAATGATCACGTGCCCGGACTGCTCGCCCCCGAGCGCGTACCCGTGCTCCTTCATCTCCTCCAGAACGTAACGGTCACCGACCGCTGTCTGGACGAGGCTGAGCCCTTCCCTCTCCAAGGCCAGCTTGAAGCCCAGGTTGGACATGACCGTCGCGACAACAGTGTCCTCGCGCAGTACGGAACGCTCACGCATGGCCAGCGCGATGACGGCCAGGATCTGGTCCCCGTCGACCTCGGCACCGGTGTGGTCCACGGCGAGGCAGCGGTCGGCGTCACCGTCGTGCGCGATCCCGAGCGCGGCCCCGTGCTCGACTACGGCGGCCTTCAGTGTGTCCAGATGAGTCGATCCGCAGCCGTCGTTGATGTTGAGCCCGTCCGGCTCGGCACCGATCGTGATCACTTCGGCGCCGGCGCGCGAGAACACCTCCGGCGACACCCGGGCGGCAGCTCCGTGCGCCTCGTCGAGGACGATCTTCAGCCCGTCCAGACGGTTCGGGAGCGCGGCCATGAGGTGGGCGACGTACTGGTCGAACCCTTCGTCGTACGACCGCACGCGCCCGACGCCCGCGCCCGTGGGCCGCTCCCAGGGCTCACCGTGGCGGTGGGACTCGTAGACGCCCTCGATCCTGTCCTCCAGGTCGTCGGCGAGCTTGTGGCCGCCGCGGGCGAAGAACTTGACGCCGTTGTCGGGCATGGCGTTGTGGCTCGCCGAGAGCATGACGCCGAGGTCGGCGCCGAGCGCCCCCGTGAGAAACGCCACCGCCGGAGTGGGCAGCACACCCACGCGCAGGACGTCCACGCCCGCGCTGGCGAGGCCGGCGACCACGGCGGCCTCCAGGAACTCCCCTGAGGCACGCGGGTCCCGTCCGACGACCGCCGTCGCCCGGTGGCCCTGGAAGGAGCCCGCCTCGGCCAGTACGTGCGCCGCGGCAACGGAGAGGCCGAGCGCCATCTCCGCCGTCAGGTCCGCGTTGGCGACGCCGCGCACGCCGTCCGTGCCGAAGAGTCGTCCCACTTGTCCTCCTGAGGAAGCGTCAGTTTCGAAAGCCGGTGCAGCCGCAGCTCGCACACGCGACTCCCGCATCCCAGGCATTCCATGCCTGGGCATCCGATCACACAAGCCTTTGAGCCTCTTGTGCCGTTATACGCCCCAGCCTGTGATAAACGAACGCCCCGACAGCACTGTGGCGTGCCGCCGGGGCGTTCGGAGTGCGTACAGGCAGCTGCGATTAACGCTTGCTGTACTGCGGAGCCTTACGGGCCTTCTTCAGACCGGCCTTCTTGCGCTCGACCGCACGGTCGTCGCGGCGGAGGTAGCCGGCCTTCTTCAGGGCGCCGCGGTTGTTGTCCACGTCGGCCTCGTTCAGGGCGCGGGCCACGCCGAGGCGCAGGGCACCGGCCTGGCCGGAGACGCCGCCACCCGAGATGCGGGCGATGACGTCGTAGCGGCCGTCGAGCTCGAGCACCTTGAAGGGCTCGTTGACTTCCTGCTGGTGGACCTTGTTCGGGAAGTAGTCCTCGAGCGTGCGCCCGTTGACCTTCCACTTGCCGGTGCCGGGCACGATGCGAACGCGCGCGATGGCGTTCTTGCGACGGCCCAGGCCGGCGGCCGGCTGCGGGTCGCCGAAGCGGCCGGCGAGGGACTCCGAGGTGTACTCGCCCTCGACGGGGACCTCGGACTCGGTGGTGTAGCTCTCGATGTCGGCCAGCTCGGTCTCGGTCTCTTCGACCGGCTGCTCAACGGTGGTCTCGGCCACGATGCTCCTCAGATTCTCTTCAGTCTTAGGGGGTGGCCGGACTTACTGCGCGACCTGGGTGATCTCGAACGGCACCGGCTGCTGTGCAGCGTGCGGGTGCTGGTCGCCCGAGTAGACCTTCAGCTTGGTGAGCATCTGACGGCCCAGGGTGTTCTTGGGGAGCATGCCCTTGACGGCCTTCTCGACGGCCTTCTCGGGGTTCTTGTCCAGCAGCTCGTCGTAACGGACCGAGCGCAGACCACCCGGGTAACCGGAGTGGCGGTACGCCATCTTCTGGGTCCGCTTGTTGCCGGAGAGGTGCACCTTGTCGGCGTTGATGATGATGACGAAGTCACCGGTGTCGACGTGAGGGGCGTAGATCGGCTTGTGCTTGCCCCGCAGAAGGGACGCGGCGGTCGTGGCGAGACGACCCAGGACAACGTCCTGAGCGTCGATGACGTGCCACTGGCGCGTCACATCGCCGGGCTTGGGGCTGTACGTACGCACGGTTCGTAGCCTTCGCTTCGAGTGAATGGTCCTGAACAGGTCACCGAAACGATCACGACAGCCTGAGCCACTGCGGCGACGCATACCGCGTACGTGGGGTCGCTGGTCATCGGCCCGGTGGACCGGTGTAAGGGCCCGTCCCGTGAGAATGAGCAAGCCAATACACAACGAAGAAGCAGAATACCTGCCCGGGCCCGAACGGGTCAAAACGAGGTCGCCGCGCATCACCGGGACCGAGATGTACATCCCTGCCGGAAAGGTCCCCGGCGGCCTTGCCGGAGCCACATCAGCACCCTCCGGCCCCCGTCTAAGATGCGCCCCATGAGCTATGGGCAGCAGGGGGGACCCCCGTCGCAGTGGGACCCCTGGAAACCGAACTCCCAGCAGCCGTGGACCAGCGGCAGCGACGGCCCGACCCCGGACTGGGCGGCGCTCGCCGAGGCGTCCGAGACACGCAACAAGCGGCGTCGGCTGCTGTTCATCGGCGGCGGCGCGGTCGCCACCATCGCGATAGGCACCGCCGTCGCCATGGCTGTCGTGTCGGCGAACGGCGACAACCGGGCCTCGGGCGACCCGGGCAACGTACCGGCGAGCGGGTCCATCCCGAGCAGCAGCCCGACGGCCCCCTCCTTCGCGCCGACCAGCGCCCCGCCCCCGCTGGACCCGAAGGACTTCGTCTCCAGCAAGAACAAGGACACGGCCCCGCTCAGCGTGGAGACCCTCTTCCCGGGAGAGCAGCTGACCGTCGCGGGTTCGACCGTGTACAAGAAGGGCGCGACGGCCGACACGAACAAGTGCTCCTCGGCCGTCAAGGGCAGCTACGCCAACCTCCTCACCTCGAACGACTGCACCCGCCTGCTGCGCGCCACGTACACGAAGGACGGCGTGGCGGTGACGGTCGGCGTGGCCGTCTTCGACACGAAGGCGCAGGCGACCAAGGTCAAGAGCACCGCGGACAAGCAGGGCTTCATGCAACCGCTGTCCGGCGCCGGCGTGAAGGCCTTCTGCGACGGCGCGAAGTGCCGTATGACGACCAACTCCTACGGCCGCTACGCCTACTTCACGACCGCCGGCTTCACCAACGGCAAGGACGTCACGAACGCGAGCACGGCGGCGTTCAAGGCCGGCGACGACCTGGCGCAGTTCGTTTTCAGCCAGATCCGCCGCCGGGGCGAGGCCCAGGCATCGGCCGCAGCGCTCGGGTAGCGGCCCCTCGGGTCCGCGCACGCGCCGAGCGCCCGGTTGCTTCGCCCCGCCGTCATACGGCGGGGCGAACTGCTGTCGGGAGGCTGATGCCACGCGTCGCCGCCGGGACCGGCCGGTGACCCCTCCGGCTGCCCGGGGTCAGCAGCAGCCCGCGGGCGACCCCGGCAGGGTCCGCCGGTTCCGCGCCTCCTTGCCGCGCGCGGCGAGCAGTTCGTCGGCCGGGTAGCCGACCTCTTCCAGGGTCAGGCCGTGCGGCCGTACGACATGCACGGCCGAGTCGCGTACGCCGGCCGCGAGCACCTTTCCCGGCCAGTCCGGCCCACGGTGCCCGTCCCCCACGAACAGCAGCGCCCCGATCAGTGACCGCACCATGTTGTGGCAGAAGGCGTCGGCCCGCACGGTGGCGGTGATGATCCCGTCGGCCCCTCGCTCCAGGCTCAGCCGCTGAAGCGTACGGATGGTGGTCGCGCCCTCCCGCTTCTTGCAGTAGGCGGCGAAGTCGTGCTCGCCCAGCAGCCGTTCGGCCGCCTCGTTCATGGCGTCGACGTCGAGCGGCCAGTCGTGCCACAGGACGTGATTGCGCAGCAGCGGGTCCACTCCGCCGGGGTTGTCGGTGACCCGGTACGCGTAGCGCCGCCAGACGGCCGAGAAACGGGCGTTGAAGCCGCTGGGAGCCTCCCTGAGGGCCCACACCCGCACATCCCTCGGCAGCCGCCCGCCAAGCCGCTTGAGCAGCTTGTCGTGGTGCGCTCCCCAGACCTCCCGGGGCAGATCGACATGGGCCACCTGCCCCCGCGCATGCACCCCGGCATCGGTCCGCCCGGCCACGGTCAGCTCGTACGTCGTCCCCCCGGACCGCGTGACGGTCCGCAGCGCGTCCTCGATCTCCCCCTGCACGGTCCGCCTGCCACCGGCCTGCTTCGCCCACCCGGAGAACTCGCTCCCGTCGTAGGAGAGATCGAGACGGACACGAACGTAACCGGGCTCTACTTCGTCACTCACCCAGAGATCCTCTCAGCAACAAAAAGCGGGCCCGCTCCTCGAAAGGAACGGACCCGCTGACGCACCCCTTCAGGGGCGCGGGGAACTGCGCGAGCAACCACGACGAAGCCGCAGCCGCCGGCGAACAGGACCCGGCAGAACGCTTACGCGTCCTTGGACTCCTCGGCCTCGTCGGCCTTGGTGTCCTCGACGACCTCGGCGGGAGCCGCAGCCTCGGCGTCCTTCGAGGCACGCTTGGTGGCGGCCTCCGCCTCACCCGTCGCCTGCTGCGCAACCGTCAGCGCCTCGACCAGCTCGATGACAGCCATGGGCGCGTTGTCGCCACGGCGGTTACCGATCTTGGTGATGCGGGTGTAGCCACCCGGACGGTTCTCGTAGCGCGGGCCGATCTCGGTGAAGAGCGTGTGGACGATGCTCTTGTCCGTGATGACCTGCAGCACCTGGCGGCGGTTGTGAAGGTCGCCCTTCTTCGCCTTGGTGACCAGACGCTCGGCGTAAGGACGAAGGCGGCGGGCCTTCGCCTCGGTGGTGGTGATACGGCCGTGCTCGAAGAGCGCCTTCGCGAGGTTCGCGAGGAGCAGCTTCTCGTGCGCGGCGCTGCCGCCCAGACGGGCACCCTTGGTGGGCTTCGGCATTGTTCTTCTCCTGTGTGTCTGCCCCGGCCGTATCAGGTACCGGGGTCAGGAACCCGGCGAGCGGATGCTCACCGGCAACGACCGATCAGTACTGCTCGGTCTCCACGAAACCCGCGTCCGCGTCGTCGTCGGCGCCGAAGGCGTCGGCGGCGGCCGTGGGGTCGAATCCGGGCGGGCTGTCCTTCAGGGCCAGGCCCATGCCGGCCAGCTTCGCCTTGACCTCGTCGATGGACTTCGCACCGAAGTTGCGGATGTCCAGGAGGTCGGCCTCGGAACGAGCCACGAGCTCACCCACGGAGTGGATGCCCTCGCGCTTGAGGCAGTTGTACGACCGGACGGTGAGCTCCAGCTCCTCGATCGGCAGCGCCAGATCGGCGGCAAGGGCGGCGTCCGTCGGGGACGGACCCATGTCGATGCCCTCGGCGTCGATGTTCAGCTCGCGGGCGAGACCGAACAGCTCGACCAGGGTCTTACCGGCCGACGCCATGGCGTCACGCGGACGCATCGCCTGCTTGGTCTCGACGTCGACGATCAGCTTGTCGAAGTCGGTGCGCTGCTCGACACGGGTCGCCTCGACCTTGTACGTGACCTTCAGCACGGGGCTGTAGATGGAGTCGACCGGGATACGGCCGATCTCCTGGCCCACCTGCTTGTTCTGCACGGCGGAGACATAACCGCGGCCACGCTCGACCGTCAGCTCCATCTCCAGCTTGCCCTTGCCGTTGAGCGTGGCGAGGACCAGGTCGGGGTTGTGCACCTCGACACCGGCCGGGGGCGCGATGTCGGCGGCGGTGACCAGACCCGGGCCCTGCTTGCGCAGGTACATCACGACCGGCTCGTCGTGCTCCGAGGAGACGACCAGCTGCTTGATGTTGAGGATCAGGTCGGTGACGTCCTCCTTGACACCCGGCACGGTGGTGAACTCGTGCAGAACACCGTCGACACGGATGGACGTGACCGCCGCACCCGGGATCGAGGAGAGGAGCGTACGACGCAGGGAGTTGCCGAGGGTGTAGCCGAAGCCCGGCTCCAGCGGCTCGATCACGAACCGGGAGCGGAACTCGTCGACGACCTCTTCGGTCAACGAGGGACGCTGAGCGATCAGCATGTGTGGATCAGATCCTTCTTTCGTGGACGCCCGCTATTTGACGTCCGACGGAAACCGCACCTGGTGAGAAGTGCGGGTATTGCAAGGGTACGGGCGATACGGCATTACAGAGCCGTACCGCCCGAATCCTCAAAGCAACCGTGCGTCAGACGCGGCGACGCTTCGGCGGACGGCAGCCGTTGTGGGGGGTCGGGGTGACGTCCTGGATGGAGCCGACCTCGAGGCCCGTGGCCTGCAGGGAGCGGATCGCGGTCTCACGACCGGAACCCGGGCCCTTCACGAACACGTCGACCTTGCGCATGCCGTGCTCCTGGGCGCGGCGGGCAGCCGACTCGGCAGCCATCTGCGCGGCGAACGGCGTGGACTTCCGGGAACCCTTGAAGCCGACGTGGCCGGCGGAGGCCCAGGAGATCACGTTGCCCGACGGGTCCGTGATGGAGACGATCGTGTTGTTGAACGTGCTCTTGATGTGCGCGTGACCGTGAGCGACGTTCTTCTTTTCCTTGCGGCGCACCTTCTTGGCAGCGCCCTGACGACCCTTGGGGGGCATCTACAAACTCCTACGGGGAGGTGGTCGGTCCTACAGCGAAGACCGCTGGTGAAGCGTTGTCCGCTGAGGACTACTTCTTGCCCGGCTTCTTCTTGCCGGCGATGGCGCGACGCGGGCCCTTGCGGGTACGGGCGTTCGTGCTGGTGCGCTGACCGCGGACCGGCAGACCACGACGGTGACGCAGGCCCTGGTAGCAGCCGATCTCGACCTTGCGGCGGATGTCGGCCTGGATCTCGCGACGGAGGTCACCCTCGGTCTTGATGTTGTTGTCGACGAACTCGCGGATCGCGACGAGCTGCTCCTCGGAGAGGTCGCGGACGCGGGTGTTCGGGTCGACGCCGGTCGCTGCCAGCGTCGCCTGCGAGAGAGTCCGGCCGATGCCGAACACATAGGTGAGGGCGACCTCCACACGCTTTTCGCGCGGGATGTCAACACCGGAAACGCGTGCCATTCAATGGCTCCAGTTGATCCTCGGAGGTCTTCCGCAGAACCGGTTCCCGGCCGCCGTACGAGGTACGAACCGGGTCCCCGGCCTCCGAACCGGGGGTGTCAGGCACCTTCGGTGCCCGGGTCCTGCGTATGAACAATTCAGCTCGCGTCGCGCGAATCCCTGCGATGTCGATGCAGAGGGACGGTCGATCGTGCGTCAGCCCTGGCGCTGCTTGTGGCGCGGGTTGTCGCAGATGACCATGACCCGACCGTGACGGCGGATCACCCTGCACTTGTCGCAGATCTTCTTGACGCTCGGCTTGACCTTCATGGGATTGAGGTTCTCCGGGTCAGTGCCACCACCCCGCCGAAACGGGATGCGGGCAAGATCTACTTGTAGCGGTAGACGATCCGGCCACGGGTCAGGTCGTACGGAGACAACTCCACCACGACCCGGTCGTCAGGGAGGATGCGGATGTAGTGCATACGCATCTTGCCGCTGATGTGTGCCAGGACCTGGTGGCCGTTCTGGAGCTCGACCTTGAACATGGCGTTCGGAAGAGACTCGACGACAGTGCCCTCGATCTCGATGGCACCTTGCTTCTTGGCCACGCTTCGCCCTTCGAATCGACTACCTTGATCGACTCCCGCACTTTTCCCTTACGGGCGCATGCGGACATGCGGGTGCACGAGAGCCGACGAGTCAGTCTACGTCAGCGCATCCGGAAAGACGAATCGAGAAAGAGTGCCCGGAAGCGGAGATCATTAAGCGCCCACTTCGGAGCGCACCGCCGGAAGCGCCCTTTCAGGGGCGCTTGGGCTGCGTCGATATGCGGCTCCGCCGGGTGGGCGCGACAAGCCCCCACCGGGCCGCAGCTTCGAACGGTACTCAGCCGAGCGGATCCGGCGCAGCCGTGATCCCGAGCTCGGCGAGCTTGGCCCTGCCCCCGTCGGGAGACGTCAGCACCAGCGGACCCTCCTCGGCCAGCGCAACACTGTGCTCCCAGTGGGAGGACCAGGTGCCGTCCGTGGTGATGACCGTCCAGTCGTCGGAGAGGACCTCGGTCCTGGGAGTGCCCAGGGAGACCATCGGCTCGATCGCGAGGCAGAAACCGGGGACCAGCTTGGGTCCCTTGCCGCGGCGCTTCTCCACGTAGTTCAGCAGGTGCGGGTCCATGTGCATCTCGGTGCCGATGCCGTGGCCGCCGTAGTCCTCGATGATCCCGTACTTGCCGCCGCCCGGCTTCGGCTGGCGGCGGATGTAGGTCTCGATGGCACGGGAGACGTCGACGAGCCGGTTCCCCTGCTTCATCGCCGCGATGCCGGCCCACATCGACTCCTCCGTGACCCGGGAGAGCTCGATCAGCTCGGGGGCGTGGCCGGAACCCACGAAGGCCGTGTACGCCGCGTCGCCGTGCCAGCCGTCGATGATCGCGCCGCAGTCGATGGAGATGACGTCGCCGTCCTTCAGGACGACGTCGTCGGAGGGGATGCCATGGACGACGACCTCGTTGACGGAGGTGCAGATCGTGGCCGGGAAGCCGCCGTAGCCAAGGAAGTTCGGCTTCGCGTCGTACTCCGCGAGCACCTTGCGGGCGACCTGGTCCAGGTCCTTGGTGGTGGCCCCGGGCACCGCGGCCTCACGGGTGGCCGCGTGGATGGCGGCGACGACCAGCCCCGCCTCACGCATCTTGGCGATCTGCTCGGGGGTCTTGATCTGCACCATGGGTGGCCTGCGCTCTCCGTCACTCACGTCAATCGTTACCTGCACAACACTACGGCCGTGACGCCCCTGCGGGTGCCACGGCCGTAACTGGCTGACGGCTACTTGCCGTCGTCCTCGCGCTTGAGGGCTTCCAGCGCCCGCTGCGTGACCTCGCCCACCGGGCCGAGGGACGAGATCGTGACGACCAGTCCCTGTGCCTTGTAGTAGTCGATGATCGGCTCGGTCTGCGTGTGGTAGACCTCGAGCCGCGTGCGCACGGTCTCCTCGGAGTCGTCGTCACGCTGGTAGAGCTCGCCGCCGCAGACGTCGCAAACGCCTTCCTTCTTCGGCGCGCTGTACGTCTCGTGGAACACGTGCGCCGAGTCGTTGCGGCAGATGCGCCGGCCGGCGATCCGCTTGACGACCTCTTCCTCGGGGACTTCGAGGTCGAGTACCGCGTCCAGTTTGATGCCCTCGGTCTTGAGCAGCTCGTCGAGCGCCTCGGCCTGCGAGACGTTGCGCGGGAAACCGTCCAGCAGGAAGCCGCCCTCGGCGTCCGGCTGCTCCATGCGGTCCTTGGCCATCGCGATGGTCACCTCGTCGGGGACGAGGTTGCCGGCGTCCATGTAGGACTTCGCGAGTTTCCCGAGCTCTGTCTGC
Source organism: Streptomyces sp. NBC_00078 (assembly GCF_026343335.1). Classification (NCBI taxonomy): domain Bacteria; kingdom Bacillati; phylum Actinomycetota; class Actinomycetes; order Kitasatosporales; family Streptomycetaceae; genus Streptomyces; species Streptomyces sp. NBC_00078. The sequence continues at coordinate 5,592,875 of NZ_JAPELX010000001.1, read as the reverse complement.
TGGCTGATGTTGGCGCGGAACAGGTCGCCCGTGGAGATGTGCGGGATGCGCAGCTTGTCGGCAAGGCGAGTGGCCTGCGTGCCCTTCCCTGCACCCGGCGGCCCGACGAGGACGATTCGCATCAGCGGAGGAACCCTTCGTAATTGCGCTGCTGGAGCTGGCTCTCGATTTGCTTCACCGTCTCAAGACCCACACCCACGATGATCAGGATGCTCGTCCCGCCGAAGGGGAAGTTACCGGTTGCCCCGAACCCGACCAACGCCATCGTTGGTACGAGAGCGATCAGCCCCAGATACAGCGAACCCGGCCAGGTGATCCGGTTGAGTACGTAGCTCAGGTACTCAGCGGTCGGTCGGCCAGCCCGGATGCCCGGGATGAAGCCACCATACTTCTTCATGTTGTCGGCGACTTCTTCGGGGTTGAAGGAGATCGCCACGTAGAAGAACGCGAAGAAAACGATCAGCAAGAAGTAGCTGACCAGGTAAATCGGGTGGTCACCCTTGGTCAGGTTCTGCTCGACCCAGGTCTTCCAGCCGGCCTTGCTCCCCGAGAACTGAGCGATCAGTGCCGGGATGTAGAGCAGCGACGAGGCGAAGATGACGGGAATCACACCCGCCTGGTTGACCTTCAGCGGGATGTAGGTCGACGTACCACCGTAGGAACGGCGGCCGATCATGCGCTTCGCGTACTGCACGGGAATGCGCCGCTGGGCCTGCTCGACGAAGACCACCAGGCCGACCATGACCAGTCCGACCAGGATGACGGTGCTGAACTCGATCCAGCCGTCGGCCAGCTTGCCCTGCTTCTTGATGGCCCACAGGGCCGAGGGGAAGGTCGCGGCGATCGAGATGAACATCAGGATCGACATGCCGTTGCCGATGCCGCGGTCGGTGATGAGCTCGCCCAGCCACATCACGACGGCCGTACCGGCAGTCATGCAGATGACCATGGTGATGGTGGTGAAGATCGCCTGGTCGGGGACGATCTGGCTGGCAGCCGAGCAGCTGCCGAACAGGGCACCGCTGCGCGCGGTGGCCACCAGGCCGGTGCCTTGCAGGATGGCGAGCGCCACCGTCAGGTAACGCGTGTACTGCGTGATCTTCGCGGTACCGGCCTGTCCCTCCTTCTTGAGGGCTTCCAGACGCGGGATCACGACGGTCAGCAGCTGCAGAATGATGCTCGCCGTGATGTAGGGCATGATGCCCAGGGCAAAGATCGTGATCTGCAGCAGTGCACCACCGCTGAACATGTTCACGAGACCGAAGAGACCCTGGGTGCCGGACGCCTGGTCAACGCACGTCTGGACGGCCTTGTAGTTGACGCCGGGGATCGGGACATGGGTACCAACCCGGTACACCACGATGATGGCGAGTGTGAAGAGCAGCTTCTTGCGCAGGTCGGGCGTCCTGAACGCCCGGGCGAACGCGGTGAGCACGGTGCCTCCTGCGACCCCCGCGCAACTGCGTCAAGGGTGACGGTCTTGAGGTTCGACGGATACAAAGAAGAACAGTGCAGGCTACCTTACCGGCGGCACTGCTCCCCGTGGAACGACCAACCGGGGATACCTCAGTGTGAGGTATCCCCGGTCGGGAGTGCTTACGTCATCGAGACGCCTGAGGAATTCAGACGAGCTCGGTGACGGTGCCGCCTGCGGCGGTGATCTTCTCCTTGGCGGAGCCGGAGACGGCGTCGACCGTCACCTGCAGCGCCACGGAGATCTCGCCCTGGCCGAGGACCTTGACGAGGCTGTTCTTGCGAACGGCACCCTTGGCCACCAGACCCTCGACGGTGACCTCGCCACCCTCGGGGTACAGGGACGCCAGCTTGTCGAGGTTCACGACCTGGAACTCGACCTTGAAGGGGTTCTTGAAGCCCTTCAGCTTCGGGAGACGCATGTGGAGGGGCATCTGGCCACCCTCGAAGCGCTCCGGAACCTGGTAACGGGCCTTCGTGCCCTTGGTACCACGACCAGCCGTCTTACCCTTCGACGCCTCACCACGACCCACACGGGTCTTGGCGGTCTTGGCGCCCGGGGCGGGACGGAGGTTGTGGATCTTGAGCGGGTTGTTCTCCGCCATGATCAGTCGACCTCCTCGACCGTCACGAGGTGGCGGACGGTGTGCACCATTCCGCGGAACTCGGGGCGGTCCTCCTTGACGACCTGCGTGTTGATGCCCTTGAGACCAAGGGAGCGCAGGGTGTCACGGTGGTTCTGCTTGCTGCCGATGTACGACTTCGTCTGCGTGATCTTGAGCTGAGCCATTACGCAGCACCAGCCCCGGCACGCGCCCGCAGCAGAGCCGCGGGAGCGACGTCCTCGAGGGGCAGACCACGGCGGGCCGCGATCTCCTCGGGACGCTGCAGACCCTTCAGGGCCGCCACGGTCGCGTGCACGATGTTGATCGCGTTCGACGAACCGAGCGACTTCGACAGGATGTCGTGCACGCCGGCGCACTCGAGCACCGCACGCACCGGGCCACCGGCGATAACGCCGGTACCGGGGGACGCGGGCTTGAGCAGCACGACGCCGGCAGCCTTCTCACCCGTGATCGGGTGCGGGATGGTGCCCTGGATACGGGGGACCTTGAAGAAGTGCTTCTTGGCCTCTTCAACACCCTTGGCGATCGCGGCCGGCACCTCCTTGGCCTTGCCGTAACCGACACCCACGGTGCCATCGCCATCGCCCACCACGACCAGCGCGGTGAAGCTGAAACGACGACCACCCTTCACAACCTTGGCGACGCGGTTGATCGCGACAACGCGCTCAACGTACGCGGTCTTCTCGGCGGCAGCAGCGCCGCCGTCACGGCCCTTCCGGTCCCGCCGCTCGCCGCCACCGGCACCGCTTCCACGGCGCTGGGGTCCAGCCATTGGATTACCTCTCTCTTTCCGCTAGCTACGGAAGCGACTCAGAACTTGAGTCCGGCTTCGCGGGCGGCGTCCGCCAGGGCGGCGATGCGCCCGGCGTACTGGTTGCCACCACGGTCGAATACGACAGCCTCGACGCCGGCGGCCTTGGCGCGCTCAGCGACCAGGGCACCGACCGACTTGGCCTGCGCGGACTTGTCGCCCTCGCCACCGCGGATCGAGGTGTCCAGGGTCGACGCCGACGCCAGGGTGTGACCCTTGATGTCGTCGATGACCTGGGCCACGATGTGGCGGTTCGAGCGGGTAACGACCAGACGCGGACGCTCCGCCGTACCGTTGATGTGCTTACGGATCCGGATGTGGCGGCGCTTGATCGCGGCGCGCTTGTAGGCGTCGCCCTTGAGGATCTTCTGTCCGTATGCCATGGCTTACTTACCCGCCTTTCCGACCTTGCGGCGGATGACTTCGCCCTCGTACTTGACGCCCTTGGCCTTGTACGGGTCAGGCTTGCGCAGCTTGCGGATGTTCGCCGCAACCTCGCCGACCTTCTGCTTGTCGATGCCCTCGACCGAGAAGTGCGTCGGGTTCTCGACCTTGAACGAGATGCCCTCGGGCGCCTCGACGGTGATCGAGTGGCTGTAGCCGAGCGCGAACTCGAGGTTCGAGCCCTTGGCCGCAACGCGGTAACCGACACCGCTGATCTCGAGCTTCTTCACGTAACCCTGGGTCACGCCGGTGATCATGTTCGCCACCAGCGTGCGGGACAGGCCGTGCAGGGCCTTGTTCTGACGCTCGTCGTTGGGGCGGGTGACGTTGAGAACGCCGTCCTCACCCTTGGCGATGTCGATCGGCGCGGCAACAGTGTGAGTCAGCGAGCCCTTGGGCCCCTTGACCGACACGGTACGGCCGTCGATGGTGACGTCCACGCCGGCGGGAACCGTGATGGGGAGCTTGCCAATGCGCGACATAGCTGTTTCCTCCGTTCCCTTCCGCTACCAGACGTAGGCGAGGACTTCTCCGCCTACGCCCTTCTTGCCGGCCTGCTTGTCGGTCAGGAGACCGTGCGACGTGGAGATGATCGCCACGCCGAGGCCACCGAGGACCTTGGGCAGGTTGGTGGACTTCGCGTACACCCGGAGACCGGGCTTGGAGATCCGCTTGATGCCCGCGATGGAGCGCTCACGGTTCGGGCCGAACTTCAGCTCGAGGACGAGGTTCTTGCCGACCTCGGCGTCCTCGACCTTCCAGCCCGTGATGAAGCCCTCCTGCTGGAGGATCTCCGCGATGTGAGACTTGATCTTGGAGTGCGGCATCGACACCGAGTCGTGGTACGCCGAGTTCGCGTTCCGCAGACGCGTAAGCATGTCTGCGATCGGATCAGTCATGGTCATGAATTGGCCTTCGGCCTCTCTCGCCGGGGTTTCCAGGTGCCCATCCCTCTCCTCGATCCGAGACGAGGCGGGTGCGGTGCGGTGGACCTACGGCGTAGTAAGTCGTACGGGCGACCGTCAGGCGCCCAACCCTCCAAGCCTAAGCCATGGAGAGGAGGGCGCCTGACACGCCCATTGCTTACCGAGAGTCCTGGGATCCCTAAAAGGGGGATTACCAGGAGCTCTTGGTCACGCCCGGCAGCTCGCCACGGTGAGCCATCTCACGAAGGCACACGCGGCACAGGCCGAACTTGCGGTACACGGAGTGGGGACGGCCGCAGCGCTGGCAGCGCGTGTAGCCACGCACACCGAACTTGGGCTTGCGAGCAGCCTTTGCGATCAGAGCCTTCTTCGCCATCTCGCTCACGCCTCCTTGAAGGGGAAGCCGAGGTGACGAAGGAGCGCACGGCCCTCAGCGTCGTTGGTCGCCGTGGTCACCACGGTGATGTCCATACCTCGGACGCGGTCGATCTTGTCCTGGTCGATCTCGTGGAACATGACCTGCTCCGTGAGACCGAAGGTGTAGTTGCCACGGCCGTCGAACTGCTTGGGGGACAGACCACGGAAGTCGCGGATGCGCGGCAGCGCGAGCGACAGGGTGCGGTCCAGGAACTCCCACATGCGGTCGCCACGAAGCGTGACGTGGGCACCGATCGGCTGACCCTCGCGCAGCTTGAACTGCGCGATGGACTTGCGGGCCTTGGTGACGGCCGGCTTCTGACCGGTGATCGTGGTGAGGTCGCGGATGGCGCCCTCGATCAGCTTGGAGTCGCGGGCGGCGTCGCCCACACCCATGTTGACCACGATCTTGACGAGGCCGGGGATCTGCATGACGTTCTCGTACTTGAACTCGTCACGCAGCTTGCCCGCGATCTCCTCGCGGTACTTCGTCTTGAGACGCGGAGTGGTGGTGGTAGCCATCAGATGTCCTCACCCGTCCGCTTGGCAACGCGAACCTTGTTGCCCTCGTCGTCGAAGCGGTAACCGACACGCGTGACGACCTTGTTGCCGTCCTTCTCAACGACCAGCTGGACGTTGGAGACGTGGATCGGCGCCTCGGTCGTGACGATGCCGCCGGCCTGCGAACCGCTGGCGGTCGGGCCGGCCTTGGTGTGCTTCTTGACCCGGTTGACACCCTCGACCAGGACGCGGTCCTCGCGGGGGTAGGCCGCGATGACCTTGCCCTGCTTGCCCTTGTCCTTACCGGTGATGACCTGAACCAGGTCGCCCTTCTTGATCTTCATGCTTACAGCACCTCCGGAGCCAGCGAGATGATCTTCATGAACTTCTTCTCGCGCAGCTCCCGGCCGACCGGGCCGAAGATGCGGGTGCCACGAGGGTCGCCGTCGTTCTTCAGAATGACAGCGGCGTTCTCGTCGAAGCGGATGTACGAGCCGTCCGGACGGCGGCGCTCCTTGACGGTGCGAACGATGACCGCCTTGATGACGTCACCCTTCTTCACGTTGCCGCCGGGGATCGCGTCCTTGACGGTGGCGACGATGACGTCACCGATGCCCGCGTAGCGGCGACCGGAGCCACCGAGCACACGGATGCAAAGGATTTCCTTCGCACCAGTGTTGTCGGCGACACGCAGTCGCGACTCCTGCTGGATCACGTCTATCTCCTGTTTGTCTGCCGGTTCCCGGCAGGGGTCCCTTCACGAACCCCTGCCGAGCCTGGCGGAACTGTCCTGCGAGGCAACTGCCCCGCAGGCCTGCTTTGGGAATTCCCTTGCGGGAATTACCTGCTACTTGGCCTTCTCGAGGATCTCGACGACGCGCCAGCGCTTCGTCGCGGACAGCGGCCGGGTCTCCGCGAGGAGGACACGGTCGCCGACACCCGCGGCGTTCTGCTCGTCGTGCGCCTTGAGCTTGTTCGTACGGCGGATGACCTTGCCGTACAGCGCGTGCTTGACGCGGTCCTCGACAGCGACGACGACGGTCTTGTCCATCTTGTCGCTGACGACGAGACCCTCACGGGTCTTGCGTGCGCCGCGCGCCTCGGTCGTCTCTTCAGTCACATTGTTCTCGCTCATCAGGCGTTCTCCACCGTTTCGATGCCCAGCTCACGCTCGCGCATCAGGGTGTAGATCCGCGCGATGTCCTTGCGGACCGCCTTCAGACGGCCATGGTTCTCGAGCTGCCCAGTCGCCGCCTGGAAGCGGAGGTTGAACAGTTCTTCCTTGGCTTCGCGGAGCTTCGCAAGAAGCTCCTCGTCACCCAGCTCGCGCAGCTCGGACGCCTTGGTACCGACCGACATCACGCTTCACCTGCCTCGCGCTTGACGATCCGGCACTTCATCGGCAGCTTGTGGGCCGCACGAGTCAGAGCTTCACGCGCAATCTTTTCATTGGGGTACGACAGCTCGAACATCACGCGTCCGGGCTTGACGTTGGCGATCCACCACTCCGGCGAACCCTTACCGGAACCCATGCGGGTCTCGGCAGGCTTCTTGGTGAGGGGACGGTCCGGGTAGATGTTGATCCAGACCTTGCCACCACGCTTGATGTGACGCGTCATGGCAATACGAGCGGCCTCGATCTGGCGGTTCGTCACATAGGCCGGGGTGAGCGCCTGGATGCCGTACTCGCCGAACGCAATCTGCGTGCCGCCCTTGGCAGCGCCGCTGCGCTTCGGGTGGTGCTGCTTGCGGTGCTTGACCCTACGGGGGATCAGCATGTCGGTCAGGCCTCCGTTCCGGTGCTCTCAGCCGGAGCGGCAGCCGCCGGAGCCTCGGCCTTGGGGGCCTCGGCGGCGGGAGCCTGCTGCGGCTTGCGACCGCGACCGCCGCGCTCGCCACCACGGCCACCACGGGCCGGGCGGTCGGCGCCGCCGCCGCCACCACGGGCCGGGCGGTTGCCGGCGCGGGCAGCAGCGTTCTCGGCGCGGACCTCGGCGATGTTCTTGACGTCGCCCTTGTAGATCCAGACCTTCACACCGATGCGGCCGAAGGTCGTCTTGGCCTCGAAGAAGCCGTAGTCCACGTTCGCGCGGAGCGTGTGCAGGGGCACACGGCCCTCGCGGTAGAACTCCGAGCGGGACATCTCGGCGCCGCCGAGGCGGCCGCCGCACTGGATCTTGATGCCCTTGGCGCCGGCCTTCATCGTGCCCTGCATGCTCTTACGCATGGCGCGACGGAAGGAGACGCGGGAGGAGAGCTGCTCGGCAACGGCCTGAGCAACCAGCTGAGCGTCCGTCTCGGGGCTCTTGACCTCGAGGATGTTCAGCTGGACCTGCTTGCCCGTGAGCTTCTCGAGGTCACCGCGGATGCGGTCGGCCTCGGCGCCACGGCGGCCGATGACGATGCCCGGACGAGCGGTGTGGATGTCCACACGCACGCGGTCACGGGTGCGCTCGATCTCAACCTTCGAGATACCGGCGCGCTCCATGCCGGACGTCATCATCCGACGGATGGCGACGTCTTCCTTGACGTAGTCCTTGTACAGCTTGTCGGCGTACCACCGGGACTTGAAGTCCGTGGTGACACCGAGCCGGAACCCATGCGGGTTAACCTTCTGGCCCATTACCGGGTTCCTTCCTTGCTGCTGACGACCACGGTGATGTGGCTGGTCCGCTTGCGGATCCGGTAGGCACGGCCCTGGGCGCGCGGCCGGAACCGCTTCAGGGTCGGACCCTCGTCGACGTACGCCTCGGAGATGACGAGGCTGTCGGCGTCGGTGTGGTCGTAGTTGTGCGCGGCGTTGGCGATGGCGCTGTCGAGCACCTTGCCGACGGGCACTGAGGCTGCCTGCGGAGCGAATCGCAGAACAGCCTGAGCCTCCGTGGCGTCCATGCCACGGATAAGGTCCACCACGCGGCGGGCCTTCATGGGCGTAACGCGGATGTACCGCGCCTGGGCCCTGGCTTCCATGGTTGTCCCTCTCAGTTACTTACGTGTCTGAATGCGATCCGCGTTTAGCGGCGCTTCGACTTCCGGTCGTCCTTGACGTGACCCCGGAAGGTGCGCGTCGGCGAGAACTCGCCGAGCTTGTGGCCGACCATCGCCTCGGTGACGAACACCGGGATGTGGGTCTTGCCGTTGTGCACCGCGATCGTGTGGCCGAGCATGGCCGGGACGATCATCGAGCGACGGGACCAGGTCTTGATGACGTTCTTGGAACCGGCTTCGTTCTGGGCGTCCACCTTCTTTACGAGGTGGTCGTCGACGAAGGGCCCCTTCTTGAGACTACGCGGCATCTAAACCCGCTCCTAGCGCTTCTTGTTCGTCTTGCGGCGGCGGACGATGTACTTGTTCGAAGCCTTCTTCGGCGAACGAGTACGACCCTCCTTCTGACCCCAGGGGCTGACCGGGTGGCGACCACCGGAGGTCTTGCCCTCACCACCACCGTGGGGGTGGTCAACCGGGTTCATCGCCACACCGCGAACGGTCGGGCGGACGCCCAGCCAGCGCTTGCGGCCGGCCTTGCCCCAGTTGATGTTGCTCTGCTCGGCGTTGCCGACCTCGCCGACCGTGGCGCGGCAGCGCTGGTCGACCAGGCGGATCTCACCGGACGGCATACGAAGGTGGGCCATCGAGCCCTCCTTCGCGAGCAGCTGCACGGAGGCACCGGCGGAGCGGGCGAACTTGGCGCCGCCACCGGGACGGAGCTCGATCGCGTGGATCGTGGTACCGACCGGGATGTTGCGGATCGCCAGGTTGTTGCCCGGCTTGATGTCGGCCCCGGGACCGTTCTCGACGCGGTCACCCTGCTGCAGGTTGCGCGGGGCGAGGATGTAGCGCTTCTCGCCGTCCGCGTAGTGCAGCAGCGCGATGCGCGCGGTGCGGTTGGGGTCGTACTCGATGTGCGCGACCTTCGCCGGCACGCCGTCCTTGTCGTGACGACGGAAGTCGATCACTCGGTAGGCGCGCTTGTGTCCGCCACCCTGGTGGCGAACGGTCACACGACCGGCGTTGTTACGGCCGCCCTTGCTGTGCAGCGGGCGGACCAGCGACTTCTCCGGCGTGGACCGCGTGACCTCGACGAAGTCGGCGACGCTGGAGCCACGACGGCCCGGCGTAGTCGGCTTGTACTTGCGGATTCCCATTTCTCAGTCCTCGTCCGATATCGGACGATCCGGACCGCCCTTAGGCGGTCGGACCGCCGAAGATGTCGATACGGTCGCCCTCGGCGAGGGTCACGATCGCGCGCTTGGTGGCCGCACGCTGGCCGAAGCCGGTGCGGGTCCGCTTGCGCTTGCCGATGCGGTTGATCGTGTTGACCCCGGTGACCTTGACCGAGAAGACCGCCTGGACGGCCTGCTTGATCTGGGTCTTGTTGGCACTCGGGGCGACGATGAACGTGTACTTGTTCTCGTCGAGGAGCGCGTAGCTCTTCTCGGAGACGACCGGCTTGAGCAGCACGTCACGGGGGTCCGTGAAGGACTTGCTCACCGGCGTCTCGACAGTGGCCTTGCCCTCGGCCTCGTGGCGACGCGCCTTGGCGACGCGCGCGGCCTTGGCGGCCTTGGCGGCCTTGGAGGCAATGCTCGGGTGACGCGTAGCCATCAGGCTTCGCTCCCTTCGGTGTCAGCGGCCTTGGGGCCAGACACGAAGGACTCGAAAGCGGCCTGGGTGAAGACCACGTCGTCCGAGACGAGAACGTCGTACGTGTTCAGCTGGCCCGGCTCCAGGATGTGGACCTGGGGCAGGTTGCGGGCGGACAGCCACGCGGCCTCGTCGGCGCGGTCGACGACCAGGAGCAGGTTCTTGCGCTCCGAGATCTTGCCGAACAGCGTCCGGGCGGCCTTCGTCGACGGGTTCTCACCCTCGATGACGCCGGAGACGACGTGGATGCGGTTGTGGCGGGCCCGGTCGGTGAGGGCGTGGCGCAGGGCCGCGGCCTTCATCTTCTTCGGGGTCCGCTGCGAGTAGTCACGCGGCTGCGGGCCGTGGACGACGCCACCGCCGGCGAACTGCGGTGCACGGGTCGAGCCCTGACGGGCGCGGCCGGTGCCCTTCTGGCGGTACGGCTTCTTGCCGCCACCACGGACCTCGCCGCGACGCTTGGTCTTGTGCGTGCCCTGGCGGGCAGCGGCGTTCTGCGCGACGACGACCTGGTGGATCAGCGGGATGCTGATCTTCTCCACGCCGAAGATCTCCGCGGGGAGCTCGACGCTACCGGTCTTCTCGCCGGCAGGCGAAAGGATGTCAACAGTGCTCATCGGTACCTCAGGCCCCCTTGGCCGCGGTGCGGACCAGGACGAGGCCGCCGTTCGGACCGGGAACCGCGCCCTTGATGAGCAGCAGACCCTTCTCCGCGTCAACGGCGTGGACGGTCAGGTTCTGGGTGGTGACCCGCTCGTTGCCCATGCGACCCGCCATGCGGAGGCCCTTGAACACGCGGCCCGGGGTGGCGCAGCCACCGATGGAACCGGGCGAGCGGTGCTTGCGCTGGGTGCCGTGTCCGGCGCCGAGGCCCTTGAAGTTGTGACGCTTCATGACACCGGCGAAGCCCTTGCCCTTGCTCTTGCCGGTCACGTCCACCTTGACGCCGGCCTCGAAGACCTCGGCGGAGATCTCCTGGCCCAGCGTGTACTCGGAGGCGTCCGCGGTGCGGATCTCGACGAGGTGACGGCGGGGCGTGACGTCGGCCTTGGCGAAGTGGCCCTTGAGGGGCTTGTTCACCTTGCGCGGGTCGATCTCGCCGAAGGCGATCTGGACCGACTCGTAGCCGTCCACGTCGTTCGTGCGGACCTGGGTCACGACATTGGGGCTGGCCTTGACGACGGTGACCGGAACAACACGGTTGTTCTCGTCCCACACCTGCGTCATGCCGAGCTTCTCGCCCAGGATGCCCTTGATCTGCTTAGCCATTCTCAGATCACCGGCCTTCAGAGCTTGATCTCGATGTCGACACCGGCCGGGAGGTCGAGTCGCATCAGAGAGTCAACGGTCTTGGGCGTCGGGTCGAGAATGTCGATCAGGCGCTTGTGCGTGCGCATCTCGAAGTGCTCGCGCGAGTCCTTGTACTTGTGCGGCGACTTGATGACGCAGTACACGTTCTTTTCAGTGGGCAGCGGCACCGGGCCCGCGACCGACGCACCAGTACGCGTCACCGTTTCGACGATCTTCTTCGCCGAGGAATCGATGACCTCGTGGTCGTAGGCCTTGAGCCGGATGCGGATCTTCTGTCCCGCCATGGCTACTCAGTAGTCCTGTCTCTTCGTACGCTCCGGAACCCGGTGTTCCGTTCACTTCTCTCCGACCCACGCGGTCGGGTGTGTCGCGCTCTCACCGACACAGATGTCCCTTGTTCGAACATCCCTACTGGGAAAGCACGGCCCTTCCGGAACCGCAAGCCGAGGGCGGAGAAGCCCACCGGGTGCCTGGCCGGCGCCGCACTGACACTTCCCGGAAGATTCCCGTACGTCCGCCCCAGCGCTGCCTTACGGCAGTTAGGGCGACGAGTACTGTGGGACTCGCTTCCGGTCCTCCCGGCGGGAGGCGCACAGCATCAACACTCGACCGAGCAACTCCGACAGTCTGCCATATGGGCCAGGGACCTGGCCAATCGAGCCGGAGACAATACCCCCAGGGTGACGTAGGTCAAACACAACCACCCGAAGAACGGCCCTCACACCTCCCCGCAGCAGACGCCGTAACCGCCTCCCGGACCACCGGGGCCTCCCCCACCACGATCACACCTCACGGCCACCGCCGTAGTCCTGACCCTGGCGGCGCGAGCCGCACCGGCCACGACGATGCCGTAGAGGGCCGGCGACGCCCCGCGGCACTCCGGCCGGAGCGCTACGCGCTCGCGTTCCGCAGCCGCGCGAACGACGTGTCCAGGCCCCGTTTCAGCTGTCGCGCCGCGGGCCGCTCCACGAAGCGGTGCACCAGCCGGCTCAGGACCAGGAAGCCGGCGATCACGAGGGCGACCAGGAGCCGGGCGTCCATGGTGTCGTGGAGCCGGCTGATCAGCGCCGTACCTGCCACGTAGTGGATCAGGTACAGCGGATACGTCAGGCTGCCGGCGGTGACCAGCCACTTCCAGCGGATGCGGTCCGTCGCGCCGAGGGCGATCGCGACCAGAGCGAGCAGGAACACGGTGAAGAGCGCCGCACTCCCCCGCCACCCGGAGACATGCTCAAAGTCGTCGATCCTGACCCCCAGCTGCCGCTGCCCCATCAGCCACGCCATCGCGAGGATCCCCCACAGCAACAGGTCCTGCCCGAAGCGGTGCATCAGATAGAGGGCGAGGCCCGCGATGAAGAACCAGGCTCCGTCCGGGTTGGCGGCCAGCGTCAGGAGGTGGAACTTCGCGACGGGGGCGAACATCGCGGCCGCACCCCACACGCAGCAGAAGATCACGACCTTCCGGTACGTCAGCCCGGTGGCCACCACGATCATGAAGAGCAGGTAGAAGCGCAGCTCCGACCAGAGCGTCCAGTAGACGCCGTCGACGCTCGCCACGCCCGAACCCGACTGCAGCATCGTGAGGTTGAGGAGTACGTCGCGCAGCTTCAGCCGGCCCCAGACCCCCGGCACCGCGAGCACGACGGCCGTGGTGAAGGCGATGGCGAACCAGTAAGCGGGGTAGAGCCGGATCACCCGGGATACGAAGAACTGCCGCGGGGTGCGCCCCCAGCAGGACATGCAGATGACGAAGCCGCTGATCACGAAGAAGACCTCGACGCCGATCCAGCCGTAGGTGGCGAAGTGGAACACCGTCGGCATGATCTCGGAGGCCGGCCGGCCCCAGACGGCGTTGTGCGGCTGGTCGACGCGCCGGCTGCCGGCGTAGTGGTGCACGGCGACCATCAGCGCGGCGACGAGGCGGAGCCCGTCGACGGCGTACAGCCGCGGGGGGTCACGGTGCGGGAGCGGGGCAGGCGGACGGCGGACCGGTACGGTCCGCGGTTGTTGCGTCGGCCGGTCGAGCAACGTGGACACCAAGAACCATCCCCTGTCTGCCTGCTCCTGCCCTTCACGCTAGGGCGTCGCGACCGCTCCACACATAACAAAGGGGCGCATTCAGGGCAGCGGTGGGGTGAATGCCCCAAGTCTCTACGACGAGTCCCGCGACCCGTCCCGCAAGGTTTGCCGAGACTTCACCGCGCGACCGTCCGCCCCGTTGAGCGCAGGACAAGCGAAAGGGCCCGTACGACCGAAGTCGTACGGGCCCCTTCTGGAACTCGCGATGGAGCTACCAGGTCAGGTCAACAAGCTTACTTGTTGATCTTGGTGACCTGGCCGGCGCCGACCGTCCGGCCACCCTCACGGATGGCGAACTTCAGGCCCTCTTCCATGGCGACGGGCTGGATGAGCTCAACGGTCATCTCAGTGTTGTCGCCCGGCATGACCATCTCGGTGCCCTCGGGGAGGGTCACGACGCCGGTCACGTCCGTGGTGCGGAAGTAGAACTGCGGACGGTAGTTGTTGAAGAACGGCGTGTGACGGCCGCCCTCGTCCTTGGACAGGATGTAGGCCTGCGCCTCGAACGAGGTGTGCGGGGTGACCGAGCCGGGCTTGATGATGACCTGGCCGCGCTCGACGTCCTCGCGCTTGATGCCACGAAGCAGCAGACCGACGTTCTCACCGGCCTGGCCCTCGTCGAGCAGCTTGCGGAACATCTCGATGCCCGTGACCGTGGTGGTGGTCTTCTCGGTCTTGATGCCGACGATGTCGACGGTCTCGTTGACCTTGAGGACACCACGCTCGATACGACCGGTGACGACCGTGCCACGACCGGTGATCGTGAAGACGTCCTCGATCGGCATCAGGAACGGCTTGTCGACGTCACGCTCGGGCTGCGGGATGTTCTCGTCGACGGCCTTCATCAGCTCGAGGACGGTCTTGCCCCACTCGGCGTCGCCCTCGAGCGCCTTGAGCGCCGAGACCTTGACGACCGGCAGGTCGTCGCCCGGGAACTCGTACTCGGAGAGCAGCTCACGGACCTCGAGCTCGACGAGCTCCAGGATCTCCTCGTCGTCCACCATGTCGGCCTTGTTCAGGGCGACGACGATGTACGGAACACCGACCTGGCGGGCCAGGAGCACGTGCTCCTTGGTCTGCGGCATCGGGCCGTCGGTGGCGGCGACAACGAGAATGGCGCCGTCCATCTGCGCCGCACCCGTGATCATGTTCTTGATGTAGTCCGCGTGACCGGGGCAGTCGACGTGGGCGTAGTGACGCGTCTCCGTCTGGTACTCGACGTGCGCGATGGAGATGGTGATACCGCGCTGGCGCTCTTCGGGAGCCTTGTCGATCTGGTCGAAGGCCGAGGCCTCGTTCAGGTCCGGGTACGCGTCATGCAGCACCTTGGTAATGGCGGCCGTGAGGGTCGTCTTACCGTGGTCGATGTGACCGATGGTGCCGATGTTGACGTGCGGCTTAGTCCGCTCGAACTTCGCCTTCGCCACTGGGGTCCTCCTGTGGAGTGGTTCTGGTACGCCTTACTCATCGGCGCCAGGTGATCTTTGCTGGATGGCCCGGATCCCCGGGGCATTTCCTCCACTGTTGCGGTGGAATGCCCCGCGAGGCTCCGGAGTCAAGCCTAAGGCGTGTGAACGCGGTGCGTTGAACGCGGTGCGTTACTCGCCCTTGGCCTTCGCGATGATCTCCTCGGCGACGTTCCGGGGAACCTCGGCGTAGGAGTCGAACTGCATGGAGTAGCTGGCCCGGCCGGACGTCTTGCTGCGCAGGTCGCCGACGTAACCGAACATCTCCGAGAGGGGCACGAGGCCCTTCACGACGCGGGCACCGGCCCGCTCCTCCATGGCCTGGATCTGGCCACGGCGGGAGTTGATGTCGCCGATGACCTCACCCATGTAGTCCTCGGGCGTGGTGACCTCGACGGCCATCATCGGCTCGAGCAGCACAGGGCTGGCCTTGCGCGCGGCCTCCTTGAAGGCCTGCGAACCGGCGATCTTGAAGGCCAGCTCGGAGGAGTCGACCTCGTGGTAGCCACCGTCGATCAGCGTCACGCGGACGCCGGTCATCTCGTAGCCCGCGAGGATGCCGAACTGCATGGCCTCCTGCGCACCGGCGTCCACCGACGGGATGTACTCCCGCGGGATACGGCCACCGGTCACCTTGTTCACGAACTCGTACGCCGGACCGTCGGCCTCGGTGATGGGCTCGATCGCGATCTGCACCTTGGCGAACTGACCGGTACCACCGGTCTGCTTCTTGTGGGTGTAGTCCACGCGCTCGACGGTCTTACGGATCGTCTCACGGTACGCGACCTGCGGCTTACCAACGTTGGCCTCGACGCGGAACTCGCGCTTCATACGGTCGACCAGCACCTCGAGGTGCAGCTCGCCCATACCGCCCAGGATGGTCTGGCCCGTCTCCTCGTCCGAGTGGACGTGGAAGGAGGGGTCCTCCTCCGCGAGACGCTGGATGGCGACACCCAGCTTCTCCTGGTCACCCTTGGACTTGGGCTCGATCGCGACCTGGATGACCGGCGCCGGGAAGTCCATGGACTCCAGGATGACCGGCTGCTTGTCGTCGCACAGCGTCTCACCGGTGGTGGTCTGCTTCAGGCCCATCACGGCGACGATGTCGCCGGCGCCCACCGCCTCGATCTCCTCACGCTTGTTCGCGTGCATACGGTAGATCTTGCCGATGCGCTCCTTCTTGCCCTTGACGGAGTTCAGCACCGCGGTGCCAGTCTCCAGGCGGCCCGAGTAGACCCGGACGAAGGTGAGCTTGCCCAGGTGCGGGTCGCTCATGATCTTGAACGCGAGCGCGGACAGGGGCTCGTCCACGGACGGCTTGCGCTTGACGACGAGCTCGGCGTCCTTGACGTCGTGGCCCTCGATGGCCTCGACGTCGAGCGGGGTCGGCAGGTAGCGCACGACCGCGTCGAGCAGGGGCTGGACGCCCTTGTTCTTGAACGCGGTGCCGCAGAACACCGGGGTGACCGTGACGCCGTCGGACTTGCCGGACGCGATGGTGATGCGACGGATCGCGGCGTACAGCTGCTCCTCGGTGGGCTCCTGCCCCTCCAGGAACAGCTCCATGATCTCGTCGTCGTTCTCCGCGACGGCCTCGACCAGCTTGCCGCGGTACTCCTCGGCGGCCTCGGCGTGCGTGGCCGGGATGTCGACGACGTCGTACATCTCGCCCTTGGCGGCCTCGGCGGACCACACGAGCGCCTTCATGCGGACCAGGTCCACAACGCCCTTGAAGTCCATCTCGGCGCCGATCGGCAGCTGCATGATGAGCGGCACGGCGCCCAGGCGGTCCGAGATCATGTCCACGCAGCGGTGGAACTCGGCGCCGGTACGGTCCAGCTTGTTCACGAAGCAGATGCGCGGCACGCCGTAACGGTCGGCCTGACGCCACACCGTCTCGGACTGCGGCTCCACACCGGCGACACCGTCGAACACCGTGACGGCACCGTCGAGCACGCGGAGCGAACGCTCCACCTCGACCGTGAAGTCGACGTGCCCGGGGGTGTCGATGATGTTGATCGTGTAGTCGTCGTCCTCAAGCGGCCAGTGACAGGTGGTGGCAGCAGAGGTGATCGTGATGCCACGCTCCTGCTCCTGCTCCATCCAGTCCATGGTGGCAGCGCCGTCGTGGACTTCACCGATCTTGTAGCTGACGCCGGTGTAGAAGAGGATCCGCTCGGTGGTGGTCGTCTTGCCCGCGTCGATGTGGGCCATGATCCCGATGTTGCGGACCTTGGCCAGGTCAAGTGAAGTGGTAGCCATAAGGCTTCGGTCTTCTCTCGGTCTCGATGGGGGTAGCGACTACCAGCGGTAGTGCGCGAAGGCCTTGTTGGACTCGGCCATCTTGTGGGTGTCCTCGCGCTTCTTCACAGCGGCACCGAGGCCGTTGGAGGCGTCGAGGAGCTCGTTGAGCAGACGCTCGGTCATGGTCTTCTCGCGACGCGCGCGGGAGTAACCGACCAGCCAGCGCAGCGCGAGCGTGTTGGCGCGACCGGGCTTGACCTCGATCGGGACCTGGTACGTCGCACCGCCGACACGGCGGGACTTGACCTCGAGGGTCGGCTTGATGTTCTCCAGCGCGCGCTTCAGCGTGATGACCGGGTCGTTGCTGGTCTTCTCGCGCAGGCCCTCCATGGCGCCGTACACGATGCGCTCGGCGGTGGAGCGCTTGCCGTTCAGCAGCACCTTGTTGATCAGGGAGGTGACAAGAGGAGAACCGTAGACCGGGTCGATGATGACCGGGCGCTTCGGGGCGGGGCCCTTACGAGGCATTTTCTACTTCTCCTTCTTGGCGCCGTAGCGGCTGCGGGCCTGCTTGCGGTTCTTGACACCCTGGGTGTCGAGCGAACCACGGATGATCTTGTAGCGAACACCGGGCAGGTCCTTCACACGACCGCCACGCACGAGCACGATGGAGTGCTCCTGCAGGTTGTGTCCCTCACCCGGAATGTAAGCAGTGACCTCGATCCCGCTGGTCAGACGCACACGCGCGACCTTACGCAGGGCCGAGTTCGGCTTCTTCGGGGTGGTCGTGAACACACGCGTGCAGACGCCACGACGCTGAGGCGAACCCTCGAGTGCGGGCGTCTTGTTCTTCTCGACCTTGTCCTGCCGGCCCTTACGGACCAGCTGCTGGATCGTAGGCACTACTTCTCCGGTTTCTGTGTGCCGATAGGTGAAGCTAACCTGGAACGTCGCCGACCCACGCGGTCGGGTGTGTCGAATCGGCGGACTCCCGCCGCGAGGCAAAAGAGCACAGATTACGGTGACCAGTTACGGCTCGCTATGCGGTTGAAGGCACGCACGAGAGCCAGGGCACACCCCAGGCACAAGGTCTGAGCGTACCTACCTCATTCGCTGCGGTCAAAACAACTGGGCCGCGCCCGCGGGCCTGCGCAAACCACGCCGAAGCAGTATCCGGCCGACGATCTTCCCGGTTCCACCGAAGAGACGGGGGACGAACAGGCTGAATACCCGCATCAGACGACATTAAGCACGACTCATCACATTATTCCGAAATGCATGCCATCCGAGCTGTGGCTCACGCTGAGGCCGAAGGCCGTCGCCTCTCGCGTGTGATCTTCACCTCGCGATTACGCGCGCAGGATCGTCCTCGATGTCATCCGGAGACGAGGGCCACCGCGATCAACAGCGTGAGTACGAGCGCCCAGCCGGCCGTCGACAGCCAGCCGAGCACCAGCCCGGTCAGGGCGAGCCCCTCACCGGCCTCCCCGGTCCGCTCCATCTCGTTGCGCGCCGCGTGCCCCAGGATGACCGCCGGAATCCCGGTGAGCCCGATGGTCGGCAGACAGAGCAGCCCGCACACCGCGGCCCCGATCGCCTTGGCGTTGGTCTGCCGCCGCGGCACGGCCACAAAGGTCTGCGGTACGGCCGCCACCGGCCCCGGCTGCGGTACGGGCCCGTGCGGCAGGTCGGCCACCAGGAGGGCCAGCTCCCCGACCGTACGGGCCGCATAGGCCTGTGCGACCCGCTTCTCGAACTCGGGGTGCTCCATCCGCCCCTCCCCGTACCCCGCTCTGAGCACGTCCACGGCACGCTCGCGGTCCGCGTGCGAGGCAAGCATGGAGGGGGCGGTATGCCCCTGCCACGGCTGCGGCACACCCTTGCCTGACTGCCACGGCTGCCATGGCGTCGGATCCGACACAGAGCACCTCCCCGAACCCCCGAGTCCTTCCATGATGCGCCGGACCGGCATTTCCGGCACAGAGGGCGTCGGGGGGCGGTGTGGGCCGACGGTCGTCCCCGTTCCGCGCCCGGCCCGCGCCTGCCGTAGATCATTTCCCGTCGTTGGCCGGTTCGCGCCCTTTCCGGTCGGGCGGTCCTGCGCTTTCAGTACCTTGATCTGTCCGCTGCGAGGAATATCGGGGGGGCGGCCGTGACGTGGACGGCGGTGCACTCAACGGACGACGGGGCCTGGACCACCGGGTGCCCTTTCTGGCGCGGCTGGAGAGTGTGGACCGCTCGGCGCTGCTGACGCTCGGCCGCCAGCTGGACTACACGGCGCGCATGGCCCTCATCCTCCAGCACGAACCGTCCTCGCACGTCCTCTTCCTGGTGCACGGCTGGACCAAGGTCACGGCCTCCGCGGCCAACGGCTACGAGGCGCTGCTCGCACTGCGCGGGCCCGGCGACATCGTCGGCGAGTCCGCGGCACTCACCGGGCGGCCACGGTCGGCGACCGTGACCGCGCTGGAGCCGGGGCGGTCGGTGGCCGTGGAGCACGAGCGCTTCAAGGACTTCCTGAGCCGGTCTCCCGCAGTGTCCTTCGCCCTTCTCGGTCTGACCGCGGACCGCACGAGGGCGGCCGACCGGCGCCGGCTGGAGTTCGCGTCGATGAGCGTGCGGGAGCGTTTCGCCGTCCTCCTGCTGGACCTGGCCCGCACCCACGGCCGCCGCACGGAGGAGGGCATCGAACTCGCCGTACCCCTGAGCAAGCAGGAGCTGGCGGGCTCGGTCGGCGCGTCCCGGGAGATGGTGCAGCGCCTGCTGCGGGAACTGCGCGACAAGGAGGCGGTGGTCACGGGCCGCCGTGCGCTGCTGATACGGCGGCCTGACGTGCTACGGCGGATCGCGGCGGCGGGGCCGGCGTTTTCGGCACGCACATCGGCAAGCGCCTCCAACTGGCCCGCGCGGAGAGGTTCGAGGCCGACGAGCACACCGAGTGGGGGCCCGTGCCACAGCAGAAGGCCAGGTTCGTCGACGAGCGGGTCTCCCTCGTGCTGCTGCGCGAGGTGTGGCTCGGTCATCCCTCCGCCCGGCCCGCGCTGATCGGCTGGCTGCGCCGGCTCGCCGACGACGGCCGCCCCCTGGTCCGCACCCGCGCCGCGTCCACCGTCGCGGTCCTCGCCCGCACCGACCTGCCCTCGGCGATGGCGCTGATCACCGAGCCCTGGTGCACCTCGAAGCGGTACCGGCACCGGCTGGTCGCCGTCAACGCGCTCGCGCTCGCCCACCTCATCGAGACGCCCTACATCCCGCGCATCCTCGACGACTGGTGCCAGGGCGAGGACGAACGGCTGCGCTGGGTGGCCGTACGGGCGTACGGGCTGATCGGTCCGGAGCGGCCCGGGCAGGCCCTAGCCGCGCTGCGCAAGGCCGTACGCAGGTTCTACGAGAGCGCGCTCAGCAAGCTGCTCTCCTCGCACCCGGACTACTACACGCGCCTGCACCACCTGCAGCCTTATCTGCAGCCGCCGCGCTGACGCCCCGCGCACACGCCGAAGGGCGGTCACCCCGTGGGGTGACCGCCCTTCAGTGCTTCAGACCTACGCCTTACTGGTTGTACGGACCGTAGTCGTAGTCCTCCAGCGGGACGGCCTGGCCGGAACCAGTGCCGAACGGCGAGTAGTCGATGTCGTCGTAACCGACGGCCGAGTACATCGCGGCCTTGGCCTCCTCGGTCGGCTCGACCCGGATGTTGCGGTAGCGGGACAGGCCCGTACCGGCCGGGATGAGCTTACCGATGATGACGTTCTCCTTGAGGCCGATGAGGCTGTCGGACTTGGCATTGATCGCCGCGTCCGTCAGAACTCGGGTCGTCTCCTGGAAGGAGGCGGCCGACAGCCAGGACTCCGTCGCCAGCGAGGCCTTGGTGATACCCATCAGCTGCGGACGGCCGGAGGCCGGGTGGCCGCCTTCCTGGACCACACGACGGTTCTCGACCTCGAACTTCGAGCGCTCGACCAGCTCGCCGGGCAGCAGCTCGGCGTCGCCCGACTCGATGATCGTCACACGGCGCAGCATCTGCCGGATGATGATCTCGATGTGCTTGTCGTGGATCGACACACCCTGCGAGTTGTAGACCTTCTGGACTTCGCCGACCAGGTGGACCTGGACGGCACGCTGGCCCAGGATGCGCAGCACGTCGTGCGGGTTGGTGGCACCCACGGTGAGCTTCTGGCCCACCTCGACGTGCTCGCCCTCGCTGACCAGGAGTCGGGCGCGCTTCGAGATCGGGAACGCCGTCTCGTCGCTGCCGTCGTCCGGGGTGACGACGAGCTTCTTGGTCTTCTCGGTCTCCTCGATCCGCACGCGGCCGGAGGCCTCGGAGATCGGGGCGACACCCTTGGGCGTACGGGCTTCGAAGAGCTCGACGACACGGGGCAGACCCTGGGTGATGTCGTCACCGGCCACACCACCGGTGTGGAAGGTACGCATCGTCAGCTGGGTACCGGGCTCACCGATGGACTGGGCGGCGATGATGCCGACCGCCTCACCGATGTCGACCAGCTTGCCGGTGGCCAGCGAGCGGCCGTAGCAGAAGGCGCAGGTGCCGACCTGGGACTCACAGGTCAGGATCGAACGGGTCTTGACCTCCTCGACACCGTGGTGCACCAGCTGGTCGATGAGCACGTCGCCCAGGTCCACGTTGGCCGGCGCGATCACCTTGCCGTCGATGACGACGTCCTCGGCGAGCATGCGGGCGTAGACGCTGGTCTCGACGTCGTCCGTCTTGCGCAGCACGCCGTCGGCGCCGCGCGTGGCGATCTTCAGTTTCAGACCGCGCTCGGTGCCGCAGTCCTCCTCGCGGATGATCACGTCCTGCGAGACGTCCACCAGACGACGGGTCAGGTAACCCGAGTCGGCGGTACGCAGGGCGGTGTCCGCCAGACCCTTACGGGCACCGTGCGTGGAGATGAAGTACTCCAGCACGGACAGACCCTCACGGAACGACGCCTTGATGGGACGCGGAATCGTCTCGTTCTTGGCGTTGGACACCAGACCACGCATACCGGCGATCTGACGCATCTGCATCATGTTTCCTCGGGCACCCGAGTCAACCATCATGAAGATGGGGTTCGTCTTGGGGAAGTTCGCGTTCATGGCCTCGGCAACCTCGTTGGTCGCCTTGGTCCAGATCGCGATGAGCTCCTGAGTGCGCTCTTCCTTGGTGATCAGACCGCGCTCGTACTGCTTCTGGACCTTCTCGTCCTGCGCCTCGTAGCCCTTGACGATCTCCTTCTTCGCCTCGGGAACGACGATGTCGGAGATGGCCACGGTGACGCCGGAGCGGGTGCCCCAGTAGAAGCCCGCCGCCTTCAGGTTGTCGAGCGTCGCCGCCACGATGACCTTGGGGTAGCGCTCGGCCAGGTCGTTGACGATCTCGCCGAGCTGCTTCTTGCCCACCGAGTAGTCGACGAACGGGTAGTCCTCGGGCAGCAGCTCGTTGAAGAGCGCGCGGCCCAGGGTCGTCTTCAGGCGGAAGGTGTCACCCTGCTGCCACTCCGGCTCGCCCTCTTCGCGGGCCGGCGGGGTCCAGCCGCGCGGCGGGAAGGTGCCCACCGGGAAGCGGATGTCCACGGCCGACTGCAGCGCGAGCTCGCCGGCGTCGAACGCCATCGTCGCCTCGGCCGTGGAGCCGAACGCGCGGCCCTCGCCCTTGGTGTCGCGCAGCTCGCCGTCGGTGGTGAGGAAGAACAGACCGAGGACCATGTCCTGGGTCGGCATCGTCACCGGACGACCGTCGGCGGGCTTGAGGATGTTGTTCGAGGACAGCATCAGGATGCGGGCCTCGGCCTGCGCCTCCGCGGAGAGCGGCAGGTGGACGGCCATCTGGTCACCGTCGAAGTCCGCGTTGAACGCGGTGCAGACGAGCGGGTGGATCTGGATGGCCTTGCCCTCGACCAGCTGCGGCTCGAAGGCCTGGATGCCGAGGCGGTGCAGGGTGGGCGCACGGTTCAGCAGAACCGGGTGCTCGGCGATGACCTCTTCGAGGACGTCGTACACGACCGTGCGGCCGCGCTCCACCATGCGCTTGGCGCTCTTGATGTTCTGCGCGTGGTTGAGGTCCACGAGCCGCTTCATCACGAACGGCTTGAAGAGCTCCAGCGCCATCGCCTTCGGCAGACCGCACTGGTGCAGCTTCAGCTGCGGACCGACGACGATCACGGAACGCGCGGAGTAGTCCACACGCTTGCCCAGCAGGTTCTGACGGAATCGACCCTGCTTGCCCTTCAGCATGTCGCTGAGGGACTTCAGCGGGCGGTTACCGGGGCCGGTCACCGGACGGCCGCGACGGCCGTTGTCGAAGAGGGCGTCAACAGCCTCCTGAAGCATGCGCTTCTCGTTGTTGACGATGATCTCGGGCGCGCCGAGGTCGAGAAGCCTCTTCAGACGGTTGTTGCGGTTGATCACACGGCGGTACAGGTCGTTCAGGTCGGAGGTCGCGAAGCGGCCACCGTCCAGCTGCACCATCGGGCGAAGGTCCGGCGGGATGACCGGGACGCAGTCGAGAACCATGCCCTTGGGGCTGTTGGAGGTCTGCAGGAAGGCAGACACGACCTTCAGCCGCTTCAGCGCACGGGTCTTCTTCTGGCCCTTGCCGGTACGGATGATCTCGCGGAGACGCTCGGCCTCCTCTTCGAGGTCGAAGGACTCCAGGCGCTTCTGCAGCGCCGCGGCACCCATCGAACCGTCGAAGTACGTGCCGAAGCGGTCACGCAGCTCGCGGTAGAGCAGCTCGTCGCCCTCGAGGTCCTGGACCTTGAGGTTCTTGAACCGGGTCCACACCTCGTCGAGACGGTCGATCTCGCGCTGCGCACGGTCGCGCAGCTGCTTCATCTCACGCTCGGCACCCTCACGCACCTTGCGGCGCACGTCGGCCTTGGCACCCTCGGCCTCCAGCTCGGCCAGGTCGCTTTCCAGCTTCTTGGCGCGGGCCTCCAGGTCGGCGTCCCGGCGGTTCTCGACCTGCTGGCGCTCCACGGAGACATGCGCCTCCAGGGAGGGCAGGTCGCGGGTACGACGCTCCTCGTCGACGTACGTGATCATGTACGCCGCGAAGTAGATGACCTTCTCGAGGTCCTTGGGCGCCAGGTCCAGCAGGTAGCCGAGGCGCGAAGGAACACCCTTGAAGTACCAGATGTGCGTGACGGGAGCGGCCAGCTCGATGTGGCCCATCCGCTCACGACGCACCTTGGCGCGAGTGACCTCGACGCCGCAGCGCTCACAGATGATGCCCTTGAACCGGACACGCTTGTACTTGCCGCAGTAGCACTCCCAGTCCCGGGTCGGACCGAAGATCTTCTCGCAGAAGAGTCCGTCCTTTTCGGGCTTGAGCGTGCGGTAGTTGATCGTCTCGGGCTTCTTGACCTCGCCGTGGCTCCACTGACGGATGTCGTCAGCGGTGGCCAGACCGATCCGGAGCTCGTCGAAGAAGTTGACGTCGAGCACTATGCGTCAATCCCTCTCAGGGTTGTAAGTCTGTGGGGTCTGATACGGGGGTCCAGGGGCCGGCCGGAGTTCCTCACCAGGTCCTCCGGCCGGACTCCCGTCAGACCTCTTCGACGCTGCTCGGCTCGCGCCGGGACAGGTCGATGCCGAGCTCCTCCGCAGCGCGGAAGACATCCTCGTCGGTGTCACGCATTTCGATGGACATGCCGTCGCTGGACAGCACCTCCACGTTCAGGCAGAGCGACTGCATCTCCTTGATGAGCACCTTGAAGGACTCGGGGATGCCGGGCTCGGGAATGTTCTCGCCCTTGACGATGGCCTCGTAGACCTTCACGCGGCCGGTGACGTCGTCGGACTTGATGGTCAGCAGCTCCTGGAGGGCGTAGGCGGCGCCGTATGCCTCCAGCGCCCACACCTCCATCTCGCCGAACCGCTGGCCACCGAACTGGGCCTTACCACCCAGCGGCTGCTGGGTGATCATCGAGTACGGACCGGTCGAGCGGGCGTGGAGCTTGTCGTCGACCAGGTGGTGGAGCTTCAGGATGTACATGTAGCCGACCGAGATCGGCTCCGGGAACGGCTCGCCGGAGCGGCCGTCGAACAGCCGCGCCTTGCCGGACGGGAGCACCATGCGCTCGCCGTCACGGTTCGGGATGGTGTGCTGCAGCAGACCCGCGAGCTCGTCCTCACGCGCACCGTCGAAGACGGGGGTCGCGACGTTCGTGCCCGGGTCGACCTGGTCGGCACCGATGACCTGCAGGCGCTGCGCCCAGTCCTCGGCGAGACCGGAGACGTCCCAGCCGCGGCTGGCGAGCCAGCCGAGGTGGATCTCCAGAACCTGTCCCGGGTTCATTCGGGACGGCACACCCAGCGGGTTGAGGATGATGTCGACCGGAGTTCCGTCCTCGAGGAACGGCATGTCCTCGATCGGAAGGATCTTCGAGATGACACCCTTGTTGCCGTGTCGGCCGGCGAGCTTGTCACCGTCGGTGATCTTGCGCTTCTGCGCCACGTACACGCGCACCAGCTGGTTCACACCGGGGGGAAGCTCGTCGCCCTCCTCGCGGTCGAAGACGCGGACGCCGATGACCTTGCCGATCTCGCCGTGCGGCACCTTCAGCGAGGTGTCACGGACCTCACGGGCCTTCTCACCGAAGATCGCGCGCAGCAGGCGCTCCTCCGGCGTCAGCTCGGTCTCGCCCTTGGGCGTGACCTTGCCGACGAGGATGTCACCGGCGACGACCTCGGCACCGATACGGATGATGCCGCGCTCGTCGAGGTCGGCGAGGACCTCCTCGGAGACGTTCGGGATGTCCCGGGTGATCTCCTCGGGGCCGAGCTTGGTGTCACGGGCGTCGACCTCGTGCTCCTCGATGTGGATCGAGGAGAGGACGTCGTCCTGTACGAGGCGCTGCGACAGGATGATCGCGTCCTCGTAGTTGTGACCCTCCCACGGCATGAACGCCACGAGCAGGTTCTTGCCCAGCGCCATCTCGCCGTTCTCGGTGGCCGGACCGTCGGCCAGGACCTGGCCCTCGATGATCCGGTCGCCCTCGTTGACGATGACCTTCTGGTTGACCGAGGTGCCCTGGTTGGAGCGGGCGAACTTGGCCAGGCGGTACGTGATGTACGTGCCGTCGTCGTTGGCGGTGGTGATGTAGTCCGCGGAGACCTCCTGGACGACACCCGCCTTCTCCGCCTTGACCACGTCGCCGGCGTCGACGGCGGAGCGGTACTCCATGCCGGTGCCGACGAGCGGGGACTCGCTCTTGATGAGCGGGACGGCCTGACGCATCATGTTCGCGCCCATGAGGGCACGGTTGGCGTCGTCGTGCTCGAGGAACGGGATCATGGCGGTCGCGACCGACACCATCTGGCGCGGCGAGACGTCCATGTAGTCCACGTCGTCACCGGGGACGTAGTCGACCTCGCCGCCACGGCGGCGGACCAGGACGCGGTTCTCGGTGAAGCGCATGCCGTCGTCGAGCGTGGCGTTGGCCTGCGCGATGACGAAGCGGTCCTCCTCGTCGGCCGTCAGGTAGTCGACGTCGTCGGTGACGACACCCTCGACGACCTTGCGGTACGGCGTCTCCACGAAGCCGAACGCGTTGACGCGGCCGTAGGAGGCGAGCGAACCGATCAGACCGATGTTCGGGCCTTCGGGCGTCTCGATCGGGCACATGCGGCCGTAGTGGGACGGGTGCACGTCACGGACCTCGAAGCCGGCCCGCTCACGGGAGAGACCACCCGGGCCAAGCGCCGACAGACGGCGCTTGTGGGTGAGACCCGACAGCGGGTTGTTCTGGTCCATGAACTGCGACAGCTGGCTGGTGCCGAAGAACTCCTTGATGGAGGCGACGACCGGCCGGATGTTGATCAGGGTCTGCGGCGTGATCGCCTCGACGTCCTGAGTCGTCATGCGCTCACGGACGACGCGCTCCATACGAGCCAGACCCGTACGGACCTGGTTCTGGATGAGCTCGCCGACGCTGCGCAGACGACGGTTGCCGAAGTGGTCGATGTCGTCGGTCTCGACAACGATCGTCTGGCCGTTGTCCGCGGCCGTCTCGGTCTCGCCGGCGTGCAGCTTCACCAGGTACTTGATCGTCGAGATGACGTCCTCGACGGTCAGGATGCCCGCGTCGAGCGGGGCCTCCGCACCCAGCTTCTTGTTGACCTTGTATCGGCCGACCTTGGCGAGGTCGTAGCGCTTCGGGTTGAAGTACAGGTTCTCCAGAAGCGTCTGCGCGGCCTCACGGGTGGGGGGCTCGCCCGGACGCAGCTTGCGGTAGATGTCGAGCAGCGCGTCGTCCTGGCCCTGGGTGTGGTCCTTCTCCAGGGTGGCGCGCATGGACTCGTACTCGCCGAACTCCTCCAGGATCTGCTCAGTCGTCCAGCCGAGAGCCTTGAGCAGAACGGTCACGGACTGCTTGCGCTTGCGGTCGATGCGGACACCGACCATGTCGCGCTTGTCGATCTCCATCTCCAGCCAGGCACCCCGGGAGGGGATGATCTTGGCCGAGAAGATGTCCTTGTCGGACGTCTTGTCGATCGAGGAATCGAAGTAGACGCCCGGCGAGCGGACCAGCTGCGACACCACGACACGCTCGGTGCCGTTGATGACGAAGGTGCCCTTGTGGGTCATGAGCGGGAAGTCGCCCATGAAGACCGTCTGGGACTTGATCTCGCCGGTCTCGTTGTTGGTGAACTCAGCCGTCACGAAGAGCGGAGCGGCGTACGTGAAGTCGCGCTCCTTGCATTCATCGATGCTGTTCTTCGGCGGCTCGAAACGGTGGTCGCGGAACGTCAGCGACATCGACCCGGAAAAGTCCTCGATCGGAGAGATCTCCTCGAAGATCTCCTCCAGACCGGACTTGGTGGGGACGTCCTGACCGGACTCGAGAGCCGCCTCGACCCGACTCTGCCAGGCGGTGTTCCCGAGCAGCCAGTCAAAGCTCTCGGTCTGCAGCGCGAGCAGGTTGGGAACCTCGAGGGGCTCCTTGATCTTTGCAAAGGAGATGCGCAGCGGGGCGGTGCTGGCGCCGTTGTTCGTATTCGCGGTCGAGGCAGTGCGCGAGGCGGCCAAGAGGGGGTCCTTCCGAGGGCTCGGACTCACTACGCGCGTACCGGTCCCTCTCCTGCACACAGAGACAGCACTCCCCGATTTGGCCAAAAGGTCAGGTCGGGGACGTTCTGATCGTCGGTGCGAAAGCGAGGGCATGCCCCTGGTGACGGGCAGGGGACAGCTAACAGGCAGCGCAAAGGGTCAGTGTAGCCACTCGGCACACTGATGTCCAGCCCCGATTTTTGAGACCGTCGTTGTCTCCACCACCTGCTGCAAGCCCACGCCCTCAATGCACGTTGATACTGCCCTCTTCGCCGTCGATCCATGCCTCGGATCCGGATCCTTGTGACGACGCGTCCTGAGAATTGCGCGCTGCGTGCGGTTCGTCAAGGCCCCTTTGCCCAAACCGGGTGCTGCCATCGTCACTTGCAGCCTGCACGGGGGCCTCTCGGAGGCACAACGAAGATCACCATACTCTCCGCGGACCCGGGTGCAAGGCAGTCGCCACACGGTGCCTCGGAACGCCGAAGAGCGACCACCCGGATGGATGATCGCTCTTCAGTGCGTCAGCGTTACAGCCCTCTGCGAGGAGCTGTGTCAGCCGGCAAGGGAGCCCCTGCGGGACTCCGTGGGGTTACTTGACCTCGACGGAGGCGCCGGCGCCCTTGAGGGACTCGGCGGCCTTCTCGGCGGCGTCCTTGGCGACCTTCTCGAGAACGGGCTTCGGGGCGCCGTCCACGAGGTCCTTGGCCTCCTTGAGACCCAGGGAGGTCAGCTCACGCACGACCTTGATGACCTGGATCTTCTTCTCGCCGGCACCCGTGAGGATGACGTCGAACTCGTCCTGCTCCTCAGCGGCCTCGGCGGGGGCGGCCGGACCGGCCGGACCGGCGACGGCAACCGCGGCGGCGGCGGTGACGTCGAACTTCTCCTCGAACGCCTTCACGAACTCGGAGAGCTGGATGAGGGTCATGCCCTCGAACTCGGCGAGCAGTTCGTCCTGGGTGAGAGCCACGATGGCTTTCCTTCCACTAATTTCGGCTGGTGCCGGGATGTACATGTCTGGCGGGCGTACGTTCGGCCCGCTACGACCTTCGCCTCAGGCAAGAAGCCTCAGACGGCGGTCATTTCGCGAGCCGAATTACTCGGCACCGCCCTGCTCGGCCTGCTTGGCGCGAAGCGCCTCCGCGGTGCGGACGAACTTCGACGGGAGCGCCTGGAAGACCTGGGCAGCCTGGGTCTGCTTGCCCTTGAAGGCGCCCGCCAGCTTGGCGAGCAGAACCTCGCGGGACTCAAGGTCCGCAAGCTTCTTGATCTCGTCGGCGGACAGCGCCTTGCCGTCAAGGACACCGCCCTTGATGACGAGGTTCGGGTTCTCCTTGGCAAAGTCACGAAGACCCTTCGCCGACTCCACCGGGTCACCGGTGACGAAGGCAACCGCCGTCGGACCGTTGAACAGGTCGTCGAGCGTCGAGATCCCGGCCTCGTTGGCCGCAATCTTGGTCAGCGTGTTCTTCACCACGGCGTACTGGGCGTTCTCACCGAGCGAACGGCGCAGCGTCTTGAGCTGCGCCACGGTGAGACCCCGGTACTCGGTCAGCACGGCGGCGTTCGAGCTGCGGAACTGCTCCGCGAGCTCGGCCACCGCGGCAGCCTTGTCGGGCCTTGCCATGAGCGTCGGCCTCCTTCCGGGTGATGACGACCGCTCGGAAGGGGCTGGGGAAAACGAAACGCCCCGGCGCAAGCGCTCGGGGCGTAGCTCAACCGATTGTGCGCGGCGTGAGCAGCGAACTCTCGGGAACGTTTCCACGATCACCTGCGCGGGTCGTCCGCGGTTCAGCGGATCCTTCGGCCACCGCACCCTCCAGGAGCGCACGGCAACGACCAGCGGTCTTTGGCTTCTCCAGGAGGGTACGCGAACGGCTCGCCGTCAAGCAAATCCGCTCCCAAGGCTCAGCCCTGGGCGCCCTTCAGCATCTCCGCGAGGTCGGCCGTGTCCTTGGCGGGCGGGGCGGCGACCTTCACCGGCTCGTTGATGTCGAGGAAGGTGATCTTCATGTCGAGGCGGCCCTTGTCGGTGGCCTGGCCCTGGGCCGTCATCCTCATGCTCATCGCCAGCGGCTTCATGCTCATCGCGGCGTCGCCGGTGACCCGGCCCTCGCCCGGGATGTCGCCGGTCATCCTGTAGCGCAGGGACGTGATGTCCTCGCTGTTCTTCGCCGCCTTGGCGACGGCCGCGGCAGGCGTCATCTCGGGCGACTGCTCTGCGGCGCCCTTCTGACAGCCGACCGCTCCCCCTGCGAGCAGCAGAGCGGCGAGACCGCCGGCCGTCGCTCTTCGGCGCGCCGAACCACGTACGGAAGACTCCATCGATTCCCCCCCAAGGAATGCATGGCAGATACACGGTGAGGGCGCGAGCTTAGCCTCAGGAGGTGACAGGAGTCACCCTCATTCCCATGGGCACCAGGAGAAACTGCGGGTCAGGACGTGGTGCCCGACCCGGCGCCCTGCTTCTTCAGCAGTTCCCTGAAGTCCTCGGTGTCGGCGGCCGCGGGCTCGGCGGCGGAGACTTTCACGCCGTAGTCGCTGTAGTACGCGGTCTGGGTGTACTCGCCGGCCGTCATCCGGCCCTTCTCCGTCTTCTTGACCAGGAGGTCCTGGCCGTCCACCCAGATGTCGACGGTCTCCGTGGTGACGCCGGCCTGGGTGAGCTGCTTCTTCAGGCCGGCGAGCTGGCTCGCGCTGAGGTTGGAGTTCTTGCCGGCGAGGTCGGCGACGTCCACCGTGCCCGAGTAGTGCATGGTGTTCACGCCGCGCACCTTCTCGGTGCCGGCCTTCTTGACGTCCCCGGAGGCCAGCAGGAGCTTCACCGACTGGTTGGGCGTCGTGTTCTGCATCTGGTCCTTGAGGTAGGCGCCGGAGCTCCCGCCGAGGTCGGCGAGGTCGGCATAGCCGTACCGGATCCAGTGTTTGCCGCCCGCCTGCTCGGCGAACTTCTCGCCCATCTTCGCGTAGTACGCGTCGGGCAGGTAGCGGGCCTCCATCGACGTGGTGCCGAGCTGGCGCATGGTGTCGGCCATGGTGCCGCCGGTGTAGGTGATGGTGAGGTTGCCGGTGAGGCCGTCGGCCCAGCCGAGGGCGCCGTCGGCCGTCATGGACATCAGGGAGCCCATGGTGGTCGTGGACTCGACCTTGGCGGAGTCGGCGCTGTCGGTGGACTTCTCGGCGGTGCGCAGAGCCGCTATGGGGCTGAGGTGCGTCGCGGCCTTCCCGGCTGCCCTGTCGTCATTGCCGGCCTTGCCGTCCTTGCGGGAGTCCGAGGAACTGCAGGCGGCCACAACCGACAGCGCGGTCAGCACCGCGATCGACAGGCTCACGCGGCGCACGGTCGTGCTCTTCATTGGTCCCCACCCCTATGCGATTGCTGTGCCCGCACGCTAACGCAGGGCACTGACACACGTCCGGGGAAAGGGACGAGCCCCGCACCTCGAAAGGTTGCGGGGCTCGCGTCAAGAACGCGTACGCGCGACTGCAGTCCGGATCAGACGGCGGCCGGGTCCTCCTCGACGAGGAGGTTGCGGGTGCGGTTGGAGTCGACCGGAACGCCGGGGCCGATCGTGGTGCTGATCGCGGCCTTCTTGATGTACCGGCCCTTGGCGGCGGACGGCTTCAGGCGGAGGATCTCGTCCAGCGCGGCCCCGTAGTTCTCCACCAGCTTGGTGTCGTCGAACGACACCTTGCCGATGATGAAGTGCAGGTTCGAGTGCTTGTCGACGCGGAACTCGATCTTGCCGCCCTTGATGTCGTTGACAGCCTTGGCGACGTCCGGGGTCACGGTGCCGGTCTTGGGGTTCGGCATCAGACCACGGGGACCGAGCACGCGGCCGAGGCGGCCGACCTTGCCCATGAGGTCCGGGGTGGCGACGACGGCGTCGAAGTCCAGACGGCCCTTCGCCACCTCGTCGATCAGTTCGTCGGAGCCGACGATGTCGGCGCCCGCGGCCTCTGCGGCCGCAGCACGGTCACCGGTCGCGAAGACCAGGACCCGGGCGGTCTTACCGGTGCCGTGCGGCAGGTTCACGGTGCCACGGACCATCTGGTCGGCCTTGCGCGGGTCGACACCCAGACGGAAGGCGACCTCGACGGTGCCGTCGAACTTGCTCGTGGAGGTCTCCTTGGCGAGACGGACGGCCTCGAGCGGGGCGTAGAGCTTGTCCCGGTCGATCTTGGCGTCCGCAGCGCGGAGAGACTTGCTGCGCTTGCTCACTACTGCTCCTGTGGGTTCTTAGGAGTCGTGGTCCGGGCCGAGCAGGCCCTGCCACTTCTGCTGACGTGCTGGGAGGTTGGGGCTCAGCCCTCGACCGTGATGCCCATGGAACGGGCGGTGCCGGCGATGATCTTCGACGCGGCGTCCAGGTCGTTGGCGTTGAGGTCGGGGAGCTTGGTCGTGGCGATCTCGCGGACCTGCGCCTCGGTGATCTTGGCGACCTTGGTCTTGTGCGGCTCGCCGGAGCCCTTCTCCACACCCGCGGCCTTGAGGATCATCTTCGCGGCCGGCGGCGTCTTGGTGATGAAGGTGAAGGAGCGGTCCTCGTAGACCGTGATCTCCACCGGGATCACCCAGCCACGCTGCGACTCGGTCGCGGCGTTGTACGCCTTGCAGAACTCCATGATGTTGACGCCGTGCTGACCCAGCGCGGGGCCGACCGGCGGGGCCGGGTTGGCCGCACCAGCGTTGATCTGGAGCTTGATGAGCCCCGTGACCTTCTTCTTCTTGGGAGGCATTACTCTCCGGGTCCTTTCGATTGAGGCGTGCCCGCGCCCGGGTCGCGTCCCGGATGAAGGCATACCGCACAACGATAACGGGTATAGGTGTGCGGCCAAAAACCGAGCAGGTCAGACCGGCTGTCGAGAGCCTGTCTGACCTGGTCGGAGGCGTGTGTTCCAGGAAGAACTAGTTCTTCTGGATCTGGTCGAACGACAGCTCGACCGGGGTCTCCCGACCGAAGATCTCCACCAGACCCTTGACCTTCTTCGAGTCGGGGTTGATCTCGTTGATGGTCGCCTGGAGCGTGGCGAACGGGCCGTCGGTGACGGTGACCGAGTCGCCGACCTCGAAGTCCAGCACCTGGACCTCGACCTTGCGCTGCGGGACGGGCTTGCCCTCGGCCTCGGCGGCCTCACGGGCTGCCTTCTCCTCGGCCTCCGGGGCGAGCATCTTGACGATCTCGTCCAGGGTCAGCGGGTAGGGGTCGTAGGCGTTGCCCACGAAGCCGGTGACGCCGGGGGTGTTGCGGACGACACCCCAGGACTCGTTCGTCAGGTCCATGCGGACGAGGACGTAGCCCGGGAGCTTGTTCTGCTTGATGGTCTTGCGGTCGCCGTTCTTGATCTGGACGACCTCTTCCTGCGGCACCTCGGCCTGGAAGATGTAGTCCTCGACGTTCAGCGAGACGGCGCGCTGCTCCAGGTTCGTCTTCACGCGGTTCTCGTAACCGGCGTAGGTGTGGATGACGTACCACTCGCCGGGCAGGGAGCGAAGCTCCTCGCGGAGCGCCTGGACCGGGTCGACGGGCTCGACCGGCTCGGGCTCCTCGTCGACGATCTCTTCCTCGTCCACGACCTGCAGGGCGGCCTCCTCGGCCGGCTCCCCCGCCTCGGCCTCGGCAGCCTCGAACTCGTCCTGCTCGTCCGCGCCCTCGACGATGTCGAGTTCGTCGTCCACGGACTCGTCCGGCTCGA
Organism: Streptomyces sp. NBC_00078; assembly: GCF_026343335.1. NCBI lineage: Bacteria > Bacillati > Actinomycetota > Actinomycetes > Kitasatosporales > Streptomycetaceae > Streptomyces > Streptomyces sp. NBC_00078. The sequence continues at coordinate 5,559,177 of NZ_JAPELX010000001.1, read as the reverse complement.
TGGCGTCGTCGTTCAGGTTCGTGTCAGACACGGTGGCTGCTTCTTCCTGGATACATGGGGGTGGAACATGCGAAAGGGGCGCCGGGTACCTCGGCGCCCTTCGCTCTCTGCTCAGCCGAAGACGTACTTGGCCGCGTGGTTGAGCCCATAGTCAATCACGGTGACCAGGCCGATCATGATGACGACGAAGACAATCACCACGGTGGTGTACGTCGTCAGCTGATTCCGCGTAGGCCAGACGACCTTGCGAAGTTCGGCGATGACCTGGCGATAGAAGAGGGCAAGCCTCTTGAACGGGCCCTTCTTGGCCCGCTTGCCGCCCTTGCGGGACTTCTTGGTCTCCCGCGCCTCGTCCTGGGCATCAGGCGTGTCGATGGAGCCCACGGCGTCCGCCATTCGTCCTCACCTGTTCCCGGGTCGTGGCCGTGCCGCGCCCGGTCTGAGCCGCACGGCGTTGCAGTGCATTACGTACATGCGCACACATCCTGGCGAAGGTGTGTGTAGCAGGGCCGGAGGGACTTGAACCCCCAACCGCCGGTTTTGGAGACCGGTGCTCTACCAATTGAGCTACGACCCTTTGTATGTCCACCAACGTACCGCATCCGACCGAGTGCTCGGTGTGCACCGTCCGCGGCGCGGCTGCTGATGGCCAACGAGGTGAGAGTGTACGTGGTCCGAAGCGCCCCGTCGAACAGAAAGCGCCTGTAGGGGTCTTGGGGAAGGAAGATCGCCGGAAAACCCACGGAAGATCACCCATCCCATCGTGTGAACCCGGACAGGTGTTCAGGGACCGGCCCCAGGATGTTCAGTCCGTGAAACCCCTGTGCCGGGGACGTTTCCGGTCTGAAACGATGGGGGCATGAGCGCTGCAACCCCTCCCACCGAGCGCCGGGTCTCCGCCCGAGTCGGCGCGATCTCCGAGTCCGCCACCCTCGCCGTGGACGCCAAGGCCAAGGCCCTCAAGGCCGCCGGACGTCCGGTGATCGGCTTCGGCGCAGGTGAGCCGGACTTCCCGACTCCGGACTACATCGTCGAGGCCGCGATCGAGGCCTGCAGGAACCCGAAGTACCACCGGTACACGCCGGCCGGCGGTCTGCCCGAACTGAAGGCCGCGATCGCCGCGAAGACGCTGCGCGACTCGGGCTACGAGCCGGACGTCTCTCAGATCCTGGTCACCAACGGCGGCAAGCAGGCCATCTACGAGGCCTTCGCGGCGATCCTCGACCCGGGCGACGAGGTCATCGTGCCGGCGCCGTACTGGACGACGTACCCGGAGTCGATCCGTCTGGCCGGCGGTGTCCCGGTCGAGGTCGTCGCGGACGAGACGACCGGCTACCGCGTGAGCGTGGAGCAGCTGGAGGCGGCCCGAACGGAGAAGACGAAGGTCGTCCTCTTCGTCTCGCCGTCCAACCCGACCGGCGCGGTGTACTCCGAGGCCGACACCGAGGCGATCGGCCGCTGGGCCGTCGAGCACGGCCTGTGGGTGCTGACCGACGAGATCTACGAGCACCTGGTCTACGGCGACGCGGTCTCCGTGTCCCTGCCGGCACTGCTGCCCGAGCTGCGCGACAAGTGCATCGTGGTCAACGGTGTGGCGAAGACGTACGCGATGACGGGCTGGCGCGTGGGCTGGGTCATCGGTCCGAAGGACGTGATCAAGGCCGCGACGAACCTGCAGTCGCACGCCACGTCGAACGTGTCGAACGTCGCCCAGGTGGCCGCCCTGGCCGCCGTCTCCGGCGACCTGGACGCGGTCGCGACGATGCGCGAGGCCTTCGACCGCCGCCGCAAGACCATCGTGCGGATGCTCAACGAGATCGACGGCATGGTCTGCCCCGAGCCCGAAGGCGCCTTCTACGCGTACCCGTCGGCGAAGGGCCTGCTCGGCAAGGAGATCCGCGGCAAGCGTCCGCAGGACACGGTCGAACTGGCCGCGCTGATCCTGGAGGAGGCCGAGGTCGCGGTCGTCCCGGGCGAGGCCTTCGGCACGCCCGGCTATCTGCGGCTGTCGTACGCCCTGGGTGACGAGGATCTCGTCGAGGGCGTCAGCCGGATCCAGAAGCTGCTCGCGGAGGCGCAGGACTGACCTCGCCGCAGGCGGACGGGTCCCCTCGGGTGAGGGGGCCCGTTTTTTGTGCGAGCAAGACCACGTACGGGCAATCCGCTACCGCGAGGGCCGGGGCGTACGGCAGGATCCTGGAATGCTGAGCTCTTCAGGGGGGCACCCCCCGAACCCCCCGCGTGTACGTGATGTCTCCGAGCTGCCGAAGGCCCATCTGCACCTGCATTTCACCGGGTCGATGCGGCCCACCACCGTGCTGGAGCTGGCCGACAAGTACGGGGTGCGACTGCCCGATGCGCTGACCGAGGCGCTCACCAGCGGGGAGCCGCCGAAGTTGCGGGCGACCGACGAGCGGGGCTGGTTCCGCTTCCAGCGGCTGTACGACGCCGCGCGCTCGTGCCTCAGAGAGCCCGAGGACATCCGGCGGCTGGTGCGGGAGGCCGCGGAGGAGGATGTGAAGGACGGTTCGGGGTGGCTGGAGATCCAGGTGGACCCGACGTCGTACGCACCCCGGCTGGGTGGGTTGATCCCGGCGCTGGAGATCATCCTGGACGCGGTGGAGACCACGTCGCGCGAGACGGGGCTCGGGATGCGGGTTCTGGTCGCCGCGAACCGTATGAAGCACCCGCTGGACGCGCGCACGCTGGCCCGGCTGGCGGTGCGGTACGCGGGCCGGGGCGTGGTGGGCTTCGGGCTCTCCAACGACGAACGCCGGGGCATGGCGAGGGACTTCGACCGGGCGTTCAACATCGCGCGCGAGGGCGGACTGCTGTCCGCCCCGCACGGCGGCGAGCTGACCGGCCCGGCGTCGGTGCGGGACTGCCTCGACGACCTGGACGCGAACCGGATCGGGCACGGCGTGCGGGCGGCGGAGGACCCTCGCCTGCTGAAGCGCCTGGCGGAGCGGGGTGTGACCTGCGAGGTGTGTCCCGCCTCGAACGTGGCCCTGGGGGTCTACGAGAAGCCCGAGGACGTCCCGCTGCGCACGCTGTTCGAGGCGGGGGTCCCGATGGCGCTCGGCGCCGACGACCCGCTGCTGTTCGGCTCACGGCTGGCCGCCCAGTACGACATCGCCCGCCGCCATCACGCCTTCACGGACGAGGAGTTGGCGGAGCTGGCCCGCCAGTCGGTGCGTGCTTCGGCGGCACCGCAGGACGTGCGGGCGAAGCTGCTGGCAGGGGTGGACGACTGGCTGGCCTAGGTCCTAGGTCAGTCGGCGATGCCGATCAGCAGGGTACGTGCCAGGCGCGCGGCGAAATCGTCCACCGGCGGCCTTACGGCCTCCCTCGTCGCGTCGTAGGCGAACGCCCGCTGCGCGCAGGCGCCCAGCAGCAGTGACGCGGCCGCGAAGGTGTCCGCGTCGCGGCAGACCCGGCCGAGTTCCTGCTCGGCCCGCAGGTAGGTGTCCAGACCCTGGATGGGCATGTGCGGGCCCGTTCCCATCTGCCGCATCGCGTCGTCGTGGCGCCGCTTGAGCTGGGTCTCGGCATACAGGGACGCGGCGATCGGGAAGCTCTCCTCGTAGAAGAGGGCGGCGTGGCGGGCGATCTCGGTCAGGTTCTCCTCCAGCGTGCCCTGCCCGGGCTCGGCGGCCAGCCTGCTCAGCAGCGGCGTCAACTGGGACAGCCGTTCCGAGAGAACCCGGATGAACAGCTCCTCCTTGCTCGCGAAGTACTTGTAGAGCGCGGCCTCGGAGCAGTCGGCCGCTCTGGCGATCTCCTTGGTGGTGGTGCGGGCCAGCCCGACGGTGAGCATCAGCTCGTGAGCGGCATCGAGGATGCGGACCCGGGCCGGCTTCGTTTCCATGGGTCGTCCAATCAGGCTTGACGGGTGGGTGAGTGCCCACTCACTCTAGTGGGGAGAGGTGGTGAGTGAATACTCACCCACCGTTTAGAGGTACGGGAGTAGCCATGAAACTCACCGTTTTCGGCGCCACCGGCGGCATAGGCCGGGAGATCGTCCGCCAGGCCCTGGGCGCGGGTCACGAGGTGACGGCGGTCGTGCGGGATCCCGCACGGCTGTCCGTGACGGGCGATCGGCTGGAGGTGTTCAGGGACGACCTGACCGACCCGGAGAAGGTCCGGTCCGCGGTGGCCGGCCGGGACGTGGTTCTGTCGGGGCTCGGTGCGCGCAGCCGCAAGGACGCGGGGGTGGCGACCCGGCTCACGCACACAGTGCTGGGTGCCATGAGGGCGGAGGGGGTGCGGCGGCTGCTCGTGGTGAGCGCGGGACCGATCGGCCCGCAGCCCGAGGGGGACGGTCCCCTCGACCGCACGGCGCGCGCCATCGTCTCCGCACTGCTCAAGGACGTCTACGCCGACCTGGGCGCCATGGAGGCCGAGCTGGCCGGCAGCGCGTCGGACTGGACGGTCGTACGGCCGCCCCGGCTGCAGGACAAGCCGGTGACGGGCACCTACCGGACGGTGGTCGGCGGCTTCCCGGCCAGGGGCCGCTTCATCGGGCGCGCGGACGTGGCGCACGCGATGCTGGCGATGGCGGAGGATCCGGGGACGGTGAAGCAGGGAGTGGGCGTGGCGTACTGAGGCATTCCTGCGCCCGCCCTGCCGGTCCCCCAGCCGGCCCCTGCAAGCCGCCCTCTACAGGCTGACGCCGACTGTCACCGGCTCGTTGACGAGTGTGATGCCGAAGGCCTCGTGGACGCCGGCGACTACCTCGCGGGCAAGTGCGAGCAGGTCCTCGGTGGTGGCCTCGCCCCGGTTGGTGAGGGCGAGGGTGTGCTTGGTGGAGATGCGGGCGGCGCCGGTGCCGTAGCCCTTGGCGAAGCCGGCCTTGTCGATCAGCCAGGCGGCGGAGGTCTTGGTGTGCCCCTCCCCCGCCGGATATGCGGGCGGCTCCACGCCGTCGCCGAGCCGCTCCTGCACGCGCGCGTGGAACGCGGCGAACTGGGCGTCGGTGAGGATCGGGTTGGTGAAGAAGGAGCCGGCCGACCAGGTGTCGTGGTCCTCGGGGTCCAGGACCATGCCCTTGCCGGCGCGCAGCTCAAGGACGGTCTCCCGGGCGGCGGCCAGCGGGACGCGGTCCCCGGGCTCGACGCCGAGGGCGCGGGCGGTCTCGGCGTACTTGACGGGCGCCGAGAGTCCGTCGGCGTCCTCCAGCTCGAAGCGGACGCGCAGGACGACGTACCGCTCAGGGTCGGCCTTGAAGCGGCTGTGCCGGTACGAGAACGCGCAGTCGGCGCTCGGGACGGTGACCGTCTCGCGCATGTGCCGGTCGTAGGCGATCACTTCGGTGATGGTGGAGGAGACCTCCTGGCCGTACGCGCCCACGTTCTGGATGGGGGTGGCGCCGGCCGAGCCCGGGATTCCGGCCAGGCATTCGATGCCGGCGAGACCGGCCTCCACGGTGTGGGCGACGGCGCCGGTCCACACCTCGCCGGCGGCCAGCTCCAGGCGGGTGCCGGCGAGGTCGAAGCCCTTGGTCGCGATGACCAGCGCGGTGCCCGCGAAGCCCTTGTCGCCGATGACCAGGTTCGACCCGCCGCCGATCAGCAGCAGCGGCGTCCCGGTGTCGTCGGCCTCGCGGACGGCGGCGACCACCTCGGCGTCGGTGGTCGCGGTGAGCAGCCGGGTGGCGGGACCGCCCAGCCGGAACGTGGTCAGCGGGGCGAGGGGAGCGTCGTGGAGTTCCTGCACGCGCTCAAGACTACGAGACGCCACTGACAGCCCCGGCAACGATCGGCCGACGGCCCGGCCACGCGCGCGTAACGGCCCCGCCGGGGTGGGCGGGGCCGTTACGCGCGCGGTGCTCAGGTCAGACACCCCATGTCGTTTGGTGTCAAGCGGCAGGGGTGTGGGCGTGGTGCGACCAGGCGGTCGCTTCGTCGTAGAGGGTTCGGGTCTTGAGGCATCCGTGGAGGATGCCGACGAGGCGGTTGCCGAGCTGCCGCAGGGCCGGGTTGTAACCGGCCTCGCGGGCGCGTTGTTTGTCGTAGTAGTGGCGGGCGCCGGGCGAGGCGCGCAGGGCGGAGAACGCCTGGGTCTGCAACGCATCGGCGAGCCGGTTGTTGCGGACGTATCGGGCCTGGACGGTATGGCTCTTGCCGGAGGCCCGGGTGATGGGGCTGGTGCCGGCGTAGTTCTTGCGGGCTTTGGCGGACGCGTAGCGGGTGGGGTCGTCCCCGAACTCGGCGAGCACCCGGGCGCCGGTGATCTCCGCGATGCCGGGCATCGAGAGGTAGATCTCAGCGTCTGGGTGCTTGAGAAAATGGGCCCTCACCTGCCCTTCCAGGTCGGCTATCTGCTCGTTCAGGGCGATCAGCAGCTTCGCGTGAGCGGTGACGGTGGCCGCGTAGGCGGTCGTGACCGGCTCGGGCAGGCCCAGCTGCCGTTCGCGCAGCGCGGCCTGGATCGTGGCCGCTTTCGCGTCCCGGTTGCGCCGGCGGGCACGGGCCAGAACGGCGGTGATCTGGGCACGGGTCAACTTCGCCCCGGCCGCCGGGGTAGGGGCCTTGATCAGCAGTTCCAGGGCGTCCGTGCTGGTCAGTGTGAGGTCCGCGTAGGCGGCCAGGGCGGCGGGGAAGTACTCGCGCAGCGTGCTGCGCAGCCGCTGGAACGTGCGAACGCGTTCCCAGATCAAGGTCTGGTGGGCGCGGGCGACGACCTTGACGGCCTGCGCCTGCTCGCTGTCCCCGGCCACCGGCCGCAGCTGGGCCCGGTCGATGCGGACCATGTCCGCCAGCGCGTGCGCGTCGCCCCTGTCGCTCTTGGCGCCGGAGGAGGCATAGCGTTCCTTGAACCGGGCGACCTGCCGCGGGTTGATGGCATAGACCTGGTAGCCGGAGGCGATCAGGGCCTGCACCCAGGAGCCGCGGTCGGTCTCGATCCCCACCACCACGTCGGCGGCATCCAGGCCCTCGCCGCCGTGCTTGGCCAGGAGCTCGTGCAGCTTCGCGATTCCCTCCACGCCCTCGGGCAGCCTCGCCGCGGCGAGTTTTCGGCCTGCCTCGTCCTGGACCTCGACGTCGTGGTGGTCTTCGGCCCAGTCATCGCCGATCAGCAGCAACTCGTCCTCCTGGTCAGGTGCTTTGCTCCATGCAGCCTGCGGAAGGCACGGCACGCGGCCTAATGGATCCAGTGCTCACGCCCCACTGCCCGGCGGGCACGCCACCCCATCAACGGTCTGGCCTCCCGGCCGACCAGCAGGGGCACGGTCTGACCTCAGAAGTCGAATGCTTCCGGCGTCGGTAGTGCTCACCTGCTGGCGGCTACGGACCCGAGCATTCCCCGGCTCCGTAGCTCCCATTAGGCGCCGGAACGCCTCTCCCCGTTGAGCGGGAGTTCGTCGCCGGACCCACACCTTCCAGGGGTCAGTGGGACGCCGTCTCCAGCGCGGCTGTCGGGGCCTCTTCGGCCGCTTTCACGGTCTCGGCGGCGCGCAGCCTGGTGGGTATCAGCAGGGCAGCCACCGCGGCGACCGCGACAACCGCGGAGCCCGTCACCAGCGCGGGCTGCAAGCCGTCGACGAAGGCCCGCGGGGACTCGTAGCCACCCTGTGCCGAGAAGATCGACGCCATGATCGCGATGCCGAGTGCGCCGCCGACCTCGCGCAGTGCGTTGTTGGCGCCGGAGGCGATGCCCTGTTCCTTGGGCAGGACGCTGGACATGACCAGGTTGGCGGCGGGGGCGAAGTAGAGGGCCATGCCGATGCCGCTGATGATCAGGGCGGGCAGCTGGGCGGCGTAGGAGACGCCGGGTGCCACCACCGCGGCCATCCAGCCGAGGCCGACGGCCTGCAGGAACAGGCCGGTGGCGACGACGGGACGGCCGCCGATGCGGTCGGACAGGATGCCGGCGACCGGGGCGACCAGCATCGGCATGCCGGTCCAGGGCAGCATCCTGAGGCCCGCCTCGGTGGGCGAGTAGCCGAGGACACCCTGCATGAACTGGCTGAGCAGGAAGATCGAACCGAACATGCCGAGGAACATCAGCAGGCTGGCCGCGTTGATCCCGGCGAAGGCACGGGAGCGGAACAGCCGCATCGGGAGCATGGGGTTCTTGGCGCGGATGCCGTAGCCGACGAAGCCGACGAGGAGCGCGGTGCCGGCGAACAGGCCGGTGAGCACGAGGGAGCTGGTCCAGCCGTCGGCGGGCCCGCGTACCAGGCCGTAGACGATCCCGAACAGGCCGCCGCTGGCGAGCAGGGTGCCGGGGACGTCCAGCGGGGCGCCGGAGCCGTACGACTCGGCCAGGCGCAGGTGGGCGAGCGGCAGCAGGGCGATGCCCAGCGGGACGTTCAGCCAGAAGATCCAGTGCCAGGAGACGTGCTCGGTGAGGCTGCCGCCGATGAGCGGTCCGGAGGCGACGGCGAGCCCGTTGACGGCGCCCCAGATGCCGTAGGCCATGCCGCGCTTGGCGATGGGCACGGCCGCGGTCAGCAGGGTGAGCGTCAGCGGCATCATGATCGCCGCGCCGACGCCCTGGACCGCGCGGGCGGCGATCAGGGAGTTGATGCCGGTCGCCATGGCTGCGGCGGCGGAGGCACCGGTGAAGACGGTGAGGCCGACGAGGAAGAGCCTGCGGCGGCCGAAGCGGTCGCCGAGCGCCGCGCCGAACATCAGGAGGACGGCGAAGGTGAGTGTGTACGCACTCACCGTCCATTCCAGGTCACCCAGCGCCCCGCCGAGGTCCTTGCGGATGGAGGGCAGGGCGGTGGTGACGACGAGGTTGTCCAGGGCCGCCATGAATCCGGCGACACTGGTGATGACGAGGGCCCAGACGGTCCCCCCGCGACGTGCGGTCTGCTGTGACATCGCTCCCCCAGCGGGTGATCGGTCGTACGAATCGGTGGATGTTGCATTGCGTTAGTTATTGATCACTAACTTCTGCGGCCACGCAAAGACGGTTGCGAGCCCTTCCCGCCGGCTATTGCTCCAGACGGCCCAGCACGCTTGAGCCGCGCCTAAGGACAGAGCCCTTCCCAGACGCGATGTCCGGGAGGAAACCCCATGGCCACCAGGCAGTTGATGAGCATCCCGGACGCCAAGAACCTCGTCGTCTCGTCCACGTCGGCGCCGAGCGGCAGATGAACCGTGTCCCACAGCCGCATCCAGCCCGCCCGGACCTCCTCGCCGAGTTCGTGGTCACCGGCCTGCTCGGCGGCCGCCACGGTGACGTACATCTGCATCTGCATCAGCAGCCTCTCGGGCCGCTCCGCGATCAACTGGGTGTACGCGTTCGCCATGGCAGTCCGGGCTTCTTCGCCCTCCAGCCCTTCGGCGGCCTCCTCGAACGTGCGGATCGTGTCCTCCATGCAGCGCTGCGCCACCGCGAGAAACATCGCCTTCTTGCCCGGGAAGAGCCGGAAGAGATACGGCTGTGAAACGCCGACCCGCTTGGCGATCGCCTCGGTCGACGTGCCGTAGTAACCACCGCGGGCGAACTCTGCGGTCGCCGCACGAATGACGCTCTCGCGCCTCTCCTCTGCGCTCATTCTGGCCATGGCAGTAAGTTAGTACTCAGTCACTAACTAGGTCAAGCGGTTGTAGAGAAGGGGCCGAAAGGGAGGAAAGGAGAGGGGAAAGAAAGAGGAGGAAGGGGAGGAAGGGGGAGGAAGAGGGGGGATGGGATGCCGGTGCTGCCGCTGGACGCACGGGAACGCTCTCTCGCCACGAGTCGTTGTCGCAGGTAGGGGGCCATGCATGCGCAAGGGGCGCCTCGCAATGGAGAACGCCCCTTACATCGCCGCGCCACCGCGCCATCGCACGAAGGCATCTTGGCTCACGGCATCAAGGCATCAACTGGGATGCGTTGCCCTCTCAGGCCAGCCGTACGAGCGCCCGTGACATCCCCAGCACCTTCTGCCCGGCGCTGGTCGCCGTGAGGTCCACACGGACCGTGTGGTCGTCGAGCTTGGCGGCCACCTTGCCGCTGACCTCGATGACGGCACCCTGGTCGTCGTCCGCGACGACCACCGGCCGGGTGAAACGGACGCCGTACTCGACAACCGCGCCCGGGTCGCCGGCCCAGTCGGTGACCACACGGATCGCCTCGGCCATCGTGAACATGCCGTGCGCGATCACGTCCGGCAGCCCGACATCCCTGGCGAACCTCTCGTTCCAGTGGATCGGGTTGAAATCACCCGAAGCACCCGCGTACTGCACGAGCATGGCCCGCGTCACCGGGAAGGCCCGGGCGGGCAGTTCGGTCCCGACCTCGACCTCGTCGTAAGCGATCTTCGCCGTCATCGGGTTCCTCACGCCTCCTCGGCCCCGCGGGCCACCAGCTTCGTCCAGGCCGTCACCACACGCTCGCCCGCCTCGTCACGGACCTCGCCCCGGATGTCCAGGATGTCGTTGCCCGCCATGGACCTGATGGCCTCGATGGACGAGGTGACCGTCAGCCGGTCACCGGCGCGCACCGGACGGACGTAGGCGAATTTCTGGTCACCGTGCACCACACGGCTGTAGTCCAGGCCGAGCTGGGGGTCCTCGACGACCTGTCCCGCAGCCTTGAAAGTGATCGCGAAGACGAACGTCGGCGGGGCGATCACATCCAGGTGCCCCAGCGCCTTGGCGGCCTCCGGGTCCGTGTACGCCGGGTTGAGGTCCCCCACCGCCTCCGCGAACTCACGGATCTTCTCCCGGCCCACCTCATAGGGCTCAGTCGGCGGGTAACTCCGCCCCACGAAGGACTGGTCGAGCGCCATGGCCCGCACCTCCCGATGTCTGCCTGCTGATGCGCTGATGTCTGCCTGTACGCCGACGTCTACCAGATGCCTGCCACGTGCCTGCCTGGCCGCCTGACACCCGGCTGACGCCTGGCCGGTGCCTGCCCTGGGCACCCTGTAGTCGGCTGGAACCGGTCGGTAACCGACGTCCAAACGACGTGAGGCCGCCCCCGGTAAAGGGGGCGGCCTCACGTACGAGCCTGATTTATCGCGTTTCGCGGTGCGCGGTGTGCGCGTTGCAACGCGGGCAGTGCTTCTTCATCTCCAGTCGGTCCGGGTTGTTACGCCGGTTCTTCTTGGTGATGTAGTTCCGCTCCTTGCACTCCACGCAGGCCAGCGTGATCTTCGGGCGGACGTCGGTGGCAGCCACGTGAGTGCTCCTTGACGAACGGATGGGACAGGGTTGAACGCATAAAAGAGTAGCCGATCGAAGGACCGACCCCGCAATCGGCTACTGTCAGTAGCGGTGACCGGACTTGAACCGGTGACACAGCGATTATGAGCCGCTTGCTCTACCGACTGAGCTACACCGCTGCGATGCGATCGGGCCCCGCCTTGCGACGGGGACCTCTCACACCAGAGCCCCAATACGGAATCGAACCGTAGACCTTCTCCTTACCATGGAGACGCTCTACCGACTGAGCTATTGGGGCGAGCGATGAAGACATTACACGCTCGCCTGCCGTTCGCCCAAATCCGTTTAGGGGCACCCGTCCGGCCTTGTTCCACCTGCTGTCCAGACCCCTGCCGCGGCCCGTCTCACGGCTCCCCCACCAGCCCCTGAGGCCTCTCCGGCACGACGGGCCACACCGGTACGACTATTGCGCTCCTCCCCGGCGCGAGCGGAACGCCACCCTAGGCTCGACTCACTCTGCGTGATCTTGCGTCCTGCTGCGCAGTCCCTCGAGCCCCTGGAGCGCGATGCCCGACAGCCAGCCGCAGCCGCCCCACTCGTCGTCGTCCTCATCGGGCTCGTCGTCCTCGCCATCGGGCTCGTCCTCCTCCAGTTCCTCCGGTTCTTCGGGTGCTTCGGGTGCTTCCGGTTCTGCGGGTTCTGCGGGTTCTGCGGGTTCTGCGGGTTCTTCAGTTTCTTCGGGTTTGCCTTCTTCGGGTTTCCCGGGCTCCTCGGGACAGGCGGGTGACCCGGCCGCCTTGCTGCTGTGCGGGGCGCGGCTGACGGACGGCCGGACCGTGGACGTACGGCTGGGCGGCGGGCGCATCGAGGCGGTCGGCACGGCCGGCAGCCTGGCTGCGGGCGGAGTGCGGGGCTGTGGCACACGCGTGGATCTCACGGGCTATCTGCTCCTGCCGGCCCCGGCCGAACCGCACACCCACCTGGACACCGCGCTGTCGGCAGAGGGCGACGGCCCGGCGTCGTACGAAGCCCAGGAGGTCCAGCGACGGGCCACCGAGGCGGCGCTGTTGCAACTGGGGCACGGGGCGACTGCGCTGCGGGCGCACGTGCACGTGGGCGATGTTCAGGGGTTGGGCGCGCTGGCCGCCGTACTGCAGGCGAGGCGTTCGCTGCGCGGACTGACGGAACTGACGACGGTGGCGATGCCGAGGGTGCTGACCGGCGTGGCGGGGGCGGACGGGCTTTCGATGCTGCGGGACGCGTTGAAGATGGGCGCCTCCGTGGTGGGCGGCTGTCCGGACCTGGACCCGGATCCGACCGGGTATGTGGAGGCGGTCCTCGAGGTCGCCGCCGAACACGGTTGCCCCGTCGACCTGCACACCGACGCCGCCGACCCGGCCCGTCTCGCGCGGCTCGTCGCGATGGCCGGCGGGCTGCGCCCCGGGGTCGCGATCGGCCCGTGCGGCGGCCTCGCGAAGCTGCCCGACGAGACGGCCCGACGCACGGCAGACCAGCTCGCGGCGGCCGGGGTGACGGTGGTGTGCCTGCCCCAGGGCGGCTGCGGCGGCACCGATCAGCGGGTCACGGCTCCCGTACGGCTGCTGCGGACGGCCGGCGTGCGCGTCGCCGCGGGCAGTGGCGCCCTGCGGGACATGTCGAACCCGGTGGGGCGCGGTGACCCCTTGGAGGCGGCCTACCTGCTGGCCTCCCGGTACGGGTTGCGGCCCGAGGACTCGTACGACGCGGTCAGCTCGTCGGCGCGGGCGGTGATGGGGCTGCCCGAGGTGCGCGTGGAGGCGGGTTTCCCGGCCGAGTTGCTGGCCCTGCGCGGCGACCGGCTGGCGGGCGCGCTGTCGCTGGCGTACAGCCGGATCGTGGTGCACCGGGGGCGGGTGGTGGCGCGGACAAGCGCTGTACGGGAGTACGGCAACTCGGCTGCGGCGACGGAACTGGGGCTGCCCCGGCAGGGGCGTGGGGCGCTGTCGTGAGGGTGGGGACCGAGTCGGTGAGAGATGGGCAGACGCTCGTCGCGCGGGTCGAGGGCGGTTCGAGGGCGATGGCGCCGGGACAAGCAGTCTGACTGCCCGGACAGGCAGTCTGATTGCCCCGGACAAGCGGTCTGAGCGGGCGGGGCTGAGGCGTGTTGGGGCGTTGGGGCTCGCGGTACGCCTGGGGTGCGCGGGGCGCGCAGGGTGGGCACCTGCGCCGGGTGATCCCTGTCGACGTGTACGTCGTCGGCACAGCGGCGTACATGCAAGGGGAGTCCTGCACTGCATCGCCGCCGCGCACTGAGCGTGAGCGCTTTCGGCTCATGCGTCTCCACCCGAGGAGCCCGAGGAGCCTGAGGAGCCTGAGGAGCCATCAGCTCATGTGGGGCGCCAGGACACAAGTCATCGAGGCGCACTGGGAGCGCGCAGGGGGAGGTCGTGCGCCCAGCGCGTGGGCTCTTCGCGTGCGCTCCGCATGCTGCCCCGCATGCGCACCCTCGTACGTGGCTCAAGTCGTGCGGCGGATGGGGCCGTCCGGGCGTACGGTCGGAAACATGCGCATTGTCATCGCTGGTGGTCATGGTCAGATCGCGCTGCGGCTGGAACGGTTGCTCGCCGCGCGCGGAGACGAGGTTGCGGGGATCATCCGTCACGCCGAGCACGGCGACGACCTGCGGGAGGCCGGTGCCGAACCGGTCCTGCTGGATCTGGAGTCGGCCTCGGTCGAGGAGGTCGCGGCGTGTCTGCAGGGCACCGACGCAGCGGTCTTCGCGGCGGGCGCCGGTCCAGGCAGCGGGGCAGCCCGCAAGGAAACCGTGGACAAGGAGGCGGCGATCCTGTTTGCCGACGCGGCGGTTCGGGCCGGCGTACGACGACATGTGGTCGTCTCGTCGATGGGCGCCGATCCCGCCCACCAGGGGGACGACATCTTCGACGTGTACCTGCGCGCCAAGGGCGAGGCCGACTCTCACGTACTGCGGCTGGACGCCCTCGACGCGACGATCCTGCGCCCCGGGATGCTGACGAACGACGCCGGCACCGGCTTGGTCCGGCTGGAGGCGCACACGGGCCGCGGCACGATCCCCCGTGACGACGTGGCCGCCGTACTCGCGGAGTTGGTGGACACCCCGGCGACGGCCGGCCTGACTCTGGAACTGGTCAGTGGGTCGGCTCCGGTGTCGGTGGCGGTGAAGTCCGTCGCCGGGAACTGAGCAGCGTGGCAGGCGAGGGGGTGCCGGCCGCACAAGAGGCCCTGCTGCGGCGGATGTACGAGGTCTTCTCTACCGACGAGCGCGACACCTTCGTACTCCGGTGTCTGGCGCCGGACGTGGACTGGCCGAACGTCCTCGACGACGTCCGGCTGCACGGCCGCGAGGAGGTACGCGCCTACTGGACGCGGCAGTTCACGGCCGGGCATCCCCTCGTACGGCTGGAGGGATTGCGGCTCGACGGGGATGGCGAGGGCGTCGTGGTGACCGTACGAACCGGGATGCGGGACGCGTCGGGTGACCGGTGGGCGGAGGGGACGATCGAGCACGTGTACCGGTTCGGCGGCGACGGGCTGGTGACGCGGATGGACGTGCGGGCGGGTGCGCAGGAGCCGTAGCAAGTAGCCGTCTGTGGCAGTCGTCCACAACATGACCGTCCAGGAGGCGTCGCCTAGAACAGGGCCGAAAGCCAGCCTGATGCTCTGCGCCCTGATCGTGACCGTCGGCCGGGGGTTCGTGGGGCCGTTCTCCAGGACGGCCCGATGATGAAGGGAACATACGAAGAGACCCCCTCCACTCTGCGTTTCCGCAGATCAGAGGGGGTCTCTTCACTCAGCGTGGCGGCGCCAGGGTTCGAACCTGGGTAGGCTGAGCCGGCAGATTTACAGTCTGCTCCCTTTGGCCGCTCGGGCACACCGCCGGGGTTGCTGCCCTTCGCACTGCTCTTCGGCGGTGCTCCCTGGCAACGACGTAAACAATACCCGATGCGGAGGGGTGCTTCGCCACTCGATTGATCTGCGCCCGGAGGACAAGGGGTGGCTAGGCTTGTCCGAATGCGGCCCTGGCATCACGCCGGGGTGGCGGCCACCCCCACGCCCGCCGATACGCACCCCACACGCACCCCGATACAAGGAGCCACAGGACATGGCCGACTCCAGTTTCGACATCGTCTCGAAGGTCGAGCGGCAGGAGGTCGACAACGCCCTCAACCAGGCCGCCAAGGAGATTTCTCAGCGCTACGACTTCAAGGGCGTGGGTGCCTCGATCTCGTGGTCCGGTGACAAGATCCTGATGGAGGCGAACTCCGAGGACCGGGTCAATGCCGTCCTCGACGTCTTCCAGTCCAAGCTGATCAAGCGCGGGATCTCGCTGAAGGCGCTCGACGCCGGTGAGCCCCAGCTGTCCGGCAAGGAGTACAAGATCTTCGCCACGATCGAGGAGGGCATCTCCCAGGACAACGCGAAGAAAGTGGCGAAGATCATCCGCGACGAGGGCCCCAAGGGCATCAAGGCGCAGGTGCAGGGCGATGAGCTGCGCGTCAGCTCGAAGAGCCGTGACGACCTGCAGGGTGTGATCGCCCTTCTGAAGGGCAAGGACTTCGAGTTCGCGCTGCAGTTCGTGAACTACCGGTGAACCACCGACGCGCCATTACCGCCTGACCGTGCGCGCGAAGGGCGGGCACCTGGCGGGTGCCCGCCCTTCGCGCCTGCTGGCTGCGGTCCGGGAGCGTGCTCGATCGTGCTCAGTTGCGCGAGTTGCCGAACAGGAGGCGGTAGGCGACCAGGAGGACGAGCGATCCTCCGATCGCCGCGGCCCACGTCCCGCCGTCGTAGAAGTTCTTGGTGATCGGGTGGTCCATCCAGCGGGCGGATATCCAGCCGCCGATGAACGCGCCCGCGATGCCGATGAGAGTTGTTCCGATGAAGCCGCCCGGGTCCCGGCCCGGCAGCAGGAACTTGGCGATGGCTCCGGCCAACAGCCCCAGGATGATCCAGCTGATGATGGTCATGCCGTGAACCTGCCCTTCCGCATTGCGCCTGCACTTTCGGGACAGTGTGATTTCGGTCAAGATCCGCTGTGCGTCACGGGCTTGTTCCTGCTCCCTTGTTGAGCAGGACGCCACGCCGGCTCCGTCGGTTGCAGTGATCAGTAGGGTGCGGGCCATGGCATCGACTGGTTCGGCATCTGAACTGCGGCGCACGCTTGGCGTCGGTGACGCCGTGGTCATCGGACTCGGCTCGATGGTCGGGGCGGGGATCTTCGCCGCTCTGGGGCCCGCTGCGCGTGCGGCCGGGTCCGGGCTGCTGCTTGGCCTCGCCGTCGCCGCCGTCGTCGCCTACTGCAACGCCACGGCATCCGCGCGCCTGGCCTCGCTGTATCCAGCCTCGGGCGGCACCTATGTGTACGGGCGCGAGCGGCTCGGCCCGTTCTGGGGTTATCTCGCGGGCTGGTCGTTCGTGGTCGGGAAGACCGCCTCCTGTGCGGCGATGGCACTCACCGTGGGGGCGTACGTCTGGCCGGGGCAGGCCCACGCTGTGGCAGTCGCGGCAGTGGTGGCGTTGACGGCGGTGAACTACGGCGGGGTCCAGAAGTCCGCCTGGCTGACGCGGGTGATCGTGGCTGTGGTGCTGGCTGTCCTCGCTTCCGTTGTGGTGGTGTGCCTGGGATCCCGGGCCTTTGACGCCGGACGCCTGGGCGTCGGGATCTCGGGTGGCGTGGGCGGCATGTTGCAAGCGGCCGGGCTGCTGTTCTTCGCGTTCGCCGGGTATGCGCGTATCGCGACCCTCGGTGAGGAGGTACGGGACCCGGCGCGCACCATTCCTCGCGCGATCCCCGTGGCTCTGGGCATCGCGCTGGCGGTGTACGTGTGTGTGGCGGCGGCTGTCCTTTCCCTGCTGGGGGCGGAAGGTCTCGGGCGCGCGGGTGCTCCGCTGGCCGACGCGGTGCGGGTGGCTGGAGTACCGGGGCTGGTGCCGGTGGTGCGGGTGGGGGCGGCCTTGGCTGCGCTGGGGTCGCTGCTCGCCCTGATCCTGGGGGTCTCACGGACGACTCTGGCCATGGCCCGCGACCGGTATCTGCCCGGCGCGCTGTCCGCCGTGCATCCGCGTTTCCAGGTGCCGCACAGGGCCGAACTGGCCGTGGGTGCGGTGGTCGCCGCCCTGGCCGCCACGGTGGACGTACGGGGCGCGATCGGATTCTCCTCCTTCGGTGTGCTGGCGTACTACGCCGTCGCCAATGCCTCGGCCTGGACGCTCAGTTCGGCTCTCATTACCCGAGTGCTGCCGGCGGTGGGTCTTGTCGGATGTGTGGTGCTGGCCTTCTCTCTGCCGGGGATTTCGGTGCTCATGGGCGCGGGCGTGTTGGTGGTGGGTGTGGTCGCGTATGGCGTACGTCAGTGGGTGGCTGCGCGGTAGCAGGCTGGGCGGGGCTGCAGTTGGAGTGGGCGGGACGGCAGTAGCGTCGCGGTGGGCTGGGGTGATGCCGGCCGGCTGGGGGTGGTGCCTGCCGAGCCGTGTGGAGTGCGTGCCGGGCCGTGTGGAGTGCGTGCCGGGCCGTGTGGAGTGCGTGCCGGGCCGTGTGGAGTGGAGGCCGACGGTGGTGGGCCACCGATCAAGGGCGGCGGTCAGGGGCGGCGGGCTATCAGGTCCGGTAGGGCGCGGTCTTCCGGCTCCTGGCCCGCGGGATCTCCGCAGTCGCCGTACGAGCATTCGCCGTACGAGATGGTCGGACGTGGCGTCGTGCCTGCCGTACTGATGGCGTCGCGGCGGCTAGGACGCTTGCCCCGTCGTCGTGCGTATGCGGAGGTCGGCCCACGGGGTCATCTCCGGCTCCTCGTTCGTCTCCTCGTACCAGCCCGTGCCGTCGAGCCAGGAGGTCAGCCAGACCGTGAGGCTGGGGGCGTCGACGTACCAGGCTTGGCCGGCGTCGTCGGCGTTCGGTTCGAAGAGGAGGACGGTGGCCTCCGGGGTGCGGCAGTCCACGCACGCGTACATCGCGCAGCCCCAGTGGGATATCGGCAGGACGCCTTCGGGCCAAGGCCAGTCGGGGTCCTTGCGGGCGCTCTCGCGGTTGGCGAGGTACTGCGCGACGGCAGCGGGCTCGCCTGCGGGCGGGCTGTCGAGGAGAGACAACAGGCCGTATTCCGGGCCGAATCCGCCGTCTCCTATGCGCAGGTAGAGGTCGGCGAGCAGTGGAGGCAGGGTGAAGCCCAGAGCGGCCTCGGCGCGGGCGGCCGTGGCCACGTCCACGGGCTGCGGGAGCGAAGGCCAGCCCCACGGGCGGGTGTTGTGCGCCTTGGCTGCCACCCTTGCCAGCAACTGCTCGTTCTCGGTCATGGGTTCATGATGCAAGGCGCCACTGACAATCGGGCCGGCCTGTGGACAACCACCGGGTTGTGGAAAACCCAGTGGGTCGGACAAGGGCGGACAAGCCGGCCCCTCACCATCGTCCCGCTCGGTCAGCGGGCTGCGAACGGCTGGTCCGTCCGCACGATTTCGCGGCCGAGGGGCAGCAGCGACACCGGGATCAGCTTGAAGTTGGCGATACCGAACGGGATTCCGATGATCGTGATGCACAGGGCGAAGCCCGTGACGATGTGCGCGATCGCCAGCCACCAGCCCGCGAGGACCAGCCACAGAACATTGCCGATGCAGGAGGGCGCTCCGGCGTCGCGGCGCTCGACCGTCGTGTACCCGAAGGGCCACAGGGCGTAGACGCCGATGCGGAACGCCGCGATGCCGAACGGGATACCGATGATGGTGATGCAGAGCAGGACGCCTGCTGCCAGGTACCCGAGGAACAGCCAGAAGCCGCTCAGGACGAGCCAAATGACGTTCAGAATAGTTTTCACTGGGGACGACCTGCCATCTTCTCGAGCCGGGCGATGCGCTCCGCCATCGGCGGGTGTGTCGAGAACATCTTGGAGAGTCCCTGACCCGGGCGGAACGGGTTCGCGATCATCATATGGCTGGCGGTCTCGATGCGCGGCTCGGGAGGCAACGGCAGCTGCTTGGTGCCCGCTTCAAGCTTGCGCAGCGCGCTGGCCAGTGCGAGGGGGTCACCGGTCAGCTGGGCGCCGGACGCGTCGGCCTCGTATTCCCTGGAGCGGCTGATGGCCAGCTGGATGAGGCTGGCCGCGAGCGGACCCAGGATCATGATCATCAGCATGCCGAGGATGCCCGGGCCGTCGTCGTCATTGGAACGGCCGATCGGGATCAGCCAGGCGAAGTTGACCAGGAACATGATCACGGAGGCGAGAGCTCCGGCGACCGACGAGATGAGGATGTCGCGGTTGTAGACGTGACTGAGCTCGTGGCCGATGACGCCGCGCAGTTCGCGCTCGTCCAGGATGCGCAGGATGCCGTCCGTGCAGCACACCGCGGCGTTGCGCGGGTTGCGGCCCGTCGCGAAGGCGTTCGGTGCCTCCGTCGGTGAGATGTACAGGCGCGGCATGGGCTGTCGGGCCTGGGTGGAGAGGTCGCGGACCATGCGGTAGAGGGCGGGGGCCTCGAACTCGCTGACCGGGCGGGCGCGCATCGCGCGTAGCGCCAGCTTGTCGCTGTTCCAGTACGCGTACGCGTTCGTGCCCAGTGCGATCACAACCGCGACGACGAGCCCCATACGGCCGAAGAAACTGCCGATGACGATGATGAGGGCGGACAGTCCTCCGAGGAGTACTGCGGTCCTTAGCCCGTTGTGCCGGCGGTGCACGGTACGCCCTCCAAGTCGTGCAGCAGGGGAACCCTTTGCTTGCTGATTTCCGATGTCACTGGTGTCGTGGTGTCACGTCCAGTGGACCCTCCCGTACTGGTCAACGCCAGGCGGGGGTCACTAGTTCCCTTGTGCGTACGGCGGCGTTCGTGGACCGTCCGGGTGACTTCGGCCCCGAGCGGCCCATGCCCGCTCAGAAGAGGGCGGTGTCCGCGAAGCGCAGGACCAGCTGAGGTGCCCCGGAGAGGGCGATGCCGACGGCGCCGGTGAGGGCGATCGCCACGGTGAGGGGCGCCGGAAGACGGTGCTTGACGGGCTCACCCTCGGGGGCGCGGAACAGCAGTGCCGTCCATTGGAGGTAGTAGAAGAGGGCGATGACGACGTTGGCGGCCATGACCACGGCCAGCCAGCCGAGCCCCGCGTCGACCGCTGCCGAGAACACGGTGACCTTGGCGAAGAGTCCGATGATGCCCGGGGGCAGTCCGGCCAGGCAGAGCAGGAAGAAGGCCAGCAGAAGAGCGGCGAGCGGGTTCGTCGCGTAGAGGCCGCGGTAGTCCGTGATGCGGTTCGCGGACCTGGTCCGTCCGACCAGTGCGGCCACCGCGAAGGCGCCGAGGTTCATGGCCGCGTACATGAGGGCGTAGGCGACGGTGGAGCCGATGGAGTGCTGGGCGTCGTCGGAGTAGGCGGCCGCGGCGATCGGTACGAGGAGGTAGCCGGCCTGGCCGACCGACGACCAGGCGAGAAGTCGTACGGCGCTGTACGCGCGCGTGGCCTGCTGGCGCAGGGCGCCGACATTGCCGACGGTCATGGTGAGCGCGGCCAGGCCCGCGAGTGCGGGACCCCAGACGTCGGCGTACGACGGGAACGCGACCACCGTGACGAGGATCAGGCCGGAGAAGCCGACGGCCTTGCCGACGACCGAGAGATAGGCGGCGATCGGCAGTGGCGCCCCTACGTAGGTGTCCGGGACCCAGAAGTGGAAGGGCACGGCTGCGGTCTTGAAGGCGAAGCCGACGAGAGTGAGGACGACGCCGGTCTGGGCCAGGGTGTGGAGCTGTCCGTCGACGTGCTGGATCCGGTCGGCGACCTGGGTGAGGTAGAGGGTGCCCGTGGAGGCGTACACGAAGCTGATGCCCATGAGGCTGACGGCGGTCGCGGTGACCGACGACAGGAAGAACTTCAGGGCCGCTTCGGAGGACTTCTTGTCGCCCTGCCGGATGCCGACGAGGGCGAAGGCCGGCAGGGAGGCTACCTCCAGGGCGACGATCAGCGTTGCGAGATCCCGGGAGGCGGGCAGGAGCGCGGCGCCGGCGGCGGAGGACAGCAGCAGGAACCAGTACTCCCCTTCGGGGAGTTGCTTGTCTGCATCCTTGAGGGCTGTCACCGACAGGAGGGCGGCGAGGAGTGCGCCTCCGAGGACCAGGAACTGGATGACCAGGGTGAAGCTGTCCGCCGCGTAGCTGCAGACGTGGGCGTTGCCGGTCAGGCAGAACGTGGAGCGGTCGTCGTTCACGAGGGGCAGCAGCAGGAGCGCGGAGGCGGCGAGGCCGGCGACCGAGACCCAGCCGAGAAGTGCCTTCCTGGTGTCGTCGACGAACAGGTCGGCGACGAGGACGACGAGTCCGACGACCGCCGTCAGGGTGGGCGGCGCGATGGCGAGCCAGTCGACGGACTGGACGAGATTCGCGGCCAGCGGCTGGGCCAGGCTGCTCATCGGGTGCCTCCTGCGAGGAGCTGCTGCACGGCCGGGTCGGTCAGGCCGAGGAGGGCCCTGGGCCACAGCCCGGCGACGACGGTGAGGACGACGAGCGGGGTCCATGCCGCGAACTCGTACGTCTGGACGTCGGCGAGCTGCGGCGCTTCCTGCGGTACGGCGCCCATGCAGACCCGGCGGACGACGGCGAGCATGTACGCGGCCGTGAGGAGGGTGCCGAAGGCCGCGAACGCCATGAAGGTGAGGAACGCCGGGCGGCTGAGGCCGGCGGCCGGTTTGAACGCGCCGAACAGGGCCAGCATCTCGCCCCAGAACCCGGCCAGGCCGGGCAGTCCGAGCGAGGCGACGGCGCCGAAGGCGAGCAGGCCGCCCAGGCGCGGGGCCTTGCCGTAGAGCGCGGCTCCCGTCTTGTCGGCGAGGGCGTCGAGGTCGGTGGTGCCCGCCCGGTCCTTCAGCGCGCCGACCAGGAAGAAGAGGAGGCCGGTGATGAGGCCGTGGGCGATGTTGGCGAACAGGGCGCCGTTCACGCCGGTCGGGGTCATGGTCGCGATGCCGAGCAGGACGAAGCCCATGTGGCCGACGGAGGAGTAGGCGATGAGGCGCTTGAGGTCGCCCTTCGCGCCCCGCTTGGCCAGAGCGAGGCAGGCCAGGGATCCGTAGATGATCCCGACGACGGCGAAGGCGGCGAGGTAGGGCGCGAACGTGCGGAAGCCGTCCGGCGCGATCGGAAGGAGAATCCGGACGAACCCGTACGTACCCATCTTGAGCAGAACACCTGCCAGCAGGACCGAGCCGACGGTGGGCGCAGCGGTGTGGGCGTCGGGCAGCCAGCTGTGCAAGGGCCACATCGGCGTCTTGACCGCAAGCCCGACGCCGATCGCCAAAACCGCGATGACCTGCACGGATGCGGTCAGCGACCGGCCGTTGTCAGTGGCGAGTGCCACCATGTCGAAGGTGCCGGCCTTGATCCCGATCAGGAGCAGGCCGAGCAGCATGACGACCGAACCGAGCAGTGTGTAGAGGATGAATCGCCAGGCGGCCTGGGTCCGGCCCTCGCCGCCCCAGCGGGCGATGAGGAAGTACATCGGGATGAGCACCATCTCGAACGCGAGGAAGAACAGCAGCAGATCGAGAACGGAGAAGCTCGCGAGGGTGCCGGACTCAAGGACCAGCACTAGTGCGACGAATGCCTTCGGGGTCGGACCTGAGGGCATCTTGAAGTACGAGTAGAGCGCGCAGAGGAACGTCAGCAGCGCTGTCAGGACCACAAGGGGGAGGGAGATGCCGTCGATGCCGAGGTGGATGCGCACGTCGAGTGCGGGGATCCAGCTGATGTCGGTCGTGGCCTGCATCTTCGACGGATGGTCATGGTCGAAGCCGACCGCGAGGACGATCGCGGCGATGAGTACCGCACCGGTCACGGCGACACCGTGCCGCAGCACGGCCTGCTCGGGCGACTTCCCCTTCAGCCCGGGCGGGGCGGGCAGCAGAGCTGCGGCGGCGCCGAGGAGCGGGCCGACGACGACGAATGCCAGAAGGAACTGCATCACGGACTCGTTGATACCGATCACGGCTGCTCACGCTCCCGTGGCGACGAGGAGGGCGGCGACCGCCAGGACGACGGTGCCTGCGAGCAGCGCGCTCACATAGGTCTGCACATTGCCGGTCTGGGCGCGCCGTACGGCGGCCCCGAGCAGCCTGGGTAGGGCGCCCGCACCGCGTACGTAGGTCTCGACGACCTCGCGGTCCAGGAACCGGACGAGACCTGCTCCGGCCAGGACCGGGCGGACGAAGAGGGCCGCGTAGACGGCGTCGAGGTGGAAGCCGACGGCCGCGTGCCGGTGCAGCGGGCCGAGCAGCAGCCGCCCTGGGTCGGAGGGGTCGGGGGCGGAGGCGACGTCGCCGTACGCGGGTGCGTGGCTGGCGATCGCTTCGGCCTCGACCAGTCCGGCGTCGCCTTCGGGGTGGGCCGCGACCGCACCCAGCGGGACGCGAGCCGCGAGGGCGGTGGTGTGGCGCCAGGCCCCGTAGGTGACGATGCCGCCCACGAGTGCCACACCTGTGCCCAGGACGGAGGTGGTGAGGGTCGGGGTGAGGTCGCGGCCGTCGAACCAGTCGGGCAGCGCGCGGTAGGCGAGCCCGCCGAGCGTGAGGGACGGGACGGCGAGCACCCACAGCACCACGGTCATCGTGAGCGGCTGGCGGCCGTGATCGGGGGCCTCGGTGCCCTGGCCCTGGAAGGCCAGCAGCCACAGGCGCGTGGCGTACGCGGCGGTGAGCGCCGCCGTGACGAGGCCTGCGACGAGGGTGATCCAGCCCGCTGCGCCGGGGGCGTGCTCGGTGTGGCCGGTGGCGACGTGCTCGGCGGCGCCGAGGACGGACTCCTTGGAGAAGAAGCCGCTGAAGGGCGGGATCGCGGCAAGGGCGAGGAGCGCCACCGTCATCGTCCAGTAGGCGTCGGGGACACGGTCGCGCAGGCCCCGCATCCGGGACATGGCGGCGAGCGAGTTGGTGCCGGCGGCGTGGATGATCACGCCGGCCGCGAGGAACAACAGCGCCTTGAAGGCGCCGTGCGAGAGGAGGTGGAAGACGGCGGCACCGCGGTCACCGACCGCGAGGGCGCCGGTCATGTAGCCGAGCTGGCCCATCGTCGAGTAGGCCAGGACGCGCTTGATGTCGTCCTGGGCGAGCGCGGCGAGACCCGAGCCGATCATCGTGACCGCTGCCATGACGGCGAGGACGATCATCGCGGCCGCGGAAGCCTCGAAGACCGGAAGGAGACGGGCGACGAAGTAGACACCGGCGGCGACCATCGTCGCGGCGTGGATCAGCGCGGAGACGGGTGTCGGGCCCGCCATCGCGTCAGGGAGCCAGGTGTGCAGCGGGAACTGGGCCGATTTGCCTGCCACGCCGGCCAGGAGCAGCAGCGCGATCAGTGTCGGGTGGTCGAGTCCGCCGCCCGCGACCGTGCCGAGGACCTTCGTGATGCGGAAGGAGCCGGCGTCGGTGCCGAGCGCGAACAGGCCGATGAGGAAGGGGACGTCACCGAGCTTGGTCACCAGGAAGGCCTTGATGGAGGCGGCGCGGGCCTCCGGGGTCTCCCAGTAGTGGCCGACCAGGAAGTACGAGCAGATGCCCATGATCTCCCAGCCGACCAGCAGCACGATCAGGTCGCCGGAGTAGACGACGAGCAGCATCGCGGAGGTGAAGAGGGAGACGAGGGCGGCGTACGAGGGGTAGCGCGGGTCGTCGCGCAGGTAGCCCGTCGAGTAGATCTGCACGCAGGAGGCGACCAGGGCGACCAGCACGGCGACGAGGGCGGCGAAGCCGTCGATGTGCAGGGCGAGTTCGATGGGGACCGAACCGGTGGGTGTGAGTTCGGTGGCGGCGTCGATCGCCTGGCCGCCGCCCTGGCGCACGGCGACGAGCGCTGCCAGCACGAGGGAGGCCAGGGGCGGCAGGACGGCGAGCGGGCGGACGAAACCGGGGGCCGTGCGGCCCAGGAGCAGGCCGGCCGCGGCGCCCAGGAACGGCAGGAGGGGGACGAGGACGGCGAGGGTGGTCGTGGTCACGCGGTGGCCTCAGCCTTCCCGGTCTGATCCGTCGTCAGGGCGTCGCCGTCGGGGCTGTCACTCTCGTGGCCCTCGGCGCTGTCGCGCAGCTTGTCGATGTCCGAGGTGCCGCGGTTGCGGTAGACGGAGAGGACGATCGCCAGGCCGATACCGATCTCGGCGGCGGCGATGGCGATGGTGAACAGGGTCAGGGCCTGGCCGGAGTGGAGTGTGTCCCGGGCGGCCTTGCTGAGCCAGACGTCGAAGGCGACGAGGTTGAGGTTGACGGCGTTGAGCATCAGCTCGACGGACATCAGGACCAGGATCGCGTTGCGGCGAGCGAGGACGCCGTACAGGCCGGTGCAGAAGAGAAGGGCGGAGAGTACGGCGGGATAGGCGAGGTGCATCAGCGGGCGCCTTCCTGCTCGGCCGGGTCCTGTCCCTCGACCGGGTGAATCCGTGAATCCGGGCCGGAAGGGGAACTGCCGGTCGCGGCCCGGGAGTTCACAGGGGGAGAGCTCATCTCCGCCTTCGCCTTGCGGGACAGGACGATCGCGCCGACGAGGGCGGCAAGGAGGAGGACGGAGAGGGCCTCGAAGGGAAGAACCCAGTTCTGGAAGAGGCTCGCTCCGGTGACGGCGGTGGAGCCGGCGGCCGGCCCGTCCAGGTCGATCCAGGTTGCGCGGAAGGCGTCGACGACGACCCAGACCAGGG
Organism: Streptomyces sp. NBC_00078; assembly: GCF_026343335.1. Classification (NCBI taxonomy): domain Bacteria; kingdom Bacillati; phylum Actinomycetota; class Actinomycetes; order Kitasatosporales; family Streptomycetaceae; genus Streptomyces; species Streptomyces sp. NBC_00078. The sequence goes on along the minus strand of NZ_JAPELX010000001.1, from coordinate 5,533,407 downwards.
CGGCAGCCGCGGCGACGGCCACGGTGAGGGCGGCCCAGCGGTTGCCGGAGTCGGCGTCCGGAGAGCGGCCGATGGGGGCCTTGGTGAGCATCAGACCGAACAGAAGGAGGACGACGACGGAACCCACGTAGATGAGGACCTGCACCCAGGCGATGAACTCGGCGGTGAGCAGGAGGTATTCGACGGCGAGGCCGCCGAGCGTGACCACCAGCCACAGTGCGGCGTGCACCAGTTGCCGCGTGGTGACGGTGACGAGGGCGGCGCCGAAGGTGGCCAGGCCGACGAGGAGGAAGGCGATCTCGACACCGGTCGGTGAGAGGAAACGGTGGGTCCCCTCGGCGGCCGTGGTCGCGGTGGCGTGGGCTGCCGTCGCGTGAGCGGCTATGGCGTGCGCCGCCGTCGCGGTGACTGCGGTGAGGGTCACGACGCGCCTCCCTCGGGTTCGGTCGGACCGGCGGGTGGCTCGGTCGGCTGGTTCCGCTCGGGCGGCGGCTCGACGGGCTCGGCCGACGCGGCTGCCGCGGCCGCCAGTTTGTCGGCGGTCTTGCGGGCGGCGGAGATCTCCTTCGGCTCCTCCGCGCCAGGGTCGAGGGCGGGCGGAGCCGGGACCGTCCACATCCACTCGCGGAGCTTGTCGCGCTCGTGGGTGAGTTCGTGGATGTCGGTCTCGGCGTACTCGAACTCCGGGGACCAGAACAGGGCGTCGAAAGGACAGACCTCGATGCAGATACCGCAGTACATGCACAGGGAGAAGTCGATGGCGAAGCGGTCGAGGACGTTGCGGCTGCGTTCACGGCCGCCGGGGGTCGCCGCCGGGACCGTCTCCTTGTGGGAGTCGATGTAGATGCACCAGTCCGGGCACTCACGGGCACACAGCATGCAGACCGTGCAGTTCTCCTCGAACAGGCCGATGACGCCGCGGGTGCGGGGCGGCAGGTCGGGCTGGACGTCCGGGTACTGCTCGGTGACCGTCTTCCGCGTCATCGTGCGAAGGGTGACGGCCAGGCCCTTGGCCAGGCCGGAGCCGGGGATGCGGGACCGGGAGGACGGCAGCGGCTCAGCCATCAGGAGATCACCACCTTGACGATGCCGGTGAGGGCGATCTGGGCGAGGGAGAGGGGGACGAGGAGGGTCCACGAGAGTTTCTGGAGCTGGTCCTCGCGCAGGCGGGGGTAGGTGACGCGGAGCCAGATCACGAGGAAGGCGAGGACGGCCGTCTTCAGCAGGGTCCAGACCCAGCCAAGGCCGTCGGCACCCCAGGGACCGTGCCAGCCGCCCAGGAAGAGAACGGTCGTCAGACCGCACAGGACGATGATTCCGGCGTATTCGGCGAGGAGGAACAAAGCGAAGCGCAGGCCCGTGTACTCGGTGTACGCGCCGAAGATGATCTCCGAGTCGGCGACCGGCATGTCGAAGGGCGGGCGCTGGAGTTCGGCGAGGCCGGCGACGAAGAAGACGATCGCGCCGACGATCTGCCAGGGCAGCCACCACCAGTGGAAGGCGTCCAGGATGCCGGGGAGGGAGACCGTGCCGGCCGCCATCGCGACGGAGGCGGCGGCGAGCAGCATCGGGAGTTCGTAGGCGAGAAGCTGGGCGGCGGTACGGAGGCCGCCCAGGAGGGAGAACTTGTTGGCGGAGGCCCAGCCGGCCATGAGCGAGCCGAGGACGCCCACGCCCATCACCGCGAGGACGAAGAAGAGGCCCGCGTCGAGGACCTGGCCGACCGCGCCCTCGCCCGGGCCGATGGGAATGGCCACAAGGACCAGCAGGTACGGGAGGAGGGCTACGGCAGGGGCGAGTTGGAAGACGCGCCGGTCCGCGCCCGCCGGGACGATGTCTTCCTTCTGCGCGAACTTCACGCCGTCGGCGACTAGTTGGGCCCAGCCGTGGAAGCCGCCGGCGTACATCGGACCGAGGCGGCCCTGCATGTGGGCCATGACCTTGTGTTCGGTCTGGCCGACGATCAGAGGGAAGGTGAGGAAGACGACGAACACGATCAGGAGTCGCAGGACGACGTCCAGAGCGTCGGTCACTGCGGGCCTCCTGCGGGGTCTTCGGGGTTCGCGACCGGGGTTTCGGTGTCTTTCTCGGCGGGGGTCTCCTCGGAGGCGGACGGCTCCGGGGTGGGTTCAGCGAGGCCGGAGTTCCCCTCGGACGCCTCCGAACCGGGAAGGGCCCCGTCACCAGCAGCGGGTTTCGGAGTGGGCTCGGCTTCGCCTGCGGGTTCCGCGACGGACTCCGTCTCCGGGCCCGCCTCAGGCCCCGGGCCCGGCTGCAGCACCTGCTCCTGCTCCCGCTCCGGCTCTGGGCCCTGCTCCTGTTCCCGCTCCCGTTCTGGGCCCGCCTCAGACTCCGGGCCGGACTTCGTTGCAGGGCTTGGCTCCAGCTCCGGGCCGGGCTGCGGCACCTGTTCCTGCAGCTCCTGCACCGGCTCCTGTTCCTGCACCGGCTCGCGTTCCTGCACCGGCTCGCGTTCCTGCACCGGCTCGCGTTCCTGCACCGGCTCCCGTTCCAGCACCGGCTCCCGTTCCAGCACCGGCTCCCGTTCCAGCACCGGCTCCCGTTCCTGCACCGGCTCCTGGTCGTCGAAGGCTGGGCGGGCGTGATGCCACGGGGCGTCAGCGCTGCGCGGGGTGCGAGCGGGTGGGGTTGTTGCGCCCTCCGTCGGGGAGGGTCGGGCAGTCTGCGAGGCCGAGCCTTCGCTCGCGCTGCGCGCGCGTCGCGGCGAGTTCGCGCGGGCACCCGCAGCTCCACTCGCACCGGCTGCTCCCGGCTGCCGGTCGGCCGGTGCCTCTGCCGCAGAGGGCTCGCCACCCGGTGCGGACGAGGCAGCCTCGGCTCCCCCGACCGGAGACGACGCCGCCTGACTCGCGGACCCTCCCGCGGCCGAACGGGCACGCCGGGGCCGAGCCTCAGTATCGCCGGGCCTGGAAGCATCGCCGGACCCCGCAGCCGCCGCCCGATCAGACGCGCCCTCCGCCTGACTCACCGAACCCTCGGCAGCCGAACGCGCACGCCTCGGCCCAGTCGGAGCATCGGCAGCCCCCGGCCTCACCGCCTGACTCGCCGATACCTCCCCCACCGAACGCCCGCTCCCGGCCCCGGCCCCGGCATCGTCCGAACCGGAACCGGAAGCCGCCATCTGGCTGCCGGGACCCGCGGTCTGGCTGGCCGAGCCCTCTGCGGTGGTGCGGGTGCGGCGGGGCGGGCGGTCGACCGGTGTGCGGGTGGGGCGGTCGGCTGTTGGTCGGCCCGCGGCCCTGGTGGGGCGGGCCGGGGCCGGGGGGAGCTGGCCCTTCTGGGGGCCCCATTCGTTCGGGTCGGGGACACCTGGGGGAAGCATCTGGCGGCGCTTGGGGCCGCCGTGCTCGGACTCGCCCGGCTCCTTGGCGCCGGGCCAGGCCTTGGCCACACGGGCGGCCAGGACGAAGTCCTTGCGAAGGGGGTGGCCTTCGAAGGTTTCAGGGAGGAGGAGGTGGTCCAGGGCGGGGTGGCCTTCGAAGACGACACCGAACATTTCGTGGGTCTCGCGTTCGTGCCAGGCCGCGCCCGCATAAACGCCGACGGCGGAGGCCAGCGCCGGCGCCTCGTGCGGGACCGTCGTGCGCAGCAGCAGGCGGCGTACGGGAGACAGGGACACCACATGGGCCGCGACGCGGAACCCCGTGCCCGGTTCGTCGACCGCGCTCAGCCAGTCGAAGTACGTACAGGACAGCCGGTCGCGCGCCATCTCCAGCGCGGCGAGCCAGGTCGCCGGGGGGACGTCGACCGTGAGGACCTCGTACGCCTCCTCGGCGGTGGCCTCCGTACCGAACAGCTCGTCGACGGGGGCGGGGAGCCAGCCGACCGTGCTCATCGGCCCTCCCGCGACGAGGACTCGGTGGCCGGCGCCTTCACCAGGCCGGTCTGCAGAGCCGCGGCCGACGGGCGGGAGGTGCCGTACCGCTCGCCCAGCGACTCCCGCGCGATCTTCTCCTGGAGCTTCAGGATCCCCTGGAGCAGGGCCTCGGGGCGCGGCGGGCAGCCGGGGACGTAGACATCCACCGGGATGATCTGGTCGACGCCCTTGGTGACGGAGTAGGAGTCCCAGTAGGGGCCTCCACAGTTGCTGCACGCGCCGAAGGAGATGACGTACTTCGGTTCAGGCATCTGCTCGTACAGGCGCTTCACCGCCGGCGCCATCTTGTCCGTCACCGTGCCGGAGACGACCATCAGGTCGGCCTGTCGCGGGCCCGGTGCGAAGGGGATGACGCCGAGGCGGATGAAGTCGTGGCGGGCCATCGACGCGGCGATGAACTCGATCGCGCAGCAGGCGAGGCCGAAGTTGAAGACCCACAGCGAATACCGGCGGCCCCAGTTCAGGACCACCTTCATCGGCTCGGGGGCGAGGCGTGCGAGGGCGCCGAGGCGCTTGGGCTCCGGCAGCAGAACCGGCCCACCCGGCTCGCCCGGCGTGGTCGACGCGCCCGGCACGGTCGGCTGCCCGCTGGTGTCCGGCTTCGTCACATCCATGCCAGAACGCCCTTCTTGTATGCGTACAGCAGGCCCACGGCCAGGAAGCCGAGGAAGATGAACATCTCGACGAGGGTCGTCGCGCCGTAGCCGGGGGCGGCGAAGACCGTGGCCCACGGGAACAGGAAGATCGAGTCGACGGCGAACACGACGTACAGGAAGGCGTAGACGTAGTAGCGGACCTGGGTGTGGGCCCAGCCCTCGCCGACGGGGTCGACTCCGCACTCGTAGGTCAGGAGCTTCTCCGGGGTGGGGACCACAGGCCGCAGCAGGCGGCCGGCCCCGAAGGCGACGGCGACGAAGAGCACGCCGACGACGGCGAGCAGTCCGACGACGGAGTACGACTGGAAGTAGTCCGCCGCGACAACGGTCGGTTCCCGCACGTCCGTACCCTCGCTCCCTGACTCTGCGACCCTGCGGCATCACCGTGGGCCGTCTGCCGCGGGTCGCCATCCGCCCCGGTGACCTGCGGCCCTGATGAACGCTGCTGTTCGACGATCTGTACGCACGGGAGTCTAGGCCCTGATAAAGAGACGGTAAGCAGCCCGTCACGCCTTGAGATCACCTTGAGATGCCGGGGTGGGGTTTTCCCCAGGGAACTGCGGCGGCCGACCTCATGGCGCGGGCGCCCGGCGCGCGGCACGCTAGCCCATATGACCGAACCACTCTCGCGCCCGATGCGGTCCTCGGAAAGTGACGGCGACCGTCTGCCGCCCGTCCGTTCCGCCTACGACCGGCACACCTGGAAGGAGATCGCGCATCTCCTGGCAAATCTTCCGGTGGCGCTGCTGGGGTTCATCTACGTCGTCACGGTGCTGTTCACGGGGTTCTGGCTGACCGTCACGGTGATCGGGTTCCCGTTGCTGGCGGCCGGGCTGGCCGGTGCGCGGCTGCTGGGCCGGATGGAGCGGGCACGGGCCAGGAAGCTGCTCGGGGTGCGGGTGGACGAGCCGAGCCCGCTGCCCCGACGCGGCACCGGTTTCCTGCCGTGGCTGTGGATGAGGGTGAAGGACCCGGTGGGCTGGCGCACGGTGCTGTACGACTTCATCCGGCTGCCCTGGGGCATCCTCACCTTCGTCATCACGCTGACCTCGCTGATCGTGCTGTGGCCGGTACTGCCGTTCATCGCGCGGGGGCTGACCAACGCCGACCGGGCGATGGTGCGCGGTCTGCTGTCGCCCTCCGACGAGCTGGAGCGGCGCATCGCGGAGCTGGAGTCGGACCGCGGGGTCGTGGTCGACACGGCCAACGCCGACCTGCGTCGCATCGAGCGCGACCTGCACGACGGGGCGCAGGCCCGACTGGTCAATCTCGCGATGGGGCTCGGCCTGGCGAAGGAGAAGCTTTTGGAGGACCCCGACACGGCGGCGGAGATGGTCGCGGAGGCGCACGGTGAGGTGAAACTCGCGCTGCAGGAGCTGCGGGATCTGGCGCGCGGCATCCATCCCGCCGTACTCACCGACCGGGGTCTCGACGCCGCGCTCTCGGCGGTCGCCTCGCGCTGCACCGTCCCCGTGAAGGTGACCGTCGACCTCGCCGCACGGCCCGCCGCGGCCATCGAGGGCATCGCCTACTTCACCGTCTCCGAGCTGCTGCAGAACGTCAGCAAGCACAGTGCGGCGAAGTCCGCGTCCGTGGAGGTGTGGCAGTCGTCGGATCGGCTGCTCATCCAGGTGGAGGACAACGGCCGCGGCGGCGCGCGTCTCGACGGCGGCAGCGGGATCCAGGGGCTCGCCGACCGGCTGGACGCCGTCGACGGGCTGTTCGTCATCGACTCCCCGCAGGGCGGGCCGACCGTCGTCACCGCGGAACTGCCGTGGCGCGACCGCGCCCCCGGCGAGGGGTAGGGAAAACCCCCCTTCGAAGACGCCGACGGACTCCATGGTTCGCGGACCTGCGACGGAGGAGTGTGGAGGTACGACAGGACAGCCGCACGGCTAGAAGGACGAGTAGAAACGGACGACGTCGATGGCCACGGAGTACGGACAGGGCTACGGGCACGGGCACGGTTACGACGACGGGCTCGGTTACGACGACGGGCCCGGGCTCGTCGACCGGCGGCGCCGGCTGCCCGTCGGGCTGCGGGCACCCTTCGAGGGGCGCAGCTGGCGCGAGTTCGGATATGTGCTGCTGGGCCTGCCGATCGGCGTCCTGACGTTCGTGTACGCCGTCACGATGCTGTCGCTCGGGGCGGGTCTGCTGGTGACGTTCCTCGGCATTCCGGTGCTGGCGGCCGGGCTGGCGGGCTGCCGGGGCTTGGGGGCGATGGAGCGGGCGCGGGCACGCGGGCTGCTGGGCCTGGACGTGGCCGACCCCGAGCCACTGCGGATGAAGAAGCCCGGCGTGATGGCCTGGATGGGCGCGGTGCTGAAGAGCGGCACGTCGTGGCGGACGCTGCTGTACGCGCTGCTGCAGTTCCCCTGGTCGGTGTTCTCGTTCGTGGTCGCCGTGAACTTCTGGGCGTACGGGTGGGCGCTGCTCACGTATCCGCTCTGGTTCTGGCTCTTCCCGATGTACGGCGGCCAGGACGGGCTTCAGCTGTACGGCGACGGCAGCCACAGCATCTATCTGGACAACCCGTTCGAGATCACCGTCACCGCGCTGGTGGGGCTGCTGTTCACGCTGGCCACACCGTGGATCGTACGGGCGCTGACGATGGTGGACCGGCTGATGGTGCACGGGCTGCTCGGGCCGTCGCGGCTGGCGACGCGGGTGGTGGAGCTGGAGTCGGACCGGGGGGTCGTGGTGGACACGGCGGCAGCGGACCTACGGCGGATCGAGCGGGATCTGCACGACGGGGCACAGGCCCGTCTGGTGGCGTTGGCCATGGATCTGGGGCTGGCGAAGGAGAAGCTCACGGAGGATCCGGCGGCGGCCGCGCGGATGGTCGGCGAGGCGCACGGCGAGGTGAAGACGGCCTTGCAGGAGCTGCGGGATCTGGCTCGCGGAATTCATCCGGCGGTGCTGACGGACCGGGGCCTGGACGCGGCGCTGTCGGCCGTTGCCTCGCGGTGCACCGTGCCGGTTCAGGTGGAGGTGGATCTGGCGGAGCGGCCGGCGCCGGCCATCGAGGGCATCGCCTACTTCACCGTCTCCGAGCTGCTGCAGAACATCAGCAAGCATGCGCGGGCCACGTGGGCGGCGGTGGATGTGTGGCGGGTGGAGGACCGGCTGATGGTGCAGGTCGTGGACAACGGGGTGGGGGGCGCGGATACCGCCGGCGGGTCCGGGCTCGGGGGGCTCACGGAGCGGTTGGACGCGGTGGACGGGATCCTGGTGGTGGATTCGCCGGTGGGCGGTCCCACTCGGGTCACCGCGGAGTTGCCCTGGCGGGGTGAGCGGGCGCTGGTCTGACGACAGCCGTTTGCCCGCCACGCCACTCACACCTCCGCCAGAGGGCGCCCGGCGCCTTCTGGCGGTTCCGCCTCAACATCCTCGTCTCCCCACCCACTCCCCCACTCACCGACCCACCGACCCACCGACCCACCGACCCACCGACCCACCTGAAGATCAACACTCCGTCACCCTGCATGAGCAACCCGTGACCCTGAAGTTCCCGAGGGGCCGGAACCCGCCGCGCAGTGCACATATTCGCGTTGATTCCTGTTGGTCAGGGGCGACCCGGTCCGAATGCTGGAATGCTGGACTACCGGCAGTTGGAGTCGGGCTGGGGGGCCGGAGATCGTGGAGGACAGGGTGCGCGTGGTCATCGCCGAGGATTCAGTACTGCTCAGGGAGGGACTGACCCGGCTGTTGACCGACCGAGGGCACGACGTGGTCGCCGGGGTCGGCGACGGGGAAGCGTTGATCAAGACCATCACCGAGCTGGACGCGCAGGGCGAGCTGCCCGACGTCGTGGTCGCCGACGTGCGGATGCCGCCGACGCACACCGACGAAGGGGTGCGGGCCGCGGTGCAGCTACGGAAGGCACATCCGGGGCTCGGCGTGCTCGTGCTGTCGCAGTACGTGGAGGAGCGCTACGCCACCGAGCTGCTGGCCGGGTCGAGTCATGGGGTCGGCTACCTGCTCAAGGACCGGGTCGCCGAGGTGCGCGAGTTCGTGGACGCGGTGGTGCGGGTGGCCCAGGGTGGTACCGCGCTGGACCCCGAGGTGGTCGCGCAGCTGCTCGGGCGCAGCCGTAAGCAGGACGTACTGGCCGGGCTGACGCCCCGGGAGCGGGAGGTGCTGGGGCTCATGGCCGAGGGGCGGACCAATTCGGCCGTCGCTCGACAGCTCGTGGTCAGCGACGGTGCCGTCGAGAAGCACGTCAGCAACATCTTCCTGAAGCTCGGACTGTCCCAGAGTGACGGGGATCACCGGCGTGTTCTTGCGGTCCTCACCTATCTGAACTCGTGACGGGCTGACACTGAGTCAGTAACAGCGAGTCAACAGCAGCCCGTTCCACGAGTCGGCAGCAAACCGTTCAGCGCGTCAGCAACAGCCCGTTCAGCCGTCAGTCCAGCGTCCGTCCAGCCATAGAACCGAACAATTACGGGGAGCGCCTTCAAGGGAAGCGCCGGGGGGCGAGAAATCATGACAAGTCAGGGCGTCACATCGTCTCAAAACTGTGTCCATGATGCGAATGGCCACAGGAAGGCGACCCTAACCGACGTAGGGTTGATCCTGGGAGGGCCTGCGGGAGGGCCGGTCCCAGACAGCCGCCTCGAGGGAGGTCCAGTTCAGTGACCAGCCAGGTCAGCAGGACAGCGGAGCAGGCAGACGGAACCGTCGTCGGAGAGCAGCGGGGGCCGGGCGGAACAAAGGACGTACGAAGGCTGGACCGGGTGATCATCCGGTTCGCGGGAGACTCCGGTGACGGTATGCAGCTCACCGGCGACCGCTTCACCTCCGAGACCGCGTCCTTCGGCAATGATCTCTCCACCCTTCCCAACTTCCCCGCCGAGATCCGGGCCCCTGCCGGAACCCTGCCGGGCGTCTCGTCCTTCCAGCTGCACTTCGCCGACCACGACATCCTCACCCCGGGCGACGCACCGAACGTGCTGGTCGCCATGAACCCCGCCGCCCTGAAGGCGAACCTCGCCGACGTGCCGCGCGGCGCGGAGATCATCGTCAACACGGACGAGTTCACCAAACGGGCGATGCAGAAGGTCGGATACACCGCCTCCCCCCTGGAGGACGGCTCGCTCGACGGCTACAGCCTGCATCCGGTGCCGCTGACGACCCTCACGGTCGAGGCGCTCAAGGAGTTCGACCTCAGCCGCAAGGAGGCCGAGCGCAGCAAGAACATGTTCGCGCTGGGGCTCCTGTCGTGGATGTACCACCGGCCCACCGAGGGGACCGAGAAGTTCCTGCGGGCCAAGTTCGCGAAGAAACCCGAGATCGCCGAGGCGAACCTCGCCGCCTTCCGGGCCGGCTGGAACTTCGGCGAGACGACCGAGGACTTCGCGGTCTCCTACGAGGTCGCGCCGGCCGCCACCGCCTTCCCGCCGGGGACCTACCGCAACATCTCGGGGAACCTCGCGCTGTCCTACGGGCTGATCGCCGCGTCTCGCCAGGCGGACCTGCCGTTGTTCCTGGGCTCGTACCCGATCACCCCGGCCTCGGACATCCTGCACGAGCTGTCGAAGCACAAGAACTTCGGCGTACGGACCTTCCAGGCCGAGGACGAGATCGCCGGCATCGGCGCGGCGCTGGGCGCGGCCTTCGGCGGCTCGCTCGGGGTGACGACGACCTCCGGCCCGGGGGTGGCACTCAAGAGCGAGACCATCGGGCTCGCCGTCTCCCTGGAGCTGCCGCTCCTCGTCATCGACATCCAGCGTGGCGGCCCGTCCACCGGCCTGCCCACCAAGACCGAGCAGGCGGACCTGCTGCAGGCCATGTTCGGCCGCAACGGCGAGGCGCCCGTCCCCGTGATCGCGCCCAGGACCCCGGCCGACTGCTTCGAGGCGGCCATGGAGGCGGCGCGGATCGCGCTGACGTACCGCACCCCGGTGATGCTGCTCTCCGACGGCTACCTGGCCAACGGCTCCGAGCCCTGGCGCATCCCCGAACTCGACGAACTCCCGGACCTGACCGTGCAGTTCGCGCAGGGACCGAACCACACCCTGGACGACGGCACCGAGGTCTTCTGGCCGTACAAGCGCGATCCCCAGACGCTCGCCCGCCCCTGGGCCATCCCCGGCACGCCCGGCCTGGAGCACCGTATCGGCGGCATCGAGAAGGAGGACGGCACGGGCAACATCTCCTACGCCCCCGCCAACCACGACTTCATGGTGCGCACCCGGCAGGCCAAGATCGACGGCATCGACGTACCGGATCTCGAGGTCGACGATCCGCACGAGGCGCGCATGCTGGTGCTCGGCTGGGGTTCGACATACGGACCGATCACGGCGGCGGTACGGCGGCTGCGCGCGGCCGGCGAGTCCGTCGCACAGGCCCATCTGCGTCACCTCAACCCGTTCCCGCGGAATCTCGGCACGTTGTTGAAGCGTTACGACAAGGTGGTGATCCCCGAGATGAACCTCGGCCAGCTCGCCACGCTGATCCGGGCGAAGTACCTGGTGGACGCCCACTCGTACAACCAGGTGAACGGCATGCCGTTCAAGGCTGAGCAGCTCGCCACGGCTCTCAAGGAGGCCATCGATGGCTGAGACGTCCACGGAAGGCACGGGCACGATCGAGGCGCTCTCGCTCGTCCCCAAGGCCGAGGCCCGCCAGTCCATGAAGGACTTCAAGTCCGATCAGGAAGTGCGCTGGTGCCCCGGCTGCGGTGACTACGCGATCCTGGCGGCCGTCCAGGGCTTCATGCCGGAGCTGGGTCTCGCCAAGGAGAACATCGTCTTCGTCTCCGGCATCGGCTGCTCGTCCCGCTTCCCGTACTACATGAACACGTACGGCATGCACTCCATCCACGGACGGGCCCCCGCCATCGCCACCGGACTCGCCACCAGCCGTCGGGACCTGAGCGTCTGGGTGGTCACCGGTGACGGCGACGCGCTGTCCATCGGCGGCAACCACCTGATCCACGCCCTGCGCCGCAACGTCAACCTCAAGATCCTGCTGTTCAACAACCGGATCTACGGCCTCACCAAGGGCCAGTACTCCCCCACTTCGGAAGTCGGCAAGATCACCAAGTCGACGCCGATGGGCTCACTGGACGCGCCCTTCAACCCGGTGTCCCTGGCCCTCGGCGCGGAGGCGTCCTTCGTGGCCCGGACAATCGACTCGGACCGCAAGCACCTCACGTCGGTCCTGCGGGAGGCGGCCGCGCACACCGGTACCGCGCTGGTCGAGATCTACCAGAACTGCAACATCTTCAACGACGGCGCGTTCGACGCCCTCAAGGACAAGCAGCAGGCCGAGGAGGCGGTGATCCGGCTGGAGCACGGGAAGCCGATCCGCTTCGGGGCGGACGGTTCGCGCGGTGTCGTACGGGACGCGGTGACCGGTGACCTGAAGGTGGTCGACGTGACCGCGGACAACGAGTCCCGGATTCTGGTCCACGACGCCCACTCCCCGTCGCCGACCACGGCCTTCGCGCTGTCCCGGCTGGCCGACCCGGACACCCTGCACCACACCCCGATCGGTGTGCTCCGGTCCGTGGACCGGCCGGTCTACGACACGCAGATGGCCGACCAGCTCGACACCGCGATCGAGCAGAACGGCAAAGGCGACCTGGCGGCGCTGCTGACGGGCGGGGACGCCTGGACGGTCGTCGGCTGACGGCCCGACACGGAAACCTGACAAGGGACCCTTCACCAACCTGACAAGGGGCCCTTCACGGAAACCCGACACGGAAAGGGCCCGGATGCGTGTTGCGTATCCGGGCCCTTCCGTCTCACGCGTCGGGAATGTCTCTCTTGGCGCGGAGGAGGGTGTCTCGGGTGATGACGACGATGCGCTCGTAGTCGGCGCGGGCGGCATCCGCCGGAAGCAGTGCGTCCAGTTCTTCGGTCCGGTCGGTTCCGATCACCGCGAAGGCACCGTCACTCAACTCGAAGAGATCCGGGCACGACTCGCCCGTCATGGATCCGCGCTGACGGGGCGTGTCCCCGAGGCGGCGAGTGATGTGGACGGACCGGAACTCATTGCTTGGCACTGAGGTGACCTCTTCCTTACCAGGCCCCAACTCTGGGCCCCTCAGCCCCAAACGAACAGACGGTACCTCAAACACTGCCGGCTTCGTACGGTCACCCGGACGGGTCGGTGTCCGGCCTCGGACCCACGACCCACCACTCCTCGGGGCCCTCCCCGAGCTCCTCCATGATCACGTCGACCGCCCGGCCCACCCTCGCCTCAAGGCTCTGGTGCGGAACACTCCGACGGTGCTCGACGGTCGCTTGCCAGTACTCCTTGAACACCTCGTTCCGGGCGAGGATCCGCAAGTGGCCGATCAGTTCGTCCCAGTCGTAGGCACCGATGCGATGGCCGAGCACGATCGCGCCGTATTCACGGTTGGCGAACAACACCTGCCGTCGCTTGCTGTGCGACACGCTGTCCAGCGTGCTCATGGCCGACGCCAACGCGGGATCCGCCATGGCGTGATCCACCTGCGCGGCGGTGATGCGATGCAACTGGATCAGGTTGGCATGGCGAATCTCGTCGGTGAGCCGGGTGAGTTCGCCCAGGAGGTCCAGGGCCAGTTCCTCCTGGCGGCGCCGCCAGGCCTGGCGGGGAAAGGGGACGCGGGTCCGGCCGGCCCGGGGCCGTCCTGCAGAACCGATCCTTCGCGCGTCCGGATTCTGTGTGGCCAATGCGAACCCCCGAGTAGGCGTCCGCGCACCGGTCGATGACCTCGTGGGCGGCACGAGGACCCGCGCGCGGTTGGGCACAGCGCCCGCCCCCAGGATGCCGGGCGGATCAAGACGGCACGGGAGGCGGAGAGGGGGCGCATGGGTGGACGAACCGCTCATGTCAACCGACGCCCTGTCTGGTGTGTGCCCGGCGAGCGCCTGCGCCACTCCTTCGCCGGAGTGCGTCGACGCTGCCGCTGGAGGGCGTCGACGCTGCCGCTGGAGGGCCCCGGCGCTGCTCAGCCCCGCGCTTTCGCGGCGTCGTACACCTCGCGCGCCTTCTGTACCTCCCCCATCCGCCGCTCGGTCCATGTCGCCAGGGCACGCACCTGCTGCGCCGCCTCCCGGCCCAGGTCGGTGAGGGAGTAGTCGACCCTCGGGGGGATCACCGGCTTGGCGTCGCGGTGCACCAGGCCGTCGCGCTCCAGGGTCTGCAGGGTCTGCGTGAGCATCTTCTCGCTGACCCGGCCGATGGCCCGGCGCAGTTCGCTGAAGCGGTAGGCGCGGTCGAGGAGTTCGATCAGGACCAGGACGCCCCAGCGGCTGGTGAGGTGCTCCAGGACGAGGCGATGAGGGCACATCGCCTCGCCGGTGTCGTACTTCGCGGCACTTGCGGTCCCGTCACCTGCGGTACTTACTGTCATGCCAGTACCTTACTTCAAAGTGGGTACTTTCAAAGAGTTAGCGCACCACCTAAGGTAAGTGTCATACGCACCCCACAAGGAGTTGTGAATCATGAGCATCGTCGTCACCGGCGCCACCGGAAACCTCGGCCGCCACGTCGTTGAGCAGCTGCTGGAGAAGGTTCCGGCCGACCAGATCACCGCCGTCGTGCGCGACAGGGCGAAGGCCGCCGACTTCGCCGCGCGCGGCGTGCAGATCGCGGTCGCCGACTACAACGCCCCTGAGACCTTCGGCAGCCTCCTCTCGGCCGGCGACAAGGTGCTACTCATCTCCGGTAACGAGTTCGACAAGGGCCGCGTCGGCCAGCACACGGTGGTCATCGAGGCCGCGAAGGCCGCCGGTGTCGCCCTGCTCGCCTACACCAGCGCCCCCGGCACCCTGACCGCCGCGCTCGCCGACGACCACCGCGCCACCGAGGAGGTCCTCCTCGCCTCGGGCGTGCCCTACGCGCTGCTGCGCAACGGCTGGTACCACGAGAACTACACCGAGAACCTGGCCCCCGCGCTCGAGCACGGCGCCGTCGTCCAGGCCGCCGGCGAGGGCCGGGTCTCCTCCGCCTCGCGCGCCGACTACGCGGCCGCCGCCGTCGCCGTTCTGACCGGCGAGGGGCACGAGAACAAGACGTACGAGCTGGGCGGCGACGAGGCGTGGAGCTTCGCCGAGTACGCGGCCGAGCTCAGCAGGCAGACCGGCAAGGAGATCGCGTACAGCCCCGTCTCCGTCGAGACCTTCACCGGGATCCTGGCCGGCGCCGGGCTGCCCGGTCCGCTCGCCGCGATCCTCGCGGGCGTGGACGCCTCCATCGAGAAGGGCGAGCTGGTCGTCTCCTCCGGCGACCTGTCCCGGCTGGCCGGCCGGCCGACCACGCCGCTCGCCGACGCGATCGCGGTGGCGGTCAAGGGCTGACGCTCGCTCCGGGCACACCCCCGCCTGTCATGACCGTATGGCGATACGGACATGACAGGCGGGGGCGCTCGGCGTTACCTTCTGCCTGGCAGGCATGCGCGACGAGGCGAGGAGGAGCCCGTGACCGGGAAGGCGAGGGGCGAGCGGCACATAGGGCTGCTGAACGGCTTTGCGGCATACGGGATGTGGGGCCTCGTACCCCTCTTCTGGCCCCTTCTGAAGCCCGCCGGAGCGATCGAGATCCTCGCCCACCGGATGGCCTGGTCCCTCGCCTTCGTGGGCGTCGCGCTCGTGGTGACACGGCGTTGGGCCTGGGCCGGCGAGTTGCTTCGGCAGCCGCGCAGGCTGGCGCTCGTCGCGGTCGCCGCGGCGGTCATCACCGTCAACTGGGGCGTGTACATCTGGTCCGTCAACAGCGGACATGTGGTCGAGGCCTCGCTCGGGTACTTCATCAATCCGCTGGTCACCATCGCGATGGGCGTGCTGCTCCTGAAGGAGCGGCTGCGGCCCGTGCAGTGGGTGGCGGTCGGGACCGGGTTCGCTGCGGTGGTCGTGCTCGCGGTGGGGTACGGGAAGCCGCCGTGGACCTCGCTCACGCTCGCCTTCTCGTTCGCCACGTACGGGCTGGTGAAGAAGAAGGTCGGTCTCGGCGGGATCGAGTCGCTGGCCGCGGAGACCGCGATCCAGTTCCTGCCCGCGGTCGCCTACCTGCTGTGGCTGGCCTCGCGGGGTGAGTCGACCTTCACGGCCGGCGGGGTGGGGCACGGGACGCTGCTCGCGGCGACCGGGGTGGTGACCGCGTTGCCTCTGGTCTGCTTCGGGGCCGCGGCGATCCGGGTGCCGTTGTCGACGCTGGGGTTGCTTCAGTATCTGGCGCCGTTGTTCCAGTTCGTGCTCGGGATTCTGTACTTCCATGAGGCGATGCCGGTGGAGCGGTGGGCCGGGTTCACGCTGGTGTGGGCGGCCCTGTGCCTGCTGACGTGGGACGCGTGGCGCGCCGCGCGCAGCGTGCGGGCCGAGGTCAGGACGCCGCGGGTGGACACGGCGGCGGCCGTGGTGGACGCCTGACCGATGCGGGTGGCGCTGAGAAATGTGCCCGACAGCTATAAGTGGTCCATGACACAGACTCCCGTGCACTGGAAGCTCGTCATCGACTCCGCCGACCCGCATGCGCAGGCCGAGTTCTGGAGCGCCGCGCTCCGGTACGAGGTCGAGGACAACAGCGCGCTCATCGAGCGGCTGCTGAAGCTCGGCGCCCTGCCCGCCGCGGCCACGCTCGACTTCCAGGGCCGCCCGGCCTTCCGGGACCTGATCGCCGTACGGCATCCGGACGATCCCTACGACCAGGACAGCGGAACCGGTCTCGGGCGGCGGCTGCTGTTCCAGCGGGTGCCGGAGGCGAAGACCGTGAAGAACCGGCTCCATCTCGATCTGCATCCCGGAGACGGGCGCCGGGACGGGGAGGTCGAACGGCTGGAGGGGCTCGGGGCGAGTGTGCTGCGCCGGGTCGAGGAGGCGGGCGGGGAGTGGGTGGTGATGGCGGATCCGGAGGGCAACGAGTTCTGTGTGCAGTAGGTGAGCGCAGGACGTGTCCCGAGGGGCGGCCGGAACTCCGGATGCTCCGTTATACGAACCCGCTGTCCTGATAACGCCCTTGACTCCTAGTTGGTCAAAGCTTCACCATCCGGGGACCCTGTTCGATCGAAGGACTTCGGAGCCCCCCACATGAAGCTCTCCGTTTCCGGGCGTGCGACGGCGGCCGTCACCGTTTCGGCTGTCATGCTCCTGACCGGTGGATCCATAGCCGGCGCGGCACCCGCTGCGACACCCGCATCGGCGGCCGCCGCCGCGCCCGACATCTCCGTGGCCAACGTCAAGGCCCACCTCGCCCAACTGCAGTCCATCGCCACCGCCAACGGCGGCAATCGCGCGCACGGCCGGGCCGGCTACAAGGCCTCGCTCGACTATGTGAAAGCCAAACTGGACGCGGCCGGATTCACCACCACCGTCCAGCAGTTCACGTCCTCGGGCAGCACCGGCTACAACCTGATCGCCGACTGGCCGGGCGGCGACACCAACCAGGTCGTCATGGCCGGGTCCCATCTGGACAGCGTCACCGCCGGGCCCGGCATCAACGACAACGGCTCCGGCTCGGCCGGCATCCTGGAGTCCGCGCTCGCCGTGTCGCGGGCCGGCTACAAGCCCGCCAAGCACCTGCGGTTCGCCTGGTGGGGCGCGGAGGAGCTGGGCATGGTCGGCTCCCGTTACTACGTCAACAGCCTCTCCACCGCGAACCGTTCGAAGATCAGCGACTATCTGAACTTCGACATGATCGGCTCGCCCAACCCCGGCTACTTCGTCTACGACGACGACCCGGCGATCGAGAAGACGTTCAAGGACTACTTCACCGGCCTCGGTATCGCCACCGAGCCCGAGACCGAGGGCGACGGACGCTCCGACCACGCGCCGTTCAAGAACGCGGGCGTTCCGGTGGGCGGGCTGTTCAGCGGCGCCGACTACATCAAGACGGCTGCCCAGGCGGCCAAGTGGGGCGGCACGTCGGGGCGAGCCTTCGACCGCTGCTATCACGCGTCCTGCGACACCGCGTCCAACATCGACAGCACCGCGCTGGACCACAACAGCGACGCCATCGCGCAAGCGCTGTGGGAGCTGTCCTCCTAACGTCCGCGCAGCCGTTCAACTCATCGGGCCTACGGTGGCTCCTTCGGGCCTCCGGTCGGCTCATCCTGCGTCCGGTCGACCCATCGGGCGTACGGCCGGCCCATCCTGCGTCCGGTCGACCCATCGGGCGTACGGTCAACTCATCCGCGACTGGGCCGACTTGCGGGCGCGTTCCGTGAGCCGGCCCATGCGGGCGCGGGCCGACTCCAGCTGCTCGATGTCGTCGGCGGCCGGGCCGTCCTCGGCCGTGAGCTCGGTCCACAGGCCGATCAGTTCGCGGCCCAGGTCCAGGCCCTGCTGCGGATCGCGCACGGCACGCCAGGCGGAGGCCGCGCTCTGGACGTTGCCGTAGGCCGCCTCCGCGTCCCGGGTGCGACGGCGGATCCGGGCGAGGTCGAGCGAGAGCCGGAAGGAACGGATCGGGTCACCAGCCAAGTAGGCGATGTACGCGGTGAGTTCGCGCAGTCGGAGCACCTCGGTGTGCTCCGGTCCGAGCACCGCCGACGCCTCCCCGACCGCGCTCTCGGCCAGTCCCGCCGCCGTCTCTGTCCGCCCCGCCTTCACGGCCTCGTTGATCTGCGCCATCGGCTCCGCGAGGAAGCCGGGCGTGGTCGGCGGTTCGTCGCCGAGGACCGCCTCGGCCACGGCGTCGAAGCCGCGAGCCGGGGTGGGCTTGGGGTCGGGGTCGAGGGCCGGGTCCGGGGGGACGAAGAGGAGGGAACCGGCCGAGCGGTCCCGTGCGGGTTGCCGACGGGGTGCGGGTGCGTCCTCGGGTTCGAGGCCACGCTGCGGCACCCCGTCCATCGGCGGGGGCGGGCCGAACTCGCCCGTCGGCGCCACGACCGTGCCGGGGGCTCTGTCCGCGGGCGGCTCCGGCAGGGCGCGCAGCGCGAACGTCTGCGCCTGCGCCACCCCTCCCCTACCGTCCGACGGCTCCGGGACGGCCCGCAGGGGGAATGTCGGCACGTTCTCACCCAGCGGCAGCGGCTCCGAGACAGCCCGCAGCGGGAAGGTCGGGGCGGTCTCCCGCACGGGTTCCTGCGTCGCCCCAAGGAGATGCGTCGGCTTGTCACGCCGGGGCGGCTCCTCAAGCTGCCCCGGTTCCACAGCTGCGGGGGCCGCCGGCGGCTCGGTGGACGAGGCCACCGGCTCCGCGGGGGAACCCTCCGGCACGGCGGGCGACGGGGACGGCGCGGGCGACAGGGCCGGCACCGACGCGGGCGGCGCGGGCGGTAGGGCCGGCGCCGACGGCGGGGACGGCGGCAGGGACCGGGGCGGGGACAGTGCTGGTGGCGGGGAGGGCACAGGAGGGAGGGCGGGCAGGCCCTTCGCCACGTCCCGCGGCTCTCCCGCAGGAGCAGTCATCCCTACGGGTTCCCCCGTGAAACTGCTGGCCCCGTCCGTCTCCACCCGAAGGTGTACGACGTAACCGATCCGCTCGTCGTGGACCGCCGCATGGACGGGGTTGCCCGTGGCGAGGGCGATGCGCTGGAGGTGGTTCAGGACGGCCTGCTGGATCTCCTCGCCGGCGGCCGCGGCGACCGGCACGCCGCCGACCCACGCGCCGACCGCGCCGGCCGCGGGGACGCGGACGTCGATCGGTGCCGTCACGAAGGCCGCCGCGCCCGCGGCTCGGTTCTGATCCCGCTTCTTCTCGCGGCTGAGTCGAGACATCGGTTCCCTCACTCGGATGCGTCGGGGAGTCGGCGGACAGCGCGTCCGGATTCCATGGTGCTCCCTCCCGCCGTCGGGATTCCCCTCCCCCGGCGTCAAGCTCCGGCCTTGCACGTACTGTTGAGTAGTCTCTCCGGTCGCTCCTGGTTCTCACGTCACCGTGGCGTCACAGACTCGTCCCAGGAGATCGCACCCGGTCGTGTGACCGAATCCGGGCCATGACAATCGGTGGGCATGGCGAGGAAGGAGAGCGGGCATGCGCACGGACGTGCAGCAGGGACCGGAGATATGGATCCGCGGCCCGGTCACCGTACCGGAGCCGGGACACAGCGAGCCCGCCCATTCCGCCGCGACCGCCCGGCACTACTCCTGGGTCGGCACACACGGCGGCGCCGGCGTCTCCACGCTCACCACCGTCTACGGCGGCCACGACTGCGGCCGTGACTGGCCCGGCCCCGAGGCCCCTCGGTCCGTCCTGCTCGTCGCCCGTACGCACGCCTCCGGGCTGGCGGCCGTCCTGCGCGCCCTGGAGCTGTTCCGGCTCGGGCAGGCTCCGCCCGGACTCGACCTCGACGCCGTCGTACTCGTCGCGGACGCGCCGGGGCGGCTGCCGCGGCCGCTCGAGAAGCAGGTCCGGCAGATCGAGTCGCACATCGACGTGTACCGCGTGCCCTGGGTGCCCGACTGGCGTCTCGGCGACCTGAACGGAACGCCGCCGCGCGAGACGGCGGCGCTGGCCCGCCTCACCGGGGCGACCACGCGGCACAGGTAACGGGGCAGGAGCTGAGGCTCCGGCACCCTCTGGCATCCCCTGGACATATAGTTGCGTGCGCATATAATGCAGGTGCTTGTAATTGCTCTGCGCCCATCATGCCGATCACGCCGATCATCTGGGGGACCTCATGACCCACCGCCGTTTCCTGTTCGTCCTGGGCAGCAGCCGCACCGACGGCAACACCGAGCTGCTCGCTCGCCGGGCCGCCGAGCAGCTCCCGCGGGATGTCGAGCAGCAGTGGATCAGCCTTGCCGAGCATCCGCTGCCCGACTTCCTGGACCTTCGACGCGACCACGACCATGTGCACCCGCCCACCGGAACCGCCCCGGCGCTCCTGCTCGACGCCACACTGGCGGCCACCGACGTCGTGATCGCCTCGCCGCTGTACTGGTACTCGCTGTCCGGCCTCACCAAGCGCTACCTCGACTACTGGTCGGGATGGCTGCGCACCCCCGGCATCGACTTCAAGGCGACCATGGCCGGCAGCACGCTCTGGGGCGTCACCGCGCTCGCGGACCACGAGCCGACGGTCGCCGAACCGCTGGTCGGCGCGCTCAACAACTCGGCCGCCTATCTGGGGATGCGCTTCGGAGGGGTACTCCTCGGCAACGGCAGCAGGCGTGGTGACGTACTGAACGACACCGACGCCCTGGCCCGCGCCAAGACCTTCTTCACCCGGGAGGCGCCGCTCGCCCGCTTCCCGCACCAGGTCGGCTGAGCCCTATGCCGTGATGTCCTTCGCCGTGAACCGCGCCCAGGCCGCCGAGCCGAACACCGCCGCGTACAGGGCCTGCAGTTCGAGGTTCTTCACCAGGTCGTCCCAGTAGATCGGCTCGCGCATCAGGTCGGCGAAGGACAGCCAGTAGTGGGAGAAGAAGTACGGCTGTATCGCATGGAGTTGGGGGATCTGGTCGAGGATCTGGACGGTGATCAGCAGTCCGACGGTGGTCGCCATCGCCGCGATGCCGCTGCCGGTCAGCGTCGAGACGAACAGGCCGAGTGCCGCGACGCCGATGAGGGACACGGCGACGATCAGGGCGATCAGCAGGGCTCTGGCCAGGCCCTCGCCGAAGCTGATCTGTGTGCCGGAGATGGTCGTCAGGTCGCCGAGCGGGAAGAGAACCGCTCCGACCGTCAGCGCCGAGACCGCGACCACGAGGGTGGCGACCAGGCAGAAGGTCATCACCGTCGCGTACTTGGTGAGCAGTAGGCGGGTGCGGCCTGCGGGGGCGACCAGGAGATAGCGCAGGGTGCCCGAGTTCGACTCTCCGGCGATCGCGTCGCCCGCGACGACCCCGATCGCCATCGGCAGGAAGAACGGGAGCGTCGCGGCCAGCGCGGTGAAGACCAGGAACAGTCCGTTGTTGGTGATCTGCGAGATGAACGCCGGGCCCCCGCCGCCACCCCGGTCCCCGCCCGCGGACGAACCGTCGCTCGTCTCGATCTTGACGGCGATCCCGACCAGGATCGGCACGGCCGCCAGCACGGCCAGCAGCGCGAGCGTGCGCCAGCGCCGGAACGTGGTGAGCAGCTCGCTGCGCAGCAGCCCGAAGGTCCACAGCGGCCGTGGAGCGCGGATCGCTTCAGCCTGCGACATCGAAGCCCTCCCCCGTCAGTGCCACGAACGCGTCCTCCAGGGAGGCCCGCTCCACGCCGAAGCCGCGAACGCGGACACCGGCCGTCACCAGCGCGGCGTTCACCTCGGCGAGGTCGCCGTCCGGGGGCTCGGCGGTCACCCGGTCCTCGGCGGTGACGACATCGGCGGCGCCCTGCTCCTTCAGGACGCGGGCCGCGTCCACGGTGTCGGGGGTGGTGACGACCAGCCGGCCGCGCGCCCCCGCCGCCAGGTCGACCACGGCACCCTGGGTGATCAGGCGCCCCTGCGCCATCACCGCGGCATGGGTGCAGACCTGCTCGATCTCGTCGAGAAGGTGGGAGGAGAGGAAGACGGTCGTGCCGTCGGAGGCCAACTCCCGGATCAGGGAACGGATTTCGCGCATTCCCTGCGGGTCCAGCCCATTGGTCGGCTCGTCGAGCACGAGCAGTTTGCGCGGCTGCAGCAGCGCGGCCGCGAGGCCGAGCCGCTGTTTCATACCCAGCGAGTACGCCTTTGCCTTCTTGCCGGCCGCAGCCGCCAGGCCCACTCGCTCCAGCGCCGCCGTGACGCGGATGCGCCGGGTGCGCGGATCGGCGGTCGGGTCGGCGGCGTCGTAGCGAAGGAGGTTGTCGCGCCCGGAGAGGAAGCCGTACAGGGCGGGTCCCTCGATGAGGGCGCCGACGTGCGGGAGCACGGCGCGCGAGGCCCGTGGCATGGGCCGGCCGAGCACATGTGCTGTGCCCGAGGTGGGCTCGATGAGGCCCATGAGCATGCGGATGGTGGTGGTCTTGCCCGAGCCGTTCGGACCGAGGAAGCCGAAGACGCTGCCCGCCGGGACGGTCAGGTCCAGGCCGTCGACGGCGAGCTGTCCGCCTCGGTAGCGCTTGGTGAGCGCCCGGGTGGCGATGACGCTGTCACCCGGCTCGCTCTGTTCCGGCTCCGCGGCGGACGGCTCGTCCATCGGCTCCCTCGATTCATGCTCGTACGACCTCGTGCGGCGGTTACACACAGTGAGTATGAGTGGCCGCCGCGCAAGGTTCCCGGCTAGCCCGCGTTCGCCGCCTTCACCAGCGCGTCCTTGTTCACCGCGCCGACGTAGACCTTGCCGTCGTCGGTCATCAGGGCGTTGATCAGGCGGGTCTTGAAGACCGTGCCCGAGCCGAACTTGCCTGAGACCTTGTCGCCGAGCGAGTCGAGGAAGCCGCCGACGGCGCCGCCGCCGGCCTCGGAGCCGGAGGGCATGCCCTGGCCGCCGGTGTCGAAGGTGGCGATGGAGTTCCAGCCCTTGCCGATGACGTTCAGCCCGTCGAGACCCTTGGCGAGGCCCTCGTCCGGCTTCGGAGCCTTGTCGCTGCCCTTGCTCCCGTGCTCGGCCCGGCTCCCGTGCTCGGCCTTCCTTCCATGCTCGGCCTTGCTGTCCTCGGTGACCTTCGCGCCCTTGGGCACGGTGAAGTCGAAGGTCGAGGCACTCGGCCTGGCGAAGCTGACCTGGGTGAAGCCGGCGTCGATGACCGCGGCGCCACCGCTCGACGGGGTCAGCGTGAACTTCAGCGGCAGCCCGGTCTTCGAGTCCACGGCCACGGTGATCTGACCGACCGTCGAACCGGACTGCTTCGGCTTGACGACCAGCCGGTACGCGTCACGGCCCGCGACCTGGGCGGTCCCCTGGACGGTCACCGACGTGGTGTCGTCGACCGACTTCAGGGCTTCCTCGGTAAGGCCCTTGGGCGTGGCGGGGACGTCTTCCTTCTGCTTCGCGCCCGCACTGCCGGCGGAGGTCGCGTGGTAGACCTCGTTCGACTGACTGTCGTAGCCCCAGACGTCCTTGCCGTTGTGGATGAGGCTGTACTCCGCCGCGTGCTCCAGCAGCGACACCTTCTGGCGGTCCGGGCCGTCGGCCGCGACACGCAGGGTGTGGGTACCGGTGGCAAGCTCCGTGAGCTTGGATGACGGGTCGGCGGACGAGCCGTCACCCGACCCCGCGGCGCCGGACGTCAGGCTGCTCTCGAGACCGCCGAGGTCCGGCAGTCCCAGATCCGTGCTGATCTTCACCGTGCCGGACATCTGCTGCACGTCCGACTTGGCGATCTTGTCGATGAGTTGCTGTGCGCTGATCTTCGGCAGGTCGGGGTCGCCGGAGCTGGCGAGGGCCGGGACGAGGCCGATGGTCGCCGCCGCCACCCCCACCACCGCGACCGGGACCACGTACCGCGCGGCCTTGCGCCGGCCCGCGCGCAGGTCGTCGGCCTCCCCGGCGGTCGTACTGTCGTCGGATTCGTACGGTGCCATGTGTGCACTACCTCCGTCGTCGGCGGCGGCTTGTCCAACTCTCGTGCTCTTGTTGTCCACCCCGAGCCGCCATTCTCACCCGAATCGGTGAGGAGTGGTGTTTTCCGTGGTTTCCATCTCACCAAATCGGCCAGGAAGAAGCGTCAGACCCGGGAGGCAACTCCGCGTACTCCTGGGGTATGACACGAGCGGGCGGCGCCTCCCCCGACCCGTAGGGGTCACGAGGGAAGCGCCGCCCTGGTGAGGCGGTGTCAACTACTCGATCAGCTCTGCAGGAACACGTAGTCCGCCTGGTAGGGGACGCGGACGATCGCGCCCGGTGAGCAGGAGCCGGACGGGGCGGCTCCGCCGAGGGTGTTGAGCCGCAGGATCTCGGCGGTGTCCGCGAGCAGGCCGTGGTGCTTGCCGGACCGGGTGGCCTTGTCCAGGCCTGTGACGGGCATCACACCGCTGTAGGTGCAGGTCAGTGGCGAGATCAGCCGGCCCGGTGCACCACGGCGTCGCACATCTCCATCAGCGCGAGCCGCGCGCCGCACTCAGGCAGCGGAGCCAGCGCCGCCCGCGCCTCCTCGGCGTAACGCACGGTGTCCCGGCGCGCCTGCTCCAGCGCGGGGTGCGCGCGCAGCGCCGTGAGTGCCTCCGCGAGCCGCGCATCGTCGCCCAGGTCGGAGTCCAGCAGCTCGCACAGGGCGATGTCCTCGGCCAGCCCCAGCCGCGCCGCCCGCTCCCGCAGCCGCAGCACCGGCATGGTGGGGATCCCCTCGCGCAGATCGGTGCCCGGCGTCTTTCCGGACTCGCGCGAGTCGGAGGCGATGTCGAGCACGTCGTCGGCCAGCTGGAAGGCGACGCCGAGCCGCTCCCCGTACTGCGTCAGCACGTCCACGACCGTCTCGTCGGCGCCCGACATCATGGCGCCGAAGCGGCACGACACGGCCACCAGCGAGCCCGTCTTGCCCCCCAGCACGTCCAGGTAGTGGCCGACCGGGTCCCGGCCGTCCTGCGGCCCCGCCGTCTCCAGGATCTGTCCGGTGACCAGCCGCTCGAACGCCTCCGCCTGAACCCGGACCGCCTCGGGGCCCAGGTCGGCCAGGATGTGCGAGGCGCGCGCGAACAGGAAGTCGCCGGTGAGGACCGCGACCGAGTTGCCCCAGCGGGCGTTGGCGCTGTCCACGCCGCGCCGCACCGCGGCCTCGTCCATCACGTCATCGTGGTACAGCGTCGCCAGATGGGTCAGCTCCACCACCACGGCCGACGGCACGATCCCGGGGGCGTACGGATCACCGAACTGGGCGGCGAGCATCACCAGCAGCGGGCGGAACCGCTTCCCACCCGCCCGCACCAGGTGCTGGGCGGCCTCCGTGATGAAGGGGACCTCACTCTTGGTGGCTTCGAGCAAACCTTCCTCGACGGCCGCCATTCCGGCCTGGACATCGGCTTCCAGAGCCTGGTCCCGCACGCTCAGCCCGAACGGCCCGACGACGGTCACGAGGGGTCTCCTGTCTGCTGGTGTCTGCTGGCGCTTACACGGTTTGTCGATAGGTCGCTGACATCACTCAAGTCAGCGTATCCGGTCACCTTTCGATCACCGATGCCGCCCACCCGTCCACCATGGGCGGTATTGGATCACGACCGGTATGCTTTTGATCACCTGATATAACCGGATATCTACAGACTTCCTCATCCCCTTCCCCACCGCCTCCCATCGCCTTGCCCACCGCCTTGCCTGTCGGCGTTTCCCGTCGCCTCCGAGGGAAGCGGCAGCCCCCGTCCCGGAGAGGCACAGGCATCGAATCCGGCGGCGGGCAGTCCCCTGAGGACGACCGCGCCCCCTTCGGCCGACCGAGGGTCTGCGCTCACCCTTTCCGGCACGACGGCCTGGGTATGCCGGCGGGAACCATGTCCGGCGCCTCCGCGACCTACGGCACCCTCGCCCATCCGGCCTCCGTCGCCGCCGGCCGGCTCGGCGCACCATGCACCCCGCCCTTCGAGGTCACCGCGATGAGCACGCACATCCGGACATCCTTCCCCTACGAGACAACCCTGGTGCAAGGCGGTCGTCGTGACGGTGCGCCCGACGGGCGACCGCTATGACAACGACGCGCACTACAGGGGAGGTTCCGTCCTCGCGGTGGAGATGCACGCGCGGGCGGCCGGCACGCTCGTCCGACACCCCGGATTCCCGGTAGGCCAGATGCGGCAGAGTGCACCTTTCGCCCTTAATGGGGTGGTGTACACCGCGGATGGGGAGGTGATCTTCCACCGAACCTGGAGGAAACGGATCCCATCGACAGTTGATTGACTATGAGTTGGGCCCATTGCCCGATTTGCCGCTGTCGCGGGAGCCAGTGAGTTGGGTCACGCCATCGCACGGGTCGACGGCCGTCCGGCTTCTGTCGTTTTCCCTTCACCCATACGCAAGTTGAAGGTTGGCAACCGCAAAGGATCTAGCGACCCATATGCCTCAGACCAAGGTCAATAGGCGTGATCTGTGAATTCGGCACTTGTTCCGGACATGTGCTCTCGCATACGTTCCCGGCCTGTCGGGCGGAACGCCGAATCCTGCCGCCGCCTGGACACAACCCATCGACGAACTCACTCGCACGGCAGGAGCGGGGGAACCAGGTAAGCGCCGGACCGGGCACCGTCCCGGACCGGCTAGGGGTGAAGTCGCGTCGCCGCAGGGCGGCGCGGCCGGGCAACTCCCGCCCGAACCCGACAGCTCACCTCGTAGGCGCCGGAGAGGAACCTCGCCATGCCTGCTGCCGCTCAGCACCGCCGCACCAAGAACTCGCGCCTCGCCCGCAAGCTCGCCGTCATCGGCACGGGCGCCGCCGTTCTCGCCCTCCCGATCATCGGCGCGACCAGCGCCTCCGCGGCTACCCCGACCGTGGCCACCGCCCGCTCCCTGGGCTACGCCGACAACCTCGACGGCTGGATCCGGGCCTCCCTGCAGGTGATGGCACAGAACGGCATCCCCGGGACGTACAACGGCATTTACCGCAACGTCATCCGCGAGTCCTCGGGCAACCCGGCCGCCATCAACCTCTGGGACTCGAACGCGGTAGCCGGCACCCCGTCCAAGGGGCTGCTGCAGGTCATCGACCCGACGTTCCTCGCCTACCACGTGCCCGGCACGGCGTACGACCCCTACGACCCGGTCGCCAACATCACCGCCGCCTGCAAGTACGCGGCCGCACGGTACGGGTCGATCGACAACGTGTTCGGCGCGTACTGAGCCGTATCACCCGCTTGGGAAAAGTCTTTCGAGGACGACGGCGATGCCGTCGTCCTCGTTCGACGAGGTGATCTCGTCGGCCACCGCCTTGAGTTCGGGATGGGCGTTGGCCATGGCGACGCCGTGGGCGGCCCAGTCGAACATCGGGATGTCGTTGGGCATGTCGCCGAAGGCGATCGTCCGCTCCGGTCCGAGTCCCAGGTGCGCGGCGGCCAGCGCGAGGCCCGTCGCCTTGGTGATGCCGCATGGCTGGAGTTCGACGGTCCCGGGTCCCGACATGGTGACGGTGGCCAGCGAACCGACCACCGAGCGCGCCGTCGACGCCAACTCGTCGTCGGACAGGTCGGGATGGCGCAGCAGCACCTTGCTGATCGGCTCGCACCACAGGTCGTCGCGCCGGTCGACCCGCACGGCCGGCAGGGTCGGGTGCGGCATCAGATAGCCCGGTTCGATGAGCGTGAGTCCCTCCACACCGTCCTGGTCGACGGCCGCGTACACCTGGCCCACCTCGGCCTCGATCTTGCCGAGGGCGGTCTCGGCCAGTTCCTGGTCCAGCGTGATGGACCACAGCAGACGGTCCGCGCCGGCGTCGTACACCTGCGCGCCCTGTCCGCACACCGCGAGCCCCCTGCTGCCCAGGGCATCCAGGAGCGGCCGCACTCTGGGCGCCGGCCGGCCCGTCACGACGAGGTGACGAGCGCCGGCCTCGGCCACCCGCGCGAGCGCTGCGAGAGACCGGTCGGACAGCGTGTCGTCGCCTCGGAGCAGCGTGCCGTCCAGGTCGGTGGCGATGAGTGCATATGCGGTGGGTGCGGCCATGATCAGAGAATACGGACAGGACGCCCCACCGACTCACCGCGAACCGGACGACCGCGGAGTGCACCGCCGTCCTTGGCCAACTCCTTTGTTCTTGTGGGCCCTTCACCGCCCGGTGGCGTCCGCGGCGCCCGCCTACCCGTGCGCTGAGGCCAGGTGTGCGGCGAGCCTCGGAGAGGCGAACTCCGTGCCGCACACGAAGCGCATCACGGGGCCGTACGACGACGCGGCCGGCAGGCCCGTGAAGTACAGGCCCGGGACCGAGGAGACGTACCCCGCGCCCAGTTTGGGCGCGCCCCGGCTCACCGCCAGACGTGTGCGCAGTCCGTGACCGAGGAAGTCCATCGCGGCGATGTCCACGCGGTATCCGGTGGCTGCGATGACGTGGTCCGCCGACAGGTTCTGGAGGCCACCCGCGTGCGTACGGACCGTCAGGGTCGGGCTGCCGTCGGCCGCGTCCGTGCGCACGATCCGGTCGACCTCGCTGACCTGCACCTTCCCCTCGAAGCGGTCGCGCAGCCACCAGGCACCGAGCGGGCCGAGGACGCGCCGCACCAGATAGTGGCGGGCCTCGGCAGGAAGGTAGCGGTAGGGGTGCGGGTAGTAGCTGAGGGCCCACAGGGACCAGGCGCGACCGAAGGGCGACTCGGGGCGCAGCTTCGGCTGCTTCCACGGCGGCGCCCCGAAGGCGACCCTGCCGCGGCCGCGGGACACCACCCTGACCTGCGCGCCCGCCTCCGCCGCCAGCGCCGCCGTCTCCAGCGCGGACTGGCCGGCGCCGACGACGATCAGGTCCTTGCCGGCGTAGCGCGTGAGGTCGTGCTGCTGGGAGCTGTGGGAGACCGGGCCCGTGGGCGTGGGCCCGTCCGGCGCGGCCGAGGCGAGCTCGGCCGGCAGGCGCTCCAGACCGGACAGGCCGGTCGCCACGACGACCGCGCGGGCGGTGAACAACTCGCCCGAGTCCAGCTTCAGTTCGAAGCCGCCGCTCTTGTTCCGCTCCACCGACACCACCCGCACCTGCTCCAGCTCGGGCACCAGCTTCTGCCGGAACCACTCGCCGTAGGCGATGAACGTCTCGACCGGGATGATGTCCTCGTCCGTCACCAGCCGCTTGATGCCGGCGGCGTCGCAGTAGTCGACGAGGTTGTGCCCCTGCTGCGGGGCGTCGAAATTGGATGCGACCGGAGTCGACTTCAGGAGCATTCCGACGGGCATGTGGTCGCGCCAGCTGACCATGGGGTCGCCGAAGACGCGGACGGGGATGCCGCGCGCTCGCAGATGGGCGGCGGTCGACAGGCCGAAAGGCCCGGCGCCGATGATTGCAACCGGTTGAATCACGAAGTCCCTCCCCAGGACAATCACTTCGTCACTTCGTGGCCGGCTCTCGCAGCTGATACTGCCGGCTAGCTGCTCGAACTGGTGCTGCTGCCGCGGCGGTTGGTCCGCCACAGTTGGTACAGGTGCTTCGCGCCAGGCCGCACGAAGCGGGCGAGCATCGTGACGAACGGCAGCGGGTCGTCACCCGCGAGCCAGGCCAGCTCCGTCCCGCTCGCGCGCGCCGGTGCGTGCGGCGTCGTATAGCCGCTGCGGCGGTAGGCGAGCAGGGCGGGCAGGTCGATGTTCTCCACGATGTACCGATGGCCGGCCCGCTGTTCCCCCTCCGGAACGGGGCGTCCGGTCAGATCCAGGTGCATGGCGCGGACGACGTCCACCCCCGACTCGTTCTCGAAGAGCCGGAACTGGGCGCCCATGCGGGGGTTGAAGTCGAGGAGTTTGTACAGCCCGTCGCGCCGGTCGAAGCGCAGGTCGAGGTCGATGATGCCGGTGAAGCCGATCTGTTTGATGAAACGCGCGGCGAGGTCCGCGAGTTCCGGATTGTCGACGACGTAGGCGTTCGCCGTCATGCCCGCGTGCGGTGGCCAGGAGCGCACCTTGACTCCGGTGAACATGGCGAGCGGGGTCGAGTCCTGGTCGAAGTAGGCGTGCACGATCCAGTCCTCGGCGTCCTCCCGCGGCAGGTACTCCTGGAGGATCACCCCGGGGTGCTCGCCCCAGTCGCGGGCGAGGGCGAGCAGGCCCCTACGGGTGGAGATCCTCGTGGTGCCGTTCACCGCGGGCTGCTTGCGCCGCATGAACGCCTCGCGGTTCTTGGCCACCACCGGGAAGCGGGCCTTTTCGGCGAAGGCCACGATGTCGTCGTACGACTGCGGGAAGGCGGCGGTCGGACTCGGGATGCCGTGTTCCACGCACAGTTCGTGCAGGCCCTGCTTGCTTGCGAGGCGGCGCGGCAGGGCCCGTTCGACATGCGGGAAGAGGAAGAAGCTCTTGAGCACGTCCTGGTGCTCGGCGATCAGTACGGCTGCCTCCTCGTCCGTGGGGACGAGGACGGTGGGACGGCCGATGCGGCGGCCGACGCGCAGCAGGCCTTCCACCAGGTGGTCGGGATTCTCGGTGCCGGTGGTCGGCCAGACGAAGGCCTTCTTGAGATAGCGGGAGGAGGCGGCGGGCGTGTAGCGGTCCTCCGTGATCGCGTACATCGGCACGCCCAGGCGGCCCAGGCTGCGGATCGCGCCGACGCCGCCGTGGTGCAGCGGATAGTCGCCGAACTTGACGATCAGGCCGGGCACATCACGGTCGGCCTCAAAAAGCCCACGCCTGCTGCTCCTGGCCACGGGTCCCCCCACGCGTCCCCCCTACGGACCGGACCCACCCCGTCCGTGTCCCCCAAAGGACGCTAAGCCGGAATTGGAGCCTCTGACAAGGCTAATTCGGACATTGCAAACTCTTTAGACACTGCCCAAGACAGGCAACTCAGCCGTAACGTGTGGCACGACCAGCAGGAACACACGAGAGCGAGGCAGCACCCCATGCCCCCCTTCGATGTCCCCGAAGGTGACCCCTTCGGTCCGCACAACCTTCCGTACGGCGTGTTCTCCACCGCCGGCTCGACGCAGCGGACCGTCGGCGTCCGGCTCGGTGACCAGGTCCTGGACGCGGGCGCGGCCGCGCTGGCACTCGGCTCGCCGTATGCCTCCCTGCTCGCGCGCCCCTCGCTGAACCCGCTTCTCGCCGCCGGCCGCACCGCCTGGTCGGACGTGCGGCGCGCGCTGACGGCGTGGGTGACGGTGCCGGCGCATCAAGAGGCGATCGGATCCTTCCTGCACCCGCTGTCGTCGGTGACGCTCCATCTTCCGTTCGAGGTAGCGGACTACGTCGACTTCTACGCCTCCGAGAACCACGCGCGAAACGTCGGCCAGATCTTCCGCCCGGACGCGGCGGACTCGCTGACGCCGAACTGGAAGCACCTCCCGATCGGTTACCACGGGCGCGCGGGGACGGTGGTGGTCTCGGGCACGGACGTCGTACGGCCGTCCGGGCAGCGCAAGGCTCCGGCCGACGCGGCTCCCGACTTCGGGCCGTCCGTCCGCCTGGACATCGAGGCCGAGGTCGGCTTCGTGGTGGGCGCGCCCTCGGAGCGCGGGACGCCGGTGGCACTCGGCGACTTCCGGGAGTACGTGTTCGGGCTGTGCCTGCTCAACGACTGGTCCGCGCGCGACATCCAGGCGTGGGAGTACGTTCCCCTCGGACCGTTCCTCGGCAAGTCCTTCGCCACGTCGGTGGCTGCGTGGATCACCCCGCTGGACGCCCTGGAGGACGCGCGTGTGGCGCCGCCGGAGCGGACGCATGCGCTGCTGCCCTATCTGGACGACACGGCCGGTCCGGGCGACGAGCCCGGCGGCTACGACCTGCGGATCTCCGTCGCGATCAACGGCCATGTCGTCTCCGAGCCGCCCTTTTCCACCATGTACTGGACGGCGGCGCAGCAGCTGGCCCACATGACGGTGAACGGCGCCTCGCTGCGGACCGGCGACCTGTACGGCTCGGGCACGGTGAGCGGCCCGGAGCTGTCGCAGCGCGGGTCCCTGCTGGAGCTGACCTGGAACGGACGGGATCCGCTGGAACTTCCCGACGGCAAGCGGACGTTCCTGGAGGACGGGGATGTGGTGACGTTCTCGGCGTGGGCGCCCGGGCCGGGCGGAACCCGCGTGGGACTGGGCGAGGTGAGCGGCCGGATCGTGACGGGCGAGGTGGAGTGAGCGGGAGCTGCGGGGAGTTGAGCGGAAGTCGCGGGGTGTGACGAGGACCGCACAGGAGGTACGGGGCGGCCGCACGGGACGTACGCGATGGCCGTACGTGATGGCCGTCGGCCCCTGACTCACGCGCCGTTCGCCGTCATACTGGCGGCGGGGTCCCGCGCGCCGAGCCGCACCGCCTCACCGCTCCACCGCCCCGCCCCTTCCTCCGACCAGGATCCGGAGACCGTGGCATGACCGTCTGTCTGCTCCTGCTGAGCGTCGCCGCCGTGATGGCCGCCGTGCCGGTTCCGCGTGCGCTGGTGCGGGCGGCGTGGCCCGAGCGGGAGCCCGTGGTCGCGCTGTGGGTGTGGCAGTGCCTGGTCGCCACCGTCCTGCTGTGCTGTCTGACGGCGCTCGTGCTGGGCGCGGCCGCCGTCTTCCACACCTTCCGCGACCACGTCTTCGCGCCGGCGCCCCCGGCCGTGACCGCGGCGTACGACCTGACGGCCGCCCCGGCCTGGGCCGTCGCCCTCACCCTGGTGCTGGCCTGCGGTGCCGGCTGGACGACGGCGATGCTCGCGCGCGAACTCGTCGAGGTCCGCCGCCGCCGCGGCCAGGCCCGTGCGCACCTGCGTGAACGCGCCCCCGAGCTGCCCGCCGGGCTGGAGGAGGCGGCGCGCGGCCCGCTGCTGGTGCTGGAGGACGAGTACCCCGACGCCTGGTGGATGCCGGGCCACCCGCCCCAGCTGGTCGTCACGACGGGTGCCCTGCACCGGCTCACCGACCACCAGCTCGACGCCGTCCTCACCCATGAGCGCGACCACGCCCGCGCCCACCACGACTGGCTCCTGCACCTGTCGACGGCCCTGGCCACGGGATTTCCCCGGGTGCCGCTGTTCGCCCACTTCTGCGACCAGACATACCGGCTGGTGGAACTGGCCGCGGACGACACGGCGTCGCGCCGCTGCGGACACCTCACCACGGCGCTCGCCCTGATCGAGCTGAACCAGCACCGCGGTGTGCTGTCCTGCGCCTCCAGCCACCGCCTCCTGGGCGAACGCGTGGGCCGCCTCCTCGAACCGCCCCCGCGCCTGGGCCGCCGGCACCGTGCCCTCACCACGACGGCGGCAGCGCTGGTGCCACTGCTGCCGCTGCTGATCGCGCTCGCTCCGGGGCTGACGGCGCTGGGGTGACCGCCCTCTCCGGGACACCGGGGTTGTGGCAGATCTTACATCGACGCGACTGTTTCCCCAGGTCAGCGAGTTGCCTGACGCCGTGACAGGTGGCGCAACATTCCAGCAACACTGCATTCCCTACCAAGTCGCTATGGTTCGAGACATGCCACCCAGCGACCGCATCCGAGACCACGCCGGCCAGGGCGCGACCACCGTCGCCGCCCACCGCGCGCGGCGCCGGCTGCGCGCCGACCAGGCCAGGCAGCTCGCCGACCTCCTCCGCCACCAGGTCCTGGCCGGCGGGTTCTTGGACGGCACGCTCCCCCACGAGACGATCCTGGCCACGGACTACCGCGCCACCCGCAACACCGTCCGTCAGGCTCTGGACCTGCTCAGGGCCGAAGGCCTCGTGGACCGGCTCCCCGGAGTCGGCACGGTGATCGTCGCCCAGAAGTACCCGCACGGCCTCGACCGTCTGATGGGCCTCGCGGAAACCCTCCGCGAGCACGGCCGGGTCACCAACGAGGTCCGCACCGTGAGCCCCACCCCGGCACCGGCCCCGGTAGCCGACCGCCTGCACGTCCAGCCCGGCACCGACGTCCTCTACATCGAACGCCTGCGCCGCCTGAACGGCCTCCCCCTCTCCCTCGACCTCACCTACATCCCGCTCGACATCGGCACCTCCCTGCTCGGTGCCGACCTGGAGAACACCGACGTCTTCCGCCTCCTGGAGACGATCACCGGCCAGGGACTCGGCCACGCCGACATCACCCTGGAGGCGGTGAACGCGGACACCCATTCCGCCGCCGTGCTCGAAGCCCCGCACGGTGCGGCCGTCCTCATGCTGGAACGGCTCACGCACCTCGCCGACGGCCGCCCCGTGGACCTGGAGTTCATCCGATTCCGCGGCGACCGCATCACCATGAGCGGCCTGCTGCACCGCGCCCTCTAGCCCCCTTTTCTGACCCGTTTCCTGGAGACAGTCATGCCTTTGGCGCCCCAGCGGGCCGACGTGCCCGTGACCATCGACGAGTCGAAGTGCATCGACGGCTGCACCCTCTGCGTGGACATGTGCCCGCTGGACTCCCTCGCCATCGACGACAGCAGCGGCAAGGCCTACATGCACGTCGACGAGTGCTGGTACTGCGGCCCGTGCGCGGCCCGCTGCCCCACCGGAGCCGTGACGGTCAACATGCCCTACCTGCTCCGGTGAGAGGCCCGAACGCGATGTCCCGCACTTCCGTGAAACGCACGACGGTGGCCATGGCCACCGCCGCTCTCCTCCTTCCGCTGAGCGCCTGCGGCGGCAGCGCCGAGGCGGGTGACGGCAAGAACGTCACCATCACCGTCGGCTACCAGTCCAAGACCATCAACACGGTCACGGCCGGCACCCTCCTGCGCTCCCTCGGCTACTTCGAGAAGGACCTCGACGCCCTCCACGACGGCCACACCTACAAGGTCGACTGGCAGGACTACGCCACCGGCGCCCCCATCACCGCCCAGATGACCGCCGGGAAGATCGACATCGGTTCGATGGGCGACTTCCCGCTGCTCATCAACGCGGCCCGGGGCAAGCAGCTCGGCGAGCCCACCCATCTGGTCTCCGTCACCGGCTACAACCTCCGCGGCGGTCTCAACACGATCGTCACCTCCCCGGACTCGAAGCTGGCCTCCCTCGGCGACCTGAAGGACAAGAAGGTCTCCACGAGCATCGGCTCGGCCGCCGACGGCACCCTCGTACGGGCCCTGCAGCGCGCCGGCATCGACCCCGAGAAGGGCATCGAGAAGCTCAACCAGCAGCCCGCGGTGGGTGCTTCGGCACTGTCGGCGGGCAGCGCGGACGCGCTGTCCCAGTTCGTCGCCTGGCCGGGCCTGCTCACCTTCCAGGGCAAGGCGAAGGCGCTGTACGACGGCGCCCAGTTGAACCTCCCCACCTTCCACGGTGTCACCGCCCGCGCGGACTTCGCGAAGCAGCGGCCGGCCGTCCTGGAGGCCTTCCTCAAGGCCCAGTCGGAGGCCACGGACTACCTCAACGCACATCCCGTCGCCGCCGCCGAGTCGGTCGCCAAGGCCACCGGCCTGCCCGCCGAGGTCGTCTACCTCTACAACGGCGCCCACGGCATCTCCACCTTCGACCCGGCGGTCAAGCCGCAGCTCGTCTCCGCGCTGAAGCTGGACGTCTCGGTGCTGAAGGCGGCGAAGCTGACCGGCGACATCGACGTGGACTCCTTCGTCGACGACCAGTACGTCAAGAGGGCCCTCGGCGGCGACTACACCGAGCGGCTCGCCTCGAAGCCGCCCGCCGCCGCGAGCGAGGTGTGGCCCAGGGGCTCCGAGAAGACGGTCGGCTTCAAGTCCCCTGCCGCGCTGCTGAGTTACGTCGCCCAGCACAAGGACGCTATCCGCGCCGCGTACGTCCCCGACGCGACCACCGGCACCCTCTGGTTCGCCGACAAGGCGGTCTGGGTGGCCGACGGCGACCAGCTCCTCCCCTTCGTCGCGCCGGCCACCGCGAAGGCGTACGTCGCCGCGCACGGGGGCGCCCGTGTCATCACGTACGCCGACGCGCTGGGGCGGGCGTCGTGAGCCCGCGACCGCGGGGGCAGGGCAGGTTCGCGCTCCGCTGTCCGCAGCGAGCGGGCCGCTTCGCCCTGCGGCTCGCCTCGCTGGCGGCCGCCCTCGGCGCCTGGCAGCTGCTGGCCGGCCTGAAGATCGACCTGTGGCTGCGCTTCTCGCAGTTCCCCACGGTCGTCGACGTGGCCCGCGCCTTCGCCGGCCGGCTGTCCGGGCCCGACTACTGGACGGACCTCACCGACAGCCTCACCCGCATCCTCACCGGCTTCCTGCTCGCCGCCGTCCTGGGCGTGGCGACGGGCGTGCTCGTGGCGCGCTCCCGTCTCGCCGAGGACGTGCTCGGGCCGATCCTCGAGGTGATCCGCCCGATCCCGGCGATCGCCCTCGTCCCGGTCGCGATCCTCCTGTTCCCCTCCAACGAACAGGGCATCGTCTTCATCACCTGCACCGCCGCCTTCTTCCCGGTCCTGGTCTCCACCCGGCACGCCGTGCGCGCGCTGACGCCGGTGTGGGAGGAGGCGGTGCGCACCATGGGCGGCGGCCGGTGGCGGGTCCTCGGCTCGGTCATCCTGCCGGGGGCGCTGCCCGGCATCTTCGGCGGCCTGTCGGTCGGCATCGGCGTCTCGTGGATCTGTGTGATCTCCGCGGAGATGATCTCCGGCCAGTACGGCGTCGGCTACCGCACCTGGCAGGACTACACCGTCGTCAACTACGCGGGCGTGTTCGTCGGCATGGTCACGATCGGCCTGCTCGGCTGGCTCACCTCCACGGCCGTGGAACTCCTCGGCCGCCGGCTGACGCATTGGCTGCCCCGCGCGTCGTACGTCCCCGGTGGCAGGCCACGGCCGGCCCGAGCGGCCACCCCGGCGGCCCCCGCCCCCGCCCCCGCCTCCGCACCCACCCGGACCAAGACCGACCCGTCGACCCAGGAGGCACAGGATGAGCACCTGGTCTGACACCGAAGTGACCGCCGCCCCGCTCACCGAAACCCAGGCACAGACACCGCCGGCGGTACGGGGCACACGGCTCACCCTCGGCCGCGCCTCGCTCGGCCGCCCCGGCGCCCCTGTCCTGGCAGACGTCGACCTGGACGTCGCACCCGGCGAGATCCTCACCGTCGTGGGCCCCTCCGGCTGCGGCAAGTCGACCCTGCTGCGCACGCTGTCCGGCCTGCTGACCCCGTTGGCCGGGGAGATCACCCAGGACGAAAGCCCGTTGACGGGCCCCTCCGCCGAACGCGCCCTGATCTTCCAGGAGGACGCCCTCCTGCCCTGGCGCAGCCTGCGCGCCAACGTCGAACTGCCGCTCGCCATCAGGGGTTTGTCGCGCACCGAGCGCCGCGCCCAAGCGGAGTCCTGGCTCGGCCGGGTCGGACTCGCCGACCACACACGGCACCTGCCGCACCGTGTCTCCGGCGGACAGCGCCAACGCGCCCAGCTGGCCCGGGCCCTCGCGGGAGCGCCCCGCGCCGTCCTCATGGACGAACCCTTCGGCGCACTCGACGCCCAGACCCGCGCCGGCATGCAGGACCTGCTGGTGGAGGTGCTCCAGGGCACGGGCGCGACCGTCGTCTTCGTCACCCACGACGTCGACGAGGCCCTGTTCCTCGGCGACCGTGTGGCGCTCCTCGGCAACGGCCGGCTGACCGCCGTACGCGACGTGCCGCGCCCGCGCGACCGTACGGCGCACGACGACCCCGCGCGCGTGGCGCTGCGGCGCGACGTCCTCTCCTCGCTCGGTACCTGAAAGGCACCCCGGTGACCACCCCCGTGAACACGCCCCTGGAGATCCCCGCGCTCACCGACGCCGAGGAGATCCGCTGTGATGTCCTCGTCATAGGCGGCGGCACCGCCGGCACCATGGCCGCGCTGACCGCCGCCGAGCACGGCGCGGACGTGCTCCTCCTGGAGAAGGCCCACGTCCGCCACTCCGGCGCGCTCGCCATGGGCATGGACGGCGTCAACAACGCGGTCATCCCCGGCCGCGCCGAACCCGACGACTACGTCGCGGAGATCACCCGCGCCAACGACGGCATCGTCGACCAGTCCACCGTCCGCCAGACCGCCACCCGCGGCTTCGGCATGGTGCAGCGCCTCGAGTCGTACGGTGTGAAGTTCGAGAAGGACGAGCACGGCGACTACGCGGTCCGCCAGGTCCATCGCTCCGGCTCCTACGTGCTGCCGATGCCGGAGGGCAAGGACGTCAAGAAGGTCCTGTACCGGCAGCTGCGGCGGCGCGAGATGCGGGAGAAGATCCGCATCGAGAACCGGGTGATGCCGGTACGCGTGCTGACCGCCGAGGGGCGGGCCGTCGGGGCGGTCGGCTTCAACACGCGCACGGGCGCGTTCGTCACCGTCCGCGCGGGCGCCGTGATCCTGGCGACGGGCGCCTGCGGCCGCCTCGGCCTGCCCGCGTCCGGTTACTTGTACGGCACGTACGAGAACCCGACGAACGCGGGCGACGGCTACGCCATGGCGTACCACGCGGGCGCCGAGCTGACCGGCATCGAGTGCTTCCAGATCAATCCGCTGATCAAGGACTACAACGGCCCCGCCTGCGCCTACGTCGCCAACCCCTTCGGCGGCTACCAGGTCAACCGGCACGGCGAACGGTTCGTCGACTCCGACTACTGGTCCGGGCAGATGATGGCCGAGTTCGCGGCGGAGGTCGCGAGTGACCGCGGACCCGTGTACCTGAAGCTGAGCCACCTTCCGGAGGAGTCGGTCTCCGCCCTGGAGACGATCCTCCACTCGACCGAGCGCCCCACCCGCGGCACCTTCCACTCGGGACGCGGCCACGACTACCGCACGCACGACATCGAGATGCACATCTCCGAGATCGGCCTGTGCGGCGGTCATTCCGCCTCGGGCGTCCGGGTCGACGACCATGCCCGTACGACGGTCCCCCGCCTGTACGCCGCCGGCGACCTGGCCTGTGTGCCGCACAACTACATGATCGGCGCTTTCGTCTTCGGCGACCTGGCGGGGGCGGACGCCTCCCAGTACCAGTCCTACGAGGGCGAGTTGCCCGAGGACCAGCTGCGCGAGGCACACGAGCTGATCTACCGCCCGCTGCACCATCCGCAAGGCCCGCCGCAGACCCAGGTCGAGTACAAACTGCGCCGCTTCGTGAACGACTACGTGGCCCCGCCGAAGTCGGGTGCCCGGCTGTCCCTGGCCCTGGAGGCCTTCGAGCGGATGCACGACGACATCGCGGAGATGGGCGCGCGCACCCCGCACGAACTGATGCGCTGTGCCGAGGTCTCCTTCATCCGCGACTGCGCGGAGATGGCCGCCCGTGCCTCGCTGGCCCGCACGGAGTCCCGCTGGGGTCTCTACCACGACCGTCTCGATCACCCCCAACGTGACGACGCCTCCTGGTTCCACCACCTCGACCTGCACAAGTCCCCCTCTGGCTCCATGGAGTTCACGGCCCGTCCCGTGGCTCCCTATCTCGTCCCCGTCGACGAGTTCACCCCCGTCGGCGGTCCCTCCCGTCACCTCGGCGAGGTCCACGCCGAGGACGTCGCCACGGCCGGCTCACGCGATGTGGCACCGGTGGCCTCCGCACGGGAGGTGTCGCCCGAGACCGTGGCCGAGACCGCCGGGCCGGGCCGGGACGACGCCCCCGACTCGCCGCAGTCCCGTCCCGAACAGACCTCCGCCCGTCTCCTGGAACTCGTCGCCCTCTCCGAGGAGGAGCCCGAACTTGACGCCCTGAGGCCCTACTTGACGGACCCGGCACCCGCCGTCCGGCGCGAGGCCGTCGCCGTCCTGACCGAGACGGTGCCGCCGGGCACCGGCCCCGCCCTCGCCGAGGCCCTGCGCGACGCCACCGCCGAGGTACGGTCCGCCGCAGCCGCGTCCCTGCGCGAACTCGTCGAGACGCTGCCGCCGGAACCCGCCCTGCGGAACGGCCTCTCCGCCGCACTCGCCGAACGGGACCCAGTCGTCCGGGCCGCCGCCCTCGACGTCCTGCGCGCCCTGCGCCTCGGTGACGCGGCGCTGTTCTCCGGCTCGCTGACCGACGCCGTCATCTCCGTCCGCATCGAGGCCGTACGGGCCCTGGTCTCGGTCGACGCCGCCACCGAACTGGCCTACGCGGCGACTGCCGACCCGTCCCGCGAGGTGCGCGTCACCATCGCCAAGTCCCTGGCGACGGTGTGGGCGGCTCGGGTGGGGGACACGGAAGGTGCCGCGGTGGGGTCCGGCGGCCTCAACCCCGTCCTCACGGCCCTGGCGGACCTCACCGGCGACGAGGACGCGCTGGTCCAGGGGGCTGCCTACGGGGCACTGGGCACCACGGGCTGCCCGGCACCGCTCGCCGCACGCGCCGTGTCCGCACTGTCCGACTTGGCCTGGCAGGTGAGGCAGGGCGCCGCGACCGCGCTGTCCGCCGCCGAGCCGGACGTGGCCGTCCCCGCCCTCGCCAAGGCCCTCGCCGATCAGAACGCCGACGTACGCAAGGCAGCCGTGCTGGCCCTGACCCGGCACAGTGAGACCGAGGACGCCCGGGCCGCCCTGGCCACGGCCACATCGGACTCGGACGCGGACGTGAGGGCGTACGCGGCGCGGGCCCTGTGACGGCCACCGGCCGCCCGGGTCACCGAACCCCGAACCGGGCGGCCGGCTCGTCTATATCCAGTCGTCCGGCTCCGGCTCGGCATCCATCTCGGGCCAGTGGTCATCGCCGTGGCCGCCGTCGCCGGCCGACGCCGAACCGGCTGCCGGAGACGAACCGGCTGGCGGAGACAAGCCGGCCGTCGGGGCCGCGCCGGGTGCCCCGCCCAGCTCGGTGAGCACCTCCAGCACGCCCTCCCCGTACGTCAC
The DNA here is from genome assembly GCF_026343335.1 of Streptomyces sp. NBC_00078. Lineage (NCBI taxonomy): Bacteria > Bacillati > Actinomycetota > Actinomycetes > Kitasatosporales > Streptomycetaceae > Streptomyces > Streptomyces sp. NBC_00078. Next base: position 5,492,830 of record NZ_JAPELX010000001.1, on the reverse strand, counting down.
CAACTTCTTCTCGCCGACCCCGCTGATACCGCCGAGCTGCGTCACCGAGGTCGGCCAGGCGGTGGCGATCTCCCGCAGCGTGGCGTCGTGGAAGATGACGTACGCCGGGACGCCCTGCTCCCGGGCCTGCTCGGCGCGCCAGGCGCGCAGGGCCTCAAACGCCGGCTGCAGCTCCTCGGGCAGCTCGGCCACAGCGGCCTTGGCCTTGCGCTCGCCCTTGCCGGAGGACGACGACGCCGACCGTGAGGTCGCCGGCTTCTTCGGCTCCTTGCGCAGCGGCACCTCTCGCTCCCGCCGAAGCACAGTCCCGCTGTCCTCGGTCAGCACCAGAGTGCCGTACTCCCCCTCCACGGCGAGCAGTCCCTGCGCCAGCAACTGCCGTACGACACCGCGCCATTCACCCTCGGCGAGCTCCTCGCCGATGCCGAACACGGACAGCTGGTCGTGGTCGAACTGGATCACCTTGGCCGTGCGTTTCCCGAGCAGGATGTCGACGATCTGGATCGCGCCGAACTTCTGCCCGCGTTCGCGCTGCAGCCGCACCACCGTCGACAGCACCTTCTGCGCCGCGACCGTGCCGTCCCAGGTCTCGGGCGGGGTGAGGCAGGTGTCGCAGTTGCCGCAGCCCGCCGGGTCGGGGTCCTGGCCGAAGTAGGCGAGCAGCTGGCCGCGCCGGCACTGGACGGTCTCGCACAGCGCCAGCATCGCATCCAGGTGGGCGCCGGCCCGGCGCCGGAACGCCTCGTCGCCCTCGCCCAACTGGATCAGCTTGCGCTGCTGTATGACGTCGTTGAGGCCGTAGGCCATCCATGCCGTCGACGGCAGCCCGTCCCGGCCGGCGCGTCCCGTCTCCTGGTAGTAGCCCTCGACGGACTTCGGCAGGTCCAAGTGGGCCACGAAGCGCACGTCCGGCTTGTCGATGCCCATCCCGAAGGCGATGGTCGCCACCACGACCAGGCCCTCCTCGCGCAGGAACCGGGACTGGTGCGCCGCGCGTGTGCCCGCGTCCAGGCCCGCGTGGTACGGCACCGCCTCGATGCCGTTGCGGCTGAGGAACTCCGCCGTCGACTCCACCGACTTACGGGACAGGCAGTAGACGATGCCCGCGTCGCCGGCGTGCTCCTCCTGCAGGAAGCTCAGCAGCTGCTTCTTGGGGTCGGCCTTGGGCACGATCCGGTACTGGATGTTGGGCCGGTCGAAGCTCGCCTCGAAGTGCCGGGCCGTCGGCATGTGGAGCCGCTGGGTGATCTCCTGGTGCGTGGCGTGCGTGGCCGTGGCTGTGAGCGCGATCCGCGGGACGTCGGGCCAGCGCTCGCCGAGCAGGGAGAGGGCGAGGTAGTCGGGGCGGAAGTCGTGGCCCCACTGGGCCACACAGTGCGCCTCGTCGATCGCGAAGACCGCGATCTTGCCGCGGGAGAGGAGGTCGAGCGTCGAGTCGAGCCGCAGTCGCTCCGGCGCCAGGTACAGCAGGTCCAGCTCGCCGGCCAGGTACTCGGCCTCGACCACCCTGCGCTCGTCGAAGTCCTGCGTGGAGTTCATGAACCCGGCACGCACGCCGAGCGCCCGCAGCGCGTCCACCTGGTCCTGCATCAGCGCGATGAGGGGCGAGACCACGATGCCCGTACCAGGCCTGACCAGGGCCGGGATCTGGTAGCACAGGGACTTGCCGCCACCGGTCGGCATGAGGACCACGGCGTCGCCGCCGGTCACCACATGCTCGATCACCGCTTCCTGCTCGCCGCGGAAGCTGTCGTATCCGAAGACGCGGTGGAGTGTGGCCAGCGCCTCGCTCTCGCCGTGTTCAGCCGATGTGTGTGCTGCGGTCGTCACAACCGTCCCGCCCATTCCGTGCATCGCTCGTCCCCCGTGCGTCGTCCCTCGACCACTGCGTCCACGATAGGGGTCGGCGCCGACAACGCCGGAGTTATCCACAGGCCCGGACGCGTGTGCGGACGGCATCAGCACGGGGAGTGCGGGCGGCCGGCACGGCGGAGCGCGGGCCGACCGGCACGGCGAGCGCGGGGCGGCCGGCGCGGGACGCGCGAAGGCCCCGGTTCCCACCTGCGGAACCGGGGCCGCGCGGACGGACAGCTACAACCCGTCAGCGCACGAACACTCCGGCCTGGCTCGCCAGGTCCAGGAAGTACTGCGGCGCCACACCGAGCACCAGCGTGACCACGACACCGAACCCGATCGCGGTCACCGTCAGCGGCGACGGGACGGCGACCGTCGGGCCGTCGGGCCGCGGCTCGCTGAAGAACATCAGCACGATCACGCGGATGTAGAAGAACGCGGCGACCGCGGACGAGATCACACCGACCACGACCAGCGGGGCCGCGCCGCCCTCCGCCGCAGCCTTGAACACGGCGAACTTGCCGGAGAAGCCGGAGGTCAGCGGAATGCCGGCGAAGGCCAGCAGGAACACCGCGAACACGGCCGCCACCAGCGGGGAACGGCGTCCGAGGCCGGCCCACTTGGACAGGTGCGTCGCCTCGCCGCCCGCGTCACGCACCAGCGTGACCACCGCGAAGGCGCCGATGGTCACGAAGGAGTAGGCGCCCAGGTAGAACAGGACGGACGAGACGCCGTCCTTCGACGTCGCGATGACACCCGCGAGGATGAATCCGGCGTGCGCGATCGACGAGTACGCCAGCAGCCGCTTGATGTCGGTCTGCGTGATCGCGACGATCGCACCGCCCAGCATGGTGACGATCGCGACGGCCCACATGACCGGCCGCCAGTCCCAGCGCAGGCCGGGCAGGACGACGTAGAGCAGCCGGAGCAGGGCACCGAACGCCGCCACCTTCGTCGCCGCCGCCATGAACCCGGTCACGGGCGTCGGCGCGCCCTGGTAGACGTCCGGCGTCCACATGTGGAACGGGACGGCGCCCACCTTGAACAGCAGCCCCATGACGATCATCGCGCCGCCGACGAGCAGCAGCGCGTCGTTGCCCATGGTGCCGGCGAGCGCCGGATCGACGTTCGTGACGGTGCCGTCGACGACCTGCGCGATCCTCGCGTACGACACCGAGCCCGCGTAGCCGTACAGCAGCGCGATGCCGAACAGCGTGAACGCGGAGGCGAACGCGCCGAGCAGGAAGTACTTGACCGCCGCCTCCTGCGACATGAGCCGCTTGCGGCGGGCCAGGGCGCACATCAGGTACAGCGGGAGGGAGAAGACCTCCAGGGCCACGAACAGGGTCAGCAGGTCGTTGGCCGAGGGGAACACCAGCATGCCCGCGACCGCGAAAAGCAGCAGCGGGAAGACCTCGGTGGTGGTGAACCCGGCCTTGACCGCGGCCTTTTCGCTCTCGCTGCCCGGCACGGAGGCTGCCTGCGCGGCGAACGAGTCGACGTAGTTGCCGTGCGCCTCCGGGTCCAGGCGGCGTTCGGCGAAGGTGAACAGGCCGACGAGGCCGGCCAGCAGGATCGTGCCCTGGAGGAACAGGGACGGCCCGTCGACGGCGATCGCGCCCATCGCCGCGATGTGTGCCTTGGTGGTGCCGTATCCGTCGGCCGCGAGTGCCACGACCGCCGCGAAGGCGGCGCAGAGCGCGACCGCGGACACGAACACCTGTGCGTAGTAGCGGGTCTTGCGCGGCACGAACGCCTCGATCAGTACCCCGACGATCGCCGCGCCCAGGACGATCAAGGTGGGCGACAATTGCCCGTATTCGATCTTCGGCGCGGGGATCTTCGCGATCGGGTCGGCCGCGGTTGCCGCCGTTGTCCACAGGCTGTGGACGGCTGATGCGCTCACTTGGCCGCCTCCACTGCGGGCTTGGGATCTTTCTTGTGCACATCGGACAAAGTCGACTTCACTGCCGGGTTCACGATGTCCGTGACCGGCTTCGGGTACACGCCCAGGAAGATCAGCAGAACGATCAGGGGCGCCACGACCACGAGTTCACGCGCGCGCAGGTCGGGCATCGCGGAGACCTCCGCCTTCACCGGGCCCGTCATCGTCCGCTGATAGAGGACGAGGGTGTAGAGCGCGGCGAGCACGATGCCGAATGTCGCGATGATCCCAATGGCCGGGTAGCGCGTGAACGTGCCGACCAGGACCAGGAATTCACTCACGAACGGCGCGAGACCGGGGAGCGACAGAGTGGCCAGGCTGCCGATCAGGAACGTGCCGGCGAGCACCGGTGCGACCTTCTGCACACCGCCGTAGTCGGCGATGAGCCGCGACCCGCGCCGGGAGATCAGGAAGCCCGCCACCAGCATCAACGCGGCAGTCGAAATGCCGTGGTTGACCATGTAGAGCGTGGCCCCGGACTGGCCCTGGCTGGTCATCGCGAAGATGCCCATGATGATGAACCCGAAGTGTGAGATCGACGCGTACGCCACCAGCCGCTTGATGTCCCGCTGGCCGACGGCGAGCAACGCCCCGTAGATGATGCTGATCAGAGCGAGGACGAGGATGGCGGGCGTTGCCCACTTCGACGCCTCCGGGAACAGCTGGAGGCAGAAGCGGAGCATCGCGAAGGTGCCGACCTTGTCGACGACCGCCGTGATGAGGACGGCGACCGGGGCGGTGGACTCCTGCATGGCGTTGGGCAGCCAGGTGTGCAGCGGCCACAGCGGCGCCTTCACCGCGAAGGCGAAGAAGAAACCGAGGAACAGCCAGCGCTCGGTGTTGGTCGCCATGTGCAGCGAGCCGTTGGCGCGGGCCTGCGCGATCTCCTGGAGGCTGAAGTTCCCCGCGACCACGTAGAGGCCGATCACCGCGGCCAGCATGATGAGGCCGCCGACCAGGTTGTAGAGGAGGAACTTCACCGCCGCGTACGACCGCTGCGTCGACGCCGCCTCTTCGCCGTGCTGGTGGGCACGGTCCCCGAAGCCACCGATGAGGAAGTACATCGGGATGAGCATGGCTTCGAAGAAGATGTAGAAGAGGAAGACGTCGGTGGCCTCGAAGGAGATGATCACCATCGCCTCGACGGCCAGGATCAGGGCGAAGAAGCCCTGCGTCGGCCGCCACCGCCTGCTGCCGGTCTCCAGCGGGTCGGCGTCGTGCCAGCCCGCGAGGATGATGAACGGCATCAGCAGGGCGGTCAGCGCGATCAGCGCCACCGCGATGCCGTCCACGCCCAGCTCGTATCTGACGCCGAAGTCCGCGATCCAGGCGTGTGATTCGGTCAGTTGGTAGCGGCCGCCGTCCGGGTCGAAGCGGACCAGGATCGTGATCGCAAGGGCGAGCGTGGCGAGCGAGACGAGCAGCGCCAGCCATTTGGCCGCGGTGCGTTGCGCGGCCGGCATGGCTGCCGTGGCGACCGCCCCGAGGGCCGGGAGGACCGCCGTCGCTGTCAGCAGAGGAAAGGACATCGGTATCAGACCGCCCTCATCAGCAGGGTCGCGGCGATGAGGACCGCCGCACCGCCGAACATCGAGACCGCGTACGACCGCGCGAAACCGTTCTGCAGTCGGCGCAGCCGTCCGGACAGGCCGCCGACCGAGGCCGCCGTGCCGTTGACGACACCGTCGACCAGGGTGTGGTCGACGTACACCAGGGAGCGCGTGAGGTGCTCGCCGCCGCGGACCAGGACGACGTGGTTGAAGTCGTCCTGCAGCAGATCGCGCCGGGCGGCTCGGGTGAGCAGCGACCCTCGCGGGGCGACGACCGGGACCGGGCGTCGGCCGTACTGGGCGTACGCGATGGCGACACCGACGACCAGGACGGCCATGGTGGCGAGCGTGACCGTGAGGGCGCTGACGGGTGAGTCGCCCTCCTTGTGGCCGGTGATCGGCTCGAGCCAGTGCAGGAAACTGCTCTGCAGGTTGAACAGGAAGCCGGCCGCGACGGACCCGAAGGACAGCACGATCATGGGGATCGTCATGGTCTTGGGCGACTCGTGCGGGTGCGGCTCGTTGCCGTTCTCATCGGGCTGCCAGCGCTTCTCCCCGAAGAACGTCATCAGCATCACGCGCGTCATGTAGTACGCCGTGATCGCCGCGCCCAGCAGTGCGCAGCCGCCGAGGATCCAGCCCTCGGTGCCGCCCTTGGCGAACGCCGCCTCGATGATCTTGTCCTTGGAGAAGAAGCCGGACAGTCCCGGGAAGCCGATGATGGCCAGGTAGCCGAGGCCGAAGGTGACGAAGGTGACCGGCATGTACTTCCTGAGGCCGCCGTACTTCCTCATGTCCACCTCGTCGTTCATGCCGTGCATGACCGAACCGGCTCCGAGGAAGAGCCCGGCCTTGAAGAAGCCGTGCGTCACGAGGTGCATGATCGCGAAGACGTAGCCGATGGGGCCCAGGCCCGCGGCCAGCACCATGTAGCCGATCTGCGACATGGTCGAGCCGGCCAGCGCCTTCTTGATGTCGTCCTTGGCGCAACCGACGATCGCACCGAACAGGAGCGTGACGGCACCGACCACGGTGACCGCCAGCTGCGCGTCGGGCGCCGCGTTGAAGATCGCTGCGGAGCGGACGATCAGGTACACGCCCGCGGTCACCATCGTCGCGGCGTGGATGAGGGCCGAGACGGGGGTCGGGCCCTCCATCGCGTCCCCGAGCCAGGACTGCAGCGGCACCTGGGCGGACTTGCCGCAGGCGGCGAGCAGGAGCATCAGGCCGATCGCGGTGAGCTTGCCCTCGGAGGTGTCGCCGACACTGTCGAACACCGGCCCGAAGGCGAAGGTCCCGAACGTCGAGAACATCAGCATGATGGCGATGGACAGGCCCATGTCGCCGACGCGGTTGACCAGGAAGGCCTTCTTGGCCGCGGTTGCCGCGCTGGGCTTGTGCTGCCAGAAGCCGATCAGCAGGTAGGACGCCAGACCGACGCCCTCCCAGCCGACGTACAGCAGCAGGTAGTTGTCGGCGAGGACCAGCAGCAGCATCGCCGCGAGGAACAGGTTCAGATAGCCGAAGAAGCGGCGGCGGCGCTCGTCGTGCTCCATGTACCCGACCGAGTACAGATGGATCAGCGAGCCGACGCCGGTGATCAGCAGCACGAACGTCATCGACAGCTGGTCGAGACGGAAGGTGACGTCCGCCTGGAAGCTCTCGACCGGGATCCACGTCCACAGGTGCTGGATCAGGGTCCGGTGCTCGGCGTTCCTGCCGAGCAGGTCGGCGAAGAGGACGACACCGATGACGAAGGAGGCGGCCGCGAGGACCGTGCCGATCCAGTGGCCGACGGCATCGAGCCGCCGGCCGCCGCACAGCAGTACGGCCGCTCCGAGCAGTGGCGCCGCCACCAGCAGCGCAATCAGGTTCTCCACGATTCTTCCGACCCCTCAGAGCTTCATCAGGCTGGCGTCGTCGACCGAGGCCGAGTGGCGGGAACGGAACAGGGAAACGATGATCGCCAGCCCGACCACGACCTCGGCGGCGGCGACGACCATCGTGAAGAAGGCGATGATCTGGCCGTCGAGATTGCCGTGCATCCGGGAGAAGGTGACGAACGCGAGGTTGCAGGCGTTCAGCATCAGCTCGATGCACATGAACACCACGATCGCGTTGCGCCTGATCAGCACGCCGGTGGCACCGATCGTGAACAACAGGGCCGAGAGATACAGGTAGTTGACCGGGTTCACTTCGACGCCTCCTCCCGCTTGAAGGTGGCCCGCTCGACCTCGGTGCGCTCCAGGCGTTCCTCCGCGCGCTGCTCCAGCGCCTTGAGGTCGTTGAGCGCCTCCGACGACACGTCACGGATCTGGCCGCGTTCGCGCAGTGTCTTGCTGACGGTGAGCTCGGACGGGGTGCCGTCGGGCAGCAGACCCGCGATGTCCACCGCGTTGTGCCGGGCGTACACGCCGGGCGCCGGCAGCGGCGGGAGGTGCTTGCCCTCGCGGACGCGCTCTTCGGACAGCTCGCGCTGCGTCTTGGCACGCTCGGTGCGCTCGCGGTGGGTGAGCACCATGGCGCCGACGGCGGCGGTGATCAGCAGGGCGCCGGTGATTTCGAAGGCGAACACGTACTTGGTGAAGATGAGGGTCGCGAGGCCCTCCACATTGCCGTTCGCGTTCGCCTCACCGAGTCCGTTGAACTCCGTGAGGGACGCGTTGCCGATCCCGGCGAACAGCAGGATGCCGAAGCCGAGCCCGCAGAGAAGGGCCAGCCAGCGCTGACCCTTGATGGTCTCCTTCAGGGAGTCCGCAGCCGTCACGCCGACGAGCATCACCACGAACAGGAACAACATCATGATTGCGCCGGTGTAGACGACGACCTGCACGATGCCCAGGAAGTAGGCGCCGTTGGCGAGGTAGAACACCGCCAGGATGATCATGGTGGCGGCGAGCGACAGAGCACTGTGCACGGCCTTCTTCATGAACACGGTGGCCAGCGCGCCGAGCACGGCGACGGTACCGAGGACCCAGAACTGGAAGGCCTCTCCGGTGGAGGTGGAGTAGGCGGCGAGGTCACTCATGCCTCGACCCCCTCTTCCTTGGGGTGCTCGTCCTTGGACACGGCGACTTGGGGCTCGGTGCCGGGCGCGGCCTCGGTGACGAGCCCTCGGTAGTAGTCCTGCTCGTCCATTCCGGGGTAGATGGCGTGCGGGCTGTCGACCATGCCCTCTTCGAGGCCGGCGAGCAGCTGTTCCTTGGTGTAGATGAGGTTGGCGCGGCTGCTGTCGGCGAGCTCGAACTCGTTGGTCATCGTGAGCGCGCGCGTGGGGCACGCCTCGATGCACAGGCCGCACAGGATGCAGCGGGCGTAGTTGATCTGGTAGACGCGCCCGTAGCGCTCGCCCGGGGAGTAGCGCTCCTCCTCCGTGTTGTCGGCGCCCTCGACATAGATGGCGTCGGCGGGGCAGGCCCAGGCGCACAGCTCGCAGCCGACGCACTTCTCCAGGCCGTCCGGATGGCGGTTGAGCTGGTGCCGTCCATGGAATCGGGGGGCGGTGGTCTTCTGCTGCTCCGGGTACTGCTCGGTCAGCCGCTTCTTGAACATGGCCTTGAAGGTCACGCCGAAGCCTGCGACGGGGTTCATGAAACCAGGCTTCAACTGCTCGGTCTCCTTGGGCTCCTCAGCCATCGGACGCCTCCTTTCCCTCCGAAGATCCGCCACTGGCAGTATCCGACCCGCCACTGACAATGAGCTCCCGCTCGCGTTGCGGACGGCGCCTGGGCACCGCCGGCAGCTCCTGCCCCGGCAGCGGCGGCACGGGGAATCCGCCTGCCATCGGGTCGAATCCGGCGTCTTCCGCGGCAGCGGGCGCTCCGGCCTCCTTCGCCTTCTCGCGGAACATGTCGGCGACGAAGGACAGCAGCAGCAGGGCGAGGACGCCGGCGCCGATGTAGAGGGCGATGTCGGCGAAGTCGTAGTTCTCGTTCTTCATCGCCCGCACCGTGGCGACCAGCATCAGCCAGACCACGGAGACCGGGATGAGGACCTTCCAGCCGAGCTTCATCAACTGGTCGTAGCGGACCCTCGGGAGGGTGCCGCGCAGCCAGATGAAGAAGAACAGCAGCAGCTGGACCTTGATCACGAACCAGAGCAGCGGCCACCAGCCGTGGTTCGCGCCCTCCCAGAAGGTGCTGATCGGCCAGGGGGCGCGCCAGCCGCCGAGGAAGAGCGTGGTCGACACGGCCGAGACCGTCACCATGTTCACGTACTCGGCGAGCATGAACAGCGCGAACTTGATCGAGGAGTACTCGGTGTTGAAGCCGCCGACCAGGTCGCCCTCGGACTCCGGCATGTCGAAGGGGGCGCGGTTGGTCTCGCCGACCATCGTGACGATGTAGATGATGAAGGAGACCGGCAGCAGCACGATGTACCAGCGGTCGTGCTGCTGCTCGACGATCGTCGACGTCGACATCGACCCCGAGTAGAGGAACACGGAGGCGAAGGCGGCACCCATGGCGATCTCGTACGAGATCATCTGCGCGCAGGAGCGCAGGCCGCCGAGGAGCGGATAGGTGGATCCAGAACTCCAACCCGCCAGCACGATGCCGTAGATGCCGACCGAGGCGACCGCGAGGATGAACAGCATCGCGATCGGCAGGTCCGTCAGCTGCATCGTCGTGCGGTGGCCGAAGACCGAGATCTCGTTGTCGGCCGGGCCGAAGGGGATCACCGCGATCGCCATGAAGGCCGGGATGGCCGCGACGATCGGTGCGAGGACGTAGACGACCTTGTCCGCGCGTTTGACGATGACGTCTTCCTTGAGCATCAGCTTGACGCCGTCGGCGAGCGACTGGAGCATGCCCCAGGGGCCGTGCCGGTTGGGGCCGATGCGCAGCTGCATCCAGGCGACGACCTTGCGCTCCCAGACGATGGAGAACAGCACGGTCACCATCAGGAACGCGAAGCAGAAGACCGCCTTGACGACGACCAGCCACCAGGGGTCGTGGCCGAACATGGAGAGGTCTTCAGCGGCGAGGTACGGGCTCATGCCTCCACCTCCTTCGGGGCCTCGCCGACGAGCGTCGCCGGGCCGATACGGACGAGAGCGCCGGGCAGCGCCCCGGTGTCGGAGGCGACGCCGCCGCCTGCGGAGTTCAGCGGAAGCCAGACCACCCGGTCCGGCATCTCCGTGATCTGCAGCGGGAGTTCGACGACTCCGGCGGGTCCGGTCACGGCGAGGGCGTCGCCGTCCTTGACGCCGGCTTCGGCGGCCGTCGCGGCTGACACGCGCGCGTGGGCCGCGTGCCGGGTTCCGGCGAGCGCCTCGTCGCCCTCCTGGAGGACGCCCCGGTCGAGCAGCAGCCGGTGTCCGGCGAGTACGGCCTCCCCGGCGGCGGGCCGCGGCAACTGGGTCGCGGTCTCCAGCGGTTCGGTGGCCCGCGGACCGTCCCAGGCGCCCAGCCGGTCCAGCTCCGCACGCACGGTGCGCAGGTCCGGCAGACCCAGGTGTACGTCCATGGCGTCGGCCAGCATCTGCAGCACGCGCGCGTCGGTGGGCGCGAGCCGGCGGGCCATCTGGTCCGGCTTGAGCGCGGCCTCGAAGAACCGCACCCGGCCCTCCCAGTTGAGGAATGTGCCGGCCTTCTCGGCGACCGCGGCGACGGGGAGCACGACGTCCGCGCGCTCGCTGACCTCGCTGGGCCGCAGCTCCAGTGACACCACGAAACCGGCCTCGTGAAGTGCTTCACGCGCGCGTGCCGGGTCGGGCAGGTCGGCGACCTCCACGCCCGCGACCACCAGGGCCTGCAGCTCGCCGGACGCGGCGGCCTCGACGATCTGGCCCGTGTCGCGGCCGTAGCGGTGCGGGAGTTCGGCCACGCCCCAGACCGCGGCGACCTCTTCACGCGCGCGTGGATCGGTGGCCGGACGGCCGCCCGGCAGCAGCGAGGGCAGCGCGCCCACCTCGAGGGCGCCGCGCTCACCGGCCCGCCGCGGGATCCACACCAGCTGGGCGCCGGTGGCGGCCGCTGCCCGTACGGCGGCAGTCAGCCCGCCCTCCACCGCGGCCAGTCGCTCGCCGACGACGATCACCGCGCCCTCGGCGCGCAGCGCCTCGGCGGCCTTCGCGCCGGGATCCTCCAGGCCGACTCCGCTCGCGAGTGCGTCCAGCCACTCGGTCTCGGTGCCCGGGGCGGCCGGCAGCAGCGTGCCTCCGGCCTTCTCCAGGCCGCGCGTGGTGTGCGTGGCCAGCGAGAACACCTTCTGCCCGTGCCCACGCCAGGCCTTGCGCAGCCGCAGGAAGACGCCGGGCGCCTCCTCCTCGGCCTCGAACCCGACCAGCAGAACGGCGGGCGCCTTCTCCAGGGCGGTGTACGTGACGCCCGTACCGTCGAGATCACGACCGCGACCGGCGACCTTGGCGGCGAGGAAGTCGGACTCCTCGCTGCTGTGCACGCGCGCGCGGAAGTCAATGTCGTTCGTGTCGAGCGCCACGCGCGCGAACTTGCTGTACGCGTACGCGTCCTCGATGGTGAGGCGGCCGCCGGTCAGCAGACCTGTCCTGCCGCGCGAGGCGAGCAGCCCCTGAGCGGCGATCTGCAGCGCCTCCGGCCAGGAGGCCGGTTCGAGGTCGCCCTCGGCGTTGCGCACAAGAGGCGTCTCGAGCCGGTCGCGCTGCTGCGCGTACCGGAACGCGAAGCGTCCCTTGTCGCAGATCCACTCCTCGTTGACCTCGGGGTCGTTGGCCGCGAGCCGTCGCATGACCTTGCCGCGCCGGTGGTCGGTGCGGGTGGCGCAGCCGCCGGAGCAGTGCTCGCACACGCTCGGGGACGACACCAGGTCGAAGGGGCGGGAGCGGAAGCGATACGCCGCCGAGGTCAGCGCGCCGACCGGGCAGATCTGGATGGTGTTGCCGGAGAAGTACGACTCGAAGGGGTCACCCTCTCCGGTGCCGACCTGCTGCAGCGCGCCCCGCTCCAGCAGCTCGATCATCGGGTCGCCCGCGATCTGGTTGGAGAAGCGGGTGCAGCGCGCGCACAGCACGCATCGCTCACGGTCGAGCAGCACCTGAGTGGAGATCGGGACGGGCTTCTCGTAGGTCCGCTTCCTGCCCTCGAACCGCGACTCGGCCCGACCGTGGGACATGGCCTGGTTCTGCAGGGGGCACTCGCCGCCCTTGTCGCAGACCGGGCAGTCCAGCGGGTGGTTGATGAGGAGCAGCTCCATCACACCGTGCTGTGCCTTCTCGGCGACCGGCGAGGTGAGGTGGGTCTTCACCACCATGCCGTCCGTGCACGTGATGGTGCAGGACGCCATCGGCTTGCGCTGGCCCTCGACCTCGACGATGCACTGGCGGCAGGCGCCGGCCGGGTCGAGGAGAGGGTGGTCGCAGAACCGGGGGATCTCGATGCCGAGTTGCTCGGCGGCCCGGATGACCAGGGTGCCCTTGGGCACGCTGATCTCGGCGCCGTCGATCGTCAGCGAGACGAGATCTTCCGGCGGGACCGCCGCCTCTCCCCCTCCCGAGGGAGCGTTGGTGGTCACAGTCATGCGTTCACCTCCGTGCGGTCGGCCCAGGCCGTCGACTTGGCAGGGTCGAAGGGGCATCCGCGGCCCGTGATGTGCTGCTCGTACTCGTCGCGGAAGTACTTGAGCGAGGAGAAGATCGGCGAGGCGGCGCCGTCGCCGAGGGCGCAGAAGGACTTGCCGTTGATGTTGTCGGCGATGTCGTTCAGCTTGTCGAGGTCGGACATGACGCCCTTGCCGGCCTCGATGTCGCGCAGCAACTGCACGAGCCAGTACGTTCCTTCGCGGCACGGGGTGCACTTGCCGCAGGACTCGTGGGCGTAGAACTCGGTCCAGCGGGTGACGGCGCGCACGACGCAGGTCGTCTCGTCGAAGCACTGCAGGGCTTTGGTGCCGAGCATCGAGCCGGCGGCGCCGACTCCCTCGTAGTCGAGAGGTACGTCGAGGTGCTCTTCCGTGAACATCGGCGTCGAAGATCCGCCTGGCGTCCAGAACTTGAGCCGGTGGCCCGACCGCATGCCGCCGCTCATCTCGAGGAGCTGGCGGAGCGTGATGCCGAGCGGGGCCTCGTACTGGCCGGGGCTCGCGACGTGGCCGCTGAGGGAATAGAGCGTGAAGCCCGGCGACTTCTCGCTGCCCATCGACCGGAACCATTCTTTGCCCCGAGCCAGGATTGCGGGAACCGACGCGATCGACTCGACGTTATTCACTACAGTCGGGCACGCATAGAGGCCCGCGACAGCAGGGAAAGGGGGACGGAGCCGCGGTTGACCCCGGCGGCCTTCGAGCGAGTCGAGCAGCGCGGTCTCTTCACCGCAGATGTACGCGCCCGCACCCGCGTGCACGGTGACCTGGAGGTCGAGCCCGCTGCCCAGGATGTTCTCGCCGAGGTAGCCGGCCGCATAGGCCTCGCGCACGGCCTCGTGCAACCGCCGCAACACGGGGACGACCTCACCACGCAGATAGATGAAGGCATGCGACGACCTGATGGCATAACACGCGATGACAATGCCCTCGATGAGGCTATGCGGGTTCGCGAAGAGGAGCGGGATGTCCTTGCAGGTGCCAGGCTCCGACTCGTCGGCGTTGACAACTAGATAGTGCGGCTTTCCATCTCCCTGGGGAATGAACTGCCATTTCATTCCCGTCGGGAATCCCGCGCCGCCACGGCCGCGCAGCCCGGAGTCCTTGACGTACGCGATCAAGTCGTCCGGGGACATCGCGAGGGCCTTGCGGAGCCCCTCGTAACCTTCGTGCCTTTTGTAGACGTCGAGAGTCCAGGACCGGTCCTCGTCCCAGAAGGCCGACAGCACGGGTGCGAGCAGCTTCTCGGGGCTGGTGTCTTTCAGTTCGGGTGCCAAGGTCATCACTCCCCCTCCTCGGCGGCAGGCCCTGCCGGGTGGGCCGGGTCGGAGGCCGACGTGTCGTGCGGCGCATCGTGCGAACTGAGGTGCTCGGTCGGCGACGGCTCGTGCACTGCCCTGTCCTGCGGCTCGTCGTGCGGGCCGCCGTCCCGCGGATGGACCACGCGCGCGGGTGCGGCCTCTCCCCTTGCCAGGCGAAGGCCCACCAGCGATGCCGGTCCCGCACTGCCGCCTGCCTCGACGGCCCCTGGCCGCTCGTCGGGGAAGCCGGCCAGAATCCGCGCGGTCTCCTTGAAGGTGCACAGGCGCGCCCCGCGCGTGGGCTCCACGCTCCTGCCCGCGCGCAGGTCGTCGACGAGGCGCTTGGCACTGCCCGGGGTCTGGTTGTCGAAGAACTCCCAGTTGACCATCACGACCGGCGCGAAGTCGCAGGCCGCGTTGCACTCGATGTGCTCCAGGGTGACCTTGCCGTCGTCGGTGGTCTCTCCGTTGCCGACACCGAGGTGCTCCTGGAGCTCCTCGAAGATCGCGTCACCGCCCATCACCGCGCACAGGGTGTTGGTGCAGACGCCCACCTGGTAGTCACCGCTCGGCCTGCGCCGGTACATGGTGTAGAAGGTGGCGACCGCGGTGACCTCGGCCGTGGTCAGGTCCAGCACGTCCGCGCAGAACCGCATCCCGGTGCGCGTGACATGGCCCTCCTCCGACTGCACGAGATGCAGCAACGGCAGGAGCGCGGACCGGGAGTCGGGGTAGCGGGCGATCAACTCCCGCGCGTCCGTCTCCAGCCTGGCTCGGACGTCGTCCGGGTAGGCGGGCGCGGGCAGTTCGGGCATGCCCAGGCTGACGCCCCGCTCCGAAGAAGAGGTGGTCACCGGTCGACGCCTCCCATCACGGGGTCGATGGACGCGACAGCGACGATGACGTCGGCGACCTGGCCGCCCTCGCACATCGCCGCCATGGCCTGCAGGTTGGTGAAGGACGGGTCGCGGAAGTGGACCCGGAAGGGGCGGGTGCCGCCGTCGGACACGGCGTGCACCCCGAGTTCGCCCTTGGGTGACTCGACGGCCGCGTACGCCTGTCCCGGCGGTACGCGGAAGCCCTCGGTGACCAGCTTGAAGTGGTGGATCAGGGCCTCCATGGAGGTACCCATGATCTTCTTGATGTGGTCGAGGGAGTTGCCGAGGCCGTCCGGCCCCAGGGCGAGCTGGGCGGGCCAGGCGATCTTCTTGTCGGCGACCATGACCGGGCCGGGCTGCAGCCGGTCCAGGCACTGCTCGACGATCCCGAGCGACTGGCGCATCTCCTCAAGGCGGATCAGGAAGCGGCCGTAGGAGTCGCAGGTGTCGGCGGTCGGGACCTCGAAGTCGTACGTCTCGTAGTCGCAGTACGGCTGCGTCTTGCGCAGGTCGTGCGGCAGGCCGGTGGAGCGCAGGATCGGGCCGGTGGCGCCGAGGGCCATGCAGCCGGCCAGGTCGAGGTAGCCGACGTCCTGCATACGGGCCTTGAAGATGGGGTTCCCGGTGGCGAGCTTGTCGTACTCCGGGAGGTTCTTCTTCATCTTCTTCACGAACTCGCGGATGTGGTCCACCGCGCCGGGCGGCAGGTCCTGCGCGAGTCCGCCGGGGCGGATGTACGCGTGGTTCATCCGAAGGCCCGTGATGAGCTCGTAGATGTCGAGAATCATTTCACGATCACGGAATCCGTAGATCATGATCGTGGTGGCGCCGAGCTCCATGCCGCCGGTGGCGATGCACACCAGGTGCGAGGAGAGCCGGTTCAGCTCCATCAGGAGAACCCTGATGATCTTGGCTCGCTCGGTGATCTGGTCCTCGATGCCGAGGAGCTTCTCGACGGCGAGACAGTAGGCGGTCTCGTTGAAGAAGGACGTCAGGTAGTCCATGCGCGTCACGAACGTGGTGCCCTGAGTCCACGTGCGGAACTCGAGGTTCTTCTCGATGCCGGTGTGGAGGTAGCCGATGCCGCAGCGGGCCTCGGTGACCGTCTCGCCGTCGATCTCCAGGATCAGGCGGAGCACACCGTGGGTGGAGGGGTGCTGCGGGCCCATGTTGAGGACGATGCGCTCGTCGTCGGCACGGGCTGCGGCCTGGACGACCTCGTCCCAGTCGCCACCGGTGACCGTGTACACGGTGCCTTCGGTGGTCTCCCGGGCCGAGGCGGCGGAGGCCGCGGATGCTGGCTGCGTGCTCACGAGTACGACCTCCGCTGGTCCGGAGCCGGAATCTGGGCGCCCTTGTACTCGACGGGGATGCCGCCGAGGGGGTAGTCCTTGCGCTGCGGATGGCCCTGCCAGTCGTCCGGCATCATGATCCGCGTCAGGGCCGGGTGGCCGTCGAAGACGATCCCGAAGAAGTCGTAGGTCTCGCGCTCGTGCCAGTCGTTGGTCGGATAGACGGAGACCAGGGACGGGATGTGCGGGTCGGCGTCCGGGGCGCTGACCTCCAGGCGGATCAGCCGGTTGTGGGTGATCGAGCGCAGGTGGTAGACGGCGTGCAGCTCGCGGCCCTTGTCGTGGAGATAGTGGACTCCGCTGACGCCGGTGCACAGCTCGAAGCGCAGGGCCGGGTCGTCGCGCAGGGTGCGGGCGACGCGCAGCAGGTGCTCGCGCTCGATGTGGAAGGTGAGTTCACCGCGGTCCACGACCGTCTTCTCGATCGCGTTGCCGGGGAGCAGGCCCTGTTCCTCCAGGGCACCTTCCAGTTCGTCGGCGACCTCGTCAAAGTATCCATATGCGGCTCCGCCGCGTGGGCCGCCGTAGGGGCGGGCCGCCGGTCCCGGGAGCCGGATCGAGCGGACCAGGCCGCCGTAGCCGGAGGTGTCGCCGCCGTTGTTGGCGCCGAACATGCCGCGCTGGACGCGGATCTCCTCGCCGCCGTCGCCGCGCTGGCCGGGGAGGTTGGAGGCGCCGAGGTCCTTTTCGGGGTTCACCCCGTTCGACGCACCGTTGGTGCCGTTCGCGTCGCTCACCGCAGCAGCCCCTTCATCTCGATCGTGGGCAGGGCCTTGAGCGCCGCTTCCTCCGCCTCGCGAGCCGCCTCCTCGGCGTTCACGCCGAGCTTGGAGCTCTGGATCTTCTGGTGGAGCTTGAGGATGGCGTCCATCAGCATCTCGGGCCGTGGCGGGCAGCCGGGCAGATAGATGTCGACCGGGACGATGTGGTCGACGCCCTGGACGATCGCGTAGTTGTTGAACATGCCGCCCGAGGAGGCGCAGACCCCCATGGAGATCACCCACTTGGGGTTCGGCATCTGGTCATAGACCTGGCGCAGCACCGGCGCCATCTTCTGGCTCACCCGGCCGGCCACGATCATCAGGTCCGCCTGGCGGGGCGAACCTCGGAAGACCTCCATGCCGAAGCGCGCCAGGTCGTAGCGACCGGCGCCGGTGGTCATCATTTCGATGGCACAGCAGGCGAGGCCGAACGTGGCCGGGAAGACGGACGCCTTGCGCACCCAGCCCGCGGCCTGCTCGACGGTGGTCAGCAGGAAGCCGCTCGGCAGCTTTTCTTCGAGTCCCATGTTCTAAAGGCCCCTCAGTCCCATTCCAGGCCGCCGCGCCGCCATACGTACGCGTACGCGACGAAGACGGTGAGCACGAAGAGCAGCATCTCCACGAGCCCGAAAATCCCCAGGGCGTCGAAGGTGACGGCCCAGGGGTAGAGGAAGACGATCTCGATGTCGAAGACGATGAAGAGCATCGCCGTCAGGTAGTACTTGATGGGGAAGCGCCCGCCGCCGGCCGGCGTGGGGGTCGGCTCGATCCCGCACTCGTAGGCCTCGAGCTTGGCCCGGTTGTACCGCTTCGGACCGATCAGCGTGGCCATGACCACGGAGAAGATCGCAAAGCCTGCCCCGAGGGCTCCCAGTACGAGGATGGGCGCATACGCGTTCACCGCTCCTCGCTCCTCTCAGTCGGCACTGACTGCTGGCGATGGTGGCGGACTCACACCGGCCTCATACGTCTCTCCAACCTCGCCCGTCCCGGGCGAAGATCGAGAACATGTGAAGCAGGTCACAAGCCCAACTGCCTCGCATCTTATGCCCGCCGGTCTGTGATCTGCGACACGGGGTATTGCACAAGCTTTGTGATCTCCACCACCTGACGAACGATCATGAAGTCGGATGAGCAGTGATCTTCGTACTGGAAGCGTCCGAGTGGTCACCATAGGTGACATTTCTGCTCGTCGGCCCAGCTCGGAGGGGTCGTCTCAATATCAAGAGACTTCTTCTGCATGCAAATTGGAGTTGGGCGAGGCGCCCTGGTAGTGGCTCGCGTTCACACATCAGAGCGACCTGGGTGATGCGGTGTGGACGCGTGCACACATTCACGAGCGGAGCCCGGTCGTGACCCGAGCGCAATCAGGTCGTGATCTTCGCGCGGGACGCGGACCAGGCCGAGACCGTTGCGTGACCTCCGCCACACCCAGGAGAGGCGTCCGAGAACGGGGCTTGGCCACCGGTCCCAACCAGTGGTAGGTGCGGGGCAATTCGGGCGTAACGATGAAAGACCGTGATCACGGGGGCAACAGGCCAGGCCCGCAATGTCCGTTACGGCGTCAATAAAGGTCGAGAGACCAGGTTTTCGGAGTGCCGATTGAACAACTGTGGCGCAGCACACGTTTCTTGAAGGTATGGAGGAGCCCCTGATACCGGTTGTTCTCATGTCCCACACCGCTCACATACGCAGCCACCGGAAACCCCGCCGCACCGCGTCCACGACGCTCGCTGTGCGCGTCGGAGTCACCGGTGGCGTCCTCGGCATGGCAGCGGCGGGTGCGTCGGCTTCGGCGAACGCCGCCGAGCCGGTGACACAGACGCTCGAACTGCCCACCCTGACGGCCGATCTGGCCACTCAGGTCGCCCAGTCCGCGGACGCCACGCAGCAGGCTGCCGCGAACTACCAGCTGCAGGCCGAGCGTGACACGGCCGCCGCAAACGCCGCGAAGCAGGCCAAGGCGGACCTCGCCAAGGCGAAGCACAAGGCGGAGGCCAAGAAGAAGGCCGAGGCCGCTCGCAAGGCCGCCGCCGAGCGCGCCGTCTCCCGCAGCGCCGAGCGGACCACCCTCGCCGCGTCCACGACCTCCATCCCCTCGACGGGTTCGTCGACGGCCACGGGTTCGGCCGCCGCGATCGTCAGCTTCGTCAAGGCACAGGTCGGCAAGGCATATGTGTCCGGTGCCACCGGTTCGTCCGCCTATGACTGCTCGGGCCTGGTGCAGACCGCGTTCAAGCAGATCGGCATCAGCCTGCCGCGCGTCTCACAGGACCAGTCGACGGCCGGCACCCAGGTCTCGCTGAGCAACCTGCAGCCGGGCGACATCCTCTACTGGGGCAGCGCGGGCAGCGCGTACCACGTGGCGGTGTACGTCGGTGACGGCATGTTCGTCGGCGCGCAGAACCCGTCGAGCGGCGTCGTCGAGAAGCCGCTCTCCTACGACCCGCCGACCGGCGCGGTGCGGGTGCTCTGACACACGGGACAGACAGGACGCACGTGTCGCACGGAAGGGGCCGCAGCCGCTCGGGGGCTGGCGGCCCCTCCGTGCGCCCTCCCACAGCCCCTGTGGCCCCGTCCGAGGTCGAAGGTGTGGGGCAGGCCCGGTTTTGTGGCCGACCTCGTCGACGCGCTTCAGGGCCCCCTTCCGGGCGGCCGGTCCGGCACGACTCCTGGAGTTCACACGGCGCCGCGTCCGAATTGTCCGCGCCCGGGGGCGCGTTGACGGCTCTTGGCGCGAAAAGACCCTTACGTCCCGGAATTGGGTCGACTACGTCCCGGAATTGAGTCGCCGTCGGCGTCGCCGGCCAGACCGCGGGCGAGCATGCCCCAGACGATCAGGGCCTCGATGAAGACGCGGCCCACGGCGCGGGAGCGCGCCACCTTCGCGGGCGTGGCGCCGAGGTTGCGGACCCTGCCGCCGGCATCGAGGCGCTGAGCGGCCGGCCGGTCACGCCTTCGGTGCCACCTTGCTGAGGCCGTTGATGATCCGGTCCATCGCGTCGCCGCCGGTCGGGTCCGTCAGGTTCGCCAGAAGCTTCAGGGTGAACTTCATCAGCATGGGGTGGGTGAGGCCGCGCTGGGCCGCGATCTTCATGACCTTCGGGTTGCCGATGAGCTTCACGAAGGCGCGGCCGAGCGTGTAGTAGCCGCCGTAGGTGTCCTTCAGGACGCGCGGGTAGCGCTGGAGGGCCAGTTCGCGGCTCGCGGCCGTCGGGCGGGCGTGGGCCTGGACGATGACGTCGGCGGCGATCTGGGCGGACTCCATGGCGTAGGCGATGCCTTCGCCGTTGAAGGGGTTCACCAGGCCGCCGGCGTCGCCGACCAGGAGCAGGCCCTTGGTGTAGTGGGGCTGGCGGTTGAAGGCCATCGGCAGGGCCGCTCCCCGGATGGGGCCCGTCATGTTGTCCGGCGTGTAGCCCCAGTCCTCGGGCATGGAGGCGCACCAGGCCTTCAGAACCTCGCGCCAGTCCAGTTCCTTGAAGGAGTCGGAGGTGTTCAGGACGCCCAGGCCGACGTTCGACGTGCCGTCGCCCATGCCGAAGATCCAGCCGTAGCCGGGGAGCAGGCGGTCCTGGGGGCCTCGGCGGTCCCACAGTTCCAGCCAGGACTCCAGGTAGTCGTCCTCGTGGCGGGGGCTCTCGAAATACGTCCGGACCGCGACACCCATCGGGCGGTCCTCCCGGCGGTGCAGGCCCATCGCGAGGGAGAGGCGGGTGGAGTTGCCGTCGGCCGCCACGACGAGCGGCGCGTGGAAGGTGACTTCGCGCTTCTCCTCGCCGAGCTTGGCGTGGACGCCGGTGATGTGGCCCGTGCGGTCGTCGATGATCGGGGCGCCGACGTTGCAGCGCTCGTACAGGCGCGCCCCGGCCTTCTGGGCCTGCCGGGCGAGCTGCTCGTCGAAGTCGTCGCGCTTGCGGACGAGGCCGTAGTCCGGGAAGGAGGCGAGATCCGGCCAGTCCAGCTGGAGGCGGACGCCGCCGCCGATGATGCGCAGGCCCTTGTTGCGCAGCCAGCCGGCCTCCTCGGAGATGTCGATGCCCATGGCCACGAGCTGCTTGGTGGCGCGCGGGGTCAGGCCGTCGCCGCAGACCTTCTCGCGCGGGAACTCGGTCTTCTCCAAGAGGAGCACGTCGAGGCCGGACTTGGCGAGGTGGTAGGCGGTCGTGGAGCCCGCCGGCCCCGCGCCCACGACGATCACATCGGCGGTGTTCTCGGAGAGCGGCTCGGTCACGACGGTCACGGCGGGATCTCCCCAAGTTCGACAAATCTCTGTGCCGAGCGGCACTGGACACAGGCAGTCTATTCAGCAGAATTGATCACCCGGCTGAAGGGCTGCCTCGTGAACCGAGCTCTCCCCGTAATACGGCTGCGCGTCCCCACCGACGAGGACGCCGTCGCCTGGCACCGGGTCTTCGACGACCCGGACGTCATGGAGTTCCACGGCGGCAGGTCCGCCAACCTCTCCTTCTACGAGGAGCTCACCGCCCGCCAGCGCCGGCACGACGCCGAGCGGGGCTTCTGCCTGTGGACCATGGTCGGCGAGTCCGGGCAGGTCATCGGGTTCACCGGCGCCCAGCCGTGGCCTCAGGACTGGGGCCCCAAGGGCGAGATCGAGATCGGGTGGCGGCTCGGGCGGGAGTACTGGGGCAAGGGGTATGCCACCGCGGCCGCGCAGATGACACTGGAACGACTGCGGGCGGCGGAGGTGCCGAGCGTCGTGGCGATGGTCCTGGCCGGCAACAAGCGGTCGATCGCGGTGACGCGGCGGCTGGGCATGCACCTGGCCGAGGTCTTCACCACACCGGCCCGGGAGCAGGAGGGGCACTGCTATCGGCTCGATCTGTGACGGTCGATGACTACTCAACGTAGTCGACTGTTACAGAAAGACACACGATACTTCCGGGTGATGCCGGGCCGGAGTTACCCTTCAGATACCGCTGGGGGTGACATCTGTGCACGTACCGCCCAAGACACCCGACGTGCGCGTACCGCGACTTGTCGGACTGATGGCCATGGACGCGCGCAAGACGGCCGAGTCGACCGGCCTGTTCATCAACGCGCCGGACCGGCCCGACTTCCACCAGACCGTCGTCGAGTACGTCGTACGGCAGTACCCGCAGCCGAATGCCGAAGTGCCGCGGGACTCGATGGTCTACGTGTGGTTCGACTTCGGCGAGGGTGAGGGCGGGGGCGGCGCCGGTGTGCGCGAACCGCGCCTGCCGCGTCCGCCCAGCGGCGGGATGCAGCGCGAACTCGACGAGCCCGAGGACCCGTACGCCGTCGTCGGATTCCGCGTTCCCTGACCCACTGCGGCTCTCCTGGACCCGTGCGAGGTGCAGGGGACCGCGGTGCTGGGTCACCCCGTGCGGAGTTCAGGGCGCCCCGCGCGGGGGTCGGCCGAACCCGGCAAGGCTCAGGGCGACACGTGCGGAGGCCAGGCCGACCGGGCAAGGCTCAGGGCGGCCCGTGCGAGGGTCAGGCCTCCTTGAACCCGCGGTGCAGGGCCACCACCCCGCCCGTGAGGTTGCGCCACGCCACCTTCGACCAGCCGGCCTTCTGCAGGTGGTCGGCGAGCGCGGGCTGGTCGGGCCAGGCACGGATCGACTCGGCGAGGTAGACGTAGGCGTCGGGGTTGGAGGAGACCGCGCGCGCGACCGGCGGCAGGGCCCGCATCAGGTACTCGGTGTAGACCGTGCGAAACGGCGCCCAGGTCGGGTGCGAGAACTCGCAGATCACCACTCGTCCGCCCGGCTTGGTCACCCGGTACATCTCGCGCAGGGCGGCGTCGAAGTCCTGCACGTTGCGCAGTCCGAAGGAGATCGTGACGGCGTCGAAGACGTCGTCCCCGAACGGCAGCTTCGTCGCGTCGCCCGCGGTCAGCGGCAGCCAGGGGTGCTTCTTCTTGCCGACCTGGAGCATGCCGATGGAGAAGTCGCAGGGGACGACGTACGCGCCCGTGCGCGCGAACGGCAGCGAGGAGGTCGCCGTACCCGCCGCCAGGTCCAGGACCTTCTGCGCGGGCCGGGCGTCGACCGCCCGGGCTACCTCCTTGCGCCACACCCGGTCCTGGCCGAGCGACAGCACGTCGTTCGTCAGGTCGTACCGTTCCGCCACGTCGTCGAACATCGAGGCGACTTCGTGCGGCTGCTTGTTCAGGGAAGCGCGGGTCACGCCGCCATTGTTGCAGTCCGCCCTCACGGAAGCAGTCTGGGCTTCTTCTTCGCGGCCACGTCGTCCACTCATCCGCACAACAGGGTGAACACCGCGATCAGGATCCAGCCGATGCCGAACATGAACCACTGGCTCTCCGGCGGGAGGTAACCCCTCCGGGTCCATACGACTAGTAGACTGTCGCGACTTAATTTCGCTATGTGGTTGGGTAGAGGTGGCGTAGTTTCACGCGTGCGTCGTCGGTGGTGAAGTGCCAGTCGACTTGGCGCTGGTTGCTGTTGGTGTGCTGCTGCCAGGCGGCGAGTTCGGCGTTGAGCACGGCGAGGTCGTCGATGCGGCGGTCCAGGCACTGGCGGGTGAGCGCGGAGAGCTCGATCTCGGCGATGTTGAGCCAGGACCCGTGTTTGGGGGTGTGGTGGATCTCCAGGCGCTGGGCCAGCGCGAAGGCCTTTGCCGGGTCGAACGCTTCGTAGAGCGAGGCGGTGGTGTGGGTGTTGAGGTTGTCCATCACCAGCACGACCGTGGCGGCGTCGGGATAGTCCACGGTCAGCAGGTGCTCGACCTGGTGCGCCCAGTCGACCCTGGTCCGGCGGGGCCGGGCGTCGACGCGCCGCCATCCGCGCAGCGGCTCGACCCAGCAGAAGATCGAGCAGGTCCCCGAGCGGACGTACTCGTTGTCCTCACGCCGGTCACGGCCCGGCTGCGCGGGAAGCGGATCGCGGACGTGGCCGAGGAGCTGGTACGGCTTCTCGTCCATGCACACCACCGGGCGCGCCGGATCGAAGGGTCGGTGGTAGACCGCCAGGACGTCCTCCATCGCCGCGGCGAAGGCCGCATTCGCAGCCGGCGGAATGGTCCAGCACTTCTTCACATGAGGACGCAGTTCCGTTTTTTAACACCCGGCCGATGGTGGAGTGGTCCAGATCCGGGATGTCCTCGACCAGCGCGACGTGCTTCTCCAGCAGGCGCAGCGACCACCTGGCGTGTCCTTTGGGCGGCGTCGAGCAGGCCAGCGCGATCAGCCTCGCCTCGACCTCGCCGGTCACCACAGAGGGCACCGGCGGGAGTGCGCGTTCCTTCCGGCCGACCGTGGCCCACACATCGCCGCCGGTCTCCGCGTAGCGCTTCGAGATCAGGCGGACCGAATCGCACGAGACCCCGACCCGGTCCGCGATCACCGCCCGCGGATCGACCTCACCGACCGAGGTGTCCAGCGCGAGCAGTACCCGCGCCCGCCTGATCATCGACGCGCTGCGGACCCCCGTCGTCGTCACACGCTCCAACGCCCGACGATCTTCGGCGCTCAACGCGACCGGATACTTCTTCTGCGAGGACACGGCACCCCTGCCCAGTCGAACGGAAGCGACAAGCGAAGCTCGCCCGACCCCAACTCCACCAACCAGCACGACACTTAGTCGCGACAGTCTACTAGTGCTCTGACCGCATACCTTCGCCGGGTTGAGCGGGTGTGTGGCCATTGATGCCGGCTACCTGGCCGTGGCATCCGCCTATGCTCGGCTCGTGCAGCCGCTTTCCGACAGCAGCAATCCGTTGGTCACGGCGTTCCCAGCCGAGCTTGCAAGCGATGCCGAGGCAGTCCTGGCGGTGATGCCTGATTCTCGGTTCCCGCCGCATGCCTCGTTCTCGGTCGCTGTAGAGGGCCAGCAGGTTTTGATCCCCGGCCGCCTCTACAACGGCGAGCCGCCAACTGACGCGGTGGCGTCGCTTTCGTCGCGCCAACGGCAGCTTCTGCACTGTCTGTACTCAAGGCACTGCGACGGGGTGGTCAGACAGCGTCATCTGGAGAAGGTCGTTGGTTCCACGGACCCATGGGTCGTCCCCTTCGTCGTGCAGCTGGTTGGCGAGTACGTCTTGGAAATCCTGGTGGTCATCTGCGATGAGCTCCGTGGCCTCGCCACGCCCGGCACCTGCGGCCACCTCGCTTACGGGCAGTTCATCGTGGACAACCCGGCCTTCTTCGCACGCACGCAACGGCGGGTCGTGAGCTACTGGAACTGCTACTACCGGGGCACCTACGCGAGCTTCCGGGGCTACCCAGGGTGCACTCTTCTTGACCTCCTACGGTCCGCTGCCTCCGACAGAGCAGGGCGTCCCTGGCCCAACCTCGCTCCAGTCGGCGCCAGCGTGGACGGCTACTGCTAGGACTCGGCCGGGAAAGATATCCGGCCGGTCAAGCGGCATCGGCGAGGGGACGTCCGCCCCAACGGATGCCCTTCTCGCTGCGGATGCGAGCGCGCTCGCGGCGCTGGGCTGCCAGCACGTCGGGGTGACGGGCATTCGCGTTGCGCCAGCGCAGATAGGCGTGCAGGGCCCGGGTCTGCACGGTGTGGTTGCGGTGGTTGGAGTTCGCGACGGTGAACTGCCGCAACGGTCCGAAGTGCGCCTCGATCGGGTTGGCCCAGGACGCGTATGTCGGCGTGAAGCACAGCTCGACGCGGTTCTTCTTCGCCCAGCGGCGGATCGTCTCGCCCTTGTGGGCGGACAGGTTGTCCAGGATGACGTAGATCGGGGCGCCGTCCGGGCGGGCGGCCCGGATCGACCTGAGCGCGGCCAGGGTGTTCGCGGCCCCCTTCTTCCGGCGGTTGACGCCCCAGAGCGTGTCGTCGCCGACCGAATAGCAGCCGTGGAAGTACCTGACGCCGTGGGTGCGGTGGTAGGTCGCCGGGTGCCGCTCGGGATGACTGGCGGGAGCCCAGCACGCACCGCCGGTGGGGCGGATTCCGAGCGGGCCGAACTCGTCGAACGCGAAGACCCGGTCCGGGAAGCGGTCCAGGACCTCCTCGATCCGGTCCAGCTTTGCCTCGCGGTCGGGGTCCGGGGACTCCTTCCACGTCTTGGTGCGCTGGAAGGTGATGCCGCGGCGGGCGAGCAGACGGCGTAATGCCTCGCGACCGATGCGGATGACCCGCCCATGGACTTTCCGCAGGTAGGCGGCGAGTTTGCGGATGGACCAGCGGGTGAAGGGCTGGCCGAGCTTGGTCGGGCGGGTGGTGGCCGTCTGGACGACGAAGTCCTCGTCGTCAGGACTGAGCAGGCGGGGACGGCCTCCCGCCCACCGAGGGTCCAGACAGGCCAGGCCGATCTCGTTGAACCGGTGGATCACATCCCGGACTGTGTCCTCGTCGGCCTGCACCAGCTGGGCGATCACCGGGACCCGGTTCCCGCCAGCCGACGCCAGTAGCATCATCGCGCGTCGGAAGCGCACCGAACTGGTGCTGCCCCGGCGCACGATCTGCTGCAGCTTCTGCCCCTCCTGGTCGGTCAACCTGCGCACGCGGACAGGCTCAGCCACCGCACCCCCAGCACTCGGATCGGACGTCACCGCACATCCAACCGCCCCGACCACCAACCCGGCGAACCAATGTGGTCAGAGCACTAGCGCCTTCGGTGCACCAGGCGCCCGGCGCACACCGTCGCGATGCATGCGCCGTTTTCGTCGAGTACGGCGAGGTCGGCGCGGCCCGTCTGCCTGATCGCCGTCCGCTGGGTGCGCGGGAGGACGATCACGTCGTTCCGCTCGGCTGCGGCCCGGAGTTCGGGCGAGTCCACGTAGTCCTCGAGGACGGCCACCGCACCGAGCTTGAGCACGGCGTGGATGCGTTCGCGCGGGGACGGGGCGTCGGGCAGCGGCCCTTCGTGGATGCGGGCGGGCCCGAGCACGCCGGGCCATCTGCGCACCCGGGCGCCCGGAAACCGCTCGCGCAGTTCCTCGAACGTGCCCACGGCACCGATCCGGTCCCGGCCCACCACGACGGCACCGTGCTCGATCGGCTCCGCATCCCAGGTGCACCGCACCTCGTCAGCGGCGTGAATGGTCTCCAACTCGCTTCGGTCCAGGTCAGTTGGAGGTGAGGAGCTTCAGCTCGGGATGTGCGGTGCCGCCCTCGATCGCCGTGGACGAGATGTGGGACATGACCCGCTCGTCGACGGGATCGTTCGCCGGGTCGTCGTGGACGACGATGTGCTCGTACGTCGTGGCCCGCTGGGCGGGGACCCGGCCGGCCTTCCTGATCAGGTCGATGATCTCAAGCCGGTTGGAGCGGTGCTTTGCACCGGCGGACGAGACGACGTTCTCCTCCAGCATGATCGAGCCGAGGTCGTCGGCGCCGTAGTGCAGCGACAGCTGGCCGACCTCCTTGCCGGTCGTCAGCCAGGAGCCCTGGATGTGCTGGATGTTGTCCATGAACAGCCGCGCGATCGCGATCATCCGCAGGTACTCGAAGAGCGTGGCCTGCGTACGGCCCTTCAGGTGGTTGTTCTCCGGCTGGTAGGTGTACGGGATGAAGGCGCGGAAGCCGCCCGTCCGGTCCTGTACGTCGCGGATCATCCGCAGGTGCTCGATGCGCTCGGCGTTGGTCTCGCCGGTGCCCATGAGCATGGTCGACGTCGACTCCACGCCCAGCCGGTGGGCGGTCTCCATGATCTCCAGCCAGCGCTCGCCGCTCTCCTTGAGGGGCGCGATGGCCTTGCGGGGCCGCTCGGGGAGCAGCTCGGCACCGGCACCCGCGAAGGAGTCGAGGCCGGCGGCGTGGATGCGGGTGATGGCCTCCTCGACCGACACCTTCGAGATCCGCGCCATGTGCTCGACCTCGCTCGCCCCCAGGCTGTGGATGACGAGCTGCGGGAAGGCCTGCTTGATGGCGGCGAAGTGCTTCTCGTAGTACTCGACGCCGTAGTCCGGGTGGTGTCCGCCCTGGAACATGATCTGGGTGCCGCCCAGCTCGACGGTCTCCGCGCAGCGCCGCAGGATGTCGTCGAGGTCGCGCGTCCAGCCCTTCGCCGTGTCCTTCGGGGCGGCGTAGAAGGCGCAGAACTTGCACGCCGTGACGCACACGTTCGTGTAGTTGATGTTGCGCTCGATGATGTACGTCGCGATGTGCTCGGTGCCCGCGTACCTGCGGCGGCGTACGGCGTCCGCGGCGGCGCCGAGCGCGTGCAGCGGGGCGTCGCGGTAGAGGTCGAGGGCCTCTTCCGGGGTGATCCGTCCGCCGGCCGCGGCACGGTCGAGGACGGACTGAAGATCGGCCTTCTCGGTCACCGGGGCGTCCCTTTCGTCAAGGGTTGTGGACAGACCGGACCAGCCTACGCCAGCCGTTTCGCACCGCCGACGTCAGGCCGCGTACGCGCCGGGGACATCAGGTCACGTATGCGACAAGGACATCAGGTCCCGTATGCGCCCGCCGCGGTCAGGCCGCGTACGCGCCGATCAGGAGCCCGACGAACGCTCCGGTGATCAGGAACGGCCCGAACGCGATGGCCGTCTTGCGCCCGGCCCGCCGTACGACAACGAGCGCGCCCCCGTAGAGCGCCCCGAGCAGGAACGCGGCGAAGGTGCCCAGCATGACCGTCGGCCAGCCGTACCACCCGAGCGCGGCGCCCAGGCCCAGCGCCAGTTTGACGTCGCCGAAGCCCATGCCGCCGGGGTTGATGAGGAACAGCACGAAGAAGGCGCCGCCGAGCGCGAGGCCGCCGTACAGCGCGGTGAGCCAGTCACCGGCGTGCTCCGGTACGAGTGCCGCCGCCCCGAGGAGCGCCGGCGCGGCGCCCGCGAGCGGCAGCGTCAGGACGTCGGGCAGCCGCTTCACCCGGAAGTCGACCACCGCGAGCAGCACGCCGACGGGCGCGAGCAGCAGCCAGACGCCCAGCTCGGGCCGGGTACCGGTGGCGGCGGCGAGGGCGGCGCAGACGAGGGCGGTGGCGATCGCCGGGGCGGCGACGCCGGGGCCGTAGGACGGTTCGGTGGGCCCGCACCGCTCGCACCTGGCCCGCCCGATCCACCGGCCGAGGGGATGCTCGCCGGGGCACTGGTCCCGCCAGTCCTCCCCGGACGGTACGGAGAAGCGGTACACGGCGCGCGGCAGCAGCGCCCCCGTCGCCGCACCCCACAGCGCGGCGACGGCGACCAACAGCCCCGTACTCAACCCGTCGCCCCTGCCCTGCTCAACCCACTGATGGACCTGGTGCTCAACCCGCTGCTCATCCGACCGCGGCGGCGCCGCTGCGCCACGTCGGCAGCAGTTCGTCGAGCAGCGCCTCAGTGCGCGGCGGCAGTCCGCGTGCGCCGCTGCGGTTCACGAGGTCGGAGGCCAGGGCCTGGAGGCGGCCCGCGTCACCGGTGGCGTGGGTGGCGCGCAGCAGCTCGTTCCAGAGGCGTTCGTCGGCGGGAGCGGAGTTGAGGGAGGCGCCCAGGGCCTCGATGGCCTTCTCCGCGCGGTCCTTCTCCAGGTGGAATGCGGACAGGGCGAGCCCGATGTCCGCGACGAGCAGCGGGAGTTGGGCATCGATGATCTCGTGGGTGAGCCAGCGGTAGCGCCCCTCGGGCCGGTCGGCGAGCAGCGGGCCGCGGACCAGGACCAGCGCATCCGTCAGCAGCCGCCCGCGCACGACACGGCTGTTGACGCCCTTGCCCTGAGTGGCCTCGTGGTAGAGCGAGCGCAGCACGTCCAGGTCCGACACGACGGACTTGGCGAGCACGAGCCGCCCGGTCGAGTCGGCCGAGAGCCGGGGAGTGCCGTCGGGATCGGCGCCGAGCCAGACCCGCAGCCGCTCCAGCAGCGCGTCCCGCACGTCCTCGGTGACCCCTCGCGGCCACAGGGCGGACGACAGGACCCGCGGGTGCACGCCCTCGCGGTGCAGCAGCAGCAGCGCGAGCGCCTCGTGCAGCAGCGCGCTGCGCTCGCCGTCCGGGGTGTCGAGGCCGATGATCTCGTACGGGCCGACGAGGCGCGCGTACACCGCGGGCCGCCCCTGCTCGCTGATGTCGACGAGGAACGGCGGGGTGGGGACGGGCCCTTGGGGATCGTGCTCGGGGTCGGCCTCGACGAACAGCTCGACGACGGCGCGCTGGGTGGCCAACGGCAGGAGCTGGGCGTCGAGTTCGAGTCCGAGCAGCGGGGCGAGGAGCTTGCCCTCGCTGGTGACCTCCATCTCCCAGGCGGCGCCGGGCAGATCGCCGGTCTCGGTGCCGACGAGGTAGCCGATGCCGAGCCGGCTCGCGTCGGAGGCGAGTTCGGCGAGCTTGACGGCGTCCTCGGCGGAGGGCTGGGCGGCGAGCAGGACGAGGTGCGGCGCCCAACGAGTGTGCTGGGCAGGCCCCGTACGCCCGGTGAGGACGGAGTCGTGACCGGCGGCACCCAGTGCTCCCCGCCGCTGCCGCGTCTCGGCCTCCATGGTCTCGATCAGGTCGTCGATGCCGCCGAGGTGACGCAGCCGGTTCGGCGCGAGGGGAGTCAGATCCTCGCCGAAGCCGACGAGGGTGATGGTCATGCGGTCCGACCAGCCGTTCGTCGCCAGCTCCGCGGCGACGGACGCGAACACCGCGGCCCGGTCGGCCTCGCGGCCGCTCAGGGAGACGATGCCGGGCACCGACTCCAGGTTGAGCAGCAGCCGCGAGTCGTCCATGGTGCCGAGGCTGACGAGGCCGGGGTAGGGCGCGGCCGTGTCGACGTCCTCGTACCGCTCGGCGTCGGTCCTCGCCAGCATCCAGAACGTCTGGTCCTGCCCGAGCTGCCAGGGCGCGGGCGGCTTCCCGGCGGGCTGGGCGAGCTGGAGATGCAGATCGCCCTTGCTGAGCCAGGCGGCGTAGACGGTGGGCAGATCCCGCGACTCACCGGCGAGCTGGGCAGCGAGCCCCCGCAGCGAACGGTCCAGCAGTCGTACGCCTTCGGGGTCGGCGCCCACGAGGAGGGCGTCCTGCGCGTCGGCGGCGTCACCGGCCGGCAGCGGCGGCTCCATCCCGCGCCGCCCGCCGATGGCACCGAGCGCCGACTGCCACAACGCCTGCCGGCGGCGACGGCCGAGAGCGCCGAGGAGGCCGGCGGCGAGAAGGGGGGCGCCGATGAGTGCTTGCGGAAGTCCGAAGGCGCTGCTGGCACTGCTGGATGCGGCGGGGGCGGCGTGCTGACGGCCGCCGTCGGAGGCGGGCCGCTGCTCGGGCAGGGAGACCTGCTGGGCGTGATGACCGCCGCCCTGCGCGTGGCTGCCTTGGGCGTGGTCGCCGGACTTGGCGTAGTCGTGGATCTGCTGCTGGGCCGAGGAGGAGGCGTGGGCGGAGGCGTCGGGCGCCTCGACCAGCTCGCCGCCGTGTGCGTCTCCGGGCATCTCCATGATCCATCCGGGCCGGATCAGACTGGCCTCGGACAGCTTGGAACCGTCCGGCTGGGTCCGGTCCTTGTTGAGCTCGTAGATCTCCTTGTACCGGCGCCCGTCACCGAGGTGGCGCTGCGCGATCTCCCAGAGGGAGTCGTGGTGACGCCCCTCGGGCGGCTGGATCCGGTAGTACTTCGTGTCGCCGTGCTGCTTGGCGTTGCTGCCGGCGTCCGCCTGCGCGTGGGAAGCCTGCTGGGCGAGGGCGGCGGCGGTAGTGGCCGCCTGCTCCTGCTGCTGGGCGAAGAGTCCGGGAGTCGCCTGGGCGGCGGCGACGGTCGGCTTCTGGTTGCCGTCCAGACTGTGCCCGAGGTTCGACAACCCCGGGGTGAGGCTGGCGGCGGTGGCGCCGACGAGGAGGAGAGCGGCGACGAGCTGCCGGGCGAGAATCTGACTCGGACCGGCACCGGGGACACGGCCCGGGACGCCGACGCCGGAGAGAGCCGCCTTCACCTCGACGAGGACACAGGCGGTGAACTGGGCCCAGGCGAGCCAGACGACGACGGTCAGGATGTGCAGGAAGGTCGTGACCGTGATCTCCTGCTGGAGCCACTCCAGACTCGGCACCCCGCTGGGCAACGGCCACCCGATGGACACGGCGAGTGCACCCGGCACCCCGACGACGAGGCCGAGCAGCGCGACGAACGCGAAGAACGCCTTGACGAAGTCCCCGACGGAACGCCGCCGGATCCTCACGGGTTGGGGCGTCCGGTTCCTGGGAGCCGTCGAGTTGCCCGTCGAGCGTCCCGTCGAGCTTGAGGTGCTGCGTCGCGGCATGGCGGGTGTCCTGGGTTGTGTGGGGTGGGGTGGCCTGGGGTTGCCTGGGGTGCGTGAGATGTACTGAGCCTACAGAGATCTTATGGACTCTGATTTGGGCCGCTGAAGATCGGATACGGACCTGAGACCTCGCCGTTCACCCGATACGTCACTGCCTGCCCCCTTGGCCTGAGTTGCCCCGCGCCCGTCGCCATGGCCGTACTTGCCTACGATCCACGCCCATGGCACCCGCCACACCAGACTCCTCACGTTCCCCACACAATCCCCCACAGGCACTCCAGGCCCTCTTACTCGCCCCTGATAGCTTCGTTCCCCGTTGCACACAACCGACAACGGGGGAGATCAACCGTGGCCCGCCGCGCACTGCCGACCACTGCCGCTGCGTTCACTGCAGCCGCGGCCCTTCTGCTCACCGGGTGCGGCGGGGGCGACAAGTCGCCTTCGGATGACATCAAGGGGGCGGATACGGGGAGCGGGAGTCCGTCGGCTTCGGCGTCGACTTCGCAGGCGTCCGGGGTCAAGCGCCCCGAGATCAAACTCCCGAGCGAGTTCCAGTTGACGTTCGAGGACTGGACGAGCAGTGACGCGGTCGAACAAGCCGTCCTCAATGACACCAAGGACCAGCTCCGCGCGGGATACGCGGCGATCACCGCCAACGAGCCCGATGGCGGCGAGGCCCTTGGCTTCTACGACACCGCATCAGGTCTGTCGCAAGACCGGCAGTGGATCAAGACTTACACGAGCAAGAACCTCACCGTCTTCGGCAAGCTGCCGGTATACGACCCCAAGCCCACACTGCTAGGTGACAAGAAGACGCGTGCTGCGGTGTCGTACTGCACCGACGAGAGCAAGGCATACACGAGGCAACGCAAGACGAAGGAAGTCCAGGGGAACCCAACGGGCACGAACCCGAAGGTGTTCTACACGGTCACGCTCACCAAGAACGCCGACGGTGTCTGGCAGAACGTGTCGACGCGCGGCAAGAGGGGCGGCTGCTGAGGATGAGGCCCACGCGTGCAGTACCGGCGGCAATCGCCTCTCTCGCCGGGATTCTCTTCGCCTCCACGCCGGCCGGAGCAGTTGGCAGCGGGGGCTCCAACACGGGACCGCACGGCGGAGCCCACGACAAGAACATCTACGCCTCCGCCACCTACTCCCACATCAAGGTCCGCCAGGTGAGCGGCCCCACCGGCGGCAAGCGCGGCGCCCTCTCCTCCGTGGACGTCAACTGGAAGCCCCCGGCCTGCTGGTACGAGCCCG
Source organism: Streptomyces sp. NBC_00078 (assembly GCF_026343335.1). NCBI lineage: Bacteria > Bacillati > Actinomycetota > Actinomycetes > Kitasatosporales > Streptomycetaceae > Streptomyces > Streptomyces sp. NBC_00078. Next base: position 5,459,255 of record NZ_JAPELX010000001.1, on the reverse strand, counting down.
TCTTCACCGGCCAGGAGCTGAAGGACTTCGTCGACAAGAACGACGGCGACGGGGACGTGGGCATCCACGAGTCCTGGTACGGCAAGGGGCTCTGGACCGACCACTACCAGGACGGCAAGCCGGAGACCAACTTCGACGACGAGCAGAGCACCGCCGAGGGCTACAAGGACTACAACATCGGCAAGGACGGCTACTTCTGGCGCAGCGTCGCGCCGGACGACAGCGACCCCAAGTCCTGGGACTGCGGCAAGATCATGTTCTGGCAGGACGCCAACGTGGTGCCCAAGGTCGCCCACGCCCCCACGCCCGAGATGCTCGCCGAGTACGCCTACAACCAGGTCAAGGTCCCCGACACCGAGATCGAACTCAGGCCCACCACCAAGTCCACGGTGAACCTGCCCACTTGGGCCTGGCTCGACAAGGGCACCTTCCGGGAGATCAAGGTCCGGGCCGAACTCCCCCGCACCAACCTCTACGCCGTGACGACCGCCAAGCCGGTCGCCCTCCACCTGGACCCCGGCACCGAGGACGCGACGACCTACCCCGCCTCGGGCGACTGCACGATCAACGACGACGGTTCGATCGGCTCCCCGTACGAGAAGGGCGATGCCGGCAAGACCCCTTCCTGCGGCATCACGTACCTCCACGCCACCAACGGCACGCCGTACCACCTGAAGGCCAGCATCACCTGGCAGGTCTCGTGGGAAGGCACGGGCGGCGCGAAGGGCGACCTCCCCGAAGGCACCTTCGACACGACCCAGGACATGAACGTCCAGGAGATCCAGGCCGTCAACCGCTGAGCCCCAACGGACCTGCTCTTGCAACAAGACGGGCGGAGTACACGAGGCAGGCCGCCCCCACCAACCGCCCCCTGAGCGCGATCCGCCTGCCGATCAATCACAGGCCCACCACCCCACATCCACGCCCGTCGCACACGCCGACCTCGGGGGAGATCAACCGTGACCCGCCGCGCACTGCCGACCACTGCCGCCGCGCTCACCGCCGCGGCGACGCTTTTGCTCACCGGGTGCGGCGGGGGTGACAAGTCGTCTTCGGATGACATCAAGGGGGCGGATACGGGGAGCGGGAGTCCGTCGGCTTCGGCGTCGGCTTCTGCCTCGGCCGTTGCGGACAGGCCGGATGTGAGCCTTCCCAAGGACTTGAAGTTGGTCTTCGACTTCGACACGCCATCGGACACGGACAGGGTGGCCGCCTTGGGGGACGCGGAGAACTACATCCGTGCGATCAACCACGGCGTCACCCAGCAGGACCCGAACGACCCGGCGTACCAGTACTACTCGGCTGGGGATGCGGCGCGATATGCGAACTCACAGATCAAGACGTACGTGCAGGGGGGTTGGACACTCACCGGCACCGACCGCTACTACCAAGCCGAGACCAGCGATGGCGGCGCGTCGAAGAGCGCCAAGCTCACACGCGTCACGTTCTGCGAGAACCAGGCCAAGGCCTATGGCAAGGAAGTGAAGAGCGGGAAGGTCCTGTACACCAAGGAAAGCCTGGGCAGCTACCTGAAGTTCAACATCCTCATGGCGTCGACGAAGGCCTCACCGGTATGGAAGGCCCAATCGGTAACCGTCACGGGGAAGGCGAAGGAGTGCCAGGAGTGATCACCCCTCGGCGATTGAAATGGGGCGTCGTCCTGGCCTCCGGCGCCCTGTTCTGGACCGCAGGCACCGCCTATGCCGACAAGCCCGTCACCGGCTCCCACGGCGGCGACACGGCCTCCGTCAACCGCTGAACCTCGGCGGGTCCTGAGCGCGATCCGTCTGCCGATCGATCACAGCCCCACCGCTCAGCATCCACACCCGTCGCACACGCCACGTCACGCGCCTCACACCTCCCACACAATCCCCTGTCAGCACTCGAGGGTCCCTCAACTACCCCTGATAGCTTCGATCTCTGTTGCGCACACCGACCTCGGGGGAGACCAAGCGTGACCCGCCGCACTCTGACCACTGCCGCCGCCTCGCTCACCGCCGCGGCGGCGCTTTTGCTCACTGCGTGCGGTGGGAGTGACAAGTCGTCTTCGGGGGACATCAAGGGGGCGGATACGGGGGCGGGGAGTCCGTCGGCTTCGGCGTCTACGTCCGACGCCGGCGCTCCCGACGTCAGCGTGCCCAGCGACTTCCACCTCGTCTTCGACTTCGAGGTGCCGTCCGATGCCAAGGAGGCGTCTGCGCTTTCCGACGCGGAGAACTACATCCGGGCCCTGAAGCACGGCATCTCCAAGCAGGATCCGAACGACCCCGCATACCAGTACTACTCGAAGGGTCAGGCTGCGCAGTACGCCAAGTCGCAGATCCAAGCCTGGGTGAAGGGGCACTGGACCGTCACGGGGACGGACAAGTACTACGCCGCAGGCGTCACCACGCTGAGCGGCGGCAAGCGCGAACTCGTCACCTTCTGCCGAAACCAGGGCAAGTCCTACAGCAAGGAAATCAAGAGCGGCAAGATCCTCTACACCGCGGTGAACGCCGACAGTTACGTGAAGTACCAGCTGCTCATGCGTCCGCCCACTGGCTCCTCCAAGGCTTGGAAGGCATCAGTGGTGGAGGTCAAGGGGAAGGCGAAGGAGTGCCAGAAGTGACGAAGCACAGGCTCTCCCGGCGCTTGACCTTCTGACGCGATCCGTCTGCCGATCGATCACAGCCCCACCACCCAGCATCCACACCCGTCGCCCACACCGACCTCGGGGGAGATCAACCGTGACCCGCCGCACTCTGACCACTGCCGCCGCTGCGTTCACCGTCGCAGCGACGCTTCTCCTCGCCGCCTGCGGCGGGGGGAACGACAAGTCGTCGGACGACATCAAGGGAGCGGACAAGGGGTCGAGCAGCCCGTCTGCTTCGGCATCGGCGTCCACGACGCCAGGCGGTGACGGTCCTGACCTGAGCCTGCCGAAGGACTTCAAGCTGGTCTTCGACTTCGACAAGCCGTCCGACCCGAAGCACGCGGCAGCACTCGCCAACGCACAGAACTACCTCCGCGCGCTGAACCACGGGATCGTCGAGCAGGACCCGAACGACCCGGCGTACCAGTACTACTCGCTCAACCAAGCCGCGCAGTACGCGAAGTCGCAGATCGAGGCGTGGGTGAAGGGCAAGTGGACCGTCTACGGGACGGACAGGTACTACGACGCCGACGTCACCACGCTGAGTGGTGGACAGGGCACCCTCGTCACGTTCTGCGAGAACCAGACCAAGTCCTACAGCAAGGAGATCAAGACCGGGAAGATCCTCTATACCAAGGCAAGCCTGAACAGTTATCTGAAGTACCGGTTGGTCATGGTCCCCCCGTCCGGCTCGTCCAAGGTCTGGAGGGCTTTCACCATCGAGGTCATCGGCAAGGCGAAGGAGTGCCAGCGGTGACGCCTTCACAAAGGGCGGTGCGCTGGGGCGCTGCCGCGGGCGCGGCAGCCGTGCTGTGGACCAGTGGGATGGCTCATGCCGACTCCACCCCTACAAAAACGACTTCTCCCCCTCCAACTTCGGGCAACGAGAACAACGGCGAGTTGTCGGCCGCCGTCTCCCGTATCAAAGTCACCCAGGTCAGCGGCCCCACCGGCGGCAAGACCGGCAGCATCTCGTCGACGGACGTGAACTGGACCCCACCGCCCTGCTGGTACGAGCCCGTCTACACGCCGGCACAGCTCAAGGCATTCGCGGAGACGGACAACCCCCTGGGATATGTCAGCCCCCACGCGGAATGGGGCGGCAGGAAGCTGTGGACGGACCACTACCGGGACGGCAAGGACGCCTACAACTACGAGGACAACTCCCTGATCACCCGTGCGGGTTACGACGACTACAACAGCGGCAAGAAGGGCTACTTCTGGCGCGGCGTGGCACGTGACACTGCTGACCCGGACTCGTACGGCTGCGAAAGCGTCATGTTCTGGCAGGACGCCGGCCAGATCCCCGAGGTACCGAACGCCCCCACGCCCAAGACCCTGGCCGCATACGCCTACGACAAGGTCAAGGTCCCGAACACGGATATCGAGCTGAAGCCGGCGACCCGGTCCACGGTGAATGCGCCGACCTGGGTCTGGCTCGACAAGGGCAAGTTCACCGAGGTCAAGGTCCGCGCCGAACTCCCCGACACGGGCCTCTGGGCGGAGACCACGGCCAAGCCGGTCGCCCTTCACCTCGACCCGGGCACGCAGGACGCCGAGACGTTCCCCGCCTCCGGCGACTGCGAGATCAATGACGACGGCAGCACCGGCACCCCGTACGTCAAGGGCGACGCCGGCAAGATCCCGCCGTGCGGCATCACCTACCTCCGCGCGACGTACGGCACGCCGTACCACCTGAAGGCCTCCATCACCTGGCAGATCTCCTGGGAAGGCACGGGCGGCGCGAAGGGCGACCTCCCAGACGGCACCTTCGACACGACCCAGGACATGAACGTCGTGGAGTACCAGGCGACCAACAGCTGACACGACGAGACCCCGTACGACCGACTGCCTGAAACAGGGCTTCCCACTTCACGTCTCTCAAGGAGCGCACCTCCGCCATGCCTAGCCCCGCCCCCACCCTTGCCCGCGCCGCTCGCGGGAGCGTCATAACCCTCGTCGCCCTCGGCGTGACCTCGGCGGCCGCCCTCACCGGATGCAGCGGCGGCACCGGTGACGCGGCCGCCCCGAGTGCCTCGGCGAGCCCGCCCCCCAAGGGCGCGGTGACCCGCGCGCAGGCGGCGAAGATCGTCGACAACTACGTTGCCGTCAACAACAAGGCGAACGGGACACGGAACGCCAAGTTGCTTGGCACGGTCGAGAGCGGACAGGTCCACGAGCAGAGCAAGGGGGACTACGCGACTTTCGGCACATGGACGAAGGCGGACCAGAGCGACTACGAGAAGCCGTTCTCCTACCAGGACCGGGAGTACTACATCCCGGCTGACGAGGACTGGTTCGCGGTCAAGGCCACCGCCAGCGGCTCCAAGACTCCGGCCCTGTTGGTCTTCGGCAAGGAGGGCAGCAGCTGGAAGCTGATGTCGGCGGTCTACTCCGACGCGCCGATTCCGACGATCGACACCAGCAACCACGGTCTCGCCACCGCCGTAGCCCCCTCGACCCGCGTCGGCACCCTGGCCCCGAACGACGTCAGCCCGGCCTTCGAGGACCTGTACGTGACCGGCGGGAAGAAGGCCGGTGCCGCGATCTCCCACACCACCAGCCCGACCAAGGACGCCCTGAAGCTCTACAAGGACCGCACCAAGGGCAAATTGGCCAAGTGGGCGACCAAGAAGTTCTTCGCCAAGGACCCGGCGTACAAGGAGACGTACGCGCTGCGCCTGGCCGACGGCGGCCTACTCGCGGTGATCCCGACCTCGCACACCCAGGAACAGATGCTCAAGCCGCAGTACATGAGCACCTTCCAGATCACTCCGGACGGCGAGGAGGCCGTCTACAACCCCGCCAAGCGGGTCGTCATCACCGACACCTTCCAGGGCATGGCCCTTGCCGTCCTGCCGAAGAGTGGCAAGCCCTCGGTGATCGCGTACGAGTACGGCATGACGGACTCGAAGTAGGCGAGGGCCTCCGTCGCCCTCAACGCCACTGTGTGGCTCTCTTCGTGAGCTGCTGAGCAGGCACGGGGACAGAACAGGGTGTGGACCCGGAGAAACGCTCCCGGTCCACACCCGCACTACGTTCGGCCTCACCCTCATCGGCGATGCCGTACGACGTGATCAACGCACTACGCCGCGACCAGGTCGCACCACACGTACTTACCCCGGTTACCGCCCCTGGCGAGTGGCTGCCAGCCCCACACGTCGGCACAGGCCCGCACCAGAGCAAGCCCGCGTCCCTCCTCCAGATCCAGACCGACGAGCTGGTCCAACGCCCCCGGCGGCTCGGGCGGTTCAGGACTCGCGTCCCACGCCCCGATCCGCAGCACGCCGGCCGACCAGCGCACGCGAAGCGCAGCGGGCCCCTTGGTGTGGCGTACGGCGTTGGAGACCAACTCCGTCGCGAGCAGCTCGGCAGTGTCGACGAGGCGGATCAGGCCGTGCATGGTGAGGATCAGACGGAGGGTGCGGCGGCAGACGGTGACAGCGCGGAGGTCGTTCGGGATGTAGAGGGAGTACTCCCAGGGGTCGGACTCGCTTTCAGGCATGGCTGAACTCCTATTGAGGGAGGGAGAGTTGGCGGATCTCACCGCGGTCGCGGGCGGTGGCATTGCCGCAGCCGTCATGGCAGGACGGAGTGGTGCGCTTCCGGATTCCCGAGGTTTCGCAGGGTGCGCGTCGCATCACTGACGGTAGAGCCACAATTTGGGACCATGCAAGTCGTTGCCGTAATCTGACCTCGAACGAGGCACTACACCCATGCAGTTGGGGGCGAGGAGGAAGTCATGGCGCGCAGAAAACAGCCCACCGCCCGCCAGGAGCGTCTCGGCGCTGAGCTGCGGAAACTGCGCGAGGCCGCAGGACTCAAGGGACGTGAAGCTGCCGCGCTGTTGGGGACGGACTCGGCACAGATGAGTCAGATTGAGTTCGGCACGGCAGGAGTGAGCGGGGAACGCGTACGAAGACTTGCCGCGCACTACGCCTGTACAGACACGGAGTTGATCGAAGCCCTGGTGGCGATGGCAAGCGACCGGACACGCGGATGGTGGGAGGAGTACCGCAGCCTCCTACCCACTCCTTTCCTGGATCTCGCCGAGTTGGAACACCACTGCACGTATCGATTGGATGTGGAGTTCCTGCACATCCCCGGCCTCTTCCAGACGGAGGACTACGCCCGCTCCGTCTTCTCGTACCGAGTCCCCGAACTGCCCGATGACGACCTTGAGCGGCGGGTCCGCCACCGGATGGCACGCAAGGTCATCATCGAGGACGCGACCCCCGTCCCGTACGAAGCGGTGGTCCACGAAGCGGCACTACGTATCAGGGTCGGCGACCGCACTGCGACACGGGCTCAACTTGCCCGCGTCCTCGAACTGTCCGAGGCGGATCACATCACGGTGCGGGTCATCCCCTTCGACCTGGACGGCTTCGCCGGGGCCACAAACTCGATGATGTACGTGGGCGGTGTCGTGCCGAAGCTGGATACGGCGGTACGCGATGCACCTCAAGGGGCCGGCTTCATCGATTCCGAAGCCCAACTCGGCGCTTTTCAAACGCTCTTCCGTAAGGTGGAGGCTGTGTCGCTCGAACCCGAGCGGTCGCGTGACTTCATCCGCAGGCTGACGAAGGAGCTGTGAGGCACGCCGTGATCACCCCCGACAACTGGCAGAAGTCGTCCTACTCAGGCAGCGGCGACGGCAACAACTGTGTAGAGATAGCGGCCCTCCCCACCCGAGTAGCGATACGTGACTCGAAGGCACCCTCCCAGGGCGTCCTCGCCCTCCCGACCGGAGCCTTCACCACCTTCATCGAGGCACTCAAGACGGACACGTCACGCAAGACCGTCTGAGCCAAGACCTCCTCGATCCGCCCCAGCCATCACCGTGACACGGGTCGTTACAGCGAACGGTGCCGATATGGGTGGCGTTGATCAGGCGCGGGGAGCGAGGTGGGCCAGGGCGGTCCTCAGCTGTTCCGGATGGCGGGTGGGGGCGCACCAGATGGGAGAGGGGGCGAAGCGTTGGGGCGATCCGGATTTCCAGAAGGAGCGTTCCACCGGTGGGCGGAACTCCGGGATGACCGCGGCGGAGAGGTCGACGTTGAGCACCAGGACGGCCCGCATGTACGGGGCTGTCAGGAGGCCGAGCTTGATGGCGCGGGTGGCAACCTCTGATCGGGACGCGCCGACGCCCTCGCCGAGTTTGGCGATCTTTCGGATCTCCTTGCGCTCGGTGATCACCTCGACCCGTTGCACCGCGTCCCAGGGGCAGAAGAAGACCTGCCGCTGCTGTGCTCCCGCCCGTGACAGCTTCTTTTGCGTCTTCCCAGCGACCCGCATGCGCTCGGCGCGCTGGATGCCGCCGATCCAGATTCCGGCTGCGTCGACACGAATGCCGATCGGCCGCTTCTCGGCCAGGTGCAGGCCGCCGAGACTCACAGAACCGAAGACGCCCAGAATCACACCGATCATGAATACGTAATTTTTGGTTACCGCCAGCGCCGTGAAAGACGCCACCAGGAGCAGAGGCCAGAAGAAGCCGTGGAACACCAGCGGCCACCGCAGCGCCGAGCGCTCCTCCGTGTAGCGGGCGGGCTCGGTCATCTCGGGCAGGTTCATGCAGCGTTCCCCTGACGGGTGAACAGGTCGGTCAGGAGCCGGCCGAAGGCGTCTTCGTCACAGTCGATCGGCGCGGAAGTGCCGGAACTGTCGGTACTCCCCTGCTCGACGCGCAGGCCCGAAGGGCCGCCCCGATGCACCTCGAAGCGATCACGTGCCGGACCTGCGCCCTTGTTGGGCTGGTACACGTCGATGATTTTGGGGCGCCGTCGGCCGAGCTTGTGACCGGCCGGGGCGCGGTTGACCCAGCGCAGTAGGGAATTGACCGCTTCGGCGGGGCTGACCAGTGCGTACTCGTAGGCCGGCCCGAACCTCGTGGGCAGTTTTCCAGGGCCTGTCTCGGCCAGTACGGCCCGCAGGCCTCGGCCTTCCTCAGCGATCCCGTACAAGCGCGTCCGTTCTGGTGCAGCTTTTGCGCCCTCCGCGCGGATGACAACGAAAGCCGGTTGTGTCCGGCCGGCCAGAATCATGGCGAGCAGAGGGCGGGCCGGCAGGTCGACATTCTCCGTGGAAACATCCTCGATCGCCCCGGGCTCAGGTTCATCGAGCAGTCCACGGTGAACGAGGAATTTCAGGGCCATAGCCGAGAGCCCGAAGCGCTCAGCCTCCGTCATGCCCGACCACCACGACCAGGAGACCTCGTCGATCAGCGTGGCCTGCATGGCGCCGAGTACGCACAGTTCGGCTGTCGACAAGGCCGGTAGCTGCACAGCGCCGTCCCGTTCGACCTGATCCATGAGGGCCTGTGCCGCATCGGCATCCGCCTGCCGTGGGTCACCTGTCATGATTTTGCTGTCTCCGTCCGACTTCTCAGAAAATGCTGGTGACCGCATGCCAGGTGCTCTTGGCAGCGGATGCGACGGCGTGGCCGGTGGCGTCACACACGTTCTTGAACGGCTTCCAGTGGTGGTAAAGGTAGTCACCACCCAGGAAGAGGCCGGTACCGACCATGACGACTTCGCCCAGGACCGGGACGGCATCCAGGGGTGTGATGAGGAGGGCGGCGGTGTCCCACGTGGCAAGTCCCGCGTTGACCCCGGCGGCACCGCGGTCCACCCAGCCCATCGCACCTTTGTCCTCGGGATTCACCATGGTGTAGACGTCGCCGATGAATGCCAGCCCGTTCAGGCCTACTCCCGCACCGCGCAGCCAAGGCAGCCGCGCGGCTTCACTCAAACTGGCCGCCTTCGTCCCGGCGTTCCACTTGGCGATCGCGTCCCAGTCCTTGGCGAAGTCCTCGATCGCCTGGGCGAGATCGGCTTCCGTGGCCTCGCCCCGGCTCATGGCGTTCATGATCGGGCGGGCCATCTTCGGGAAGTCGGCCTCCATCAGCTCGGGAATCCTGGCGGCGAACTCCTCGGCAGTTTTGGCGCTCTCCTCCGCACCTTCGGCGGAGCTCATGAGCTTGAGCAGCACCATGTCGGCGAACGGTGCCGGTACGGCATGCAGCTTCTCGTCCCACTTCCGCAGTTCGCCCTCCGGCCCGAAGAGCTTCTCCCACAGTCCGGGGTTCTCTTCCTTCAGTTCCTCGCCGGCCTTGTCCACCTGCTCTTTGAGCTGCTTCGCGGACATCGTGTCCGGGCAGGTCCTGGCCAGCGTGGTCTGCGCCTGGCCGAGCGCCGACGCGCAGGTGCCTGCGGCGCGGCTCAGGGCCGAGTTCGCATCGCTGACCTGCCGGCCGAGCTGGTGCACCGACTGGCCGTGGACGGCGGCGGAGGCATGGGAACTGTGCGCCTCTTTGCTGGAACTCTTGTTGGCGCCGCTCACGGCCTTCTGCGCGGTCTCCAGCGCTCCGGCGTATGTGTGCAGTGCAGTGTGGGCCGAAGCGGCGGCCTCGCGAACCGCCTTGAAGCGCGGATACACGCCTTCCGCGGCGGTCTTGTATTGCGCGGCCAACGGGCCGGTCCAGCCCTTGAGGATCGCGTCGACATGACGTTGGAAGGTCGTCAGCAGGGTGGAGTGATCCTGCGCGAGGGTCTTGTACTGGCGCGCGGCTGTGCGCAGTGTCTCGGGGTCGCCGGAGGGCACCGGGTAGGTGGGCGCGGTCACTTGCCGGTGGCTTTCGCGAGGTTGGCGGCGGTGGTTGTGGCGACCTCACCCAGATCGCTGACGGAGGTACTGGTGTCGGCCGCTGCTTTCGCCAGCGCGCGGGCGAGTGCGGTGACCGCCGAGGCCACCCTGGGGTCGCCCGCTGCGTCGGAGGCCTGCATCCCGGCCGAAGTCGCTGCTTTGGAGTGTGTCCCGGCCGAGGTCACGACCGTTTTCATGGCTGAAGCAGACGCATGTATGTGCTCTGCGTCTCCGCCGCGGTAGCCCACAGCTGTCGCACCCCGTTCTGGAACCCGGCCCTCGGCCGAGCACCTGCAACGGCCGCCTCAGACGTTTCTCGACAGACCGGGCCGGCGTCAACGCCCGAACCCCCGGATCACCCACTCTTGGCCCGCTGGTGAGCGGTCTTTTGCGATCAGCTGGGCGTGCCGTGGGGATGTTCCCGGGTGGTCGGGTGGGGGCAACGGCTCCCACCTCCACAGTTCGGAGCAGGCCCGAACCGGAGCGAGCCCGCGGCCCCTCCTCCAGATCGGTGAGTTACTCCAGGTCTGCGAGTCGGATCAGACCGTGCGTGGTCAGGATCAGGCCGGGGGGTACGTCGGCAGACAGTGACGGCGCGGAGGTCCCTCGCGATATAGAGGTAGACCTGATCACCGCCAATTGATTCCTTTACTGGCCAGCTGATTTGGGGAAGGTCGTAGGTACGGAACCCACGCCCTTCTTGGAATTCCTATAGATATCTGTTTCCGATCCGGATCCGTTCACCAACGTATCGGTAGCCGCACCCACATCCATGCATTTCCCACTTACCTGGAATTGCACCGTCGCCACGTTTCCAGAGAATGGTGGCGGGGATAGCTCCGCCGTCACGTTCTTCTTCGTCGCGGAACGGTGCAACCCTTGCGACAGATGCCAGCCGACGCTCGCGAAACGTGCGGCCACTGCCGCATACAGTTCTTCTTCTGTCTCCCTTTTTCCCGTGCGGTCACGAGAGTCCAGTACCGTCACAACGGTGTAGCGCACCAAGTTCTGCTCGCTTCTGGCGCATCGCGTGAACCACCCGTCGGCACTTGTGGTGAATGCCGCGTCGCCTATCGAGCGGTAGAGGTGCCAATAAGTCTCGGCAACCGGCCGCCGAGCATCGTTGGCGATTTTTTTACCATCGAGCTCACTCGGCCTGCCATTTCCGCCTGAACAAGCACTGACAGCCATCACGAGGACAGCAACGGTCAGCAGACGCCGTATCACGTTCAGCCCATCCGCCCAGCAAGGAACCGACGCTCGCTGTCGGCCTCGGCCTGCGTCACTTCCTTCGGGTGAGAGGCACGCTGGCTCTTCACGTCGGCAAGGAAATCATGCGCCTGCTTGGACAGGTCGGTATTGGCTCCGTGCAGATCGCTCCCCCAGGTCCGGGCGTTGGGACCGACCCACACGTTGCCCTTGCCGCCGGCCATCTGCTTGTCAGCCGTCTTGAGGGCGTCGGCCACAGCGGCGATGCCCTTGGACACCTCCTGATAGAGCTTGTCCAGCTCTTGCCACATCGGGCTCGGCACCTTCTTCTCAGCTTTGTCCGTCACCGCTACCTCCTACGGGATTCTGCCTTGTCGGTGTCTCAGCCTTTCCCCCATGCGCACCGTATTACCTGCCGGAAGAATCCGGGTCAGGAAACCCTACAGGAACTCGCGCCGAGGCCGCCCGCGATCTCGGATACGCGTCCGGACCCTTGGCATAGGCATCTTCGAGCACGTCTGCGGCAGCACCCAGATTTACGCATTCACTCTTTGCTTCAAGAAAAATAGACCAATCGTTGATTTCCGAGGGGCGCAACTCCACCTGCACACCATCCTTGGTGGCCGAACGATGCACCCCGCGAGAAGGTCTGAGGTTCCAGCCAATCTTGGCCAATTTTTCCGACGCTAGTGCAGCAAGGTTCTCTGCAGATTCCTTCCCATCTTTTGCGGAAGTCAAGAGATTCGATGTCACGTAAACCATCGAATCAGCCTTAGCCTTTTCACAGTCGGTAAACCTTCCGTCCCCGCCACCTTGGGAAACTGAAGTTCCGATCGCGTTGTAGAGACGCCAATAGGTTTTCGCGACGGGACGCCTGGTCTTGTCTGCGAGATGTTTGCCCTCCTCGACACTCGGCGCACTACTGCCACTAGAGCACGAGCTGACCATCACAACTACCATGAGGACGGCCGGACACCATTGGTACTTCATCAAGAACCCGCCAACTCTTCGCCGTCATGGCGAGCGAGATCACGTACAGTGAATGGTTTGTCTCCGGCAATCGCCTGGGCGACCGCTGGATCTTTCAGCCAAGCATTGTATGCTGCCCTCTGCGCCGCCTGTTGCCTATCCGTTCCCGAAAGATTCAGATTTCCTTCCGAATCCAGAAAGTCGGGACAGTTGTAGTCCTTCGCGTATTGCTTCGGGTCACCCGACCACGTGATCCCATCTGGTGTCGTCACGGGTGGGAATTTCCCCTTGTCGCTGTACTCTCGCCCGGCCGTGCTCTGCCATTCATCGTTCCAGCCAATCGTCTTTGGCTCTGCTGGTTCAGGCGCATCTCCACCCTTCCAGAAGGCGCCGATGGCAAGATGGATTACATCCTTGGCAGCATTGACGGCCACTGTCTTAGCGGCGTTTTGTGGGTCCAGGGCGACATCGATTACCGTATCGGCTGCAGTGTTAGCCTGCTCCGTGAACGACTCTTTCCACGAATCGGCGCCTTCCTTGTGATCTGCCACCATCTGTTGGTAAACATTATGCGCTTCCTGGCTGAAGAACCCTTCAAGTACACCGGCAGTACGGTCGCCCATGGGGTTTCCCGGGTTGTCACGAGAATACTGTTCAGCCTGCTGTGACGCATAGGCTAGAAGTTTGGCACCCGCTTCCGGGTTCTGCATGGCCTCACCGGTGAAGGCTTGCCATTCATCCGATTTAACGGTCACATGCCCCTTTCCGAGATCGAGGCCATCGAATGCAGGGTCGGCCAAAGAGGCTCGCACGTCAGGGAAATAATATGCAATGTCTTGAGCGAAGACGGCCTGCACCTCGGAATGCGTGTGCTCATCTTTATGTTTCGCGTAGTACTGGATCAACTTCGTAGTGTTGTCCGCCGCCACATTCGCATCCGCTCCCATACCATTGAGCGTCCCCGCCGCAATGACTCCCGCGAAAGCCTTCGCCTGGAAGTCCGGCAGCCCCCCGTGATGATCCGAGTCGTCCTTCATCCACTGGGGAATCCGGTCCATGTTGTCGTGCAGGAACTTGGTCGAGGCCGCAGGGTCGTTCCCCATCGCCTCCCAGACCTTCTCGCCGTACATGTAGTTGCCCGGGGCCAGGCACTGCTTGCCGAGGTTGGCCACGACGTCCGTTGGGAAGTCGGCGAACGCGAGGAGTCCGGACAGGTGCTGGAGGTCCTCGTTGCCCTGGTCGTCCTTGAAGGTCGTTCCGTTCCGCATGGCGGTGGCGACGGTCGTCGCCAGAATGCGTGTGCCGGCTTCGGGATGATCGGGGTCGAACATCATCGGGCCGTCCTGCAGCCGGTAGAGCGCCGTGGGACCCAGCTCGTCCATCGCGGCCTTGCAGTAGTCAGGGTCGTTCTGGTTGGCCTCGAGTTTCTTCATGTACTCATCGAGGCCCATGTCCCCGTCCTTGTAGGCCTTCGCGTCCTTCTTCGCGGCCTTCTGGGCTTCGGACTGGGACTTGTAGGCGCCCATGTCGCCGGCGCCGGCCGACACCATGCCACCGCCGAGACCGATCTCCTTGTCCCGCTTCTCCTCGTCCATGGCCAGGCTGTGCCGGCGGCGGAGCATGGGAAGTTGATCGTGCGCCCAGCTCAGATGCTTGGTCATCTTCGACAGGCGTGAGGTGTCCATCTGAAGCCGACGCGCGTGACTCATCCAGCTGTTGATGTGCGGCTGGGCCGCCGCACCGCCATCGCCGGTGCTGGAGTTGACCGCCCTGATCAGATCACCGAGTCGATCCGGGTTGATACCGCGGAAGTCTCCCCCGCCGTCGTCCGGGCGCATGCACTTCCCCTAGTCAACGTCTCGTGTAGGCACAGGTGTTGATCGGGCACCACACGAGGGTGACGGAGCGCGATCACAGCCTCACGGACCCTATCCGGGGCGCGCACAGCTTCGCTAGTGCCAACGGCTTTGCGTCACCCCCGAGCAGAGTGGAGTGAAGTGAAGATGAGTGGAGTGGAGTGAGGTGGAGGCTCTGCGGACCACTGCGGCTCACCAGTCGCCGTACCGCAGACACCCCGGTCTCACACGCCACCGAACAACGACGCCAGCCCCCGGTCGAGCGCCGGTTCCAGGGGCTCGCCGCCCGGCTCCGTGACGGTGTACGAGCGAAGCAGGAAGCGTTGGAGGGCGGTTGTGTAGAAGAGGACGGCCGCCGTGCCCTCCGGAGCGTGGAGCTCCACGACGGTGCGAGACGACCCGTACGGCCGGACGCGGACGCTGCCGACGCCCGCGGCGTTGCCCAGCCCCTCCTCCAACAGGCCCCGCGCAAACGTCCACGTCACCTCCTCGCCGTCGAACGAGATCCAGGCCGGAAAGACGAGGTGCACCGCCAAAGGGTCGTCGGAGGCGTAGCGGAGGGTGACGGGCACCGCCAGCTCTTCGTGGTCAGGGGTGAGCAGACGGGCGCCTGTGGGTTGCTCCAGGGCGATGTACACGAGCGTGCTCCCTCATTCAGACATGTCGAGTAAGCCGAGCAAGTCGAGCGTTTCTAGCCATGTCGGGTCAGGTCGGGTCAGATCAGCTATATCGGTCCGGGCGATGGCCAGTTGGGTCTGTACACCCCTTCGAGCACGTAGAGGGGGTGGGCATTACGCCGTAACGGAAGTCGACTCTCGTGACCTGCATCACATTGGTCTGACTCTGAAACTTTGATTGAAAGTTTCGCCATCTACGCTTACAAAACTCCCTACCCTCAGCAGGCAACTGGAGCGTTCCGCCATGTCCGACGGTTCCCCTGCGGTGTCCGCACCGGCCTCCACCACCGCTACGGCCACAGCCACGGCGGCGTACGCCCGTATCTACGAGGAGCAGCAACCGCGTCTGGTCGCGTATGCCCGCTCGCTCACCAGGAACGCCTGGACCGCCGAAGACCTTGTCGCCGAGGCGCACTTCAAGGTGTGGCGGCGGCTGGCAGCGGGGCACGAGATCGAGAACGTGCCGGCGTATCTGATGACGACGGTGCGGCACCTCGCGATCGCCGCCGGGAGCGCCGTACGTGAGACGCCGCGGGATCCGCACGGCGACGAGCGGGTCGAGACCGGCGGGCACGCGCAGGGGAACGACCCTGCCGAGCAGGTGTCCTCCGTCGACCTGGTGGTGCGTGTACTGGGGCAGTTGCCCGAGCGGTGGGTGAAGGCGTTGTGGCTGGCCGAGGCCGAGGGCCAGCCGCTTGCGGCGATCGGCCCGCAGCTCGGCACCAGGGAGGGCGCGACGGCCGTGCTGCTGCACCGCGCCCGCGAGGGCATGCGGCAGGCGTTCCTGAAGACCCAGACCGGCGCTCCGGACGATCCCGTCTGCCAGGTCCACTGGAGTCGTATGCCCGCGTACGTGCGCGGTGCGGCGACGGCGAAGCAGTCCGAGCGGCTGCTCGGGCATGTGGACACGTGCGACGACTGCCGGGCGCGGCTCGCCGCCCTGATGAGTGCCAACGACCGGTTGCCCGCGCTCGTCGGTCCGGCGCTGCTCGTGTTCGTGGTGGGCGGTGGCGGCAAGTTCCTGCTCGCCTTCACGGCCGGTTCTGCCGGTGCCGCGTTCACGGCGGGCGGCGGGCACGGTGGCGGGCTGCTGCACGCGGTGCGCCAGGCCGCGGTCGGCGGTTCGAAGACGCAGGCGGCGGCTGCGGGCGGCGCGGTTGCGGCAGGTGTCGCCGCGGTCCTTCTGGTGCTCGGCTCCCTCGACTCCTCCACGGTTCCGGAGCAACGGGCAACGGTGGCCGAGGCGCCTGCCGTCAAGGCACCGGTGGCGCGGATTCCGGTAACGAAGGCGCCGGTGGCTGCAGCGGTGGCTCCGCCGGCGACGGACCTGCCGGTCGGGCTGCCGGAGAGGGAGGGCACATCAGCCCGGGTGGATGGCGGGCACGGCGGTGAGCAGGCCCGGGTGACACCGGACGGGGAGACCGCGGGAGAGCAGACGGACGACACCCCGTCGCCGGCCGGCACCGTGCCCCAGAAGCCGGCCGAGACCACACCCAAGGGCACAGATCCGGCTCCCCCCGCGACGGGAAGTAAGCACGGACAGCCACAGGCCCCGGCAGCCCCGGCAACTCCGCCGGCCCCGGCATCTCCGCCGAAGAACACTCCGGCGCCCCCGGTACCCCCAGTACCGCCGACACCACCGGTACCGCCTACACCACCGGTTCCACCAACACCACCGGTACCCCCAACACCCCCCTACGGCGACAACCCGGCACCTCCAGCGCCGCCCGCACCCCCCACCGACAACACCCCCGAACCCACAGTCCCGAGCATCCCGAGCGCGCCGAGCGCCCCGGCTCCCCCGCCCGTACCACCGTCCGGGACCCCAACCCCCGTGACCCCCACGCCTGTTGAGGACAGCCCGGCCCCGTCGCCCTCCGCACCTCCCGGGGGCGGCTGCCCGGGTGCGCACGGACAAGGGGGCGGCGCAGGGCCTCACCACTGACCGCACGAACGCCTGGATCGACAAGGCCGACAAGGCCGACAAGGTCAGCAGGACGGGCAAGGTCAGCAAGGTCGGCGGGGCTGGTCGGAGCGACCGCCGTCACACCTCCCGCAACACGCCCAACGCGAAGGCGAGTCGGCGGTCCAGCCAGCCCGCCTGCGGCAGGTAGGTCGTGGCACCCTCCACACGACCGGCCGTCAGGGCCACGGGTTCCTCCTCGCCCTCCGCGCGCCAGGTGATCGGCTTGGCGGTGTAGGAACCGGCCCCTCCGCCGTCCTCGTCGGCGCCGAAGCTGAGCAGGGAGTCGACGACACCTTCGGCGAGCTTTCCGGCCCCGCGGACCACGTTCTCCTTGCCCCGCTCAGCGACGTCCTTCGCGCTGCCCCGCGCCCAGTGGTAGCGGGCCACGATGTCGGCGTGGCCGGGCTGCTGGAGCCACCAGCTGTGCTGGATGGTGCGCTTGGCGGCCGGGGTCCGGTGAGCCAGGCCCAGTTCCGCGCCCTGTCCGTCGGTCACCCGGTAGCGTGCGCCGCGCTTCTCGGGGGTCAGTGAGCACAGCAGGGACTCCGGCCGCGTGGCCTCGTACAGGGTGTACGACGGGATCTCGTCCTCGGTGGCGGAGATGAGCGCGACCGGGGCGAAGTACCGGACTCCCCCCTGTGCCGTGGCCACACGCACGGCTCGCTGTCCGGTCAGCTTCTTACGGCGCAGCGTCGCCTGCCGCACCATGCCGGTGACCGCGAACCATCCCGCGCGTTCCCACGGCACCGGCTCGATGACCGGCTCCGCCTGTTTCCGTCCGAACACGCCTCAGCCGACCTGGTTCTCCGCCACGCCCTGCCCGTGCACGATCACGTCACCGCCGTAGAACATCCCCGTGAAGATCGGCGAGTACGTCAACTGCACCTGGACCTGCACCTGTTGGGCGTCCGCCGCCACGCAGTGGGTCGCTGCGGTGTCCGCGCCGGACATGTCCATCTGCCGGGCGAACGCCTTCACGCGGGCATCGCAGTTCTGGAAGTTGATCGGGGCGTCGCCGCCGCCGTTCTCGTACAGATCATCGATGTTGATGTCCTGGGCGGCGTAGCGGGCGGCCTGTTCCGCTATGTCGGCCGCACGCTCCCGCTTCGAGATGGACAGGCCGCCGTCGATGACGAAGGCCGAGAGGGAGAGGAAGACGAGCGCGAAGATGATGACCGCGCCGGCGCCCGAGCCGCGGTCGTCGAGGTGGGCGCGGCGGGCGGACAGCCAGGTGCGCAGGGCGGCGGTCGCGGCCTTGGCGGGCCTGCTCGACTCGCCCATCCGGTTTTCCTGTTGCGCGCCCATCACGCCTTCCTCACGCCTTCCTCTTGTACGGGTCCAGCGGGGCGGTGAACGACCCCGACATCCGGGTCTGGATGTCCAGGCCGAGCATGGCGAGCCCGCGTATCTCGCAACTCACCTGGACGGTGAAGAGGTCGGTGTGCGCGAAACCGACGCTGGTCTTGGTCACCGTGACCGGGCCGGAGCAGACATCGGACAGGTCGGCCTCGGCCGCCTTGCGTGCCTCGGCCATGGCGTTGCCCTGGTCCCACTGGAGGGATCCGGAACGAGCCGCGTCCCGGGCCGCCCCGTCGATCGCTCCCCGGCCGTCCACCATCTGGCCGAAGGCCACCAGGACGAGGATGAAGAGGATCATCACCGGAGCGAGGATCACCACCTCGATCGCGGAGAGGCCACGGTCGTCCCGGGGTCCCCGGTCGTGGAAGAGATCTCTGAGGGCAGAGAGTGTCATTCCTAGTTCCCGTCGTCCCGTACGAACCTCTCCACCGGGCCTTCCGACTGCGCATGCACCGTGAAGTCCAGACCCGGGAACACCGTCGGCACCTTTGCCGTGATCTCCACACCGACCGTGTTCTGCTCAGGCTGGAGCATCTTCACGTTGGGCGAGAGGACCAACTGCGGGCCCAGCTGGCTGATGTAGCTGTCCACCACGGTCTGCGCCTCGCCCCGCCACCCGCCCGGGGAATCGTGCGCCGTCGCGCGGGCTTTGCGTGCGCCGGCCTGGGCGGCCGCCTGGGCCACGTGGTCGGCGAAGAAGTACAGCGCGAACTGCACCGTAGCGAAGATCATGAAGAACAGGACCGGCGTGAGCAGCACGAACTCGATCGCGGTCATTCCGGAATCACCGCGGGCGGCCGCAGCCCTGCGTGCGGTCCCCACCCTGCGGCGCATCCATCTGCCCACGTCTGCCGGCACCCCCGTCAACTTCTTAGGTACGTACGTGCGATCAGCAGGTGCCGCTCGCCTTGGCGCCGTCGATGCAGGTGCTGACCTTGGTGGCGCCCTTGCTCAACGCCGCGTTGATGATCGCGGCCACCACGCCGACGATCGCCACGACGACCGCGGAGATGATGACCCACTCGACGGCGGAGGCACCGCGGTCCAGTTCGCCGGAGCGGGCGCGCTGCACGCGGCCCTGCAGGAAGGTGACCAGGAAGTCCACGGCCGGGATTCCGGTGTTGAAGTTCCGTCCCATCATGGTGAGTTGTCCTCTCAGAAGCAGTTCGCCGGTAGTCGTTCGTAGTCTTGGGTCGTCCGTGCGTGTGTCATTGCACCTGGAACACCCGCATCGCCGCCGGATAGATGAGGAACACCAGGAAGCCCGCGCACAGCAGCAGCTGGGCCACGAGCATCGACTGCGACTTCTCGCCCGCGCTGCCCTCGATCTCGGCGAGTTCGCGGTGCCGCATGGTCTCGGCGCGGGAGGCGAGGGACTCGCGCACCTTGGCGCCGTCGTCCGCGACCAGGGCAAGGGAGGCGGAGAGGTCCTTGAGCTCCTCCACGCCGATCTCCTCGCCCAGCTGTCCCAGCGCCTGCCACTGGCTGATACCGGTGATGCGGGCGTCGGCCAGCACGTTGCGGATGCGCTGGGTCGCCCAGCCGTCGGAGACCTCCGCGGCGGCCATGAGCGCCTCGGGAAGACCGCGTCCGCCGGCGAGGCTCATCGACACCAGGTCCAGATAGGCCCCGATCACTCGCCGCAGGTCGCGCCGTTTCTCGGCCGCGTCCCGCCGCACCTCCAGGTCGGGCAGGAAGAAGAAGACGAGGGCGAACGCCAGAGCCAGCCAGACCGGGATGACCGGGCCGCTGCCGAAGCCCAGCGTCCACACCACCGCGAACATGAGCGGACCGAAGAACAGCCCCGCCACGGCCAGCAGCACCTTCGTCGCCAGGAACTTCTCCCAGCTGCGCTCCAGCACCGACAGGTCGGCCCGCAGCGAGCGCTGCTCCCAGCCCTGCTGCAGATAGAACTCGGCGACACGCTCTCCGACTTCGGCCCGCAGCGCGCCGAGGCGGCCCTTGTCCGCGGTCGTCCGCGCGGACTCGTACGCCGCTCCCCTGGCGCGCATCGCGTCGATCCGCGCGACCTGGGAGACCGCGCTGCGCTTCGACGGCATGAGGGCGCGTACGAGGGCGTAGATGCCCAGGCCCAGGACCGCGCCGATGACGATCGGCATCGTCAGGTTCACCGTCGTACCCCCTCTTCGTGCTGCGCGTGCTGGGCGGGAGTGCGGGGTCGCACGAACTGGACCGACGACTCGTCCCGCACCAGGAACCGCTCCGGTGTCTCGATGGTCGACAGCTTGCGCAGCCACCAGAACCCGAGCGCGAAGAGGCCGCACACACCGGCGAGTACGAGCTGGCCGACGGCCGTCCCGTACGGCGCCACGAAGTCGCGGTTGAAGATGGACAGGCCGAGGACGAAGGCGATCGAGACCGCGATGACGATCTGCACCGACCGGCGGGTCGACGCCCGCTGCGCCATCACGCGCTGGCGCATGTCCACTTCCTCGCGCGCCGACTTGGCGAGCGCGCCCAGAACCTGGCGCAGACCCGGGCCGCGCAGGCGGGCGTTGAGGATGAGGGCGGCGACGATGATGTCGGCGGAGGCGTCGTTGATCTCGTCGGCGAGCTGCTGGAGCGCGTCGGGGAGCGGGGTGCGGGAGCGCAGGCGGTCGACGAGCGCGTCCAGGTGCGGCCGCAGGACCGGGGCCGAAGCACGTGCGGACGCCGGGATGGCCTGCTCCAGGCCCACCGCGCCGGCGATGGTGTCGCGCAGCGACTCCGTCCAGGAGGCGAGGGCCTCGACGCGGCGCATGCCGGCCTTCTCCTCCGCGGCGCCGCCGAAGAGGCGGTCCCAGAAGAAGACGAGGATGCCGGCCGCGATGCCGGCCACCGCCCAGCGGGTCAGCAGCAGTACGACGAGGGCGACGATGGCCGCCAGCGAACCGCGCTGTCCGGCGAACCGGACCAGCTCGCTCGCCCGCTCGGCGGCCTTCTGCTTCTCGTGGTCGGGCTTCACGGGCAGTCCGCGTACGGCGACCATGAGCAGCGCGAGTCCGCCGCCGACGGCGACGCCGCTGCCCAGCGAGTACAGGACGGTCGTAGAGAACAGGCCGCCCATGGAACCGAGCGAACCGAGTGCGACAGGCATCATGTTCATCCCCACGTTCCGGTGGGCCGGTAGCCCTGCGCGATCAGGTCCTCCAGGCAGGCGAGGGGCGCGTGCGGTACGACCCGTCCGTCGGACGTCTCCGCGAACACCTCGCTGGACAGCACGCGGCCGTCGACGCCGTTGACCTCTCGGACCGAGGTGACCATGCGCTGGAGGCGGCCGCCGGTCTGGAAGTTGTTGCGCCGCTGGATGAAGACGACGAAGTTCACCGCGCCCGCGATCAGCATCTGGCTGGCCTCGATGGGCAGCCGCTCCCTGGCCTGCAACGCGTAAGTGGAAATACGGTTGAAGACCTCGCTTGAGCTGTTGGCGTGGATCGTGGACAGCGAGCCGTCGTTGCCCTGCGACATCGCGTTCAGCATGGTCACGATCTCGTCGCCGAGGACCTCACCGACGATGACGCGGGAGGGGTTCATACGGAGGGACCTGCGGACCAGCTCGGCCATCGAAATCATGCCCTGGCCCTCGGAGTTGGGCAGGCGCTCCTCGAAGGCGACGACGTTCGGGTGCAGGTCGGGGAACGTGTCCAGGCCGAGCTCCAGCGCCCGCTCGACGGTGATGAGGCGCTCGTGCGGCGGGATTTCGTTGGCCAGGGCGCGCAGCAGCGTCGTCTTGCCGGCGTTGGTGGCGCCCGCGATCATGATGTTCTTGCGGGCGCGGACCGCGCAGGCCAGGAAGTGCGCGACCTCGGGGACGACGGTGCCGTTGCCGACCAGGTCGGAGATGAAGACCTTGCCCATGCGGGCGCGACGGATGGAGAGCGCCGGGCGCCGCGTCACGTCCATGACGGCCGACAGACGCGAACCGTCCGGCAGCCGGAGGTCGAGCTGCGGGTTGGCGGAGTCGAAGGGGCGGGAGGAGAGACCCGAGTAGGCACCCAGTACCTGGATGAGCTCGATGAGCTCCTCGTCGGTCTCGGCGACGGGATCGCCGGTGACCTCCCGGCCGTCCGCGTACCCGACGAACACCTGGTCCGCCCCGTTGATGTCGATGTTCTCGACCTCGGGGTTGTCGAGCAGCGGCTGGAGCCGGCCGACGCCGAAGAGCGCCGCGTGCACGGCGGCCGCGTACTGCTCCTCGGTCTCCGCGTCGAGCGGCGTGCGCCCGGCGTTGATCTCCGTCCGGGCGTAGTCCTCCAGGATCTGGGCTATGACAGCGCGGGCGTACTGCCGCTCGTCCTCGGTGGACATCGGCGTGACGTTGTTCGTCTGGTCGAGACGGCGCTGCTCCGCGATGCGGTCACCGGCGTCCTGGCGGAAGCGCTTGACCAACTGGTGGTCGACAGCGGTCATGTCCCCGCCCCCGCATGGCCGTTGACATGGCCGTGCTGGGCCTGCGCAGAGACGGACCAGGCGGCGCCGTACTGCTGGTAGATGTCCGCGGTGACCTTGCGGGCCGAGCGGATGAGCAGGGACTTGTCGAGACGGCCGCGCTTGCGTCCGGCCAACTGGTCGGCGCCGGCGGGGTCGTCGGCGATCGTGCCGACGACCCGGGCACCGGTCTGCGCGTGTACGAGCATGTCGTTGACCTGGCCGGCGAGCTTGGCGGCGTTGTTCGTGTCGGCGATGAGGATCACGCCGATCAGCGGAGTCGCGAGGCTCGCGGCGCCGCGCGGGCCGCCGTGCAGCTTGGCGGAGAGGGCGGCGGCGCGGTCGCGGACGCGGGCGATGGCCTCCGGCTCGGTGCGGCTGATCAGCAGCACCAGGGCGGCGTGCGAGAACAGGTCGACGGCAGGGGTGTCCCCGCTGATACGTCCGCAGTCGGCGATGACGTCGGCGGGCGCGTTCGGGGAGTCGGCAAGCGAGGCGAAGGCGTGCCCGAGGGTCGGCCAGAGCCCGGCGAGACCGGCGGCGTGCTCGGAGCTTCCGAGCCCGACGAGGACTTCGAGTCCGCCACTCAACGGCTGGACGTGGTCCCAGAGTTGGTCGGGGACCAGACCGCGGCGGGCCGTGGCCGCGATGGACAGCATGCCGGTGTTGGGGTTGAGCGGTCCGCCGTGCGCGGCGGCACTGCGGTACACCAGGTCGCCGCCCGCCGGGTCGGTCTCGGCGAGCAGGACGCGACGCGGCCAGACCGCCGCGAGGGCGACGGCCGCGGTGGTGACGCCGGGGGAACCCTTGTCGGCGGCGAGGGCGATGAGGGCCATGGGTGTGGAGCCGCCTTTAGTTGCCGTTGCCGGAGACGTGCACGATGGCGACCGCGCCGGCGGACGCTGCCCGGGCCACCGCGGCCGCGTCGCTCTGGTCGACGAGCAGCGTGAGCGAGAGGTTGCCGGTGCTCACGGTGGCGTCGCTGTCATCGGCCTTGGTGTTGACTTTCGCGTTGCCGACGAGGAGACCGCCGGACGACCCGGAGGAGGAACCGGTGCTGGGGCTGGTCTTGTCCGAACCGGAGCCGTTGGTGTCGACGTTGTAGACGGCCACGACGTCACCCGGCTTGATGTCGGCGGGGTACTGGCCCTCCTTGAGGGCCACACCGACAGCGGCCTTGCCGGCCGGGAGGCTGCTGCCCCCGGCGAACATCTGGCCCATCACGACCGTGTCCTTGTAGATCGTGGACCTGGCCTTGAGGGCCTTGAGGCTGCTCAGCTGTGACCACTTGACGTAGTTGATGCCGTCGTCGGCCGCGACCATGACGGAGGTCACGTCACTGTCGCTGACGGACTCACCGGCCTGGATCTCCTTCGTCACCTTGACGACCTCGACCCGGTCCCCGGCGCGCAGCACGAGCATCGTCGCCCCGAGCGCGCCCACCAGGATCAACAGCACCGCCAGTGCGGCCAACGCGGGTTTGCGCTCGCGAGGCGGGGTGGGAAGCCGGTCACCGACCGACGGCTGAGCCGGAGCCGCAGAACGACCGTGAGCCGCCCCCGTACGCTCTTGGATCTTCACGCAACCGCTCCCCGTACAGCCAAGAAATTGTCTGCTACGTCTGCCAAGTTCTTTACAAATCCGGACACTTCACCCGAGGCCGCCCGTGCGGAGACGTCCGGGACCTGTCGGACGTACCACCCGACCTGGGCGATTAGCCATCGCTGGGGTGAGTGTCAAGCCATGGCACCGTATCAGCCGCACATAAGCCCCTCAAGGCGCGTCCTGCCCCGTGGACCGCCGCGCGTCCACCGTTATTCATCTGCAACTTGAAGTGCAGGTTTCCCAGTTGCGGCCAGGCTGCGCGGGGCCTCCGTATGTGCGGTAGCGAATCAGTCACCGTGCTGCCACGACGCCCGCACCGCGGGGTTCCTCACGCGGCAGCCATGATGCCTGCACGATTCGCTCACGAAGGCGCGGAACCGCCGTGCCATGATCATGGATCGCCACGGGCGGGCACACGCGCTGGGCGGCCCGCTTCTCCCCGGCTTCACCCGTAAGAGCCCATGCGCGCATCACCGAGGAGCCCCCCACATGAAGCGAGCCGCACTGGCCGCTGTGTCCGCGCTGTCCCTGGCCGCCGCACTGACCGCCTGCTCGGGCAACGACTCGGACACGGACGCCAAGTCCACGGCCTCGCCCTCCGCTTCCACCTCCACTGCGAAAAAACAGGTGGGCCCCGAAGAGCGGCTCGCACGGCTCGTCGTCACCAAGGCGGATATCAGCGGCTACACCTTCAAGGCACCCACCAAGGGGGACGCCCTCGCCGCCAGCCAGGACGAGATGCGGGTCGACAAGGCCGCCTGCACCCAGCTGGCTTACGCGATGAACGAACTCCCCATCGGCGAACCGGAAGCCTCGCTCACACGGGTCGCGCACAACTCCACCACCATGGGCACCTACGTCACGCTCGCCACTTACGCCGATGGCAAAGCGGAGACGGCGATGAAGGAACTCTCCAAGGCAGCAGCCTCGTGCGCCGGTGGCTTCATCGCCAAGTCCGGTGCCGGTGCCACCACTTACACCTCGGCGACCGCGGAACCCGCGCCCTCGGCCGGTGACCAGTCGGTCGCCGCCGCAGCCACCTTCCAGTACAGGGGCGCGCAGACCGTCCGCACCCAGACCTTCCGTTTCGGTGACACGATCGTCAACTACTTCACCATTGACGGCAGCGCTTTCGTGTACGGCCGGCCGGGCAGCGCCAAGATCCCGGCCGACCTCGTGAAGGCGCAGAACGCGAAGCTGGGCTGAGCCGACGGACCGCACCGTCCGCTCCGTCCGCTCCGTCGCTTGCTAGCGGTTCACGGCCTGGATCTCCTTGACCGCCACGTTCTGCTCGAACGTGGAGAGCCCGTCCGGCAGCGCCGGCTGTCGCGCGGGCCCGTCCGGGTCGGCGGAGTCGGTCCACGTCACCTTCCAGGTGATCGATGCCTTGAAGGGGTACGGGCCGCTGCCGGACGAACGGCGGTACGTGACGTGGGCTTTGGGACTCCTTGAAGTTCGTGAAGACGCCTTCACGAGCGGGACCCAGAACGCTGGGCGCTGGACGCACGCGCAATATTTGCTAGTCGCCGAGCCGATCCATCAGCCGCCCCGGTGCCGAGATCAGCGCCCCGCGCAACGACAGATTTCGCGTATACACGCCCTCGAAGAGGATCGCGAGACTGATGTCCACGGAGTCCACAGCTCCGTGCGCTGTTCCGGAGATGTTCTTCGGATCCGCCCAACTGGAACGGGCCATGACGATCCGGGACTCCGGGCGCTCCAGCACGTGATGCCGCCGGTTCCCTTCCTCCCGGTACCGGTACTCCCGCCCCACGGCCCAGATCCGCAGCGCCCGGGCCCGTTTGCTCGACCGCAAGGTCTTCCGGGTGAAGGCCGCATCCTGCCCGGCGACGCTCAGGCTGCCGCGGGCAAGGCGGGGCCGTCCGCCGTCGGGCAACCCCGCAAAGGTGGATACCGCGATCGACACGGCCGGCACCGTGACCGCCGACAGCGGACGGGGCGAGATCCTGACCTGCGGACGGGCCGAACAGGTGCCGCGTACGTCGGCGTATCCGCCGTGCGCCTGCCCCAGGTGCAGCATGCCGCGATAGCGAACTCAAATACCCAGCACCAACGGCTCCGGGCGCGTCACACCCAACGCGTCCGGAGCCGCCTCCCGTTGAGCACGATCGACACACATCCCACACCCCGGAGCGGGCCGCTGCGTCCATAATTGCCCCGGTTCGCAGGGAAGTTCGCGCTGGCGAAATCAGGAACCCCGCCGATACCGTTTGTGCTCTTGCCGAACTTCAGTCTCACGGGGAGTCCACAGTGAAGCGCCGCACATTGCCCGCTGCCGCCGCGCTTGCCGCGACCGCAGCCCTGCTGCTGACGGCATGCGGGAGCGGGGACGACAGCTCCAAAACCAACGACAAGATCGCGGGAGCAGGCACGGGGAGCCCGACGTCGGCTTCGCCGAGTGTCTCGGCTTCCAAGGCGGCAGGTCGGCCGAAGATTGAGATGCCGTCGGATCTCTCGTACACCTTCGACTGGCCCGCAACAAGTGATGTAGCCAAGGATGCCGTCCTGTCCGACAGCGAGCAGTCCATCAAGGCCGTGGACCTTGCGATCGTCCACCAGGACGCCCTCGACAAGCCGTACCTCTACTACTACGAGGGTGAAGCAGCGGCCGGTACACAGAAGTTCATTCAGAACTACGTGGATCACAAGGCCAGTATCACTGGCGCATACCGCTTCTACGACCCTCAGGTAGCCGTGGCCAAGGACGGAACGGCTTCCCTCAGTTACTGCGAGGACCAGGGCAAGGCGTACGTCAAGTACCTCGCGACCAACAAGATCAAGAAGACCGAAGTCACTGCCAAGAGCTACGTCGCTTACCACACGTCACTCAAGAAGAACAGCAAGGGCGTTTGGGTGATCCAGAAGATCATTTCTCAGAGCGGGAGTGCCGAGTGCCAGCCCTGATGCGCAGATTGAAGCCTCTTCCGCTGGCGTTCGCCGCGGGGGTGTGCCTATCGGTCCTGTCCATGCCTGGCCTAGCACACGCCGACGACACGCTGAACGACAACACTCAGAACTCGAACAAGCCAGGCGCGAAAGGTAACAGCAGCCCCGACGGCACTCTCTCAGCCGGCGTCATCGTCTTCGACCGCTCCAAGAACGGCACCGGCACCTCCGCCGGCCCGGTCACCTCCACCACCTCCTGGACCCCACCGGCCTGCTGGTACGCCCCGAAGTACACGCCCGCACAGCTCAAGGCAACCCTCGAACCGATCTGGAACGCCGAGTCGACCGGGCCTCAATGGGACCTGGAGCAACGCAACAAGTACGAGAAGGGCGGCGAAGCCCCCGGCACGTACAAAGACTTCAACAAGGACAAGACCGGCAAAGGCTACTGGTGGGACTCGTACGTCAACGAGAGCTTCCCGCCCGGCTGGGACAAATGCACCAAGCCCATCTTCTCAAGCCCAGCCTCGCGGACTTCGACTACTTCAAGATCGTCATGACCAAGCTCCCTACAGCCGAGGGCCTATGGCAGGCGTCCACGGTGTACGTCCGGACGAAGGCGGCGAAGCGCCAGTGAGCGGATCGCGACGCATACTGCTCGGCGTCGGGGCCTGACTCTGGCTCTCAGCGTTCCTGTCCCCATCGAACCGGCTTATGCGGCAGGGCCAAACGAGCAGGCTGGGTCACTGAACCGATGCCCGCACATCGACCATGGCCGCTATGGGCGGGTGCCTCGGCAGCACGCAGCGGTGTGCCACAAAGTAACAACGGGGAACAACATGCGAATGGTCAACCCAGATGACCTTGATCAACTCGCCAAGCTCATGGACGGCAAGGGCGGGCTGCTGGACAGACTCGATGAGGCTTTTACGCGGGCGACCACCCTCGGCGTGTCCGACAATCTGGTCCGCCTCAAACCAATGCAGACATGGGCTGCGGAGACAGCACCCGACCTTCGTAAACGTGCGGTCCTGGCCCGAGAGGATCAGCTTTTCGAGCGCGGCGACCGGGAGACGTACAGCGACTGGATGGCACGTATTGAGGCCCACTATCTAGCCAAGGCGCCTGGTCTGAAGGAAATCGGCGAAAAGGACATCGAAGAGTTCCTCAACGATGTCAGTGACATCACGGGTGTCATCAAGGTCGGCGGCACTACGGTGGTAACTGGCGTCGGCATGGCAAACGTCCTGTTCAAGAACTCCTGGTATAACGGCCTACTCCGTAATGCCGTGAACTCCGACTGGCTGGAGCGCGGCGGCGGAGCACGCGCATGGGCTGCTGCGGGCTTGCGCAGGATCCCCGTCGGTGAACTGCGCTCCCTCAGCGCGCCGGGCAGTTGGCTCCCAGGGCAGCTCGGGAACGTGTTTGCCACGAGCACTCTCTACCAGAACGCCAGTAGGATCCCATTCACCGCGACGCGACGGGCAGCCTTACTCGGCCGCGCCTGGGACGAATTACGCGCATTGCCGGTTCTGCGTTCCCCGGCCGTGGCCAAGGGCATCAACTTCCTTGTCGGATCTGATGCGCTGGCCATGCGGTATGGCGGTGCGACTCACTCCGGAGCACTGGTCACTCGTGCCGGCCAAGCGAGTCTCTTGAAGGTTTTCCGCTCGGCCTCGCATATTCAAAAGCTCAACAATGCTCGGCCTGCCGTTATCGCCGCAGGAAAGACCGCTTCCCCGTTCCTGAAAGGGCTCAGCGCAGCGGCCAAGACCGGAGGGTTCATCCGCTACGCAGGCATCGGCGCGAGTCTCCTTTCAACGGGCGTCAGCGCTGCCAATGTCTGGGCCCAGGGAAACCCACGCGAAGCCTTTAAGAAAAAAGGAGCTGGGTACGTCGCGGACGTGGCAGAAGTTGGATTCAACGCGTCTCTGACCGCAGCAATGGTCGCTCCAAACCCGGTCACCATTGGCCTCACCGTAGGCACGGGACTGGTCTACGGCGGAGCAAAGGTCGTCGAGCATTGGGACGACATCAAGGCAGGTACAGGAATGGCAGTCGACTGGGTTGGCGACAAGGCGTCGAAGATCGGGAAGGGACTTGCTCATGAAACAAGGACCGTCGCCAAGGCGGCGAACCCCATGAACTGGTTTTGATTGACAGCCGAGACCCACCTCAAGAAAGTAAATCATGGCAGGCTATCAGTTCGAGTTGCGGCCATTCTTTGGCAAGCAACGCCACGGCCGCCAAGGCCCCGTTGGAGCCTTCGGCGAAGTGACGGTCGAGGCCAAGCGCAAGAAACCCTCAGTCAAGGCAGGTAGCAGACAGCTCGAAGTACGTCTGTACGGCGAGCAAATGCCAGACGTGCACTACCAGACGGTTGGCCCGGGGCGGCCAACACTGAGAAACGCCCGTCTCACCGTCGGCGGAAATTCCGTAGGGCTGACCTTCAACAGCAAGGGGTTCCGGAACGCGTCACGAGCCCTGAGACTCGTATATCAGGAACGATCGTACGAGTACGTCGCAGCCAAACTCGAAAGAGGCGGCACTCTGGCCCGCTCTGGAGTCGTGGTCTCTATCACCCGTGGCAAGAACACCGCGGGCAAAGGGACGAGCAGTTTTGGTGTTGTGACTGGGGAGGCGGACGCAGTGGATCTCGCGCTGGCGATTCTCTTCGAAGAAGTCGA
This sequence comes from Streptomyces sp. NBC_00078, assembly GCF_026343335.1. Lineage (NCBI taxonomy): Bacteria > Bacillati > Actinomycetota > Actinomycetes > Kitasatosporales > Streptomycetaceae > Streptomyces > Streptomyces sp. NBC_00078. Next base: position 5,429,316 of record NZ_JAPELX010000001.1, on the reverse strand, counting down.
CACATTGGAGCTGACGACGTCGGGAGCGGTATCCAGCGCAGTGAACAGACTGCTCAACCCGCGATCGAATGAACCATCCGCGGAATAGATTGATCAGGTCAGGTCAGACACCCCATGTCGTTTGGTGTCAAGCGGCAGGGGTGTGGGCGTGGTGCGACCAGGCGGTCGCTTCGTCGTAGAGGGTTCGGGTCTTGAGGCATCCGTGGAGGATGCCGACGAGGCGGTTGCCGAGCTGCCGCAGGGCCGGGTTGTAACCGGCCTCGCGGGCGCGTTGTTTGTCGTAGTAGTGGCGGGCGCCGGGCGAGGCGCGCAGGGCGGAGAACGCCTGGGTCTGCAACGCATCGGCGAGCCGGTTGTTGCGGACGTAGCGGGCCTGGACGGTATGGCTCTTGCCGGAGGCCCGGGTGATGGGGCTGGTGCCGGCGTAGTTCTTGCGGGCTTTGGCGGACGCGTAGCGGGTGGGGTCGTCCCCGAACTCGGCGAGCACCCGGGCGCCGGTGATCTCCGCGATGCCGGGCATCGAGAGGTAGATCTCAGCGTCTGGGTGCTTGAGAAAATGGGCCCTCACCTGCCCTTCCAGGTCGGCTATCTGCTCGTTCAGGGCGATCAGCAGCTTCGCGTGAGCGGTGACGGTGGCCGCGTAGGCGGTCGTGACCGGCTCGGGCAGGCCCAGCTGCCGTTCGCGCAGCGCGGCCTGGATCGTGGCCGCTTTCGCGTCCCGGTTGCGCCGGCGGGCACGGGCCAGAACGGCGGTGATCTGGGCACGGGTCAACTTCGCCCCGGCCGCCGGGGTAGGGGCCTTGATCAGCAGTTCCAGGGCGTCCGTGCTGGTCAGTGTGAGGTCCGCGTAGGCGGCCAGGGCGGCGGGGAAGTACTCGCGCAGCGTGCTGCGCAGCCGCTGGAACGTGCGAACGCGTTCCCAGATCGAGGTCTGGTGGGCGCGGGCGACGACCTTGACGGCCTGCGCCTGCTCGCTGTCCCCGGCCACCGGCCGCAGCTGGGCCCGGTCGATGCGGACCATGTCCGCCAGCGCGTGCGCGTCGCCCCTGTCGCTCTTGGCGCCGGAGGAGGCATAGCGTTCCTTGAACCGGGCGACCTGCCGCGGGTTGATGGCATAGACCTGGTAGCCGGAGGCGATCAGGGCCTGCACCCAGGAGCCGCGGTCGGTCTCGATCCCCACCACCACGTCGGCGGCATCCAGGCCCTCGCCGCCGTGCTTGGCCAGGAGCTCGTGCAGCTTCGCGATTCCCTCCACGCCCTCGGGCAGCCTCGCCGCGGCGAGTTTTCGGCCTGCCTCGTCCTGGACCTCGACGTCGTGGTGGTCTTCGGCCCAGTCATCGCCGATCAGCAGCAACTCGTCCTCCTGGTCAGGTGCTTTGCTCCATGCAGCCTGCGGAAGGCACGGCACGCGGCCTAATGGATCCAGTGCTCACGCCCCACTGCCCGGCGGGCACGCCACCCCATCAACGGTCTGGCCTCCCGGCCGACCAGCAGGGGCACGGTCTGACCTCAGAAGTCGAATGCTTCCGGCGTCGGTAGTGCTCACCTGCTGGCGGCTACGGACCCGAGCATTCCCCGGCTCCGTAGCTCCCATTAGGCGCCGGGAGAATTGAACGACGGCTCCCCCCTCGACAACTACGGTATATACCGGGCCTCAAGGCACGGTCTAAACTCCCGGTCCAGGGCCTCAACCAGTACCCGTATTCGGGGACTTGGGCGTGCCGTGAGAGGCTCAACGTTCTTGATCAGTTGAGGAAAGTGAGAACTCGTGGGCTGGAGCCGGACCCGGACACGATCAGTCCTGGCTGCCGTGACCACAGCAGCCGTGCTGGCAGGTGGGTACGCCTTGTTCGTCCACACACCGGCCGCCCGACTCGCCGGGGCCTGCGGGGGCGCGCTCCTCGACACCTGGCTGCGGCTGTTCAGCGTGCACACCCAAGACTGCCTCCCAGACGGCTAGCCGGGACCGATGCGCCTGCGGCTCTATCACTCTTCGGCCCACCTCGCCCGCCTCTCCCGCCGCCACATCCTGCACATCGATCGGACCTGGCCACGGGCAGCGTCATTTACCGTCTTCGGAACGAGGTTCAGGCACGTTACGGCCACCACCTGACGGCCGACTCATGCCCCGGCACAGGCAGAGCATCGGGCAGGCCGAAGCAACGTAGGCCCGAAACGCATCCACGGCGTGCGGGTACCGGCGGAGGCCGCCCGATGACCCGCCCCGCCCTGCGGATGTGCACCCGCTGCCAGTGCATCACGGACGAACCGATCCTGGTCCACGAGGTCCACGCCGCCACGGGCCCCGGCTTCAACGTCTACGCCTGCCCTCCGTGCGCCGACCACTACCCGCCCCAACCGGACACACTCGAACTCCTGGAATCCGCCCAGCGCCGCTCCCTCTCCCGGTCCCGCCTCACCATCCGCGTCTACCGGATCGACACGGCCGGCACCGTGACCGCCGACAGCGGAAGGGTCGAGATCCTGACCAGCAGGCGGGCCGGACCGGTGCCGCGTACGTCGGCGTATCCGCCGTGCGCCTGCCCCAGGTGCAGCATGCCGCGATAGCGAACTCAAATACCCAGCACCAACGGCTCCGAGCGCGTCACACCCAACGCGCCCGGAGCCGTCGCCCGTTGAACACGATCGACACACATCCCACACCCCGGACCAGCCCATTACGTCCATAATTGCCCAGGTTCGCAGGGAAGTTCGCTCTGGCGAAACCAGGAACCCCGCCGATACCGTTCATGCTCTTGCCAAACTTCAGTCCCACGGGGAGTCCACAGTGAAGCGCCGCACATTGCCCGCTGCCGCCGCGCTTGCCGCGACCGCAGCCCTGCTGCTGACGGCATGCGGGAGCGGGGACGACAAGTCCAGCAACAACGACAAGATCGCGGGAGCGGACGCAGGCAGCAGCCCGACGTCGGCTTCACCGAGTGTCTCGGCCTCCAACGCGGCCGATCGTCCAAAGATCACCTTCCCATCCTTCGCCAAAAACGTCTTCGAAGATCAGAAGACAGGTGACGCGACGAAGGACGCAGTTCTTGCGGACAGCGCCCTGAGCATCAACTCTGTGGATGAGGCGATCTTCAACGGGAGCACCGACACGAAGGCGCTCGGCTTCTACAGCACCGGCAAGGCCCTGAGCTCGTCGATCACGTACGTGCAGGGGTACATCGATGACGCTGACACGTGGATCGGTGAGACCCGGTATTTCGACCGCAAGGTGACTCTTGCCGGGGCTGACAAGGCGTATGTCACCTACTGCTCCGACGAGAGCAAGTCCTTCATCAAGAACAAGAAAACCCAGAAGGTCGACAAAACACCGACGACCGCAAAAGCCTACGTGCTCTACCACGCCTCACTCACCAGGAATGGCGAAGGTGTCTGGCAGACCAGCAACATCGTTTCCAACAGGGGAGACAAAGCGTGCCAGCCGTAAGGAAGTTGGCGAGGATCGCAACGGTCGTAGCCCTTGCGAGCGTTCCCGTCTTCGTAACCCATGTGGCCTTCGCCGAGCGCGGCAAGCACGGCAGCAACGGTCAGACCAAGCAGTATGGCAACGCAGGCGACGACGGGACTCTCTCGGCCGGCGTCATCGTCTTCGACCGCTCCAAGAACGGCACCGGCACCTCCGCCGGCCCCGTCACCTCCACCTCCTGGACCCCACCGGCCTGCTGGTACGCCCCGAAGTACACGCCCGCACAGCTCAAGGCAACCCTCGAACCGATCTGGAACGCCGAGTCGACCGGGTCTCAATGGGACCTGGAGCAACGCAACAAGTACGAGAAGGGCGGCGAAGCCCCCGGCACGTACAAAGACTTCAACAAGGACAAGACCGGCAAAGGCTACTGGTGGGACTCGTACGTCAACGAGAGCTTCCCGCCCGGCTGGGACAAGTGCACCAAGCCCATCTTCTGGGTGGACAACGGCGATCCCCCACCAGCCGACATCGACAACGCCGTGACCCCGAAGATCCTCGCCGAACTCGCGTACAACGAGATCCGCGTCCCCGGCACCAAGGTGACCCTCGCCCCGGCGGGCACGACCAAGGTCAACCTGCCGACCTGGGCCTGGCTGGACGGCGCCGCGTTCAAACCGGTCTCCGTCACCGCCTCCGTCCCGGCCCTCGGCATCTCCGCAACGACCACCGCTGAACCGGTCTCCCTGAAAATCGAGCCGGGCACCACCGATGCCCAGACCTACCCCGCCTCCGGCGTCTGCCAGATCAACAACGGCCATATCGGCGAGCCCTACGCCAAGGGCAAGGCACATGACACCCCGCCGTGCGGCGTGGAATACCTGCGCTCCTCGGGCAACGGCACCTACCCCCTCAAGGCCACCATCACCTGGAAGATCCACTGGACTGGTACCGGCGTCCCGGGCGGCGACCTGCCCGACGGCACCTTCGGCGCCACCCAGGACGTCACCGTCCAGGAAATCCAAGCCGTCAACCGCTGATCAAACGCGCGCGAACCGCGGAGTCCGAGTCCACCGGCCGCCCGAAGGACCGGAATCCGCGGTGAGTGTCCTGCACCTCGAAGACACGAGGCGCCACCCGGTTACAGGAGTGAGAGACATAGCAACCGACGGCGACAAGCCAAAGGTGGACAACCCAGAGCGGGAAAGACTGCAGAAACTGAAGCAACAACTCGAGAAGGAGCGGGGCGACTTCGTCGACGCCTTCAAGAGGGCAGCTGGAGACATCGGCAAAGGGGGCCGGGACTCGTCGAAGTCCTGGGTCGGCAAGAATGCTGACAAGTGGCACAACGACGCAGTCGGCCACCGCAAGACGGTGCACACCCGGATCACCACGGTGCTCGCAGACATTCAGCGCGAAATCGACAGCATGCCGGAGAAGGTCACGCAGGAGGAAGCCAACTCCATGAACCGCAACAGACGTATGTACTGATCGCTCCAAGCGCAACAGCAGATCTGACAGCGACAGAGGGAAACGGGGAACGGGATGCGCCCGGACGACAGGGGAAGCAGCGGCGGAGTCTTCTCGGGGATAGACCCGGACAAGCTCAACGGCACGATCGACTCCGTACGGCGGGACCAGTCGACGCTTCAGGACCGGGCCTCCTACTACAAGACGCAGCTCGCCTACTACGGCATCGGCACCAAGGAGTTCGCCGATGTCCTGCACGTGGCGTCCTGGGCGCAGGACGAACTGCCCATGTTGAAGCGCCGTTACCACCTGGCCATGAAAATGGACAACGACCCGTACCCCGGCGTCAAAGGCATGGTCCAGATCAACGAGGCCGCCGTGAGCCGGGCCGCCAACGCCGCCGCGGCCAAGGCCGCCAAGCGTGCCACCGAGCTTGCGAAGAAGGATCCAGAGGACCTGAGCCCTGAAGAGTTCGACGAGCTGAACGAACTCTTTGCCCAGAACTACGACGAATACCCCTTCGCCGAGAAGGTCGTAGGGGCTCTCGGAGCGAAGAAGACGCTGCAGCTCTGGGAGAAGATGAGCAACCTCGACAAGCCTGCCGGTTACGGCGAGACCTCCGACTTCGCTCGTGCCGACAAGCTCGACGATATGCAGAAGAACCTGAGCCTCACCGTGGCCGCTGCCACCAACTCCGACTCGCCGACCATGAAGAAGTGGAAGAAGGACATGGTCGCGATCGGTGATCAGCCGGTCGGTGAAAAGGGTGCTCCCCCCTACGGCGACTCGGGCGGCCCCGAAGGCTTCATCGTCATGAGCAACCTCATGCGCTACGGCGACTACGACGACAAGTTCCTTGAGGACTACGGAACGGCACTCGTCAAGGAAGACCGGCGCATCCTGGAGAATGCCGGCCAGCCCTACAGTTCAGGCTGGGGAACCACGAGCACGGTCAACCACCTGGGCAACGACGAGGGCAACGACCCGCTCACCGGCTACATGAAGGCCCTCGCCAACAGCCCCGACGCGGCGACCAACTTCTTCACCGCCAAGCAGAAGGGCGACGACGGCAAGGCGGAGACGAACTTCAAATACCTCTTCGAAGAGCGCAAGTGGCCGAACGACAGCATGCCGGGCAAGGAGAGCGTCACCGGCCTCAACTCGATGGGCCACGCCCTGGAGGCGGCCACCACCGGGCACCGGCCCGGCGAGCAGGCCACCGCGGAAGACATCAAGCACTCGAAGGAACAAGCTGGCCTGTTCAGCGCCCTCGTGAAGTCGGTGTCCGAGGACCAGGACCGTCTGCGGGATCACGAGTTCCTGTCGGACAGTTTCGCTAATATTTCGGCCGAATACATGCCGGATCTGCAACGAAGCCTGGATGCAGACGTCAAGTACAGGGACAAACTGTATCCGACTTCTGGGGCCACAGCCAAGATTGAGAGGGTAGACGCCCTGCGATTCCTGCATGCCGTGTCCCGCAACGAAGAAGGATATGAGCGGCTCATGGTCTCGCAACACGTATACGCTGCGGCATTGATGGAGGCGCAGGCGAAGCATCCCGATGCCTACCCGCAGCCGACCGATGTCACCATCGACAAAATCGCCTATGAGACCGGCCTATTCCAGGGAGTCATCGGTGACGGCCAACACTTCCAGGCCGACAAGAACGACGCTGATGCGAACGCCCGAGACGGCGCCTGGAAGGAACACGCAAGCCTGTGGGGCGGCTCCTTGGTCGGCAGCGCCACATCCATTGCGATGGCGCCGTTCACCGGCCCAGCAGGGGTCTACGCGGGCGGCTTGGCGGGTACGGCCGCGGGCGAGATCTTCAGTGGCATTCTCGACGGCTTCGACGGCGACGGATCGGAAGAGAAACAGCAGGTCTATCAAAACGTAAAGAACGCGGATCAGAACGAGCAGTCAGCGATCCTTACGACCCAGAATTCCGTCAAGGCTGCCACTGGTGACGATGCTGCCGCGTCCAGGGCCGGCGACGAAGCCGGCAAGGGTTTCAACGACGCTGGTGAACTTATAAGAAACAGCAGTGCTGCCGAGTAGCCCTCAAGCCAATTCAACAACGATTAGGTGATCGACCTTGACGGAACCGACCAAAAGAAGGCGCGTCCGGAAATCCCTCGTTTTTGGAGCTGCGGTCGCAGCTGGCGCCATCGCTGTACTCATCGCCTACCTCCTCGGAGCCTTCGAGAAGCGTCAGCATATCGAGGCCGATGAAATTTGCCAGCACGTACCCGACCGACAAAAGGTCGCCAAGGTATTCAACTCCACACTGCATCGGTCCTCCAAGTACGACTTCGAGGGTACCTGGAGGCCGGAACGAGACTGGGAATTCAGAAGCACCTGCTTCGCGATAGGAGACGATGACAAAGCTCTCTTCTCTCTGACGGCCGAAATGAGCTCTGCCAGGCCCTGGCAGCAGTGGGCCAAGAGTGAGACCCCTCGGAACGACGGAGGCAAGATCTCCTACTTCAACGCCGGCCTCAAGGGCGTCTCCAACGCGGAGGTGGCCGCGATCTGGGTCCCCTGCTACGCCCACGAGAAGACAAGCAAGCAGCCTTGGAACATGACTGTGTTCGCCCTCGCCCTGAAACCACTCGAAGCCTCGGACAAGGAAGCACGTCAGACTCTCATCGACCTGGCAACGTCCTTCGCCCGCCAGGCCCACAAGGATGCAGAGTGCGACCTCCCCTCCAAGCTCCCGAGCTGAGGACTGGATCGCCCCCTCCCAACCGGGACGTGAGTAACGTCTTTTGATGCAGGCCCGCCCGAAGCGCATCCACGGCGTGCGGGCACCGGCGCGGATCCGCCCGATGACACACCTCGTCCTACGGATGTGCGCCCGCTATCAGCTCATCACGGACAAACCGGCCTCGATCCACGAGTCCCAGGCCTCAATGGTCGCACCGTGACCGCCGACAGCGGACGGGGCGAGATCCTGACCTGCGGACGGGCCGAACAGGTGCCGCGTACGTCGGCGTATCCGCCGTGCGCCTGCCCCAGGTGCAGCATGCCGCGATAGCGAACTCAAATACCCAGCACCAACGGCTCCGGGCGCGTCACACCCAACGCGTCCGGAGCCGCCTCCCGTTGAGCACGATCGACACACATCCCACACCCCGGAGCGGGCCGCTGCGTCCATAATTGCCCCGGTTCGCAGGGAAGTTCGCGCTGGCGAAATCAGGAACCCCGCCGATACCGTTTGTGCTCTTGCCGAACTTCAGTCTCACGGGGAGTCCACAGTGAAGCGCCGCACATTGCCCGCCGCCGTCGCGCTAGCCGCGACCGCAGCCCTCCTGCTGACGGCATGCGGGAGCGGGGACGACAAATCCAGCAACAACGACAAGATCGCGGGAGCGGACCAGGGCTCGCAGACGCCGAAAGAGTCGGCAGAATCGCCGGGGGCACCAGCAGAGGACAAGCCCGACGGCGTGGACGTGTCCCTGCCCAAGGACACGAACCTGGTCTTCGACTGGAAGAAGCCGAAGGACAAGAACGAGGCGGCGGCGATGGACGACACCGCCAACTTCCTCCGCGCCATTTACCAGGGCGTCGACAAGCGCACAACGAAGAACGCGGCCTTGACCGCCTACGCCACCGGCGAAGGGCTCCACTACGCCGAGGTGCAGATCAACGAATGGATCAAGGGCGGCTGGACCGCCACCGGCACCCGCCGTCACTACAACGCCACCACACGGTCCGCCCCAAGCGGCAACTCCGTCGAGGTCGCGTTCTGCGCGGACACCGGAAAGTTCTACGGGAAAGAGATCAAAACGGGCAAGGTCGTCAAGACCAAGCCCAGCATCAAGGACTTCAACTACTACAAGATCGTCATGGTCAAGGTGCCCACCAGCGAGGCGCTGTGGCAGGCATCGAAGGTGTTCGTCGAGACGAAGGCGAAGCAGTGCCAGTGAACGGATCACGGCGTACGGTCCTCAACACCAGCACGGCTGCTCTGATCCTCGCGATCAGCACGCTCACTCTCGCGGCGCCCAACGCTGCGGCGGAACCAGTCGATACAGGCAAGGGTGGCGGAACGAAAGAAGCGGGCGGCGGCGACGGCACCGGCATCTACGCCGCCGCCAAAATCCAGTACTCCGGCTCCGTCGCCAAGAACGGCAGCACCGGCAACATGGCATCCTCCGATGTCAACTGGACGCCACCGCCCTGCTGGTACGCCCCGTACCTCGGCGCCAAGGACTTCAAGAAGAAGATGTCCAAGGGCATCGAGAGCCAAATGAACACGCCCGGTATGGGCGGTACCGCGGGCGCAGCGCTCGGCGAACTCCAGCGCCACTACGAGGACGACTACGGCTGGACCGACACCCCCGGCTACAAGGACTACAACGTCGACAAGGACGGCAAGGGGATGTTCTGGGCCGCCGTCGAAAATCCCAGCGAGCCCGACATCCTGAAGCGGAACTCGTGCAGCGACATCCCCTTCTGGGTCGACAACGGCGAGGCGCCGCCACCCCAGTACAAAGAGGCCATCACGCCGGAGATACTCGCCGCCCTCGCCTACCAGCACATCGAACTGCCCGACACCAAAGTCACCCTCGCCCCCAAGGCCGTCACCAAGGTGAACCTGCCGACCTGGGCATGGCTCGACAAGGCCGTCTTTGGCGAGGTCAAAGCCACGGCCGCCATCAACGTCCCCGGCTTCGACATCCAGGCCACGACCACCGCCAAGCCGGTGTCCCTCAAGCTGGAACCGGGCACGAGCGACGCCCAGACCTACCCGGCCTCCGGCGGATGCACCATCAACGCCGACGGCTCCATCGGCGAGCCCTACGCCAGGGGCAAGGCCCACCAGACCCCGCCGTGCGGCCTCAAGTACCTTCGCTCCTCAGGCGACGGCACGTTCAAGCTCAAGGCGACCATCACCTGGCAGGTCAACTGGACCGGAACCGGCGGCGCGGGTGGCGACCTGCCGGACGGCAATTTCGGGACCACGCAGGACATCACCGTCCAGGAAATCCAGGCCGTCAACCGCTGACGCTGCGGACGGCCCATGTGGGCGCCCCCAGAGGTCCGGGGCCGCCCACAGCCCGTAGCAAACGGATGCGACGTGCCTGACCTTGCGCGCAGTGACCACCGAGCGCAGACAGGCGACATCCCGGCCGGGTCACTGAGGTTTCAGCGCTGCCGCTCCAGAGCGAGGACGGCAGCGCTGAAAAACCTCAGTCAGTCGTGGCTGCCGTGACCACAGCACTCGTGCCGGCAGGTGGGTACGCCTTGTTCGTCCACACACCGGCCGCCCGACTCGCCGAGGCCTGCGGGGGCGCGCTCCTCGACACCTGGCTGCGGCTGTTCAGCGTGCACACCCAAGACTGCCTCCCAGACGGCTAGCCGGGACCGATGCGCCTGCGGCTCTATCACTCTTCGGCCCACCTCGCCCGCCTCTCCCGCCGCCACATCCTGCACATCGATCGGACCTGGCCACGGGCAGCGTCATTTACCGTCTTCGGAACGAGGTTCAGGCACGTTACGGCCACCACCTGACGGCCGACTCATGCCCCGGCACAGCCAGAGCATCGGGCAGGCCGAAGCGTCACGTCACAGCAAAGGGAGGGCAATCAGATCGGATAGCCGACCCCACGGGAGCGCACGTCGATGCGTCCCGCCACAGCCCGTGGGGCTGCAGCTCTCGCGAGGTTCAGACGGCGACGCTAGTCCTGGCCGTCGCCTGCCGGCTCGGCAGCTTCATCGGGGTAGGCAACGAAGGTGCCCTTGGCCGGGAGGGTGACTACGAGGCCGCGTTCGCGGAGTTCACGGACCGCGCGGCGGGCGGTGAGGTACGCGACTCCGTACTCCGCACCCATATCGCGCTCGCCTGCCAGTCGCGCTCCCGGCCTCAGCTCACCCGAAGCAATTCGGGCAGCGATGTGGTCGGCCACCTGCATATAGACGTAGGCGATCTTGTGGGGATCGATCGGCGAATCGTCTCTGTCTGCTGCCATAGCAACCACCGTAAAACAGCCCTGAGCTGCATCAATGATTGCATTGCCGCGCACTGCTATGCACTGACATGTACGGCAATGTAGGCTGATCACGTAAAGACCCCGGCGACGGAGGCAAGCCGTCCCGGGGCATGGCCAACGCTGAAATGGAGCGCCGACATGCTGGACCTTATCGTCCGCACCCTCACCCGCATGCTGACCCTGTGCACCCCACGCCCCCGCGGCCGGCACCGCCTCGGCACACTTCCGCCGCTACGGATCACCCCCCTCTCGCCCCCTCCCCGCTTCACCGAACTACTCGACGGCAACGCATCCCGCCTCGTACGCCCCTACGTCCTGGACCCCACCGAACACCGCCGCCAACGCGAACGGCGCCGGGCAGCCTGCCTGGCAACGCTCGGAATCGACGTAGGCCCGAAGCACATCCACGGCGTGCGAGTACCGGCGGAGGCCGCTCGATGACCCGCCCGGCGATGCGGATGTGCGCCCGCTGCCAGCGCATCACGGACGAACCGGTTCTGGTCCACGAGGTCCACGCCGCCACGGGCCCCGGCTTCAACGTCTACGCCTGCCCTCCGTGCGCCGACCACTACCCGCCCCAACCGGACACACTCGAACTCCTGGAATCCGCCCAGCGCCGCTCCCCCTCCCGGTCCCGCCTCACCATCCGCGTCTACCGGATCGACACGGCCGGCACCGTGACCGCCGACAGTGGAAGGGTCGAGATCCTGACCAGCAGGCGGGCCGGACCGGTGCCGCGTACGTCGGCGTATCCGCCCTGCGCCTGCCCCAGGTGCAGCATGCCGCGATAGCGAACCGAAATCTCTAGGCAACTGCGGCTCCGGGCGCGTCACACCCAACGCGCCCGGAGCCGTCGCCCGTTGAGCACGATCGACACATATCCCACACCCCGGAGCGGGCCATTATGTTCACAATTGCCCAGGTTCGCAGGGAAGTTCGCCCTGGCGAAACCAGGAACCCCGCCGATACCGTTTGTGCTCTTGCCGAACTTCAGTCTCACGGGGAGTCCACAGTGAAGCGCCGCACATTGCCCGCTGCCGCCGCGCTTGCCGCGACCGCAGCCCTGCTGCTGACGGCATGCGGGAGCGGGGACGACAAGTCCAGCAACAACGACAAGATCGCGGGAGCGGACACAGGCAGCAGCCCGACGTCGGCTTCGCCGACCGCTTCGGCTTCCAGCACGGCAGGTCGGCCGAAGATCGCGCTGTCGGCCGACAACACGGTCACGTTCACACCCGAACACGTTGGCGATCCGGGACAGGACACGATCCTCAAGGACAACGCAGATTTCATCCGCGCGCTTAATGCGGCTATCACTGCACAGAATCCGCGGCTCCCCGCTCTGGAGTACTACACGGAGGGCGAGGGGGCCGCGTCGGCTCAGCAGTGGGTTCAGTCGTTCAAGGACGCAGGGCTGACAGTCACCGGGACTGTCCGCTACTTCGACCGGCACGTCTCCGTGGAGTCCAAGAACACGGCCTCGCTGACCTACTGCGGGGACGAGAGCAAGGGGTACACCAAGGTCGTCAAGACCAACAAGGTCAAGAAGAGCAAGGCCGACAAGAACAGCTATGTCTCCTATGGTGTGAAGGTTGAAAAGAACGCGAACGGCGTCTGGGAAATGGTGAAGATCATTTCCGTGCGGGGGGCCGCAAAGTGCCAGCCGTGACCCGCTTCCGCCTTAGTGTTGCTGCGGCAACACTCGCCTCCGCGATCTGTATGCTTTCGGCCCCTGCCGCCCTGGCCACACAGGATCCAGGCGGAGATGGTTCGGTAGGCGGCGACCCGAACCCCGGGTCCGACACCAGTACATCGGGCAATGCCAGTGACAACGGCACCCTCTCCGCCGGTGTCATCGTCTTCGACCGTTCCAAGAACGGCACCGGCGCCTCCGCCGGCCCCGTCATCTCCACCACATCCTGGAGTCCACCTGCCTGCTGGTACGCCCCGAAGTACACGCCCGCGGGGCTCAAGGCCTACCTGGAGCCGACCTGGGAGTCCGAGTCGACCGGTTACGAGTGGGATGCGCAGCAACGCGATCGCTACGTCAACGGCCACCCCTACAAGGACTTCAACAAGGACAAGACCGGCAAGGGCTATTGGTGGGACTCGTACGTCAACGAGTCCTTCCCGCCCGGCTGGAACAAGTGCACCAAGCCCATCTTCTGGGTGGACAAGGGCGATCCGCCACCGGCCGACATCGACAACGCCGTGACCCCGAAGATCCTCGCCGAACTCGCCTACAACGAGATCCGCGTCCCCGGCACCAAGGTGACCCTCGCCCCGGCGGGCACGACCAAGGTCAACCTGCCGACCTGGGCCTGGCTGGACGGCGCCGCGTTCAAACCGGTCTCCGTCACCGCCTCCGTCCCCGTACTCGGGATCTCCGCGACGACAACCGCCGAGCCGGTCTCCCTGAAGATCGAGCCAGGCACCACCGATGCCCAGACCTACCCGGCCTCCGGCGTCTGCCAGATCAACAACGGCCGGATCGGCGAGCCCTACGCCAAGGGCAAGGCACATGACACCCCGCCGTGCGGAGTGGAATACCTGCGCTCCTCGGGCAACGACACCTACCCGCTCAAGGCCACCATCACCTGGAAGATCCACTGGACCGGCTCCGACGGTGCGGGCGGCGACCTGCCCGACGGCACGTTCGGCGCCACCCAAGACGTCACCGTCCAGGAAATCCAGGCCGTCAACCGCTGACGCGCTGTGGATGGCCCTCAAAACCCCAGGCCGCCCACAGCGCGACTTGCCCAGAGGCGAACCGCTGATCAGGCGTGGGCGAACCACGGAGTCCGAGCCCACCGGGCCCCTCCAGGCCCTCGAACTGAGGACTGGATCGCACCCCCCTCACACCCCGGACGCGAGTGACGTGTTTTGCCGTAGGCCCGAAGCAACATCCACGGCGTGCGGGTACCGGGGCCCGCCCGATGACACGCCCCGCCATGCGCCTGCCCGAGGTTCACAGTGCCCCGATAGCGAGCCGAAATTCAGCAACAAGCGGCTCCGGGCGCGTCGCGCCCAACGCGTCCGGAGCCGTCGCCCGTTGAGCACGATCGGCACACATCCCACACCCTGGAGCGGCCCACTGTGTCCACAATTGCCCAGGTTCGCAGGGAAGTTCACTCTGGCGAAACCAGGAACCCCGCCGATACCGTATGTGCTCTTGCCAAACTTCAGTCTCACGGGGAGTCCACAGTGAAGCGCCGCACTATGCCCGCCGCCGCGCTCGCCGCGACCGCAGCCCTGCTGCTGACGGCCTGCGGGAGCGGGGACGACAAGTCCAGCAACAACGACAAGATCGCGGGAGCGGACACAGAGAGTTCGACGTCGGCTTCGCCGAGTGCTTCGGCTTCCAGCGCGGCCGGCCGTCCACAGATCAAGTTGCCGTCGGACGTCACGGACAAGTACGAGAACTGGAAGACGGGCGACGCGACCGAGGACGCAGTCCTGGCGGACACCGCCCAGCGCATCGACGCGACGAACGACGCCATTCTGCGAGGAGACACCAGCGCACCCGGCCTCTCGTTCTACTACCGCGACAAGGCATTGACCGATGCCGTGGCCTGGGTGCAGGCGTACTTGAAGACAGAACTCTCCTTCACGGGCACGACGCGTTACTACGCCCCCAAGGTCACTCTCTCCGGCAACAGCACGGCGTCCGTCGTCTACTGCTCCGACGAGAGCAAGGGTTTCAACAAGAACCGCAAGACGAACAAGGTCGACAGGACTCCCTCGAAGGAGAGTCCGTACGTGCTGTACAACACCCGCCTCGAGAAGAACAAGCAGGGCGTGTGGCAGAGCAGCAACCTGGTTTCGAAGCGGGGGGACAAGACATGCGCCGGTTGACCGGTCGGGGGCGCATCCTGGCGCTGTGCGTGCTCGTTGCCGCGTGCGGTGTGGGATTGCCGGGCACAGCGGCGGCATACGGACCGGGCGAAGGACAGGGGGCCCCGCCCACCGACACCTCCGGTAAATCGGACGGCAAGGGCGGTATCTCCGCGACCGCAGGTGCCATCGTCTACGACCGTTCGAACAACGGATCTGGTCAGTCGGCCGGCCCCGTCACCTCGACGACGACCTGGACGCCACCGCCCTGTTACTACGCGCCCAGGTACACCCCCGCCAAGCTCAAGGCGTACCTGGAGCCGATCTGGGAGGCCGGATCCACCGGCTACGAGTGGGACGCCCAGCAACGCGATCACTACGTCAACGGCCACCCGTACAAGGACTTCAACAAGGACAAGACCGGCAAGGGTTACTGGTGGGACTCGTACGTCACACCCGGCCGCGAGGGAGACCCCGGCGCCCTCGACTGCACCAAACCCATCTTCTGGGTCGACGCCAACACGGACCCCCCGGCCGACATCCCGGAAGCGGTCACTCCGAAAATCCTCGCCGAACTCGCCTACAACGAGGTTCGGGTCCCGGGCACCAAGGTGACCCTGGCCCCGGCAGGCACGACCAAGGTCAACCTGCCCACGTGGGCGTGGCTGGACAGCGCCGCGTTCAAGCCGGTCTCCGTCACCGCCTCCGTGCCGGTACTCGGCATCACTGCGACTACGACAGCCGAACCGGTGTCTCTGAAGATCGATCCCGGTACGTCGGAGGCGGTGGCCTACCCCGCCTCCGGCGTCTGCGAGATCAAGAACGGCCGAATCGGCGAGCCGTACGCCCGGGGCAAGGCAGGCCAGACCCCGCCCTGCGGGGTGAAGTACCTACGCTCCTCCGGGGACGGCACCTACCCGCTCAAGGCCACCATCACCTGGAAGATCCACTGGACCGGCTCCGGCGGTGCGGGCGGCGACCTGCCCGACGGCACCTTCGGCGCCACCCAGGACGTCACCGTCCAGGAAATCCAGGCCGTCAACCGCTAATCAAGTCCGGCGGCTTGCGGACTCCGACTCCGCGAGCCGCTCTTGCCGTCGTGTGCGCTCCCCTCCGTCCCGGGCAGAGCAGCTGCCGAGCAGTGGTGCCGTGCGGCGGAGCGTTCGGCGAACTGCTTCAGGTCTTCCAGTTCGCGGGCTGTGAGCGGCTGGGAATCCAAGCGCCGGTCGGATTCCACGAGGGGCATGGCGGTGTAGAGCGCCCTAGCCTCAGCTCCTGGACACGCGGCTGTTCCCCACACTGCGTAGCCCTCGTTGCCGAACGGCTTGTCGAAGTCCCCGCGCCCACCATCCTCACCGATCCTGGCGAACGGTCCGTAGAACGCTCTCAGCCACAGCCTGCCGCCGAGCACGCAGTATTCGACCGGAGCCGTGCGCGCTGCGCTCTCCCGCACGGAGGATTGTGAGCGCGTACCCGCGCAGGTGCCGTCGGCCTTCTCGGCGCCGGTGCGCGAGGTCGTGGACTGGCTGTCGATCTCGGTGATCGTCCGGCCCGGGTTGGCAGTGCAACCGGTCTGCTCCGCAGCCTTTTTGGCCGTCTGGGTGACGATACGGGCGAGCCGGGCCCGGGCGGGGGTACTCGCGCTGTCGACGCCGTCGGCGTCGGCGGTCACCAGTAGGCCGCTGCCGTGGCTCGGCTTCCAGTTGGCACAGTTCAGCAGGACCGAGGCGCCAAGGTTGTCCTCGCTCTCGGCGACCAGGAAGCCGGACCAGCCGTCACGGAGAGGGATCGGCAGGACGTCGTCGCGGCTCTGAAAGGTGTAGTTACCGAAGGGGAAGCGGTTACCGACTGCCGTCTCGATGTGAATCTCGATGTCATTGGCAGTGCACGCCACAGACAGCCCGTCCGGCTCGCTGACGACGGCCTCGTCGTAGTGCCAGGTGGCGAGTTTCAGATCCTGACCCCCGAACCTCGCGGATGCGCCAGTCATCGCGAGCATGTCGTCGACGGGTAGCGCTCCCCCGCAGGCCTTCCCGAGTCGGGCGGCCGGCGTGTGGGTGAACCAGGCATATGCACCTGCCAGCACGGCTGCTGTGACCACGGCGGCCACTGCTGACCGCATTTGAATCCGGCTCCAGCGCACGGGGTCTCTCATTCCTCAGCAGATCAAGAACGTAGAGCTTCCCACAGCCCGTCCAAGTGCCTAGATACGGAAACCCGGTTGCACGATTGCACGGTTGCCCCAGGAGCCTCGGTGGCACTGGACCACGGTTTACGGCGGCGCGGCCGCATACACCGACCAGGTCACCGCTGCCGACCGGCAGCACCGGGAATCGCAGAAGAGCGAACGGGTGGAGGAGGGAAAACGGTGCAGTCCAGTTGGTCCGCCGAAGACGGCGACGATCACAACCGGATCTACAGGTCGGGATGAAAAGTGACGAGTTTCACGATGCTGCGCCGGGGTTTGTGGGGCAGTAGGCGAGCTCGAGAAAGACGCCTTCGGCCATACCGGATGAAAGCCGGAACGCTGCCAGCCCCTGGGAGCTGCCGAACAATAACTCCTCGATCTTGGTGAGGATCACGGGGGTGTGAGGTCGTGCCCGGCGATCTCGGCGAGCTGTTGGGCCGTGGTCACGGTGAGGGCGCCGGTCGAGACGGTGTGCCCGAGCGCGGCGAGAACGGGGGTGGCCTCCCGGAGGGTCGCGCCGATCCTGCTCTTGGGCAGGCCGGTTGCCTCGGCGAGCGGTGCCTGGTCCATGGACCAGCGCTTCTTGAGGAGGAAGACGACGAGCTGGTCGGCGACGGAGAGCCGTCTGCCGCCGGCGCCGGGGCCTC
The DNA here is from genome assembly GCF_026343335.1 of Streptomyces sp. NBC_00078. Lineage (NCBI taxonomy): Bacteria > Bacillati > Actinomycetota > Actinomycetes > Kitasatosporales > Streptomycetaceae > Streptomyces > Streptomyces sp. NBC_00078. The sequence goes on along the minus strand of NZ_JAPELX010000001.1, from coordinate 5,411,754 downwards.
CGTCGGGGCGCTTGCCGGGCAGGAAGATCGGCGGGTGCTCGGTGCGCCAGGCTTGGTAGCGGGCGGTGAGTTCGTCGAAGGCGGCGGGCTCGAGTCCGGTGAGGCTGGGGTGCCGCAGCCAGGCAGGCAGCTTGTCACCGGCCGGGAAACGCCCGAACTCGGCACTGGGCGGGGACGGTTCAGGGGCGAGGGGTTCGGGGCGCAGGGTGTAGTTCCACGTGCCGTGCCAGTCATGCGGCGTGAGGGGCAGGCGGTCCATGACACCGTCAGGGACGGTGACCCCGGTGGGGTAAGTGCCAGGGTCGAAGTCTGCGTGGACGGACAGTCCGTTGCGTGTGGTGGTCGCTCCGATGGTGCTGACGACGACTTCGTGGCTGGTCAGGGGCCTGCCGCGCCAGTTGATGCTGATCTGTGAGAACAGCCGGTGCTCTATTTTGTTCCACTTCGATGTTCCCGGCGGAAAGTGACAGACCGTCACCTCGACGCCTGTCTCATAGGCGAAGTCTGCGAGTTCCTTCTTCCAGGCGCGCACCCGGTAGCCGTTGGAGCCTCCGGCGTCGGCGGTGACCAGCAGGCGGGAAGCGTGCGGGTAGCGGCGTCGTCCCTCACCGTTCCACCAGCGGCGCAAGGTGGCCACGGCGAAGGCAGAGGTGTCCCCGTCGCAGCCCACCGACACCCAGCCGGCGTCCGCGCCGATGTCGTAGATCCCGTACGGCATCGCCTTCTGGGCGCCCTTCTCGGGAAAATCGTGGGCGCGGGCCTGCACCGGCTGCCCGGCGCGGTGCCATTCGCGTCCGATGACCGCGTAGCTGCCCAGCGTCTCCTTCTTCTTGGCATCCACGCTGATAACCGGCTGCCCGTCGGCGAGGAACGCCGTGACCTGGTCGTTGATGTAACGGAACTGGGCGTCCCGGTCCGGATGCCGGGCCCCCTCGGTGGTCCTCGAGGTGCCCTGCAAAGAGAACCCCTCCGCCTTCAGCAGTGAGGCCACCGTGTCCGAGCCGACCCGGCGTCCCTGCCGCGTCAGCTCGGCCGCCAGATTCCGGGTGGACTTCACCGTCCACAGCAGCGGAGATTCCGGGTCGCCCCGCTGGTCCGGCTCGACCAGCGCCAGCAACGCGGGCACCAACCCCGGATCGGCCTCCCGCAAGGGCTTCCGCCCTGCGCCGGGTGCCCGGACCCGGCCAGCGGGTTCCTCCGCGTGCTCCAGCTCCCGCTTCCCGCGCGACACCGTGGACTCAGCCACCCCGGCCGCTCCGGCCACCATGCGGATCCCGCCGTGGCCCAGAACGCGGGCCGCGGCGCCCAGCATCAGGCGCTGCTGGCGCTCATCGAGATGCGGCAGCAACAGCCCGAACGCATCCACCAACTCTGCCTTCGTCCCCTCCGACACCCCCGCATCCTATGACCCAACAGCCCACGAAAACCGCAGAGTTATTGATCGGCAGGCCCCTACAAGGAGCCGACGAACACAGGAAAGAGAAAACTACACAGGTACGGTTTATGCTGGCTTGCCGGATAAGTCGGTTCGATCTCACGCCCGTTGGTCCATGAGACGCCTTGAGCCATCACAGGTTCGCGCTGGCGAAACCATGCGCACACAGCTAACGTCAAGATCCTTGGCTGCGCTGCTGTCCCAGCCCGGGATCCACTTGTGCCCGTCGAGCACGCCTTTGCTGTCCTGCCCGGCGCAACTACGCGCCCGGGAAGGACACTCGACAGGTACGGCAGGCACAGTGAGTGCAGCATCAAGATCTTCCGACGCGCTCCGAATGAGGAGCGTCGGTAGCGGGGCAGCGCCGAAGCTCCGCGCTAGTGCCTATCACGAAAGCCGTCAACAGGGGGGTTTCTGCGTGACATTCAGGGGAATGTCGAAGGATAAGGCGCGCAAGCTGGCTGCCGCACTGGACGTCGCTGATGGTGCACTCTCTATTCAGGGTCCATTGGTGTCCGGAATCCTCGCCAAATGGGAAGGCGACCAGGGAAACCTCAAGCGCTTTCGGCAGGATGCGTCCTGGTCCCGCGATCAGGCTAAGGACGTGCGTCATCGGCTCGGAATCCTAGACGCAGACCCGAGTGCCGAGCTCATGTTCATGGGGCTCACCGGCGTGCTCAAGACCTGGCAGGAATACCAGGAGCATAAAGGTGAAGTCGGCGAGTACATGGACGAGTTCAAGGAAATCAAGAAGAATGTAACGACGCCGCTGCGGCTCACGAAAATCGCCTCGGGTATCGAGGCCTCCCTCCAGCTGTACCAGCGCTGGGCGCAGGGTGAGAACGTCGCCGGGGCCAAGGCAGTCCTTGAACTGAACAAATACTTCGGCATCACCGGTGACCGGCTGAAGCTGAAGAACATCGACTACATGCGTGAGCTCCTGAAGCTCCAGAAAATCGAGGGGCTTTACCAGCAGCCCTGGAAGTGGCAGCAGGGACTTCGCACCTTCCTCACCACCAAGCTGAAGATCCCCCTGCCGGCCAAACTGCTCAACCAGGCGCCGGGACTCAGCATCCTTGACCGCGTCGGTCTGCCGCTGGCTATCGTCCATGGCGTCAAGGAGATGGTCGTGCCTGACCACAAGGGCGTGTTGGGCGGGTTCGACCGCGGCATGGGGCTTGTGGAGGCGGGCGGCGCCGGGGCGGTTCTGGGCGGGTCGGCCGCGGCAGGAGCCCTTGGCGCCAGCGCAGCGGTCGCGGCAGCGGTCCCTGTGGTCGGCTGGGCGGCACTCGGTGTGGCCGGTGCCTACTTCATCGGCACTTGGGCCTGGGACAACAGAGAAGCAATCGGCAACGCGACCAAGAAGGCTTGGAATGCGACGACCAAGTGGGCTGGGGACGTGGCGGACAAGGGCAAGGAGATCGTAGACGGCGTCAAGAGCACGGTCACGAACCTGGTCCCCAACACCATCAAGAAGTACAAATTCTGGTAGGAGATGGCTCCGGTGGATTCGAAAGACCTGTTCGGTGTGCCACGGGAGCAGCGCCTGAACCGGAATGCTGATGTGGTGCCGACGCCTGCGTCCATGGGGCGTCGCTATGGGGCGGCGACCATTGACGGAACGTTGGCTGTTGTCTGCGCGGGCATTTCCGGACTGCAGTATGTGCTGAGCCTCCCGGTGTCGGAGGCGCCTCCACTCACAGACGGGACTCTGTGGCTGCGGATCTTCGCCGGAGGGATCGGTGTCTCCTTGGTCAACCAGGTGTTGCTGGTCCTGCTGTTCCGCTGCAGCGTGGGCAAGCTGCTCGCTGGCACCCGTGTGGTCAAACTGACGGACGGCGGCAGGCCGCGGCTGTGGCAGCTCTTCGGCCGGTGGATCGGCGGTATCGCGTACGGCCTCACGATCCTGCCCCTTGGATTCATTCTGGGAGGCAGCGATGCGCCCCCGCTTGATTTCGCCGGGTTGCGCATCGTGGCGGCTGTGGACATGCGGTCCGGACAGGCCTGACGGCTTCGCATTCGGTCTCAGCCTTGCGCAGACCCTTTGTATGGAATCTCTTGTACAGCTCCCGAAACGACTGCAAAATCTCAAACGACTCAAGGACCTGGCATGGCAAATCCCGAACTCGACATTGAGCTGGACAAGTTCCGCGAACTCGTTGGCACAGCGCTCGCAGAGGGCGGAACGCAGCCACTCATCAAGCTGACCGACGAGGAACTTGCCGTACTGGACCCCAGCGCGCTCAAGGACGTCGTGGCGCCGGCACCGCATCTGGCGACGCTGTCGGAGGAACAGCGCGAGTGGGTACTCGGGACAGCGCTTCGCTCGCTGGTCTCCCGGGGCGCGGTGGAGGTCGCGAACATCGCCGAACTCGACGCCGTCCTAAGGTCCGAGGGAACCGGATCTAATCTCACCGCAGATGTGGACATGCGGGTTACGCCGGAGGTCAGCATGGCGCTGACCCTGCGGCGCACGGCCGCGCGGGCGCTCGCCGTCGAGCAGCAGACATCCAGCGGCAGCGTAACCGCCTTCGTTTTCGTGCATTCCCCTGAGCTCATGCTGATTGAGCAAGTCACCGGTGGTGGCATGCACATCTTCACGCTTGCCAGCAAGGCGCGCGATGCCGCCAGGATCGTCCAGGCACTGGTGGACCCGTTCGGAACGGCCGACCGGGACGGGAAGGCACTGCAGCTCGACCCGTCGGCGCTGACGACCGACACGGTGGACAAGGCGCTGGCCTCTGTGATCGACAAAGCTCTGGTCGTGAGCCAGTTGATCGTGCTCGCCGATGAACCCGGTCCGCTCCTCACGACGTACGCGACCGACCGCGAGGTGTGGGCGGTCAACGTGGACTCGCCGCAGGCGCCGACTGGCATCACGGCGCAGGCGGTCAGCGAGCGCACCCTTGAGGAGCGCATCATCAAGTTGCTCAAGCAGCCTGCAGCGTAAGAAGCGCCCGGGGAGAGGGAGTCATGAGCGATCGCGTCGAAGAGTGCAGGAAAGATCTCAACAACCTGAAACGGTTCGCGAACGAGATCGACAAGACGCTGGACGCAGTGGACGCGGCGTCCGGCACCGAGGCCTGGCAAGGCCCGGCTGCTGACAAGTTCCGTTCGGAATGGAACGGCCGGAGGAAGGCGATCCACGACGCGTTGGACGCAGCACGAGGGCAGTACAACAAGATCCTGCAGCGCGTGCAGGACGAAGAGCATAAGAAGAAGTCTGGTGCCGCAAAGTAGCTTGTGATGTGTCGAACCCTTCCTGCACGACGCAGCCCTTCATGAGGTTTCCTGATGACTGACGCGAACCCACCCGTCTACGAGGCGCACTTCGTCCGAACTCCCTTCCAGTTGCTCGGCGGCATGAAGTGGAAGAAGTTGGTCGCCTTCCGCGTCGACGGAGAAGGAGTACTGCTCGGGGGTGCTCCCGCGCGTTACGAGCGCCAGCTCGCCTTCGTGCCCTGGAGCGACATCACATCCATCGTGGTGTGGCATCAGCGCACAGCTGGGAACGGGATCGACCACATCGGAGTGCAGCGGAAGCCCGGAGCGCCCGCTTTGCCCGGGATGAACAGCGGCCTCAGTCGGGAGAAGGCCGAGAAGCTGGCACCGCACGTCGACTACGAGTTGTTCCTGGCAAGCCGTCCCATCAACTTCTGGCGGCTTGCCCCAGAACGGCTCCAGGCCGCAGTGGACGCGTTTGCACCTCAGGTTCCGGTACTCGTGTACTCCCAGCCGCACCTCTCATAGCTCCCGTGGTCCCCGGCCGACGGTCCGGCCCTGGTGTCTTTCGTCGGACCCTGATCCCTGTGACGACCGCGTGACGGTCGAGGAGATTCCAGTCGCCAATCGCGCACCCTGCGCACCCCTCGTATGCTTCACCACCGACGTCGTAGATCAAGTCATCGATCAATACACGACGCAGCAGCAGTCAACGGGGAGAGGACCGCGCATGGCGGCCAAGGACGGCGAGGACGCCGCCGAACTGAAGAGGCGGGCGGAGAATCTGCGCGGGTGTGCTCGGGAGGCCCGGTCCATAGCGCGGCGGCTCGGGCCGTATCTCGACGACGCGGTGAAGAAGGCCACTCCGCGCACCGACGCCTTCCGCATCGGTGTTGACGAGGGCGCGATCTGGCAGGGGCCCTTCGCCGACGAGTGCACGGCGAAGCTGCAGAAGCGGCAGAACTCGCTGAGCAGTATGGCGAGTTCGCTGCTCGTCGATGCCACGCGGTGGGAGAGCCAGGCCGACGAGCTGGACCGGCAGGCCAAGGAGAAGGACAAGGCCAAGACCGGAACGGGCGGCCACTGATGGTCTTCAGGGGGTTCGACGCCGCCAAACTCACGGCGCTCGCAGGCGACCTCGATACGCTCGCCGGGCAATCCGGGCGACTGCACACCCAGCTCGCCTCCGTCCTGACCAGCGCCCAGCAGAATCTTCCGGCCGGGCAGAACGCCTCGCGCGATCCCGATCTCCAGGATCTCGTCGGTGACGTGATCCCGATGCCGTCGTTCTTCGGAGGGCGGCGGCGTCTGCCCGGTTCCCTCGGCGGAGAGCTCGGCGACATGCAGTCGTCGATGAAGCGTCGCATCAAGCAGTTGGAGGGGGCGCAGCAGCTGGCGGAGCGAGGCTATCCCGTCAGCGACGCCAGCGTCTTTCTCGACGAGAACCCGGCCAACGCACAGAAGGTCGACGATGCCTTGCGTCACCTTCAGGAGCTGCAGGGCAAGGACTTCGGGACCAACGGCAACCGTGACGACCTGGAGAGGGTCTCCGGTGAACTCGACGGGCTGACGGCCGCCGAGATGGACGCGCTCGTGTCGAAGGCCTCCCCCAAGGATCTCGCGTTCTACAACCAGCTCGTCAGCTGCACCGACGACTCGGGCTGGAATCCGTTCGACGAGAACGGCCTGCCCGAGGACAAGCGACGGGCGACCCTGGGCGGGATGCTGTCCAAGATCAGCCCGGAGAACTTCGGCAAGTTCCAGGCGGCCTTCCCCGGCATGCAACCGGACGTCACCAACACGGGCGCCTGGGAGCAGGGCGGCAACAACCAGAACGGCCAGACCAACAACGGCATCCACTGGGAGACGCCCACCGACCCGCTGTTCGTCGACGGCGTCTCGGCCGACGACGTCAACCAGCGCCAGTTCGGCGACTGCTGGTACGTCGCCTCGCTGGCCGGCCTGGCGCAGAAGGACCCCAAGTTCCTCCAGGAAGGCATCAAGCAGAAGCCGAACGGCACGGTCAGCGTCCGCGTCTGGGACAAGGGCGGCAACTACCAGTGGGTCACCATGACCCCCGATCTGCCGACCGACAGCAACGGCTCCCCCATCACCACGTACGGCAACGGCGAGTCCTGGCCGGCGTACTACGAGAAGGCCTTCGCGATCGCCTACTCGGACGATGGTGACGGCGAGCGCGGCTACGGCGGTGTCGAGGGCGACGACCCCAAGAAGTCCGCGCCGTATCTGACCGGCAAGGAGGGCGAGGACCTCACCACCGGCGGCTTCCTGGGCATCGGCGAGCACGAGGACAAGAGCCTGGACGGGCTGAAGAAGGCCTTCGACTCCGGCAAGGTCGTCACCGTCTCCACGCCGGCCGACGAGAAACTGGACAAGGACCACCCCAAGGAGTGGGGCAACACCTACTGCACCAACCACGCGTACTACGTACGCGGCTTCACCGCCGACGGCAAGGTCATCCTCGGCAACCCCTGGGGGACGTCGGGCTACCCGCCGATTACGGTGTCGCAGGAGCAGTTCAACAAGTACTTCGGGGGAGCCGAGGCATTCGATGTCCCCTGATGTCCGACACGTTCCCCCGCAGGTGAGTGAAGTGCCCGAGCGACCGCACGTGAAGTATCCCTTCGAGTTCGACGGCCGCTGGGTGCTCCGCTACCACATCCCCTATGAGGTGCGGTACGACGGCCGGACCCACCACATCGTGGTGACGATCTTCAAGGAGCCGTCGGTGCACGGCCGGATCCAGGTCGGCTGCGAAGGCCGGCCCGTCGCCGAGTACGACGAGCTGACCCCTGGCGACGTCGTGGAGATCACCGGTGACGCCTGGCGCGTCACGGAGGTCGAGTACCGCACCCACATCACGCTGGAGCGCGTGGCCGACGGCAACGAGGAGGCGACCGGTGCTCAGGCCGGCGAGTAAGTACGGCATCGCGGGAGCCATTACGGCCCTGCTGGCGCTGACAGGCTGCGGTTCGTCGTCGGACGACGCGACCGGTGGCGACCCGTCACCCGCGCCCGCGACCGCCCAGGCGGCGGCCCGGGACAAGGGCCCGGAATGCGTGGGCGAGGCCACGGCCGGTGGGCTGCACGTGCTGCGTGGCGGCGGGTACCGGCTGCCGGGTGGCGGAGGCGTCCAGTACGACACCGCGACCGCCGACGGTACGACGCGTACGGCGTCCCTGCGCGACGGTGCGAGCTACGCGGACGGCCAGAAGAAGCAGACCGTCAGGGCCGGGCAGCAGATCACCGTGGCCGGGCATGCGTACAAGGCCAGCCAGGTGTGCTCCTACCGGGTCGTCCTGGCGCCTCAGGACGCGAAGGACAAGGCAGCGGCGGCAGCGGCCCCCAAGTCCCTGGAGTCGAAGGGCGGCGAGGCGGACAACGGCCTCTGCTTCTCCACCAACCCGTCCGTCCTGGCCGCGGCGGCCAAGGGTTTCCCGGCAAAGGGGAGCACCCTGTCCGTCCTGCGCAACGGCGGCGTGACGCGCTTCCCCACCGGTCTGTCGATCACCGTCTCCTACGTCGACACCAAGACACACACCGCCGGCTTCGGGGCGAACTGCGCGGCGATCCCCGTAGCCATGTACAAGGACGTCCGGGTCGGCGACACGGTCGAGTTCGCGGGCGTTCTGTTCAAGGTGTCGGGGCTGGCGGAGGGCGTCGTGCGAATGACGCGCACGAGCGCGTAGGGGACGGATGACGCGCTCGGGCGCGTAGGGACACGACGCACAGCACAAGATGAACGCCGTGATCGTCGACTCGGCCGGCACGCTGTTCGGCTTCATTCCCGGGCCGAAGGATCCCGAAGGGGTGGCCAAGATCGCCGCCAAGGCGCTGAAGTACTCGCAGAACATGGTCAGTCTGGGAAGAACCTTCAAGTCGCTCGGCGACCCCTTCTCCACCGACAACGCCGGCAAGCAGGAATCGCTGAACCGAAAAGAAGCCGAGACGCAGTACACGACGTTCTCTCCGTCGATCGCGCAAGGCATGATCCGTGCAGGCAAGTGGAGCCCTCCCGCGAACAGGGACTGGTACGACCCGCAAACCAGGACCATCAACCCCGATGCCATGAAGTCTGCCGATTTCCAGGGTTGGTTCAACACGGAGAAGAACGAGAAGCACCTCGACGAGACTGAGCCCTTCGAGAGGGGGTTCAATCATGCAGAGGTGTCCAAGGACGGGAAGTAAGGCAATGCACGCGACTCTGCGCCGCGGAGCTGTCCCCTTCCTGCTGGTCCTGGCGCTCGCCGGTTGTTCGGACGGTTCCGCCGGCCACCAGGCGGACGTCATTCCCGCTCCGAAGCCCGGCAAGTTGTCGGCCTTCGCCCTCAGCGCCATCGACAAGAAGGGCGACCTGGACAGCGCGGCCGAGAACCCCCACAGCTCGGTGGTGTCGGATCGCTCGGGCAACATCTACGCGCTCAACGGCGACGATTCGCCCGCCGCCGACGTGCTGAAGGTGACACCGTCCGGCGAGATCAGCCGATTTGCGCACATCGATGCGGACTACGGCTCCTACGGCATGGCGACAGCCGGGAACGACGGGGTGTTCACGGCCGGTCCCTCGGGCCTGATCCACATCGATCGACACCGCACCTCGAAGCCTCTCACCGCTCCGGACGAGATCAAGCAGCCACAGCCGATCGGGATGCGCCCCGACGGATCGTTCATCGTCGTGGACGGCGGTTCCGTCTGGTCGCTCAAGGGCGCGCAGGCGGCGAAGGTCTACACCTTCCCGAAGAAGGAAGGAATTCCCTCCGGGACCGTCGACGCCGGCGGGGCGATCTATCTTCAGGCGAAGAAGTCCGACGAGCTGGTCATCCTCACCCCAGGACACAGCCCGCGCAGCCTGTCACTGACGGGAAAGCTCCCAGGATTCAACAAGCCGTTTTCCGCTCTTTCCGTTTTCACCATGACTCCCGCATACGGCCATGCCGGCGTGTACGCAACACTGTTGGATGTGGATTCGGGGGAGCACGGCTCGGCATACATCGTGCACATGAAAGCCGACGGGTCTGTCACGGCGCTCGCCAAAGGCACTGCCGGTAACGCGACTTGCCGGCCGAAGCAGAGCTATCCGGCACTCGACTCACCGTGCTTCGTGCCCTGGCACGTCGTGCAGAGCAACAGCCGAATCATCGCCCTGGGCGGGCCCTCGGTGGCTCTGGAGGACAAAGACCATCCGTATCCCGCCCTCGTGGTCCCCACGCCGGCGAATTAGACCCGGTCCACGGGGAAGGAGGGAGACTTGGACGGCCACTCGTATGCCGTTCTCATCGTGAGCGTCGCCGTTGCCGCCGCCGCGTTCGACGTGATCCGCGTGTACCGGCGGTTGCCGAAGCGGCCCCCCGGTGGCGAGGCGGCGGCCGTCGATTCCGTACCCGCTGAAACGGTTCCGCCGAACACCCAAGCGGCCACCGCCGAGCGGAACTTCGGCCTCGTCCTCGCCTCCCGAGCCGTGTTCGTCGCCCTCGCCGTCATCGCGGCGGGCTTGCTCTGGAGTGCCGAGGACGCCCAGCACTGGACCCAGGACAAGGTCCTGCACGAGGCCGAGAAGATCGCGGCCGACATGCAGGCCGGCGGGCAGACACCCGGCGACGGCGCCACACCGGGTGCGGGCAGCTTCAAGACCCTGGTGGACACCGAGGTGCAGGCCGTCGTGAAGGGCAACGGCCTCGGCCTGACGGACGACTTCGCCACCCCTCCCCCAGGCGCCGTGGACAGCTACGTCATCACCGGCACCAAGGCCGACTACCGGACAGGACAGGCAGAGCCCACCAAGTACCGGGCCTGTCTCCTCATCACCTCGGCGGACCCCGTCCCCAACGGCCTGCCGACAACCTCCGGTATCAGCCAGGACGTTCACGACTACGCCATCCGGACCAAAGTCACCTCGGGCAGATGCTGAGAGCTTCGGCTCCAAATAAGCGAACAAAAGAGACGAACAAAGGCTAGGGGCCCACTCATGGCCATACCCCAGGAAGATCGCCTGGACTACATGTGCCGCCAGGACATGAACGCGATCGAGAGCGCGGTGAACGAGATCCGCACCGCCATGAAGAACGTCGACAACATGCTGCCGAAGACCTGGATCGGCAAGAAGGCCGACAACTGGCGCACCGACCACGAGGGCCGCATGAAGCGCCTCAAGACGCTGTTCGACTCTTTCCCCGCGGAGGAGAACCGACTGGTGGAGCAGGCCCGCCACAAGCAGGCGCAGATGGACAGCAAGTCGCATCAGCCCGGGTAACATGCGCCAGCCCAGCAGCCCGTGCTCGGAGTGGGCCAAGGGCGGGGTGACCGAGATGGTCCAGAAGGGCGCCGGCAAGTTCCTGCCGGGGGGCCGTGCAGGCGGTGGCAGACATGGGGGCGGAGGGCGGCGACCAGCCCGGCAAGTCGCGCGTGCTCGTGTGGAAGGCCGACGGCGAGCCGGTGATGACGTCGGACGCACACCACCGCTTCCTGATCAGGGCGGCCTGGCTCGACCGTCGGCTCGCCGTCTCGTACGGATTCCTGCGGGCCGGACGCTGATCGACGGCCGGCTCTCGCCCGCCCCCAAGGGATCGTAAACCCGCCTGGGTAGAGTCATGCTGTCCGGTGTGAAGCGTGGCCATGGAGGCGGAAGTGGCGTTCGGCAGGAACAACAAGGCGAAGGCAGCGGAAGAAGCGCCGGTGGAGCCTGTCTCCTGGGAAACCGTGTTCAGGTTCGCCGTCGGGTCCGTTGAGCGTCCCAAGTCTCCCAAGCGGCTGCGGTCGGTATGGGGAAAGCCCGCTGTGCGCGTACCGACCGGCAGCAAGGACTATCCGGTTCTGGCCCCTTGCGCGTTCCTCGGCTCGTCGTCCGTCCCGAACCTGCCGTCACGTCCCGAGCTCACGCTCTTCGAGGATGTCGATGCGCGGCGCCTGCTCTGCTACGTGGAGGAGGCCCGGGAAGTGGACGGAGAACAGCACCATGCAGTGCGTGACGCGCAGGGGCAGCTCATCGGGACCCTTCGTCGTGTTCCGCCCAAGCGTCCCTTCAAGCACACCTGGCGCATCGACCAGCCCGGCCAGCCGGAGATCGTCGGGCGCAACGAGTGGGCGAGCGGAAGCACCGGGGAGGTGGCCGCGCGCGTGGCCATCCGTGCCACCTTCGAGGCAGTGGACGGCCTGTTCAGCACGGGCAATGACGACGGAGCGAAGAAGAAGGCGCGGTCGCTGGAATGGCGGGCCGGAGACAAGGTCGTCATGACATCCGAAGGCAGCGCGCAGGTCAAGATCGAGGCGAACTGGCTCGACCGCCGGCTGGCGTTCGCGTTCGCGCTCGTTGGTGACAAGTAACAGTCCCGTGGAACACCTGCGCTGAGCCTGCCCGTTTCCTGTGCCGTGTGGTGCGCGTGCGTACGATGAAGCTCCTGCGCCGAATCGAACAGTCAGGTATGAAAATCAGCGGTACACGCAGGGTCCGCAACTTTTGAGGGGGCAAGAGCGTGAGGACCGTAAACCCGGATGACCTGGAACAGCTCGCCAAGCTCTTGGACGGGCGGGGCGGGGTCCAGGACAAGATCGACGAGGCCTTCACCAGAGCCTCACGTCTGGGTGTTTCCAGCAACCTGACCGCCCTCAAGCCACTGCGGAGCTGGGTTTCCGACACGGCCCCGGATCTGCGCAAGCGCGCGGTGATCGCCCGGCTGGAGAGCGGTGACCCGGAAGCCGGTGTGCTCTGGGCCGGCTTCAGCGCCAAGGACCTCGACAAGTACCTCAAGGAGCACAAGGGCGAGGGACTTTCCCCCGACGAGATCCTTCTTGCCAACTCCGTGGCCGCCAGCGACGATCCGGACGCCGACGTCTTCAAGCGGAAGTCCAACGAGTCCCTCAACGACTGGATCTCGCGGATCAAAACGCATGCTCTGGAACAGATCCCGGGACTCAAGCCGCACGCTGCGACGATCATGAGCGTGATCGACCTGTACGGCGACTGGAAGTCGGTCAACGGAACCACGGCCACCGTGACCATTCAGGGTGCGGCCCTGACCAAGGTCCTGCTCGGCAACTCGTTCAAGAGGGGTCTGCTGCGGACCTGGAAGACCCGTATCGGAGTCACGCTCCGCGGGACCAACAACGGCCTGCTGCGGTGGTCGGGCACCAAGCTCATCAAGTACACGCCGCCGATCCGCTCCCTCGGCGCTCCCGGCAGCTGGTTCCCGAGCAAACTCAGTCAGTGGGCCCAGACTGTCCCGGGCACCAAGGGCAAGGTCGCCGAGTGGACGGGCAAGGGCTACGACGCCATCCGTGGCCTGAAGTTCATGAAGTCGCCCATCTGGAAGAGCGTTTCGGCCAACAAGGCCATCGACTTCGTCGTCGGTTCCGACTCGATTGCGGCTCGGTATGGAGGGCTCACTCACTCGGGACAAGCGGTCGCGCGTGCCGGCAACGCGAGTCTCTTCAAGGTGTCGGGCAACATCTACTCAAAGGCCCGCGGTCTCGGATTCGGCCGAACGGCGTCTCTGGGCAAGGGGCTGGCCGGTGCGGGCAAGGTGGCAGGCGTCCTGCGCGGAGCGGGCATCGCCGGAAGCGCGGCCGCGACGGTCTTCAGCACCGCGAACGTTGTCGCGCAGGGCAACCCCGTCAAGGCCTTCCAGCGCAACGGCGCTGCTTACGTCGGTGACGTTGCCGAGGCCGGCTTCAACGCCTCCATGACCGCGGCCATGATCGCTCCCAACCCCGTCACCATCGGCCTCGCTGTCGGCTTCGGAGCGGTCTATGTCGGCGCCAAGGTCGTCGAGCACTGGGACGACATCAAGAAGGGTGCCGGAGAGGCTAAGAAGTGGGTCGGCGACAAGGTTCATGACTTGGGCAAGAGCATCGCCAAGTCCAAAGCGAATCCCATGAACTGGTTCTGACCGGACGGTGATCGGCACGCGCCGGATCAGCCCCGGCGCCGCCGCAGCCGCCCGTACAGCACGAACGCCTCCATCATGGTGAGCAGCCCGGCGCACGTACGGATCAGCCAGGGCGCCACGCCGTCGACCTCGCTGCTCAGCCGGGGCACCAGCCAGCCGTCCGGGTCGGCGACAAGCGTGACTTGGCGGCCTGGCTTGAGGCCGTCGTCGCAGCCGGTCATGTCATCCACCTCGTAGGAGCTGGACTTGGGGGTGTCGGTGAGCACCACCCTGCACGTGCGGCCGTCGCCGTGCTTCCTGTAGTAGCTGCCGGTGTCAGCGACGACTGCCTCGTGCCGGACGCCGCGGTGGTCGATGACGTAGTCGTTCATGGCGGGCCCGACAAAGAGCATGAAGGCGAACCCGGACACCGCCACTCCCAGACCGGGGCCCACACCACACATGACCCAGGCCCCGAGCAGCACGACCATGGCGAGGAACGCACCCAGCAACAGCACCGGAGTCCCTTGCCGCTGAGCGAGCCAGGCACAGCCCGTCAGCGCCACGGGCGTGACGAGGAACGTGCCGATGGTGCCGGGCCAGCGCCGCGGGCTTCCTCCGCCGGCTGTTGCGCCGTCCGGCTTCGTCCGCTCCTGCGCAGTAGCCGCCTCTGGCGTGGTCATCCCTCGTCCCGCTGCCTGCCGAAAAGAAAGTTCATTGGGATGGCGAGCAGAGCTCCACTGGTGGTGAGCACCGCCGTGTCAACTTCTTCGAGGACGAGGGCGATAGCCAGGTCGGTCGCTGTGGCGTCGCCCTCGACTCGGCCCAGACGGGTGGCTCCGACCTTGGGGATGTAGCGGCCTCTGCCGATGGTGATCTCGAAACCATCGCGCTTGAGGTGCGCCGTTCCGCCAGCCGCGGTGTAGCTGTACGTGCGGCCCTGATGGTTTATCACCAACCATCGAGAGCCCTTGCGAACGCCCGTGACCTTCAGGTCGAGTGCCACCGGAATTCCATCGATCACCAGTGATCCGCCGTCCAGCGAGGGGAGATTCCCCATTCCACCACTGAACATTACTTCCGGGAACATCCGACCGGAAACAATGACTTGGCGAAGAGGCTCCGCTCCTGGCTTGGCGCTGGGCCGAAATACTCGAACGGTACCGAACGAGCCAACGACTCCTGCATAGCCACGCTGCACAGGGCCTTCGAGCTCCGGCTCTACTTCGAATTCAAAACTCGCCATAAAACTTCCTCTAGAACCAGTTCATGGGATTCGCTTTGGACTTGGCGATGCTCTTCCCCAGGTCCTTTGCCTTGTTGCCGACCCGGTCGGCGGCCTTACCGGCGCCCTTATTGATGTCGTCCCAGTGCTCCACGACCTTAGCTCCCGCATAGACAGCACCGGTGACCGCGACTGCGCCGATGGTGAAGGGGTTCGGAGCCACTGTCGCCGCCGTCAGCGAGGCATTGAAACCGATCTCGGCCACGTCGGCCACATAACCGGCACCCTTCTTCTTGAAGGCAGCGGCAGGCTTACCCTGCACCCAGACATTGGCGACGCTGTAGCCGGTCGAAGCCAGCCCGCCCACGACACCGGCGGTGCGAAGTGCGCCGCTGGCCTTCCCTGCGAATTTCAGCCCCTTGCCCATCGCGGCCAGCCGCCCCTCGCCGAAGAGACGCTGGTCGGCATACACGTTCTTGGCGACCTTCCACAGGCTGGCCTGCCCGGCACGCCCGGGAATCTGCCCGGCGTGCGTCAGGCCGCCGTACATTTTCGCGACCTTGTCGGAGCCGACGATCCCATCTATCAGCCCGTTACCGCTCACGCCGAAGAGAACTCTCGTGTTCATGAGCCTATGGGCGCGTACAGCGTCATAGGCCTCACCGACTCGGGTGAGAAGAGAACCGTTGAGCAAGGGAATCCGACTGGCGTCCTGGTAAACGGGATTTCCAGAGGCGACGCCCGCCAGCTTACTCGGCAACCACGTACCAGGGGCTGCCAGAGACTTGACGGGAGGATTCCACTCGTCAAGCTTGACCGCCCATTCGGCAACTTTCTCGGGCACCCATGTGTACCGACCCTGGAACCGCTGAAGGAGTCCGACGAACCGCGCCTTGTGCGCACGCAAGGCACCCTGGGTAATGGAATTCCCCACCAATACTTTGGTGAGATTCACCGAGTGGAAGGCGGCAGACCCGCCGTGCCCCATTGTGGACGTGGCATCGCCGACATCACCGAGGATCTCCGCGATCTCCTTCTCGTAGGGCGTCAGCGCCGGAATCTGTGCGACGCCATGCGCGCGCAGCCGGTCGACCCAGTCGTCAAGGGACTCCCTCGACTTGCGGCGGAAGGCATCCGCTTTCGAATCGCCGCTGATGGCCATCGCGTTGGCAATGAGAAGGACACCCGGAGCCTTGAGGTAGACGCCGGCCTTGACGATGTCCTTGGGGTCGAATCCGGCCCATCGAAGGCCGGCTTCTGGATCTCCGTCCTCCAGCCGCGCGATGGCGGCCCTCTTCCGTAGATCCGGCGCCGTGTCGGAGACCCAGGTCCGCAGGGGCTTGACGGCTGTCAGCTTGCCGCTGACGCCCAGTCGCGAAGCCCTGGCGAAAGCCTCGTCGAGCTTGTCCTGTACTCCGCCCCTGCCGTCGAACAGCTTGGCGAGCTGATCCAGGTCATCCGGGTTGACGTTCCTCATGCTCTGTACAGAATCTCTGCCGTCACTCGCCCTGGATCGGCAGCTCTTCCTTGTCCGGCAGCAGATCCGTGATCTTCTCCCAGACCTCGGCCGAGTTGGACCTCACCAGCACGAGTGCGCTGTCCGGGCCGACCTGGCCCGGCACGATGGGCTCCTCGGGCTGTTCGCGGATCCAGTAGCCGAGGGGGCCGCAGTCCCAGACGGCGAGAGCGCGGATCATGGTGGACGTCTGGCCGTCGTGCTTGCCGTCCCAGGCGGTTGTGATGCGCCAGGTGGCGTTGAGGGCGACGACCAGCTCCAGGAACTGCCCGAGGGCCGGGTCCTTGAGGTCGGAGTCGGCCTCGACAAGCGCCTTGCGTACGAGTTCCCGCGTCGCGTCGTCGTCCTCACCGGGTTCCTCCAGCGCCACGAACGCAGCGTCCAGGGCCGCCATCTTCGTCTTGAGGCGGACCTCGGGGGCGCCCTCCTCGGGCTTCTCGCCACGGTGCAGATTGACCTTGCGGGCCAGCTCCCAGACGAGGGTGTTGGGCTCGATGGAGATGTACTCCGACTCCTCCTCGCCCGGCCAGCCGTCGTGCGAGATGACGGCTTCCTGGCCCACGACCACGCCGTGGTTGACGGGGCCGTGCTCACCAGTGACCTCTACCTGGATAAGCACCATGGGGTCGGCCAGCGTGCCGAGCAGGTCGCGCAGCAGCGGGGCCAACTCGCCCTCCTCGCCGACCAGGCCGATCCGCTGGAGTTCGACCAGCGACTCCCACAGCTCTTCGGGTGGTGTCTCGCCGTCCAAGAGGTGGGCGAAGACGGCGATGTGGCGGTCTGCCAGGCGGAAACGGGCTCGGGAGCTGTCGTACGAAGGCACTGGGCTGGGTTCCTTCCGCGAGGCGGCGTCAGCGCCGGCTCACTTCTTCTGGTTCTGCAGGTCCTTGGCGTCCTTGGTGCACTGGTGCGCCTCGTCGCGGAGCGCCTGGGCGACCGTGCCGCACGTCGTCTGCCAGCTCTTCAGCTTGCCGCGCACATGGTCCGCGTTCGGCCCCGACCAGGATTTCATGCCGACGGTGCTGTGCTTCTTGGCTGCGTCGACGAGCGCGTCGACGTGGTCAGCCAGCGACCTCAACTGGCTGGCACGGTGGTTGAGTTCCTGTATGTCAGGATTTGCCATAACAGCCTCCCCCGCTGTCTCAAGAGCATCAGCATACCGACGCATGGGTCCCGTTTTACCTGGCCCTCCTGCCCGGATGACCACGGTTTGTTCACCGGATGATCAGATCTCCGGCAGCACTGGACGACGGCTATGTGTGGTGCGGTAGCGTCCACTGTTGCAAACGGACAGTCCGGTTGCCTCTGAACCACACGGGGAGGATCGCCATGGATCGCGGTGCAGATCTTCAGCAACTCCGGGAGCTTTCCAAGCTCTTCGCTCACAAGGCTCACGACCTCCAGGTCCTGATCAAGGACCTGGACGGCAAGACGAGCCACAGCGAGGGCTTCTGGAAGGGCCCCAAGGCCGACCGCTTCCGCCACGACTGGCACGACGTCAAGCCGACGTTCTCGAAGTGGGTCGACACCCTGAACGAGGCCAGCAAGTCGGCGCAGACGAGCGCCGACAACATCGAGCGCGCCACCTGATTCCTGGCCGCCCGCGCGGATGACACTGCCCCCGGGGCGCCGGCCGAGAACCCACGGTTCCGAGTCGGCGCCCCGGCGGCGCGTTCAGGCCCCTTGGTGACACCTGCCCGCCCCTGGAGCGACCCGCCGCCCGTCACTCCTGTTGTCGCCCGAGGCACGCACCTCGGAGACGGGCTTTGCGAGCGGGCGCGAATGCGATCGCATTCCGGAAGGGGCCTGGCCGGCCACTCATAGGCGGCCTTGGCCTCCTGCGAGAACTTCTCCGCCTCGCCCCAGAGCTTCTCGGACAAGTGCGACTGGAAACCGATGACGCCGGCCACGAGTCCAGCATGCACGGTCCATGTCGCCTTGGGGTCGCCCAGGTCCGTGACTGCCTTCTTCAGATGCTTCCAGGCGACGTCCCACATTGCTCTTTCTCGTGCGCTCAGCCGTTCATGACCCCCTGAATCGGCATGAACGACCCACCCGACACGAACAGTCCGCTGCCCGCCGTGCCGCCCCCGCTGTTCGCGGGGAGCCGGATGCCGAAGAGTTCGCCGTCCGACGGGCTCTGGGGTGTCAGCAGTACGCCGTTGCGGGACTTGCGTGCCTCGACGGCGAAGCCTCGGTACTGCCCGGAGAGGCTGTCCGTCGTGCCGGCTGCGAGCAGGCCGATGCCGCCGTCGGCGCCCTTGCGGACGACTGCCTCCAGGGCCTCGTCGAGGCTTGTGTCGTAGAGGAGTTCGGCATCGTCGGCGACGACCACGTAGGTGCCGTTCGGCGCCTTGGCGGTCAGCTCCGTCAGGTCGTCCTCACGGCTGTCGGCGTTGAGCACGCCCAGGACTCCGTCCCTGCCCTCCAGGTCACGGAGCGGGGAGCGTCGCGGGGTGACCAGCACCACGGGGGTGCCGGAGCGCAGCAGGGACTCCGTGGCGGCCAGCAGCACGGTGGAGCGGCCGGACTTCGGCGGGCCCGCGATGACGAAGCCGGGGCCGTTCTCCTCCAGGTCGACGCCGACGGGGTGGAGTTCGTCGCCGCCCACGCCGATCAGCGCCCAGAGGCGGGACGACGGAGCGAAGTCGGGGTCCAGGGCCAGTGCCTCCGACGCCGTGATGCGGGACGGCAGTGCGTCCACCCGCAGAGGGCGGCGCTGGGCGGGAATACGGGCGTAACGTGCTCGCGCCTCCTCCGCGATCTCACGCAGGGCGCGCACCTGCGCCTGCCCCGCCGGGTCCTCGGCAAGGAGACCGATCTGGGTCTCGTTCACGCCCATGTCGGTGATCCGCAGCGCACGGCCCGGGGGCATGTTCTTCGGGACCTCGCGGGGCTGGAGGCCGGCCGTGGCGTAGTCGCTCGGGTCGGCGAAACGCATGACGAGCCGGTCCGCGAAAGCGGAGGAGACGTGACCGCTCAGGCCGCTGCGGTCGGCCGTCATCACCACCTTCAGCCCCACCGCCGAACCTTCACGGAAAATTCGCTGGGCCGCTTCGAGCAGCGAGCCGTAGTTGTAGTTCTCGAAGGTGGAGGCGAAGCCCTCCCAGCTGTCCAGGAGGAGCACCATCCACGGCAGACGGTCCTCCGGCGCCGCCCCGGCGCGCTGCTCGGCGGTACTGGACGCGCCCTCCATCGCGAGCAGCCGCTGCCGGCGGGCGATCTCAGCGAGCAGGCGGTCGATCAGGCGTCGTACGCGATCGGGTTCGTCGCGGGTGACCACGGCGCCCACGTGCGGCAGCCGCATCAGCGGCAGGAGGGCGTTGGAGCCGCAGTCGATGCCGTAGAGGTGCACGTCGTGCGGGGAAGTGGCGCGTGCCAGCGAACCGGCCAGCGTGCGCAGGGCCGTCGAGCGGCCGGAGCGGGCGCCGCCGAGCAGCAGCGTGTGCTCGCCGTGGACCAGGTCAAGGGCGAGCGGCGTGCGGCTCTGCTTCGCGGGAAGGTCGATGAGGCCGTACGGGATCGGCGCCACGTCGGCACCGGAACCCGCCGCCCCGTACTCCTCCAGTTCCTGCAGGGTCACCTGTTCCCCCAGCGGCGGCAGCCACGGGCTGCGCTGTTCGCCGTAGCCCATGCGGGCCGCCCCGTCGCGGACCGCGTCGACCAGGACCGCCAGGTCGGTGACCATGGTGCCGTCGTCGCCGGCCTGGTCCTGCTTGGGGAGCGGTCGGCTGTAGGCGTTCCAGGCCAGGGGCAGGAGCGTCGCCTTCGGGCCGGTCTGTCCCGTTGCCGGGCGGCGGCCACCGATACGGGCCGACTGCACGCCGACCAGGGACTGGGCGCCGGAGCGGACGTACATGCGACCGGGGGTCGACTTCGCGATCGCGCCCGAGTCCGGGGCGTCGATGACGTCCTGGGATTCCGAGGCGTCCGTCACGCGCAGCGCGATCCGGAGGTTCGTGTTGGCCCGGATGTCCGCGCTCACCACACCCGCCGGGCGCTGTGTCGCCAGCACCAGGTGCACGCCCAGTGAACGTCCTCGACGGGCGATGTCGACCAGGCCCGCGATGAAGTCCGGGAGTTCGGCGACCAGGGAGGCGAACTCGTCGATCACCAGCACGAGTCGGGGCATGGGCTCCAGCTCGGGGCGGAGCTTGCGGGTGTCGTTGTAGTCCTCGATGTCCTTGGCGGCCGCGTCGAAGAGGATTCGCTCGCGCCGGTGCAGCTCGGCCGCGAGGGAGGCCAGGGCCCGCTCGGTGAGATGGGCGTCGAGGTCGCTGACCATGCCGACGGTGTGGGGCAGCCGGGCGCAGTCCATGAACGCGCTGCCGCCCTTGTAGTCGATGAGTACGTAGTTCAGGGCGTCCGGACGGTTCGCCACCGCGAGTGAGGCGATGATCGTCTGCAGCAGCTCCGACTTACCGGCACCGGTCGTACCGGCCACCAGCGCGTGCGGTCCGTCCCTGCGGATGTCCAGGACGAACGGGCCGTCCGCCGCGATGCCGATCGGGGCGGAGGTTGTCGCGCCACCCGTGTGCCAGACGCGTTCCACGTCCGCTCCGGTGGGGTTGGGCATGTTCAGCAGGTTCAGCAGCCGGGCCGAGGTCGGCAGCGCGGCGCCGGCGTCGTCGCGGCTGACGTCCCGAACCGGCGCCAGGGAGCGGGCGAGCAGCTCGCACCACTCGTAGGTGACCTGGTCCGCCAGGATGTCGCCCACGCCCTCCATGCCGTAGCCGCGCACCCGGACGTGATGAGCCGCGTCCGGGGACCAGGCGACGACGGCCTTGCACTCCTCGGGGAGGAGCCGCTCGTCCTCGTCGATGCAGAGGGCGATGATGCCGTACTGCGGCCCCTCGGTGAGGAGTTGGGGGACGCCGGGGACGCGCCGGAGGAGGCGGGCGCCGTCCAGGATGAGCAGGATGTTGGCGTCCGGATACAACTGCCCCATGGCGTTCTGCTGTTCGCGGGCCGCCTTGCGCCGGGTCAGCTCGTTCAGCAGCTCGTTGACCCTGCGGGTGATGCCTTCCGAGTCGAAGCCGACCAACGCCACGCAGTCCTGGCCCTGTTCGGGGTTGGTGTGGGGCAGCCAGTGGGTCCAGTGCCACTCCGCTCCGGCCGCCTGGGTCGCCGACAGGGACACGAGGGAGAGGTCCCGGGGGCTGTGCAGGACGGCGGCCTGGACGCTGATCCAGCGGGCGGTGGCCATCGCCCGCGCGCGGTCACCGGCGATCCCGACGACGCCGAGCCGGGTGAAGGGGAGGGTGACCGGGACGTCCGGCAGGACCGGGGGCTGCGGACTCTCCTCGTCGCCCGACACGCCGCCGCGCGCCAGGGCGAGTTCCACGTCGGACTCAAGCCCGCCGACGCCGATCCTGAGCAGCATCGCGTCGGGGTCGGTGAGACGACGTTCCCACAGGCGGCGGCGCGGGCCGGTGGCGAAGAGCAGGATCTCGGCCGGGTCGGGGGCGTCCTGGCGGCGGGCGCGCTGCTCCTCCTTGCCGAGGACGGCCAGTTCGGCCTTGTGTTGCGCGAAGTCCTTCTTGTACTGCTTCAGCGAGGTCTTGTCCTTCTTCTTGCCCTCGCGGTTCTCGCTGATCCACTGGCCGAGCATCATCAGCGGGCTCATGAGGCAGAACGCCAGCATGTAGATCTGTTTGGTGACGAAGTACATGCCCAGACCGAAGAACAGGGGCATGATCGCCATGAGGAGCTGGAACTTGGCCTTCTCCCCCTTGCCGGGCGGGACCGGCACCACGAGCCGTCGTCGGGGTCTGAGGGGGGACAGCCTGGGCGGGCGGTTGTAGGCGAGGCCGCCTTCGCTCATCAGGGACAGATGGGCGTCGGGCTCGGCCACCCGGTCGAGGACGAGGAGCGAGTCGCCGATCCGGACGACGCCGCCGAGCGGCCAGGACGCCGCGGTCTCCACCGCTTCGTCGTCGAGCAGGACCTCGGCGCCGCCTTCGGCACTGACCTTGGTGTCGCCCTGCAAGTCGATCGTCACCCGGAGCGCGACCTGCGGCAGCGACGGGTCGGACACGGGCAACGTGCAGGTCGGCGCGGATCCCACGGTTGCCGCTCCCACGCCCAGCCGGACCACCCGGCCGGCCGCGGGTCCGCCGGCCACCCTCAACTCGTACTGGCCGACCGGCTCGCCCTTGCGCAGGAGCGGGCCTATCGAGTCGTCCACGGACACGCGCATGCCGTCGCGCAGTACGGTGGCGGCCGGTGCCTCCGGATCGCAGTACAGACCGTCGGCCCACAGCGAGGGAGCCCGGGTCGCCGCCGCTCCGTAGCCGGGCATCGGGACTGCGGTCGTGCCCGGCATCTGCACCACGTTCCCCGCGCCGTGGCCCGGGTGTGGTGCGGGTTGCCCGAGGGCCGCCCCCAACACCTCGGCAACATCGCCGGCGGTGGCCATGTCGTCCGTTGCGATCACAACGTCGTGCGGCTCACCACCTTCCTGCACGACCGTGACCAGCATCCGCATGGCGGTCATCCTCCCGTCGGCCCCTGTGGCCCCGTGCGTTACATCAGCTAACGGAGACTAATGGCAGTGGCTGCTTCCGCGCTCGGCCGCCCCTCCACAGGGCATCGCGCGACCGGCGGCGTACGACAGCGTCAGCGGCGGACGACAGCGTCGGACGGCCGGCAGGGCGTGGACCTCCTGCCCGCCCGTCACCAGCAGCCGGTTGCCCGACAGGGCGACCTGGCAGTGGGCCGGTGGCGTCCGTGCTGTCGGTCCAGGTACAGCGCACGCACCCTGCCGGCCCCGGCCACCAGCGCGATGATGCCGCCGCCCATGTCACCGGCGGAGCAGTGCTGCAGCGCCGTCCCGGCCCGCACGAACCTTCTCGCGTCAAGCGGTTGCCGTCCTCGCAGAGCCGGATCCGGTTGCCGTTCCCGGCGTTGGCGGCCCGGATGCCCCGGTCGAGGTCGGTGGCGTACAGCACGCCGTCGATGACGGTCGGGTCGTGGAAGCCGCGGCGGCCACTCGGCGGGAGCGTCCACACGGTGGCGCCCGTGTCAGCGTCGATGGCCGTCAGCTTCTCACCCGGCAGAAAGACCGGGCCGTCCGCGACCGCGGGCCGCCGACGAAGGCAGTCCGTCGACGGCGGCGAACTCGGACTTCGCCACCCCCGACGGGCCCGTCGCGCCCAACTCGGAAAGCGCAGTTGTCAGCCCTGGCGCTGTAGCACGCGGACTACGGGCTGGAACCCTTCACGGCCTCTGGCTCGACGCAAGGGTGCGGCAAGGCCGTGGCAGGGGCTCTGAGGCCTGCAGCGCGCTCCCTACGGCTCCAGCAACTCCACCTTCACATCCGCCGGGAATCCCGTCGTCGGGCCCACGCGCCGGGCGAACTCCGTGACCGCGGCCAGCTGGGGGCCGCCGAAGCGGAAGTCCAGCGTCGTGAAGTACTGCTCCAGGATCCGCTCGTCGAAGGCTTCCCAGCGGGCCGCCTGTTCGGCGACCTTGCCGACCTCCTCCAGGGAGAGGTTGCGGGAGGCGAGGAAGGCCTCGTGGACCTTGCGGGTGATCTCCGGTTCGCGGGCGAGGTAGTCGCGGCGGGCGGCCCAGACGGCGAAGACGAAGGGGAGGCCCGTCCACTCCTTCCACAGCGTGCCGAGGTCGTGCACCTCAAGGCCGAACCGCGGCCCGTCGAGGAGGTTCGCCCGCAGGGCCGCATCCCCGATGAGTACGGCCGCTTCGGCCTCCTGCATCATCAGGCTGAGGTCGGGGGGGCAGGTGTAGTAGTCGGGCTGGACGCCGTAACGCTCGGCGAGGAGCAGCTGGGCGAGACGGACGGAGGTGCGCGAGGTCGACCCGAGGGCGACCCGGCGGCCGTCCAGCTGGTCCAGCGGAACCTGCGAGACGATCACGCAGGACATCACCGGGCCGTCGCATCCCACCGCGATGTCCGGGAAGGCGACCAGGTCGTCCGCGTTCTTGAGGAACTCGACCAGGGTGATGGGCCCGATGTCGAGGTCTCCTTGCACCAACTGCTCGCTGAGCTTCTCCGGGGTGTCCTTCGTCAGCTCGAAGTCGAGGAGCGTGCCCGTCCTCGCGAGCCCCCAGTACAGAGGCAGGCAGTTCAGGAACTGGATGTGGCCGACGCGCGGCCGGGTGCGAGAATTGTCCACATCGCGAGGCTAGACCCTATGGGGTACGGTGCACCCTTCAGGGTGGTGCGGCGCCTTTGCCGGTGTCCCGCCAGCCCCGTGCGGCACTTTCAAACGTTCGGGTGACGTGATCTTGCCCTCTATTGCTTTCGGCTGCCTGCGTGCTAGGCTCGCCGCAAGTTGCAGTTTGGTTTCCCTTGCAGTACAGAGCCTGCGGAGCATGTAACCGCGGGCTCTAGTCGTTTTCAGACGTATGCAGTAGTGCGGGACTTGTTTTCACACTTGCAGGGTTCTGGAGCAGGGCAACCCTTTGGGCCCAAGGAGGGCTTATGGCTACCGGAACCGTGAAGTGGTTCAACGCCGAAAAGGGCTTTGGCTTCATCGCCCAAGAAGGCGGCGGCCCCGACGTCTTCGTTCACTACTCCGCGATCAATGCGAGCGGCTTCCGCTCGCTGGAGGAGAACCAGCAGGTCTCCTTCGACGTGACCCAGGGCCCGAAGGGCCCGCAGGCGGAGAACGTCACCCCCGTCTGAGTCTTCGGTCTTCGGAGCCTGGTGCTTTGATCCGGAACAGATAGCAGTACCCAAGGAGCCCCGTGCCGCAAGGCAACGGGGCTCCTGCCTTTCCCGCACAGCTACACGGACCAGTACACGGCTCGGTCCGCAGCCCAGTACCCGGCTCATACGCGAGAACCTCACACACGAGAACTCACACGTGCTGCATCACCAGCACGAACGTCGCCCCGGGCGCCAGCGCCTCGTACATGTGCGGCACGTCCCCCCGGTAGGCCATGTAGTCCCCCGGGCCGAGCTCCGCCTGTTCGCCCGGCGGGCCCGCCTTCACCCGGCCGGCGCTGACCACGATGTGCTCGACGGTCCCCGGAATGTGCGGCCGGGAGTCGCGGACGGTGCCGGGCTCCAGCCGGACGGAGTAGATGTCCCGGCGGGCTCCCGGCGGACTGGCCGACAGCAGGGTGGCCAGATAGCTGGACTGCTCGGAGTGCACGGTGGGCCCCTCCCCCGCCCTGATCACCTGGACGGCCGGGACCGGCGGCTCCACCAGTGCGCTGAACGGCACGCCGAGCGCCACCGCCAGCGCCCAGATCGTCTCCATGCTCGGATTCCCGCTCGCCGCCTCCAGCTGGGAGAGCGTGGACTTGGCGATCCCGGCCCGTTTGGCCAGCTCGGACAGGGAGAGCCCGGCCCGGGTGCGCTCGCGCCGCAGCGCCGCGGCGATCCAGTCGAGGGGGAGCCGGGAGGGCGGAGGAGGCGCATCGGACATGTTGTTCGCTCCATCGGTACGATCGTTCGCCTTGACGAACACGGCAGCTGCTGTCCATTCTAGAAAACATGCGTTCGCTGCAACGAACACTCAGCAGAGGGATCGGCAGGGGCATCGGCAGAGGAGTCTGCGGGGGCCGCCTCAGCAAAGACCTCGTCCGCGACAGCTCACTCGTCTGGCTCGCAAGCGGCATCGTCGGTGTGTCCTTCGGCGCGATCTCCGTGGCCGGCGGTTTCCCGGTGTGGGTTCCGGTGGTGATGTCGCTGGTGGTGTACGCGGGATCGGCCCAGTTCAGCGCGGTCGGCGTGCTGCTGGCCGGAGGCGGTCCGCTCGCCGCGGCCGCCACGGGCCTGCTCCTGAACACGCGGACGGCCGCGTTCAGCCTCGCGGTGGCGGACATCCTCGGCCGGGGGCGGGCGGCGCGTCTGCTGGGCGCCCATCTGGTCACCGACGAGACGGTGGCCTTCGCTCTCGCCCAGCCGGATCCGGTACGGCGCCGGGCGGCGTTCTGGGTCTCGGGCATCGGCCTGTTCGTCGTGTGGAACGTGGGCGTCCTGGCCGGGGCGCTGGCCGGGGGCGCCCTCGGGGACACGGCGGCGTACGGCCTGGACGCGGCCTTCCCCGCGGTGCTCGTGGCGCTGGTCCTGCCCACCCTGCGCGAGGACGCGCGCATACGCCGGTGTGCGCTGCTCGGCGCCGCAGTGGCCCTGGCGGTGACGCCGGCCGTTCCGGCGGGGGTGCCGGTGCTGACAGCACTGGCCGGACTGTTCCTGTACGGCCGTAAGGAGGCGGCGAAATGACCGCGACCGTTGCGCTGATCCTGGCTCTGGCAATGGGGACGTACGCCTTCCGGCTGGTGGGGCCGGTGCTGCACGGGCGGGTGAAACTCCCGGTAAGGCTGCAGGAGTTGATGGCGGCCGGGGCGGTCGTCCTGCTCGTCGCGCTGCTGGCGACGGGGGCGCTGACGGAGGGCGGGGGGTTCGCCGGGTGGGCGCGGCCGGGCGGGGTGCTGGTGGCGGGTGTGCTGGCCTGGCGGCGGGCGCCGTTCGCGGTGGTGGTGGTGGGGGCGGCGGCCACCACCGCGGTGCTGCGGATGACCGGGGTGGGGTGAGCGGCCGGGTGCCGGGGCGTTGCGGCGCCGAACCAGCTCCGGCGATCGGGCAGCACAACGCGAAGACGGCCCTGCGGGGCGACAGTCAGTGGCCGGGCCGGGCCACGGCCGCCGGAACCGCTACGGGTATCGATGTCAGTGGCCGCCGGTAGCGTCCCCGGCCATGACCGACACCGACTTCCTCACCGCCACCCGCACCTTCTACGACGCCGTGGCCGACGACTACGCCGACCACTTCGGCGACGGGCTCACCCACCGGCCCCTGGACCGGGCCCTGCTCGCCGCCTACGCCGAACTCGTGGGCTCTGGCGGGCCCGTGGCCGATCTGGGATGCGGACCGGGCCGGACCACCGCGTATCTCGCCTCGCTCGGCCTGCGGGTGTTCGGGCTGGACCTGTCGGAGGGGATGCTGTCGATCGCGCGCCGCGAGAACCCGGTGCTGCGGTTCGAGCAGGGGTCGATGCTGGACCTCGGCCATGCGGACGGCAGCCTGGCAGGTGTCGTCTCCTACTACTCCTCCATCCACACCCCTGTGGACCGGCTCCCGTCCCTGTTCGCCGAGTTCCACCGTGTGCTGTCCCCCGGCGGTCACCTCCTGCTCGCCTTCCAGGCCGGAGACGTACCGCGCCGGCACGACAACCCGTGGGGCCACCCCGTCTCGCTGGACTTCCAGCGGCGCCGCCCGGAACACATGGCGGACCTGCTGACGGAGGCGGGGTTCGCGCTGCTGTCCCGGACCGTGCGCGAGGCGGACGAGGAACTCGCGGAGCCGGTCCCGCAGGCCTGCCTCATCGCCCGCAAGCCCCGCGCCTAGGACCACTCGGCCCTGGCCCGGCCGCCGGGTCGGCACCCGTTCCCTCCGGAGAGCCGCCGGCGCGCAGGGATGGCACGGTGATGTGGCCCGGCTCCCGCAGCGGAAGGTGATCCCTCGATGCCCCTGCCGAACCTCCTCGCGGTCTTCGCGCACCCCGACGACGAGTCCCTGTCGGCAGGCGGCGTGCTCGCCCGGCACGCCGCCTCGGGCGCGCGGACCGCCGTCGTCACGGCGACCTGGGCCGAGGAGACAGGGCGTGCCGCGGAGCTGGCCGACGCACTGCGCGTCCTTGGGGCCGGCAAGCCCCGGATGCTCGGGTACGCCGACGCGAAGGTGCCGGAGTCAGCGCCGGGCAGCCCCCGCCTCTGCGACGCGCCGCTCGACGAGGCGGTGGGGCGACTGGTGGCGCACATCCGGGAGTTCAGGCCGGACATCGTCGTCACGCATGACGCATACGGTGGGCTGAGCGGGCATCCCGACCATGTCCACACCCACCGGGTGACCGTGCTCGCGGTGCAGGCCGCAGGCTGGGGCGGGCTGTACCCGCGGGCCGGCGCGCCCTGGCGGCCGGGCGCCCTCCATCTCGCCACGCACCCCGACTCCGCCGCCCGTGCGCTGGGCGGCGTCCTGCTGCGGCCGGGCCGGGCGATGTACAGCGTGCCGGACGAGTGGATCACCGCGGCCGTCGACGTCGGGCCGTGGATCGGGCGGAAGCTGGACGCCGTACTGGCACATCGCAGTGAGGTGGAGCGGGGCGCCCTGCCGGGGCGACTGGCCGCGCTCGCGCCGGAGGTCCGGGCCGGGGTGATGTCCACCGAGTGGTACGTGCGGTACGGCGCCGTGGCCGCCCCGGCAAAGCCCCTGCCCGGGCTCACCGTGTGACAGGGGCGGGCGGGCACATCAGCGCTCGTACAGCGCCTCCACGTACGCCGCGAAGTCACGCATCACCGTCTCCCGGCGCAGTTTCATCGACGGCGTGAGATGGCCCCCCTCCTCCGTGAAGTCCCCGGGGACGATGACGAAGCGGCGGATGGACTCCGGGCGGGAGACCAGTTTGTTCGCCTCGTCCACCGCTCGCTGCAGGATCGCCCTCAACTCGTCGTCGTCGACCAGGAGTTCGGCGGGAACGGGGTGCCTGCCGTTCATCCGGCGCCAGTGACTGACACCCTCCAGGTCCAGGGTGATGAGCGCGGCGATGTAGGGGCGGCGGTCCCCCACGACCATGCACTGGGAGATCAGGGGGTGCGAGCGGAGCCAGTTCTCCAGGGGGGCCGGCGCCATGTTCTTGCCGCCCGCGGTGATCAGGATCTCCTTCTTGCGGCCGGTGATGGTGAGGTAGCCCTCGTCGTCCAGGCGGCCGATGTCGCCGGTCGCGAACCAGCCGTCCGTCTGGGACGGGATCACTCCGCCGCCCTGCGGGTCCCAGTAGCCGCGGAAGACCTGGCCGCCGCTGAGCAGGATCTCGCCGTCGGCCGCGATACGGACCTTGGTGCCGGGCATCGGCCAACCGACCGTGCCCAGGCGGGGTTTGAGGGGTGGGGTGACCGTGGCGGCGCCGGTGGACTCGGTGAGGCCGTACCCCTCGTAGATCTCCATACCCGCGCCCGCGTAGAAGGCCGCGAGGCGGCGGCCGAGCGGGGAGCCGCCGGAGATGAGGTGGCGGATCCTGCCGCCCATGGCGTTGCGGATACGGCGGTAGACGAGCTGGTCGTAGAAGGCGCGGGACGTCTTCAGTGCGGCGCTCGGGCCGGAGCCCGTGCCGGCGTGGCGGGCCTCCATCGCCTCGCCGTAGCGGACGGCGACACTCGCCGCACGGTCGAAGGCGGAAGCACGGCCGCCGGACTCCGACTTGGCCCGCGCGTTGTTGTAGATCTTCTCCAGCATGTAGGGGATGCAGAGGAGGAAGGTCGGGCGGAACGTGGCGAGGTCGGCCAGGAGGGCTTCCGCGTCCAGGCCCGGGGCGTGGCCCAGGCGGACCCGGGCCCGGATGCAGGCGATCGCGACCATGCGGCCGAAGACGTGTGACATGGGGAGGAAGAGGAGGGTGGCCGGGTCCTCCGTCGACTTCGACTTGAAGATCGGGTAGAGGAGTTCGGTCGCGTTGTCGACCTCCGCGAGGAAGTTGCCGTGCGTGAGCACGCAGCCCTTGGGGCGGCCGGTGGTGCCCGAGGTGTAGATGACGGTGGCGAGCGTGTCGGGGACCAGCATGCCGCGGCGTACGGCGACCTCCTGCTCGGGAACGGGCGCGCCGAGTTCGGCCAGGCGCTCCAGGTGCCCCTTCTCGACGACCCACATGTGGCGCAGGTCGGGCAGACGGTTCAGCTCCGGGCCGAGGGCGGCGGCCTGGCCCACGGTCTCGGTCACCAGGGCCACCGCGCCGGAGTCCTGGAGGATCCACCGCGTCTGGAAGACGGAGGAGGTGGGGTAGATCGGCACGGTGACGAGGCCCGCGGCCCAGGCGGCGAAGTCGAGGAGCGTCCACTCGTAGATCGTCCGCGCCATGACGGCGATACGGTCGCCGGGGACCAGCCCTTCCGAGATCAGCCCCTTGGCCAGCGACATGACCTGCGCCGCGAACTCCATCGCCGTCACGTCCGCCCAGTGCCCGTCCTGCGTACGGCGGCTGAGGACGCGCGCGTCGGGCGCGGCGTCCGCGTTGTCGAACGGCAGGTCGGCGAGCGAACCGTGGATGGGCGGCGCGACGAGCGACGGCACGGACACCTCGCGCACCTCCCCGTCCAGCCGCCGGATCTCGGGCTCGACGAGCTGGGGCACACCGTCGTAGTCGGACGCGGACGGGTAGGGCACGGACACGGACATGGCAGCTCCTGGGGCGTGCAGCTCGATTCCGCTCTGCTGTGAAGTACGTGCAGTGCGTGCCGAGACGTTCACCGGCGGTGCGCGGCTGAAGGGTTACCGCGGGTAGGACGGCGATCCTACGATGCCCGGATGGGGAGTTGGTGCGTGTTCGGGAATGGTCCCGGGCTGGGCCTGTGCAGTTAGCTCAGCGGGGTGGGCCATCGACCGGCCGTCCGTCATCTGCCGGTCTGCCGTGGCTGGTCGCGCGGTTCCCCGCGCCCATGGCGGGACGTTCGCGCACCGTAGGGGTCGTAGAGCTGCTCGATCTGTGCCGCGAACTCCTCTGCGATCGCCTGCCTCTTCAGCTTCATCGACGGGGTGAGGTGGCCGGCCTCCTCCGTGAAGTCGACGGGGAGGACCGTGAAGCGGCGGATCGACTCGGGGCGGGAGACCAGCTTGTTCGCCTCGTCCACCGCCCGCTGCAGGACCTGCCTCAACTCGTCGTCGTCCAGGAGCAGTTCGGCCGGCACGGGGTGCTTGCCGCGCATCCGGCGCCAGTGGCTGACGCCCTCCATGTCGAGGGTGATCAGGGCGCCGACGTAGGGGCGGGTGTCGCCGACCACCATGACCTGGGAGATGAGGGGGTGGGCGCGCAGCCAGTTCTCCAGCGGGGCCGGGGCGACGCTCTTGCCGCCCGCCGTGATCAGCATCTCCTTCTTGCGGCCGGTGATGGTGAGGTAGCCCTCTTCGTCCAGCTGCCCGATGTCGCCTGTGGCGAGCCAGCCGTCGACGGTCGCCGGAACGACCCCGCCGGCGTTCGGGTCCCAGTAGCCGCGCAGCACGTGGTCGCCGGCCAGCAGGATCTCGCCGTCGGCTGCGATGCGGACCCTGGTGCCGGGCAGTGGCCAGCCCACCGTGCCCAGGCGGGGCTTCAGGGGTGGGGAGACGGTGGTCGCGCCCGTCGTCTCCGTCAGGCCGTAGCCCTCGTAGATCTCGATGCCGGCTCCGGCGTAGAAGGAGGCCAGCCGCCGGCCCAGCGGGGAGCCTCCGGAGATCATGTAGCGGACCCTGCCGCCCATGGCGTTGCGGATACGGCGGTACACGAGCGGGTCGTAGAAGGAGCGGGCCGCCTTCAGCGAGGCGCTCGGGCCGGGGCCGGTACCCGCCTTGCCTGCCTCCTTCGCCTCGCCGTAGCGGCAGGCCACGCCCACCGCGCGGTCGAAGGAGGTGACCCGGCCGCCGGCCTCGGCCCGCGCGCGGGCCACGTTGAACACCTTCTCCAGCATGTACGGGATGGCGACCAGACAGGTCGGCCGGAAGCTCGCCAGGTCGGGCAGCAGTTCATCCGACTTCAGGCTCGGCGCGTGCCCGAGGCGCACCCGGGCGCGGATGCAGGCGACCGCCACCATGCGCCCGAAGATGTGCGACATCGGCAGGAAGTGCAGGACCGCGGCCTCCTCGCTCGTGCGCGCCCGGAACACGGGATAGAGGAGTTCGACAGCATTGTCGATCTCGGCGAAGAAGTTGCCGTGCGTGATCGCGCAGCCCTTGGGGCGGCCGGTGGTGCCCGAGGTGTAGACGACGGTGGCGAGGGTGTCGGGGCCGAGCATCCCGCGCCGTACGGCCACCTCCTGGTCCGGCACCTGTGCGCCGTGCTCGCCCAGTCGCTCCACATGGCCCTTCTCGATGACCCACAGGTGCCGTAGGTCCGGCACCCGGTCGAGTTCGGGGCCGAGGGTCGCGGCCTGCGCGGCGGTCTCCGTGACGAGCGCGGCGGCGCCGGAGTCCTGGAGGATCCACCGGGCCTGGAAGGCGGAGGAGGTGGGGTAGATCGGCACGGTGACGAGGCCCGCGGCCCAGGCGGCGAAGTCGAGGAGCGTCCACTCGTAGACGGTCCGCGCCATGACGGCGATCCGGTCCCCGGGGACCAGCCCCGCGGCGATCAGGCCCTTCGCCACCGCCAGTACCTCGTCGGCGAACCGGGCCGCCGTCACGTCCGACCAGCGGCCCGTCTCGGCCCTGCGGCTGAGGACGTTGTCTCCGGGGGCGATGCGCGCGTTGTCGAAGGGCAGGTCGGCGAGCGAACCGTGCGTCAGCCTCGGGACGAAGGGCGGTACGGAGGCCTCGCGCACCTCTCCGTCCTGCCGCAGGAGTTCGGGCTCCACGAGAACCGGCGTGCCGTCGTACGTCGTGGAGTGGACCGCCGCGGGTGTGGACGGGTGCGAGGTGGACACGGGCGATCCCAGAGTCTCAACGGAGATGACCTGCGGGAGAGTTGCCGCAGGTCAGGGGAGGAGATCGTACGGCGCTCGCGTGATGACCCGGTGAAAGTCCGGAGATTGTCCGGCGGTGGGGATGCGTCGGGGATGTGCAGCCTCGTCGCTTTTCTTGCCTATAGGACCCTACCGGGCGCTATGGTGAGCGATTTTCACCTTCTGACCTCTCCTTACCTCGGGTAACCTTACTCTGGAGTAAGCAGACCGTACACGTGGGGAGTTATGAACATGGCCGACCGCTGTCTGTCGTGGAGGCCCGGGGGATCCTCCCTGCGCTTCCTCCTTTCCCTCAAGTCCGCCTGCGTCCGCGGCCGGGTGATCGGGGTCGGGACGGCCGCCGAGGTCTGCGTCGACGGAGGCCGGCAGGTGGTACGAGTCTGCGGCCAGAGCCCGCTGGGGGTGTGAGGTCGGTGTCCGTCGTCCTGTCCGGTGCCCCCGCGCTCGGTCCCCTGCTCGCCCGCGGGGCGCTGCTGTCCCCGTTCAAACGCCCGCACCCGGACGCCGAGTTCCCCCGCGACCGGCTCGTCCTGCCCGGACTGCGCATCGACCTCTCGCGGCTCGCGGCGTACGAGCGCGTCTGCGGCTTCGCGACCGGCGACGACGCGCTGCCGCTCACGTATCCGCATGTGCTGGGCTTTCCGCTGGCCATGCGGCTGATGAGCGACCGGGGCTTCCCGCTGCCGCTGCTCGGTCTCGTCCACACGTCGGTCGAGATCACCCGGCGGCGGACGACGGCGGCCACCGGAGAGTACGAACTCGCCGTGTACATCGGCGGGTTGGAACCGCACCGGCGCGGCACCGAGGCCTCGGTGATCACCGAGATGCGGGCCGAGGGAGATGTCGTGTGGGAGTCGAGGAGCACGTATCTGGCCCGGCACAGGACCCAGGGCCGTATGCCCGCACGGGCTTCGGACGAACCCGAACCGTTGCCCGCCGTCGCCGAGTGGCGGCTGGGCGGGGACATCGGCCGGCGCTACGGCGCGGCGTCCGGCGACCGCAACCCCATCCATCTGCACCCCCTCACGGCCCGCCTCCTCGGCTTCCCCCGCGCCATCGCGCACGGAATGTGGACGGTGGCCCGCTGCCTCGCCGCCCACGGGGCGCCCGAACGAGCCCGGCTGGAGGCGCAGTTCAGGGCGCCGGTGTTGCTGCCGGGGAGCGTGACGTACGCGGCGGGCCGGGGGCGGTTCGAGCTGCGCGGGGGCGAGGGCCGCGTCCACGTGAACGGGCGGGTGACACCCCTGACCGGCTGAACCGCCTCAGCCCCGGCGGACGGTGACGCCGCAGAGCAGGCCCCACGCGTCGATGCGGACCGTGGGGCCACCTGGCTCGGCCGGGCCGTCGTCCTTCACTCCGCCCAGCCGGATGCCGTGCACCTCGACGCGGACGTCGGGGCGGACCCTGAGGCTGACGCCGCCGACGAGGCTCAGCTTGGTGATGCGCAGTTCGGCGCCGTCCGGGGAGGCCGTCAGGGTGCGCTCGTGGAGGGTCTCGCCCCCCCAGGCGGTGACCGCCGAGGAGGCTCACCTTGATGTCGGTCTTCTGCGGGTGGGCGGCGCCGCTCTTCGTCATGCGACGAAAGTACGGGCGCAGGCTTCCCCTCCCCCAGCGTCCGGCGTCCGCCTTACCCCGTGACAGGTGTCATGGTTCCTGCGTGGCGGGCGGCGCCCACGGGCGCCCCTCCATGAGGTTGCCCAGTCCCGCCCAGGCGAAGTTCATCAGGGTGGCCGCCGCCTGGCGGGCCGTGGTGGTGGGGGTGGTGTTGGCCCAGGCGGCCAGCGACTCGGCGGCGCCGACCAGGGCCTCGGCGAGGCCGGCGACCTCGCGCTCGGGGAGGTCGGGATCGCGATGGGCCTCCCGGGCCGCGATCACGATCAGCTCCGTCACGAACGCGACGATCTCCTCGCGCATCGCGGTGACCTCCGCCGCGAACGGTTCGCGGGTCCGGGCCTGGAGGTGCAGCACCGCCCAGCCGTCGGGGTGCTGCCCGGTGTGCGTGAAGAACGCCCGCAGCCCTTCCCAGAGTTGGCGGTCGGCCGGCACGTCGGGCCGTACGCCGGCCCGGACCGCCTCCACCAGTGCCTTCGCCTCCCGGCGGATGCAGGCGGTGAACAGGTCTTCCTTCGAGTTCAGGTACAGATAGACCAACGGCTTGGACACGCCCGCCAGTTCGGCGATCTCGTCCATCGACGCGGCCATGTATCCGCGCTGCCCGAAGGTCCGCACGGCGGCGTCGATCATCTGCTGCTCACGGACCGCGCGCGGCATCCGCTTGGTCTTCACGGCACCCATGGGGCAAGGGTAGTTGGGCGGCCGTACTCCCAACCCCCGCTCATGCAACGACTACGACTGCGAGGTGTGCCCGTGCGCCCGTGCCGCGTCGTCCGCGCCGTCCTCCTGGGCGGCGTTCGCCTCAAGGTTGGCCTTCATCCGGTCGACCCGCTGGACGACCTGTACGGAGGCCCGGTCCCGCTCCTTGCGCAGCACCACGAAGCTGATCGGGGCCGAGATCAGGAGGGACAGCAGGACGACCCACATGCCGTTGGAGTCACCGAGTCCGCGCGGGACGACGCCGGAGTAGACGAGGCCCCAGACGACCACGAGGCAGCCCGCGAAGATCCCGAGGCGCATCAGCGTGTAGCGGAGCATGTCAATCCACTCTTCCGGTTCCAAAAAGGGGCACCGTCCAGTGAAGCACGCCGGGCCTGCGATCTTCGACGGGGGTCGGACCGGTGGCGGACGGCGGTCAGGTGAGCGGCAGCAGCATGACGACGTCGTCCCGGTCGTCGCCGGGAGCGACACGGATCGCGCCGGGAATCCGGCCGGCCTCCTTGTAGCCGCAGGAGCCGTAGAAGCGCTCCAGGCCGTTCCCGCCGCGGCAGGTGAGCCGTATCGCGTCGGTGCCGGGGAAGCCGCGGACGGCGTCGGCGGCGGCCGCCAGCAGGTCGCGGCCGTAGCCGCGGCCCTGGTGGCGGGGGTGCACCATCACCGTGTACAGCCACACCCAGTGCGTCATCAGCCGGTGGGTGGTCAACTGCCCGGCCCTGAAGTAAAGGGCCGGGATTCCTGGCTAGATCATGTTGAAGTGCTTGACGGCGTTGGTGACGTACGCGTCCGCCGTGTCGATGCCGGCTTCCCCGAGAGCGCGGTCGAGGAGCTTCCCGGCGGGGCCGACGAACGGCTTGCAATGGCGGTTCTCCTGGTCACCGGGCTGCTCGCCGACGAGCATCACGCGCGCGTGTGCGTCGCCCTCGCCGAAGACGGTCCGGGTGGCGTCCCGGTGCAGGGGGCAGCCGCGGCAGCCGGCGCCCGCCTTGCGCAGTGCAGGCAGGCCGCCGCGGTCCGGGAGGTAGGGCTCAGCGGTGCAGGCGTCCTCGGGCCCGGTCGTACGGGGGCTCACGCCCGCCGGGCACCCCGTGCCCGGACCGGCTCACACCCGCATGGGCTGCGGCGACTCCCGGCGGGCCGCGTCCGGGCCGTCGTACTCCTTGATGATCTCGTACCGCGTGTTCCGCTCCACCGGCCTGAAGCCCGCGTCCCGGATGAGGTCC
This sequence comes from Streptomyces sp. NBC_00078, assembly GCF_026343335.1. Lineage (NCBI taxonomy): Bacteria > Bacillati > Actinomycetota > Actinomycetes > Kitasatosporales > Streptomycetaceae > Streptomyces > Streptomyces sp. NBC_00078. The sequence goes on along the minus strand of NZ_JAPELX010000001.1, from coordinate 5,375,525 downwards.
AGGAGGTCCTCGCGGGTCAGCTTGTTCGGCGTGCCGTAGTTGTCGGCGTCGTGGGTGATCTTGTACTCGACGACCGAGCCGTCCATGTCGTCCGCGCCGTGCTGGAGAGCGAGCTGGGCGGTCTGGACGCCGTGCATGACCCAGAAGACCTTGACGTGCGGGACGTTGTCGAAGAGCAGCCGGGAGACCGCGAAGGTCTTCAGGGCTTCCGCGCCGGTCGCCATCTGGGTGCGGGCCTGCAGCCGGTTGCGTACCTTGCCGTCCTTCAGGTCCACGAAGTCGTGCTGGTAGCGGAGCGGGATGAAGACCTGGAAGCCGCCGGTCTCGTCCTGGAGTTCACGCAGCCGCAGGACGTGGTCGACGCGGTGACGGGGCTCCTCGATGTGGCCGTACAGCATGGTGCACGGGGTCTTGAGGCCCTTCTCGTGCGCCAGGCGGTGGATGCGCGACCAGTCCTCCCAGTGGGTGCGGTGGTCGACGATGTGCTGCCTGACCTCCCAGTCGAAGATCTCCGCGCCGCCGCCCGTGAGCGACTCCAGACCCGCGTCGATCAGCTCGTCCAGGATCTCCGACGCCGACAGACCGCTGATCGTCTCGAAGTGGTGGATCTCGGTGGCCGTGAACGCCTTGAGCGAGACGTCCGGCAGGGCGGCCTTCAGCTCCCGCAGCGAACGCGGGTAGTAGCGCCACGGCAGGTTCGGGTGCAGGCCGTTGACGATGTGCAGCTCGGTGAGGTTCTCGCCCTCCATCGCCTTGGCGAGCTTCACCGCCTCCTCGATGCGCATCGTGTACGCGTCCTTCTCGCCCGGCTTGCGCTGGAAGGAGCAGTAGGCGCAGGAGGCCGTGCACACGTTGGTCATGTTGAGGTGGCGGTTGACGTTGAAGTGGACGACGTCGCCGTTCTTGCGCGTGCGCACCTCGTGCGCGAGGCCGCCGAGCCACGCCAGGTCGTCCGACTCGTACAGCGCGACGCCGTCCTCACGGGTCAGCCGTTCACCGGCCCTGACCTTCTCCTCCAGCTCGCGCTTGAGCCCGACGTCCATGCCCACACCTCTCTCCGACGACCCCCGCGACAACCACTTCGACAACCGTACGTCTACGCCTCTTCGGGCAGCTCTCCGACCCGGTTCTCCCACTTCGTGGAGAGCACGATGGTGGTACGGGTCCGGGACACGCCCTTGGTGCCGCTGAGCCGCCGGATGGTCTTCTCCAGCCCGTCCACGTCCGGCGAACGCACCTTGAGCATGTACGAGTCGTCGCCCGCGATGAACCAGCAGTCCTCGATCTCGCCGAGGTCCTTCAGCCGGCGGGCCACGTCCTCGTGGTCGGCCGCGTCGGACAGCGAGATGCCGATGAGGGCGGTGACGCCGAGGCCGAGGGAGGCGGAGTCGACGGTGGCGCGGTAGCCGGTGATGACACCGGCCGCCTCCAGCCGGTTGATGCGGTCGGTGACGCTGGGTCCCGACAGACCGACGAGGCGCCCCAGCTCCGCGTAGGAGGCCCGGCCGTTCTCTCTCAGGGCCTGGATGAGCTGCCTGTCCACCGCGTCCATGCGATCGAAGCCTTCCGCTGAAGAGTTCCCGAAGTGATGAGAGGTGAGAGGTACTGCTACCGGCCCGGCGTGCCGCCGCCCAGTTCGCCCTTCCACCGCCGGTAGAGGCCGTGCTCGACGCCCGCCGCGTCCAGCACCCGTCCGGCGACGAAGTCCACGAGGTCCTGGATGTGGGTCGCGCCCGCGTAGAAGCCCGGTGAGGCCGGTACGACACTCGCGCCGGCGTCGTCCAGGGTGACGAGATGGCGCAGGGTCTGGCCGCTGAGCGGGGTCTCGCGTACGGCCACCACCAGCGGGCGGCGCTCCTTCAGGGTGACGCTCGCCGCCCGCTGCAACAGGTCCTTGGAGAGGCCGAGCGCGACACCGGCCACGCAGGCCGTGGAGGCGGGCACGATCAGCATGCCCTTGCTCGGATACGACCCCGAGGACGGGCCGGCGGCGAGGTCCCCCGCGCTCCAGTGCCGTACGCCCCCGATGTCCACCGGAAAGGTCCCCGGCTTTCCGTCGGCGCCCCGGGACAGCCATTCACGCAGGTCGTCCTGCCAGTGGGCGTCCCGGAAGGAGATCCCCGTCTCGTCCAGCATGGTGAGCCGCGAGGCCCGGCTGACCACCAGGTCCACGCTCTCGCCGGCGTCGAGCAGCGCGCGCAGCACCGAGGCGGCATAGGGGGTGCCGGAAGCACCGGAGACCCCTACGATCCAAGGCGTACGCGGCGTCTCTCCTGGCTTGACTGGGTTCACGACACCGAGCCTATCCGGCGCCGCGGGGTGGGAACCGGGCAAGGGGGTCCGGGCGTTCCCTGGAGGGGACGAGGGAGCAGTGGGGGGTGCCATGTCGGGTACGGAGCTTGAGTGGTCGCGCGCGGAGCGCGCCAAGGCCGCGGCCAAGCTGATGGTGGGCTGGGTGGCCCTGCTGTGGCTGCTGGAAGTGATCGACGTGGTCAGCGGCCACGCACTGGACGGCCTGGGCATCACACCGCGCGAGCCGTCCGAGCTGATCGACGTCGTCCCGGCCGCGTTCATCCACTTCGGCTTCGCCCATGTGGCCGCCAACAGCGTGCCGCTGCTGGTCATGGGCTTTCTCGCGGCCCTGGGCGGCCTGCGCCGGTTCGCCGCGGTGTGCATGGTCGTCATCGTGGCCGACGGGCTGGGTGTGTGGCTGACGGCCCCGGCGCACAGCAACACGGCGGGTGCCTCCGGCCTGATCTTCGGCCTCTTCGGCTTCCTGCTGGTCAGCGGCTTCGTGGAGCGCCGCCCGCTCGGAGTCGTGGTCGGCCTGCTGGTGGGTGCGGTCTGGGGCGGCTCGATCCTGTTCGGCCTCTCCCCGCTGCAGACGGGCGTCAGCTGGCAGGCCCACCTGATCGGCCTGGCGACGGGCGTGGCGACGGCGTTCTGGTTCGGCCGCCGGTCCCCCACCACTGCGGCGCTCGGACGGTGAGGCCGCGCACCTTCGGCCCGGTGACGGGTCTGGCGACGGCGTGCCTGCTCCGCCGCCGGCCCGCACCACCCCTGTGCCTGCACGGTGAGCCCGCTACACCGTGAGCCCGCGCACCAGCAGGTCCAGGAGCGCGCATGCGAACAGGGCGATGCCGATGAAGCCGTTGACGCTGAAGAACGCCCTGTTCAGGCGGGTCAGGTCGTGCGGGCGCACGATGGAGTGCTCGTAGACGAACGCGCCGGCGACGATCATCAGGCCGACCCAGAAGAAGCCGCCCGCGTCCGTCACCACCGCGTACCAGACGAAGAGCGCCGTGGTCACCGTGTGGCAGGCCCGGGCGCCCCACACCGCGGCCGGGATGCCGAAGCGGGCCGGGACCGACAGGACGCCGATCTCGCGGTCGGTCTCGACGTCCTGGCAGGCGTAGATCAGGTCGAAGCCGCCGATCCAGATGCCGACCGCGAGGCCGAGGATCGTGGCGTCCCAGGACCACTCCCCGCTGATCGCGAGCCAGCCGCCGACGGGGCCCATCGCCTGCGCGAGGCCGAGGATGGCCTGGGGGAAGTTCGTGAAGCGTTTCCCGTAGGGGTAGACCACCATCGGAATCACCGCGATGGGCGCCAGGGCGAGGCAGAGCGGGTTCAGCAGGGCCGCCGAGCCCAGGAAGACCACCAGGGCGACCAGGGCGCCCGTCCAGGCGTGCTTCACCGTCATCGCGCCGGTGACCAGTTCGCGGTGCGCCGTGCGCGGGTTACGGGCGTCGATCTCGCGGTCGATGATCCGGTTGACCGCCATGGCGAAGGTGCGCAGGCCCACCATGCAGATGGTGACCAGGAGCAGCCGCCCCCAGTGGATGTTCCTGTCCCACTGGAACATCGCCGTGAGGGCGGCGATGTAGGCGAAGGGCAGGGCGAAGACCGAGTGCTCGATCATCACCAGGCGGAGGAACGCCTTGGTGCGTCCTGGCTGCGGGATCGCGGCGGATGCGCTGCTCAAAGGCCGTACTCCTTCCAACGACGGTCGACCTTCGCCGCCGTCTCGGGGTCGGACACCACCATGTCGGGCCAGCCGCCGTCGCGTGTGTAGCCCTCCTCGGGCCACTTCCTCGTCGCGTCGATGCCCGCCTTGCCGCCCCAGAACTGCTGGTAGGAGGCATGGTCGAGGTGGTCGACGGGGCCCTCGACGACGCTGAGGTCCCGGGCGTAGTCGGTGTTGCCGAGGGCCCGCCACGCGACCTCGTGGAGGTCGTGGACGTCGCAGTCGGAGTCCACGACCACGATCAGCTTCGTCAGGGACATCATGTGTGCCCCCCAGACAGCGTGCATGACCTTCTGGGCGTGCTTGGGGTACTTCTTGTCGATCGAGACGATCGCGCAGTTGTGGAAGCCGCCGGCCTCGGGCAGGTGGTAGTCCACGATGTCCGGGACGATGATCTTCAGCAGCGGGAGGAAGAACCGCTCCGTCGCACGGCCGAGAGGTCCGTCCTCCGTCGGAGGGCGGCCTACGACGATCGACTGAAGCAGCGGCCGCTTCCGCATCGTCACGCAGTCGATCTTCAGCGCGGGGAAGGGCTCCTGCGGGGTGTAGAAGCCGGTGTGGTCGCCGAAGGGGCCCTCGGGGAGCATCTCTCCGGGCTCCAGCCAGCCCTCGATCACGACCTCCGCCTGGGCCGGCACCTGCAGCGGAACGGTCTTGCAGTCGACCATCTCGATGCGCTTGCCGGCGATGAACCCGGCGAAGAGGTACTCGTCGATGTCGCCGGGCAGCGGCGCGGTGGAGGCGTACGTCACCGCGGGCGGACATCCGAAGGCGATCGCGACCGGCAGCCGCTCGCCCCTGCGCGCCGCGACCTGGTAGTGGTTGCGGCTGTCCTTGTGGATCTGCCAGTGCATGCCGATGGTGCGCCTGTCGTGGCGCTGCAGCCGGTACAGGCCCAGGTTCCGGATGCCGCTCTCCGGGTCCTTGGTGTGGGTGAGCCCCAGGTTGAAGAAGGACCCGCCGTCCTGCGGCCAGGTGAACAGGGCCGGCAGCTGCTCCAGGTCCACGTCGTCGCCGGTGAGGACGACCTCCTGTACGGGGGCTTCCTTCACCTTCTTCGGCGGTACGTGCGTCATCGCGCCGAGTTTCCCGAAGGCCTCGCGGACGCCGACGAAGCCGTGCGGCAGCTCGGGGCGCAGCAGTCCGCCGATCTTCTCGGAGATGTCCCCGTACGACTTCAGCCCCAGGGCCTTCAGCAGCCGGCGGTCGGTCCCGAAGACGTTCATCGCGAGGGGCATCGCGGAGCCCTTCACGTTCTCGAAGAGCAGCGCCGGTCCCCCCGACTTCTGTACCCGGTCGACGATCTCCCCGACCTCCAGGTACGGGTCGACCTCGGCCTTGACGCGCTTGAGGTCGCCCTCGCGTTCCAATGCCCTGAGCAGGGAGCGAAGATCGTCGTAAGCCATGCGTCCCAGTATCGGTCACCCGCTACCCTGACCCCGTCACCGGGGCCGTGGAGCGCCCCTTCACCGTCTCCTGGGGGATCGCACCACCATGGTCAGGTATCTGCCGTTCCTGCTGGTCCTGGCGCTGTGGATCTACGCCTTCATCGATTGCCTGAACACCCCCGAGGAGCAGGTGCGCGGGCTGCCCAAGGTGGTCTGGGTGCTCATCATCCTGCTGTTCGGCGAGGTGCTGGTCGGTCCGGTCGCCTGGCTGCTCGCGGGCAAGCAGCGCGGCGCCCCGGCCGGCGGGTCCACACCCTCGGAGTGGCACCGCAACCACCGCACGGAGTTCGTCGCGCCCGACGACAACCCCGAGTTCCTGAAGTCCCTGAAGGAAGAGAACAAGAAGGACGAGGCGCTCCTCAAGGACTGGGAGGCCGACCTGCGGCGCCGCGAGGAGGAGCTGCGGCGACGCGAGCGGGGCGAGGAGCCCAGCGCGGACTGACCAGCCGGTTCGCGCCAACTGGCCGAGAACGCACATGGCTTGAACTGTGGTGACAGCGGGCCGGCGATGCCGAAGGGCCAGGCCTGATCGACGTGTTCGACCGTGACGTACCTGCTGCCGCTCTCTCCGTACGCCTTCTCGGGGATGGGCTCGGCGAGGGCGTTCAGGGCGTCGGCTCGCCCCGCAGGACCAGCTCCAGCAGTCCCGGGAACCGGGCTTCGAACTCCGCCCTCCGCAACCGGTTGACCCGCCTGGGCCCATCGTCCCGCTGCTCCACAAGGCCCGCGCCCCGCAGCACCGCGAAGTGATGGCTCAGGGCCGCCTTGCCGACCGGCACGTCGAAGCTGCCGCAGCTGCGCGACCACTCCTGCGATCCCGCCAACTCCCTTACCAGGCCGATGCGTACGGGGTCGGCGAGTGCGGCGAGTGCGGTCTGGACGGGAACATCGTCGGGGTGGGTGTGCTCGGGGGCGGTCCGATGACTGGTGCGCTGCGTCATGCGAAGCTCCTTCACGCCTTGCCGAGTGTTCGATGAAAACCATACACTCGCCAGTGTTCGCTTTTCATTGAACACTCGAGTCAGGGGTGGTCCGGCATGCGCGCGGTCGAGATCAAGGAGTACGGCGGTCCCGAGGTCCTGAAGGTGGTGGAGGCCGAGGTGCCCGAGCCGGGTCCCGGCCGGGTGAGCGTCGAGGTGGCGTACACCGGGATCAACTTCGCGGACCTCAAGGCACGCGGGGAGGGCTACCGGGTGCCGCAGTTGCCCTTCGTGCCCGGGCTCGAAGCCTCCGGGCGGATCCGGGCCGTCGGCGAGGGCGTGACGGGGCTGTCCGTCGGCCAGGAGGTGACCGCGATGACCGAGGGCGGCGCCTACGCGGACGTGGTGCTGGCGAACGCCTCGGCGGTCTTCCCGGTCCCGGCGGGCGTCGATCTGCGTACGGCGGCGACCTTGCCGGCCGTACTGCCGACGGCGTACGCCCTGGTGCACACCGTGGGCCGGCTGCAGCCCGGGGAGACGGTGCTCGTGCAGGGCGCGGCGGGCGGAGTCGGCACGGTGGTGGGGCAGTTGGCGAAGGCCGCGGGCGCCGGCAGGGTGTACGGGGTGGTGTCGGGCGAGGCCAAGGCCGCCCACGCGCGCGAGTACGGGTACGACGAGGTGTTCGTCGGGGAGTTCAAGGACGCGGTGCGGGCGGCGACGGACGGCCGCGGGGTCGACCTCGCCCTCGACCCGGTCGGCGGCGAGACCCTCCGGTCGAGCCTGGCCTCGCTCGCGGTCTTCGGGCGCCTGGTCTCCTTCGGCAACGCGAGTTCGGCTCCGGCGTGGAGCGTGGGGCAGCCCGAGCTGTACCCGACGGGGATCTCGGTCGGCGGATTCTCGATCCTGACCCTGGCGAAGACGGCTCCGGGCGAGCTGCGTTCGCTCGCCGGGCGGGCCTTCGCGAAGGTGCTGGACGGCACGGTGTCGTTGCCGGTGACGGCGGAGTTCGGGCTGGAGGAGGCGGCGGAGGCGCACCGGCTGATGGGCACTCGCACGAGCACGGGCAAGCTGCTGCTCAGGGTGAACGCCCGGCTCACGACCTGACGGCCTCACGCGCAGCGGCCGGCCCGTTCGCCAGGACGGCGCGTCCCAGCCGCACTCAGCCCTCCGGGTCGGCCTCCAGCCACGTCAGCTGCATGTCGTCGAGGAGGGACTCCGGCGGCCGGCCCGAAGCGTGCGCGTTGATCTCCACCTGCACCGTCGCCCAGCATCCGAGACTCATGACGAGGACGCGCAGGCCGTCCGTGCCGAAGCGCTCCAGGACGTCGTCGGCGCACTCCAGGGCCTCCTGGGCGACCCGTTCGGCCGGGTAGCTGCCGACCGCCCTGCGCAGCAGGTCGATGGAGAGACGGGAGACCTCCGGGGCGAGGGCGGCCATGCGCTGGTCCTCTTCTTCGTCCACGCCCTCACCGTAGGCGACAGGGTCGTTCTCGCCCGGTTTCCACCTGGAATCCGCCTGTTGGTGAAGATCCGGAAACCGTGCCGACCGAGTCGCCCCGCGACCGTACTCTTCAGACAGATGACGAACACCGACCACCTCCGCCCCGTGGACCTCGCCCGCCTGGCCGGTGTCTCCACCCAGCAGATCCGCACCTACGAGGACGCGGGCGTCCTGCCCCCGGCCACCCGTACCGAGTCCGGACACCGCACCTTCACCGATGCGCACCGGCGCGCGCTGCTGACGTACCGGGCGTTACTGAAGGGGTACGGACCGGTGGCGGCGACCCGGATCATGCGGACCGTGCACGCCGGGGACACCCCGGGCGCCCTCGCCCTGGTGGACGCCACGCACGCCGCCCGGCACACCGAGCGGTCCGATCTCCGGGCGTGCGGTGAGGCGTTGGAGGCGCTGGCGCGGGCGGATCCGCAGCCGGCGCCCGGCCCTGGCGGGCTGCGCGTCGGAGAGGTCGCCGCGCTGCTCGGCGTACGGCCGTCCGCGCTGCGGGTGTGGGAGGAGGCGGGGCTGCTCGCGCCGGGGCGGGAGCGGGGGACCCGGTACCGGACGTACAGCCCGGCGGACGTGCGGGACGCCCGGCTGGTCCACACCCTGCGCCGCAGCGACTACCTCCTCGACCAGATCCGCCCGGTCCTGGAGGGCCTGCGCCGGGAGGGCAGCAGCGAGGCACTGCGGGCGGCGATCACCGCACGCGGGCAGGCGCTGACGGAGCGGACGCGGGCGATGCTCGAAGGGGCGGGGATGCTGTACGAGTACCTCGCGGCCGGTTCTCCCTGATCGCCAACGCCCCTTCCATGAACGTACAGTTGACGGTCCATCCGGCAGGAGAGGGACGCCATGGTGAGGTTTCTCCGCTGGTTTCGAAGCCAGGACACCGGGGTGAAGGCGGCGCTCATCACGCTCACCGGCACACTGACGGCGGCCCTGATCACGGCGACGGTGACGCTGGTCGTCGCGCTGAACCGCCCGCCGACCGCGAGCGGCACGTCCTCGCCATCGACGCCGCCGCCCACGCCCGCCTCGGACACTCCGGCCCCCGGCCCCACGACGGCCGCCTCCCACCCGGACCCGCCCGAGCCGACGACCGCACCGCCGTCGACGCCCGGGAAGACCCCCGCTCCGGCCTCGACGCCGGCCCCCGCGCCGACCGCGGAGAGCCGGGTGCGCTGGCAGGGCTCCCTGCGGCTGGACGGCACCGCGGGTGTGCGGGGCTGGTTCCTGGACGACGTACCGCCCGGCCGGGCCCCCGTGGGCGACGTCGCCGTCCAGGGAGCCGCCCAGCTCTACGGCGCCTCCGCCCTCGTCCGCTGGACCGACTCCCGGCCGCCGACGCGGGCGCAGTGCGCCACGCTCCTCAACACCCGGCTGGGGCAGCCGTCGCTGGACGTGCAGAAGGGCGACCGGGCCTGCGTCGGCACGGAGAACCTGCGGGTCGCCTACGTCGAGGTGACCGGCATCCCGGACGCCGACCACATCGACCTCGCCGTGACGGTCTGGCAGCGCGCGTGACACCGCACACCGCACACCGCAGTCGCCCCCTCCAACTGGACAATTCCTGGCGAATTTTGACACGGTGGACCGCACCGGCCCGTATTCGAACGCGTGGCCGATGACGCCTTCGGGAGGCCCGTCGTGTCGCTCGACTTCCACGCCTCGCACAGCACCTTCTCCGACCCCGGCGAACTCGCCCGCCACTACACCGACCTGCCCCGCGACCCAGCCCAACTCGCCGGCATCTCAAGGAACTTGATGATCCACCGGGTGGAGGGCGAGCTCTACGGCCACACCCACCCCGCCGACCGTCTCCACAACGACGCCGAGGCCCGCTACATCGACGACATCCTGCGGATCCTCATCGGGCGGAACGAGGCACCGCTGGACCGGCGGCGCGAGGTGGGCGACCGGTTCGTCGGGACCTGCCGGGACTTCTCGCTGCTGCACTGCTCGCTCCTGCGGCACGCGGGCGTCCCGGCCCGCATCCGGATCGGCTTCGCCGACTACTGGGGCTCCGACGGCTTCCATGTCGACCACGTCGTCACCGAGTACTGGGACGAGGACCGCGGCTGGCTGTTCGCCGACGCCCAGCTCGCCGACCCCTTCGTCACCGCCCACTGGAAGGTCGACTTCGACCCCATGGACGTCCCGCGCGACCGCTTCCTCGTCGCGGGTGAGGCATGGCGGGCGATCCGCGAGCACGGCGCGGATCAGGCCACCTTCGGACTGCACGCACCCGAGGAGGGGCCGTTCTGGGGCGAGCGGTACGTGTCCGGCAGCATCCGGCTCGACCTCGCGGCGCTGAACAAGGTCGAGACACTGCTGTGGGACGTGTGGGGAGAGGCCGAGGGCGAGCCCGGGGAGCCCCTGCCCGAGCCGTCCCGCGCCTTCTACGACCGTGTGGCCCCGGTCGTGAGCGGCGACGTGTCCTTGGCCGCGGCACGGCAGCTGTTCGCCGAGGACGACACCCTGCGCACCCCGAGGACGGTGACGAGCTACGCCCCCTTCAACGGGCCGAGCCTCGTCACCCTCCGCTGAACCACCGCACCGCATTGCCCCGGCGCCGCGGCCACAGCAGCATGAGAGCCATGGATCACGCAGAGGCCCGCACCTGGCTCGCGACCGCCGTCGAGGAGGCCCGTGCCGGGCTCGCGGAGGGCGGCATCCCGATCGGCGCCGCCCTCTACGGCGCCGACGGCACCCTCCTCGGCCGCGGCCGCAACCGGCGCGTCCAGGACGACGACCCGTCGATGCACGCGGAGACGGCCGCGTTCCGCGCGTCGGGACGGCAGCGGTCGTGTATCGCGGTACGACCATGTTGAATCCTCCCCTCCCTGAAGGGAAGGGGATTCCTGGCTCAGGCTGCCTCCTGGAGCAGCGCTCCAGGAGGTCTTCCGCCATCAGCGCCAGCCGGGTTGAGACCAGCCCGGACGAGCATGACGCGTGCGGAGTTCTTGTCCCGTGGGGACACGTTTCCGCACACGGTGCAGGTGTAGGTGCGCTCACCCAGCGGCAGGCGATGCTTGGCTCTCGCATCGCAGTGCGCGCAGTCCATCGTGGTGTGCGCGGGGTGGACGAGGCGGATGTCCCGCCCGTGCTTGCGGCCCATCGCGATCAGAGCGGCCTTGGTGGCGCCGATGGCGGCGTCAGCGGCCTTGCGGGCCATCGTGGTCCTGGCGAGGAACTTCGGACGGAAGTCCTCGACAGCGATGGCATCGTGGTCGCGGACAGCCTTTTTGGCCCACTTGCGGCCGGTGTCCTGACGCTGCCTCGCAACCTTCTTGTGCGCCTTCGCCCGCAGTTTCTTCGCCTCGTGGTAGCCCTTCGACCCGGGCCGGCCCTTCTTCGGCTTGCGGCGGGCCATCATCCGGTCATACCGGGTCAGCTTCGTCCTGGCCTTCTTGCCGTGCCCGGCGTGCGGCAGGTCGTGCGCGTCGGATGTGGTGGTCGCGGTCTCCTTCACGCCCCAGTCGACGCCGAGTACACGGCCGGTCCGAGGCAGGGGCTCAACCTGGGCAGGGACGACGAACGAGCCATACCAGTGTCCGAGACTGTCCTGGTAGACGCGTACCGAGGACGGCTCGGCCGGCAGTTCCCGCGACCACACCACCGTCACGACGATGCCACCCGCCAGGTGCAGCCGGCCGTCCTTCAACCGGAACCCGCGCCGGGTGTAGTTGAGGGACGGCAGCGCCTCGCGTTTCGTCTTCCACTTCGGCATCCCGGCCTGACGCGCCATGGGCAGGCGCGCCTTGATGTCCTTCTGTGCCTTGGTGCGGGAGCGGCCGAAGTCGCGGATGACCTGCTGCTGGACAACCGACGAGCCCTCCCGCAGCCATGGCGTACGGGCGCGGGCCTCGGTCAGCATCCTGTCGAGCTGAGCCGGACCGCACGTGGCCTTCTGCCCGGTGGCCTTGTTGTGCAGGTGTATGGCCCTGGACTTGGCGGCGCATTCGTTCCACACCCAACGGCATCGGTCCCACTCCGCCGCCAGGGCGGTACGGGCGGCGGACGACAGGCGCAGCCGAAAGGTGTACCGGGCATGCCCGGCCTCCGCAGTCGCCTCCACCCGCGCCATCTCGCCCCCTCATGGTCCTGGGCCGGGACACCGCGCCGTCCCGAATCCTCCGAAGGACCATACGTACGACAGCCGCACACACGGACCATGATTCCCCGGCCATCACCCCGACCAGCGATCACGGGTACACGCGTTCGCATCACCTCGGCGATGCCGACAGCCGCGGGCGCTCCGCGCCCCGAACCGGATGCGGCGACGCTCCGCGTCGCGACACCCGGATGCGATTCCTCCCGGCGTGAACGCCGGGGCCTCCTCGCAAGAAACAGGTGATCTGATGGCCCGTTGGACCGGCGACCGCTGGCGCTCGGGCCGCCACCGCGTCCTGCCGCCGCCCGCGGACGCACCCACCGAGGAGCTGATGTCCCTCGTCTACTTCGGCGAGTGCACACCGGGCACGATCGTGGAGTCCGTACCGGCGCCGGTGGGGCGGGTAGCGTACGAGCCGGTGGACTCGCACGTGTACCTGCGGGAGAAGCTGGACTCGATCACGGTGGGCTGATCAGCCGCTCGAAGCGGGCCCGCCAGCGCTCCTCGGTCTCGGTCTCGCCCCGGAACTCGTGGGTGAAGCGCACCGTCGTGCCGTCGTCCCCGTCCCGCTCCAGATGGAAGCGGATCCGGCCGCCGTCACCCACCGTGTACTCGGCGACCCGGTCCACGTCCCACGCGGTGACCTGGCCGCTCCCCACGTCACGAAGAGTGACCGCGCCGCCGAGCCGGGGTTCGAGGACGTCGGCGGCGGCGAACCACCGCGCGAGCCCCTCGGGGGCGGCCACCGCCTCCCAGACCTGCTCCACGGGCCTGGGGACCCGCACCAGAAAGTGCAGGAGGTGCGTGCTCCCGTGGGTCTGGCTGGTGCCCTGTTCTATGGGTTCTATGGAACCGGTCATGTACACCAGCCTGACCCGCCGGGCGGCGTTGCGCACGTGCCCGGCTCACACCCCGCTCGGGCTCACACCCCCGCGTAGGAGTGCTTGCCGGAGACGAAGATGTTCACGCCGTAGTAGTTGAACAGCCAGCAGCCGAAGGCGATCAGGGCCAGGTAGGCGGCCTTGCGGCCCTTCCAGCCGGCCGTGGCGCGGGCGTGCAGGTAGCAGGCGTAGGCGACCCAGGTGATGAACGCCCAGGTCTCCTTCGGGTCCCAGCCCCAGTAACGGCCCCAGGCCGACTCGGCCCAGATCGCGCCCGCGATGATCGTGAACGTCCACAGCGGGAAGACGGCCGCGTTGATGCGGTACGAGAACTTGTCCAGGGAGGACGAGGCGGGCAGCCGCTCCAGGAAGGACGTGGCGAAGCGGCCGGGCGTGCCGCCGCTCTCCAGCTTGCTCTCGTACGAGTCCTTGAAGAGGTACAGCAGCGTGCCGACGGCGCCCACGTAGAAGACCGCGCCGCACAGGATGGCGGTGGAGACGTGGATGTAGAGCCAGTACGAGTGGAGGGCGGGAACCAACTGGTCACTGGCGGTGTACAAGACAGTGACGGCGATGCCGAGGTCGAGGAGGACCGTGGTGATCAGGAACAGGCCGAGCCAGCGGATGTTCTTCTTCAGCGCGAGCAGCGTGAGGTACACGCCGACGGCGACGGTGGAGAAGGTGATGTTGAACTCGTACATGTTGCCCCACGGCGCCCGCTCCACCGAGGCCGCGCGGGTGGCCACACCGGCGAGGTGGACGAGGAAGGCGAGCACGGTGAGCGAGATGGCGATACGCCCGAAGAGGTCGCCCTGCTCGTCCCCGCCGTGCGCCCCGGGCCCGTCGGGCACGTCGCGCGCACCGGCCGAGGCCCGTACGACGACCTTGGGCCGCTCCAGCACGGCGGTCCCGCCGGCCTTCTTCACGGTGACGGCCGGGGCTTTCCCGGACTTCTCGGCACCGGGGGTGAGCGCCGCGGCGGTGCGGCCGACCCGGCTGCGGCTGCCGAAGAGCCATTCGGCGATGTACGCGAAGAAGGCCAGGGTGTAGACGGCCATCGCGGAGTAGATCAGCGTGTTGCTGATGTTCGCGAGGTGTTCGTTGGTGGCCGTGGCCAACTCGGTTCCGGCGGCGAGAGTCATGTCGTCTCAGCCCCTTCGGCAGGGAGGACTTGGGAGTCGGGGGTGGTGGTGTCGTCTTGGTCCGGGGAGCCGGCCTCGGCGGCCTGGTCGTCGGGCTCGGGCGCGCCCGGCGCCCGGTCGTACAGGATCCCGGCGAGGTCGCCGAGTTCCTCGGGTACCTTCGCGGACTCGCTGCGGCCGAGTCCGGCCATCTCCACGACCGTCACACCGTCGGCGCCCTTCACCGCCCGTACCCACACGCGGCGGCGCTGGATGAACAGGGAGCCGGCGAGGCCGAAGATGGCGGTGAGGGCACCGCCGAGCGCCCACTTGGTGCCGGCCTGCTGGACGACCTGGAAGTTCGCCCACTCCTTGGTGCCTTCGTAGGTGATCGAGCCGGCACCGTTCGGGAGCTTCATGGTCTGGCCGGGCCTGAGGTTGTCCCTGAGCTGGGCGCCCTTGGCGTCCTTGTAGTCCTTCACATGCGACTTGTCGAGCTGGTACACGCTCTGCGGGATGCCCGAGTCGACACCGAGGTCGCCGTGGAAGGGGGTCAGGTTCAGCACGGGGTTGTTCAGTGCCGGGAAGGTGGAGGCCGTCTCGCTGCCCTTGGTGTACGTCGGCAGGAAGAAGGCCGAGATGCCCAGCTGCTCCCTGACGCCCTGGGCGTTCTTGTAGCCGTCGAGGACCTTGGCCACACCGGTGGAGGTGACGTTGGAGTCGAGCGGAAGGAGAGGTACGGCGTCGCGGTAGACGACGTTGCCCTTGCCGTCGCGGACGGTGATGAGGGGTGCGTAGCCGTGGGCGGTGAGGTAGACCTTCGCGTCGCCGATCTCCAGCGGTTCGTTGACCTTGACGAGGTCCTTCCGGCCCTTGCCGTAGGCGCCCACTTGGTAGGTGAGGCTCGCCTGGTAGGTGCGCGGGGTGCCCCGGTTCGGACCGCTCGTCTCGTAGGTGCCCGTGAACTTGTCCAGGGTGAAGCTGAACGGCACCAGGTCGTCGGTGGTGAAGAGGTTGCCGGACTTGAAGTCGTCGTACTGGGTGGTGGTGTTGGAGAAGCCGCCGCCCTCGACGACCACCTTGTTGCCCTCGGACTTG
Source organism: Streptomyces sp. NBC_00078 (assembly GCF_026343335.1). Taxonomy (NCBI): domain Bacteria; kingdom Bacillati; phylum Actinomycetota; class Actinomycetes; order Kitasatosporales; family Streptomycetaceae; genus Streptomyces; species Streptomyces sp. NBC_00078. Next base: position 5,360,415 of record NZ_JAPELX010000001.1, on the reverse strand, counting down.
AACAACTGGCCCCAGGCGAAGGCGGTCAGCAGCACGATCAGCGCGATGTGGAAGGCGAGGTTGCCGACCTCCCGCAGATAGCCCTTCTCGGCGGCGACGGCGTCACCGGCGAGGTGGGCGCGGAAGCGGCGCTTGTCGAGGAGGGCGAGCGCGGTCTCACGGACCTGCTCCGGCTCGGTCTCGGTGCGCCAGGTGGTGTAGGCGGGCAGCCGGGTCAGCCGCTTGGGCGCGCCCGGCGGGCGGCCGCGCAGCTGGCCGATGAACTGCCAGGTGCGCGGGATGATGCAGCCGATGAGGGAGACGAACAGCAGGATGTAGATCGCGGAGAACCACACCGAGCTGTAGACGTGGAAGAGACCGAGCCTGTCGTAGACCGGCGCGAGGAAGGTGTGGGCCTTGCGGAAGTCGGCGACCTTCGTCTCGTCGATGCCGGTCTGCGGGATCAGCGAGCCGGGGATCGCGCCGAGTGAGAGGAGCAGGAGCAGGAGCAGCGCGACCCGCATGGAGGTGAGCTGCCGCCAGAACCAGCGGGCCCAGCCGATCACGCCCATGGAGGGCAGGTTCGGCGAATCCTCCTTGGGAGCGGTGGAGAGCTGGGAGCCGGCGGCGCCGAGGTCGTCGTCGACACGCTCGGGGGTCGTACCGGTTGTGGTCTTGCTCATCGATCAGATCCCCACGGTGAAGCCGGTGGACCAGGACTGCATGTCCTGCACGATGCTGTCCCAGGCGCCGGTGAGCAGCAGCAGACCGGTCACGATCATCATCGTGCCGCCGATCCGCATCACCCAGACATAGTGGCGCTTGACCCAGCCGAAGGCGCCGAGCGCCTTGCGGAAGGCGACCGCGGCGAGCACGAACGGCACACCGAGGCCGAGGCAGTAGGCGACGGTCAGTATGGCCCCGCGGCCCGCGCTGCCCTGCTGGGAGGAGAGGGCGATCACTGAGGCGAGGGTCGGGCCGATGCACGGGGTCCAGCCGATGCCGAACAGCGCGCCGAGCAGCGGGGCACCGGCCAGCCCGGCGGCGGGCCTGCGGTGGAAGCGGAACTCCCGCTGGGTCATCCAGGGCATCAGCCCCATGAAGAAGACACCCATGAGGATCATGAGCGCGCCCAGCACCTTGCTCAGGACGCCCTTGTTGTCCTGGAGGGTGTCGCCGAAGTAGCCGAACAGGGCGCCGCTGGAGACGAACACGGCGGTGAAGCCGAGTACGAAGAGGGAGGCGCCCGCGACCATCCGGCCGCGTCGGGCCTCGGCGAGGTCGGTGCCGGCCACCCCGGTGACGTACGACAGATAGCCGGGGACGAGCGGCAGGACGCACGGGGAGAAGAAGGAGACGAGTCCGCCGAGCAGGGCGATGGGCAGGGCGAGCAGCAGGGTGCCTTGCATGACCGTCTGGTTAGGGTCGGTAGCCGCGGCGAGCATGGTGACTGAGGTCACGTCACTTCTCCGCGAGGACCGGGTCGATCATCCTGCGCAGCTTTTCCTCGGTGAGCGCGGCCAGCGAACGCGCGGCGATCTTGCCCTCGCGGTCGAGGACGAGAGTGGAGGGGATCGCCTGCGGGTTGAGGGTGCCCTTCTTGAAACGGAGCATCAGTCTGCCCGTGGGGTCGTACAGGCTGGGGAAGCTGACGCCGTACTGCTTCTCGAAGGCGCGGGCGCCGGCGGTGCTGGTGTCACGGGTGTTGATGCCGACGAACTGGACGTCCTTGGTCTTCAGGTCCTGGGAGACCTTCTCGAAGCCCGGCGCCTCGGCGCGGCAGGGGGGACACCAGGAGCCCCACACGTTCAGCACCACGACCTTGCCCTTGTAGGAGGCGACGTCGAGTTGCCTGCCGTCCACCGTCTTGCCGGACAGGTCGGGAGCCTGGGCGCGCTCCCCCTTCTTGGCGGTGGAGATGCCGTCCTTGCCCATGACGAAGTTGGTGTCACCGCCTCCGCCGGAGGTGCCTCCGGAGGAGCAGGCGGACATCAGCAGCGTGGCGACCGCGGCGCCGGCGGTGGTCAGGACTACTCGGCGACGTGCGCGGTTCGAGCGCAACGGGGCGCGGCTTGCGGCACTCATGTGAAAAGTTTCGCATGTCCGTTCCGGGGATCTTGCGCACCCCCCTTGCGGAGGGACAACCGCATTTCAGGCGGCCTGCCCGGAGGCCGAGGACTAGGTCGAGGAGGACGTCGTGGAGGACGTCGGCGAGGTGTCCTTCAGGAACGTCTTCCAGCCGCCGACCGGCTGCTGTCCGACGTCGAGCGTGCGCAGTTTGGCGAGCACCTCCGGCTTCTGTACGTCCATCCAGTCGACGAACTGCCGGAAGGAGACCAGGCGTACGTCCCCGCCCTTCTCCTTCTCCCGTGCGATGTGCTTGAAGGCCTCCTCGACGGAGTCCATGTATATGCCGCCGTTCCAGTGCTCGAAGTGGTTGCCGACGAAGAAGGGAGCCCGGTTCGTCTCGTATGCCCGCTTGAAGCCTGATATGTAGGCCTGCGTGGACTGGGTGCGCCAGGCCGGGTAGTTGTAGGCGGGCGCGTTGGTCGAGTTGACCGACTGGTTGGCGAGCATGTTGTAGTCCATCGACAGGACCTCGAAGGACCGCCCGGGGAAGGGGACCTGCTGCAGCGGCAGGTCCCACACGCCCTGCTTCTTGTCGGGCCAGACCTGGCGGCCGCCGGGCGAGGAGGCGTCGTAGCGCCAGCCGAGCTTCTTGGCGGTGGGCAGCAGGTTGTTCTGGCCGAGCAGACAGGGCGTGCGGCCGCCGACGAGTTCCTTGTCGTAGTCGAAGGGCAGCGAAGGCAGGTCGGTCCAGCCGGTGTTGGTCCGCCACTCCTTGACGAAGGCCTTCGCCTGCTGGATCTCGCTCTGCCACTGGGCGGGCGTCCAGTTGCCGACGGTGCCGTAGCCGGAGCAGAAGTGCCCGTTGAAGTGGGTGCCTATCTCGTGCCCTTCGAGCCAGGCACGGTGGACGTTGGCCAGCGTGGCCTTGACGTGCTCGTCGGTGAGGTAGCCGATGTCGGAGGCGCCGCGCGGGTTGTTCGGCGGGTTGTAGAGGCGCTTCTTCGACTCGGGCAGCAGATAGAGCCCGGAGAGGAAGAAGGTCATGGACGCCTGGTGCTGCTTGGCGAGGTCGAGGAAGCGGGGGAAGAGGCCGTTGCCGACCTCACCGGCGCCGTCCCAGGAGAAGATCACGAACTGGGGCGGGGCCTGGCCGGGTTCCAGCGGCTCGGGCTTGCCCGGCTGGTGGGGCTGCTTGCCGGTGAAGGAGGTCGAGCCGTCACCGAGGGGACGGGCGGGGTGCGACGGCTTGGCGGATTCGCCGCCGTGGGAACCCGGAGCAGGGTTCGGTCCGTCTGACTGCGTGAGACTGCCGCAGCCCGAGAGCCCCGCGGCTGCCGCGGCGCCCGCGCCGAGACCGAGCATTCCCCTGCGAGAGAGCGCGCGCATTCCAACCCCGATTCGTCATGTGCCCTGATTGTCACTCAGTCAGAGGACATGACGAACGGGGAGGTTCCCCTCGATCAAGTCGATCTCGCAACAAATGTCACGAACGTGTCATGGAACCCAAAAGGAATGTCCATCGTCCCGGCACCGGAGCCTCCGACACGGACTCCGACGAGGACTCCGACCGCCGACACGGACTCCTGCGCGGACCGACTCCTACGCACCGAAGGCCTTCGACTTCCCCTGCACCGGCTTGGCACCGGCCCGGAGATGGGCGGGTACGAGGTCGATGGCCGGCTCGCTGTAGCCGACGGACACGAGCCTGTCGCCCTGGTACGTGAAGCTCGTCAGCGAGGCGAGCGTGCACTGCCGCTTGCGCGGGTCGTGCCACAGCCGCCGCTTCTCGACGTACGAGCGCACGATCCAGATCGGCAGCTGATGACTGACCAGCACGGCCTCGTGCCCACGCGCCTGGTCCTTGGCGGCGTCCAGCGCCCGCATCATCCGTACGACGATGTCGACGTAGGGCTCGCCCCAGGACGGCTTGAACGGGTTGACGAGGTGCTTCCAGTTCCCGGGATTGCGCAGCGCGCCGTCGCCCACCCCGAAGGTCTTGCCCTGGAAGACGTTGTCGGCCTCGATGAGGCGCTCGTCGGTGGCGAGGTCGAGCCCGTGCGCCTTGGCGATCGGGGTCGCCGTCTCCTGGGCCCGCTCCAGCGGGGAGGCGCAGACGTAGGTGATGTCGCGGGGCGCGAGGTGCTCGGCGACCCGGTCGGCCATCTGCCGTCCGAGTTCGGACAGGTGGTACCCGGCGAGCCGCCCGTACAGCACCCCGTCCGGGTTGGCGACCTCACCGTGCCGCATGACGTGTACGACCGTGATGTCGCTGCCCGCCGTGTTGTTGCTGTCGCTCATGCTGCCTTGGCCTCCGCCGCCGCTCGGGCCGCCGCCGGAAGGGCGTCGGCGATGCGCTGTACGGCCTGTTCGTCGTGGGCCGTGGACACGAACCAGGACTCGAAGGACGAGGGCGGCAGATAGACGCCCTGCGCCAGCATCGAGTGGAAGAACGCGGTGTAGCGGAAGGACTCCTGCTTCTTGGCGTCCTCGTAGTCGCGGACCTCACGGTCCGCGAAGAAGACGGAGAACATGTTGGAGGCGTTCTGCAGCCGGTGTGCGACGCCTTCCTTGGTGAGCGCCTCGGTGACGAGCGACCGGACGGTCTCCGACACCGTGTCGACCTTGTCGTAGGCGGCCTCGTCGAGGAGCCGCAGCTGGGCGAGGCCGGCCGCCGTGGCGACCGGGTTCCCGGAGAGAGTGCCGGCCTGGTAGACGGGCCCGGCGGGCGCGAGGTGCGCCATCACCTCGGCACGACCACCGAAGGCGGCGGCCGGGAAGCCACCCCCCATCACCTTCCCGAAGGTCATCAGGTCGGGCCTGGCCCCGTCGATCCCGAACCACCCGGCACGGCTGGTCCGGAAGCCTGTCATGACCTCGTCGGAGATGAAGAGCGCGCCGTTCTTCGAGCAGGCGTCCTTCAGTCCCTGGTTGAAGCCGGGCTGCGGCGGTACGACGCCCATGTTCCCGGGCGAGGCCTCGGTGATCACACAGGCGATCTCACCGGGGTGCCGGTGGAAGGCCTCGTGGACGGCCTCCAGGTCGTTGTAGGGAAGGACGATCGTGTCGCCGGCCTGGGCGCCGGTGACGCCGGGGGTGTCGGGCAGCGCGAAGGTGGCCACACCGCTGCCCGCGGCAGCCAGCAGCGAGTCGACGTGACCGTGATAACACCCGGCGAACTTGATCACCTTGGTGCGCCGCGTGAACCCGCGGGCGAGCCGGATGGCGCTCATGGTCGCCTCGGTCCCGCTGGACACGAGCCGCACCTGCTCAAGGGGCTCGATCCGCCCGACCATCTCCTCGGCCAGGGCGACCTCGCCCTCGCCGGGCGTCCCGAAGGAGGTGCCGCGCGAGACGGCGTCCTGAACGGCCGCGACGACCTCGGGGCGGGAGTGCCCGAGGATCATCGGACCCCAGGAACACACCAGGTCGACGTACTCCCGCCCGTCCGCGTCCGTCAGATACGGGCCCGTACCCGACACCATGAAGCGGGGCGTACCGCCCACTGCACGGAAGGCTCGCACCGGGGAGTTCACGCCGCCGGGCGTGACGGCCGCGGCCCGGTCGAACAGTGCCTGTGAGACAGGCGCTTCGTATGAATATGGCAGTTCGCTCATGACCTGCGACTTCTCCGACCTTCTCCGACTTACCCGGCTCCGGTTGCAAGGGACATCCTCAGGGTAGGCCAGGGTGAGCGGGCGGCCGCGAGCGCTGCTGCTGACCCGAGAGACAGCCGCCTCCTCGCGCGATCTGCGAAACTGGGACCTGATACACACAGCTCAAACGGCCCTGGCGTACGTATAGGTGTACGGAGGCTTGTTCAGAGGCTGCGAAGATCCTGCGGACAGGTGTTTCAACGCACGTTTCGGCGGGCGGCCGTGGGGGAGGTCACTGACACGATGATCGGGTTGCGCGGCGGGGCCCACGCATCCTAGAAAAGCAGTCGGGTGGAGATATGCATCGCGGTGGCGGACTGGGCGAGGGGACTGACGACCTGGGTCCTCGACGTGCCCGGCGGGGAAAGCACCGACGCGAGGCGGAGGAGGCCGAAGCCCGTCAGGCGCAGGGTGTACCGATTGAGCCCGATCGGACCGACCGGCGGATCGACCGGCGGGGCGAGCCGCTCCGGGCGGGGAGCAGGAATGGTGGTCGGGTGGGGGTGACGTACAAGTACTTCGGCGCGCCGGACGGCGCGACCGCGGCCCGCGTCCCGATCTCGATGCGCCCCGAGGAACTCGGCGGCGACGAGCTCGGCATGAACGGCATGTTCACCAAGATCAAACCGGAGACGATGGCGGCGATGGTGCTGACGGGCATCGAAGGCGTCCCCCTCCACAAGGTCCCGCCGCTCGAACTGGTCGTCCTGCACCCCGACTACGCGGTCGTCAAGCTCCCCATGACGGTCGTCGACCCCCTGCGCGGCATAGGCGAGGAAGCCGTGGGCGCGGCAGCCTTCATCTGGTCGACGGTCCCGGACCGCGGCGGCCCGCGCGACGCGTTCAACGTCTACCAACTGCTGCACGAGTGGCAGGACTTCAGCCATCGGTTGCATGAGGCGGGGCATCAGCCTTATTGCCTTGTGTGGCCGTGACCTGGGGTTTCGTTGGTAGCGGGCGGGGTCCTCGGGCCTCGCCCTTTTCAGTGCCGGAGAGGGGCCGTCAGGCGGCCAGGGCACATTGAGGGCACATTGATTTCGCTGGGGGCACTGATGTGCCCTGGGTAGCGGGCGGGTCGGCGTCGTCTTCCGCCTCGGCTTCCGTTTCCGTAAAGGCGTCGTCGATCGCCTTGCGGGTGCGGGTCTCGCTGGATGGCAGCAGGTGCGTGTACGTCCGCAGCGTGAAACCAGGATCCGAGTGGCCGAGGTACTCGGAGAGCGCCTTGATGCTCTCCCCCGCGTCCAGGAGCACGGAGGCGTACGCGTGCCGGAGGGCGTGCATGCCGTCTTCCGGAGCCGCCTGGAGGTAGCGCGCTCCGCGCTCGCGGGGAGGAATCACGCCAGCGGCGGCCAGGGCGCGCTTCCAGTCGCCCATGTTGAAGACGCTGCGGTTGTAGGCCCGGCTCTTCTCGTCGACGAAGAGGAGGCAGAAGGTCTTCAGTTCACCGTCCGGCTTGGCCCAGGGCAGGGTGACGGCGACGGGCGGGAACGCCTTCATGTGGGCCTTGAAAGCGGCGGCAAGTTGGGCCGGCAGGGGCACTGACCGGATCTTGTTGCCTTTGGGCAGGGCGAAGACGGGCTTCGTACCGACAAGCCGTACCTGGCGGTTGACGTGGATCCAGCCGCCCTTGAAGTCGATGTCCTCGACGGCGAAGCCGAACACCTCGCCCTGGCGCAGGCCGCAGCCGAAGGCGAGCTTGCCGCCTGTCTGGAAGCGCTTCGGCAGCCCGGCGATGACGGCGCGTACGCGCTCCAACGACCAAGGGATGACCTTCTTCTTGGTCGCCGTCGGCAGCTTGACCGACTTCGCCTTGCAGGGGTTCTTCGGCAGCAGCCCGTCCTCCACGGCCGCGCCGAGGATGCTGGAGAGGATGTCGAAGATGCCCTCGATCGTCGACACTTCGAGGCCGCTGTCCTGGAGCGTCCGGATCCAACCCTGGATGATCGAGGGCTGGTTGAGGGATCGCATCTCGCGTCGGCCGAGATGCTCGGTGATGTGGTTGCGGACCGTCGCCTCATAGCGGAGCGCAGTCGTCGGGCCGACGGAGTTCGCGTCGAGCCACTTCTGTGCGTAGGCGACGAGCGTCTGCTTCGTCTCGGCGGGGACGACGTAGGAGCCCTGCCGGATCTCGACGTCGACCTCGGCGGCGCGATTGTCCGCCTCGGCCTTCGTGTGGAAGTTCTCCTTGCGCTGGCGGTCGTCCAGGTCGCGGTAACGGACCTGCCAACGCTTACCGATGCCGTGGTCGGCAGTCGGGACCATCCTCTTCCCTCAAGTGGCTCAGCCGCACAGCCTTCAACGCCCTCGGTGACATCTACCTCGGGCTCGACCGGCTCATACGCCGCAAGCCGCGCAAGCGCCCAGAACTCGATCCCGGCAGCGGGCCGGTCAGCCTTCGCGAGGTCAACAGCGTCCGTTGGATCGAAGACATGCACACGAATGACGACGCCCGCTACTACGTGCAGATGATGCAGCGCCGCGTCTTTGACTCCACCGAGATCTTCCTGCGCAACCACAACGTCGACATCGCCGCCTACCAGCAACAGGCCACCGCGATCTACAACTTCGGCGTCATGAACGGCGGCACTATGACCGGCCCCGTGCAGGCCGCACCGCTCTCCGCCAACCCCTCCATGACGAACTGACCGGCAAGACCCCCTGGAGCCCCGCATGCCCATCCGCCGCCAGCCCGACCCGGCCCCGAACGGTCCCAACTTCGGGATCATCAACACCGGTCACATGACCGGGCCCGCCCAAGCTGCAGCGTTCTCCCAGAACGTCAGCCAGACCAACAACATCACCAACGAAGCCGTCACCGAAGCCCGCGAAAGCATCGAGGGACTCCGACGCCGCCTGGAAGAACTGCGCGGCCAGTACCCCGAAGTGGACGCCGCCCTGCGCGATCTCGACGTGATCACCCCGCGCCTGGACGAACCCGAACGCGATCCCGGCACCCTGCGCTACATGCTCCAGAACCTCGTCGAACGCTGCGGGGGCATCCCCAACCTCCTCACCGCTGCCCAGCTCGTCCAGTCCACCGTGCTCGCGCTGCTTCCCGGCTCCTGAACACCTGCCACTTCGGCCCGATGCTCAGCGGATCAGGTACTGACGACGCGACTGTCGAAGCCGGCGTCCAGGAGGCGCTCGTAAGCGCTACTCACATCGCCCGGTACGTCCTGCTCGACGGCGAAGCCGAGCTTCGGGTACTCGATCACCCGTTGCAGGTCGCCGACGAGCATGTCGACGACGAGCTTCTCGTCGCCGATCGACTTGATGTAGTCGTCCAACTCCAGCGGCTCGGAGGCGCACACGACCTCAACCTCCGGCCACAACTTGCGGCACGTCGCATACGAGCGGCGCTCCATGTACGGCTTGGAGATCAGCAGCAGCGACTCGACCGCGATGCCGGCCTCGGCCAGCAGCTCGCGGGAGAAGGTGATGTTCTGGCCGGTGTTGGCTGCCTTCGGCTCGACCCGGATGGCCTCGTTCGGCACACCCAGACTCAGCGCATGCTCGCGGTAGTGGACCGCCTCGCCGCGCGGGAAGCGGGTGCGGGTGGTGGGGCTGTTGCCGCCGCTGAAGACCACGACCGGGAAAAGGCCAGCGCGGTAGAGGTTGACGGCCGTGGTGGCGACGCCGAGGTCGTGGCTGCCCAGGCCGATCGCCGCCGAGCAGGGCCGCTGCTCATGGCGCATCCGGTGGTAGTCCCAGATCAGCGTCGCGTCGTGGAACTGCTCGTCGGTGATCTGGCGCCGCTCGTGCTTGGGCACTGGCACTCCCTGACTCATCTCTACTGGTCCCTTCGGATGCCCTCGATGCTGTGCATCTGATGGCTCAGCCCGTACTGGCGGGCCACCTGAACCATGTGGCTGACGACGAATCTCCGATCATTCCGGATCGCCGTATTCGACAGGGGGCTGTGCCAACCCGACCGCCTCCCGCGTCGAGCAACGCGCCAGCATCCGCGACATTTACAGTCAGATGATGGCTGGTCCATCTCTCCATGCTGCGACGGAATTAGCCGACGCTTCACCCTTGATAGCGAGCTACGGTGTAGGCGCTTGGGCCAGAGACAGGCAGTGCACCTGCTTCGTTCACGATCTCCAGGACCTTGAATCCGGCGGAGAGCGCGTACAGCTCCAGTTCGCGAGGGCCGAGAACACGTCGCCGGATGGAGTCGTGGTACTCCTCGCCCGAATCGAACACCCAGTGCCGGCGCATGGTGTTGATCTGCGTCCGCAGATCCCACTCGTAGCTGATGGCCACGGTGGCAGACCCGAGGCGGGTCTCGACACCAGCCTGTTGAGGACTCGGGGACTCTATCGGGGCTATTGGGGAGCACAACACGAGCAGGGTGTTCGGATGCGCGTGCGCGGCGAATGTCTGGAATGCTGCCTGGATGTCCGCGTTGTCGTGCACGTAGGCGAGCGAGTTCCCCAGGCACACCAGGACGTCAGCAGTGTGACCGAGTCGGACAGTACGCATGTCCCCGACCCGGCAGTCGAGTCCGGGGCGCGTGCGGCGCGCGTAGTCGACCAGGCCGGGCTGTAGATCAATGCCGGTGCAGTCGAAGCGCTGGGCCAGCAGCTCCAGATCCCTGCCGGTACCGCAGCCGAAGTCCAGCAAAGTGCGGGCTGCCGGGCAGTGCCGGTCGATGAGCTCCAGGCAGACACTGGCGCTGTCACTGTCGGCCTGCGCGCTGTCGTACAGCGCAGGATCCCGGTAGAAGAGGTTGGACGCTTCGAGGCGTTCCGCCTCCACGATGTCCAGGCTGCTCATGCAAGGCTCCGGAGTCCGACTTCCAGGGCGAGTGTGTCGCACAGCAGGTCAGGCACCACGGGGGCTTTCTCGGCGTGATCCCGGGCCCGGGCCAGGGCGACCGGATCAACGTAGCCGAGATCGACCAGCAGTGACTCGCGAAGCACGTCGTCCAGAAGCGGAAGACCGTAACTTCGCAGGCCCCTCTCCATGACCGCGAGGAAGTTCTCCGGTTCGCTGGGGGCCGCGACGGACTCGGGCAGTCCCGCGCGCCGCAGGCGGTTGCGGAACATCGCCTTGCCCCGTTTGTGCTCGTGTGGCAGCTGTTCCATGAAGCGGACGACTCGGGGGTGGACGAGTGGAGCGATCGGCCAGATCCCGAGTCGCAGGTAGGCGGGGTTGTGCAGGCCGAAGGCCACGAGCGTGGGTACAGGGAGCACGGGGATGGGGGCGAGGTTCTCGTCCACCTGGGCCAGGGCCTCGATGGTCTTGTCGCCGAGCCACGGGACGGGATCGGCTGCGGGAAGTTCGGCGTTCGTACGCGAGTGGCAGGCATTGACCTCGTCCCCACCACCGCCCGTGAAGATCACCTCGCAGCCACGAGCGGCTACGTGTCCGCGCAGGACGTCGAAAGCCTCCTGGTAGAAGGCTCCTGCCGGATCGTGCGGCGCTCCGCGTTCCCGTACCCCACCAGGCACGAAGGGCGGGTACTGAATGGCTGGGACAAAGGTGTCCCGCAGGCCCAGGTGATCCGCCAGCATGCGGCGTCTGGCTTGTTGGAGCCAGCCGATCCGGCCGCCCATGAGCAGCCCAAATGTGTGGATGGAGCCGAAGCCTGCTGCGGCGGCTGAGAGAGACACGTTGCCCGAGTCGGCCCCGCCGGAGAGTTCCACGCCGACGCAGTTTGCCGTGGAAGGCCACTCGGCCATGACCCCGTTCAGTAGCGCATCGAAAGCGTCTACGGGGTCAACATCCGCGCGCAGCTTTCGAGGTTTCAGCACGTGCTGGGCGGGCTCGGGGTAGAGGATCGTGAGTCCGGCGGTCGTGAAGACGGCCGTAGCGCGTTCCGTGAGCCGGTACACCCCTTCGAAGAGGGTGTCCGCGCTGTAGCGGTGTTGTCTGCTCAGGGTGCGTGCCACGACCCGGGGATTGAGTCGGTCAGGTCGCAGGTGGATCCGCAGGTCCACCAAGTCCCAGGAGCCGTACAGGTCTTCTCCGACTGCTACGAGGTACAGCGGCGCGGTGCCGAACACGCCCGCCGACACCTGCACCTCGTCGGGGCGGAGAAGGACTGACGTGAAGTCCACCTCCCCGCCCTTGTCCTCTCTCACCAGCGCACAGACGCCGGTTCCGTCACCCGGCACGAGTTCTGCGTCCAGGACGGCTACATGAGCCGGCCTGATCCAGCTCTGCCCGTTTACCCAACGGTCTGTGTCCCAGCGCCAGTTCGTGCTCCGGGTGTCGGCCAGTCGCAAACGAAACGAAAGCACCCGCTTCTCCTTCACTCACGAGGCGGTGGAGCAGGGCGCGTGGCCCTGCTCCACCGCGCTCATAGGTTGATCAGCTGCAGTGGTCGCCGTTGTTGTCGCCGCCGCCCGGCATCTTGTCGAGCAGCGCCGCGTCCATGCTGGGGACGCCGGTGACCAGGTCACCGGTGAACAGTTCGTCGATGTTCATGGCCGTTCCTCTCCTACGGAGTGAGTGGACGAGCCCCGCGAACTGCGGAGCCCTGGACCCGCCCCGGCCGCGGGCAGATCCGGCGACCGGGACGGGGGCTTATCGGGGTACTGCGGTCACCACGGCGGCAGGGCGCCGGGTTTGTCCGTGGCGAGATCCCGCTCCGGCCGCTGGGGAGTTGCTGAGCCCGCCCCGGCGGGGAAACCGGGTCTTCCTGAGGGCTCGCGCGGCCGGAGCGGGAGTCGGTGATTGCCCGTCGACGGCTAGGAGCGGTCGTAGTACCAGAAGGCCCAGGCGACCGGTGAGGCAGAGCCGATGATCAGGGCGGACAGCAGCCACTGCCGCCAGCCGTAAGGGGCCATGGCGCCTGTCGCTTCCCCGTCTCACCATCCTCGCGACACCGCCAGCGTGATCGAGCCGCCGAGCGCAAGGACCGAGACGACGTACAGGACTTGGGCCGTGATCTGGTTCCTCACTGTTCGCTGTGGCCCTTCTTGGGTTGCAGAACGATGGGTGGTAGACCGGGTGGGCTGATGAACAGGCGCCGTGCCCGCTCCTGCTCCGGCAGGGTCGCTCCCGGCCTGCGCACGGGCAGATCAGTGGGCGCTTCGTCAGCCATCGGCTTCGTCCTGTTCCTGCTTCTCGCGGTAGGCGTCGGCGAAGCGCCTGGTCAGCAGGCCGACTTCGCGCATGTACTTGGTAGGCGCCGAAGTGGGTGGACTCCGCTGTGGGCCGGCGCGTCAAGTCGAGGACCCGATAGCCCTCTCGGAACAGCGCCTGCACGGCTGGATCCTCGTCGAAGCCGAGGTCCTCGGCCATCAGCTCTCTGAGGTGGCCGACCAGGTCCCGGGTCGTCGCGTCGATCACCGGACGATCGGGCATCGCCAGCCCGACGGCGAGCGCCGTGTCCACGGCCTCGTCGACCGTCTCCAAGACGATCGAGAGCTGCGCCGCCTCGGACGACATGGCGCTGTGAGTTCCCATGCCCGCACCCCTTCTCCGGTGTCCACGGTTGTCGTGGCTGACAACGTCCAGAAAACCGGCTCGGGTTGGCGCGGACCACGGCATCCATGGGGCAGTCCTGGGACACTCATGGGACAGATCAGCGCCGCCAGGGTAGACACGGACCGGAACGTGGAAAGGGGGCGGCATGGGGCTTGCAGAGCGGCGCAGGGCGCTGGGCTACAGTCAGGAAGAGCTCGCGCACGCCCTCGGCGTCGACCGGCGCACGATCGGGCGTTGGGAAACTCGGACCACCACCCCCCAGCCGCCATTACGACCACGGCTGGCCGAGCTGCTGCACCTTGACCTTGACGAACTCGACGCCCTGGTGGGACAGCCACAAGCAGCCAGCCCGGAGTCGGCAGGGTCGCCGCCTCGCGACCACCACGGCTCAGGGGACCTCGACGACATGATCCGACGCCAGTTTCTGCGCGCCATAGCCGTCACCAGCGCCCTGGTGGCGCTGCCCGCCGACGAGAGCGCCGCCCTCGCCGACGGAGCCCGGCGCGGGACGTCCGAAGACTTCCTGCGCATGAACGGCCACCTGTGGCAGGTGTACCAACTCGCCCGCGCCAAGGGCTCCGTGTACCCGATCGTTCGCGACCAGCTCACCACGCTCAACGACACCCTCGACGGCCAACCGGCGGCGGAATCCCAGGCCCTGTGCAGCGCGGCCGGCGACCTCTTCCAGCTCGCCGGAGAACTGTCCTTCGACGGCAACCGCTACACCGACGCAGCCGCGTCCTACACACTCGCCGCCTCCGCCAGCAAAGAAGCCCAGTCCTACGACCTCTGGGCATGCGCCCTGGTCCGACACGCATACGTCGACCTCTACGAGCACCACTACGCAGAGGCGGTCGGCACCCTCTCGGCCGCTGAGAGGGTGGCGCGGCACGGAGACAGCTCGCTGTCCACCCGGTACTGGGTCGCCTCCGTCCAGGCCGAGGCGTATGCCGCCCTCGGGAACCTGTCCGCCTGCGAGCGTGCCCTGGACGAGGCGGAAAAGGTGACAGACCTGAGCGGCCCGGCCCACAACGGCGGCTGGCTGCGCTTCGACGGCTCCCGCCTCGCCGAGGAACGCGGCGCCCGCTACCTCCAACTCGGGCGCCTCGACCTCGCCGAGAAGGCCCTCTCGACCGCCCTGAGCCAGGACCTGCTCGCCTCCGGCCAGTCCTTCCGGCGACGCGGCGCAGTCCTGACCGACCTCGCGTCCATCGGTGCCAAGCGCCGCGACCCGGACCAGGTCCTCACCTACGGCCGCGAGGCCCTGCAGCTCGCCCGGACGACGTCCTCCGGCTACGTCGCCCGTAAACTCCAGGGGCTACGAACCGACCTCGGCCCCCTCGCCCGCGACGCCCGTGTGGTCGAACTGGGCGCCGAGATCGACGCACTGTGCACGACGTGACGAGAGGGGAAGGCATGTCGCAGATCGAGGGGGCACGAGTGTTCCGCGAGGCTTGGATCACCGGCGTTCGAAAGCACTTCCCTGGCGAACCCAAGCCCGGCTACATCACCCCCTGGGAAGAGACCCCGGAGTGGGAGCGCCAGGCCGCCGGCGCGGTGTTCGACCAGGTGCGACAGTTCCTCGACCGCAGCGACGGCCACGCATCCCGGCTCACGCGCGAGCAGAAGAGCCGCTTCGTCGCCACCTGCTGGACCGCCCAGATGTACAAGCACTTCGAGGACCCCAAGCCCGGATACGTCGCCGACTGGCCCGACCTGCCCGACTGGCAGAAGGAGACCGACGCCGACATCTTCGAGGCCATCGAGGACGCCTCGAAGTAGCCGCGCACCCGCTGGGAGGGAACGCCTTGACGCAGCGGGACAGTCGACAGGGACTCGGATCACTCCAGTTGTTCGTCCGGCCTTGAACCATTGGGTGCTTCGAGCCAGGCGACAGCTCCGTCGACTCGTGGAACTGCGTGTCGGTCATCTGGGCTGCTGGTGCTGCGGAACCGACGCCACCCGGGGTGAGGGCCACCCACGACATTCCATCAGCGCTTGGCGGATGCCGCGGCTCCGAACGCGGCATCGACATCTCCCGCGAGTTCGCCAAGCCCTGGACCGACGAGATCGTCCGCGCCGCCGACGTCGTCGTCACCATGGGCTGCGGCGACGCCTGCCCGGTCTTCCCCGGCAAGCGCTACCTCGACTGGACTCTGGACGACCCTGCGGGAAAGACCGCCGCGGACGTTCGGCCCATCCGCGACGAAATCGAGCGCGGGCTTCGCGGACTACTGGACGAGCTCGGCGTACCGGCACAGCTGCGATCGGGGGCCGGCTGCTGACGGACACCCGCTACGACAGCCGGGGCCTGGCCTACGAGACGTACGCCGACATTTTCGACTCGACGGCAACCCCGTCAGGCACCTACACCCGGGCCGAGTACGGCGAGGCGCCCAAGCAGACTGAGGTCGTCTTCGACGGCGCCGAACGCCCCACGTCGAACACCCTGTTCGTCTACGGCGTGCAGAAGTGGTCCACCTCCAGCAGTTACACCGGTGACTCCACCGCCACCACCGCCGTCTCCGGCGGCTCAGCGGTCCGCACCATCACCGACGCGCGAGGTCGGACGGTGGAACGCCGCGAATACTCCGGTACCTCCCCGGCCGACACCGGCTACGGGGCCACCACCGGCGCCGCCTACACCTCCACCGCGTACACCTACACCCGCGACGGCAAGCAGTCCACGATCACCGGTCCTGACAGCAAGTGGTCCTACGTCTACGACCTCTTCGGACGCCAGACCTCCGCCACCGACCCCGACAAGGGCACCGTCACCACCGGCTACAACAACCTCGACCAGACCTCCTGGACCAAGGACGGCGCCGGCCGGGTCACGATCTACGCCTATGACACCCTCGGCCGCACCACCGACACCTGGAGCGCCGCCTCGACCGCCGACCTGACCTCCACGCTGGAGGAACAGGTCGACGCTAACAAGCTCACCCACTACGCCTACGACACCCTGGCCAAGGGCCAGGTGGACTCCTCGACCCGCTATGCCGGCGGAGTCTCCGGCAGCGCCTACACCAAGCAGGTCACGGCGTACGACAGCCTCTACCGCGCCACCACCACGAAGCTGGTCCTTCCCACCGGCGACGCCTTGGTCAGCTCCGGCGCGGTCCCGTCCTCGACCCTGGGACGTTGTGGTGAACTGATTGGCTCGCCGGGCAGCTGTGTAGCTGCCCGGCGAGCCGATAACACCGCTGGCGAAGCTGTCCTGAGCTGGCGCGGAACCTGCTCCAGGACCAAACACGTTCTCAGTTAGCGGTCCGAGCTGCTTCGAGTTCCTCCGTCCTTGCCTCAAGCTCTCCGCACTTCTCGGCGAGATCCTGTTCCAGTCGCACGACGTGTCGAAGGAGATGGTCGATGTCCGGCGAGGCCCCGAGTCCGGACTCACTCCATGCCTGCTCGCCGAGCTGCTGGGACAGGCGCTTCTCCAATTGGCGCACCCGCATGGCGAGACGGGTGTTCCGCTCCAGCGCATTGGCCAGGTCGGCTTGCAAGGAAGCTCGGCTGACGGCAGCCAGCCGTCCTTCCTCGGATCTCGTCCGGGCGGCGGCCGGTGTCCATCAACAGCTCGACCGCGGTGCGGGCATGCGGGTCGCCGGCACCCAAGACGTCGAGGCGGTCACAGAGTTGGCGCATCACCTCCGGCGGGAGGTCGCGGCCGGCGCCAGTGTCCTCGGGGTCGTCGGGGATGTCCTCGGGCTGGAGCGTGAACTGCTCGGACAATCCGTGCAGGGGCTGATGGGGCTGCGTCAGCCCGAGGCTTCGCATGCAGAGGACCATGCGCCGCAGGTGGCGGAGATCGACGACGTGGCGCGCGGCGGCGACTTCTCCCTGTCGCACTTGGTAGCGCATCCGGTTGAGGAGGGTCACGATGTCGTCGCGGCCCAGGAGCCGCGGGTCAGTGGCCAGCCGCTCCGGCTCCCGAGCCCAGCCCAGCCCAGCCCAGCCCAGGAGCGAACACCCCAGGGCACATCCAGGGCACATGAGCCTGGGAAACGGCGTTGGCCCGTGAGAACTACCGAAAGGAGTTTTCCCAGTTCAACGCACACTTTCCCGCGAAACCCCAGGTCAGCCCCCTCCCGCCCCCAATCGCTGCACGAGTGGCAGGACTTCAGCCATCGGTTGCATGAGGCGGGGCATCAGCCGTATTGCCTGGTCTGGCCCTGAGCTGGGGCTTCGTTTGGTGCGGGCGGGGCTTTCGGGTCCCGCCTTTGTCATGTGCCGGCCCTGCTCGGCCTGCGGTGTCAAAGACGGATCCAAGCCCCTGAACGTCAGGGAATGGACCGCCTGCGGCACCCTCCACGACCGCGACCACAACGCCGCGATCAACGTCAAGACGGCCGCCGGACTGGCGGTCACAGCCTGCGGAGCGCCGGTAGGACCAGGGCTCGTCCCGGCACAGCGCGAAGAAACAGGAAGCCGCGGATTCCCGCCCGAAACCTGTGCCGCGTAGCGGCACAGCAACGGACGAGAAGGCCAGAACCCTCGGGCTTCAGCCCGAGGAGCAAGTCAACTCCGCCACTACCACTACGAACTGCGCCTCGACGCCTTCCAGGACACCGCCACGTTCCGCGCCGACAGCTCCTTCAGGGCGGTCAGCCCCTGGGCCTGACCGCGTCCCGGTCGCCGTGGATGACGGGCGACCGCGCCGTCGCATCCCACGACTGAGCGGGCCGCCCACCCCGGTGGCCGGCCTCCGGGACAGCGACAAGCCGGCTCACGAGTGGCGGGTGTCGGACCCCGCCGCTGGTGAGCCGGCTGCTTGAGGAAGGCTTCCGGGCTGCTGAGAACGCATACCGTGCGCACCAGGGTGCAGGGCGCCGTTGCCCCCGCCGGTCAGGTCATCACTTCCGGCGTGCCGTCATGGTCCGCTGGACCAGGATGAACGCGCACAGCAGCACACCCGTGGCGATCTTCGTCCACCAGGAGCTGAGCGTCCCCTCGAACGTGATGACGCTCTTGATCAGGCCGAGCACCAGCACACCGAAGAGCGTGCCCAGCACATAACCGGAACCGCCGGTCAGCAGGGTGCCGCCGATGACCACGGCGGCGATGGCGTCGAGTTCCATGCCGACGGCGTGCAGCGGGTCGCCCGACTGGATGTACAGCATGAACAGCAGACCCGCCAGGGCGGAGCAGAAGCCGCTCACCGTGTACACGGCGATCTTCGTGCCGCCCAGCGGAAGACCCATGAGCAGCGCCGACTGCTCGTTGCCGCCGATGGCGTACACACGGCGTCCGAAGCGGGTGTACTGGAGCACGTAGTAGGCGACGCCGAGGACGACCAGGGCCACGACGGCGCCGATCGACAGGTCCCCCAGGCCGAGCGACACCCGCGTCTGGGCCAGGGTGCCCACCTCGGCGTCGCTGATGGAGATCGACTCCTTGCTGATGACCAGGCACAGTCCGCGGAAGAGGAAGAGCCCTGCGAGGGTGACGATGAACGGCTGGATCTCGAAATTGTGGATCACATAGCCCATCAGGAAGCCACCGAAGGCGCCGACGGCCAGCGCGAGGGGGACCACCAGCACCAGGGGCAGCCCCTGACGTTCCACCAGCCACGCCGTGAACATGGTGGTGAAGCCGATCATCGAGCCCACGGACAGGTCGATGCCGCCGGAGATGATGACGAAGGTGGCACCGATGGCTGCCACCAGCAGATAGCTGTTGTCGATGAACAGGTTGAGGAACACCTGGGGTTCGGCGAACCCGTAGTTCTGGTACCGGCTGAGGCCACCGAGGTACATGGCGACGAACAGGGCTGCCGTGACCATGACGGGCAGCCGCTTGCCGCCGAGCAGGCGGGCGGCGCGGGACATGGTGCCGCTCTGCGCTGCCTTGGGGGTCTGGGTGGTCGCGCTCATCGCGGCACCTCCATCTTCGGGGCGGCGTCGGCCGCCGGAGCGGGCTCCGCCGCGGCGTCCCGGCGCGGGCGCCTGGGGTCCTTCGCGCCGAAGACCTTGGCCCGGAACTTCGGGGACTGCAGCAGGCAGACGACGATGACGACGGCGGCCTTGAAGACCAGGTTGGTCTGGGTCGGCACGCCGATGGTGTAGATCGTGGTGGTCAGGGTCTGGATGACGAGGGCGCCGACCACCGTGCCGCCGATGGAGAACCGGCCGCCGGTCAGCGAGGTACCGCCGATCACCACGGCGAGGATCGCGTCGAGTTCGATCCACAGGCCGGCGTTGTTGCCGTCGGCCGCCGAGGTGTTGGAACTGATCATCAGGCCCGCGATGCCCGCGCACAGCGCGCAGAACATGTAGACCATGATCTTGATACGCGTGGACCTGATGCCGACCAGGCGGCTGGCCTCGGCGTTGCCGCCGACCGACTCGACCAGCAGGCCGAGCGCCGTGCGGCGGGTCAGCACCACGGTGACGGCCACCACCGCGGCCACCACGAAGATGGAGAAGGGCAGCGTCAGCCAGTAGCCGCCGCCGATCAGCTGGTACGGGTCACTGTTGATGGTGATGATCTGGCCGTCGGTGATCAGCTGGGCGACGCCTCGCCCCGCGACCATGATGATGAGGGTCGCGATGATGGGCTGGATTCCCATCCTGGCCACCAGGAAGCCGTTCCACAGACCGCAGACGACCGCGGCCACCAGGCCGACGCCCATCGCCAGCCACACCGCGGACAGGGTGTTCTGGTCGGCCTGGTGACTGATGTACGAACAGGTCAGGGCGCCGGTGATGGCGACCACCGCACCGACGGAGAGGTCGATGCCGCCGGTGGCGATGACCAGGGTCATGCCGACCGCCACCAGGATGAGCGGCGAGCCGAACAGCACGATCGAGACGAGGCTGCCGTAGAGGTGGCCGTGCGTCATCTTGATCGAGAAGAAGTCGGGCGTGAAGGGGACGTTGACGAGCAGCAGAGCGATCAGGATCGCGACTGGCCAGAACAGGTGGTGATGCGTCAGTGCTCGCCAGCGGGAGGTGGTGGTCACTGGTGTTCTCCGCTCGCGATGGTCTCGAGGATCTTGCTGGTGGTGATCTCCGGTCCGTTGGTCAGCTGCGCCACCAGCTTGCGGTCGCGCAGCACTCCGATGGTGTGGCTGAGGCGGAGGACCTCTTCCAGTTCGGCCGCGATGTACAGCACGGCCATGCCGTCCTCGGAGAGGGAGACCACCAGTTTCTGGATCTCCGCCTTGGCGCCGACGTCGATACCGCGCGTCGGCTCGTCCAGGATCAGCAGCTGCGGCTGGGTGATCAGCCAGCGGGCGAGCAGCACCTTCTGCTGGTTGCCGCCGCTGAGCCGGCCGACGCGGGCCTCCGGGTCGGCGGGGCGGATGTCCAGTGCCTTGATGTACTTGGCGACGAGTTCGTCGCGCTGGGCGGCCGGTATGGGCCGTATCCAGCCGCGGGACGCCTGGAGGGCGAGGATGATGTTCTCGCGCACCGTCAGCTCGGGGACCAGGCCCTCGGTCTTGCGGTTCTCCGAGCAGAACGCGACCCCGGCGCGGATGGCGTCGTTCGGGGCGCTCATCGAGGCCTGCTTGCCACCGATGGTCACCTTGCCGCTGTCGGGCTGGTCAGCGCCGAACAGCAGCCGGGCCAGCTCGGTGCGGCCGGAGCCCAGCAGGCCGGCGAGGCCGAGCACCTCGCCCTTCTTGATCTCCAGGTCGAAGGGGGCGATCCCGCCGGTGCGGCCGAGCCCCTCGGCCTTGACCAGCGTCTCGCCCACGCCGGAGTGCATCTGGTGCTCGTGCAGTCCCTCGAGCTGGTCCAGGGCCTTGCCGATCATCAGCTCGATCAGGCCGACCTGGTCGAGGTCACGGACCAGGTGTTCGCCGACCAGGGTGCCGTTGCGCAGGATGGTCATGCGGTCGCAGATCTCGTAGATCTGGTCGAGGAAGTGCGACACGAACAGGATCGCGACGCCCTCGTCCCTCAACTGCCGCATCAGGCGGAAGAGTTCGAGGACCTCGTCGCGGTCGAGGCTGGAGGTCGGCTCGTCGAGGACCAGCACCTTGGTGCCGGCTCCCTCGGTGTCGCCGTTCCCGGGGCCCACCGACCGTACGATCGCGACCAGTTGCTGCACGGCGAGCGGGTACGAGGACAGCGGCGCGCTGACGTCGATGTCCAGTCCGAGCCGGTCGACCAGCTGCGCCGCCTCCTCACGCATCCGCTTCCACTGGATGCGGCCGGCGCGGGTGGGTTCGCGTCCGATGAAGATGTTCTCCGCCACGGACAGGTTGGGGCAGAGGTTGACCTCCTGGTAGACCGTACTGATGCCGGCCTGCTGCGCCTGCAGCGGGCTGCCGATCCGTACGGACTTACCGTCGAGGGTGATCGTGCCGTCGTCCAGGGAGTAGACGCCCGTCAGCACCTTGATCAGCGTGGACTTTCCGGCGCCGTTCTCGCCCATCAGCGCATGGATCTCGCCCGGGAAGAGCCGGAAGTCGACGCCCGACAGAGCCCTCACCCCCGGAAACTCCTTGACTACGCCCGTCATCTCCAGGACGGGCCGCGGCTCTGCCATGGCAGTGCTCCTCATGAATGGGTCCCGGTCCGCAGGGAGCCCCGCCGACCCAGGGATGTCGGTCGGGAGGAGGCTCCCTGCCGGTGGAGACGGTCGGTCAGTACTTGCGAGTGGGGAGCGCGGCCTTGGCCTGGTCCTGCATGAAGTCGCCCTCCTTGGTCTTGATCCAGCGCTCGACCTTCTGGCC
The DNA here is from genome assembly GCF_026343335.1 of Streptomyces sp. NBC_00078. NCBI lineage: Bacteria > Bacillati > Actinomycetota > Actinomycetes > Kitasatosporales > Streptomycetaceae > Streptomyces > Streptomyces sp. NBC_00078. The sequence goes on along the minus strand of NZ_JAPELX010000001.1, from coordinate 5,338,587 downwards.
TTCGTGGACCTTCTTCACGGCCTCCATCAGCTGGGGGCCGAGCATCGGGTTGCACTCGACGATGGCGTTGATCTTGCCCTCGGACATGGCCACGAAGCCGTCGTGGACGCCGTCGCAGGAGACGATGAGGATGTCCTTGCCGGGCTTCTTGCCCGCCGCCTCGATGGACTGGATGGCGCCGATGGCCATGTCGTCGTTGTGCGCGAAGAGGACGTCGATGTCCGGGTTGGACTGGAGGAAGGCGGCCATGACCTGCTTGCCGCCGGCGCGGGTGAAGTCACCGGTCTGGCTGACGACGATTTTCCAGTCGCCGGCGTGGTCCGCGTCCATGACCTCCTTGAAGCCCTTGGCGCGCTCGATCGCCGGGGCGGCACCGGTGGTGCCCTCCAGCTGGGCGATCTTCACCGAGCCCTTGTGGCCGGCCTTGGCCAGGACCTTCTCCAGGAGCTTGCCGGCGCGGCGGCCCTCGTCGGTGAAGTCGGAGCCGACCAGGGTGACGTACAGGGACTGGTCGGAGGTCTCCACGGAGCGGTCGGTGAGGACCACCGGGATCTTCGCCGCCTTGGCCTCCTTGAGCACCGCGTCCCAGCCCGTGACGACCACCGGCGAGAAGGCGATGACGTCGACCTTCTGGGCGATGTAGCTGCGGATCGCGGAGATCTGGTTCTCCTGCTTCTGCTGGGCGTCGGAGAACTTGAGGGTGTAACCCGCCGTCTTCGCGGCCGCCTTCACCGAGTTGGTGTTGGCGCTGCGCCAGCCGCTCTCCGAGCCGACCTGGGAGAAGCCGAGGGTGATCGCGTCGCTGCCGCCGCCGGAGGCCGACTTGTTGCCGTCGCCCTTGGCACAGGCCGCGAGTCCGGTCGTCGCAGCCGCCACGCCGACCGCCGCGGTGAGGAAGTTCCTTCTGTTGAGCATGCTTGTTCTCCTTGGTTGAGCGGGCCCGGGGATGGGACTCGGCTGCCTGCGGCTTCTGGCGTTCCGTCAGAAGCCGTGGAAAGTGATGTCATTCCGAGGGTCGGCCAATGTTCGACATGACGAACATAAGTGGCTGGTCCGTCAGATGATGGTCAGGGCAGGGTGAGGCTTGGGGGAGTGGTCGTGGCGCCGGCGCGGACGATGAGTCCGGGCTCGACGACGACCAAAGGTGTTCCAGCCGGGTCACGGCCCCGGTCCGCTCCTGACCGGCTCCAGGAGCACGGGGTGAGGCCCGCGTTCCGCCACCGCGGAGAGGCCCTCACGGGCCGTAGTCCGGGAAGGTGCCGCGCACTCCGGCTCCGGGACGCAGGAGAACCCCAACTCGGCGGCGCAGCAGGGGGTACAGGCGTCGGTCTCACCCTGCGTCCGCAACGAGAAGGGCCGTCTAATCGTTGGCCGCCCAAGACCGCGCTCAGCCTCCGGGCCGCCTGCCGGAGCAGCTCCCGGCCCCCGCCGTTTGCGGGGTGAGAGGCCGGCTGCGGGACATCGGCCAAGGTCGGCGGCCACGGCAGTGGTTGGGCCATGACCGCACCTCCTTGGTGACCGTCCGGCGGCAGGACTGGAACAGGTTGACCTTGCGGGGCCCGCAGGGTTTGCAGGATCCGCCCGGCCGCCCGGCGGCCGCGCCGGACCTTCCGGCCCCGCTCGGCAGCGCAGCCTGCGGCCAGGAGGTCCTGGACAACCTGCCAGGGAGGTGCTGCTGTGCGCCGAGTGTGCCACGGCACCGTACCCCCTGAAAATGATGAGTGATGCGGAGGTCATATGAGCCCCCTCCCTTCCCACCGGTCAAGGGGTTACGCGACAAGCGGGCCATTACGTTTGAGTAACGTCGGGTAGCGAGCGAGGCGGCGAGCCCGCCGGGCGCCCAGCACTGAAGTGCCTTTTTCGGCGGAGATATTGACGCTCGGCGGGCATGGCCATACCTTCAATCGCTGGACGAAGTATCGAACGCAGTTCGAGATCCCGGACAGTGGCGGTCCGCCCTCGCACGCCGATCCGGCCGAAGCCCCGAAAGGAGAGCATCGTCATGACGGCGACAGGTCCTGCAGCGCCGCGCAAGAGGCCGGGAAGTTCGGACGCCGGCAACTACGCCAACGCGCCGAGCAGTTCCCACAGCGACCGGACGACCGTTTGCAACAGGATCCGGTCGATCGTTGCGAACGCCCCGATCGCCGGCCCCGTCGAGACGCATGACGACGCGCGCCCCACGGGCGACTTCCACCCCTGGGCGAAGACCGGCAACGCCCTGCCGGGCATCACCCACTGGCACGAGCCGTTCCCCGGCTCCCCGGCCGCCTTCGAAGCGAACCTCGGCGCGGACCCCGCGCCTGCGCACCCGCCGTCGACCGCATCACCGTCGCGCCGCTCACCGGCTGACGGCCTGCTCCGGTAGAGGCCCGGGGCACCTGAGCCGGACCCCTGCCGGCGCCTGTGCCCCGAGGTTCCCCTTCACTTTATTCACATTTCCGAACAGCAACCGAAATACCGAACAGAAAGGCGGCAGCCCGGTGGTGAACGCCGAGAACAGCGAAGACACCCAGCCCGACACCTACGTCATCGGAGTCGACTACGGGACGCTGTCGGGGCGGGCCGTGGTGGTCCGGGTCGCCGACGGCACCGAACTGGCCGCCGCCGAGCACCCGTACACCCATGCGGTCCTGGACCGGGCTCTTCCCGACGGAACCCCGCTGCCGCCCGACTGGGCGCTTCAGGTGCCCTCGGACTACGTCGACGTCCTGCGCATCGCCGTACCCGAGGCGCTGGCCCGCGCCGGTGTACGGCCGGAGCAGGTCGTCGGTATCGGCACGGACTTCACCGCCTGCACGGTCCTGCCGGTCCTCGCCGACGGCACGCCCCTGTGCGAGCTCCCCGACCTCGCCGGCCGGCCGCACGCCTACGTCAAGCTGTGGCGCCACCATGCCGCGCAGGCGCAGGCCGACCGGATCACGGAGCTGGCCGAGGCGCGCAAGGAGCCGTGGCTGAAGCGGTACGGCGGAAAGATCTCCTCGGAGTGGGAGTTCGCCAAGGCCCTCCAACTGCTGGAGGAGGACCCCGAGCTGTACGAGCTGACCGACCGCTGGATCGAGGCCGCCGACTGGATCGTCTGGCGTCTGTCCGGTAATTACGTCCGCAACGCCTGCACCGCCGGATACAAGGGCCAGTACCAGGACGGCAGCTACCCCTCCGCCGACTATCTCGCCACCCTCAACCCCGGCTTCGCCGGCTTCGTGAGCGACAAGCTGGACCATCCGATCGGCCAACTCGGCGATCTGGCCGGGCGGCTGACCGCCGAGGCGGCGGAATGGACCGGACTGCCCGAAGGCATCGCCGTGTGCGTCGGAAACGTCGACGCCCATGTGACCGCTCCCGCGGCGACCGCGGTGGAACCGGGCCGCATGGTCGCCATCATGGGCACCTCCACCTGCCATGTGATGAGCTCCGACCAGTGGGCCGAGGTGCCGGGCATGTGCGGCGTCGTCGAGGGCGGCATCCTGCCGGGCCTGTGGGGATACGAGGCCGGGCAGAGCGGCGTCGGCGACATCTTCGGCTGGTTCGTCCGCACCTCCTTCCCCGCGTCGTACGCCGAGGAGGCCGCCGCCCTCGGCCGGGACGCGCACGAGCACCTGACGGCCCTCGCGGCCGGGCAGGAGATCGGCGAGCACGGCCTGATCGCCCTGGACTGGCACAGCGGCAACCGTTCCGTCCTGGTCGACCACGACCTCAGCGGCGTCCTGGTGGGGCAGACCCTGTCGACCCGCCCCGAGGACATCTACCGGGCGCTCCTGGAGGCCACGGCCTTCGGTACCCGCACCATCATCGAGACGTTCAAGGCGTCCGGCGTCCCGGTCGAAGAGCTGATCATCGCGGGCGGGCTCACGAAGAACGCGCTGCTGATGCAGATCTACTCCGACGTCACCCGGCTCCCCCTCGGCGTCATCGACTCGGCGCAGGGTCCCGCCCTCGGCTCGGCGATGCACGCGGCGGTGGCGGCGGGCGCGTACGCGGACATCCGCGCCGCCGCCCAGGCCATGGGCAAGGCGCGTCCGGCCGTCTACCAGCCCGACCCCGAGCGGGCCGCGGCCTACGACCGCCTGTACGCCGAATACCGGCTCCTGCACGAATACTTCGGCCGTGGCGCCAACGAGGTCATGCACCGCCTGCGCCGCATCCGAGCCGAGGCGTCCGCCTGAGCGGCACCGCCCCGCGCCCACGGTCGACCCCCTTCGAAAGGAACCTCATGGAGAACAACGCCCACCCCTATCCCGAGCAGGAGATCTGGTTCCTCACCGGAAGCCAGGGCCTGTACGGCGACGACGTCCTGCGCCAGGTGGCCGACCAGTCCAGGAGTATCGCCGAGGTCCTCGGCAGCACCGGGGAGATCCCGGTCAAGATCGTGTGGAAGCCGGTCCTGACCGACGCCGAGTCGATCCGCCGGATGTGCCAGGAGGCGAGCGCCTCCGACGCCTGCGTGGGTGTGATCGTCTGGATGCACACGTTCTCGCCCGCCAAGATGTGGATCGCCGGACTCAGCGCCCTGGACCGGCCGTTGCTCCACCTGCACACCCAGTACAACCTGTCGCTGCCGTGGCCGACCATCGACATGGACTTCATGAACCTGAACCAGGCCGCCCACGGCGACCGTGAGTTCGGGCACATCGAGTCCCGCATCGGCGTCGACCGCAAGATCGTCGCCGGTCACGCCACCGACCCCAGGGTCGTACACCGGGTCACCGCCTGGGCCCGCGCCGCCGTCGGCCGCCACGCCTCACGCACCCTGCGGCTCGCCCGCTTCGGCGACAACATGCGCGACGTCGCCGTGACCGAGGGCGACAAGGTCGAGGCCCAGATCCGGTTCGGGTACTCGGTCAACACCTACGGCGTGAACGACCTGGTCGCCGTCGTCGACGAGGTCGAGGACAAGGCGACCGCCGAACTCGCCGCCGAGTACGTCGAGTTGTACGACGTGGTCCCCGCGCTGCGCCCCGGGGGCGACCAGCACGACTCGCTCCGCTACGCCGCCCGCCTCGAAATCGGCCTGCGCACCTTCCTCACCGAGGGCGGCTTCACCGCCTTCACCACCAACTTCGAGGACCTCGGCGGCCTGCGCCAGCTTCCCGGACTCGCCGTCCAGCGCCTCATGGCCGACGGCTACGGCTTCGGCGGCGAGGGTGACTGGAAGACCTCCGCCCTGCTGCGCACGATGAAGGTCATGGGCGCGGGCAACCCCGGCGGCACCAGCTTCATGGAGGACTACACCTACCACCTCGGCCCCGGCACCCCTCTCGTCCTGGGCGCCCACATGCTGGAGGTCTGCCCCTCGATCGCCGCCGACCGCCCCAGCTGCGAGATACACCCGCTGTCCATCGGCGGCCGTGAGGACCCGGTCCGCCTGGTCTTCAGCGCGGCCGAGGGCCCCGCCGTCGTCGTCGGCCTCTCCGACCTCGGCGACCGCTTCCGGCTGACCGCCAACGCCGTCGACGTCGTCGCCCCCAGCGAGCCGCTGCGCCGCCTGCCGGTGGCCCGTGCCGTGTGGAAGCCGCGCCCGTCCCTGGCGGAGTCGGCGGAGAGCTGGCTGCTCGCCGGCGCCCCGCACCACACCGTCCTCAGCTCGGCGGTCGACACCGAGACCCTGACCGACTACGCGGCCATGACCGGCGTCGAGCTGCTCACCATCGACGAGAACACCACCAGCGCGCAGTTCGGCAAGGAAATCCGCTGGAACGCCGCCTACCACCGGCTCGCCCAGGCCCTGTGACGCCCATGAACCGCTTGCAGAAGGAGACGACCTCATGACCGCACGAGTCCGCGACGGCCTGCGGCAAGAGGTACTGGACGCCAACCTCACCATCCCCCAGGTCGGCCTGGCGACCCTGACCTGGGGAAACGTCAGCGGAGTCGACCGGGAGGCGGGCGTGTTCGTCATCAAGCCCTCCGGCGTCCCCTACGACGCCCTGACCGTCGACGACCTGGTGACGGTGCGCCTGTCCGACGGCGCGGTCGTCGACGGCCACCTGCGCCCCTCCACCGACACCGAGACCCACCGCTGCCTCTACCTGGCGTTCCCCTCCATCGGCGGCGTCACCCACACCCACTCCACGCACGCCGTCGCCTTCGCCCAGGCCCGGCGCGACATACCCGTCCTCGGCACCACCCACGCGGACACCTTCAACGGCCCCATCCCGTGCACCCCCGACCTCACGGCCGAACAGTGCGCGAAGGACTACGAGTACAACACCGGCCGCGTCATCGTGGACATGCTGAAGGAAGACGACCAGCGGGCGGCCGAGGTCCCCGCCGCCCTCGTCGCCAGCCACGGCCCCTTCACCTGGGGCCCCAGCGCCCGCAAATCCCTCGAACACGCCATCATCTGTGAGGCCGTCGCCGACATCGCCCTCAACACCATGGCCCTGACCCCCACCACCCCGCCGCCCCCGCACCTCCTGGCCCGCCACTACACCCGCAAACACGGCCCCGACGCCTACTACGGCAACCCGGCTCCCGCTCCCGCCCCGTGACCGGGACCGCGTCTGCCGTGCCTCGGCGGACGCGACCCTCACGATCGCAAGGACGAGCCGGCCCGGCGGGGGCGAGCGGCCTCCGCCGGAGCGGATTCGATCCGATACCTGAAGCAGGTGTCGCAGGCGGAACCTCCGCTGAGGCGCGTACGGAAAGCCGGCGCAGGAGGCTTCGGCGCCTCCGCCGGGTCAGGTCAACCGCTCCGGCGTCCCGGAGGCCGGCGGTCGCCCGCTCGTTGGCGAGAGCGTCAACGCCGGACGTGTGCAGGCTCCCGGGTACCCGGGAAAGCGGAGCGAAGACCGTGCCGGCGCGGCCGACGTGTCACCGGGCGCGTACGCCGCCGAAGTCGTCCCGTGGTCCCGCGTAGTACGCCGTGCAGGCGGGAACCCGGCGGCCATGAACGCTGACGCAGGAATCCGGGGGTCGTACTGGATCGAGACCGCGCCGCCGGGCGAACCCGCTCCACCGCCGTCCGGTGACCTCGACATCGACGTCGCCGTCGTCGGGGGCGGTATCGCCGGGCTGAGCACGGCCTGGGAACTGGCCCGGCAGGGGCGCGAGGTGGCCGTGCTCGAAGCCGATCGTCTCGCCGCCGGGGTGACGGGCCGGACGACGGCCAAGCTGAGCGCCCTGCACACGCTGGTCTACGACCGTCTCCGCCGCACCCGCGGCGCCGAGGGAGCCCGGCTGTACGCGCAGTCGCAGTCCGAAGCGATCAGGCACGCCGCCGAACTCGTGGAGGAGTTGGACATCGACTGCGACTGGGAGGAGGCGGCCGCTTTCACGTATGCCGAGAACCCCGAGGGCGTCGGGCAGTTGCGGGCCGAGGCGGAGGCGGCGCGGGCGGCTGGCCTGCCGGCCTCGTTCGTCACCGATACGGACCTGCCGTTCCCGGTGGCCGGTGCGGTCCGGGTGAGGGGGCAGGCGCAGTTCCATCCGCGGAAGTACCTGCTGGCACTCGCGGACGACCTGCGGCGGCGCGGCGGTGCCGTCTACGAGGGCACTCGCGTCGTCGGTCTCACCGAGGGCGAGCCCTGCGTCCTGTCGACCGACGCGGGGGTGTCGGTGCGCGCGAACGAGGTGGTGGTCGCCACGCACTACCCCGTCTTCGACCGGGCCCTTCTCTTCACCCGGCTCTCCCCTCGCCGTGAGCTGGTCGTGGCCGCGACGATCGACGAGAGCCGGGCCCCGCGCGGCATGTACATCACGCCGGAGCGGGGCACCCGCTCCGTCCGCAGCGCACCGTACGGAGACGGCAGACGTCTGCTGATCGTCACCGGGGAGCACTTCACCCCCGGTACGGCGGACGTCGAGGAACGCTTCGCCCGCCTGTCGGCCTGGGCCGCCGACCGCTTCGAGGGCCTGACCTTCACGCACCGCTGGGCCACTCAGGACAACGACTCCACCGACTCCGTGCCCCTCGTCGGGCCGCTCCACCCCGGCAGCCGCCACACCTATGTGGTCACCGGGTTCGGTGGCTGGGGTCTGAGCGGCGGCATCATGGCGGGCTGCCTGCTCAGCGACCTGCTGGCCGGCCGGGACGTCCCGTGGGCCGGTCTGTACGACCCGCGCCGCCTGCGCTCCGTGATCCGCGAGGGGGCGTCCTTCCTGAAGCATCAGGCCCACGTGGCCCGGCACTTCGTCGGCGACCGGCTGCCGCCCCTGAGCGGGCCCGGGATCCAGGACATCTCCCCCGGCGACGGCGCCGTGGTGCGGCTGGACGGGCACCAGTGCGCCGTGCACCGGGACGAGGACGGTCACCTTCACGCGGTCTCGGCGACCTGCACGCACCTCGGCTGCCTCGTGGCCTTCAACCGCGCGGAACAGGCCTGGGAATGCCCCTGCCACGGCTCCCGTTTCGCCCCGGACGGACACATCCTCCAGGGTCCTGCCGTACGCCCCTTGGACAAACGCGACATCTGACGGTCACGGCGCCCTCAGCCCCGGGCCAATCCCGCACAGCCCCGTCCCGCCCGTCACGCCGTCCCGTGAAGGACCTACCCCGCCCGTCCCGTGCAGGACCTGCCCCGTCCCCGTACAAGACCAGACCTGTAAGACCCATCCCGTACAAGCGGCTTCCCCGAGGCCGCGGCATGCCCGGCCAGGCCGACCGGCACCCGCCGCCCGTTACGTCTGCGGCCCAGGGGTACCCGTGGGAGGCTTCCCGCTCGTCGCCGGGCAGCGCCGTCCGTCCCCTCGCCGATCTCGGAGCCATCGTGAAGGCGCACGTCATCAATCCCACGCTGAAGAGGTCCCGCGAGCCCTCCGCCACCCGGACACCGGCCTCGGTGGCGGCCGCCGGGCCACTGTCCGACCGGATGGACGCCGCCGAGCGCACCCCGCCCCGCGACGGCCTCCACGCCCTCGCCCCGGCCCCGCCGGCACAGCCGCCGACGGCGTCGGGGCGGCGGTGACGTCCATGGCAGCCGAATGCTCGATCGCCGCCGCCCCGCTGCGCTACTGGGTCCCCCGGGGTGTCTATCGCCCGCAGGCCGACACACGGCTTCTGGGGCGGGCCCTGCGCCGTGAGTCGATCACGGCACGGACGGACGTACTGGACCTGGGCACCGGCAGCGGGGTGCTCGCGGTGGAGGCGGCGCGGCTCGGCGGCCGGGTCACCGCGGTGGACATCTCCTGGCGGGCGATCGCGGTCGCCTGGTTCAACGCCCTGCTGAACGGACAGACCCTGCGCGTACGCCACGGCGACCTGGCGTCGGGGATCCCCGGCCGCCGTTTCGACCTGGTGCTCGCGAACCCGCCGTACGTGCCCGCTCCGGGCCAGGCGCCGCCCCGGGGAATCGCCCGGGCCTGGGACGCCGGTCCGGACGGCCGGCTGCTGATCGACCGCGTCTGCGACAGCGCGCCGAGGGTCCTGCGGCCGACTGGGAGGCTGCTGATCGTGCAGTCGGACCTGTGCGGCGTGGACGCCACACTGGCCCGCCTGGCGCGGGCAGGCCTGCGCGGGGACGTGGCCGACCGGTTCCGGGTCCCCTACGGCCATGTGCTGCGCTCACGGCTCGGCTGGCTGCGCGAGCAGGGGCTGACGGACGACAGTACGACGGAGGAGCTGGTGGTGATCCGTGCCGAACACGCCTGAACGCCCGCGTCGGATCCGCGTCCAACGGGACGGGCCCCTGCTGATCGAGGGGCCGGTCGAAGTGGTCGGCGAGCACGGCGAGGTGACGGTGTCCGACCGCTTCACGGTCGCCGTCTGCACCTGCCGTCGCAGCCGGCTCTTCCCCTGGTGCGACACCAGCCACCGCCGCCGCACCCCACCGCGGGCCCCGGAGACCGACTCGGAAGCGACCACTGCGCGAGAGGGGGGTGCCGCATGACCGGCACCCATTCTCCATCCCGGCCCCAGTCCCGGCCCCGGCCCCGGCAGCGGTCTCCTCGTCTGCCCGAGCCGCGCGGGCCGCTCTCCGCCGCGGTGACGGCCCTGCTGCGGGAATCTCCCCGGACCGGCGTCCCCGTCCCCTCCCCCGACGACTGCCACGCCTACGGCGACGACCTGCAGCTCGCCCTGTACCTCCTCTACGAGCTGCACTACCAGGGCTTCCAGGACGTCCCCGACAGCCTTGAGTGGGACAGCGGTCTGCTGGCCTGCCGCGGTGCGATCGAGAACCGCTTCCTGGGCGCACTGCGCGAGGACGTGCCGATGGCCTGCACCGACACGGCCCAGCGGGCACTCGACGAGCTCCAGCTCGAACCGGCCGGCAACGACGGTACGAGCGTCTCGCACTTCCTACACGACGAAGGCGACCTCGGCCACCTGCGCGAATACGCGGCGCTGCGCTCGCTCTACCACCTCAAGGAAGCGGACCCGCACGCCTGGGTCATCCCCCGGCTGCACGGGCGGGCGAAGGCGGCGATGGTGGCGGTGGAGTTCGACGAGTTCGGCGCGGGCCGTGCGGACGAGATCCACGCGGAACTGTTCGCCGACCTGATGGCGGACCTGGAGCTGGAGACGGCGTACGGGCACTACGTCGACGCTGCCCCGGCCGAGGCGCTCGCCACCGTCAACCTGATGTCGCTCCTCGGCCTGCACCGAGCGCTGCGCGGCGCGCTCGTCGGCCACTTCGCCGCCGTCGAGGTGACCTCGCCCCCCGCCTCCCGCCGCCTCGCCGAGGCCATGCGGCGCGCCGGCGCCGGACCGGCGGCCGTACGGTTCTACACCGAGCACGTCGAGGCCGACGCGGTGCACGAGCAGGTCGTACGACACGACGTCGTCGGGGGCCTCCTGGAGAGCGAACCGGGCCTGGAGGCCGACGTGACCTTCGGGATCCGTGCGACCACCCATCTGGAGAACCGTCTGTCGGCCGGGCTGCTGCGGGCCTGGCGGGCCGGCGCGACGGCGCTGCGCGGACCGGGCCTGACACTCCGGTCCAGCACCCACCCGACCCAGCCGCGCCCCGGCCGCGCTCCACGCCCGTGAGGGAGTCCGACGGCCCGCGGTGGGCGTGCCGTCGCCGATACCGATCGCAGACGCCGATCGCCGATGCCATTGCCATTGCCATTGCCGTGCGTACGCCTCCTGCCGGCCGACGAGTCGCGCGGTACGCGCGGTACACCTGCTGCGGACGGGGAACCCGGGGTTCAGCCACAAGTCGGTGGCCGCCGGGCTCATCGCTCATCCTGTCCGGCGTCGAGCCGGTCTGGGTGGAGCCCCAGTGGGACGCCTCCCGGCATCCGGCTCACCCCTCGTCCGCGGCTGCGCGTACGACCGCGCACGGCACTCTGGAGGCACCATGGACCGCTCCGGAGAGACAACAGGTCTCGCTCTCGTCGTGATCGACATGATCAACACCTACGATCACGAGGACGCCGACCTGCTGGTGCCTTCCGCCCGCCAGGTCGTACCCGTCCTGGCGGACCTGATCGGCCGGGCCCGTCGCGCCGACGTGCCGGTGATCTACGCCAACGACAACTTCGGCCGCTGGCGCTCGCACCACGGAGAACTGGTCGAGACCGCGCTGGCGCGACCCCACGCCGACCTGATCGAACCGATCCGGCCCGACGACGACTCACTGTTCGTGGTGAAGGCCCGCCACTCCGTCTTCCACGAGACGCCCCTGTCGTACCTGCTGTGGCGACTGGGCGTCGGACACGTCGTGCTCAGCGGCCAGGTCACCGAACAGTGCGTCCTCTACTCGGCGCTGGACGCCCACATCCGCCACCTGCGGGTCACGGTGGCCGACGACGCCGTAGCCACCATTCACCCTCATCTGGGAGCCGCCGCCCTGGAAATGATGGAACGCAACATGGGCGCACGGATCGTCCCGGCCGAAAAGATCGACTTCTCCGACGCGGACGAGCCCGGGAACCGCGACGGCCGGTGAGCACCACACGCCGGTGAGCACTACGCCCCGGTGAGCACTACATGACATCCCCGAGGCCGATGCACTTGTCGTGCTGTACGAGCGGCCGCACCGCGCGGCTGAGTTCCACCAGTACGTCGTCGACGGCGGCGACCCGGGCGGAGAGCGTGATCTCCACGGCGGGGTCACGGCCGTAGGTGACGAGGACCCTGGTCCCGCCGGGTGACTTCGGCCGCCACACCCAGTCGATGCCGTCCACGCTCACGCACGCGTCGGGCGTCGCGTCGGGCGTCTTCAGCCCGCAGCGCGCGGTCACCGCCCCGTCGCCCCACACGGCCAGGCCGGGCACGTCGGTGTCCGCACGGTCCAGTCCCGCGAGGCCGGGCGGGAAGCCCTGCGCGACGCGGTGGCACTGCGGGGAGTCGCCCCTCGGCGCTGCCCGGACACCGCGGGCCGGTGAGTTCACCTCGCATACGACGAGGACGGTCCCGGCGACCAGGCCGGCGAGGCCCAGGGCCACGGCTGCCCGGGTCCTACGGGATCCTCGGACTACGGACAACACCCCACGCCTGATCACGATCCGCACCTTCCCCCGCCACCCGGACCCGCACTGACCGGCCCCGGCACCCGGCACACCCCGCAAGTCTTCCACCGGCGTCAGAGCACGCCCCCAGCACCTCACCGGCGACGCGGCACCCGCTCCCAGGGCCAGTTCCGCAGCCGATCACCAACTCCCGGCCCGCGCTCCACCCTTCATCCCCCGACCGACGCCCCGCCCCTCACCCCTGGCCGACGTTCCGCCCTCGCCTCGGCCAACGCTCCGCTCCTCACCCCCGACCGACGTTCCGCCCCTCACCCCTGGCCCACGCTCCGCCCTCGCCTCGGCCGACGTTCCGCCCCTCACCTCGGCCGACGCTCCGCTCGCCACCCCCGACCGACGCCCTCACCTCGGTCCGCATTCCGCCCCTCACCCCCGGCCCACATTCCGCCCATCATCCCCGGCCCGCATTCCGCCTCCCGGCACCCCGCCCACCGTGAAGCCGATCACCGAGCCGCCCCCGTCGCGGCGGGACGCGAACGCTGCCCCGCCGTGCGCCATCGCCACCTCCCGCACGATGGACAGGCCCAGCCCGGACCCGGGCAGTGAGCGGGCGTCGGCCGCGCGGTAGAAGCGGTCGAAGATGCGGATCAGGTCGCAGTCGGCGATTCCGGGACCGCGGTCGAGGACCTCGACGCGGACCGTGCCCGGCCGGGCGGGTCCGGAGACGGCGATCTCGATGGGGCCCGTGCCGTCGCGGTCGAACTTGGCCGCGTTCTCGACCAGGTTGGAGATCGCGCGCTGCAGCATCCCCGGGCGGCCGTCGGTCGTCGTGTCACCGCTCGCGCTGACCGTGACCTCACGTCCGGTGCGACGGCGGGCGAGGCCCGCGACGTCCTCGGCGATGTCCGCGAGGTCGACCCGCTGGGGCGGCTCGTTGTCGGACTGCCCGGCCGCCAGGTCCACGAGTTCGTTGACCAGGTCGGTCAGTTCGCGCGCCTCCTGGCTCAGGTCCGCGACCAGGTCGTCGCGGCTGGCCGGGGGCAGTTCGTCGATACGGCGCAGCAGCGAGATGTTCGTACGGAGCGAGGTGAGAGGGGTGCGCAGTTCGTGCCCGGCGTCCTGGACCAGGCGGCGCTGGTCCTCCTCGGACTGGGCGAGGCGGCCCAGCATGCGGTCGAAGGCGCGGCCGAGGCGGCCCACCTCGTCGTAGCCGGCCACGGGCACCTCGATGCCGAGGCGGCGGGTGCGGGCGACGTCCTCGGCGGCCGAGGTGAGAATGATCAGGCGGCGGGTGATGCGCCGGGCCAGCCACCATCCGAACAGGCCGGCCGCCGTCACGACCGCGGCCATCAGGATCAGCGTGCGCTGCTGCAGCGCCCGCAGCAGGTCCTCGGTGTCGCTGAACTCCTGCGCGACCTGCACCGCGCCCCGCCCTTCGCCGAGGGAGACGGTCGCGATGCGGTAGACGTCCTGGTCGACGTCGACGTCCTTGTGCTCGGCCATCTTCGCGGAGTCCGTCGCCGCGGCGACCGAGCGGTCGTCGGCGGTGACCGGCAGTCCGGGGCTGCCGGGGTCGACGACGGTGCCGTCCGGTCCCAGTACCTGGACGTCCGTACGGGCGGGCCGCACGATGTCGTGGCCCGGCGCCGAGGAGGAGAAGTCGTCCGTCGTCATCCGGTGCTGGTGCACCTCGTCCCGCAGGTCCTGCACGACCTGGTCGAACACGGACTCCTGGTCGACCCGCACCAGCCGGGCGGCGGCGCTGTACGACAGCACACCGACCAGCACCGTGACGGCGGCGGTCACCGCGGCGAACGACACCGCGAACGTGGTGCGCAGGGAGACCAGCCCCGGCCGCCGTCTGGCCAGCAGCCGCCGCAGCCGGCCCACTCAGTCCTCCCGCAGCACGTAACCCACACCGCGCACCGTGTGGATCAGCGCCGGTGCCCCCGGCTGGTCGAGCTTGCGGCGCAGATAGCCGACGTACACGGCGAGGTTCTTGGAACCGGGCCCGAAGTCGTAGCCCCAGATGCGGTCGTAGATGGTGGAGTGGTCGAGGACGATCCCGGCGTTGCGGACCAGGAGCTCCAGCAGTTCGAACTCGGTGCGGGTCAGCTCCAGTTCACTCTCGTTGCGCCAGGCGCGCCGCGCCTGCACGTCCATGCGCAGGCCGGCTGCCTCGATCTGCCGGTCGGAGATCTGCGGCTGCTTACCGGTGACGCCGGCCGGGGCCGCCGCCCCGCTGTCCGGGCTGGTCCGGCGCAGCAGGGCCCGCAGCCGTGCGAAGACCTCCTCGACGTCGAACGGCTTGACCACGTAGTCGTCGGCGCCCGCGTCAAGTCCCGCGATGCGGTCCGCGGTCTCGACGAGGGCGGTGAGCATGAGGATCGGGGTGCGGTCGCCCTCGGCGCGCAGCACCCGGCAGACCTGCAGCCCGTCGATGCCGGGCATCATCACGTCCAGCAGGAGCACGTCCGGCGGGGTCTTGTGGGCCTGCGCCAGCGCTTCCACGCCGTCGGCGACGGCGGTGACCTGATAGCCCTCCAGGCTCAGGGCCCGCTCCAGGGCGTGACGGATGGCGCGGTCGTCTTCGGCGAGCAGCACAGTTTGGGGCACCCGCCCATAGTGCCAAGGGCCCGGAGTGCTCCGCCGTGATGAGCAGCTCACCCGTCACCCTTCTTACTGGCCTCTCACCCCTGTGACGCAACCGGAACCCTGCCCCTACCGTCCTCTCACCCTGCGGGCCGAAGGGCGGCCAGCTGCTGCTCGAACGGCACGAGGCCGGGCTCCGCCTTCTTTGCGGCGGCCCTCGCGCCCAGCCCCGTCATCAGCGCCGCCAGTTCCTCCGCGGCCCGCTCGATCCGTCCGTCCAGTCCCTCCGCGCCCCAGTCCTCCGACGCGGCGTAGACCCCGGTCGGGACGACCACCGCCCGCAGATAGGCGAAGAGCGGTCGCAGCGCGTGCTCCAGCACCAGGGAGTGCCGGGCCGTACCGCCGGTCGCGGCGATCAGCACGGGCGTACCCGCCAGCACGTCCTTGTCGAGCACGTCGAAGAAGGATTTGAACAGTCCGCTGTACGACGCCGAGAAGACGGGCGTGACGACCACGAGCCCGTCTGCCCCGGTCACCGCGTCCAGCGCGGCGGACAGGTTCCGGCCGGGAACCCGTTGGTGAAGTGGTGTGCGATCTCCACGGCGAGGTCGCGCAGCTCGACGACCTGCACGTCGGCAGGGGGCTGCCGGCCCACCGCGGCGGCGAGACGGTCGCCCAGCAGCCGGGTGGACGACGGGACGCTCAGCCCCGCCGAGACGACGACGAGTTTCATACGGAGTCCTCCTCCTGCTCCATGCAGCGGCCCCCGTCTCCGTTCATACGGCGGCCCCCGTCTCCGTTCATGCGGCGGCTTCGTTCCGCGCTCATACGGCGGCGGCCGACAGGGACGCGTGGGTCGGCGCCTCGGGCACGTTCGCCGGGCGCCCGGCCGCGAACTCCTTGCGCAGCACCGGCACGACCTCCTCGCCCAGCATGTCGAGCTGTTCGAGCACGGTCTTCAGCGGCAGTCCCGCGTGGTCGAGCAGGAACAGCTGGCGCTGGTAGTCACCGGCGTACTCGCGGAAGCCCAGCGTCTTGTCGATCACCTGCTGCGGCGATCCGACGGTGAGCGGGGTCTGGTCGTTGAAGTCCTCCAGGGAGGGCCCGTGGCCGTAGACCGGCGCGTTGTCGAAGTACGGCCGGAACTCCCGCACCGCGTCCTGCGAGTTGCGCCGCATGAACACCTGTCCGCCGAGGCCGACGATCGCCTGCTCGGGCGTGCCGTGCCCGTAGTGCGCGTACCGCTGCCGGTACAGCTCGACCATCCGCTTGGTGTGGTCGGCCGGCCAGAAGATGTTGTTGTGGAAGAAGCCGTCGCCGTAGTAGGCCGCCTGCTCGGCGATCTCGGGCGAGCGGATGGAGCCGTGCCAGACGAAGGGCGGTACGCCGTCCAGCGGCCGGGGCGTGGAGGTGAAGCCCTGCAGCGGTGTGCGGAACGTGCCCTCCCAGTCGACGACGTCCTCGCGCCACAGCCGGTGCAGCAGCGCGTAGTTCTCGACGGCGAGGTTGATGCCCTGCCGGATGTCCTTGCCGAACCAGGGGTAGACCGGGCCGGTGTTGCCGCGGCCCATCATCAGGTCGACCCGGCCGTCGGCCAGGTGCTGCAGCATCGCGAAGTCCTCGGCGATCTTCACCGGGTCGTTGGTGGTGATCAGCGTCGTGGAGGTGGAGAGGATCAGCTTCTCCGTCCGCGCCGCGACATAACCCAGCATCGTGGTCGGCGACGACGGCACGAACGGCGGGTTGTGGTGCTCGCCGGTGGCGAAGACGTCGAGGCCGACCTCCTCGGCCTTCAGCGCGATGGCGACCATGGCCTTGATGCGCTCACGCTCGGTCGGCGTACGGCCGGTCGTCGGGTCCGGCGTGACATCGCCGACGCTGAAGATCCCGAACTGCATGGTCTCTCACCCTCCAGATTGTTGACTGTTCAACTATAGCGGGAACGGCGACCCCGCCCCCCGTATTCCGCACCCCGCGACGAGTGTCAGTGCCCCGTCCTACGATCACGACATGGCCGCCCCACGCCGAGACACCCGAGGCATCGTCGGCGCCGCGGACTTCCTCGCGCACGTGGACTTCCGCCGCCCCGAGCCCGCCGAACCGCTGCGCCGCCATGTCGAGCACTACTGGCTGATCGACTGGGAGCTCCAGGAGCCGTACGTCTCGCACGTGGTCCCCCACCCCGCCGTCCACATCGTCTTCCAGCAGTTCGAGGGCCAAGAGCCCCTCGTGGAGGTCGCGGGCATCCAGCAGGGCCTGTTCACGCAGAAGCTGGAGGGGCGCGGACGGGTGTGCGGCATCAAGTTCAGACCGGGCGCCTTCCGTCCCTTCGCGCCCGGACGGGCGGTGAGCGAGTGGACCGGCCTGAGGGTCTTCTCCCCCGAGGTGTTCCCGCAGACCGACCTCACCGCCGTGCTCACCCCGGACGACGAGCAGGCCCGCATCGCCGCGCTCGACGCCTTCCTCCTCGCCCTGGATCCGCGCCCGGACCCGCAGGCCGACCTCGCGACGGCCCTGGTCGACCGCATCCGCACCGACCGCACGATCCGCCGCGTCGCCGACTTCGCCCGCGCCGAGGGCATGTCCGTACGACTACTGCAACGCCTCTTCGCCGGCTATGTCGGCGTGGGCCCCAAGTGGGTCATCCTGCGCTACCGCATCCACGAGGCCCTGGAGCACGCGGAGGCGGACCGGAAGGCGGACTGGGCAGCCCTGGCGGCCGACCTCGGCTACGCCGACCAGGCCCATCTGGTGCGGGACTTCACGACGACGGTGGGAGTGCCGCCCACCGCCTACGCCGCCAGTCCAACGGCTTCGGCTCCAGGCGCTTAGGCACTTAGGCGCCTCGGCACGCCCGTCGCGCCCCGGTCCGCTGCGTGCCGGAGCCCAGAGCGGCACCGCGGCCCCGCCACGGGCATCGTCGTCGCGTCCATGGCCTGCTACCGGCCGATCCACCGACCGAGCAGCCGCTCACGCGCGTTCCCGGCCATGCCGTGCTCCTCTTCGTCTGCGCCGTGCAGACCTACGAGAGGCTCCCCAGAAGCAGTACGCGTCCCCGGTGTCCAGGACCAGCACCCTCTCCTGATCGCTCTGCCGATTGCGGTCGACGGCGCCTCCGCTCCACGCCGTGTCGATCTCCAGCAGTACCTCGGACCGCCCCCCCAGCCCGATCCGTCCGCCCACGTCGTCCGCGGCGGGCGCCCCCGCCCGGCACGGCACCGCCATCGCCGCCGACCGCGCACACCCGGCCGGCAGCACCTGCCCGTCCACCAGCGGCTGTCCGAGGCCGGCATGCGAGGCTGCGGACATGCTCATCGCCCGCTCCGCCGCCCTCTTCGTCGTGGCCGCCCTCTTCGAGATCGGCGGCGCCTGGCTGGTCTGGCAAGGTGTACGCGAACACCGCGGCTGGCTGTGGATCACCGGCGGCGTCCTCGCCCTCGGCGCCTACGGCTTCGTCGCCACCTTCCAGCCCGACGCCCACTTCGGCCGCATCCTCGCCGCATACGGCGGCATCTTCGTGGCCGGCTCGATCCTGTGGGGCGCGGTCGCGGACGGCTACCGCCCGGACCGCTGGGACGTGACGGGCGCGCTGGTCTGCCTCGTGGGCATGGCGCTGATCATGTGGGCGCCGCGGAACGGCGGCTGACCTCTATACCCTGGACGCCAGGTCGATCCCGCGATCCCACGAACCCCCGCGCACGAGGAGCACCCATGGCCACCGCCGCACCGTCCGCCGCCTCCCGCATCGCCGTCGTCACCGGTGCGAGCAGCGGAATCGGCGCCGCCACGGCCCGCCGGCTCGCCGCGGCCGGCTACCGAGTGGTCCTCACCGCCCGCCGCAAGGACCGGATCGAAGCGCTGGCGGAGGAGATCAACACGGCCGGCCAGTCCGCCGCCGCGTACCCGCTGGACGTCACGGACCGTGCCGCGGTCGACGAGTTCGCGACGGCGTTCAAGACGGTCGGCGTGCTGGTCAACAACGCCGGCGGCGCGCTCGGCGCGGACCCGGTCGCGACCGGCGACCCGGCCGACTGGCGCACGATGTACGAGACGAACGTCATCGGCACCCTGAACGTCACCCAGGCTCTGCTGCCCAAGCTCGTCGAGAGCGGCGACGGCACGATCGTGGTCATCTCCTCCACCGCGGGACTCAGCACGTACGAGGGCGGCGCGGGCTACGTCGCCGCCAAGCACGGCGAACACGTCCTCGCCGAGACCCTCCGCCTGGAGATCGTCGGCCAGCCGGTGCGCGTCATCGAGATCGCCCCCGGCATGGTGAAGACGGACGAGTTCGCACTCACTCGCTTCGGCGGCGACAAGGAGAAGGCGACGAAGGTCTACCAGGGCGTCGCCGAACCCCTCACGGCCGACGACGTGGCGGACACGATCACCTGGGCGGTCACCCGCCCCAGCCATGTCAACGTCGACCTCCTGGTCCTCCGCCCCCGCGCCCAGGCCTCCAACACGAAGGTCCACAGGGAACTGTGATGCCGGGCCCGGACGGGAGCGAGAACCAGCGCCTCGCCCTGGAGAAGAAACGCGAGCGCTACGTCTGGTACTACCTCGCGTACTTCCTCTTCGGCATCCACATCGTGGCCTTCGTGATGATCTACGCGGTGCTCCACGCCAAGTAGCGGGACGAGCACCGTAGGGTCACAGCCTGTGGACAGACACATCGCATTCGACGGGCTGCACAACTTCCGCGATCTGGGCGGCTATCCGACCCCGGACGGCCACCGGATCCGCCCCGGCCGCCTGTACCGCGCGGACTCCCTGGGCAAGCTGGCCGAGGGCACGGCGGACTGGGACCGCTTCCTGTCCCTCGGCATCCGCACGGTCATCGACCTGCGCCACCCCTGGGAGGCCGAGGACAGGGGCCGTGTCCCCGGCCACCCGTCCTTCACGTACCACAACCTGAGCATCGAGCACCGCCCGTACGACCAGGCCGCGCTCACCCCGGACATCGATCCGGACCCGTACCTCGCGGAGCGCTACCTGGAGGTGGCTCAGGACGGCGTCAAGGAGATCCGCCGGGCCCTGGAACTGGTCGCGGAGTCGGCCGAGTCAGGCACCCCGCTGGTCTTCCACTGCGCATCGGGCAAGGACCGCACGGGCCAACTGGCGGCGCTGGTCCTCGGGTTGCTGGGCATCCCGGAAACGACCGTCATCGAGGACTTCAGCCTCACCGAACTGGCCACACCGGCCATCCGCGCCAGCTGGACGAGACGAAACGACGGCCGCGAGCCGGCCTGGCCGGGCTTCGGCCGTGCCCCGGGCGCCGTGATGCGCACGTTCCTCGCCGCCATGACGGCGCGCCACGGCTCGACCGAGAACTACGTGACGCGGGAACTCTCCCTGGACGCAAGGGCGTTGGCCACGACCCTGCGCGAGGCACTCCTGGAACCCCGCCCCACAGCCCCGCCCGCGCCGACGTACCGCAGGGCCACCCCGTCCGACGCCCCCGCCCTCGCCCGCCTCCACGACTCGTCCGCCCTCTGGCAACTGGCCCGGGGCATCGACCAGTGGCGGCCCGGCGCAAAGGACGAAACCCATTTCCGCACCCGCATGCGGGAGGGCGAGGTCTGGCTGGCCCACTCCGGTGACCACCTGGCCGGCGCCTGGGAACTGTGGTGGGACGACCCGGCGGCCTGGGGCCCCCGCCCCGCCGACGCGGGCTACATCCACCGCCTGATGACGACCCCGCACACGGCTCCGCCGTCCACAGGCCGCCACATGCTCGCGGAAGCGGAGGCCCGCATCGCCGCGACGGGCCGCCCGTACGCCCGCCTCGACTGCCTGTCCACCAACCCTCGCCTCCGCACCTACTACGAGTCGGCGGGCTACACGGTGGTAGGCGAACAGGCCGCCAAGGACGGCGGGTTGGGCAGTCCTTACGCGGTGACGCTGCTGGAGAAGCGGCTGCGGTCCCACCCCGCGGTGGCCGTCCCGTGGAACTGTCCCGGCTCCACCGGACTGTCGTGAATCCCCCGCCCCACCGGAATGGCCTGCTCGATCTTCGAGCGCAGGCGGGACAGGTCACCCGGGAGGTCACTGGCCGTCAGTGACGACCTGACCGCCGACATGCCGCAGCCGATGTCCACCCCCACCGCCGCAGGACACACAGCCCCCTGCATCGCGATGACGGACCCGACCGTCGCGCCCTTCCCGTAGTGCACGTCCGGCATGACGGCGAGGCCCTTGATCCAGGGCAGGGTCGCCACGTTGCGCAGCTGCTGCAGGGCCACGTCCTCGACCGTCGCCGGGTCGGCTCACATGCGGATCGGAACCTTCGCGCCCGGCATTTCCACCTACGACATATCGTCCTCATTACCCCGTAAACACAACAGAAGTCTGGAACCGCAAAACCGGCGCCAAGGTCGCTGAAAAGGGACAGCGGACCGGCGTCCACGGCAGTGCGTGCGATACACATTGTCCCCAGGGAGCACCCCCGTGCGGCAAGCGATCAACCAGCGGGGGCACTGAAGCAACGGCCACAGAGCCACCG
This sequence comes from Streptomyces sp. NBC_00078, assembly GCF_026343335.1. NCBI lineage: Bacteria > Bacillati > Actinomycetota > Actinomycetes > Kitasatosporales > Streptomycetaceae > Streptomyces > Streptomyces sp. NBC_00078. Next base: position 5,317,139 of record NZ_JAPELX010000001.1, on the reverse strand, counting down.
TCGAGAGGAGCCCGACCGTGCAGCGGAAGGTGTTTGTATCCGGCATCGCCGCGCTGCTCGTGGCGTTGCTGGCCGGCTGCACCGGCGGCTCGAGCGACGGCGGTTCGACGGACGACTCCAATCAGGGTGACACCGGCACGGCGACGGCCGCGGCCCAGCCGGGCAAGTACCGCACGCTCCCCGAACCGTGCAGCGCCATCGGTGAGGACACTCTCGACACGCTGCTGCCCGGCATCCAGCAGATCACCGACGCGGAGCAGCGCGAGAAGGCGTACGAGGGCGATGCGACGCTGACGTACGACACCGACCGCAAGGTGGGCTGCCGTTGGAAGGTCGAGTCGGCGGATGCGACGGACCATCTCCTCGTCGACTTCGAGCGCGTCGTCTCCTACGACAACTCGGTGAGCGACGACAACGAGGCGCAGGTGGTGTTCGCCGACAGGCTGACGGCGGCCGACCTTCCCGAACCGGTGAGTTCCAGCCCCACGTCCGACCCCGGCTCCAGCGCCCCTTCCACGAGCAGCGCCGGCCCCGGCGCCTCGGCCTCCGCCTCTGCCTCTGCCTCCGACTCTGTCTCTGCCTCGGGTTCCGCCTCCGCCTCCGCGGCCCCGTCCGATCTCCAGCCCCGCACCCTCACCGATCTCGGTGACGAGGCGTTCCTGGACGACGTGCTGAGCGGTTCCGGTTCGACGGCTCAGCAGCGCACGGTGACTGTGGCGTTCCGCACGTCCAACGTCATCGTGACCATCCAGTACGAGGAGCAGCCGGCCACCGTCGGCGTCGCCCCCGACAGCGAGGAAATGCAGGACAGCGCCCGGAAACTGGCCGCGCAGCTGTCGGACACGCTGGGCGGTCAGTGACCCTTCGCCTGTCCCGTACGCCCGACTTCAAAGCGCCGGAAGCAGAAGCGCACAGTTTCCTCACCGCGTACCGTGGCCCCTCGGACCCGAACCCGCCGACCGCAGGAACCACAGCGTCATGAGTGAAGGAACCATGCAGCGACGAGCAGAGCGAGACCAGCGGAACCAGCGAGACCGGCGAGTGAGGCGCTCAGGCCGCTTCCTTGCCGGCGCGGTCGCAGTGCCCGTGATGGTGTTCGCCGCCGGCTGCTCCTCGGACTCCGGCTCCGGTGACGGGGGCGACAAGGGCGCGAGCGCCGGTGAAACGGCGGCGGCGACCGCGAGCACGGCGCCGACGGTGCAGGCCGCGGCGTACGGGAAGTTGCCGGACTCGTGCGGGGTGCTGTCGAAGAAGACGCTGACCTCGCTGGTGCCGGAGGGCGTCAAGTCCGGCAAGCAGAGCAAGTCGGATGATTCGACGCGTGCGAGCTGCTCCTGGAGCAGTCTGGACAACAACGGCGTGAAGGGCTCGCAGTTCCGTTGGCTCAATGTCTCGCTGCTGCGTTTCGAATCGAACGCCCAGCGCGGTGAGGGCGACAAGTTGGCGCACGCGTACTACGAGAAGCAGGTCAAGGACGCCCAGTCGGTCGAGGGCGCGAAGAACGCGAAGACCGAGCCGGTCTCCGGGACGGGCGACGAGGCGACGCTGGTGCGTTACGACCTGAAGAAGAAGGAGGGTTCCTTCAAGCAGCAGACGGTCGTGACGCGGGTCGAGAACGTGGTGATCACGCTCGACTACAACGGTGCGGGTCTGGCCGGTGAGAAGACCCCGAGCGCGGACACGCTGGCGAAGGCCGCGGAGTCGGCGGCCAAGGAGGCCGTCGCGGCGGTGTCGGCGGCGAACGGCGACGGCGGCTCGGGCACAGGCGGCGGCTCGGGTTCGGGCACGGCGAAGCCCTCGCCCTCCAAGTCGGCGTCGAAGTCGGCCTCCGCGTCTCCTTCGAAGGCCTCGAAACCCTCGAAGTCGTCTTCGGCGTCCCCGTCCTCCTCAGCGTCGAAGAAGAGCTGACTGTCACACCTGGACGGCAACTCGCAGCTCAGCACCGCCTTTTGAGGGAGCCCGGGACCCTGAACGGACCGGGCTCCACCCGTCCCGCCGCCTCGTAGGGCGCACACATGTGCCACTCTGTTGCGCGCAACAGCACGCAAGGGGAGGGGAGTACGGGTGGCCGCGCCACTGCAGCTGACTCGGATGCACCGCGTTCTCATAGCCGTGGTCGTTTCCGGCGCCGTGATCATCGCCGGCATCGGCTTCGCCGGTTCGTACTCGGCGGTCCGCGAGTTGGCCATCAAGAAGGGTTTCGGGAACTTCGCGTACGTCTTCCCGATCGGTATCGACGCAGGTATCTGTGTCCTGCTGGCCCTCGATCTCCTGCTCACCTGGATCCGTATCCCGTTCCCGCTGCTGCGGCAGACGGCCTGGCTGCTGACGACGGCGACGATCGCCTTCAACGGTGCGGCGGCCTGGCCGGACCCGCTGGGCGTGGGCATGCACGCGGTGATCCCGATCCTGTTCGTGGTCTCCGTCGAGGCGGCCCGGCATGCGATCGGCCGTATCGCCGACATCACTGCCGACAAGCACATGGAGGGGGTGCGGCTGACGCGCTGGCTCCTGTCCCCGGTGCCGACGTTCCTCCTGTGGCGGCGGATGAAGCTGTGGGAGCTGCGCTCCTACGAGCAGGTCATCAAGCTGGAGCAGGAACGGCTGGTGTATCAGGCCCGGTTGCGTTCGCGCTTCGGCCGGGCGTGGCGGCGCAAGGCTCCGGTGGAGTCGCTGATGCCGTTGCGGCTGGCCCGGTACGGCGTTCCGCTGGCGGAGACGGCTCCGTCGGGTCTGGCCGCGGCGGGGATCGAGCCGTTGCTGCTGCCGCCGGCGCCGCCCGAGATCGTGCGGCCGGTGGAGAGCCGTGCCGCTGTGGCGGCGTCCGCCCAGCAGCAGGCTGAGCACACCGGCTACGTTCCCGAGGCGCGGATGCCGGATGGCAGCCAGTGGCTGCACGCCCGGCATCCACAGCAGGTCGAGTACCACGGCGACTACGACCCCACGTACGAGCCCGAGCCGTACTACGAGCCGGAGCCGGGACCGGAGCCGGAGTCTTACCCGGAACCCCCCGTGTACGAGGAGTTCTCCCCGGAGGAGACCGGCAGCTTCCCCATCCCGGCGGGTCCGGGCCGGACGCGTGAGCTGGGTGAGGGCGGTGGCCCGCCGGAGCCGAACGAGGAGGACTTCTACCTCGTGTTCAAGAAGTCGATAGACGGCAGTTACCCCACCTCGGGCCAGCTCAGGGACGACGTGGAGGCGACGTACGGTGTCACGCTCCCGCAGCGCGACGCCGATCGCATGGTCAACCGTTTCACCAACCGCCACACGGCGGAACTGCAGGAAGACCACATCGCCTGAGCACGAGAACCACGAGGAAAAGTACGAGAAAGGGGCTCTCTGCCGAGAGCCCCTTTTCCTACGGCCCGCTTCCCGAGCCCTGACCGCCTACTTCCCGAGCAGGGTCCGCACCCGCTCCTGTCCCACCGCCAGGAGCAGCGTGGGCAGTCGCGGTCCTGTGTCGCGTCCCACCAGCAGGTGGTAGAGGAGCGCGAAGAACGCCCGCTGGGCGCTCTTGATCTCGGCCGGCAGTTCCTTCGGCGTGGCATCGGCGGGGAAGCCGGCCTGCACCTTGGGTACGCCGTACACGAGGTGGGTGAGCCCGTCGAGCGACCAGTTGTCGGCGAGTCCGTCGAGCAGGAGGCTCAGTGACTGCTGGGAGGCCTCGTCGAGGGACTTCAGCAGGTCGGCGTCGGGTTCGTCGCGCACGATGGTCCGCTGGTCGGCGGGGACGTGCGTGTTGATCCAGGCCTCGGCCTTGTCGTAGCGCGGGCGGGCTTCGTCGAGGGCGGTGAGCGGGTCCGAGGGGTCGAGTTCGCTCAGGATGCGCAGCGCCTGGTCCTCGTGTCCGGCGGTGATGTCGGCGACCGAGGCCAGCGTCCGGTACGGCAGCGGGCGCGGTGTCCTGGGCAGTTCACCGGCGGCCGTGCCCACGGCGCGCGAGTGTGCCGCGATGTCCGCCGGCAGCGCGGAGCCGTCCGTGACCTTCGCGTCGAGCTTGTCCCACTCGTCGTAGAGGCGCTGGATCTCCTGGTCGAAGGCGATCTTGAAGGACTGGTTGGGCCGACGGCGGGCGTAGAGCCAGCGCAGGATCTGCGGTTCCATGATCTTCAGGGCGTCGGCGGCGGTCGGCACGCCACCCCTCGACGAGGACATCTTCGCCATGCCGCTGATGCCCACGAAGGCGTACATCGGGCCGATGGGCTGCTGGCCGCCGAAGATCCCGACGATCTGGCCGCCGACCTGGAACGAGGACCCGGGGGAGGAGTGGTCGACGCCGCTGGGCTCGAAGACGACACCCTCGTAGGCCCAGCGCATCGGCCAGTCGACCTTCCAGACCAGCTTGCCGCGGTTGAACTCGTTGAGCCGGACGGTCTCGGAGAAGCCGCACGCGGTGCAGGCGTACGTCAGCTCGGTCGTGTCGTCGTCGTACGAGGTGACCGTCGTCAGGTCCTTCTCGCAGTTGCCGCAGTAGGGCTTGTACGGGAAGTAGCCGACGTTGCCGCCGCTGCCGTCGTCCTCGCTCGCCGCGCCTGAGCCCTCCTCGGCCTCCAGCTCGGCCTCGTCGAGGGGCTTCTGCTGCTGCTTCTTCGCGGGGGCCTTCTTGGTGCGGTACTGGTCGAGGATCGCGTCGATGTCGGCGCGGTGCCTGATGGCGTGCAGGATCTGCTCGCGGTACACGCCGGACGTGTACTGCGCGGTCTGGCTGATCCCGTCGAACTCGACGCCCAGCTCGGCGAGCGACTCGACCATGGCGGCCTTGAAGTGCTCGGCCCAGTTCGGGTACGCGGAGCCCTTGGGGGCGGGCACGGACGTCAGCGGCTTGCCGATGTGCTCGGCCCACGACTCGTCGACGCCCGGGACGCCGGACGGCACCTTGCGGTAGCGGTCGTAGTCGTCCCAGGAGATCAGGTGCCGGACCTGGCGTCCGCGCCGCCGGATCTCGTCGGCGACGAGGTGCGGGGTCATGACCTCGCGCAGGTTGCCGAGGTGGATGGGCCCCGACGGGGAGAGTCCGGACGCGACGACGACGACCGGAGCGGTAGCGAGTGATGTCGCTTTGCCCGGGGCCCGACGCTCCGACTCTTCGATGACGTCATCCGCGAAACGGGAGACCCAGTCGGCGGTCTCGGTGCTCTGAGCCACGATCGGCACGTCCTTCTTTCTCCGGGGCAGCCAGTACGGTCAAAACGGCCACGGCCCCCAGTTTAGGCGGGGCGGCCTCCTCCAAGCGGCGCGGGACCGCCCCGCTGTGCGGCTCCGCCGCGCGGGCGCGAGGGCCCCCGCCCTCCCGCAGCCAGAAAACCGCTTCACCCCCCATGGGATACTGGCCGCGTCTATCAATCCCACGAGGAGAACGGCTCCCACCCCATGACCTCGGTCGCGTCACTCACGGATCTCGTCAACCAGCGCCTCGCCGACGCCCTCACTTCCGCCCTCCCGGAAGCCGACGGCGTCGACCCGCTGCTGCGACGTAGTGACCGGGCCGACTTCCAGGCCAACGGCGTCCTCGCGCTGGCCAAGAAGGCGAAGGCGAACCCGCGGGAGCTGGCGACGCAGGTCGTCGGCGGCATCGTCACCGGTGACGTGGTCCAGGACGTCGAGGTCTCCGGGCCCGGCTTCCTGAACATCACGATCGCGGACAGGGCGATCACCGAGAACCTCGCCGCGCGGTACGCGGACGGTGAGCGTCTCGGTGTGCCGCTGAAGGAGAACGCGGGCATCACGGTCGTCGACTACGCCCAGCCGAACGTGGCGAAGGAGATGCACGTCGGTCACCTGCGGTCGGCGGTCATCGGTGACGCTCTGCGGGGCATGCTCGACTTCACCGGCGAGCAGACGATCGGCCGGCACCACATCGGCGACTGGGGCACCCAGTTCGGCATGCTCATCCAGTACCTGTTCGAGAACCCCGGCGAGCTGGCCCCGGCGGCCGACGTCGACGGCGAGCAGGCGATGAGCAACCTGAACCGGGTGTACAAGGCGTCGCGTGCGGTCTTCGACTCGGACGAGGAGTTCAAGGAGCGGGCGCGGGGGCGGGTCGTCGCCCTGCAGTCCGGTGACAAGGAGACGCTCGAACTGTGGCAGCAGTTCGTGGACGAGTCGAAGGTCTACTTCTACTCGGTCTTCGAGAAGCTGGACATGGAGATCCGCGACGAGGAGATCGTCGGCGAGTCCGCGTACAACGAGGGCATGCCCGAGACCGTCCGCCTCCTGGAGGAGATGGGTGTCGCGGTGCGCTCCGAGGGTGCGCTGGTCGTCTTCTTCGACGAGATCCGCGGCAAGGACGACCAGCCGGTTCCGCTGATCGTGCAGAAGGCGGACGGCGGCTTCGGCTACGCGGCCTCCGACCTGACCGCGATCCGCAACCGTGTCTTCGACCTGCACGCGTCGACGCTGCTGTACGTCGTGGACGTACGCCAGTCCCTGCACTTCCGGATGGTCTTCGAGACGGCCCGGCGGGCGGGCTGGCTGCGCGACGGCGTCACCGCGCACAACATGGGCTACGGCACGGTGCTCGGCGCGGACGGCAAGCCGTTCAAGACGCGTGAGGGCGAGACCGTACGGCTGGAGGATCTGCTGGACGAGGCGGTGCAGCGGGCCGCCGGGGTCGTACGGGAGAAGGCGCAGGATCTCACCGAGGACGAGATCCAGGAGCGGGCCGCGCAGGTCGGCATCGGTGCCGTGAAGTACGCGGACCTGTCGACGTCGCCCAACCGGGACTACAAGTTCGACCTGGACCAGATGGTGTCGTTGAACGGCGACACGAGCGTGTACCTGCAGTACGCGTACGCCCGGATCCAGTCGATCCTGCGCAAGGCGGGCGAGACGCCGCCGGTCGCGCATCCCGAGCTCGAACTCGCCCCGGCGGAGCGGGCGTTGGGTCTGCACCTGGACGCGTTCGGCGACACGGTCTTCGAGGCGTCCGCGGAGTACGCCCCGCACAGGCTGGCCGCGTATCTGTACCAGCTGGCGTCGCTGTACACGTCGTTCTACGACAAGTGCCCGGTCCTGAAGGCGGACACCCCGGCGCAGGTCGAGAACCGTCTGTTCCTGTGCGACATGACGGCCCGCACCCTGCACCGGGGCATGGCCCTGCTGGGCATCCGGACGCCCGAGCGGCTCTGATCCGCTGGGCGGTACGACGCACGGCGGCCCGTCCTCTCCTTACGGGGAGGGCGGGCCGTCGGCATCGGGCGGCTGTCAGGGGTGAGCTGCCCGAGGCCGGCTACCGGAGGCAGTGGGGGAGCGTGCCGGGCGTCGCGACGGGGCGAACGTTGCTTGTCGTAGCACTAGCAGGGGTAGAAGACGCTGTTGTCGTTGGCGAGCCGCTTGAACGCGGCCTTGGTCCCCGATCCGGCGATCCCGTCGATGGCGCCGGTGTACCCCCAGCCGAAGGCCAGCTCGCGCTGCAGCGCCCTGATCGTGTTGGGGCCGGGGTCCCCGTCGATGGAGTCGTTGTAGTCCCAGTACTCCCTCAGCCAGCGCTGGAACGCCTTCCAGCTGTTGGTGCCCAGCTGTCCGTCGATGGCGCCGGTGTAGCTCGCCGGAGCGGTCCTCAGGAAGCACTGCATGTTCTTGGCCTGCCGGCTGCTCAGGCCGAAGTTCTGCGTCGCGAGGATGGACGCGGACCGGGCGCCGGCGCCCGGCGCGGACGCGGCGAAGCTGGTGCCCGTGGTGGCCAGGCCGCCGGCGGCGAGTCCGATCACTGCGGCGGCGCTGACCAGGGTCCTGGCCAAGGCGTTCGATCGCATACGTGTCCCTCTCGGGTCGTTGGTGGTGGCGAGAAGAGAGTGCGGGGCGGGCGCGCCGGGCGGCCAGAGTTGCCCCGAAAGTGACGGTGCGGTGGGACGCCCCGGCGCCGGCCTGCGGGGATGCCGTCCGGTGGGACGGTGCGACGGGACGGCCGTGGCGGGCGGTGGCTGGTTTCCTATCGGTGCGCGAACCACGTTTGTGTGCGAACCGTGAACGCCTGATGCACAATGCGGCGGGGGTGCGGCGGCCACTGACCACGGCCACCGGCCATGAACGCGTGTGGGGGAAACATGTCGCGTTGGAGAGCGCTGCCCGCTGAACTGGACCCGCCCGTGCGGCAGTTGGTGGTGCGCTTACGCCGGCTGAAGGACCACAGCGGACTGAGCCTCAGGCAGCTGGCGGCCAGGACGGGGTACAGCCCCAAGTCGTGGGAGCGGTATCTGGGCGCCCGTTCGCTGCCGCCGCGGGAGGCCGTGGAGGCGCTGGCCCGGATCGGAGGCGAGGATCCGACCCGGCTGCTGGCGCTGCAGGAGGTCGCCGCCGAGGTCTGGGGCAGGGGCCGGAATACGGCCGCCGTGGCGGAAGTGGCCCTGGTGGAACGGGAGTTGCTGCCGACGGATCCCGGTGAGCAGGTGCGGGTTCCCACCCGGGCGCTGCGTGTCGCGCTCGTGGCGGGGACGGTGACCCTGGACGGCCCCTTCACACTCTTGGAGACGCCCGATCACCACCTCCTCGCCTACACCGAAGGCCCGCGCGGCAGCCAGTGGGTCGCTCACCCCGACGAGGTGTCCATCCTTGCGCGCAAGTATGCGATGCTGCGGTCACAGGCCATGACTCCACAGGAGTCGAAGTGCCTGCTCGACCGTCTGCTAGGAGTCAAATGAGCAGCGCACTCAAGTGGTTCAAGTCGAGCTACAGCGGCAGCGAGGGCGGCCAGTGCGTCGAGGTCGCCGCCTCCCCCCACGCCATCCACATCCGTGACTCCAAAACCGCCGAAACCGCCCCCACCCTCACTGTCTCCCCCACTGCCTGGCAGGCGTTCACCGAGACCAGGTGAGCGGGTCCGTTCCGGGTCCGGCCGTTGTCAGTGGCTGCCTCTACAGTCACGGACATGGCGACACTTCCGAACCCGCTGCCGAGGCTCGCGTCCCTCGGCCTGCACCTCCCGCCCGGCGGGCTGGTCGACGCGACCGACGACTGCTCGTGGCACGAGCCGCTGCTGTGGCTGGCGGACGGCCCGGCGGCTCCCGGCGACTGGGCCGCGCTCAGTGGTACGGCACCGGCGGCCGGACTGCTCCCCGTCGTGCTCGATGTCGGCGCGGGTCACGGCTCGCCGGAGCTTTGGCAGTTGATGCCCGCGGAGATGTCGTATCCGGGTGATCACGAGGCAGAGGAGGTCCTGGAGGACTTCTGGGACGAGTGCGCGGAGGATGACGCGGACTGGCCGGGCCTGGCCAACACCCCCCGCACCGACGCCAACACCGGCACCGGCACGGACCCCGAATCCGTCGCCGCCGGCGTCGTGGACTCCCTCCTCGACGCCGGCGACCCGCTCAAGGACCCCCGCCTCGCCCTCGTCCCGGCCCGCCGCAGCGCCGACATCCCCACGGTGATCGGCTGGACGGGCCCGGCGAACCACGAGGGTGACACGGCCCGGATGTCCGCGGTGCTGCGCTCCTGGGAGGCCCGGTTCGGCATACGGGTGGTGGCCCTCGGCTTCGACCAGCTGCTGGTGTCCGTCGCCACCCCGCCCACCACCCTCGCCGAGGCCCAGGCCCTGGCCGCCGAGCACTTCGCGTTCTGCCCGGACAACATCTGGCAGGGCGGCGACCCGACCCTGACCGCGTACGCCGAGCACCAGCTCCTCAACCAGCCGGCCTGGCACTTCTGGTGGGACTGACGGTCCGCCCGGACCTCAGACCAGCAGCGTCATCCCGGTCGGCGCCTCGATCCCGAACTCCACGTCCAGCAGCCGCCGCACCTCTGTCTCGTCCGCCAACTCCCGCTCCCGCACGGTTCCGTCCGCCCGCGTCTCGGTCAACAGAGGTCCGTGGAGCAGGAGATGGCGTTCGGCGGTGACGCTCTCGACGTAGAGCCGCTGGGTGAACGGCGAGCGGGGGTTGGTGGCGATGTGCCAGTTGATGACGTCGAAGTCGGGCTTCTCAAAGGGCTCCAGGGTGAAGGCGTACTGCCGAGCCCAGTCGCCCTTGACCCGGTCGTAGGCCTCGAGCACCCACATCTCCGACGGCCCCCGGTGCGGCACATGGACGAGCCGGTGCCGTCGCTCCGCGTCCCGGAACTCTGGTCCGGCCGTCAGCGGCACCGGCTCCAGCAGCGCGCCGATCGCCCCGAAGCCGACATCGGCCAGATACGGCTGAGGGTCGCCGGGTGCTTCGACCAGCAGCGTCATATGGGTGCGCGGTCGGCTCTCGATGCGGTCGGCGCCCACCACGACCCGCGCGGCCAGCCGGGTCACACCGAAGCCCAGCGCCTCCAGCGCGCCGGCGAAGAGCGTGTTCTGCTCGTAGCAGTAGCCCCCGCGCCGGCTGTGCACCAGCTTCGCCGTCAGGTCCGCGGGGTCGAGGGAGGGGGCGGTACGGCGCAGGGCGTCCAGGTTCTCGAACGGGATGCCCCTCATGTGGGCGAGATGCACACCGCGCAGGGTCGCCGCACCGGCCCGCCGCTCTCCTCCCCAGCCGATCCGCCCGAGATACGCGTCAAGGTCGAACTCCGCCGTGTCGGACATGCCGCCACCGTAGGCACACCCCTCGCATCCCGTCCCCCGCCCACAGTAGGAGCCGCCCCCCGCCTTTGGTCCTGGGCGGTGCCGGGCCGCTTCTTCCGGGCGGGAGACGTTCCTGCGTCCTTCCAGAGGGCGCCGACGTCCTTCAGAGGACGCCGAGAACCCCGTGCAGGAGGGCAACCACAGCAGCGAGCAGGCCACCGACGAGAGTACCGAGCATGAGAGACCTCCATGTGTGGAATGTGACGTTTCTTCCGCTCTCGATAACGCCTCATGATCGTCCGCGTTACGGGTCGGGATCCTCGTCGGGATCCGGGCCGGGTTCTGGTTCGGCTTCCAGGCCGACGGGCCCTGGCCGCCCATCCTCTCCCTCAACTCCTACCTCAACCTCTCCCTCAACCCCTCCCCCAGCCTCCTCAGCCCCTCCCGGATCTCCTCCGGTGTCTGCGTCACGAAGCACAGCCGCAGGGTCGAGCGGTCGGGGTCGCCGGCGTAGAAGGGCGCGCCCGGGACGTACGCCACGTCGTGCCGCACCACCCGGGGCAGCAGCGCGGTGGTGTCGTACGACTCGGGCAGACGCGCCCAGAGGAACATGCCGCCCTCGGGCCGGTCCCAGGCCGAGCCCTCGGGAAGCGCCGTGGCCAGTCCGGCGAGCATGGCGTCCCGGCGCTCGCCGTACACGCCCGCGACCCGCGCCACGTGCGCGTCCAGGTCGCTGTCCGCCAAGTACCGAGTCGCCGCCAGCTGGTTGACGGTCGGAGTGTGCAGGTCGGCGGCCTGCTTGGCGACGACACACGCGCGCCGCAGCTCCCCCGGCGCCCGCAGCCAGCCGAGCCGCAGGCCCGGGGCCATGACCTTGGAGAAGGAACCGAGCAGCACGGTCCGGTCCGCCGCCTCCTCGTACGAGGCGATCCACGGCACCCGCTCGCCCTCGAAGCGGAGCTCGCCGTAGGGGTCGTCCTCGATGATCCACAGTCCCCGGCGCGCGGCCACCGACGCCACGGCCGCCCGCCGTCCGGCCGGCATGGTGCGGCCGGTCGGGTTCTGGAACGTCGGCACGGTGTACAGCAGCTTGGGCCGCTCCCGCACCACCAGTTCCTCCAGCGCGCCGGGATCGACACCGTCCCCGTCTCCGGGCACGGCCACCACCCGCGCGCCCGCGAACGCGAAGACCTGTAGCGCCGCCAGGTAACAGGGACTTTCGACGAGGACGACGTCCCCGGGCTCCAGCAGGGCCGTCGCCAGCAGGGACAGCGCCTGCTGGGAGCCGGTGGTGACGAGGAGGTCGTCGGGGTTCGTGGGCAGCCCGCGTGCCGAGGTGCGCGCGGCGAGCGCGGCCCGCAGCGCCGGCTCGCCCTCCGTCGTGGAGTACTGCAGAGCCTGTGCGGACGACTCCGCGAGCACCGCCCGGTACGCCCGGGCGATTCCCTCCGCGTCGAACAGCTCGGGCGCCGGCAGCCCGCCAGCGAAGTTGATCACCTCGGGGCGGGCCGTGACGGCCAGGATGTCCCGTACCGGCGAACCGCCGATCGAAGAAGCACGCGCGGCCAGGGACGGCACGGGGGCTGGGGCGGGCGCGACGGTCATGGCACGGCTCCTTCGGCTGCGGTGACGGCGGCTCAGCACCGCAGCCTAGGGATGTAGGTGCTGCCTACAAGCAGGTTTCCGCGATGCGGACGCGGATACGGACACCGGCCTGGATACGGACGTCCGCTCCCTCAGTCCTTGCCGCCGACCGCCGCGTCCTTGCCGCCCACCGCCACGTCCTTGCCGCCGGGGAAGACGTCGTAGACGCGGACAGGGTGGGCCTTGGTGGTGTCGATCCACCTTCTCGGCTCGGCGGGATCCTGGCTGAGGGCGTCACCGGACATCGGCGTCCCCGCGGCGGGGCGGGGTGGTCTTCACGAGCCGCGGAGTGGTCTTCACGAGCCGCGGAGTGGTCTTCACGAGCCGCGGAGTGGTCTTCACGAGCCAACGACGAGGTCGTCCAGGAGTCGGCGCCCGGTCGTCAACGACCCGATTCCCGGCGGAACTTGATGGTGCCCGTGCCGTGGTCTCACAGCTCCGGAGCAGGCCATGGGCCGGCGAAGCGTCCCGGACCGCACCTCCGGGACATGACGTCCCCGCAGGTCAGAGGGCATCCCATCGGTCCGGCGTCCCGAATCGCGCGGGGAGTGTGGCGAGCCGGTCCGTTCACGACGCAGGCTGGTGCCCCGACCCCCAGTTCGCGATCGAGAGGGCCGCGCCATGTCCGCATCCCCCACCCGCACCCGAGCCCGGCTGCTCCTCGCCGCGACGGCCGCGCTCGCCGCGCTCGTGCTGACGGCGTGCAAGGACGGCGAGGGCCTGCGCGACGAGGGTCCGTCGTCCGTGAGCAGCCCCACCTCGCCCTCGGCCCACGGGCGGACGCCCTCGCCGTCGGCTCCGTGAGCGCCGCTCCCGCCAAAACTCAGCGCTGCAGCTTCTGCGCGGCCTCCACGGCCCAGTACGTCAGGATGTTCTGCGCGCCCGCCCGCCTGATGCCGGTCAGCGTCTCCAGGATCGCCCGGTCGCGGTCGATCCAGCCCTTCTCGGCGGCGGCCTCGACCATCGAGTACTCGCCGGAGATCTGGTAGGCGGCCACCGGCACGTCCACGGCATCGGCGACACGCGCCAGGACGTCGAGGTAGGGCCCGGCCGGCTTGACCATCACCATGTCGGCGCCCTCTTCGAGATCGAGCGCCAGCTCCCGCAGGGACTCGCGGACGTTCGCCGGATCCTGCTGGTACGTCTTGCGGTCGCCCTTCAGCGACGAGCCGACGGCCTCGCGGAACGGCCCGTAGAAGGCGGACGCGTACTTCGCGGTGTAGGCGAGGACCGCGACATCCTCCCGCCCGATCTGGTCGAGCGCGTCACGGACGACCCCGATCTGCCCGTCCATCATCCCGCTCGGCCCCACCACATGGGCGCCCGCGTCGGCCTGGACCTGCGCCATCTCGGCGTACCGCTCAAGGGTGGCGTCGTTGTCGACGCGGCCTTCCGCGTCGAGCACCCCGCAATGCCCGTGATCGGTCGTCTCGTCGAGACACAGATCGGACATGACGAGCAGGTCGTCGCCCACCTCGGCCCGCACGTCGCGGATCGCGACCTGCAGAATCCCGTCAGGGTCCGTCCCCGGCGTCCCGAGGGCGTCCTTCTTCTCCTCCTCCGGCACGCCGAACAGCATGATCCCGGAGATCCCGGCCGCCACCGCCTCGGCAGCCGCCTTCTTCAGGGTGTCGCGCGTGTGCTGTACGACGCCGGGCATGGCGGCGATCGGCACGGGCTCGCTCACGCCCTCGCGCACGAACGCCGGGAGGATGAAGTCCGCGGGGTGCAGCCGAGTCTCGGCGACCATGCGCCGCATGACGGGAGTGGTGCGCAGCCGCCGCGGCCGGGTGCCGGGAAAGGATCCGTACGTCGTCATGCCGCCTACGCTACGCCCGGCTCAGGGACACCTTTGCCGACGGGCCGTCGGCGCCCGGACACCCGCCATGCGCCCCTCGCCCCCCGGGTTCATCCTGGGAGAACCGACCGAACAAGGACCCCGACGGCCCCTGACGCCACCCGCCGCCGCCGTCCCTCCGTCACGCACCGCGGAGGACGAGATGACCACCACCCACCACACTCCGGACCTGTTCGCCCTGTCCGAGATCCGCGGGCCCGTCCTGCGCCCGGGCGACGACGCCTACGTCTCCGAGGTCACCGGCTTCAACCTGGCCGCCATCCACCGTCCCGACATCGTCGTCGGAGCGAGGGGCACCGACGACATCGTCACCGCGATGCGCTGGGCCGCGGCCACCGACACCCCCGTCGCCGTCCAGGCCACCGGCCACGGCGCGAACTTCCCGATCGACGGCGGACTGCTCATCAGCACCACCCGCCTGACGGACGTGACGATCGACCCGGCCGAACGCACGGCGACGGTCGCCGCCGGCGCGAGGTGGCGCCACGTCCTGGAGGCGGCCGCCCCGCACGGCCTCGCCCCGCTCAACGGCTCCTCCTCGGACGCGGGCGTCGTCGGCTACACCCTGGGCGGCGGTCTCCCCATCCTCGGCCGGGCCTACGGCTACGCGGCCGACCGGGTCCGCTCCTTCCAGGTGGTCACCCCCGACGCCACCCTGCGCACGGCGACCGCCGACACCGAACCCGACCTCTTCTGGGCCCTGCGCGGCGGCAAGGGCAACGTGGGCGTGGTCACCGAGCTGACCTTCGACCTGCTCCCGCTCACCACGGTGCTGGGCGGCGGCCTCTACTTCTCCGGCGAACACGCGGAGGCGGTGCTCCGCACCTGGGCCGACTGGACGACCACCCTCCCCACCGAGATGTGCAGCGCGTACACCCTCCTGCGCCTCCCGCCGCTCCCGGAGATCCCCGAGCCCCTGCGCGGCGGCTTCTGGGCCCGCGTCGCGCTGGCCTGGACCGGCGACCCGCAGGAGGGCGAGCACCTGCTGGCACCCCTGCGCGAGGCCGCCCCGGTCATCCTCGACACCGTGGAGGTGATGCCGTACGCGGCCATGGACCGCATCTACCTGGACCCGCGGGACCCGCTCCCCGCCCGCGAAGCCTGCACCCTTCTCAGGGCGCTGCCCCCGGGCGCCCTCACGACGTTCCTCAACCAGGCGGGCCCGGCCGTCCCCGGCCTCCCGCTCCTCCTGGTCGAGCTGCGCCACATGGGCGGCGAACTCTCCCGCCCCGCCGGCATCGAGGACGCCATCTGCGCCCGCGACGCCAGCTACATCCTGGAAACGGTCGGCGTCCTGCCCGACGCCGAGTTCGCGGCAGCCGTGGAATCAGCGACGACGGCCCTGCACACCGCGATGGCCCCGCACAGCACGGGCCACACGATGGTCAACCTCCACGGCACACCGGGGAACGAGAAGGACCGGGCGCGCGCCTGGACGGACGAGGTCTACACCCGCCTGAGCCACACGAAGGCGACATACGACCCAGGCAACCTGCTGCGCTACGGGCACACGGTGACCCCACAGCGCGCGTGAGCACATCCAGCCCGTCGGGCGCACATCCAGCCCGTCCGGCGTTTGAGGACGAGGCCCGTCAGGGCCGAAGCGGGGGTCTGGGGGCGCAGCGCCCCAGGGACGCGCACCCCCACCCACCTCAGGTCGTACGCCGCCGCCGAGCCCCCGGCCGCCGCTCACTCGGCCGAGTAACCGCGTCCCCGGCCTCCCGCGCGGCAGCCCGCCGCCGCAACCCGAAGTCAGCCAGCGCTTCGGCCAGCCTGTGCACGGACGGCTCCGGAGCCATCACATCCACCCGCAGCCCATGCTCTTCGGCGGTCTTCGCGGTGGCCGGCCCGATGCAGGCGATCACCGTCACGTTGTGCGGCTTCCCGGCGATACCCACCAGGTTGCGCACGGTGGAGGACGACGTGAAGAGAACGGCGTCGAAGCCACCCCCCTTGATCGCCTCCCGGGTGTCAGCCGGCGGCGGCGACGCCCGCACGGTCCGGTACGCGGTGACGTCGTCGACCTCCCAGCCCAGCTCGATGAGCCCGGCGACAAGAGTCTCCGTGGCGATGTCCGCCCGCGGCAGGAACACCCGGTCGATCGGATCGAAAACGGGGTCGTACGGCGGCCAGTCCTCCAGCAGCCCCGCAGCCGACTGCTCGCCGCTGGGCACCAGGTCCGGCTTCACGCCAAAGGCGACCAGCGCCTTCGCCGTCTGCTCGCCCACCGCAGCGACCTTGATCCCCGCGAAGGCCCGCGCGTCGAGCCCGTACTCCTCGAACTTCTCCCGCACGGCCTTGACCGCGTTCACCGAGGTGAAGGCGATCCACTCGTAGCGCCCGGTGACGAGACCCTTCACAGCCCGCTCCATCTGCTGGGGCGTGCGCGGCGGCTCCACGGCGATGGTCGGCACCTCGTGCGGCACGGCCCCGTAGGACCGCAGCTGGTCGGAGAGCGACGCCGCCTGCTCCTTCGTACGCGGCACGAGAACCTTCCAGCCGAACAGCGGCTTGGACTCGAACCACGACAACTGGTCGCGCTGGGCGGCGGCGGAACGCTCACCGACCACGGCTATCACCGGCCGGCCGCCCTCGGGCGACGGCAGCACCTTGGCCTGCTTCAGGGTCTGCGCGATGGTGCCGAGCGTCGCCGCCCAGGTCCGCTGACGAGTGGTCGTACCAGCCACCGTCACGGTCATCGGCGTATCGGGCTTACGGCCGGCCGACACCAGTTCACCGGCTGCGGCACCGACGGAGTCCAGCGTCGTCGACACGACCACGGTCCCGTCCGACGCCCCCACCTCCGTCCAGCACCGGTCCGAGGCCGTGCGCGCATCGACGAACCGCACGTCCGCGCCCTCGGCGTCCCGCAGCGGAACACCGGCGTACGCGGGTACGCCGACGGCGGTGGCGACACCGGGCACCACCTCGAAGGGCACGCCGGCGCGGGCGCAGGCGAGCATCTCCTCGGCGGCGTACGCGTCGAGTCCGGGATCCCCGGACACCGCACGCACGACCCGCCTGCCGCCCCGCGCGGCCTCCATGACAAGATGTGCGGCATCCCGTACCACGGGGACACCAGCGGTTGTTGACGAGCCGTCAACAACTGCCAGCTGAGGTGTGCCTGTGCCCGGAAGCGGGTCCGACGAAGGGCCCCCGTCCGTGTGCACCTCGGCGGCGCCCTGTCTGGCGTGCTGACGCACCACGTCGAGCACGTCGTGCTCGGCGACCAGTACGTCCGCGTTCGCCAGCGCCTCCACGGCGCGCAGAGTCAGCAGTCCCGGATCCCCGGGTCCGGCACCGAGGAAGGTGACGTGCCCGTGATCGAGGCCGGTGGGAAGGGTGGTGGGGCTCACTGTGCTCGCTCCCCCATCAGACCGGCCGCGCCCTGGGCAAGCATCTCGGCCGCGAGTTCACGGCCGAGCGCCATTGCTTGGTCGTACGTCTCGGGCACGGGACCGGTGGTGGACAGCTGCACCGTACGCGTGCCGTCGGTCGTGCCGACTATGCCGCGCAGGCGCATTTCGTTGACAATCTGCCCGTCGGCCAGAAGGTCGGCCAGCGCGCCCACAGGGGCGCTGCAACCGGCCTCCAGGGCGGCGAGCAGTGACCTTTCGGCGGTCACGGCGGCCCGCGTGAACGGGTCGTCGAGTTCGCCGATTGCCGCGATCAGGTCAGTGTCCTGGGCGGTGTTCCCCGCCCTGCACTCGATCGCCAGCGCCCCTTGGCCGGGGGCGGGCAGAACCGTGTCGACCGACAGGAAGTCGGTCACCTCGTCGATCCTGCCTATCCGGCTGAGGCCGGCGGCGGCGAGGACGACGGCGTCCAGCTCACCGTCCTGCACATACCGGATCCGGGTGTCGACGTTGCCCCGGATCGGGACCGTCTGTATGTCCAGCGCGTGGCTGCGCGCGTACGCGTTCAGCTGCGCCATGCGGCGCGGCGAACCCGTACCGATGCGCGCACCGCGCGGCAGGTCGGTGAACTTCAGCGCGTCCCGGGCGACGATCACGTCGCGCGGGTCCTCACGCAGCGGGACGGCGGCCAGCGCCAGTTCCGCGGGCTGCGCGGTGGGCAGGTCCTTGAGCGAATGAACCGCGAAGTCGACCTCACCCCGCAGCAGCGCGTCACGAAGCGCCGTGACGAACACACCCGTGCCGCCGATCTGCGCGAGGTGCTCGCGGGAGGTGTCGCCGTAGGTGGTGATCTCGACGAGCTCGACGGGCCGTCCGGTCACCTGGCTCACGGCGTCCGCCACTTGCCCGGACTGGGCCATGGCGAGTCTGCTTCGCCTGGTCCCGAGTCTCAGTGCCTTGCTGTTCATGCTGGCCCTCGGTTCTTGCTGATCTCTGAGTCGTTTTCGGCCCGGGAGACGGCGGCCACCGCCTCCTGGTCGAGGTCGAACAGGGTGCGCAGCGCGTCCGCGTACCCGGCGCCGCCGGGCTCGGCCGCGAGCTGCTTGACCCGTACGGTCGGCGCGTGCAGCAGCTTGTCGACGACGCGCTTGACGGTCTGTGTGATCTCGCCCCGGTGCTTGTCGTCGAGCTCGGGCAGCCGCCCCTCAAGGCGGGCGATCTCGCTGGCGACGACGTCGGCGGCCATCGTGCGCAGGGCGACCACGGTGGGCGTGATGTGCGCGGCCCTGAGCGCCGCCCCGAAGGCCGCGACCTCGTCGGAGACGATACGGCGGACCTGGTCGACGTCGGCGGCCATCGGGGCGTCGGCGGAGGCCTCGGCCAGCGACTCGATGTCCACCAGCCGCACCCCGGCCAGCCGGTGCGCGGCCGCGTCGATGTCGCGGGGCATCGCGAGGTCGAGGAGGAAGAGGACGGGCGTGGGGCGCGGGGCCTCGACGACCGGCTCGGGCTTACGGCGCTCGGGGATGCGGCCGACGGAGGAGGCGAGGGCGGCGAGCGCCGCGATGGCCTCGGCGTCCTCGGCGGGGTCCAGCACGACGACCGGGGCGGGCGCAGGGGTGGAGCTCTGCGGCCGCGGGGCGTTGTCCACCCAGGCCGCGTGCTGCTCCAGCTCGGAGGCTGCCATTCCGGCCACGGCGGCCTCGCCGAGCACGGAGAAACCGGTGGTGGCCGGCACGGCGGTCAGATCGAGCGGACACCCTTCCTCGGCACCGAGGCCGGCGGACGCGTGCTCGTCGGATGCGGCGGACTCGGCGGCCGGGGCCGACGGGCCGGAGGCGGCTGTCGCCGTCGCCACCGCTGTCGTACGGCCGAAGCCGCCGTCCGTCTGTCCCGCGCTCCCGCCGGACACGCCCGGCGTGCGGCCCTCGACCGCCCCCGCGATCGTCTCGGCCGACAGCACCAGCCCGGTCGCCCCGGTACAGGACACCACGACGTCGGCACGTGTCAGCTCGGCCGGCACCGCACCCATGGGTACCGCGCGGGCCGCCACGTCCGTGTCGTCACCCTCGGTCAGTATCTGTGCGAGCCGCTCCGCCCGGTCGGCGGTGCGGTTGGCGATCACGATCTCCGTGATCCCGGCCCGCGCGAGGGTGGCGGCGGCCAGCGAGGACATCGAGCCGGCGCCGATGACCAGCGCCTTCTTGCCGCGAGCCCAGGCCTGGACGTCGGCTCCGGCGGACAGCTGCTCCAGGCCGAAGGTGACCAGGGACTGCCCGGCCCGGTCGATGCCGGTCTCGGAGTGGGCGCGCTTGCCGACCCGCAGCGCCTGCTGGAACAGGTCGTTGAGCAGCCGTCCCGCGGTGTGCAGGTCCTGCGCCTTGGCCAGCGAGTCCTTTATCTGCCCGAGGATCTGCCCCTCGCCCACGACCATGGAGTCCAGCCCGCACGCCACCGAGAACAGATGATGGACGGCCCGGTCCTCGTAGTGGACGTAGAGATAGGGCGTGAGCTCTTCCAGGCCCACCCCGCTGTGCTGGGCGAGCAGCGTGGACAGCTCGGCGACACCGGCGTGGAACTTGTCGACGTCGGCGTACAGCTCGATGCGGTTGCAGGTGGCCAGGACCGCGGCCTCGGTGGCGGGCTCGGCGGCGACCGTGTCCTGCAGCAGCTTGATCTGGGCGTCCGCGCTCAGCGCGGCCCGTTCCAGGACGCTGACCGGGGCGCTGCGGTGGCTCAGCCCGACGACGAGGAGACTCATGCCGGCATCACGGCGGGTACGTCCCCGTCCGGGCCCTGCTCGGTGGACTCCTTGCGGGCGGCGGCCGGTCCCGCGCCATCGCTCGCCGCGGCCTCCTCGCCGGCCTTGCGCTGCTCGTGGAAGGCGAGGATCTGCAGCTCGATCGAGAGATCGACCTTGCGTACGTCGACGCCGTCCGGGACGGTCAGCACGGTCGGCGCGAAGTTCAGGATGGAGGTGACGCCGGCGGCCACGAGCCGGTCGCAGACCGGCTGGGCGGCACCGGCGGGAGTGGCGATGACGCCGATGCTCACGCCGTTGTCCTCGATGATCTTTTCCAGCTCATCGGAGTGCTGCACGCGGATCCCCGCGACGGGCTTGCCGGCCATCGCCGGGTCCGCGTCTATGAGGGCCGCGACACGGAACCCGCGGGAGGCGAACCCTCCGTAGTTGGCCAGGGCGGCGCCGAGATTGCCGATACCGACGATCACAACCGGCCAGTCCTGGGTGAGCCCCAGCTCACGCGAGATCTGGTAGACGAGATACTCGACGTCGTAACCGACACCACGGGTGCCGTACGACCCCAGGTACGAGAAGTCCTTGCGCAGCTTCGCGGAGTTGACGCCCGCGGCGGCGGCGAGTTCCTCGGACGAAACCGTGGGTACCGAGCGCTCCGACAGTGCGGTCAGCGCGCGGAGGTACAGCGGAAGCCTGGCGACGGTGGCCTCGGGAATCCCTCGGCTACGGGTCGCCGGTCGGTGAGATCGGCCAGTTGCCACGGTGCTCCTGCGGGTAGAGCGGGGCTGTAGGCGGTCACGCGTAACCAGACCGCCCCGTCGACAGCAGGCTATGTCTTTGTGAACGCGTGCACAAAGACGGCGTCCGATTTGCCCGGCCAACGTGACCGGGGTCACGCACACGCGTCCCAGGCGCATCCCAGGGGGCAAAACCGCCACACTCCTCGTGAATCCCGCCCCCGAGACCAGATCGCCATCGATCCTAAGCGACGTTCCGTACAGTCTTGTACTAGTCGGTCAGTTCTTTGCGCAGGCGGCCCTCGTCCACCCGCCAGAAGGTGTGCTGCAGGCCGTCGACGAGTACGACGGGAATCTGTTCCCAGTACTCGTCATGGAGCCCCTCGTCCCGGGTGATGTCCTTCTCCTCCCAGGGGACGCCGAGTTCGCCGCAGACCTTCTCGACCACCAGCCGCGCGTCGTCGCACAGATGGCAGTCGGGTTTGCCGATGAGAGTGACCGTCCGCTCGTGCGGAGCGGGCTTGCGTCGGAAGAGGGGACTCATGTCAGCCATTCTCGCGCGCGAGGGCCCGGCGGCGGGACACCGCGCGAAACCGCCGTGGGGAGGGCAACGAACGGGCCGATCGCATCAGTTCTTTAACGACACGGTCGCGGAGAGTTCACAGCTTCCAAACCTCTCGCGTCCGGAGGCACCGAACAAACTGGCTATGCTCACGGTCATGGCCGCTCTCGGATGGCTCACTCCCCGTAGGCGCTCCGCCACGGCGCGGAGCGTGTTGGCAGGCGAGGCCTCTGCGGAGGCAGCGCGCAAGTCCTCGCAGGACATCCCCCCGGAGGAACCGGTCTTCCCGGTCCTCGGCGACGACAAGGCTGCCGCCTTCTTCGATCTCGACAACACCGTCATGCAGGGCGCCGCCCTCTTCCACTTCGGCCGGGGCCTGTACAAGCGGAAGTTCTTCGAGACCCGCGACCTCGCCAAGTTCGCCTGGCAGCAGGCGTGGTTCCGGCTGGCCGGCGTCGAGGACCCCGAGCACATGCAGGAGGCCCGCGACTCGGCCCTGTCCATCGTGAAGGGCCACCGCGTCGCCGAACTGCAGTCGATCGGCGAGGAGATCTACGACGAGTACATGGCGGAGCGGATCTGGCCGGGCACCCGCGCACTCGCCCAGGCACACCTGGACGCGGGCCAGAAGGTGTGGCTGGTCACGGCGGCGCCCGTGGAGATCGCCACGGTGATCTCCCGCCGCCTCGGCCTCACCGGCGCCCTGGGCACGGTGGCCGAGTCCGTCGACGGCGTCTACACGGGCAAGCTGGTGGGCGAGCCCCTGCACGGCCCGGCCAAGGCGGAGGCGGTTCGCGCGCTGGCCGCGGCGGAGGGCCTGGACCTGACCCGCTGCGCCGCCTACAGCGACAGCCACAACGACATCCCGATGCTGTCCCTGGTGGGCCACCCCTACGCCATCAACCCGGACACCAAGCTCCGCAAGCACGCCCGCAACCTGGACTGGCGCCTGCGCGACTACCGCACGGGCCGCAAGGCGGCGAAGGTGGGCATCCCGGCAGCAGCCGGCGTGGGCGCGGTGGCAGGGGGAACGGCAGCGGCGATCGCGCTGCACAAACGCCGCCGCTGACATCCCGGCAGCACGACGCAGCGCGACACGACGGGCCGGGGCAGGATTCCCGGCCCGCCCTGCGTTTATCCAGTCCCATTGGCTGCACACGGCCACAACACGCCCTGTTCTCAGTCCCAATCCGGTCCATGTCGATCAACAAACGGTCACGCAACGGCACTTGATCGGGCGTGAATGGGTTACAGAAGCGACGTAATCGATGATTTGAGCAACTGGGTGTAGCAGCGCCTGCACGAAGCGTTATTCTCCTCAGACGCAAACCGGTACCCCTCCGTCGCTACGACGGGTGAAAGGTCCCGCACTGCACGTGATGGAAGCTCTGCCTCTGGGAGTCCCGTGTACCCACACGTCGGGGTTGACGCCTCGGGCCTGGCTACGCTGCGCGCAACGGTCCTAGACCTGTTGCGCGGCTTCGTCCCCACCGCGTACGCCGTCCCCGCCCTTGCCGTTGCCAACACCCCCGTCGGCCCGTGCTACGCGCTCGCCGACGGCAGCGCCGCCGTCGGCAGGCGCAGCCGCACGGCCGGCACCGCCACCACCCGCCGTCCGGCCGCGGACAGCGACAGCGCCCGCATGATGGACCTGGTCGAACGTGCCCAGGCCGGCGAGGCCGACGCCTTCGGCCGCCTCTACGACCAGTACAGCGACACCGTGTACCGGTACATCTACTACCGCGTCGGCGGCAAGGCCACCGCCGAAGACCTCACCAGTGAGACGTTCCTGCGCGCCCTGCGCCGTATCGGCACCTTCACCTGGCAGGGTCGTGACTTCGGCGCCTGGCTGGTCACCATCGCCCGCAACCTCGTGGCCGACCACTTCAAGTCCAGTCGGTTCCGTCTGGAGGTGACGACCGGCGAGATGCTCGACGCCAACGAGGTCGAGCGGTCCCCCGAGGACTCCGTCCTGGAGTCCCTCTCCAACGCCGCGCTCCTCGACGCCGTGAAACGGCTCAACCCCCAGCAGCAGGAGTGCGTGACCCTCCGCTTTCTCCAGGGCCTCTCCGTCGCCGAGACCGCTCGGGTGATGGGCAAGAACGAGGGCGCCATCAAAACCCTTCAGTACCGAGCCGTACGTACCCTGGCCCGTCTCCTCCCGGACGACGCCCGCTGACGCTCAGTGATGGCCAACTGGCAATCAGTGAAAGTCCGTTGACTTTCCGTTCCGATCATCCGTCGTCCGTAACCCAAGTGCCGACACGCTCGTTGTGCGGGATGCAGGCTCCCTGTGGTCACTCCCTGGCCGTCTTCGATCGCTGGATCGAGTGGATGTGGTCAGAGCGTGCAACCCTCAGGACCCCCTGGGGAGTCGACCGTCATGATGAGAGGAGGTGCCGCCAGTGATCGCGAACGTATCGGCACACCGGCGGGCGAACGCCTTCGCCCAGGCCCTGGAGGAGCAGTCGGACCGGGGCACGGCGGCCGAGCAGCCCGAGGGGCCCGAACGGGCCCCGGCTGCTGCGGAACAGTCCGGGCACGGCCGTCTGTTGGTCCTCACGGAGGGTCTCGGCGAACTGCCAAGACCGGAGCTGGACCCTGAGGTCAAGGTCGTCCAGCGGGCTCAGCTGGTGGCCGCGTTCGAGGCCATGCTGCAGGAGGGCGCCGGTGGCGAGGCGGCGGATGCTTCGGTACCCCAACAGCGCTCCCGCGGCGCCCACCGCGCGAGCACACTGGGCAAACTACGGCCCCGGTCGCGGCTGACCAAGGGCCTGGCCGCGGGCGGGCTGAGCGTCGGCGTCGCGGCGGGCGCCTTCGGCGGAGTCGCCGCGGCCAGCTCGGACGCGCTGCCCGGTGACTCGCTCTACGGGCTCAAGCGAGGCATCGAGGACTTCAAGCTCAACTACATGTCCGAGGGGGACGACCAGCGCGGCGTGGCCTACCTCGACCAGGCATCCACCCGGCTGAGCGAAGCCCGCCGTCTGATGGAGCGCGGCCGCGGCGGCGCCCAGCTCGACCACGAGTCCCTCGGCGAGATCCGCCGCACCCTGGCGGGCATGACACACGACGCGTCCGAGGGGCACCGGCTACTGCACGAGGCGTATGAGCGCGACCCCGAGTCCCTGGGCCCCATCCAGGCACTCTCCGCCTTCTCACGCTCGCACCGCGGCGCCTGGGGCGCCCTGCGCGAAAGGCTTCCGGTCCAGCTCGGGGACGTCAGCAACCAGCTGTCGTCGGTGTTCGACGCCATAGACGAAGAGGTCGCCCCCCTGCAGTCCCTGCTGCCGCAGTCCCCGGCCCAGGGCGGCGGCGACGGCAAGCGACACGCCTCGGGGACGGCATCCAAGGGCACGTCCGGCTCCGGCCGGCGGTCGACGACGCCCAGCGCCGGCGGCTCCTCCGAAGGCGGCCGCTCCAGCAGCCCCAGCCAGTCGGCCGGATCCACGGGCGAGGGCCTGCTCGGAGGCAGCACCGGAGGCCTGCTCGACCCGCCCAAGGACAGCGGCAGCGCCTCCCCGTCCGCAAGCAAGCCACCCACCAGCGAACCGGACGTGACCATCCCACCGCTCCTCCCGGGCCTGCTCCCGGGCCTCGGCATCGACAGCGAGGACACCGGCCAGTAGTCAGGTATCCGGCCAGCAGGCGGGTACGGCGGTGGGGGCGTCTCTCAGGAGAGACGCCCCCACCGTCGTACCCAAGCCCCCCGAAGCCCTTCCAAGCCCTCCGAGCCCCCCAGAAGAACACCGACCTCCGCTGCACCAGCAGCTTGGCCCCCCATCTGTCTGCCGCCCTCGCACTGCTGCGCAGGCTTCGGCCGGCTGCGCCGGGCTCCGAGGGCTGCCCCAGGACGCGCCCGCCCCGGAGGAACGCCTCCCTCAGAAGAACACCGACCTGCGCTGCACCAGCAGCTTGTACAGGGTGTGCTGGATCTGTTCCCTCACCTGGTCGGTCAGGTTGAACATCAGCATCGGGTCCTCGCCGGCCTCCGGCGGATAGCCGTCCGTCCTGATCGGCTCGCCGAACTGGATCGTCCACTTCGTCGGCAACGGGATCGCACCCAGCGGGCCCAGCCACGGGAACGTCGGCGTCAGCGGGAAGTACGGGAAGCCGAGCAGCCGCGCCAACGTCTTCGCGTTGCCGATCATCGGGTAGATCTCCTCGGCCCCGACGATCGAGCACGGGATGATCGGCGTGCCGTGCCGCAGCGCCGTGGAGACGAAGCCGCCCCGGCCGAAGCGCTGGAGCTTGTAGCGCTCGCTGAAGGGCTTGCCGATGCCCTTGAAGCCCTCCGGCATGACTCCGACCAGCTCGCCCTGCCCCAGCAGCCGATCGGCGTCCTCCGCGCAGGCCAGGGTGTGACCGAGCTTGCGGGCCAGTTCGTTGACCACGGGGAGCATGAACACCAGGTCCGCCGCCAGCAGCCGCAGATGGCGGCCTGCGGGGTGGTTGTCGTGGACGGCGACCTGCATCATCAGGCCGTCCAGCGGGAGCGTCCCGGAGTGGTTGGCGACGATCAGCGCGCCGCCGTCCGACGGGATGTTCTCGATGCCCTTCACCTCGACCCGGAAGTACTTCTCGTACACCGGGCGCAGCATCGACATCAGGACCTGGTCGGTCAGCTCCTCGTCGTAACCGAAGTCGTCGACCTCGTAGTCGCCGGTGAGGCGGCGGCGCAGGAAGGAGAGGCCGCCGGCGATGCGCCGCTCCACACCACCGTCGTCCTGCGCCTGCTGCTGCGGCGGCTGTTCCTCATGCGTCACGGGAACATCATGCTGCGCAGACGCCCTGCCGGGCAGGGGCTGGACCTCTCCGACCAGCGCGGGTTCCGCGGTCCTGCGCCGGCTCCCCGCGCCCCGGCGCCGCGGCGGCCGCTGCACGGCACTCCCGCGGGACCGGTCGTCGTCGAACGGAATGACCTTGGCATCCGCCATCGTTGATGCGCTCCTCAGTTGGCGCTCTGCGTCGGGGGGTGACCGCTGCCCGGGACGGGCAGCGCGGCGATCCGGTTGACGGCCCCCGCGAGGGCCTCCGGCGGCAGGAGCCCGGGTCCGTGACTGCGCGCGAAGTCCGCGAAGGTCTCCGCCGTCGTGTACTTCGGCTTGAACCCGAGCGTGTCACGCATCTGGTCCGTCGCCACGACCCGGCCGTGGGTGAGCAGCCGGATCTGCTCGGGCGAGAAGTCCGTCATGCCCAGCGTGCGCACCAGGGACCCCGCCCAGGTGACCGCCGGCAGCAGCAGCGGCACCGTGGGACGGCCGAGCCGCCTGGAGCACTGGGAGAGCAACAGGACCCCGTCGCCGGCGATGTTGAAGGTGCCGCTGTTGAGCGTGCCCCGCGCCGGCTCCAGCGAGGCGATGCGCAGCACCTCCATGGCGTCGTCCTCGTGCACGAACTGCAGCCGCGGGTCGTAGCCGAAGACGGTCGGCAGGACCGGCAGCGAGAAGTACGAGGCGAGCGGTGTGTCCACCGCGGGCCCCAGGATGTTGGCGAACCGCAGGACGCACACGGCCACATCGGGCCGGCGCCGCGCGAAGCCCCGTACGTACCCCTCGACCTCGACCGTGTCCTTGGCGAAGCCGCCGCTGGGCAGGGACTTGGGCGGGGTCGTCTCGGTGAACACCGCGGGATCGCGGGGCGCGGACCCGTACACGTTGGTACTGGACTTCACGACGAGCCGCTTGACGTTCGGCGACTTCTGGCAGGCGCCGAGCAGCTGCATCGTGCCGATGACGTTGGTCTCCTTGACCACGGTCCGGCTGCCGCTGCCGAGCCCCGTCGCGCTCACGTCCATGTGGACGACCGTGTCGGCGCCGGTCTCCGCGAGCACGCGCGCAATGGTGGGCTGCCGGATGTCGGCCAGGATGAAGTCGGCTCCGCCCAGATGGTGCTCGGGTGGCACCGCGTCCACGGCGATGACCCGGTCGACGTCCGGGTCACGCTGGATCCGTCGTACGAACCGGCCCCCCAGCCTGCGGGCCACTCCGGTCACGAGCACGACCTTGCCCAAGATCTGCGCCTTCCTTCCAGCCCATCCGGTACTCGTAGCCTGCCGTGTTCCCCGTGTGCGGCCAACCTAGCGGGTCGATGTTGCGCTGTGATGACCGCCCAATGCACGAAGTGACGACATCCACAGACGTACGAACAGACCAGGCCATGTGAAACCTGTGCGTACGCACAGGGCTTGTGCGCGGTCCCGCGCACTTCTGGGGGCTTGTGTGAAGCCCAAACGCCTGTGGCCCCCCACCGGTTGCGGTGGGGGGCCACAGAACACGCTTCTGGAGCGTCGCCTACTTCTTGTTGCGACGCTGAACGCGCGTGCGCTTCAGCAGCTTGCGGTGCTTCTTCTTCGCCATCCGCTTGCGCCGCTTCTTGATAACAGAGCCCACGACTACCCTCGCTCACTTCTCATCACTCGGCGTTGGGCGCCATGGGCCCATACGACCTACAAGGGGCCAGCCTACCCGTCCGAGCGCTGAGGTCGTAATCGAGGGCGCCGGGGAGATCCAGAAGTGCCCTGAGGATCCCCCCGGGGCAGTCGATCAGGCGGTTTCCACCCCCACGTAACTCTCGCGGAGGTACTCGTGAACCGCGTTCTCGGGGACGCGGAATGACCGCCCCACCCTGATCGCGGGCAGATGACCGCTGTGCACCAACCGGTACACGGTCATCTTCGACACTCGCATCACCGAGGCGACCTCCGCCACGGTAAGGAACTGAACCTCGCTCAGAGGCCTCTGCTCAGCAGCCATGACACACCTGAACCTTCCGCACTCGACGGCCACCGGCTTCCCCTTCCGGTGACTCTTCGTCGCTGCGTGCTCACTCCCCAATGTAGGGGCGGGTGATGCGAGTGGGGAAGAGGTGCACCCATCGGCGGCCTACTGTGACAGACACGCTCGATTGAGTACGTAGCGGGTAAGCGGCCGGTAGTAATCGGACCGCACAGCGTCATCAAGTGGAACGACGACGGACACGGACCCCTCGGCCTCCCCCACGAAGAGCGCGGGGTCGTCCGTATCGGCCAGCCCAATGGCCTCGAACCCCAGCTGACCTGCCCCGCAGACCCAACCGTGGTCCCCGACGACCAGCTCGGGAAGCGGTCCCCCGGTCTCGGCCGCGGCCGCCAGAGCGGTACGAACCGGGAGCGGAGAGTGCGTGTGTACGCCGGTCGCACAACCGGGGCGAGCAGCGCCGGGTTCCCGCACGAGCGCGACTCCTTGTGCGTAGTCAAGGTTGTACGTGCGTAGACCGAACCGGGTCGTTATGTCGACACAGTGGCCATGCGCCGGTGTGAGGACGGTACATCCCGCCGCCGACAGAGCGTCCGCCAAGGCGGCGTAGAAACCGAGCAGGCGGTGCGGGTGGCCGGTGCCGAGGAGCACGGGGGCGCTGCGCTGGGCCGCTACCGCCAGACGGTCCGCGAAGGCGTCCAGGGCGATCAGAGTGCGCTCCGGATCGATCACATCATGGCCTGAGACATGTCGGGGATCGGCCGAGACTCCGCACTTGTCCGCCATCAGCTCGATCAGATCCCGCTGTCCCCACGTCCATTCGGGATCGAGTCCGAGCAGTACGCGCGGATCGCGCGCGGCGAAGAGCCGATAGCTACGGAGGCTCTCCTCACGGGAGGTGGCCACGGGCCCGGCGAGACGGGCGGCCAGGAGATGGGCCCGCAGGGCTCCGGTGCTCAACACGTCTTCGAGAGTGGCGGACCGGGGCAGGGGCGGCCACACGAACAGGCAAACACCGCACAGTTGGCGTAACAGCCCTTGTTACACGGGTGACTGAACAGGGACACAACAGCCCACAACTGTCCGGGGGTCTCCCGGGTCTCATCTTGCGTGGCGGCAACGACCAGCCGTCCCGAGCCCATTGGCCGACACATCAACAGCAAGACACCAACAGGGGGAACACCATGAAGCCGATCCGCCGCAAGGCAGCCACCGCCACCGCCCTCGCCGTCCTCGCCCTGGGCGGCACGCTCGCCGCGACCACACCGGCCTCGGCCGCCACGCCCACCGCCTACAACGGCGCCTGCGGCAAGGGTTACGACGTCATCCGGGCCACGCCGATCCACTCGTCCCAGTCCGCCATTCCGGCCACCACGTTCGTGACCTTCAACGAGGACGCCGGCAAGGTCTGCGCGGTCACCGTGCGAACCAGTCCGGGCGCCCGCATCTTCATGGAGGTCACCCTGGACACCTGGCCCTACAGCAGCGGCGAGGCACGGGACTCGGGCTCCTTCACCAGCTACGCGGGCCCGGTCTACAAGGACGCCCCCGACGACGGTCAGTGCCTGACCTGGAGCGGCTCGATCGACATCTCCTACAACTCGGACAACGGCCTCTGCACCTGATCGGAACGGCTGCCGGCGTGGTCGACCTCCGGGTCGGCTACGCCAGCAGCCCCCGCAGCGGGAACACCGCCCGCCGAGTGGCCAGGACCGCCTGGTCCAGCCGGTCCGCGGGGTCGTACCCCGCCTCCCACCCGGACCAGGACACCGGCCACCGCCCATCCGTCATCCGCGCCGGCGCCAACTGCCGCGTCCGCGCGAACACTTCCTGCCGCCAACCCTCGGGGATCATCGTCTCCGGCGCGATCTCCCGCCCCGCCGCGATACCCACGAGATGCGTCCACGACCGTGGCACGACCTCGACCACGGCATATCCGCCGCCGCCGAGCGCGACCCACTTCCCGTCCGCGTACTCGTGCGCCAGCTCGTGACAGGCCACCTGCACGGCCCGCTGCGCGTCCAGCGACACGGCCAGATGCGCGAGCGGATCCTCGAAGTGCGTGTCGGCCCCGTGCTGCGTGACCAGCACCTGCGGCCGGAAATCGGCGATCAGTTCCGGTACGACGGAATGGAACGCCCGTAGCCATCCGGCATCGCCGGTCCCGGCGGGCAGCGCGAGGTTCACGGCCGAGCCCTCCGCCGAGTCGGCGCCCGTCTCCTCCGGCCAGCCGGTCTGCGGGAACAGCGTCCGCGGATGCTCGTGCAGCGAGATCGTCAGAACGCGCGGATCATCCCAGAAGGCCGCCTGCACCCCGTCCCCGTGATGCACGTCCACATCGACGTAGGCGACCCGCACGGCCCCCAGCTCCAGCAGCCGCGCGATGGCGAGCGAGGCGTCGTTGTAGATGCAGAACCCGGACGCGCCCCCGGGCATCGCATGATGCAGGCCGCCCGCGAAGTTCACCGCGTGCAGCGCCTCTCCGCGCCACACCGCCTCGGCCGCCCCCACCGACTGCCCCGCGATCAGCGCGGACACGTCGTGCATCCCCGCGAAGGCGGGATCGTCGATCGTCCCGAGCCCGTACGACCCGTCCGCCGCCTCCGGATGCGCCGAAGCCGCCTTCACGGCCTCGACGTAGTCCTCCCGGTGGACGAGCCGCAGGGTCGACTCCCCGGCGGATTTCGCCGCCACCACGTCGACGTCCTTGTCGAGCCCGAAGGCATCGACGAGGTGCCTGGTCAGGGCGAGCCGGACCGGATCCATCGGATGGTCCGAGCCGAAGTCATAGCCCGTTACTGCCTCGTCCCACATCAGCTGTGCGCGGCCGCTCATGCCCGCCACCGTATCGGTCCGGTTGAGGAGCGAACGAACGGGCGTAGTACAGGGTCACCAGCACCAACACCATCGGCACGACCATCGCCCCCCGATAGCTCCATGTGTCGCCCAGCGCCCCCACCAGCGGCGAGCCGACCAGGAAGCCTACGTAGTTGAAGATGTTCAGCCGCGCGACAGCGGCGTCGGACGCATGGGGGAAGAGCCGCCCGGCGGCCGCGAAGGTCTGCGGCACCAGCACGCACAGTCCCAGCCCGAGCAGCGTGAACCCGAGCATCCCGACCCACGCGCCGGGCGCCACCGCCACCACGGCGAACCCGAGCGCCGCCACCACCGCCCCCAGCCGCACCACCGCAACGGCCCCGAACCGCCGTACCCCCAAGTCCCCCAGCGACCGCCCCACCAGCGTGGTCACCATGTAGACGTTGTACGGCACCGTCGACAACTGCTCCGAACTCCCGAGCACGTCCTTCAGATACTTGGCGCTCCAGTTGGAGACGGTCGAGTCCCCGATATAGGCGAAGGTCATCACCAGACACAGGGGCAGCAGCAGCTTGAAGACGACGGGCTGACCCGCGCCCGCCCCCGTCGCCTGCTCGCCGGGGCGGGCCTCCCCGCCGACGTACCACCGACTCCCGACCAGCGTGGCCGGCAACAGCACCGCGACGACCGGCAGATACGACACCCACAGCGCCAGATGCCAGTGCGCCCCCGCCCAGGCCAGCGAGGCCCCCATGATCCCGCCGAGGCTGAAAACGGCGTGGAAGCTGAGCATGATGCTGCGCCCGTACGCGCGCTGCAGGCTCACCCCGAGCATGTTCATCGAGGCGTCGAGCCCGCCCACGGCAAGCCCGAACATGCCCAGCGCGACCCCCAGCTCGGCCAGGTTCTCCCCCGACCCGACACCGAGGAGCGCCAGCAGCACGAGAGGCTGCAGGCACCGCAGCAGCAGACTCGGCGGTATTCGCTTCACCAACTGCTCGGCCGTCACGCTCCCGACGCCGGCCAGGACGGGCACGGCGGCAAGGAAGGCGGGCAGCAGCGCGTCGGAGACGCCGTACCGGTCCTGGATGGCCGGGATGCGGGTCACCAGCAGGGCAAAGGTGGCGCCCTGAGCGAAGAAGCTGAACGCCAAAGAGGCCCTACCGCGCCGCAGCACATCTGTCATGGCGGCGAGCGTAGGGCCCCGGGCTACCTGTGGGTAGATCAGCCAAAGATGAATTTCCCTCAGCTTCGTCTCTGCGCTCAGACGGCGACGGCGGCTTCCGGCTCAGGCGTGTCCGCGGTCTTCGTCTCATCGGCGAGCATCCGCTCCATGGGCCCGGCACCGAACGCACCGCCGACCACCATCCCGAGCACGATCGCGACGACCAGGAAGACCCCACCGAGCCAGACCATGGTGTCGACGGGAATCGTGTACGCGCCCACGACCCGCGCGATGCACTCACCGAGCAGCGCCACACCCCAGATCACGGAGAAGAGCCGCTCCTTGCGCCGGAAGTCCGCCGACCCGGCCGCGCCTCCGCCCACCAGCCGCTGCCAGGCGGCTTCCTTCGCCGCATCCCCCTTCACCAGGAAGGGCTTGAGACCCGCGGTCATCATCGGCTTGCCGAGCGCCACGGAGACCAGGACGCCGATCGCGACCGTGCTGCTTACCCCGCCGTCCTTGGCGAGCATCAGCCGGGGGTCGCCCGTGACGAAGCTGAGCAGCAGTCCGACGACGTTAACGACGAGGATGAGAAGGGCCAGCCCGTTGGTCGCCCGCTCCTTGACCACGCTCCACACCGTCCGCGCGGCCGGCACCACGCTGCTCCAGGCGAGCGCCGCGAACGTGCTCATCCCGAAGCCGTCCTTGAACAGGTAGTACGAACCGAGGGGTACCGCCACGTCCACGATCAGCGGGGCGAAGGGGTTCTTCTTGTCCGTCTTCGTCGTCATGCCCTCAGCTTGCCGCGCGGGACACAGGCGCCAGTAGAAACGATCGTCCGGAGCTCAGCATGACAAATGTCAGACCAGCAGGTCAGCCAACTCACCCATGTTCGAGAAGAGTTGAGTCGCTCCTACGAGCCTCTCGGCAGGCGTCATGGCAGTGAAGCCGAAGACGTCC
This sequence comes from Streptomyces sp. NBC_00078, assembly GCF_026343335.1. Lineage (NCBI taxonomy): Bacteria > Bacillati > Actinomycetota > Actinomycetes > Kitasatosporales > Streptomycetaceae > Streptomyces > Streptomyces sp. NBC_00078. The sequence goes on along the minus strand of NZ_JAPELX010000001.1, from coordinate 5,284,068 downwards.
ATCCCGGCCTCGACAGCCGCCTGCACCCCGAGCGGACTGTCCTCGACCACCACGCACCGCTCCGGCGCGACTCCCATCCGCTCGGCGGCGTAGAGGAACAGGTCCGGCGCCGGCTTCCCGCGCCCGACATCCTGCGAACTGAAGATCCGCCCGTCCTCGAACCACCGGTCCAGCCCGGTCGTCCGATGCCCCACCCGGATCCGCGCATGACTCCCGGAGGACGCGACACAGTACGGCACTCCGTCAGCGGCCAGCTTCTCCACAAACCCGACGGCCCCGTCGACCGGCTCCAACTCCCTCTCGAACGCGGCGAACACACGCGCGTGAAAGACGTCGTCGAAGTCGTCCGGAAGCCTCTGCCCGGTCCGCTCCCGTACGAGGTCGTGGATCCGGTGCATGGCAGAGCCCATGTAGTCGCGCAGCGAGTCCTCGTAGGAGGTCGGGTGCCCGAGTTCGGTGAGATAGGCGGCGAGGAGCCGGTTGGAAATCGGCTCGCTGTCGACGAGCACTCCGTCGTTGTCGAAGATCACGAGGTCATAGCGCATACCATGAGCCTAAACGCAGGAAACCCCCGTGCCGATGGCACGGGGGTTTTCTGAATGATTGTTCGGCGGCGTCCTACTCTCCCACAGGGTCCCCCCTGCAGTACCATCGGCGCTGTAAGGCTTAGCTTCCGGGTTCGGAATGTAACCGGGCGTTTCCCTCACGCTATAACCACCGAAACACTATGAAACTGTCGAACCTGCCACACCATCACCATCACCGGTAACGGGGCTGTTCGTGGTTTCAGAACCAACACAGTGGACGCGAGCAACTGAGGACAAGCCCTCGGCCTATTAGTACCGGTCACCTCCACCCATTACTGGGCTTCCAGATCCGGCCTATCAACCCAGTCGTCTACTGGGAGCCTTACCCCATCAAGTGGGTGGGAATACTCATCTCGAAGCAGGCTTCCCGCTTAGATGCTTTCAGCGGTTATCCCTCCCGAACGTAGCCAACCAGCCATGCCCTTGGCAGAACAACTGGCACACCAGAGGTTCGTCCGTCCCGGTCCTCTCGTACTAGGGACAGCCCTTCTCAATATTCCTGCGCGCGCAGCGGATAGGGACCGAACTGTCTCACGACGTTCTAAACCCAGCTCGCGTACCGCTTTAATGGGCGAACAGCCCAACCCTTGGGACCGACTCCAGCCCCAGGATGCGACGAGCCGACATCGAGGTGCCAAACCATCCCGTCGATATGGACTCTTGGGGAAGATCAGCCTGTTATCCCCGGGGTACCTTTTATCCGTTGAGCGACGGCGCTTCCACAAGCCACCGCCGGATCACTAGTCCCGACTTTCGTCCCTGCTCGACCCGTCGGTCTCACAGTCAAGCTCCCTTGTGCACTTACACTCAACACCTGATTGCCAACCAGGCTGAGGGAACCTTTGGGCGCCTCCGTTACTCTTTAGGAGGCAACCGCCCCAGTTAAACTACCCATCAGACACTGTCCCTGATCCGGATCACGGACCCAGGTTAGACATCCAGCACGACCAGACTGGTATTTCAACGACGACTCCCCCTGAACTGGCGTCCAGAGTTCACAGTCTCCCAGCTATCCTACACAAGCCGAACCGAACACCAATATCAAACTGTAGTAAAGGTCCCGGGGTCTTTCCGTCCTGCTGCGCGAAACGAGCATCTTTACTCGTAGTGCAATTTCACCGGGCCTATGGTTGAGACAGTCGAGAAGTCGTTACGCCATTCGTGCAGGTCGGAACTTACCCGACAAGGAATTTCGCTACCTTAGGATGGTTATAGTTACCACCGCCGTTTACTGGCGCTTAAGTTCTCAGCTTCGCACGCCCGAAAGCGCACTAACCGGTCCCCTTAACGTTCCAGCACCGGGCAGGCGTCAGTCCGTATACATCGCCTTACGGCTTCGCACGGACCTGTGTTTTTAGTAAACAGTCGCTTCTCGCTGGTCTCTGCGGCCACCCCCAGCTCATGGAGTAAATCCAATCACCAGTGATGGCCCCCTTCTCCCGAAGTTACGGGGGCATTTTGCCGAGTTCCTTAACCATAGTTCACCCGAACGCCTCGGTATTCTCTACCTGACCACCTGAGTCGGTTTAGGGTACGGGCCGCCATGAAACTCGCTAGAGGCTTTTCTCGACAGCATAGGATCATCCACTTCACCACAATCGGCTCGGCATCAGGTCTCAGCCCCATGTGCGACGGATTTACCTACCGCACGGCCTACACCCTTACCCCGGGACAACCACCGCCCGGGCTGGACTACCTTCCTGCGTCACCCCATCACTCACCTACTACAAGTCTGGTCTATCGGCTCCACCACTTTCCATTCCCCGAAGGGTCCGGAACGGCTTCACGGACTTAGCATCGCCTGATTCAATGTTTGACGCTTCACAGCGGGTACCGGAATATCAACCGGTTATCCATCGACTACGCCTGTCGGCCTCGCCTTAGGTCCCGACTTACCCTGGGCAGATCAGCTTGACCCAGGAACCCTTAGTCAATCGGCGCACACGTTTCTCACGTGTGAATCGCTACTCATGCCTGCATTCTCACTCGTGAACCGTCCACCACTGCCTTCCGGCGCGGCTTCACCCGGCACACGACGCTCCCCTACCCATCACAGCCTCCGTTGGGAGTATTGCTGCAATGACACGACTTCGGCGGTACGCTTGAGCCCCGCTACATTGTCGGCGCGGAATCACTAGACCAGTGAGCTATTACGCACTCTTTCAAGGGTGGCTGCTTCTAAGCCAACCTCCTGGTTGTCTGTGCGACTCCACATCCTTTCCCACTTAGCGTACGCTTAGGGGCCTTAGTCGATGCTCTGGGCTGTTTCCCTCTCGACCATGGAGCTTATCCCCCACAGTCTCACTGCCGCGCTCTCACTTACCGGCATTCGGAGTTTGGCTAAGGTCAGTAACCCGGTAGGGCCCATCGCCTATCCAGTGCTCTACCTCCGGCAAGAAACACACGACGCTGCACCTAAATGCATTTCGGGGAGAACCAGCTATCACGGAGTTTGATTGGCCTTTCACCCCTAACCACAGGTCATCCCCCAGGTTTTCAACCCTGGTGGGTTCGGTCCTCCACGAAGTCTTACCTCCGCTTCAACCTGCCCATGGCTAGATCACTCCGCTTCGGGTCTTGAGCGCGCTACTATACCGCCCTATTCGGACTCGCTTTCGCTACGGCTTCCCCACCCGGGTTAACCTCGCAACACACCGCAAACTCGCAGGCTCATTCTTCAAAAGGCACGCAGTCACGAGAATGTGCAAGCACATTCCGACGCTCCCACGGCTTGTAGGCACACGGTTTCAGGTACTATTTCACTCCGCTCCCGCGGTACTTTTCACCATTCCCTCACGGTACTATCCGCTATCGGTCACCAGGGAATATTTAGGCTTAACGGGTGGTCCCGCCAGATTCACACGGGATTTCTCGGCCCCGTGCTACTTGGGTGTCTCTCAAACGAGCCGTTGACGTTTCGACTACGGGGGTCTTACCCTCTACGCCGGACCTTTCGCATGTCCTTCGCCTACATCAACGGTTTCTGACTCGTCTCACGGCCGGCAGACCGCAAAAGAGAGATCCCACAACCCCGTATACGCAACCCCTGCCGGGTCTCACACGCATACGGTTTGGCCTCATCCGGTTTCGCTCGCCACTACTCCCGGAATCACGGTTGTTTTCTCTTCCTGCGGGTACTGAGATGTTTCACTTCCCCGCGTTCCCTCCACTTGCCCTATGTGTTCAGGCAAGGGTGACAGCCCATGACGACTGCCGGGTTTCCCCATTCGGACACCCCCGGATCAAAGCCTGGTTGACGACTCCCCGGGGCCTATCGTGGCCTCCCACGTCCTTCATCGGTTCCTGGTGCCAAGGCATCCACCGTGCGCCCTTAAAAACTTGGCCACAGATGCTCGCGTCCACTGTGCAGTTCTCAAACAACGACCAGCCACCCACCACCCCGAACCTAAGTCCGAGTGCACTGGGGCCGGCACCGAAGACAGACCATCACGGCCATGCCCTCAGACACCCAACAGCGTGCCCGACCCGACCCCGCCCGGAGATCATGCTTTCCACACTCCGAAGAGCAGTACTCACAGCCTCCGACCCGAGAACCGGACCGAATAATCAACGTTCCACCCATGAGCAACCAGCACCGGACGTTCGCCGATGAACTGGCCTCTGACCTCACCCCGGAGGGATCGGTAAGAAGTGCTCCTTAGAAAGGAGGTGATCCAGCCGCACCTTCCGGTACGGCTACCTTGTTACGACTTCGTCCCAATCGCCAGTCCCACCTTCGACAGCTCCCTCCCACAAGGGGTTGGGCCACCGGCTTCGGGTGTTACCGACTTTCGTGACGTGACGGGCGGTGTGTACAAGGCCCGGGAACGTATTCACCGCAGCAATGCTGATCTGCGATTACTAGCAACTCCGACTTCATGGGGTCGAGTTGCAGACCCCAATCCGAACTGAGACCGGCTTTTTGAGATTCGCTCCACCTCACGGTATCGCAGCTCATTGTACCGGCCATTGTAGCACGTGTGCAGCCCAAGACATAAGGGGCATGATGACTTGACGTCGTCCCCACCTTCCTCCGAGTTGACCCCGGCGGTCTCCTGTGAGTCCCCATCACCCCGAAGGGCATGCTGGCAACACAGGACAAGGGTTGCGCTCGTTGCGGGACTTAACCCAACATCTCACGACACGAGCTGACGACAGCCATGCACCACCTGTACACCGACCACAAGGGGGGCACCATCTCTGATGCTTTCCGGCGTATGTCAAGCCTTGGTAAGGTTCTTCGCGTTGCGTCGAATTAAGCCACATGCTCCGCTGCTTGTGCGGGCCCCCGTCAATTCCTTTGAGTTTTAGCCTTGCGGCCGTACTCCCCAGGCGGGGAACTTAATGCGTTAGCTGCGGCACCGACGACGTGGAATGTCGCCAACACCTAGTTCCCACCGTTTACGGCGTGGACTACCAGGGTATCTAATCCTGTTCGCTCCCCACGCTTTCGCTCCTCAGCGTCAGTAATGGCCCAGAGATCCGCCTTCGCCACCGGTGTTCCTCCTGATATCTGCGCATTTCACCGCTACACCAGGAATTCCGATCTCCCCTACCACACTCTAGCTAGCCCGTATCGAATGCAGACCCGGGGTTAAGCCCCGGGCTTTCACACCCGACGTGACAAGCCGCCTACGAGCTCTTTACGCCCAATAATTCCGGACAACGCTTGCGCCCTACGTATTACCGCGGCTGCTGGCACGTAGTTAGCCGGCGCTTCTTCTGCAGGTACCGTCACTTTCGCTTCTTCCCTGCTGAAAGAGGTTTACAACCCGAAGGCCGTCATCCCTCACGCGGCGTCGCTGCATCAGGCTTTCGCCCATTGTGCAATATTCCCCACTGCTGCCTCCCGTAGGAGTCTGGGCCGTGTCTCAGTCCCAGTGTGGCCGGTCGCCCTCTCAGGCCGGCTACCCGTCGTCGCCTTGGTGAGCCATTACCTCACCAACAAGCTGATAGGCCGCGGGCTCATCCTTCACCGCCGGAGCTTTCAACCACCACCCATGCGAGTGACAGTGATATCCGGTATTAGACCCCGTTTCCAGGGCTTGTCCCAGAGTGAAGGGCAGATTGCCCACGTGTTACTCACCCGTTCGCCACTAATCCACCCCGAAGGGCTTCATCGTTCGACTTGCATGTGTTAAGCACGCCGCCAGCGTTCGTCCTGAGCCAGGATCAAACTCTCCGTGAATGTTCTCCCGTCATCGGGATGACACCACGAGAGCGGAACAGCCGGGCGGAATAAGCCCAGCCGTTCACAGCGTCCTCGCTGTGTTTTACTTCAAAGGAACCTCGACCACCGGAACAAGTCCGGCGGACGGGGTATCAACATATCTGGCGTTGATTTTTGGCACGCTGTTGAGTTCTCAAGGAACGGACGCTTCCTTTGTACTCACCCTCTCGGGCTTTCCTCCGGGCGCTTCCCTTCGGTCTTGCGTTTCCGACTCTATCAGACCGCTTCCCGGTCCGATTTCCTCGGTGCTTTCCAGGATCCCGCTTTCGCGTTTCCCTTTCCGGCGGTCCCGACTCTATCAGATCCTTTCGGGCCTGACTCCCAGTCAGCGGGCTTGTCCTCGCGGCCGTTGGGCCGTTCCGACGAGTGAGACTTTAGCGGATTCCCCGCCCCCGAGCTAATCGGGGTCCGCGTCCTTTCGAACGTGGATTCCTCATTTCGCGAATACGCACGCCAATGACGCGACGCCCAGACAGATTTCGACTGGTCGCCGAGTTGTGGTTGGTACTTGCGGAATGGTTGTCCGGGGACCGACCGGAGTCGGCGCTCACGTCGAACAACTCGGAGAACACTACGTAGCGGGGAAGGGCGTGTCAACTTGACTCCGGACGGCACCCGGGAGGCGTACTCTCTGCGGCATGACCACGTGTACGTGCACCCAGCTGTGGTGGGCCGCCTGACGGCGGCCGCGCTCACGTATGCGTTCAACGGCCGCCGACTCGGCGGCCGTTCTCGTTTCTCCCTCCAGAGCTCCTGAGGGTCGGCCGGCCGGGGACGGCGGCCTCGACCAGGAGGTGGAGCAGGGATGGGACGGGTTTTCAGTGGAGTCAAGCCGACCGGGCATCTGACGCTGGGGAACTACCTGGGAGCCATGCGGCAGTGGGCCGCGGTGGACCAGCACCGATCGGACGCGCTGTTCTGCGTCGTGGATCTGCATGCCCTGACCGTGGACCACGATCCGGCGCGGGTGCGCAGGCTCAGTCGGCAGGCGGCGACGCTGTTGCTTGCGGCGGGACTCGATCCGGCGCTGTGCACCGTGTACCTGCAGAGTCACGTCGACGAGCACGCACGGCTGTCGTATCTGCTCGAGTGTGTGGCGACTGACGGCGAGATGCGGCGGATGATCCAGTACAAGGAGAAGGCCGCGCGCGAGCGGGAGCGGGGCGGGAGTGTGCGGCTTTCCCTGCTGACCTACCCGGTGCTGATGGCGGCGGACATTCTGGCGTTCGGGGCTCACGAGGTACCGGTGGGGGACGACCAGGCGCAGCACGTGGAGCTGGCTCGGGATCTGGCGGTCCGGTTCAACCAGCGGTACGGGCATACGTTCGTGGTGCCTCGGGCCACGCTTCCGTCGGTGGCGGCACGGGTCATGAACCTGCAGGAGCCGGCTTCGAAGATGGGCAAGTCCGACGACTCCGGGCCGGGGATCGTCTATCTGCTCGACGAGCCTGACGTGGTGCGGAAGAAGTTCATGCGGGCCGTGACCGACAGTGGGCAGGACGTCGTCTACGACCGGGAGGGGCGGCCGGGGGTCGCGAATCTGCTGGAGATCCTGGCTGCCTGTACGGGTGGGAACCCGGAGGAGCTGAGCGGTGTATATGAGACGTACGGGTCCTTGAAGAAGGACACCGCGGAGGCCGTGGTCGAGTTCCTCAGGCCCGTACAGGAGAGGCACAGGGCGCTGTGCGCCGATCCGGATTACGTGGAGGGGGTGCTGCGGGATGGTGCGGAGAGGGCGCGGGCGATGGCCCGACCGACCGTCGATGCCGCTTATCGCGCGATCGGGCTGCTGCCGCCTGCCGCGGATACAGGTGCGGGTGCGGATGCGGCCGGTGCCGCTGCGGTCGATACGGGCGTCGCGCTGAACGCTGCACGGTAGGCGCGCGGGCTGGTGGCGAGGCGCGATGAGAGGTGCTGGCGCATCGTGACTTCGCTGCCGAAGCCGGCGTGGCGGGCGACCTCGCGCATCGGCAGGTCAGTGCGCTCAAGGAGTCCTGGGCGGTGGCGATGCGCTGGTCGAGGAGCCGGCGGAGCGGGGTGATGCCTGCTCCTCGGTGAAGTGGCGGGCGAAGCTGTGCGGGGACATGCCTGCGTGGGCGGCCAGGTCGGCGACATGTTCGATCTGGAGGGCCCGTTCCGCTGGTGGCGGAGTGCGGACGAGGTCGGGCAGGCCTCGGCGGCGTCGGTGCGCGGGGGCGGATTCGCGCGTGTGGTGACCAGGAAGGAGGTGGTGGACGAGGTGGTGGACGCGGCGAGGTGACCGCCCCCGGAGGGCGTCAGTCCTTCTTGCCGGAGGCCAGTTCGCGGCTGCGGTCGCGAGCGGCTTCGAGGGCGGCGATGAGGGCGGCTCGTACGCCGTGGTTCTCGAGTTCGCGGATGGCGTTGATGGTCGTGCCCGCGGGAGAAGTGACGTTCTCGCGGAGCTTGACCGGGTGTTCGCCGCTGTCCCGGAGCATGATCGCCGCGCCGATCGCGGACTGGACGATCAGGTCGTGGGCCTTGTCGCGGGGCAGGCCGAGCAGGATGCCTGCGTCCGTCATGGCTTCGACGAGGTAGAAGAAGTACGCCGGGCCGGAGCCTGAGAGTGCGGTGCAGGCGTCCTGCTGGGACTCGGGGACGCGGAGGGTCTTGCCTACGGCGCCGAAGATCTCCTCGGCGTGGGCGAGGTGGTCGGGGGTGGCGTGGGTGCCGGCGGAGATGACGGACATGGCCTCGTCCACGAGGGCGGGGGTGTTCGTCATGACGCGGACGACGGGGGTGCCGGCGGCCAGGCGCTCCTCGAAGAAGGAGGTGGGGATACCGGCGGCTCCGCTGATGATCAGGCGGTCGGCGGGGACATGCGCGGCGAGGTCGTCCAGGAGGGTGCCCATGTCCTGCGGCTTGACCGTGAGGATCAGTGTGTCGGCGGACTTGGCGGCTTCCGGGTTGGTGACCGGGGTGACTCCGTAGCGGGCGCGGAGTTCCTCGGCTCGCTCCGGGCGGCGGGCGGTGACCAGGAGGTCGGCGGGGGCCCAGCCGCCGCGGATCATTCCGCTGAGCAGGGCTTCGCCGATCTTGCCGGTGCCGAGGACTGCGACTTTCTGGGTCATGGCTGGGGTGTCCTCCGGGGGTGCGTCGTCCGGGGTCCATCCTCGCACCGGGGGCGGGAGGGCGGCTCCGGTGTCCGGTGGGCGGAACGTTGCCCTGCGGGTGGCCGTCGGGTCTTTCTCGCCCGCCGCCCCTACCCGTCCCGTCCCCAGGGGCTCTGTCCCTTCGACCCCCCAAGGGGCTCCGCCCTCTGGACCCCCGATCGGCCTGAACGGCCTCGTCCTCAAACGCCGGGCGGGCTGAGTCGTACGGATCGGAGTTCGAGACGTCACGCCGTCCTGCGCCTCAGGGTTGCCGCGCCCAGCCCCAGCACCAGCAGCGCGCAGCCCGCCACGATCACGACGTCGCGGACAAAGGTGGCTGTCATGTCCGCGTGTTTGAGGACCTCGTTCATGCCGTCGACGGCGTAGGACATGGGGAGGACGTCGGAGATGGCTTCGAGGGCGGGGTGCATGGAGGAGCGGGGGGTGAACAGGCCGCAGAGGAGGAGCTGGGGGAAGATCACGGCCGGCATGAACTGGACGGCCTGGAATTCGGAGGCCGCGAAGGCCGAGACGAAGAGGCCGAGGGCGGTGCCGAGGAGGGCGTCCAGCAGGGCGACCAGGAGCAGCAGCCAGGGGCTGCCGGTGACGTCCAGGCCGAGGAACCAGACCGCGAGGCCGGTGGCCAGGGCCGACTGGATGATCGCGAGGGTGCCGAAGGCGAGGGCGTAGCCCGCGATCAGGTCGCCCTTGCCCAGTGGCATGGCGAGGAGGCGTTCGAGGGTGCCGGAGGTGCGTTCGCGCAGAGTGGCGATGGACGTGACCAGGAACATCGTGATGAGGGGGAAGATGCCGAGGAGTGAGGCGCCGATGTTGTCGAAGGTGCGCGGGCTGCCGTCGAAGACGTAGCGCAGCAGGAACAGCATCACGCAGGGGATGAGGATCAGCATCGCGATGGTGCGTGGGTCGTGGCCGAGCTGGCGCAGGACCCGGGCCGCGGTGGCGGTGGTGCGGGAGGCGCTGAGGGCGCCGGTGGGGGAGGGTGCCGTCGTCGTGCCGGTCGTGGTCGTCGTCGTACTCATCGGGTGGTCTCCTTCTCACGGGCGGCGGCGGTCGCCTCGTCGACCAGGTGCAGGAAGGCCGCCTCGACTGTTTCGGAGCCGGTGCGGGTGCGCAGGGCGTCGGGGGTGTCGTCGGCGAGGATCTCGCCGTCGCGCATCAGGAGGAGGCGGTGGCAGCGTTCGGCCTCGTCCATGACGTGGGAGGAGATGAGGAGGGTCGCGCCGCGGTCGGCGGCGAGGGAGTGGAAGAGGTTCCACAGGTCGCGGCGCAGGACCGGGTCCAGGCCGACGGTGGGTTCGTCGAGGACGAGGAGTTCCGGGGTGCCCAGGAGCGCCACGGCCAGGGAGACGCGGCTGCGCTGGCCGCCGGAGAGGTTGCCGGCGAGGGAGTCGGCGTGGCTGGTGAGGTCGACATCGGCGAGGACGCGGCCGATGTCCTGGCGGCGGTCGGCGGCGCTGCGGCCGGGGGCCAGGATCGCCGTGAAGTAGTCGAGGTTCTGGCGGACCGTCAGGTCGTCGTAGACGGAGGGGGCCTGGGTGACGTAGCCGATGCGGGTGCGCAGGGCGGGGTGGCCGGCCGGGTTGCCCAGGACTTCCAGGGTGCCTGTGACCTTGGCCTGGGTGCCGACGATCGAGCGAATGAGGGTCGATTTTCCGCAGCCCGAGGGGCCGAGGAGGCCGGTGATCTGGCCGCGCGGGACGGTGAAGTCGAGGCCGCGCAGGACTGTTCGGGGGCTGCGGACGACGGTGAGGCCTTCGGCTCGGACAGCGGTGAGACCTTCGGCTCGGACGGCGGGCGTGGAGGGATCCGCGGGCGGCCCCGGCGAATAATTCATCATTCGATGAATAATGCTCTCGGGCAGTGGTGTCGTCAAGCGGCATCGCCAGGGGGCGTGTTCGGCGGGGCCGGCGCGTGGAGGCGTGACCGGAGGAGGAGGGTCCGGTTGGTGTGCGTCGGCGTTGACCGACCGGAAACAGGAACCGGATGCGGAATCAACTCCCCTTCCCGGCAGTGGATTTCACTTCGTCGTGCTCTCCCCCGGCTCGGCGCCCAAGCATCCGCCGTTCATCGACGGAGGTGCTGCTTTCATGCGCTGTCGCCTACGCAAGGCCGATCTGTTCTCTTCTCTCGTCGTCTTCCTCGTCGCCTTGCCGCTCGGTGTGGGCGTGGCCGTGGCCGTGGCCTCCGGAGTCCCCGTCGAACTGGGGCTGGTCACCGGCATCGTCGGCGGGCTGGTCGCCGGGGCGCTGCCCGGCAGCAGCCTGCAGGTGAGCGGGCCGGCGGCGGGGCTGACGGTGCTCGTGTACGAGGTGTCACGAGTTGGTGGCTACGAGCAGTTCGACGTCGTAGGTCTCCTCGACGACCCCGTCCGGGAAGGCCGCGAGCAGGTGGCCCCGCTCCACGGTGAGGAAGGCGTTGCTGTTCTCCTCGCCGTGGACCAGGAAGATCGAGTGGCTGCCGATGTTGGCGAGGTGGGTGTCGACGGGGACGCGGCGGCTCCAGCGCACGAGGCGGTGGGAGAACCGGAGGCGGCCGGTGGGGTCGGCGAGCGCGTAGCGGTCTCCGCTGCCGTTTCTGTCCACGGCCCTGTCGATGCCGAAGTGACGCCCGATCCGGGCGGCCTGCTCGTCGATCCACGGGACGTCCGGGGCGCTCCTGTTCCACCACAGGGCTAGCGCTCCGCCCGGCCGCAGTACCCGCAGGGCCTCCGGCACCGAGCGGGCGGGCTCGGTCCAGTGCCAGGCCTGGGCGTAGGTCAGGAGGTCGGCGGAGGCGGAGGCGAGGGGGAGGTCGTTGGCGTCGCCCCTGACGATCGGGATACCGGGATGGGTGCGGCGGAACTCGGCCGCCATGCCGTCGCCGGGCTCCACGGCGACCACGTCCGCGCCGCGAGCGGCCAGGAGCGCGGTGGCGATACCGGTGCCGGCGCCGATGTCCGCCACGCGCGCGCCCTTGAGCGGACGGCCGGCCAGGTCCTCGATGGCATCGAAGAGGGCCGGCGGGTAGGAGGGGCGGTTGGCGGCGTACTGGGCTGCGGCGGCGTTGAAGGAATGGGCGCGGGTGGGCTGCGACGAGGCGGTCATGAGGCCATGGTGGCGCGGGTTGGGTGCGGTGGGCATCGAGTTATTGGTGAGAACACGACCGCCTCCGGCGAGCGGGGGCGGCCCAGGCGGTGTGGTTCGGATCAGGTCCGCCGTGAGGAGCGGTGCGTCCGGCGGACCCGAGCGAGGCCCGGAGCGTGCAGCCGCACGGCGGAGGAGGGGCGTCGACGCGGAGCGATGAGGTGGCGCCTCCCACGCCAATCAGGCAATGAGGGCGCGTGCACCGCGTCGCCTCGCAGACAGGAGCGTGGCGGCAGGGCCAAGGCCAGTCGAAAAGATCAGGCCGGCCGCGAGGAACAGCTCATTCCGGCCGACCGAGCGAGGCCCGGAGCGTGCAGCCGCACGGCGGAGGAGGGGCGTCGACGCGGAGTGTCGGCATCCGACGGCAACGCCGTAGAGGCGCGTGCCGGGCGTCGCGACGGGGTGAACGTTGCCTACCGGGGCACTAGCGGCGGCGCTTCTTCGACGGGTTGCCCGTGCGGCGGGAGCTGCGCTTCTCGTGCTGGTCGAGGGCTGCCTCGTACTCCTCGCGACGGAGTTTCTCGCCGGGGGCCTCGGTGAGGGAGCGGAAGAAGTAGGCGAGGAGGGAGCCGACGAAGCCGATGGCGAGCAGGCCGCGAAGGGAGGACTGGCGCTCGGGGTCGGGGCGCTTGGCGAAGGCGTCCCAGGTGTGACGGAAGGCGAGGGCACTGCAGATCGCGAACATCGCGACGACGAGGATGCTCACGAAGGCGCCGATGTCCGCGAGTTGGAGTCCTTCGTAGGCGAAGCGCAGGACCAGGCAGGAGGCGGCGGCGGTCACCAGGGAGCCGACGGCGACTGCGATGCGGCGGGTGGTGTAGCCGTGGTCGTGCTCCACCCAGGTGGTGCCGAAGAAGCGCAGTGGTTCTGGGCGGGGGCCTGGGGAGCCCGCGGTCTCCTGGGTGCCGGTTTCGTCGCTCACGAGACGATTATGGCTCCGGCGCGGGCGCGGGCTCCCGTGGGATCAGGCGCAGCGGGAGGCTACGTAGCCGTCGCTGCCGGTGAGTACGTACGCGTCCGAGATGTATTCGCCGTTGCTGACGTTGTCCCAGATGTTCGAGGTGCCGTACGGGCCGGCCACGTTCGTCCCCGGCGTCTGGCAGTAGATCGGCACACGAGAGCCCTCGGGCAGCACGCGGACGACGGTGTAGTTGGTGCCGGGGCCGCTGCGGACATTGACGCGGAAACCCGGTGCGACCTGATACGTCTTCACGGTCGCCGCGGCGATCGCCTCGCCGGCCCCTGCCGCCTCTTCTGCGCGGTCAACAGACATGAAAAACCTCCCCCGTTGGACCCCATGAACGCCATGGGGTCCCGATGATTCCCATAAAACACGCCATGAAACACATGTACGTAACTCGCACGTGAAGGCTAGCAAGCCGCCTCTGTCTCGTACGAGTCATCGACTAGGCTCCGTGCGTCGCGCGCGCGGAAGAACAGCACGGGGGTGGTTCCATGGCGCCACAGCAGAACACCGGAGCGGGCGCGGAAGCGGAACATCCCGCATACGCCGGGCACTACCGTCTGGAGTCATGTCTCGGCTCGGGCGGCATGGGTGTCGTACACCTGGCCCGGAGCACCTCGGGGATGAAGCTCGCGGTAAAGGTCGTACACGGCCAGTTCGCCAGGGATCCCGAGTTCAGGGGGCGTTTTCGGCAGGAAGTGGCCGCGGCGCGCAGGGTCAGCGGTGCCTTTACGGCTTCCGTCGTGGACGCCGACCCGGAAGCCGAACGGCCCTGGATGGCCACCTTGTTCATCCCCGGTCCGACCCTTTCCGATCACGTGAAGCGGAATGGGGCGATGCCTCCGGCGCAGCTGCGCCGTCTGATGGCGGGACTCGCCGAGGCACTGCGCGACATTCACCGCGTCGGCGTCGTGCACCGGGATCTGAAGCCGAGCAATGTGCTGCTGGCCGAGGACGGTCCGAAGGTCATCGACTTCGGCATTTCTCGGCCAAAGGACAGTGAACTGCGGACCGAGACGGGCAAGTTGATCGGCACTCCGCCCTTCATGGCGCCCGAGCAGTTCAGAAGACCCCGCGAAGTCGGCCCCGCCGCCGATGTGTTCGCGCTCGGGTCCGTGATGGTCCATGCGGCGACCGGGCGCGGGCCGTTCGACTCCGACAGCCCGTACGTCGTCGCCTACCAGGTCGTGCACGACGAGCCGGACCTGGCCGGCGTACCGGAGAATCTCGCGCCGCTCGTGCTGCGTTGCCTCGCCAAGGAGCCCGAGGACCGGCCCACACCGGACGAGTTGATGCACGAGTTGCGGTCTGTCGCGGCCTCGTACGACACGCAGGCGTTCATACCGGCACAGCGCGCGGGACAGGTGCCGAGGCCCGATCCCGTCGGTGAGCCGGAGCGGCGGCCCGCCCGCCCGAACTCGCGCAGAAAGTGGATCCTGGCCGCCGTCACGCTCGGCGTCGTCGGGGTCGCGGCGCTCGCCTCGGTTCCGCTGCTGAAGGGCGCGGGCTCCGCGGCGGAGGGCAGCACCACACGGAGCGGGTCGCCCGAGGCCGCGTTCAGCGGCTGGGAGGCGAAGCCTGTTTCCGCCGACGCGGGTATGCCGCAGTGTTCGTCCGGAGCGGGACGGCTGGTGTGTGCCCAGCGCGGGGTCGTCTTCGCTCTCGATCCGGCCGACGGCAGCCTTCTGTGGCGGCACTCCGTCGCCGAGACGGCGAGGAACGGACCACCGGTCGTGTCGGGCGGTCTCGTCCAGCCGCTGACGGACCGGCGCGAGCGCCTGGCGGCGCTCGATCCCGCCTCGGGCAGGGAGAATTGGCAGCGGACCCTGTCCGCGTACAGCGGGCTGCAGAGTGCCGGCGGCATGCTCCTGGTCACCGGCTCCGACGCGTCGGTCACGGGCGTGGACAGTGCCTCGGGCCACACGAAATGGAAACGGAACTTCGCCGGTCAGCGTGATCCCTACTTCGCCTCGTTCGCCGGGGATCCCCTCGCCTACACGACGTACACCTCCGACGCGTCGGACACCTGGGTCACCGCCGTGGATCCGGCCACGGGCGACGTGCGGTGGGAGGCACGGCTGAAGGGCGACCTCACGCCCGTCGGCGCCGACGACGGATCGGTCTACTTCCTGGCCATGGACCGCGCCGCGGGCACGACGACAGCGGTCGTCCGCTACTCGCCGGCCTCACGGACCTCACGCCGGATGGCGCTCCCGGTACCGCTCGTGGATGCCCGGGCCTCCGTGCGCGGAGGCGTCGTCCATCTCCTCGCCGCCGGCGGTTCGCTGGAGGCCGTCGACATGAACACCCGAAAGCTGTTGTGGCACGTCGAGATCTCCGTGAACCGGGGTTCCGAGCCGGTCGCCGACTCCCGCCACGTGTACGTCACGACCGCCGACGGGCGCCTGCTGGCCGTGGACGCGCGCAAGGGGACTTTCGCCGGACAGACCCCGCCGCGCCTCGGCGTGAACTCGGGCCAGGTCGTGGCCTCCCTGCCCCAGCCCGTGATCATCGGCACCCACGTCTACGCCACCGCCCCCGACGGCACCGTCTTCGGCGTGGACGCCCGCAAGCCCTCCGCCTGGTGACACAAGGGCGGGCCGCCCCCGAAGAGACGGCCCGCCCGGAAATCCTCAGCCTGACGCTCAGCCCAGCTGAACGCTCAGCCCAGCTTCGACACGTCCCGCACCGCGCCCTTGTCCGCGCTGGTGGCCATCGCCGCGTAGGCCCGCAGCGCCGCCGACACCTTGCGCTCGCGGTTCTTCGGGGCGTACACGCCGCCCAACGCCTGCTCGCGACGGGCGAGTTCGGCGTCGTCGACCAGAAGCTCGATCGTGCGGTTCGGGATGTCGATGCGGATGCGGTCGCCGTCCTGGACCAGCGCGATGGTGCCGCCGGACGCCGCCTCCGGGGAGGCGTGGCCGATGGACAGGCCCGACGTGCCGCCGGAGAAACGGCCGTCCGTGATCAGTGCGCAGGTCTTGCCGAGGCCGCGGCCCTTGAGGAAGGACGTCGGGTAGAGCATCTCCTGCATGCCGGGGCCGCCCTTGGGGCCCTCGTAGCGGATGACCACCACGTCGCCGTCGGTCACCTGCTTGTTGAGGATCTTCTCGACGGCCTCCTCCTGCGACTCGCAGACGACCGCCGGGCCCTCGAAGGTCCAGATCGACTCGTCGACGCCGGCGGTCTTCACGACGCAGCCGTCGACCGCCAGGTTGCCCCTGAGGACCGCCAGGCCGCCGTCCTTCGAGTAGGCGTGCTCCGCGGAGCGGATGCAGCCCTCGGCCGCGTCCTCGTCCAGCGCCTCCCAGCGCTCGGACTGCGAGAAGGCCTCGGCGGAGCGGACGCAGCCCGGGGCCGCGTGCCACAGTTCCAGCGCCTTCGGCGACGGGGAGCCGCCGCGCACGTCCCATGTCTTCAGCCAGTCCGCGAGGGAGGGGCTGTGGACCGAGTGCACGTCCTCGTTCAGGAGGCCGGCCCGGTGCAGTTCCCCCAGCAGGGCCGGGATGCCGCCCGCGCGGTGCACGTCCTCCATGTAGTACGTGCGGTTCTTGGCGACGTTCGGGGCGACCTTCGCGAGGCACGGCACGCGGCGCGAGACCGCGTTGATCTCCTCCAGGCCGAAGGGGACGCCCGCCTCCTGGGCCGCCGCCAGCAGGTGCAGGATCGTGTTGGTGGAGCCGCCCATCGCGATGTCCAGGGCCATCGCGTTCTCGAAGGCCGCGATGGTGGCGACGTTGCGCGGCAGGACCGTCTCGTCGTCCTGCTCGTAGTAGCGGCGGGTGACGTCCATGACCGTGCGGGCCGCGTCGACGTACAGCTGCTTACGGGCCGTGTGGGTGGCCAGGACCGAGCCGTTGCCGGGGAGCGAGAGGCCGATGGCCTCCGTGAGGCAGTTCATCGAGTTGGCGGTGAACATGCCGGAGCAGGAGCCGCAGGTCGGACAGGCGTTCTCCTCGATACGGAGGATGTCCTCGTCCGAGATCTTGTCGTTCACGGCGTCGGAGATCGCGTCGACCAGGTCGAGCGTACGGACCGTGCCGTCGACGAGCGTCGCGCGGCCGGACTCCATCGGGCCGCCGGAGACGAAGACCGTGGGGATGTTCAGACGCAGGGCCGCGTTCAGCATGCCCGGGGTGATCTTGTCGCAGTTGGAGATGCAGATCAGGGCGTCGGCGCAGTGCGCCTCGACCATGTACTCCACGCTGTCGGCGATCAGGTCGCGGGAGGGGAGCGAGTAGAGCATCCCCCCGTGTCCCATCGCGATGCCGTCGTCGACGGCGATCGTGTTGAACTCGCGCGGGATGCCGCCGGCCTCGACGATCGCCTCACTGACGATCCGGCCGACCGGCTGCAGGTGGGTGTGGCCCGGCACGAACTCCGTGAAGGAGTTGGCCACCGCGATGATCGGCTTGCGGCCGATGTCCGCGCCGGGTACACCGGAGGCGCGCATAAGGGCGCGGGCGCCCGCCATGTTGCGGCCGTGGGTGACTGTGCGGGACCTCAGCTCGGGCATCGTCGCTCGCTCCTTCGGAGAGTTGTGACTGAGTCGAGCGTACGCCCGTTGCTCCAAGGGATGGACACCGCGTCCGGAATGCGGGATGCACGTCTCGTTCAGAGGTCACGGACCGGCCCGATACGGGCCGGAGACGGACCCGGACGGAGACGGACCTGACGGACCTGAGGCGGTCAGGGCCCGGTCAGATGCCCGTGCACCACCGGTGCCACCCGCGCGATGATCTGTTCGACATCTGCCGACGCCAGCGGTTCAACCTTGATCACATAGCGCAGCATCGCGCATCCCACGAGTTGCGCGGCCGCCAGCTCGGCCCGCAGCTCCGCGTCCGGCAGATCCAGCTGGGGGGCGATGCGGCGCAGCAGCTGGGAGGCGATCAGCCGGCGGAAGACGGCGGCCGCGGCCTCGTTGTTCACGGCGGAGCGCACGATCGCCAGCAGGGGCGTACGGGTGGTGGGGTTCTCCCAGATGCCGAAGATGAAGCGGGTGAACCGCTCTCCGACCTCGGCCGGCGGGCCGTCTGCGAGTGCCTCCGGCGCGTTCAGGGCGGGCGCGAAGGCGACCTCGATCGCCGCCTCGAAGACCTGCTCCTTGGTGCCGAAGTAGTGGTGCACCAGCGCCGAGTCCACACCGGCCGCCTTCGCGATGCCCCGTACCGACGTCTTCTCGTATCCGCGTTCGGAGAACTCCTCGCGGGCGACCACCAGGATGCGGTCACGGGTGCCGGCGGACTCCGTGCGTGTACGACGTCCCCGGCGCCGTGCTGTCGGGTCGGGCGCCTCGGTCACCGCCGGGGCACCTTGACCGCGGACGCCAGATGAAGGCGCGTGAAGGCCAGCGCCTCCGCCAGATCGGCCTCGCGTTCCGCGCCGGACATCGCGCGCCGGGTGTTCACCTCGATGACGACGTGGCCGTCGAAGCCGGTCAGGGCGAGACGCTCCAGCAGTTCGGCGCAGGGCTGGGTGCCGCGCCCGGGGACGAGATGCTCGTCCTTGGCCGATCCCCTGCCGTCGGCCAGATGGACATGGCCGAGACGGTCGCCCATGCGGTCGACCATGTGCATCGCGTCGGAGCGGGCCGTCGCGCTGTGACTGAGGTCGATCGTGAAGTGGCGGTAGTCCTCCTTCGTCACGTCCCAGTCGGGGGCGTACGCGAGCATCTCGCGGTCGCGGTAGCGCCAGGGGTACATGTTCTCGACGGCGAAACGTACGTCCGTCTCGTTCGCCATGCGCCAGATGCCGCTCACGAAGTCGCGGGCGTACTGGCGCTGCCAGCGGAAAGGGGGGTGCACGACGACCGTGGTCGCCCCCAGCTTCTCCGCCGCCGCCCGTGCGCGCTGGAGCTTGGCCCACGGGTCGGTGGACCAGACCCGTTGCGTGATGAGCAGGCAGGGGGCGTGCACGGCCAGGACCGGGATCCGGTGGTAGTCACTGAGTCTGCGCAGTGCGTCGATGTCCTGGCTGACCGGGTCGGTCCACACCATGACCTCGACCCCGTCATACCCGAGGCGCGCGGCGATCTCGAAGGCCGTCGCCGTGGACTCCGGGTACACCGAGGCCGTGGACAGCGCGACCTTCGCATCCGGGATGCGCACGACTGGCTCCGCCATGCCGACAGGTTACGGGGTGCGATGGGCTGGGGGCCGCCCGCCTCTTCGCCGTTGTGGGATTCACCACGGGCGAGTGGGGGTGGACTGTGGTCGCTCGCGCCCCGCGGCGCGGCCGCGAAGTGTCACAGCCCCACGCCCCGTTGGGGCGCCTACGCCGACCCCATGTGATCCAGCCGGCGCAGGATCACGCCCTCCCTCAGGGCCCACGGGCAGATTTCCAGGCTCTCCACACCGAACAGGTCCATGGCGCCCTCGGCCACCAGGGCGCCGGCGAGGAGCTGGCCCGCTCGGCCCTCCGAGACCCCGGGGAGTTCGGCCCGCTGGGCCGCCGACATGCCCGCGAGCTGGGGGACCCAGGCCTCCAGCGACTCGCGCTTCAGGTCGCGCTGGACGTACAGGCCCTCCGTGGACCGTGCCGCCCCGGCGATGCGCGCCAGTTGCTTGAACGTCTTCGACGTGGCCACGACATGATCCGGGGCGCCGAAGCGGGTGAACTCGCCCACCGTGCGGGCGATCTGGGCGCGTACGTGCCGGCGCAGTGCCCTTATGGACTCCGGATCGGGCGGATCGCCGGGGAGCCAGCCGTTGGTGAGGCGGCCGGCGCCGAGCGGCAGGGAGACAGCCGCGTCGGGCTCCTCGTCCATGCCGAAGGCGATCTCCAGGGAACCGCCTCCGATGTCCAGGACGAGCAGCTTGCCCACGGACCAGCCGAACCAGCGGCGGGCGGCGAGGAAGGTGAGCCGCGCCTCCTCGGCGCCGGTGAGGACCTGAAGCTCGACGCCGGTCTCGGCCTGCACGCGCGCGAGGACGTCGTCGGCGTTGCTGGCCTCGCGCACCGCGGAGGTCGCGAACGGCAGTACGTCCTCGACGCCCTTGTCCTCGGCGGCCTGCAGGCACTCGTGGACGACGGCGATGAGTTTGTCGACCCCTTCGGGGCCGATGGCTCCGGACTCGTCGAGGAGTTGGGCAAGGCGCAGCTCCGCCTTGTGCGAATGCCTGGGCAGGGGGCGCGCGCCCGGGTGCGCATCCACCACCAGCAGATGCACCGTGTTCGATCCCACGTCGAGGACACCGAGTCTCATGTACGGAACGCTACTGCCAGCTGGGCGCTCTTCCGTATTCGATGGGGCTTCGGGAGCCGTACGCTGGTCCTGTGCCAAAGACGAAAACGGCGAAGGCCGACAAGTCGGCAGGGTCTGCCGAGTCCGCCAAGGGCTCGTCACAGGTGAACCCACCGAAGCAGGTGACGATGTCGAAAAAGGCCCGGAAAGCCGACGAGAAGGGCCTCGACTTCGCGCGCGCATGGGTGGAGTTTCCGGATCCGGCAGACGACGAACAGGTCTTCCGGTGCGATCTGACATGGCTGACCTCTCGGTGGAACTGCATCTTCGGCAGCGGCTGCCAGGGCATCCAGGCGGGCCGCGCGGACGACGGGTGCTGCACGCTGGGCGCGCACTTCTCCGACGAGGACGACGAGAAGCGCGTGGCCGGGCATGTGGCGAGGCTCACGCCGGAGATCTGGCAGAACCATGACGAGGGCATGGAGCACGGCTGGGTCTCGGAGGACGAGGACGGCGACCGGCAGACCCGTCCCTTCCAGGGCTCGTGCATCTTCCAGAACCGGCCCGGGTTCGCGGCCGGCGCCGGCTGCTCGCTGCACATCCTGGCCCTCAAGGAGGGCCGTGAGCCGCTGGAGACCAAGCCGGACGTGTGCTGGCAGCTGCCGGTGAGGCGGACCTACGACTGGATCGACCGGCCCGACGACACACGCGTGCTGCAGGTGTCGATCGGCGAGTACGACCGCCGGGGCTGGGGTCCGGGCGGCCACGACCTGCACTGGTGGTGCACGTCGGCGACCTCGGCGCACGGCGCGGGCGACCCGGTGTACGTGTCCTATCGGGCGGAGCTGACCGAGCTGATGGGCAAGGCGGGATACGACCGCCTCGTCGAGCTGTGTGAGGAGCGACTGGCCTCCCAGCTGCCGCTGCTGGCAGCGCATCCGGCGGACCCGGTCGGCTAGGACGGGCCCGGCGCACCGGGCCGGCCGCGAAAGAGGGCGCCTCTCGGCCGACCTGACCGGGATCGGGTCCGCGACCGGGACAGCGCTGCCGGGGTCCCCCTCCGCGGGAGCGCGGGCCGGCCCCTCGCGGCGCCGGGGCGGTCCTGCGGCCGGCCGCCGCGGCCCGCACTCACGACGTCGCGGGGCTCGGATCCTCGCCGCCTGTGGGGGGTGGCGTCGAGCCGGTCGGGGCCGTCGGGGCGGAGGCCGTCGGCGTGGGGTCCGGGCCGGGCGAGGAGGGCGGAGCGCTCGGGGTGGGGTCCGAGGGTGCCGAGGCGGTCGGGGTCGGGTGGGGCGAGGGCGGGGGGTCCTCGGGGCCGCTCGGACCGGGGGCCGGGGGGCTGGGCGCGGTGCCGTAGCCCTCGATGGTCACGACGGCGCCGGCCGGTGCCACCGCCACCTGCGCGTGCCAGGGGCCGGACGGCTCGCGCAGATGGTCGACGTACACCTTGATCGTCAACGATTCGCCGGATGCGAGCGTTCCCGACGACCGGCTCAGGTAGAGCCAGGAGGCTCCCGTGGACGCGGACCAGCGCACCGGTGCGGATCCGGTCGCGGTGAGGGTGACGAGCGTGGTGTCGCCGTCGTTGCCGGCCGAGACGTCGAGGTGTCCGGCGCTCTTTCCCCTGGCGCCGGCGACGCTGAGGACCTCCACGGAGACGTCCGGTTCGTTGCCCTTGGCGAAGCGGCCGCCGGGCGTGGTGCGGGCGTTGCCGGCGTTCTCGTAGCCGCCCGCCGCCTCTCCGGCGAGGCTGTCGGGGCCGTGTGCCTCGCTGGCGGTGGCGGAGCGGCCGTCGGTGCCCGCGTCTGCCGGTGATCCCCGGTAGGCGGCCCACAGGGCGAGCACGGGGGCAGCCACCACGGTGGCGACGACCGTCGTGGTGACGGCACGCGCGCGTAGGCGGTCCCGGCGGGCGGCGCGGTCCTTGGGGTCCATCGGGAAGCCGCGCCGGTCGAAGCGGGGGACGGCGGTGCCACGCGCGCGTGGAGGGTGGGCGAGCGCCGCGTACAGGGCCGCGCCGGGTGCCTCCAGGACGGGCAGCTCGGCAGGGGTGACCATCACACCGGGCCAGCGGCCGGGGATCGCGCGCTCGGCGCTGCGGCGGCAGCGCGGGCAGTCGTCGACATGCCGGACGAGCTCCTTGCGCAGGGCCGAGCTGAGCACCAGCTGGTTGTCCCCGGTGAGCCGGGCGACGCTCGGGCAGGCGCCGGTCTCGACGACGGCGAGGGCCGCGCGCGTGCGCTCCACCTCGCAGGCGGCGGACGCGAGCAGTTCGCGTGCGGTGGCGAGGTCCATGCCCAGCACGGCGGCGACCTCGTGGGCGGCGAGGTGGTGGCGCACGGCGAGTTCGAGCGCCTCGCGCTGTTCCGGCGTGGTGCCGGCGGCCTCGGGCCAGGCGAGCAGGGCGAGTTCGCCGCGGCGCTGTTCCTGGACCTCGTCGGCCACGGGAGGTTCGGCGGAGCGCTGCCGCTCGGCGCCGCCCCGGCCCGCCGCGTGGGTGCTCAGACGTTTCTGCTTGGCCTCGGCCAGCTTGCGCAGACAGGCCCAGCGGGCCAGCGCGTACAACCAGGCCCGGCGGTCCCCCGACGTCTCGGGGCCGCGACGCCGCTCGGCGAGCGCGAGGGCCTCGCCGAGCGCCGCGGTCGCCGCGTCGTGGTCGCACAGCACGGACAGGCAGTAGGTGAACAGCCCGTCCAGATACGGCTCGTAGCGCGCGGGCGGCCGCTGCGCCAGCGTGCGCGCCGCAGCGCGGTCGCGCGCCTCCCGGCGCGCCCGATGTGCGCCGGTGATGCGGGTCGAGGTCTCCGGACTGCTGCTCGTCATCCGTGGACCGTAGGCGGCGGAGACCTGGGCCTTCCTCCCCCTTGACCACATTTACTCCGTACGGGTGAAACGATCCCTCAATAGGGGACAGGAACGTTTCGTTTCGTGGCTGGTTCGCGGTGTGACGGCTGGTTCAGGTCAGACACCCCATGTCGTTTGGTGTCAAGCGGCAGGGGTGTGGGCGTGGTGCGACCAGGCGGTCGCTTCGTCGTAGAGGGTTCGGGTCTTGAGGCATCCGTGGAGGATGCCGACGAGGCGGTTGCCGAGCTGCCGCAGGGCCGGGTTGTAACCGGCCTCGCGGGCGCGTTGTTTGTCGTAGTAGTGGCGGGCGCCGGGCGAGGCGCGCAGGGCGGAGAACGCCTGGGTCTGCAACGCATCGGCGAGCCGGTTGTTGCGGACGTATCGGGCCTGGACGGTATGGCTCTTGCCGGAGGCCCGGGTGATGGGGCTGGTGCCGGCGTAGTTCTTGCGGGCTTTGGCGGACGCGTAGCGGGTGGGGTCGTCCCCGAACTCGGCGAGCACCCGGGCGCCGGTGATCTCCGCGATGCCGGGCATCGAGAGGTAGATCTCAGCGTCTGGGTGCTTGAGAAAATGGGCCCTCACCTGCCCTTCCAGGTCGGCTATCTGCTCGTTCAGGGCGATCAGCAGCTTCGCGTGAGCGGTGACGGTGGCCGCGTAGGCGGTCGTGACCGGCTCGGGCAGGCCCAGCTGCCGTTCGCGCAGCGCGGCCTGGATCGTGGCCGCTTTCGCGTCCCGGTTGCGCCGGCGGGCACGGGCCAGAACGGCGGTGATCTGGGCACGGGTCAACTTCGCCCCGGCCGCCGGGGTAGGGGCCTTGATCAGCAGTTCCAGGGCGTCCGTGCTGGTCAGTGTGAGGTCCGCGTAGGCGGCCAGGGCGGCGGGGAAGTACTCGCGCAGCGTGCTGCGCAGCCGCTGGAACGTGCGAACGCGTTCCCAGATCAAGGTCTGGTGGGCGCGGGCGACGACCTTGACGGCCTGCGCCTGCTCGCTGTCCCCGGCCACCGGCCGCAGCTGGGCCCGGTCGATGCGGACCATGTCCGCCAGCGCGTGCGCGTCGCCCCTGTCGCTCTTGGCGCCGGAGGAGGCATAGCGTTCCTTGAACCGGGCGACCTGCCGCGGGTTGATGGCATAGACCTGGTAGCCGGAGGCGATCAGGGCCTGCACCCAGGAGCCGCGGTCGGTCTCGATCCCCACCACCACGTCGGCGGCATCCAGGCCCTCGCCGCCGTGCTTGGCCAGGAGCTCGTGCAGCTTCGCGATTCCCTCCACGCCCTCGGGCAGCCTCGCCGCGGCGAGTTTTCGGCCTGCCTCGTCCTGGACCTCGACGTCGTGGTGGTCTTCGGCCCAGTCATCGCCGATCAGCAGCAACTCGTCCTCCTGGTCAGGTGCTTTGCTCCATGCAGCCTGCGGAAGGCACGGCACGCGGCCTAATGGATCCAGTGCTCACGCCCCACTGCCCGGCGGGCACGCCACCCCATCAACGGTCTGGCCTCCCGGCCGACCAGCAGGGGCACGGTCTGACCTCAGAAGTCGAATGCTTCCGGCGTCGGTAGTGCTCACCTGCTGGCGGCTACGGACCCGAGCATTCCCCGGCTCCGTAGCTCCCATTAGGCACCGCGGCTCATGCGCTCGGTACGGGCGCCCCACTCGGACCCGCGTTGTCAGTGCCGGCGGTTACGGTTCTCGACATGGCTGCCCGTACCAAGACCACCAAGGACCGTCCGTCCTACCGCTGCAAGGAGTGCGGCTGGCAGACGGCCAAGTGGCTCGGCCGCTGCCCCGAGTGCCAGGCCTGGGGGACGATCGAGGAGTACGGCGCGCCCGCGGTCCGTACGACGACTCCGGGCCGCGTCACCACGTCCGCGGTGCCCATCGGCCAGGTCGACGGCCGCCAGGCCACCGCCCGCTCGACCGGCGTGCCCGAGCTGGACCGGGTGCTCGGCGGCGGGCTCGTACCCGGCGCGGTGGTGCTGCTCGCGGGCGAGCCCGGCGTCGGCAAGTCGACGCTGCTGCTGGATGTCGCGGCCAAGTCGGCGAGCGACGAGCACCGCACGCTGTACGTCACGGGTGAGGAGTCGGCGAGCCAGGTGCGGATGCGCGCCGACCGCATCAAGGCCATCGACGACCATCTGTATCTCGCCGCCGAGACCGATCTGGCCGCAGTGCTCGGGCACTTGGACGCGGTGAAGCCGTCGCTTCTCATCCTCGACTCCGTGCAGACCGTCGCCTCCCCGGAGATCGACGGCGCCCCCGGCGGCATGGCGCAGGTCCGCGAGGTCGCCGGCGCACTCATCCGCGTCTCCAAGGAGCGCGGCATGTCGACACTCCTTGTGGGCCATGTCACCAAGGACGGGGCGATCGCGGGCCCGCGCCTTCTGGAGCACCTCGTGGACGTCGTCCTGAGCTTCGAGGGCGACCGGCACGCGCGCCTGCGTCTCGTACGGGGCGTCAAGAACCGCTACGGCGCCACGGACGAGGTCGGCTGCTTCGAACTGCACGACGAGGGCATCACGGGCCTTGCCGACCCAAGCGGACTTTTCCTGACCAGGCGTGACGAACCGGTCCCCGGCACCTGTCTGACGGTCACCCTGGAGGGCCGCCGCCCCCTTGTCGCCGAAGTCCAGGCGCTCACCGTCGACTCGCAGATCCCCTCCCCACGGCGTACGACGTCCGGTCTGGAGACCTCTCGCGTCTCGATGATGCTCGCGGTGCTGGAGCAGCGCGGCAAGATCAGTGCGCTCGGCAAGCGGGACATCTACTCCGCGACGGTAGGCGGAGTGAAGCTCTCCGAGCCCGCCGCCGACCTCGCCGTCGCCCTCGCGCTGGCGTCGGCCGCGAGCGACACCCCGCTGCCCAAGAACCTGGTCGCGATCGGTGAAGTCGGCCTCGCGGGCGAGGTCAGACGGGTCACGGGCGTCCAGCGCCGGCTCAGCGAAGCGCACCGTCTCGGCTTCACTCATGCGCTCGTTCCGGGCGACCCCGGCAAGATCCCTCCGGGCATGAAGGTCCTGGAAGTAGCCGACATAGGGGACGCTCTGAGGGTCCTTCCGCGCTCCCGTCGCCGAGAGGCCCCACGGGACGAGGAGGACCGCCGGTAGACTTTGCCCTGGTCTCGCCCATCCGTACGAACCAAGTGTGCGAAACGGGGGCGTCCCAGAACCTGCGACCGGAGGAGTGCAGTGGCAGCCAACGACCGGGCAGCAGCTCCCGGAAAATCCGGTGGGAGTTCCGGTGCCGATGGCCTGATGCGCGCCTCGCTGAGCGCCGTGGCTCCCGGTACCGGCCTGCGCGACGGCCTTGAGCGCGTACTCCGCGGCAACACCGGCGGACTCATCGTGCTCGGTTTCGACAAGACCGTCGAGACGATGTGCACGGGCGGTTTCGTGCTCGACGTCGAGTTCACGGCCACGCGCCTGCGCGAGCTGTGCAAGCTCGACGGCGGCATCGTGCTGTCCTCGGACCTGTCGAAGATCCTGCGGGCGGGCGTGCAGTTCCTGCCCGACGCGACGATCCCGACCGAGGAGACCGGCACCCGGCACCGTACGGCGGACCGCGTCTCGAAGCAGGTGGGCTTCCCGGTCGTCTCGGTCTCCCAGTCGATGCGCCTGATCGCCCTGTACGTCGACGGCCAGCGCCGCGTCCTGGAGGACTCCGCGGCGATCCTGTCCCGCGCCAACCAGGCCCTGGCGACCCTGGAGCGCTACAAGCTCCGCCTGGACGAGGTCGCGGGCACGCTGTCGGCGCTGGAGATCGAGGACCTGGTGACGGTCCGCGATGTGTCGGCGGTGGCCCAGCGTCTGGAGATGGTGCGCCGCATCGCCACCGAAATCGCCGAATACGTGGTCGAACTGGGCACCGACGGGCGTCTGCTGGCCCTGCAGCTCGACGAGCTGATCGCGGGCGTGGAGCCCGAGCGCGAGCTGGTGGTCCGGGACTACGTCCCCGAGCCCACGGCCAAGCGCTCGCGCACGGTCGACGAAGCGCTCTACGAACTCAACGCCCTCGCCCACGCCGAGCTTCTCGAACTGCCCACGGTGGCACGGGCGTTGGGATACACCGGAGCCCCGGAAACCCTGGACTCGGCGGTCTCGCCGCGCGGCTTCCGCCTGCTGGCCAAGGTGCCACGCCTGCCGGGCGCCATCATCGACCGTCTCGTGGAGCACTTCGGCGGCCTGCAGAAGCTGCTCGCCGCGAGCGTCGACGACCTGCAGACCGTCGACGGCGTCGGCGAGGCACGGGCCCGGAGCGTGCGCGAGGGACTGTCCAGACTGGCGGAGTCGTCGATCCTGGAGCGGTACGTCTGAGATGTGCGTACTGGGCGGTACGCCCGGGCGGTACGTCTGAGCAGTGCGTCTGAGCAGTGCGTCTGAGCAGTGCGTCTCGGCGGAAACGCCAGAGCGGCACGCCCAGCCGTATGCCCGAGCGGTATGTCTGAGCAGTGCCTCTCGGCGGTACGTCTGAGCGGTACGCCCGGCCCGTACGCCGAGCCGTACGCCTAAGAGGTACGTCCGAGCGGTGCCCTGTCCGGGGAGCGCCCGGGGAAGGCCCTCAGTCCGCCTTGATCAGGAAAGACGTCTGCGCCTTCGCGTACCCCGCAGCCGTCGCCTCCACCAGGTACGTGCCGGGCCCGGCCGATCCCGCCGGGGGCGTCGCGCACTCAGGAGCGCTCGGCTTGCGGTCCCACTTCAGGGTGTACGTGATGCTGCTGCGCGCCGGCGCCCGAAACACCAGGCTGCCGGAGCCCTCGGGGCAGTCGGCCGAGGACCAGTAGTCGTCGTCGCTGCCGGCCTCGGTGATCGTCAACACCGCGCTCTTCGGCCCGAGATCGATCTTGCAGTCGCCGGCGGAGGAGTTCGTCGCGGTCAGCAGCAGGGTGGGCGTCTGGCCGGGCGAGTACGTGTTGCGGAGGCTGCGGACGGTCAACTCCACGCCGCTCGCGGTGCAGTTGGGCAGCGTGGAATCCGTCGCGACCGTGTCGTCCCTGCCGACCCCGATGCTGGGGCCGCCACCGGCCGCACCACCGCCACCCGCGCCTTCGGAACCGCCGGTCCCGGCACCGGAACCCGTCCCCGAGCCACCGGACCCCGAACTCCCCCCGGAATCCGACCCGCTGGAGCCGCCGCTCGACTCGTTCCGCCCGCCCGGCGCCTGGCTGATCGCGGGCCCCGAACCCGAGGGCCCGGGCGTGATCGTCGAGGGGGAGGGATTCTTGTTGCTGGAGCCGCCGTTGTCCTTCTTGCCGCCGCCGCCCGACGTGACGATCCACGTGCCCAGCAGCGCCAACAAGGCGCACACAGACACGAGTACGGCCCTCCGGCGCCAGTAGATGGTGGAGGGAAGCGGCCCGACAGGATTGCGCAGAGATCCCACGGCGCAAACTGTACGAGAGATCCAGGCGTTCGCTTGCCCCACCCGCCGCCAGTACGTCAACTTTTCCGGATCATCATCCCGGTTCGCAGGGCGTGCAGGCCCGCACGACGCACCGCACGCGCGACGACCGCCCAACCGCCCGGCGCCATGGCAGGATCGGTAGGCCATGACTGCGCCAACGAAGCCCCCGCACAGCAGCCCCGCCGACGACGCTGCCGACGCCCTCGCGGGCTCCCCTCTCGGCGAGGACCTGCACTCCCCCGTCATCGACTGGTTCGACGAACACGCCCGTGACCTTCCGTGGCGGCTCCCGGAAGCCGGCCCCTGGGGCGTGATGGTCAGCGAGTTCATGCTGCAGCAGACACCGGTGAGCCGCGTGCTGCCCGTGTACGAGCAGTGGCTGGCCCGCTGGCCGCGCCCCGCCGACCTGGCCCAGGAGGCCCCCGGCGAGGCGGTCCGCGCCTGGGGCCGGCTCGGCTACCCGCGCCGCGCCCTCAGGCTGCACGGCGCCGCCGTGGCCATAACGGAGCGGCACGGCGGGGACGTACCCACCGACCACGCCCAACTCCTCGCGCTGCCCGGGATCGGCGAGTACACGGCCGCGGCGGTCGCCTCGTTCGCGTACGGGCAGCGGCACGCCGTGCTCGACACGAACGTCCGCCGGGTCTTCGCGCGCGCGGTGACCGGCGTCCAGTACCCGCCGAACGCGACCACCGCCGCCGAACGCAAGCTCGCCCGCGCCCTGTTGCCCGAGGACGAGCGGACCGCCGCACGCTGGGCCGCCGCCTCCATGGAACTCGGCGCACTGATCTGCACCGCCAAGAACGAGACGTGCCGGCGCTGTCCCATCGCCGCGCAGTGCTCGTGGCGGCTGGCGGGCAAGCCCGAACACGCGGGGCCGCCGCGGCGCGGGCAGACGTACGCGGGGACGGACCGGCAGGTGCGCGGCAAGCTGCTCGCCGTACTGCGCGAGTCCCATGCACCCGTGCCGCACACGGTCCTGGACCGGGTGTGGCACGAACCGCTGCAGCGCGCGCGGGCGCTCGACGGACTCGTCGCGGACGGTCTCGTGGAGCCGCTGTCCGGTGGTTTGTATCGGCTGCCGTTGACGTAACCGCTCGTAACGTCACGCCGCATCACGCTCCATCACCCTGCCAAATCACCCCATAGCCACATGATTAGGCGCACCTGTTTACCCCGTTCCTACGTCCGTTACACAACCGACGGACAGCTGATTGCTAGCCGAGCGCTGCTTCGGACAGCGCCGTGACAACACCTCCGTAGCTTCATTTGTGTGCCCGGCAGAAGCGGGCTGTTACGGAACAGACCGACGGCGATCAAGCCGGCCGGGAACGGGGATCGGGAGGCGGTTCGAGATGGCGCAGGGCGAGGTGCTCGAGTTCGAGGAGTATGTCCGCACGCGACAGGACGCGCTGCTGCGCAGCGCCCGCCGGCTGGTCCCGGACCCGGTGGACGCCCAGGACCTGCTCCAGACGGCGCTCGTGCGGACCTACGGCCGCTGGGAGGGCATCGCCGACAAGCGCCTGGCGGACGCCTACCTGCGCCGCGTGATGATCAACACGCGGACCGAGTGGTGGCGGGCCCGGAAACTGGAGGAGGTCCCCACCGAGCAGCTGCCGGACGCCTCGGTCGACGACAACACCGAGCAGCACGCGGACCGGGCGCTGCTCATGGACATCATGAAAGTTCTCGCACCCAAGCAGCGCAGTGTGGTTGTCCTGCGACACTGGGAGCAGATGTCAACGGAGGAGACGGCCGCCGCACTCGGCATGTCGGCCGGAACGGTCAAGAGCACGCTGCACCGGGCGCTCGCCCGGCTCCGCGAGGAGCTGGAGAGCCGCGATCTGGACGCACGCGCGCTGGAGCGTGGGGAGCGGGAGCGTTGCGCGGCCTGACCGGGGCCGGGCCCGAACGGGCCCGAGGCAGTTCACAGGCGGTGATCACGGTGGGGGCCGTGTTCGCCGTCGTCGCCCTTGTCACCACCGCGTGCGGCACGGGGGGCACCGGGGCCCGGGACGAGGGCCCGGCGCACGCGACCGCGGTCGCGGAAGCCGTCGCCTCCCCCTCACCGAGCCCGTCCGGCGGCTACCGGCGGGTGGACGCGGTCTCGCTGGTCAAGGAGGACCCGAAGGTCTCCGCCACGGTGAAGCGGGAGCTGAAGCCGTGCAACGCCGACCACTACCCGGTCGAGGTCTCCTACGGCTATCTGACCGGCGGCTCCGTCAACGACGTCCTCGTCAACATCTCAAGCTGCGGTGACTTCGTGGGCATCGCCACGTACGTGTACCGGGACGTCAAGGGCACGTACGAGAATGTGTTCAAGGCGGAGGAGTCGCCGGTCTACGCCGAGATCGACGGCACCGACCTGACCGTGGCCAAGCAGGTGTACGACACGGACGACGCGGTTTCGAACCCGTCCCGAGAGACCGTGACCACGTACAGATGGAAAGCGGGCCGGTTCGCCCAGCGCAGCACCCACGAAACCGACTACAGCGAGCTCGACTCCGGCGACGACGACACGCCCACGCCCGCGCCGGACCACTGACCCCCCACACGCACACACACGCACACCACGAGGACAGAGAGCAACGGGATGGCAGAGCAGACCCACGTCCTGTTCGTCGAGGACGACGATGTCATCCGTGAGGCCACCCAGCTCGCCCTGGAGCGGGACGGCTTCGCGGTCACCGCCATGCCCGACGGCCTGTCGGGTCTGGAGGCGTTCCGGGCCGACCGCCCCGACATCGCCCTGCTGGACGTGATGGTCCCCGGTCTGGACGGCGTCAGCCTGTGCCGTCGGATCCGGGACGAGTCCACCGTTCCGGTGATCATGCTGTCGGCGCGCGCCGACTCCATCGACGTCGTCCTCGGCCTGGAGGCGGGCGCCGACGACTATGTGACCAAGCCGTTCGACGGGGCCGTGCTGGTCGCGCGGATCCGGGCCGTACTGCGCCGCTTCGGACACGCGGGCGGCAGCGACCGGACCGAGATCGCGGAGGACCCGCTGACCGGTGCCGTGCTCACCTTCGGGGACCTGGAGGTCGACACCGAGGGCATGGAGGTGCGCCGGGCCGGGCAGCCGGTCGCGCTCACCCCGACCGAGATGCGCCTGCTGCTGGAGTTTTCCTCCGCGCCGGGCACCGTGCTCTCCCGCGACAAGCTGCTGGAGCGTGTCTGGGACTACGGCTGGGGCGGGGACACCCGGGTCGTCGACGTGCATGTGCAGCGGCTGCGGCAGAAGATCGGCCAGGACCGGATCGAGACGGTCCGCGGCTTCGGCTACAAGCTGAAGGCCTGAGCGGGGCGGTCATGCGGCGGATCCTTCGCTCCCCGGTCCGGCGCATGGAGCGCGCGGGCCTGCGCACCGGGCTCAGATGGAAGCTCAGCGCGGCGATCGCGCTGGTGGCCGGCCTGGTGGCGATCACTCTGAGCTTCGTGGTGCACAACGCGGCCCGGGTCTCGATGCTCGACAACGCGCGCGACCTGGCCAATGAGCGCGTCCAGATCGCGCAGCGCAACTACGACCTGAACCGGCGGCCGAACTTCCCCAACATCAAGATCGACGACCCCGACCTGCCGGACGCGCTGCGCGACAAGGTCCTGGATGGCCGCAAGGCCAGCGACGTCACCGACCATGGCGGGGTGCCGGACATCTGGGCGGCCGTGCCGACCAAGGACGGACGGGTGCTGTCCCTGCACAGCCGTGTGCCGGACCGGTCCACGAATGTGATGAAGGACCTCGACCAGGCGCTCGTCATCGGCTCCGTGGCGGTCGTGTTCTGCGGCAGCGCGCTCGGCGTCATGATCGGCGGGCAGCTGTCCCGGCGGCTGCGCAAGGCGGCGGCCGCCGCGAACCAGGTCGCCAAGGGCGAGACCGACGTCCGGGTACGGGAGGCCATCGGCGGGGTCGTACGGGACGAGACCGACGATCTCGCGCGCGCGGTGGACGCCATGGCGGACGCGCTGCGGCAGCGGCTGGACGCCGAGCGGCGCGTCACCGCGGACATCGCGCACGAGCTGCGCACTCCGGTCACGGGCCTGCTGACGGCCGCCGAACTGCTCCCGCCCGGCCGCCCCACGGAGCTGGTCCTGGACCGCGCGAGGGCCATGCGCACCCTCGTCGAGGACGTGCTGGAGGTGGCCCGCCTCGACAGCGCCTCCGAGCGGGCCGAGCTGCAGGACATCGTGCTCGGCGAGTTCGTGACCCGGCGGGTGGCGGCCAAGGACCCGGCCGTCGAAGTGCGGGTGGTGCACGAGTCGATGCTCACGACCGACCCGCGCCGCCTGGAGCGCGTGCTGTTCAACCTGCTCGCCAACGCCGCTCGGCACGGCAAGCCGCCGATCCAGGTCACCGTCGAGGGCCGGGTCATCCGGGTCCGCGACCACGGCCCCGGCTTCCCCTCCGACCTCCTGGCCGACGGTCCGAGCCGCTTCCGCACGGGCAGCGCCGACCGCGCGGGCCACGGCCACGGCCTCGGCCTGACGATCGCTGCCGGCCAGGCCCGCGTGCTGGGCGCCCGGCTGACCTTCCGCAACGTACGCCCGGCGGGCGCACCGGATCACGTACCGGCGGAGGGCGCCGTGGCGGCGCTGTGGCTGCCGGAGCATGCGCCGACGAACACGGGCACCTACCCGATGCTGCCGTAGGGCCCTTCACAGGCTCTCAGGTGGTGGCGACCAGCAGTTCCTCCCCTCTCGACGGCCGCAGCCCGTCCGTCCGGCCCGCGAAGTACCGCTGTTCGAGATCCGCCGCCGAGATGTGCCGGACCTCCCGGAAGCCGGTCTCGCGGGCCAGGGCGAGGATCTGCGGCGGCCGGTAGAAACTGAGGAAGGGGGTCCCGGCGGCGCGGGCGCCCTTCATGGCGATCCTGAGCTGTGGCTGCTCCTCCGGTTCGACGTCCTCGATCGGCCGGAGGAAGGTCGTGACCAGCGTCGAGCCGGGGGTGAGGCCCGCGACGAGCCGGAAGGTGGCCTCGATCGCCTCCGGGGTCAGATACATCGTGACGCCGGCGGAGGCCACCACGGCGGGCCGACCGGTGTCGAGCCCGGCCCCGACCAGCTGCCCCCACCAGTCCCCCTCGAAGTCGACCGGCACGAGCCGCAGCCACTCGGGCACTC
This sequence comes from Streptomyces sp. NBC_00078, assembly GCF_026343335.1. Taxonomy (NCBI): domain Bacteria; kingdom Bacillati; phylum Actinomycetota; class Actinomycetes; order Kitasatosporales; family Streptomycetaceae; genus Streptomyces; species Streptomyces sp. NBC_00078. The sequence continues at coordinate 5,250,495 of NZ_JAPELX010000001.1, read as the reverse complement.
CGAAGCCGAGGTCCGAAAGACGCCGCCGCTTCCAGGCCTGCGGCCCGGGCCGGTCGACCTCGAACACCCGAAGCCCCCGGGTGCCGACCTCCGGCCGCCGCTGCGCGAACGTATCGAGCCCGGCACCGAGGACGACGTACTGATCCACGCCCTCCTCCGCCCGCTCCACGACCAGATCCTCGACGAACCGGGCCCGGGCCACGATGGACGCCCTGGTGCGGCGTGTGGCGTGCACGTCCATGTCGGGCCGGTCGCGCCACCCGTCACCCGAATCCACGAGCCGCAGCCCGATCTCGTCCTCCATGACGTACGGCGGTGGATCGGCCCGCAGATGCAGGGCCCGCCACAGGGCCACGCGGACGGCTGTGTGCTCGGCGGCGACGGTGGTCACCCGAAGTCCTTCGTGAAGTCGAGTCCCTCGCTGCGCTCGGTCAGTGAGTACCAGTTGCCGTTGTCGTCACGGAAGATCGCCTCGATGCCGTACGGCCGCTCCTGCGGATCCTGCAGGAACTCCACGCCGCGCGCCTTGAAGGTCTCGTAGTCCCCGCGGCAGTCGTCCGTGCGGAACGCCCCAGCGCCCAGCACCCCCTTGCTGACCAGCCTCCTCAGCGCCTCGGCGGACTCCGGGTCGAGGCCCGGGCCGTCCAGGCTCATCAGGGCCAGCTCGACCCCCGGCTGGTCCTTGGCGCCGACGGTGATCCACTTCATGTCTCCCATGGAGACGTCGTCCCGCAGCTCGAAGCCCAGCTTCTCGGTGAAGAAGGCCTTGGTGCGCTGCTGGTCGAAGGTCCATACGGTGCTGATGCCCAGGCCCAAGATCATGGTTCTGCTCTTTCCGGCTCGGTTCCGGTGTTCTGTCCGTCACCGTAGGCAGGGCGGGGGTCAGGACGCTTCTTCAGAGTTGCGCTCCTGAATCGCCGCCCGGCGCGGGAAGCCGCCGGCCCACAGCATCGCGTAGCAGCCCGGTATCAGCGCGGCCCCGCGGCCGACGTGCATGGTCCGGTACTCGCTCGGCGTCAGCCCTGTGCGGTCCTTGAAGCGGGCCGAGAACGTGCCGAGGCTGCTGAAGCCGACCAGATGGCAGATCTCGGTGACGCTCAGATCGGCGCTGCGGAGCATCTCCTCGGCCCGCTCGATGCGGCGGTGCGTCAGATAGTGGCCGGGCGTCTCGTCGTACGCCGCCTTGAAGGCCCGTAGAAAGTGGTAGCGCGAGTACCCGGCGTGCGCGGCCACCGCGCCAAGGTCCAGCTCAGGATCGGCCCAGTCGCGGTCCATGGCGTCCTTGGCCAGCCGCAACTGCCGCATCTTGTCCATGAGCCCGATGGTCGCACGGGGCACTGACAACGCCCCCCCCCGAGCCGTGTCAGGCATGAGGAAGGCCCCCGGGGCGGACACCTGCCGGGGGCCTTCGGCTCACTGTGGGATCAGACGGCCTCGACGACCGACGGCTGCACTGCCGCGCCGTCCGCCGGACCCTCCTCCGGCTTCGGTCCCGTCCCGCGCAGCGCGACCTCCTTCACGAAGACCGCCGCCACCAGCGCGACCACCGCGACGATCGCGCCGAGCAGGAAGGCCGAGTGAGTGCCCGCGGACACCGCGTGCTGGTACGCCTCGCGCACCGCCGTCGGCAGCTTCTCCAGGCTCTTCGCGTCCAGCGACGCCGACTTCTCGGTGATCTTCGCGCCCAGCGCCCCGGCCCGCTCGGTCATGACGTCCTGGACGCGGTTGTTGAACAGGGCACCCATGATCGCGACTCCGAAGGAGGAGCCGAGCGTACGGAACAGGGTGGTCGACGAGGACGCGACGCCCATGTCCTTCATCTCGACGCTGTTCTGCGCGACCAGCATGGTGATCTGCATCAGGCAGCCCATGCCGAGCCCGACGACCGCCATGAACACACCGGACATGAACCGCGAGGTCCCGGTGTCCATCGTGGACAGCAGGTACAGCCCGACGATCATCAGGGCGCTGCCGACGATCGGGAACACCTTGTACTTGCCGGTGTTGGTGGTCACCCGGCCGGCCACCATCGAGGTGACCAGCATCGCGCCGAGCATCGGCAGGAGCAGCAGCCCGGAGTTGGTCGCGGAGGCACCCTGCACGGACTGCTGGTACAGCGGCAGGAACAGCGTCGCGCCGAACATCACGAAACCGGTGATGAAGCCGATGACCGACATCAGCGTGAAGTTGCGGCTGCGGAAGATGTGCAGCGGCACGACCGGCTCCGCCGCCTTGGTCTGCCAGAACACGAACCCGATCAGCGCGGCCACACCGATGCCGATGAGCTCCATGATCCGCGCGGAGGTCCAGGCGTACTGCGAACCTCCCCAGGTGGTGACGAGCACGATGGAGGTGATGCCCACGGTCAGCAGCACGACACCGAGGTAGTCGATGCCCGCCTGGGAGCGCTTCTTCGGCAGGTGCAGCACGACGCTGATGAGAGCGAGCGAGACCACGCCGAGCGGCAGGTTTATGTAGAAGGACCAGCGCCAGCCCCAGTTGTCGGTGATGGTGCCGCCGACCAGCGGACCGCCGATCATCGCGAGCGCCATGACGCCGGCCATCATGCCCTGGTACTTGCCGCGCTCCCGCGGCGGAATCAGGTCACCGATAATCGCCATGACGCCGACCATCAGGCCGCCGGCGCCGAGACCCTGCACGGCCCGGAAGCCGATCAGCTCGCCCATGTTCTGGGCCATGCCGCTGAGCGCGGAGCCGATCAGGAAGATCACGATCGAGGTCATGAAGGTGGCCTTGCGGCCGTACATGTCACCGAGCTTGCCCCAGACCGGGGTGGACGCCGCGGTGGCCAGCGTGTACGCCGTCACCACCCAGGCCAGGTGCTCGAGTCCGCCGAGCTCGCCCACGATCGTCGGCATCGCCGTGCCCACGATCATGTTGTCGAGCATCGCGAGCATCATGGTGATCATGAGCGCGAGCAGCACCACACGCACGCTCTTCGGTTGTTTCTCGGGCTTCGTCTCGACCGTCTGTGTGTCCGCCATCGTCCCCACTCCCTGGGCGTTCCCCCCGGCCAGCTACTTACTTGCCGCCCGGCTAGTTGACTACACTGGGAAGGTAGACCCGCAACTAGCCGGGCGTCAAGTAAGTTTCTCGGGAGTGCAAGGATGGGCGGCACCATGGACGGCACCAAGCATCAGCGCCGCGGAGACACCCGCCAGCGCATCCAGGACGTGGCGCTCGAACTCTTCGCCGAGCAGGGCTACGAGAAGACGTCGTTGCGCGAGATCGCCGAGCGCCTCGACGTCACCAAGGCGGCGCTCTACTACCACTTCAAGACAAAGGAAGAGATCCTCGTCAGCATCTTCGAGGACCTCTCACAGCCGATCGTGGAACTGATCGAGTGGGGCGGGAAGCAGCCGCAGTCGCTGGAGACCAAGCACGAGATCATCCGCCGCTACAGCGACGCCCTCGCCGGCGCGACCCCGCTCTTCCGCTTCATGCAGGAGAACCAGGGGACGGTGAAGGAACTGAGCATCGGCGAGACGTTCCGCAGCCGCATGATGGGCATGCGCGACATCCTCGTCGACCCGCAGGCCGAGCTGATCGACCAGGTCCGCTGCGTCAGCGCGATGTTCACGCTGCACGCCGGGATGTTCGTCCTCAACGACGTCGAGGGCGACCCCGAGGACAAGCGCAGGGCGGTCCTCGAAGTCGCCACGGACCTGGTGACCCAGGCGCACCAGGCCTCGCACCCGTCCTAGACGCTCCCTCCCCGGACGCGCCCGCCCTAGAGGGACAGGCCCTTGGCGCGCAGGAAGGCGACCGGGTCGACGGCCGAGCCGAAGTTCGGGGTCCTGCGGATCTCGAAGTGCAGGTGCGGGCCGCTGGAGTTGCCCGTGTTGCCGGACCGGGCTATGTGCTGGCCGGTGGCGACGACCTGGCCGACCCTGACGTCGATCCGCGACAGGTGGGCGTACTGCGAGTAGGTGCCGTTGCCATGCCTGATGACGATGGCGTTGCCGTACGCGGGGCCGTCGCCGGCGCCGTTCCCGCCGGCCTTGACGACCGTACCGCCGTGGGCGGCGACGACGTCCGTGCCGCTGGACACGGCGAAGTCCTGCCCGCTGTGGGTGGACTGCCACATACCGCCGGCCTGGTTGAACTTCGCGGACAGCTTGTACTTCTTCACCGGGTGCACCCAGGAGACGGCCTTCTTGGCCGCGGCCGCCTTCTTGGCAACGGCCGCCTTCTTGGCAGCGGCGGCCTTCTTGGCAGCGGTCTTCTCCGCGGCCGCCTGCGCCTTCACCTTCGCGCTCGCCGCGGCCTTGGCGGCCTTGGCCTGCGCGGCGGCCTGCGCCTCGACGGCACTCGCGGCGCTCGCGGCGCTGGAGGCGGAGGTGGCATCGGCGGCTGCCGCGACCCCGGCACCCAGCACGACCGACACTCCCAGGCCGGCGGCCAGGACGGCTGCGCGGGTGCGGAGCTGGGACGTACGGGAGGAACGGGACGTGACACGCGAAGACATAGAAACCTCGGGAAGACGGGGACAGAAGAGCCACCCGGCGCACAGGCGGCCGTCGGGTGGACCATCCCTTGGTAACCCGGAGACCCACGGAGCCCAAAACCTGTGATCTACGACGGAAGCTAGTACTTCACCGCAAAACTTCCCACTCCTTGACACAACGCCCATCAGGGACAGACGGGAATCCGATCCGGCCCACGACGGCAAAACCGCCCCTGAGGTTCCTAACCAAAAATCCTTTTTGCCCACATCGGGGCTGCCACTATCCGCCCTAGTAACGGACAAATCGCCTGTGCGGCATGTCACCGGCCCGCAAGATCCACACTCTCCGCGATATGACCGGGACTACCTTGCCGTCCCTCAACCAGGCCCCAGGGAAAGCCGCATGGATGACCCGAGGGTCATGACACCGCGGGCTAGCGCCAGGTCCGGTTCACGGTCACCGTCCCCCGCGCCCGACTCGCCCGACTCCCCCGACTCGCCCGCCCGAACGGCCAGATCTGCTACGGGACTTGACGCCTCCCGGTCGGTAATGTTCATGCCATCATGTGACGCACGTCTCTGGTCACCTACCCTTCAGTAACCCTACGGTTCCCCTTGCGCCACCCTCGCCACCGAACATGCACCAGACAACGGCAGACGGACGTGAGAGGACCCCCACACATGAGAAGCCGACGCCCCTGGGCGCGCCGCGCAGCGGTCACCGCAGTCTCCGCTTCCGCCCTCATGGCACTGGCCGTCCCCGCCAACGCGGCGACGAGCACCGAGGACGTCGACCATGCGACCTGGCAGAAGGACTGCCAGACGGTGATGGATCAGGCCCTGCCCTATCTGAAGCAGCGCATCGCCGCGGCCGGACCCGGCGAGAAGCAGGCGATCGTCTTCGACATCGACAACACCACGCTGGAGACCGACTTCGGCTTCAGCTTCCCGCAGCCGGCCAACAAGCCCGTCCTGGACGTCGCCGAGTACGCCCAGGCGCACGGCGTCTCCCTGTTCTTCGTCACCGCCCGCCCCGGCATCATCTACGCGCCCACCGAGTGGAACCTCGAGCACGACGGCTACGACGTCTCCGGTCTCTACGCCCGCGGTCTGTTCGACCTGTTCAAGGACGTCGCCGCCTACAAGACCGCCCAGCGCGTCGACATCGAGAACAAGGGCTACACGATCATCGCGAACGTCGGCAACAGCGCCACCGACCTGTCGGGCGGCCACGCCGAGAAGGCGTTCAAACTCCCGGACTACGACGGCCAGTTGTCCTGAGAACCGGGTGGGCTCCAGCCGTCGCGGAACGCATGCGACGACGGCTCTCCCCCACCCTCCCTTCCTCCGACCATGCGAAGAGGGCCGGTGCCCGAACGGCACCGGCCCTCTTCGACGGCTCAACCCCGCAGGGTCACGCCTCCTTGCTCAGGTTGGGTCCTGCCCCACCCGCGGCCTGCTCGATCGGCGGGGCGTCGGGCAGTGCCGACTTCTCCTCGCCGCGGAAGGTGAAGGTCTTGGTCTCGCCCTCGCCCTCCGTGTCGACGACCACGATGTGACCGGGGCGCAGCTCGCCGAAGAGGATCTTCTCCGAGAGCGTGTCCTCGATCTCGCGCTGGATGGTGCGACGCAGCGGACGCGCACCCAGCACCTGGTCGTAGCCCTTGGTGGACAGCAGCTCCTTGGCGGACTGGGAGAGCTCGATGCCCATGTCCCGGTCCTTGAGGCGCTCGTCCACCTTGGCCACCATCAGGTCGACGATCTTGAGGATGTCGCCCTGGGTCAGCTGCGGGAAGACCACCACGTCGTCGACGCGGTTGAGGAACTCGGGACGGAAGTGCTGCTTGAGCTCGTCCGAGACCTTGTTCTTCATGCGCTCGTAGTTGGACTTCTTGTCACCCGAGGCCGCGAAGCCCAGGTTGAAGCCCTTGGAGATGTCCCGGGTGCCGAGGTTGGTGGTCATGATGATGACCGTGTTCTTGAAGTCCACGACCCGGCCCTGGGAGTCGGTCAGGCGACCGTCCTCCAGGATCTGCAGCAGCGAGTTGAAGATGTCCGGGTGGGCCTTCTCGACCTCGTCGAACAGGACGACGGAGAACGGCTTGCGGCGGACCTTCTCGGTCAGCTGGCCGCCCTCTTCGTAGCCCACGTATCCGGGGGGCGAACCGAAGAGACGCGACACCGTGTGCTTCTCGCTGAACTCCGACATGTCGAGGGAGATCAGCGCGTCCTCGTCACCGAAGAGGAACTCCGCGAGGGCCTTGGACAGCTCCGTCTTACCGACGCCGGACGGGCCGGCGAAGATGAACGAACCGCCGGGGCGCTTCGGGTCCTTGAGGCCCGCACGCGTACGACGGATCGCCTTCGACAGCGCCTTGACGGCGTCGACCTGGCCGATGACACGCTTGTGGAGCTCGTCCTCCATGCGCAGCAGACGCGAGGACTCCTCCTCGGTCAGCTTGAAGACCGGGATGCCGGTGGCCGTCGCGAGGACCTCGGCGATCAGCTCACCGTCGACCTCGGCGACGACGTCCATGTCGCCGGCCTTCCACTCCTTCTCCCGCTTGGCCTTGGCGGCCAGGAGCTGCTTCTCCTTGTCGCGGAGGGAGGCGGCCTTCTCGAAGTCCTGCGAGTCGATCGCGGACTCCTTGTCGCGGCGCACGCCCGCGATCTTCTCGTCGAACTCGCGCAGGTCCGGCGGCGCGGTCATCCGGCGGATGCGCATCCGGGAGCCGGCCTCGTCGATCAGGTCGATCGCCTTGTCCGGCAGGAAGCGGTCCGAGATGTACCGGTCGGCCAGGGTGGCGGCCTGGACCAGCGCCTCGTCCGTGATGGAGACACGGTGGTGGGCCTCGTACCGGTCACGCAGACCCTTGAGGATCTCGATCGTGTGCGGCAGGGACGGCTCGGCGACCTGGATGGGCTGGAAGCGGCGCTCGAGGGCGGCGTCCTTCTCCAGGTGCTTGCGGTACTCGTCCAGCGTGGTGGCGCCGATGGTCTGCAGCTCACCGCGGGCCAGCATCGGCTTCAGGATCGAAGCCGCGTCGATGGCGCCCTCGGCGGCACCCGCACCGACCAGCGTGTGCAGCTCGTCGATGAACAGGATGATGTCGCCGCGGGTGCGGATCTCCTTGAGGACCTTCTTCAGGCGCTCCTCGAAATCACCGCGGTAGCGGGAGCCGGCGACCAGCGCGCCGAGGTCCAGGGTGTAGAGGTGCTTGTCCTTGAGGGTCTCGGGCACCTCGCCCTTGACGATGGCCTGGGCGAGGCCTTCGACGACGGCGGTCTTGCCGACGCCGGGCTCACCGATCAGGACCGGGTTGTTCTTCGTACGGCGGGACAGCACCTGCATGACCCGCTCGATCTCCTTCTCGCGCCCGATGACCGGGTCGAGCTTGGACTCACGAGCGGCCTGGGTGAGGTTCCGGCCGAACTGGTCGAGGACCAGGGACGTCGAGGGGGTGCCCTCGGCAGGGCCGCCACTGGCGCCGGCGGTCTCCTTGCCCTGGTAACCGGAGAGCAGCTGGATGACCTGCTGCCGCACCCGGTTGAGATCGGCACCCAGCTTGACCAGGACCTGGGCGGCGACGCCCTCGCCCTCACGGATCAGGCCGAGCAGGATGTGCTCCGTGCCGATGTAGTTGTGGCCCAGCTGAAGGGCCTCCCGGAGCGACAGCTCCAGGACCTTCTTGGCACGGGGGGTGAAGGGGATGTGCCCGGACGGGGCCTGCTGGCCCTGGCCGATGATCTCCTCCACCTGCTGGCGGACCGCCTCGAGCGAAATCCCGAGGCTCTCAAGGGCCTTGGCGGCGACACCCTCACCCTCGTGGATCAGGCCCAGGAGGATGTGCTCGGTGCCGATGTAGTTGTGGTTGAGCATCCGGGCTTCTTCCTGAGCCAGGACGACAACCCGCCGCGCGCGGTCGGTGAACCTCTCGAACATCGTTAATCGCTCCTCAGAGCGGTCAGGCAGTGGGGGGAACTTCCCCTCTCTGTCCTTCCGCAGCTTAGTCCCGCAAGCGGGGACCGCTCATTCCAACTGCCGACACCGGACCGAGAACCAACACTGCCTCCTGACCCCGAACGCCGACATCTGCTCCAACCCGATGGTGCGAGACGATGTTCCCGCAGGCCAGGTGGTTACCCTCACCATCAGTACGCCGATGGCGAACGTGAGACGCCCTGTCCTGCGTGTCGCCCCCTCCCACTAGGGATGTCTTACCCGCTGGGACTGACACTCCATGCCGCGCGCACCCGTTCCCTCCGCTACGGGCGAACAACCTTGCGCCACCCCATACCCCCGCGCGCCCTTATTTCCGGCACTCTGCGCATCCACTAGAACACCCAGCGTAACTCGGAGGCCCTTGCGACAGTTGCGCTTGGCATGGTTGGCAGCCTCCCTGCGGTCCCGCTCCCCCGTCGGCCGCTCGATCCGGTGGTTCCGGTCGATCGCACCCGGCGTTGGTACGAGAACGAACTGGGCTGGGCGACCGTGCCCGCGCGGGCGGAACATCCTGGAGCTCCGGTACGGCTTCGCGTGGGCGACCGCTTCGACGTCCTGGAGATGCCGGCCGAGGCGGGCATCGCGGGCCTGCGCCATCTCGCGCCGGCATCGCCGGTGGCCGTGCAGGGCGGCCGGATGCGGCTGCTGGTGGCCGCGGGGAGCGCCAACGAGTTGCCGGGGCTGCTGGACTGGCTGGAATGGGGCGCGCTCACGCTCGATCTGACCGCGACCGGCCTGGGCGGCGTCATGGAGGCGCCGTTGCCGCCCCGGGTGGGGCGTCCGGGCACCCTGCAGGGGGCCGCCGTGTGGCTGCGGCCCCCCGAGCCGGGGCGCGAGGTCGAGGCCTCGCTGCCGGCACTGTCGGCCGTGGGGGGCGGTGGTGGCGCCCCCGATCTCGTACGACTCGTGGACACGGTGGCGACACATTGCCACCGGTTGCGGCTGCGGCGCGTGTGCGCCGAGCCCTTGGCCCTGCCGTAGGCCATCGATCAGGCGTTGGCCTTCTCGTAGGCCTCGCGGATGGACGCGGGAACACGGCCGCGGTCGTTGACCTCGTAACCGTTCTCCTTCGCCCACGCGCGGATCTGCGCGGTGTCCTGGCTGCCACCGGAAGCGGCGCGCGCCTTTCCGCGTCCGCCCGAAGCACGGCCGCCGGTACGACGACCACCCTTCACGTAGGCGTCGAGAAGGCCACGGAGCTTGTCCGCATTGGCGGTCGTGAGATCGATCTCGTAAGTCTTGCCGTCCAACGCGAACGTGACGGTCTCGTCCGCCTCGCCGCCGTCGAGGTCATCGACAAGAAGGACCTGAACCTTCTGTGCCACCGGATTTCCTTTCATCGATAACTTGAGGGCCGGGGGCCTGCGGCGTCCGCCGTTTCGCCGTCCCCTGTTATATGCAGTACTGCAGTACGTCGGAAAGCAAACCGCTTTTGGGGGAAAAACACAAACCCCTCGGAGAGACCGGCTGAGAGACCGGCCGAAGGCGGACTGAGAGGCGGGCCGAGAGAGCGGCCGTGCGATCGCTGCGAACCAAGCGGGAGACGGGCGGCCCATCCCGTCCGGAAACATACGCGTTTCGGACATAGGGAACCTGGGCACGGCCCGGCGGAATACACCGCGGTGATCGGCGATCACAGATGCAGAAGCATCCGGCTGTTGCCCAAGGTGTTCGGTTTCACCCGTTCGAGACCCAGGAACTCCGCTACGCCCTCGTCATAGGAACGCAGTAGCTCCGCGTAGACATCGGTGTCGACGGGTGTCTCTCCGATCTCGACGAAGCCGTGCTTGGCGAAGAAGTCCACTTCGAAGGTCAGACAGAAAACGCGCCGAACGCCCAGCCAGCGCGCGGTGTGCAGCAACTTCTGCAGCAACTGGTGTCCGACCCCGGCGCCCTTCATGCCGGGCTTCACGGCGAGAGTACGCACTTCCGCGAGGTCTTCCCACATCACGTGCAGCGCACCGCAGCCGACCACCTCGGCGTTGTCGTCCCGTTCGGCGATCCAGAACTCCTGGATGTCCTCGTAAAGCGTCACCGTTGCTTTGTCGAGCAGGATGCTGCCGCGGACGTACGTGTCAAGGAGACGGCGCACGGCCGGGACATCGCTGGTGCGGGCCCTCCGGACAGTGATGGCTTTAGCGCTGGCTTCGGGGCCTTCGGGGCCTTCGGGACTCTCTGCTGACATGTGCGGACGCTATCGCCCGTCGCGCTCCTGCGCCGACCCGGGGTTCTCACGGGCGGTTTCGCCGCCGGTATCCGGGGCCGCTTCGGGTGTTTCCGGGCCTTGGACCATGCGTACGGCGTCGCTGAGGGCCTGTCGCTGTTCCTCGCTCATCATCCCGAAGAAGGCGACGAGAGCGGCGGCGGGGTTGTCGCTCTGCGACCAGGCTTCGTTCATCAGAGCAGCCGCGTAGGCGGCCCTGGTGGAGACGGCCTCATATCGATAGGCCCGGCCTTCGGCCTCTCGGCGCACCCAGCCCTTCTGATGGAGATTGTCCAAAACGGTCATCACCGTGGTGTACGCGATGGACCGTTCCTGCTGAAGGTCTTCCAGGACTTCTCGAACGGTCACCGGGCGGTTCCACTTCCACACCCGCGTCATGACCGCGTCTTCGAGTTCTCCCAATGGGCGAGGCACAGCTCAGCACAATAGTGGGAGAACTCCCCATTGGCATGCCGGACGTGCGCATTTACCAACAAACAGGAACAAAAAGGGCGTAAGGCCCGGAAAGCGCGAGCGCGCGCGGGAGCCGTACGCCGGTGGGGCGCCGAGGGAGGGGTCAGCCGTCGGCCTTCGGGGAGCCCGCCCGGGCCCCCTCGGTGCGCGCGAGGACGGCGTCGACGGCCGCGTCCTCCTTGGCCTTGCTGGCCCCGCCCTGGGTCTTCACGATCACCCGGATCACGCCGATGAAGAACACGGCCATGACGATCGGGGGCACAAGCGCGGAGACGTAGTCCATGTGTCCAGGGTAGCCACGGGCCGCACGGGCGGACGGGGCGGGGCTGGTGAGGTTCCGGGCGGTTCGGGCGTCTCAGCCCGCGGCGAGGTGACGGGGCGGGTTGGAGCCGGACGGCGGGGCCGGTTTGCGGCGGGGGAAGACCTCGCCCGGGGTCGGGATGGGGCGGCCGGGTTTCGGGGCGGCAGGGGCGGGGGCCGGCTTGGGGGCGGCAGGCTTCTGGGCGGGCTGCTTCTCCGGCTTCCTGGCGGGATCCCGCTCGGCGCCCCGGGGGGAGTCCGCCACGATGCCGCCCAGGCCGCCGGGAAGGGCCGTGAGGCCGCTGCGGGCGGCGGGGACGGTCGGGACGGCCGTGCGGGTCGTCCCGCGCGCGAGACGGGCACGCAGGTCCTGCTCCGCGAGCATCCGGCAGCGGCCGAGGAGGACGGAGGCGGCCGGGTTGCCGCGCAGGGTGCGGAGGGCGGCGAGGTCGTCGGGTTCCGGGCGGTATCCGGCCGCCAGCGCCTCCTCCAGGAGTACGAGATAGCCGGCGGTGGTGCCGGGCAGAGCGTCGCGGTAGCGCGCGAGGTCGGCCACCAGGAAGGCGCGCAGCCGGGCACTCTCACGCATCGCCTCGTCGAGGGACTCGGCCAGGCGGAGGCAGTCCTGGACGTCCCCGGCGGGAGTGGGGCCGGGCTGGAGGGCGAGGGCGAGAGCGCGGCGGAGCACACGCAGCTCCTCCGCGCCGAACGCCATGCCGCCGCGGGATCCGTATGGCGTGGGCATGCGGCGACGATACGCGCTAATCGGACAAATTCGACATATTTCAACAAGGGGGGCGGGTGTGGCGCGACCGAGCCACCCGGTTGCGCCACGGGGCCGCTCTCACATGCGCGACACATTCCGCTCGTACACGAGCCGCAGCCCGACCAGGGTCAGCCAGGGCTCGTGCTCGTCGATCACCGACGACTCCCCGAGGACCATCGGCGCCAGTCCGCCGGTCGCGATCACCGTCACCTCGTCCGGATCGGCGGCCAGTTCCCGCGCCATGCGGCCCACGACCCCGTCGACCTGCCCGGCGAACCCGTAGATGATGCCGGACTGCATCGCCTCGACGGTGTTCTTCCCGATCACACTCCTCGGCCGCGCGACCTCGATCTTCCGCAGCTGCGCACCCCGCACGCCCAGCGCCTCGACGGAGATCTCGATGCCCGGCGCGATGACCCCGCCGACGTACTCCCCGCGCGCGGAGACCGCGTCGAACGTCGTCGCCGTACCGAAGTCCACGACGATCGCCGGCCCCCCGTACAGCTCGACCGCCGCCACCGCGTTGATGATGCGGTCGGCGCCGACCTCCTTGGGGTTGTCGGTGAGGATCGGCACGCCCGTCTTCACGCCCGGCTCCACCAGCACCGCGGGCACGTCGCCGTAGTACCGGCGCGTCACCTCACGCAGCTCGTGCAGCACGGACGGCACGGTCGCGCAGATCGCGATCCCGTCGATGCCGTCACCCAGCTCGTCGCCGAGCAGCGGGTGCATGCCCATCAGGCCCTGCAGCAGCACCGCCAGCTCGTCCGCCGTGCGGCGCGCGTCCGTGGAGATGCGCCAGTGCTCGACGATGTCGTCCCCGTCGAACAGGCCCAGGACGGTGTGCGTGTTCCCTACGTCGATCGTCAGCAGCATGGCCGGTACCTACTCCGCCGCTCGCAGGTCGAGACCGATGTCGAGGATCGGCGAGGAGTGGGTCAGGGCGCCTACGGCGAGGTAGTCCACGCCGGTGTCGGCGTACGTCTCCGCGTTGGCCAGGGTGAGCCGGCCCGACGCCTCCAGGGCGGCGCGGCCGTGCACCAGGGCCACCGCCTCCTCGCACTCGCCGGGCGTGAAGTTGTCCAGCAGGATCAGGTCGGCGCCCGCGTCGACGACCTCGCGCAGCTGGTGCAGGGTGTCGACCTCGACCTCGATCGGCACCTCCGGGAAGGCCTCCCGTACGGCCTTGAAGGCCTGCGCGACGCCGCCCGCTGCGACGACGTGGTTGTCCTTGACGAGTGCCGCGTCCGAGAGCGACATCCGGTGGTTGACGCCGCCGCCGCACCGTACGGCGAACTTCTCCAGCGACCTGAGCCCCGGAGTCGTCTTGCGGGTGTCGCGGACCTTCGTCTTGGTGCTTTCCAGGGCGTCCGCCCACGCGCGCGTGGCGGTCGCGATGCCGGACAGCCGGCACAGGAGGTTGAGCGCGCTGCGCTCGGCGGTGAGCAGGTCACGCGTGCGCGTGGTGACCGACAGGAGCTTCTGCCCGGCCTCCACCCGGTCGCCGTCCTCCACGTGCCGCTCGACCTCGAACTCGTCCGTGCAGACCACCGAGATCACCGCTTCGGCGACCCTGAGGCCCGCCACGACGCCCGCCTCGCGCGCGGTGAAGTCGGCGGTGGCGACGGCCTCTTCGGGGATGGTCGCGACGGTCGTCACGTCCACGCCGTGGTCGAGGTCCTCCTGGATGGCGACGTTGGCGATGTCCTCGACCTCCACGGGGTCGAGTCCGGCGTCGGCCAGGAGCTGCGCGAGCGCGGGGTCGAGCCCGCACTCCAGATATTCCGCGTCGGTGTCGGCGCCACAGGCGCAGCCGTCGCCGCAGCCGCCGTTCGGCGCGAGGGGGAGGTCGGGGGTGGTCACTTCTGTCACTGCTCCTGGGGACGGTGCGCAGGCTGGGGCTGCCGGGTCGGGGGGAAGTCTGCGGTATCGGTGGTGTGTACGGCGAGCGTGCGGTCCGGATTCAGCCGTACGACGATGTGGCGGCGCCATGCCGCGTCGTCGCGGTGGGCACGGTCCTCGCGCCAGTGGCAGCCGCGCGTCTCCTCGCGCATCCGGGCGGCGGCGACCAGGACACGGGCCACGCACAGGAGGTTGGTGGCCTCCCAGGTGTCGACGCCGGGCTCGGACGTCTTGCCGTTCTCGGTCAGGGCGTCGCGGGCTTCGGCGTGCAGCTGCTGGAGCTGTCCGGCGGCCTTGGCGAGGGAGTCGGCGGAGCGCAGTACGCCCGCGCCGTCGGCCATGATGCGCTGGATCGCGAACCGGTCCTCGGGGGCGAGCAGCGGATGCGCGGGCACCTCGGGGAGCTCGACCGGCTCGGGCACGCGCGCGTGGAGGCCGTTGCCCGCGTACGTCGCCGCGATGTCGGCGGCGATGCGCTCGGCGTAGACGAGGCCCTCCAGGAGGGAGTTGGAGGCGAGCCGGTTCGCGCCGTGTACGCCGGTGCAGGCGACCTCTCCGCAGGCGTACAGGCCCGGGACGGTCGTACGGCCCCGGGAGTCGGCGCGGACGCCGCCGGAGGCGTAGTGGGCGGCCGGGGCGATCGGGATGGGCTCGGTGACCGGGTCGATGCCGTGGGCGCGGCACGCGGCGAGGATCGTCGGGAAGCGGTGCTCCCACATCTCGGCGCCGAAGTGCCGGGCGTCGAGGAACATGTGCTCGGCGTCCCGCTCCTGCATGCGGCGCATGATGCCCTTGGTGACGATGTCCCGGGGAGCCAGCTCGGCCAGCTCGTGCTGCCCGACCATGAAGCGCACGCCGTCGGCGTCGACCAGGTGGGCGCCCTCACCGCGTACGGCCTCGGAGACCAGGGGCTGCTGGCCCTCCGCGTCCGGACCGAGGAACAGCACGGTCGGGTGGAACTGCACGAACTCGAGGTCGGAGACCTCCGCGCCCGCGCGCAGGGCGAGCGCCACTCCGTCGCCGGTGGACACCGACGGGTTGGTGGTCGCCGAGTACACCTGGCCCATGCCGCCCGTCGCGAGGACCACCGCGGGGGCGTGCACGGCGCCGACTCCGTCGTGCTGGCCCTCGCCCATGACGTGCAGGCTCACGCCCGCCGTGCGGCCGTCGGCGTCCGTCAGGAGGTCCAGCACGAGGGCGTTCTCGATCGTGCGCACACCACGCGCGTGTGCCGCCTCGACCAGTGCCCGGGAGATCTCCGCGCCGGTCGCGTCGCCGCCGGCGTGCGCGATGCGCCGGCGGTGGTGGCCGCCCTCACGGGTGAGCTGCAGGTCGCCCTCTTCGGACTCGTCGAAGTGCGCGCCGGTGGCGATGAGCCGCCGCACGGCGTCCGGGCCCTCCGTGACGAGGATCCGTACGGCCTCCTCGTCGCACAGGCCCACACCGGCCACCAGGGTGTCGTCCTGGTGCTGTTGCGGGGTGTCGCCCTCGCCGAGGGCCGCGGCGATGCCGCCCTGCGCCCAGCGGGTGGAGCCGTCGTCGAGGCGGGCCTTGGTGACGACGACGGTGCGCAGACCGGCTGCCTCGCAGCGCAGGGCCGCGGTGAGTCCGGCGACGCCCGAGCCGACGACCACGACGTCCGCGGCGATGGACCACCCGGGCGCGGGCGCGTGCAGTCGTATGCCTGTGCTGGTCACGAGGCGGCTCCGAAGGTTCCGAAAACGAGTGGGATGTTGTCGATCAGCCGGGTCGTCCCGACCCGGGCGGCGATGGCGAGGACGGCCTCGCCATCGAAGTCGTCCTCGATCTCGGTGAAGTCGGACGGGTCGACGAGGGCCAGGTAGTCCAGTTCGAGCGGCGGAGAAAGCCGCGCGGCGTCGTCGAGGACCAGCCGGGCGGCCGCGCGGACGGCCGACGGGGCGCCCGGGAGCGCCTTGGCGACGGCGTGCGCGTCGGCGGCCGCGCGGGACTCGCCTATGGCGCTGAGCGCCTCGGCACGCGCGTGCGTGGCGGGCACTTCGCGGGCTCGCGCACGCAGCGCCTCCTGGGCGGCATGCCGGTCGCTGCCCGCGAACAGAGCGCGGGACAGGCTGAGCGCGGTGCGCCGCTGCTCCGGCGAGAGGTAGCGGTTGCGGCTGGAAAGGGCGAGGCCGTCGTCCTCGCGCACGGTGGGTACGCCGACGATCTCGATGCCGAAGTTCAGGTCCCGCACCATGCGGCGGATCAGGGCGAGCTGCTGCGCGTCCTTCTGGCCGTACAGGGCGACGTCGGCGCGGGTGAGGTGCAGCAGCTTGGCGACGACGGTGAGCATGCCGTCGAAGTGGCCGGGGCGCGAGGAGCCCTCCAGCCGCTCCCCCATGGGGCCCGCGCTGATGCGGACCTGGGGCTCGCCGCCCGGGTAGACCTCGTCCACGGAAGGGGCGAACACGACGTCCGCGCCGGACAGTCCGGCCAGCTTGACGTCGGCGTCCAGGGTGCGCGGGTAGCGGTCGAGGTCCTCGCCCGCGCCGAACTGGAGAGGGTTCACGAAGACGGTGACGACGACCTCGCCGTCACTCCCGGCGATCTCGCGCGCGGTGCGGACGAGGGTGGCGTGGCCCTCGTGCAGGGCGCCCATGGTCATCACCACGGCGCGGCGGCCGGTACGCGTGCGTGCGTGCAGTTCGTCGGCGGTGCGCAGCAGGGTGGTGGTCATCGGGCGTCTCCCTCGGTCCCGTCGGTCCCGCCGGTCCCCTCGGCGAGCACCCCGAGGAGGTCCTCGGCCAGCTCCGGCTTGAGCAGCCCGTGGGCGAGCGCCCGGTCGGCGGTGGCCCGCGCCATCGCCAGGTAACCGGCGACGGTCTGCGGGGCGTGCCTGCGCAGCTCGGCGACGTGTGCGGCGACCGTGCCGGCGTCCCCGCGCGCGACAGGGCCGGTCAGGGCCGCGTCGCCGGAGCGCAGGGCGTTGTCGAGGGCGGCGCCGAGCAGCGGGCCGAGCATCCGGTCGGGGGCCGCGACGCCGGCCTCGCGCAGCAGCTCCATGGACTGGGCGACCAGTGTCACCAGGTGGTTCGCGCCCAGCGCGAGCGCCGCGTGGTACAGCGGGCGCATCTCCTCGGCGATCCACTCCGGTTCGCCGCCCATCTCGATGACCAGGGCCTCGGCGGCCAGCCGCAGCTCCTCGCGGGCGGTGACGCCGAACGAGCAGCCCGCCAGGCGCTGGACGTCCACGGGCGTGCCCGTGAAGGTCATCGCGGGGTGCAGGGCCAGCGGGAGCGCGCCCGCGCGCAGTGCGGGGTCCAGGACCTTCGCGCCGTAGCGCCCGGAGGTGTGCACGAGCAGCTGTCCAGGTCGGACGGCCCCGGTCTCCGCAAGGCCTTCGACCAGGCCGGGCAGTGTGTCGTCCGGGACGGTCAGCAGGACCAGTTCGGCGCGCTGCAGGACCTCGGCGGGCGCCACGAGCGGCACATCGGGGAGCATCTCCGCGGCACGCTTCCGGGAGGCGTCGGAGACTCCGGAGACGGCCACCGGGCGGTGCCCGGCGAGTTGCAGGGACGCGGCGAGTGCGGGGCCGACCCGGCCGGCGCCGACCACACCGACGGTGAGCCGCGCGGGACGGTCCCTGGGGTCTGGCTGTTGGCTTGTACTCACGCGACGGCGGCCTTCCCGTTCCAGTCCGCTCCGGGTACCGGACGATTTCTCGTCATGTTAACGCGATCGGTTCCACGAGCGTCCGGTTGTCCACAGGCTGTGGGTTTCCACACGTCGGCGGCGGAGGGGAAACCCTGTGGAAAACCGCGTGCCCGCACGGACCGCCGCCAGGCATGATCCGGGCCATGAGTGATGCGCCGGAGCAGGTCGAGCAGATGTCCGAGGAAGAGCGGCTCAAGCGGCGCCGGGAGAGGCGTATCAGCGCGCACCGGAGCGCGGAGCGCGTGTTCGGCCGCCCCGGCTTCCTGAACACGCTCCGGGAGCGCCTGGAGCTCCTCGACGGGCTGGACGACGTGTACGACCTCGACGAGCTGTCGGACATCTACGGCGACGGCGTGGTCGAGGCCTTGGAGACGAAGACCGCCGGGCTGCTCGGCATGGAGGCCGCCGCGTTCTTCCCGACGGGCACGATGGCCCAGCAGGTGGCGCTGCGCTGCTGGGCGGGCCGCACCGGCAGCCCCACGGTCGCCCTGCACGCACTGGCCCACCCCGAGGTGCACGAGCGGAACGCGCTCAGCCAGGTCAGCGGCCTGCGCCCGGTCCGCGTGACGAGCGAGCCGCGGCTCCCCACCGCGGACGAGGTGCGTGACTTCGAGGAGCCCTTCGGGACGCTGATGCTCGAACTGCCGCTCAGGGACGCCGGTTTCGTGCTGCCCTCCTGGGAGGAACTCACCGAAGTCGTGGACGCGGCGCACGAGCGCGACGCGGTGGTGCACTTCGACGGCGCGCGCCTGTGGGAGTCCACCGTCCACTTCGGCCGCCCTCTGGCCGAGATCGCGGGCCTGGCGGACAGCGTGTACGTGTCGTTCTACAAGTCCCTGGGCGGCTACGGCGGCGCCGTGCTCGCCGGCCCGAAGACGCTGATCGAAGAGGCGAAGGTCTGGCAGCACCGGTACGGGGGCCGGCTCTTCCAGCAGTTCCCGACGGTTCTGTCGGCCCTCGCCGGCCTGGAGCGGGAGCTGCCCCGGCTGCCCGAGTACGTCGCCCACGCGCGCGTGGTGGCCGGCGCGCTGCGCGAGGGGTTCGCGGCGGCGGGGCTCCCGTGGACGCGCGTCCACCCCGAGGTGCCGCACACCAACGAGTTCCAGGTCTGGCTCCCGTACGACGTCGACGTCCTCTCGGAGGCCGCGATCCGGCAGGGCGAGGAGACGAAGACGCTCCTGTTCGCCGACGCCTGGGAGGAGAAAGGCCCGGGAGTTGCCCTCACCGAGGTGAACATCCGCGCCGCGGCCCTGGAGTGGACGCCCGACGACGTGAAGTCGGCGGTCGCGGAATTCGTGTCCCGCCTCACCGAGGAGGCCGGCAAGGCGGGGACAGGCGGCCCGGCAGGGGCGGCCAGCCAGTAGGCGCCGTCGCAGACGCAGCCACCGGCCCGGGGCCTGCCGTATCCGTCCGCGGGCCGAACGCCCGGCGACGACCGCGCGGAAGCCCCGGTGGTCGCGCCACTCCCGCACGACCTGTGGGTCTCCTGGTCACCACCCGCCGCCGCGGACGGTGCGTCCCGCACCAGCTGGACGTCAC
This sequence comes from Streptomyces sp. NBC_00078, assembly GCF_026343335.1. NCBI lineage: Bacteria > Bacillati > Actinomycetota > Actinomycetes > Kitasatosporales > Streptomycetaceae > Streptomyces > Streptomyces sp. NBC_00078. The sequence goes on along the minus strand of NZ_JAPELX010000001.1, from coordinate 5,231,168 downwards.
GGTGGTGGCCCGGCTGGGCAGCGACTTCCTGGACGGGATCCTCCGCCAGAGCAGGTCCGCTGGAGCAGGTCCGCTGGAGACCGCCCTCGAAACGCCCGTCAGTCGAAGCGGATGTGCCTGATCCCGACCCGCATCTGCCTCAGCCGTGTCCGCAGTGCGCCTTCGTTGTTCGGCCGCAGCCGCAGCCCCGCGAGCACGGCGATGCGGTCCGCCGTCTTCGGCACGGTCGTGTGGTCCGTCCACAGGTGCTCGGCGAACTCCGGCTCCTGCAGCCGTTCCAGGCAGTGGTCGAGCTGCTGCACGGCCCAGGTCTCCCTGCCCAGGCCGGAGTTCTTCCCGCTGACGTACTGGAGGAGGTGCCCGAAGCCGCGTTCGCGCAGCCGCTTGAGGACGGTGTCGCGCTGCGCGAGGAGTGTGAAGTGGCGGACGTCGTGGCCTAGTTCGTGCAGCCTGCCCACGGTTTCCCCGAAGTAGCCCGAGTCCGTGACCGTCATGGGCGCGATCACGACTCCGTCATGCCGGGTGAGGGCGAGGTCGAGCACCTCGACGACGCCCCGCCGCCAGGAGGCCAGGTCCTGGAAGTCGGCGCGCAGTTCGGGCGGCAGCATCCGGCGCAGTCCGAAGCCGGCGTGCTCGGGATCGCAGACGACGCTGCCGGGCAGGCGCCGCTGGATCTCGTGCGCGGTCTGTGTCTTGCCACCACCGAAGGGGCCGTTGATCCACAGGAGCATGCGCAGACCCTAGTGGGCGGCGGTTACGCGGGACGACGTCCCGGCGGATCAGCCGTGCCCGCCCGCGCGCACCAGCCCGGTCTCGTACGCCAGGACCACCACCTGCACCCGGTCGCGCAGTCCCACCTTGGTGAGGATGCGGCCGACGTGGGTCTTCACCGTCGCCTCGGACAGCACGAGCCGGGCCGCGATCTCGCCGTTCGACAGGCCCTGCGCGACCAGGATCATGACCTCGCGCTCGCGCTCGGTGAGCCGCTCCAGCTCCTTGTGCCGGGGCTCCTGGACGGCGCTCGGCAGCATCGGCGCGAACCGGTCGAGGAGCCGGCGTGTGGTCGAGGGCGCCACCACCGCGTCCCCGCTGTGTACGGCACGGATGGCGGCGAGAAGCTCGCCCGGCGGCACGTCCTTGAGCATGAAGCCGGAGGCGCCCGCCTTCAGTCCCGAGAAGGCGTACTCGTCGAGGTCGAACGTGGTCAGGATCAGCACCTTCGGCGGCTCGGGCTCCGAGCAGATGCGCCGGGTGGTCTCCACGCCGTCGAGCTTCGGCATGCGCACGTCCATCAGGACGACGTCGACGGCCGTCGAGCGCAGCACCTGAAGGGCCTCGACGCCGTCCCCCGCCTCCGCGACGACCTCCATGTCCGGCTGGGCGGCGAGCACCATCCGGAACCCGGTGCGCAGCAGCACCTGGTCGTCGACGAGCATCACGCGGATCGCCATCGGGGCCTCTTCCGTTCTCTTCCGACTGTGCGGGGCAGGTCGTTACAGGTGTCAGCACGGGACGTACACCACGTCAGTGTGCGGGTTTCAGCGGCAGCAGCGCGCTGATGCGGAATCCACCGCCGGGGCGCGGGCCGGCGTCCAGGGTGCCGCCGACCATACCGACCCGTTCGCGCATGCCGATCAGTCCGTGGCCCTGCCCGTCGGCGCCGCCCTCCTCGTACAGCTCGTGCGGGGCGCCCTTGCCGTCGTCCTCGACGAGCAGGCCGAGACCGTCGTCGAAGTAGACCAGGCGCACGCTCGCGCCCGTGTTGGGCCCGCCGTGCTTGCGGGTGTTGGTGAGCGCCTCCTGCACGATGCGGTACGCGGTGAGCTCGACGCCGCTGGGCAGCGGGCGCGGGGTGCCCTCGACCTTGAAGTCGACGGGCAGACCGGAGGTGCGGCACTGCTCGACCAGGTCGTCGATCTGCTCGACGTCGGGCTGCGGGACGTACTCGCCGACCTCCTTGTGCTCGCCGGTGCGCAGCACGCCCAGCAGGCGGCGCATCTCGGCGAGGGCCTGGCGGCCGGTGGAGGAGATGGTCTCCAGGGCCTTCTTCGCCTGGTCGGGGGCGGCGTCCAGGACGTAGGCGGCGCCGTCCGCCTGCACCACCATCACCGACACGTTGTGCGCGACCACGTCGTGCAACTCGCGCGCGATGCGGGCGCGTTCGGCGGCGACCGCGACCTTGGCCTGCGCCTCGCGCTCCTTCTCCAGCCGGGCGGCCCGCTCCTCCAGCTGCGCGAAGTAGGCGCGCCGGGTGCGGATGGAGTCGCCGAGCACCCAGGCGAGCGCGAAGGGCACGGTCATGAAGACCATGGCCGCAAGGTTGCCCAGGCCGCTGGAGTGCTCGTTCGGCCAGCGCAGTTGAGCCATGGGTGCCGCGCACAGGCCCACGGCGAGCGCGAGCCACGAGGCCCAGCGGGCTCCCGTCGCGGCCACCGTGTAGACGATCACCAGCATGGCGAAGTCCGCGGCCGTCGTCTCGACGTTCAGTGCCACCTGCGCCAGGCCGAGCCCGATCGTCAGCAGCAGCATCTTCTCCGGCATGCGGCGGCGCAGCGCGATCACGAGGCAGAGCAGGAGCACGATCGGAACGATCACTGCCGGGGAGTCCGTGCCCCGCGCGTCCCTGCGGACGACCCCGCCCACCACCGAGATCCCGAACAGGAAGACGGCCCAGAAGCTGTCGAACCCTGTCGGGTGCCTGCGGAGGAAGTCATAGAGGCGCTGCACGTAACCCAGCGTAGGGATGCGCGATGCGTGCATGGGTCAACCGGAGGACCGATCCGCACCCGGTGCGCCTACTCCCCAAGGTGGAGGCCCCGTTCTCCTGAGCGCCTAGCCTGGGCCTGTGACGGGAGAGACATCGGGCCGGTGGCAGGGCTGGCGGAGGGCGGCCGAGGCCGCCCTGTACGGGCCGGGCGGCTTCTATCGCAGGCCCGAGGGCCCGGCCGGGCACTTCCGTACGTCCGTGCATGCGTCGCCCCTCTTCGCCGAGGCGGTGGCCCGGCTGCTGTGCCGGGTCGACACGGCCCTGGACCGTCCCGCCTCGCTCGCCTTCGTCGACATGGCCGCGGGGCGGGGCGAGCTGGCCGCCGGCGTGCTGGCCGCGCTGCCCGCGGAGGTGGCGGCACGCACGCGTGCGTACGCCGTCGAGATCGCCGACCGCCCTCAGGGCCTCGACGACCGGATCGAGTGGCTCTCCGAACCGCCGCGGGGAGTCACAGGACTGCTGTTCGCCAACGAGTGGCTGGACAACGTCCCGGTGGACGTCGTCGAAGTGGATTCCGAGGGTGCGCCGCGGCGGGTGCTCGTACGAGACGACGGGACCGAGCGGCTCGGGGATCGCGTCGGCGGCACGGATACGGACACGGTTACGGAGGCGGAAGCGGAGTGGCTCGCCCGGTGGTGGCCGCTGCCGCCGGAGAAGGGGCTGCGGGCCGAGATCGGTCTCCCCAGGGACGAGGCCTGGGCGGCCGCGGTCTCCTCGCTCGACCGGGGGCTCGCGGTCGCCGTCGACTACGCGCACACCCTGGACGCGCGCCCCCCGTTCGGAACGCTCACCGGTTTCCGCGCGGGGCGCGGGACGGAGCCCGTGCCGGACGGCTCGTGCGACATCACGGCGCACGTGGCGCTGGACGCATGCGCGCTCCCCGGCGCGCGCCTGCTCTCCCAAGGTGACGCGCTGCGCGCCCTGGGCCTCTCCGGCGCACGCCCCCCACTCACGCTCGCCTCCACCGACCCCTTGGCCTACGTACGCGCCCTCGCGAGCGCCGGCGAGGCGGCCGAACTCATCGCGACGGAAGGGCTGGGCGACTTCGGCTGGCTTCTCCAGCCGGTTGGAATTCCGGACCCGCTGGACCGTCCATTCGGTCATCCACAACGCCCGGGACTCGGCGAGCGGGCCTGACGGCTACTTGTCGATGTCTCCGACCACGAAGAACAGCGATCCCAGGATCGCCACCATGTCCGCGACCAGCGTCCCCGGCAGCAGTTCCACGAGCGCCTGGATGTTGTTGTACGAGGCCGAGCGCAGCTTCAGCCGGTACGGGGTCTTCTCGCCCTTGCTGACGAGGTAGTAGCCGTTGATGCCGAGCGGGTTCTCGGTCCACGCGTACGTGTGGCCCTCGGGCGCCTTCAGGACCTTGGGGAGGCGCTGGTTGATCGGCCCGGGCGGCAGCGCGGCGAGCCGGTCGAGACAGGCGTCGGCGAGGTCGAGGGCGACGTGGGTCTGCGCCAGGAGCACCTCGAAGCGGGCGAGACAGTCGCCCTCCTGCCGGGTGACGACCTTCAGGGTGTCCTGCAGCTCGCCGTACGCGAGGTACGGCTCGTCGCGCCGCAGGTCGAAGTCGACGCCCGAGGCGCGCGCGATCGGGCCGCTCACGCCGTACGCGTGCACGGCCTCCGGCGCGAGCGCGCCGACGCCCCGGGTGCGCCCCCGGAAGATCTCGTTGCCGAGCACCAGGTCGTCGTAGACGTCCATGCGCGAGCGTACGGCGGCGACGGCGCCACGCGCACGCGCGGCCCAGCCCGCCGGCAGGTCCTCCTTCAGGCCGCCGACACGGTTGAACATGTAGTGCATACGGCCGCCGGAGACCTCCTCCATCACGTTCTGGAGGACCTCACGCTCCCGGAACGCGTAGAAGACCGGCGTGATGCCGCCGAGTTCCAGCGGGTACGAGCCCAGGAACATCAGGTGGTTGAGCACCCGGTTGAGCTCCGCCAGCAGCGTGCGCGTCCACACCGCGCGCGTGGGGACCTCCATGCCGAGCATGCGCTCCACGGCGAGGACCACGCCCAGCTCGTTCGAGAAGGCCGACAGCCAGTCGTGGCGGTTGGCGAGCATGATGATCTGGCGGTAGTCGCGCGCCTCGAAGAGCTTCTCGGCGCCGCGGTGCATGTACCCGATCACCGGCTCCGCGTGCATGATGCGCTCGCCGTCCAGCACCAGTCGCAGCCGCAGTACGCCGTGTGTGGACGGATGCTGCGGTCCGATGTTGAGCACCATGTCGGTGCTCTCCGCGGCGCCGCCGATACCGACCATGGTCTCCGTCGTGGGAGTCATGGACACAGTCTCTCCTACGTACTCTGGCGTCATGGAGACGGGGAGCCCGCTGAACACGGGGACGACGGGGGACGAATCGGCGCAGCCCGAGTGGATCGGGCTGCCGCCCGGACTGCTGCGGATGCGCCGGCTGCTGCTGGTGGTGTGGCTGGGGCTGCTGGCCCTCGCCCTGGGGCTGCTGCTCGGGCTGATCGCGGGACCCGTCTGGGCCGCCTTCGCGCTGCTGCCGCTCGCGCTGATCGCCTGGGGCTGGGTGCTGCTCGGCCGCAACTGGCGCTCGTGGCGGTACGCCGAGCGCGCCGACGACCTCCTGATCAGCCGGGGCGTGCTGTGGCGCGAGGAAACCGTCGTGCCGTACGGGCGGATGCAGCTCGTCGAGGTGACCTCGGGGCCCGTCGAGCGGCACTTCGGGCTGGCCAGCGTGCAGCTGCACACGGCTGCCGCCGCGACCGACGCGACCATCCCGGGCCTCGACCCGGCCGAGGCGGAACGGCTGCGCGACCGGCTCAGCGAACTCGGCGAGGCCCGATCGGCGGGCCTGTGACCGCGCCGGGCGTCGACGACGCCGTACGCGCGAAGGAACCCGTCACCGAACGGCGGCTGCACCCCGTGACGCCCCTGAGGCGGGCGTGGGCGCCGGTGGCCGTCGTCATCGGGTGGGCGGTGCATGACCCGGACCAGGCACAGCACCAGCTGACACGACTGACGACCACCACCCTGCTGATCGCGCTCGCCGTCCTCGTCCCGGCCGCCGCTCTCTACGGTTTCCTCACCTGGTGGTTCACGCACTTCGCGGTGACCGACGGCGAACTGCGCATCCGTACCGGCCTGTTGTTCCGGCGCACCGCCCACATCCGGCTGGAACGCATCCAGGCGGTCGACGTCACCCAGCCGCTCCTCGCGCGCGTGGCGGGCGTCGCCAAGCTGAAACTCGATGTCATAGGCGCCGACAAGAAGGACGAACTCGCCTTCCTGGGAGAGCGCGAGGCGCGTGCCCTGCGCGCGGAGCTCCTCGCGCGGGCGGCCGGTTTCGCACCCGAGACGGCGCACGAGGTCGGCGAGGCACCCGCGCGCGAACTGCTGCGCACTCCCCCGTTCGACCTCGCGATCTCCGTCGTGCTGACGGGCGCCACCTGGGGCTCCCTGGTCGCCGCCCTCGTCGTACCGCCCCTCCTGTGGCTGGCCACCCACAGCGTGTGGACCGTCCTCGCGACGGCCCTGCCGCTGCTGGGCGCGGCGGGCGCGAGCAGCGTGGGGCGGTTCGTCGGCGAGTACGACTGGACGGTGGGCGAGTCCCCGGACGGGCTGCGCATCGACCACGGGCTGCTCGACCGTACGCACGAGACGGTGCCGCCCGGCCGGGTGCAGACCGTGCGGATCGTGGAACCGCTGCTGTGGCGGCGTCGCGGATGGGTGCGGGTGGAACTGGATGTGGCCGGATCGTCCAACTCCGTGCTGGTGCCGGTCGCTCCGCGGGCGGTCGCCGAATCGGTCGTCGCGCGCGTGCTGCCCGGTGTGACCGTGCCGTCGGCCGAGGAGCTGTCACGGCCCCCTCGCCGGGCCGGACGCTGCGTACCGGTGTGGTGGCGGGGGTACGGCCTCGCCGTCTCCGGCACGGTGTTCGCCGCCCGGCACGGACTGCTGCGACGGAGCCTGGCGCTCGTCCCGCACGCGAAGGTGCAGAGCGTACGGCTCACTCAGGGACCCTGGCGGCGACTGTGGCGGCTTGCCGACGTGCATGTGGACACGGGGGCCGGCAAGACCGTGACAGCCCGGCTGCGGGGCGCCCAGGAGGCGGCGGAGTTGCTGCGGGCGCAGGCCGAGAGGTCACGGACGGGACGCAGAGACGCGCGCCCCGACCGCTGGATGGCGCCGTAGACGTCAGGAAGCCGCGCTGCGCAGTCCCTGCAGGTCGATCTGCTCGGTCTCGTCATGGGCCGTCAGGTCGATCACCTGGCCCACCGCACGCGCTTTCTCGTCGGCCGGCCTGAACTCCGACTCGGCCTCGGCCTTGTGCAGGGCGAGCGCCTCCTGGCCGACCACATCGGCGAGGTCCTCGTTCTGCACCGCCTCCAGGGCGTCCCCGGTCTGCTCCGCCTTCGTACCGAAGAAGTCGAACCCGCCCTCGACCGCCGGGCGCCGCACGGGCGCGGCGGGCACGACCGCCACCGCGGTCGGCTCGACGAAGTGACCGGCGGGCCGGCGTACGGGCCTGCCCGCAGGGGCGTACCCGGCCGAAGTGGCGGCGGCCGCGTGCTCATGCCCGTCGACCGCCTCGGGCTGCCCCTGCGCCTCGTCCTCCTGCGTCGCGGCCTCCGTGCCTGCGCCGGCGGCGGCACCGGTGGCGCTGGGCGCCGTTCCGGTCGCCGTGGCCGCCTCGGTCGCGGCGGAACCGGCCTTCGCCTGCACCGGCTCGCGCTTTCGGGAGGCGTGGCCCTTGGTGGGGCCGTCGCCCTTCGGAGAACCGTCGTCGTCGGGCGAGGAGTCGTCCTTCGCTGCGCTCTGGCTCTTCGGGGAGCCGTCCTGCGACAGCTCGTCCCCCGACAGCTCGTCCGCCGGCGACTCGCTCTCCAGAGCAACGTCGTCCGGAGCAGCGTCGTCCCGAGCAGCGCCCTCGGGGAAAGCTTCCTCCAGGGAGGCGTCCATGGCCGGGGTGTCCGCCGCGGAGCCGTCCTCCGGGGAACCCTCATCGTCCTCGTCGAACCGCTTGAGTGCCGCCTTGGCCCGCAGGAACAGCTGGGAACCCGCCGGAGAGAAGACCGCGGGATCCTCCGGCGTCTCGTCGGCCTGCTTCGCGCCGTCCGCGGCGTCCGAGTCGTCCACGGTGTCGGTGTCGGTGTCGGTGTCGGTGTCGGTGTCGACCGAGGCAGCCACAGCCTCGGTCTCCTCCGCGAGTTCCGTCTCCGCGAGGGCCTCGTCCACCGGCACGGGCGGCAGCGCGCGAGCCTCCGGCACCCCGGCCTCTATCTCGAGCAGCCGGCGGCCCTCCAGGGCACTCGCGCGCTCGGTCTCCGCGGTGGCGTACCGCCGCAGCAGCGCCGCGTGTTCGTTGCGCAGCCCCGCCAGCTCGGCGCGCTTGGCCCGCAGTCGCTGCTCGAGCTTGGCGCGCAGCTCGCGCGACTCCTCGAGGTCGGTCTCCAGTTCGGCGACCCGCTCCTCGTGCCGCCACTCGTCGCTCGCACGCGCGCGCGTAAGGTCGGCGACCTGTTTGCCGGCCTGGGTGTCCCAGCGGCGCATGACGGCCGCGCCCACGACCGCCGTCGCCGCGGCGAGCGCGGCGATGACGCGGAGCACGGGCTGCTGTGTGAACACCCAGGGGCCGAAGGCGCAGACGAAGGAGACACCTGCGATCGCCGACGGTGGCAGCAGCCTGTGCAAGGGCGGGGAATGGCGGTGACGTCCACGTGGCATGGCCAGAAACTTACCGCGAGTAGGCGAGCCTTGGTGCCCCGCCCCGTAAAAACGCAGCCATCCCGAAACGTTCACGACGCATCAGGAATTGGCGTTCCCCGAATTCAGCAAGATCATCATCAGCCGTAACCCCGGTCACCGGTCGCTCAGCCGACCGCTGATCCACTGCAGCGTCGGCGGAATCTCCCGCCGCCAGGTGTTGAAGTTGTGCCCGCCGCTTTCGAGGATGATCGACGAGATCCGTGTCAGCTTGGTGGCCTGCACACTCTCTATGAACTTCAGAGTGGACTTGTAGTTGGATTCCCCGATCCTGCTGCTGGTGACGAGCAGTGAAGTGTCGGGCGCCGGCAGGTGCTTGATGCACCACCGCAGGTCGGCGCGATTGCGCAGCGCCTCGTCGCCGCGGAAGAGATCGCCCGTGGTGGGGTCGATCGGCGCCTTGTAGTACGGCGACAGGCCCGCCCCGGCCGCGTACGACCCGGGGTGGTGCATGGCGAGCTTCAGGGCGCAGTAGCCGCCCGTGGAGTCGCCGATGATGCCCCAGCTGCCCGGTTTCCTGCCCACCCGGTAGTGCGCGCGTACGGCGTCGGGCAGATCCTTCGCGAAGAACGTCTCCGTCTGCGGACCGCCCGGGATGTCCACGCATTCCGTGTCCCGGGGCGGCGCCACCGTCGGCCGCAGCATCACAAGGATCATCGGCTGCATACGGCCGCTCTTCGCGAGCTCCTGCGCGGTGCGCGGGTAGTGCAGTTTGTCCACGAGCGCCTCAGCGGTTCCCGGATATCCCGTCAGAACCACGGCCGCGGGAAACGTACGCGTGCGGTACTGCGGCTGAAAGTACTCCGGGGGCAGGTACACGTACGCGGGAGTGGCGATTTTCGTCGTACGGCCGACGATGTCGACCTTCTGGACCTGACCGCCGATCTGCGGCCGGGAACCGCCGGCTCCACTCACGCGAGCCGTGTCGACCACTTCGAGGGGCCCGCCCGAGCCACCGAGTGCCGTGTGGTTCACAACCACGCCCTGGTCCTTCTCCTGGCCGAACAGGTCCGCCCAGCTGGCGTAGAACCCGAAGGCCTGGTTGGCGGCGAGGCCCACGGACGCGAAAAGGGCCAGCTGGGTGCCGAGGAGCAGGCCGACGCGCCCGCTGACGGCTCGCCAGTTCCGCCGCGCCAGACGCGGCCACAGCCACACCGTGCCCGCGAACAGCAACACGGCGAACGCGACTGCCAGCCACAGCACTTTGTTGCTCGTAAGACCCATGCCCTGCTTCCTGCCTGCGGTTTCCATCCGGCTCCCCTGCTCCTTCGCAAGGGCTTGTCCGGGACTTTCCTCGCCCTTTGGACCGGCTTTGAGGAGAGGCTGGAACCTCTTCCCTCAAGACACCGTCCTAGAGGGCGCAATGTCGCCGGATGCCCGAATCGGGACCGGACCCAAGATCTCTCGCGGAACTACGGGATGCGATGTCTGTCAGGACAGATGAGGAAATGTCGGGTGGGGTTCCCTCCCGGACACACAGCGCGCGGCGCGTATTCCGTGGTCCGCGCCCCGAGGCGGTCCCCGTCCTCGTCGCCAGAGCCTGCGCACTCGTAGGCGTTCTGGACATCGCCGCGGGCGTCTTCCCGCGCTTCAGGCACAGCCGTATGCACACCCTCGCGGAGGTGCTGCCCGGCTCGTTCGGCCCGTTCGCGGCCGCGCTCTCGCTCAGCGCGGGGATCCTGCTGCTGCTGCTCGCCCACGGCCTCAGGCGGTGCAAGCGGCGGGCCTGGCGCGCCGCGGTGGCGCTGCTGCCGGCGGGTGCTGTGGGGCAGTTCACCTATCGCCACTCCATCATCGGAGTGGTCATCTCGCTGCTGCTGCTCGCGCCGCTGCTGCGCCACCGCGACCAGTTCGCGGCGCTGCCCGATCCGCGCAGCCGCTGGCGCGCGCTCGCCAACTTCGTCCTCATGGGCGCCGGTTCCCTCGTGCTCGGACTGATCATCGTCAGCGTCCACCCGAACCGGATGGTCGGCGACCCGAGCCTGGCCGATCGCATTACCCACGTCCTGTACGGACTGTTCGGCTTCGAGGGCCCGGTCGACTACCAGGGCGACACCTCGTGGACGGTCGCCTTCTCGCTGGGCGCCCTCGGCCTGATCACCGCTGTGACGACGATCTACCTCGCCTTCCGGCCCGAACACCCGGCCGCGCGTCTGACCGAGGACGACGAGGAGCGCCTGCGTACCCTGCTGGACAAGCACGGCCGCCGCGACTCCCTCGGCCACTTCGCGCTGCGCCGCGACAAGGCGGTCGTCTTCTCGCCCAGCGGCAAGGCCGCGGTGACGTACCGGGTGGTGTCCGGAGTGATGCTCGCCAGCGGTGACCCCATCGGCGACGTGGAGGCCTGGCCGGGTGCCATCGAGCGCTTCATGGACGAGGCCAGGGCCCACTCCTGGACGCCGGCCGTCATGGGCTGCTCGGAGACGGGCGGCGAGGTGTGGACCCGTGAGACCGGCCTCGACGCCCTGGAACTGGGCGACGAGGCGGTGGTGGACGTCGCGGATTTCTCCCTCGCCGGCCGCGCGATGCGCAACGTGCGGCAAATGGTCAAGCGCATCGAGCGCGCCGGTTACGAAACCCGGGTACGACGTGTCCGTGACGTCGGCGAGGCCGAGCTGGAGCGGATCCGGCAGGCCGCCGAGGACTGGCGCGGCACCGACACGGAGCGCGGCTTCTCGATGGCCCTCGGCCGCATCGGTGACGGCGCCGACGGCGACTGCCTGATCGCCACCGCCCACAAGGCGGACGACCAGCCGGGCGCGTACGGCGACCTGAAGGCGATCCTGCACTTCGTCCCGTGGGGCGAGGACGGCGTGTCCCTGGACCTGATGCGCCGCGACCGTTCGGCCGACCCCGGTATGAACGAACTCCTCATCGTCGCCGCCCTCCAGGCGGCGCCGAAACTCGCCATCACGCGCGTGTCGCTCAACTTCGCCATGTTCCGCGCGGCACTCGCGCGTGGCGAGAAGATCGGCGCGGGCCCGGTGCTGCGCGCCTGGCGCGGGCTGCTGGTGTTCCTCTCCCGCTGGTTCCAGATCGAGTCCCTGTACAAGTTCAACGCGAAGTTCCAGCCCCGCTGGGAACCGCGCTTCGTCGTCTACCGCGCGTCGGCCGACCTGCCGCGCATCGGCTTCGCCGCCATGCAGGCGGAGGGCTTCGTCACCCTCGCCCTCCCGCTGCCGCGCTTCCTGCGCCGCAGCAAGGCCGTCCCGCGCGCGTGCACCCACGCCGTCGCGGAGCGGGACGTACGCGCGGCGTGAGCGGACGACCGGACACCCGGCGGCCGGGCCGGCCGTGACAGGCCGGAGCGGAGACCTCGCCCCTCGGGCCCGGGGCTTCCGCTCGGGCCGTGGCATGTGCTTCCGCTCCGCCGGGGCGGTGAGCCTCCACTCCCGCCGTGGCGGCTACCGGGCGGGCCCTGGGCCTACGCTGAACGTATGAGCAAGCAGAACGGACGCGGGAGCGTCGCGGGCCTTCCGGAATGGGACCGCTGCGCGGTCATGGGGGTCGTGAACGTCACACCCGACTCCTTCTCCGACGGCGGCCGCTTCTTCGACACGACGGCCGCCGTCAAACACGGCCTCGAACTGGTCGCCGAGGGCGCGGACCTGGTCGACGTCGGCGGCGAGTCCACCCGTCCCGGCGCCACCCGCGTCGACGAGGCCGAGGAACTCAAGCGCGTCATCCCCGTCGTCCGCGGCCTCGCCTCGGAGGGCGTCACCGTCTCCGTCGACACCATGCGCGCGTCCGTCGCCGCACAGGCCCTCGCCGCGGGCGCCGGCCTCGTCAACGACGTCAGCGGCGGCCTAGCGGACCCCACGATGATCCCGGTGGTGGCAGAGGCCGGCGCCCCCTTCGTCGTCATGCACTGGCGCGGCTTCCTGGAGGGCGGCAACGTCAAGGGCGTGTTCGACGACGTCGTCGCCGAGGTCGTCGACGAACTGCACGCACGCGTGGAGGCCGTTCTGGCGGGCGGCATCGCCCCCGACCGCATCGTCGTCGACCCGGGCCTCGGCTTCTCCAAGGACGCCGAGCACGATCTCGTCCTGCTGGCCCATCTCGACCGCCTGCTCGGCCTCGGTCACCCCCTGCTCGTCGCCGCCTCCCGCAAGCGGTTCCTCGGGCGCGTGCTGGCCGGACCGGAGGGGGCGCCGCCGCCCGCGCGCGAGCGCGACGCCGCCACGGCCGCCGTCTCCGCACTCGCGGCGCACGCCGGCGCGTGGGCGGTACGCGTGCACGAGGTGCGCGCGACGGCGGACGCCGTACAGGTCGCACGCGCCGTGGAAGGTGCGCGCGCCGCGGGCATCGCGCCGGGCGCCGCGCCCGTGAGCGGAGCGCGTGCAGAAGGAGCCCGGTGAGCGCCCCGCACACCGACGTCGAGCAGGTGGAAGCCGCCAACACCGCCTTCTACGAGACGATGGAGCGCGGCGACTTCGAGGAACTGTCCTCGCTCTGGCTCGAACCGTCCGACCTGGGCGTCGACGAGGAGTACCACGACCCGGCGGACGTCGGCGTGATCTCGTGCGTGCACCCCGGCTGGCCCGTGCTCACCGGCCGCGGCGAGGTCCTGAGGTCGTACGCGCTGATCATGGCGAACACCGACTACATCCAGTTCTTCCTCACCGACGTGCACGTCTCCGTCACCGGCGACACCGCCCTGGTGAACTGCACCGAGAACATCCTCAGCGGCGGCCCCGCCCCCAAGGGCGGCGACGAACTCGGCCCGCTGGTCGGCCAGCTGGTGGTCGCCACCAACGTGTTCCGCCGCACCCCCGCCGGCTGGAAGCTCTGGTCCCACCACGCCTCCCCGGTAATGGCCGAAAACGACGAGGCCGAGAACGGCGACACGCCGTCCTGAGTGGGTAGGCGCCCTGTTGACGGCCGCCGGCGGCAGCCGGTGAGGGCAGCCGGCCGGACGTGCTCGGGCGACCGGCCGGCACCCACTGGGACCAAGAAGTGGTTGGAATCACGGACCCCTGGGTAGGGGCGGCTACCAACCCGTGAGCCGCCGGGTTCCCCAGGGAAAACACCCGATGAACCTCCTGGTGCCGGCGCAGACTCACACCCCCGTGGCCCGGCTCTGTCGGTGCCCGCAGGTAGATTCGTTCGAGGCCGGTGTGCCGTCCGCACACGGTACGCACCGGCCGTTACCGACGATTGCAGGAGTGATTCGCGTGGATCGTGTCGCGCTGCGCGGCCTCAAGGCCCGCGGGCACCACGGCGTGTTCCCCAGGGAGCGCGAGGAGGGCCAGACCTTCATCGTGGACCTCGTCCTCGGCCTGGACACCCACCCCGCCGCCGCCGACGACGACCTGGCGAAGACAGTGCATTACGGCATCGTGGCTGAGGAGGTCGTGGCCGTCGTCGAGGGCGAGCCCGTCAATCTCATCGAGACGCTCGCCGAGCGCATCGCCCAGGCCTGTCTGAAGCACGACGGGGTCCAGGAAATCGAGGTCTGCGTCCACAAACCGGACGCACCGATCACGGTCCCCTTCGACGACGTGACCGTCACCATCACCCGGAGCCGAGTATGACCGCGTCCTTCACCGAGGGTCACAGCGACCCGATCGTACAGCCGGTACCCGCCGCCGTCGTGGCGCAGGTGGACGCCGCAGACACGACCCTCCACAATCCGAAACGGGCCGTGATCTCCCTCGGCGCCAACCTCGGCAACCGGCTGGAGACCCTCCAGGGCGCGATCGACGCGCTGGAGGACACGCCCGGCGTCCGCATCAAGGGCGTATCACCGGTGTACGAGACGGAGCCCTGGGGAGTCGAGCCCGGCAGCCAGCCGGCGTACTTCAACGCGGTCGTGGTCCTGAAGACCACCCTCCCCCCGTCCTCGCTCCTGGAGCGGGCCCACGCGGTCGAGGAAGCCTTCCACCGCGTACGGGACGAGCGCTGGGGAGCCCGCACCCTCGACGTCGACATCGTCGCGTACGCCGACGTCGTCGACGACGACCCGCATCTCACGCTCCCTCACCCCCGCGCCCACGAGCGCGCGTTCGTCCTCGTCCCCTGGCACGACGTCGACCCCGACGCCCAGCTGCCCGGCCGCGGTTCGGTGGCCGATCTCCTGGACGCCGTCACCCGCGAAGGCGTGATGCCGCGCAAGGACCTGGAACTCCACCTGCCCGAGTAGTCGTTAAGGTCAGGACGACCACTGTTTGCGGGACGGTCCGCAGGACCTGGGGGAGCTGAAGGGACACCGTGAGAGAGCTGCGCATCAGGGTGCTGGCAGGCGTGTTCATCGTGGCCGGAATCCTGTCCTGGGCGGGGGCACGCCTCTGGAACTCGATCGGGACCCTGCCCAGCGTCCCCCTGGCCGCCCCCATCGTCCTCGCCCTGATCGCGGTGGTCCTGCTGGCCACCGCGTTCTCGCTGCGGGCCCGCCTCAAGGCCCAGCGCGAGCGCCGCCCCGAGGCCAAGGGCGTCGACCCCATGATGGCGGCCCGCGCGGTCGTCTTCGGCCAGGCAAGCGCCCTGGTGGCCGCCCTCGTCGCCGGTATGTACGGCGGCACGGGCGTCCTCCTCCTGGAACTCCTCGACATCCCCGCCCGCCGCGATCAGGCCATCTACGCCGGTTTCTCGGTCGTGGCGGGCATCGCGGTCATAGTGGCGGCCATCTTCCTGGAGCGCGTGTGCCGGCTCCCGGACGACGACGAGAACAACAACGGGGCGACGACGACGGCCTGAGGCCGCTGCCCCACCGGTTCCCGCCGCCCCGCTCGTCCGCCCGGCGTCAGCGCGCCATGATCAGGCTCATCGCCTCGTTGCGGGTGGCCGGATCACGCAGCTGGCCGCGCACCGCCGACGTTATGGTCTTGGCCCCGGGCTTGCGGACACCCCGCATCGACATGCACATGTGCTCGCACTCGACGACGACGATCACGCCACGCGGCTCCAGAATCTCCATCAGGGAATCGGCGATCTGCGTGGTGAGACGTTCCTGCACCTGAGGCCGACGGGCGAACACATCCACGAGCCGGGCCAGCTTCGACAGTCCCGTGATCTTGCCGTCGACGGACGGGATGTAACCGACGTGGGCTACGCCGACGAACGGCACCAGATGATGCTCACAGGAACTCAGGACCTCGATGTCCTTCACGAGCACCATCTCGTCGTGCCCCAGGTCGAACGTCGTCGTCAGCACGTCCTCGGGCTTCTGCCACAGTCCCGCGAAGATCTCCCGATAGGCCCGCGCCACCCGCGCGGGCGTCTCCCTCAGTCCCTCCCGGTGGGGGTCCTCGCCGACCGCGATCAGCAGTTCGCGCACGGCGTTCTCGACGCGCTTCTCGTCGAACTCGCCGATCGAACCCTCGCCGTCGAGCGTCACGGGGTCGGTCATGTGGTGCCTCGTTCCTGTGCGGGTCACACGTGTGGGCCACGCGCCTCATCTGCGGACATACGGAAATGCCGCGCCCCCCAGGCTAGAACCTGGGGGGCGCGGCAGTCATTCCGGGCCTGACGAGGCGGGCCCGGAGAGCGGTGGTCAGCTCTCCGGACGCTCCTCCGGGGCCGACTCGGTCACCGGAGCGGACTCCGCAGCGGTGGCCTTGGCGGTGGTGATCGCCGGGGTCGCGCCGTTGGCGCCGTTCGTCAGTGCGAGCTCCTTCGGGGAGAGCACCGGCGGACGGGTGGACGGCGTGCGGCGGGAGGAACCGGTCCAGGCGGGCCGCGGGGGACGCTTGACGATGGGAGCGAAGACCTCGGCGATCTGCTCCTTGTTCAGCGTCTCCTTCTCCAGCAACTGGAGGACCAGCTGGTCGAGGACGTCGCGGTTCTCGACCAGGATCTCCCAGGCCTCGTTGTGCGCCGTCTCGATGAGCTTCTTGACCTCTTCATCGACCAGCGCGGCGACCTCTTCCGAGTAGTCACGCGGGTGCGACATCTCCCGGCCCAGGAACGGCTCGCTGTTGTCGCCACCGAACTTGATGGCACCGAGACGCTCGGTCATGCCGTACTGCGTGACCATCGCGCGGGCCGTGGTCGTGGCCTTCTCGATGTCGTTCGCAGCGCCCGTCGTCGGGTCGTGGAAGACGAGCTCCTCGGCCGCACGGCCGCCCAGCATGTAGGCCAGCTGGTCCAGCATCTCGTTACGGGTCGTGGAGTACTTGTCCTCGTCCGGCAGGACCATCGTGTAACCGAGGGCCCGCCCGCGCGACAGGATCGTGATCTTGTGGACCGGGTCGGAGTTGGGGGAAGCCGCCGCGACCAGGGCGTGACCGCCCTCGTGGTACGCGGTGATCTTCTTCTCCTTGTCCGACATGATCCGGGTCCGCTTCTGCGGGCCCGCCACCACGCGGTCGATCGCCTCGTCCAGCATGGAGTTGTCGATCAGCTTCAGGTCACTGCGGGCCGTCAGCAGCGCTGCCTCGTTGAGGACGTTGCTCAGGTCCGCGCCGGTGAAGCCGGGGGTACGACGGGCGACGGCCGCGAGGTCGACGTCCGGAGCGACCGGCTTGCCCTTCTGGTGAACCTTCAGGATCTCCAGGCGCCCCTGCAGGTCCGGCGGGTCGACCGCGATCTGGCGGTCGAAGCGTCCGGGACGCAGCAGCGCCGGGTCGAGGATGTCCGGGCGGTTCGTGGCGGCGATGAGAATCACACCGCCCTTGACGTCGAAGCCGTCCATCTCGACGAGCAACTGGTTCAGCGTCTGCTCGCGCTCGTCGTGACCACCGCCGAGGCCGGCGCCGCGATGGCGGCCGACCGCGTCGATCTCGTCGACGAAGACGATCGCCGGAGCGTTCGCCTTGGCCTGCTCGAACAGGTCACGGACCCGGGAGGCACCGACACCGACGAACATCTCGACGAAGTCGGAACCGGAGATCGAGTAGAAGGGCACCCCGGCCTCGCCGGCCACGGCACGCGCGAGCAGCGTCTTGCCGGTGCCGGGACGGCCGTAGAGGAGCACGCCCTTGGGGATCTTGGCACCGACGGCCTGGAACTTCGCCGGTTCCTGCAGGAACTCCTTGATCTCGTGGAGCTCCTCGACAGCCTCGTCACAACCCGCGACGTCCGAGAACGTCGTCTTGGGAGTGTCCTTGGTGATGAGCTTGGCCTTCGACTTGCCGAAGTTCATGACCCGGGAGCCGCCGCCCTGCATCTGATTCATCAGGAACAGGAAGACGACCACGATGAGGACGAAGGGGAGCAGGGAGAGCAGGATGCCCAGGAAGGGGTTCTGCTTGGACGGCGAAACGGTGTAGCCGTCCGGGATCTGCTTGTCCTGGTATTTGTTCTGCAGCGTGTTGGCGATGGTCACGCCCTGATCGCCGATGTAGCTCGCCTGGATCTTCGAGCTGCCCTCGATCTTTACGCCGTCTTTGAGCTGCGCCTTGACGGTCTGCTCGTCGCCGGTGGTCAGCTTGGCTGATTCGACCTTGTTGTCATTGATCGCTGCCACGACCTGGCCGGTGTCCACCGTCTTGTAGCCGCCGGACGAGCCGACGACCTGCATCAACACGACCACGGCAAGGACGGCCAGCACGATCCACATGACCGGCCCACGGAAGTATCGCTTCACGTCCATCCATACGGAGCGGTGTCGCCCCGTCCCTCCTGCCATAGTGAGTTTGATAAGACAGTTCTTCTGACGGTACCCCAGCATTGTGGCCCGCAGCCGCACGGGACGGCTGCCAAACCCGTCTGCATGCTCCAACGGCGGGAAACCCGCTGGGGTTCCCGATCGTCCTACAAAGACAGCTCTGCCGGCTCAGCCGCCGTAGACGTGGGGCGCGAGCGTACCGACGAACGGGAGGTTGCGGTACTTCTCGGCGTAGTCGAGGCCGTAACCCACGACGAACTCGTTCGGGATGTCGAAGCCGACCCACTCCACCTCGATCGCGACCTTGGCGGCGTCCGGCTTGCGCAGCAGCGTGCACACCTTGAGCGACTCCGGCTCGCGGGAGCCGAGGTTCGACAGCAGCCAGGACAACGTCAGACCGGAGTCGATGATGTCCTCGACGATCAGGACGTGCTTGCCCTTGATGTCGGTGTCGAGGTCCTTGAGGATCCGCACCACACCGGAGGACTGGGTGCCCGCACCGTACGAGGACACGGCCATCCAGTCCATGGTGACGGGGGTGGACAGCGCCCGGGCGAGGTCGGCCATGACCATCACCGCGCCCTTGAGCACACCGACGATGAGCAGATCCTTGCCCGCGTACTCCGCGTCGATCTTCGCGGCCAGCTCTACCAGCTTCGCGTCGATCTCTTCCTTGGTGATGAGCACCTCTTTGAGGTCGGTGCCCATGTCTTTCGCGTCCACCCGCATCACTTTCGGTCGTCCCACCGGCCGCCCAGCACCCCCCAAAGGGGGGCAAGGTTTCAGCCTTGCCGAATCACCAGTCTGCCACCCTGGCGCTGCGCGACGACTTTGCCCGGGAGATTGATGGCTCCCTGGCCGCGCCAGCCGGTGATCAGCCGGTCGACTTCCTCGATGTGACGCGCGAACAGCGAACCGGCGGGCGCCCCGGCCTGGATGGCGGCTCTGCGCAGGATGCGACGGCGCACGGCGGGCGGCAGGGCGAAGAGCTTGGCGCACTCCAGCAGTCCTGTGGCGTCGCGCACAGCGGCATCGGCCTGGCCGGCCCATGCGTCGAGGGCGTCGGCGTCGTCGCGGGAGAGCTGGGCGGTGCGGGCGAGAGCCTCCACGACGCCCTTGCCGAGGGCCTTCTCCAGGGCGGGCAGACCTTCGTGGCGCAGCCGGGAGCGGGTGTACGCGGGATCCGCGTTGTGGGGGTCGTCCCAGACGGGGAGCGACTGGACCATGCAGGCCTTGCGGGCGGTCTGCCGGTCGAGCTGGAGGAAGGGGCGCCGGTAACGGCCGTCGGCCCCCGAGACCGCGGCCATTCCGGACAGTGAGCGGATGCCGGAGCCGCGGGCGAGGCCGAGCAGGACGGTCTCGGCCTGGTCGTCGCGGGTGTGGCCGAGCAGGACGGCGGCGGCGCCGTGGCGCAGGGCCGCGGCGTCGAGGGCGGCGTACCGGGCGTCGCGCGCGGCGGCTTCGGGTCCCCCTTCGCGGCCGACGGTCACGGCGACGGAGTCGACCGGGTCGAGGCCGAGTTGACGCAGCCGCAGTCCGACTTCCTCGGCTCGCAGATCGGAGCCGGGCTGCAGGCCGTGGTCGACGGTGACGCCGCCGGCGCGGATGCCGAGCTTGGGTGCCTCGAACGCGAGGGCGGAGGCGAGGGCCATGGAGTCGGCGCCGCCGGAGCACGCCACGAGCACGAGCGGCGACGGCCGGCGCTCGTGCGGGGTCTGCTCGACGATCCCGGGGGCCCGGGGGGTCGTCTGTTGGTCGTTGAGGAGGTCGTGGAGGACGTGGCGGACCGCCAGGCGTATCGCCGCGACCGCAGGATGGGGACCCATGTCCGGTTCCCTTCATGAAGTTGTCGGGGGGTGAGCCCGGCGTCGGTCACTCAGAGTGTGTAGATGGTGACAGAACCGGGGCGTTCCCTGAGCATCGCACGCCTACCCTTCGCTCACGGTCCCTCGGACGGGTGATCTGAGGGGCGTTCGCCTGCCGTCGGCCGGATTCGTTTCACGACCTTCCTACCGCGTTCACGACCCGCCTACGGCGTTCACGACTCGGGCTTGCGGTGCACCCGCGCGACCCAGTCCGCCGGTTTGGCGATCTCCGACTTGGTCGGGAGGGTGTTCGGGGACGTCCACACGCGGTTGAAGCCGTCCATGCCCACCTCGTCCACCACCGCCCGTACGAAACGCTCGCCGTCGCGGTACTGCCTGAGCTTGGCATCCAGACCCAGCAGCTTGCGCAGGGCCGTGTCCAGTCGCGAGGCACCCTTCGCCCGGCGCTG
The DNA here is from genome assembly GCF_026343335.1 of Streptomyces sp. NBC_00078. Classification (NCBI taxonomy): domain Bacteria; kingdom Bacillati; phylum Actinomycetota; class Actinomycetes; order Kitasatosporales; family Streptomycetaceae; genus Streptomyces; species Streptomyces sp. NBC_00078. The sequence continues at coordinate 5,210,837 of NZ_JAPELX010000001.1, read as the reverse complement.
CTGGAACTTCTCGCGGATCTCGGCGACGCTCGGCACGACGTCCGGACCGACCCCGTCCATCACGAAGTCGGCGTGGCCCTCCAGGAGTGACATCACGGCGGTGAGGCGTCCGAGGATCTCCCGCTGCGCCGGGGTCTGCACGATCTCCACGAAGGAGCGCCCGCCGTCGTCCTCCTCGGCCTCGGGGCGTCCGCCTGCGAGGGACTGGGCGGCCTCGCGGATGCGCTCCAGGACGGTCATGGGGTCGACGTCGGTCTCCCCCAAGAAAGACTGGATTTCGCCCTCCAGGTGGTCGCGCAGCCAGGGCACCGCGCTGAACTGCGTGCGGTGCGTCTCCTCGTGCAGGCAGACCCACAGGCGGAAGTCGTGGGGCTGTACGTCGAGTTCGCGCTCCACGTGCACGATGTTCGGGGCGACGAGGAGCAGTCGGCCGCCGCCGCTCTCCCCGGCGGGCAGTTCGCGGGTGGCGGGAGCGAAGGTCTCGTACTGGCCGAGGACCCGGGAGGCCAGAAACGACAGCAGCATGCCCAGTTCGACGCCGGTGACCTTGCCGCCGACGGCGCCGAGGACCGCGCCGCCGGGGGTGTTGCCGCGCCGTTCCTGCATCTTGTCGAGGAGGGGCTTGAGGATTTCCCGGAAGCCTGCGACGTTCGCCCGGACCCAGCCGGCGCGGTCGACGACGAGGACCGGGGTGTCGTGGGTCTCCTCCGTGCCCATACGGGTGAAGCCCCGGACGTGTCCCTCCGCGGACTTGGCATGCCTGCGCAGTTCCGCGACGACGGCCCGGGCCTCGTCGCGGCTCACGTCGGGGCCCGGCCGCACGAGCCGGGTCGCGGTCGCGACCGCGAGATTCCAGTCGACCATCTCGGCACCACCGATGCTCGTCATGCGTCAACGGTACGTGAGCGTTCCCACTTGGGGCAGGCCGCGGCGGTCGACTGCACCCTGCGCCGGTCGGCAGGGCGACTTCCCGCGCCGGTCACCCGCAGCCGCACGCCGCCAGAGCGGTGGCCGTTCTGTCCAACGCGGACTGGGCCTCCACAGGACGGGTCGTGTCCGTCGCCAGGAAGGCGAACGCCAGCAGGCGGCCGTCCTGGTCGACCACCGTTCCCGCCAGCGTGTTCACGCCCGTCAGGGTGCCCGTCTTCGCCCGTACGACTCCTGCCGCGCCGTCGGCGTAGCGGGTGGTCAGGGTGCCGGTGAAGCCGGCCACCGGAAGGCCCGTCAGGACCGGCCGGAGTTCGGGGTGCGAGGGATCGCCGGCCTTCACCAGCAAGGCCGTGAGCAGGTCGGCCGTCAGTCTGTCGTCCCTGTCGAGGCCGCTGCCGTCGTGGAACTCGGCGCCCTTGAGGGGGAGTTCGAGCCTCTTCAGAGCGCCGGCGATCGCGGACGCGCCGCCGGCGAAGCTCGCGGGCTTCCCCGTCGCGACGGCCGTCTGGCGGGCCAGGGCCTCCGCGATGTCGTTGTCGCTGTTGGTCAGCATGCGCTCGACCACGGCCGAGAGCGGGGGCGAGGTGACGGTGGCGAGGTTCTCGGCCCGGGTCGTCGCCTTGGACGGGCCGGGGGACGTGGTCGTGATGCCGCGCTCCCCGAGGAACGTGGCGAACTTCCGGGCAGCGTCCGCCGCCGGATCCGTCACGCGCTTGGCGGGGCCGCTCGTCGAGTCGTTGATGCGGCCCTCGTCGGCCATCAGGGCCCCGACGGGCGCGAGATTGCCGTCGACGCCGATGGGGTGGAGCGCGGGACCCGCGAACAAAGTGGTGTCGTAGGAGAGCGTCACCGACCGCACATCGCGCTTCTTCAGCGCCTTCGCCGTCCTGTCGGCCAGGTCCCGCAGGCTTGCCCAGCCCTCTCCGCTGCCGGCTGCGCCCGGATGGGAGGTGTCCCCGCCGGTCTTGCGGGCCGTCAGCGTCGGGTCGCCGCCGCCGACCAGGATGAGTTCCCCGGTGTCGGGCTCCAGGTCCGCTCGGGTGGTCAGGCGGTGGTCGGCGCCCATCGCCGAGAGGGCGGCGACCGCAGTGGCGATCTTGGTGGTGGAAGCGGGGGTCAGGGCGTCGTCGGCGCCGGTGCCGTAGAGGCGCTTGCCGCTGGCGATGTCGACGACGGCGCCGGTGTGGTGGGTGCCGAGCGCCTCGTTCCGCAGCAGGGGCCCCAGGACGGCGGAGAGGGCCCGCCCGGTCGGGGCCGACTTGACGGTGTTCGCGGCGCCACCCAGGCCGGTCAGGACGGAGGCGGCACTGGGTGCGGGCCGGGGCGTCCCGGCCGCCGTACCGGATGAATCAGACGTATCGGAATTACGGCCGTGATCTGCGCCACCCGTTCGTTCCAGGGCGACTGCGCGGTCCGCCTCGGCCGTACGCTGACCGGTGGAGTCCCAGGGGCCGACGGCGGTCGCCACGGTGACGGCCAGCGCCACACCGGCGGTGGCGGCGCCCGCGGTGTACTGCCACGTCCCCACGGACTTCCGGCTGAGCCGCTTCCGTGCGGGCCGCACCCGCGCGAGCTGCGGTTTCGCCGCGGCCGCGGCCCGTTCGAGGCCCGGTCGCACGGCGTTCGCGGCTCGTTCGAGCTGCGGGCGTACGGTCCCGGCGGCCCGTGCCAGATGCGGTCGGACGGCGTCAGCCGCCCGCGCCACATGCGGTCTCGCGGCCCGCCAAGGCCTCAGCTCAGGCACGACCACCAGCCCCTTTCGCGATCACACACCTGCGTGAGGGACACTTAACCACCAGAACTATGTGTTGATCATGGAGGAGCCACCGGTGGAGTTCGACGTCACGATCGAGATCCCGAAGGGTTCGCGGAACAAGTACGAGGTGGACCACGAGACCGGTCGGATCCGCCTGGACCGTCGACTCTTCACCTCGACCGCCTACCCGACCGACTACGGCTTCGTCGAGAACACCCTCGGCGAGGACGGTGACCCGCTGGACGCGCTGGTCATCCTGGATGAGCCGACGTTCCCCGGCTGCCTGATCAAGTGCCGCGCGATCGGCATGTTCCGGATGACGGACGAGGCCGGCGGCGACGACAAGCTGCTGTGCGTGCCGGCGACGGACCCGCGCCAGGAGCACCTGCGTGACATCCACCACGTGTCGGAGTTCGACCGCCTGGAGATCCAGCACTTCTTCGAGGTCTACAAGGACCTGGAGCCCGGCAAGTCCGTCGAGGGCGCCAACTGGGTGGGCCGTACGGACGCCGAGATCGAGATCGAGCGCTCCTACAAGCGGTTCAAGGAGTCGGGCGGCCACTGAGCCCTGAGTCGTGCAACGGGCCGTACGCGCACGCGTGCGGCCCGTTCGCGTTTCTGTGCGCATACTGGGCCTTGCTGCACGCGTCGTACAGGGAGCGTTACTCAAGTGACGGAGGCGGAGGACCGCAAGCCGCAGTCGGACGAGGCAAGAGGCCCGTTCGACCCCGAGATCACATCCGAGTTCGCCATTCCCGCAGGCTTCGCCGCGCCCAGGGTCGTCGCCGAACCGGAGACCACGTCCGAGTTCGCCGTCCCCGACGGGCTGGACGTCCCGCAGTCGCCGGCGGCCGATGCCGAGGGCTCGGCGTTCAGTACGCCGAACACCTACAGCTCCACGCTCGCCCCGGCCGCGTTCACGCCGGCGTCCGGCATTCCGATGGTCAGCCTCACCAAGGACGTGCCCTGGCAGGACCGGATGCGCACGATGCTGCGGATGCCGGTGGCCGACCGGCCGGCGCCGGAGCCGGGGCCGAAGGCGGAGGAGGGCGGTCCGGCCGTCCCGCGCGTGCTCGACCTGACCCTGCGTATCGGCGAGTTGCTGCTGGCCGGCGGTGAGGGCGCCGAGGACGTGGAGGCCGCGATGTTCGCGGTGTGCCGGTCCTACGGGCTTGACCGCTGTGAGCCGAACGTCACCTTCACGCTGCTGGCGATCTCGTACCAGCCGTCCCTGGTGGACGACCCGGTGACGGCGTCCCGGACGGTGCGGCGCCGGGCCACCGACTACACCCGGCTGGCGGCCGTGTTCCATCTGGTGGACGACCTCAGTGACGCGGACAACCACCTCTCGCTGGAGGAGGCCTACCGGCGGCTCGCGGAGATCCGCCGCAACCGGCATCCCTATCCCGGCTGGGTGCTGACCGGAGCGGGCGGGCTGCTCGCGGGCGCCGCCTCCGTGCTGGTCGGCGGCGACGTGAGCGTGTTCCTCGCGGCCATGCTGGGCGCGATGCTCGGCGACCGGCTGGCCTGGCTGTGCGCCGGGCGCGGGCTGCCGGAGTTCTACCAGTTCACGGTCGCCGCGATGCCGCCCGCGGCCATCGGGGTCGCGCTGACCGTCGCCCACGCCGACGTCAAGGCGTCCGCCGTCATCACCGGTGGGCTGTTCGCGCTGCTGCCGGGGCGGGCTCTGGTGGCGGGTGTGCAGGACGGGCTGACCGGGTTCTACATCACCGCGTCGGCGCGGCTGCTGGAGGTCATGTACCTCTTCGTCGGCATCGTCGTCGGTGTGCTCGTGGTCCTGTACTTCGGGGTGAACCTGGGGGCCAAGCTCAACCCCGACGTGGCCCTGAGCATCGACCCGCGGCCGGGTTGGCAGATCGGCGCGTCGATGCTTCTGTCGCTGACGTTCGCCGTGCTGCTGCAGCAGGAACGGTCCACCGTGCTGTGGGTGACGTTGAACGGTGGCGTCGCCTGGTCGGTGTACGGCGCGCTGCACTACACCGGCGAGATCTCGCCGGTCGCCTCCACGGCGGTGGCGGCGGGGCTGGTCGGTCTGTTCGGGCAGCTGCTGTCGCGGTACCGGTTCGCCTCCGCGCTGCCGTTCACGACCGCGGCGATCGGGCCCCTGCTGCCGGGTTCCGCCACCTACTTCGGCCTGTTGTCGATCGCTCAGAACGAGGTCGACAAGGGGTTGGTCTCCTTGGCCACGGCCGCGTCCCTCGCCATGGCCATCGCCATCGGGGTCAACCTCGGGTCGGAGATCTCGCGGCTGTTCCTGCGGATTCCCGGCGGGGCTTCAGCGGCGGGGCGGCGGGCTGCGAAACGGACCCGGGGTTTCTGAGCGACTACGCGGCGCAGCCGCCTGTCGACACGGCCCCGCGCCCCTTGAGGTGCGCTTTCAGTAACCCTGGTTGTACGGGTACTGCTGGTTGTGCCGGTTCTGCTGGTCGCCGTACTGGCCCTGCTGGTCGCCGTACTGGCCCTGCTGCTCGCCGTACTGGCCCTGCTGGTACGACTGCTGCGGGTACTGCTGGGCGTAGTGCTGGTTCGGGTCGTACGGCTGCTGCTGTGGCTGCTGCTGGTACTGCTGGTGGTAGCCCTGGTCGTCGGCCGGCGGAATGCGGCGCAACTGGGTCGTCGCGTCGTCCATGACGGGGGCCTGCCGGTGCTCCGCCGGGGCAGGTGCCCCGGGGTCCTTCCTGGCCTTGGAGCGGGCGCGCAGAAACTCGATGATGATCGGGATCACCGAGATGAGGACGATCAGGATGAGGATCGCCTCGATGTTCTTGTTGACGAAGTCGATCTTGCCGAGCCAGGAGCCGAGCAGAGTGACACCGGCGCCCCACAGGACGCCGCCGATGACGTTGAAGGTCAGGAACGAGCGGTACTTCATGCCGCTGACGCCGGCGATGATCGGCGTGAACGTGCGTACGACGGGTACGAAGCGGGCCAGGACCAGGGACTTGGGGCCGTACTTCTCGAAGAACTCGTGGGCCTTGACCACGTTCTCCTGCTTGAAGAGGCGGGAGTCGGGCCGGTTGAAGAGCGAGGGGCCGACCTTCTTGCCGAACATGTAGCCCGCCTGGTCGCCGAGGACCGCGGCGACGCAGATCAGGGCGATGGCGGCCCACAGCGGGAATTTCAGCTGATTGGTCGTGATCAGCAGGCCGGTGGTGAACAGCAGCGAGTCGCCCGGCAGGAAGAAGCCGATGAGCAGGCCCGACTCCGCGAAGACGATGAGGAGCAGACCCCAGATGCCGAACGTGTCCAGGAGGTAGTTCGGATCCAGCCAGCTCGGGCCGAGGGCAAGCGTCGTCACGGTTCCGGGCTCCTGAAGGGGTGGAGGAAGGTACGGCGTCCTTGTACGGGCGCCCAAAGCTATCAACGCTGTGTGTCCGCCCCAGGTTCCACGGGTGTCTCCAGGATGCACTGTGCGCCGACTGGCACAAAGCTGTGGGGTTATGGGCATCGATGAATACGGCGGCGGTCAGGGCCCTCAGCCCGACGTGCTGGTCGTGACGACGAACGACGTACCCGGACACCGGGTTCAGGAGGTCCTCGGCGAGGTCTTCGGGCTGACGGTGCGCTCCCGGCATCTGGGGAGCCAGATCGGCGCGGGACTGAAGTCGATGATCGGCGGTGAGCTCAAGGGGCTCACCAAGACACTGGTGCAGACCCGCAACCAGGCCATGGAGCGGCTCGTCGAGCAGGCACGCGCGCGCGGGGCGAACGCGGTGCTGATGTTCCGCTTCGACGTGACCGAGGCCGCGGACCTGGGCACCGAGGTGTGCGCTTACGGGACCGCGGTGGTCCTGGCCCGGGAGTAGGACGCCCGGGCCAGGACGCTACGCGGTGCGGCGGGACGCGTTCGCCTCGATCGCGTCCCTGAGGTGCTCGGCGAGTCCGGGGTGCATGGCGTCGTAGAACGCCTTGAAGCGCTCGTCGGAGACGTACATGCCGCCGAGGCAGCGGTGCATCTCGTACGGGCACTCGTAGAACCACCTGCCGATGTGCTGCCGGTGTTCCTCGGCCATGTCCGTCGCGGCCTCGCCGGCCGACGGCTCACCGGCGGCCACCAGGGCGGCGTAACGCTCGCTCCAGGAGTCGACCTCGGCCTGCAGGCGCTTCCAGTCCTCCTTGGTGTAGGTGGCCGCGCGGCGCTGTGACTCGGCGTACGCCTCCGTGCCGCCCCAGCGCTGTTCCGCCTCCTCCGCGTACTGCTCGGGGTCCTTGTCGCCGAAGACCTCGAACCTCTCCTCGGGTGTCAGGTTGATGCCCATCGTGCGTGCCTCCATGGCGTGCTCCACGGCCGCCGCCATCTTCTGCAGCTTCTCGATCCGGGCGGTCAGCAGCTCGTGCTGGCGGCGCAGGTGCGCGCGCGGGTCCGCGGCCGGGTCGTCGAGCAGGGCGGCGACCTCGTCGAGCGGGAAGCCGAGCTCGCGGTAGAACAGGATCTGCTGCAGCCGGTCGAGGTCGGCGTCGCTGTAGCGCCGGTGGCCCGCGTGGCTGCGCTCGCTCGGAGCGAGCAGGCCGATGTCGTCGTAGTGGTGCAGCGTGCGCACCGTGATGCCGGCGAAGCCCGCGACCTGTCCCACGGAGTAGCTCACTTCGTCCGCTCCCTTCTCGTGACGCACTCCACGGTGGGGCCTCACGTGACGTGAGGTGCAAGTCCTGTCTCCGGAGCATCCGTTCCGGATGTTGCGCCTATTTTGTCCGCTTATGGTGAGCCCGTGGCTCACGACAACGCGCAGCAGGCGCCCGCCGCCCCCGCGGCACCGGCACGCGCGTTGTTCCCCTTGATCCTGCCCGCTCTCGTGGTGGGCGTGGGCGCGAGCCTGCTGCTCATCGGGGTGAGTGCCGCGGCCGAGCAGCTCCAGCACGTGCTGTGGCGGAACCTGCCGGACGCCCTGGGGGTGGGGCGGTACTCCGTTCCCTGGATGCTCGTCATGCTCACCGCGACCGGTGTGCTGGTCGGTCTGGTGGTGTGGCAGGTGCCCGGCCACGCGGGGCCCGATCCGGCGTCCATGGGGCTGAACGCGCCCGTCCTGCCGCCCGCTGTGCTGCCCGGCCTGCTGCTGGCGACCGCCCTGATGCTCGCGGGCGGGCCGAGCCTCGGCCCCGAGAACCCGGTCATCGCGGTGAACGTGGCGCTGGCCTACTGGCTGGGCAGCAGGCTGGTGCGCCGGATGCCGGGCGGAGTGTGGGCGGCACTGGCGGAGGCGGCGACGATCGGTGCGCTGTTCGGGACGCCGGTGGCGGCGGCGCTGGTCATCTCCGAGGCGCTGGCCGGGCGGCAGCTGAAGGGGCTGCTGTGGGACCACGTGTTCGGTCCGCTGGTGGCCGCAGGGGCGGGCGCCCTGACGACCACCCTGGTGGCGGAGCCCAGCTTCGACCTGCACCTGCCGCCGTTCGACCGGCTCGGCTGGGGCGATCTGCTGGCCGCGCTGGTGGTCGCCCCGCCGGCGGCGGCGCTCGGCATGTGCGCGGTCTACGCCTTCCCGTACGTCCATGGCGTCTTCCGGCGCCTCAGGCACCCGATGGTGGCGCTTCCGGCCGGCGGGCTCGTCCTGGGGCTGCTGGGCGCCCTGGGCGGGCCTCTGACGCTCTTCAAGGGGCTGGACGAGGCCGCGGAGCTGGCGCGTGATCCGGACGGCTGGTCGGCGGGCGGGTTCGCCCTGCTGGCCGTGGTGAAACTGGCCGCGCTGCTCGTCGCGGCGTCCTGCGGCTTCCGGGGCGGGCGGATCTTCCCGGCGGTCTTCGTCGGCGTCGCCTTCGGCCTGGGCGCGCACGCCCTCTTACCGGCTGTTCACCCGGCCCTCGGTGTCGCCACGGGCGTACTGGGCACCCTCCTCGCCGTCACCCGCCAGGCATGGGTGAGCCTGTTCACGGCAGCGGTGCTGGTGTCCTCACCGGCGATCACCGCCCTGTTGTGCTTCGCCTCGCTGCCCGCCTGGCTGCTGGTGACCGGGCGGCCGCAGATGCAGTTGCGCGGCGACGGCACCCCGATCCGCTGAAACCCGTTGTCCAGAAGAGATTTCGGAAGAGATTCCGAAAGAGACGAGGAGACAAGGCCATGGCGCTCCACGAAGGCCCGCAGAAGCACGACGAGCGCCCGGTGTCGGTCAATCCCTTCTTCGGGGAGGCCAATCCGGTCGCCGGCATGACCGAAGCGCCACCCAGGCACCGGCTCCCGGACGCGGCCATGCCCCCGATGACGGCGTACCAGCTGGTGCACGACGAGCTGATGCTGGACGGCAACTCACGGCTGAATCTGGCCACGTTCGTCACCACCTGGATGGAGCCGCAGGCCGGCGTCCTGATGGCGGAGTGCCGGGACAAGAACATGATCGACAAGGACGAGTACCCGCGCACCGCCGAGCTGGAGCGGCGTTGTGTGGCGATGCTCGCCGATCTGTGGAACGCACCGGATCCGTCGGCGGCCGTGGGCTGTTCGACAACCGGGTCGAGCGAGGCGTGCATGCTCGCCGGGATGGCGCTCAAGCGGCGCTGGAGCAGGCGCAGCCCCACCCCGGGGGCGCCGCCCAACCTGGTGATGGGCGTCAACGTCCAGGTGTGCTGGGACAAGTTCTGCAACTTCTGGGAGGTGGAAGCCCGCCAGGTGCCCATGGACGGTGACCGCTTCCACCTCGATCCGCAGGCCGCCGCCGAACTGTGCGACGAGAACACCATCGGGGTCGTCGGCATCCTCGGCTCGACCTTCGACGGCTCCTACGAGCCCATCGCGGACCTGTGCGCGGCGCTCGACGCCCTCCAGGAGCGCACCGGTCTGGACATCCCCGTGCACGTGGACGGCGCGTCCGGCGGCATGGTCGCCCCCTTCCTCGACCCGGAGGTGGTCTGGGACTTCCGCCTCCCGCGCGTGGCGTCCATCAACACCTCGGGCCACAAGTACGGACTGGTCTACCCGGGCGTCGGCTGGGCGCTGTGGCGCGACAAGGAGGCGCTGCCCGAGGACCTGGTCTTCCGCGTCAACTACCTGGGCGGCGACATGCCGACCTTCGCCCTCAACTTCTCGCGCCCCGGCGCCCAGGTGGTCGCGCAGTACTACACGTTCCTGCGGCTGGGCCGCGAGGGCTTCCGCGCCGTGCAGCAGACGACGCGGGACGTGGCCATGGGCATCGCCGGACGCGTCGAGGCGCTCGGCGACTTCCGGCTGCTGACCCGGGGCGACGAACTGCCCGTCTTCGCCTTCACGACGGCCGAGGACGTGGATTCGTACGACGTCTTCGACGTGTCCCGGCGGATGCGGGAGAGCGGCTGGCTGGTGCCCGCGTACACCTTCCCGCCGAACCGGGAGGACCTGTCCGTGCTGCGGGTGGTGTGCCGCAACGGCTTCTCGGCGGACCTCGCGGACCTGTTCGTGGAGGACCTGACGCGGCTGCTGCCGGAACTGCGCCGCCAGCCGCACCCGTACACCAGGGACAAGGGCGCGGCCACCGGCTTCCACCACTGACGCGCTATCGGCCGAGGCGCGCGAAGCGATTAGTGATCGTCTCCCGGATGACGCTCCCCCGTGGCGTACGGGTTCTCGTCTCCCTCGGCCAGGACGCCGACAAACGGCTCGCCCTCCCCCGCGAAGGTGTACGCCCCACCCTCGATCCGGCCGATCAGCCCGTCGGTCCACTCGGCCTCGACGTCGGCCGTATGCACCCAGAGGTTCATGATCTCGCCGATGTGGCCGAGCTGTTCGGGGCCGCCCTCGGGGACGTAGTGCCCGGTGACGGCCCCTCGCCACTCCTCGATGCGCCTGACCCGCTCCTTCAGCAGGGCCACCACCTCAGCACGCGGCAGGTCGACCATGAAGCCGATGGCCGCCGACTTCACGTCCGTCTTCTGGTCGTAGGAGGTCAGCGCCTCGCGCAGCAGCCGGAGGAACTCATCGGTGCCCCAGTCGGTGATCTCGTACTCCGTGCGCGGCGGCCCGCCGGCCGTGGACGGCGCGACCTCGTGCGCGTGCAGCAGCCCCTGCTTCGCCAGCTGCTTCAACGCGTGGTAGATCGAGCCGGGCTTGGCGTTGGACCACTCGTGCGCCCCCCAGTACTCCAGGTCGCTCCGCACCTGGTAGCCGTGGGCCCGCCCGTGCCGGCGGACCGCGCCGAGCACGAGGAGACGGATCGTTGACATACGGTCCAGGTTATGGCCTCCTACGGCCTCACTTTTCGGCGAGCGCCACCAGCTCGAACGCCGTCTTCCCGTCGAGGGCCTCCCGGATGATGTCGGCGTGCCCGGCATGCCGGGCGGTCTCGCGGATCAGGTGAAGGCACAGCCAGCGCACGGAGACGCGCCCCTCCGGCGGGAACCAGGGCTGGTCCGGGAGCGGAAAGGTGTCGTCCAGGCTCGGCACCGAGCGGACGTATGCCTCGGTCTCGGCGGCGACCTTCTCCCAGTACGCGAGCTGCGACTCGACCGTCTCGCCGTCGAGGAGCGCGAAGCTCTCGTGCCAGTTCGACGGGTCATGGTGCACGGCCGGCGACTCGCCGCGCGCGCGGGCCACCCAGCCCTGCTCGGTCTCCGCGACGTGCTTCACCAGACCCGCCAGGGACAGCTCACTGACGGTGGGGCGGGACGTCGCCTGCTCGTCCGTCAGCCCGAGCACCGCCCGGCGGATGCCGCCACGCTGTTCCGCCAGGAAGGACAGCAGCGCCCCCCGCTCGTCGCCCCGCGCCTCGACCAGTACGTGAGTGACCATGACCGCCGCCTTTCACCGGTGGCAGGGAGTCCGTCCCCCTGCCCGACACCGACGAAGCTACGGGCCATCGAGGTCAGATTCTGTCCTCAACGGCCCGCTGCGGTCGCGAAGACCGAAGGTCACCGGGAACTGGAACTGAAACTAGAAGGGGAACCCGCTCCTGCCGTGCTGCACCGAGATCCACTTCAGGGTGGTGAAGGAGTCGATGGTCGTCTCGCCGTTCAGCCGGCCCACACCGGAGCTCTTCTCGCCGCCGAAGGGGACGAGGGGCTCGTCGTGGACGGTGCCGTCGTTCACATGGAACATGCCGGTGTCGATCTGCTTGGCGAACGAGACGCCCCGCTCCACGTCGCCCGTGTGGACGGCGCCGCTCAGGCCGTACGGCGTGTCGTTGGCGATGCGTACGGCCTCCTCCTCACCGTCGAAGGGGACGAGGAAGACGACCGGGCCGAAGACCTCCTGCCGCAGCAGAGCCGAGTCGGCGGGGACGCCGGTGAGGACCGAGGGCTCGACCAGGTTGTCCGTGGTCGTGCCACGCAGCAGGGCCGTCGCGCCCTCGGAGACCGCCTGCTCGACGACACCCGAAAGAGCGTCCGCCTGCGAGGAGTTGATGACCGGGCCGATGACGGTCTGCGGGTCGCGCGGGTCGCCGACCTTGAGGGTCTTCACCTTGGCGACGAACTTCCGGGTGAACTCGTCGGCGATCGTACGGTCGACCAGGACGCGGTTGGCGGCCATGCAGACCTGGCCCTGATGGACGTACCGGCTGAACACCGCCGCGTCGACCGCGTAGTCGATGTCGGCGTCGTCGAGGACCACGATCGCGCTGTTGCCGCCGAGTTCGAGGATCGAGCGCTTGAAGTGCGAGGCGCAGACGGTGGCCACGTGGCGGCCGACCTTGTCGGACCCGGTGAAGGAGATGACCTTCGGGACCGGGTGCTCGATGAAGGCGTCGCCTATCTCCGCTATGTCCGTGATGACGACGTTGAGCAGACCGCCCGGGAGCCCCGCGTCCTCGAAGATCTTCCCGACCAGGGAGCCGCCGGTGATCGGGGTGCTCTGGTGGGGCTTGAGCACCACGCCGTTGCCGAGGGCCAGGGCCGGGGCGACCGACTTGACCGACAGCAGGAAGGGGAAGTTGAAGGGGCTGATGACACCCACCACGCCCACCGGGACGCGGTAGAGGCGGTTCTCCTTGCCGTCCACCGGCGACGGGAGGATCTTGCCCTCGGGGCGCAGCGCCCACTGGATCGACTCGCGCAGGAACTCCTTGGCCAGGTGGAGTTCGAAGCCGGCCTTCAGACGGGTGCCACCGACCTCGGCGATGATCACCTCGGCGATCTCCTGCTCGCGCTCCTCGATCAGCCGCAGTGCCTTCTCGAACACCGCGCGGCGGGCGTACGGGTTGGTCTTCGCCCACTGCTTCTGTGCGCGGGCCGCCGCCCGGTACGCGTCGTCGACCTCGTCGACCGTGGCTATCGTGATCGACGCCAGCTTCTCGCCGTCGTACGGATCGAAGTCGATGATGTCCCAGGAGCCCGTGCCCGGGCGCCATTCGCCGTCGATGTACTGCTGAGCCAGGTCGGTGAAGTACGACGACGACATGTGATCCCCAAATCGCTAGCAGACACGATCAACGGCACGGCCTGATCACACGTCATCGTACGGGCGACGCAAGCGACTTGGGGACTGAGAGCGAAGTCGTGGGGAGAACCCTAGGAGAGCTGGAGGAGGCCCCGCAGAAGGTCGCGGCTCTCGTCCGGCCCGGGGCTGTCCTGCTGGAGCTCCTTCAGCGCCTTCTCGTACTGGCCGACGTCCTCGTGCTTGTCCAGATAGAGCGCACTGGTGAGCTGCTCCAGATAGACGACGTCCGACAGGTCGGACTCCGGGAAGCTGAGGATCGTGAACGCGCCGCTCTCGCCCGAGTGGCCGCCGAAGCCGAACGGCATGATCTGCAGCCGTACGTTCGGCCGTGCCGAGATCTCGATCAGATGCTGGAGCTGACCGCGCATCACCTCGCGGTCGCCGTACGGGCGGCGCAGGGCGGCCTCGTCCAGGATGACGTGGAAGTCGGGCGCGTGCTCGGAGACGAGGTTCTTCTGCCGCTCCAGGCGCAGCTCCACACGCTTCTCGATGTCGGCGGGGCTCGCCCCCCTCATCCCCCGCCGCACCACCGCGCGTGCATACGCCTCGGTCTGCAGCAGGCCGTGCACGAACTGCACCTCGTAGGCCCGGATCAGATGCGCCGCGCCCTCCAGGCCCACATAGGTGGGGAACCAGCTCGGCAGCACGTCCGAGTAACTGTGCCACCAGCCCGCGACGTTGGCCTCGCGGGCGAGGGACAGGAGCTGGGTGCGCTCCTGCTCGTCCGTGATGCCGTACAGCGTCAGCAGGTCTTCGACGTCACGCGTCTTGAAGCTCACCCGGCCCAGTTCCATCCGGCTGATCTTCGACTCGGACGCACGGATCGAGTAGCCCGCCGCCTCGCGAGTGATGCCGCGCGCTTCACGCAGCCGCCTGAGTTGCGAGCCGAGCAGCATGCGCCGCACCACCGATCCGGGCTCTCCCACGCTCACGTTCGCCAGCCTCCCCAACGCCTCCAGGGGCCGAAGTCTGCCACTAAAACACTCCGAGCAGTACTCGTCCGATTACAGAGAAGAGAGGAAGTCAAAGATTCCGCCCAGGAAGCGGGAAGGAGTGGACAAGGAGAGGGAGAGAAGACGGCGGAAAAAATGACCAAGAAGCGGTACGGGAACGTCCAATTCGGTCACGTGCACGTGCATCTGCACCTTGCATCTGCACCGCGCATCCGAAACCATGGTCTCGCGCAACCGCTGCATCGCAATGACCGCGAACACCGGGGAGTGCCTCGCATGGGGACGAATGGATCGACCATGCTCGAGCCGTTACGGCAGGGCCTTCCGCCGCTGGATCCCGCGGCCGTGTCCAGCGCCGCGTCCTGCGCCCTCCCCGCCCGCTACGAAGCAGTGGGCGAGGCGAGACGCTTCACCCGCAGAACCCTCGACCAGTGGGACATGGGCGACCGCTTCGACGACGTCTGTCTCGTGGTCTCCGAGCTGGTCACCAACTCCCTGCGGCACGGCCTGCCGGCGGGCAGTCTGTGCACGGTGGAGCAGGGCCCGCCCGTGCGCCTGCACCTGATGCGCTGGACCGAGCGGCTGGTGTGCGCGGTGCGCGACCCGAGCCACGCGAGTCCGGTCGCCCGGGAGGCGGACGACTTCTCGGCCGAGTCGGGCCGCGGCCTGTTCCTCGTCGACTCCTTCGCCGACAGCTGGGGCTGGCACCCGATGGCCGGCACGCTCGGCGGCAAGGTCGTCTGGGCGCTGTTCCGGCTGCCGCACACACCCCAGCCGCTGCCCGCGAAATAGAACCCCGGCGTCCGCTGACGCCGGGGTTCTACGCGCGTTACAGCATGTAAGGCACCAATTGCCCCGAGTTGCCCCGGGCCCTGACTCGAACTCGGGCTCAAACTCGGGCCGGCCGGATGTCAGCCCACCACGAGGTGGTCGAACTCGCCGTCCTTGACGCCCAGGAGCATCGCCTCTATCTCGGCGCGCGTGTAGACGAGCGCCGGCCCTTCGGGGAAGCGCGAGTTGCGCACGGCCACGTCTCCGCCGGGCAGCCTGGCGAACTCCACGCAGGATCCCTGCGAGTTGCTGTGCAGGCTCTTCTGCCAGGCCACCCCGTTCAGCTCCGTGGCCGCCATGCCGTTGTACACGTCGTGGTCCACAGGTCGCTCCCCGATGGTGCGGTGGCCTTGGGGCCAATGATGCAGTGGTCAACTGGTCCGGATCATAGCCGTGTTCACGTGCTGATGCATGAGCAGATGCACGTGCACGGGGGGTGGGGCTCCGGTTACAGATGTGACGTACGAGGCCTGACATGGTCGTACGCGCTTCTGCATCCGCTCCAGCGTCTGCCCCGGCGCCCATATCCCATGCCGGGCCGCCCCCGTACGCACACAGGAAGAGACGCACACCGCGGCCTTCCTGTTCCCCCGTCCGCACATGTTCCGGCATTTCGGCCCGCCCGGCGCGGCTCTGCTATTTTACTGAAAATGAATACCATTAGTGATAGTGATTCCAGGAGAGGTACGGCATCCATGTCCGCGCACTGCATGCTGACCGGCGCCCGGCCCGGCTTCGGCAACCGCATCTCCCGATCCCACCGGCGCACGTCCCGCCGCTTCGACCCCAACATCCAGAGCAAGGGGTACTGGCTGCCGGGCGAGGGCCGGCACGTGCGGCTGCGGTTGAGCACGAAGGGGATCAGGACCGTCGACGCGATCGGCGTCGAGGCGGCCGTGGCGCGGATCCGCGCGCGGGGGGTGCGGGTCTGATGGCGAAGCAGAGCAAGATCGCGAAGAACGGTCGGCGGCGGGAGATCGTCGCCCGCTACGCCGAGCGCCGCGCCGAGCTGCAGGAGACCATCCGGCGGCCGTCGTCGACGGAGGCCGAACGGCTCGCCGCACAGCGGGAGTTGCGGGGCCAGCCGCGCGACGCCAGCCCGACGCGCGTACGCAACCGCGACCAGGTGGACGGACGGCCGCGCGGGTACTTCCGGGTCTTCGGGCTGTCGCGGCTGTCGCTGCGGGAACAGGCGCATGCCGGGTATCTGCCGGGCGTGCGCAAGTCCTCCTGGTAAATCTCACAGTCGCTCCCCGTGGGGCGGGCGGCCGCTGCTGGTAGCTTGCTGCGGGCGTTTCGGCCACGCGGCCGGGACGACCGGCCACCGCCCGCTACAGCTTGGGAGCTTCCAGTGACTTCGGCGACCTTCACGCGTCCCTCTCGCACGGTGTCGCGCCGGCAGGTGCGGATCGCGGCGGCGGCCGCCGGGCTGGCGGGCGCGCTCGTGCTGACCGCGTGCAGCGGCGGCGATTCCACGGACGGCTCCTCGTCCAGCCCCTCCTCCTCCGCGGCCCCGACGGCGACGGCCGACACGGGCGGTGGCACCGGCGGGGCGACGAGCGCGTCCGACGACCTGCAGGGCAGCTGGCTCGCCACGACCGGCGGCAAGGCCGTGGCACTGGTGATCACCGACAAGAAGGCCGGGCTCTTCTCGACCGGCGGGACCGTGTGCAGCGGGACCGCGGGCAAGGAAGCCGGTATGGAGATGATCCGCCTCACCTGCACGGACGGCAGCAAGGACCGGGCGACGGGCATGGTCGACTCCGTGTCCAAGGGATCGCTGCAGATCACCTGGTCGGGCAGTGTCGGCAAGGAGACGTACACCAAGTCGAAGGGCGGCGGCCTGCCGACGGGGCTGCCCACGGCGAACCTCGGGCAGTAGTCGGCCCGGGGGCGGGCAACCGCCGCACGGGTACGTGCGTGATGATCCATGCACGCGATCACCGGCGTCACGCCGCAGAGCACCAGAGGACCCACATGCGCGCCACTCCGATCACCGTCGCCGCCCTCGCCGCGGCCCTTCTGCTGACCGCCTGCGACGACAACGGCGGTGACGGCGGCACAAGCAAGAACGGCACGAGCAAGAACGGCACGAGCCAAAGCAAGGCCGGTGACGCCTGCACGCTCGACGGCGTCGCCGTGCAGGTCGCGGCGAGCGCGGCCCCGGGCGCCGGGGACTCCGGCAACGTCACCGTCACGATCACCAACCGCGGCCCCAAGTGCACCCTGAACGGCTTCCCGGGTGTCGGCCTCCGTGCGGGCGGCGACTCCAGCACCGTCCCCGCCGACAAGGCCGCCAAGGCCCAGAAGCTGACCCTCGCCAAGGACGCGACCGCCTCCTTCACGATCGCCTACGTCCGGGGCGAGGCGGGCGGAAGCACGAGCCTCGCGGTGAAGACCGCGACGTTCACCCTGCCCGGCTCCAGCACCGCCCACAGCTTCAAGTGGTCCTACGGCGACGTCGCTCTCAAGGGCGGCGCGAGCACGCCGAACGCCTCGGTGACCGCCTTCCAGCAGGCCGGCGACTGACGCCCGCACCTCTCACGGAAGCCGTGGCCGGGCCCCTACCCGGGCCCGGTCCGCGGCCTGCGCGCCCTCGGTCCAGCCCGCGGCGTCGCTCACCCCGCGCAGACGGGACGTGGTCGTCTGCGGGAACATGCGGTCGGTGTGCGTGGTGACCGCGACCTCGCGGGAGGCCAGCACCGGGAGCAGGTCGTCGGTCACCTGCGTCTCGGCGGCCGCCGCCAGGCGCGTGCCTATCCGGTGGGCGTAGGCGGCGAGGAAGGACTGCCGGAAGGTCTTGGTGCGTCTGCGGCCGCCCGCCCGCTGGGCCGTCTCCGCCTTCGTCATGGCCGTCGTGGCCTGTACGAGGAGCGAGGTGTACAAGAGCTCGACCACTTCCAGGTCCGCCTCGAAGCCGACGACGGTGGAGAAGCCCAGTGGCTCGTTCCACACGGCCCGGCAGTGGTTCGCGGTGGCCACCGCGTCCAGCAGCACCGCCTTCGCCTGCTCGTACGGCGCCTCGACGCCGATCCGGCACGCTCCGGGGGCGTCGGGGGACGGCGCCCGGGCGGCGAGCAGCGCCTCGTCGATGCTGTGCCGGGCCATCAGCTCCTGCGCCTTGGCGGACAGTGCCTCCGCCTCCTGGGGGAAGCCGGTCGCCTCGGCCTTGGCGAGCAGCGCGCGGATGCGGGTGAGCATGCGCGACTCGGATCCGGGACCGCCGTCGGGACCGGGCCCGGGACCAGGCTGCCGCGTGGGCTCGTCGAGGGGTTCGAGGGCCGGCAGGCGCAGCAGCAGGCGGTACAGCTCCAGAACGGTGGTCGCGTGCGTGAAGCGGTCGGCGCGCGGTGGCGGGCCCCCGGTCTCGGCTTCGGCCGCTTCCGCGGTGAGTTCGTCCAGCTGCGCGGTCCAGCGGGGACCACGCGGGCGGTCGTCGGGGCTCTGCGCGCGGATCAACGCCGACGCCAGGCGTACGTGTACGTCCTCCAGCTCGCGCCGCACGATCCGGATGACGTCGGCGGGCTGCCAGCCGCGCCGCCATGCCGTCGCCACGAACTCCCGGCCGCGCTCGGCGAGTTCTTCGTCCGCTGCCGGGTGCGCGGCCAGCAGGGAGGCGCCCGTGTCGAGGGCGGTGTCGGTCTCGGCGTACAGGGCGGCCCGGAAGGCGCTTTCGACGGTGCTGGAGGCAGTGCTGCTCACTCGTCGATCGTGCCACGCGGCACTGACATTGATCCTGATACTCAGGTTCCGGTGGTCGTGGCTCCGGCACTGACTGACGCCCCGCTGGGCTGTCTTGCCGCTGTTCTGTCCGGCCGCCGGGCCTGACAGGTGAGCGTGGCCGACAGTGGCGTTCGCCCGGCCTGTCTGACGTCGCTCTCTTCCGGCTTCCGGACAGGTCTCACTCCGCGAGATCCGGGCAGCGTTCGGCGCGTGGCCTGCGCGATGTCCGTGCAGCAATCTGGGCTGAGGCCGCCGCCTGCGGAGGCCGTTGTCAGACCTCCCTGCGACACTCGCCAGCATGACCGATCGCTGGGCTCTCGCTCCGGCCGAGGACGGTGGCGTGGAGATCGCCCCCCTCGGTCCTGACGGGCTGCTCGCCGGACCGGTCCGCTGGGAGCCCGACCTCGCCACGGCCGTGCGGGTGCGGCCCGAAGCCGCGCGCTGGGTGTGGCGGTCCACCGCGGAGGTCTATCCGCGCCTGCTCGCCACGGGGGTGCGGGTGGAGCGGTGCTACGACATCGAGGACGCCGAGACCCTCCTGCTCGGCCACGAGGGGCGGTACGGGGAACCCCACTCGGCGGCCGCCGCCCTGGCCCGGCTGCGCGGCGGCCCCGTACCGCCCGACCCGCCGCAGCGCTCCGCCGAGCCCGGCGCGCAGTCCCCCCTGTTCGAACCGCAGACCGTCCATGTGCCGCTGCCGGACCTGGCCGAGGTGTACGCCGAGCAGCAGCGTCGGCACGACGCCACCGCGCACCCGGACCGGATGCGGCTGCTGACCGCGGCCGAGTCGGCGGGCATGCTGATCGCCGCCGAGATGAACCGGGCGGGACTGCCGTGGAGCGCCGACGTGCACCGCCGGCTGCTGCACGAGCTCCTCGGCGAGCGGTACGCGGGCGGTGGCGAGCCCCGCCGCCTCGCCGAACTGGCCGACGAGGTGTCCGCCGCCTTCGGGCGCCGCGTCCGGCCCGATCTGCCCGCCGACGTCATCAAGGCGTTCGCGCGGGCCGGGATCAAGGTCAGGTCGACCCGGCGCTGGGAGATCGAGTCCGTCGACCACCCGGCCGTGAAGCCGCTGCTCGAGTACAAGAAGCTGTACCGGATCTGGGTCGCCCACGGCTGGTCCTGGCTGCAGGACTGGGTGCGCGACGGCCGGTTCAGACCCGAGTTCCTCGCGGGCGGGACCGTCACCGGCAGGTGGGTCACCAATGGTGGGGGCGCGCTGCAGATCCCCAAGGTGATCCGGCGGGCCGCCGTCGCCGACCCCGGCTGGCGGCTCGTCGTCGCGGACGCCGATCAGATGGAGCCGCGTGTGCTCGCGGCCATCTCCCGCGACCCGGGGCTCATGGAAGTGGCCGGCCGCGAGACCGACCTCTACCAGGCCGTCTCCGACCGGGCCTTCTCCGGCGACCGAGCCCAGGCCAAACTCGCCGTGCTGGGCGCGGTCTACGGCCAGACCTCCGGCGACGGCCTGAAGAACCTCGCCGCGCTCAGACGCCGCTTCCCGAAGGCGGTGGCGTACGTCGACGACGCGGCGCGCGCGGGCGAGGAGGGACGGCTCGTGCGGACCTGGCTGGGGCGGACCTGTCCGCCCGCCGCCGGGGCGGGCGACGACGCGGCGGAGGAGGCGGGCATCCCTCAGGACGAACCGGCCGAGACCCCCGCCGGGACCGACTGGGTGCCGGGCTACGCCTCCACCAACGCCCGCGCCCGCGGCCGCTTCGCCCGCAACTTCGTCGTCCAGGGCAGCGCTGCCGACTGGGCCCTGCTGCTGCTCGCCGCACTGCGCCAGGCCTGCACGGGCATGGCGGCCGAGCTGGTCTTCTTCCAGCACGACGAGGTGATCGTGCACTGCCCCGAGCAGGAGGCGGAGGCAGTGGTGACGGCGATCCGGGAGGCGGCTGAGCTGGCGGGGCGGCTGACGTTCGGGGAGACGCCGGTACCTTTCCCGTTCACGACGGCGGTGGTGGAGTGCTATGCCGACGCGAAGTGAGGGGTGAGGGGTGAGGGGTGAGGGGTGAGCGGCGAGCGGTGAGGGGTGAGGGGTGAGGGGTGGGGGCCGGCCGGGGCGGGGGCCAGCGGGGGCCAGTGAGAGGCGGACTGGCAGGCTGCAGACAGCAGGAGTCGGCCCCGCAGACTGCGGGCGGCGGACCGGCGGACGACGGGCGGCGGCCGGCGGGGGCGCGGGGCAGTGAGCGTGCGGACGGCAGACGGCAGACGGAGGGAGTCGCCCCGGCAGGCGCCGCAGTCCGCAGGCCGCAGGCGCCGGCCCTGTAAAACGGCAGGCCGCAGGCCCGGCGAGCGGCAGGTGCCAGAGGGCAGGCCGCAGGCCCGGTCAGCGGCAGGTGCCAAAGGGCAGGTGGTGGGTCGGAGTTTGGGGGTCAGTCGGTGTCGGGCTCGGACAGTAGTTCCCTCAGTTCCGTCACCACCGTCTTCTCGTCCGTGCCGTCCAGGGCGTCGAGTGCCGCGCGCCACTCCTCGTACGCCTCCAGCGCGTGCCCCCGCTCACGCAGCAGGAGGCCGTACTGATGGCGCACGAGACCGCTCGTGTAGTGGTCGGCGCGGGCGTCCGCGCGGCGGAGCAGCTCGGCGCACTCGCCGCCGGCCCGGTCCGTACGGCCGAGCAGCCGCAGGGCGCGCACCAGCCCGAGCCGGGTCTGCGACTCCCCGTGCCAGTCGCAGTGTCCGCCCAGGATGCGCAGGCTCTCCTCGAAGTGCGGGACGGCGGCGGCCGGTTCGCCGAGGGTGAGGTGGGCGTACCCGATGTTGCAGTGCGCGGAGTGCTGCACGATCACGGCACCGATCTCGTGGCCGATGGCGAGCGAGCGCCGGTGCTGCTCGATCGCGGCCCGCGGATCGCTGTGCTCGTACAGGTTGCCGAGGTGGCTGTGGGTCACGGCCTCGCCGTGGGGGTCGTTCAACTGCCGTGAGTACTCCAGGCTCTGGCACAGGGCCCGCCCGGACTCCTCGTAGCGGCCGAGTCCTTCGAGCAGCAGGCCCCGGTTGTTGAGGCAGCGGCGCATCCAGGAGACGCGGTCGAGCCGCCGCCAGATCGCCAGTGCCCGGTCGTTGAGGTCGAGGGCCTCGCTCTGCTGCCCGGTCAGGAAGTGCAGGCCGGCCAGGTCCCCCAGCGCGTACGCCTCGGCGGCCTCGTCACCGAGGCGGCGCGCCACGCTCAGAGCGGCCCGGCCGAGCACCTCCATCTCGGCGACACGGCCACTGCGCTGCACGTACGGGAAGAAGAGGCGGATCAGCACCGAGATGCGGGCGGCCCTCAGGTCGTCGGCGTCATCCGCGTGCCGCTCGACCAGCGTGACGACGTTCCCCAGCTCCATGTCGCCCCAGGCGAAGGCCTGTCCGGAGGATTCGAAGTCGGGCAGGGCGGCCACCTGCGCCGCATGGTCCGGCGGCTGGGCCGCGGTCGGGCGGCGGCGGTCGTCCAGGTCGAGGCCCGGTTCGACGAGCGCGGCGAGGGCGAGTTCGGCGGCGGCTGCGTACCAGGGCAGGGCGGAGTCGACGGCGTCGGTCTCGTCGGCGGCGAGTTCGCGGGCGAAGTCGCGCACCAGGTCGTGAGGGGCGTAGCGGCCGTACGCCGTCTCCTCCAGGAGGGCCACGTCGACGAGCCGGTCCAACGCGGCCTCGGCGCGGCGCGCGTCGATGCCGACGAGGTGGGCGAGCAGGGGCGCGCCGTACGCGGGCAGATCCAGGGCGCCGATGCCGCGCAGCACGAGGGCGGCATCCTGGTCGGCCTCCCGCCCCGAGGCAGCGAGCGCGTCGTGCGCGACGGCCAGGGAGCGGCGGACGCTCAGGTCGTCGTACTCCAGATGATGCAACCGCCCCTCGGTGGCGGCCAGTTGACCGGCGAGTACGTCAGGGGTGAGGGCGCGGCGGGCGGCGAGGCGGGCCGCGACGATGCGCAGGGCGAGCGGGAGGCGGCCGGCGAGTTCGACGAGGGGGTGGGCCGCGTCGAGGGCACTGCGGCCGGAGACCGCCCGCAGCAGCGCGGCGCTCTCCTCGTCGCTCAGGGGGGTGAGCGGGAAGCGGCGGGCGCCGTCGAGGGCGGTCAGCGGCGAACGGCTGGTGACGATCACGGCGCACCCGGCGCCGGCCGGCAGCAGCGGCCGCACCTGCGCGGCGTTCGCGGCGTCGTCCAGGACCAGCAGCGTGCGGGTCGGCGCGAGCAGCGAGCGCAGCAACGCGGCGGCCGCGTCCGGGTGTTCGGGGATACGGCGGGGCTCCGTGCCGAGGTCGCGGAGCAGGGCGGTGAGCGCCTGTGCGGAGGTGAGCGGGGTCATGCCGGGGGTGGCGCCGTGCAGATTGACGTACAGCTGACCGTCGGGGAAACGTTCCCGCAGCTGATGGGAGACGTGCAGGGCGAGGGCGCTCTTGCCTACGCCGGCCATGCCGCTGATGACGGTGAGGGCGTGGCTGCGCCGGTCGAGCAGGGCCCGGTGCAGGTCTGTCTGTTCGGGTGCGCGGCCGGTGAAGTGAGGTGGGGGCGGGGGGAGTTGGGCCGGTGCGGGTGGTGTGGGGGGCGGCACCCGGCCTTCGACCAGATGCGGGGGCGCACCCGCACCACCCGTACCGCTTTCGTCGTGGGGTGCGGTGGGCCGCGGTGGGCGTTGCCCTTCGCCTGCGCCTGCCGGGTCGCCGGCGCCTTTCAGTACCTCCGTATGCGCCTCGCGTACCGCCGCGCCGGGTTCTACGCCCAGTTCCTCCACCAGGCGGGCGCGCAGGTCGCGGTGGACGGCGAGGGCCTCGGCCTGCCGGCCGGTGCGGTGCAGGGCGAGCATCAGCTGGCGGTGGTAGGCCTCCCGCAGCGGATGCTCGGCGGCCAGCGCGGCCAGCTCCGGTACGAGTACGTCCAGTCGGGGGCAGCCGGCGGCCAGCGCGGCGTCGTGGCGCCACTCCAGAAGCAGCAGCCGCGCCTCCTGCAGACGCTGGACGAAGGCGTATCCGCCCAGCGCGGTGGGGAGCCCGCTCAGCGGGGTGCCGCGCCACAGCGCGAGCGCGGACCCGCACTCGCGCACGGCCCGCTCCCAGTTGCGGGCGGCGTGCGCACCGCGTGCCGCCACGACATGACGTTCGAACACATGGACGTCCAGCTCGCCCTGTTCGACCCTCAGCACATATCCGGGCGGCACGGCGCGCAGCCGCTCGGGGTCGTCCAGCAGCCGTCGCAGCCGGGCCACGTGGTTGTGCAGCGAGGCCTGTGCGGAGGCGGGCGGCGCTCCGCCCCACAGCGCGTCCTTGAGCGTCTCGACGGAGACAACGCGGCCCGCTTCGAGGAGCAGGGCGGCAAGGAGGGTACGGACCTTGGGGCTGCCGATCGCGTTGACACCGGCCTCGTCGTCGGTGCCGGACACCTCCGGGGCGCTCTGGACGTCGTACAGAACCGGCGGTCCCAGCAGTCCGAAGCGCAGCTCGTGCCGCCTCACGCCGTCCACTGCCTTTCCGACTTCTTGGCGGATTTCCGCCCTCGTCACAACGGTTTCCCGCCACCCTTTGCCCGGCGGCCTCTGCTCGAATCCGCCGCGGCTGCGGCGTTCGGCGCCGGCGGCAGGCGGCTTCCCGCCAATCGGCCGGCGCCTGACCGCAGACCCGTTGGCCACATGTTAGCGATCCGTTGGCAGGGCCTGATGTGATCACCTCATCGGATCTGGCCCGGGGGTGCGCGCGTAGAACGCGTAACTCGGGGGAGTGTCGCTGCCGCGGCCGGATCCGGGGGACACGAGAGGGTCCCGGTCGGCGGAGGTGAACGACCGGGCCCCTCGTCCTGCCTTCAGAGTTGGGGGTTGAGGAACATCGGAACGAAAACCGGCGCTAAGCCTCCCGCGTACCTGAGAGCGCTTTGACCTGGACTTCTTCGAGGGCGGAGCCTTCAGCAGTCGTGTTGATCATTGACTGTGTGGAGGTCCGGGGTGCCGGTCGAGTTTCTGACGGATGCACAAGCCGCCGCGTACGCGGCGTACGACGGGGCGCCGTCCCGTACTGAGTTGGAGCGGTTCTTCTTCCTGGACGACGCGGACCGGGAGCTGATCGAGGGCAAGCGGCGGTCCCACAACCGGCTGGGCTTCGCGGCCCAGCTCACGACCGCGCGCTATCTCGGGGTGTTCCTGGACGACCCGACCGGCGTTCCGCCGGAGGTCGTCGACTACCTTGCCGAGCAGCTCGGCATCGCGGGGACCGGCAGGCCCTCCGGGGTGGCGCCGATGGAGCGGGCCGGGATCAGGCCGGCGACCGCGATCGCCAAGTCCCTGCACATCCTGCGTCTGGCCGACGAGCCCGGCTACCGCCGCCAGATCAAGGCGCAGGCCAACCTCCAGGAGGGCCGCCACGCCCTCGCCCGGAAGATCTTCCACGGCCGCTCGGGGCAGCTCTACCAGCGCTACCAGGACGGCATGGAGGACCAGCTCGGCGCGCTCGGCCTGGTCCTCAACGCCGTCGTCCTGTTCAACACCCGGTACATGGACGCCACGGTCAGCCAGCTGCGAGCGGACGGGTTCGACGTCCGCGACGAGGACGTCGCCCGCCTCTCGCCGTTCGTGCGGCAGCACATCAACATGCTGGGCCGGTACTCGTTCAAGCTGCCCGAGCTGCCCGGCGGGATGCGCCCGCTGCGCGACCCGGACGCCACCGACGAGGAATGACCGGCCCTGGCCTGCGCCGCCGGGTGGGAGGACCCGCAATCTCCAGAAGCGGGACATCGGTCAGGATGATCAGGCCGCCTGCGCCAAAGTAAGGGCTGACGTTGCGCCGGTCGGCAGGGCGGCCCTTGCAGCGGTGAGCCGCCTGGTCATCAGGGTGATGGCGGCCCAGGTGATGAGGGTTTTGCTCATCCCGGGCCGTCCTCCCGCGGCTACGGCTCGGTTACGGCTTTCCGACGCCTTGGTGGCGTGGTGGCGAGCGGGTCATCGGCCTTGGGGACCAACGGAACAGCCAGTATC
Source organism: Streptomyces sp. NBC_00078 (assembly GCF_026343335.1). Lineage (NCBI taxonomy): Bacteria > Bacillati > Actinomycetota > Actinomycetes > Kitasatosporales > Streptomycetaceae > Streptomyces > Streptomyces sp. NBC_00078. The sequence continues at coordinate 5,185,346 of NZ_JAPELX010000001.1, read as the reverse complement.
GGTGAGAACAATCATGGTCGGTTGGCTCACTGGCTATCCAGCGGCTGCGGGCACGGTCACGCGGTCGCGTCCTGCTCGGCTTCGGCGAAGGCCCGGTACAGCGAGGCGACCGACGGCGCCTTGCCCGCGTTCTTGCCTGTCTTGATGGTGAGCTTGCCCGCGATCTCGGGTACGGAGACGCCCTTGTCCTTCAGGGCGAGGGCGAAGGTGAGCATGTCGTCGTCGATGACCTTGGGCCGTCCTCCGTGGTTGCCCTTCTTCGCGGCCGAGACCTGGCCCTCCAGGGTCTTCTCCCGGGCTGGTCAGGAGGTGGTGGGCCCGGGGCGTGCGAGTCGGAGCGGAGCCGACCGGTGGCCTGGGTGCGGGAGATGAGTTCGAGGAAGTCGTTGTACGCCTCGGCCCGGCGAGCTCTTATGACGTGACTTCGCCATGAGCATCGGCAGGCTGGCTCCGGCCTCGCCGAGGTGGGTGAGACCGGAATGCCCGATGCCGTACGACCGGAGGGTGTTGCCGTTGCCGAGCGAGTCGAGGAAGACGTCGGCCGCCGTGCGGACGGTCGACACCTTCCCGGCGGGCAGACGCACAACCGCGGGCACGGGCCCCAGGTCGGCCAGGAAGGTTTCGAGTGCGGGGCGGAGGGGCGGTGTTCGCGTGCTGCGGCGCAGCCCGGCGATCAGGCCGCGGTTCTCCGCCAGCGCATCGGTGAGCGCCTTCCTGGCCACCGCGAGATGGGCGGCGGCACCCGCCGGGTCGTCCTCGCCTAGCTCGATGCGGTGCAGGGCCACGGCCAGCGTGCTGCCGAGCTCGTCGTGCAGCCGGCGGGCCAGTCGGCGGGACTCGCTCCAGCCGTCGTCGCCGCGCCAGAAGGCAACTCCGGTGGCTCGCAGCGCGTCCGCGAGCTCCTGGACGGCCGCCAGCGTGCGGCGCGGCGCCGTGTCACCGGAGCGGGTGGCGCACTCCATCATCTCGATCAGCACACACTCGTACAACAGGCCCACCGCAGCCACGAGGTGATGGGGCGCAACCTCGGCCGCGGGCGGCAGGAAGGGGCGTACCGGCCCGGACGGCGTGTCACACCGCCCGGCGTGCACCAGCACGCGCCGAGCGAAGGAGACGAGCGCCGAGGTCAGGGCGGGCCGTTCGCGGTCGGGTGGAGGCAGTACCGCCGGGAGGGCCAGCCGGAACCGGCGCAGGGCCTCCTCCCGCTCGGCCTCCAGCAGCACGGGGGGGGCGGCTCGGCCCGGCGACCGGCGCGTGCGGCTGTGGCCGGCGGTGCGGTGCAGGGCCCGGCCGCGGACCGCGGCATCGACGGCCGTGAGTCGGCGGCTCGCCGCGTCGCTCGGATCAGTCCCTCGTGCAGGGCCTCGGCGAAGACGGCTCCGGCCACGGTCTGCGGTCTCCCGTACAACGGCCGTATCGGGGCTGTCGGGTCGTCCATCGGATACCTCCCCCTCGGATACCAGACCGTTCGGCGGTGACAAACAGACAAGTCTGTTTGTCAATTGCCTCTTCGATCACTCGTACCCCGGGGTCGGGCCCTTGGGTCGGGCTCCACCATCCGCACGCACCCCCCTCCTCCAGCCTCTATCGACAGCGGCGCCCGCCGCATCGGACCGCCCGCCCTCGCCAGGAAGGACACGCATCCACCGATGCGGAGGCGAGCTGCGCAGACCCGCCAGGCCATCCTCCGCGCCACTGCCGAGCTGATCGCAGACGGCGGGCCGGGCGAGGCCGGGCGAGGCCGGGCTGGTCAGTATCTGCCGTGGCGCGCGGGTGAGCAGGGGAGCCCTCTACCGTCACTTCGCCACGAAGGAGGCCGTGCTGGTCGCCGTACACGACCAGGCGCGCCGGGAGGCCACCGCGCTGATCGACGCGGCCTTCACCGCCGCCCTGAGCGACCAGCTCGAAACGGCCGCCTTCACGGCGCTGTCCCGCTTCGGCTCCGCGCTCGGCCTGGCCCTGAGCGAGGACCCCACGGTGCGAGCCGGTCTGCAGCTGGATCCCGACGGCTCCGGCGACCCGGCCCGCCGACTGCTGCAGGAGGTGCTGAACACGGTCCACCGCAGGGTGGGCGGACTACTGCCGCCGGTCGCCCCGGGCACCCCGGCACCCCGGGCACCCCGGGCACCCCGGGCACCCCGGGCACCCCGGGGCCCGAGGGGCGGGACCTGGCCGACCTCTCCATGGCGGTCGCGGCCGGCCTGGAGTCGCTGGGGCACACGGACGCGACCTGGTGGTCGCCCGCCACGTCCGACCGCATCTGGCGGACCCTGCGTCCGCTCTTCGTCCACCCGGCCGCCGCCGGCACCGCCACGTCCCGGGACCCCGACGAGTGACAGGAGGCCGGGCCACCTCCCGTTGCCTCGACGCCCCTACTCCCCTGCGTCGCCCTCCGCGCCCGCCCCCGACGGCGGCAGTGTCGTCCGCAGTCGCGCGAGCATGCCCGGGGTGGCGATGCCCGGCAGCAGCAGCCGCCACATCGTCGACACCCGCTCCAACAGGTCCTGGCGCCCGCAGTAGACCTGCGACATCAACTGAACGCCGGTGAACGCGGCCACGACGAACTGCGTGACCTCGTCCAGGTCCACGCCCGGCAGCATCTCGCCCTGCCGCTCGGCCCCTTCGAGTAGGCCGCGGATGGCGTTGGCCGACTGCTGGTACGGCGTCACGCCCGGGTGGGGGAACGAGGTCTGCTCGACGGTCAGCCGCACGCTCGCCCGCAGCACCGGATCGGTCCGCAGCCGGCGGGCGAACTCCAGCGTGAGGTCCACCACCGCCTGCATCTTCATCGGTTGCTCCGGGACCACCAGAGCCTCGCTCTGCGCCGTCACCAGGGCCGCGGCGATCGCCTCCTTGGAGGGGAAGTGGTGGTAGAGCGCGCCCCTGGTCAGCCCGCTGCGCGTCAGGATCTCGGTCGTGCTCGCCGCGTCGTAGCCCCGCTCGTCGAAGACGCTTGCGGCCGCCTCCAGGATCGAACGCTTCGACCTCTCACCCCGGCGCTGAACAGCCATCCCATCCCTCAAGTTCTCTTGGATATTGCGTCACCGATGAAGAACCGAACCGACTTGTCTGTATCTTAGCGGTCAGCAACGTGATGCTGGCCAGCGCAGGGGGACTTTGCACCGGAGCGGTCGTCCGCCCTGCCCGCAGAGAGGTGTCTTTGCATGTCGCGCACTATCACCACTGTTGTTCCTGATCAGCGCACCACCGGGAGCACTCGGCTCACCACCACGGTGCCCAGCGAGTACGTGCACCGCGCCGCCGTGTCCGAGGTGTTCCTCACCCGCTGGGAAGCAGACAGCGCCGACTGCTTCTCCGTCACGGCTCAGTGGCCGCGCGGCCATGCGCTGTTCGTCCCCGCCGGCGGCTACCAGGACCCGCTCCTGCTGGTGGAGTCTGTTCGCCAGACCGGGGCACTGCTCGCACACGCCGAGTACGGCGTCCCCTTCGGTCACCAGTTCCTGATGTGGAACATGTCGTTCTTCGCGGACCCCGAGGGGCTCGCGGCCGGGCCGACGCCGACCGAGGTCGTGCTGCGAGCCGAGTGCCACGACATCGTCCGCCGGGGCGGGAAACTGGCGAACCTGGGGTACCGCGTGACGGTGGAACGCGACGGCTTGCCGCTCGCGGTGGCGGCCGCCGCCTTCAGCTGCACCAGCCCGTCCGTCTACCGGCGGCTGCGCGGCGACCGGCAGATCCGCTCGAGCCTGCCGGTGCCGATCGGCATAGCGCCGGAGACCGTCGGCAGGGCCGCCTCGCGCGACGTCGTCCTGGCCGCCGTCGACCCGCGCACCCCACGCCGCTGGCAGCTGCGGGTGGACACCGCGCACCCGATCTTCTTCGACCACCCGGTCGACCATGTGCCCGGCATGGTGCTTCTGGAGTCGGCCCGGCAGGCCGCGCACGCCTCGACCGGGCTGTGCGACGCCGTAGCCGTCGGACTCGACAGCTCCTTCGCGCGCTACGCCGAACTCGACGCGCCCTGCTGGATAGAGGCAGAGCCCGGCCGACCGGACATCCACGGCCGGATACCGACGACCGTGCGCGGCACACAGCGTGGCGCGACGGTCTTCACAGCCACCGTGACCCTGTGCCCGCGCCGGGCCCTGTGAGGAGTCGAACCATGCCCACCGTGGTGATCACCGGCGCCGGCGGTTTCATCGGCCGCCATGTCGTTCGCGAGGCCGAACGCCGGGGCCTCACCCTGCGGCTGACGGCCCATCGCAGCCAGGTGCGCACGAGCGGCGCGCCGGGCACGACGATCGTCCCCGCCGACCTGACCGACCCCGACTCGCTGCACGGTCTGTGCGACGGCGCCGACGCCCTGCTGCACTGCGCCTCGCAGATCGGCGGCCCGGACGCGCTGTGCGAGGCGGTCAACGCCCGCGGTACGGCCGCGCTCGTGACCGAGGCCCGCCGGGCCGGCGTCGCCCGCATCGTCCAGCTCAGCACCGCCGCCGTATACGGACGGGGCACCTTCGCACGGGCCCGGCCACAGGACCTGGACCGCGCGCCGGTCTCGGCCACCTCGCGGACCCGGGCCACCGGCGAGGACGCCGTACTGGCCGCCGGCGGCACGGTGGTACGCCCCCACCTCGTCTACGGCGAGGGCGACACCCGGGTGGCACCCGCGCTGGCCCGGCTGCTGCGCAATCTGCCCGGCACGGTGGAGGGCTGGCGCGCACGGGTGTCGCTGATCGCCGCCGAGGACCTGGCCCGGGCCCTCGTCGCCGCCGCCCTGGCACCCGGCGACCGGCTCACCGCTCCCGTCTACCACGCCTGTCACCCCGAAGCCGTGCCCTGGCACACCGTCCTGAGCGCGGTCGGCGAGGCCGCTTCCATTCCCTGGCCGGAGCGGGACCTGACCCTCGACGAGGCGTACGAGTGGCTGCGGGCACAGGGAGGTTCGCGGCACGACCTGGACATGCTGGTCACCGACCACTGGTTCGACGGCGACCCGCTGTGGCACGACCTCGACTGCGCACCGGGCGCCTTCAGCGAACGCTTCGCCCAGCACGGGAGCTGGTACCGCCGGACGCTGACCCCGGCAGCAACCGCCGTATAGCCCAGCGGGCGATGCTCCTGTTCCCCGGCCCCGGACGCACCACCCGCCCGACGACCCCGTCGGGCCGGATCAACACGGCAACCGGGCCGGAGATCCGCACGGAGTCGTGGGCGAGCCCGGTGGGATCAACGACCAGCCGCACCTGGTCGTGACCCGCCTCCCGGACCGAATCCGCCGTCTCCTGGTCTGGCACCGTGAGCACCCGCAGCCACCCCCCGGTGTCCGCTTCGGGCGGCTGCGCCGACGTGTCTGCCGCGTCGAGCAGCCCGGCCACCGTCTGTTCCCGGCCGGCCGAGGCGCCGTCCGAGGCGAGTACGAGCAGCACCGGCCGGCCCGCTTCGAGGAGGTCGTGGACGTGGACGAGCGGAAGGCCGCCGAGCGGCACGTCGGGAGCCCTGCACCCCGGCACCAAACGGCCGACCGGTGTGTCTGGCGCCGGCAAGAGCCATCCTGCACCGGTACACCCCGTGGCAGGCGTAAGCAGCGATCCGGACTTCCTTCATTCCGACCGCCGCCGCCTGCTGTTCGTCCGTTTCGAGCAGCTGCTGCTGTTCTGGCGACTGGACTTGTCGGTGCGCGCGCAGTCCGTCGCCGACGACGTGGACTACGACGAAGCGAAGCCGGCGGCCCAAGCCCGCGAGGGAGAGTGGTCGCGGCCGGCCAGTGCCCTGGCCAGCGCGGTCGGCGCCGTCAAAGCTGCGGCCAGGCACCGCGCGGGCGACGCCGGCGGGCTCGTGGACCGTGGCTTCGCCCGCATCAGCGAGGCCGATGCGGCACCGGAGCATGGCCCGATGACATCAAGCGCCTCGCGCGGGCCGCAGCCCGTCGCGAACCGCTTTTGGGATGACTTCTTGGCAGCCGTCGTACCGGGGGGAACAGGTTGCGGCGCTCTCGTGGCCGGGCAGGCTCACGGGGCCAGAGGCGAGCGTCGTTACCCAGACAGGTGGCGCAGTCCTGCGGGGGATAGCCACCTTCTATTCGGGAACCCCACAAGACGGGGTGGAGAAGGTCGCCCAGTCACGTTCTCCGGCAATGAACGTTTCAACGACACCATCGCTTATCCCAAACCTGATCACTTTTCCTGCACATTCTGGCGCGGATGGCGCGAAGACAAGCTCTTCACCCTCCGTAGTCAGGGGTGACGACTGTGATTTGCCCGGCGTAGGTGTCGAATACATCTCCCCGAGTGCTGCCTACGTAGATTCCCGAGCGCGTCAGGATAGTTCTTGCTGCCGGTTGGACGTAGATGGCCACGAGGTGATCACGTTCGGCGAGGGAGCGGAGAGCGGTGTCGGGGGTGGCGCCGCTCACTAGGGCCGCACATTCCCTGACTGGTCTGGACGGCCAGCGCGTCGGGCTCAACGCGGTAGCCCTTCACGTACATCGCGGTCCTTATTCTCCGTGTGCTACTCGGCTGCGACGTTGTCATCATCGGCTCTTTCGGCGGTGGAACGGTGGAAGGTGCCCGATCCGAGAGCCGCCAGGAACCGGGCCGGGCACCGTCTGGCTCGTCGTCGGCTCAGCCGGCGGCGAGGGTCTGGATCTCAGAGCTGGTCAGAGTCCGGTTGTAGAACGAGTGAGTGCCGGTGCGGGCGTTCGAGGTGACCACGGAGGATCCGCTGCCGCTGAGGGTCCACGGGCTGAGCGAGCCGGATTCGAAGCCGGCGTTCGGCCTGATCGCCGCCTCCGCACGCCGCCATGGCACCGCTCTTGTGCGCAGAGCCGGGCCGTTCCCCGGACCCGCCTGTCGACCGGGTCAGCGGTCGGTCACCGTGCGGCGAAGCGGATCGCGGTGGGCAGCGGCGTGTCGAGACCGCCGGACGTGACGTGGACGCCCTCCGGTCCCGATTCGGCCTTGACGGGTTGGCCGTCCAGGCGTTCTGCCGTATCCGGATCCAGCAGGCCGGGACGCGCCTTCAGCACGATATGCCCGTCGGTCCCGTCAGGAACGTCGGCCACGAAGGCGTAGACGTGGCGCTCGTCGCGGGTCCAACGCACCCAGGGGCCGCCGTCCTGCGGGTCGGCGGAACCTGGTTCCAGTGGCCTGGTGGCGTGCACGGCCTCGGAGTGGCAGGCCATCCATGACGCCATGCCCTCCAGAGCGGCGCGTTGCTCCTGCGGGAGGGTGCCGTCGGCCTTCGGACCGACGTTGAGCAGTAGGTTCCCGCCGCGTGAGACGACGTCGACCAGCAGGCGGACGGCGCCTGCCGGATCCAGCATGTGCTCGGGGCCTTCCACTTGGTTGTAGCCGAAGGAGAATCCGATTCCCCGGGTGTTCTCCCAGCAGGCTGCCCCCTCGTTGGCCCGGTCCAGCTCGTACTCGCTGGTGAGGTAGTCGGCGTGGGCGCTGTCCCAGCGGTCGTTCACCACGCCTTCCGGCACGGTGGCGTAGTAGTGCGAGAACAACGCCGGCAGTTCGGCCCGGCCCGCTCGGGGCCAGCCCATGTCGTTCCACAGCACCGCGGGGTGATACCGCTCGATCAGGTCGAGGACCTGCCGGTGCGCGTAGGCGGCGTAGGCGGCCTCATGGGGCCTCCCATCGTCCATCCGGTCTTCGTGGAGAACGGGGTCCCGGCGTCCGGCGTACCAGTCGATGCCGCCGGAGTAGTACACGCCGAACCGCAGGTCGCGGGCCCGGACGGCGTCGGCGAGGTCGGCGATCAGGTCGCGGCGTGGACCGCGGTGGACGGTGTTGCGGGTGCCGGTGCCCGGGGCGTCCCACAGGGCTATCCCGTCGTGGTGCTTGGTCGTGGGGACGACGTAGCGCGCACCCGCCCGGGCGAACAGCTCCACCCAGTCCGCGGGGTCGAAGAGCTCGGCCTTCCAGGCGTCGAGGAACTCGTCGTAGGGGCGCCCGCCGTGCATGGTGCGATGGTGTTCCTGGGCGGGGCTGCCCTCGATCTGGATGGTGCTCCAGTACCACTCGGCGTACGGGTTGTGCTTGAACCACACATCGGGGTCGACGTCGCCGAGTGCGCCGATGGGCTCGGCCCAGGCCGGCACCGAGTACGCGCCCCAGTGGATGAAGATGCCGAATTTGGCGTCGGTGAACCACTCAGGGACCAGCCGACCGCTCAGAGGGAACTCGTTCATGCTTGAAACTCCCGATACATCGGATTTGTTAGACGAAGAACCGTGAACACTGGGGGCGAGGAGGCGCCGGATGCGGCGACCTGGGACATCGGCAGTCGGAGGTAGTGCGGTGTGTGCGCACCTCTCGGAGCTCCCTCTTCAGCAAGCAGTCCTCGACTGCGCCCGGGAGGCCCTGTGGCCGGGGAGCCCTCGGGCGGGCCGGGCGAGCCGGCCCGCCCGAGGGAGGGGTTTTCCTGGTGAGCCGGTGACGGTCAGGAGATCTTGATCAGCGTGTAGTCGTCGCAGTATCCGGCGGAGGTGCCGGAGTTCTTGTAGCAGTAGACGGTGGCGGAGGTGTTGCCGCTTCCCGTGGTGAGGAAGATCGGCTGCTGGGCGTAGGCGGTACCGGTGGCCTTCGAGAAGCTTTCGGTGCCGCCGAAGTTCTTCACGCCGAGGGCGACCTGCTCGCTGCCGCCTGCGGCCTTGGCCCAGCCGGTCAGCAGGTAGGTGGCGCTGGACGACAGACCGCCGGTGGCCTGCTCCACGCCGCTGCCGGAGGCTCCGGTCTGCAGGGAGTGAGTGCCGGTGCGGGCGTTGGAGGTGACCACGGAGGATCCGCTGCCGCCGAGGGTCCACGGGCTGAGCGAGCCGGATTCGAAGCCGGCGTTCGTCAGGAGGTTTGCAGGGGTGGAGACGCGTTCCACCGCGATGTCGTCGCAGTTTCCTGCAGCGGTGCCGCCGGAGTTCTTCCAGCAGTACAGCGTGGCCGTGGTGTTGGTGGAGCCGGTGGTGAACAGAACGGCGGCCTCGGAGTACGAGGTTGTGGCGACGTTGGTGAAGGTCTCGGTGCCGCCGTAGTTCTTGACGCCGATGGCGAGGGTCTCCCCGGCGTTCGCCACCTTGGCCCAGCCGGTGAGCAGGTAGGTGGTGTTGGGGGTCAGCCCGGTCAGGTTCTGGTTGGCGCCGTTGCCGGAGGCTCCGGTCTGCAGGGAGTGAGTGCCGGTGTGGGCGTTCGAGGTGACCACGGAGGATCCGCTGCCGCCGAGGGTCCACGGGCTGAGCGAGCCCGTCTCGAAGCCGGCGTTGGCCACGAGGTTGCCGCCGGTGCCGTTGTAGGCGCCGATGTTGGGCGCGGCCGTGGCGGAGACCGGGTTGCCGAAGGCGTCCTGGCCGCCGTTGTTGCTGATGACCGCCCCTGCCCGGACCACGGGGGAAGAGGGGTGGACCTGGTAGGCGTCCATTCCCGCGTACGAGGAGTTGGTGTTCGCGTTGCCCGGGTTGCGGAACTCGGGGTCGGTGACGACCTTCGCGGCGTCCGCGGGCTCGGAGGAGGGGTGCCGGCCGTAGAAGAGGTTGTTCGAGTAGACGGAGCCTGCGCCGGTGGCGAGGTAGCCGCCCGAGCCGTAGTTGAAGACCGCGTTGTTCTCGAAGGACCAGGCCCCGGAGACGCTGGTCCTGCCGCGGCCACCCGTGATCTGCGTGCCCAGGCCGTCCCTGACGTAGAACGTGTTGTTGTAGAACAGCGGGGCCATGCCGCTGCTGCCGCTCTTGTTCGGGATGTTGCCGGGCATGTCGATGATGGAGTCGGCGTGGTTGGAGGTGCCGGACTCCGGGCAACCCGAGTTGGAGCCGTCGTTCTCGCTGACGTTGTAGCGCACCACCGTGCCGTCGCTGGGCACGGTCGCGGTGGGCTCGCTGGGGCTGGAGGAGGAGGCCGGCATCACCAGCAGGAAGCCACCGAGGTTCTGGTGGCTGTAGTTGTACTGGATCGTGGTGTTGTGGTTGCCCCAGTCGACGTCGTACGCCTGGCCGTCCTGGAAGTTGGCCTGGCAGTACACCTCGTTGCCCTGGATCACGCTGTCCTGACTGCCTGCCACCCAGATGCCCGCGGACGCTCGGTTGCAGACCTGGCCCGAGGGCGGGCAGGTGCTCTTCAGCCCGCCGTGGCCGGCCTTGTTGTTCTCGATGAGGGCGCCACTGCCCTTGACCACGAGGACGTCGTCGCCGCCGTCGTAGGTCATCGTGTTGCCGCGGATGACCGTGCGCGTGGTCAGGCCGGTGCCCTGACCGTTCCCGTCCGGGGTGACGGCGACGGCGATGCGGTCGACGTGGTCGAAGGTGTTGTTCTCGACGACGACGTCGTCGAAGGTGGAGACGGGGGTGGTGTGGTCGGTCTGGACGCCCACGCCGGCGTTGGTGGAGTACCACCCGGCCGACCAGCCGCTGATGTTGTGGATGTACATGTCGTGCACCCGGATGTGGTGCAGGATCCCGCCGGAGCTGTTCTCGGCGAGGACGCCGGAGCGGTAGTCCGGGGAGGCCGCGGGGTTGGTGAGTTCCAGGCCGCCGATCTCCCAGTACTGCTGGTTGAGGAGGTGGATGACGGGGCCGGTGGCGCCGTTCGCGTTGATGACCGGCTTGGCGCCGGTGCCGTAGGCGCCCATGGTGACGGGGCTGCCGGAGGTGCCCGAGCCGTGGGGGGTGAGCTGGCCGGTGCAGGTGGTGCCCGCGGCGAAGAGGATGCTGTCGCCCGCGCCGAAGGAGGTGTTGTTGACGCTGGTGACGGAGTTCCAGGGGCTGGCCTGGGTGCCGTTGCCGTTGGAGGCGGCCGAGCAGTTCACGTAGTACGTGGTGCCTGCGGCCATGGCGGCCTGGGCGGGCAGCACGAGGACGCCCGCCAGGATGGCGAGCAGGGTGAGGACGCGGGATGCCCGGTGTATCGGGCGGTTTGCTCTGCGGCGCTTCATTGCGACGCTCCTTGCTGGGTGACGGTGTCCTCCGCGCCGCGGGCTGCGGCGCGGATCTTTCTACGCCGGGCGGGCGCCGAAGCGGCCCGCCCGCAACCCGTGGCGACGCTCAGGTCGCTGACAGTGATGTCGGGAGGGATGTGGCGAGGACGGAGGCGTGGCGCATGCCAGGCGGTGGCGCGAAGGGGACGGGCTCCCAGTCCACGCCGTCCTTGCTGCGGACCGCCCCGTACCTCCCCTCCAGGAAATGGTCGAAGATCATGACCCACTCGTCTCCTCGGCGGAAGAGACACGGTCCTTCCACGAGTGAGGGGGTGACCGGCCCCGTGGGGGCGGAGTACGGACCGCCGGGGGTGTCGAACGTGGTCACATTGATGTCCTTGTGGGCGGTGGCGGGGTCGTTGGTGCCGCGTTCGTCCTTGAAGGCCATGAGGAATCCGCCCTCGGCCAGCTCGTGCACGGTGGCGTCGATGACCGAGTGACCCGGGTCGAAGAAGACCGCCGGGGCCGAGAACGTCCTGAAGTCCTCGGTGGTGCAGTGCCAGATGCGGTGGTCCTGGCTGACGTACTCGAAGTTGCGGCCCTCGGCCGTGCTGCCCGCCTCGACGACCGACGACCAGATGAGGTGGTACAGCCCCGTCGCGCGGTCCAGGAAGAACTCCGGAGCCCAGGCGTTGTGAGCCCCCTGCACACCGGCCATGACCGGGATGAGTCGCTGCTCCGACCAGGTGCGGAGGTCCGTCGAGGTGGCGTGGACGATGGAGGGGCTCGTCCAGCCGTCGGTGGCCAGCAGATGGAACAGGCCGTCGGGGCCCACCCCGATGAACGGGTCCCGCAGCCGGCCGGTGCCGACCGTGCCCCGCAGAACGGGCCGGCCGCCGTTCACCGTCCTGAACTCCTCGCCGTCGTGGCTGTAGGCCAGATGCAGGGCCTCGTCGGCGCTGGTGAAGTAGGAGACCACGTACATCGGTGGGAGGGTCCTTCCGGAACGTCGGAGCGAAGGTGGTTCACGACTTGACCGCGCCGGCGGACATGCCGGCGACCACCTGGCGCTGCAAGAAGACGAAGATGACCAGCAGCGGCAGCACTCCGAGCAGGGCGGCCGGGAACAGGGTGGTCGGCTGCACGGTGTGCGGGTCGATGAAGGAGTAGGCGTTCACCATGACCGTCCGCTTGCCGGGGTCCTGCAGGAACACCAGCGGAACGAGCAGGTCGTTCCAGATCTGCAGGGAGATGAACGTCAGCAGGGTGCTGGTGACCGGCCGGAGCAGCGGCAGGATGATCGTGAAGAACGTGCGCAGGGCGCCGCAGCCGTCGAGCGCGGCCGCCTCCTCCAGGTCGCCCGGGATCGAGCGGATGAAGCTGGTGTAGAAGAACACCGCGACCGGGAGGTTCAGGGCCGTGTAGATGAACACCACGCCCGCGTAGGTGTCCAGCAGGTTGAGGTCGCGCATCAGCAGGTACAGCGGCGCTACGACGACGAACACCGGAACGGACGTACCGAGGATGAACAGCCGGTACACGGTGGTGGACCAGTGCTGGGTGATCCGGGCCAGCGGATAGGCGGCGAGCGAGCCGATGATGGTGATGGCCGCGCATGACAGTCCGGTGATGAGCAGGGTGTTGAGGGTGCTGGGGCCGTAGTGGATCTGGCTGAAGGCGTTCGTGAAGTTCTTCAGGGTCAGCGAGTGCGGGATGCCGAGCGGGGAGCGGGCCACGTCCGCCGCGGTGCGCAGCGAGGTGACGACCGTGAAGACGAACGGCAGGACGAACAGGACGGTGCCCAGGCACAGCAGGACGGTGCCGAGGCCGCCGGTCAGGCGGCGCAGCGTGATGCGCGGCGTTCCGGAAGGTGTCCTACGGGGGCGGGGTGAGGGCCGGTCCGAGCTCCTGCGGGCGTGCGCGGGGGGCCGGGGTCCGGTCGGGGGCGCGGAGATGTTGGAAGTCATGGTGGCGATCCGTCAGTTCCTGGGGGCGACCCCGTCAGATACGTCGCTCGCGGAGGCGGAGCAGGGAGGAGGTGGCGCTGGAGAGGACGACCACGGTCACCAGGAGCACGACTGACAGCGCGACGCCGTAGGCGAACTTCCCGCCGCCGAAGACGTTGCGGTACACGAGCAGGGTCAGCGTGTCCGTGGCGTCGGCCGGGCCGCCGTTGGTCAGCACGAGCGGGAACTCGAAGACCTTCAGCGAGCCGATGAGGCTGAGCGTCACGTTGACGGTGAGCGCGGGAGCGAGCAGCGGCCACTCGATGCTGACGAAGCGGCGCCAGCCGCGCGCGCCGTCCAGGGCGGCCGCCTCCAGCAGTTCGGCCGGCATGCTCATATAGCTGGCGAGGAAGATCGCGCAGGAGTAGCCGGTGAACATCCAGATGTTGACGGCGGCCACCGCGTACAGCGCGGTGGAGGTGTCGCCGAGCCACACATGGGTGAGGCCGTGCAGGCCCACCAGGTCGAGGAGCACGTTGATGCCGCCGCTCGGGGCGAGCAGGTACGACCAGATGAAGGCGGCCATCACCGGCGAGATCAGCGTCGGCGTGAGCAGCACGACGTTGAGCACCTTGCGGACCCGGGGACGGCGGAACAACATGCTCGCGAAGAGCAGCCCGAGGCCGTTCTGCACGACCACGACCACCGCCGCGTACAGCACGGTGTGCCATAGGGCCGCGGTGACCTTCGGGTCGTCGGCCATGGCACGGTAGTTGTCCGTGCCGACGAAGTGCGCGATCGGGCCGCCGAGGCTGTCGGTCATGCTCAGATAGATCCCGCGGGCCAGCGGGTAGAGCATGAACACGCCGTACACGGTGATCGCCGGGAGCAGGAAGGCGGCCATGGTGGCGCGCCGTCGGTGAAACACGGGAGTCCTCCTCTTGCCCGGATGGGCCGTGGCGGGGGCGTCAGGAGCCGCCTACCGCCCCTCATCACGGCCGGCTTCGGGATGTGTTACTTGGCGGACGCCCCGGCCTGGATGTCCTTCAGGGTCTGCGCGGCGGACGCCTTGCCCAGCAGGTACGCCTGGATCTTGGAGCCGGTCGCGGTCTCGGCCGCGCTTCCGTACCAGGTGTTGGACGGCATGATCCGGTAACGGCCTTCCTTGAAGGCCGTGGTGAAGGCCGTCGTCTCGGGGCTCTCCGGGGTCGTGCCACCGGTGAACGGCGACTCCGCGTGCTCGGCCTCGAGATACTTGGCCAGGTTCTCGCTCTGCGACCAGAACTTCACGTACTCGCGTGCCGCGTCGGCCTGCTGGGACTGGGAGTTGACCGCCCACATCGTGCCGGAGAAGACCATGCCGTTGGGCTTGGTGCCGGCGGCGCCGCCCGGCCACGGTGCGAAGGAGACCGGGAAGCCGGCCTTCTTGACGTTGGAGACCTGCCACGCGCCCTGGTACCAGAAGGCGCTCTTGCCGGCGCTGAAGTCCTGCGGGCCCTGGGACCAGTCGTCGACGCCGAGTTCGTTCTTCCAGTTGACGTACCCCTTGTCCTCAAGGGTCTTCAACTGCTGCAGGGGCGCCTTCCAGTCCGGGTCGAAGCCGGTCTTGCCGCCGAGGAAGTCGGCGTCCCACTGCTTGTTCTTCTGGTAGACGAGGGTCGAGCCGCTCGCCTGGAAGACGGACTCGCCGGTCCAGCCGGACTTGTCGGGCAGTGCGATGGGGTTGATGCCGGCCTTCTTGACCTTGGCGAGGTCCTTCAGGAACGTCGGCCAGTCGGCGGGCACTTCGGTGATGCCGGCCTTCTTCAGCAGGTCCATGTTGGCGTACATGCCGATGCCGATCAGCTCCATCGGCATGGCGAGCGTCTTGCCGTCCGCCTGCGTGAACTGCTTGGCGTCCGGGGCTATGCGGCTCGCCCAGGCCTCCTTGGACAGGTCGGCGAGGTAGCCGGAGGCACCCCACTTCCCCATCTTGTCCGTGTCGGCCATGATGACGTCGCCGGCTTTGCCGCCCAGGAGTTCGGTCTGGAGCTTCTGCGTGTAGGTGTCGCCGGCCGTGATGTACTCGAAGTCGACCTTGATCTTCGGGTGGGTCTTCTCGAACGCCTTGTTGATCTCCGCGACGTTCGCCGGCTCCGCGCCGCCGCCCTTCCACGCCTCAACATGGAGGGTCACCGTGCCGTCACCGGAGGCACCGGACGACCCGCCCCCGCACGCGGCCAGCGACATCGCCAGGGCGGCGACCGTGGTGGCGACCGCGAGAGATCTCCCGGAACGCTTCATTGCACACCTCACTCATCGTCGGCGAAGAACCGACTCGTCATGATCAGAAGGATGGGGACCGGTCAGCCTGCTTCCGGGTAGGTGCAGCTGACATGTCCGCAAAAAAGGGCCGGTCGACCCGCAATACGGCGAACGGTGCTCACCGATGGCCGGGACTGTAACGCAAAACTTGGGTGACATCTATACGTAACTTTCCGTGCTCGACCTGATGGTCCAAATCGCCGGTCCTCCTGGCATGCAGGCTCGGTTTTGTTGACGATCGGCCAGCCTTATCGTTACAGTGTCCGGGACCCGGCAGGCGGGTTGGAGCCTGACAGTGGTCGGCGGACAGAGGGGGGCAAGGGGTGGCAGGGCGGGTGACCATCGCGCAGGTGGCTGAGGGGGCCGGCGTCTCCGCGATGACGGTGTCCAACGTCATGAACGGCAAGCCGGGGGCCTCCGAGGACACCCGGCGCCGCGTCCTGGAGGTGGCCGGCCGGCTCGGATACCGGCCGAATGTCGCGGCTCGCAACCTCAAGGCCGGACGCAGCGGGCTCGTCGGACTGATTGCGCTGGACCTGACCAGCCAGTACGGGCTGGAGATCCTGCGCGGCGTCGCTGACGAGCTGGCCAGTGCCGAGCAGGAGCTGCTCGTCAACGCCTCCTACCACGACGCGGTGCGGGAGAAGGACCGGGTCGAGTTCCTGGGAGGTGGCCTCGTCGACGGGATGCTCATGATCGCGCCGGTCCTGGAGGACGAGACGGTCGCGCTGCTGCGCCGGCAGACCGTGCCCTGCGTCATCATCGACCCGCGGCGCATGGACGTACCGCTGCCCCGTCTCAGCGTCGACAACTACCACGGCATGCGCCTGGGCACCCAGCACCTGATCGACCTGGGGCACGCCCGGATCGCCTACCTCCGCGGCCTGGACGAACTCGAGAGCACGTCCATCCGCTTCCAGGGCTTTCAGGACGCGATGCGGCTCGCCGGGCTGGACGTCGACGAACGGCTCGTCGCCTCGTGCGACTTCTCCTATGCCAGCGGCTTCCGCGCCGCCATGCGCCTGATCGACGATCACCAGCCGACGGCGATCGTCGCCGGCGCCGATCTGCTGGCGCTCGGCGCCGTCGACGCCGCACGGGCGCGCGGCCTCAGCGTGCCCGCCGACTTCTCGGTCGTCGGCTTCGACGACCTCCCGCAGGCGGCGCAGAGCTTCCCCGGCCTGACCACCGTGCGTCAGCCGCTGCACGACATGGGACAGAAGGCGGCCCGCGCGCTGCTGTCCCTCATCGACGGGCAGAGGCTACTCATGGAGCACATGGAGGTGGGCACCGAACTCGTGGTGCGCAACTCCACCGCCCCCCCGGCGGCGGCACGGCCTGACCCTGCGATGCCGCACCGGCTCGCCGCGAACCAGGCAGGGCGTGAGGGCGGCGCCCAAAAGGCGTCCGCGAACGGGTGACGGCCCTCCGCTCCAAACTGTCACCCGGCCGTGGCATCGGGAACGAAGGGCTCGTCCGGGCTCGTGGGCGAAGGGCGCCCCACGTGTAGGAAGTTGCCGCGCCGGCCCCAGGTGCGGCCCTTGGGCGGACGGCCGGTCACGGGAGCACCGAGTACGCCGCCCAGGGCGTGGGGCGGCACCGTGGCTACCTCTCGCTGCCCCCGGCCGGGGCTGAGCCCTCGCCGGTGCCACGTGTGCCGGGTTCACCCGGTGGGCCGGGGCGCCCGGCATGGCCGTTCTTCCCCGATACGGGGTCGGGGTGCTGGAAACACCCGCTTACTGATCATCGCCATCACTTCCCTGAGGACGACCATGCCACTGACCGACCAGCCCTACGAGGACCTCGTCGACTACCGCCCAGAGCTCACCGCGCCTGAGGACTTCGACGCCTTCTGGCAGCAGACCCTCGCGGAGGCGCGCACCCACTCGGGCGCCCCGACGGTCACGCCGGTGCCCGACTCGCTGCTCACCACCATCGACGTCTTCGACGTCCGGTTCCCGGGCTGGAACGGCGAACCGGTAGCCGCATGGCTGCTGCTGCCCAAGGGCGGGGACGAGCCGCTGCCGACGATCGTGCGGTACATCGGCTACAGCGGCGGCAGGGGCCTGCCTACCGACCACCTGCTGCCGCCGAGCGCCGGCTACGCCCACCTGGTCGTGGACAGCCGGGGACAGGGCCACGACACGCCCGACCGTGGCGAGGGCTCCGGCACCCAGTGGGTGCAGGGCTTCATGACCCGCGGCATCGAGGACCCGCGCCACCACTACTACCGCCGCCTGATCACGGACTGCGTCCGTGCCGTGGACGCCGCCACGCAGCTTCCCCGGGTGGACCCGGAGCGGATCATCGTGGCCGGCGGCAGCCAGGGCGGCGGCCTCTCCCTCGCCGTCGCGGGTCTGGCATCCGAGCTGGTCGCGGCGACCATGCCGGACGTGCCGTTCCTCTGCCACTACCGTCGCGCGGCGGACATCTCCGGTGAGGGGCCCTACGTCGAGATCGCCGGCTACCTGCGCCACCACAGCCGGGAGAAGGTGGAGACGGCCTTCGCCACGCTGGCCTACTTCGACGGGGTGCACTTCGCCACCCGCGCCACCGTCCCCGCGCTCTTCAGCGTGGGCCTGATGGACCCGATCTGCCCACCCTCCACCGTGTACGCGGCCTACAACCGCTACGCGGGCGAGGACCGTGCCATCAGCGTCTGGCACTTCGCCGACCACGGCGGCGGCTACGGCTCCTCAGCGCGGGTGCAGTTGGAGTGGCTGCGCGAGCGGGGTCTCGCACCCAAGTCGGGCTGACGGTCCGACAGTCGCCCGGCAACCACACCCACCCGGCAACGCCGTCGGCCCCCGCGCTGTCACTTCAACCCAACGTGCGAGGACCCACGCAGGACGCCAGATCTGGCAGCACCCGACAGTCCCATCGACCGCCGATCGCCCCATGGGAGACAGGTGAATTCACTCGTCGGCCGAAGCAGCGACATTCCCCTGATGGCGTGTCACGCACGGCTGTCCACCGGCTGTCCACCGAGACCCCTCGCGCGGGCTTGCCCAATCGCCCAATGGCACGAAAAAGAGCAGGTCAGAGACCTAGACCGTCAATACGGTCACGGAAACCACACCTCTGACCTACGCACTGACCTACGCACTACGATGCGTAGACCATGAGTGTCCGATTAGCCCGGATTCCAAGGTCAACGAAACAAAGAAAACCCCAGGTCAGGGGCCTGACCTGGGGTTCACCACAGAGCCGCCTTCGGGATTCGAACCCGAGACCTACGCATTACGAGACCATGAGTGATCGTGTTGCCTCGTGTCTCGCCGTGCTGTCCGGTGACATTTTTCCTGATCAGAGCACGTGCGACAGGTTATCCCGTGCCGTCCCGTGATGCACCGTCCAAAGGCGTCTGTCCATCGGCTGTCCACCGACGGGGCCGCTTGGTCGGCCGCATCCCGCCGCCCCATCGGTTCTAGCGAAACCCCGACAGGGGGCGGAGCCGGCATGAGGACGACTGTCCATTTCTCACAAGGAGCGACCGCGCGACACGTCACCATGAACGCCGCGGCCTCCCTCCACGACGGGACCTTCGACCGAAACGATATCTATCATCGCCAATGAATGGTATCGTTTCACGGACGAAAGTATCGCCGAGAGGATCATCCACATGGCCAGAACCGTCATCGACCTCGATGAAAACATGGTCACCGAGGCCATGCGCATCTTCGGGACCAAAACGAAGGCCAAAGCCGTCCGCCTCGCCATGGAAGACGCCGTCAAGAGGCACCTGCGGCAGGAGGGCTTCGACGCCATGGAGGCCGGCGAGCTCGACTTCAGTGAGATCGTCGAGAACACCGGGCCCCGCAACGCAGACGGCTCCCTCAAGCACAACGGCGACCGCGACGGAGGCCGGGCCGCCTGATGCAGGACCGCTACCTGATCGACAAGTCCGCCCTCGCCCGCTGGACGAAGCCGAGCGTCAAGGAGGTGCTCAAGCCTCTGCACGAGCGCTACCTCCTCGCCGTATGCCAGCCCACCGAGTTCGAGATGATCCACTCTGCACGGGACAGCTCGGAAGCAACACGGATCAGCACCTGGCTCCACGCCTTCGACTACCTCCGCACCGACGACGACACCTTCACACGCGCTCTCGAGATCCAGCGCCATGCCCTCAACGCGGGCTTCCATCGCGCTCTGTCCCTTCCTGACCTGCTGATCGCCGCCACAGCGGAACTGAACCGGCGAACGGTCCTCCACTACGACGGTGACTTCGACATGATCGCCTCCCTCACCGGCCAACCCACCGAATGGGTCGTTCCGCCTGACAGCGCCGACCGCTGACCATGTCGGCCTTCTCCGCCTACGAAGAGTTGTTCCGTGTCACTCTGGGCGGTTGCTTGGGGTGTGGCAGCCGACCTGCGTCGGCGCGCCGGTCGCCCCGTACAGCCTGGCTCCGCACGGATCCCCGCAGGGCCTGGACCGGACCCCGGGGGGAGACTCGTCGAACTGTCCCTCGCCGTCTTCTGATCGCGAACGCTCCCTCGGCCGGTTTCGACCTGCCGGGCCGGCGTCGAGGGTTGTCGCCACCGGCCTGACGCTCCGTATCCGGCGGATGGACCCGACGGCGCTGGAGGACCGAGCCGCCCGCCTGGAAGCAGAACGCGCCCTGCGCGTCCGGCTCGCCGCGGCGGTGGGGCGCTCACGGGACGCGAGAGAGAGGGGCGACATCGTCGGCCTCAACCTCTCGGTCACAGTCGGTCGCTGAAAGCCCCGCAGTCTTCGTCTCGCCGAGGAGCCCAGCCAGCCGTTCCCCCGGTGTCACCACTACATCCCCGCCCTCCGTCCGACCCCTGCGGGCCCGCCGTCCTCGGCCCGATTCTTGGCCCGACGGTGCCGCAGGGGGTATCAGGGCCAGGTCTCCGCCACATGAGCCGCATCGCACGGCGGTAGTCTGCACGGCCGTGAGCGAGTACCAGTACTACGAGTTCCAGGCCATCGACCGATCGTTGACGAAGGACGAACTCGAGCAGGTGCGGGCGCTGTCGAGCCGGGCCCGGATCAGCGCGACGCACTTCGTCAACGAGTACCACTACGGCAACTTCCGCGGTGATGAGCGCAGACTGATGGAGCAGTTGTACGACGCTCACTTGTACTTCGCCAACTGGGGCTCGCGGCGCCTGATGCTGCGCCTGCCCACCGCGCTGCTGTCCGCCCGCAGCGCCGAACCCTACTGCGCGGAAGACGCCTTGACCTGCTGGACCAGGAACGGGCATCTGCTGCTCGACTTTGCCTACTCGGCCGAGGACGGCGGCGAGTGGGACTTCGAGAACTCCTTCACCCTCGCCTCGTTCACCACACTGCGTACCGAACTCGCCGCGGGCGACCTGCGGCCCCTCTATATTGCCTGGCTTTCCGCGCTCACCCGCTGGGAGTTGGAGGAGGACGTCGACGAGGACGAGTACACCTCCACGATCGAGCCGCCCGTACCGGCCGGCCTTGCCCAACTCACCGGTCCGCAGCAGGCCCTGGCGGACTTCCTGCGCGTCGACCCGCACCTGCTCACCGCGGCTGCCCGCGCCAGCAGTGCCGCCCCTTCCCAGACAATCGACAAGGACGCACTCGCCGGCTGGATCCGCGCCCTGCCGCAACGAGAGAAGGACGCCCTGCTGCTGGAGGCGGTCTTGGGCACCGCCCCACAGCCGGGGCCCGTCCTCCTGGCCCGTCACCGCGCCGCGTCCCACAGCGCAGCCGAACCGTCCACCGCCACCCGGCGCCGCTCAGCCGCAGAGCTCCTCGACGCCGCCCACGAGGTGCGCACCGAGCACACCCGGCAGCAGGAACAGGCCCGCGCCCAGGCCCGCGCCCAGGCCCGCCGGGCCGAACATCTGGCCCGCGAGAGCCACCTGGACCGCCTGGCCGAGAACGCCGAGCAAGCCTGGCAGGACGTCGCCAACCTGATCGGGAAAAAGCAGGCCGGCCCCTATGACACCGCTGTCACCCTCCTGAAGGATCTCCGCGAGGTCCACGACCGGGCGGGCACCCCCGAGGAGTTCACCCGGCGCCTTGACAACCTGCGCGAGCAGCACCGCGGCAAGCCCTCACTGATGCGACGCCTCACCGACGCCGACCTGACGCCCCGCTGAGATGACAGATTCCAATCCAAGGGGTCAGCGATCACAGGCGGCCAGTGAGCGCGAAACCGGCTGTCCGGTGTGGTCGTCGTGCCAGATCGCGACGGTCAGCGCGAGGATGCGCTGCATGACGCAGCGGGGCAATAGCCCTCCTCCACCAACCAGGCGCGGGCCCGGCCGCGCTGTCGCTCATCGCTGAGCCGGTGGTACCGGCGCCGGGCGCGCTCATCCCGGGCGAGGACGTCCTTGAAGCGTCGGAAGGCGCCCCGACCGGTGATGGCGATCCGCAGCCGGTCGGCGAGGGCGACGTCGCCGAGCCCGTCGATGAACAGCTCCATGTCCCGGTAACCGGCCCGGGAACCCAGAGCCGGCACGTACAGCCATCGATCGGGATCATCCGCCTCCTCGCCCCCGGCCCCAGGCTCCAACTCGTCGGTGAACGCCGGCCAGCACTCCCCGGTGGACAGATCGATCCGCCCACCCGACTCAGCCGGGTCGGCCTCCAGCAGCATGGCCAGCATCTCGAGATCGACCGCGAGCGGGCGCAGGAGGGGGATCGCCGCATCTCCCATGGCCGCGCGCAACCGGTCCGCCAACTCCTCGTCGCCCCGGAAGCCGCGCTCCCGGAGTGCGTCGTCCGGGGGCAGCACCACGGGCAGTTGTGGCTCGGCCCGAGCCACACCGGACAGAGCACGGCCGGTCAACCGCCGTTCCATGACCATGTCCAGGGCCTGCTGGTCGTAGGCGACCTCCCCGCGCTGAGCACGCTCCGCGAACCGCTGCAACGCCGCCCCGTCCAGGACATCCACTCCCTGCTCGGCGGCTGCCGTCGCCCAGAATTTCGCCAAACCCCAGCGGCTACGGTCCGCCATCGCCCCCGGATACAGCTCCGCAACCGCATCGACCGCTGCGAGGGAGTCCTCAAGTGCAGGGCCGCGCGGATCCGCCAACCGCGCGGCGTGCAGATAACGCAGCAGCGTACGCAGTGTGCCCGGTGCGTCGCCGCGTTCCTCCCCGGGAAGTTCAGTGATGGTCTCCGGCAGCCAGCCAAGCAGCAACTCCTCCACATGCCGCGGCTCCCACAGCCCCAGCCGGCCGTCGCCCGGTGCCGGCAATCCAGCGCCGCCTCGGCCACGAACCCGTCCACCGGCAGACCCTGCTGCCCGGCCCACCGGACCAACCGGTCGACCAGCAGCCCGCACGCCGCCTCGAACTCCTCCTCGGCCCCGGCTTCGAACCGCATCCGCATGAACTTCGCCCAACCTGTTCGCAGCTTCCATGCTTTCCTTGCCGCGCCACGCTACCGCCGAACCGCGACGCACAACGCGGCCAGGGACGAGCGGCCAGTTACCCGCCAGGAGTGCGGTCACGTGTTGTCGCGGCACGACTGCGGTTCGCTCATCCGATCGGTGTGCCGACGGCGACGTCGGCACACTTCACGACAACGGGACGCGACGGAGAACCCGGGTGCGGAGGTATGCGAGAACCCTTTCCACCGACTGGCGAAAGACCCACCGTCGGATACCCGGCCGCCGAGACTGGCCCAAGGGGGCCGACTACCGACGGATGCCCGAACCGGATGTGAGGGCTGTCGGGACGGGACAGTCTCCACGACGCCGATCGCTCCATCTGAGACCTGTGGATCCCCACCCGTCGACACAAGGGCAGTGGGAGTCTCCTGATGGAGCATCACGCACGGCTGTCCACCGGTTGTCCACCGGAGCCCTTTGCGCCAGCGTGATCCATCCCCTATGAGCGGGTAAAAGACCAGGTCGGAACCTTTGATCGTCGACCTCGTCACAGAAAATGAACCTCCGACCCACGCATTGCAGTGCGCAGACCACAAGTGCCCGATTGGCCAGGATTCCAAGGTCAACGAATACAAGAAACCCCAGGTCAAAGGTCTGACCTGGGGTTCACCATGGAGCCGCCTTCGGGATTCGAACCCGAGACCTACGCATTACGAGGGCCTGCAAGATCAGGCCACCCGGTGTCGTCCGGTTCCGCTACGTCCTATTTCCCCAGGTCAGCGACGCATAGCAATCACCAACATCCCACCCGATCCATCCTGTGCTGACCCGTCCGCTCACGCATCGCTCACGCGCCGGACTCGCGGCACAGTAGCCCCTGGCTTCACACTCTCGAGACAGATCGAGCATGTACGCCTCCGGTGCGAGCCCCCAGCACCCCTGCTCCGAGCTCGCTACCTGAGTGGCCGTCAACCTCATTGATACGGCACACTTTTGTCAGTGGCCCCGTGTAGCGTCCGAGTGACTCTGGATCACAACCACACTGCGGTCGCGCCCTGCCTTGTGCGACCGGTAGAGGGGGCAAGGCGCGTGAGCATCACTGAGGGGCTCTCACAGTCGGTCGAACTCAAGAAGCCGCTGACTGCGCTAGTCAACAGGGGCTGCGTACCGGTCGGCGGCGTCTACCGTCTCGACTACGACTCGGCCGTGGTGTTGACCGATGACTTCAAAAAGGAGAAGGCCGGCGGAGTTCCAAGGGGTGGCTTCCTCCTCGCTGTCGCGGGCGACAATACGACTTCTGGGTTCATACTCGAAGATCAGGAAGTCATCCTGCTCCGAGTCCGCGGCACTGCGCCCCTGCCTAACGAGTCGGAGCTCATTCAAACTCGTCTGGCGGTTGTCCGCGATGCTGGCGCATCCGGGGTCGGATTCGATGACGTAACGGATGTGCTGACACGCAACGAACTTCAGCAGTCAGCCTTCGATTGCGAGGTTCTGGGCACCTTCTATACTGAGGCAGATTCCCGCGACGCCCATATTGAATACGGGGCAGACATCGACAACGTGGTTGTCTCTGCTCGCTATCAAGTATTCCTGCCGTCCACTGAGGTGTTGTCATGGCTGGCCTCCTACCCTGAGCCTGTTGACAAGAAAGACGCCCTCGCGATCGGTAACGTCCGATTCGCCGCCACCCGGCGCAAGGCTCTCATTGCTGGCACCGATCGGGCACAGGTCCATATCAACGTTTCTGACTTCATCGGTCGGAAAACTGCCGTTTTCGGAATGACTCGAACCGGTAAATCTAACACTATCAAGACCCTGGTTACAGCGGTCCACCAGTATGGGTCGGAACATGGCCGTTCCATCGGCCAGCTGATCTTTGATCCACAAGGCGAGTACGCAAACGTAAATAAGCAAGACCGCACGGGCCTTCGCCTCCTCGGGGACGACTCAAGCACTGTGCGGATCTATAAGGTCGAACCCAGCGCTGGGGACAGCCGGGAGCAGCCACTTCGTATCAACTTCTATGACCGTGAGGTACTCGAAGCAGCTTGGAGCTTGGTAAGCGAAGCCACTGCACCGGTCAATACCAACTACGGCAAAAGCTTCCGGTCGGCAGTCCTTACTGAGCCCGATCAAAATGATCGCAGCAGGCACAGCCGCTGGGGGTGGACTACAGTCGCATTTTACGGCCTTCTAGCCAAGTGTGGATTCGAAGCCGCCAATTTGCCACAATCCCTTGTCATCCCTGCTCCGTCAGGCCCAATGACGGATTTCATGGCCGCCCATCCGGATGCTGTTGTACAGGCTGGCCGAGCGGGGAGTTACCGCGTCCTCAGCCCTGCAGGCGCGCTGGCACTCGCCGAATGGGTTGGAGAACGGGAAAGCGACTTTCCCAAGTGGCACGACACTAAAGACTGCCACTTCGGCGCCATTTGGGATGTGTACAAATATACGGGTGTGACTTCATCCATTCGAACCATCCGCCCATTCCACGGCCCCAATTCTGCTGGTGACGTCGGTGAGCACTTGTGGAACGACATGCAGGCGGGTCGACTTGCAATCGTCGATCTCTCAAGCGGAAACGACAAGGTCGCAAAGGTCATGTCAGAACGCATCGTCACCCACCTCTTGAATCGGGCAAGCGAGCGGTTTCGCGCCGACCATGAGCCGGTAGACATGCAGATTATCGTCGAAGAGGCGCACAACCTCTTCGAGCGTGGCGGACGCGACGTAGCTGACGATCCCTGGGTACGCCTGTCGAAGGAAGCGGCAAAGTATCGAATGGGCCTGATCTACGCAACACAAGAAGTCACTTCTGTCGACAAGCGCATGCTTTCGAATACCTCGAATTGGTTGATTTCTCATCTTAACTCCGACCACGAAACACGCGAGTTGGCGCACTATTACGATTTCAAGGTCTGGACTCCGAGCATCATCCGAGCAGAAGACGTCGGATTTGTGCGGATGAAAACATACTCAGGAAAATACATCGTCCCGGTGCAGATCTCCAAGTTCGATCACACTATGGTCAATAAGGCCCGAGCCGCCGCCGGACTGACAGGCATTGACATCGCAAACGAAGGCGAGTAAATCGTGCCTTACGAAGGAGAAAAGGCTTCCAGGCTGGGGCACGTAGATACGGTGAGGAATGAGGCGGTCCGGGCTGCCCTTCAACGCTGGACCATCACTAGCTCTCGCCCCGAAAGCGAAGAGGGAATCACTGAGCTGTGCTCACCTCTCGAAGATTTGCCGCTTTCTGGCAAACTTGAGGAGGTGGACTTCTCGATCACGGTCGACGGGTCGGACACCGAGGTTGAGGCTACTCGCGACCATCCGACCGTGAAGGTTGGCTATCTCAGAGTTGCCGGATCGGTTGTACGGCTCGAAGCCTTTCGCAACCTTTCCCGAGTGAGGCACATCGACCCACGTGAGGTCCGTAACTCTCACTCTGAATACGCTTTCGACGTAGCTCTCCCCGGATCTCAGCTGACTCGGCCGGGCATGAGCGGTGCGGAAACCTGGCGCGCGGAACTCGAAGACTTTCTCCGCAGTTCGCGTTTCGACTCCAACACCGAGATGACCCTCACAGATGCGCTCCTGGCATTGCACGGTACTCGTGGCAAACCTGCGACCGAAATCAGCCTACGTGTCTGCCCGGGATGCGGGCAGAAGGCGACCAGCAGCTTCACACTGACAGTTAACAAAGAGGGCGGGTCGTGCCGTTCATGTAACACGCGCCTATACCTCGCGGACGTCCTGCGAACTCACGAGGAATATAACGCCGAAGGATCGAACTTCACTCCTCTTGGGCGCGTCATGACTGCGGCCGAGCGGCTAATGTCTGTGTGTTACTTGAACTTCTTTGCCGACACCGCACCCGAAGTGCTTCGGCACACTCTATTCATTACTGATGGACCGCTGGCAATGTTCGGTCCCCTTGCTCCGCTCAAGCGTAGATTTGAGGAACATCTTGGCGACCTTGGCGCCTGGTGTGCCAAGCGGAACCTCATCGCGCCTCTCATCGTCGGAATCGAGAAATCTGGCGCCTTCGTCGAGCATGCAGAGCTGATCAAGGATCTGATTCCGTTGGGCCACGTCATGCGGCTAACTAACGCTTACATCAATAGGATTTCCGGGCGCCCCGAGAGTAATCACTATGGCGTGGATGAGTTCTACGGACGCCGCTTCATCTACCGCACTCGAACGGGAGATCCTCTGGTAATTACAGTCCCGCCTAAGGCGGGACTATCGCCATACGATGGCGGCAGTCCGGAAGCTGAGGGATGGGACGCATACCCGACGCTTCGTCTGATATGCGAGATTCTGGACTCGCTCAGGACCCGCATGTACCAACATGCTGTCGTACCCATCGCCCTCGCCCACTCTGCGGCCGCACTGCCACTCGGCGTGGGGCGCTCCGTCTTGACGATGATGGCTCAGCAGAACATCCCAGGGCTGAAACTTGACCTCCAAGCGGTGCAACCACCGACATACTTCAAGGGCTAGGTTCGATCATGTTCCGGATCGCTCAGCCATCCGGCAAGATGGGACGGTGACCTCAGTGACCTCGTCGGCGACTGCCATCAGCGCAAGCACTCTTGCTCAGAATGCCAATCCATTCGGTGCCGACGAGGCGATCCATGCTCAGGCCCGCCCCCTGCCTCAGCAGCTTGAGCCCGTCTCCCACGCGCTCTCCCACGGCCGTTACCAGTCACCCTTGCGTTATCCAGGGGCTAAGTCGTCACTGTCCCCCGTGATCGCGCGATTGATAACTTCAGCGAAGCAATCTCGGGAGGTTCCCGAAGTAAATCTTCTTGTGGAGCCGTTCGCCGGCGGCGCGTCAGCATCATTGCGCGCGATTGGCGAGGGAATTGTAGACCGCATCTTGCTCGCAGACGCTGACCCACTCGTCACAGCCTTTTGGCAAGCAGCTGCCGACGATACCGAGCTGCTCATCGATCGAATGCATGAGGAGTGGAAGCGGTACGTTCGCAATGGTGGTGTGTCAGCCGTGGAACGATGGGATTATTGGCGCGCATGGGCGCCACGCCCGGAGATGAGTCCACGCGATCGCCGCATAAGCGTCGCGACGCAATGCCTGTTCCTTAATCGAACCACCTTCTCGGGGATCTTGCACGGCAAGGCGGGGCCCATTGGCGGGCGCTCTCAAGCCAGTAACTACCCGATCGGATGCCGCTGGAACCCAGACGCGCTTGAGGAGAGAATTAGGTACATCGGCCATCTGTACAGCATCGGACGCCTAGTGGATGTGTGGTGCAAGGACTGGCGACAAACGTTGGAAGACGTACCTGAGCAATATCCACAGCTACTACCTTCCCGTGTAATTGCCTACCTCGACCCCCCATATATTGAAAAGTCTTCGCTTCTGTATCGAACGTCATTTGATCCCCGTGGCGGCTACGGGGGCGACGGACGGGCTCCGGCCACTCGCCCCGGCATTGACACACTCCACCTCGACCTGGCGGGATACCTTCGAACAAAAGCGCAGTTCCGGTGGCTACTTAGCTACGACAATTACCCCATGCTCGTGCAGAGCAAATGGCTTTACGGTCAATCCAGGATGGCGCCGTCAGACATCGATCGTGAGACTCTCGGAGTGCGCAGGTGGCGGATTAGTAAACGGTTGGTCGCTACGCGTTACTCAGCAGCTGGGCGGTCCGGAAAAAGATCCGCCGAGGAATTGCTGATCACCACGCTCCCTCCAGCGACTGTGCCAGTGGACGATCAACTGCGCTTGCCGTGAACTACCAAGGCTGGCTGCACTGACGGTTGCGCAGTTCCTGCGATGTGACGACCGGTTGTCCCGCGACGAGCGGGCCATCGCCCAGGAGAGGCGAGGCAATACTGAGTCGCAACGGCGAGACGGCGTGATGGGCCACCGTCTGAGCTCTCTGTACAGAGCCTCTCCGCGCATGCAAAGTGCGGAGTTTACTGATCGAGGACGACCTGTATTCCGGTAGGCCGCCCACAGCAGGTCGTTTCATGCCCACCCATCCAGGGATACTTGCGGCCCATCCGCCAGGTACCGCCGAAGGGCACTGGCGGTGGTGTCCACAAAGTCTTCGGGGACGTCGACGGCATCGACCCAGCGGACCTGAGAGTGCTTGCGGGGTTCGCGGTTCTGGGGTTCGCCGGTCCATTCGTGAACGGCGAAGACGACGGTGAGGAAGCCGTTGGGGGCCTCGACGCCCCAGGCGCCGTGGATGATGTGGGCGACTGTGAGGGACTCAGGCTTCACGGTCAGGCCGGTCTCTTCGTAGAGCTCGCGTACGGCGGTTTCGGTGATGGGCTCGCCGGGTTCGCTCTTGCCGACGGGGAGGTCCCACATGCCCTGGGCGAATTTGGCGTTTTGGCTGCGTTGGAGGAGGACGACGCGGTTGGTGGCCTGGTCGTGGACGATGACGGCGGCGACCAGCAGGGTCATGGATTCGAGGGCGGGCGGCAGGGCTTTGGGCTGGTCGTCAGTGGTCCGCTGAGCCACGGCTTGTGTCCCTTCGTCGGCCGGTTGGTGTCAGCTTAGGCCAGCGCTTCGCGTGCGCGGCGGGCGAGTTCCGCGGCTCCGGGCACTTTGCGGCGCTGGTAGATGGAGAGGGTGGAGCGGAGCGAGGTGATGGCCTTGCGGGTGCGGTCGGAGGTCATGCCTTCCATGAGGATCAGGGCCTGCGCCCAGGCGGCGATGGCTTCGTCGGCGCGGGCCTGGGCAGCGAGGCTGTCGCCGAGGTCGGCGTAGGTGAGGGCGTGAACACGCTTGTACTTCTCGGGGTCCCAGCGGACCAGGGCATCGCGGTGCTGCTGTTCGGTGCCGATGTGGTCGGCGAGGTCGGTGAGAGTGCGGGCGGTGTGGCTGGCAACGGTGCCGGCGGCGGGGCCGCTGACCCTGGAGTAGCTGGGCTGGAGGTCGTCATCGCGCAGGAGGGCGTCTTCGGCGGCGAGCAGGGCGCGGGCCGCTGCGGGCTTCTCACCGACGGCGGCATAGGCGCGGGCGTGGGTGATGTGCAGCAACGCCTCGGTCTGGCCGTCGACGTGGCCCAGGGCGCGGGTGAGGGAGCCTTCAACGAGGTCGACGCAGTGGTGAGGCTGCTTGAGGCTCAGTGCCTGGTGGGCAAGGGCGCGCATCATCCAGGCGGCGTGACCATGCGGGTCGGCTTCGCAGGCTAGTTGGTAGCCGACCTGGTAGTAGCGCTGGGCAGCGCCTTCCTGGCCGAGGTCGTGGTGCTTCCAGCCTGCCAGGTAGGCGAGTTCGGCCACCGCACCGAAGGCTGCCCGCCGTAAGGCTTCGCTCGGGAAGCGGCCCCGGAGCATGGGGGCGGCGGTGTCAGCGAGGTACGCGGTGACCGTGGTCAGTCCGTGCCCACCGCCGAGGCGTTCATCGGCCGCGCTGAAGGCCGCGGTGATCTGCCGGACGACGTCCACGTCCTCTGTCCCGATCACGGACGTGCCGGTGCGGGCACGGAGCATGCGGGCAGTGGCCTCGTGGTCGTGGGCAAGCGGCATGGCGACGCCAGCGGTGGTGAAGGCGGCCACCGCGAGGAAGCGGCGGCGCTCGACATCGGCGCGGCCCAGGTCGGTTGCGGCCAGGACGGGATCCCCCTCGTCCGGCCCCTCAGCGTCTGGTGCTCGAAGCCCGATCTCAGTCTGGGTGACGCTGCGGCCTGCCCGGCGTGACAGGGCCTCGGCGAGGTACTGCCCGGTCCGACCGGTCGGCTGGCGCGTGCCGTTGGCCCAGTGGGAGACGGCCGACTTGTTGGTCTGGAGGATCTCCCCGTTCTCGGCCGCGATACGCCGGATGTCCTTCGCCAGGGCCTCGTACGTGCAGCCGGTCGCGTCGATGGTGTCGCGCAGGCGGGAATTGGGCCCTCTCGGCACTGCCACCATCGCCTCCGCTCCGGAGCTGTAAACCGCGTATACCGCTTCAACTAGCTCTCACCGTACCCACTGTGCGTGACGGAGGGTTCACTAATCATCAGCCGCCCGGCCCCGGTCCGACACCGTGACCAGGCTCCCCCCTTCGGCCGGGCGGCCCCCGAAGTTCCGTACGCCTACACCGGGTTCGGGCATTCCTGTGCCCAGACCCGGCCGATCAGAGACGGAGACACGGTGACCACCATCGACACCACGGCCATCACGGTCGTACTGCCCGAGGCGTTCGACGAGCGCTGGAGCCGCCTGCCCGGCATCCACATCGACGGCCGGCGCATCGCCATCGACCCGGCCGAGTACTTCTTCCGCTTCGAGTCGAACACGTGGCTCGTCGCCGACTGGGAGCTGGTCAAGTCCCGGCTCCTGCACGTGGAGGAGACCACCGAGAGCGCGGTCGAGCAGCTCACGCTGGAGTTCATCAAGACCCACGCCCAGTCGACCTCGGACGCCGCCCGCGTGCTCGCCACCGCCTACGAGGTGTACGCCTACCTGTTCCGCGACGAGCACCTGGCCGGCCTCGGTCTGCCGCAGATCACCGCCGAGCACCTGCGGATGCTGCGCGAGGCGGCCACGCTGATGGCGCTCAACAAGGTCGAGCTGGACGGGCACATCTCCAACGTCGGCCCGTGCTGGTTCTTCCCCGCCGCCACCTCCGTCGTCTTCGACCTGGACGACGAGACAGGCGGCATGCTCGACGAGGTCTACCACGGCGGCTGGTTCAACGAGCACCGCCGCATCGAGTCCATCAAGGCCCACGCCGCCCTCGGCGGCCGGCTCGTGCACGGCTGCCAGTCCGTGCCGGACCAGTCCGGCGGGGTCGTGGCGCCCTACGGTGCCTCGATGGCCACCTTCCGCGACGACCTCGCCGCCTTCAAGGCCGGGTGGATCGAGCAGGTCTACGCCCACCGCGTGAGCCCTGTCGCGTAGCACCACCGTCTTGGCTCCGGGGCGGGCCGACACCTCTGCCCGCCCCGGACGCCGCCAACCCCACAGGAGCCCCGACATGACCGCGAACCCCAGCACTGAACTCCTCGACCACCTGCTCACCCTGAACGACCGGACCACTGCCCTTCGCGAGGAGGTGCGCGTGTGGTCCATGTCCGGCGTCGAACGCCTGACCTTCACCGACGGCACCACGGCCGTCTTCAAGTACGCCAAGAAGCCGTTCGACAGCGAGGATCAGGCACTCCGGCTGGCCCACACCCTTGGTGTCCCCGTACCCACCGTTCACTCGTCCGCCGTCCTGGACGGCTGGCTCGGGATGCTGCTGGAAGACCTCGGCGCCCCCGTCCGCGAAGCCGACGACCTCGACGGCGCAGCCGCAGCCGTGGTCCTGCACCGCACCCGTACCGCTGCCGCCCTGCCCGTCCTCGACCAGGAGCGGCTGCGCACCCTGCCGAGCCGGGCCCTGGACCACCTCGCCCAGCTCCGCAAGGCGGAACGGTGGCAGGACGCGGACGACGTTGAGGACGTGCTCGACCGGATCGCCCAGGCTGCCGAGGAACGCTCAGCCGGTACGGCCGTGGCCCCGTTCGGCTGGGTGCACTCCGAGTTCCACCCCACCAGCCTCCACATCGGCCGACACGGCTGGCGCCTGCTCGACTTCGCCCGCGCCTTCACCGGCCCCGGCCTCCTCGACCTCGCGAGCTGGCACGGCACCCTCGACACCCCCGACCCCGTCCGCCTGCGCGTCTTCCTGAACACCTACGTCACCGAGGGCGGCACCCCAGACGCCCTCGCCGAACGAGGCGGTCTCTCCGCCGAGAAGTGGGCGCTGGGCTGGCACCGCATGTGGGCCGTCGAGTGGTTCATGGAGCAGTCCATCCGCTGGATCAACGACCCGGCCACCGACCCCGCCTACATCAAGACCGTACGCCGCCACCTCACCGACGTACTGCACCTCCTGGAGGTCTAGGTGCTCGCCCAGGCTTCCCCCTGGTACGTCCACGCCCTCCAACGCACCACGGCTGCTCCCGCCGAGCCGCTGTCCGTGCCTGCGTGTATGGAATGGACCACCCGACCCGGCAGCGGCCCCGGAGCCGAGATCCTCGGCCCGGACCTACGCCACAAGCGGCTGCTGGAACTCGGTTGCGGCCCCGGCCACAACGCCGCCCACCTAGTGCTCTGACCACATTGGTTCGCCGGGTTGGTGGTCGGGGCGGTTGGATGTGCGGTGACGTCCGATCCGAGTGCTGGGGGTGCGGTGGCTGAGCCTGTCCGCGTGCGCAGGTTGACCGACCAGGAGGGGCAGAAGCTGCAGCAGATCGTGCGCCGGGGCAGCACCAGTTCGGTGCGCTTCCGACGCGCGATGATGCTACTGGCGTCGGCTGGCGGGAACCGGGTCCCGGTGATCGCCCAGCTGGTGCAGGCCGACGAGGACACAGTCCGGGATGTGATCCACCGGTTCAACGAGATCGGCCTGGCCTGTCTGGACCCTCGGTGGGCGGGAGGCCGTCCCCGCCTGCTCAGTCCTGACGACGAGGACTTCGTCGTCCAGACGGCCACCACCCGCCCGACCAAGCTCGGCCAGCCCTTCACCCGCTGGTCCATCCGCAAACTCGCCGCCTACCTGCGGAAAGTCCATGGGCGGGTCATCCGCATCGGTCGCGAGGCATTACGCCGTCTGCTCGCCCGCCGCGGCATCACCTTCCAGCGCACCAAGACGTGGAAGGAGTCCCCGGACCCCGACCGCGAGGCAAAGCTGGACCGGATCGAGGAGGTCCTGGACCGCTTCCCGGACCGGGTCTTCGCGTTCGACGAGTTCGGCCCGCTCGGAATCCGCCCCACCGGCGGTGCGTGCTGGGCTCCCGCCAGTCATCCCGAGCGGCACCCGGCGACCTACCACCGCACCCACGGCGTCAGGTACTTCCACGGCTGCTATTCGGTCGGCGACGACACGCTCTGGGGCGTCAACCGCCGGAAGAAGGGGGCCGCGAACACCCTGGCCGCGCTCAGGTCGATCCGGGCCGCCCGCCCGGACGGCGCCCCGATCTACGTCATCCTGGACAACCTGTCCGCCCACAAGGGCGAGACGATCCGCCGCTGGGCGAAGAAGAACCGCGTCGAGCTGTGCTTCACGCCGACATACGCGTCCTGGGCCAACCCGATCGAGGCGCACTTCGGACCGTTGCGGCAGTTCACCGTCGCGAACTCCAACCACCGCAACCACACCGTGCAGACCCGGGCCCTGCACGCCTATCTGCGCTGGCGCAACGCGAATGCCCGTCACCCCGACGTGCTGGCAGCCCAGCGCCGCGAGCGCGCTCGCATCCGCAGCGAGAAGGGCATCCGTTGGGGCGGACGTCCCCTCGCCGATGCCGCTTGACCGGCCGGATATCTTTCCCGGCCGAGTCCTAGCAGTAGCCGTCCACGCTGGCGCCGACTGGAGCGAGGTTGGGCCAGGGACGCCCTGCTCTGTCGGAGGCAGCGGACCGTAGGAGGTCAAGAAGAGTGCACCCTGGGTAGCCCCGGAAGCTCGCGTAGGTGCCCCGGTAGTAGCAGTTCCAGTAGCTCACGACCCGCCGTTGCGTGCGTGCGAAGAAGGCCGGGTTGTCCACGATGAACTGCCCGTAAGCGAGGTGGCCGCAGGTGCCGGGCGTGGCGAGGCCACGGAGCTCATCGCAGATGACCACCAGGATTTCCAAGACGTACTCGCCAACCAGCTGCACGACGAAGGGGACGACCCATGGGTCCGTGGAACCAACGACCTTCTCCAGATGACGCTGTCTGACCACCCCGTCGCAGTGCCTTGAGTACAGACAGTGCAGAAGCTGCCGTTGGCGCGACGAAAGCGACGCCACCGCGTCAGTTGGCGGCTCGCCGTTGTAGAGGCGGCCGGGGATCAAAACCTGCTGGCCCTCTACAGCGACCGAGAACGAGGCATGCGGCGGGAACCGAGAATCAGGCATCACCGCCAGGACTGCCTCGGCATCGCTTGCAAGCTCGGCTGGGAACGCCGTGACCAACGGATTGCTGCTGTCGGAAAGCGGCTGCACGAGCCGAGCATAGGCGGATGCCACGGCCAGGTAGCCGGCATCAATGGCCACACACCCGCTCAACCCGGCGAAGGTATGCGGTCAGAGCACTAGCCACTCGGTACGGCGCCCAGGTCACCGCCGTCGACCTTGTCGGCCTCCAGGTCCGCCGAGCCCGCTCCCACTACGGCCGACTGAACAACCTGGCCGTCGTCGCCGGCCACGCCCTGCACTACCTGCAAGCCTCCGCCGAGCACTTCGACGCCATCTATTCCGTCTTCGGAGCCATCGGACTGGTAGCCCCCGAGCTCCTACTGCCCGCCATCGCCCAGCACCTCAAACCCGGGCGGACCCTCGCCTTCTCCGTCCCCCACCCCCAGCGCGGCGGTTTGCGCCCCACTACCGACGACCGTCCACGCCGTGACTACGTCACCCTCCCCGACCTCACCCGACTACCCATCGCCCGCTGGGACTTCGATGCCGACCGCTGGGAGAAACATCTCGACCACTCCGGCCTCTGGCTCACCTCGGCCCAGGAGTTCCACGACGCCCGCCACGGCGCCTGCTGGCCCACCACCCTGCTGATCACCGCACGCAAGCTCTGACCCTCAGCCCCGGCACCCCTGGGAGAAACCGATGCGCCCGCCCTACCTGCTCCTCGACGTCGACGGCGTCCTCATACCCTTCCCGAACGCCGATGTGACCACCCCGGCCACCCACCGCCGCCACGATGTCGTTCCCACCAGCCGCAACGCCGACGACCCGGTCACCGTCTGGCTCAACCCCGCGCATGGCCCCCTGCTCATGCACGTGATCCGAACTGGCCTGGTCATCCCCGTCTGGTGCACCAGCTGGCGCCAGGACGCCACCACGCTCATCGGCCCGCTCCTCGGCCTGCCGCCCCTCCCCTACATCGACCTACCGCGTCCCCAGATCACCACCAGCCACCCCCACGGCTGCCTCTGGAAACGCGACCACGTCGACGCCTGGCTCGGCGACGCACCCGCCATCTGGATCGACGACGACTTCACCAACGTCGACCACGAATGGGCCGCCGAACGCACCGCCCACGGCCGGGCAACCGCACTGATTCAGCCCGACCCCCATGTCGGCCTCCTGGCCGAGCACCTGGTCGAGGTTCTGGGGTGGGCCGCGCTGGTGCCCATCGCGCCGGCTGCTGCCTCCGACACCTCATCCGAAGCGGAAGCCGCCTAGGGCGGGCAAAGGAAGCGTCTCTCACCTACCGGCGGCGGTGCTGGTCGGCAGGCACCGTCGCCACCACTGCGAACTGGGCGTTACGGCTCTGCTGGGTGGAAACCGAACCTGCGACGGTGGAGCGTCGACGAGCGGCTTCAGCCCGGCGGTTGAGTACCGGATTTCGGCCGGTGTGCTGGATACGGCTGATCAGTACGCGGGCGGGCTGGCGAGCGGTGTCCAGTTCGCGTTGTGCAGCCGCCTCTTTGAGGAGCTGGTGGGGTTGATGACCGCGCGCTTCGGCGTCGGTGAGGACGGTGGCCAGGGCGGGCCAGCTGGGGTCGGCGAGGATGCGGGCGGCGTGGTCGGGGACAGCGGCGCGCACGTCGCTGGCCAGGGTGAGACGGAGCTGTTCCTTGGGGTGGCGATGCCCCAGTTCGGCGAGCATGGGGCTCATGGCGTGGTCGGCGGCGGCCTGTAGGTGGTGAAGGGCCTGACGCGCGGCATCGGCCTGGTGGGCATGCTGCTTGGCCTCGTGCCAGCGCCGGGAGAGGACCACGGACCAGACGAGGGCAGCGACCAAAGCGGCGAGGGCGCTGCCGTCCGGGCCTGTAGCAGTGTGGACGATGTCGCGGGCGGCGATGCGTACTGCGTCGGCGGCACGGTCTTCGGCCCGGATCTGGGAGCGCTGAGCGCGGGCGAACTCCCTTGCTGCGGCGTCGAGTTCGGCGCGCAAGAGGACCGGCGCCTGCTGGGCGGTGGCTTCAATGAGTTCACCGAGGGCCGCGATGTGGGCCTGGGAGCGTTCGTCGCCGCTGTCGGCGCCGGTGGTGTCGGTGAGTTGGGCGTGGAGCATGTCGAGGGCGTCGGTGGCCTGCTGCCAGGGGGTGGCGGGCTTGTTGCGGCGGGCGGTGGGGTGTTCTTCGGGTACGACGGCTTCCAGACGGGCCCGCAGTTTGGGCAGGGTGAGGTCCGGAGCGATCCTCTTGCCCGGATGGAAGATCTGTTGCCCCATCTCGTTGAGGTCGCCGGGGCGTCCGGCGGCGTAGCCGAGGAGATCTCCAGAGGGCCCGCGCCTGGGCTTGATCGCGACGCCGTCGGCTTCGAGGTAGGCGAGGAGTTCTTCGGCCGTGCGAGCGTGGGGGATGGCTGCTCGGATGCGATCTTCGAGCCACTGCGGGCTGGTCTGCTCCCAACCGAGGCGCTCTGCCTTGTGCATCTCAGCTTGGCTGGGGCGGCGGGTTCCGGTGCGGTCACCCTTCTTCAACTGCCTGAGCCCGTAGTCCTTTTCGATCTCGCGGCAGGCATCACCGACGCGCAGGCCGCTGTCGTGGAGCTTGGGACGGCGGCCGTCTTCGCGAACGGTGGTGGCCAGGATGTGGATGTGGTCGTCGGCATGGCGTACGGCAATCCAGCGGCAGCCCAGGTCGTCACCAGCCGGAGCGATGTCGGCGGCCTCGACGATGCGCTGGGCTATCTCGCCCCATTCGGCGTCGGAGAGGTAGTGGTCTTCGGGTGCGGCGCGCACGGGGCAGTGCCACACGTGGTCGGTGACCTCGCGTCCGAACTCGCTGTTGCGCAGCCGTACGGGCTCGTCGAGGTAGCCGGCGAGTTCAGTGAGGGTGGCGTTCTCGCCGCGGCCGGGGTCGGGCATGCCGAGCATCGCGAAGCCCGCCACGATGTGCGGGTCGAGGTGCTCGTCCTGGCGGCCGGGGCCATAGAGGTAGGCGAGCAGGCCACGGGTGTTAGATCCGGCCGGTTTGATGGCAGCGATCATGCGGACACCTCCTCTTCTTCCGGCTCGGCAGGCTGGCGCAGGGCCTCTGCGATCAGCTCCAGGAGCTGTTGGAGCTCGGTCAGGCGCTGGCGGATGTCGGTTGGCGTGTAGTCGCTATTGAGAGCGCGGGCAATCTGGTTGACGTTGACGCCGATGCGGTTTAGCTGACGCAGCACCTGTGAGCGGAAGTGGTGGGTGCGGCGGCGGTCCTCGGACAGCGGCAGATTCGCAGTGAACCGTCCAGTGATGAAGGCGAGGACGACGTCGGCGGCGAAGCCGGAGTCGCCCTTGTAGCCATGCTCGGCGGCGACGCCCTGGAGGCGGGCACGCTCCTCGTCGAGGAACCGTAGAGGGCCGACGCGTGCGTCGCGCTTTTCGCCGGTGAAGCGGCGGATCGTGGGCTGCACGCTCTTCACGGCTGGCTCGCCAGCGGCAGCGGCGGCGGCGGCGGCGGCGGCGGCGGCGGCGGCGGCGGCGGCGGCGGCGGCGGCGGCGGCGGCAACATCTTCACGTACAGGGCGGAGAATCTCGCGCTGTACGACGTGAAGCGTGTCCGGGTCGGGGCCGCACTCGGCCCCGACCTCCCGGTCCGGCGCCCCCTGGCGCTCGGCCTCCTCCGCCACCCCCGGGGCGGAGCTCCCCCAAGACCGGCCTTCAGTCGGACTCGGGGTACTACTGGCTCCGCCAGGGGCAGGTCGTCCGAACGCGCGGCGCCAACGATCCATCAGCGTAGGGGACTTCGTCAGCAGTAGCGGCTCGTCGGAAGCGTTCTCGGGGTGGAGAGGATCGTGCCTCATCGGGGGTTCTCCAGAGAGGGGCAGGGAAGGTGTGCGTGCCAACAGCAAGGTCAGACACAGTTCAGGCAGACACCGCCTTATCCACAGGTGTGGACGATGGCGCGTTACGCGGGGCGGTGACCGGCGGGCCCGGTGAACGGAAGGGTTCCGGTCACCCGGCAGCGGTTCCGGTCAGCCGCCAGACCGATCGGTCTCGGCGGGGGCTTCGGGCTCGGCCCGGAGGGTGTCCATCACTTCGGTCAGCCGCTTGCTGCCAACCGTCAGTCCCTTGTCCTCAATCGCCGTTCGGACGACGGCCCGGGTGAGCTTGCCCTGCTCAGCGGCAGCAGCCCGGCCGATCTCCACGAGTACCCGGAGTGGGGCGCCGGGCGGACGACCGCCGCGCAACTTGCCCGCGGCAGCAGAGGCGGGCGATTCTGGCGACTGGACGGATACGGCGACCGGCAGCCCAGTGCTCTGGCCGTGCGCAACCAGCAGACCGGCAGACCGGACCCGCCCGGCCGGAGCCCCGGCAGACTGGCCGACCGCGAGGGCCGATGTTTCGGCGGGCTGGACGGATGTGGTGGCCGGTGGTTCCGGCACCTGCGCTGAATCAGGGCCCGAGTAGTCGACAGGCTCCGCGACGAGCTCGTGAATCTGCCGCATCAGCACGCCGAAGGCCACCATCGCGGCGGCCGGGGGAACCGCGGCAACCACGTAGTCGAGCAACGGGACACTGCTGACTTCGCGAGTGCCGGTCACCCCGGCCACGTTGAGCCCGATGGAGCCGAATGATCCGATGGCGGTGACGCCGATGGCCCATGGGTCGGTGACGCGGCGCAGTCCCGCGCGGAGCATGAGCAGCTCGCCCGCGACGATGAACGCGTCCAGCGTCGCGGGCCACGCCCATCGGCGGGTCGGCGAGTCGCGGAGTCCGTGCTGGGCGGCGACGTCGGCCAGGTGGGCGTAGGAGAGCCAGAACGCACCGGCGGTAAGGGCCACGATGACGATGCCGGCCGTGCGGAGCACGTA
This sequence comes from Streptomyces sp. NBC_00078, assembly GCF_026343335.1. Classification (NCBI taxonomy): domain Bacteria; kingdom Bacillati; phylum Actinomycetota; class Actinomycetes; order Kitasatosporales; family Streptomycetaceae; genus Streptomyces; species Streptomyces sp. NBC_00078. The sequence continues at coordinate 5,146,197 of NZ_JAPELX010000001.1, read as the reverse complement.
CTGCTCCGCAGTGAGCTTCGTCTTCGCTGGTTGCTCCTGACCGGTCTGGTCGTCCAGCGGCAGGCGGTCTCGGCGACGGGATATGAGAGAGATCCTCAAGCGGGGTACTCCTGGGGTAGTGGCGTGGTGCGTCTTTGCCGTCTTGGCCGTTGCAAGCGCAGGTCAGAGCAGGTACGGCAACCGCCTCGGCTCTCCGTCCTGGCGGGTGCCGCCGACGTCTTGTTCCGAGTCGGAACAAGACGTCGGCGCATCCTGGCGGGCCTGGTTCCGGGTGGGCGGTGCCCCGAGGCGGGACGGAGGCGTTGCGCCTTCCGTCCCAGTGGGCGGTGCTGTGACCTGCATTGATACGGCAGGACGGCGGGGGACGGCGCAAGACGGATGCGGGCCGCGTCTCGGCGGCAGGCTGCGATTGCGGATCGCTTTTCCGTCTTGGCCCCGGTTCCCGTCTTGGCTGCATGCCGTTTGACCTGCGAGATCACGGCAGGGACGGCAAGTACGGCAACAAGGGGGCGGGGTTCAGCCCGCGTCGAGATCGCCGGGCGGAGCGTTCACTCAGTGAACGGCAAGTGGGTCACCGGGCGGGCCGCCTGAGTGTCCACTGAGTGGACGGTGGGGCAGTACCGGCGCCAGGCATCAAGGAACTTGTTACGCATGTAGCCCTTGCGCTGGGTCCGGTCGGCCATCCGCACGTTGCCAGGCGCGATCTCGAACTCGCGGAGCATCCTGCCCAGTTCACGGGCGGTCAGCCCGCCGCGTCCCCACTCCGCCCACGGAGCCTCGGGGTCCTGACGCAGGTGGTGGAGGAGTTCCTCGGTGGACAGGCTGTCCACCTCGCGCTGGGCGTAGAAGACCCGCCGGATGTCGGCGAGGATCCGCGCCCCGCTCGGGTGGTCCTCCTCGGCCGCCACTTCGGCGGCGACCATCCGCGCACACGCGACCCGCGCCAGCCGGGGCCAGCGCCCGCCGGCCAGGTCGGCGACGATGACCAGGGGCTCCCAGGTGTCCGCGGCACGGTCTTCCACTGGCATCTCCGGCTCCAGGGTTGCGGCCTCGTCCAGTAGCGGCCTGGCCCAGGCAGCGATGCGGTCGCGTAGATCGTGCAGGGCTGGGATGTCGCGGCGGGAGCGGAAGGGCTTGACCTTCTCGCCCTGAGCCCGGCGCCGCATGCGGATCACGACCGAACGGTCCATGACCGTGTCGGGCAGGTCGCCGATTCCCGCGATGGCCGCCATGGCGAAGGTCGCGAAGCGGTGCGGGGTGTGGTCGTTGCCGACGACCCGGGTCACGTACCGCCCTCGCTGGTGGCCTGCATTGAGCAGGCCACGCATCTCCTCATTCTTCTCGGCCATCTTCGGGGTGCCGAAGATGGTGTCCGCCTCGTCCACCAGAAGCGTGGGCGGGTTCTCCTCGGTGATCGACCGGAAGATCGCCGCCGGTGTGGTGTTGATGGTGAGCATCGGCTCGTGGACCGTCTCGGTCAGCACGTCGAGGAGACGCGACTTGCCGCACCGCTTAGCCGGGCCCACTACCGCCAGGCGCGGGGCGTGCTGCCACGCGGGCTGCAGGTGCGTCGCCACCACCCACAGGGTGATCGCGACGAGGGCCTCGGGCGAGGGCGGGATCACGAACTGAGCGATCTGCCCGCGCAGTTCGTCCAGCAGCTTCGAGCCGTGGGTCGGCTCCGCATCGGGTATCGCCTCCAGGCCGCTCGGCGTCTCCGCCTCGTCGGCGCTGCGGGTGCGCTCATCATCGCTCAGGTCCGGATCGGTGTCGTTAGCCTCCGTGGCACGCAGGTGGGCGCCGGGCTGGCCGGGTATGGCGGTGGTGGGCCAGGTCGCCTTGGCGGGGGTGGAATAGGGCTCGGGGTTCTCAGGTTGCACTGGGCGGCTCCTCTGGCGGTGGCGGGGTTTCATACCCTGTCCGCCGGGTTGGTTCGCATCGGATTGATGGGGAGTCATCGGGCCTCCGGCGTTGCACCGCCGGAGGCTCTCCCCCTTCTCGTGGGCGCTCGGGCACCGCGAGGGAACACGGACAGTACGTCCACGCCCCGTCACAGTCCAGCGTTTCTGTGTCAGCTCAGCGCAGAACGGTCTGCTAGGGCTCCCCGCTCTCACGCGGCCAGGCCAAGCAGGGCCAGCAGGTCGGCGGTCACCACCCGGTAGGCGTTGCCCAGCCGCAGCACCTTGCACGGGTACTGCCCCCGCTTGGCCAGCTCGTACCCCTTGCTCCGCCCCAGCCCCAACGCCCGATTACCCGTCTCCAGGTCAACGGCAGCGGGAAGCTCCAGCAGCTCCTCGCGGCTCATGCCCTTCACCCGGCCCGCGAGTTCGTTCTCGCGCATACGCGCTCCATCCATGACTGAGCCCTCGGCGAACACGACGGTCGAGCTCGTCTCCAGGCCATGGAATCAACGCTAGGCAAGTTAATGTGTCTTCATGACACAACGCCGTTCCGACCATGGATACGAGGAAGACACCGAGGCCGACGACCTCGAATGGGAGGACCACGTCATGGCCACGGTGGCCAGCGAGGTCCGCAGACGACGGAAGGAACTGGGGTGGAGCGCACAGGATCTCGCCGACAAGTGCGAGGAGAACGGCTACCCGATCCCCCGCAACGTGATCGCCAACATGGAGTCCGGCCGCCGCGCCAGCCTGCCCCTGGTCGAGGTCATGGTCCTTGCGAAGGCCCTGCGTATGTCCCCGATCAGCCTGATCTACCCCGTCGGCTACGCCGCGCAAGTCCGCCAACTCCCCTACGAGGACCCGCGACCGACCTGGGACGCCCTGCAGTGGTTCACCGGCAGCTCGGCTGCTCATGACGCCACCGACTACATGCTCGACCACTTCCTGGCCCACGACCTCGAACTCCGCTCGGCCCTGGCAGCCGTGGAAAGCGAGGACTACGAGCGCTGGAAGGTGAAGACCGCCGCCAACCGCGTCCAGCGGGAAGCGGCCGAGCGCGCCTTGGCCCGGTACGCCGACCAGGCCGCCAACGCTAAGCAAGAGCTGCGCCGCCACCGCGACGCCATCCGCGAAGGCGGCGGTACTCCACCCCACCTGCCCTCGCCGCTCGCCGACATCGATCCACCGGATACCGACACCACCGAGGAGAATGATTTTTGAAGGGCTCCACCTACCGCCGCTGTTCCTGCCGCGACCCGAAGACCGGCAAGGAGTTCGGCACGTCCTGCCCCAAGCGCAACAGCAGGAACCACTGCACCTACTCCGTACGCCAGGAGCTGCCGCCCCGTGAGGACGGCAGTCGCAGGTCCTTCGCCCGTGGCGGCTACGACAGCCGCAAGGCCGCCCAGGCTGACCTCGACCACGTACGCGCCCTGCTGGGGCTGGCCGAGGCGGACGACCCCGAGGGCACGGAGCTAATCGCCGTCATGCTGGCGGAAGTCAGCCGCGAGAAGGCTCCCCTACCCGATGTCGAGGAAACGAGGCGGCGCCTCAGCGCCGGCCAAGACCTGATCGGCAGCCTGACCGTGAGCGAGTGGCTCGACCGGTGGCTGGCGGGCAAGCGCATACGCAAGTCCGGTCTGAACCGCTACGAGACCGATGTCCGCGTGCACCTGAAGCCAAACATCGGACACCGGCGCCTCGACCGCCTCCGCGTCAGCCACCTCAGCGAGATGTTCACGGACATCCGCGATGCCAACGCCCAGACCCTGGAGGACAACGCCCAACGGCGATCTGCGATCGACGAGTTGGCAACGGTGCCCTGGAAAGGCGCGGAGAACCGCGCCCGCCGCAAGGCCATGAAGGCAGCGATCGACGAGATGCCTCCCTTCCGTCGCATCACCGGCCCCGCCACACGTCTGCACGTCAAGGCGACGCTCCGCGCGTCCCTGAACGACGCGATCGGGCAGCAGATCCTCACGTTCAACCCGGCCGCTCACGTCGAGATCGACCCCGTGCGCAAGCCGAAAGCCCTGGTGTGGACGGACGAGCGGGTCGCCAAGTGGGAGCAGACCGGCGAGAAGCCGTCACCCGTGATGGTCTGGACGCCCCAACAAACCGGCGCCTTCCTCGACTTCGTTGCCGAAGACCGGCTGTACGCGATGTGGCACCTGATCGCGTTCCGCGGCCTGCGCCGTGGCGAGGCATGCGGGCAACCGTGGTCGGAGACGAACCTCGATACCCACTCCCTCACGGTCTCCTCGCAGCTCGTCCAAGACGGCTGGGAGGTCGAGGCATCCGACCCCAAGACGGACAGCGGCTACCGCGTGGTTGCGCTCGACGACGACACCGTCAACGTCCTCAAGCGGCACCGCGAACGCCAGGAGACAGCCCGCGAGGAATGGGGCTCAGCCTGGGTGGACACTGGCCACGTCTTCACCCAGGAGGATGGCTCCTGGCTCCACCCCGGCAAGGTGACCGACCTCTTCGAGCGGCTCGTCGCTGCCTCCGGCCTCCCGCCGATCCGGCTACACGACCTCCGCCACGGCGCGGCCACCCTAATGCTGGCCGCCGACATCGACATCAAGATCGTGTCGGACACCCTCGGTCACAGCGACACTCGCATCACGCGAGACATCTACCAGAGCGTGCTGCCCCAAGGCGGCAAGAACGCCGCCGAGGCCACGGCCAAGCTGGTCCCCCTTCAGCGCAGGGCCGAGGAAGAGAAGGCCGCCCGCAAGGCCGCCAAGAAGGCCAAGGAAAAGGCGAAAGCCCGGGCCAAGGCGAAGAAGAAGGCCAAGAGGAGCAAGCCGACCTTGTAGTGCCCAGGGCCTTCCGCTCACGCGAGCCATCCCACGGCACCCTGGCCCGGTGACTCACCATGTCCCGAAAATTCCAGTTCCATAGGCGTCCGGCCTGGGATCTCGGAGCCCTGCGAGCCCGAAGACTACGTATGCCGGGATCCTCCAGCAGCCGTCCCGGCCATGAAGTGGCAGCCCTTCCAGGCCGCCTCGGTCTCCGTCACCCAACCGCTGTGATCTGACCGTTCGTCTCTCTCAGTCTGCCTCTCCGAAGCAGTTCGTCGATGTCGGAGTCCAGGAAGCTGCGGATATCCCGGCCCATGCGGCGCCAGCCGAAGAACTCGCCCGCGTGCCGGACCAGTTCGTCGCGGGACGTGCCTGGGCACTCCGCAGCAAGTTCGTACAGCGCCAGCTGCCGTTCAACCGGAGCAATGTGCGCGGCCTTGCGCGGAGTGTCACCTTCCCCTGGAACACGAGCATCCAGCTCTTCCCGGCCTGCCACATCCAAGAAGGAGCCGTCGACGGCGACCTGCCCCGAGCGGACGAGACCGCGCACCACTTCCCGTACGTTGTCGCGGATCCTGTTGCCCGCCCGGGCCACACCCCACGCTTCCCTAGCTCGCTGCACCAACAGCTCCTCGTGGATTGGGCCCTCGATGCCGATGATTCTGTTCAGAAGCGTGCGGAGCGCGGGGCGGGCCTCCGGCATGTGCAGTTCGTACGGTGAGGGCACCGTCATCTCGCATGCCTCGTACAGGGAGCTCCATGGGCGGTCGGGCTCGGTGGCGACCGGAACGCGCTCATGGTCTGCGGCGTCTGTCGGATAGGTGTAGTTCCCCGGTTCCTGGGTATCGGGCGCGGCCGAAATGGCGGAGAGCGGGGCAACCTCCCCGGTGCCCGAGGTGACCCCCACGTTGTCGCGCTCAGAGGCCGCTGTCGGACCTGGTCGTGGATCCGTCGAGGCGGCCCCCGACATCGGTCCCCGTTCGACCGCCAGCTCGACTGCCTCGCGCAGTCTCAGCTCGGCTGCGGCCCTGCCCCGATACCAGTCGGTGCCCCAGATGCGGTGCAGTCGCCAGCCCAAACCGGCAAGCACCTCTTCCCGCAGTCGGTCGCGATCCCGAGCCGTCCTGGACGAGTGGTACATCGCGCCGTCGCATTCGATGCCGAGCGCGTAGGTGCCGGGGAACTGCGGATGGCGCACGCCGATGTCGATGCGATATCCCGCTACGCCGACCTGCGGCTGCACCCGATAGCCCCAGTCGCGCAGCACCTCCAGGACCGACTCCTCGAAAGGACTGTCCGGCTCGGCGTCGGCCTGCGTCACGTCCTGCGCGAGGACTGCGTGGCCGTTCTCCGCATATTCGAGATACCGCTTGAGGTGCTGAACACTCTCGTTCGCGCTGTCGGCCAGGCCGCTGCTCCGGAAGGACGCGACGACCTCCATGCGGAAGCGCGCCCGGGTGACAGCGACGTTGAGGCGCCGCCAACCTCCCCCTTTGTTGATCGGCCCGAAGTTCGTGCCGAACTTGCCGTGCTCGTCGGGGCCGTACCCGATCGACATGATCATGACGTCGCGCTCGTCGCCCTGGACGGATTCGAGGTTCTTGACGAAGAACCCGTCGAGCCGATCCTCGGTGAAGCAGTGGTCCAGGTCGGGGCGGAGCAGCCTGGCCTGCTGGACAGCCTGGTCGATGGCCGCCGCCTGGGCCTGCGAGAGGGCGACGACGCCCAGGGTGCGGCTGGGGCGTGTGTCGAAGTGATGGATGACCCGCCGAGCGACGAACTCCGCCTCCGCGCGGTTGTCTCGTCTGCCGCCCCGGTCGTACACGCCCTGCGTGGGGAAGAACTCAACGCCGATGTCGTTGCCGTGGTCCAGGGCTCCCGGGAACGTCACCATGGAGTTGCCGTAGAAGGACTTGTTGCTGAACGTGATCAGGTCCTCGTGACGGCTGCGGTAGTGCCAGCGCAAGGACAGCTCTCTGAGGGCACCCGCCTTGCAGGCATGCAACAGCGACTCGAAGGTGTCGGGTACGTCTTCGTCGTACTCGTCGGAGTCATCCTCGACCGTCGCGTCGAAGAAAGAGGTGGGTGGCAGCTGCTTCTCGTCGCCCGCCACGATCAGAGAGTCTGCCCTGTATACGCAGTTAACCGCGTCGGCGGGGCGAACCTGTGACGCCTCGTCGAAGATGACCACGTCAAAGTGGTAGTCAGAGGGCAGGAACTGACTCACCGTGAGCGGGCTCATCATGAAGCACGGCTTGATGAGCCGGACGACTTCACGGGTTTGGCCGAGTAGTTCCCGCACCGGCATATGTCGTCGCTTCAGTTCCGCCTGGCGTTTGATCACCGCGGCCGGCCCGCCGCTGAGCCGGCGCGGTCGGCGCTCGTTGCACGCCTCGACCACGGCTCCACTGGCTGCAGCGACCAGCCGACGGTCGGCCTTCTGGAAGTCCGCCACCCGGACGTCCAGGTCTGCGGAGCGAGTGGTGGCGAGCCTGGTGTCCGTGACCAAGAGGTCGTCGGCCCAGCACTTCAGCACCGCCTGCTCCACTACCGCAGGCAACTGCTCGGGCAGGATGCCTCGTTCGACAGCACGCGAAACGAGCTCGTCGACTCCGTATTGGGCCAGAACGTCCAGTCCGGAGCGGTACGCCTGCCATTCCTCCGGACCGCGCGGGTCAGCCCGGAGTTCGTCAACGGCCTGCTGGGCTTGATCGAAAGTACCGAACAGGGCGAAAGCCAACTGAACCTGGCGGGACTCCTCGAAGAGGTCGTGCAGTGCGGTCGAGGACTCTGACCAGCGCTCGGCACGACGCGTCGCCTCGACGCACCAGCCGACCAACACGCCACGAATGCCACGGGCCAACAGCCCCGGCAGCGAGTCGGGCTCGGTGCCGTCAGCCAGTCGGGCTGTGAGGACGTCTCGGTGAGTGCTCACGTGAGTGAGTTCGGCGATGCGATCTGCCACGGTCAGCACGGCGTCCAAGGCGGGCAGTTCGTCCTCGTCGTGGGGAACATAGCCGCCCAGCGCGTCCTCGTGATGTATCGCCAGTCGAGCGACCTCGGCCGCGGTGTTCTGCCAGGCCAGGGCGTCGTTCAGGCGCTGGGGCAGCGTCTTGTCCCAGGCACCGTTGCGCGTGAGCCCGGCCACTGCCTCGCGGTCAGCCTTGTACTGCCCGGACAGACGCGCGAAAACACCCCGGTGCTGTCCAGTGAATCTCGCGACCAGGGCTGGCAACTCTTGGGCCTGCAGCACCTGTTCACCGAAGATGTCTCCCGCTACTGCGCGAGCCGCCGCGCGCGCAGCTAGCGCGTCCCGCAACTCCTCAGCCGCTTTATGTGCCTCGCGCAGCCCTTCCTCGCCGAACCATCGCGCGGGCGGCCGTGTCGCCGCAGAGGCCAGATCAGCAAGTTCCAGCAGGTCGAATGCCGCCTGAGAGGCTTCCGGCTTGGGCAGTCCGAACAGGTCGGCCAGTTGGGCAAGGCTTCCGGAGAGGTCGTCCGACAGCCCGCCACTGACCGTGGCCAGGTTCCGGTCGGGCAGTCCCGCTTCCAGAAGCCGTACGGTCTGCCGTACATCGTGCACGGTATGCGGTTCGGGGGTCGTGAGCGCGAACGGGCGGCGTTCGGCTGCCGTGCGTAGATCTCCCAGCGCGTCAGCAGCCTCAGTGAGAACCGCGGTTGGAGCAGAGGCTCCCTTCAGCCCACGCCAGACAAACGCGTCACCTTCCGCTGCTGGGCGCCAGGAACGACTGACGGTGCCAGCCGCTTCCAGCAGCGCCTGAAGCTCCCCGGCGCCAAGCTGCCGGACCGTGCCAGTGCTCCTGGCACCGAGGGTGAGTTGTGGAGTGTCTGCCCGCTCCAGGAGGACCAAGCGGCCCAGGACATCGTGAAGGCAACGGCCGAGCGGTTCGCGGATCTGGTTCATCGCCGCCGCGTAGGCAGACAGTTCCTCGCGCAGCCGGCGGGCACGGTCGAGTTCGTGCTCGGCTGCGCCGGTGATCGGCACCTTGGTGGTCAATACCCGTTCGAGCTCCGTCGCCACAGCCTTCTTGCTGGTGTCACCGCTGTGCAGTGCCATCACGAAGTCCCCGAGGCCGACGCCTCGCAGCCTGTTGCGGACCACGTCGAGCGCTGCGGCCTTCTCACTGACGAAGAGAACGGAACGGCCGGCGTGCATGAGCGCAGCGATCATGTTGGTGATCGTCTGGCTCTTGCCCGTACCCGGCGGCCCACTCATCACGAAGGAACGGCCGTCCAGCGCGGCCGCGATGCACTGCCGTTGCGAGGAGTCCGCGTCCAGCACAAGCGGAGTCCGTTCGGGCATCTGGATTTCGTCGATGCGGTCGAGTTCGGGTGGTTCGAAGCCGATCAGATCATCGGGCAGTCCCGCATCGGGTCCGAGACCGACGGCCCGGATCAGCGGATGAGTGAGGATGCGCTCCTCGTTCTGTTGGAGGTCCTGGTACATGGCCTCTTTGTGTGAGGCGAAGAGGCCGAGCACGAGGCGCTCGTCCACCGACCAGCCGTCCTGTGCACGCACAACCTGCCTGGCGGCGGCAAGAACCGCGGCAGGATCGGCGACATCGCAGTCGGCGACCGAACTCCAGTCGACACCCAGTCGTTCCAGCTTGACCGCAAGCGCGGGATTATGGATCCGGTCCTGGCCCTCCGCGAGATGCAGACGCGTCTGGCGCCGGCCGTCGCGACGAAGCTCCACGGGTACGAGCAGCAGCGGAGCCGAACTCGTCTCCTCTGCACCCTCCTCCCGCCAATCCACCATGCCGACACCCAGCCAGAGCACCCACAGGCCGTAGTCGTTGTACATCTGGCCCGACTTTTGGCGCAGTTGGTAGAGCGACGCGTCCAGTCCCGACTGCGTGTTCTTCTGTGTCACCAGGCCGGAAGCGCGATCGGCGCCGCCAATCGCGGAGGTGGTGTCGTACTCGTAGAACACCCCGCCGGCCGGAGCAGCACCCTTTGGCACATCTCCGTCAACGTGTTCGGTGTCCTCGACGGAAGCAAAAGTCCAACCGCGAGCGAGCCCGGCCAACACCGCAGGGACTCCAGGAGCCGTGATCTCCAGAGTCGCGGTCCTCGTATGGCGGAAATTCAGCAGACGGTTGCGTCCGCCGAGGTCGAGCAGGGAGTTGCACCAGTCGTCCAGCACAGTCTTCAACCGATTAAGAGCAGGATCGCTGCCACCGGCAGGACCACTGCTGTCACGCTGCGCGGCTCCGGACCATCGCGAACTGGGCATGCACGAATTATCTCAGTACTGATAGCCCGACACACCCGTCTCAGTTTTTCTCGTCGTAAATGAGCTATTCACAGTAACGCTGCGGTTGCACTCTGTAGCGGGGCTGGCGTGAGGCCATGGTGGGGACAGGTCTGCCGAGACCCTGCAAGGTAACCAAACGCTTGCTTCGTGCGGGACTTCGCTCGACAACCCGTGCTCGCGCTGCGCTCACTGCTGGACAGCAACCCATCGCCCAACTCACCGCGGAAAACGGTGCCTCGGGGAGAGCTGCCACGAATATGTGCAGGAGGGAGCCTCAGCCCTTCAAGGCCAGGGCAGCAGCACCGGAGCAGGCCGCCGAGCGTACGACGGCTCCTGACCGCACCTCGAGAAAGTGACTGATCCTCTTCGGGAATCCGCCACCGCGTTGGTCCCACTCCAGCACAGGGCCGAGGTCGAGTAGGCCCGCAAGACCGCCAGGAAGGCGAGAACCCAGACGAAGGTGAAGGAGAAGAGCGCGCGGAAGAAGCCCCAGAACTAGCCCACCGAGCCGCTCCGCTCACGCATCGCTCACGGAAGCCCCTCGACGGCGTCCCAGCCGCGCCTCTCGCCACGCCCTAACCCGCCCCGAAAAAAGCAAAAGCCCCAGGTCACGGCGAGTGAGTCCTGAGGCTTCCACAGAGCCGCCTTCGGGATTCGAACCCGAGACCTACGCATTACGAGACCATGAGCGATCGTGTTGCCTGGTGCCTTGTCGTGCTCTGTGGTGACCTTTTTCCTGATCAGAGCAGGTGCGGCTGGTTGGTCTGTACTACCTCGTATTGCGTCGTCCAAAGGCGTCCGGCCACCGGCTGGCCACCGGCAGGGGCACCGCTGATGACAAGTAGCAAGGCTACCCGGGTTGTGTGCTTCCCATAGTGCCTCCGACAGCAGCTCCACGCGCAGCAGCCGGGCCAGGATTGGCCGTGTCCACCTTGTCGTCTTCAGCCGCGCAGGGGCGATTTCCTTGCATCGCAGCGGCTGCACCAGATGCGGCTCGAAGCCGTAGTCCTCCAACAGCTGAACCAGCCACCCCAGCGGTAGGCTGCCTCCTACTCGATCCTGCTCGACCCCGGTCCGGTGCGCACGCGCGCGCATGCACCCGTCGACGTTTGCATTCGGTGAACCGACGGTACGAAATTTCCTGCTCAGGACACCTTCCCACCAGCTTGGAAGGTGATTTGCAGCAAGTCCTGGTCGAGACCACCCATGGACCGGCGCGCTCAGCGGGTGCCGGTCTCCGGTTGGGGACGGGGCAGCTCGTCCAGGTCGAGGGTGAAAGTACGGCCGTCGGCCAGCTCGATGGGGAGCTTGCCCGTGCCGTACTTGTGCGTGTGTGCCGCGATGTAGCCGTCCCCGGTGGGCTGGGTGTGCACGACAACCTCTCCGGCGTACGGGTCCACGACCAGGTAGACCGGGATGCCGTAGCGGCCGTACTTGGCGGTGCAGTCGTCGTAGTCCTTGCGCGCGGAGGAGACCGACACCACCTCCGCGATCAGCAGGACGTCCTCGAAGCTGTAGCGCTTGCCCTGCTTCTGTGCATCCTCGCGCAGGATCGCCAGGTCCGGGGCGGAGTTCTCGTCGGCAGGGAAGTCGAGGTACACGTCGGAAGTGATCTTCGCGTGACGGCCCAGAGCGAGAGAGTCGATCTGCATCGACCTGATGGTGCTGGAATGCTCCTCGCTCTGCGGAGTCATGATCACCTTCCCGTCGGCACCGAAGAAGACCGTGTGTCCCTCGGGGAACTCGGTGTGCATGATCGCGTCAACGCTCATCAGCGGCTCCTTCCCGTCGCCTCCCAGAATACGGCCGCCGAACGGGCTGGACGGACAACGGCCTCGCCTTCACCACCCCCACCGGCAGGCCGCTCGACCCCGGCAACCTCACCCGCCACTTCCGTCGCCTTCTCCACAGCGCTGGACTCCGGACCATCCGCTTCCACGACCTCCGGCACACCATCGCCACCCTGCTCCTGGAACAGGGTGGCGACCTCGTCGTGATCAAGGAACTCCTCGGCCACGCGCACATCGGCGTCTACGCCCACGTCCGGCTCCGCCTCCAGCGCCAAGCTATCGACACCCTCGGCGACGCTCTTTAGCCCAAGGCCATGAAGTTACGGGGCGGGTCCGTGGCTGCAAGTGGGGTCTGATCTGGAGGAACACCGGACGCGAGAAGCGGAGCCCCGGTAGAACTGGCTGGTCCGCCAAGACAAGCCGTTCACAGCACCGGAGGCTCCGCTGTCGGGTCAGTGTGTCATCAGCCGCGAGATCGCGGTAGCCGACGGTCTTTTCGCTCCGGGTCACTTGGGTGAGTTGACGCAGATCGTCCCGTTCGAGATGGTCGACGCCGCCCTGGCTGAGTGCGGGGCCGTCCAGCAGCGATTGCGGAAACTCCCCGCCCGGGTGGTCGTCTACCTCCTCCTGGCCGCTGCTCTGTTCGAGGAGTGCGGCTATCCGGCGGTGTGGGCCAGGCTGACCTCCGCACTGCACTGCCTGCCGGTCCCGAAGGTCACCGCAACGGCACTGTGGCACGCCCGCGCCCGGCTCGGTGTCCGCCCCATGCGGGCCCTGTTCGACCTGCTGCGCGGCCCGGCGAGCGCGATCCGCACCACCGGGGCCCGCTGGGCGGGTCTGCTGGTCGTCGCCGTCGACGGCACCTACCTCGACGTCCCCGACGCTCCCGCCACCCGGGCCCACCTGGGCAAAGGCTCCAACCAGTACGCCACTTCAGGCTATCCCCAGATCTGCCTGGTCACCCTGGTCGCCTGCGGCACCCGGGCCGTGATCGACGCGGTCTTCGGCCCGCGCACCAGCGGCGAGACCACCCATGGCAAGCGCCTGGCCCGCTCCTTGCACGAGGGCATGCTCGTCCTGCTGGACCGCGGCTTGTCCTCCAATGCCTTCCTGACCACGGTCGCGGACACCGGCGCCGCGTTCCTCGCCCGGCTGTCCGCCACCCGCAAACCACCCATCCTGCACCGCTACGAGGACGGCTCGTTCCTGTCCAGGATCGGCCGGCTGGAGGTCCGCGTCATCGAGTGCGAGATCACCATCGCCACCACCGCCGGGCGCACCACCGGTGTCTACCGGCTGGCCACCACCCTGCTCGACCACCGCCGCTACCCGGCATTCGAGCTGGTCAAGCAGTATCACGAGCGGTGGGAAGTGGAGTCCGCCTTCTTCGCGATCAAGAAGTCCATCCTCGGGCGCCGGGTCCTGCGCGCCCGGACCATGTCCGGTATCGCCCAGGAGGTCTACGCCCTGCTGACCGCCTACCAGCTGATCAGGATTGCCATCGCCGACGCCACCGCGACCCTCCCCCACGCGGACCCCGACCGGGCCAGCTTCAGCATCGCCCTCCACACCGCCCGCGACCAGGTCGTCCAAGCCGCAGGCATCATCGCCGACACCACCATCGACCTCGTCGGAACCATCGGACGAGCCGTCCTGAACCACCCGATGACAGCCCGCCGCCTGCGCGTCAGCCCCCGCGCCGTCAAGCGACCACTGTCCCGATACGCGTACAAGAGCCTGCGAGTGGACCGACGCACCTACAAGGCCACCATCAGCATCGACATCCTGTTGACAGGGCCCATCAGCCCATAACTTCACGGCCTTGCTCTTTAGCCCGAGGGACAACGACCCCGACGACCCACCCGCCGCAGCCGTCATCCGCTGACGTTGCCGTCAAAGGGCGTGAGAGCCCCGCCGATTTCACATCGGCAGGAATCTGGACTCCGCCACCATCCGGGCAGAACTGGGCCGTTTCGCGGACCAGGCGCGGACCCGCCAGGCCACGCCGGGCCAGCGGAACCTCGTCGAAACCGCGGCAGCCGCCGCGCACCGCCAGCGCCCGCCGTGGGCAGTGCGGCGCTGACGCAATCAGTGACGAGTGAGGCGTCCGGGTCACCCAGGTGCGTGATGACATAGTCGCGGACCGCGCCACGCAGCCGGTCAGCGTCCCGCGCCGATCCGTTGAGCAGCCACTGCATCCGGTCGACGGTCGCATGCCCGGCACGTTTCGTAAAAACGTCAAGCCGTTCTTCACGCACTTCTGGCAAACCGGCCCGGCTCACCGGCGTGAAGGCAGCCGAAGTACATCAAACCGGAACAACGCCGGGGCCGCACGTCAGCGGGGCCACAGAGTGATGCTCTGAGCGCGGTGATCGGAAAGGCCATGCGGGTCGAGCAGGTCGTAGCGTGACACGGCGACGTTCGAGGTCGTGAAGAGCCAATCGAGCCGCCAGATAGGATTCCCGGCCGGCCAGGAGGCCGGATAGAGCGACGAGAGCGCGCGTGACTGGTCGACAAACCGATCGGGGATCATCGACCTGATTCCCATCGAGGGCGATGTGTTCAGGTCGCCGCCCAGAACGATCCGGTTGGGGTTCCGCGCGACGTCCGTCTGGATAGCCCGGAGACTGGCACGCCGCATCTCGTAGTTTAGCCGGTCGACCTGGAACATACTTCCTTCGGGGCTGTTCTGGAGTCGGAGAATCCGCTGCGGCGGCTGGAACAGATGAGAGTTGTAGAAAGATACGACCTTGCCATTCACTTGAATATCGGTTCGCTGTGTCTGCGACGTGTAGAAAAGCGGCCGGTCCCGCAACCCCGACGGGACGGCTTTGAGGTCGTCTGGCAGCCACTTGCTCGTGTCCAGCCAGCTGTGACCCACGACTGGGAGGCGGGACAATGTGATGTTGCGTCCCTCGATCACGATCTGATAGCCGGGAAACTCCTTTCGCAGTCGGTCCACCTGGTTGATGGAGCGAGCCTGCGCCCAGAGAGCGCGCGTCATGTCCACATGCGCGTATTCCTGCAGCATGTAGACATCGGCGTTAAGACCACGAAGAAACGCGTAGAAGTCGTCGGTGGTGTGAGGACCGCCGGGTTGAAGATCCTGGTCCCAATACTGAGTGTTCCAGGTGACCAACTTTATCGCGTTGGGCGGTGCCGACGGAGGGGTGTACCAAAGGGAGCTGAAATTGAGCCCGGAGTAACTCATGCCGAGCAGTAGGGCGAGCACCGGCGCGGCGGTGAGGCGCCACCGCACGCGCGGTGCCAGCTGTGCCACGGCTATCAGCGCCAGCGGAACGAGAGCGAAGGCCAGCGGCGGAACGAGGTCGAAGGGGCCCCACCAGTAGAACCGGTTACTGAGAAGGTGGTGCAGCGCGACGAAGATCAGCCACGAGGTGCAGGCGAAGATCGCGAGGCGTACACGCCAGCGCCCGAGCCAGCCGGCCGGCGCCGCCTGGTCCGACTGTTGTCCCTGGATAACGGAAGAGAGGCGTATGCGCCAGCGCCGGAGTCGACTGGTCGGCGCCGCCTGGTCCGACTTCTCACCTTCGACGGTGGATGTTTCGACGTTCGTAGTCTCGCTCACAGATTCACACTTCTCCCAGGCGGTTGGTGCTATCAGACTGCAGAGTTTCGCACCGAGACCTTGCCTCGGTCTTGGGGTCATCGCCAAGACCGGCGCAATCACCGGCCGGTAAGGTCCGTCCTGGCCTTGCGAATGAGCCGATGGAGTCGGCGACTTGTCACGCCCGGTCGACGCCACGGTAGATGACAAGTTCTCTTCGACGGTTGCCTCCGTGTGCGGTGCTTTTTTAACGAAAGGGACGTGAAATGAACATTGTCGTCACCGGCGCGGCCGGAATGCTCGGCACTGCCCTGCTGACTCGTCCTTGGCCCGGCGTCGAGTGGACGGGCGTCGATATCCGCCCCCTTGTATCCCGTGCCCGTGATCGTGCCGAGTATGTCCAGGCGGATGTCCGAGACACCGTGGCGCTGATCAAGGCATTTCGCGGCGCCGACGTCATTGTCCATTCAGCCGCCGCCCTGCCGAGCCACCGCGCCAGCGACATCCGGTCGGTCGACGTGGACGGCACCGCCGCGGTCGTGGCGGCTGCCCGACGCGTCGGCGTTCAGCGACTCGTGCACATATCGTCGACTGCTGTCTACGGCCTGCCCCGCCACTGCCCCACACCCGAGGACTATCCGTGTGAGCCGGTGGATACGTATTCCGCCGCCAAGCTCGCCGCGGAAAAGGTCGTATTGCGCGCGCGGAAGCAGGGCCTCTGCGCCCCGATACTGCGACCCAAGACGTTTCTCGGCCCGGAACGGCTGGGGCTGTTTGCGATGTTGTTCGAATGGGCCGACGAGGGGCGCAACTTCCCCCTGCTGGGTGGCGGCTACGCCGCCGCGCAGATGCTGGACGTCGACGACCTCTGCGATGCAATCCGGCAGACATGCGAGGGGACGGACGGAGCCGTGAACGACACCTTCAACATCGGCGCCGCCGAGTTCACGTCGCTCCGCGATGACTTCCAGGCGGTGCTCGACGCCGCAGGGCACGGACGGCGGGTTGTCACCGTTCCGGTCGGGCCGGCGGTCGTGATGCTGCGAGCCCTCGCAGCCCTGCGTCTCTCCCCGGTGTACAGGCGGCTGGTGCACAAGCTGACCCGTGATTCCTACGTGTCGATAGACAAGGCACGTGAACGGCTGGGCTTCGCTCCCCAACTCAGCAACGAACAGTCGCTGTTGCGGACGTACGAGTGGTGGCAGAGCACGGGCCACGCGCGGCGGGGCGCCAGCGGCCGGACGCACCGCGACCCGTGGCGCCAGGGGGCCTTGCACATCGCCAAAGCGTTGTTCTGACCAACCGTCACGAAATGGGAGGCGCTCATGGTTCACTACGTGGATCCAGACAGGCTCGCGCTCGATGCCGTGGAAGGACCGATCGCTGCCGGACGGGCGAGACCATTACGGGCCTACGTGGCGCTCTTGCGGCCCCGCCACTGGATCAAGAGCGTCCTGGTGCTGGTGGTGCCGATAACAGCCGGGCCGCGGGCGGCGATCCCGCACCTCGCCACGATCGGCCTGACCCTGCTGGCCTTCCTTTCCGCCTCCTCTGCCGTGTACGTCCTGAATGACCTCCGTGACTGTGAAGCCGATCGGCTGCACCCGGTCAAGCGGCTGCGGCCGCTCGCGAGTGGCCGCGTGAGTGTCCGAGGTGCCCTGGCCGTGCTCACCGCGCTACTGCTCGCCACGGTCGGACTGCTCATAGCGGTCCCTCCCCTGGGGGCACTGGTCCTCGGGGGCTACGTCGTCATGAACATCTGGTACACCCTGGCCCTCAAACACCAACCGCTCGTCGACGTCTCAGTGGTTGCCGCCGGCTTCGTCCTGCGGGTGCTGGCCGGAGCGCTTGCTGCCGGTCTGACTATCCAGCCGCTTCTGCTCATTTGTGTCTACTGCGCTTCTGTGGCGCTGTCGTTGGGAAAACGCCGACACGAACTGGCCGGCTTGAAGGTGACCGGGGAGAAGCACAGACCGGCGCTGTCGGCGTACACAGTGCCATTCCTGGATCACATGGTGGTCTTGAATCTCGTCGCGGCCCTGATTTGCTACGTGGCCACGATGTGGCAGCTGAATGCGCCGTACGGAAAGGTGGGAGCTGCGCTCAGCTTCCCGTTCGCGGCGTTCCATGTCACCCGCTACCTGCAGATGCTCATCGTGGAACGGTCCGGAGGCGACCCGGTCGAGGACCTCATGCGCGACCGGCAGATGCGACTCAACCTCGGCCTGTGGACTGCGGTCCTGGCCTCGACCTTCCTGGCGAGCTCCCTGTGACCTATGACGTCTGCATCGCGGTCAACTACTACGCGCCTTACGTGAGCGGCCTGACCGAGGCCGCTCGGATCGTCGCCGAGGGACTCGCCGCCCGTGGTTGGCAGGTCGCCGTCGTCGCCACCTGTCACGATCCGGCACTGCCGTTGCGCGAGCGCTTAGACGGCGTGGACGTCTATCGGTGCCCGGTTGTCGCCACGATCGGTCGTGGCCTGGTCAGCCCCTCGTTCGCCAGTACGGTACGTCGACTGAGCAGACGGTCGCGTGTGCTGCACCTGCACCTGCCGATGCTGGAGGCTGGGCTCATCACGGGGCTGCGGCTGAAGGTCCCCGTTGTATCGACCTATCACATCGACCTCTGGCTTCCGCCCGGCCTGGTGGCCCGAGCCGCGACAGCAGCGGTGAGTGTCTCCTCGGCGATCACGCTGCGCCGGTCCGCGGCCGTCGTGGTCAACAGCGACGACCAGGCCGAGCACTCCCGGATGTGGCCGTCGCTGCGCGATGCGAGGCGTTTCCCGATAGCGGCTCCATGCCTGGACCGGCGAGGAGGGTCACCGGGGTACCGGCAGACGTCCGGGCCGCACATCGGTTTCCTCGGTCGTATCGTGCCCGACAAGGGGTTGCCCTACCTCCTTGCCGCGTTCCGCGAGATCACCGACCCTAACGCCCGGCTGCTCATAGGTGGCGACTACCTGACCGTGGCGGGAGGCAGTGTCATAGACGAGATCCGCCAGGCCGCCCAGCGTGACCCGCGCATCAGCATCCTGGGCCTGCTGCGGGGACAGGAGATCGCTGACTTCTACGCGTCAATCGACGTCTTCGCGCTGCCTTCGATCGCGGAGTCGTTCGGGATCGCCCAGGCCGAAGCGATGATGTGTGGCGTCCCCTCGGTCACGACCGATCTGCCGGGAGGACGTTACCCCGTGACCGCCACCGGCCTGGGCGCGGTCGTCCCGCCTCGTGACCCGGTGGCGCTGCGCGACGCTCTCCTGGAGACGCTCGGATGGGATGCGTCCGTGCGAAAGCGCGGGGCCGAACGCGCCAGAGACCTGTTCGGCCTGGAGAGCTGCCTTGATCGATACGCTGCCGTTCTGAAGGGAGTGCAGGCATGAGCACCGCATCCGGGCGAGGACCCCGGATCACCAAGGCGGTCATCCCGGCGGCCGGCCTCGGCACCCGCTTCCTACCCGCCACGAAGGCTACCCCCAAGGAAATGCTGCCGGTGGTCGACAAGCCCGCGATCCAGTACGTCATCGAGGAGGCCGTCACAGCGGGCCTGTCTGACGTCCTCATGATCACCGGACGGAACAAGCGCTCTCTCGAGGACCACTTCGACCGCAATTACGAGCTGGAGGAGGTCCTGCGCCGGAAGGGCGACGCCGCCAGGCTCGACGAGGTGCGGGCTTCGAGTGAGCTGGCCGACATCCACTACGTCCGCCAGGGCGACCCCAAGGGGCTGGGCCACGCCGTGCTGTGCGCGGAGGAGCACGTGGGTGGCCAGCCCTTCGCGGTGCTCCTCGGCGACGACATGGTCGACCCGCGCGACCCGTTGCTCAGCAGCATGATCGAGGTGCAGCACCGCCACGGCGGCAGTGTCATAGCACTGATGGAGGTCGACCCCTCCCAGATCCACCTCTATGGCAGCGTTGCGGCCGCCCCGAGCGATGACGACCATGTCGTCACCGTCAGTGGCCTGGTGGAGAAGCCCGAACGGGCAGACGCCCCCAGCAACCTCGCGATCATCGGCCGCTACATACTGGACCCGGGAATCTTCGAGGTGCTGCGCAAGGCCGAACCCGGCCGCGGCGGCGAGATCCAGCTCACCGACGCCTTGCAGGCCTTGGCTGCTGACCCGTCTCTGGGCGGCCCCGTACACGGTGTCGTCTTCGACGGCCGCCGCTACGACACCGGTGACCGCGCCGACTATCTGCGTGCCACCGTCCGCCTCGCGTCCGAGCGCGAGGACCTGGGACCGGACTTCAGGGCCTGGCTGCGCAGCTATGTTCAGCAGGAGATGCCATGAAGAGAGCGAACCGCTCCGGGACCAAGTGACGCATCGCCGCCGCCCCGCCCCCGCGGGCTCAGACGTCCGGCTTCGAGTGGAGGACCGCGGTGGCCCACGGCCTACGGCGACACGGATGACTTCCGCTGTGAACTGCGTGCCCCAAAAGTCAAGGCCGTGAAGTTACGGGCTGATTGGTGGTGTCAAGATGTTGATGCTGAGGGTGGCTGCGTAGGTGCGTCGGTCGGCTTTGATACGTGTATCGGGACGGACGCCGTTTCACTGCGCGGAGGCTGATGCGGAGGCCGCGGGCTGGCATGAGCTGTTCCAGGACGGCTCGGCCGATCGTTCCGACGGGGCCGATCACAGTGTCGGCGATGATGCCCGCGGCTTGGACGATCTGATCGCGGGCGCATCGGAGCGCGACGCTGAAACTGCACCGGTCCGGGTCCGCCCCGGCGTGGTCCCGGTGGAGAAGCCCGGTCAAGCAGGACGATCATTCCGGCGTGTAAGGAACGCGTCAGCCGCTTGCCGTGGACGGTCTCGCCGCTGGACCGGGGCCTGATTGTGTCGGTGGAAAGCAGCAATGCCTGACGGTGAGTTGAGTGAACCCTTGATCCTGAGCGACTGCAGAAGTATCCAGTGAGTTTCAGCAACAACGCCGAGTAGTTGAGCCGTTGCGGGGCTGGACCTCACCCACAGCGCCGCCAGTCGAGGCGGACCCAACTCGGCCCGCCTCGACAGCCCACCAGACACCAGACCCGGTGCTGGAGAAGCCCCTGCGGCTGTTCAGCACTCCTGGGCGAACAGCCGCAGGAGATCGTTCATCTGGTAGAGGCCCGGGGCGATGCTCTCCAGGAGCTGGGCGTCGACAAGCCGCTCCAGGAACAGTTCAGCGCGCGTTCTGGACTCGGAAAGCAGTTGCGCGGCGTCCGAGAGGGTGACCACCGGCCGGCCGTACCCACTGAGTAGCTTGAAAGCCTGTGCTGCGGCACGCATGGCCGGGTCGGCGTTTTCAGTGAGTCGCTGGTAGGAGCCGGATAAGCTGGCTCGCATTCCCATGCCTTCGATCTCGAGGTTGTCGAGTCGCCGAGCCTCGTCGGCCAGGCGGGAGTGCAGCTCGGCGAGGGGCCAACTCGGCCGGGCTGCGAGGCGGGCTGCCGCAGTGGTCACGGCGAGTGGCAGGCATTGGCACAGCTTTACGATCGCGACGGCCGCGGTGGGTTCCGCGGCGACCCGCTCCGCGCCCGTCAGCTGGCCGAAGAGAGCGACAGCCTCGTCCACCGCGAGTGGCCTGACGGGCAATTGGCCGACCCCACCCAAGGCGGCCAGCGGCTGCCTGCTCGTCACGATCACACCGCAGCCGGCCCCGTTCAACAGCAACGGCTTTATCTGGTCCGAGTCGGAGGCGTTGTCGAGTACCAGGAGCATCTTCCGCCCAGCCACCACAGAGCGAAGTTGGGCGGCCGCCTCATCAGCCTGCACGGTCGGCGGCGGCGACTCCGCGCCGAGTGTACGGAACAAGCGGGCCAGCGCCTCTGACGGGCTGAGCGGTGGCACTCCGGTGCTGCTCCCGCCGAGCTCCAGATAAACCTGGCCCTCGGGATAGTGGTGGAGGAGTTGATGTGCGGCGTGGATCGCTAGAGTCGACTTACCGACGCCGGCGGCTCCGTGGATACTCACCAGCGGCGCCGCTGCCTGCGGTCTCGGTGTGGTGAGCGCATCCCGGATCCAGGTTAATTCGTCAGTTCGGCCCACAAAGTGAGCCACGTTGCTGGGCAGTTGTCGGGGCAGCGGCGCGGAACTGATGGTGATGCCTTGGTGATGGGTGTCGAGCTCGCCACGTAACACGGCCATATGCAGATCATGCAGATGCGGGCCGGGCTCATGCCCCAGTTGCTCGGCGATCTGCCGACGCACGGTGGCGTAACATTGCAGCGCCTCCGAGGTGCGCCCGAGCGCGCACAGCGCACGCATATACCACTCCGCCAGCGGTTCAGCGAGCGGATAGGAATCCAGGACCTTGGCCAGTCGGTCGGCGACGGCCTGGGCGTTGCCTAATCGCAGCTCGTCAGCGGCCCATGCACTCGCGACGCCTATGAACTGTGATTCGGCGTTCCGGCGTATCGTGCTGGCCCAGTAACCCATCAGATTCGCCAGTGGCTGCCCACGCCAGAGGGCCATCGCCTCACGCAGGGCGAGCACGCGGCGCTCTCCGTGTGCGGCGTGCGCGCCTTCCGCGAGGGAGCCGATACGGTGCAAGTCCACGTCCTGTCGGTCGATCTGCAGGATGTAACCTTGCGCACCCTTGGTAAGGGCCACCGGTCTTGCTGCTGGGTCTTCGGTTCGTGCTGCCTCGGTCAGGAACTTCCGCAGCCGGGTTATATGGGAGTAGAGGGCACTGTGCGGCGCGTCGGGTGTGTCCTGACCCCAGACCCGGTTGGTCAGGACGTCGATGGAAACGGGGTTACCCGCGTCGACCGCCAACGCCGCAAGCACTAAACGCCGTTGTTGCGGCCCCACATCCAGCGAACGACCAGCTGCTTCAACATCCATCAATCCAAGCAGTCTAATTTTCATCAGTCTCCCCCTAAATGCAACTGAACTGGTGGCGCTCCCAATGCGGTGCTGCGTCCTGCTGGAAATGGAAGAAGCGGCCAGGATTATGCGGCCGCGAGGCCCGTGCGGTAACGCCGCCGGAAACGCGGGTCGACGAGGTAGCGCAGCGCCCCGGTCAAGCCGCCTGCCGAGACGGCGAGGCCGTAGAGGTAGTTCAGAGCTGTTGTCACCAGGACCACGCGCCAGCCGGCGGCACGTCGGACGTAGCTGAGCAGCGGGAGGTTCACCCAGAGGAACCAGGCGAGACCGGCTGCGGGAAAGACCGCAAACGCAGGCGTGAAAAACGGCAGTAACACGGTCGCCGTGGTGAGAGTGATCGCGAAGATCTCGGGCGGCCGGTGCAGCGCCTCCCGCTCAGGCTTTAGATCGCGCTGCAGGAAGATCAAGGGCATCAGCGACACGGCGCGTCCGAAGCGCTTGCGGAGCACCGAGGACATCCGGTCGTCGTCGTCGTGGTAACCAACGACATCGAGCGCACGGGCCACCGGGAAGTGCTCGGCGATCCGCAGGCCGTACTCGTGGTCCTCGTTGGCCCACTGTCCCGTGAGCCGTTCATCGAAGCCGCCGAGCTCGTCGACGACCCGGCGGCGGATCGCCCCGACCGCGAAGTGCCCCGTGAGCACGGGGCGGGGTTGGATCTGACGAAAGTGGCCATGTAGGACCTGCACTTGCTCGACGACGCCGTCGTTCACAAGCGGCCGGTCGCCGTAGACACCCCATACCGCGCCGCACGCAGGCTTCTCCTCGAAGGCACGGACGGCATTTGCCACGGCGTCCGGCGCCAGCGCGACATCGGAATCGAGGAAGAACAGGACATCGCCGTGGCTGGCGGCGATGCCGCGGTTCCGCGCGATTCCCGCCCCGGAGTTCTCGGCCAGCCGGACAACGGTGCACTCATACGCGTCGGCCATCGAAGCTGTCTCGTCGGTGCTGGAGTCGTCCACGACGATCAGTTCAATAGGTGAGTATGTTTGCGTAAACACGGACTCCAAGCACAGCGCGATGGTCTTCGTGCTGTTGTAGCAGGGGACGATCACTGACACGAGTGCGCGTTCAGACCCAGTCACGTTCGCTCCACGGGAATGAGGCAGATGCCTCTACTGTAAGGGCAACTTGATGACATTTCTGAGGGCTCGCCGATGGCCGGCTGTGCGCCAGATTATATGTGGCGGATGTGTCTATGGAATTTCAAATGCCTGCCCGGGTCACGGTCCATGTGAAGTATCGACTTGGAACGCAACATCCAGAACGTACCGATGGCCCACATAGCGGGTCTCAGTGAGCTCGATAGGGCGATCGTCCTGGTCCAGTATGAGGCGCGTTTCGATGAGGAGGGGGGTGCCGGCGGAGACCTCCAGCAGCTGGGACTCGAGGTCTCCGGCGACGTCTGCTTCAATGGACGAATAGCCACGCCGTGGATACCTCCCTAGTTCGATCAAGGACTCGTGCAGCGAGTGAGTGGTCACGTCCACCTGCAGGAGCGCAGTGAGATCTCCTGGGAAGACCGCCCTTTCCAGCGCGACGGGGACATCGTCCGCCAGGCGGACACGCGTGATGGCTACCGCGTCCGACGATTTGGGGAGCTGTAGCCGATGAACCTCATTCGAATTCGCCTTCCGCACCTCGGAGAGGATGAGCCTCGATGAAGGAACGCGTCCTCGTCGACGCATCTCTTCACTGAAACGGGCGAAGTTATCCGCCCGACGTCGAGTGGGCGGTTCCGCGACGAACGTCCCTCGACCGGACACTCGGTAGACCAGGCGTTCTGTTACTAGATTCTGCAGAGCAGCGCGTGCAGTCATCCGACTGACCCCGAATTCAGCACATAATTCGGTTTCCGAAGGCAGCGGGTCGTGCGCTCGCTGGTGTTCGATACGCTCACGAAGGGTTTGCTCGATTTGGTAGTACTTGGGGGCAAAGTTCCCGCCCATTGCACCCCTTCCTGGAGATAATCAGCCATCTAGCTGTCTAGTCAACTAGTTCAATTGGTAACGTTCTTGGCGTTTGGCCTCATAGCGGGCCAGGCCGACCCTCGGCCCAGTGTGGCCTGCCCCACTTGCCATGTGAGGTGCGATATGACAAGGCAACCTTGCCAGGCGGCGAACTTGCTCAGCTGTATAGACAACCCGCGAGTCGCTCTCCTGCGGTGGCGGCAAGCACTGCCCCCGTCCTCAGCGAGCATGACGTGAAGACGTCTACGGGGTTCGCTCCGGGGCGCCACGCTGGAAGCCGTACGTCTCATGCGGGCCACCGGCTCTGAGCGAGTGCGGGTCAAGGCCGTTAGCGGCGTGCGCACGCTCGACGTACTGTTCAGCATGTTCGAAGCCGGTTCCGTGAGGTTCGGCGCCACCGCCACCATGCTCGACGACCTCTCCGCCCGCCGGTCCTGAGGCCCTTGGTGTGCGCCGGTGGTTGTCCCGCCGGCCGTCCGGCTCGGCGATGGCGTCGCCTTGGCGCCCCGCCTGGCGGGCCAGGGCACCCTCGGGATCGGTGGCAGCGGCCTCAGTCCTCCGCCCGGCCAGGCTCCGTTGCCGGGTACCGCCAGGCCGCTCGTAGACGGTCTGTCAGGGCCCGTACCGCTTCAACGGATCAGTCCAGGGTGCCCCGGTGTGGGCGCGCTGAACAGCAGCCCGTTGGCCATCGTCCGGTGCTCGGACCACTGCACTGCCGCGGCGAGTCGGCCGTCGGCGGGCAACCACGGAGCGATCAGCTGCCACTGAGCATCGGTCAGCTCACGTCGCCGGAGCAGGCCCGGCGTGTGCGCGGCCCATGGTTTGACCCACCACGTCCTAGACCGCGCTCGTACTCAGGTTGAACTCGTAGACATCGGTTGGTCGATCACGGGGGTTCGTCGATTAGGCCGGTCTCCACGAGGCAGCCGTCGAGCAAGTGGGGGCGGAACTGGATCTTCTTCAGCCTGCGCTTCACCATCCGGACGAGACCGCCGAGGTCGGTGGCGACGAAGTTCACGATGGACCGCTTGAGGAGCGACCACACGCCCTCGGCCGGACTCAACTCGGGTGCATACGAATTTGGAACACCCGCAGCGACTCGTCGTGCTCATCGAGGAACTCCGATCATCTGCGGACACAGGTGCACGTTCAGGATGCCCAGCGCCACACCAGCGGAGCGCCCAGTTGCTGGTGAGCCGCAATCATCAGGTCGCGGTGCTCGTGCCAGGCGAAGCTCTTGGGCCCGCCCTTGCGGCCGTGGTAGACGTACAGCCGGTAGAAGAAGCGCGACCTCGTCCCGGGCCGGAAGCAGACCACGCCGGCCACATTGGCCCGGTCCCATCGCCCTCCAAACCGACCCGCCGCTCAGCTCGGTCAAGCAGCCACCGTAAGAGATGGGCCAGGAGATGGCCCGTCTGTTGATGGCCCGCATCAGCGGTGAACCGGTGCCGCAGGCGGTCGTCATCTTCCAGCTTCACCTGGTAGTACGCGAGTCGTCCTGACCCCGCGTGCGCACTGGCACGTGTATGCACGGGGCCAGGTTCCTGTCGGTGTTGAAGGCTGAGCTGCTGTGGGCGGAGACGTTCAGCGGGCTACGGACGGCCACTTGTCAGCAAGCATGCGGGCGGCGGCTCCCTGAAGGGGCTGCGTCCTAGTCGACGAAAGGTCAAAACCGTATCAGTGCGTCGACTGTTCAGCTCCGACTCGCGGTTCAGCCTCGGAGCGCGACGGGACAAGGACTCGCCAAGAACCGCTGCTCTACAGTCAGTTCCATGATCCAGTCGAACTGTACGGCTCGATGAAACGTGGCGGACACTCAGGATCTCCAGGTTGGCGGCTCCCGTCCGATCGGAGTGCTCCAGCGGGCGTTGACGGCTGTGTTACTCGTGGGCATGACAATAGCAGTGGTGCTGTTCGTGCGCGGCCAGGACTGGTCCGTCCTGGCCACCACTATGCGCAGTCGGCCGCCAGGGTCCTTTGCGATGTGGGTCGGGCTGGCGCTGCTCGCGAACGCTGTCGCGGTGCTGGCGGCTCTGCTCGCCTGGTGGTCGATGCTGTCAGCCGCCAGCTCGGATATCGCGCCCACGGCTGAAGGCGGTGGGCTCACAGCGGTGGGTGCCTCCCGGATATTTTTCGTAGGCCAATTCGCCAAGTACGTGCCCGGTAAGGTCTTCGGCTTCGTACTGAGCGTGAAGATGGGGCAGGCGATGGGAATACCGCCTGCCCGGACGGCCACAGCGTGGCTGCTGACGCTGGTGATCGGGCTGTTGACCGCAGCCTCGGCCGGGCTGGTGGCCGGGCCCCAGGTGCTCGGCGGATCGCAGGTCTGGCTGGTGGCGGCCTCGGCCGTGCCGCTGGCGGTGCTCCTGGTGCGACCTCAATTCGTCAACGAGGCCGCCACCGTGGTGGCCCGGCTGCGTAGGCGCCCCCCGCCTTCGGTGACTTTGCCGGCAGGGGTCATTCGCCGCAACGTGCTGGTGCAGACGCTTTCCTGGCTGTTCGGCGGAATTCAGCTGTGGTGCCTGGCCATAGCGCTGGGCGCCGCACCGGCCCGTTCGTTGCCACTGTGCGTCGGCGCGTTCGCCCTGGGTGCGGCCGCCGGTGTCTTCGCGGTTTTCACACCCGATGGGCTGGGCGTGCGCGAGGTGATCTTGCTGAGCGCACTCGGCGCGGTCCTTCCGCTACCGGCGGCGAGTGTGGTGGCGGTCATCAGTCGACTGGTCGTGGCGATGAGCGAACTCATCACCGGTGGCGTGGGTTTGGCAGTGACTGAGGTGCTGCGGCGAAGGGCGAGCCCCAGGGCGGCGCATTCCTTCAGGCAGCACGAAGTGGGGACAAGGTACGGCCAAGCGTCGGATGGCTAGGGTCGCCACCGTTGCATCGCAAGTCGTTGACGGCTGAAGAGATGATCTCGGAGGAGTAATGGCTGAGGCACCGCTGGTTTCGATAGTCATCCCGAACTACAACTATGCCCGGACCCTCGCGGCCTGCATCGAAGCCGCCCAGGGGCAGACGTACCCCGCGATCGAAGTCATCGTGGCGGACGACTGCAGCACCGACGACTCCGTCGCCATCGCGCGTCGCCTGGGTGTGACGGTGCTGGAGAGCCCCGTCAATCGCGGTGTCTCCACGGCTCGCAACCTTGGCGCGGAAGCTGCCGGCGGCGAGGTGCTCTTCTTCGTCGACTCCGATGTCGCCCTGGCGCCCGACGCGGTGGCCAAGGCGGTCGAGTTCCTTGAGACCGATCCAAGCCTCGGTGCCGTCTGTGGCATGTACCAGGCGGAGTCGCTGTTCCCGGACAGTCTCGTCAAGAAGTACCGAGCGATCCAACAGTACGTATGGTTCACCGAGATAGATGGTCCGATCCCGGGCCTGCACTCGGCCCTCTTTGCGATCCGGGCTTCCGTCTTCCGCGAAATCGGCCCGTTCAACGACCAGTTGCGCTGGACCGAGGAGCAGGATTACGGTTTCCGGCTCAATGCGCGCTATGCCGTGTGGGCGACCGCGGCCATCCGCGGCCGTCACGACCACGACGGCACGCTGC
Source organism: Streptomyces sp. NBC_00078 (assembly GCF_026343335.1). Taxonomy (NCBI): domain Bacteria; kingdom Bacillati; phylum Actinomycetota; class Actinomycetes; order Kitasatosporales; family Streptomycetaceae; genus Streptomyces; species Streptomyces sp. NBC_00078. The sequence continues at coordinate 5,118,463 of NZ_JAPELX010000001.1, read as the reverse complement.
GCGTCATGTTAACGAAGGTGTTCCAGCGCACCCGGATCGGCGCCCCCAACTGGGTACGCCTGCGGTCTCTGCCCGGTGGTGCCGGCACAAGCTATCGCGCGCTCGGCAGCGGTTTCGTACTGGCTGCGACACTCAGCCTCCTCGGCGTGCTGCTGTTCGGACCGCTGGCCCTGCTCGCGACGGCCGTCACTCTCGCTGTGGGCATAGCACTCGACTGGCGGACTTACGCGTACGCGTTTCGGCACCATGGGATCCTGTTCGGGCTCCAGTTCACGGTGCTCCACCTGTTGGTGACGCTGACGTCTGCGATCGCCGCCGGTATCGGAATCCTGCAAGGGGTGCTGTTTCCCCGCTCGGTACGTCGCCTCTATGGCGTGAACACCCCCGCATGACCATCCCACGACGCTGAGGAAAGCATGACATTTACCATCGACAGTTCCGCTGCGGACGTGCTGGCCGGCATCGACCTGCACGGGAAGCTGGCAGTGGTGACCGGAGGCTACTCCGGTCTGGGCCTGGCCACGACCCGGGCACTGGTGAACGCCGGCGCACATGTCGTGGTCCCGGCCCGTCGCCCGGACCTTGCGCAGGAGGCGCTCCTCGGCTTGGCCGCCGAAGTCGACGAGCTGGATCTCGCCGACCTGAAGAGCGTGGCCGACTTCGCGGATCGCCTGCTGAGCTCGGGCCGCACCATTGACATCGTCATCAACAGCGCCGGCGTCATGGCTGTACCAGAGACACGTGTCGGGCCGGGCTGGGAAGCGCACTTCGCGGTCAATCACCTCGGCCATTACGCGCTGGTCAACCGGCTCTTTCCGGCGATCGCCGAGGGCGGACGTGTAGTCGCCGTCTCGTCGGGCGTCAGCCCGACCGGAACCATCCAGTGGGACGATGTGCACTTCGAGCAGGGCTACGACAGGTGGGCGGCCTACGCGCAGTCGAAACTCGCTAATGCGCTGTTCGCGGCCGAGCTCGATCTGCTGGGCCGTTCGGTGGGCGTGCACGCGTACTCGGTGAACCCCGGATACATCCTCACCCCGCTGCAGCGGCACCTGACCAATGAGGAGATGGTCGCCGCGGGCTGGATCGACGACGCTGGGAAACCTCTCCTGCCCGAGTTCCGGTCGCCCGAGCAGGGCGCCGCCACCCAGGTGTGGGCGGCGACCTCGCCGGAGTTCGCCGAGGCAGGGGGCTCCTATCTTCAGCACTGTGTCGTGGCCCGTCAGTTCGACCAGCCAGCGGATCGTGAACAGGCCGCTCGGCTCTGGGCCTTGTCGGCTGAGCTGACCGGGGTGGACGCGTTCGCTGTCGCGGGTGGCTCTGATCCACGATGACTTCGTCAAGGATCCTGCCGAATCCCGGCGCGGCAGCATGTGGAAGAAGGGCCCTGCAGCCCGCCGCGAAGGCGCTCGCGGGCATCGCGCCAGCGCCAACGACGCGCGTCACCTTCCGCTACCAACGTCCCGGCACATGCGCCCCAATCCCGACATTGACGATGGCGATCTGCGTCGCATCTCACTCTCCGTCGTTTCTCGCTTCCGACGGCGACCGTGCAGCGTGCGTATCCAGTGGCTCAATTTAACTCTCCTGATTCGGCCATCTCTTTTCCAAGATCGATACCCCGGCTAGCATCACGGTGTTCGAACGGGGGATCGGCATCTCTGCTTTTCTCACGCCCCACGCTTTCGGCAGTGTTCGAAACTGCGAACAGACTATTTTGGCCCGGCAGGCCGAGAGGGAACGGGGAGGCGTGGTCGTGCCACAAAAAAGAAGTCTGGGGGTATTTTCTCTCAGCTGGCCGATCTTCCTTCAGCTGACCTGCACGTATTTCATGGGGCTCGTCGACGTATGGACATTGGGCCGCATTTCCGATGATGCTGCGGGAGCGGTGGGCTCCGTCAGTACGTTGGTAACGTTCGTCCTAATGATGTTCTCCTTCATGGGACAGGGCGGCAGTCTCGTATACGCCCGCTCGCTCGGCCAGGGCGAGACCACGAAGGTTCAGGAGTACTACTTCGTCGCCCTGCTATTGCACGTCGCCCTGGGTGCCGTCGTCGGCGTCACGCTCTACGTTTTCGCGGAGGACGCGGCTCGACTGATGGGATTGGATGGGCGACTGCTCTCCTACGGAACGGTCTTCCTGGAAGTCGTCGCCGCGGGGGCAGTTCTGCACTCGATCATGGCGATGCTCGGCGGGGTGATGGCGGCCAACGGGTTCACACTCCAGGCCATGTTCGCCACGGCCCTCGCAAACATCGTCAACATCGTGCTGATCTACGTCTTGGTGCTGTCGGACTCCGGGCCGCGCTGGGGCATTCAGGGCGTCGCGCTCTCCACCGTGCTCGCCACGGCCGCAGGCCTGCTCTACAGCGTCTGGCTCGTGTTCTTCCGGATCGGGATCAAGTTCCGCCGGCCGGCGAGCACGCGCGATCTGCGCGCCCACGGTGCACTGCTCGTGGCCTTCACGCTGCCCACCATCCTGGAGCCGGCCTTGTGGCAGGCGGCGCAGATCGCCACCACCAGGATCATCGCGGCCGTGGGTACCGACGAACTCGCCGCCCGGATGTACACCCTGAGCATCACCAACATGATCGGAATGTTCTCGTCCGCGCTCTCCCAGGGCCTGCAGATCTCCCTCGGGCATCTCGCTGGCGCCGGTGACCTCGACGGAATCCGGCGCCGCGCCCGCGGATCCCGCCTGGCCGGATCGGCGATCGCACTCGTCCTGGCGCTGGTCACGGCGCTCTGCAGTGACTGGATCATGGGCCGGTTCACCGACGATCCGCAGGTGATCGACACCGGGAAGCTGCTGCTGTGGTGCGGTCTGCTCTACCTTCCCGGCTCTGCTCTGATCATGACCACGGCGAGCACCCTGCGTGCCGTCGGCCATGTCACTTATCCGGCCGCGGTCGGGATTCTCGTCTTGTGGGGCGTCTTCGTGCCCTTGGCCTATCTGCTCTCCCTGCCGCTCGGGCTGGCGATTCTCGGGGTCATGATCGCCATGGCCGTGGACGAGAATCTCCGAGCCTTGCTGCTCAGCGTCCGCTGGCGTTATCTCTCCGCGCCGGAGCGGGCCCACCTCATCGTCAGACAGCCGGAAAAATTTCCTGTATCCGATTTCTGATGCGGCGTCATACCGCGAGCAAGACTGAACGTCAAATTCTCCGGAGCTCAACGTGAAAGCAAGCCTGGTCGTTCCCACCTACAATTCCAGGGAGCTCCTAGCTCCATGTCTGATCTCGCTGAACCACCAGCGCCTCGACCCGTCCGACGAATTCGAGGTAGTCCTGGTCGACGACGGGTCGACCGACGGCACAGCGGACATGGTAAACGCACTCCCCCTCAAGTATCCGGTGCGCTTTCTCCATCTTCCGCGCACTGAGGAATCCTGCCGTTCGGCGGCGCGGAACGCCGGAATCCGGGTGGCGGAAGGCGAACTGATCGTCTTCGCGGACGGTGACCAGATCATCGACCCACTCTTCCTGCGGGAGCACATCCGGTGCCACCGTGACCGGCCCGGGCTCGTGGCCGTCGGGTTCCGCGACTACCTCGCCCCCGGTCCGGTGGACCTGGAGCGGCTGCAGTCCTCCTTCGACCCGGAGTCCTTCCCCCCATTCGCCTTACCGGATGAACGGGCGGAGGTCACGGACCTGCTCTCGGAGAACCTGGCCAATCTGGCGACCTGCTGGCACTTCCTCTATGGCTGCAACGTCTCGGTGCGCAAGGAAGATCTGCTGGCCGTCGGCGCGTTCGATGTGAACATCAAGAAATGGAGCTTCGAGGACGTCGAGCTGGGCTACCGCCTCCACCGGTACGGCCTCACGTTCGTCCACACCCCGTTCGCCCGTGTCCACCACCAGCACCACGCGGAGTCCCAGCGCGAGCGTCATGCCGACTGGCAGGAGAACTTCGCCTACTTCACGGCGAAGCACCCGGATCTCGACGTCCGGCTCCAGTGGATCCTCGACGGTTACTTCGACCCCGCGCGCGGCGACGGTCCCAGCTGGTTCGATGCCTACCTCCGCCTTGAGTTCGCCTGCCGCGCATTGGCGGGCCGACTGCCCCTGGGGGAGCCGTACGAGGTGCTGGTGGTCGACGACGGCGACCTGCCCGGAGCCGAGCGGCGGATCGCCGAGGCCGGTGCGGCGGCCGATCTGATCGTGGTCGACCTGACCGCCGACAGAGATCTGCCACTCGCCGTGCAAACGCTGCACACCGGACGGGAACTGCTGTACTTCAAGCAGCCGGGCCGACACGTCCTGGAGCGGGCGGCGAAGACCTACGGGTGCCCCGCGCTCGCCGACCGTGCGGGGCAGGTGTGACCACCGTGACGGTTCGCCCCGCGAGTCCCGCAGCACAGGCGTTCACCGGAGGCAGCCACAGCATCCACCAGCTGGTGCTGGACGTGTTGCGTGGCGAGATCCCGGCCTACGCCTCGACCCCGGCCATCGCCCACCGTGCCTTGGCCGGACTGCTCGACGCGCGGAGCCCGCGTCTGTTTCCGTCCGCGGCGGACTCCGTCTTCGCCCGGGAACCACTGCTGGCCGGTCAGGGCCGACCGACGGTTCCCTTCCTGCCCAGGACACGTCTGCTGACGTCGGAGGAGCAACGGACAGTCGTTGAGTGCTTCGCCCGTGCGTTGGCGGCAGGTGAGCTGACGAGCGGGCCCGCCGTAGCCGAGTTCGAGCAGGCTCTCGCCGAGTTTCTCGGGCTGCCCCACGCCATCGCCACGAGCAGCGGCACGGATGCCCTGATTATCGCTCTGCACGCGGTCGGAGTGGGTCCGGACGACGAGGTGATCATGCCCGCGAACAGTTTCGCGGCGACCGAGAACGCCGTGTTCGCGTGCGGAGCCGTCCCGGTACTCGTCGACGTGGACCCCGAACGGCACACCCTGGATCCCACGTTGATCGAGGCGGCCGTAACCCCCAGGACCCGGGCGGTTCTGCCCGTCCATCTGCACGGCCGGCTCGCCGATGTCGCCGGTGTGCACCGGGTCGCTCGAGAACTTGGGCTGCTCGTGGTGGAGGACGCCTGCCAAGCGATCGGAGTCACAGGCGTCGGCCGGTACTCGGACGCGACCGTCCTGAGCTTCAACCCGTACAAGAACTTCGGGCTGACCGGGAAGGCGGGTGCCGTCCTCACCGGCGACGGCGAACTCCATTCACGTATGGAGAGACTCGCCTACCACGGCTTCGCCCCGGGACACAAGAACGTCAAGACCGATGTCTGGGGCCTCAACGCGAAGATCGACAACTCGACGGCCACCGTGGCGACTGGGCTGCTGCCGGGGCTAACGCTGAACAACTACCGCCGGGCCTTCCTCGCCCACCGCTACATCGACGCCCTGGCGGAGCTCGACACAGCCGGAGAGCTGGTCCTGCCCGCCTTCACGGAGGATCACGCCTGGCATCTCTTTCCCGTGCGGGCGACGGCCGGAGAAGCTGCCCGGGACGCGCTCCGGACCCGCCTGCATGCAGCCGGCGTGGAGACGGACATCTACTACCCCGTGCTCACCCACCACCAGCGAACTCCGTTGCGCGAGAAGCTCTTTGCGGGCGTGTCCCTGCCCTGCACCGAGGAGTTGAACGCGACCGTGTTCCACCTTCCGCTGCACAACGGACTGTCCGTCGCCGAGCAGGACAGAGTGATCGAGGCACTGCATGCGGCCGTCCATGCCACCGCGCTCTGAGGCCTCCGCTCTGCCGTTGCCCTTTCCGGTACGGGCCGTGGCCTTCTGCGACTTCGACGAGACCTATCTGGCGCACTCCCCGACCGAGCACGAGAGGGCCTGCCGGGAGGCCCTGGAGGACTACCTCGTGGAGGCGGGCGAACGGCACGGCCTGCTGTTCGGCTGGGTAACGGGCAGCTCGCTGCTCTCCGTGCTGCGCAAGGCCCGCGCGCACGGGCTGCGTACGCTGCCCCACTTCGTCGCCTGCTCGCTCGGTACCGAACTGCTGGTGTCCGAGTCAGGAGAACTCCGCCCGGACCCAGGCTGGCTGCGGCTGATGCCGGACGCCGAGAGCCTCGGACGCAGCGCCGGGACCGTTGTGCGAGAACTGTCGGCCAACGGGGTGGACCTGGAGCCGCAGCCCGGCCGTGCCCCGGACAGTCTGGTGAAGAGTTACTACTACCGCTCTCGTCACCCCGAGATCGACGCGCGGAACCTGTCCGCGGTCAGGGAAGCGGCCGGACGCGCTGCACTGGGGGTGAGCGTGAGCCGCTGTAATCCCTCGGCCGGGGACCCAGCGGACTGCTACGACGTCGATCTCCTTCCGCCCACCTGCGGAAAGAGACAGGTCGTTCGGTACGTCTGCCAGAAGTACGGCATCGACCCCGCGGACACGTTCGCCTTCGGCGACAGCGGCAACGATCTGGAGATGCTGGCCGCCGTGGGCCACGGAGTGATGGTCGGAAACTGCACGGAGGAGGCCCGCGGCCGCCATCCGCGTGTGTCCGACCGGTGCCATTCGGACGCCGTCCTCACCACGCTGCTCATGGGGCTGCGAGCCAGACGGTGACAACTACTGCCACAGCGATCACAGGAGGGCTTTTACCGATGCGGGTGGGAATCATTGGTGCCGGGGGTATCGGCCGGACGCACGCACACGCGGTGCTGGTCGGCGAGGGCACCACGCTGGCCGGTGTGTACGACGTGGACAGGCCCAGGGCTGCATCCGTCGGCGACGACCTGGGCGTACCCGCCTTCACCTCCCTGGACGAGTTCTACGAAGGGGTCGACGCGGTCGTCGTCGCCTCCCCCAACCGCACTCACGCCACGTACGCCTTCGAGGCCGTCGACCGTGGGCGGCACGTGCTGTGCGAGAAGCCGATGGCCGTCTCCGTCGAGGAGACCATGGCCATGCGGGACCGCGCGGCGGGCGCGCCCGTGGTCTGCTGCGTGGGCTTCAACTACCGCTATCTTGGGGTGGTGCAGGAGATCCGCCGACAGCTCGACGATGGCGTGCTGGGCCGTGTGCTCCACGTCGACCTCGCCTTCAGGCGTGGAAGCGCGCTGACCCGCAAGACCTTCACCTGGCGGGACAACGCCGGGGAACGGTTCACCAGCGGCGCGCTCGGTGACCTGGGCGTGCATCTCATCGACCTGCTGCACCACCTCTTTGACGGTCAGGTCGACACCGCCGGCTGCAAGGTCGGGCTCCGCACCAAGGTGGCCGCCAAGGAGGGGCGCCGGGTGCGGGTGGACGACCACGCCTTCGTGAGCGGTCGGCTGGCGAGCGGCCCGCACTTCACGCTGACCGCGTCCAAGTCGGCCACGCCCGACGACGTCGGCTTCCGTGTCTCTGTCACCGGCAGCCACGGCGAACTCCTCTACCGTTCGCAGGACGGCCCCGTCCTGAATGTGCGCACCGGTGTCGAGTGGGAGCCCGTGAAGGTCCTCGGTCCCCTGCGCCTTGAGGACCCGCCCGGCGAGATCCCCGGCTGGGCCGACTCGTTCGTGGCCCAGCTCCACGACTGGACGGCAACTGTTGCCGGTGCCGGACGCCTCGGGGCCCTGGCGGGCTTCGACGACGGGCACCGGGCCCAACAGGTCCTGGATGAACTACTGCGCAAGGGAGAGGTCAGGTGACCGGCCGGACCGGTGCACAGCGCCCCACGCTGGAGGCCGTGGCGCGCAGAGCGGGAGTGTCGCGGTCCACCGTCTCCAGGGTGATCAACGGCCAGCCGAAGGTGCGTGCCGAAGTCGTCGAGAAGGTCCGGGAAGTGGTGACCGAGCTCGGCTACGTGCCCAACCAGATCGCCCGACGCCTGGTCACCCGGCGCAACAACGCAGTCGCCGTCGTGATCACCGAACCGCAGAACCGGCTCTTCGTCGATCCGTTCTTCGGCCTGCAACTGAATGGCATACGGCGGGAGCTCGTCGAGCAGGGCTCCCAGCCGGTGCTGCTCTTCATCGAGGAGCCCGACGACTACGCGCGCGTCGGCGACTTCCTCGGCGGCGCTCACGTTGACGGGGCGCTGTTGTTCTCGCTGCACGCGGACGACCCCCTGCCCGCGATGACGGACCGACTCGGGCTGCCCGCCGTCTTCGGGGGCCGACCGGTGGCCGGACCGGCCGAACGGTCCCGCGGCTATCTCTACGTGGACGCGGACAACCGAGGCGGTGCCCGTGAAGCGGTGCGCCATCTCGTCGGACTGGGCCGTGAGTGCATCGGGACGGTCACCGGCCCACTGAACCAGGCCGCCGCGGTGGACCGGCTGGACGGCTATCGCGACGTGCTCCCAAACGCCGCGCCGCAGCTGGTCGTCGAGGGCGACTTCACCCAGGAGGGAGGTGCCGAGTCGATGGGCCGGCTGCTGGACGGGTGCCCCAGTCTGGACGCCGTGTTCGTCGCCTCGGACCTCATGGCGGCCGGAGCACTGCGCGTTCTGCAAACACGCGGACGGCGGGTGCCCGAGGACGTGGCCGTCGTGGGTTTCGACGACCTCCCCGCCATCGCACCGACCACCGATCCGCCGCTGACCACTGTGCACCAGGACATCGAGGAGATGGGGCGGCTGATGGCACGCCTGCTGCTCACCCGCTCCTTCGGCGAGAGCGGCGGACCGGCCGTCGGCGACGCCCTCGCCTCCCCGGTGGTCAGGCCGACCCGCCTTGTGGTGCGCGGCTCGGCCTGACCCGGGATCCGGTCAGTCGCGGGCGGCCGGCGCGAGGCACCCCAGCGGGGCGGGCTCATCGGGTGCGGCCCGCATGTCCTCACTCACCTGCGATGACCGGTGACAGCCCCTCGCCTCCGCCCACCGGCGCGAGCAGCGGCACGATCTCGGCGTCGGTGGCGGTCTCGAAGAAGTAGACCAGGGAGACGAGTTCCTCATCTGGCGCGATCTCGCTGGGCGCGAGCACCCGGTGCCGCAGGGCACGCCACCGGCCGTCCGTCAACCCGCCACTTCCCGGTCCACCGGTTATGAGCGGGCCACGCTCCCGGCCGCATACCCGGGACGGAGTAGGCCCTCTCCAGTTCCCAGGACATCCCTTCCGACCGTTCCACGCCCCTTACGCCGGGGGGGCTTCAGCGCCCGCTCCAGGTTCCCGGACGCCTTCCATGGCCTTCGCCTTCAAAGCACGGGCTCGGCTCCCCCTTGGCCCGCCCATCGGGCGGGGTGAATATTTCGGCGCTGCAGACTTCACTTCATGTTGCGGACCGGTCGGTCGCGCAGCCCCGAAGGACGCTTGTCGCTCCACTTCGACGCCGCCCTCTCGAACGACGCCGGGAGTCAGCTACTTGGGACCCCGGCGTCTCCCCGGACCGGACTCGCACCGGCTGGCTGCCCTGAGCTTGACGCCCGGTTACATCCTCAAAAACCTCCTTCGGTCTGCTCGAATGTCCGAGCTGCTGGGCGTACACCTTGATTCTTCAGGGGGCTCGGTCGTTGATCGATCCGACGGTTCGCCCGTAATTACCTCTGCTGGTGAAGGGCAGGCCGTCGCGTGACGCCGCGGGTGCGCCGGGTTCCACGGGCGCACCCAGCAGTAGGCCCTGAACATGACACCCGCTGAGGTCAGTTACCGCGGCCGGGGCGGGTGCGGCGTGTCGGCGCGATGCTGTTGAGCAGACCGAGGCAGGCGGTGGCCTCGTCGAGCTTGCGGGCTTCCAGGCGTGGATCTCCGGGTAGACGATCACATCTTCGGGGTGCATGCGGCCGGTGTCGATGAGCCAGCCGATGGCGTCCCGCGTAACGGTGTAGCCGATCGACGTTGAGTAGTGCGCCGGTGTGCTCCGGCTGGTGGTGTCCGCTCCCTGCGCAGCGGACGGGCCGCCGTGCAACTCTCCCTGATGAACGCCCAGTTCACCGAGGGGAGGAGACGCACAGTGGCCCTGTCCCAGTCTGAACTCACACGCCTGCTTCAGTCACTACATTCGACCGAGGGACTCGAACTCGTCCGCAGTGTCGCCGAGCGGATGCTGCAAGAACTGATCGAGGCCGAGGCCGCGGCGAAGATCGGCGCCGAGTGGAACGAGCACACCGACACCCGCACCAACTACCGCAACGGGCACCGCGACAAGACGCTCACCACCCAGGCCGGCGACCTCGACCTGGCCATCCCCAAACTGCGGTCCGGCAGTTTCTTCCCCTGCCTGCTGGAGCGTCGGCGCCGCATCGACCAGGCTCTCTACGCCGTCATCATGGAGGCGTACGTCGAGGGCGTCTCCACCCGGTCGGTCGACGACCTGGTCAAGGCCCTGGGGGCGGACACCGGAATCTCCAAGAGCGAGGTCTCCAGGATCTGCGCCGCCCTGGACGAGCCGTTGACCGCGTTTCGCACCCGGCCGCTGGACCACACCCGCTTCCCCTACATCTACCTCGACGCCACCTACTGCAAGGCGAGGGTCAACCACCAGATCGCCTCGCGGGCCGTGGTCATCGCCACCGGCGTCACCGAGGACGGCGGCCGCGAAGTCCTCGGCGTGATGGTCGGCGACAGCGAGACCGAGGCGTTTTGGACCGAGTTCCTGCGTCACCTGCGCGAACGCGGCCGGTCCGGGGTCCGTCTGGTCATCGGTGACCATCACAGCGGCCTGGTCGCCGCGATCGGCAAGGTGATGCTCGGCGCCGCCCTACCAAAGATGCCGGGTCCACTTCCTGCGCAACGTCTTCGGCGTGATCGACAAGCACGCCACTGAGATGGTGGCCGCGACGATCCGTACGATCTTTGCCCAGTCCGGCCACAGCTCGGTCAGGGCCCAGGTCGACACCGTCGCCGACATGCTCGGCGGGCAGTTCCCCAAGGTGAAGAAGATGCTGCTGGAGGCCAAGGACGATCTGACCGCGTTCGCCGTCTTCCCGGAGCGGCACTGGAAGAAGATCCAGTCGACCAACCCGCTGGAGCGGGTCAACCGGGAGATCAAGCGCCGCACCGACGTCGTCCAGGTCTTCCCCAACGACGACGCCCTGTTGCGGCTGGTCAGCGCCGTGCTCTTCGAGATGCACGACGAATGGATCGCCTTCCCCCGCCGCTACCTCCCTGAAAGCAGCATGGATGACCTCTACCCAGAACTCCCCGAAAGCGCCCCGGCGCTGACCAACACACCAAACGCGCCCACCAGTTGATCGGCTACACCATCACGCGGGACACGACCAGCCAGCCCTTCACCGCGGCCGTCACATCGCCGCCGGCCGCGTCCACAATCAGGCGCTGCTGGCAAGTGCTGACGGCATGCTCGCCTTCACCCGCGCCGGCGCGAAGTCCGGCAGTGTCCGGGTGCGGGTGGTCATCGACTACGCGTCCCTGCCCAAGGCGTACGGCGTGGCTTCAGTTCACAACTGCGGCTCTACCAGGTTCCGGTGCGTCCTCATCGACAACCCGAACCTGACTGAGGCTGTTGTGACCACAGCTATTGAGCGCCAACTGTTGCAGGCGCAGGAGTCGCTCTACGAGCAGGTTGTCGATCGTGCCCCAGGTGCAGCGCGTCGATCGTGGGATTGTCCGGATAGCACAACCGTGCGACCCCAAGCACGCCTGTAACCTCACGGTGGCTGGGGAGGCCGTTGCACGATCTCTGCACGCTTGGCCACCACATGGCCACCACACCGAACCCGACAGCGAGCTGCCCGGCAGCACCGAACAAAAAGCCAGGTCACAGGCATGTGAACCGAAACGCCCACTACCAGTCGATCTCCGACCTACGCATTGCGATGCGTAGACCACAGGTGCCCGATTAGCCCGCATTCCAAGGTCACCTAAGACAAGAAACCCCAGGTCAGAGGCACGACCTGGGGTTCACCTCGGAGCCGCCTTCGGGATTCGAACCCGAGACCTACGCATTACGAGTGCGTTGCTCTGGCCATCTGAGCTAAGGCGGCGCGCTGTCGGCACTATGGTGCGATCAGCAACGTCGGTAAGTCTACACAGTTTCGAAGGGTGCTCCGTACCAGCCCCGGGTGGGGAACCGCGGGGCCGGCCACCGGGCTAGGAGCAGCGCTTTCCCTTGGTCGGAGGGGTTCCGCGGAGCAGGTACGCGTCGATCGTGGAGTCGATGCAGGTGCTGCCGCGGCCGTAGGCGGTGTGACCGTCGCCCTCGTAGGTGAGGAGGCGGGCGGAGGAGAGCTGACGGGACAGGGACTGGGCCCAGCGGTACGGGGTCGCCGGGTCGCGGGTGGTGCCGACCACGACGATGGGCGCGGCGCCCTTCGCCTTGATGTGGTGCGGTGCGCCCGTGGGCCTCACCGGCCAGTAAGCGCAGTTCAGGGAGGCCCACGCGAGGCCCTCGCCGAAGACCGGGGAGGCCTTCTCGAAGGACGGGAGCGCCTTCTCCACCTGGTCGGGGCCGGAGAAGGCGCCCGGGAGGTCGAGACAGTTGACGGCGGCGTTGGCGGACATCAGGTTCGAGTAGCGGCCGTCGGCGTCCCGCTCGTAGTAGCTGTCGGAGAGGACGAGCAGGCCGGCGCCGTCGTTCTCCTTCATCGCCGACGTCAACGCCTCACGCAGCTGCGCCCACGCGCCCTCGTCGTACATCGCCGCGATCACGCCGGTGGTGGCGAGGGCCTCGCCGAGCTTGCGGCCGTCGGCGTCTCCGGTGGGCACGGGGTGCGCGTCCAGCTTCTTGAAGAAGGCGCTGAGGTTGTCGCCGACCTGGGCCGGCGTGGTGCCCTTGCGGCCGAGCGGGCAGTCCGTCTGCTGCACGCAGTCCTTGGCGAAGGACTGGAACGCCGTCTCGAATCCCGCCGTCTGGTCCAGGTTCATGCGGCGCGCGGTCAGCGAGGGGTCCATCGCGCCGTCCAGCACCAGCCGGCCCACCCGGCCGGGGAACAGTCCGGCGTACGTCGCCCCTAGGAACGTCCCGTACGACGCCCCCACATACGTCAGTTTCGAGTCCCCGAGCGCCGCCCGCAGGATGTCCATGTCTCGAGCCGCCTCGACGGTGGAGACATGCCGCAGCAGCTTCGCCGAGTGCTTCCCGCAGCTCTGCGCGAACTTCTGGTACGCGCCCACGAGTTGGTCCGTCTCGTTCCGGTCGTCGGGCGTGGCGTCCGTCTGTGTGTACGTGTCCATCTGCCGGCCGTTGAGGCATTCCACGGGCTCGCTGCGGGCGACGCCGCGCGGATCGATCGCGACCATGTCGTAGCGGGCACGGACCTTCGCCGGGTAGCCGACAGCGGCGTACTGCTGCAGGTACCCGATCGCCGAGCCTCCCGGCCCGCCCGGGTTGACCAGCAGCGAACCGAGCGGCTTGCCCTTGCCCGTCGCCTTCTTGCGGGCGACGGCGAGCCGCATGTCCCCGTCGCCCGGCCTGGCGTAGTCGAGCGGCGCCCTCATCGTGGCGCACTGGAAACCGGGGACTCCGCAGGTGCGCCAGCTCAGCTTCTGCCCGTAGTACGACGAGAGGGTGGACGGCGTCGACTGCGGCAGTGCGGCCAGGGCCGCGTCGGCCGCGTTGCCACTGGTGCTCGCCGTGCCGCCGGAGGAACAGGCGGAGACGAGCAGCGCGGCCGCGGCCAGGAGGGTGGCGGCGGTTCGGGGCCGGCAGGGACGTGAGCTGCGCCAGATGTACATCTGGCGAGCGTAACTCTCCGCAGTCATCTGAATGCCTTCCGTGCCCACCATGGCTCGTACGAATTACACCGTCAACTTCCGGTTGATCACTGGACGGAGCGGGGCCCCGTGCGCCCGTCAGCCCGCTCTCAGGGCCATCGCCATCGCCTCGACCGCGAGCAGCGGGGCGACATTGCGGTCGAGGGCGTCGCTGCAGGCGGCGATCGCCTCGATGCGGCGGAGGGTGGACTCGGGAGAGGTCTCGCGGGCGAGGCGCTCCAGGGCGTCCTCGGCGTCCACGTTGGCGATCGCCACGCGGGAGCCGAGCTGGAGGGCGAGGATGTCGCGGTAGAAGCCGGTGAGGTCGGTCAGGGCGAGGTCGAGGCTGTCGCGCTGCGTACGCGTCCTGCGGCGCTTCTGCTTGTCCTCCAGGTCCTTCATCACGCCCGCCGTGCCGCGCGGCATCCGGCCGCCCTGGGACGCGCCCATGGCCGCCTTCAGCTCCTCGGTCTCCCTGCCGTCCCGTTCCTCGGCGAGTTGTCTGGCGTCCTCGGCGGCCGCGTCGACGAGTTCCTGGGCGGCCCTGAGCGCGCTGCCGATCTCCGCGACCCGCAGCGGCAGCTTCAGCACGGCGGCGCGCCGCTCGCGGGCGGCCGGGTCGGTGGCCAGGCGGCGGGCCCGGTCGACGTGCCCCTGCGTGGCGCGGGCCGCGATGGCGGCGACGGGCGGTTCGATGCCCTCCCGCCGGACGAGCATGTCGGCGACCGCGTCCACCGAGGGCGTCAGCAGGCTGAGGTGGCGGCAGCGGGAGCGGATGGTGGGGAGCACGTCCTCGACGGAGGGCGCGCACAGCATCCAGACCGTGCGCGGCGCGGGCTCCTCCACCGCCTTCAGCACGGCGTTGGCCGATTTCTCGTTCAGCCGCTCGGCGTCCTCGACGAGGATGACCTGCCAGCGGCCGTTCGCCGGTGACGTGAACGACTTGCGGACGGTGTCACGCATGTCGTCGGCGAGGATCTGTGCGCCGACGGCGGCGACGGTGGTGACGTCCGCGTGCGTGCCGACGAGGGCGGTGTGGCAGCCGTCGCAGAACCCGCAGCCGGGGGTCCCGCCGAGCGCGCGGTCGGGGCTGACGCACTGCAGCGCGGCGGCGAACGCCCGCGCCGCCCGGGCCCGGCCGGCGCCCGGCGGCCCCGTGAACAACCATGCGTGCGTCATCTTCGACGCCTCGGGCGGCGGCGCACCGGTGGCGGTCGCGGTGACCAGCGCATCGGCGTCCCGGGCAGCGGCGTCGAGCTGCCCGGCCACCTTCTCCTGGCCGACGAGGTCGTCCCAGACGGTCATGAGCTCACCCCGCCCCTTCGTCATGTCTCACGTTGCGGGATCCATTGTGCGGGGTGGCACTGACAACGACGGTCGGGCGACCGGGCCTCAGCCGCGACACCCTGAGCCATCGTGCTCCCTGACGCGACGCCCTGAACCGTAGTGCTCCCAGCCGCGACGCCCAGAACCGTAGTGCTCCCAGTCGCGACGCCCTGAACCCTGGTGCCCTCAGCCGCGGCGCCCGCGGCCCCGGCGTCCCCGGCCCGCATCGTCGTCGGCCTCGTCCTCGCGCGGGCCGAGCAGTTCGTCCGCGAGCGTCGGCAGATCGTCCAGCGGAGTCTCCTCGGCCCAGTCCGAGCGCGCCCGGCGCCGGGGCTCTCCTCCGGCCCCGATCTGCGGCATCTCGCGCGTACGGTCCTCGGTCCCGTCCGGCGGTGCCGCCTGCTGCTCGTCCCGGAAGAACCCGGGCGGAACCCGATGCGCGGGATCGTCGCCGCGCACGGGAGGCAGCACGGCGGTCTCGTCCGCGGCCGCGGAAGGCACCGGCGGCAACACGGCCGTCTCGTCGGCCGCACCCGGCACGACCGGCGGCAGTACCGCTGTCTCGTCCGCCGCACCCGGCACGACCGGCGGCAGCACGGCCGTCTCGTCCGCGGCCCCCGCAGGTGCCGGCGGCTGCGGCAGCTTCGCCGTCACCTCCGACTCGGACTCGCCGGCCGGACGGTCGCTGCGCGCTCCGCGCTGCCGCTCGTCCCGTACCGGGCGCAGCACCGCGGTCTCCTCCACCGGCCCGCCCGACGCGTTGGTCGGCGTCACCACAGGCGTCGGCACCGTGGACGCCTCCGGCGGAGCCACGGGTGCCGTCGGCCGCCTGGGCCCCGCCTCCGCGGCGGCTGCGGCCTGCTCGGCGAGCCGCCTGGCCTCCTCGGCCCGCAGCAGCGCCTCCTCGGCCTTGCGCTGCTTCTCCAGGCGCAGCGCCTCGGCCTCGGCATGCAGCCGGGCCTCTTCCTCGGCCTGCTTGCGCCGCCGCTCCTCCTCGACCTTGCGGCGGGCCTCCTCCTCGGCGCGTGCCTTCTCCTCCGCGAGGAGTCTTGCCTGCTCCTCCTCGGCACGGCGGCGCGCTTCCTCGGCCCGCAGCCGGGCCTCCTCCGCCTGTCGCTCGGCCTCGCGCCGTTGCGCCTCCTCCAGCTCGCGCCGCTTGCGCTCCTCCTCCTCGGCGCGCAGCCGGTCGAGCTGTTCCTGGCGCTCGCGCTCCAGACGCTCTTCCTCGGCCTTCCGCGCGGCCTCTTCCTCGGCCTTGCGGCGGGCTTCCTCCTCGGCCTTCTTCCGCGCCTCCTCCTGGGCCTTCACCTCGGCCTCGGACAGCGGCAGCATCTGGTCGAGCCGGTGCCGTACGACGGTGGTGACGGCCTCGGCCTCCTGGCCGGCGTCCACGACGAGGTACCGCCCGGGGTCTGCCGCGGCCAGCGTGAGGAAACCGGACCGCACGCGCGCGTGGAACTCGGCCGGCTCCGACTCCAGCCGGTCCGGCGCCTCCGTGAACCGCTCGCGCGCGATCTCCGGCGACACGTCGAGCAGCACGGTCAGATGCGGTACGAGGCCGTTGGTCGCCCAGCGGTTGATGCGGGCGATCTCGGTCGGGGACAGATCGCGGCCCGCCCCCTGGTAAGCCACCGAGGAGTCGATGTAGCGGTCGGAGACGACCACGGCACCCCGCTCCAGTGCGGGCCTGACCACCGTGTCGACGTGTTCGGCGCGGTCCGCCGCGTACAGCAGCGCCTCCGCGCGGTGGGACAGCCCCGCGCTCGACACGTCCAGCAGGATCGACCGCAGCCGCTTGCCCACCGGCGTCGCGCCCGGCTCGCGCGTCAGCACGACCTCGTGGCCCTTGGCCCGGATCCACTCGGCGAGCGCCTCGGCCTGCGTGGACTTGCCGGCTCCGTCGCCGCCCTCCAGGGCGATGAAGAAACCGGAGATCGTGGGCGTCTCGACCGGGTCGTCGCCGCCCAGCAGCGCGTCCCGCAGATCGTGCCGCAGGGGCACTCCCGAGCGGTCGTCGACCTTCGCCAGGACCAGCGCGGCCACGGGCAGCAGCAGCGCTCCGACCAGCATCAGCGTGAACGCGGCGCCGCCGTGCGTGAACACGAACTTGCCGTTTTCCAGCCGGTGCGGGCCGATCCCCGCCGCCACCACGGGCGCGATCACCGCGCCGAGCGCCACACAGACCCGTACCACCGCGTGCAGGTGCTCCGTCGTGCGCGCCCGGCGGTGGTCCTCGGCCTCCTGGTCCAGCAGCGTGTGCCCGGTGTTGGCGGCCACGCCCGCACCGATGCCGGCCAGCGCGACGATCAGCAGGACCGTGGTGACGTCCGGGACGAGGCCGGCCGCGAGCAGTGCGACGCCGGTGAAGGCGATCGCCAGCGCGAGCAGCCTGCGGCGCGAGAGGGTGGGCAGCACGGAGGGTGCCGTACGGATGCCGACGACGACTCCGCCCGTCAGCGCGAGGACCAGCAGCCCGAACATCACGGGGCCGCCGCCCAGGTCCTTGGCGTGCAGCACGCAGACGGCGACGGCCGCGGAGATGGCACCCGCGACGGCGGCGCACGCGAGCACCAGCAGCGGAATGGCCCCCGTACGGCCCTTGTCCACTCCCGTGCCCGTCTTGGGGCGGCGCAGCCCCTCCAGCGGCGAACGCGCGCGCGGGGTGCGCGTGTCGGGCAACTCCAGGAACGTCACCACGGACAGGGACGCGGCGAACAGTCCGGCCGCCACATACGAGGCGAGCGCCGCCTGGTGCTGGTCGAACCAGTCCATTCCGGCGCCCAGCAGGTTGTTGAGGAGCCCCGCGACGACCAGGGTGGCCGCCGCGAGGGGGATCGCCACGAAGGACGTACGCAGCGACAGGCGGCGCAGGGCGTCCATGTGGTCCGGCAGCGGCCGTACCGTCGCGCCCTCCAGGGGCGGTGCGGGCAGCAGCGCGGGCGCCGCGCTCTCACGGCACACCGTCCAGAAGCGCTCGGCGACTCCGGTCACGAAGGCGGTCACCAGGAGGACGGCCAGCGCGTCGTCCGGCGTCCAGTCGATCCACAGGGGGGCGACGATCAGCGCGAGGACCCTTACGGCGTCTGCGCCGACCATGGTCCAGCGGCGGTCGAGCGGCCCCTCCTGCGAGGTGAGCGAGGTCAACGGGCCGAGCAGGACGGCTCCGAAGAGCAGCGTCGCCAGGATGCGCACCCCGAAAACGGTCGCCACTGCGAACGCCACGCCGCGATAGCCACCGCCGAACGAGCCCTCGC
Organism: Streptomyces sp. NBC_00078; assembly: GCF_026343335.1. Taxonomy (NCBI): domain Bacteria; kingdom Bacillati; phylum Actinomycetota; class Actinomycetes; order Kitasatosporales; family Streptomycetaceae; genus Streptomyces; species Streptomyces sp. NBC_00078. The sequence goes on along the minus strand of NZ_JAPELX010000001.1, from coordinate 5,100,349 downwards.
TGATCGCCGCTTGAAGGGCGAGGAGCACCAGCACGAGAAGGGCGAGGGTGTCGCCGACCGATCCCACGAGCTGGGCGCTCGACAACCGCCTCAGCTGCGGCCGGCGCAGCAGGGCGCGGACTGCCCGCTCGCGGGAGTCCGCGACAAGGGCGTCGTCGGGGGCCGGGTGGTGGGCCGTTGGTTGCTCGGCTCGCGTCATGCTTTCAGCCTATCGGGACCGACTGACAGCCTGCGGCGCGCGTCCGAACGTGCGCACGCCCCGACACCAAAGCGATATCGGGGCGTTCGTTTTGCGAAGTCTCCGTGACGGAAGACGCCGCCTCGGCTCAGTCGCCTCGGCTGACGCTTCCGCCTCGGCTGACGCTTCCGCCTCGGCTGACGCTTCCGCCTCGGCTCACTCGTCCGTCGCCGTCTTCGAAGCCGTCGCCGTCTTCGCGGCGGTCTTCTTGGCGGCCGTCTTCTTCGCGGCCGTCGTCGTCTTCTTCGCCGCCGTCTTCTTGGCAGCCGTCGCCTTCTTGGCCGGAGCCTTCTTCGCGGGGGCCTTCTTCGCCGTCTTCTTGGCGGGCGCCTTCGCGCGCTTCTCGGCGAGCAGCTCGAAGCCGCGCTCCGGGGTGATCTCCTCGACGCTGTCGCCGGAGCGCAGGGTCGCGTTGGTCTCCCCGTCGGTGACGTACGGCCCGAAGCGACCGTCCTTGACGACGACCGGCTTCTCGCTGACCGGGTCCACGCCCAGCTCCTTCAGCGGCGGCTTGGCGGCCGCGCGTCCGCGCTGCTTGGGCTGGGAGTAGATCTCCAGGGCCTCTTCGAGGGTGATCGTGAAGAGCTGGTCCTCGGTCTGCAGCGAGCGCGAGTCCGTGCCCTTCTTCAGGTACGGACCGTAGCGGCCGTTCTGCGCGGTGATCTCCTGGCCTTCGGCGTCGGCACCGACGACGCGCGGCAGCGACATCAGCTTGAGCGCGTCCTGAAGCGTCACCGTGTCGAGGGCCATCGACTTGAACAGCGAAGCGGTACGCGGCTTGACGGCGTTCTTGCCGGTCTTCGGGGTGCCCTCGGGGAGCACCTCGGTGACGTACGGGCCGTAGCGGCCGTCCCGGGCGATGATCTGGTGCCCCGACACCGGGTCGGCGCCGAGCTCGAAGTCGCCGCTCGGCTTGGCGAGCAGCTCCTCGGCGAGTTCGACCGTCAGCTCGTCCGGAGCCAGGTCCTCGGGCACGTCCGCCCGCTGGTGGTTCTCGGAGTCCTTCTCGCCGCGCTCGATGTACGGGCCGTAGCGCCCGACCCTGAGCACGATGCCGCTGCCCACCGGGAACGACGACACCTCGCGGGCGTCGATCGCGCCCAGGTCGGTCACCAGCTCCTTGAGACCACCGAGGTGGTCCCCGTCGCCGTTGCCCGCCTCGGCCGCGTTGCCGTTGTTGGTGCCCTCGCCGAAGTAGAACCGCTTCAGCCACGGTACGGACTGCGCCTCGCCGCGTGCGATGCGGTCGAGGTCGTCCTCCATCTTCGCGGTGAAGTCGTAGTCGACGAGCCGCCCGAAGTGCTTCTCCAGGAGGTTGACCACGGCGAAGGACAGGAAGGACGGGACGAGTGCCGTGCCCTTCTTGAAGACATAGCCGCGGTCGAGGATGGTGCCGATGATCGACGCGTACGTCGACGGGCGGCCGATCTCGCGCTCTTCGAGCTCCTTGACCAGGCTGGCCTCGGTGTAACGGGCCGGCGGCTTGGTGGCGTGCCCGTCGACCGTGATCTCCTCGGCGGACAGCGGATCGCCCTCGCCCACCTGGGGCAGCCGGCGCTCGCGGTCGTCCAGCTCGGCGTTCGGGTCGTCGGCACCCTCGACGTACGCCTTCAGGAAGCCGTGGAAGGTGATCGTCTTGCCGGAGGCGCTGAACTCGACGTCCCGGCCGTCGGCGGCGGTGCCACCGATCTTCACCGTGACCGAGTTGCCGGTCGCGTCCTTCATCTGGGAGGCGACGGTCCGCTTCCAGATCAGCTCGTAGAGCTTGAACTGGTCGCCGGTCAGTCCGGTCTCGGCGGGCGTGCGGAAACGATCACCCGAGGGACGGATCGCCTCGTGCGCCTCCTGCGCGTTCTTGACCTTGCCGGCGTACGTGCGCGGCTGGGGCGGCAGGTAGTCGGCCCCGTACAGCTGCGTCACCTGGGCGCGGGCGGCGGTCACGGCGGTGTCGCTCAGCGTCGTGGAGTCCGTACGCATGTAGGTGATGTAGCCGTTCTCGTACAGCTTCTGCGCGACCTGCATGGTGGCCTTCGCGCCGAAGCCGAGCTTGCGGCTCGCCTCCTGCTGCAGCGTCGTCGTACGGAACGGGGCGTACGGCGAGCGGCGGTACGGCTTCGACTCGACGGAGCGGACGGAGAACCGCGTCTGCTCCAGGGCGGCCGCCAGTGCGCGGGCGTTCGCCTCGTCGAGGTGGAGCGTGTTCGCGCTCTTCAGCTGTCCCACGGAGTCGAAGTCGCGGCCCTGCGCGACGCGCCTGCCGTCGACGGTCTGCAGGCGGGCGACCAGCGACGACGGGTCCGACGCATCTCCCGCGCGGCCGGTCGCGAAGGTGCCCGTCAGGTCCCAGTACTCGGCGGAACGGAACGCGATGCGCTCGCGTTCCCGCTCGACCACGAGCCGGGTCGCGACGGACTGGACACGGCCGGCCGACAGGCGCGGCATGACCTTCTTCCACAGGACCGGCGAGACCTCGTACCCGTAGAGGCGGTCGAGGATGCGGCGGGTCTCCTGGGCGTCGACCATGCGCTTGTTGAGGTCGCGCGGGTTGGCGACGGCCTCCCGGATCGCGTCCTTGGTGATCTCGTGGAACACCATGCGCTTGACCGGGACCTTGGGCTTGAGCACCTCCAGGAGGTGCCATGCGATGGCCTCGCCCTCGCGGTCCTCATCGGTGGCGAGGAAGAGTTCGTCGGAGTCCTTCAGCAGGTCCTTGAGCTTCTTGACCTGGGCCCGCTTGTCGGCGTTGACCACGTAGATGGGCTGGAAGTCGTGCTCGACGTCCACGCCGAGGCGGCGGACCTCGCCGGTGTACTTCTCGGGTACCTCCGCGGCACCGTTGGGAAGGTCGCGGATGTGCCCGACGCTCGCCTCGACGATATAGCCGGGGCCGAGGTAGCCCTTGATCGTCTTCGCCTTGGCAGGCGACTCGACGATGACGAGTCGGCGGCCGCCGTGTGCGGTCTCGCTGGTCGGGGACAACTTCGCTCTTCTCTCCGGTCGAGGCTGGGGGCCTCCCCAGGATCTTCGTCCCGGGGTCGGGTCATGGTGACGCTGCGGAGTGTGACGGTACATCCCGCCCCCGTGTCAAACGGGAAAAGCCCGCAACGGCCACTCGAACGGTAACCCGACTACCGCCATTCCTGCCGCCCGGAGTGCCCACCAGCCTTTTCGAACCTGTCCGGAGGATCACCTCTCAATTAACTGAGCCGCAGCTCCGGGGCCGCTTTCAGACCCTTGTGAAGCACCAGGTTCCGATGCCGAGCGCGATCACCGAGGCAAGGCTCGCGAAGGTCGCCGATGCGACGGGGTTCACACCATGGGCGACGGGCCGGCCCTGCCGCACCCGGGCCACGACCCACATCAGCAGCGCCCCTCCGAACAGGCCGAACACCACTCCGGCGAAGATCGCCGATCCGCTCTCCATGGCTTGCCGTGCCCCTTTTCTCCCCTTCGCGGGTGTCCAGTCCCGGGAGACTGACACGCGCGGACGGCGCACAGGCGAACCCGGGGTGAACGCGGAGCCGACGGGCCTGCGGACTCACCCGTCCCCGGCGCCCGGCTCAGACCGGACCGGGCACGGGTTCTTTCCGGTCGTCCTCTTGTTGTCGGTCCGGCTCACCGTGCACGCCGCCTTGCTGAAGCCGTGGTCCCAGTCGCTCTGGTCGACCGCCCAGCCGTACACGACGCGTTCGGACCCCGGCGCCCAGGCCGACTCGAATTTGTTGCCGCACAGCTTGTTCGCGTTGTCGATGCCTGCCCTTCTTGTAGCTCATTTTGTGAGGGGTCTGAACGGCCCCTATGACCTGCTCGGTGTGGGCGTTGGCACACTTGTGAGCGGTGCCTTGTAAGGGTCGTCGACTACCTTGCACTCCCAGGGATCCCAGGGGCCCCAGCAGTCACCGACGGTCATCTGGCCGACCCACGAATTCGAGCCCTCGTCCCGGAATCGGCCCATCTCGCCGCCTGTCGCGGTATGCCGTCCGAGTACGAGACATGCCGTACCGCTGTCGGCCGCGGCGAACCCGTCCTTGGCCGGCAGCACGGCCTAGCCCTCCGCGTCCGGCAGTGCGTCGACGACCGCCCTGGTCCGGCTTCCGCAGCGCTTCGCACCCTGGGCACGCGCGTCGGCGTGGTCGGTGGGCGTGTCGAAGGGGCCGCTGCCCTCGACTTCGGCGTACGGGGTGGCGCCCAGTGAGAACAGGCCTGCGGCCGGCGTGGGCGGTTCGCCACGCGCGCGCTCGGGGGCGAGACAGCCGGGCGTGCCGAGGATCCCGGCGGTGGCGGTGGGGCGTGGCTCGCGCGACTCCGGCATGAGCGCGATGCCGTAGCCGGTGAGCAGCACGCGCGTAGGGGTCGCCCGAAGCGTCCGACGCCAGAGGGATGTTGGCCGGTTTCACATCCCTGTGCAGGATGCCGATGCGGTGTCCGGCGGTGAGCACGTCGAGGACGCCGAGGCCGGCGCGGGCCGCCAGCGCGGCCCCCGTCGGGGCTCTCAGGCCGGCTCGATGAACCCCTGCTCCACCAGCAGCCTGATCTGCGCCGGTGTGCGGTCGCGCAGCAACACCGGGTCTTCGCGCACCAGTTGGGCGATCGCGTCCAGGATGCGGCCCGCGCTCAGCGAACCGTCGCAGACGCCCGCGAAACCCGCGCCGACCGTGTCCACCTGGGTGGCCCGCCGCATGCCGCGGTGCTGGCGCAGCACGACGTGCTCCGGGTCCTCGGCGCCTGGCAGCCCGACCTGCTCCTGCACGACCTCGTCGGCGAGCCTGAAGTGCGCTTCCAGCAGCGCCGCGTCGTCGTGCGCCCGCAGATAGTCGAGACGGCCGAAGTGCGCCCGCACCGTGTCGCCCAGCGGCTGCTCGACCGGGTGCGGCCACTCCTCCACGGTGATCGAGGGCACCGCGGCACCCGTCCTGCGCAGGGTGATCCAGCCGAACCCGACGGCCCTCACCTTGCGTGCCTCGAACTCGTCCAGCCACGCGTCGTACCGTGCCTGGTACTCGGCCGGGTCCCCGCGGTGGTCGCCGGCGTCCCTGAGCCACAGCTCGGCGTACTGCGTGACGTCCTGCACCTCGCGCTGCACGATCCAGGCGTCGCACCCGCGCGGCACCCACGACCGGAGCCTGTCCTGCCAGTCCTCCCCCTCGACGTGCTGCCAGTTGGCGAGGAACTGCGCGAACCCGCCCTCGTTCAGCCGCTCCCCCGCCCCCTGAACGATCGAGCGGCACAGATCGTCCCCGCCCATCCCGCCGTCGCGGTACGTCAGCCGCGCGCCCGGCGAGATCACGAAGGGCGGGTTGGACACGATCAGGTCGTACTTCTCGTCCTCGCGCACCGGCTCGAAGAGGGAGCCCTCGCGCAGGTCGGCCGCGGGGGCGCCGGACAGGGCCAGCGTCAGCCCGGTGATGTGCAACGCGCGCGGGTTGAGATCCGTCGCCGTCACGCGTGTGGCGTGCTGCGCGGCGTGCAGTGCCTGGATGCCGGAGCCGGTGCCGAGGTCGAGGGCGGCGGAGACGGGCCCCCGGACGGTGATGCCCGCAAGGGTCGTGGACGCGCCGCCGACGCCGAGGACCACGCCCTCCTCATTGCTGCCGATCCCGCCGGCCCCGCCGACCGCACAGCCCAGGTCGGACACGATGAACCAGTCCTCGCCGCCGGGTCCGCCGTACGGCCGTACATCCACGGTCGCCGCGACCTCGTCCCCGCCGGCCCGCACCAGCCAGCCGCTCTCCAGGCACGCGTCGACCGGCAGAACACCCGCCACGCGCGCGTGCGGCACCGGCTGCTGCAACAGGAACAGCCGAACGAGCACCTCCAGCGGCGTGTCCCCGCGGGTCGCCCTGAGTGCGGGCACGGTCTCGCTGCGGGCCAGTGCCGCGTACGCGGGGGCGCCGAGCAGGTCGAGCAGCCCGTCGGCGGTGAAGGACGCCCCGAGCAGGGCGTCCCGCAGCCGGGCGGTGACGCCGGTACGGCCGGAAGCGGGAGTGGCGGGCAGGGCAGGCAGGCTGGAGGTACTCACACCCCCATTGTGGCGGGGACGAGGGGTCCGCTGCAGCTCCGGCTCAGCTCGCCGTCGCGCCGGAGGACGCCGGGGCGGACGCCGACTTGCAGCTGTCCTGCTTGGCCATCGCCTTGCCGACGTCGCCCTCCTCAAGGTTCTTCAGGGCGTCGTTGCCGCTCGTGCTCAGCTTGTCCAGCGAGGTCGCGATGTCCTTGAGACCGTCGGCGAACTTCGCCTGGTCCTTGGTGTCGAGCTTGTCGACCTGCGTCTTCAGCGAGGCGTACGAGGCGGCGATGTCGTTGAGCTCCTTGACCGCGTCCGTCTGCTTCTTCTCACCGTTGTCGACATTGGGCGCCCCGGCCTTCTGCACGGCGCCGCCGATCGCCTTGTAGGCGTCGGACATGTCCTGGAAGGCCTGCGCATCGGTCTTGCGGACCTCTTCCGGCGTGCTGTTGTCCGAGGTCTCCTTCTGGATCGCGGCATTGGCGGCCTCGATCTTCTTGGCCTGCGGCTGCACCGCGTCGCAGACCTGCTTGGCCCAGGCGTCCAGCTTGTCGTTGCCGTTGTCGCTGCTGCATCCCGACAGCGCCAGTACCAGTACCGCACCGCCGGACAGTGCGGCCGCGAGCTTCTTGTTCACCGGATTGGTCCCTTCCATGGCTCTCGGCCCCGGAACATACACGCCAACCGGGCGACAACCGCATTCGGAAGGTTCGCTAAGAGACCTTTTAGAACCATTTGCACCAGGCGAGAGAAGCCTCACGATGCGGCTGTGACCGCACGACGCGGGCGGGCGACGCGTCAATACGCGCCGCCCGCCCGTCTCTTGAGCCGAGCCTCGTAAGACCGCCTACGAAACCACCGCGGGATCCGTCGACTTGGCCACCCGATCGGCGTTGCCTTCGTCGCCCACGGCGATCCCTCGCCGCTTGGAGACGTAGACCGCCCCGGCGATGACGAGCAGGGCGAGGACCGCGATCGTGATCCGCACCCCGAGGTTCTTGTCGTCGCCGTAGCTGAACTTGATGATCGCGGGCGCGATGAGCAGCGACACCAGGTTCATCACCTTCAGCAGCGGGTTGATCGCGGGACCGGCGGTGTCCTTGAAGGGATCGCCGACCGTGTCGCCGATCACCGTGGCGGCATGGGCCTCACTGCCCTTGCCTCCGTGGTGACCGTCCTCGACCAGCTTCTTGGCGTTGTCCCAGGCACCACCGGAGTTGGCGAGGAACACCGCCATCAGCGTGCCCGTGCCGATCGCGCCGGCCAGGAACGCTCCGAGCGCGCCGACACCGAGCGTGAACCCGATGGCGATGGGAGCCAGGACCGCCAGCAGACCTGGCGTCGTGAGCTCCCGCAGCGCGTCCTTGGTACAGATGTCGACGACGCGCCCGTACTCGGGCTTCTCGGTGTAGTTCATGATCCCGGGGTGCTCACGGAACTGCCGCCGCACCTCGTAGACCACGGCACCCGCCGACCGCGACACCGCGTTGATCGCCAGCCCCGAGAAGAGGAAGACGACCGCCGCGCCCGCAATGAGGCCGACGAGGTTGTTGGGCTGCGAGATGTCCATCATCAGGTTCAACGGCGCGCCTGCTCCGGACAGCTTCTCGCCCACGTCGTGCGCGCCGGTGGTGATCGCGTCACGGTACGACCCGAACAGCGCCGACGCCGCCAGGACGGCGGTGGCGATGGCGATGCCCTTCGTGATCGCCTTGGTGGTGTTGCCGACCGCGTCCAGGTTGGTGAGCACCTGCGCGCCCGCCCCCTCGACGTCGCCGGACATCTCGGCGATGCCCTGCGCGTTGTCGGAGACCGGTCCGAAGGTGTCCATCGCGACGATCACGCCGACGGTGGTGAGCAGGCCGGTACCGGCCAGCGCCACCGCGAACAGCGCGAGCATGATCGACGTGCCGCCGAGCAGGAACGCCCCGTAGACACCGAGGCCGATCAGCAGCGCGGTGTAGACCGCGGACTCCAGACCGACCGAGATACCGGCGAGGACGACGGTGGCCGGGCCGGTCAGCGAGCTCTTGCCGATGTCCATGACGGGACGCCGGTTGGTCTCGGTGAAGTAGCCGGTCAGCTGCTGGATGACGGCGGCCAGCAGGATGCCGATCGCCACCGCGACGACCGCGAGAATCCGCGGGTCGCCGTCCTTGGCCTTGATGGCGGCATCGGTGACGCCGTCGAGGTCCGAGTACTTCGCCGGCAGATAGACGAAGACGGCCGCCGCGACCAGTACGAGCGAGATCACCGCGGAGATGAAGAAGCCACGGTTGATCGCGGACATGCCACTGCGGTCGGACCGGCGCGGAGCAACCGCGAAGATGCCGATCATGGCGGTGAGCACGCCGATCGCGGGCACGAGCAGCGGGAAGGCGAGTCCGGCGTCACCGAAGGCCGCCTTGCCGAGGATCAGCGCGGCGACCAGCGTCACGGCGTACGACTCGAAGAGGTCGGCCGCCATGCCCGCGCAGTCGCCCACGTTGTCGCCCACGTTGTCGGCGATGGTCGCGGCATTGCGCGGATCGTCCTCCGGAATGCCCTGCTCGACCTTGCCGACCAGGTCGGCGCCGACGTCGGCGGCCTTGGTGAAGATTCCGCCGCCGACACGCATGAACATCGCGATCAGGGCGGCCCCGAGGCCGAAGCCTTCGAGCACTTTCGGCGCATCGGCCGCGTACACCAGCACCACACAGGAGGCGCCCAGCAGACCGAGCCCCACTGTGAACATGCCGACGACGCCGCCCGTACGGAAAGCGATCTTCATGGCTTTGTGCGAAACGGCGGTGAGATCCTTTTCAGGCTCACCCTCCGCGGGAGTCGCTTCCCGGGCCGCCGCGGCGACACGGACATTACTGCGCACGGCGAGCCACATGCCGATATAGCCGGTGGCCGCCGAGAACGCCGCACCGATCAAAAAGAAGATCGATCGTCCGGCGCGCTGATTCCAGTCGTCCGCTGGCAGCAACATGAGCAGGAAGAACACGACCACGGCGAACACGCCGAGCGTGCGCAGCTGCCGGGCCAGGTAGGCGTTCGCTCCTTCCTGGACCGCTGCCGCGATCTCCTTCATGCTGTCGGTGCCCTCGCCCGCCGCGAGCACCTGGCGCACCAGGATGCCTGCGACCACGAGTGCGGCCAGTGCGACGACGCCGATGACCATCACGATGATCCGGTTGTCGTCCGTGAGTACTGCCGCTGCGAGGGTTGTGGGGTGATCCAACTGATGAGGGGTAGAAAGCCCCGCCATTCGTCCTCCTTGACGCTTGGGCTGAGCTCAAGATGTGGACGGATTCTAGGTACCCCGCACCTGATCAAAACAGAGCCCGGTAAACGGAATTAGCCTTCACATGCTCTTCAGCAAATGATCGACGTCACGCTACAGAACCCGAAAGAGGTAACGCCTCAAAGGCATTGACGCCGCATTGATGCTTGATCAAATTATCAAACACTGATCGTGAATTCATTCACGAATTCGCGGGAACATCCGGAAAAACACCAAGGGGCCCTGCTCAGCAGGGCCCCGGGATGTCGTACGAGGGTGCGGTCAGGTGAGCACCGCGGTGGGTGGCGTGGTCGGCCAGGTCATACGGATCTGCCCGCCGTGCTCCCCGGCGGTGACCTCGACGTCGTCGACGAGCCCGCTGATGACCGCGAGGCCCATCTCGTCCTCCTCGGTCTCGATGTCCTCGCCCGCCGAGCCCGGCGCCCGGTCTCCGGGGGCCGAACGGGGTGCCTCGTCACCGACCTCGATGGAGAACTGCTTCTCCTCCTCGACCAGCTGCACCTTCACCGGCGCCGTGATGCCGGCGCTCTGGTGCAGTCCGACGGCACGGGTACAGGCCTCGCCGACGGCGAGTCTCACCTCGTCGAGAACGGCCTCGTCCACTCCGGCCCTGCGCGCCACCGCTGCCGCCACCAGCCGGGCGGTCCTGACGTGCTCGGGCAGCGCGCTGAAGCGGAGTTCAACGGTGGCCATGCATCCCCCTCTGAACTACGGGCGTGCCGTCGGGGGACCGGGCGGCCGAAAGCCCCGGACCCCCACATGGAACTTCTTCCGTCCCGGGAGCGGTCAGGCCGCTCCCGGGGACGGTGATCAGTCGGTGGCCGCCACCGCTTCCTCGACCGAGGTGTGGATCGGGAACACCTTGGTGAGGCCGGTGATACGGAAGATCTTCAGAATGCGCTCCTGGTTGCAGACCAGGCGCAGCGAGCCCTCATGGGCACGCACCCGCTTCAGGCCGCCGACCAGCACGCCGAGCCCGGTGGAGTCGAGGAAGTCCACGCCCTCCATGTCGACGACGAGGTGGAAACTCCCGTCGTTCACCAGCTCGACCAACTGCTCGCGCAGCTTGGGCGCGGTATATACGTCGATTTCTCCACCGACCTCGACGACCGTACGATCGCCGACGGTACGGGTCGACAGGGACAGGTCCACGGATCCTCCAGCACCTTGCTAATCGAGCGGTCGTCCCTCGGGACACCTCGGCAGAGCCCCCGGAACGGTTCGCCAGCCGCGATGGCATTCAATCACTTACGGCAGGCGTGCACGACGCCTTGGTCCCATTGTCCGTCACGCCAGTGACACACTCGGTGCCGATGGCCAAGAATCACCGAACCGATCGACCCCCGGCGGACCCCGCTTCCCGGCCCGAACCAGGCACGATCCTGGGCCGGCTCGCCTCCGGGCCGAGCCGGGCTTCGCGCATCACTCATACGGAGCACTTGCCCCCGCGTGAGGGTCGCCATGCCGTGTGGCCGGACCGGATTCGTTCGGAGGTCGTCGCCGCGGTGCAGGCCGCAGGCGTCGAGCATCCCTGGACCCACCAGGCGCGCGCCGCGGAGCACGCCCTGGACGGCGAATCGGTGATCGTCGCCACGGGCACGGCGTCCGGCAAGTCCCTGGCCTACCTGGTTCCGGTCTTCTCGAAGCTCCTGGACGGCTCCGAGGCCCCGAACGGCCGCGGCGCCACCGCTCTCTACCTGGCCCCCACGAAAGCTCTTGCGGCCGATCAGTGCCGTTCTGTGAAGGAACTTTCACAATCTCTGGGAAATGCCGTCCGTCCTGCGGTGTACGACGGGGACACTCCGTTCGAGGAGCGCGAGTGGGTCCGCCAGTACGCCAACTACGTCCTGACCAACCCGGACATGCTGCACCGCGGCATACTCCCGTCCCACTCCCGCTGGTCCTCCTTCCTGAAGTCGCTGAAGTACGTCGTCATCGACGAGTGCCACACCTACCGCGGCGTCTTCGGCTCCCACGTCGCTCAGGTGCTGCGCCGTCTGCGCCGCCTGTGCGCGCGCTACGGCGCCTCCCCGGTCTTCCTCCTCGCCTCCGCCACGGCCGCCGAGCCCTCTGTCGCCGCACGTCGCCTGACCGGCCTCCCGGTGGTCGAGGTCGCCGACGACGCCTCCCCGCGCGGTGAACTGGTCTTCGCCCTCTGGGAGCCCCCGCTGACCGAGCTGCAGGGCGAGAAGGGCGCCCCCGTCCGCCGTACCGCCACCGCCGAGACGGCCGACCTGCTGACCGACCTCACCGTGCAGGGAGTCCGGTCGGTCGCCTTCGTCCGCTCGCGGCGCGGCGCCGAGCTGATCTCGGTGATCGCCCAGGAACGCCTCGCCGAGGTCGACCGCTCCCTCGCCCGGCGCGTCGCGGCCTATCGCGGCGGCTACCTCCCCGAGGAGCGCCGCGCCCTCGAACAGGCCCTGCACTCCGGGGAACTCCTCGGCCTCGCCGCCACCACCGCCCTCGAACTCGGCATCGACATCTCCGGGTTGGACGCCGTGGTGATCGCCGGGTATCCGGGCACACGCGCGTCCCTGTGGCAGCAGGCGGGCCGCGCCGGACGCTCCGGGCAGGGCGCGCTGGCCGTCCTGGTCGCCCGTGACGACCCCCTGGACACCTTCCTGGTCCACCACCCCGAGGCGCTGTTCGACCAGCCCGTGGAGTCCACGGTCCTCGACCCCGACAACCCGTACGTCCTGGCCCCGCACCTGTGCGCGGCCGCCGCGGAACTGCCCTTGACGGACGAGGACCTGGACCTGTTCGGCCCCGCCTGTGAGGAACTGCTCCCCCAGCTGGAGGCCGCGAAGCTGCTGCGCCGCCGGACGACGGCCTGGCACTGGACGCGCCGGGAGCGGGCCGCCGACCTGACCGACATCCGCGGCGGGGGCGGCCGGCCGGTGCAGATCGTCGAGTCCGGCACGGGCCGCCTGCTCGGCACGGTCGACGAGGGCGCCGCACACACGACCGTCCACGAGGGCGCGGTCCACCTCCACCAGGGCCGTACGTACGTCGTGCGCTCCCTGGACCTGGAGGACTCGGTGGCCCTGGTCGAACAGGCGAGTCCCTCGTACTCGACGGTCGCCCGCGACACGACGTCCATCTCCGTCCTGGAGACCGACACCGAGATCCCCTGGGGCGATGGCCGCCTGTGCTACGGCTCCGTCGAGGTCACCAACCAGGTGGTCTCCTTCCTGCGTCGTCGGCTCATCACCGGTGAAGTGCTCGGCGAGACAAAACTCGACCTCCCTCCTCGTACGCTGCGCACCCGCGCGGTGTGGTGGACGGTCACCGAGGACCAGTTGAACGAGGCCCGGATCAACCCGGAGATCCTCGGCGGTGCCCTGCACGCCGCCGAGCACGCCTCGATCGGCATGCTGCCCCTCTTCGCGACCTGCGACCGCTGGGACATCGGCGGGGTGTCGGTCCCGCTGCACCCCGACACCCTCCTGCCGACGGTCTTCGTCTACGACGGCCACCCGGGCGGCGCGGGATTCGCCGAGCGCGCCTTCCACACCGCCCGCGCCTGGCTCACCGCCACCCGTCAGGCCATCGCCTCCTGCGAGTGCGACGCCGGCTGCCCGTCCTGCATCCAGTCCCCCAAGTGCGGCAACGGCAACGAACCGCTGCACAAGAGGGGGGCGGTGCGGCTGCTCACGGTGCTGTTGCGGGCGGCTCCGCAGGAGAAGGCAGGGACGGAGCCTGTGGCGGGGACTCCGGAGGAACAGACCCGGGTGGAGCCTGTGGCGGAGGTGCCGTCTCCGGCCCCGCAGGCCCCGCCCGTGCCCTGACCTCCGCCGCGAACGGACCCCGTCCCGACGCCGCCGTCACGTCCGAGATCTCGCCGACGACCGCGCACCGCACCAGCCGCGCGCCCTGTGCCCGGGCGACCCGGTCGGCCCGGGCACAGGCCCCCGCAGCCCCGTCCGCCCAGTGATCGGCCGCCGCCAGCGCCGCGAGGTCCGCACCGCCGGCCGCACGGTGCCGGACCACGACGGCCTGCCCCAGGGCGAGCACGACGCCGAACACCACGCACAGCACGGCGATCGCACCGACGTTCCAGACGGTGGCGGAACCGCGGTCGCCGTCCCGGCCGGGGGCCCACCGGCGCCCCGGGAACCCGGTTGTGAACCGGCCTGTCACGGCCCCGCCCCCACTGTCTCCTCCGTGGCAGCCACGGCCTGCTCCCGCACCTCGAAGGGCAGACCGTGGAGGACGGGAGGCTTCGCCGCGACGACCACTCGGACCTGATCCCCCTCCCGGTCGACCGTGACCTCCGCACCGCGCGGGGCAGCCTCGCGGGTCACCGCGACCACCGAGTCGGCCGGGTCCTGGCGGGCCGCCGCACGCGCCCCCGTCCGTGCCGCGTCCACACACTGGATCTGCGCGGCCACGACCAGCAGCCCCCACACCAGCGCCATCGCGAACATCGCCAGCACGGGCAGCACCACGGCCGACTCCGCCGTCACGAACCCCCGGTCCGTGCCCCTCTCACATCCGCTGTCACATCCGCGCATCGAGCGCCTGCTTCACGATGCCTTGCAGCTCCGCGCTGACCTGCCCGCTCGTCACCACCTTGTAGAGGACCACCGCGAACGCCACCGCCGCCACGATCCCCATCGCGTACTCCGAGGTGACCATCCCCGCGTCGCCCTGCGCCGCTCGCGCCCCGCACACCAGGGCACGCAACCGCGCCCATACCGTCTTGCACATCTCAACCCCCGTAAGGCTCAGTTCCGTTGACCACTCGCGTCGAGGTCGGCTCCTTGCCGCTCGACATCGTCTGCCTGCTGCTCGGGCACCCTCCTGGTGCCGTCGGTCCGCACCACTCCCGTCATCCACCACCTCCTCCCAGCACTCCGCCCGCGAGCCCGATCACCACTGGCAGCACGCCGACCGCGATGAACGCGGGCAGGAAACACAGGCCCACCGGTGCGGTGACCATGACGGCCGCCCGCCGGGCTCGTGCCGTCGCGGCCCGGGCCCAGTCGGCGCGGACGTCCGCCGCGAGGCGCGCGACCGGTGTGGCGGCGGGCAGCCCGGACACGTCGGCCCGTTCCAGCAGCCGCGCCAGAGGTCCTGCGCCCGGCAGAGCGGCGAGCCTCCGCCAGGCCTCGGCCGGTTCGCCGCCCAGCCGCACCTCTGCCGCGCCGCGCGCCAACGCGTCCCCGACGGGACCGCCCAGCGCCTCGCCGACGGCCCGAGCCGCGACGACGGCCCCCGCACCGGCGGCGATGCAGGCGGCCACCAGGTCGGCGGAGAGCGGGAGTTGACGGGCCGCCTCACTCGCATCGTCGATCTCCGCGCCGCCGGCCGCCGCTTGCCGCGCACGCCACCGCCACAGCCCGCCCGCGACGACCAGCCCCACCAGGACGCCGGCGAGGCCGCCGACCAGAACCCAGCCGGCGCACACGACCCCGGCGGCGGGCAGCCACCGGCGCGCGGCATCCCTCACCTCGAAGCGTGGCGCGGTCCGCGTCACCTCGACGCCCGCCACAAGCCCGGCCAGCCGCTTGATCACCCTCCGCTCACGCCGTACCGCCTCCAGCCGGCGCAGCAGCCACCCGAGGACGAGCAACGCCCCCACGGTCACCCCCAGCCTGTGGACAACTTCCGCGCTCACACCGCCTCCGCTCCCCGCACGATCCGCATCGCCCACCACATCCCCAGGCCCTCCAACAACCCGCCGGCCAACAGGCAGCCGAGTCCCGCCCCGGTGTGCAGCAGCACATGGAGCGGGTGGGCCCCGAGGGCCGTACCGAGGCCGAGGCCCAGCGCCGGCAGCCCCGCGAGCATCACCGCCGTGGACCGTGCCCCCGCCAACTGGGCGCGCAGATCGGCGCGTTGATCCCGCTCCGCGCGCAACGCCTCTTCGAGCCGGTCGAGTCCGGCCGCGAGGCCCGCGCCCTGGTCCACGGCCACCCGCCAGCACGCCGCGAGGCCCAGGAGTCCCTCGGCGCCCGGTTGGCGCGCCGCCACCGCCAGCGCGCCCGGCACATCGCCGCCGAACCGCGCCGCCGCCAGCACCACGGCCTGCCCGCTCCCGAGCCCACCGGAATCCCGCGCGGCACGCAGCAGCGCCTCTCCCGGCTGCCGCCCGGCGCGCACCTCCCCGGTGAGCGCCCCGCACAGCGCGATCACCGCTTCCCCGCGGCTCTCCCGGGCCCGCCGGGCCTCACCGGCCAGCCGGACCCGCCGCAGCAAGGGCAACCCGGCCGCCCCCGCGACGACCGGCAGCACCGACGCACCCAGCATCGCCAGCACCACGCCGGCGAACAGCGCCCACCACTCGGACCGCAGCCGCCCGCGGATGCGCCGCAGCTTCCCGGCCACATCCCGCCAGGACGGCGGTCCGGTGCCGACCACCCCGCCGCCCGCGAGCAACAGCTGTGCCCGGCGCGCCCCGGAATGCCACCCGCCCGTCAGCAGGGCCGCCGCACCGGCACACACCACGGCCGCCCCCATCGCCGTCTCACCCATCCCCGTCACCGCTCCCTCTCGCTCCCGGCCCCGCTTCTGGTCCCGCTACTGCTCTCGCTCCGAAGCAGCCCCCGCAGCCGCTCCCACCCCCGCTCGTACGCGAACGCCTCCGCGCCCCACCGCAGCGCAGGCACCGTCCGCACCAGCCCCGACTGATCCCGCTCCAGGACGTGCACCTCGGCGATCCGGCGCCGCCCGGTCCGGTCCCGCACGAGATGCAGAACCACCGACAGCGCCGCCGCCAACTGGCTGTGCAGCGCGGCCCGGTCAAGCCCGGCCGCCGTGCCGAGCGCCTCCAGCCGGGCCGGTACGTCGGCGGCGGCATTGGCGTGCACGGTGCCGCAGCCCCCCTCGTGGCCGGTGTTCAACGCGGCCAGCAGATGCACCACTTCGGGCCCGCGCACCTCGCCCACGACCAGCCGGTCGGGCCGCATCCGCAGTGCCTGCCGCACGAGGTCCTGCAGCGTGACGAGTCCGGCGCCCTCCTGGTTGGCGGGTCTGGTCTCGAGGCGGACGACGTGCGGATGGTCCGGCCGCAGCTCCGCCGAGTCCTCGGCGAGCACGATCCGCTCGCCGCGTCCGACCAGTCCCAGCAACGCGCTCAACAACGTCGTCTTGCCGCTGCCCGTCCCGCCGCTGATGAGAAACGACAGCCGCGCGTCCAGCAGCGCGCGCAGCACGCGGTCCCCGCCCGGCGGCACCGTGCCCGCCGCGACCAGTTCGTCGAGGGTGAACGCCCGGGGACGTACGACGCGCAGCGACAGACATGTGCAGGCCACGGCCACCGGGGGCAGCACCGCATGAAGTCGCGTCCCGTCGGGCAGCCGGGCGTCGGCCCACGGCCGCGCGTCGTCGAGCCGCCGTCCGGCCACCGCGGCCAGGCGCTGCGCGAGACGTCGTACGGCAGCGGCGTCCGGGAAGGAGACCGAGGTCAGCTCCAGTCCGCCGCCCCGGTCCACCCAGACCCGGTCCGGGGCCGTCACCAGCACGTCGGTGACCGACGGATCGGCGAGCAGCGGTTCCAGTGGACCGCTGCCGACCAGTTCGGACCGCAACTGCTCGGCCGCACCGAGGACTTCGGCGTCCCCCAGGACCCGCCCCTGCTCCCTCAGCGCCTGCGCCACGCGCGCGGGTGTCGGCTCGGCCCCGCTCTCGACGAGCCACTGCCGTACGCCGTCCAGGAGCCCCTGCGACGGGCCCGGACCGGCCGTCGCGGTGGCCGCGATGCCACTCGACCTCCACGGCGCCGGCGATGCGCCCGAACCGCCGCTCATGCGCCACCCGTTTCGACCAGCGCCCGCTCCCAGAACTCCTTGCAGAAGCGCGCCAGGGGCCCGCGGCCGCCGGCAGCGGGCGGTGCCTTGCTCTCCCCCGGGCGCAGCAGCCCCGTCTCCACGGGCAGTTCGCCGGCCAGCGGCAGTCCGAGCAGCCGGGCCACCTCGCGGTCGTCGAGCCCGGGCGCGTACGGACCCCGTACCGCGACCCGCAGGTCGCGCAGGACCATGCCGACGGCGGACGCCACCCGCCCGGCCGCGGCCACGGCGCGCAGTTCGCCGGGGACCACCAGGAGCCCGACGTCGAGCTGGGCAAGGGCCTCGGCGACCCCGTCGTCGACACGGCGCGGCAGGTCGACGACCACGGTGCCGCCGCGTCGCCGGGCCGCGGCGAGCACCGCCCGTACGGCCTGAGCCGGGACGGCGATGCGGTCACCCCGGTCCCAGCTGAGCACCCGCAGTGAGTGGAGCTGCGGCAGCGACTCCTCCAGGGCGCCGCCGCCGACCCGCCCGCGGGAGGCGGCGAAGGCGGGCCAGCGCAGCCCCTCGGCGCTCTCGCCGCCGAGGAGTACATCCAGTCCGCCGCCCAGTGGATCGGCGTCCACGAGCAGGGTGCGCAGTCCCTCGCGCGCGGAGGTGACGGCGAGGGCGCAGGCGAGTGTGGACGCTCCGGCCCCGCCGCGGCCCCCGATGACGCCCACGGTGAGGGCGGGCCGGCCCACGCCCTCGGCCACGTCCGCGATCCGGTCGACCAGCCACTGTTCGCCGTCGGGCAGCATCAGCACGTGGTCGGCGCCGATCTCGACGGCCCGGCGCCAGACCCCGGAGTCATCCTGGTCGCGGCCGACCAGCACCACTCCTCGTCTGCGTGCGGCCCCGCGCACGCGCCGTGCCGCGTCGTCGCCGACCAGGACGAGCGGTGCAGCCTCCCAGCCTCCCGCACGCTGCGGAACCGAGTGGTGGACCTCGGGCGTCGCGCCCGCCGCGGCGCACAGGCGCAACAGGTCGTCGAGCAACTCGACGTCCTCCGTGACGATCAGTGGTCCGGCCTGCCGCCCCGAGGCGGCGGGTGGTGGTTCGTGTGTGACGGCTCCGGTCACGGGTTCCATCCCCCATCGCTGCATCTCTCGCGCAGCCCCTGCGGCCACGCGATTCCCAAACGTGTGAAGAACCGGCAAGCGGTCTCCATATGAACGGCCGATACGAACCGGCCGACCCGCCCGACAAACCGGAACCGGTCATGAACTCGGCGCGAGCGGGACGCGTTTGAATCACGGTGCAGCGATCCCGGAAATCGTGTGGATCTTGGTCGATAACTGTGGACAACTCGGCGGTTGTGAATATCGCCGTCACCCACACCGGTGACGCCCTCGAGGACCTCGGCGTGGCTTCCCCAGAGCACCCCGGCGGCTACGCACAGTGACGGATCACGGGCATGCCGAAGAGGCGGCCGCAGCCGCCTCGCAACGGCCGTACAGCCGCATGAAAAAAAGAAAAACCCACCCGGACATGCGACGACCCCCACCGGGGGGGAGAGTGGGGGTCGCCTTCACGGCCGACTCGGGGGGGGAGGAGCCGGACCGCGTTAGCACGGTCGCGAACGATCCGTGACTTCCATGGTGTACCCGAGAGCCTTCTCAGGCAAACCCACGCGCCACACCTTACGCCGAATGGGCTGCGCCTATGCTCGGGGTCGTGGAAAACCACTCCTCGCCCCGCACAGCTGCCTTCTTTGACCTGGACAAGACGGTCATTGCGAAGTCGAGCACGCTCACGTTCAGCAAGTCGTTCTACCAAGGCGGGCTGATCAACCGCCGCGCCGCCTTGCGTACCGCATATGCCCAGTTCGTCTTCCTCGTCGGCGGCATGGACCACGACCAGATGGAGCGGACGCGCAAGTACCTCTCGCAGCTCGTCCGTGGCTGGAACGTCCAGCAGGTCAAGGAGATCGTCGCCGAGACCCTGCACGACCTGATCGACCCGATCATCTACGACGAGGCCGCCTCCCTCATCGAGGAGCACCACACCGCCGGCCGCGACGTCGTCATCGTGTCGACGTCGGGCGCCGAGGTCGTGGAGCCGATCGGCGAGCTGCTCGGCGCGGACCGCGTGGTGGCGACGCGCATGGTCGTCGGCGAGGACGGCTGCTTCACCGGCGAGGTGGCGTACTACGCGTACGGCCCGACGAAGGCGGAGGCGGTCAAGGAACTGGCCCGGTCCGAGGGATACGACCTCGACCGCTGCTACGCCTACAGCGACTCGGCGACCGATCTGCCGATGCTGCAGGAGGTCGGTCATCCGCACGCCGTGAACCCGGACCGCACGCTGCGCCGCGAGGCACTCGCGCGCGGGTGGCCGATTCTCGATTTCCACCGGCCGGTCCGGCTCAAGCAGCGGATCCCGACATTCTCCGTACCGCCCCGTCCGGCACTCGTCGCGGCCGCCGCAATAGGCGCCGCGGCCGCCACCGCGGGTCTGGTCTGGTACACGAGTCGACGCCGGTCGGCGGTCGCCTGAACTGCCGGTTCACCGACTGTCCGACCTCGTTCGATATACCGGCGCCCGTTTGTAACCTATTTGAGACTAAAAGTAAAGAAGCACAGCCAGGGGTTCCGCTTGCTTCGGTCCTGGAGTACAAAGGGGTTAACGGCCCGCGAGACCAAGGACATCCGAAAGGATCACCTTAATAACGCATTTGGCCCACGGACCGAGCATGGACATCGAGCACCCACGCGACGTCGACCCGTCGATTACGGGCCAGCCGCACCAGGTGACGGGCAACGTTCCCGGCCTGATGGGCAATACATCGAGGACGCTTGGTAACCCGGTGAACATGCCAGCGGCGGTACGAATCCTCGTACCGCCGCAACCCTTTTCCCCGGCCTCTTACGCCGCCCCGCGCTGCAGCGCCTCGCACACGGCCGTCGACTCCCGAGCGCCCAGCTCGACCGCCCTGCCGCAGTGGGCGATCCAGGCGGACATGCCCTCCGGAGTACCGGAGACGTATCCGTCCAGCGCCGCCAGATAGGCCGCGCGCCCCAGCTCGGCGTGGCCGACCTCGGCGGCGCACACGGACTTCGGGTCGAGGCCGCTGCCCACCAGGACGATGCGTTCGGCGGTGCGCGCGACGAGGCCGTTGCGGGACGTGAAGGGGCGCAGCGCGAGGAGTTCGCCGTGGACGACCGCGGCCGTCACCAGGGCGGGCGCCGAACTGCCCGTGATGACCAGCTCGGACAGGCCCTCCAACCGGCCGTGCACCTCGTCGGCGCCCGGCAGCGGCAGTTCGATGAGCGGCTCGTCGACCGGCTCGCCCGCCTGTCGCGGCCGTCCCACCTCGTCCTCGGTGCCCGCCGCGGCCACCAGGTGCAGTCGCGCCAGCACCCTCAGCGGCGACTGTCGCCAGATGGAGAGTAGTTGGCCCGCCTCGGCGGTCAGCCTCAGGGCCGCTCCCACCACGCGCGCGTCGTCGTCACCGCTGAAGTCGGTGCGCCGGCGCACCTCTTCGAGGGCCCAGTCGGCACCGGACAGCGCCGCGGACCCGCGGGCGCCACGCAGCGCCGCCTCGGAGGTGATCTCGTTGCTGCGGCGCCGCATGACCCGGTGTCCGTAGACCCGGTCCACGGCCTTGCGCACGGACTCCACGGACTCGGTCACACCGGGCAGCGAGCCCAGGGCCGCGAGCGGATCAGCGGACGCGCCTGTCGTACTCATGAGTACGACCCTAGCCACCTCGGGCGCGTGCCCCACGTTTGAGTGGTCTTCTTCACTCCTGATGTCACATACAGCTATCAACTCACTACCCTTGGTGAACATGAAAATTGCTTTCGTCGGGAAGGGCGGCAGCGGCAAGACGACCGTGTCCTCCCTGTTCATCCGCCATCTCGCGGCCACCGGTGCGCCGGTCATCGCGGTCGACGCGGACATCAACCAGCATCTGGGGGCCGCGCTCGGCCTGGACGAGGCGGAGGCCGCCGCGCTGCCCGCGATGGGCGACCGGCTGTCACTGATCAAGAACCACCTGCGCGGCTCGAACCCGCGCATCGCCTCCGCCGAGACGATGATCAAGACGACCCCGCCCGGCGAGGGCTCGCGGCTGCTGCGGGTGTGCGAGGACAACCCGGTCTACGAGGCCTGCGCCCGGCCGGTGGAACTCGACGGCGGTGCCGTCCGTTTGATGGTCACCGGCCCCTTCACCGACGCCGACCTGGGGGTCGCCTGCTACCACTCCAAGACGGGAGCGGTGGAGCTGTGCCTGAACCACCTGGTGGACGGGCGCGGGGAGTACGTCGTGGTGGACATGACGGCGGGCTCCGACGCCTTCGCCTCCGGCATGTTCACCCGCTTCGACATCACCTTCCTCGTCGCCGAGCCGACGCGGAAGGGGGTTTCCGTCTACCGCCAGTACAAGGAGTACGCCCGTGACTTCGGCGTCGTGCTCAAGGTCGTCGGGAACAAGGTGCAGGGCCGGGACGACCTCGACTTCCTCCGCGCCGAGGTCGGGGACGACCTGCTCGTGACCGTCGGGCACTCGGACTGGGTGCGCGCCATGGAGAAGGGCCGCCCGCGCCGGTTCGAGCTCCTGGAGGACACCAACCGCCGTGCCCTGCGCACCCTGGAGGTCGCCGTGGACGCGACGTACGAGCTGCGCGACCGGGAGCGCTACATGCGCCAGATGGTGCACTTCCACCTGAAGAACGCGGACGCGTGGGGCAACGCGCGCACCGGGGCCGACCTGGCGGCGCAGGTCGACCCCGGGTTCGTGCTCGGTGAGGGCGTCACCGCCTCCCTGTGACGGTCACTGCTTGACCGCCGGCGCCCCGGGCGCACCCTTCGGGGCCGGGGCGGGGCGGCCGGCCAGCAAGGACGCCCAGCCCTGCTTCGGGGCCACGCCGACGTTCAGGGTGCGCAGCTTCGCCAGGGTCTGCGGGTCCTGGGCGTCCAGCCAGTCGGCGAGCTGGTGGAAGGACACGCAGCGCACCTCGGGCTTGTTGCAGACGTTCTCGACGACCTCGTCGATGGCCCGCATGTAGGTGCCGCCGTTCCAGGACTCGAAGTGGTTGCCGATGATCAGCGGCGCCCGGTTGCCCTCGTAGGCCCGGCGAAAGCCCTTGAGCAGGCCGTCGCGCATCTGGTCGCCCCAGTAGTCGTACTTGTCGGGGTCGCCCTGGGTCTGGGTGCCGGACTGGTTGACCATGAAGTTGTAGTCCATGGTGAGCTGCTCGTAGGAGTGCCCGGGGAAGGGCACGAGCTGCATGGACAGGTCCCAGAGGCCTTCCTTCTTCTTCGGCCAGAGCTGTTCGTTGACCCCGCTGGTGTCGTAGCGGAAGCCCATCTGGCTCGCGGCCCGCATGAAGTTCTTCTGGCCTTCGAGGCAGGGTGTCCGCGCGCCGATGAGCTCCTTGTCGTAGTCGAAGGGCAGTGAAGCCGCCTTCTTCATGTCGGCGTTGGTCTTCCAGCTCTTCACGAACTGCTTGGCCTGATTGATCTCGCTCTTCCACTCGGCGACCGACCACTCGCCGACTCCACCGTTCTTGCCGCAGAAGTGGCCGTTGAAGTGGGTGCCGATCTCGTTGCCCTCCAGCCAGGCGAGGCGTAGCTGCTTGACGGTGTCGGCGATGCCCTTCTCGTCGTTGAAGCCGATGTCGGAGCGGCCCGGCGAGTGCTGCGGGGGCTTGTAGAGGTCGCGCTTCTCCTGCGGCAGCATGTACACGCCGCTGAGGAAGTACGTCATCGTCGCGTGGTTGGCCTTGGAGAGCTTGCGGAAGTGGGAGAACAGCTTCTGGCTGTCCTCGCCCGCGCCGTCCCAGGAGAAGACGACGAACTGCGGTGGCTTCTGGCCGGGTCGCAGACGCTCGGGTCTCGGCAGGTGCGGCTGCGCTCCGGTGTACGAGGTGGAGCCGTCGCCGATCAGCCGGACCGCACTTCCCGGCGCCTGGACCGGCCGGGCTTTCGGCGGTCCGGGAGAACCTGCCTTGGGACCGTTGGATCCGATCGCGCAGCCGGCGACCGATGCGGCACAGGCCACGGCGATCACTGCGCCCGCGGCGATTCTGTGGGTGGCGGCCATGTTCCGCTCACCTTCTTCCTTCTCTCAGGCCAACGCCGATGAGGGCGTTTTCTGGTGGTGTGCCGGGCAGGCCCGACAGCGCCGCCAAGGTCGCACGGGGCCGAGAAGGAATTAGTACGACAAGCCGATGAAATGACCGCTTCACTCATTGGAGTGAGTCATTGCCTCATTTGCCAGAAAAGTCTATGCCTGGCCTTTACTCTGAATTACGATTCGTTTACCGAGCGTTGATTCATCCCGCCGCTGCACGCCGTGACCCACGGCCGCGACCCGCCCCCGTCCATCGACGGGACGACCTGATCCGCGACCGCGCTGCCCCGGAGGAGACGGGAACCATGTCGGCTTGTGCCCCCACCCGCGCCACCAACTCGACCCGGACCGAGAGCGTCCACCAGCCCCACAGTCCACCCCCGGCCCCGCACCGCCGCTTCCGCGTCGCGGGAGTCGATGTGTCGGCCTCGATCGCGGTTTTCCTGATCGCCCTCCCCCTGTCCCTGGGCATCGCCCTCGCCACCGGCGCCCCGCTCCAGGCCGGACTGGTCGCCGCCGCGGTCGGCGGACTGGTCGCCGGACGGATCGGCGGCTGTCCACTCCAGGTCAGCGGGCCCGCCGCGGGCCTCACTGTCGTCACCGCCGACCTCATCCACCGCTACGGCTGGCGTACGACCTGTGCCATCACGGTCCTCGCCGGCCTCGCACAACTGGGCCTCGGCTGCCTGCGCGTGGCCCGGACCGCGCTCGCCGTCAGCCCCGCCATCGTGCACGGCATGCTCGCCGGCATCGGCGTCACCATCGCCGTGGCCCAGCTGCACATCGTCCTCGGCGGCACCCCGCAGAGTTCCGTCCTGGACAACCTCCGGGCGCTGCCCGCCCAGTTGGTGAACCTGCATCCCGCCGCGGTGACCGTCAGCGTGCTGACCCTGACCCTGCTGCTGCTCTGGCCGCGGATCCCCGGTCGGGCGGGGCGCATGCTGAGAAAGATCCCGGCCGCGCTGGTCGCCGTGGCCGGCTCCACCGCGGCCGCCTCGCTCGCCGGGCTGAGCCTGGCCAAGGTCGACCTGCCGTCGTGGAGCAGCCATGCCCTGGCCGGACTCCCCGAGGGCCCCGTCCTCGGCCTGATCGCGGCCGTGCTCACCACCACGCTGGTATGCAGCGTGCAGTCGCTGCTCGGTGCGGTCGCCGTGGACAAGTTGGCCGCCGCGCGGCCAGGCCTGACCGCCCGTGTGGGCCGCGCCGACCTGGACCGCGAACTGCTCGGACAGGGCGCCGCCAACATCGTCTCCGGGGCGCTCGGCGGACTGCCGGTCGCCGGAGTGGCCGTGAGAAGTTCGGCGAACGTGAACGCGGGTGCCGTGAGCCGGAACTCCACGATGCTGCACGGCGTTCTGGTAGTAGTCGCTGCGCTGCTGATGGTTCCGGTCCTGGAGTTCATCCCGCTCGCCTCGCTCGCCGCCCTGGTGATGGCCGTCGGCATCCAGATGGTGTCCCTGCACCACATCCGCACGGTGACCCGCCACCGGGAAGTGCTGGTGTACACCGTCACCACGCTCGGCGTGGTGGCCCTCGGCGTCCTGGAGGGCGTGACCCTCGGGATCGCCGTGGCCGTCGCCGTCGCCATGCAGCGCCTCGCCCGCACCCGCATCACGCACGAAGAGAAGGAAGGAGTCCATCATGTACGCGTCCGCGGCCAGTTGACGTTCCTCGCGGTGCCGCGGCTCAGCCGGGCCCTGCATCTCGTACCCCAAGGCACCCCCGCCGTGGTGGAGTTGGACGGCTCCTTCATGGACCACGCGGCGTACGAGTCACTGCAGGACTGGCAGAACACGCACACGACACAGGGCGGCTCCGTCGAGCTGACCGGCCGCAGACCCGGTGCCCGCAGCAGCGAGCCCGTGCCGCTCGCCGAAGGGCATGGCGAGTCCTCCGTCGGCTGCCTCTGCCGTCCCTGGACACCCTGGCGCAACCACCAGTGCGAACCGTCGCGATCCGCGGCGCCCGCGGACCACACCGGCGCGCCGGGCGAGCCGAGTGGGCCTAGCAGCCCCGGCGGACAGAGCGGCCGGAGCGCTCGGGACAACCGGAGCGGGCATCAACTCGCGCGCGGCATCAGTGCGTTCCAGCGCAACACCGCACCGCTCGTGCGGGGTGAGCTGGCGCGTCTGGCCAGGGAGGGGCAGCGGCCGTCCCAGCTCTTCCTCACCTGCGCCGACTCACGGCTCGTCACGTCGATGATCACCTCCAGTGGTCCCGGCGACCTGTTCGTGGTGCGCAACGTGGGCAACCTCGTTCCCCTGCCGGGCGAGGAGAGCGGCGACGACTCGGTGGCGGCGGCGATCGAGTACGCCGTGGATGTGCTGAAGGTGCGGTCGATCACCGTGTGCGGGCACTCCGGGTGCGGGGCCATGCAGACGCTGCTCACTACCGAACCGGACGGCCCCCCGACGCCGCTCAGGCGGTGGCTGCGGCACGGGCTGCCCAGCCTGGAGCGCATGACCGACGACGGCCGACCGTACGCACGGCTCGCGGGCAGGGCGCCGGCCGACGCGGTCGAGCAGCTCTGTCTGACCAACGTGGTCCAGCAGTTGGAGCACCTCCACGCCCATGAGTCGGTGTCCCGAGCCCTGCGGGAGGGTGCGCTGGAGCTGCACGGGATGTACTTCCACGTGGGCGAGGCACAGGCGTATCTGCTGACGGGGACGGATGGTGACGAGGTGTTCGACCACGTGGAGGCGGCCGGCCTGTCCGCCTGACCGGCACCGGCCTGTCCGCCTGACCGGCACCGGCCTGTCCGCCTGACCGGCACCGGCCTGTTTGCCTGACCGGCACCGGTCAGGCACGGGTGTGCGGCCGGATCGACACGGGCCGCGCACCCGGGATGCGTCCGGGGACGGGCCGCCGCCCCGGCATGCCTGTGCCACTAAAGTCGTGACAGGCTCCGCGCGGCGTCGGTGGACTGGGATGTGAGAGGCGTTACAAGTGCTGAACTCCGCCCCGTCGGCGTCCGTGGGTACGGATGACGCCGGGCGCCGCACCACCCCCACCGACAGGTCTAAACCAATTTTCCGTCGGCCCTTGTCACCGGCCCCCCGGGTCTGATGAGCTGTGGCCTGGGACACAACGGACACCCTGAGAAAGGGAGATGTCGTGAGCAACGAAAGCCTGGCCAACCTCTTGAAGGAGGAGCGACGCTTCGCGCCGCCGGCTGACCTCGCCGCGGGCGCCAACGTCACGGCGGAGGCGTACGAGCAGGCCAAGGCTGACCGGCTCGGCTTCTGGGCCGAGCAGGCACGTCGGCTGACCTGGGCCAAGGAGCCGACCGAGACGCTGGACTGGTCCAACCCGCCGTTCGCCAAGTGGTTCAAGGACGGCGAGCTCAACGTCGCGTACAACTGCGTGGACCGCCATGTCGAGGCGGGCAACGGCGACCGGGTCGCCATCCACTTCGAGGGAGAGCCCGGTGACAGCCGGGCGATCACCTATGCCGAGCTCAAGGACGAGGTGTCGAAAGCCGCCAACGCCCTGCTGGAGCTGGGTGTTCAGGCGGGCGACCGTGTCGCCGTCTACATGCCGATGATCCCGGAGACGGCGGTCGCGATGCTGGCCTGCGCCCGGATCGGCGCCGCGCACTCCGTCGTCTTCGGCGGCTTCTCGGCCGACGCCCTCGCCACCCGCATCCAGGACGCCGACGCCAAGGTCGTCATCACCACCGACGGCGGCTACCGTCGCGGCAAGCCGTCCGCGCTGAAGCCGGCCGTCGACGACGCCGTCGCGCGCGTGGACAACGTGAACCACGTCCTCGTCGTACGCCGTACCGGTCAGGAGGTCGCCTGGACCGAGGGCCGGGACGTGTGGTGGCACGAGATCGTCGAGCGGCAGTCGGCCGAGCACACGCCCGAGGCGTTCGATGCCGAGCACCCGCTGTTCATCCTGTACACGTCCGGTACGACGGGTAAGCCGAAGGGCATCCTGCACACCTCCGGCGGCTACCTCACGCAGACCGCGTACACGCACCACGCCGTCTTCGACCTCAAGCCGGAGACGGACGTCTACTGGTGCACGGCCGACGTCGGCTGGGTCACCGGGCACTCGTACATCGTCTACGGGCCGCTGGCCAACGGCGCGACCCAGGTCATGTACGAGGGCACGCCGGACACCCCGCACCAGGGCCGCTTCTGGGAGATCGTGCAGAAGTACGGGGTGACGATCCTGTACACGGCGCCGACCGCCATCCGTACGTTCATGAAGTGGGGCGACGACCTCCCCGCGAAGTTCGATCTCAGCAGCCTGCGGGTGCTGGGTTCCGTGGGTGAGCCGATCAACCCCGAGGCCTGGATCTGGTACCGCAAGCACATCGGCGGCGACCGGACCCCGATCGTCGACACCTGGTGGCAGACCGAGACCGGCGCGATGATGATCTCGCCGCTGCCGGGCGTCACCGAGACCAAGCCCGGTTCCGCGCAGACCCCGCTGCCCGGCATCTCCGCGACCGTCGTCGACGACGAGGCCAACGAGGTACCCCACGGCGGCGGTGGCTACTTGGTCCTCACCGAGCCGTGGCCGTCGATGCTGCGCACCATCTGGGGCGACGACCAGCGGTTCCTCGACACGTACTGGTCGCGCTTCGAGGGCAAGTACTTCGCCGGTGACGGGGCGAAGAAGGACGACGACGGGGACATCTGGCTCCTCGGGCGCGTCGACGACGTGATGCTCGTGTCCGGGCACAACATCTCGACGACGGAGGTGGAGTCGGCGCTGGTGTCCCACCCCTCGGTCGCCGAGGCTGCGGTCGTCGGCGCCGCGGACGAGACGACGGGCCAGGCGATCGTCGCCTTCGTCATCCTGCGCGGCACGGCGAACGCCGAGGACGAGAACCTCATCGCCGACCTGCGCAACCACGTGGGCGCAACCCTCGGCCCGATCGCCAAGCCGAAGCGGGTCCTTCCGGTCGCCGAGCTGCCCAAGACGCGCTCCGGCAAGATCATGCGTCGCCTGCTGCGGGACGTCGCCGAGAACCGCCAGCTCGGTGACGTGACCACGCTGACGGACTCGACGGTCATGGACCTGATCCAGGCGAAGCTGCCGGCGGCGCCGAGCGAGGACTGAGACCCCGCGGAGTCCCCGTCCAGAAAGGGGCGTCCGGCGCGAAGAGCGCAGGGCGCCCCTTTTAGGTAAACTAAGCAAAGCAACGTGACCCTCAAGGTGTGCCGGGAAGTCTGGTCGGCAAGCAGTACAGCCCTGCCCACCGACCGGAGGTCTCCCCGTGAGCGCGCCCCGCACCACCCGCAAAGTTCTCGGACGGCTCTCCCTGCCCGAGCGGACCTTCGTCGCGGACGCGCTGCGCACCGAGACCGTCGGCGGTGTACTGCTTCTCGTCGCCGCGATCGCGGCGCTGATCTGGGCGAACATTCCCGCGCTGCACGACAGCTACGAGAGCGTCAGCCACTTCCACCTCGGCCCCGAGGCCATCGGCCTGAACCTGTCGGTCGAGCACTGGGCCGCCGACGGACTGCTCGCCGTCTTCTTCTTCGTCGCCGGCATCGAGCTCAAGCGCGAACTGGTCGCCGGGGACCTGCGGGACCCCCGGGCAGCCGCACTGCCGGTGGTCGCCGCCCTGTGCGGCATGGCCGTACCGGCGCTCGTCTACACCCTCACCAACATCACCGGCAATGGCTCGCTCCAGGGCTGGGCGGTGCCCACGGCCACCGACATCGCCTTCGCCCTGGCGGTCCTCGCGGTCATCGGTACGTCCCTGCCCAGCGCCCTGCGCGCCTTCCTCCTCACCCTGGCCGTCGTCGACGACCTCTT
Source organism: Streptomyces sp. NBC_00078 (assembly GCF_026343335.1). Lineage (NCBI taxonomy): Bacteria > Bacillati > Actinomycetota > Actinomycetes > Kitasatosporales > Streptomycetaceae > Streptomyces > Streptomyces sp. NBC_00078. Next base: position 5,071,195 of record NZ_JAPELX010000001.1, on the reverse strand, counting down.
CGCGATCCTGATCATCGCGGTCTTCTTCACCAGTTCCATCGACTTCGCCGCGCTGGGCGGCGCCGCCGTGGGCCTGGCGGTCTTCTGGCTGCTGCTGCGGAAGGGCGTACGCGGGTGGTACGTGTACGTCCCGCTCGCGCTCGTGATCTGGGCGCTGATGTACAACAGCGGGGTCCACGCCACCATCGCGGGTGTGGCCATGGGCCTGATGCTGCGCTGTCACCGCCTGGAGGGCGAGGCGCACTCCCCCGGCGAGCACGTCGAGCATCTCGTACGGCCCCTGTCGGCAGGTCTCGCCGTACCGCTTTTCGCGCTGTTCAGCGCCGGTGTGACGGTGTCCGGCGGTGCGCTCGGGGACGTGTTCGCCAAGCCGGAGACGCTGGGGATCGTCCTCGGGCTCGTCGTCGGCAAGACGCTCGGGATCTTCGGCGGTACGTGGCTGACGGCCCGTTTCACCCGGGCGTCGCTGAGCGAGGACGTCGCGTGGGCGGACGTGTTCGCGGTGGCGACGCTGGCCGGCATCGGCTTCACCGTGTCGCTGCTGATCGGCGAGCTCGCCTTCGACGGCAACGCCGTACTGACGGACGAGGCCAAGGCAGCCGTACTGATCGGCTCCCTCGTCGCGGCGACCCTGGCCACGGTGCTGCTGAAGATGCGGAACGCCAAGTACCGCCGGCTGTGCGAGGACGAGGAGCGCGACGAGGACCTCGACGGCATCCCGGACATCTACGAGCAGGACGACCCGGCGTACCACCTGCGGATGGCGGCCATCTACGAGAAGAAGGCCGCCGAGCACCGCCGGATCGCCGAGGAGAAGGCCGCGGAGCGACGCGCGCTTGCCGAAGTACCGGGCGGGGCAGGCGAGGACAACGGCCGTCCGGCATGATCTGACGGGACGGTACAAAAGGACCGTCCGAAAGCCGCAAGGCAGAAGAGGGAGACCGCGATGAGCGCACCCGACGGCAGCCCGGTCGGCGCCGAACGCAGCATCGGCCAGTTGTTCGCCTCCGCGACAACCGAGATGTCGGCGCTCGTGCACGACGAGATCGCGCTGGCCAAGGCGCAGCTCAAGCAGGACGTCAAGCGCGGCGCGACGAGCGGCGGCGCGTTCTCGGTGGCCGCGGCCATCCTGCTGTTCTCCCTGCCGATGCTGAACTTCGCGCTGGCGTACGGCATCCGAACCTGGAGCCACTGGAATCTCGCGATCTGCTTCCTGCTGTCGTTCGCGGCGAACGTGCTGGTCGCAGTCGTCCTGGCGCTGATCGGCGTGGTCTTCGCGAAGAAGGCCAAGAAGAGCCAGGGCCCGCAGAAGGTGGCCGCGTCGATGAAGGAGAGCGCGGGCGTGCTGCAGAAGGCCAAGCCGCACCCGCGGCCCGAGCCCAGGGCGATCGAGGACCGGGCCCCCGAGGCCATCGAGGCTGTGGCACGCTCGTCCTCATGACGGGCTCCTCCCTCCCTTCGGGACAATCACCTTCCACGCATCCCATTTCGGTCGTACGACCGGATGCCCTCCCCGACGGGACGAAGCTGACGCATCGTGACGTGGCCGCGAACGGCGCGCGCTTCCACATCGCCGAGGTCGGCGACGGGCCGCTGGTGCTGCTGCTGCACGGCTTCCCGCAGTTCTGGTGGACCTGGCGGCACCAGCTCACCGCGCTGGCCGAGGCGGGCTTCCGGGCCGTCGCCATGGACCTGCGTGGCGTCGGCGGCAGCGACCGCACCCCGCGCGGCTACGACCCCGCGGGCCTCGCGCTCGACATCACCGGCGTGATCCGCTCCCTGGGCGAGCCGGACGCCGCGCTGGTCGGCCACGACCTGGGCGGATACCTGGCGTGGACGGCGGCCGTGATGCGCCCCAAGCTGGTGCGGCGGCTCGCGGTGGAGTCCATGCCGCATCCCCGGCGCTGGCGCTCGGCGATGCTCTCGGACGTCAAGCAGACCCGCGCGGGCTCCTACATCTGGGGATTCCAGCGCCCCTGGATCCCCGAGCGGCAGCTGACCGCGGACGACGGCGCGCTCGTCGCCGAGCTGATCCGGGAGTGGTCCGGGCCGAACCCACCGGATGACGAGGCGGTGGAGACGTACCGACGCGCGATGTCCATCCCGTCCACGGCGCACTGCTCGATCGAGCCGTACCGCTGGATGGTCCGCTCCATCGCCCGCCCGGACGGCATCCAGTTCAACCGCCGTATGAAGCGACCGCTCCGGGTCCCGACCCTCCATCTGCACGGCTCGCTCGACCCCGTGATGCGCACGCGGAGCGCGGCCGGATCCGGCGAGTACGTCGAAGCCCCGTACCGCTGGCGGCTGTTCGACGGATTGGGGCACTTCCCGCACGAGGAGGATCCGGTGGCTTTCTCCACAGAACTGGTCAATTGGCTGAAAGATCCCGAGCCCGATCGGTGACCGAGCCGATGCGCCCGGTATCCGGATCAGAACACGTGTCCTACGAACGGCCAATTGCCCGGCGCATAGGCCAATTGGGGGCCCAGGAGGCGGTTATCGACCTTGGGGCGGGGGCACACGTCGGGGTATGGGCTGGACGCACGACTACAGTGACGTAGCACGCACTCGCCGCTCGGGCAGTGGCCTGAGTTCCCACCAGCGAGGCGGTGCACCGCAAATGGCGGGTACGGACCTAAGGGTGGGCATTCCGCGCATTCTGCGCCGCCGGGCCCGCTGGGTCACGGTACGCCTGCGTCACCCTCGAGGCTGACGCCCTCCTCACCCACGCTCCACGCGAAGCCTCAGAGGGCACAGCTGTCGCTGTCCACCTGCTGGTTCGCGGTACGCCCCTCGGTGATGTCCTCCTGGATCTCGTCCGCAGTGAGGGCGTACCCCGTGTCGGCGTCGTCGAGGGACTTCGCGAAGACCACGCCGTACACATGGCCTGCGGGCGTGAGCAGTGGGCCGCCGGAGTTACCTTGGCGGACGGTCGTGTACAGCGAGTACACGTCTCGGCGGACGGTACCGCGATGGTAGATGTCCGGGCCGTTGGCCGGGAGACGGCCACGCACGCGTGCGGCTCGGACGTCGTACGAGCCGTTCTCCGGGAAGCCGGCGATGATCGCGCTGTCGCCGCTCCTGGCGTCCGTGGTGGTGAACTTCAGGGACGGCGCCTTGAGATCGGGCACGTCGAGTACGGCGATGTCGCGGTGCCAGTCGTAGAGGACGACCGTCGCGTCGTACTTCCTGCCCTCGCCGCCTATCTGCACGGTGGGCTCGTCGACGCCCCCCACGACATGCGCGTTGGTCATGACGCGGCGGTCGCCGAAGACGAAGCCGCTGCCCTCCAGGACCTTGCCGCAGCTCTGGGCGGTGCCCATGACCTTGACGATGGAGCGCTTGGCGCTCGTGGCGACGGGGCTGTTCGCGAGGGCCGGGTCAGGGGGCCGGACGTCGGTGATCGGCTCGTTCGAGAACGGGCTGAAGACCTGCGGGAAGCCGTTCTGCGCGAGGACGGAGGAGAAGTCGGCGAACCAGGTGTCGGCCTGGTTCGGCAGGGCCCGGGAGACACCGAGGAGCACCTTGGAGCCGCGGACCTCCTTGCCGAGGGTCGGCAGCGTGGTGCCCGCGAGGGCGGAACCGATCAGCCACGCCACCAGGAGCATCGCGACAACGTTGACCAGGGCGCCGCCGGTCGCGTCCAGGGCGCGGGCCGGGGACCAGGTGATGTAGCGGCGCAGCTTGTTGCCCAGGTGGGTGGTAAGGGCCTGGCCGACGGAGGCGCAGACGATGACGACCACGACCGCGACCACCGCGGCGGTCGTGCTCACCTCGGCCTTTTCGGTCAGCGCGTCCCAGATGACGGGCAGGGTGTAGACGGCGACGAGACCGCCGCCAAGAAAGCCGATCACCGACAGGATGCCGACGACGAAACCCTGGCGGTAGCCCACGATCGCGAACCACACGGCGGCGACCAGCAACAGGATGTCCAGCACGTTCACCGGTTCGAGCCTCGCCTCATCACTTCGCGGTCACCTCAGGTCGGCCGGGGGCCGGCGCACCGCACAGCGGCGATCGGATACGGCGTCCCCCGAAAAGACACAGCACGGCAGACACCCTGTCATGACCGCCAGTCGAGCGGGACCTGCTTCTCCCGGTCCCAGGGCCGCTCCCAGCCCGCGTAATGGAGCAGGCGGTCGATGATCCCGGCCGTAAAGCCCCAGACAAGGGCGGATTCGACCAGAAATGCCGGACCTCGGTGGCCGCTGGGGTGGACGGTGGTGGCCCGGTTGTCCGGATCCGTGAGATCCACCACGGGGACGGTGAAGACCCGCGCCGTCTCGTTCGGATCGACGACCCCGACCGGGCTCGGCTCGTGCCACCAGCCCAGTACCGGGGTCACGACGAAGCCGCTGACCGGGATGTACAGCTTGGGCAGGACGCCGAAGAGCTGGACGCCCGAGGGGTCGAGCCCCGTCTCCTCCTCGGCCTCCCGCAGCGCGGCTCTGAGTGGCCCGTCGCCCTTCGGGTCGCCGTCCTCGGGGTCGAGGGCGCCGCCCGGGAAGGAGGGCTGCCCGGCATGGGATCTGAGCGAACTCGCCCGCTCCATGAGCAGCAGCTCGGGGCCGCGCTCACCCTCGCCGAAGAGGATGAGTACGGCGGACTGCCTCCCCGCCCCGTCCTCCGGCGGCAGGAAGCGGCTCAGCTGCAGCGGCTGGACGGTCTCCACGGCCCGCACCACCGGAGCGAGCCACTCGGGCAGCCCCTCCTTGCTGATCGTCACCGACCCACCCTGCGTATCACTCGCGCGCGTCATCGCACCCCCGTCCTGCCGAGTCCAACGCCCCGAAGCCCCTCGATCGTTCCTGAGCCGACGTGGACCGGGCGGCCCAGCGGGGCTCGCCCGTCATCCGGCCCCCAGCGGCGGCGCCGGCCTGCCGCCCGCGTCCAGGTAGGACTGCGGGGGCTTGAGGCGCTGGCCGGGAAGGCCGCCCTTCTCGTACTTGAGCAGCTTCTTCGCCTTTTCGGGATCCGTCTCGCCCTCGCCGTACGCCGGGCAGAGCGGGGCGAGGGGGCAGGCGCCGCAGGCGGGCTTGCGGGCGTGGCAGATGCGGCGGCCGTGGAAGATCACGTGGTGCGAGAGCATCGTCCAGTCGCTCTTGGGGAAGAGCCCACCGACGGCGGCCTCGATCTTGTCCGGATCGCTCTCCTCGGTCCACTGCCAACGCCGCACCAGCCGCTGGAAGTGCGTGTCCACGGTGATGCCGGGTCGGCCGAACGCGTTGCCGAGCACGACGAAGGCGGTCTTGCGGCCCACGCCCGGCAGCTTCACCAGGTCCTCGAGACGGCCGGGAACCTCCCCGCCGAACTGCTCCACCAGCGCCTTGGACAGTCCCATCACGGACTTGGTCTTGGCCCGGAAGAAGCCGGTCGGGCGCAGGATCTCCTCGACCTCCTCGGGGTTGGCTGCGGCCAGGTCCTCCGGGGTGGGGTACTTGGCGAAGAGCCCCGGCGTCGTCTGGTTGACCCTGAGGTCGGTGGTCTGGGCGGACAGGACCGTGGCGACCACGAGCTGGAAGGGGTTCTCGAAGTCCAGCTCCGGGTGGGCGTACGGATACACCTCCGCGAGCTCGCGGTCGATGCGGCGGGCGCGACGGACCAGCGCGGTGCGCGACTCGCCCTTCGGCGGCTTGGCAACGGCCTTCGCGGGAGGAACGTCCTTGACCGCGGCGGTCGCCTTCTTGGGCGCGACTGTCGCCTTTTTGACGGCCGCGGACTTTTTCACGGCGGAGGCTGCCTTTTTCGCGGCGGCCTTCTTTGCCGCGGGCTTCTTCACCGGAGCGCTTTTCGTCTCTTTTGCCGGTTTCTTTCCGCCACCGGAGTTCTGTTCGCCCACAGCGGAATCACGACGTACAGCCACCTGCCCAGCCCCCTTGGCCTGTGCTCTCACCGGCGATTTGGACACCCGGCCAGCCTAAAGCCCGGCACTGACATCCGCCCCGGACCCGGAAGATCGGCCCCCAATTGGACCCCTGCCGCGTACCTCGGGACAGGTGTGCGGCATCCTTGTGACAGATCACACTGTTTGGACCGTCCGGCAAAACGGGGAACACGGTCCCCTGGTACCAAGGGGGAACAAGATCCCCTGAGCAGGTCGACAAGGAGAGTACTCGTGGACGACGTTCTGCGGCGCAACCCGCTCTTCGCGGCGCTCGACGACGAGCAGGCCGCGGAGCTTCGCGCCTCCATGAGCGAGGTGACCCTCGCGCGCGGTGACGCGCTCTTCCACGAGGGCGACCCCGGTGACCGGCTCTACGTCGTCACCGAGGGCAAGGTGAAGCTCCACCGCACGTCCCCCGACGGCCGCGAGAACATGCTCGCCGTCGTCGGCCCCAGCGAACTGATCGGCGAGCTGTCGCTCTTCGACCCGGGCCCGCGGACCGCCACGGCCACCGCGCTGACCGAGGTCAAGCTCCTCGGCCTCGGCCACGGCGACCTCCAGCCCTGGCTGAACGTGCGGCCCGAGGTGGCAGGCGCCCTGCTGCGCGCCGTCGCCCGGCGCCTGCGCAAGACCAACGACCAGATGTCCGACCTGGTCTTCTCGGACGTCCCCGGCCGTGTCGCCCGCGCCCTGCTGGACCTCTCCCGCCGCTTCGGCGTGCAGTCCGAGGAGGGCATCCACGTCGTCCACGACCTGACGCAGGAGGAGCTGGCCCAACTGGTCGGCGCCTCGCGCGAGACGGTCAACAAGGCGCTGGCCGACTTCGCACAGCGCGGATGGCTGCGCCTGGAGGCGCGGGCCGTGATCCTGCTGGACATCGAGCGGCTGGCCAAGCGGTCCCGCTGACGCCGCGCCGGAGCCGTGGTCCGGGGGCTTCGCCTCCGGACCCCCGTTCGGCCCGAGCGGTCTCGTCCTCAACCGCCGGACGGGCTGGTGTTGTGACCCCATGTCGGAAAACGCGCCCCCCAAGGGCCTTGATTCCCAGGGCTACATCGAGCGCGAGGGCTCTCTCGGTCTCGTCGCGCGCGCCTTCCGCCCGGTGGTGGCCGCCGCCCGGGACCGGCTGCTCGGGGTGTTCGGGGCGCGGCTGCACAGCGCGTACCTCTACGGGTCGATTCCACGGGGCCACGCGCGCGTGGGACGCAGTGACCTGGATCTGCTGATCGCGCTGCGCGAGGAGCCGTCCGAGGGGGACCGGGAGGCCACGCGGGCGCTCGGTGAGGCCGTCGACAAGGAGTTCGCGCAGATCGACGGGGTCGGCACGCTGCTGTACGGCCGGGCGCGGTTGCTGAGCGAGGCGGAGACGTACGACATGGGCTGGTTCGTCGCCTGTCTGTGCACGCCGCTGCTCGGTGAGGACCTCGCCGAGTACCTGCCCCGCTATCGCCCCGACTCCCTGCTCGCCCGCGAGACCAACGGGGACCTGGCCCTGCTGCTGCCCCGCTGGCGGCAGCGGATCGTGGCCGGCGAGGACACGGACGAGGCACGGCGGCCCCTCGTACGGTTCATGTCCCGGCATCTCGTCCGCACCGCGTTCACGCTCGTCATGCCCCGCTGGAACGGCTGGACCAGTGACCTGGTGGAGATGGCCGAGGTCTTCGGCGCCTACTACCCGCGGCGGGCCGAGCAGCTGCGCGCGGCGGCCGTCCTCGGCCGCGAGCCGAACGGGGATCCCGCCGTGCTGCGGTCGTACGTCGACGACCTGGGCCCATGGCTCGCCGCCGAGTACGCGCGCGTGCACGGCGTGAAGGCCCCCAGGCCGGACTGATTCCGGGAGGGCCCTGGGCCGAGCCCGGCCCCTCCCCCTCCCTGACGCTCTAGATGAGCCCGTGCTCCTCCAGGTAGTCCAGCTGTGCCCGTACCGACAGTTCGGCTGCCGGCCACAGGGAGCGGTCCACGTCCGCGTACACGCGGGCCACGACCTCGGACGGGCTGGCGTAGCCGTCCTCGACGGCCGTCTCGACCTGGGCGAGGCGGTGGGCACGGTGGGCGAGATAGAACTCGACGGCTCCCTGGGCGTCCTCCAGGACCGGGCCGTGGCCGGGCAGCACCGTGTGGACGCCGTCGTCGACCGTCAGCGACCGCAGCCGCCGTAGCGAGTCGAGGTAGTCGCCCAGGCGGCCGTCGGGATGCGCCACGACCGTCGTGCCACGACCCAGCACGGTGTCACCGGTCACGACGGCCTGGTCTGCCGGGAGGTGGAAGCACAGGGAGTCCGAGGTGTGGCCGGGCGTCGGTACGACCCTCAGCTCCAGGCCGCCGACCGCGATCACGTCCCCCGCGGCCAGCCCCTCGTCGCCCAGCCGCAGCGCCGGATCCAGGGCGCGCACCTTCGTGCCGGTCAGCTCGGCGAAGCGGGCGGCGCCCTCCGCGTGGTCCGGGTGGCCGTGGGTCAGCAGGGTGAGCGCGATGCGCCGGCCGGCCTTCCCGGCCGTGTCCACGACGTTGCGCAGGTGCCCTTCGTCCAGCGGGCCGGGGTCGACGACGACGGCCAGGTCGGAGCCGGGCTCGGCGAGGATCCAGGTGTTGGTGCCGTCGAGGGTCATCGCCGAGGCGTTGGGCGCCAGGACGTTGACGGCGCGGGAGGTGGCGGGGCCGGTGGGGACCCCGCCCCGTGGCTGGCCGGGAAGGGCTGCTGCGTCCGTCATTCCGGGGCTCCACCGGTCGGCAGGTCGGTCGGGATGTGCTTCGTGAACTCGTCGTGGCCCGGCCAGGTCAGCAGGATCTCGCCGTCCTGCAGCCGGGCCTGCGCGAGGACGGGGGTGAGATCGCGTTCGGGCGCGTCGGCGAGCGCGTCTGCGGCCGTGGCCCACGGGGCGAGCTGGCGCAGGGTCGCGATGGTGGGCGGCATCATCGTCAGCTCGCCCTTGTCGTACAGGGCCGCCGCGTCCGCGGGCCGGATCCACACCGTGCGGTCCGCCTCCGTGGAGGCGTTGCGGGTGCGCTGGCCCGGCGGGAGGGCGGCCACGAAGAACCAGGTGTCGTAGCGCCGGGGTTCGAACTCCGGGGTGGTCCAACGCGTCCAGGCGCCCAGCAGGTCCGAGCGCAGGACGAGGCCGCGGCGGTCCAGGAACTCGGCGAAGGAGACGTCGCGGGCGACCAGGGCCGCGCGGTCCGCCTCCCAGTCCTCACCGGTGGTGTCGCCGACCACGGAGCCGGCGGCCGGCCCGGCCAGCAGGACCCCCGCCTCCTCGTACGTCTCACGGACGGCCGCGCAGACGATCGCCTGGGCCTCCCGCTCGTCGACGCCGAGGCGCTCGGCCCACCACGCGCGCGTGGGGCCCGCCCAGCGGACGTGGTGTTCGTCGTCACGGGGGTCCACGCCCCCGCCCGGATACGCGTACGCGCCTCCGGCGAAGGCCATGGAGGCGCGTCTGCGCAGCATGTGCACGACGGGGCCGACGTCGGTGTCCTTCAAGAGCATGACGGTCGCGGCGCGCTTGGGGACGACCGGGGTAAGGGTGCCGTCCGCGAGTGCGCGGATGCGTTCCGGCCAGTCCTGCGGAAACCACTGCCCATTCGCCATGGGCGGAGGCTATCCCGTGGTGCGCGAATGTTCGAGAGGCGCCGAGGTCAGAGCGGTGACTACGGTACGAGCTCGATCTGGACCTCGACCTCGACCGGTGCGTCCAGCGGCAGCACCGCCACGCCGACCGCGCTGCGCGCGTGCACGCCCTTGTCGCCGAGGACCGCACCGAGCAGTTCGCTGGCGCCGTTCACCACACCGGGCTGGCCGGTGAAGTCCGACGCCGATGCGACGAAGCCGACGACCTTCACCACGCGCGCGATGCGGTCCAGGTCGCCGGTCACGGACTTGACGGCGGCCAGGGCGTTCAGGGCGCAGGTGCGGGCCAGCTCCTTGGCCTCCTCGGGCGTGACCTCCGCGCCGACCTTGCCGGTGACGGGCAGCTTGCCCTCCACCATCGGAAGCTGGCCGGCCGTGTAGACGTACATGCCGGACTGCACCGCCGGCTGGTACGCGGCCAGCGGCGGTACGACCTCGGGCAGGGTCAGGCCGAGTTCGGCCAGCTTCGCCTCGACGGCACCCATTACGGCTTCTCCCGCTTCAGATAGGCGACCAGCTGCTCGGGGTTGTTCGGCCCGGGCACGACCTGGACGAGCTCCCAGCCGTCCTCGCCCCAGGTGTCCAGAATCTGCTTCGTGGCATGGACGAGCAGCGGCACTGTTGCATATTCCCACTTGGTCATGCGGCCGACTTTAGCCTTTGCCCACCCGTCTCCCGCGGTCGCGTTGTCCACAGGCTGTCGCGTGGTTGCCGCGCAGACTCGTTAGGCTCGAAGACGTGAGCAGGCTCCAGGTCGTCAGCGGCAAGGGCGGGACCGGAAAGACGACGGTCGCCGCCGCCCTCGCGCTGGCCCTCGCGACCGAGGGGAAGCGGACGCTTCTCGTCGAGGTCGAGGGCCGCCAGGGCATCGCGCAGCTCTTCGAAACGGAAGCGCTGCCTTATGAGGAGCGAAAGATCGCCGTCGCTCCCGGGGGCGGGGAGGTGTACGCCCTCGCCATCGACCCCGAACTGGCCCTTCTGGACTACCTCCAGATGTTCTACAAGCTGGGGGGCGCCGGCAGAGCCCTGAAGAAGCTCGGTGCGATCGACTTCGCCACCACCATCGCGCCCGGTCTCAGGGACGTGCTCCTGACCGGCAAGGCCTGCGAGGCGGTGCGCAGGAAGGACAAGAGCGGACGGTTCGCGTACGACTACGTCGTGATGGACGCGCCACCCACCGGCCGCATCACGCGGTTCCTGAACGTGAACGACGAAGTGGCGGGCCTCGCCAAGATCGGCCCGATACACAATCAGGCGCAGGCCGTGATGCGGGTGCTGAAATCCAAGGAGACGGCCGTGCACCTGGTCACGCTTCTCGAGGAGATGCCCGTCCAGGAGACCGCGGACGGGATCGCCGAACTGCGCGCCGCCAAGCTGCCGGTCGGCCGGATCATGGTGAACATGGTGCGGCCGGAGGTGTTGGACGGGACGGATCTGGAACTCGTACGGAGCGTGCCGCGTTCATCTGTGGCAAGGGCACTGTCGGCGGCGGGGCTCGGCGGCGCGCGGCGAGGCGGGAACGCCGAGAAGCTGGTGGCCCCCCTCCTGCAGCAGGCCGAGGAGTACGCCGAGCGGTATGCGCTGGAGCACGAGCAGCGGGCCGTACTCGCCGAGCTGGGCCTGCCGCTGCACGAACTGCCGCTGCTCGCCGAGGGCATGGACCTGGCAGGGCTGTACGAGCTGGCCACCGAGCTGCGGAAGCAGGGGATGTCATGAGTCCGGACCCGGCCACCGCCCAGGAGAGCGCCCGTCACCGCCTCTCCCACACGCGTGTGCTCGACGTCGACCCGCTCCTGGACGACCCGAAGACGCGGATCGTGGTGTGTTGCGGCTCGGGCGGGGTGGGCAAGACCACCACCGCCGCGGCGCTGGGCCTCAGGGCCGCCGAGCGGGGGCGCAAGGTGGTCGTGCTGACCATCGACCCCGCGCGCAGGCTCGCCCAGTCCATGGGCATCGACTCGCTCGACAACACCCCGCGCCGGGTGAAGGGCGTCGACGGCGACGGCGAACTGCACGCCATGATGCTCGACATGAAGCGCACCTTCGACGAGATCGTCGAGGCGCACGCAGACCGCGAGCGGGCCGCCGTGATCCTGAACAACCCCTTCTACCAGTCGCTCTCCGCGGGCTTCGCCGGCACGCAGGAGTACATGGCGATGGAGAAGCTGGGTCAGTTGCGCGCGCGCAACGCGTGGGACCTGATCGTCGTGGACACACCGCCGTCCCGCTCGGCGCTCGACTTCCTGGACGCGCCCAAGCGGCTGGGCTCGTTCCTGGACGGCCGGCTGATCCGGCTGCTCACCGCCCCGGCCAAGCTCGGCGGACGGGCCGGCATGAAGTTCCTGAACGTCGGGATGTCGATGATGACGGGCACGCTCGGCAAGCTGCTGGGCGGTCAACTGCTCAAGGACGTCCAGACCTTCGTGGCCGCGATGGACACGACGTTCGGCGGGTTTCGCACGCGCGCGGACGCCACGTACAAGCTGCTGCAGGCGCCCGGGACGGCGTTCCTGGTGGTGGCCGCGCCGGAGCGGGACGCGCTGCGCGAGGCCGCGTATTTCGTTCAGCGGCTGGCCGCGGAGGACATGCCGCTCGCGGGTCTGGTGCTCAACCGGGTCCACGGCAGCGGCGCCGTCCGGCTGTCGGCCGAGCGTGCGCTCGCCGCCGCGGAAAATCTTGTGGAGCCCCGCATTGTCGATCAGGACGGCGGGAAAGCTGGACTTCGTAACTCTCCCGACACGTACGGCAGTTCAGAATCTCCCGAGTCGTCCCCCGCGTCCGAGCCCGTCGAGTCTCCCGCGCCCGAGCCCGGCTCCCCCGGTCCGGATCAGGAGGACCAGGGCGACGGACAGAGCGTCGACCAGCTCACCGCAGGCCTGTTGAGGCTGCACGCCGAGCGGATGCAGCTGCTCTCCCGCGAGCAGCGCACGCGCGACCGTTTCACGGCGCTCCACCCCGAGGTGGCGGTGGCCGAAGTGGCCGCGCTGCCCGGCGATGTGCACGACCTCACGGGGCTGCGGGACATCGGGGACCGGCTCGCGGCCAATCGGCCGGAGCTGCCCGAGACGCGCGCCTGAGGGTTGCCCCTGAAGGGGTGCCCTCAGCTCACCGCCGCGTAGTGCTCGTACACCTCGTCGTCGTCGAGCGGCAGGATGCCCACGCCACGCTCGTACTCCACACGTGCCGTCTCGAGCAGCCGGCGCCAGGAGGTGACGGTGGGTCGCCTGCGCAGCAGTGCGCGGCGCTCCCGCTCCGTCATGCCTCCCCACACGCCGAACTCGACGCGGTTGTCGAGCGCATCGGCCAGGCATTCGGTGCGTACCGGGCATCCGGTGCACACCGCCTTGGCCCTGTTCTGCGCTGCTCCCTGAACGAACAGTTCATCCGGATCGGTAGTGCGGCAGGCGGCCTGCGCACTCCAGTCGGTTACCCAGCCCATACCGGCGCCGTCCTCTCCCGAATCGAGGCTCCCCCACGGCGGCAGCGGCATATTCACCGCCGCCAGTTGAGGACGTTACGGAAGGTGGGCACAGCGCAACACCCCCTTCGGGCCCAATCTTGAATGGCCCGAACGGACTATGCGTAAGCGGCAGATCACCCGGGGGAGTGAGCTGGCGACATACGTGATTTTCCCGGCAAACCGGGACAGTTCCATTGAGTCACAACGGGCGCCGGGTGACACACGAGGCGGATTCGGACACGTCCCCATCAAAAAGTTGGGGAACCTCCGGAACGATTCGGGGTCGCCGGACGTATTGATACGTAGCCCTACTGCTGCTGTGACAGTTGAGAGCAGCTTAGGCCAAGGCATTGACGTGTGTCCGGCGAATGAGAACGTAGGCTGCCCTCATGCCAAAGAAGCGCTCGGGCGGTGGCCTGTCGCCAACGCAGCAGGCCGCGAAGTTCCTCGGTGTCAGTGTGCTCGCGGGAGCGGTGCTGGCCGGCATCGCGCTGCCCGCCTTCGGCGCGCTGGGACTCGCGGCCAAGGGTTCGGTGGAGAGTTTCGACGAACTCCCCACCAACCTCAAGACGCCGCCCCTGAGCCAGCGCACCACGATCCTCGACGCCGACGGCGGCCAGATCGCCACGGTCTACTCGCGCGACCGCACCGTGATCGGCCTCAAGGACATCTCGCCGTACATGCAGAAGGCGATCGTCGCGATCGAGGACTCGCGCTACTACCAGCACGGCGCGGTCGACCTGAAGGGCATCCTGCGCGCGCTGAACAAGAACGTGCAGAGCAGCGGCGTCGCCCAGGGCGCCTCCACGCTCACGCAGCAGCTCGTGAAGAACGTCGCCATCGAGGAGGCCGGTGACGACCCGACGAAGGTCGCGCAGGCCACGCAGCAGACTCTCGGCCGCAAGATCAAGGAGCTGAAGTACGCGATTCAGCTCGAGGAAGAACTCGGCAAGAAGAAGATCCTCGAGAACTACCTGAACATCACCTTCTTCGGCGAGCAGGCCTACGGCGTCGAGGCCGCCGCCCAGCGCTACTTCTCCAAGCACGCCAAGGACCTGAACGCCCAGGAGTCGGCGCTCCTCGCGGGCATCGTGCAGTCGCCGAGCCGCTACGACCCGGTCAACGACGAGGCGGAGGCCACCAAGCGCCGCAACGTCGTGCTGCAGCGCATGGCCGACATGGGTGACATCTCGCAGGCAGAGGCCGACAACGCCAAGAAGACGCCGCTCGGCCTGAAGCCCAGCAAGCCGAAGAACGGCTGCATCACCGCGGTCCGAGGCGCGGGCTTCTTCTGCGACTACGTGCGCGAGGTGTTCCTCACCGACCCGATGTTCGGCAAGACCAAGGAGACCCGGGCCAAGCTCTGGAACCAGGGCGGCCTGACGATCCGCACGACGCTCGACCCGCAGTCCCAGTCGTCCGTCCAGGCGTCCGTCAAGAAGCACGTCTACAAGACCGACGACGTGGCCACCGCCGCCAGCATCGTCCAGCCGGGCACCGGCAAGATCCTCGCCATGGGCCAGTCCCGCCCGTACGGCTTCGGCAAGCACGAGACGCAGATCAACCTGTCCGTGAACCAGAGCATGGGCGGCGGCGCGGGCTACCAGCCCGGTTCGACGTTCAAGCCGATCGTGGCGGCGGCCGCCATAGAGGGCGGCACGCCGGCGACGCAGTCGTACTCGTCGCCGTACGAGATGGACTACCCGGCGCCGGTCTCGGCCTGTGACGGCAGGACCTGGGACGAGAAGGGCGTCAAGCTCACCAACGAGAACGCCGAGGAGCACGGCCCGTACTCGATGAAGGAAGCGACCGCCAAGTCGGTCAACACCTACTACGTGCAGCTGATCAGTGCCATCGGCATCTGCCCGGTGACGCAGATGGCGCAGAAGATGGGCGTCGAGCGGGCCGACGGCAAGAAGATCCAGCAGGCCCCCTCCATCGCGCTCGGCACCCAGGAGATGTCCCCGCTGACGATGGCGAACGCGTACGCGACCTTCGCCTCCCGCGGCATGTACTGCACGCCGGTCGCCATCGAGTCGATCACCCAGACCGTAGGCAGCCAGAAGAAGTCGCTCGAGGTGCCCAAGTCAACCTGCTCGCGGGCGATGTCGGAGAAGACCGCCGACACGGTGAGCACCCTGCTCAAGGGCGTGGTCGAGGACGGTACGGGTCAGCAGGCGGGCCTCGACAGCCGCCCCAGCGCCGGTAAGACGGGTACGACGGACAACCGCTACGCGGCCTGGTTCGTCGGCTACACCCCGAACATGGCGGGTGCGGTCTGGGTCGGCGACCCGACCCACAAGCGCCAGATGAAGAACATCAGCATCGGCGGCGTCTGGAACGAGAAGGTGTACGGCGGCCAGGTCCCCGGACCGATCTGGCGGGACATGATGGACGGCGCCCTGGACGGCAAGCCGGTGCAGGACTTCAACCTCGTCAACATCCCCGACCCCGACAAGGGCAAGGGCAAGGGCCACGACGACGGGCACAACGGTGACAACGGCGGCGCCGGTAACGGCGGTCCGACCGGCGGTGGCACGACCGACGGCGGCGCCTTCCCGACGCCCACCTTCTCCATCCCGGACAACCTGTTCCAGGGCCAGAACGGCAGCAACGGGAACGGCAACGGGGGACGGCGCGGCTGACGCGCGGAACAGGGGGCGGCGCGGCTGACACGCCACGGCCCACGACCCACGCGGCCCGAGCACACCGACGGCCCCTGATCGTCGTACGCGGACTACTTCCGTACGACGATCAGGGGCCGCTCTCGTTACTCGCCCCGCTCAGCCCGCCAGCAGCCTCTTCACCACCGCGGCGACGCGGCCGCCCTCGGCCAGGCCCGCGACCTTGGGGTTCACGATCTTCATGACGGCGCCCATGGCACGCGGACCCTCGGCGCCGGCCGCCTTCGCCTCCCCCACGGCCTGGGTGACGATCTGCTCCAGCTCCTCGTCACTGAGCTGCTTGGGCAGGTACCCGGCGAGCACCTCGCCCTCCGCCTTCTCCCGCTCAGCCGACTCGGCACGACCACCCTGGGCGAAGGCCTCGGCGGCTTCCCGGCGCTTCTTCGCCTCCCTGGTGATCACCTTCTGCACCTCGTCGTCGGAGAGCTCGCGCTTCTCCTTGCCCGCGACCTCCTCCTTGGTGATCGCGGCGAGCGTCAGCCGGAGCGTCGAGGAGCGGAGCTCGTCGCGCTCCTTGATCGCGGCGTTGAGGTCTTGCTGCAGCTTCGACTTGAGCGTGGTGGTCATGGGTTTGATTGTCGCAGGTGCTCAACGCCCGATGCCCGTTCATTTAAAGGGCGGTAGGGCTCGGGAGACCTTCCGGGTCTGACACGATGGACGTATGCGCGCTCGATACGGAGTACCTCTGGGGATCGCGGCGGCCGGCGCCGCCGGTGTGGTGTACGCGGCGGGTTTCGAGGTCCGCTCCTTCCGCCTGCGACGGGTCACGGTCCCCGTCCTGCCCACCGGAATGCACCCACTGCGCATCCTTCAGGTCTCCGACATCCACATGGTCGGCGGGCAGCGCAAGAAGCAGCGCTGGCTGCGCTCGCTCGCCGGCCTGCGCCCCGACTTCGTGATCAACACGGGCGACAACCTCTCCGACCCGGAGGGCGTGCCGGAGGTCCTGGACGCGCTGGGCCCGCTGATGGAGTTCCCGGGCGCATACGTCTTCGGGTCCAACGACTACTACGGCCCCAAGCTCCGCAACCCCGCCCGCTACCTGCTGGAGAAGGCCCAGGGCCGGCACGGTCTGAACGGCAACCCGCCGGCGGTCAGCGCGATCCACAACCCGTGGGAGGACCTGCGGGACGGTTTCGACGCGGCGGGCTGGCTGGACCTGACGAACACGCGCGGCACCCTCAAGGTCGAGGGCGTCTCGGTGGAGCTGACGGGCCTGGACGATCCGCACATCAAGCGGGACCGCTACACGCAGGTGGCGGGCGGCCCGTCCGGCGCCGCGGACTTCTCGATGGGCGTCGTCCATGCCCCCTACCTGCGCGTACTGGACTCCTTCACCGCGGACGCGTACCCCCTGGTCCTCGCGGGCCACACACACGGCGGCCAGCTCTGCATCCCGTTCTACGGTGCCCTGGTCACCAACTGCGACCTGGACGCGCAGCGCGTGAAGGGCCTGTCCCGGCATACGGCGGAGGGGCGCACGTCATACCTCCACGTGTCGGCGGGCTGCGGAACGAACCGCTACACACCCGTACGGTTCGCCTGCCCGCCGGAGGCGACACTGCTGACGCTGGTGAGCCGGGAGCAGGCGCGGTGAGGTGAGGCGGTGACGCGGGGACGGGTGGGGCGACCGCGGTCGCGGGCAGGGCGACGGTGCGACTCCGGGGTGACGTGCGCGGCTGCGGCGTGAGGGGAGGGCCGTAACCCGCACGGCCCGCCTGCATGGCCCCATATATCCCTATTGCCTAGCTTGAGGGCATGACCGCCCCCATACCAAGGGACATCCCGGACATCCCCGCCCTGCCCGGCGTGCCCGCGCTGCTGCCCTCCCACGTCCCCGCCTCCGCGGTGGTGACCCCCGTACGCCACCCCCTCACCGCCGTATACCGCCTGCTGGTCGCCCTGATGGCAGCGGCGGGCGTCACGATCGACCTGCTCCTCGGCAGTCCCGTCCGTGTGCTGAGCTACTTCACGATCCAGAGCAACATCCTCCTGGCCCTGGTCTTCGTGCTCTCGGCCCGCCGCGCCTGGTCGGCGCGCCGTCCACTCCCCTCCGCCCTGACGGGCGCGACGCTCCTCTACATCTTCATCACCGGGCTGGTGTACCACCTGCTCCTGGCAGGCGCCTCAAGCCCGTTCTCCATGACGAGCAGCGCGGCACCCCCGGCCGGCTGGCAGTGGATCAGCAACCAGATCCTGCACACGGCGGTCCCGATCGCGGCACTGCTGGACTGGCTGTTCCTGACGCCCCGTCGCCGCCTGCACCTCCGCCGGGCGGCGACGTGGCTGCTCTACCCCCTGGCCTACCTGCTGTTCTCCTTCGCCCGAGGCGAGCTGATCCTGCCGGGAACACCGGGCCGCTATCTCTACCCGTTCCTGGACGTCGACCTGCACAGCTACAAGAACGTCCTCGCCAACGCCCTCCTCCTCGGCCTCGCCTTCTACGCCCTCGCCGTCCTCATGGTGGCCCTCGACCACACCCGCCCGAACCCCGTCCGCCACCGCGGGAAAACCGGATTTCGTCTCCAGCCACCGGTGGGCTAAAGTAAACGACGTCGCCGCGACGAGTAGGACCAGCAGCGACAATCGGGGTGTAGCGCAGCTTGGCAGCGCGCTTCGTTCGGGACGAAGAGGTCGTGGGTTCAAATCCCGCCACCCCGACAGCTTTAACACCAGGTCAGGGGCCTGATCCGCATCGCGGGTCGGGTCCCTGAGTGGTTCCTGGAGATGGCTTGGGAGAAATCTGGGAGAAGATCTTGGTCCGGGTCTCCCAGCGAGCAGCAGCCGCACCCACCTGACCACCACATCCCCACACCCCTCTCATGTGCGCGTTCGTGAACTGGGCGCCATGCGCTCGGGAGTCGTGCTTCTGATTCGTCTCGGCAATCCGGCTGAACACCAGACGACCTCCCTGGACAACCGCCCGCTGCCTCGCGACGGTCTTGACCGGGCGCATCCAACGCCTCAGTTCCAGTCCGGCATCGGCGCATATTGCGCGGATACGCGCCTCCATGCGCCCTCGCATGCACCCTCCTTGCGCCCCGCGCTCCCCTCCTACGGTCATGGAACAGCGAGGGCCGGAATGAAGTCCGACCCCGACGGGAGCAAGGTGCGGCAGATAGCCGCACCGACCTGACGTCGGCCGGATCTGCCCGCCTTGGGGGATGGGGCGGTATGAGTGCCCGACGCAGGATCCATGACAGCTTCGAACAGGCAGTCCAGGCCGCTGTGTCCGCGTTTGGAGCGGAGGTCACGCCGAAGCTGAGAGGCAGCGGGTGGCAGGAGGACCAGCTCCGGGGACCGCTAGAGAACATGATCCGGTCTGTATGCCGTGGCCTCGGTCTGGACGTCACCCTCATCGGCGAGGTACCGCTCGTCGACATGGGAGCCCGCCCTGACTATGCGGTTGAGGTCGGCGGCGCTCTCGTCGGTTACATCGAGCTCAAGAAGCCGGGCACCCAGGCCGACCCGTCCGTCTACACAGGCCGCAACGCCGGGCAGTGGGCGAAACTACGGCTGCTCAACAACGTACTGCTCTGTGACGGCAACGAGTTTTCTGTCCACCAGCAGGGCCAACAGGTTGGAGAAGTGGCCTACCTGCGCGGCTCGGTCCTCACCTCCGGCGCCCGGCTTGCTCCCGCCGACGGGGCGCTTGCGCGGGTGTTGTACGACTTCCTGACCTGGGAGCCGCAGACGCCCCGCACCACGAGCCAGCTCATCCGAGCAGTCGCAGGACTGTGCCAACTGCTGTCGGAAGAGGTCGGTGAGGCGATCGCGCAGGAAAAGAGCCGACGCCGTCTGCCAGCCTTTACAAAGCTGGCCAAGGACTGGCGCCACTTGCTGTTCCCGGAGGCGACCGACGCCGAATTCATCGAACAGTACGGTCAAGCCGTCGTGTTCGCGCTTCTGCTCGCTCGGGTGGAGGAGATCACCTTCGAGGGCGAGACCATGCACAGTATCGCCGCGAAGCTGGGCAAGAAGCACTCACTTATGGGCCAGGCGCTGGATGTCCTCGCCGGAGACTCGGTCGCGGGACTCTCCACCACGCTCAACACACTGCTCCGTGTCATCGGGGCGGTCAGATGGGACGTGCTGGACGACGGAACAGGCGATGCCTACTTCCTGCTCTACGAACACTTCCTTCAGATTTACGACCCTGAGCTGCGGATACGTACAGGCTCGTACTACACACCACATGGCGTCGTCTCGGCCATGGCCCGGCTGGTCGAGGACGTCCTGAGGCGGGAGGGCTTCCATATTCCTTCCGGCTTCGCCTCCCCTGATGTGGTCCTTGTCGATCCGGCCATGGGCACCGGCACCTTCCTGCTGTCGGCACTGGAGCTCGCTGCCGAGACCATCGCTGAAGAAGAGGGACCAGGCGCGGTGGGCCCCCGCCTGCGAGAGATGGTGGGGCGTCGACTGGTCGGTTTCGAGATGCAGGTCGGCCCGTTCGCCGTCGCAGAACTGCGCATGCACGCCATGCTCAAGAAGTACGGGTCCGCGGCCCCCGCCCAGGGACTCAGGCTGTTGGTGGCCGATGCCCTGGACAGCCCGACGGCTGAGTTCAACTGGATCCCCCACACCTACCGAGCACTCGCAGAATCCCGCCGCCAGGCCAACCAGGTAAAGAGAGACGAGCGTGTCATGGTCGTCATGGGCAACCCGCCCCACGACGCCGTGAAACGAGGTGCGGGCAAGTGGGTGGAGCGAGGGGAACCCGAGGCGGACATCCCTGCCCCGCTGGGGGCCTTCCGGCAACCCGGTAACGGCAGGTACGAGTCGAAGATCGCCAACCTCTACGTCTACTTCTGGCGTTGGGCCACCTGGAAGGTCTTCGACGCACACGACGACGTACCTTTCGGCGTGGTCGCGCTGATCACGCCTAAGGCATGGCTCAAAGGGCGGGCGTTCGACGGAATGCGGCGCTATCTGCGTGAAACGGCCGACGAGGGCTGGATCATCGACCTGTCGCCGGAGGGCCACCGAGCTGATGTCGCGACCCGCATATTCCCCGAGGTCGCGCAGGAGCTGTGCATCGCGATCTTCGTACGATGGCGGAACAGCCCCAGGCCACGGACAGAGCAGCAGACCGCAAAGGTAAGGCACCTCAAGGTCGCCGGGCGCCGCGACGAGAAGATCGAACGTCTGGCGGCCCTCAGGCTCGACGACTCCGAATGGCGCGGGTGCGCCACAGGCAAGACGGATCCTTTCCTGCCGCCCGGCAGCGACCTGTGGGAGTCGTGCCCGCAGCTGAGAGATCTGATGCCGTGGTCGTCACGTGGCGTCACGCCTGGGCGGATGTGGGTCTATGCACCGGATGAGGAGACGCTTCAGAGGCGATGGCAGCGCTTGCTCGCTGCGGATACCGAGCGACGCGCCGAGATGCTCGGACACTCTGGTGAGCGAACGCCTGCGGACAATGTTCCGCCCTTGCCAGGGGTCGCATCTCACGAACGGATACCACTCGCGGCCGAACACAGGACAAGCCCTCAAACGGTACGCATCGGATTCCGATCATTCGACCGGCAATATGTACTGCCGGACAGCCGATTGATGGAGCGAGGCAGGGCGGACCTTTGGCGAGTCCGCAGCGACCGCCAGATCTACACCATCGAGCAGAACGCCCACCCGGTGGTCAACGGGCCAGCGCTAGTCTTCAGCGCCCTCATTCCCGACATGGACTATTTCAACAACCGCAGCGGTTGCGCCCGTCCTCTCTACCGCAACGCCGCCGGCACGCTGCCCAACGTCACGCCCGGTCTACTCCCCCTGCTCGCCAGGCGGTTCGGAGTACCGGTCGTCGCTGAAGACCTCCTGGCCTACATTGCCGCACTCGCGTCCCATCCGGAGTACACGGCCCGATTCCAGGAAGACCTCGAAGTTCCTGGCCCGCGCATACCCCTCACCGCTGACCTCTGTCTGTGGGAGCAGGCGGTTGCCATCGGCCAGCGGGTCCTGTGGCTGCACACCTACGGCGAGCGGTATGCCGACGAGACAGCCGGGAGGCCGTACGGCAGGGTATCGCTGCCACGCGACCGCCCCCGATGCGTCGCGGAGATTCCGGACGATACGGAAGCCATGCCGGAGAAGTTGGCGTACGACCCCGTGACACAGGACCTGTGGGTCGGCAGTGGACGGATCAGTCCGGTGCCTCTCGCGGTCCGGGAGTACGAAGTGTCCGGGATGAACGTTCTCGACAAATGGTTCGGCTACCGCCGAAGGAACCCCGCCGGCAAGCGACGCCTCGAACTGGACCATGAGTTCGCTCGGCGCTGGCTTCCCTCATGGACCACGGAACTGCTGGAGCTGCTGAACGTCCTCGGCCTGCTCGTGCAGGGGGAGCCGGCACAGGCCGACCTCTTCAATGAGGTGTGCGCGGGCCAACTGATCACGGTGGCAGATCTGACCACGGCGGGCGTCCTTCCCGTGCCCACAGAGACGACCAAGGCGCTGAAGGCGACATCGGACGCGGGCGACGCACTATTCGACCTGTGAGCGAAACAGCAGCCCGTTTCTACTGTCGGGCCCGTCGCTCCGGCAGAACCAGCCTGCGTAAGGAGCCTCAGGAAGCGGGACGACTCACTGCGCCGCACCCTCTGGCTCATCAGCCGCGGACGGGTGGACGTACCTTCCCTCGTTGAACGGAGTGAACCACGCCTTGAACGCCATCGGCGCGACACCAAGAGCCGCTCCGACGGCGCTCTCGTCGATGCCGTCCATGGAGTCGTCATAGAGCCACTCGTGGTCCATGTCCTCGTAGACGTTGTCGGCGAACGAGTCGAGCGCGGCCGAGACACCGTCGTCGAGCAGCCCGAAAGTCTCCAGGCTCACGTTCGTCTCGTTCAACAACAGCTTCAGCGCGAGCTCCTCGGCGACGCAGCTCAGCTGCTGGAAGCTGCCATCCGTGAAGCGGGTGGTCATGGCGATCACCGTCACAAGGAAGCGGCGGGCGAAACGGGCGTCGTACTGGAGGGCGTACCGCTCGGGAAGATCCTCGAAGTGCCACAGGGGACCGTCGCACTCCGCAGCGGTGGTGTCCTCCTCCGTCAGAGTCTGCACGTCTTGGAACAGCTCGTCCACCAGGATGTCCGTCGCGTACACCAAGGCACCGGCAGCGAGTTTGGCGTCCTCCGGCGAGACAGCGAACTCGGTGTCGCCGTCTTCCTCCTCGTCGTCTTCGTCGTCCAGGACGCCGAACATCACGGGCGAGAAGGAACGTAGTTCATCTGCCAGTGCCAGCATCTGACCGCGTACCGCCTCAGCTTTCGCCTCGGCGTCGTAGCCCTCGCTGTCGTCCTCGGCCGTGGGGCGCTCGGTATGCCGAGCCTTACGGTCTGCCACATCATCGGGCGGGGCATCGGGACCGTCGGCGGCGGCGAGACTCTCCTGGGCGAGCTCCGGGTGCAGTTCGACCTCACATCGCTCGATCTGCCAGTCAGCCAACAGCTCGGACCGTTCCAGCAGTTCACTCACGACCGAGCGCACGGCCTCCTCGGCGAACTCCAGAGCCGGAGCATCCACGAAAACTTTCAGAAGCGCTCCGCCCGGGTAGACGGCCACGATGCTGTCGAGGAGATCGACTTCCATGCCGTCGGGTCCCTCGATAGCCCCGACCGAGTCGAATCCGTCCTCGATGAGCGCCACGGCGCCAGTGCGCTGAAGTGGATCCATCTCCGGAGTGCCCTCCGGGATGTGGGCGTCCACAGTCACTACGTATGTCACGGGTCTGATCCTGGCAGGGATATGCCGCACGACGGGGAGGAATTCGCTCAATCACGAGTACTACGCATTGAGGCAGGCAGTCGGCCCGGCTGATGTCGGCAACGAAGCCGACGTACAGGCCGTACTCCGACTTCGCCTCCCGCGACGATCGAAAACACAGATCACCGCTTACACCGTCCGCTACAAACGAACGGCCCGCGCCTACCGGTGGCGCTATGACGCCGACGCCGAACACGCCCCGCTACCTCGAACGCCACACTCAACACCCGCGCCGCCCCGACGCCTTCGACCGATCCGTATGACTCTCACCCACCGTCACAGGCAACCGGCAAAGAACCTGTGACGCGCTGCGCCAGCCCCTCCGGCTCAGGCGGTCCCAGAAGCTGAGCGTGTCGTCGTTGCCGTCAATGTCGCCATAGTGCGGACACCGCACACTAAGTGACGCTATGTTGCACACGCGCAAGCACCATCAGCGACGAAAGGTCCACTGCCATGTCTCGCCTCAACCTCGACCACCTGGCCCTCGCTGCCGCCCGGATCCATGCCGCCGACGAAGTCCGTCGTGACCCGGCCGTTGTCAAAGCGGCCAAGCGGTTCGCGGAAGACGGCGCCCAGGCTCTCCGCTCCGGTGGTGCGCTAGCACGTGAGGCTCAGTCCTCCTGGCGTCGCCACAGCCCGCTGGCCAAAGGGACCGGAACCGATGAATGATTTCAGCGCAGAGGCGATGGGTCTCGTGATCCGCGAGCACCGCCAGGCCCAGAAGACCTCTATGACCCAGGAAGAGTTGGCTGAGCGGGCCGATTACGGGAAGGGTGGCGCGGTCTCGATCTCCCGGATCGAGCGTGGGCTCGTAAGCCCCGGGGAGCACCGTCTGGCCGCCATCGCCCTCGCGTTCCAACTGACACCCGAGCAACTCAAGCAGGAGGCGGAGGACCGAACCAGGTCTCTCGCTCGGCAGCGGGGCCAGCGGCCGGTGAAGTTGCGCGACCAAGTCGCAGAGACGAAAAGACGTCACGCCGAGATCAACGAGAAGGCGGCCCAGCGGTCGAAGATCACCCAAGAACACGGGGAAGCCTTCAACCATGTCCATGATGTTGCCCGTGACGAGTTTTTCCTGAGGTTTGTGGAGCTGGCCGAGAGCATCAGCGGGGCGCCCGAGCCAGAGAGGCCGAGTGAGGAGGAGATCGAGCGCACGGGCGAGATCCCTACCGCGATACGTATCGAGGCCATGTCCGTCGGGATCGCCAACGCGATCCGCGGTGCCGCCGCTGGAGGTGCGGCCGGGGTAGCAGCCGGCGGCGCCGCGGCCTACGGTGCGTTCACCGCCGCCGCGTTGTTCGGGACCGCCTCCACTGGAGCAGCTATCTCGACGCTGTCCGGGGTTGCCGCGACCAACGCGACTCTGGCCCTCCTGGGAGGAGGCACGCTGGCTGCAGGCGGTGCGGGCATGGCTGGTGGAACTCTCCTGCTCACAGGCATGGTCGCCGCCCCGGCAGCAGCGCTGGCGGCCGCCGGCTTCTACGTCTTGAGGCAGCGCCGGAACAAGAAGGAGGAGGAGCGTCTCCGAACTGAGGTCGAGGCTGCGGAGGCGGCTCTGGATCAGTCACAGCAAGGCTTCGACGCGATGATCGACGTACTGGATCGTGCCCCGGCCATCATGGAGTACGTCAGCGTCCACGGCACCCACGCCCTTGAGAAATGGAGGGTAAGTCTGCCGCCGGAGCCCCGGGACTGGGAATCGCTCGGGCATGAGGGGCAGGAACGGTACAAGGAGTTCCTGACCGTGGCTGGATGCCTCCTCGCCGTGAGCAGCATCAACGTCAGCGCTCTCCTCACGGCAAAGCCCGACGCTTTGCCCGAGATGGACAAGGCCATCGACGAGACGCTGCGGTACGCGGACAAAACCATCAAGTCGCTCGTCTGAGTCCCGAAGTCATTGCCACGCGCGGACCAGGCGCTACAGCGCGCCGCAAGTCCCTTTCCAGCTGGCGGTGACGGTGGGTGAGGGGCATGCGGCCTGGTCGAACCATTGGGGCTCCTCCGCGTCTTGGCCACCGCCGCCCTCATCCACCTCGCCGACTACACCAGGTGACTGAAACACACGATCCCGACCAGCAGATAACCTGCGACGCGCTGCACTAACCCCTGGATAGAAGCCGCTGCCCCGGTCCGGGGGACACCGTCCCTGACCAGGGCTGCTACCTCTGCAGCGGGAATCCGGGTTCCTTCGATGACCGGCTCACCGCCACGCAGCATTCGAGGTAACCGGATGCCGTCTCCCGACCATCAGGCCATCGTCGTGGCGCGAGCGTGCAGCAGCCGATCGAGTACGGCGACCGGTGAGCCCGGATGCAGGCCCCGCCGGGCATCGAGCGCTGCCTCCCACTGCTCAGTCAGGCCGAACTTGAGACGCTCGCGCATGCCGGGGGTCACGTGGGCGTAGCGGGCCGAGACCGAGCCGTCGATGTGGCCCATACGCTCGTCCATCAGCACCTTCTCGGTGCCGAGATCCTCCATGTGCGTGCGGTGGGAGTGGCGCAGGCCGTGCGGAGTGAGCCCTCTGGCAACCGGCAGCCAGCAGGCGTCGGCCCGGCCTTGGGCGTTGCGGCCGCGGACCGGGACACCGGGCCACGGCTCGCCGAGCAGCGGGACCGGGCGGGCCTCCTGAGGTGCCTTCTTCGGGTACCAGCCGGAGGTGGCCGGCGCGAACAGCCAGGTGGCGAAGCCGTTGCGGCGCCAGTGGGCGGCGTTCTCCGTCGGAACGCCTCCTCGGACGAACTTCAGCTCGGCTATGGCACGTTGAACACGGACGCGGGTGTCCTCCCGTACCCGCTCGGGGTGGTTGAGGACATTGGACACGGTGCCGCTGGAGACCTCCGCACGGCGAGCGACGTCCACGAGCTTGGCGCCCGCGTGCCCACCGGTGCGAGCGGTGCCCTGGCCACGGAACACGTACCTCTTGCCGTGGCAGGCGCACGGCGTCGGCTTCGTACGGGCGATGTGGTCGGCGACCAGGGCCGACAGCCAGTCCGTCGCGTCGATGGTGCGGTAGCTGTCGTCCTTGGGCGGGCAGCGGATCAGCTCGCCCGAGTCCAGTTCGTACAGCTGATGCTCCACCCGTACGGAGTCCGGTCGCGCGAACTCTGTTTCCAGGCCGACTATTTCGCCCCACCGCATGCCCGTGTATCCCTTGAGGATCACGGCGACGAACTCGTCGTCGCGCCCGGACAGCAGGGCCGCGCGTTCGGCGATAAGCAGCAGGCCGCGCGGATCGGTGATCACCTTCTCGGGTCCCCGGTCACGGGAACGGCCGGCGCGCTTACCGCGTCCGCGTCGTTTGGTGGCCGGGTTGGCGGCGATTAGGCCCTCGTCCACGGCGTCGGCCAGGATGAGGTGGAGCGTCGAGCGCCAGGTCTTGACGCTGGATGCGGCGTAGACGGACTTCTCCCGCTTCTCCCAGGTTTCCACGTCTGTACGGAGGATGCCAGCGAGGGCCTTGTCCTGGAACTCGGGGAGCAGGTGCTCCTCAATGTGGCGCCGATAGTTCTGCATGGTGGATGCGGCCAGGTCCTGGGCGTCGTACCAGCGACTGGCGTACTCGCCGAAGGTCTCCTGTCCGGCTGCTGGGTCGCGCCAGGTGCCGCGCCGGACCCTGGCCTCTTCCTCGTCTGCGGCCTGCTTCGCCTCGCGCTTCGTGGCGAACTTGACCACCGCACCCGTCGGGTCGGCGACGGTGCCGTACTTGCCTTCGCTGACCTTGTACCTGCCGCGCCAGTAACTGCCGCGTTTCTCGGCGAAGCCCATGCCTCGTGCTCCCTCCTTCCTGTGGTCTGTTGTGTCGTGCTAGGCCGCAGTGCCGTACTGGGACCTGCGGGGCGGTCGGGCCTGGAGACGTTGCGCGGAGGGCATCGGGGGCTGGGGCAGTCGCCTCCTACGCGATGACGTAGTTGTCGGCGCAGGCTGAGGTGTCCGGGGAGGGGTGCGCTGCGCGGACCGCGTGGCCGGCTCTTCGTGGATACGGATGATCTCGGCGAGGTGTCCGGCGGTGAAGCGGTATGCGCGACCGACCCGCGTGTGCGGTATCAGGCGCCTGCGCGCCCGGTCCTTGACCCACCAGGCAGAGCAGCCGAGCGTCTCGGCGATCTCCTCGGGGCGGTAGAGGCGGGGCAAGGCTCCTTTACCCTCGGTGCGGGGAAGCGGGCGTGTGAGAACAGGGGATGTTGCGGTGTGGTGCAAGAGGGCTGGGTTCCTAACTCTGTGGTGGGCGTACTCGGTCAGCGGCGCTGAACGAAACTCGTGGGCGCTCGGCCTCCTGCAGCAGCACGAGGGGCGAGACAAGGAGGGCTCGGGCGAGGGCGACGAGGTCGTCGATGTCGCAGCGGCGTTGGGCGCGTTCGATGCGGGACAGCATCATGTTGGGTCACCGGACGGCCGAGGGCGCTGACGCGGGCGGCGAGCTCGCGCTGGGCGAGGCCGCGTTCGGGGCGGAGGATTTCGATAGTGCGGGCGGTCCGTATTCCGGCCGGTCCGATTTCCAGGGATCGTGCTGTCATGGCTCCATTTGTAGCTTCCATTCGCCGGTTTGGTTAACCGGCGATCGTCGGCTATGTTGCGCCCGGCGAACGGCTGGGGCTTACCTCTGGGCTGGGTTCCGAGTGCCCGGTCGGCGGTGTCTGCGCCAGCTCGAAGGCATGCTCTGACGTGGGGTGTTGTGTTGTAGCTTGCGCCCGCAGCGGAGTCAACGGGTTCTCGACGTGATGCTTCTGGCTTCATCTAACGGTGCACTATTTCGGCAACGGCCGATTCGGGTTTATGGTTTTGGTGATGCCGCGCAGCATCCGTTCGCCGTCGGCTGTCTGATTTCCTGACGGAATGCTGGACTTGCGCGGCATGGATGTGGCTGTCTTGGCTGTACGACGCCACCACCCCTCCCCCGTGCATCGCCCGACAAGGGCTCACTGCACCTCCACGCCCTGACCTAGGAGCCGCCGCCCGATGAGCTACGACGCCCGAGAATGGGTGTGGGACCGCAGCCACAGCAAGGGCACCGCCCGCATGGTCCTCGCCCTGATCGCCGACCGGTGCCGCGACCGGCACTGCGTCGCGTACGCGTCCGTGCCCACCCTCATGAAACGCGCCAACGCCTCCCGCACCGCCGTGCGCGACGCCCTGGCGAAACTGATCGCCGACGGTGAACTGGGGCAGTTCCCCGACCGCAAGGGACCACGCGGAGAGACCTACTACTGCCTCCCGATCGCCGCCCTGTTCCTTGCCGAACAGGCCAGGGAGGGGGATCAGAATCCGACCCTCCCCGGGGATCAGATTTCGACCCCCTGGGGGCCAGAATCCGACCCTGCTAACCCTTTTGAAGAGGGGCCGGATTCCGGCCCCGGGGAACGGAATCCGGCCCTCAGGGGGTACGGATTCCGACCCGAGGGGGGTGCAGATTCCGACCCCCAGAACAGAAGAGAACCGAAGGTGAACGGTAAGAGCAGCAGCTCTGCCCCACTCATCTCCGCCATCGAGTGGCAGATCGACGACAACGCCCGTTCCTGGCTGCAGCACCACGGCCACCTCGACCGACTCGGCGAAAACGCCCTGCACACCGCCGACGAGAAGTGGCGCACCTACCGGAGCTCGTGGGCGCCCCGCACCGCCGACGCGTGGGCCGCCGACTGGCGCGCGTGGATCGCCCGGGAACACACCCCCGCCCCTGCCCGCCCGAACCTCTACGCCCTGCCCGGCGGTACCCCCGCCCCGACCACCGGCATGACGCGATCCGAGGCGCACATGGCCGCCCTGCTCGCCGCCCTCGACGAGCCGACTGGAACGGAGTAACCCGCCTTTGGACCGACGCGAAGTCGCCGCCGTCCTCGCCTACATCGGACACCTCGACCCCCGCACCATCCGCACCGGCACTGGCGACGCCCGTGACCAGATCGCCCAGTGGCAGGAACTGCTCGCTGACGTGCCCTTCGCTACCGACCACGGCTGGGACGTCCGCCAGGCGATACGGACCCACATCCTCGACTCCCCGTACCCGATCCTGCCCGTGGACGTCGCCCGCAGATGGCGTGCCCACCGACGCGACCGCCTCGACCGGCACACCGACCCCACCCCGGCCGCCGACCCCGACGATCCGGCTGCCTGGCGTGCCGAGCTGCTCCGGTCCCGGAACGCGGTCGCCGCCGGCATTGCCGCCCCTTCGACACACCACCAGATCACCAGCGGTGGCCAGCCTCGCGACGTCGAGGAGCGGCTGCGCGAGATCGGGTCGTGCATCCCGCCGGCCGTACGCACCGAGCTGGCCCGCTACCGCCCGACCCGCGCCGCGCGCGAGGCAGCCGTAGCCGAGGGTGTCCCCGATACGCTCGGTGTCCGCTGCGACTGGTGCCACGCGCCTGTGGGCTCCCCGTGCCGTCAGCGGAGGGCGAGCCCTGACGGAGCTGCCCGGGGCAATGTCGTACGTGCGACTCCCCACCCGTCGCGCGTCGACCTCGCCGCTGCCCGGATTGACCGACACCGAGTTGCGTGACACAGCTCGGCGTCACTCCTCGCGGCAGCTGCGTGGGGCTACGACCGTCGGTCCCGAACCGGTCATACAACGGTCCCGATGAGCACTTCGGGGACCGCGTCCCGGGGACCGTGCCGACGATTTCCGGGGACCGGTCCCCTTTGAAACCGCAGCTCAGAGGGCCTTTCATGCCGGTCCCCAGAACGGCCACAGCAACGGGGACCGTCCCCACAGCAGCCCGTTCGGTCCCCTTGGGGACAGGACCATGCGGTGAAAGGGGGACGGTCCCCGTGACGGCGTGTCAGGGGGACCGTTCCCGATGAGCCTCGTGTCCCGGTCCCCAAGCGTCTGGGGACCGTGCACCGCAGCGCTTTGGGGACCGGTCCCCCTTGCTCTCCTCGCAACGACAGCCCCGCCCTGACTGCGGCTACCGCAACTCCCACGACCGTCGAATCGCCCCGGCCGCTGGCATCATCTGCCATCGCTCGGCGCCTCATCCCCCTACCGACCACACCCCCGGAGAGCCGCACGTGCACGACCGACACCACGAACACACCAACTGGCAGGAGACACCCATCGCCCCAGACAACCGCACAGCAAGTTGGAGGTTCGGACACTCCCCCGCAGGGGGAGCGCCCGAACCCGACCCCGCCCCGGGGGTGGCGGGGCCCGTCCGGCGCCAGGGGGCGCCGGACGGGAAGGCTGCGACCGAGGGCGGATCGCAGCCAGGGAAAGCCGGCCGCAAGCGCCGGACCAAGATCAAGGGGAAGGCGCGTCCGCGCGACAAGAAACAGCGTCCCGCCCAGAGTGTCCGCCTCAGCGATCAAGAGCACGCCATCATCCAGGCCGGCGCCGATGCCGTCGGCATGAGTCTGGCCGGCTTCCTCGCCCACTCCGCGCTCGCTGCCGCCCGTGACCAGTCCCGCACCGCCGCCACCATTGCCGCCGAACGCGATGTGCTCACCGAGCTGTTCGCCATGCGCCGTCAGCTCGGCTGGGCCGGCAGCAACCTCAACCAGGTGGCCAAGGCCCTCAACTCCGGCGGCGATGTGCCCCACCTCAAGGAGGTACTCGCCGACATCCACCGCGCGGCCAACGCCGCGAAGAACGCCGCCGACCGGGTCACCCACCGCCAGGAGCAAGAAGGTGAGGCGGCTTGATCCCCAGCATCCACAAGCAGGGCAGCCGTACCCTCGGCCTGCTCCGCTACCTCTACGGCGAGGGCACCCACGAAGAGCACCTCGACCCGCACCTGGTCGCCTCCTTCGACCACATGGCGCCCGACCCCGGCCGCGACCCCTCGGCCACGATGGAGGACCTCAAGCAGCTCCTCGACCAGCCCCTCCATCTGCTCGACGCCGACCAGCGACCCGAGAAGCACGTGTGGCACTGCTCGGTGCGCGCCGCCCCCGACGACCCGATCCTGACCGACGAACAGTGGGCCGACATCGCCCGCCGCATCGTCGCGGCCACCGGCATCGACCCCGACGACGGCGCCGGCTGCCGCTGGGCCGCCGTCCGCCACGCCGACGACCACATCCACATCATCGCCACCCTCGTACGCGAAGACGGCCGCCGCCCCGACCACCACCGCTCCGGCAAACGCGCCCAGGCCGAAGCCCGCCTCATCGAAGCCGACTACGGCCTCCACCGCGTCACCCCCGGCGACGGCACCGCAGCCAAACGCACCACCAGCGCCGAACTGCACAAGGCCGAACGTCTGGGCAAGGAGCGTGCCTCCCGCGAGGAACTGCGTGAGACCGTCCGCCGCGCGGTGGCCGGCGCCGCTTCCACGGACGAGTTCCTCGGCCGCCTCAAGGACGCCGGGCTTCTCGTCCGCGTCAAGGTCATGCCCTCCGGTGACCTGAAGGGCTACAAGGTCGCCCTGCCCGACGACCGCAACGAGGACAAGAAACCGGTCTACTACGCCGGATCCACCCTCGCCCCCGACCTGTCCCTGCCCCGCATCCAGAAACGCTTCACCACCGACTCCGCCCCAACGGAGACCGCCGACAGCAAGCGGCCGGAACGCCCCACCACGCCCTCAGCACCCGCTGCGGCACGGCGCACCACCACTCACGCGGCCTGGGCGGCACTGCTCGTCCTCGACCACAGCGGCGACGACGGAGCGGCTGCCGCCCAGATCGCCGCCACCGGCGAAGTCCTCGACGCCCTCGCCAAGACCTCCGCCCTCCACACCCGCAACGAACTGCGCCAGGCAGCCTGGGAGTTCGAACGGGCCTCCCGCTCCCACACCCGAGCCGAGTTCCGCCACGCGCAGGACCTGCGCCGCGCGGCCCGCGACCTTGTCTACGGCGGGCCCGCGTTCGGCCGGGGCGAGGACGGGGCCGGCACCGCGATGGTCCTGGACACGCTGATCTTCCTCGCCATCGCCGCCGCCCACTGGCACGCCCAGCGTCATCACGCCCAGCAGGCCGAGGCCGCCCGCCGGACCGCCGAACACCTGCGGGCCGCCTACCAGCAGGCAGCCGCCGAACCCCTCACGGTGCTGCGCGAACGTGGCCGCCGTATCGCCCCGTCCCTGCGCCACCACCACACCGCCACCGTGCACGCCGCCCTGCCCGACCTCGCCGAGACCATCCTGGCCGAGCCCGGCTGGGACGCCCTGGCCACCACCCTCACCGACGCCACACAGGCAGGCCACAACCCGCAGACTCTGCTCGCCAAGGCCGCCGCCCGCAGGGAACTGGGCACCGCCGATTCCATCAGTGACGTCCTGGTCTGGCGCCTGCGTCACATGGCCGACCTACCCGCCTACGCGCCGACGGCCCCGGAACCCACCCAGGGCAGCCGTCTCACGGCCGGCCAAGCCATGGCACCGCGCCTCGCCACGCCTTCGGCATCACGCGCACCACGCCGCTGATCCCGGCGAAGGTCCGTGGGCGCCATCGCCACTGGTGTCGCCGAACGCACGTCATACGACGGGCCCGACCGGTTCTCCCGGTCGGGCCCAGGGTGTGCCGTCCGCAACCAGGGGCTCGGTGCTCTCACGCTCGCCCTCTTCGTCGTACTCGTGATCGGCCGTCATGGTCGAGCCCTCGCCTCGTTCGTCTACTCGTTCGAATTCTGCTGGAAGGAACGCGCCTCAGTGCGCGGACCGCTGCCGCTCGCAGGGAGAAGCAGCGGTAAGCCGCACCACAGCGGCTCCTCGGGAGCAGGAGTCGTCAGCTGCGGCGGACGACGGTGACCCGGCCCTCGACGCCTTCGGGCACCGTGCGGCGGGATACCGGAACCGGTGAGGCGAGCGATGTGGCGAACGCCGCGACCAGATCATGAGGAAAACTGGCGCTGAAGCTGGCGCACCACAGGTACGCGGCGCCAGGGACGGGTTCCGCCCACGCCTGCCAGCCCAGCAGGTCAGGGCGAGGATCGGCGTCCTGGACGAGCGGCGGCAGCATCTCCAGGGACACGCTGGCGGAGAACCCGGGATCCATGGCAGTGGTCCGAGGCCGGTCCACGTCGCGCAGCCAGCCTTGGGCGCTGAGCGCGTCGACGACCCTCTCCGGCCCGTCCAGGCCGACGTCGGGCGTCTCGCGAGCATCGATCGCCAGGAGGAGGTCGGCGAGCACCTCGTAGGGGACGCCGGTGGTGAAGTACGCGTTCCACTCCGTCATCGCGGACGTGGCATGCGGGCGGGCACTCAGTTGCCAGGCGACGGGCAGTCCGCCCAGCTCGAACGGGTAGGCCGCGAGGATCCACTCGGCGCCACGCAACCCGTCCGGGCTCACGTACAGCAGGGTGTGGCGGGCCGTAGGCCACATGCGCCAGCCGAGGCCGGCCAGGGTGTCGCCGATCCACTTGGCGAGAGCACCGTCGTCACCGGCAAGGTGGCGCGGGGTGACCCAGTACACCGGGTCCGTCGGGGAGGGGAGGGAAGGGTCGGTGGGGTGGTGCGGGTGCAGGGGCGCCTCCATGGGCTCAGGGCAGATCTTCCAGCGGAGCGTTGTACGTTGACATGCCGTGGCGCGGAATGACAGTCATCGCGGGATGTTTCCTGTCTGCCCTCGGCGAACCGATGTGGTGGCCTCCTGGCGACAGGGCAGGCGACAGGAGCAGAACACTGGGGCGCCATCGGTGGCGCGGGCGCAAAACCCCGTGCGCGGTGCGCACAAGGTGCCGATAGTTGAGGCATGGACGCGATTGACTCCGCATGCGCCGTTGTCGAGGAACACCACCCTGACGCCCGGGCGGCGTTTCTGGGAGGCAGCGTCGTGACGGGCCGCCGCACGGCGATGTCCGACCTCGACATCGTGGTGCTGCTCAATGGAGCCCCCGCCCCGTACCGGGCGAGCATCCGGCACGGCGACTGGCCGGTGGAGCTGTTCGTGCACACCGAGACGACCTGGCACGCGTATGTCGAGCGGGAAGTACGCAAGCGCCGGTCACCGCTGCTCTGGATGTGCGCCGACGGGCTGCTGCTCTTCGACACCGACGGAGTCGGTGCGCGTGTCGCCGCCGAAGCCCGGAAGCTGACCGCCGCGGGACCACCCAGTGTGTCAGCCGAGGAAATCGACGACCGTCGCTACGCGATCACCGACCTCCTCGATGATCTTTCGGGAAGCACCGACCAGGGCGAGCGGCTGTTCATCGCCACTGAACTGGCGCGGAGAACGGGCGAGTTGGCACTGGCCATCGGCGGGTCCTGGAACGGAGGCGGGAAGTGGCTGGCACGCCGTCTCGATACCACGGCACCAGGGCTCAGCACGCGCCTGCACCAGGCGGTCCGTGAGTTGCTGGAGGGCCAGGTCGAGCCCCTCATCGGTGTGGTGGACGAGGTACTCGGGCAAGCCGGCGGCCGGTTGTGGGTTGGCTACAGGCGCGGGGGCAGAATGCCTTGAGCGGGCCCGGCAACCGGAGCCGATCAGCAAGCGTGACCGCGACCGGGCTGGAGATGCCTGGAGTAGGCGGCAGCTCCGGTGCACAGGCTCACATCGCCCTCCATACAGTCGGATCTGGATGTGGCTGACGGCTACCGCCCGCGCCTCGGCGACGGTCACCTCCCGCCGCACCACTGCTACGGTCACCTCCATGGCGCTCTCCGTCTCCATGGGTCAGGTTGTTGATCTACGGGTGCAGCAAGTTGACGAGGTTCTTGATCGTGTCGCGCGGTCTCTGCAGGTGCGCTTACTCCCGGACACGGTGGTGCGCAAACGCCGATCTGTGGGAGCCAGGACGGTCCGCGACACCTGGGTGCGGATCGAGCGGCGCTCGCTCGAAAAGATCCCCGATCAGGGATGGAACGGCACCGAAAGTGCCGCGCGTCTGGAGGGCATCGCCCAGCCTGAGTGGCGCGGATGTGTGGTCTGGCGGGACGCAGACGAGCCGGTGATGTGGCGGGCCGACGAAACCAGACTCCTGCCGGGGGCTCCCGTCGGAAGCGCCATCTTGAGTGAGGCCCCGGAGATGACGGACGCCTGGTGGGAGGCGTTGAACGCCTCGTTGGACGCTCTGGCGGCACAGGACACCGGGCGGATCGCCACACCGGACACCGTCGCCATCACCCAGGCCCTCGTCACCGAGTCCATCCGCGGTGTCTTCTCGGGTGACTTCGATACGACCGTGGAGCGGTGGGTGCCGGCCCATGCGGACCTGAACTGGGCGAACATGACGGCTCCGACGTTCAGCCTCTTCGACTGGGAGGACTGGGGTAACGCGCCGCTGGGGCTGGATTCGTCCTCCCTTTGGGCGAGTTCCCTTGCGGTCCCGGCTCTGGCCGATCGCGTAAGGCGCGAGCGCCGGTCGGACTTCGAGAGCCGGGACGGCAAGTTGATGACGTTGTTCGCCTGTTCGAAGATCCTCGGGCCGTACGCGCACCCGGAGGACCCTCGGCTGGAACCCGCCCGGCGCATGGCTGAGCGGGTCATCGAGCAGCTTCAAGCGGGCTGAGCGCGCGAGCGGTCTCGGAGGAGACTCCGGTATTCCTGGACGGTCCGCTCGTTGACCCCGCCCGCCAGGGTTCCGACGAGTTCGCCGAGATGGGCGGGCTCATCGGTGCCCACGGCGACGGTGCCGACCCGCGGGAGGTGATAGGCGACTCTGAACGCCGCCTGCACGCAGGAGAGTTGGCTGCCGTCCCGGAGGAAGACGCGTGGATCGATCCTGTCCCACACAGGAGTGCTGGTACTGCCCCCGAAAGGGCTCATCCCCCACACCTTGGCGCCCTCCAGACCCCACGCCTTGGTGATGGCATCCGCGGCATCCAGCGTTCTGGCTCCGACCAGCAAACCGGCGCGGACCATGAGGACCGCCGGCTTCGGTACGGTCATGTCGATGAGGCTCAGCAGCGGTAACGGGTCCCAGGACGCGACGCCCCAGGCGGCGCAGAGTCCCTTCGCTACGGCCGCGTCGAGAGTGGCGCACGCCTGTATCAGCGCGTCCTGGTTGTGAGGGGCGGCTTCACGGAGCGAATGCTCCGGGTTGTGCAGGAACACCAGGTCCGGCTCCCGCCCGAGGTCCTGGGCGGCCTGTTCCACGGCCGCGTGCAGACATACGGGGTCCAGGGAATGCTCCGCCCCGTCCGGTCCCGGGAAATAGCCGACCTTGGTGGAGACCGTGAACTTCGGCAGCAGGTCACCGGCTGTCCGCACCAGGACCTCATGCGAACGGAAGTCGAGGTAGTTGCTGCTGGTGTCGAGTGCGGTGACACCGAGGTCCAACGCCCCCGTCAGGAGACGGCGTTCGTGACGAGACCGGTGTAGCCCAAGGACAACTCGGGGGTCAGCACCGCGCACAGTTCCTCCTCCACCAGGATCTCGGCGACCTCGGTCACTTCGGCTCCGACGACGGCTGCGGCGCGCTCCAGCGCGACCGGCTGGCCGCTGAGCAGCAGACGCAGTACGGGCAGGGCCTTGGCCGTGAGGGTGAGCTTCTTCCCGGAGGCCACGACGTGGACGGTCTCCCCGCATTCCTCGATACGGGGCGGGAAGTGGGTGGTGCACACCACGGCGGCGAGCGGCCCGAATATGTCGAGGAAGGGCACGTGCCGAGGCAGCGTCGTCTCTTGCTCGTACGCGGCGAGGAAGTCGGCCGGGGAGCGTTCACCGACGAGCTGGGCGGCAGCCGCGCTCAGGGCCTCGCCGCCGGTTCCGTGCCAGCGGTCGAGGTCGTGGCGGAAGATCTCGTGCTCGCGGCACCAGTCGGCCAGCCATGCGAGCCAGCTTGCTCCCGTGCGCTTGGTGATGCCGAAGGTGACGTGCAGGCTCTTGCCAGAACCGCTGCCGGACCGTGTCGCCTGGTGCCAGTGACCCCGAGGGATGTGCATGACGTCACCGGTCCGCATGGTGCCGGACCAGATGATCTCGTCGCTCGGGGTGTTGTTGGGGTCGGCGTCCCGATACATGGGGACTGCGCGGGAGGTCGCGCGGACCTCCCACTCCTTCTCGCCGGCGAGTTGGACGATGACGACATCGTGGTCGTCCCAGTGCAAGGGGAAGCCGGAGGCGTCGTTCGTCGTCAGGTACGCGTTGACCTGGACTCGCTCGTGGGACCACCACTGCAGGGCCCGGCAGGCGACCTCCATCGTCGGATCGAAGACGTTGGCCTGGTCCATGATCACCGTCGCGCCTTGTCCCAGGAGGCTGCCCAGGCTGCGCATGTTGGCCATGGGGATGCTCTGGCCCCGAGGGCTGACGCTGTCGGTGTAGTAGATGGCCGGATGGACCTCCTCGCCCTTCTGGAAGCACCGGAACTGGGGGCGGTTCAGGCTCCTGCGCATCGCGATGTCGAGCAGACGGTTCGGGGTCATGATGCGGGAGACGAGTGCGGGGTCGTCCATGCTCCCGCGTACGAAGTCCTTGCCCAGCTCCTCCGCCCCGTTCCATCCGAGCGCAGTCTCGATGGCGCTGATCAACCGATGTTCCATCGTTACGTCCTCCATGGGGTCGACCACGTGATGCGGACGCGGTGGGGGCCGACACGGCCGAGCGCGCCGGCCCCCACCGCTTGGTGCCTACTCGCTGTCGTGCAGGTTGCCGTCGCCACCCGGCCACGGCGCGTCGCCGGAACTTCCCTGGTTGTCCGACCGGAGGCTGTCGTACCGGTCGTGGACGGCGGTCAGCTCTTGCACCGCCACCAGGAGGCCGCTTCGGGCCGGAGGCGGTGTCGTGGGCTCTGCCACCTCGTACTCCTTCCTCTTCGGTTCTCCCGCCAGGGCTCCGGCGGGAGGTCGGTGGCCGCCCCACAGCAGTGAGAGAAGGGGGTTGCCGTGGAGCGGCGGTCATTGGGGGTCGCGAAGAGCCGCAGTCCTACACCAGCGACCGGGCAGGTCCGCGATTCATCGGCAGCACGCCTACGTCCTGGCGCATGTTGGTCTCCAGAACGCGCTGGTCCAGCTCGTACAGACACGCACGGCAGGCGTAGAGGGCCGCGTGTATGCCGCTCGACCGGACGGGTCCGATCCACGTCACCTCGACATCGGCACGTCCGCACCACAGCCAGCACTCGCCGCGCGCCTGCCATTCGTGGCGATCCCACAACGCGTACTCAGTGGGCTCCCTGGTGATGGGGTCGACATCACGGCGAGTGGGACGGAAGGCGACATCAGGGTCAGGAAGCGGAGTCGTACGCAGTGCGTGCCGTCCCATCACGCGACCGTCAGGGTGAGGGACTCAGGCTCAGCTACGCTCCCGAGCTTCGGCCGTAGTGCGAATAATCTGCGCAGAACAGCGGCTCGGATGGCGGGTGCCACCGTGGGAAGCGCGACCTCCGCCCATACGCGCTTCCCACGGCCGGCGGGTTCCCAGGCACACCGCGAAGCGAGGAACTCGAC
Organism: Streptomyces sp. NBC_00078; assembly: GCF_026343335.1. NCBI lineage: Bacteria > Bacillati > Actinomycetota > Actinomycetes > Kitasatosporales > Streptomycetaceae > Streptomyces > Streptomyces sp. NBC_00078. Next base: position 5,032,515 of record NZ_JAPELX010000001.1, on the reverse strand, counting down.
CATTGACAGGCCGCGCCCGCTCTCGTCGTCGGCCTGGGCACAACTCATCTGTGGAGCTGCGGGATTGTCATCGAGGACGTCGATCACGAGGCGGCCGGGCCGGTGGTACAGCGTGACGGTGACGGACCCCTCCCCATGGACCACGGCGTTGCTGATGAGCTCGGAGGCGACAAGACGGATGGCGTCAGCCGTGTCGTCGTCCAACGGCACGCCCCACGTACGCACCTTGTCGACGACCGTGCGCCGGGCGAGGGAAACTTCCCTTTCCTCACCCGCGAGGACGAACCGATGGACGAGCATGGGCATGGCTGACGCCTCCGAAGGGTTGGAGAGCGGCTCCGTCCCCGAGGGGGAAACAAGGGCGGAGCCGCCGATCTGAGGAACCGTTCCGGGAGCGGTCGCCCTGCCCGGATTCCGTGGACGGCTGATACTCAGTCAACGGCCCGAGCGAGCAAGGCGGAACGTTTCTAGGGGGTTCCTCATGGGGACGCCCTCCCCGTACGCGGCCACGCGAAGTAACCTCCCCACTACGCCTTGAGGGGATGACGGGAGTGATGACATGCCTGGTGAGCCGTTGGCGGTCCACCCGCTGAGCTTCCTCCGCCAGACGCACGGATGGGGGAAGGCCGAGTTCGCCCGGCTCATGCAGGCGCACGGGAGATCGCTCGGAATCCCGCTCGCGACCAACCGCACCACCGTATGGAAGTGGGAGCAGGGTCAGGAGCCGGACGCGGACGCCCAGCAGGTACTCGCCGACCTGCTGCGCGTCCCGTACGAGCAGGCGCGGAAGGCAGGCTGGCCCCGGTGGCTCCCGGTCTGGGAGGTCACGGGACTCACGGCCCCGTGGACCGAGGCCGGTACCGTTGAGGCGTTGTCCGAACTCGTGGGGAGTGGCCGCATGGATCGCCGGGGCTTTCTCACCATCACCGGCGCCGCCCTGACGGGCCTCGCGGCGAGCTGGGTGGACGCGCCGTCCGCCTTCGCCTCGGCTCTGGGCGGGGATCAGGTCACGGACACGATGGTCTTGACGATCGAGCAGCGCATCAGCACGCTCCGTACCCTCGACGACCAACTCGGCGGCGCCACGCTCCTGGAGCAGGCACGCGGCGATCTCGCCCTCGTCACCGGCCTCCTGAGCACCGGCAGATACACGGAGAGCATCCGAATCCGCCTCTACGCCCTGGCAGCCCGGGTGTCGCACCTGACCGGCTGGATGGCTTACGACGCGGGGCTGCGGTCCGTCGGCCAGCGGTATTACGTAGGGGCCCTGCGCAGCGCCCGTACCGCTGGAGACGACGCGTTCGGCGCGTTCATCCTCGCGGAGATGGGCGTTCACGTCTCCGAGGCCGGGCGGACCGCCGAGCGCGTCGCCCTCATCTCCACCGCCATCAACAACGCCCCACGAACACTGTCGCCCTACACCCAGTCGTTCCTTTACCTGCACAAGGCCGAGGCACTGTCCCGCGACGGCGACCACCAGAACGCCGGAACAGCGCTCAACCGCGCTGTGTCCCACTGGGAGCGCCACACGACGGAGGAAAACCCGGATTGGCTCAACTGGTTCGGTGAGGCCCAGCTGAAGTCGACCGAGGGCAAGGTCCTGCTGCGGTCCGGGCAGGTGGAGCGCGCGACGGACTCCCTGGAGACTTCCGTGAAAAGCGCGGCTCCTCGGGACAAAGCCGTACGCTCCAGCCGCCTGGCCGAGGCCCGGCTCGCCGGCGGCGACCTGGACGGGGCGCTCGACGCCGCGAACTACGGCACCGAACTCCTGGAGAGCAGCGTCAGTTCCGTACGGGCTCTGGACCGCTTGAAGGAGTTTTCCGCACACCTCGAACCGCGCAAGTCCGTCCCCGCTGTCCGTGAGTTCCGTGAGCGCCTTCAGGCCGTGCCCGTCGCGGCGTGACCGTCACTTCTCGGACTTCGAGGCCGAACCCACCCCCTCGGAGCACATAGTCCGAATGCCAGGATGGACGGCATGACGACGATCCACGGTGAGGTCGCGGCTGGGTTCGAACCGGTGCGTGAGGCGTTCGCAGCGAACTTCTCCCAGCACGGGGACATCGGCGCAGCGGTGTGCGTGTACCAGTACGGCCGACCGGTGGTGGACCTGTGGGGAGGCATCGCCGACCCCGAGACCGGTCGACCGTGGACGCGGGACACACTGCAGCTCGTCTACTCGGCTACCAAGGGGGCCACCACGACCGCAGCGCACATGCTGGCCGAGCGTGGTGCGCTGGACCTGGACGCGCCGGTGGCGAAGTACTGGCCGGAGTTCGCCGCGAACGGCAAGGCGGACATCCCGGTGCGCTGGCTGCTGTCCCACCAGGCCGGCTTGATCGCGCTGGACCAACCGGTCCCGCTGAACGAGGCGTTGGACTGGCATCCAATGGCAGCCGCGCTGGCCGCTCAGCGCCCTCTGTGGACTCCGGGCACCGCGCACGGGTACCACGGCCGGACCTGGGGCTGGCTCGTCGGCGAAGTGATCCGCCGGGTTTCCGGCCAGCCGCCGGGCCGCTACTTCGCCGACGAGATCACCGCCCCCCTCGGACTGGACTTCTTCATCGGACTGCCGGCGCGTGAACGCGACCGGGTCAGCCGCATGGTGTACCAGCGACCGGCCGTCGACCTCACCACCGTGCCCGCCGAGTCGGTTCCCGAGGAACTCCGCGAGCAGGTTGCAGCGTGGCGGGATCCGGAGTCATTCAGCAACAGGGCGTACACGGTCACCGACCCCGCCGAGATCGACTTCGACTCGCCCGAGGTACAGGCTGCGGAACTCCCGGCCTCCAACGGCATCAGCACCGCACACGGGCTGGCGCGCATGTACGCCGCGCTGATCGGCGAGGTGGACGGCGTGCGCCTGCTGACCTCGGAGACCCTTGCTTCGGCGACCAAGGAACAGGCCAGCGGGAAGGACCAGGTGATGCTGATCCCGAGCCGGTTCAGCTCCGGGTACATGCTGCCTACCGAGACCAACCCCATGGTCGGCCCGAACTCCTTCGGCCACACAGGCAGAGGCGGCTCGCTCGGCTTCGCTGATCCGAACCACGGCATCGCCTTCGGCTATGCGATGAACAACATCATCGGGGGCCCCAACGACCTGCGTGCGACGTCACTGGTCGACGCGGTGCGAAAGTCCCTGGCGTAACAGCTGGCATCGCTGCGGTCCTTGTCCGCTATCACAGCCACCCCCAGATCCGGAACGGCTCGCCAGCAACGTCGGCGTACGTCGTTACGGTGGACGGCGGCTACGCCGCCAACCGCCGAGTCCCGGTCGAGGTGGCAGTCGGCGGAGTGGAGGCGATGCCGACGACCTCGACCTGGACACCCCATGATTCGAGCGTCCTGGCCGTCTGCACCAAAGTGACCTGCGAGAACGGGAACAGGGTGTCGGCGGTGAGGTCGGTGCCGTCCTTCAGCAGGATTGCGAAGACGACCTTCGAAGGCCGGAAGTCTTCCGGTAGACCGCGCCCTTGCCGGGCCGCGGCCACCTTCTCGGCGAACCGTTCCCTCCCCTCCGGGGAGTTCCGCAGCGTCTGTACGGCGACGAGCGCCTGACTGAAGAGATGGCTCAACGCGTCGGAACCCTTGGCACGCTTCACCATGACCAGGACATCGTCCGGGCTCAGCAGATCACAGATCTCCACGCCGTTCCCGCGGTGCAGCGCGGTCTGCACGTTGTCGCGGTCAAAGCAGACGTACCCGGGCCGCTGGTCCGGCACGCACGCGTTGTAGGTGCGCTCCTTCTCCCCGAGGATCCACGAGGGCAGGTTGACGGACGGGGTGTCGGTGATCAGCCGTTCGGCGTGCGAGCGGATCGCCTTCAGATACTCCTGGTCGATCTCGTACCAGTGCTCGTCCATCAGGAAGAACCGGCGAGAGTCGAGAAACACTTCCGCCTCGATCCACCGGAGCGCGCTGGACGTCCAGATTTCGTCGGCCCGGTTGGCGCGGCCATGCCGATAGAGAGTGACGGTTCCTTCCCGGAGCGCGGCCACGCGGCTGCCCGCATGCTGGATGCGCGCGCGGCAGAGGACGTACTCAAGGTCGAAGTCGTCGGTCGACCGGCCGGCCGCGTCGCTGTTGATCCTGGCCCTGAACGCCCGGGCGGCCATGTAGTCGTCCCAATGGTCGGCGGGGACGGCGACGCTGATTCTCCCGTCGGGCTCCTGCCCCAGGAGGTTGTCGAGGATGGCCTCCAAGCGGGTGACAAGGCTGGGATCGTCGACGGTCACGACGTGTTCGACGAACTCCAGTTCCGGGCTCGGCTTCTCCTCGCGCAACACGCGGGCGATCGCACGGATGTCGGCGATCAGGTCGGCACCCTCCACACCGAGCCGCATGCGCAGGCCGGCGCCGCCCTCGGCACTGGAGATCTTCCCCGGGTTGTCCCGGGAGATGGTGAGCGGGATGTTGTCCAGGTGGCCGCCGAGGCGGCGCACGATCTGCGCGTGCTCGACGATGCCCAGGCTCCACACCGAGGCCCCGCTCGGGATCAGGGTGATGTCGGTGCGCCCTCCACCGGGAGTGTGCGACGCCAGGTCGCGGATCTTCGCGGGGTCCACTCGGCGGGACGCGAAGCTCAGCCCGAAGCGGTGGTCCTTCAGGCGGTCGGGCACCAGGCGGAAGCCCTGGTCGTACCCGATCGCGTACACCTCACCGTCGACGGCCAGCATCAGCAGGCCAGCCGAGCGGTTGACGGACCGTGACACCTCGATACCCGTCGTTCGGAAGATCTCGTCGCACCAGCTCGCCACAGGCTGCTCGAAGCTGCCGGTGACCAGGATCGCCGGTACACCGAGGTTCTCGGGGACGTCGAAATCCGCGTGGACCCTTTCCAATTGGTCCGCGTCCAGGGCGTCGAACATCGAGTCGGCAGTGGGAGGCACGCCCCTGAGCCGGTACAGGGTTCGCTTGGACGTACGGGCCGTCATGGTGCCGCTCCTCATTCTGGTCTTTGCGGACGGTCGCGATAACCGTCCTCGTGGTGTGGTTCTCACGCGTGTCTCCTCCCGGCGGCGTCTCTCCTGGCGCCGATGCGGGTCAGCGGGCCAACAGGGCGACGATCGCCGCGACTTCGGTATGCCACGCGCGGACTTGGTCCTCCGTCGGACCGATCTCGTACTGGTGGTAGTGGCATCCCAGGCAGAGTTGGCTCCACACGGCCTTCGCCTGGCGGGCCGTTCCGGCTTCGGCGCAACCGCGGAGCCAGAGGAACGCGGCCCGCTGGGTGCCCTCCCGAATCGCGCGCGGCGCCCGGTGGGCGATGAGGCGGTCTGCGACCGCGCTCTCCAGCGCCACACGGAGGGCGAAGGCGGCACCTCGACACCGGCTCGCCGCGGCGGCAGCGGACGCAGCGGGTACGGTCGTGGCAGCGGGCGTGGCGGGCTCGCCGGTGTCCGTGAGGAGCAGCTCGGCGGTGTCGAGCAGCTGGCGAATCGTCTGGTTCACGGCCCCTCCTCGGGCTTGCGTACCGTCAGGGCAACGGCCTTGATTTCGTCCACGAACCGCTGGGGGTCCGGCATCGAGGTGCCCGACGGGTGGGCACCCTCCTGGCACTTCCGGATGAGGTCCACCGCCCCGGGGCCGCACCGCCTGCGCAGCTCGCGCTGGACGTCACTGGCCCTCTTCGACGGGTCTCCGAAGAGCCCCAGGGCGGCGATGTCCATCAGCGTGACGGCCCCCGCGACGGTCTTCTCCGCCTCGTGTTCAGCCATCCCCGCCCGGTGCAACCGCAGCCACGCGGCCTCGGAGAAGGCCCGTTCCAGGACGGCGCGGCAGAGGCTGGGCAGCACATGGGTCATCGCGACCGGCGGGAGGTTTCGCGTGCGGATGAGAGCGCGTGCGTCGGCCAGTGCCTGACCGACCGGATCGGTCACCCGGCTCACGGTCACCACGGACCGGCCCGCCCGCTCCACCTCCAGTACGGTCACCGGGAATTCCTGGTTGGTGAAGGCTCGCTGGAGCCGCGTGTCGTGGGTGAAGACCACGACCTGCCGAGTCGCCCCAAGGCCATGCAGCACCTTCGCGAGGCCGTGGACCTTGGCGGGATCCATGGACTGCACCGGGTCGTCGATGACGACAAAACCGAAGGGGCTGTCCGGCGCGGCGGCGCGCGGCAGGAAGAGCGAGAGCGCGAGGGAGTGCAGTTCGCCCTGGCTCATGACGCCAAGGGCCGCCGCCTCGGTGCCGTCGACGGACACATCCATCACCAGCTTGCGCACGGTGGCCTTCTCGCTACCGGTCAGGCGCACAGAACGCAGGTCCACGTTGCTCTGCTGACGCAGTTCCTCCCAGATCCGCTGCGAGTGATCCTCGAACGGCCGCAGCCGCTGCTCGCGCAGCTCGGCACGCGCCTCCTTGAGCCACTTACGGGCCGCCCTGACCTGGCACAGCCGGGGCCTGCCGGCGTACGCAGGCCGGGCCCGGTCGAGCCAGCCCGCCAGGCGGGTGACACAGGAGCGCCACTCCTCGTCGAGCTTTTCCAGCTCCCGCAGCGCCTCGTCGCGCAGCGCGGCGCAGGCGTCGGCGAGGACGAGCGCGGCGGTCTCGGCGCGGGCTGCAAGCCGCTCGGCGTCGTCGATCGCCCGGCACGCCTTCCACTCCTCCCACGGGTCCACGAGCGGGGCGGGCAGCCACGCGGGGACCGGGGTGACCAGGTAGCGGAGGGCGTCCACCGCGTCCCGCAGCCCGGTACGGGCCTCCCGCGCGGTCGCGGCCTCCTGCCGCAGGGTCGCCACCTGTTCGGCGGCCCGCTCGGCCCACGCCTCGTCGAGCGCCCGGTCGGACCCGCACACTGGGCAGGTGTCCTCGTCCTCGTGCCGACGGCTGTGCTCCAGGGCCTTGGCCAGCAGCTCCGCACGCTGGTGGGCGTCCTCAGCGCCCGAGGCACGTACGTCGTCGAGTACGGCGACGGCCTCGCGCAGCCGGTCTACGGCCGCGCCGACCGCGCCGAGGTCAGGTCCGGTCAGCGCGGCGGTCGTCCGCAGTTCACGGAGACGGCCCTCGTCCGCGTCGGGCAGTGAGGTCACGAGGGCGTCGAGCACGACGAAGTCGGGGTCGCCCGCCTTGCCGACGACCGCGAGCGCGCGTACCGCCCGCGGGTCGTCCAGCGCGGACAACGCCTCGGCAAGTACGGGCCGTTCCGCCTCGGCTTGCTTCAGCGCGGAGTCGAGCGCCTTCTCGATGCCCTGGAGCCGCTCGTCCGCGTCGGTCAGTTCGCGGAGTCCGAGGATGGCGGCGACCGAGTCGTACTGCTCGCTGGGCCTGCCATTGAGAACCTTGTCGAGATCCGCGTACGACAGAAAGGGGTTGTAGTCCTTCAGGGCCCGCTCCCACCCGATGTCGGCGAAGGGCCGACGGCCGTGGCCCGGCCGCCTGAACTCGACCTCGGGGGCGGTGACGTCGTCGCCGGACCAGGTGCACGTCAGAGTGGACAGCCGGGGGTCGCCCGCGATGGCGAGGCGGACCTCGACCTTCGGGTCGGCCCCGTCGTGCAGGTTGCGCCAGTGCCGGCGCCACACCTCGCCCCGCTGCTTGTCCAGGCGGGCGGTCCGGCCCGTGAGCGCCGTCTCAATGCCCTCGGCGAAGCTGGACTTCCCCGAGCCGTTACGCCCCACGACGAGGGTGACGCCAGGCTTCGCGGTCAGCGGCAGACGTGCCTTGCGGCCGATGCCGCGAAAGCCGTTGACGCTGATGGAGTCGAGGAACACCCGCTGGTCCGAGTGCGGATCGACGGGGGTAGCGGAGGACTCCGTCGCGGTGGCGCCCAGTGCCTCTCGCAGGAGTGCCCGAGGTTCCTCGGCAAGCGCCGAGCTTTCGAGGCGGACGGTCAGGCGGGAGAGCGTCGAGGAGGCGCCTCGGCGATGATCGACCTGATGGTCAGATGCGTTCGGCTCGCTCTGTTCGGGGTGTTCCGTCATGGTGCTCTCCGCCCTCCGCGGTCGGTTCCGGGGCCGGGCTCGTGCGGTGAGCGAGAGGGGTGAGCCTCTCGCTTTGCGCGAGCCCGGTGTTACGGAACAGACGTTAGAGGCGGAGAAGTTAATCAATTCACGATTTCAGTGATAACCAGGGTTATCAAAAAATCCATGGCCTGAAGAAGCTGTCCTGGAGCACGAGGCGGTGCTGTTCTACCCGGACAACCAGCAGCTTCGCAGTGTCGAGATGGTCGAGCGTCTCGTCGCACACCGTGACGTGATCCACCGGGCCGTCGAGAAGGGCGGCCCGGCGGCCTACGCCGTACGGCACGACCACGCCGAACGCACCTGGCCATGATGGGAGGGCGCCCCTGGTGGCGCCCTCCCGTATGCGTTGCTACTTCGCAGCGGGCGCCCAGAGGGCGGCCACGATCTCCATCTGCTTAAGGACCAGGTCGACCGCCTCGCGCTCCTCCTCCGGCGGGTAGTCGAACATCGCCAGCACACGGCGGATGCGGGTACGGAGCTTCGCCCGGACGGGTTCGCGGGAGAGCCAGTCGACGGAGAGGTTCTTCTGGATGTCCTTGACGAGGGCACGAGCGATCTTGGCGAGCGTGTCGTCGCCGCCCTCCACCGCCTCGGCCATGTCGCGGTGTGCGACGGCGTCGTAGAAGGCCAGCTCCGCGTGGGTCAACGGCGGGTCGAACCGCTCGCCACGGCGGGCCTCCGCCGACACCTCTCGTGCCAGAGCCGCGAGTTCGGCGATCACCTGGGCGCTGGTGAGCTGCTGGAGCATGTAACGCCTCATCAGATCGTTCAGACGCTCGGTGAAGCTCTCGTTGCGGACGACGTTGTGCTTGGTCACCTCGCGCATCTTCTGCTGGATCATGCGGCGCAGGGCCTCGGTGACCAGGTGCGGGGTCTCCGAGTTCTCCAGATTGCGCAGCTGCGCCTCGTTGAGACGGGTGATGTCCAGCCGGCCGATCCCGGCCTCCGCGTACAGGTCGGTGATGTCGTCGGCGTCTACGACCGAGGCCGCTAGGGCCTGCAGGTAACGCTGGACCTCGGCGCTGAGCGGCTCCCCGCTGGCCTCGCGCTGGGCGGCGTCGAGCTTGATCATCCAGGCCCGGACCTCGCTGAAGAAGGAGATGTCACGACGCCAGTCGTCCAGGTCCTCGCAGCGCTCGGCGATCTCTTTGCTCATCGCGCAGACACGGTAGAAACGGTCCAGCCGGGCGGCGCTGTCCTTGAAGCGGACGGAGAGCGGCTTGGCGGGGGGCTCGACCTTGTTGCCCGGGTTCTTCGGATCGCGCAGGAAGTCGGCGGTCAGCCGCAGCGCGCGCTTGCGGGAGTCGGGGCGGCCGGTGTCGGCAAGCCACTCCTTCCAACGGCTCCCGGCCAGAAGCCCCTTGATGGTGGCGATCTCGTTCTTGACCTCGGTGACGGCCCGTTCGATGTCCGCGCCGAGGGTCTGGTCCTTGCGGTCCTGGTCCGAGTACTCGCGCAGGGCCTTGGTGAGGTTGTCGGTGAGGGGCGCGTAGCCGACGAGCAGACCGTCCTGCTTGCCGCGAAAACGGCGGTTGACGCGGGCGAGCGCCTGCATCAGGTTGGCGCCCTGCATCGGGCGGTCCATGTACAGGGTGTGGATGGGCGGGGCGTCATAGCCGGTGAGCAGCATCGAGTGGACGATGAGCAGTTCCAGTTCATCGTCAGGGTCCTTGGCGCGCTTCTGGACGACCTTCTGCTGGGACTTGCGCAGCGAGTGCTTGCGCATGTTCTCGGGGTCGGAGCGGTCGCCGTGGAAGACGATCTTCATGACCCCCTTGTCGACCTCGTCACTGACCCAGCCGGGCCGCCGCTCGGCCAGCGCGTCGAAGACCCGTACGCAGATCTCGCGGGTCGCGCACACGACCATCGCCTTGCCGGGGGCGCCGATGTCGGGTTTGACCAGCTCGCGGCGCTGCTCCCAGTGGGCGATCAGGTCATCGGCGAGCTTCGCTATACGGTCCTGGGCACCGTAGACGGTGTTCATCGTCGTGGCGTACTGGATGGCGCGGCGGCGCTCGGCGTCGTCCATGCCCTCGGTGAGGGTGTTGGCCTGCTCGTCGAGCTTGTTCGGATCGACGCCCTTGGGCAGGTCGACCTTGATGACACGCGGCTCGTGGAACACGCGGACCGTCGCCCCGTCGTCGACGGCGCGCTTCAGGTCGTAGATGTCGATGTACTCGCCGAAGACGGCACGGGTGTCGGCCTCGGCCTTCGAGATCGGTGTACCGGTGAAGGCGAGCAGGGTGGCGTACGGCAGGGCGTCGCGCAGGTGACGGGCGTAGCCGTCGAGGCTGTCGTAGTGCGAGCGGTGCGCCTCGTCGACGATCACCAGGATGTTGCGGCGCTCGGAGAGGAGGGGGTGGGACTTGCCGCCGTCCTTCTCCTCCTTGCTCAGGCCGAACTTCTGGAGCGTGGTGAAGACAATCCCGCCGACGTTGCGTCGTGTCAGCTCGGTACGCAACTCCTCGCGCGTGTCGATCTGGTGAGCTTTTGCCTCCAGCAGGGACTCGCTGTCGAGGAAGGTGTCATAGAGCTGGTCGTCGAGGTCGTTGCGGTCGGTGATGACGACGATGGTGGGGTTGTTGAGCGCCGGGTGGCGGAGGACGAGCGCGGCCGTCTCCACCATCTCCTCCGACTTTCCCGCGCCCTGCGTGTGCCAGACGACGCCGGCCTGGCCGTTCGTCCGCGATGCCTCGACGACGGCGTCCACCGCCTTGTTCACCGCGAAGTACTGGTGCGGCTTCGCGATGCGCTTGCCGGAGAGGGGCTCGCCCGGCTTGGGCGGGGGGAAGTTGACGAAGTTGCGGGTGAGGGAGAGGAACCGCTCCTGCGTGAACAGGCCGTGGAGGGCCAGGTTCAGCGCGTCGAGGCCGTCGTAGCCGGGCTCGTTGGTGTCGACGCGTTCGCCCTCGTGGTCGACGTTCCAGGGCGCGAAGTGCTCGTACGGCGTGAACGCTGTGCCGTACTTGGCGGTTATGCCGTCCGAGACCAGGCACAGGACGTTGTAGCGGAACGCGATCGGGAACTCCGAGACGTACGTCTGGAGTTGGGCGTGCGCCGACTTGAGGGTCGCGTTCTCGTCGGAGGCGCTCTTTAGCTCGACGACGGCGAGGGGCAGGCCGTTGACGTACAGGACGATGTCGAAGCGGCGGTGGCTGCCGTCGGTTTCCCGGACGGTGACCTGGTTGACGGCGAGGTAGCTGTTCGCGTCGGGGTCCGTGAAGTCGACGAGGCGGACGGTGGGGGTCTGCTCGGCGCCGAACTCGTCGGTGTAGGTGAGGCGAATGCCGGTGGTCAGGAACTCGTGGGCCTGTTTGTTCTCCGGGTACGCCTCGCGGGAGGCGGGGTCGGTGGCGATGCGCGTCGCGTCGTGGACGGCGGTGGAGGTCAGCTCCGGGTTCAGCTTCTCGATAGCTGCCTGGAGTTCGTCGTGGAGGATCAGGTCGTTCCAGTCACGGCGGTGACCGGTGCCGGGGGCGAGGTCTTTGCCGGGCTTGGTTTCCCAGGCGAGTTGGGCGAGTTCGTCCAGGGCGAGGTGTTCCCAGGTGGACTCGGTCATTTTGGCGTCGAGGTGGGCGGGGGTGTGCGTGGGCTCGTTGCCGCTTTCGGTGGTCATACGGCGTCCTCCACGATCTTCTCGGCGTCTCGGACTCGGAGCTTGCCGGACATCAGTTGAGGGAGGAGGGCGTCGCGAAGAGTGGCTAGGGTGCGCGATTCGGCCGAGGATTGAGCAGCCCTGCGATGCAGTGGCGAAACAGCCCGCGCAAAATCGGAAATGCTCTGGTCACTCGCCCGGCGGATCGGCATGGCCTTGAAATTTTTACGACTCAGCTCGAGGAAGGTCGACCCGTTAGCCAGACTGATCATTTCTTCCACGCGAGAGCGCATTTCATGAAGCAGCCACCATCGCAGCTCCTCGTTCGGCGGCAGGACGACGATGAAGCCCTGGTTCACCGCAGCGGGAATCTGAGGCAGAGCAAAAGCCCCAATGGTTGCACGGGAGGTCATGAAGATGGACTGCGCCGGATAGAGTTGCGATGCACAGCTTTCTAGTCCCCCACCTGTTACGGTCCTGCCAGTTTCAAACAGATATGGCGCGGACAATGCGGTTACGTCCGTTGGAGTGGTCCAAGCGATCCCTCCGCCCCAGTATTCCTCTGTCGTCGTACTGGGCGTTCCACCACCGGCAACCGTCGCCATCGAACCGAACGTGTCGGGACCGAAGTCCACCCCTCTCGCAGCACTGGCAAATTGTGTGTCCGCAAGCTCAAGGGCTGTGGCCGCAATTTTCTTGTTGACCGCGATCTTATCGTCCAGCACTCCAAGGACCTCAGCGATTTCTGCCTGCTCCGACATGCCGGGGACAGACACAATGAACGCTTCGAATGTGGATTTATTCACGATCGGCGTTGTTGAACCGCTGGCAATTCTCCGAATATCCACTGCCCGATATCGCAACATATAGTAAGCGAAGCCTGGATCAACGACAGACAGATCGGGGATCAGTGCATTAATTTGCTGATTCGTGACAGCAGGCCGCGAGACACATGCAACTTTTCCGGTTGAGAAGCCGATACAGGCGAACAGTACAGATCCAGCGGGTACGAGCCTTCGTCGCATCGTAGCTAGACCATCTTCGGAGAGTCGTCTGCATCCAGAAGGCTCACGGTCTGAGTAGCTCATCTCCGTGGGGGTGACAAAGTCAACCTGGTCTCCCCATGCGTTGTTGTCACCTGTCCGCGGTGTCGTCCCTGTGACGACGCGTCCGAGCTGTCCGATCGTCTTGGTATCCCAGTTGTTCAACTCAACCTCCCCAGCTGCTCCCGCACCACCACATCCAGCCGAGCCGACTCGTCCAGCTGTTCGAACAGTTCCTTCGTCAGCCGAGCGATCCGCTCCCCCACCGGCTCCGCGTCCGGGTCCTCCTCGACCTCCGTCGCCCCCACATACCGCCCCGGCGTCAGCACATGGTCGTGCTTCTCGATCTCCTCCAGCGTCGCGCTGTAGCAGTACCCCGGCACGTCCTCGTATGTAAGGCCCTTGTCCCTCGCCGACTTCGTGCCCCGCCACGCGTGATACGTGTCGGAGATCTTCTCCAGGTCCTCCTCCGTGAGGACCCGCTCCGTGCGGTCGACCATCGTGCCCATCGCACGCGCGTCGATGAACAGCACCCGGCTCCGCCGGTCCTCCAGCGCCTTCGCGCCCTGCGGCGACTTGTCCTTTGTCAGGAACCACAGGCAGGCCGGGATCGCCGTCGTACGGAACAAGTTGCCCGGCAGCGCGATCATGCAGGAGACCAAGTCCGCCTCGACCATCGCCGCGCGGATCTCGCCCTCGCCGGACTGCTTTGAGGACATCGAGCCGTTGGACAGGACCACGCCCGCGCTGCCCCTGTCCCCCAGCTTGGAGACGATGTGCTGGAGCCAGGCGTAGTTCGCGTTCGACTGTGGCGGAACCCCGTACCGCCACCGCCTGTCGTCCGTCTTCCGTGCCCAGTCGGACATGTTGAACGGCGGGTTGGCCATCACGAAGTCGGCCTTCAAATCAGGCAACTTGTCGTCCGCGAACGTGTCCGCCCAGCGGTCGCCGACGCCCTTGGGGTCCATGCCGTGGATGGCAAGGTTCATCTTGGCCAGGCGCCAGGTGCGCTCGTTGGCCTCCTGGCCGTACACCGCGATGTCGTGCGTATGGTCCTTGCCGCGCCGCTTCGCGACGAACTTGCCGCTCTGCACGAACATGCCACCCGAGCCGCACGCCGGGTCGTACACCCGCCCCTCGTACGGCTCCAGCACCTCGACGATCAGGCGGACCACGCTTGCCGGGGTGTAGAACTCGCCGGCGAGCTTGCCCTCTGCCCTCGCGAAGCGACCAAGGAAGTACTCGTACGTCTCGCCCAGCACATCCTGTGCCGGGCGGTCGCCATGCCCCGTGAAGCGCGCGTCGCTGATGAGGTCGACGAGTTCCTTCAGGCGCTTCTGGTCGACGTTGTCGCGGTTGAAGATCTTCGGGAGGACACCGGTGAGGGTCTTGTTGGCCTTCATCACCTCGTCCATGGCCGTGTCCAGGAGCGCGCCGACACCGCCCTCCGCGCTGGCCGCGTTCTCGGAGATGTGGTCCCAGCGGGCGGTCGGGGGCACCCAGAAGACGTTCTTCTCCGTGTACTCGTCCTTCTCCTCAAGGAAGGCCGCCCGGCGGTGCTCGGGGATCTGGGCCAGCTCGGGATCGGCGGCCAACTCCTCGCGGCGTTCGGTGAAGGCATCGGAGACGTACTTCAGGAAGACCAAGCCGAGCACGAACTCCTTGTACTGGGCGGCGTCCATGGAGCCGCGGAGCTTGTCCGCGGCCTTCCACAGGATGTCCTGGATCTCCTTGGTGCTGGAGACACTGAGCAGTTCGCCCTGTCCGGCGGCTGCCGCGGCTCGCTTGCGGGGAGGCATCGTTCCTTCTTCCGACTCGTCAGTGGGTGGGTGTGGATGGGTTACGTACGGTTGCTGGTTCGGGTTTCGCCGAGGGTGAGGGTGCCATCGGCCAAGCCCGCGATCGTCAGGTGGCGAGCCTCGGCAAGGGCGTCAGCCTGGGCGCGCAGCAGGCGTTCCCGGCGTTCGGTCTCGGCCAACAGGGCGTCGAAGCGCAGCACCTCGTCCGGGTCCAAGTCAGGGAGCTGGTACTCCTCAATACGGCGGGCGGCGCGCACTGCGCTGGGGCTGCGGGCGGTGCCACGGGCCGCGCCGAGCAGGGCCGCGAGGACCCGGGGGGTGAGCGGGCGGGTGGCGTCGGCGTTGACGCGAAGGACGCGGGCCGGGAACGCGACGACCGAGAAGCCGTCGTGGTCGACGTACACGCCGAGGCGGGGGGCGAGGGTGTAGACGACGTCACCGGGCTCGGTGAGCGCCACCCGTTCGTACGCCGTCGCCAGCAGCAGACGGTCGATGCGGCGGTCACCCACGGGTCGTTCGCCGGTAATCTCCTCGGGACCCAGGACGGTGTGGTGGCCGTCTCGGGTGAGCTGCTTCTCGTCGATACGGTGACCGGGGAGGCGTGTCACCCTGCGTGCGTTGATCAGCTTGCCGAGGGTGGTACGCCTGGGCAGGCGACCGACCCTGCGCATTACGGCCCCTCGGTAAGGGCCTCGCTCGTCCTCGTACGCGCGAGTGTCCGCCGTCGCGCGCTCCAGACGGGCCTCAGCCTCGGCGATCAGGGCGGGGCGTTCGGTGACCTTGTCGGACCAGATCGCGGAGGCGGGCGGCGCAGGTGGGGTCAGGGGACCGCCGAAGGCCCGGTCCAGGTCGGCGACGGGGACCACACGGCCGTAGCGCGGGTCGTGACCGTCGAGTCCTCGGAAGCCTTCTGCCCGCCAGAGGAGGACGTCCTCGGCGAGTCGCATGCGCACAGCCGGCGTGAGCTGTTCCGAGCTGATGTCGGCCAGTAAGACCATGCCCTCCGCCTCCCGGACGGGACCGCGTGTGAGCGTCCACAGCGCGGGACGGTAGCCGGGGCGGAAGGGCAGGACCCCGCCGGGAAGCGCGATGACCGACTCGACGATGTTCTCGCGCAGGAGGGCCGAGCGGAGCTGGGCGGCCTCGGTGCTCTTCAGTTCGTCGACGAGCGCGTCGGCCGGTCCGAGGACGAGGGCTGTGCAGCCGGGGCGGAGGAGGTAGGCGACGCGTTCGAGCTCCGTCAGGGCGGCGAGTACCGAGCGGTCCTCGCCCGGGCGATACGGGAGCTGGGTGACGACGATGTCCGGGTCCGCGAAGCGTTCCTCCAGGTCGGAGCCGGTCTGCACGTCCAGGTCGAGTTCGCTTACGCCCGCCAGCAGGAAGCGGCGGCGGGTGATGCGGGTGAGCCGGTCGTCGGGGTCGGCGGCGAGGACGGTGACGCGGTCGCGGTCCTCCGTGTCGTCGAGGAGCGCGGCGAGCAGGTCGCCGGCGCGGGCGTGCGGGTCGGCGAGGGTGAGGGACTCGCCTCGCTCAAGGCGGACGCGGAGGTCGGTGAGCTGGGTGAGCAGGCTCCGCAGCTCCGGGGTGACAGCGTCGGCGGCGAGGGAGTCCAGCCCGAGCCGGGAGCGGGCTGCGAGCAGCCACTCGTACGCGCCGCGCTCGTCGTAGGCGGATTCGACCAGGTCTTCGGCGAGGCGGGCGAGCGGGGCCGCCGTGGCGTCGATCGAGCGAAGCTCGCGGAGTACGAAATCGTCCTCCGCGTCGATCCGTTCGGCTCGGCGCAGCAGCGCGGACCAGAGGACCTCGTCGGCTTCGGCGTCGGGCGGGGAGGTTGGGGAGACGTTCGCATTGTCGGCCAGTGGGCGGCCGTCGAGCCGGCGCAGGCACAGCAAGCTGCCCAGCGTCTCGACCAGCTGCCACGGCGTGAAACGGTCCCGCAGCGCGATGATGCCGAAAAGGGCCAGCTCGGATCGGAGCTCCTGCGGGGCGGCGTTGCCAAGGCCGGAGGCGATCAGCCAGTCGGTCACCTGCACGCCGTCGAACAACGGCCGTCCCGAGTTCTCGGACATGGCGGCGGGGAAGTCCGAGTGGCGTCGGCGCCAGGTGGACACGACAGGGCGCTTCACCCGGGCGAACGTCGCGATGTCAGACATCGACACCAGGAGGGGCAGCGGCCCTGGGAAGCGAAGTGCTGGGTCCGGCAGACCAGTGACCACTGTGCGCATCCCTCCCCCGCTCATCTATCGTCGCATCAGCCGCTTCGGCAACCAGGCTGGGCCTCGTCTCACGTCACGGCTCCGCTTGCAGCGGATTCCCGCCCGACGCCACAAGACGATACGCCGACCCCGGCAACGCGAGTGCAGCTTCATTTGATAATGGTGGTTATCAGTACCTGGATGCAGATTCGCCCCATCGAGCTGTCTCGACCAGCTGGGTGATTCACATCCGAAGTGCCACTCCCCCGAGAGATGCGCCAGAATGACGGATCAGTTTCCCGACTGAACAGCACTGAGGGGGGTGGCAGCGGGAAATGGTCGAGCACAGCCGCGGTCCGTCTTGCCGAAAAGGGTTCACTGCACGGCGCACCTACCGGCCAGCGGTGTTCAACCGCTCTCGGTCCGATGGTTGAGCGCATGGCCGCCGTCGGCGAGAAGGGGCAGACACCGGAGCTCGTGGACGGACCCGGCTGGAGCCGCCCCGGACTGGACGTCGCCGCGGGCCGTTATCCGCTCTCGGTGGAGCGGCATGTGGCGCGCATGGTCGATCACCTGGTCCCCGGGGTGACCACGCAGACGCCGCACGGGCGTTACTACGCACTACACGGGCTGATCGCGGCGCAAGCCGACGGGGAAAACCTGACGGTCCCGGCCGCCCAGACTCTGCTGCGCCGCGCGGAAGTGGCCTTGGCCGCCGTGTCGTTCGCGCATCATCCGCAGGCTCTGGACTGGCTGCCGCGTGCTCATGGGGTCGATGCCCTTGCCCGGCGGCTGCACTCCGGGACGGTCACCATGTCCGAAGCCGAGGTCCCGGGCAAGGACGGGTACGTGGGCAACTCATGGGGGTTCTGGGCACCGTACGCCGGATCCGAGGTCGCGCTCGGCATCCTCGGTGCGGGCCCCATGCCGGTTCCCGGACCGCGGTTGGAGACCGCGGCACTACGAGCGGGACTGGGCGCGCTGCTCGAACTGGCCGCCGAGGACACGCTGAACGTGGATGATCTCGCCTCCTTCGGGGACCGGCTGTGCGTATGCGCGGGCAGTGAGCATCCTGATGGGGAATGGCTGGCGAACCTCATGTGCGAGCCCGGTGGACCGGCCGAAGCAGGCTCCCGCTCGGCAACGCGCCGCCAGACGATTCAGCTTCTGGCTCGTGTGGTCGCCACACATCCCGTCCGAAATTTCACCCGCGACATCGGCCATGTGCTCGCTTTCGGCGACTTCCTGACCACCGATCCCGTGACCAGCGGCATCGACGCGGCCGGTGCCTGGCGCGGAGTGGTGCTGCGGAACTACTCCGTCGGAGCGTGGCGCCGCCTGTGGTCCTGGCTCGTGGAGCAGGTCGACGGGCTGGTGCCGATCGAGGAAGTGTCCGACCGCTTCGCCGCGGAGCTTCCCGACATGACGGTGGACGCCTTCCTGTCCTCCCTTCCCGCGACGCAGAACACGACCGGAGCGCCGTTGCCCGCCGAGCACGACCTGAGGTGGGCGGGTGATCCCTTGCCCCTCGCCGAACTGCGGGTGCTCGCCACCAATGCCCGTCGGGTGGACGAACTCACCGGTCGGGTCCGGGACGCGTTCCTCGGCCAGCGCGGAGTCGAGCTCAGCCCGGAATGGGTTCAGCGGCGGCTTGACGAAGCGCGGCCCATGAAACTGCGCGATGTCGCCCGCCGACTCACCTACGACCTGGTGGCACGGTCGCAGCGGATCGCGCTGGCCAAGGCCCGCCGACGTGCTGACGGCACGCTGTGGTTACCAACCCGGCTACACGAACGGGGCGGACTGCTGTACCGGACAAGCCAGGAGGGGCGCGGTGACGTCGGGCTACGGCTGGACCAGCTCGGGACCGTCCTGGCCACCTGCGGCGTACTGCACTACCAAGACCAGCACTGGTCAGTGACCAGTAGCGGGAGGGCTCTCGTTGACTGAGACCGCACCGGCGCCGGTCGTGGTGGAGCCACCAACCGCGTTCGCCTCTCCGCTGACCCTCATCCTCGACGAGGAGCGCACGGGCGGGCGAAACCTGGAAGAAGCACTCTTCCTCAGCTTCACCGCCGATCTCGGATTCTTCGAGGAGGTCGCCCTCGGCGTCACCCAGGCCACCGGCGCACGCGTCACCGTGGCGGGAGATGTCTCCATGGCCCGGAACGATCCCCGCTCCGTCCGGCGGGCCGGCCGCAGCTACCTCGCCGGTCTGGCATACGCCCACGGTGCCGCGTTCCATCCCAAGCTGATGGTCCTCGCCGGACCGGAGCACGCCACCATCGCCCTCGGCTCCGGCAACACCACGCTGGCCGGATGGCAGGCCAACGCCGAACTGTGGACAGTTCTGCGGGTGGACGGCGAGCAGAGTCCCACCGCGGTTCCGGAGCTGTCGGCATGGCTGCGCGACCTCCCGGAAAAGGTGAGGTTCTCCGCCGGAGTGCCACAGGCGCTGGGTCGGGTCGCAGCACTGCTGGACCGGCTCCACCGCGCGAGGACACCCAAGGCGCCACAGGTCCGCGTCGTCAGCAGTCTGCATTCGCCGATCATCGATCAGCTGCCGCAGGGGCCCGTCGACGAACTGGCCGTGTTCGCACCCTTCTACGACCGGCGCTCGATGGCACTTCGGCGGCTGCTCGAACGCTTCCGTCCGAGCCGGTTCACCCTCGCATACCAGCCCGGGCTCAGCGATCTCGACGGTCCGTCGGTCGCCGCCCTGGTGAAGGAGTACGACGGACGTGTCATCAGCGACAACGACCAGCGGTACCGCCACGGGAAACTCGTCGAGTGGGTCTCCGAGGGGCAGCGGTGGGCCCTGACCGGCAGCCCGAACCTCTCCGCCGCGGCCCTGCTGCTTTCCCAGAGCGAGGGCGGCAACTGCGAACTCGGCGTCATCACCCCCATTCCCGCCACCCTCCTTCCGAATGGCACCGACGAGCCCGCCGCCCGGCTGCACACGGCCCCGCCCCTTCCCCGCCCCATCGCCAGCAGTGGGCCGCTGCTGCTCGGTGCCCTACGCGTACCGGACGGCCTGGAGATCAGCGTGGCCCGGCCTCTCTCCGACACCGCTCACCTGGAGTTGTCTCAGGCGGCAGCACCGCCGGAGGCATGGGAGCGCATCGCCGACATCCCGCCCGGACAGGCCACGCTGACGGTGACGGCCCCGGCTGATGCGGGCAGCCGTGTGCGCCTGGTCGTAGTCGACAGCGACGGCGTACCAACCTTCGGCAACATCGTGTTCGTCGTCGACCCTGACCGCGCCCTGCGCCGAATGACTCCGGCCCAGTCCCAGACCCCCACAACACGGCCACCCGACCTGTTCGCGGATCCCCGGCTCGCCGAACGATTCCTGGGCGACCTGGAAACCCTCCGTACGGGACTGACCCCCACCCCAGCGGGTGTATCCGCGAGCAGCAGCACTGGCGGTGCGGTCGCTACGGCCCCGCTGGACGGCGACGAGGACGGCTGGGAGAGCTACCTGGACGAATGCGCCGGACGCGTCGGACACCCGCTCACTCGCTTCGCGCTGGGGCTCCCACTGCCCACCGACACCAGCACGCCCTTTCAGGACCTGCTGCCCGTCTCCTGGGACGAGCGGTTCACCGACGACATCGAAGCCGCCCTCGACGATGACGACGCCGAGGCCGTGGCAGCAGAGCACGACCCTGAGGCAGCCGGTGCCGAAGCGAACGCCATCACCCTGCCCGACCTCCGGCAGGCCGACCAGGAAGTCCGCCGTAGATACCGGCGCTGGGTGGAGCGCCTCGTCGCCCTCGCTCCCCAACTGGGCCCTCCGGAGCGCATGCTCGTCGTCCGGCTGACCTTGTGGACCGTCGCGGCAGGCGCCTGGCCCCCGGCACACACCGACTGGCTGCCACTGCTCTCCCGGGCCGTTCGCGCACTGAACCGAAACGATCTCCCCGAGCGGATCGAGCCGCAGGTCGGCAGCCTCGCAGCAGTCGCCCTCGCCGTGCTCCGAAGCCACGCCCCACGCTACGAGATCACCCCTGAGACACTCGCCTTCAACGAAGCCTCCCAGGCAGTCGGTCACCTGCTTCCCGCAGTGGACTCCGCGTACGTCGCGGAATACACGGCGCTGCTCGACACAGCCTTCGGCCCAGCCGTCGACCAGGCCGCCGTGCTCGATGTCGCGTCGGACGTCGTACAGGACGATCCCCTCGCTGACGCCGTATGGTCCCTCGCCGAGAAAGGGCGCGACGTACACCGCCACGGACGACTCCTTCTCCATGTCACCGGCCGCTTCAGCAACCCCGCGCTGGTGGCACTCGAAGCAGTCGGCGCCGCCGAGGATGCGCCCCTCGTCGGGGCCTGGGCCGACTCGAGCTCGGACTCCGGCGGGGGAGCCTGGGCGCTGGTCGTCTGGCGTCGGCCCGACCTCATCGTGGTCGATGCCCGCCGGCCGATTGCCCTCTGGCGGCATTACCGGCTCACCGGACTGGTAGGCCCCAGAGCCCTCGCCGCACAGCGCGGCTTCGAATCCGCCACCTCCGTCCCCCACGGCCCCCGCAACCAGCCCTTCGAACTGGCTCACCAAGTCCTGTCGGATCTCCGTCTGGCCGGACCCCGGCCGCCACACTGCGAGCCATAGCCCGCGGGCTACTCTGCGTGCCCGTCCGGCAGGCCACCGTGCCCACCGGCTACCAGTGGCCACGATCCCTCGGATCTGTCTACGGCAAGGTGTGGGCGGAGAGTTGCTGTGTGCCTACGCGGTCCGGGTCTATCAATCCGCCGCTGCCTGGCCCCGATCGATCATGGCCATCCACTCAGACATCTCTTCCTCAGCCTGCCGCTCGTCAGCAGCGCTTTGTTCCTTGTCCTCCTCCCAAGCCACGCTCTTGAAGATGTCCTCCGCTTCCCACTCATCAAGCAGCTCGTGAGGTCTGTGATCCCAGTCGCCGAGTTCCCCGTAGTACTCCCTGGCGCTGTACAGCAGCCGGAGATCCGCCTCGATGAGTCGATAGCGGGGGCTCGCCTCGTAGAAACGCTGGTGTGTCGGGCGCCGAAGGTTCACCTCGACCGCCCCGAGATAGCTCTCCGACTCGGCTAGGAGCGCTTGGTGCAGGTCATCGAGTTGGCCTCTACGCACGCCGCGCACGAGGGCGAAGGCCACTTCTACATCCGCCAGCAGCGTACCCAGACCATCGATGGAGTGCGTCGACCACACCTTGGGCTCACCCGCCAAATGGGCTGCTGCGATGTCAAGTGGCTTCGGCAGGCCGGTCAGCCCTGAGTGGGTGAAGAAAGTGCCCACGGCAACCGTGAGATCGCGCCGGAACTCCGGGACCACGCGCATCAGTTGCTGGAATGTCTCTCGCTGGATCTGCCCTGGGTCGACCTCAAGTTCGTTGAAGTGCAGTGCCACGGTGACATCGTCGTTGCCTGGGTCACGAGGGGCACCTGACAGCCGGGATCCTGACTCGCGCGACGACAATCCCGTCTCAAAGTCATCGACGGTAACCGTCCTTGCGATCTGGCCCTCGCCCTGAACGACGTACTTCATGAACGCCCCTTCTGCGGTTTGCGGCTTCCCGAAGAACAGTGCGGAGATCCGAATCGCATCAGCAGATTCACCCACGACAAGGCCAATCCCTGCATAGGCGACCTGCTCCGCTGCCGCGCTGACCAAGTCCGTGCCAGCGGTGCTAGTGGTGAGCCATTGCGGGTCGTACCGGATCATTATCTGACGTTCACCCAACCGGAAGGACAGGTAGGGGTCGTCTTGCCATGCTCCAGTAAGCGGCCGTGGAAACGGCCGGTTGGACACATTGCGGCTACGCATCGGCGCGTTGAACGCCACGTACATCCCCTGCTGGACCGCATCGAGACGCACTTCGTCAAGAGGAACGGCGTGCTCCCTCCACGACTCGAAGACTGGACGCACCGTCCCGACGAACGTCCCAGGGGCGAAGCCCTGCCCAGAGAACGGCCGCGTCGGGTCGAGGCGGGCACGCTGAGCCGCCTGTTGCACGACATCCCCACCAGGAAGCATCGCGACCCTCGGCACATTGAGGTAGTCGATGCTGCTGTAGCTCATCCTCCACGCCTGTCCGGCTTTCCTCAGTGCGGCGGTCCAGGTCTCATGCTCTGCCTTGAATCTTGACAGTTCCTCAACGGTGTGCGCCTGCCCGTTGTTCTTGTCGACGATGTCGTGGCACGTCGCGCACAGCAACAAGAGGTTCGATACGGCGTTTCGGCCCTCGACCGGCAGGGTGGGGTCTGCTCGGGGCCCATGATCGCTCAGCGCCACATTGTGCGCCGTCTGAGCCGTTGGGGTGCGTCCGGCAGTCCCAGGATCCAGCTCCCGCCGACACATCTGGCACATGCCGTTTGCCAGTCGCCAGAGCTCCCGGCGAACGCTCTCACTGACCTCCGGCCCTCTGGCCATGCCGCCCCACCCCACTGCCGCTTTGATTCGTACACGCGTGTACGCCGCTCTGACGCACCGAATCCTGCCAGCGATCAAGCTTTCAAGCGGCAACTCCAGCCATCTCTTCAGGCACCTGGCATGAGATTGGCCGACACCGCATGGTTTCAGCCGTCGTAAAAGTGCCCTCATGCTCGTTCCGATCTGAGCAGCCCCCTATCGGGGCGATCGCGAAGCTCCTGGGGATATCGAAATAACGGTGAACCGAGCGCTGCCCATTTATCGGCCGCCGAAGCAGCAACGAGCCCTGAAGGGCTCGGCAGGTCACGCGAGCGAAGCACGGACCGCAAGATGCTGCGTGAGACGGTGCCGAGACCGACCACCGTGATCATCGAGCGAACCAGCCAGAAAGTGACGCAGCCGCCACCTCAGCTAAGCCACCCGGCAATGGCATGAGCGAGGGCATCACCTCCCTGTTGGACCACGGTCCCCGCGACCAAGGCCGGCAGCGCCTGCACAGCCCCGCGCAGTGCCCCCATCGCCTGCGCGTCTGGCGCTGCCAGTGAGGTGTCGATGGAGTCCGCCATGGCGCGGAGCAACTGCGCGTTCGGCAAGGCCGCTCCGTTCCGATCCACCTCGGTACGGAACGCGGCAAGGAGATCGCGCACGGTTTCCACGTCTACGGTGACGCCCTCGACCGACGCGGTCTGGTAGACGTTCGAGATGTTCTGCCCGACCACGTTCTGGAGCGGGGCGACGTTGTTGCCGCCGATGCTGATACCCGAGCCGTGCCCCTGTTCCGGTTCGGGGCGACGACGTCCCACAGCCATCAACTTCCTCCTCCTTGAGCCTTGTTGCTCTGGCCGACATTGCTGATGCCGCTGCCGGCGACGTTCTGGATGGGCGCGTTGTTGTCGCCGTAGACCTGAATGTTGGTGATGACCGCGGCCACCTGGCGCTCGTACGCGGCGGTGTCGACGCCCAGTTCTTCGAGGTACGCGGAGACGGTGCGGAAGATGCAGGTCTGCATGAGGACGACGTGCCGCTTCGCGTCGTCGGCCTGGTGCATGTCAGTGACTTCTTCGATGGAGTACCGATCACGGAGGCTGACCGGATCTCTTTCCTCGGCCGGGCCATCCTCCGGCTGCACTCCGAGCGCGAGCCGGGTCACCAGCCGCCATAGTGCGAGCGGCCCGTGGACGGCGTCCAGCAGGGCCTGCACCGCCACCCAGCCATACAGTCTCGTCCCACGCTTGGCCACGGGTGCGTCCGTCACCCGCAGTTCGTTGTAGAGCGGCGTGATCACGTGGGGGCGCAGGGTCAGTCGTAGTTCGCCTGCCTCCAGCGCCGCGTGCGCGAACAGAGTGACCACGACCTGGCCGTCCCAACTGACGCACTGCGCCCGCAGGTACAGCCGGTCCGGCACGCTAGACGGTGACCGCCGGCCCCGGCCGCGCAGGTCCGGCAACTCCAGCTTCGCGGCCCGCGTCCTTCGCAGCCACAGCTCGGACGGCAGCCCGAGGACCTCCGCGACGGAAAACCCGGGCAACGGATCAGTGATCTCCCGTGCGCCACGGCCCAGTTCCCCGAGTGCGTCGCCCATCCTCCGCAGCAGCTCCTTCTCACCGAAGTGCTTGACCGACACCTCCGGGTCCTTGGCCTTGAGCGGGATACCGATGTCGGCCACGCCCCATACATAACGTCCTGCTCCAACGAAAGTCTCCGGGTGGTCGTAGGGCAGTTCGGACCGCGTCTGTTCGTGGCTGATGAGAGCCATCCGGCGCGTGGCCGACGCCGACGCCCACGGCAGACGGTCGGACTCGATGCCGTCCCGCACGATCCGGGACAACCCGGCCCGCGCCATGAGGCGATCTCCCACACAGACGAGCACGGCTCCGGCCAGCAGGACGAACGGCAGCAGGAGCAACCCCGTCCGCAGGGCGACCGCCTCACCGCGTATCGGCTCGTAGGGCACTACCGCGAGTATCCAGGGGACACACAGAACGAGATACGCCAAACGGGGCGAGGGCACCAGCCTCGACTTCTTGCCCTTGCGGGCGGCTCGCAACCCAGCCCACCACATGAGGCAAGCCAGCAAGACGGCGCCGCCCCACACGAGGGAGGCTCGGGGGATTTCGTACGCAACAGCGACGGCGAACAGCAGGACGAGCGCTCGCCTCAGCCATCGACGTCGCCGTGCGCGCAGACTGTGCGCGATGACGGGTACGAGGTCGAATCCGTACGACGGGACAGGCAGGGGCGGCCCGTGGAGGACGTGAGTCTTCACCCACTGGGCCATGGGTTCGCCCAGGGACGGGCAGTCGTCACTGCCTTCCAGATAGATGCGTCTGCGAGTGCTGCGCCGGGGCTTGTTCGGTTTCCGGTCCTTACCTCGGATCTTGCTCCACCACGCTTTGACGGCCTTGACCCGGTCGGGACGGGTGTAGACGGCCTGGCACAGCAGCCGGGTCACCTCCGACGAGGTCGGGTCCACCTCACCGGAGCCGCCGCCGTCAGAGGCGGCAGGTCCCGCTTGAACCGGCGCTGCGGGCCCGTCGACCATTCCCTCGACGCCACGCCCCTCTCGTACACGCAACCCCCGACCGAACCCCATGCCCGCCCCCCGTTCGCCAGTACGGCGGGCATCCTCACTGTGAAGTCCCGGAACCACCAGACCGCAAACGCGACAATCCACTCAACCGGCGCGAATGGGTGAAGGATTGACCGAATACCGCCTCAGTCGAGATTTCGTCGTGCACGGCTCAACGCGTGCCGCCCCACCCATATCGCTTCTCGTCGGGCCCGTACGGGCTCCAGCCCTTCAAATACGGCTCCAGATCCTCCGGTTCCGGCTCCTTCGGTGCCGGCATGGTGGGGAGTTGGTGCAACGGGTCCACGGACTGCGTGTATCGGCGCGCCCAGGCCAACCATCGTCGGGCTGAGGCGACTTGGGGCTCCTCGACATCGGTCTCCTCCGCGATCCGGTGTTCCCGGGCATCGCAGGATGCACACAGTGCAATTGCCTCCTGCCGACTGCTGGCCTGTTCGCGGAGCGTGTCAGCCAGTTGGGCCTGAAGTGCCTGCTCTGTTGCCTTCTCCATGGCTGCTCGCCAGCGGGCCTCCCGGTCCGTCTTGGCCCGCGCCTCAGCCTCCTTCCGCTGTACATCTTCCGCAGCCCGGGTCTCGATCTCCCGGAGCACCGCGCCCAGGACACCCTCCAACATCCACCGCTTGCGATCGCCCCACCTGCTCTGCTGACCCGAGCGCGGGTAGCCGAGCTCGATGACGAGCTTTTGAGAGACTGCCGAGGGTGACATCGCGCCCATGCACATCCCGTGCGCAACGCTACGAGCAGAAGCGGTCGCAGCCCCGCCGCTCGACCAGCTGGGAGAAATCTGGGAGAAGATCTTCACCCAGAGCCCCTCCGAGACCGCGCCCCGCCAATCGATACCAACGCTCTGAACTGCGCAAACAGAAAACAGGCAGGTGTCGATCTTGGCCGAGCCTAATTCGGGACGAAGAGGTCGTGGGTTCAAATCCCGCCACCCCGACAGCCAAAACAACAGGTGAGGCGCCTACCGGTTTCGGTAGGCGCCTCACCTGTTTCGGTGTGCGTGTCTATCTGCAGGGCGACCAGCGTCGCTGGGACCGCTGCCGTCAGCCACAAGCCGGCACCGGCGGAGGCCGCGGGCGCAGTCGGCAGGAGGGCCGTCACGGCCGCCGCGAGGCTGGCAGGCCCGGCATCCGTGAAACCGCACTACCGAGACGCGTATGACGCAGGAGCGAACATCTGCGCTCCGGCATCTTCTCCGCAGGGAGTGGACATCGCCTTCACCGCGACGGCCGGTATTCAGCCCATGTCTTGGGGGTCTCCGAGATCTTGACGGCGGTCAACTCGGGGTATCGCTCGATCCAGAGGTCGAAGATCCATGCGGCCAGATTCTCTGCTGACGCGGAGACACCCCCCCCCCATCGCCTCATTCAAGTGGCGATGGTCGAGGGTCTCATCCATCCATTTCTTGAAGGTATCGAGCTCACGGTAGTCACGGACGAATCCAGCCTCGGTGAGGTCCTCACGGCGGGCGGACAGCTCCAGCACAACGACGTAGTTGTGACCGTGCATGCGGGCGCAGGGGTGCCAGCTCGGCAGCCGGTCGAGCACATGGCTGGCCGAGAAGTGGAACTCCTTGGTGATCCTCAGCATGACGGCTCCAGTCTGCCAGCCGCCGTCAAGGCACCTCGCCGGCCATCAGCCCCGGTCATCGGCCGACCCCTTCGCCCTCACGGATCGACTTGTTGAGCGGGATTCGTGTGAGGAAGCGGGCACGCGACGGACCGTCGGTGACCAGGTCCGCTTTGCGGGCGACCTCGCGCCGAGCCCGCTCCAGGAGCGCGTGCGCTTCCTCCGGTACGCCCCCGGCGGCCTGCACCACGGCGGAGTGGTACAGCACCTCCTCCGTGCGGAGCGCCGGCATGTCCCCGACCTCATCCAGGATGCGAACAGCCTGGCGGGCCTGGTCCTGGGCTGCGACCGTGTTGCCTTGCCGAAGCAGGATGCGACTACGCAGCGAGTGGGCCGCGATCTTACTGCGGATCATGCCGCTGCGCTGGGTCTCGACGCAGGTGGCGACCGCGAGCCGGTCGGCCTGCTCCAGAAGTTCACCGGGTCCGCCGGCGGCGAGCAGCAGGATCTCGGCGTAGAGGTTACGGACGATGGGGACGAGGTTGGCCAGCCAAGTCCGCTCTGTCTCCGCCCATGCGTCGGCGATCAGGTCCAGGGCCTGGTCCCGTTCTTCCGGCCGCTGGACGAGGAGGTGGGCGAGCAGCGCCTTGTTGTAGGCGTGCCAGCCACTGTCGCCTCCGCGGCCGGCCTCGAAGTCGAGAGCCTCCCGCAGGACCTGCTCGGCGTCCTCGTAGGCGCCGAGGCCCGTGTGCACCTGGGCCAGGTAGTTGAGCGCGATCGGCAGCTCGGCCTTGAGCGGTTCGTCACGCAGGCGCTGAGCGCAGCGGTCCAGCCGGGTCAGCGCCTCGCTGAGGTGCCCGCTGTCGTAGAGGGTGATGCCGAGCTGCATCTCGCCCAGGTTGCGCGCGTGCTGGAGCACCGGGTCGCCAGTGCCGCCGAGGCGTGGGTCGGAGGCATACAGGCGCTCGGCCTCACGCAGCTGGGCCAGACCGTCGACCAGCCGTCGCTTGGACACCTGCCGTCCGTATTCGACCCGGGCCACGAAGAGGGGTACGGGATCGCCGTGCCGCTCGGCCAGTTCCACCGCCGAGCGGAGCTTGTCCAGGGACGGCACCAAGCCCTGGGTCGCCAAGAGGGTCTTGCCGCGCAGGAGCGTCGTACGGATCGCCAGTTCCGGGGCGTCACAGCGCCTGGCCGCGGCTTCGGCCTCGGCAGCCAGGGCGTCGATGTCCGGGCCGCCGGCCGGCTGGTGCTGGCCCCGCCAGCGCACCTCGGTCAGGGACAGCAGCAGTTCCACGGCCTGGATGAGCCACCGGTCGCGGCTCTCCTCGCGCTCCGGCAGGTCGCGGACCGTTTTGATCACTTCTTCGCAGTGCCGCTCCGCTTCGGCGAAGGACAGCCCCTCCATCGCGGCGTCCCGGGCCAGCCCGTAATGTGCCTCCGCCGAGGAGAGGAGGCACTCTGATCCGCCGTTGCGGAGATGGCGGGCGATCTCCAGCCGGCGTTCCAACGGCATCCCGTCCAGTGCACCGGTCGTGAGCGCCGCCGCGATACGGGCATGCCGGGACCGCGTCTGCTGAGGGGTCTGGCGGTCGTACGCCACCCGCCACAGGGCAGTGTGCTGGAACCGGTAGCAGTCGGATGCCTCCCCACGGGCCCACCCCGGAAGCTGTGCAGGCAGGATCAACCGGTGTCGGTCGGCGATGAGCCGCAGCCGCTCCATGACGTCGTCGTGCGGCTCCCCCTTGACCTCGGCGACCGTACGGGACAGGAACGTCTCGCCCTGGGCCGCTCCGGTCATGAGCAACTCACGTTCCTGCTCGGTGAGCAGCCGCAGACGGTCCTCAACGATCCGCTTCAGGCTGTCGGGCAGATCGACGCCGGGGCCCTTGTCCGGACGCCACTCCTCCAGGCAGAGCGTGACGAACACGGCATGGCCGGCGGTCAAGCGGCTCAGCTGCTCCGACAGGGCTGAGGGAGCCTCCGGGTGCCGGGAGCGCACCAGCTCGGCGACCGCGTCCCGTGGCAGGCCGCCCAGCGGCCTCCGGCGCAACAGGCCGTCCTTCGCCCAGTCGTGCAGCAGCTCCTCGACCATGGCTCCCGGGCCGTCGGCGTAGGCCCCGTCCGTCGTGTGGCTGAGCACCAGGCCGAGCGGTTCGCCGGGCAACTTGCGCAGCAACCGGTCGAGGATCAGCAGGCTGCTCGGATCGCCGTACTGGATGTCGTCGACGAGGACGACCGTGGGCGGCCCCTGCCGAACGAGATCCAGCACGGCGTCCGCGATCTGCGCCGCTGCTCCCTGCTGGAAAGGCAGCAGGCTGTCGAACGGCATCGATCCTGAGGCGAGCGAAGCCTCCGCGACCTCCTTGCCCAGGGTGAACAGGGCGCCCAGTCCCGGCACCATGGCGGACAGCACCTCCGGTGCGGAGCGAACGACGCCCTGCCGGGTGTAGCCCAGGAATCTGCGGAAGACGCCAGGTTGCCTGACCTCCTGGTCTTCGGCCAGTTGCAGGAGCACGTCGATGACGGCGCCGTAGTGAAGTTGCGATCCGATCGACGGGCGGCACCGCACCGACACGACGCGACGTCTGTCCACCGATCGAAGACTGGCTGGAGAGGCTGTGGCCGCCGCCTCGAACGCCCGCAGCAGCGCCGACTTCCCCATGCCCGAGGGACCGTCGATCACAAGCGCCCGGCCGCCGCGGCCTTCGGCCACATCCGCCAGCAGCGAGCGCAGCTCATCCATGTGCTCGACGCGGTCGACAAACTCGGTCCGCACCACAGCCCCCGTCTCGGTCATCGGCCACGGAATGAACTTCCGTACCCACAGCGTTACTTGACGACCACGGTAGATCATGTGAAACGCGTCTCCGAGACTATGAGCACGCGCAGCCACGTATACGTCGAGGACCTCGACGGGAGAGTGCCCCCAGCTGAGTGCCCGGACTGCAGAGCACGCCCGCGCTCCAGACAGCGCCGACCGGTCGGATTCTGTTGGGGGCTCGGGTTGTTCTGCATGTTCGGGACCAGGCGCAGTGACACCTAGTAACTTTTGCGTGACGCGAACAACCATCACACGCGCCCACCTCTGGTGGCAGGGCCGTCCCAAGGAGCCGATGTGGCCGACGAAGCGTTCAGCATCGACAAGCGACCACTGCGGGATCTGCTGCAGCAGGTTGCGGTCGGCAAGGCACAGTTGCCGGAGTTCCAGAGGGGCTGGGTGTGGCCCTACCCGAACATCGCGAGCCTCCTGGCGTCGATTTCGCTGAGCTATCCCGTCGGCACCATCATGTTGCTGAAGGCGGGCGGCGACGTCCGGTTCAAGTACCGGCCGATCGAAGGGGCCGCTCCCGCCGGTGATCCCGAGCCGGACTCGCTCGTGCTCGACGGGCAACAGCGGCTGACCTCACTGTTCCAGTCCTTGAAACTGACAGGCCCGGTGGTCACCCAGGACGCGCGCAAGCAGCAAGTGTCGGGCTGGTTCTACGTCGACATGGTCCAGGCTCTCGACGAGTACGGCGACCGCGAGGACTCCATCCGTTTTCTGCCCGAGTCCCGCAAGGTACTCAATTTTCGGGGCCAGGTCATCGAGGACTACTCGACTCCCGAGCGCGAGTACGAGGCACACCTCTTCCCGCTCCATGCGGTGTTCGACGGTGGCGACTGGGGCTACGAGTTCACCGACCACTGGGACGGCGACAAGGACAAGCGCAAACTGTGGCGCGACTTCAACGAGGCGTTTGTCCGCCCCTTCGACCGATACCACGTGCCGGTCATCGAGTTGGGTCAGGCGACCCCGCGCCAGGCCGTCTGCCAGGTCTTCGAGAAAGTCAACACGGGCGGTGTCACCCTGACCGTCTTCGAGCTGCTGACCGCCACCTACGCGGCGGACGAGTTCGATCTGCGCAATCACTGGGAGCAGGAATGCCGGGCTGCCTGGCAGGCTCCGGAGTACCGCATCCTCCGCGAGGTCTCCAACACCGACTTCCTGCAGGCAGTCACTCTGCTGGCCACGGCCGAGCGCCGCAGACACGAGGCCGAACGGGGAACGGAAGAGGAACGGCTCCCGCGCATCGGCTGCAAGCGCAAGGACATGCTCGCGCTCTCCCTGGAGGACTACGTTCGCTTCGCGCCGTCTGTCATCGCTGGATTCAAGGCGGCGGCGAAGTTCCTGCACCAGCAGTTCCTCTTTGACACGAAGTTCCTGCCCTACGGAACCCAACTGATACCGCTCGCCGCGATCCTGGCCCTGGCCGGGGACGCGGCGCAGAGCGCGGGGGCCCAGGACAAGCTCGCCCGCTGGTACTGGTGCGGCGTGTTCGGGGAACTCTACGGCGGTTCGACCGAGACCCGCTTCAGTCAGGACCTGCCGGACGTGGTCGACTGGATCCGCCGGGACGCGTCCGAGCCGCGGACCGTCATCGCCGCGCAGTTCGCTCCCGGACGCCTGCTGACCCTGCGCACCCGCAACAGTGCCGCGTACAAGGGGATTTACGCGCTGCTGCTCAAGGCAGGAGCCGTGGACTGGCGCACCGGGGAAAAGGTCGAAGTCACCAGGTACTTCGACGAGTCCGTCGACATCCACCACATCTTCCCCAAGTCCTGGTGCGACAAGGCGGGGTACGAACCCTCGGTCTACAACTCGATCATCAACAAGACCCCTCTGACCGCCCGCACCAACCGAATCATCGGAGGTGCGGCTCCCTCCGACTATCTCAGCCGGCTGGCCAAGGCCGCGGAGACCCCTCACGAAGGCGTCGCCGAGCGCATTCGCTCCCACCTGGCCCACCCGGAACTCATGGTCACCGACGACTTCGACGGATTCTTCTCCGCTCGGAGGGCTGCGCTGCTCCGCGGCATCTCGGAAGCCATGGGAAAGGCGATCCTGGACGATGAATCGACTGCCGGTGATCCGGGGATCAGCCTCGATGCGGCGGACGACACCGACGATCTGTGATCGGCGTTTCCGTCCAGGACTGTGAGGCGCTCTCCCTGGCCGTGCGCGGTGATCGCAAGATGATCGCCTGGCTTGACCTCGCGGCGCGCGGGGAGGCCGAAGTGGTGGCGTCGCCGACGTTCCTCGGCGAGGCGTACGACGGCAGAACGCCCGAAGCCCCGTGTCCCGTGTCCCGTGTCCTGTGTCCTGTGTCCTGTGTCCTGTGTCCTGTGTCCTGTGTCCTGTGTCCTGTGTCCTGTGTCCTGTGTCCTGTGTCCTGTGTCCTGTGTCCTGTGTCCTGTGTCCTGTGTCCTGTGTCCTGTGTCCTGTGTCCTGTGTCCTGTGTCCTGTGTCCTGTGTCCTGTGTCCTGTGTCCTGTGTCCTGTGTCCTGTGTCCTGTGTCCTGTGTCCCGTGTCCCGTGTCCTGTGTCCTGTGTCCTGTGTCCTGTGTCCTGTGTCCTGTGTCCTGTGTCCTGTGTCCTGTGACGATGCCGCCGGACACCGTCCGCCGGCGGTGGTTGCCGTTCCTTCTTTCCGAAGAAAGCTCAAAGGACAAACCTCTCGGCGTTTTACTGATTGAACGCAGCCCGGTTGGCTCTAATGACGAATACCCTCTCTAAAATTTTCACCAAATTGCCTCACTCGTTTGCCGCGCATCTGGAGAAGCGCGGAATGCGTTAGCGGACTATGACGAAAGCAAGGCTCTTTCCCTCGCCCCACTCCGGAGCGGCGGCAGAGAATCTCCCCGCGACCCGTGCTGTGGTGGTAGGGCGATACATCTTCACGCCCGCCGCGGCGTACTCATCGCCCGATGCCAGGGGCACCCTGCACGTAGACGGCGCGAAGGTCGAGTTGCGGGTCACCGAGCCGCTGCTCAGCGACCTCCTGACCCTGCTGGATACGGCCCAGGAGGAACTCAGCCTGCGATGGAACAGTCAGGGGCGTTCCGGTTGCCACGCATCCCGCACCTGACGGGGGGTGTATTTCGTGAATCACGATTATCCGGATCACTGGTTCGCCCCGCAAAGTCGGTATCCCGGTACCTACGCCGACGGACAGCCGACTGATTGGCACAGGGGTTCTGCCGATACGCTGCGTGCGATGGCATCCCCGCAAGAGAACTGGGACCCGGTCGAGGAGCTCACCCACCTTTTGCAGGATGTCGCGACGGCAGAGCAGGGGGCTGCCGCCCGGCCTCCTCGTAGCACGCCGCCCTCTGGCGCCGACGCCGACGATGCGATGGACAACCTGGTACAGCTCACTGCTGAGTTGCCACCCATCCGGCGCTTCTCTGCCGGGCATCGGAAGGTACGTTCTCGCAAGCTGCGCTTCACGTGGCTGCAGACTCTCAGCTTCGTGATCGCCGCGTTGGCGGCCGCCATCGTGTCGATGGTGAGCGTCTTCGGCGGGATGGTGGCCTACTCACCTCTGCAGCACGTCGCGCCGGGTGCGCGGGGCGCCACGACTTACGCCTGGCCTCTTCTGATCTACGGCCCCTGGATGGTGGCCTCACTGTCCATCCTGCGGACCGCCCTGCACCAACGACGTGCCGTGCACTCCTGGTTCGTCGTTCTGTTGTTTTCTTCCCTCGCGATGATCCTCTGCATGGCCGAGGCCGAGCGGACCTTCACGAGTGTCGCCGCAGCCGCCTTGCCGGCCGTCGCTTCCCTGGCCTGCTTCCAGCAACTGGTCCGTCAGATCACGCTGACCCGGCCACCGCGCCAGAGGACCTCCCGTCGCCGGCAGCGCCCCGTTCGGAGATCTCCGGAGTCCCCGAAAGCCAAGAGCAGCTAGCCTCGCGCTCTCACGGGGCGGGCAGCGCCAAAAGTGTGAGCCGCCCTCCGCTTTCGCCTGTCGAGAAGCTGATACGGAAGAAGGTCCCCGAGCGCTACCCCGGATGAACGGACCTCCGCACCGGGTGTGCCGAACCGGAGGTTGCGACGCGTCTTTCGACGAAGGGGTTCAGGGCTGCTTCCTGCCGCGCCGGCGCCGGGCGACGGTGAATCCTCCGACGGCCAGGACGGCGACGCCGCCGACGACGGCCGCGAGATTGGTGGCGCTGTTCGCTGACGATCCGGACGCCTGATCGCAGTACGAGCCACCCCCGGCGATGGTGACCGTCGTATGCGTCTGCTTCGCGGTGAGCCCGGATCCTTCGTGGTGTCCGGCGATGTCGACGGGATAGCTGCCGGGCTTGATGCCGCAACGGATCGCGCCTTCGCCCTGGCCGAAGCTGTTCTTCTGCATGGTCACCTTGACCGGGTGCGTGAACGCCGCAGAGGTCACGGTGAAGCTGCCGTTGTCGCCGACGGCCAGAGACGTCAGGTCAACTCCTGAGGTGACCTCGACGGGCGCGCCCGACTGGAGGCGCCCGTCGGGGGTGCTGCCGCTGTCCGTGGGGGCGATGCCGACGGCGAGGCCCGGGTCGTCGGCTGCGTGGGCTCCGGGGGCGGTTGCCAGACCGAGGGCGGTTGCGGTGAGGACGATGCCGGCTGCGCGCAGGTACATCGGTGCTGCCTCGCCTTCCTGGACGATGATCAGCGGGCCTTCGGCGGGACGAGCATGTGTTCGCGGCCGAGGGTGGTCGTGGTGTCGGTGTAGAGGGTGGTCTCGCCGTCGGACCAGCGCACGAGCAGGTCGTTGGGGTCCCCGGGTGTGTAGGCGCCGGCGGTCATGACGGTGGCGTGGGTCCACAGCTTGTTGGAGGACTTCAGCTTGACCTCCGTTCCCACGCCGGAGGCGGAGGAGTCGCGGTAGAGGGTCAGTTCGCCGTCGGACCAGCGAACGACGACGTCCCAGTTGGCGCCTCCGGTGAAGTTCCCAGCGGCGAGGACGGTGGCGTGGCGCCAGGTGTCGTCAGGGGACTTCAGCTTGTTCTCGTGGAGGAATCCGCGGCCGTCGACGTCGGTGTAGAGGATGGTTTCGCCGTCGGCCCTGCGGACCATGAGGTCGTCGGTCCGCTGGTCGGCGCTGTAGCGGCCGGCGGTGATCTGAACGGCGTCCTTCCAGGTGCTTCCGGGCTTGGCCATCTGGGTTTCCCCGGAGAAGCCGCCGTTGCCGTTTCCGGTGTAGAGGGTGACCTCGCCGTCCGACCAGACCACCATGAGGTCGGAGGCGTTGCTGCCGTTGAAGTCTCCGCCGGCGATGGTCCTGGCGTGGGTCCAGGTCGAGGACTTCGCCATCCGGCGTTCGCCGGAGAAGCCGCCGCGGCCATTTCCCGTGTAGAGGGTGACTTCGCCGTCCGACCAGATGGCGATCATGTCGGTCTTGCCGTCGCCGGTGTAGTCCCCGGAGGCGGTCTTCATGGCGTGCTGCCACAGGCCTCCGCCGGTGGGGTACATGCTGTAGCCGCGCGGGTACTGGCGGGGGGTGGTGTTCGTCTTCGCGGCATCGTAGATCTCGACGGCCCGCTGGTCGTACGTGGCGGCGAACGAGATGCGGTCGCTGTTGTTCTCCAGGCCGCCGCCGTAGTAGCCGCCGAGATCGCCGATGACGGTTCCGCTGCCGGTCCTCTCGTTCAGGCCGGTGATCCAGGGGCTTCCGGAGGTGCCCCCGTAGAAGCCGCCGCAGTCCATACGCATCTGGTGGTAGCCGGGCAACTGGCGGGTGTCGACACCGGCGCAGACGAAGGGCCTGTTCTTCGGGTTGTGGCTGCCGGGGTAGCCGACGACGGTGACGTTCTGCTTGTACCGGCCGTTCACCCTGCCGAGTTTGAGCGCTGCACCGACGGCCTTCTGCACACTCTGCCGTCGCTTGTTGTCGGCGACCCGGGCGAAGGCGTAGTCGAAGTCGGAGTAGGCATCGCGGGTGGGGTGGCCGTCGGCCTGGTACCAGCGTGCGTCACGGATCCACCGCTGCACCGCGAACCGGCCATAGGGGGTGGGGTTCTTCGCGGCGCCGTCGTAGCGGGGCACGAACATGCCCCTGGAGCCGCCGGAGCAGTGCGCGGCGGTCAGGATGACGTTGCCCTGAGGGCTGTCAACGACGCTCGCGGAGCAGAAACGTCCCGTGAGCCTGTCGGTGGCCGGGTCTGTCACGTAGTGGAAGAACGTTCCTATCGTGGGGACGCCTGCGAAGTAGCTGCCGTTCTTCGCCGCAGCCGCCCCGTGCACGGTGGATTCGGGTTTCCAGCCGGCCGGGGCCTCGCCACGAGGGCTGTCCGGGGTGGCCTGCGCCATCCGCTGGGGGGTCCAGAAATTCTCAGCCGCCGCACTCGTCCATGCTTCTCCAGGGCCCGCCTCGTGCGCGCTCGTGGTGGGTGCGGGGGTGGCGCTGACGGTGTTGGGCACGGTCGGCACCGTACGGGTAGCGGCGTGGGAACGCGGGGTGTACGCGGAGGCGGGGGATGCCGTCGTGAGGACGAGCGTGGAGGCCGTTATCGCGGCACAGAGACCGAACGTGTTACCAAGGGTGGGTAGTTGCACGGCTTCCTCATCTGTGAACACGTCTGCGGTTCGGGGCGGCGGAAAGCGCCGGCCAGGGTGCGGCCGGCGCTTCTTCCCGTGACGGGGACACGGGAGGGTGGGCGGCCACCGGGCCGTCCTCGCGCACGCACCACGACGAGCCCGGAAGCCTGACCGAGGCTGGATGGGGGAATCTATCCTCCGGGTGGCCGCCCGGCTCGTGCGGGGTGCGGCCTGGCACGCGGGCGCCGCTACGGGCACGAGCGTCCTACTTGCTGTCGGCGAGGGTCGCCAGGAACGCGGACCGCGGCCCCATGCCCCTCGCTCCATGCCCAATGCCCCATGCCCCTGACGCCGTTCCCTTCCCAGCCGGTTCGGCCGCATCGATCAGTCGACGGTGAAGGGGGAAGAAGGTAGGGGCGCCCCGGTTGCGTTGCCGGCGTGCACCGCGTGTCACAGATGCGGGCCGTGTCCTGTCATCTCTGCGGAGTGAGTTGTGCGCGGCGTCTCGGACAGACCGTTTCGAATGGCAAACGCAGCCGAACAAGCGGAGCTGGGCGACCTCCGGCGAAACCGCGACCGCCGGGCAGGCACGGCGGGCACGAACGACCCGGGCACGCCCGGCGGGAGGACGCTCGTCGTGGGCGGCTCCGGCGGGCAGCCACGCCCGGACCCCGAACTCGTATAGGGAAGTGCTGTGAAGATCACGCCGGCACCGGGCAGGTGCGCCGGGCCGCACGAAACGGTTTCCCTGAAGGCGACGAGCCGGACGAGAAGGTCCCCGAAGGCGACCGGCTCACGGGCGGCACCGGCGCCCAAGGTCCTGGGCCGTCCTCCTGCCCCGTGCTCCCGCCGCGCGCTTTTCGCCCCCGCCCCGCGTGGTTCGGCTCCGGTCCCTCCCCTCGTGGGGACCGGTGCCGAACGCTGCGGGCGGACTGTCGGGCTCAGGCGGTGAGACCGGCGCAGCCGTCTCGTGGATCCTGCGGAAGCTGACCGAGAACGTTCGGCGTCCTGGGCTGTTTCCACGTGCGCTGAGCTGACGTCCCGCGCTGACGGCCCGCGCCGTCGGTGCGCGGCGGTTCGCCCTGCGTCGTGATCCTGCCAGCCGTGGCTCCGCATGAGGAGATTCCGGGTCCGGTCCGGACGCTTAACTCCCAGGTCAGCCATATAAAGTGAGTTTTCCGGTCCGGATGTCCATCCGGAGGTCCAAGCGCGGGGGAAGTAAGGGGTGGAGGCCTTGAGTTCCGACTCAGGGGCACGTACTGCCTTCGCGGAGCGGCTCGCGCTGCTGTACAAGGAGGCGGGAAACCCTCCCCTCGCGCGCGTGGCCGAGGCGGTCGTACAGCTTCAGCGGGTGGACGAGCGGGGGCGGCCCGTACGGGTGTCCGCCCAGCGGATCAGCGACTGGCGGCGGGCCAAGAACGTGCCCGCCCAGTTCGCCGCCCTCACCGCGGTGCTGCACGTGCTGATACCCCAGGCCCGGCGTTCGCGGCCGACGCCGGTGTCCGCCGGCCTGTACGACATGGGCCAGTGGCAGCGCCTGTGGGAGCGCGCCGTGGCCGACCCCGCAGGTGACCGTCCGGCGGCGGCCGCGGACGTGGAGGAACGATCCTCGGACGAGGCGCCGGCTGTCGCCGGTGTGTGCCCGTACCGGGGGCTCGCCTCCTACCGGCAGGAGGACGCCCGCTGGTTCTTCGGCCGGGAACGGAGCACCAACGCCCTCGTCGACCAGCTCCGGGTGGCGGAGAAGACGGGCGGGCTGGTCATGCTCGTCGGCGCCTCGGGGGCGGGGAAGTCCTCCCTGCTCAACGCGGGTCTGGTGACCGCCCTGCACAACGGCGCGCTCAGCGACGACGACAGCCGGCCGCGGGGCGTGGTGCAGCTCGTGCCCGGGGCCGATCCCGTCGGGGAGCTGACCCGGCGGATCCCCGAACTCGTACCCCTCGTACCCGTCATGCCCGCCGCACCCGCCGTCTCCGCGGCCGGGGACACGGCGGTGGAGGGCTCGGGAGCGAAGTACGCGGGAGCAAAGTCCGCGAGGGAGGCAGAGCCTGGGACTCCGCGGTTCGCGCGTGCCGTCCGGAGTGCCGTAGCCACGTGGGCCCGGCGCGAGACGCCCTCCGCCGAGAGGCCCGTCGTCATCGTGGACCAGTTCGAGGAGGCCTTCACTCTCTGTCCCGATGAGGCGAGCCGGCGTACGTTCGTGCAGATCCTGCATGCCGCGTGCTCGCCCGCGGGACCGGACGAGCCGGCGCCCGTGCTCGTGGTCCTCGGCATCCGCGCCGACTTCTACGAGCAGTGCCTGAGGTACCCCGAGCTGGCCGACGCGCTGCAGCACCGGCACATGGTGCTCGGGCCGTTGAGCACGGCGGAGCTGCGCGATGCGGTGACCGGGCCGGCCAAGGCCGTGGGGCTGGAGCTCGAACCGGGCCTCGCGGAACTGATCGTCCGGGAGGTCAGCACCGACGGGCCCCGCGGTGGGGGTACCTCCCACGCCTTTCGTGCTGTGGGGGAGCACGACGCCGGTGTGCTGCCGTTGCTCTCCCACGCGCTCCTGGCCACCTGGCAGCGGCGGAAGGCGGGACGGCTGACGCTGGCCGGCTACCGGGCCGCGGGCGGGATCCAGGGCGCGGTGGCCGCGACCGCCGAGCGGGCCTGGTCGAGTCTCGACCAGCCCGCGCGCACGGCCGCCAGGCTGCTGCTGCTGCGGCTGGTCCGGCTGGGCGAGGACACTCCGGCGACCCGTCGGCGAGGCACACGGCGTCAGCTGTCGGAGGAGTCGACGGATCCCGGCAAGACGGAGGAGTCGCTGGAGGCGCTGGTCCGCGCCCGGCTGGTGACGCTCGACGCGGAGACCGTGGAGATCACCCACGAGGCGCTGCTGCACGCCTGGCCGCGCCTGCGCGACTGGATCGACGAGGACCGCAACGACCATCTGCTGCGCCAGCAGCTGGAGGAGGACGGCCGGGCCTGGGAGGGCTCGGACCGTGACTCGTCGATGCTGTACCGGGGTTCCCGTCTGGCGCAGGCCCGCAGCTGGGCGAAGTCCGCCGGCGACACCTTCCTGACCCGCAGCGCGGTGGAGTTCCTGGCCGCTGCGGTACGGCTGCGGAGGCGGACGCTCGTGATGCGGCGCGGGGCGGTGTCCGCGCTGGTGGTGCTGTCGATGCTGGCCGTCGGCGCGGCGGTGCTCGCGTGGCAGCAGCGCAACGACGCGGTGTTCGAGCAGGTGGTCGCCGAGGCCGACCGCGTCCAGTACACCGACCCCTCGCTCTCCGCCCAACTCGACCTGGTGGCCCATGACCTGCGGCCGGGTGACGCGGCCACCAACAACCGGCTGATCTCGATCGTGAACGCTCCGCTGGCCACACCGCTGCTCGGTCACACCGGCGCCGTCTACCTCACCTCGTTCAGTCCCGACGGCAAGGTCCTGGCCACCGCCAGCTACGACCGGACGGTCCGCCTGTGGGACGTCAGCGACCGCTCGCACCCGAAACCGCTGGGCAAGCCGCTCACCGGCCACACGAGCTGGGTGAGCACCGCCGTCTTCAGCCCGGACGGCCACACCCTCGCCAGCGCCGGCGACGACGGCACCATCCGGCTGTGGGACGTACGGGATCCCGGTCACCCCAAGCCACTCGGTACGCCCCTGACCGGCCACACCGGCACGATCTACCTGCTCGCTTTCAGCCCGGACGGACGGACCCTGGCCTCCGCCGGCGAGGACCACACCGTACGTCTGTGGGACATGAGCAAGAGCCGGCCCGCGTCGCTCGGCGCGCTGACCGGTCACACCGCCGCGGTGCGCTCGGTGGCCTTCAGCCCCGACGGGCGCCTGCTGGCGGCCGGCAGCGACGACGAAACCATCCGGCTGTGGAACACGGCCGATCCACACCGTACGAAGCCGATCGGCACCGTGCTGAAGGGCCACACGGACACGGTGCACTCGGTGGCCTTCAGCCCGGACGGGCACACCCTCGCCAGTGGCAGCGCGGACGACACCATCCGGCTCTGGGACCTCACCGATCCGCGGCGCGCGGGGCAGCTCGGCGCG
This sequence comes from Streptomyces sp. NBC_00078, assembly GCF_026343335.1. NCBI lineage: Bacteria > Bacillati > Actinomycetota > Actinomycetes > Kitasatosporales > Streptomycetaceae > Streptomyces > Streptomyces sp. NBC_00078. The sequence continues at coordinate 4,991,955 of NZ_JAPELX010000001.1, read as the reverse complement.
CCGCTCACCGGCCACACCGGCCCCGTGTGGTCCGTGGCCTTCAGTCCCGGCGGCAGCATGCTCGCGGCGGGCAGCGCGGACAGCACGGCGAGTCTGTGGAACGTCAGCGATCCGGCCTATCCCTCGCAGGTCGGCGAACCGCTCGCGGGGAGCAGCGGCGAGATGTACGCGGTCGGCTTCAGCCCCGACGGCCGCACGCTGGCCACCGGCAGCGGCGACAGCAAGGTCCGTCTGTGGTCGGTGCCGACGGCCGACATGGTCGGGCGCAGCGGGGCGTTCCGCCCGGACGGGAAGGTGCTCGCCACAGCGGCGGCCGACGGGCGGATCCGGCTGTGGGACGTACAGGATCCCGAGCGGCCCAAGGCCCTGAGCAAGCCGTCCAAGCCAGGGAGCGCGGGAGACGGTGCGCTGGTCTTCTCCCCCGACGGCCACACCCTCGCGGTGCTGATGGCGAACCACCGGGTGTACCTGTGGAACGTCACCAACCCGGCCGAGCCGGTCCGCTACGGCCCGCCCGTCACCCTGCGGACCCGGTTCATGGGGCCGGACGCGCTGGCGTTCAGCCGGGACGGGCGCACGCTCGCGACCGCGTACACCGACCGCGCGCTCCAGCTGTGGAACGTCAGCGACCCGTCCCACGTCGTTCCGTACGGCCCGCCGCTCGCCGGCCACAAGGGCTACATCAACGCCCTCGGCTTCAGCCCGGACGGGCACACGCTCGCCAGCGGCAGCGCGGACGGCACCATCCGGCTCTGGGACATCACCGATCCACGCCACACCACCCCGCTCGGCCGGCCTCTCAGGGGGCACAGCGGACCGGTCAACTCGCTCGCCTACAGCCGGGACGGCCACACCCTGGCCAGCGGCAGCGACGACGACACGGTCCGGCTGTGGAACGTCGCCGACCCCCTCGACGCGACGGGGCTGGGCGGGCCCCTGACCGGTCACACCGAAGCGGTCGTGTCGCTCACCTTCAGCCGGGACGGCCACACCCTGGCCAGCGGCGGCAACGACAACACGGTCCGCCTGTGGAACGTCGCCGACCCCTCCGAGGCCGCCCCGATCGGGCAGTCGATGAGCCCCAACGCCAAGACCGGCAACTTCCTGTCGTTCAGTCCCACGAGCCACATGATCGGAGTCTCCAGCGGCTCCGACACCGTCCGGCTGTGGAAGCTGGACCCCGACGACGCCATCCGGCACATCTGCTCGACCACGCGGGGCGTCCTGACACCGGAGAAGTGGCACGAATATCTGCCGCGGCTCTCGTACAAACCTCCGTGCGGCCGGTAGAACGCACGGTGTTCGAGGATGGCCTGAATCACCAACTGCGGTGCACCACCTGCGAGTTGACCGAGGAGGACCACATGATCTCAGCCACAACCACGGGCCGCAGCCGGGCCCTCGGCTCCCACGGCGGCTTCGGCCTTGTTAGGCTGGGCCACAGCCCGATCGCTGGTGCATCCCCCGTCGCCAGCGGTCGGGCCTTCGCATGCCCGCACCTCGCCCCTCACGCCTCCCCTCTCACCCTTCACCCTTCACCCTTCACCCTTCACCCGGAAAGGTGTTGACCGTCGCTGTGAGCCGGCGCATCGTCATCGTCACCGCTGTGCACGCCCCGTCGGCCGGGTTCCTGCCGGAGGCGTACAAGTCCCTCTGCGAGCAGGAGCTTCCTCGGGGGTGGGAGTGGCACTGGGTGATCCAGGAGGACGGCACGACCGACGGCGTCCGTCCCTACGTCCCCGACGACGGGCGCGTGACCTTCCGGCAGGGCCGGCCGGGCGGCCCCGGCGTCGCCCGTACGATCGCACTCGCCCACGTCGAGGGTGAGTACGTGAAGATCCTGGACGCCGACGACCAGCTCGCGCCGGGCGCACTGGCCCGCGATCTGGCGGCGCTCGAAGGCGACTTCGGGATCGGATGGGCGACATCGCGGGTGCTGGACCTGATGCCGGACGGCTCCACGGTCGGCTTTGAGGGCGAGCCCGCCGACGGGCCGATCGAGCGCGGGACCGTACTCGACTACTGGAAGGCGAACGACTTCCGCGCCCAGGTCCACCCGGCGACGCTGTTCGTCCGGCGGGATCTGCTGCTGGCTCTCGGCGGGTGGATGGCGTTGCCGGCGTCCGAGGACACCGGCCTGCTGCTCGCACTGAACGCCGTCGTCCGGGGCTGGTTCTCGCAGGAGGTGGGCCTGTTCTACCGGAAGTGGGACGGGCAGATGACGGGTCAGGCGGCGCATGCCGACTCGGCCGAGCGGGATGCGCGGATGGCTGTGGTGGAAGCGAGAGCCAGGACGTTGGCGGACCTCCAGTGGCGCCACCCGCGTCATCCGGTCACGGACTGACCGGGGCGTTGCCTGCGGACTGACCTGCGGCCTGACCCGCCGGCTGACCTGCGGACCGACCCAGCCACTGGGCGATCCTGCGCACGGTGGTCTCGTCGAGTTGCTCGGCGAGGGTCTGTACGGCCGCATGGTCGTCCGGCGTGAGGTCGTGGAGACCGGCCTTGCTCAAGCCGGCCATGAGCACCTGCTGCCGACGACTGTGCAGGCGTTCCGCGAGCGGGCTCGGCGTCGGGCCCTCGGAAGCGACGAACGGCGCATGCGGTGCGGCGCCCGTCACAGCCGCATCCGTCGCGGCCGTGCCCGGCACAGCCGTATCCGGCACAGCCGTATCCGTCGCGGCCGTATCCGTCGCGGCCGTATCCGTCGCAGTGTCCGTCGCGGCCGTGGCCGCCGGCACCTCGTGGCGCTGCCACGCACCGTCCTTCGGGCCCCACAGGCTGACCGTGAGATCGCCGCCGCGCGCCCGCACGGTCTGGGCCATCTCGCCGAGCGCGTACTGCACGGGGGCGCGGTGGGGCGACTCGGCGCACACCTGCCAGGACGTCGAGGAGGGCTGGTAGAACTGCGCGACCCAGCGTGGCGTCCCGGTCGGCTGCGGACTTCGGGGACGTGTCGTCGTCTCCACTGTGTTCACCCCTTCATGACCCTTCCGGAAGCTGCGCGGCAGAGGGACGATAACTGACGGTCAGTCAGATATCCAGGGTTGCCTGCATGCAAGGAGCCGGAGATGAGCCATGCTGCTCGCGCGCGGAGTGCGTACGACCGAGCCGTGGCCGCGTGCGGATACGCCGGAGTGGACCGGGCCGCCGCCGAACTCGTGCCGAAGACTCCCACCGGGCGGGCGGCGGGCGCCCTGCGTCTGTCCGCCCGTTCCCTCGACGCGCTCTCCGCGAGCGCACCCGACGCCGCACCCGACCCCGCGGCCGACGCCCGCTGCGCGCGTAACGCCGCCGCCGCGGCCGCACTTGCCGCACAGGTGGCTCACTCGGTCGACGGCAGCGAGGCCGCGCTTCGGGCGTTGCGAGCCGCGCTCACCGCCTCTCAGGCCGCCGCGGTGGCGGCCGGCGGATCGGCGCCGGGCAGGGACCCGTCCCTGAACTCCGCCGCAGACGACGCCGAGGAGCTGGCTGTCGCTGCGGCGCGCGAGGCCGGGTGGCCGGTCGTCAGTTGTTCCACGACTCGTCGTACGGATCCTTCGGCGTCGCCACCGGTGTCGCCGCCGTGACCTGGAGATACGGGATCGGGCCGTTGTTGACGGGGTCCTTGGTCCGCCTGGGGGTGTACGTCCCGGTCACCTCCAGCCACTTGTCCGGTTGCAGCACCGGGGGGATCTTGCCGGTCAGGGCGATCTTCACCGGCTGGGCGTCCGCCGCACAGCAGTTGAGGGCCATGCGGACCAGGTAGGGGTGGCCGGCGTGGTCCAGGGCGACGAAGCCGGTGACCTTGATCTGACGGCCGTCGATGAAGCGGCCGTGGTCGTAGACCGCGCGGGTCGCGTAGTCGACCACGTTGAGGCGGAGCGGGCCGGTGGCGGGCAGGTGGTTGTAGCCGTACGGCTGCTGCAGCGCCGTACCGGTGCGCATCGCGCTGTACGAGCCGAGGGCCGGCGGGGCGACCAGGATGAGGGCGAGAAGGGGGAGGACGAGGAGCCAGGAGACGCGGGGTTCACGGTGGACGTGACCGTGCCCGTCCTCGGCGCGCCCGTCGTCCCCGCGCCCGTCGTCGGCGTAAGCACCTTCGCCGCGAGCACCTTCGCCGCGAGCGTCTTCCCCATGGGCGTCTTCACTGTGGGCGTCTTCACTGTGGGCGTGTCCGTCGGCGTGGGCTTCGTGGGGACGCCCGTTCTCCGCATCGACGCCTCCCGTCCCCTTCCGCTCCCGCCACTCGTACCAGGCCGTCGCCAGCGCCGCCGCGATCAGCACCCCGCCCGACAGCAGCAACAGCGGCTGCAGGCCCGCCTTGACGTAGCGCAGGTACAGGTTGGTGAAGCCCGCGTGCAGCAGGGCCGCACCGATGAGGAACAGGACCGCGGCCTGTGCCTGGCGGTTCACAGGAGCACCGCCCCGGTCAGGACGGCGCCCGCGATCGCGAGGGCGAAGGTGGCGGGGGCGAAGCGCAGGGCGAAGCCGCGGCCGAACGTGCCCGCCTGCATCGCGAACAGCTTCAGGTCGATCATCGGGCCGACGACCAGGAACGCCAGCTTGGCCGTGAGCGAGAACTGGGTGAGTGACGCCGCCACGAACGCGTCCGCCTCCGAACAGATGGACAGGAGTACGGCGAGGACGGCCAGCGCCAGGATCGCCACCAGCGGGTTGTCCGCCGCCGTGCGCAGCCAGCTCGCCGGGGCGACGGCCTTGAGCGTCGCGGCGGCCATCGCGCCGATGACCAGGAAGCCGCCCGCGTGCATCACGTCGTGCCGGACCGAGCCCCAGAAGGCGGCGCCCTTGCTCCGGCCCTCGTAGTGCGGGCGCTCCGGCGGGCGCAGCCAGTCGGAGCGCCCGAGGCGTTGCCACAGCCAGCCCATCACACAGGCCACCAGCAGGCTGCCGACGAAACGGGCGAGGACCATCTCCGGGTTGCGCGGGAAGGCGACCGCGGTCGCCGTCAGCACGATCGGGTTGATCGCCGGGGCGGAGAGGAGGAAGGCGAGCGCGGCGGCCGGGGTGACGCCCCGGCGCACCAGCGCGCCGGCCACCGGCACCGACGCGCACTCGCAGCCCGGCAGCACCGCACCCGCCAGCCCGGCGACCGGAACCGCCAACGCGGGCCGCTTCGGCAGGGCGCGAGCGAAGAACGACGCCGGGACGAACACGGCGATCGCCGCCGAGAGCAGCACCCCGAGGACGAGGAAGGGCAGCGCCTGCACGAGCACGGCCACGAACACCGTCATCCAGCTCTGCATGACGGGTGCGGACAGCGCGCCGCGGATCGGGCCCTGCAGCAGCACCAGCAGGAGCAGCACCATGGTCAGGACGAGCGGCGACTTCGATTCGCGCCCCCCGTCGGCCGCCTGCTCCCCGGGCTCCCCCGCCTTCCCCGGCTTCCCCGCCCTCTGAAACTTCTCGGGCTTCCCCGCCTTCTCGGGCGTTTCCGCTATGTTCGGCTGCCCCGTGTTCCCCGCCGTGTTCGGCTGCCCGGGCCTATCCGCCGTGTTCGGCTTTCCGGGCTCTGGTCCGTGGCCCAACGGCTCATGGCTGTCCGCCCCCGTAGGGGCTGCTTTGGTGATGGCCACGGGCGAGGTACCTCCGGTGGTGCGGCGGAGCGCTGACTCCCTCCGCCTCAATACGGTGGAGAAGGGGCGGTCGTTCAGTGACTGCCTTCGGTTGTTTGTGGAACCTCTCCTCCCGGTGAGGCAGTCTTCTCCCTCGTGGCGAGCGTTCCGAATCAGAGTCAGCCGGGCAGTGACAGGTCCGCGCACATGGTGGTGTGTGGCGACGACGGACTGGCGCATCGGCTGGCCGCCGAACTCCGGGGTGTTTACGGCGAACAGGTCACGCTCGTCGTACCGCCCGCCGACCGCGGTGTCAGGCCGCCGGTGGTCGGACGCGCGCGGGCGACGACGGCGGCACTGCTCGACCGGGTGGTGAACGCGACCGTCAACCGGGCGAACGGCGCCGCCTCCGAACCCGTGGGAAACACCCAGGTCGTGGAGGCCGCCGAGGCTACCGAGGAGGCTCTCGGCGCGGCCGGGGTGGAGCGGGCCACCGCACTGGCGCTCGTCTACGACGACGACGAGACCAACATCCGCGCCGCCCTCACCGCCCGCCGCCTCAACCCCCGGCTGCGGCTGGTCCTGCGGCTGTACAACCGGCGGCTCGGCCAGCACATCGAGGAACTCCTCGACCAGGCGGCCGCGTTGGCGACCGGAGACGGCGAGTCCGCCGGCGGCGACGCCTCCACCACCGTACTGTCCGACGCCGACACGGCCGCGCCCGCGCTGGCCGCCACCGCTGTAGCCGGCACCAGCAAGGTCGTCCAGACCGACGGGCTGCTGCTGCGGGCGGTGGAACGGACGCCGCGGGCCGGGCAGGTCGCCGAACCGGGCCTGGCCACGCTGGCGCTGCTGTCCGCGGAAGGCGCCGAGAGCGGCGAGGAGCAGGGACCGGAGCTGCTGCCCGACGCGGCGGCGGTCCGGTCCGCGACCGGCCGCGGGACCGTCGTACTGGAACAGGTGTCGTACACCGGGCCCGAACTGCCGTCCGCGCGCGGGGGTGTGGCCTTCGCCTCGCTGTTCTCGCGCCGGCTGCGCTGGTCGCTGGCCGGCATGATCGCGTGTGTGCTCGCGCTCGCGGTGGCGCTGTGGCTGGTGACGGGGATACATCCGCTGAGCGCCTTCTATCTGACCCTGCTCGATCTCTTCGCCATCGACGATCCCGCCATCGGGGCGTCCGTAGGGCGGCAGATCCTTCAGCTCCTCTCGGGACTCACCGGACTGCTGCTGCTGCCGGTGCTGCTCGCCGCGGTGCTGGAGGCGCTCGGCACCTTCCGGACCGCGTCCGCGCTGCGGAAGCCGCCGCGAGGGCTGGGCGGTCATGTGGTCCTCCTCGGGCTCGGCAAGATCGGTACGCGGGTGCTGACCCGGCTGCGGGAACTGAACATCCCCGTGGTGTGCGTCGAGTCCGACCCCGACGCGCGCGGACTGGCCACGGCGCGGCGGCTGCGGGTGCCCGTGGTGCTCGGGGACGTCACTCAGGAGGGCGTCCTGGAGGCCGCCAAGATCCACCGCGCACACGCGCTGCTCGCGGTGACCAGCGCGGACACCACCAACCTGGAGGCCGCTCTGTACGCGCGGTCCGTGCGGCCGGATCTACGGGTCGTGCTGCGGCTGTACGACGACGACTTCGCGACCGCCGTCTACCGGACGCTGCGGGCCGCCCATCCACGGGCGTCCACCCGGAGCCGCAGCGTGTCCCACCTGGCGGCACCCGCCTTCGCCGGGGCGATGATGGGGCGGCAGATCCTGGGGGCGATTCCGGTGGAGCGGCGGGTGCTGCTGTTCGCCGCCGTGGACGTGGGTGGGCATCCGCCGCTGGAGGGCAAGACGGTCGCGGAGGCGTTTCGGGCGGGGGCGTGGCGGGTGCTCGCCCTCGACACGGGGGCCTCCGGCGGCCGCCGGGAGGAACCGGCGGCCGAGGAGGCGTACGAGGATGTGCGGCCGGCACATGGGTCCGGGTTGGTGTGGGACCTGCCCGACTCGTATGTCCTGCGGAGCTCGGACCGGGTGGTGCTGGCGGCTACCCGGCGGGGGCTGGCCGAGTTGCTGGGCAGACGCCCCCGGGAGCGGACCGGGGCGTGAGCGGTGCCCGGTGCCGGGGCGCTGCCCGGTGCCGAAGCGTGCCCGATGCCGGGGCGTGCCCGGTGCCGGAGCGTGCCGGGGCGTAACCGGTGAGCGCTGCCCAGAGCGCTGCCCAGAGCCGAAGCGGTGCCCAGTCCCGAAGCGTGCCCGATGCCGGGGCGTGCCCGGTGCCGGAGCGTGCCGGGGCGTAACCGGTGAGCGCTGCCCAGAGCCGGAGCGGGCGTTGCTGCCTTCTCCGGGCCGGGCGCTTCGGTCCTCCGGGCCGGGCGCTTCGGTCCGAACCGCCTTGTCCGCAATCGCCGGACAGGTTGAGAACCCCGCACGGCGCCGAGAAGCACCGCAGCACCACCCCCGGTCCTCCTTCCACCGCCAGTCCTGCTTCCGTCGCCTGTCTCGCTTGCGCCCCCTATCCCGCTACCCCTCCGCCTCCGCCTCCCAAGTACCGCTCCGCGAAGTCCAGTTCCAGCCGCACCTGCTTGATCCGCTCGTCCACCACCAGCGAACCGTGCCCCGCGTCGTACCGGTACACCTCGTGGACCGCGTCGCGCGCCTGAAGGCGTTCGACGTAGTTCTCGATCTGGCGGATGGGGCAGCGGGGGTCGTTGACTCCGGCCGAGATGTAGACCGGCACCTTGACCTGGTCGACGTAGGTGAGGGGGGACGAGGCCTCGAAGCGCTCCGGGACCTCCTCAGGGGTGCCGCCGAGCAGCGTGCGGTCCATGGCCTTCAGGGCTTCCATCTCGTCGTGGTACGCCGTGACGTAGTCGGCGACCGGGACCGCCGCGATGCCCAGGGTCCACGCGTCCGGCTGGACGCCGAGGCCGAGGAGCGTGAGGTAGCCGCCCCAGGAACCGCCGGTCAGGACGAGCCGGTCGGGATCCGCCAGGCCGGAACTCACCGCCCATTCACGGACCGCCGCGATGTCCTCCAGCTCGATCAGGCCCACCCGGTGCTTCAGGGCGTCGGTCCAGGCGCGGCCGTAGCCCGTGGAGCCGCGGTAGTTGACGCGGACCACCGCGTACCCGTGGTCGACCCAGGCCGCCGGGCCCGCCGCGAACGCGTCGCTGTCGTGCCAGGTGGGGCCGCCGTGGATGTCGAAGACCGTCGGCAACGGGCCCGTCGCGTCGGCGGGCTTGTGGACCAGGGCGTGGATGCGGCCGCCGGGGCCGTCCACCCACACGTCCTCCACCGGCACCGAACCCGGGGACTTCAAGCCGGGCGGGTCGAGGACGACCTCGCCCGTCGTCGAGCGGACCGCCGACGGCTCGGCGGCCGAGGACCAGAGGTACTCCACGCTGCCGTCGGGGCGGGGCGTGGCGCCGGAGACCGAGCCGGGCGGGGTGGGGATCTTGTCCAGGGTGCGGCTCGCCAGGTCGTACCGGAACAACTCGCTGCGGGCCTCGAAGCCGTGCGCGATGAGCAGGCCCGTGCCGTCCGGGTACCACTCGGCGCTCACGTCGCCGGGCAGGTCGAGGGCCAGGTCGGTCTCCTCGCCCGTGACCACGTCCCACACCAGGGGCTCCCAGCGGCCGCGACGCTGGTGGCCGATGAGCAGGCGGGTGTCGCCGTCGACGGGGGCGAAGCCCAGGACCTCCAGGCCCAGTTCCTCCTTGCCTCCCTCGGTGTCGTCCAGCTCGGCGACCGCCGTGCCGTCGGCCCGCAGGACGCGCAGGGCGGAGTGCATCGCGTCGCCGTGCTCCGTGTGCTCGATCGCGATCAGCGAACCGTCGTGCGAGAGGTCGCCGACGCCTGCCGACTCGCGGTGGCGGTAGATCTCCACCGGGTCCTCGCCCGCGCGGGCGAGGTGGATCGTCGTGCCCTCCTCGTCCGTGGAGCGGCCGACGATCGCCGTGCGGCCGTCCCTGCCGAGAGCCAGGCCCGCCGGGTACGAGGCCTCCAGACCGGCCACCGCCGGCTCGTCCGGGCCGCCGTCGAAGGGTTGTCTGCGCCAGACGCCGAACTCGTCGCCGTCCTTGTCGTCGAACCACCAGATCCATGCGCCGTCCGGGGTGAGCACGCCGTCCGTCGTGCCGTTGGGCCGGTCCGTCACCTGGCGCTGGCCGCCCGTCGCCCGGTCCCAGGCGTACAGCTCGTACGTCCCCGTCGCGTTCGACACGAACAGGGAGCGCTGGGGCGCGTCCTCCGCCCAGTCAGGCAGCGACACCCGTGGCGCCCGGAAGCGCTTCTCCCAGTCCGGCATCTGCTCGTTCAGCTCCGGCGCAGCGGACCCGTTGCTCTCAGTCATGGCCCCATAGTGCCTGCTCGCGGTGACAATGCGCCGACGGGATCCTCAGCCTGTGGACAACTTCTACCGGTCCCTTACCGTCCCGGTCCGGGGCCGGTTGTCAGTGGCGGCGTGCAGACTTCCCGGCATGACCGATCTGCGCAAGACAGTCGAGAGGTTCTGGGCGGCCGCCGAGTCCCGGGACTGGACCGCGTTCGCCGACACCCTGGCCGAGGACGTCGTCTACACCCTGCCGCAGACCCGCGAGAAGATCACCGGCAGACAGAGGTACGTGCAGTTCAACCGGGAGTACCCGGGCGACTGGCATCTGCGGGTGGAGCGCATCGTCGCCGAGCCCGGACAGGTGGTCACCCGGGTCCACTTCACGGTCGGACTGGAGGAGTTGTTCGGGATCTCGTTCTTCTCCGGGGACGGGCGGATCACGTCCATCACCGACTTCTGGCCCGAGCCCTATGAGCCCCCGGAGGGCCGGGACCACCTCACCGAGCGGTTCTGACCCCGCGGCCCGGCCCCGCGCGGCTGCCCCGTACCTTGGATGGCGTGTACCGGTTTCTGCTGACGCGCCGCTGGTGGGGGATCAACGTCTTCGTGCTGCTCGCCATCCCCTTCTGCATCTTCATGGGGTCGTGGCAGCTGAGCCGGTTCGAGGACCGGGTGCAGGACCACCGTGACGCGACCGAGCAGGTCACCACCGACCGGCACGAGACGGCCCGTCCGCTCGGGGAGCTGCTGCCCGTGGACAAGGCCACGTCCGGCAGGCAGGCCACCGCGACCGGACGGTACGGCAAGCAGCTGCTCGTCCCGGGCCGTGAACTCGACGACAGGCGCGGCTACTTCGTCCTGACGCTGCTGCGCACCGACGGCGGCAGGGCGCTGCCCGTGGTGCGGGGCTGGCTGCCGGGTTCCGCCGACACCGCCAAGGCGCCCGCCCCACCCACCGGTGAGGTCACCGTCACCGGTGCGCTGCAGGCGTCCGAGACGCCGGGGGACAACGGGGTGAGTGCCCAGGGTGGGCTGCCGGCCGGTCAGACCGCGGCGATCAGCTCGGCGTCCCTGGTGAACCTCGTGCCGTACGACGTGTACGACGCGTGGATCACGCTGGACAAGGCGGACGCCGGGATGACGGCCGTGCCGGCCACGGCACCCGCGGACTCCGGCCTCGACCTGAAGGCCTTCCAGAACCTCGGCTACACCGGCGAGTGGTTCGTCTTCGCCGGGTTCGTGGTGTTCATGTGGTTCCGGTTGCTGCGCCGCGAGGCCGAGTTCGCACGGGACGCGGAAATGGGGCTGGTGACGGAGGAGGAACGGGTCACCGTCTGAGGCCGGCCGGCATCAGCACGGGGCACCTCTGACCCCGCTCCGCATCCCCGGGCCTCCGGAGTGCCCCTCCGGTGGAAGGCCACGCCAGGCAAGGTCACGCCCCGGCCAGTACCCCGGTGTAGTACACCGTCCCCGCGCACGCGTTGAGCACCGTCGCCGACACCGTGGGCGACCCCGCCTCGCTCGTGTGGGACACGGTCACGCTGCCGTCCGCCGTGCCGTCCGCCGTCAGCATCTGGGTGGTCACACCGCTGTCGGTGCCGGTGGTGCCGGACGTGGTGCCGGTCTCCTCGGACGGGGTCGGGCTCGGAGTGGGCCCCCCGTCGCCGCCGCCGTCACTGCTGCCCGTGGTGGGGCAGGTCGCCGACGGCACCCAGGCGAACTTCACCTCGTACGCCGCGCCCGGCTGCAGCTGCAGTCCCGTGACCTCGGTGGAGGGGTCGGGCAGACCTGCCGCGGCGTCTCCGGACACATGACGCTGCCTGACGATCTTGGTGGCGTCCGCGGCGCCCTGCGCCAGCGTGCTCACCGACCCGGGACCGCCCACGGCGCACACGGTGGTGGAGACGTTGACGACGCGGAAGGTGCCGTACACCGTGTTCGCGGAATCGGGGGCGCCCACGGACTGGGTGGGCGAGCCGAGCTGTTCGGCCGTGCACACGGGGACACCCGCCGCGCTGGTGGCAGCGGGGCCGGTGCCCGCGCCGCTGCCCGGGCCGGTACCGGTGCCCTTGCCCTTGCCGTCGCCCTTCGGGCTGCCCTTGCCGGGGTCCTCGGCCTTGCCGGGGTTGCCCCCGGCGGTGCTCTCATCGCCGTCCGCGCCTTTTCCCTGCCCTGCGCCGCCCTGGGCCTGTGAGGCCTGGCCGGCGACGGACGGGTTGACGTCGGAGCCGATGGCGTTCGAGACGTGCAGCAGGGCCGGGACGGCGGTGCCGATGAACAGGGCGGCGGCCGCCATGCCGACGACGGCCTGCCGCTTGCGGGCGCGCCGTGCGGGTACGGCCTGCCGCAGGTGGTCGAGTGTGCCGTCGCGCGGCTCGACCGCCTGCACCGCCTGGTGCAGCATCCTGCGCAGAGCCAGCTCGTCCGAGTCGAACCCGTCGTCGGGGCTCTGGCCGTCGGGGCCGTGGTTCACAGTTCCGTTCCCAGCGTGCGTTGTCCTGTGGTCTTGCTCGTGCCCTCGCGTCGGCTCATGCCACGCGAAGGGCTCGTGACGCTCATGGGAGTCACGTCCCGCGCCGTCCTTGTTCATGCCGATGCCTCCATCGCGAGACGGAGGGCCGCGATGCCGCGGGAGCCGTACGCCTTCACCGAGCCCAGCGATATCGCGAGCGTCTCGGCGACCTGCGCCTCGGTCATGTCCGCGAAGTACCGCAGGACCAGGACCTCACGCTGGCGGCGCTGCAGGCCCTTCATCGCGTTGATCAGGGAGTCGCGCTCCAGCAGGTCGTACGCGCCCTCCTCGGCGCTCGCCATGTCGGGCATCGGCTTGGACAGGAGCTTGAGGCCCAGGATGCGGCGGCGCAGGGCGGAGCGGGAAAGATTGACGACCGTCTGACGCAGGTACGCGAGCGTCTTCTCCGGGTCGCGGACGCGCTTGCGTGCCGAGTGCACGCGGATGAAGGCCTCCTGGACGACGTCCTCGCAGGAGGCGGTGTCGTCGAGCAGGAGGGCCGCGAGTCCCAGCAGGGAGCGGTAGTGCGCCCGATAGGTCTCGGTGAGGTGGTCGACAGTGGTGCCGGCCGCCGCGGAGTCATCGGCGCACTCGGCGCCGTCGCGCTGATTCGGGATGCGGGCGGGCCGCGCTGCAGGCATGGGCGCGATCACCGGCATGCCGCCGCCGGGCGAGCCGGACGTGCGGGGTCGGAGGGACGCCCGGGGCGGCCGTAGGGCCGTACCGCGGGTCGCCGCACTGAAGTCGAGAACCTCTGCCACGCCAGTTGGACACGCTTACCCCCGTCAGGGTTGTACGTGCCGAGCGTCACTTTTGCGTCATGTGCCGCAGTCGGCTGTCTGATGTCAGGCAGCACAACCGACCGTGCGTCGAACGCCCTCATGCGTACCCGCTCTTCCCCTGTGTCCTGAATGTCCGAGGCGTCCCCACGCCTCGCAGCGCATCCCCACGCCCCGGAGGGCGTTCACAAAGACGCTCCCCGCCCTCCGCGCGGTTGCGGAGGGCGGGGAGGAAATCTTCGGATGCCGAGGGGGTCCGGGGCAAGTGGTACGGACCAATACCCGAACCACACCCAGCCCACAGATCCTACAAATCAAACCGGCCGCAGCCAGGGCTTTTCCGGCGGTAACCCCTTGCTTGCGGATGTGTTGCGCACAACACGGCATGTCATGGGAGCGCAACCATGGTCACACTCCGTCACACGGCCTACCGGAATTCCGCCGCCACCAGCTCCGCGATCTGTGCGGTGTTCAGGGCCGCGCCCTTGCGCAGGTTGTCGCCGCAGACAAAGAGTTCGAGGGCCGTCGGGTCGTCCAGCGCCCGCCGCACCCGGCCCACCCAGGTCGGGTCGGTGCCCACGACGTCGGCGGGTGTGGGGAACTCTCCGGCGCCCGGGTCGTCGAAGAGGACGACACCGGGGGCGGTGGCGAGGATCTCGCGGGCCCCGTCGACGGTGACCTCGCCCTGGAAGCGGGCGTGGACGGTGAGGGAGTGCGTGGTGACCACCGGCACCCGTACACAGGTCACGGCCACGGGCAGGGTGGACAGACCGAGGATCTTGCGGGTCTCGTCCCGCACCTTCATCTCCTCGGAGGACCAGCCGTCCTCGCGCAGCGAACCGGCCCACGGCACGACATTCAGCGCGACCGGCTCCGGGAACGGGCCGGTGTTGTCGCCCACGGCCCGCCGCACATCGCCGGGGCTGGTCCCCAGTTCCGTACCGGCGACGAGCGCCAGTTGCTGACGCAGCGTGTCGACACCGGCGCGTCCCGCCCCGCTGACGGCCTGGTACGAGGAGACGACCAGCTCGCGCAGCCCGAACTCGGCGTGCAGCGCGCCCAACGCGACGATCATGGACAGCGTCGTGCAGTTGGGGTTGGCGATGATCCCGCGGGGCCGCAGGCGCGTCTTGTGCGGGTTGACCTCGGGCACCACGAGTGGCACCTCGGGATCCATCCGGAAGGCGCCCGAGTTGTCCACCACGACCGCGCCCTTGGCCGCGGCGATCGGCGCCCAGTGCTCGGACACCTCGTCGGGTACGTCGAACATGGCGACGTCGACCCCGTCGAACGCTTCCTCCGCCAGGGCCACCACCTCGACCTGTTCGCCGCGCACGGTCAGCTTGCGGCCGGCCGAGCGCGGCGAGGCGATCAGCCGGATCTCGCCCCAGATGTCCGCGTGCTGGGACAGGATCTGGAGCATGACCGTGCCGACGGCTCCGGTCGCACCCACGACCGCGAGCGTCGGCCGGACGGACCCTGTCCCGGCCATCAGCGGCCTGTGCCCCCGTAGACGACCGCTTCGGCGGTGTCGGAGTCGAGGCCGAAGGCGGAGTGGACGGCGCGCACAGCCTCCGGCACGTCGTCGGCGCGGGTGACGACCGAGATACGGATCTCGGAGGTCGAGATCAGCTCGATGTTGACCCCTGCGTCGCTGAGCGCCTCGAAGAAGGAGGCCGTGACACCCGGGTTGGTCTTCATGCCTGCGCCGACGAGCGAGATCTTGCCGATCTGGTCGTCGTAGCGCAGCGAGTCGAAGCCGATGGCCGTCTTCGCCCGCTCCAGCGCGTCGATGGCCTTGCGGCCCTCGGTCTTGGGGAGGGTGAAGGAGATGTCCGTCAGCCCCGTGGAGGCGGCGGACACGTTCTGTACGACCATGTCGATGTTGATCTCGGCGTCGGCGATGGCGCGGAAGATCGACGCCGCCTCGCCCGGCTTGTCCGGGACCCCGACGACCGTGACCTTGGCCTCGGAGGTGTCGTGCGCGACACCCGAGATGATGGCCTGCTCCACCTTCTTGTCCCCTTGCTCGATCGGCTCACTGCTGACCCACGTGCCCTGCAGTCCGCTGAAGGACGAGCGGACGTGGATCGGGATGTTGTAGCGGCGGGCGTACTCCACACAGCGGTGGAGCAGCACCTTGGAGCCCGACGCGGCGAGCTCCAGCATGTCCTCGAAGGCGATCCAGTCGATCTTCTGCGCCTTCTTCACCACGCGCGGGTCGGCGGTGAACACGCCGTCGACGTCGGTGTAGATCTCGCACACCTCGGCGTCGAGGGCGGCGGCCAGCGCGACGGCGGTCGTGTCGGAACCACCGCGACCGAGGGTCGTGATGTCCTTCTTGTCCTGGCTGACGCCCTGGAAGCCGGCGACGATGGCGATGTTGCCCTCGTCCACCGAGTCACGGATCCGGCCGGGCGTGACGTCGATGATCCGTGCTTTGTTGTGGACCGAGTCGGTGATGACGCCTGCCTGGCTGCCGGTGAAGCTCTGGGCCTCGTGGCCCAGGTTTTTGATCGCCATGGCCAGCAGTGCCATGGAGATACGCTCTCCGGCGGTCAGCAGCATGTCGAACTCACGCCCGGCCGGCATCGGGGATACCTGCTCGGCGAGATCGATCAGCTCGTCCGTCGTGTCGCCCATCGCGGAAACGACGACGACCACCTGGTGGCCGTTCTTCTTCGCTTCCACGATTCGCTTGGCGACGCGCTTGATGCCCTCGGCATCGGCTACGGAGGAGCCTCCGTACTTCTGCACGACAAGGCCCACGTGCGCTCCTCGCTCGTCCGTCTCTTACCGCAGATACACATGCACTGCGGTCGGCTCAGTCTATCGAGCGCCCGAAATCGACCTTCCTGAAACCACATGGTGAGATCCGGCGCTCCAGCACGGTCCCTGCCCGCCTGGCACGTGAACACTCCGCAAAGTGGGCCAGGTCACCCGTTGACGCTCTCAGTAGCCGGGCGCTAACTTCGCGTCGTCGTCGCCACACCAGGAGCACACGGCTCCATCGGGACTAGCGACGCGCGAGGGATTCTCCTTCCTTGACGACTGCGACCGTGATCCAGCACGTCATACCGGCCGACCTCTTCGAGGTACGGCCCTTCACACCCCATTGCGAGGTCATCCTCACCGCCGCCGACCATGCCGTCATCGGCGTCTCCCCCGGCAACAGCTACTTCTCCGCACACCGTGTCCACGACCTGGCCCGCTGGGGCCTCGCCGTCTTCGAGCGCGTGGACTTCGTGTACACCGACCTGCACGTGGCCGAGATGTACGAGGCGTCCGGCTATCCGGCCGACGAGGCACGCCGCAAGGCGGTGAAGAACCTGCGCGGCGTGCGCGCGAAGGTCCTCGGCGCCGTGGGCGCCGTCGACCCCGGGGGCACCCGCCTCAGGGCCCACGCCATGTCGGAGTTCCGCGCCAACACGGCGTACCGCGAGATCCACGAGGACCTGCGCACCCGACTGGCCTCCGACGACGAGTTCCGCTCGACCTGCGAACAGCTCGTCGACGCGTTCCTGTCCACGAAGGCCGCCGAGGACCGGCAGGTGACCGCCCGGCAGCGCGAGGTCTGCCTGGAGTACGTCACCGCGGAGGCGCCCCTCTTCCTCGACACCCCCGCCATCCTGGGCGTCCCCTCCTCCCTCAACTGCTACCACCAGCTCCTGCCGATGGCCGAGCTGCTCTACGCGCCCGGCGCGGGCCTGCGCGCCTCCCGCAACCAGGGCCACGCCATCGTCACGCCGGCCCAGGGAGCCACCGATGCCCGCTGAGGAACTCATGCCCACCGGGGAACCCATCGACTTCCCCTTCTCCTGGCGCGGCGACCAACTCCCGGCAGAGGTCGAGGAGTTGCGCGAGAGGACCCCGGTACGCCGGGTGCGCACCATCGCGGGTGACGAGGCCTGGCTGGTGTCGTCGTACGAGCTGTGCAAGCAGGTCCTGGAGGATCCTCGCTTCAGCCTGAAGGACACCTCCGCTCCCGGTGTCCCCCGCCAGTACGCGCTGACGATCCCGCCCGAGGTCGTCAACAACATGGGGAACATCACCGGCGCCGGACTGCGCAAGGCCGTCCTCAAGGCGCTCAGTCCGAAGAGTCCCGGGCTGGCAGAGTGGCTTCGCTCCTACGCCGGGGAGCTGGTCGACGGCCTGGTCCGGGAGGGTGCGCCGGTGGATCTGCGGGGCGGTTTCGCCGACCCGTACTCGGCGGGCATGCACTGCCGCATCCTCGGCATCCCGCGCGCGGACGCACCCCGGCTGATGCGCAGCCTGGACATCGCCTTCATGAACTCGGCCTGTCCGGTCACGGGGGCGCGGCTCAACTGGGACCGCGACCTCGCTTACATGACCGAGCGGCTCGACGACCCGGCGACCACAGGCCTGATGGCCGAACTCGCCGCCCTGCGCACGGACCCCGACTACGCCCACCTCACCGACGAGATGCTCGCGACGGTCGGGGTGACGATGTTCGGCGCGGGCGTCATCTCGACGTCCGGCTTCCTGACCATGGCGCTGGTGTCGCTGATCCAGCATCCCCAGCTGCAGGAGGAGCTGGTCGCGGACCCCGGGAAGATCCCCGCGGCCGTCGACGAGCTGCTGCGCATCAACCTCTCCATCGGCGACGGGCTGCCGCGCCTCGCGACCGAGGACGTACGCCTCGGCGAGGTGGACGTCCGTAAGGGACAGCTCGTCCTCGTCCTCGTCGAGGGCGCCAACTTCGACCCGTCCGCGTTCCCCGATCCGCACACGGTCGACCTCGCCCGCGCCAACGGCACGGCCCACCTCTCCTTCGGCGGCGGCCGCCACTACTGCCCCGCCACCGCTCTCGGCCGCAAGCACGCCGAGATCGCCCTGGGGACGCTGCTGGAGCGGATGCCACGGCTCCGGCCGGCCGTGCCGATCGAGCAACTGGTGTGGCGGACGGGGTTCATGAAGCGGATCCCGGAGAGGTTGCCGGTGATGTGGTGACGGAGATGTGGTGACGGTGATGCGGTGACCGCGCCAGGAGCCTGAAAGCCCGGCGGCCGGCTGTGTTCGGATCGCCTTCGTTCACCTGTGAAGTTCACGCATTAGGGTTCGCCCCGTGCGCGTACTACTGGTGGAAGACGATGAGCCGGTCGCCGAGTCCCTTCGCCGTGGCCTGAGCCGCTACGGCTTCGAGGTGGAGTGGGTCACCACGGGCGGGGCGGCACTGAGCCACGAGGGCCCGTACGACGTCGTACTCCTCGATCTCGGCCTGCCGGACACCGACGGCCTCGACGTCTGCAGGACACTGCGCGAGCGCGGCGACGTACCGATCATCGTGATCAGCGCGCGCAGCGACGAGACGGACCGGGTGGTGGGCCTGGAACTCGGCGCGGACGACTACGTGTCCAAGCCGTTCGGGGTGCGCGAGGTCATCGCGCGGATACGAGCGGTGATGCGGCGCGCGCAGCCCCGTACCCCTTCTTCCGCTGCTCTCGGGGAGAGCGGCCCCGACCGGTACGGCTCCCGCCTCACCATCGACCGCAAGGCCGCGCGCGTCCGGCTGGACGGCGAGGAGGTGGCGCTCGCCCCCAAGGAGTACGACCTGCTGTCCTTCCTCACCGAGGAGCCCGGTGCGCTGATGTCGCGCGAGCAGATCATGGAGGCGGTCTGGGACGCGAACTGGTTCGGGCCCACGAAGACGCTGGACGTGCATGTGGCGGCGCTGCGGCGCAAGCTCGCCGGGGCGATCACCATCGAGGCCGTCAGGGGCGTCGGCTTCCGGCTGGAGATCGCCGAAGACGTCGGGGCCTCATGAACCGGCAGCTCATCCGCAGTTACATCCTGCTCGTCGCCGTGGCCATCCTCCTGTTCACCGTGCCGGTGGCCTTCACGCTCACCAAACAGCTGCGGGACGACACCGAACTGTCCGTCCTGCGCGAGGCCAGGACCATGGCGCTGCTGCTGGGCAACGGTGACAGGATCTCCTGCGACGCCCTGGAGAAGGTGGCCAAGGCCTACGGCGTCCAGACCCCCGGCGACGTCGAGGTGACCCCGACCGCGAGCTGCGCCCCGGACCTGCCGGAGCCCGCCGGGAACGCGGCGCTGTCCCGGGCGGTGGAGAAGAACGACCCGACGACCGACTGGGGCTCCGACGTCATCTGGGGCAAGCACCTGGAGATCACCGTTCCCGCCCAGGGGCAGGCGGCCGTACGGATCGTGTACTCGACCTCCGGCATGACCGACAGGCTGTGGCAGATCTGGGGCTTCCGGGCCGGCCTGGCCGTGTTCGTGCTGGCCGCGGCCGCCGCGATCGGCGCGTTCGCCGCCCGCCGGATCACCGCGCCGCTGCGCGAACTCAACTCCATGGCGAGCAAGTTCAGCGACGGCGACCTGACCGCCCGCTCTCCGGTGACCGGCCCACCGGAGACCCAGACCCTCGCCCGCACCCTGAACCAGGGCGCGGAACGCCTGGACACCCTGATCGCCTCGCAGCGCATCTTCGTCGCCGACGCCTCCCATCAACTCCGCACCCCCCTCACGGCGTTGCGCCTGTCGCTGGACAACATCGCGGACGGGGTGGACGACGAGTTCGTACGGGAGGACGTGGAGCAGGCGACCGCGGAGGTCGTCCGGATGAGCCGCCTCGTGAACGGTCTGCTGGTACTGGCGCGCGCGGAGGCGAAGGTCGCGGCCGCGGAGCCGCTCGCCCTGCGGGACATCGTGCGGGAGCGGATGTCGGTGTGGAGACCGGCCGCCGACGAGCGCGGAGTCACCATCACGCTCGGGGGGAGTGCCGACGGCCGGCCGTCTGTGCTGGCCACCCCTGGTCATCTGGACCAGGTGCTGGACAACGTGCTCTCGAATGCGCTGGAGGTCTCGCCGGACGGAGGCACGATCACCGTCCGGGGCGAGACCGCGGGCGACGAGGTGGTCCTCTCCGTGCTGGACGAGGGCCCCGGCATGTCGCACGCGGAGAAGTCCCGCGCCTTCGACCGCTTCTGGCGCGGTCAGGGCCTGACCGGGCGCTCCGGTTCGGGCCTCGGCCTCGCCGTCGTCAAACAGCTGGTGACGGACGACGGCGGAACCGTGGCTCTGCGGGACGCTCCCGGGGGCGGGCTGTGCGTGGAGATCCGCCTGCGGGCGGCCGCACAGCGGACCGGCGGCTGACGGTCACTTCTTCTCGGGCATCACCGAGGAGTGGTGGTTGACGATCTTCCACTTCCCGTCGATCTTCTCGTACGTGTACGTGTAGCGGGCCTCGACGACGCGCTTCCTGCCGGTGTCGTGGTCGGTGAGCGTGAACTCGTAGACGCCGGTGTCGATCGCGGAGTTGCTGTCGAGCACGTTGACGATCGTCTCGATCTTCGTGCCGACCGGCTTGTTGGCAAGGAAGTGGTCGAAGTAGTCGACGATCCCGGCGCGGTCGGTCCGGACCTCGTTGGAGACGGTGGGCAGCAGGGTCGCGTCCCTCGCGTACAGGTCCGCCACCTTGTCCGAGTCGCCGGTCTGGAGCGCCTTGTTCCAGGTGTCGAACAGGCCGGCGATCTGCGTCTTGGTGGGCTTGGCGGCGTGCTCGGGCCCGGCGGTGGCGGCGATGGTGCCCACGGTGCCGAGGGTCACGAGGGCGGTGGCGGTGACGACGGCTGCGCGCTTGCTTATGGAACGACGGGTCATCGCTGTCTCCAGTGCGGTACGGGTCTGGGCGGTGACTCCCTTCGCGTTCTCCGCGGTGTCCGCGGTTCCTGCTGGGGAAGTGACTCCAGACTCGCTTCTCACTGGTTAGGGCCTGTGCAGGTGTCGTACAGCGCAGCTCCAGGACACACCCAACTCGCGTGGAGTGACGGCCCGGTCACGTTCGGCCACGCAGAGGACCGACGCCCGCTCCGGCCGATACGACGCCCATCCCCACAACGGCAACGAGGGTGCGCCCTACCCGACCGAAGGTGCAGTGGGCCACACCATGAAGCCGGTGCGGCAGCCCGCCGGGACGGGGTGGCCGAGGCGGGGGCACCGGCGTCACGCGGTCGCCGACGGAGCTGTTCGCCCTGCTCGGACAGGTCGGCCGCTTCCCCAGGACGGCTACGTGACCGGCCGCACCCCCAGCGGCCCCCCGATCTCCTCCTGCATCACCTTGCCGGCCTCGAACTCCAGGGTCTCGTCGCCCATGGAGGCCTGGTCGGTGTCCAGGCCGTCCAGCTCCTCCAGGGGCTGGTTCAGGCGCACGTGGGCGACGATCGACTGGAGCGCGCGCAGCGCGGCCGACGCCGTGGAGCCCCAGTTGGAGAAGTAGGAGAACTGCCACCACCACAGGGCCTCCGAGGTGCGGCCCGCGCGGTAGTGGGCCATGCCGTGGCGGAGGTCGGTGATGACGTCGGTCAGGTCGTCGGAGATACGGGCCGGGACCGGGGCGGTACGGGGCTCGTACGGGTCGAAGACCTCGGAGTAGACGTCGATCGGCTCCAGCAGCCGGGCCAGGTTCTCGCGGAGGTCGTCCACGTCGGCGTCCGGGCCCGTGTCGGGTTCGTAGCGCTCGTCGGGGACGATGTCCTCGTGCGCGCCGAGGCGACCGCCGGCCAGCATCAGCTGGGAGACCTCCAGGAGGAGGAAGGGGACCGCCGAGTCCGGCTCGTCGCCCTTGGCCACCTCGGTGACGGCCACCAGGAAGCTCTCCACCTGGTCCGCGATCTGGACCGCGAAGTCGTCCGGGTCGTGCGTCGTGGCATGCAGCGTCGCGTCAGACATCTAGGAGTCGTCTCCCCTCGAAGGCGCGGCCGAGGGTCACCTCGTCCGCGTATTCCAGGTCGCCACCCACCGGGAGGCCGCTGGCCAGGCGGGTGACCTTGAGGCCCATGGGCTTGATCATGCGGGCGAGGTAGGTGGCTGTGGCCTCGCCCTCCAGGTTCGGGTCCGTGGCCAGGATCAGTTCCGTGACCGTCCCGTCGGCCAACCGTGCGAGAAGTTCTCGTATACGCAGGTCGTCGGGTCCCACACCCTCGATGGGGCTGATCGCTCCGCCCAGGACGTGGTAGCGGCCACGGAACTCACGTGTGCGCTCGATGGCGACCACGTCCTTGGGCTCCTCCACCACACAGATGACGGAGACGTCGCGGCGGGTGTCGCGGCAGATGTTGCACAGCTCTTCCTGCGCGATGTTGCCGCAGGTCGCACAGAAGCGGACCTTCGCCTTGACCTCCATGAGGGCCTGCGCGAGGCGCCGTACGTCCGTCGGTTCGGCCTGCAGGATGTGGAAGGCGATCCGCTGGGCGCTCTTGGGACCGACGCCGGGCAGCCGCCCCAGTTCGTCGATCAGGTCCTGCACCACGCCTTCGTACAACGGACTGCCGCCCTTCCTGGGGTTCCTTCAGTGCGTACGGTAGTTGGCGGACACCCGTCTTAGAAAGGCAGGCCGGGAATACCGCTGCCGCCGCCCAGGCCCTGCGCGAGCGGGCCGAGCTTCTGCTGCTGGAGAGTCTGGGCGTTCTCGTTGGCCGCCTGGACCGCCGCGACGACGAGGTCCGCGAGGGTCTCGACCGTCTCTTCGATGGATCCGGCCTCGGGGTCCACCGCCTTCGGGTCGATCTTCAGCGCGCGCAGCTCGCCGGAGCCGGTGACGGTGGCCTTCACCAGGCCGCCGCCCGCCTGCCCTTCGACCTCGGTCTGCGCCAGTTCCTCCTGCGCACGCTGCAGGTCCTCCTGCATTTTCTGGGCCTGCTGGAGCAGCTGCTGCATGTTGGGCTGGCCACCACCGGGAATCACGATCAGCTCCTGGTTTCGTACGGCTGTCTGGGCGAGTTTTTCCCGCCTGGCACGAGCCTACGTGGTCCCGGCAGCCATCGCCCCAGCACTCTTTCGAGTGAGCCTTTGCCGAGTCCTATACCTGATCAAGGCGCACTTCCGGATGGAAAAGAGGCGGATCCCGGGGCTTCGCCACCCATTGGGCGGTAGGAAGGGTCCGGCACGTCAGCGTCGGGTGTCACGCAACGTGTGCGTTCGTGATCAGTCTCGTGATCAGTAGGGAGTGCCGGTGGGTCAGCCGGAGATGCAGCCCGAGGGTCCGCCCCAGGACGGGCGGGGAGAGGGTGCGGCCGGACTGCGGCCGGGCGATCTGACCGGGCGCGCGTTGCCCCTGGGGGACTGGGGCGAGCCGGCCGAGCGCCTGCACGAGCTGTACCGGTGGGTCGAGCAGGGGGCGCTTGAGACGGCGGCCTGGTATCTCGCGGACCGGGCGTGGAAGCGGCGGGGCGCGCGGGCGCTGCGCACGGGGGCCGCGGCGGGGGCCGTCACCGGGGCCGCGCTGCCGCTGCTGGATCTGACCGGGCTGGCCGCGGGGCTGGCCGCGTGGGGGTACCTGGCGCTGCTGCTCGCGGTGGCGTGCGTGGCCGTGGACCGGTTCTTCGGCGTGACGTCGGGCTGGATAAGGGACGTGGCGACCGCGCAGGCCGTGCAACGGCGGCTGCAGGTGCTGCAGTTCGACTGGGCCTCGGAGAGTGTGCGGGAGGTGCTGGGGCCCGCGGAGGGGACGGCGAGCGAGGCCGCGGAGCGGTGCCTCGGGGTGCTGCGGCGGTTCTCGGACGACGTGACCGAGCTGGTGCGCACGGAGACGGCCGACTGGATGGTGGAGTTCCGCACGGGGACCGCGCCGATGAGTATCCAGTCCGCCGGGACCGGCGCCGGGCGCCAGGAGATCGGCAGCGCGCAGGGCCGTTTCCCGCTGCCGCCGGGCACGGGCGCACGGCCCAACATGCCACGTCAGCGGCCACCCGAGCCGAGGTGAGCGCGGCTGCCGCGGCGACAGCGACTCCCGGCCCTGGTCTCAACGGCCTTGCGGAGAAGGGGACTTGAGGTTACTCCTTGGTGTACGTCAGCTTCTCGCCGTTGCTGCTGTTCTCACGGCTCAGACTGCCGTCAGGCAGCAGACTGATCACGGTGGCGTCGCCCGGCTTGCAGTAGCCCGAGTCGCCGGACGTCACGGTGGACGGGCCGATCTGGATCATGCCGCCGCTGCCAGGCGCCGAGGTCAGGTCGGCCTGGAAGACGCAGTGGTAGGTGCCGTTGCTCGTGGGTCCGTCGGCGACGAGGGAGAGCACCGTGTCGCCCACCTCGCCCTGCTGGATGGTGAGTTCACGGGTGTTCTCACCGTCGGCGTTGGTGATGGTCGTCGTCCAGGTGCCCAGGTAGCCGGCCGGGATCGCACCGTCGGACGGCGCGGGGGTGGTGGGGTGCGGGCTCGTCGGGTCCGGCCGGGACGTCGTCGGGCCGGACGTGCGGGGTGCGCCGGTGGTCGGGGCCGGGCCGGACTTGTCGTCGGACTTGTCGCCGCCGCTCATGAGGGCGTACACCGAGCCGCCGGCGCCCAGGGCGACGACCAGGGCGACGGCGATCAGCGCCGCGGTGGAGCGGCCGCTCCTCCTGGGCGGTTCCTGCGGGGCGGGCGGGACCGGGCCGGCGTAGGGCGGGCCGTAGGGAGGAGTGGAGCCCAGGCCTCCGTAGGCGCCGGGCTGCTGGGGGTAGCCGTAGGCACCGGGCGGCGGCTGCTGCGGGTAGCCGTAGCCGGGCTGCTGCTGGGGATGCTGCTGCGGATAGCCGTAGGCCGGATGGCCGGGCGGGGGTGTCTGGGTGCCCTGTCCCCCGACCATCGTCGGGAGGTGGTTCAGCGGCGCCCCGGTGCCCGGCTGTCCGGGCGGGGGCGGCACCGCGGCGGCGCCCGGCTCCGGTGCGGAGTCGGCGGCGGGGGCGTGCTCGGGCGAGGCCTCGGGTGCCGCCTTCTTCAGCGAGGGCCCCGCGGCGCCCTGCGAACCCCCGGGCCCGGTCGCCTCCTCCGGGTCCTCGGAGTCCAGCAACTGCACGGCGTGCCGCCCGAGTTGGGCGACCAGGGCGCTCGGCAGCCACGGGTCCCGCGAGCGCCCGCCGAGCACGGTGTCCTCGGCCCCGGTCCGCTCCAGCACGTCGTCCAGCGCCGGCCGGGCGCCGGGATCCTTCTTCAGACAGTCCCGTACGAGGTCGGCGATGCCCTCGGGCATCCCCTCCAGGTCGGGCTCCTCCTGGGCGATACGGAACATCAGGGCGTGCACACCGCTGTTGGCGCCGCCGAAGGGAAGGTGGCCGGTGGCGGCGTACGCCAGCACCGAGCCCAGGCAGAAGACGTCGCAGGCGGGCGTGATCCGGTCGCCGCGCACCTGCTCGGGCGCCATGAACCCGGGCGACCCGACGAGCGCGCCGGTCCGGGTCAGCCCGCCGTCCGTCACGGTCTCCAGCGCCCGCGCGATCCCGAAGTCGATGACCCGCGGACCGTCGATCGTCACCAGCACGTTGGACGGCTTGAGGTCGCGGTGGATGATCCCGGCAGCGTGGATGTCCTGCAGTGCGTGCGCGAGCCCGGCCGCGAGGATGCGCACCGAACGCTCGGGCAGCGCCCCGTGGTCGCGCCCGACGACCTGCTGCAGGCTCGGCCCGGCGACGTACCCGGTGGCGACCCAGGGCACGGCGGCCTCGGTGTCGGCGTCCAGGACGGGTGCCGTCCAGTGCCCGCCGACCTGCCGCGCGGCCTGCACCTCCTGCCTGAACCGCGCCCGGAACTCCTCCTGCGCGGCCAGCTCCTCCCGCACCAGCTTCACGGCGACGGTACGACCCCGGTCCGACCGGGCGAGATACACATGCCCCATCCCGCCGGCCCCGAGCCGCGCGAGCAGCCGGTACGCCCCGATACGCTGCGGATCCCCAGCCCCGAGCTTCTCCATCGCAGGTCCCCCGAAATCCCCCGATACGCCCTGTGCAACATCCCAACGATAGTGCGGGCGTACGGGGAGATGGACGGAGCGGTGTCTACGGTTCCGTAACGGGCGGCCCCAGCCGGTCCAGCACCTTGGACAGCCGTTCCAGTACGCGGACGGCCTCGGCGAGTTCGGCCTCCCCGAACTCCTGCGCGAGCCGGTCGGCGAAGGCCGCGTGACCCGGGCCGATACACGCGATCGCCGCGCGCCCCTGGGCCGTCGGCGCGAGGAGCTTGGCGCGGCGGTGGGCGGGGTTGGGCCGGTACTCGGCGAGGTCGCGCTGCACGAGCAGGTCGGCGATCCGCTGGACGCTCTGCCGCGTGATGCCCATGGCGCGGGCGATCCCGGCGACGGACAGCGGCTCGCCCAGAACCGCGCCGAGCACCTGCCACCAGGCGGCCGTGAGTCCGGCGGGCTTCGCCAACTCCTCTGCGACGGCGAGGAACTGGCCGTTGAGCCGGAAGACCCCGAGGGCACTGCGGCTGAGCAGGTCCTGGCGTTCGCGGCTCACCGGCCGGCCTTCTCCAGGACGGCGTAGGCCTGCGCGTCCGAGTCGTGGAACAGCCGGTACCAGGCGTCCAGCACCTCGCCCTCGTACACCCCGAGCAGCCGGAAGACCTCCCGCGCGAAGGCGACGGGCTCGGTGGGCCCTGCGGTGATCAGGTTCCCGTCGGTGACGGCGTCGGCGTCGACGTACCGCTCGCCGCCCTGGTACCCGGTCGCGGCGAGGTAGAAGGAGATCGCGCTGGTGTGGTCGCGGCCGTCGAGCAGTCCCTCTCGCGCGAGCCCGGCGGTGGCTCCGCAGATGGCGGCGACCGGGACGCCCGCATCGAGGAAGGCGCGGGCCCTGCGGGCGAAGGGGGCGAGCTCGTCGCCGGCGTCCCAGAGGTCGGCGCCCGGGAGGATCAGCAAGGAGCTGTCCTCGGGCCGTGCGTCGTCCAGGGCCAGGTCGGGCTGGACGCGGAGGCCTCCGATGGAGCGCACCGGCTCCCGGGTCGGCCCCACGGTGCGGATCTCGTACCCGGCGCGGGCGAGATAGGCCGTCGTGTGCCCCGTCTCCCAGTCGGCGAGGGTGTCGTAGACGGCGAGGTGCACAGGCTTGCGGCTCATGATTCCTCCTCCGGCGAAAAGCAGTATGACAGCAGGCTGCCAATTCGACAGCCTGCTGTCAATAGCGGGCCACCTGCCCCTCCGTGGACAACCTGTCGCGGAAACCCCCACTTCACAGACAGGAAGCCGATACCGAGCGGGCACCTCGGACATCTACGCTCGCGCCATGACCCCTCAGCCAAACCCCGAGGCCGGCGCCGCCGTGAAGGCCATGGACCGTGCCCATGTGTTCCACTCCTGGTCCGCGCAGGAGCTCATCGACCCGCTCGCCGTCGCCGGTGCGGAGGGGTCGTACTTCTGGGACTACGACGGCAAGCGGTATCTGGACTTCACCAGCGGGCTCGTCTACACCAACATCGGCTACCAGCACCCGAAGGTCGTCGCCGCGATACAGGAGCAGGCCGCACACCTGACGACGTTCGCGCCCGCCTTCGCGATCGAGGCCCGCTCCGAGGCGGCCCGGCTGATCGCCGAGCGGACTCCCGGCGACCTGGACAAGATCTTCTTCACCAACGGCGGGGCCGACGCCGTGGAGCACGCCGTGCGGATGGCGCGGCTGCACACCGGGCGCCCGAAGGTGCTGTCGGCGTACCGCTCGTACCACGGCGGCACCCAGCAGGCGATCAACCTCACCGGCGACCCGCGCCGCTGGGCCTCCGACGGCGCCGCGGCCGGTGTCGTGCACTTCTGGGCGCCGTACCTCTACCGCTCCCGCTTCTACGCCGAGACCGAGGAGCAGGAGTGCGCGCGGGCGCTGGAGCACCTGGAGACGACGATCGCCTTCGAGGGGCCGGCCACCGTCGCCGCGATCATCCTGGAGACCATCCCGGGGACCGCCGGGATCATGGTGCCGCCGCCCGGATACCTCGCCGGCGTACGTGAGATATGCGACAAGTACGGAATCGTCTTCGTCCTCGACGAGGTGATGGCCGGGTTCGGGCGGACCGGTGAGTGGTTCGCGGCCGACCTGTTCGGCGTGACGCCCGACCTGATGACCTTCGCCAAGGGCGTGAACAGCGGTTATGTGCCGCTGGGCGGTGTCGCGATCTCGGGTGCGATCGCCGAGACCTTCGCCAGGAGGCCCTACCCCGGTGGTCTCACGTACTCCGGGCACCCACTGGCCTGTGCAGCCGCCGTCGCGACGATCAACGTCATGGCTCAGGAGGGCGTCGTCGACAACGCCGGGCAGCTCGGCGCCACGGTCGTCGGGCCGGCCCTGCGCGGGCTGGCCGAGCGGCACCCGAGCGTCGGCGAGGTGCGCGGTGTCGGCATGTTCTGGGCGCTGGAGTTGGTGAAGGACAAGGAGACGCGCGAGCCGCTGGTGCCGTACAACGCGGCCGGCGAGGCGAACGCGCCGATGGCCGCCTTCGGCGCCGCCGCGAAGAAGCACGGCATCTGGCCCTTCATCAACATGAACCGCACCCATGTCGTGCCCCCGTGCAACGTGAGTGAGGCCGAGCTGAAGGAGGGGCTCGCGGCGCTGGACGCGGCGCTCTCGGTGGCGGACGAGTACACGCGCTAGCCGTCCGCGGCTGTTCGGCCGCCGTACCGCCCGCCGACGGCTACGCGGGTCAACACGCGGAATCCGAACGCGTAAGGTGGCGTGCTCGTACATATGGACGTGCACGCCACCCGAACGCGACGAGGAGACGCCCGACCCATGCCCGGCAGCAGCGGAAACGGCGCCGTCACCCGCAACACCCTGCGCCAGCAGATCGCGGACGCCCTGCGCGACGAGGTGCTGGCGGGGCGGCTGCAGCCGGGCCAGGAGTTCACGGTCAAGGAGATCGCCGAGCAGTACGGGGTCTCCGCGACGCCCGTGCGCGAGGCGCTCGTCGACCTGTCCGCGCAGGGGCTCCTCGACGCCGACCAGCACCGTGGCTTCCATGTCCACGAGTTCTCGGCCGGCGACTACCGCGGCATCGTCGAGGCCCGCACCCTGGTCACCGACGGCATGTTCCACGAGCTGGGCATCAGGCCCGAGCGAAACCGGCGGTTCGACGAGCCCCGCGCGGTCGCCGCCCTCGCCGGGGTGCGCCGCCGCGGCGAGGAGGCGCAGCGGGCCGCGGCCGCCGGCGACCTCACCGTGCTGATCGGCTACGACCTGCGCTTCTGGCGCGAGCTCGGCGCCCTCTTCGGCAACCCGTACCTCGCCGACTTCCTGCACCGGCTGCGCGTGCAGTCCTGGGTGTGCGCGGTGCAGCATCTGCGGCGGCTGACCGATCTGCGCGGCGCCCTGTGGTGCGCCCACACGGATCTGGTCGACGCCCTGGCGCAGCGCGACACCACGACGGCGCGTGCGATCGTCGCCGAGTACAACGCGTACTCCCTGAGCCTCATCGAGGGGCCCGCGGACGAATGAGCACCGTGGCCAGGGTTGTGGACCTGTCCGTCATCATCCCCGCGTTCAACGAGGAGCAGCGTCTGGGGCCCACCCTGGACGCGGTCACCGGCTATCTGCGCGACAACGAGGGCCGCTGGGGCGAGTGGGAGGTCGTGGTCGCCGACGACGGTTCCACGGACGGCACCCGCGAGCTGGTCACGGCCCGCGAGGATCCTCGCGTCCAGCTCGTCACCAGCCCCCGCAACCGCGGCAAGGGCAACGTCCTGCGGGTGGGCGTCGCCGCCCGCGGCGGCCGGCGCGTGCTGGTCACGGACGCCGATCTGGCGTCCCCGATCGAGGATCTGGAGCAGCTCGACAAGGCCCTGAGCGAGGGGAACACGGCGGCGATCGGCTCCCGGGCCGGTCTTCCTCGGCGAGGAGCCGCTGCTGCTCGCGACGATCGGCATGACGCTGTTCGCGGGCGCCTACGCCGTCGTACGCAGGGATGTGGCCCGGCAGTCCTGGCGGCCGCTGCTCAACGGCCTGGCGATCGCCGCCGCGGTCTGTCTGCCGCCTGCTCGGGGTCTGTCTCGCGCTGCTGCCGCTGATCCCGGCCCCGCTGAAGACGGTCCGCCGCCCGCCGACACCGGCCTTCTTCACCGACGGGGCGTGGAAGCGGTACGTCCGCGAGGGCGAGTCCCTCGTCCCCGTGCCGCTGCCCGATCCCGGCAACGCGGAGGCCCTGCACTGGCAGGAGGAGGCCGGCCTCGGCTTCGCCGTCCCCGGCGGCTACTTCAACGGCCCCTACGGCGAGGACCGCGTCGGCATCTACGGCCCCTCCCCCCGCTACACCTCGCAGATGCTAGGTGATGTCCGCTACACAGGCGTGATTCCCACGATCGGCAAGAACTGGCGGGCGCAGGCGAAGCGGGATTTCGCGTACTGGAAGGCAGGAGCGCTGGTGGTGGCGCCGCAGCCGCACGACGACGCCCTGCGCAAGGCCGTGACCGAACTGGTGGGCCGTGACGGGAAGTGGGCGCATGGAGTGTGGGTATGGGACCTGCACCAGGGCAGCTGACCCGTCCTGGAAGGGGTCAGCGGAAGCCGTACCGACTACCCTGCCTTCTGCCCGGCCTTGACCACCCTGTCTGAGGAGCCCTCTTTGGCCTGTGACCTGTGGCTGGTACCGCTCGTCGACGTGTTGTGCCACACCCCCGACAATCCGTTCGCCGAGGAACTCGCGCAGTACAACGGCGTACTGAACGCGGCCGGCCTTCCGCCTGTGCCCGTGTACCAGTACATGCCGGGTCTGTCCGGCGAGGTCGCCCCGGTGGCCGGCTTCGACTACGACGCGCTGCACTTCCTGCGCCGCGTCTATCTGCTGCAGGTGTGCGGTCTGCCGGTGACGCCGGTGGACGAACTGGGCGGCGACTACGAGCAGTTGCTGGAGATGTTCGAGTCGACGGCCCAGCAGTCGCATCTCGTCTGGCACTACGACCACGCGGGTGCGTACGTCCCGGTCGACTTCCCCCAGCCCCTTTCCAACGACGAACTCCTCGCCGGCGGTGGTCCGCTGGGCTCCGCGCAGGCTCTCCTGCGCGAACTCGAATACGTCGCTCCGGCGATCGGCATCGACCCGGCGAACCCCCCGGCGGCGCCGGAACCGCCGCGTGCCCCCACGGAGTTGGAGGAGCCGGCCGTCCCCGCGCCGTACGACCCGAGCCCCTTCGCCCGCGAACGCCACGTATGGCTCGGACTGCACGCGGCGGCGACGCGGAGTCTGGCGCAGGGGTCGATGATCGTCTTCAGCTGAGGGTCAGCTCCCGGTCTGCGAAAGGCCCTTCTGTACGTCCTCCAGGTTCATCACCGGCGTGTAGGAGATCTTGGCGTCGAGGTTCTGGAAGAACGGCTCGCTGAGTGCCGGCATCTGGGAGCTTTCCTTCATGTCGAAGAAGATGAACGCGGTGCGCCTGCCCTCGTCGGCGGTGAAGTAGGCCGCCTCGGGCCTGATGTGCTCCACCGCCTCCTGGACCATCTTCGTCAGGGTGCCGTTCCTGACGGCCTCGTTCGCCTTCTCCGTGTCGAAGGACGCCTTGAGCAGCATCCGCATGGCCCTCACCTTCCTCTGCATCCCGCGCCTGTCATCCACAGGTACACCCCCAGCGTATGCCCGAAATGGGCGCCTTGTTCTGTGGCGGCGGGTACTCCCCCGGGAGCAGGGCCGGTACCTCCGCACGCGCGATGCACAGGGGAGGTGGGGACGCGCAGCCTGGAGGCCTCGACGAGAGGAGACGGCGATGATCCTGGTGACCGGGGCGACGGGCCATGTGGGCGGCGAGCTGGTACGGCGGCTGGCGGCCGCGGGCGAGCCGGTACGGGCGATGACCCGCCGCCCGGCCGAGGCACGGCTGCCCGAGGGTGTGGAGGCGGTGTACGGCGACGCGGACGACCCGGCGAGCCTCGACGCGGCGTTCGCGGGCACCGAGGGCGCCTTCCTGATGTCGGCCCAGGGCGTCGGCACGGCCCCCGGCCCGACGCACGACCTCGCCCTCGCCGAGGCGGCGGCCCGGGCAGGCCTACGGCGCCTGGTGAAGCTGTCGGTGCTGGACGGCGGCGCGGGATCCGACGTGATCGCCCGCTGGCACGCACAGGCGGAGGCGGCGGTGACGGACCCGTCCCCG
This sequence comes from Streptomyces sp. NBC_00078, assembly GCF_026343335.1. Classification (NCBI taxonomy): domain Bacteria; kingdom Bacillati; phylum Actinomycetota; class Actinomycetes; order Kitasatosporales; family Streptomycetaceae; genus Streptomyces; species Streptomyces sp. NBC_00078. Next base: position 4,959,943 of record NZ_JAPELX010000001.1, on the reverse strand, counting down.
GGCTTCGCCTGGACGCTGCTGCGCCCCGGCCGCTTCATGTCGAACGCACTCCAGTGGGCGGGCCAACTCCGCGCGGGCGACGAGGTCTCCACGCCCTTCGCGGACCGCCCGGCGGCGAGCATCGACCCGGCGGACCTGGCGGAGGTGGCGGCACTGGCCCTGACGACCGACGACCACGCGGGCGCGACGTACGAACTGAGCGGCCCGCAGTCCCTGACTCCGGCGGACGAACTGGCCATCCTGGGCAAGGCGTTGGGCCGCGACCTGCGCCTGCGCCCGGTCCCGGACGACGCGGCCCGCACGGGCATGGCCCACTACGGCTTCCCTCCGGAGGTCGTGGACGCGATCATGCAGCGCACGTTGGAGAGCGACCGGGGCGCAGAAGTGCTTCCGACGGTGGAGAAGGCACTGGGCCGCCGGCCACGGACGTTCGCGCAGTGGGCGCGGGAGCACGCGGGGGCGTTCGCGGATTGACGCGGGCGAGGCAAGCCCCTTGCGCATGCCGTCGGCGGCATCACCGTCTGACGCGCCCCAACCCGGCGGTCTGCGTGAAGATGTCGTTCACGATCTTCTGAGCCAGTGCCCTGTCGCTCTCCGGGACGTCGACCTGCACCCAGATCCGCCAGGTCAGCGGCTTGCCCTTGTCGTTCCAACCGAGCTGCCGACGCAGGAACATCTCGTAGCGCTTCCCCTTTCCGGGCTGTTCGGCGTAATAGGTCAGGCCCTGGTCCCGGGGATCGGACGTTCCTGTGCGTTCCGCCGGAGACCTCATTGTGCGTCCCCCGGTCGCTCCTCGGCTTCCCCGTGTTCCGCCACGGAACGCTTAGCCGCCAAGGTTGATGGAACCGTGGATGTCCCGCGTCATGATGACGGTCTCCTGCGTTCCCCCCGATATCTCGTTGTGCACGTCGCCGGCGCCGGTCCACTGGCCGACCAGGGGCTCGGCCTTCCGCCGCCATTCCGCCAGGGCCTGGGCGAAGGCGGTGTCCTGCTCGGCGCGCAGGACCAACGCCGCGGCCAGCAGCCTGGCGCGTTCCGCGCTGTCCGCCGCTTCGGCGAGGGCCGCCAACTCGCTCTCCCCATGCGGCTCTCCAGCAGCTGGTCTACGCCGGACCAGATCACGCAGGGATGTCCAGATCTGTTGTCCCGCCGCGCCCGCGGTGCCTCCCGCGAGCGCCATGAGCAGTTCAGGTGCTATCGGCTCCACGGACACCCTCCGCGATTCGCTCGACGGACATCGTGCATCGAGCGTAGAGCAACCCATGTCCACCTTCCCCGCGGCTCCAGCTGCCCCCTCCGCCAAGAAAACGTGACACTTTCGGGGAAACCGACACACTTTCCTCGGGACACGCATCCCTCCTCCGCGCCACGCTGACCGGCATGAGCGGATCCCCACACCTCCAGGCGCCGCCCGGGATGGCCACCGTGTACCGCGCGACTCTGGACGCGCTGGCCGCGTACGGCCCCCGGCGCGTCGGCGTGACGCACATCGCCCGGCTGGCCGGCACCAACCGCCCGTTCCTCTACCGGAACTGGGCCAGTCCCCGGGTTCTGCTTAGGGACGCCACGCTGCACGAGCTGACACGCCTGCTGGACACGGCCCGGGAGGTGCCGGGCCCGCTGCCGCCACCACGGTGTTGCGCGGTTCGCGTCGTGGTGCGGGCGGCCCGGCTGCTGCGGGAGCACCCGGTCGTAGGAGCCATGGCGCGGACCGAGCCGACGCTGACGTACGCCGCCATCCTTTGTCTGACCACCGTGTGGCACCAAAAAGCCTGGCACTGGCTGGGTGAGCATGTGACCGGCCATCTGCCGCGGGGCAGCGAGCAGGACACGGTCACGCTCTCCGTGCTGACGGCAGCGATGCCGTATGCGCTCATCCCGTCGCAGAGTTCGCCGGATCCCGCCGTTGAACGAGCGGCCATCGACCGGAGGTTGAGCCAGGTCGTGCACGCCTGCCTCGGCCTGCCGCCCGCCTGCTCCGACTGCGCAGTCGCCGGGACACCATGCCCCGACGGCGGGCCCGGCTCGCCAACTGCCGCACCGCCGCCGGGGTTTTCGCCCTAGAACACCGCCGTCCCGCCCTGCGTCAGCTTCCAGTTGGCATCCGCGAAGTCGGCCGGGTCCAGGGCGCCCTTGGCGGTGACGTAGTCGATCATCAGCTGGCGGATCTCGTTGGTCGAGCTGTACGCGATGTCGGCCGAGGCGATGTGCGGGTAGCCGGAGCCGCCGTTCGCCCGGTAGTTGTTGACCGCCACGACGAAGACCTGGTCGTCGGCGACGGCGGCGCCCTCGTACGTCAGGTTCTTGATCCGCGAACCCTCCGCCTGCGCGATGTCGATGTCGTACGAGACGCCGGCGGCCGTGTCGTACATGTAGTCCCAGAAGCTGTTGGCGTTCGTCACCGCCGCGGTGTCGACCTTCGTGCCGACCGGCACCTGGTGGTAGTACTTCGCCGCGAACTCCAGGTAGTCCTTGAGCTGGGCGCCGGTGAGCTTCTTGCCGTACAGGGTGTTGTCGTAGATGTAGAGGCCGGCGATGTCCTTGATCGTGACGCTGCCTGCCGGGATGTCTGCGGTCCGGCTGAAGGGCGCGGCGACGGAGATCAGCGGCAGCGCGGCATCGCTCGTCGACAGGCCCGCCTTCACCGTGTCCATCTGGACCTGGTGGATGAAGTCCATGATCGGCACGTCCTTCCAGCAGGCCTCCGCCCCCGAGAGGTCCTGGGTGCAGGTGCCGACGGCCGTGTTGACGTACTTCACGACCAGCTCGTGGTCGGCCTGGAGGAGCTTCTTGATCTCCGGGTCCTCGTCCACGGTGTTCGGGTTGAGGGTCTGGGCCGTCTTCTTCGTCACCTTCCACTGCCCGTGGTGCAGTTCGAGCTCGAAGTCGAAGACGCTGAGCCGGTAGCCCCAGCAGTACGGCTCGGAGAGCAGGACGTCGGCGCCGCTCTCCTCGTTCTTCACGGTGTACGAGGGCACCTCGACGTGCGTGTGGCCGACCAGGATCGCGTCGATGCCGGGCACCTGCTCGGCGACGAGGTTGGAGGCGTTCTCCACGTACGGGAGCGCGTCACCGTACGAGGTCGATCCGTCGAGCCCGGAGTGGTCCGTCAGGAAGACGACGTCACAGCCGAGCGCGCGCAGCCTCGGCACGTACTTCTTCGCCTGCTCGACCAGGCCGGGGAACACCATCTTGCCGGCGACGTTGTCCTTGTCCCACAGCGCGATGCCGGGGTTGGTGAGCCCGAGGATGCCGACCTTGATGTCAGGCGCGCCCGGCACGCAGATCCGCTTCACGGTGTACGGGGCGAAGGCGGGGCGCAGGGTCTTGGCGTCCAGCGCGTTCGCGCCCAGCAGCGGGAAGTGACACTGCTGCTCGAACTTGCGCAGCACCTCGATGCCGTAGTTGAACTCGTGGTTGCCGAGCGCGGCGGCGTCGTAGCGCATGTGGTTCATGGCGACGGCCATGGGGTGCCGCGGCCCCTTCTTGCCGTCCTTGCCCGTGATCGGGTCGACGCGGGCGAAGTAGTAGGCGAGCGAGGTGCCCTGGATGATGTCGCCGGCGTCGACGAGCAGGACGTGCTCCTCGCCCTTGGCCTCGCGCTGCTGCTTGATGAGGGTGGCGACGCGCGCGACGCCGACGGAGTTGCCCGCCTTGTCGCTGTAGGCCTTGTCCAGGTAGTAGTCCCAGTCGAAGACGTGGCTGTGCAGGTCGGTGGTGCCCAGGATGGAGAAGGTCCACGTCCTGGGTGCCTTCTTCCCGGGCTTGCCGGGCCTGTGGTCGGCGGCCTCGGCGCTGCCGGTGCCGACCGCACCCGCGGCGGCGACGGCGGCACCGGTGACGGCCGACTTCTGCACGAACTCCCGGCGGTTCATGGGACTGACGGGCATACGGGGCTCCTGGTACTGGAGAAGGGTGAAGAGGGACGCGGGAGCGGCGGCTACCCGCGTAGATCGTGCGCGCGCCCCGCCAGTGCCGGAAACCAGGAAATGGCCATGTCCGGGTCAAGGATGGGTCACCTCGGCCGACACGGGAAGGCAGGCCGGCCACTGAACGACGATCCGCCCGACGCCCGTCACCGCACGGAATCCCGCGGCTCTTCTCGGCGTAACCGCGACGGTGTATGCGTACGTCCGGCGCCGCCTCCAGCGCAACGCCATCGACCTCCTCGGACGCGCACTCGGCGCCGGGCCGAGGGCGAGGCCGGGTGGAGCGGGGGCTGCCGAGAGGGTGGGCCGCTGGGGATATCGCGAACGGCCGCCTCAGCGACGTCCGCCTCTGTCCGACGGCACTGCCACCCGCGGACGCGACGGCACCCGGCGGCAGTGCGGTGGTCACCCAGCTCGACTGAGCCGCCACCCGGTGAGCAGCGCTGCGGAGCCGTCCCGGGCGGGGCGGCTCCGCAGCGCGGAGAGTCGGCCCTCGCATCGAAGGGCCGGCTCCTGCTGCTCGTCGTGTCAGAGGAACGAGTTGATCTCGATCGTCTCGTCCCGGCCCGGGCCCACGCCGATGGCGGAGATGGGGGCGCCCGACATCTCCTCCAGCGCCTTCACGTAGTCCTGGGCGTTCTTCGGCAGGTCGGAGAAGGACTTCGCTCCGGTGATGTCCTCGGACCAGCCCGGCAGGTTCTCGTAGACCGGCTTCGCGTGGTGGAAGTCCGACTGCGAGTACGGGAGCTCCTCGACGCGCCTGCCGTCGATCTCGTACGCCACGCAGACCGGGATCTGCTCCCAGCCGGTGAGGACGTCGAGCTTGGTGAGGAAGAAGTCGGTGAGGCCGTTGACGCGGGTCGCGTAACGGGCGATCACCGCGTCGAACCAGCCGCAACGACGGTCACGGCCGGTCGTCACACCCCGCTCGCCGCCGATACGGCGCAGCGCCTCGCCGTCCTCGTCGAACAGCTCGGTCGGGAAGGGCCCCGAGCCGACACGGGTGGTGTAGGCCTTGAGGATGCCGATGACCCGGCTGATCTTCGTCGGGCCGACACCGGCGCCGGTGCAGGCGCCGCCCGCGGTGGGGTTCGACGAGGTCACGAACGGATACGTGCCGTGGTCGATGTCCAGGAGCGTGCCCTGGCCGCCCTCGAACAGCACCACCTTGTCGTCCTCCAGGGCCTGGTTGAGGACCAGGACCGTGTCGGCGACGTACGGCGCGAGCCGCTCGGCGTAGGTCAGCAGCTCCTCGACCACCTGCTCGATCGCGATCGCGCGCCGGTTGTAGAGCTTGGTGAGGACCTGGTTCTTGATGTCGAGGGCCGCCTCGACCTTCTGGGTGAGGATCGACTCGTCGTAGAGGTCCTGGACCCGGATGCCAACGCGGTTGATCTTGTCCGCGTAGGTCGGGCCGATGCCTCGCCCGGTGGTCCCGATCTTCCGCTTCCCGAGGAAGCGTTCCGTCACCTTGTCCACCGTCACGTTGTAGGGCGTGATGATGTGAGCGTTACCGCTGATCAGGAGCTTGGACGTGTCGACGCCACGCTCGTTCAGCCCGTTCAGCTCGGAGAACAGGACCGACGGGTCGACGACGACACCGTTGCCGATGACCGGGGTGCACCCCGGAGACAGGATTCCGGAAGGGAGCAGGTGGAGGGCGTACTTCTGATCGCCCACGACTACCGTGTGGCCGGCGTTGTTGCCGCCCTGGTAGCGCACCACATAGTCGACGGATCCGCCTAGCAGGTCCGTCGCCTTTCCCTTGCCTTCGTCACCCCACTGAGCACCGAGCAGCACAAGTGCGGGCACGCGCGTACACCCCTTCCGGGCGGGGCATGTCCAAGGTCAGGGGCGTACGCGTAAGGTTCACCGCCGCGTGCACCGCGACCGTCGTTGGCCGCAAACCGTCGGACCGGATGCCCCGGAATAGACGAAGCCCCTGGCGCAATAGCGCAAGGGGCTCTTGCACAAAGATGCTACCCGAGGAAGCGAGGCAGGACCGAGGTGGCCACTTCCGCGACTTCCGATCAGCTGCTGGTGGTCATCGATCCGGTGGCCCGACGGACGGACGGGGAGTCGGTACGCATCGCAAAAGACGTGCTCAGCGCGGGTGCGCAGGCGAAGGTGTGCCTGCCGGACGGGCCGGAGGAGTTCGCCCGGGCGCTGGCCCGGAGGGGCTCACGCCGGCCGGTGGTGGTGGGCGACGACCGTGCGCTGGTGCGTGCGGTCTCCCTCCTGCACCGCCGGCGGGAGCTGGCCGGATGTGCGCTGTCGATGGTGCCGGTGGGCAGCGCGCTGTCGGTGGCGCGGTCGCTGGGGGTGCCCATGGGGGCGGTCGCGGCGGCGAGGGCCGTGCTCGAAGGGGTGGAGCGGCGGCTGGACCTGCTGGTGGACGACAGCGACGGGGTGGTGCTCGGCGCACTGCGGATTCCCCCGCTGACCCCGCAGGCGCAGGCACCGTCACTGGAGGCGGCGCGCCCATGGCTGCGCACGGCGCAGTCCCTCGTGCGAACTCTGGTGCCCGCCCGCGAGACCACGGTCCCCGGGCCCCGGCCCGCCCGGCTGCGGGTGGAGGTCGACGGGGTCACGCTGGTGGACCTGGACCAGCCGGTGGAGGCCGTGTCGGTGACGCCCGGGGAGGCGGGGCTGGCGGAGATCGAGGTACGCCCGCTGTCGGTGGGCGCGGAGGCTTCGCCGGTACGGGCTCAGGGGCGGCTGGTGAGCGTGTCCGGGGCGGACTTCCGGTACCGGGCCGATGCGGGGGTGTGGGGGCCGGTACGGAGACGGACCTGGACGGTCTGGGAGGGGGCTTGGGGGCTTACGGTGCCGTCATCATCGTGAGCCGTCAGGTCACGTCCGGTTCCTCTCCTCCTCTTCCGGGGCCTGGAAACCGGAGGTGTCGAGGGTGCAGTTGAACGGCGCGGGCATCGGGAGCTTCTCACCGAAAGGCCTCGTGCAGTGCGACTCGTAGCCCTTGGCCGAGGGCGTCCAGAACACGGTGGCCTGCTCTTCCTGCATGTCGAGGACGAGGTAGACCGGGACACCTGCCCTGCCGTAGACACGGACCTTGTCAGTCAGATCGTCGTCGCGGGTAGAAGTGGAGGTCAGCTCAGCGACGAACGAGAGGGCCTCTCCGTCCAGGCGGTTGCTGGTTGTCCTGAACGCTTGTCGGGACGCCACGTGGATGTCCGGTCCGTATGCACGCTCATCCCCCGGGAAAACGTAGAGAAACGGGCCGACGCTGACGCGGTGCCCTTCAGGGAGATGCGGCCGCAGCTGATCACAGATCAGCTCCATTGCGTCCTGGTAATACCCCTTCGACCACGGCGACAGGACGATGCTCCCCCTGATGATCTCGGCCCTGTAGCCGGGCACATCCAACTCGTCGAGGGTGTCCAGCAGATCCTCGAAGCCGTGGGGCTCGGTGCCGCTTGTCGTCGGTCGCTCAGTCATCAACGTCATGATGCGCCCTCCCGCGGATGCAGACCAGCCGCAACTCAGCGTAGCCGGTCGCTCACGCACTCGTGATCGGATTCGTCCTTCAGCCCCACCCCCGTGACCCCCAACTCCCGCCCCCTCCCCATCAACCCCGCCAACTTCCCCGCCGCCACCTCGTACGTGAGCCCCAGCGGCGGCCTGATGTTGCTCAGGCAGTTGCGGTCGGCGTCCGTCGTCACGCCCGGCGCCGGCCGGTAGGTCAGGTACGCGCCCAGGGAGTCCGCCGCCGACATCCCGGGACGTTCGCCGACCAGGACGACCACCATCGCCGCTCCCATCGCGTCGGCGATGTCGTCGCCGAGGGCCACGCGGGCCTGTTCGGCCAGCACCACCGGCGCGATGCTCCACCCCGAAAGCCGCGCCGCCGTCTCCCGCACCATCGCCGCCGCATGCTCGTGCACCGCCCGGCTGGACAGCCCGTCGGCGACGACGAAGACGACGTCCCAGTCACCGGCGGGAAGGTGCGCCCGGTCCGTGGGGTGCAGGCGGCGGCCCAGGTCGGGACGCTGGAGGTAGGTGAGCCGGTCGCCGGCCGCACTGCGCACCCGCACCGTCGGCATCCCCGTCAGCCCCGCCGCCACCTCGTCCGGGGCGAACGGCGAGTGCACCGCGTCCCGGGCCGCCGCGTGCGCCGTCTGGAGTTCCAGCCGGTGCCGGGTGGGCAGGGCCGTGCCCGCGCGGCCGAGGCCGATGCGGGCCTGGGTGTGCCGGCGCATCGCGGCCCACAGCGCCAAGTCCTCCGTCGGCACTGCTACTTGACGGTCCGTCATGCCGCCAGTTCCCTTCCGATCGCCGTCAGGGGATGAGCCGTGTCGGACGACGTGTCCCGGATGGCACCCCGTTCGTCCAGCAGCCCGATCGACTCCAGCCACGCCTCGAACTCCGGGGCCGGGCGCAGTCCGAGCACCTCGCGCAGGTACAACGCGTCGTGGTACGAGGCCGATTGGTAGTTCAGCATGATGTCGTCGCCGCCCGGCGTGCAGATCACGAAGGACGCGCCCGCGACGCCGAGCATGGTCAGCATGGTCGCGACGTCGTCGTCATCGGCGTCCGCGTGGTTGGTGTAGCAGATGTCCAGGCCCATGGGCAGGCCGAGCAGCTTGCCGCAGAAGTGGTCCTCGAGGGCGGCCCGGAGGATCTGGCGGCCGTCGTAGAGGTACTCGGGGCCGATGAAGCCCACCACCGTGTTCACGAGCAGCGGTTCGTAGCGGCGGGCCACCGCGTACGCCCGCGCCTCCACCGTCTGCTGGTCCACCCCGTGGTGCGCGTCCGCCGACAGGGCGCTGCCCTGCCCGGTCTCGAAGTACATGACGTTGCGGCCGGCGGTCCCCCGTTCCAGCGCCAGCGCGGCCTCGTACGCCTCGTCCAGCAGGCCCAGCGTCACCCCGAAGGACGCGTTCGCGGCCTGCGTGCCCGCGATGGACTGGAAGACCAGGTCCACCGGGGCGCCCCGTTCCATCAGGTCCACGCTCGTCGTGACGTGGCACAGGACGCACGACTGGGTGGGGATCGCGTACCGGCCGATCACGCCGTCCAGCAGTTCCAGCAGATCCCGTACCGCCTTGGGGCTGTCCGTCGCCGGGTTGATGCCGATCACCGCGTCGCCGGAGCCCAGCAGCAGGCCGTCGAGCAACGCGGCGGCGACTCCCGCCGGGTCGTCCGTCGGGTGGTTGGGCTGAAGGCGGGTCGCCAGCCGGCCCGGCAGGCCGATCGTCGAGCGGAACGCCGTCACCACCCGCACCTTGCGGGCCACGGCCACCAGGTCGGCGTTGCCCATCAGCTTGGACACGGCCGCCACCATCTCCGGGGTGAGGCCGGGCGCCACCGGGGCCAGGGACTCGGTGTCCGCGGACAGCAGCCACTCCCGGAACTCGCCGACCGTCATCCCGGCCACTGGCGCGAAGGCCGCGGCGTCGTGCGTGTCCAGGATCAGCCGGGTCACGTCGTCGGTCTCGTACGGGACGACCGGCTCGGCCAGGAAGGTCGCGAGCGGCACCTCCGCCAGGGCCCAGCGCGCCGCCACGCGCTCCCGGGCGCTGTCGGCGGCGAGGCCGGCCAGCCGGTCGCCGGAGCGTTCGGGGCTCGCGGCGGCGAGCAGGCGCGCGAGGGAGTCGAAGCGGTGGCGCTCGCCGCCGAGGGTGGACGTATAGCTCATGCCGGCGACCGTACGAGCCACGTATTGCCGCCAGATTTCTAAAGGTCTGGTTGACAAACATTTAACGCCCCGAGACCCTTGCTCGACTCATTCGGCCTACAGAGTTCCGGTTCAGCGCACCAGCCGACCAGCAGGAGAGGGGCCAGCCCGATGGCAGTGGACGAGGGAGTCGCCCCAGCGGCGAGCACAAGCGAGGACGGCACCGTTCACCGGCTGAAGCCCAATGCCGTAGGCCTGCTGGGCGTCGTCTTCATGGCCGTCGCGACCGCCGCGCCGATCACCGCGATGACGGGCAACGTGCCCTTCATGGTGTCGTCCGGCAACGGCATCGGCGCCCCGGCGAGCTATCTCGTCGCAATGGTCGTCCTGGCAATCTTTTCCGTCGGCTTCACCTCGATGGCGAAGCACATCACGTCCACCGGCGCCTTCTACGGCTTCATCTCCTACGGCCTCGGCCGCACCGTCGGACTGGCATCGGGAATGCTGGCCACCTTCGCGTACGCCGTCTTCGAGCCGGCGCTCATCGGCATCTTCTCGACCTTCGCCACCACAACCCTCAAGGACCAGACGGGACTCGACGTCCCGTGGTGGGCGTTCGCGATCCTGATGCTCGCCGTCAACGCGATGGGCACCTGGTTCGGCGTCTCGGTCGCCGAGAAGCTCCTCGTCGTCCTGCTCGCCACCGAGGTCACGGTCCTCGCCGCGATGGCGATCTCGGTCGCCCTGCACGGCGGCGGCCCGCACGGCTTCACCTTCGCCCCGGTCAACCCGGTCAACGCCTTCAAGGGCACGTCCGCCGGCCTCGGCCTCTTCTTCGCCTTCTGGTCGTGGGTCGGCTTCGAGTCGACGGCCATGTACGGCGAGGAGTCCCGCGACCCGAAGAAGATCATCCCCAAGGCGACGATGGTCTCGGTCCTCGGCGTCGGCGTCTTCTACGTCTTCGTCTCCTGGATGGCCATCATCGGCAACGGCGAGGCGGAAGCCGTGAAGGCGGCCTCGTCGGCGAACCCGCTCGCCATGTTCTTCAACCCGACCGAGCACTACGTCGGCCACTGGGCGGTCGACGTGATGCAGTGGCTGATGATCACCGGCTCGCTGGCCTGCGGCATGGCCTTCCACAACTGCGCGGCCCGCTACATGTACGCGCTGGGCCGCGAGGGCGTCCTGCCGTCCCTGAAGAACACGGTCGGCCGCACCCACGCCCGGCACGGCTCCCCGCACATCGCGGGCCTGGTCCAGACGATCGTCTCGGCCGTCCTGATCGGCGCGTTCTGGGCCGCGGGCAAGGACCCGTACAACGCCCTCTACGTGCTGCTGGCCATCCTCGGCACGATGGCGATCCTCATCGTGCAGGCGGTGTGCTCGTTCGCCGTGCTGGTCTACTTCCGCACCCACCACCCCGAGAGCCGGCACTGGTTCAGGACCTTCACCGCTCCGCTGGTCGGCGGCATCGCGATGCTCGCCGTGGTCGTCCTGCTGGTGTCCAACATGAGCGTCGCGGCCGGAGCGGAGTCCGGTTCACTGGTACTGAAGGCGACGCCCTGGCTGGTGGCGCTGGTCGCGGCGACGGGTGTCGGCTACGCCCAGTACCTGAAACGGCGCGCCCCCGAGCGGTACGCGCTGCTGGGGCGGACGGTGCTGGAGGAGACGAAGGAGCGGTAGGCGTAGGCGAGTTGGGCGAAAATGCCGTAGAGGATACGTGGGAGCCGTAAGGGCTCCGGCGCTCCTCTGGTGCCCGCGGGGCGGTCTTCGTAGCCTGCGAAGCATGGTCGCTGACTTAGCCTCCGCCGGCTCACGGCGGCGCGTCGCCCGGTACGTCACGGCAGTTGCTCTTCTCGGAAGTGCCGGTCTCGTCGGAGCCGGGTCCGCCACAGCGGCCCCGGCTCCGCACTCTGTGCACTACACCTGCGGCTTCCCCTACATTGGGGACAAGCCGATGACGGCGTCGGTCGCGTGGCCCGCCCCTCCCGCCTACGTGGTCGGCCGGGCCGCCCCCCGCTCAGCTCTCGACGCGACGGCGACAGTAGGCGGGAACGTCAGCGGATCGCTCCGGTTGATCGGGGCGACCACCGTCGAAGGCACGGCGGACGTCCGGGCCGTCGCGGCAGCACCCGGGGGCGACAAACCCGTCAACGTGACCTTCGAGGTGCCCAGGACCGCGGTCCCGGAGTCCGGCGATCTGACCGTCCGGGCGAGCGGGACCCTGCCCTCGCTCACCTTCGGCAAGGCGGGCGGGGCAAAGCTCGTCTTCGGCCACATCGACCTGCACCTCACGCCCCGGGACGCGAACGGCGGCAAGCCGATGGGCGACATCGACGCGCCGTGCGACCTGAACTCCGGGCAGGACGGGCAAGCGGCGGCGTTCACGATCCGCACGGCGGCGGCTGAGCCGAGTGCCCCGGGGACGGTAAAGGCACCGAGGCCCGGGGCCGGCGACTCGGGCACGTCGGAGTCTCGGCCGGCAACGGGTTCGGGGTCGGGTTCGGGTTCGGGGCCTGCATCGAGTTCGGCGTCGGGTTCGGCACCGGATTCCGTTTCGGCAAAGGGCGGGGCCCCCGCGAGCTCACCCGGCGGTACGACGCCGGCCTCGCACCCCGGCACACCCGGCGGCACCGCCTCCCCGGCCGCCGCCGAGACCGACGGCACCGGCGCCGTGGGCCCGCTGCGGGTGGTCGCGGTGTCTCTGGCCGTGGGCGCGGGGGTGCTGGGGGCCGGCTGGTGGGGCCGGCGGCGGCTCCGTACGAAGGGCCGGTAGCGGTGGCGTGGCCCCGCTACCGGCTCAGCCGAGGTTGATCGTTCCGTGGAAGTCCCGGCCCATGACGACCGGGCCGTGCGCGGTACCGGAGAAGTCGATGTGCACGTCGCCCGCGCCGGTCTGCTCGCCGCGCGCCGCCCCGGCCTCCTGCCACCACACCTGCAACCGCCGCGCGAACTCGCGATCCCGCTCGGCTCGCACCGCCAGCGCATGCGCCAACGCCCGGGCACGCTCCACGCTGTCCGGCTGCTCGTCCAGGGCCGCCAACTCCCGCCGCCCGCCGGTCGCTTCGCCCCCGTCCTCCTCCGAGCGCCCCGTCACCAGACCGCGCAGCGACTGCCACGCCTGCTGGCCCGCCGCACTCGCCGTACTGCCCGCGAAGGCCATGAGCAGTCCCACCGTGATCGTTTCCACGAAACACCTCCGGGCTCGGATGTTGCCCCTCTCCCATTGACCGCCAGAAGAACGCCGGTGTCCATCCGTCGACGATTTCCTCACCACACCTCAACTTCCTTGTCACACAAGGCAGTTGACTCAACATGGCAGACCGCCGCACCATCTGAGGTCCACGTCAGGCCCGTCACGGCAGCACCGCACCGCACCACCTCGCGCTGCCGGTGCTCCCGGCACACCACGCCGGTGAGAGCTTCGGCCTGGCCTGCCCGCACAACGGGAGACGTCGTATGCAGACCCTGTCCAAGGCCGTCTTACGCAGCCGCACCCCCGTAGTCCTCGGCCTCGCCGCCCTCATGGGCCTGTTCTTCGCACCGCCCGCCCAGTCCGTCACCACAGCGGCCTCCGCCTCCGCTTCCGCTTCCGCCACGACAGCAGCACCGCACTTCGCGAGCGGCCACGGCCTCACCGTCGTCAGCCAGCCGAAATGGGCGGACGACAACCACCGCACCTTCGTCCTCACCGTGAAGTCCACCCAGGTCCCGGTCTACGACGCGATGTCCGGCCAGGTCTCCGGCGAGCACGTCGTCATGGTCACCCTGCCGAGGGGATACGACGGCGCCGCGCGCACCCGCTACCCCGTGCTGTACGACCTGCACGGAGCCGGCGAACCCCCGAACAGCACCCGGTACATGGCCATGGCCGAGGGCGCGACGAAGGACGTCCCGCTGATCACCGTCACGCCGAACGGCGCCGGCCGCGGCTGGTACACGAACTGGGTGAAGCCCGGCTCACGGGGCTCCCAGAACTGGGAGACCTTCCACCTCGACCAGGTGATCCCGTTCATCGACGCCAACCTGAGGACCGTCCCCACCCGGCTGGGCCGGGCGATCACCGGCCACTCGATGGGAGGCTTCGGCGCCTTCCACTACGCCGAGGACCGGCCCGAACTGTTCAGCTACGTGGGCAGTTTCTCCGGCGACCTCGACATGCGGGATCCGGTGATGCGCGCCGCCGTCACCGGCAGCGAGCTGCTGCCGGGCTTCGGCAGCCCGATCGCCGCCCCCGACGCGGTCTTCGGGCCGCCGGTCTGGCCCCTTGACGGGGTGTGGAACAAGGTGAGCCCCGCCCAGCACGTCGCGAAGCTGCGCGGTATGGGCGTCGCGATGTACGCGGGCGACGGCGGCTCACTGACCCTCGACCCGAACCAGGACATCCTGGCCCTGAGCGAGAAGGCGGTCCGGCAGGCAGCCTTGTCGACCGCTGCCAACCTGAGGGCGGCGGGGATCCCGTACCGCTTCGCGGACTACGGAAACGGCAGCACCTGGGCCAAGGGATGCACCGGCGAACACGCCCAGGACCCGTGCCTGCAGGCCGACATGAACGACTTCGTGGGCCTGATCATGAAGCGGCTGCAGCACCCGTGACCGGGCCGGGCGACGTGCACGGCGAGTTCTCCGGCGTCGCGCACGGCCCGGTCTTCATGGGCCGGGACATCCGCGACACCACCATCAACATCACCCATCCCCCGCGCTCCAGCACCACGATCGCCCTGGACGATGCCGCGGCCGAACTCGCCCAGGCGCTGCGCGAGCAGTGGTGGAAGGAATCGGAACGGCAGCGGCTGTGGGCGCCGGACTCGCTGCCGGTCCGTTGGCGGACGGTCTGTCGCTCAAGGGACGACGAACCGCTGCCACCGACCGGGGAGTTGCGGGGGATCGCGGATCTCTACGACCAGGTGCCCACCGGACGGCTGGTGGTGCTGGGCCGGGCGGGATCGGGCAAGTCGGCCCTGGCCATACGGTTCGTGCTGGAGATGCTGGGGTCCCCCGATACCCGTGTCGCCGTCGTACCCGTGATCTTCAGCCTCGGCTCCTGGGACCCTGAAACGCCCCTGCGGGACTGGCTGGCCGCACAGCTGAAGCGCGACCACCCCGGTCTGGCGGCGGACGGCCCCGGCAACTCGACGCTGGCCGCGGCACTGGTCGGCCACGGCCGCATCCTGCCCGTCCTGGACGGCTTCGACGAGATCGCCGAAGGTCTGCGGCCGTCCGCCCTGGTCAATCTCAGCGATACCGCCAGCTCCAGGATGCCGCTGCTGCTGACCAGTCGCGACGACGGGTATCCCGAATCCGGTGGCGTTCTGTCCGCCGCGACGATCGAACTGGAGACACTCTCCCTGGACGACCTGGAGACATACCTGCCGTACACGGGCGCGGGCGCCAGGACAACCGAGTGGAACGAGGTCCTGCAACGCCTGCGTGCCGACCCCGAAGGCCCGGCGGCCACGGCCCTGAGGACTCCCCTGATGGTCGCCCTCGCCCGCACCGTCTACAGCGACGTCCCCGACCACGACCCACGCGACCTGCTCACCGACCTGTTCCCGACCACCGAAGCCCTGGAGAACCATCTCCTCGACAGCTTCGTGCCGACCGTTTACCGCGACAGGCCCCTCGCCCAGCGCGAACGTGTCCAGGACTGGCTCGCCCACCTCGCCCACCACCTCGAACTGCTCGACACGACCGACCTCAAGTGGTGGCAGCTGGGCAGCACCCTGCGCCGCCCGGTGCGCATGGCCGTCGTCGGGCTGGTGACCGGACTGGTCTTCGGGGGCATGGACGCGCTCGTGGCCTGGTCCCTGGCCTGGTTCGTGTGGCCGTACGGTCCCCTGGACGGGCTCCTGATCGGACTCGCGAACGGGGCCGTCTTCGGGCTGGTGTCGGGCCTGGCCTTCGGGCTGGCGTACGGACTCCTGGACGGGGGTGCGGCACGCGAACCGTCGCGCGTGCGCATGCGGATCCTCGGCAGGAGGACTCGGTCTCGCAAGACGTATCTCCCGCGCCTGTCGGCCGGGTTCACGGGCGGGTTCGGATTCGGGTTCGTGTCCTGGCTCGTGAACGCGCTCGTGGTCGGGCTTTTGTCGGGGTCGACCCCCATGGCGCTGCTCCTGTACGGGCTGCTGAACGGCGTCATCGGCGGTCTCGTCAGCGGGTTGCTCCTGGGATTCGCCTACGCGGGCGGAGCGAGTGAGCCGTCGGACGAGCCCCTGCGGTTCGCGGACGGCATGAGGGAGTTCCGTGAGCGGATCGCGCCCCGGCTGGCGATCGGGCTCGCGGCCGGGTTCGGGGTCGGGTTCGCGTTCTGGTTCGTGGACACGCTCGCGTTCGGGCTCGCGCTGGGAACCCCGGGCGGATTCACGTCCCTGCTGATGGACTCACTCGAATTCGGACTCAGGAGCGGACTCGGATACGGCCTCGTGGTCGGGCTCGTGTACGGCCTGGCGGTCGAACTCGCCGTCCCGATCCCGGTCAGTTCCGCGGTCAGCCCCTCCGACCTCCTGAAGACCGACCGCAGAACGATGCTCCATCGATCGCTCGTGAGCACGCTGGTGTTCGGGCTCGTGGGAGGGCTCTTCTACGGACTCAACGGCCAGTTCGTGGACTGGCTGATCTTCACCACCATGGGCGGCCTCGGGCTTGGCCTCGCATTCGGCCTCGGCCTCACCGCCTTGGGCCACTGGGTGACCCTCGCCCGCATCTGGCTGCCGCTGACCGGCCGACTGCCCCGAAACCCGGGCGCCTTCCTGGAGGATGCCCACCGCAGGGGCGTCCTGCGCCAGGCAGGCGCCGTCTACCAGTTCCGCCACGCCCGACTCCGCGACCGCATCACCAGGCCCTGACGCGACAACTGCTCACGCGCCGAACGTCTTCTCCCGGTGCACCCGCCACCGCTCCATCATGGCCGCGACCTCGCCCTCGACGAACTCGAAGAAGGCGAGCGTCTCGGCCATGCGGCGTCCGGCGGGCGTGCCGGCGCCGAGGCTGGTCACACCGTCGCGCAGGG
This sequence comes from Streptomyces sp. NBC_00078, assembly GCF_026343335.1. Classification (NCBI taxonomy): domain Bacteria; kingdom Bacillati; phylum Actinomycetota; class Actinomycetes; order Kitasatosporales; family Streptomycetaceae; genus Streptomyces; species Streptomyces sp. NBC_00078. The sequence goes on along the minus strand of NZ_JAPELX010000001.1, from coordinate 4,943,367 downwards.
CGACCTCCCACCGCTTGATGACGGCCTCGCGGTTGGTCAGGGCCTCGTACCACTGGTCGCCGTGCACCCGGTAGCGCTCCCGGCGCGAGCCGGGCTCCCGCTCGCGCGAGACCATGTGCGTCTGGGACAGGTAGCGCACCGCCCCGGAGACGGCCGCGGGGCTGATCTGCAGTTGTTCGCCCAGCTCGGCGGCGGTCATCGAGCCGGCGTCGGAGGAGAGCAGGGCGGCGAAGACCCGGGCGGGCATGCGCTGCATCCCGGCCTCGACGAGCTGCGCCGCGAAGGACTCCACGAACTTCGACACGGCCTCCGGGTCCCGCCCACCACCAGCTCGTTCCGTCATGCCTTCATCCTATCCGGGCTTCATACGCTTCCTTAACTTCACAAATTTCTGAAAGAAGCGTACGTTCAGAACCATGACGAAGGCAATCACCGTCTCCGGGCTCCACAAGTCGTTCGGCAGCACTCACGCCCTAGACGGGCTGGACCTGGACGTCCGCACCGGCGAGGTCCACGGCTTCCTCGGCCCGAACGGCGCAGGCAAGTCCACCACCATCCGCGTCCTGCTCGGCCTGCTGCGCGCCGACGCGGGCGCCGCGCAGGTGCTCGGCCGCGACCCCTGGCAGGACGCGGTGGAGGTACACCGCCGGATCGCGTACGTCCCCGGCGACGTGACGCTCTGGAGGAACCTGTCGGGCGGTGAGGTCATCGACCTCTACGGCCGCCTGCGCGGGGGCCTGGATCCGGCCCGCCGCGCCGACCTGGTCGAACGCTTCGAGCTGGACCCCACCAAGAAGGGCCGCGCCTACTCCAAGGGCAACCGGCAGAAGGTCGCCCTCGTCGCCGCCTTCGCCTCCGACGTCGACCTGCTGATCCTGGACGAGCCGACCTCGGGCCTGGACCCGCTGATGGAGGCGGTCTTCCAGCGCTGCGTGGAGGAGGAGCGGGACAGGGGCCGCACGATCCTCCTCTCCTCGCACATCCTCAGCGAGGTCGAGGAGCTCTGCGACCGGGTGAGCATCATCCGCAGGGGCCGCACGGTGGAGAGCGGTTCGCTGGCCGAGCTGCGCCATCTGACCCGGACGAGCGTGACGGCCGAACTCGCGGGCGCACCCAACGGGTTGGCTCACCTGCCCGGCGTCCACGACCTCGACGTACAGGGCCGTCGTGTCCGCCTCCAGGTCGACACCGACAAGCTGGACGCCGTGCTGCGCTCGCTCAGCGAGTCCGGCGTACGGTCACTGACGTCGACGCCGCCGACTCTGGAAGAGCTGTTCCTCCGCCACTACCAGGAAGACCGGGAAGAGGCGGCGGCCCGATGACCACACTGACGGCAGTCGCGGCACCGCGCTCGGGCAGCCGCCAACTGGCAGGCACCGCAACCCTGTTGCGCTTCGCCCTGCGCCGCGACCGCGTGATGATCCCACTCTGGGTCGGCGTGAACGCGCTCATGGTCCTCTCCATGCCGAACACGCTCAAGAGCCTCTACGGCTCCCCGGCCGAACGCGCCGACCTGATCCACCAGGTGGCGGCCAACGCCTCGTTCCGCGCGCTGATCGGCCCCGTCTTCGACACCTCGATCGGCGCACTGACCGCCTGGCGCGTCGGCGTGTACGCGGGTGCGCTCGCCGCCGCGATGAGCCTGATGGTCGTCGTACGGCACACCCGGGACGAGGAGGAGAGCGGCCGCCAGGAGCTGGTGGCGTCCGGGATGGTGGGCCGCCGGGCCTCGCTGACGGCGGCCCTGCTGGCGGCGGCGGTCGCAAACGCCGTACTGGCGCTGCTGGTTGCGGGTGGCCTGGCCGGCCAGGGAGCCACCGGGGCGCTCGCTCTCGGCCTCGGGCTCGCGGCGGTGGGCATGGTCTTCGCCACGGCGGCGGCGATCGTCGCCCAGCTGACGGAGAGCGCGCGGCTGGCACGGGGGCTGACCGCGGGGGTGCTGGGCGCGGCCTTCGTCCTCCGGGCGGCGGGCGACGCGGCGACGACCGACGGCTCGTCGGTGTGGACCTGGCTGTCCCCTCTCGGCTGGCTGGAGAACCTGCGCCCGTACGCCGGCGAACGCTGGTGGGTGCTGCTGCTGTTCGCGGCGGCAAGCCTGGTGCAGGGCGCGATGGCATACGAGCTGGCCGGGCGCCGGGACATCGGCATGAGCTTCCTGGCGACCCGCCCCGGACCGGCGGTCGGCAGGCTGGGCACGGCGGGCGCGCTGGCGTGGCGGCTGCAGCGGGGCAGCGTGTACGGCTGGAGCATCGCCTTCTTCGCCGTCGGCGTCGTCTACGGCGGCCTGGCGGACGGCGTGGCCGGCCTGGTCGGTGACAACAAGAAGGCCCGCGAGATCTTCGAGCGGATGGGCGGCCAGAGCGGGATCACGGACGCGTTCCTGGCGTCCATGGTCGGGATGATGGGCCTGGTCGCCGCGTTGTACGTCGTCGGCTCGGTACTGCGTCTGAACGGCGAGGAGACGTCGGGCCGCGCCGAGCCGGTCCTGGCGAACGCGGTGGGCCGCCTGCGCTGGGCCGCCGGCCACCTGGTGATCGCCTTCGGCGGCTCCGTCCTGCTCATGCTCGTCACGGGCCTCGGCTTCACCGTCGGCTACGGCAGGGAGGCCGGGGCGATCCTGGGAGCGTGCCTGGTGCAGGTCGCCGGGGTGTGGGTGATCGGCGGGATCGCGGTGCTGCTGTACGGCGTGGCGCCTCGGCTGGCGATGGCGGCTTGGGGAGTCGCGGGTGCGGTGCTGCTGATCGGCTGGGTCGGCCCCGCACTGGACGTCCCGCAGGCGGTGCTCGACGTGTCCCCCTTCGGCCACCTGCCGAAGCTGCCCGGCGGGGAGATGGAGTGGGGCCCGGTACTGATCCTGCTCGGGGTGGCGGCGGCGCTGGTGACCGCGGGACTGGCCGGTCTACGACGCCGGGACCTCACGAGCTGAGCAGGCACGACGGACCACGAGCTGACCTGTGCGGGCAACCCCCGAGGGGCCTGCGGGCGTCCATGCCGGACATGGGACAACGCATGCAGGCCGCCGCGGGCTGTCTGACCGCGGCCGTGGGCGCGGGCGCCGGGCTCGCGGTGTGGGCGGTCGACGTCCGGGCGCGGCTGTGGCGGTTCGAACAGAGCCCGGACTGGAGCGTGCTCTACGCCGAACTGCCGTTGGCGATCCTCGGCGGAACCGCCGCGTCCCTCGTCGTCTGGGCCCTGGTCCGGCGTCTCAGACAGTGACCCGGAGATTGCCCCGGCCCGTGCCTTCAGACCGTGACGGCGAGCCCCTCCAGCCCCCGGATCACGAAGTTCGGCTTCCGCTCCGGGTCCTGGGCCAGGCTCAGGGTCGGGGCCTTCTCCAGGAGGGCCGTCATGGACGCCGCCAGTTCGATACGGGCGAGCGGGGCGCCGATGCAGTAGTGGATGCCGGCGCTGAAGGAGATGTGCGGGTTGTCCTGACGGGTGAGGTCGAGCCGCCCGGGGTTCTCGAACACCGCGGGGTCATGGTTCGCCGAGCCGAAGAGCATGGCGATCTCCGCGCCCCGGGGGATCGTGGTCCCGTCGATCTCGATGTCGTCCAGCACCCAGCGTTCGAAGAGCTGGAGCGGGGTGTCGTAGCGCATCAGCTCTTCGACGGCGGACGGGACGAGGGAGTGGTCGGCGCGCAGGGCCGCGAGCTGGTCGGGGTTGCGGAAGAGGGCGTACCAGCCGTTGACGGTGGAGTTCACGGTGGCCTCGTGACCGGCGTTCAGGAGCAGCACGCAGGTCGAGATCATCTCCTGCTCGGTGAGGCGGTCCCCCTCGTCGTGGGCGGCGATCAGCCCGGAGATGAGGTCCTCGCCCGGCTCCTTGCGCCGCTCGGCGATCAGTTCCCGCAGATACTCCGAGAACTCGACCGAGGCCCGCACCGCCTTCCGTGCCGTCTCCTGCGGCGGGTTCAGCTCGTACATCCCGCAGATGTCCGCGGACCAGGGCCGCAGCGGGGCCCGATCCGACTCCGGGATACCCAGCATCTCTGCGATGACGGCGACGGGGAGCGGCTCGGCGACATCGCTGAGCAGGTCCCCGTCGCCCTTCTCGACGAGCCGGTCCACGAGGTCCGCGGCGAGGCCGGTGACATACGGCCTGAGCTGCTCGACCGTCCGCGGCGTGAACGCCTTCGACACCAGGCGCCGGATCCTGGTGTGGTCCGGGGGCTCCAGGTCGAGCATCCCGTGGTCGTTGAGGGTGTGGAACGGCTCGTGCTCCGCCGGGGGCGCGGTCCGTCCGAAGTCCTCATGGCTGAACCGGTGCAGATACGTCCGCCCGAGGCGCCGGTCCCTGAGCAGCGCCGAGACGTCGGCATGGTGCGGCACGAGCCACTGGCCCGTGGGCTCGAAGTAGTGCACACGGCCCTTGGCACGCAGCTCGGCGTAGGCGGGGTACGGGTCGGCGAGGAACGCGGAGTCCCAGGGGTCGAAGGCTGCCATGCGGGGACGCTAGCCCGGGATCCCCTTGTCTGACCAGGGTGTCTGTCTACGTGACGGTCGGAGGCAGGTCGCGAACGCCCACCGCAGCCGACAGTTCACGCACTCCGATCACCCGAGGGTGTCGTGCGGAGAGGTCGCTGACGATCTGCCGGATCGCTGGGCGGTCGCGCACCTCTCCGGGGGAGATCCGCAGAGCGGACAGCAGTTCATTCGCCGTCTGCTCCGGCTTGCCCCACTGCCACCACGCACGCCCGAGATCGGTGTGCATACGGCCCTTGCGCCCCCCTGGGGAACTGGGCGGCGCGGAGTCTCCCGCCCACCTGGATCGCGGCTCCCGCGTCGCCCAGCGCCCAGTGGACGCCGACCGCGTAGAGATCCACGGCCGCCGGGGTGATGGGGAACAGGCGCCCAGCCGGTGCCTGCTTCGGGAGACCACACGCTGCTTGGGACGCCTCTCGGATCATGCTCAGCGCCTGGTCTCGGTCGCCGGCCCGGGCCGCCGTGTAAGCCGTGGTGCACAGCATCTGTGCGTAGGCCGCCGACTGGGCCAGGGTCGTCAGGCCAGTGGCCTCGACCTTGGCAGTTGCGCCCAGAAGCAGGCGTTGTGCGGCACCCTGCTGGTCCTGGTGGCGCAGGACGATGCTCAGTTCCCGAGCGGCAGCGGCGGCGGCCAGCGACGCCCCGGACAGCTCCGCGTAAACGGTGGCTCGGTCTGCGGTGAGGCGGGCCCGGTCGTAGCGCCCGATCTTGATGAGGAGCTGGGTGGCCAGGCTGTAGCAGGACGAGAGACGGGCGTGCGCGAGGTCGGACCGGGACCTGGCGGCGTCGTGAGCGTCTGCGAGAAGCCCCGGGAGCGCCTTGAGGAGATCCATGTGCCTGCCCGCATCAAAGAGGGATCGCGCCCGTGCAAGGCGCGTATCGAGTGGCACAGTCGAGCCGGTCGGGCCGGGCGTCACCGCCAAGGCCTCGTCCACACCGGCGAGAAGCTGGGCAGGCGCCGCGAGCCCGGCGGCTGCGAGCAGGGTCCGGCGGCGCATGGGGTCCTCCTTTGCATGACGCGGACCGTCGGCCGCCACTCTAATGGCGCGCATCACGTTCAACCCGAGTGCCGCACCAAGAACCTGGGGCGGCACGCCGACCTCTTGAGCGGCCCGGCGCAGGAGATGCAGGTCAGTGGTTCGGCTGCCGCGTTGCTCCATCCGGGAGACGGTGGAGGCGGAGCAGCCCAGGCGTGCCCCGAGGTCGGCCTGCCGCCATCCCTGGCCGACGCGGCCCAATCGGACGAGCCCTCCGGGGTCCTGGTGGTCGACGAGCGTACGGGCCTGTGCGGAACTCCACAGCGGGTCCATGCTGCGCATCGCGCCTCCCACTGGCCGGGGCCGGGCCAGTCCAAGGTAGCGACCGCACGAAGCGACCGTCGATGACGTGTGCAGGACCTGCAAATAGCTTGCGCCATAAGGCAGTTGATCACCAGCTGCGGTCAGCCGGTGGTGTCGTACGAATACGGCCCTCTGGGCGCAGGGCCGACGACGCCGCGGAGGACAGAATGACGACAGCGACGGAGAGCAAGGTCCGAGAACCCCGGGACTACGTGAAGCGCGACGTGTGGGATCGGGAGATTCAGCTGCTGATGCGGGATCACCCCGTGGACGAGGTGATGGCCAACCGGCTCTTCGGCGCGGCGGTCTCGTACCTGATCACTGCCATGGAGAAGTGGGGCCAGGGCCTGGAGATGTGCTGTGGCCGCCTGGTCGACCTGGCAGTTCACGTCTTCATCCTGGACACCAAGAACTACCGCGAGTTCTGCGCCGAGCACTTCGGCGGCAGGTTCCTGGAACACATCCCGGAGATCGAGTTCAAGTACGACGGCTCCGTGGAGCGCACAGCGCAGATCATCGCCGGCGCCGGCTTCGACGTGGACTGGAAGCTCTGGGAGCGGGACTACGGCAAGTGCGGGCCGTGCAGTCCGGGGGCGAACTGCCACTGATCCGGAACGATCGGGCCCGGGGGCGATACATACGCTCCCGGGCTCCTTCGTGTGCGAATCCGGTGAGCCGGCGTCATTCGCGCAGGCGGCGGAGGGAGCACCGGTACGGTGTCCAGCTCAACGGACACCGGCCACTCCTATCCTTCCGAGGAGCTTCATGCCCCACGCGCCCATGACACCGGCCGAGTACTGGGACAGGTACAAGCCCTACAAGGGTGAGGAAAGCCAACCTGCCCCACAGGCCGACCGGTTCGACTGGACGCAGTATCCCGGTCACGGGCCCGGTGCCGAGGTCCTCGGCGTCCCCTTTCGCGCTCTGGAGCTCGGACCGGCCGAGGGCAAGGAGGCCGCCCACCTGGCCCGTCGGGGCGTTGAGGTGATCGGGGTCGACTTCTCCTCCGTCCAGGTCGAGCGCGCCCGCGCATGGTGGAAGGGCACGTCCGGGCTGTCCTTCGTCCATGGCGAGGCTTGTGCCTATCTCACAGCGGCCTCTGCCACGTACGACGCGATCTATTCGGTGTGGGGCGCCGTGTGGTTCACGGACCCCGAGGACCTGTTCCCGCGTGCTCTTGACCGGCTGGTACCCGGCGGGGTCTTCGCCTTCTCGCAGGCCGAACCGGTCGCTGGCTCCTACGGTCCTCAGCAAATGCGAGGCAAATGGCTCGAAGGCCGCGCGCGTGAGCTGACCGTCCTCCGCTGGCAGTACGCCCCCGAGACATGGGCGGACATCCTCAAGAGGCACGGTTTCACCGACATCGACGCACGCGTCCTCACGGCCCCGGAGCCGGGGAAGCTGGGGACTCTCCTGGTACGCGCCCACGCACCTGGATGAGCGAGGGAGTGACCCCGCCCCGGCGTCGCCAGCCACACCTCGTGCTCGGCGTGCGACACGGTCCCTGGACAGTGCGTCGGCATCCCTGGCGTGAGCCTCAGGGCGCGGGCTTCCGTGCCTTGAGATGGTCGATCAGCGCGGTGAAGGCGAGGGCGGGGAAGGTGAGGGTGGCGCGGGCCGGGGCCTTGGAGTCACGGATGGCTATTCGGGTGGGGAGGGGGGCTATCTCGACGCAGGTGTCGCCGTCGCCGCCGCTGGAGTACGTCGACTTCCGCCAGTTCATTACAGTTCCTTCGTCAACCGGTGAATGAAGTCCCGCGACGCCCCTGGGTCCAGCGACGCGCTCCTCACCTTATGGAACAGCGCGCGGAGCTTTTCCAACTGGGCTTCCGCATCGGAGAAGCCGACGCCGGTCGGAGAGTCACGCAACCCGGTGTCCAAACGGGGCACGGGACCACCCAGATACATCATCGACGCTCCAGCCCCGGCGAAACCCACGTAGTCGACGGGGATAACCCGCACGACGGCGTGCCCCTTCTCGATGTCCTCCAGGATGACGCGGAGTTGAGCGAGTGACGCCCGGCGATCCGACACATGGACCCGCAGGGCGAACTCGTGGATGACCGTCTCGTACGGAGTGGGGGCGTCGCCTTCGATGACGACGCGCCGATTCAGCCGATGTTCCACGCGGAGCGCCACCTCACTCTCGGGAAGCTCGGGACGCATGTACATGTAGACCGCGCGGGCATAGTCGGCGGTCTGCAGAAGCCCGGGAACGAGCGTGATCACTACCTCGCGAAGGAATGTCGCGTGGTGCTCGGCCTCGGCGGTGTCAAGGAACACCGGTGGCAGCACCCCCCGGTACTCCTCCCACCAGCCACGCGTGCGGTCGGTCGCCATCGCCACGAGTTCGTCGATCAACGTCTCGTCCGTACAGGCGTAATAGGCAGCCAGGCGGCGGACCCGCTCCGCACTGACGGCAGCGATGCCCAGCTCCACGTGACTCATCTGGCCCGAAGTCGAGTTGAGGAATGCCGCCGCATCCCGCGCCTTCAGCCCGGCAGCCTCGCGCAGCCTGCGCAGTTCGGTCCCCAACCGCACCTGACGCGCAGTGGGGTTACTCCTCGGCGGCATGCACCCTCCTGCTCTCAACGCCTCTGCCGGTACGGCACGTTCGGGTATCAGGTTACGACAGCCGGTTGCGCTGGCACGAATTGATGCCATACCGTCAGTGACGCGACGCACACGCTGCGAAACGCCGGGACACCGGAAGCGCACCGCGCCGTCATGCCACGACGGACACGGCACTGCCACCGACCGTTCCTCCAACTCCCCTCTCCCCCACAGGAGTTCAGCCGTGCCCGAAAACGATCCCGAGTCCTGGGAGTACTCCCTCCACATCCCCAACGACCCCCGCGCCGTCACCGTCTGCCGCCGCACTCTCCGCGTCATCCTGACCATGCACGGGCTGATCGCCCTGGTCGACACAGCGGAGCTGCTCGCGGCGGAACTGGTCTCCAACGCGGTACTGCACACCAAGGGCCCCGCCGCCCTGCGGGTCCGCTGGTCGGCCGGCGTACTCCGCATCGGCGCATGGGACGCGGACCCCGAGCCGCCGGAACCGCCACGTGCGTTGGATCAGGTCGTCGGAGCCGAGAACGGCCGCGGCCTCGCCCTGGTCCGCGCCTGCGCCGACGTCTGGGGCTGGCAGCCGCTGTCCAGAAACGGCAACCGCGGCAAGTGCGTGTGGTTCGAACTGGCCGCCGCGTGTGAGTCACCGCGCGGATTCGTCCGGGTACGGTGAAAGCGACACCGCGAAAGGGAGCCGATGCAATGACCACCCAACCGGCAGAGTCCGGCCAGCCTCACCTCCCTCCCATGCGCACCATCGGGGAACTTCGCGCCGCCCTCACCATGGGCTACGGCTTCCCAGGCGACGCCGACGACTTCGAGGCCGAACTTGCCCGCGAGATCAACCATGCCGATCCCGCGGACCTGTCCGGGGTCGTCCGGCTCGTCGAGGAGTTTCGCGGTCGGGTCGCCGCCCGCCAGGATCCCGGCTTCGACTCAGCCGTCGCCGCGGCCGTCGCCGAAATCCGCACGGCTCGGGGAAACGATCGGTGAGCGACGACCAGCAGCCGACCGTCGCCGAGATCACCCGTGAGGCCCACGCCCGCTGCCTCGCCATCGGCGGCGGAGCACTGGAGGCCGTCGAGGCCTTACGAGCCGAACTGGAGAAGAACCCGGCACTCGGACGGCGAGCCCAGAGTGCCATGGGGGGCATGAAGATCTATACGACCCGCCTCGAAGGCACGGACGTCCGCCCCACGCTCACGATCACCTATGTCTACGACGCCCCTCCTCCGGAGCCCGGCCTGATCCGCATCGCTCTCGTGTCACCCGTACGTCTCGCCGGTGGCGGCGCCGAGTTCTGACCGCATGGCCGTTCGCGTCTTCCGGCGGCGCCACGCCTCGGCGAGCCGGCAACACAGTTCGGATTCGGCAACCGCGACAAGTACGTGAGGTGCGAACTGCTCGGTAGGGTCGGGGCGTGAGTCGGGACGCGCGGTGGCTGTGGTGCGGGTCGGCCGGTCTGGTGCTCGGGGTGCTCGGCACGTCGGTGCTCGCCGTCGGCACGGGCTGGCGGCTGGCCGCGGGGGTCGTTCTGGTCGTCGCGCAGGCCGGTGCTCTGAGGTGGGTGCTGCGCGGGCCCCTCGCCGTACAGGGCGTCTGCGTGGTGACCGGGGTCGCCGTGTGGGCGCTGCTTCCCGCCGTGACGTTGACGGGGGCGCTGCTCGCGGCGCAGGTCGCGTTGTGCGTGGTGTCGGCCACGCGGCCGAGGCGGGTGTCGGTGGCGGCGCTTGCGGGGATGTGCGCCCTGTCGGGGCTCGGGTTCGTCTCCGGTGGCCCGGGGGCCGTGGCCGTCTGTCTGCTGGCGGTGCTGCTGGCATGGACCGTGGGGCAGTGGCGCCGGGCGCAGCGGGCGCGGGCGGCGGCGGAGACACGACGGGCGGTGGCGGAGGAGCGGGCCCGTATCGCGCGGGAGGTGCACGACGTGGTGGCGCACACCCTGTCGGTGATGGTCATTCAGGCGGGCGCCGCGGAGGACGTGTTCGGCGATCGTCCCGAGCAGGCCCGGCAGGCATTGCGGGCGATCGACACCGCGGGGCGCTCGGCGCTGGACGAACTGCGCTTGCTGCTGCGGGCGTTCGGTCCGGAGGAGAGGGATCCGGACGAGAGAGATCCGGCGGCCGGGGATTGGGGGGCGGAGGGGGATCCGGTCGACGGGCAGCGGGCTCCGCGGCCCGGGCTCGCGCGGCTGGACGACCTTGCCGACGCCGTGCGGGCTGCGGGCATGACGGTGCGGCTCGACCGCGAGGGCGTTCCGGCCGCTGGTCTGCCGGCGGCCGTGGACCTCGCGGCGTACCGGATCGCGCAGGAGGCCGTGACCAACGCGCTGCGGCACGCCGTCGGCGCCGACGAGGTGCGCGTGTCGGTGACGGCCGACGGGAAGCGGATCCGGATCACCGTGGCCGACAACGGGCGTACGCCGCCCGCCCGGTCCGCGAGGGCGGGCGCGGGGCGCGGGCTGGTGGGGATGCGGGAACGGGCCCGCTTGCTGGGCGGGAGCCTGCGGGCGGGTCCGGCCGCCGGGGGCGGATTCGCGGTGGAGGCGGACCTGCCGATGGAGTACGCGTCGTGACCCTTCGAGTGGTGGTGGCCGACGACCAGGCCCTGGTGCGTACCGGCTTCCGGATGATCATCGACGCGCGGGACGACCTGGAGGTGGTCGGCGAGGCGTCCGACGGCCGGGAGGCCGTGCGGCTGACGCGTGAACTGCGGCCGGACGTGGTGCTGATGGACGTACGGATGCCCGCGCTGGACGGCATCGAGGCGACCCGGGAGATCGTGGCCCGCGGCAGCGAGGCCCGCGTGCTCGTGCTGACCACCTGGGATGTGGACGCGCACGTGGTCGCGGCGTTGCGTGCCGGGGCCAGTGGGTTCCTGCTGAAGGACATCCGGCCCGCCGAACTCGTGGACGCGATCCGTCTCACGGCCCGCGGGGACGCCCTGCTGGCGCCCTCGGTGACGCGCCGTGTCCTGGACCGCTTCCTGCGCACCGCGCCCGACCTGCGGCCGCCGCCGGACCTGGAGCGCCTGTCCGGCCGGGAACGGGAGGTGCTCACCCTGATCGGGCAGGCCCTGTCGAACGCGGAGATCGCCCGGCGGCTGGACCTGTCGGAGGCCACCGTCAAGAACCACGTCACCGGTGTACTGCGCAAGCTGGGCCTGCGGGACCGGGTACAGGCCGTGGTCGCCGCGTACGATCACGGCCTCGTCCGGCCGAGAGACCCGTGAGCGGGAAACTGCTGAGCGAGAAACCCCTGAGCGCGGCTTGCGGGACCGCGGGGCGGCTCATCCTTGAGGAGGAGAAACCGCGCCGCTCCCTCCTGTGCTCCCAGAGCGGATCCGTTCGCGCGGCCGATCAACGGCGCGCCGCGGGACCGTAGCGTCATCGGTATGACCGAATCGCTCCATCACCGCATGTACCTGCTCGCCTACGACGAAGAGGCCCGGGGGCCGTACGACCGCTCCCGGACCGGGCTGCTCGTCCGGACCGCCGTCCTGGTCGAACTCGCCCTGCGCGGGCGGCTGGTGGAGGCCGGCGGCGGCAGCGTGGCGGTCGCCGGAACGGGATCGACGGGGGATCCCGTTCTGGACGAGATGCTGCGGGAGGCTCCTGGACACGGCTGGAAGCAGCTGGTCCGGCGGCACAGCGGGCGCACCCTGACGGCGGTGGAGGACCAGCTGGCCGCGCTGGGGCTCCTCACCGTCGAGTCGTCGCGGCTCCGCCTGGGCGGACGGCGCGTGACCGTGTCGGACCCGGGCACGCTCCGGGCGGTGCGCGACCGCGTGTCGGCCGTCCTGCACGGCGACGCACCCGTCGCCGGGATTCCCGTCGCCGACGCCGCTCTGGCGGCCCTGGCCGCGGCCGGCAAGGACCGGTCGGTCGTCTCGCGGCAGGACGCCCGGGAGCTGCGGCACCGCATCGACGCCTGCACCGGCCGCCTCGGCACCCTCGCCCCCGGTCTGGAGAAGACCGTACGCGGACTGTCCATGACCATGATCGCCGCCCAGGGCGGGATGGGCGGCGGCTGACCGACAGCACCAGAACCCGAGAACCCGGGGCCAAGAAGCCGGGCGATCCAAGAGACGGGGAAACGCATGAAACGGGGGAAACCTATGAACACGCACCGTGTCCTGACCAGCCTGACCACCCTGGCCGCCTGCGCGCTGACCGCCGTGTTCGCCACGGCCGCCCCGCCCGCCACAGCCGCCGGGCCTGCCCTGCCGACTCAGCAGGCGGATCGCGCCGCACCCGCCGTCGGGACGGTGGTCCGCACGCACGACGGCGCCGTGCGGGGCACCGCTCACGACGGCTACCGCACCTTCGAGGGCCTGCCCTACGCGGCGCCTCCGAAGGGCCGCCTGCGCTGGGCGCCACCCCGTCCGGCAAGGCCCTGGACGGGGACCCGGGACGCGACCCGGCCCGCGAGCGCCTGCCCGCAGGCGGCGGGCGAGGTGCCCGGCGGCAGCATCGACGAGGACTGCCTCTACCTGAACGTCACCGCGCCGGACGCCGCCACCCCGCGACACCCGAGGCCGGTCATCGTCTGGCTGCACGGCGGGGGCTTCACGACCGGCGCCGGCAGCTCCTACGACGCCCATCGCATGGCCACCCGTGGCGGCGCCGTGGTCGTCACGGTCAACTACCGCCTCGGCGCCCTCGGTTTCCTCGCCCACGCCGGACTGCCCGGCTCCGGCACCTTCGGCCTGGCCGACCAGCAGGCGGCACTGCGCTGGGTCAGGGCCGGCATCGGCGCCTTCGGCGGCGACCCGCGCAACGTGACGCTGGCCGGCGAGTCCGCCGGCGGCTACAGCGTCTGCGCCCAGCTCGCCTCGCCCGCCGCCGTGGGGCTCTTCCAGCGGGCGATCATCCAGAGCGGGCCGTGCACCGGCCGCCCGGACCGGCCGTTCGCCCCGTCCGCCGCCTCACTGCCCACAGCGCGTGGGACCGGCGCACGGTTCGCGGCCAAGGTCGGCTGCTCCTCCGCCCGGCACGTCCTGGCCTGTCTGCGCGGGAAGAGCGTGTCCCGTGTGCTGGCCGCCCAGGCCACCGACCAACAGCCCGCCTACGGAACGCCGTTGCTGCCCCACGACCCCGCGACCGCCGTCGCCGCCGGCGGCTTCCCGCACGTGCCCGTACTCATCGGCAGCAACCACGACGAGGGCAACGGCTGGGCCGCCGGCATCATCCAGGCCGGTAACCCCGTCACCCCCGATACCTGGCCCGACGTCGCGGCCACCTTCTTCCCCGGCCCGGACCAAGCGAGCGCGATCGTCCACGAGTACCCGGTGACGCCGTCGAACGGCGGCCCGGTGTTCGGCGCGGTCATCGGCGACGCCGACTTCGCCTGCCCCACCCTGCGCACCGGCGACCTGCTCAGTGCCCAAGTCCCCGTCTGGCGCTACGAGTTCGCCGACGAGCACGCCCCGCCGCTCACCCCGGGCACGCCGCCGTTCCCCCTCGGCGCACCTCATGCCAGTGAGCTTCCCTACCTGTACGACCTCGGCGGCCGCCCCCGCACCATGACCGCGGCCCAGCACCGCCTGGCCGACACCATGATCGACTACTGGGCCAGCTTCGCCCGCACCGGCGACCCCAACGCCACCGGCTCGCCGCACTGGCCCAGCGGTGCCGTCCAGTCCCTGGCCCCGGACCACACAGGCCCCACCCGGACCACCACCCGCCACCACTGCACCTTCTGGAACGCCCTGCAGTGAGCCGCTTCGGCCGTGGGCCGAGAACAGCTCCTCTGTTGCTGCTCCCGTGCTGCTCCCGTACGCAGGCGCCGGCGCCCCGGCCTGGAACACCCCAGCCTGACCAGGGGTGTTCCTCGGGTGGTCGGTGCTCAACGAGCTGACGCGCGTCGCTCGTACACCGTCACCCTGCGGCCGCGGACCTGCTCGTCGGCCACGACCGTGAAGTACGTCCTCAGCACGGAGGCCTTCATCCCGTCCCGCTCGGCCGACACCGGCCTCGCCACCTGTGCCGCGTCCGTCACCAGCAGGATCCGCCGCCGCTGGACCAGCATCGCGGCACGGATCCGGCCCGGGTTCGCCTCCGCGCCCTTCAGGGTCCCGGACCGCACCGGGCTCTGCACCAGAGCCAGGGCTGACGCACGCGCACGGCACCGCGGCCGGCCACCCGTCACGCCGGTCAGCCCGGCGTCACCAGTCGCGCCTCGTACGCGAACACCGCCGCCTGTGTGCGGTCCCTGAGGCCCAGCTTCACCAGGATCCGGCTGACGTGGGTCTTGATCGTCGACTCGGCGACCACCAGTCGACCGGCGATCTCCGCGTTCGACAGGCCCTGCGCGATCAGGACCAGGACCTCCGTCTCGCGCTCGGTCAGATCGCCGTACGCCGCCTGGGCGGACTGCATGAGGCGGGGGGACGTGGACAGCTTCGAGAACTCCGTGATCAGCCGCTTGGTGACGGTCGGTGCGAGGAGCGCCTCGCCGGAGGCCACCACCCTTACGCCGTCCGCTAGTTGGCGGGCCGAGGCGTCCTTGAGGAGGAAGCCGGAGGCTCCCGCGCGCAGCGCCTGGTACACGTACTCGTCGAGGTCGAAGGTCGTCAGGACGAGCACCTTCGACGCGCTGTCGGCGGCCACGATCTCCCGGGTCGCCTCGATGCCGTTGAGTTCGGGCATACGGATGTCCATCAGGACGACGTCGGGGGCCAGTTCGCGGACCCGGTCGACCGCCTCGCGGCCGTTCACCGCCTCGCCCACGACCTCGATGTCCGGCATCGCGTTCAGCAGGACCGAGAAGCCCTCGCGCACCATCATCTGATCGTCCGCGATCAGGACCCGGATGGTCATGCCTCACCCTCCGTCACGCCCGCGACCGGCAGGAACACCGCCACCTCGTAGCCTCCCTCGTCGGTGCGGGCCGCCGTCATCTCGCCGTTCAGCATCGAGACGCGCTCGCGCATCCCGGTGATGCCGTGGCCGGCACCCGGCGAGGGCTTGACCAGGTTCGGCGCGGGCGGCGGGCCGTTGACTATGCGCAGACCCAGACCGCCGAGGACGTAGGAGACCTCCACCTTGGCGCTCGCACCCGGCGCGTGCCGCAGACTGTTGCTCAGCGCCTCCTGGACGATGCGGTACGCCGACAGTTCGACGCCCTGCGGGAGTTCGCGCACCGCCCCGGTCACCGCCTTGTCGACGCTCAGGCCCGCGTCGCGCACATTGGCGAGCAGTGCGTCCAGGTCCGCGAGGGTGGGCTGCGGGGCGTCGGGGGCCTCGTAGTCCTCGGCGCGGACGACGCCCAGCACCCGGCGCAGTTCGGCGAGCGCCGCGACCGCGTTCTCCCGGATGGTGACGAAGGCGCGCTCCAGCTCCGGCGGCGGGTTCTCCACCCGGTAGGGAGCGGCCTCCGCCTGGATGGCGACGACCGACATGTGGTGCGCGACCACGTCGTGCAGCTCGCGCGCGATCGTCGTGCGCTCCTCCAGCAGGGTGCGCCGGGAACGCTCGTGCGCAGTCACTGTCTGCTGCGCGGTCATTTCCTGCCGGGCGTCCCGGCGGATGTGCCAGACGGTCACGGCGAGGAGGGCGATGGCCGAGAGGAACAACAGTGGCACGGTGTTCGAGCCGAAGTAGTGGCCGCCGCCGAAGCTGCCGGCCAGGAACCCGTACACCCCCGTCAGCGCCCACATCCAGGCGGCCGTGCGCGGCCGGGTGCGTACGGCCACGATGGTGAGCACCATCAGCTGGCAGGCGAAGCTGCCGGCCGGCCACGGCCAGTCCCCTTCCCACGAGCTGTCGAGCACCGCTGCGACCGGGGTCGCGACCATCGACAGCCAGAACGCGCCGACCGGCCGGACCATGGTCAGCAGGACCGGAGCCAGGGCGAGCAGCCCGAGCGCCAGGTTGGTGCCCGCGCCACGGAAGCCGACGCTCGAGGCGATGAGCATCGCGAACAGGCCGGCCGCCGTGATCAGGACGTGCGGCGCCCACGTCACGTAGTCGCGCATCCGGCCGGACAGCCGCCGGGCGAGCCGGCCGTCGGCGCTCGCGCGAGGCAGCGGGCGGTAGGCGAACGCGTCGTGGAAGAGGTCCTGCCGCAGCCCGCCCAGGGCGTCCATCGCCGCCCGGAACTCGGGGCTGCGCGGCTTGTACGGCTCGAAGGCGCCATCCGGCGGCTCCGACGGCGTCGGCTGCGTGTGGGTCTTGTCGGTCACGATGAAGACGGTAGGCGGTGCCGGACGCGCCGTCGTCACCAGTGAGAAGGGTCCTTCGACCTCCCTCTCAGGTACTACGGGTATGGCGCGGCGGCCGATACTGCGGGTACGGCGCGGCGGCCGACGCGGGCTTCCGGCCAGTAGCCGGACAACTGTCCAGTAGCCGGACGACAGGGTCAGCAGCCGGACGGCTGCTGTCAGTAACCGACGACCGGGTCAGCAGCCGGACGACTGTCAGTAGCCGGACAGCCGTGCCAGCCCCGACTCGTACGCGAACACCGCTGCCTGCGCGCGGCCCCTGAGGCCCGGCTTCACCAGGATCCGGGATCCGGCCGACACGCTCCTTGAGGGTGCGAGGGCGGCCGTCCAGGCGGGAGGCTGGTCGACCAGCCGTCGGGTGATGCCCGGTGCCGGCAGCGCGTCGCCGGCACCGGGCATCACCCGCACCGCCTCGGCCAGCCGGTCCGCCGACGCATCCTTCAGGAGGAACCCGGACGCTCCCGGTGGCTCACCTGGGGCGGCTCACCACGCCAGCTGTGCGATCTCCTCCGCCACCACCGCGCACGCGTCCGCCGCCGGGTCGATCAGCGGGAAGTGGCCGACGTCCTCCAGCAGCGTGAAGCCCACGACCTCCCCGGCCTTGGCCGCCGCGTCGGCATACGCCTCGGCGACCGCCTGCGGGACGTCGATGTCACTGCGGCCCTGGACCAGAGTGGTCGCGATGCCGGTCGGGAGCAGCAGCGACGGGTCTGCGTACGGCCGGCGCTCGGCGAACTTCTCCTCGCCACCCAGCAGTTGACGCGCGGCCCCGGCGCACACGTCGAGTTTGCCGGCCACTTCGAAGTCCGCGATCGGGGCCAGGGCGACGACCCCGCGCAGGGGTGCGGGACGGTCGACGCGCCAGGCGGCGTCGGCGGGGAGCAGATGGCGGGCCGCCACCCACAGGGCGAGGTGGCCGCCGGCCGAGTGCCCGGTGACCACCATGCGGCGCGGGTCGGCCCCCGGAAGGGCCTCACGCACGAGCGCGGGCAGTGCGTCCAGCGCGGCGGCGACGTCGTCGAAGGTCTCCGGCCACCGGCCCGCGAGGGGACCGCCCGTGCCGCCCTGGGCCGGGATCACGCTCCCCCGCCGGTACTCGACGCTGGCCACCGCGAACCCCCGCCGGGCGAGGAAGTCCGCGAACGGAGAGATGTGCCGGCGGTCGTAGGCCGCGCGCCACGCGCCCCCGTGCAGGACGACGACCAGCGGAACGGGAGTGCCGGGGGCCGGATCGACGCGCGGGGCGTAGAAGTCGATCAGCTGGTCGGGGTGGTCACCGTACGCGGCGGTGGAGTCGGGCTCGACCGCGGGATGCGAGAACGCCGACTCCTCCTCGGTGGCGGCCCGGGCTGCTGCGGCGTCGTCCGGCATGCTCCAACCTCTCAGCGACGATGGGGGCACCTCCCGGGCTTTCGGCACTGGGGGAGGGTTTGGCGGACCAGGAGAGAAAATCGGGCCGTTGGCGGGGACGGTACCAGGCCGGTGACGTGCGCGGACACGGGGATATCACGCTCGGTGAGGGGAAACGGTTCTGTGACCGCGGGCCGGGCGCTTCCCCAGCCTGCCCGGCCCGTACGCCACAACCGCCTGCGGCTACCCGGCGAGCGTCTCCCCCAGCACCCGGGCCGCTCGCTCCACGTCCCCGAACCCGACGTACAACGGCGTGAAACCGAACCGGAGGACGTCCGGGCGCCGGAAGTCCCCGACGACGCCCCGTTCGATCAGCCGCTTCATGACGTCCCCGGCGCCCGCGCACCTGAGCGCCACCTGGCTGCCGCGCTCCTCATGGGCCACCGGAGTCAGCGACTCCACGCGCCCCGCCGGCACGTACTCCCGCACGCACTCCAGGAAGAAGTCCGTCAGGGCGAGGGACTTGGCGCGCACCGCCTCGATCGGGACGCCGTCCCAGACGTCGAGCGCCGCTTCCAGGGCGAGCATGGACAGGATGTCCGGGGTGCCGACCCGACCGCGCAGCGCGCCCCCGGCCGGTTCGTACTCGGACCGCATCCCGAAGGGCTCCGCGTGGGAGTTCCAGCCGGGCAGCGGGGAGTCGAAGCGGTCCTGCAGATCGCCGCGGACGTAGAGGTACGCCGGTGAACCAGGGCCGCCGTTCAGGTACTTGTAGGTGCAGCCGACCGCCAGGTCGACCCCGTGCTCGTCCAGCCCGACCGGCAGCGCGCCCGCGCTGTGGCACAGGTCCCAGACGGCCACCGCGCCCGCCGCGTGCACGGCGGCGGTCAGTCCGGGCAGGTCGTGCAGCCGGCCGGTGCGGTAGTCCACGTGGTTCAGCAGGACGGCAGCCGTACGACCGGACAGCGCGTCCGGCACCTCGGCCGGGGTCACCGGACGCAGCGTGCAGCCCGTCATCCGGGCCGCCGATCCGGCGATGTACCCGTCCGTGGGGAAGGTCGTCGCGTCCACGAGGATCTCGTCCCGGCCACCCGAGGACTGCTCCGACTGCTCCGAGAGCCGTACCGCGCCCACAAGTGCCTTGAAAACATTGACACTTGTCGAGTCGCCGACGACGATCTGCCCGGCCGCCGCGCCGACCAGCGGTGCGATCCGGTCGCCGATCCGCTCGGGCGCCGTCCACCAGCCGCTCTCGTCCCAGGACCGGATACGCAGCTCGCCCCACTGACGCCGTACGACGTCGTCCACCCGCCCCGGGACCGTCGTCGGCAGCGCGCCGAGGGAGTTCCCGTCCAGGTAGACCACCTCGTCGAGCACGAACTGCTTGCGCGAGCCGGCCAGTTCGTCGGAGGCGTCCAACTCCCCTGCGCGCACGATGAGTTCAGACATGCGACCGAGCCGTCCACAGCTCCGGGAACACGTTCTTCTGCGCGCGCTTCTCCAGCCAGGCGACGCCCGCCGAGCCGCCGGTGCCGGCCTTGGCGCCCATCGCGCGACGGGTGGCGACCAGATGGTCGTTGCGCCATCGCCACACCAGCTCGGCGACGTCCGTCAACGCCTCGCCCAGACGGGCGAGTTCGGCGTGCTCGTCACCGGAGTAGATCGCGGTCCAGACGGCCTCGACGGCCTCGCTGGGCTCGTAGCGCCGCGAGACGTCGCGCTGCAGGACCGAGGCGGGGATCGGGTGGCCGCGCCGGGCGAGCAGGTGCAGCACCTCGTCGTACAGGCTCGGCTCGTGCAGGGCCTTCTCCAGCTCGGCGTGGACGCGCGGGGCGCCGCGGTGCGGGACGAGCATGGACGCGGACTTCTCGGCGAGCAGGAACTCCATGCGCCGGTACATCGCCGACTGGAAGCCGGAGCCCTCGCCGAGCGCGGAGCGGTAGGAGTTGAACTGGGCCGGGGTGAGCTGGCCGAGGGGCTTCCAGGAGGCGTTCAGTGCCTCCAGCTCCCGTACCGACCGCTTCAGGGCGTCGACCGCCACGGGCACCCGGTCCTCGCGCAGGGCCCGCGTCGCGGTCTCCCACTCGTGGACGATGACGGTGAACCACAGCTCCATCACCTGGGTCGTGACCAGGAAGACCATCTCTCCGGGGTCGTCGGAGAGGGGGTGCTGGAGGTGGGTGAGCACGTCCGCCTGGACGTAGTCCTCGTACGGGGTGGTGCCCTGGCTGCTCCAATTGAGTTTCGGGGCGAGATGCGGGGTCTCGGGCTCCGAAGCCTGCGTGGGCTGAGCCTGAAGGGACATCGCTGTCTCCTGCTGTGTACTCCGGGTAGCGGTCCGCCCCTGCCGTTGTCGACACGGTGGCCCCGGTCCCCAGGGGCATCTTCCACAATCGTCCCCCGAAACCGCAAGGTCCGCCCGGTCACACCAGGCGGACCTGCACCTATGCGCCCCGGTCAGCCCAGCGTCTGGGCCGCCGCCGGCGAGGAGTCCTTCAGGAACTGGCTGCAGCGCTCGTACTCCTCCTGCTCGCCGATCGCCTGCGCGGCGCGGGCGAGGGCGTGCAGGGCGCGCAGGAAACCGCGATTGGGCTCGTGCTCCCAGGGCACCGGGCCGTGGCCCTTCCAGCCGCTGCGGCGCAGGGAGTCCAGGCCGCGGTGGTAGCCCGTACGGGCATACGCGTACGACTCCACGACGCTGCCCCGCTGGAACGCCTCGTCGGCCAGCTGGGCCCAGGCCAGCGAGGACGTCGGGTACTTGGCGGCGACGTCCGCCGAAGCGGTGCCGTTCGCCAGCAGCTCGCGGGGCGCGGGGTCGTCGGGGAGGTGGGTCGGGGGCGGGCCCCCGAGGAGGTTCTCGTGAATCGACATGTGACCAGTGTCCCGCCTGCCGGCGGCTGCCGCCCCCAGGCCCCCCATCGGCCGTCAAGGGGCCTTGTCCTCACCCGCCGGACGGGCTGAGTGACGTGGGACGGGCTCCCTTCCGGGAGGCCGCTACGCGATCCGCCCCCGCGCCCGCTCTCCCTCCAGCGGCGGAGCCGTGACCGACCCGTGGGTGCGGCACTCCGGGCGGCGGCAGCCCGGCGGCAGCGGACGCACCGTCGCGAAAGCGAGAACCGAGCCGAGCGCCAGGATGCCCGCGCACAGGGGCATCGCCCGGTGGAAGGCGTCGTCGAAGGCGTCCGGGGAGCGGTACGCCTCCGGGCCCATTCCGGCGAGCAGCGGCAGCGCGGCCACCGCGATCAGGCCGGCCGCGCGAGCCGCCGCGTTGTTGATGCCGCTGGCCAGACCCGCCCGCGCGGTCTCCACGGAGGCGAGGACCGTGGCCGTCAGCGGTGCCACCAGGGTGACCATGCCGGTGCCGAGGACCAGTACGGCGGGCAGCACGTCGGCCACGTATGAGGCGCCCGGGCCGACCCGCAGCATCAGCAGCATGCCGGCCGCGCACAGCAGCGGGCCGACGGTGAGCGGGATGCGCGGGCCGATGCGGTCGGCGAGGGCGCCCGAGCGGGCGGAGAACAGCAGCATGAGGAGGGTCGTCGGCAGCAGGGACGTACCCGCGGCGAGGGGGGACCAGCCGACGGCGACCTGAAGTTGGAGGGCGGTGAGGAAGAAGAAGCCGCCGAAGGCCGCGTACACGCACAGGGTGACGAGGTTGACCGCCGTGAACTGGCGGGAGGCGAAGATGTCCAGCGGCAGCATCGGGTCCGGGCGGTGCTTCTCGACGTACACGAAGGCGACGCCCGCCGCCAGGCCGGCCAGCGCGGCGACGGCGACGATCAGCGAACCCTGGCGGGCCTCGATCAGGGCGTAGGTGACCAGGGCCAGGGCGAGGGCGGCCAGGACCGCGCCCAGCACGTCGAAGCGGCCGTGGGTGCGGCCGTCCGCCGACTCGGGGACGTGGCGCAGGGCGATGGGGGCGCACAGCAGCGCCAGCGGCACGTTGAGGAGGAAGATCCAGCGCCAGCCGGGGCCGTCCACCAGCCAGCCGCCCAGGAACGGCCCGGCCGCCGCACCGATCCCGCCGAAACCGGACCAGAGGCCGACCGCCCGCCCGCGGTCGTCGGGGTGGAAGGACGCCTGGATCAACGCCAGGGAGCCCGGCGTGAGCAGGGCACCGCCGATGCCCTGCAGGGCGCGGGCGGCGACGAGCACACCGGCGCTGGGCGCCACCCCGCACAGCAGGGAGGCCGCCGCGAACCACACCACGCCCATCACGAAGATCCTGCGGCGGCCGTAGCGGTCGCCCAGGGAGCCGCCCAGCAGGATCAGGCCGGCCAGCGTCAGCATGTACGCGTTGACCGTCCACTGCAGGGCGGCGAGGTTCGCGTCCAGGTCACGGCCGATGCGCGGGAGGGCGACATTGACGACGGTCGAGTCCAGCATGGCCATGCTGGAGCCGAGCACCGTGGTCAGCAGAATCCACTTACCCTGCGGGGAGGAGATCCGGACGTCGGGCATGCCCCCAGGTATACAGGGAGCCCGGCGCCGTCGACAGACGCCGGGCTCGTGCGTTACCGCTCGGGCGTTCCCCGGGTGTTACTTGATCCTGGTGCCGGTCGAGCGCAGGTTGCCGCAGGCCTCCGTCACGCGCGCCGCCATGCTCGCCTCGGCCAGCTTGCCCCAGGTGCGCGGGTCGTAGGTCTTCTTGGAGCCGACCTCGCCGTCGACCTTCAGGACGCCGTCGTAGTTCCTGAACATGTGGTCGGCGACGGGACGCGTGAAGGCGTACTGGGTGTCCGTGTCGATGTTCATCTTGACCACGCCGTTCTCCAGGGCGGTGCGGATCTCCTGCTCGGTGGAGCCGGAGCCGCCGTGGAAGACGAAGTCGAACGGGGACTGCTTGCCGAACTTGGCGCCTACGCCTTCGTTCAGTTCCTTCAGCAGCTCAGGGCGCAGCACGACGTTGCCCGGCTTGTACACGCCGTGCACGTTGCCGAAGGACGCGGCCAGGAGGTAGCGGCCCTTCTCGCCCAGGCCCAGGGCCTCCGCGGTGCGGATCGCGTCGTCGACCGTCGTGTAGAGGGAGTCGTTGATCTCGTGCGAGACGCCGTCCTCCTCGCCACCGGTCGGGGTGATCTCCACCTCGAGGATGATGTTCGCCCGGCGGGCCTGCGCGAGCAGCTCCTGCGCGATGGACAGGTTGTCGGCGAGGGTCTCGGCGGAGCCGTCCCACATGTGCGACTGGAAGAGCGGGGTGAGGCCGGCCTCGACGCGCTTCTCGGAGATCGCGAGCAGCGGACGTACGTACCCGTCGAGCTTGTCCTTCGGGCAGTGGTCCGTGTGCAGGGCGACCGTGACCGGGTACTTCTCGGCGACGATGTGCGCGAACTCGGCCAGGGCGACGGAGCCTGTCACCATTTCCTTGCTGTACTGACCGCCCAGGAACTCGGCGCCACCCGTGGAGATCTGGATGATGCCGTCGCTCTCCGCCTCAGCGAAACCGCGCAGGGCCGCGTGCAGGGTCTGGGTCGAGGTCACGTTGATCGCCGGGTAGGCGAACTTGCCTGCCTTCGCCCGGTCCAGCATCTCGTTGTAGACCTCGGGAGTTGCGATGGGCATCTGTCCGCTCCTTGGTATCTGCGGGTTGGCTTTCTGCGTACTACGGCCCTGACCTAGACCTTGGGGGCGACGTCGTCGTCGGCGCCATCTTCCCAGACTTGGCCGGATGCTTTGCCGGGCCTGTCCGGCTTGTGGACAACGGCCTGTGGACAAGGCGGTTGAAGTCAGTCCCAGGCTCGCCCCAGGCCCGGCCGAAGCTCAGTCGAGGCCCAGGTCATCCTTGGAGTACGCGTAGAGGTACGGCACTCCGGCCCCCTCCTGGATCTTCTCGGCGGCACCGGTCGCCCGGTCCACGATCGTCGCCACGGCGACGACCTCCGCGCCCGCCTCACGCACCGCCTGGACGGCCTCCAGCGGAGAACCGCCGGTGGTGGAGGTGTCCTCGACGACCAGGACGCGGCGGCCCGCGATCTCCGGCCCCTCGACGCGCCGCTGCAGCCCGTGCGCCTTCGCCGCCTTGCGTACGACGAAGGCGTCCACCTTCCTGCCCCGCGCGGCGGCCGCGTGCAGGATGCCGGCCGCGACCGGGTCGGCTCCCATGGTCAGACCGCCGACCGCGTCGAAGTCGAGGCCGGCGGTCAGGTCCAGGAGCACCTGGCCGACCAGCGGGGCGGCCTCGCCGTCGAGCGTGATGCGGCGCAGGTCGACGTAGTAGTCGGCCTCCAGCCCCGACGACAGGGTCACCTTGCCGTGCACCACGGCCTTGTCCTTGATCTGCTGCAGCAGTGCGCCACGTACGTCCGTCATGCCAGTCAGCTTAAAGGGGGTGCCAAGTCCACGTGGTCGTCGCTTCGAGGGGCTCCAGCGGGGTGACCGTGCGGGGCAGGCTGTTCAGGCCGTCGGGCGGGCCGGTCTGCGGTTCCACGCACACGGCCTCCTCCTGTTCGTCGTACACCACGACCCACTCCTCACGGCTGGTCACCTTCAACTGCAGCCGGCCGGGCCAGGTGAGCGTGACGTCCACGCCGCCGGGCATGCCGAAGCAGTCGTCCCAGGGGCCGGGGCGGGGGTCGACGCGGTTGCCGGTGGGCAGATGGTCGTCGCCGCGCTCCTCCTGCCAGGCGGGAGTGAAGGCGAGCGTCAGGTCCTCGCCGCCCAGGTTGCGGTTGAACCAGGGGTGCCAGCCGATCTGCGCCGGAAAGGAGGAGTCGTACGTCTCCACGGACATCGTCAGCGTCAACCCGCCCGGCGTGAGGGCGATCTGCTGCGTCACGAGGCCGCTGTAGGGCCAGGGCTCCACCAGTTCGTACGTGATGACCGCCTCGTCGGCGTTCACGCGCGCGGTGCGCCAGGCGCCGTCGCGGACGGTGCCGTGGATGGCGTGCGGCGGGGAGTTGAGCGGCATCTGGTGGACGGCCGCGCCGTCCCGGAAACGGCCGTCCCTGGTCCGCCCGCACCAGGGAACCATCGGGAAGCAGCCGAAGCGTTCGCCCTGGCGGAGCAGTTCCATGCCGCCGACGCGCAGCCCTGAGACCCGGCCGCCGTTGCCCGGCTGCACGGTCACCTCCGCGTCGCCCGCGGTCAGCGTGATGTCTTCGTTACTCACGGGACGACCTTACTGGGGCGATCAAGCCCCCCGCGCCCTCGTTCAGTGGCGCTTGCGCAGCGCACGGCCGACGACGATCGCCGACGCGAGCACGAGGGCCGCCGCCGGGGCCGCCCAGCGCAGGGGGGAACCGGCGGACACCGTCTGCGGGGCGGGGACCGGGGCGTAGCGGCCACGGGGCGGAGCGTGGTCGACCTCCTCCGCGCTGCGGCCGATCATCGTGCGGCGCGCGTGCGCGGCTTCGGCGGGAGCGGGGGGTTCGGCGGGCGGCGTGAGGTCGGCGGGGGTGAGGTCGGCGGGAGCCACGGCCTCCGGCCGGGTCGCAGGCGCGGCCTCGGGCTCTGCCTCTTGCTCTCCCTCTCCCTCTCCCTCGCTCTCTCCCACGCCCTCTTCCCTGCTCTCACCTTCGTCTTCCTCGTCGGCGAGCGCGTCGAGGGACGGTGGCGGGACCTCGGCGTCGAAGACCGAAGTGTGCTCCGTGGACTCGGAACGGGTCTCGGGAGCGGGAGCGTCGTCGGCGTCGGGCGTCGTCTCGAAGTCGCTGGTCGCCTTGGGCTCGAACTCCTGGGTGACGAGGGGCTCGGATTCCCCGGACGCCTGGCGTTCGGCAGACCTCTCGGGCTCCACCGCCGGGGCCAGGTTCTCCGCGAAACGGTTCAGCAGGCGGGTCGCGGCCGAGGCGACCTGCTCGGCCGGCAGCTCCGTGAGCCGGCCGGTCGCGGAGGCCGTGCCCTCGAAGGTGAGCCGGGAGCCGCCGTCCGCCTCCTCGACGCGGAGCGTGAGGGCGAGCTTGACCGAGCCGCTGCCGCGGGTCTCGGTGACGTCGCCCTCGGCGGCGTACGAACCATCGTCCTGCGGGGTGACGCGGACGGTCCCCCGATAGGTGACGGAGTGACTGCCGACGCGCACCTTCAGCCGTCCGGTGACGGGCTCGGCGCCCGCGTCCTGCTGGAGCCCGGGGACAGCCCGGGCCACCCTTGCGGGGTCGGCGAGGGTCTCCTTCAGCCGCCGGGCCGGAACCGGAACGAACACCTCATGCTCCATGTCGGCCGAGCCTACCCAGGAGGCCGGGTCATGCACCCCGGTTGGTCGAAAGTGACCGCGCGTCGGTGCCGGCCCGACTCCGAAGGCACTTCAGCACGGCACGCCGGTGGCGCGGGCCCACCGGCGCGGCACGCCAGTGAGCAGGTGCACCGGCACGGCACGCCAGTGAGCGGGTGCACCGGCACGGCACGCCAGCAGCGCGAGCGCACCAGCAAGCCACACCAGCAGCACAGGCGCACCAGCAAGCCACACCAGCAGCACAGGCGCACCAGCAAGCCACACCAGCAGCACAGGCGCACCAGCAAGCCACACCAGCAGCACAGGCGCACCAGCAAGCCACACCAGCAGCACACGGACACCGGCACGGCACGGCAGCAGCGCGAGCGCACAAGCAAGGCACGTCAGTAGCGCGGGTGCACCAGGGTCGATGCCGGCAGCCCGTCGATGCGTCTGGCCGTCGCGGCTTCGGCGTCCGCCCTCAGGACCGTCTGGGTGAGGGTGCGCAGGCGGGGCTCACGGGGGTCCAGGCGAAGCCGCGGGCGGGCGTCGGCGGAGGCCAGGACGAAGCCCCAGTCGCGTGGGGCCCGGGACGAGCCGGCCGTGCGGTCGGGGCCCGCGGCGAAGCCGGCGTCCCGCCCGCCCACGCGGTAGGGCGAGGTGTGCAGGCCGGCGGCGCGCATGGTCGCCTCGACCGTCCAGAACACGCGCGGGCGGGTGGCGAACGGGCCCGCGTGCACGACGAGCCGGCCACCGGGTGCGAGGGCCCGCCGGGCGAGGCCGTAGAACTCCTGGGAGTACAGCTTGGTGCTGGCTGTGATGCCCGGGTCGGGCAGGTCCGAGATGACGACGTCGTACGTCGAGGTGGGCGCCGTGCGCAGCCGGCGGAAGGCGTCGTCCGTGGTCACGTGCACGCGCGGGTCGCCGTAGGCATGGCCGTTCAGCTTCGACAGGGCCGGGTCGTGGCGGGCCAGCCTCACGACTTCCGGGTCGAGTTCGACGATGTCCACGCGTCGCACGCCCGGGTGGCGCAGGACTTCGCGGGCGGCGAGGCCGTCACCGCCGCCGAGGATGAGCACGCGCGCGTGGGGGCCGTTCATCGCGGGGTGGACCAGGGCTTCGTGGTAGCGGTGTTCGTCTCGGCCGCTCACCCTGAGGCGACCGTCCAGGTAGAGGGACAGAGGGCGGCCGTCGGTGCCGCCGGTGAGGACGACCTCCTGGATGCCGGTCTGCAGCGCCACGCGGACGTCCGTGCCGTACACCGCGTGCCGTGCGGCCCGCTCGAAGTCGTCGACCTGGACGGCCGCGGAGGTGAGGATGCCGAGGACGGTGAGGTTGGCGATCAGGAGCAGCCGGCGTGCGCGGGGGGTGAGGTCGCGGCGGAACAGGCCGAGGACGAGGGTGCCGCCCGCGATCGCGTTGACGGCGCCGGTGATCAGGGCGCCGGTCAACTGGCCCAGGAGGGGCAGGAGAAGGAAGGGGAAGGCGAGGCCGCCGACGAGCGCGCCGACGTAGTCCGCCGCGAACAGGTCGGCCACCGCGCCGCCCGCGTCCTGGCGCCGGATGCGCTGGATCAGCTCCATCAGGAGGGGGACCTCGGCGCCGATCAGCAGGCCGATCGTCAGGGAGAAGGCGACCAGGAGCCAGCGCGGACCCCACAGGCCGCCCCAGTCGCCGGTCCAGGCGAAGACGGCGTACAGGGCCATCGCGCTGCAGCCGCCGACGAGCGCAAGTGTCGCCTCGATCGCGCCGAAGCCGGCCGCGGCACGCCAGCGCAGGCGTTTCGCGGCCAGCGAGCCGATGCCCATGGCGAAGACCATGACCGACAGGACGACCGAGGCCTGGGTGATCGAATCGCCGATCAGGTACGAGGCCAGGGCGACGAGTTCGAGTTCGTACACGAGTCCGCAGGCCGCGCATACGAAAACGCAGGCGAGCACGAGGAACCGTCCGGTGTCCGGCTGCACGGGCAGCCGCGCCTGGCCCGCCCAGGGGGGCGGGGAGGCGGGTGGTGCCGGCGCGTGCTGTTCGATCACGACTGCGACGTTACGTCACACCGGAGTCACCCTTCGTCACCCACACGTGTGGAACTGTTGGGCAGTTCGGCGTCACGTGTTTGAGATCATGTCTCCCGGTCAGACGTCGAGTGGTGTGCCATGCTCCGCCGGCACCCGGACTCCCACCCGGGTCCGCGTCGCCACCAACTGCCCGTCCTGCGGGTATGCATGCCAGGTTCGCCAGTGGACCTGGCCCTCGTGCCACTGGGCCAGCAGCGCGGTGAAGGCGTGCGGGCTGCCGGGGAAGACGCCCGCCAGTCCGTGCGGATGGTCGGAGACCAGCGCGAGCAACTCCTGCGCGCGCCCCGCGAACGACCCCGGTGAGAGGACCTCCACGCGGGCCGCGAACTCGTACTCCCAGTCACCCGCCCGCTTGGCGACGCCCAGCGGCAGCGGGGTGCTGCTGCCGGAGATGCACGCCACCGTCTCCGAACAAATGCCCCGCTGCTCCTCC
This sequence comes from Streptomyces sp. NBC_00078, assembly GCF_026343335.1. NCBI lineage: Bacteria > Bacillati > Actinomycetota > Actinomycetes > Kitasatosporales > Streptomycetaceae > Streptomyces > Streptomyces sp. NBC_00078. Next base: position 4,914,742 of record NZ_JAPELX010000001.1, on the reverse strand, counting down.
AGGAGTACCTGGTGGGACGCTCCGAGGAGTCTCAGCTGCAGCTTGGCCCCGGCCAGTTCGAGGTCGAGCGTGGCCAGTGCGGGAAGCGGCTCGCGCCCCAGGGCCCAGGCGAGGTCGGCCGCGCGCGTGTCGGTGTATGAGGTGTTCAGGGTCGTGAGCATGGGTCGGCTCTCCGCTGGCACGCAAAGAAAAGGAGGGAAGGGGTGGGGGTCCGGCACACCCCGGGCGATGCCGGGGGATATCGGCCCGGTCAGCCCAGTCGGGAGGTCAGGAGGGTTCCGCAGGACGCCCGAGGAGCTGCCTTGGTGATTGAGAGGGAATCATGAACTCTGGCGTCGCCACAGCGTTTTTACCCAACTTCGTGGGGTTTCCATCCCTCAGAGGGCTCCCCTGCTCAACTGTTCAACCAGGGCGTACGCCACGGCGGCCATGGCGCACGCCGGAGCAGCCGCGCACCCGCCGGGGCGTGGGCCCCGACGGGTGCGCGACCGGAGTGGCGGAAGGGGTGTGGTGCCCCTCGTGGAGTTCGGCTGCCCCGTGTCAGCTGCCTCCACCACCACATCCGCCACCGCCACCGCAGGACGAGCCACCGCCGCACGACGAGCCGCCTCCGCAGGACGAGTGACCACCGCCGCAGGAGTGGCCCCCGTGATGCCCGCCGTGATGCCCGCCCGACGAGCCGCCGTCTCCCCCGCCGGCCCACCAGCTGCCGGTCCCGCTGCTGCTGCTGCTCCCCGCGCCGTACGACTTCGAGCCGCTCTTGCGCACTGACGATACGACGATCGCCATGAACACGATCACGACCGCCGCCACGATGAAGCCGGTGAACATCGCGTCACCGTCCTTTCGGGTTTCCCGAAGCAGCCCCCCGTGGGTGCCTCGCGTCTTGCGTGAACGGGGAATGCCCTGCCTTCTCACCGGCCAAAGCAGAGTTGAGGAACTCCAGAGCTTCGGCGCAGGATGACCGGCATGACCTCAAGCGAGCGCCCCCTCCTCAACCGCCGCCTCACCGAGTTCGGGACGACGATCTTCGCCGAGATGTCGGCGCTGGCCCTGCAGACGGATTCGATCAACCTTGGCCAGGGCTTTCCCGACACGGACGGCCCCGAGGAGGTGCGGGAGGCGGCCGTGCGGGCGTTGCGCGACGGGCGCGGCAACCAGTACCCGCCGGGCCCCGGCGTCCCCGAGCTGCGCGCCGCGATCAGCGCGCATCAGGAGCGGCGGTACGGGCTGTCGTTCGACCCCGACGCCGAGGTCCTGGTCACGGCCGGTGCGACGGAGGCCATCGCCGCGTCCCTTCTCGCGCTGCTGGAGCCCGGCGACGAGGTGATCGCCTTCGAGCCGTACTACGACTCGTACGCGGCGTGCATCGCGATGGCGGGCGGGCGGCGGGTGCCGGTGACGCTGCGCCCGCACGAGGGGAGCTTCCGGCTGGACCTCGACGAACTGCGCGCGGCCGTCACCGACCGCACCCGCCTCCTCCTCATCAACACCCCGCACAACCCCACCGGCATGGTCCTCACCCGCGAGGAGCTCACCGCGATCGCCGAACTGGCCGTCGAGCGGGACCTGCTCGTCGTCACGGACGAGGTGTACGAGCATCTGGTCTTCGACGAGGCGAAGCACCTGCCGCTCGCCACCTTCCCGGGGATGCGCGAGCGCACGGTCACGATCGGCTCGGCCGGCAAGACGTTCTCCTTCACCGGATGGAAGGTGGGCTGGGTGACCGGCGCCCCCGATCTCGTCGCCGCCGTTCGCTCGGCCAAGCAGTACCTGACGTACGTCGCCTCCGGGCCGTTCCAGTACGCCGTGGCCGAGGCGCTGTGTCTGCCGGACTCGTACTTCGAGGAGTTCCGCGCCGACATGCGGGCCAAGCGCGAGCTGCTCGCGGGCGGCCTGGAGCAGGCAGGATTCACGGTCTTCCGTCCGACCGGTACATACTTCATCACCACGGACGTCAGATCACTCGGCGAGTCGGACGGTTTCGCCTTCTGTCGTGCGCTGCCCGAGCGTTGCGGGGTCGTGGCGATCCCGAACGCGGTCTTCTACGACCACCACGAGCAGGGCGCGCCCTTCGTCCGGTTCGCGTTCTGCAAACGGACGAGCGTCCTTGAGGAGGCGGCTTCCCGGCTCAAGGGGCTGGCCGCATAGCAGCCGACAACCGTACGAGCAAAGGTACCGGCCGCACGGCATCGGCTGCGGGGAGCCGCCGCGCACACACCACCACACCGGAGGAACCACGCAGCGCGACCCGTGACCTGCGCAGACATCGATCGACGGACCCGTACGCGCCTACGAACTGCGGAACTCAGGTGGCTGATGGCCGTGCGCGGTCGGGGGCTTGCACAGCGTCATGCGTGAGCGGGTGTGCCCACGATCTGCACGCGTCAGGCTTTGATGACCTCGACGGCGGTTCCACAGAGCAGACTGATGTCCTCAGGGTCGGAGGTGAGGACGGTCACGGGTCTTGGCGCCGAGCGTGCAATGGCCGCGAGGACGGCGTCGATGGCGTACTTGTGGCCGCTGAGGTGATGGTCGCGCAACAGTGCTGCCGCTTGGTCGGTGACGCTCTTGGTGACGTCATGGACGTCGATCCGGGAGAGTACCCACCGGATGCGGGCGGGGTGGATGCGCTCGTAGTCCGCCTCAAGCGTGGTCATGGCGGTCGTGGCCACTCGGATGCCTTCTTCCGAGGCCGCTTGGACGAGAGCCAGAGCGGTGCGGTCCTTGAGGTAGAGCTTGGACAGGCCCTCGCTGTCGAGGAGGAGCGTGCCGGGCATCAGGCTGCGGCACCGCTCGAGTCGCGCTGATCATGGCGCAGTACGGCGCGGGCCGCTTCGATCTCTTCCCGGGACAGCGGGTCGTTGTCGGTCTCGAAGTCGGCGACCATCTCACGAAGCTTGTCCATGGCCACACGCTGCTCGAGGGCCTCGGCCACGTAAGCGGAGAAGCCGCCTGGACCTACATGGGTACGCGCGGCCTCAGCGAGGTCTTCGGGGAGGCTGATCGAGTACTTCTTACTACCACTCATGGCCCAGATCCTACCAGCGGTAGCAATTCGGTGCATGGCGTATTCCGAGTCGCGCGCGGTACGCCGACGTGCTCAACTCCGTCACCGACGACCGCGAAGAGGCCGTCATCACCCGGGCGGGACATGAGCCGGTCGTCATCGTCTCCCTTTCGGACCCAGGCCCTGCCGGTACCAGCGTCGCTCAGCACTCACGCATGCCGGCACCTCATGGTCGACGCCCGGGTCCTACTCTCGTCGCGGACCTGCGCAGTCGCTTGGCCAGCGCCTTGTCCCGAGCCCTCAGAAGTCGCCCTGCCGCATCCAGAACGGCCCCGGTGGCGGGGTGGTCGCAGCGCCACAGATCGTCGGCGGCCTGATCGAGGAACGGCAGTACCGAGTCCCCCTCCTGCTCCAGGAACATGGCAAGTGCCTCGTCCGCCACGCCGAGCGGGCCCCACAGGTGGTCCACGAGCCCCCACAGTTGGAGTTCCGGACCGTGTCCCTCTGGGATCTCACCACGGCCGGCCAGCGCGATCGCCGCGGTCTCCGCGCAGCCGGGGACCTGGGAGGCCGCGGCTTTACGCAGGACCGCGAGCGCTCTGGGTTCATCGAGTTCCGCGAGCACCGGCGCGGCGGCAAGGCGGCGGAGGGCCGCATCGGCCTCCAAGCCGGCGCAGGCGTCGATGAGCTGGACTGCGGCAGGGCCCTGGCCCCGATGACCGATCCATCCGGTGATCTCGCAGTGGGCGGCCTCCGGGTCGTAGTCGAGCAGGGCGTCGAGCAAGGTCGGGGCGTCGGCATCGGCCAGTTCGCCGATGACAGGAGCGTGGAATCCCTCGGCGAGCAGGTACTCGCGCAGTCCGTGGCGTCCCAGCGGAGTGAGCCGGAGTCGTGTCCCGGCCGGCGGAGTGCCGTCGCCGTCCTCGACGCTCGCCCCGATACCGAGGATGCCGAGGAGGATGTGATCCTGCTGCCGGCTCGTCTCCGGACCGGGCTCGACCTCCGCTGCCTGATACTCGGCGAGGACGACGGCCGCCTGGTCGAGGATCTGTAGGAAGAACAGCTCGACCAGTCGTGCCTGCTGCTTCGGAAGGTCCTCGCGAAGAGCACCGAGGAGCGGCGCAGCGTCCAGCCATTCGCCGTCGGGAACCTCGTACAGTGCCCGCAGCACCACCGCTGCGAGGCCGTCGCCGTCCTCGTCCTCCATGCCCAGCGCGCCCAGCAGCACCGAGGACAGGCCGAGGTTCCCCAGGTCGTTCAGATCATCGAGTTCGTCCCCGAGCGCATCGCACCAGAGTTCCAGTACCCCCTCGTCTCCCGCAGTGGCGGGCAGGCCGCTGCCGGGGTGGGCGATGCCCTTGCTGATCTCCACCAGGTCCGCGTACACAGCGAGCCGCCAGGGGCCGTCCAGGCAGGGCAGGTCTCCTGAGCTGCGCAGGCGGGCCAGCCGCTGGTCGCGATCCGCGGGCCGGAGCGCGCTCAGTTCATCGTCCTGGGTCCACAGTCGAAGTTCCTGGACGGCCAGGCGGCCCAACGCGGGCTTGAGCACGTCCCGGGATGTGACGGCTCGTCCGCCCTGGCACCACTGGGCCAGACGGAGCGCGGAGGCGATCAGCGGCACCTGCTGGACGGCCGCGGCGAGTTCCGCGCGGGGTGCCAGGGACACGGGTCGCACCGGGACGAACTCCATGTCCAGGTCCTCGTCGTCGTGGACCTCGCCGCAGGAACAGCGCCGCCCTCTGGGGGCGGCTTCGGCCCGCCCTGCTGCCGGGGTTGCCGTGGGCGGCTGCGGGTCCAGTCCGGCCAGTTCCAGGTCCAGGGCGTCGCGGTCGAAGCGAGCGGGGTCGAAGCCCTCCTCGCACAGGGTTTCGACCAGGACGGTCCACGGCTCGGGGGCCGGAGCGTCACCGTCCGTAACGGCGTCGAGTACGGTCTGCAGCCCCCAGGCGCCGCCGATGTCCTCCGCGCGGGGCATGGCGCGGCGACCCCCGGTGCAGCGGACGCGCCGGTCGGGGGTGGACGCGGGGAGGATCTTCTCCAGGGTGATCCGGTGCCGCCAGTCGTCGCCGAAGTCGTAGGTGTACTCCAGCCGGCCGCCTTCGTAGGGCAGCACCTCGGCCACGGTCACGGACTCCTCGTCGGCGTCGCGGAGAGGACCACGGTCCAACGGTGCGTCGAAGTCGACGAACCGGCCGCCTGAGGCAGGTTCGGTGAAGGAATGCAGGTGCGAGTCGTCCCAGCCGAAGCATGTCTGGACGATGTCGTGCAGGCAGCCGAGCGAAGTGTCGGCGGGCAGGGTGACCCGGCGCCAGATCGGCGGGCTGACGTCTCGCAGGTCGATCTTCAACTGATAGGTCGGCACGGGCTCGGCGGTCACGACGATGGGTTCCCTCAAAGCGGGCGGAGGCGGATGCGACACCGGTAAGGGCCTGCGATCGCAAAGGGGTCGCAGCCGCCCCTGGTGGGTGCCGGTGACCATCATTCCGCACTGCGCCGAGTGGGCGAAGCACTTCTGGCGCTCTCTGCCCGTCCGCGCGGATAGCCTTGACCCGTCGAGGGCCCGTGGGCTACCCGCGCCCTCCCAACAGTTGCAAGAACCTGGCCAGGAGTGGGCGTGGTGGCGAAGGTTTACCCGTCGGCGGAGCCCGAGTCGGCGACTCCGGCCCGGGAACGGATGTTTGCTCGGTTGCCGGAGCTCGCCTTGGGCGAGGCGGTGTTCCTTCCCGCGGACCCGCCCCGGATGGGACGGATGGCGTTTTGGACGCCCGGGGGTGCGCCACCGGACCTCGGGGTGGAGCCCGAGGAACTCACCGTGGTCCGCCCGCACGGTTCGTCCGTGCGCCGGGCGCGGGTGCTCGCCGTGCTGCTGCCGGTGGAGCAGGCGCTGCCGCTGCTGACCCGCTGCCGGGCACTCGGCGCGGACGGCAGCGGGCGGGCATCGGCCGCTACCACGTTCTGGGGCGGAGCGACCCTGCTCGGTCTGCGTCTGCTCGCCCGGGGACGGATACTGCCCGGGGTGTCGCCGGAGGGATTCGACGCCTGGCGGGTCGGCCCGCTCGACGCCGAGGACCATGAGCGGTTGAACTCCCTGGCCGCGGCCATGCCTCCCGAGGCCCGCGCGGTCGCGGTCCCCGGACTCTCCCCTCTCACGCTTCCCACAGCCGAGCCGCTGCTTCGGGCCTTCCTCGACGCCATGGCCGATTCCGTCGCCCGCCCTCCCGCCGCCCGCCAGGTGACCGGCGGACCGGCGTTCGCGGCGCGCGCTCCACAGTCCGTACCCGAGCAGCGGAGGTGGGCGGCGGAGGTCGCCGCCGGCCGAGACGCGGGGCTGGCGGTGTCTCTGCGGCTGGAACTGGGCCACGCGGACTCCTTCCGAGCCCTGGTCCAACTGCGCAGCCTGGCCGATCCCACGGTGCTCGCCGACGCCGCGGACCTGTGGTCCGGCAGGGCCACCGCCCCTGAACTGTTCGGCCCACGGGCCAAGGTGGACACGCTGCTGACGCTACGCCGGGCCGCCCGCGCCTGGCCCCCGGCCGGACGGCTGCTGGACTCCGCCGCCCCGACCGGTCTGGAGCTGTCCGACGAGGAGGCCCAGTCGCTGCTGGGCGACGCGGCCGAAAGCCTTGCCGCCGCCGGCGTCGCCGTGCACTGGCCCAAGGAGCTGGTACGCGAGCTGACCGCCACCGGCGTCCTGGAACCCGTACGCCGCCAGGGGACGCAGTCCTCGGCCGAGTCCTTCCTGTCCTCCGGCGACCTGCTGGACTTCCGCTGGCAGGTCGCCCTCGGGGACCGGGAACTCACCGAGGAGGAACTGGAGCGGCTGGTCCGGGCGCACCGGCCGATCGTGCGGCTGCGCGACCAGTGGGTTGTCGTGGACCCGGAGCTGGTCCGCCGACTGCGACGTGCCGCGCAGTCCAGGACGACTTCGCTCACCCCGATCGACGCCCTGGGCGCCGCGCTGACCGGCAGCGTCGAGGTGGACGGCGAACAGGTGGCGGTCACTGCGCGCGGCATGCTGGAGGAGCTGCGCTCCCGGATCGCCGACCCCGAGTCCCGCGCCGCGCGCGAGCCCCAGAGGCCTCCGAAAGCTCTGGCCGCGACCCTGCGCGACTACCAGCTGCGCGGCCTGAACTGGCTGCACCGGATGACCTCGCTCGGCCTGGGCGGCTGCCTCGCCGACGACATGGGTCTGGGCAAGACCGTCACGCTGATCGCTCTCCATCTGCGTCGCCAGGAACGGGAAACCACCGCCGGCCCCACCCTGGTGGTCTGCCCCGCCTCGCTGCTCGGCAACTGGGAGCGCGAGATCCGGCGCTTCGCACCGGCCACCGTGGTGCGCCGCTTCCACGGCCCCGGCCGCGACCTGGCGAGCCTCGACGGCGGAGCAGACGGCGGCTTCGTCCTGACCACCTACGGGACCATGCGCCGCGACACCGAACGCCTCACCGGGCAGCCCTGGGGCCTGCTCGTCGCCGACGAGGCCCAGCACGTCAAGAACCCGCACGCGCTCACCGCCCAGGCGCTGCGCAAGATCCCCTCGCGGGGACGGGTCGCGCTGACCGGCACCCCGGTCGAGAACAACCTGTCCGAACTGTGGTCACTGCTCGACTGGACCACCCCTGGCCTGCTCGGCACGCTCACCTCCTTCCGTGACCGCTACGCCACTGCCGTCGAGGGCGACCGCGACGAGCAGGCCGCCCGGCGGCTGGCCACGCTGGTCCGCCCGTTCCTGCTGCGCCGGCGCAAGTCCGACCCCGGCATCGCGCCCGAACTGCCCCCCAAGACCGAGACCGACCAGCCGGTGTCCCTGACGAGGGAACAGGTCTCGCTGTACGAGGCGCTGGTACGCGAGCTCATGGACGAGATCGAGGAGAGGCAGGGCATCGCCCGGCGCGGCCTGGTGATGAAGCTCCTCACCGGCCTGAAGCAGGTCTGCAACCACCCCGCGCAGTTCCTGAAGGAACCCGCCGGCGCCAAGCTCCCGGGCCGCTCGGGGAAACTGGAACTCCTGGACGAACTCCTGGACACCGTCCTGGCCGAGGACGGGTCGGCCCTGGTCTTCACCCAGTACGTGGCCATGGGCGAGCTGATCGGGCGTCACCTTGCCGACCGCGGCGTGGACACCCTGTTCCTGCATGGAGGCACCACGGTCAAACGCCGCGAGGAGATGGTCGACGCCTTCCAGTCCGGCGAGAAGAAGGTGTTCCTGCTCTCCCTCAAAGCCGCCGGGACCGGTCTGAACCTGACCCGGGCCGGACACGTCATCCACTACGACCGCTGGTGGAACCCGGCCGTGGAGGACCAGGCCACCGACCGCGCCTACCGAATCGGACAGACCCAGCCGGTCCAGGTGCACAAGCTGATCGCCGAGGGCACCGTGGAGGACCGGGTCGCCGAAATGCTCCGCCAGAAGCGGGAGCTGGCCGACTCGGTGCTCAGCTCTGGCGAGGCGGCCTTCAGCGAACTGAGCGACAGCGAACTGGCCGAACTGGTCACGCTGCGAAGGACGGGACGATGACCAGGCACAGCCGGCCGGGCAGGTCAGCCGCCCGTACCTTCGAGGCACTCCCGCCGGCCAAGGGCAGCCGCGCGCCCTTCGCCGAGTCCTGGTGGGGCCGCGCATGGCTGCGCTCCCTGGAGGACTCGTCCCTGGACTCCGGCCGCCTTTCGCGGGGCCGGACCTACGCGCGCGGCGGCGCGGTCGGACCGGTCACCGTCGGCCCCGGCTCGGCCGCCGCCCCGGTGCAGGGCAGTCGCCGCACCCCGTACCGCTCCACGGTCCAGGTCGAGCAGCTGACGGACCGGCAGTGGGACAAGCTGCTCGACATGATCGCCGAGCGGGCCGCCAACATCGCCGCGCTGCTGGACGGCGAGATGCCCGCCGGGCTCGCCGACGACGCCGCGGCCGCCGGCGTCCCGCTGCTGCCCGGCCCCCGGGACCTCGACCCCGAGTGCAGCTGCCCCGACTGGGGCTACCCCTGTAAACACGCCGCCGCCCTCTGTTACCAGGTCGCCCGACTCCTGGACCGCGATCCCTTCGTACTGCTGCTCCTGCGCGGTCGCGGCGAGCGAGAGCTGATGGACGAGCTCGGCCGCCGCAACACCGCCCGCGCCTCCGCCGAAGCCGCAGCGACCGCAGGAGTGGGCCCGGCCGCGTTCCCTGCCCGGCCGGGTGATCCAGCCGGGTCCGCCTTCGCCTCCCGTACCGCACTCCCGTCCCTGCCCGGCCCGCCGGCGCTGCCCGATCGGCCCGGCCGCGGCCCCGCGCTGGTGGACTCCGCCGTGCCGGAGCCCGGTCTGGACCCGGCCGCCCTGGAACTGCTCGCCGCCGACGCCGCGACGCGTGCCCACCATCTCCTCGCCGGAGCTCTCGGCGCACAGCATGCCGGCACGGCCCTGCCCGCCCCGCTCACCGAATGGCAGGACGCCGTCCGCCTCGCCGCCGCTCACCCCACCATGGACGTCTTCGCCAGGATCGCCTCGAACTGCGGTCGCACCCCCGGCGAGCTCGCAGCCGCCACCCGTGCATGGCGGCACGGCGGCGCGGCAGCCCTGGACGTGCTGGAAAGCCCCTGGTACCCGCCCGCCTCCCTCCTGGATCGCGCCCGCGCGGCGCTGCGCGCGGACTGGGCCGACGGCAGACCACCCCGTCTCCGCTCCTGGCGCAACCGCTGGACGGTCGAGGGTCACGCTGCGCAGCTGCGCCTGGGCCGCGACGGACTGTGGTACCCGTACACCAAGGACCAAGGCACCTGGTGGCCGGCCGGACCACCCGACGCCGACCCCGCCGTCGTCCTGAGCGCCCTGCTCGCAGTCTGACCCGCACCGCACACAAATAGGTGTGCGAACAGGGAGTGGGCTGGGTCACGGCGGCGCCGGGCCTGGTGACGGCGGTGCGGGCGGCGAAGCAGTACCTGACGTACGTGGCGTCCGGCCCGTTCCAGTACGCGGTCGCCGAGGCGCTCGCCCTCCCGGACAGCTACTTCACCGCCTTCCGCGAGGACATGCGGGCCAAGCGGGCTCTGCTGTCGAGCGGCCTGGCGGAGGCCGGGTTCAAGGTCTTCAAGCCCGCCGGCACCTACTTCGTCACCACCGACATCCGGCCCCTCGGCGAGATCGACGGCTTCGCCTTCTGCCGTGCGCTGCCGGAGCGCGCCGGTGTCGTCGCCATCCCGAACGCCGTGTTCTACGACCACCGCGAGGCGGGCGCTCCTTATGTCAGGTTCGCGTTCTGTAAGCGCACCGAGGTGCTGACAGACGCGGCGGAACGGCTCCGCAAGGCGTTTGCGCACTGACCGCTGCCCTAAGGGCCGGTCGTCGCATTCCTTTCCTCATTGCCTGCCGTACCTCACACGCCCGGAACTCGCGCCGGAAGCGCGCCATGAATGGTCGTGGTCAGCACCAGGTCGGACGCATCCCGGTGCGTGACACGCAGGCACCCCAGGACGCTGGATCGGTGCTGAATATTCTGACGATGTCAGGAGCGCTCAGGTGTCATAGACGGTGGAGCGATGCCCGACGTGTACGACCCACACCACCAGCTCGCCGTTGTCGATTGTGTAGATCACGCGGTAGTCGCCTACCCGTAGGCGCCGCCGGTCGGGCTGGGAGACGAGGGCCGTGGTATTGAACCCCATCGGATCGTTCTCCAGCTGAGCCAGCTTGGCCAAAATGCGAAGGGCCATGTCTCGCGGCACCTTGCGGAGTTCGGCCTGAGCCTCGGCTCGGAAGACGGTGCGGTACTCACTCACTGCGCGCCAGCGTCTCCCTCATGACGTCCTCGATCGGGATACCGGGTGCCGGGTTGGTCATGCGCTCGTCGATGATCCGGTTGATCTCGCGCTCTTCCCACTCCTGGTACTTGCGCAGCACTTCGATGGACACCACGGCGGCGACCTGCTTGCCGCGCCGGGTGATGACGGTAGGTACGTCGTCCCGATCGGCCCGCTCAACGACCTCGGCAAGGTGTGCCCGGACATCGCGGATCGACTCTATGGGCATGGGCTGCGTCATGCACCCAAGAGTACCGAGTGCCTCATGTGTACACAACAGCTCACTGTCTCTGGAGTGCGTAGTCCCGTGGGTCCCTCACGCAAATATGTGCGCGAACGAGGCGTCGCCTGGGTGACCGGCGCCCCCGATCTCGTCGCCGCCGTTCGCTCGGCCAAGCAGTACCTGACGTACGTCGCCTCCGGGCCCTTCCAGTACGCCGTGGCCGAGGCTCTGCGCCTGCCCGACGCGTACTTCGCGGACTCCCGCGCGGACATGCTGGCCAAACGGGACCTGCTCGCGGGCGGCCTGGAGCGGGCGGGCTTCAAGGTATTCCGCCCGGCCGGCACGTACTTCATCACCACCGACATCCGGCCCCTCGGCGAGCCCGACGGCTTCGCGTTCTGCCGCGCCCTGCCCGAACGCTGCGGAGTGGTGGCGATCCCCAACGCGGTCTTCTACGACCACCGCGAGCAGGGCGCGCCCTTTGTTCGCTTCGCGTTCTGCAAGCAGACGGGGGTGCTTGAGGAGGCGGTGAGGCGGTTGCGGTCCATGTGGCGTCATGGATGGGCGCGTTGGAGGGGTTGAGGGTTGGGAAACCTTGACTCGGCGTTGTGTTTTCACGACACTTTGATGTGTGAGTCCCGTACGTCGCGGCGAAAGTTCGCCCATCCACAACCGGCTGAAGGTGCTGCGCGCCGAGCGCGGCCTCAGCCGGGTCGATCTGGCCGCCGCCGTGGACGTCAACCCGCAGACGATCGGGGCGCTGGAGCGCGGCAACTACTACCCGAGCCTCGATCTCGCGTTCCGTATCTGCGAGGTGTTCGGGCTGCCGGTCGAGGCGGTGTTCAGCCGTCATCCCTTCGCGCCGCTGTCCACGCAGATCTACCAGCCGACGGAGGAGTCCAGGTGAGTCATCCCCCCGCCCGCACCGAGCGGGCCCGCCCCATGGCGGCCGGCATGGCGCTGCTGCTCGCCGGGATGCTCGCGTTCGCGCTGACCTCGGACGGCAACGCGTTCACGCACACGCCCTGGGTCGTGGGCCTGTGCCTGTGGCTGCTGCTGTGGGCGGCCCTGCGCTCGCTGACCCGGGCGGTGGCCGAGCGTCCGGCCGACGGGCTCGACGAGCGCGAGCGCGATGTGCGCAACCGGGTCGGCTACGTCGGCTACCAGTTCGCGGTCGCCTCGGGGATGGCCGTCGTCCTGATGCTGGTCGTCTTCCAGAACCACGAGCGGGTCCTCGACCGGGCGCCGGGCGTCCTGGCGACCCTGATGCTCGCCGCGGCAGCCCTGCCGACCGTCATCCTCGGCTGGTCCCAGCCCGACGAGGAGTTCGAGGACGGCGAGTGAGCGAGGGGCCGGGGCCGCCGGCGCGGGCTGAGGCACACTGGGACGCGTGAAGCGGGCGCCCGCCGATTGCAGCGGCGGGCGCCCGCTCCGTGTGCCGACTGTCAGATCGACAGCGACAGCGTCTACGACAGCGTGGGGTCGGTCAGCATCCGTGTTCGAAGGTGTTGCCGACCGAGACGGCGCTGATCGCCGACGCGGCGCTGATGCACCCCTGCGACGAGGTCACCGTGATGGTGATCGACGCGGCCGGCGCCTCCGCACCCGCCACGATCTCCTCGGCCGAAGCGTAAGCGGCGTAACCCCCGACAAGAGCCTGCGAGTCCATGAGGAACTCCTTTTCCGAGTAGGTGTCCATTTCCGCCGCCACCCTTCGCCCGTTGGGCTTCCGGGGGCGGCAGGAACATCCTTGCCAGGACCTCGGCCGACGGGCAAGAACGGTGTCCGCATTCGGTCGCCGACATCAAATGACCGACATCGGACATGCTTTGACGTTGTGTCAGTGCGTATGCCGTGGCTAGCGTTTTCCGCATGGTGGGATTCGTTCTGGACAACGGCCTGCGCGTGCTTCTCCTGCCGGACCGGAACACGCCCGCGGTGGGTGTGGCCCTCCGCTACGACGTGGGCTTCCGCTCGGAACCCGCGCACCACGCGGGGCTGGCCCACCTCTTCGAGCACATGATGTTCCAGGGCAGCGGGAATTACGGGCCCTCGGAACACGCGCGGCTCATCCAGGCGGCCGGCGGCGGCTGTGACGCGAACACCCGGCAGGACTGCACCGTTTATCACTCGGTACTGCCCCCGGCCGCGCTGGAACTCGTCCTTTCCCTGGAGGCGGACCGAATGCGCGGCCCGCGGATAACCCGGGAAAACCTGGAGAACCAGGCGCGCGTCATTCGCGAGGAACACGTGATCCATGTGGCGGGCAGGCCTTACGGTGCCTTTCCCTGGATGCTCCCGGGGGCGCTCTTCCCCGACTCGGAAAACACCCGCGGCGGTTACGACATCGACGGCCTCGGCACGATCGGCATCCCCGAGTGCACGGAGTTCTTCTCCTCGTACTACGCGCCGGGCAACGCCGTGCTCACCGTCGCCGGCGGCTTCGACCCTGCCGAGGCCTCCACCCTCGTACGACGGCACTTCGAGCCGGTACCCGGGGGGACCGGCTCGGCAGGGGCGCCGGCCGGGCCGCCGCCGTATGAACGCGGTGTGCGTGAAGCGGCCGACGTGCGCGACGTGCGTGTCGTCGATCGGTGGGCCTCGCTGCCCGCCGTCGCGGTCGGGTACCGGCTGCCCGATCCCGCCGTCGAACTCGACGCCTGCGTCGATCACTTGACGCTCGTCGCGGTGCTCGGACAGGGCCGGGCCGGGCGGCTGCGGCGCCGGCTGCTCGGTGGTGCGGGGCTTGCGGTGGACGTGTCGATGGCGAGCGGTCTGTTCGGCGTACCGTTCGACGCCCGCCACCCGGACCTCGTCACCTGCCTCGCCGTCCACACCGCCCGTACCGATGCCGGGGAACTGGTCGCGGCGATCGACGACGAGGTCCGCGCGGTGGCCCGGGGTGCGGTCGGCGACGAGGAACTCGCGCGGATCACGGCCCGCTGGACCGCGCAGTTCCATCGGGGGTTCGCCGATGCCGGTGCCCGGTCCCGGGCCGCGGGCGGCGCCGAACTGCTGCACGGCGACGGGACGTTGGCGCTCCGGCTGCCCGCCCTGGTCGGCTCGGTGACGCCCGGACGGATCGCCGCGGCGGCGGAGAGGATGCGGGCGGCGGGGCGCGCGGTGGCGGTGATCGAACCCGCCGCCCAACCCCAACGGGCCGGCGCGCGGACGTAGTTGAGAACTGCCCATACAGCTGAAGAGGTGGAGGTCACCGACATCGTGCTCCCCGATGTGGACACCGTCCTGGACAACGGCGTGCGGGTCGTCGTCGTGCGCACCCCTGTGGTCCCGCTCGTCGAACTGCGGCTGGTGGTGCCGTGCGGAAGGACGGTGCCACGGGATGCCGCGCGGTCCGAACTGCTCGCGGCGTGTCTGCTCCACCACCACGAGGCGGAGCGGATCGACCGGGAGCTGGCCGCGGTGGGGGGCGAGCTCCGGGCGGGGACGGACGCGCGGCGTCTGATCCTCTCCGGGTTCGCGCTGGGCGGCGACGCGCGTGACGGACTGCCCGTGCTGCTCGACGTACTCGCCGAGGCGCTCCACGGTTTCGGCTGCCCGCCCGGCGCGCTCGCCCACGAACGGGCCGCGCTGGCCGAGCGGTTGCGCGTGGCCTGGTCCCACCCGGCCGCCGTGGCGCGGGCCGCCCTGCAACGCCACCGGTTCGGCGACGACTTCGCGGCCCTGGAGATCCCCGACCCGGCACAGCTGCCCGCCGTCGGCTTCGAGGACCTGCGCGCCCTGCACGCGTCCGCGGTACGGCCTGCGGGCTCGGTGCTCGTCCTGACCGGCGACCTCGATCCGGACCGGGCGCTCGCCCTGGTCGAGGCGGCCCTCAAGTGCTGGCCGCGTGGCCGCGGTTTTGCCCGGACGCCGGGTCCTCCGCCCGTGCGCGGCGGACGACTGCGGCCGTACGACCGGCCCGGCGCCGTCCAGAGCCACATCCGGCTCTCCGCGCGGGCGCTGCCCCGGACCGACCCCGCCTTCCCGGCTCTCCAGCTGGCCGATCTCGCCTTCGGCGGCTACTTCGCCTCCCGGCTCGTCGACAACCTGCGCGAGCGCAACGGATACGCGTACACCGCTCGTTCCGGCATCGACTCGGCGCCCGGCTCCGGCACGCTGGTCGTCGAGGCGGACACCTCCACGGCGTCCACGGCGGCGGCCCTGGCGGCGATACGGGGCGAGCTGCACCGCTTCGTCCGACAGCCGCCGTCGGCCGCCGAGATCGACGCCGCCCGGCGCTATGCGATCGGCTCCACGACCACCGCGATGGCGTCGCCGGGCTCGTTGGCGATGGCGGTGGCCAACCTGGTGGAGGTGGGGGTGGGTCCGGCCTGGCTGCATGAACAGGCCGAGCGGCTCGGTGCGGTGACGAAGCGTCATGTCATGGCTGTGGCCCGGGAGTTCTACGACCCCCGGGCCTTCACCGGCGTGGTGGTCGCCGACGGGGCGTCAGCGACGGTTGCGGGCCTTGTTGCCGGCGACGACGGCGACGATCAGGGCGACGGCGATGGCGATGATGACAACGGTGGACATGGGGGTCCTTCCTTCGGTTGAGGGTTGGTGGGGAGTTCGTAGCGGCCGGGGGATTCAGGAGGTGCGGGACAGGGCCTCGCGCAGCCGTACCCGAGCGCCGTTGCGGAGCACGCTGTTGGAGTAGACCCGGCCACCGAGGCGGACCAGGACGGCGACGGCGGCGAGGGTGAGCAGCGCCGCGAGGGCGGGCTGCCACAGCGGGGCGGTGCCCATGGCGATCCGGGCGGGCATCAGTACCGGACTGAACGGCGGGACCAGGGAGAGGGCTTCGATCAGCGGGTTCGCGGGATCCTTGGTGAGCAGCGTGATCCCGAGGATGAACGGCGCGGCCATCAGCAGCATCACCGGCTGCACGACCGACTGCACCTCCTCCTGTCGCGAGACCCGCGCCGCGGCGGCCGCGAGCAGGGTGGCGAAGAGGAAGAAGCCCAGGACGTACCAGAGGGCGACGGACACCAGCGTCCCCACGCCGGCGTCGGGCAGGTCGAGCAGCCCCGCGGCCCGGGCGGCCGTCACCGCGGCACCGCCGACCACCACCAGCTGCACCAGTCCGACCACACCGACGCCGACGATCTTCCCGATGAGCAGCTGCCAGGGCCGTACGGCGGACAGCAGCAGTTCCACCACACGGCTGGACTTCTCCTCGACCACGCCCTGGGCGACCACGATGCCGAACAGCACGAGGAAGAGGTAGAGCAGACCGCTCGCGGCGAGGCCGAGCACCAGACGGTCGGGCCGTACGGACGTCGCTTCGAGCGCCTCGGTACGCGGGGCCGCCCGCTCCGCCGACGCGCTCAGCCGCTCCTGGTCGAGACCGGACCGCTCCAACTCCCGGGCCACGGCATCCTGTTGGGCCGCGGCCCTTACGACCCGTTCCAGACCGGGGTTCAGATCGCGCTCGACGAGGATGCCGAGGCGGCCGGAACCGCCCGGGGAGCCGTGCAGATAGGCGTCGGCGTCACCGTCGCGCAACTGCCGCTCGGCTTCGGCCCGGCCCGCGGCCTGCCGGAACCGGAGTTCCTCGCCGCGGCCCTCGGCGGCCGCCGTGAGGGCGGGACGCAGCGCGGCGGTCTGCCGGTCGAGGGCCACGGTGCGGGTGTCGTCGCCGACGAAGACCACGACGAACGCGTACACGGCGAGGCCGAGCAGCAGCCCGAGCGTGGACACGACGAACGCCTTCGTCCGCAACCGGGTGTTGATCTCCCGGCGGGCGACGACGCCGACGGCACGGGCGGGCGAGAGGCGGTACGAGACGGGCGGGACGCGGTCGCTCGCGTGCTGCTTCATGCGGCGCTCCTCAGGGGCGCGGTGGCGGTGGCGGGCGCGGCGGTTTCTCCTGTGCTCGCGGTCCGCTGCTCCACCACACCGCGGTACAGCTCGCTCAGCGGCGGCTGTTCGCGCGCGAACTCGTGCACGGGGCCGGTGTCGAGGGCGGCGCGCAGGACGGCCTGGTCGTCGGCGCCGGCGGCCAGTTCGAGGTGGGTGCGGGTGCCCTCGTGGCGCGTCACGCGTACGCCGTCGAGGCCCCCGGCCCAGTCGGCGGGGGCGTCGGGCGCGTCGACGACCAGGCGTACGGCGGTCTCGCCGCGCAGTTCCCCGATGGTGCCGCACGCCTCCATGCGGCCGCCGCTGATGATGCCCACGCGGTCGCAGATCCGTTCCACCAGATCGAGTTGGTGGCTGGAGAAGATGACGGGGACGCCCTCGGCGGCCTTCTCGCGCAGGGCCTCGGTCATCACGTCCACGGCGGTGGGGTCGAGGCCGGAGAAGGGTTCGTCGAGCACGAGGAGCCGCGGGTCGTGCACCAGGGCGGCGGCGAGCTGGACGCGCTGCTGGTTGCCGAGGCTGAGGTGGCCCACCTCGTCGCCGAGGCGCCCGGAAAGACCGAGGCGCCCGGCCCAGTACCGGCTCGCCGCGCGGGCTTTGCGGCGCGGCAGGCCGTGCAGTTCGGCCAGGTGGGAGAGCTGGTCCAGGACGCCCATCTTCGGGTAGAGACCGCGCTCCTCCGGCATGTAGCCGATCCTGCGGCGGGACTCGAAGGTGATGGGCTCGCCGTGCCAGCGGACCTCGCCGGCGTCAGGCGCGAGCACGCCGAGGACGATCCGCATCGTCGTGGTCTTCCCGGCGCCGTTGCCTCCGACGAATCCGAACAGCTCGCCCGGGCGCAGCGAGAACGTCATGTCCCGCAGCACGGACCGGCCGCCGTATCGCTTGCCGATCCCGACGATGTCCACGTCGTGCATGACCGTCCCCCTGTCTTCGCGCTCTTGCTTCATTACTCTGACCCAAAACAGTGTTGTGAAACCACAACGACTCGTCAAGTTTTCACCACCGAGCCGCCGGGGCCCCGTCCTCGTCGACGAGGCCCGCGAGAAGGTCCAGGTAGGAGGTGAGGTCGTCGTGCCAGCCGACGTACGCCGCGTAGTCGTGCGTGTGGGTGAGGATGCGCAGGAGGGCGGCGCGGGCGAGGGGGGCGGGGCGCGCCGGGCCGTAGCCGTCGAGGAGGGCGCGGGCGAGCGGGGCGTAGTCGTGGGCCGGGGCGCCGCCGAGCCCGAGCCGGGCCGCGGCCCGCAGCTCGACCAGTTCGCCGAGCAGCCATCCGACGTCGAACTCCGGTGTCCCCACGGCGAGTTCCTCGCCGGTCAGCAGCGCGCCCCGGCCGGCGTACGGCGACGGTACGAGCCCGCCGAGGCCGGGGGCGCCGTGCAGCAGCGCCCCGCCCCCGGCCCACCCCGCCCAGTCCGCCGCCTCGATCGCACGCCGTCTGCGCCCCTCCCCGAGCCGGGCCACGAACGCCCGGTGCAGCCGCCCCGCGTCACCCGGACCCTCACCCCGGGCCAACCAGCCCCGCAGCCGCCGTATGCCCGAAGGCGGGCCGGTGGGCGGGGCGGCGAGCGAGGCAGCAGGGGTGTGCGTGTGCAGGGCCGCGAGCAGGCGGCCGGTGCCGCGCAGCGCCTCGGTCACCAGGGCGGGGACCTGCGGATCGGGTATGCGCAGGAGGCGGGCGGCGGAGAAGGCGCCGGGGAGCCGGTAGCGCAGCACCGTGGCGGTCGGGTCGGCCACGGTCGGCAGCGCGGGCTCGACGCCCTGGCTCCGGCCGGCCTCCGTCACCGTCCGTGCGAGGCCGGGCGCGGGAGGCGCCAGGCCCTCGGGGGCCGCCGGGCCGGGGCGGCGTTCCCAGACGAAGCCGCCGCCGGGCAACCGCGCCACCGACGTCCGCAGGAGTCCGGTGCCGTGGGTGAAGAGCGGCTGCTCCGCGGCGTGCGGTGCCTCGGACGTCACGTGCCCGTCCGCCCGTGCGGCCGCCACGCCGTCAGGACCGCCTCCAGGTCGGCCAGCGCCGCCGCCTGCCCCTCGGCGAACAGCACCCCGGCCGTGTTGAGGACGATCTCGTCGACGCCCGCCCGGTGGTACTCCGTCAGCGCCTCGGCGATCCGCTGCGGGGTGCCGGTGACGAAGACGTCGTGCTCCACGAGGAGCCGGGCGCCGGCCACCGGATCGGCGGTGTCGGCCGGGACGCCGGCCCGGCGCAGCATGTCGGTGTAGTGGTCGGCGCCCAGATGGGCCGAGGCGGCGAGCAGGGCCAACCGGCCGGGGTCACGGTCCTCCCGGGCCACGGCGACGTGAACCACCGTGACCACCCGGGCAGTCGAGTCCCTGCCCGCGCTCTCCGCACCCTCCTCCAGCGCGGGGCGCAGGGTCTTCTCGACGTAGCCCGGCGGCGTCATCCAGGTGATCGCCACATCGGCGACCGAGCCCGCCGTGCGGGCCATGGCCGGGCGCAGCACCCCGGCGCCCACCTCCACTTCGGGATGGGGCAGGTCCACGAGCCCCGCGTGCAGGCGGTGGTACTCACCGCCGACCCGCACCCGCTCCCCCGCGAGCAACGCCCGTACGACGGAGAGGTACTCGCGCATGGCGGTGCGCGGACTCGCGTACGGGGCTCCCAGCAGCGCGGACTGGAACACCGGCGCCCCGGCCCCGTACCCGGCCACGTACGGCTGACCGGTGAGCGCCGCGACGCTGCGCGCCCGCAGCTCCGACAGCGGCCATCGCTCCAGGTCCCGGCCCAGGACCTGGATCCGGCCGGCGCCGGGCCGCAGGAACCCCTCGACCAGCCCGAGCAGCGTCGTCTTGCCCGCGCCGGAGGGGCCCACGAGCGCCGTGAGACCGCGGGAGCCGACACTGAAGGAGGCGCGGTCGACGACCAGTTGCCCCGTGTCGCCCTCGTACGAGACGTCCTCGAAGACCACGGCGGGAGCGGCGGGCGGCGACGTCGGCGCCCGCCGCCGGGATCAGTTCGGCGCCGCCCTCCCGGTCGTCGTACTCCGTCGGCTCCGTCAGCACGCTCGCCAGCCGGCCGCGGGCCGCGAGGCCCGTCTGCATACGGGCGACGCCCGCGATGAGCATCGTCAGGGGGGAGATCAGCTGGAGCAGGTAGACGAGGAAGGCGGCGAACTCGCCTGCGGTCAGCGCGCCACTGCCGAGCCGCACTCCGCTGGCGACCATGGTGCCGACGATCGCCACCTGCTGGCCGAGCTGCATCACGGGCCCGGTGAGCGCCTGCGTCCGTGCGACCGAGACCGCGGCCCGCTCCGCCCCCGAGATGCTGCCGGACAGCTCCCCCGCCATCTGCCGCTCGGCCCGGAATGCCTTGATCGTCGGCAGGGCGATGAGCGCGGCGGTCAGCTGCTGGGACATCCGGCCGATGGCGCTCTGCTGGCGTTCGACGCCCTGGCGCAGCGTGCGCATCGACAGCCCGATCCCGGCGGCCGCGACGGCGAAGGTGCTCGCCACGACGAGCAGCAGCACCCAGTCGAGGAAGCCCATCACCACGAGGGTTCCGGCCACCAGGACTGCGGAGGACGGCAGTTGGGCCGCGCCGACGTCGACCACCGATCTCAGCTGGGAGCTGTCGGAGCTGACCCGGGCCACCAGATTGCCCGTGCCCTCGCGCCGCACGTCGCGCAGCCGCATCCGCAGGACGTGTCCGACGACGGCCGACCTGATCCCGGCGACCATGCCCTCGCCGGCCCGCGCCAGGAGGTATCCCGACAGTGCGGAGGCGAGGGCTGCGGCGAGGGCGAGGGCGGCCATCCGGGCCACGGCGCCGAGCAGCCCGTCGTCCTCGGTGAGCGCCACCACCAGGTCGCGGACCAGCAGGGGCAGCGCCAGCGTGCCGGCCGCGGACGCCAGGCTCAGCACCACCGCCGAGACGACCAACGCCCGGCGGCCCCGCAGCAGTGCGGCACCCGCACGTAGACCCGCAGCACCGCGCCCGGTCCCGGACGTCCGGCGGACCCGTCGGCCAGGAAGAACCCGGGCGAGAGCGCCGGCCGCACGGCGGGCAGCCGCAGCCGTACGACACCCTCCGCGCCCTCGGTGAGGGGCACGTCGTCGGGGACGCGGACGCGGAGGCCGTCGAGTTCGACCACCCGCCCGCCGGGCGCCGCGGCCAGGACGCCCGACACCAGCACCTCGCGGTGCGGGGTCGCCCGGGTCAGCGCGGCCTCGGTCTCCGGGTCGCGCAGGGTCCGCGCGGGCGCGTCCCCGCTCGCGTCGCGGCCGGTGTGCAGAACCTCGTAGAGCTTCCGCGACAGCACGGCACGCAGAGCGGCGGCACCCTCCGCGGTGACCTCCTGTCCCGCGACCGACGCCGAGCGCGCGCCGTCCGCGACCTCGACGGCATCCACCGCCGCCGACAACCGCCGGTCCAACCCGGCCACACTCACACCCACGCTCACGACGCCTCCCCCAGCCTCATCGCCGACACCCGCGTACTCTCCAGACCACCCACACCACCGGCCGCAGCCGCCCTCGTCGTACTCACGGCGCGTCCCCCAGGCCCACCGCCGAGGTGAACCTCTCCGGGTCGAGCAGGGCCGTGCGGCCGATGCCGGCTGCTGCCCGGACGATGGCGGACAGGCGGGCGCTCTCCCGGGTCGAGGCCAGCAGGCGGTCGATCAGGTGCCAGCCGGCGTAGGCGGTGGCGCGGACGGGGAGGGCCGGGTCGGGTGTCGGGCGGTGCGCCCGGTAGCCGTCCCAGAAGGCACCGACCAGCGGCAGCACCCGGGCGATCTCGCGCTGCCCGCGCTCCAGGATCTCGTCGTGGCTCAGCGTCGGACCGAACGTCCCGTCGTCCTCGCCGCCCGTCACCGGGATGCGCAGCACCGCGCGGTACAGCCACTCGCCCGTCCAGGCACCGACGTCCCGGGCCGGGTCCATCAGGCGGAACTCCTCCCAGTCGGTGACATGCACCGTGCCGTCCCGGACCAGCAACTGGTCGAGCCGGAAGTCCCCGTGACCGGGCACCCTGGCGACCCCGGCCTCCGAGTCCCGCAGCGCCCTGAGCGCGCCGACCAGCGGTGCGTCCCGCTGGAGCAGCCCCCACGCCTGCAGCGAGGCGCCGGTCGCGGAGAGATAGGCCCGCAGCGGCAGCGCCTCCAGTTCGGCGACCGGCGGCAGGGAGTGCGGATCGTCGAGTACGTCCGTCACGTCCGTGCCGTGTGCCGGGTCCAGGTCGTGGAGCCGGGCCAGGACCTCGCCGACCTGCCGGGAAAGCTCGGGGGTGAACTCGTCGTCGGCAGCCAGTTCGTTTCCGGACCTGCCGTCCTCGATGAATTCGAAGACCAGCAGTCTGCTTTCCTCGTCCGAGCCGATGAGAACAGGATGCGGAATTCCGTGGGCCGAATTTTCGAAGGCGAGCACCCTGCGGAATCTGGCAAGGGATTCCGGCGTCTTTCCGGAGAGCCGTTTCACGAAAACCGCATGGCCGCCGTCCGTCACTCCCGACCAGTTGTCATTGCGTCCGGGGAAGGAGAAGACCTCCGCCGCGCCCGAGCGATCCGAGGGAAAGCCAGGACAGCAACTCCTCCACGTCCGGATGTGCGACAAGAGTTCCTGCGGGAACGGCCGTGGGGCGGCCCTGAAGATATTTCTTCTCCATTTTCTGCACGCCCGATTCTTACCGCACGCGCGACGACCGGGCAATGCGCATGTCCACAATCGGTCAGCACCGGCCGGCCCCCTGTCCACCGCACGAGAAGAGCCCGACCCGGGCACCCGACCGTGATGGTCGGTGCCCCGGCCGGGCTCCCGTGCGGGTACGGGGCGAGGACTACTCCTCGTCGTCCTCGGGCTTGTCCGCCTCGTTGATCTCCTGCTCGATGCCGAGCTGCTCGACGAGCCACTTGTCGAACTCGATGGCGGCGCGCACCCAGCTGACCGTGGAGGACACGAAGTGCTCCAGGGCGACGCCGGTGCCGATCAGCATCTGCGCCTCGCCGATCAGGCGGACGGTGCCGTCGTCGTGGGTGTGGCTGTAGACCTTGGGCCACAGCGTCCGCCGGTTCCAGTCGTCGATGGACTCCAGCAGGGTGGGCTTCTCGTCGATCTGGTGGGGGCGGTCGTAGAACGTCCGAACGGAGAAGACCTGCTGGTCCCCTTCGCCACGGAACATGAAGTACGTACGGAACTGCTCCCACGGCGCCGCGAGGTCACCCTCGTCGTCGACGACGTACTTGAGCTCCATCTGGTCGAGGAGCTGCTTCACGAGGTCCTGATCCGGGACGACGGGGCCCGCCGGTCCGCCGGGCTGCGGCTCGGGCTGGCCCCCGAAGTTCGGAATCGAGGACGGGTCGATGCTCACCGTGATTTTCCCTTCGTACGGATTCAGTCATCCTCCCTCATCCGGGGAGGGGGGTGGCAAGCCCGGTCGGCCCTGTCAGCCACGGGCTGACACGATCCGGTCATCTGGCAGTGACGGTGCCATGACCAGCGGGCGCCATGATCACGGCATGCGGATGAGGAAAGAGCTGCGGTGGCTGCTGTGGGGCCTGTGGCTGGTGTGCCTGGTGGTCGCCGTCTGGTTCGTCGTGGCGGTGATCATGCTGTGGGTGGACGGCATGCGGCTCAACCAGTTGCAGAACTGAACGGGCCCGCCACCGGAAGGGTGACGGGCCCGTACGGCAGGTGGCCGGTTACAGGGTCTTGCCGGTGACCGGCCCCACGATCAGCCCGTCCCCGAAGGCGTCCACCCGGACCGTGTCGCCGTCCTTGACCTCGCCGGAGAGGATCTCCTTGGCGAGGCGGTCGCCGATGGCGGTCTGGACGAGGCGGCGCAGCGGGCGGGCGCCGTAGGCCGGGTCGTTGCCCTCGTCGGCGAGCCAGGCCAGGGCCTCGTCGGTGACGTCCAGGGTGAGCCGGCGTTCCGCGAGCCGCTTCGCCAGGCGACCGATCTGCAGGCGGGCGATACGGGTCAGCTCGTCCTTGTTCAGGGCCGAGAAGACGACCAGGTCGTCGAGGCGGTTGAGGAACTCCGGCTTGAAGGAGGTCCGCACCACCTCCAGCACCTGCTCCTTCTTCTCCTCCTCGCCGGTCAGCGGGTCCACCAGGAACTGGCTGCCCAGGTTCGACGTCAGCACGAGGATCGTGTTGCGGAAGTCGACCGTACGACCCTGACCGTCCGTCAGACGGCCGTCGTCCAGCACCTGGAGGAGGACGTCGAAGACCTCGGGGTGGGCCTTCTCCACCTCGTCCAGCAGGACCACGCTGTACGGGCGCCTGCGCACCGCCTCCGTGAGCTGGCCGCCCTCCTCGTAGCCGACGTAGCCGGGCGGGGCGCCGACCAGGCGGGACACGCTGTGCTTCTCGCCGTACTCCGACATGTCGATGCGGACCATCGCCCGCTCGTCGTCGAAGAGGAAGTCGGCCAGGGCCTTGGCGAGTTCGGTCTTGCCGACGCCCGTCGGGCCGAGGAAGAGGAAGGAGCCGGTGGGGCGGTCCGGGTCGGCGATGCCGGCGCGGGTGCGCCGTACCGCGTCGGACACGGCCTGCACGGCCTCCCGCTGGCCGATCAGGCGCTTGCCCAACTCGTCCTCCATGCGCAGGAGTTTCTGCGTCTCGCCCTCCAGCAGGCGGCCGGCGGGGATGCCGGTCCAGGCGGCGACGACGTCCGCGATGTCGTCGGAGCCGACCTCGTCCTTGACCATGGTGTCCTTGGAGACCTCCTCCTCGGCCTCCGAGGCGGCCTCCAACTCCTTCTCCAGCTCCGGGATCTCGGCGTAGAGAAGCTTGGAGGCGGTGTCGAAGTCGCCGTCGCGCTGCGCGCGTTCGGCCGTGCCCCGCAGCTCGTCCAGCTTCTCCTTGAGCTCACCGACGCGGTTGAGGGACTGCTTCTCCTTCTCCCAGCGGGCGGTCAGGCCCCGCAGCTCCTCCTCCCGGTCGGCGAGGTCGCGGCGCAGCTTCTCCAGGCGCTGCCGGGAGGCGGGGTCCGTCTCCTTCTCCAGCGCAAGCTCCTCCATCTTGAACCGGTCGACGGCGCGCTGGAGTTCGTCGATCTCGACGGGGGACGAGTCGATCTCCATACGCAGCCGGGAAGCCGCCTCGTCGACGAGGTCGATGGCCTTGTCGGGCAGGAAGCGGGAGGTGATGTAGCGGTCGGAGAGGGCCGCGGCGGCCACCAGCGCGCTGTCGGCGATCTGGACCTTGTGGTGGGCCTCGTAGCGGCCCTTGAGCCCGCGCAGGATCGCGATCGAGTCCTCGACGGTGGGCTCCGCCACCAGCACCTGCTGGAAGCGGCGCTCCAGCGCCGGGTCCTTCTCGATCCGCTCGCGGTACTCGTCCAGCGTCGTCGCACCGACCATGCGCAGCTCGCCGCGTGCGAGCATCGGCTTCAGCATGTTGCCGGCGTCCATGGCGGAGTCGCCGCCGGCGCCCGCGCCCACGACGGTGTGCAGTTCGTCGATGAAGGTGATGATCTGGCCGTCGGAGTCCTTGATCTCGGCCAGGACGGTCTTGAGCCGCTCCTCGAACTCGCCGCGGTACTTCGCACCCGCGACCATCGCGCCGAGGTCCAGCGCGACCAGCCGCTTGTTCTTGAGGGACTCCGGCACGTCGCCCTTGACGATCCGCTGGGCGAGTCCCTCGACGACGGCGGTCTTGCCGACGCCGGGCTCGCCGATGAGGACGGGGTTGTTCTTCGTACGGCGCGACAGCACCTGTACGACGCGGCGGATCTCCTGGTCCCGGCCGATGACCGGGTCGAGCCGGCCCTCGCGCGCCGCGGCCGTGAAGTCCGTGCCGAACTTCTCCAGAGCCTTGTACTGACCCTCCGGGTCGGGTGTGGTCACCCGGCGTCCTCCCCTCGCCTGCTGGAACGCCTGCTGCAGCTTCTTCGCACCGGCCCCCTGCCCGGACAGTACGTCACCGGCGGCGCCGCCCTTCGCGGCGATGCCGATGAGCAGGTGCTCGGTGGAGAGGTACTCGTCGCCCAGGGCCGCGGCGCGCTCGCCGGCGTCCGCGATCACGGCGAGCAGCTCTCGGCTCGGCTGCGGGGGCGCGACGGTCGAGCCGGTCACGCTGGGCAGCCCGGCGAGGATCTTCTCCGCACCCGCGCGCACGGCCGCCTGGTCGGCGTCGACCGCGGCCAGCAGGTCGGTGATGTTCTCGTTTCCCTGTTGGCCCCGGCCCTGGAGCAGGGCCAGGAGCAGGTGGGCGGGGCTCAGGTCGGCGTGCCCGTCGGTCACGGCCCGCTGCTCGGCCGCCCTGATCGCGTCCCGGCTCCTGTTGGTCAGCTCGGCGTCCACGTTCGCTTTCTCCTCCTGATGTCAGCTCTCCGCCACGTCTCCCATTGCTGACTCAATCAGCGTACACAAAGTTGAGTCTATTCCACTCAAGGCGATAGCGGGGCCGGTCCGGCGGCTAAGTTCCCGTGGGTATGGCGACCTATTCGCAGGATCCCGGTGCCCCCGACGCCACGTACCTCAGCTTCTGGCGGGAGCGGCACCTGTGCACGCTGACGACCCAGCGTCCGGACGGCAGCCCGCACGTCGTGCCCGTCGGGGTGACCTACGACCCCGGCGCCCGGCTGGCCCGGGTCATCACGAACAAGACGAGCACCAAGGTGGCGAACGTGCTGGACGCCGGGCCCGAGGGCGCCCGGGTCGCGGTGTGCCAGGTGGATGGCCGGCGCTGGGCGACGCTGGAGGGCCGGGCCTTCGTGCGGACCGACCGGGAGCGGGTCGCGGAGGCGGAGCGGCGCTATGCCGAGCGCTACGAGCGGACGCCGGCGCCGAACCCGTCACGCGTGGTGATCGAGATCGAGCTGACGCGGGCGATGGGGCTCGGATGACGGCACCGATGATTTTCGGCCAGTGCTCGACTGTGGCCGAATAGCCCGATACCCGGAGATATCCCCTAAAACTGCAGCGGCGTCACCGTGTTCAGGTCACGGTGACGCCGCTGCGGGGGGAAGCACCTGAGCGATCTGTTGCGACGGGGGAATCGCGTCAGGCACTGCGGGGGGTGGCTGAGATGGTCCGAACTTGGGGGGTTTCCGGTTCCACCAGCCGATGGTCTCGCTGGTCCAGGTTCACAAAGATCATTCCGTACCGGATGGCACATCGCACGGGCTGCGGCGCCCCCCGAGGCCGCCGCAGACACCGGTACGCCCGTACGTCCTCATCCTCGTCGCGCGTGACGACGACCGGCTCGCCGAAGACAGTCACCATCAACGAGTCACCGGCGTGGGGGATCGCGGTGACCAGATCGATGAAGTGCCAGCCGGAGCGGTAGGCGGTGGCCATTTCGCGGCGAAAGGAGCGGTCGTCGGGTGGGGTGGTCATGACGAGACGGCCCAACTACTGTCGGTCGGAGCCACCCAGGAGCTGTCGCCCGGGACGTCGGAGGCGGCGATCACCCAGCTGCTGTCCCCGGGAGGGGCTGCTGCGGTGGCCGTCGTGCTCCAGCTGCTGTCCTGCGCGGCATCACTCTTCGTCCCCGTGAGGCCGCCCAGCGCTCCGAAGGCCAAGGCGGCGGAGAAGGCGGCGACAAGCGCCGAGCGAAGCATTCTCTTATGCATAGTCGGCTTCGTCCTCATTTGAAGGTCACCTCTCCCCCGTCCGAATACGACGATGGCCCATTCCGGCACGTCATGGCCACACAAACGATGCATCATGTTCCTGCACGTTCAGGACCCTGGGGGGTGGAGATCTGGTGATAAATGAGACTAAGCGGACACATCCCCATGGGTTGACCGACCTGTGCGAGGACGGACGCCGCCTCTACGGCAACGCTCTCCGGACGGGACGCATAGCCCGTGCGGATGTCGAGCCTGCGCCCTGTCTGATGGAGTTCGCCCTCCTTCATCCCGATCCGGACGACCCGAACTGGCTACGGCCGGTACCCCCCTCGATCGCTCTGGCCCAGCGGCTCAACCCGATCGAGAACGAGATCACCCAGCGCCGGCGGCTGTCGATCGAACTCGCCGACGCTTTCGAGCCGTTCATGACCCTCAGCGCCCAGTCGACCGCGAACACCCACTCGATTACGGTGCTGGAGGGCCTCGACCGGATCAACTCGGCGCTCGATCTGGCCACCACCCAGTGCCAGAGGGAGATGCTCACCGTCCAGCCGAGCCGCCGCCGCCTGGAGCACACCCTCACCAAAGCGCTGGAGCGCGACAGGCCGTTGATTGAACGCGGCTGCCGCATCCGCACCCTGTACCAGCACCCCGCCCGCTACAGCCCGGAAACTCTGGCCTACGTGGCTCAGTTCACCGACGGCAAGGTGGAGTACCGCACCATCGACGAACTCGTCGAGCGGCTGATCGTCTGCGACGAGACCGTGGCCTTCATCCCGACGCGCGACGACGGGGAGGTGGCCCTCGAACTCCGCCATCCGGGGCTCGTGCGCTATCTGATCAAGGTCTTCGAGTTCATGTGGTCGCGTGCGGTCCCGCTGAGCGCCGGCGCCCCCTACGAGACCGCCCCCGACGGCATCACGGAGATCCAGCACTCCATCGCCAAGCTCCTCGTCGAGGGTCACGTCGACGAGGCGATCGCCCGGCGCCTGGGCATGAACGTCCGCACCTGCCGCGCCCACATCGCCAAGCTCGCCACGTCCCTGGGCAGCGGCAGCCGCGCCCAGCTCGGCTTTCTCATCGCGCAGTCGGGGATCCTGAAGCAGGAACCCTGAACCCACCCGGAGGAAAAGGGTCATTCGCGACGAGGCAGGCGCACCGGCACGGCCCGGCGGAGCTGTGCGAAGCGGGCCTGGAAGTGTACGGCCGCGCTCTGCGCGAGGGCCGTGTCAGCGGCACGGAGTCCGAAGCGGCCCCCTGACTCACCGACTTCGGCCTGCTGCGTCCCGCCGTCGCCAGTGGCACATGGCACACCCATGCACCCCGTGGCCCCCACCCGGGCCGCCTTCAACGGCATCACGCCCCGCCGGCACGCCATCGCCGCCCTCCTCGTCGAGGGCCACACCGACACCGTCATCGCCAAGCGCCTCGGCATGAACGTCCGCACCGCCCGGGTGCACATCGCCAAGCCGGCGGCCCACCCTGGGCAGCGAGAGCCGGGCCCAGCTCGGCTGCCTCATCGGACGGTCGGGGATTCTTGACCGGGAAGAGTGACCGGGGCGACGTCGGCGGAATGACGCGGGCCGTCGAGGCCCACCTGGGCGATGCGGACGCCGAGTTGGGTGCGGCTGGCCGCGCCGAGGGTCTCGGAGAGCCGGGCGATGTGGGCGCGGCAGGTGCGGACGCTTATGCCGAGCCGCTCCGCGATCACCGCGTCCTGGTGGCCCTCCGCCAGCAGCGCCGCGATGGACTGCTCGCGGTGGGAGATGCCCTCGATGCCGGTGTCGGGCAGCGGCGCGGTCAGTGGGATCGCCAGCCGCCACAGCCGGTCGAAGACAGTGACCAGATACTCGACCAGCGCGGGGTGACGCAGCTCCAGCGCGAGGGTGCGGTCCGCGTTCGCGGGGATGAAGGCCACCGTGCGGTCGAAGAGGATGAGACGGTCGATCACCTCGTCGAGGGTGCGGGCCTCGACCGAACCGCCCATCAGCTCCAGGTAGTTGAGCAGCCCCTGCCCGTGCCGGGCCACATGCGTGTACAGGTCGCGCATGCGCACGCCGCGCCCTCGCAGGGCCAGCGCCCGGTGCAGCCCCTCCGTCAGCTCGTGCTCGGGGCGGATGCCGCCCGGCTGCACCGTCAGGACCTCCGTCGTGCACGCCTGGGTCGCCGCGTCCATCGCGGCCTGGATGCGGGACAGCCCGTCCAGGACACGGATCGCGGCACCCTCCGCCGGGCCGGAGGCCGCCTGTGTGGCGGATCCCAGTCCGGCGTACCGCTCGACGGCGGTGACCGCCGCCCCCACCTTCCGCTGGCTCGCGCTGACCTCGTCGTACACCCCGCGCAGCAGCCGGGTCATGACCTCCTGCGGGGACGTCGGGACCAGCCAGTCCATGTCGTCGGGGTCCGGGTGCAGCAGGGCCAGCTCCAGCAGACACGGCACCGGTTGGGCGTCCAGCCGCGGCACGCGGCCCCGCCGTACGGCCCGGGAATACACGCGATCCCCGGCCTCGCACAGTCGGTCAGCACCGTGTGGATGCTCATCCGTCCCGTGCCCGGCCATCGCCCATCCCACCCCCGGTTTCGCCGCTTCCGCAGCGCAACTATGCGCGGACGCGACCCGCTCCGCAACACGGCTCGACCACAGCTGCCGGTCGTTAAGAACCCATAACTCCCGTTTCCCACCGTCCTCCTGCCGTCGTCCTGCAACAAGCTGGGGGTGGTCCCAGGCACCCCTCCCGCCCCGCCCGGGCACGCAAGCTCCTGGAAATACCGGAGTGATCGTCGCGTTACACCTCGCCTCTAACGTCCCCCCATGGCGGACATATTTGACGCATACGCGTTGGCCGATGCGTGGGACGAGATGTTTGAGCGGCCGGGTGAGGTCAGAGCCGCCTATGAGCCGGTGCTGGCGGCGCTGCAGCCGATCGAGCCGAGTGAACTCAGGTTCCGGGCGGACCAGATGGCCCGCGCCTTCACGGACCGCGGCGTCACGTACGCCTTCGCGGGCGAGGAGCGGCCCTGGCCGCTGGACCTCGTGCCCCGCATCCTCGACGCCCTCGAATGGGATCTCATACAACGCGGGGTGAGCCAGCGGGTCAGAGCCCTGGAGGCCTATCTCGCCGACGCCTACGGGCACTGCCGTGCCTTCGAGGACGGTGTCGTGCCCTGGCGGCTGCTGCTCAACTCCCCCCACTTCCACCGGTCCGCGCAGGGAGTCGAGCCACCGGGCGGGGTGCGCATCCACGTCGCCGGCATCGACCTCGTACGCGACGAGGCCGGGGACTTCCGGGTGCTTGAGGACAACGTGCGGGTGCCCAGCGGGGTTTCGTACGTCATCGAGAACCGCCGGGCCATGACCCGGATCTTCCCGTCCCTCTTCACCGAGCAGCACGTCCTGCCCGTCGACGGGTACTGCCACCGGCTTCTGGCCGCCCTGCGTGCCGCCGCACCCGATGGCGTGCCGGACCCGAGGGTCGTCGTCCTGACCCCCGGCCCCAGCAACGCCGCCTACTTCGAACACGCCCTGCTCGCCCGCCTGATGGGCGTGCAGCTGGTCGAGGGGCACGACCTGGTCTGCCGCGGCAACCGGGTGTGGATGCGCACCACGCGCGGCGAGGTGCCCGTCCACGTCGTATACCGGCGCCTGGACGACGACTTCCTCGACCCGCTCCACTGCCGTCCCGACTCGGTGATCGGCTGCCCCGGCATCATGGGCGCGGCCATGGCGGGCAACGTCACACTCGCGAACGCCGTCGGCAACGGGATCGCGGACGACAAGCTGCTCTACACCTACGTCCCGGACCTGATCCGCTACTACCTCGCCGAGGAACCGGTTCTTCCCAACGTCGAGTCCTATCGGCCCGATGAGCCAGGACAGTTGGAGGCGGTCCTCGACCAGATCGACCAGCTGGTCATCAAGCCCGTGGACGGCGCGGGCGGCCAGGGCATCGTCATCGGCCCGAAGGCCGACAAGGACACTCTTGAACGCACTCGCAAAGCCGTCATCGCCGACCCGCGCGGCTACATCGCGCAGCGGCCCGTCGCCCTGTCCACCTCCCCCACCCTCGCGGGCGAGCGCATGGCACCGCGTCACATCGACCTCAGGCCGTTCGCGGTGAACGACGGGAACGACGTCTGGGTGCTGCCCGGCGGGCTGACCCGCGTCGCCCTCCAGGAGGGCAACCTGATCGTCAACTCCAGCCAGGGCGGCGGCTCCAAGGACACCTGGGTGCTCGCCGAGGGCCAGTCCGAGCCGCCGGCGCCCGAGCCGGCCGCCGCGATCCCCGCCGTCGCCCCGCGCCGGCTCGGACCAGACGGCACCCGTGCCGTCGTACAGGAAGGGGCCCAGCAGCAGTGAACGACGTGATCCTCTCCCGGATAGCCGAGGCCCTGAGCTGGACCGGCCGCTACGTCGAGCGGGCGGACGCCACGGGCCGCATCCTCGACGCGTATCTGCACCGCATGCTGGAGGACCCCTGGCGCGACGAGGACGCCGCCTGCCGTTCGCTGTACGCGATCCTCGGCATGGACGCCGGGGACGAGCGCGTGGACATGCAGCAGGTCCTGGACCAGCTGGCCTTCGACGCCCGCTCCACGGGCTCCATCGAAGGGGCGCTGGGCGCCGCCCGGTTGAACGCGCGCAGTGCCCGTGAGGCCGTCTCCTCCGAGATGTGGGAGTGCCTCAACTCCACCTGGCACGCGCTCGCCGACCAGCGGCTCGCGGCACGGCGCACGGGCCCGTACGCCTACCTGGAACTGGTACGGCGCCGGGCGGCCCTCTTCTTCGGCCTCGCGGACTCGACGATGAGCCGGGACGACAGCTGGCGGTTCGTGGTCCTTGGCCGCAGCCTGGAGCGGGTGGACATGACCGTACGGCTGCTGTCGGTGCGGGTGCTGGACGCCGCGCACGCGCCGGACTGGACGACGCTGCTGAGCGCGTCCGGCGCCGACGAGGCGTACGCGCGCGTGTACGGCGGTTTCGGCGACACTCCGCGGGTGGCCGAATTCCTGCTCCTGGACCGGGACTTCCCTCGCTCGGCGCTGCACGCGCTGACCACGGCGGAGGAGTGCCTGACGGCGCTCGGCCGCCCCCGCCAGGACCCGGCGCGGCGCCCCATCGGCCGGCTGCGCACCCGCCTCGAATACCTGGACAGGCACGCCCTCGAAGACCAGCTCCCGGTCCTGCTGCGGGATCTGCAGCAGGCCTGCCTGGCGTCCGCGGACGCGGTGGCGGAGCGGTTCTTCCCGTACCAGGGGCCCGTCGAGTGGGCCCAGGAAGGAGCCTGAGATGGCTCGTCGCCTCCGCATCAAGCACACCACCCGGGTCTCCTACGCCCAGCCCGCGGCCTCCTCGCACAACGAGGTCCGCATGACCCCGCTGACGCTGCCCGGCCAGACCACGCTGGACGCCCGCGTCACCGTGAGCCCCGCGACGGCCACCTGGTCGTACTGGGACTACTGGGGCACCCAGGTCACCGGCTTCGACCTGATGGACCCGCACGGCGACCTCACCATCACCGCTTCCAGCCTGGTCGAGACGTCCCCGGCGGACCCGCTCCCGGCGGCTCCCACCTGGGCGAAGTTGGCCGAACTCACCATGAACTCCCGTCTGTTGGAGTTCACGGATCCGACGGTCCGTACGACGGTCCCGGCGAAGCTCATCAAGAAGGCACGCAAGGCGGCGGCCGGCCTCGACCCGCACGACACGGCGACTGCCGTCTCCGCCCTGGTCGCCGGCCGGGTCTCCTACCTGCCCGGCGCCACCAGCGTGAACACGTCCCCCGCGGAGGCCTGGGAGCAGGGCGCGGGCGTCTGCCAGGACATCACCCACCTCACCGTCGCCCTGCTGCGGGGCGTGGGGCTGCCGGCCCGCTATGTCTCCGGCTACCTCCACCCCGACCGCGAGGCCGAACTCCAGCGTCCCGTCGCCGGGCAGAGCCACGCCTGGATCGAGTACTGGGCGGGCGACTGGTGCGGCTACGACCCCACCAACAGCACCCGGGCCGACGAGTCCCATGTCGTGGTGGCCCGGGGCCGCGACTACGACGACGTCACCCCGCACAAGGGCATCTACCGGGGCGTGGCCGGCGGGCCGCCGGAGGTGTCGGTGGAGTTCACCCGGGTGGCGTGAACCCCGGCTCGGGCTGCTGCCCCACGTACGACGCGAACCTGGCCGGCACCGGGTTCGCGTCGTCCGCGCGGCACACGAGGGAGACGGTCGACAACCGGCCTACTTGAGGCCGACCGCCACGCACTTCGAGGCGTACTTCGACGTGCAGATCTGGGAGATCTTGTAGATGCCGTCGGCGACGACCGTCGACTTGATGTTCTTCTTCGTCAGGGCGGTCACGGTGACGAGCTGTGCGGGGATGCCCTTGTCCGTGGGGCTGTCGACCGTGTCCTGGGTGAGGGCGTCGAACTCGATGTCCTTGCCCTGCACCTTGGCCACGGCCATCTGCGCGGCGGCCTGGGCCTCCTGCGGGTACGACTTGTACACGCTCATGTACTGCTCGCCTGCCACGATCCTCTGCACGGCCGCCAGTTCCGCGTCCTGGCCGGTGAGCGGCGGCAGGCTGGTGAGGCCTGCGTTCTCCATGGCCTTGACGATGCCGCCGGCCATGCCGTCGTTGGCGGAGTAGACGCCCGCGATGTTGTCCTTGCCGATCGCCTTGATCGCCTCGGTCATGTTGGCCTGGGCGTTGTTCGGGTCCCAGTCCTTGGTGTCGTACGACTCGGCGATCGTCACCTTGCCGTTGAGCTCGGACAGGGCACCCGCCTTGAACTGCTTGGCGTTCGGGTCGGTGGGCGAACCGTTCATCATGACGATCTTGTCGGAAGTGTCGACGCCGCTGCCCAGCGCGTCGAGCAGGGAGCGGGCCTGGACCTCGCCGACGAGTTCGTTGTCGAAGGAGATGTACGCGTCGATGGGACCCTCGGCCAGCCGGTCGTAGGCGATGACCGGGATACCGGCGTCCTTCGCCTTCTTCACCTCACCGGCGATGGCGTGCGCGTCCACGGCGTCCAGCAGGATGGTGTCGACCCCGTCGTCGATCATCTTCTGCATCTGGGACGCCTGCTTGTCCGCGTTCTGGCCGGCGTTGGCGTAGTCGACCTTGCCCTGCTTCCTGGTGAGCGAGGCGACCTGCTCCTTGATGATCGGGTAGTCGAAGTCCTCGTACCGGGTGTTGGCCGTCTCCGGCAGCAGCAGCCCGATGGTGACGTCGTTGCCCTTCGTGGGGCTCGCCGACTTGCCATCCTCCGACACGTTCAGCACCCCGCAGGAGGAGAGCGAGAGGGCGGTCGTGGCGACTGCCGCACACAGGGCGATACGACGGGTACGGGTGTTCACTGCGCTTACCTTCCAATACCTTCCGAACCAGGGTGCTTCACGCAGCCCAGGTGAAGGCAGCCAACGCTTTCTTCACACGATCGTCAAGGAATAACCGGGTAATGAGACGTCAACGTTAGAGTCGGGCCGATACGTGCCGGTCTGTCAACCAAAGGTCCGAACAGGACGGAGGGGCCCGGAATGTCTCCGAGCCCCTGCCACGACCTGACACAAGGACGTCAGTCGGACTGCTGCCGCTTCGGCCGCCACACCACCAACGCGCTGGTCTGCTGCACCTCCTGGTACGGGACCAGATCGCGGCGGTACGACGCGTGCACCGCCGCCTCACGCTGCTGCATCGCCGCCGCCGCGCCCTCGACCGCCGACTGGAGTTCGGCGACACGCTGCTGGAGCGCGGCGACCTGGTTCTCCAGTTCGATGATCCGCTTGATGCCGGCCAGGTTGATGCCCTCGTCCTGCGACAACTGCTGCACGGTGCGCAGCAGTTCGATGTCGCGGGCCGAGTAGCGGCGGCCGCGGCCGGGCGTGCGGTCGGGCGAGACCAGGCCGAGGCGGTCGTACTGGCGCAGGGTCTGCGGGTGCAGGCCGGAGAGCTGGGCCGCCACCGAAATGACGTAGACCGGGGTTTCCTCGGTCAGTTCGTACGGATTGCGTCGACGGCCGTCCATCTCTGTCAAGCTCCCTTCGCGGCCTGGAAGAGGTCCGCCCGCGGGTCCTCGCCCGCGGTCGCCTCGCGATACGCCTCCAGCGCGTCACGAGCCTTCCCCGTCAGGCCCACCGGGACACTCACCTCGACGGTGACCAGGAGGTCGCCGCGGGTGCCGTCCTTGCGGACCGCGCCCTTGCCCCGGGCGCGCATGGTGCGGCCGTTGGGCGTGCCCGGGGGCAGCTTCAGGGTGACCGGAGGGCCGCCCAGCGTGGGAACCCTGACCTCGCCGCCGAGGGCCGCCTCCGTGAACGTCACCGGGACGGTGACGGTGAGGTTGTCGTCCCTGCGGCCGAAGACCGGGTGCGCGTCGACGTGCACGGTGACGTACAAGTCGCCCGCCGGGCCGCCCCGTTCGCCCGGTGCGCCCTTGCCGCGGAGGCGGATGCGCTGGCTGTCCGACACCCCGGCCGGGATGCGGACCTGCATGGTCCGGGACGACTTGGCGCGGCCGCTGCCCTTGCAGACCTCGCAGGGGTTCTCCGCGATCAGGCCGCGGCCCTTGCAGTCCGGGCAGGGGTCGGTCAGCGAGAAGCCGCCGCCGGAGCCCCGCGCCACCTGGCCGGTGCCGACGCATGTCGGGCACACCCGCGGGTTGCCGTTCGCGTCGCCCGTGCCGGAGCAGGCCTTGCAGGGTGACTGCGAGGACATGCGCAGCGGGACCGTCGCCCCCTCGATCGCCTCGGTGAAGCTGAGGCTGACCTCGGTGTCGATGTCCTGGCCGCGCCTGGGCTGCACCCGCGTGGTGCCGGAGCTGCCGCGGTTGAACAGGCCCCCGAAGACGTCACCGATTCCGCCGCCGAAGCCTCCGGAGCCCCCGCCGCCCTGGGGGTTGCCTCCGAAGAGGTCACCCAGGTCGAAGTTGAACGAGCCGCCCGCGCCGCCCGGCCCCGGGCGGTAGCCGCCGTTGCCGAAGAGGGTGCGGGCCTCGTCGTACTCCTTGCGCTTCTTGGGGTCACCGAGGATGTCGTTGGCCTCGGAGATCTCCTTGAAGCGCTCCTCGGCCTTGGCGTTGCCCTTGTTGGCGTCCGGGTGGAACTCGCGGGCGAGCTTCCGGTACGCCTTCTTGATCTCGGCCTCGGTGGCGTCCTTGGGGACGCCGAGGACCTTGTAGTAGTCCTTCTCGATGAAGTCCTTGGTGCTCATCCTCGACGCCCCTCCTTTCTCATCGGTTCAAGCTCAGCCCTCGTCCGGGCCACCGCTCTCCTTGTCGTCGGCCGCCTCGCCGGACTCCGAGGAGTCCGCCTTGACGGTCTGCGCCCCCGGCTGGGGTTCGGCCACGGCCACCCGCGCGGGGCGGATGGTGCGCTCGCCGATGCGATACCCGGGCTGCAGGATCGCCACGCAGGTCGTCTCGGTGACGTCCGGCGCGTACGAGTGCATGAGGGCCTCGTGGATCGTCGGGTCGAAGGGCTCGCCCTCCTTGCCGAACGCCTGCAGTCCCATCTTCGCCGCGACGGTCTCCAGCGACTCCGCGACGGACTTGAATCCGCCGACGAGTTCGCCGTGTTCCCGCGCGCGGCCGATGTCGTCGACCACGGGCAGGAGCTCGGTCAGGAGGTTCGCGATGGCGATCTCCTTGACCGTGATCCGGTCCCGCTCGACCCGGCGGCGGTAGTTCTGGAACTCGGCCTGGAGCCGCTGGAGGTCCGCGGTGCGCTCTTCGAGCGCCTTGCGCACCTGGTCCAGCTGGGCCGTCAGGCCGGCGATCTGTGCTGCGTCCCCGGCCGGGGCAGCCCCCTCCTCCGAAGAGGAGGAGGCGGCCTGCGGCTCGGCGTCGTCGGGGGTGGCGCCGGAGGGGACGTCAGGCTTCTCGTCGAAACCCGGGGTCTCCTCCGTCACGCGGCACCGTCCTTACGGTCCTCGTCGACGATCTCGGCGTCGACGACGTCGTCGTCGGCCTTCGGGGCCTCGGCGCCGGCGGACTCGCCGCCCGCCGCGGCCTGCGAGGCCTGGGCGTCGGCGTACATGGCCTGGCCCAGCTTCTGCGAGACGGCCGCGACCTTCTCGGTGGCGGTGCGGATCTCGGCGGTGTCCTCGCCCTTGAGCGCGGCCTTCAGCTCCTCGACGGACGCCTCGACCTCGGTCTTGATCTCGCCCGGGACCTTGTCCTCGTTGTCCTTGAGGAACTTCTCCGTCTGGTAGACGAGCTGCTCGCCCTGGTTGCGGGACTCGGCGGCCTCGCGG
Organism: Streptomyces sp. NBC_00078; assembly: GCF_026343335.1. Taxonomy (NCBI): domain Bacteria; kingdom Bacillati; phylum Actinomycetota; class Actinomycetes; order Kitasatosporales; family Streptomycetaceae; genus Streptomyces; species Streptomyces sp. NBC_00078. Next base: position 4,877,100 of record NZ_JAPELX010000001.1, on the reverse strand, counting down.
CGGGCGTGGTCCTCCTCCGCGTACTTCTCGGCCTCCTGGCGCATCCGGTCGACCTCGTCCTTCGGCAGCGAGGAGCCGCCGGTGACGGTCATCTTCTGCTCCTTGCCCGTGCCCAGGTCCTTCGCGGTCACGTGCATGATGCCGTTGGCGTCGATGTCGAAGGCGACCTCGATCTGCGGGACACCACGCGGGGCCGGCGGCAGACCCGTCAGCTCGAACATCCCGAGCTTCTTGTTGTACGCCGCGATCTCGCGCTCGCCCTGGTAGACCTGGATCTGCACGGAGGGCTGGTTGTCCTCGGCGGTGGTGAAGATCTCGGACCGCTTGGTCGGGATCGTCGTGTTCCGCTCGATGAGCTTCGTCATGATGCCGCCCTTGGTCTCGATACCAAGCGACAGCGGGGTCACGTCGAGGAGCAGGACGTCCTTGACCTCACCCTTGAGGACACCGGCCTGCAGGGCGGCGCCGATGGCGACGACCTCGTCCGGGTTGACGCCCTTGTTGGCGTCCTTGCCGCCGGTCAGCTCGCGGACGAGCTCGGCCACGGCGGGCATACGGGTGGAACCACCGACGAGGACGACGTGGTCGATCTCGTTGATGGAGATGCCGGCGTCCTTGATGACGTTGTGGAACGGCGTCTTGCAGCGCTCCAGCAGGTCGGCCGTCAGCTGCTGGAACTGAGCCCGGGTGAGCTTCTCGTCCAGGTGCAGCGGGCCTTCGGCGGACGCGGTGATGTAGGGCAGGTTGATCGAGGTCTCGGTAGACGAGGACAGCTCGATCTTGGCCTTCTCGGCAGCCTCACGCAGACGCTGCAGGGCCATCTTGTCCTTGCCGAGGTCCACGCCGTGACCGCCGGCGAACTGCTTGACCAGGTAGTCGACGACGCGCTGGTCCCAGTCGTCACCACCGAGGTGGTTGTCGCCGTTGGTGGCCTTCACCTCGACGACGCCGTCGCCGATCTCCAGGAGCGACACGTCGAAGGTGCCGCCACCGAGGTCGAAGACGAGGATCGTCTGGTCGTCCTTGTCGAGGCCGTACGCGAGCGCGGCCGCGGTGGGCTCGTTGACGATACGCAGGACGTTCAGGCCGGCGATCTCGCCGGCCTCCTTCGTCGCCTGGCGCTCGGAGTCGTTGAAGTACGCCGGGACGGTGATGACCGCGTCGGTCACCTTCTCGCCCAGGTAGGACTCGGCGTCGCGCTTCAGCTTCTGCAGGATGAACGCGGACATCTGCTGCGGGTTGAAGACCTTGCCGTCAAGCTCGATCTTCCAGTCCGTGCCCATGTGACGCTTCACCGAACGGATGGTCCGGTCCACGTTCGTGACCGCCTGGCGCTTGGCGACCTCGCCGACAAGCACCTCACCGTTCTTCGCGAAGGCGACGACGGACGGCGTGGTCCTGGCACCCTCGGCGTTGGTGATGACGGTGGGCTCGCCGCCCTCCAGAACGCTGACGACGGAGTTAGTCGTGCCCAGGTCGATGCCGACCGCACGTGCCATGGTGATTTCCTCCAGCTGACTTGAGTGGAACGGACTCAAGTGTGCACGACACCCGGCGATGGGTCAACAGACCTGAGTCGCAGGGGCTCAACTCTTATCCGTTCCTTACACGCAAGTGGCCGCTGACCTGCGTGGACACCGGCCTCCCGGCCTGCGTGGACACGGGTCTCCCGGCCTGCGTGGACAGCACTCTCCCGGCCTGTGTGGCTCTTCCGGTCTGCGCGGGGACGGGTCTGCGGACTCCGTACACCGGCACCCGAAGCAGCAGGAGTACGACGATGAGCGTCCCCGCCCCCACCCAGAACACCCCGGACTCGGCGGTCCACCCGATGTGCATGAGCACCCCGACCAGCACCCCGGCGAACGCCCCGATCCCGGGCAGCACGGTCGCCCCCTGCGGGGTGAGCCCCAACCGCCGCAGCCGGTGGGCGAGATGGTCGGGCCCGCCCCGCAGCAACGGCCGCCCGGCCAGTCGCCGCGACAGGACCACGAGAAGGACGTCGGCGCTCGCCACCGCGGTGAGCGGGAACAGCACCCCCGCGCTGGACGCCAGCCCGTAACCGGCCTGGGTGAACACGGCCGACGCCGCGAGCACGAACCCGGCGAACAGCGACCCGCACGCACCGAGTCCCACGCGCGCGGGAGGCCAGTTGTGCATGAGGAACCCCGTCAGTGCGGCGGCCAGCACGCTCAGCAGCACCGCGAGCCCGTCCATCACCTCGGCCGCCGCACAGGCGCCGACGCCGAAGGCGGTGACGACCCCGACGGTCCCCGCGAGCGCGTCGGCATGGTCGAGGGCCTTGTACCCGACGGCGACGAAGACGATCCAGCAGACGGCGAGCAGACCGGCGGGCACCCCGATCTCGTCGTACGGCACCACCCAGGCCGCCGCCACGGCGGTACCGGCGACGAGCACCCGCGCCTTGACCCGCCGCAGGTCCGCGATGAGCCCGAGCGCCGAGACCGCGGCCCCCGCGGCGAGCAGCCTGCCCACCCCGGATCCGAGCGGCGCGACACCCGCCCGGTCGCCGGCCACCGCGACCGCGCAGGTGGCGAGCACCACCGCCACACCTCCGAACAGCGGAAGGGGCCGCTGCCGCTGCCGTCTGCGCTCGACGACCCCGAGGCGCAGGGCAGGCACCCGCAGCAGTGCGGTGAGCACGGCGGCGAGCAGAAGGGCGGTGGTGGCGGCGACGATCCCGTAGAGCACGGATCTAAGTTAGGCGCGAATGTACCAATTTGGCATGAATAACACGATCGGATCGTCAGAGACCTTGAACCCGGCCCTTAAGGCAACCCTCAGCGACACAGATCACCAAACGGCTGGCTACAGTGCGATGGAAGATGGGGGTAGTCTCAGACGGACCGCATAAGTTACCGCTTAGTAATGTCGAGGCCCCGCCCTCGAACGAAACCCCTCGCAGGCCCGAGGAGCCCCCAAATGCAACTCGCCGCGATCATCGTGTCGCTGGTTCTGATCGTGGTCGGCGTGGCCCTGTTCGCCCGCGCGATCGTGCAGATCTACAACTTCATGCGGCTCGGCCAGGACGTGCCCGCGGGCACCCGTACCGACGAGCCGGTCCAGCGCACCGTCACCGTGGCCAGGGAGTTCCTCGGCCATACCCGGATGAACCGCTGGGGCATCGTCGGTGTGGCGCACTGGTTCGTGGCAGTCGGCTTCTTCTCGCTGCTCCTGACGATCGTCAACGCCATCGGCCAGCTGTTCCAGGCCGACTGGCTGCTGCCGGTCATCGGCGAGTGGGCTCCGTACAACGTCTTCGTCGAGTTCATCGGCACGATGACGGTGCTCGGCATCGCGGTCCTGATCGTGATCCGCCAGCTGAGCAAGCCGAACCGTCCGGGCCGCAAGTCCCGCTTCGCCGGTTCCAACTTCGGCCAGGCGTACTTCGTCGAGGCCGTCATCCTCATCGTCGGCGTCTGCATCTTCATGCTGCACGCGCTGGAGGGCGCCCAGCACCACGTGGACGCGTACGAGGCCTCGTTCTTCATCTCGTACCCGGTGGTCTCGTGGCTGAAGGGCCTGGACGTCTCCACGCTCCAGAACCTCACCTACTTCTTCGCCGGCCTGAAGATCGCGACCTCCTTCATCTGGATGATCACGGTCGCCCTGAAGACCGACATGGGCGTGGCCTGGCACCGCTTCCTCGCCTTCCCGAACATCTGGTTCAAGCGCAACGCCACCGGTGAGACCTCCCTGGGCGCCCTGCTGCCGATGACCTCGGGCGGCAAGCCGATCGACTTCACCGACCCCGGTGACGACGACGTCTTCGGCGTCTCCCAGGTCGAGCAGTTCTCCTGGAAGGGCCTGCTGGACTTCTCCACCTGCACCGAGTGCGGCCGCTGCCAGTCGCAGTGTCCGGCCTGGAACACGGGCAAACCGCTCTCCCCGAAGCTCCTGATCATGTCGCTGCGCGACAACGCGCACGCCAAGGCCCCGTACCTGCTGGCCGGCGGCGGCAAGACCATGGAGGGCGAGGAGAAGGGCTCCGAGGAGCAGCTGGCCGGTGTGCCGGCCGCCGCGCTCGCCGAGGCCGAGCGCCCGCTGATCGGCACCGCGGAGGACAACGGCGTCATCGACCCGGACGTGCTGTGGTCCTGCACCACCTGCGGCGCCTGCGTCGAGCAGTGCCCGGTGGACATCGAGCACATCGACCACATCGTCGACATGCGCCGCTACCAGGTGATGATCGAGTCCGCGTTCCCGTCCGAGGCGGGCACGATGCTCAAGAACCTGGAGAAGAAGGGCAACCCCTGGGGCCTGGCGAAGAAGCAGCGCCTGGAGTGGCTCAAGGAGGTCGACTTCGAGGTCCCCGTCGTGGGCCAGGACATCGAGGACCTCACCGAGGTCGAGTACCTGTACTGGGTCGGCTGCGCGGGCTCCCTGGAGGACCGCGCCAAGAAGACCACGAAGGCCTTCGCCGAACTCCTCCACATCGCGGGCGTCAAGTTCGCGATCATGGGCGGCGACGAGAAGTGCACCGGCGACTCCGCCCGCCGCCTGGGCAACGAGCCCCTGTTCCAGGAGCTCGGCATGGAGAACGTCATGGCGCTGAACATGGCGTTCGGCGAGGAGCTGGACGACGACGGCAAGGTGGTCCCGGAGTCCGCCAAACCGAAGTCGGCCAAGAAGATCGTCGCCACCTGCCCGCACTGCCTGAACACCATCGGCAACGAGTACCCGCAGCTCGGCGGCGACTACGAGGTCATCCACCACACCCAGCTGCTGCAGCACCTGGTGGACGAGGGCAAGCTGGTCCCGGTCACCCCGGTCGAGGGCATCATCACCTACCACGACCCCTGCTACCTGGGCCGCCACAACAAGATCTACACGCCCCCGCGCGAGATCATCGCGAGCGTCCCGGGCCTCCGTAACGAGGAGATGCACCGCCACAAGGAGCGCGGCTTCTGCTGTGGCGCCGGGGGCGCGCGGATGTGGATGGAGGAGCGGATCGGCAAGCGCATCAACAACGAGCGTGTTGATGAGGCCCTTTCGCTGAACCCGGACATCGTGTCCACCGCCTGCCCGTTCTGCCTCGTCATGCTCACGGACTCCGTGAACGGCAAGAAGAACGATGGCAAGGCGAAGGAGTCCATCCAGGTGGTCGACGTCGCCCAGCTCCTCCTGGACTCGGTCAGGACGCCGGCGGACCCGGCGGGCGAGCCGGAGCCGGAGAGCGCACCGGAGCCGGAGCCGGCGAAGTAGTTCCACGGCCGCTACGGCCGCAGCGACGCCCCCATGTCCTACGTGGACGTGGGGGCGTCGGCGCTTCCCGCCCGGGGGCGGTCAGTTCAGGCGGCCCGACCTCAGGCCGCGGCTCTCGGCGACGCGGAGGGCGTCCTGGAGAGCCTCGGTCAACCGCTCGGCGAGGAAACGGAGTTCACCGGCCGGCATGTTCGTGTCGGGGAGCAGGTCGCGGGCGTGTGCGAGGAGTTCGGTCCCCATGCCGAGCTGGATCGACTCGGTGGCGTCGGCGAGACGGGAGACGGGACCGCCGAGGTCGTCGGTGATCAGGTAGCAGGGCTTGCCCTCGGGGCCGGGCCAGGGCAGCAGGCGAGGTGACTCCGACTCCATCAGGCGACCTCCACACCGTGAATCCAGTACGAGCCGGGCATGTCCAACCCCAGCGTGGCGAGAGCGAGTTCGCGACGCCGTTGCCGCTGTTCATGGGCGGTGAGGTAGGGGCGTACGGCGATGGTGGCGGTGCCGTCGAGGGGGGTGTGGAGGCCGTACGGGCTGCGGTGGGGCGGGAGGGGGTGGAGCGACGGTTCCAGTGGTGCGGCAGGGGACGGCGGTACGTGTTCGGTTCGGCGCGGGATGAGCAGGAGGCCCATCCAGGCGAGGAGACGGTGGATAAGGTCGGTCACGTCATCGGCTCCGTTTCAGGGTTCAGCTGGTGGCCATGCCCCCGGACGGCTCCACCCGTCGCGGGGGTCCTCTATGTGACACACCAGCTCATTCGCGGTCTACCGAAGTCTACTGCGGTCGCGCGGTCTACCGCAGAGTTTTAGCGTCAACCGCATGAGCCCCGAGCTTGACCGCACACGACCCGTCTGGCGCCAGGTCGCCTCCGCCATCGAGACCCGTATCGCCAGCGGCGAGTACCCGGTGGGTGCCCGCGTGCCGTCCGTCGTCGAACTGTCCAACGAGTTCGGCATCGCGGTCTCGACCGCACAGAAGGCACTGGCCCACCTCAAGGCGGAAGGGCTCATCCGAGCCGAGGTCGGCCTGGGTTCATTCGTCACCGAGCGACCCGTCGCAGAGGCCGAACCGCCCGCATGAGTGCAAGTAAGTGGGTCAGCACCTCGATGCCGTATCTGACGCCGCGCGAGAAAGGGCAGGGCGACGCCTGGAGCGCTGATGCAGCGGCACAGGGCCGGCGTGGAACCCAGCGCATCGTCCATGCCGAAGAGGTGCCCGCCCCGGCCGAGGTGGCGGGGCAGTTCGGGATTGCGGAGGGCGAGCCCGTCGTCGTACGACGGCGTCTGATCCTTCTCGACGACGAGCCGAACGAACTGACGGACACCTATTACCCCGCCGACATCGCCCGCGGTACGGGCCTGGCCGGGACGGCCAAGATCCCCGGCGGATCCGTCACCCTGCTGGCGAGCCTGGGCCATGCCGGTTTCCTCGTCCGGGAGGACGTGACGGCCGGCATGCCCGACGAGGATGAGCGACACGCACTGCGGACCGCGCAGGGAGACCCCGTCCTGCGCCTCACCCGGCTCACGCTCGACCGCGACGACCGGCCGATCCAGCTCGACCGCATGGTGATGCCCGCCCTGCGACAGCGGTTGCGTTACGAGTTCAGGATCCGATGACCGTGCCCAAGGCAGCCTGCTAGCCGTTCTTCGGACCCGCCGACTGCACCACGTCGAAGGACCAGAGAGTCGAGCCGGAGGCGGCCGGCTTCGGGCGCTCGCCACCCTCGGTGCCGCCCTGGTGGGCCGACTTCATCGTCCCCTCCATCCAGGCCTTGAAGGACTCCTCGTCACGCCACCGCGTGTACACCAGGTACTGGTCAGTGCCCTCGACGGGCCGCAGCAACTCGAACCACTCGAAACCGTCGGAGTCCCCCACGGCGTCGGCCCGCGCGGCGAACCGCTTCTCCAGGACCTCCCGCTGCTCGGCCGACACGGTCAACACGTTGATCTTGACTACGCTCATGAAGCCATCCTGCCGCAACCGCATCCGCGATCGTGCGGCCCAGGGCCGGAGCAGTCGGTTGGCCGATCCCGGGGCTGTCGCCCCACCTCGAACACGTGCATCATTGCCCAGGCGTTGTCGACGGTGCTGACGAGGTGAACGGTGCGCGGGCGAAGAGGCGGGATGTGTACGGCGGCGGCCATCGGCAGCACTCTCCTCCTTGCCGCCTGCGGACCCGGCGGGGACGCCGGAGCGGGAGCCGCCCACCCCACCCCCGTACAGATCGCCGACGCCCCCGCCGAACTCCCCGTCCCGCACGGCAAGGGCAGCAAAACCCCCGACGACTTCAACGGCGACGGCCACCGCGACCTCGTGCTCGACGCGCTCGTCAAGGCGCAGAGCCATGCCGACGACGCGGGCATCGGTGTCGTCTACGGCAGCCCGCGCGGAATCACCCCGGGTGCACGGCAGTTGATCAGTCCCGTCAGGTACGCGGCCCGCACCAAGGGCCGACTGCCCGCCGTCTTCGACGCGGAGGCGAGCTGCGACCTGGACAAGGACGGCTTCACGGACCTGATCGTCTCGACGGACCCGCCCTACGACGGCCAGGGGCGCCCTCCGGTCCCCCTCCAGGTCCTCTTCGGTTCGCCCGGCGGGCTGACCCACGCAGTCACGCTCACCGTCCCCGCCGCCGCCCGCTTCGGCGACGACTGGCCCGACCAGCCGGTGTGCGGCGACTTCGACGGCGACGGCGCGGAGGATCTCGTGCTGCACGCGTCCGGGGAGCGACTCAGCTATCTGCGCGGCCCGTTCAGCCGTAAAGGCGCTCCTCGCGCGTCCGGAGCGCCCGTCCCCTCGCCGGGCGAGTTCCCCACGGGCCCGGCGGCCGATGTCAACCGGGACGGCTACGACGATCTGGTGGTCCGTGCGGCGGAGGGCACGAGCAAGGCGTCCGTCGTCCTCGGCGGCCCCGACGGCCCGACCCGCACCGGCACCGCCTTGCCCGAGGGCATCGACATCGCCCTCGGCCGCTTCGGCAGAGGCGCCGCCCTGGACGCGGCGGTCGGCGCGATGGGGGACACGGCCCTGCGCTACGACCTCCCGGCCGCCGCCCGTGCCACCCTCGCCTCCCCCGGCTCCATGCTCGACGCCGCCGACTTCGACGGCGACGGCCTCAGCGAACTCGTCTCCAGCGGCTCACAGCTCCGGGTCTTCCGGGGTCGTACGACGGGCCTGTCCACGGCGGGCATGGTGACCGTCGCGCCACCGGCCCACGGCACCACCCGGGTGCTGGCCGTCGGCGACTTCGACGGCGACGGACGGGCGGACCTCGCGGTGCGCACGTACCGGGGCGAGACCAAGGACACCATCGCCGTCTATCGCGGCATGAAGAAGGGGCTGGTGGCGACCGGCCCCGTCGTCACCTTCTCCAGCTCGGCGTTCCTGGCGGGCTGACGGACGCGGACTGACGAACGCGGGCCGAGGGACACCCCGGGGCGGCGGTGGACGGCCTCCCGGCTTGCGATCGGCGCCTCGGGCGAGAACTCGGGCGCCGGCGCGCTCACCGTCCTGTGCGGCTCGGCCTCCAGCCTCAGGCCTCCAGTCTCAGGACGGCGGCCGGCGGCCGGCGCCCGGACCATCACGCGGAACACCCGGGGCGTACCCGGCAGTTCGGAGAAGGGCGACCGCGTCGGCGACCGCTTCACGCGCACCCGGGGCACAGGGCTCACGGTCTCGGCGGCGGGCGAGAACTCCGGCGACGGCGCGGTCCGGTCCCTGCGCGGTGCGACGGCCACCGGCGCCACGAGCCTCGGCCCTCCGGCCAACGGCGTCCCCACCACGGGCGCCCCCGACTACACCCGGTGCTTCCCTAAGGGGTCACCCGCGCGTCCCCTTAGGGGATGTCACAGCTCGGCCGCAAAGCCGGGCCCGAAACGCCGGGCCCGGCCCGCCACTCTGCGGGACCAGGTACGTTCGAAGGCGTGGCTGGATTCAGGATCGGACGCGGCGCCCGGAACAACGGAGCTGCGCAAACGCGACCGCAACACCCGCCGTACGGACAGCAGGCACCTCAGGGCCCGTCGTACGGCTATCCCCCCGCGCCGCAGCCCCACCCCGGGCAGCAGCGGCACGGGAACGGCGGCGGCCAGTGGCCGCAGGGCAGCGGCGGCGGGTACGGCGAGCCGGAGTACTTCGGGGACGGCGGCGGCTACGCACCGCAGGGCACCCCTGACCCGTACGCGGCGAACCACCCGGGTCACACCCAGGCGTTCTCGGTCGGCGAGGACCCGTACAGCCAGGGCGGCACCTACCGCGCGGGCTCGACCCCCGCGGCCCCGGCAGGCCCCCGACTGCACTGGAAGGACCTGCTCCGGGGCATCGTCCTGTCCCCCGCCCAGACCTTCCTCCAGATGCGGGACTACACGATGTGGGGCCCGGCCCTCATCGTGACGTTCCTCTACGGCCTGCTCGCGGTCTTCGGCTTCGACGGCGCGCGGCAGGACGCGATCACCGCCACCCTTGCGAACGCTGTCCCCATCGTCCTCACCACGGCCGTGGCCCTGGTGATCTCGTCCTTCGTGCTGGGCGTGGTCAGCCACACCCTGGCCCGCCAGCTCGGCGGCGACGGCGCCTGGCAGCCCACGGTCGGCCTCTCCATGCTGATCATGTCCCTCACGGACGCCCCCCGCCTGGTCTTCGCCATGTTCTTCGGCGGCAACGCGACCTTCGTCCAGGCCCTGGGCTGGGCGACCTGGGTGGCCGCCGGCGTCCTCCTGACGATGATGGTCAGCCGCTCCCACGACCTGCCCTGGCCCAAGGCCCTGGGCGCTTCGGCGATCCAGCTGATCGCCCTCCTGTCGATCGTGAAACTGGGCACCTTCTGACCCCACGACCACCGGAAAAGGGGCTCCCCGCAGCAGCGGGGAGCCCCTTTTCACATCACCTCAACGGGGAGCGGCGGTGACGGTGGGACTTGTGAGCACAGAGTGCGAGATGCAACGGGAGATACGCAGGCGCACGATGGGACGAGGCCCATCTCTTGGAGGTGATGAGGATGCGACGAGCATTCCTCGCCGCCGCGACCCTGGTTCTTCCGCTCGCGCTGTCAGGCGGGCCGGCCTCCGCGGCATCGCAGCACAGTCCGCCCTCCGTCACCGTCCAAGTGACCGGCGCGCAGGCCGCGCAGGCCGCCAGACATCCCGGAACGCTCGTAGCCCAAGGCCCCGACGACATCTGCGACTACACCAATCGTCGGCCGAACCTTCAGCGCGGCTCGGCAGGAAGGGCCGTCCGACAGGCTCAGTGCTACTTGAACGAGGCCATAGGCACCGACCTGGCAGAGGACGGGGACTTCGGCCGGGCAACACGGCGCACGACGATGTTCTTCCAGCAATGCGCCGACATCGCAGTCGACGGCCGCATCGGTGCGCAGACGTGGTCGTTCCTCTCCTTCTGGGCCAACCAGCCAGACGCCCCGTTCGACTGCTGACCCGGCTCAGGAGAGGGAGCGGCCGAGCGGCTGGTGCCAGGCCGCAAGACCGCTCAGAGCGCTTCTCTCGACGGGGTGCGTGATGAGAGCCGGACCTGCTCAAGCCGCTGCACGACCGCCCTGCAGATGATCTGTACCCCCGCCCCAACGAAGGTTCACACTCGCCTAGTTCCCAGACACAGCCGCTTATCCGGATGAGCCGTCGCCATCGTTGGTTCCGGAATGGCGAACGCGGAATCAAGCGGGAGTGTCGGGGGTGAAGCGGTAGCCGATGCCGGGCTCGGTGATGAGGTAGCAGGGTCGGGAGGGTTCTGGTTCCAGCTTGCGGCGCAGGTTGGCGAGGTGAACGCGCAGGTAGTTGGTCTCCTTCTCATAGCGCGGTCCCCAGACCTCCTGGAGGAGTTGGCGCTGGGTGACCAGGCGTCCGGGGTTGCGGACGTGAATCTCCAGCAGGTGCCATTCGGTGGGGGTGAGGCGGATTTCGCCGGCTGCGGTGCTGACGCGCTTGACGGCGAGGTCGATGGTGAAGGCCGCTGTGGTGATCACGGGCTGTTCGTCGGCGGGGGTGGCGCGGCGCAGGGCGGCGCGGATACGGGCGAGGAGTTCGCCCATGCCGAAGGGTTTGGTGACGTAATCGTCGGCGCCGGCATCCAGGGCGTTGATCTTGGCAGTCTCGTCGTGGCGGGCGGACAGGACGATGACCGGAGCGGAATACTGCCTCTGCACCCGTTGGAGACCTGCCGCCGGCGAAGAGGAACGGCCGGCACCTGAGCAACAAAACGGGGGCAGCCATCGGCTGACCATTGCCGTGTCAGAGAACGTGTGCCCTGCCGCCTCATCAGGTGGGTCCAGCCCCAGGGTGCATGGCGGCGCGGCATGGAAGAGGTTTCCCGACGCGGCGCTACCGTCATGAGGGTGACAGGAGTCAATGCCGACCGGCGATGGTCCGAATCCATGCCGATGGCCTACGAGCAGTTCCTCGTACCGGTGGTCTTCCGGCCCTTCGCCGAGGACCTGACGGCCCGGGCGGCGGCACTCCACCCGCGGCGAATCCTCGAACTCGCCGCGGGAACCGGCGTGTTGACAGCCGATCTGCTCGCAGCGGCACCCTCGGCCGAGGTGACGGCCACCGACCTGAACGAGTCCATGGTCGCTTTCGGGTCGGCCCGGGCCCCTGGCGCGGTGTGGCGGCAGGCCGACGCGCAGCGGCTGCCGTTCCCCGACGGAGCCTTCGACCTGGTGGTCTGCCAGTTCGGCGTGATGTTCTTTCCCGACCGCATCGAGGCCTTCACCGAGGTCCGCCGGGTGCTGGCCCCGGGCGGCCGGTTCCTGTTCAACACCTGGGGCCCGCTCGGGACGCACGGCTTCGAAGTCGCGCTGCAGGCCGGGCTGGAGCGGGCCTTTCCGGTCGACCCGCCACGCTTCTTCCAGACCGTTCCGCACGGCTATGCCAACCCCGCCGTCGTGGCCGCCGATCTGGCGGCCGCCGGGTTCGCCGTCGAGGACGAGCAGGAGCTGACGCTTCAGGGCCGGGCCACGTCGACCGCCGACCTCGCCACCGGGTACCTCACCGGGACACCGGTGCGCGCCGCCGTTGAGGAGCGCGGCGACGGAACGGCCGTCCGGGCCACCGTCATCGAGGAGATGACGGCCCGTCTGGGCCCGGGGCCGGTCACCGCCCCGATGACGGCGTACGTCTTCCGTGCCGCGGCCTGAACACGGACGCGCCCGCGCAGAGGATGGGCGTGAGTCGGGATCCTCAGGCATGCGACAGGCGCGTCCCGACCCGGACGAGGACTGCGCCGGGCAGATCCCACACCCGCCTCCGCCGACCGTCCGCTGACTCGTAGGTCAGGTTCTCCCGCACACCGCTCATGCCGCCGCCCTCACACCTGCGTCCGACGGAAATCCGGGTTGGGCCGGGAGGCGGTCGGGCCGCGCTCGGGACGCATCTCGATGTCGGAGAAAGGCACGTCCCGAGGATATGCGGCGGGCCGCAGACACGACACCGGTGCCTGCCGCTAGTGCCTCTCCAGGGCAACCGGCGCCACACTGCGCAACCTGGCACATCCTGGGCACCTGATGAGCCGGACAGGGCCGAGTCGCTCGGCCTGCTGCATCGGAAGCGAAGCGGTGGTGAACACGTGCCCCTCGGCACAACGGACGACAGTGCGTTCCATGAAGTCCCAGAGTCCCTTCCCCAAGAGCGGCGTCCGGCTGCAGGCTACCTACCGACCGCCTGCCGACAAAAGCCACGTTACGGCATCAAAGGGATGGTACTTCCGGCGGCGCCCCCACCTGCCGGAGCCTTCCGCCGCGTCTCCACCGTACGCCCCAACTTCCGCTCCGCGCGGGCATGTCCCACTCCTGACGCGTGCTCAGATGCCCCCGCTTCGACCCTGCGCAGGCGGCCACCGCTCCGGTCCGACCCGGGCGCGGTGGGGCGTCAGAGTAGTCTGGGGGGCGCACATGGCATCTGGACGGCAGGACGGAATTCGAGCGATGACCCTTCCCGATCGCCCGTCCTCGGCGGCCCGAGAGCCGAGCGTCCAGACTCCCCAGGTCCCGCACGGCCACCTCGACGCCTACCTGGCGTCCGCCCTGACCGGACTGGACGCCGACGAGCGCAAGTACCTGTTCGAGATTTCCGACACGGTGGCCGACGTCTGCGCACGCAACAACGTTCGACTGTATGAGCCCAGAAAAGTCACGGACCCGGTTCACCACACCAGCGTGCCGGACGTGGAAGTCTTCCGGACGGACCGCCACCGGGTCATCAACTCCGACTTCCTCATTTATCTCGCGCACCATCCGAGTACGGGGGCGGGACAGGAACTCGTTTTCGCCCAGGAAGCCATCATCCCGATTGTGGTGGTCGCACATATCGACACCAGGATCAGTCGTATGGTGACCGGGATCCCGAGCCCCCTCGCCCTTGTGCGATACGACTCGATTTCACGGCTTGAGGAGCAGCTGAATCTGGAGATCGCTGAATTGCGACCCAAATTGCTGCAGCGCAGGACTGCTCTCGCGCAGCTCGAACAGCATCGGGTGGGCGCACGTATCAAGGAGTTGCGCGAGCTGCGGAACATGACGCGTCGCCAGGTGGCGGAATCCACCAGGATCCCGGGTGCCTTCAGCGCTGATCAGCTCAGGGACTGGGAGCAGAACAGCGACAGGGTGAACAACCTCAGCCTGACCTATCTGCAGGAGATCGCCTCCGCCCTGAGTGTAAGCATCAAGGATCTCATGTAGGTCTTCGCAGGCCTTTGGAATGACCCTTGGAATGACCAATGATGACCAATGTCTTTTGGGATGACGAGGAAATAACCGTGCGGAGAGTCGGTAAGCACGGCTGCTAGCATGACCTCGCCCTGGCGCAGAGACTGACGCAGAGAATGACACCGGGCCAAGTGAAGGGAACCTCGTGAAGTATGTCGCGTATGCGGACCGTGCACCGGATTCGCAATATCGTACGATCTTGGGTGCCATCCTGGAGCACGGCCTCACGGCACCCACGCGACAAGGCCCGGATGCCCTGACCCTGATGCAGCAGACCATGAGCTTCGAATTGGCAAATGGGTTTCCGATCATCACCGAGAGAAGCGTCTCCCGGTTCTGGCGCAAACCCATCGGAGAGCTCTGCGCATTCATCAACGGGGCGACAACCCTCGATGAACTGGCCGAGTTCGGGTGCGACTGGTGGGGGCCGTGGGCCAGTGACGCGAAGACGTCGCGTCGCGGTCTGCCGCCGGGTGATCTGGGGCCGGGCTCGTACGGTGGGGCGTTCCACGATTTCCCCACCGTGGAAGGCGAAGGCTTCGACCAGTTCAAGCATCTGGTGGAGCAGCTGACCGAGCTCCCGAACGACCGTACTCATTTCGTCAGTCCCTGGATTCCGCAGTACCAGATCCGCGGGACGGGGAAGATTCCGCAGACGACCATTTCCCCCTGTCACGGCTGGGTCCATGTCAGGGTCCTCGCCGGCCAACTCCATCTGCACATGTTCCAGCGCTCCGGAGACGTTCCCGTCGGCGTCCCGTCCAACATGATTCAGTACGCGGCCCTGCTGTTGATGCTCGAACACCTCACCGGCATCCCCGCCGCGCGCTACTACCACACCATTTCGGACGCCCATGTCTACGAGGACCAGGTCGACAGTGTGAAGGCCATGCTGGACCGGGAACCGCGGCGGTTGCCGACGGTGACGCTCAACGAGAGCGGACGCCGGGTGACCGATATCCATGACTTCCGCGGTGAGCATTTCGACCTGTCGGACTATGACCCGCATCCGGCCATCGGGGCCATTCCGGTGGCGACATGAGAAGGTCCTTGATCGTCGCCGCCTCGGATAACGACGTCATCGGTCAGGACGGAGATCTGCCGTGGCACATACCGGGAGATCTGCGGTACTTCAAGGACGTCACCCAGGGGCATGCGGTGGTGCTCGGACGTCTCACGCATGAATCCATCGTCGCGCGCCTGGGCCGTCCTCTTCCCGGCCGCACCAGTGTGGTGGTGAGCGCGACCCCGCGTCCCGGCTCGGCGGACGTCCACTGGCAGCCCTCGGTCACGTCCGCCCTGGCCAGGGCAGAGGCGCTGGAGCAGGCGTCCGGAGACGAGGAGGTCTTCGTGATCGGCGGGGCCTCCGTCTACCAACAGGCGCTTCCCAGCATCGACAGGATCTACCTGACGCGCGTACACGCGCAGGTGCAAGGCGATTCCCGGATGCCATCGGGGTGGCTGGAGGGCTTCGCACAGACGTCGCGCGTCGACGTCGCCGCAAGCGCGACGACGTGGCCCCACTCGTTCCTGCGTTTCGAAAGGGTGCCCGGGTGACCCTGTACTACTTCGGCAATTGCCGGACCGAAGAGCAGCGGGCGGAGATGGAGCGGCTGGACAGCGCGGGCATCTGTCTGTTCTGCCCGGACGTCATCCGCAGCCATGAGAAACAGCAGATCCTCTGGGAGACGGCCCACTGGATGGTCACGCCCAATGAATTCCCGTATGCCGGGACCCGGTTGCATCTGCTGCTCATCCCCAAGGAACACGTCACCGATCTGCTCGAACTCTCCTCCGGCGCCCGCGCCGACTTCTGGGACGTCCTCGCGTACACGAAGGAGAAGTACGGCCTGGACCACTACGGCCTGGGCGCCCGCAACGGCGACTGCCGGTACACGGGCGGGACCATAAGGCATCTGCACGTGCATGTGCTCGTCGGCGAAGGCGCGGTCGCGGCCGATGAGGACTTCACCCCGGTGCGGATGAGGTTCAGTTCGTCTCCGGGCCGCTAGCGGCGCCGGAGGCATCACCCTGCCCGGGTGTCATGTCGACCCAGATCAGCTCGACACCGCCCGCGCGCAGGATCTCCTCTCCGTCCAGCATCGAGTACGGACCGGCGAAGAAGCACTTCTGGAACCCTGTCTCGACCACGAGCCGTGCACAGGCAGGGCAGGGGAACGTGCTGACGTAGAGGTCGGAGCCCGCCAGGCTCAGTCCGTCCCGTGCGGCCCGGGCCACCAGGGATGCCTCCGCATGGATGGCGGTGGACAGATCGGGCCGTACGCCTCTGCTGAAGTCGTTGCGCGGGTCTCCGTCGATGTACGGCGTGTACTCGGTCGGGTGGTGGTGGTTGTGAGCGGCCCGCAGGACGTGGCCGTCGCGCGCGGCCACCGCGCCCACCTGCCGCCACCAGTCCGAACTGCGCCGCGCTTCCCGGTCCGCCCGGGTCATGAACCGCCGGTCCAGACTCGACCGTGAGATCCGGTAGTCGAATCGGGCCGGCTTCGTCGCACGGCTCCAGTCGCGGTCCCAGCGCAGGAACGTCGACTCGAATCGAAGCTCGGCCTTGTCCGGGAAGGCCGGTAGCTCGACGAGCCGGTGCATCATTTCCTCGTCGGGCAGTACGACGAGCTCGGCGACCACGGCGCAGGCCAGATCGGCCGGCTCGATCACCCGTACACGGGTGTCCGGAACGATCAGGCGGGCATGCTGCGCCGCGCGCTCCGGGCTCAGGCTCCGGATGTCCTTCGCGAGCTTGGGGAAGACCTCGGTGAACTCCCGGCCGAGAATCAGGATCTCGTCGGAGTCCGCATGCCGGTTCAGGAATGCCTCGTAGCCGGCGTGCACCACCGGCAGGTACAGGATCGTCTGCTTCACTGGCGCACCGGACCTCTACGCGGGGCTGCCGGGAGAAGGGTCTGCAGGCCGCTGACCATTGCCTTCGTCGTCGCCCTGTTCGGTGAGACCCAGCTGGAGGCGGCGCAGACGGGCCGAGGTGCTCACGGTCGCCATGCGCTCCAGGACCTCCACCCGGACGCAGTACTTCGCCTCGAGATCGGCGATCTCCTCGGCGGTGTAGGTGTCCGCCGTGGCAACCAGCACATCGGGGCGGACGGCGTCGATGAGGGCCCAGCGGGGATGGTCGACCTGCTTCAGGGTCACGAGTCCCACGCCGCGCTGATGTGTCACCATCCTCAGCCGTTCCATTTCTGGTACGGCCGGACGGTTGGGGCCCTTCCGCCGGCGGATCTTCTCATCGCTGTCGAGCCCGACGATAAGGAATTCGCCGTATTTCCGGGCAGCCTCGAGATACATCGAGTGGCCCTCGTGAATAATATCGAAAGAACCACTCGTCAACACGACCCGCATACCCAGAACGCGAAGCGCCTTGACGATTTCCGTGATTTTTTCGTAATTCTCCACGAAACGCAGGTCGAAGTGGGATTCGTCTGCGAATAGGTCTTTACCGAACATGGGATCCTCGCGAATCAAGCCATTGACCCATTGGGCTTTTACTGACCGGCTCGTCATTTCCTCTTGGCCTCATCGGGATCTGTCTGGGGGGGGGAAGACTCGTCAATCACGCATTCTCGTCGAATCTTGAGGTCACCCTACCCCCTCCGACTCCGCGGTAACGCCTCAATGGTAGTCGCGCATCTTACCGTGGCGCTTCCCCGTGAGGGCGGCGCATGCCCGAGCGGCCCGTTGCCGCGGTCCGCCCCGGCCCGCATCGTCAGGCAAAGCGCCGCAAACTCCTTCCGTGGCAAGCGAGTTCACCGTATGGTTGGCTCCACTCCGGACCACCAGAGAAGGTCAGGTAATGGTTGCTGAAAGCGATCGGCGTCCGCACCGTCCAGGTTGCCTCCTCTCCCCACAAGATCTACTCACCGAGCTGCAGAGCTCCGAACGCATCTTCCGGTCGGGGTCATGGAAGCCCGAACAGTTGCTTGGCGCGGGCTACTCGGTTCGACTCGGTGACGACCTGCTGGTAATTCCAGACAATCCCGGGGAAGCCAAGTACACGGCAATCAAGGGCGACCGGGTGATGCCCGAGTTCACCCTGGCTCCTGGCGACACCGCGCTGATATCCACGATCGAGAAGTTCTCGTTCGACTTCGACGTCACCGCGACCATCGGCGACAGGTTCGGCCTCGCCGCCAAGGGACTTCTCGTCCTGCACGGCTCGACGGTCCACCCCGGCTACGGCCGTGAGGTGGACCCGGAAAGCGATGACTGGCGGCTGAAGGCCGACGAGCGCCTCTATTTCATCGTGGCAAATGTGGGCCCGAAGAACATCACCATGCGGAAAGGCGATGCGATCGCCTATCTGCAGTTCTTCGACATTGAGCGGGCACCTGAAACCCCCGTGGCCAACGTGGGATTCGACTACCTGAGCACCCTGTTCGGGGCGGGCGAGCACGGGGAGGACGGCGGGCTCTCCTACTTCCGCAACGTCAAGGACCTGCGCACCGAAATCGACATTCAGCGCCAAAGGATCGACCGCGAGATTTCGGACATGGGGCGCGCTGTCGAGAGCAACCACGCGGAGATGAAGAATCGCGTGACCGACGCCCAGACGGCCGTGGACCGCGTCACCAACACGAGCAACATGATCGTCGTGTTCGGCGTGTTCCTGATCGCGACCACCCTGCTGGGAATCGTGCTCGTGATGCTCGGCGACCTGGTCGACAAGCTCGCCGACCTGGACGTTTGGAAAATCGCCCTGCTCTCCGCGCTGGCCACGCTGTACGCCGGAGCCACGGTCACGGGGGTGGTGCTGGTTGCCCGGGCGGCGGCAAAAGCGATCCAGCCCGGGACGCCGACAGGCCCCACCGACGACGGGTGACGCCCCGTCCGCAACGAGGCCTGGAGCGCATGGATCCCAGGCCTCGTACTGTGCGGATGAGGTACAGTGGCTGAGCACTTGGACGCCGACTTGGTCGGGCGTCTGACAAGCGGGTGTAGTTTAGTGGTAGAACATCAGCTTCCCAAGCTGAGAGTGCGAGTTCGATTCTCGTCACCCGCTCCATAGCGAAACCCCAGGCCAGTGGCCTGGGGTTTGTTTGTTGTCTAGCCAATTTTGGGGTGGCGTGCCCTCCGCGTGCCCCTAATACTCCAGCCGTAGATCGTGATCTTCATGGTTGAAGGGCTGCTTGGCGGCGGTAGTGGCTGTGGCGTGCGCGGGCTTGGTGGCGTCGTCGCCAGGTGGACCAGCGTATTCGGTGGGCGGTGTCGCGGGCGGGACGGGCGGCGAGGGCGGTGAACAGACGCTGGATCTCGTTGCAGGTGAGCGGGATCAGTCCGTCAGGGCTGGTCCCATCGTCGGCCGGGGCTTGGTTGCGGCGTTCGAGGGCGGTGGCGACTGCGAGGAAGGCGTGCGCGAGCAGGGCCAGGGTGACCCAGCGGTGCCAGGAGCCCCAGCGGCGTACCTGGTGCTCGTCCAGTCCCGCCAGTGTCTTTGAGCTCTGGAACATCTCCTCCACCGTCCAGCGGCTTCCCGCGACTTTGACCAGCGTGGACAGCGGGACCGGACGGGGCGAGTAGCAGCGGTAGTAGGCCAGTTCGCCGGTGGTGCGGTTGCGGCGGATCATCAGGTGCTGATGGCCCGGAACGTCTGTGGTGATGGCGATCAGCGCCCAGTCGTAGTAGCGGTGTCCCTTCGCACCGTGTCCGGCCGAGAGTTTCTGCCAGGCCCGGCGCGGGATGCGCTTGGCGAGGTGATCGGCCCGTTGGGGTCCGGCGGAGGTGGAGAGGTGGTGGGTGCGGGAGACCGCGAGCACGTAGCCCAGTTCGCACCTCTCCAGCGCCGTGCGAAGTTTCGGGTTGTCGCCGTAGACCTCGTCGCCGGCCGCCCACGCGGCCCGGGCTCCGGCGTCCAGGGCACGTTCGATCATCTGCCAGGCCAGTTGCGGCTTGGTCGCGAAGCCCACATCCTCTGGGACGGCGGCCTGTTCGCAGCGTTCCGGGTCGCCGGTCCAGGACTTGGGCAGGTAGAGGGCGCGGTCGATGCCGGCGTGGCCGTGCCGGGAGGTGTAGGTGAGGTAGACGGCGACCTGGGCGTTCTCGATCCGGCCCGCGGTGCCGGTGTACTGGCGCTGCACGCCCACCGTTCGGGTGCCCTTCTTCAGGTCGCCGGTCTCGTCGACCACGAGTACAGCCTGGTCATCGGCCAAGTGCTCCAGCACGAACTCGCGCAGGTCGTCGCGGACCAGGTCGGCGTCCCACTTCGCCCGCCCGAGCAGGTGCTGCATCCCGTCCGGCGTGGCGTCCCCGGTGTGCTCGGCGATCGTCCAGCAGTTCTTGCGCGGCAGGTCAGCCAGCAGCCCCAGCACCAACTGCCGGGTCCGACGCCGGGGTTCGACCCGCGCGAAGCGGCCCGCGATCCGTCCCATCAGGTCTTCGAACATCGCCTGCCAGCGGGCAGGCACTACGCTGTGACCTGCGGCCACCGCAGGGTCTTCTGTCTTCACACACCGATGATCAGCGGTGGCCGCACCTGTCTTCCTACCGGGTTGGAGTGGGGTGCGAAGTGTCGACATCGTCCGAGTTCCGCGGCTTCGATCTGATGCGGCGGGGCTATGACCGCCATCAGGTCGACCGCTATCTCAAAGCCCTGTCTGAAGTAGACTCGCCGGTCGGCCCGCCGCCGTTCAAGATCGTGTGGCGGGGCTACGACCGCCACCAGGTTGACGCACGCATCAAGGACCTTCTCGCGGACAGAGGCATCAGCGGCTAACAACCACCCGCGCCCCACCAGACAGTTCTGTTCACCGTCTCTACCGGCGAGATCACGATCTACGGCTGGAGTACTAAGAGCCTTCTGGCTGAGCCTGGATGGTGCTTCATGCCGCGCTGACGAGGGGGACGAAGGCCGAGGGGTGGGCCGCCGGCAATGACAAGGGGGGTGCCTCTATGTCTTCCCTCGGGCCCGGCACTTGTCGTAGTAGGTGCGGGAGGCGGGGTCGTGCAGGGCGGCGAACGCGGGCAGGAGCATCGCGCGTTTGAGCTGCCGGTTTCCGCCTCTGGGTGCGTGTTCGCCGTGGATCGAGGTGCCCGAGGACTTCGTGGTCGGGGCGAGGCCGGCGTAGGAGGCCAGGTGGCCGCACCATGCCGCACACTCTGCGCTCGCTGGAACTGACCGACGAGAGCACCGCCGAGCTGACGAGGCCACCCGCACCTCCAACCGGATACGCGGCCTGCTCACCCAGTTCCACCCCAGCTTGGAGCGCGTCCTTGGCCCCCGTATGGACCACCCCGCGGTCAACTGGCTGCTGGAACGCTACGGATCTCCGGCCGCCCTGCGCAAAGCCGGTCGCCGCAAGCTCGTTGAGGTGATCCGTCCCAAGGCCCGCGCATGGCCCAACGGCTGATCGACGAGCTCTTCGACGCGCTCGACGAGCAGACCGTGATCGTCCCCGGGACCGCCACCCTCGACGTCGTGATCCCGTCGCTGGCCCGCTCTCTCGGCGCTGTCCACGAGCAACGGCGAGCTCTGGAAGCTCGGCGATCACGGCGGCGTCCTTGGCGTCGGTCTTCGCCTCCCGGGTAGAGATCGGCGATTCGCCGCATGGACAGACCGGGCAGGTAGGCGACCTTGCGGCCGGCGTCGCGGGCGACTGTCAGGGGCAGGGCGCCGATCGAGGCGGGCTGGTCCACGATCATCCGTGCACGTGCCGCGGCTCGGCCAGCAGACCGTAGATGACCAGCACCGACACCAGCATCGTGAACAGAGACCAGAATGGGTAGACCGGAAGGAAGATCATCTGACCGACGAGACAGAACGCTGCCAGACAGATGCCCGTCAGCCGCGCCGCTCTGGAGCCCACGAGCACGCCGAGACCCGCCAGGGCCATCACCATGCCGATGACGACCCAGATCCAGCCCCAGGCCGTGTAGTTGAAAATGAGCAGCCGGTTGCCTCCGGAATAGACGGTCGAGTAGTAGCCGTGATTGAAGATCGCCACAAATCCGTTGAGCAGGTTGAAGAGGGCGCTGACCAATAGCAGGATTCCAGCGAAGGCCACCCAGTGCGATCGCTCCATCGGAGGCACGGCACCGCCTGCTGGAGAGGTTTGTTGCTGCATGGGATCCATGAGATGCAGCACCGGGGCAGCCCGCAACCGGTGGTGGACCGTGAGTGTTGCGCGGCCGGCTGTGCTCTCGCGGGGCCGGCTCGCGGGTACCGCGGGCCGACGGCCCTGTCCGCAGCAGCTCCGAGAGGTGCCCGTATACAGCCTGCCGGACAGTGGATTGCGTCAGGACCTTTTGCGACGGGGCGCTCATGGACAGCTTTCCGCATCGCCAACCGCGGCCTGGTGGGCGATCTGCAGACCGCCGCCCTGGGGTCAGCGGTGCCGACTGTCGCGCCGTGCAGCTCGCCGCAGCGCCAGCCGTAGACGACAGTCACGTCCGCAACCGGCGCATACCGAGCGGGCCTGGTCCGGCGCGCCATGACCGGGCCCCCCGGGGAGCCACGCTGCCGGGGCACCTGCTCGCTGAGACGGGCGTGCGGGTTACGGCGAGCCGGGCGGCATGTCGAGACGGATCCAGTGGCCGCTCCTGACCGGCCGTGGAGCGCCGATGGTGGCTCTGCCCAGCCGGCCTTGGGATCACGGGCGTTGGCCGCCGACGGGAGGTTACGAACTGCGGACCGCACCCCCTGGCAGCTCAGCCGCTCGGCGGCCCGCCTGCGTCCTGCTCGGTGGCGGGTGCGGCGGTCGGCGGCGGGGTCAACCTGAGCGTGAGGACGTAGGAGGCCACGACCGCCACGATCACCAGCGGCATGACGGTAAGCCCCTCCAGGCCCAGAAGCAGGGTGGCCAGCAACAAGGAGGTCATGGGCATTTTGAGCATGGCCGCCGACATCGCGCCCACGCCCATCGCGAGCCCAGCGGTCACGCCGAGACCGGGCAGGTGGGAGAGTGCGATGCCTCCGGCTGCGCCCACGAACACGGCGGGGAACACCGGGCCACCACGGAATGCTGCCATGGACACGCTGTACGCCACCGCCTTGCAGGCGACGAGCACCACAAGGGCGCCTGCCGAATACTGCGCGTTCGTAGAGAGAAGGGGACCGAGGCCGCTCTGTCCCGAGTACAGGACTCCCGATGCCGGGTGGCTGGTCCACTCCGCGTAGAGCAGGGCGATCACACCGACGACGACGCCCGCGAGCACGGTGGCCGTCAGCCGTCGCGGTTCGACCAGTTTCAGCAGGCGGAGGGCGAGCCACCGAATCCCGACGCCGAGCAGAGCCGCCGCTACCCCGATCAGGAGTGCCCAGCCGAACCCGGCGGCGTCCGGCGTCGCGGCATGGGGGACGTTCGGCAGGGTCAGCGAGTAGGTGCCCAGACCTGTCCATGAGCCCAGGCCGGTGAAGATGAGCGCACCAATGCCGGAGGCGAGCAATCCGGGCACCAGGACAACGCCGAGCATCGGTCCGCCCAAGCCGGACATCTCCATGAGCAGGAACGCTCCGAGCAGCGGTGAGCCGAGCAGGGTGCTGATCGCGGCGAAACTGCCGGAGGCTCCCACGACGGCGGTCGCCTGTTTCGGGAACGACTTCCGCGTCAGTCGCAGCCCGCCCACGGCGAGGCCGCTGCCCAGGGCGATGAGCGGGGCCTCCGGTCCGATGACAGCCCCGAGGCCGAGTGAGGCCAGCGCGGCGAGCGCCACGCCGGGCAGATTGACTGCCGGGGTCGGCCCCGAGGCCACGAACCCGCGGGCCGGCTCGTGTCCACCGTTGCCGGGAAGGTAACGGACGATCGGGCCGACGAGGAGCCCGGCCACGGCCAGCAGCGGCACGGGCCACCAGTTGGGCGTGCCATGGAACCCCAAGGCCTTGGGCAGGTCCGTGTAGGTGAGCGACTGGAGCTTGTTGACGAGTGCGAGAAAGCCGAAAGCCGTCGCCGAGATCGGGACGCCGATAACCGCCGCGATCAGGAGGAGAACCACGTAACCGCGGCTACGGACGAGTGAGAGCGGGTCCGTGGCGGCCACAGCGGGCTTTCCCTCAGGCTCGACCTGACGGCTCTGAGAGGTCACGCCGAGACCTCCGACCTGCATGCATCACAGCAGGATTGAGCCATGATTCCGGAGCTGCGGCAGCCAGCCGTGATCGTCGCGGCGCCCCGGTGGAACCGGAACGAGGACTCACTGGGCCGAAAGGGATCGGCACGAGTTCCAGGATCCGGCGGACGGAGCGCTCCTCCGGAACCCGCACGGGGCCGGGCCGCTCGTCGCACGGTTCGTACTCTGCACGGAGATGCCGAGGAACACGGCGACGAGCATCCCTGCCACCGGGCCATCCGCTCCTTGAGAGCGACGCGCCCCGCTGGGCGTGGAACAGCGGCTGTTCTCCGCGGCATCGCTACCCTCCCGGCCAATGACACTGATCCGTGATCGCCCTGGGGTGGTGACTACTCCAGGGAACGATCAGGGCACAGCGCGGACTCTGCTCTCGCCCACGCGCTCACCCTCAAGACCGATCATGGTGGCTGGTGCCCGATTCGGCATCAGGGCATGTCCGAGCCGAGGATCGCCTGTCAGTGGGGCCGGGCGCACGAACCCGCCCGCAGCGGATTCCCCTTCCCACGCGCAGAGGCTCGGCGCCCAGGTACTTGGGGCGGAGCTTCGGACGGGCACCAGCCGACGCCGGCCTACTCCGGCGGGCTGTCGGTTCCCCGCGCGCCGGGGGTCAGCAGGACGGCCGTGTCCCCTGGCCGGGGCAGTGGTGTGCTGCCTTCCGTGACCGGATCGAGGCGGCCGTCCCGGCGCACGAGGAACAGCAGATCGCTGCCTGGTCGTAGGGCGTCGTCGGCGGGCTGCCCCACAACGGCTGCCCCGTCTTCGTACCTGCGGGAGAACGTCGGCCAGGTCAGGTCCGGGCCGAACAGAACCTCGCCGCCGATGAAGGGCGCCACTACGCCGTGGCTGTCGGCCGGTGCGTTGAGACGGTGGACCGGGCCCTCCACGCCGCCTCGCAAAAGCACCGCCGCGAGTGCGTTGAAGTCGTCCTGGGCGGTGAGGAAGTACACGGCCGTGATGCCCTCCAGCTCCGCGGCCCCACCCGTGGCGGCGCCCAGCAGCTCACCCGGTGCAAGCTCGATCCCGGCCTGCCGGATACTTTCGCGTTGCTCATCCTCACCTGCCCACATCAGCACCTCCAGCCCTGCCGCATTCAGGGCCATGCCCAGGTCGACCACCCAGGGGGCGCCGCCGACGAGCAGGGGCCGCGAGCGGGACGGGCGCACCACGCCCAGGCGCCGGGCGACGGGAGAGGCGGTCAGGCCGTAGAGCGTCACGGTCGCGACGATGACCACGAACGTGGCCGGAAGGATCTTCGAAGCGCCGCCGATCCCCTGGGCCACCAGGTCGGCGGAGAACGTCGAAGCCGTGGCGGCCGCGACGATGCCACGCGGCGCCATCCAGCCGATGAAACCGCGCTCGCTGCGTGTCAGTTCGGTGCCGAGGGTGGACACGACCGCGACCAGCGGCCTGACGACCAGGACCAGGAAGGCGGCGAGCCCGAGCGCGGGCAGCCACACGTGGCGCAGCGAGTGCGGGGTGACGGTGGCCGAGATCGAGATGAAGAGCAGGCCGAGGATCAGGCTGACCAGGGTCTCGAAGAAGGGCCGACGCGCGGGTACGTCCATGCCGGGGAGGTTGGCGACGGCCAGGCCCATCACCACGGCGGCGATGAGTCCCGTGTCGTCGCGCAGGACATCGCAGAACGCCGCGACACCGATCACCGCGGCAAGCTGCGCCGTGGTGCCGAGGACCTCGCCGAGCCGCAGCACCCGGAACAGCATCCACAGCAGAGCCGCCCCGACCGCTCCGCCGGCCGCTCCGACGGCCATGCTGGCGAGGAAACGCTCCATCCCACTGCCGAGGTGGTGGCGCGAGCCGGCCACGACCGCGTGGAAGACCAATGCTCCCAGGACGCCGCCGACGGGGTCGATGAGGGAGCCTTCCCAGATCAGGATGTGCTGTAGGCGGTCCTTCGGTCGCACGAAGCTGAGCAGCGGTCCGACGACCGTCGGCCCTGAGACCACGAGGATCGCGCCGATCATGACGGCTGCCCGTGCGGACATCCCCAGCAGCGGCGCAGCGAGGAGCGTGCCGAGCAGTCCGGTGATCGGGACACCGATCCAGATCAGCCGGACGACGACGCGGCGGGTGTGGCCCTTGAGCCTCGCCAGCTCCAACCCGAGGCCGGCGTCGTAGAGGATCACGGCGACGGCCAGCGACACCAGCGGTGAGAACGCAGTGCCCAGTAGCTGCTCGGGGGCGACGTCGTCGATCAGCGCGCCCGCGGCGAAGCCGACCGGCAGCAGGACGATGAGGGCGGGGATGTGCAGGCGGCCGGCCAGGATCTGCGATCCGACGGCCAGGACCAGGATCACGCCCACGCCGATGAGCACCTGGTTCGTCGTCACATGCGGCCCTTTCGATGCGGGGTGGTGGACGAGTGGGTGCTCTTGCCGGCCGGCTGCGCGGCCTGGCCGGGTCAGACCTCCGCCGGGTGCCGCGGGACTGTCGGACGCCGTGGCGGCGTGGTCACTCCCCCCATGGAGTGATCCCCCAGCGGACGGTGTGCCGCTCGCCGGGGCCGAGGCTGATGAGCCCGGTGCCGCTGCGGAAGGCGTCCGGCGGGCAGGTCATCGGCTCGACGGCGACCGCGCGACGGCGCTCGTCCGGCGGGAGGGTGTCGCCGGTGTAGAGCTGTACGTAGTCGGCGCCTTCACCGAGCCACACGTCCGTGCCGAACGCACCGGACGGGTGGGCCAGCCGCACCGCGGCCCGGCCGTCCGCGTCCTGGTCGAGGTCGCCGAAGGGGGTGTCCAGCCGGAGCGCACCGACGGTTCGTGGCGTCCGCAGGTCGTACTCACTCCCGGCGACCGGCTCGGCGGCGACCGGAAGGCCGCGCTCATCCGTGCGCAGCCACGTGCGTGCGGGAACGGTCAGCACCGCCTGGTCGACGACCGCGGTGCCCGCGGTGACGTAGGGATGCTGGCCGAAGCCATAGGGTGCGGCCCTCGTGTCGAGGTTGCGCGCGATGACGGCGACTTCCAGCCCGCTCTCGCCCAGGGAGTACTCGGCGCGGACGTGGAGGTGGAAGGGGTAGCCCGGCTGCGGCCACAGCGGAACCTCCAGGACGGCGCGGCTGTCGCTCGCCTCCACGACCCGCCACGCGACCCACCGGAGCAGCCCATGGATGGCGTTGCCGCCGTCCGGCTCGGTGAGCGGCAGCTGCTGCTCCTGCCCGTCCCAGGGGTAGCGGCCGTCGCGGATCCGGTTCGGCCACGGCACCAGGATCTGGCCACGCCCGCCGGTGATCGGGTCCTGTTCGCCGAATCCGTCGATCACCGTGCGCTCACCGACCGCGTACGACCGAAGGGCCGCGCCCAGCTCGACGACGACGGCCCTGTGTGTGCCGTGACGGAGGGTCAGTTGCCGTCCGGTGCCGCTCTCCTGCACGCGTGGCCTCCTCGATCCGCCCGGCCGGCGTCCTCGGACGCCGGCGTAGTGGTGGCCTGTGGTGCCGGCCCTTCCGTCGGGAGCGTGCGGCCTGTCATGGACCCGGTCAAGCACGACACGTTCCTGTCGGCGCGATCGCCGGGCAGGTTCGCCCGCTGGGGCCACTGGCAGGAGCGGGGGAGGGTCGGCGCACGGGCCCTGTTGCTGTCTGCCGGACGGGGGACGGCGGCGTCACCCGGTGCCAAAGCTCCCGCTGCGCCGGCCGATGCGCCGCCAGACAGCCCGTTGGAATCTGATCATCAGCACGCCCACCACGATAAGCAGCACGACGTTGAGCAGGAGTTGGCCCAGAGATCCGCGCGCCTCGCTCCAGCTGGAGAACGCGCAGGAGACGCCGATGTCGGCGGCGGCCGGGATGGTGGTGACCGAGATGAAGACGCCGAGCAGCGCGCTCGTCCTGGCCTGGGTCAGGGACATGATCCCGACGATGCCGGCCAGCACCGCGACGACGACGGAGAAGGCGCTGGGGGCGTCGATCAGCGTGGAGACGGGCCTGAAGCCCAGCTCGAATGCCTTGGGTTGAAAGTCGAGGCCCCGGACCGCCCACGAGAACAGGAACGTCACGAGGATGGCCAGCAGGAATCCCACGGTCAGGGCGAACAGGCCCTGGCGGATCCTGGTGCCGTTGCCGCGGTCGATGCCCAGCGCCACGCTGGTGATGGCGCCGTACTCCGGTCCTACGACCATCGCCGCGACGATCAGGATCTGGGAGTTGGTGATGATTCCCACCGCCCCGATGACGCCTGCAATGACCAGGTAGACGTAGAAGCTCGGCAGATAGGTGCCCTCGGCGCGAATCCGCGCCTCGACCTCCTCCCAGACCGGCGCGTGCGCGAGCGCCCCGAGCTGCCGCTGCTCGGCTTCGGCCGCTGAACCGGAGAAGGCCATCTCGACCGGTTCGATGACGATGGATCCGCGGCGGTCGAGTTCCAGCTCGCGCAGACCGCGCAGCACGGCGTTGGCCGCGCCCGCCAGGATGTCGCACTCGATCGCGTCGCCGTCGGGGTTGTGCGCCAGTTCGGTGAGGATGACCAGGTTGAAGACATAGCGGTCGTCGGTCAGCAGCCCGACCGCCCGGGGGGTGAGATCGGTGGGGCTCACCAGCCGGACGTGGATCATCTCCATGCACCACCTCCATCGCCCTCCGACGGACCACCGAGGCGCTACGGTGCCCGGGATGCAGGAGCTCTCCCATCTGTGACAGACCGGCTCCAGCAAGTAACGCCCGGTGGGTCGGGGTCGGCAAGCCGGGTGAGCTGCTCCGCTCCAGCACCCCGGGTCACTTGCGTCGCTTCCAACGCGCAAGAACCACCCAAGTGGCCGATAGTGGGCGCAGGGGGCTCCTTCCGAGAGTTCGGAGCATCCATGGACCGCTACCCTCCCATCGCCGAACACGGCCTGGTGGGCGACCTGCAGACCGCCGCGCTCGTCTCGTCGCAGGGTGTCGTGGACTGGTTCGCCGCTCCGCGGTTCGACTCGCCCAGCGTCTTCGCCGCCCTGCTCGACCACGACGGCGGCGGGTACATGCGGCTGGCCGCCGAACACCCCGACCTGACGTGCAAGCAGCTCTATTACCCCGACACGGCCATTCTGGTGACCCGGTTCATGTCACCGGACGGGGTGGGCGAGGTGGTCGACTTCATGCCTCCGGACCGGACCCGCACCGCCACCGACCGTCACACCCTCATACGCGTCATGCGTGCCGTGCGGGGGACCGTCGACTTCACGCTCGAGTGCCGACCGCGCTTCGACTACGGCCGGGCCGAGCACCGGCTGGAGCTCGGCGAGGGCGAGAACAGCGGCCTGTTCCGGTCCCCCGTGATGGACGCGCACCTGCGGACCTCCTTCCCGCTGGAGCGGGACGGCCAGGACGTACGCGGCAGGGCGACGCTCAACGCCGGCGAGGTCGGCGGCGTCGTGTTCACCGTGTGCGCGTCCGGTGGCGAGGCGCCCGCACCCCCCACCGTCGACGGGCTCAACGCACAGGTCCAGGAAGTCACCGAGTTCTGGCAGCACTGGCTGCGCCAGTCCCGCTACCGGGGCCGCTGGCCCGAG
The DNA here is from genome assembly GCF_026343335.1 of Streptomyces sp. NBC_00078. Classification (NCBI taxonomy): domain Bacteria; kingdom Bacillati; phylum Actinomycetota; class Actinomycetes; order Kitasatosporales; family Streptomycetaceae; genus Streptomyces; species Streptomyces sp. NBC_00078. The sequence continues at coordinate 4,847,573 of NZ_JAPELX010000001.1, read as the reverse complement.
CTGGTGCACCGCTCGGCGATCACCCTCAAGCTCCTCACCTACGCCCCCACCGGCGCCCTCGTCGCGGCGGCCACCATGGGTCTTCCCGAGCAGGTCGGCGGAGAGCGCAACTGGGACTACCGGTTCACCTGGGTACGTGACAGCGCACTGTCCGTGCGGGTCATGCTGGATCTCGGCTTCGTCGAGGAGGCCACCGGGTTCGTGCACTGGCTCGTGGAGAGGCTGCATGAGCGCGAGGGCAAGGAGGAAGAGCCGCTCCAGACGATGTACCGGGTCGACGGCAGCCCCGACCTGCCGGAGGTGACACTCGACCACTTCGAGGGCTACCGCGGTTCCGCCCCCGTCCGGATCGGCAACGGCGCCGCCGACCAGCTCCAGCTGGACATCTACGGCGAAGCCGTCTATGCGTTGTCCCAGGGCCTCGGGATCGCGCAGCAGGCCACCTACCGGGGGTGGAAGACACTGGCCAGGACGCTGGACTGGCTCGCCGACGCCTGGGACCGGCCGGACGAGGGCATCTGGGAGACCCGCGGCGGCCGCCAGGACTTCACCTACAGCCGGATGATGTCCTGGGTCGCCTTCGACCACGCGATGAGCCTCGCCGAGCGCTTCCGCAGGCCCGCCGACCTGGAGAGGTGGCGCACAGCCCGGGACGCCATCTTCGAACAGATCATGGAACGCGGCTGGAGCGAGAACGAGGGCGCCTTCATCCAGCACTACGGCGGCGACGTCCTGGACGCTTCCCTTCTGCTCATGCCGAGGGTCGGCTTCATCGCCCCCAAGGACCCTGCCTGGCTTTCCACGCTCGACGCGATGGACCGCAAGCTCGTCTCCGACAGCCTCGTCTACCGCTACGACCCGGCGGCATCGCCGGACGGGCTGCGCGGCTCGGAGGGCACGTTCAGTCTGTGCACCTTCCTCTACGTCGACGCACTCGCGCGGGCGGGACGACTGCCCCAGGCCCGCTACACGTTCGAGAAGATGCAGACCTACGCCAACCACGTCGGGCTCTTCGCCGAGGAGGTCGGTCCCAGCGGAGAGCAACTGGGCAACTTCCCCCAGGCGTTCACCCATCTGTCGCTCGTCATGGCGGCCACCACCCTCGACCAGATGCTAGACGCGGAGAACGGGCGCTGACCCATGGTCACCCGTGCCCGTCCGGCAGCATCCCCACGGCTGACCGAGGACGAGTTCACCGGGCTGTACCGGCGCCTGCTCTCGCGCGCCGCCTGGGCCTCGGGGGACCGTGGCGCTCTGGAGGCCCTGACTCCTGCCCGGGTGGTGGCCGCCACCCGGGAGGTGCGGACCGGCCGGACGATGACGCTCGCCGCGCCAGTGGAGACGCTGCCCGGCCCGGACAATCCGGAGCCCGCGAAGCACCGGATGAGCCCTCAGACAGGCGAAGACGTCTCCGACGGACTGCACTTCGCGAGGGACAGCTTCGCGATGAACGTGCACGGCGACGCCGACAGTCACCTCGACGCCCTCTGCCACGTGATCTACGACGGCACCCTGCACGGCGGCGTGTCCGCGAGCAGCGTCACGGCGGACGGGGCCACGGCGCTCTCTCTCGAGGTGGCGCGCGACGGGATCGTGGGACGCGGCGTGCTGTTGGACATTCCGCGACTGCGCGGCGTGCCCTGGCTCGAACCGGGTGATCACGTGACGGCCGGCGACCTCGCCGCGGCCGAGACCGCGCAGCACGTGCGCGTGAAAGAGGGTGACCTCCTCTTCGTGCGGGTCGGCCACCGCCGGCGCCGCGCCGAACTCGGGCCGTGGCACGCGACGCTTGAGCGCGCCGGACTCCACCCGTCGGCACTGGAGTTCCTCGCCGCCCGGCGGGTCGCCGTGCTCGGCGGCGACGGTAACAACGACACGGCCCCGAGTTCCACCGAGGGCGTCGACTTTCCCGTGCATGTCCTGGCGGTCCACGCCATGGGCCTGCACCTGCTGGACTACCTGCAGTTCGAGGACCTGGCACCGGTCTGCGAGGCGGAGGGACGCTGGTCCTTCCTCTGCGTGATCGCCCCGCTGAGACTGCCGGACGCCACTGGGTCGCCGGTCAATCCGATTGCCGTCCTGTGATCCCGGCACCCTCGGTCGTGGTGGTCATGGGTGTCTCGGGATCGGGCAAGTCCACCGTGGGACTGCTGCTCGCGGAGCGGCTCATGGTGCCCTTCCTGGAGGCGGACGACGTCCACCCGGCCGCGAACCGCGCCAAGATGGCCGCGGGTCGCCCGCTCGACGACGAGGATCGCCGCCCGTGGCTGCGGTCCGTCGCCGCATGGATCCGCGAGGCGAGCGACTCCGGACGGGGCGGGGTGGTGGCGTGCTCGGCCCTCAAGCACGAGTACCGGGACGAGTTGCGCAGGGCAGGCGCAGGCGTGTGGTTCCTGTATCTGGCGCTGGACCGCGCGATCGCCGACCAACGGGTCACAGGCCGTGTGGGCCATTTCATGCCCGCCCGACTGGTGGATTCCCAGTACGCCGCCCTGGAACCGCTGCGGCCGGACGAGCCCGGCCTGGCCGTTGACGCGCGGTCCGCCCCGCAGACCCTCGTCGACCAGGCGGTGCGCGCCGTCCGGGCCGTGAAGTGACCGGGCGCCTGATCGACTCTGCCGGGTCGCAGCCGACCGAACCACCCGATAACTTGGAAATTGGAGCTAAATGTCCCGAATGCGCGAATGTCCGTGCGGAACAGCACAGCCCGGAGTCCCCCGGACGGGCACTTCAGCCAGGACAGCCGACGACTCCTAGAACGGGACCCTCTCATGGCCGACGATCAGCACTACGACGTCATCGTCATCGGTACGGGAGCCGGCGGCGGCACGCTCGCCCACCGGCTGGCCCCCTCCGGAAAGCGGATCCTGATCCTGGAACGCGGCGGCTACCTGCCGCGGGAGCGGGACAACTGGGAATCCACCGCCGTCTTCGTCAAGGGCAAGTACCGTGCCCCGGAGTTCTGGTACGACAGGCATGGCAACCAGTTCCCGCCGGAGGTCAATTACTACGTCGGGGGCAACACCAAGTTCTACGGCGCCGCGCTCTTCCGGCTCCGGCCCGAGGACTTCGGCGAACTGCGCCACCACGACGGCATCTCTCCGGCCTGGCCGATCCGTTACGAGGACCTGGAGCCGTACTACACCCAGGCAGAGCACCTCTACCTGGTGCACGGCCGGCACGGCGAGGACCCCACCGGAGGGCCGACCAGCGCGCAGTACGCCTACCCGCCGGTCGAGCACGAGGCGCGCATCCAGCAGCTCAGCGACGATCTGGGGAAGGCCGGCCTGCACCCCTTCCACCTGCCGATCGGCGTGAACCTCACCCAGGACGAGCACGGCCGGGCCACCCACGACAGCGCCTGCATCCGCTGCGACCGGGTCGACGGCTTCCCCTGCCTGGTGGGTGCGAAGTCCGACGCGCAGGTGATCTGCGTCGACCCGGCGCTGAAGTACGACAACGTCACGATGGTGACCGACGCGAACGTACGGCGCCTGGAGACCGACCCGACCGGACGCACCGTCACCAGGGTGGTCGCCGAGCTCAGGAACGGAGCGACCGAGACGTTCGGCGCCGACATCGTGGTGGTCGCCGCCGGCGCGGTCAACTCTGCCGTTCTGCTGCTGCGTTCGGCCAACGACAAGCACCCCGGCGGCCTGGCCAACAGCTCGGACGTGGTGGGTCGCCACTACATGCGGCACAACAACCTGGCGCTGATGGCGATTTCGAAGGAACCGAACCCCACCAGATTCCAGAAGACCCTGGCGCTGAACGACTGGTACCTGGGCGCGGACGACTGGGAGTTTCCGCTCGGCGGCATCCAGATGCTCGGCAAGTCGGACTCCGAGCAGATCCACGGCGAGGCGCCGCGCTGGGCCGGTGCCGTCATGCCCGACATGCCCTTCGAGGTACTCGCCCACCACGCCGTCGACTTCTGGCTGTGCGGGGAGGACCTGCCCCTGCCCGAGAGCCGGGTCACCCTCGACAAGGACGACGCCATCCACCTGGCTCTCGACGAGAAGAACAACATCGCCGGGCTCAAGCGCCTCCAGCACAAGCTGCGGGGGATGCTCGGACACCTGGGCATGCACGAGCACCACCTGCTGGATCACAGCATCTACCTGCACAAGGGCATGCCGATCGGCGCCACCGCACACCAGGCCGGCACCGTGCGGTTCGGCGACGACCCGCGGAGTTCCGTCCTGGACGTCAACTGCAAGGCCCACGACCTCGACAACCTCTACGTCGTGGACACCAGTTTCTTCCCCAGCATCGGCGCGGTGAACCCGTCACTGACCGCCATCGCCAACGCCTTGCGGGTCGGCGACCACATCGCCGCCCGGCTGGGGTGACCGGGACGCCGTCGCACCGTGAACCGGCTGAACGTCGCTACAGGTTGTCGCCGGACATTCTGGCGGCCCGGGTGTCGGCGTCGGTGAGCTCCTCCAGCTCACCCATCGTGTCGAGCCGGTAGAGCAGTACCAGCGCCGGCCCGATCAGCACGATCGCGATGGCGGTGACGATCACCAGCCAGCGCAGGGTGTGGGCGGCCCCGGCCGCTTCGGCCACTGTCAGCGATGTGGGGAGCACGTAAGGCCGCTGCGCGAAGCCCCAGGCACCGACGACCAGGGCCACGCTCGCCACCGAGGTGTAGCGGGACCAGCCGTGGGACCGGCGCAGCAGAAGCAACACCGTGGCCAGACCGCAGACCGCAGCCAGAATGATCAGCAGCAGGCCCAAGCCACTGGTGAGGCCGTCCCAGACGTAGCGGGCGTCATTGTGCGTGACGGGCAGGGCGATGAGCGCGAGCACGACAACGGCGCCGAAGGCGATCAGTGCCCGTACGCGGAAGTAGTCGACGAGATCGTGCGCGCCGAACCGCAGGGCGTCGGAGCAGAGGAAGACCGCTCCGAGGAACGCGGCCGCGGCGATGGCCAGCAACCCCACGAGGACGGAGGTGCCGTTGGCCCAGGCGTCGGCCGAGGCGGTCGTGCCGACCTTGACCCGGCCGGAGGCGATGCCGCCGAGCACCGCCCCGAGGAAGAACGGCGTCACCAGCGACGAGACGGCGAACATCGCGCCGTAGACGCGTTGTTGGGCCAGGCGGCGGGTCGGCTTGCGCAGGGCGAACCCGGCGCCGCGGAGCACCAGGCCCACGGCGGCGAGGGCCAGCGGCAGCCACATCGCGGAGAAGACGGCCTGGAACATCGTCGGGAAACCGGTCCACATAATGACCAGAACGAAGATCAACCAGACGTTGTTGACCTCCCAGACCGGTGCCATGGCGTGGTCGATGAGCCAGCGCGGCCGCTTGCCGCGCTCGGTGCCGCCGGCCAGCAGGTCCCAGAAGCCCGCGCCGTAGTCAGTACCCCCGGCGCAGGCGTAGGCGGCGATCGCGATCACCAGCACCCATGCGATGAAGTCGGCCATCACGACGCACCGCCAGAGGTGTGACCGGACCCGCCGTCGTGCGCAGCCCCGGCGGTTGCGGGTTCGGGCTCGCTTCTGGGCCCGTAGGGGGTGTCGGTCTCCGGCGGCAGTTCGGCTCGCGCGACGGCCGAGCCCTCGTCGGCGATGCGCCAGCGGGTACGCATCTTCAGGACGACCGCGAGGAACGAGCCGAAAACGGCCACGTACACGACGACGACGACGCCGAGCATCGCCCACAGCGATCCGGCGCCGGTACTGGTCACCGCCTCCGAGACCCTCATGTGCTGATAGACGATCCAGGGCTGACGGCCGACCTCCGTGGTGATCCACCCGCACTCCACGGTGACCAGGCAGGCGACTCCCGCGAGCGCGGCACAGCGGTAGAACCAACGGCTGGCAGGGTTGTCCCGGTGCCGCCACCAGGACCAGGCGTACCAGAGCGCCAGCAGGATCAGCACGCTGCCGACGGTGACCATGATGTCGAACGCCCAGTGGGCGATGGTGGCCTGAGTCGCCGTCGGGCGGTCACTGGCGGCGACCGACGACAGGCCCGTCACCTTGGTGTCAGGGCTGAATCCGGCGAGGATCGAGTCCAGTTGGGGGATCTTGAGGCCGCCGGAGATCGTCCCGTCGGGATGCAGACGCCCGAACATGTACTCCGGTACATGGGTGTCCGTCTTCCAGACGATCTCGGTGGCGGCGAACTTGATCGGCTGCTTGTGGAAAACGGCGCGGGCGGCGGAGTCGCCGAGCATGAACTGGATCGGGGTGAGGATCGCGGCAACCGTGAACGGCACGGCGAAGCCGAGCCGGTGGTAGCGGTCGCGGCGCCCGCGCAGCCAGCCGACCGCGTACACACCGGCGACCACGTAGCCGGCGGTCAGGAGCATCGCGACCACGAAATGCCAGTACTCCGGGCCGAACATCGGTGTGAAGATCGTCTGCTGCACATTTACGTCGACAGGGTTGCCCTGGGCATCCAGGCGAAACCCCTGCGGGGTGTTCATCCAGGAGTTCGCCGCGATGATGCCGAACGCCCCCATGAGGGCGGTCGGCGGCAGCGGCACGGCCAGCCAGAAGTGCGTCCAGGGCTTGAGCCGCCGCCAGCCGTAAAGGTAGATCGCGATCAGTACGGCCTCCAGGAAGAACGCCCACGCCTCGACGCCGAACCCGAGGCCGAAGACGTCGCCCCAGCGGCCCATCATGCCGGGCCACAGCAAGCCGAACTCGAAGGACAGAACGGTGCCGGTGACGATGCCGATAGCGAACTGAACGGCCATCACCGCCGACCAGCGCCGGGCGAGGGTGAGGGCGACGGGGTCGTTGCGGCGGAGCGCCCGGTGGTGCATGAGCAGCGTGATGAACGGCAGTGCGACCCCGAAAGGGACCAGCAGGATGTGCGAGGCCAAGGTGAAGGCCATCAACTCTCGTGCCGGCAGGAGTTGGTCCGGGGTGCTGTTCGCCAGCAGGGCAACGGTGCTGAGCATGTGCGCCTCGATGGTCTGCCCTGCGAAGTGGCGGGGCTGAGGAGGGACAGGATGCGGAGGGCGCCCGTAGAGGATCGGCCGGGGCCCGTCAGGGAGGCGGAGGTGCCTCCGGGCCGCCCACCCGGGCCGCCGACCTGTCGATGTCGGGCATGGTGAAGGCGCGTTCGCGGCGCGAGCTGCCGGCGAAGGCGACGGACCAGCTGAGCACCGCTCCCAGCCTGCTGCGGAAGCCGGTGAGGAAGGCCAGGTGGATGAAGAGCCAGGCGAGCCAGCCGGTGAAGCCCGACAGATGCAGCGGGCCGGCCTTGACCACGGCCCGACCGCGAGCGATGTAGGCGGCGCTGCCCAGATCCACGTACTTGAAGGGCTTCGGCGCCTTCGTCCTGCCTTCAACGGCGTGCCGCAACATCCGGCCCGCGTACGCGCCCGACTGCATGGCGACCTCGGCCAGGCCCGGCAGCCGGTTCAGGCTCATCACGTCGCCGGTGACTCGGATCTCCGGATGGCCGGGGACGGTGAGGTCGGGTTCGACGAGGATGCGTCCGGCCCGGTCCTGTTTGGCACCGGTCGCCCGGGCCAGCGCGGCGGCGATCGGCGGCGCCTCGACGCCCGCCGTCCACAGCACGGTGCGTGCGCCGAACCGGGTTGTCCTGCCGTCGTGGTCTTGTACGGTCAGGCCGTGCGCGTCGATGTCGGTGACCATCGTGCCCAGGTGGAGCTCGACACCGAGGTGGTGCAGGGTCCGGGCAGCACGGTGGGCGAGTGGCGGGCCGAACGCGCCGAGCACCGCGTCGGACCCCTCGAAAAGCAGCACCCGGGCCTTGGCGGAATCAATCGCCTGGAACTCCCGGTCGAGCGTGTGGCCGGCGATCTCCCGGATCTGTCCCGCGAGTTCGACACCGGTCGGGCCGCCGCCGACCAGCGCGAAGGTGAGCCATTGCTGCCGTTCCCGGTCGTTCGCCGCCGTTTCGGCCATCTCGAACGCCCGGTAGATCCGTCGGCGGATGTCCAGCGCATCGTCCAGGGTCTTCATTCCGGGGGCGTGCGCGGCGAACTCGTCGTGCCCGAAGTAGGACTGACGCATGCCCACCGCGACGATCAGATCGTCGTAGGGCAGCTGAACAATTCCGCCCTCGGGTCGCCGGGCGTGCACCAGCCGGGCGCCGGCATCCACGTCGGTGGCCTCGGCGAGCACGCACCTCACGTTGTGGTGGCGCCGCAGGACCCCGCGCAACGGTTGTGCGATCTGCCCCTCGGACAGGATCCCGGAGGCGCACTGGTACAGCAGCGGCTGGAAGAGGTGGTGGGCACGGCGGTCGACCACGGTTACCGCGACCGGTGACTTCCGTAGTGCGCGGGCGGCGAACAGCCCCGCGAACCCTCCGCCGAGGATGACCACCCGGCGGGGCGTGACGTGATCCTGCACCGGAGATCAGCCTCCGGTGGCGAAGCCGGGAAAGAGCGTCATTCCGCCGTCGACGTAGAGGGTGGTCCCGACGACGTAGTCGAGCAGGTCGGACGCCATGGCGACGACGGCGTTGGCGATGTCGTCCGGGTCTCCGACGCGGCGGTACGGGATCAGGCGCAGCAGGTCTGCCTCGGCCTCGGGGGTGGACCAGGCGTCACGGTTGATCGGTGTGCGGATGGCGCCGGGTGCGACCGCGTTGACCCTGATCCGCTTGGGGGCCAGCTCCTGGGCGAGGGTCTGCATCAGCATGCCCACACCGCCCTTGGAGGAGGCGTAGTTCACGTGCCCCGACCACGGGACGATCTGGTGGACCGAACTCATGCAGATGATCTTCCCCGCCGACCGGGAGACCTCCTCCACCACGCCGCGCCGGACGAACTCCTTGGCGGCCTCCCGCGCGCACAGGAACTGGCCGGTCAGGTTGACGTCGATGACCTTCTGCCACTGGGCGAGCGTCATGTCCGTCACGGCCGCGTCCCGCTGGAGGCCCGCGTTGGCCACCATGATGTCGATAGTGCCGAACTCCTCGACCATCCGCGCGACCATGGCGTTCACCTGGTCCTCGTCGGACACGTCGGCCTCGTGGGCGTAGGCGCGAACCCCGAAGCCCTGGATGTCCTTCACGACGTTCTCTGCCTCGTGCGCACCGACGACGTAGTTCACCACTACGTCCGCTCCGGCCCGGCCCAGGGCGATGGCGGTCGCCAGGCCGATGCCCGAATTGGCACCGGTCACCAGCGCCTTCTGGCCCCTGAGAAGCTGCGCGGGCATTGCCCCGCGGCTCTCGCTGACGTTTCCAGCCACCACGATCTCTCCTTCTGCGTTGCGGACGGACGCCCTCAGCGACCGGACGACGCGCTGGAGAACAGCTGGACGTCGGCCGGCCCGTCAGGACAGACACAGGAGCCGTCGCACACCCGGCCCCCCCGACGAAAGCACCCTGCACCGCAGCGGGACGGATAGGCGCGCAACGCAGCCACACTTGGACTGGGCACGTCACACAGTCGGGCTACGAACTGCACCCAAACACCGCGAGTTGCCGGGGAAGACCACGACGTGGTCCTGAAGGGACCGACGACAGCCCGGTATCCCCGCCGAAGGCCGCAAGCGCGTCTTCGACCGCTTCACCCACCCCGGCCACGTCCGCACCCGCGTAGACGGCGGCACCGGCCGCCGCCTGGCCATCGCCACCACCCGCAGCGGCACGTTCACCGTCCGAGCCCACACCAGCTCCCAAGTTGGTGGTGGCAGGGATCTCGACCCAGCCGCCTGGGCCTGTCCAAGCGATGCCGGCGACGTACTCGTCGCCAGCCCTCTGTACCTGCACGGAATCACTCAGCTTGGCCGGCTGTCCGGCCAGCACTGAACCCTCCTCCCTGTGCTCGCGCAACGGTGCTTTCCCGGTCAGCGCTCGCTTCCAGGGCTCAGGTGGTCGTCAGCCGCGAAGAGGCACTCCCTGCGCCCAATCGCCCGCGTCGTGCCCATAGCGTGCCCTTGCGACCGGTCAACCACGGTCAACAGCGGTGCGCTGCCGAGCGCCACACCCGAGCACACACCGCCAGGCCAGAAGCTGTCTGACCGTCCAGGCGCCGTCGCTTCCCAAGCTGAGAGTGCGAGTTCGATTCTCGTCACCCGCTCTTGTTGAAGCCCCAGGTCAACAGCCTGGGGCTTTTACGCGAGCGGGGCTCTCCCGCATTTTCTGGCACGTGTCGCGCTCGAAGATGGGGCATGCGGAGGGCACGAGTGCCTTGCGGGTGCAGCGCGCTCACGTTGCAGCACAACGCTGACCTGCGACTTCACGTCAACCATGAGCAGGTTCGCGTGGTCGGAGCACTCAGCCTGCCCGTCCCGGGCGACGCCGGGCGCCTACCGCTCATCGCGCGTCTCGACAAGACGGGGCACAACTTCCTTGCGGGAGCAGGCGCTTGGCCGCCGAGGATCTCGCGTCATAGCGGAAGGTCGTCCGGGAGTACCCGGAACGCCTTGTAGCGGCCCAAGGGGCGTACGGCCCTGAAGTCCCTTCGGTCGAGGGTGAGGATCGCATCGGTGTCGTAGTCGGCCGCGAGCGCCACGTTCACCGCGTCGGCGAGGTCCAGGTCGAGCGCGCCGTAGCGGACGCGGACGGACTGCGCGGCGCCCAAGTGGTCCTCCGTGATCTCGGGCATGACGACCCGACCCCGGCTCATCCAGCGCCGCAGGTCGTCGACCGCGCTGACGGCAGCTGCGCGTCCCAACTCGCGCGTGGCCACGTGATCGAGTTCCGCCAGCAGGAGGGGGGACATGACCAGGAGACCGGCCGCCATGATCGCCTCATTCGCCGCTCCGTGCTCCGGGTGCGTCAAGTCGAGAGCGGCCAGGAGGCCGGACGTGTCGGCGATGACGATGATCACGCGGCGCTTCCGGAGTCCGTCTCGCGGCGGACCGCGTCAGCGACCGCGTCACGGACCTCAGCCTTGGATGACGTACGACCCGGCCCCTCGAACGTCCGCGAGAAAAGCGGCTCGTCCCAGACCCGGTTCGCCATGGCCGCGAGATGGATGCCCTGACGGATGATCTCGGCCTCGCTTATGCCCCGCCGCTTGGCCGCCTCCTTGATGATCGCCAGGTCCTCGGGGTCGGCGTAGACGTTCGTGCGCTTCATGGACATGTACCAAGCGTAGCCTATGTACTGGATTGATGTATGTCGTGCGTCCCTGCCTGCCCGCATACCGTCTACCGACAGCGACCATGCAGACCATGCGGAAACTGGCCGTGCCGGTCGCCGCCACCTCACCATCCTGAACAGCGATCAGGGTCTACGCGGCGCCCCGGGATGATCACCACCCCACCGACTCACGCCGCCAGCGCCACATCCTCGCCGTGGCAAATGGGAACGACAACAACGTGTTCGCCGCCGTCACCGGCCAGGCACTCCAGAGATACGGCCCACCAGCGGGCGTGTGCACGCGCGAAGACGCCCCGAGCCGGACATCTCCGGGGGCCGAGCCAAGCGCTGAGCCCGTTTCGCGCGAGCTCTCTGTCGCCTCCTTCCTTAAAGCCGTGCCCACAGCGTGCCCATAAGAGCGGACAACCACAGGCAACAGCGGTCCAGCCAGGCACAGGCAACGACGGAGGGGCGATGCATCCACGCAGGTCAGTGGCCATACGGCCACGCAAGCGCCGTCGCTTCCCAAGCTGAGAGTGCGAGTTCGACTCTCGTCACCCGCTCCATTTTGAAACCCCAGATCAGTGGCCTGGGGTTTATCCATTGGTGGAGACCTTCGAGCAGGTCCTGGCCCGTCCGGCTCAGGGCGGGCGGGGGCACACGGGGTGCAAGGGCCCGATCGGTGTTCTTCCCCAACTGCACTGCTCAGCAGGCAACTTGCTTGAAATGCGAGGCCCACGCGGGACACGGTTCGAGGCCATCGGGTTGCCGTCTGCCCGGCGAGAGGTCAGGAGTCCCGGGCAGACGTCGACGTCCGTCGCCGTGGCCGCGCCGCCGCCGACGACTGCGTCGACGGGTTCCAGCCGTACCAGCCGCTGGGTGAGGCTCGCGTCCCGGCCGTCAGGGAGGGGTGGACCCGGCCGAATCCGAGATCGGTGTCGCCGCGCAGCAACGCCTCCGCCACCGACGGCCAGTCCCGTCCGGGGCTCGGCTCCCACCGCACCGGGCCGAGTGCCTGTACCGCGTCGGCGACCGTGCGCATCGGCGCGTACAGATGTCCCCAGGTGTCGATCCGTACGACCGGTCCGGCATCCGTCACCGCCGCGATCGCGCGATCGCCCGCAGCGAGCGCGTCGAGTGCGGCCGGCAGAAACCGCTCCCCCGCCTCGCTCAGCCGGACCCCACCCTGGCGCCCGAACAGCTGCACGGACAGCTGCTTCTCCAGCCGCGCTATGCGCTTGGACAGCGCCTGCTGGCTGGTGTTCAGCTCTTCGGCGGCCCTCCCGAAGTGCAGGGTCCGGGCTGTCGCGACGGCGGATCCTGCTGACCGGTGCTTCCGGGGGTGTGGGCCACTTCGTCACCGAGCCGGCGACCGCCGCCGGGGCCCAGGTCACCGCCGTGACCAGGAACGCCGAGCGCGGCGCGCGGCTCGCGGAACTCGGCGCCACCGATGTCGTGCACCACGTCACCGATGCTCAGGGCCCTTACGACATCGTGCTGGAGTCGACCGGCGGGCCGGCACTCTCCCTCGCGCTCGCGCGGCTCGCCAGGCGCGGCACGGTGATCTGGTTCGGGCAGGCCAGCCGCATGCCGGCGACGCTCGACTTCTTCGACTTCTTCACCGGGCCCGAATCGGCTTCCATCCGTCATTTCCACTACCTCGACGCGGACAGCCGCCTCGACGAGGATCTGGCGACGCTCGTCCGGCTGACCGCCGAAGGCCGACTGCACCCCGAGATCGGCCGTGTCACCGACTGGGCCGACACCGCGACCGTCCTCGCCGACCTGCGCGACCGCCGGATCCGCGGCAAGGCCGTCCTCAGCATGTCCTGAAGCTCACCACCCTGTCCTGAACCTCACCACGCTGTCCTGAACCTCACCGAAACGACCGGCGGCAAGACCGGCCGAAGGAGCAGAATCATGATCACCAGCGATCCCAGGGCCATCGTCATCCGCTATGTCGAGGCCGTGCGCGACGGCGACGGCGACGTCATCCACGACAGCTTCCATGCGGACGCGAGCCGGCACTATCCGGGCGACCTGCCCATCTCCAAGTTGTGGCACGGACGCGACGCGATCATCAACGAGTTCCTCGGCGGCATGGGACCTGCCTTCGTCCCCGGCACCCTGGAAATCGAACTGGTCAGCACCATCGCCGAGGGCGACCGCGTGGTGGCCGAATGGACCGCCAGGGCCACGACCGTACGCGGCGACACCTACGACAACCGTTGCCTCGGCATCTACACGGTCCGCGGCGGCAGGATCGCCTCGGTCATCGAATACGCCGACACCCGGCACGTGGCCGCAACCCTCTTCCCGGACGAGGACGCTCACCGTCCCGCCGGCACCGAGTGACCCTCCCCGAGGGCGCGGGCCTCGTCGATCATCCCGTTCCTCCACCCACCTATCGGCGCAAGTACGGAAGCCCACGGCACCGGCCTCCGGGTCACGACACTCGCCATGGCGGATCTCCGTCTGCTTCTCAGCAAGCCAGTCGTCCGTGTCCTGCCGTCGTCTTGAAGGTGACCGGGGCCGGACGCATTACGCCCTCGGGCCCCGGATATCGAGCCTGGCATCGGCCGGAGGAAAGCCGTCTGATCGCCCCGAAGCGGCGCCGCCTGCCTTTGCTGTTGGCTCGGACAGCTGCCTGATCGGCTCGACAGTGCAGTGGTGCTTCGCCGGCTTCGCTGCGACCATCCCGCCCACACTCGTCGCACGCTGAGGCTGAGGCTGAGGCTTGCGGTGGCGAGTGGTAGTCGTTAGCTTGCCGACTTACCCAACAGGCGTAATCCTGCACGCTGTTCGCGACTTCGAACGGCGTAGGTGGCTCGCCAAGCCGCCCGGGGCAGGCCGAGGCAACGAGCGACAGCACCTCCCTTCCGTAAGACCAGCGCGTGGTCCTTCGCTCGAATGAGAGCGCTACCAAACGCGCGCCGGTCAGGTCCGCACCGACAACCACGAAGAGGAGACATGACGCAGGATCGGAATGAGCCCGTGAGCACCGAGCGTCGATCGCCGAGCCGCAGAACCGTCCTGGTGACGTTGGGGGCCCTGCCGGTCCTCACGGCCACGGCGTCGACCGTGGAGGCTTCCGAAGCCACGGCCGCGACTGCTGCCGCCTCGGCGGTCATCGACCCGTCGGCGCGGCGGCAGACGATTCGGGGCTTCGGCGGCATGACCCACTCGGCGTGGATCGGCGACCTGACAGCCGCCCAGCGGGACACGGCGTTCGGCACCGGCGAGGACCGGCTGGGGTTATCCGTGCTGAGGATTCCCGTACCCGAGAATCGGGCGGACTGGAACCGTGATGTGGCGACGGCGAGGCGCGCGACCGAGCTCGGGGCGACCGTCATCGCGTCGCCGTGGAATCCCCCCGCCGACATGGTCGAGACCTTCGCCCACGGCAGTCAGACCAACGCGAGACGCCTCAGGTACGACATGTACGGCGCCTATGCCCAGCACCTCAACGACTTCAACGGGTTCCTGCGGAACAACGGGGTGAACCTGTACGGCATATCGGTGCAGAACGAGCCCGATTACGCTCAGGACTGGACGTGGTGGACCCCCGCCGAAATGGTCCGGTTCCTGCGGGAGAACGCCGGCTCGATCGGCACCAGGGTCATCGCGCCCGAGTCCTTCCAGTACCGGAAGAACATGTCGGACCCGATCCTCAACGACTCCGTGGCGCTCGCCAACGTGGACATCATCGGGGCCCACCTCTACGGCACGCCGTTCGCGGACTTCCCCTATCCCCTCTTCAAACAGAAGGGCGCGGGCAAAGAACTCTGGATGACCGAGGTCTACTACCCCAACAGCACCGATTCGGCGGACCTCTGGCCCCAGGCGCTCGACGTGGGGGAGCACATCCACCACGCCATGGTGGACGCCGAGTTCCAGGCGTACATCTGGTGGTACATCCGGCGCAGCTACGGCCCCATGCGGGAGGACGGCCGGATCAGCAAGCGCGGCGCCACCATGGCACACTTCGCGAGGTTCGTCCGCCCCGGACACGTGCGGATCGAGGCGACGGCGAACCCGGCGCCGAACGTCTACGTCTCGGCGTACCGGGGCGGTCAGCCCACGGTCGTCGTCGTTGCCATCAACAAGGGGACTGCCGCGGTGAGCCAGCAGTTCTCCCTGGCGAACAGCAGGATTTCCAGTGTCGCGTCCTGGCTGACCGATGCGAGCAGGAACGTCGCGTCCCAGGGCACGACCGGCGTGTCGAACGGCTCCTTCACCGCCACGCTTCCCGCTCGAAGCGTGACGACCTTCGTGGCCGGCGTGACCGGGGCTTCCGGCGGGATCGACGACCAGGCCGAAGGCGGGCAGCGGTAGCACCACCGTCCGGCATACGGCGCCGTCGCGGATACTCGCCCCGGTCGACACGAACGTGCGCCCCGGGTGCGGACGCCCCGGGGCGCACGTTCTGCGAGCGCCTTCGCCATGCCCTGATCGCGTTCGGTCCGGAGGCTCTGCCGGCCCGCCGGTGGCGCGCGGCCCCGCTCTGGCGACTTCCTGTGGGGGCGCGGGAAGACATGGCGTGACGCCACAGCAGATGATCTGTGGGACTTCGAGGACTGGCGGACCCGCTCGCTGCGGAATCCGCGCCGGGTCGGTGGGGCACGGTGGAACCGCGGGCTGGCCGCTCTGATCCGGCTGTACGAGTGGGCGGTGCAGCGAGATCACGTCACGCTCAGCCCGGTGATCATGCGGTCGGTGGCCGGGAGGAGCGGTCCGCGTGTGCTGGTGCCGGCGGCCTGGGCGAGGAACGCCCGTGCCAGTGAGGTCCGTTGGCTGACGCCGCGGGCATTTCGCCGTTGGGTGGAGGTCGGTATGCGGGGGTATGGCGCTGACGGCTTGCCGTCAGCCAGGTGGGCCGGGCGACTGGCCGATCGCAACGGTGCCTTCGCTGATCTGCTGTTCTCCTCCGGGATTCGACTGACGGAGGGGGCTTCGTTGCTGACCCTGGAGGTCCCGCGCCTTCGGCTGGAGGGCGGTCGCCGCTACGTCGGGCGGCTCGCTCAACCGCTTCCTTGTGCTGCGTCTCGCTGACCTGCGTGATGCGTGGGCTCGGTTCGTTGAGACAGACCACGGTTGCCCGTCTCACGTGGTCTCAGTCGCCCGGCTTGGGGAGTGGCGTCGATAGGGTGTCGCCATGCCGTATTGGCCGATGCCGCTCCAACTCGACACCGCCCGGCTGACGTTGCGTCAGTGGACCGAGTCCGACATCGACGGCCATCGCGTGCTCGTCGCCGAACGGGGTGGTGGCATGCCGTCGATCGAGGACAACCGGCGGATGATCGAGGATCAGCGGGCTGCGTCGGCGCTGACAGGGATTGCTCTGCTGCCTGTCATCCGCCGCGAAGCGGGCGACTTCATCGGGTATTGCGGGCTCACTGTCGGTCGGGCCTCTGTTGACGAGCCGGAGATCGCCTATGAGCTGTTCCGGCGCGTGCACGGGCAGGGCTATGCCACCGAGGCGGCGTCCGCGGTGCTCGACGCGGCGATCGCGACCGGGCGGAAACGGCTCTGGTCGACGGTGCGTCCCTGGAACGCGCCATCGTTTCGCGTCCTCGAAAAGCTTGGGTTCCAGCGCGACCACGTCTCGGCCGAAGACAGTGGCGAAGTGGTGTGGCTCACCCGTTCCCTGCCCTAGGAGACGCGCTGCGGTCAGTTCGAATCGGCCACGCTCCGTCGGAGGCACTACCGCCGAGCCGGTACTCCTCGGTCCGGTCCGCTCAGATCGTCGGACCCCTGCCACAGTTCGGCGGGCGGGCAGGATGATCGTCATGTTCCGCGCCTTGGATGGTGCCACCTCGTTCCACGACCTGTTCGCCACACACCCTCGCCTGACCGACTTGCTCCTAGCGCCCGACGGAACGCACTTGATCGCGTCCGTGCATGCCTTCGGCGCAGGCCTCGGCCCTGACGAAC
The DNA here is from genome assembly GCF_026343335.1 of Streptomyces sp. NBC_00078. Lineage (NCBI taxonomy): Bacteria > Bacillati > Actinomycetota > Actinomycetes > Kitasatosporales > Streptomycetaceae > Streptomyces > Streptomyces sp. NBC_00078. The sequence goes on along the minus strand of NZ_JAPELX010000001.1, from coordinate 4,830,610 downwards.
CCCACACCTTCAGCGGGACAACCAGGTCAGCACCGTTGTCACGAGGAACACCGCACCCGCCGCGAGCCAGACCGCGAGGGGTGTCGGTCTTGAGGACCTGGCCGGCACCGGCTCCTCTCCCTCTTGGGACAACAGTGCATCCGCGAACGCCTGCGCGGTGGGGGGGTCGGTTCTCGGGTTCCACGGACAGCGCGGCACGAAGAAGAGTGTCGATGCCGTTCGGAGCCCCCAGCTCTCTGGGAAGCGTCGGCGACGATGGCGGCGGTGCCTGCGCCGCCGCAAGGGTGGTGCGGCCGCCCGAACCGAACGGCTTGCGCCCGGTCAACAGCTCGTAGGCGACGACCCCGAGGGCGTATACGTCGGCCCGGCCGTCGAACCCGCCGGTCTGGAGAACCTGTTCGGGCGCCATGTATGCGGGAGTGCCCGTGGTCACGGTCAGCCCGGACGCGTCGGCCAGCTGCTTCGCGCTGCCGAGGTCCGCGACGAGGACGGCGGTGGGCGTACGGCCGACATCGAGCAGGAGGTTCGAGGGCTTGATGTCACGGTGGACGACGCCTGCGTCATGGAGCACCTGGACGGCGTATGCGGCCTCGGCCGCCAGACGGAGTGCCTCCGCGGGCCGGCAGTGCCCGACCTTCTCGGCCAGCGTGCCGCCTCGGACGTAGTCCATGACGAAGTAGGGTCGTTCGTCCTGGACACCGACGTCGTGAACGCGTACGACACGTGGGCTGGAGATCCTTCGGAGCAGCCTCGCCTCCGCCAGGAACCGTTGTCGCACGTCGGCGTTCGACGCCCAGTTGTCGGCCAGCACCTTGACCGCTACATCCGTGTCGAGTTCAGGATCGTATGCTCTCCAGACCGTCGCGAACGAACCGGCTCCCAGTCTGTCCTCAAGGAGGTAACGACCTAGCTTCCGCATGCGGCGACATTTTGCCTGAGGCGATGGGGCCGGGAACCGCGGGGTGGCCAGGTGGAGTCCAAGTCCACGGTCGTACGTGAACCGGGGGAGCAGCAGGATGATCGACGAGAGTGAGCTGACACGGCTCGTGGTGTCCGCCCAGGCGGGTGACCGGGCGTCCCTGGAACGCCTTCTCGTCAGGCTCCGCCCCACGGTCATGCGGCGCTGCTCCAGGTTCCTTCCGCACCACGCCGACGCCGAAGAGGCCGCGCAGGACGCTCTGCTGTCCATCAGCACCCATCTGCACGAGTACAGCGGGCGAGGCTCGTTCCTCGGGTGGGTGACGGTGATCGCCTCGAACGCCGCCAGGTCCACCTATCGCTCGATGCGCCGACGCGCGGAGGACAGCCATGCGGTCCTTCCCGAGGGTGTCGATCCTCGGACGACGAGCGTCATCGCGGGGACCCGCCTGGACCTGATGGACTCGCTGGCCGCGCTTGAGGAGCGACATCCTGCCCTGTTGGAATCCTTCGTGCTGCGCGACCTGGGAGACCTGACCTATGTTCAGGTCGCTGAGATCACCGACGCTCCCCTGGGCACGGTCAAGGACCGTATCCATCAGGCTCGTCGCTTCATGCGGGACCGCCTCGGCGGTGCCTGCTGAGGCATCCCGGCTTCCCATGTCGACCCGCGTCGGCCCGCGCCGGCCCGCATCAGCCGAGTAAGAGCCGGGAGGGGCTGTCGTGCGAACCCGGACGATCGCCGTCATCCTGACGGCAGCCATCGGACTCGGCCTGTTGACGGGCCGGTTCGTCCTGCCCGGTCGCTCCACTCCAACCGGCCCGTCGCCGACGCCCGGCGCTGCGGCGGCCTCGCCGGGCGCCCGCTCTTCGGCACCGAAGCCCGCGAGCGGCCCCATGACGAACCGGCACTTGTTGACGGGCGCCGAGTTCAGGACGGCCGGGGTCTCCCAGCGCATCCAGGTGCGGGATCGTGTCGGAGACGGCAACTACGCCAACGCGGTCTGCACCGGCGAGAAGACACTCGGCCAGACCCTGGGATCGTACGGCGCGCACTTCCGCGATCTGGTGACACTCAAGGACCCCGGAAACCACGACCCCGGCACCGCGGCGAACATCGACCACGAGGTCGCCCGCGAAGTCGCCGACGACGCCGGAAGCCGGGCACTGGCCCGGAACTACGCACAGCGCCTGCTGCTGGAGGAAGTGCCGTGCCAGAGCGAAGTGGCCACCCACTGGGTCTACGGGCCGACGCACACGATCGACGTGGCGGCGGACATCACCGCGAGTTGGATGGGAATGTACGACGGTGACCTGAACAGCACGGGGACCGCCCCACGGGGCAAGGAGCCGTGCGGCGGCATCGCCGTCCTCCAGAACGGCTCTCACTACGGGGTCCTGGAGGTCGACACCTGCCTGGGCACGGCTGCGATGACGCGGATCGTCCGTGCGGCCGTGACGCGGCTCTGAGACCGTCCGAGCCCACCTGATGGAGTGAGGTGGATCACATCAGTCGCCGCTGGTTTCCATCCAACATCTCGCCCACCCGCGGCATCTCCCTGGTGTACGACGACGCGAACCGCGTCGCCACCAGACAGGAGATGAGATGTTCGACCACCAAGCAGTCGGCAAGAGGTTCTCGCGTCGCGGTCGTACGGCGGGAGCGGCTGCCTGTGCCGGCACCGCCCTGATCGCGATCGTCATCGGTACTCATCCCGCTGCCGCCGGCGCGGAGACCAGTACGGCGAACCGGTCGGCGACCGCGCTCACCGCCACCGCTGCCGAGCCCGGCCTCGGCTCCGGCGGCCTGATGCAGAGTGAGGACTTCTTCCAGCAGGGCCTGGCCCCGGTCGGCGCGACCGTGGGCCTGAGCGGGAAACGAGCTCTCTCGGCGTGCTCCGGCGAGGAGACGATGCGCACCCTGACCAAGGGGAAGGCCGTCGCCTATGCGGACGTGGCCTGGGCCTTCGACACCAAGGGCACCTCGCTGACCGAGTCCGCCGCCGACGGTTCCACCGGCACGTCGGCGGCCTCGTACGAGGAGCAGCTCAACAAGCTGGTGCGCGGCTGCCAGCATGAGCCGGCGGGCCACTGGTACTACGGCGAGGCGCATGCGGTCACCGTCAAGGCCGGCGAGGGCAGCTGGTACCCGGCCTACAGTGGCGACGGCAAGGTCGCCGGCGGCGTCGCGGTGATCCGCAGCGGCCACAGGTTCGGCATCGTCGAACTCACCGGTCAGCCCAGCGACGACTCCGGCTATATGGAAGGCATCGCCGCCGCTGCCATCAACCGGCTGGCCGACTGATCTCCCTGCGCCGCGGCGCAGGCCCTGTGTTGTCCCGTCGTCCGTGCCACACCGAGGAACGGTCGGCGTGGGTCCGATGGCGGGACATCTCACGTGACCAATCAGCGGAAGATCCCGTCCCGACGAGACCGGGCCTGTGCACGTGCGACGGCTGGCCCAGCTCACCCGCTCTTTTTGAAGCCCCAGGTCAGCAGCCTGGGGCTGTTTCATTGGGAAGCCTTTGCCGCGTTCTGCGAGTACTCCTGTACCCCGGGATGGGGCACGCAGAGGGCACGGCGCCTTGAGAAGGCGCCCCCATCACGTCGCAGCATGGCGCTGACCTGCACTTACAGACCAGGCGTAGCGCCGCGCTTGATCCCTTACACATCGCAGTGCGGGGCGCGGGAGCCCTGCGGTGACGCCCCATCACCCTCGGATGCCGGTGCCCTCGTTCGCCCACAGGCTCTCCACGGCCCGCGAAGGGCCGCCCACCGCGCGTACCCGCTCCATGGCCACCTCGACGAAGGCCCGTAGCCGGGCCGTCTCGTGGCCGGTGGGCCAGACGAAGGCGTAGTCGATGCCCGGGGCGTCCGTGAGCGGCCTGAAGACCAGGCCGGGACGGCTGTAGTAGTGCGCGCCGGCGGCCGCCACCGGTGTCACGCCCTTGCCCGCGAGAACCAGGGAGAGCGCGTCCTCCCAGTGCGTCATGGCCTGCCCGTGCGGGATGGGCCGCCCCGACGGCGTCTGCCGCGGGAAGTGGTGGTCCAGCCAGTGCGCCGGCACGTTCCCGGCCACTGTCAGCAGCGTCGCCTCCGCCAGCGCCTCCACGCTCACCGCCTCCCGCCGTGCGAACGGGTGCGCGGACGACATCAGCAGCACCCTCTGCTGCGACACCAGCACCGGACCCAGCGTCAGATCCGGCTCGGTCAGCGGAGGTTCGGTGACCTGGAGCTCGATGTCCCCCGCGCGCAGCGGACCGTAGGGGTCTGAGATCTGCACCTGCCGTATCTGCACGTCCACATCCGGGTAGCGACGCCCGAACACCTCGGCGATGCTGTGCAGCAGATGGCCCGTGAACGCGCCGGAGAAACCGATGCGCAGCGAGCCGGTGATGCCCCGCCCGGCCGCCGTGGCCCTGGCGACGGCCTCCTCGACCCCTCGCCACGCGGGCGCGAGATCGTTCCCGAGCTGTTCCCCGATGGGCGTGAGGGTGACCTGCCGGCTGGTGCGGTCGAACAACCTGGCACCGATACGGCGCTCCAGCCGGGCCACGGTCTGGCTGACCCTGCTCTGCGAGACACCCACGCGCTCGGCGGTCCGCCCGAAGTGCAGTTCTTCCGCGAGGGTCAGGAAAATCTCGATCTCCTGGCGTTCCATGACCGGTTCTCCCGCGCCCCTCATTTCCGCGACCTCGAACGATGAGCCCGGCGAATCGATCGTTGCACAGATCGTCCTTGTTGCGCAGGTCCCCCGATTCGAAGCTGGACCGGCCTGCGAGATCACCAGGAAGGACCGCTCATGGCCGTCACCGAATCCGCACCGTCCGCCAACCCCACGCACGAGGTCGCCGCACCAGCCGGGCCCGCCGCCGACGGCGTCTTCGCAGCACGCGAGTGGCTGGTGCTGATCACTCTGTGCTGCGCCACCTTCATGTGCGGCCTGGACTTCTCCATCGTCACCGTCGCCCTGCCCGACATCGGCACCGCCCTCGGCTTCTCCTCGGCCGGCACCCTGCAGTGGGTGGCCACCGCCAGCCTGCTGCCGTCGGCGAGCCTGCTGCCCCTGTTCGCCCGGGTCGCCGACCTGATCGGCCGCAAGCGGCTGTTCGCCCTCGGCGTCGCCGTCTTCACCCTGTTCTCGCTCGGCGCCTCCCTCGCCAACAGCCCCGGCATGCTGATCGCGGCCCGCATCGGCCAGGGCACCGCCGCCGCGATGATCGCCCCGTCCGCCATCGCCCTGATGACCGGCTACTTCCGGGAGGGCCCCAAGCGCGCCCGCGCCCTGGGCCTCAACGGCGCCGTCATGTCGCTGGGCTTCGTGCTCGGCGCGCTCGGCGGTGGTGTCATCACCAACGGCTTCAGCTGGCGCTGGACCATGGTCGCGCTGTGCGTGATGGGCGCACCGGCGCTGGCCGGCGCGCTGGCCCTGCCGGCGATCCACGAATCCGGTGCCGCCCGCCGGATGGACATCCCGGGCGCGATCCTGGCCACACTCGGCCTGTTCGGCCTGGTCTACGGCATCTCCACCGGCGGTGACGAGGGCTGGACCCGTCCCGCCGCGCTCGGCGGAGTCGTCGGGGGCCTGGTGCTGCTGGCCGCGTTCCTGCTGGTCGAGCGGAGCCACCCGGAGCCGCTGGTGCCGCTGCCCGTGCTCAACCGGCCCTCCGTGAAGTGGTCGGCGCTGTTCGGTGTCATCACCTTCGGCATGTGCGCCGGTACGACCGTCCTGCTGAGCCTGTACATGCAGGACGTGCTGGGCTTCACCGCTCTTCAGACGGGTCTGGGCTACCTCGGCGAGGGCACGGCCGCGACCCTCGGCGGCATATATGTAGCGAAGCTGCTCAGCCGGTTCGGCGGGGTGAGGGTACTCGGCGCGGGTCTGCTCATCCAGGGCGTCGGCACGGTAGGGATGTTCGCCCTGCCGCAGGACGTGAACCTGGCCGCCCTGCTCGTCACCTCCTCCGTCATGGGACTCGGCCACGTCTTCAGCGTCGTCTCCTTCATCACCGTGATGACCACGGGCGTGACCGAGGAGGACCAGGGCGTCGTCGGCGGTCTGTCGCAGCTGCCGCAGTACGTGGCCGCGATCGGTGTCTCGGGTCTGAGCGCGATCGCCGCGGCCCGCACGAGCGCCCTCTCGTCGGGCGCCACGCCGTCCCGCGCCGACATCCTGGGCGGGTTGCACACGGGCATGGTCACGGCCGGTGTCGTCGCCCTCGCCGGTGCGGTGCTCGTCGGCGCGGTACTGCGCAGGCGGACCACTGCCTAGTGCCACGGGGGCAACGTTTGCCCCCGTGTCCGGCACATACGGCACCGCCCACCGGCACCGTCCGCGCCATGCGGCGAAGACGTGGCTCACAGCGCCCCCGCCCTCAGTGACGTACGACTACTTGCTGACAGCGAAGCGCATCAGGGCGTGCTCGTCGCCCTGCTTGATCTTGCCGGTCACGTTGATCACCTCAAGCTTCCAACTGCCGCCGACCCGCAGCGCCTTGGCCACGGCGCAGCCGTTGTCCTTCGTGAGCAGACTCGGCCAGATGTCGGCGACCTGCTGAGAGCTGCCACCGGTCGCGTCGTAGACCTTGAAGCTGATGTTGCGCGCCAGCTGGAAGGAACTGCCCTTCTTGTACGCGGCGGCGACGAACACGATCGCCGTGATGTTGGGCGGGATCCGGGCGAACTCGACGGTCACCGTCTCGTCGTCGCCGTCACCGTGGCCGGTCTGGTTGTCGCCGCTGTGGACCAAAGAGCCGTTGCCCATGGGGTCCAGCGAGTCGAGACCCGCGAGGCGGACCGGGTCCCCACCCTGCATGGCGATGGCGATCAGGTCGAGGTCAGTGCCCTTCTTGCGGCGGAGCTTGCCCATCACCCCGCCGCTGCTGCCGGCGGTGGGATCCCAGGAGACCCCGATGGACAGGCGGGTCACTCCGTCCAGGTCTGCCGGGCCGTCTTCCTTGGTGAGCGTGATCATGTATGGCTCATCCTCGTTCTCGAAGGGACTACAACACGCAGAGTGTGCCCGGCACCTTCGTGGTTCCAGGTGACGGGTCCCGGACAGCAACGCATGCACTCGGCTCGACCGGCGCCGGACGCCGCCACGGCGGACCAACGGGGGCCGAAGGCAGATAAGTTCACGGTGAGGCTTTCCAGAGTGGTGGCGGTGGGGCCGGCCACGAGTCTCTTCCAGCCCGACAGCCCGGATCATCAGGGAACACCCCTGAGCGAACCCTGACCGCGCCCCGACAGCCGATGGGGGCCGGGCCATGTTTCTTCATGTCATGCGAACCGCTATTGCACACCTGTGACGGCGAGCGCATGTCTCCGTCACCCTCCGGGGGAAGACTCCGTTGTAGAGCGAAGAGCAGCAAGCCGAGCGGACCGGTTCAGGTTCCGGGGACGGCGGGCGGTTCCCGCGAAAATCTGGCCGCCGCGTCACTCACATCCCTGGGGGAACCTAGATGTCCGCTCGTAACCGTCGGAGCGCCGCAGCCGTCATCACCGCGGGTGCCGCCGCGCTGCTCACGCTGTCCGGCACGGCCGCCACCGCGATGGCCGCTTCGGCCGCTGCCTCCTCCGGCAGCCCTGCCAAGGGCAGCGCCGCGATGGTCGCCGCAGCCGCGTCCGCCCACACGCTCACCGTGCCCAGGGGACTCACCACCAGCGACGGCACCCGCCACGTCGTGGTCAACGGCAGGTCGATCGACTTCGGCACCGCCGTCCGCGACCTCGCCTGGAACCCCAGCGGCAGCAAGGCCGCCTTCATCGACGGGCACGGCGACCTCGTCGTCTCCAGCCCCGACGGCAGCCACCGCGTCACCGTCGCCGCCAACCCGGGCGGGCAGACGTGGTCCCACCCCACCTGGCAGGTGACCGCCGCCGACCGGGCGAACCAGATCCCCGCGAAGAACAACCTGATCTTCTCGGCCAGGATCCACGGCAGCAGCGTCCTGGAGGGCGTCAAGGCCACCAGCAACCACGGCAGGCCGGCCAAAATCAGCCTGAACGGCGACGGGGACGGCAACGTCCCCCAGACCAACAACACCTGGCCGAACGTCGGCGGCAGCTACGGCTCATCCGTCTACGAGAACACCCACACCGGCGAGGTCTACATCCGCGACGACTACCTGCGGCAGCAGGGCGGCGCGCTGACCAAGGGTTCCGAGCCCGCTCTCTCCCCCGACAACGAGGAGGTCGTCTTCGTCCGCTCCGTCCACGGGCACGACCACCTCTTCGTCGAGGACTTCGGCGGCTCCACCAACACCGTCAAGGACGTCACCCCCCACGCCACCACCGACTACACCGAGCCCACGTGGTCGCCGGGCGGCAAGACCATCGCCTTCCGCGCCCCGACCGGTACGTACACCATCACGAAGGGCGCCCACGGCTTCGGCAGTCCCGTCAAGGTCTCCCGGCACACCGGCCTGCCCGCCTACCGCGGCTGACCGCCGTCCGACCCGCCGCCCGACCGGCCCCCGGAGCGGGCGAGTTCGGCCTGCAGCTCCGGAAGGTGCTGGTCGGCCGTGTCGTGCGGCAGATACTCGACCACATCGAGAAAACGGAACAGGACTCTGGTCCTGGTGACGGCGAACTCGTAGTCGCCGTAGCCCACCACGGCACCCATCTCCCCACGAACGGCGCCCCGGACGACATGCGCGGTCATGTCGTCCGGGCTTTCGGCTGTCAGCCCCCGCCGCGCGTTGGGGCGAGCCAGGTACGGGCAGACCATCGAGGCGTAGAGCATGCACGCGCGGTGCCCCGGACCCTCCAGAGTCGCCGCCATATTGCGGTAGGGCCGCCCGGCGGCAAGCGCCTCGCGGATCGCGGAACTCTCCGCGGCGCCTACCACCCGCCACACAGGACCCTTGGGCATCAGAGTGTTGCAGACGGAACACAGACGCTGTCGCGCGCACTCTGCGCTGCGCCCGTAGTCGGTGAGCGCGAACTGGGGCTCGTCGCCCTCCCACGGAGTGATGGCGGGTACGGGATAGCCACGGCTGTCACGAGGTCTGGCCTCGACGGTCGCCGGCATGGGAACGGAGTCGAATCGCACACCTCATGGTCGGCCACCTGACCGCCCACCGCGACGGTTAATCAGGCATCGGCAGCCCGGTGTCCGTGTCCCGCAGGATGGCGGGCCGGTCCGTACGGGTTGTCGGCGACCTGCGGGAGATGACCGTCGGGGGTCCTGTGTCAGTACGGGCGCTGTGTCAGTACGGGCCCTGTGTCAGCGGGGGAGGCCGTCGGGGAGACCCGGAACGCCTTGTGGCGGCCCGACGGGCGTACGGCCCGGAAGCCTCGACGGCCGAGGGTGCCCATCGCGTCCGGGTCGTAGCCGGCGGAGCGCCACGTTCACCAGCTCGGCGAGGTCGAGGTCCGGCGCGGGGCAGCGGACGCGGAGAGTCCGGGCGGCGCCCAGGTGGTCCTCCGTGATCTCCGGCAGGACGCCACGGGCTCCCGCGCCCGGCGGATCAGTCCGTCGGCAGCCACAGCTCCGTCTCCGCGCCCCCTTCCGGACGGTTGCGGAAGGTCAGGCGGGCGCCGAGCAGGCGGGCCTGGCCGGTGGCGATGGTCAGGCCGAGGCCGGTGCCGCCGGTCGGGGAGCCGGTGCGGAAGCGCTGGGGGCCGGAGGTGTGCAGTACCGAGAGCAGTTCGGGCGGGAACCCGGGGCCGTGGTCGCGGACCCGGACCACGGGCCCGTCGACCTCCATCTCCACGGGCGGGGCGCCGTGCCGCAGGGCGTTGGCGGCCAGGTTGGCGAGGATCCTCTCGACCCGGCGCGGGTCGGTGGCCACGACCACGTCCGCCGCGACCTTCACGGACACGTCGTCGAGCCCGGCGACCGCACGCCGGGTCATCGCGCTCACCTCACGCTCCTCGGTCTCCACCGCCGCCGCGTGGGAGTCCAGCCGGGCCACTTCCAGTACGTCCTCCACCAGCCCGCGCAGCTTCTGCACGCTGCCCGCCACCAGGTCGGACGCCCGGCCGGGCGGCAGCAGGCCGACCGCCGCCGACATGCCGGCGACCGGCGTGCGCAGCTCGTGCGCGATGTCGGCGGTCACCCGGCGCTCGGCCTCCAGACGGGCGCCGAGCGCGTCCGCCATGGTGTCGACGGAGGCGGCGAGCCGGGCGATCTCGTCGTGGCCGCGGGGGCGTACCCGGGCGTCGAGGTCGCCGTCGGCGATGCGTTCCGCCGTATGCGCGGCGGCCGTGGCCCGTCGTCCCATCCGCACCCCCAGCACGAGTCCGGCCAGGGACACGAGGACGGTGACGCCCGCGCCCGTGGCGAACAGTGTCCGGTCAAGGGTGGCCAGGGACTTCTCCTCGGGGGCGTACGTACGGCGGATCGCGAGCACCTTCCGGTCCGAGATCCGGGTCGCCGCCCACAGCACCGGCTCCTTGCCGCCCTCCTGCAGGTAGGTCACCCGGACGTCGTCGCGCACGGCCCGTGCCACCGGGCCGGGCAGATCAGGGGGGTCGAGCCTGGCGTCCGACCTGCGTCCGTCGGTACGGGCGCCGGCCGCGCTCAGCAACTCCTGGTCCAGGCCGGAGCGGGCGGTGGCCAACTGGTCGGCGGCGGTGGTCCGGTGCACCAGCACCCCGATCGTCCCCGCCACGCACATGGCCGCGGCGGCGACGGCCAGGGCGACCTTCGCGCCCACGTGCAAGGCGGGCCGTCGCATGGCGGGCCGTCTCATGCGCGCAGCTTGTAGCCGAAGCCGCGCACCGTCTCGATCCGGTCCCGGCCGATCTTGGCGCGCAGGCGCTGGACGTGGACGTCCACCACGCGGGTGTCACCGGACCAGGCGTAGTCCCAGACCCGCTCCAGGAGCAGGTCCCGGGAGAGCACGGTTCCCGGCGCGGCGGCGAACTCACTCAGCAGCTTCAGCTCGGTCATGGTCAGCGCGAGTGGTTTTCCGTCCCGGCGTGCGGTCAGGGACACCCGGCAGAACTCCAGGTCGCCGAAGTGCAGGCGCGGGCTCTGAGCCGGCTGCGCGGCGGGTGCCGCCCGGCGCAGCAGGGAGCGGATGCGGGCCACGAGGACCGGCCCGTCGAAGGGCTTGGTGACGTAGTCGTCGGCGCCCGCCTCCAGGCCCATCACCACGTCCACCGGTTCGTTGCGGGCCGAGATCAGCAGCACGGGCACCCTCGACTCCGCACGGATACGGCCGGCCAGGCTCACTCCGTTGAGGCCCGGCAGCATGATGTCGAGGACGGCCACGTCCGGATGGCGTTCCCGGAAGAGCGCGAGCCCGGCCAGGCCGTCGGCCGCGGTGCGGACGCGGTAGCCGCGCTCCTCCAGCGTGAGACGCGTGGCCTCCCGGATCAGCTCGTCGTCCTCGACCAGCAGGACATCCAGAACACCGTGCATCGCGTTCCCTCTCCGACGGTCCTCTCCTGTGCCGTTCTCAGGCATCCGGTACGTCCAGGGCCGTACTGTCGCTGCCTTGCGCCCAGAACGGCGCGGGGGGATGTACGGGGGTAAGGGTCGCATGGCTGTAGAACGACACGTCCCCGCGCCTGACCAGACCACTCAGAACGACCTCGACCCGGTAGCTCGGCGGGTCGGTGTTGCCGTCGGGGCAGCCGGACAGGCAGGTGATGTCCGTGGCGACCCCGGTGGCCAGGGCCCGGGGCGAGCCCCAGTTCCGCCACTTCAGCCTGCTCACCGAGACGCGCATGGTCGGGTCGAATTCCTCGGGGCGCTGCCAGGCCCGGCCGAACCAGTCCGTCATGTACACCGGCCCCGTCCAGGGGACCGTCGTCGCCGCCGGGCCCTCGACCCGCACGCCGGCGTCGACCCCGCCGCAGCCGGTCAGGCAAGCGGCCAGCACGGCGCACCACACGAGTCGGTGAGGCCGCATCCCTGGTCCTTCCGCCGGGCTGTCCGGTCATCTGGAGATCGCTGCTGTACAAGCCGGAGGCCATGGTATGACCGGCCGCTGCCGGGCATTCAGGGGCCGCGTCACCCCGGGACGGCCAGCCTGACGTGCGCGTGTAACAGCCGCCCATCGATGCGTCGTCGACTTCGGTACGTCATCGCCGTACAGCCGACGAACTGCCGCGCATCCCCGTTGCTAGCTTCACGCCGACCATTGCCACCCAGCAATCAAGCCCTGGGGGAACTTTGCACAGAAAAGTGAAGGCAGCATGCGTGGGCACAGCCGCGGCGACCGTGGCTGCGGTCCTCGCCACGGGACTGACCGGCACGGCACAGGCAACGCCCGTGCCGGCCGGCACCGTGCCGACCGCCGCCAAGGCCGGGGAACCCGCCGGCACGCACCGCATCACCCTCGTCACCGGTGACCGTGTCCTCGTCAACGCCAAGGGCGATGTCGTCGGCATGGAGCGGGCCAACGGCCGCGCCCGGGTCCCGGTGCAGATACGGAAGTCCGGCGGCCACACCCTCGTCGTTCCGACGGACGCGGCCCGGCTGATCGCGAACGGCGGCCTCGACCAGCGGCTGTTCGACGTCACTGAGCTCGACAAGCCGGCCAACCGCAAAAACCAGCGGGACGGCCTGCAGGTCATCGTCGGCTACAAGGGCACCGCACGCTCTCTGAAGGCCGCCGTCCGGGACACGGGCATGGTCCACCGGACCTTCAAGTCCCTGGGCATGGACGCCCTCCAGGCGCCCACCGCACAGACGCCGAAGCTGTGGGACGCCCTCACCAACGGTGGCGCCCTCGCCCCGGGCATCTCCCATGTCTGGCTCGACGGCGTCCGCAGGGCCAGCCTGGACAAGTCGGTGCCGCAGATCGGCGCACCCGCGGCCTGGGCCAAGGGCTACGACGGCAAGGGCGTCAAGGTCGCCGTCCTGGACAGCGGCCTCGACAGCAGCCACCCCGACCTCAAGGGCCAGGTGCTCGCCGCCAAGAACTTCAGCTCGTCCGCCACCACCGAGGACCGGCAGGGCCACGGCACGCACGTCGCGTCCACCATCGCCGGAACGGGTGCCGAGTCCGGCGGCAGGTACAAGGGCGTCGCCCCCGGAGCGAAGCTCCTCATCGGCAAGGTCCTCGACGACAAGGGCCAGGGCGACGACGCCGGCATCATCACGGGCATGGAGTGGGCCGCCGACCAGGGCGCCGACGTCATCAACCTCAGCCTGGGCGGCCGCGACACCCCCGGCATCGACCCGCTGGAAGCCACCGTCAACAGGCTGTCCGAGACGAAGGGCACCCTCTTCGCCATAGCCGCCGGCAACGAGGGCGAGGAGGGCTTCAAGACCGTCGACTCCCCGGGCAGCGCCGCCGACGCGCTCACCGTCGGCGCCGTCGACGGCCACGACGCGGTCGCGGACTTCTCCAGCATGGGCCCGACCGCCGACGGCGCCCTCAAGCCGGACGTGACCGCGCCCGGCGTGGACATCACCGCGGCCGCGGCCAAGGGCAGCGCCATCGACAAGGAAGTCGGCGAGAAACCGCCCGGCTACCTGACGATCTCGGGTACGTCGATGGCGACCCCGCATGTGGCGGGCGCCGCCGCCATCCTCAAGCAGCAGCATCCCGACTGGACGTTCCGCGAGCTGAAGGCCGCGCTCGTGGGCTCCGCCAAGGGCGGCGACTACACCCCCTACGCGCAGGGCTCGGGCCGCATCCAGGTCGACAAGGCGATCGGCCAGAGCGTGTTCGCCGAGACGACCTCGGTGGGCTTCCCGGTCCAGCGGTGGCCGCACACCGACGACAACCCGGTCACCAGGAAGGTGACGTACCGCAACGCCGGCCCGAAGGACATCACGCTGACCCTGTCGACCGCGGCCTTCAACCCCCCGGGCGACGCGGCCCCGCGCGGCTTCTTCACCCTGGGCGCGAAGACCGTCACCGTCCCCGCCGGCGGCAGGGCGTCCGTGGACGTCACCGCCGACACCCGGCTGGGCGGCGACCTCTTCGGCGGCTACACGGCCTATGTGACTGCCAAGGGCGACGGCCAGACCGTCCGCACGGCGCTGGCGGTCGAGCGGGAGGAGGAGGCGTACGACGTCACGCTGAAGTTCGTCGACCGCCCCGGGCAGCACCCGGTCCACCTCACCACCCTGTCCCGGGACGAGCGCAACGGCAACCAGTTCGCGGACATGTCCACCGGCGACACGGTCACCCTCCGCGTCCCCAAGGGCCAGTACATCCTCGACTCGCTCAACGTGAAGGACCCGAACTCGACCGAGGGCGGCGCCGACTGGCTGGTACGGCCCGTGCTGAACGTCGCCAAGGACCAGACGGTCACGCTCGACCTGAACAAGGCCCGTTCGGCCGACATCACCGTGCCGGACAAGAAGGCCAGGCCGCTCCAGGCCATGGTGTTCTACGAGCACAAGGGCACACAGGTGGCGAACTACGTCGTGATGCCCACCTTCTCCGACATCCGTGTCGCGCACGTCGGACCCGAGATGCCGTCCAACCTGGCGCAGGTCTGGTCCGGGCAGTGGACCAAGGGCAAGGGCGCCGAGTACAACACGCTCGACGGCGGCGAGGTGAAGAAGATCACCGGCACGCACGTCCACCATTACAAGGCGCGCGAGTTCGCCACGGTGAAGGCCGGTCTGGGCGCCTCGGCCCCGGGAAAGACCGGGGTGCTCGCTCTGTCCGCCACCCTGCCCCTCATCAACGGCATCCACACCCCTCTGCCCCAGAAGCTGCCGACCACCCGGACGTACTACCTGTCCACGGGCGACGGCGCCGGCTGGTACTTCGACTTCCAGCAGTTCTCGGGGAAGAAGGACGCGGACGGTGTGCCGATCGTGGAGGCCGAATCCACCACCGGTGACTACCTGAAGCTCGCCGGTGGCAAGACCTACCGGAAGACGTTCGACACGGCGGTGTTCGCGCCGCGGGTGGTCCCCGGCCTGTCCGGTGTCTTCCACGGCCCCGACGGGATCTACGGCCAGCTTCACCTCTTCACCGACGGCCAGGGGCAGGAAGCGCAGTCGCAGCTCACCTCGGTGCGGACGACGCTGTACCGCAACGGCCACAAGGTCGGGTCGAACGCCGACCCGCTCACCGGCAACGGTCTGTTCAGGGTCCCGGCCGGCGAGGCCGCGTACACCCTGACCACTTCGGCCAGGCGCAGCGCGCAGGTCCAGGCCGCGTCCACCCGGGTGGACGCGAGCTGGACGTTCCGCTCGAAGCGGCCGTCCACCGGCCTGCCGACCGAACTGCCCGTCTCCACGGTCCGCTTCGCGCCGAAGACGGGCCTGGACAGCCGGGTCGAGGCCGGCCGGACGGTCACTTGTCCGGTCACCGTCGAGGGTGCGGCGAGGGGGCGGAACCTCAGGTCGCTCTCGGTGTACGTGTCGTACGACGACGGCAGGACCTGGAAGAAGACCGACGTCCGGAACGGAAAGATCACCGTGGGGAACCCGGCGAAGGGCAAGGGAATCTCCCTCCGCGCCAAGATCACCGACAAGAAGGGCAACACGTCCACGATCTCGGTCCACAACGCGTACTACGGCAAGTGAGGCCACGGTCGGCTGAATCGAGCCGCTGAGGTGAGTCGCTGAGGTGAGTCGCTGAGCGGGCCGGTCTGCCGGAAGCACGATTTCCGGCAGACCGGCCCGGGGTGCGTTCGGCCGAGGTGCCGTTCCCATCGCCCTGCGCCTTATCCACGAAGGCGGCTGAGCACTCGCGGGCGCATCGGCGTATCGGCGCTGGAGGTTAACTCGGATGGTTTCGGTGTGCTTAACGTACTTATGGACCGTTTGCTGTGAATATCTCAGCACCAGCGTCCGAGTGAAGCGGAGGAGTTATGTCTGTGATCATGACGTTCAAGGTCGTCGGCGACCCCAAGGGGGTGGAGCAGTTCGCCTCGGCCAACACGGAGAAGATGCAGACCGTCCTCGAAGCGGCCAAGCGTCATGGCCTCATCGCGCACCGCTTCTACGGCTCCGACGACGGCGGCAGCCTGATGGTGCTCGACGAGTGGCCCGACCGGCAGAGCTTCGAGTCGTTCTTCCAGGAGCAGGGGTCCGAGATCAGGCCGATGCTCGAAGCCGCAGGAGTGGCGGGGCCGGTCGAGCCGTCGTTCTGGCGGGAACTCACGACACGCGACGCCTACGGCTGGGGCGCCTGATCCCGGCAGCCCCACGCGGGGCAGGACGGCGCGTCACCGCTCCTCTCAGGCACCGGGCCGGTCCTCGCGGTGGCGATGGCCGGGCAGCATTTCCTGGACCTTCGCCTTGAAGCCCTGCCGGACCATGGCGGCGCGATCGCTGTCGCCCTTGAGGACGGAGGCCGCCGCGGCCTCGATCTGGTCCAGGGACGCGTGCGGCGGAATGGGCGGCACGGCCGGGTCGGTGCGGAAGTCGAGGACGTAGGGCCGGTCGGATGCCAGCGCCACCTCCCAGGCGCCCTGCACGTCCTGCGGCTTCTCCACCCGCATCCCGCCCAGGCCCACCGAGCGGGCGAAGTCGGCGTAGGCGACATCGGGCAGGGACTGCGAGGGCAGGAACTGCGGGGCGCCGGACATGGCGCGCATCTCCCAGGTGACCTGGTTGAGGTCCTGGTTGTTGAGCACGGCCACCACCAGGCGCGGATCGGCCCACTGTTCCCAGTACTTCGCGACCGTGATCAGCTCGGCCAGGCCGTTCATCTGCATCGCGCCGTCGCCCACGAGCGCGATCGCCGGCCGGTCGCCGTGCGCGAACTTCGCTCCGATCACATAGGGGACGCCCGGCCCCATGGTGGCCAGCGTCCCTGACAGCGAGCCGCGCATGCCGCCGCGCAGCCGCAGATGGCGGGCGTACCAGTTGGCGGCGGAGCCGGAGTCGGCGGCCAGGATGACGTTCTCGGGCAGCAGGCCGTTCAGGGTGTGGGCCACGTACTCGGGGTTGATCGGGTCGGCGTCCACCGCGGCGCGCCGCTCCATGACCTCCCACCAGCGGGCGGTGTTCTTCTCGATCTTCTTGCGCCAGGCGTCGCCCTTGGCCGGCTTCAGGTGCGGCAGCAGCCGCTGCAGCGTCGCGCGGGCATCGCCGACGAGGTTGACCTCGAACGGGTAGCGCAGGCCGACCATGTGCGGGTCGATGTCGATCTGCACGGCGCGCGCCTGGCCGAACTCCGGCAGGAACTGGGTGTAGGGGAAGCTGGATCCGATGACCAGCAGGGTGTCGCAGTCCTGCATCAGCTCGTACGACGGGCGCGTGCCCAGCAGGCCGATCGAACCGGTGACATACGGCAGGTCGTCGTCGAGGGCGTCCTTGCCGAGCAGTGCCTTGGCCACACCGGCGCCCAGCCGGTCGGCGACCTCCATGACCTCCTGGCGGGCTCCGCGGGCTCCCTGGCCGATGAGGAGGGCGACCTTCTCGCCGGCGTTCAGCACCTCGGCGGCCCGCTCGATGTCGGGGTCGGCGGGCACCGGGGTGTAGGAGGGCATGCCCAGGCTGGAGGGCACCATCTTGAAGGCGTGCCCGGGCGCGGAGTAGTCGAGCTCCTGCACGTCGGCCGGGACGATGACGGCCGTCACCGAGCGGCGGGCCATGGCGGTGCGCATGGCCCGGTCGAGCACGTTGGGCAGCTGTTCGGGGACGGTGACCATCTCGCAGAAGTCGGAGGCGACGTCCTTGTAGAGGCTCAGCAGGTCGACCTCCTGCTGGTAGGAGCCCCCCATCGCGCTGCGGTTGGTCTGCCCGACGATGGCGACGACGGGTACGTGGTCGAGCTTGGCGTCGTACAGGCCGTTGAGGAGGTGGATGGCGCCGGGTCCGGAGGTGGCGGCGCACACGCCGACCCGGCCGGAGAACTTCGCGTAGCCGACGGCTTCGAAGGCGGCCATCTCCTCGTGCCGGGCCTGGACGAACTGGGGCTTGTTGTCGGCCCGCCCCCAGGCGGCGAGCAGTCCGTTGATGCCGTCGCCCGGGTAGGCGAAGACGTGCTCGACGTCCCAGGCGCGCAGACGCTCGAGGATGTGGTCGGAGACCTTCATCGACATGGTGTGGACCTTTCCGATGGGACACGTGTGTCGGGTGGTGAGCGGTCAGGCGTGGCGGCGCAGGCGGTGCGCGGCGCCGCGACCGGCCACGGCGAGAGCCGAAACCGTCAGGGCGCCGGCGCCCGCGGTGATCGCCCAACGGGCGGCGCGGGACGGTTCGGGCGGCCGCTGCGCCAGGCGCTCGGGCTGCGCACTTGGCAGGTTTCCGTCGAGGCCCAGGGCCAGCACCTCGGCCAGGTGCAGCGCGCGGCGGCCGGTGCCGCCCTGTTCGATCTGGGTGCGGCAGCTGAAGCCGTCCGCGAGAACCAGGCTGTCGGGGGCGGCCGCGCGCACGGCCGGCAGGACGCCCTGTTCGGCGACGGCCATGGAGACCTCGTGGTGGCCGCGTTCGAAACCGAAGTTGCCGGCCAGGCCGCAGCAGCCCTCGTCCAGGACGTCGGCGTCGAGGTGGGCGCGGCGCATCAGTTCACGGTCGGCGTCGTCCTTCATGACCGCGTGCTGGTGGCAGTGGGTCTGCACGAGGGCCTGCCGGGCCAGCGCGGGCGGCTGCCAGTCCTCGGGCGCGTGCCGCACCAGGTGTTCCGCGAAGGTGCGGAACTGGCCGGCCAGGCGTTGCACGTCCTGGTCGTCCGGCATCAGTTCGGGCGCGTCGGCGCGGAACACCGCGGTGCAGGAGGGTTCGAGCCCGATGACCGGGGTGCCGGCCTCGATGTAGGGGCGCAGGGTGTCGAGCGTGCGCCGCAGGACTTTCTTCGCGATGGTCAGCTGCCCGGTGGAGATCCAGGTGAGACCGCAGCACACGGCGTCCGCGGGTACGGCGACGCGGAAGCCGGCGTCCTCCAGGACACGTACCGCCGAGGTCGCGACCGACGGATGGAAGTAGGTACTGAACGTGTCGGGCCACAGCACCACTGTCCGTGGATCGGCGGGATCCGGCTCGTCCACGGCGCGGGCCTGCCACCACTGCAGGAACGACTGCGGCGCGAACACCGGTGCCTGGCGGGCAGCGTCGACGCCTGCCAGCCACTTGCCGGCGCGGGCCAGACCGGGCGCCTGCAGCGCGCTGTTGACCAGCGACGGGGCGAGCCGGGACAGCCGGGCCCACACCGGCAGCCAGCCCATGGAATAGTGCGCCGCCGGGCGCACGCGGCCGTCGTAGTGGTGGGCCAGGAACTCGGCCTTGTACGTCGCCATGTCGACGCCCGTCGGACAGTCCGACCTGCAGCCCTTGCAGGCCAGGCACAGATCGAGGGCGTCACGTACCTCGGTCGAGCGCCAGCCGTCGGTGACGGGTGAGTCCGCGTGGCCGTCGAGCATCTCGAAGAGCAGCCGGGCCCGCCCGCGGGTGGAGTGCTCCTCCTCCTTCGTGGCCCGGTAGGACGGGCACATCACGCCGCCCTGATGGCCGCGGCAGTTGCCGATGCCGACACAGCGCATCACCGCGCGGGTGAAGGACTGATCGTCCTGCGGATAGCCGAAGTGCGTCTCGACGCCGGCCGGCCGCCAGGCGGGCCCGAGCCGCAGCTGCCCGTCGACCGGGTGGGGGTCGACGACCTTGCCGGGGTTCATGAGGTTGTCCGGGTCGAAGAGGGCCTTCATCTCACCGAAGGCGGTCACGAGCCGCTCGCCGAACATACGGGTGAGCAACTCGCCCCGGGACTGGCCGTCCCCGTGCTCGCCGGACAGGGAACCGCCGTAGGAGACCACGAGGTCCGCGGCGCGCTCCACGAAGCGACGGAAGTCGGCGACACCCTCGGCGGTCTTCAGCCCGAACGGGATGCGGGTGTGCACACACCCCTGTCCGAAGTGCCCGTACAGCGAGGGGTGGTCGTAGTCGAACTCGGAGAACAGGGTCTTCAGGTCGCGCAGGTAGTCGCCCAGCCGCTCGGGCGGAACGGCGGAGTCCTCCCAGCCCTCCCAGGTCTCCCGGCCACCAGGCGGGCGCGCGGTCACCCCGAGCCCCGCCTCGCGGGCCCTGAGCATCTTCTGCTCACGTGCGGGGTTGTCGGAGAAGGCCACCGTGGCCTCCTTCTCACTGCGGCCCAGAGCGCGCAGCAGCGCGTGCGCCTGTTCGTCGACGGCGTCCTGGCTGTCGCCGACGAACTGCAGCATCAGCCAGCTGTCGCCGTCCGGCAGCGCGTCGAGGGAGTCGAGGTAGGCGTGCTCCTCGCGCATGAGCTGTGCCATACGGCCGTCCAGCGCCTCCAGCTGGCCCGGTGAGCAGTGCCGCAGCAGCTCGGGTACGTCGTCGGCGGCGCGGCAGATGTCGTCGTAGCCGAGCACCAGCAGTGACTGGTAGGGCGGCACCGGCACCAGATCGAGTTCGGCGCGCAGCACCGTCACCAGGGTGCCCTCGCTGCCGACCAGGGCCTTCGCCAGGTCGAAGCCGTTCTCCGGCAGCAGGGAATCCAGGTTGTAGCCGGAGACCCGGCGCGGAATCCTCGGATATCCCTGCCGGATGTCCGCGAGGTACTCGGCGACGATGCGCTCCAGACCGGCATGGATCTCGGCCGGGCGCCCGCCCTGGGCGGCGATCCGCTTCCGTTCGGCCTCGGTGGTCGGCCCGACCCACATACGGGTCCCGTCGTAGGTGACGATCTCCAGGCAGCGCACGTTGTCCACGGTCTTGCCGTACGCCTGCGCCGATGCCCCGCACGAGTTGTTGCCGATCATGCCGCCGAGCGCGCAGTGGCTGTGCGTGGAGGGCTTGGGCCCGAACTGCAGGCGGTGCCCGGACAGTTGCCGGTTGAGCTCGTCCAGGACGATCCCCGGCTCCACCACACAGGTGCGCGCGTCGGCATCCACCGACAGCAGGGCGTGGCAGTACTTGGTCCAGTCGATGACCACCGCCGTGTTGGTCGTCTGCCCCGCCAGACTGGTGCCGCCTCCCCTGGACAGCACCGGGGCCCTGAACCGCGCGCACACCTCCACCGCCCGCACGGCGGCTTCCACACTGCGCGGGACGACCACGCCGATGGGCACCTGACGGTAGTTGGACCCGTCCGTGGCATACGCTCCCCTGCTGCCCGCGTCGAAGCGGACCTCGCCGTCGACCGCGTCGCGAAGCGCGGCCTCCAGGGCGAGCGCGTCGACCGTGGTCTCAGATCCGGCAGCCGGGCCGCGCGCGCCGTGTCGTGATGTACGAGCCATCGCATCAACCTTCGGGTCGAGGACTGGGCTCCCACGAGAGCCTCCGGCCCACGAGTACCCGCCTTCGCACTGTGCAACGGAGGCATTCGGGGCAGATCCGCCCGACGGCTGCCGCCTGCCGCCCTCACTTCACCGGTAGGGGAATCGACCCCGCCGAGCTGTTCAGCGCCGAGCCGGACGACCTGACCGGCGCACCGGCCTGACGGCGTGTTCGCGGGAGATGTGACCTTCGTCGCCAGAGTGGCGTCTCGGCGGGTTCACCGTCGTGCCGTCCGCTGACGACGGTGATGACGGCACAGGCGCCGTCGGAGGAGGCCACAGGGCTGCGGGTGGGCGAGCGCGACAGTGAAGGTCTCGCCCACGCAGAGCAATATCTGCGCTCGCGAAATGAGAATTAGGTGCGGGGCGCCGCGAGTATTCCCCGACCCTTCACCGGAGCGGAATTATCGACCGTGCAGGGCCGATCGCACCGTGCTACTGTCGATCTCAGTTGCAGGTGTGGTTGCCAGAAGGTTCATTTCCGACGGGTTAATCATCACGGCGACACGGAATTCACACAGGGTGAATTCCTGACTCCGCCTCCGAAGGAGAAATGACATGGCTACTGGCACCGTGAAGTGGTTCAACGCCGAAAAGGGCTTCGGCTTCATCGAGCAGGACGGCGGCGGCCCCGACGTCTTCGCCCACTACTCGAACATCGCCGCCTCCGGCTTCCGCGAGCTGCAGGAAGGCCAGAAGGTGTCCTTCGACATCGCGCAGGGCCAGAAGGGCCCGACGGCCGAGAACATCGTTCCGGCCTGACACCAGCGCTGACAGATACTTCGCAGCTGGGGCCCGCACCTTGGGGTGCGGGCCCCGGCTCGCTGCTTTTCAGGGCGAGCGACGGGAAGACTCCGCCGCACGACCGACCGGTGACGCATTCCCCGTCGGTCCGACCCGGCCCACATCGACTCTGGCTCGTCTCGAGATTCTCTGCGCCGCTTCTGTGCTGCGGGAATTCCTTGCTGCGTGCCATCAAGGAAGGTTCCGCATGAATCGCGCCCGCACATCCCGTACATATGACCGCTCCGGTGGTCCGCGCCGTTCCAAGAGCTTCGGAAATCGACAGGCCGGAGCGGCCCCGCAGGGCGAGTTCGCCCTGCCGAAGACGATCACGCCCGCGCTGCCGCCCGCCGAGGCGTTCGCCGATCTCGCCATGCCCGCGCGGCTGTTGGCCACGCTCGGCCGCGAAGGCGTGACCGCGCCGTTCCCGATCCAGGCGGCGACCCTGCCGAACTCCCTGGCCGGTCGTGACGTGCTCGGCCGTGGCCGCACCGGCTCGGGCAAGACCCTCGCCTTCGGCCTCGCGCTCCTTGCCCGTACAGCGGGGCGTCGTGCCGAGCCGCGGCAGCCGCTCGCCCTCGTCCTCGTCCCCACCCGCGAGCTCGCCCAGCAGGTCACCGACGCCCTCACGCCGTACGCCGGTTCCGTGAGCCTGCGGCTGGCCACGGTCGTCGGCGGAATGTCCATCGGCAGGCAGGCCGGTGCGCTGCGCGCCGGGGCCGAGGTGGTCGTCGCGACGCCCGGGCGGCTCAAGGACCTCATCGACCGGGGCGACTGCCGGCTGGACGACGTCGACATCACGGTCCTCGACGAGGCCGACCAGATGGCCGACATGGGCTTCATGCCCCAGGTCACCGCCCTGCTCGACCAGGTACGTCCCGACGGGCAGCGGATGCTCTTCTCGGCCACCCTGGACCGCAACGTCGACCGGCTCGTCCGCCGCTACCTGTCGGACCCGGTGGTCCACTCCGTCGACCCGTCAGCGGGCGCGGTCACCACCATGGAGCACCACGTACTCCATGTGCACGACGCGGACAAGCACCGGACGACCACCGAGATCGCGGCGCGAGACGGCCGGGTGATCATGTTCCTCGACACCAAGCACGCCGTGGACCGCCTGACCAAGCACCTGCTGGGCAGCGGCGTCCGCGCCGCGGCCCTGCACGGCGGCAAGTCCCAGCCGCAGCGCACCCGGACCCTGGCCCAGTTCAAGAGCGGGCACGTGACGGTACTGGTGGCGACCAACGTCGCGGCGCGTGGAATCCACGTCGACAACCTCGACCTGGTCGTCAATGTGGATCCGCCCACTGACCACAAGGACTACCTCCACCGCGGCGGTCGTACGGCCCGTGCCGGCGAGTCCGGCAGCGTCGTCACCCTGGTGACCCCCGACCAGCGTCGCGGCATGAGCCGCCTGATGGCTACGGCGGGCATCACCCCCCAGGTCGCCCAGGTGCGATCGGGTGAGGCGGAGCTGAGCCGCATCACAGGTGCCCAGGCCCCTTCCGGTGTCCCGGTCGTCATCACCGCGCCGGTCGCGGAACGTCCCCGTGGCGCGGGTTCGTCCTCCCAGAGCCGTCGCGGTCGCCGGGGCCACGCGGGCCAGGGCCGGCCCGTCGGCGAAGCGGCACGCCGCAGGACACCGCGGCGGACCGGCTCCAACTCCGCCGCCTAGAGCCTCAGGCGGGAAACCGCCATCCAGGACCCGGTGAGGGCCCTGCCGACGCGCGTCGGCAGGGCCCTCACTGTTGTGTGCCCGCGTCGCGCTGCCCGGCAAAACCCCCAGGCCACAAGACGCCTACGACTTCAGATCGCCAAAATCTACTCTTGCCAGAGTAGACATTGCATCCCGTGACGATTAGCCTTCTTCGCGTTGGCACGGTCCAGTGGGACCGCAGTACCCGTTCACCAAGTTGGTTCAGGAAGGACGGAGGACCGCTCACGCAGTTGCGATCCCCGCACACCTGCCCCTTGCGGGCCGGGTAGCGGAAACAGAAGGTCGGCACAGCATGAGGGCCGACGGATGGTGTTGAATTCCCTTCGGGGCCCTGGTGCCGTACGGCATCCGGGCCCCTCGACGCGTTGCACAACGAGGTGACATGGCAGCAGATACTCCGCTCGGCGATCGTCTGGATGACGACGACTACCCCGCGTACACCATGGGCCGGGCCGCCGAAATGCTCGGCACCACCCCCGGCTTCCTCCGAGCCATCGGCGAGGCCCGGCTGATCACTCCGCTGCGGTCGGAGGGCGGGCATCGCCGGTACTCCCGCTACCAGTTGCGGATCGCCGCTCGCGCCCGCGAGCTCGTCGACAGGGGAACCCCGGTCGAGGCCGCGTGCCGCATCGTCATCCTCGAGGACCAGCTCGAGGAAGCTCAGCGCATCAACGCCGAGTACCGCCGTGCCGCGAACAAGGCGTCCGGCCTGTCCGGTCCCGGTTCGAGCTGATCGCGTGGGCTCGGGTGGTCCGGTCTTTGCCGAGTGAGCGGAAGACCCGGTTGGACGTGGGCGCATACTGGGGGCAATGACAAGGCACGCTGCACCGAAGCGCCATCTGCCCACCAGCCCCTTCAAGGCGCCGGTCGCACCCACCCCCAAGCACTTCGCGGTGGGCGACCAGGTCACCCACGACATGCACGGCCTCGGCCGGGTCCTCGGCATCGAGGACGGAATCGCGGTGCTCGTGGATTTCGGCTCGGCCAGGATGCGGATCTTGAGTCCGTACACCAAAATGACCAAGCTGTAGAACCGTTGTGCCCGGTCACGGCACGCCAGGCCCCTTCGGGGACCTGTAACGAAAGGCAGACCCCCTCATCGACCCCACCTCGCTGTTCTCCGCTCCGGAGGAGCAGCCCCGCTGCTCCGCCACGGCTTTGCCGCCCCCGACCACGAGCCCCTTCCAGGCCCCCGACTTCGGGGAGTACGAGGACGAGACCTCGCTGCCCGAGGAGGCACAGGACCCCGCCCCGCGCAGGCGAGCGGCACGGCCCAGGGCGGCCTAGCGGTCCGACGGCCATGCCGAGGCCGCGGCGGCCGCGCGGAGGACTTCGGCGACCGCCTCGGCCGGGCGACCGGACTCCCGGGGACAGCACCGCCCGCTGTGCCGCAGGCAGGACGGGCGGCGCGGTCGTTTTCCGGGATTGCAGGGGACGTGCGGTCCCGCGGCGCTTGGCGAAGACGTGGCGGCGCAGGATGACGGAGCGGCCGGTGCCGGCATGGCCAGAGGCACCGAGGCAGACGATCCGCTCGGTCGGTCTGCCCGGTGAGGGCTGCGCGGAGTCGCCGAGGATCCGGTTCTTCGCGGACGGGGCCTCGATCCGCAGGACGCCTTCGCCGTAAGCGGCCTCGATCTGCTCCGCCGCCCTTCACGTCGCGGCTCCTGGAGGCGTCCGCGGGCGGGACCTCGGCCGTGGTGTCGGCCCGGTCTGCGGCGATGAACCGCATGCGTCCCGCGGGGATGTCCAGGACGGTGGCGATCGGTGCGGGGTGTCGACCGTCTGCGGTGCCGCTTCATCCTCCGGTGGAGGAGGTGGGGGACGGCGACGGGGCCGGCGAGGGCGCCGGCACGGGCACATGTGCCGGTGCCGGCGCCGGCTTCGGTTGCTGCAGGGTGGTGTACCGCACGAAGCGGTGGATCACGGAGGCCATCGCCAGAAGGAGAAGCGGTCCGAAGACCCACGGATGGCGGGCCATCTCCATCGACAGAAAGCGATAGGACAGCAACAGCGCGACGAATACCGTCGTGCCGTGAGCGACCAGCCGGACTGCCGACCGGTCCCAGCCGCGGTCGAGTGCCTGCACGGCCGCCTCGATGGTCAGCGCGAACACCACTCCGGCCACGAGATCCGCGCCGTAGTGGTAGCCGAACCCCAGCGTTGCGGCGAGCGTGGCGACCAGCCAGAACGTGCCGGCGTAGCGCAGAACCCGTGGGCCCTTCCTGGAGTGCACAAAGATCGTGGTGGCCCACGCCGTGTGCAGGCTGGGCATGCAGTTGCGCGGGGTGATCCGGTCGAACGGCATCCCCTGCGGGGAATGGATCGGCGGCACCACGTCCGGCCACAGGTTGGCCACCGCCCACTGCCCGGTGGGCTGCGTGGGAAGCCACAGGTGGTCGGCCGCCCAGTGCGCGTTCCCGGCTCCGTAGGCGTAGATCGGGCCGACCACCGGAAAGATCATGTAGATGGCCGGTCCGAGGAGGCCGATCACCAGAAAGGTGCGCACCAGATGGTGGCCGGGGAAGCGGCGCTCGACCGCCACACGGCGCAGCTGGTACAGCGCGACCACGACCGCGGCCACCGGAAGCTGGCCGTAGACGAAGTTGAGGAGATGGGCACCGATCGGGCCGGTGGCCGTGAGAGCCCGGCCCACCAGCCACGACGGATTGCCCAGCGC
Source organism: Streptomyces sp. NBC_00078 (assembly GCF_026343335.1). Classification (NCBI taxonomy): domain Bacteria; kingdom Bacillati; phylum Actinomycetota; class Actinomycetes; order Kitasatosporales; family Streptomycetaceae; genus Streptomyces; species Streptomyces sp. NBC_00078. The sequence continues at coordinate 4,804,403 of NZ_JAPELX010000001.1, read as the reverse complement.
GTGGTCGGCGTTCTCCATGTACTGGTCGAGCACCACCGGGCGGGACTTCGACGTGATCAGGAGCCAGGTGTCACCGGTCTTGCGGCCGGCTATCAGCAGCAGACTCAGCCCGACGCCCTTCAGCAGCAGGACACGTTCGCGGCCGGTGCGGCGCGTGACGGCTATGACCGCACAGCCGCAGATCACCCACAGGGCGCCGTTGCCGAAGGGGTGGCCGCCGGTCAACCTGGCGCCGGCCGCCCAACGCACCAACAGGAGGGCGGCGTCGATCCCGATCGCGGCACCGGCCGCGACGAAGCGTTCCCGCCGGGTGAGCACCACCATCATCAGCGCCAGACCGGCGTACAGCACGAAGCCCGATTTGGGCAGGAATATCAGCTCCCGCGCCTGACTGGTTATCGGCCCCGGCAGGCCGTAGCGGCGCGCGACGATTTCCAACGCGACAAGGAATCCGAGGGCCACAGCACCCGCCGCGGCCCAGCGTATCGCCAGTGGCCTGCCCCGCTCAGAGCCCGTAGTCCTGCACTTTGTTCGCGTAAAAAACCGCGGCGCCGTAGGTCTCAATTGTTTGGCCGATTTTCAGGATGCCGATGGAATGGAGGTGCTCATCGCGGTAAATGCCATGGTTCCCGGTGAACAGTGGACGATGGGTGACGTTCATCGCGAGTTCGAACATGCTAGCGGAGCCGTGCGGGGAGTTCGCCGGTCATGGGTGGTTCCGCGGCCGTCATCACCAGTTGATGGCGTCGTCCATCGACTGCTGCCAGTACGTGACCTTGAGCGAGTCGTCGACGTAGGCGCCCTTCGCGGGCAGCGACGGGTGGGCTCCCGCGCCGACGCTCTCGTTGCCGGAGCGGCCGTGGAAGTAGACGGCCAGGGACTTCACGGTGTGGCCGTTCGAGCCGCTGCCGTCGGTGGCGGACAGGCTCACGGACGCATACCCGGACTCGCCGGGCTTCAGGGTGACGACGGCCTGCGGCTGCGACTCCTCGATGACCGGAGGCACGGCCTGGGCCTCGCCGAAACGGACGGCCGGATAGCCGTAGAGGAAGCAGCTCCTGCTGCCGGTGTTGGTCACCGTGAGCAGCATGTGGTTCACGGGGCGGGTCAACGGGGCCGCGACCGTCTTGGTGTTGGAACCCTCGCAGGTGACCGGCTTGCCGGAGGAGGCGGGCGCCTTCGGTGCGGAGGTGTGTGCGGTGGACCGTGAGCCGGCGCCGGGCCTGGCGTCGGAGGAACCCGACGAACCCGAGGAGTTCGAGGAGCCCGACGCGTCCGAGGACGAAGGGGAGCTGGAGCTCGGCGACGGGGCACCGGAGGAGACGCTCGTGGAGGTGCTCGCCCCGCCGCCCTCGTCGTGGGCGCCTGTTCCGTCGTTGCACGCGGTCAGGGAGAGCGCGGCGAGAACGGTGGTCGCCGCGGCGGCGGCGAGACGGGTGCGGGAGATGCGGTGGCTGGACACGTGGTCGTACCCCTTCGGTGTTCGGGTTGCGGTGGTGATTGGATGACCGAAGCTTGTGAGGCGATCCGTCCCAACTGCCACACATGGCGGGCAGTTGGGGACGCTGGAACGCCGAAGCGCCCTCTGACCAGGGCGAAAGCAGTGGTTCTGGAACGCGCCACTGGAATACGGGGATGAGGGGAACGGGTGTCAGGGGCGACGGAGGCCGGGCAGGCGGAGGCGTTCGCGCGGCTGCTGCGGGAGCTCAAGGACCGCTCGGGACTGAGCTACGGGGCGCTTGCCAAGCGCCTGCACATGAGTACGTCGACGGTGCACCGCTATTGCAACGGCACCGCCGTGCCGGTCGAGTACGCACCGGTGGAGCGCCTCGCCAGGGTCTGCCGGGCGACACCGCAGGAGCTGGTGGAGCTGCACCGCCGCTGGATCCTGGCGGACGCGGCACGCGGGCAGCGGGCGGATCAGGTTGCGGCGACGGGTTCGGCGCGGGGAGCCGGTTCGGACGGTTCAGCCGTTGCGGCGGGACCTGGGCGGGGCGAGGACGAGGACGAGGGCAGGGGCAAGGGCAAGGTCGAAGATGAGGGCGAGGACGGGTCCGGTAAGCCGGTTGTCGTCGACATGCCGGGCGAGTTCGCGCCGCCCCCTCGTGCCGCTTGGCTCCGTCGTCGCCGTACCGCGCTGATCGCCTCCCTCGCGGTGGTCGCCGCGCTGGGAACCGTCGTGTTCGCCCTGCGTCCGACGGGTGTCGGGGACACCGGGGACACCGCCAAGGCGCCGATCACCGGCACCACCGGGAACGGCGGGAGCGCCGAAAGCGGAAAGCCCTCCGTCACGCCGTCTCCGAGCGGCAGCGGACGCAAGCCGTCCGCATCGGTCTCCAACTCCCCTGCCGCGACGGCCGGTTCCGGGGGCGACGGCAACCAGGGCGGGGCCCGGACCACCGACGACGGCGCCGGCGGCGCCGTCCCGCTCACCGTCGGCACCCGTCCCTACGTCTACGACGATCCGTGCAGCCAGCACTTCCTCGTCGACAGCGAACCGGAGCAGGTCGGCCCGCCGGCGAGCGAGCAGGACGCTCCGCGCTGGGCCGCCGCGTACGGGGCGGTGTCCTCGGGCGAACAGCGGGTCGCCCTCACGGTCCAGGGCACGGGTGAGGACACCGTCGTCCTGGGCGCGTTGCACGTCCGCGTCCTCACCAAGGGCGCGCCCCTCGCCTGGAACGACTACTCGATGGGTGTCGGCTGCGGTGGCGGCGTCGGCACCAAGTCGTTCGACATCGGCCTCGACGGCGGCAGCCCCACGGTCACCGTCAAGAACGGCCAGCGCGACTTCCCGTACAAGGTCAGCGAGTCCGACCCGGAGGTCTTCTACGTCACCGCGCACACCACGGCGCACGACGTCCGCTGGGACCTCACCCTGGACTGGTCCAGCGGCAGCCGCCACGGCACGGTCCGCATCGACAACAACGGCGCACCCTTCCGCACGAGCGCCGACGCGGGCCGCCCGGGTTACGACTACCCGCTGGGCGGCGGCGAGTGGATCGCACGGGGGAACTGATCCGAGGACCTCGGGCGACCAATCGCGGGGTAAAGGGTTCGGCATCGTCCCTTCAACGGCCTTGTCCTGTCCATGCCCTATTCGATGGGATGCCGGAGACCACTCTGTCGCGATCACTTCAGTGAGACCGCGGCCACTTCGTGAGACTCCGAACCACAGAGGGATACATGCACATAGCCCGTACCGGTCGGGGGATCGCGGCCGCCACTGCCGTCGCCGCCCTCGCGGTCACCGCACTGACGACCGCCGCACCTGCCGTCGTATCCGCCGCCGTACCGCGCACCCTGGCAGTACCGGCCGTCGCCGGGCACGGCCTGGCGCACAGCGTGAGCAGCCCGCTGACGAGCGAGCAGTGCCAGGCCAAGTGGCAGATCAACTGCTACAACCCGCTCCAGTACCGCAAGGCGTACGACCTGAACGCCCTTTACCGCAAGGGCGTCACGGGCAAGGGCCGCACCATCGTCATCGTCGACTCGTACGGCTCCCCGACCGTGCAGCACGATCTCGACGTCTACAGCAGCCAGTTCGGTCTGCCCAGCACCAAGGTGAACGTGGTCAAGTGGGGGCATGTGCCCGCCTTCGACCCCAAGAACTCCGACATGACCGGCTGGGCCGGCGAGACCACCCTGGACGTCGAGCTGGCGCACGCCGTGGCACCCGCCGCCAAGATCGTCCTGGTGGAGACGGCGGTCTCCGAAACCGAGGGCACCACCGGTCTGCCGGAGATGATGGACGCCGAGAAGTACCTGATCGACCACAACGTCGGCGACGTCATCAGCCAGAGCTTCGGCGCCACGGAGAACACCTTCCCCGGCTTCGACCAGGGCGACTTCTCCAGCATCAAGAAGCTGCGGTACGCCTTCCAGGACGCGGACCGCAAGAAGGTGACCGTGCTGGCCGCGTCCGGTGACGGCGGCGCGACCGACCTCCAGGCGGACGGCAAGACGTACTACAAGAAGCGGGTCAACTCCTGGCCCTCCGCGGACCCGTTGGTCACCTCGGTCGGAGGCACCCAGCTGCACCTGAACGACAAGGGCGACCGCGTCAAGCCGGACAGCGTCTACAACGACTACGGCTCCGGCGGTGGCGGCCAGTCCCACGTCTTCACCCGCCCGTCCTTCCAGAACGGTGTGAAGGGCGTCGTCGGCACCCGCCGCGGCACCCCGGACATCTCCATGACCGCCGCGGTCAACGGCGGCGCGTGGATCTACTCCAGCTACGACCCGACCGCTGTCGGCTGGGACGTCACCGGCGGCACTAGCGAGGCCACCCCGATCTTCGCGGGCATCGTCGCGCTCGCCGACCAGGCGGCCGGCCACCGGGTGGGCAACATCCACAAGGCCCTGTACGACCTCGCCGCCCACCACGCCAAGAGCAACGGCGTCGTCGACGTCAACGACGGCACCGACAACAGCTACGAACACGTCACCGGCTACAAGGCCGTGAACGGCTACGACCTCGCCACCGGCGTCGGCACCATCGACGCCCTGCGCTTCGTCCCGGCCCTCGCCAGGGCGAGCCACCACGGCTGACCCGTCCGGCACAGCTGACGGACACGTCTGACGCCACGTGGACGGCCCGGGTCCCGCACCCGGGCCGTCCACGCTCTCCGAGGCGCCCTGTCCGCCTGCACAGAGGTTGCACAGCGACCCGATCCGCTTGCACATGTGAAGACCGTGTGCCGACGAGGCGGGACCCGTCCCGCCGGTCCGGGCCGCGCTGCGTAGCCTGGGTAATGTTCCGGGCCGACAGCCTTGCGGGGCAGGCCGGTTCATCCGAGCGAACCCGAAGGATCGGCGAACATGCCCTCGAAGAACAGCTGTCTCACGCTCGCTTCCGTGGCCCTCCTCGTGGCACTCTCGGGTCTGGCCACGGCGGGCCCCGCCATGGCGGCCGCCCGGCCGGCGGTCGCGGGAGCGTCCCCGTCTTCGCGGGTGCACGCATCCGCCGCGCCCACCGGCTTCGTGAACCTGGCGACGAGCCCGCTGCCGGCCGCCGGCGAGCAGCACGAGTTCACGCTCACCTACCGCAATGACGCGACAGCGGACCGGACGGTCGCCCCGCAGCTCCTGGTGGAGTCTCAGGACGCGGGACCGTTCCTGGCACCGTCGGACATCACGCTGGAGCGCCGCACGGCGGACGGCTGCTGGGAAGCCGTACGGGTCGGCACCCAGACCGGCACGCTGTTCACCGATCTCTCGGCCGCCCGGCGCACCCTGCACGCGGACGAGACCCTGACCGAGGTCTACCGCCTCACCGTCATCGGCCCGCAGGCCACGGGCACGGTGCAGCCGCGGGTGGCCCTCTTCGGCTGAGCCGTCACCGGGACGGCCGCCCGCCGACCGGGGGACTCACCGACACGGCAGGCGGCCACGCAAAAAATCCTGGGGCGTACGGCCCGACCTGTGATACCGTGATAAAAGTTGCAGTTTTGGTTACCAGAGACATCAGAAATTGGGTGCTCAACCGACTTGCGTCGACGAGCACCTTTTCTTGTTTCCGGAGCTTTCCGGATTTTTCCGGAGGGGCGATCATCGCGGCGACTCCGGGGCCTGCAAGGTGCGGACTCCGGTTAACTGCCCCAAAGGGAGATTCAATATGGCATCTGGCACCGTGAAGTGGTTCAACGCGGAAAAGGGTTTTGGCTTCATCGAGCAGGATGGTGGCGGCGCTGACGTGTTCGCCCACTACTCGAACATCGCCACCTCCGGCTTCCGTGAGCTTCAGGAGGGCCAGAAGGTTACCTTCGACGTCACGCAGGGTCAGAAGGGCCCGCAGGCCGAGAACATCGTTCCTGCCTGACGCCGACGCGTCGCGTTCTACGTGATCGGGGCCCGCACCCAGGGTGCGGGCCCCGATTCATTGCTATCTCCCGTCGACCCACGGCAGGCTCATTCTTGCGAATCCCGGTGCGGCCGTCGGCCGCTCTGCGGGACTTCCTCGATACGTGCCGCATCGAGGAAGGGCCTGCATGAACCGCACCGGCCGCACCAGTGACGGCTCCTCACACCTCCCCCGGCAGAAACCGGCGCGCCGAAACGCTCGTTCCCGTCCCGCCGAGGCCGGCCGGAGCAGCGGTCGTAAGAACAGCCGTCCGGCCGGGCCCCGCGAGGAGTTCGCGGCGCCGGTCACCGTCACCCCTGCGCTGCCGGCCGTCGAGGCGTTCGCCGACCTCGACCTGCCCGAGCCGCTGCTGGCCGCCCTGCACGCCGAGGGCGTGACCGTGCCGTTCCCCATCCAGGGGGCGACGCTGCCCAACTCGCTGGCCGGCCGGGACGTTCTGGGCCGCGGGCGTACCGGTTCGGGCAAGACACTCGCCTTCGGCCTCGCCCTGCTGGCCCGTATCGCAGACCAACGGGCCGAGCCCCGACGGCCGTTGGCACTCGTCCTCGTGCCCACCCGGGAACTGGCCCAGCAGGTCACCGACGCCCTCACCCCCTACGCCCGGGCGCTGCGCCTGCGGCTGGCCACCGTGGTCGGCGGTCTGTCGATCGGCCGCCAGGCGAGCGCGCTCCGTGGCGGAGCCGAGGTCGTCGTGGCCACACCGGGACGGCTCAAGGACCTCATCGTCCGGGGCGACTGCCAGCTGGACCAGGTCTCCGTCACCGTCCTCGACGAGGCCGACCAGATGGCCGACATGGGCTTCCTGCCGCAGGTCACCGCCCTGCTCGACCTGGTGCGTCCCGACGGTCAGCGGCTGCTGTTCTCGGCCACCCTGGACCGTAACGTCGACCGGCTGGTGCGGAACTACCTGCACGACCCCGTCGTCCACTCCGTCGACCCCGCCGCGGGCGCGGTCACCACGATGGACCACCACGTGCTGCACATCGAGGACGAGGACAAGCACGCCACCGCGACCGAGATCGCCGCCCGCGAGGGCCGGGTGATCATGTTCCTCGACACCAAGCACGCGGCGGACCGGCTGGCCAAGAAGCTGCTGGCGGTCGGAGTGCGCGCGGCGTCCCTGCACGGCGGCAAGTCCCAGTCGCAGCGCAACCGGACCCTGGCCCAGTTCAAGGACGGCCATGTCACGGCGCTGGTCGCCACCAATGTCGCGGCCCGCGGCATCCATGTCGACGACCTCGACCTCGTCGTCAACTTCGACCCGCCCGGTGACCACAAGGACTATCTGCACCGCGGCGGCCGTACCGCCCGTGCCGGCGCGTCCGGCACCGTCGTCACCCTGGTCCTGCCCCACCAGCGCCGCGCGATGGCCCGGCTGCTGGACGACGCCGGGATAACCGCGCGGACCACCCGGACCCGGTCGGGCGAGGCCGAACTGAGCCGTATCACCGGAGCCAGGACTCCTTCCGGGTCGCCCGTCGTGCTCACCGTCCCGGTCGCCGATCCGCCGGCGCGCGCCCGGTCCGCCGGTCGCGGGCGGGACGGGCGGCCCGCCCGGAGCGGCCGCCGCAGGTTCCCGCCGAGCTCGAAGGCGTAACGCCAGTCGTCGTTCGGATGAACCAGTCGGCCGAGCCGGCTGGTTCAGCCATCCCGTCGTCATGCATACCCCGACGCACACTTGTTCGCTGAGGAGAAGCCATTGACGCCCGCCCGAACGCTGTCTCCCCTTCCGGCCGTCGAGTCCGACGGCACCCGCCTGACGGCCGTTGACGCCATGGACGCGCCGGGACTGCAGGTCGACGACCACATGGCGGTCGACGTCGCGCTGTCCGTTCTCGACGGTGCCCGCGTCGCACATCTGCTGCTGCGGGACGAGGACGGCCGGTGCGGGGGCCTGGTCACCCGGGCCCAGCTCGACGCCCACCGCGGTGGCTCGTGGTACCGCGACCGGACCCGGCTGCGGGACATCCCGTACGACCGGGGGCCGTTCACCTCGTCCGCGGCCACGCTCGGCGACGCGGAGACCGCCATGCGGGTACGGACCCTGGACGTGTCCCCCGTGGTCGACGAGCACGGCTGCGCCCTGGGCGTCCTCGCTCTCCTTTTCTGAACCGACTGACCGCCCGCACCGCGTCGGCCCGCTCCGGCGTTTCCCTCTCAACCCCGTGGAGGCAACATGCGCTGCGTCATCGCCCGTTTTCCCTTCGACTTCACCAAGTTCGAGGTGGAGCACTCGATGGAGGGCATCAAGCCCGAAGCCGTCACGGGAGTGTCCGTGACCATCGGCCGCCGTACCTTCCCCGTCATGCAGGTCGGCGAGGTCATCACCCGGCAGAACCGTCGCGACTTCACCGTGGGCGAGGTGCGCAGGGCGCTGACCCGGCTCGGCTTCACCTGTCATGACGCCCCGCCCGCCCCGCCGGCCGCGCACGCCGAACAGCCCGCGCCGTGGCAGGTGACGGGCGTCAACTGGGAGTGAGCCGGACCGCGCGGTGCGCTCGGCTCGCCCCTGGCCCCTGACGGGCTGGGCGGCGATGACCGCGACGCCCGTCCGGCCGCCGTCCACGTCGACCACCGTCCGCGTCGACCACCGTGCCGTGCGCGAAGGCCGCCTCGTCTCCGGCCGGCCGGACCACGGTGTGCGCGATGGCGTCGGGTGAGCCGGTGCCACCGGCCGGGGTGCCCTTCAGCCAGTGGCAGGAGCAGCCCGTGCGGGGCATGCGCGCCCTGCGGACCAACGGCCTGGTGTCACCGGCTCTTCCTGTGGACCGGACGGCCGCCGCGCTGCCGGCCGGCGTCCGGGAGGCGTGGCGATCATGATGTCCACGGGCGACTCGGCCCACCTCAGGGCGGCGCTCGACACCGGCCTCGGCCACCTCCGCGCGACGACGGTCGAACAGGGCGGTGTCGGACAGTGCGGTACGGGGCCGGCGGGGCGGCGGCCCCGGCAGGTCAGCGGGCCGCCGCGGGCGCGGTCTTCTTGCGGGCGCGGTAGGCGGCCGCCTTGATCTTGTTGCCGCAGGACTCCATCCCGCACCACTGCCGGCGCGTGCCCCGCGAACGGTCGATGTAGGTGCGGGTGCACTCGGGGTTGCCGCACTCCTTGAGCAGGGGCACGTCCGGTCCGCTCAGGAGCTCGACGGCGTGGCGCGCGACCATGGAGAGGGCCTCTTCCGGCGTCGCCTGCGTCCATCGCCCCGACGGGGTGAGCTGCGGCACCGCGGACGGCCTGCGCGCCGCGTTGTTCACGACGGTCAGCGCCGCCCCGTCGCACTCCTCGCCGAGCCGCCGGGCGGTGACCAGCCGGTACACGGCTTCCCTTACGGTCGTCGCCTGCTCGACGTCGGCCTCCTGGCCGGGGGAGACCGCGTCGACGAGGCCGGACTCCACATACCAGGCGTTCAGTCTGTCCGGCGTCGCGAACATCTCGAAGCGGACCGTACGGCGCGCTCGGAGTGTGGCGGCGAAGTCCAGCGCCGGGTTTCCGCAGACGAAGACATGATCGAAATTCACGTCACCATCCTGACAGGTGATGCCTGTGAGCGACACTGCTGGGCGTTGCGGAACGTCCGGTCGGAGAGGAAGCGCGTCGTGCCGTGACCGCGCAGGTACGGGACGATCACCCGGTACCCCTGTGCCGCCAGCAGCGGGGCGACATCGACGTAACTGTGGATGTCGTAAGGCCAGCCGTGCAGGCAGATGGCCGCCGGGCCGTGGGCCGGGCCCAGTTCGGCGTAGCCGACGTCCAGCGGCCCGGCCCTGATCTGCTTCAGCCGCGGAGATCCGGTGCGCCCGCCGGATGCGGTCGCGGGGACGGCCGCGGGGACTGTCGCGGCGTCGGCCGTGGGGACGGTCTGCGCCGCGGAGGCGCCCTGCAGACCGGCCACCGAAAGGGCGGTGGCACCCGTGCCCACTCCCAGGACCTTGCCGAAGCCACGCCTGTCGATCATGCGAATCCTCCACGCGTCCCTGCCGCACCGGCTGGTGCGATGACTGACTCTCACATGAGGGACGTCACCAGTCGAGACGGTGACGATAATTGACGCGACAACCGCCTGCCCCTGCCTATCCGGGATTCAGTGCGCCTTGCAGCGCCTCTTTGACCAGTGACGGAGACGGGGACGGGGCAGCAAAAAACCCCGGGCCCATGGGACCCGGGGTTCATGCACTCCGCCCGCCTGACGGCGGGACGAGGTTTTCAGACCGGTGTTGACGTTTTCCGGACGGATCCGGTCGCGAGAGATCGAACTCTTTGCATACGGCACCTTTGCCGATCAACAATGGCCCGGAAGTGGAGAGTTCGATTCATTGCTTGGTGCTGCGGAGCACACCGCTCACGTTCAGGACCTCGTGGCAGCCCTTCGCCCGACGGCCGGTGGCCGGCGTGCCCGGCTTGTTGCAGGTCACCTCGATGGACACGGCATCGCCCTCGGGGATCTTGATGGGGGTCACCCAGTGGTAGTCCTGGTTACGGAAGGTCTCCATGGCGATCGTGGTGATCTTGCGATCGCCGAAGGAGATCGTCAACAGCCCTTCGTCGCCTTGGAAGTTGGCGACGACGATGTCCGTCACTTCGAAGACATTGTCCTTCGGAACCACGTAGGTGCCGGGCTTGGTCTGGCCGCTCGCCGACTGCACGTCGATGGTCTGCGAGCTCTGCTGACCGCCGCCGGTGCCGCCACCGCCCGTGCCGCCGCCGTCGCCGCCCGCTCCGGACGATCCGCCCGACCCCTGGCCGCCGGGACTGGGCGAACCGGCGCCGCCGGAACCGCTGTTGCCCGGAGTCTGCTGTCCGGCGGGCGTGGGACGTGCCTGGACCGCCTCGTCGGCCGCGTCCTTCGCAGCGCTGCGCACCGCGGGCCTGACCAGCAGGAACCAGGCGATCAGCAGCGCGAGGAGCGCGGCGAGCAGCGCGAGGAGCCACTTGGGGAAGACCGGGATCTGGACGAACTCGGCTTCCAGCGGCGCCCGTACGGCACTCTCGTAGGGCCTGGGCTCCTCCTGCTCGCCGTCCTCGGCGGTGTCCACGGTGAACGGCCAGACCACCGGGGCGCCGAACCACACCGGCTTGCCGGTGCGCACGCGCAGCCCGATCTCCGCCGACTCGCCGGGCTCCAGCTTCGGCTTCGCCGGAGTGAAGGCGAACGCCAGCTCCTCGCCGGCCTGGCCGGGGGTGAAGCCCACCTGCACCGGGGTGTTGCCCTGGTTCTGGACGGCCAGCCGGTAGCGGCCGCGCAGCCAGCCGCGCCGGCGGCGCGGGGCCAGTTCGGTGCGCAGCTCGTGGAACTCCTCGATGTGCACGGTCGTTTCGAGGACCCGCACGGTCTCGGGGTGCTCGGTCGGCAGGATCCGCACGCCGAGCGGCAGCTCGCCGGCCCGTATCTCGTGCGAGCGCGGCGGCTCCAGACGGAGCGTCACCGTTTCGGAGGTGCCGGGATAGAGCGAGACCCGCGCGGGTTCCACGGTGGTCCAGGGGGCGCAGTCCCCGACGACCTCCAGGCTGTACGCCTCGACGATGTCGCTGTCGTTGCGGACGGTCAGAGTCGTGGTGGCGGTGTCCCCCGGCGCCACCGTCACGGCCGGGATGTCGAGGCCGGGCGCACCGGGACCGGAAGAGGCTGCGGAAGGCGTCACGCCACCACCGTAGAAACACACCCGGGGACGCCGCGAGGAACGCGAGGGCAAGGTCCGGGCAGCCTCGATGCCCGGACGGCCATCGTCAACTCCCCCGTAACGGCGGGCCGTTAGTGTCGCCCGCCGCCTCCCGCGCACCGCCGTGTGGTTACCACGCCCCTGCGCCCCACCCCCACGAACCCATGGAACAGGTACCTCCCCATGCCCAGTGCAAGTGCACAGGAGAAGAGCTCGCCCGGACGTGAGAGCCGGGTGACCGTGAGCGTGTACGCCGGCGACCCGGTCCTGCGCGTCGGTATCGTCCATCAGCTGCGCCAGCGCCCCGAGGTCGAACTGCTCGACGAGAGCGACACGAGGCAGGCCCAGGTGTCGCTCGTGGTGGTGGACACCGTCGACGACGACGTGGCCGCCCTGCTGGACCGGCTGCGGATCAACACCGACACGCGCACCGGTCTGGTGGTCGGCACCCTCGGTTCCGGCGGGCTGCAACGCGTCATCGAGTGCGGTGTGGCGGCGGTGCTGCGGCGTTCCGAGGCCGATCACGACCAACTGCTGAACCTGGTCCTGGCGGTGGCCAACGGCGAGGGCGTGCTCCCCGGCGATCTGCTGGGCAAGCTGCTCAGTCATGTGGGCAGCCTCCAGCGTTCGGCGCTCGACCCGCGCGGGCTGTCCCTGTCCACGCTGACCACGCGCGAGGCGGACATGCTGCGCCTGGTGTCGGAGGGCCTGGACACATCGGAGATCGCCCGCAAGACCGCGTACTCGGAACGGACCGTCAAGAACGTCCTGCACGAGATCATCACCCGGCTCCAACTGCGCAACCGGGCCCACGCGGTGGGCTACGCCCTGCGCAACGGCCTTATATGACACCGCCATTGCCCGAAAGCGCACCGCGCGCTTCCCCCGGGTACGGACCCGCCGCCCTGCCGCACCGCGCACGGCCGGTGCAGAGTGGCGGAGGCGGTCCGGATGGGCACATGCAGCGGCCGCACCTGACTGCGAAGGGGACCGCGATGGGAACGGCTGACCCCGGCGGGCGGTACCGCCTGGGGAGACTCGGAACGTCGTTGCTGCTGCTGATCCCGCTGCTCGGGGTGACGGCGGCCTCCGGACAGGGCAGCGCCGCGTCCGCCCCGCGGGCGGCCGGTGCCACCGAGACCCGGGTCGCGTACGCCGGCACCGGGCACCGCAGCCTGGGCACGGTCGCCACCACCACCTCCAGCACCCCGCTGTTCGGTGCGGGCCCGGCCCACTACGACGTGCAGCCGTCCGCGCTCGGCGACCAGATGGTGTTCGCGAGCCTCCGCGACGAGAAGACCCCGCAGGTCTATCTGCGGGCCGCCGACGGTTCCGTACGGCGTCTCACCAGTGGCATGGACGCGGCGCACCCCCGGCTGACACCGGACGGGCAGTCCGTGGTGTTCGACGCGGCCGAATCCGCCGGCCTGGGCGGCGGGACGCAGCGCGACCTGTGGCTGGTGCGCACCGACGGCACGGGTCTGACGCGGCTCACCGACACCCCCGCGAACGAGGAGTGCCCGACGGTCTCCCCCGACGGGCAGCGCCTGGCGTACTCCAGTGACAGCAATCCGCTGGTCGGACAGCAGATCTATGTACGGGCCCTGACGGGCGGCACCGCCACCCTGATCACCTCCCCCGCCAACGGCACGGCCGGCGAACCCGCGTGGAACCCGGTGAACGACGACGTGAACCGGGACTGGATCGCGTACACCGCCACCACCACCGTCGACGGGACGTCCGTGCCCCGGCTGCGGATCACGAACGGGACGAGCGACGAGCCGCTGTTCGGAGGCACGTACGCGAACTGGCGTGCCCACGGGGCGGCGTGGAAGCCCGACGGGGACGGGCTGGTGTTCCTGAGCCCCGAGATCACCTGTACGTGCGAGGGCGACTACGACCACGTGTTCACTTCGACCGCGCACTCCGGCCAGGAACCCGGGCTGGTGCTCAACGAGGACCGGAAGGTCCTCTCGCCCACCTGGCTCGGCCCGGTCAACGGCGGCGGCGTGGTGGTGGAGCGCACCACGGCGGCAGCCCCCGACAAGGACCACTCCGGCGCGCACGTGGTGACGCTGCAGGACGTCCGGGCGGACGGGTCCGACCCACGCGACCTGGGGCTGCCGATCCTCAACGAGGATCCGGCGGCCGACACCAACACCGATCCCGCCAAGGACCCGCTGTTCCAGCCCGCGGCCGGGTTCGACCCGTGGACCGAGCGGCAGAACTACACGCCCGACGGCCACCGGATCGTCGTCACACGCTTCGAGAACAACGCGGCCGGCCAGCGGATCGAGCGGATCTGGACGGTGGACGCCGACGGCTCCAACGCGGCGCCGATGCCGCTCGCGGGACGCGGCGCGACCGACTGGGACACCGACCCGACGCTGTCCCCGGACGGCAAGTACCTTGCCTTCACCCGGACTTCGCCGGGCGGTGTCGGTGACGCGGCGGGTCCCAGCCGCATCCTCATCGCCGACGCGGCCACCGGCGCGATCACCGGCCAGGTCACCCCGCCGGCCGGGCAGCAGACGGGCGGCGACGCCCAGCCCACCTGGTCCTCCGACGGCACCACCCTTGCCTTCACCCGCAACGAGGTGATCGGCGGGAACGGCGGCAACAAGCACATCTGGACCGTGCCCGTGAACCACCTGGACCAGCAGCGCGACCTGAGCGCCACGATCTGCCCGGGCGACTGCGCGGTCATCGACGACAGTCCGGCGTTCTCCCCGGACGGCCTGAGCATCGCCTTCAACCGCAAGAGCGGCGGCGGCCAGGTCGACGAGCGCGACGGGATCCTCCTCACCTCCGTCTCGGGCGACGACTGCCGGGTGCTGACCCCCGCGGCCGCCCGCGGCCTGCCCGGTGCCTGCGGCCGGCAGCTGCCGGACACCTCCGTCACCGGCCCGTTCCAGCCGCGCGACGCCGCCTGGACGGCCGACGGCAAGGGCCTGGTGATCAGCTCGCGTGCCGCCGTGGCGTCCAACAGCCCCGAGAAGCTGAGCCTGTTGGACGTCGGCTCCGGTGCTCTCACGCCGCTCACCTCGGGGCTGGCGGGCCGGCAGAAGGAGCCCAGCGTCCAGCAGTCCGTGAACCTCGCGGTCCAGGCGCCCGGCACCACCCCCGACGTCACCGTCGGCAAGTCCACCACCGTCCGGGTCGGCCTCGTGAACAACGGCCCAGCCGCCTCCCCCGGCACCACCCTGACCATCGCCCCGCCGGCCGGCGTGCAGGTCACCAAGGTGACCTGGCCCGGGGGCACCTGCGACGCCGCCTCCCTGCAGTGCAACGTCGGCGTGGTGCAGCCCGGCACCACCGTCACGGTGAGCGTCACCCTCACCGGGCTCACCGCGGGCGACCAGCCGGTCGGCTGGACGGTCACCGGCACGGTCCTGGATCCGCAGCCCAGCGACAACACGGGCCAGACCGTGGTGCCGGTGCGCGCGGCCACGCCCCCGCCGACCCCCGTCCCGCCGCCCACCGTTCCCCCGCAGCCGCCCGCGCCCGACGCCGGGCCCGGCGTCAAGGTCACGGCCCAGCCCAACCCCGGCTACGTCGGCGGGCGTGTCGTGGTGACGTACACCGTGCGCAACGGGCGCAACGCGCTGGCGACCGGGCTGCGGCTGCACATCGGCCTGCCCAAGGGCATCCCGGACAACGGGCCGCCGGAGGGCTGCGACAAGGCCTGGGTGTGCGCGCTGCCCGACCTCGACCAGGGCGCGAGCACCGTCGTCCGGGTCGTCCTGTCCCCCGACAAGGCGCTGACCGGTCACGTCACCGGCCGGCTCACCACCACGGGGACGGACGCCGACAAGAGCGACAACAGCACCCGGCAGCGGCTGCGCATCCTTCAGCCGCGCATCGTCGCGGTGCCGCCGATCGGCAAGCCCGGCTTCGTCACCTCGGTGCGCGGCAAGGACTTCCCGCCGGGCGTGCCGGTGCGGTTCAGCTGGAAGCCGGGGATCACCGCGGCGGCGGCGCCGACGGTTCCGCTGCGGGACGGCACGTTCATCGGCCAGTTGCTCATTCTCGCCAAGGACCAGACCGGGCCGCGGATCATCACCGCCAAGGGCCCCGGCTTCTCCCCGGTGACGACCGACTTCCTGGTGGTCACCGGCAGTGTGCAGCCGCCGGACGAGGTGACCCGCCGGTGATCCACGAGGTCGACGAGGGGCTGCGCCGGCTGCTCGGCGAGTCCGGCCTGGAGGCGTCGGGTGTCGACGTGGTCTTCGACGCCCCCACCCGGGACTGGGCGGCGCGCCGCAGCGCCCCGACGGTCTGCGTCTTCCTGTACGACATCCGCGAGGACGCCGTCCGGCGCGGCAGCGGCTCCGGGGAGGTGTACGACGAGGACGGCCACCTCGTGGCGCGGCGCACCCCGCCGCGCTGGTTCGAGCTGACGTACCTGGTCACGGCGTGGGCGACCCGCCCGCAGGACGAACACCGGCTGCTCTCGCAGGTGCTCGGCACGCTGGTGTCCGCCGACACCCTGCCCGCGCGGCTGCTCAGCGGCACGCTCGCCGAACTCGGCCTGACCGTGGGGCTTGACACCGCCGGATCCGGTGACGCGCCGACCGCCTCCGACGTGTGGTCGGCGATGGGCGGCGAGCTGAAGGCCTCCCTCAACGTGCGGGTCACGGCACCGCTGGCCGGCATCACCAAGGCCACCGCGCCTCCGGTCACCGAGGGCCTCGTCGTACGCGCCACCCCGCGCACCGAGGACCCGGAACAGGGCCGCCGGCTGCGTTACACGGAGACGAGCGACCCGGGCGCGAGCGGCTACGCGGGCCCCCGCGACCGTCCGCCACCGGCCAGGCGCCGCCGCAGGGGGGACCGGCAGCCGTGACCCGGACAGCGGAAGCCGTGACGGTCTCGCCCACCGGTACCGAAGAGCATCTGTGGCTGCGGCTGCGCGCCGTCGAGGAACGGGTGCGGCTCGCGGTGGCGCTGCGGCGCGCGGGTGATCCCGATCCCGACGACCCCTACCGCGGCCAGTACCTCACGCCCGAGGCGGCGGCCCGCATCCTGGACGAGCCGGGCGGGCTCGGCGTGCCCGAGCAGCAGCCCTGGCAGCCCCCGGCCGGCTCCGTCCTCGGCGCTCTCGCCGCACGGTTCGCCCTGTCCTCCCTGGACCTGGACCTGCTCCTGGTTGCGATGGCACCCGACGTGGACGCACGGTTCGAACGGCTCTACGGCTATCTCAACGACGACCTGACACGTCGTCGGCCCACGGTCGGGCTCGCCCTGGAGCTGTGCGGGCTCGCCGGGGCGGCGTCCGGCCGGTTCCGGCTGGCCCCCGCGGCGCCGCTGGTCGCGGGCGGCCTGGTGGAGGTCACCGAAGCCGAACGGCCCCCGCTGTCCCGGGTGCTGACCGTCCCCGACCGGGTCACCGGGCATCTCCTGGGCAGCACGCAGCCCGACGCCCGGCTCGCCGGGGTGCTCGGCGAGGCCCGCGAGGACCCGACCGCCGAGACGGCGGAGGTCCACCGGGCGGCGGCCGCGGCCGGCACCGGTGCCGGCCTGGTCCAGCTGCGCAGCCGCGGCGGTGACGCCGGGGGGCTGGCCGTCGCGGCCCTGCGCGCGGCCGGGCTGCGCCCCCTGGTCCTGGACGCGGCGGCACTCGCCCGGCGCTCCGGCGACGTACCGGCGCTCGCCCGGGTGGTGGCGCTCGAAGCCCGGCTGACCGGTGCCGGTGTCGTCCTCGGGCCGCTGGAAGCACTGCCCGCCGAACCCGCCGAACGGGCCCGCACACTGGGCGCGCTGTGCACGGCACTGCGCGGGATCCCGCTGTTCGCGCACGGCACCCTCGGTTGGGACCCCCTGTGGGCGGCCGACACCCCCGTGGTCCTGACCGTCCCCGCGCCCTCCCCGGAACGGCAGGCCGCCCGCTGGCGGCACGCCCTGGCCCGGGCCGCGGGTGCCGGTGCCGACGACGGCGCCGACGACGTCCGCTCTGCCGATGGCACCCGTGGCTTGGTGAGCGGCGACATGGAGGCTCTCGCCCGTGCGGTCGCCGCGCATCGCCTGGACGCCGGGCAGTTGCACCGTGCCGCAGACGTCGCTGTGCGCACGGCCGCCCTCGCGGGCCGCCCGGTCCTCGCCGACGATCTGCGCGGCGCCGTGCGGGCCCAGAACGGCGCGGGGCTCGACCGGCTCGCCCGCCGGGTGGAGCCGGGGGTCGCCTGGGACGACCTGGTGCTGCCGCCGCACACCCACCGGCGGCTGCGCGAACTCGCGCTGCGCGCCCGCCATCGCGAACAGGTGCTCGGGCAGTGGGGGATGCGGCCAGGGGGCGGCCGGGGCCGCGGCGTGATCGCACTCTTCGCGGGTGAGTCGGGCACCGGCAAGACCATGTCCGCCGAGGTCGTCGCGGCGGACCTCGGCATGGACCTGTACGTGGTGGACCTGTCCACAGTTGTGGACAAGTACGTGGGTGAGACCGAGAAGAACCTGGAGCGGATCTTCACCGAGGCGTCGGCGGTCAACGCGGTGCTGCTCTTCGACGAGGCCGACGCGATCTTCGGCAAGCGCTCGGAGGTGAAGGACGCGCACGACCGGCACGCCAACATCGAGTCGGCGTACCTGCTGCAGCGCATGGAGTCGTTCGACGGGATCGCGGTGCTCACCACCAACCTGCGGGCCAACCTGGACGATGCGTTCACCCGCCGGCTGGACGTGGTCGCCGACTTCCCGGTACCCGACGCCGGCCAGCGCCTCGCCCTGTGGGAGCGCTGCCTGGGCGAACGGCTGCCCCGGGCCGCCGACCTGGACCTCACCTTCTGCGCGGACCGCTTCGAACTCGCCGGCGGCTCGATCCGGGCGTGCGCGGTGACGGCGGCGTACCTGGCGGCGGAGTCGGGCGCACCGCTCGCCATGCGCCAGCTGGTGACGGCGATCGCCCAGGAGTACCGCAAGCTCGGGCGGCTGGTCCTGGAAGGCGAGTTCGGGCCGTACCTGGCGGAGGCCACCGGGGCTTAGTCAGGACCTGTCCGGTCGATCGAGCGACCGCTCCGTGCTCGGATCCGTGATGCGGGCGTGGGGCGGGAAGATCTGTCGTGGAGCGGGGACATCTGACGGATGCCGGCCAGGAACCCACGGTGTTCCGCACATGGAAGACGCTCGCGCTTGTCTTCGGCGTGCCGGCGAACGCGGTCACGGAACTCCGAGAGGGTCCAGGCGGCCACCTCGTCGGCCACGCCGTGGCCGCCCGGCCGTGGCCGCCTGGCGTGGCCGCCTGGCCGTGGCCGCCGGCGCCTGGATCTGGCGCCCGGCCGTTACCGGCGCTCCTCATCGGCGCAGCCGTGCCCCTCGCCCCCTGATGCTGCTCTCCCCCCATGAGGCCGGCCGGCCACCGTTCGGTCAGACGGGGGGCGGCCGCCTGGTCAAGACCGGCGCTTCCAGGGACGAGGGCGACCGGCTCCGTGTCCGGTGACCCTGTGCATGGTCACCGCGACTGCACGGAGCCTCGTCCGGCTCACGGGGCTTTTACTCCCTCACCTCGATCTCGCAGTCCAGATCCGGGAACACGTCGAGCTGCTCCTTCACCGCCTCACGGACGTCGCCGGCCAGCGTCAGCGATGCCCCGGCCAGGGCGTCGGGAGCGTCCGACCGGGTGACGGATGCCACGATCGCGTTCGGGTCCACGTTCTCCAGCGCGTGGAGAACCTCGTCGAGACGGTCGTTGCGCACGGTCGTCGAGACGTAGGTACGGACAGTCATGGTCTTCTCCCTTTCGATGGCCCCTGCTGCACGGCCAGCGTCGCCCTGGCAGCCGGAGATCGCACCTCCAGCCGTCCGGTGGCACCATCGGGCGGCCGGCCTGTGGGAGCGGAGCACGCGGTGACGGACACGGCGGTCGCCCGGGAACCCACGCGGGGCTCAGGAGCCTGACGAAGCACTACTGGTCGGTGGTCATCCGGTCCTCGTAGTCCCCGTCCGAGCTGCTTCCCGGTGAGCCGTACTGGATGGTGGCGAAGGGCTGTCCGGGCGACGCCTGCCGGGAACCGTCGGACATGTCGATGTCGGAGTCGCCGGACGGGCTGCTGGACTCGGTCCCGGCGGCGGAGTCGGGCGAGTTGGTGGCGTATCCGGCGGAGGCCGTGAGCGCGTGAGGATCCCTCAGAGGCCGGCGGTCTTGAGGATGTGGGTGGCGATCACCTGGAACCTCCGCAACTGGGTCTCGATCTCGCGGGCGTAGTCCGGTGCGTCGACGGTGACGGGATAGTCGTTGCCCTTGGCCCGGTAGTGCGCGGTGATCTGCTGGTTCCCGGCGAACTTCAGCTCGACGCCCGCCGGCCAGTCCCGGGTCATCAGCAGCGGCCCGTACGGCTCGAACCAGCTGGGCAGCACCAGGGAGGTGAACCCGCCCGCGCCGGGGGCGATCCGGTCGGACGGCACGTCGGACTCGTAGGACCCCAGGTGCGCGCCCTTGGTGAGGACATCGGCGCCGGGCCTGCCGATGATCGCCATCGCGGTGTTCTGGGTCCGGTCCTGGAGCAGGGCGCGGTACTGGGCCACCGTGGCCTTGTGGGACTCCGCGAGGAGTGTGCCCTTCTTGTCGTTCACCTTGGCCGAGACCAGCATGCGGATCAGGGACTGGTCGCCCTCCGCGGCCTCGCGGATCGCGGCGAGCTCCGACTCGTCCAAGGCGGCGCCGGAGACGTCCGAGGCCATCTCGTCCAGGATCATGTCGTCGTCTTCGGGCCGCTCCATGGCCACGCTGAAACTGCCCCGGTCGCGTGCCGTCAGCGACTCGTTCACCACGCCCCGGATGCCCGCGGCCAAGCCGCCCCCGCGCGCGTCGAGCACGTTCACCGCGAGGGCCGTGCGGTCGCCCTCGTCGTTCGAACCGGTGAAGGCCATCCCCGCCTGGGACATGGTCCTGCGGCCCAGGATCCCGCTGCTGTTGATGGAGTGGATCAGGTCGATCATCGCCGCGATGCGCTCGACCTCGATGACGAGGGCCTCGCCGTCCTCCGCCCGGAGGGACGCGTCCGGCAGTCTCGGCACGTAACTCAGCACCAACTGGCCGGTGTCGCTGATGAGATGACCCTGTCCGGCGTCCGCGATGACACGGGCCGGATCGGCGACTTCGACCCCGCCCACGATGACCGCCCGCTGGACCGCGGACGCGTCTGCGGCAGCGGTGGGGTGCCCTGGTTCGCCGGTCTGCGCCGGAACCGGCCCGGCCAGCACCCGGTGGGCGTTGGCCTCGGCCTCGCGCTCGAAGCGGTCGCCGGGATCGCTGACCCTGAGCCCCGCGCCGTTGTCGGTGCCGGCGACCGGCCCCTTGCGCTGCTGGACGACGTGGGTGAGTTCATGGGCGAGGGTGTGCTTGTCGCCGCCACCCGCGCCGATCACGACATGGCTGCCGGAGGTGTAGGCGCGGGCGCCGATCGCCCGGGCCGAGCGGGCGGCCGCCGCACCGGTGTGCAGGCGTACGTCGGAGAAGTCGGCGTTGAAGCGGGACTCCATCTCCTGGCGGATCGGCCCGCCGAACCGCTTGCCGCCCGAGTTCAGGACCTCGGGCACCCCGGTGTCGAACTCCTCGGTGGCGGGCGCGGTGCGGGCGCGGCGGGCGATCATGCCGGTGACCGCGGCGTTGCCCGCGCCGCGCTGCGCCGCACGCAACACGTCGGCGGTGAGCGGGGGAGGGACGGCGGCGCCGGCCGAGGACGTCACCTGCGGGGCGGCGGCGCCGCGTACCGGCTGCCGCTGGGCCTCGGTCTCCTCGGTACGCCGTCCGGACCTCTGCATCCGCTGCCTCCTCGTCGGCGTGCTTCCCCTGCCGCTCCAGTCGACAGCGCGCGCTGACCGGGCGTCCAGGTCCGCGCGGGCAGTGTGCGGGCAGAGGTGGGCGGTGTCCGGACGGTCCGTGCGGAAGGTACGGAAAGGCAGTGGCCCTGCCCCCGGCCAGGTCCCCCGGCCCCTGCCGCCCGCCTCACCCGCCCCGCAGACTTGCCCTGGACACAGGTGCCCCGCAAGGACGTGAAGGAGCAAGCATGCCGACGTACCTCACCCCGGGCGTGTACGTGGAGGAGGTGCAGTCCGGTGCCCGACCGATCGAGGGGGTCGGCACCGCCGTCGCCGCGTTCGTAGGGTTCGCCGGGAGCGGTCCCTTCCACGCGCCGACACTGGTCACCAGCTGGGACCAGTACACCCAGCTGTTCGGCTCCTTCACCGAGGGCACCTATCTGGCCCATGCGGTGTACGGGTACTTCTCCAACGGCGGCGGCGCCGCGTACATCGTGCGCATCGGCGGCTCGGCCGATGGTGCCTCGGGCCCGTCGGCGAACGACACCGGACAGCCGAGGGCGGCCCAGCCGGTGGAGCTCGGCGGCTTCCTCGTCGCGGCCCGGCCCGGTGTGACCGGCGTGTCGGTGGAGATCGCCGACGCGGACGGCGAGAACCCGCCGGAGGACCGCTTCAAGGTGCTGGTCCGCCAGGGCGAGCAGGTGGCGGAGACGTACGAGGCCTCCGTCCGCAAGAACGTCAAGGGCTACCTGCTCACGCAGACCCGCGCCTCCAAGCTGATCGAGGTCACCGAGCAGCGCGGCGCCACGCAGAGCAGGCCCGCCGCCCAGACCGTGGCGGTGCCGGACGCCCCGGGCGCGCCCGCCACGAACGGCTCCGCCGAGGTCGTCCGCCTCGACCCCGCCGAGTACGTCGGCGACTCCGCGGCCCGCACCGGGTTCGGCGGCCTGGAGACCATCGACGAGATCACCATGGTCGCGGTGCCGGACCTGATGAGCGCCTACCAGCGCGGCGACATCGACGCCGAGGGTGTGCGCACCGTGCAGCTCGCGGTGATCTCGCACTGCGAGCAGATGGGCGACCGGGTCGCCGTCCTGGACACCCCGCCCGGCCTCAACGCCCAGCAGGTACGCACCTGGCGCAACGACGAGGCGGGCTACGACTCCCGCTACGCCGCCCTGTACTACCCGTGGGTGCGGGTCTTCGACCCGGCCGTCGGACGCAACACCACCGTCCCGCCGAGCGGTCACGTCGCCGGTGTGTGGGCGCGCAGCGACGCCGAGCGCGGGGTGCACAAGGCGCCCGCCAACGAGGTGATCCGCGGCGCGGTCGACCTCGAACTGAGGCTCAGCAAGGGCGAGCAGGACCTGCTGAACCCGATCGGCGTGAACTGCGTACGGGCCTTCCCCGGCCGGGGCATCCGGATCTGGGGCGCCCGCACGCTCTCCTCCGACCCGGCCTGGCGCTACCTGAACGTGCGCCGCCTGTTCAACTACCTCGAAGAGTCCATCCTGTTGGGCACCCAGTGGGTGGTCTTCGAGCCGAACGACGACCGCCTGTGGTCGAGCATCCGGCGCAACGTCACCGCGTTCCTCACCGAGGAGTGGCGCCGCGGCGCGCTGTTCGGCCGCACCGCCGAAGAGGCGTTCTACGTGAAGTGCGACCGCGACAACAACCCGCAGGAGTCCATCGACCAGGGCCGGGTCGTCTGTGAGATCGGCGTCTCGCCGGTCAAGCCCGCCGAGTTCGTGATCTTCCGGCTGGCGCAGTTCTCCGACAGCACCAGCCTCGTCGACGAGTGACCCCGGATCCGCAGGACCAACGGCCCCGCAAGGAAAGGTGACAGACAGTCATGGCAGAGGGCGATGCTCTTTCCACCCACGTCTTCGGCGTGCAGCTCGGCGGCTACCGGGTCGAGTCGATCCAAGAGATCAGCGGCATGACCGTCGAGGAAGATGTCGTCGAGGTCAAGCAGGTCAGCGACCAGGGCAAGCAGATCATCCGCAAGCAGCCCGGCGCCCGGCAGGCCGGCGAGGTGACGATCACCCGGGGACTCGACAAGAGCAGTGAGTTCACCAAGTGGATCAAGGAGACCCTGAACAAGGGCGCCGTCTCCTCCGCACGGCAGAACCTCACCATCGAGATCATGGACTCCGAGATGAACACGGTCCGCCGCATCCAGCTGATGCAGGGCTGGGTGTCCAAGTGGGAGGGCCCGTCGCTGAAGGCGGGCGAGTCGTCTCCGGCCACCGAGTCCGTGACGATCGTGTTCGAGGAGATCACGGTCGAATGAGGCGCCGTACGGTGACGGCGGGCAACCTGGACGAGATCCTCGCGATGACGGCGCCCGCCGCGCAGGAGCCGGAGCAGGCGGTGGCACCCCCCGCCGCCGCCCCACCCCCGCCGCCGCGGGAGGACCACGGGCTGCGCACGGAGTTCGAGTTCGAGCTGCCGCGCGGCTACGTGGACGAGGCGGGCACGGTGCACCGGCACGGCTCGATGCGGCTGGCCACCGCCCGGGACGAGCTGCGGCCGCAGATCGATCTGCGGGTCAAGGAGAACCCGGCGTATCTCAGCGTCGTGCTGCTGAGCCAGGTGATCACGCGGATCGGCGGTATCACGGACGTGCACGCCGGGATCGTGGAGCGGATGTACGCCACCGACGTGGCCTTCCTCCAGGACTTCTACCGCCGGGTCAACAGCGAGGGTCACACCCGCGCGGCCGTGACCTGCCCGCACTGCGAGGGCGGCTTCGAGGTCGACCTCTCGGGTGGGCGCCTGGGGGAATCGTGACGTACGCCCTTCCCCGGCTCCGGGAGGAGATCGCGTACATCGCCTACCACTTCCACTGGCAGCGCGAGCAGATCCTCGATCTGACCCATGACGAGCGCCGGCAGTGGGTGGCGGAGATCGCCCGTATCAACACCCGTGTGAACGAAGGCGGTTGAGCGCATGGCATGGCGGGACAGGCTGCGCCGCCGGACCGCCGCGCCGGACACCACGGAGCGTACGGGTGCGGAGCGCTCCGGCGCGGCGCCGAACGGTTCGCCGGACGCCGGCCCGGAGCCGGGCACGTCCGGCCCCGCGGGTTCCACCGTGCCCGGCGACTGGGACGGCGGCTGGCGTCGTACCGCGGCGCCGCAACTCACCGTGGCCCGCGCCCCGCTCGGGGTGAGCGACGGGCTCGCGTTCCGTGCGGGCCTCGCCTCCTGGCAGAACCCGTCGTTCGACTCGGGTCTCGGTCACGCGATGCTGCCCACCGCCCCGACCGGCCTGGTCCGCGGCGTCACCCACCCGGCCACCCCGCAGGCCGCCCGTTCCGGCGGAGGGCCGCTGCTGCTGCGCGCGCTGCGCCCGGAAGGGGCGGGCGAACAGGCGGACGGCACGCCGGCCGCCGGGCCGTCGGCAGCACCCGTACGTCCGTCCCGCGGCAAGGACGTCGCCGAAGCGGCGGACACGGGATCCGGACGCAGGCCCGTGGTCGCGCCTTCCGGAGCCAACAGCTCTGCTGGAAAGGGAAGTTCGGGCAAGGCGGCACCGCGCACCCGCGGCCTGACGGCGACGGACTCTCCCGCCGTGCTCCCCTCGTCGTCCGCTCCCGTCCAACGGGCCGCGCTGCCGGGCACCGACCCGGTCGTGACCCCCGCTCCCCCCGCACTCCCCGCCGGCACCGGCCGCCCGGCGACCGCTCCGGAAATTCCTCTGGTACGACGCGTATCCGTGCTCCCGGTCGCCGGTGCCGGCGCTGGCACGGGCACGGTGGGCTACGCGCCCAAGCCCGCCTCAAAGGCCCCGTCCGGCACCGTTTCCGGGGGCCGTACGCCCGCCGTGGCCTCGCCCGTTCGGGGAGACGGGCAGCCGGAGGCGACCCGCCCCGCCGTCAGGGCCACCCCGGCGGGGCCCGCCCTGACCGCTGCGCGGCGACCGTCCGGACCGGTGCGCCGCGTCGCAGCCCTGCGTCCCGCGCCTCCCGCGGCACCGGGCAACGGCGCCACTGCTCCCGTACAGCGTGCCACCGCCGTCGAGCCGAGCCGCGCGCCGCTCGGCAGCGGGCAGGGTGAACTGCCTGCGCCGGCCGCACCGTTGTCGGCGGGCGCCGTCGTCCCGACCGCCCCCTCCGGCCCCGCCCTGCCTGTCGTCCAGCGTCAGGCGGACGGCGGGACCGGGGCGACCGGGGCGGACACCACCCGTCCGCACGACAGCGCCGTGAACAAGCCGGTGCAGGGCGCCCCGGACGGCGCCCGGGTACGCGGCGGCCTGGGCGCACCGCTGTCCGCACTGCCGCCCAGCGCCGAAGTGCCCGGTGCCACCGCGTCCGGGTCCCGGACTGCGGGCCCCGTGCCCGCACCGGCGCCGCCCGTCGTCCAGCGGCAGTCGGACAGCACCGCCGGCACCCCACGCCCGCACGACAGCGGCGCGAAGGGAACGGCCCCCGGCGCGCCGGACGGCGCCCGGGTACGCGGCGGCCTGGGCGCACCGCTGTCCGCACTGCCGCCCAGCGCCGGTCTGCCCGGTGCCGGCGCGTCCGGCGCGCTCACGGCTCCCACCACGTCCGGCCCGGCCCTGCCCATCGTCCAGCGTCAGGCGGACGGCACACCCGACACATCGCAGGCTCCGGCACAGCAGGACCGGAGCACCCCGCCAACTCCCTTGCCGCCGACGGCAGATCGCGGCCAGGCGCGCACCGGCACGGCGCCCTCCACCACACCCGGTGCAGAGGGACCGGACGCGCCGCTGCTGGGCACGATCGACGTCCAGCGCCGCCCCGCGGACCGGGCCTCCACCGGGGCCCCCGCGTCGTCGGCCCCCGCGGACCACGGGAGTACCTCCGCCACACCTCTGGTGACGCCCGCCCCGGCGGCGTCCACGGGCGCCGGGGTCACCGAGAACCCGGCCGCGCCCGTACGACCGCCCGGTGTGCGGGCCAGCGAGCAGCGTCCCCGAGTCCCCGGCTCCCCGAGCCCGGTCGTCGTCGCCCGTGCGGTGGCCCCGGCCGCCGGAGGCAGCGAGACCGGCACCGCGCGCCCGCACACCGTCACCCACACCGGAGCGCACTCGGCTCAGGCAGCACCCCTCACCCGCCCCCTCCAACTCCTTCCCGCGCGCCCGCTCCTGCTGAGCACGCGGGCACCGGCAGGGGCGGCACCCCCCGCCGCCGCACGCTCCGGCGGCCCTCCCGTCGTGGCCGCGCGCTGGCCCGGCGCCCCGGCCGCCCACCAGGGCGACGCCGCACGGCCGTCACCGAGCCCGGCTCCGGCCACCGCCCCGATCACGCCGGCGACACCGCAGGTCCAGCGTGCCGCGTCCGCGCCCGCCGGGCGGCCGAACTCGCGCGTACGAGGCAGCGGCACGGGCGGCTCCCCCTCGGGGTCTCCCGGCACCTCCTCGGGGTCTCCTGGTTCCCCTGGCGCCACGGGCGCTTCTTTCGCCTCCCCGGGTTCTTCCGCCTCGCCCGCTGTTGTCCAGCGCGTCCCCGTCGTACGGCCCACGCCGCCCGGCCGGTCCACCGGGGCTGCTCCCGCTGTTCCGGCGCGCCCTCTGCCGGTCACCGCCCCGCAGGCGCCGCCGCTCGCCGAACGTCCGCCGAACACGGCGACACCGGTGCAGGCCGTTCCCGTGGTCCGGCCGGTGCGCGGCGGCAACGGCACGGCGGCGACCCCGGTTCAGCGCGACGCCGCCGACGGCCACGGCTCCACCCCGTCCAAGGGCGGACCGGTGAAGTCGGCGCGGTCCCAAGGCCGTTCGCGCTCGGCCTCCACGTCTGCCGCCTCCGGGACCTCCGCTTCCGGATCCGCCTCGGGATCCGCCTCCGGCAGGGGCGGGGACCGGCATGCCGGGACACCGCAGGACCCCGGTGTCGATCTGGACGACCTGGCGCGACGTCTGCTCGACCCGATGGCCCGGCTGCTGCGCACCGAACTGCGGCGCGGCCGGGAACGTACCGGCCGCCCCTACGACGGACGCCGCTGAGGACATGGAACGCAGGCGCATGGAACGGACGACGGACCGATGACCGACAACATCTTCGCCACGAGCGTGTTCTTCAGGCTCGCCATCGGCGGCAACGACCTGGGCGCGTTCCACACCTGCTCCGGCATGGGCGCCGAGGTCGAGATGGAGAGCTACGCCGAGGGCGGCAACAACGGCTTCACCTGGCAGCTGCCCGGCCGCGTGACCTGGTCGAACATCACGCTCACCCGGCCGGTCACCGCCGACACGGCGAAGATCGCGCGCTGGCTCGACGACACGCTGAAGCGGGTGGAGCCCAAGGACGGCGAGATCGTGGCGCTGAAACCGGACCTGACGCGGATCATCAGCTGGCAGGTGTTCGGGATCGTCCCGGTGCGCTGGCAGGGGCCGTCCTTCGACCCCGCCAACTCCGAGGCGGCGGTGGAGACGCTGGAGATCGCCCACCAGGGGCTGCGCCCGTCCTGACCTCTTCTCACCGAGCCGGCCCTTCCCCGCCCCTTCCCCGACCACCAGCCACCACTCGCCTCTACGCCCCGGAAAGGAGGTCCCGGCATGTCCCCAGCGGCACGCACCAGTCGGACCAGGGCCCAGCTGACCCTGAAGGAGCCGCCGGCCTCGGTCGGTGCGAAGCCGGGCGGGACGATCGCGCAGCTCGACCTCCAGTTCAACCCCTCCACCCTGGAGTTGCGCAAGACCACCGAGTGGCGGCGCACCCCCTCCCGGATGGCGGGCGAGTCGGCGCTGCCCGAGTTCGTCGGCAGCGGCCCGCGCATGCTGAGCCTGGAGGTGTTCCTGGACGCCACCGCCACCCACGACAAGTCCGTGGAGCGGGCGGTGGAGAAGCTGATGAAGGCGTGTGTGCCGACCCCGGCGAGCCTGGGCCGCAAGAAGCCGGCCAGCCCGTGGGTGCGGTTCGAATGGGGCACGGCGCGGACGACGTCGTTCGACGGGGTGATGTCGAGCCTTTCGGTGACGTACACGCTCTTCGACGTGGACGGCACGCCGCTCAGGGCCACCTGCGCGCTGTCCATCGAGGAGGCGAGCGTCGACCCGCCGGGCCAGAACCCGACATCCGGCGCACGCACCGCCCGCAGCACGCACACCGTGGTGGCGGGCGACAGTCTGGCCCTGCTGGCCTGGCGGGAGTACGGCGACGCGACCGCCTGGCGGGCCATCGCCGAGGCGAACGGAATCGACGATCCGATGGCGCTCGTACCCGGCACCGAACTGGTGGTGCCCGGGCTGCGGGACGCGGGCGGTGAGGAGGAGCGGTGACCACACCCGAGGCACGGGGCGGTCGGTTGTTCGCGGCGGACCCCGTCGTGGAGACGCCCGCCGAACTACCGCCGATCTGGGCCGCCCAGCTGGTGAGTTGCGTGGTGGACGAGAACGTGGGCCTGCCGGATGCGGCACAGCTCACCTTCCGTGACCCCGATCACGAGTTCCTGAAGGCGACCGGCATCACCATCGGCACCCCGCTGAGGGTGTCGGTGGTGACCGTGTCCGGGCAGGCGCGCGAGCGGCTGTTCAACGGCGAGGTGACGGCCCTGGAGGTGGACCGGGACAGCACCGGCTCCTTCACGGTGGTGCGCGCCTATTCCAAGGCGCACCGTCTGCAGCGGGGCCGCAAGGTGGTGGCGTACCGCAACATGACGGCCGCGGCGATCGTCCGCAAGGTCGCCGCCGGGGCCGGGCTGACCTGCGGAAAGGTGGAGGCCGCGCCGGTCACGTACAAGCAGCTCTCGCAGGCGAACGTGTCCGACTGGGATTTCCTGCAGTACCTGGCGGGCGAGAGCGGCGCGCAGGTGCGCGTCGACGACAAGGGCGTGCTGCAGTTCACCAAGCCCGAGAAGGCGTCCGGCGCGCCCGCGCCCTCGACCCCGGCCACCCGCAATCCGATGGTGCTGGAGTACGGGCGCAACCTGCTGGCGCTGCGGGCCTCCCTGTCGGCCGCCGACGGCGCCTCGCAGGTGGAGGTGCGCGGCTGGGACGTCACCACGAAGCGGCCGCTGGTGGCCCGCAAGCCGTCGGTGAACAGCGAGACCGTGGTGCCGGGCCTGAGCCCGGCGTTCGCGGCCCGGTTCGGCAAGTCCGCCAAGCTGACCGTCACCGACACCCCGTACCGCACCCAGGCCGAGACGACCGCGGTCGCCGACGCCGTGGCCGATCAGGTCAGCGCGGCCTTCGGCGAGCTGGAGGTGCTGGCCGAGGGCAACCCGCGGCTGCGCGCGGGCAGGCCCGTGGCCCTCGGCAACGTGGGGCAGGCGTTCTCCGGCAAGTACACGGCGACGGCGGTGCAGCACGTTGTGGAGCCGCACGGCGGATACCGGACGACGGTGTGGGTCAGCGCCAGCCCGGACCGCTCGCTCGCGGGCCTGGTGACCGGCGCCAACGCGCCCGGCCGCGGACCGCGCATGCCGGGTCTGGCGATCGGCGTCGTGACGGACGTACGCGAGCCGGGCGGCGCCCAGAGCGGTGGCGTACGGCTGAAGTTCCCCTGGCTGGACGACAGTTACGTCACCGACTGGGTGCGCACCGTTCAGTGGGGCGGCAAGGGCGGCGGTGGCGTGGTGAGTCCCGAGGTCAACGACGAGGTCCTGGTCGGCTTCGAACAGGGCCTGCTGGACAGCCCGTATGTCATCGGCGGGCTCTACAACGGTGTGGACCT
Source organism: Streptomyces sp. NBC_00078 (assembly GCF_026343335.1). Classification (NCBI taxonomy): domain Bacteria; kingdom Bacillati; phylum Actinomycetota; class Actinomycetes; order Kitasatosporales; family Streptomycetaceae; genus Streptomyces; species Streptomyces sp. NBC_00078. Next base: position 4,774,500 of record NZ_JAPELX010000001.1, on the reverse strand, counting down.
GCCCTCGAAGCACGACGTGCCACTCGTCGACGGCACCTCCGGGAAAGTCAACCGCCGTTCCCTGGTGTCGCGTTCGGGGCACCGGGTGGAACTGCTCGACGCACGGGCACCGGGGCCCTCCGGGGTGCGGCTGAGGTCCGCCGACGAGCGCCTCGAAGTGTTCCTGGACGACCGGCAGGACCGGATCGAGCTGAAGGTGTACGCCGGGAGGGGCAGCAAGCAGCCCCTCTCCTCCGTCGTGCTCGACAAGAAGGGCATCACCCTGGACGCGGGGCGGGGCGACGTGAGCGTGTCGGGCCGGAACGTGGACATCCAGGGCCGGGTCGGGGTGAGGATCGGCGGCCGCGACGTGGACATCAACGGCAGCTCGAACGTGAACATCAAGGGCCGCACGGGCGTCACCGTCGACGGCGGTCTGCTCGGCGTCCTCAAGGCCAAGCTCATCCGGATCAACTGACCCTCCGTCCCCTACCCGTCGCAAGGAGCTTCCCAATGCCAGCCGCAGCCCGTACCGGCGACCAGACCAGCCACGGCGGCGCGGTCGGTACCCCGCCGCCCATGGCCGCCAGGGCCGTGGCCACCGTGTGGATCGGCGGCAAGCCCGCCGCCGTCGTGGGCAGCCTGGTCGCCTGCCCGATCCCGCCGCACGCCGCCCTGGGACCGGCCAACGTGATCAAGCCCGACCCGAGCTCGCTCGCCAAGGGCCAGGTCCTCATCGGCGGATTGCCGGCCGCACGGCAGCGCGACCAGTCGACCTGCGGCGCGATGGTCATGATGGGCGCCCTCAACGTCCTGATCGGGGGCGTGTGATGAGTGAACGCTTCATCGGGCGCGGCTGGGCGTTCCCCATGCGGGTCGGGCCGACCGGCGGGATCGGCATGGTCGAGCGGGCCCAGGAGATCGAGGAGGCCATCCGCCTCGTCCTCGGCACGGCACCGGGCGAGCGGCCGATGCGCCCCGAGTTCGGCTGCGGCATCCACGACTACGTCTTCGCTCCCGGTGACGGCGCCACCGCCGGACGTATCGCCCAGCAGGTGCGCGAGGCCCTGGAGCGGTGGGAGCCGCGCATCGCCGTGGAGGACGTGGTGGTCGCCTTCGACGCGGTCGAGGCCGGGACCCTCTACATCGACGTGCACTACACGGTGCGTACCACCAACGACCGGCGCAACCTGGTCTTTCCCTTCTACACGATCCCCTCCGAGGAGGGGGCCGAGGAAATGGTCGCCGACTGATGGCTCTGCCCTCCCCCAATCTGGACGACCGGCGGTTCCAGCAGCTCGTCGACGAGGCCAAGCGGTACGTGCAGCAGCGCGCCCCGGAGTGGACCGACCACAACGTGTCCGACCCGGGCGTCACGCTGATCGAGACGTTCGCCTATCTCGTGGACCAGCTGCTGTACCGGCTCAACCGGGTGCCGGACAAGAACTACACCGCGTTTCTCGACCTGTTGGGCATCCGCCTGTTCCCGCCCGCCGCGGCCGGGGCCGACGTCGACTTCTGGCTGTCGGCGCCGCAGCCCGACACGGTGGCGCTGCCCGCGGGCACCGAGGTGACCAGCGCGCGCGGCGACAGCGGCGAGAGCGACGAGGCCGTGGTGTTCGCGACCACGGACGAACTGCGCATCGTGCCCAGCGAGTTGACGCGTCTGGTGACCGCACCCCGCACCGGCGAGCAGACCGACCGGACCAGGGAGATCTCCGAGGGCGGCGACGTGCCGTGCTTCCAGGCGACACCGGAGCCCGGCGACGCGCTGCTGTTCGGCCTGCCCACGGCGGTGCCGCGCTGCATCGTCGCGGTGAACCTGGACAGCCGCGTGGAGGGCGTCGGTGTGGACCCGCGCCAGCCCCCGCTGGTGTGGGAGGCCTGGGACGGCAGCGGCTGGCGGCTGTGCGAGACCGGCGCGGACACCACCGGCGGCCTCAACCGGCCCGGCGAGGTCATCGTCCACGTCCCGGCCGGGCACACGGCGTCGGTGATCGGCGGCACCCGGGCCGGCTGGCTGCGCTGCCGGGTCACCGAGGCGGAGCCGGGCCAGCCGTTCTACTCGGAGTCCCCGACGGTGCGCGAGGCGGCGGTGTTCACCGTGGGCGGCACCATGTCCGTCGAGCACGCCGAGACCGTGACCGACGTGCCGCTCGGTACCTCGGAGGGGGTGTCGGGGCAGACGTTCCGGCTCGGCCGCCCGCCGGTCCTCCTGGACGGCGAACCGCCCGTGGTGGAGGTGTCCTCCGCCGAGGGCTGGCAGCGCTGGGAGGTGGTGGAGCACTTCGGCCGCTCCGGGCCCGCCGACCGGCATGTCCGCGTGGACGCCACCACAGGCGAGTTCATGTTCCCCCCGGTGCTGCGCGAGCCGGACGGCACGCTGCGCCAGTGCGGCGCCGTACCGCCGAAGGGAACGCAGATCAGGGTGGCCCGCTACCGCACCGGCGGCGGACCGGCGGGCAATGTCGCCCGCGGTGCGATCTCCGTGCTGCGCAGCTCCGTTCCGTACGTCGCCCGGGTCACCAACCGGGAGGCGGCGCGCGGCGGCGTGCCCGGGGAGACCCTCGACAACGCCAAGCTGCGGGCGCCGGACGCGCTGCGGATGCAGGAACGCGCGGTGACCGCCGAGGACTACGAGATCATCAGCCGCCAGGCGGCGCCCTCGGTGCGGCGGGTGCGCTGTCTGCCCGCCGCGGACGGGCCCGGCGCGGTACGGGTCCTGGTGGTGCCGGACGCGGTCGCCGACGAGGGCGACGACCGGCTTCGCTTCGAGCAGCTGATCCCCTCCGACCAGGTGCTGGAGACCATCACCGCGAGCCTCGACGAACGACGCCTGATCGGCACCCGCCTCGTGGTGGAGCCGCCGGTCTACCAGGGCGTCACCGTGGTGGCCCGGCTCGCGGCGGCGCCGGGCGACACCGACCGGGTGCGCGACGCGGCGCTCGCCGCGCTGTTCCGGCACCTCAACCCGCTGCACGGCGGACCGGACGGCACCGGATGGCCCTTCGGGCGGCCGGTGCAGTACGGCGAGGTGTTCGGCATCCTCCAACGCGCCACCGGCAACGCGCTGGTGGAGGACATCCGGCTGTTCCCCGCCGACCCGATCACCGGACGGCGCGGCGCGCCGTCCGACCGCATCGACGTGGCCGCGGGCGCCCTGGTCTTCTCCTACCAGCACCAGGTGGTCGTCACGGCCATCGAGCCGGAGGCGCGGGGATGAGCCGCGCCGCCGTACCCGGCCTGCCCAGCCGGCACCCGATCGGTGAGCAACTGCCCGCCCTGTACGCCGACGACGACTTCGCGCAGCGCTTCACCGCGGGCCTCGACACCGTCCTCGCCCCGGTGTTCACCACCCTCGACAACCTGCCCGCCTACCTCGATCCCCGAATCGCTCCGACGGACTTCCTGGCCTGGCTGGCGTCGTGGGTGGGCGCCACCGACGATCCGCAGTGGCCGGTGGAGCGGCGCCGCGAGGCGGTCGTCCGGGCGGTGGAGCTGCACCGGTGGCGTGGCACCCGGCGCGGCCTGGTCGAGGCCCTGCGGCTCGCGCTCGGTGTGCACGCCGAGGTGAGCGACGACGGCGGTTCGTGGTGGTCGGGCACCGCCGGAGCCGACCTGCCGCCGCGGCCCCCCGCCGAGCCCCTGGTCCGGGTGTGGCCGGATCGCGAGGAGCGGGTGGACGTGGGCAGGGTCCGCGAGATCGTCCGGGCCATGAGCCCGGTGCACACCGTCTGCCGGGTGGAGGTCCTGCCCGGCCCACCCGCCGACGAAGGGAGGTGACGTCATGCGCGCATGTCCCGCGTGCGGGGCGTCCAACGGCCCCGGGGACGATTTCTGCGGCAACTGCGGAACGTACCTGGGCTGGTCGGAAGAGCCACAGGCCGCGAGCACCCCGGCGGCCACGTCCCCGGAGCGGCCGGAACAGGAGCCGTCCGAACCTGAGCCGTCCGTACAAGAGCCGTCCGTACCGGAGCCGGAGCCGAGCGCACCCACGCAGTCTCCGGCGCCGGCACCGTCCGCGGACAACGCACCCACCTCCTCCGCACCTGCCCGCACCTCGACGCTGCGCAGCCGGCTGACCGGCCGGAGCCGCAGCGAGGCGGACGGGCCGGGCACCGACACACGCTCCGGCGCCGGCGAGCGCCCGGACACCCCGCCCGGCCAGGACGGCACGCCAAGCCCTCCGCCCCCGGCTCGACCCGCCGACGTCCGCACCGAGGAAACCCGGGAGGCTCCCCCCACCGCGCCGCCCGCGCCCGCAGCATCACCCGCCCCCGCCGGATCCTCCGGATCCGCGAGCGGCGTGTCCGCAACGGCCGACGGTTCGGGAACCGCCGTACCCCGTACGGGAGATGGGCCCGGACCGGCCGTGTCCGGTACGCCGCCACGACCCCCGCAGCCCCCGGCCGCACCACCGGTCCGCCCCACCGCCTCCGCTCCGGCCAACCGGGACATGCCGGGCCCCCGGCAACCGGCCTCCCCCGGGACACCGGCACCTGAACCTGCGCCTGCACAGGACCCCATCGTGGCCGTGCGCCCCGCGAAGCCACAGGCTCCACGCCCCGTCGTACGGCCCACGGTGGTGCCGGACGAAGTGGCGGGGAGGCCCTGTCCCTCCTGCGGTACGCCCAACCCGCCGGACCGCAGGTTCTGCCGGCGCTGTGCGACCGATCTGAAGCCGACCGCGAAGGCCGCTCCGTTGCCGTGGTGGCGGACCGTGTGGCCGTTCCGCCGCCGGGTGCGGGCGGGTTCGGGCCGTGCAGTGCGGCTGCTGGTGATCCTGGCCGTCGTGGTGGCCCTGTGCGCGGGCGTCTTCCTGCTGCTGCCGGCCGGCCGCGCCCTGTTCGAGGACACCCGCGACAAGCTGTCCGACCCCAAGGCCGTGACACCGTCGGGCATCGAGGCGAGCGCCCAGATCCCCGGGCACCCGGCGAAGAACACCACCGACGGCCTGAGGAACCGCTACTGGGGCATGCCCGCGGCCGGCGCCTCGGTGACGTACACCTTCGGCAAGCCGTTCCGGATGGTCGACCTGATCATCACCAACGGCGCGTCCAAGGAACCGCAGGAGTACGCCCGCGAGGGGCGCGCACTCCAGATGGACCTGGAGGTGACGACGGCGGACGGCGAGCGGCACGACAAGGAGCTGACCCTCAGCGACAAGCCGGGCGCGCAGCCGATCCCCACCGGGATCAGCGACGTGAAGAAGGTGCGCCTGGTGCTGCACTCGGCCACCGGCCTGAAGCCGGGCCGCCATCTGGCCCTGGCGGAGGTGGAGTTCTTCCAGCGAGGGTGATCGAGCGGGGCTGATCGATGGGGTGATCGCGCGGGTGATCGCGCGGGTTGATCAGGCGCTACGAAGCCCTCTCGGGCCCTCGCTCACCGCCGCCGGCCGGCCCGGCACCTGCTGGAGGAGGCGGCGCGGGGACATGTCGCCGGGGGACGGGGCGAGGTCGTGCGCCGCAGCCGGGACGATCCCGTCACACGCTGACCCTCGACCTGCGCAGCAGCTCCGTCGCCTCCCGCGCCACACCAGGCGCCGCGAGGAGCAACGGCTCGTCGTAGGCGGGCAGTTCGGGCACCGCCACCGCGCCCGCCTCCGTCGCGATCAGCAGGGCGGGAAGCCCGTCGACGTGGTGGAACTCGCCGATCGCAGCGGCGGTGGCGCGGCCTGCCGCCACCTGGACCAGGGACAGGGCCGTGGAGCCCATCACGCGGACCGTGCAGTGGCGGTCCGCGAGGGTGGCGAGGAGGGTGTCCATGCCGGGCCAGTGGGCATGGGCCGCCCATTCCGTCATGAAGACGTGCCCGGTGAGGGTGGTGTGGCCGGCCGCCCGGACGGGGGTGCCGTTGAGGTGGGCTCCCCTGCCCCGGACCGCGGTGAACGTCTCGCCCCGCCAGGGGTCCGCCACCAGGCCGAGCAACGGGGTGCCGTCGGCCGCCGCCAGGCCCAGGGAGAAGGAGCACCAGCCGAGGCCGTGGGCGTAGTTGGTCGTGCCGTCGACGGGGTCGACCAGCCAGTGCGGGGCGCCCGGGGTGCCTTCCGTACGGCCGTACTCCTCGCCCACAATCCCGTGCCCGGGGAAGGCCCGGCCGAGCGTCGCCCGGACGTGTGCCTCCACCGCCTCGTCCGTGTCGGTGACGATGTCCGCGGGGCTGTCCTTCTCCCGTACGTCGGTCGCTGTGTCCGGGGTGCGCGGACGCCGGATCACCTCCGAGGCCCAGGCCGCCAGCCCGGTCGCGACCTCCAGGGCCCGGTCCAGATCCAGGTCCAGGTCCCCCCCGTCCGGATCCGGGTTCACATCATGCTCCGGCACAGTTCTCCACCACGCCCTCAGGATCGTTGCTGATCGAGTCACCGCGATCGTGCCAGAGCCCCCGGACGGTGACCGTCCGGGGGCAGGCGAAGAGGTGAAGAGGGGCTTCCAGACCCTCGGCTACACGACGACGACGACTACTACGGCGACGGCGACGGCGACGGCGACGGCGACGGCGTCACCGCGTCCGACGGTTTTGCCGGCAGCGGTTCGAAGGCCAGGGCGTCCCAGGCGATCGAGGCGTCTCCGGTGCCGTCGGCCGTGTCCGAGCTCAGCGAGACGCTCGGGGTGCCGTGCACCTGGTACGAACCCAGCGACACCCAGGCGTTCTTGCCGCCGGTGTCCTGCGAGATCGTCTTGTCCACGACCGTGCCGTCACCGAGGTCGACGTGGTACGTCGCCTGGCCGGTGTTGGCCTCGTGGTCGGGCAGATGGACCATGATCCGGGCCCAGCCCGTGAGCGACCGATCGGGCGTCCAGGTGCCGGTGACGACCGAGTCGGTGAAACTCGGCACCCGGGTGTGGGTGAACCAGAAGTGGCCGCCGAAGCCCGCACCGAGCTGATGGAAGTCGATCTTCGAGGGGTAGACGGTCGCGCCGTTCTGCTGAGCCGACCCGAAGGTGAACTTCAGCGTGCCCCGGCTGGTCCAATTGTGCTTGCCGGCGCAGGGGTTGGTGCTGTTGGTGCGGAACTTCAACGTGTTCGGCACGTCGTCCACGATCAGCGCGTTCGCTGGGAGGGTGGAGGTGCAGGATGCCGGGTGGACCGGCGTGACCTGGGGCTCCCGCTCGCCCGCCTGGTACTTCAGCACCTCGGTGCCGCAGGTGGTCGCGCAGTCCGTCCACGTCGCCGGCTCGTGCCACCAGCACTTGAAGTCGTCGCGCTGGCAGGGTCCTTCGGGCTGGCTGGACCCCTCGACCTTACGGGGCTTGGAGGTGTCGCACTCGTTGGAGGCGGGCTTGCAGAAGGTGTCGTGCGCGGGCTGGGCATCCGGCGCGTTGCCGGTCGGCCAGGTGCCGACGGTGAAGGCCTTGCCGGTCGTGCCGGTCGCCGGGTCCGTCTTCTGCAGGGAGTACGCCGCCCAGCCCAGGACCCGCTCCGGGTACGTCCACAGGTTGGGGGTGCGGGCGTCCTCGTAGCCGGAGGACAGGAACATCTTGCGGTCGGCCGGGTAGAGGCCGTTGGCCGGGTTGTTGAACCAGCCGAGGCCCCAGGGAGCCGCGGTGTCCGAAGCACTCGGCGCGTTGAAGCCGCTGTTGTACGCCCACAGCGCCAACCACCAGTTCTCCAGGTACTGCGGGTCGCCGCCGTTGACGAGCATGCCCTTGTCGTACAGCTGGTTCCACTTGTCCTGGAGGATCTGCAGACCGGCGGCGATGTTGGCCGCGTAGTCCACGGTGATCGCCTTCTGCTGCTCGGCGGTGTAGGTCGTGGTGTCCGTGCGGGCCATACCGCTGGTCACCTGTGCCACGCCGTAACCGCAGTCGGCGGCCGCCCAGTTGACGGTGTGGACGCTACCGGCGTTGCCGTAGTAGCCGCCCTGGACGAAGTTGCCGCTCTCCCCGGCGGAGGCACGCGAGTTGGCCTGCACCAGGTTGGACTCCTGGGCGAGCACGCCGAGCATGATCTGCGCGGGCACCCGGCCGCCGCCTTTGAGCGGGACGGACGGGAACAGGCTCTGCGGGGTGTACGAGGCGAGGTCGGTGCCGTTCCAGCCCTTGTGCCGGCGGACGTCGAGCTTGCCCTGCACGGCAAGGTCCGCCGCCCACTCGATCATGGTGGTCGAGGGCTGGAGCGCCTGGAGTCCGGGGTCGTTGCGGGTGACGGCGCAGGCCCGGTCCGGGTCGGTGGTGGTGTGGGCCGGGTCGTCGTCGGTGGTGGCGGCCGAGGTGGACTGCGCGGACTGCGCCGCTTCCAGCCCGCTGCCGTCGAGGCTCTCCGTACGGATGCTCTCCGTCTGCAGCCCGCCGTCCTCGGCGTTGGCCTTGGTCCCGGCCGTGCCGGAGGACAGGGCCGGGGACTGCTTGTCCCCCTGCGACCGCGCCGGCGCCCTGGGCTTCACCCGGAAGCCCAGGCTCTCGCCGGATCCGGCCAGTAGGGCGTCGATGCCGACGGGCTGTGCCGTGTCGGCGGTGGCGGTCGCGCCCTGCTTCCCGGATCCGGCCAACCCGGTGCCGTTGCCCACTCCGGTCAGGGCGAGAAGCCCGTTGGTGGAGACCTCGGCCGAGGCCGGTACCTGGAGGGCCCTCCAGCTCTTCGGCAGAGCGGACTGCCGTACGTCGTCCTGCGCGTCCTTGCCCGTCACGAACACCCGACCGCCGGTGCCCCGCACCGCGAGGGAGCCGAGCGCACCCGAGCCGAGCAGCCGGTCGGAGCCACCGGAGGTGACCCGCCGGACCTGCACGGTCTTCTTGGCGGCCGGGACCTGGTAGGCGAGCCCGCTGTGCGCGTCCGGTACGAGCCGGAACGGCGTTCCCCCGGTGTGGGCCAGCGTGCTGACGTGCCCGCCGCCGTTGACCGAGACCACCGAGTCGCCGGCGGCCGCCGCGATGCCGGACCCGAAGGGCACGGCGGAGGTCAGTTGCCCCGGGACGGTCTGCCGCCGGACCAGCTTCCCCTGGCGGGTGTCGACGGTCAGCAGCTGGGTGCCGTCGCCCTGCGGCCGGGACAGCACGGCCTGTTCGCCGTCGCCGCAGCCGGGGTTGAAGTAGGCGATGGACACCAGTTCCGGCAGCTTGGTGACCCTGCCGTCCGTGAGGTCGACCACGGCGGCGAAGGCTCCCTCCTGGAAGCCCTGCTGATCGTTGGTCACCTGGCGGGGCGCGTAGACGACCACGGCGCGGTCGCCGGAGGCGGTGACGCAGGTCTGGCCGATCCACTGGTCGGTGTCGATGCCGGGTTCGGACAGGGTGGCCGCGGTGCGCCAGGTGTAGGCGTGCGCCGCGTCGGCGACCAGGACGTGCAGGCCGGTGGCGTCGCCGTCGTAGGTGACCATGCGGTCGTCGGACTGCTGCCAGCCCGAGGGCAGTCGGGAGGTGTCGGTGACCCGGTCCGCCGGCGTGGGAGTGGCGGAGGAGGACTGGTCGGTGAGGGCGGCCGATGCCAGCGGCGCGAGGAGCGCCAGCGCCAGCACGGACATCGCCCCGGCGGCGGCTATCCGGCCGCGCCGGCTCTTCGGGACCCGCCAGCGATGCCTTCCCCCGGGTGTTTCACGAGAAGTGCGCAAGGTGTTCCGTCCGGATTCATTTGTGGAGTGTGGGCGGCTCCGGCGGTCAACCGGGGCCAGCGAAGCGGAAGTTAGCAGTCCGCCCTGAACGGAACGGGAATCCAGGCGCTTTACCGGACGGTATCCACGAAACATCCATACGGATGGCAGTCACGGCGGGCGACGGCGACAGCGGCGATCACAGACAGCGGCGAGGCAGGCACAGGACTCGTCGAAGAACTCCGCAGCCGCAGCACCACCTCACGGCGGTTGTCCGGGTTGACCCGCCGGTCGACGAGGGTCAGGGACTCCAGCCGCTCAGCCATGCGCAGAGCAGTGGAGGGGGTGGCACCGAGGGTCACGCTGACCCCGGTGGCCGCATCTCTACGCATGCCGAGCACAACTATTGCAAAGGGCAAGAAAAGCACCGTATAGAGAAGATCAACCATGTGTAGTCATACGACTTCACAGCGCCACGATGCCCCACGCTGAGGGAAGCGGAAAGCCGACTGCGTAGGGAGTGAGCACGGTGGGACGGTGCGGCGCCCGACGGGCCACTCCCGACGCGCGGGCTGCCTTCCGCACCCGTCAGGGTGTCAACGACCCTCCCTACCGGGAGCGTTGGTCCCAAGGCAAGGACGGCATGATCACCTGGGAGACGCAGGAGACCTGCTCGCCCACCCGCGTGCGCCACCCGCACGTGCGGGGCGTGCTCCCGGAGATGTACCGCGCGGCCCCCGCACGGCCCGGCGATCCCGTGGCGGCGTGGGCCGAGGTCACCGGTGACTCCGCCGAGCGGCGGCGCCACCCGTCCCGGTGGGCCGGTCTGCGCCGCGCCAATCCGCTCAACCGGAACGGCCGCGGCCGACCCCGAGGGCTGTTCCCCGACCCGAAGGCCGAACCGCCCCGATGTACCAGCACCGAGCCGTCCACCAGGCAGCCTCCCTGCTCCTGCTCTACCCCGACCAGCGCTGGCCCGCCCACCGCGCCCTCGTACTGGAGTCGATCGGCGGGCTTTCCGGCCCGGCGGCGGAGCCGCTGCGGCGGTTCTGCCGCCGCACCGCGGACGTTCCCGTGCTCGACCTCGCGGCCCAGTACGTCACCACCTTCGACCGCGCACCCTGCCGCACCCTGCGCCTGACGCAGTACACGGGCGGCGACCTCGGTCGCCGCGGCGCCTCGCTCGCCGCCCTCAAGGCCCGCTACCGGGAGCACGGCTGGGTGCAGTCCGGCAGTGAACCGCCCGACCACCTCCCCGCCGTCCTGGAGTTCGCCGCACGCTGCCCCGACGCAGGCCGGGCCCTGCTCCACGAGCACCGCGCCGCACTCACCCTGCTCGCCACCGGCCTCGCCGCCCACGGCAGCCCCTATCTCGACGTGATCCGCGCCGTACGGGCCACCCTCGACGAAGGAGTACGCCGCTGACGACGCCTCCGCACACGCGCCGTGGCTCCGACCGCGGGGGCCCACGAGTCCCGCCGTCGCCTGGTCCACGCCTTCGCGCTGCCGCCCGGGCGTGCGGCCCGCCCGTGCGTGGTCCATCCCTCCCACGGCTGCGGATCATGGCATGTCGCGTGACACCCGCTCACTCACGCGCCTCCGGAAGGACCGGCTCGAACAGCTCGACGGGATTTCCGGACGGGTCGTCGACGATGACCTGCCTGCCGCCGACGCCGGAGACCGGCTCGTTGCGGAACCGCACACCGGCCTGCCGCAGCCGGTGGGCGTCGGCGTCGAGGTCGGCCACCTGGAGCGAGATCCGGTTCCAGCCGCCTGGCCTCGGCAGCGTGCCGTCCGGCATGGCCTGCCCACCGCCCGGCCCGCCCCCGGGCCGGCTCAGCGCAAGCCGCAGATCGTCCCGGACGACCATGGCGAACGCCGGCGCGGGGTGCATCACCTCACGGAATCCGAGGTGACGGCAGTAGAAGTCGAGGGCGGCATCGACGTCGTCGACGATGTAGCGGACCGTGACCATGAATCGCCTCGCAGGGTGTGCGGCGGTACCCCCTTCAGCAGGGTAGGTCCGTTCGCACGGCGACGTTGGTCCAGGACGCCGCGCCCGGGCCGCCACGGCGCACGCAGGGCCGGGCCCTCAGCCGCCGCCCTCCCCTGCCTCAGCCAGCCCCGTGGCCCGGCCGCCCTCGTCCCACCGGACCACCAGGACCCGCTCCACGGCCTCGCGGTCGAGGGGACCGTACACATGCGGGAAACGGGTGCCTTCGGCGACTCCCGGCGGGGGCAGGGGAGCCGCCTCCTCCCACACGCACTCCGCGGTGAGCCGTGCCTCGTCGATGAGCAACGCGAGCAGCGGCCGGGGAGCGTCGCCGTAGAAGGAGTTGACGACGGTGAGCGTGGTCTCCTCGTCGGGGGAGCAGTGGACGAAGCCGTCGTCCGTGAGGGAGGCGGGGGCATACGGCCGGTCCGGGCTCACGGTCCACTCGGCGCTCGGCACGACGTGATAGATCATGGCCCGGTTATACCGGAGGGGCGCCGCGCTAGTTCAGACCGATCGCCGCGCAGTCCGCCGCGTACTGGGCGGTGCAGATGTCCTTGACGGTGTAGACGCCGTCCTTGATCACGGTGGACTTGATGTTGTCCTTCGTGAGGGCGACCACCGGGACCAGCATCGACGGGATGTCCTTCTGGGTGGGACTGTCGACGGTGTCCTCGGTCAGCGCGGAGAACTCGATCGACTTGCCCTGCACCTTGGCGACCGCCATCTCGGCCGCGTTGGTCGCCTCAAGCAGGAACGACTTGTACACGGTCATCTGCTGCCGGCCCGCGACGATCCGCTGCACCGCGTCCAGATTGGCGTCCTGCCCGGTGACCGGCGGCATCTTGGTGACGCCGTCATCCTTCAGGGCGTCGATGATGGCGCCCGCCATGCCGTCGTTCGCCGAGTAGACGGCGGCGATGTTGTCGAGCCCGATGGACTTGACGGCCTTGCTGAGGTTCGCCTTGGCGGCCGAAGGCAGCCACTTCTCGGTGTCGTACGACTTGGCGATGACGACCCGGCCCTTCAGCTCGCTGAGCGCGCCCTCCTTGAAGCGTGCGGTGTTCGGGTCGCCGGGATCGCCGTTCATCATGACGATCTTGCTGGTGGCGGCCTTGCTGCCGAGCGCCTCTACGATGGCGCGGCCCTGCACCTCGCCCACGAGCTCGTTGTCGTGGGAGATGTACGCGTCGATCGGGCCCTCGGCGAGCCGGTCGTAGGCGATGACGGGAATGCCCGCGTCCTTGGCCTTCTGGACGTCCGGCGCGATGGCCTTGGCGTCCACCGCGTCCACCAGGACGACATCTACCTTGGCCGCGATCATCTGCCCGAACTGCTTGCTCTGGGTGGCCACGCTCGCACCGGCGTTGGCGTAGCGGACCTTGCCCTTGTCGTGGGTGAGGGCGGCGACCCGCTGCTTGATGAGGGGGTAGTCGAACTTCTCGAAGCGCGCCGTGTCCGTGTCGGGCAGCAGCAGCCCCACCGTGATGTCGTCGCCCTTCCTCGGACTCGCGGAGCTGTTGCTCCCACCGACACCGTCGATGACACCGCACGCGGAGAGGAGGAGAGCCGAGGCGGAGGCGCAGAGGGGTATGGCGTAGCGACGCGCGCCGGATCTGCGGGGGGTGTGAACGTTCACTTACAGGTGCCTTCCGGGCATGGGGAGAGCGGGCCACGGGTGAAGGAGAAGCCAACGGGGCCGTGGAGACCACGTCAAGACATCCACTTGTCGTACCGCTGAGTCGCTACGGAATCTCCCCATCCGGCGACATCTGGGCCCTGTCGTCCGCCGGCCGGCGCCCAGGCGGGCCGGTGAGGTCCGCCGGACAGCGGATCTGGACGGCCGCAGCGAAGAGGGCGCCCATAGGCGCATACTGGAGGTGATGACAAAGCCTCCTGCACCCAAGCGCCATTTGCCTACCAGCCCCTTCAAGGCCAAGGCCACCCCGGCGCCCAAGCACTTCGCCGTGGGCGACCAGGTCACGCATGACATGTACGGCCTCGGTCGAGTGATCGGCATCGAGGACGGAATCGCGGTTCTCGTCGATTTCGGCTCGTCGCAAATGCGGATCCTGAGCCCGTACACCAAGATGACCAAGCTGTAGGTCCGCCGGCGCACGCCCTCCAGGCTCCGGACTTCGGACGTCGGGGAAGACGAGATCTTTCCTTTTCGATGACCTACAGGAGCCTGTCGGTGGCATGCCCACGGCCGGGTCCGAGGCGCTCAGCTCCACACGTGAGCCGAGCGTCCTTCTCCTGTGCCCGCGCCCGCCGCGCGAATGCTCCGGCGGCTCGCGCCCCTCGCGCCCCTCGCGCTTCCCGCGTTTCCCACGGCCCCAAGAGGCCGGACAAGGACCTGTCCAAGAATCTGTCCAAGTACCTGGCCAAGAACCGGCCAGGAATCGTAAAGAACCTTGACAGTTAATTGGTCTAGTCCAAAGATGGTCGTCGTTCGCCCCCACCCCCTCCCTTCTACGTCCCTGGGAGCGTCAGTGAGACGACCTCGTTCTCGTCGTGTGCTTCGTGCGTTGCTGTCTTGTGTCGCCGTCACCGGCCTGGCCGCCGGGCTGGTCGCGCTCAGCGGGGGAGGAGCCCTCGCCGCGGGTGCGGGTCCGTCCCCGTACCGGCCCGGGACCATGCCCGCCCGGGTCTCGGCGCCCTACTTCGAGGCCTGGACCGGACAGAGCCCGGCCGCGCCGGCTGCCGCGTCCGGCAACAAGTACCTCACCATGGCCTTTCTGCAGACGGACGCACCCGGTTCGTGCACGGCGTACTGGAACGGCGCCACCAACCAGCCGATCTCCAGGTCGTCCTTCGGTGAGGACATCTCGGCGATCCAGGCCCGCGGCGGCAACGTCATCCCCTCCTTCGGCGGCTACAGCGCCGACACCACCGGCACCGAACTCGCCGACAGCTGCACCAGCGTCGACGCCATCGCCAAGGTGTACGAGAGCCTCGTGACGACGTACGGGATCACGCGCATCGATCTCGACGTCGAGGCCGACTCCATCAACAACGCCGCCGGGATCGACCGCCGCAACAAGGCCATCGCCAAGGCGCAGCGGTGGGCCGGGCACACCGGGCGGCACGTGCAGTTCTCGTACACACTGCCCACGACCACGACCGGGCTGGCGCCCAACGGTCTCGCTCTGCTGCAGAACGCCGTCGGCAACGGCGCGCACGTGGACGTCGTCAACATCATGACGTTCGACTACTGGGACGGGGCCGTCCACGACATGGCCGCCGACACGGAGACGGCCGCCGCCGGTCTGCACGGCCAACTCGGCGTCCTCCACCCGAAGAAGAGCCCCGCGAAGCTGTGGCACATGATCGGTGTCACCGAGATGCCCGGTATCGACGACTTCGGCCCCGAGGAGACGTTCACCACCCAGGACGCGGTCAAGGTCGAGAAGTGGGCCGTCGCCAAGGGGATCAACACCCTTTCCTTCTGGGCACTCCAGCGCGACAACGGCGGCTGCGTGGGCACCAAAGGCTCCGACTCCTGCTCCGGGATCGCCCAGGACACCTGGCACTTCAGCCACACGTTCGCACCGTTCACCCGCCGCTGGAGGGGTGACCAACGCCACGGACCCGCACATCACCCGGAAGTCGGTCGCTGATCTGGGAGTTCACGCGTCAGGCACGCGCAGGACACGTCATGTGCAGAGAATCCGTGCAGGAGCACCACACAGAGCCCACACAGTCTTTCGAAGTCGCCGTTAGCGTTGCGAGCTGCTCGATCTCCCGTGCGAAGGGTCAGGAACACAGCGTGGACTACTGCTCCTCGTGCCGCCGGCACCTCAACGGCGCCCTGGTGTGCCCCGGTTGTGGTGCCTACGCCCCGGACATCGCACCGATGACGGCACACGGCCACGGTTTCCCGGCCTCCGCGACGCCGGTCCGGCCCGAACCGGACCCGTACGACTCCTTCGGCCCGTTCGACCCGTTCGGCCCAGTCGACCCCTCCGACGGCCTTGAGAGTGCCGGCCGCGCCGGTGGTGTCGGGGGAGCCGGCGGTGTCGGGGGAGCCGAGGGTTGGGAGACCGCCGCACCTGTCGGTGCGGGGCGGGCCGCCCGGCGTCGGCAGCGGGCCCGCTGGAAGAAGAGCCAGCGGCGGGCCGTGGTCGCGACCGCGGTCGCGCTCGTCGGCGGCGGCCTGACCGTCGCCTCGATGGACGGCGGCTCCGGCCACGGCAGCCGGGCGACGGCGGCCACGGACCTGTCGAGCATGGGCGCCGAGAACGAGACGGCGGACCAGTCCGCCGAGCTCCCGTCGACCGACCCGGGCACGGGCAAGCACCGCAAGCCCTCGGCCACCGACGCCCAGTCCCCCGCGACCGGCACCCCGGCCCAGCGTTCCGGGGCCAGTGCGCCGCACACCGCTTCGGAGAAGACGGAGCCGTACACCGCCCCCGGCCGGCACTCGAAGCCTTCGATAGCCTCGCAGCCGCAGACGGCGAGCACTCCCTCGACGGGCTCCGGCACGACATCCACCGGCTCCGGTACGACGACGGCGAACCAGCAGCCCTCCTCCACGCCCACCGGCGGCACGACATCGGACTCGTCCCAGTCGGGCTCGTCCTCGAACTCCTCCTCGAACGCGTCCTCGAGTTCGTCGCAGTCGGGCTCGTCCCAGTCAGGCTCGTCCCAGTCGGGCTCCTCGCAGTCGAGCACGACCCCCGCGGCGACGTCGCCCTCGGGGATCTGCGTGCTCGGCCTGCTCTGCCTGAGCTGACCGGCAGGGCCCAACAGGGCGTACCCGCCTACGCGTTGGCCTGACCCGGTGAGTCGCCGTCCCGCCTGTCACCGTCGATGTACCGCTGTTGTACGGCGGTGACGGCGCGGACGACGAAGATGCCGGCCACGGCCGCGCCGATGACGGCCGCGTCGGAGGCGAGCAGCATCCACAGGTCCGTGTACGCGCGGGCGATGAGTTCGTCCACTTCGTCGCCGTACAGGAGACCCACCCCGCTGATCAGCCCGGTCAGCCACAGGACCCACCACACGTTCAGGGAACGCGGCAGCCGCTCGCCGGGGGCACTGTCCCGGTGGACGTCCGCCACGATGCCGCGCGGGATCCACAGGTTGAGGACGGGGATCAACCAGCCCGCGTAGAGCCAGAAACCCGAGTGACGCGGCTGCTGCCCGGACAGGGTGCGTGCGTTGTCCCGCACGTTGTCCAGCCACAGCAGGAACACGATCGCGCAGAGCAGTGCCACGATTCCGCCCGCCGTGTTGACCAGGTGGAACGAGTCCTCCAGCGAGGTCAGCGGCCGGTGCTGGCCGCCCCCCTGGTCCGGCGGTCCTGAGGCCGGCTCCCCTGTCACGGCGAGCCGGATCTCCCAGACGGCCCGCGCCGCCCAGGCGGCGCCGGCAAGAGCGAGAAGGACAACGGCCAGCCGGGCCGAACCGCGAACTCCGCGCAGGACGGGAGCGGGTGTCTGCTCGGCCGGACGATTCGGCTCGGACGGGTCATTCGGCTCGGGTGGGTGGGGGGTTATGTGATCGTTCACAGAGGCATCTTCGCCGACGCAGAGCCGCAAACGCCAGGTCGGCATGCCCGGCCACGGGGCTCTTCACTCCTCTCTTACGCTCCGTACAGGTGCGCGGTGCGGTCCCAGTTCCCTGAGCACGTCACCGAGTTGGGCCGTGGTGAGGGCGGGGCCCGGCAGAACGGCCGGCGCAGGACGCAGGCCGTCCAGGAACAGGGCGAGGGGCCGGTACCAGGCATCCGGTGCGGTCGCGTCGGCCCCGGCGGTTTCGGCAGTCGCGGCGGTTTCGGCAGCCCCGGCAGTCGCGGCGGTCAGGGCCGGGACGGCTCGGCCCAGGGCGGCGAGGGCGAACAGAACGTCCTCCGTGGTGACGTCCGCGCGGATCGTGCCCTCCTCGCGCCCGCGCTCCAGCAGCAACTCCAGCGTCTCCCGGTTGTGCGCGTGCACGTCGTCCAGCGCCTCGATGCCCTGGACGTGGGTGGTCATGAGGTCGTTGGTGCCGCGGTCGGCGGCCAGCGTGCGGAAGACGGCCCGGAGATAGGTGTCGAGGCCGGTCCAGGCATCGGGGGCCGTCCGGGCCAGCTCGCCCGCGGCGACCGTCTCGCCGAGCTGGCCGCGGAAGACGGCGTCGATGAGGGCGGCACGGGTGGGGAAGTGCCGGTAGAGCGTCGCGTTGCCGACGCCTGCCCGGCGGGCGATCACGTCCAGCGGGGCCTGCAGCCCCAGCTCGGTGAACACCTCGTGGGCCGCCTCCACCAGGAGCTCCCGGTTGCGTCGCGCGTCGCGCCGCCGCGGGGCCGTTGCATCGCCTGCGCCGCCGACGGTCATCGTCATCCTCCGGAAGAAGTGGGGAGCGGTCCCCAGTACTGATGTTATCGTCGGAACATGAAGTGGGGACCACTCCCCACTTCATGGCGGGTGGTCCCCACGGGGGAGGGACCACCCCCGCCTCAGTCCTTCATCCTTCGCCCCTCATCCTTCGCCCCTCATCCTTCGTCCTTCGTCCTTCATCCTTCGTCCATTCGCCCGGGAGGGCCTGCCGTGAGCGGAAACAGCAGCGGAACCGCACTCGTACTCGGGGGCGGGGGCCCGGTCGGCGGCGCATGGCTGACGGGGGTGCTCGCCGGCCTCGCGGACGCGGGCGTCGACCTCGGCCGAGCCGATGTGGTGATCGGCACCTCGGCGGGCGCGATCTTCGGATCCCGGCTGGCGTGCGGGCAGTCGGCGCGCGAGCTGTACGAACGCCAGCTCACCGGCGACGACCGCATCGACCTCCGCGTCACCACCGCCCAGACGCTCCGCTTCCTGTGGGCGGCCCTCGGCTCCCGCGACCCCGAGCGCTCCGTACGGCGCCTCGGCCGGTCCGCCCTGGCCGCGCGCACCCAACCCGCGTCCGAGATGTACGACGCCGTACGAGAGCTGCTCCGCGGGGCGACGGACTGGCCCGCGCGGGCCCTGCGGATCGCCGCGGTCGATGCCGTGGCCGGCGAGGTGGCGGCTTTCGACGCGGACGGGAAGGTCGGCCTCCTCGACGCGGTCGCGGCGAGCTGTGCCGTACCCCTTGTCTGGCCGCCCGTCGCGCTCGACGGCCGCCACTGGATCGACGGCGGCAGCCGCTCCACCGCCAACCTCCAACTGGCCCGCGGATACCGGCGGGTGCTGGCCATCGCCCCGGTCCCAGGCGCCGTCGGTCCGCACCCGAGCGCGCAGCAGCAGGCCGCCGCGCTCACCGCCGAGGGGGCCGCCGTATACCTCCTGTGGCCCGACCGCGCCGCCCGCCGCGCCATGGGCCGCGACCTGACCGCGAACGCCCGCGTGCCCGCCGCCGCGCGTGCCGGATTCGCCCAGGCGACGGCGGCTGCGGCCGAGGTGGCGGACGTATGGGACAGCTGATCCCCGGACCGGAAGGCGAGCCCGTGCACGCCCCCACGCTTCAGGAACTGGCCCCCGACGGCCATGACCTGGCGACCGACCCGTATCCCGTCTACGCGGCCCTGCGCGCCAAGGGCCCCGTGCACCGCGTCCTGGTCCCCGACAGCGGAGAGTGCTGGCTCGTCGTGACGCGGGACGCGGCCAGAGCCGCGCTCACCGATCCGCGGCTGCGCAACGACATCCGGCATTCCTCGTCCTGGCGGACCGACGGAGGCCACGCCCTCGGCCGCAACATGCTCCAGAGCGACCCGCCCGACCACACCCGGCTGCGCCGGTTGGTGGCGGAGCACTTCACACCGGGCCGGATCGCCGCGCTGCGGCCGGGGATCGAGGCGACCACGGCCGAGCTGCTCGCCGCGCTGCCTCGGCAGGTAACCGCCGACCTGGTGAGCGGATACGCGCTGCCCCTGCCCGTCACGGTGATCTGCGACCTGCTGGGCGTTCCGGCGGTGGACCGCCCCGACTTCCACCTCTGGTCGAACGAGCTGGTCCTGCCCACCTCGCCGGCGGCGGCGACCGCCGCGGCCACCGACCTGGCCGGCTACCTCACCGAACTGACCGCCCGGAAGGCCGCGGTCCCCGACGCCAGCCTGCTGAGCGACCTCGCATCCGACGCGTCCGGCCTCACCGCCGAGGAACTCCTCGGCATGGCCTTCCTGCTCCTGGTCGCAGGCTACGAGACCACGGTCAACCTGATCTCGGGCACGGTACACGCCCTGCTCGCCGATCCGACCCAACTCGCCTTGCTACGGGCGGACTTGAGCCAGGTATCGGCTGCCGTCGAGGAGTCGCTCCGCTACAACTCCCCTGTCCACTCCGCGACGTTCCGCTTCGCCCCCGAGCAACTGGACCTCGCGGGCACGCAGATCGCCGCCGGTGACGCGGTCCAGGTCTCCCTCGCCGCGGCCTCCCGCGACCCGCACCACTTCCCGGACCCCGACCGCTTCGACCTGACCCGCCGCCCGCAGGGCCACCTGGGCTTCGGCCACGGCCTGCACCACTGCCTGGGCGCACCGCTGGCCCGCGCGGAGACCGCGATCGCCGTGCGCATGCTCGTACGGGAGCGCCGCACGATGGCCTTCGCCGCCGACCCGGCGCAACTGACCTGGCACACCGGCACGCTGCTGCGGGGGCTGACCGAACTGCCGGTCGCCTTCGGCTGGAGCGGGTCTCTTTGATGGGTTGGTCAGTTGATCGGATGCGTCTGTCCGATTAGAGATCACTACGGTCCAGCCGATGTCGTCGACGGCGTCCGCCGCGGCGAGGACGGCGGCGAAGATCTTCTCCCACGTGCCGTCGACGGCCCACCTGGTCAGCCGCTTATGGGCCGTCTGGAACGAGCCGAGCCCCTCGGGGAGGTCCCGCCAGGGCGAGTTGGTGCGGTACTTCCACGCGATGGCCTCAAGCGTGCCGCGGTGATCGGCCCAGCGCCGTCCCCGGACCGGATCGGCCGGCATGAGCGGCTCGATCCGGGGTTTTCCCCGTTTTTCAGACGTAGGCGGTGGCGTTCGGGGGATCCTGTCGAGGTACCTGCGAAAACCACTGCAAGGAGACCCCAGTGCGCCGCCCGACCCGGAAAGCCTTCGCCGCCCTCATCGCCGCAGCCGGCCTCGCCCTCCCTCTCCTCACCCCCACACCCGCCTCGGCTGCCACCGCCACCAGCCGCTTCGCGAACTACCGCTACGGTGACTGCCTGCGCGAGAACGACGAAACCGGCCTCAAGGCCGACCGCTGCAGTTCCGGACGCGGCAGCATCCTGTGGCACTGGAACGGCCGCCTCAACACCAACACCACTCTTACGAACTACACCTGGGGCCGCTGCCTCGACAGCAATGACCGGGGCGACGTCTACCCCCTGCGCTGTAACGGCGGCTCATACCAGAAGTGGCGCACCGTCCAGCCCGCCGCCCGCAGCGCCATCATGCTCCAAAGCGTCGGCACGGGCCGCTGCCTCTACCAGCAGGACAACGGCTACTACCGCACTGCCCCCTGCGACCGAGGCGCCCAGAACCAGCGCTTCACCATCGGCTGAACGGATCCCTCGACCGCTTCCACGAAGTCAGCCGAGATAGGGCCGTTCACGGTGCTCCAGAAAGTGACGGATCCGGATCCGCTGCGTGTGGTGCATCGGCAGGTGGCCGATCTCCTCCGGCTGGACGAATCGCAGCTCCGTGGACTCGTCCGAGATCGCGAGTCGGCCACCGGTCATGCGGGCGGTGAAGCAGACGTTGAACTGTCGGCGCATCTCGCCGTCCGAGTAGGCGATGACGTGGCGAGGGTCGGTGTACGTGCCCACGAGCCCGGTGATTTCTACATCCAGACCCAGTACACAACACGGTCACCGGGCGGAACAGTCACGCCCGTACCCGAGCGAACATCGTGAAGGCGGTGTCTGAGAAGATCCCGATCCGGGTGTCCGTGATCCGCGGCTGCCTCGTCCACTACGAAGCACCGGAGATCGCGCGCAGCGTGCTCGACTCGGGGGAAGCCGAGCCGACACCTGAAGCCGACATCTACGCGCTCGGCGCCTCCCTGCTCATCTGCGCCACCGGCCGGCGGGCCGTCGAGTACGCGGACGACGCTCCACGGCTCGTCCAGAGAGAGGCCGTTGCCAACGGCCGGCGCCGACCGGTCAAGGCGCCCGGCGTGCTCGGCAAGTCGGTCGACGCGATGCTCAGCCATGCTCCCGAAGACCGGCCGACCATCTTCGAGGTGGGTATGCGTTTCAGCTGTCTCTGAGACGCCTGCATCCCCCGGTGAACCGCGACCGCACACGGCAGCAGAGCAAACAGCCGTGACCGTGATCAAGATGGTACGGAAACGCCGGGCGATGGGCTGAGCCATCGTCCCGGCGTTTTGAAGTACCGCTGGTTTGCTGCTAGTTGGAGAAGTAGATGTACTTCCAGTCGGTGTACGTCGTCGAGTTGACGGTGTCGCCCGACGAGCCGTTGATGTACGCCGCCCGCACGCGTGCCTTGATGCCGGACTCGCCCGGGGCGCCCAGGTTCACGGCCGACTTGCCGTTCATGCCGAGTGTGAAGTACCGGGGGCTGCCGTCGGTCTCGTACCACTTGCCCGCGTAGTAGACCTCAAGGTCGAGGCGCTGCTTGCGGCCCGGGTAGTACGTCATGGTCGTCGTGACCACCGGGGCGGTGTTCTTGTGGACCCAGTAGTACGTGTGCGAGCCGATCGCGGCCTTCTTGTAGTTCTTGGTGACTGCCGTGGAGACCTTGACCTTGGCGTAGCCGGTCGACTTGACGGTCTTCGGCTTGTAACGGGAGTCGCCCTTGAAGACCGCCGTGACGTCGGTGTCGCGGGTCATGTCCACCCACGCGGAGATGTTGCCGCTGGAGTCGACCGTGCCGGTCTTGATCAGCTTGTTGGGCTTGTCGCCACCGAAGGGGTTGGCCCAGATCTCGACCGAGCGGTTCTTGTACGTCGTACCGAGGTGCGCCGTGAACTTCACGTCGGCGCCGTACGAGTACACCTTGCCGTTGTTGTTCACGGACAGGCTCGTCGAGGCGCGGGAGACGTCGACCTTGTCGGACGCCGTGACCGCCGAGTGGTCGGCGTCGCCGGCGTAGGTCACCTTGTAGGTGACCGTGCCTCCGGCGGGCGGGGTGTCGGAGAAGGAGTACGTGCCGTCGGACTTCACCGTGACGACGGGCAGCGCCTTGCCGTTCGGGGAATCCAGGTCGGTCCGGGTGACCTGGAGCTTCGCGCCGGCCGGCAGCGGGACCGACGCTGACAGCTTGCCGGTGACGGTGAGCGCCTTGGCGCGGGTCGCCGTCGACGGGGCGTTGACCGAGAGGGTCGGGTTGTTCAGCGCCGTGTCGCTGAGCACCTTGAGGCTGTAGCCGCTCTCCGAGCCGACCAGGGCGAAGATCCGGGAGTTGTCCGGCGCCCAGGTGAGGTCGGCCGTGTTGGACGTGCCCAGGTCGTAGGTGTGCAGCGGCAGGGTGGCGTTGGGCTGGTACGTGAGGATCTTGTTGCCGCTGACCTGGGCGACCAGGCCGTTCGAGGCGATGTCTGCGCGCTGGCCGTTGGGGTAGGAGCCGGCCGCCTTGAACGCTCCGTCCGCGTAGGCGTCCCGGTCCTTGCCGTTGACCAGCACCTGTGAGCCGCCGGGCACCAGGTCGATGTCCCCGATACCGTTGTTCAGGGAGTAGTCGCCGTTGTGCCAGGCGACCTGCGTGGGCTTGCCGCTCGACACGTCGAGAACGGCCATCGAGTCCGTCGACAGACCGGTCTCGCCGACGGCCAGGATGCCCGGCTGGGCCGGGTCGGTGTCCAGCAGGGCCTGGCCCCAGACCCTGGACGAGAACTGCTTCAGCGCCACCGGGTCGGCGCCGCTCGCCGGGTCCACCGTGGGGTCGACCGAGCCCAGGTCGCCGTCCCACTGGTCACCGTAGGAGAACCACACCTTGCCGCCGCTGAAGGCGACATGGCGCGGGCCGGTGGTGGTGGAGACGGTGTAGCGGGCCTTGACGTCGAGGGTGGCCGCGTCGATGGCCCAGATCTCGTGGATCTCCGGCGCGGCCGCGTACACGGTCGCCCCGTCGTCCGAGACGGTGAGGTCACTGACCCCGGTGATTCCCCCCACCGAGCCGAGGACGGCACCGGAGTAGTCGGTGGCCGCGACGGTGCCGGCGGAGCTGTCGCCGACGAACACCCGCTTCAGGGCGCCGTCCGCCACGATGCCGCCGGGCGAGGTGACACTGGCCGTGGCCGCCGAGGCGGTGCCGGCCAGGGCGACGCTCAGCGCCGCCGAGCTGAAGAGGACCGCGAGCGCTGTCGCGGCCGAAATGCTGCGCGTACGCACAGTGTTGTAACCCCCACGAAGAAACCCGGTGTGTGACCGGGGAGATGAGTGCGCCGCGCAGCACCCGGACATGACCGCTGGAGTGCGGTGACGCGCGGGGCGCGGCTGCTGGGAGCAGCGTATGACATGGCTGTGACAGTTGAGGAGGGGGTTTTGGGTGTGAGGAGGTCCGGAGGAGACGTTTCTCTGCCGGACCGGCCCTCCGCTTCTCCGCTTCTCCGCTTCTCCGCTTCTCCGCTTCTCCGCTTCTCCGCTTCTGTCAGGCCTCGCCGCCCGTCAGGCCTGGCAGTCCGCCGGCCCCCGCCGTACGGCCAGGCACCACCGTTCCGCCAGCCCCCGCCGTCCGTCAGGCGTCGTCCGCCTCGTCGCGCTGGAGCACCGTCACTCGGTGGAAGTTGCAGAGGGCCATCAACGGTTCCGTCGCCGCCGACAGGCTCTGCGGGCCCGTATGGGCCTTGAGGGCGACGCTGACCAGACTGAGCAGCAGGTCGACGTCGGCGTCGCAGTCGAGGTGGATCGTCACCCAACGCGAGCCCGGCACCAGGCGGATGGCGGTCGACTCAGCGAAGTCGTAGTGCATCCGCTGGAGGGCGCGGTCGGTGAGATGCAGGTCCACATCCCGGTCGGAGTGGAAGTGCACGATCTCGTCCCGTGCGGAACGCAGCGCCCGGCCCGTGCCGCAGCCGGCCTCGCA
The DNA here is from genome assembly GCF_026343335.1 of Streptomyces sp. NBC_00078. NCBI lineage: Bacteria > Bacillati > Actinomycetota > Actinomycetes > Kitasatosporales > Streptomycetaceae > Streptomyces > Streptomyces sp. NBC_00078. The sequence continues at coordinate 4,750,062 of NZ_JAPELX010000001.1, read as the reverse complement.
CGGGCTGAGGTCGGGCCAGGCGGCCAGCTGGTCCAAGGCTTTCTGGGCCGGTGTCATGTGCCCATGGTGCGGTGCTCACCGCGCGGACACCAGACATTGTGGGATCCGTAACCCGCAGGAGACGTTGCTCACTTCGCCCCCTTCACCCACGTGGGCACGGGCGGCAGGACGAGTGCGGCGGGCCGGCCCCCGCGCCCTGCCGGTCACCCGCACGTGGCACTCGGCACCCGGCCCGTGACGCAACGGTCGTCCACCCCCCGCATGACCCCTGTGACCTGCGGAAACGCGGAAGACTCCGCAAACGCTCCCTTTCGGCGATAATTGGGGCATGAGTACGGCGACGCTTGTAACAGCGGCCACGTCGAGTGAAGTACTCAACGTGATCGCCGCCTTTGTCGGTGGCCTGATCATCGCTGGAGCATTGATCTGGGCCGTGCAGTTCGGCATGAGGGTCCGGGACCGCGAACTGCCGCGACCCAACCCGGACGAGCAACCCCACCTTCCTGACAGCGGTGCGGTCCGGGAGATGCGCGAGATGCGGGAACCGGACGAGGTTCCGCACGCGGAGGGCGGGCAGCGGCTCATGCCGTACGAGCTCCACTCATCGGGAAGCAGGACACGAAAGGACCAGCACCGCCGGCGTTGGCTGCCCGGCTCCAGCGGCTCCTTCGGCAGCGGCGGCGTGGGGCGCTTCTGACGCGCCGGACCTCACACCGGCCGGAAGGACTCCCGCCTCACGCCATCCGCAGGGATGCGCCGCCTCACGCCTCCGCAGGGATGCGCTGCCTCACGCCGTCCGCGTGAACTCGCGCCTCACGCCATCCAGAAGAAGACCGCCGTCATCCGCTTCTCCTCCAGCGTCCGGCCGGAGTATCCCGTCGCGCTGTGCACGAGGTTGGCGTTGTACAGAAGCAGGCGGTTGTACTTGTGCGGGACGCGTACGTCCTCCTCGAAGGCGTCCGGTGCGACGAACCGGGTGCCCAGGGCCTCGACGAGGTTGTTGTGCGGGGCCTGGACGACGTTGCCGCCGAGCCGGCCGCCGGGGAGTGACTGGCGGTAGAAGGCTGTCCCGCAGTCCTTGGGGACATCGGGGTTGAGGTACAGCACCGCCGCGTAGCGGCACAGCGCCCGCGAGTCGGTGTGCGGACGCGGCTCGCTCTCGCCCTCGCCGACGACCTGGACGCAGTTGTGGTTGAGAGTCCCGCCGCCGGGAGCCTGCTGCACCCACAGTTCCTTCGCGCCGGTCGACTTCTTCACCAGCCGTTCGACACGGGCGAGTTCGGCGGGTTCGAGGCCCGGCATGGTGCGCAGGCCCGGCCAGGTCTCCGAGGTGTACGGATACCCCTTGGCCCAGTCGTCCTTGGCGAGACAGCGCTCCCGTACGGCGTCCACGTCCGGCAGGACGTCGTCCAGGACCCAGTAGTCGCGGCCCTTGGTGGGCTTGCGGTAAGGCAGGACGGGCAGGGCCGTGGGGAGTCTGCGGGGCTGTGGGGGCATGGGCCGAATCTAGGTCGGGGGTTCGTCTCGACTCTCCCGTGACTTGGTCAACTCCTTGTGGAGTTGGTCAACATTCCGTCAACCGGCCGGAGCCCGACGGGCGTTACCTGCCTCACACTCCAAGGATTTTACCAAATCAAAAGGTTTCGCGGCGCACCCGATCCGTACTCCCCACCGTCCGACCCCGCAGATCTTCGGCGGGGACCCTCGACCGGGCAGGAGGCACGGTGCGCTTTTCGCGGAATGCGATGGGAACCCTCTTCGTGGGCGGTGCGCTCAGCGTGACACTGGCCGCGCTCGCGTATCCCGCGATGCTCGGAGTCAACACCACATCCAGCTCAGGGACACTCATCATCGCGCAGACCCAGTGGGGTCCCCTGACGGAAGCGGACCGGGACTTCGTGGTCAAAGTGCGCGCGGCCGGGCTGTGGGAGTACCCGGTCGGGCAGATGGGCCTGAAGAAGGGGCAGAGCAAGGGGGTGCTCATCGCGAGCAAGCACCTGATCGACGGGCACGCGGCGCTGGACGCCAGCTGCCGCAAGATCAGCACGATGCTCAACATCACGATCCCGAACGTGGCCAGTCCCCAGCAGGTCGGCTTCGTCAACACGCTCGCCGCGGACCAGGGCAGTCAGTTCGACACGGACTTCGCCAACATCCTGCGCGTGACGCACGGTTCGATCTTCAACACGATCGCGAAGATCCGCTCGACGACCAAGAACACCGTGGTGCGGGCCCTGGCCGACCAGGCGAACGTGACGGTCCTCGACCACATCACGGTCATGGAGCAGACCGGCCTGGTCAACTTCGACCAGGTCCTCTTCCAGGAGACGACCCCGCCGAAGCTGCCCTCCACGGACCTGACCCCGCCGCCGCCGGCCGCGGGCCAGCCTGAGATCGTGCTCACGCCGCCGGTGGACAGCACCACCCAGCCGCCGGTCCTGCCCGGCGAGTCGTCCAACCAGGCGGCCAGCCCGAGCCCGACCGTGCGATGAGGTGTGGGTGGCCGAGCGGATGCGGAGCCGCCTGTTCCCTCTGTGGCGAAATCGTGATCGAAGATTGAACTACTCTGGCGTCACCGCAGGTTGACACCGTTCGATCACGGCATCCACCATGTGGGCACACTGAGGCGCATGTGAACAGTGAGCCCGGTGTTCCTCAGACCATTCACCCCGGTACAGCCGGCTGCCGCATGCTGTCCTGCGCCGCCGTCGCCGGGTCTGTACACGCAAAAGTGGGGATCCTGCATGTCCATAGCGAGCCGTGTCACCGCGCGACGTCTCCTGGGTACGGGCGCCGCGTCGCTCGCCCTCTGTGCCGCCACCGTCGCCGCCGCCTCGGGCGCCTGGGCCACCGACACCCCCGGCGGTGACGGCTGGAAGTCGGGCGGCGCCTACCACCCGGGCACGGGCGCCGGCACCAAGACGGAGGCGGACCGCTGCCAGTTCTCTCTGGACGGCGTCAACTTCTTCGACTCGGTCAAGGTCGACGACCAGACCCTGAAGCCGACCGACGGCGGCAAGATCCACGTCAAGGTCCGTACGGCGGGCGACGCGACGACCTGCACGGCCTCCCTTGCCTCGTACCTGGCCCACGGCTCCTCCTTCGCCACCTCCGGCGAGCAGGTGTTCGTCGACTTCGACTCGGTGACGGTCAAGCAGGGGCAGACCGACTCGCTCGACATCGCGGTGCCGGACGCCGGCTGCTTCGCGCAGATCGACCTCTACCGCGGCGCCGTCAAGTTCGACGGCAAGCTCGACGCGAAGGACGGCTTCGAGCACGGGGACCTGCCCAAGGGCCCCGACCACCCGGTCATCAAGGACAAGCTGATCGCGTCGTGGAACGGCGGCACGAAGGACTGCACGACGGCCGAGGAGTCCCAGCCGCCGGCCACCCCGCCGGCGTCGACCCCGGCGACCGAGCAGCCGTCGACGCCGGCGCAGGAGACGACCCCGCCGGCGTCCGAGACCCCCTCGACCGAGGCCCCGACCCCGTCCGCCTCGGCGTCGGCCTCGGCGCCCGCGCCCACCCCGAACGGTGGCGGCGGCGGTGACCTCGCCGAGACCGGTGGCGGCAGCGACTCCGGCATCATCGCCGGCGGCGCCGCGGCCCTCCTGGCCGCCGGTGCGGCGATCGTCGTGGTGACGAAGCGGCGGCGCACGGCCCGCTCCTGAGCCATCCCGATACGAACGCCCCGGAGACCCCCGCTCCGGGGCGTTCGTCATGCCCGGTCCGCGAACGCGCCAGAGGTGTGGGCCCCATGACCGCGCCCGGACCGGTCCGCGGGCGGTTCAGCCCCCGGGCCTGCTTCCGGATCAACTCGGCGCCGCGGTGCGAGGCCCGCACTCCCTCATGATGGCGCGAGCAGCCCTCTGCGGTTCCGCGATTCCGGCCACCGAGGCGGAGTAGGGCCCGGTCCGGCGCCCGGTCCACGAACCGTTCTGGGCCAGATCCAGGGCCCGGTCCAAGGCCCCGCCCAGGACTCGACCCAGGACCCGACCCAAGGCCCGGTCCAAGGCCCGGTCCAAGGCCCGGTCCAGGGCCCGGTTCAAGCCCCCGGAATCTCGACCGTCTCCAGGTACAGCTTCACGAACCGCTCCACGTCCACCTCCAACGCCACGTCCACGAGCGGCTGTTCTCGCAGCCCCTCGTGGATCTCGGACTCTCCGGGGCGCGGGCGCCGGTCGACGACCGTCTGGCCGCGGGACGGGCCCGGGGCGAGAGAGACCTCGACGGGCAGCAGGCTGGTGGTGATGCCGACCGGGTCGACGACCGAGCACACCGCGCCCGCGTCGCCGAGGCCGCCCGCGTCCTCGGCCTCGGCCTCGGCGGCCTCGCCCGGGTGGGCCGGCCGGTGGGCGAGGAGTTCGCCCGCCAGCCGGGCACCGGGCTCGGAACTGGCGCGCAGCCGGTGCACGGCGGCGCTGGGGACGACGACCTGCGTGAACACGTCCAGCCCGTACATCGTGATCGGCACCCCTGCGGTGAGCAGGACCGCGGCCGCCTCCGGGTCGTGCCAGACGTTGAACTCGGCGACCGGCGTGGCGTTCCCGGTGGCCACCGCGCCGCCCATGAAGACGATCCGCTCGATGTTGCCGGTCACCTCCGGGTGGGTGCGCAGGAGCAGCGCGATGTTGGTCAGGGGCGCCGTGGGGATCAGGGTGACCGGGCGCGGGGAGGCGAGGATCTCGCGGCGCAGCAGGGTGACCGCGTCCACGTCGGCGGGAGTGCGGGTGGGCGCGGGCAGGCCGAGGTCGCCCATGCCGTCGATGCCGTGCACGTGGGCCGCGGAGCGCGCCGGTTCGATCAGCGGGCGCTCGGCCCCGCGGCCGACCGGGATGTCGGGGGCGCCGGCCTGCTCCAGCACGGTCAGGGTGTTGCGGACCACGCCGTCGACGTCCGTGTTCCCGGCGACGCAGGTGACGGCCCGCAGGTCGAGCGCCGGGTGGCGTACGGCGAACAGCAGGGCCAGGGCGTCATCGACACCTGTGTCGCAGTCGATGATCACCGGGATGGGCTGACCGGTCACGGCCGCGCTCCTCTCTCTCCACGCTACGAGGACGACCCTACGCAGCTGCCCACAGTTCGGCGCCACGGGCTGCGGCACATACGCCGATCCGCTCCAGCAGCCGCTCCACCGGCAGGGCCCCCGGACGCCGCCCGTCCCGCAGTCGTACGGCCGCCAGGTCGCTCTCGGCCTCCCGCTCGCCGATCACCGCCTGGTACGGCACGAGGCGTGCCGCCCGGATGCGGGCGCCGAGGGTGCCCTGCTCGGGCCCGGCGAGCTCGGCCCGCAGCCCGCGTGCCACGGCCCGGCGCACCATCTCCTGGCCCTGTGCCATCTGCGCGTCCGACACCGGCAGCACGACGAGTTGCACGGGCGCGAGCCACGCCGGAAAGGCCCCGCCGTGCTCCTCGACCAGCTGCGCCACCGCCCGCTCCACGCTGCCGATGATGCTGCGGTGGACCATGACCGGGCGGTGCTTCGCCCCGTCGGGGCCGATGTAGTGCAGGTCGAAGCGTTCGGGCTGGTGGAAGTCGATCTGAACGGTGGAGAGGGTGGACTCGCGTCCGGCGGAGTCGGTGATCTGGACGTCGATCTTGGGCCCGTAGAAGGCGGCCTCGCCCGCCACGGCGTCGTACGGGAGGCCGCTGCTCTCCAGCACCTCCTTCAGCAGCCCGGTGGCCCGCTCCCACAACTCCGGGTCGGCGACGTACTTGCCGCCCTCCCCCGGCAGGGACAGCCGGTAGCGGGCGGCGCGGATGCCCAGGTCGGCGTAGGCGCGGCCGATGAGTGCGAGGGCGGCGCGTGCCTCGTCCACCGCCTGTTCCAGGGTGCAGAAGATGTGGGCGTCGTTGAGCTGGATGGACCGTACGCGGGTCAGGCCGCCGAGGACCCCGGACAGTTCGGACCGGTACATGCCGCCCAACTCGGCGATGCGGAGGGGGAGTTCACGGTAGCTGTGGGAACGGGAGCGGTAGATGAGGGCGTGATGGGGGCAGAGACTGGGCCGCAGCACGACCTGTTCGCTGCCCAGTTCCATCGGCGGGAACATGTCGTCGCTGTAGTGGGACCAGTGCCCCGAGATCTCGTAGAGCTCGCGCTTGCCGAGGACGGGTGAGTACACGTGCCGGTAGCCGGCCGCGCGTTCCTGGTCCCGGATGTACTCCTCCAGTGCGTGCCGCACGATCGCCCCGTCGGGCAGCCAGTACGGCAGCCCCGCGCCCATCAGCGGATCGGTGTCGAACAGGTCCAGTTCACGGCCGAGCCTGCGGTGGTCGTACATGGTCGGTCTCCTCGCGGGTCAGGGGTCTCACGGGCGAGCGACCGACGACGAAGCCCCGGGGCACTCGCCCCGGGGCTTCGGACTTCCAGTCCAGTGATCAGCGCGCCGGGACACTCTCCGGCGTCGTCGTGAACAACGAATGGGCGCGCTTCATGGGAGGACGGTAACGCGGGGGCGGGGAGAGGGCGACTGGTTTTCGGGGGCGGGACGGGGCGGTCGCGAGTCTCCTTCCGGACGGGGAGCGGGTGTACGGGCTGCGCGGGTGTGGAGTCGGCCGCAGGCGTGCCGCGGGTAACCCGGACGGACCGGCGCGCTGGTGAGGTGGCCCGGGGGGTGATCCATTGGAGACGCACCGATCGTGACCAGGGAGGACTCCGATGATCCGCACCCCGCACCGCGTCCTCCTCGCCTCCGTGCTGACCCTGGGGACCCTGGTGAGCGTGAGCGCGTGCGGCCTCGGTGCGCAGGTGAGGGTCCAGGCGCCCGCCCCTTCGCGCAGCGCGAAGCCGGCCGGGCCCCCGACCGGGCCCCCTTCCTCCCGCCCCCTCACCGAGGCACAGGCGCACGCCGCGCTGGTGACCGAGGGCGATCTGGGAGCGCCCTGGGCGTCGACGCAGGGGACCGCGACCTGGCGGGACGGCGTGCTCAAGGCGACCGCCCAGGCACCCGACTGCCGACGGCTTCTGGACGCGCTGTACACCGACGACCTGTTCGGGGCCGCGAGCGGGCCACGGGCCGTGACCGCGCTCGACGACGCCATGGACCAGGCGCAGTTGCGCTACCAGGTGCTGGCCCTGTCTCCCGCGGACGTGAACCGGACGCTGGCGTGGATGAAGACCTTGACGGCGACGTGCGGACGGTTCACGGCGGTCACCGATTACGGCTCCGTGCAGGACGTCCAGGTCAACGAGGCCGCACTGCCCGATGTCGGGGACGCCCGGCAGGGGCTGCGGCTCACCTTCGCCGGGCGGACGGCCGACGGCGAACCGACCATGCTCACCCTGGACGTCGCCGCGGTCCGCATCGGTGACGACACCATCGCCCTCACCCACGGCGGCCCCGGCGTGGTGTCGGCCGACGCCACGAGGGCCTTCGTACAGGTGGGTGCACAGCGACTGGCCGACGTGCGGAAACAGGCGCGGCTGCGCGTATAGCGCCCTGGTCCGAGGTCGGGGTTGCGTTCGCGCCCGAGTCCGACGTCTCGGGTTTGCGTTCGCGCCCGAGTCCGCGGTCGCGCCCGTGTCCGTGTTCGTGTTTCGGCGGCTAACCGAGCTTGTCCACCGCCTCCTTGGCCTCCTTCAGGCCCGCACCCGTCGCCTCCCGGTACGCCTTGATCGCCGCGATCTTCTTGCCGTCCCGCAGCAGGGCGTCCACTTCGTCCGACCACGGCTCCCGCTCGCGCAGCCCCAGGTGGCCGAGGATCAGGTCGAGTTTGTACTCGACCCGGGCAACTCTTTTGTCCTGGCGGGAGATCCGGCTCTCCACGCTGCCGATGCCGATGAGTATGAGCAGGGTGATCAGGGAGAATCCAAGAATGTCCATGCCACGATCCTAGGATTCCTCAGCCGCCTTCCAGCATCACCCGGTGCGCGACCACGTCGCGCGCCACGTCGAGCGCGGTACGGCCCTGCGTGAAGGCGCGGGCCCGCAGCCGGGCCGTCGCCTCGTCGGCGTCGACCCCGAGCTGCGCCATGATCATGCCGATGGCCTGGTAGACCTTGTCGTGGTCGGTGGCCAGCCCGCCCAGCCAGCGCTCGCCCGCTCCGCTGCCGGCCTCCTCCCGCGGCAGGGTCATGACGGCCAGCGTCATGACACCGGCCACCATCAGCGCACGGTTCAGCTCGTCTTCGGTCAGTCCACCAGGGGTGGCACGGTAGAGGTCGAGGGTGCCCACGGTCACCGTGTCATTGCCCAGCGGCAGCGAGTACACCGCCTGCACCCCCGCCGCCGTCACCTGCTGTGCGAACACCGGCCAGCGGCACACGTCCCGGCCGGCCGTCAGATCGCAGGCGAGCACGGGGGCAGCGGCCTCGGAGGCGTACAGAAACGGCCCGTCGCCGAGGGTGGTCTGGAGTTCCGCGAGATACGAGGCCTGGTCGCTGCTCGCGCCGAGTCGGACCGACATCCCGTCGCTGCGCAGCGACACACTCGCACCGACGACCGGCAGCAGCGTCACCGCCACCCTGCACAACCGGGCCGGTATCTGCGCGGGTTGCGCGTCATGCACCCCCGCGGCGATCACCTCGGCGGTCCTGAGCCGGTCCGGGTCGCGCTCCGTCCTTCCCGAACACGCGTCGTGACCGACCGAACGGAATCCTTCACCGGCCGGGCGGGGATCACCGCCGTAGAAGCCGTGACGGTCGTCCTCGGGCCGCACGACCACCGCCTCCTTCGATCGCAGCGGGACTGGCGTCGCGCCCGCTCGAAACCACCGTCCGAGTAGCCCTGCCCACAGGGGTGAAACGCCAGGAAGGACAGCATTGGTCGAAGAACGGCATTGGTCACAGAGGAGGCTGTGCGGGTGCGGGGCCGAGGGTGGTGGTGCCCGGGGCCGTGCGGTGGCCGAGGCCCGTGCGGTACGCGTCCAGGGCCGCCTCCACCCGGCCGGTACGGCGCAGCAGATCGCCGAGCAGCCGGCACAGGTCGGCCAGGTCGCCGACGGCACCGGCCCGCTCCAGCAGGCTCAGCGCACGGACGTAGTGCTCCTCGGCGGCCTCCGTGTCGCGGGCGTCCTCGGCGATGATGCCGAGGAGGCGGACCCGCACACCGTCCGGTACGGCATCTCCGGCGCATAGGTCCGCCACTGCGCCCGCGTCAGTTCGGCGCCGCCCGCCCGCGCGCACACCGCCCGGAGCGCCTGCTCGGGGTCGACCGTGTAGCGCTGGAGCGGAACGTGCGCGCTTCCGGCGTACAGCGTCGTGCCGCCCGAGCCGAAGGCGAGCGAGTCGATCGCGTCGCCCGCCGTGGTCAGCGGGCCGCCGAGGGGCTGTTCGGTCGCCACGTCCCACAGCTGGAGGCTGCCCGCGGAGCCGCCGACGGCCAGCGTGCGCCCGTCGGGGCTGAAGGCGACCGCGCTCACGCCCTCCGGGTCGGTGCCGTACGGGGCGGGAAAGACGCTGCGCAGGACGCCCTCGCGGTGGGCGAGGTCCCCGTCCCACAGGGCGACCCGGCCCGTCTGGTCGCCGGCCGCCAGCAGCGAGCCGTCGGCGGTGAAGGCCAGCGCGCCGGTCTGGTCGCCCTGCACGAGGTCGTGTCCGTCGGCCCGGCCCGAAGGCAGTCGGACCGCCCGGCCCTCGCCGACCAGCAGCTCTCCGTCGGGGCGGACGGCGAGGTGGCTGCCGGTCACGCCGTTCAGGACCGTCGTACGGTGCCGGCGCGGGATGTCCCACACCTCGTCGGTCATCTCGCCGATGTCCGGGGTGCGGGCTGCGCTCAGAGTGCGGCCGTCCGGGCCGAGGGCGATGTCGATCAGCGCCCCGCCCGGCAGGTCCAGCGAGGTCACGGCCCGCCCGTGCGGCACGTCCCAGATGTGGACCCGCTGCGCGACGGCCAGTCGGCCGGGCGCCGAGACGCCGTACGCGAAGCGGGTGCTGTCGGGGCTGAACGAGGCCAGCGCCTGGGTGTCGCCGGGGACGACGGGCACGGTGGGGTCCTTGGAGACGGGGACGCGTACCGGTGGCAGGGTCCGCAGGACGCGGTCGTCCGTGGTCGCGTGGAGCCGGAAGACGTACCGGTCGCCGGTGCGCTCGGCGGTGGCGTAGGTGCGGCCGTCGGGGCTGAACCGCACCTCGGACGCCGGAGTGGCGCGCCAGCCGGAGGTGACGGCCTCCCGGAGGTCGAGGGTGTGGACGGTGCCGCCCTCCAGATAGCGCAGGAAACGGCCGTCCCGGTCCCAGACCGGGCCGCCGCCGCGCAGGTGCTGGTTGTTCAGCGCGTACCGGAAGACGGGTGCCTCGGTGTCCGCCAGGCGCCACACCCGGATCTCCGTGCGGTCGGCGGTCGCCAGGAAGGCGCCGTCCCGGCTGAAGGCGGCGTACTGCACCCCGGTGTCGCCGAGGTCGGCGCTCCGCCGGCCCGTGCGGGTGTCCCAGATGCGGACCCCGGTGCCGGTGGCGGCGGCCAGCCGGTCGCCACCGAGGATGAGGAAGGTGCCGATGCCCTCCTCGCAGGCGTGGTCGTGCTGCCAGGCTCCGGTCACGACGCGGTGCGCGGACGTGTCCCACACCTGCGGGGTGCCCCCGGTGGCGCAGGCGGCCGCGAGCCGTCCGTCCTCGCTCACCGCCGTCATCGCGGCGTCGGGTGCCCGGGCGTCGAAGAGCACGCGGCCGTCCGTGACCGAGCGGAGCCGCAGCCGGTCCCCCTGGGTGGTCAGGAAGGACCGCCCGTCGCCGGAGAAGAAGACGTCGCCCGCGTCGCGCACGGCGTGGGAGCCGCCGGTCCAGCGGCCGGTGGCCGTGTCCCACAGCCGTACGCCGTCGTGTACGTCCACCCCGAGCACCCGGGCGTCCGGGCCGGCCTCGTCGACGGTGCCCTCGGGCACCCGGCCCGAGCCGACTACGCGCTGGGTGGTCACGTCCCAGGCGCGCCAGGAGCGGCCCTGGGCGCTGAGCATGATGCGCCCGGTGTCGTCGAGGGTGCGCCGGGTCTCGTCGACGGGCACGGGGCCGGTGAGGGTGCCCGTCTCCGGCTGGGCGAGGGAGCCGAGCAGCGCCCGGCGGGTCTCCGGCAGTTCGGCGACGCGCCAGGAGGCGGCGCCGAGCAGCAGCGCGGTGCGCGGGTCCGTGGTGCGCAGCGCGTCGGCGATCTCGGCCACGCGGCGGGCCGCGGACTGGGTGCGCTGCCGCTGGTTGTCCGTGTATTGGCGCCAGACGGCGAAGCCCGTCAGCAGGGCGACGGCGACGACCGCGGACAGCGACGCGGTCAGGATGCGGTGCCTGCGGCTGATCCGGACGGCGGCCAGCACCTCCCTCTCGCGGACCTCGCACGAGGCGGTGAGGAAGGCGCGTTCCTGCGCCGTCAGCGCGGGGTCGGCCTGATGGTCCGGGAACAGTTCCTCGGCGCGGGCCAGCCGGGTGCCCCGGTAGAGGGCGCCGGGGTCGCGGTCGTGCTCCAGCCAGGAGCGGACCGCGTCCGCGAGCATCCGGTGCTGGCGCAGCCGTTCGCGGTCCTGCTCGATCCAGCCGTGCAGCCGGGGCCAGCAGGTGATGAGCGCCTCGTGGGCGAGCTGCACCCCGTCCTCGTCGGCGGTCAGCAGCCGGGCGCCGGTGAGCCGTTCCACGACGACCGGCACGTCCGGGTCCGCCCACTCCTCCAGCTCGGGCCGGGTGAGCGGGCGCCGGGTGTCGGGGGTGCCCTGGCCGGGTTCGACCATGCGCAGCAGCAGATGCCGCACGGTGCGGGCCTGGGCCGGTGACAGGCCGCCGTAGACCTCCTCGGCACTCGCCGCGATCGCGCCGCGCACTCCACCGGCGGCCTCGTATCCGGCGAGGGAGAGCATCCGGCCCTTGCGGCGGCGCCACGTCTCCAGCAGGACGTGCGAGAGCATCGGCAGGCCGCCGGGCTCATCGAGGACCTCGTCCACCAGGCGGGCGGTCAGTGTCCGCTCGACGAGACAGCCGACCGCCTGGGCCGGTCCGACCACCGCCTCCCGCAGCTCGTCCGCGGTCATCGGGCCGAGCAGCAGCGCGGCACCCAGCAGGGCGTCCGCGAGTTCCCGGTGCTCGCCGCAGCGGGTGTAGAAGTCGGCGCGTACGGCGACCAGCACGCGCAGCCTGCTGCCCGCATCGCGGGCGGCGAGCAGCAGGTCGATGAAACGGGAGCGCTCCCGCGGGTCGCGGCAGAGGGTGAAGGCCTCCTCGAACTGGTCCACGACGACCCAGCTCTCCGGCTCGTCGTCGGCCGGGGCGAGGAGATGGCCGTAGGTCGCGGCGGGCGTCGGGCCGGGGGTGAGGATGCGCAGCGTCGCGGGGCAGCCGCGAGCCACGATCTCCGCCTGCAGCCGCGGGATCAGTCCGGCCCGCAGCAGGGACGACTTCCCGCTGCCCGAGGGGCCGAACAGCACCGCGAACCGGTGCTCGCACACCAGCTTCCCGACCTCGTCGACCACGCGGTCCCGGCCGAAGAACAGACGCTGGTCGGCCGGTTCGAAGCGAGCAAGGCCCCGGTACGGCGCCGGCGCGTCCTCGCCGGGGTCGACGGGGGCCCGGCTCGCCTCCTCCTCCGCTTCCTTCCAGCGGGGCACCCATTCGACCGGGTCGCCGCCGCAGGCACGCACATATCCCTCGACGACGGCGAGGGACGGCAACCGCTCACCGGCGGCGGCCTGTGACAGCGTTGTCGCGGAGAAGCCCGCCACCTTGGCCATGGCCCGGTAGGAAGGACCACCGGCGGTCCGGCGCAGCTCCCGCAACTCGTGCGCGAGCCGCTGCGCGGGACCGGCCTGCGGGTCCAGCGGTCTCTCGGGACGCCCCATGCGCTCCTACCTCCGTAGACCTGGCGAAAGCGGCATCAGGAACGATGACTGTACGGGTCGCCAGGAAACCGTCGAGTGCAACGGAGATGACGGGTGGGTGACGGGGGACGGTTTCATGTCACCGTGCTTTTCGCGTCACGAGTTGATTTCCCGGCGAGCAGGGGCTGCCGATCAACTCCTCCCTTGCGAATCTCGGTCGTGGCACCGGCCGATCCCCCGCGGCCGCCGGGGCCGCACTGGAGGAGAACCCAACCCCATGCCCACCAGCACGCTGCGCCGGCTCGGCTTCTGGGTGACCGTCTCGTCCGCCCTCGCCGGGGTGATCGCGGTGTCCGGGCTGCCCTCGCTCGCCACGGCCGCGTCCACCCCCACCAAGGCGGGACAGGTGCGGATCATCGATCGGTCCTGCCCGGTCGTTCTGCCTTGATCACTCGGCTTGATCAGTCGCTTGATCAGTCGCTGTACCAGTCGGCTTGATCAGCCGGCTGTCGGCTGTCGGCTTGATCAGCCGGCTGTCGGCTGTGGGCTTGATCAGTTCGGCAAAAGCTCGTCCCCAGTTAGCAGAAAAGCCTTTCCGTCCCACCCCCGCCTTGCCAGTCTTCGACTCTGTGCCGGATGTCATGTCCGGAACGAGTGGACCGTCAACAGGAGCCCCCATGCCCCGAGCAGTCACCAGCACGAGGACGTCCCGCCTCGCCCGAGCCGCCGCCGTCGCGGGCAGCGCCGCCGCCCTGACCCTCGCCCTGCCGGGCAGCGCCTGGGCAGGCGTGCTGCAGAACCTGCCGGAGAACGCGACCGCGTTCCAGAAGAACTTCGAGCCCCTGTACGACTACGACACGGACAGCTGCTACCCGGCCGCCGCCATCGACCCGAGCGGCACCCTCAACGGCGGCCTCAAGCCGACCGGCCCGATCACCGGCGAGTGCCGCTCCGGCCACCTCGGCCAGGCCAACACCTACTCGCGGGCCAAGTGCAACAACGGCTGGTGCGGGATCATCTACGCCAGCTACTTCGAGAAGGACGAGGCATCCCCGGGCATCGGCCACCGCCACGACTGGGAGTGCATGGTCGTCTGGGTGAAGCAGGGCGCCGACACCCCGTCGTACCTGTCCGCCTCCGCCCACGGCGGCTTCAGCACGCACCCGATCGCCGACGTCCCGATGAGCGGGCAGCGCGTCGAGGCCGTCTACCACAAGGACGGCGCGTCCACCCACGCCTTCCGCTTCGCCAAGTGGGGGGAGACGCCGGAGAACGACACCGGTGCCTGGCACCAGGAGAACCTGATCACCTGGGACAACCTGGCGGCCGGCCTCCGCGACACCCTGAACGCCTCCGACTGGGGCAACGCCAACTTCCCGCTCCAGGACACCAAGTTCGCCGGCCACCTCGACAAGGCCAAGCCGAGCGGCATCACGTTCGACCCCTACGCCTGAGCCGTGCGGCGGTCGCGGAGTCGACTGCTCCGCCACCGGGATTGATTGCGCTGACGAAACGGGGTGCCGACCAACTCCGCGACCGCGAAGGTCGATACCGGCCCCCCAGAGCCGCGGCCGCCGACGCACACTCCCCCCTGGCGTCGGCGGCCGCTTTGCGTACGCTGCGTGGATGACCTCTGCCGCCGCGCGCACCGCCCTCGTCCTCACCGCGGATCTCCCGGTCGCAGGCCTTGAGGACTTCTACCGGGACCTGCACCGGAACCCCGAGCTGTCCCTCCAGGAACACCGCACGGCCGCCAAGCTCTCCGAGCGGCTCGCCAAGGCGGGGTACGAGACCGCCGAGGGCATCGGCGGCACCGGAGTCGCCGGGCTGCTGCGCAACGGCGACGGGCCCGTGGTCCTCCTGCGCGCCGACATGGACGCGCTGCCCGTCCAGGAGGAGACCGGGCTGCCGTACGCCTCCGAGGTGCCCGGTGTGATGCACGCCTGCGGGCACGATCTGCACATGACCTGGCTGGCGGGCGCGGCCGAGGCGCTGGCCGGCGGGCGGGACGCCTGGTCCGGGACGCTGCTCGTGGTGGGCCAGCCCGCCGAGGAGACCGGACAGGGCGCGGCACGGATGATCGCGGACGGACTGTACGAACGTTTCGTACGGCCCGACGTGCTGCTCGGGCAGCACGCGGCACCCGGCCCGGTCGGGTTCTACGCCCATTCGCCGGGCCTGATCATGTCGGCGTCGACCGACCTCGACATCGTCGTGCACGGCACGGGCGGACACGGTTCGCGTCCGGAGACGACCGTCGACCCGGTGGTGACGGCCGCGTACCTGGTGACCCGGCTGCAGACGGTCGTCTCCCGGGAGATCGCCGCCCGCGAGTCCGCGGTGCTGACCGTCGGGCGGATCGAGGCGGGCACCCGGCACAACATCATCCCGTCAAAGGCGTGCATCTCCCTCAACCTGCGCACCCAGTCCGACGAGGTGCGCGAGCGGATGATCACCGCGATCCGGCGCATCGCGGCCGGCGAGGCGCTCGCCGCCGGATGCCCGCGGGAGCCGGAGGTGACCGTGGGCGCGACCTTCCCGGTGACCATGAACGACGCCGGCACCGACCGCCGGATCGCGGCCGTGCACGAGGAGGTGCTCGGGGCGGGGACGGTGCTGGACTTCGGGCCCGTGATGGGCAGCGAGGACTTCCCGTATCTGGCGCAGGGCGGGATCCCGTACTCCTACTGGTTCGTCACGACGACCCCGGCCGAGGTGTGGGACGCGGCGCCCGGCAACGAGCTGATGGAGAAGTTCCTGGCCGTCCCCAGCAACCACAGCCCCCGCTTCGGGCCGGATCTGTCGACGATCACCCCGGGCGTGCGGACCCTGGTCTCGGCCGCCCTCGCGTACCTCGCCTAGCTCCCGCCTAGCTCTGCGTCTGCAGCTGCCGCAACTGCCGCTGGACGTGGTCCAGCGCGCCCTGCCGACGCCCCGGCACCCGGGCGCGCAGGTCGGCGAGCGACGCACCGAGCTCCCGCGCCGCCGACGCGTCCCGGACCTGCCCCCACTGGTGGTGCGCCCGGTCCACGGCCGCCTCGACGGCCGCCGTGTCCGGGCCCTGTCCCGCCGACAGCCGCGCGACGGCCACGCCCAGCCAGGTACGGCAGCTGCGCGAGGGATCCCCGGCGAACATCGCCAGGTCCGCCCGCACCTCGGCCCAGTGCAGGGCCTGTTCGGACCCGGGCCCGTGCGCCTGCACGGCGGCTTGTTCGTGGTGGGCGGCGAGGGCATCGGCGTCGGGATGGCGCCCGGACCGGACGGCGACGGAGATGGCGGAGTGGGGATCGGCCTCACCGGCCGCGCCGCTGTGGCGCCCGTCGGCAGCAGTCGGCCCGTCCGGCGTTTGAGGACGAGGCTGTTCAGGCAGATACGGGGGTCTGGGGGCGAAGCCCCCGGGGACAGCGGCCCCCGCGACACCCGCCGCCGCCAGCACAAGGTCCGCATAGCCGTCCACGCCGACCCGGGCCAACGCCTGCTGATGAAGCTCCGCGAGTTCGGGCCTGAGGCCACTGCGCAGGATCGTCGCCGCCGCCTTCATATACGTCGGAACAGCGACCGTGCGCCGGGACGGCGGCGGCGCGATACGACCGTAGACCGCGTTGTTGCGCCCGGAGTCGAGCGGGTTCGCCCGCAGCCACTCCCAGGTCTCGGGGTCCGCGTGCAGGTCGAGGACGAGGGTCGTGGACCCGGCCGCGCGCAGCCGCAGTTCCTCGCGGATCCAGTGCCAGGGCAGAGCGGTGTAGCGCACCGTCGAGGGCGTCGTGCGGGCCAGCGCCAGGTGGGGCAGCCGCTGACGGCGGTCGAGCTGCAGTTGTCCGGCGACGAAGACCGTGAGCGGCCCCGGGGCAGCCGCGGCCGCCCGCAACCGGGTGAGCACGGCCTGCGGCTCCAGCGGGTCGGCGAGTTCGACGACGTTGGCCGTCTCCGTGCCGGACAGGACGGCGGGCGGGACGGCCGCGAGTACGGGGAGCACGGACGCTGCGTCCACCAGACAGCCCTTGCCCGCCGGGGATGCGGCAAGCAACAGCACGGTTCCCGGCATCGTTCCCTCCCCATCCCCCGTCGATCACTTAGGCAGCACCGTAACCGCTGCGGCTGCAAAGGTGGGTCTCAGGACTGCAAACGACCGTGCTCCGCCTCCCTCGCGACGACCCGCCGAACAGCCCGCCGAACGGCGAAGACCGTCGTGTCGTCGGCGGCCGTGAGATGGACGGCGGCGTGGTCGAGGCCGCCCCAGCCGGGCGGGGTGGGCGCAGCACTGTGCGGCGTCCGTGCACCCGGCCGGCCGCGGCAGCCGCTCGGGGCACCTTCTTCATGGGCCCCATGAGAAACATGTCCCCACTCCCCGTGCATCCGGGCTGCCGGCCGACTTGCCAGGGCCTGTGTCCAGGTGTGCTCTGGTAGTCGGGGGCGAGGAGAGAGAGGAGCGCTCTCATGGCTCATGCGGCACCCACGTCCGGCGGCATGATGGGCAAGGTCAGGCTGAACCGCGCGGCCCGGCCCACCCGCACGCCCGACCTGTTCGACGAGCGGGTCCATGCGGCGGGGCGGTACGGGATCCCCGTCGTACTCGGACTCCTCTACGGCTTCTGGGCGGCGGCCAACCGGCGCGGCGGCGGCGAGGTCACGGGCTGGAACATCCTGTTCGGCTTCGTCACCGCGGCCGTGTTCATCGTGCTGTGCATCGCCGTCGCGACGTTCGCGCCGCTGCTGAAGCGGGAGCTGCACTCGCTGGTCAAGTCGGGGTTCGCCGGCGCCGCGGTCGGCTTCCTCTACAGCCAGACCGGCGAGTCGATCTACCGGTCGGTGGCGCTGGGCGTGTTCGTCACGGCGGGCGTCTTCGGGGTGTTCTTCTACCGCTACTACACACGCGAGGACGCCCTGGGCAACCGCGTCCGCTGACGGGCACACCAGTACGGCGCGCCTGTCCGGCGCGGGGCGGGCGAGCGCGCGCGGTGCACGTGCCCGGTGCCGGGCGCGCGCGGCGCACGTGTCCGGTGCCGGGCGCGCGCGGCGCACGTGTCCGGTGCCGGGCGGGCGCGGCGCACGTGTCCGGTGCCGGGCGCGCGCGGCGCACGTGTCCGGTGCCGGGCGGGCACGCGAAGGCTGCACACCGTCCGGCGCCGACGCGTGGGCGAGCGCTGCCTATCCGTTCCGTCCGGCGCCGGGCGGGCGGGCGAGTGCGGCGCAACTGTCCGGCGCGGGGCGGCGGGCCCGCAAAGGCCGCACCCCGTAGTGAACCCCGGCGCTGACGCGTGGGCGAGCGCTGCCTATCCGTCCGGTGCCGGGCGGGCGGGCGAGCGCGCCGCAACCTGCCCGGCGCCGGGCGAGCGCGCGAACCCTGCACACCCGTCCGCCCCGGACCGGCCAACTCGTCCGCCCCGGACCGGCCCACTCGTCCGCCCCGGACCGGCGTGCGAGAGCGGTGCGCCCGTCTGTTGACCGGTGCGTAGGTGCGGTGCACCCATTTGGAGTCGTAGCGCTCGCGCACCCCGCCGCCGGGCCGTTGGCTGGAGGGGTGGCCCCTCGTCCTGCGCGCCTGCGGAGCGCCCTGTCGGCGGCGCTGATCGCCCTCGCCTGCCTGTTCGCGCCGTGCGGCGCGCTCGCGGCCTGGGCGGCGTACGACCTCGCCGACACGGGGCGCTACGTCACGACCATGGCGCCGCTGGCCGCGGACCCGGCCGTGCGGAACGCGATCGCGGACACCGTCGGCGCCGGAATCATGGACCAGGTCGACGACCGGGTGGACGTCCGGCCGCTGCGGGGCACCGTGCGCCCCTTCGTGCACGACGCGGTCCACTCCTTCACCGGTACCGAGACCTTCCGGCTGGCCTGGGACTCCGCGAACAGGGCCGTCCACGACGCCGTGCTGCGCGCCCTGCACGACGAGAGCGAGCGGGACGTCACCGTCGACCTCGCCCCCGTCACCGCCCAGGTCAAGCGCCAACTCGCCGTGGAACACGTGCCGTTCGCGAACCGCATCCCGGTCGAGCACACCGAGGTCTCCGTACTGCCGGTCCAGGAACTGGACCGCCTCCGGAAGGGATTCCACGTGCTGGAAGTCGCCGGTTTCTGGCTGCCCGTCGCCGCCGTCGTCCTCGCCGTCTCCGGAATCGCCGTCGCCACCTGCCGCCGCCGCGCGATCACCGCGACCGCGCTCGGCACGGCGCTCGGCGGCGCGCTGCTCGCGCTGGCCATCACGATCGGCCGCCGCCTCACCCTCGCCGACCTCCCCGAGGAGGACCACCAGTCGGCTACGGGCGCCGTCTACGACGCCCTCACCGCGACCCTGCGCCAGGCATCCTGGCTGCTGGTCGCCCTCGGCCTGACGGTCGCGCTCGGCACCTGGCTCAGCCGCCGGGTGCACGTGCGGGTGCAGGGCCAGGCACCGGAGGACGGGCCGCTCAGGGCGGATCCTGAGACTGCCGACCTGGACATGACCATGCCTTCCCCGGGTGACCCCGGTGACCCCCTTGCCTGGCGCAGCACGCGCACGCCAAGGACCTGAGCGTCTCCTTCGCCGACGCCCGCAGGGGCAACCTGACCAGCCCGCCACACCACGGCCCGGCCGGGCGGTCACGCCGACACGACCCACAAGGTGCCGGACCACGGCGGACCGCCGGCCCGGCCCGAGACCGCACCGGCAAGCGTCCGCGGCGCCCGCTCCAGGTCCGGTACTCCGGCCGGCCCGAGCCCGGACCGAACCGCGTGGGCCGGGCGACGACGATGCCGTGCACGGCCACCACAGCCACGTCCACAGGCCGCCCGTCCACAGGCCCGTCCTGCCCGTCCGCCGCCGGCATCCAACCGCACCCGCCGGCCACCTCAGCAGCGGACAGCACGAGTACGAGACGACCTCGCCTCGACCTGCTCAGCGGACGCCGCGGGCCTCTCCTGCGATGTCGGCAAGCGTCCGCAACGCCCGCCGAAGATCCGGCACCGTGGCCGACGCGAGCCCGAGTCTGACGGCGGCCGGGGTGCGGTGCGGGTCGACGGTGAAGGCGGGGCCCGGCGTGACGGCGATGCCGTGTGCGGCGGACGCGGCCGTGAAGGTGTCCGCGCGCCAGGGGGCGGGCAGTTCCCACCAGGCGAAGTAGGCCCGCGGATCGGACCGTATGCGGAAACCGGCGAGCTGCTCGGCGACCAGTCGCTGTCGCAGCGCAGCGTCCTCGCGTTTCGCCGCCACCAGCCGCTGCACCGTCCCGTCCCCGATCCACCGCACACCCGCCTCCAGCGCGAACCGTCCGGCGCTCCACCCTCCCGACCGCACGGCCGTAGCCACCCCCTGTGTCCGATGCGGCGGTACGACGAGGAAGCCGACCGTCAGGCCGGGCGCGACCCGCTTGGAGAGGCCGTCGACGACATGGGTGAGGTGCGGGGCGAGCGCGGCGAACGGGGCGTCCCCCGCCTCGTCGAGGAAGGACCAGATGCGGTCCTCGACGACGGGGAGCCCCAACTCGTCCACCACATGGGCAAGTTGCCTGCGTCGCTCGGTGCTCATGCTCACGGACGTCGGGTTGTGCAGCGTCGGCTGGACGTAGAGGGCGGACAGCCGGGCGCCCGCGACGGCCTCCGGGCGCAGGCCCTCGTGGTCCGTGGGGAGCGGGACGAGGGTGATGCCGAGCCGGGCTGCGACCTCCTTGACCAGCGGGTACGTCAGCGCTTCGACACCGACCCGGCCGCCCGGCCGGACCAGGCAGGCCAGCGCGGCGGCGATGGCCTGGCGGGCGTTGCCGGTGAAGAGCAACTGACCGGGAGCCGGGCGCCAGCCGGGCGTGGCGAGCAGGGCCGCCACCGCCTCGCGGGCCGCCGCGGTGCCGGTGGCGGACGCCGGACGCAACACCTCGGTGAGGACGTCGGGGCGCAGCAGCGGGGCGAGGGCGGCGGCGAGCAGCTCCGACTGGCCGGGCGCGGAAGGGTAGTTGAGCTCCATGTTCACCGGTGCCACGGTCGCCGGTTCGATGAGCGCACGCCCCGTGGGTCCCGTACCCGCGGCCCGCACGAAGGTGCCACGGCCGACCTCGCCGACGACCAGCCCCCGCCGCACCAGCTCGCCGTAGGCCCGCTCCGCCGTCGAGGCTGCGATCCCGTACCGACGGGCGAACTTCCGCTGCGGAGGCAGTCGTTCGCCCGGCCGGAGCCGTCCGGCGGTGATGTCGTCGGCGATGCTGTCGGCGATGCGCCGGTACGCGTCCACAAGCCCAGCCCCCTGCTGTCATTGCACCGAGGGCAAAGATCTTATTGCACCGACGAATTGTGCCGATCTAGGGTCGAGGCCATGGCAGTCCCGGCAGTCCCCCTCGTTCTGATCCACGGCCACCCCTTCGACCGCACGATGTGGAACCCGCAGCTGGAGGCGTTCTCCGCCGCCCGCCGGGTGATCGCCCCCGACCTGCGCGGCTACGGCGCCTCCCCGACCTCCCCCGCGATCACCCGCTTCGAGCAGTTCGCCAACGACATCAGGACACTGCTCGACGACCTGAAGGTGGAGACCTGTGTCCTGGCCGGCCTCTCCATGGGCGGCCAGATCGTGATGGACTTCTACCGGCGGTTCCCGGGCCGCGTCCGCGGCCTGGTCCTCGCCGACACCTTCCCGGCCGCCGAGACACCCGAGGGCGCCCGCGCCCGCCACGCCACGGCGGACAGGCTGCTGCGCGAGGGCATGAGCGGGTACGCCGACGACGTACTGGAGAAGATGGTCGCCCCGTACGCCGACGCGCGGGTCAAGGCCCACGTCCACGGCATGATGACGGCCACCTCCCCGCACGGCGCCGCGGCGGCCCTGCGCGCCCGCGCCGCCCGCCCCGACTATCGCGAGCTGCTGAGGACCGTCAGCGTCCCGGCCCTGGTGGTCGTGGGTTCGGACGACACCTTCACCCCGGTCTCCGACGCCGAGGCGATGCACGCGGCCCTGCCCGACTCGACCCTCCATGTCATCGAGGGCGCGGCCCACATGCCGAACCTGGAGAGGCCGAAGGAGTTCAACGAGGTGTTGGACCGGTTCCTGGCGCGAGTGGACCCGCGCCCGTAATGTCGTGTCGGTGACCATTCAGCCCGTCCGGCGCACGGGGGCAAGGCCCGAGGAGGGCCGCAGCGGGGGTCCGGGGGCCACGGGTCCGCGGAGGTTCGGCGCCGTGCTCTGCGGACTGCTTCTGGCCGGTGTGAGTGTCGTGGTCGGCTGCCGGGTCGCCGACAGCGACGGCATCACCCCGGTCCCCCAGGTCCTGGCCTTTCTGCCCTGGCTCCTCGCCCCGGCCGGATGCGCCCTCCTGCTCGCGCTGCTCGCCCGCTGGCGGCTGGGGATGGTGTGGTCGCTCGTCGTCCTCGGACTGCTGGCCTGGTTCATCGAGCCGTACGGGAAGACGGACGATCCCGGCGGCACTCCGCTCTCCGAGATCAAGGTGCTGACCTCGAACGTCGAGTTCGGACGCGGCACCGCCTCCCTCGTCCCCGTGATCCGCGCCCACAGGCCGGACATCGTGTTCGTGGAGGAGTGCGAGTACACCTGTCAGGCCCGGCTGAAGCAGGAGTTCGGCGCCGACTACCCCTACCGGCAGGCTGTGGCGGCCGGCGGCTCCGAGGGGTCGGTCATCCTCAGCCGCTTCCCGCTCAGGGGCACGGCGGAAGTGCCCGGCACCATGGGCATGCCCGGCGCCGTCGCCGACGTGCGCGGCCATGCCGTACGCCTCCAACTGGCGCACCCCATGCCGCCGTTGCCCGGCCAGGTCGGCCTCTGGCGCCGGGAACTCGGGCGGCTGCGGGACACGGCCGCCGCCACCCGCACGCCCATGGTCCTGGCCGGCGACTTCAACGCCTCCCAGGACCACGCCGCCTTCCGCCGCATCCTCGACACCGGCATGCGCGACGCCGCCCGGCTCGCGGGCCACGACCGCACGCCCAGCTGGCCCGCCCGCACCGCGCCGACGTTCGGCGCCCAGATCGACCACGTACTGGTCTCCCGGGACTTCTCCGCGAGCAGCGCCCGTTTCGTGGGCGTGGCCGAATCCGACCACCGTGCGCTGCTGGTGGACATCACACTCCACCAGCGCCCGCGCTGAGGCCGGCACTGCGGCCGGGGCACTGGGGTCGTCGCCGGAACGGACGAGTGCGGCCGCCCCGTGCAGGAGGGCGGCCGCACCATGTGGGGGGTGGCGTCCGGGGGGAGTGCCTAGCGGGACTTGTGCAGCGCCTTGTCGAGGGCCGCCTGGAAGCCGCCGGCCCACAGCTGGTTGACGCGGGCTCGCTCGTTGGCGTCCGGGCTGGAGTTCGTGCAGGACGGGCCGGGGCCGCCGCCCGACATCAGCTCGCTGCACGGGCCTTCGTAGTGGTCGGGCAGACCGAGGACGTGGCCGGTCTCGTGGGCGGTGACGCGCGTGGAGTCGTACTCCTGGTTCTGCGCGTAGTCGAGGAAGACGTAGCCGCCGCCGTGGCCGTCGGTCGAGGCGTACGAACCGCGGGAGTCGTTGCCCTCGCGGTAGCTGAAGTCGGCGTTCGAGCCCGACTGGAGCTTCACGTTCGACACCGAGCTGTTCCATATCTGGGCGCTGCGGGCTATCTGAGCGCTGAACGTCGGCGCTCCCGAGGCGTTGTAGACGACCGTGACGGCCGCCGCGCTGCTCGGGTGGGCGGCGCGCTTCTCGGCGACGGACCTGACGACCGCCTGGAAGAACGCCTGGTTTGCCTTGGCCTCGGCAGGAGACCCGATGTATCCGGAGTACGAGGTGGGAGCCGGGGCAGCGGCGGCGGGCACCGCCGCGCCGAGACCGAGGGCGGCGAGGCTGAGGCCGACCGCCGCCGTGAGAGTGGACGTGGACATGGACGTGCGCTTGCGCATCGATGACTCCTAGGTGGGGGGTGAGTCAGTCGTCATCGGTGAGTTTCGGCGCCTGTGGAATCACTGTGATGATGGCAACCGCCGATAGCACGCCCCTATCGCCCCTATCGCCGATCGCGCGGATTTCTTCGAACACCCAATTCGGGTGTGTCGGGCGGGGTTTGTGCGTCTGGTGAAACTTTTGATTCCGCTTTACGCTCCGAGAGCATGGACCTCGAGGTGCGACACCTCCGCGCGCTGTGCGCCATAGCCGACACCGGCAGTCTGCACCGCGCCGCGCGTCAACTGGGCGTTGCCCAGCCGTCGTTGAGCACGCAACTGCGCCGTATCGAGCAGGAGCTGGGCGGCGCGCTGTTCGTCCGCGCCCGCACCGGCTGCCGGCCCACCCCGCTGGGCAGCCTGGTGCTGAGCCGCGCCCGCCCTCTGGTGGCCGAGATGCGCTCCCTGGTGAGCGAGGCACGGGCCGCCGCGACGGGCGGTCCCGAGCTACGCGTCGGCTCCACCGCGAGCAAGGCCCTGGCGGGCTGGCTGCGCCGGCTGCGCGCCCGCGGCCAGGACCCCACCCTCCACATGAACGTCTCCCCGAACGCCCTGCTGCGCATGGTCGCCGACGGCCAGCTCGACGTCGCCTTCGTGCACGAGGTCGACGGCAGCCCCCTGCGCATCCCCGAGGGCCTGCGGCTGCGCACCCTGATGGAACGCGAACCGCAGTTCGTGTACTTGTCGGCCGACCACCCGGCGACCGCGCACCCCGTGGTCGACGTCGGCGAACTGGCCGGCGACCGCTGGATGATCGACCCCACGGTGGACGGCGAGTGGGACGCCGTGCAGCGCATGTTCCGCGGGGCGGGCATCAACCCGCACGTCCTGCACGGCGACTACCACACGGCCGCCGCGCTGGTCGCGACCGGCGAGGTCGTCACCGTCTGCCAGCCGACCGCCCTCTCCCACCCCGACATGGCGGTACGCCGCCTCCAGGGCGACCCGCTCGGCGTACGCCTGCTGCTGGCGGCCCGCACGGAGACGGACCTGGACGGCGCACTGCCCGCACTGGAGGAGGCGTACTGGGACTCGGCCCACCAGGCACCGGCGTATCGGGAGTGGCTGGAAGGGGAGGGTGCGGGGGGTGCGCCGGGCATGCGGTCCCCGGTACCGGCCCTCCCTTAGTCAAGGAACGGCGGCACGGGAAGTCGACACGGGCCTACGCGCGCGAGACTCGCTGCGGCAAACCCTGGAGGTTCAAAATGTCGTGTGATACTCGCATAATCCATGTGCTGCCCACAGTGTCGTGAGGTTGTGCCCTCCTTTGGTCACCCCCTCCCGTTGTGGAAGTGAACACCTTGAAACAGAGCAGCCGTCGGCCCGGTCGGCCCGAACGCCCCCTCGATCCCGATGCGGGGCCCGTGCAGTGTTTCGCCCATGAGCTGCGGTCACTGCGCGAGGCCGCCGGGTCCCCCTCGTACAGGGCGATGGCGGAGCTTGCCGGTGTCTCGGTGGCCGCGCTGTCGCGGGCCGCGTCGGGGGAGCGGTTGCCGTCGGCGGTGGTGGTGCGGGCGTACGCGCGGGCGTGCGGTGCCGAACCCGGCGTGTGGGAAAGGCGGTTGCGGGCGGCGGCCGAGGAGACGGTGCCGTACTGCCCGGCGGAGGGGGAGTCGCCCTACCAGGGGCTGGCGCGGTTCGAACCGGGGGACCGGGAGCTGTTCTTCGGGCGGGCCCGACTGTCCGAGGACGCGGTGCGGCTGATGCGGGAGCACCGGTTCGCGGCGCTGGTCGGCGCTTCCGGCAGCGGCAAGTCCTCCCTGTTGCGGGCCGGGGTGACGCCCCGGCTCGAGACCCTGGTCCAGGAGATGGGCTGCGGTGCGGAGGTGCGGCTGATCACGCCGGGCGCTCGGCCCGCGGCCACCCACGGAGGGATGCTGGCGCCCGGGCGGGACGGGCCGCATCGCGTGGTCGTGGTGGACCAGTTCGAGGAGATCTTCACGCTCTGCCGGGACCGGACCGAACGGTGGCGGTTCGTCGAGCAGTTGCTGGCCGCCAGGGAGCCGGACGCCAACCTGCGGGTGGTCGTCGCCGTGGGCAGCGGCTACCACGACCGGTGCGTCGAGCACCCCGGGCTGGCGGAGGCCCTGTGCGACGCCACCCTGACCGTCACCGCCATGAACCGGGAGGAACTGCGGGACGCCGTCGTCCGACCGGCCACTGCGGTCGGCCTGCGGGTGGAGCGGGAACTCACCGCACGGATCGTCGAGGAGGCCGCCGACCGGCCCGGCGCCCTGCCGATGGTGTCGCACGCCCTGCAGGAGACCTGGCGGCGCAGACGCAGCGGAGTGCTCACCCTGGCCGGCTACGAGACGGCCGGCGGCGTCCACGGGGCGATCGCCGCGGCGGCCGAGGAAGTGTACGGCCGGTTCTCCGTCGGCCAGGCCGACACTGCCCGGCGGCTCCTGCTGACGCTCGTCGCCCCCGGTGACGGCGGCCCCGACAGCGGTCGCCCGGTTCGCCGCGCCGATCTGCGCGAGTGGCCGGACCCCGAGGTGCCCGTCGTCCTCGAACGCCTCGCGTGCGCCCGGCTCGTCACCCTCGGCGAGGAGAGCGTCGAGCTCGCCCACGAGGCCCTGATCACCGGCTGGCCCCGGCTCCGGGCGTGGATCGAGGAGAACCGCGAGCGGCTACGCCTGCACCGGCACCTCGCCGAGTCCGCCCGCCTCTGGCAGGAGCGCGACCGTGACCCCGGCGCCTTGTACCGGGGTGTCCATCTCGCGGTGGCCGACGCGCTGTTCACCCGCGGCACGCACGAGGACGACCTCACCGCGCGCGAGCGGGCCTTCCTCAGCGCCTCCCGCGTCGCCGAGTTCATGGAACGCTGGACGGCCGCCCGGATGCGGCGCCGGATACGGATGTTGGCCGTCGCGCTGTCCTGCGTTCTCGGTGGAGCGCTGGTCGCCGGGCAGATCGCGTGGCACGAGCGGGGCGTGGCCGACGGGGAACGGGCCCTCGCCGGGGCCCGCCTCGCGGCCGGCCTCGCCGACCCCCGGGGGGCCGCCGACCCCCGCACCCGGACCCTGCTCAGCATCGCCGCCTGGCGGCTGGCCCCGCTGCCCGAGAGCCGCGCCGCGTTGTACGACGCCCTGTCCGAACCCGAGCGGGACGCCTTCACCGACCCCCGGCAGAGCAACGGCTCCCGGTACTTCCTCACCTCCTCCGGCCACACCCTGCTCGACGTGGGCGGCGGCCTCTGGGAGGCCTGGGACGTGGGCACACACCGGCGCATCGGATCAGGGCGGCTGCCGGACGCACCGGTGAGCGCGGTCAGCCCTGACGGGGAGACCCTCGTGCTGGGCGGGGAGGGCGGGCAACAGTTGTGGCGTCTGCCTGTGGGGCAGGGGGGCGACGAGGGGCTCACCGGGGGCAGTGGTGACGGCGCGGGGGCCGGTGGGAGTGACGCGAGGGATGGGGGCCACGGCGCGGAGGCCGGCGGTAGTGCGGGGGCCGACACGGATCGCGCGGGTCTCGGCGACAGCGGCTCTGGTGCCGGCCAGGGCTTCGGTCTGCGCTCCGCCGGGAGCGGCTACGTCGTGAACGGCCCTGGTTCCACGACCCAGTTGCGTGCCTTCGCCGACGACCGGCTGCTGTTCGAGACGGCCGCGGCCGATGCCGTCGTGCCGAGTGCGGGGGCCCGGCTGGCCGCCGTGTGCGCGCGGGGCCGGCTGCTCGCGGTGCGGGATCTCGTGCGTCGGCACACCCTGCGGGGGGCCTGGCGGAGCTCGTCGTCGGTGGACTGCTCGTCTCTCGCGTTCGACAGCGGGGGGACGCGACTCGCCGCTGTCACGGATACCGGCGTACGCGTCTGGGACCTCGCCTCGGGGCGGCAACTCGCCGACCTCGCCCGGCCGGACGGCCGCTCCCTCGCCTTCACTCCCGACGGACGGTTCCTCGCGGTCGCCGGGCAGAGCGAGGTGACCGTATGGCGGCTCACGGCGCCGCACGCGCCCGTGTTCGGCCGGCCCCTGGCCGACGGGCCCGTCACCGCCCTCGCCTGGGACCCCGGCTCCCCGACCCTGCGCTACCTCGCCGGAAGCACGGTCCATACGCTCGACCTCTCGACCCCGCTCACCCCCGCGTGGCAGGACCGGCGGCTCGACGGTGAGTTGCTCAGCCCCGACGGCCGCCTGCTGGCCACCGCCCAGCGCGACGGAGGGGGTTACCGCTTCCAGCTCCGGGACACCGGTACCGGCCGGGTCCTCGCCCGGCTTCCCCCGGCGGGGAACGGGCGGCCGCTTATGGCCTTCAGCCCCGACGGGCGGTTCTTCTCCTACGGCGTCACCGTCCCGTCGTACGACATCGGCGGCCCGTCCGCCCGGAAGGCGCCCGCCACCCGGATCGTGGTCTGGGACGTGCCGGGCCGTCACAGACAGGCCGAACTCGGCCTGGCCGCGGAGCCGTCCGCCCCGGAGGTGCGCTCGATCGCGCTCACCGCCGGCGGCCGGGAACTCCTGCTCACCCGGGCCACGGCCACCGGCTCGCTCACCGGTGAGGTGTGGAACACCGCCCGGGGTACGCGCACCGGCGCCCTGGCCGCGGCGGTGAAGTCCGTCCTGGCCGCCGGTTTCACCGGCCCGGCCGCGGCCCTGCCCTTCGGACTGCACGCCGGTGTGCCGCTCGGCGGCGCGGAGGTCCTCGCGCTCGGCCCCGACGGCATCCGCCTGGCCGTCGGCGGCCCCTCCGGCGGTGTCACCGTCTGGCGCGGCCGCCGCGAACGGCAACGGGAGGCCGTCGTCCCGGCCCCCGCCGGAGCCCTCGGCTCCCCTGTCACCGCCCTCGCCTTCAGCCCCGACGGCCGTGCCCTCGCGGTGGGATACGGCTCCGGCGCCCTCCGGCTCTGGGACCTCGCCGCCCGGCAGCCCCTCGGCGGCGGCCTCGACACCCCGGGTGACACGATCCGCTCCCTCGCCTTCAGCGCGGACGGGGGCTCCCTGTACGCCGGCGGCGGCCACGTCCCCCTCCAGCGGCACGCCATCGCCCCCGCGCAGGTCGCCACCCGGCTCTGCGCCCGGGCCGGACGCGACCTCTCCGGCACCGAATGGCGCACCTACCTTCCCGACGTGCCCTACCGCAACCTCTGCGACCTGCCCGCCACCGGCCCGGCGACGGACTCCGACCCGGCACCGGCACCCGTGCGGACGCAGGAGCCGGGCATGTCGGGGTCCGCACGGACCGGCACACCGATGCCCGCAACTCCCGCCCGGCGGGCACCGCGAGAGACCGGAGCCCATGGCGGGCACCCGATCGCCCGGCCCTCCGGAACGCCGTCCAGGGCCACCCCCCAGCTCCACCCCTGGTCCGCATCACCGCGGCACATCACGGAGCACCGACCGCTGACGCACTGCTTCGAGCGGTCACCGGGCCTCCGCGTCCTCCCCCATGAACGGGAGATGAGCACGGGATCACAACTCCCTCTGTCCGCCCCCAAAGAGTTGTCTACGGCTCTGACCTGCATTGATCAACAAATCTGCGGCTCCGAGAGTGGTTCGTGCCCGGCGGCCCCTCCCGTCGGAATCCATCCCGATCTGGAGTGATCGATGGCTTACACACGACGCACGACCGGTTCCCGTAAGCGCATGTTCCGCACGGCGGGGGTCATCGGGGCCCTCGCCCTCGGCGCCTCGCTGATGGCGGCCCCCCAGGCCTCCGCCGACGACAGCCCCACCACCCAGCAGCTCCTGGACGCGTGCTCGTGGGCGGACTCCTGCACGTTCCACCCCACCTCCTATTGGACCTACACCGGCCCGACCCACCAGGTCGGCTCCACCGCGTTCAACTGCGCGAGCCAGACCAACCAGCACCGGATCGACTGGTCGGACACGACCGCCTCCACCAACTCGGTCGGAGTCTCGATCTCCGTCGGGGTCAAGTTCTGGGCCGTCTACGAGGCCGAGGTCGAGGCCAGCTACGGCCACACCTGGACGACCTCGCACACCGACACCGAGAGCGACACGGTCAACATCCCGGCCGGCCGCAAGGGCTGGATCGAGCGCGGCACCGCCAAGCAGCAGGCCACGGGCTGGTACGAGCTCCACTTCGGCAGCCGCTACTACGGCCACTACATCTGGTACATCAACAACTACCAGTCGTCCGGCTTCAACAACGACCAACCCGCTACGGGGTTCATCAACTTCAAGGACGCCGAGATGACCTCGGGTGAGCGCTCCGCCCACTGCGGCTGAGCCGTGCGGACGTCCGAGATGTCAGGAACCCGGATCCCGCTCGTTGCCACCGCCCTCGCCGCACTGTTCCTTCTGACCGGCTGCGCGGGCAGGGCCCAGAGTCCGGACGTCGAGCACGCGGACCAGCAGGGGCCGACCGTGATCGGCACCGACGGCTCGGCGGAGAGCCGGGTGGTGGCGGCGCTCTACGGCGAACTCCTCACCCACGCCGGGCAGCGGGTGCGGGTGTCGGCCACCGGTTACACCTCGCCCTCCGCCACCGCCGAGGCCGTGGTCGAGGGCAGGCTCGGCCTGGCGCCGGCGTACGAGAGCACCCTGCTGCGCACGTTCCCGGGCGGGGGCGCCCTGCCCGGGAACATGGCGGCGACGCTGAGCATGGCGCTGCCCGTGGGCATCGAGGCCCTGCCGCCGGCCGCGGCCGAGCGCGGGATCGTCCTCGCGGTCACCCGGGCCACGGCCCGGCGCCACGGCCTGCACAGCCTCGCCGACCTCCGCAAGGCCGGCGGCCGCCTCACCCTCGGGGGTCCCGCGTCCGGCGACCCGGACGTCCCGCCGCCCGCGTTCCTGAAGAAGGCGTACGGCGTCACCATCGCTCCCGCCGGCACCTCGGCCACCGCCGACGTGCAGGTCCTGCGCGGCACGGACCCCGCCCTCACCAGGGACGGACTGGTCGTGCTGGCCGATCCGAGGGGTGTCGTCCCGCCCGAACACGTCATCCCGCTCATCGCCGCCCCCGACGCGGACCCGGTCGCCACCAAGGCCCTGGCCCGCCTCAACCCGGTTCTCACGACCGGCCAACTGGCGCAGCTCGTTTCCTCCGTGAAGGCCGGAGAGGCCCCCGCGCGGGCGGCCCGGTCCTGGCTGCGCGCCCGTGGGCTGCTGACCTGAACCGGCAACGTCGCCGCAGGCGAGGACATCCGTGCCCGTTGTCTTTCTCGGAGAACAGGTGGCAGTTGGCCGAGTCGCCGATGACCCAGAAGTGCGCAGGGCAGCCCCCGAATCGCCCAAGGGTTCTCAGCTTCCCCAGCGCCACGCCGGTCAGCTCGCCGGCGTGCGGATCACCGCCTGTCCGCCCGCGCTCGTCATGGCCACAGTGAGGGTGTCGGCGGAGGTGACCGTCCGGGTGCTGACGACGGTGGGCTGCATGTCGATCAGCAACTCGTACGTGGCGGCGGTCTTGGCCCAGGCGATGATCTGGTTGGTCATGGCCTGGGTGCCGTCGTTGATGAAGCCCAGTTTGATGCCGGCCACGCCCCAGCTCCTGTAGAGAGCGAACAGGGTGTCCGGGTCCGTCGCGGCGATCCGGTTGACGTAGAGGAAGACACCGACGCCGTTGGCCGTGGGGTAGTCGATCACGGTGGGCAGGTCGATGGCGGATATCGCGGCGGTGGCGTCGGTGGCCTTAAAGGCTTTTCAGACGCTGTCCGCATACCGATCGACGGTCTTGATCGCATGATTCGAATCGGCGACCTTCTGATCCGTAGGATCGGGCGGCGTGTTATGAGAGGGCCCCGCCCTTATCCGGACTAATCGCTGACGGTTGTGTTCAACAGCCTCTATGAGCCGTCATTGCCGCGAGGACTGCCGTCAGTTCCGTTCCCCGGCGGCTGTTCCGTTCATTCCTGGCTTCGGCGAAGGCACCACTGGCTGGTGGACGGAAGCATGGCCATGACCGTTGCGGCAACCGCCACAGCGGCCGTCAGCGGGGCGACTAAGAAGAAGAGAATTGCGTCGGGCGAGTCCATCGTCAGTTGCATCCCAGTCAGTAGGGCTTGTGCACTTGCACTCATACCCTGTAGGGCCCCCAGGGCGCCGGTTATCGCGATCATCCGGCGTCCGGCCATTTTGCGCTGAGACAGTAGCCACGCACCCGTGACAAGCATGGCCATCACCAGTACGCCCACCACCAGATTCGTCCACAGCACCCCAGTCGGCGAACCGGGCATGCGGATGAATTCGGGGATTTTGAAGATCATGAACAGAAGCCCTGGAAGGCACAACAACGCCAGGGCTATCGCTGCGGTCGCCGTCTGGGGTGTGAATGACGGTGCGCCACCGTCGTTCGGTTCGGGGAGGAATGGCTGTGTTCCACCGCCGGGCCCCCCTGGGCCTGGATCGGCAGCGAGCTCGCGCAGCCGCTCAGCAAGATCCGCTGCCGACGCGTACCGGTCCCCAGGGTCCTTCTGCAGAAGCGTAAGAACCACCTTGTCCCAGGCGGCCGGGATGCCGACCGCAACGGAGCTGGGGGCGGGAGGAGTGTCCCTTAGGTGGGCAGCCAGGTAGCCCGCTGGGTTGGAAGCCTTGAAGGGCAAGTACCCGGTGATCATCTCGAACAGCACGCAGCCGAGCGCGTACAGGTCGCTGCGCTTTTCCGGGCCGTCCTGGGCCTGCTCGGGCGCCATGTACTGCGGGGTGCCCACGATGAACCCCGTCTGCGTCAGCCCGCTTGTCATGGCGGGGTCGGCCGCCTTCGCGATACCGAAGTCGACCACCTTCACTGCTCCGGTGACGGTGACGATGATGTTGGCGGGCTTGACGTCACGGTGCAAGATCCCCGAGTCGTGCGCCTCGCCGAGCGCAGCGCACATCTGAAGCCCCCACCGGGCGGCGTCGGCAAGATCGACGGGGCCACCGCCGAGGATCACATCCAGTCCCCGGCCACGCAGCAGCTCCATCACAAGGAACGGCGTTGTGCCGTTCGCTGTCGTGGCCTCGCCGAGGTCGTGGACAGTGACGATGTTGTCGTGCTGAAGGGCCGCAGTGAACTGCGCCTCCTGCAAGAAACGAGCGCGTGCCTCGTCCGCCCGGCTGCCCCTCGCCAGCGAGTGCTGAGATCAGCTTGACCGCAACTGAGCGTCCCGGTCTCTGATCGTGCGCTTCCCACACCTGGCCCATACCGCCCTCGCCAAGTGGCCTCACCAGCCGGTACCGATCTACGAGAATGGTGCCGTCCACGCGAACTCCCCTTGCCTTGAGGGCCTTTGCGTTCCAGAAGAAGCGTAATCGACCCAGCACCACCCTCTTCCGAGCAGGATCGGGCAGCTTGTTGGGCCGGGGCTCCGCCTTCGTCCAACCTGATCGCTGACGCTGTGATGGCCGGTCTCCGTGTGCCGTCGTTGCCGTCATTCGATTGCCGTCATTCGGAGGAGTACGGTAGGGCCATCTCGTCAGGCTGACGTGAAATGACCCAACCCGTGTCCGTCGCTCCGTCGGTCTGAGATCCTGGAGACCCATTGAGAGGGGCCGCAGGTATGGAATGGAAGACCCACGGTGAGCGACAGATCTACACCAACAAGTGGGTGAATCTATGTCTGGTCGACGTCCAGCAGCCTGACGGGCGCAGGTGGGAGTACCACGTCGTGCGCCTCCGGCACTTGGCCGTGGCCGCCGTGGTCAACGACCGTCAAGAGGTCCTGATGATGTGGCGGCACCGCTTCATCACCGACTCGTGGGCCTGGGAGTTGCCCATGGGCCTGGTCGAGGAGGGCGAGACCCCGGAGGAGGCGGCGGCCCGTGAAGTCCTGGAGGAGACGGGTTGGCGCCCTGGCCCCATCAAACCCCTGATCTACGCCGAGCCGGCCAACGGGATCACCGACTCTCAGCATCACGTCTTCCGCATCGACGGCGCGACCTACGCCGGTCCGCCCACGGAGAAGAACGAGTCCGACCGCATCGAGTGGATCCCCCTCAGCGAGGTGCGAGGCATGATCGACCGCCGGGAGGTCGTCAGCAGCGGCTCGCTCGTCGGCCTGCTCTACCTGCTCATGGACGAAGCGATCCGCTGACCGGCGGGAGGAGTGCCCGTAGCCGAGCCTCGAAGGCCAGGGCTACGGGCTCCTGCCTGTGCGGGGCCAACTGGTCGTAGAACTCCCTGAGATGGCCGGACACACGCTCGGAGGCCACTGCCGACGCCGGTTCCAGTGCCTGCGTGGCGGTGTCGCACGCCTGGTCAAGCTTGCCCTGATCCAGCTGCGTACGGGCAAGCCAGAACGAGTGAAATGCCCGGCCGCGCTGGTTGGTGCGGGCCTCGCGCCGCAACGCGTCCGCGATCAGGGGTTCGGCGGTGGCCGCTTCGCCCAGTCGGCCGTGAGCGATCCCCGTGTCCACGATCAGCTTCGTCTCGTCGAAGTACGTCACCCAGGACGGGTCAGGATCGCTCACCCGAATCCGCTCGAAATGGCGGTGCGCCTCCTCGATCGCCTGGTGAGTGGAGTCCCGGTTGCCGAGCGTGGCGTGAGCGAAGGCTTCCCGTATCGACAGCATGGACAGGACCCGTGGGGTGGTGTCGACAGCCGAGCGGGCCTGGTCCTGGGCGGCAGTCACGAAGGCCAGAGAGTCCGCGGGCTTGTCCTGATACGTGCCCTGCAAGCTCATACAGGCAAGGACGTTGGCCATGAACTGGCGGTCGTCAATCTCCTTGGCCAGTTGCAGGGCCTCGGTGAAGTACGCGCGGGCCTGGTTGTACTGGCGGGCGTCGAAGTAGGTCCAGCCGGTGAGGCGAGCCAGCTCAGCTGCGATTCCGTACAGGCCGTTCTGGATGGACGGCGGTCGGTTCTCCTTCAAGAGACCGACGACATGCCGGAGCTGGCCGACGATGGCCGGCCTCAGAGCCTCGCCGCCGTGCTGGTCGTCCCGTCGCCAGTAGTCCTCGATGGAAGAACGAAAGGCCTCAAGTGTGGCTGCGTTCAAGCTCGTTCGCGTGGCCAACGCCAAGATGTTGTCCACATCAGGGCCAGGTAAGGACGCGGGAGTCTGCTGCTCGGGCTGCGGTGCGTGGGGAGCCTCTCGCTCGGTGACCACGAGGGCTTGAGGTGTCTCCCACGCTCGACGGGCAAGCCCAAGCATGTGTCCTGGGATGCGCAATCCGTCCGCGATGCGCTCGATGACGTCCATGTGCTGCAACTGGCGTTGCCCTGCGATTACTTCGCCGACACGGCTGGGGGTCAGCTCACAACGCCTGGCGATCATCGACGGGTAGATGCCTGCCTTGGCCTTCACCAGCCGGAAGACCTTGACGAAGTCCCGCACCCGGCAGGCATTGATCATCTCGGGATCGGTGAGCAGCCTGGCAGGCAGCTCCTGCGGCCGGTCTGCGTCGGGCATTGGGTGGCCCCCCACTGCGATGGCTACGCAACGTCGCTGATTCTCTACTCGCCGCGATATTACCCAAGTTGGGTAATCAGTCTGACCTTTTGGCAGGGGTCCCTGGATCGCGATGCTCCCTTCCATGGCGAGCAACCAGCAGACCAGACCAGGCATCGGTGAACTGGCGAAGGACAGCGCCCGAAACCGGATCGGCGTCGTCATGGGTGAAGTCGGCGGTCGTGTGCGGATAAGGCCGATCGGCGGCGGCACGGAATGGGATGCCATGCCGGACAACGTGGTGGCGCTGACTGCGCGGGAGGAACTGAGCGCCCGCCTGGCTATCAGGAACGGCAACAGCCGGGATGGGCTGTGATGCGCGTCATCGGCCGGTACGCAGGAGTCCTGTTCATCGTCGCGATCAGCGGCTCGTGCGGCCTGGTGATCGGCATGGCTCTCGCCATGGGCCAGTAGACGGGCCGCCCCGGACGGGTGCCAACTCCCCGGCTCCCCCTTCCCCGTTCGGGGCCGGCCATCCAACCCACACACCGCCACACACAAGGAGTACTCGCATGACGGCAACGGCGAACGATCAGAAGACTGGTCGCGCGGTGGCTGGTGAGGAGCTCTTCCAGAGCCTCACCCACTTCGTGGTCGTCCACAACGGGCAGTCGTCCCAGCGTGCCGAGCGCATCGCGGATCAGGCGGTCGCCTTCCTGGTCACCGCGGCCACGGCCACCGTCCCCATGGTCCCGTCGGACGACGTGGACCTCGGCCTGCACGCGCTGATCCTGCACACGAGGGAGTACGCGAGGCTGTGCGAGCGGTACGCGGGCCGCTTCCTGCACCACAATCGAAGCCGGGCGGCGGGCCCCGCGACCTGCTGAAGGTCATCACTGCGGCACGCGCCATGAAGGCGGCCGGGTTCATGGTCTTCGACGACCTGTGGACCGTGGACGGCACGAACCTCGCGCAGTGCGACTCGGACTGCGGCCGTCCGTACGGTCAGGCGTAGCACACGACAGCAGCGACGCGGCCGGCCTCGACTCGTGGTCGGCCGCGTTCGCCTGGAAGGAGAACAGACGTTGTCCGGGTCACCCCCTGAACTGCCGATCGTGGTGCTCGACGCGCTCATGCCCACGGCCCAGCGCCTGGTCCTCAACCGCCGGGGCTCCATGGTCTGGGAGGTGCAGAGCCATCGGGGCCACTACGCCGTGAAGCTCGGTTATCCGATCGAGGCCGCGCCCGACTGGCCCGCCCAGTCCTGGACCGCCCTCGCCCCCGCACGGGAAGGAGCCGTGCTGCTTCGCCTCGGCCTGGTCGACCTCGCGTACGGCGAATGGAAGCGCGGAACCTGGAACTTCCAGCCGTGGCATGAAGGGCCAGACCTGTACCAGCTGTGGGAGCCCTGCCGCAGGCGAGACTCGCCCGTCGAACCGCATTTCAGCGTGGCGCTGGGTTGTGTCGAGGCGCTGGCCGAACTCCACGCCAAGGGCTGGGCGCACGGTGACGTACAACCCGCCCACTTCATCATCGGGCCGGAACGGACGCACCTCATCGACCTCGCCCTTGCCCAGGGCGGACACGTGCCCGAGGGATACGACTTCCCGTTCCGCGGCTGCCTCGTCCACTACGAAGCACCAGAGATCGCCCGCAGCGTGCTCGCCACCGGGGCAGCCGAGCCGACACCGGAAGCCGACATCTACGCGCTCGGCGCCTCCCTGCTCATCTCCGCCACCGGCTGGCGAGCCGTCGAGTACCCGGACGACGCCCCGCGCCCCGTCCAGCGGGAAGCCGTGGCGAACGGCAGGCGCCGGCCCGTGAAAGCGCCCGGCAAGCTGGGTGAGCTGGTCGACGCAATGCTCAGTCACGCTCCAGAGGATCGCCCCACGATCTACGAGGTGGACAACGCACTGAGCCGCCTGTGAAGCGCTGGTTCACAGAGGGAGACGGAGCGGGAGGGGACGGACGTCGACCGCGCACCAGAAGAACGGGGTCTCAGCGGGACCGGCGCGTAGCGGGTTCGTGACGCGGCGTGCCCGTGCGGCTCAAGTGCCGTACGGGGCCCATGCATTGTGTTGCGCTCGACCAGCCCCGCTGGGGAAAGGTCTGTGCTACACCGACCCTCCCCAAGATCGCCGTCTTGGCCCGCTAACCTTACGTGTCCGTCCTGGCCAGGGATTGACGGGCACCAACTCACCCGAAGGGTTGCGCACATGGGCATTCTCACTCTCCTGCGGAATGCATTCGGCAGGTCACGCAGCGGGCGTGCCACCGAAGCAGAGGGTGCGGAGCTCACCCCTTCGCAGTCTCCGGAACCGACGGTCCCCTCACCGTCACCCGAACCGCAGCCGGCGCCATCCGCCCAGGTCCCGGAGCCGCGCTCGTCGACGACGGAGTCCGCCGCGTCCACGGAATCCCCGGAGTCCACGGAGTCCACGGAGGACGAGCACGAGCTGGTCTCGGCGGCATTCGACAAGTTGACTGTTCCGAAGCCGGCGACGCCGGTGGACCCGGTGACGGCTGAGCCGACGGTGGCGGAAGAGCCGACGCCGGTGACCGAGGTCGCCCCCGAGCCGGTGGCGGTGACCGAGCCGACGGCTGAGGAGCCGGAGGCGGCGGCCACGGTCGCGGAAGAGTCGGCGCCGGAGCCGACGCCGGAGCCCACCCCTGAGACCGAGCCGGTCGCGGAGGTGGCTTCC
This sequence comes from Streptomyces sp. NBC_00078, assembly GCF_026343335.1. Lineage (NCBI taxonomy): Bacteria > Bacillati > Actinomycetota > Actinomycetes > Kitasatosporales > Streptomycetaceae > Streptomyces > Streptomyces sp. NBC_00078. Next base: position 4,712,482 of record NZ_JAPELX010000001.1, on the reverse strand, counting down.
GAGCCGGCGGCGCAGGAGCCGGTCGCGGAGGCGGAGGTCGAGCCGGACCCCGAGCCGGCGGCGCAGGAGCCGGTCGCGGAGGCCGAGGTCGAGCCGGTCGCGGAAGTGGCTTCCGAGCCGGCGGCGCAGGAGCCGGTCGCGGAGGCGGAGGTCGAGCCGGACCCCGAGCCGGTCGTGGCAGAGCCCGAGCCGGTAGCCGCCGAGGCGCCGGAGCCCGCGGCAGAACCGGACCCGGTGGCGGAGTCCGCCCCCGAGCCCGTGGTGGAAGCAGAGCCCGAGCCGGTCGCCCAGGTCGAGCCGGACGCAGAGCCCGAGCCTGTCCCCGAGGTGACACCCGAACCGCAGCCCCAGCCTGTCCCCGAGGCGACGCCCGAACCGCAGCCCGAGCCGGTGGCCGCGTCGGCGGACGACACGGTTTCCGCTCCGGAGCCCGCAGCCACCCCCGTGGACGAGCCCGCGGCCGCCGACGGCGAGGACGCTCCACAGGGGCCACTCGCAGTCGACGACGAAAGTGGTACGGGTGGTGCGGGTGGGAGCAGCAACCCAGCCGAAGGCGGGGCGCCCACGCCCGTCCCGGCAACCCTCCGCACGGCGTACACCGCGGCCGAAGCCGCCCTCAAGGCCACCGGCCTCACCGGCACCGCCGCCAAGGTCTACCTCGTCCTCGACCGCTCCGCGAGCATGCGCCCGTACTACAAGGACGGCTCCGCACAGGCCCTCGCCGAGCAGACGGTCGCCCTCGCCGCCCACCTCGACCCCCAGGGCCCCGAGAACACCACGGTCCACGTCACGTTCTTCTCCACGGAAGTGGACGGCACCGGCGAACTCACCCTCACCGACCACGAGAACAAGATCGACGACCTGCACGCAGGGCTCGGCCGCATGGGCCGTACCAGCTACCACGCGGCCGTGGAGGACGTACTCACGCACCACGCCAAGGAAGCCCCCGGCACCCGTGCCCTGGTGGTCTTCCAGACGGACGGCGCCCCCGACGCCAAGACCCCCGCCACCCAGGCCCTCACGGACGCGGCGAAGAACCACCCCGCCGTCTTCTTCTCCTTCGTCGCCTTCGGAGACCCGGAGAACAAGGCCTTCGACTACCTCCGCAAGCTGAAGCTGGACAACACGTCCCACTTCCTCGCCGGCGCGACCCCGCGCGAGCTCACGGACACGGAGGTCTACGAGGGCATTCTGGCGAACTGGCGCCCGTAACCCCCGAAGATCACCAGGCGGCCGCCCCTTCCCACACCGTAAAACGGGAAGCGGGCGGCCCACCCGTGTCGGCTACGATTTCAAGGTTCGCAACGAAGCAGGAACCGCGGACCAAGGACCACGAAACCGACCTGGGAGCAGCCCCCGATGGCTCGACACCTCATCACCAGCGCCCTTCCGTACATCAACGGAATCAAGCACCTGGGCAACATGGTGGGGTCCATGCTCCCGGCGGACGTGTACTCCCGCTACCTCCGCCAGCGCGGCCACGACGTCCTGTACATCTGCGCGACGGACGAGCACGGCACCCCGGCCGAGCTGGCGGCGAAGGAGCGGGGTCTTCCCGTGGACGAGTTCTGCGCGCAGGCGCACGACGCCCAGAAGGCGGTCTACGACGGCTTCGCGCTGGCCTTCGACTACTTCGGCCGGAGTTCCAGCCCCCAGAACGTGGAGATCACCCAGCACTTCGCCCGCCGCCTCAACGAGAACGGCTTCATCGAGGAGCGGGCGATCCGCCAGGTGTACAGCCCCACCGACGGCCGCTTCCTCCCGGACCGCTACGTCGAGGGCACCTGCCCGCACTGCGGCTACGACAAGGCCCGCGGCGACCAGTGCGAGAACTGCACCCGGGTCCTGGACCCCACCGACCTGATCAACCCGCGCTCGGCGATCTCCGGCTCCACCGACCTGGAGGTCCGCGAGACCAAGCACCTCTTCCTCCTCCAGTCGAAGCTCCAGCACGAGGTCGAGGAGTGGGTGTCCCGCCACGAGGCGGACTGGCCGCAACTGGCGTCCTCCATCGCCCGCAAGTGGCTGACCGAGGGCCTGCACGACCGCGCGATCACCCGTGACCTGGACTGGGGCGTCCCGGTGCCGCAGGACACCTGGCCTGAGCTGGCGGCCGAGGGCAAGGTCTTCTACGTCTGGTTCGACGCCCCGATCGAGTACATCGGCGCGACGAAGGAGTGGTCGGACCTCGACCCGGCGAACCGCGACTGGAAGTCGTGGTGGTACGACGTCGACACCGACGTCCGCTACACGGAGTTCATGGCCAAGGACAACGTCCCCTTCCACACGGTGATGTTCCCGGCCACCGAGCTGGGCGTGCGCGAGCCGTGGAAGAAGGTCGACTTCGTCAAGGCCTTCAACTGGCTGACGTACTACGGCGGAAAGTTCTCCACGTCCCAGAAGCGGGGCGTCTTCACCGACCACGCCCTGGAGATCCTCCCCGCCGACTACTGGCGCTACTTCCTGATCGCCAACGCTCCCGAGTCGGACGACTCGTCCTTCACCTGGGAGCACTTCACGGCGACGGTGAACAAGGACCTGGCCGACACCCTCGGCAACTTCGTCAACCGCGTCCTGTCCTTCTCCAAGAAGCGCTTCGGTGAGGACGTCCCCGCGGGCGGCGAGCCGGGCGAGGCGGAGACGAAGCTGGGCGAGCAGATCGCCGAGCTCCTCGCCGAGTACGAGTCCCAGCTGGAGGCGCTCCAGTTCCGCAAGGCGGCCGCGGCCCTGCGTGCCCTGTGGTCCGCGGGCAACTCCTACCTGGAGGAGAAGGCCCCCTGGCTGGAGATCAAGACGGACAAGGACGGCGCGGCCCTGACGCTGCGCACGGCGATGAACCTGATCCACCTCTACGCGGTGGTCTCGGAGCCGTTCATCCCGACGACGTCGGCCGCCATGCGCCAGGCGTTCGCCCTGCCTGACGACACCGCGACCTGGATCACGCCCGCCGAGGCCCGGTCCCTCACCTCCGTCCCCGCCGGCACCCCCTTCACGGTCCCGCCGGTCCTGTTCGCCAAGCTGACGGACGCGGACCTGGAGACCTACAAGGAGCGCTTCGGCGGCGAGCCCGCGTAGCCTCCAGGCATCCGAACCAGGCCCGGTGATGTCGTGCGACGTCACCGGGCCCTGCTTTGCCAAAAAGGCCAACGAGATGTCCTCCCACGCGCAGTCCGGACGCATCGGGGCGTCATCGCTCATCCCGCACCTAGAATTCTTGACCACTGGGGAATGGGATGCCCGTGCAAGCTGGGGGGACGAGCCAGATGGTCATGCAGTCGGTGATTCCGGACACGTCGAGCGGGTCTGTTCCGGCACCCGGTCAGCGTGTAACCGTACGCAACCGCCCCTGGGTAGTCACCGACGTCCTCCGCTCCACCGCCGCAAGCGACGACCCGGCACGCGCCGCGGAAGCCGCCACCAGCCACCTGATCACCCTGTCTTCGCTGGAGAGCGACGGCCGGGACGAAGAGCTTCGGGTGGTCTGGGAACTGGAACAGGCGACGGACGTCCACGACCAGTACGAGCTACCCTCTCCGCACAACGGTTTCGACGAGCCGGGGCGGCTGGACGCCTTCCTGGACGCCGTCCGCTGGGGCGCCATCGCCTCCGCGGACAAAACGGCCCTCCAGGCACCGTTCCGTTCCGGTGTCGAGATCCAGGACTACCAGCTGGACCCCGTGGTCCGCGCCCTCTCCATGCCTCGTACGAACCTGCTGATCGCCGACGACGTGGGTCTGGGCAAGACCGTCGAGGCCGGTCTGGTGATGCAGGAGCTGATGCTGCGGCACCGTGCCCGTTCCATGCTGATCGTCTGCCCTGCCGGGCTGACCCTCCAGTGGCGGGACGAGATGCGGGACAAGTTCGGTCTGGACTTCCGGATCGTCGACACGAAGATGCTGCGCGAGCTGCGCCGGGCGGCGGGTCCGTACGCCAACCCGTGGCAGCACCATCCCCGGCTGATCGTCTCGATCGACTGGCTGAAGCGGGAGCGTCCGCTGCGGATGCTGCGCGAGGTGCTGCCCCAGGTGCCGGACTATCCGCGCGCCTTCGACCTGCTGGTCGTGGACGAGGTGCACACCTGCGCCCCGTCGGGGACGGGCAAGTACGCGGTGGACTCGCAGCGGACCCTGGCGGTGAAGCTGCTGGCTCCGCACTGCGAGCACCGGCTGTTCCTCTCCGCGACCCCGCACAACGGCTTCCTCAACTCGTTCACGGCTCTCTTGGAGATGCTGGACCCGCACCGGTTCGCCGTCGGCATCAAGCCGACCGACGAGCAGCTCAAGCGGGTGATGGTGCGCCGCATGAAGTCGGAGCTGCCCCCGTTGTGGAACGGCAAGTCCCGGTTCCCCCGCCGTGTGCCGCACGCCCTGGAGATCGACTACAGCGACTCGACCCGGGAGGCGTACACGAAGCTGACGGAGTACGCCCGCTCCAGGCGCTCCGGCCACAGCGAGGGGAAGGCGGGCCGGACGGCGGCCGACTTCGTGACGACGCTGCTGAAGAAGCGGTTCCTGTCCTCGCCCAAGGCGTTCGCGGAGACCGTCAACACCCACCTGGGCACGATGACGGCCCGGCGGGCCCCCGCGGATCAGGAGGAGCCCACGATCAGCGTCCGCGTGCTGCGCCCGCTGATCGAAGGGGTCGACGAAGCCGAGGAGGCGGACGAGCAGGAGCAGGCTGAGGCGGCACAGCGCGCCCTCACGGCTGCCCGTCACGCGATGCGTCCGCTTACCGACCGCGAGCACACGCTCCTCAGGGAGATGGACGCCTGGGCGGTCGAGGCCGGCAGGCGGCCGGACGCCAAGTTCGAGCGCTTCCGGGAGTGGCTGGACGAGATCGTCTGCCCCGCCGGGCCGAAGGGCGACTGGGAGGAGCAGCGGGTCATCGTCTTCACCGAGTACCGCGACACCCAGCGCTGGCTGTACGGACAGCTGCTGGCGGCCGGGTATCCGGCGGACCGGATCGCGCAGCTGCACGGCGGCCAGGACCGCGACGACCGCGAGCGCGTGAAGCAGGAGTTCCAGGAGAGCCCCGACCTGTCGCCCGTCCGGATCCTGCTGGGCACCGACGCGGCCAGCGAGGGCATCAACCTCCAGGCGCACTGCCACCGGGTGCTGCACTGGGAGATCCCGTGGAACCCGAACCGCCTGGAGCAGCGCAACGGCCGCGTGGACCGGCACGGGCAGAAGGCCGATCAGGTGGACGTGTTCCACTTCGTGCCCGAGGGCTGGCAGGGCTTCGACCCGACGCACGACTTCCAGACCGACTCGGGTTATGAGGACGGCGCCCTGGAGGACGAGTTGCACTTCCTCGCCGTGGCCGCCCGCAAGACCGAGCGGATCCGCGAGGACCTGGGCAGCGCGGGCGAGGTGATCGCCGCGCAGGTGGAGCAGAAGATGCTGGGCCGCCGCTCCAGCTGGACCACCGCCGACGCCGAGATCACCAAGCGGTCCGGGAAGGCCGTGCTGAAGGTCGAACGGGATCTGGCGCGGGACCTGGAACGGCTGGTGGACGCGCTGGCAGGCAGCCGTCAGGAGCTGCACCTGACCCCGGAGACGGTCGAGCGGGTCGTCCGCACGGGCCTGCTGCTGGCCCACCGCAAGAACCTCATCGAGGTCCCCGACCCCCGGCCCGGCCACAACGCCCGCTGCTTCCGCCTGCCGGAGCTGCCCGGGGCCTGGGCCCGCGCCCGGAACGACGGGCTGCGGCACCCGCTCACCCACAAGGAGCGCCTGGTCGTCTTCGACGAGCTCGAGGCGCGTGACCGTACGGACGTGGTGCACCTGCACCTGGGCCACCGGCTGGTGCAGATGTGTCTGCGGCTGCTGCGCGCGGAGCTCTGGTCGGCCGACGTGTCGGCCAAGTTGTCCCGCGTGACGGCGCGCGTGGTGCCGGACGGGCTGCTGCGGCAGCCGGCCCTCGTGGCGCACGGCCGGGTGGTCATTACCGGCAGCGGCGGCACCCGCCTGCATGAGGAGGTCATCGCGGCGGGGGGACTGATCGAGGGCGGCAAGCTCTCGGTGGCGAAGAAGGACGAGGTCGAGGCGTGGCTGGCGGCCGCGACGGAGGAACTGCCCGCGGAAGGTGTTCGGGACGAACTGGCAGGCCTGTGGCCGCAGTTGGAGAAGCGTCTGGGCGCCGCGCTGAACACGCAGGCCAACCGGCGCTTCCGCTCCCTCGAAACGCTGCTCGCCAAGCGGTGTGAGGAGGAGGTCGAGGGCATGCGGGCGGTCCTGGAGGACCTCAGGCGTTCGATCCGGGACCGCCTCGACAACACCGAGTACTGGAAGCAGGACTCGCTGTTCGAGGTCGAGGACGAACGGCGTCAGTTGCACGCCGACCATGAGGCGCTGGAAGAGCGCTGGAAACGGCTGCCGGAGGTGATGGAGACGGAGACGGCCGCGCTGCGCCGCCGCTGGGCCGATCCGTCGCCCCGCTGGTTCCCGGTCGCCGTGACCTTCCTCGTCCCCCGTTCCCTCTCGCCCCTCGCCGCCACCGCCCGCCAGGAGAACCGCTGATGCCGACCGCCGCCCCCGCCGCCAGGAAGTTCCCGCCGAAGGGCTCGGTCCCCACCCCCGCCGAGCAGCACGAGGACTGGCTGCGGCTGCTACGCCCGGACGGCCCGTTCATCTCGCTCCCGGTACTGGTGGGCGCCTTCCCGCAGGGCCTGGACACCATCCCCGACGACGTCCGGGCGCAGTCGCGGCAGGCCTGGGCGGAGGTTCAGGAGGACCCGGAACTGCTGCGGTCCTCCTGGGAGCGGTTCGTTCTGACCAAGCTGCTCGACTGGCGTGCCCCCGGCCTCCGCGAGGGCGCCGCGATCCCCGATTCACTGCGCGCCGGCGCGAACACCCCTGACGCGGTCCTGCTCGGCCCCGGCCAGTCGGGCCTCGCCCCACGCGCCCTGTTCTTCCGTACGGAAGACTGGGGCGGCCCCCTCAACCGCCCGAACGGGGACCGGCCCGGCCACGCCGACCGGGCCGCCGAACTGTGCCGGGCCCGGAACGTACCGCTGGCGCTGCTCACCAACGGCCGCGAGTGGGCGCTGGTCCACGCCCGTCCGAAGGAAGCGACGACCGTCGCCGTCTTCGACGCGGACCTGTGGTCCGAGGAACCGATCCTGGCCCGCGCCTTCACCAGCCTGCTCACCGCCCGCCGGGTGGCGCGCCCACCGGTGGACGCCGAGGGCAAGCCGTCCGAGTCGACGGCGGGCCTGTTCGAGCGCACCGCCAAGGACCGCTCCGAGGTCACCGACACGCTCGGCCGCCAGGTCCGCGAGGCGGTCTCCCTGCTGGTGGCGGAGCTGTCCCGGCTCGACCGGGAAGCGGGCGGACAGCTCTTGGACGGCGTCCCCGCGAAGGACGTGTACGAGGGCGCGCTCACCGTCATGATGCGCCTGGTCTTCCTCCTCTACGCCGAGGAACAGCGGCTGCTGCCGTCCGGGGACGAGCTGTACGACGCCTCGTACGCCGTCGGCCCGCTCCACGAGGAACTGGCTACCGCCCAGAGCCTGCACGGTGACGAACTCGGCGACCGTGTGGAGGCCACCTGGCCGCGTCTGCTCGCCGTGTTCGCCGCCATCCACGGCGGCTGCACGCACGACCGCCTGTGGATCCCCGCGTATGGCGGCTCGCTCTTCGACCCGTCGCGCTACCCCTGGCTGGTGCCGGCCAGGGTCACCGACCGGGTGGTGTACGAGATCCTCGACGCCCTCCTCACCCTGCGCGCCCGCAAGGGCTTCAAGGGCAGGGAGCGCCTCTCCTACAAGGGCCTGGACGTCGAGCAGATCGGCCACGTCTACGAGGGTCTGCTGGAGTACGGCTGCAAGTGGGCGGACGAGCCCTACGTGGGCGTCTCCTTCGGGCGGGACAAGAAGTACGAGGCGGTGCTGCCGCTGGCCCGCCTGGAGGAGTGGTCGGCGGCCGGGACCCTCGCGGACGAGGTGGCCGCCGCCTCCGGTACGAAGGCGACGACGGTGACGGGCGCGCAGGCCAAGTCGGGCACGGTCACCGTCGAGCTGGAGACGGCATGCGGCAGTGACGCGGCGCTGGTGGAGCGGGCGGCGGCCTTCACCGGCCTCTACGGGCTCGACCTGCGGGACGAGCCGAAGGTGTGGCCGGCCGGTTCGGTCGTGGTCGTCCGCTCCGGCAACCGCCGCGACACGGGCACCCACTACACGCCGAAGGCGCTGGCGGAGGAGGTCGTCGAGCACACGCTCGCGCCGCTCTGCTATGCGCCGGGTCCGGCCGAGGGTGCGGCACCGGGTGTCTGGCAGGCCAAGTCGGCGGACGAGCTCCTGAAGCTGCGGATCCTGGACCCGGCGATGGGTTCGGGCGCGTTCCTGGTCTCCGCCTGCCGGTACCTCTCCGACCGGGTGGTCGAGGCATGGCTCCGGGAGCCGGAACTCCCCCCGGAGATCGCCCGGGACGTGGACCGCGACGACCACGAGCAGCTGCACCAGATCGCCCGGCGGCTGGTCGCGGACCGGTGCCTGTACGGCGTCGACCGCGACCCCATGGCGGTGGAACTGGCCAAGCTGTCGCTGTGGCTGGTGACACTGGCGAAAGGTCGGCCGTTCTCGTTCCTGGACCATGCGCTGCGGTCGGGGGACTCGCTGGTCGGGGTCATCGACGTCCGGCAGGTCAAGCAGTTCCATCTGGAGTGGCAGGACCGGCAGTTGAGCCCGGAGGTCGCGCGGGCGCTCGACGTCACGGAGACGTTGCTGTCGGAGGCGGCGGAGCTTCGACGCAAGATCGAGTCGACGGCCGTCAACGACATCCGGACGGTACGCGACAAGGCGGACCTGCTCGCGCAGGCGGAGTCCCGGACTAACCGGCTGCGGCTGGCGGCCGACGCGGTGGTGGGCGCGGCCCTGGCCGCCGAGGGGCTCTCCGACGAGGAGGCCTCCGACATCTCCGGCGAGGAGAACGTGGGCGGGGCCCGGGGCGCGGCCCGCTTCCACGACGCCAAGGAGGATGCGAAGTCCCGGGCGTACCGGAACCGGCTGGAGTCGGTGGCGGGGCTGGTGGCTACCGCGTTGGAGGAAGGCGCCGGGGCCGAGGAGGCGGCGGTTCGGGCTCGGGGGATTGTGGATGGGTGGCTGAAGGGGCCTCGGGCGGAGGCGGTGCGGCCGTTGCATTGGCCGCTGGAGTTTCCGGAGGTTATGGGGGTGGGGGGCGCGGCTGGGTTTGATGTGGTGGTGGGGAATCCGCCGTTTGTTGGGGGCCTGATGATCTCGGGACCCCTTGGCCAGGATTATCGCGAGTACCTGGTCAACCGGATTGGCGGCGGACAGCGCGGCATCGCAGACCTCTGCGCCTACTTCCTTCTGCGAAACCTAACCCTCACCTCGGCAAGCCGCACCGGGATCATCGCTACGAAGACCATTGCCCAAGGGCCAACCCGGGAGGTGGGACTCGAACAGGCAATGGCGAAGGAGTGGATCGTTAACCGAGCGATCAAATCCCAGCCATGGCCGGGTACGGCCCACGTACAAGTCGCTCTTGTCTGGCTGGCTCGGAGCATCGGTGCAGGTGAAGCTATCTTCCTGGACGACGAGCCTGTCGAGAGCATCACAGCTCTGCTAACGCCTCGCTCGCAAGTCGCTGGCATGCCTCATCCGTTGGCCGCAAATGAGGCAAGAGCCTTCCAGGGGTCAAATCTTCTGGGGCAGGGATTCATCCTCGAACCTGAGCAAGCTCGGGCCCTCATCAACGAGGACCCCAGGAACAAGGAAGTCCTGTTCCCTTACTTCAACGGTGACGACCTCAACCAGCGAACCGGCGCACCTGCACGCCGCTGGGCCATCAACTTCCGTGACTGGCACCAAGACGAGGCTGCAAAGTACCCAGAGGTCTACGCAATCGTGGAACGAGACGTTAAGCCTGAGCGGGCAAAGAACAAGGACCAGCGGCGCAGGGAAATTTGGTGGCGTTTCACACGGCCGACCATCGAGCTGTACAGCGCGGTTGAGCACCTGGATCAAGTGATCGCCGTGGGGCAGACAAGTAGTACCCAACTGCCTACGCTGCTGCCCAGAGATTCAGTCTTCGACCAACAGTTGGTCGTCTTCCCTACGAGCAGCTATGCAGAACTCGCCTTTCGCAGCAGCGAATTCCAGTTCTGGTGGACCGTTCAGTACTGCTCGACCAGAACCGCAGATATCGTGTATACACCGACCACTTGCTGTGCCCCGCTGCCCCTTCCAGAACTCAACAACGAGCTAGACAGTCTCGGCATGGATCTGGACGCCCTCCAGAAGGGAACAGGCCTCGCCCTCACGCCGTTGTCACAGAGTATCCACTCGCAGGAGGAGTCAGCGGCCGACATCGTTGCACTCCGAGATATTCGCCGAAGGATCGACTACGCCGTCCTGGCTGCCTATGCCTGGGACCTCGACCTTGAGTACGGCTTCCACGAAACCCGACGTGGAACCCGCTACACCATGTCGCCGGGCGCTCAGACGAAGATCCTAGACCTGCTTCTTCAGCTGAATCACGCCCGATACAAGGAAGAGCTGGAAAAGGGACTACACACTCCGGAGGCCAAGCGCCGCCGCGCTGCCGCCCGTAAAGCCAAGGCGAAGGCACGAGCCGCTGCACGCTCCCTCCAAAACTCCCCGGGGGACTTCGGCGACCACAGGGCGTTCCCCGAGCCGGACGCGCTGTTTTGAGCCGTACGCCAACGCGCCCCGCCCCGGTACAAACCAGGCGCGGGGCGCGTGCCGTTGAGGAGTCAGCCTTCCGACGCGTACGTCACGAAGCGCGCCCAAGCGCCAGGCGCGAGCGCGAGACGGGGACCCGCGATGAACTTGGAGTCGCGGACGTGGACCGTGGCGGGGGTGCTGGCGATCTCGATACAGGAGTCGCCTTCGCTGCTGCTGCTGTAGCTGCTCTTGAACCACGCCAGGTCGGCGGCGTCTCCGGCCGAGGTGCTGCTCATCGTGTCTCCCCCAGCAGTTGCTCAATGAAGGCGGTCGACTCACGGGGCGTGAGGGCCTGAGCCCGGATGATGCCATACCGCAGTTCGACGATACGGAGTGTTTTCGGCTCGGTGACCGGTCGGCCATTGGCCACCGCCTGCGAACGTCCAACCACCGAGCCGTCATCGAACTTCAGCACCTCGATACCGCCAGCCAATCCCGCGTGCTCCTCGCGCTCCATCGGCATCACCTGAAGCTCAACATTCCGCAACCGACCGACGTCCAGTAGATGCTCAAGCTGGCCGCGCAACAGCGTCCTCCCTCCAAGAGGACGTCGGAGTGTCCACTCCTCCAGGACGAAACTAAGTTCAGGCGTCGGGTCCCGCTCGAACACGGCCTTGCGGGCCACACGCGCGGCGATGAACCGCTCCACCTCGTCCTCGCTGTAAGCCGGGCGCCGCATCAGGAGCAGGCCGCGTGCGTACTCAGGGGTCTGCAACAACCCATGGATGTTCAGCGGATCGTAGAGCTGAAGCTCAACCGCCTTGGCCTCCAACGCTGCCAGATCCCGAACCTTCTTCGGATACCTGACCTTCGCCACATCCTCCTTCATCGCCGAGAGCAGCCCACCCGCCGCCAATACCTCGTCCGCCTTGTCCAGGAACTCAGGCCGAGGGATCCGCTTCCCTCCCTCGATCTTGTAGACCATGTCCTCCCCGTACCCGACCACCTCCCCGAACTCGGCGGCCCGCATCCCCACAGCCTCCCGCCGCAGCCTCAACTGCCGCCCCACGGTGGACACGACGGCCAACCCCCACTCGTCGTCCGGGTCCACCTCCCACCCCGGCTCGTCCGCCTCGGTCCTGAGTCGTCGTACCTCGCCGTCCACCGACATGCCGCACTCCTCCGTCGTCCCGCCGTGCCGCAACGCCCGTACCCGTAGGGCCCGGCCCGCTCCGACAGCCCGGACAACAGTGGACAAGGCCCGGACAGTCACCCTACGCATCGGCGTCGTCACTGTTCACGGTAAGCACGCACCGCCACGCTCAGTGACGTGAACCAGAGAAACTCCACCCAACTCCACCCCCCGACCCGCCACTTCAGCGTCCTGCTGTCCCCCACACCACGCGGCGCCCGCCTCGCCCGGCTCCTCGCCACCGAGTGGCTGCGCACCTGGGAGCTGCCACACCACGCCACCGAGGCCGCCGAACACCTCGTCGCCGAGCTCGCGGCGAACGCCGCCACCCACGGCCGCCTCCCCGGGCGCGACTTCCGCCTCGCGCTCCTGGCGGGCAGCGAGACCCTCCGCGTCGAGGTGACGGACACACGCGGTGACGACCTCCCGCACCGCCGACCAGCAACCCCCGATGGCGAATCCGGGCGCGGTCTCCTCCTCGTCGAGGCGCTCTCCGACCGCTGGGGCGTCGAACTCGGGCCCGTCCCCCGCAAGACCGTTTGGGCCGAACTCGACCTCTCACCGGAGTTCGGAAACGTGTGCTCCGGTGGTTCGGGCGCTCTCCTCCAAGAAACACGAGAGGGAAAGAAACCTCACCAAGCCCCACCCCTCCCGCCCACGGAGCCCGCTCACTCGCGCGAGTGAACATCACCAACTCAGCTGGATTCGGCACCGGTTGCCTGCTCTACGCTCAGCGCGACACAGCACAACCCCCGGACATACGACGGCCCTCGCAGGGACTGCAATCCCGTTGCGAGGGCCTGACCACCAAGGAAGTCGACACCTTCCCGATGGACACCCAAAACCCTAGCGTGCCCCCGCACGCCCAGTCCCGTATCGGCGGGAAAAACCACCCTCTCCGTCACGCCTCCACGGCGGCGTACTCCGGCGGAGTCGTCCACGACAACACCCGCCACACCACCCGCTTCACGGTGATCGGCAACCACCTCGCGCAGCACCCCGACCTCTCGGGGCTCGCCATCGGGCTGGCCGTGCACATCCAGTCCCTCCCCGCCGGCGCCCGCGTCGACATCAAGACCCTCGCCGCCCGATTCCCAGAAGGCCCGACCCGTATCGCCGCCGCCCTGCGCGAACTGGAGACCCACGGCTACCTGCGCCGCCCCCGCGAGCGCACCGAGAGCGGCCGCATCGTCACCCGCACTGTCTCCTGCAACCAGCCCGGCCGACGCGGCAGCGAGCGGGCCGACGCCACCCCCAAACCCCCGGCCCGCCGAGCAGCGGCGGCCCCGCAGCAGAAACCCGCACGCCGCGCCCTCCCCGCCGTGCCGCAGCCCGCGTACACCTCACCCAGCCTCCTCCAGACGGCCACGGACGTCCTCGCCGGCCTCCGCCGCCACGACCCCCGCCTCCTCCTCTCCGCCACCGACGCCGAGCACCTCGCCCCGGGAGTCGCCGCCTGGCTGGAGCGCGACCTCACCCCCACCGCCGTACGCCACGCCCTGACCAACGACCTGCCGCCCGAGCCCCTGCACCGCCCGGCCGCCCTCCTGGCCCACCGCCTGACCGCCCAGCTCCCACCCCCGCCCCCGTTCCGAGCACCCGCACCGCCACCGGCCGTCCCGCATCGACTCCGGAACTGCGACGGCTGCGACCGCGGCTTTCGCGGCCCCGAACCGGGCCGCTGCGGCGACTGCCGCACCCGCGTGCCCGTGCCGATCGCGTGAGCCCTGAGCAGCGGTGTCTGTCTGAGAACACACACGCACGAAGAAGAACCGAGACACGTAAACCTGGAGGTACGACGGTGCGGAGCGGCAGCTGGCGCGAGCGCAGGCGCGCGCTCCTGAGCGACGACCCCGTCGCAGCCCAGAAGGCCACACTTCTCATCGCCGAGCTGGGGATCGAGGAACGGAGCGACGCGGAGATCGAGGCCGAGCATCGGGCGGTCTTCCTGGCAGCGGCACGTATGTGCGCGGAAGAGGCCTGGTACCCGTGCCCAGCTCCGCTCGCGACCCCGCTCCTCGACAGCCCCGGCCGGATATTCTGGCCGGGGCACCCCATGGAGGACACGATGAGCATTCAGGCCGATCACGGACACGAGCTGATCCCGCGTCCCGAGCAGACTCCCGATGCCCTGCGTGCCGCCCTGGCCGTCCTCGCCCCCGGGCGTCTGGGAGAGATGCAGAGCACGAAGGACGAAGCCTTCGCGAAGGCGGTCGAGTGGCAGTCGCTGAGCCCCGTACGGAGCTGGGTCCTCGCCTGGGCCAGGGACGTCGAGATCGCCCGCCGCCCCGATCTGTCCGTCCGCCACGCTCGTGCGAAGAGCAACCTGGAGCACGAGGATCCCGTCGTCGCTCGGGACGCCCTGCGGGAACTGGGCGACGTCCTGGACGAAGCCATGGAAGCAGTGCGCGAGTGAGCTGGAAGTGGGAGTACGCCTTCGGCGCGGAGGAAGCCTCCCGCACCGCTCCCGCGGATTTCCTGACCGGTGTCGAAAGAATGGCGGACGAGCTGGTCAGGGCTGCCGAGGCTCTCCACGTCCATGGCCGGGCCCATGCCGGGGTCGACCCGAAGGGCGGAGATGTCATCGTTCCCGGCGGCATGTTCACGTACCAGGTCGTCGTGCGCAGCGAACGGGTCTACGTCGTGCAGATCACCTATCTCGGCTTCTGAGGCGCGGCGGCTGCCCGGAACATGGAGGCCTCGTCCGCGGCCGATTCAATGCGGCCTGACCACGAACCTCCGCACCCCCCGCATCCGCACCCCCGTCCCGTACGGCTCCACATCGCCGTGCACCGCCACCTCGAACCCGTCGAGCCAGGCCGCCGTGGCCCTCTCCACATCCTCGGGGCGCAGTTCCACCCGCACACTGCGCACCCGTGACGCATCCTCGTGGAGCAGCGAACCGTAGATCGTCGCCTGGCGGTCGTCCTGCCCGCTCAAGCGGGTGACCACCCCGTGCAGCACCGTGCCCTCCTCGCGAGCCGCCCGTTCACGCAGATCCTTCGCCCCCGCCTCCAGCGCCTGCACGTGGAGCGGGGTGAGCGACACCGGAGGCGAGTCCTGCGCCACCGGCCTCTCGGGTGACCAGTCGAAGGCCAACGAGAAGGACCGCTGCTCCTCACCGGCGATTCTCACCAGTGCCTCGCAGAGGTTCGCGGACAGGCCAGCGCCGATATACCGCCCGAAGCCGTCCAGGGAGTCACGGGTAAGCGTCTCCTCGGCGGCAGCGTGCGCGCAGGTGACGCCCGCGAACAGCATCCGAGAGACGGTGCGCGCGAACGGTTCGGAGGGCCGTAGGTCCGGTCCGCCGCCCGGGAACGCGTCGTCTTCGAAGAGCGACGCCTGCCGGGCCTCGTCCGCGGGCACCTCGCCTTGTCGCGGGCTGGATCGGAGGTCCGGGAGAGGAGTGTGCGCGGCGATGACGTAACTGCCGACGCGCGTCTGGTCCAGCCGGACCGATGCGACGTGGTCCTTCACCACTTGCGGCTTCTGCCCCGGCTGCACGGCCTGCGGCTGGACCGCGGCAGAGGCGGCGGCGGTGTGCAGGTCCTTCAGACCGGTGAGGGCCGACACCAGGTCCAGCAGAGGAGCCGTACCGGACGGGCCCGGCGGAACCAGTCGCAGGAACTGCCAGTCCACCGGCGGCAGTTGCATCTCTCGCAGAATGTCGCCTGGGGTACGTGTCTCGACGACCGCGAGGGTTTCCAGGATGTCGACGACACGCCCCGGGTAGTCACGGCGCTGTGTCAGCGGCACCAGGACCTCGTACGGCGGGCCAGGTTCGCTGGCGGGAGTCCTTTCCCACAACTCGCCTCCGGCCAGTCCACGCTCAGAACGCCAGCCTTTGCCGCTCAGGTACCGCCGCAACAACTCCGGTGCGAGCTCCGCCGCCTGCTGGAAATCCGCGTCCGTGATCACCTTCATGACGCCTCCAGCAGTTCACGGCCCTCGGTGAACAGCTCGTGCAAGGAGTCGACGGTCAGCAGGTTGGTGCGCGGCACGTGCACGGTGCGAGTCGTCCCGTTCTCGCACAGCTCTTGATCGTGCAGGCACGCCCAATAGGCGGCGTGGCGCAATAACAGCCGGTCAGGGTTCGCGTGCGACCACGTGACGGCGTCGGTCGGGGCCAGGACGAGGAAGAGGAAACGGGGGACGTCGTATTCGCGGCCGGCCAGTTGGTTGTAGTTCTTGACCTTGAGGTCGTAGGAGATGTGCTCGCTGTGCACGTCCGGCGACGACGTGCACTTCACCTGCGCCTCGATGATCGGATACCGACGGGTCCCGGGCCGCCCCGGGTGCCCCAACTGCCAGTCCACGCCAACCCGGTCGCGCTCACGGCGGGCCGCGTCGATGTTGGCGGCGGCGGCCAGCATCCGGATGAACTGCTCCCCGAAGTCGCCCCGGTGGCCGTTTTCCCCGAACCCCGTCGAAGCCTGCATCCACCCCGGAACCGGTTCAGGCCCGTGAAGGGGCACGCCGTAATTCCCCTTGCGTGAGGGCGAGGACTGCGGCGGAATACCGCCCGTTCTGCTGTCCGTCATACGCCCCGCTCGCCTTCCGACCCCCGCGCTCCCACCGACGTGCCGCGCGTGTCATACCCCCGGACGACGCACGGTAACGAGCGTCACACACCCAGCCAAAGGCCTTGATCGAGATCAGGCCGAAAGCAGCCTGTCGGATGGCGGAATGCGCGGCAGTCGATCGAGTTCCGCACAGAACTTCGTGCCGGTTGTCGGTGGCCCGACCTACTCTGGCCCCGTGACCCAGGATTCCCTCGCCGCCTCCGGCACCGGGCCGGACCCGTCCGACCCGGTCCTGTCCGCGCCCAGCCCGCAGGAACTGCGCGACCGGCTGTCCGAACTCGTCGTGCGCGACCTGCTCGGACCGACCGGCGACGAGCAGGAGGAGCTGGCGGGGAACCCGCTGGACCACTACATCATCGGGCGGCTGGCCCCCGGCGGCGTACGGACCGGGAACGGGACGGCGCTGCGGACCATCGGCAAGGAGGTGGCGCCCGAGACGCTCGACGAGCAGAGCGTGGCGCCCGAACAGGAGCCGGAGGCCGGCGATCCGGAGCCCTCCGCTCCCAGCGTGCCCAGCCTCCACCCGTCGACCCTCGGGCTGACGGTCCGCGTGGACAAGAAGATCCAGGAGCTGACGGTCGACTGCGCCTGGGCGAGGTACGAGCGGGGTGACTCGCAGATCGAGGGCAACCCGAAGCGGGTGTTCCACCGCGTGCCATGCTCCGGCACCGTCGGCGTGAAGCTGGTGGAGGGTGAGCTGAAGGCCCGGCCACTGCATGCTCAGCACTTCCCGCACATCGTGGTGCGCGGACGGGCCCGGCTGCACGAGGGCTCGTGGCTGGTGTCCCTCTTCCTCGTCAACGGCCAAGAGGACAGGCCTGGTTCGGCGCACTGGATGTTCCAGGCGTCGATGACGGTCACGGGCGGGCCGGACACCGCTCCCTTCCTGCCGCGCCGCACGGTCGAACCGTCCGGGGGAGACCAGGGCGAGCGGCGCTCGCTCGCGATGACGTACCGCTTCCTCCCCGAGTTCGCCGTGGGCCACGGCACCGGGGTGCACGCCGAGGCGTCCCCGGTCGACCGCCGACGGGCCGTACGCGTCTCCACCACGGCCACGCCGTCGTACGAGGTGCCGCACACGGACGTGCCGGACCCGCACCGCCAGGACGACGCGGACCTGTCCGAACTGACCGCGCTCATGCTGGACATGAGCGAGCTGAGCCGGATGGAAGCCGATCCGCTGCGGGCCGCGCTGCTTCCGTTGGTGGACGGCTACCGCTCTTGGATCGAGCGGCAGAGGCAGTCGGTGGACGACCCGGCCGCCGAGCTCGACGGCTACCGGGCCGAGGCAGAGGAGAACATGCGCCTCGCCGGGCGGGCCGCAGACCGTATCCAGGCAGGCATCAACCTTCTGCGGGACGATCCCGACGCCCTGGACGCCTTCCGGTTCGCCAACCGCGCCATGTGGCACCAGCGCGTGCACACCATCGCGGCAAGCAACCGGCGTCGCACGCCCTCGATGCCACTGCAGGAAGCCGTCGAGGCCGCCGACCTGCCGAAGAACCGCAGCTGGCGCCCCTTCCAGCTGGCCTTCCTACTGCTCAACCTGCCCTCGCTCGCCGACCCCGGCCATCCCGAGCGTGCCGACGACAGGACCGCGCTGGCCGACCTCCTCTGGTTCCCCACCGGTGGCGGCAAGACCGAGGCCTATCTCGGTCTGACCGCCTTCACCCTCGCCATTCGGCGGCGCAAGCCCCACCTCGGCGGACTCGACGCCGAGCACGGAGTCGCCGTGATCATGCGGTACACACTGCGGCTGCTCACCATCCAGCAGTTCCAGCGGGCGGCCGCGCTGATCTGCGCCTGCGAGGTGATCCGCCGGGAGGCGCCGGACCGGTGGGGCCGCAACCCGTTCCGGATCGGCCTGTGGGTGGGCGGCCGGGTCACTCCCAACACCACTGACCAGGCGATCGACTGGGCCAAGGAGCAGAAGAAGGACAAGGGTCGCGGCGGCTTCGGGCGGATGGGCTCCCCCCACCAGCTCACCAGTTGCCCGTGGTGCGGCTCGAAGATGGAAGCGGGCCGCGACATCAGTGTCGACAGGACACTCCGCCGGACGTTCATCACCTGCCCCGACGCCTACGAGTGCCCGTTCGGCGCGAGCGCTTTCGGGCTGCCCGCCGACGAACAGGGACTGCCCGTCCTCGTCGTCGACGAGGAGATCTACCGCCTCCCGCCGAGCCTCGTCATCGCCACCGTCGACAAGTTCGCCCAGTTGCCGTGGAAGGGCGACACCCAGGCGCTGTTCGGCCAGGTGTCCCGGCGCTGCACCCGCCACGGATACGTCACGCCGTCCGCGGTGGACGCGGACTGGGAGGCGTCCAGCCACCCGGCGGCCGGCGACCATGAGTCCGCCACCACCGTCGACGCCGTGCGAGTACGCCCGCCGGATCTCATCGTCCAGGACGAGCTGCACCTCATCTCCGGCCCACTCGGCTCCCTCACCGGGCTGTACGAGACGGCCGTGGACCGGCTCTCCACCTGGGAGCCCGAGAGCGGCGTCAGCGTGCGCCCCAAGGTCATCGCCTCCACCGCCACCGTGCGCCGCGCCGACCGCCAGATCCACGACCTATTCGCCCGTCGCACAGCGGTCTTCCCGCCGTCCGGACTGAGCGCCGACGACACGTTCTTCGCCCGCCGGCGGCCCACCGAGAAAACCCCCGGCCGCCGGTACGTGGGTTTCTGCGCCCAGGGCGTGCGGACGAAGTCCGTGGCCATCAGGGTGTTCGTCGCCCAGCTCGCCGCCGCTCAGTACCTGTACGAGACGTACGGGGCGAGCGATCTGACCGACCCATACATGACGCTCGTCGGTTACTTCAACAGCCTGCGCGACCTCGGTGGCATGCGACGGCTCGTGGAGGACGACGTGTCGGCCAGGCTCGTCCGGGCCGACCGCCGGGGACTTGCCACCCGGCGGATCAACGAACCGGCCGAGCTGACCAGCCGCATGGCCTCCGACGCCATCCCCGACATCCTGGAGAAGCTCGACATCACCTTCGGCCGCAGGCCCAAGGGATCACCCCGCCCCATCGACGTCCTGCTCGCCACCAACATGATCGCCGTCGGTGTCGACGTCTCCCGGCTCGGTGTCATGGTCGTCAACAACCAGCCGAAGTCGACCGCCGAGTACATCCAGGCGACGAGCCGTGTCGGCCGCAGGGCACCCGGTCTCGTCTTCACTCTGCTCAACTGGGCCCGTCCGCGCGACCTTTCGCACTACGAGACGTTCGAGTCCTTCCACGCCACCATCTACCAGCATGTGGAAGCCCTGTCCGTGACGCCGTTCGCGGACCGCGCCGTCGACCGGGGCCTCACCGGCGTCCTGGCGTCCCTCGTCCGGAATCTCAAGCCCGACTACAACGCCAACCGGGGTGCCCAGTGGGTCGACCGGCGCGGCGAGGTCGTCAGCCATGCCGTGGCTTCACTCGAACTCCGCGCCAGGGACGTCACGGACGACCGGCACATCGCCAACGAGGTGCGGGCCCGGCTCGACACCCGGCTCGACTACTGGGAGCAGAAACGCAAAGCCCCCGGAGCGATCCTCGGCTACCGCGCGGCCCGGCGCCAAGGCGACGTCGCCCCGCTCCTGCTGGAACCGGACAGCGGCCCGTGGCGGCTCATGACCTGTCCGACGTCGCTGCGCGAGGTCGAGCCGCCCATCCGGCTGATCCTCACCGGTGACGCCGGCACCGACTTCGCAGCCGAGCCGCCCTACACTCCGCGCGAACAGCCCGACGACAGCAGCGCCCCGGACGCGGACGCAGATCCCTGGGAGACCACATGACCGCCCCCGCAGCAGAAGCGCTCCGCGTGGGCGAACTGCGTCCCAGCCAGCTTCTTCACACCTACGGCATCGGCGCCGTCACCGACCTGCCCAACCTGTCCACCATGGTCATGGGGCTCGACGACTGGGACCCGGTCCGCGCCCGCGTCCTGACCGAGGACCGTCTTCTGGCCGCCGTCCGGCGCCGCCTCGGCGGCCATGTCACCGCCCTGCGCACCCCGCCCCACCTGCCCGAGAACCCCGCCGACCCGTACGGCGACTGGACCAGGACGGGCGTGCCGGTCGGCCTCTTCCCTCGCTGGCTGCGCTGCTCGCGGGAGCGCTGCAACCAGCTGGCACCCGCGTCGGGCGGCCTCTTCGATCTGCGGCGGAACCTCTACCGGCCGGAGAAGACGAAGTACGTCCACATCAACTGCGGCGGCCCCGGCGCCGGACAGCCCACCGCGCTGCCCGCCCGCTTCCTCGTGGCGTGCCCCAAGGGCCACATGGACGACTTCCCCTGGGTGTACTTCGTACATCGCGGCAGCACTTCGTGCGAGGGTCAGACACTGAGCCTGACCGAGTCCGGCACCACTGGCGAAGCCGCCAACGTCTTCGTCCGGTGCACCTGCGGAGTGGCACCCCGCTCAATGGCCGACGCCCTCGGGCAGGCCGGGGAGCGGAACCTTCCCGCGTGCCGTGGCCACCACCCGCACCTCGGCACCTTCGCCCAGGGCGGATGCCAGGAGCACGCGCGCACCATGGTGCTGGGCGCCACCAACAGCTGGTTCGCCTCGCAGTTGAGGCTGTTCAGCATTCCCCGCGCCGAGGAGCCCCTCACACAGACGGTCAGGGAACACTGGACCCTGCTCTCACCGCTGGCCGCCGTCCCCGCGGACGCGGCCAAGATGCTGCTGCCCACCCAGGCCTGCTGGCCCGAGCTGGAGCAGTACGGAGCGGACGCGGTCTGGGCGGCGGTGACCAAGGAAGCTCAGGCAGTCGCCGGTCACGAGGGTGAGGAGGACGAGGAGTTCGACCTCACCACACCGGAATGGCGCGCCTTCACCCACCCTCGCGACCATGCCCTGCCGGACTTCACCACTGTGCGGGAGCGTCGCCTTCCCGACGACACCGCAGACTGGCTGGACAGTGTCGTACTGGTCCACCGGCTGCGCGAGGTTTCTGCCCTCACCGGTTTCACGCGGATAGAAGCCCCCGAATGGTTGCCCGAGGAGGACACGCACACGCGCGTCGTGGCTCCGCTCAGCCGCAACAACGCCTCCGCCTGGGTCCCCTGCGCAGAACTGCGCGGCGAGGGCGTGTTCCTCGCCCTCAAGGAGGAGCGTCTCGCCGAGTGGGAGCGGCAGGACGCGGTGCGCGCCCGCGAGGAGATCCTGAAGTCCGCCCACCAGGCCTGGTGCACGGCCCGCCGCGTCGAGCCCCGGTGGCCCGGCATTCGATACGTGCTCCTGCACACGCTGGCGCATGTCCTCATCCGCCAGTTCGCCCTGGAATGCGGCTACGGCGCATCGGGAATAGCGGAGCGCATCTACGCACGATCGGGCTCCGACCCCATGTCCGGGATCCTGCTCTACACCGCCGCTCCCGACAGCGAGGGCACCCTGGGCGGGCTCGTCTCGCTCGGCCGCAGTGAGCGGCTTGGCCCCGCGATCGCGCAGGCCCTCGAAGAGGCCAGACTGTGCAGCTCCGACCCCATGTGCGCCGAACACGATCCACGCATCCACTCGCGACTGCACGGGGCGGCAAGCCACGCCTGCCTGTTCGCCGCGGAAACCTCCTGCGAGCGGGGCAACCATTACCTGGACCGTGCCCTGCTGGTGGAGACCCTGGCGGACGACAAGTGTGCGTTCAGACCGTGAGCCGACCGAGCGGCCAGGGCCTGAGCGGATCGGATGGGTCGTCTGCTCACACGGCAGACGTGCCCGCAGCCCGGAGCGGCGCTCCCTCGCACCGCCTTCCCAGACTTCTGGCCGCACTCTGCGACCGCTTGCCCGAGGACCGTATCGCCGTCATGGAGCAAGTCCTCCATACGATTTCCGGTCCCGACGACCCCTTGCTGAGCCGCTTCATCGCGGCCCAGTCCGCCGCCGGCCTGCCACAGCAGCTATCGGAGATCGCCCGCGTCTGGCGCTCCGAAGTGCCGGGCATGACCGGGGCGGGACTCGCGCTTGTGCTTGCCACTGTCCGCTCGTTGCCCCGGCCGAGACCTGCCCAAGTCGCCGTGAGCGGACCGATGAACGCGTCGATGCCGGCACGGCTGACAAGTGGGGTCGCGGTGGAGGTCATCCGCTCGGCGAAGACCTCGTTGCTGATCGCCAGTTTTGCCGCCCACGGTGCTCGGAACGTCGTCACTGAAATAGGGCGAGCGGTCGACCGAGGGGTTCGCGTAGACCTTCTGCTCGAAGAGTCCACACAGGCGTCGGTGGCGTTCGCCGCGTTGCCTGACGATGTGCACGTCTGGCATCGGGTCGAGTCATCGGGCGTACTGCACGCCAAGCTGATCGCTGCCGACCGGCATACAGCCCTTCTGGGAAGCGCCAACCTCACTGACCGCGCCTTGTCCGACAACATCGAACTCGGTGTGGTACTGCGTGACCCGCACGTGGTCGAGCCGCTCATCGAGCACTTTCACTGGCTGATGGCACCTGCGAACAGCATCATGCGCCCTGCGTGAGCCGCCCCGTGGGCATAGTGCCCGACCGCACCCGTAATAGGGAAGATGTGCCGCTCGACCTGGACGATGTCGTAAGTGGGCGACTCGCGGGAAACGGCGCCCACGCTACGCCTCACGTTCTTCCTCGACGGACGCGGACCTGGAGACCTACAAGGAGCGCTTCGGCGGCGAGCCCGCGTAGGAACCGTGATAAACGGGGCTCGGAAGGCGGAACAGCTTTCCGGGCACCGTATTGTTCCGCCATGGCAGTACCCGAAGTCGTCCCGATCGCCTACGTGCCCAGGCACCGGACCGAGTCCATCGGCCGGTACGCGGACGGGCAGTTCCTGGCGTCGATCACGTATGCCTTCCCGCGGGGATTCCGTCTCGACCACGGCTGGGAAGAGCACAAACGTCTCTACGCGGTGCTGCACACCTTCGACCCCGAGGGCCGCTACCGCGACTCGGAGATCTGGTGTGCCGGCACCTGGGCCGAACAGATGCGCAATCCGGACGGAGACGGGTCGGTCAAGCAGCGCGCCCGCGTCCACCTGGCGAAACTCCTGCGCAGCCTGCCCCGCCGCTCCTACACGGACATCGCGATACGGCCGTTCCAACTGACCGTCGACGACGTGCAGTTCGGCCTGGTGATCCGCGAGGACGACGGGGAGAGCTGGGCCGAGCTCTACCCCGACCGCCTCGCGTTCGGCGAACCCTGGGACGGCACCTACGACACCTGACCGGCACGGCCGCCCCGTTCACGGTCGTCCTCGGCCCAGGGAAAAGGGCTCGAAACCGACGCCGGTTTCGAGCCCTTCGTATCCGCCTGAGGTCTGTGCCTCGGTCTGCGACTACTTCGGCTGCGGCTTGCGCACCGAGAGGTGCAGTTCCTTCAGCCGCGCCTCCTCCAGTTCCGTCGGCGCACCCATCATCAGGTCCTGGGCGTTGCCGTTGAGCGGGAAGGCGATGGTCTCGCGGATGTTCGGCTCGTCGGCGAGCAGCATCACGATGCGGTCGACGCCGGGGGCGATGCCGCCGTGCGGCGGGGCGCCGAAGCGGAAGGCGCGCAGCATGCCGGCGAACTTGTCCTCGACGGTTTCACGGTCGTAGCCCGCGATCTCGAAGGCCTTGAGCATGATGTCGGGCTCGTGGTTCCGGATCGCGCCGGAGGACAGCTCGACGCCGTTGCAGACGATGTCGTACTGCCAGCCCAGGATGTCCAGCGGGTCCTGGGTCTCCAGGGCCTCCAGACCGCCCTGCGGCATCGAGAAGGGGTTGTGCGAGAAGTCGATCGCGCCGGTCTCCTCGTCCTTCTCGTACATCGGGAAGTCGACGATCCAGCAGAACCGGAAGACGCCCTCCTCGAAGTGCCCGGCACGCTTGGCGGCCTCGACCCGCACCGCGCCCATGATCTTCGAGACCTCGTCGAACTCGCCCGCGCCGAAGAACACGGCGTGGCCGGCGGCCAGCGACAGGCGCTTGGTCAGCTCGGCGACGTTCTCCTCGGTGAGGAACTTGGCGATCGGGCCGGTGAGGGACCCGTCCTCGGTGACGCGCACCCAGGCCAGACCCTTCGCGCCCAGCGAGACAGCGAAGTCGCCGAGCTGGTCGAAGAACTTACGGGGCTGGTCCTGGACCCCCGGCACCGCCAGGGCCCGCACGTGCTTGCCCGCGAACGCCTTGAACTCCGAGCCGTCGAAGACGTCGGTGATGTCGACGAGTTCCAGCTGGGCCCGCAGGTCCGGCTTGTCGGAGCCGTACTTCAGCATCGCCTCACGGAACGGGATCCGCGGGAACGGCGAGGTGACGTGGCGGCCCCCGCCGAACTCCTCGAACAGCTCGGTCATGAGCCGCTCGATCGGCCGGAAGACGTCTTCCTGCTCGACGAAGCTCATCTCGACGTCGAGCTGGTAGAACTCGCCCGGCGAACGGTCCGCGCGGGCGTCCTCGTCACGGAAGCAGGGCGCGATCTGGAAGTAGCGGTCGAAGCCGGAGATCATCAGCAGCTGCTTGAACTGCTGCGGCGCCTGCGGCAGGGCGTAGAACCTGCCCGGGTTCAGCCGGGAGGGGACCACGAAGTCGCGGGCACCCTCGGGGGAGGTCGCCGACAGGATCGGCGTCGCCATCTCGTTGAAGCCCAGCGCCGTCATCTTGTGCCGGATCGCCGAGATGACCGACGTGCGCAGCAGGATGTTGCGGTGCATGCGCTCGCGGCGCAGGTCGAGGAAGCGGTACTCCAGCCGGCGCTCCTCGTTCACCCCGTCCTCGGTGTTGATCGTGAAGGGGAGCGGGGCGGCGGCGCCGAGCAGCTCGACCTCGCCGACCTCGACCTCGATCTCACCGGTCGGCAGGTCCGGGTTGACGTTGTCGGCGCCCCGGGAGACGACGTTGCCGTCGACGCGGACCGTCGACTCCTTGGTGACCTTGTCGAGAGCCTCGTAGGCCGGGGTGCCCGGGCGGGCGACGAGCTGCGTGATGCCGTAGTGATCACGCAGATCGATGAAGAGGATGCCGCCCAGGTCGCGCCGATTGTGCAGCCAGCCACTCAGCCGGACGTCGGTGCCGACGTCAGAGGCGCGGAGCTCGCCGCAGGTGTGGGACCTGTACCGATGCATCGTCGTTCATCCAGCCTTCGCGGATCGGGGGTACGTTTCACGTGAAACAACCCCAGCGTACCGGGCACCCCGAGATCGGCTCCCCACCATTAAGACGGGGCAATCGGTGGCACTCCTCGATCACCTCTCCATAAAGTAGGGCAATGCGCACTGGTGAGCCTCTGCCCGCCGTGGGGGAGGTTCTCGCCGCCCTCGCGACCGGCCTGTGGCACTGGGACACCGCCACGGAACTGGTCACGGTCGATGCCGAGGCCGCCCGGCTTCTCGGTCTGCCCGCCGTCCAGACGACCCTCACGGAAGCCCGTGCAAGGGCCCGTCTCCACCCTGTCGACTGGAACGAGATCATCGCCGTCGTCGGGCTGGCCGTCACCGAGGGCACGCTGGCCGAGGTGCGGATCCGGATCATGGACGAGCAGGGACGGGTGATCCGCGTCGTCCGCTCCCGTTCCAAACCCTCTTTCGGCCCCGGCAAGAAGTCCTTCCAGCTGATCGGCACCCTCCAGGAGGTGACCGAGCCGACCCCCGGCACCCCGGCCGGACGCAGCGCCGTCACCGGCGACTGGCGGCGGTCCAGGGAGGCGTTCCTGCTGGACGCGGGACGGGCGCTGGCCGAGGCACGGTCCACGGAGGAGGTGCTGCGGGTCGCGGCGGGCCTGTCGATGCCGGGGTTCAGCCCGGACGGGCTCGCGGTGTTCGGCGTCGAGGGCGACCGGCTGACGATCACCGGCCACCACGGGGCCCAGTCCGACGACGGCCCCTTCTCCCACATGTCCCTGGACACGGACTACCCGGCCGCCGAGGTGGTCCGCACCGGCCGCGCCGTCTACATCTCCACCCCGGAGCAGTACAGATCCCGCTACCCGGTCACCTGGCCGCTCGCCTCGTCCTTCGGCCGCCACTCCTGGGCCTTTCTGCCGCTGACCGTGGCCGGCCGCACCATGGGCGCCTGGATGGCGGCCTTCGCCTACCCCGTCACCTTCAACCCCGACGAGCGGTCGGTGCTGACGACGGTCGCCCGCATGCTCGCCCAGGCGCTGTCCCGCGCCGGTGTCGCCGAGACCGAGCGCGCGCTCACGGACGGCCTGCAGCGCTCGATGATGCCGACGCTCGGCCCCCAGATACCGGGCATGAGCGTCACCGCCCGCTACGTCCCCACCGGGGGCGGGCTCCAGGTCGGCGGCGACTGGTACGACATGATCCCGCTGCCTGGGGGCACCCCCTCTGGGGGAGGCCGTATCGCCCTGGTCATCGGCGACGTCCAGGGCCATGACGTCCGGGCGGCCGGGCTGATGGGCCAGCTCCGCATCGCCCTGCGCGCCTACGCCTCCGAGGGCCACCGCCCCGACGCGGTGCTCTCCCGTGCCTCCCGCTTCCTGCACGGCATGACGGACGGCGCCACTCAGCCCGGCGTTCCCGAGGACGACGCCCACGCGGACCTGCGCTTCGCGACCTGTCTCTACGTCGAGGCCGATCCGGCGACCGGCATTCTCGACATCGCCCGGGCCGGGCACCCCGACCCGGCCATCCGTATGGCGGACGGCACGGTGATGGCCCGTCCGACGGCGGGCGGCCTGCCTCTCGGCATCGACCCGGACGCCGACTACCCGACCACCCGGATCATCCTCGAACCCGGCGAGACCATGCTGGTCTGCACCGACGGTCTGATCGAGACCGGCGGCCACGACCTGGAGAGCGGCTGGCAGCGGATCCGCACGATCCTGGAGGAGCACAAGGGCGATCTGGAGGAGCTGGCGGACGCTCTGGTGCAGGGCGTGCACGGTCCCTCCTCGCACCACACGACCGGCCCGCTCGCCGACCGGCGCGAGGACGACATAGCCGTACTGCTGCTGAGCCGGCCGGAAGAGGGCCATGGCGAGGCACTGTTCCTGCCGCCGCCGGTGCGCCGCACCATGCTCTCCGTCGCACAGGCGGAACCGGAGCGGGTGGCGGTGGCCCGTCAGCAGCTGCGCGAGCTGCTCCACGACTGGCCCTCGCCCGACCAGGTCGACTCGGCGGTGCTGCTGGTCTCCGAGATGCTCACCAACGTCCTCGTGCACACCGACGCCGACGCGCTGCTGCTGGCTGAGGTGCGGGGCGAACCCGGGAGCCGCCGGATGCGGATCCAGGTCACCGACACCAGCGACGCCCTCCCGCACAAGCGCCGCCCCGGCGAACTGGCCTCCTCCGGCCGAGGGTTGATCCTCATCGAGCTGCTCGCGGACGCCTGGGGCGTGGACCCCCAGGGCGAGGGCAAAAGCATCTGGTTCGAGCTCTACGAGTCCGAGGACCCGGCCGAGTCCCCGGACGGCTCGGGCCCGGGGTAGCGCGCCCGCAGTTCGTGTACGACGGCGAAGGCGGCCGCGGTGAGGGGTACGGCGAGCAGCATGCCGAGGATCCCCGCCACGGACGCCCCCGCCGTGATCGCCACCATCACCACCGCCGGGTGCATCTGCGCGGTCCGGCTCTGGATCACCGGCGTGAGCACATGCCCCTCCAGCACCTGCACCGCGAGGACGACCCCGAGCGCCCACAGCGCGATGACGAACCCGCGGTCGGCGAGCGCGACCAGTACGGCGACGGCACCGGAGAGGAAGGCGCCGAGGTAGGGGATGAAGGCGCCGACGAACACGAGCGCGCCCAGCCCCACGGCCCCCGGCACACCCAGGACCAGCAGCCCCACGGTGATGCAGACGGCGTCGATGAGCGCGATGAAGGTGGTACCGCGCATGAACCCCTCGACGGCCTCGAAGGCCCGTCGGGCCATGGCCTCAAGCGTCTCGCCGCTCCGCCCCGGAGCGATCTCCCGGACCAGGCCGCCGGCTTTGTGCGAGTCCCGCAGGAAGAAGAAGACGAGGAACAGCGCCAGCACGGCCATCGCGATGCTCTCGCCCACGACACTGACCCCGCTGATGACGTTGGACGCGGCCGTCCCGCCGAACTTGGTGAGCAGATCCTTCGCGTTCGTGGCGACGTCGTCCAGCGAGGTCCCCGCGGCCCCGAAGTGGTCGGCGACCCCCTGGGCCGCCTCCTTCAGCGAGGCGACGATCTCGTCACCGGTGTCGATGAGCGCGGCGACGACGATGTACACGGCCCCACCGACGACGGCCACGACCGCCACGCAGGTGAGCCCGGCGGCGACGGACCGATTGACCCTGGCCTTCACGAGCCGCCGGTGCAGGGGCCCCAGCAGGGCGGTCCCGAGCAGGGCGAGCAGCACCGGCACCACGGCCGTACGGAACGCGGAGCACAGCAGGACCCCTACGTAGACCACTGCTGCCCCGAGCAGCACGACGGCGCACCAGGCGGCGAACCGCCGGACGGGGTCGGGAAGGAGCTGCACCCGTCCAGCGGATCACGCGCGTGCATGCGCTGTCCTGCGCGAACGACCCAGCCGGGTGAGATACCGGCGGTGCGTCGCCGGCGGTCCTACAGGCCGCCCTCGGTCATCCCGTGCACCGCGGGGATCGTCCCCAGCCGGCCCTTCTGGAAGTCGTCGAAGGCCTGCTGGAGTTCCTCGCGGGTGTTCATGACGAACGGGCCGTAGTGGGCCATCGGCTCACGGATCGGCTGCCCGCCCAGGAGCACGACCTCCAGGTCCGGCGTGTTGGAGTCCTGCTTCTCGTCCGCGCGGACGGTCAGCGCGGAGCCCGCGCCGAACACGGCGGTCTGGCCCATCTGGACCGGACGCCGCTCGGAACCCACCGCACCGCGCCCCGCCAGCACATACGCGAGCCCGTTGAAGTCCTCGCGCCACGGCAGGGTGATCTCCGCGCCCGGCGCCAGCGTCGCGTGGATCATCGTGATCGGCGTGTGCGTGATGCCGGGGCCCTGGTGACCGTCCAGCTCACCGGCGATGACGCGCAGGAGCGCGCCGCCGTCCGGGGTCGTCAGCAGCTGGACGTTGCCGCCGCGGATGTCCTGGTAGCGCGGGGCCATCATCTTGTCCCTGGCCGGGAGGTTCACCCACAGCTGCAGGCCGTGGAAGAGCCCGCCGGACATGACGAGGGACTCCGGCGGCGCCTCGATGTGCAGCAGGCCCGAGCCCGCCGTCATCCACTGGGTGTCGCCGTTGGTGATGGTGCCGCCACCGCCCTGCGAGTCCTGGTGGTCGAAGATCCCGTCGATGATGTACGTGACGGTCTCGAAGCCGCGGTGCGGGTGCCAGGGGGTGCCTTTGGGCTCGCCCGGCGCGTACTCCACCTCGCCCATCTGATCCATCATGATGAACGGGTCGAGGTGCTTGTAGTTGATCCCGGCAAACGCACGGCGCACCGGGAAACCCTCGCCCTCGAAACCGCTCGGCGCGGTCGTGACGGCCAGTACGGGACGTGCCACGGCATCGGCCGACGCGGTCACACGCGGCAGCGTCAGCGGGTTCTCGACGGTCACTGCAGGCATGTCGGTACCTCCTTGTGTACGACCACTTTAGTTGAGCATTGAACTTTCTGCCAGCCCCAACAGAGAAAGCCCGGAGGACATTCCCTCCGGGCGTCGGGTACGACGGGGCGGTGGACGTCAGCCGCGCCCGCGGCTGTCAGCCGTACATCCTGCGCATCGCGAACTCGACCATCTGCTCCACGGCCTTCGCGTCGAAGACCATGCGGTGCTCGCCCTCCATGTCGAGGACGAAACCGTAGCCGGTGGGCAGGAGGTCGATGACCTCGGCTCCCGTGATCACGAAGTACTTGGACTCCTTGCCCGCGTACCGGCGCAGCTCTTTGAGCGAGGTGAACATCGGGATCACCGGCTGCTGGGTGTTGTGCAGGGCGAGGAAACCGGGGTTGTCACCGCGCGGGCAGTAGACCTTCGAGGTCGCGAAGACCTGCTGGAAGTCCTCCGCGGACAGCTGGCCGGTGGTGAAGGCCCGCACCGCGTCCGCGAGGGACGGTGGGGACGGCTCGGGATACAGCGGCTGCTGCTGCCCGTAACCGCCCGGGCCCTGCTGCGGCTGGGCGTACTGCTGCTGGGCACCCGCACCCGCGTTCTGGTCGTAGCCGTACATGGGCGCAAGAGTACTGAGTCACAGATGACCGGTTCGGGGTTGCTTCTTATTACCGACGGGTAGCATCATCGTAGCTACTTGTTGGTACGTGAACTAGCGCGAGGAGCTACACCCGGTGCCTCGCCGATCTCTTTAACGGAGCCGTCGCCATGGGGCACTACAAGTCGAATCTGCGCGACATCGAGTTCAACCTCTTCGAAGTCCTGGGGCGGGACAAGCTGTACGGCACCGGCCCGTTCGAGGAGATGGACACCGAGACCGCCAAAAGCATCCTCGAGGAGCTGACCCGGCTCGCGGAGAACGAGCTGGCGGAGTCCTTCGCGGACGCGGACCGCAACCCGCCGGTCTTCGACCCGGAGACGAACACCGCCCCGGTTCCGGCCTCCTTCAAGAAGAGCTACAAGGCCTTCATGGACTCCGAGTACTGGCGTCTGGGCCTGCCCGAGGAGATCGGCGGCACCACTTCCCCGCGCTCCCTGATCTGGGCGTACGCGGAGCTGCTGCTCGGCTCGAACCCGGCCGTGTGGATGTACGCCTCCGGCCCGGCGTTCGCCGGGATCCTCTTCGACGAGGGCAACGACGTACAGAAGAAGATCGCGCAGATCGCCGTGGAGCGGACCTGGGGTTCGACCATGGTGCTGACCGAGCCCGACGCGGGCTCCGACGTCGGCGCCGGCCGTACCAAGGCGGTCCAGCAGGAGGACGGCTCCTGGCACATCGAGGGCGTGAAGCGGTTCATCACGTCCGGTGAGCACGACATGGAGGAGAACATCCTCCACTACGTCCTCGCCCGCCCGGAGGGCAACGGCCCCGGCACCAAGGGCCTGTCCCTCTTCCTCGTCCCGAAGTACCTCTTCGACTTCGAGACCGGCGAGCTGGGCGAGCGCAACGGCGTGTACGCGACGAACGTCGAGCACAAGATGGGCCTCAAGGCGTCCAACACCTGTGAGATGACCTTCGGCGACCAGCACCCCGCCAAGGGCTGGCTGATCGGCGACAAGCACGACGGCATTCGCCAGATGTTCCGCATCATCGAGTTCGCGCGGATGATGGTCGGCACGAAGGCGATCTCCACGCTGTCGACGGGCTACCTGAACGCGCTGGAGTACGCCAAGGAGCGCGTCCAGGGCCCCGACCTGGCGAACTTCATGGACAAGAGCGCGCCCAAGGTCACCATCACGCACCACCCGGACGTACGCCGCTCGCTGATGACGCAGAAGGCGTACGCGGAGGGCATGCGTGCGCTGGTGCTCTACACGGCCTCCCTCCAGGACGAGATCCAGGTCAAGGAGGCGGCCGGCGAGGACATCTCCGCGCTGGAGGCGCTGAACGACCTGCTCCTGCCGATCGTCAAGGGCTACGGCTCCGAGAAGGGCTACGAGCTGCTCGCCCAGTCGCTGCAGACCTTCGGCGGCTCCGGCTTCCTGCAGGAGTACCCGATCGAGCAGTACATCCGCGACGCCAAGATCGACACCCTGTACGAGGGCACGACGGCCATCCAGGGCCAGGACTTCTTCTTCCGGAAGATCGTCCGCAACCAGGGCGCTGCCCTCAACTCCCTTGCCGAGGACATCAAGAAGTTCCTGGCGCTGGGCACGGGCGGCGAGGAGCTGGCGGGCGCCCGCGAGCACCTCGCGAAGGCCGCCGTCGAGCTGGAGGCCATCGTCGGTCTGATGCTGACCGACCTCGCGGCCACCGAGCAGGACGTCAAGAACATCTACAAGGTGGGCCTGAACACCAGCCGCCTGCTGCTGGCCTCCGGTGACGTGGTCGTCGGCTACCTGCTGCTCAAGGGTGCCGCGATCGCCGCCGAGAAGCTGGAGACGGCGTCCGCGAAGGCTGTGTCCTCCAAGGATGCGGCGTTCTACACGGGCAAGATCGCGGCGGCGAAGTTCTTCGCGGCCAACGTCCTGCCGGGTGTCACCGGTGCCCGCAAGCTCGCCGAGGGCGTCGACCTGGACCTGATGGAGCTCGACGAGGCCGCGTTCTAGCCTCTCCGGTTCCGGGTTCCGAGCTCCCTGGTTCTGGGTAGCCAAAACTCCACATCGCCCTCACGAGGGCCCGCTCCCCTTCACGAGGAGTGGGCCCTCGTACG
Organism: Streptomyces sp. NBC_00078; assembly: GCF_026343335.1. Classification (NCBI taxonomy): domain Bacteria; kingdom Bacillati; phylum Actinomycetota; class Actinomycetes; order Kitasatosporales; family Streptomycetaceae; genus Streptomyces; species Streptomyces sp. NBC_00078. The sequence goes on along the minus strand of NZ_JAPELX010000001.1, from coordinate 4,679,913 downwards.
TCGTTAAGGTGAACCCATGAGCGAACCCCCCCGCTTCGACCGCGGCCACACCGACGACCTCATGTCCTTCCTGACGGCCAGTCCGTCGCCGTACCACGCGGTGGCGAGTGCCGCCGAGCGGCTGGAGAAGGCAGGCTTCAGGCAGGTCGCGGAGACGGACGCCTGGGACGGGACGAGCGGCGGCAAGTACGTACTGCGTGGCGGCGCGATCGTGGCCTGGTACGTCCCGGAGGGCGCGGCGCCCCACACGCCGTTCCGCATCGTCGGCGCGCACACCGACTCCCCGAACCTGCGGGTCAAGCCGCAGCCGGACACCGGCGCGCACGGCTGGCGCCAGGTGGCCGTGGAGGTCTACGGCGGCCCCCTGCTCAACTCCTGGCTCGACCGCGACCTGGGCCTGGCCGGCCGGCTGACCCTGCGGGACGGCTCCACGCGTCTGGTGAACGTCGACCGGCCGCTGCTGCGCGTCCCCCAGCTCGCGATCCACCTGGACCGTTCGGTGTCGACGGAGGGCCTCAAGCTCGACAAGCAGCGCCATCTGCAACCGATCTGGGGGCTGGGCGGCGATGTGCGCGACGGGGACCTGATCGCCTTCCTGGAGGAGACCGCGGGGCTGGCGGCGGGCGAGGTCACGGGCTGGGACCTGATGACGCACTCAGTGGAGCCGCCGGCCCATCTGGGCCGGGACAAGGAACTGCTCGCGGGTCCGCGCATGGACAACCTGCTGTCGGTCCACGCCGGCGTGGCGGCACTCACGGCGGTCTCGGGCGCCGACCCGGCCTACATCCCCGTACTGGCCGCGTTCGACCACGAGGAGAACGGCTCGCAGTCGGACACGGGCGCGGACGGGCCGCTGCTCGGCAGTGTGCTGGAGCGCTCGGTGTTCGCGCGCGGAGGGTCCTTCGAGGACCGGGCGAGAGCCTTCGCGGGCACGGTCTGTCTCTCCTCGGACACGGGCCACGCGGTGCACCCCAACTACGCGGAGCGCCACGACCCGACGCACCACCCCCGCGTCAACGGCGGCCCGATCCTCAAGGTCAACGTCAACAACCGCTACGCCACCGACGGTTCGGGACGCGCGGTGTTCGCCGCGGCCTGCGAGAGGGCGAACGTTCCCTTCCAGTCCTTCGTCTCCAACAACTCCATGCCCTGCGGCACCACGATCGGCCCGATCACCGCGGCCCGGCACGGCATCAAGACGGTCGACATCGGCGTCGCGATCCTCTCGATGCACAGCGCACGGGAGTTGTGCGGCGTGGACGACCCGCATCTGCTGGCGAACGCCCTGGTGGCCTTTCTGCAGGGGTAGTTCCGTGACGTGCGGCTGTGAGATGTGCGTTCTGTGACGTGTGGTTCCGCCTGTTTTGTGACGTGAGCGATCGCCCCCGCATGAGCACGGGCCGGGCGGGTACCCGCAGTTGACCGGACGACCGGGAAGGCCGGAGAGACCGGAGAGACCGGACCGGACAGGGAGGCGACGCGCATGGGCCTCGGCGGATGCATCATCCTCATCGCCGCGGGAGCCATCCTCACGTTCGCGACCGACTGGCACATGAAGGGGGTCAATCTCGACCTGGTCGGGATCATCCTCATGATCGTCGGGCTGATCGGCGTCAGCACCTTCAGCGGCATCGCCCGCCGTCGGCGCGTGGTGGTGCCGCCCACGACGCCGGTCGTCGAGGAGGAACGACACCACCACCGGGACGGCTACAGCGACGGCTACGGCGTCTGAGCGTCCATCCCGGCGAACGCAAAGCCGGCACCAACAGGAGGCGGCCCGTCCCCTCCGCCGTGAGGCGGACGGGCACGCCCCCGGTCCTGCCCAGCCGCCCCGGCCTACCGGCCTGAGGGGCGCGGACGTTCAGTTCTGGTGGACCACGTTGCGGCCGGGGCCACCGGAGAGCCTGTCGGTGCCGGGGCCGCCGTACAGCGTGTCATTGCCGCTGTTGCCGTACACGACATCGCTGCCCGCGTTGCCGTACAGGATGTCGTCGCCCTTGCCCCCGTACAGCGTGTCGTCGCCGGCTCCGCCGTAGACGCGGTCCTTGCCGTCGTCGCCCGAAAGGGTCTGGGCGCCGAGCCGCCGTGCAGCACGTCGTCGCCCGCGCCGCCCTGCACGATGTTGTCGCCTCCGCTCGCGGTGATCGTGTCGTTGCCGGCGCCGCCCCAGGCGAGTCCCTCCGCGCCCACGGTGAGGGTGTCGTTGCCCGCGTCGCCCGGTACGTAGGCGCCGTCGAGGCGGCCGGAGCCGGTCGCCCTGTCGTTGCCGGCCCCCAGCGAGATCTCGGAGTAGGAGTAGACCTGGTCCGTGTCGTTCTTGTGGACGACCGTGTCGTTGCCGTCGCCGAGGCTCATGACCAGGGCGGCGTACGGGTCCTGGCTGTCCACGCGGGTGACCGAGCGCGGCGAGGAGCGGCTGGACGTGGTGGCGGCGAGGAGCGGCCTCGGGAGCGCGGCGAACCTACGCGCGCGCGTGCGGCGCGAGACCGGACTCAGCCCGTCGGCCTACCGGCGGCGTTTCGGACCGGCCGCCGGGGAAGCGGTAACGGCATGAGATTCCTCGTACGCGACCGGCTCCTCGGCTTCGGTGACGACTACTGGATCGAGGACGAGCACGGCAACAAGGTGTTCCTCGTCGATGGCAAGGCCATGCGCCTCAGGGACACCTTCGAGCTGAAGGACACGCAGGGGCGTGTCCTTATCGACATCCACCAGAAGATGCTCGCCCTGCGCGACACCATGGTGATCGAACGGGACGGCGACGCCCTCGCCCGCATCAAGCGCAAGCGTCTGTCGCTGCTGCGCAACCACTACCGGGTCTCCCTGGTCGACGGCACCGAGCTCGACGTCAGCGGCAAGATCCTCGACCGGGAGTTCGCCGTCGAGTACGACGGTGAGCTGCTGGCCGTCATCTCCCGGCGCCGGCTGCATGTCCGGGAGACGTACGGCGTCGACGTCGTACGGGATGACGCGGACCCGGCGCTGCTGGTCGCGGTGGCGGTGTGCGTGATCCACCTGGCGGAGAAGGAACGGGAGGACGACTAGGACCTGTCGTTTGGATCCTGCCCTAGCGGCGTGGGGGTTGCCAACTGCTGGCCGCGAAAGGTTGTTGAGTGTGCGTAACCATGAGGGAGTGGTGGCGTTATCAGCATATGAACCTGACGGAGTGGGCGCGGGCGCAGGGGGTGAACCCGCATACGGCATATCGCTGGTTTCATGAGGGCACCTTGCCGGTGCCCGCGCGCCGGGTGGGGCCGCGCACGATCCTGGTGAACATCGAAGCGAACACCTCACCCGACGTGACCGGTGGTGTGGGCTTGTACGCCCGCGTCTCCTCGCACGATCAGAAGCCCGACCTGGAGCGTCAGGCCGCACGCTTGTCGGTGTGGGCCGCTCAGGCCGGTCACCGGGTCGTGCGGATCGAGTCCGAGATCGCCTCGGGTATGAACGGCTTCCGTTCCAAGGCGAAGCGGCTACTGGCAGACCCGAAGGTGACCACCGTGGTGGTGGAGCACAAGGACCGGCTTGGCCGGATGAACGTCGAACTGGTCGAAGCGGCCTTGTCCGCATCGGGTCGTCGTCTCGTCGTCCTTGATGACGGTGAAGTGGAAGACGACCTGGTGCGGGACATGGTGGAGGTGCTGACCTCGTTCTGTGCTCGCCTGTACGGGCGACGCTCGGCGAAGAACCGGGCCCGCAAGGCCCTTGAGGCGGCGGCTGCCGATGGCTGAGAAGAAGAAACTCCGGAAGATCGAGGACCCTTTCGTCGCGCTGGGCCCGTCCGGGGTGGCGATTCGCGACCGCCTGGGGCACCCCACCGACGTGGACGACAAGGTGTTGCGCCTGGTCGGCGAACACCTCGGACGACTCGCCTCCCTGGACCTCAAAGCCCGGTGTGCTGACGGTCTGGACCACAACAACGACACCTGGGCCGCCCGCAAGCAGGGCCTGACCGCGAAGTCGTCGTCCCGGTGGGCCGGTGCGCTCACCAAGGCCACCCACGACCAGTGGGCACTGTCCCGGCGCTGCCGGCTCGCCCACATCCAAGGGCTTGAGGCCGCTGTCCGCACCCTCATGCACCGCCTGTCCCAGCCCATCGGCGAGAAGGGAACCAAGCGCGCCCCGGGCGGCTACCGCTCCAAGGGCGAGTGGTTTTGCAAGTCGCGCCGCCTGCATGTGCTGGAACACCGCCTGGACGTTGCGCGTGCTGAGCAGGAGGCGGGTGTCGTGCACGTCGTGCGCGGCGGCAGGCGTCTGATCAACAACCGTCACAACCTGGACGCCGCGCAGCTCACCGAGGCTGAGTGGCGGCAGCGGTGGGAGGCGGAACGCTGGTTCCTCGCCGCTGACGGCGAGTCCGGCAAGCGGTACGGGAACGAGACGATCCGCGTCACCCCGGACGGCGAGGTCAGCATCAAGCTGCCCACACCGCTGGCGCACCTGGCCAACGCCGGGCACGGCCGGTACGTCCTCGCCTCCAAGGTCGAGTTCGCGCACCGAGCCACCGAGTGGCGCGACCGTATCGAAGCGAACCGGGCCGTGGCCTACCGTATCCACCTGGACGTGGCCCGGGGCCGCTGGTACCTCACCGCGTCGTGGACGCTCCCGCCGGTCAGGACAATCCCGCTGGAGACGGCACGGGCCGCCGGGATGGTCGGCGTGGATACCAACGCCGATCATTTCGCCGCCTACCGCCTCGACCACCACGGCAATCCGGTCGGCAACCCGCGCCGGTTCTTCTACGACCTGTCGGGCTCGGCCGACCACCGCGACGCGCAGATCAGACACGCCATCAGCCAACTGCTGCGCTGGGCCGACCGGTGCGGCGCGTCCGCCATCGGTCTGGAGAACCTGGACTTCACCGCCGACAAGACCCGCGAGAAGCACGGCCGGAAGAAGCGTTTCCGGCAGCTCATCTCCGGCATCCCCACCGGCAAGCTCAAAGCCCGTCTCGTCTCCATGGCCGCCGAACACGGCCTGTCGATCGTCGCCGTGGACCCCGCGTACACGTCGATGTGGGGCGACGAGCACTGGCGCAAGCCACTGACCAGCAGCAAGCGAAAGATGTCCCGACACGATGCCGCAGGTATCGCGATCGGGCGACGCGCCCTCGGGCACTCGATCCGGCGACGGACGGCACCGCCCCACGACGACCAGAGCGATCGTCGTGGGCATCGGACCGCCCAGGCCGGACCAGGCGCACGAGGGCGTGAGGGAACCCGCCCACCCGTCACGGAGCGTGCACACGATGCACGTCGCCGAATCGGGGCCCAGCGAACGCGGGAACCCAGCGCATCCAACACCGTTCGGGATGCGCGCAGTTCCGGGAGCTGGCATCAGATGTCACTCCTGGACACTGTTTAGGAACGGTTCCAGTCCCAGCACGCGGTCCTTCAGGGCCGGGAACTGCTCCCGCGTGGCCGCGACCTTCGCCGGGTCGAAGTCCACGGTGAGGATCTCCTCGCCCGTCCCTGCCTGAGCGAGCACCTCGCCCCACGGATCCACCACGATCGAGTGACCCGCCTGTGGAACTCCCGCATGTGTCCCGGCCGTTCCACAGGCAAGCACGAACGCCTGGTTCTCGACCGCCCGCGCCTGGGCCAGCAGCGTCCAGTGCGCCCGGCGGCGCTCCGGCCAGCCCGCCGGGACGACAAAGGTCGCGGCGCCGGCGTCGACGAGACCACGGAAGAGTTCGGGGAAGCGGAGGTCATAGCAGGTGGCGAGGCCGAGGGTCGTCTCGGGCAGACGGACGGTCACCAGTTCGCGCCCCGCCCCCATCAGCACGGCCTCGCCCTTGTCGAAGCCGAAGCGGTGGATCTTGCGGTAGGCGGCGGCGAGATCGCCGGAGGGGGAGAAGACGAGGGAGGTGTTGTAGAGGGGGCCCTCAGGGTCACGCTCGGGGATCGAGCCCGCGTGCAGCCACACGCCCGCATCGCTCGCGGCCTTGGCCATCGCCTCGTACGTCGGCCCTTCGAGCGGTTCGGCCTCGCTGCCGAACTCCTGGTAGGCGAAGGCGCCCGTCGTCCACAGCTCCGGCAGCACGACCAGATCGGCCCCGGCCTGTTCCCGTACCAGCGAAGCCACCCGCCGTCGGCGCGATTCGACCGATTCGCCCTCTTCTACGGCGATCTGGATGAGAGAGGCGCGCACACTACCACCGTCCTGGCATTCGAGCCGTTCACACGGGCCTACGATCGTCACACGAAAGCACTGCCGGGGTGCCTCAGGGCAGCGTAACTTAGCGTTCCAAGACACCCGCCGAGTGCAGCCACCTCCTGCTGGCAACGCTGCCACCAACCGCCCGTGTACCGACCGCCGAGGGGTCCCGTTCCGTGAGTCTGCATCCCACCCTCCAGCCCTACGCCGACGCCTGGACCCATTCCATCGAAGCGATATCCGAGCTGGTGGGGCCACTGGTGGAGGGAGAGTGGAACCGGCGGACGCCGTGCCCGGGCTGGTCGGTCCGTGACGTGGTCTCCCACGTCATGGGTCTGGACTGCGAGATGCTGGGCGACCCGCGTCCCATCCACACGCTGCCGCGCGACCTCTTCCACGTCACCAACGACAGCCAGCGCTACATGGAGATGCAGGTCGACGTCCGCCGCCATCACACGGCGCCGGAGATGACCTCCGAGCTGGAGTACGTGATCATCCGCCGCAACCGCCAGCTGCGGAACGAGTCGCGTGACCCGGGCACCAAGGTGCGCGGCCCGCTCGGCACCGAGCTCGGCCTCGAAGAGTCCATGCGCGCCCATGCGTTCAACGTGTGGGTGCACGAACAGGACCTGCGCGCCGCCCTCGGCCGCCCCGGCAACCTCGACTCCCCCGGCGCGCACATCGCGCGTGACGTGCTCCTCGCCGAGCTGCCGAGGATCGTCGCCGACGACGCGTCCGCGCCGCGCAGTTCGGCGGTCGTCTTCGACGTGCACGGTCCGATCGAGTTCCTGCGCACCATCCGCGTCGACATCCAGGGCCGGGGCACCCTGGAGACCGCCCCCGCCCTCGGCCCGGCCGCCACCCTCACCCTCGACTGGGAGACGTACGTCCGCCTGGCCTGCGGCCGGGTGACGCCCGGGGCCGTGGCGGACCGGGTGAAGGCGGACGGGGACGAGGAGCTGACCGGGGCCATCCTGCGGAACTTCACCGTGACGTCGTAGGGCGTCGCCTGTCGGCAGCCGGGCTCAGCGGTCCTCGGTGACTGACCTCGCGCGATGCCCTTCGCTCCGTCACGCGCCTGCCGCACAGCAACAGATCAGCGGCGAAAGGCGGTTCGCGGCGGGCGGCCCCGCCTCGCACCGCAGGTGCACGCCTCACACCGGCAGGTGCACGCCTCGCACCGGCAGGTGCACGGTCCTCACACCGGCACGTGCACGGTCTCCACGCGGCTCGCCACCAGGCGCTCCCGTTCCCGCCGGGCGACCCGCCCGCGCAGCCGCAGGATCTGGCTGATGCCAAGCGCCTGGAGGACGAAGACCGAGGAGAACGCGACGGTGTAGTTGTCGCCGGTGGCGTCCAGCAGCACCCCGATCGCGAACAAGGTGGTCATCGACGCGACGAAGCCGCCCATGTTGGTGATCCCGGAGGCCGTGCCCTGGCGCTCCGCCGGGTTGGCCGGCCGTGCGAAGTCGAAGCCGATCATCGACGCCGGTCCGCACGCGCCGAGCACCGTGCACAGCACGATCAGCAGCCACATCGGGGCCCGGTCGGCCGGGTAGGCCAGCGCCGCCGCCCACACGGTCGCCGTCGCCGCCACGGTCCCGAGCGCCAGCGGCAGCCGCGCCGCGTGGTGCCGGGCGATGACCTGGCCGTAGACGAGCCCCACGACCATGTTCGACAGGACGACCAGGGTGAGGAGTTCGCCGGCCGTGGCCCGGGACAGGCCCTGCGCCTCGACCAGGAACGGCATGCCCCACAGCAGCAGGAACACCATCGCCGGGAACTGGGTCGTGAAGTGCACCCACAGCCCGAGCCGCGTCCCCGGCTCCCGCCAGGATGCCGCGATCTGCCGCCGTACGTACGCGGCGCCCTGGTGCGGGAACGGCTCCGGCTCGCATCCCTCGGGGTGGTCCTTCAAGAACAGCAGGAGCAGGACGAGTACGACGGCTCCGGCCAGCGCGCTGCCCGCGAAGGCGGCCGTCCAGCCGACCCCGTGCAGCAGCCGGGCCAGCACCAGCGTGGAGACCAGGTTGCCGGCCATGCCCGCGAGTCCCGCGAACTGTGCGATCAGCGGCCCGCGCCGCGCCGGGAACCAGCGGGTGCCCAGCCGCAGCACGCTGATGAAGGTCAGCGCGTCACCGCACCCGAGCAGCGCGCGCGAGGCGAGGGCCGTTCCGTAGGAGGGGGAGAAGGCGAAGCCCAGCTGCCCCGCCGTGAACAGCACGACCCCGATGGTCAGCACCTTCTTGGTGCCGAGCCGGTCCACCAGCAGGCCGACGGGTATCTGCATGCCGGCGTAGACGAGGAGCTGGAGGATCGAGAAGGTCGACAGGGCCGACGCGTTGACGTGGAAGCGGTCGGCGGCGTCCAGGCCGGCGACCCCGAGGGATGTACGGAAGATGACCGCGACGAAGTAGACGGAGACGCCGATGCCCCAGACGGCCATCGCACGGCGGCCGCCCGGGGGTGTCCCCTCTGGGGGAGGATCACCCGGCAGGGTGAGCCGGGAAGAAGAGGAATCCGAGCTCATCGGACCTCACCCCGGGCCAGGTGCGAGAACCAGCCGATGTGCCGGTGCACGACCCCCACCGCCTCCTCCGCGTCCCCGGAGCGCAGCGCCTGGAGGATCTCCTCGTGCTCGGCGAGGGTCTTGGCGATCCGGTCGGGGTGGGAGTGCATTACGGCGACGCCCATCCGCAGCTGGCGGTCGCGCAGTTGGTCGTAGAGCCGGGAGAGGATCTCGTTGCCCCCGCTGCGGACGATCTCAGCGTGGAAGCAGCGGTCGGTGACGGCGGCCGCGGCGAGGTCGCCCGAGGCGGCCTGCGCCTTCTGCTCGGCCAGCAGCTCCTCCAGGCGCTCGACGAGGCCCGCCGGGGCGGGCACGGCCTTGCGCGCCGCGTGCTCCTCGACCAGCAGCCTGGTCTCCACCACGTCCGCGATCTCCTGTGCGGACACGGACAGGACCAGGGCTCCCTTCTTCGGGTAGAGCTTGATCAGCCCTTCCGCCTCCAGTCGCAGCAGCGCTTCGCGCACCGGAGTGCGGGAGACGCCCACGGCCTCGGCGAGTTCACCCTCGGTCAGCAGGGTCCCGCCCTCGTAACGGCGCTCGAGAACTCCGTGCTTGACGTGGGTGTAGACCCGGTCGGCGGCTGGTGGCTGCTTGGCGGTCAGAGTTCCCGGACTGATCATGCGAACAGCATAGATACAACACGTACGCATGAGGACGCCCGTCCATCATGCGGACGGACCACCCGGGAGATCACCTCAATGGATCACCCTTCGGGGAACCCGCCTCTGCAACCGCACAACCTTCTGTGCTAATTACGTGTCACACACCTGCGGCCCTATTTCCTCTCCCCCCAACTCGGCCGCACATCAGGGGCATTCGACGTAATCGGGGTATTTCAGTTGATTACTGCCATCACCGGCACCAAGGGCAGCCGCCGTCGCCGAGCCGCCGCGGTCACCGTCACCGCAGGAGCCGTGCTCGCGACCGGCGCCCTCGCGGCGGCACCCGCGCAGGCCGTCGCGACGCCCTCGATCGTGGCCAAGGGCGGCTACGTGATGAACAACTCCAACGCCAAGACGCTGTACACGAAAGCCGCGGACACCAAGCGCTCCACCGGCTCGACCACCAAGATCATGACCGCGAAGGTCGTGCTCGCGTCGTCGAACCTGAACCTCGACGCCAAGGTCACGATCCAGAAGGCGTACAGCGACTACGTCGTCGCCAACAACGCCTCTCAGGCCCACCTGATCGTCGGCGACAAGGTGACGGTCCGTCAGCTGCTGTACGGGCTGATGCTGCCGTCGGGCTGCGACGCCGCCTACGCCCTCGCCGACAAGTTCGGCTCGGGCTCGACGCGCGCGGCACGCGTGAAGTCGTTCATCGGCAAGATGAACACCGCCGCGAAGAACCTGGGTCTGACGAACACCAAGTTCGACTCGTTCGACGGCATAGGGAACGGTTCCAACTACTCGACCCCGCGCGACCTGACGAAGATCGCCAGCAGCGCCATGAAGAACTCCACGTTCCGTACGGTCGTGAAGACGAAGTCGTACACGGCGAAGACCATCACCAAGACGGGCAGCACCCGGACGATGGCCGCCTGGACCAACACGAACGGCCTGCTGAGCAGCTACAGCGGCACGATCGGCGTGAAGACGGGCTCCGGCCCCGAGGCCAAGTACTGCCTCGTCTTCGCCGCGACCCGCAACGGCAAGACGATCATCGGCACCGTCCTCGCCTCCTCCTCCATCGCCCAGCGCGAGTCGGACGCGAAGAAGCTCCTGAGCTACGGATTCGCCACGAGCTGAGTCCGGCCCGGCAGACATGCCTGGCCGAAGGGCCCCGTCGCTGTCGGCGACGGGGCCCTTCGGCAATCTGTACCCGGCTGTATCCAGCCGGACCAGGCTGTGCCGTGCCGGCCGTCAGGCCCAGGTGATGAGCCTCTTGGGCTGCTCCAGGATCGCCGCCACGTCCGCAAGCACCTTGGAGCCCAACTCGCCGTCCACCAGCCGGTGATCGAAGCTCAGCGCCAGGGTCGTCACCTGGCGGGGCTTCACCTTGCCCTTGTGGACCCACGGCTGGAGCTTGATCGAGCCGACCGCGAGGATCGCGGACTCGCCGGGGTTGAGGATCGGCGTGCCCGTGTCGACGCCGAAGACGCCGACGTTGGTGATGGTCACCGTGCCGGCCTGCATGGCCGCCGGGGACGTCCTGCCCTCGCGGGCCGTGGACACCAATTCGCCGAGGGACTCGGCCAGTTGCGGAAGCGTCTTGGCGTGCGCGTCCTTGATGTTCGGGACGATCAGGCCGCGCGGTGTGGCCGCCGCGATGCCCAGGTTGACGTAGTGCTTGAGCACGATCTCCTGGGCCGTCTCGTCCCAGGACGCGTTGATGTCCGGGTTGCGCTTGATGGCGGCCAGGAGCGCCTTGGCGATCAGCAGCAGGGGGTTCACGCGCAGGCCCGCGAACTCCTTGTCCTGCTTGAGCTCCTCCACCAGCTTCATCGTGCGGGTGACGTCCACCGTCACGAACTCCGTGACGTGCGGCGCCGTGAACGCCGAGCCGATCATCGCCTTGGCGGTCGCCTTGCGGACCCCCTTGATCGGGATACGGGTCTCACGGGCCGCGTCGTACGCCGGCACCGGCGCCGGGGGCACGGAGACCGCCGGGGCCGTCACCGGCTCCGGGGCCGGCGGTGCCACCGCCGCATGGACGTCCTCACGCGTGATGACGCCGTCGGGGCCCGAAGGGGTGACCGCGGTCAGGTCGACGCCCAGGTCCTTCGCCAGCTTGCGCACCGGCGGCTTGGCGAGGGGGCGGGCAGTGTCGGCGGCCACCGGCGCATGGCCGTTCAGCTCCGTCTGGAGCGCCGTCGAGGCCTGGGGGACCGCGACCTCCGGACCCTTGCGCGGGCGGCGCTTGGTGGAGGACGTGGCGACCCCGTAGCCGACGAGCACCGGCTGGCGGCCCGAGCCCACGGACTTCTTCTCCTCGGCGGGCGCGGCGGCCGGGGTTGCCGTGGGAATCACGGGAACCTCGGCAGGGGCCTCCACAGCGGGCCCGGTTCCGGCGGGCGCGGTCCCGCCCGACACGTCCACCGCGATGATCGACGTACCCACGTCCACCGTGGTGCCCTCGGGGAAGTGCAGGTCGCGGACCACCCCGTCGTACGGGATGGGCAGTTCCACCGCCGCCTTCGCGGTCTCGACCTCGCACACCACCTGGCCGTCGGTGACCGTGTCGCCTGGCTTGACGTACCACTTGAGGATCTCGGCCTCGGTGAGGCCCTCGCCCACGTCCGGCATCTTGAACTCGCGTACGGACGCTTCCGTCATCGTCGTCACGACCCTCTCCTCAGTACGCCAGGGCGCGGTCGACGGCGTCGAGCACCCGGTCCAGGCCCGGCAGGTACTCCTCCTCCAGGCGGGCCGGCGGGTACGGGGCGTGGTAGCCGCCGACCCTCAGGACCGGTGCCTCCAGGTGGTAGAAGCAGCGCTCCGTGATGCGGGCGGCGATCTCCGCGCCCGAGCCGAGGAACACCGGCGCCTCGTGGACCACGACCAGGCGGCGCGTCTTCTCCACCGACGTCTGGATCGAGTCGAAGTCCAGCGGGGACACCGAGCGCAGGTCCAGCACCTCGAGGGACTTGCCCTCCTCGGCGGCCGCGTCGGCGACCTCCTGGCAGAGCTTCACCATCGGGCCGTACGCGACGAGGGTCAGGTCGGTGCCCTCACGGACGACCTGCGCCTTGTGCAGCGGACCGGGGATGGCCTCGGTGTTGACCTCGGCCTTGTCCCAGTAGCGTCGCTTCGGTTCGAAGAAGATCACCGGGTCGTCGCTCTGGATGGCCTGCTGCATCATCCAGTAGCCGTCCGACGCGTTGGAGGGGCTGACCACCTTCAGGCCCGCCACGTGCGCGAAGAGCGCCTCGGGGGACTCGGAGTGGTGCTCCACCGCGCCGATGCCGCCGCCGTAGGGGATGCGGACGACGACCGGGAGCTTGACCTTGCCCAGCGAGCGGGCGTGCATCTTCGCGAGCTGCGTGACGATCTGGTCGTACGCCGGGAAGACGAAGCCGTCGAACTGGATCTCCACGACCGGGCGGTAGCCGCGCAGGGCCAGGCCGATGGCGGTGCCCACGATGCCCGACTCGGCCAGCGGGGTGTCGATCACCCTGCTCTCGCCGAAGTCCTTCTGCAGGCCGTCCGTCACCCGGAAGACGCCGCCGAGCTTGCCGACGTCCTCGCCCATGATCAGGACCTTGGGGTCGGAATCCAGGGCGCGGCGCAGCGACTCGTTGATCGCCTTGGCGAGAGCCATGTTTTTGAACGTCACAGCCTCGGCCATGTCAGTGACCCCCCTCGTCTGTGAACGACGCCTGGTAGGCGGCGAACTGGGCTCGCTCCTCGTCGACGAGCGCATGCCCGTCCGCGTACACGTTCTCGAAGATGGCGAAGTGGTCCGGGTCCGGCATGGCGCGGACCGCCTCACGCACTCGTTTGCCCAACGCCTCGCTCTCGGCCTCGAGTTCCGCGAAGAATCCCTCGTCCGCGTGGTTTGAGGCCTCCAGGTACCGGCGAAGCCGCAGAATCGGGTCCTTCGCCTCCCAGGACTCGCGCTCCTCGTCGGCCCGGTACTTCGTCGGGTCGTCGGAGGTCGTGTGGGCGCCCATGCGGTAGGTGTACGCCTCGACGAGCGTCGGCCCCTCGCCGTTGCGGGCGCGCTCCAGGGCCCACTTCGTCACCGCGAGACAGGCCAGCACGTCGTTGCCGTCCACCCGGACGCCGGGGAAGCCGTAGCCCTGCGCGCGCTGGTAGAGCGGCACGCGGGTCTGCTTCTCGGTCGGCTCGGAGATCGCCCACTGGTTGTTCTGGCAGAAGAACACCACCGGGGCGTTGTAGACCGCGGAGAAGGTGAAGGACTCGGCCACATCGCCCTGGCTGCTCGCGCCGTCGCCGAAGTAGGCGATCACGGCGCTGTCCGCGCCGTCCTTGGCGATGCCCATCGCGTAGCCGGTGGCGTGCAGCGTCTGGGAGCCGATGACGATCGTGTACAGGTGGAAGTTGTTGCCGTTGGGGTCCCAGCCGCCGTTGTTCACGCCGCGGAACATCCCGAGAAGGTTGGCCGGGTCGACCCCGCGGCACCAGGCGACGCCGTGCTCGCGGTACGTCGGGAAGACGTAGTCGTCTTCGCGGGTGGCCCGGCCGGAACCGATCTGGGCGGCCTCCTGGCCGAGCAGCGAGGCCCACAGGCCCAGCTCGCCCTGGCGCTGCAGGGAGGTGGCCTCGGCGTCGAAGCGCCGGGTGAGCACCATGTCGCGGTAGAGGCCGCGGAGCTCATCGGGAGTGATGTCGGCGACGTACTTGTCGTACGCGGCGTTTTCTGGGTTCTTCAGCCGCTCGCCCTCGGGCGTCAGCAGCTGTACGAGCTCGGGGTCGGTGCCCGGCGCGTTTTTTGCGGTCGTGCGCTTGCCGGCCGTGCTCTTGGTTCCGGCGCTGCGTCGCGGTTTGCGCGCGGCAGTGCTCTCCACGGTCACGTGTGCTCCTCCGTCGGTCCGGCTACCCCGGGTTCGCCGGGTGCCAGTGCGGCTCACCTGCGGCCCTGCGGGCGCACAGGGTGGGTGCGGCCCGGTCGGGAACAGGCGTGACAGGTGCCCCGGCGAGCGCCCGCAAATAGCACGTTACCCAGTGCTCCACATTTCTGTGAAACCCCTCCTGACCTGCGATTTTGCTTGGATTTCCAAGTAAATCCCGAAAGTCCGGAACAACTCCTGGTCACAGCCTTGCAGGGGGCCGGAACAACGGCACGTTATCCCGGTGACCCAGGTCACCGGAAGAGCTTGCCTCAAGCGGGGCTCGCACCCGTGTGTGAGACCGCATACCTGCGCGAAGCGTGACATGTCGAGGGATTTCCGGTGAGTGACCACGAGGTGTCCGGCGTGGCGTCCACGACCTGCCGTCGGGCGAGGCGGCATCGATGCGGTGGCGGGAACAGTACGACGCGGGCAGGGCGGCGAAACCAGTCGGCGAGTACGGCGCGCTCGGCCGTCGACGGCGCGGAAAGCCACTTCCAGCACGTGCCGTGACCGAATGCGACTGCCTGTGACAACGCCCAGGTCACAGGCCCGGCTCGTGCTCTAGCATCTGGCGCGTGTCGCGCTCCTCCGTACCACCCCAGGTGCCTCACGCGCCCCCTCTGGGTGCTCTGCTGCGCCAGTACTCCGCAGGCCGCGCCGTCGCCTGCGAGCCCGTGGACCAGGGGCTGCTCAACCGGGGCTACCGCCTGTGCACCACGCGCGGCCGCTACTTCCTCAAGCACCACTTCGACCCCGAGACCGCCCACCCGGCGGCGATCGCCCGCCAGCACCGGGCCACCCAGGGCCTGGCCGACCTCGGCGTTCCGGTGGCCCCACCGCTGGCCGGCCGGGACGGGCGTACGGTCGCCGTCGTCGGCGGGCACGCCTACGCGCTGCACCCCTGGATCGACGGACGCCACCGGCACGGCGGACAGCTCAGCACCGGGCAGTGCGCGCGGCTCGGGGCGCTGCTGGGGGTGGTGCACGCGAGCCTGGAACGCGTGATGCCGGTGCACGCGCGCGCGGGCACGGAGCCCGACGCGGCCGACCCCGCCGACACGTTCACGCTCATCGACGATCTGCTCGGCCTCGTACGCCGCCACCGCCCCGCCGACTCCTTCGACGAACTCGCCCGCCACCGCCTCCTGGAACGGCGCGCACTCCTGGAGCAGCACGCCGACAGGCGCCCCACGCGCGGGAGTTCGGTCGGCTGGGTGCACGGGGACTTCCACCCGTTCAACCTGCTCTACCGGGGAGACGCGCCCGCCGCCATCGTCGACTGGGACCGGCTGGGGCTCAGGCCCCGCGCGGAGGAGGCCGTACGCGCCGCCGCGATCTTCTTCGTACGTCCGGTGGGCACCCTCGACCTGCCGAAGGTGCGGGCTTACGCACACGCGTACCGGCGCACGGCCGGCGCCACGCCCTCCGCGCTCGCGGCGGCGGTGCACCGCGTGTGGTGGGAGCGCCTCAACGACTTCTGGATGCTGCGCTGGCACTACGAACGCGGCGACACCCGCGCCGACCCCCAGTTCCCGGCGGCCTCCGCACTGGCGGTGTGGTGGACGCGCGCGTACGACGCGGTGTGCGAGGCGTTCGTGGAGTGAGGCAGGTGATTCCGCGCGGACAACAGCGCGCGTGGGACCTGTTGCGGTCCCACGCGCGCGTGGAGGCGATTCAGCTCCGGGTCAGCCGAGGCCGCTGACGCCGGTCGTGCCGCCGTCGTCACCGCCACCGCCCGACGGGTCCGGGCTCACCGGGTCATCGGACTGCGACGGCGTCGGGTTGCCCGACGGCTCCGAGGACGTCTCCGGCTTCGACGGCTCGTTGCTCGGCTCGCTGCTCGGGGTCGACGACGGCGTGTGCGACGGGGTGTACGAGGGCGTGTAGTCCCCGGACCCGGAACTCGAGTTGCTGTCGTCCGAGGACGTCTCCGTCGAGTCGTTGCTCGTCTCTTCGCTCGGGGACGCGGAGGACGTGTTCTCCTTGGTGTTCTGCGACGTGGCCGGCGAGTGCGTCGTGCCCTTGCCGCCGCCGCTTCCGCCGGTGTTGTGCAGCGCCAGCGCGACGCCCGCCGCGATGGCGATCACCGCGAGCACGGCGAGGATCCACAGCTTGCCGCGGCCCCCGCCCCTGTTGCCGTGCCCCTCGAAGCCGCCGTCGTCCCCGCCGCGGTAGCCGGCAGGGAGGATCGGCTGCGGGATCTGCGTGGTGCCGGAGGAGTCGCCGGGGTGCGGCATCACCTGGGTGCCGGCGAAGCCCGCCGCCGGGGTCTGCCGGCCGTCGTGCATGTCGACCGGGCCGGTGTTCCAGGTGCCGGTGTGGCCGCCCTGGTCGTACAGCATCTGCAGCCCGTACTGGATGAGCCCGCGCATCTCCTCGGCGGTCTGGAAGCGGTCGTCGGGCTCCTTGGCCAGCGAGCGCATGACGAGGCCGTCGAGTTCCGGCGGGGACACTCCGTCCGAGGTCTGGGACGGCGGCACCGGCATGTCCTGGACGTGCTGGTAGACCACCGACAGCGGGGTCTCGCCGGTGAACGGGGGCCGGAGCGCGAGGAGTTCGTAGAGCAGACAGCCCGTCGCGTACAGGTCGGAGCGGTGGTCGACGGCCTTGCCGAGCGCCTGCTCCGGGGAGAGGTACTGCGGCGTGCCCATGACCATGCCGGTCTGCGTCATCGTCGACTGGGCGCCGTGCAGGGCGCGCGCGATACCGAAGTCCATCACCTTCACCGCGCCGGTGTGCGTGATGATCACGTTCGCCGGCTTGATGTCGCGGTGCACGATGCCGTGCTGGTGCGAGTAGGCGAGCGCCTCCAGGACACCGGAGACGATGATCAGGGCCTGCTCGGGACCCGGTGCCTCGGCGTTGATGAGGAGGTCGCGGATGGTCCGCCCCTCGACGATCTCCATCACGATGTACGGCACGCTCTGGCCGCCCACGTAGTCCTCGCCGGAGTCGTACACGGCGACGATCGCGTGGTGGTTGAGGCCGGCCACCGACTGGGCCTCGCGCGTGAAGCGGGCCTTGGAGACCGGGTCCTCGGCAAGGTCGGCGCGCAGCAGCTTGACCGCGACGGTGCGCCCGAGGCGCACGTCCTCGGCGGCGAACACCTCGGCCATGCCGCCCCGGCCGAGTCTGCGGGTCAGCCGGTACCGGCCGTCCCCGACAAGGCCGCCGTTACCCCACATCTCCGGCGCATCTGACATTCCGCCGCCAGTCGCCTCGGGGTCGGACGGGCCCTGAGCGCGCTGCTGCTGCTCCATCAGTCCTCGCCGTCGTTTCTGCCCGCGGTGCGCGCGGTGTTGTTACGGTCTCCGTCGGCCACGCTACAGCCTCGGCGCAAGCCGCCGGACCGAGAAGGGGGCCGGAACCGGCACAGGACGGACCGGCCATCAAAGCGTCATTCCATCGCGTCGTGCAAGTTCTGTGTACCGCTGGTACAGCCTCTGTAACGCTCGCGCGACGCTTCTATCGCGTACGGTCACGGATCGGGCACCGAGCTTGACGTGTCAGTGCCCTCGGGCAGACTTGGCCGGGAATAGCACTTTGGATCAACGACAGTCAACGGCGCCTGAAGGCCCACGGGGGAAGCGGAACATGAGCCAGGACGGCGCACAGGGCCGGTACGCGGGGCGGGCCTTGGCCGGAGGCCGCTATCAGCTGCGCGACTTGCTCGGCGAGGGCGGCATGGCCTCGGTGCATCTCGCCTACGACTCCGTGCTCGACCGCCAGGTCGCGGTGAAGACGCTCCACACCGAACTGGGGCGGGAACAGGCCTTCCGCGAGCGCTTCCGCCGCGAGGCCCAGGCCGTGGCGAAGCTCACGCACACCAACATCGTCTCGGTCTTCGACACCGGCGAGGACTCGCTCGACGGCTTGACGACCCCGTACATCGTCATGGAGTACATCGAGGGCCGCCCGCTGGGCTCGGTGCTCGACGAGGACGTACGGCAGTTCGGCGCGATGCCCGCCGACAAGGCGCTGAAGATCACCGCGGATGTCCTCGCGGCGCTGGAGATCAGTCACGAGATGGGCCTGGTCCACCGGGACATCAAGCCGGGCAACGTGATGATGACCAAGCGCGGCGTCGTCAAGGTGATGGACTTCGGCATCGCGCGCGCCATGCAGTCCGGCGTGACGTCGATGACACAGACCGGCATGGTCGTGGGCACCCCGCAGTACCTCTCCCCGGAGCAGGCGCTGGGCCGGGGCGTGGACGCCCGGTCCGACCTCTACTCGGTCGGCATCATGCTGTTCCAACTGGTCACCGGGCGGCTGCCGTTCGAGGCGGACTCGCCGCTGGCGATCGCGTACGCGCATGTGCAGGAGGAGCCCGTCGCGCCCTCCTCGATCAACCGGGCGCTGCCTCCCGCGGTGGACGCGCTGGTCGCCCGCGCGCTGAAGAAGAACCCGAACGAGCGTTTCCCCAGCTCGGAGTCCATGCGCGACGAGTGCCTGCGCGTGGCCGCGTCCTTCCACGCCGCCCCGCCGAGCATCGTGCCGGGCGCGCCCTCCCAGAGCGGCGCCGGCGTCGGCTCCGCGGTGTTCCCGCCGGTCGACCAGTCGGCCCCGGTGCCGACCGGCCCCGTCCAGACGCCGTACCAGCCGACTCCGCCGCCGAATCCGTACGGCACTCCGGCGCCCACGCCGTCTCCGGCCTACGGCTACCCGCAGCAGGGCGGCTACCAGACGCCGTCCCCGTACGCGCAGCCGTCGACCCCGCCGCCGTACAACATCACGCCCCAGCCGGCCGGCGCCCCCGCGGGCGGCGGCCGGAACAACAAGCCGGTGATCGTCGGCTCGATCGTCGTCTCGCTCATCGCTGTCGGTGGCCTGATCGCGGCGTTGATGCTCAACGGCGGCGGAGGCGACGAGGGCAAGGGCGGCGGCAGCAGCGCGAGCGCGTCGGCGACGAAGGCGGCGGGCTACCGCGGGCCGGACACGTCGAAGAAGATCGACGTGAGCGAGTGCAAGGAGCCGCAGGAGTCGTACAACGACCCCAACAAGATCAAACTGCCCGACTTCCGGTTCAAGTACATCCAGTCGGTCAAGGAGTGCCTCCAGGCCGCGGGCTGGCATCTGAAGGTCAACCACGTCCCCGAGAACACGTACGGCGAGGGCGCGGTCCTCAACCAGTTCCCGGCCGCCGATTCCGACGTCGACCCGAAGAACATGCCGCAGATCCAGCTCGACGTCTCGACGGGCAACCCGCCGTCCTGACGCGGCCGTCCCAGGCGTGTGAAGGGCCCGGCAGCTTCGGCTGCCGGGCCCTTTCGTCCATGTGTCCGTCGTGTTCGGGTCCTGAGTTCCTAAGTTCCTACAGGTACGGTCCGCCCGAGCGGCCGGCCGTGGGGCCGTCCTCGCCCATCTCGTGGCCGACGCCCGGCGGAAGCGCCCGCCGCATCTGCTCCAACTGGGCCCGCGCGGCCATCTGCTGGGCGAACAGCGTGGTCTGGATCCCGTGGAAGAGGCCCTCCAGCCAGCCCACCAACTGGGCCTGCGCGATGCGCAGTTCGGCGTCGCTGGGGATTCCCTCGTTGGTGAAGGGCAGGGAGAGCCGCTCCAGCTCCTCCACCAGCTCCGGCGCCAGCCCGTCCTCCAGCTCCTTCACCGAACTGCGGTGGATCTCCTTCAGCCGTGCCCGGCTCGCCTCGTCCAGAGGGGCCGCGCGTACCTCCTCCAGGAGCTGTTTGATCATGCTGCCGATCCGCATCACCTTGGCCGGCTGCTCGACCTGCTCCGTCACCGGGATCTCGCGGGAGTCCTCGCCTGTGCCGCCGCCAATCGCCATACCGTCCTGGCCCACGACCAGGATCTGGGGATTCTCCGGCGACCTGTCGTTCCTCGGCATCTCCATGCCGCCATTCTCTCGCACCCGTGCATCTCATCACCGTGGTGCCCCCTGTGGGGGGTGATCCACCGTTTACGGTGCGGAAGTTTTCTTCCCGCGCCGCAGCAGCCGGGCCTCGCAGTGCTCCAGCCAGCGGATCTCGGCCTCCGTGTGACAGACGAGCTGCTCCAGGACCAGCAGCCGCGCCATCTCGTCCGGATGCTCGGGCGCCCGCACGAGCGCCTGCGCCCGCTGACGTACGTACTCGTGCAGCGCGTCCGTCACGTGCCGGCGCTGCGCCTCGACCACCTTGCGCACGTCGACATCGGGTGCGCCGACCGCCAGCACCAGTTTGATCGCCAGCTCGTCGCGCGGCGGACCACCGGCCCGCTCCACGGGACGCGCGAACCAGGCGCCCAGCTCGGCCCGGCCAGCCTGTGTCAGGGCGTACAGGACCCGGCCGGCCTCGTCCTTGCCGTCCTGGACGACCAGCCCGTCGCGCTCCAGCCGGCCGAGGGTCGTGTAGACCTGCCCGATGTTCAGCGGCCAGGTGCCACCCGTGCGCGCCTCGAACTCGGTGCGCAGCCGTGAGCCGTAGCGGGGGCCGTGTTCGAGGAGCGCCAGCAGTCCGTGACGTATCGACATACCCGGATTGTGCAGCGGGTTCGGATTTTTGGCGGAATCAGAAATGCCGGAAGGGCGGGGCGGTGTGACGCTTGAGGCGTGATTCCATGGCTGCGTGCTTTGCAGGGGGCCGGACTGGTGGTGGGGGTGGGGGCGTGCGCCCTCGTGCTTCCGTACGGGAGCGGCTCGGCGTACGGGGCTGTCGCGTCGTACGGGAACGGCTCGGCGTACGAGGCTGTCGCGTCGTACGAGAGCGGTTCGGCATACGGGAGCGGATCGACGTACGGGAGCGGTTCGTCGCACACCTCCCGCTCGTCGCACGGGAGCGATTCGATGTACGGAGCCGTGTCGACGGCGCACGGCTCCTGGCACACGCCCGCTGCCGGGCCCTCGGGCTCGGAGTCCCCGTCCGCCTCCCCGGCCGAGTCCCCCAAGCCTTCGCGCGCCGGGAGCGTGGCGGGTCAGGGGCGGGAGCGGCCCGGGCGGCGGGAGACGACGCCGGCGGACGAGTCCACCGGCAGTCCCTCGGAGCAGGCGGACGACGAGGGCGACGAGGCCGGGGACGCCGCCTATCCCGACGGCGAGCAGGACACGGGGGACGAGGCGGGCGGGGACGCCACCACGTCACCGCCCGCGGAAGCCGGCCTGGTGCCGTCCAGGGCCCCGCAGCATCCCGTGCAGCACGCCGCCACACAGGCCGAGCAGCCCACCGAACCCGTACTGCGGATACTGCCGCTGGGCAGCGGACTGGTCCTGATCGGGCTCGGTCTGGGGCTCGCCTTCATCGGCCTGCGGCTGCGACGGTCCTAGGGAACGTGGCGGCACCCCGTGGGGCTCAGGGCACGACCAGCAGCACCTTGCCCACGTGTCCGCTCTCCTCCACGACCCGGTGAGCGGCGGCCGCGTCACTCATCGGGAGTTCCCGGTCGATGACCGGACGGACGTGACCGCCTTCGAGCAGGGGCCACACATGCTCGCGCACGGCCGCCACGATCGTGGCCTTCTCGCCGAGCGGGCGGGCGCGCAGCGAGGTCGCGCTGACCGCGGCCCGCTTGCTCAGGAGCGCGCCGAGATTCAGCTCGCCCTTGATGCCGCCCTGCAGGCCGATGACCGCGAGGCGGCCGTTGACGGCCAGGGTCTGGACGTTGCGGTCCAGGTACTTGGCGCCCATGTTGTCGAGGATGACGTCGGCACCCGCACCGTCCGTGGCCTTCTTGACCTCCGCGACGAAGTCCTGTTCCCGGTAGTTGATCAGGATGTCGGCGCCCAGCGCGGCGCACCGGTCCAGCTTCTCCCTGGTGCCCGCGGTGACGGCGACCTTGGCGCCGACGGCCTTGGCCAGCTGGATCGCCATGGTGCCGATGCCGCTGGAGCCGCCGTGCACGAGCAGCGTCTCGCCGGGGCGCAGATGGGCGACCATGAACACGTTCGACCAGACCGTGCAGACCACCTCGGGCAGCGCGGCGGCCTGCTTGAGGCCGACGCCCTGGGGGACGGGCAGCAGCTGGCCGGCCGGGACCGCGACCTTCTCGGCATAGCCGCCGCCCGCGAGCAGCGCGCACACCTCGTCGCCGACGGCCCACCCGGAGACGCCGGGGCCGATCTCGACGATCCGGCCGGAGCACTCGAGGCCGGGGTAGGGGGACGCGCCGGGCGGCGGGTCGTAGAAGCCCTGACGCTGCATGATGTCGGCGCGGTTGACGGCGCCGGCCACCACCTCGACCAGCACCGCGCCCTCGCCGGCCACCGGATCCGGGACCTCGTCCCACACCAGCACCTCGGGCCCACCAGGTTCGGGAATCGTGATCGCATGCATGGGCAGGACGCTACTCCTCGTTGTCGCTTCCCCCGCGGCGGCGGGGGTGCGGAGAGAGTGTGTGCGGAGGAAAGTGTGCGATCACCTATGCGTCCGGGCGACGGTCAGGACCGGTCCTCGGACTGGTCCTCGGACGGGTCAGGATGCGGCTCCACCACCGCAGGTAGTCAGTCCTGCCGCAACGGCCGGACGTCGGGCGCCACTTGCGCGCCCGGCGTCGCCCGTACGATCGTGATCAGACGGTCCGTCAACTGCAGTGTGCCGAGGGACGGATCGTCGTATCCGAGCACCCGGTGCCCGCGTACGACGCTCACCACCAGGTCCTCCGTCTCCCGCGGCTTCTTTCCCACCTCGGCCTTTATGACTGGTCGTTCGACCATGTCGAGCCCGCTGCCCTGCTGGATGAGGTCCTCCATCACCATGCCGGCCGCGGGGCTGAGCACGGACAGGCCGAGCAGACGGCCGGCCGCGCTGGCGCTGGTGATGACCGCGTCGGCGCCGGACTGCTGGAGCAGCGGTGCGTTCTCCTCCTCGCGGACGGCGGCCACGATCTTCGCCCCGCGGTTGAGCTGCCGGGCCGTCAGCGTGACCAGCACGGCCGTGTCGTCGCGCTGGGTGGCGATGATGATCTGCCGCGCCCGGTGCACCTCGGCGCGTCTGAGCACGTCACTGCGCGTCGCGTCCCCGAGGACTCCCGCGTAGCCCTCGGCGGTCGCGGCATCGATCACCTTGGAGCTGGGGTCGACCACGACGACCTGCTCCTTCTTCAGCCCTGTCGCACAGACGGTCTGTATCGCCGAGCGCCCCTTCGTCCCGAAGCCGACGACGACGGTGTGATCGCGCAAGGCGGACCTCCAGCGATTTCCTGGAAGTACCCTTATGCCATGAACAACGACCTTGTGCAGAAGGCCCGTTGGGGCGACTTAGAGGGGCAGAACTGGGCCGGACTCGTCCGTCTGTCCTTCGAGGTCGACGAGGGTCCCGCTACTGCTGACAACGACGCTACCGACACCTCGGTTGCCAGGCCCGCGTTCCGGCCCATGACCGGCCGGGACATCAGGAGCCGCGACGAGCAGGAGAAGGACAACAAGCGCTTCGTCGAGTCGCGCGGCGGTCGGTACATTCACACGTACGAGGAGCCGGACACAAGCGCGTGGAAGCGGAAGCGTATCCGTCTGCCGAACGGTGACATCGGGTACCGCGTCATCCGCCCTGTCTTTGAGGGCGCGTTGGAGGACCTCAAGCGCGGTGTGGCCCCGAACGGCGAGCGCCTGGACGGCTTGATCGTCTACGACATCGACCGGCTGACGCGCGACAACCGACACCTTGAAGACGCGATCGAGGTCGTGGAGAACTTCGGACGTCCGATCATCGACATCACGGGCACCCTCGATCTCCTCACCGACAACGGCCGCACGGTCGCGCGGATCGTGACCGCGACGAACAACAAGCAGTCCGCCGACACGGCGCGACGGGTCGCCCGTAAGCACAGCGCTCTTCAGCGAGCCGGGATCCCGACGGGCGGCACCAGGCCCTTCGGTTGGAAGGAGGACAAGCGCACGCTGGACCCCCACGAGGCGGAGTGGCTCCGGCGGATGGTCGAGTGGTTGCTTGCGGGCAAGCCGATCTCGGCGGTCATCAGGAAACTGAACGAGTCCGATGTGAAGACGTCGACCGGCCGCACATGGTCACATGCGGGACTCAAAGCCGTGATCCGTAACCCCCGACTGTGCGGGTACCGCTCGCGCCAGGTCATCGACGTTGACCCAGTCACGGGAACGACCAACAAGCGCGTCGAGATCGTCTTGGACGACCATGGGAAACCGGTGACCGGGCAGTGGGAACCCGCGATCACCGTCGAGGAGTGGGAAGCCGTCACGGAACTACTCGGGTCGAATCCAGCTCCGGGGCAGGGCCACAACACGCGCAAGTCTCTCCTGCGGGGCACCCTGCGGTGTGACCGGAACGGCTGCGGTGCACAGCTTCGGATCTCCAAAGCGGAGAAGCGCCTCAAGAAACCAGAGGGGTACTCCTACTACACGTGCCCGAGCAGCGGCAGCGCCTACTCAGGGTGCGGAGGCACGCGGATTCCCGGCCCGGAAACGGACAAGGCCGTGTCCATGATGGTGATCGCCAAGCACCAGGAGGAGGCCGCCATGCGACAGGCCAGTCCCGCACCCACGACGTGGGACAACGAGGAGGAACTGACGCGCGTCCTCGAAGACATCGATGACCTGAAGCAGGCCCGGAAATCGCGGATCATCACCGCGGAGACGTACTTTTCGCAGCTTGCGGAGCACGAGGCCGAGAAGCGTCGCCTCACGACGGAGCGGAACCGATTCCTACGGCACAGGCACTCCGCACAGAGTGAGCCCGTTGATCTCGCCGAGACGTGGGATGACCTGCTGCTCAGTGAGAAGCGCGGGTACATCGAGGACACGTTGATCGCCGTCCTTGTCGGCCCTGCCGTCGGACGTGGGAAGCCAGTGCGTGAGCGGCTGACTCCGGTGTGGAGGCCGAAGGGGGATCAGTCTGGGGCTGAGTCCGAGGGCGGTTCGAAGTGACCTCGGTCTGAGGCGGAGCAAGACGCGGGGCGACGGACAGACCGAGGATCGTGTTCGCCCGTCGCTAGTCGTCGTCAGACCAGGCAGGTGCGGTCCGGGCCTGTTCGCGGGCCCAGGCCCAGTCATCGTCTCCTTCCAGCAGGAGTCTCAAATAGACCTCCCATAGGAGTTCGGCAGGGCGTCGGAGGCAGCCTCTCGGTTGCACGCGATGTCTTCAGCGATCCCGACCGCGATGAGGGAAGCTCCGGGGGTGTGGCCGGAGCCGACGTAGCGCCAGTGCCGTGCGGTGACCGTGTCGGAGGTCTCGGTGAGGTTCCCCCTGTCGGCCGGACAGCTTGATACTGGGACGGATGGTCCCGGAAGAAGCAGTCACAGGTAGTGAGTAACAAGAGCAACATGAGCAAGCGGTACACGGCCGAGTTCAAGCGGGACGCGGTCGCCTTGGCGTTGTCCTCGGAGAAGACGGTCACCGAGGTCGCGCGGGATCTGGGCGTGAGTCCGGAGGGGCTGCGCGGTTGGGTGAAGCAGGTGAAGGTCGACCGCGGTGAGGGGCCCGCCGGGGCTTTGACCACTGCGGAGCGTGAGGAGTTGGTCCGGCTGCGGCGGAAGGTCCGCGAGCAGGAGGCCACGATCGACGTTCTGGGAAAAGCGACCGCCTTCTTCGCTCAGGACAAGATGAGGTAGGCACCGCGGCACGGTGTCGTTGCATCGATGCGGAGAAGGCATCGGAGAGTCCTGCAGGTCACAGCGTTGTGTTTCTGTGCCGTGTGCTGGGAGTGCCCCGTTCCACCTACTACGCGCACAGGGCGTCACGGCCGGCCCGGACGGTGCGGGAGCGGGCCGAGGAGGTGCTGGTGGGCGAGACCCGGGTCCTTCACGCCGGATCTCGCGGTGCCTACGGTGCCCCGCGGGTCCACGCCGCCCTGCGGCGGGCCGGGCGGGTGGTGAACTCCAAGAAGGTCGAGCGGCTGATGCGCAGGCACCGGATCGTCGGGATCACCCGCCGCCGGCGTCGGGGCCTGACCCGGCAGGCGAAGCGGGCGGTGTTCGCGCTCGACCTGATCGGCCGGGACTTCACCGCGCCCCGGCCCGGGATGCGGCTCGTCGGCGACATGACTGAACTCAGCACGCTGGAGGGAAAGTTGCATCTGGCGACCTGTATCGATCTCGCGACGCGGGAGGTAGTCGGCTGGGCGATGGCCGACCACCACCGCGCCGAGCTGCGACTTTACGGTGACACTGATCTGACCTAGTACTCCAGCCGTAGATCGTGATCTTCATGCCTGAGTGGCTTGTCGACGGTAGTGGCTGGCCTGGGATCGGGCCTGGTGGCGGCGCCGTCAGTCGGACCAACCGAGCCGGTGGGCTGTGTCGTGGACGGGTCGGACGACGAGGGTGATGAACAGGCGCTGGATCTCGTTGCAGGTGAGCGGAATGAGGGCATCGGGTGCGGGGCGGGTGTGCTCGTCTGCGCGTACGACGGCGAGGAAGGCGTGCGCGAGCATGGCGAGGGTGACCCAGCGGGACCAGGAGGCATAGCGGCGGACCTGGTGCTCGTCGAGTGCGGCCAGGCCCTTGCCCGACTGGAAGAACTCCTCCACCCGCCATCTTGATCCAGCGACTCTGACCAGCACGGTCAGCGGCACGGGTGCGGGCGAGTAGCAGCGGTAGTAGGCGAGTTCGCCGGTGCTGCGGTTACGGCGGATCAGTAGCTGACGACTCCCGGGTCGGGGGTCGGCGAGGTCGATGACTGCCCAGTCGTAGAAACGGTGGCCCTTGGCCCCGGCCCCTGCGGAGAGCTTCTGCCAGGCCCGCTTGGGCACCTTCTTGGCCAGGGTGTCCGCACGGAACTTCCCCGCCCCGGTGGTGACTTCGTGCGAGCAGGCCACCGCGAGGACGTAGCCGGTGCCGCGTTCCTCCAGTGCGGCCCGCAGCTTCGGGTTGCCGCCGTAGACCTCGTCGCCGGCAACCCAGGCGGCCTGGTGACCGGCATCCAGGAACCGGGCAACCATACGAGTGGCCAGTTCCGGCTTGGTGGCGAAGGCAGTGTCCTGGTCGAGTCCGGCATCCCGGCAGCGGTCAGGGTCGGAGGTCCATGAACGCGGGACGTACAGTTCCCGGTCCACTGCCGCGTGCCCGCGCCGGCCGGCGTAGACCAGGTAGACGGCGACCTGGGCATTTTCGATCCTGCCCGCGGTGCCGGTGTACTGGCGCTGGACGCCGACCGTGCCGGTGCCCTTCTTCACGTCCCCGGTCTCGTCGACCACCAGTACCGCCTGGTCGTCGTGCAGGTGGTCCACCACGTAGTCACACACATCGTCGCGGACCCGGTCGGCGTCCCACTTGGCCCGCCCCAGCAGATGCTGCATGCCGTCCGGGGTCCTCTCCCCGGCCCATTCGGCGATGGTCCAGCAGTTCTTGCGCGGCAGGTCCGACAGCAGTCCGAGCACCAACTTCCGGACCCGGAACCGGGGTTCGACCCGTGTGAACCGTCCCGCTATCCGGCTCATCAGGCCCTCGAACGCCTCCTGCCAGCGGGCAGGGTCTACGCTGTGACCTGCGGCCACCGCGTGATCGTTTGTCTTCACACACCGATGATCAACGGGTGGCCGCACCCGTCTCCACAGCGCGTCGGGGTCGCGCAGCGTCCGCCCGCCGTCCTGTGTCAGGAGGACATGTGCAACGTGGCGAAGTCTGGTGGGTGGAGTTCGACGAGCGGCGGCCGGTCGTGCTGCTGTCGGGAGACGACGCGTCCGGGATCCGGGTGATGCAGGTCGTCGCTCGGGCGGGTGTCGACATCACCGGTCTGGGCGTCGAAGTGGCAGTAGGCGCCGTGGAAGGACTGCCCTTTGAAGGCGTGCTTCGGTTCGCGTTCCCGCGTCCGGGCTTTACCCCTTGCACGTGGCTGACCACCGTGTCCCGGGACGACCTGATCGAGCGGGCGGGCGCCCTGTCCTCCGCGAAACTCAGCGAGATTGAGAACGCCCTCCGTCTCGGTGGACTCGGGTAGGCGGAGAAGGAAACGAACGCCCGCGACGGCGTGGTCGGTCTCGTCCAGATGATCGACGCTGCCAGCTGCCTCCTCGGCGCCCCTCACGATCGAGATCACGAACTACGGCTGGAGTACTAGGTCCTGTCTGGAGTTCGGATCACGATTCGGTGGATCGCCTGCGCGCCGAGGCCCGGTCTTGATAGATCGTCAGTCATGGCGCGAGGCGATCTCATCGACGAGCAGTGGGCCCTGATCGGTGCGACACGAAGTCGCGCATTTCGAGTGAACTCGCAGATCGGAGGCCGGTTATAGACCGGATGCGTAGTTCCTGATCAGTGTTCGAGATCAGTCCCCGCCCTGGCGTGCGTTCACAGGTCCCGCTTGTGAGGGTGCGAAGCCCAGGGAAGAAGCCCAAGGGCCCCCGCTCCGTCCGGGGGAGCAACCGGGCGAGGGGAAGGCCGGACGGGCGAACGCAAGTGAACCCCCGATGATGCCTCGTCAGCCCAAGCCTTGGGTGACGGGACGAGGACCAGGGTGCAAGGGCCTGGCCGCTGGAAGAGGCGGCAAGCGGCGGCCGGGGACGATCAACCGGTCGTGGGAACACCGCTGGCCCCGGGGTGTAGGGGGCGCCCACCCCGGCCGTGTCTCGTGTGCGCGGAACGTGGAAACCCCGTCGGGGTCCGGGCCGTTGGGCTCGGTAGGCCGATCGTAAGAGGGGCGGAACTCCTCGGCGGGACAGGAAGCCCAAGAAGCAGATGCCGGCGGCCGAAAGGCGCGGGACTCGGGACGTGTGGTTGCCTCTCCAGGCGGCTGTCTCGGGGAACCGGCCGGATGCCGGTCCTGGCGGCCGGGTCCCGAAAGGGGAGCTGACGTGGGCTGGTGAGCCTTTGACGACCGAGGCCCGGGGCCTCCCGAACCGAGGGGCAAGTTGGACACCGCGGTGAACGGACCCAAGGACGTTGCCGAATGGGACGACGTCGCATGGCGTCACCACGAGGACAACGTAGTGAGGCTGAGGCAGAGGATCTTCAAGGCGACGCGGGAAGAGGACTGGGCCCTGGTCCGGTCCTTGCAGAAACTGATGCTGAGATCATGGTCGAACACGCTGATCAGCGTGCGGCAGGTGACTCAGCGCAACGCTGGACGTCGGACGGCCGGGATCGACGGGGAGACCGCCCTGTCACCCGAGGCCAGGATGGACGTGGCTGTGCGCGTGCACCACACGCGCTCGTCCTGGAATCCACTGCCGGTCCGACGCGTGTACATTCCAAAGGCCAATGGAAAACAACGGCCGCTCGGTATCCCCGTGATTATGGACCGATGCCATCAGGCGCGCGTCCGTAACGCACTGGAACCCGAGTGGGAGGCGCGCTTCGAGCCGAAATCCTATGGGTTCCGGCCGGGCCGCAGCTGTGCGGACGCCATCGGCGCTCTCTACTCCACGCTGAAAGGCTCCCGGGCCAGGAGGCTGTGGATTCTGGATGCCGACTTGTCCGCCGCGTTCGACAGAATCGACCACGAACAACTGCTCAGAGCGATCGGGTCCTTCCCGGCCAGGGAAATGATCCGGGGATGGCTGAAAGCGGGAGTGGTGGAGGACGGCCTGCACGCACCGACCGAAGAGGGATCACCTCAAGGCGGTGTAATCAGCCCGCTGTTGATGAACGTTGCTCTCCATGGCCTGGAGGAAGCTGCCGGAGTCCTCTATCTCGCATCCGGACGTACTTCCGGAGAAACGACACGAGGAGCTCCGGTGCTGGTGCGATACGCCGACGATATGGTCGCCTGCTGTCACTCTCGGCAGCAGGCAGAGCAGGTCAAGGTACGGCTTGCAGCGTGGCTGGCCCCCAGAGGGCTGACCTTCAACGAGGAGAAGACGCGCATTGTGCATCTCTCCGAAGGTTTCGACTTCCTGGGATTCACTCTCCGCCAGTTCCACGGGTCCAAGCTGATCATCAAACCAAGCAAGAAGGCGATCAAGCGGATACGGAAAAGGCTCACGGACGAGATGCGAAACCTTCGCGGATCGAATGTGGTGGCGGTCATCGCCAAACTCAACCCGATCATTCGGGGCTGGGCGGCCTACTACCGTGGGGCGGTGTCCAGCCGGGTCTTCTCGGATCTGGACTCTCATGTGTGGCGGCTCACATACAAGTGGGCCAAGCACTCCCACCCCAACAAGCCGAAGAAGTGGATTGTGCGCCGCTACTACGGCAAGTTCAATAAGTACAGGAACGACTACTGGGTGTTCGGCGATCGCGGCTGCACCAGCGAAAGCGGCGGCACCTTTCACGTGGTCAAATTCTCCTGGACGAATATCGTCCGGCACCAGCTGGTCACGGGCGGGGCGTCACCCGACGACCCCGGCCTGCAGGACTACTGGGCCAAAAGGCGGAGGAAGGTCAAACCCCCGCTGGACAACTACAACCTGAACCTGCTCGCCAAGCAGGAAGGGCGCTGTCCACTCTGCGGGGACTACATCCTCACTGCCAACCAGCCACCGCAATCCCCGCACGAATGGGAACGCTGGTGGTTGAACACCGTCCGCAGAGCGGTAGCCGCCAACTACCTCACTCATCACGGGCGGAGCGGCACGCCGGACGGACCGCAGACTCGCCTGGTACACGCCTCTTGCCATCGTGGTCTCCGAGCCAGAACACGCAGGAGACTCGCAGTCTCTGCATCACCGTGAAGCCCTCGGGGCTTGCTTGAGCCGTGGTGCCTGGAAAACGGGCATGCCCGGTTCTGAGGGGGCGGGGACGCAGCAATGCGTCCCCGCTACCCGACAGCCCCATCTCCCGATCGCCGCGGTCGGGCCCATTCCTGACCTGCGGAAACACTTCAACGCGGTGATGTGGCGCTTCCGCACCGGCAGTCCCTGGCGCGACCTGCCGAGCGAGTTCGGGCCCTGGCAGAGCACCTACGACCGCTTCCGCATCTGGGTGGGGCAGGGCGCCTTCCAGCATCTGATGGAGGCGGTGATCGCCGAGGCAGCCGCCCGAGGTGAGACCGACATGGGCCTGGTCAGCGTGGACTCCGCGACGTCCCGGGCCCACCACCACGCCGCCGGGATGATCCTCGATGCGGAGCAGTTGGCGGCCATGGAGGCGGCCGTCGAGTCCGAAAAGGGGGCGCATCTAAGGAACAAGAACCGCGAGAGGGACAATCCGACGCCGACGGCCGCGCTGAACGGCGCCGGACCCGCCGACGGCACCGCGCCCGCTTGAAGGCTGCTGAACTGGGGCGTTCCCGGGGCGGGTTGACCAGCAAGATTCACCTGGCGGCCGACCGGCGCTGCCGCCCGCTGGCGTTCGTCCTCACGCCCGGACAGGCCGGCGACAGTCCTCAGTTCGTCCCGGTCCTGGAGCGGATCAAGGTGCGCGGGCCGGTCGGACGCCCGAAGACCCGGCCGGACGCGGTGGCCGCAGACAAGGCTTACTCCTCCCGCCGCAACCGCCGCTACCTGCGAAGACGAGGGATCCGCGGGGTGATCCCGGAGAAGGTGGACCAGGCCGCCAACCGCAAGAAGCGCGGCTCGCGCGGCGGCCGCCCCGTCAGCCACGACGCGGACTTGTACACCGAACGCAACACCGTGGAGCGGTGCATCAACCGCCTGCGGAACTGGCGCGGCATAGCGACCCGCTTCGACAAGACCCCGCAGAGCTACGAGGCCGGGCTCCACCTGTGCGGTGCGATGCTCTGGCTCCGCAGCATCGCACCGCATTCATGATCAAACTCCAGACAGGACCTAGTACTACAGCCGGTGGTTCACGTGACGTGACGGTGGTTGGCTCGTTGCTCCGTTCGTGGGATTGAGACTGCCGCTGGGCGTGGTGCGGACGGACGAGCTGACCGAGGGCCAAGTGCGGGAGCTTGAGGGGGAGTTGGAGGCATTGTGCGCTTCGGTGGACGATGTGTTTGCGCGTCCGGCTTCCCGGGAGAATCTGCGGGCGATGGTGCGCGGGCTGCTGAGCGAGGTGCCGCGCAAGAACCTGTGGCAGCTCGCGGAGGCTGCCGGCCACCCCAGCCCGGACCGGTTGCAGGGCTTCCTGGCCAAGGCCGCATGGGATGCGGACGAACTGCGCGACCGGGTCCGCGCCCACGCGGTCGCCGCCCTGGCCGCCGACGACGCGGTGCTGATCGCGGACGAGACCGGCGACATCAAGAAGGGCACCAAGACCGCCGGTGTCCAGCGTCAATACACCGGAACTGCGGGCAGAATCGAGAACGCCCAGGTCAGCGTGCACCTGTCCTACGGATCTCGCCGGGGTCGCACTCTGATCGACGCCGAGCTCTACCTCGGCAAGCACTGGGCCGGCGCCACCGCGGAGCACGAACGCCGCTGCGCCGAGCAGGGCGTCCCGCCCGAACGCGCGAGCGCGGTGGCCACCAAGCCGGAGCTGGCCCGGCGGATGCTGGAGCGGGCACTGGCCGCCTCGGTGCCGTTCACCTACTTCCTGGCCGACGAGGCCTACGGGCAGTGCCGTGCACTGCGCGCCTGGCTGGAGGAACACCAGGTCCGCTACGTGCTCGCCATCCCGAAGGACGAGGTGCTGCCCCTGCCCGACGGCCGCACCCGGCAGGCCCGCGAGCTGTGGGCGCTGGTACCCGAGGATGCCTTCGAGCGCCGCTCGTGCGCGGACGGCGCCAAGGGCCCTCGCGAGTACGACTGGGCCGCCGTCCAACTCGCCTCCGTTTCCACCGGGCTGGAGCGTCACCTGCTGATCCGCCGCTCGACCGTGCCCAACAAGAAGGACAGGAAGACCGGCGCACTCGTCCGGGAGATCGCCTACTTCCTGTGCCACACCCACCCCGGCGCCACCGTGGCCGAGCTGGTGGTCGCCGCCGGACAACGCTGGATGGTGGAGGAGTCGTTCCAGGTCGCGAAGGGACAGGTGGGCCTGGACGAACACGAGGTCCGCAAATGGTGCTCGTGGTACCGGCACACCACCGTGTGCATGCTCGCCATGGCTTTCCTGGTCACCGTCCGGAGCCGGCTCATACCCGCCCCACCGACGACACCCGACCCCCGACCGTGAACGAGATCCGCCGCCTGTACGACCGGATCGTCCTCGCCCCCGCACGCACCGCCCGGACCTGGCTCGCCATGCACTGGCACCGCTGGCGCACCCGCCACCAGACCCGAGCCCGAACCAGCCACTACCGCACCCGAGCCGCACGCGCACACTCACCGTGAAACCACCGGCTGTAGTACTAGCCTGGTTACTCCCCTTGGATCTTCCTCGGGCGTAGTCACGATTTCACAATCAAGGATTCACCTGTTTCGAACCTGGAAGAGCTTGCCGGAAAAGTACTACGAGACCTATCCGTGGGGTTCGACAAGAAACCCGTCATTACATATTTGAATCCAAACGAGGAAGGTTTTGCGAAAATCTTCCTCCGGGACGATTCGGGAATGACGGTGTGCTTCAGCGTAGACCCTCTCGCGCCCGAGGTGGAAATCCTCTACGAAATGGCCTTTCGAATCCCAACCGCCTACGTCGAGTTTTATTCCGTTGGGCTTCCTGTAGTGCCTGGGACAGAGCGGCCTGCCGAACCGATAATTATCCATGACTCGGTTGTCTGGGAAGATCCCAGCGGACAGGGGTCGTGGTCGTGCACGGTTGGCAAATACGGGTTGGACCTTGGGCACGGGAGCGCGTAACCACCTGTCCCAACTGCTCACACTTCATGATGGCCCGTCACTGCAAGCGACGGGCCATCATGAACTTGGCTTCAGCTGCCACCCTGGCGTGTAACCGGCCAGAAGCGCGGGCCGCTCGCGAGTGAGCCCTTACGAGCTCGTTAGCGAGCCTAAACCGCTGGTTACCAGTACGTTAGCGGTTAGCGAGGCACCTGGGCAGACCCTGGAATGAGGCCGTTGGGTGCCTCTGGGCGGCGCATCGTCGGGTCGCTGTCGGGCCGGGCGCGACCCTCCCCCTTGGAAGGCCGTCCTGTGGGCTTCCAAGGGGGCGCGGCGCCTCATTCCGGGCATCACAGGAGCCAACGCCCACCAGCGGCGACGTCGAAGCCCGCCGAGCGGTAAGCGGAAGGCGACTCAGTCCAGTCGCTTCCCCATACGCGCCGAAAACTTCTCTGTGTCCTTCGTGTGCCACCACTCGAATAGGTGGGTGCGCACAAGGAACCCGAGGTAATTCAGGGTGTCCTCGGTGAGGTCTCCGCTCACCAGGCTCGCCTCATGACCCTGGTAGTCAAGTGAGACTTCCCAGAGCTGTCCTGATACGCTGACATGAATTTTCAGAAGCAATTTCGGGAAGACGGACGGCACCTTTACCTCAAGGACTTCAAGGGAGGTTCCTCCTCCCTCGCTCTGCAGTCCTGAAAGTTTTTGGGTGAGTGCTTCTCTCACTTGCTCCGAGGCGGCCATATAGGTCCTCTCAGCACCTCGCTGAAGCTGCGGCTACCGTTGATGTTGTGTACTCTACTGTGGCCGTAATGATTCCCTGCGGTGTTAGACCGCCCGGCCTCCCTCCAAGGGGGCCCTTGTTGACAACGACCTTGAAGTTCTTCGTCGGCGGCTTCGATGAGCAGCCGGCGCCTACCTTGTACCGGTAGTACACCCCGGGTGTCCTCTCGTAGCCGCTGAAGAGTGTGTCGCTTATCTTGTTGCTGAAGCTGGTGCTCCAGCGCCCGCGCTCAACTATGTGGTTGTAGCCCCAATTTTTCGTTCCGCAGCGCAGGGGCATTTTGCTCGGGCCGATCCAGTAGGTGTAGGCGACCATTGAGTAGTGCTGCCTCTGACAGGGGCCTGATGCGCTCGCTACGGCTGCCGCGTCATTGGTCGAAGCGTGTGCTGTGGCGGCTGCGGGCGCCTCGTCGGACGCGTTCGCAGGTGTAGATGCGGTGAGCAGGACAGCTGCTCCTGCTGCCGCGATGAACGTCGCGGTGGATTTGCGGAAATGCGTGGCGCGCACGTTTTATCTTTTCGGTGCAGATACTTCTGCGTGTCTCCTGTGGGCTTACTCATGCTCTCTTTCCGAGATTTACAGTTGCAAGGAGATTCTGAGTGATCATCTTCACGCTTTGGAGTGGAACCGATACGTCGAGCTATTCATCTAGTACGGGATGCTCGGTGCGTTTAAGGACAGGGTGGGCGGCCGTGCGTACCGCGATCCTGCCCCCTCCTGAAGGGCGGATCTTGCTAGTCGAACGATGCGGACGCTCGCCGCGAGCCGGGAGAGCCGAACAGACCGAACCGCTCTGTGATGCTTTGGCTAATCTTCATCGAGCAGACCCACACCCAACACGTGATCTGTGCGCCGCTCAGAAGTTGGCTTCTAGTGGTACATCTGCCAAAGCGTTGACTCCAGCGGTTCAGTCGCCATTCATCACGAGTGCGTTCGGTGAGGACCTCTAGCGTGGTCCCGACCAGGATGATCAGGAAGAGCACGCGCAGCGGCGTGATGACGAAGATGTTGGTGAGCCGGGCGGCGTCGCTGACCGGGGTGATGTCGCCGTATCCGGTGGTGGAGAGGGTGACGGTCGCGTAGTAGAAGGCGTCCAGCAGGTCGACCGCTCCGTCGGAGTTGTCGTTGTAGCCGTCGTGGTCGACGTAGACGATGAACGCGGTCGCGACCAGCACCAGCAGCGCGAGCAGTACGCGTTTGGTCACCTGGCGGATCGGGCGATCCACCACTTTTTTCGGGAGTTCCACCCGATGGGTCACGAGATGTTCGTCCGCCTGGCGGGCGATCGCGTCATGGCCCGGAAGTTTCACGTGAAACACACCCCGATTCCGGCGGACGCCCAGGGCAGGTCGAGGAGCTCGAGCTCCTGACCGGGGCGGGCGCCGCCCGGTGGTACGACGGCGAGGGCGTCGGCCGCCGCGATGCCCCGCAGCATGGCCGGGCCGTTGTAGTGCAGCGGCACGGCACTGTCGCCGCGCAGCACCACGGGGATGAGCCGGGTGTCGTACGGATGCCCGTGTACCGCGTCCTGGAGCGGCAGGGTGTACGGCTCCGGGGCGGGGCGTGCGGCAAGGGTGCGCAGCAGGGGTTCGGCGAGGGTGAGCAGGCCGGAAACGGCGGCGAGGGGGTTGCCGGGCAGGCCGACCAGGTGCTGGTTCTCCTTGGTGCGGGCCAGCAGCATGGGGTGGCCGGGGCGTACCTTGACGCCGTCCACGAGGAGTTCGGCGCCGATGCGGCGCAGCGTGGGGTGGACGTGGTCGACGGGGCCGGAGGCGGTGCCGCCGGTGGTGACGATCAGGTCGGCGTCCGAGCCGGTGACGGCCTTGCGCAGGGCCTTCGCGTCGTCGCCGAGCCTTCGCACGGAGGTGACCTCGGCGCCCAGCGCCCGCAGCCAGGGCGGCAGCATCGGACCGAGGGCGTCCCTGATGAGCCCGTCGTGCGGCCGGCCCTCGGTGAGCAACTCGTCGCCCAGGACGAACACATGGACGCGGGGGCGGGGGACGGCGGTGAGGGTGTCGTAGCCGGCGGCCGCGGCGAGGCCGAGTACGGCCGGGGTCACCAGGGCGCCTACGGGCAGGAGTTGGTCGCCGCAGCGGCACTCCTGGCCGCGGGGGCGAATGTCCTGCCCGTGCTGAATATCTCGGGCGGCGTGCAGACGCCCCTTTTCATCCGTGCGGCCGTGCTCGGTGCGGAGCACGGCGGTCGTGTCCTGGGGGATGCGGGCACCCGTGGCGATGCGGACGGCCTCGCCGTCGGTGAGGGCCTCCGGCTCGGCGTGCCCGGCCAGGATGCCCTCGTCCCGTACCTCCCAGGGGCCGGGGCCCGCGACCGCCCAGCCGTCCATCGCCGAGGTGTCGAAGGAGGGCAGGTCGGTCAGCGCCGTGAGCGGGGCGGCGAGGGTGAGGCCGAGGGAGGCGCCGAGTGGGGCCGAGACCAGGGCACGCCGGGTGCCGGAGCGGCCCGCACGTGCCGCGATCGACCGTGCCTCGGGCCAGCGGGTGGCCTGGTGGTGGGCGTCGGAAGTGTGCGGCGCGGCGTGGTGCGCGCCGTGCGAGGCGGGCGCGGGGACGCCGTCGCCGGGGGTGCGGCCGTCGGGGGCGTTCACCAGGGCGAGCACCTCCTCGACGTCGAGGTCCTCGGCGTCCTCGCCGGTCGGGGCGGAGCGGGCGGTCATCCGGCGTCCGGGCGGGTACCGGGGCCGGCGCCGGGCCCGGCGCCGTCCGCCTTGTCGGCCGCATCGGCCTCGTCTGCCCAGCGCAGGGCGAGGGCCGCGGCCTTGCGGGCGGCTTCGGTGACGGCTTCGGGGCCTCCTCCGGCCTGCGCAGCCGCGTAGCCGACGAGGAAGGTGGTCAGCGGTGCCGCGGGCCTGGCCACCGAGTGCGCGGCGTCGCGGGCGAGGTCGAGCAGGACGCCGGTGTCGACGTCGAGGTCGATCCCCAGCTCGTCCTTGGCTGTGGAAATCCATTCATCCAACACGTGCCCATGCTCCCTGATACGTGCCCTGGCGGCGGCGATGTCGTCCCAGGTGTCGCAGTCGAAGGACGCGACGGGGTCCGGGACACGGGTGAGGTCGAGGGCGGCGGTCAGCCGGCGCAGCGGCAGTCCGGTGAGTTTTCCGTGCTCGGTGGTGAGCGCGGTCAGTCCGCGACGCAGCGCCTGCGTGCGGTAGGCGGCCACGAGGGGCTGGTCGCGGCCATCGGCGTCGGTGAGCAGGACGCCGTCGGTGTGGCTCGCGCCGAGTGCGGTCAGCAGCCGCCGTACCGTGGCCGCCCCGAGGAAGGGCAGGTCGGCGGAGAGGACGACGAGTCGCTCGGCCGTTGTGTGGTGCAGCCCGGCGCCGAGCGCCGCAAGGGGTCCCCCGCCGGGCGGGTCCTCGCGGGCCCACAGCACGGGCCGGGCGGTGGGCCGTGCCTCGCCGACGACCACGGTCCTGCGGGCGTCGGCGCAGGCGGTCAGCACCCGGTCGAGCAGCGCCCGGCCGCCCACGCGCACACCGGGCTTGTCGGCGCCGCCGAGCCGCCGCGCGGCGCCCCCGGCGAGCACAAGGGCGTCGTACGCCGGAGGGGCGCCACGGTCGCCGGAAGGCTCGTACGAGGTCATTCTCCGAGTATGCGTGCCGTGGCGATCACGGGGAATGTGCGGGTGCCTCCGGGGCACGGCGTCCCCAGGCCACGACGTCCTCGGGCCACCGGGCCACCGAGCCACCGAGCCACCGAGCCACCGAGCCACCGAGCCACCGAGCCACCGAGCCACCGAGCCACCGAGCCACCGGGGATTGTGCGGGTGCCCCGGGGGCATGGGGTCCCGGGGACACGGATCACAGGGTCCCGGGTCACGCAGTCACGCAGTCACGCAGTCACGCAGTCACGCAGTCACGCAGTCACGCAGTCACGCAGTCACGCAGTCACGCAGTCACGCAGTCACAGGATGCACGGTCACGCGGTCACAAGTTCGTACGCTCGCAGAGTGCGGCCGCTCACAGGGTGCGCAGTAGGACCGCCGGCTGTTCGACGCAGTCCGCCACGTACCGCAGGAAGCCGCCCGCCGTGCCGCCGTCGCACACCCGGTGGTCGAAGGTGAGCGAGAGCTGGACGACCTGCCGCACGGCGAGCTCGCCCTCGTGCACCCAGGGCTTGGGGACGATGCGGCCGACGCCGAGCATGGCGGCCTCGGGGTGGTTGATGATCGGCGTGGAGCCGTCGACTCCGAACACTCCGTAGTTGTTCAACGTGAAGGTCCCGCCGGTGAGTTCCCCGGGCGTGAGCCTTCCCGCGTGGGCCGCCCCGGTCAGCCGGGCGAACTCCGCCGTCAGCGCCTCGGCGTCCCGCGCGTGCGCGTCCCGTACGACCGGGACGACAAGACCCCGCTCGGTCTGCGCGGCGAATCCGAGGTGCACGTGGTCGAACTGGACGACCTCCCTCGCCTCCATGTCGACCGTGGAGTTGAGCTCCGGGAAGCGGGCGAGAGCAGCGGTACAGATCCTTGCCAGCAGGGCGATCAGGGAGATCCGGGTGACCCCGGCTGCCGCGTTCATCGCGGTACGCGCGCGCATGAGTTCGGTCGCGTCGGCGTCCACCCAGCAGGTCGCGTCCGGTATCTCGCGGCGGCTGCGGGAAAGCTTGTCGGCGACGGCGCCTCGGACGCCCTTGAGCGGGACGCGGATTCCCGTGCCGTGGGCTGCGATGGGGGCCGGCGCGGGCGTCCCAGGCGCTTCGGGTTCGGCCGGCTGCTCCGCCGTCCGCACCTGGGCCTCGGCGGCACGCAGTGCGTACTCCACGTCCGCCCGCAGGATCAGCCCGTCAGGGCCGGAGCCCGTCATCTCCTTCAGGTCCAGGCCGTTCTGCCGGGCGAGCCTGCGCACCAGCGGCGAGATCACGGGAACGGGGCCGTCCGGCACCACGGGGGCACCGGCATGCCCGTTCGCGTCCGCGCGCGCCGCGGGCTCCGCCTGCCCCGGCCGCACCCTCCGCCGGCGCGCGGGCGCCTCCGACGTGCCGTATCCCACCAGTACGTTGCCCGAGCCCTCCGTCTCACGGCCGGTGGG
Organism: Streptomyces sp. NBC_00078; assembly: GCF_026343335.1. NCBI lineage: Bacteria > Bacillati > Actinomycetota > Actinomycetes > Kitasatosporales > Streptomycetaceae > Streptomyces > Streptomyces sp. NBC_00078. Next base: position 4,640,378 of record NZ_JAPELX010000001.1, on the reverse strand, counting down.
CGACGCGCCGACGGCCACCGTGATCAGCGGGGCCCCGACGGGCAGTTCCGCGCCCTCCTCGCCGAAGCGGGCGGTGACCACACCGCCGTAGGGGCAGGGCACCTCGACCATCGCCTTGGCCGTCTCGACCTCGACGACCGGCTGGTCGATCGTGACGAGGTCTCCGACCTCGACGAGCCAACGGACGATTTCCGCTTCGGTGAGCCCCTCCCCGAGGTCGGGGAGTCTGAACTCCAGGCTGTGCATGTCAGAAGCGTGTGCCATCAGCTCTCGGCCTCCCATTGCAGGCGCCCCACGGCGTCCAGGATCCGGTCCACGCCGGGCAGGTGGTGGCGCTCCAGCATCGGCGGCGGATAGGGGATGTCGAACCCGGCCACGCGCAGCACCGGCGCCTCCAGGTGGTGGAAGCAGCGCTCGGTGACACGGGCCGCGATCTCCCCGCCCGGGCCGCCGAACCCGCCCGACTCGTGCACGACGACCGCGCGCCCGGTCCGCCGTACCGAGGCGCCGACCGTCTCGTCGTCGAACGGCACCAGGGAGCGCAGGTCGACGACTTCGAGGTCCCAGCCCTCGGCCTGTGCGGCCTCGGCGGCTTCGAGGCAGACAGGCACCGACGGTCCGTATGTGATGAGCGTGGCGCTCCGGCCCGGGCGCCGCACCACGGCGCGGCCTATCGGTTCAACGTCCGTCGGGTGCTCGGGGTTCCAGGAGTCCTTCGACCAGTACAGGCGCTTGGGTTCGAGGAAGACGACCGGGTCGTCGGAGGCGATGGCGGCGCGCAGCAGGCCGTAGGCGTCGGCGACCGTGGCGGGCATGACCACATGGAGCCCGGGAGTCGCCATGTAGTACGCCTCGGAGGAGTCGCTGTGGTGCTCCACGCCACCGATGCCGCCGCCGTAGGGGACGCGAATGGTGAGGGGGAGCGGCATCGCGCCGCGCGTGCGGTTGCGCATGCGGGCCACGTGCGAGATCAGCTGCTCGAACGCCGGGTACGCGAACGCGTCGAACTGCATCTCGACGACGGGCCGCAGTCCGTACATCGCCATGCCCACGGCCGTCCCGAGGATGCCCGCCTCGGCCAGCGGCGTGTCCGTGCAGCGATCCTCGCCGAACTCCTTGGCCAGCCCGTCGGTGACACGGAAGACACCGCCCAGGGCGCCGACGTCCTCGCCCATGACGTGCACGGTGGGATCGGCGGCCATGGCGTCGCGCAGCGCGCGCGTGAGGGCCTGCGCCATGGTGGCCGGCTTGAGGGCGACGGTGGTCATCAGTGCCCGCCTTCCTGCTCGGCGTGCAGCTCGGCCTGCAACTGGGCCTGCTGCTCACGCAGTTGGCAGGTGGGCTCGGCGTAGACGTGGGCGAACAGGTCCATGGGATCGAGCACCGGGTCCTGGTTCATGCGTTCGCGCAGGTCGGCGGCCATGGTCTCGGCTGCGTCGCGGGCGGCCCGTATGCCGTCCTCGTCGATCAGACCGCGTTCGGTCAGTTCGTGCTCCAGGAGCGCGATCGGGTCGTGCGCCCGCCAGGTCTCGACCTCGGTGTCGCCGCGGTAGCGGGTCGCGTCGTCGGCGTTGGTGTGGGCGTCGATGCGGTACGTGATCGCCTCGATCAGGGTGGGCCCGCCGCCCTCGCGTGCGTGCCGCACGGCGTCGCTGAGTACCTCGTGCACAGCGGCCGCGTCGTTGCCGTCGACCAGGCGGCCGGGCATGCCGTAGCCGACGGCCTTGTGGGCCAGCGACGGGGCCGCGGTCTGCTTGGCCAGCGGGACGGAGATCGCGAAGCCGTTGTTCTGGACCAGGAAGACGACCGGGGCCTGCCAGACGGCGGCGAAGTTCAGCGCCTCGTGGAAGTCGCCCTCGCTGGTGCCGCCGTCGCCGACCATGGCGAGGGCGACCACGTCGTCGCCCTTGAGGCGGGCGGCGTGTGCGAGGCCGACTGCGTGCGGGAGCTGGGTGGCGAGGGGGGTGCACAGGGGGGCCACGCGGTGCTCGCGCGGGTCGTAGCCGGTGTGCCAGTCGCCGCGCAGGAGGGTGAGCGCCTGGACGGGGTCGAGGCCGCGTGCGACGGCGGCGAGCGTGTCGCGGTAGCTCGGGAAGAGCCAGTCGCGCTCCTGAAGGGCCAGCGCGGCGGCGACCTCGCAGGCCTCCTGGCCGGTGGTGGAGGGGTAGACGGCGAGGCGGCCCTGCTTGGTGAGGGCGGTCGCCTGCGCGTTGTACCTGCGGCCGCGTACCAGCTCGGCGTACAGGCGGCGCAGCAGCGCCGGGTCGGCCTTCGCCGCCGCCTCGGTGCCGAGGACGCGGTAGGGCTCTGCGTCGGGCAGCAGCGGCGCGGGATCCGTGCGGGGCTGCCAGGCGGGCGGCGGGGACGGCCTATACCCGCCCCGCTGCTCCATGACCGTCATGACGGCACCTCCTCGTGGGAGCGGCTTCAGGCGCGCCACGGGTGTGATGCGCCTCACCTACCGATTGTTCGGTCGTCGGCGCATTTTGGCTACAGGCACCTTCAGGCTGTGGACAAACGGTTCTCCACAACCTCAAATGAACGCAGTACGTCCATGGTAGGGAGGCGGGGGGACATGGCACCTGAACAAATGGCCGAAGGGGCGGAGGGCGGCGGCCAGCCGCCGATGCCCCGTCCTCTCGACGCCATCGATCTGGACATCCTGCAGATGCTCCAGGCGGACGGCCGCGCGTCGATACGGTCGGTCGCGGAACGGGTGCACGTCTCGCGCGCCAACGCCTATGCGCGTATCAACCGCCTCATCGAGGACGGCGTCATCCGCGGCTTCGGCGCCCGCGTCAACCACGAGCGCGCAGGTCAGGGCACCTCGGCATACATCACCCTGAAGATCGTCCAGAACTCCTGGCGCACGGTGCGCGAGCAGCTCAGACAGCTGCCGGGGGCCTCCCACATCGCTCTCGTGGGCGGCGACTTCGACGTGCTGCTGCTGGTGCACACCTCGGACAACAAGGCGCTGCGCGAGCTGGTGCTCACCAGGCTGCAGGCGATGCCGGAAGTGCTCAGTACGCGCACGCTGCTGGTGTTCGAGGAGGAGGACCTGGAGCCGCAGGGTTGAGCTGCGAGTACCTCTCAGGTCTCCTTGCGGAGACCTCCGAAGACCAACTGCACGACCGCCTCGGCGACTTCGCGCTCGCTCGTGCCCCGCCCGTCCGGCCGGTACCACTCGACGATCGAGTTGATCATCCCGAAGACCAGCCGCGTGGCGAGCCGCACCTCCACGTCCTCGCGCACGTCCCCGTCGGCGGCCGCCGCCTTCAGCAGCTCGGCCACCTGGTGGTCGAAGTCCCGGCGCCGGTCCAGGGCCCACCGCTCGGTGGCCGTGTTGCCGCGCACACGCAGCAGCAGCGTCACATACGGCAGGTCGCCGATCAGCACCTCGACCATGCGCCGGACGACGTACTCGAAGCGCTCGGCGGCGCGCCCCACGCGCGCGTGCTCCTCGTCGAGGATCCCGAAGAGCCCGTCGAGCGCCCGGCTGACGGCCCGGCGCAGCAGCTCCTCCTTGCCGGCCACATGGTGGTAGATCGACGACTTGGAGATGCCGGCCGCCTTGGAGAGGTGCTCCATGGAGGTGCCGTCGTAGCCGCGCTCGTTGAAGACCTGGACGGCGACGGACAGCAGCGTCTCGGGGGTGTACGTGTCGCGCTTGGCGGTGGTCATGACGTGCTGCCCTCCCGCTTGTCGGTGGCGTACGCGTGGCGGTACAGCACGAGGGACGGCGCATAACGCCCTGAGGGGTCGCGCAGGTGCAGGTCGTCGAGAAGGGCGTACGCCCAGTTGCGGCCCAGCTTGCGGCTCCACTCGAAGGGTCCGAGCGGGTAGTTCACGCCCAGGCGCATCGCGGTGTCGATGTCCTCCTTGGTGGCCACGCCCTTGGCGACGGCGTCGTGCGCCAGGTCGACGATCCGGGCGACCGTGCGGGCGACGATCATGCCGGGTACGTCACCGATGACGCTGACGTCCTTGCCGAGCGCCTGGAAGAGGCCGGTGGCCTCCGCGAGCGTCTTCGGCGCAGTGTCCTGGGAGGCGGACAGGGCGATGCGGGTGGCCCTGCGGTAGTCGAGGGCGAGGTCGAAGTAGACGACGTCGCGGAACTCCACGGAGGTCTGGCCGTCGGCGAGCGCCAGCTGGCCGCCACCCGGCAGCACCAGCCGGGTGCCGTGGTCCTCGTCCTCCTCGCGTACGGCGATGCCCGCCTCGCGGATCAGTGTGAGCAGCTCGGACGCGGGGCCGAGGTCGCCCTCGACGACGACGTACGCGGGCGGCTGTGCGGGCTCCGCGGTGTGCGGCTCGGCGCTCTCGGCGTCGTCGCCGTAGTCGTACCAGCCGTGACCGCTCTTGCGGCCGAGCCGGCCCGACTCGACCAGACGCCGCTGGGCGAGCGAGGGCGTGAAGCGCACATCCTGGAAGAAGGACTGCCACACGGAGTGCGTGACCGACTCGTTGACGTCCTGCCCGATGAGGTCGGTCAGCTCGAAGGCGCCCATCCTGAAGCCGCCGGACTCGCGCAGTACCGCGTCGATGGTGGCGGGTTCGGCACCCTGGCCCTCGTAGACCGCGAAGGCCTCGGCGTAGAAGGGCCGGGCGATGCGGTTGACGATGAACCCGGGGGTGTCGGCGCAGGCGACGGGTGTCTTGCCCCACGCGCGTGCCATCTCGTACGCGCGCGTGGCCGACGAGACGTCGGTGGCGAACCCGGAGACGACCTCGACGAGAGGCAGCAGCGGCGCGGGGTTGAAGAAGTGCAGGCCGAGGAAGCGGCCCGGGTTGCGCAGCACGGCGCCGATGGCGGTGACGGACAGGGACGAGGTGTTCGTGGCGAGCAGACAGTCCTCGCCGACGATGCCCTCCAGCTCGCGCAGTAGCTCCTGCTTGGCGTCCAGCCGCTCCAGCACTGCCTCGACGACCAGGGAGCAGTCGGCGAGCTCGGAGAGGCTCTGGGCGGGCAGCAGACGGTCGCGTGCCGCATCCCGGTCGGCGGCCGCCAGCCGGTCCTTCTCGACGAGCCGGTCGAGACGGGCGCCGATGGCCTCGGCGGCTTCCCGGGCGCGCCCGGCAGCGGCGTCGTACAGCCGTACGCGATGGCCTGCGACCAGTGCGACCTGGGCGATGCCCTGGCCCATGGTGCCGGCGCCGACGACGGCCACGGGGCTGCTGAGGTCGAGTGCTGTCATGTGCGCGATCCTCCCGCACGGGGTTTTCCACAGATGCGGCGGACCCCCTTGTCCCGACCGATCGTTCGGTTACTCTAACTCTGACCGGCTGTTCCTGCCCATGTTTCTGCCCAGGTCATGAACTCGACGAAGAGTTCACAAGACGAGGAGTTGACCCAGCATGGCCGCCGAACTGACCACGCACGAGCTGATCTCCCAGCACCGGCCCACCCTCGACCAGGCGCTGGAAGCGATCCGCACACGCGCGTACTGGTCCCCGCACCCCGAACACCCCAAGGCCTACGGCGAGAGCGGCAGCCTGGACATGGCGGCGGGCAAGGCCGCCTTCGACGCCCTCCTGGGCACCCGCCTGGACCTCGGCCAGCCCGGCACGGACGACTGGGTGGGCGGCGAGGTCTCGCCGTACGGCATCGAGCTGGGCGTGAGCTACCCGCACGCCGACATCGACGAGCTGCTGCCCGCCATGAAGGCCGGACAGCGCGCGTGGCGGGACGCGGGCGCGGAGATGCGCGCGATGGTGTGCCTGGAGATCCTCAAGCGGATCAGCGACCGGACGCACGAGTTCGCACACGCGGTCATGCACACCAGCGGCCAGGCGTTCATGATGGCGTTCCAGGCGGGCGGCCCGCACGCGCAGGACCGCGGCCTGGAGGCGGTGGCGTACGCGTACGTGGAGCAGGTCCGCACACCCGACACGGCGGAGTGGAGCAAGCCGCAGGGCAAGCGCGACCCGCTCGCCCTGACCAAGCAGTTCACGTCGGTCCCGCGCGGGATCGCGCTGGTCATCGGCTGCAACACCTTCCCGACGTGGAACGGCTATCCGGGCCTGTTCGCCTCCCTGGCCACCGGCAACGCGGTCCTGGTCAAGCCCCACCCGCGCGCGGTGCTGCCGCTGGCGCTCACCGTGCAGGTCGCCCGTCAGGTGCTCGCCGAGGCCGGCTTCGACCCGAACCTGGTGGCCCTGGCCGCCGAGCGTCCCGGTGAGGGCATCGCCAAGACGCTGGCCACCCGCCCGGAGATCCGGATCATCGACTACACGGGCTCGACGTCCTTCGGCGACTGGCTGGAGGCCAACGCCCGCCAGGCGCAGGTCTACACGGAGAAGGCCGGCGTGAACACGGTCGTCGTGGACTCCACGTCGAACTACAAGGGCATGCTCTCCAACCTGGCGTTCTCGCTGTCGCTGTACAGCGGCCAGATGTGCACCACCCCGCAGAACCTGCTGATTCCGCGTGACGGCATCCGCACCGACGACGGGCCCCGCACCTTCGACGAGGTGGTCGCCGACCTAGCCCGCTCGGTGGACGGCCTGCTCGGCGACGACGCGCGCGCGAACGCCCTGCTGGGCGCGATCGTCAACCCGGACGTGAAGGCCCGCCTGGAGGCCGCGGCCGGTCTCGGTGAAGTCGCCCTGGCCTCACGGGAGATCAGCAACCCGGAGTTCCCGGACGCGGTCGTGCGCACCCCCGTGATCGTGAAGCTGGACGGCGCGCGGAAGTACTGGGAGGGGGCGGACGACGAGGCCGCGTACATGAGCGAGTGCTTCGGTCCCGTCTCGTTCGCCGTCGCGGTCGACTCTGCGGCCGATGCGGCGGAGCTGCTGCGGCGCACCATCCGTGAGAAGGGCGCGATGACGGTCGGGGCCTACACGACCGACGCGGAGGTCGAGCAGGCGGTCCGGGAGGTGTGCCTGGAAGAGGCCGCCCAGCTGTCGCTGAACCTCACGGGCGGGGTGTACGTGAACCAGACCGCCGCTTTCTCCGACTTCCACGGCTCGGGCGGCAACCCTGCGGCCAACGCGGCGCTCACGGACGGCGCGTTCGTGGCCAACCGCTTCCGTGTGGTGGAGGTCCGCCGGGAGGCCTAAAGGGCAAGGCCGTGAAGTTATGGGCTGATGGGCCCTGTCAACAGGATGTCGATGCTGATGGTGGCCTTGTAGGTGCGTCGGTCCACTCGCAGGCTCTTGTACGCGTATCGGGACAGTGGTCGCTTGACGGCGCGGGGGCTGACGCGCAGGCGGCGGGCTGTCATCGGGTGGTTCAGGACGGCTCGTCCGATGGTTCCGACGAGGTCGATGGTGGTGTCGGCGATGATGCCTGCGGCTTGGACGACCTGGTCGCGGGCGGTGTGGAGGGCGATGCTGAAGCTGGCCCGGTCGGGGTCCGCGTGGGGGAGGGTCGCGGTGGCGTCGGCGATGGCAATCCTGATCAGCTGGTAGGCGGTCAGCAGGGCGTAGACCTCCTGGGCGATACCGGACATGGTCCGGGCGCGCAGGACCCGGCGCCCGAGGATGGACTTCTTGATCGCGAAGAAGGCGGACTCCACTTCCCACCGCTCGTGATACTGCTTGACCAGCTCGAATGCCGGGTAGCGGCGGTGGTCGAGCAGGGTGGTGGCCAGCCGGTAGACACCGGTGGTGCGCCCGGCGGTGGTGGCGATGGTGATCTCGCACTCGATGACGCGGACCTCCAGCCGGCCGATCCTGGACAGGAACGAGCCGTCCTCGTAGCGGTGCAGGATGGGTGGTTTGCGGGTGGCGGACAGCCGGGCGAGGAACGCGGCGCCGGTGTCCGCGACCGTGGTCAGGAAGGCATTGGAGGACAAGCCGCGGTCCAGCAGGACGAGCATGCCCTCGTGCAAGGAGCGGGCCAGGCGCTTGCCATGGGTGGTCTCGCCGCTGGTGCGCGGGCCGAAGACCGCGTCGATCACGGCCCGGGTGCCGCAGGCGACCAGGGTGACCAGGCAGATCTGGGGATAGCCTGAAGTGGCGTACTGGTTGGAGCCTTTGCCCAGGTGGGCCCGGGTGGCGGGAGCGTCGGGGACGTCGAGGTAGGTGCCGTCGACGGCGACGACCAGCAGACCCGCCCAGCGGGCCCCGGTGGTGCGGATCGCGCTCGCCGGGCCGCGCAGCAGGTCGAACAGGGCCCGCATGGGGCGGACACCGAGCCGGGCGCGGGCGTGCCACAGTGCCGTTGCGGTGACCTTCGGGACCGGCAGGCAGTGCAGTGCGGAGGTCAGCCTGGCCCACACCGCCGGATAGCCGCACTCCTCGAACAGAGCAGCGGCCAGGAGGAGGTAGACGACCACCCGGGCGGGGAGTTTCCGCAATCGCTGCTGGACGGCCCCGCACTCAGCCAGGGCGGCGTCGACCATCTCGAACGGGACGATCTGCGTCAACTCACCCAAGTGACCCGGAGCGAAAAGACCGTCGGCTACCGCGATCTCGCGGCTGATGACACACTGACCCGACAGCGGAGCCTCCGGTGCTGTGAACGGCTTGTCTTGGCGGACCAGCCAGTTCTACCGGGGCTCCGCTTCTCGCGTCCGGTGTTCCTCCAGATCAGACCCCACTTGCAGCCACGGACCCGCCCCGTAACTTCATGGCCTTGGCCTAAAGGGCGCTCGCGCCCCCGGTGGCACTCCAGTGGTACAGCGTCATGGCCACACTCGTCGCCAGGTTGTAGCTGGAGACCTGGGGACGCATCGGGAGAGACAGCAAGTGGTCGGTCCGTGCGCGTAGTCCGGCGGACAGCCCGCTGCGCTCGGAGCCGAAGGCGAGGACGGCGTCGTCCGGGAGCTTGACCCCCCGGATGTCGTCGCCCTCCGGGTCCAGGGCGTACAGCGGGCCCGTCGGCAGCTCGTCGACGGCCAGCCGTTCCACGGCGGTCGCGAAGTGCAGTCCCGCCCCGCCGCGCACGACTGTGGGGTGCCAGGGATCCAGCGTGCCGGTGGTGACCACCCCGGTCGCGCCGAACCCGGCGGCCAGCCGGATCACGGCACCCGCGTTGCCGAGGTTGCGCGGGTTGTCGAGGACCACGACGGGTGCGGTACGGGGGGTGTGCGCCAGCCTGTCGAGGCTGGCCGCGCGGGACGGTCGTACGGCCAGGGCCGCCACGGCCGTGGGGTGCGGGCGCGGGACCAGACTCCGATACGCCGACTCCGGCACCTCGGTGAGGAGTTCGGCCAGCCTGTCCCGTACGTCGGGGGCCAGTTCGTCGGCGAGGGCGAGCGCCGCGCGGCGGTCGGCGGTGACCGCCACCGGCACCTCGGCTCCGAAACGCACGGCGTGCTTGAGGGCGTGGAAGCCGTCGAGCAGCACGCAGGTGCCGGCGAGCCGGCGCCAGTCGCTCACAGGGCCTGCAGTGGGGTCGGTCATGGCGTGCAGCCTACGTGCGCGTGCGCACGGCACTCCGCCCTCATGCCAGGAAGATCACGCCGGATGCCCGGGAGACCATGCCGGCGAGATCGCGTGCGCGGGCGCTGCGCTCACGCCGTGGGGCCCTATCGTGTTGGGCGCTGCGCTCAGGCCGTGGAGCCCGCTCGTGTGGGCTCGGGGTTTTCCTGGGCCCGCGGCCCCGGCAGCGTCACACGGCCGCCGCGGGCAAGGACGCGCTCACGCGCGCGTGCCGCCCAGCCGCCCAGGCGGCGCAGCAGCGACGTCGGCAGGAAGACCGCGTCCGCCGCGATCATGGCGAGCGAGAAGAACGGCAGGCCGAGAACCACGGCGATCACGGCGTGCTCGGTCATCATCGCGGCCAGCAGGACGTTCTTGACCCGCCGGTTGAACAGGGTGAAGGGGAAGGCGACCTGCACGATGACGGTCCCGTACGTCACCAGCATCACCATCGTGCCGCTGGAGGACAGCAGATCGGCGAGCCCGGGCCAGGGCGTGAAGTAGTCCAGGTGGAGGGGGTAGTAGACCGCGGTGCCGTCCTGCCAGCGCGTGCCCTGGATCTTGTACCAGCCGGCTGTCGCGTAGATCAGACAGGCCTCTGCCATGATCACGAAGAGGGCGCCGTTGTGCACGATGTTGGCTATGACGTCCAGCAGGATCCGGGGCTCCTCGCTCTTCGCCCTGCGCCTCACGACCCACGCCAGGGCGGAGGCGAGCCACACGACCCACAGGATCACCGGCGCGGTCGGGTCGACACCGTCGAACCGGCCGCCGGCGGTCACCGCGACCAGCGCGAACCCGAGCAGGCCCCACAACACCGGGCCGACCCGGTCCGGGACGTACTGGTCCAGGACGTACTCGTCCGAGACGTACTGGCCCGAGACGTACTCCCCACGCGCGCGTGCCTCACGCGCGATCCGTGCCCGCCGCGCGTCCAGCGACCAGACCTGGCCGCAGCGCGTGAACACGAGGTAGACGGACATCAGGTGCAGGACGTTGTCGCCGCCGTCCCCCATGAAGACGCTGCGGTTCTGCAGCGTGAGGACGCCGATCATGAACAGAACGGACATGGTGCGGGTGCGCCAGCCGAGCAGCAGCAGCAGGCTCGACAAGACGGCGAGCACGTAGACGATCTCGAACCAGCCCCGGGTGTCCGACCACATCAGAGCTGTGAAGGCGCTGTTGGACGAGATCAGCTGCTGGGCAAGGCCCCAGCTCCACGGGCTTCCCGGACCGTACAGCTCCTCGCGGTGGGGGGTCTCGCGCAGCAGGAACAGCAGCCAGGTCGCGCTGAAGCCTATGCGGACCACGGCGGTCTGATACGGGCCGAGCGCCGCCCCGGTGATGCGCGAGATGGCGGAGGAGACCGCCAGGGCGAAGCGGTTCACTCGGCGCCTCCGTCGGTGTCGGCGGCCGTGACCGGCCACCAGGGCAGCACACGGTCCATGGGCTTGTCCGAGATCTTCTCCGTGCTCCACTTCGGCGGCGGCACGTTGGTGGTACGGGAACGCACCTGGACCTGCTCGATGACGCCGCCCTTGCCGGACGCGTCGTCGCGGTCCAGGCGCAGCATCACTACGCGCCGCAGGTAACTCTCGGACAGGGTGCCGCGCAAGCCCGTCGAGCGGTTGGTGCTGTCGTGCGTGGCGACGAAGAAGTCCCAGGCCCGGCGCAGTTCGTTCTGCTGTGTGTGGCTGGGCAGCAGATTGCCGTCGATGGCCCGGCCGTCCTCGGCGGACAGGTCGTACCAGCCGGTGGTCCGCAGCTCTCCGTTCTTCGCCTGCACCTCGGCGCGGACCTGGACCGCGATGTCCTGCTGCAGCGGGTTCGGCGCGAAGAGCTTCCAGTTCTGCTCGAACTCCGGGTAGATCCAGTCGTCGATCGCCTTGCCGTGCGCCTTGGTCAGCGTGTTCGCCGGCGCGACGTGCAGAAAGACCATGCCGACGTGCACACAGGCGACGACGGCGACGACCGCGAGCGCCAGCGCGGCGCCGATCTGGTAGCGCGGGGAGAGCGCGGCCACACCGGTACGCGGCTCAGGGTCCGGGCCGGAGACAGAGGCACAGACAGAGGTGGAAGTGGAGGTGGAGGTGGAGGTGGAGACGGGTGCGGGAGCGGCGGGGGAACCTGCGGAGGGCCAGGCCCCAGGATCGACTCCGCCCGTGTCCGAACCGGCTATCCGCCTCGAACCGGTGATCCGCTCAGAACCAGCGATCCGCTTCGGTCCGCCGTCGGGCGCGGGTGAACCGTCACGGTCAGACGTACCGTCGGGATCCGGTGCAGCGTCGGCCTCGCGTGACCCGTCCGACTCGCGTGCGCCTTCGGGCTCGGATCCGCAGGCGGGCTCGGATGCGTCGTCAGGTTCGGACGGGCCGTCTCCTTCCGGAGACCCCTCAGGCTCGTACGGCCCGTCCGCCTCGGGCGCTTTGTCCGGATCCGGCGCACCGCCGGGCCTGTCCGGCCCGCGCCGGGCGTCCGAGTCTGTGCCGTACGCGTCCATTCCGCCCCGTCTCCCGATCCCGGTCGTTCTTCCAGCGCCCCGGCCGCCCGGCCGCAGGGACGCCGTGCCGCCTGTGCGCAGCGCGCCGCCGCTCTCGCACGGGCACCGTACTCAGGCCCGCCCGTGCGGCACAGCCCCTGCCGGGCGGCCGATCACGGCGTACGCGAGGTCCCCCCTTTGTCCACAGGGCACGCCCGCAGGTTATCCACAGCGGTTGACACCTTACGGCGCCCGTCCCACCATGGAAGCGCATGAACCGAACGATCGGTCGGGAGCCTGCTCCGGACAGAGCCCAGGTCGAGGGGGACCTCATGGCTACAGCAGCCGCGCACCAGACGTACGACACCGAGGAAGACACCGCCGCCACCGGTGCGTACGAGCGTGCCTTCGACGCCGCCGTGGCCGCCGACGAGCGCATCGAGCCGCGTGACTGGATGCCCGACGCCTATCGCGCGACGCTCGTCCGGCAGATGGCACAGCACGCCCACTCCGAGATCATCGGCATGCAGCCGGAGGCCAACTGGATCACGCGCGCGCCCAGCCTGCGCCGCAAGGCCATCCTGATGGCCAAGGTTCAGGACGAGGCGGGACACGGCCTGTATCTGTACAGCGCCGCCGAGACCCTCGGCACCAGCCGCGAAGAGCTGCTCGACAAGCTCCACTCGGGCCGGCAGAAGTACTCCTCGATCTTCAACTACCCGACGCTGACCTGGGCGGACGTCGGCGCGATCGGCTGGCTGGTGGACGGCGCCGCGATCACCAACCAGGTCCCGCTGTGCCGCTGCTCCTACGGCCCCTACGCACGCGCGATGGTCCGCGTCTGCAAGGAGGAGTCCTTCCACCAGCGCCAGGGATACGAGCTGCTGCTCGCTCTCAGCCGCGGCACCACGGCACAGCACGAGATGGCACAGGACGCGGTGAACCGCTGGTGGTGGCCGTCCCTGATGATGTTCGGCCCGCCCGACGACGAGTCGGCACACTCCGAGCAGTCGATGACGTGGAAGATCAAGCGGCATTCGAACGACGAGCTGCGCCGGCGCTTCGTCGACATCTGCGTCCCCCAGGCCGAGTCCCTCGGCCTCACCCTCCCCGACCCCGACCTCAGGTGGAACGAGGAGCGGGGACATCACGACTTCGGCGCGATCGACTGGACGGAGTTCCGGGAGGTCCTCAAGGGCAACGGCCCGTGCAACGAACAGCGGATCACCCAGCGCAAACGCGCCCACGACGAGGGCGCCTGGGTACGGGAGTCCGCCGCGGCCTACGCGGCCAAGCACACCGGCGAGACAGGAGCGACGCGAGCATGACGAACACCGACTGGCCTCTGTGGGAGGTCTTCGTGCGCTCACGCCGCGGCCTCTCCCACACCCACGCCGGCAGCCTGCACGCCCCGGATGCGGAGTTCGCCCTGCGCAACGCCCGTGACCTGTACACCCGCCGCGGCGAGGGCGTCTCGATCTGGGTCGTCCCCTCGTCATCGATCACCGCGTCGTCACCGGACGAGAAGGACCCGTTCTTCGAACCGGCCGCCGACAAGCCGTACCGGCACCCGACGTTCTACGAGATCCCGGAGGGGGTGAAGCACCTGTGAGCACCCCTGAGACAACCCCAGCAACCACGACAGCTACGGCGACCACGACTCCCCCGACAACGGCTGCCCTCGCCCTCGGCGACGACGCCCTGGTGCTCTCGCACCGCCTCGGAGAGTGGGCGGGGCACGCTCCCGTCCTGGAGGAGGAGGTCGCCCTCGCCAACATCGCGCTGGACCTGCTGGGCCAGGCCCGCGTGCTGCTGTCGATGGCGGGCGACGAGGACGAGCTGGCGTATCTGCGGGAGGAACGCGCCTTTCGCAACCTCCAGTTGGTGGAACAGCCGAACGGCGACTTCGCCCACACCATCGCCCGCCAGCTCTACTTCTCCACCTACCAGCACCTGCTGTACGCGGAGCTGGCCACCGGCCACGGCCCCTTGGTCGGCCTGGCCGCGAAGGCCGTCAAGGAGGTCGCCTACCACCGCGACCACGCCGAGCAGTGGACGCTGAGGCTCGGCGACGGCACGGAGACCGGCCACGAGCGCATGCAGCGCGCGTGCACGGCCCTGTGGCGGTTCACCGGCGAGATGTTCCAGCCGGTGGACGGCCTGGAGGTCGACCGGGCCGGGATGGAGACGGCCTGGCTGGAGTCCGTCCAGACCGTGCTGCACCGGGCCACCCTGACGGTCCCCGAGGGACCGCGGACGGGTGGGTGGACGGCCGGCGCGGGACGCCAGGGCGTGCACACCGAGCCCTTCGGCCGGATGCTCGCCGAGATGCAGCATCTGCACCGCAGCCACCCGGGGGCGTCATGGTGACCACCACCGCGCTGGAGGCGGAACTCCTCTCGGTCGCGGGCGCGGTGCCCGACCCCGAACTGCCCGTGCTCAGCCTGCAGGAGCTCGGCGTCCTGCGCGCGGTGCATGTGCGCGGCGCGGACGCGGTCGAGGTCGAGCTGACCCCGACGTACACCGGCTGCCCGGCCATCGAGGCGATGGCCCTGGACATAGAGCGGGCGCTGCACGCGCACGGCATGCGCGACGTCACCGTCCGCACGGTGCTGCAGCCCGCCTGGTCGACCGACGACATCACGGCCGAAGGGCGGCGCAAGCTGCGGGAGTTCGGGATAGCGCCCCCGCGCGCGCGAACGGAGCCGGGACCGGTCTCCCTGGAACTCGGCCCGACGCGCACGACGGCCGCCGCACCGGACCCCGTGCACTGCCCGCACTGCGGCAGCGCCGACACCGAGCTGCTCAGCCGCTTCTCCTCCACCGCCTGCAAGGCACTGCGGCGCTGTCTTGCCTGCCGTGAACCCTTCGACCACTTCAAGGAGTTGTGATGGCCCGCTTCCACGCGCTCCCGGTGGCGGCGGTCGACCGGCTCACCGACGACTCCGTGGCCCTCACTCTCACCGTGCCGCCTCACCTGCGCGAGGAGTACCGGCACGCCGCGGGCCAACACCTCGCCCTGCGCCGCCGAACCGACGGAGCGGAGATACGGCGCACGTACTCGATCTGCTCCCCGGCCCCGTCCCTCGACGGCGAGGGCCCCCACACGCTGCGGGTCGGGGTGCGGCTGGTCGAAGGCGGAGCGTTCTCGACCTACGCGCTCAAGGAGATCAACGTCGGCGCCGAGCTGGAGGTGATGACCCCGGCCGGCCGCTTCACCCTCGACCCGGCACCCGGCCTGTACGCGGCGATCGTGGGCGGCAGTGGCATCACCCCGGTGCTGTCGATCGTCTCGACGCTGCTGGCGCGTGAGCCGGAAGCCCGGTTCTGTCTGATACGCAGCGACCGGACGGCCGCCTCGACGATGTTTCTCGACGAGGTCGCCGACCTGAAGGACCGCCATCCGCAGCGGCTGCAGCTGGTGACGGTGTTGTCCCGGGAGGAACAACAGGCGGGCCTGCCGTCCGGGAGGCTCGACCAGGAGCGGCTGACCGGGCTGCTCCCGGCGCTGCTGCCGGTGGGACAAGTGGCGGGATGGTTCTTGTGCGGACCGTTCGGGCTGGTGCAAGGCGCCGAGCGGGCCCTGCGCGGCCTCGGTGTGGCCCGCACGCGCATCCACGAGGAGATCTTCCACGTGGACGCCGCCACCCCCACCGCGGCCGTGACCGCCCTCGCGCACAGCACGGTGACCGCCCGGCTCGACGGCCGCGGCGGGACCTGGCCCGTGCAGGACGGCGAGTCCTTGCTGGAGACGGTCCTGCGCAACCGTTCCGACGCGCCCTACGCCTGCAAGGGCGGAGTGTGCGGGACCTGCCGGGCCTTCCTGGTCAACGGCGAGGTGCGCATGGACCGCAACTTCGCGCTGGAGCCGGAGGAGACGGATGCCGGGTATGTGCTGGCGTGCCAGTCGCATCCGGTGACGGAGAAGGTGGAGCTGGACTTCGACCGCTGACGGCGAGGGCGCCCGGTGGCGGGTGGCGCGGCGGCGGGCGGCTCGCCGGCCGGCGGCTCGGCGGCGGGCCGGGCCGCGACACCTGGACCCCGTCGGTGCCGCTCCGGTCGGTTCGGCCGCGCCGTTCCCTTCTTCTAGAACCTGTTCTATCTTGACGGTCCGTCAGATCAGCGGACCCGCTGGAGGGACAGGACGTGGACTTCACCTTCACCGAGGAACAGCAGGCGGCGGCCGAGGCGGCACGGGGGGTGTTCGCCGGGGTCGTGCCGGACGCGGTGCCCAGTCCCTCGCTGGTGCCGGGCGCCGTCGCCGACGACTTCGACCGCGCTCTGTGGACCAGACTCGCCGAGGCGGACCTGCTGAGCCTGCTGCTGGACACGGAGTACGGCGGGGCGGGCCTGGATGCCATCGCGCTCTGCCTGGTGCTGCGGGAGTCGGCCAAGGCCCTGGCGCGCGTCCCGCTGCTGGAGACCAGCGCCGCCGCAGCCGCCGTACAGGCCTACGGTGGCGAGGAGTTGAGATCGTCGCTGCTCTCCCGTGCCGGGCGGGGCGAGGTGGTGCTGACCGTCGCCGCGAACGGCCTTACCGGCCACGATCCGGCCGAACTCGCCGTGACCGCGCAGCAGGACGGCGACGCGTGGATCCTGGACGGGATACAGACGGCGGTGCCCTGGGCACACACCGTCGACTTCGTCGTCGTACCGGCCCACACTCCCGCCGGCCGGACCCTCCTCGCCGTGGTCCCCCGCATCCACCAGGGCGTCTGCCTCGGTGAGCAGATCTCCACCACCGGCGAGCGGCTCGGCGAGGTGCGCCTGGAATCCACGCGGATAGCGAACCGTGACGTCATCGACGCCGACGGCGCCTGGGAATGGCTGCGCGAGCTGCTGACCTGCGGGACATGTGCGCTGAGCCTCGGCCTGGGTGAGCGGGTGCTCGCGATGACCAGTGAATACACCGGCAAGCGGGAGCAGTTCGGCTTCCCCGTCGCGACCTTCCAGGCCGTTGCCGTGCAGGCCGCCGACCGTTATATCGACCTGCGCGCGATGGAGGTGACACTGTGGCAGGCCGCGTGGCGGATCGCCTCGGCGGCGTCCGGCGTGCTGCCTGTCTCCGGTGACGTCGCCGTCGCCAAGATCTGGGCCTCGGAGGGCGTCCGGCGGGTCGTGCAGACTGCACAGCACCTGCACGGCGGGTTCGGGGCCGACGTCGAGTACCCCCTGCACCGGTACCACGCCTGGGCCAAGCACCTGGAGCTGCAGCTCGGCCCGGCGGCTGCGCACGAGGAAGCCCTGGGCGACCTGCTGGCGGCGCACCCGCTCGGCTGAGTCCTGCCACTCGGCCGAGCCCGGCCCTCGCGGGCTACAGGACGAACCCGGGCTGCCCCTCGTCCGTCACGACGGGGCGGCCCGCGGACGCCCACACCTGCATGCCGCCGTCGACGTTCACGGCGTCGACGCCCTGCTGGACGAGGTACATCGCGACCTGCGCCGAGCGGCCACCGGAGCGGCAGATCACGTTGACGCGGCCGTCCTGCGGCGCGGCCTCCGTGAGCTCGCCGTAGCGCGCGACGAAATCGCTGATGGGGATGTGCAGTGCCCCTTGCGCATGACCCGCCTGCCACTCGTCGTCCTCGCGGACGTCCAGCAGGAAGTCGCCGTCCTTGAGGTCTCCGACCTCGACCGTGGGCACACCAGCTCCGAAATGCATGCCGGAGACGCTACCCGACGCGGGCGACCACGGAACGGGCGGCCGGAGCGCGCGGGACGAGCAGGCTCACAAGCACAGCGATCCGGCGACAGCCCCGAACCGAAACGACTGCCCCCGCACCAAAGGGCAACCGCCTCACGACCGCCTCACGGCCACCGCGCAGCATCGGCGCGCATGGACCACACGCCCGGGTCGGACGCCCCGGATCGCGCGCCCCCGGGTCACACGCCCCCAAGGACGGACCCGCGGCCGCGGCTCACCCCAGCAGCTCGGCCAGCTCCGCCTCGCGCTGGGAGACATCGGCCAGGAGCTTTTCGGCGATCTCCTCCAGGAGCCGGTCGGGATCGTCCGGTGCCAGCCGCAGCATCGCGCCGATCGCGCTCTCCTCCAGTTCTTTGGCTACCAGCGAGAGCAGTTCCTTGCGCTGGGCGAGCCATTCGAGGCGGGCGTAGAGCTCCTCGCTGTGGCTCGGACCGCGCTCCTGCGGCGCCGGTCCCTTGGCCCACTCCTCGGCGAGCTCCCGCAGCAGGGTCTCGTCGCCACGGGCATAGGCAGCGTTGACCCGGGTGATGAACTCCTCACGCCGCGCCCGCTCGGTGTCCTCCTGTGCCAGGTCGGGGTGGGCCTTGCGGGCCAGTTCGCGGTAGAGCTTGCGGGCCTCGTCGCTGGGGCGCACCCGCTGCGGAGGCCGCACGGGCTGGTCCGTGAGCATCGCCACGGCTTCCGGGAAGAGGCCCTCTCCGTCCATCCAGCCGTGGAACAGCTCTTCGACTCCGGGCATCGGCAGCACCCGGGCCCGGGCCTCGTCCGCCTTGCGCACGTCCTCGGGGTCGCCGGTGCGGGCGGCCCGGGCCTCGGCGATCTCCGCGTCCAGTTCGTCGAGGCGGGCGTACATCGGGCCGAGTTTCTGGTGGTGCAGCCGGGAGAAGTTCTCGACCTCGACGCGGAAGGTCTCCACCGCGATCTCGTACTCGATCAGCGCCTGCTCGGCGGCCCGCACGGCTCGCTCCAGCCGCTCCTCGGGACGGGGCGCACCGTTTTGGGGCGTCGCCTGCGCCTCACCGGCGACACCACCCTGCTCAGCTTCCGGGCTCGTCACCCGCCCAGCGTAGGCCACGACGGGGGCGACCACTCCGGCCCACCGCCACCGCCAACATCACCCATCGCCCCCGACGTCACCGTCCCTCGCCCCGAGCCTCAGCACACTCCGCGTCCACCCACTGCACCGCCAGGTCCCGGCAGGCCACCATCAGGGTCCCGGGCCGGCACGCGATCTCATGGGTGCAGCCGTCCGCGTGCGGCAGCACCTCGTCGAGGATCACATCGCCCAGCCCGCTCACATCGCACACGTCGAGGACGTCCACCTGGAAGCGCGAGACCCCTTCGTACCGCACGAGGAGGTCCTGGTCGTGCTTGAAGCAGTTGTGACCGAAGCGGATCTCGATCTCGTCCTCGCCGATCCGGCGCACACCCTGCGGTCTGAGATCCTTCACACAGCGCTTGCCGTGGAAGTCGTAGTGGCCCGAATCCGTGGCGAACGCCCGTGCCCCCGGCGGCAGTTGCGGGGCAAGCGCCGGCAGCCGGGCCAGATAGGGCCGCGGGTCGATGATCCCCGTCACATCACCGTCCCGCCCGTCGAGGTCGACGTACTTCACCCCACGCTCCTCACAGGCCGTCTCCTGCGAGCACGCCCCCTCACACCCCCGTCTCCGCCGCGATCCGCCCCGCCCGCACCGCGGACACCAGATCGCCGTGGTCGGCCTCCGTGCGGTCGGCGTAGACGACGGCGAAGTCGGCGATCGCCTCGTCCAGTTCCTCGTTCTTGCCGCAGTACCCGGCGACCAGGCGCGGGTCGGCACTGTGGGAGTGGGCCCGGGCCAGAAGTGCGCCGGTCATGCGGCCGTAGTCGTCTATCTGGTCCGCGGCCAGCGCCGCGGGGTCGACGCTGCCCTTGCGGTTGCGGAACTGCCGTACCTGGAACGGCCGACCGTCCACCGAGGTCCAGCCCAGCAGGATGTCGCTGACGACCTGCATGCGCTTCTGCCCGAGAACCACCCGGCGGCCCTCGTGCGCCACCTCCGGCGCCTCGAAGCCCGCGGTCACCAGGTGCGGCACGAGCACCGAAGGGCGCGCCTCCTTGACCTGGAGGACGAGGGGCTGCCCCCGGTGGTCCAGGAGCAGCACGACGTACGACCGCGTGCCCACGCTGCCCGTGCCGACGACCCGGAAGGCGACGTCGTGCACCGCATGGCGGGCCAGCAGCGGGAGCCGGTCCTCGGAGAGCGTCGTCACGTACTCCTCAAGAGCCGCCGCCACCGCCACGGCCTCCTCGTCCGCCACCCGCCGCAGCACCGGCAGCGCCTCGACGAAGCGGCGCCCGCCATCCTCGAGCTGCTCCGTCGACTTCGCCGCGAAGCGTCCGCTCGTGTTGGCACGCGCCTTCTCGGAGACCCGCTCCAGCGTGCCCACAAGGTCGTGGGCGTCGGTGTGGGAGACGAGCTCCTCGTCCGCGATGGCGTTCCACGCGTCCAGCACCGGCAGCTTGGCGAGCAGCCGCATGGTGCGGCGGTAGGCGCCGGTCGCGTCGTACGCCGCCTTGCGGCATTGATCCTCGTCGGCGCCCGCCTCCCGGCCGGCGAGCACGAGCGAGGCGGCGAGCCGTTTGAGGTCCCACTCCCAGGGGCCGTGAACCGTCTCGTCGAAGTCGTTCAGATCGATGACCAGGTCGCCGCGCGCATCGCCGTACAGGCCGAAGTTGGCGGCATGGGCGTCTCCGCAGATCTGCGCCCGGATCCTCGTCATCGGCGTGCGCGCGAGGTCGTACGCCATCAGGCCCGCCGAGCCGCGCAGGAAGGCGAAGGGGGTGGCCGCCATCCGGCCCGCCCGTATCGGGGTGAGCTCCGGAATCCGGCCGCGGTGGGACTCCTCGACCGCGACGGCCGCGTGCGGACGGGAGCCGTCGAGGTCGAGCGCGGAGTGCGCACTGCGCGGCACCCGCTTGCGCAGCGCCTTGCCCTCGTCCTTGGGTGAACCCTCGACGGGCCACCTGGCGAAACCCTGCACTCGCGGAAGCCGCCGCACACCCGACTCCGCCGCCACCGCCGCCGCTTCTCCGACTCCGGTCAACACGACCGCCTCCCCCGCACGTGCACGAACATCAACTCGTGCCGACCGTACAGCCGGTGGCCGAAGCGCGTCAGGCCCTGTGGACAACTCCGCACCTGTGGAAAACTCCGGCGCGGGACCGGGGGAGCGGGGCATGTGATTGTCCTCACCAGGTAATACGCCTCACACGGCCCCGGACAACGCGAAAGCCCCCAGGTCCGAGACCTGGGGGCTTTCGACTGGTGCGCGAGGGGGGAGTTGAACCCCCACGCCCTTGCGGGCACTGGAACCTGAATCCAGCGCGTCTGCCTATTCCGCCACCCGCGCATTTGGGTGTGTCCTCCGGCTCCGGACCCTGTTGGGCTGGCGCCTTCCGACACGCAGAACATTAGCACGCTGGCCGGGGTGGGTTCACATCCCTT
Organism: Streptomyces sp. NBC_00078; assembly: GCF_026343335.1. Lineage (NCBI taxonomy): Bacteria > Bacillati > Actinomycetota > Actinomycetes > Kitasatosporales > Streptomycetaceae > Streptomyces > Streptomyces sp. NBC_00078. The sequence continues at coordinate 4,619,341 of NZ_JAPELX010000001.1, read as the reverse complement.
ATGCCTGGGCAGCCGCTCACCAGCACAAACGTGACATCCGGCCGAGGCCGGCCGTCCGACCGGCGTCCGGCCGGACTCCCCCCACCCCCCACTTCACGACTCGGCCCAGGACCGGACGCACCGCGCGACTCGACCCGGAACCCGACCCCCGACTCGCCCCAGGACCCGACCCATGCCCGACCGACCCGCCAAGCCCCTCGCTGCGTATCAACACGTGCCGGTTCACGTATCAACCTCGTACCGGTCCTGCCCGTCTCCCCAGGAGCCGGGCAGGGACCACAGTCAGGTGCGGGACACTGGTCAGCGGCCGCCTCTACGATCCTTGGCAGAAGGAGTGCGCGGGAAGAGTTCGAAGGAGAGCTTCGGAGGGAACTTCCGGAAGGAACTTCGTCGAGCGTCGACACCCGTCGACGAGGCCGACGGGGGGAACCAGCCGATTCACCCGCGCGTGGATACGATCAGTAAGCAGTACCAGGTAACGCAGGGCCCGCCAGGCGGGACACAGGACGGCAGCGAGATCGGAGGAGGTGCCTCATGGGAGTCATGAAGAAGTTCGAGCAGCGTCTCGAAGGTCTGGTCAACGGCACCTTCGCCAAGGTGTTCAAGTCCGAGGTCCAGCCCGTGGAGATCGCCGGAGCGCTCCAGCGCGAGTGCGACAACAACGCGACCATCTGGAACCGCGACCGGACCGTCGTACCCAACGACTTCATCGTGGAGCTGAGCACGCCGGACTTCGAGCGGCTCAGCCCCTACTCCGGCCAGCTCGGCGACGAGCTCGCCGGCATGGTGCGCGACTACGCCAAGCAGCAGCGCTACACGTTCATGGGGCCCATCAAGGTCCACCTGGAGAAGGCGGACGACCTCGACACCGGCCTGTACCGGGTCCGCAGCCGTACGCTCGCCTCCTCCTCCAGCCAGCAGGCTCCCGGCCCGGCCGCTCCGGCGGCTCCCGGAGCGGGTCGCCCCGGCGGAGGTTACGGCTACCCGCCGGCCGCCGCCCCGGCGGGCGCCCCGCCCATGCCGGTCGCGCCTCCGCCCGGCGGGCACTCCGGTGCAGCGCCGTTCGGCCAGCGGCCCGCGGCGGCTCCCCCGCCGGCGGCCGGCGGCCGCACGCGCCACTGGGTCGAGATCAACGGTGCCCGCCATCAGATCTCCCGCTCGACGCTGGTGCTGGGCCGCAGCACCGAAGCCGACGTGCGGATCGACGACCCCGGCGTCTCGCGCCGGCATTGTGAGATCCGGACCGGAACGCCCTCGACGATCCAGGATCTCGGGTCCACCAACGGCATCGTGGTGGACGGGCAGCACACCACCCGCGCTACGCTCCGCGACGGCTCGCGGATCGTCGTGGGCAGTACCACCATCATTTACCGGCAAGCCGAAGGGTGAAGCGGGGGCAATGTCAGAGCTGACCCTCACGGTCATGCGGCTGGGTTTCCTGGCCGTACTGTGGCTGTTCGTGATCGTGGCCGTGCAGGTCATCCGCAGCGATCTGTTCGGTACGCGCGTCACGCAGCGCGGGTCGAGGCGCGAGGCCGCCCGGCCGCAGCAGGCGGCGCGGCAGCAGGCCGCGCCGCCGCAACAGCGGCAGCAGGCCGCCGGCGGCGGCCGCCAGCGCCGCAACGCCCCCAGCAAACTGGTCGTCTCCGAGGGCACCCTCACCGGCACGACCGTCGCGCTGCAGGGCCAGACCATCACCCTGGGCCGTGCGCACGACAGCACGATCGTGCTGGACGACGACTACGCCTCCAGCCGCCATGCCAGGATCTACCCGGACCGCGACGGCCAGTGGATCGTCGAGGACCTGGGCTCGACCAACGGCACGTACCTCGACCGGAGCCGGCTGACGACCCCCACGCCGATTCCGCTGGGCGCGCCGATCCGCATCGGCAAGACAGTCATCGAGCTGCGGAAGTAGTACTACGTCATGAAAGAGCGCGAGCGGAGCGAGCACGCAGCGGCGGCCCCCACCACGGGCCCCGGCGCGCTCCCGACCGGAGGGTGGGCACCGTGCGGATGTACCCGGAGCCGACGGGCGAGGTGCGCATGAGTCTGTCACTGCGTTTCGCCGCCGGATCGCACAAAGGCATGATCCGGGAGGGCAACGAGGACTCCGGATACGCCGGTCCGCGTCTGCTCGCGATCGCCGACGGCATGGGCGGCGCCGCCGCCGGCGAGGTCGCCTCCTCCGAGGCCATCTCCACCATCGTCGCGCTCGACGACGACGTGCCGGGCTCCGACATCCTCACCTCCCTCGGCACCGCCGTGCAGCGTGCCAACGACCAGCTGCGCGCCATGGTCGAGGAGGACCCGCAGCTGGAGGGCATGGGCACCACGCTCACCGCCCTGCTGTGGACCGGCCAGCGCCTCGGACTCGTGCACGTCGGCGACTCGCGCGCGTACCTGCTCCGCGACGGCGTCCTCACCCAGATCACCCAGGACCACACCTGGGTGCAGCGTCTGGTCGACGAGGGCCGCATCACCGAAGAGGAAGCCACCACCCACCCCCAACGCTCCCTGCTCATGCGGGCGTTGGGCAGCGGCGAGCACGTCGAGCCCGACCTCTCCATCCGTGAAGTCCGCGCCGGCGACCGCTACTTGATCTGCTCCGACGGCCTGTCCGGCGTCGTCTCCCACCAGACGCTCGAGGACACCCTCGCCAGTTACCAGGGCCCCCAGGAGACCGTCCAGAACCTGATCGAGCTCGCACTGCGCGGCGGCGGACCCGACAACATCACGGTCATCATCGCCGACGTCCTCGACCTCGACACCTCGGACACCCTCGCCGGGCAGCTCTCCGACACCCCGGTCGTGGTCGGCGCGGTCGCCGAGAACCAGAACCACCTGCACGACAACGGCATCATGCAGACCCCCGCGGGACGCGCCTCCGGCCTCGGCCGCCAGGTACCCGGACAGGGCGGCGGCGAGTTCGGCCCGCCCGGCTCCGGCGACACCACCGGTTACGTCCCGACGGGCGGTTTTGGCGACTACAGCGACGCCGACTTCGTCAAACCCCGCAGGGGCAGCAGGTGGGCGAAGAGATCCTTCTACATCGTGCTCGCGCTCGCCGTCGTCGGAGGCGGCCTCTACGGCGGCTGGCGCTGGACGCAGACGCAGTACTACGTCGGCACCCAGAGCGAGCACGTCGCGCTGTACCGGGGCATCAGCCAGGACCTGGCCTGGGTGTCGCTGTCGAAGGTGGAGAGGGACCACCCCGAGATCGAACTCAAGTACCTGCCGCCGTACCAGCAGAAGCAGGTCAGGAGCACGATCGCCGAGGGCGGCCTGACCGACGCCCAGTCGAAGATCAACGAGCTTGCCGTGCAGGCCTCCGCGTGCAAGAAGGAGTCCGAGCGTCAGGCGGCCGAGAGCGAGAAGAACTCGAAGACCGGCGCGGGCGAGGCGGGCGGCACCACGGGAACCACCAGGACCTCCCTCACGTCCAAGGCAACACCCAGCCCCTCGACCTCACCGACCCCGTCCGCATCAGCGACCGCTCCCACCCCCAGCCCCGGCCCCAGCCTCTCGGAGGATGAGCAGAAGGTCGTCTCGCTGTGCGGTAAGCAGTAGGCAAGCCGTGAGAGGCCCTGTCACACGATGAGCAGTACTACCAACACACCGACGCACCACACGTCCACGATCGGCGCGATCGGCGCACCGAGCCGGCGCAACACCGAACTCGCGCTCCTGGTGTTCGCCGTGGTCATCCCCGTGTTCGCCTACGCCAACGTGGGCCTGGCCATCGACGACAAGGTGCCGACCGGGCTGCTGAGCTACGGCCTGGGACTCGGCCTGCTGGCAGCCGTCGGCCACCTCGCCGTACGGAAGTTCGCACCGTACGCCGACCCGCTGCTTCTGCCCCTGGCCACGCTCCTCAACGGCCTCGGACTCGTCGTCATCTGGCGCCTCGACCAGTCCAAGCTGCTGCAGTCGCTGCCCAACTACGTGCAGGCCGCACCCCGTCAGCTTCTGTACACGGCGCTCGGTATCGCCCTGTTCGTCGTCGTGTTGATCTTCCTCAAGGACCACCGAGTCCTGCAGCGCTACACCTACATCTCGATGTTCGGCGCGCTCATTCTGCTCATCCTGCCGCTGGTGCCAGGCCTCGGCGCCAACATCTTCGGCGCCAAGATCTGGATCAGGGTCCCGGGCCTCGGCACCCTGCAGCCCGGTGAGTTCGCGAAGATCGTGCTCGCCATCTTCTTCGCCGGCTACCTGATGGTGAAGCGCGACGCCCTGGCCCTCGCCAGCCGCCGCTTCATGGGTCTGTACCTGCCACGCGGCCGCGACCTCGGTCCGATCCTGGTCGTCTGGCTGATGTCGATTCTCATCCTGGTCTTCGAGACCGACCTCGGCACCTCGCTGCTGTTCTTCGGAATGTTCATCGTCATGCTGTACGTCGCCACCGAGCGGACCAGCTGGATCGTCTTCGGTCTGCTGATGTCCGCGGCGGGCGCGGTCGGCGTGGCCAGCTTCGAACCGCACGTCCAGCAGCGTGTCCAGGCATGGCTCGACCCCATGAAGGAGTACACGCTCAGCCAGGCCGGCGTGGGCGGCCACTCCGAGCAGTCGATGCAGGCCCTGTGGGCCTTCGGCTCCGGCGGCACCCTCGGCACCGGCCTCGGCCAGGGCCACTCCGAGCTCATCCGGTTCGCCGCCAACTCCGACTTCATCCTCGCCACCTTCGGCGAGGAGCTGGGCCTGGCCGGCATCATGGCGATCCTGCTGATCTACGGCCTGATCGTGGAGCGCGGCGTGCGCACCGCACTCGCCGCCCGCGACCCCTTCGGCAAGCTGCTCGCCATCGGCCTCTCAGGCGCCTTCGCCCTCCAGGTGTTCGTCGTCGCCGGCGGTGTCATGGGCCTCATCCCGCTCACCGGTATGACCATGCCGTTCCTGGCCTATGGCGGTTCCTCCGTGCTGGCCAACTGGGCCCTGATCGGCATCCTCATCAGAATCAGCGACACCGCCCGCCGCCCGGCACCCACCCCTGCCGGTAACCCCGACGCCGAGATGACCCAGGTGGTCCGCCCCGGCGGCGCCGGACCGGTGGAGTGATGCTGATCACTCCCCGAAACATCGCCACCGACCACTACTGCTGCTTCGCCGTGGCCAGCGGCAACCCGCCGAAGTGCTGACCTGCACCCCGGCTCCTGCCTGACGGACGGCTTCCGGAACCGGCACCCGCCGGGGCCGGAAGCCGTCCGTGCTTCCGGAACCCGTCGCTCCTCCGATGCGTCTCTCCACCAGTCGTCATCCACAGCCCCGCCCGGGGGACACAGCCTCTGCCCCTAGAATGTGGGCGGCCAGGATGAGCACCACTCCAGCACCATCGACACCGAGAGACTGAAGCGGCAGGCGCACCTGTTTAGCTTGTGGAAAGGCCGGATGTGAACAAGCCATTGCGCCGAATCGCGATCTTCTGCGGAGTTCTCGTCCTGGCGCTGTTGATCCGCGACAACTGGCTTCAGTACGCCCAAGCCGACAAGCTGCGCACCGACCCGGCCAACCGCCGCGTCGCCATCGAGCGCTATGAGAGCCCGCGGGGCGACCTCATCGTCGACGGCGACCCCATAACCGGCTCGGTCGAGAACAAGCACGGCGACTTCAAGTACAAGCGCACCTACAAGAACGGGCCCATGTGGGCCCCGGTGACCGGGTACTCCTCCCAGGCCTTCGACGGCAGCTTCCTCGAGAAGATCGAGGACGGCATCCTCTCCGGCACTGACGACCGGCTCTTCTTCCGCAACACCCTCGACATGATCACGGGCAAGCAGAAGCAGGGCGGCAACGTCGTCACCACGCTCAACGCCGCCGCGCAGAAGGCCGCGTACAACGGCCTCAAGGCCCAGGGCGGCAAGGGCGCCGTCGCCGCGCTCGACCCGTCCACCGGCAAGATCCTGGCGATGGCGTCCTACCCCTCGTACGACCCCTCCGTCTTCGCCGGCAACACCGACGAAGACGGGAAGGCGTGGAAGAACCTGCAGAAGAAGTACAACCCCAACGACCCCATGCTGAACCGGGCGCTGCGCGAGACCTACCCGCCGGGCTCGACCTTCAAGGTGGTCACCGCCGCGGCCGCGCTGCAGAACGGGCTGTACACCTCTGCCGACGAGAAGACCGACTCGCCGCTGCCCTACATCATGAAGGGCACCACGACCGAGCTGAAGAACGAGGGGAACATCCCCTGCAAGGACGCGACCATGCGGATCGCGCTGCGGTACTCCTGCAACACCGTTTTCGGCAAGATCGGCTCCGACCTCGGCAACGACAAGATGCTGGACGAGGCGAAGAAGTTCGGCTTCGACGCGGAGCAGTTCACTCCGGTCCGCTCCAACGCCTCGGTCTTCTCCGACAACATGAACCCCTCGCAGACCGCGCTGTCCTCGATCGGCCAGTTCAACACCGCCGCGACCCCTCTGCAGATGGCGATGGTCGCCTCCGCGGTCGCCAACGACGGCAAGCTGATGAAGCCGTACATGGTCGACAAGCTGCAGGCGCCGAACCTGGACACCCTCCAGCAGACCGACCCGCAGGAGTTGAGCCAGCCCCTGTCGTCGAAGAACGCCCAGATCCTGCAGTCGATGATGGAGACGGTCGTCAAGGAGGGCACCGGCACCAAGGCGCAGATCCAGGGCGCCACCGTCGGTGGCAAGACCGGTACCGCCCAGCACGGCGTGGCGAACAGCGAGAACCCCTACGCCTGGTTCATCTCCTACGCCAAGCTCCCCGACGGCAGCGCCCCGGTCGCCGTGGCCGTGGTGATCGAGGACGACAACGCCAACCGTGACGACATCTCCGGCGGCGGCCTCGCGGCCCCGATCGCGAAGAGCGTGATGGAGGCGGTCATCAACTCCAAGAAGTGACCCCGCTCACGTCCCCTTCACATCGGTGCACGTTGCGATACCGGTCCTGTATCGGGTGACGGGCTTGGCCAGGTCACACAAAGCTATCCGGGTACGGTAGGCCCGGACGGCAGCCTCCGGCCGCACATTCGTGACGGCCGGGACCGACGGAGAGGGCTGGTAGGTAGCTATGGAAGAGCCGCGTCGCCTCGGCGGCCGGTACGAACTGGGCCAGGTGCTCGGTCGTGGTGGCATGGCGGAGGTATACCTCGCGCATGACACCCGCCTCGGGCGCCAGGTGGCGGTGAAGACGCTGCGGGCTGACCTCGCACGCGACCCGTCATTCCAGGCCCGGTTCCGCCGGGAGGCCCAGTCGGCCGCCTCGCTCAACCATCCCGCGATCGTCGCGGTCTACGACACGGGCGAGGACTACATCGACGGGGTCTCGATCCCGTACATCGTGATGGAGTACGTCGACGGTTCCACGCTCCGCGAGCTGCTGCACTCCGGCCGCAAGCTGCTGCCGGAGCGCACACTGGAGATGACCATCGGGATCCTCCAGGCCCTGGAGTACTCGCATCGCAACGGCATCGTCCACCGCGACATCAAGCCGGCCAACGTCATGCTGACGCGCAACGGCCAGGTCAAGGTCATGGACTTCGGCATCGCCCGCGCCATGGGCGACTCCGGTATGACGATGACGCAGACGTCCGCGGTCATCGGCACCGCCCAGTACCTCTCTCCGGAGCAGGCCAAGGGCGAGCAGGTGGACAACCGTTCCGACCTCTACTCGACCGGCTGCCTGCTGTACGAGCTGCTGACGGTCCGCCCGCCCTTCGTGGGCGACTCCCCGGTCGCGGTCGCCTACCAGCACGTGCGGGAAGAGCCGCAGGCTCCGTCCGTCTTCGACCCCGAGATCACGCCGGAGATGGACGCCATCGTCCTGAAGGCACTGGTCAAGGACCCCAACTACCGCTACCAGTCCGCCGACGAGATGCGCATCGACATCGAGGCCTGCCTCGACGGTCAGCCGGTCGCGGCCACGGCAGCGATGGGTTCGGTCGGCTACGGCGGCTACCCGGACGACCAGCCGACCACGGCCCTGCGCTCCACGGACGCCGGCGCCACGTCGATGCTGCCCCCGATGAACCCGGACGAGGGCGGCTACGGCTACGACGACCGCCCCGGCCGCCGCCGCCAGAAGAAGTCCAACACGTCGACGATCCTCCTGGTCGTGGCGGGCGTTCTGGTGCTGGTGGGCGCCATTCTGATCGGGAAGTGGGCGTTCGGGGGCGGGGGCGTCGGGAACGACACCGTGAAGGTGCCGAACCTCGTCAGTCTCAGCCAGGCCGACGCAAAGAATCAGCTGACCAACAGCGACCTCAAGCTGGGCTCGGTCAAGCAGCAGCCCTGTGAGTCCCAGACCAAGGGCAACGTCTGCTCGCAGGACCCTGCCCCCAAGAGCGACGTCAAGAAGAACTCCACGGTCAACCTGGTGGTGTCCACCGGCGCGCCGAAGGTGCAGGTGCCCAGCGTGATCGGCCTGAGCCTCGACGACGCCAAGTCGAAGCTCGAGGGCGACGAGTACCAGTTCAAGGTCGAGACGAAGACGCGTGAGTCCTCGGAGCCGGCGAACCACGTCCTCGACCAGGACCCGATCGGCGGCAAGGAGAGGGAGAAGGGCTCCACCATCACCCTCACCATCGCCAAGGCCCCCGAGACCGTCGCGGTGCCCCCTGTCACCGGCCAGAGCTGCGACGACGCCAAGGCCGCACTACAGGCCGTCGGCCTCAACGGCAACTGTGTGAACACGCCCACCACCGACGACAACCAGGTCAACAAGGTCATCTCGACCAACCCGTCGATCGGTACCCCGGTCAAGAAGAACACCGCGGTGCAGCTCAGCATCGGCCAGAAGCAGCAGCAGACGGCGGTCCCGAACGTTGTTGGACAGAGCGTGAAGGACGCCAAGAAGACCCTGCAGCAGGCCGGCTTCAACAACATCCAGTTCGCCAACGGCAGCGACCAGAGTGACAACGCGTTCGTGGTCCAGCAAGACCCGCAGGCCAATACCCCGGCCAACGACCCCGGAAGCACAACGGTCACCCTCACAACCGTGGGCGGCGGCGGCAACAACGGCGGTAACAACGGCGGCACCAACTTCTTCGGAGGCGTCACCGGAACCTCATAGCAATCGAATACGGATTCTTCCTCCTACGTTGGAGCCTCGGTACAGCTGACTTGTACCGAGGCTCCATTGTTTGTACGGCCCCCTGGGTGAATCCTGCATTCCAACGGCCCTTGAGAGTGATCTACATCACGCGACTACCGCGATGAATGAGTTGTCGTATGATACGAATATTGTTCGACCAACCGCTATTGAAACTGGGGGAAAATTGTCCAAGATACGCCTGTTTTCCACCCTTTCGATGTTGACCATCACTGGTCTCATCGTGACCGCAAATCCAGCGCAGGCTGCCGCGACGGCGGGAGGATGCGCCCCATGGGGAGGGAATGACGGTTGCGCCCAGTGGTTCGCCGACGGTGATTATTTCACCATTTCAGACAACAAGGACGACCACTACGGCGTAACACTGCATGCCGACTACACAGATGGTCACCCCGCTTGGGATTACACCTGGAACGGTGGCGCAGGTACCAGCATCACGCCCCACCAGCCCAACCTCAAAGAGGGCAGTCGGGTTCATTTCTACGTTTGCCTATCAAAGGGTGGCAGTGACGTGAAGTGTGGCGTTTCCCACGAGACGCACGCATAGCCTCAGAACCAGACTATGGAGCAAAAGGCCCGAATTCGCAAGAACTTGATGCGAATTCGGGCCTTTATCTTTACGTCCAAGCCTTGGGAAGGATGTCGTGGGCCTTATAGACACCACTTGTCCCGCGCCTCGAAGAAGCGCGGTCAAAATTCTTCACCCTATTGATGGTTGAACTCCGCTCCGCCCGAACACAGCGAAATTGAGGCGCCAACAGTGTAACTGACAACGAGTGCAGTCCGCGCAGCAATCGTGTCTTCATATGTGACGACTCGTTGATCGGGTGGGGTGGGGTGGGGTCTCAGAGCTCTGCCCTGGCCGTACGGCCACACCACGAACGGAAGGGCAGAACGTGATCAGCGAATCGGCGCTACTGGAGTCCAAGTCCCTGCGCGACAGCGTGCTGGAGCGCACAGACGTACTCGACAGAGTCAAGGCGCTGTCGCTGCTGCCGGACGGGATGCATGTGACTACGGCGATGCTGGCGGCGTACTTCGGCGTGTCCGTCGAGGCAATCCGGCAGCTCAAAGCACGGCATCACGAGGAGCTGTCGATCAACGGAATGGTGACGCTCAAGGGCCACGACCTCGCAGAATTTAAGCGTGACGTCTTGTCACGCTATCCGGGAAGTTATCCACAGCCTCGATCGAGCCTCACTCTCTACGCACGCCGCGCCGTCCTCAACGTCGCCATGCTCCTCCGCGACAGTGATGTGGCCCGCCAAGTCCGCACGTACCTCCTCGACATGGAGTACCTGGCGCGTACGCAACCTGTCGAAGCGTCCGTCGCCCCAGACACCGTCTCCCTCGACGACCGCATCGACCAACGCATCACGCACATCCTCGGCAAGACGGTCGTGCCGATGTTCAACGCCCTGATCGAGACCTCGGGCGAGCACCGCAAGGAGCTGATCGCCCTGCGGACGGGTGTCCAGCGCATCGAGCGACGGCTCCACCAGCACCACGAACGGCTGAAGAGGCTCGAAGGGGTACGAGACGACCGTCCCGCCATCGGAGTCATGGCGGCCATGGACGCCATGCACGGTCGCGTGTTCGAGCACCACATCGCCAAACTGCTGATCCGCGACGGATGCACCAATGTCGTCGTACAAGGAGGTCAGGGCGACCGAGGCGTCGACATCATCGGAATCACGGCAGATGGACGACGTCTCGTCGTCCAGTGCAAGAGGCGCGCGCCCTATCTCTGCATCAGTAGCCCAGACGTCCAGAAGTTCGTCGGGTCGGCGAAAGTTCTGTACAGCGCGGAAGTGGCACTCTTCGTGGCAACGTGCCCGTTCACACCCGAGGCCCTGAAGATTGCCGCCGAGACCGGGATCACCGCCGTACACCGCGGGATGCTGGAGGAGTGGAGCGCCGGGGAACCGCTGAAGGTCCTGGAGTAGGCACGGCGTGACGCGATAAGGCCCGAAGCCGCAAAGGATGGTTGCGGCTTCGGGCCTTCGCCATGCTAGAGGACTGAGGTCCTTCCAGGACCCGAGTCACCTCACCGCAGTTCCTTCGGCGGCGTCCTCTTACCGTCCACCTTGTCCACCCGCGCCAACTCCCCCCACACCACATACCGGTACCGGGACGTGTACACCGGCGTGCACGTCGTCAGCGTGATGTAGTGCCCGGCCTTCTTCTTCCCTGACTCCTTCGGGACCTGCGACAGGACCTTCACGTTGTACTTCGAGGTTTCGTCGAGGATGTCGTACACCTTGTAGACGTACCACTTGTCCTTCGTCTCGAAGACGATCGGGTCGCCCTTCCTCAGCTTGTCGATGTTGTGGAACTTCGCGCCGTGGCCGTCCCGGTGGGCGGCCAGGGTGAAGTTGCCCTTCTTGCCGGTCGTCGGGAGCATCGCCTTGACCGGGTCCATGTAGTAGCCGGCCACACCGTCGTTGAGGACGTTCGTCGAGGTGCCCTTCTCGACCAGGACCACGCCGTTCTTCATGGCGGGGACGTGCAGGAAGCCGATGCCGTTCCCGGTGTTCAGTGCGCCGGGTCCGGTGTCCTGGTGGGCCCAGGTGTCGCGGACCTTGTCGCCCTGCTTGTCCGCCTCACGGTCGGCGACGACGTTCGTCCACCAGAGGGAGTAGACGACGAACAGGCCGAGGACCAGGCCCGCCGTGATGAGGAGTTCGCCGAAGACACTCACCGCCATCGCGATACGGCCGGGCCGCCGGCGCCGCTGCGCCAGCGGCCCCGACATGTCCGCGTGCCCCTGAGTGTCGTCGGTGGTCGCTGCCACTTTCATTCGCCCCTACTCGACGAGCGCATCCGGCTTGCCCTTGCTGCGCGGCCGTTCCTCGACCATCTTGCCCCAGACGATCAACCGGTACTTACTGGTGAACTCCGGAGTACAGGTCGTCAGCGTGATGTACCGGCCGGGCCCCGTGAAACCCGACTGCGGCGGCACGGGACCAATCACGCTGGTGTTGCTCGGCGACGTCACCGGCAGCACTGACGTCATCTTGTACACGTAGTACTTGTCCTGCGTCTCAACGACGACCTCGTCGCCCTTCTTGAGCTTGTTGATGTACCGGAATGGCTCGCCGTGCGTGTTCCGGTGCCCGGCGAGCGCGAAGTTGCCGGTCTTCGCGCCGGGCATCGCCGTCTTGAGCTTGCCCTCGCTGTAGTGGCCGACCATGCCCTTGTCGAGCACCTTCTTGTTGCTGACGCCCTCGGCGATCGGCACGACCACGTCCAGCTCGGGGATGTGGAGGATCGCGAAGCCCTGGCCCGGTTCGAAGGTGCCCGGAGCGCGCTTGCCGCTGGCCCAGTCGTTCTGGAGGGTGCTGGTCTCCTTGTCCGCGGCCGCATGTGCCCGGACGTTCGTCCACCACAGCTGGTAGGTGACGAACAGCAGCATCAGTACGCCGGTGGTGATGAACACCTCACCGATCGCGCGGCTCGCGACGACAGCCGGGCTCGCCTTGCGCGCGCGTGCCTGCCGGCGGGCCTCGACGCGCGACAGCGGCGTCCGGGAGGCATCGGCGGACGCCTCCTCGGCGCCTTCCTCCAAAGCATCCGACGTCGTACGAGTGCCCCCATGGCGCCCGTGACGGCGCTTGGCGGCCTTTCTCCGGGCCGCTCGGCCGCCCGGGGTGGTTCCTGTGGCAGCAGCGGCAGTTGAGGCGCCAGAGGGCGGTATGGAGCCGTCCGGCGGCGGGTCCGGTATCCGCAGGGCCACCGTCTCGTCGTCGATCGGCGGCAGGAACTGCTGCGTCTCGGCGGGCGGTACGTACGGCTCTTGGGCGGGGGATGCGTACGGCTGCTCCTGCGCCGCGTACGCCCCGTGCTGCCCCGCCGGACCGGCACCCCACTCCTCGTACGGACCGGACGCCTCGAACGCGCCGGACGCCTCGTACGGCTCCTGCCCGTACGAGGCGCCGGACTCGCGCTCGGGGCGCAGCGCGGTCACGCCGTGGCCCTGCCCACCACCGGGGCGAGCCCCGTCGACCTCGCCACGGCACCCTGGTCGCCGCACTCCACCAGCCAGTTGGCCAGCATCCGGTGGCCGTGCTCGGTCAGCACCGACTCGGGATGGAACTGCACGCCCTCGACCGGGAGTTCACGGTGCCGCAGCCCCATGATGATCCCGTCGTGTGTGCGGGCGGTCACCTCCAGCTCGGCCGGCACCGTCTCCGGCTCCGCGGCCAGCGAGTGGTAGCGCGTCGCCGTGAACGGCGAGGGCAGACCGGCGAAGACGCCCCTGCCCCCGTGCTCGACCAGCGAGGTCTTGCCGTGCAGCAACTCGGGGGCACGATCCACCACACCGCCGTACGCCACCTGCATCGACTGCATGCCGAGGCAGACGCCGAAGACCGGCACCGACGTCGCGGCGCAGTGCCGCACCATCTCGATGCAGACGCCCGCCTCCTGAGGCGTACCCGGGCCCGGTGAGAGCAGCACACCGTCGAAGCCGTCCTGGGCGTGCGACGTCGACACCTCGTCGTTGCGCAGCACCTCGCACTCGGCGCCCAGCTGGTACAGGTACTGGACGAGGTTGAAGACGAAGCTGTCGTAGTTGTCGACGACGAGAATCCGTGCACTCACTGGTTGTCCACCGTCACATCGTTGAAGGGCAGCAGCGGCTCGGCCCACGGGAAGACGTACTGGAAGAGGACATAGACCACCAGCAGGGCCAGCGCGAGCGAGATCAGCGCCTTCACCCAAACGTTCCCCGGCAGATGCCGCCAGATCCAGCCGTACATGCCGTCCCTTCCGTTCCACCACGGCACCGGACTCACGCCGTACCCGCACCAGACTAACGGCGCAGCGCCGCTGGTTTCCCGGCCTCCACAGGCTGTGTGGAATCCAGGTGTGCCCACACGATCAGCCGGTGGCTGTGCCCCCACTCCGGATCGCACGTGGTCAGCGTCAGATAGCGGCCGTCCTGCGTATACCCCGACTTACGTGGCACAGGGTCGATCACCTCAACGTCCGTCGGTACGGTTTTGTAGGGCCCTTTGTCGATCCGATACGTGAACCAGGTGGTCCCGTCGGTCAGCACCACCGCGTCGCCGGGCCGCAGCGCGGGGAAGTCCACGAACGGATCGCCGTAGGTGCGCCGGTGCCCGGCGACCGCGAAGTTGCCCTCCTGGCCCAGCTGGGCGGTGTTCGCGTAGTGACCGAGCCCCTTCTTCAGCGTGCTCACGGCGGTGTTCTCGAGCACGGGCTTGTTCCACGTGAAACCAAGCCGAGGGATGTACATGATCGCGAAGGGCTTGCCCGCGACGTACGGCGCCGGCTTCCGGGCGCCGGCCGGCGTACCGGGCACGGCCGTGGCCGTGGGTTGTGCCGTCTGCTTCGCCCACTGGCCCTGCAGGACATCGATCTGGTGGTTCATCGCGCCGTCCGCCCGCACACCGGTCCAGAACAGTACATAGACGACGAAGAGGACAATCAACGTGCCCACGGTGATGCAGAGTTCGCTGACGGTCCTGACGACGACGCGCACCGGCAGCTCCCGAAACGGCTCAGATCACTCCACGGGCTGGGCGTAGTGCAGATCCACTGTGCCCGAGTAGCCGGGCAGAGTCACCGTCCCGTCCTGGGTGACTTTCCAGCCGAGGCCGTACACATTCACGTAGACCATGTAGTTCTGGATCGCCTTCGAGGCAGAGAGCGCCTGGTTCAGCTTGTCGGGGTCACCGACCGCCGTGATCTTGTACGGCGGTGAGTACACGCGGCCCTGGAGAATCAGGGTGTTGCCCACACAGCGCACGGCGCTGGTGGAGATCAGCCGCTGGTCCATCACCTTGATGCCCTTGGCGCCGCCCTGCCACAGGGCGTTCACCACCGCCTGCAGATCCTGCTGGTGAATGACCAGGTAGTCGGGCTGCGGTTCGGGGTAGCCGGGAAGCTTGGCGGTGGCATCCGGCGGGGCGTCGTTGAGCGTGACGGTCATCGCCTCGCCCTTCAGCTTCTGCGTGCCCGCGTTCTTCTCCAGGCCGTTGAGCTTCTTGTCCTCCGCCACGGTGCTGCCGTCGTCGCGCTCGGCGAAGGACTCGACCTGGTCACGGACCGAGCCGTTGGACGCGTCCAGTTCGCCGTTCTTGCGGCTGCGCTCCTGGATGAGGTCGGAAAGCTTCAGCAAGGACGTGTCCGTGCGGATGTTGGTGCCCTTGGCCGTATTGAAACTGGTGAAGAAAATGAGCCCCGCGAGGGCGAAGACGGCCACCGTGAGCACCCGTACGGGCCGGAAACCCTGTCTGCGGTCAGGGCTGGATCCGGCCTGGGGGGAGTCGGCAGAATTGCTCAACGTACCCTTATCTCCTTCGGCGCCGCGGAAGCACTACGCTAACGGACGCCCGGGGGAGCACTAAGAGTCCCCTTGTACGCTGCTCCGGAGCCAGTCACAGTCCCCTGCGCGGCCACGCAGCGCATCGACAGGAGAGACCCTCGTGCCGAAGTCACGTATCCGCAAGAAGGCCGACTACACGCCGCCGCCGGCGAAGCAGGCGACCAGCATCAAGCTGAACAGCCGCGCCTGGGTCGCACCAGTGATGCTGGCCATGTTCCTCATCGGGCTGGCCTGGATCGTCGTCTTCTACGTCACGGACGGCTCACTGCCCATCGACCAGCTGGACAACTGGAACATCGTGGTCGGCTTCGGCTTCATCGCCGCTGGATTCGGTGTCTCCACCCAGTGGAAGTAAGCCCTGCGTAAGAGCGACACCTCGGTGACCATAGCTCTGCCCAGGGCTATCCGCTGAGTTATCCACAGCCCAGAGAAATATCCACAAGGCCCCTGGGGATAAAGAACGACGATCTGTGGATAACCAGTCGGGCGTTGACACCGGTACGACCATCTCAACACTCTTCGCAAGCTTGTTCGCCCCCTGCCTGACCTGCGCAAACACGGGTCAGTGACAGGGGGCACAGCTGTTCCCGCAGCTCATGCACAAGATTCGCCACCCGCTGTGGACAACCGGGTACGTCAGGTGAGCTGAGCCGTCCTGACCAGCGTCAGGACCACGACAACCACCAGGACGAGAGCACAGGTGCCGTACTGCACCAGGGCGCGGTGTTTCCGTGGGGCATGCACCATCCCGTAGCCCGTGATCAGGCCGGCGACGAGGCCGCCGATGTGGGCCTGCCAGGAGATGTTGTTCATGCCGAAAGTGAAGATCAGGTTGATCACCAGCAGCGCGATGATCGGCCGCAGGTCGTAGTTGAGCCGGCGCATGAGGACCGCGGTGGCCCCGAACAAGCCGAAGATCGCGCCGGAGGCACCGAGCGTGGCCGTGGTCGGTGAGGCCAGCAGATAGGCCAGGGTGCTGCCCGCCAGGCCTGAGACGAAGTAGAGCGAGAGGTAGCGGGCACGGCCTAGGGCCGCTTCGAGGGGACCGCCGAGCCACCACAGGCTGAGCATGTTGAAGCCGATGTGCCAGATCTCCTGATGCGTGAACATCGAGGTCACCAGGCGGTACCACTCACCCTCGGCAACGCCCTGGGTGGCGTTGAACGGGGCAGGGGGCCATTCGCCGATGAGGACGAGGTGGTCCAGCAGCGAACTGCGCACGTGCACGGCGATGAAGACCGCGATGTTGATCCCGATGAGGATCTTGGTGAACAGGCGCGGGTCGGCGGCGACACTGCCGCCCGCGAGGGTGCGCGGGCGGGAGGCGGCCGACGGGTGTCCGGTGCGGGAGTCACCGCGGGCGCATTCGGGGCACTGGAAGCCGACCGAGGCGTTGACCATGCACTCGGGGCAGATCGGGCGCTCGCAGCGGGTGCAGCGGATGCCGGTCTCGCGGTCGGGGTGGCGATAGCAGCCGGGCACGCTCTGGGCATGCGGGGGTCCCTGGTCATCCGGGCCCTGTGGGCTGCCTGGCGCCTGGTCCATGAGTTCCCCTAGGTCGACGTACGAGGGCCGCGCGCAAAAGCACCGCCCCGCTCATCTTTACGGATGGGCGGGGCGTTTGGTTCCTGCCGTGCGGGGACTCAGCCCTCGCGGGTCTCGACGACGACCGATTCGATGACGACGTCGTTGAGCGGGCGGTCGGTGCGCGGGTTGGTCTGCGCCGTGGCGATGGCGTCGATCACCTTCTGGCTCGCGGCGTCGGTGACCTCACCGAAGATCGTGTGCTTGCGGTTCAGCCACGTCGTGGGGGACACGGTGATGAAGAACTGCGAGCCGTTGGTGCCCGGACCAGCGTTGGCCATGGCCAACAGGTAAGGCCTGTTGAAGGAGAGGTCGGGGTGGAACTCGTCCTCGAACTGGTAGCCGGGGCCGCCGGTGCCGTTGCCCAGCGGGTCCCCGCCCTGGATCATGAATCCGCTGATCACCCGGTGGAAGACCGTGCCGTCGTAGAGCTTGTCCGTGGACTTGTGGCCCGTCTCGGGGTTGACCCACTCACGCTCGCCCGTGGCGAGCTCGACAAAGTTTCGGACCGTCTTGGGCGCGTGGTTCGGCAGAAGCCGGATGTCGATGTCGCCGTTGTTGGTCTTCAGGGTGGCGTAAAGCTGCTCAGCCACGATGTGCCTTCCGTTGTCTTCCTGTGGTTCCCGATCCTTGCACGGTCCACGTGACCCGTCCCGGGCGCCTGTCTATGAGGGCGTATACGGGGAAGTCGTTCGCAGAAAACCCGGCGAGTACGTCCGGGCCGGGGGCGCTCGGCGACGATCCGTGGCATTGTCGACGACAAGCGCCTGTTGCCCCGTATTCATCCTCTATTGGACTTGATCGACACTTGATCAGATTTTGATCGGAGATGGTTCGGAGTCGGTATGCATGACCCGGATGCCCGCCCTCACATGCCCCGGGGTCTGTTGACAGGCATGATCCGTAAAAGGGTGGAAAGTCGAAATACCGTACGCCACCGAGGAGGAGGAAACCCGTGACCCGCATCGACAGCGTGCGCGCCGCGACCGGTTCGGCGAAGGACAGCGTGCTGCACGCCGCGGAAGTGGTGGCGCCCTACGCCGACACGGCCAAGGACAGGGCCTCGCACTACGCACACGAGGCACGCGTACGGCTCGCGCCGAAGGTGTCGCAGGCCGCCGATCAGGCCCGCGTCCAGTACGACGCGCATGTCATGCCGCGCCTGGAGCAGGCCCTTACGTATGTGCCGCCGAAGGTCGACCAGGCCGCCCATGAAGCCGCGATCCGTACCCGCCAGGCCGCACGGCAGGCCGCCGACTATTCCCGGCCGAGGCTGGAGCAGGCCGTGGCCGCGACCGGGCCCGTCAGGGAAGAGGCCACCGCGCGCGGTGTCGCCGCACTGGCCGCACTGCGCGGTCAGGTCTCACCGAAGGAGATCCAGAAACTGGTGCGCAAGCACGAGCGGCGAGCGAGGGCCGGTCGTGCCGCGAAGGTTCTGCTGGTGGTCGGCGCGCTCGCCGGCGGTGCCTTCGCCGCTTGGAAGTGGTGGGACAAGCAGGCCAACCCGGACTGGCTGGTCGAACCGCCCGCAGCTACGGAGGTTCCGGAGTCGAGCCGGCTGACCTCTGTGGACGGCAGCGGTCAGTCGGTGCTCGACCCGGAGGTGCAGGCCAAGCAGGCCGAGGAAGAGGCCGCTCAGCGCGACGACGGCCGGTGAGGTCCTGCGTACCCAACTACACGGTGGGGCGGGAGACTTGAGAGTCTCCCGCCCCACCTGTGTTTCACGTGGAACGTGACAGCCGACAGCCGCTTGCCGTGCAAACGGGCCTGTTGTCTCGCGTATCGGCTGGGCCAAAAACAGACCGATCGGTTTCTTTTACTCCGGAAAGCTGTGCCCCACACCATGTGGCTCACATCACCCCAGGTGGGAGCTGCGGCTGAGAGAGGCGGTAATCCGCCCTCGCCCACCGCAGGGAGGCCTTACGGAAACAGACCGGGTGGTTCGCTAGAGTTGGTAGAGAAAGCACGTGTCGGAGGGGAAGAAATGGCCAAGCAGGCTCGCGCGCTGCAGACCCGGCGCTCGATCGTGGAAGCCGCGGCGAGTGTGTTCGCCGAGTACGGCTACGAACGCGCGGCTACCTCGGAGATCCTGCGCCGTGCGAACGTCACCAAGGGCGCGATGTACTTCCACTTCCCCTCCAAGGAGTCGCTCGCCCAGGCGATCATGGACGAGCAGACCGGCCTGGTGAGCGTGGAGCCTCGGCTCTCCCCCCTGCAGTCGATCATCGACATCACGCACCAGTTCGCCCATGTGCTGCGCCACGACGCCCTCGCGAGAGCTGGGACACGGCTGTCCATCGAGGGCGTCTTCTTCAACGGCACGCATCCGTGGGGCGATTGGTTCGACCTCACCACCCGGCTGCTGGCCGAGGGGCAGAAGCAGGGCGAAGTGCTCCCTCAGGTCGTCCCCAGGGAGACGGCCGAGTTCGTCGTCGCCACCTTCACCGGCGTCCAGTTGGTGTCCGAGGCCATCAACCGACGGACCGACCTGCACGGGCGCGTGGCCGTGATGTGGCGTCACATCCTGCCGTCCATCGCCCATCCGGCCACCATCGTCCGCCTACGCCCGGAAGGCGTCACCGACCCGGCGACCACGACCACCCGGGACGACTCCCGAACCGAGGCCGAGGTAGGCGCCGGAGCCGGCACCGGCTGAGGACGCCCGTCCACCACTCACCAAAATCACCCTGGCTCAGGCACCGAGCGGACGGACAGTGCAGGCGGACGGTGCGGGCGGGCGGACCTGCGGATCACACCCTCGAACGTCACTGTCCGCTCCGCGACCGGTGTGCTGTCGGCGGGCCGCAAAAAGCCCCTCCCATCTGTGTTTCCACAGGTAGGAGGGGCTTTTCGATGTGGAGCCTAGGGGAGTCGAACCCCTGACATCTGCCATGCAAAGACAGCGCTCTACCAACTGAGCTAAGGCCCCGAAAGCGGAGCATCCCCCGGATAAACCGCGTACCGGTGGGCGCCGGAGACCAGAGTACCGGGTCACCCCCGGGATCTCGCAAAAAGATTGGGGGTCCCCGTGAACGACCACTCTCCGTAAGATGCTCGGCGTGGTTCGCTACAGCGAACCACAGTACTTGGGGAAGCGATGGGGAGACGCAATGGACGCCGCACAGCAGGAAGCCACCGCAAGAGCGCGGGAACTGCAGCGGAACTGGTACGGGGAGCCACTGGGGGCGCTCTTCCGTAAGCTCATAGAAGACCTCGGGCTCAATCAGGCCCGTCTTGCGGGGGTGCTGGGCCTGTCCGCTCCGATGCTGTCACAGCTCATGAGCGGCCAGCGGGCGAAGATCGGCAACCCGGCAGTCGTACAGCGGGTGCAGCTGCTGCAGGACCTGGCGGGACAGGTCGCGGACGGCAGCGTGAGCGCGGCCGAGGCCACGGAGCGCATGGAAGAGATCAAAAAGTCCCAGGGGGGATCGGTGCTCAGCAACACCACGACCACGACGAGCAGTTCGGGAGCGCCCACGGTCAAGCGGGTGGTTCGCGAGATCCAGTCGCTGCTGCGCTCGGTCGCCGCCGCGGGCGACATAATCGACGCCGCGGACAGCCTCGCCCCGAGCCACCCGGAGCTGGCAGAGTTCCTCCGGGTGTACGGCGCCGGCCGCACCTCCGACGCCGTCACGCACTACCAGTCCCACCAGAGCTGACCCCGCTGCCCGGTCGCCGAAGGGGGTTCGGCAGCCGGGTCGACGGCCGAGGAGTGCCGCTGGGGTTCGTATCACTCATCACACTCGTCGAGGAACGGCGCGAGGGGGAGTCGTAACACCCGTCGAGGGGCAGGCAAGGGGGGGTAGCCGAAGGGGGAGGTGCGACGCACAGCCATGGGTGAGGTCTTCGCCGGCCGGTACGAACTGGTCGACCCGATCGGACGCGGAGGAGTCGGCGCCGTCTGGCGTGCCTGGGACCACCGCCGCCGCCGCTATGTGGCGGCCAAGGTCCTGCAGCAGCGCGACGCGCACTCCCTGCTGCGCTTCGTCCGCGAACAGGCCCTTCGTATCGATCACCCCCATGTGCTCGCGCCCGCCAGCTGGGCCGCCGACGACGACAAGGTTCTGTTCACCATGGATCTCGTCGCCGGCGGTTCGCTGGCCCATCTCGTCGGGGACTACGGCCCCCTGCCGCCGGCCTTCGTCTGCACCCTGCTCGACCAGCTCCTGTCGGGGCTGTCGGCGGTGCACGGAGAAGGCGTCGTGCACCGTGACGTCAAGCCCGCCAATGTTCTCCTGGAAGCCACCGGCACGGGCCGGCCGCGACTGCGGCTGTCGGACTTCGGCATCGCCATGCGGCTGGGCGAGCCCCGGCTGACGGAGACCAACCTCGTGGTGGGGACGCCGGGTTATCTCGCGCCCGAGCAGATGCTGGGCGCGGAACCGGACTTCCCCGCGGACCTGTTCGCCGTGGGGTTGGTCGCGCTGTATCTGCTGGAGGGCGCCAAGCCTGACGCCAAGGCGCTCGTGCAGTACTTCGCGGCGCACGGGACGCCGAGCGCGCCCAAGGGCATCCCAGAGCCGCTGTGGCAGGTCGTGGCCACGCTGCTGCAGCCGGACCCGCAAGCGCGGTTCCGCACGGCCACGGGCGCACGCAAGGCGCTCGCCTCCGCCACGGAGCTGCTCCCGGAGCCCGGCCCCGACGACGAACTGATCGAGGTCTTCGACCAACTCGGGCCCCTCCCATCGGGGTTCGCGCCCACCGGCCCCCTCAAGCCCGCACCGGGGGTGGGGGCGAGGGGTGAGGCGGATACCGCGGGGACCGGTGCAAGTGGGGCTCAGTCGTGGTCCGTTGAGCCGGAGTCGTCCTCGCGGCTGTCCGCGCCGAGCGCAACCCCCGTGCCGTCCACGGGTGTCACACCAACGCCCGACCCCCGTCAGGGCACCGGGCACCGACCGGAACCGTCCCTCCCCACGCAGTCGCCCAGCATGTCGGACACCGGCAGCTTCCACCTGCCGCCGCCGCAGGCCACCGGCTCCTCCGCCCGAACTCCCGCTCCACAGACACCGACGCCCCACGCACAGGAGCAGCCCCACCAGGACAGCGGCCGGCAACAGCCCGCCTACGTCTCCCCCCACGACCCCACGCATGCACTGCCCTCCCCCCGAACGCGCGCACCACTGCACCCCGGCCAGGCCCTGCCCCAGCCGCACCAACGCGCTGATGCCTTTACTGCTACGTACACCGCCCAGGCCCCGCAGGTTCCGCCTTCTGCGCAGGGAATCCTGCAGGAGACCACGCGCCGCCACCGCCGCGCACGCCGTACCGGCCCACCCGCGAAGGTGGCGATCCCGCTCCTGCTTCTCGCGCTGGCCTGCTATGCCGTGGGGTTCTGGGCGCTGACCCGCGTCTGAACCGTCCACCGGACTCCGACCCGCGAGACGAACCGCCTCCTCGGGCCCCTGGTCCGCGAGACGAACCGCCCCCATCGAGCCCTGGCCCGCGAGGCGAAGGACCTCACCCGGCCTCGGCCCTCCGCCGGGCCGTGACCGTCCACAGCCCGAGTACGACGAGCACCAGCGTGCCCGCCCCGATCCCACCCGCGGCAACCGCCTTCATCGCGGCGTCACCGCCTGCGGACCCACCCTCCGCTGCCGCCTCCCGGTCCTGGGCGGTGACCTCGAAGACGTTCGGCGGCACGGGCTGCCCGGCATACCCGGGACCGTCCTGCGCCGTCCCCTCGACCCGCACACGCAGCGTGAGCCCGAACGGCCCGTCGCCGAAATCCTCGGCCACCCCTGCGGCGAGGTGCACCACGAGGTAGTAGGAACCGGCGAACTGCATCACGTTCACCGGGGCGGTGGCGGCGTAACGATTGGCGTATCCGACAGGCGGCAGCGGCGCGAGAGAGGCGGACTTCTGCTTGCCGTCATAGCCGACGCTCGCCTCTTCGACGTCGGCGCGCACGGGGTTGTAGAGCGACATGGCGAGGGCGTCGATCGCGTAGCCCTGGCCGTCGCCGTCGACGCTGCCCAGTTCGGCGGTGGCGGACAACTGTCGGCCCCAGTCGACCGGGACCTTGTAGAAGAGTGTCTGCCCGGGCGAGATGTCGGCGCGCCAGACGCCCTGCCCCACGGCGGTCGCCCTGCTGAAGCCCGCGCCGCCCTGACTGTGCCTGGCCTGGCCAGGGACAGGAGTGGGCGAGGCGGAGTCCCACACCTTGGGAGGGCTCGTCGAACCTGTCTTCTTCAGAGCCGGTTCGGTCGCGGTGCTGAGCTCCAGGTCCCAGGCGCCGGACGAGGAATCGGCCGTACCGACACGTTCGACGACGACGTAGTACGTGCCGGCGCCCTGACAGACGGGACTGGCCGGGGCGGTCGTGCGGGCGCCCCACGCCGTGATGGGGTGCGGGCTCTTGGCTGCGCCGAAGCTCGCGCTCTCGTAGGAGCAGGAGTGGCTGTCGCCGTCCTCGACCGACACCCTGATGCCGTCGGTGACGGAGAGCTTGGCGCCCGGGCGCGGGACGGCGGTGACGGAGACGTACGTGTTCGATGCGGCGTCGAGTTCAAGGCTGTAGTAGACCTTCGCGCCCTTGGGGAGGGAACTCCGGTACGTCGTGCTGCCCTCGATGCGCTGGGCGTCCGCGGTACCGGCCGCCCCGACGACGGACCGGGCGCCCTCCGCGAAGGCATAGGCGGAGGCAGCGGAGGGGCCGTCGGAGTCCGGGCTCGCGGCTGCCGCCGCGGCGTCGGCCGGCCAGGACGCGGGCACCGCCGCCGTGCACAGCACCGCTGCCGCGGCCGCCACGCGCACGCGTGCAGACGGACGACCACGCCCTGCCCTCCCACGCCACCACGCCGTACGCCGCCCCATCACGCGCCACCCCTCGTCGTCGCCCGGACCGCTGGACCGTGGCCCATCCTGCCCCGCGACGTCGCACCTCATCCGCGCAACACAAAACCCCGACCGCAAGGACGGCCGGGGTCTGTTCAGATTCCGCTGTCGATACTCACGAACCCGTGGGCACGGAGTCAGTCGCCTCCGTCCACAGATCCTGCTCGGCGCGATCCGCCTGGATCTGGCGGTACACGAGGAGCCCGCCGATGGCGGCCAGTGCGACCAGGAGAAGCTTCTTCACCGCGCGACCTCGTCTTTCCTTGACGTAGGGGACCTCTGGCGCCCGACTATACACACCGACCGAGACCGATCGGTGACCTGCGTAGGCCCCCCAACTCCCCTCCGCTGGGCCGCAGTAGAACCGGAGTCCACCGCTCCGATCTGAGGGTGATCACACCCTCACCGAGGGTTATTTTGTCCCTGATTCTTAATATTTCCTGCCATTTGGGCCCATGGGGTGGTGTTCATCCGAACTTCGACGCGCCACGTGCCTAGGTCCACCACTTCGCGGCCGCCATACACATCATGAGGAAAGTACGCAAATCGCCCGACCCGAAAGTGAGGGGCCATGGCCCAGAACCAGGTCATGAAGCTGTGGACCGCCATCGTCACCGCGTTCCTCGCGCTGTGCACGACGCTCGGACTCATCACGACGACCGCCGCCGCGGCCGTACCGCAGACCGAGACGAACGGCAACAGCGCCACGCACGTGACGACGCCGCCGGTGTCCCGCTGGTCCTGGTCCTACGCCAGAGCCCTGCCCCCCACGATGAAGCAGCGCATCCGTGCCGAGGCCCACGGAAAGTCCCCCAGCTGCCGGCACCGTCCGCT
Organism: Streptomyces sp. NBC_00078; assembly: GCF_026343335.1. Taxonomy (NCBI): domain Bacteria; kingdom Bacillati; phylum Actinomycetota; class Actinomycetes; order Kitasatosporales; family Streptomycetaceae; genus Streptomyces; species Streptomyces sp. NBC_00078. The sequence goes on along the minus strand of NZ_JAPELX010000001.1, from coordinate 4,594,662 downwards.
CGCGGACGCCGACGACTGTGCGGACGCGGACCTGGAGACGGACACGTACCTCTCGGCCGCCGAGCCGTCCATCCCCCTCCAGCGCTGAGGCACCGCCCCGTATCCCAGACGTAACGGCGAACTTGCGTACACAATCCGCCCACGCGGAAGACCCCCAACCGCAACCGGTTGGGGGTCTTCGTTTGTTTGAGTCATTCCCCGGAGTCTGTCCCCGGACTTTGTCCCCGGAGTCAGTCTTCGGGAAGCGGCCTCTGGCACCCGCTGCTGGTGACGGCAGTGGCGGCCGCTGGTGACGGTGGCGACGGCCGATGTCGGCCGGAGGCGTCGCCAGTGGATGTCGGCCGGTGGATGTCGGCGCCGTAAATGCCAAAGACCCCCAACCGCGCTTGGTTGGGGGTCTTCGTGCTGGTGGGGCTAACAGGATTTGAACCTGTGGCCTCATCCTTATCAGGGATGCGCTCTAACCAACTGAGCTATAGCCCCGCCGCGCTCTGCGGGATGTGTCCCGCGCGCTGACTCCTGAAGATTAGCGCACGACGTGGGCAGTCCCAAAATCGGTTCTCGCGGGACCCTCCGCAGAGGTTTGAACCGGCGGTCGCAGAGAAGTCACTCGTCCTCGGCGAGCGTCAGCTCGATGCCGCCGACGAAGCCCGCCGAGAGGTTGTAGATGAACGCGCCGAGGGTCGCGAGAGCCGTCGCGAGGACCACGTCGATGACCGCGATGATCGACGTGAACATCAGGACGTGCGGAAGCGACAGGAAGGACTGCAGGTCGAAGCCGTTCGACTCGTTCGAGCCGGTCGCCTCGGAGATCGTGCCGCCGACCGTCGAGAAGACGCCCATCGCGTCCATCACCATCCACAGCACGGCGGACGCGACGATCGTGCAGATGCCCAGGGCGATGGAGAGCAGGAAGCTCACCTTCATCACCGACCACGGATCGGCCTTCGCCACGCGCAGGCGTGCCTTGCGGATGCGAGGCGTGGTGCGCGCGCCGGTGCGCGGCCTGCGTACCGCACCGGTGGGCGCCGGGGCCCCTTGGGCGGCTGCCGGATTCTGGTAGGCCTGCGGCGGGTGGTACGGCCCTGCGGGCTGCTGAGGCTGCCGTTCTCCCGGCAGCGGGGAGGCCGTCTGCGGCGGTGCCGGCTGGGCGGCCGGAGCATGCTGGGGCTGCGGCCTGGCGCCCGGAGCGGCCGGGCCCGTTCCAGCCTGGGGCTGCTGGGTCTGCGGGCCTCGGGAGTCCGTCACAGTTCCCCCCTGGGATCCATGCGTGTCGGGCGAGGGTGAGTCGGCCGCACCTGCGTCGATCGCGCGCAGTTGGGTCGTGTGCGGATCTGTCGCATGCGCGGCGGAGCCACGGCCGCCGCCGTCCGTTTCCGTACCCGAGGGGGTACCGGCCGATCCGGCGCCCGTGGCTCCGCTCACGATGACTCACTCCTCGTCCTACTCGGCCGAGGGCGCCTCACCCTCGTCCGTGCCGGTGGTCGCGGCAGCCTCGGCGGTCTCGTCCACGGCCACGTCGCCGTCGACTTCCTCCGCCTCGCGCCCCGCCTCGGCGTTACGAGCGATACCGACGACGGCATCGCGCTTGCCCAGGTTGATCAGTTGGACGCCCATGGTGTCACGGCCCGTCTCCCTGACCTCGTTGACTCGCGTACGAATCACACCGCCCGACAGCGAGATGGCGAGGATTTCGTCGGTCTCCTCGACCACCAGCGCGCCGACCAGCGAACCGCGGTCTTCCACGATCTTGGCGGCCTTGATACCGAGGCCGCCGCGACCCTGGACGCGGTACTCGTCGACGGCAGTCCGCTTCGCGTACCCGCCGTCTGTGGCAGTGAACACGAACGTACCGGGTCGAACAACATTCATCGACAGAAGTTCATCGCCCTCGCGGAAACTCATGCCCTTGACACCCGAGGTGGCCCGGCCCATGGGCCGCAGGCTCTCGTCCGTGGCGGTGAACCTGATCGACTGTGCCTTCTTGCTGATCAGAAGTAGATCGTCATCGGCCGAAACGAGCTCGGCTCCGATCAGTTCGTCGTCGGAACCGTCGTCCGTCTCCCGAAGGTTGATCGCGATCACACCACCGGCACGCGGCGAATCGTAATCCTTCAGAGGCGTCTTCTTGACCAGACCGCCCTTGGTGGCGAGGACCAGGTACGGCATCGCCTGGTAGTCGCGGATCGCCAGGATCTCGGCGATCGCCTCGTCCGGCTGGAAGGCGAGAAGGTTCGCGACGTGCTGGCCGCGCGCCTCGCGGCCGGCATCCGGAAGCTCGTACGCCTTCGCGCGGTAGACGCGGCCCTTGTTGGTGAAGAACAGCAGCCAGTGGTGCGTGGTCGACACGAAGAAGTGGTCGACGATGTCGTCCTGCTTCAGCTTCGTGCCGCGTACGCCCTTGCCGCCCCGCTTCTGCGAGCGGTAGTCCTCCGTCTTGGTGCGCTTGATGTAGCCGCCGCGCGTGATGGTGACGACGATGTCCTCTTCGGCGATCAGGTCCTCCATGGACATGTCGCCGTCGAAGGGCACCAGCATCGTCTTGCGGTCGTCGCCGTACTTCTCGACGATCGCGGCGAGTTCCTCGCTGACGATGCCGCGCTGGCGGACCGGGGAGGCGAGGATCTGGTTGTACTCGTTGATCTTCGCCTGGAGTTCGTCGTGCTCCTGGACGATCTTCTGGCGCTCCAGGGCGGCCAGTCGGCGCAGCTGCATCTCGAGGATGGCGTTCGCCTGGATCTCGTCGATCTCCAGGAGGTCCATCAGGCCGCCGCGCGCGATCTCGACGGTGTCGCTGCGCCGGATCAGCGCGATGACCTCGTCGATGGCGTCCAGGGCCTTCAGGAGGCCGCGCAGGATGTGCGCCCGCTCCTCGGCCTTGCGCAGCCGGAACTTCGTCCGGCGGACGATGACCTCGATCTGGTGCGCCACCCAGTGCCGGATGAACGCGTCCAGGGAGAGGGTGCGCGGCACACCGTCGACCAGGGCCAGCATGTTGGCGCTGAAGTTCGACTGGAGATCGGTGTGCTTGTAGAGGTTGTTCAGTACGACCTTGGCGACCGCGTCCCTCTTCAGGACGATGACGAGGCGCTGGCCGGTACGGGACGACGTCTCGTCGCGGACGTCCGCGATGCCGCCGACCTTGCCGTCCTTCACCAGGTCGGCGATCTTCTGCGCGAGGTTGTCGGGGTTGGTCTGGTAGGGGAGTTCGGTGACCACCAGGCACTGGCGGTTCTGGATCTCCTCGACCTCGACGACCGCGCGCATGGTGATCGAGCCACGGCCCGTGCGGTACGCCTCCTCGATGCCCTTGCGGCCGACGACGAGCGCGCCGGTCGGGAAGTCGGGGCCCTTGATGCGCTCGATCAGCGCGTCCAGGAGCTCCTCGTGGGAGGCCTCGGGGTTCTCCAGGCACCACTGGGCGCCCGCCGCGACCTCACGGAGGTTGTGCGGCGGGATGTTGGTGGCCATGCCGACCGCGATGCCCGCCGAGCCGTTGATCAGCAGGTTCGGGAAGCGGGCGGGCAGGACGGTCGGCTCCTGGGAGCGGCCGTCGTAGTTGTCCGTGAAGTCGACGGTGTCCTCGTCGATGTCACGGACCATCTCCATGGACAGCGGCGCCATCTTGCACTCGGTGTAGCGCATGGCCGCCGCCGGGTCGTTGCCCGGAGAGCCGAAGTTGCCGTTGGAGTCCACCAGCGGCATCCGCATCGACCACGGCTGCGCGAGGCGGACCAGCGCGTCGTAGATCGAACTGTCGCCGTGCGGGTGGTAGTTGCCCATGACGTCGCCGACGACACGGGCACACTTGTAGAAGCCCTTCTCGGGCCGGTAGCCGCCGTCGTACATGGCGTACAGGACGCGGCGGTGGACGGGCTTGAGGCCGTCGCGGACGTCGGGCAGGGCGCGCGACACGATGACGGACATCGCGTAGTCGAGATACGAGCGCTGCATCTCCGTCTCGAGCCCGACGGGCTCGACGCGCTGCGCGATGATGGCGCCCTCTTCAGGCGTGCTGGGAGTGTTCTCGTCGGCCATTGCTGGTGAGGATCCTTCCTGGTGCGGTCAGCTGAGACCGACTCAGATGTCGAGGAAGCGGACGTCCTTGGCGTTGCGCTGGATGAACTGGCGGCGCGCCTCGACGTCCTCGCCCATGAGGACCGAGAACAGGTCGTCGGCCTGCGCGGCGTCGTCCAGGGTGACCTGGCCGAGGACGCGGTGCTCCTGGTCCATCGTGGTGATGCGCAGCTCCTCGGCGTTCATCTCGCCGAGACCCTTGAAGCGCTGGATCGAGTCTTCCTTGACGCGCTTGCCGTTCTGCCGGCCCAGCTCGATCAGCGCGTCGCGCTCGCGGTCCGAGTACGCGTACTCGAAGTCGTCACGACCCCACTTGATCTTGTACAGCGGGGGACGGGACAAGAACACGTGCCCGGCCTCGACCAGCGGCCGCATGAAGCGGAACAGGAAGGTCAGCAGCAGGGTGCTGATGTGCTGGCCGTCGACGTCGGCGTCGGCCATCAGGATGATCTTGTGATAGCGCAGCCTGGCGATGTCGAAGTCCTCGTGGACTCCGGTGCCGAAGGCGGAGATCAGCGCCTGGATCTCCTGGTTCTGCAGGATCTTGTCGATCCTGGCCTTCTCGACGTTGAGGATCTTTCCTCGGATCGGGAGGATCGCCTGGTACTGCGGGTTCCGGCCGGACTTGGCCGAGCCGCCGGCGGAGTCACCCTCGACGATGAAGATCTCGCACTTGGTGGGGTCGTTCGACTGGCAGTCGGACAGCTTGCCCGGCAGGGACGCCGTCTCCAGCAGGCCCTTGCGCCGGGTGAGGTCGCGGGCCTTGCGGGCCGCCACGCGCGCGGTGGCCGCCTGGATGCCCTTGCGGATGATGTCCGCGGCCTCGTTAGGGTTGCGGTCGAGCCAGTCGTTGAGGTGCTCGTAGACCGCCTTCTGGACGAAGGTCTTCGCCTCCGTGTTGCCCAGCTTGGTCTTCGTCTGGCCCTCGAACTGCGGCTCGCTCAGCTTCACCGAGATGATCGCGGTCAGACCCTCGCGGATGTCGTCGCCCGTGAGGTTGTCGTCCTTCTCACGCAGCAGCTTCTTGTCGCGCGCGTACTTGTTGATGAGGTTCGTGAGCGCCGCGCGGAAGCCCTCTTCGTGCGTGCCGCCCTCGTGCGTGTGAATGATGTTGGCGAAGGAGTACACGCCCTCGCTGTAGCCGCTGTTCCACTGCATGGCGACTTCGAGAGAGAGGCTCTTCTCCTTGTCCTCCGCCTCGAGGTCGATCACCGTCGGGTGCACCGCCTCCCCCTTGCGGGAGTTGAGGTACTTCACGAAGTCGACGATGCCGCCCTCGTAGTGGTACGTGACGGTCTTGACCTCGTCCTTCTCGTCCGCACCCGCCTCGTCCGCCCCGGCGGTGGCCTTCGCGGACTCGCGCTCGTCAGTGAGTTTGATCGTCAAACCCTTGTTGAGGAACGCCATCTCCTGGAAGCGCCGCGAGAGCGTCTCGAAGGAGTACTCGGTGGTCTCGAAGATGTCGGGGTCGGCCCAGAAGGTGACCGCCGTGCCGGTCTCCTCGATGGCCTCGTGCTTGACGAGCGGCGCCGTGGGGACGCCCATCTTGTAGTCCTGCGTCCAGCGGTGACCGTCGGTCCTGACCTCGACGGCGACCTTGGCGGACAGCGCGTTCACGACCGAGACGCCCACGCCGTGCAGACCACCGGAGACCGCGTAGCCGCCGCCGCCGAACTTGCCGCCCGCGTGCAGCACGGTCAGCACGACCTCAAGTGCCGGCTTGCCCTCGGAGGCGACGATGCCGACCGGGATGCCACGGCCGTTGTCGACGACGCGTACGCCGCCGTCGGCAAGGATCGTGACATCGATGGTGTCCGCGTGACCGGCCAGCGCCTCGTCGACCGAGTTGTCGACGACCTCGTACACGAGGTGGTGCAGTCCGCGCTCTCCGGTCGAGCCGATGTACATACCGGGTCGCTTGCGGACGGCGTCCAGGCCCTCGAGGACGGTGATGGCGCTGGCGTCGTACGAGGCGGTGACCTCGCCGTTCGACGAGGTCACCACGCTGTTCTCGCCGGCGTCGGTGGACGGGATGTTCTCGTTGGGGTTGCCGGAATCGGCCACGAAGCGCCCTTTCTGGCACAGCACGAGCCAGGCTCGTCGGCGGGTTGCCGGAGCGGCTGCGGCATGTTGCGTTGGTAAGCCTTGTTCAGCGTTGCTCAGCTTTTCCCGGACGGTCCCCACGAATGGGGCGGGATTAGCTTCCAGTCTACCGGTAGCGCCGACAGTGATGGGGGTTTGCCGGTACCTGAGTCCGCATGTGGCGCCCTCAACCGGCATCTACCGGGTCCCCATATACGGAGCAGGGCTCCAAGAGGCTCACAGCGGCACTCAGCGCTTCCAGCTGTCAACCCTTGGCTACTTGGGAGTCAGGTAGCGATTCGCCGCCGTGTGCGGTGGTACGACAAAGCGGCCGCCGGCGCTGCGACGAGACAGCCGGCGGCCTGCAGATGTGAGGTCTGTCACCCGTATGTGTCGCCGGGGCCCGTGCTTCCGGGGGCGCGCAGGGGACCGTAGCGGCGGGCGGGGCCGCTGGGGCCGTTCACCTTGATCACCTTCACCGCGCCGTGCCCGAGATCCTCGTTGAGCCGGGCGACGAGCGTCGGGGCGAGCAGGCGCAGATTCGTCGCCCAGGCCGTGGAGTCACAGCGCACGACGAGCACCCGCTCGTCCTCGTCGTATGTGTCCGGCACACAGTGCTTGGCCACGTCCTCGCCCACGATCTGCGGCCAGCGGCCCATCACCCCGCCCACCGCCGCCGGGGTCTCCCAACCGCGCTCGGTGATCAGGCGGTTGATCGCAGCACCGAGCGCCATCGGGTCGCGCCCGTCGGCGCGCGCGCCGGAGCGCAGGCCGCCGCGCCGCGCCTGCTTCTTCTGCTGCGCCGCGTCCCCACGCGCGCGTGCCTGTTCCTTCGCCGCCCTGAGCGCCACGCGCGCGAGGTCGACACCGGACGGCTCGGGGGTCTTCTCGTTCTTCCCGGAGGCGGGCTCTTCGTTCGTCATGCGCGCTCCACCGTCCCGTCAGACACGGAGTACCGCGTCCCGGCCAGCACATGCGGCACATCGTCGTCCACCGCGGCGGTCACCAGCACCTGCTCGCCGGGTGCGACCAGTTCGGCGAGCCGCTCGCGGCGGCGGGTGTCGAGCTCGGCGAAGACGTCGTCGAGGACGAGCACCGGCTCGTTGCCCTCGGCCCGCAGCAAGTCGTAGGAGGCGAGGCGCAGCGCCAGCGCATACGACCAGGACTCGCCGTGCGAGGCGTACCCCTTGGCGGGCAGCTGACCGAGTTTGAGAAGCAGATCGTCTCGATGGGGTCCTACGAGAGTGACGCCCCGCTCGATCTCCTGCTTGCGCGCTTCGGCGTGGGCCGCCATCAGTTGCTCGTAGAGGTCCTCGCGCGTGTGGGCCTCGCCGGGGGCGGACGGCTTGTAGTCGAGGGCGATCGGTCCGCCGCCCGGAGCCAGCTGCTCGTACGCCTTGTCGGCCAGGGGCTGGATCGTGGCGATCAGGTCGAGCCGCTGAGCCAGCAACTCGGCACCCACGCGCGCGAGATGCTGGTCCCAGACGTCGAGCGTGGACAGGTCCATGGACCGGCCGCCGTGGCGGCGGGCCAGCGCGGCCGACTTGAGAAGCGTGTTGCGCTGCTTCAGGACCCGCTCGTAGTCGGAGCGCACCCCGGCCATGCGCGGGGAACGGGCGGTGATCAGCTCGTCGAGAAAGCGGCGCCGCTCGCCCGGGTCGCCTTTGACCAGGGAGAGGTCCTCGGGCGCGAACAGGACAGTTCGTACGATGCCCAGCACGTCACGCGGTCTGACCTGCGAGGATCTGTTGATTCGGGCCCGGTTGGACTTGCCGGGGTTCAGCTCCAGCTCGACCAGCTGCTGCCGCTCGCCCTGCTTGACCTGCGCCCGGATGACCGCGCGGTCGGCGCCCATGCGGACCAGCGGGGCATCGGAGGCGACCCGGTGGCTGCCGAGGGTGGCGAGATAGCCGACGGCCTCGACCAGGTTGGTCTTGCCCTGCCCGTTGGGCCCGACGAAAGCGGTGACGCCCGGGTCGAGTGGGACTTCGACCCGGGCGTACGAGCGGAAGTCGGCCAGCGACAGATGCGTGACGTGCATGGTCGTTCGCCGACCTCCCCCAGCGCTGTGGATCCGCGGCCGACCGGCCTGTGGATCTGTGGATTTCTTGTCGTCCTGTGGATTACTTCGTCTCTACGGCGTGGCCGCCGAACTGGTTGCGCAGTGCCGCGATCATCTTCATCTGCGGCGAGTCGTCCTGGCGCGACGCGAACCGCGCGAAGAGCGAGGCCGTGATCGCGGGCAGCGGTACGGCGTTGTCGATGGCGGCCTCCACAGTCCAGCGTCCCTCGCCGGAGTCCTGTGCAAAACCCTTCAGCTTGTCGAGGTGCTCGTCCTCGTGGAGGGCGTTCACCGCGAGGTCCAGCAGCCAGGAGCGGATGACGGTGCCCTCCTGCCAGGACCGGAAGACCTCGCGCACATCCGTGACCGAGTCGACCTTCTCCAGCAGTTCCCAGCCCTCGGCGTAGGCCTGCATCATCGCGTACTCGATGCCGTTGTGGACCATCTTCGCGAAGTGGCCCGCGCCGACCTTGCCGGCGTGCACGGCGCCGAACTTGCCCTCGGGCTTGAGGGCGTCGAAGACCGGCTGCACCTTGGCGACGTTCTCCGCGTCGCCGCCGTACATCAGCGCGTAGCCGTTCTCCAGGCCCCAGACCCCGCCGGAGACGCCGCAGTCGACGAAGCCGATGCCCTTGGCCGCCAGCTCCTCGGCGTGCTTCTCGTCGTCCGTCCAGCGGGAGTTGCCGCCGTCCACGACGACGTCGCCCGGCTCCAGCAGCTCGGCCAGTTCGTCGACGGTCGACTGGGTGGGGGCACCGGCCGGGACCATCACCCAGACCACGCGCGGGGCGCTGAGCTTGCCCACAAGCTCAGACAGGCTGTGGACATCGGCAAGGTCCGGGTTGCGGTCGTATCCGACGACGGTGTGGCCGGCGCGGCGGATCCGCTCGCGCATGTTGCCGCCCATCTTGCCGAGGCCGACGAGACCGAGCTCCATCAGTTGTTCCTTAGGTTGCTGTGTGGCGTGTGAGGCACGCTCGTACCTACGTCCGAGCCTAGCCCCGGGCACTCACGCACACCTGTGGGCATACGCGCTCAAACGTACTGCCCCACCTGCGGGTTTTCCCCAGGCCTGCAAGTCCTCTCCGCCGCCTGGGGACAGCTCCCCGCGCCTCAGCCGCTCAGCCGCACCGGCATGATCAGGTACTTGTAGGCCTCGTCCGCCTCCGCGTCCAGCGCCGGCTTGCCGCTCAGCAGCGCGGGCTTGGTGGACGTCGTGAAGGAGAGCTGGGCCACCGGCGAGTCGATGGCGCTCAGGCCGTCCAGCAGGAAGGTCGGGTTGAAGGCGATCGAGACGTCGTCGCCCTCAAGCTGGGCGTCGACCCTTTCCACAGCCTGTGCGTCGTCGCTGGAACCGGCCTCCAGGATCAGCACGCCCTGCTCGAAGCTGAGCCGCACCGGGGTGTTGCGCTCGGCGACCAGGGCCACACGCTTGACGGCCTCCACGAAGGGGGCGGTCTCGATCACAGCGACGGAGTTGAACTCCGTCGGGAACAGCGAGCGGTACTTCGGCAGGTCGCCTTCGAGCAGACGCGTGGTCGTACGGCGGCCCGCGCCCTCGAAACCGATCAGACCCTCGCCCGCGCCCGAGCCGGACAGCGCCAGGATGACGCTGTCGCCGCTTGTGAGGGCCTTGGCGGTGTCCAGGAGTGTCTTGGCGGGCACCAGGGCGACCGCGGACGCCTCGGGGTTCTCCGGCTTCCACAGGAACTCGCGGACCGCGAAGCGGTAGCGGTCGGTGGACGCCAGCGTGACGGTGTCGCCCTCGATCTCGATGCGCACACCGGTCAGCACCGGCAGCGTGTCGTCGCGGCCCGCGGCGATGGCCACCTGGGCGGCGGCGGAGGCGAAGACCTCACCGGGGACGGTGCCGGTCGCACTCGGCATCTGCGGCAGCGCCGGGTACTCCTCCACAGGCAGCGTGTGGAGTGTGAACCGCGAGGAGCCGCAGACCACGGTCGCCCGTACACCGTCTGTGGAAATCTCCACCGGGCGGTTGGGAAGAGCCCGGCAGATGTCGGCGAGCAGGCGGCCGGAGACGAGGACCGTGCCCTCCTCCTCGACCTCCGCCTCCACCGACACACGTGCGGAGACCTCGTAGTCGAAGCTGGAGAGGCTCAGCGCGCCGTCCTCGGCCTTCAGCAGGAGGCCGGCGAGGACAGGGGCCGGCGGACGGGCCGGGAGGCTGCGTGCCGCCCAGGCCACTGCCTCCGCGAGTACGTCGCGTTCCACCCGGATCTTCACTGTTGCCGCCTCCTGCTGTTGCCGGCGCTTCTCGGCCTGCCTGGCTTCGTCGTCTGTCTCGGTGTCGTCGGTCCCTGGGGAGGGAAGGACCACCGGGGACCAGTCTGACGCACGGCACTGACAGTAGGTGCCTCTCGCGGTCAAGTCGTGACGAGGGGCAGTCGGGAGCCGGACAGCGAGTTGTGCACAGGACCCCCTTCGAAACGAACTTCTCGCTCTCTCTAGTTGGGAGTAGTAGTAGGGGCTGTGGAAACCGTGGATAACCCTGTTTTCGCAGCTCAGAGGCAAGATTTTGTCCACTGCCCCTGTGGGCGGAGGCGGTGGACAACTCCGGGGTTCTGTGGAGAACGGAAAGTTCTGCACACCCCGTGCACAGCTTGAGGTGAGTTCTCCCCAGGGCCGTCCCCAGCTTTGCCCACGTTTCCCACAGGTGAACCCGGCACCTTTGTGTGACGGCTTTCACTCGACCCAGTGATCAGGCGCGTCACGTTGCCGAACAGTGGACAGTGATGTGGAGAAACCAGTGATCGCTGGGGACAACCGGGCTCTGCCTGTGGGTTGTCGGTGGACAACTTCGTGCACAGCTTGTGGATCACTCGTCTGTCCACAGTCTGTGGAGATCTTTCATCCACCAATCCACAACCACTTGACCTGCCTTGATGGTTCTTCAGCAGTTCTCCTGTGGATCGAGATCTGGACAACTCCGCAGTCCCCAGCATGTGGACGGAAGAAAGTCTCCCAATCTGTGGAGAGTGGCCGTAACCCGGCCTCTAATCGAACAGCAGGCGTCCGGACGTACGGCAGCGGCCGGCCGCGGCGGCCTGTGAAACGACGGAGGGCGCCCTCGGGAGTCGTCCCGGGGCGCCCTCGGCGGCGTACGTCGGCGGCTGTCAGCCGTTCTTGATGCGGTTCGTCAGCTCGGTCACCTGGTTGTAGATGGAGCGCCGCTCCGCCATCAGATTGCGGATCTTGCGGTCCGCGTGCATCACCGTGGTGTGGTCGCGGCCGCCGAACAGCGCGCCGATCTTCGGCAGCGAGAGGTCCGTGAGCTCGCGGCACAGGTACATGGCGATCTGGCGGGCCGTGACGAGCGCGCGGCCGCGCGAGGTGCCGCACAGGTCCTCGACGGTGAGGCCGAAGTAGTCGGCGGTCGCGCTCATGATGGCGGTCGAGGTGATCTCGGGAGCCGAGTCCTCGCCGCCGGGGATCAGGTCCTTGAGGACGATCTCCGTGAGGCCCAGGTCCACCGGCTGCCGGTTGAGCGACGCGAACGCCGTCACCCGGATCAGCGCCCCCTCCAGCTCGCGGATGTTGCGCGAGATGCGGGAGGCGATGAACTCCAGGACCTCCGGCGGGGCGTTGAGCTGCTCCTGGACCGCCTTCTTGCGCAAGATCGCGATGCGCGTTTCCAGCTCGGGCGGCTGGACGTCGGTGATCAGACCCCACTCGAAACGGTTCCGCAGCCGGTCCTCCAGCGTCACCAGCTGCTTGGGCGGCCGGTCGCTGGAGAGCACGATCTGCTTGTTCGCGTTGTGGAGCGTGTTGAAGGTGTGGAAGAACTCCTCCTGCGTCGACTCCTTGTCCGCGAGGAACTGGATGTCGTCGACGAGCAGGATGTCCATCTCGCGGTAGCGCTTGCGGAAGCTGTCGCCCTTGCCGTCGCGGATCGAGTTGATGAACTCGTTGGTGAACTCCTCCGAGCTCACATACCGCACACGCGTGCCCGGGTAGAGACTGCGCGCGTAGTGCCCGATCGCGTGCAGCAGGTGCGTCTTGCCGAGCCCCGACTCCCCATAGATGAACAGGGGGTTGTACGCCTTCGCCGGTGCCTCGGCGACGGCGACCGCGGCGGCGTGCGCGAAGCGGTTGGAGGCGCCGATGACGAACGTGTCGAAGAGGTACTTCGGGTTCAGACGTGCCGTCGGTTCACCGGGCCCGGTCGCCGGCGCGGGCTTCGCGGCCAGCGGGCCGGGGGCACCGCTGGAGGCGGGCAGCGCGGAGCCGACAGGACCGCCGCGGTGGACGTGCCCGGAACCGGACGACTGCTTGGGCAGCTCCCGGCGGGCGTCGCGCTGGTCGTAGTCCGGACGCGGCTGGTCGTAGTCGGGGCGCTGCTGGTCGTAGTCGGGCCGCTGTGCCTCGTACGACGGGCGCTCCATCGACTGCGGGCGGTAGTCCTGCGAGGGCGGGGCGTACGAGTCCTGTGACGGGGATCCGTACGAGTCCTGCTGCGGTGACGCGTAGGGGTCCCGCTCTGGGAAGCCGAGGCGCTGCTGCTGCCAGCTGTACTCGTCCTGCGACCTGTACTCGTCCTGCGGCGGGCGCGGCCAGGCGCCGGGCTCGGGGCGCTGGTACTCCGAGGGGTAGGCCGGGCGGGGGGTGGGGAGCTGGTCGCCGGGGGCACCCGGAAGCTGCTCGCCGCGTCCCGTGCGGCGGTCGTCTGCGCGGTGGCGGCCGTAGCCGTCGTACTGCCCGGAGGGGAGCTCGGGCTCCTCGTAGCGGGACTGGGGACGGATCGGCGGCGCCGGCGGGGCGGGGGGCTCGCCCGCGGAGTCATCGACGGTGATCGCGATCCGGATCGGGCGGCCGCACTCGCGGGTCAGCGTCTCGCTGACGATCGGAGCGAGGCGGCCCTCGAGCACGCCCTTTGCGAATTCGTTCGGTACGGCGAGCAGGGCGGTGTCGGCGACCAGCGCGAGCGGCTGGCAGCGCCGGATCCAGTGCTCGTCCTTGGTCTCCACACCCTGGCCCCGGCCCTCGCCGAGAAGTTGCTCCAGTACTCGTGGCCACACTGCGGCAAGATCGGCAGGTACATCAGCCACAGGGCACGCTCTCTCACGGGGTCCCACGAACGTGTGGTTGTGGGACGGGTCGGGATTCAAAGGGGATCGAGCCAAAACAAGGGGTCAAGGGAACGAACCGGGGTTCAGCCAAGGTAGTCAGGGCAACGGGTGCGGTTCAAGTTGTTGTCCCCAGGCTGTGGATAGTGTCTCTCAGTGACCGTTGGTTTGACCGGATGGCGTAGCCCCGCGTACCGTAACCAGGTCGAGTTGTCGATGGCTGCTGCCGCCTGCCTCCGATGGGCACAGATCGCGTCAGGTGATCGGGAAGCGGTGCACTCGGGCGTTAACGCGAGCTACTCGTGGGCGCACGGTGACAGCTAAGACGGCACCCCGCCATTACCGATTGATTTCTGGAGCCCCCGAGTGAGCAAGCGCACCTTCCAGCCGAACAACCGTCGTCGCGCCAAGACCCACGGCTTCCGCCTGCGGATGCGTACCCGTGCCGGTCGCGCGATTCTGGCGAACCGCCGCAGCAAGGGTCGCGCCAGCCTGTCCGCCTGATCCCGGTCAGGTCATGCCGTCGTGCTGCCCACCGAGAACCGGCTGAGGCGGCGCGAGGACTTCGCGACCGCAGTACGACGAGGGCGCCGGGCCGGACGCCCGTCCCTCGTCGTCCATCTTCGTAGCGGTGCCACGGACCCGCACGCGCCTGGGGAGAGCGCTCCCCCGACGCGTGCGGGTTTCGTCGTGAGCAAAGCAGTGGGCGGTGCGGTGATACGCAACAAGGTCAAGCGCAGACTGCGCCACCTGATGCGGGACCGAGTCGCCCTGTTGCCCCCCGGTAGCCTGGTAGTCGTACGAGCGCTACCCGGTGCGGGTGACGCCGACCATGCACAACTGGCCCAAGACCTGGATGCCGCCATTGAGCGGTTGCTGGGAGGGGGCGCACGATGAAGTACCCGCTGCTGGCTCTGATCAAGCTGTACCAGTGGACCATCAGTCCGCTGCTAGGGCCGGTGTGCAAGTACTACCCGTCGTGCTCCCACTACGGGTACACGGCCATCGACCGGCACGGTGCGATCAAAGGCACGGCGCTCACCGCCTGGCGCATCCTGCGGTGCAATCCGTGGTCGCTCGGCGGTGTGGACCATGTGCCACCGCGCAAGCGCCCGCGGTGGCACGAAATGCTGCGCGACGCGTGGCGCGCACGCAGGGGCGGGCCCTCCGCCGCCGAAACGGCCACCGAGGAGAACCTTCCTTCGAGCCCGGCCGCAGAGACTCCGTCCCATGCCCAAGGAGCATGATTAGTGGACACGATTGCCAGCCTCTTCAGCTTCATCACGACACCCGTTTCATGGGTCATCGTCCAGTTCCACTCGATGTACGGGAAGATCTTCGGTCCCGACACGGGCTGGGCCTGGGGCCTGTCCATCGTGTCCCTGGTGATCCTCATCCGTATCTGCCTGATCCCGCTCTTCGTGAAGCAGATCAAGTCGACCCGGGCGATGCAGACGCTGCAGCCCGAGATGAAGAAGATCCAGGAGCGCTACAAGAACGACAAGCAGCGTCAGTCCGAAGAGATGATGAAGCTGTACAAGGAGACGGGCACCAACCCGCTCTCCTCGTGCCTTCCCATCCTGGCGCAGTCGCCGTTCTTCTTCGCCCTCTATCACGTGCTCAACGGCATCGCGACGGGCAAGACGATCGGTGTCATCGACGATTCGCTGCTCGCCAGCGCTCGTCAGGCACACATCTTCGGTGCCCCCCTGGCCGCGAAGTTCACGGACAGCGCCGACAAGGTCGCCCAGCTCGGTGCCACGCTGACCGACGTCCGTGTCGTCACCGCGATCATGATCGTCATGATGTCGGCGTCGCAGTTCTACACACAGCGCCAGCTGATGACGAAGAACGTCGACACGACGGTGAAGACGCCGTTCATGCAGCAGCAGAAGATGCTGATGTACGTCTTCCCGGTCATGTTCGCCGTCTTCGGCATCAACTTCCCGGTCGGTGTCCTCGTCTACTGGCTGACCACCAACGTGTGGACCATGGGTCAGCAGATGTACGTGATCCACAACAACCCGACCCCGGGTTCCAAGGCGCAGGCTGCCTACCTGGAGCGTCTGACCAAGCACGTCACGCAGCATGGCAAGGCCCGCAAGCGCAGTGAGCGCACCATCATCAAGGCGATCGTCACCAAGGGCCGTGACCGCAACGAGTTCGAGCGCAAGTTCATCAACTCGCTGAACAAGGCCGGTCTCGCTGCCCAGACCGACGGCACCGTGATGCAGAGCGAGAGTGCTGCCGCCGCGCAGACCGAGGACGGAATGCCGACGACCGGCGGTGCCGCTGCCGCTCCCAAGCGCCAGCAGCCCAAGCGGCAGACCAAGGCCCAGCGGCAGTCCGGCCCCAAGGGTACCGGCGAAGCCGAGCCGAAGACGTCGTTGAGCAAGTCCGACGAGCCGGAGGACGTCCAGCCCCCCGCCGTTGCCAAGAAGCCCGAGCCCAAGACCGGCAGTGGCACCCGCAGCAAGGCTCAGTCCGGGCAGCGCAAGGGCCCGCAGCGCCCCAAGTCCCCGTCCAAGAAGTAAGAAGGAGCCCATCCCGTGACGGAAGGCACCACCTCCGCCGCTGTCGAGGGTGCAGACACCCTGACCCGCCTGGAGCAGGAGGGCGAGATCGCAGCGGACTACCTTGAGGGTCTGTTGGACATCGCCGATCTCGACGGCGACATCGACATGGACGTCGAGGCCGACCGCGCCGCTGTCTCGATCATCAGCGACGCGGGCGGCCGAGACCTGCAGAAGCTGGTCGGCCGTGACGGGGAGGTGCTTGAGGCGCTCCAGGAGCTCACGCGCCTGGCCGTGCACCGGGAGACCGGAGACCGCAGCCGGCTGATGCTGGACATCGGCGGCTACCGCGCCAAGAAGCGCACCGAGCTCTCCGAGCTGGGTGCGAAGGCGGCCACCGAGGTCAGGAACACCGGCGAGCCGGTGAAGATGAAGCCGATGACCCCGTTCGAGCGCAAGGTCGTGCACGACGCGGTCAAGGCTGCGGGCCTGCGCAGCGAGTCCGAGGGCGAGGAGCCGCAGCGCTTCGTCGTCGTGCTCCCGGCCTGATCGGTCCGTTACGTTCCTCCGGCCCCGTCTGTAGCGCAGGCGGGGCCGAACTTTGTCAGCCTGATAGTTCTGTTGGTCGGCGCCCGGTGCGCTGATGCGGTACGGAAGGACGGTCCCCGTGAACGAGGCAGCGGAGCTCCCCCCTGCGCCCGAGCAGGCGCGTGAGGTGTTCGGCGATCGCTTCGCGGACGCGGTCCGCTATGCGGAGCTGCTCGCTGAGGCGGGCGTGCAGCGCGGGCTCATCGGCCCTCGCGAAGTGCCTCGCCTCTGGGAGCGGCACCTGCTTAACTGCGCGGTGCTCTCCGAGGTCGTGCCCGAGGGGGTGACGGTGTGCGACGTCGGCTCGGGTGCCGGCCTGCCGGGCATTCCTCTGGCGCTGGTCCGTGAGGACCTCAAGATCACGCTGCTGGAACCTCTGCTGCGGCGTACGAACTTCCTCACCGAGGTCGTCGAGCTGCTGGGCTTGGACCATGTGACCGTGGTCCGGGGCCGTGCCGAGGAGGTCATGGGCAAGGTGCCGCCGGTCCATGTCGTGACGGCACGGGCCGTGGCTCCGCTGGACCGACTGGCCACGTGGGGCATCCCACTGCTGAGGCCGTACGGCGAGATGCTTGCACTCAAGGGGGACACCGCTGAGGAGGAGCTCAAGAGCGCGTCCACGGCACTGAGCAAGCTCGGTGCCGTGGAGACCTCGATCCTGCATGTGGGTGAGGGCGTGGTGGATCCCCCGTCCACTGTTGTCCGGGTCGAGGTCGGTGAGAGCCCCGGCGGTGTGCGCTTCGCGGCGAAGAAGGCCAAGGCCGCTCGTACAGAGCGAGTGCGGCGGCGTCGCTGATCCGCCCTGACGACGAGACGTACTCCACACAAGCTGCCAAACCTACGCACGCCGGAGTGTCGCGGCAGTTCGGCCCCTGCTGCTGTGCATCGTGTTTCACGTGAAACGTCGCTCACTGCTGCACGGCATTATCAGCCGCGGCCGGGCCGCGGCCGAACCCCGCGACCGTAAGCCTCTCGGCTCGCTCGGAGAGGCGCCCCTACCCAACAGTGCTCGGTCCCCCGTTGGGGGCACGGAGCTGTCCACAGAGGTGGATTTCTCCACAGAAGAACAGGCCTCACTGGTTCGCGACCCCGAAGGCATGGGAGGCTCTGTTCATTGCGAGCCTGAAGTCGAGGAGAGTGAATCCTTGCGGTCCGACGCCAACATCGCGGGACCGATGACCGATCCGGTCCCCGGTCCCCGTACCGAGTCGATGGGGGCGGATGTTTCACGTGAAACACCGCCTCCGATGGACGACACTCCGATCGGTCGTGCTGCCCAACTGGCCGTGGAAGCTCTGGGCCGCGCCGGCGAGGGCCTGCCACGGCCTGAGCAGACACGCGTCATGGTCGTTGCCAACCAGAAGGGCGGGGTCGGCAAGACGACGACGACCGTCAACCTTGCCGCCTCCCTGGCCCTGCACGGCGCCCGCGTCCTGGTGATCGACCTCGACCCACAGGGCAACGCCTCCACCGCTCTGGGAATCGACCATCACGCGGAAGTCCCGTCCATCTACGACGTTCTGGTCGAGAGCAGGCCTCTCGCGGAAGTCGTCCAGCCGGTCCCCGACGTCGAGGGCCTCTTCTGCGCGCCCGCCACGATCGATCTCGCCGGTGCGGAGATCGAGCTGGTGTCGCTGGTGGCGCGGGAGAGTCGGCTGGAGCGAGCCATCCAGGCCTACGAGCAGCCGCTGGACTACATTCTGATCGACTGCCCCCCTTCGCTCGGC
This sequence comes from Streptomyces sp. NBC_00078, assembly GCF_026343335.1. Lineage (NCBI taxonomy): Bacteria > Bacillati > Actinomycetota > Actinomycetes > Kitasatosporales > Streptomycetaceae > Streptomyces > Streptomyces sp. NBC_00078. The sequence goes on along the minus strand of NZ_JAPELX010000001.1, from coordinate 4,576,529 downwards.
CTGCTGACGGTCAACGCGTTGGTGGCCGGCGCGGAGGTTCTCATCCCGATCCAGTGCGAGTACTACGCGCTGGAGGGACTGGGTCAGCTGCTGCGGAACGTCGACCTGGTGCGGGGGCACCTCAACCCCACGCTGCACGTCTCGACGATCCTCCTCACCATGTACGACGGCCGAACGCGTCTCGCGTCCCAGGTCGCGGACGAGGTACGCAGCCACTTCGGCGACGAGGTGCTGCGAACAAGCATTCCCCGGTCGGTCCGTATCTCCGAGGCGCCGAGTTATGGCCAGACGGTGCTGACCTACGATCCGGGTTCGAGCGGTGCGCTGTCCTACCTTGAGGCGGCACGAGAAATCGCACTGAAGGGTGTCGGCGTGACCTACGATGCGCCGCATGCTCACATCGGTGCCCAGAGCGACCCGAGCATGGTGGAAGGGCTTCAGTGAGCGAGCGACGGAGGGGTTTGGGCCGTGGTCTCGGCGCACTGATCCCGGCTGCACCTACGGAGAAGACGCCGACCCCGGCTGCGATGGGGGGCGCGGGTTCTGCGTCCCCGTCGGCGGTCCCGGTGCTGACGACCGACCGCGGGATTGCCGCGGCGAAGGTGGCTACGCTGCCGCCTGTTTCACATGAAACCGAGGAGCCGTCGCTGAACGGCACCCTGGAGGTGCCCGCGCCTCCTGTGGGCGCCTACTTCGCGGAACTCCCCCTCGACTCCATCACGCCGAACTCGCGCCAGCCGCGTGAGGTGTTCGACGAGGACGCGCTGCAGGAACTCGTCACCTCCATCAAGGAGGTCGGTCTCCTCCAACCGGTCGTCGTACGGCAGTCGGGCCCCGCTCGGTATGAGCTCATCATGGGTGAGCGTCGCTGGCGGGCCTGCCGTGAAGCCGGTCTCGAGGCGATCCCGGCGATCGTGCGGGCCACGGAGGACGAGAAGCTCCTCCTCGACGCGCTCCTGGAGAATCTGCACCGGGCGCAGCTGAACCCTCTGGAAGAGGCTGCCGCGTACGACCAGCTTCTGAAGGACTTCAACTGCACGCACGACCAGCTGGCCGACCGCATCGGGCGCTCTCGTCCGCAGGTTTCCAACACCCTGCGGCTGCTGAAGCTCTCGCCGGGGGTTCAGCGTCGCGTGGCCGCAGGGGTCCTCTCCGCCGGTCATGCGAGGGCACTGCTCTCCGTCGAGGACTCGGAGGAGCAGGACAGGCTGGCCCACCGGATCGTGGCCGAGGGACTGTCCGTGCGGGCCGTCGAGGAGATCGTGACCCTCATGGGCTCGCGTCCGCAGACGACCCAGCGCTCAAAGGGTCCACGGGCAGGCGCCCTCGTCTCTCCGGCGCTGAGCGACCTCGCGAGCCGTCTCTCGGACCGTTTCGAGACGCGGGTGAAGGTCGATCTGGGGCAGAAGAAGGGCAAGATCACCGTCGAGTTCGCCTCCATGGAGGACCTCGAGCGGATCCTCAGCAGCCTTGCTCCCGGCGAGGGTCCGGTCCTGCAGAAGAGCCTTCTGGACGACGACTCCGAGGACGAAGAGGCCTAGAGAGCCGATGGCTGACGGGGCGGTTTCGCCCGGTGGACCGACAGAGCGGGCCGTGTCCGGTGTGTACCGGGACACGGCCTGCTCTTTGCTTTCAGGCAGTATCGATGCAATCGCTTCGTGGATACGATGCGTGCGGGTATGGCGCATCCACCTGGCAGTACCTCTGAGAGGGAGGCAGGGGCCATGCGAACGATGAGCCGCTCCGGACTGGTGAGGGCAGGCCTGGGGCTGGGCGCGGTCGGCGGCTTCGTCGGCAGCCTCCTCAGAGAGCGGAGTGCTCTGACAGCCGCCCGTGACGCGGCGGGCGAAGGAAGCGAGGAACAGCCTTCATGGGGCGTCGGCTCGTACCGCTCACGCTGGACAACCTTCAGGACCTTCCCAAACGCTGTCGCGCGTGTGTCTTCTGGGAGTTGGACCCCGTCAGCGGCGAAGCCGCGGTAAAAGCGGGCACGCCCGCGCTGGAGAAAGAAGCGTGGATCTCGGCGGTCCTGCTGGACTGGGGATCCTGCGGCCGGGTTGTCTACGTCGACGATGTACCGGTGGGCTTCGTGCTCTACGCCCCTCCGGCGTACGTTCCCCGCGCGACTGCGTTCCCCACGAGTCCGATCTCGCCGGACGCGGTCCAGCTGATCACCGCGTTCATCATGCCCGGCTATCAGGGGCAGGGGCTCGGGCGCGTCATGGTCCAGACGGTCGCCAAGGATCTGCTGCGACGGGGCTTCAAGGCGATCGAGGCCTTTGGGGACGCCCGGTGGAAAGAACCCGCGTGTGTCCTGCCGGCCGACCATCTCCTGGCCGTCGGGTTCAAGACGGTCCGCCCGCACCCGACTTACCCCCGTCTGAGACTGGAGCTGCGGACGACGCTTTCCTGGAAGGAAGACGTGGAGATGGCGCTCGACCGGCTGCTGGGGGCTGTGCAGAAGGAGCCGGTGTTGAGGCCGCTGTGACAGGAGTCCGGACAAACGGATGGGCCAACCTTGAAGGGTTGGCCCATCCGTGTTTCACGTGAAACATGTGCCGTCGGCTCGACGGCCTTGCCGACTACTCGGCGATGAAGTCCTCGAGGTCGCGGACGATCGCGGCCTTCGGCTTCGCACCGACGATGGTCTTGGCGACCTCGCCGCCCTGGTAGACGTTCAGCGTCGGGATGGACATGACGCCGTACTTGGCGGCCGTACCCGGGTTTTCGTCGATGTTGAGCTTGACGACCTCGATCTTGTCGCCGTACTCGGAGGCGATTGCTTCGAGGGATGGAGCGATCTGGCGGCACGGACCGCACCAGGCGGCCCAGAAGTCCACCAGGACGGGCTTGTCGCTCTTGAGGACGTCCTGCTCGAAGGAGTCGTCAGTCACGTTCTTCAGGGTGCCGGCCACGGCGGGCTCCTTAACTGGTTGGTGCGTGGGGCGGATGGAGGGTCAGACAGAGGTCTTCTCGGGCTCCGCCTGCTCCTCGTCCGCGAGGGCGGCGAGGAACCGCTCGGCGTCGAGAGCGGAGGAGCAACCGGTACCGGCCGCGGTGATCGCCTGGCGGTAGGTGTGGTCGACGACATCGCCGGCGGCGAACACACCGGCCAGGTTGGTGTGGGTCGAGGGGGAGGCGACCTTGAGGTAACCCTCCTCGTCCAGGTCGAGCTGTCCCTTGAAGAGTTCGGTGCGAGGGTCGTGGCCGATCGCGATGAACAGCCCGGTGACGGCCAGGTCCGAGAGGGCGCCGGTCTTGAGGTTGCGCAGCTTCAGACCTGAAAGCTTGGGGTCGCCCTGGATCTCGGCGACCTCGCTGTCCCACACGAACTTGATCTTCGGGTCGGCGAAGGCGCGCTCCTGCATCGCTTTGGAGGCGCGCAGCGTGTCCCGGCGGTGGACGATCGTCACGGACTTGGCGAAGCGGGAGAGGAAGGTGGCCTCTTCCATGGCTGTGTCACCGCCGCCGATCACGGCGATGTCCTGGCCCTTGAAGAAGAAGCCATCACACGTGGCACACCAGGAGACCCCGCGCCCGGAGAGCGCGTCCTCGTTCGGCAGACCGAGCTTGCGGTGCTGGGAGCCGGTGGTGACGATGACGGCCTTCGCCTTGTGTACAGTGCCGGCGGTGTCGGTGACGGTCTTGATCTCACCGGTCAGGTCGACGGAGACGACATCGTCCGGAACGAGCTCGGCGCCGAAGCGCTCAGCCTGGGCACGCATGTTGTCCATGAGCTCGGGGCCCATGATGCCGTCCTGGAAACCCGGGAAGTTCTCCACGTCGGTGGTGTTCATGAGCGCGCCACCGGCGGTGACGGCGCCCTCGAACACCAGCGGCTTCAGCGACGCGCGCGCAGTGTAGAGCGCCGCCGTGTAGCCGGCGGGCCCGGAGCCGATGATGATCACGTTACGGACGTCGCTCACAGCTTGGTTCCTCGTCTCTGGACTGCGTCGTCGGACCGGTGGGAGCCCTCTGAGACTCTCACCCCACCCAACGGATCCTAAGGGGCGCGCATTCCCGCTGTGTCCGGGCACACGGAGACGCGACACCGTACGGGATACCACGCAGAACGGAGGCGAAGCGTGTGCGCTCAGGGGCGGCTGTAGGAGTGCTTGAGGAGAACCTTCGCCTTGGCGGACGACGGATCACTCACACAGGTCGAATCCACGATGTAGGCGGTCACCCTAGAGCTCGCTGAAGCATCGGACATGACCACGAGCAGCACGTCGGTTCCCTCGTAGGTCCCCTGCTTCGTAGCGAGCGCCGGGTCGGTGCGTCCCATGCCCTCACGAACACATTCCGGGACCGTGGGCTCCTTGGAGATCTTGGGCTGATTTGAGCCGCCCGCCACGCCGAGGCTGTGGGGAGCATGGGAGCCGCTGTCCGAGCCCTTGTTCTTGAGGAGACCGGCGACCTGATTCTCCAGCTTGGCCTCTGAGAAGGTGTCCGCGCCGGACTCCCGGCCCTGGGCCTGAGAAGTGGGTGGACTCCCGTCGTTCAGCGACGACAGGAGGACCGAACCCAAGCCCAGCGCGGCGACCGTGAAGACGGTTCCCAGGATGGCGGCCCTGCGGCGCCCGACCCGCTTCCGTTCCTTGCGGCCCGGTCCGGTGGTGGAGGTCCGCGCGCGTCCTGCGGGTCGGTTCGTCGTTGCCGATGTTTCACGTGAAACATGCGGGCTGTCGTGGCCGTCGTCGGTGTCGTTCACGGAACGAGTAGAGCTGACGAGTGTCGGGGTTTCCGTGGCAGCGGTCGCGGTCGCGTTCAGCAGTGCCTCAGCGGCGAGCGCGGCGTCGATCCGGCCGGCGACATCGGCGGGCATGTGTGTCGGGCCCGGCATCGAGCCGAGTAGCCCTCGGATCTCCTCCAGCGACGTGTGGACGTCCGCGCAGAGTTCGCACTCGTCCAGGTGCCGTCGTATGTCGGCGGTCCGGGACGCTGGAAGCAGTCCTTCGGTGAGGTCGGAGATTTCGGCGACGTCCGGGTGCCCGGCCATGTCCGTCGTGGATGTCACGCTCGCCCACCTCCGCCCTTCACTGCAGCTGAATCACTCGGCCCGGTATCGCGTGAACCGTCGGTCGGCGGTCCCGCTGCCGGTGGGACGGATGTCCCCTGCGTCCGGTTCCGCCTCTCACCCGGTTCCTTTCCGCCACCGGAGTTTTCCGGCCGTAGATGAGTGAGAAGCGGCAGGAGTCTGGCTCTGCCACGGGCGCAGCGGCTCTTCACCGTGCCCGTAGGGACGTCGAGGAGGCGCGCGGCTTCGGCCACGGGGTACCCCTGCATGTCGACGAGGACGAGGGCGGCGCGTTGGTTGGGCGGGAGGGTGCCAAGGGCCTCCAACAGCTGACGGTGCAGATCATTGCGCTCAGCAGGAGCCGATGCCTCCTCGTGCGGCTCCAGCAGCTGCTCCAGCCGCTCGGTGTCGTCGACCGGCGAGGTTTTTCGCGAGGCGGCCTTGCGAGCACGGTCCAGGCAGGCGTTCACCGTGATCCGGTGCAGCCACGTCGTGACGGCCGACTGCCCCCGGAAGGTGTGGGCGGCCCGGTAGGCCGATACAAGGGCGTCCTGAACGGCGTCAGCGGCCTCCTCGCGGTCTCCCAGCGTCCGCAGGGCCACCGCCCACAGGCGATCACGATGACGCCGCACAAGCTCACCGAAGGCCTCCGGGTCGCCGGCGACATGACGGGTGAGGAGATCGTGGTCGCTGACGGAATCGCTCGCGGTCTCGTCCAACTGTTGCCCTCCCTCCCGCCGTCGCTATCCGAGGGTAGTGCCTGGCACGAACCACCGTTCTCAGATCGTCAAGCGGATCGTCCCAGGCAGGTGAGAAGGGATTCGTCGTCCTGAATTACCCTTTGCGATCGTCCCGATCGCGGTGAATCGCGTTCCCGGCCCGATGCGCATATTGAGGGCGCTGCCCGATTCGTTGTAGGTGTAGCAGGACGGGACTCGTAGAAACGAGCTCGTGGTCCCTTCCTTCAGCTGGTCACCTTGATGTCTGCCACTCTGGCGCGCCATTGGCCGTCGTCCGCTTGCAGAGGCAGCTTGGTCAGCCACACCAAGAGGTACTGAGACTTGACGGACTTGCCGGGCTTGAGTTCCACAGCGGTCCCTGAGCCCGAGGCGACCTTGGTGTAGGAGGAGAAGGACATCGGCTTCGCTCCCGCGTCGGCGCTCGCGCTGCGAAGTTCGACGGATGTGTCTCCCACGAAAGTGACGGTCACTTTCCCGACCTGCTGGACCTTGCCGAGGTCGAGGATGATACCGACGCCCGACTTCAGGTTGCCGAAGTTCGCGCTCAGGTAGTAGTCCGTCTGCCAGTACGTGGCCGTGGTGTTGTCGTAAGCCTTCCCCACGTCCGAAGGCTTCTCGGAATTGTCGCCGTACGGGTCGAAGTCAAAGGCCCGGCTGATGGTGATGGGCTTGCCGACGGGCGACTTGTTCAGACCGTCCTTGTCTCCCCCATCCGTCGTCTGCGTCTTGTTCGTGTCGTCCGACTTGTTGCCGCTGTCCATGAGTGCGTCCGCGAGCTGCCAGCTGCCCAGGCCCAGGGCGGCGATGAGGAGGGCCGAGACGGCCCACTTCAGGGCCTTGCCGGTACGGCTCTGCAGTGGTGCCGGAGGAGTCGGCACCGGCTGGGTGGCGCCGCGGTGCGGTGCCGGGCGGCCGTACGTGCCCTGTTGGTAGGTGGTGCGCTGGTACTCCGGGGGCGCGGTGAACGAGGGCTCCGGCGGGCGGATGCGGGGCATCTCGCCGACCGCCTTCACCAGTTCCTCAGGCGTCGTGCACGGCGACTCGTGACGGGAGGCGGTCGCCCCGTCGTTGGCGAGTGCGCGCATGGCGAGTTCGGACAGACCGCGGTGGACGCCGGCCCGCACCTGGTCGGGCGCGATCAGGCCCACGTCCTTGGGTAGCCCCGAGAGGCCGTACGCGTCGTTCTCGTACGGCCAGCGCTGAGTGAGCCCGGCGTACAGGAGCGCGCCGACGGACTCCGTGTCGGTGCGCTGCGGGGTGTCCGAACTGATGCCGCGCAGCGCGGCGTTGACGGCGAGGCCGCGGATACGCCACTGGCCGCTGGAGGAGCGCAGCACGGCGTTGGGGTTCAGGCGCAGGTGGGCCAGACCCTCACGGTGCGCGGCAGCCATCGCGGAGGCGATCTGACTGACCATCTGGTAGGCGTCGTGCGGCTCCAGCGGACCGGCGGCGAGCAGAGTGGTCAGCTCGACGGCGTCGGGAAGCCACTCGTGCACGACGTAGACCAGGTCGTTCTCCTCGACGGCGTCGAGTACCTGGACGAATCGGGGATCACCGAGCAGCGCCGACGAACGTGCCGCGGCCAGCACCGAACGTGCCCGCGAATGGTCCGCGGGCAGGAGGTGGACGCCGACGGCGCGGCGAAGCTTCTCGTCCACGGCTCGCCAGCTGCTGAATCCGTCCAGACGGGTGACGCATTCTTCGAGCCGGTACCGTCTGGCCAATTTGTGGCCGCTGTGCAGCTCGGGTGCTGAGGCCTTCCCGGGACCTTCGGTCCCGCCACTCCCCTGTGCCTCGTCGATCTCCGTGTCCCGCTCCCGGTTCTGGGCCACCCCGTCGGCCGTGGACTGGTCCGCCTCCGCGGTCAGCGGCTTGTCGCCGCTGTTGTCTGCCACGTCGACGGCAGCCGTGCTCCGTTCCGCCACCGTCGTTCCTGCCTCCCCATTCAATGCGCGCCGACCGACATCCGTGCGCGCCGTCCGACGCCAAACCAATTGTGCCCACAGTCCGCCGCTATGCACGACACACGGTGGCGGACGATGGTTGTGCGCGTACCCCCGCGTCAGCGCCCCAGGCGTCCGCGGACCATGCCGACCAGTGAGTTCAGCTCCTCGATGCGCATCTTGCGGGCGGCTACGAAGAAGATCCCGAGCAGCACCACTCCGCCGGCCAGGATGGCCGCGAGGGATCCGACGACGCCCTGGCCGAGCGTGTGACCGATCTCGTAGCAGGCCGCGCCGCTGAGCAGTGCCGCCGGCACCGAGGCGATGCCGAGCCGTGCGTAGGTGCGCAGGACACGGGCGCCGTCCAGGTCGCCGCCCAGCCGCTTGCGCAGCCGGTTCCAGGCGACTCCGACGCCGATTGCGTAGGCGAGACCGTACGAGGCGGCCATGCCGGCCACGGCCCAGCGGGGCGGCAGCGTGACGTAACACAGCACCGAGGCGCCCGCGTTGACGGCGGCCACGATGACCGTGTTGTAGAAGGGCGTCCGTGTGTCCTCGTAGGCGTAGAACGCTCGCAGGACGACGTACTGCACGGAGTACGGGATCAGGCCGAGGGCGAACGCCATCAGCATGAAGCCCATGTTGGTGGCCTCGCTGATGCCGGAGGAACCGAAGATCAGCGTGCACATCGGGATGCCGAGGGCGAGGAAACCGAAGGCGATCGGCACGATGGCGACGGCTGTGGTGCGCAGGCCCTGGGAGATGTCGTCGCGGACGGCGCCGCCGTCGCCCTCGGCTGCCGAGCGCGAGATGCGCGGCAGTAGGGCGGCCATCAGGGAGACGGTGATGATGGCCTGCGGAAGGCCCCAGATCAGCTGGGCGTTGGCGTAGGCGGCGAAGCCTGTGCCGTCGACGGGAGACGCCTTGCCGGCCGAGGTGGACAGCTGTGAGACGACGATCGCGCCGGCCTGGTTGGCGAGCACGAACAGAACCGTCCACTTGGCGAGCGTCACGGCCTTGCCGAGGCCGTGGCCCCTCCAGTCGAAGCGCAGTCGCAGCCGGAACCCGGTCTCGCGCAGGTACGGGATCATCGCCAGGGCCTGGACGACAAGGCCGAGCAGCACGCCGATGCCGAGGAGCCGCTGGCCCTCCGGTGGGATGTTCGTGACCTTCATGCCGGAGTCCGCTGCGGTGCCGTACACCCAGATGAACATGCCGAGTGTCACGATGATGACGATGTTGTTCAGGACCGGGGTCCACATCATCGCGCCGAACTTGCCGCGGGCGTTGAGGACCTGTCCCATCACCACGTGGACGCCCATGAAGAAGATCGAGGGCAGGAAGTAGCGGACGAAGGTGACGCCGACCTCGTTGGCCGCAGGGTCGCCGGCGACGGAGTCGGACAGCAGACGGATCAGGAGCGGGGCGCCGAGAACCGCGAGCACCGTGAGGCCGCCCAGCGCCACCATGACCAGGGTCAGCAGCCGGTTGGCGAAGGCCTCGCCGCCGTCCTCGTCCTCCTTCATCGCGCGCACCAGCTGGGGGACGAACACGGAGTTGAGGCCGCCGCCGACGGTGAGGATGTAGATCATCGTCGGCAGCTGGTAGGCGACCTGGAAGGTGTCACCGAGCAGGCCGACGCCCAGTGCCGAGACGATCAGCGCGGAGCGGATGAAACCCGTGAGGCGGGAGACCATCGTGCCTGCGGCCATGACGGCACTGGACTTGAGCAGGCCCGTGGCCCGCCCGCCCTTCTTCGCTGGGGCTGATGCCGTGGCGGCGGCGGGCATGGCGCCGAGGTTGAGGGTCTCGTCCGCCGTGGGCGCGGGAGCCGCCGCAGCCTGGTACTGCGGCGCCGTTGACGGCCCGCGAGGGGCGGCTGCCGGGCCGGGCACCGACGGGGGATCAGACGCCAGATGTCCGCTTTGCTGCTGGTCCCGGAAGAGATGCGCGAAGGCGTCCGGCTCGTGGCGTTCCTCGCCGGCCTGGGTGACCAGGTCGTCGACGCCCACGTACTGGGTCGTACGGGGATCGTCACCGTACGGCAGGTACTGGTTCGGGCCACCCGGCTCCGGCGCCGGGGTCTGGGCCCACTTGCGCGGGTCAGGGGCGTACGGAGACTGGGGCGGTCGGCCGTACAGCGGCTGCTGCGGCTGGTAGGTGCCCAGGGGAGGCGGGGGGTGTGCCGCGCGGTCGTAGAGGGCCTCCGCGACCGGATCCTGGGCGGCGAGGTCCTGCGCCCGGTAGGGGTCCTGGTCGTAAGCGTCCTGGAGGTACATGTCGGCGGGGGCCTGCGGCTGTACCTGGCCGTGCTCGGGCTGCGGGCCCTCGGGGGGGCCCGAGCTGCCCGCGGCCTGGCCGCGGTCACCGTCGTACGGCGCGTTCATGGTTTACCCCACCTCATCGTCCCGGGCCCACCGGCCACGACATCCTCAACGGTCCACTCTCTCACCCGTGCCGGACGGGTCGGTGCTTTCCGGTGCGGTGTCCGGTGTCGGGTCACTCGGCTGCTCAGAGTCGTCTGCCCGGGTGCCGGTGCCGGACTCCTCCTTGAGACGGCCTGCAGGGCCCTCGGGGTTCTTGGGCCCGTCTTCGGGCTCGCCGCCCGTCTCGCCGGGACCGTCCTCCTCGGCTTCACGGGCGGCCGCCCGCTTGCGCTGTGTGTACATCCGGAAGCCGGCGAGGACGAGCAGGAGGAAGCCGCCGCCGATGACCAGCATCACGGTAGCCGTGAACTCGGTGACCTTGACGTCGAAGGTGACGGCATCGCCGTACTCCTGGCCGTCCTGCGTGTACAGCTGGGCGACCACCGTGGCCTGGCCGTTGGCCTTGGCCGACGTGGTGAACTTCACCGTCTGGCTGTGACCGCCGGAGACCGTGACGGGCTGCTCCTGGTAGGCGTCGCCGCCGATCTGGAGTCGGGTGGGGCTCGTCGAGGTGAGACGCAGCGTCAGGTGCTCGACGCCCTGCACCAGGTTGTTCTGCACCGTCACAGGGATCGTGGCGCTACGTCCGGAGAGCTTGGTGTCGGACTTGTCGATCAGCTTGACCTGGCTGGTCAGCTCGGCGAGGTGGTTCTCCACGTTGATGCGGAAGCTCTCCGCGTCGTCCGGGCGGCCCCGCCACGACGTGGACATCCCGCGGTTCATGGCCCGTCCGAAGGGGGTCACCACCCGGGACTCGTCGGAGAGGATCACCTGGAAGTTGTCGAGCTTGTCCTGGGTGGTCGCGATCGCATCGAAGGCCGAGTGCGGCAGCTCCTGCTTGCGCAGCGAGGAGGGGTACGCGGACGTCGACGGCACCTTTGTCGTGGCACCGGGGTCGGGCTTGGCCTTGGCGGCCGAGGCGAGGTCCTGGCTCTCGGACCAGTTGCTGCCCTGCAGGGCCGTGAGCGCCACGGCCATCGCCTGGGCCTGGCGCGTCGTGGGCATCCGCTGCGGGGCGACGACAATGCTGCGTTGTTTCTTCGTCTGCTTGTCGAGCGTCAGGCTCTGGGCGAGGAACTGCTGAACGGCCAGCGTGGTGGCGGAGGCCTTCGTCAGATCCCCTTGGAAGACCGTCGACAGGCGGGCGTCCGCGACGACCGCGGTGGTGCCGCCGCCGATCGGGCGGGCCGCGGAGGGGGTGTAGGGCAGGCCGGCGGTCTCCTGGAGGCTGTCGCTGCGCGCGATCACCTTGTCCGCGCCGGCGGAGGTGGCGACCTTGATGATGGACGGGTCGACGGCGCCGTCCGCCGGCCAGGCGAAGTCGGTGTTCGGCTTCACGTGAAGGATCGGCTCCACCGTGTTGGCGACGACGTCGGTGGCCTCTTTGAGGTGGCTCAGCGAGCCGCTGACGCTCGTGCCGTTGTGGGCTAGGGAGGCCAGGTCCGGGTCGGCGAAAGGCAGGGCCACGACCTCCTTGTCGGACACAGCCTGCTGCAGTTCGTCGAGCCACTGCTTGGCGGCAGCCTGGTGCGTGCCCGCCGTGGTGCTGCCGTTGTCGGTCCGGACGCGATAGCTGCGGGTCATCGCGTCGATGGAGGCCAGCAGGTCCGGGTCGATCACCCAGGTGACGTCGAGGTCCTTGCCCAGGGACAGCATCTCGTCGAGGCGGCCGCCCGGGGAGATCTCCTTGGCGAGGTCGTCGTTGAGGAAGACCGGCGTCTGCTGTTCGTTCGATCCCGTCTCCGCCGTCATATGGACGGTGGAGACGAGCGGCCACAGGAACGTCGTCTTCGTCTTGGTGTCGGCGTCGTCGGGCTGCCACGGCAGGAAGGTCCGCTCGATGCCCAGGAGCTTGTCCCAGGGCTGTGCGGGCGTCTGGCCGGACAGTGAGACGGCGAACTGGTAGACCCCGTCGCCGCCGAGGTCCAGTTTGTCGACCGGCACCGTGATGCTGAAGGGCTCGGCGACCCCCGGGGTGAGCTTGGAGAACTTCTCGACGTACTTGCCGCCGACCTCCGTGCCGGTAGAGCCCTGGACGCTGTCACTGCGCTGTGCGGTGTCCTGGACGTCCGAGCGCGTGTTCAGCTCGGGACCCACGCTCAGTCCCACGTGGGCACCGGTGACCGTCTGCTTGCCGTTGTTGGTCACCGTGCCCGACACGGTCAGTGTGTCCCCGTCCGTGGGGACGTCGGGGCTGAGCGAGTCGAGGGCGACGGACACCGAGCCCGTGCCGGAAGCGTCCTGGGACGAGGACTGGTCGGCCGCGTCCGCGGAGACGGAGCAGGGCAGCTGGAGGAGGCCGGCCAGCAGAGGCGCCCCGGCGAGCAGTGCTCCGGTGCGCCGCAGCCAGCGGCGGGCAGGTGAGGGATGTGTCCCCTGGAAGTCTGCCGCCTCGGCCACGCGCTCGCCCGTCCCTCGTCGTCGTCAGTGGTCGTCGGAATGTGCGTCCACGCATGGTAACGATGCGCGCTGAGGGGAAGTGCCGCGGACCGCTCCACAAGATCGGGAGACAGGGGCGATGTGTCCTGTATGCGTATGAATAAAGAGGAGCGCCACCGTACGCCTCAAGAGCAGGCCTTGTGCCTGTATCGAGGGAGGTGTCCGTGCACGTTTAATGGAGGCGCTCGCGGTCGCCCGGGCCACGTACCCTCTTCTGTTGTGCCGAACGCCAACGAAGCCCACCTCAGTGACCTGAGCCAGGAGCCGCACCGCGTGCCGAGCGAACCGCTGCGGGTCGCCCCTGTCGCCGACGACCTCGCCCGCCGTTTCCAGGAGGCGGGATTCTCGCTCGCCCTCGTCGGCGGCTCGGTCCGGGACGCGCTGCTGGGCCGACTCGGCAACGACCTCGACTTCACGACCGACGCGCGCCCCGAGGACGTTCTCAAGATCGTCCGGCCCTGGGCGGACGCCTTGTGGGAGGTCGGCATCGCGTTCGGCACCGTCGGCGCCCAGAAGGACGGCTACCAGATCGAGGTGACGACCTACCGGTCGGAGGCCTACGACCGGACCTCGCGCAAGCCGGAGGTGTCGTACGGCGACTCCATCGAGGAAGACCTCGTCAGGCGTGACTTCACCGTCAACGCGATGGCCGTCGCACTCCCGGAGAAGAAGTTCATCGATCCGCACGGCGGACGGGACGACCTCGTTGCGCGCGTTCTGCGTACCCCGGGCACTCCTGAGGCATCCTTCTCCGACGATCCGCTGCGGATGATGCGGGCCGCACGCTTCGCCGCGCAGCTCGATTTCGAGGTGGCTCCCGAGGTCGTGACCGCCATGAAGGAGATGGCGGAACGCATCGAGATCGTCTCGGCCGAGCGGGTGCGGGACGAACTCAACAAGCTCGTCCTCTCGGGGAACCCACGCAAGGGTCTGACGCTGCTCGTCGACAGCGGGCTTGCCGAGCATGTGCTGCCCGAACTGCCGGCCCTGCGGCTGGAGCGCGACGAGCACCACCGGCACAAGGACGTCTACGAACACACGTTGATCGTTCTGGAGCAGGCGATCGAGTTGGAGAAGGACAGCCCCGACCTGACCCTCCGCCTGGCTGCGCTGCTGCACGACATCGGCAAGCCGCGCACGCGCCGTTTCGAGCAGGACGGCCGGGTCTCGTTCCACCATCACGAGGTGGTCGGCGCGAAGATGACCAAGAAGCGCATGACGGCGCTCAAGTACTCCAACGAACTGGTGAGGGACGTCTCACGCTTGGTCGAACTCCATCTGCGCTTCCACGGCTACGGCACCGGAGAGTGGACGGACTCGGCGGTCCGCCGCTATGTCCGTGACGCCGGCCCGCTCCTCGATCGCCTGCACAAACTGACCCGCTCGGACTGCACGACGCGGAACAAGCGCAGGGCGGCGGCACTGTCGCGTGCGTACGACGGTCTGGAGGAGCGCATCGCCCAACTCCAGGAGCAGGAGGAGCTGGACGCGATCCGCCCGGATCTGGACGGCAACCAGATCATGGAGATCCTGGGCATCGGTCCCGGCCCGGCCATCGGCAACGCGTACAAGCAGATGCTGGAACTGCGCCTGGAGAACGGCCCGATGGAGCATGATGCCGCGGTGGCTGCTCTCAAGGAGTGGTGGGCCGAGCAGGGCTGAGGGTGTGAAACGGGGTCATGTTTCACGTGAAACATGACCCCGGACGCGGTGAGGGCGGTGTTTCACGTGAAACACCGCCCCTCCGTCCTACTTGGTGTAGTCCTTCAGACAGAGCAGGAAGTCGCTGCTGTCGCCGCTCTCCGTGTAGGTGTACTTGAAGTCCTTGGCCGCGGCCTCGCATTTGGTCGAGGACTCGATCTCGGTGGTGTAGGAGCCCTTGATCTTGGCCAGCACCACGTACTGCGCTTTCGCAGAGCTGCAGTCGACAACCTCGAGGTCCGGGTCGCTGGCACTGGTGCTGCCGCGGTGCATGCAGTCACCGACCTTCGCCGTGTCGGCGTCGTCGCGGCTGGCTATATAACCGCCGATGGCAACGCAAGCCACCACAGCGACGATGACTATGTTCTTGATCGTCTTGAAGCTCGGTTTACGGCTGGGCTGCGGCGGAACCGTGGCGTACGGTGCGGCACCCTGCTGGGGGAACCCGGGCTGACCCGGCTGCTGCGGGTAGGCGCCCTGGGGCGGGTACGGTGCCTGGCCCTGGGGCGGCGGAGTAGACACTTGAGGATCCCCCTAGAAGCAAGCATGGCGATATGACGCACATATGAGGCGAGTAAGACGCACGTAAGTTACCGGGCCCCACTGGCATCCCTGTAGTCCAGGGGGACTCTGTGCCGTTGACGTGACACTTACTGGCGTTCAAAGCGGGCCATAGCCGCAGCAACTGCCCCGTAGATAACGGCGACTGTGACCACCAGCGGCACGGAACGGCCGTCCGGCGGCAGCATCAGCGCGGCCACCGCGCCGGCGCCGACGAAGGCGATGTTGAAGAGGACGTCGTAGATGGAGAAGATCCGGCCCCGGAAGCCATCGTCCACCGAGGACTGCACGACCGTGTCCGTCGCGATCTTCGCGCCCTGGGTGGTCAGACCGAGGACGAAGGTGGCTGCCAGCATGGGGGCGGCGGCGAAGGGGAGGCCGAGGGCGGGCTCAAGGAGGGCGGCCGCTGCGGCGCAGACGGATATCCAGCGGCCGGGCCCCAGCCGGCCCGCAGCCCAAGGAGTCATCACGGCCGCGGCGAAGAAACCGGCGGCCGATGTCCCCAATGCCACCCCCAGCAGGCGCAGTCCGTCACCCGCGTTCGAGGCGAAGGCGTACCGGCACAGCATCAGGAGCATGACGAGCAGGGCGCCGTAGCAGAAGCGCATCAGGGTCACCGCGAAGAGCGCCCAGGCGGCCTCTCGGCGCGGGGGTGAGGCGAGGTGGCGAACGGCTGCCCCCAGGTCGCAGGCGGTGCCGGAGAGCGCCGCTGCCAGCTTGGGCCGCACCAACTCGGGGTCCGGTCCCAGTTGTTCGGGCGCGAGGCTGAGCGACGCGAGTCCCGCGCACAGGTACAGGAAGGCGCCGACCAGCACGACGGCGGCGTCGGAGTCGGACACGACCAGACGTACGACGAAGGCGAGGCCGCCGCCCGCGGTCGCGGCGAGAGTACCGGCGGTCGGGGAAAGGGAGTTGGCCATCACGAGGCGCTCGGCGTCGACCACACGCGGGAGCGCCGCGGACAGCCCCGCGAGGACGAAACGGTTGACCGCGGTGACGGACAACGCGGAGGCGTAGAAGAGCCAGTCCGGGACGTGGCCGAGCATCAGTACGGCCGTCGCCGAGGCCATCACGGCGCGCAGCAGGTTGCCGTAGAGAAAGACCTGGCGTCGGCGCCAGCGGTCCAGGAGGACGCCGGCGAAGGGGCCCACCAGCGAGTACGGAAGCAGCAGGACCGCCATCGCGGAGGCGATCGCGCCGGGCGAGGTCTGTTTCTCCGGCGAGAAGACGACGTAGGCGGCGAGCGCGACCTGGTAGACGCCGTCGGCGCCCTGGGAGAGCAGGCGTACGGAGAGCAGCCGCCGGAAGTTCGCGAAGCGCAGAAGGGTGCGCAGGTCACGGACCACGGCCATGGAGCACAGCCTGACATACGGGGAGGGCCCCCAGGTCGTGAAACCCGGGGGACCCTCGACGCCCTGGCAGGAGCGGTTGTGTCAGCGCTTAGCGCTCGACCTCACCCTTGATGAACTTCTCGACGTTCTCGAAGGCCTCGTCGTCGAAGTACTGCACCGGCGGGGACTTCATGAAGTACGAGGACGCGGAAAGGATCGGGCCCCCGATGCCGCGGTCCTTGGCGATCTTCGCGGCGCGCAGGGCGTCGATGATGACACCCGCGGAGTTCGGGGAGTCCCAGACCTCCAGCTTGTACTCGAGGTTCAGCGGGACGTCACCGAAGGCACGGCCCTCGAGGCGGACGTAGGCCCACTTGCGGTCGTCGAGCCAGGCGACGTAGTCGGACGGGCCGATGTGGACGTTCTTCTCGCCCAGCTCACGGTCGCGGATCTGCGAGGTGACGGCCTGCGTCTTCGAGATCTTCTTCGACTCGAGACGGTCACGCTCGAGCATGTTCTTGAAGTCCATGTTGCCGCCGACATTGAGCTGCATGGTGCGCTCAAGACGGACACCGCGGTCCTCGAACAGCTTTGCCATCACACGGTGCGTGATGGTCGCGCCGACCTGCGACTTGATGTCGTCGCCAACGATCGGGACGCCCGCCTCGGTGAACTTGTCCGCCCACTCCTTGGTGCCGGCGATGAAGACCGGAAGAGCGTTGACGAACGCGACCTTGGCGTCGATGGCGCACTGGGCGTAGAACTTCGCCGCGTCCTCGGAACCGACGGGCAGGTAGCAGACGAGGACGTCGACCTGCTTGTCCTTGAGGATCTGGACCACATCGACCGGGGCCTCGGCGGACTCCTCGATCGTCTCGCGGTAGTACTTGCCCAGACCGTCGAGCGTGTGGCCACGCTGGACCTGGACGCCCGTGTTCGGGACATCGCAGATCTTGATGGTGTTGTTCTCGGAGGCGCCGATCGCGTCCGCGAGGTCGAGGCCGACCTTCTTGGCGTCGACGTCGAACGCCGCGACGAACTCGACGTCGCCGACGTGGTAGTCACCGAACTGCACGTGCATCAGGCCGGGGACCTTCGACGCCGGGTCGGCGTCCTTGTAGTACTCGACGCCTTGCACCAGCGACGCCGCGCAGTTGCCCACGCCGATGATGGCTACGCGAACCGAACCCATTCCGGTTGCTCCCTGTGTGTACGAGTGAGGCCCTGACTGGGCTCTCACGTGGCGGTGTCGTCGGGCGTATCCGTCCCGGGGGTGTCCCCGGGACGGGGCAGGCCGCCCGTCGCTCCAGATGTGTTGTCCTGCTGAGCGGCCCCCCCGGAGGCGGGACCCTTGAGGTCCCGTCCGGCCCGCTCGCTTTCGATGAGCTCGTTCAGCCAGCGCACTTCGCGCTCCACGGACTCCATTCCGTGGCGCTGGAGCTCAAGCGTGTAGTCGTCGAGGCGCTCCCGGGTGCGCGCCAGGGAGGCACTCATCTTCTCCAGACGCTCCTCCAGCCGACTGCGGCGACCCTCGAGCACGCGCATGCGTACGTCGCGCGACGTCTGCCCGAAGAAGGCGAACCGGGCGGCGAAGTGCTCGTCCTCGTACGCGTCGGGGCCCGTCTGCGAGAGCAGTTCCTCGAAGTGCTCCTTACCGTCCGCCGTCAACCGGTAGACGATCTTGGCGCGACGCCCTGTGAGTGGTGCGGCGAGCGCATCCGCCGGTGCGTTCGCCGGCTCCTCGATCAACCAGCCGTTGGCGACCAGCGTCTTGAGGCAGGGATAGAGCGTCCCGTAACTGAACGCGCGGAACACGCCCAGTGACGTATTGAGCCGCTTGCGCAACTCGTAGCCGTGCATCGGGGACTCACGGAGCAGGCCGAGTACAGCGAACTCAAGGATCCCGGAACGCCGGCTCATCCGCTCGCCTCCCCGCCTTTATCTCGCTCCGATGTATCGACTCGATACATCACGACGATAGAACGGCCTTCCGGATGGGACAAGTGGGGAGACGGTGAACGGGATCACATCACTTATTCATCCGAGGCAAGTTGCCTGATTTGGGGTGACCTTCGGGACTCGGAGGGTTTTGACGGTGCGTAGTCTGTGCGCCATGCACACCAACGGGAACCGAGTGACGCACGGGGGCGTCGTCGACCCGGGTGCCGTACGGATGAATGAGGGATCGACCACATCCGTACTTCGGGGGGACCGGAAACCAGCCGCCGTTTCCAGGCGCGCAAGGGTGCGCCTGCCCGAGGAGTAGTCGTTCGATGAGCGAGCACCGTCGCAAACCGCCGCAGCCGCAGGAAGGCGGACGTGCCGCGGCCCGACGCGGCCAGTCCGGCTCGTCCTCCGGCCGCCGTGCGGCACCGCGGGGCGCCACCGGGTCCCCAGCCGATTACGGACTGGGCCAGGGGTCGATTGACGAGGAGCGGTCGTACGGCGGCCGCGCCGAAGCCCGCCGCGCGGCACAGAGAAGTGGAGGCGGCCGCCGCAGAGCGGCCGAGCCCGGCCGCGGGGGTCGGCGCGGCGCGCCGGCACCCGGGCGAGGAGGACGGGCAGCCGGTCCCACCGGTAAGCGGTTCATCGACTATCCGCGAGCGGGCAAGTACGGCGCCGCTCGCTGGATGCCGTCGTGGAGACTGGTGACCGGACTCTGCATCGGCTTCTTCGGCAGCATGGTGGCTGTCGCGGGCATCGCCTACGCGATGGTCGGTGTTCCGAACCTCGCGAAGACGGCGAAGGCCCAGAACAACGTCTTCTACTGGTCCGACAACACCGAGATGGTCGCCACGGGTGGTGAGACCAACCGGCAGATCGTCAACCTCTCGCAGATCCCCAAGAACATGCAGTACGCCGTCATCTCGCAGGAGAACAAGACCTTCGAGACCGACAGCGGCATCGACCCCAAGGGCATCGCCCGCGCCGTCTTCAACATGGCCAGGGGCGGCAATACGCAGGGCGGATCGACCATCACCCAGCAGTACGTGAAGAACGCGATGCTGGACGATCAGTCGCAGACCGTCTCACGGAAGGCCAAGGAGATCCTCGTCTCGATCAAGGTGGGTGCCACCAAATCGAAGGACGAGATCATGGCCGGCTATCTGAACTCGGCCTACTACGGACGCGGTGCCTACGGCATCCAGGCGGCCGCGCGTGCGTATTTCAACAAGAACGCCGTCGACCTGGACGCAGGGCAGTGCGCCTTCCTGGCGGCGATGCTCAAGGGCGCCACGTACTACGACCCGGCGGGTGCGACCTCGCTCGACAGCTCGGCCACTCCCGAGGCCAACAGCAGGCGGGCGCTGAGGCAGATGCAGAACACGCTGGACAAGATGGTCGAATACGGCAAACTGAGCAGGGCGGATCGGGACAAGTTCACCACGCTTCCCGCCTGGCAGAACCCCCGCTCGAACAACGCGCTGAGCGGCCAGGTCGGCTACCTCGTCGACCTCGCCAAGGCGTACCTGGTCAACAACACGCACATCTCCGCCAACGACTTGCAGCGGGGCGGCTACTCGATCTACACGACCTTCGACAAGAAGAAGGTCAAGGAGCTCGAGGCCTCCGTCACGAACGTCCAGAAGACCAACATCAAACCCAAGCAGCGCCCGAAGACGGACACGCATGTTCAGTTCGGTGGGGCCTCCGTGGACCCGAGAACCGGCGCCATCAAGGCCATCTACGGCGGTGAGGATGCGACCAAGCACTTCACGAACAACGCCGACGTGACCGGCGCGCAGGTCGGTTCGACGTTCAAGCCGTTCGTACTCGCGGCGGCGATGAAGTGGGGCGTGCGAGACAAAAGCCTCGGCGCTGAGCAGGCGCAGGACGAGCGCACCCAGGTATCGCCGAAGAGCCTCTACAGCGGCAAGAACAAGCTCAAGATCGAGGACTACGACAAGACGGTCTGGAAGAACGAAAAGGGTGAGGAGTGGCTGCAGACCAACGACGGCAACGAGTCGTACGGCAGCCCGCCCAAGTACCAGATCGATCTGCGTGAGGCGATGCGGGAGTCGGTGAACTCCGCCTACGTGCAACTCGGCATGGACGTCGGGCTGGACAAGGTGAAGGAAGCGGCCATGGACGCCGGTCTCAAGAAGGACAGCCTGGCCGGTACCAACTACCCGTCCTTCTCCATCGGTATCTCCGACCCGAGCGCGATCCGGATGGCGGGTGCGTATGCAACCTTCGCATCCAGTGGTGAACGGCGTGATCCCTTCTCCGTCTCAAGGGTCACGAGCAGGGACGGCACGGTCTTCACCCACCGGGACGCTCCTGAGGAGGCCTTCACCCCCAAGGTCGCCGACAACGTCACTGACGTGCTGAAGACGGTGGTCGAGAAGGGCACGGGTACCAACGCCCGACTGCCCGGACGTGATGTGGCCGGCAAGACCGGTACCACCGACGGCAACAAGTCGGCCTGGTTCGTGGGCTACACCCCGCAGCTGTCCACGTCGATCACGATGTTCCGGTACGACGATGACGAGAGCAAGAAGAACCGCACCTTCCTGGAGATGTACGGGACCGGCGGCCAGGAGAAGATCCATGGCGCCTCGTTCCCGTCCGAGATCTGGCACGACTACATGGAAGAGGCGTTGAAGGGGCAGAAGGCGCTGCCGTTCCCCACCCCGGAGCCCATCGGTGAGATCGTCAACGACGTGCCGAGTCCCACTCCCACTCCGACGGTCAGTGACACCCAGGAAGCCAGCCCGAGCCCGAGTCCCACGCCCAGTGAGACGCTGACGAGTCCGTCGCCCTCGGCGAGTGAGTCCTGCCGGTTCAGCTGGCAGTGCAACGACACGGGTGGCACGGACACCGGCGGGACAGACGGTGGCGTGACGCCCACGCCGACGGCCACGGACACGTCAGGGACCGGTAACAGCAGAGGTAATGGCAACGGTGGCCTCTTCGGAGGGTCGACCGGCTAGCTGCCACAAAGCCCGAGACGGGTGTTTCACGTGAAACATGGCGATGTTTCACGTGAAACGGGGGCCGCCGCACCTGAGTGGTTGTGGCGGCCCCCGGCGTATTCCTAGACACGTACGGCAGGATGTGCGGCATGCCCAGCGCAGAATCGACGCAAGCGAGCGTGCACGAGCCGGACCCGGTGCGGCCGACCAAGGAGGACGAGGTCGCCGCGTCCGGCAGCGAGCTGATCGGCGGTCCCCTCGGGCGGCGTGCCCTGCTAGGGACGTCCTGGTGGACTCCCGTCCGGGTCATCGTGCTCGTGGCGATCGGCATGTTCGCTCTCGGACTGATCCAGAAGGCGCCCTGCTACAACGGCGCCTGGTTCTTCGGCGCCAGCTCGCAGTACACGAAGGCGTGCTACTCGGACATCCCGCACCTCTATCAAGGGCGCGGTTTCGCCGATGGGCTCGTGCCGTACTTCGACAAGCTCTCCGGTGACATGCCCTACCTCGAATACCCGGTTCTGACCGGTGTGTTCATGGAGGTGGCCTCCTGGCTCACGCCGGGCAGCGGCAGTATCCAGGACCAGGAACAGTGGTACTGGATGGTCAACGCCGGGATGCTGATGGTGTGCGCGGCGGTCATCGCCGTCTGCGTGACCCGCACGCACGCCCGGCGCCCGTGGGACGGACTGCTGGTCGCGCTGGCGCCCGCCTTCGCTCTGACCGCGACCATCAACTGGGACCTGCTGGCGGTCGCTCTGACGGCCGCGGCGATGCTGATGTGGTCCCGGGGGCGCTCCGTCGCCTTCGGAGTCCTCCTGGGGCTTGCTACGGCCGCGAAGCTCTATCCCGTCTTCCTGCTCGGCCCACTGCTCCTGCTGTGCTGGCGTGCGGGCAAATGGCGGGACTTCGGCAAGGCCCTGGGAGGCACGGTCGTCGCCTGGCTCGTCGTGAACCTGCCGGTGATGCTCTTCGCCTGGGACGGCTGGTCGCAGTTCTACAAATTCAGCCATGACCGGGGTGTGGACTTCGGGTCCTTCTGGCTGATCATGGCCCAGAACTCGACCAACCCGCTCAGCACCGACACCGTCAACAACCTGGCCACGGCACTGGTGGTGCTGTGTTTTGTGGGCATTGCCGTGCTCACAATGACCGCTCCGCGTCGGCCGCGTTTCGCCCAGCTCGCTTTCCTGGTCGTCGCGGTGTTCATCCTCACCAACAAGGTCTACTCGCCGCAGTACGTCCTGTGGCTGGTGCCGCTCGCTGTGCTGGCCCGGCCGAAGTGGCGGGACTTCCTGATCTGGCAGGCGTGCGAGATCGCGTATTTTCTGGGCATCTGGCTGTACCTGGCGTACACGACCAGTGGAGAGGCCCACAAGGGACTGCCACAGGACGGCTACCACTGGGCCATCGCCGTACACCTGCTGGGGACGCTGTACCTGTGTGTGATCGTCGTGCGCGACGTCCTCATGCCGGAGCGGGACCCGGTACGGCGGGCCGGCGACGACGACCCGTCAGGGGGTGTGCTGGACGGCGCGGAGGACGTGTTCGCCCTTGGCACGGCATCCCATCCGCCGCGGCACGCGGCCCACTTCGACGGACCGCAGGTGGAGTGGGGCAGCCATGGAACGGCGTCCTCCACAGAGAGTTCGCTCTGAGCGAACAGCTCGCGTGGGGCTGTCGACGGCCCACGAACTCCACATCGGCTCATGCCGTGCGAAAGGCCGTACACAGAGACTCTGTGTACGGCCTTTTCGGTTGCCTGCCGCGTCGATCAGCGGTCGACGATGCGGTCGAACTGCGTGGTGGTGTGCCGCAGATGAGCCACCAACTCCTCACCGACCTTCGGCTCGGGTGCGTCCGTCGGCACGAACAGGATGGAGACCTGCATGTGCGGCGGTTCCGCGAACCAGCGCTGCTTGCCGCCCCAGACGAACGGAGAAAGGTTCCGGTTCACCGTGGCGAGGCCGGCCCGGGCAACGCCCTTGGCGCGCGGCATGACACCGTGCAGCGCCTTCGGGGCCTCCAGGCCCACCCCGTGCGACGTACCGCCCGCCACGACGACCAGGAAGCCGTCGGAGGCAGCCTTCTGCTGGCGATAGCCGAAACGGTCCCCCTTGGCCACACGGGTGACGTCCAGGACCGCGCCGCGGTAGTCCGTGGCCTCGTGGTCCCCCAGCCACAGGCGGGTGCCGATGCGGGCGCGGAAGCGGGTCTGCGGGAACTGCTGCTGCAACCGGTGGAGTTCATCGGCCTTGAGGTGGCTGACGAACATCGTGTGCAGGGGCAGACGAGCCGCGCGCAGGTGGTCCATCCAGCCGATGACCTCTTCGACGGCGTCCGAGCCGTCCGTGCGGTCCAGCGGCAGGTGGATGGCGAAGCCCTCGAGGCGGACGTTCTCTATGGCCGAGTGCAGCTGTGACAGGTCCTGTGCGCTGATGCCGTGCCGCTTCATCGAGGACATCACCTCGATGACCACACGGGCGCCCACCAGGCCGTATACGCCGTCCACCGAGGACACCGAGCGGATGACACGGTCGGGCAGCGGGACGGGCTCCTCGCCGCGCCGGTACGGCGTCAGTACCAGCAGGTCACCGCCGAAGTAGTCCTTGATGCGCGCGGCCTCGTACGTGGTGCCGACGGCGAGGATGTCGGAACCCATCCGGGTGGCCTCCTCCGCCAGCCGCTCGTGTCCGAAGCCGTAGCCGTTGCCCTTGCAGACCGGGACGAGCCCTGGGAACTGCTCCTGCACGTGCTTGTGGTGCGCCCGCCAGCGCGCGGTGTCGACGTAGAGCGTGAGCGCCATGGCCGGACCTGGAACCTTTCTCGGGGCTGCGGTGTATCAGAGGTATGGAAGCGAACGAAGCTGTCGGACTTATCGAAGCAAACGGCCGGGGCCGATGGGGCTCAGCGACGCGACATGTAGATGTCGAGCGCCTTGTGGAGCAGCTTGTTCAACGGGAAGTCCCACTCGCCGAGGTACTCGGCCGCCTGACCGCCGGTGCCCACCTTGAACTGGATCAGGCCGAAGAGGTGGTCTGTCTCGTCCAGCGAGTCGGAGATGCCCCGCAGGTCATACGCCGTCGCACCGAGCGCGTAGGCGTCACGCAGCATCCGCCACTGCATCGCGTTCGAGGGCCGGACCTCACGACCGATGTTGTCGGAGGCGCCGTAGGAGTACCAGACGTGACCGCCGACGATCAGCATGGTCGCCGCCGACAGGTTCACGCCGTTGTGCCGGGCGAAGTACAGCCGCATCCGGTTGGGGTCCTCGGTGTTGAGGGCCGTCCACATGCGTTGGAAGTACGACAGCGGGCGCGGCCGGAAGTGGTCGCGCACGGCGGTGATCTCGTACAGCCGCTGCCACTCGTCGAGGTCCTGGTAGCCGCCTTGGACGACCTCGACGCCCGCCTTCTCGGCCTTCTTGATGTTCCGTCGCCACAGCTGGTTGAAGTTCTTGTGGACCTCTTCCAGGGAGCGGTTGGCGAGCGGCACCTGGAAGACATACCGGGGCTGCACGTCGCCGAAGCCGGCCCCGCCGTCCTCGCCCTGCTGCCAGCCCATGCGGCGCAGCTTGTCGGCGACCTCGAAGGCACGCGGCTCGATGAAGTCGGCCTCGATGTCGCGCAGCCGCTTCACGTCCGGGTTCTGGATGCCCTGCTTGATGGAGCCGGCCTCCCAGCGCCGGATGATCACCGGTGGGCCCATCTTCACGGAGAAGGCGCCCTGTTGCTTGAGGTGGGCGAGCATCGGTTCCAGCCACTCGGTCAGATTCGGCGCGAACCAGTTGATGACCGGACCCTCGGGCAGATAAGCCAGGTAGCGCTTGATCTTGGGGAGCTGACGGTAGAGGACGAGGCCCGCGCCGACCATTTCGCCGGTGCGCTCGTCGAACCAGCCGAGGCTCTCGGAGCGCCACTCCGCCTTGACGTCGGCCCAGGCCGGAACCTGCATGTGGCTCGCCGAGGGCAGGCTCTGAATGTATGCCAGATGCTGCTCACGGCTGATCGTCCTCAGGGTCAGGCTCATTCGGGGCGCTCCTCGGGCTGGTGTGTCCCCATGGGTACAGGGGCTCCGGCTCTCGCGCCGAAGCCTACTGCGCCTCGCGAGCGCCCCGACTGGGCATACGGGACCTGCGCCCCGGCTTGCGGGCCGCCAAGGCGTTCCGCGGTGCTTTGTGTGCAGTTAAACGGACGATGTCCCTGGCGTCAGTTGATGACCCCGCCGAAGAGACCCCCATGCGCCATGCCAAGGAAGAAGCCGACTGCCGAGGCGCCGAGGCCCAGGATGAGCCCGAAGCGTTCGCGGGTCGTCTCCGAGATCCACTGGCCGTACGCGCCGGTGAGGATCCCTGCCAGGCCGGCCCAGGAGCTGAGCAGGTGCAGGCTGTGGAAGAAGCCCGTCACGAACGCCACCACTCCGAGCACCAGGGTCACCGCGAGCAGCGCGTCCTGGATGGGGTGGGGTTTTCCGTCCGTGGCGAAAAGGCCTCCGGCGGTGTTGGGTCGCAATGCCTGTGCCATGGGGCACCTCCTGCGGAAGACGGCGCATCGTAGCGCCATGCACACCCGATGTGTACAGACTGACGGTCCCCGCGGTCGGATTTCAACCGGAAGCACGTGTGCAGGTACTCTGTACTCTCTGCACCGGTGTCTGCCCAGGCAGTGCCAGGGAACCGCCCAGGCCAGACGGGGGATGTCGCTTGCCGACCCCCGATTGTCAGTGGCGGCCGATACCGTTGCGTACGCATCACAACCCTCCTGCCACGGAACGACCGTGGCCGTTGAGTCCAAAGGAGGTGGGTTTTACATGCGTCACTACGAGGTGATGGTCATCCTCGACCCCGATCTGGAGGAGCGCGCTGTCTCCCCCCTGATCGAGAACTTCCTCTCCGTCGTCCGTGAGGGCAACGGCAAGGTCGAGAAGGTCGACACCTGGGGCCGTCGTCGTCTCTCGTACGAGATCAAGAAGAAGCCCGAGGGCATCTACTCGGTCATCGATCTGCAGGCTGAGCCCGCGATCGTCAAGGAGCTCGACCGCCAGATGAACCTGAACGAGTCGGTCCTCCGGACCAAGGTCCTCCGTCCCGAGACCCACTGAGCTCTCCAGCTCAGCTCATCTCGGGATTTCGAGTAGCAGCACAAGCAGCCAGCAGCAAACCCGCCGAGAGGTTCCCCCATGGCAGGCGAGACCGTCATCACGGTCGTCGGCAATCTTGTCGATGACCCCGAGCTGCGCTTCACCCCCTCCGGTGCGGCGGTCGCGAAGTTCCGTGTCGCGTCCACTCCCCGCACCTTCGACCGTCAGACGAACGAGTGGAAGGACGGCGAAAGCCTCTTTCTGACCTGCTCGGTCTGGCGTCAGGCGGCGGAGAACGTCGCGGAGTCGCTCCAGCGAGGCATGCGCGTCATCGTGCAGGGCCGGCTGAAGCAGCGGTCCTACGAGGACCGTGAGGGCGTCAAGCGCACGGTCTACGAACTGGACGTCGAGGAAGTCGGCGCCAGCCTGCGCAACGCCACGGCCAAGGTCACCAAGACCGCAGGCCGTGGTGGGCAGCAGGGTCAGGGCGGTTACAGCGGCGGTAGCGGCCAGGGTGGCGGTGGCTGGGGCGGTGGCTCCGGCGGCGGCCAGCAAGGCGGCGGTGCTCCCGCCGACGACCCGTGGGCGACCGGCACTCCTGCCGGTGGCAACCAGGGCGGCAGCGGTGGCGGCGGCTGGGGTGGAAACTCCGGCAGCAGCGCTGGCGGCGGCTACTCGGACGAGCCTCCCTTCTAGGGCGGGTTCGTACCCAAACTTCTTGATCACACAGGAGAAACACCATGGCGAAGCCGCCTGTGCGCAAGCCTAAGAAGAAGGTCTGCGCTTTCTGCAAGGACAAGGTCACGTACGTGGACTACAAGGACACGAACATGCTGCGGAAGTTCATTTCCGACCGCGGCAAGATCCGTGCCCGCCGCGTGACCGGCAACTGCACGCAGCACCAGCGTGACGTCGCCACGGCTGTCAAGAACAGCCGTGAGATGGCGCTGCTGCCCTACACCTCCACCGCGCGATAAGGGAAGGGTGACCGAAACATGAAGATCATCCTCACCCACGAGGTCTCCGGCCTCGGTGCCGCGGGCGACGTTGTCGACGTCAAGGACGGTTACGCTCGCAACTACCTGATCCCGCGGAAGTTCGCTATCCGCTGGACCAAGGGTGGCGAGAAGGACGTCGAGCAGATCCGTCGTGCTCGCAAGATTCACGAGATCCAGACCATCGAGCAGGCCAACCAGGTGAAGGCCCGGCTCGAGGGCGTCAAGGTCCGTCTGGCTGTCCGCTCCGGCGACGCCGGTCGTCTCTTCGGTTCCGTCACCCCGGCCGACATCGCTTCGGCGATCAAGGCTTCCGGTGGCCCCGAGGTCGACAAGCGCCGCATCGAGCTGGGTGCGCCGATCAAGACCCTGGGCGCCCACGAGACGTCTGTGCGTCTGCACCCCGAGGTTGCCGCCAAGGTCAACATCGAGGTCGTCGCGGCCTGATCGCTGCGCTCGGCTGAACTGCTGAGAGATGGGGCGGCACCCTTCGCGGGTGCCGCCCCATCTTCGCGTTCCGATGCAGTACGGCATCGCGCATGTTTCACGTGAAACGCCGGTTTCACGTGAAACAGTCAGCGGGTGGCGCCGGTGACGATCCAGCGGCCAGAACGGGTCCGCAGCCAAAGAGTCAGCATGCGTATCACCATCATCAGCGTCATCGCTCCCCAGAGCGCTGTGAGGCCGCCACCCAGAGTCGGGACGAGCAAAGCCAGTGGGGCAAAAGCAGCCAGGGTGACCACCATG
Organism: Streptomyces sp. NBC_00078; assembly: GCF_026343335.1. Taxonomy (NCBI): domain Bacteria; kingdom Bacillati; phylum Actinomycetota; class Actinomycetes; order Kitasatosporales; family Streptomycetaceae; genus Streptomyces; species Streptomyces sp. NBC_00078. The sequence goes on along the minus strand of NZ_JAPELX010000001.1, from coordinate 4,548,634 downwards.
GCCCAGGCCAGATACGGGCCGTCGCCTGCGCCCATCAGTACGCCGTCCAGGACGAAGACAATGCCGCAGACCGGCTGGGAGAGAGCCACCACGAGAAGAGCGGGCAGGGCGGCGTCCTTCACCAAGGTGTCGTTCGTGAACAGAGGCAGGAACACCGGCCGGGCGATCACCACCAGGACGCCGAGTACGCCGCCGACCGCGATCCCCCACTGCACCATGCGGCGGCAGGCGTGGCGGGCACCCTCGGCGTCATCTGCGCCCAGGTAGCGTCCGATGATGGCCTGACCGGCGATGGCGATGGCGTCAAGGGCGAAGGCGAGCAAACTCCACAGGGACAGCACGATCTGGTGTGCCGCGATATCGGCGTCGCCGAGTCGGGCGGCGACGGCCGTGGCAATCATCAGGATCGCCCGGAGCGAGAGTGTGCGGACCAGCAGGGGGATGCCGGCTTGTGCCGAGGCCCGTATCCCCGCCGCGTCGGGACGCAGTGAGGCTCCGTGTCTGCGGGCTCCGCGGACGACCACGATGAGATAGACGGCTGCCATGCCGCACTGTGCGATGACGGTGCCCCAGGCGGAACCGGCGATGCCGAGATCGGCGCCGTAGACGAGGCCGGCGTTGAGGGCGGCGTTGGCGAAAAAGCCTGCGACGGCGACATAGAGGGGCGTCTTCGTGTTCTGAAGGCCACGCAGGACACCGGTCGAGGCGAGCACGACGAGCATGGCTGGGATGCCGAGGGCCGAGATGCGCAGGTATGTGGTCGCGTAGGGGGCTGCGGTCTCCGAGGCGCCGAAAAGTTCCACCACGGTTGGCGCCGTGGGGAGTACGGCGGCGATGACGGCAGCACCAAGCAGGAGTGCCAGCCATATGCCGTCCATTCCCTGGCGGATGGCGGCCTGGAGGTCGCCCGCCCCGACACGTCGGGCGACGGCCGCCGTAGTGGCGTAGGCGAGGAAGACGAAGATGCTGACTGCTGTCATGAGGAGGGCCGAGGCGACGCCAAGTCCGGCGAGTTGTGCCGTGCCGAGGTGCCCCACGATTGCGCTGTCGGCCATGACAAGAAGGGGCTCGGCGACGAGTGCGCCGAAGGCCGGGACGGCCAGTGCGACGATCTCTCGATCGTGCTGTCGCCGGGTGGCCCTGGAGGTCGCGGGAGCCTGTGTCATGAGCACCAATCTAATCGTCCACAGGTAAGAGATGTAAAGCCCTTATGACCCTTACCTCCTGACTCTCCGTGTGCTCGTTCGTGCGTAGTTCGAGGCGATCTTGGTCCGACTGGGAAAGTTTTTCTTCTGCACAGCCGGTGGATGGGAAAGGTGCAGGTCAGGGTGGGTTGCGCCGGAAAGGCTTGAGCTTGTTCACAGGGCTGTCCACCGCATCGTGCACAGGTTTTGCGGAGTTCTCCACAGCATGGGGGCCGTCGTCCACATGGCCTGTGGATAACCAGATTGGCTGACGGTGCCCACAGGCCTACCGTGGTCCGGCGCCCACTCCGTTCGTCGGCAGGGAATCCAGCTCAGAACCGACGTGCAGTAACCGGAGTTGGGCCTCTCATTTGTCAGTGCCGTGCCGTAGAAAAGAGAGCACGGCTAGGTCCGCTCGTCGGCGGACGGGAGGAGGTGGCTCGGTGAGTATTTCCGAGCCCTTGGACGACCCATGGGCCGACAGCGGTCCAAGTGATCGTCTGCCTGCCTCCCGCCGCCGCGGCGAGGGGGGCCGGGGCCGAGACGAACAACACGACCGAGGCCGGGACAGCGGCGAATGGGACGGCGGGGGCACATCCTTCGAGCGCGTGCCACCCCAGGACCTGGATGCCGAACAGTCCGTTCTCGGCGGCATGCTGTTGTCCAAGGACGCCATCGCCGACGTTGTGGAGGTCCTCAAGGGGCACGACTTCTACAAGCCCGCACACGAGACGATCTTCCAGGCGATCCTCGACATCTACGCCAAGGGCGAACCGGCCGACCCCATCACGATCGCCGCCGAGCTCACCAAGCGCGGAGAGATCAACAAGGTTGGCGGCGCGTCCTATCTGCACACCCTCGTCCAGACCGTGCCGACGGCGGCCAACGCCGAGTACTACGCGGAGATCGTGCACGAGCGTGCGGTCCTGCGGCGGCTGGTCGAGGCAGGCACCCGTATCACCCAGATGGGATACGCGGCCGACGACGACGTCGACGAGATCGTCAACCGCGCCCAGGCCGAGATCTACGCGGTCACCGAGCAGCGCACCAGCGAGGACTACCTGCCGCTCGGTGACATCATGGAGGGCGCGCTCGACGAGATCGAGGCGATCGGCTCCCGATCTGGAGAGATGACCGGTGTGCCCACGGGGTTCACCGACTTCGACTCGCTCACCAACGGTCTGCATCCGGGCCAGATGATCGTCATCGCCGCGCGTCCCGCCATGGGTAAGTCCACCCTCGCACTGGACTTCGCCCGGGCCGCATCGATCAAGCACAACCTGCCGAGTGTCATCTTCTCCCTCGAAATGGGTCGCAACGAGATCGCGATGCGTCTGTTGTCAGCCGAGGCTCGAGTCGCCCTGCACCACATGCGTTCCGGCACGATGACCGACGAGGACTGGACGCGTCTGGCCCGCCGGATGCCGGATGTGTCGGCCGCACCGCTGTTCATCGACGACTCCCCGAACCTGTCGATGATGGAGATCCGCGCCAAGTGCCGGCGTCTCAAGCAGCGCAACGACATCAGACTGGTCGTCATCGACTATCTCCAGCTGATGCAGTCCGGCGGCTCCAAGCGTGCCGAGAACCGCCAGCAGGAGGTCTCGGACATGTCCCGTAACCTCAAGCTCCTCGCCAAGGAGCTGGAGCTCCCGGTCATCGCGCTGTCCCAGCTGAACCGTGGTCCCGAGCAGCGCACCGACAAGAAGCCGATGGTCTCCGACCTGCGTGAGTCCGGCTCCATCGAGCAGGACGCCGACATGGTCATCCTGCTGCACCGTGAGGACGCGTACGAGAAGGAGTCGCCCCGCGCGGGCGAGGCGGACCTGATCGTGGCCAAGCACCGTAACGGCCCGACAGCGACGATCACGGTCGCCTTCCAGGGCCACTACTCGCGCTTCGTGGACATGGCGCAGACCTGAGCTGCGTCGTCAGGGTGCGGTCTGACATTTCGTGCCGGAATCTCACGGCTGGTGCCGGATGGAAGTCGGATCCGACGTGGCGCTGGGACATACAGGTCGCGTCGGCATCTCGGTCGCGTTGAAACGCCGAGGCGTGGAAGACCAACCGGCCGCGCTGGGAACAGCCGGCCCGGCCTACGCGGTTGCATTCACCGAGGGACCGGCGCGGCACGGCGGGGAACACGGAGACCACAGGGTCGTCCGCCCCACCAGGATCCGCGCCCCAGGATCGCGGTACGCCCGTCGCACACTCGGACCAAGACGTATTTCTGCAGGAGGACTGTTTCATGACTGACCGGCCCTTGACGCTCATGGCAGTACACGCCCACCCCGACGACGAGGCCACCGGAACCGGAGGGGTCCTCGCGCGGTACGCGGCGGAGGGCATCCGCACGGTTCTCGTGACGTGTACCGACGGCAGTTGCGGTGACGGACCGGGGGGTGTCAAGCCGGGTGATCCCGGGCACGATCCGGCGGCAGTTGCTTTGATGCGCCGTCAAGAACTTGAGGCGAGCTGTGACGTCCTGAAGATCAGCGATCTGGAGATGTTGGATTATGCCGACTCCGGGATGATGGGCTGGCCGAGCAACGACGCCCCCGGATCCTTCTGGCAGACCCCCGTGCAGGAAGGCGCGGCCCGCCTCGCGGCACTCATGCGGCACTACCGACCTGATGTGGTCGTCACTTACGACGAGAACGGCTTCTACGGCCACCCCGACCACATCCAGGCTCACCGCATCACGATGGCGGCGCTGGAGATGACCGTGCTGAATCCGAAGGTCTACTGGACTACGATGCCCCGCTCCGGGATGCAGCGGTTCGGTGAGATCATGCGCGAGTTTCATCCGGACATGCCGGAGCCGGATCCCGCCGAGGCCGCGATGGCCGAGATCGGCCTCCCCGACGATGAGATCACCACGTGGGTGGACACCACGGCTTTCAGTGGTCAGAAGTTCGACGCGCTGGCCGCGCACGCCAGTCAGGGCGAGAACATCTTCCTCCTCAAGATGGGCAAGGAGAGGTTCGGCGACTTGATGGGCATGGAGACCTTCGTACGTGTCCAGGACGCCACCGGCGTGGACGTACCCGAGAACGATCTCTTCGCCGGCCTGCGCTGATCCGTCCGTCCGACCGGCCGGGAACGCGCATCGACGGCTCGGCACGATCGAGCGGGTCAGACACCCGGAGCCTTGTCCTCGCGAGGTCCGTCCGGGCAGCCCGCGTCCCAGGCCACGAGCCCGGCGCTCTGTTCCGATCAGGACAGACCGCCGGGACCCCGTCGAATTGAACTCGACGGCCGAGGGTCTTGCGGGATGGACTGGGGGGCATGACGACACCTCAGGAAGAGCTGCTCTCCGGAACGCGCCGGGCACTGCTGCACAGGATCGCTGTGGCCCAGACCGAAGGGCGTGCGCCGTCGGTGGTCGCGGCGGTCGCGAGAGGCGGGCGGACCGTGTGGCACGGTGCGCGGACCTCGGCGGACGGGCACGGCCCGGACGGGAACGTGCAGTACCGCATCGGCTCCATCACCAAGACCTTCACCGCTGTTCTTGTGCTGCGGTTGCGCGACGAGGGTGCTCTCGACCTCGGTGATCCGTTGGAGAAGCACCTGCCAGGAACCGGCGCGGGGGAGGCGACCATCGCCGACCTCCTGGCCCACACGAGCGGATTGGCGGCGGAGTCGCCCGCCCCGTGGTGGGAGCGCACCGCGGGGGCCCTGCGCCCCGAACTCGCCGATGTCCTGGGCGAACAGGCCTTTCTGCACCCGGTGGGCCGCCGCTTCCATTACTCCAACCCCGGCTACACCGTGCTCGGCACGCTCGTCGAGAAGCTGCGTGGAGCGCCCTGGGAGGAAGTACTTCGGCGTGAAGTGCTCGAACCTCTGGGCCTCGACCGTACGAGCGCTCACCCAAAGGCGCCCCATGCGGGTGGCTGGGCCGTGCACCCCTGGGCAGATGTCCTGCTGCCCGAACCCGCCGAGGACCTCGGCCGGATGGCCCCTGCCGGTCAGCTCTGGTCCACGGCAGCTGACCTGGCGCGCTTCGCTGTCTTCCTGGCACACGGCGACGACCGGGTGCTGAGCGCCGAGACCGTGAGAGAGATGCGTACGCCCGCTGCGCCCGCCGAAGCCGCGGACGTCGTGGACGGAGCCACGTACGGACTGGGGCTGCAGATCCAGCACCGGTCCGGCCGGCTCCTCGTGGGGCACTCCGGATCGCTGCCGGGCTTCCTGGCGAACCTCACCATCAGCGTGGAGGACGACGTCGCGGCAGTGGTGCTGGCCAACTGCACCTCCGGTCCTTTGCTGGGCACCGTCGGAGCGGATCTCGTACGGATCGTCGGTGAGGCCGAGCCGCGCATTCCCGATCCGTGGCGACCGCTGGCCCAAATCGCGCCACGGGTACTGGAGTTGACCGGGCCCTGGTACTGGGGAACGCATGCGTTCGCCCTGCGGCTCGCGACGGACGGAGGTGTCTCGCTGGAGCCGCTGTCCGGCAGCGGCCGCCGCTCCCGCTTCAGGGCGAACGGCGACGGGACCTGGACCGGACTGGAGGGCTACTACGCCGGAGAGCTCCTGACGGCCGTACGGCGCCCGGACGGGACGGTGAGCCATCTGGACCTCGGGTCGTTCGTGTTCACGCGTCAGCCGTACGACGACGAGGCTTCCGTGCCCGGTGGGGTGGATCCGGACGGCTGGCGGGGGATCGGCTAGTCCCGTACTTCGCGGGTCGTTGAATCGGTTGGAGTAGAGGGTTCGGTCGTATCCGGGTCGGGGCTGTGGGCGTTAGCCGGGTGTGTCGATGATTTCCCGGTCCCCGCGGCCTCGGTCCCAGCGTCAGCGCCTTGAGTGCGTGGTGACGTCTGTGGTGGAGAAGCGTCTGGGCGCTCTGCCTGTCGCTGCCGAGTTTCTGCGCCGGCTGGACGTGGCGGGGATCGTCGACGGGTTGTGCCCGTCCGCGCCGAGCGCGCACCTGACGCACGGGCAGGTCATCGAGGCGCTGGTCGCGAACCGGCTGACCTCGCCGATACCGCTGTTCCGGGTCGGCGACTGGGCCCGGACCTGGGCGGTGGAGGAGGTCCTGGGCATCGAGGCGGGCTTGCTCAACGACGACCGCCTCGCGCGGGCACTGGATGCGATCGCCCCGAAGCTGGAGCAACTCGCGGGCACGGTCGGCGCGCGGGCGATCACCGAGTTCGGCATCGACGTGTCGCGGTTGCACTGGGACATGACGTCCATGTCCGTCCACGGGGCCTACCCGCTGGAAGATCAGGACGACGCGTTCCCGGTGATCAAGCACGGGCATCCCAAGGACCGCCGGGTGGACCTGAAGCAGGTCCAGGCCGGGCTCGCGGTCACCGGTGACGGCGGCATCCCGGTCCACGCCCGGGTCTTCGGCGGGGGCGCGGCCGAGGTGTCCCAGGTCGTCGGGGCGATGAAGGATCTGCAGAAGCTGGCCGGCGAACGGGAGTTCCTGCTGGTCGCCGATTCCAAGCTGGTTTCCTACCCGAACGTCGCCGCACTGCTGGCAGCCAGGACGGCATTCATCGCCCCGGTCCCGGCGGCTCAGGTCAAGGACGGTTTCTATGCCGCCTTGGACCTGGAGGCCGCCACTGTCGTGGACTGGGTGCCCGACCGCGACGCGGGCAAGGACCCCGCCCAGCGCGAGGTCTACCGGGTACTGGAGGACGTTCACACCCTGAACGGTCCGCGCAGGCGCGACCCGGTCCTGAGCGTTCGCCGAATCCTGGTCCACTCCACCGGCAACGCTGCGGGCCAGCAGGCCGCCCGCACCAAACGCCTCACCCGCGCGGCCGAGGACCTGGACAAGGTCCAGCACGGAGCCGGCGGCAGGTACTACAACACCGCCGAGAAGATCGCGGCCCGTATCGGCGTGATCGCCAAGACCCGGCGGGTTGCCTCCTGCCTGCGCACCGAGATCGGCGAAGACGACAACGGCAGGCCCACCCTGGCCTGGCACTTCGACCATCAGGTCCTGGACGACGAGGCGGCAGCCGACGGCTGGTACGCGCTGCTGACGGCGCTGACCCCCGAGCAGGCCGACCCGGGCCAGGTCCTGATCCAGTACAAGGGCCAGGGATCGGTCGAGCGCCGTTACGCGGACTTCAAGGGCCCCCTGGCGGTCACCCCGCTGTTCGTGCAGCACAACCACCGCGTCGCCGCCCTGATCCAGGTCATCTGCCTGGCCCTGCTGGTCTTCAGCCTGATCGAGCGCCAGGTCAGACAAGCCCTGGGCCCCGAGCAGACGATGGTCGGCCTCTACCCGGACAACCGCCGGGTGCGGCCCACCGGCCGCATGATCCTCTACCACCTGAGCGAACTCGCCCTGCGGATCGGCAACGTCACCGATCCACCCACCGTCCAGATCACCCGAGGAGTCCAACTCCACCTCCTCGACCTCCTCGGCATCGAAGTCACTCAAACCCGCTGGCCAATGACCTGAAACGGCGACCCGCGAAGTACAGGGCTAGTCACCTTTGCCCATACGGCGTCGTGTTTCACGTGAAACACGACGCTTCGCTTCGCGGCCTCACAGCTGGAACTTGAACCCCACGTGTGAGGGCGTGAAGCCGAGCCTCTCGTAGAAGCGGTGCGCGTCGGTGCGCGTGTTGTCGGAAGTCAGCTGTACCAGCTGACAGCCCTGGCGCCGGGATTCGTCGACTGCCCACTGGATGAGCCGCGTGCCCAGACCGCCTCCTCGTTCATCGGCGTGGATCCGGACGCCTTCGATGATCGACCTGGTGGCACCGCGACGCGAGAGGCCGGGGATGATCGTGAGCTGCAGCGTGCCGACGACATGTTCCTGCCGGACCGCGACGACCAGATGCTGGTTCGGGTCGGATGTGAGGCGTTCCAACGCGGACAGATACGGGGTCAGATCGTCCGGTGACTCGCGCTGGGCGCCCAAGGGGTCGTCGGCGAGCAGGGCGACGATCGCGGTCACGTCGTCCGCCGTGGCGGGCCTTATTTCAAGATCTCCCATGCCTGCACTCTACGTACGGTCGCGCTCAGGGACAGGGCTCATCCCGCCGCCACCGTCAGCGGAGCGAATCGCCTGGTCCAGTCGCCGGGCAGTTCCGGGATCCCGTACGTCATGACCGCGTTGAACGCGATGGACGCCAGCCCCCGCTCCTTCGCCCATGCCAGCAACTCTTCGTGCCGTACGTCGATGTCGGTGCGCAGGGGTCGGTCGGTGTGGGTGGCGAGCGAGGTGATGAGAGCCTTCGCCGTCGCCGTATCGCGGGCGATCAGGGGACCTACCACCTGGGTTTCCATGTTGGGCCAGGTGGCTGCGTAGCCGATGAGCCGGCCGTTTTCCTCGGCCACGTGCATCCGGTCGGCGAAGGCGGGCAGCCGCGTGATGATGGGTGTGCGGTCGGCACCGAACACTTCCTCGTCGAGCCGGAGGATCGAGGTGAGGTCCTCGGCGGTGGCCGCGCGTGTGCCGGCCTCCGGCTCCGAGCCGCTGGGTGTGAAGTGCCCGCACAGCATCTCCGCCCGGCCGGTGACCTTGAAGCCGAGTTCCTCGTAGAGCGGTCGACCGTACGGTGTGGCGTGCAGCGTCAGCGGGGTGGTGCCCATCAGCGAGACGACGTGTTGCATCAGCCGGCGGCCGATGCCCTGACGGGCGTGCCGTTCGGCTACCAGCACCATCCCGATGGCTCCAAGAGCGGGGCGGCCATGCGGCCCGAACTCGGTGACGACACAGGCGCTGACGAGGCCGCCGTCGGGGTCGTCGATCCCGTATCCCTTCCCTGCCGTGAGGAGGAATCCCCACTTGTGCTCCTCGCGTGGCCACCCCCGGTCCTCGGACAAGTCGGCGCAGGCGCTGAGATCGCGAAGCGTCAGACGGCGGATGGGAAGAGGGGCGTGAGAAGGAGTCGACACGCAGGTCAGGCTGTCCGACGGGTGCCCTCGCCGTCCACCCGTTTCTCGTGAGACACAAGGCCTTTTAGCCATTTCGCGGGCAAGTGCACAGCGGGCGGACAGCCGAGGGGTGTTTCACGTGAAACACGGACGAACGCAGGACATCAGGTCGTCTGACGGGAGGAGCCGCCGCCCTCCGTACTAGGGCCTGTTCCAGGTTCAGATCATTGGTTTGGGGATTCGCCGGTGCCGGGCGGCTGGGCCTGGTAGTTGTCGAGGGTGGCGCGTGGTGATCTCTCGGATGCCGAGTGGGAGTTGGTCGAGCCGTTCTTGCCGGTGGGCGAGCGCGGCCCGGTCCCTGACCTGCGGCGGCTGTTCAACGCTGTGATGTGGCGGTTCAGGGCGGGTTGTCCCTGGCGGGACGTGCCTGAGGAGTACGGCTCCTGGTCGACCGTTTACGGCGCGTTCCAGCGCTGGGCGGTGGCCGGGACCTTCCGGACGCTGATGGAGGGGATGATCGCCGAGGCGGCGGGCCGTGGGCAGGTCGATCTCGACCTGGTCAGCGTGGATTCCACGGTTGCGCGCGCTCATCATCACGCGGCGGGGATGGCCGTCGACCCCGAGCTGCTGGACGAGCTGGAGAAGGCCGTCACCGAGGAAAAGGGGATTCTCGAAAGGGGCAAAGCGCACCGGTAGCTCCGCCGGGCGAGGTCGGCGACGACGTGGCGCGTGAGGAGCGGCGGCGTTTACGGCGGCGGCGCAGAGCCCGGCTCCGTGCGGCCGAACTGGGCCGCTCCCGGGGCGGGCTGACCACCAAGACCCACCTCGCGGCCGAACGCCGGTGCCGGCCGCTGTCGTTCGTCCTCACCCCGGGACAGGCCGCCGACAGCCCCCGCTTCGTCCCGGTGCTGGAGGGCATCAAGGTGCGTGGCCCGGTCGGCCGCCCGCGCACCCGGCCCGGCGCCGTCGCCGCGGACAAGGCGTACTCCTCCCGCGCCAACCGTGCCTACCTGCGGCGACGCCGCATCCGCGGTGTCATCCCGGAGAAGGCCGACCAGGCCGCCAACCGCAAGAAGAAGGGTTCTCGCGGCGGCCGCCCGGTCGGTCACGATCCGGACCTGTACAAGGACCGCAACACCGTCGAACGCTGCATCAACAAGATCAAGGAGTGGCGGGGCCTGGCCACCCGCTACGACAAGACCGCCACCAGCTACCTCGCCGGACTCCACCTACGCGGTGCCGTGATCTGGATCCGCAGCCTCCGGCCAACATGATCCGAACCTGGAACAGGCCCTAGGTGTATTGATCACGAGCGTTGTTAACGCTGGCCGGGCTTGATCATGGCGAAGGCCCCCGTGTGTAGTGGAGGTGTCGAATCTTCACCGCACGGAGGCCTTCGTGTCCCACCGTAATGCCCGGCTGACCGTTCACGGCAGGCGACTGCTCGTCGACCGTGTGCGCTCCGGCCGTCCCGTCGCGCACGTCGCAGCCGAGATGGGCATCTCCCGTCCCACCGCCCACAAGTGGATCCGGCGCTGGCACTCCGAGGGCGAGAGCGGACTCATCGACCGCCCCAGCCGTCCCCGCACGACACCGCACCGGACCGCAGCCGCCACCGAAGCGCATGTCTGCAGGCTGCGACAAGAGCGCAAGCTGGGCCCGGCTCGCATCGGGCCGATCCTGGGCATGCCCGCCTCCACCGTGCACCGCATCCTGACCCGGCACGGCCTCAACCGCCTGGCCTTTCTGGACCGGCCCACCGGGCAGGTCATCCGCCGCTACGAACGCGACCGGCCCGGCGAGCTGGTCCACGTCGACGTCAAGAAGCTCGGCCGCATCCCCGACGGCGGCGGCCACAAGGTGCTGGGCCGGCAGGCCGGCCGGGCCACCCGCAGCGGCATGGGCTTCGACTACGTCCATTCCGCCGTCGACGATCACTCCCGCCTCGCCTACAGCGAGGTCCACGCGGACGAGAAGGCCGCCACCTGCGCCGACTTCCTGCGCCGGGCCGCAGCCTTCTTCGCCGAGCACGGCATCACCCGCATCGAGCGGGTCCTGACCGACAACGCCTGGCCCTACCGCAAAAGCTTCGCCTGGCGTGAGGCCCTGGCCGACCTCGACGCGGCCGGCAAGCTCACCCGCGCCTACCGCCCGCAGACCAACGGCAAGGTCGAACGCTTCAAGTGCGCCACGAGGCGCCCGGTCGTATCCCCGGCATAGCCGGGAGGAATTCGGAGGGATATTCCTGGGTCTGATGGCTTACCTGGATCCGAAAGGTGAAGGGGACCGTAGCATGCCAGCCAACCAGAGGCCGGGTCCAGACGTCAGGGACGGTGCTCTGGGGGACCCGCGTGATATGGCGAAAGCTGAATTGCCTGAATCCCAATCTCCAGAAGATGAAAGTTCGCATCCACCGGAAAAAAACGTCTGAAACCGGTGCCGGTCCTGCGGTCGCTGTGAAAGAAGGCCAAGCAACCTCCGGGACAAGGAGCGATGCCCAGTGAGGGTATTTAAGGAGATGAGTGGGGCGCCTACGTCACGCTATTACGTACGACAGGGACGAACGTGGGATCGCCTAACGGGCGCGAGCCCCATGGCGACGGAGGGGCCGTAGTAGTCGCCGGAGTAACGACCGGCCGGGGAGGACGGGAAAGCCGTCTGCAGTCGGGCGAAGGGCCCCAGGTGATCGGACACCCAAAGTCGGGAGGTATGCGAAATGCAGAGCGCCGAGACGGTGCTGGGTGTCCTGCGTGAGCGCGGCAGGCGCGGTCTGCCGTGTGAGGAACTGTATCGACAGCTGTTCAACCCGCAGTTGTATCTGCTGGCTTACGGGCGCATCTACTCCAACAAGGGTGCGATGACGCCTGGGGTAACGCAGGATACCGTGGACGGCATGTCCGCTCGGAAGATCGACCGCATCATCGATGCGATGCGCCACGAGCGCTATCGATTCCGCCCTGTGAGGCGAGTCCATATCCCGAAGAAACAGAGCGGAAAGACTCGGCCTCTAGGTCTGCCAACTTGGACGGATAAATTAGTAGGTGAAGTGATACGTCTCCTCTTGGAGGCTTACTACGAGCCTTCCTTCTCCGACCGCTCCCACGGATTCCGGCCAGGAAAAGGCTGCCACACCGCACTGCGGGAAGTGGCCAACACCTGGACCGGAACAACCTGGTTTATTGAGGGCGACATCGCCGACTGCTTCGGGAGCCTCGACCATGAGGTCACGCTCCGACTGCTGGGCGAGAAGGTCCATGACCAGCGTTTCCTGCGGCTGGTGCGCAACATGCTCAAGGCCGGATACCTGGAGGACTGGGTCTGGAACGCGACACTCAGCGGGGCTCCGCAGGGCGGCGTCGTTTCCCCCGTGATCTCCAATATTTACCTGCACAAGTTGGACGAGTTCATCGAGAAAACCCTGATCCCCGAATACACCCGGGCGAAGCTCCGAGCGCGCAACCCGGAGTACCGGAAGGTGGAGCAAGCGATCGTACGTGCCCGCCGGCGAGGTGACCGTGTTGAAGTGCGATCTCTCTATCGTCGGCTGCACAGTCTCCCGAGCCAGGATCCGAATGATCCGAACTACCGGAGACTGCGCTACGTGCGGTACTGCGATGACACCTTGCTCGGGTTTGTCGGGCCGAAGGCCGAAGCCGAGGAAGTGAAACAGCGGATCGCGAAGTTCCTGCGTGATGATCTCAAGCTGGAACTGTCACAAGAGAAGACGCTGATCACCCATGCCCGTACCAAGAGGGCAAAGTTCCTCGGCTACGAGATCTCAGTAGCAAGCACAAATCAGAAAACAAGACGGCCGTCGGCAAGCGATCGGCGAAATCGCCGGTCAGTATGCGGAGCGGTAGTCCTGCATGTGCCTGCCTCTGTGGTCAAGGCCAAGAGCGCCCCGTACTTGTCGCGCGGAAAACCCGCGTGCCGAAACCCTCTGGTCAACGAGACCGACTATGTCATCGTGGGCAAATACGGGATCGAGTACCGGGGCATCGTCCAGTACTACCTCCTGGCCGGTGATGTCCAACGACTTCACCGGCTGCGCTGGGTCATGGAGACCTCCATGCTCAAGACCCTGGCAAGAAAGCACGGCTCGTCGGTGACGAAGATGGCGGCCCGCTTCAAGGCTAAGATCGCGACGCCGCACGGGCCACGCACGTGCTTCGAGGCCACCTTGGTGCGAGACAGCAGGAGAGAACTGGTCGCCCGCTTCGGGGGAATTCCTCTCAAGCGGCAGAAGACGGCGGAGTTGACCGACCGTCTGACCGGTCCGGTCTATCCGCATAAAGAGCTGATCCGTCGGCTTGCGGCGAATAGATGCGAGCTCTGCAAGCGGCCGGGCGAGGTGGAAGCCCACCACGTCAAGTCACTCAACGAGCTCCAACGGGCCGGTGTCGCATCCTCCGATTGGGTGAAGATGATGGTCGCGCGCCGCCGCAAGTCCCTTGTGGTCTGCGGCAGTTGTCACGACCGCATCCATCGGAGGAAGCCGAGTACAACGCGCACGCAGTAGTCACTGGAGAGCCGTGCTGCCCGGAAACGGGCATGGCCGGTTCGGTGGGAGGCCGGACGGAAAAGGACCTGCTCAGCAGGCACCTCGCCGTCCGGCCGACCCTACCCGCACCCTCCTCGACGAATGGGCCTACCTGCGGCCCTACACCAGCAACCAGGAACGGACCGAAGCCCTGGCAGACTTCCTCCACACCTACAACCACCACCGCTGCCACACCGCACTCGGCGGCCAGCCACCCATCACCCGCGTCAACAACGCTGCGGGTCAATACACCTAGGGCGTGTTTCAGAAGTGGATCTTGATGTGTCAAGATCCACTTCATGGGGAGGCATGACCTGACGAATGCTCAGTGGGCGAAGCTGGAGCCGCTGCTCCCGGTGGGAAGGAAGCCTGGACGGCCGCCGGTGCACACCAAGCGGCAGCTGATAGACGGCATACGCTGGCGCACCCGCGCCGGTGCACCGTGGCGGGACGTGCCCGAGCGGTACGGCCCGTGGGAGACGGTTTATGGACTGTTCCGGCGCTGGCAGCGGGACGGCACCTGGCACCGCATCTTCGAGCAACTGCAGGCCCGGGCCGACGCCGAAGGACTGATCACCTGGGACGTCTCGGTGGACTCCACCATCGCCCGCGCCCACCAGCATGCGGCCGGTGCCCGCAAAAAGGGGATCTGCAGATCGAGCCGCCCGGTGGTGTCTTCACGGAGCCCGACGACCACGGGCTCGGACGCTCCCGGGGCGGGCTGACCACCAAGCTCCACCTGGCGGTCGAGCAGGCCCAGAAGCCGATGTCACTGGTGATCACTGCCGGGCAGCGGGGTGACTCTCCGCAGTTCCAGGTGGTCCTGGGGCGGATCCGGGTGCCTCGGCTCGGGCCGGGCCGCCCGCGTACCCGGCCGGACAAGGTTCGTGCCGACAAGGCGTACGGCTCCCGCGCGAACCGCGCCTACCTGCGCAAGCGCGGTATCCGCTGCACGATCCCGGAGAAGCGGGACCAGATCACCAACCGCAAGAAGCGCGGCTCCCACGGGGGTCGGCCGCCCAAGTTCGACGGCCGACTACAAAGAGCGCCACGCGGTGGAGTGCGGAATCAATCGCCTCAAGCGCCACCGCGCGGTGGCAACGAGATACGACAAACTCGCCGTCCGCTACGAGGCGACCGTGCTGGTCACGGCCATCAACGAGTGGCTGTGACCAGCACTTTCGAAACACGCCCTAGCCTCGTGCCCCTTGGCGAGACTTCATCTCTTCGATCTGGACGGCACGCTGTTGCAGGGCACTTCGGCGCCTGTGGAGATTCACAGCAGCTGGGCCTGGAAGCCGAGACGGTGGCGCTCGATCAGGCGGTTTCGGCGGGGCTCATAGGGCCGCCGGAGTACGCGGCGAGGCGCTGATCGAGGACGTGGCCGAGCACGGTGAACGGCGGCCGGTCGAGGAGCTCCACGGCGCCCGTACCGACCAGGACCTGTACGACATCGACGCGATGCTCAGAGTCCAGCAGTCACATCCCTGGCTCTCGGCGCGCGCGGTCATCGACCAGCGGGCGCATCTCCACCTTCCGGATGCCATACGTGAGTACGGGCCGTGGAACGCGTTCGACGCCTATCTCTCGGGCCCGCCCGGCATGATCCGCAGCGGTGTGGATGCCCTGAGACGCGTGGGCCTCCCTCCGGAACGCATACGGCACGACGCGGTGGATGAATTCGTCGTCGCCGGGCCCTGACCCGGCACCGGCCGTCACCCAAGGTCCGGAGCGTGCATGGCGCGCACGCCCTCGATGTTCCCGTCCAGGTAGTGCCGCAAGGACAGCGGCACGAGATGCACGGAGGCGATCCCGACACGGGTGAACGGCACCCGTACGATCTCGTACTCGCCGGCCGGCTCGTCCACCTCGGGGCCATGTCGGAGGGACGGGTCCATGGACTCCAGGCGGCAGACGAAGAAGTGCTGCACCTTCACACCGGTCGCGCCGCCGTCCTCTCCGATGTGCTCCACAGTGTCCACGAAGCAGGGCACCACGTCGGTGATCTTGGCGCCGAGTTCCTCGTACACCTCGCGGTGCAAGGCGTCGACGACGGTCGTGTCCGCGGGCTCGACCCCGCCACCGGGAGTGACCCAGTAGGGATCGACACCTGGCTTGGTGCGCTTGATCAGGATCAGGTTGTCGCCGTCGAGCAGAACAGCACGAGCGGTGCGCTTGACCACAGGTCGGACCGTCATGGGGGAAATGTGGCCCGGTTGGTTCCACGTGAAACATCGCGGGATGTCACCGGACGGCATCTCCCCGTGACCACTGGAAAAGCCCTGGTCAGCGCCACTCGGCTGCCGCTAGCAGCAGCCATTCGTGAGCCCGTGCGATGTGCGGCATCGCAAGCGTGCCGGTGCGCACCACGAGGAAGTACGTCCGCAGAGGAGGCACCGCGGGATCGTGCAGGGCGACGACGTCTCCGCGTTCCAGGGCTGCCCCGCACAGATAGCGGGGCAGCACCGCGAGCCCCGCGCCCGCGACGGCACAGGCAAGGACCGCACGCAGGTCGGGAACGATGACCGTGCCGGGGGCGGCTGGGCGGGAGTCGAAGACCGAGGCCCAGTAGCGGGAGACGAAGGGCAGAGACTCGTGCACCTCGATCACGGGCACGTCCTCCAGGGCGGGCGCTCCCTTGCGGTGCGGCTTCCCATGGCCGATCTGCTCGGCCCGGTGAGGGGCGGCCACGAGGACGTGCTCTTCGTCGCACAGCGGAGTCGCCGTCAGCAGAGCGCCGCGCGGACGGGCCGTACTGATGGCCAGATCGTGATGCCCGGCGGACAGCCCCTCCAGAGCTTCCTCGGCATTTCCGAACGAGACGCGCAGCGCGAAGCCCTGGCCGTCCTCGCCGGTCAGCTCGGTGAGGGCCGGCAGTGCCCGTTCGGCGGTGAACTCGGGGGGACCGGCGAGATGCAGCGTGCGTAAGGAGGACTCGTCGTCCAGGCCGGTCTCGGCGATCTCCACGAGGGCGTCGAGATGTGGAGCGGCCTTGTGTGCGAGTTCGTCCCCGGTGGTCGTCGGGGTCACGCCGCGGGCCTGTCGCAGAAACAGGGGGCGGCCCAGCTGTCGCTCCAGCGTGCGGATCTGCGAGGTCACGGCCGGCTGCGACAGACCGAGCAGCGCGGCGGCGCGGGTGAAGGAGCCGGCCCGGTGCACCGTCACAAAAGTGCGCAGCAAGGCCAGATCCATGGCTAGCCCGCCCCTTCCCTGCCCTTCTTCCGGTCCCCGGGCAGGGTCCAACTATAAATAAGTCGATAGGTCGCTGTCGCTACTGTGATTGGACACTGACACAGAGTCAATTAGCCTTGTTCGCGCGGTTCTTCGCGCGGTTCTTCGCGCGGTTCTTCGCGCGGGGAACCGAGGACGGTCCGAGCCACGAGGGGGGAGGCTCGGACCGTCCGTTGGGCGTACCCGGTCACCGGTCGAGCGGCCGTGAAGCAGTCCCCGCGACGGTCATTCCGCCGATTCGTCCAGCGCACGGAGCACATCCGCCACCAGGTCCTCGGGGTCCTCGGCGCCGACCGAGAAGCGAATGAAGCCCTCCGGCACGGCGTCCCCGCCCCAGCGCCCGCGCCGCTCGGCCGTGGACCGCACACCGCCGAAGCTCGTCGCGTCGTCCACGAGCCGCAGGGCACCGAGGAAACGGTCGGCACGCGTGCGCGTGGGCAGCGTGAAGGAGACCACGCACCCGTAGCGACGCATCTGCTGCGAGGCGATCTTGTGCGAGGGGTCGTCGGGCAGCCCCGGGTAGCGCAGTCCGGTCACCTCGGGCCGCTCCCGTAGCGCCTCGGCGACGGTGAGAGCCGTCGCGCACTGCCGGTCGACGCGCAGCTGGAGCGTGGCGATCGAACGGTGCGCGAGCCAAGCCTCCATGGGCCCGGGGATCGCACCCACGATCTTGCGCCAGCGGCGTACGGCGGCCATGGCCTCGGCGTTGCGGCCGACCACGTAGCCGAGCAGCACGTCGCCGTGCCCGGTGAGCTGCTTGGTGCCGCTGGCCACGGAGAAGTCTGCGCCGAGCTCCAGCGGGCGCTGCCCGAGGGGCGTCGCAAGGGTGTTGTCGACGGCGACGAGCGCGCCACGCGCGTGTGCCGCCTCGGCGAGGCGGCGGACGTCGCACACGTCGAGACCGGGGTTCGAGGGCGTCTCCAGCCACAGCAGCCGCGCGCCGTCGAGGACTTCGAGCTGGGCGTCCCCGCCGGTCGGCGCCGTACGCACCTCGATGCCGTACGCCTCCAGCTGCGCACGCACCAGGGGCAGCGCCTGGTAGCCGTCGCCAGGCAGCACGACCGTGTCGCCGGCGCGCAGCTGGGAGAACAGCACGGACGAGACGGCGGCCATGCCGGAGGCGAACGTGAGGGTCTCCACGTCGCCCCGCCCCGGCGCCTCCAGCTCGCCGACGGCGCGCTCCAGCAGCGTCCAGGTGGGGTTCTCGTCGCGGCCGTAGGTGTACGGGCCGCCGACCTCGCCCGGCAGGTGGAAGTGGGCGGCGAAAACCGGTCCGGGCAGGGTCGGTTCGTTCTTGACCGCCTCGGGCAGACCTGCCCGTACCGTGCGCGTGCCGTCCCCGTCGCCCGACGGCCCGGCCGTAGCGGAATCACTCATGCCGCCCGTCCCTCCACTTGCTCGCGTACCGCGGCGAGGAGGCCCTCGCTCGCCGTCTCCACCATCTCAAGGCACTCCTCGAAGCCGTCCAGGCCCCCGTAGTACGGGTCCGGTACATCGAGGTCGTCGCCCACCGCGGGGTCGTAGGAGCGAAGCAACCGCACCTTGGCCGCGTCCTCCTGGGTGGGTGCGAGATGGCGCAGGGCCCTGAGGTGGCCGGTGTCGAGGGCGATGACGAGGTTGAGGCGGGAGAACCAGGACGGCTTGAACTGACGCGCCGAGTGACTGCTGTCGTAGCCGCTCTCCTCCAGGACGGAGACGGTGCGCGGGTCGGCGCTGTCGCCCCCGTGCCAGCCGTCCGTGCCGGCGCTGTCGACCTCGACAAGGCCGCCGAGCCCGGCGTCCGCGATGCGGGCGCGGAAGACGGACTCGGCCATCGGGGAGCGGCAGATGTTGCCGGTGCAGACGAAGCAGACGCGGTAACTCATCGCGTGCTCAGTCCTCGTCGGGCAGAACGACGTGCAGCGCCCAGGACACGATGGAGATGATCAGGCCGCCCAGTACCGCGGTCCAGAAGCCCTCGACGTGGAAGCTCAGGTCGAACTTGTCGGCCAGCCACGAGGTGAGCAGCAGCATCAACGCGTTGACGACCAGGGTGAACAATCCCAGGGTCAGGATGAGCAGCGGAAGGCTCAGGAGCTTCACGAGCGGCTTGACCAGGAAGTTCACCAGGCCGAAGATCAGCGCTACCACGATCAGGGTGCCGGCCTTCTTGCCCGTGCTGTCACCGGTCAGGGTGATCTTGTCGAGCAGCCATACGGCGACCGCCAGGGCACCCGCGTTGGCGATCGTCTTGACTACGAAATTCTTCATGTGTCTGATCGTGGCAGACGAGATCGGTCACGAGCAGTGGGACGAGGACGGCAACAGCGATGAAGGCATTCCGGCTGGACGAACTGGAGGCGGAACGGGCCGCCAACGAGGGCGCCTACCTGCAGTTTCTGCGAGAGCGGCACATGTCTGTCGGTCTCTATGCGCTCAATGCCGGAGAACATGATCCACAGAAGCCACACAACCAGGACGAGGTCTACTTCGTTGTGAGCGGCCGTGCCTCGATCACCGTCGGCCTGGAGACCACCGAGGTCGCGCGCGGCAGTGTGGTGTACGTGCCCGCCGGAGTCGCCCACAAGTTCCACCACATCAGCGAGGACCTGCGGGTGCTCGTGGTGTTCTCTCCGCCGGAAAGCTGACCCGCCCTCTCGGGGTTCCCTAGGGGAACAGTCAGGGGAGGACAAGGGGTGCGGGGCGCCCGCTGAGGCCCCCGCCGGCCCTAGCATCGGGTGCAGGACATCAAAGGGCCCCTGCACAGCAGCCGGGCGGAGAGTTAAGGACGATGCAATGGGTGAGATCTTCGGCGGACTGCCGTGGTGGGTGAAGTGGATCGCGGTGCCGGTCATCGCACTGGTCGTCTTCGGCGGGCTGATAGCCAGCGTCGTCGGCTTCTTCATCGGGCTGTTGTTCAAGCTTCTGGTCTTCGTCGCTGTGGTCGGCGGGCTGATTTACGTCGTACGGAAGTTCACGTCGAGCTCGTCCTCGCGAAGCGACTGGTGAGGGCCCTGGGACACCGGTGATCGGGTAACAGGAAACACCGGTTCCCTCGCGCGAGGGAAGTTTTCCGGACCGGCCGCCTCAAGGCGGCAGCGGGCGAATAGAGTCCGGAATTCGACGCGGGGACGACCCCGCGAGCGGCGTACACCCCCACCCGTGTTCCCCAGCACGGGCTGCCCCCTCGCGCTTCGGGAGTGACCCTTGGCCACGGTAGACACCGCACTCACTGACCCCCACGCAGCGCCCGCTCCGCCCCCGGGACGCCGCATCAGGCCTCCCGAACAGCCGGGGCCCTCGACGCAGGAGCGCGCGACGGCACCACCCGCACCGTCGCGCCTGACGGCACCAACCGCACCGTCGCGCCTGACCGCACCCCCGGCGAACCGTCCAGCCCCGTCGCAGTCCGCGACACTCATCGGATCCGTCCAGCGCGCGATGCGTCTGCTGGAATGCGTCGCGGAGCACGCGCACGGAGCCCCCGCCAAACAGCTGGCCCGCGAGACGGGCCTGGCGCTTCCGACGGCGTATCACCTGCTGCGCACCCTGGTCCACGAGGGCTATCTCTGCCGGGACAAGGGCCTGTTCTTTCTCGGCGAGGCGGCTGTGCGACTGAGCGGCAGTGGAGCCCAGCAGAAACGTCGCAGCACGATCGTCGACGCACTGGCCGGCTGGCGGGACGCGATCGGTGTGCCCGTGTACTACGCCGTGTACCGGGACGGCGAGATCGAGGTCAGGTGCGTCTCCCACACCCCGGCCAATCCGGCGGTCGAGGAGTGGGCCGACTTCCGCGAGACGGCGCACGCGCACGCGATCGGTCAATGCCTGCTCTCCCAGCTGGACGAAGACGCCCGCCGTGACCACCTCGACCGCTACCCCGTGCAGTCCCTCACCCCGTACACCGTGCGGGACAGCCACACCCTGCTCCGGCGGCTGGAGCGAACGCGGCGGATGGGACCGGTGACGGAGCGGCAGGAATACGCGCTGGGGACGGTCTGCGCGGCGATTCCGATCACTGTGGGTACGACAGCGGCGACGCTGGCCATCTCCCTGCCTTCTCATCAGGCCGACCGGTTGGTGTCCGCGGCCCAGCAACTTCAGTGCGAAATCGGGCGACTGCTGGGGTCACTCGCGCTCTCTATCAGTATCTGAAAACTCACTCCTTGTGATCTGCCGTGTACGTTCAGCAAGATGCCACCAATGTCAGGGGATCATTTCCCAGCCGGGTCGGCTTCACACGACGGGGTAGGCGATGCGCGAGTCCGTACAGGCAGAGGTCATGATGAGCTTTCTCGTGTCCGAGGAGCTCTCCTTCCGTATCCCGGTGGAGCTGCGCTACGAGACAAGTGATCCCTATGCCGTGCGGCTGACCTTCCATCTGCCCGGGGACGCGCCGGTGACCTGGGCGTTCGGACGGGAGCTGCTCATCGACGGGGTGAACCGCCCGAGCGGGGACGGGGACGTGCGCGTCTCACCCGTCGAACCTGACTCGTTGACAGAGGTCCTGATCCGCCTTCAGGTCGGCCGCGACCAAGCGCTGTTCCGCTCGTCCACGGCGCCGCTCATCGCCTTCCTCGACCGCACCGACAAGCTGGTGCCCCTCGGCCAGGAGGGTTCCCTCAAGGACTTCGACGCCCACCTCGACGAGGCGCTGGACCGCATCCTGGCGGAAGAGCAGAGCGCGGGCTGAAGCGGAGACGGGGGGACGCGGCCGGAACTGGCCGGAGCGCGTCTGCATTGGACGTGGAGGGCGTAGCAACGCCCCCCTTCGGGAAGGGCCGGCCCAACAGTCCGGGACCTCCCGACGGTCGCACGCACGCGCGCCGGTCCTCCGCCCGCCTCAGTGCTTGCGGCGCCGGCCCCGTCCCGTGCGTGCCAGGGCCGGTGCTGCTGCGCCGGCCGTCGCAGTCGCCGACTCCGGACCCGGGCGGTCGGCAGCGACCACCAGAGCCGCGAGCAGTGTCGTGACCGGCACCGAGGCGACCAGGCCGATCGAGCCCACCAGCGTGCGCACGATCTCCTCCGCCACCAACTCGCTGTTGGCGACCGCCCCCACACTGCTCTGCGCGATGGAGAAAAGCAGCAGCAACGGCAGCGCGGCGCCCGCGTAGGCAAGGACGAGAGTGTTGACGACGGACGCGATGTGGTCTCGCCCGATGCGGATGCCCGCCCGGTACAGCCCCCGCCAGCCCATCGACGGATTCGCCTCGTGCAGCTCCCAGACCGCCGACGTCTGAGTGACCGTCACGTCGTCGAGAACGCCGAGCGAGCCGATGATGACGCCCGCGAGCAGCAGACCGCTCATGTCGATCGACGGGTACAGGCCGTGGATCAGACCGGTGTTGTCGTCCGTGTTGCCGGTCAGCGCGGCCCAGCCGATGAACCCGGAGCCGAGCAGGCCGATCAGTACGAGCGACAGCAGGGTCCCCAGCACCGCCACGGATGTACGGGCCGACAGACCGTGGCACATGTACAGAGCGATCAGCATGATGGCGCTCGACCCGATCACCGCCACGAGCAGCGGGTTCGAGCCCTGCAGAACCGCGGGCAGGATGAAGAACGTCAGCACCATGAAGCTGACGGCCAGCGCGACCAGCGCCATGAGGCCGCGCATCCGGCCCACCACCACGACGGCGAGCGCGAAAATGCCGGCGAGCAACGCCATGGGGAACCTGCGGTTGACGTCAGCGACCGAGTACTGCAGGTCCTTGGGCGCCGAGGGCTCGTAGGCGGCCACCACCTTCTCGCCCTCGTGCAGCTGCCGCGACTGGTCCGGCTGCACGATCTCGGTGAACGTACGGCCCTTGTCGCTGCCGGAGTCGACGCGGATCGTCGCCTTCTTGCAGGTGCCGTTCGCCTCCCGCTGGGCGGAGGAGCCCTCGGCGGTGGAGGTGTCGCCGGTCGGGGTCTCGCCCGAGGCGTTCACCGACTTGCAGCTCACGCTCACGACCTTGGTGACCGTCGCCTGCTGCGTCTGTCGGTCGAATCCCACGCCGGTGCGCGCATGCGGCGGGGCTCCGCCAGGCCACAGCACCACCAGACCGACCACCACGGCCGCGCTGAACGGGATGAGGATCGCCGCGATCACCTTGCGCAGGTGCTTGGAGACGGGAGCCGCAGGACCGTGGCTGTGCGAGTGACCGTGCCCGCCACCGGGACCAGGAGCGTGCCCGTGCCCGGCACCGGTTCCGGACCCGTGCTCCTCGTCGGATCGAGGCGCGTGGTGGTGCCCGGCGCCCGAGCCATGGCCGTTGCCGGAGCCGGGCCCATGGGGCGGCTCCGGAGGCGGGTGCGGGGGCCGATGCGTCGTGGTCACCGCCAGATCATCGCAAGAACGACAGGGGCCCTCTGTTCAGCGCGCCTGAATTGACGCTAGCGTGGAGGCACCTTTGCACACGCGGGAGCTCGGAGCACCGGGCTGAGAGGGCGCTGACCTCCGTCCCAGCGATGTTTCACGTGGAACGTCACCGAAGTCGAGTGACGTTCCCCACGAAACGTCGACAGACGGAAGCCGCTGCGTCGACCGCCGAACCTGTTACCGGGTAATGCCGGCGTAGGGAGTAGGTCTCATGACCAACAAGGACGCACGCACGCCTGCCTCCAGCCAGGACGAACAGCCCATTCAGGGCGAACAGTCTCCGGAGGCCGGGAAGTCCATCGGCTGGCACAAGGCGTACATCGAGGGTTCCCGCCCCGATCTGCGGGTGCCGGTCCGTCAGGTGCACCTCACCAACGGGCAGTCGGTCACGCTGTACGACACCTCGGGCCCGTACACCGATCCGCTCACCGACACCGATGTCCGCAGGGGGCTCGCCCCGCTGCGCGAGAACTGGATCATCGCCCGCGGCGACACCGAGGAGTACACCGGCCGTCCCACCCGACCCGAGGACGACGGGATCAAGCACACCTCTCCCCGAGGCGGTCTGCGCAACCTCGACGCGGTCTTCCCCGGGCGGCCGCGTCAGCCGCGCCGCAGCCGCGACGGCAAGGCGGTCACACAGCTCGCGTACGCGCGACGAGGTGAGATCACGCCCGAGATGGAATTCGTGGCCGTCCGGGAGAACGTCGCCCCCGAGATGGTCCGCGAAGAGATCGCGGCAGGCCGCGCCGTACTGCCGGCCAACATCAACCACCCCGAGATCGAGCCGATGATCATCGGCAAGCGGTTCCTGGTGAAGGTCAACGCCAACATCGGCAACTCCGCCGTGACCTCCTCCATCGAGGAGGAGGTCGAGAAGATGACCTGGGCGACCCGTTGGGGCGCCGACACGGTCATGGACCTGTCCACCGGACGCAACATCCACACCACGCGTGAATGGGTACTGCGCAACTCCCCCGTGCCCATCGGCACGGTGCCGCTCTATCAGGCCCTGGAGAAGGTGGACGGCCGGGCCGAGGAGCTCACCTGGGAGATCTACAAGGACACCGTCGTCGAGCAGGCCGAGCAGGGCGTGGACTACATGACGGTCCACGCGGGCGTCCGCCTGCCGTTCGTCCCACTCACCGCGAACCGCAAGACCGGCATCGTCTCGCGCGGCGGCTCCATCATGGCCGCGTGGTGCCTCGCGCACCACAAGGAGTCGTTCCTGTACGAGAACTTCGAGGAACTCTGCGAGATCCTCGCGGCCTACGACATCACGTACTCGCTGGGTGATGGCCTGCGGCCGGGTTCGATCGCGGACGCCAACGACGAGGCCCAGTTCGCCGAGTTGCGCACGCTCGGGGAACTCAACACGATCGCCAAGCGTTTCAACGTACAGACCATGATCGAGGGCCCGGGCCACGTCCCGATGCACAAGATCAAGGAGAACATCGACCTTCAACAGGAGATCTGCGATGAAGCTCCGTTCTATACGCTCGGCCCGCTGACAACGGACGTCGCGCCTGCGTACGACCACATCACCTCCGGCATCGGTGCCGCAATGATCGCCTGGTGGGGCACGGCCATGCTCTGCTACGTCACGCCCAAGGAACACCTGGGACTGCCCAACCGTGACGACGTCAAGACCGGCGTCATCACCTACAAGATCGCCGCCCACGCAGCCGACCTCGCCAAGGGGCACCCCGGTGCGCAGGACTGGGACGACGCACTGTCCGACGCCCGCTTCGAGTTCCGGTGGGAGGACCAGTTCAACCTCGCCCTGGACCCGGACACGGCACGGGAGTTCCACGACGAGACCCTCCCGGCGGAGCCGGCCAAGACGGCCCACTTCTGCTCGATGTGCGGGCCGAAGTTCTGCTCGATGAAGATCTCCCAAGACATCCGCCGTGAGCATGGCGGAAGTCGGTCGGAGATCGAGGAAGGCATGGCCGAGAAGTCGAAGGAGTTCGCGGCCGCGGGCAACAGGGTGTATCTGCCGATCGCGGACTGACGCGCGCCGGAGCGAGTCGCGCCGCCGACGTGGAAGACGGTCCCGCTCTGCGGTGTGAGCTGCCGTAGTGCGGAGCCGTCGAGGCGCATCAACGTTCGGCTTGCGCTCCCCCGGCGGATCCTGACAGGTCCCTTTGGTGCGGAGGGCGCAAGCCGACGGTTACTCCGGCTGGTGTTCCGGGCCTCCGAAGTCCGGGCTGGAGTAGTCCGGACTGCTGAAGCTCGGGCGTGAGCCGGGGTCCGCGCCGTCGTCCGGGCTGCTGAAGCCCGGGCGGCCGTAGCCGAGATGCGGCATACGGCTGGTCGGCGTCGACGGTGTCGTGGTGTGCAGTGCCGTGGGGGTGCCGGGGTCGGCCAGTGCTTCCCGGAGGAACGGCATGATGCCGCGCTCCAGGAGTGCCGTGTGCCAGGCTTCCCTGGCCCTGGCCACTTCCTCGCTGACTTCGCCGTACAGGCCGGTCTCGAGCGAGGGCCGGTTGCGCAGCGCGGTGAGCAGCAGCCCGACGGCGGCGACCAGGATCGCGGCCGCGGTCATGGCGCCGAACACCCAACCCGCGGTGATCATGGTTTTGCCGAACACCTGTTTGGAGTCGAGTGACTTGATGATGTAGCCGACGAGCAGGAAGATCACCGCGGCTGTTCCGGCGAGGACGGGGGCTAGGACAGCGGCGACGGCGACGGCGCCCGCGCCGGCCGGCTCGGCGGCCTCGCCGAGGGTGGTGGCGAGCCCCATCGCGCCTCCCACGCCCGGCTCTCCTGCGGAGCCGGACTCGCGGGTGGGCGAAGGGGTGGACGGCGCCGGCCGGCGCAGTTCCTCGCGAACCTTCACGTAGTGCTGGTACTCGGTCGCCGCTGCCACGGTGATGATCGCGGTGGCGTTGAGCGCCATGGTGCGCAGCTGTTCGGGGTTGAGCCGCTGTCCGACAGCGGCCAGTTCCGGGCGGTTTGGGGCGGAGCGCAGCGCCTCATCGAGGACCCGTTCGTACTCCTGGCGGTCCTCGCTCAGCAGGTGCTGCGGAACGCTGTTCATGTGCATCCCCCGATGCTCCGTAGGGCTTGGGGCTCGCATGACAACGAGCCGTCGGGCAGAAACGGAGGGGAGCCTGCTACGGATAAGCCGATGGTAGAGCGACGACGGCACGCGGTGACAGGGGCTTTCCAGAAATTGGGCCCTGGCCTGCGTTGTTTATCGCGATTCCTCCATCCACCGGCGCCTGCCCTGTGAACGTTCAGATATCCAGGGGAAGTTGCTGGACCAGCAGCTTTCCGGCCATGGTCACTCCGCCGTCCATGGCGATGGCCAGGCCCTCGGCGTAGACATGCGGCCCTTCGACCACGGGCCCCGCGCTGTCCTCGCCGTCCTCGGAGCCGACCTCGCCCAGCAGGTAGGGAATGGGGCTGTGACCGTGGACAATCCGCGTGCCGCCGTACGTATGCAGCAGGGAGCGTACGGCTTCTGCACCGCCCTCGTCGCGGAAGGAGAACCGCTTGGTGAACTTGCGGAACAGATCCCAGCACTCGTCGGCGTCGTTGCGCGTGAGCGTTTCGCGGACGGTGTCGTTGACCGCCTCGATCGAGTCGCCGTAGTCGAGATAGGCGGTGGTGTCGGAGTGGACGAGCAGATAGCCGTCGACCTCCTCGATGGCGTCGAGGCGGGCCATCCACTGCAGGTGGTGGTCCTGGAGGCGGTCCATGTCGGTCTTCTGGCCGCCGTTGAGCAGCCAGGCCGCCTGGAAGGTGGCGGTGCCCGCTCCTGAGTTGACGGGGGTGTCGCCGAACCGCTTGGCGCCCAGCAGCAGCAGCTCGTGGTTGCCCATGAGCGCCTTGCAGTAGCCGCCGGCCGCGGCTGCCTCCGCGGACAGGCGCATCACGAGGTCGATGACGCCGATGCCGTCCGGGCCGCGGTCGGTGAAGTCGCCGAGGAACCACAGCCGGGAGGTGCCCGCGCACCAGTTGGCCGCCGCGTCGACGAGGCCCTGCTCCTGGAGGGCGGCCAGCAACTCGTCGAGATAGCCGTGCACGTCACCGACGACGTACAGCGGACCCGCGCCGTCCGTCTGCTCCGGGTCCGCGAGGGAGGCGGGGTCGACGCTCACCTGAAGCGTGTCACCGCGGTTGATGACCGGCAGGTCGCGCTCGGTCGGCGTGTACCCCTCCGAGTAGGGCTCCTCGTGGGGCGCGGCGACATCACCGGGGTGAGTGCTGTGGCCGTACGGACCGGTCTCGTGGACATACGCCGGTACCCGGAAGTCGCGCAACGTCGCCGTTCGCTCCACTTCGGGTCCCTGACCGGCCCCCTGAGTCATCAGACCCCTCCACCATCGCGCCGCATCTGCACCGCATCGGACTGCCTGGTCGCAGCGGCCCGCGGTGTCGTGGGCCCATCATAGGAATGCCGATCGCGCCATGTGATGACCCAGGGGTGGTGAATCGGAGTAAGAGTCCAGTTCACCGCGGCTTTCGCCCCGATTGGGCAGGGCTTCGACCGCATGCTGACGGCCGCCGTTCTACTCTTCCTCGGGCGACCGTGGCGCGCTGACCGTCGTGCGTGGCGGACGTCGCTGGGACGAGGTACGCACGATCAGCTCCGTCGGTATCACCTGCTCGACCGGTTGGTCCGATTCGACCCCCTCGATCGCGTCGATGAGGAGTTGCACCACAGCCGTGCCGATGCGGCGCGGCTTCAGCGAGAGCGTGGTGACCGGCGGCTCGGTGTTGGCGTACACGGTGGATTCGCTGCAGCAGACCAGAAGCAGGTCGTCCGGTACGCGCAAGCCGTAGCGGCGGGCGGCGGCGAGCAGGTCTGTGCCGTTCGGGTCGAACAGGCCGTAGACGGCGTCGGGCCGGTCGGGGCGGGCGAGCAGCCGGTCGGCGGCCACGGCGCCCGCACACGGGTCGTGCGCCGGGTAGGCCTCGTACACCGGGTCCTGGCCGACGCGTTCGCACCAGCGCAGGTACGCCGTGGTCGACAGATGGGTGTACGTGTCGGTCGTCGTGCCCGTCAGCAGGCCGATGCGGCGGGCGCCGGCGTCGGCCAGGTGGTCGAGGATGCCGAGCACGGCGGCTTCGTGGTCGTTGTCGACCCACGCGGTGACCGGCAGCGCGCCGGCCGGGCGGCCGTCGGAGACGACCGGCAGACCCTGCCGGACCAGTTCGCTGACGACCGGGTCCTGGTCGGAGGGGTCGATGACGACCGTTCCGTCGAGCGCCACGTTCGACCACACGTCGTGGCGCGAGGTCGCGGGCAGGATGACCAGGGCGTAGCCGCGGGCGAGAGCGGCCGAGGTGGCGGCGCGCGCCATCTCGGCGAAGTACGCGAATTCGGTGAAGGTGAAAGGTTCATCCCCGTACGTCGT
This sequence comes from Streptomyces sp. NBC_00078, assembly GCF_026343335.1. Taxonomy (NCBI): domain Bacteria; kingdom Bacillati; phylum Actinomycetota; class Actinomycetes; order Kitasatosporales; family Streptomycetaceae; genus Streptomyces; species Streptomyces sp. NBC_00078. The sequence goes on along the minus strand of NZ_JAPELX010000001.1, from coordinate 4,520,122 downwards.
CACGGTCAGGCCGATGAGGCCGGACTTGCCGGTACGGAGGGTTCGGGCCGCTGCGGACGGGCGATAGCCCAGTCGGTCGGCGACTTCGCGGACATGGCGTCGGGTGGCGTCCGGGAGCCGGCCCTTCCCGTTGAGAGCGTCGGAGACGGTCGTGATGGAGACTCCGGCGGCGGCGGCCACGTCTCTGATGCCCGCCCGGCCCGGCCGACTGCCTCGGCGTGAGGTTTCCGCGCGGCTCACCTGGTGCTTCCCTGCTGCTGTCATGGCGAGCCGATAGTAGGGCTCATACGGTGGGGTAGGGCGGACGCATATGCACGCGTTGACAGGCACGTTTCTGCAAGGTCATATACGGTCAACTACCTTTGAAACAAAGACAGTTGGGCGATCCAATGGACCTAGGTGACTTGTCGACGCGCATGGGCCTGCCAACTCTCCGATGTTTCGAAGAGGTCTCAACTCACCTTCACGGGTGATGCGCGCTACCGCGCGAGCCACCGGCGCATAGATATATGTGATCACGCCCCCCGATTCGTCTGGCTACGGGCGCTGATGCCCCTGATGCGCGTGTGACGGATGGGGTCTGTCCTCAGCTGTACGCAGCGGCGCCGAATCCTCATAAGGTGAGCAGTATTGAAGCCGGTGGTGGTCATGAGGAGGACTGCGGTGAGCGAGACGAGCCCCAAGCTGCGCGCCGAGCTGGAGGGTATCCCCACCTATAAGCCGGGCAAGCCCGCCGCGGCGGGCGGGCCGGTGGCCTACAAGCTGTCCTCCAACGAGAACCCCTATCCGCCGCTGCCTGGCGTGATGGAGACCGTGACGGCCGCGGCCTCGTCCTTCAACCGCTACCCGGACATGGCCTGCACGGGGCTGATGAACGAGCTGTCCGACCGCTTCGGCGTGCCGCTCACTCACCTGGCCACCGGCACCGGTTCGGTCGGCGTCGCCCAGCAGTTGGTCCAGGCGACCAGCGGCCCCGGTGACGAGGTCATCTATGCCTGGCGGTCCTTCGAGGCGTACCCGATCATCACGCAGGTCAGCGGCGCGACCTCGGTGCAGGTGCCGCTGACGCCGGGCGATGTGCACGACCTGGACGCGATGGCGGACGCGATCACTGACCGGACCCGTCTCGTCTTCGTCTGCAACCCCAACAACCCGACCGGCACGGTCGTACGGCGGGCGGAGCTGGAGCGGTTCCTCGACCGGGTGCCGAGCGATGTGCTCGTGGTGCTGGACGAGGCGTACCGCGAGTTCATCCGCGACAGGGAAGTGCCGGACGGTGTGGAGCTGTACCGCGAGCGGCCGAACGTGTGCGTGCTGCGCACGTTCTCCAAGGCGTACGGTCTCGCGGGTCTGCGGGTCGGTTTCGCGATCGCCCATGAGCCGGTGGCGGCGGCCCTGCGCAAGACGGCGGTGCCGTTCGGTGTGAGCCAGCTCGCGCAGGAGGCGGCCGTCGCCTCGCTCCGGGCCGAGGACGAACTGCTCGGCCGGGTCGGCTCGCTGGTCTGCGAGCGCAACCGCGTGGTCGACGCGCTGCGCGGGCAGGGCTGGACGGTGCCCGAGACCCAGGCCAACTTCGTGTGGCTGCGGCTGGGGGAGAGCACGGTCGCGTTCGCGGCGGCGTGCGAGCAGCACGGCGTGGTGGTCCGGCCGTTCCAGGGCGAGGGTGTACGGGTGACGGTCGGGGAGACCGAGGCGAACGACATCTTCCTGAAGGTGGCGGAAGGGTTCCGCAAGGAGCTCTGAACCAGAGCTATTCGGCTACGAGTTCCACACGTACCGGGTCGCCGTCCCGGACCGTGGCGAGGAGCCGGAGGTCGCCGTCGATGCGGCCCAGGACGTTGCACGGGCTCGCGAGGCGACACTCGGCGTCTCGCGAGACTGGTGTCGGGCCGTAGGGGAGTGCGAGGGCGTTCCCGTCGGTCCAGAAGGCCACCGTGCCCGGGTCCACGACCTGCCGGGCGCCTGTTTCACGTGGAACAGAGACGCCCGTGTCGAAGTAGACCTCCTCGCCCCAGGTGCGGGCGGTGGAGGCGAGGGGCAGTGCCGTGGTCAGGGCCTGAGTGGTCGGGGTGTCGTCGAGTGTCGCTGTGAGGTGGCCGGCGGGCCACGAGATCCGTATCTGCACGACAGGTAATTCAACAAGATGTTGAAGTCGCTGCCAAGGGGTTGGCGTGACGGAGCAGACACGACCCCCGTGCTCAGGCCGGAAAGCGGTGCGTCATAATTGCTTGTGAATGTGAACGCGTTCACAAGCTGGTCCCGTTGCTCCCACGATGTGTGTGACAAAAGGGGCAAGCTGCCGCTATATCGTGGCGACCTAAGGAGACTGACGACGTGAACCTGGCTCTGGCGCCGGAGACGTTGGCGCGCTGGCAGTTCGGCATCACCACCGTCTACCACTTCCTCTTCGTCCCGCTGACGATCTCGCTCGCCGCCCTCACGGCCGGCCTGCAGACCGCCTGGGTGCGCACGGAGAAGGAGAAGTACCTCAGGGCGACGAAGTTCTGGGGCAAGCTCTTCCTGATCAACATCGCGATGGGTGTGGTCACCGGCATCGTGCAGGAGTTCCAGTTCGGCATGAACTGGTCCGACTACTCGCGCTTCGTCGGTGACGTCTTCGGTGCCCCGCTCGCCTTCGAGGCTCTGATCGCGTTCTTCTTCGAGTCGACCTTCATCGGCCTGTGGATCTTCGGCTGGGACAAGCTGCCCAAGAGGATCCACCTGGCCTGCATCTGGATGGTCTCGATCGGCACGATCCTGTCGGCGTACTTCATCCTCGCAGCCAACTCGTGGATGCAGCACCCCGTCGGCTACCGGATCAACAAGGCCAAGGGGCGTGCCGAACTCACCGACTTCTGGCATGTGCTGACCCAGAACACCGCGCTCGCCCAGGCGTTCCACACGCTCGCGGCCTCTTTCCTGACAGGTGGCGCGTTCATGGTCGGCATCGCCGCCTTCCACCTGTTCCGCAAGAAGCACATCAACGTGATGAAGACCTCGCTGCGACTGGGGCTGGTCACCGTCGCCATCGCCGGCCTGCTGACCGCGATCAGCGGCGATACGCTCGGCAAGGTCATGTTCAAGCAGCAGCCGATGAAGATGGCCGCCGCCGAGGCGCTGTGGGACGGCCAGCACTCCGCGCCGTTCTCGGTCTTCGCGTACGGGGACGTGAGCAAGGGCCACAACTCGGTCGAGCTGTCCGTCCCCGGAATACTGTCGTTCCTCGCCGACGACAACTTCAACTCGTACGTCCCCGGCATCAACGACACCAACAAGGCCGAGCAGGAGAAGTACGGTCCCGGGGACTACCGGCCCATCATCCCCGTCACCTTCTGGGCGTTCCGCTGGATGATCGGGTTCGGCATGGCGTCCTTCGGTATCGGCCTGGCCGGGCTCTGGCTGACCCGCAAGAAGTTCATGCTGCCGCAGCATCTGCGGGTTGGTGACGACGAGGTGCCGCATCTCGTCCTCTTCAGGAACAAGGCGCTGGGTCCCAAGCTCAGCAGGCTGTACTGGCTCGTGGCGATCTGGACCCTCGGCTTCCCGCTGATCGCCAACTCCTGGGGCTGGATCTTCACCGAGATGGGCCGTCAGCCGTGGGTCGTCTACGGCGTCCTGCAGACCCGGCACGCGGTCTCCCCCAGCGTCTCCCAGGCCGAGGTCCTCACCTCAATGATCGTCTTCACCACGCTCTACGCCATCCTCGCCGTGGTCGAGGTCAAGCTGCTGGTGAAGTACGTGAAGGCGGGCCCGCCCGAGCTCACTGATGCCGACCTCAACCCGCCCACGAAGATCGGCGGCGACACCCGTGACGCCGACAAGCCGATGGCCTTCTCGTACTAGGCCGAGGGAGAGCGAGTCATGGAACTTCACGACGTCTGGTTCGTGCTCATCGCCGTCCTGTGGACGGGCTACTTCTTCCTGGAGGGCTTCGACTTCGGGGTCGGCATCCTCACCAAGCTGCTGGCCCGGAACCGGCCCGAGAAGCGGGTGCTCATCAACACCATCGGCCCCGTCTGGGACGGCAACGAAGTGTGGCTGCTCTCAGCGGGCGGAGCGACCTTCGCCGCCTTCCCCGAGTGGTACGCCACGCTCTTCTCCGGCTTTTATCTGGCTGTGCTGATCATCCTGGTCTGCCTGATCGTGCGAGGCGTCGCCTTCGAGTACCGGGCGAAGCGGCCCGAGGAGAACTGGCAGCGCAACTGGGAGACCGCGATCTTCTGGACCTCCTTGATCCCGGCGTTCCTGTGGGGCGTGGCCTTCGGCAACATCGTGCGGGGCGTGAAGATCGACAAGAACTTCGAGTACGTCGGCACCTTCTGGGATCTGCTCAATCCGTACGCGCTGCTCGGCGGACTCGTGACGCTGACGCTGTTCACCTTCCACGGGGCGGTGTTCACGGCGCTCAAGACGGTCGGGGAGATCAGGGAGCGGGCACGGAAGCTCGCCCTGGCTGTCGGTCTGACCGCGGCCGTGGTCGCGCTGATCTTCCTGGTGTGGACGCAGGTCGACAGTGGTGACGGCAAGAGCCTGGTCGCGCTCGCCGTGGCCGTCGCCGCTTTGGTCGCCGCCTTGGTGGCGAATCAGGCCGGGCGTGAGGGCTGGTCGTTCGCGCTGTCCGGGATCACGATCGTGGCCGCCGTGGCCATGCTCTTCCTGTCGCTCTTCCCGAACGTCATGCCGTCGTCGCTCAATGAGGACTGGAGCCTGACGGTCAGCAACGCCTCATCGAGCCCGTACACCTTGAAGATCATGACTTGGTGTGCGGTGATCGCCACGCCGATCGTCATGCTCTACCAGGGGTGGACCTACTGGGTGTTCCGCAAGCGGATCGGTACGCAGCACATCGCAGACGCCGTGCACTGAGTCCGACCTGGGGCATGTTTCACGTGAAACATGCCCCTTGAGTAGAGGGTGTGTTTCACGTGAAACCGATCGACCCGCGTCTGCTCCACTACGCCCGTGCCACCCGCCTCTTCCTGGTGTCGGTCGTCAGCCTGGGCGCCCTGGGCGCGGGGCTGCTCATCGCCCAGGCGATGCTCATCGCCGAGGTGGTGGTGGGGTCGTTCCAGCACGGGATGTCGGTCGCAGAACTCGGCACTCCCCTGCTGCAGTTGGTGGCTGTCGCCTGCGGCCGTGCGCTGGTCTCGTGGCTCACGGAACTCGCCGCGCACCGGGCGAGCGCGGCGGTGAAGTCGGAGCTGCGGGGACGGTTGCTGGAACGAGCCGGGGCGCTGGGGCCCGGGTGGCTGAGCGGACAGCGGACCGGATCGCTCGTCGCTCTCGCCACTCGGGGCGTCGACGCCCTCGACGACTATTTCTCGCGCTATCTGCCGCAGTTGGGGCTCGCGGTGGTCGTGCCCGTGGCGGTGCTGGCCCGGATCGTCACCGAGGACTGGGTCTCGGCGGCGATCATCGTGGGAACCCTGCCACTCATCCCGGTCTTCATGGTCCTGATCGGCTGGGCCACGCAGTCCCGGATGGACCGTCAGTGGCGATTGCTGTCCCAGCTGTCCGGACACTTCCTGGATGTTGTCGCGGGGCTGCCGACCCTGAAGGTGTTCGGGCGGGCCAAGGCGCAGGCCGAGTCGATCAAGCGGATCACCGGTGAGTACCGGCAGGCGACCATGCGGACGCTGCGGGTCGCCTTCATCTCGTCCTTCGCGCTGGAGCTGCTCTCCACGCTCTCTGTCGCACTGGTCGCCGTGACGATCGGCATGCGCCTCGTGCGCGGTGAGATGGATCTGTACATCGGCCTGGTCATCCTCGTCCTCGCGCCCGAGGCCTACCTGCCCCTGCGTCAGGTCGGCGCGCAGTACCACGCGGCGGCGGAAGGGCTCGCGGCGGCCGAGGAGATCTTCGCCGTCCTGGAGACCCCCCTGCCGGCGTCGGGCACAGGGGTCGTGCCGGCGGGTGGCATCGCCTTCGAGGGGGTGACGGTTCGGTATCCCGGGCGGTCCGGGGACGCCGTGTCGGATGTGTCCTTCGCCGTCGAGCCCGGGGAGACGGTCGCACTCGTCGGGCCGAGCGGCTTCGGCAAGTCCACGCTGCTGAACGTGCTGTTGGGCTTTGTCCAGCCGTCCGAGGGGCAAGTAAGGGCCGGCGGAGCCGATCTCTGTGACGTCGACCTGGAGCGGTGGCGGTCGCGGATCGCCTGGGTGCCGCAGCGGCCGCACCTGTTTGCCGGAAGCGTCGCCGAGAACGTACGGCTGGCGCGTTCCGATGCCGACGACGCCGCTGTGCGGCGGGCCTTGGGGGAGGCCGGAGCGCTGGAGTTCGTGGACGCCCTGCCCGACGGGGCGGACACGCTGCTCGGCGAGGACGGTGCCGGGCTGTCGGCCGGGCAGCGGCAACGGCTCGCGCTGGCACGGGCGTTCCTCGCGGACCGTCCGGTGCTGTTGCTCGACGAGCCGACGGCCGCCCTGGACGGGGCCACCGAGGCCGAGGTCGTGGAGGCGGTACGGCGGCTGGCGGTGGGGCGGACGGTACTGCTGGTCGTGCACCGGCCGGCGCTGCTCGCAGTCGCGGACCGGGTGGTGCGGTTGGCGGGGCGGACCGTCCCTGCCTCCGTGGAACGCCGGACGCCCGAGGGGCGCCCGGCGGCCCAGGAAACGTACGAAAGCGCCACGCACGAGCCCGCAGGCGCCGCACCTGCCAGCAGCCGAGGCGGCGTGCTCGCCCGCGTCCGTGCCGTGTCCGGCCCCCGGCGCGGCCGTCTCACTCTCGCCCTGCTGCTCGGGAGCCTCGCGCTCGGCAGTGCCGTCGGGCTCATGGCCACCTCCGGGTGGCTCATCTCGCGGGCCTCGCAGCAGCCGCCCGTGCTGTATCTGATGGTGGCGGTCACGGCGACGAGGGCCTTCGGTATCGGGCGGGCCGTCTTCCGGTACGGCGAGCGGCTCGTGTCGCACGACGCGGTGCTGCGGATGCTGGCCGACACCAGGGTCGCCGTCTACCGGCGGCTGGAGCGGCTGGCGCCCGCCGGGCTGCGCCGCACCCGCCGCGGCGACCTGCTGTCGCGGCTCGTCGTGGACGTGGACGCCCTGCAGGACTACTGGCTGCGCTGGTTGCTGCCCGCCGCTTCCGCGGCGATCGTGTCTGCCGCGTCCGTCGGCTTCACGGCGTGGCTGCTGCCCGAGGCCGGCCTCGCACTGGCCGTCGGGCTGGTGGCGGCCGGAGTCGGGGTCCCGCTGGTCACCGGTGCCGTGGCCCGCCGCGCCGAACGCAGGCTGGCCCCCGCACGAGGGGTACTCGCGACGCGCGTGACCGATCTGCTCACCGGCACCGCGGAGTTGACCGTCGCAGGCGCTCTGCCCGCTCGCACCGCCGAGGCACGGCGCGCCGACAACACGCTCACCCGGATCGCCTCGCGCGCCGCCACCGCCACCGCGCTCGGCGACGGACTCACCGCTCTGCTGTCCGGCCTGACGGTCGCCGCCACCGCCCTCATGGGTGCCCAGGCGGTCGCCGACGAGCGGCTGGGCGGCGTGACGATGGCCGTCGTCGTCCTCACCCCACTGGCCGCCTTCGAGGCGGTCCTCGGGCTGCCGCTCGCCGTGCAGTACCGGCAACGGGTGCGCAGAAGCGCGGAGCGCGTCTACGAGGTGCTGGACGCGCCCGAGCCGGTACGGGAGCCGGAGCGGGCGCGACAGACGCCCGCCGCCCCCTTCCCGATGGCCCTCAGGGGCCTGAGCGCCAGGCACGCCGGCCAGCGGCGGGAGGCGCTCGACGGTCTCGACCTGACCCTCGACGAGGGGCGCCGGATCGCCGTGGTCGGACCTTCGGGCTCCGGCAAGACGACGCTGGCGCAGGTGCTGCTGCGCTTCCTGGACGCGGACGCCGGGTCGTACACGCTGGCCGGCGTGGACGCGTACGCGCTCGCCGGCGACGACGTACGACGGCTCGTCGGGCTGTGTGCCCAGGACGCGCACGTCTTCGACAGCTCGGTGCGCGAGAACCTTCTGCTGGCGAGGAAGGACGCCACCGAGGATGATCTGCGCGACGCACTGAAGCGCGCCCGGCTGCTGGACTGGGCCGATACTCTGCCCGACGGGCTCGACACGCTGGTCGGCGAGCACGGGGCCCGGCTGTCGGGCGGGCAGCGGCAGCGGCTCGCGCTGGCCCGCGCGCTGCTCGCCGACTTCCCCGTCCTCGTCCTCGACGAGCCCGCCGAACACCTCGACCTGCCGACGGCCGACGCGCTCACCGCCGATCTGCTGGCAGCCACACGGGGCCGGACGACGCTGCTCATCACGCATCGGCTTGCCGGCCTGGAAGCGGTGGACGAGGTGGTCGTCCTGGACGAGGGACGTGTGGTGCAGCGCGGAACATACGCCGAACTGGCCGCCGTACCCGGGCCGTTCAGGGGGATGGCCGAGCGAGAGGCGGAGGCGGAGCTGCTGGTGGGGGCGGGATAGCCGCAGCGCCTGCCACCGATGCCGGCCCTCTGTGCCGTCGTCGGCGCGACTGACAGGTGGCGTACCGAACTCCGTAGGCACTGTCCATCCGACGCGTCCGTACTGAGCCGTACGGGGTGCCGCTTCCCCCGGGTGTACGAGTTGAAGATGACCGGGACCGTAGGAGCGGGCCACGATCGCCGGCATGCGCTCATGCCGCCGTCATCCGCTGCTCGTTCCGGCGTTGCTGTGCGCGCTCGTCATGCTGGGGGCCAGGCCCGCCGGGGCTGCGGGCGTGGACGACGGCGACGGGGTCGGCAGCGGTTCCGGGTCAGGGGTCGGCGCCGAGGTCGCGCGGCTCTACGAGGACGCGGCGCTGGCGACACAGCGGTACGAGCTGGGGCGGCGCCGGGCCGAGGTGCAGCGGAAGCGGGCCGAGCGGGCCGAGGCACTGCTGGACCGTGAGCGGCGGGAGATCACCGCCCTGCACGAGGACCTCGGCCGGATGGCGCGCGCCCAGTACCGCACCGGCGGCGGTCTGCCGGTGGCCGCCCGGCTGATCCTCGCGGATGACCCGGACGGGTTGCTGCGTGGTCAGCATGTCCTGGCGCAGGCCGGTCAGGCCCTCGCCGGGTCCGTCGGCAGGAGTCGGCGGGCCGAGGCGCGGCTGACCGCGGACGAGGGGAAGGCCACGGTGGCGTGGCAGGCACTGGAGAAGCAGAACAGCGAACTCGCCGCGGTGAAGGACACCATCGAGCGGAAACTCGACGAGGCGCGAGGGCAGTTGCAGGGACAGGCGGACGCCTCGGCCGCGGCAGGCAGTTGCCGCGGGCCGGTGCCGCTCGAGCAGCCGGAGACGGACGTCACGCAGGCGTGGATCGCACCCGTGGAGACGTACACACTGTCCGCGGGCTTCGGCAGTGGCGGCGACCGGTGGGTGAACCGGCACACCGGGCAGGACTTCGCGGTGCCGATCGGAACGCCGGTGCGGGCGGCCGGTGCCGGGCGGGTGGTGAGTGTGTCGTGCGGGGGCCCCTTCGGCATCGAGATCGTCATCCGGCACGCGGGCGGCTACTACACGCAGTACGCCCATCTCGCCACCGTCGCTGTCGGCCAGGGCGAGCGGGTGGACACCGGGCAGAGGATCGGCCAGTCGGGCACCACCGGCAACTCCACCGGCCCGCATCTGCACTTCGAGGTGCGGGTCACGCCTCAGATGGGTTCCGCGGTGGACCCGGTGCCGTGGCTGGCGGCGCGAGGCGTCCCTCTCGGATGACGAAGGCAGCAGGGCGGCCCGGTGCCGCGCGGTCCTGTCCGAAGGAGGCGAGCCCTACGGCCGTGCGGCCAGCATCCGCTCGATCACGACCGCCACACCGTCGTCGTTGTTGGCGACCGTGCGGCCCGAGGCCGCGGCGATGACGTCCGGGTGGGCGTTGCCCATCGCGTACGACCGGCCGGCCCAGGTGAGCATCTCGACGTCGTTCGGCATGTCTCCGAAGGCGACGACCTCTTCGTGCGAGATACCGCGCTCGGCACAGCACAGGGCGAGCGTGCTGGCCTTGGAGACGCCGGGGCCGCTGATCTCCAGCAGGGCGCTGGGGCTGGAGCGGGTGACGTTGGCACGCTCACCGAGGGCGAGACGGGCGGTGGTGAGGAAACCGTCCGGGTCGAGGGAGGGGTGGTAGGCGAGGATCTTGAGCACCGGCTCCGCGGTACCGGGGCCGTCGGGCGCCAGCAGGTCCTCGGCCGGCGCGCGGTTGTCCGGGATCTCCATGTGCAGCTTGGGGTAGTCCGGCTCCTGGTGGAAGCCGTACGTCTGCTCCACCGCGTACACCGTGCCCGGTGCCGCGTCGCGCAGCAGCCTTACGGCGTCCAGCGCGTTGTCCCGGGCGAGCTCACGCACCTTCACGAAGCGGTGGGCGCCGGGGCCGCCGTGCAGGTCGACCACGGCCGCGCCGTTGCCGCAGATCGCCAGTCCGTGGCCGTGGACGTGGTCGCTGACGACGTCCATCCAGCGGGCGGGGCGGCCGGTGACGAAGAAGACCTCGATGCCTGCCTCCTCGGCGGCGGCGAGGGCGGCGACCGTGCGCGGGGAGACCGATTGGTCGTCCCGCAGGAGGGTGCCGTCGAGATCGGTGGCTATGAGCCGTGGCGGAACGGCGGCGGCCGGGGTCTCGGGCTGTCGAGTCGCTGAGGTCACCCGTTCATTCTCCCGCATATGCCTGCACGCCCGTGCGGGAGTCCGCACAGGTGAGGAGTTGCCGTCCGCGTCAGGGCCGTCCGCGTCGGCAGCGCCCCGCCCCGGACGCTCAGTCGAGCTGGGCCGGGGCCTCCAGGGCGATCTGCTCGAAGACCTTCTCGTCGGCGGCGAAGTCGGAGTCGGGGATGGGCCAGTGGATCACGATCTCGGTGAAGCCCAGTTCCCGGTGCCGGCCCGCGAAGTCCACGAAGGCGTCGAGAGACTCCAGCGGCCGGGCGCGGTCCGGGGTGAAGCCGGCGAGCAGGATCTTGTCGATCCCGGACACGTCCCGGCCGATCTCGGCGCAGGCGTCGGCCAGCTTCTCGGCCTGGCCGCGAATGGCTTGAATCGACTGTTCAGGCGTGCCGTTCTCGTACAGTTTCGGGTCGCCGGTGGTCACCCACGCCTGTCCGTGCCGTGCCGCGAGACGCAGGCCGCGCGGGCCCGTCGCGGCCACCGCGAAGGGCAGTCGGGGGCGCTGCACACAGCCGGGGATGTTGCGGGCCTCGTGCGCCGAGTAGAAGTCGCCCTCGTAGGACACGCCTTCCTTGCCGTCCTCGGTCAGCAGCCGGTCGAGGAGCTGGACGAACTCCGCGAACCGGTCGGCGCGCTCCCGCGGGGTCCAGGACTCCTGTCCCAGCACGGTCGCGTCGAAGCCGTTGCCGCCCGCGCCGATGCCGAGGGTGAAGCGGCCCGCGGAGATGTCGTCGAGTGAGATCAGCTCCTTGGCGTAGGGCACCGGGTGGCGGAAGTTCGGCGAGGTCACCAGGGTGCCCAGGCGGATCCGCTCGGTGACGGCCGCGGCCGCGGTCAGGGTCGGTACGGCACCGAACCACGGGCCGTCCCGGAAACTGCGCCAGGACAGGTGGTCGTAGGTGTACGCGGTGTGGAGGCCGAGCTGCTCCGCGCGCCGCCATGCCGAACTGCCGCCCTCGTGCCAGCGGCGGTACGGGAGGATCACGGTGCTCAGACGCAGACTCATGCTTCCGAGACTAAGCCGCGCACTGGCGACGGACGAAACGGTCACCATGCGCGGTCGCGCGGCCACGCGCTGGTGGGGCCGGTTGTCGGACGCTGCCGAGGCGGCCGGGTGTCAGTGCTGCTGCGGGAAGCGCAGGTACTGGGGCGGCACGGCCTTGGTGAGCCACACTCCGTTCTCGCTGACGTGGAAGACGTGTCCGTCGCGGTGCATGGCCGCCGCGTCCACCGAGAGCACGACGGGGCGGCCGCGGCGGGCTCCGACGCGGGTCGCCGTCTCGCGGTCGGGCGAGAGGTGCACGTCGTGCCGGTTCATGGGGCGCAGCCCTTCGGTGCGGATTGCGTCCAGGGTGCGGGCAACGGTGCCGTGGTAGAGGTACGGCGGAGGGGTTGCCGGGGGCAGTCCGAGGTCGATCTCGACGCTGTGGCCCTGGCTGGCGCGGATCCGGGTGCCCTCCATCGCGAAGCGCTTCTTGTCGTTCGCGGCGACCACGTGGTCCAGCTCTTCGCGGGTGAAGCGGAAGCCGTGGGCGGCGGCCGCGGTGATCAGCACGTCGATCTCGACCCAGCCGGCCTCGTCGAGTGTGAGCCCGATCCGCTCGGGCTGGTGGCGCAGATGTCTGGAGAGGTACTTCGACACCTTCACGGTGCGTCTTTCGTCCATCTGCTCAGCATGACGGGAGAGACGTGGATCACGCAGATTTTTTTTCGCGGAGGTTTGATCCACAACCAACTGTAGTTATCCACAGGCTATTTGGCGGTCCTGTGGACAACTACCCGACATGTCAGCCCCGTTCGTCAAGATCGACTGGGGGCCCTCCACTTGACGTGAGCGCGTCCAACGCCCTTGCCCGCACCTCCCGTTCAGCCGCCAGCCCGACGAACTCCGCCGTCCGTTCCGGACCAACCAGCTTCTCCACCGCCCGCATCGTCTCCTCGGGCAACGACACGGAGCGTGACATCGGAGCGCTCGGCGCGCTTTCGCCGGTGCCGAGTCGCTGACGCAGCTGCCGCACCGCCAACATACGCATCGCGCGGGCGAGTTCCGCGTCCACCGTCTGCTGCGCGAGCGGCCGCAGTCGTCGTACCAGGGAGGCCGCTTCGGCCGTTTCCGCGTCGGTCGGGCGGTGCGGTCCTTCGAGGTACCTGGCGAAGACGTGCTCGGTGGTGAACTCCAGGAAACGGGCCGCGATGTGCTCGACCTGACCCCTCAACTCCCGTAGATGGCCCGCGATCGTGGACAGGGGGATGCCCGCCGCGGACAACTCGACGGCCACGGCCAGCTCTTGGGGGCTCGGCACGAGGAAGGAGTCCTCCTCTCCGGAGACGGGTTCGAGTACGCCCAGCTCGACGGCGTCGGCGAGTGCCACGTCGTCGGGGGAGCCGCCGAACCGCTCGGACAGCTCGGCCCGGGAGACCCGTACCGCCTGCTCATCGGTCCACGGGCCGTCGACCTCGGCGACCAGCCCGAGCACGCCGCCCAGGCCGCGGCCCGCGTCCCAGGCCTCCAGAAGCTCCTTGATGGAGGCCAGGGTGTAGCCGCGGTCCAGGAGGTCGGCGATCTGACGCAGCCGGGCGAGATGCGCGTCCGAGTAGAGGTTGGCGCGGCCGCGGCGCTCGGGGCGGGGGAGGAGGCCGCGGTCCTGATAGGCGCGGATGGTGCGGACCGTGGCGCCGCTGACGTGCGCCAGGTCCTCGATCCGGTACGTCGTCTCCATGCTCGGTGCCTCCGTCCGCCGCCGCGCCGTCCGTGCGACGCGCCCCGGCGCTGCAGGCCGTGCCCGCCCGTCCCGCTCTGCGCAACGACTGGCCACGGCCGGTTCAGATGACTGTCACGGTGCTGCTGGGCGACCGCCGCCTGGCCGCGGGCACTCTCTCCGGATACTCCGCTGCCCGGCTCGGCGGGCAGCAGGCCCGAGCCTGCCGTGGTCGGGCGCGTGCGCGTGCCGGACGCTGTGCGTGGCCGCTTCGCCCATGAACCCCTTGACCCCGGTGGGCAGTTCGGGGTCCCTGACCAGCGGCAGGTCTTCCTCGAAGACCTGCACGAAGGTCGTGCGGCGCGGGCCGGTGCGCGCGCTCACAGTGGTGGTTCCAGACGGGCGATCGCCCGCAACGCGCGCGGGGCGAACCGCGACATCAGGTGGGCGCCCCGGGCTTCCGGGGTGACCGGTACGACGGCCTCGTTGCGGACGACCGCTTTCAGGATCGCGTCGGCGACCTTCTCCGGCGGGTAGTTCCTGAGGCCGTACAGGCGCGCCGATCTCTTCTGCCGCCGCTTCTCCTCGGCTGCGTCCACGCCGGCGAATCGCGCGGTGGAGGTGATGTTGGTGTTGACGAAGCCGGGGCAGATCGCGCTGACGCCGATCCCCTGGCCCGCCAGTTCCGCGCGCAGGCACTCGCTGAGCATCAGGACGGCCGCCTTGGAGGTGCTGTAGGCGGGCAGTGCCTTGGAGGGCTGGTACGCCGCCGCGGACGCGGTGTTGACGATGTGGCCGCCCTGCCCGCGCTCGGCCATCTGCCTGCCGAACAGCCGGCAGCCGTGGATGACGCCCCACAGGTTGACGTCGAGGACCGTCTTCCAGTCCTCCGGGGTGGTGTCGAAGAAGGAGCCGCCCAGGCCGATCCCGGCGTTGTTCACCAGGACGTCCACCACGCCGTATTCGGTGGCGACTTTCCCGGCGAGTTTCTCCATGGCCTGTTCGTCGGAGACGTCGGTCGTCTCGGCCCAGGCCTTGGGGGCGCCGAGCAGAAGGGACAGTTCGGCGGTGCGGGCGGCGGCCTCGGCGTCCCGGTCGACGGCTACCACGCGGGCGCCGGCCTCCGCGAAGGCGAACGCCGTGGCCCGGCCGATGCCGCTGCCGGCGCCGGTGACCAGGACGAGCTGCCCGCCGAACCGGTCGGCGTACTTGCCGGTCGCGTTCACCTGGCTCTTTCCGCCCTCGGTGGTTGTCACGAACTCGGTGATCCAGGCGGCCAGTTGGTCGGGTCGGGTGCGCGGTATCCAGTGCTTGGCCGGGAGGGTGCGGCGGGTCAACTGCGGAACCCACTGCTCCAGTTCGTCGTGGAGCTTCTCCGACAGGAAGGCGTCCCCCAGGGGCGTGATGAGCTGCACGGGCGCGTGTGCGTACGCGTCCGGGCGGGGCCTGCGCAGCCTGGCCCGGACGTTGTCGCGGTACAGCCAGGCGCCGTGCGCCGCGTCCTGGGGCAGGGAGGAGGTCGGGTAGCCGCCGCCGGGCACCTTCTCGAAGCGCTCCAGGATGGCGGGCCAGCGCTTGCCGAGGGGTCCGCGCCAGGCCAGCTCGGGCAGCACGGGTGTGTGCAGCAGGTACACGTACCAGGACTTGGCGCCCTGGCCGAGGAGCTGGCCGATCCGGCGCGGGGTGGGCCGCCTGAGGCGTCCGTTGATCCAGTGGCCGAAGTGGTCCAGGGACGGTCCGGACATCGAGGTGAAGGAGGCGATGCGCCCCTCGGTGCGCTTGACGGTGACGAACTCCCAGGACTGCACCGAGCCCCAGTCGTGCCCCACGACGTGCACCGGCCGGTCCGGGCTGACCGCGTCGATCACGGCCAGGAAGTCGTCCGTCAGCTTCTCCAGGGTGAAACCGCCGCGCAGCGGCTGCGGTGCCGTCGACCGGCCGTGGCCCCGCACGTCGTACAGCACGACGTGGAAGTGCTCGGCCAGGCGGGCGGCCACCTCCGACCAGACCTCCTTGCTGTCCGGGTAGCCGTGCACGAGGACCACCGTGGGCTGCCCGGCGTCCCCCAGCTCGGCCACGCACAGCTCGACGCCGCCGGTCGGCACGCGGCGCTCGCGCGCGCCCTTCAGCATCGCCTCGGGAAAGCGTGTCACTTGTCCTCCGCCCAGCGCCGCACATGCGGCAGATCGTCGTCCAGCCAGAAGGCGCTCTCGGCGGGGTCCGCGGAGTCGGTGACGACCAGGATCTCCTCGAACTTCGCGCCCGTGCCCCGGAAGCCCAGGTGGGGTTCGACCGCCCACAGGCCCGGCTGCGGCGGGTGGTCGGAGAAGCGGTACGGCGACCAGAGAGGGGACCAGCCGTCGCGGTGGCCGTGCAGCGCGTCGGAGGCGAGCCCCTTCAGGGACTGCGTGCCGAATCCGAACAGGTGCGGTGACCAGCGGCGCTGTTGTACGCGGCCGACCTTGTGGGCGATCACGCCGAAGGGGTAGGCGCGGTGCCGGTTGGTGTAGCCCTGGCGGACCATGAGGCGGTCCACGTCCTCGTAGATGGTGCGCAGCGGGCGTCGCTCGCGCACCTCGCGCAGGATGAGCTCGCGGTGGGCCTCCAGGTTGGCCATGAGCCGGTCCTGCACGGGGTTGATGCCGAGGGAGCCCGAGTAGCCGATGTCGGCGGTGAATCCGTCGTACACGGGAGCCATGTCGAGGATGAACGGCATCCCCGGCTCCAGGCGGCGGCCGGTCGGGAAGAACTGGAGCGGTACGCGGAAGCCGGCGAACGCCGTGCGGTCACCGAACCAGGCGAAGGGCAGGTGGAACCAGTCCCGCACGCCGCGCTCGCGCAGCCACTCGCGCTGCATCCGGGCCGCCTCGCGCTCGGTCACGCCCGGCCGCAGGCGGGCGGCGACCGCCTCCGCGCAGTCGTACGCGAGGCGCTGCACCTGCCTGAACCCCGGCAGCCGCACGGGGAGTTCGTCTGCCACTGCTGTCGTCATGCCACCGCCCCACCCTCGTCCACTCCGACTGCGGTACGTGCTCGTAACGTGACACCGGTGAATGTGACAGTTGTTAGAGGCTGCGTCAATAGGCCGGGTCCGGGCTGTGGATAACTCTGCGTAGCTCTCAGGTAGGGGAATCCCCTACGGACCCGTACGCCTGGAGTCGGACGTCAAGACAGCTCTGCGGTCTGACGACCGGCGTGGTACCCGTCACTATCGTCTTAGCCGTGACTGTGATCGCGACCGAAAGCCTGAGCATGCGGTTCCCCCGGGTGACCGCGCTTGACCGGCTCTCCGTCGACGTCGGGCCCGGTGTGACCGGACTCGTCGGAGCGAACGGGGCCGGCAAGTCCACTCTGATCAAGATCCTTCTGGGTCTGACCCCCGCCTCCGAGGGCCGCGCCGAAGTGCTCGGGCTCGACGTCGCGGCCAAGGGCGCCGACATCCGTGAGCGGGTCGGCTACATGCCGGAGCACGACTGTCTGCCGCCGGACGTCTCGGCGACCGAGTTCGTCGTCCATATGGCGCGCATGTCCGGCCTGCCGCCCACGGCCGCGCGCGAGCGCACCGCGGACACGCTGCGCCATGTCGGTCTGTACGAGGAGCGCTACCGCCCCATCGGCGGCTACTCGACCGGTATGAAGCAGCGTGTGAAGCTCGCGCAGGCCCTGGTCCACGACCCGCAGCTGGTCTTCCTGGACGAGCCGACCAACGGCCTCGACCCGGTCGGCCGCGACGACATGCTCGGCCTGATCCGCCGTATCCACACCGACTTCGGCATCTCGGTGCTGGTCACCTCGCACCTGCTGGGCGAGCTGGAGCGGACCTGCGACCACGTCGTCGTCATCGACGGCGGCAAGCTCCTGCGCTCCAGCTCCACCACGGACTTCACACAGACCACGACCACTCTGGCGATCGAGGTCACCGACACCGACGAGCACCCGGACGGCACGCGCGCGGTGCGCGAGGTGCTGCACGCGCGCGGGGTGGAGGTCCTCGACGGCAGCAACGGCCTGCCGGGCGCCGGCCACATCCTGCTGCTGACCGCGCAGGGCGAGCAGACGTACGACCTCGTGCGCGACGTCGTCGCCGATCTCGGCCTCGGCCTGGTGCGCATGGAGCAGCGCAGGCACCACATCTCCGAGGTCTTCCACGCGGACACCGAGGAGCAGGACGTGACGAAGGAGGCGGCCGTCCATGGCAGTTGAGCAGCCCATGCGGACACCGGCCGCGGCGTCGGGTGACCAGACCCGCATCCACAACATCGGCTACCGCAACTACGACGGCCCCCGCCTCGGCCGTTCCTATGCCACTCGCTCGCTGTACTCGCAGTCCCTGCGCGGCGCCTACGGCCTCGGCCGCTCGGTCAAGTCCAAGGTGCTGCCGATGCTGCTGTTCGTGGTGATGTGCGTGCCCGCGGCCATCATGGTCGCCGTCGCGGTCGCCACGAAGGCCAAGGACCTGCCCGTCGACTACACGCGCTACGCGATCATCATGCAGGCCGTCATCAGCCTGTACGTCGCCTCGCAGGCGCCCCAGTCCGTCTCCCGCGACCTGCGCTTCAAGACCGTGCCGCTGTACTTCTCGCGGCCGATCGAGACCGCCGACTACGTGCGTGCCAAGTACGCGGCGCTGGCCTCCGCGTTGTTCGTCCTGACCGCGGCCCCGCTGCTCGTCCTCTATGTCGGCGCGCTGCTGGCGAAGCTCGACTTCGCCGACCAGACCAAGGGGTTCGCTCAGGGACTCGTCTCCGTGGCACTGCTCTCGCTGCTCTTCGCCGGCATCGGCCTGGTCATCGCCTCGGTGACTCCGAGGCGCGGCTTCGGCATCGCGGCCGTGATCGCCGTGATGACCATCTCCTACGGCGCCGTCTCCACGCTCCAGGCCATCGCCGAAGCGCAGAACAGCACGAGGGCCATTCCCTGGATCGGCCTCTTCTCGCCCGTGACCCTCGTCGACGGTGTCCAGACCGCGTTCCTCGGCGCGGCCTCGGCGTCCCCCGGCGAGATCGGCCCGACGAACGGCGAGGGCGTGGTCTACGTCCTGGTCGTCCTGGGTCTCATCGCCGCCTGCTACGGCCTCCTGATGCGCCGCTACCGGAAGGTGGGCCTGTGACCACGCTCAACATCGACCACGTCTCCCGCTGGTTCGGCAACGTGGTCGCCGTCAACGACGTCACCATGACGATCGGCCCCGGCGTCACCGGCCTGCTCGGTCCGAACGGCGCCGGAAAGTCCACCCTCATCAACATGATGGCCGGCTTCCTCGCCCCCTCCACCGGCACGGTCACCCTCGACGGCCAGCAGGTGTGGCGCAACGAGACGGTCTACAGGCACATCGGCATCGTCCCCGAGCGCGAGGCGATGTACGACTTCCTCACCGGGCGCGAATTCGTCGTGGCCAACGCGGAGTTGCACGGCCTGAACGCCAAGGCGGCCCAGAAGGCGCTCGCCACGGTCGAGATGGAGTACGCGCAGGACCGGAAGATCTCCACGTACTCCAAGGGCATGCGCCAGCGCGTGAAGATGGCGTCCGCCCTCGTCCACGACCCCTCGCTGCTCCTGCTCGACGAACCCTTCAACGGCATGGACCCGCGCCAGCGCATGCAGCTCATGGACCTGCTGCGGCGGATGGGCGACGAGGGCCGCACGGTGCTGTTCTCGTCCCACATCCTCGAAGAGGTCGAGCAACTCGCCTGGCACATCGAGGTCGTCGTCGCCGGAAGGCACGCGGCCAGCGGCGACTTCCGCAAGATCCGCCGTCTGATGACCGACCGCCCGCACCGCTACCTGGTGCGCTCCAGCGACGACCGCGCGCTCGCGGCCGCGCTGATCGCCGACCCGTCGACGTCCGGAATCGAAGTCGACCTCGCCGAGGGCGCGTTGCGCATCCAGGCCGTCGACTTCGGCCGCTTCACGGCCCTGTTGCCCAGGGTCGCCCGCGACCACGGCATCCGGCTGCTCGCGGTCTCGCCGTCCGACGAGTCGCTTGAGTCCGTCTTCTCGTATCTCGTCGCGGCGTAGGAGGCCGAAGATGTACGACCCCACAGTCGCCCGACTCACCTACCGGGCCCTGCTCGGCCGTCGCCGGGCCCTCATCCTGGGTGCGCTGCCCCTGCTGCTGATCGCGATCTCCGTCGTCGTGCGGGCTCTCGCCGGCGCCGACGACCAGACGGCCTCGGACCTGCTGGGCGGGCTCGCGCTCGCCACGATGGTGCCGATCATCGGCGTCATCGCCGGCACCGGCGCGATCGGTCCGGAGATCGACGACGGCTCGGTGGTGTACCTGCTGTCCAAGCCGCTGAAGCGGCCGACGATCATCTTCACCAAGCTGATCGTGGCGATCGCCGTGACCATGGTGTTCTCCGCGCTGCCGACCCTCGTCGCCGGCTTCATCCTCAACGGCAACGGCCAGCAGATCGCCGTCGCCTACACGGTGGCCGCGCTGGTCTCCTCCATCGCGTACGCGGCGCTGTTCCTGCTGCTGGGCACGGTCTCCCGGCACGCGGTGGTCTTCGGGCTCGTCTACGCGCTGGTCTGGGAAGCCCTGTTCGGCTCCCTGGTGCCGGGCGCCCGCACGCTGAGCGTCCAGCAGTGGTCGCTGGCCGTCGCGCACAAGGTGGCCGGCGGTGACCTGGTCACCTCCGACGTCGGACTGACGACGGCGACGGTGTTCCTGGTCGCGGTGACCGTCCTGGCCACCTGGTACGCCGGCCAGAAGCTGCGCACGCTGACGCTCGCCGGGGAGGAATGACAGGTCCTGATCTTGACGGAGGGTTCACTTCGGTCCGGGCACACTGGGAAGAAGCGGATACGGCTGGGAGGGACGGCGATGGCGGACGACTGGGACGACCTGGTCCTGGACGAGGACTTCGTACAGGGCGCCGAGACTTCCGAGCCGTCCGCCCGCGCGCGCATGCTGGCCGCGCGCTGGCGCGCGGAGGAGCCCGAGCCGCAGCCCTGGCGCTCGGACGAGCCGCCCGCCGGGTGGTTCTTCAGCAAGGGGCGACGCCGGCGGTGGCGACGCCGCTGACCTCGCACTAATTCGGTGGCGCCCAACTCGTCGAACCGGCACAGTGGTTGTGTCCCCGCCGCCGGACGACGATCCGGCGCCATGTTCAGGGAGAGGAGCGGGACGGTGTCCATGCACGACAGTTCGTCCAGCTCCCGACAGGGCAGCCAGCGGCGGGTTCCGGTGTAGTTACCCCACCGTCGACCCCGTATCGCACAGGGAGTTGCCCGGGGCGGCCGCTTCGAGCACGCGACGCGCGCTGCGCTTGCGTGGGCCGCCTTCCCCGTCGCCCCCATCACAGGGGGCATCCTCCGCTGGGGCGGGCGGGTCGGTTGCGCAGTCCGGCACCACGAGGTGCCGTTGCGCCCACCCGTACCGCCCCAGCGGCACGTCCGCCCGCACAGGTGCGAGCAGGCGGTCCGCCTCTTGCCCGGCCTATGCGAGTAGGCGGTCCAGAACGACGGCGATGCCGTCCTCCTCGTTCGACGACGTCACCTCGTCCGCCACCGCCTTCAGCTCCTCGTGGGCGTTGGCCATCGCCACGCCACGCGCCGCCCAGGCGAACATCGGGATGTCGTTCGGCATGTCGCCGAAGGCGATCGTGTCCGCCGCCTTGACGCCCAGGCGGCGGGCCGCCAGCGAGAGGCCCGTCGCCTTGGACAGACCCAGCGGCAGCAGTTCGACGATGCCCTCGCCCGCCATCGCCACCGTGACGAAGCCGCCCGCGGCCCGGCGGGCCGCCTCTGCGAGGGCGTCGTCGGACAGCTCCGGGTGCTGTATGTAGATCTTGTTCAGCGGGGCGGTCCACAGGTCGGACGCGTCCGTGAACGGGGTCGACGGAAGGCTGCCGGTGACCGCGTAACCCGGCCCCACCAGCACATCGCCGTCCAGACCGTCACGGCTGGCCGCCAGATGCAGCGGGCCGACCTCCGCCTCGATCTTCGCCAGGGCCACGCCCGCCAGCTGCCGGTCCAGGGTGACCGACGTCAGCAGGCGGTGCGAGCCGGCGTCGTACACCTGGGCGCCCTGGCCGCAGACCGCGAGGCCCTGGTAGCCGAGGTCGTCGAGGATGTGCCGGGTCCAGGGGACCGCGCGGCCGGTGACGACGATGTGCGCGGCGCCCGCCGCCGTGGCCGCGGCGAGCGCGTCACGGGTGCGCTGTGAGACCGACTCGTCGGAGCGCAGGAGCGTGCCGTCGAGGTCGGTCGCGATCAGCCGGTACGGGAAGCCCTTGACGGGAGACGCGTCGCTCACTTGGCGATCGGCTCCAGGACCTCTCGGCCGCCCAGGAACGGGCGCAGCACCTTCGGCACGTACACCGAGCCGTCGGCCTGCTGGTGGTTCTCCAGGATCGCCACGATCGTGCGCGGTACGGCGCACAGCGTGCCGTTGAGCGTCGCCAGCGGCTGCACCTTCTTGCCGTCGCGCATGCGGACGGACAGCCGGCGTGCCTGGAAGCCGTCGCAGTTGGAGGCAGAGGTCAGCTCGCGGTACTTGCCCTGCGTGGGGATCCACGCCTCGCAGTCGAACTTGCGGGACGCCGAGGCGCCCAGGTCGCCGGAGGCCACGTCGATGACCTGGAAGGGCAGTTCCAGGCCGGTGAGCCACTGCTTCTCCCACTCCAGGAGCCGCCGGTGCTCGTTCTCCGCGTCCTCGGGGGCGACGTACGAGAACATCTCGACCTTGTCGAACTGGTGCACGCGGAAGATGCCCCGGGTGTCCTTGCCGTACGTCCCGGCCTCGCGGCGGAAGCACGGCGAGAAGCCGGCGTAACGCAGCGGCAGCTTGTCCGCGTCAAGGATCTCGTCCATGTGGTACGCGGCGAGCGGGACCTCGGAGGTGCCGACCAGGTAGTAGTCGTCCTTCTCCAGGTGGTAGACGTTCTCCGCGGCCTGGCCGAGGAAGCCGGTGCCCTCCATGGCGCGGGGGCGGACCAGCGCGGGGGTGAGCATCGGGACGAAGCCCGCCTCGGTGGCCTGCGCGATCGCGGCGTTGACGAGCGCCAGCTCCAGGAGGGCGCCGACGCCCGTCAGGTAGTAGAAGCGGGAGCCCGACACCTTGGCGCCGCGCTCGACGTCGATGGCGCCCAGCGCCTCGCCGAGCTCCAGGTGGTCCCTGGGCTCGAAGCCCTCGGCGGCGAAGTCGCGGATGGTGCCGTGCGTCTCCAGGACGACGAAGTCCTCCTCGCCGCCGACCGGGACGTCCGGGTGGATGAGGTTGCCGAGCTGGAGCAGAAGCCGCTTGGTCTCTTCGTCCGCCTCGTGCTGCTCGGCGTCGGCCGCCTTGACGTCGGCGGCGAGACGGCCCGTCTGCTTGAGCAGCTCCGCCTTCTCGTCGCCGGAGGCCTTGGGGATGAGCTTGCCGAGCGCCTTCTGCTCGGAACGCAGCTCGTCGAAGCGGACGCCGGACGACCTGCGCCGCTCGTCGGCAGACAGGAGAGCGTCGACGAGCGCGACGTCCTCTCCACGGGCACGCTGGGACGCGCGCACACGGTCGGGGTCCTCACGGAGCAGGCGAAGGTCAATCACGCGGTCAAGGCTACCGGTGCGGGCATACGGCCCACGACTCACCATTCCCAACGGTTGGCAATTATGCCTTACGTTCCGTTATGGGCGAATTACGCACAGTGTCAACAAAAGGTGTCTCACTCCCCGGAACGGGGCAGGCGGTTGGTGGCTGGTTGACTCGATTCCCTTGTGGGGAACGGGACTTGGGGCTCGGTTGTCCACAGCGATCCACAACCCCCGAAGAGTTATCCACAGGGTGTGCGGACGGTCTGTGGATTTCGGAATTGATCACTCCGAAACTGCTGCGTCACGCCCTGGATTCCCGGTGCAGACCCTGCTTTACCACTGCTTTCGAGTGGAAATGGGTCGCTCCAAAGGATTGCCTAAAGGAAACGGGTGGACGAACGGTGACATGCGGGCCGGTGGACGCGAGAGGGGCCTGCAGGCCGATTTGTCGACCGAGCGATGTGTAGGTGTCGACTTGTCCCCAGGTCGAGAAGCCTGCCTGTGGATAACTCCTGTGGACAACGAAAATCTGCAGGTAGGACTGGCCGGTCGTGCCCCTGGGCAGACTGGACGGTTGGGCTAGAAACGGCCGTCCTGGCAGCGCGCCACCCAGTCCGAGGCCGCGACGAACTCCTCGTCGGACGTTCCCCGCCACAGCGCGCGTACGTCCTCGACGCCGATGTCCGCACGCGGGTACGAACCCAGGAACCGCACTTCCAGGCAGATCCGCTTGAGCCCCATCAGGGTCTCGGCCACCCGGCGGTCGGAGATATGGCCCTCCGCGTCGATGCAGAAGCAGTAGTTGCCGATGCCGGCGCCGGTGGGCCGCGACTGCAGCAGCATCAGGTTGATGCCGCGGGTGGCGAACTCGTCGAGCAGATCGCGCAGGCCGCCGGGGTGGTCGTCGCGCTGCCACAGCACGACGGACGTCTTGTCCGCGCCGGTCGGTGCCGCGGGCCGGGCGGGGCGGCCCACGAGCACGAACCGCGTCTGCGCGTTCTCGGCGTCGTGGATCCCGGTCTCCAGCGCCTCCAGGCCGTACAGGGCGGCGGCGAACTCGCCGGCGAAGGCCGCGTCGTACTGGCCCTCCTGGACCAGCCGGGCGGCGTCCGCGTTCGAGGCGGCCGACTCCCAGTGGGCGTCCGGGAGGTTGTTCCTGAGCCAGTTGCGCACCTGCGGCTGGGCGGCCGGGTGCGCGGAGACGGTCTTGACGTCGGAGAGCTTGGTGCCCGGCCGCACCAGCAGCGCGAAGGTGATCGACAGGAGCACCTCGCGGTAGATCATCAGCGGGGCGCCCGCGACCAGCTCGTCAAGGGTGGTGGTGATGCCGCCCTCGACGGAGTTCTCGATCGGCACGAACGCGGCCTCGGCCTCACCGGCGCGGACCGCGTCGAGCGCGGACTGGACGGACACGTACGGGATCAGTTCCCGGGTGGCCGTCTCGGGAAGGGTGCGCAGGGCGGCTTCGGTGAAGGTGCCCTCGGGACCGAGATACGCGTAGCTCGCTGGCATGACCTCACCCTAATGGGCAAGGCCATGAAGTTACGGGGCGGGTCCGTGGCTGCAAGTGGGGTCTGATCTGGAGGAACACCGGACGCGAGAAGCGGAGCCCCGGTAGAACTGGCTGGTCCGCCAAGACAAGCCGTTCACAGCACCGGAGGCTCCGCTGTCGGGTCAGTGTGTCATCAGCCGCGAGATCGCGGTAGCCGACGGTCTTTTCGCTCCGGGTCACTTGGGTGAGTTGACGCAGATCGTCCCGTTCGAGATGGTCGACGCCGCCCTGGCTGAGTGCGGGGCCGTCCAGCAGCGATTGCGGAAACTCCCCGCCCGGGTGGTCGTCTACCTCCTCCTGGCCGCTGCTCTGTTCGAGGAGTGCGGCTATCCGGCGGTGTGGGCCAGGCTGACCTCCGCACTGCACTGCCTGCCGGTCCCGAAGGTCACCGCAACGGCACTGTGGCACGCCCGCGCCCGGCTCGGTGTCCGCCCCATGCGGGCCCTGTTCGACCTGCTGCGCGGCCCGGCGAGCGCGATCCGCACCACCGGGGCCCGCTGGGCGGGTCTGCTGGTCGTCGCCGTCGACGGCACCTACCTCGACGTCCCCGACGCTCCCGCCACCCGGGCCCACCTGGGCAAAGGCTCCAACCAGTACGCCACTTCAGGCTATCCCCAGATCTGCCTGGTCACCCTGGTCGCCTGCGGCACCCGGGCCGTGATCGACGCGGTCTTCGGCCCGCGCACCAGCGGCGAGACCACCCATGGCAAGCGCCTGGCCCGCTCCTTGCACGAGGGCATGCTCGTCCTGCTGGACCGCGGCTTGTCCTCCAATGCCTTCCTGACCACGGTCGCGGACACCGGCGCCGCGTTCCTCGCCCGGCTGTCCGCCACCCGCAAACCACCCATCCTGCACCGCTACGAGGACGGCTCGTTCCTGTCCAGGATCGGCCGGCTGGAGGTCCGCGTCATCGAGTGCGAGATCACCATCGCCACCACCGCCGGGCGCACCACCGGTGTCTACCGGCTGGCCACCACCCTGCTCGACCACCGCCGCTACCCGGCATTCGAGCTGGTCAAGCAGTATCACGAGCGGTGGGAAGTGGAGTCCGCCTTCTTCGCGATCAAGAAGTCCATCCTCGGGCGCCGGGTCCTGCGCGCCCGGACCATGTCCGGTATCGCCCAGGAGGTCTACGCCCTGCTGACCGCCTACCAGCTGATCAGGATTGCCATCGCCGACGCCACCGCGACCCTCCCCCACGCGGACCCCGACCGGGCCAGCTTCAGCATCGCCCTCCACACCGCCCGCGACCAGGTCGTCCAAGCCGCAGGCATCATCGCCGACACCACCATCGACCTCGTCGGAACCATCGGACGAGCCGTCCTGAACCACCCGATGACAGCCCGCCGCCTGCGCGTCAGCCCCCGCGCCGTCAAGCGACCACTGTCCCGATACGCGTACAAGAGCCTGCGAGTGGACCGACGCACCTACAAGGCCACCATCAGCATCGACATCCTGTTGACAGGGCCCATCAGCCCATAACTTCACGGCCTTGCCCTAATGGGCCTGACGAAAGCGCGGCTCGCCCGTCTCACCAGGGCCCCGTCCGTGGGCTCCCGTCCCGGCCCTCACCCCTCCAGCAGCCGCTGCCCCACGTATTCGCCCTGCGCCGCCCCGCCCGGCACGGCGAACAGACCGCTCGCCTCGTGGCGGATGTACCTCGACAGGGCGTCGCCCCGGTCGAGCTTGCGCTGGAGGGGGACGAAGCCCTGCAGCGGGTCGGCCTGCCAGCAGACGAAGAGCAGGCCCGCGTCAGGAACCCCGTCCGCGTCGAAGCCGTCGTGGTACGAGAACGGGCGCCGCAGGATGGCCGCACCGCCGTTCTGGTCGGGGCGCGTGATGCGGGCGTGGGCGTTCACCGGGACGACGTACTCGCCCTTGGAGTCGGCCTTGTCGAGGTCCATCGGGGTCGTCTCGGTGCCGCCCGACAAGGGCGCCCCATTGGATTTCCGGCGCCCGATGACGTTCTCCTGGGCCATGAGTGAGAGCTTCTCCCAGTCGTCGAGGAGCATGCGGATGCGGCGGACGACGGCGTAGGAGCCGTTGGCCATCCAGGCCGGGTCGTTCGAGCCCGAGGACGGAACGAAGATCCGCTGGTCGAAGTCGGGCTCGGCCGGCTTCGGATTGCGCGTGCCGTCCAGCTGGCCCATGAGGTTGCGGGCCGTCATGGTGTGCGTGGTGGCGCCCGGTGTGCGGTTGAAGCCGTTCATCTGCCAGCGGATGCGGGCCGCGCCGCCCGCGTCCTTCTGGATCGCGCGCAGGGCGTGGAAGGCGACCAGGGCGTCGTCGGCGCCGATCTGCACCCACAGATCGCCGTTGCTGCGGGCCTTGTCGAGGAGGTCGGAGGAGAAGTCGGGCAGCGGGTCGAGGGAGACCGGGCGCTGCTTCTCCAGACCGGTGCGGGAGAAGAAGCTGTGGCCGAAGCCGAAGGTGAGGGTGAGCGAGGACGGGCCGGCGTCGCGGGCCACATCCGTGTCGTCGTGCGCCGCCCCCTCGCCGCTCATCAGGCGCCCGGCCGTCACCGACCAGCGGCGCAGCAGTGCGGCCGCCTCCTTGCGGCCCGCGCCCGCCGCCAGGTCGAACGCGGCGAGATGGCCGCGGGCCTGGAGACCTTCGGTGATGCCGGGCTGATGTTTCCCGTGAAACATCGCCCGGTCGGAGCCGAGTGAGCTGAGCGGGGTGGCCCCGGAGGGGGCGGCGGCATACCCCACGGCGCCGCCGGCCGCGCCGAGCACGAGCCCGGTGGCGCCGGCGGTGCCGAGCAGTTTCCGTCGCGAGATGCCGTCTCCTGGGGACGTGTCCCCGGCAGCGGCCCCGGACGGCGGTGCCTTGGGAGCGCGGGTCTCCGGAATGGACTGTTCAGCCATGGTGCGGTTCAGCCGATCTGCGCGTTCTTGGAGACGGTCGCCTGGTCGATGTCGGAGGTACGCACGGTCACGGCGATCTTCCAGTCGCCGGCCATGGGGATCTGCACTCCGCTCGCCGACCAGTGTCCCGTGGTGACATGGTCGGGGTTGACGGGCAGCGGCCCGATCTTCTTCGCCTCAAGCGTGAAGGCGACCTTCACCTCGGGGATGTCGAAGGCCCGCCCGTTGGGCCGGGTCACGTAGACGTGCATCTCGTTGCCGCCCACGCGCGCGGGGTCGAAGTCGACCGAGACGACGCCCTTGCCGTCGGTGCCACCCGTGTTGAAAGGCATCGTCAGCGTCAGCGCGCCGGACGACGAGTCGGACGGGGAAGAGGAGGACGAGGACGACGACCTGGCCGCCTTGGCGTCCTGCTCGGTGCGACCCGGCTCGGTCTGCGTCAGCACGGTGGTGACGGCGAGCAGGACCACGGCGACACCGGCCTCGGCGAGCACGGAGCGCCGCAGCCCGACGCGGCCGGGGTCGGTGTCGCGCTGCCGCTTCTGCCGAGCCGTGTCCACGGCGGCCTGCTGGCGCGCGAGTTGGGCGGCGCGCTCGCGGTCGGCGGGGGCTTGGGAGTCACCGGCGCTGCCGGAGCCACCAGAGCCCCGGGCCTCGCCGGACGCCGTCGCCGTCTTCGCCGAGCCGGCCCCCGCCCGGGCGGCCGCCGGCTCCTTCTCGCCCTGGGCGTCGCCCTCGTCCGCCTCCCGCGCGCCCGCGTCCCTCGCCTTGCCCGGCGTCAGGACGGCCGCGTCCGCCAGCCGCGCCGTCCAGCGCCGGGAGATCGACGCGATGCCCACCAGCAGCACCACGAGACCGATCTTCACGAGGAGCAGCTGTCCGTACCTGGTGCCGGTGAAGGCCGACCAGGAACCGAGCTGGCGCCACGACTGGTAGACGCCGGTCGCGACCAGGGCGACCACGCTGGAGAAGGCGACTTGCGAGAAGCGGCGCACGGCCGAGGAGTCGACCGGGATCTCCGACCGGTAGAGCGCCACGAGGAGCGCGCTCAGCCCGCCCAGCCAGGCCGCGACCGCCAGCAGGTGGACGATGTCGACCGGCATCGCGATACCGGGCTGGAGCCCGGTCGAGGCGTGCTCGGCCATCGCCCAGCTCGCCGCGAGACCGGCGGACACGACGAATCCGCCGATCGCGAGCCCGAAGGTCAGATCCCGCTTCTCCTCCTCCTCACGCTTGTCGTACGCGCCGAAGAGCACGGCGATGAACAGCGCCGCCGCAGCGAGCAGCAGCAGCCGGGAGACCAGCGCCGCGCCCGACTTGGTCTGCAGCACCTGCCCGAGCAGGTTCAGGTCGAAGATGTCGCCGACCTTGCCGGAGCTGGTGTAGGAGCCGCGCAGAAGCAGCAGCAGGAGGGTCGCCGAGGTGAGCGCGAGCCAGCCGGAGACCACGAACCGCTGCAGGGGCCGTACGCCGGAACCGCGCTGCCAGCAGGCGAGGACGAAGGCGGCGCCGCCGACCATGACGATGAAGCCGGCGTAGGACACGTACCGTCCGAAGCCGTACAGCCAGCCGACGACCCCGCCGCCGACCTCCTGGCCGACCGCCTTGACGGAGGTCGTGGAGGGGGCGCCGATGGAGAAGGTGAAGGCCCCGGAGACGGGGTGGCTGTCCGCCGAGACGACCTGCCAGGACACCGTGTAGGTGCCGTCGGGCAGGTTGCTGTGCAGCTGCACGGCGTACGAGGTGCCGCTCACGTTGGAGGGCTTGCCGGAGTCGACACGCTTGCCCTTGGGGTCGAGTACGCGCAGCGAGTCGTCGGACGTGGCGACCTTCTCGGAGAAGGTGAGCGTGACCTGGTCGGGTGCCTTGTCGACCACCACCCCCTGCGCGGGGTCGCTGCCGTTCAGTGCGGCGTGCGCGGAGGCCGGTCCGGCACCGGCGAGGAGCACGCCGACGACGGCAAGGAACAGCAGCACCAGGGTCCGCATACGGCGGGGGGTGATGGTCTGCGTCATGGTGGTCCCTCCCTCAGTGTCCGGTCGCGGGGTTGTACGTCGCGGACTTCACGGGTATCTCAGCCTTGATCGGACCGGCCTTGGCGAAGTGGAGTTCGACGGTCACCTTCTGGCCCTGCTTCGGCTTCCGCTTCAGGTTCTCGAACATCAGGTGGTTGCCGCCGCTCTTGAACACGAGTTGACCGTGTGCGGGGACATCCAGGGACTTGACCTCCTCCATGGACTGCCCGACCGTCCTGTGGATGGTGACACTGCCCGCGGCGTCGCTGGTGACGGAGGTCAGTTCGTCCCCGGCGCCGCCCTTGTTCTCGATGGTGAGGAAGCCTGCGGCCATGTCGGAGACGGGCTGGGGCATGTAGGAGGAGCTGACGGACAGTTCGGCCTTCGCGTCGTCGGAGCCGCCGCAGCCCGTCACCGTCAGAGCCAGTGCGCCCGCCATGACCGCGGCGGGTATGGCCAGGTGCCTCACGGGTTCGCTCCCTTGATGATCTTGGGGAGGTCCTTGGTGTAGTCGCCGACCGTGGCGTCCTCGCCGTAGAGCACGTAACCGCCGTTGGTCTTCGGTGAGAACGCGATGACCTGGGTGCCGTGCACCGAGACCGTCTTGCCGGTCTTCTTGTCCTTGTGGGTCGGCTCGATGGAGATGCCGAGGGTACGGGCGCCGGCCTGGATGGTGGCGAAGTCGCCGGTCAGGCCGACGAACTGGGGGTCGATGCCCTTGAGCCACTTGCCGAGCTCGGACGAGGTGTCCCGCTCGGGGTCGGTGGTGACGAACACGACCCGCAGCTTGTCCTGCTCGTCCTTGGGCAGCTGCTTCTTGGCGACGGCGAGGTTGTTCATCGTCAGCGGGCAGATGTCGGGGCAGTGGGTGTAGCCGAAGTAGACCAGCGTCGGCCGGCCCGCGGTCTCCTTGCGGAAGTCGTACTTCTCGCCCTTGGTGTCGGTGAGGACGAGGTCCGGCTTCTCGAAGGGCTTGTCGAGGATGGTCGCGGGCTTCTGCGAGGTTTCCTCGGAGACCACGGCGACAGGTGACTTGCTGTCGTCGCCGCTGCCGCAGGCGGAGAGGGTCAGAGTGGCGGCGGCGAACAGCGCGGCCGTGGCGAACGTCTTCTTGCGCATAGAAAAATGTCCCAGATGTGAGAGCTCCGGTGTGCACCGGGGGCGGGCACAGGCTTGCGCCCCGGTGCAGCACACGGACGAACAGGCCTCAGGCGTCGCTGCGCCGACGGCCGGCGAGCACGCCGTACGCCACGCCCAGCGCGCCGACGACGATGCCCACGACGGCCAGCACGCGCGCGGTGGTGTCACTGCTGCCGGCGGAGGCGGAGGTGTCGGCGGCCGTGTTCTCGGCGTCCTTGGAGCCGGCGTCCTTGGAGTCGGCGGAGGCGTCCTCGGCGGTCGACGAGCCGTGCGAGTGCCCGTCCTCGGAGGCGGCGGACAGGGCGAGCACGGGGGCCGGGTTCTCGGGCTCCTCCGCGCCGTCCTTCTGCACCTCGATCCAGCGCACGACCTCCTTGTCGGAGTACGTCTGCAGCGCCTTGAAGACGAGTTCGTCGGCGTCCGTCGGCAACGTGCCCACGGAGATGGGGAACTTCTGGAAGTAGCCGGGCTCGACGCCCTTGCCCTCCGCGGTCCAGGTGATCTTCGAGACGGCCTCGTCGATCTTCTTGCCGTGCATCTCGATCGGCTTGGCCAGCTTGGACTTGGTGACCTGGATCTTCCAGCCGTCCATCGGCTGCGGCATGGCGGAGGCCAGCGGATGGTCGGTGGGGAAGTTGACCTCGAGCTTGGTCGTCGAGGCGTTGTCGCGCTCGTTGGGGACCTTGAAGTCGATGACCGCGTAGCCGCCCTTGGCGGCGGTGCCCTCGGGCTGCACGGTGACGTGCGCGAACGCGGGCGCGGACAGGACGACGACGGCAGAGGCGGCGACGGCGCCGGTGACGGCGAGACGGGAAGCCTTCATGAACGGGTGCACTCCACTTCGGGTGAGGTTCCTGGTGCTGGAAGAGGTACGCGTGCGTGGCGGTGACCTGTCGGTCGGCAGCGGGCACACGCGTGTGCCGCACGACGGCGGCCCTCTCCCGCGGATCCGAAGTGGATGCGCAGCGGTGGTCGCGTCGCGTCAGGCAGCGAGGTCGATGTCGAGCGCGGCGGCCGGCGGGCCGCGCCTGATCACCGTGTGCTGGAGTGCGGTGGTGCGGGGCTTGGGCGGCGCGAGCAGGGCGGTGTGCGGCGGGCGCGGGCCCTCTTCGGGCGCGGCCGGGAGGCCGGCACGCAGGGCGCGCACCAGCGCGAGCGCCGCGCGCAGGGATCGTACGAGCGCCCCGTCGGTGATCGATTGGGCCGACAGCGTGGACAGTTCCGCGAGCCGCAGCAGTGCCAGGTCGCCACGGCGCAGCAGCCAGCCGGCGGCGATCGCCGCGAGGACGTGGCTGAGCAGCATCGGCAGGGACGGCAGCAGCGAAGAGACGGAACCGGTGGTGGACAGGGCGTCCGCCGGGTGGTGCACGGAGCCCATGTCCATGGCCGTGTCCGGGGAGAGCCGCGCGTCGGCGAGGATCCTGCGGGCCTGGGCGGGGCTGATCGCCGCCGCCGTGGTCCCGCACACGAACCGAGCCGCCCGCTCCACGAGGGAGGCGTCGGCCATCGGCTGCATCGACGACATCCATCGCATCGAGGACATCGACGACCCTGTGCCCGGAGCCGCGGCCGCGTGCTGCCCCAGTCCGAACAGCGTGTGCAGCACGGTCTGTCCGGCCGCGAGCAGCGCCGCTGTGCCGGTCAGCGAGCGGGTGCGTCCGGCGAGGGGTGCCGCGACCAGGAAAGCCCCCAGGAATCCCGCGCCCAGCGTCCACAGCGGAACCGTGGCGCAGGAGGCGAGGGTGTGACCGGCCGCGGCCAGCACGACGCAGACCGCGGCGAACACCGCGGCCCGCAGTATCCGGAGATCGTTTCCGGAGCGCGCCCTGCGCTGGTGGGGGGCAGTCATGGCGGGCTCATCATCGCACTGGCCTCATGGGTGCCATACGGCAGGTCCGCAAGGTTCCGTACGAACCGGAAGGTCACTCTCTGGTACGGCCCGCCCTCACATACACCGATTCTGTTTCGGACGCATCGCCCATATGGGCGGCATCACGTCAACTCCGTGCTTACACCGGGGTACACGCGGCAATAAGAAACGGTATGTCGAGCCGCGGCCTGGAGGCTGGAGTATGAGCATCTGGTGGTCACTCCACTTGCGGCGTGAAGCTGCGAGCGTTCCGCTCGCCCGGCGACTGCTGCTCGGCACGATGGAGACGGCGGGTGTCGACCCCGACATCTCCTACGACCTCTCCGTCGCCCTCAGCGAGGCCTGCGCGAACGCCGTCGAGCACGGCGGGGACACCGTGCACGGCGAGTCCTCCGAGGCGTACCGGGTGACGGCCTACCTCGACGGCGAGACGTGCCGTATCGAAGTCGCCGACTCCGGCCCCGGCTTCGCCGCCTCCCTGACCCCCCGCCGCGCCCGCGCCGAGGCCGAACACGGCCGTGGCCTCTACCTGATCCGCGAACTCGCCGACCACGTCCACATCGGCAACAAGCCGGGGCGCGGGGGCACGATCGTGAGCTTCGACAAGATCCTCAAGTGGCGTGAGGACGCACCGTTGGTGGCGGTGTGAGGGGCGTCGGGCTGCGGTAGCGGGTCATCTCCGGTGAGGACGGGGGCCGTGGGGTGTGGCCGGGGATGCGGTCCACGGGGGCGGGGAGGGGGATGTCCGCCACCGGCCACGGGCCCCGCATGCTTCACCCCCGGTCACAGCCGACCAGCTCCGGCTGCCTCGCACCGCCGGCCGCCCGCCCTGCGGCCCTGCGGGTCGCCGGCCCCATCGCGTACGACGCCACCACGGTGAGCGCGCCGAGCAGCAGCCATCCGGGGGTTCCCCACTCCACCAGGAGCGAGGTCAGCACGAGCGGACCGAGTGTCCGGGCCACCGTCACACCGGTCCCGAAGAAGCCCTGGTACTCGCCCACCCGGCCGGCCGGTGCCAGATCGAAGGACAGCTGCCAGGAACCGGCGGACTGTCCCATCTCGGCGACCACCTGGAGCACGGCTCCCACGACCAGAGCCCCCACCGCCACCCGCAGCGAGGCCCCCGCCGACAGCGCGAACACAGCGCACGCCCCGAGCATGACCCAGCCGGAGCGCCGCACCACGCGCGTGGCGGACGCGAGGCCGGTGACGCCCCGCGCCGTCCGCACCTGGAACAGCATCACCGCCCCGGTGTTGAGCACGAA
This sequence comes from Streptomyces sp. NBC_00078, assembly GCF_026343335.1. Lineage (NCBI taxonomy): Bacteria > Bacillati > Actinomycetota > Actinomycetes > Kitasatosporales > Streptomycetaceae > Streptomyces > Streptomyces sp. NBC_00078. Next base: position 4,486,587 of record NZ_JAPELX010000001.1, on the reverse strand, counting down.
CAGCGCGGACACCAGCCAGGTCGGCGCCGTCGTCCGCTCGGCGATCCACAGCGGCAGCCCCAGGCTGAGCAGCGGCATCCGCAGCAGCAGAACGGTGTTGAGGAGCGTGAGCAGCGCGTACGGCCGGTCGCGCAGCACACCGAGCGTGTCCCGCTTGCGCACGGCGACGGGCGCCACCGCCGGCAGCCGCAGCAACATCGCGGCGCACACCAGGAAGCTCGCCGCGTCCAGGGCGAACACCGCGAGATACGCGGCCCGCGTCCCCGCTTGCAACGCCAGCCCGCCCAGCCCCGCCCCGACCGCGAGCCCCGCGTTGAGCGTCGCCTGCAGATGCGCGAGCAGCCCCGTCCGCTCCGCGACCGCCACCAGCCCCGCCAGCAGCGCCTGCCGGGCCGCCGCCAGACCCGACTGCGCCGTCGCGTACGCACAGGCGGCGAGGACGAACGGCACGAACCCCCGCACCACCAGGAACGAGGCGACCGCCGCCCCGGTTCCCAGCGCCAGCAGTACGGCCGTCCCGCGCGCCCCGCGCCGGTCGGCGACCCGCCCGAGCGGCACCCCCGCCAGCGAGCCCACCGCCCAGGCCACGGTCAGCCCGAGCCCCACGCGCGCAGGCGCCAGGCCGACGACATGGGTGAAGTAGAGCGCCGAGGTCACGTAGTAGGCGCCGTCACCGATGGAGTTGGTCAACTGGGCCAGCGCCAGGAGACGCTGCGGACCGGCGGGCGGTACGGGACGAGAGGTCATACCCAGGACACTAGTAGACTGTCGCGACTAAGTGTCGTGCTGGTTGGCAGAGTTGGGGTCGGGCGAGCTTCGCTTGTCGCTTCCGTTCGGCTGGGCAGGGGTGCCGTGTCCTCGCAGAAGAAGTATCCGGTCGCGTTGAGCGCCGAAGATCGTCGGGCGTTGGAGCGTGTGACGACGACGGGGGTCCGCAGCGCGTCGATGATCAGGCGGGCGCGGGTACTGCTCGCGCTGGACACCTCGGTCGGTGAGGTCGATCCGCGGGCGGTGATCGCGGACCGGGTCGGGGTCTCGTGCGATTCGGTCCGCCTGATCTCGAAGCGCTACGCGGAGACCGGCGGCGATGTGTGGGCCACGGTCGGCCGGAAGGAACGCGCACTCCCGCCGGTGCCCTCTGTGGTGACCGGCGAGGTCGAGGCGAGGCTGATCGCGCTGGCCTGCTCGACGCCGCCCAAAGGACACGCCAGGTGGTCGCTGCGCCTGCTGGAGAAGCACGTCGCGCTGGTCGAGGACATCCCGGATCTGGACCACTCCACCATCGGCCGGGTGTTAAAAAACGGAACTGCGTCCTCATGTGAAGAAGTGCTGGACCATTCCGCCGGCTGCGAATGCGGCCTTCGCCGCGGCGATGGAGGACGTCCTGGCGGTCTACCACCGACCCTTCGATCCGGCGCGCCCGGTGGTGTGCATGGACGAGAAGCCGTACCAGCTCCTCGGCCACGTCCGCGATCCGCTTCCCGCGCAGCCGGGCCGTGACCGGCGTGAGGACAACGAGTACGTCCGCTCGGGGACCTGCTCGATCTTCTGCTGGGTCGAGCCGCTGCGCGGATGGCGGCGCGTCGACGCCCGGCCCCGCCGGACCAGGGTCGACTGGGCGCACCAGGTCGAGCACCTGCTGACCGTGGACTATCCCGACGCCGCCACGGTCGTGCTGGTGATGGACAACCTCAACACCCACACCACCGCCTCGCTCTACGAAGCGTTCGACCCGGCAAAGGCCTTCGCGCTGGCCCAGCGCCTGGAGATCCACCACACCCCCAAACACGGGTCCTGGCTCAACATCGCCGAGATCGAGCTCTCCGCGCTCACCCGCCAGTGCCTGGACCGCCGCATCGACGACCTCGCCGTGCTCAACGCCGAACTCGCCGCCTGGCAGCAGCACACCAACAGCAACCAGCGCCAAGTCGACTGGCACTTCACCACCGACGACGCACGCGTGAAACTACGCCACCTCTACCCAACCACGCAGCGAAATTAAGTCGCGACAGTCTACTAGAAGCGCAATGGGCCGCTTTATAGTCCCAATCATCACCCGTATGACTGGCCCAATTCTGCCCGATTCAGCGGCCGTCCAGCACCTGGCCCAGTACCTCCAAGGCCTCCGGATACACCCGCTCCCGAGGTGTCCCGTACCCCACGACCAGTCCCTGGGGCCGCCCCTGGCCCGGCGTGTGCCAGTGATCGCCCAGCCGCCCCAGCGCGAGCCCCTCCGCCTCGGCCCGCTTCAGCACATCCGCCTCGTCCTCGACCTCCACGAGCGCGTGCAGCCCGGCCGCGATCCCGCGCACGCCGTGCCGCCCGCCGAGCCGGCCCAGGAGCTGGTCCCGGCGTCTGCGGTATCTGAGCCGGCACGCGCGCACGTGACGGTCGTAGGCATGGCTGTCGATGAGCTCGGCGAGCGCCAACTGGCCGATCGACTCGGTGTGGTGGTCGCTGTGCAGCTTGGCGTCGGCGACCGCGTCGACCAGGTGCGGCGGCAGCACCATCCAGCCCAGCCGCAGCGCGGGCCCCAGCGTCTTGGAGGCCGTGCCGAGGTAGACGACCTGCCCGGGTGCCATCCCCTGCAACGCGCCCACCGGCTGCCGGTCGTAGCGGAACTCCCCGTCGTAGTCGTCCTCGACGATCAGGCCGCCACGCGCGCGTGCCCAGTCCGTGAGCGCCCGCCGCCGCTCGGGGCGCAGTGTCACACCGGTCGGGTACTGATGGGCCGGCGTCACGACCACGGCCCCGGCGTCCCCCAGCTCCTGCGCGCACACCCCCCGCTCGTCGACCCGCACCGGCGCCACGATTCCCCCGTTGTGCCGCACCACCTCCCGGTGGAAGGGCAGTCCAGGGTCCTCCATGGCGACCGTGCCGCCCTCCAGCACGCGCGTGAGCAGCGCGAGCCCCTGCACATACCCGGAGGTGATCACGATCCGCTCGGGCGGCGCGATCACACCCCGGGCCCGCCCCAGATACCCCGACAACGCCGTCCGCAACTCGATACGGCCACGCGGATCCCCGTAGTCGTACGCCAGCAGCGGCGCCGTCGCGATGGCCCGCCGCAGCGCCCGCAACCAGGCCGCTGCCGGAAACGCCCCGACGTCCGGACTCCCGGGCCGCAGATCGAAACGCGGGGTACGCGTGCGGGCGGCCGCCTCCGGCGCATCGGCGTCCACGGAGGGCAGCGAGGCGACCTGCGTACCGGACCCCTGCCGGGCCGTCAGATACCCCTCGGCGACCAACTGGTCGTAAGCGGCCTTGGCGGTCCCCCGGGAGACCCCCAGCTCCGCCGCGAGCCGCCGGGTGGCGGGCAACCGGCTCCCGGGCGCCAGCCGTCCGTCCCGCACGGCGTCTCGCAGGGCGCGCTCAAGCCCGACCCGCCGCCCGTCACCGGCATCGGGCTCAAGATGCAGATCGACACCGACGCCGGACCAGAAGTCGTTCACGTATAACCCCCGTGAGCTGAAGCGCCCCTTCAGGGGCGCGGGACTGCACCGATGTGCGGCTCCGCCGCGTGGGCGCGACCAGCCCCCACCTGCCGCAGACCGCATACAAATGGCCGGGCACCGACTCGTACCCGGCCATCGACCAACCATCAGCCCTTGAGCGAAGCCATCCAAGCCTCGACCTCGTCGGACCGCCGAGGCAGTGCAGCGCTGAGGTTCCGGTTCCCCTCCACCGTCACCAGAATGTCGTCCTCGATCCGAACACCGATCCCCCGGTACTCCTCCGGCACCGTCAGGTCATCGGCCTGGAAGTACAACCCCGGTTCGACAGTGAGGCACATCCCCGGCTCCAGCGTGCCGTCGACGTACGACTCCACGCGCGCGGCAGCGCAGTCGTGCACGTCCATCCCGAGCATGTGCCCGGTCCCGTGCAGCGTCCACCGCCGCTGCAGCCCGAGCTCCAGCACCCGCTCCACCGGTCCCTCGACCAGGCCCCACTCGACGAGCCGCTCGGTGAGCACATGTTGCGCGGCGTCGTGGAAGTCCCGGTACTTGCCGCCCGGCTGCACCGCCGCGATCCCGGCCTCCTGGGCGTCGTACACGGCGTCGTAGATCCGCTTCTGGATCTCGGAGAAGCGTCCGTTGACCGGAAGCGTGCGTGTGACGTCTGCGGTGTAGTACGTGTGCGTCTCCACGCCGGCGTCCAGGAGCAGCAGGTCGCCCGAGCGCACCGGCCCGTCGTTTCGCACCCAGTGCAGCGTGCAGGCGTGCGGACCGGCTGCGGCGATCGTGCCGTAGCCGACGTCGTTGCCCTCCACGCGCGCGCGAAGGAAGAACGTGCCCTCGATGTACCGCTCGGAGGTCGCCTCCGCCTTGTCGAGGACCTTCACGACGTCCTCGAAGCCGCGCACGGTCGAGTCGACCGCCTTCTGCAGCTCGCCGATCTCGAACTCGTCCTTGACCAGCCGTGCTTCGGACAGGAAGACCCGCAGCTCCTCGTCCCGCTCGGCGGTGACCTTGTCGGTCAGGGCCGACTCGATCCCGGCGTCGTGCCCGCGCACGACCCGCACCGGGCCGGTGGCCTCGCGCAGCGCGTCCGCCAGCTCGCGCACGTCGGAGGCGGGGATGCCGTGCAGCTTCTCCGCCTCGGTGAGCGAGTGCCGGCGTCCGACCCACAGCTCGCCCTGGCCGGAGAGCCAGAACTCGCCGTTCTCCCGGTCGGAGCGCGGCAGGAGGTAGATCGTCTCCCGGTGGCCGTCGGCCGTGGGCTCCAGCACGAGGACGCCGTCCTCGGTCTGGTTGCCGGTGAGGTACGCGTACTCCACCGACGCCCGGAAGGGGTACTCCGTGTCGTTCGAGCGGGTCTTGAGGTTGCCCGCGGGGATCACCAGACGCTCGCCCGGGAACCGCGCCGACAACGCCGAGCGTCGAGCGGCGGTCTCGGCGGCCTGTGCGATCGGCTGCGGGTCGCGCAGCTCCGTGTCGGCCCAGCCGGACTTCATGCTGTCGGCCAGCTCGTCGGACACGCCCGGGTACAGGCCGTTCTTGCGCTGCCTGATCGGCTCTTCGGTCTCTTCCGGGCCCGCTGCGGCAGCAGCAAATGTCTCGGCCGGGGTGAGCTCCTCCGCCACGGTCATCCTCCTTGATACGGCACTGGACCCCCTCCATCGTACGGTCGTACGGAAGGGGGCCCAGGGCAGGAGGACCTGTTACGGACGTCACCGGCGGCTACTCGAAGCGAGCCGCCAGTAGCACCACGTCCTCTTCGCTGTCCGCGGAGTCCAGCCCGTCCGGCAGCACCGTCCGCAGCACGTGGTCGGCGATCGCGTCGGGGTCGTGCCGCAGCGCCCTGGGCACGTCGGCCGCCGCCGCGTGCAGCCGGGCGAAGGCACGGTCGGTGGGGTCGCCGGTGCGGTGCAGCAGCCCGTCGGTGTAGAGCAGCACCGTCTCGCCGGCTTCGGCCTGCAGCTCCATGCTCGGCGCCTCCCAGCAGGCGAGCATGCCGAGCGGCGCGGACACGGACGTCTCCGCGAACTCGGTGCGCCGCTCGCCGACCAGCAGCGGCGGGCAGTGCCCGGCGCCGGCCAGCGTGATCTTGCGCAGGGAGGGTTCGCAGTAGGCGAACAGGGCGGTGGCGGAGCGGGCGGGCTCGGTCAGCCGCAGCAGCAGTTCGAGGTCGGACAGGACGGCGACCGGGTCCTCGCCCTCCATCACGGCATACGCGCGCAGGGACGCCCGCAGCCGTCCCATCGCGGCGACCGCGCTCGGCCCGGAGCCGGTCACGGAGCCGACCGCGAGACCCAGCGCGGCGTCCGGCAGCGGCAGCGCGTCGAACCAGTCGCCGCCGCCGCGCGGGCCGGTGCGGTGGCGGGCGGCGAGCTGGACGCCGGCCACGCGGGGGAGCCGGGACGGCAGCAGCTCCTCGGTCATCGTCTTCATGCACGCGCGCGTGCGCTCCACCTCCACCAGCCGGGCCAGGTGCTCGCCGGCGTAACGGGCGTAGAGCCCCACGAGGTGGCGCTGGCGCTCGACCGGCTCGGCGGGCTCGTCGTACAGCCACACGGCGGCGCCGGTCCGGCCCGCGCTCTCGCCGGCCAGCGGAAGGGCATAACAGGCGGCATAGCCGAGACGGGCGGCCACCTCACGGTGCCGGGGGTCCAGTCCGTCCTCGGCGAAGAGATCCGGCTGGGCGATCTCACCGTCCCCGCCCGGCAGTCCGTCGAGGATGCGGCCGTACGACATCGCGCTGCGCGGCACGGTCTCGATGTGCCCGAGGTCGGCGCGGGCGAGGCCGAGGCCGATGGTCGTGTCCGGTCCGAGTCCGTCGCCCGGCTCCAGCACGACGAGGCCGCGCCGGGCGCCCACGAGGGCGGCTCCGGCGCGCAGCAGTTCCGTCAGGGCGTCCGTGAGTGTGTCCGTGCGGGCCAGGCGTTCGGTGAGTTCATGGAGGGTGGTGAGGTCGGAGACCCAGGCGGCGAGACGGTCGGTGAGCAACGTCCCTGGTGCATGCGGTGGGGAGACCGGAGAGGTGCCCGAGGCGGCGGGCGCGGGCGCGACAGTGTGTGCGGGCGAGGGAACCGTTGAATCGATTCCAGCCACTTTCGAAGGGTGAGGGGCGTTCATGGCGTCCGGCTTTCGGACCGGTGCGTATTGCTCAAAAGCATCGCAAACCCCCATGTCATTCTGCGCCGCTAGCAGTGTCTCCACATGTACACGCACTCGTGAGGGGATGTCCAGCATTGTCCTGCCGGGATTCCTGGTGTCCACGGGCAAGCAGTGGTCCCCTTGCCTAAAAGCAAATTTGGCTTAAAACTGACTCGGGTAACGGGGTATTGCGGTCGACTGGCGTTGCTCCACAGAGCGTCACACCGGTCGTGATGGGTACGTACTCGGAGAAGGCCAGGGATGGTTGAACGCCACCCGGAACCTGGTGACCGACCCGGGCGTCTTAGCCACCGACGACCGAGCCCCATCCTCCCGTGGCGGAGGCGAAGAGAAAAATGCGGGACGGCAAAACGCCAGACTTCGCCACCCCCACGCCACGCCCATGCTTTTGATGGATGCAGCACGGACGAGGCCGCCGCGGATGCAGTCAACGTTCGGCCCATAGGGGTTCCCCTTGCCTCAGGCAGGGGTGTGATGCGCCAACAGGTACGCACAGTGAAGTGATCGACACATGGTGTGATGTGACCCACGGTGTTGCCAGCGGTGCAACGGAAAGGAACGAGCGCTCATGCGCGAGATCCTCGGAAGGCGACGCAGGCTCCTGTCCCAGCGCAGCGACGGAAGGCCTGAGTTGATCGGCGCGGCCCTGACCTTCGCGACGGAATGGCAGTGGCCCGTACTCCCGGGTGTGGCGGCGGACCCACAGGGGCGATCCCGCTGCGCCTGCCCCGACGCGGACTGCACGGTGCCCGGTGCGCATCCCTTCGACCCCGGCCTCCTCGCGGCCACCGCCGACGCCCGCATGGTGCGCTGGTGGTGGACCAACCGGCCCACCGCGCCGATCATCCTGGCCACCGGTGGCAACGCCCCCTGCGCCGTGAGCCTGCCGGCTCTCGCCGCCGTGCACGCCCTCAGCGCGCTCGACCGCATGGGCATGCGCCTGGGCCCGGTCGTCGCCTCGCCGAGCCGCTGGGCGATCCTCGTGAAGCCGTACACCATGGAGCAGTTGGGCGAACTGCTCTTCGCCAAGGACTTCGTCCCCGGTTCCCTGCGCTTCCACGGCGAGGGTGGTTACATCACCCTGCCCCCGTCCGAGACGGGCGAGGGCGACATCCGCTGGGAGCGCGCGCCACTGCCCGGCTCCGCCTCCCCCTGGGTCCCCGACGTCGAGGCCGTGGTGGACGCCGCGGTCGAGGCCCTCACTCGTACGGGTGTGAGCGCGCCCGAGTTGTAGGGGTGTCCGGCGCGCGCGGGACGGCAGGCCCCTGAGCGGTAGTTATCTTCCGCAGTATGCTGCGTCATTCTGGGGAGCGACCCCCAGACCCCCAAAAGATCCGTCTGCTCGCCCTTGCGGGCGTCGTGGCGTGCGCCGTCGCGCTGCCGCTGGCCGTGGCATCCGCGGGACCGGTGGGCGACGAGGGCCGCACCGTCGTGCGCGCCCCCGCGCGCGAAGCCGTACGGTCCTCTCCGCGCGAAGAGGACGCCAAGGCGCTCTCCCCCGCTCCCACCGAATCTCCCCTGCTGCTCGGTCTCGGCCTGGCCACCGCCGTCCGCTGCGGCCCCGAACTCAGTTCCCCCGAAGGCATCGAGGCGCAGACCTGTGTGCTCACCCAGGGCCAGGACACCTGGGCGCGCAGCTACTACCGCAACGCGACGGGCGAGATCCTGGACTCCGCGCTGACTCTGATGAAGCCCGACGGCCGCACGCTGCAGTTGCACTGCGCCGTGGGCTCCGAGGACGAGCCGGGGATGTGCGAGACGCCCCGGGAGCGTACCGAGGGTGAGCCGACCGCCTACGCGGCGGTCGCGGAGTTCGCGGCGAAGTCCGGGCGCGGGCCACTGCTGCTGCGCGCCGGAAGCGAGTCCGAGGACGGCCCCGAGAGCGGCTCCGGAGGAAACTCCGGGGCATCTGCGATCAGTTGACGTACGGCGGCATTCCGTAAAGGGATCGCAGGCATGGAAAGGCCCGGTTGCTGGCGACGGGGGATGCACCAGCAACCGGGCTACTCGAACGGTAACAAGAGATCGGCGGTTCGCAAATTCGATCCGGGCTTTCCAGTCACGGACGTGCTTGCGCCGAACGGGAGTTGTGAGCGGAGTCACCGATTCCGATGTAGCCGGGTTCGGCTGACCGGCCGGTCAGCCGAACCCGGCTACATCACGGTTCTCAACTGAGCGTGACCTGCCGATTGGTGAGACCGCCGCGCGCGCGCCGCTCGTCGACGGTCAGCGGCGCGTCCGAGGCGAGAGCACTCGCGAAGCGCTCGGCGAACTCGGCCGCCGGCTTCTCGATGTCGCTCGCGGCGACCCCGCTCGGCAGGTCCCAGACCGGCACGGTGAGCCCGTGAGCGCGGAAGGAACCCACGAGGCGAGTGCCTTCACCGAGGTTCGACCCGCCCGCCGCGTGCAGGCGCGCGAGGGCGTCCAGAAGCTGCTCCTCCGGGTGCGGCATGACCCAGCGCAGGTGGTTCTTGTCCGGCGTCTCGCACCAGTACGCGGCGTCCACGCCCGTGAGCTTCTCGGTCGGGATGGCCGCGGCGTTGGCCCGCTCCAGGGAGGCGGTCACTTCCGGTGTGGCGTTCTCCGAGTCCGGAACCCAGAACTCGAAACCGCTGTGCACAACTGGCTCGAACACGCCTTCGGGATCGAGCAGATCCTGCAGTCGCGGACCGTCCGCGGGCGCGCGACGGCCCTCGACCGGCGTGCCCGGCTCGGCGGCCAGCGCGCGCTGGAGGGTGTCGGCGAGGTCGCGGCTGATGTCACCGGACGCCGTGTCGTTCTGCAGGCCCAGCAGCACCGAGCCGTCGTCCCGGCGCAGGGCCGGCCAGGCCATGGGCAGCACGGTCGCCAGCGTCACCGACGGGACGCCCTCGGGCAGGCCGCCCTTCAGGGGCAGTTCCACCGTGGCCGCCGGCACCAGTTCGCGCAGCGCCACCCAGTCGCACTCGCCCGCGAGACCCTCGAAGGGACGGTGCACCAGCTCGGTCACGGCGTGCGCGGCTGCCCGTCCGTGACAGGCCTTGTAGCGGCGGCCGCTGCCACACGGGCAGGGCTCGCGTGCGCCGACGACCGGAACGTGTCCATCAGCGCCTGCGGCGCGGGCTCCATCAGTGCTCTGCGGGCGCTTGGCCTTCGTCTGAGGTCGCTTCTTGGCCATCGTGGGTGTCTCCCGGGTACGGCTCGTCTGGTACGGCGGGAGCCTAGCCGTTCACACCACGGCCCAGGGGAACCTGTGGACCGTTCAGTCCAGGTCGTCGAATGCGTCCGCGAACTCCCGGCCCGGCATCGGCGGAATCCTCGACACCGACGGGGACGTGACGCGCGCAGGAAAGCGGTCGCGGCGAAGTCCCGCGTCCGGGTCGTGGGTGGCGTCGTCGACGACGACCCACACCGTGACCTCGCCCCGGGCGTCGTCCCGTACACCCCAGTCGTCGGCGAGTGCGGTGATGATGTTCAGGCCGCGGCCGCCGTGCGCGGTGACCGAGGGGGTGGCCGGAGCCGGGCGGGTGGGTCCACCGCCGTCCGTCACCTCCACCGTCAGTCGCCCGGCCGGGTCCACACGCCAGGCCGCCCGTACGTCGCCGTCCCCGGCGAGGGCGTCTCCCAGCGGGCGGCCGTGCTTGCACGCGTTGCTCAAGAGTTCGGAAAGAATCAGTACGGCGTCGTCGATCACCGCATCCGGCAGACCGCCCGTGCGCAACTGCTCGCGCATACGGTGTCTCGCCTCGCCCACGCCCGCCGGGCCATGGGGTACGGCCATGCTCGACGACGCGGGCACCTCCTGTGCCACCACCAACGCCACCCCCGAGACCTCCTTTGCCCCACGCCACGGTGTGGATGCCCCATTGGCCTGTACCGGAAACCGGCCAATCCACGTTCAGTGACGCATTCGAAACGATCGAACACGAAGCGAACGCGCCGGAGCACTCCCCGTAGTCGAGTGGCTGGATTCCGACTGTGGACGAGTCTGGAGAATGGTGCCGAAGGGGTGGATGGGTCAAGGGTTCTTCACAGGTCTTTACCAGTGAAGAACATCGGTCACCGGCCGAGCTGACGCAGGACAGCGCGTGGGCGGTTGGTGATGATGGCGTCGATGCCCAGGTCGAGGCAGAGATCAACATCCTCGGGCTCGTTTACGGTCCACACGTGCACCTGGTGGCCGGCCCGTTTCAGCCGTTCGACATACGCAGGGTGATTGCGCACGGTCCGGATCGAGGGGCCTGCGATCCGGACACCCGCCGGCAGCCGTCCGTCGCGCAGCCGGGGCGAGACGAACTGCAGCAGATAGACCGTCGGCAGCGTCGGAGAGGCGGCACGCACGCGATGCAGCGACCGCGCCGAGAAGCTCATCACGCGCACGGGCGACTCGGCGGCGGAGGCCGGAGCGTCCAGCCCGAACCGTTTCAGCAGCACCAGCAGCCGCTCCTCCACCTGGCCCGCCCACCGGGTCGGGTGCTTGGTCTCCATCGCCAGCTCCACCCGCCGCCCCGCGTCCGCGACCAGTTCCAGCAGCCGCTCCAGGGTCAGTACGGAGGTGTCCTCGGGGTCCTCGGGGAGGAACTCCCAGTCGGGCTCCTCGTCGCGGGTGCGCCACAGCTCACGGGTCTTGCGCGAGCCGAAGTCCAGGGCGGCGAGATCGGCGAGCTCCAGCGCGGAGACCGCACCCCGGCCGTTGGACGTACGGTTGACGCGGCGGTCGTGGACGCAGACGAGATGACCGTCCGCCGTCAGGCGTACATCGCACTCGAGGGCGTCCGCACCGTCCTCGATCGCCTTCTTGTACGCGGCCAGGGTGTGCTCGGGGGCCTCTTCGGAGGCTCCGCGGTGGGCGACGACTTGAATCCGGTGCTGCCGTGCGTGGGTCACCGCGTCATGGTGCCACCGGAGCGGGGTAGTCGTGCGATCGGAGGAACATAGATTGCGACCCTTTTGCCCGTCATGACCTATATAAGGAATGGCCCCGAATGCACAGGCACGGCTTATGGTGCCCTGACGGCTCATGGGAAAAGCTGACGGCATACAAAAGAACACGCACAGCTGCATCGCGCCGGATCGCCGACCAACGTGACGAGCGTGACCGAGTGCGACCCAGAACAACAGCCGTGGACCGAGGAGAGAAGCTGTGAGCACCGAGAACGAGGGCACTGCCGTACCCCCTGCCCCGTCCGCGCCTCCCGTGCCGGTGGACGCTCCCACTCCCTCGGCACCCGACGCCCCCGGGGGAAGCGCCCCGACGACCCCGCTCCCGCCGGTGCCTCAGAGCGTCCCCGGCGCGCAGGAGCAGGAACTGGTGCACGCCGGCCATGCACCTGCCTACGCGTCGACGGGCGCGCAGGGCCCTCAGGGAGCGGGCGGGACCCAGGGCTCGGCCCCGGACGCCTCCTGGCCGCCCCCGGCCCCCGCCACTCCCTCCTACTCCGACGCGGGCTCCGGCGGCTCGGGTGCCGGCTGGGGCTCCTCGTACCAGCAGCAGCCCGCACCGAAGTCCGGCCGCGGTGGTCTCGTCGCCGCGATCCTGGTGGCCGCACTGGTCGCCGGAGGCCTGGGCGGCGGCCTCGGCTACACGCTGGCGAAGAACAACGATGACAACACCGGCTCCACGACGGTCGCCGCCTCCGACAGCGGCACCTCCGTCAAGCGCGACCCGGGCACGGTCGCGGGCGTGGCCGCCAAGGCCGTGCCCAGCACGGTCACCATCGAGGCCGAGTCCAACAGCGGCGAGGGCGGCACCGGCACCGGCTTCGTCTTCGACACCCAGGGCCACATCGTCACCAACAACCACGTCGTCGCGGACGCGGTCGACGGCGGCAAGCTCACGGCGACCTTCCCGAGCGGGAAGAAGTACGACGCCGAGGTCGTCGGCCACGCGCAGGGCTACGACGTGGCGGTCATCAAGCTGAAGAACGCCCCGTCGGACCTCAAGCCCCTGGCCCTGGGCGACTCCGACAAGGTGGCCGTGGGCGACTCCACGATCGCCATCGGCGCCCCCTTCGGCCTGTCCAACACCGTCACCACCGGCATCATCAGCGCGAAGAACCGCCCGGTGGCCTCCAGTGACGGCACCGGCAGCAACGCCTCGTACATGAGCGCCCTGCAGACGGACGCCTCGATAAACCCCGGCAACTCCGGCGGCCCGCTGCTCGACGCGTCGGGCAACGTCATCGGCATCAACTCCGCGATCCAGTCCAGCAGCAGCGGCGGCCTCGGCGGCACCAGCCAGTCCGGCTCGATCGGCCTGGGCTTCGCCATCCCGATCAACCAGGCCAAGTACGTCGCCCAGCAGCTGATCAAGACCGGCAAGCCGGTCTACGCGAAGATCGGCGCGTCCGTCTCCCTGGAGGGCTCCTCGGGCGGCGCGAAGATCACCGACCAGGGTTCCGGCGGTTCCGCCGCGGTAGAGTCCGGCGGCCCTGCCGACAAGGCCGGCCTCAAGCCCGGCGACTTGATCACCAAGCTCGACGACCATGTGATCGACTCCGGGCCCACCCTGATCGGCGAGATCTGGACCCACCAGCCCGGCGACAAGGTCACGATCACCTACGAACGAGACGGCAGGACCCACACGGTCCCGCTGACCCTGGGCTCCCGCTCGGGCGACAGCTGACCCCACCGACGCACGCGCGCGTACCTCCCCGGTCGAGCACCATCTGACCCACGCGCGCGCGTGCCAACCCGTTACTCTTGTCCCCGCGCCGCTGATCCACAGGGCGGCGCGGGGAGGCGTGCCCGAGCGGCCTAAGGGAACGGTCTTGAAAACCGTCGTGGCAGCGATGTCACCGTGGGTTCAAATCCCACCGCCTCCGCCGAGGTCATAGAAGCAGCAGGTCAGAGGGCTTGCCCCCGATTCGGGGGCACGCCTTTTCTGCTCACCCTGTCTCACTCCGGATCGGATGCGTACCGCCTCTGACCAGTGCGTGTGGGCCAGCCGTGGGCCAGGTGAAAGTGCTGAGCGACCCATGCCGGTGCGGAGGCTTATGCGTCCCGCCCGGTGTCCGGGCCGTTCCTGCAGCGCCCTCTACCGGGCGGCGGGCACAGGGCCTGAACTGCAGGGGGAGCTGCAGCGTCTGGAGGAGCTGCGACTGCTCGCCGTCGAGCACTATGCGCAAGTACGCCTTGAACTGGGACAGTCAGACGCTCTCGTACCGGAACTGCGCTCCCTGACCCAGCAGCACCCGTTCAGGGAACGGATCTGGGAAATGCTGACTATCGCCCTCCACCCCATGGGCCGGCAGGCTGATGCTCTCGCCGCCTACCCGCAGGTCCGCCGTATCCTCGCGGACGAACTCGGATTCGATCCGACGAATGGCCTGCGGCGCCTTGAGGAGCAGATTCTGCGGGGCGAGCCGGAGGTACGCGTTCGGGCTGTGGAGTCGGCCCAGCCTCTGGTGTGCTTCCCACACAGCTCATGACCGATGGTTTCTTCCCGTCGATCAGGTGTGAGCGGACGTACCGCTACAGCGCGTAGTCGCGCGCCAGCCCCTCCCAGTCGACCTCCCGCAGCGAGGCCGCCGCGTCGCATTCGGACGGCACCTGCATCGTCGGCTGGAACCAGATGACCGTCAGCGCCGAAAAGCGGTCGACCGGGTCGTGGGACGGGTCCAGCGCCGTGGAGCGGAACGACCCCACGCAGGCGACCGGCGGCAGGATCTCCACCGGGCCGAAGGCGCCCGCGTACTGGTCCGGGTATTCGCGCGGGGGCGGGACGAGGTGGATGGGGCTGGTGGGAAAGGTGTGTTCGGTGGTGTGCAACAGGCTCTTGATCACCATCTCGTTGACCGGCTTGCAGGGATAGCCCGCGGGCATTCCTCCGTACGTCGACGACAGCCGCAGCTCGGCGAGGTCGACGGGGCGGCCGGAGGCGAGGACCACGCGGGTCAGCGACATGGTCCGCGCTCTCGGGCGGTCGTGCATGGAGCTCCTCTTGTTCTTGCGCTGCCACGGTCGTCCCGTGGGTGTCAGGGCCGGTGCCCCGTCATCCGGGCCGCCGAGGCGATCGTCGCCCGCGCCTCGCGTTCGGTCAGACCGGTGTTGAGGGCCGCCTCGACCAGGGGATCGACGAGGGCCGGGCCGATGCCGTCCTCGTAGGCACGGCAGGCCGCCCAGAACAGGCGTGTGTTGCGCTGCCCCTCGTGAGCGGCGAGGACGAACTGGACGAGACCCTGGCCGTGGTCGCCGGCCGAGGGAGGGGTGGGGTGCTGCGCACGGGGCGGCGGGAGCAGCAGGCGCAGCAGAGCGGGCGGGCAGGCCGCGGGGGCGAGGTGGGCGGTGCCGGGAGCCGTGCCGTAGACGCCGTGGTCGGTACGGGAGCCGGGGCCTACGAGGTAGCCGCCGGCGCCGCGGATGTCGATGCCGGGGGCGAGGCGGCCGGCGGAGTTGGGGACGACGACCTCCGGCGGGCCGCTCAGCCAGAGGTGGCGGCCGCCGCTCGGGGTGAGGACGACCACGGTGTCGGGGATCGTGAACAGGTGTCGTAAGGCCAGTTCGCGCAGGGCGGCCGAGGAGTCCGTGCCCGATTTCGTGTCGAGGTCGACGCCGATGAGGTGGTGGGGCGGCAGGCCGCAGGCGATGCCGTAGCCGGTTGCCCAGGGGGCCGCTGCGAACTGCTCGCGGATGCGAGCCGGGTGGGTCGAGGCGTCGTAGACACCGTGTCCGAGGCGTCCGCACTCGCCGTGACAGGGCTGGGGCCGGCGTTCGGGATCGTCGTGGTGGGGGGAGCGCAGGGCCGGAAGTTTCGTCCGGGACAGGGGGATGACGGCCAGTCCGCGCTCGGCGGCTGACAGGGCGTGTGCGAGGGCCAGCGTCGTGGCCTGCCGGTCGGTGGTGGCCATGCCTCTATGTTCGTACGCATGTTCGAAAAAGGGAAGAGGGGTCGGGTGCGACGCGCCGGGCCGGCGAGGTTGGCCGGAATTGTGCAGGAGTGCTTCACCCCTTGCGGCGCTTGGTGCCGAGTCGCCCGTTCTGTTCCGAACTGAGGCTTAGAAGTAGTGGTAGGGGTTTATCGACTTGCTGTAGCACTTGAGGAGGAATAGCGGCTTCCGGGGTGGTTCGCCGGGGTTCGGTGGGCAACTCTGATCTTGCGACGTCGAGCAACCGCCGAGGTGGTCGGCCAACTGCCTTGGAACAAGCCGTACTTCACGTTGGTGTTCTGGAGGAACAACATGGCAAGCATCCGTACTGCCCGCGTCATCGCCGCCCTCTCCGCCCTTCCGCTGGCAGCCGCTCTGTTCACCGGCGTCGCGGCGGCGGACAACGGCGCCATCGCGGACAACGGATCGAACGCGGGTGTCGCGAGTGTCGTCGGCAGCGGTGTCGGTCACGACAACAACGGCAACTCGTCCACCACGCAGCAGAACGCGGTCGGCAACGGCGCCTCGAACCAGAGCAACACCGCCCAGGTGAAGGGCTCGGCGTTCACGGCCATCAACCAGGGGAACAAGAACGTGGCCATCAACTTCAGCGAGCTGTGGTGAGCCGACGCCCCTGACCCAAGGGGAGTCGGGGGTGCGCTGTGGTGTGCAAGGGGTGCAAGGCGTCTGTGCGGCGGTACTTCGGTGCCGCCGCACAGGCGTTTTCGCGTTCGGAGCGACCTTGACAGGCCACCGTATCTGACGGACAGTCAGAAAAATCTGACGGAGATCGTGGGAACCCGCTCGGCGGCAGCGGTGTACCAGAAGTGTCAGTGAGATGCGGCAGACGACGAGGGGGCGACGGTGAGCGAGGGCGAGGTGGCTGCGGTGGTGACGGGTGAGGACGAGCTGGAGGTGCGGCTGAAGGCCTACGAGGGGCGGGCCGCCGCCGTGGCCGGCGCGGGCAAGGACCCCGTCAACATGCCGATGATCCGGCACTGGTGCGAGGCGATGGGAGACACCAATCCGGCCTACGCCGGCCCCGACGCCATGGCCCCGCCCACCATGCTCCAGGCCTGGACCATGGGCGGACTCTCCGGCCACGAGGGACGCACGGGGGGCTACGACGAACTGCTCGGCCTGCTCGACGAGGCGGGCTGCACCTCGGTTGTCGCCACCGACTGCGAGCAGGAGTACGTGCGATCACTGCGCCCCGGGGACGAGATCACCTTCGACACGGTGATCGAGTCGGTGTCACAGCGCAAGACGACGAAGCTGGGCACGGGCTACTTCGTGACCACGCGCACGGACATCAGGGCGAAACGCGCCCCGGACGCCCCCACCACCCCCGCCACGCCTACCACCCCCACCCTCGTCGGCACCCACCGCTTCCGCATCCTCAAGTACGCCCCCGCCCGCCGTGACCACAAGCCCCCGCCCCGCCCCCGCCCCGTCGTCAACCGCGACAACGCCGGATTCTGGGAAGGAGTCCAGCACCACCGACTGCTCATACAGCGCTGCACCGACTGCGCGACCCTCCGCTTCCCCTGGCTGCCGGGGTGCAGCGGCTGCGGAGGCCCGGACTGGGACACCGTGGAGGCGAGCGGCGAGGGGACGGTGTACTCGTACGTCGTCATGCACCACCCACCCTTCCCGGCCTTCTCCCCTCCCTATGCGGTCGCACTGATCGAACTGGCGGAAGGCGTGCGGATGATCAGCAACGTGGTGGGGGTGCCCTGCGACAAGGTGCGCATCGGCATGCCCGTGCGGCTCGAATTCCAGTCGTACGACGAGGAGTTGGTGCTCCCCGTCTTCCGCACCCTGGAGGGCGCGGCATGAGGCACGCCCCGCGGCCCGGAGAGGTCCTGCCTGCGCTGGAGATCCCCATCACCCGCACCCAGATCGTCGCCGGCGCCATCGCCTCCCGCGACTACCAGGATGTGCACCATGACGCCGAGCTGGCCCGGCAGAAGGGCTCCCCGGACATCTTCATGAACATCCTCACGACGAACGGCCTGGTCGGGCGCTACATCACCGACCAGTTCGGCCCGGCTGCGGTCCTTCGCAAGGTGGCCATACGCCTCGGGGCGCCCAACTACCCCGGGGACACGATGGTGTTGACGGGCACGGTCGAGAAAGTCGTCGAGGAGGCCGATGGCAACACCGCGACGGTACGGGTGGTCGGTGCGAACAGCATCGGCAGCCATGTCACGGGCATGGTGACGGTCACCGTCCCGTCGGGAGGTGCCGGATGAGCGTGCGTGGCCGGGACGAGCTGGGCGGGCGGGCCGCGATCGTCGGCATAGGGGCCACGGAGTTCTCCAAGGACTCGGGGCGCAGCGAGCTGCGGCTGGCCGCGGAGGCGGTGCGGGCCGCGCTGGACGACGCGGGGCTGACGCCCGGCGAGGTGGACGGGATGGTCACGTTCACGATGGACACCAGCCCGGAGATCACCGTGGCCCAGGCCTGCGGGATCGGCGAGCTGTCCTTCTTCTCCCGGATCCACTACGGCGGGGGCGCGGCCTGCGCGACCGTCCAGCAGGCGGCGCTCGCGGTGGCGACGGGTGTGGCGGAGGTGGTCGTCTGCTACCGGGCCTTCAACGAGAGATCGGGCCGCCGCTTCGGCTCCGGGGTGCAGCACCGGGAGCCGTCGGCGGAGGGCGCGGCGCTCGGCTGGTCCCTGCCGTTCGGCCTGCTGACCCCGGCCTCGTGGGTGGCGATGGCGGCCCAGCGCTATCTGTACACCCACGGGCTGACCCCGGAGGCGTTCGGGCACGTGGCGGTCGTCGACCGGACGTACGCGGCGACGAACCCGGCGGCGTACTTCCATGGCCGCCCGATCACCCTCGCCGACCACGCGGCCTCGCGCTGGATCGTCGAGCCGCTCAGACTTCTGGACTGCTGCCAGGAGACGGACGGCGGTCAGGCGATCGTCGTCACGTCGGTCGAGCGGGCCCGCGATCTGCCCCACCCGCCCGCCGTCATAGCGGCGGCCGCCCAGGGCGCGGGCCGCGGGCAGGAGCAGATGACCAGCTTCTACCGGGACGACCTGGCCGGCCTGCCGGAGATGGGTGTGGTCGCCCGCCAGCTGTGGCGCACCTCCGGGCTGGCGCCGGCCGACATGGACGTGGCGATCCTGTACGACCACTTCACACCGTTCGTGCTGATGCAGCTGGAGGAGTTCGGGTTCTGCGGGCCAGGGGAGGCGGCGGACTTCGTGGCAGGTGGGGCGTTGCCGATCAACACTCACGGAGGGCAGCTCGGGGAGGCGTACCTCCATGGGATGAACGGGGTGGCGGAGGGGGTGCGGCAGCTGCGCGGCTCGGCCGTGAACCTCATACCGGGGGCGGGGCGGGTGCTGGTCACGGCAGGGACCGGGGTGCCGACATCGGGCCTGGTCCTGGCCGCGGACGGCTGAGGCACCCGGGTGTCCCTCAGGTGTCATCCCGCAGTACCCCCACCCGCTCGTCCACCTTCAGGAGGTGCAGCCACCTCCACCCCTACAACCTGAGGCGGACTCGGCTTCGGGACCTGCGGCCGATGAGCCGGAGGCGCCCTCGCTCATAGCGTGGAGCCATGACCACACCCGTCTGCACCAGTGCTTCGAACGCCGCCACGCCGGCGACGCAGACTCTCCCGTACCCGTCGTTCGCGTCGTACGTGAGGGCCCGGCAGCCGATGCTGCTGCGTACCGCCCGGTCGCTCACCGCGAGCCCGAGCGACGCGGAGGACCTGCTGCAGACGGCGCTCACCAAGACGTATGTCGCCTGGGAGCGCATCGAGGACCACCGCGCGCTCGACGGCTATGTGCGCCGGGCCCTGCTGAACACCCGTACATCGCAGTGGCGCAAGCGCAGGGTCGACGAGTTCGTGTGCGAGGAGCTGCCCGAGCCGGAGCCCTTGCGGGGCACGGACGACCCGGCCGAGCAGCAGGCGCTGCGCGACGCGATGTGGCGGGCGATCATGAAACTGCCCGCGCGGCAGCGGGCGATGGTCGTCCTCAGGTACTACGAGGACCTCAGCGAGGTGCAGACGGCCGAGGTGCTCGGTGTGTCGGTGGGGACGGTGAAGTCGGCGGTGTCGCGTGCGCTCGGCAAGCTGCGCGAGGATTCTGAGCTGGGGCTTGTGCGGTAATGCGCCGACCTGGTGGCTGTTGAGGGCCGACCTGGTGGCTATTGGGAGCCGACGTGATGCGATCGATCATCGGCACCTAGTGACATACCGCGTGGTATGTGCGCAGAATCAGCGCAGATCTCACCGCCGCGTAGGCAATGTCGCCCCGGGAGGACACCGTGCTGAGCACGATGCAGGACGTACCGCTGACCGTAACCCGCATCCTCGTCCACGGGGTGCTGGTACACGGGCGGTCCCAGATCACGACCTGGACCGGTGAGGGCGAGCCGCAGCGGCGCAGTTTCGCGGAGGCGGGCACCCGCGCGGTGCAGCTCGCGGGCGCCCTCCGTGACGAGCTCGGTGTCCGGGGCGACGACCGGGTCGCGACGCTGATGTGGAACAACGCCGAGCATGTCGAGGCCTATTTCGCGATCCCCTCCATGGGTGCGGTGCTGCACACCCTCAACCTCCGGCTGCCTCCCGAGCAGCTGGTGTGGATCGTCAACCACGCGGCCGACAAGGTCGTCATCGTCAACGGCTCGCTGCTTCCGCTGCTCGCCCCGTTGCTGCCGAAGCTGCCCACGATCGAGCACATCGTCGTCTCCGGCCCCGGCGACCGCTCCCTCCTCGACGGCGCCCGCCCGCAGGTGCACGAGTACGAGGAGCTGATCGCCGGCAGGCCGACCACGTACGACTGGCCGGAGCTGGACGAGCGCCAGGCCGCCGCCATGTGCTACACCTCCGGCACCACGGGCGACCCCAAGGGCGTGGTCTACAGCCACCGTTCGATCTACCTGCACTCCATGCAGGTCAACATGACCCAGTCGATGGGCCTGACCGACCAGGACACCTCGCTGGTCGTGGTCCCCCAGTTCCATGTCAACGCCTGGGGCCTGCCGCACGCCACCTTCATGACCGGCGTCAACATGCTGATGCCGGACCGCTTCCTGCAGCCGGCGCCGCTCGCCCAGATGATCGAGTCCGAGCGCCCGACCCACGCGGCCGCCGTCCCCACCATCTGGCAGGGTCTGCTCGCCGAGCTGAACGCCAAACCGCGCGACGTCTCCTCCCTCACCCAGGTCACCATCGGCGGTTCGGCCTGTCCGCCCTCCCTCATGGAGGCGTTCGACAATCTGGGCATGCGGGTCTGTCACGCCTGGGGCATGACGGAGACCTCTCCGCTCGGCACGGTCGCCCGCCCGCCGGCCCACGCGGTCGGCACCGAGGAGGAGTTGGCGTACCGCCTGACCCAGGGCCGCTTCCCGGCCGGTGTCGAGGCCCGGCTCACCGGCCCCGGCGGGGAGCGCCTCCCCTGGGACGGCGAGTCGGCCGGCGAGCTGGAGGTCCGCGGCAACTGGATCGCGGGCGCGTACTACAACGGCCCCGACGCCGAACCCCTGCGCCCGGCCGACAAGTTCAGCGAGGACGGCTGGCTGAAGACGGGCGACGTCGGCACGATCTCCGACGAAGGCTTCCTCACCCTCACCGACCGCGCCAAGGACGTCATCAAGTCCGGTGGCGAGTGGATCTCGTCCGTCGACCTCGAGAACGCCCTGATGTCCCACCCCGAGGTCGCCGAGGCCGCCGTCGTCGCCGTCCCGGACGAGAAGTGGGGGGAACGCCCGCTCGCCACGGTCGTGTTGACCGAGGGCTCCACCGCCGACTTCGAGTCCCTGCGCGCCTTCCTCGCGAGCGATGCCTGCAAGATCGCCAAGTGGCAGCTCCCCGAGCGCTGGACGATCATCGAGGCGGTGCCGAAGACGAGCGTGGGCAAGTTCGACAAGAAGGTGCTGCGCAGGCGTTACGCCGAGGGAGACCTGGACGTCACCAAGCTCTGAACCCAGGGCCACGAGGCGGGCGTACGACAGCCCGGGCACGGTCTCGTACGACAGCCCGGGCCCCGTTTCGCATGGCAGTCGGCAGTCCGGCCTCCGTCTTGTACGGCGGTCCGGCCTCCGTCTTGTACGGCGGTCCGGCCTCCGTCTTGTACGGCGGTCCGGGCACCCTTTCGTACGGCGGTCCGGGCCCCGTGTCGCACGGCAGTCCTCTGGTGGCCGCCGACGACACCGACCAGGACCGCCTGCGCGCCTCGATCAAGGAGGCGGCACGCAGGCTCGTCGCGAAGTGAACCGCGCAGACTCCTGGTCGGCCTGTTGGCCGGTCAATCGGCTGCTCTGCCGCGTCAGTTGGTCCCGATCCGCGACAGCAGGTCCACGATCCGGCTCTGCACCTCGCCGCTCGTGGAACGCTCCGCGAGGAACAGCACCGTCTCGCCGGAGGCCAGCCGCGGCAGGTCGGCCTGGTCGACGGCGGCGGTGTAGACGACGAGCGGGGTGCGGTTGAGCTGCCCGTTCGCGCGCAGCCAGTCGATGATCCCGGCCTGGCGCCGGTGCACCTGCAGCAGGTCCATCACGACCAGGTTCGGCCTGAACTGCCCCGCCAGAGTCACCGCGTCCGCATCACTCGCGGCCCGCGCCACCTGCATCCCGCGCCGCTCCAGCGTCGCGGTCAGCGCCAGCGCGATCTCCGCGTGCTCCTCGATCAGCAGCACCCGCGGCGGGTGCTGCTCACTGTCCCGCGGCGCGAGTGCCTTCAGGAGTACGGCGGGATCGGCACCGTACGCCGCCTCGCGTGTCGCCTGTCCGAGTCCCGCGGTCACCATCACCGGCACCTCGGCAGCGACGGCGGCCTGCCGCAGGGACTGCAGCGCGGTACGGGTGATCGGCCCGGTCAGCGGGTCCACGAACAGTGCGGCAGGGAAAGCCGCGATCTGCGCGTCGACCTCCTCGCGCGAGTGCACGATCACGGGCCGGTAGCCACGGTCGCTCAGCGCCTGCTGGGTCGTCACGTCCGGCGCGGGCCACACCAGCAGCCGCCGCGGGTTGTCCAGCGGCTCCGGCGGCAGTTCGTCGTCCATCGGCTGCGGCCGCGGCGGGTCCGCCACCTCGACGGCCCCGCCCGGCCCGTCCAGCGGTTCGGGTCCCTCGGCGGCGTTCTCGTCCGGCGCGCCTATGGCGTACGACCGCCCGGTGCCCTCCGTCATCTGCGCGAGCCGGGACTGCCCGGCCAGCGAGGGCTGCGGCTGGGGCTGCGCGGGGGACTGTTCGGCCGACGGATGCGGACGGGCTGCCTGCTCCGGGGCCGCGGCGGCGGGATCGGTCCGGGTACCGAGCTTGCGACGCCGGCCGGACCCACTCGGGTTGTGTGGGGCGGGCGTGGCCGACGGCTGCTGCACCTGCGCTGCCTGCCGCGTGAACGGCACGCCCTGCCCCAGGGTCCGGACACTGATCGCCCGGCCCTGGGTGGAGTTCGGGTCGACGGGGGCGGCGGGAGCGACCGGCGCGGCGGCCGCTGCGGGGGGAGGCTGGGTAGCTCGCGCCTGCGCCGGTACCTGTCCCTGTCCCGGTTCCTGTCCGTGCCCCTGCTCTTGTCCTGGTGTCTGTGCCGCGGGGGCTTCCGGGGGGAGAGGAGCGCCGGAGGCGGCCGGGGCGGGCTGCGGGGCCTGTGCGGGCTGCGCGACCTGCGGCGGTACGGGAGCCGGGCCGGCGCTCGGCCCCTGCGGGACCTGGGTGGCCTGCGCGGGGACCGGCTGACCGGGCGTCACCTGAGCGGGAACGGGCGCGGCCTGCTGAACCGGCGCCCCCTGCCCGACGTTCTGCCCACCGGCCTCCGGCCCACCCGGCTGCCCACCCGGCTGTGCGACGGCACGGCGACGGCGGCCCGTCGGCGCGCTCGTGGGGTGCGGCTGGGGCGGGGTGTGGTCGCCGGACTGGTCGTGCGGTACGGCGTCGTGGCGTCCGTCGTCGGCCAGGACGTCACCCGCCCCCTCCTGGACACCCTGGCCGGGAAGCTGCGGTCGCGCCGGATTCTGCGGCTGGCCCGGGACCTGCGACTGAACAGGCACCGCCGATTCAACAGGAACCGGTACCTGACCCTGAGCCGGCACCTGACCCGCAACCGAGGCCTGAGCCGGAACCTGCGCCTGCACGGGAGTCTGCACCAACCCGGCAGCCTGTGCCTGTGTTTGTGTTTGTGCCTGGACCGGTACGGGAGCGGGCACAGGCGCCGGCACCGTCCCCTGCGTACCCTCCGACGCCCGGTCCGCCTCCGCCGGCGGCAGGGCGAACACGGAACGGGGGGCTGCCTCCTGTGCGGCGGCGCGCTCGTTCGCGGCGGCCAGAGCGCGGCGGCGACGCCCGGGCGGTTCGGCGCTCTCGCCGGGCGCGGACTGGTCGGCAGGCGCCGGAGTTGCCGCCGCGGGCAGCGCGGCCGGCAGCGCGTGCTGTTCACCACCGTGTCGCGCACGTCGGCCGCCCGGCGCGGGCACGCCCTGCGGAGGCACGGTCCCGCCCAGGCCCGTACCGACGGCCGCGGTCCCCGCGCCATGCTCGCCGGCCATGACGACGGCGCCCTCGGCAGCGCTGTCACCCGCACCGCCACCAGCGCCCTCGGCCGACCGCCCACGCCGCCGCCCGGTACCGCCGGAAACCTCCAGGGCGCCGGTGGTCGAGGCCGCGGCGGCCGCCGACTCCTCGACCGCGCGCCTGCGACGCCGTCCGGTGGGCACACCGGTCTCCGCGTCACCGCCCTCCGCCGGGTCACCGGGCTCCCCCGGAGTTTCGCTGTCCAGGAACGCGTCGACGGACGGCCGCCGCGCGCGCCGCCGCCCGCCACCCGAGGCCTGCTCGGACAGGGCGTCCTCGTCGGCACCCGAACCGTCGACCGGGCCATCGGGCACGACGGCCCCGGCCCCGCCCCCGATGGGCACCTCCAGCACATACGCGCTGCCGCTCATCCCCGGCACGTCGTGCGTCTGCAGCACGCCACCATGGGCGCGCACGATCCCGCGCACGATCGGCTCGTGCACCGGGTCTCCCCCGGCGTACGGCCCGCGCACCTCGATCCGTACGACCTCACCGCGCTGCGCCGCCGCGACCACGACCGTGTTGTCCATGTAACCGCCCGCCGACACGGGCGCGTTGCCGGTCGCGTCGACGCCGGCGACGTCCGCGACCAGGTGGGCGAGCGCACTCGCGAGGCGCTGCGGGTCGACCTCGGCCTCGATGGGCGGCGCGTGCACGGCGAACTGCACCCGCCCGGGCCCGATCAGCTCGACGGCCCCGTCGACACCGGCGGCGACGACGGCGTCGAGCATCACCTTCGTACGGTGGATCTGCTCGCTCCCGGCGTCCAGCAGCTGATAGCCGAGGACGTTGTCGATGAGCGTGGTGATCCGGGAGTAACCGGCCGACAGATGGTGCAGCACCTGATTGGCCTCGGGCCACAGCTGCCCGGCGTCGTCGGAGGCGAGGGCGGCCAGCTCGCGCCGCAACTCGTCCAGTGGCCCCCGCAACGACCGCCCCAGCAGCGTCAGCAGCTGCTCGTGCCGCCCGGCGAGCGCCTCGTACCGGTCCTTCTCCCGCTCACCGAGCGCGGCATACCGGTCCTCGCCGGCTGCCAGCTCCTCTTCGTGCTGCTCCTGCAGCTCCTCGAGCTCGGTGACGTGCTTCTGGCGCAGGGCGGTCAGCTCGGAGGCGTGCTCCTCCTCGATCCGCTCCAGCTCCTCGGCATGCCGCTTGTCGTCGGCGGCCTTCTCCTCGGCGAGCGTGTCGTACGGCCGCCGGTCGGCGAAGGTCATCACGGCACCGACGAGCTGGTCGCCGTCGCGCACGGGCGCTGTGGTCAGGTCGACGGAGACCTTGCCCCCGCCCTTCGCGAACAGCACCTGCCCGCGCACCCGGTGCTTGCGCCCGGAACGCAGGGTGTCGGCCAGCGGAGACTCGGCGTACGGGAACGGAGTTCCGTCGGGCCGCGAGTGCAGCACGAGGTCGTGCAGTTCCTTGCCACCCAGATCGCTGGCCCGGTAGCCCAGGATCTGAGCGGCGGCCGGATTGACGAGGACGATCCGGCCCTCGGTGTCGGTCCCGACCACGCCCTCGGACGCGGCCCGCAGGATCATCTCGGTCTGCCGCTGCGAACGCGCCAGCTCGGCCTCGGTGTCCACGGTCCCGGTCAGGTCCCGCACGACGAGCATCAGCAGCTCGTCGCCGCTGTAGCCGTAGCCGTCGTAGGCCTGCTGGCCGTTCTCAAGATTGGCGCTGGTGACCTCGACGGGGAACTCGACTCCGTCGGTCCGCCGCGCGATCATCCGCGTTGGCTTGGTCCGCCCGGCCGGGTCCATGTGATCGGGCCGCCGCATGGACCCCGGGATGAGCTTGGAGTCGAACTGCGGCAGCAGGTCGAGGAGTCCCCGTCCGACGAGTGCGGTCCCGGGCGTTTCAAAGGCCTCGAGCGCGATCGTGTTCGCGTTGACGACGGTCCCATTGGCGTTGACCAGCACCAACGCATCGGGAAGCGCGTCCAGTATGGCTGCGAGGCGAGCAGCGCCTCGGGATGGCCTGCTGCTCACGAGACGCTTCCTCCCTGTTACCGCACCTTGCCGACCGCTCGGGCCATCTTGCCAACCTGCCCGCGACGTGTCACGCGAGGGAGTCTAAGCGCAGTGCTTCCGCTCGCGACGCCGGATGAGAGGGAGGTCGCACGACGAAGTGACGTAGAACATGTGACCGCATCCCCTGGCCTGCGCATGCCTGCGCGAGACCTTCGCCGGACTTTTACGCAGTCCTGGATTTCCCCCATCACCACCCCTTACACGCCGTGTCCCTCCCACCTCCCACCTCTCCCCTCGCCCTGCGTCCCCTCCAAGCCCACGACATCGCGACCGCCTGCCGGCAGTCTCCACGCCGGCAGTCTCTACGCCAGCCCGTGCGGCCGCAGATCGGGCAGCAATGGCACGAGCCGGTCCCAACGGCCGATCTCGCACCCGTCGCTGCGGTCGTACGACGCGTCGACGGGCCGCCCGGCCCAGGTCCCGGTGACATGCGCGGTGGCCGGCCCGCCGTACTGCATGGTGCAGACGCTGTCGTCGGGCACGGGGGCGAAGGTGTCTTTGCCCCACACCGTGCGGTGATCGAGGGCGTCGCACGCACCGCTGACGTCGGGATGGGTGCCGCCTCCGGGATGGCAGGAGAGCTCATACGTCCCGTCCGTACCGTCGCCCGTGTGCCGGACCGTGACGGTGAGGCGGTCGCCGCCCCGGTCCTCGTCCTGTACGGGCGGCGGCGCGAGGGTGAGGCCGCCGGTGTCGGCGTGGGCGGCGGCGGGCACGACGGAGGAGGCGGCGGTGGCGGCGACGACCAGAAACCGGGCGAGGAACATGCGCTGCCTAACGTCCCACCGGTCAGGACGTTGCGCGCACCGCCCCACCGGCGGAAGCGGTGCGGCGCGGCCGGGAAGGACTTTGCCCTGCGGCCCGCCTGCCTAGTACCGTAGGAGTCGATTGGTGACAGCACGCTCGACTGTGTCATCATCTGCACGCACCACTCGCGCTCGCGCGGGCGGCTGTGCGGGAGGCGTCGCCTAGTCCGGTCTATGGCGCCGCACTGCTAATGCGGTTTGGGACTTCAATCCCATCGAGGGTTCAAATCCCTCCGCCTCCGCGCATGATCACCGAAGCCCCGGTCCACCCGACCGGGGCTTCGTCGTTCCCGAGGCCGCCGCAGAGGTGTTTTCCCAGCTCGCAAGGGGTGCACCAAACGGATTTCACATGGCGGCGGCAGTCATGTAATGTTCTTCCTGTCGCCGCGAGCGGGCCGAAAGGACCAGGACCGGCAGGAAAACAAAACAAGCACTCGTAGCTTAACGGATAGAGCATCTGACTACGGATCAGAAGGTTGCAGGTTCGAATCCTGCCGAGTGCACAGCAGGTCAAAGCCCCCTCGGGATCATCCCGGAGGGGGCTTTTTCGTGCCGTACAGCAGTGAAGTACAGCAACGGTTGATATCAGCCGGACTCGGCGCCGCCCATTGCAGCGGACAGCTTGCCGAGAGCGGCCCGCACCTCTTCCTCGCTTGCCTCTGCGTAGACCTCCATCGTCATGGCGATTTGTGAGTGGCGGAGGATCCGTTGAGCCACCTTCGGGTGGACCTTCAGGGCGACCAGGAGCGAGCTGCAGGTGTGCCGGGTGTTCCGGAGCGGGATGACCCGGAGGCCGGCGCGGCGAGCGCGCAGGGCGAACATGCGGGTGAGGTTGCCCGGCTCGATGGCTGTCCCGTATTTCGTGGTGAAGACGAGGCCGCGGGAATCCTGCCAGAGCTACCCAGCCGCCTTTTCGTCGCCGATCTGTTCAGCGCGGCGCATGCGGAGTGCCTTCAGGCAGAACTCAGGGAGGGGCAGGAAGTCATCCGGGTCTGGGGGCTCACTTGCCCAGGTTTTCCGGAAGAGGTGAGCAGGGCCCGCCGTTGGACTCGCGACATCCTGCGCGGCTCCCCTTTGGATGAAGACGCCGAACTGATCGTGAGCGAGCTGAGCGCGAACGCGATCCTGCACACCGCCAGCGGCCTCATGTCCGGCAGCTTCCATCTGGCGCTTGGGTCTCACCGCAGGTGATCGCCCTTTCGGTCACGGATGACGGGGGCACGGGCACGTCCCCGAAGGCCGAACACCACCAGGACCAGGAGGAGGAGCACGGCCGGGGCCTGGGCATGGTCACCGCGATCGACCACCGGGTCGTGGTCCACGACAGCGATGGCGGCCACACCGTCACGGCAGAGCTCTACAGGGGTGTCCGCCCGGGAGGCCACCCATGCTGACACCGACGACCTCGGAACGCTTATCGGCCGAAGCGCGCATCGGCGCCTACCGCTGCTGGGCAGCCCGCCTACCCCCTGCACCAGGGGAATGCCGTTCTGCTGGGATCCCACAGTGCGGCCAGCCCCCGACTGGCACTGCGCTGGCTGCGTCTCATGACTGCGGGCACTGCCACCGCTGAGGAGACGCCGTCCGATAGCACGGCGTCCGACAGTACAGCGATATCCGCCGATCAAACGACGGAAATCAACGACAGACAGGGTTGGGAAGACACCGACGACCAGCCGCTCAGCGACAACCATCCGACCATGTGTGACAGGCCGGAGACCTGGTACACCTACACGTCGAAGACGAAGTACTTCATCCCGTCCTGGTGGAACGGCACCAGCTACAAGGACGGTCCGGGCGGCACCATCTCGGTGTCCGTGACCAAGGGCGGCACCATTTCCGCCGAAATCTCGGGCAGCGGTGAGTGGTCGGCAGGTGCGCTCCTCGCGAAAGCCAAGGCTACCATCAGCCTCAAGGTCGGCGGCAGCGTATCTATCTCCGTCGGCCACAACTACTCCCACCCCATCAGCCCGAACAAGTACGGGCATGTGCAGTATGGTTCGTGGGGCTACAAGACACACTGGAAGAAGTGGCGTTCCGGCAGTGGCAGCAGTTGCAGCACCGTCGAAATCGGCCATGGATCAGCGAACTGGCCCACGCCCGAAACCGGTTGGAAGTACTCGGAAACCTCCTCATGACCAACTTGAGCCCCCGGGCCTGGTTCGCCGGATGCGCAATAGCAGCATCGGCATTGCTGCTGACCGCTTGCACTTCTGGCAGCGGTGACGGTGAGGCCGCCAACACGACGTCGTCACAGACCGCGGCGAGCGCGTCTCAGGCTGCGAGCAAGGCACAGGAGAAGAAGCTCACCGACCAGGCCCAGGCGGCCCTTGCCGCCGTTCAAGGCGGGACAATGGTTGAAGCTGGCGCGGAGCGGGTGACCGACGGCATCCACACAGAGCCCACCCTGAGCCAGGGCAAGACATACAAGCTCAACCTGGTGTGCGTCGGCAGCGGCAGCGCACACTTGACATTCTCACCGGCGATCACCGCGCCGAAGACCGAAGTGCCGTGTGATCAGTCAGTGGTGCAGCAACGCATCACCGCGCACAAGCTGCCGGTACGCATCGATGTCGAGGGCACCAAAGGATCTACAGGCGTGATCGCATGGCAGATCAACTCCATCTGATCGAAGCACCCAGTACGTACAGCAGCGAAGTACAGCAACTACAGTGACCAACCATGATCGTCAGCCACTGTGAGGGACCGTAGGGGGCCTCTATGCCCCTTGTTGACCGATCTCTGTAGAGCTACGGATCAGAAGGTTGCAGGTTCGAATCCTGCCGAGTGCACAGCAGTCCAGAGGCCCTAAGGATCATTCCTTAGGGCCTCTGGCTTTTGCGTTGATGGCAGTGTTTGACGGCAACCGCTCTTGGAGCGGATCACATGGCTGCCGGGACTCCGTTCGCGCCGTCGTCATCGGCCGGGCCGTTGGCGTCACCCCTCAGGGCATCCCCTACGCGGTCGAACTCCGAGCGCTGCGAGTCGAGCCGCACGAAGGTGTGGATGTCCATGGTCGCGTGGATCGGGCTGTGGCCCAGGAATCTCCATGATCGTGCGGGCGTCGGCGTGCTGTTCATGGAGGAGCGGGGCGTACGTGTGGGCGCAGGCCATGAGAGCGAGCCTTGCGGACGCGGCCGGATGGACAGCGCCTCGAAGGAGCGGTTGAGGTTGCGCGGCTCGAACTCGGCCCGTCAGGGCCTTTCGGGCTTGCGGGCCAGGAGGCAGGCGTGCGGTCTGTTCACCCGTCCGTCGGGCTCCTGCTCCAGTCGCGCCGTGACGACGAGTCCGGCCTGGCCCAGCAGGCCGACCATGTGGCCAAGGGGCAGAAGGTGCGACTCGTAGGACACGGGACGGCCATAGCCGTGGGTCGGCTGCAACCGTTCATTGCCGACGTAGTCTCCCCAGAGCAGGAAGCCGCCGGGCGCGAGCGTGCGGTGGAATTCAGCGAACACCGCCGGCAGCCACTGCGGGGGCGTGTGGTGGGTGGAATACCAGGCCAGGATGCCGCCGAGTTCGTCGTCTCCCGTCTCCAGGGCCGTCATCGAGCCCTCGGCGAACCGCAGGTCCGGATAGGAGTGGCGGGCCAGCCCGATCATCTTCGGTGACAGATCGACGCCGAAGGCGGACACCCCCAGTCCGGCCAGGTGCGCGGTTATGCGGCCGGGGCCGCACCCCAAGTCTGCGACCGGCCCCAGACCGGCTGTCCGTACGAGGACTCTGCTGCGCAATTCGTTCAGGCGGAGAGTCTGTAGCTGAGTCGTTCGAGTCTGCTGGTGCGGGGGCGGTTGAGGGGGCCTGTGGTCCAGTGGGCGTCGAGCCTGATCACGTTGAGTGCGGTGGCGGAGAAGGCGTGTTGGAGGCGGACTTTCGGCAGGCCGCGGTAGCGGGCCCGGCGGATGCCGGTGATGTCGAGGGCCTGGTTGATGGTGCCCTCGACTCCGGCACGCAGGGCGTACTTGTTCTTCCAGGTGTCGGTCTTCTGCTCGGCGCGGGCCCGGGCGAGGTTCTCGTGGAGTTCCTCGGGACGCAGGGTGAGCATGCGGCGCCCGGTCTTCGAGGTGGTGCACTGCTTCTGGAGAGGGCAGTCCCGGCAGGTCAGGACGCTGAAGGTGATGACGATCGCGTCTTTGCCGTGCTGTTTGACCGGGTTCCAGTGGGAGCTGGTCCTGCCGGCGGGGCAGCGGACCTGGCGGGTCTTCCAGTTGATGGTGAAGGCGTTCTTGTCGAAGCCTTCGGCGGCCTTGGCCTGGTCAGAGTGGTCCTGGAGGACCGGGGTGACCATGCGGATGCCGTGTTTCAGGGCCTTGGTGATCAGGTCGGCCGACGGGTAGCCGGAGTCGAGGTAGTGCTCGCCGGGCTGCACTCCGTGCTCGGCGAGCTTGCGCTGGATCGGGGCGGTCGCCTTCACATCCGGCACGGTCGCGTCGGTGGTGTGCACGTCGGTGATCAGATTCGGCATCACCCCTGTGCCCACCCCTGTGCCCACGTCGGCGTCGGCGTCGGCGTCGGCGTCGGCGTCGGCGTCGGCGTCGGGGAGGGTGGTGCAGGTCTCCGTGAGATGGATCTTGTAGCCCATCCAGAACAGGTCGTCGCCCTTGGCCGCCCAGCGTGCGTCGGAGTCGTAGGGGGAGGCCAGGCGGAGTTGGCCGGGCGGGACGCCGTCGTCGGCGTCCCGCTTCTTGATCACCTGCCGTCCCCGGGCATCGGTCCGGACGATGTAGGTCTGCACGAGGACCTGCCGCAACAAGCCCACGGCCTCGATCTCGCGAATCCAGGCCGGAGCGTCATCGGCCCAGGCCGCCCGGCACAAGGCGATGGCATCCTGCCCGAAGACCTGGGCGAGACGGTCACGTTTCGTCTGCGAGGGCGGCATGCGCCAGCCGTCGACCCGCGGCCCGTACCGCTCGGCGAACTCAGTGACGTTGATGTGTCCGGCCAGCCAGGCCGGTGCCGCGACCGCGAGGGCCTCCAGGGCCGCCCGCACACTCTCCCCGGCCAGCTCCAGACGGTTCAAGTCCCGCACCGCACTGATCACATGGGTGGAATCGGTGCGCTGCTTGCCTCCGGCCGCCACCAGGCCGGCGTCCTTGCAGTGCTCAAGGAGCCGGTCGAAGACCACCCGCTCCATACCGTTGTCCGCGAGCCGGGCCCGGAACCGGCACAGCACACTCGCATCGAATCCGGTGTCCGTCAGCTCCGCACCGAGCGCGTACTTCCAGTCGATCGCCCGCACCGCCATCGCCGCGGCCTGCCGATCCGTCAGGCCCTCCGCGAACTGCAACACCATCACCAGCGACAACACCCCCGGCGACAGTCCCGGCGCCCCGCGCACCCCGAACGCCTCCGTGAACGGCTCATCGACGAAGACCTCCGCGAGGCGATCCCGCGCCCGTATCGCCAGGCTCCCCTTCGGAAACGCCGCCCGGGCCACCACCACCGTCTGTTCCGGGATCTCCGGCAACCCCACCGGCCGCATCGACATCCGTACCGCCTCCAGGACCGCACGACAGGAAGGCGACCCCGCCAACGATCATCGCCGACCCGGCCTTACCCCCGCAGCGAATTGCGCAGCAGAGTCTACGAGTTCAGCAAAACCCGCCAGCATCGCGCGGGACAACGGGTCCATCTCGGCTGGAGGCGGGACGCGTTCGACGTACTCGGCGGCGACCGTGTCGTACGACTTCCGGACAGCGGCCAGATAGGAGGGCTCGGTCATGCGGGCGACCCTAGACGAGGGAACTCACAGGCCGTGGCGCGACTTTGTTGACCTGCCTGGCATCCGCCGCTGCAGGAACCGGGCCGTCACACACGACCATGCAGGCATGCCGTCGGCTTGGCGGAGCGGCACGTCGCAGGCCATGGAACTTGTCGGGAACTTGGTGGGCCGGATGCTCCACTCGCTGCGTCGGCCTCTCGGCCTCGTCGGCCTCTCGGCATCGCTGGCCAGCCTCCACGCCTCCTGACCTGTTTGTGGTCAGGAGGGGGAGAGGCTCAGTGCTCGCAGAGGGAGAATTCTCGTTCGTAGAGCTGCTCGTTGTGCTCGTCGACGAAGAACTTGCGTTCCTGTATGAGCTGTTCGCGGTAGTTCTCGGCCTGTTCCAACGTCATGGTCGAGGTGTCGGACCATGGTTGTTGCGGGGGCACATCGGATGTGGAGACGATCTTTTCCGACGGGTCGACCAGGAAGAACGCGAGAATTTTGCGGTATCCAGGGCGGGTGGGGTCCGTGAGGCGGAATGAGCCGACGCGGTGTTGCAGGATGTTCGGGAACGCCAGGCAGCGGCCCGCCGGCGTCGATGTCGATCCCAGCATCTGGTTCAGTGCGTCCTCGTCCTCCAGGCCGTAGACCTCACGCATGCCGTTGCGGTCGTTCTGTTCGTAGTGCGGGTCGTCGAGTGCAGCCCGGAAACTCAGCCGGCTTTCGGTGATGTTCTCGCTGTCCCAGTAGTGAATGCCGGTCGAAACAATCCGCTCGTTCATCATCCCCTCGACGTGCCAGGAACCGCCGGGGTACTCGGGCTTGTCCGGGGTGAGATGAATAGTGGCGAGCTTGACGATCACCTGGAGACGGCGGCCGCGCAGGTCGACGCGGGCGGATTCATCGGGCAACTCGGGCGGAGTGAAGGCCGGGGCGTCCGGAATGGCCGGACGGCGGTTTTCCCACCAGTCGTCCTGGGCCTCTTCCCATGCACTGAGGGCTTCTGCGTAGGCACCGTCATCACTGTATGAGGATTTGTTCGGATACTCCGGCTCCGAGTCGTACCACCCGAAAGGATCGACCTTGATCCGCAGGGGCCGCGGATGGCGCAGATCGGTGAGTACGTTCTCCAGCAGGGGGCGCATGCGCGCGAACAAGTCCGGCAGGACGCAGGCCAGTTCGCGATGAGTCTCGGGGTGGACGTTGTTGACGTACGAACGGAAGGCGACATCGCCGTCGTCACTGATGTCGACATCCGTGGGCAGCCACTGGAATTTCTCCGAGAATTCGTACTTCGAGTGGCGGTTCGTCGGGTTCTGCCAAGCTCGCTCGGGTGCACCGCTCACCTCCCTCACCAGGCAGAACAGTGAGGGATGAACCAGGTCCAGTACCTGGCCGTCGGATCCGGGATGCCAGTCCTGTTCTGCTTCGGGGACCTGTTCCAGAACCCGAACCGCCTCGCGCAGCCGGGATCTGAGCTTGTCGTCGACCAGTGTGTCCGACTGCCACACCCCGTCGACGGCGGACATCTCGACGCCGGTTCGCTCGTCCCGCAGCGCGGCGTAATGCAGGAGTTCGGCAAGCACGTACCGAACCTGCGCTTCGGTGAGGCCCTGGTCGACCGCTTCTTGCGTCCACCTGGCAACGATGTCGGCATCGTTCATCTTGTCGAACCACCCCGGCTTCGCCCGGATATGCGAGCTGCACTGCATCATCTGAAGTTCCCGCAGCGCTCGGGGTGTCGCGAACGATATGGAACGGGAAGCATGAAACGGCAGCGGGAAAGCAGACAGGCTGGTCAACTCTCTTTATCCTCCCAGTCGGTGTGCGGCGGCGGGAAGGATACTTCAGCGGACTGACACCGCAGCCGTGGTCCCTGTCGGCGCTGTTCCGGGAGCGAGGGCTTCGACGTTGTCGCCTGACGGCAGAAGCTGCGGATCACTCCGGGGCTTCTGCCATTCGGGGTGCGCCCGGGTGATGGGGCGTCAGCTGGGCGTTTCCGGGCCCCAGTGGTCCGGGCCCACTCCGCGCCAGTCGATCCACTGTGCGTCCGCGACCTCGGCAGGGTCGATCTCCAGCCCGGCTCGGCGGAGGAACTCCGCCAGGTCGACCAGGTTGTGGGCCAGGCCGAGGATCTCGCCGTCCACGCGCACGCGTCGGCCGCCTGTGGGTGACGGCGGATGGACGATCACGCGAATCGGTCCGGACATGTCTTCAGGATCATCCGGGATGTACGGTCCCGCATTCCGGCCCGTCATCCGAGGGCTTTCGGCGTCCGGGTGGCGGAACGCGGCGCGTTGCGGCCGCTCAAGGCGTGTCCCGGTTCGGACGTCCCAGGTCACGCAGCTCCCACCATGCCGCGGGGCTTGGCCTTCGCTGCTGCCAGTAGGGGTGGAAGTACAGGTGGGCCGACAGCCGGTGCAGGCGTCGCCGCAGCTCGGTGCGGCCCGGCCGCTCGGCGAGCTGCCGGTAGGTGGCGCTCCACTCCTGCTGCGCCCGGGTGAGGTCGGCGGGAAACGGTCGCATGGCTGAATTCAATCATGTGTTCGATTTACTGGTCCATCGAAGGCCGCCGATGGCCGCCGCGAAGGCTGCCGAAGGCCGCCGATGGCCGCCGCGAAGGCTGCCGAAGGCCGCCGATGGCCGCCGCGAAGGCTGCCGGGCCGCCGAAGGGCCGGAGATGGGGCCGGCGAGGGGCAGCGAGGGGCAGCGAACGGGCTGCGAAGGGGCGATTTGTCACCCGTGGAGGGGGGTCGCGCCGACCCAGCGCCTGTAGGCATCCACGTCGACGTTGCCGCCGCACACGATGGTGGCCACGTGGCGGCCGGCGAAGCGGTCACGGTCTTCGAGGAGCGCCGCGATACCGAGCGCGGCCGACGGTTCGACGACGAGGCCGGCGTGGGTGAACAGCATCCGCATACCCGCGATGATCGACTCCTCACGGACCAGGACGGCGTCGTCGGCGACCAGGAGGAGGTCGTCCAGGACGGCCGCGATGGGACGCCGGCCGGCGACACCGTCGGCGATGGTGTTGGTCGAGTCGGTGGTGACGACGTGCCGCCGGTGCCACGAGTGCGTCATCGCCGGTGCGCCCAGCGGCTGGACGCAGATCACCTCGACGTCGGGGGCACAGGCCTTCACCACATGTCCCACGCCGGTGGCCAGCGCCCCGCCGCCGAGAGCGATCAGAACGGTGTCGAACGTCGGCCTGGTGCCCACCAGTTCCAGGCCGATGGTCGCCGCGCCCTCGCAGGTCTCGATGTCCAGACTGTCCTCGACCAGCCGGATGCCCTCGTGCCGTGCGATGGCCGCCGCCCGGTCGCGGGCCATCTCGTGGTCGCCGTCGACCAGCACCAGCCGGGCGCCCAGTGCGCGGATACGGTCCAGCTTGGCCGTAGTCGCGAAGCGGGAGGCCACGACGGTGACGTCGAGTCCCCGGCCACGACCGGACCAGGCGAGGGCTTGGCCGAGGTTGCCCGCGCTGGCGCACACCGCCGCCGGCGAGCCCTGGCCGGCGAGCAGGCCGGCGACCAGCTCCGTGCCGCGGCCCTTGAAGCTGCGGACCGGGTTCGCCGTTTCGAGCTTGACGCTGACCGCGCATCCGAGGCCGGGCTCCATCGCCTCACAGCGGTACAGCGGAGTATCGAGAAAGATCGGGTCGATCACCCGGCGAGCCGCCCGGATCCGAGCAGTATCGAGGCGCGTCTCCTGCATGGCGCAGCAGCGTAGCGCCGCTGTCGCTGTTCCACCCGGGTGAAGTCCGCGACCGTTTCTCGCCGCCGACGAGCGCTGCCCCGCCGCAGCCGAAGAGACGGGAGTCGGTGAGGTCGACGAACGAGTCCGGTGGGGCGCGCACGGCAAGAGGCCCCGGAGTGATCCGGGGCCTCTTGTGTTGCGGGTGGGGCGGAGGAGCGGCGCCGACAGCTAACTACGCATCCACTTCGAGGAATTGGCCGGCGACGGAAGACCACGAGTCAAGAGGGGGCACGGCGCCGGGCCGGTTGCCCGGACACCGAAACCCGTTTATGAGCTACGTGATGCGATTCCTGCTGCTCACCAACCGCCTTCGCAGTGTGAACCGACTGGCGCCACCTGCGCACCCGGGTTGCCTTCGCCGTTGAGCGCGTTGCCCAACAGGCCGTTGAGGACACCGACCTGGCCGAGGATGTCGATGTTCATGTCGTGGGACTTGCACCCGCCGCCATGCGAGCCATCCATGCCCTGGGCCGAAGCGGTGCCCGTGCCTATGAGGCTGAAGATACCGAGGATGGCGGCTGCCGCAGCAGCCTTGGGAAGCTTGCGCATTTCTCCTCCTTGGTTGAGTCGAGCGCGCACGAAAGATCCACTTTGCGCTCAT
The DNA here is from genome assembly GCF_026343335.1 of Streptomyces sp. NBC_00078. Taxonomy (NCBI): domain Bacteria; kingdom Bacillati; phylum Actinomycetota; class Actinomycetes; order Kitasatosporales; family Streptomycetaceae; genus Streptomyces; species Streptomyces sp. NBC_00078. The sequence continues at coordinate 4,449,696 of NZ_JAPELX010000001.1, read as the reverse complement.
TTCGGAGGCTAATCCGATATCTCCCGCACCGCTTCCCGGGTCTGCCATCCGTGGCTCCGGCTCAGCCGGTTGGCCTCCTCCTCGCCGAGTCCGGCGTCGACGTCCCGTCAGGCATACGTCCAGCGCCAGGCGTTCGGGCTGTACGTGCATCCGATCGTCGCGCCGCTCGCGGTGGGCGTGACGGAGCCGTGGTCGCTGTTCCGGCAGAACCGTCCCGCCGTAGGGCAGTTGCCGGCGACTTCGGGGTGCGGACAGCTCAAAGGCCCCGGGGGAGCTTCCCGGGGCCTCTGGTGTCTGGGCTGCAGCGATGGTTCAGGTCGGCCGGGGCGGGGCCCGGACGGGCGTACGAGCTCAAGCCGCCGCCTCGGCCAGGCGGTGGAACGCCTGTGTGGTGCGAGGGTGGGCGATCTCGTCCAGGACGTGCCGCCACTCGGGGTCGGAAAGGTCCGGGTGGGCCAGGTCGACCCACCCGATCGAGGGTGCAGCTGGCTGTACCGGGAGGGGGCTGCCCACCCCCTGGCCCCCTTGGAGCCGACCCGGAGGAGACGACCCGGAGGAGACGACCCGGAGGAGACGACCCGGTGGAGACGACCCCTTGGAGAGGGCCTCCCTGGAGGGGCCTGCTCCCGGGTCACGACGTCTGCGGCAGGGCGTAGGACGGCGTGGCCGCCGAGGAGAACCAGCCGGTGCGCGGGCGCTCGGTGATCGCACCGGCGCCGTGGCCCCGGCCGCCCGTCGCGAAGACGAACACGCGCAGGACCAGGAAGCGGCCCGTGCCGGCGAGGGCGGAGGCTCCGAGGTAGACAAGCTGGGCGGTCGGGATCGACGGGGACGACTGCGCCGCGTGGAGGAGGAACATGGCGGCGCAGGTCAGGGCGTAGGCCGCCGCGGCGGATCCGGCCGACTGCCAGTGCTCGCGACGGCCGGGCCGGCGTCCCGTGCCGAAGGTGAACCGGGCGTGCAGCTCGGTGCACAGGACGGTGGAGGCGACGGTGATCACCGCGTTGGCCGCCGCCCACGGCATCAGCACTGCCGTCAGCGGGACCGCGCCGCTGGAGAGCACACCGACACCGCCGCCGCACACCACGAACCGTACGAACGAGCCGAACGGACCGGGAGCCGCCGAGGCATGCCCTATGCCCTGTGAGGGGAGGTTCGGCTGCATCGCGGATTTCCTTCCGGGGAACGGGACTTGAGTCAACGATCCCTTCAGCCGCTCTCCGGAACGATGGGGTGTACTACCGAGTCGGGGTAGGGCTGGCTCCAGCACGAGAGGTCCCGCCCGCCGGCGTTGTCGACGCCGGGTGCCTCGGCTGCCGGCTGGCGGGGCGGGGAGTGCGGCGTGGAGAGCTGGGTGGAGTGCGGAACACGGCGGGGTCGTACGACGCGGAGACGTGCGGCGCCGTGCTCCCGGTCGGCAGCGCGGAGCCGGAGCCGGCCGCGGCCGGTGAATTCGGCCGCCGACGGCGCTGATGCCGCTGACGCCCTCAGTGCTGACGTCGCTGACCTCGGCGAACCGCCCGGCCGTACCTCGATGTCAGTGGCGCCGTCTACTCTCGTGAGCGATGGCACAGGCATGGAAGTGCTCGGGGCTGCGGTGGGCGGCGGATGGCCCCGTGCTGGCGTGGGACGGTGGGCGGCGCACTGCGCTGACCTGGGGGAAACGTGTGGCCTTCGGGGTCGCGGACGGGGGTGTGCGGACATGTGTGGGAGCGCGGGGACATGCGTGTCCCGTCCGGGCGGTCGTGCCGGGGCGGACCACGGGGGCGCGGTGCGAGGAGTGTGCGCGGCTGGACCGGGCGCACTCCGTGGCCGCAGACACGATCGCGGACGACCCGCGGCCGTACCACGTATATCTGGCGTGGTTCGGTCCCGGACTGGTCAAGGTCGGGATCACGGCAGAGGAGCGGGGCTCGGCGCGGCTGCTGGAGCAGGGCGCCGTGTGCTTCGGCTGGCTGGGCCTGGGACCGCTGATGGCGGCCCGGCGCACCGAGGAGATGCTGCGCGCCGCGCTCCGGGTGCCTGACCGGATTCCGTACGCCGAGAAGCGGGCGGTGCGGTCCCGGTTGCCGGCGTCGGAGGCGGAGCGGGCGGCCGAGATCGAGGCGCTGCATGCGCGGGCCGTGGAGCTGGCCGAGTGGCCGGAGTCGCTGGCGCGGGAGAGGTGCGAAGTCGTGGACCACGTCGGGGCATTCGGGCTGGCGGGGCTGCCGAGTGCGGCCGGAGCGGTGAGCGAGCTGGTCGCGGGCGGCTCGGTCGGGGGCGAGCTGCTGGCGGCCGCCGGACCGGACCTGCATCTCGCGACGAGGCGCGGGGTGGTCGTGCTGGACACCCGGCTGATGGCAGGGTGGGAGATCGTCCCGGCCGGGGGCGACGACGAAGTGACCCTCCCGGTGCGGGAGTTCGGTCAGACGGCAGGAGTCCAGGACGGACTGTTCTGAAGGAGTGGATCCTTCTTGGATCCCGGTTCGAGAGGGCGCATGACGGAGACAGCGGAGGTCCGGGGGTTCTGGGAGCGGCTCGGGGTGCCGGGACTCGTCGATGTGCACACGCACTTCATGCCGGAGCGCGTGCTGCGCAAGGTCTGGGGCTACTTCGACTCGCTCGGTTCGCTGACCGGTGGCGTCGAATGGCCGATCACCTACCGCAAGGAGGAGGACGAACGGATCGCGCTGATCCGGGAGTTCGGCGTGCGTCGCTTCACCGCGATGCTCTACCCGCACAAGCCCGGCATGGCCCAGTGGCTCAACGGCTGGGCGGTCGACTTCGCCCGTCGTACACCCGACTGTCTGCACACCTCGACCCTCTTCCCGGAGCCGGGTGTCGAGGCCTACGTCCGGGAGGCGATCGAAGCGGGCGCGCGGGTGTTCAAGGCGCATGTGCAGGTGGGTGCGTACGACCCGGCGAGCGAACTCCTCGATCCCGCATGGGGGTTGCTCGCCGAGGCCGGGACACCGGTCGTCGTCCACTGCGGTTCCGGGCCCGCGCCCGGCAAGCACACCGGGCCCGAGCCGATCGCGCGAGTGCTGGCCCGGCATCCGCAACTCCGGCTGGTCGTCGCGCACATGGGGATGTCCGAGTACGAGGACTTCCTCGACCTGGCCGAGCGGTACGGGGAGGTGCGGCTGGACACGACGATGGCGTTCACCGACTTCGGCGAGCGGTTCGCGCCGTTCCCGCGGCGGGCGCTGCCCCGGCTGGCCGACCTCGGTGACCGGATCCTGCTGGGCAGCGACTTTCCCAACATCCCTTATCCGTACGTCCATCAGCTGCACGCGCTGGAGCGGCTGGGCCTCGGGGAGGAGTGGCTGCGCGCCGTCTGCCATGACAACGGGGCGCGGCTGTTCGGGCTGTGAGACCAGGAGGGACGCCGCCCCCGGGCTCCCCGCAAGCAGCGCCTACGCCCTGATCACCCCGCCCTCGCTCCGCCCTTGCCCCCTGGCCCGCCCCCGCCCTTGCCCTCCCTGGTCTGTCCCGTCCCCGCCCCCGCCCCCGCCCTGCCCTTGCCCCCCTGGCCCGTCCCGGCCCCCGTCCCGCCCCTCCCCGGCTGATGGCGGACCCGAGCCGTGCGGATGCGCCCGGGCGAGCGCTTCCCAGAGGTCTCGCCAGAGGCCCCGGAGGGTTCCCCGAGACGCTCCTGGGAGTTTCTCAGCGAAATCACAGCTTGCGGAAAGCGTGCTCTCAGAGGGTCCCGACAGTGTTTCCACTATGACCACGACCTCGCCCCAGGGGCGCACCGAACTGCTGAGGCCGGACGGGAGCCCCGTCCGAGTGCTTGTGGTGGATGACGAGATGTCGATCACCGAGCTGCTGTCCATGGCCCTTCGCTATGAGGGCTGGCAGATCCGCAGTGCGGGGGATGGCACGGGTGCCATCCAGGCCGCGCGAGCGTTCCGGCCCGACGCCGTCGTCCTGGACATGATGCTGCCCGACATGGACGGCCTCACGGTCCTGGGGCGGATGCGCCGCGAGCTGCCGGATGTCCCCGTCCTCTTCCTCACGGCCAAGGACGCGGTGGAGGACCGGATCGCGGGCCTGACCGCCGGTGGCGACGACTACGTCACCAAGCCGTTCAGCCTCGAAGAGGTCGTCGCCCGGCTGCGGGGGCTCATCCGCCGGTCCGGTGCCGCCGACCGGCGCTCCGACTCCGTGCTCGTCGTCGGTGACCTCACCCTGGACGAGGACAGCCACGAGGTGTCGCGGACCGGCGAGGGCATCCACCTCACCGCAACCGAGTTCGAGCTGCTGCGCTTCCTGATGCGCAACCCGCGGCGCGTGCTCAGCAAGGCGCAGATCCTCGACCGTGTGTGGTCGTACGACTTCGGTGGGCAGGCCAATGTGGTCGAGCTCTACATCTCCTATCTGCGCCGGAAGATCGACGCCGGCCGTGAGCCGATGATCCACACCCGGCGCGGAGCCGGTTACCTGATCAAGCCTGCCGCGTCATGAGCGGAGGGCGCCGCCCGCGTACGCAGAAGCGACGAGTAGGGCAGCCGCGCACTCTGCGGGCGCGGCTCGTCGTCGCTTCTGTGGTGCTGATCGCCACCGTGTGTGCGGTGATCGGGACGGTCACGACGCTGGCGCTGCGGTCGCATCTGTACGGCCAGCTGAACGAACAGCTGAAACAGGTCTCCGGGCGGGCGGCAGGCTACGGCGGACCACTCGGCGGCGCCCCTGGCAGCAAGAACTCGGCCCCTGGCAGCAAGAGTTCGGCCCTCGACAGCAAGAGCTCGGTCCCGGGCATCGGGAACTTGGTCCCCGGCAGCAGGAACTCTGCCGGGAGGTACAACGCGCAGACCATCAACCTGACGGAGTTCGTCACACACGGACCCCAGCCGGAGCGCACCGTCATAGCCAAGCTCCAGAAAGGCCACATCACCGACGCCAAGTACGGCGAGAGATCGGACGAGAGCACCGACCTCAGCGGGATGGTCCCCAACTCCCTCAGTGAGGCGGCCCGCACCTCGCTCAACACCGTCCCCCAGGACGGCAGGATCCACACCGTGGAGATCAGCGGACTGGGCAAGTACATCGCCAAGTACGTCACCAGTGAGAACGGCAGCTACTACGTCGCCGTCCCCACCAAGGTCCCCGACAGCACCATCGACACGCTCATCCTCGTGGAGGTCAGCGTCACCGCCGCCGGCCTGGGCGCCGCCGTGATCGCCGGCTACGTCCTCGTGGGTGTAGCCACCCGCCCCCTGCGCAAGGTCGCCGCCACCGCCACCCGTGTCTCCGAACTCCCCCTCCACACCGGCGAGGTGAACCTCAGCGAGCGGGTGCCCGGTTCCGAGACCGACCCGCATACCGAGGTCGGTCAGGTCGGGGCCGCGCTCAACCGGATGCTGGACCATGTCCACGCCGCGCTGCACTCCCGTCAGCAGAGCGAGACGCGGGTACGGCAGTTCGTGGCCGACGCCAGTCATGAGCTGAGGACACCCCTGGCGTCCATCCGCGGGTACGCCGAGCTGACCAGACGCGGCAGAGAGCAGGTCGGCCCGGACACGCGCCACGCCCTCGGCCGTATCGAGTCCGAGGCGGCCCGGATGACGCTGCTCGTCGAGGATCTGCTGCTGCTCGCCCGGCTGAATTCCGGACGGCCGTTGCAGTTCGAGCAGACCGACCTCATCCCGCTGGTCGTCGACACGATCAGCGACTCCCGTGCGGCCGGCATGGACCACAACTGGCGGCTCGACCTGCCCGACGAACCGGCCCTCGTGTCCGCGGACGCGGCCAGGATCCAGCAGGTGCTGGTCAACCTGCTGGGCAACGCCCGCAAGCACACCGCTCCCGGCACGACCATCACCGCACGCATTCAGCGGCGCGGCCCCTGGATGTGCGTGGACGTCGAGGACAACGGGCAGGGAATTCCACCGGAGTTGCTCCCACACGTCTTCGAGCGTTTCGCGCGTGGTGACTCCTCGCGTTCCCGTGCCTCCGGCTCGACGGGCCTCGGGCTTGCGATCGTGCAGGCCGTCGCGACCGCGCACGGCGGTGCCGTGACCGTGGACAGCGTTCCGGGTCGCACGGTGTTCACCGTGCATCTGCCGGCGCTCGCTCCGGCCATGCCCCGCCCGGCCCCCGAAACGAACCGGCAATCGCACTCACAGGCAGATCACAGTGCCACCACATGGGTGCGACAGGGCACTTGACCAGAGTCGGTGCCATGCGAACCGACTGTTCTCCCGGCACCCTGCCGACGAGGGAGCACCTCCCGGCCGGCGACGCCGGTACGCCTGTCCTGGACGTGGTAATCCCGGTCCACAACGAGGAGAAGGACCTCCAACCGTGTGTGCTGAGACTGCATGACCACCTCAAGCGCACGTTCCCGTACGCCTTCCGCATCACGATCGCGGACAACGCGTCGACGGACACCACCCCGCTGGTGGCGGCACGGCTGGAGGAGGAGATCCCCGAGGTCTCCCACTTCCGACTGGAGCAGAAGGGCCGGGGCCGGGCCCTGCGGACGGTGTGGTCCGCTTCCAAGGCGCCGATCCTCGCCTACATGGACGTGGACCTCTCCACCGACCTCAACGCGCTGCTGCCGCTGGTGGCGCCGCTGATCTCGGGTCACTCGGACCTGGCGATCGGCTCCCGGCTGGCCCGCTCGTCCCGCGTCGTACGCGGTCCCAAGCGGGAGTTCATCAGCCGGGCCTACAACCTCATCCTGCGCGGCTCGCTGCAGGCACGCTTCTCCGACGCGCAGTGCGGCTTCAAGGCGATACGGCGTGACGTCGCGCAGGTGCTGCTGCCGATGGTCGAGGACACCGGCTGGTTCTTCGACACCGAGATGCTGGTCATCGCCGAGCGCGCGGGGCTCCGTATCCACGAAGTGCCTGTCGACTGGGTCGACGACCCGGACTCCACCGTCCACATCGTGAAGACGGCGACCGAGGACCTCAAGGGGGTGTGGCGCGTGGGCAAGGCCCTGGCCACCGGGTCGCTGCCGCTGGACCGGATCACCCGGCCGTTCGGCGACGACCCGCGCGACCGCGAGATCCAGGACGTACCGAAGGGGCTGGCCCGCCAGCTCGTCGGGTTCTGTGTCGTCGGCGGTCTGTCGACCCTCTTCTATCTCGTTCTCTACAGCGGCTTCCGCCAGTTCGGCGGCTCGCAGCTCGCCAACGCGCTGGCCCTGCTGGTGTCCGCCGTCGCCAACACGGCGGCCAACCGGCGGCTCACCTTCGGGGTACGCGGCAGCGGCGCCGCCGTCCGGCATCAGGCGCAGGGCCTGGTCGTGTTCGGCATCGGCCTCGCCCTGACCAGCGGCTCGCTCGCCGCCCTGAACGTGGCGACGGCCGACCCCGCGCACTCCACCGAGCTGGCCGTCCTCATCGCCGCCAACCTCGCGGCGACGGTGCTGCGCTTCCTCCTCTTCCGCGCGTGGGTCTTCCCCGACCGGAGCGACGGCCGGCAGTCCACCGCGGTGGCCGCGTACGACCCGTCCTCGCCGACGTACGTCATGGCCGCGAACCCGCAGAGCCGGCAGTACCCGCAGAACCAGCAGTTCCTGCAGCAGTCGTACGGGTCGCAGCCCCCGCTACAGCAGCCCCCGCTACCGCCGCCCCCGCTTCCGCAGCGCCCGGCCACACAGCCGGCCGTGCAGGAGAGGCACCAGACGAACCCGTTCCGCGCCGGTGAAGTCGCGGACCGCAGCTGGGAGGACGCCCCCGTGCATCTGCAGCCGGTGCGCCCGACCGACAACGATCCGAGGGACTCCCGATGACCACCCACTACGACCGGTCGGCCCATCAGGCGGATGACCAGGGTCCCTCGTCCTGGGGGCCGGCACCCGTGACCACGGCGGTACCGGAACCGGTGGCCCCCACGGCTCCCCAGGCGGGTGAGCCCCGGCTGCCTTTTGTGCGCAGACTGTGGCGCGGGCGCCCCGAGGACCCCCGCTGGGCGCGCCCCGCGTTCTGGGGCCTGCTCCTGGCGACCGCCCTGCTCTACCTCTACAACCTGAGCGCCTCCGGCTACTCCAACTCCTTCTACTCGGCGGCCGTCCAGGCGGGCAGCAGGTCCTGGAAGGCGATGTTCTTCGGGTCGCTGGACGCGGCCAACGCGATCACCGTCGACAAGCCCTCGGCCTTCCTGTGGCCGATGGAGATCTCGGTCCGCGTCTTCGGTCTGAACTCGTGGGCGATCCTCACCCCCGAGGTCCTCATGGGCGTCGGCACGGTCGCGGTCGTCTACGCCTCCGTGCGCCGCCGGTTCAGCCCCGCGGCCGGCCTGATCGCGGGCGCCGTGCTCGCGCTCACCCCCGTCGCCGCGCTGATGTTCCGGTTCAACAACCCAGACGCGATGCTGGCGCTGCTGATGTCGGTCGCCTGCTGCTTCGTGGTCCGCGCCATCGAGGACGGCCGTACGAAGTGGCTGGTGTGGGCCGGTGTCGCGATCGGTTTCGCCTTCCTCGGCAAGACCCTTCAGGCCTTCCTGATCCTCCCGTCGCTGGCCGTCGTGTACGCGGTCTGCGCCCCGGTGTCGCTGAAGAAGCGGTTCGGGCAGCTGGCGGCGGCGACGGTCGCGCTGGTCGTCGCGGGCGGCTGGTGGGTCGCGATCGTCGAGCTGTGGCCCGCGTCCTCCCGCCCGTACATCGGCGGCTCGCAGAACAACTCCTTCCTGGAGCTGACCTTCGGCTACAACGGCCTCGGCCGCCTGAGCGGCGACGAGACCGGCAGCGTCGGTGGCGGTGGCGGCGGCACGGGCACCGGCATGTGGGGCGAGACCGGCTGGAACCGGATGTTCGACTCCCAGATCGGCGGCCAGATCTCGTGGCTGCTGCCGGCCGCGCTGGTCCTGCTCGTCGGCGGCCTGGTGGCCACCCGCAAGCTCAAGCGGACGTCGGTGACCCGCGGTTCGTTCCTGGTGTGGGGCGGCTCGCTGCTGAGCACCGCGATCGTCTTCAGCTACATGGCCGGCATCTTCCACCAGTACTACACGGTCGCTCTCGCCCCCTACATCGCCGCCGTGGTCGGTATGGGCGCGGGCATCCTGTGGGAGAAGCGGCGCGAGACATGGGCGTCGATCACTCTCGCGGGCGCGGTCGTCGCGGCCTCCGCCTGGGGTTACGTCCTGCTCAACCGCACCTCCTCCTACCTGCCCTGGCTGAAGTGGCTGGTCCTGGTCGGCGGTCTGGCCGGTGCGCTCGGCCTGATCTTCGCGGGCCGTATCACCCGGCGGCTGGCCCTCGGCGCGGCAGCCCTGAGCATCGTGGCGGCGCTGGCCGGTCCGACGGCGTACACGCTGAGCACGGTCGGCTCCGCACACACCGGCTCCATCCCGACCGCCGGTCCGGCGGGCGCGAGCATGATGGGCGGGCCGCGTGGAGGTGGCGGGGGCCGGGGCGGCTTCGGTGGCGGCTTCGGTGGCATGCCGGGCCAGAACCGGCAGAACGGCAACGCCGGCCCCCAGGGACAGGGTTGGAACCAGCAGGGCAACGGCTTCCCCGGCGGCGGTATGCCGGGCCAGAACGGCAACAGCCAGAGCCGGCAGAGGGGCGACGGCAGGGGCGGCGGCGGTGGCGTCGGCGGCCTGCTGAACGGTGCGAGCGTCTCCGCCGGGGCCAAGAAGCTGCTGGAGACGGACTCGGCCAAGTACACCTGGGTCGCGGCGGCCATCGGCGCGCAGAACGCGGCGAGCTACCAGCTCTCCACCGGCGACCCGGTGATGGCGATCGGCGGCTTCAACGGCACCGACCCGTCCCCGACGCCGGCCCAGTTCAAGAAGTACGTGGCGGAGGGCAGGATCCACTACTTCATCTCCTCCGGCACCGGAGGCGGCATGGGCGGCAGAGGCAGCAGCAAGGGCACGTCCTCGCAGATCACCTCGTGGGTCGAGAAGAACTTCAAGAAGGTGACGGCGGGTTCGTCCACCTTCTACGACCTGACGCAGAAGGCGAGCAGCTGAAGAGCAGCTGACGTAGGGAGACGGGCACCGAGCGCGAGGAACGGGCACCGAACAAAGTGTTGTACACCGTATAGCACCCAGCTATACGGTGTATGGCATGACGACGTCCCCCCAAGGCCGACCCCAAGGCCGACCCCAAGGCCGACCCCAAGGCCGACCCGAGGGTCACCCCCAGCGCTGGCTGATCCTCGGTGTCATCTGTCTGGCGCAGCTCACCGTGCTGCTCGACAACACCGTCCTGAACGTGGCGATCCCTTCCCTCACCAGGGAGCTGGGCGCGGCCACGTCCGACATTCAGTGGATGATCAACGCGTACTCCCTCGTCCAGTCCGGCCTGCTGCTCACCGCGGGCAGCGCGGCCGACCGTTACGGCCGTAAGAAAATGCTGGTGGCGGGGCTGGCCCTGTTCGGCACCGGCTCCCTGGTGGCGGGCCTGGCCGGATCCACGGGCCAACTGATCGCCGCACGCGCCGGCATGGGCGTCGGCGGCGCGCTGCTGATGACGACCACGCTCGCGGTGGCGATGCAGATCTTCACGCCCGAGGAGCGGCCGAGGGCGATCGGCGTCTGGGCCGCCGTCAACTCCCTCGGCTTCGCGGTCGGCCCGCTGCTCGGCGGCTTCATGCTGAACCACTTCTGGTGGGGCGCGATCTTCCTGATCAACCTGCCGGTGGCGGCGCTGGGCCTGGTGGCGGTCGCCGCCCTGGTCCCCGAGTCGAAAAACCCCCGGGGTGACCGCCCCGACCTGTTCGGCGCGCTGCTGTCCACGATCGGCATGAGCTCACTGGTCTTCGCGATCATCTCGGGCCCGTCGCACGGCTGGACGTCGGGACGGGTGCTGCTGAGCGCGGCGGTGGCGCTGGTCGTGCTCTGCCTGTTCGCCTACTGGGAGAGCAGGATCCCGTACCCCATGCTCGACCTGCACTTCTTCAGCAACCGCCGGTTCACGGGCGCCGTCGCCGGCGCGGTGCTCATCGCCTTCGGCATGGGCGGCTCGCTGTTCCTGCTCACCCAGCACCTGCAGTTCGTCCTCGGATACGGCCCCCTGGAGGCAGGCCTGCGCACCGCGCCGCTCGCGCTCACCATCGTCGCCCTCAACTTCACCGGCCTGTCGGCGAGGTGGACGGCGAAGCTCGGCACGCCCGTCGCGATCGGCCTGGGCATGGTGCTGATGTCGGCGGGCCTGGTCGCCATCGCCACGCTGGCCGACCAGGGCTATCCGGGAACCCTGCTCGGCCTGCTGCTCATCGGCGCCGGTGGCGCGGTCGCGAGCCCTGCCATGGCGCACGCGATCATGAGCGCGATTCCCGTGGAGAAGGCGGGGAGCGGGGCCGGGGTCAACGGGACGGTGGCCGAGTTCGGCAGCGGTCTGGGGGTGGCCGTGCTCGGGGCGGTGCTCAACTCCCGGTTCGCGGCGGGGATTTCCGTCGCCGCGTCCTCGCTGCCCGCAGCCCTTGCGGCCGCGGGGTCGGCGCGGGAGAAGGGACGTATCAGCGACGCGTTCTCCGCCGGGCTGGAGACCAGTCTGTTGGTGGGGGCGCTGGCCGTGCTGCTCGGTGGGTTGTTGGCGGCCGCGTTGTTGCGCAGGGCGGAGCGGGCAGACTCGCAGATGGCGGTGGCCCGGTAGCCGGTGTAGGCGAAGCTGCCACCTAGCATCTTGATCAGTGACCGAAGTCGAGGAAGGTGCGCCAATGGTGAGGGCAGCCGAGCGTGCGGCGCGGACCAGTGTGTGGCTGGAGGGCAAGGTCCGCCGGGGCGGTCGCGGCGGTCAGCCGTCGGGTCTCGACCGCGACCGGATCACCGAGGTGACCGTCCGCCTCCTGGACGCGGAGGGGCTCGTCAAGTTCTCGATGCGCCGGCTGGCCGCCGAGCTGAACGTCACCGCGATGTCCGTCTACTGGTACGTCGACACCAAGGACGATCTCCTGGAGCTCGCCCTGGACGCCGCCTTCGGCGAACTGAACCTGCCGGACCCGGACGGCGACGAGGACTGGCGGGACCAGCTGCGCGCCCTGGCCCGCGAGTACCGCACCCTCCTGGTCCGCCACCCCTGGCTGTCCCCGCTGGCCGGCACCTTCCTCAACATCGGCCCGAACTCGCTGGCCTTCTCGCTCGTGGTCCAGCGGGTCGTCCGCAACACGGGCCTGCCCGTGCACGGTCTGTCGGGTGCCCTCTCGGCCGTCTTCCAGTTCGTGTACGGCTACGGCACCATCGAGGGCCACTTCATCGCCCGGTGCGCGGCCGCGGGCATGAGCCAGGACGAGTACTTCCAGCACGCGATGAGCGCGGTGACCCGGGCACCCGAGGCCGCCGCGGTCATCCACGAGGCGGCCGACGTCATGGAGGCCCGCGGCGGCGACACGGTGCAGGAGATGCGGGAGCGGGACTTCACCTTCGCCCTGGACCTGCTGGTGGCGGGCATCGAGGCGATGGTGGAACGGTCCGGCAGCTGAAACGCCCCCAAGGGGCGCGGGCCTGTGTCGAAATGCGGCTCAGCCACGCGGGCGCGATCAGCCCCGTACGACCGGCAGCCGCTCCACGACCGGCAGCCGCCCCATGACCGGCCTCCCCGAGACCTCAGGCGTCCGGCGAAGCCAATCGGGCCGGGAACCCGCCGGTGGCCACCGGTCCCCACTTCTCCGGACTTCTCCGGGGTGACGCGGATGATCGACTTCCTCAGCTTCACCATCGCCTCCCGGGCCCCTTCCTTTTGCGCCCCTCGCACTGCTTCGCAGGCTTCGGAGCGCTGTGCCGGACTCCGTCGTCGAGTGGAGGTGGGCGGCGGCGGTGACTAGTTGTTGCGGGTCAGGCCGTTGGTGACGGCGCATAGTGGTGGGCAAGGCGGGTGGCGAGGTCACGGAGGTGAGCCCTGGCTTCGGTGGGGCCGTGCACGGTGATGGTGCTCCCGAACGGCAGCAGTGCTCGCACGTCCTCCAGATGCAGGAAGCGGATCGTCACCTTGTGGCCGGTGGCGGATTCCTCATGGCCGTCCCGGACGAGTCGTTGGCCAAAGATCCGTCGCGCTCGCTCGATCTGGGTCTTGTCGATGGTGGCGCTGACCTCTATCGCATGGTTGTGTTCCCACTGATCAACGAGCGCTGCGGCGACGGTGGCCAGGGTCTGGTTCTCGCGGATCCGTCGTGGCTGGTCGACTTCTTTCCACGCCGTGATCCGTTCGAGTCGGTACACCCGTGGCACTCGGGCACAGTCGGCGACGAGGTACCAGGTGCCGGCCTTGGCGAACAGCCCGTAGGGATCCACGACCAGGTCGCGTGAGCGTGACTCGCGTGGGCTGTCGTACTCGATCCGTAGCCGGCGACCTCGCCGCACCAGGCCAATCAGTGAAGCCGGAGTCGTGCCGGAAGCACGGGCCTGGAGCCAGGGACGGCTGTCCACGTGCACGACGTCGGTGAGCGGCAGGAGCTCATCAACCCGACGTGGCTGTGCAGCGGCGATCTTGGAGAGCGCTCGCCGGCTTTCGACCGATGCGTCGAGCTCCGCACGTTGCTTCTCGTCCAGCCCGGTGAGCGACAGGTGATCACGCTCGCCCGGTGTGAGTCGCGTGAGGTCGGGTCCGGACCCGGCCAGCATGGTCACGCCTCCGAGGCGGCCCCGTTGTGCGGTCACCGGCAGACCGGCGTCGCGGAGCCAGTTCAGGTCCCGGGTGATGGTTCGAAGGGACACCCCGAGCGCCGAGGCAAGTTCCTGTGTGGTCACGGCATCCCTCGATGCGAGGAGCAGCATCAGGGAGAAGAAGCGGTCTGGGGTCACACGCCAAGGTTTTCAGGAATTGCGACACGATGCGGCGCATATCCCGGTCAGGCTGGTGGCCGCGTACCCACGACCCACGACCTGCGAGAAGGAACAACCATGACCACATCCGTCGTGTCCATCGTCTATGTGAACGACGCTCCCGCCGCGGCTCGTTTCTACGGCGACCTCCTCGACATGAGGCCGTCGTTCGAGACTTCGGGATACGTCACCTTCGACCTCGGGCCAGGCGCTGACCTCGCTCTGTGGTCCGGCCGGTTCGAGGATCTGTCGCCGGATGTCCCGCGTACCAGTGAGGTGTGCCTGGCCATCGACAGTGGACCCGACCAGCTCAACGCGATCTTCAAGCAGTGGCAGTCCAAGGGCGTCACGATCCTTCACGAGCCTCATGATCTGGGGTTCGGGCCGACCTTCCTCGCAGCCGATCCTGACGGGAACCGCATCCGCGTGGCACCGCGGGGCTGAAAGGCCACAGTGCGGCAGGCGCGCACGACGGGTGTCGCGCCTGCCGGAGTCCGAAAGCGACACCAGCAGGGGTCATCGCGCAGATCGGGTCCTGGCGCCGTGAGCACAAGTGGTCCGCGTAACCGATCACCGACGAACTCGTGAGCATCGGGTTGGTGATCGACCGGCGGGCTGTCAGCCGACACCTGACCCGGCTCGGAGAGCGACGGCTGCTGCTTTCCTCGCCCGGGCGAGGGTCGACGGGGCGAACGTCGCCTGTCGGGGCCCTAGTTCTGGGGGGCCAGCTTCGCCGGGAACCCGCCGGTGGCCACCGGGCCCCACTTCTCCGGGGTGACGCGGATGATCGACTTGCCCTGCTTCACCATCGCCTCCCGGTACTCGTCCCAGTCCGGGTGTTCACCGGAGATGTTCCGGAAGTACTCCACGAGCGGCTCTACGGACTCGGGCGAGTCGATGACCTCGGCGGTCCCGTCGATCTGCACCCACGGCCCGTTCCAGTCGTCACTGAGCACGAGGATGCTCACCCGCTCGTCCCGCTTGGCGTTACGCGTCTTCGCGCGCTCGGGGTACGTCGAGACGACGATCCGCCCCGCATCGTCGACCCCACAGGTCAGCGGCGAGGCCTGAGCGCTCCCGTCGGTCCTGCGCGTCAGCAGGATCGCGCGGTGTCGCGGGCGTACGAAGTCCAGCAGCTCGTCGAGGGAGACGCGGGTGTTGGTCGCGATGTTCGGTGCCATGGCGCAAGCCTAGGGCCAGGGCCGCTCCGCGTACGTGACCCTGCTGGGCCTACGCCTGCGGCAGTGACTCGCCCTGCACCGCCTGGATGTCCAGTTCCACCTTCAGCGTCGTACCGATGGCGGCGATCCCCGCCTGCACGACCTGGTTGTAGTTCATGGCGAAGTCCTCGCGCCGCAGCTCCGTGGTGGCCCGGAAGGCCGCCCGGGTTCCGCCCCAGGGGTCGGCGCCCGTCCCCAGGTACGCCAGGTCCAGGTCCACCGGCCGTACGACGCCGTGCAGGGTCAGTTCGCCGTGCACCGTCCACCGGTCCGTCCCGGCCGAGGTGAGTCCCGTCGAGCGGTAGGTGATCTCCGGGTACTTCTCGACGTCCAGGAAGTCCGGCGAGCGCAGATGGCCGTCGCGCATGCCGTTGCCCGTGTCGATGGACGTCGCCCGGATCACCGCCTCCACCCGCGACTTCTCCACCTCGTCCGGGGCGATCTCGATGTGCCCGGTGAAGTCCGTGAACCGTCCGTGCACGCTGGAGATCCCCAGGTGCTGGGCGACCGCGCCCACCGAGGAGTGTGCGGGGTCGACCGTCCACGGCCCGGGCGGCGGCAGCTCGGTGCCGCCCTGCCGGGCCAGCGTCACCGTTCCGACCTCGGCGCGTCCGCTCGCGTTGACCAGCGCGGTGGAGGCGACCGGCGCGTATCCGACGGCCGTGACGATGACGGTGTACGGCCCCGGGGCCAGTTCGGTGGCATCGCGCACGGCACCCTCGGCGTCCGCCTCGGCGCGCAGCACCTGCGTGCCCGTCATGTCGGTCACCGTGACGACCGCGTGCGACACGGCCCATCCGTCCCTGGTACGGATCCTCGCGGTCAGTCCCATCCCGTTTTCTCCCTGCAGTGCAACCGGTCTCAAAGAAACCGGCCCGTGGTGGGCGCGCCTCCGCTCAGAGCGCACGTACCACCACGGGCCGGAGTGTGAACTACTCGCCGGGGTGGGCGAGTTCGATGTCGTGGTCGTCGACTCCGCGGCCGTTCACCGTCAGTGCCGTAGCGACCGGCGGGTAGCCCGTCGCGATGACCGTGTACTCACCGCCGTTCAGGTCGGTGAAGGCGTACGCCCCGTCCGTGCCGGTCGTGGCCGTGCCGACCACGTTGCCCGCCGCGTCCACCAGCGTCACGCGGGCGTCGGCGAGAGGGCCGTGCGGGGCGCGTACGACGCCCTGGAGCTGGGCGCCCGTATCGAGGTCGACCTCGATACGGGTGACGCCGGTGCCGCCCACCTCGACGGGCAGGGCGCGCGGCCGGTACCCGGCTGCGTTCACCGCGACGGTCACGGCACCCGGCACCAGCTCGGCGAGGGAGAACTCGCCCTGCTCACCGGTGACGGCGGTGGCCAGCAGGTCCCCGCGCACATCGGTCACGACGACCATCGCGTCCTTGAGCGGCAGGGTGGTCTCGGCGGACCGCACGACACCGCTCAGCCCGCTGGTGCCGCTGAGCAGGATGTCGTACGACACCGGCTCACCGTTCACCACGACCGTGGACGCCTGCGGCTGGAACCCGTCGGCGGAGGCGATCAGGACGTACGAACCCGTGCCAGGCGCGTCCACGGCGTAGGAACCGTCGGCCTGCGCGACCGACCGGCCCAGCTGCCGTCCCGCCAGCGAGATCAGCGTGACGGCGGCCTGCGGCACGGGCGCGCTCTCGGCACCGCGGACGAAGCCGCGTACCGGGGTGCCGCCCGCACCGGCCGACTCCTCGGGCCGGGCGACGGTGGCCACGGCGGAGAGCCGCTGGGTGCCGTCGGGGGCGGTCTCGGTGTCGGACACGGCCCAGCTCGGGACGTGCTCGGCGGTGGCTGCCGGAGCCGACGTCCCGGCGGTGGCGGAAGCGGTCTGCGGCTCGGCGAGCGACTCGGCCTGCGGCGCGGCCGGCGCCTGGTCCGCGGCAGCGGCCTGCGCCAGGGCGCCCTTCGTCTTCAGCGGAACCTCCTTGATGAACAGAGTGACCAGGAACGCGACGGCCGCGAGGCAGCCGGCGATCAGGAAGACGTCGGCGATGCCGTGACCGTAGGCGCTCTCCATGAGGGTGCGGATCGGCGCCGGGAGCTTGCCCAGGTCCGGGATGCTGTCGGTGGAGGAGCTGGAACCGGCCAGCGCTGCCTGGTACTTGGGGTCGAGGGCGGAGATGCCGTCCGTGACGTAGTGCGTGATCCGGTGGGCCATCACCGCGCCGAGCGCGGACACGCCGACCGCACCGCCGAGGGAGCGGAAGAAGGTGACCGTGGAGCTGGCCGAGCCGAGGTCGCTCGGGTCGACCTGGTTCTGCGTGCACAGCACCAGGTTCTGCATCATCATGCCGATGCCGAGACCCAGCAGGGCCATGAAGATGGCCATCTTCCAGTAGTCCGTGTCGTACCGGATGGTGCCGAGCAGGCCCAGGCCTGCCGTCACCAGCACGCCACCACTGACCAGCCATGCCTTCCAGCGGCCGGTGCGGGTGATGAACTGCCCGGAGACGGTGGAGGAGACGAACAGCCCGCCGATCATCGGGATGGTCATCACACCCGACATCGTCGGGGACTTGTCACGGGCCAGCTGGAAGTACTGGCTGAAGAAGACCGTGCCGGTGAACATCGCGACACCGACGAACAGCGAGGCCAGCGAGGCGAGGGTGATGGTGCGGTTGCGGAACAGCCGCAGCGGGATGATCGGCTCGCGTGCCTTGGACTCGACGAGCACGAAGAGCAGGCCGAGCGCGATCGAGCCGCCGACCATGGCGTACGTCTGCCAGGACACCCAGTCGTACTTGTCACCGGCGAAGGTGACCCAGACCAGCAGCAGCGAGACGGCTGCGGCGACGAAGAACGCGCCGGCCCAGTCGACCTTCACGTCCCGCTTCACGACGGGCAGGTGCAGGGTCTTCTGCAGCACGATCAGCGCGACGACGGCGAAGGGGACGCCGACGTAGAAGCACCAGCGCCAGCCGAGCCACGAGGTGTCGGTGATGACACCGCCGAGCAGCGGGCCGCCCACGGTGGCGACGGCGAACGTCGCGCCGAGGTAGCCGGAGTAACGGCCGCGCTCACGCGGGGAGATCATCGCCGCCATGACGATCTGGGCGAGGGCGGACAGACCGCCGACGCCGACGCCCTGGATGACACGGCAGGCGATCAGCATGCCGGAGTTCTGCGACAGACCCGCGGCCGCGGACCCCAGGACGTAGATGACCAGGGCTATCTGGACGAGCGCCTTCTTGCTGTACAGGTCGGCGAGCTTGCCCCACAGGGGGGTCGTCGCGGTCATCGCCAGCAGAGAGGCGGTGACGACCCAGGTGTAGGCGGACTGGCCGCCCCCGAGATCGCTGATGATGTGCGGCAGGGCGTTGGTGACGATCGTGGAGGACAGGATCGCCACGAACATGCCGAGCAGCAGACCGGAGATGGCCTCCATGATCTGCCGGTGCGTCATCGGGGCGTACTCGGCGGAGCCTCCCCCGTGCTTGGCATGAGCCCGCACACCGGCTGGTGTGGTCGTTGCCATGGGCTTCCTTTTCTCAAGTGCTTGCGGGTGTACGGGTGATGGGTTCGAGTTCTGGTGCGGGCGGCGGGAGCCGGGGCGGCAGGGCGCGGCTGTCGTCGAAGCTGGCCCGCAGGCGGGCCATGAGCCGGGTGAGCTGGGAGACTTCGTCGTCGCTCCAGTCGCTCAGCCGGTCGGCGAGCAGCTGCGTGGTCCGCTCGGACAGCGCCTCCAGACGAGCCAGGCCCGTCGGTGTGAGGTGCAGGATCCGGGACCGCTTGTCCGCCGGGTCGGGGGAGCGGTCGATCCAGCCGCGCTCGGCGAGGTGCGCGACATGGCGGCTGGTGACCGACATGTCCACCACGAGCAGCTCCGCGAGCCTGCTCATGCGCATGTCGCCATGGCGGCCCAGCAGCGTCAGTACGGCCGCGCTGCCGCTGGGGCAGTCGGACGGCAGGATCCGTCCGAGCTCCCGTTTCACGGCACCGAAGGCGCTGAACTGACGTACCAGCTCCTCGTACTGCGCCCGCTCGGCCATCACACCTCCCGCTTTCGTTGCTTGGGGCAACCATAGAAGTTGTTGGTTGCTGCAGGCAAACAAAATGGGCCCGGTACGGGACAAAAACTTGGCAAAGACAAGTATTGCGAACGTAAATACGCAGGTGAGGGCGGCTGCCCCTGTCGTGCCGCCCCGAGCTGCCCCCCACTTGGGCCACAACCACTGATTCGCTAGGGTCTCGGGCTATGGCTAACCCCCAGGGCCCCCAGGGCAACCACGACCCCGCAGGCAACACCCAGATGTTCCGCGCTTTTGTCGACGAGGGCCCGCAGGGCCGCCGTCAGCAGCAGGCGCCCGCCCCGGCAGGCCCCCGTATCGGCCTGATCGTCGGCATCGTCGTCGCGGTCGCGGTCGTGGCGGCCGTCGCCTGGCTCGCGCTCATGTAGCGGCGAACCGCTACTTCCACTGGACGGCGACGTCCCGCGTCTCGATGTGCATGCCGAGCGGCACACGCCACGCGTCGACACACACCGTCCAGGTCTTCTTCTTCCGCGCCCCGGCACCGACCGGTGCCGGAAGTTTCACGGCCGACTCGACCGTCCCCCAGTCGATGCCGAGCGCGCCGATGACGTGCGTCCCGAAGGTCACCGTGCCCGAACGGACCGCGGTTCCCCCGGAGTTGGTGAAGGCGAGGCTCACGTCCTCGCACCATCGCCGGTCCGTGGCCCTGCGCACCGGTTCGCCCCAGCTCAGGTCCGCGGGGCCGACGGGCGCCGCAGGGCTCGGGGTCGGGGCCGGGTTCGCGGACGGTGAACCCGTGGCCGTACGACGGGACGTGGCGCCGTCGGCCGAAGGGTCCGCGGTCGAGGGGTCCGGGCTGTCACCCGCGCCCGCCGGGCCCTGCCGGTCGCTCCCCGTGCCGCCGCTCCCCGGGGCGGAGTTGTCCGAGCCGGCGCCCCCGCTCCCCTCGTCCCGGTCCCCGTCGAGCGGCACCAGCGTCACCCTCCCCGTCGGCTTCACCGCCGTACCGGAAGCCGGAGGCGTACCGCCCGCCGCGCCCAGCGCGACATATCCGCCGCCCGCGCCACCGCCACCGCACGCGGCGAGCGCGGTGCCCAGGCAGACGACGGCCGCCGACGCGCCGATCAGGGCGCCTCGACGGCCATGTGTCCATGTCGGCCGAGGAGTTCCACGAAGCATCGCGCCATGGTGGCTGACGCTCCGTCAAATAGGAACCCCCGGGCGGAGCTTCGCTCAGTCGGAGATGAGCCCCTCGCGCAGTGTCGCCAGCGTGCGGGTCAGCAGGCGGGAGACGTGCATCTGGGAGATGCCGACCTCCTCGCCGATCTGCGACTGGGTCATGTTGGCGAAGAAGCGGAGCATGATGATCTGCCGCTCGCGGGGCGGGAGTTTGGCCAGCAGGGGCTTGAGGGACTCGCGGTACTCGACGCCCTCCAGCGCGGTGTCCTCGTAGCCGAGGCGGTCCGCGAGGGAGCCCTCGCCGCCGTCGTCCTCGGGGGCCGGGGAGTCGAGGGAGGATGCCGTGTACGCGTTGCCGACCGCGAGGCCGTCGACCACGTCCTCCTCGGAGACGCCGAGCACGGCGGCGAGTTCGGGGACGGTCGGGGAGCGGTCGAGCTTCTGCGACAGCTCGTCGCTGGCCTTGGTGAGGGCCAGCCGCAGCTCCTGCAGCCGGCGCGGGACGCGCACCGACCACGAGGTGTCGCGGAAGAAGCGCTTGATCTCACCGACGACCGTCGGCATTGCGAACGTCGGGAACTCCACACCCCGCTCGCAGTCGAAGCGGTCGATCGCCTTGATCAGGCCGATCGTGCCGACCTGGACGATGTCCTCCATCGGCTCGTTGCGGGAGCGGAAGCGGGCCGCCGCATACCGCACGAGCGGGAGGTTGAGTTCGATGAGGGTGTCCCGGACGTAGGCGCGCTCGGGGCTGTTCTCGTCGAGTGCGGCGAGCCGCAGGAACAGGGAGCGGGACAGGGTGCGGGTGTCGATGCTTTCCGTGCTCGGGACGGCCGGGGACTGGCGGGCCTCCGGCACTGGAGCTTGGTCGAGCACGGCGTCGGCGGGCGCGGAATCGCTCTTCGTGAGCGTGAGCACCTTGGAGCTGCCCTGTTCTGCGGACATGCCACCCCCTCTGGGTCGCGGGACGGTCGTGGCGAGCCTCCCCTGGTGAGGAGTTCAGCCTTCACCTGAATACCGGAGCCGAAGCCACGGCAAACGCGCTGCCGGAAGAATGTCACATGTCGGCAACGCGCTGTAGTGACATGTCGACATGTAAGACGTGAATAGGCCCTGGAAAGAGGGGGTCTGAGGCTTTTTCAGCGCAGAACTGTCGGGAACATCCCTGGTGAGCGATTCGCTCGTGCCGGTTACACGTCGATCCTGTTTGCGAACTGCGGTGTTCCGGAGTGTGCGCCCGTGCGCCTCTTATGCCTCGATCCGATTGGCGGATCGCAGCCGCTGGAAGCTACGCGCGAGTAGCCGGGAGACATGCATCTGCGAGACGCCGAGTTCCGCACTGATTTGCGACTGGGTGAGGTTGCTGTAGTAGCGCAGGAGAAGGATTCTCTGTTCGCGTTCGGGGAGTTGGACGAGAAGATGCCGGACGAGGTCCCGGTGCTCGACGCCGTCCAGGGCCGGGTCCTCGTAACCGAGCCGGTCGAGGAGGCCGGGCAGTCCGTCGCCCTCCTGGGCGGCCTCCAGGGAGGTCGCGTGGTACGAGCGGCCGGCCTCGATACAGGAGAGCACCTCCTCCTCGGTGATACGCAGCCGTTCGGCGATCTCGGGGGTCGTCGGGGTGCGCCCGAAGGAGGTCGTCAGGTCCTCGGTCGCGCTGTTGACCTGCACCCACAGCTCGTGCAGCCGGCGCGGGACATGGACCGTGCGGACGTTGTCGCGGAAGTACCGCTTGATCTCGCCGACGACGGTCGGCATCGCGAAGGTCGGGAACTGCACGCCCCGCTCCGGGTCGAAGCGGTCGATCGCGTTGATGAGGCCGATGGTGCCGACCTGGATCACGTCCTCCATCGGCTCGTTGCGGGAGCGGAAGCGGGCGGCCGCGTAGCGCACGAGCG
Organism: Streptomyces sp. NBC_00078; assembly: GCF_026343335.1. Classification (NCBI taxonomy): domain Bacteria; kingdom Bacillati; phylum Actinomycetota; class Actinomycetes; order Kitasatosporales; family Streptomycetaceae; genus Streptomyces; species Streptomyces sp. NBC_00078. The sequence continues at coordinate 4,427,711 of NZ_JAPELX010000001.1, read as the reverse complement.
GGAGGTTGGCCTCGATCAGCGCCCCACGCACCCGGATGTGCTCAGGCGTCCCCGGCAGGAGCTCCTTGAGCTCACCGAAGAGCACCTGGGTGAGGGCCCGGGTGTCGGCGCCGCGGCTGCGGGCCGGAGGTGTCTCCGGCATGGCCGGAGCGGTTTCCAGGGGCGGTGCTTGAGGCGCAGTACTGGCCGGCACGGTCAACTCCGCCTCGCAATCATTCAACTCATCCGTCAAAAGTGGTCATAGCATCACAAGAGATGTGCACTGTGTGCAAGCACCGCATAACGCCGTGTTGAAGGCAAGTTGGGGCATAAGACGCAAAAGAGCCCCACGCCACTCCGGCGCGGGGCCCCAAAAAGACCGACTCAGTACTCGTAGTCGGCGATCACCCAGGTGGAGAACTCCTTCCACAGCGTGACGCCCGCCTGGTGCTCCGGGTGCTCCACGTAGCGGCGCAGCGCGGCCGCGTCGTCGAAGCCGGAGTTGATGGCGAAGTCGTACGCGATGGGGCGGTCGCTGAGGTTCCAGCCGAGCTCCCAGAAGCGGATCTCGGGGATCTTCCCGTCCAGGGACCGGAAGGCCTCGACACCCTCCACGACGCGCGGGTCGTCGCGCTCGACGTCCTTGTCGAGCTTGAAGAGGACGAGATGCCGGATCATGGTGCTCTCCTAGCTAGTGGGCCCCGTCGGCGAGCCAGGTGAAGAAGTCGCCGATGGCCTTCGCGGCGTCCGAAATGCCCTCGAACGCTATCTGGACGTAGTCGGCCGCCTTGGCCGGGTCCGTGATGATCACGTACAGCGCGAAGACCACGAGCGCATAGACGGCGATCTTCTTCGCATTCACCGCCATCGCGGCCTCCCCTGGGACTGTCGTGCCTCGTGGGCCCCCTGTTGACGGCGGCGAGTGTAACCTTCACGGCTCTTTCCGGGATCAACGGCCCTCTGTGCGAACGGGATTCGCACAGAACGCACAAAGGGCCCCGTTTGTCGACGGGGCCCTTTTCAAGCGGTAGCGGAGGGATTTGAACCCTCGGTGACTTGCGCCACACTCGCTTTCGAGGCGAGCTCCTTCGGCCGCTCGGACACGCTACCGAGGGAGACCTTACAGCACGCCGGGCAGTGGTTTGAAATCGGTATTCGCCGGGCCAGGGGGTCAGCGGGAGCGGAAGAAGTCGGTCAGAAGACGGGCGCACTCCTCCGCGAGTACGCCCTCGACGACTTCGGGGCGGTGGTTGAGACGCCGGTCGCGTATGACGTCCCAGAGGGAGCCGGCCGCGCCGGCCTTCTCGTCGCGGGCGCCGTAGACGACGCGGTCCACGCGGGACTGCACGATCGCGCCCGCGCACATCGTGCACGGTTCGAGGGTGACGACGAGCGTGCAGTCGGACAGCCGCCACCGCCCGAGCTCGGCGGCGGCCCGGCGGATCGCGAGGACCTCGGCGTGCGCCGTCGGATCGCCGGTGGCCTCGCGTTCGTTGTGCCCGGCCGCGAGCACGGTCGTCCCGTCCGGTGCCAGCACCACGGCGCCGACGGGGACGTCCCCGCCGGCCCGCCCGGCCTCGCCCAGGGCGAGCCGCATCGCGGCCCGCCAGCGGTCGCGTACCGGGTCCGGGGTGCCTCCCGCGCTCGCTGCACCGGTCAGCGGACGGTCTCCAGGACCTCCGAGGCGCCCAGCGCCTCGGCGATCGTGTTCAGGGCGTCCTCGTCCAGCGAGCGCAGCTCGTTCGAGCTGACACCGAGGTCGTCGAGGATCTCGGGGTCGCCGACCGGGCTGTGCGGCACGGACTCGGCGGAGGTGTCGCCGTCTCCGTCGTCGTCATCGTCGTCGGCGGCTCTGTCGTCGGGTTCACCGTCCTCCGTACCGTCGAGGTCGAGGGAGTCCAGGTCGGCGTCGTCGCCTCCGGGCTCCCTTCCGAGCAGTTCATCGGTGAGCAGGATCTCTCCGTACGAGCTGCGGGCGGCGGCGGCGGCGTCCGAGACGTAGATGCGAGGGTCTTCCTCGCCGTCGATGCGGACGACGCCGAACCACCCGTCTTCCTGCTCGATCAGGACGAGCACCGTGTCGTCCTCGGTCGAGGCTTCCCGGGCGAGATCGGCCAGATCCGACAGGGTCTCCACGTCGTCGAGCTCTGTGTCGCTCGCTTCCCACCCGTCTTCGGTGCGCGCGAGCAGTGCGGCGAAGTACACCGTGACTCTCCCACTGGTCATAGGCGTGCCGGTTGGGGGTCCCCCCGGCGGAGGTTCTGGGCGGGGAGAGCTGTGCTCCGGGCCCCACCCACTCGGAATCGTGGCAGAAACAAGGCGTTCAGGGGACGTCTTCTGCACCCTGTGTCCGCCCGTTTTGATCGGCCACGAGCGGGATCGTACGCGGCGAACCCTGCGGACACGCACCGGGTGACCCTCAGGCGGGTCCCGGAGTCACCAGCGGAACGTGCGCATGCGCATGGCGTGGCGCAGGCGGGCGGTCTTGGCGCGGCGGGGCTGGACACGGTCGCGCAGCTCGCGTGCTTCGGCGAGGTCACGCAGGAACTGGGCCCTGCGACGCCGGCGCTCGGCGTCGGTCCCGTTCGACGGCGAGTCCTCGCGGATGTCGCGCTCTGGCAGGTCAGGCATAGGCACACCACCCCCGGTCCGTCCCTCCCACCTTCCCTCTGATGGGCGGTTTGATGCCAGCGCAAGGGTTGCGCGGGCGCGGTTACTGTTAGCTCATGCGTCTCCACGTCGTCGACCACCCCCTGGTCGCCCACAAGCTCACCACGCTGCGCGACCAGCGCACCGACTCCGCGACCTTCCGCCGTCTCGCCGACGAGCTGGTCACCCTGCTCGCCTACGAGGCCACGCGCGACGTGCGCACCGAACAGGTCGACATCAACACGCCGGTCGCCTCGACCACCGGCGTCAAACTCTCCTACCCGCGCCCCCTGGTGGTGCCGATCCTGCGGGCCGGCCTCGGCATGCTGGACGGCATGGTCCGGCTGCTGCCGACCGCGGAGGTGGGCTTCCTGGGCATGGTCCGCAACGAGGAGACGCTGGAGGCGTCCACGTACGCCACCCGCATGCCCGAGGACCTCTCCGGGCGCCAGGTGTACGTCCTCGACCCGATGCTGGCCACCGGCGGCACGCTGGTCGTGGCGATCCGGGAGCTGATCAAGCGCGGCGCGGACGATGTGACCGCCGTGGTGCTGCTGGCGGCCCCGGAGGGCGTCGAACTCATGGAGCGCGAGCTGGCGGGTACGCCGGTGACGGTGGTGACGGCCGCGGTCGACGAGCGGCTCAATGAGCACGGGTACATCGTGCCGGGGCTGGGCGATGCGGGGGACCGGCTTTACGGCGCGGCAGAGTAGAGGCCCGCTTCAGCGCCTTTTCGCCCCAGGGGTGCGGATGTGTCGCGACTGACGGTCCGCGCTGGCTGATCGCGCGGTCCCGCGCCCCTTCAGGGCGTTGCTCAGCAGCTCTTCTTCTTCGAGGTGGGCGTCGGCTCCGGGTTGGTCAGTGCGGCCAGCGCCTTGTCCGCGGTCGCCTTGGCCGTGAGGTTCTTGAAGCCGTCGCCGATGATCAGGTCGACGTCGGCGCCCTTGCGGGCCGCGTCCGTACGGCGCTCGGCGGTGCTGAGCTGGGTGGCGAGCACGGGCAGTGAGCTGTTCAGGGAGGACGAGGGGCCGAGCAGTATCCCGGTGCCCTTCACCTTCTTGTCGAACTCCTTGGGCGCGTTGCCCACGTCGCCGATCTTGAAGCCGCGTTTCCTGAGTTCGTCCGCCGTGTTCTTGGCCAGACCGCCGCGGGTGGTGGCGTTGTAGACGTTGACCGTGATCTGGCCCGGCTTGGGGGCGGCCCCCTTGACGCTGGCCGACGGGCTCGCCTTGGACGCGCAGTCCGCCCTGGAGCCCGCCGCCGAGGCCTTCTCGCCGCCGCCGGTGAAGACGTCGATGAGCTGCAGAGTGCCCCAGCCGACCAGGCCGAGCGTGGCGACCGAGGCCACGAGGGCGAGCCCGAGCCTGCCGCGCCGTCGGCGACTGCGCATCCGGGGGTATTTGTCCCCCGTGATCCGGTACTTCCCGCCCATGCCTGGGGGAGTCAGCATGCTCATGAGCGCAGCGTAGTGCGCCTGAGCGGCAATGCCTACTAGATGATCATCGGGCGCCGCACAGGTGAACCCAAAAGGGCCAAGCCTTTACCGGCAGGCCTGTGGGAAGCGTGCGTCAGTCCAGTTCGAGCACGCGCGCGTGCAGGACCTGACGCTGCTGCAGTGCCGCCCGCACCGCGCGGTGGAGGCCGTCCTCGAGATACAGATCGCCCTGCCATTTGACGACGTGTGCGAACAGGTCGCCGTAGAAGGTCGAGTCCTCGGCCAGGAGGGTCTCCAGGTCGAGCTGTCCCTTGGTGGTGACGAGCTGATCGAGGCGGACCGGGCGCGGCGCGACGTCCGCCCACTGCCGGGTGCTTTCCCGGCCGTGGTCGGGGTACGGCCGGCCGTTTCCGATGCGCTTGAAGATCACACGGAAAGCCTACCGGGCAAGACCTTCCGGGCGCAGCCATGGCGACGGAGTCGCGGCGCTGGAAATGATGGAAAAAAGCGGGGCAAAGGGGAACAGAGGTCCGATATGAGTGACAGCGAGACCGTGTCGTCCGCCGCCGCTCGTGAGGCACGCGGAAGTGCTCCCGCCCTCCCTCGGAAGCCCTTGAGACCGCCTTCGGGTACGCCTCCGGGTACGCCTCCGGGTACGCCTTCGGCGGGCCCGCTCGACCCGGCTGCGCGCCCCGGACTCCCTGATGGGGACGTGAGGGCCATGGACCGGGCGGTGACGTCCTAGCCGCTGTACGGGTGTTACGCACAGGCTGTGGACAGGAAACCGGCGTCCGAGAAGCCGGCGTCCACGAAGCCCGCCGGGGCGAAGGGGCCGGACGAGATGAAGGAGGCGGCCCGGGCGCCGAAGGCCGGGCCGCTGCCGTCCGTCGTCGAACAGGTCGTCGGCAGCGGCATGTTCAAGTCGCCGGCCCGCTCCGTGGGCACGCGGACCGGGCGCGAGATCACCCGCTCGCTCTTCGGAACGGCCCGGCGGAGGCGGTGGTCCCGCCCCCGCCGGGGGATCAGCGGCCCCGTTCTGCCCGGGGCTGCTTCGGCTCCGGCTTGTTCGTGGTCGGTTTCGGTGCGCTGCGTGCGGCCTCGGCGCGCAGCAGGGCGCGCAGGACCGCGTACGGGTCGGTGGGCATGGCTGTGTTCCTTGCGTCGTACTGAGTGACCTTGCCGGGGAGCGGGGTCTGTCAGCAGCGCAGGACCACGGTGCGCAGGGCCGGGAGGGCGTGCGGCGGCCGGGGCGGGGCCTGGCGGGGGCGGCCGGCCGGGGTGGCAGGTGCCGGGGCCGGGAGAGGTGCGGGGCGCAGGACCGCGACGGCAGGACGGACCGCTTCGGCAGGCGGCCGCAGGGCCGCGTCCAGGGCGTCGTACCCGACGGTCTCCGCGGCCGCGACCGGCGTCGCGTGCACCTCGGCGTGGGCGCCCGGCACCAGCAGGGCGAGCAGCAGGACGAGTGTCCGCAGCCAGGCGTGGCCGCGGGGGAGGTGTCGTGCGGTGCTCACGGGAGGTCCTCTGCCCACGGCACACCAGGTGTTCGGCACGGCGGAGCCGAGATCCGCCCGTACGGGTTACACCGTGCGCGGCACTTGCCCGGCCCGGCCCGGATGGGGATCGCCGCGATGGTCTCCACGACGCCGACCGCGACCAGCCGGATGCCGCCGACAAGGGTGAGGACGGCGACCGGCTCGAAGGGGGAGCCGTTCAGGGCGATGCCGGCCGATGAACGTCACGATCCAGAGGAAGGCCGGTACGCGCGGGTCGGCCGGCGCCTATGACCCCGCGGTCTTCGCGGCCTTGGCCGCCGCCTTCATCTCCTGCTTGTGCGCCCTGACCTTGGTCAGGGACTCGGGTCCGGTGATGTCGGCGACGGAGCGGAAGGACTTCGCCTCGCCGTACGGGCCCGCCGCCTCCCGCCAGCCCGTGGGCCGTACGCCCAGCTGCTTGCCGAGCAGCGCCAGGAAGATCTGCGCCTTCTGCTTGCCGAATCCCGGCAGGTCCTGCAGCCGCTTCAGCAGCTCCCGGCCGTCCTCGACGCCCTTCCAGACCAGCTCGGCGTTCCCGTCGTAGTGCTCGACGAGATACTGGCACAGCTGCTGGATGCGCTTGGCCATGGAGCCCGGGTAGCGGTGCACGGCCGGCTTCCCGGACAGCAGTGCGGCGAACGCCTCCGGGTCCAGTACGGCGATCTCGTGCGCGTCCAGGTCGTCGGCACCGAGCCGGTCGGCGATGGTGCGCGGCCCCTTGAACGCCCACTCCATCGGGACCTGCTGGTCAAGCAGCATCCCGACGAGCGCGGCGAGCGGGGAGCGCCCGAGGAGCCCGTCGGCCTCGGGGTCCTGGGCGAGGTGAAGGGTGACGTCCATGACCCCGATCATGCCTCGGTGTGTCTCAGACCTCCACGTGAGCGCTGGGCAGGGCGGCGCCGAAGTAGCCCTTGGCGCCGCGGACGGTGATGCCGGAGGCCTTGCCGCACACGTTGACCGAGCCGCTGAGGACGGGGCCGGCCGCCGAGCCGCGGGCGATCCACAGGCAGCCGTCGCTGTTCTCGGTCGGGGCGCCGACGATCGTCTCCGGCTTTCCGTCCTTGTTGAGGTCGGCGAGGTGGACGGCGGCGCCGAACTGGTCGCCGGTCTCGACGGCACCGGGGATGCCCGCCGTGTCCTGGGTGTATCCGGCGGCCTTGGCCGTGGTCAGGCCGGACGCGGAGCCGCGCAGGAGTACGGCGGTGCCGGCTGCCTGGTGTGAGCCGACCGCCTCGCCGGGGGAGCCGACCAGGACATCGGCGTACCCGTCGGCGTTCACGTCGCCGACGCTGATCGACTGGCCGAACATGTCGCCGTTCTCCGCGGTGCCGGGAACGCCCGCCGTGTCCTGGTGGTAGACCTTGGGCTTCTGGGCCGCGGTGATGCCCTGTGCGCTGCCGTAGAGGACCTGGATCTCGCCGCCGCGGTGGGCCCAGCCGGCCGGGCCGCCGGACATGGAGTCGTCGGTGGAGATGCCGGTGACGAGGTCGCCGTAGCCGTCGCCGTTGATGTCGCCGATGATGCCGGTGTGGCCGTCGGCGTAGGGCAGGTCGATGGGCTTGTTGCCGATACCGCCGTCGGCGAGGGGCGGGCCGGTGTCGAGGTCCACCGGGCCGCGGAGGTCGCCGTCGGTCGGCCCGGCCAGCCAGAACCGCTCCGCCCTGCCGTCGCCGTTCACGTCGCCCATCACCACGCCACGGGTTTCGCCCAGGCGCCACTCCCGGTAGTCGGAGGCGGCCTGGCCGTTGCGCTTGAACGGCCCGGTGTAGGAGGCTCCGTCGCAGCGGGAGCCGATGCTGAGTTCGGGGGCCCCGTCGCCGTTCATGTCTCCGGTGGCCAGGGACATGCCGAAGCCGCAGGAGATCATGCCGTCGCCGTAACCGGCGGGCGGGGAGATGCTGGTGCCGCCCGCCAGCCCGCTCGGGCCGCCCCACACCACGGTCACGGAGCCCCGGCCGGCCGCGCTGCCGACGCCCTCGTCGGGCGCGCCGACGATCAGGTCCGCGTAGCCGTCCCGGTCCAGGTCGGCGCTGGTGACCGTCGTGCCGAAGCGGTCCCACGCCTCGGGGTCGCCGGGAATCCCGGAGGTCGCCTGGGTGATGACCGTCCGCCGGGTCGCGCTCACCGACGACTTCGACCCGTACAGCACGACGACCGAACCGGCCGCCTCCACGCTCCCGTTGGCCGCCTCCGGGGCCCCGACCGCCAGGTCCCGGTACCCGTCGCCGTTGAAGTCGTCCTGGACGGCCGCGGTGTTGGCGCCCTTGTAGGGGGTGGCGGCGAAGGACGTCAGCGGGGTGAGCGGAACGGCGGCGACAGCGGTGAGCACGGCGCTCACGATGACTGTTCTGCGCAAGGGGACTCCTTGAACTGCTGCAACGGATGCCTCACCTGACACATCAGAGGGGCGAAAGGTTGTACGAGCGGGCCGTATTTCCCGGCCGTCCCCGTGCGTCGGCGTCTTCGCCCCTCGCGCAGCTTCGAGGCCGGTCCTGCGGTGCCCGGGAAGAGGGCCCAACTGGCCTTTCCGCACCGGAAGGTAGCCTTCCCCGGGTGACTCCCGAGGATCTCGTCGCCCACTACGGTCTGGAACCGATCCCGCGCGAGGGCGGCCTGTTCCGCCGTACCTGGGAGGGCCCCGAGCGGGCCGACGGCCGGCCGGAGGGCTCCGCGATCGTCGCCCTGCTGACCGTGGAGGACTACTCCGCCCTGCACCGCCTGCCCACCGACGAGGTCTGGCACTTCTACCTGGGCGACCCGCTGGAACTCCTGCTCCTCGCCCCGGACGGCACGGCCGGGACGGTGGTGCTCGGGCCCGACGTGCTGGGCGGCCAGCAGCCGCAGACGACCGTGCCGGCCGGCACCTGGATGGGCGGGCGGGTCGTCGAGGGCGGGGCGTGGACGTTCTTCGGCTGCACGATGGCGCCCGGGTTCACCTACGAGGGCTACGAGCACGGGGACGCGGAGTACCTGACGGCGCGGTATCCGGCCGAGGCCGACCGGATTGCGCGACTGTGCCGTCCATGAGGTTGCTCGAAGGACAGGTCGCCCTGGTCACGGGCGCGGGCGGCGGCATCGGCCGGGGTATCGCGCTGCGGTTCGCCGAGGAGGGCGCGGCGGTCGCCCTGCACTGCCGTACGGCGGTGGAGACGGCGCGGGGAGTGGCCGCACGCATCGAGGAACTGGGCCGGCGGGCCGTCGTGGTGCAGGGAGACCTCACCGACGAGGACGTGTGCCGGCGGGTGGTGCACGAGGCGGCCGAGTGGGGCGGCGGCCTCACCGCGCTCGTCAACAACGCCGGTGTGCAGCCGACCCGGGAGCTGCCCGGGATGACGGCGGCCCAGTGGCGGGAGGTCATGGACGCCAACCTGTTCAGTGTTTTCGCCTGCACACAGGCGGCCGCGAACGTCATGCGGGAGTGGGGTGCCGGTGGATCCGTGACCCACATCGCCTCGATCGAGGCGCGGCAGCCGGCACCGCTGCACGCCCACTACAGCTCCGCCAAGGCGGCCGTCGTGACGCACGCCCGGTCGGCGGCCCAGGAGTACGGGCCCCACGGCATCCGCGTCAACACCGTCTCGCCCGGCCTGATCGACCGGGAGGGGCTGGACCGCGACTGGCCGGAGGGGGTCCGGCGGTGGCAGGGGGCGGCGCCCCTGGGCCGGCTCGGGCGGCCGGAGGACGTGGGGGACGCGTGCGTGTTCCTGGCCTCGCGGCTCGCCTCCTGGGTGACGGGACACGACCTGGTGGTGGACGGAGGCGTCCTGGCCCGGCCGTCGTGGTGACGGCCCGGTGAGCACACGCCCGCCGGCATCCGTACCTATCGGGACGGTGGTGAGTCGGACGACGGAGACATGCGTGGAGTGTGAGGGTGCACACGGCGGACGGCGAGCGCGTGTCGAGTTCCGCGGGGTCCGCGGACGCCGCGGAGTCCAAGGGCTGGTGCTGCTGGGCGCCGTGCTGGTCCTGCTCGTCCTCGGCGCGGCGGGCCCCGCGTCGGCCCACGCGGCCCTCAGGTCCACCGACCCCCGGGACGGCACCGTCCTCAAGTCGGCCCCCCGTCACATCACCCTGACCTTCACCGAATCCGTCAGCCTGCTCGACGACTCCTTCCGCGTCCTGGACCCCGACAACCAGCGCGTGCGCACCGGCGAGGCGCAGCACGCGCCGGGCAGCTCCGACACCGCGCGGGTGAGCCTGCCGGGGAAGCTCGCCCAGGGCACGTACGTCGTGGCCTGGCGGGTGGTGTCGGCGGACAGCCATCCGGTGGGCGGGGCGTTCACCTTCTCCGTCGGCAAAGCATCCGCGACCGTCGCCCCGGCCGGCACCGGCCCGGTCGAGAACCCGGCGACCGCCGGCCTGTACAACATCGCCCGCTACCTGGCCTACCTCGCGGTGGCTCTGGTCCTCGGTACGGCGGCCTTCGTGGCCCTGTGCCGCCCCACGGACCGCGGCCCGCTCCGCAGGCCCCTGGTGGCGGGCTGGTGGACCCTGCTGGGGGCCACCCTGGCGCTGCTGGTGCTGCGCGCCCCGTACGAGACCGGCACGGGCCCGGCGACCGCCTTCGACGCCTCGGCCTTCACCCGCACCCTCACGGGCCGCCCGGGCCTCGCCCTGCTGGCCCGGATCGCCCTGCTGCTGATCGCCGCCGTGGTCGCCCCGCGACTGCGCGCACGCGCGGCCCGGCCGCGCCCGCTGCTGGCCGGCGGTGCCCTCTTCGCCGTGGCTCTCGCCCTCACCTGGGCCGCCGCCGAGCACGCCTCCGCGGGCATCCAGGTGCCGGTGGCGATGGCGTCCACGGTGCTGCACCTGCTGGCGATGGCCGTCTGGCTGGGCGGTCTCACGGCCCTGCTGATCTCGCTCCACCGCACGGAGGTCCCCGCGGCCGCCGTGGCCCGCTTCTCCCGCCTCGCCTTCGCGTCCGTGACCGTCCTGGCCGTCACCGGCCTCTACCAGTCCTGGCGGGGCCTCGGTTCGTGGGACGCGCTCACCGGGACCACGTACGGGCGTCTGCTGGTCGCCAAGCTGGCCGCGGTGGCGCTGCTGCTGGTGGCCGCCGGGGTCTCGCGGCGGTGGACGGCGCGGCTGGTCGCTTCCGGGGCGGAGACGGTCGTACGGGAACGGGTGTCCGAACGGGTGCCGGAACGGGTCGGCGGGCCGGCGGCGGCCGCGCCCGAGGAACCGGCCCTTCCCGCGGCCGGGGGTTCGAGCCGCCGCGGCCTTCGCCGCTCCGTCCTGGCCGAGGTCGCCGTCGGCGTCGTGGTGCTGGTGATCACGACGGTCCTCGGCGGCACGCTGCCGGGCCGCGCGGCGGCCGAGGCGGGGCAGGCGTCCGTGACGGCCGGCGGGCTGCCCGTCGCGTCGGTCACGACGGTCCCCTTCGACCTCGGCACCCCGGGTGCGCACGGCACGGTGCAGATCACCCTGGACGCGGGCCGGGTCGGCGACAACACCGTGCAGGCGGTGGTCTTCGGCCCCGACGGCGGCATCGTCTCCGTCCCCGAACTCCGGCTCTCCTTCACCCTCCCGGCCCAGAAGATCGGCCCGCTCGACGCCAAGCTGACCGATCAGGGCGGCTACTGGGGGACGAACTCGGTCACACTCCCCATAGCGGGAACCTGGACCATGAAAGTAACGATCCGGACATCCGAGATCGACCAGGTCAGCGGGACGAAGCCGGTCCGGATCGTCGGCTAGCGCCGCGAGCAGAACCGACATTCCTGCTATTTTCGGGCGGCATCGTTCGACCTCTCGGACGGAAACGATCAGAACGTGTCGGTCACATTTCCACAAAGGTGCCTTGCGGCTCTTGACGCATGACCGGACAAACGGCTGATATAAGCGCCACGATGTTCGGTCGAGTTGATTTCTGGTCGGTTTCGACTTTTTTTCGACATGGCCTAGTTGTGGCCGAACCCCTGCCGTCAGGAGCCGTACATGGACGTCCCGCCCTCGGGTCTTTCTCTCCCCTCCCCCAGCCGCCGCGGTCTGCTGCGCGGTGTGGGTGGCGCCGCCCTGCTCGCGGGGGCCGGCATACCGCTGCTGAGCGCCTGCGGCAGCAGTGGGTCCTCGTCGGATCCCAAGACCGTCAGCCTCGGCTCCAACTCCTCGGACGCGGTGCCGAAGAAGGCGTTCGCCCAGATCTATGAGGCGTTCACCAAGCAGTCCGGCATCAAGGTCGACGTCAACACCAAGGACCACAACACCTTCCAGGAGCAGATCAACTCGTATCTGCAGGGCACGCCGGACGACGTTTTCACCTGGTTCGCCGGGTACCGCATGCAGTTCTTCGCCGCGAAGAAGCTCGCGAGCCCGATCGACGACGTGTGGACGAAGATCGGGGGCGACTTCCCCGACGCGATGAAGCAGTTGAGCAAGGGCGAGGACGGCAAGTACTACTTCGTGCCGCTGTACACGTACCCGTGGGCGGTCTTCTACCGCAAGAGCGTCTTCACGCAGCACGGCTACAAGGTCCCCACCACCTGGGACCAACTGGTGTCGCTGTGCAAGCAGATGAAGAAGGACGGCCTGGTCCCGATCGCGTTCGGTGACAAGGACGCCTGGCCCGCGATGGGCACCTTCGACCAGATCAACTTCCGCCTCAACGGCTACGACTTCCACAAGTCCCTGATGGCGGGCAAGGAGTCGTGGACCGACGCGAAGGTCAAGGCCGTCTTCGACCACTGGGCGGAGCTGCTGCCCTACCACCAGGACGGCTTCATGGGCCGCACCTGGCAGGACGCGGCCCAGGGTCTGGTGGCCAAGAAGTCGGGCATGTACGTGCTGGGCAGCTTCGTGGCGCAGCAGTTCACCAACAAGGCCGACGCGGACGACCTCGACTTCTTCCCCTTCCCGGAGATCAACTCCGCGTACGGGCAGGACACCGTGGAGGCGCCGACCGACGGCTTCATGGTCTCCAAGGCCCCGAAGAACAAGACGGGCGTCACCAAGCTGCTGGAGTACCTGGGCACCCCGGAGGCCGAGGCGATCTACCTCAAGTCCGACCCGAGCGTGGTGGCCGCCTCCAGCAAGGCCGACACCTCCTCCTACAGTGCGCTGCAGAAGAAGGCGTACACGATGATCAGTGAGGCCAAGAGCCTCACCCAGTTCATGGACCGCGACTCGCGGCCCGACTTCACCTCCACGGTGATGCAGCCCTCGCTGCAGAAGTTCCTGCAGAACCCCAAGGGCGTCGACAGTCTGCTGGCGTCGATCGAACGCCAGAAGAAGACGATCTTCGCCTCCGCATGAGCTCCGAGACCTCCACGAAGACCCCGGAGGCGGCCGCCGTGCCGCCTTCGGGGCCTGCCCCTGTCAACAAGCGGGTCCCGCGAGGCCACAAGCGCCTGCTGACCCGCCGTGACCGCATCACGCTCGCCTTCATGGCGGGCGTGCCGACGGTCCTGCACGTGGCCCTCGTCTGGGTCACCGCCCTCGCCTCCATCGCGCTGGCCTTCACCACCTGGGACGGCATCGGCCTCGGTTCGATCAAGTGGGTGGGGCTGGACAACTTCCACCAGCTGTTCACCGACAACCCGCAGTTCTGGCCGGCGGTCCAGCACAACATCATCTGGTTCGTCGTGCTGATCCTGGTCCCGACGCCGTTCGGGCTCTTCCTGGCCGTGCAGCTGGACAAGAAGATCCGCTTCAGCCGCGTCTACCAGACCGCGTTCTTCCTGCCGGTCGTCGTGTCGCTGGCGGTGACCGGATTCGTCTGGCAGCTGGTCTACAACCCGGACACGGGCCTGATCAACAGCCTCATCGGAGCCAACAAGCCGGGCCACTACATCGACTGGATCGGCGACCCGCACCTCAACCTGTGGGCCGTGCTGATCGCCGCGTCCTGGCGGCACGCCGGCTACATGATGATCCTCTACCTGGCCGGCCTCAAGGGCGTCGACCCGTCCCTGCGCGAGGCCTCCTCGCTGGACGGCGCCAACGAGTGGCAGACGTTCAAGAACGTCATCTTCCCCACCCTGCGGCCCACCAACACCGTCGTGCTGGTCGTCACCATCATCGAGGCGCTGCGCGCCTTCGACCTGGTCTTCGTCTTCAACAAGGGCGCCCAGGGCACCGAGTTGCTGTCGATCCTGATCACCAACAACATCATCGGCGAATCCAGCCGCATCGGTTACGGCTCCGCGATCGCCGTCGTCCTGCTGGTCATCTCCCTCGCGGTCATCATCCCGTACCTGATCGCGACCTTCCGGAAGGAGCGGCGCGCATGAGCACCAACGCCGCCGCGCTCGGCAAGCAGCGCACCCCCCTCCGCCCGGCCCGCGTCCTGCTGCACGTGTTCCTCGTCGGCACCTCACTGGCCTGGCTCGCCCCGCTTCTGTGGGCGGTGATCGCGGCGCTGCGCCCGTACTCGGAGACCAGCAACAAGGGCTACGTCTCCTGGCCGGACAAGCTCAGCCTGGACAACTTCAAGAACGCGTTCGAGCAGTCGGACATGATGCACTACTTCGGCAACACGCTGATCATCGCGGTCCCGGCCGTGCTCATCACGCTGCTGCTGTCGTCGATGGTCGCGTTCTACGTCAGCCGCTTCGACTTCCGGCTCAACATCTTCCTGCTGCTGGTCTTCACGGCCGGCAACCTGCTGCCGCAGCAGGTCATCATCACCCCGCTGTACCGCCTGTACCTGCTCATCGACCTGCCCGGCATCACCATGAGCGGCAAGCTGTACGACTCCGCGCTCGGCCTGGTCCTCATCCACGTGGCGTTCCAGTCCGGCTTCTGCGCCTTCGTGCTGAGCAACTACATGCGGATGCTGCCGCACGAGCTGACGGAGGCCGCCCTCGTCGACGGCGCGTCGGTGTGGCGCATGTACTGGCAGATCGTGCTGCCGCTGTGCAAGCCGGCGATGGCGGCCCTGGGGACGTTGCTGTCCATCTGGATCTACAACGACTTCTTCTGGGCCATCGTGCTGATCTCCACCGGCGAGAACATGCCGATCACCTCCGCCCTGAACAACCTCTCCGGTCAGTACTTCACCGACCCCAACCTGGTCGCCGCCGGCGCCCTGCTCACCGCGATCCCGACACTGATCGTGTACTTCGTGCTGCAACGGCAGTTCGTCAGCGGACTGACCCTCGGCGCCAACAAGGGCTGAGGCCCTTCCTCCGAAAGAGAACGACCGTGCCCCACCCCTTCACGCCCGTCGCCTCCGTGCCCGTGGACGCGCGCACCGCCCGCGTCCACGAGGAGGGCTGGCAGTCCTGGAGCCCCAGCGGCGCCTACGCACTCGGTGAGAAGCCGTACCGCCCGACCAACGACAACTGGGCGACGGTCTGTTACCGCCCGGGCGTCACCGTCCCCGAAGGCACCTTCCAGGGCGAGGGGCTGCTGGCGCTCGACCCGGGCGACGGCTCACCGGTCCGCCTGTGGGCCGCCGTGGATCCCGCCAGTGAGGTCCCGTCCGTCCGGCTGACCGTAGAGGACGGCCGGGCGGAGGTCAGCGCCGACGGTCCGGTGAAGGAGTGGACCGGCACGGACATCCAGTCCCTGCTGGCGAGTTGGGCCGAGAGCCTCGAAGTGGCGCCCCCGCGCCCGGCACCCACCGTCTGGTGCTCCTGGTACGAGTACTTCACGGCCGTCACCGAGGACGACATCCACGAGAACCTCCGTGCGATGGACACCCTCGACCTGCCCATCGACGTCGTCCAGATCGACGACGGCTACCAGAAGGCCCTCGGCGACTGGCTCACCCTCTCCGGCCGCTTCCGCTCCCGCGAGGGCATCGCGGACGCCATCCGCGCCCGCGGTCGCAGGGCCGGCATCTGGACGGCCCCCTTCCTCGTCGACCCGGCGAGCGACCTGGCCACCGAGCACCCCGACTGGCTGGTCCACGACCGCGACGGCGGCTTCACCCACGCCGGCCGCAACTGGGGCCACGACCTGCGCGTCCTCGACACCACGCACCCTCAGGCGGCGGCCTACCTCACGCAGGTGTTCCGCACCTTCCGGTCCGAGGGCTACGACTACTTCAAGGTCGACTTCCTGTACGCGGGCGCGCTGGAGGGCGTACGGCACTCGTCGGCCGACCCGCTGACGGCCTACCGGGAAGGCATCTCGCTCATCCGGGAGGCCATCGGCCCGGACGCCTACCTGCTGGGCTGCGGGGCGCCCTTGCTGGCGTCCGCCGGCCTCTTCGACGCGATGCGCGTCAGCCCCGACACGGCCCCGCACCGCCGTCCCGAGGCCGACGACTACAGCCAGCCAGGGCAGGACCCGGCCGAGTTCACCGGCGTCGGCCGCCAGTGGCAGCACGGCCGCCTCTGGGTCAACGACCCCGACTGCCTGATGGCCCGCCCGGCCGTGGAGACCCGCGAGCGCTGGGCGGCCCACGTCGAGGCGACCGGCGGCCTGATGGCGTCCAGCGACCGCCTGCTGTCGCTGGACGAGTGGGGCGTGCGGACCACCCGTCGCCTGCTCTCGGGAGCGGGCCGATGACCCGCTCGCTGAACGTGCCGGGCATCGCCTACGGAGGCGACTACAACCCCGAGCAGTGGCCCGAGGAGGTCTGGGCCGAGGACATGCGGCTGATGCGCGAGGCCGGGGTCACCATGGTCAGCGTCAACATCTTCTCCTGGGCGCTGCTGGAACCCTCCGAGGGCACGTACGACTTCTCGCGCCTGGACCGCATCCTCGACCTGCTGCACGCCCACGGCATCGCCGCCGACCTGGCGACCCCGACGGCGGCCCCGCCGGCCTGGTTCTTCGTCCAGCACCCGGAGGCGCTGCCGGTCGACAGGGACGGCCGCCGGCTGTCGTACGGCAGCCGCCAGACGTTCTGCCCGAGCAGCCCGGCCTACCGGGAGGCGGCGCTGCGGATCGCCGGCGAACTGGGGAGGCGCTACGCCGGCCATCCCGCGGTGGTGATGTGGCACATCCACAACGAGTACGGCTGCCACAACGCGGAGTGCTACTGCGACACGAGCGCGCAGGCCTTCCGCGGCTGGCTCCAGGACAGGTACGCGAGCCTGGACGCGCTCAACGACGCCTGGGGCACCACCTTCTGGAGCCAGTGGTACTACGACTGGGACCAGATCCTGCCCCCGCGCGCGACGGGCGCGGTCCCCAACCCCGCCCAGCAGCTCGACTGGCGCCGCTTCTGCAGCGACGAACTGCTCTCCCTGTACGAGGCGGAGCGTGACGCCCTGCGCGAGGCGTCCCCGGCGGGCAAGGACATCCCGGCCACCACCAACTTCATGGTGATGCACAACTTCGACGCCCTCGACTACTGGCGTTGGGCCCCGCAGCTGGACATCGTCTCCAACGACCACTACCTGCTGTCCGCCGACCCCGAGTCGCAGGTCGACATCGCGCTCAGCGGCGACCTGATGCGCTCCCTCGCGGGCGGCCCGTGGCTGCTGATGGAGCACTCCACCGGCGCGGTCAACTGGCAGCCTGTCAACCGGGCCAAGACGGCGGGCGAGTTGCGCCGCAACGCCCTCGGCCATGTGGCGCGCGGCGCCGACGGCATCGCCTACTTCCAGTGGCGGGCGGCGAAGGCGGGCGCCGAGCAGTGGCACTCGGCGATGCTCCCGCACGCCGGCACCGACAGCCAGATCTGGCGGGACGTGGTCCGACTGGGCGCGGATCTGCGGGCGTTGGCCGAGGTGCGCGGCAGCACGACGCCGGCCGAGGTGGCGGTGGTCTGGGACTGGGACGCCCGCTGGGCCCTGGAGCTGCCCTCGCAGCCGAGCGGCGAGCTGCGCTACCAGGACCTGGTCAGGGCCTGGTACGACCCCCTGTGGCGCGCCGGAGTCGCGGTGGACTTCGTACGCCCGGACGCGGACCTGTCGCCGTACCGCCTGGTCCTGGCCCCCACCCTCTACCTGATCGACGACGAGGGCGCGGCCAACCTCACGGCCTTCGCCGAACGCGGCGGCACCCTGGCGGTCGGCTTCCACAGCGGGATGGTCGACGCGAACTGCCATGTACGGCTGGGCGGTTACCCGGGCGCCTTCCGGGAGGCCCTGGGCGTGCGGACCGACGAGCTCTTCCCGCTCCTGCCGGGGGAGACGCTGCGGTTGAGCGAGGGCGGTACGGCGGTCCTGTGGTCGGAGCGGGTGCGGCTGGAGGGCGCGGAGGCGGTGACCTCGTTCGCGGACGGACCGCTCGACGGTGTGCCCGCGGTGACGCGCAACTCGCATGGCACGGGAACCACTTGGTACCTGGCCACGCTGCCGGACCCGGACACCCTCGCCGGGCTCCTCGGCCGGATCCGCGGCGAGGCGGGAGTCGCGGCCGTGCGCACGGCTCCCGAGGGAGTGGAGGTCGCGGTACGGCGGGGCTCCGAGGCCGACTACCTCTTCCTGATCAACCACGGCGGACGGGACGCGGAGGTCTCCGTGGCGCCGGAGGCGGTCGAACTCCTCACCCGGAAGCCGCTCGCCGGATCGGTGAGCGTCCCGGCGGGCGAGGTCGCGGTCGTACGAGAGCCGCGCGGGAAGTGAAACAGGACCTGCCGGGCGAACCGGGCGGGCCGGTCAGTAGACCGGCTCGCCGACGCCCAGCAGGTTTCCCTCGCTGTCCCTGAACCAGGCACCGCGCTCACCCCGGGCGCCCTTGCTCGGGTAGTTCCCCTCGACCTCGGCGATGCTGTCCCGGGTGTGGAGCCCGGGCACGTCGACGTCCTCGAACACCACGCCGCGCTGCTTGAGCTGCGCCACCAGCGTCTCCAGGCCGTCGACCGTCCACGCCATCTGCGTGAAGGTGCCGGACGAGGCTCCCGTCGACTTGAACAGGACGAACTCCGTGTCCCCGCACCGGTACAGCAACCCGCCGGGCCGTTCGTCCACGGGTTGCAGACCCAGCTTCTCGGAGTAGAAGCGCCGGGCCCGCTCCAGGTCCTGCGCGGGAAGGCGGGTCACCGCCCGTCCCCGGGCCAGAATTCCGCTGTCGCTTTCGCTCATGCCTCCACTGTGCACCCGCTGACTCCGTCACCCACGCCGACACCCGTATGGCGCACCGGATAACCCGATATGCGTAACACAAGGTGACGTTTCGACTTTTCCGGGCATAGTGCTCTCACCGCTTCCGCGACCTGCCTCCAGCGGGATCACTCCACGCACCGAGGAAAGCGCTGACGATGACCAGTTCGACTGTGGGCCCCCGTGCGATCCGGTGTCTCCGTACCCTGCCGTCCGTCGCAGCCGCCGTCCTGTCCCTGGTGGCCGCGCTCCTCCTCGGCAACGCGACACAGGCGGCCGCCGCACCGGTGAAGCCGGTGATCAACGGACCCGTTTTCAACGACCCGCTGGGCACACCGGCGCAGCAGAAGGCGATCTTCACCCAGCTCGTCCAGCTGATCGACGCCACGCCCGCCGGGGCGCAGATCCGCGGCTCGATGTACGAGTTCAACGACCAGGAGGTCGCCAACGCCCTGCTCGCCGCCCACTCGCGCGGCGTCGACGTCAAAATCATCGTCGACGACTCGAGCTATGTGGGAGGCGACGGCGCCGAATACACCAACCCGGCCTACCAGTCACTCAGGAGCGGGCTCGGCACCAATGACGCCGCCCCCTCCTGGATCGTCGTCTGCGACGACAAGTTCGAGGACGCCGACCATGTGGACGACGTCAGCCGCGGCTGCCTGGCCGTAGCCCCTCCCGGACCGGCGTACGCCCACAACAAGTTCTTCCTTTTCTCGAAGATCGGCCCCTTCGACGACGGCACCAGCTATTCGAAGGTCGTCTTCCAGACCTCCTCGAACCTCGGCGACTGGTACAAGGTCGAGTCCTTCAACGACGCCGTCACCTTCACCGACACCGCGGTGTACAACAGCTACGCCACGTACCACGAGATGCTCCGCCAGGGACGCTCGCTGGCCCGCGGCAACAACCACGCCTACTTCTCCACACCCACCGGCTCGACCTACCGGGGCTTCTACTTCCCGCGTGGGGACGCGTCGTACTACAACCCGGCCACCGACACGATCGTCGGCGCGCTGAACCAGCTCAGCTGCGCCTACACCGGCGCGGACGGCAAGCGGCACCAGACCGACGTCCGCATCGTGGTCCACAGCTTCTTCGGCTCACGCGTCCAGGTCGCCGAGAAGCTGGCCCAACTGAAGGCCCAGGGCTGCTGGATCGACATCCTCTACGCCGAGACCGACTCCACGATCACCACCCGCCTGAACGCCGCCGGCATCCAGCACCGCAAGTGCCTGATCCCCAACGGCCCGGGCATCGACGTCCGTCCGCACAACAAGGAGATCCTGATCGACGGCGCCTACGACGGCGACATCACACCGCGCGTCTACACCGGCAGCGCCAACCTGACCGGCTCGTCCCTGCGCTCGGCCGACGAAACGGTCCTACGGATCACCAGCGCGTCCTACCACGCGAAATACCTGAGCACGTTCTACAAGATCCGGGCGGCTTGCGGGGGCTGACGCCTTACGAGGCCGAGTCGGTCACCATCACGTCATTCACCGTGCCGTCCTGGGCAGGACGGCACGATCCATCCTCAGGGGCGGAAGCTCGAATACGATGCCGTCCAGTGGGTTTCTGATGCGTCCGGCGTATACGCTCCGCCTCTACATCAACTCGTCTGAACGGAAGGTGTGGGGGGTGGATGTGCCGCTGCCCGGCACGGGGCCCGGCCTGCTGCGGGTTCAGTCTCCTGGGTACCTGATCAGGAGGGGTTGCCCCCAACACGCTTTCCAAATGTTCGTCCGGGGGGACAGGGGTGTGCGGGAGCGTTCTGACCTGCGGTGCGGTTATGGCGGGTGGGGCTCCTGAACGCTCCTGTACGGAGGTGAATGCAATCAGAACTGCAACCACGCCCCCTATTTGCCGCTCTCCGGGCCGTACCACTGGAGAGCCTGGCCGGTAACTGCCGCGATGCAGGCGAAGTCGTGGTCGCGGTGCAGGAGGGTGAGCCCTTGCAGCTCGGCCGTCGCGGCGACGACGAGATCCACCGCACCCGCACTGCGATGCTTTCCCTGTTTGGTGAGAACTTCCTGGACCTGCCAGGCGCGGTCATAGGCGCGGTCGTCGACGGGAACCCAACCGAAGATCAGTCGCATGTCCTCGATGCCGCGCGCCCTGTCGGCGGCCGACCGGGCGCTGTAGAAGAACTCAAGCTCGGTGATCGGGCAGGTGGCGATGAGACCGGCGGCTGCCGCCTGGTCCCAGCCGTACTGCTCCGCGTCCTCGCGCATGAACCGAGCGAGCGCGCTGGTGTCGATCAGGAACTGGGCCGCGTTCACCGGCGGTAGTTCCCCTTGTTCTCGAACAGCTCCAGATCGAACGCGCCGTCCCCGGCCGCGGCCCGCAGCCGGGCGAGAGCCAGGGCGCGACGCCGGCTCTCCAGCACCTCACGAAGAGCGGTGTTGACTGTCTCCTTCTTGGTGCTCGTCCCGAGGGCTTTGGCCACGTCCGCAACCAGTTCGTCGTCCAGGTCGATAACCGTCCGACTCATGAGTCCTCCCTGATATCAAATGTGGGGTCGAGTATATCTCGCGAGGTGCCTGCGGGGTGGCGCACCCGGCACCGGCCTTGGCCGCCGAGTCCTACGTGGGCATCACGCCATGGATGCGGGAGAGAGTGAAGACGCGTTCCGCTTCGCGCAGGTGGCACCAGGCGTCGAGGTAGGGCGGGTCGAGTTCCAGGTCGCTGAGGGTGCGTACGGTCCGGCTGCCCGAGGTGGCGATGTACTCGACAGTGATGGCCGCACCGGTGTCGATGGCATGGGCGACCTGGCGGACGTCGCTGTACGACAGGTGCTTCGCGTATCCGGCGACGATCTCCTCGGTGTCCGTCGCGAAAGGCACCCCGCTGCCGAACGGGTCGGGTTTTGGTGCAGTCGGCGGGGCCTTGAGCAGCCGGTCGGCCAGGACGTCCATCCCGGCGCCGGTGGGCATGTCCGAGGTACGGATTGCGGTGGTCCGGGGCCCGCGCCGCCCGACGTTCCTTCGCGGGGGCGGGACGGCAGCGGCGGCCCGCTGTGGCAGGCGCTTTTCGATGCGTACCGTTCCCCCGGCGGTCTCGGCGACCGGGGCGTAGCCCGCAGCACGGAGCGCGGTGAGAGCCGTCGCGGGTGGGCTGCCGCTGACCAGGACCGTCGGGGCGAGCTGCCGCAGGGCGAGCTTGGACAGTGCGCGGTGGGCGGCGAGTTCGGCCAGGAGCGCGGGTTCGTCGCCGTGGATGACACAGGCCGCGGGGGCGATGCGCACCCGTCCGTGACCTCGTGCGGTGTCGGCGATGAGATAGGTCAGCGGCTGTGGCAGGGCCGTGGCGGAGCCGGCTGCCAGGTCGGCTGTGATGTCGTCCGGGGTGCGGCCGGCGTCCAGGGCCCGGCGGATACTGCCGGCACTGAAGCGCCATACCGATGCCGTGCCACTGGTCTCCCGGTCGGCCATCGAATCCAGCAGCGCTGCGAGTCGCGAGGACGGGGTGCCGGTGACGACGGCGGTGAGGTCGGCGCCGATCCGGGCGGTCGTGGTCGCGGGGGGCAGCAGCCGCCGGGCCGTGATGTCGAGTTCCTCGTCGGCGTGGGCCGCCAGGTGGGCACCGAGCGGGGACAGCGCACCCCGTGCCAGCACGCCCAGCAGTTCGCCTTCGCGGATCACGGTGCTGAACGGTGCCGTGTCCTGGGGCGAGGCGTCGTCGGCGAGCGGACGGTGCCAGGCCACGAGCGGCCCCAGCTCCGAAGCGACCTTCACACCCTGTCCTGCCGGGAGCCCCGCTGCCGCGGTGAGCAGCCCGTTGCGGGCCTGCAGACAGCCGCCGCAGTCGGGCGCACCGGCGAGCGCGGGAACCGCCTTGTTGTCTTCGTCGCGCGCCCGGGTGGGGGTGAGCGGCAGGTCCCGCCATGCCCGGAGGAGTACGGCGAGTTGTTCTGCGGGCTCCTGCTCGGCCCAGGCGTCGTACGCCTCGGTGGGAGCTACGCGATCGCCGTCGCGGGCCAGCAGTCCGGCGGCGTACGCGGTCTCCAGAGCGATGCGTACGACGGCGTCGTCCGCCTGGGCGGCCTTGCCGAGCCGGGCCAGTTCACGCGCGCCGATCCCGCCCGACTTCAGCCGGGTCGGTGGAGCGGTCGCGCATGCCGAAAGGACGGAGGCGGCATGGGCCGCGAACGTGGTGGCGGCCACCGCGGCCTCCCGTTCCACCTCCGAGGAGGTGAGGGGCACCAACTGTGTGACGGGCGGCAGAGGTTCGAACGGAGCGTGCCAATCGGGGCCCCGGAGAGCCAAGGCCACCTCGACCGGCATCCGGACGGGCCCGTACCGGTGACGGTCCTGGAGCAGAAGCCCGCGGTCGAGTGCCCATCGGGCGCCTGGTTGGAGGTCGCGGCCAGGAGCCCCGAACACGACGAACAGTGACTGACGCGGCGTGGACCTGGCGCTCTGCTCAAGCAACTTCCGTGTGGCCGCAGGTGCCCCCGCCACCAACGCGGCGACCTGTTCCGCGTCACTGTGATGCTCCACCAGAGCCGCGAGCCGCTGCTGCTTGGTGCCGGGTGGCTTGATACCCAGGACCGCCAGCATGCCGCGCAGTTCCTCCGAGGTGGTGCCGGCCAGCAGCTCTTCCAGCGGAGCGTCAAGTCCCAGGGGCGTGCTCCACGCCTGCCGCAAGGGCGTAGGCATGCGGAGTGCCTCGTTGCCGTCGTGCCACACGAGCGCCAGATCCGACAGCGCCTCCAGGGTCGCGTCCAGCGCGTGTATGGCCGCAGGGGACGTCGCGCCGAGCAACTCCGCGAGGCTGTCCCGGGTCGCTCGGGCCCCCAGGGCGGCCAGCGCCTCGGCGGCCTGCAAGCACGGCAGCGTGAGTTGTGGCAGGACGAGTGCCACGGACCCCGGACGTTGGAGACGGTCCGCCAGTTCCCCCACCGAGCGCGGTTCCGGAGAGGAGGCTGCGTCGTTCCGCATGGCGAGTACGCGTGCCAGGCGGGAACCGTCGAGTTCGCTCAGCCAAGTCGCAAGCGTCGATCGGGACTTCATGAGGTGCACCTCGACAGACAGGGAACGTCACAGGCGCGCCGAAGCCGCTTCGGCGCCAAGGCCAAGGATGGCGCAGTTCCATGATCTTCGGATGCCGTACGAAGGCAGAGTCCGGGGCACCTCCCCGCCGCGGTCCCAGCCCGATGAGACGAGCCGGCGGAGTAGCAGATCCGGCTACCCGCTCGCCGAAATGCCCTTAATAGGGGTATGTAAATGCAACCAGCGCACGGCGAAGATCCGAGCCGCGATTGCGGCTCGGATCTTCGTTTCGCCTGTTCAGGCGGCTGCGGAGGATACGAGATTCGAACTCGTGAGGGGTTGCCCCCAACACGCTTTCCAAATGTTCGTCTGGGGGTCCAGGGAAGATCAGGAGCGTTCTGACCTGCGGCGGAGCGGAGCTGAAGGCAGGTGCTGGACGCTGCTGAACGGGGGTGAATGCAACCAGAACCGCAACCGGGGGACCGCTTGTCGAGCCGGAGGGTTCCTGCCGCGCTGCCGACCCCGACCGTCGGCCCTGGTCCTTCCTCAAGTGGCGCGACCGGTCATGATCCGCGGACTGGCCGGTCAAGTGGACGGCCAATCCCGCGGGGCGTTCATGCGTGGTGGACCAGGCTCAATGACTGGGTCGAGGCATCGGCGACGCTGAGGAGTGGGGTTTCTCGGTCTTCGGGCTGTTCTTCTCCGCGAGTCGGTTCAGTCCAGTGCGGCTCGTACTGCGGCGAGGATGGCTGTCTCGTCGGCGCCGGTCGCGCGGGCGGAGGCGACGTATCCGTGAGCCAGTCGGGTGAGTCGAGCGGCGTCGGGGTGAGCGGCCCTGGGTACGGCGGCGACCCGGGTGCCTGCTCCACGTTTGGTGCGGATGAGGGCCGCGGCCTCCAGCTCCTTGTAGGCGCGGGCCACGGTACCGGTGGCCAGGCCGAGGTCGGCGGCGAGCTGGCGGACGGTGGGGAGCCGTTCGCCCTCCGGGAGGTGGCCGCCGCCGATGAGCGCGGCAAGTTGGGTCCGTATCTGCTCGTACGGAGGGACCGGGCTGGTCGTGTCCACACGTACGGTCGGGCGGGTCATGGCTGGCTCCGGGGGACGGAGAGCGGGGCGGTAAGGACGAACAGGGACCACATGGCCGTGCAGCCGGCCGTCGCCGCGACCGGCAGCAGGATCCAGCCGACGGCGTGGGGCGCGGGTCCGAGGCAGGAAAGCGAGCGCAGTGCACCTGATGCGAAGAACGCTGCGCCGGCGAGCGGAGCGGAAACCAATAGTCCCCATGCGGCCGTCACCGCGAGCGCCCGGTCTCGGCGCTGTTTTTCGTCGAGGGCGAGCAGCGCCGGGTCCCCGTCGGGGGCTGGGCGCCGCGTGATGCGGTACAGGGCGTAGCCGCAGGCGGCGCTGCCGACCCCGAGGGCGCCAAGGATCGGGGCGCTGTAGAAGAGGCCGGGCCAGGGACCGTGTGACTCGGTCAGTCCGCCGCAGGCCGCGCTGAGTGAGCGGCTCGCCCGGCCCATGTCGTCCGCGGACGCGGTGAGCGCGGCGGCCGTGAGCAGGGTGATGAGCGCAGCGGCCTGGGTGGCCAGAAGTATGGCGAAGCGGATCGGGAGGAAGTCGCGGATACGGCGCGGAGTGAGGCCCGCCTGGCGTACTGGGCCCTGCCGCTTGGGCATCAGGGCGTCTGCGGCCAGGATGCCCACCACGGTGCAGATGCCGAAGACCGGGATGGCGTGGAGGATTCCGAGCCCCAGGCGGTCGCTCTGGGCGATCCCCCAGGCAAGCGCGGCGCCGAGCGCGAGACCGCCCCACCGGGCGAACAGAGCGGCGCGAGCGCGGCGATACGGGCCGGGCAAGGCGGTGTCGAGCATGGGGGTCCCCCGTCGTGACGCTTGTATCAATTGTCGAGTACAAGATGGCGGCCAGTGCATCTTGTGTCAAGTTAGTGATACAAGCTGCTGGATTGACGGTGGGAGTGCCGGTGGGGCGATCGGGGGCATTGGGGTGGTTGGGCCGATACCGCTCAGCATGCCCACTGCGCCCTCCTGGTCGTCCTCGGTAAGGCGGTACGACGCACATCCCCATCGACGGGGCTGAGATCGCCAAGGCTTCGCGCATTGGGGAAGGGGGCGTCGAGCCGTACGTGATCGAGGAGGTCCGGAGCCGCTCGTCGCTGCAGGGGACTGACTGAGGACGGCTGACTGAGACGGGTGGCGATGAACGGCCGAACGATGGGGCCCTTCGATGCGCCCTCTCTTGAAAGGGCTGGGGCGAGCCCTGGTGGCGCACGTCGCGCAGCTCGGGATTGCCGCCGCCTCTTCATGTACATCTGCTACATTGATGACATGAGTGAACCGGTGGTCGAATCCATGGCCGATGTCCGCAGCCACCTCGCTGACGTCATCGATCGCGCTCGTCGGGAAGAAACCCCGACGATCATCACTCGGCGGGGCAAGCAGGAAGCCGTCGTGATCGACATCCAGGAATACCAGCGCCTGCGTGAGATCGCGGAGAACGCCGAAGAGGCGTGGCTCAACCAGCTGGCCGACGAAGCCGAGTCCGAGGGTACGGAGGGGTCGGTCTCGCTCGAAGAGATGGCCGCCTTGCTGCGCTCTCATCAGGGCTGACCCCATGGGGTACGTCACGCGGTTCACGCCGCACGCACAGCGGGACATGCTCAAGATCCCGCGCCCGGACGCCCTGCGCATTCTGCACCGCCTCACCGAACTCCAGAAGGCGATGGATGCGGGAGACGCCACTTCACTCGACATCAAGGCCCTCCAAGGGCACAGCGCCCGCCGGCGACTCAGGGTCGGCGACTACCGCGTCGTCTACACCGTCGAGGACGGTCAGCTGATCGTATGGGTCCTGGCCGTCGGCAACCGTCGCGACATCTACCGCCAAGTTCCGTAGGTCCCCGCAGTGCGGATTGTTGCCGGCTGTCCGCCGGGAAATACGGGAGTGTGCGCCTGCCTGTTTGTCGAGATATCCCGAATGTCGCCTATAAGCGCAACCAAAACTGCAACCGACGCACACCGAGGAGCCGGACCGCAATGAGCGGTCCGGCTCCTCGTTTCGCCTGGTCAGGCGGCTGCGGAGGATACGAGATTCGAACTCGTGAGGGGTTGCCCCCAACACGCTTTCCAAATGTTCGTCTGGGCGTCCAGCGAGGAACGGGAACGTTCTGACCTGCGGTGGAGCGGGTTCCGGCGGGGGTTTCGGACGCCGCCGGACGGGGGTGAATGAGACCAAAACTGAGACCGGAAAGGGCCTGGTTGATCTCGTCCGCCAACGCTCGTCGGGCATGGCCCTGAGATGTGCGACTGGCTCGGCGGCACTCGCAACGACGCCGTCTCCGAAACGGGGCGCTGTGGCTTACAACGGTGCTCCGCCATCGGCCGGTTCGGTGTCCGCAGGTCCGTCCCATTTCTTCCACGCAGCCAGAGCCCGCTCCCCTTGAGGGCCGCGCCACCTCATCCGCTCGATCTGCTTGTTTCCCAAGGACGATCCGGAGATCTGCCTGTTGCCGGCGCACGCATCGAGGAGGTTTTCCATCTGCTCATCCGTCATCGAGTGGACAAGGCCGTTGAGGACGTTGAGTACCGCTGCCCCACCCTCGTAGGAGCCAGCCTTCGAAGCTAGCTGGATCAACGCGGGAACCAGTCGCGGATCGGGGTGTTCCCCGAAGTACTGGGGCAACGCCCCCGTCATACCGGCCAGCGCACCTGGTCTGGTGATGTCCGGAAGCCTGTTCAGCAGCATGTCGTCGATGGGGGCGGGAGGAAGCGGACCGAAAAAGAGCATGTGGGTCTGCACTAGGTCCAAGGGCTTGACGACGCGCAGCAGCTCCTCCACTCGGCCCCTCGTCCCGGAATGCAAGGCGTCCCACGTGCCCGGTACGTAGCAAAGGCCGGCGACCAAGGCCATGAGCCCGTCATCGTCGAGAAGGTTCTGAGCGGGGCCCAGGACGACGCGGAGCTGTTCGTCAAACAGGGTTGGGGTGATCTTCTGCAGCTCCCGTGCTGCGCGAGTGCTGCGCCAGCGCTTCTCCAGCGGCCTTTCCGGCTTGAGGGTGTCCTTGCAGACGACCTTGATCAGATTCTCCTTCAGTGCCTTCGTCCCGTGGTCCATGTAGCTGTGGCGGAGGTGGGCATTGAGACGCTGGTCGTCCTTGGGAAACGAATCCGAGTCGATTTCCTTACCAAACCGCTCGATCGCCTTGCGACCTGTTACCGCCGGATGTGACAGCAGTGCGTCTACTGCTGACGTCAGGTGTGCACGTACGAGTTCGGGTGATGGGGAGAACAGCTCTTCGTTGTCCGAGACGTAGGCTGGGTGGGCGCACAGGTGCCGGTCGTTGTAGAGGCGCGTTAGCTCCTCCGCCTCCCTGGCCCCGATCAGCTCCAGATCCTTGTGAGCCCGGGTGACGAGGTTGCGTTCGAACGTCTGGAGAGCGGCGACGTGGTTCCCCTTGATGGCGCCGTCCAGTTCATCCCGGAGCTGAGCGGCCCTGCCGCCTTCGTCGGCGAGAAGCCGGATTTTATCGATGATGTCCGCCGCTACCGCGATCCAGATTGAGATCAGCGCGGCGCGGTAAGCACCGGCGCCGTATGCGGCCACCGCCTCCTCTGCGTAGCGGCGCGAGGTCAGCGACCGTACCTGGTTCTTGATGTCCTCTAACGCGCGCATGCCCACCCCTTTGTGAAGACCAACAGCCAAGCAGGGTAGAGACATTTCTCGGGCAGCGTGCGGTCAACCTTGCTTCCGAACCCCGTCCCGGTCGACGCCGGTACGGCGTCAAGGGCTGCCCCGCGCACGTTCAGCCATGGCACGCCACACTGGGCTGCGGGGCAGGGGGAAGGACTTCGGGTTGGGGGCTGCTTCGGGCTTCCCACGCCGCCTGGCCCCACTTCGGTGTCACCCCTCAGGGCAGGGCCGTTGCCTCGGCTCTCCGCGGTCGCCTGCAGTGAGCGGAGGAATAGGGACTGTCAGTGCCGCCTGGTATCTGCTGTCGTATCAGGTAGGCCGTGATATACGCCGGATCGGCAGGAGAAGCGATTCATGCCCTTCACCGCACTACACCCCGATGCCGGACGACTCGACGCCACGCAGCTCGATCTTGGGTGCGCGATGGACTGGACCCAGATCCACAAGTTGCGTCCCCGCGCCCCGCTCACCTGCCCGGAATGCTCCTGGGGCGTCCATGCCAAGGTCTCCCGATACGGCGTGCGGTTTTTCTGCCATGACCCGGGACGGCCGCCATCATGCGAGCTGTCGAACGAGTCGTGGGAACACCACATGCTCAAGCTGGAGTTGGCAGGCGCGATCCGTGCGGCCGGGTGGTATGCCGAGTTGGAGGTCCCGGCTGAGGATGGCTCATGGCGGGCGGATGTCATGGCGTCCTCGCCGGACGGCACGCAGCGCATGGCCTGGGAGGCGCAGTTGTCCCCGATAACGGTGGAGGACATCCGGGCCCGCACCGCCAGCTACCGGGCCGAGAAGATCGCGGTGTGCTGGGTCAGCCCGCATAAGAAGCCACCGCAGTGGATGGGCACGGTGCCGGGCGTACGGGTGCGGGCCCCGGAGACCGAGGGCGTCTGGGCGGTGGACGACGGGGTCGCAGGGTTCGACTACGCCGCCGGCGGTTGGACGTTCCGAGAGGAGGAGCTGCAGACATTCGTCCGATGGGTATTGCACTGGCAGCTCTCGCCCTGCCGAAGTCTGCCGCGCTACCGACGGGTGACCCGTGTGGTCGAGGATAGGCGCTGGGTGTCCCTGCGGGACTTGTGGTGGACCTCCCGGCAGTCGGCACGCGCCCAGACCGAACATGAGGAGATGCGCCAGCGCCAGGAGAAGGCGAAGCAAGCGCGCGAAGCCCGCAAGAAGCAGCAGGAGGCGGAGGCCGAGCGACGCCGCAAAGAGCTGGAGGAAGCGGATCGGATCCGCCGCGCCGAGGAGGCCGCGCTCCGACGGAAGGAACAGGAGGGGCACAACCGCGTTCTCTTGGAGTAGATGCGCGAGCGGTGGGCCGAGAAGGAAGCACTCCGCGCCAGTGAACAGGCCGAGCAGGAGGAGAAGGAGCGGCAGGCCCTGGAAGCAGCGAGGGCATGGTGGGGCCGGCTGTCTCGACAGCAGATCGAGGAGTTGTTCGCTGCCGTCGCCGAGCTGGCCTGGCGGGAGGAACAGCTGCGAGTGGAGATCCCAGAGCAACCGAACATGGCGGCGCACTTCGCCTACGGCGTGCCGGTGTACTCCCGGGGGCGCTACCACGCGCTTTACGGCATCGTGCGCCCATGCCCAACCCTCGTGTCGCTCTCACCGCAGCTGTCATACCACCGAGCTTTCGTCCGCAACGCCCAGGAGGCGCAGGAGTTCGGTGAGACGTTGGCCGGCCGCATCACACACCTCGGCCTACCTGATCACGAGCAGCTGACCATGTACTGAGATTGAGGTCGAGACTGCTGCATGATCGGGAGTCAGCTGGCGTTCTCCTCGTTGCCCAGGTGCCGCATCGCATATTGGAGCTCGTCAGGATGCCGCGCCAGTCGCGCCATCACCCAGGCGGTGCGGGTGTCCATGCCCGGCCCGAACTTGGCCTTCAGGCGGTCGGCCTGCCACGTCGTTCGAGGCGCGAGCACCCAGCGCCAGAGCTGGAGCCGTATGTGGCCGGTGCGGGCGGCCGTCCCTCCTGTTGGTCTGGGCGCATTGTGCGGAGGCGGGCCGGTTTCGTCCGGTGCGTTCGTTGTCTCGTCGGACACGTCGTGAGTGTTGCGGCGTAGTCGACCCCTACGGAGCCGACCAGCCTTGCGATCACTGGAAAGGGCGACAAAAGCCGCTTCTGTTGACGCCCGATGCGGCTGCACCGGCGCCGGCTATGCGGTGTCGTCCGACCGCCGCGCAGGTGCCCTCAACTGCGCACGATGGCCGCCTTGGAACTGACAACAGGGAGTGGACTGTCGTTCGTGACCGACGGGAGCCTCTTCATGGTGCGGCCTTCGAGCCATGCATTGAAGACTTCAACCAGCAGACAGAATTGCTGGTGTGGTGAGGGGCGGTTTGCGGCCTTCACCGCTGCCATGGCATGAATGCGTTCACGCAGGTGATAGATCGGATCGTTGGCCGTCAGGCCCGTGCCGTCCACGATCCGATGGAAGAATTCATCGGCAATCGCCGGATAGGTAGGGTCGGCGCGAGCAATATGCCACCACGCGCAGCCGAGGGTTGGTAGGCCGATGGCACCCTTGAATCGGCGATACGTGGAGCGCGAGACAGACACGCAGTCCCGGATCATGGGATTGGCGTTGATGAAGTCGACCAGCTCGTACCCGGACGGGCCGGGTACCCCGTCCCGCCTGCCACCCTGTTTGCGGCACTTTTTCTCGTTTTCCAGTCGATGGACCCAGCGGGCGACGGTTTCAAGTTTCAGCGCGTTCTGCTCGCCGTTGAGGGCCAACGTCTCGTGCACCTTCCGCGCACGACCGGTGTCTGTGTACTGCTGCGCCTCGAAATCGATCCCTACCGCAACGCCGACCACGAATGACTGTCCGGAGTCGACGATGGCGCCGAGCCGGTGCTGTCCGTCGATGGTTAGCGCCCAGGCGTAGTCCGGGTGGTGACCGAACTTCAAGGTATCGCCTGTTGTGACGAAGCGATGGTCCTGCATCGCCTTGGCATGGAGGGCGCGAGCGTGCGGCACCATCTTGCGATTGTGCAGGTTCCGTTCGTTGAGAAGGATTTCCGCCATGCGAGGCGTCGCCGTGACGAAGGCGATGTCCGGAGTGCGGCTGTCCAGACGAATTTCTCCCCCTCCGTGCCGGGGCAAGGCCAACAACGTAGGGCGCCTCATCTGAGGGGCTGACTCCGGCGTAAGCCTTCCTGCGGTAACCGTGCTCATAATCTTGTCTGATCTTCCTGCCGGATGGTTTTCGCCTGCTCGTACGGAGGCTTAACGGGCGCCCCTCGGTCGGCGGATCCGGCCGCCGACCTTGCGGGTGAACCATCGCCCCCCGGCGGCACCCAACCGAGGCCGGTTGACCAGGGCTTTCCTTTTCGGGAGTCCATATGGCGCAGCAGCAGTCATCCGATCGTTTGTCATCACATCCGGTGATCAATACGGCTGCTGCTTGTCGCCGCCCGGAGACCACACGCTCCACAGACAGCGGCGCAGGAGATGGGGTGCTTGCCCGAGGCCCAGGTGTACTGCTCGGCGCGATCCACTCGATGGCTGAGGTTCCCACACCCGGTGAGAGCCACGAGTTGCGACTGCGTGGCGCCTTACACGCGGGCGGGTACTCCCGCGAGCCCGTCGTCCCCTTCGTCGTTGTCGCCGCGCTTCTTGCGTTCCCGTGCTTCGTCGAGGCTGTCGATCGTCACGCGCAGGGACTCGGTGAGTGCTTGGGCGGTCTCGGCTCCGGCTGATGCGCCTGGTAGTCCCTCGATGCGCAGTCCAGTTGCTGTCTGCGCAGCGGAGTAGCCGAGTTCTTGGAGGATGCCGGCGAGAGCGTGGTGGAGGTACGCGCGGGCAGCTCGATGAAGCACTCCGGCTCGTCCATCGGCAAGGCCCTCGATTTGTTCGCGAGCAGCGGCGCTCCGGGCGGTGGTCGAGACGAACCATTCGATCGACGCGGCCCTTGTGCCCGCTGGCGTAACGAGAATGCCGACGGCTTTGTCGCGGTTGTCCGTGCCGGAGACCGGAAGCCCTATGCCGGTGAGGAGCGCTTCCAGCTCCGTCGAGATCTGGTTGCCGTCGTGACGGTGCGAGCCCATGAGGCGACCGTAGTGGCCTGGTCAGGGCCAGATCTGGGAGCGAGCGAAGTTCACCCCATGGGGGCGGTGAAGGGCTGGAGGTGGACGGTGCTGTAGTCGGGTCGTGCTGGGCCTCCTGCCGGTCTACTGGTGTAGTGCCGCTCCCTTGGCGTGAGGCGTCCTTGACCGCTTAGCGTGCGCCTGATGCGCTTGGACGGTTGGGTATCGATTTCGGGGGTCCCTTGGTGTCCAGGCTGGTTCCACCTGCGCTCTCACGGTTCGCCGGCAGCGGCACGGTGAGGGTATGAGGCTCCGTCGAGGCGTGGCGATTGCCGCGGTAGCCGGCGGCGGCGCGGTGACCACGATGCTCGTGGGCTTGGTCACGAACGCGGTGTCGGCGCAGTCGCGTTGGCCCTCCTGGCTGGGTTGGTTACAGGAGCACCCCTGGTTGTCGTTCGTCGTGTTGGGGGCGGTCACGGCCGGGCTGACGGCGTTGCTCGCTGCCCTGGACGATCGCCGGGCGCCGGGGCGGAGCCCGGAGCCGACGGGGCGTACAGACGATGCGTCGGGTCCGCCTGGCGCTGCGCTGGTTCTGCGCTCGCTGCCGCGCGACACGACGGCGTTCACCAACCGCACCGCCGAGCTGGAGTCGCTGGTCCGCTCGGTCCATGCGGCGCAGGAGGCAGGTGAGGTGCTGCCAGTCCATGTGATCGACGGAATGCCTGGAGTCGGGAAGACGACCTTCGCCGTTCACGCCGGGCATGTGCTCGCCGAGCGGTTCCCCGACGGGCAGCTCTTCGTGAATCTGAACGGGCACACCACGGGCCGCAGCCCAGTACAGGCCACTGAGGCTCTCGCCTCTCTCCTCACGGCCGCCGGGGTGCCGACGCAGCAGATACCCGTCGGTGACGACGTGGGGGCGATCACGGAGGCGCGGGCCGCGATGTGGCGCAGCCGACTCTCGGGCAAGAAGGCGCTGCTCATCCTCGACAATGCCGCCAGCTACCGACAGTTGGAGCCGCTCCTCCCGGGCGGGAGCGACTGTCTCGTGCTGGTGACCAGCCGCAAGCGGCTGGCCGCGCACGAGGAGGTGGTGCTCCCCGTGCAGGCGCTGCCGCCGGATCACGCGGTCGACCTGTTCGTACGGCTCAGCGGGCGGCCAGTGAACGCGCTTGACCGGGATTTACTCAGGGAGTTGGCTCGGCTGTGCGGGTATCTGCCGCTTGGGGTGTCGTTGCTCGCGGCGCGGTTGCGGCATCACCCGTCCTGGAGCTCCGAGGACCTGCGCGAGCGGCTGGTGGCGGCCCGGCACCGGTTGGGAGAGCTGCGCGCTGGTGACCGCGCGATCGCCGCTACGTTCGATCTCTCCTATCGGGACCTCGCTCCCGAGCAGCAGCGCTTCTTCCGGGGGCTCGGCTTCTACCCCGGCACAGAACTCGATAGGTACATCGGAGCAGCCCTGGGTGAGGTCTCGGTGGCCGTGGCCCGTGAGCAGCTCGACGCGCTCTACGACGCCCACCTGATCGACGAACACCCCGGCAGCCGCTACCGGCTTCACGACCTCTTACGCGACTATGCCCGCGGTCTCGCTGACGAAGGGGACAGCATGGACCACGTACAGGCCGTTCAGCGTGTGTGCACCTACTACCTCGCCGCTCTCGCCGTCGCGAACGAGCACATCGTCCGCAGCGGCGCGCGCGTACAGCCTCCGCCGGACGACGCGGCGCAGATAGAAACCCTGGTCATGGAGTCGCGTGCCGACGCGCTGAGCTGGCTGGAGACCGAGCGGCCCAACGTCCTGGCCTGCATCCGGCAGGCGAACAGCCTTGCGCTGCACGACCTGGTGATCCGGCTGGCCGCGGCCATGGCCCCCTTCCTCAGGCAGGCCGGCCCCTGGGACCAGGCCGTCGGCCTGCACCGGACTGCCGCCGAGGCCGCCCGGCAGACCGGCGACCAGCGGGCGCTGGCCGACGCGCTGGCCGAACTCGGCGTCATACGGCGCTTCATGTCCGCCTACCCCGAGGCGACCGAGGCCCTGAACGATGCGGTGACGCAGTACGACGCGGTCGGCGACCGGCGCGGCAAGGCTGACGCCCTCAACCAGGCCGGGATCGTCTGGTACCTGACCGCGGACAACGCCGCGTCCGCCCGCGCCCAGACCGAGGCCCTCGCCCTCTACCGCGAGGTCGGCCACCGGCTCGGACAGGCCAACGCCCTCGCCGACCTCGGCATGGTGCGCCGCCAGACCAGCGACTTCGACGCGGCCGTCGAGGCCCAGTCTGAGGCCCTGTCGATCTACCGCCAGCTCGGCGACCGGTACGGGGAGGGCAACTCCCTGCGGGATCTGGGCGTCGTGCACTGCCTCATGGGTGAGTACGAGCGGGCGATGCAGCGCCACCGCGAAGCGTTCGACCTCTACGCGGATCTCGACGATCGCGTCCACCAGGCGTACGCCCTCAACGAGTTGGGCGTGGTGCGCCGGCTCACGGGCGATCTCGACGGCGCCCGCGAAGCCCACACGCAGGCTTTGGAGTACTACGTCGAGCTCGGCGAGCGGTTCGGGCGCGCGAACAGCATCCGCCATCTCGGGGTGCTGGATCGTCTGTCCGGGGACGCGGCAACCGCGGTCGGGGTGCTGGAGGAAGCCTTGCAGGTGTACCGCGATCTTGGCATCCGTGGAGGCGAGGCCGCCGCGCTCGGCGAGCTGGGGGCCGCGCGCTCGGTCTGCGGCGAACGGGACGGTGCTGCTGAAGCGTTCGGGCGGAGCCTGGAGATCCTGCGTGAGCTCGGCGACCGCAGCGGCGAGGCGGAGGTGCTCAACCACTGGGGAGAGCTGCTGCGTACGTCCGGCGAGGCGGCTGCCGGGCGCGAGCGCTTCGAGCAGGCGCTGGGGCTGGCCCGGGCCATCCGTTGTCCGTTGGAGGAGGCGCGGGCCCTGGAGGGCGTCGGGCGGTGCGTCTGGATGACCGATGGCACAGGCGATGCCGTCGAGCTGCTGCGCCAATCCATCCTCGTATACCGGCGGTTGGGCCTGGATGCGACGGCCGACGGTATCGAGCAGCTTCTCGTGACACAGGCAGGGTGAGCGCTCTCGTCTGCTTCCGGAGACCGGATCATGTGGCCAGAATCCGTATGCCGTCCTGCCCCGCAGGACTGCTACGTTGCCGAATGATCTGTCGCTTCAACTACCGCCGTCGTCCCGCGTCGGGTCCCCGTCGCGTACTTCACGAGGAGTGTTGAATGACACCGCCCCCGAGCATCCCCGGATCGCACGACGTCGCGCACTCTGCACCGGAGACGGCGTCCAACAACGCGGTCCTGGACCGTGTCGCTCACCGTGTACGGCAGCGCCTCATGGCTGAGCAGGCCGCGACGAGCCGCATCGGCGACGGCGCGCACGCAGCCTCGCTGATCTGGCCCTGGCCGTTCTGAGTCGCAGCGGTAGATGCCCCAACTCCACATCCCCTTCAGGTCATTCATCCTCAAGGTCGCGAACCGCTGCAACATCGACTGCGACTACTGCTACGTCTTCAACTCCAAGGACCAGGCGTGGCGGAACCTGCCCGCCCGGATGAACCTGGACGTGGCCCGGGCGGCTGCCCGACGGATCGGTGAGCACGCCGCGGGGCACGGGCTGGGCATCGTGCACGTCATCCTGCACGGCGGTGAGCCGCTGCTCGCCGGGCCGCGGCACATGGCGGACTTGCTCGGCGTCGTGCGGGAGGAGATCCCGTCGGGCACGGAGGTCCGCTTCGAGCTGCAGACCAACGGGACACTGTTGTCGGAGGCATGGCTCGACCTCTTCGAACGGTTCGGGGTCACCGTGGGCGTCAGCCTCGACGGGCCGGCGACCGCGAACGACCGGCACCGGCTCACCCACTCCTCCCGGTCGAGCGCCGCCTCCGCCGTACGCGGCATCCAGCTCCTGCGCACCCGACCGCACCTGTTCGCCGGGCTGCTCGCCGTGGTGGACCTGGCCAACGACCCGGTCGAGGTCCACGACTACCTCGCCTCCTTCGAACCGCCCGCCATCGACTTCGGACTCCCGCACGGCACCCACGACGACCCGCCGCACCGCGACAACCCGGACGTGCCCGAGTACGGGCTGTGGATGAGCCGCGTCTACGACGCCTGGCTCGCCCGCTCCGAGCACCGGCACAGCGTCCGGATGCTGGAGGACATCGCCGCCCTCGGCTCCGGTGTGCGCGGCTCGGTGGAGACGCTCGGCCTCGCCCCGCCGACGAGCGTCGTCGTCGAGTCCGACGGCACCATCGAGGGCGTGGACACCCTGCGGTCCGTCGAGGAGGGCGCCTCCTGGCTCGGGCTCGACGTCTTCGGGCACTCCTTCGACGAGGCCCTCGTCCATCCCAAGCTTCAACACCGGCTGTACGGCAGGGAGGCGCTCGCGGAGAAGTGCCAGGGCTGCCCGCTGGTGGAGGTGTGCGGCGGGGGCTATCTCCCGCACCGTTTCAGTACGGCCCGCGGCTACCGCAACCCCTCCGTGTACTGCGCGGACCTGGAACACCTCATCCGCTACGTCCAGGACTCCCTGCGCCGGCACGGCTGGGATCAGCCGACCGCGTCCGCCGCGTCCCCTCCATAGCCGTACCGCACCGCGGCGACGTGTGCGGACGTTGGAGTCAGAGAGCCGAGCGAAGAACAAGAAGAACAACAGGAGATGCATGCCGATGAGTACGACGATCCGCCCCGCCGACAAGGGGGACGCCGTCGCCCTGGCCGCACTGATCGAGGAGATCGAGCGGTTCTACGGGTCGACCGAATTCCAGCCCTTCGAGGAACGCCAAGCTCAGGTCGAGGAGGCTCTCTTCGGTTCCCCGCCGCTCGCCTCTGCGCTGGTCGTCGAGGACGAGGCGGGCGACCTCGTGGGGCTCGCCGCGTACTCGTTCCTCTGGCCGGCGGCGGGCTCCACGCACTCCCTCTTCCTTAAGGAGCTGTACGTTCGCGACACCCTTCGTCGACAGGGCGTCGGTGCCCAGCTCATGAAGGAACTCCGCGCCCTCGCCGCCGCCCGTCCCGGGTGCAGCCGCGTCGAGTGGATGACCGACCACGACAACCCGGACGCCCGCGCCTTCTACCGGTCGCTCGGGTTCGCCGAGTTCGACGGGAAAATCGTCTACCGCGTGGACGCGGGAGCGGCCCTGGAATGAGCAAC
Source organism: Streptomyces sp. NBC_00078 (assembly GCF_026343335.1). Classification (NCBI taxonomy): domain Bacteria; kingdom Bacillati; phylum Actinomycetota; class Actinomycetes; order Kitasatosporales; family Streptomycetaceae; genus Streptomyces; species Streptomyces sp. NBC_00078. The sequence goes on along the minus strand of NZ_JAPELX010000001.1, from coordinate 4,390,263 downwards.
GCCGTACAGGACGAACGGTGTGAGGAGTGCGGCAGCCGGATCGTCATCGGGCTAGGGTGCGACTGCCCGCCGGATAGTCGCCTGCCGACGACACGACCCGCGTCGCAGACGCGAGAGGAGTGGCGGCGCTTCCCAGCCGACACCGTCCTCATCTCGCCCACGCAGTACGCGCACCGGTCGGGATGTCCTCACCTCACCGAGGAGCTGGTGAAGCCGCCGCGCTGGGGCTGGATTCCCGATCCGGCGCCCGGGCTCTGGGACCGTCTCGGTATCAGCCACCCGGCTGTCGCCACACAGGGCAACACCGCGCGACGCGCGATCAAGCGGTGCCCGGACTGCGAAGCGGCCTTGTCGTGACCTGAGATCGTCAGACGGCCACGCTCAACAGGACCTCCGTCAGACGGTCCGCGGCATCCGGACGTCCCAGGGTGCGGGCCTGCTGGGCCGTGTGTCGACGTTGCTCGGGGGAGGCGAGGATTGGGCCGACCGACGCGCGAAGGCCCTCCGGCGTGACCACCTTCTTAACCAGCGCGACCGCGGCATCCGCCTGCTGCAGGTGGAGTGCGTTGTGCTCCTGCTCGTTGCCCGCTGACGTGGCGAGGGGGATCAGGACGGACGGCTTACCGAGGGCAGCGAGGCGGCGGTCGAAGCCGGTGCTGGTCATGGCGTGGGGGCTTCCGTTCCGGCGGGCGCCGGGTCGGTGCCCGGGACAGCGGACATTCGGACGTGGCGGAAGACATCACGCAGCCGGACCTTGGTGAGGAGCCGCCCGACGCGCCATGGGGTGGTTCCGAACTGGCGGAGATACGTGGACAGAGTGTGCTGCTGGGCGGGGGTGAGGACGAATTCCCGTACGCCCTCCTCGACGCGCCGGAAGCGGCGGGGATCGCGTACGTCCTCCCGGTTGCGCGCGGCCGCCAGGAAGCGGTTCAGGTTGAAGCGCGCGGTCTGGCACAGGACCTCGGGCGGGTCGACGCGGAAGATCTCGGAGAGCATCAGGCGGTGGTACTCCGCGCCCTCACGCACCAGCGCCTCGATCAGGCTGCCGCCACCCACACCGACGCCGGCCTCGCGCAGGGCCGCCAGACATGCGCGGGCGGCCACGTCCGCGGTGTCCCCCAGAGCCTCGGAGAGGATCCGGGTCCGGTACGTGTAAAGCAGGTTGTTGCCCAGGCGGCCTTCGACGTACTGGTCGGTCTCGTCGATCGCATGCGTCAACAGCGCCGCGCGGTCGTTCCACAGATGGTCGCCGGTCTCTGCTTCGAACTCCTTCAGGACGGCCGACAGGGTCGGGCCGTGGTCCATCGCCCGTGCCAGCTCCAGCCACCGCATGGGTGATACGCCGTGTGCGCGCAGGAGGGCGAGGAGGACGGCGAAGATGCCGCCGTTGGGGTGGGCCGGCGCGACGACGGCTGGGGCGGGCAGCGGCACGGGCCTGGTCACGACAGTGCCTCCTCGCGGCGCAGGAAAATCTGGAGGAGCAGTTGGCGTTCGTCCTCGGGGACGTCTTCCTCGCCGTCTCCGAGCGCCTCGCGGCCGTGGCAGCACAGATGCTGGTTCACGATCAGCAGGTCGCCTCGCCTGAGCGGGAACCTCCGTTGCCCGCTGGCGAGTTCGCGTTCCAGTGCGCGAGCGGCCTTGGTGTACGGGTCGTCGGGGTCGGCGTCGGCGAGCATCTTCGCCGTGAAGCGCACGAAGCCGCCGAGCGGTGAGTGCCCGTCGATGACTGGGAAGGGCGACCATTCCCTACCGACGCCGCTCAGGTCGTGGAAGGCGACGCCGTCCTCGTACTTCGGATGGCTGAGCAGTTCGGCGTCCCCATAGCTGAGTCGGTCCACGGCCCGGCGGACCTGCGAGACGAGGCTGTGGCCCTGGCCCTTCGGGTCCGGGCGTACACAGAACAGGGCGCTGTAGTCGGGCGGCCAGGTGGAGTTGACGACGTCGATGTGCATCGGGTCGTAGCCGGAGCCGGTGGCCCGCATCGGGTCGACGGCGAGGTTGGTACCGAGGGGCTTCCACAGCGGCCAGCGGTCGAAGGCGCGCAGCGGCCTGGCGATGAGGGAAAGCAACCCGGTGATGGCACGCAGGCCGTCGTCCTGCGTGTCGACGGCGTCGAGGAGTCCGCCCAGTTCCAGGACGACGAAGCCCTCACTGCCGAGGGCGTTCAGCAGCCACTCGCAGGTCGCCGCGATCACCGAGACGCTCGACAGGCCGGACAGTGTCCGGCGGTAGCGCTGGGCGATCTCCGGCGACAGGAGACCGTCCTTGAGTTCCCACTCGGGAAGGATCGTCGTGCTCTTGGCGAGCTCGGCGACGAATTCCGGCGCCAGGCTCAGGCGGTATTCCGGCAGCGGCGGTGTCGGCATGGCACTCCTCGGGTCGGAGGTGTGTGATGAACGGTGGTGTACGGAGAGGAAGGGGGGCGCAGGCATTGAGGCTCGCTGCGGTGGGGCCTCGATCACCTCGCCCGTAGCCCCAGCTCCCGGCTCGGCGCCTCGTGGCCCTGGTTCTCGGACGGGACCGGAACACGACACGGGAAGACACACCAGGCCACCGTTCCGTCAGCGCTGAAGCCCCACTTCCCGCCGAGCTCTTCGATGAGGGCGTCCACGAGCCACAGGCCGCGTCCGTTCTCCTCGTCCACGTCGGCCTGCTTGGGGCACGGGACCGCGGAGGGGGAGTGGTCGTTGATTTCCAACCGCACGTGCTCATCGGTGTGTCTCAGGCGGAGGCTGACCGTGGAGCCGCCCCCGTACAGGACCGCGTTGGTGGCCAACTCCGAGATCACCACTGCTGCGGAGTCGACCCGCGCCGCCGGCAAGCGGCACATGTTCCGCAGCCACGCGGCCCCGATCCGCCGGGCGTGCTCGACCATCGCCACCTCCCGCACGAAGGCGATCTCGACCGGCGACGGGTGCCTCGCGAGTGAGGGAGTCGCCGACGCGGCGCGGGCATCGCCAGTGGCCGCAGGAGCGGGTAAGGCCGTCGTCGAAACCTTAGGCGCCATCGCCCAGTCCTTCCGCAGGTCAAGGGGGTTCAGGAGCGCTGAGCGCTCTCCGTGGCTCAACCACCGTGCCCTGTGGGAAAGTTGCTTCGCAACGAAAAGGCTCTGGAAATTTCACCGCGAACGAAAATGGCACATGACACCGCAAGCGCATGGTCTGTTGCGGCGCGCGTAACGCGTGTCAGACTTCGCGCATCGCGGCTTCGGCGAACGCATGCGATGGAAAGGCGAGCACATGGCAGCCACACCCAGGCCGACCGTGCGGCGTATCGAACTCGGCTACGAGTTGCGTCAGTTGCGCGAACGCGCCGGGATGACGCTTGAGGACGTCGCCGGAAGCGGCGCCGTCCGAGGGCTATACGTCACCAAGCTGCACCGCGTCGAGAAGGGGCTCCAGGTCCTCCGCAGCGCCGGTGATCTGCGCGCGCTGCTGGAGCTGTACGGCGTGACCGACGACCGCGACGTCGAGCAGCTCCTGGGCATCCAACGCGACGGCGCGAGCCAGGACTGGTGGACCCCGTTCCGGTCCACGATGCCGTCCGGCATGCCGCGCTTCGTCGGTATCGAGACCGCGGCACGGGAGACGTGGGCTTTCCACCCGGCGCTCGTCCTCGGCCTGCTTCAGACAGAGGCGTACGCACGCGCACTCCACGTCCTCGTCAAGTCGATCGAGGAGACCACGACCGAGTTCATCGACCGAAACGTCCGGGTGCGCCTGAGGCGCAAGGAAGCACTCACGCGAGACGAGCATCCACTGCGGTTGAGGGCAGTGCTGTACGAGCCGGCCCTGCGATACGTCGTCGGCGACCCGGATCTGATGCGGGAGCAGTACGAGGAGATCGCGAGACTGGCGTCCCTGCCCAACGTGAGCGTTCAGGTGCTCCCGCAGAACCTCCGCGGATACCTCTCCGTGCACGACTTCACGGTGCTGCACCTGGACGACGGAATGCCGACCTCGGTGCAGGTGGACAACGCGTGGGGCGCCGCCTCGGTGTCCGACAAGCCGCGCGAGGTCGGACGGTTCACCCGCAAGTTCAACGCCCTCACGGCGTCGGCGCTGCCGCCGGAGGACACGCCCGAATTCCTGCAACAACTCACGCGAGAGATCACCAAATGACCCACACCGGTACCCACATGGCCCCCGAGTTCACCGGCGCCGGAGCGCGCTGGCTCAAGTCGTCGTACTCCGACGGCTCCGGCAACAACTGCGTGGAGGTCGCCGACCTCGGCGGGACGGCGTACGCCGGCGTCGCGATCCGTGACAGCAAGACCCCTCAGGGCCCGGCGCTGCTCGTCGCCCCGGCGTCGTTCGCGACGTTCATACAGGACATCTGCCAAGGGCGAGACGGAAGGTAACCGCACAGCGGTCGAGCGGCACCCCAGGTGACCGCTCCACAGCGAAGTGCCCGACCGCCTCAGACCCATTGCTCCGGGCAGCGGTGGCTCTCCTCAGACGCGTTGGACGCGATTGAGGAGAGCCACCCGCACGTTGTGCCGCTCACCGCCAATCACGCCTTCCGCCGGGAGTAGTTGCGGATGATGGCCCGGTGGGTGGTGGGACGGCGGCGCGATGGGTTCAGTCCGGCGGCAGGAATTCCTGGATGCGGGCGAGGGTGTCGCCGGTGCTTGTGTGCACGTGACCGGCCATGCCGAGTGACCTGGCGGTCGCGACGTGTCCTGGAGTGTCGTCGATGAAGAGCGTCTCTGCGGGACGGGCGCCCAGACATTGGAGGGCCGCTGCGTAGATGCGCGGATCGGGCTTGGCGTACCCGACTTCGCAGGACAGGACGATGGCATCGACCATGTCGAGGAGACCGGCGTTTGCCATTCTGGTGCGCATCTGGGGCCAGGTGTTGCTGACGATGGCGGTCTTCGCGGAGCCGCGGAGGGCGCGCAGGCCCTCCACGAGGGCGTCGTCCCAGGTCTCCCTGGACGCCAGGTCGTATCGGATCGCGTTGATCAGGTCGGGGCCGATGCCGCGCCAGTCTCGGACGACGTTCCACCAGGTCTCCTCGGTGGTGCGGCCGATGAGCACCTGGTCGTCGTTTCCGCCGAAGAGTGCGGCGAGGAAGGCTTGTGGAGATATTCCGAGCTGGGTGCTCCACTCGGTGACGGCTGCGGTCAGGTGGTTGGGGACGAGGACGCCGCCGATGTCGATCAGGATCGCGGGGCGGTTCACGCGGCGACCGCTGCACACGGCCTCACGGCCGTCAGGCGTCCGAAGCTCGTGCCGTGATTCGGGTACCGGGCGTGTTCCATCCGGGGCTCCTGGGGCTCGTGTTCGACCGGTACGGCCATGTTCACAGACTTCGTTGCGTTACGAAACAGTGACCATGCGGCACATCTGCCCGCGGTAACTCCTGCCCGGATTTGCCCGGTTGAGCGACCGGGCTTGACGTAAACCCGCCTGGTGTCACCCAAGTCCCGCCGATAGCGTTGGCACACTTGTGAGAACCCTCGCCCCACCGGGAGCCATCCGTGAACCGCCGCCCCGCTCTGCTCGCAGCCGCCGCGCTGACCGCTGTCGCGGCCTTGTCGCTATCCGCCTGCGGGAGCGGCGATGACAGTTCCAAGGGCAACGACAAGATCGCAGGGGCCGACACGGGGAGTGAGGCATCGACGTCGCCGACTCCATCAGCATCAACTGCAGTTGACCGGCCGAAGATCAAGCTGCCCTCGGACGTCACGTACGACTTTGCGTGGAAGACGACGGGGAACGCCGACAAGGACGCCGTCCTGAGGGACGTTGAACAACGCGTCAAAGCCGTGGACATGGCGATCGCCGACCAGGACGCCCTCGACAAGGCTTACCTCTTCTACACCGAGGGAACAGGGGCGGCCGGAACTCAGCGGTACATCCAGCAGTACATCGACCACAAGGCTCGCACGACAGGGCTCACGCGGTTCTACAACGAGACCGTGACCGTCAAGGACGACGGCACCGCGTCTCTCGTGTACTGCGGGGACCAGAGCAAGGCGTACAACAAGTACCTCAAGACCGGCAAGACCGACGTGACGCCGGTGACCAAGAACAGCTACGTGATCTACGCCAGCGTCCTGCGCAAGACCAACAACGGCGTCTGGGTTACCGAACGCATGACGTCGCAGAGGGGGAGCTCCAAGTGCCAGCCCTGATCTACAGGAGTCCGTGGGTCCTCGCCGTAGCTCTCATGGCTGCGCTGGGAATTTCCTCACCCGCGCAAGCGGACCAGGGATGGGGCGGTAGCACGGACAACGGCTCGAAGAAGTCATCCGGCGCAGTGGACGGCGACAAGCTCTCGGCGGGTGTCGTCTACGACCTTTCGAAGAACGGCTCAGGGCAGTCCGCCGGCCCGGTGGCGTCGACGACATCCTGGACACCGCCGGCCTGCTGGTACGCCCCGAAGTACACGCCCGCACAGCTCAAGGCATACCTCGAGCCGATCTGGAACGCCGAGTCGACGGGGTCCCAATGGGACCTGGAGCAACGCAACAAGTATGAAAAGGGCGGCGAGACCGCCGGCACGTACAAGGACTTCAACAAGGACAAGACTGGCAAGGGCTACTGGTGGGACTCGTACGTCAACGAGGACTTCCCGCCCGGCTGGGACAAGTGCACCAAGCCCATCTTCTGGGTGGACAAGGGCGATTCCCCACCCGCCGACATCAAGAACGCCGTCACCCCGGAGATCCTCGCTCAGCTCGCGTACGCCGAGATCCGCGTCCCGTCGACAACGGTCAAGCTCGCACCCGACGGCACCACGAAAGTGAACCTGCCGACCTGGGCCTGGCTGGACGCCGCCGAGTTCAAAGCGGTCTCCGTCACCGCGTCCGTGCCGGTGCTCGGCATCCAGGCGACCACGACCGCCGAACCGGCATCGCTGAAGATCGAGCCTGGCACGGCCGACGCCACGACGTACCCCGCCTCCGGCGTCTGCGAGATCAACAACGGCCGCATCGGCGTGGCGTACGCCAAGGGCAAGGCGGACCAGACACCGCCGTGCGGCGTGGAGTACCTGCGATCCTCGGGTGACGGTTCGTACCCGCTCAAGGCCACCATCACCTGGAAGATCCACTGGACCGGCACTGGCGTGAACGGCGAAAAGACCTTGCCGGACGGCACCTTCGGCGCCACCCAGGACGTCGTGGTCCAGGAGATCCAGTCCGTCAACCGCTAGACCATGAACGGAAGGGCTGCATGCGAGCGACGTTCCCATGCCGGCTGCTCCCGTACCACCAAGCACGTGGCAATAGCCACCGTCCTCAACAGCCGCGGCCGCAGAACTGAGCCGACACGAACAGGAACAGAAGGTCAGCGTATCCATGGGGGAGTACGTCGGTGTCGATCCGGTACGTGTGCGAAAACTCGCTGACAGGCTCAAGGACCTGGAAGACGCGCTGGCCAGACACGGGGCGCTGATCCGTAAGAACTTCAAGGCGTGGGACAGTGGCCTCGATCTGTCCTTGCTGGCCCAGCAGACGCGCGCTGTGGGTGATGACGCCCGCGACATGTCCAAGCGTGCCGATCTCGCCCGCAACCTGGAAGAGGTCGGCGACGCGACCGGCCTGTGCACACCAGACGGGAACATCATCAACATCCCGTGGGACATGAAGGACGTCGCCGCGCAGAGCGCCAAGGAGGCCGGTCAGGAATCCGCGACCCTCAAGAAGGCGCTCGACGATCCCAAGGCTCCGGGCGCACGCGAGGACATCGAGGCAATCGGCCGCTCCCTCGCCGACCATCAGGACGACCCCGCCTACATGAGAGCGTTCATGATTTCTGGCGGGATCACCTATGCCGCAAAGGTAGCGGGCGTCCTCCACGGGCTGGACGGGACGCACAACGGGGCCGTGTTCAGCAAGGATTCGGAAAGGGTCCTCGCTGAGTTCGGTCAGGCCACTCGGGTCATGAGCAGCATCGCCGTCAAGGGCGACTATCCTCACCCGGCACCCAACTACCTCGCTGCACTGACCGACCCGTCGGACGACGGCGTATGGTCCGTCGGCATGCTCTTCAAGTACGGCCCGAAGGGCGACGAGTGGGACCCGAAGGTACTGTCCGATGTCGGTGGGGCGATGCTGGACTGGCGTGCCAAGCAGTCAGGCCGGAACGCGATGCGGCCCAGCTACATGCCGCAAATCGGAAGCAGCGGCACGTACGGCTATTACACGTCACCCGGCATCCACAACTGGTATCAGTCGCTCGGTCTGGACCCGCAGTTCACCGACCCCGACAGCGGCTCGCAGCTCACCGCGGCGATCGAGGCCAACGACCCGGCGCTGGCCCTGATGAACCGCATAGGCGAGAACCCACAGGCATCACGCGACCTGCTCACTCAGCCCGACGGTTCGGGCCTGCGCAACGCCCGGCAACTGGTGGACTACCACTGGGAGACTCCGGGCCCCAAGGGACCGATCGACGAGTCCGACGCAGTGCGCCGCATCCTCACCCTCGCGGCCAATGACCGCAGTCCTGATCACGTGGATCAGTCCGGTCAGGCGGCGAGCAACATCCTCATTGCGGCGGCGAAGGAGAAGGACATCTTCTTCAATCGCGACGACGCCGAGAAGAAGGAACAGTTCCAGACCTACCCCAAGGGCACCGCCGTCGCCCTGGCTGGCATCGCAGGCACCTGGGCCGACCAACTCGGCGCCACCAGCATGCTGGCAGGCCCCGACTCGCACGGCTACTCCCGCCATGTTCTGGGCTCCAACCCGGAAGACCTGGTCGATGTCATGGAGCTGTTTGTCAAGGACAACCCCGACGCTGCGGCCATGTTCGACACCACGCTGCACGCGCAGGTCTCGGAGGCGGCCGGCAGCGCGCATGCCACCAATGACCTCACCAACATGGGGAATGTCGCCGGATTGTTCACAAAGGCGAAAGTCGGCGTCAGTTACACCGAGGCGCAGCAAGTGGACGAGGAGCACAAGCACAACCTGATGGTTCTCAACTATGCCGGGAACATCTTCGGGTGGATCCCCGCTCCGTCGGCCCCCGACGGAGAGACGCTGCAGGGTGTGGCCAAGCTAGCCGCAAAGGGCCTCAAGTACTCCCAGAATCTGGTCACCGTGGGAAGAACGATCATCGCCCCGGATAAGGATCCGTTCTCCACGGGCAACGCGGACAAACTGGAGGCGCTCAACCAGACCCAAGCGAAGCAGCAGTACCTGACCTTCTCTCCGGCGATCGCGCAGGGGCTGATCCGCGCGGGCAAGGTTCCGGCTCCGGATCCGGCGAACGCGTCCTGGTACGCCCCTCGGACCAAGACCGTCGCTGCGAATGCCTGGAACAACGGCGACTTCAACAACTGGTCCTCGATACAAGACGATCGGGCGACCTACATCAACGCTTTCCAGAGCGGCTTCTCCCACGCTGAGGTGTCACCTGATGGCAAGTAAGATCCGAGCATGGACGCGGCGCGTCCTCATTCCGGCGGCCGCGCTGACACTGCCGCTCGCCGCCTGCTCGTCAGGCGGCCACGCGCAGGCTGTCCTCCCTGATCCGGAGCAGGGCAAGGTGACCTCCTTCGCCCTCGGCAAGCTGAGCACGAGCTACGACGTCGATGACGCCGTTGCCGGAAGCGCCTGGAGCAGCTCCCTGGCCTGGGACCGCTCGGGCAATGTCTACATGATGAACGCCGGCGGGAACTTCGACATCCTGCGCATGACGCCACAGGGGAAGGTCAGCCGCTTCGCGCACGTCGCGTATCCAGGTGCTGCCCACGGCGTGGCAGCCACACCCGATGGTGGCGTGATCATCGGCGGAGACAGCGGTCTGATCCACGTCAACCGCAAGGGCGCCTTCGGCCCCGTGCCGACCTCGCATCAGTTCGTGGAGCCAAGGCCGATCGGAGTGCGTCCCGACGGCTCGGTCATCATCTTGGACGGCAAGAGCGTATGGGCCCTCAAGGATGGCAAGGCGACTTCGCTCTACGGCAGTCACGGCGGGAAACTCGCGGTGTTCGGCACCGTCGATGCATCAGGAACCGCCTACGTCCAGCTGACCGGCCAAACCTTCGCCGATATGCTCGTCCTGCCCTTGGGCCAGGCCCCGCACCGCCTGCGGATCTCCGGCAACGTGTCCGGCAGCCGTATACCGATCTCGGCACTTTCCCCGCAAGCCTTGGCTCCTGCCCGCGGAGGCGGCTTCTACGCAAGAGGCGTGTACTCCGTCGGTAACACCGCGAAATACACCTCGTACGTAATTCTCGTTCAAAAGACGACCGCCACCGCACTCATCAAGGCAACCCACGATCACAACTGCCCGGTCGGCAAACAGTACCCCGCCCTCGACAGTCCCTGCACCATGCCATGGTTCGTCACGCAAATGGGTGACCGACTACTCGTCATGGGAACCAACACAATGTCCGGTAAGACCATTCCTGCACTCGTCGTCCGCGCCGACACTAAATAGGGGAGTGAGCCTCACTCATGGGCATACCCCAAGAAGACCGCCTCGACTACATGTGCCGTCAGGACATGAACGCGATAGAGAACGCGGTAAGCGATGTTCGCACCGCCATGGAGAACGTCGAGAAGATGATGCCGAAAACCTGGATCGGCAAGAAGGCGGACAACTGGCGGGCCGATCACGAAGGCCGTATGAAGCGACTGAAGACCCTTTTCGACTCCTTCCCGGCGGAGGAGAATCACTTGGTGGAAAAGGCGCGACAGGACCAGGCGAAAATGGACAGAAAGATGCACGGGGGAGGTTAATAGCGAGGAAGTCCCCTCCCGAAACTTGCCCCGCCATATCTGCATCGAAGTACCCTCGAATCAAACCTGTCGGACTCAGGGCGCGAACGTGCGGTCGAGTGAAGGTCTATTGGCTCTGCGCAGCCCCTTTCCTGACAAGGAATCAGACATTCCGGGATCAGGAATGCGCCACGCAGGAACGCGACGTTCGAATCGCCCCTCTTGATCTGGAGGCTGTCCCCACCAGTCAGCCGTGATCAAGGGGGTTTCATGCGCAATGCGCATCACAGACGCATCTTCGCCGCAGCCGTAACCACGGCCGCGGTGCTGCTCGTGCTCACCGACGCACCGGCGAACGCTCAGCCTTCCTCCCCGGCCGCGACGTCGCTCTCGAACCCCGACACCACGGAACTCGCCCAGCTCGCCGAGGGGTATCTGCAGCAGCGGGCCGACATGCTGACGACAACCCGTCCGACGGTGAGGACTGCGATCGCCCGCGTGCAGGCCACGAGCTCCATGACCGCCCGGGTGCAGGATGATCTCGCCGCGCTCCCGGAGAAGGGCAGGCGGTACGAGGAAGTCGACGGCGGCTACACGAGGGCGCAGGTCGACGTGAAGGTCACCGACACCACCGTTTCCGGTCAGACAGCGACGCTCCAACTCACCGAGCACACACGCCTCTACCTGCGGTTCACGGCGCAGGAGGTCGAGCAAGGAGCGCCGGAGTACGAGGAACTGTCGCTCCCCCACATGGTGAAGTACACCCAAGGCACCGACGGCACGTGGCTGTTGTCGTCCGACAAGGCCGATACGGAGGGCGGCCCGGCGCCGACGACACAGGTTTCCGACGCGGACGTCGACGCCGGCACGTACGACGGGGGGCGTAAGGCGGACGAGGACGAGGGGAACAAGAAGGTTGATCGTGTGTCATTGAAGTTTGAGTGATCTAGGCATGACGGAGTCTGACGCGACCGTGATGGCCTGGTATGCGGTGGGCGAACCTAACGCCTGCCCGCCGTGGAACGTGTGGACCACGAACATGTATCGTCTCCCGGCGTGACCGACACCAACGCGCCCCGGGCCAGCCGTGATCTGCTCATCGGGGCCTGGATCTGCGCGGTCCCGGCGATCGGCGGCTTCCTCCTGGCGCTCGGCCTGATGCTCTTTCCGCCGTCCTTCGACAACAACGGGAGCTTCGGCGAGCCGATGTCGTGCGGCGTGCCCGCACTGTTCGACCGGCAGGCGTTCACGAAGCAGGAGTACGGCTCCGAAGCCGGGCTCAACGAGCTCGGCACGACCGGATGCGCCGCGACGGTCGCCGCCCGGGAGCACCAGGCGGTCGGCGCCCTAGCCGTGGCCACTCCGCTCGGACTGCTTGCCCTGGCCCTCCACCTGCACCGCCGCACGGCCCCGGCCGCAGCTGCTGGGTTGCGATCCGGCGAGTCAGGGTCGGTGGAGAAGCGGCCGACGCAGGGATAGCGGAAGGTCTCCAGCACGGCATCGGACTCCTTCGTGGTCACCTGTAGGGCGGCGGCGTGATCGGGTGGCGAAGAGGTCCGGGGTAGCGGGGTGCAGCTGGATGCGCAGGCCGGGGCAGGTGTTTCCCCAGGGCTGCGGCCGTGGCGTGCAGGGGCCGAATTCCGGCGGTGGCGGGCCGCTCGGACCACAGTCCACCGATGACGCTGCACCCTATAGAGATGCCGACCAGCACCGTGCTGACCCCCTCACTACGGGGACACGCATCGCTCATCGGTGCCGCTCAAACTTCGCTGGCCCGAAGTCTCGGACTACCCGCGTGCCTGGTGGTACGCGTACCGCACGTGACAGGTTGCTGCCCCCTCACAGGTGAAACTAGGAGTGCCCTGTGAAACGTCGACGCCTCTTGGTCGTGCTGGCGCCCTGGTCGTCGCATCCGGCTGCTCGTCCCCTGACGACAAGGCCGCGCCCGCAAGCCCTTCGAGCTCGGCATCTGCCGACGGGGCGTGCGAGGCTGTCGAAGCCTATGTGACCGCACTGAACTCCCGCAGTGTCACTGACCTGATCGCCGTCGGCGGTGTCAAGGACGAGGAGACGTCCAGGCAGGAAGCCGCGCAGATCCTCGCGGACCGGGGCGGGCGCGGATGGAAAATCAAGGGCGTGCAGATCGAGCACGACATGGGCCCGAACACCGGCTCGGCCCGCCTCGTGGCCGAGGACAAGGCGGGTAAGCCGTTGCAGGACACCTTCACCGTGACGCGGCAGAAGGGCACGTGGCACCTCGTGGTCTTCACACACCAGCCGACCGAGCCGGGCAAGGAACCCGCCTCAACCGACAAACCTGGTTCCTGACCGGCCAGTTGGGCGGCCTGCGCCCGGGAGTCAGGTGTAGGCCGCCCGTCAGCCGGTGGGATCCGCCAGTGACGGCACTGAACCGAACGCACCGGCGAAGGTTTTGAGGTGACCACGGGATGTAGACCCTACGGCTGCTGGCGGTTCAAGAGCCTGGTCCGGATCTCTGCCCGGATCAGCTCTTCCGGGGCATCCACGGATTCCACACGGCGAGTATCAGCCGATGCAGGCAGATCGGCCGACAGCCGATCCGATGGCTGGTGGTCGGAGGGCTGTAGGATCTCGCGCTTCGCTGCATATGACGAGGCTGTGACCTGCGGCTTCTCGCGTTGTCTCACGCTGCTTCATCTGCGGTTGTCTCGGCTCTCGGTGCATCCCCGCCAGGTTTACTGAGGCTGCTCCGGACGGGCAGATCGCTGACTTGCGGTGTCTCACGGCCGCTATCGCCCGGGACGGTGGTGCGGTCGGCTGTACGGGGGTGCCGTACGGCGGGAAACGCGGGGGGTCGTTCTGCCGCAGGATGTTCGACCGCAACATTGCGCTGCTCGGGGGGGGGCATCGCCCCGGTCCGTGCCTGCAATTCCCAAACTCCTGGCGGATGTGCTCTCCGGGATCCTCGGTCCGGGGCCGGTCTTCGACCGTGCTGGCCCCTGGCCGAGGTGCCGGACGGTTATCGGGAGATGAACGACCGGTCGGCGCTGAAGGTGCGCATCTTCTGAGCGCGGGGGCTGGCGGCACGGGTGTGGTTCCTCCCGGGCCGCGCGGCGCCGTCGTGATGTCAGGCGGTGCGCTTCACGTGGCGGACCAGCCACATCAGCAGGGGGTCCAGGTCGGCGGCGGCCGAGAGGACCCGGTCGACCGCCTCGGGGGTGTGCAGCCACTCCTCGCAGCCGAGGGGACGGGCGGCGATCAGCGAACGGTGGCGCAGCAAGTTGGCATGGGCGTGGTCCGTCGGATAGCCGCGCGGGGGGCGTTTCATCACGTCCCCGGAGATGTCGTAGCCCTTCTTCCGCACGTCCTCGACGATGACGGACAGTTCGTGGCCGCTCCCCTCGGAGGCCACGGCTTTGCGGAACATGTCCACCTGGCCGGGATCGGGGTACCACCAGGCGCCCTGGATCCGCAGGCCGTCCAGGGAGAACCGAAGACCGATCTCGATCTTGCGGCCGAGCCGGATCACGCCGCCCTGGTGCTGCCACCACCAGGAGTCCGTGCGGTAGTGCCAGACGGAGAAGTCCTCGTACCGGGGGTCGGCGTCCGCGACCTCGTTGAGCAGGGTGATCATCGGCTGCCGGACCAGCCGTTCGCGGTCCGCGCGGTAGCGCTCGCGGGTCGCGTGGGTCGGTTCGCCCTGGAGCTGCCACAACACGTCCATGGCTTGCTCTGGCCAGCCGGTGAACTGTCCACGCATGCGCGGAGGATAACTCACCCATGATCCGCGCGCGGAGAGTGAGAGCGTTGTGGCCAATCGGATTGCGTTCGAGCGGTAGCCGGGGGCGGTTCGGGCGCTCGTGCGGTGCGGGTGGCGGGCATGAAAGAACGGGCCCCTCGGTAGGGACACGGTTGAGTCGACCAAGTCCTCCGAGGAGACCCGTTGCCCGCCCAGTGGACCACTGCCGTGCCCGAGACGTCCAACCCCATCACCCTGGAATGCGACTGCTACGTCCACCAGTTCGGGGCGATCGCTCCAAGGCGGCGGGAGTCGTACTACGAGACCGACATGAGCGACGCGGAATGGGCTTTGGTCCGGGCGTCGATGCCGATGCCGGCCTGGATGGAGTCCAGGGGCGGCCGTCCGGAGGCGCATTGCCACCGCGACATGATCGACGCGGTGCGCTACGTGGTCGACAACGGCGCGAAGTGGTGTGCCGTGCCACGGGATTTCCCCTGGTGGCGGGCGGTGTACGACTTCTTCCGCCGCTGGCGTGCGCACGGATACGTCCGGGAGTTGTACCAGCGGCTGCGCCGCGCCGACCGGGTGGCGAGGGGCCGCAGCGCGGAGCCGACCGCCGGGATCATCGATGCGCAGTCCGTCGACGGCGCGGACACGGTCGTGATGTCACGCGGCTTCGACGGGAACAAGAAGCGCGACGGCCGCAAGCGCTCGATCCTCACCGATACCTGCGGTGACCTGCTGGAAGTCATCGTGACCCCGGCCGACGTCCACGACTCCAAGCCCGCGCCCGCGCTCCTGGACCGCTACATGGACGAGCCCGGACGGCTGCTGAAAATCGTCTGGGCCGACAGCGCCTACCAAGGGCAGCCCCTGGCCGATGCCTTCGCCCGGCACGGCGTGAGGGTCGAGGTCGTTCAACGCCCGGACGGGACACGCGGCTTCACCGCCCTGGCCCGCCGCTGGGTCGTGGAACGCACCCTGGGTCAGCTCTCGCGGGCCCGGCGTCTCAACCGCGACCACGAACGCCGCCCGGACCATCACGAGCAGATGGTCTGGTGGGCCGGCCTGATCACCCTCACCCGCCGGATCGCCGGCGAACGCCGGCACTGGCCCGATCGCCGGCCGGGCCGCCGCCCGGGCCCGCAGCCGGCCTGAACAGGCCCCTCTCCCGCTCCAGCCAGCCCTTCGCATGCAGGGCATAGGCGCGATGGCGCACCCGTTCCACCGCGAGTTTTTCCCGTCCCAGCCCCAGGGTGTCCGCGACCGTGGCCACGTCCACCAGGCCGTCGGCGGCCACGACCGTCTCGAAAATCTGCCGGTACATGCCGCACAACGACCGTCCTTCCAGGCCCACGTGCCACTGCGACGGCCGCTCGTCATAGCCCTCACGCCCCCTGCGCGAGGGCACCTTGGCCTCGCTGTCCGGCTCCTGCGGCACATCGGCAACCGCCCCGGCATCGGTGGCCGCCTGCGCACCCGTCGCGGCAAGCTCGTCCATCAGCTCCTCCCGCCCGATCCGGGCGAACTCCCACCGCTGACGGGCCTCGGCGGCCTGTTCCTCGGCCTCGCGCAGCCGCGCCTCCGCCCCGTCCAGCACTTCACGAGCCCGCACTTCACGCCGTTCCATCAACGCGATCACCGACGGCACCGACCACCTCCAGGACGAGGAAACCACCCGCCCCGGTGCTGCCCGGGCCCACCGACGAGAACACGTCGATCATGGAAAAACCGCAGCTCTTCGAGCTACGGTTCGGTTGGCCACAACGCTCTAAGCGTGCTGCGAACCTTCTCACGGCTGCCGCCATCACAATGGGGGCCGTCATGACAGTCGGTTCGGGAACCGCTTCCGCAGCGGTTCCGGAGAACGTGAGGTTCTACGACAGCGGCAAGATGAGCGATGGGTCGCGGATCGTCGAGGTTTTCGTCAACGGAGCCTTTGCCGGCCTCGGCCAGTGGAAGGCCGACGGGGACACGCTTGAGGCGCTCGACCGGCGCTCGGATGGATTCGGCATTGCTTCCTACCTGAGCACCAGCCCTGTGCGCGAGGCAAGCACGTACGGCCATGACTCCCCCTACACTGCAACAAAGGGGGGAAACCTGACCGAGGACAAGCCCTACAATTTCTGGGTTTGCAGAGGTGGCAATGCCGGACAGATTTGCTCTGACGTGTATTCAGTCACGTCATAGTAGTCAAGCTCCCATCGGGAGCTAAAAGAAAATCCCACCGAGGTGGATCGACTTGGCAGTTTTACATCCGGTCGATCCACCTCGGTGCGTAAGCCTTCGTTGTCCATTCCCAAGTCGTTCGAGGCTCCCCGCTGCCCACCTGGTGACATCCACCAGAGTGTTCAGGTCCGGTCCGAGTCCGAAGAGCTGCAGTTGGAGACACTGCGCCGACACAGCTCGACGATCTCGGCCTTGAACTCCGGCGTGAACGAGCGGCGAGGGCGAGGCTTCTTCCCCTCCGACCGGTGACATCCTTCGGTGCGTGTTCCACTGATAGGACTCTTACTTTAGTGCTTTATGCCGGATCTACTATTCGGTCAGAAATGTCGAGTCGCCACGGCCGGGCTGCGGCGCTGCAGTAAAGCCCGCTGGGTTCAGGCGGTCATGACGATGACGGGCAGGAGGAAGCCGAACAGTCCGGTACACAAGCCCACGGTGCAGGAGCGCCGAGGAGCGCCGGTGGTGAAGCCGATGATGGCGAGGGTGACTGCGAGGGCCCCGAAGATGACAGGGATTCCGGCTCCGATGTAGCCGGCGACCAGGGACAGCACACAGGCGAGGATACCGAGGCCGGACGAGGCACCGCCGTAGAGCGACGCGGGACTGTCGGTGTGTCCAGCGGGCATAGCACTGTCCTTGTCCATAGGGCCGTTGTGCGGGAGCGGATGCTTCCCATCATGCCAGGTACGCCCGGAGGTCCTGGGGCCCCCTTGGCAAAAGCCTATTGATCTTGATCGGGTCATGATCATAGGGTTGCGGGCGACCGCACGAGACTCAAAAACGGGGAGAAATCTGTGCAACTGCACGGTCGTACTGTGAAATTGACACTACTCGCTGTGACACCCCTCGCGCTCCTGGCGACCGGATTCGCGGCGTCCGCCACACCGGCACCGCCCGTCACCCCCTTCTCTCTAGCTTCGGTGCGCGCGCACGAACTGACGGACGTGAGCGGCTTCGCCTCCTCCAGCGCCACGGGGCGCCTGCTGGAGCACCAGGGATTCGCGGTGCTGCGGACGGCCGCGAGCCGTACAGCGCTGGTCGACAGTTCCATGGCGGACCAGGGCATCACCAGCGCGACCGGCGCTTCCTCCGTGGACCTCTCGTGGCAGGGTTACGGCCCAGGGGCCCGCTACGTCGTCAGCCGCGACGGCGAGGACATAGCCGCGCTCGGCGCCGGGGTCACGTCCTTCCACGACACCCGACTGCAGGCGGGCAGTCACCACTCATACCGGGTCGCCCCCATCCTTCCCAAGGGCGGCAACCCGAAGGCCCGCGCGTGGGGCATGCAGGTGACCGTTCCCACGGTGCGCAAGGGCGAGGACCAGTTGAGCGCGCAACGCCGGCAGGCGGTGCAGCAGGCGTCGGCCGCGGCGGTCGCCAAGACCACCACGGTGACGTGGGAGACGTTCATCCCCCAGAAGAGGATCGACGCACCGCTCGCGGGCTGCGACTACGGGCACAACTTCCAGTTCGCCGGGGATGGCCACGGCTTCGACTGGAAGGCGTCGTCGTACCGCACGGCGCTGAACGCGGTGATCACGTGGTCGTCGAAGAAAGTCGCCGGTTACAAGGCCATCGGAGCCAGCCACGTCTACGTCAAGAGCACGGGCAAGCTGGTCGCCACCAAGACGGCTTCCGACAAGGACATGGTGGCGAAGAAACTGGGGTCGGGGGGCAACTACGTCGACATTCGCCTAGTCACCCACGCCACCAACCCCTTCTGCAAGGGTCTGGGAGGCGTCAAGGGAGCGATCGACGGCGCGCTCTCGATGCACGTGACGACCAGTGGAAACTGGTCGATCATCTCCGGTACGCACCGCCTGATGCCTGACCACTACATATACATCTACAACGGCGGCAAGGTCACGGACGTCTACAAGCGCAGTTACGCCAACGCGGCCTGCCTGGCCGGGTCGGTGGCGTGCCCGCAGGCCGACCTCACCGGCCACTACGGCACGTTCAAGTAGACCGCCCGCGGGAGCGCACACGAGAGCCCTGCACCAGGCACACGCCAGGTGCAGGGCTCCTGCGCAGGCTTTCCCGTCGCAAATGGCCGACCGAGTGCACGGCATGCGGAAGACCAGGATGTTGGTGCACCACGCCTCCAGGTTCTCGATGCCGACTGGCCGGTCGGGGAGTGATCCCGGGGCCTGCGATCTGCGGGAGGCCGTGAACGCGATCTTCTACCAGAACCGGACGGGCTGTCAGTGGCGCTACCTGCCCCATGACCTTCCCGCCTGGTCGTCGGTGTTCTACTACTTCACGCTGTGGCGTCAGGGCAGCCCTGACCAGCGGATCCAGGAACTCCTGCGCTGCCAGGTCCGGGAGAGAGCCCGGAGATTAGAGGACCCGTCCCTCGTGATCATCGACATCCAGTCCGTGCGCGCGGCCGCGGGTGTCCCGAAGACCACGACGGGGCTGGACGTCAACAAGAAGGTCTCGGGCCGCAAGCGGGGACTGGCCGTCGACGTGCTGGGGCTGATCATCGGCGTCGTCGTGCTTGCCGCATCCGCCCACGACAACACCGCCGGCACCGCTCTGCTCGACCAGGCCGCCGGACGGTGCGGGATGCGTCTGGAGAAGGCACTGGTGGACCAGTGCTTCAAGGCCGGGGTCCTCATCCACGGTGCACTGCTGCACATCGACGTCGAAGTCGTCCGCCGCAACCCGACTGACCAGGGCAAAGGCTTCGTCCCGCAACCGAAGAGGTGGATCGTGGAGCAGGTCAACGGCACGCTGATGCTGCACCGTCGACTGGCCCGCGAGTACGATCACCGGCCCGACACCTCCACCTCGCGCGTCTACTGGGCCTCCATCGCGAACATGACCCGCCGCCTCACAACACCCGCTCCGTCCTAGCGCGATACCCTCGGGCTGGCCGCGTGAACGTCATCGGGCTCCTGGCCGACCTCCAGGCCCAGCACGACGAGACCGCAGCCCGGGCCGGCGCACTGCGCGACCAGCTACAGCACTTGACCGCCGCCCTGGCCGAGACCGAAGCGCGACTCGCGGACCTGGCCACCACCCGGAAGGTCATCGCCGAACTCGCACCGGCTGGAGGCCAACCCGAGACGAACACCGCCTACCAGGCCATTGTGAACACCTTCAACCAGCATCCCGATCAAGAGATCCGAGCCCGTGAGCTGCACGAAATCCTCGGCATGCCCACCGACGAGGCATCCGTCAACATCACCCGCAGCCGCCTCGGACGCCTCACCCGCCAAGGCTTCCTCAGCCAACCCGGACGAGGCCGCTACCAGAAACGGACTTAACGTCCACTGAGACCAAAACTGAGACCACAGCACGACGAGGGCCCCGACCAAGATCTGGTCGGGGCCCTCGTTTCCGCTGGTCAGCGGCTGCGGAGGATACGAGATTCGAACTCGTGAGGGGTTGCCCCCAACACGCTTTCCAAGCGTGCGCCCTAGGCCTCTAGGCGAATCCTCCGCCGGGAACATTACATGACGTGGGAGGGTGCTAGCGAACTCGTTCGGGCGCCCGGCGATCAGGTAGGCTGGGGTTCAGCCCCTCACGCGGCGCTATCTGACTGAACTCCCCCAGGGCCGGAAGGCAGCAAGGGTAGGTCGGCTCTGGCGGGTGCGTGAGGGGTCTTCTCTTGCGTGGACGCCCCTGCTGCCGCCGTCAGCCCCGTGGGCGACAGATCCCGCCGGTGCGCGCGCAGGGGCATCCGCTCGTCGACGTAGACCGCGACGAAGAAGACCAGCGCGACGCCGAGGCCGATGACCGACGGGTGATGGCCGGTGGTCGGGGCCAGGATGGCGGTGATGGCGAGCCAGAGGAACACGTTGGGCGTGTTCTGGGTGATGAACACGTCACGGCCGAGGGCTGTGCCGTGGGGGCGCATACCGAGGAACAGCGCCGTCAGTCCCCGGAGGAGCGTCAGGGCCGCCGCGGTGATGGCCGTCCCCAGCAGCAGGTGACCGGCGAGCGACGCCGTCAGCCCCGTCGGCGGGGTCAGCGCGAACGTGGACAGGCCGGCGAGCGGGATCAGGGCCAGGCCGCCCAGCCAGTTCCAGTTCGTGCTGAGGGCGCCCGCGCGGATCGGGTCGCGCCGGCGCAGGACCTGGGCGCCCCCGCCGGGGACGACGAGGGCGGCGAGCAGAACGGCCGCGTACGTGAGCAGTGCCGGTTCGAGGATGGTGAGCGTGTGTGACTTCGTGCATACCACTGACATCACCCCGTCCGGCGGCGCCGTCTGCCCGCCGCAGCGGGGGCCGCGACCGTCCGGGGCAGATCGCCCTCGGAGACGAGTTCTACTTAACTTTTCAACTTCATCGGGGGACAAGCCCGTTTCCATGAAGTGGTTGCAAAAACCCGGAGACGGTCGATAACGGCTGTTGAAACCGCGCGGTCCGCGTTGTCAGTGGGCGCCTATAACCTCGTATGCGTGTCGTCTCTCGCGCTGTACCGCCGCTATCGCCCGGAGTCGTTCGCCGAGGTCATCGGACAGGAGCATGTGACCGACCCGCTGCAGCAGGCGCTGCGTAACAACCGGGTCAATCACGCGTACCTGTTCAGTGGCCCGCGCGGATGCGGCAAGACGACGAGCGCACGCATCCTGGCCCGTTGCCTGAACTGCGAGCAGGGCCCCACGCCGACACCGTGCGGCGAGTGCCAGTCGTGCCAGGACCTGGCGCGCAACGGCCCGGGATCGATCGACGTCATCGAGATCGACGCCGCGTCGCACGGCGGTGTGGACGACGCCCGTGAGCTGCGCGAGAAGGCCTTCTTCGGGCCCGCGGCCAGCCGATACAAGATCTACATCATCGACGAGGCCCACATGGTCACGTCGGCCGGTTTCAACGCGCTGCTGAAGGTCGTCGAGGAGCCACCGGAGCACCTCAAGTTCATCTTCGCGACCACCGAGCCCGAGAAGGTCATCGGGACGATCCGGTCGCGTACGCACCACTACCCCTTCCGGCTCGTGCCTCCGGGGACGCTGCGCGAGTACCTCGCCGAGGTGTGCGGACGCGAGAACATGGCGGTCGAGGAGGGCGTGCTGCCGCTGGTCGTGCGCGCGGGCGCGGGTTCCGTGCGTGACTCCATGTCCGTCATGGACCAGCTGCTCGCCGGAGCGCGGGAGGAGGGTGTGACGTATGCCATGGCCACCTCCCTCCTCGGCTACACCGACGGCTCGCTCCTGGACTCCGTCGTCGAGGCCTTCGCCACGGGCGACGGCGCCGCCGCCTTCGAGGTCGTCGACCGCGTCATCGAACGAGGCAACGACCCGCGCCGCTTCGTCGCCGACCTGCTGGAGCGGCTGCGCGACCTCGTCATCCTCGCCGCGGTGCCTGATGCCGCGGAGAAGGGGCTGATCGACGCCCCGGCCGACGTCGTGGAGCGCATGCAGGCCCAGGCGGGCACCTTCGGCGCCGCCGAACTCAGCCGCGCCGCCGACCTTGTCAACGACGGCCTGACCGAGATGCGCGGCGCCCACGCGCCCCGCCTCCAGCTCGAGCTGATCTGCGCCCGCGTACTCCTGCCCGCGGCCTACGGCGACGAGCGCGCCGTGATGGCCCGCCTCGACCGCCTGGAGCGGGGCGTGAACTTCTCCGCGGGCGCCACCATGCCCACGACTGGGTACGTACCCGGGCCCGACGTTCACGGCCAAGCGGCCCCCGGCCCGGCCGCCGCCGCGCCGGTCGCGCCGGTAGCGCCGGTCGGGCCGGGAGGCGGACCCGCCGCGGCCCGAGCGGCGGTACGGACATCGGGCGCGCCGTCCGCCGGAGTCGGCACCACCCCGCCGGCCCCCGAGGCACCCGCACCCCCGGCGCCCCCCGAGCCGGCCGCCCCGGTGGCGCCCCAGCCCGAGACTCAGCCCCAGCCCCAGCCCCAGCCCCAGCCCCAGCCCCAGTCCCAGCCCACTCCGCCCGCGTCGGCTGCCGCCCCTGGTGCCTGGCCCACCGCCGCTCCGGCCGGCAGCGGCCGACGCCCCGGCGGCTGGCCCACGGCGGCGCCCACGGGCACGGGCCGCCCCCCTGCCGCCCCCGCCGCATCCAGCGCACCGACACCGGCACAGGCACCGGCACCCACGCCCGCTCCTCAGCCGGCAGTGCCCGCACCCGCCGCCGCGTCCTACGCGCCCCCGAGCGGCGGCCTGGATCCCCGGATGCTCTGGCCGAACATCCTGGAGGCGGTCAAGAACCGCCGCCGCTTCACCTGGATCCTGCTCAGCCAGAACGCCCAGGTGGCCGGCTTCGACGGAACGACCCTCCAGCTGGGCTTCGTCAACGCAGGAGCCCGCGACAACTTCGCGAGCAGCGGCAGCGAGGACGTACTGCGGCAGGCGCTGACCGAGCAGTTCAGCGTGCAGTGGAAGATCGAGGCGATCGTCGACCCGTCCGGCGGCTCGGCCCCGCCCCCCGCCAACGGCGGCCACGGCGGCGGCGGCACCCCGGGTGGAGGCGGTATCCCGGGCGGCTACGGCACCGGCACGGCGACGCAGCGCCCCGCCTCCCCACCGGCCCCCTCCGCACCCGCACCCCCGTCGGCAGAGGCCACCCCCGCCCCGAGTGCCGCCCCTGGACCCCAGCCGACGGCCCCGGAACCCCCGCCCCCGGTCGCCCCCGAGGACGACATCCCCGAGGACGACGACCCCGACCTCAACGAATCGGCCCTCTCCGGCCACGAACTGATCGTGCGCGAACTGGGAGCGACGGTGATGGAGGAGTTCTCGAACGAGTAGCCGGCGCGTCCGTCCGGCTTTTGAGGGCGAGGCCCTTCATCACGGGCCGAAGAGTGGATCGCGGGGCGCAGCCACCGGCGCCCGCAGCCCCCGGCGCCCGCAGTCCCCGGGACGCACGCAGCAACGCGGTCCCGGATTCAGCGGCGCCGGATTCAGCCGGACCGGATTCAGTGGGCGGGATTCGGAGGAACGTACAGCGCGCCGCCCTCCCCGCCCTCGGCAACCCGCACAAACCTCCAAGCCCCGCGCCGGTTAGGCTGACCCCGTGAAGGTCCTCGTCATTGGTAGCGGCGCCCGCGAACACGCCCTGTGCCGCTCCCTGTCCCTCGACCCCGGCGTCACCGCCCTGCACTGCGCCCCCGGCAACGCCGGCATCGCCGAGGTCGCCGAGCTGCACCAGGTCGACGCGCTGGACGGCAAGGCCGTGTCCGCGCTGGCCACGGAGCTCGGCGCCGATCTCGTCATCGTGGGCCCGGAGGCGCCCCTTGTCGCCGGGGTCGCCGACGCCGTGCGCGAGGAGGGCATCCCGGTGTTCGGCCCCGCCAAGGAGGCCGCGCAGATCGAGGGCTCCAAGGCCTTCGCGAAGGACGTCATGGCGGGCGCGGGGGTCCCCACCGCACGTTCGTACGTCTGCACGACCCCGGACGAGGTCGACGAGGCCCTCGACGCCTTCGGTGCTCCGTACGTCGTCAAGGACGACGGCCTCGCCGCAGGCAAGGGCGTCGTCGTCACCGGCGACATCGAGGCGGCGAAGGCGCACGCCAACTCCTGCGAGCGCGTCGTCATCGAGGAGTTCCTCGACGGCCCCGAGGTCTCGCTCTTCGCCATCACGGACGGCGAGACCGTCGTACCGCTCCAGCCGGCCCAGGACTTCAAGCGCGCGCTCGACGGCGACGAGGGTCCGAACACCGGTGGCATGGGCGCGTACTCGCCGCTGCCGTGGGCAGACCCGAAGCTGGTCGAAGAGGTTCTGGAGACCGTCCTCCAGCCGACCGTCGACGAGATGCGCCGACGCGGCACCCCCTTCTCCGGTCTGCTCTACGCCGGCCTCGCGATCACCTCGCGCGGTGTGCGGGTCATCGAGTTCAACGCCCGTTTCGGCGACCCCGAGACCCAGGTGGTCCTGGCCCGCCTGAAGACCCCGCTGGCCGGTGTCCTGCTCGCCGCCGCGAACGGCACCCTGGCCGACGTGGAGCCCCTGCGCTGGAGCGAGGACGCCGCGGTCACCGTGGTCCTCGCCTCGCACAACTACCCCGGCACCCCTCGCACCGGCGACCCGATCACCGGCCTCGACGAGGTAGCCGCCGAGGACGCCCCGTACGCCTACGTCCTGCACGCCGGAACCAAGCACGACGGCGACTCGGTCGTCAGCGCCGGCGGCCGGGTCCTGTCCGTCACGGCGATCGGCAAGGACCTCACCAAGGCCCGCGAACGCGCGTACAGGGCCGTCTCACGCCTCCACCTCGACGGCTCCCAGCACCGCACGGACATCGCCGCGAAGGCGGCGGGCGCGTGACGGTCGCCACCGTCACCCCCGTCACCCGCCGTCACCCCCACCACTGAGGCGGCCGCGCGCGGATGAACCGCACAGGTCCCGGATCCGTCTTCGGATCCGGGACCTGTCGTCGTTCCCGACCTCGTTGCCGGACCTTCTTGCCCCAGCTCCCCTCCTGGCCCTGTCTCCCGTCTTGGCCCTGTCTCCCGTCTTGGAATCCAAGTCAAAAACCGGGGCCTGATCTTCGCTGTCCGTCATCCACCTCTGACCAAAGCCATTCCATCGAGTGACCGCTCTCCCAACCGGGTGACGGGGGCGAGGGCCCCAACTAGGGTGCGGCGCAAGCGGTCCGGCACTTGGCCCACCGGCATTGCGATGTCAGTGGTGGGTGCCACAGTGGGGGAGTGAGCAACACCAGGACAGGCAGGCAGTCAGGACAGCTGGGGAGGGGGTGAGGTCCGGTCGTGACCGGTACGGGTATGGGTGTGGAAGTGGGCGCGCAGGCAGCGCGTTCGAGGGCCCTTGCCGTGCTGCGCATCCGCAGCAGGGCGTTGGCCGTGGCCCTGCTCCCCGCGGCTGTCGCCGTGGTGTTGATGGCCGGCGGTTCCACGGGCCATCTCGTGGGGTCGTTCTGGCACGCGGTCCGCTGGGCCGTGACTCCGGTCGCCGTCCTCGTCCTGCTCGCCGCAGGCGCCATCGCCCTGGTCGTCGCCCGAGCCCGCCCCGCCGTGAGCCCGACGGTCCCGATCGCCGAGGCGTCCGCCCCGGACCTGTACCGAATGGTGCGCGACCTCGCCGACCGCCTCGACGTCCCCGCCCCCTCCGCGATAGCGCTCACCCCGGACTGCGACAGCTGGCTCGAGGACCGCACCCACCCGGCCCACGGCCCGCCCCCGCCGTCGCACCGGGACGAGATAGCGGGTGTGCGAGGCGCCCACCGGCGCACCGCCGCCGCACCGGTCCTCGTCATCGGCTCCCCCTTCCTGTGGTGGATGCGCGTCGGCGAACTGCGCGCGGTTCTCGCCCCGGTCATCGCCGGTACGGGACCCTCGGCGCACCCGGACATAGCCGCGGCCCGCCGCTTCGTGCGCGGCCTGGACGCCGCGGTGGCCGTCGCCTCGACGCCCGCCCGCTGCCCGCTGACCCGTTCGATGTGCGCGGGCGTCGGCTGGGTGGCCCGGCTGCTGCTGCGCAGCTGTCGGGAGCATGCGACCCAGATGGAGCGAGGGGTCGCGGCCGCGGCCTCCGAGCGTGCACAGGCTGTGGACTACGGCCTCAGGATCGTCGCCCAGGAACAGGTCGGCCTGGCATACGCCGGCTGGGACCGCCTTCTGACCCGCGTCGCACTGCCCGCCTGGCGCATGGGCCGGTGGCCCTCCCGGCTGGACGCGGGCGTCGTGGCGGCACTCACCGAACTCTCCCGCCGCGACCGCCTGGCCGAGGGCTTCGCCTCCCGCTTGGGCGAGCGCCCCGCCTGTGACCTGCTCGAAGAGCCCGGGACGGTGGACGAGGCGGTCTCGCTCCTCGCCGCCCGCCTCTTCCACGGCGGCCCCGCGGAGCCCGGCCCCGACTGGTCACCGGTGCACTGGGCGGAATACCCGGACGAGGTGGTGGACCGCAAATGGCGCACGGACGCGGCCCGTCTCCACAAAGTCCTGGACACCCTGGGCATACACCGAACCCCGGGCCCCACCAGCCCCACCCCAGAGGGGCCGACGCTCTCCCGAATCCTCGACCACCTCGCAACTCCCCCACACCCAGCGGCCTGGTCCACCCCGGAGCCCACAGCCGCTGAGCGGCCCACGCCCGCACCCGCTGCTTCAATCGCTCCCGCAGCCGGCGACGCCGAGCCCCACCCGGAGGGGCCGCCCGCGCCCGACGAATCACCCCGTCCCGATCCCGCTCTCGACGCCGACGCCGACGCCGATCCCGCTCTCGACGCCGACGCCGACGCCGACGCCGACGCCGACGCCGACGCCGACGCCGACGCCGACGCCGACGCCGCCCCCGCCCCCGCTCTCGACGCCGACGCCGCCGCCCCCACGCTCGACGCCGACGCCGGCCCTACGTTCGATGCCGACGCCGACCTCGATGTCGACCCCGACCCCGAGCCCGAAAACGAACGCACAACCAGTCTCGCCGCGGGCCTCACCGCCGAACTGGCCCGCGAGGAAGCCACAGCCGCCGCCACAGCCACCACGGCCCAAGCCGCCGCTGCTGAGGGCACCACCCCCGAGACCCCCCTCTGGGACGACGGCACGCTCCCTCTCTTCCCGCTCCAACCTCCCCGTACAGCCCGCGAGTTGCTGACCGACCACGTCACAGCGATGGTCTGCTGCGCCGCCATGGACACCGCAGGCGCAACCCCCGGCCTCGACTGGCTGGACGGCCCGTCCCTCCTCATCAACGGCGAACGGGCCACAGATCTGACCCCCCGGGTCCTCAGCCTCGTGGAAGACGGCGACCCGGCCCCCCTCCGAACCTGGCTGCTCGAAACCGGCATACGCCCCGAGAAGCCCGTCCGGCTGGTCTGACGCAAGCGGAACCTCGAATTCCACTTTCGGCCAATTCGCAACGAATAGTGACCACATGAGTGCGCAATGTGATGTGCTGGGATCGATCGGGCACATGGCAAGGGCTTGCGGCACACGCCGGGCGCCGGCACAGACAGCACGCGACCACGGGGGATCGAGGGAGGGGAGCGACCATGGGATCGGAGCAGGGATCGGAGCAGATCCGCCGCTGGGAGTCCGGAGCGCTGGCGCACGCCGTGACCGACCCCTTCGGCCAGGGCCCCGTCCCCTGGCTCCGCGGCAGCGAGACCTACTTCGACGACACCGGCCAGGTCGTCCCCTGGTACGTGGACGCACCCCAGCAGTCGCCCGCTGGCGACCACCCGGACGCCCCCCGCGTCCCGGCCCCGCGTTCCGCCGGAGGCCCACGCTCCGCGGACGACGTCCGCCGTCAGATCAAGGGCTTCATCTCCACCGGCGCGGTCGCCCCCGGCGAGCCCGTCGACTTCCATGTCACGGTCGACCCGCCCCAGGAATTCAGCGTCGACATCTACCGCATCGGCCACTACGGCGGCGACGGCGCAGCCAAGATCACCACCAGTCCCCGTCTCTCCGGCATCGTCCAGCCCCCGCCGCTCGCCGCGGACCGTGCGGTCTCGTGCCACCACTGGTGGCTGTCCTGGCGGCTGCAGATCCCGTCGTACTGGAGCATCGGAGCGTATGTCGCCGTCCTCACCACGGCCGACGGCTACCGCTCCCACATCCCCTTCACGGTCCGCGACAGCCATCCGGCGGATCTGCTCCTGCTCCTGCCCGACGTGACCTGGCAGGCCTACAACCTCTACCCGGAGGACGGGCGCACGGGCGCGAGCCTCTACCATGCCTGGGACGAGGAGGGCCGTCTGCTGGGCGAGTCCGACGCGGCGACCACGGTCTCCTTCGACCGCCCGTATGCCGGCGCCGGCCTCCCCCTCCACGTCGGCCACGCCTACGACTTCATCCGCTGGGCCGAGCGCTACGGCTACGACATCGCCTACGCCGACGCCCGCGACCTGCACGCAGGCCGTGTCGACCCCACCCGCTACCGCGGCCTGGTCTTCCCGGGGCACGACGAGTACTGGTCGTCCAACATGCGCCGTACCGTCGAACTCGCCCGGGAGCACGGCACCTCCCTCGTCTTCCTCTCCGCCAACACCATGTACTGGCAGGTGGAGTTGGGCCCGTCCCCGTCCGGCG
This sequence comes from Streptomyces sp. NBC_00078, assembly GCF_026343335.1. NCBI lineage: Bacteria > Bacillati > Actinomycetota > Actinomycetes > Kitasatosporales > Streptomycetaceae > Streptomyces > Streptomyces sp. NBC_00078. The sequence goes on along the minus strand of NZ_JAPELX010000001.1, from coordinate 4,361,682 downwards.
TCCCGGACCGCCTCCTCACCTGCCGCAAGCGCAGGGGCCCGGGCAAACCGGTGCTGTGGCGCGAAGTCGACCGCCCCGAGCAGCAGTTGGTCGGCATCCAGTACGCGGGCCGGGTCCCCGAACCGCACCCCCTGATCGTCCGTAACGCCGATCACTGGCTGTGGGAGGCGACCGGCGCGCACGACGGCGACGAGATCGAGGGCCTGGTCGCGGGCGAGGCCGACCGCTACTTCCCGCGCACCCCGCTGCCCGAGCACGAGGACCGCATCCTGCTCGCCCACTCCCCGTACGCCGACTCGGAGGGCGCCCTCCGCCACCAGGAGACGTCTCTGTACCGGGCCCCCTCCGGCGCCCTGGTCTTCGCATCCGGGACGTTCGCCTGGACGCCGTCCCTGGACCGTCCGGGCCATGTCGACGCACGCGTCCAGCGCGCCACGGCAAACCTGCTGGACCGCATCTGTAAACGTGACTGAACTCACGTACGCCCACGTCACCGCCACTTTCGAGCCCACCCCACTCCAAGGGCGATCCCCGGCATACGGGAGAATCGAGCCACTGGCCCGCCCGTCACGCACCACCCTCACGCACCACCACCCTGTTCGAGCCCTGCGGGCGCCCCTTTCGTTCAACCACGGGGAGGAACCGTGTCCGGATTCGTAGAAAAGCCCGAGCCGATTCAGGTTCCGGGCCTGGTGCACCTGCACACCGGCAAGGTGCGCGAGCTGTACCAGAACGAGGCCGGCGACCTCGTGATGGTCGCCAGTGACCGCCTGTCCGCGTACGACTGGGTGCTGCCGACCGAGATCCCCGACAAGGGCCGGGTGCTCACGCAGCTGTCCCTGTGGTGGTTCGACCAGCTCGCCGACCTGGTCCCCCACCACGTCCTGAGCACCGAACTGCCCCCGGGCGCCCCCGCCGACTGGGCGGGCCGCACCACGGTCTGCAAGTCGCTCCAGATGGTCCCGGTCGAGTGCGTGGCCCGCGGCTACCTCACCGGCTCCGGCCTGCTGGAGTACAACGAGTCCCGCACCGTCTGCGGCCTCGCCCTCCCCGAGGGCCTGTCCGACGGCAGCGAACTCCCGGCCCCGATCTTCACCCCGGCCACCAAGGCCGCGGTCGGCGAGCACGACGAGAACGTCTCCTACGAGGAGGTCGCCCGCCAGGTCGGCGCGGACACCGCGGCCCAGCTCCGCCAGGCGACCCTCGCCGTGTACTCCCGCGCCCGCGACATCGCCCGCGACCGCGGGATCATCCTCGCGGACACGAAGTTCGAGTTCGGCTTCGAGGGCGAGAGGCTGGTCATCGCGGACGAGGTGCTCACCCCGGACTCCTCCCGCTTCTGGCCGGCGGACGAGTGGGAGCCGGGGCACGCGCAGCCGTCGTACGACAAGCAGTTCGTGCGCGACTGGCTGACCTCGCCGGCCTCCGGCTGGGACAGGAAGAGCGAGCAGCCCCCGCCGCCGCTGCCGCAGGAGGTCGTGGACGCGACCCGCGCGAAGTACGTCGAGGCGTACGAGCGGCTGACGGGCATGAGCTGGGCGTAGGCCGAATGCCCCCGGGAAACCGGGGGCAACGCGAAAGCCCCCGGCCGGAGCCGGGGGCTTTCATGTGGAGCGAACGACGAGGTTCGAACTCGCGACCTCAACCTTGGCAAGGTTGCGCTCTACCAACTGAGCTACGTTCGCAATGCGCCGAAGCGCGAGCACCACTATACCCAACCTCGCTGGCGGGCGAGCCGCACCGCCGTGTGCCGGTTCTCCGCGCCGAGCTTGGAGGCGGCCGACGAAAGGTAGTTCCGCACGGTCCCCTGCGACAGCGCGGCCCGTTCGGCGATCTCCGCCACGGGCGCGCCGTCGGCGGCGAGTTCCAGCACCTCGGCCTCCCGCACGGTCAGCGGGGAGTCCCCGGAGGCGATCGCGTCGGCGGCCAACTCGGGATCGACGTAACGGTTTCCGGCATGCACCGTGCGGATGATCTCCGCGAGCCGCTGCGCGCTGACCGTCTTCGGGACGAACCCGCGCACACCCGCCGCGAGCGCCCGCTTCAGATGCCCGGGCCGTCCGTGACTGGTGACGATCAGTACCTGGCAGCCGGGCAGTTCGGCCCGCAGGGATGTGGCGACCTTCACACCGTCGGCCCCCGGCATCTGGAGATCGAGCACGGCGACATCCGGTTCGTGCGCCCGGGCCATCGCCTGCGCCTCGGGTCCGGACGCCGCCTCGGCCACGACCACGAGGTCGTCCTCCAGCCCGAGCAGCGCGGCGAGCGCACCCCGGATGAGGTGCTCGTCGTCGGCGAGCAGCAGTCGTACGACAGCGGTCATGCCGGGACCTCGGCCACAGCCAGCGGCACCTCGGCCACCACCCGGAACACGTCCCCGCCGGCCGGCCCCGCCTCCAGCGTGCCGCCCACCGCCGACAACCGCTCCCGCAGTCCGGCCAGTCCGGAGCCGCCCTTCGTCGTGGGCGGGCCGGCCCCGTCGTTCTCCACCGTCAGCACCACGCGTTCCTCCGTCACCAGCAGAGCCACCCCACACCGTCCGGCGTCCCCGTGCCGCAGCACGTTCGTCGTCGCCTCGCGGACCACCCAGCCGAGCGCCGACTGCACCTCGCCGGGCAGCCCGGCCGTCTCCCCCGTCACCTCGCAGTGGATGCCGGCGGCGGTCAACACACCCTGTGCACCGGCCAGTTCGACCCCGAGATCGGCCTCCCGATATCCCCGTACGACATCCCGTACCTCCCGCTGCGACTCCTGCGAGATCCGCTGCACCTCGATCATCTGGTCCACGGCCTCGGGCCGCCCGCGGCGCGCCAGCTGTACGGCGAGTTCGCTCTTGAGCGCGATGACGGCGAGGTTCCGCCCCATCACGTCGTGCAGATCCCGGCCGAACCGCAGCCGCTCCTCGGCGACGGCGAGCCGGGCGCGGGCCTCGCGGGCCTCGTCGAGTTCGTAGACGGCGTTCAGCAGCCAGACCGAGAAGATCGCGGTGAAGGCCAGGAACCCGGCTCCGAGGAACACGCCCAGCATGGTGAGCAGAGTGGCGGGGCCGGAGGTGCCCAGCGGGAACGAGACGGCTCCCGCGCCGACCGAGAAGCCGACCACGATCGCGCACACCCGCCGCCGGTCGCGCACGCCGAGCGAGATGACCCCGGCCGCGACGACCAGCACGACCCCGAACACACCGCTCGCCGTGGCGTCGAGGCCGTCGCCCCTCGGTCCGCGCTGCGCGATCCCCACCGCCGTGACGGCGATCACGGCGGTCACCGCTGCGAGCGTCCACAGCAGCCGCACGGGCTGTGGACGGCGCCCGCGGGTCCAGTCCAGTGCCCGGGACACCGTCACCGTGCACGCCACGGCGTGCACCGCCACCAGGCCCAGCAGCGCTCCGCCGAGCCCGGGTCCCAGCGTGCCGACGGCCGGCAGCCCGATCGCCAGGATCTCGGTCACGCCGAAGAAGTGGAACGACCACCGCGTGTACGTCTCGACCTTCGCCGGTGTGCTCTTGCGCCGCCACCAGCCGCGTGTCCGCCCCATCCCCCCGAGCCCCCCGTCCGTCAGCGCCGTGGTTCCCACCGGAACCACCGCCGTACAGCAAACACCGCCAGCAGCGTCCAGACCAGGGCGGTCGCCAGGGCGCCCAGTGCCTCGTACGCGCTCAGCCGCCCGGTCCATCCGCCGCCGACCAGCCGTACGGCAGGAGAGAGCGGAAGGAATTCGCAGACGGCGGCGAGCCGATCGGGCAGGATCCCGGCGGGGACCGCGATGCCCGAGCCCATCATCGACACGAGCACCAGCGGCAGCGCCGTGAACTGGGCGCTCTCCACGGTCCTGGTGAAGGTGGCGGTGAGCGCGGCGAGCGCGGCGCACAGCGTCAGGCCCGACAGGATGCCCAGCACGGTCAGATACGGCGCCCGGGGCGCCCCGGCGTCGACGAGCAGCACGCAGCCGGCGGCCAGCACCAGGGACTGGGCGAGGCCGACGCAGACGGCGGGCAGCGCGGTGCCGAAGAGGATCTCGTGGTCGCCGGGTTCCCCGGTCCGCAGCCGCTTCAGGACGAGTTCCTCGCGGCGGGCGACGAAGGCGCTCACCAGGGCCGTGTACACGGAGAACAGGAAGGAGAAGCCGATCGCGGCGGTCAGCATCACCGTGCCGATGTTGAGTCCATGGCTCTTGAGGTCCATCTGGTCGATCGCGGGCCTCACGGTGAAGGGCACCGCGAGCGGCACGAGCAGCGCCGTGGCCACCGCGCTCCGGTTGCGGCCGAGCAGGGTGAGCTCGGCCCGGGCGAGGGCACGCAGCCGGCGCGCGGCGGGGGCGTGGGCGCGGGCGTGGGCGTGGGCGTGGGCGTGGGTGCTCATGCCGCCCTGCCTTCTTTCGCACGGCCCGCTCGTTCGCGACGATGGGGGTCCCCCCGATCGAGCGGGGGGACCCCCATCCGGGCGATTCCCAAAAACGCCTCCTCCAGCGAGGCGGACCGCACATCGAGCGCCCGCAGTTCCACCCGGGCCCGCTCGGCCCACACCAGCAGCCCGGTGGCGGCCCGCTGCAACTCATGTGTCCGCAGCCGTACGAGATCGCCGTCCACCTCGTGCCCGCACACCCCCAGCTCACCGAGCGGCGGCAGGTCCCCGAGGAAGTAGCCGCCGGGCAGCCGGAAGGAGATCCGCGAGGGTTGTGCGGCGGTCACCTCGCCCGGTGTCCCGGTCGCCGCGATGCGCCCCTCGTGCAGGATCGCCAGCCGGTCGGTGAGCGCCTCCGCCTCCTCCAGGTAGTGCGTGGTCAGCAGCACGGTCGTGCCCGTGTCGCGCAGCGCCCGCACCAACTCCCAGGTGTCCCGGCGCCCTTCGGCGTCCAGGCCGGTCGTGGGTTCGTCCAGGAACAGCACCTCGGGCTCGCCGAGCAGCGCGAGCGCCAGGTCCAGGCGCCGCCGCTCACCCCCGGACAGTTGCTTCACCCGCACCCCGGCGCGCCGTCCGAGCCCGACCAGCTCCAGCGCCTCCGCCTCGGGCCGCGCCCCGCTGACACACCCGGCCCACATCCGCGCGGTCTCGGCGACGGTCAGCTCGGACGGGAACCCGCCCTCCTGCAGCATGACCCCGGTACGAGGCCGTACGGCGCCCCGCTCCTCGTAGGGATCGTGCCCGAGCACCCGCACCCGCCCCCCGGCCGGCCGTGCGAGCCCCTCCAGCAACTCGACCGTGGATGTCTTGCCCGCCCCGTTGGTGCCGAGCAGCGCGAAGATCTCGCCGCGGTCCACGGAAAAGGTGATTCCGCGTACGGCCTCGAACCCGCCCCCGTACACACGCCGCAGGTCAGTGACCTCAATCACGTGTTCGTGTTCGTTGGTGTCCATGACTTCAGCGTCCCGCCGAGCGGGATCCGGCAGCAGTGCGCGGTGTCATCGCTCCGTATGACAAATGTCAGAAGGGAGTCGGCACACGAAAAAGACCCCGGTCCCAAGGACCGGGGTCTTACTCCTGAGCGGACGACGAGGCTCGAACTCGCGACCTCAACCTTGGCAAGGTTGCGCTCTACCAACTGAGCTACGTCCGCATTGCCTCCGACCGGCTCCCACCGATCGGCGCGAACACCAGCCTACCTGATCCACAAGAGTGGCTCGGTCCGGCGGTGCAGAGCGGGTGACAGGAATTGCACACTGCGCCTTCCCCCTGGAAGGGGGATGTTCTACTACTGAACTACACCCGCATGTACTCCGTGAGCTGGGCCTTTCGGCCTCGCCCCGCGGCGTGCTCCAGACTCTAGCCGACCCTGAGGGGTACAGCGCAAGTCGGTTCCTCCGAGGGGCGAGTGACCGGTCGTCGGCCGGCGGCTACTGCGCCGCGCTGAACGCCTCGTAAACCTTCTTCGGGATCCGGCCGCGGGCCGGGACGTCCATCTTGTTGGCCTGGGCCCAGGCGCGGACGGCTGCCGGGTCGGGTGCGACCTCCGTCTGCCGGTAGGTCCTGCCGGACTTCGACCGCTTGCGGCCGGCCTCCACGTACGGCTCGAGCGCCTTACGCAGTTTCTTGGCATTGGCTTGGTTCAGGTCGATCTCGTACGACTTGCCGTCGAGTCCGAAGGCGATCGTTTCCGCCGCTTCCGAGCCGTCGATGTCGTCAAAGAGAGTGACTACGACCTTCTGCGCCACGAATATCGGTCCCTTCGTGCGACACCTCAATCGACGAAGACGTGGATCACGTGCCACGACGTCGCGGAGATGCCGACTGTCCGCCAGTTAATGGGCAAAGTATCGGCTAATGACAATTCATTTGTACAGTGCCCGGCATTGCAATGTGAAGCCCGACTAAATCTCCCCGCGTGTCTCACGCGCAATACCTCCAGGGCATCGATCCGGGATCTTTCCCTGAACTTTTCGTGAAGGCACCCGTCCGGTACAGGATCGATCGTGACGGCCGTCACGTACTTTCCTACAACTCTACTCGCGTAGAAATTTTGTACGGGTAGTCTGAAGGCACCTGTTGGAGACACCTGCAGGAACCTGCTCAGCACCACACCACCGGGAGTGCCAGTGGCACGCGTCGTAGTCGACGTCATGCTCAAGCCGGAGATCCTCGACCCCCAGGGCCAGGCGGTGCAGCGCGCACTGCCGCGTCTGGGTTTCGAAGGCATCTCCGACGTACGTCAGGGAAAGCGTTTCGAACTGGAAGTTGACGGACCGGTCGACGAGGCCGCTCTCGCCCGCATCCACGATCTTGCGGAATCCTTCCTCGCCAACACCGTGATCGAGGACTTCACCGTCAAGGTCGAGGAAGTCGCGGAGGCCGCGAAGTGACCGCTCGTATTGGCGTCGTCACTTTCCCCGGAAGTCTCGACGACCGGGACACGCAGCGTGCGATCCGTCTCGCGGGCGCCGAGCCGGTCGCCCTCTGGCACAAGGACAAGAACCTCCACCAGGTCGACGCGGTCGTCCTCCCCGGCGGTTTCTCCTACGGCGACTATCTGCGGGCCGGCGCCATCTCCCGCTTCTCGCCGGTGATGGAGACGCTCATCGAGCAGGCGAAGGCAGGCCTTCCGGTCCTCGGCATCTGCAACGGCTTCCAGGTCCTCACCGAGGCCCACCTGCTTCCCGGCGGGATGCTCGGCAACGACCACCTCCACTTCATCTGCCGCGACCAGAAGCTGCGGGTGGAGAACGCGGAGACCGCCTGGACCAGCGACTACACCGCCGGCCAGGAGATCCACATCCCGCTGAAGAACATGGACGGCCGGTACGTCGCCGACGAGTACACGCTGGACAAGCTGGAGGCCGAGGGCCGGGTCGCCTTCCGGTATGTGGACTTCAACCCGAACGGCTCGCTCCGCGACATCGCCGGCATCACCAACGAGGCCGGGAACGTCGTCGGCCTGATGCCGCACCCCGAGCACGCGGTCGAGCCGCTCATCGGGTCGGGCCGCACCGACGGCCTCCCCTTCTTCACCTCGATCCTCAAGAAGCTGGTCAACGCATGAGCCGGACGCCTCTGGACACGGTCGAGCACGCGGCCGCGACCCCCGACGTCGAGCTGCCCTGGGCCGAACTCGGCCTGAAGAAGGACGAGTACGAGCGGGTCGTGGAGATCCTCGGCCGCAGGCCCACCGGTGCCGAGCTGGCCATGTACTCCGTCATGTGGTCCGAGCACTGCTCGTACAAGTCGTCGAAGGTGCACCTGCGCCAGTTCGGCGAGAAGGCCCCGCAGAGCGACGCGCTCCTCGTCGGTATCGGCGAGAACGCCGGTGTCGTCGACGTCGGCCAGGGCTACGCGGTCACCTTCAAGGTCGAGTCGCACAACCACCCGTCGTACGTCGAGCCCTACCAGGGTGCGGCGACCGGTGTCGGCGGCATCGTCCGCGACATCATCGCCATGGGCGCCCGCCCGGTCGCGGTCGTGGACCCGCTGCGGTTCGGTGCGGCCGACCACCCCGACACCAAGCGCGTCCTGCCCGGTGTCGTCGCCGGCATCGGCGGCTACGGCAACTGCCTGGGCCTGCCCAACATCGGCGGCGAGGTCGTCTTCGACGCCTGCTACCAGGGCAACCCGCTGGTCAACGCCGGTGCCATCGGTGTGATGCGGCACGAGGACATCCACCTCGCGAAGGCGTCCGGCGCGGGCAACAAGGTCATCCTGTACGGGGCTCGTACGGGTGGTGACGGCATCGGTGGCGCGTCCATCCTGGCCTCCGAGACCTTCGATGACGCCAAGCCGTCGAAGCGTCCCGCCGTCCAGGTCGGCGACCCCTTCCAGGAGAAGCTGCTCATCGAGTGCACCCTGGAGGCCTTCCGGGAGAAGCTGGTCGTCGGCATCCAGGACCTCGGCGCGGCCGGGCTCTCCTGCGCCACCTCAGAGCTCGCCTCCAACGGCTCCGGTGGCATGCGTGTGACCCTGGACGACGTACCCCTGCGCGACTCGACCCTCTCGCCCGAGGAAATCCTCATGAGCGAGTCGCAGGAACGGATGTGCGCGGTCGTCGAGCCGGAGAAGGTGGACCGGTTCCTGGAGATCTGCGACAAGTGGGACGTCATCGCGACCGTCATCGGTGAGGTCACGGACGGCGACCGCCTGGAGATCTACTGGCACGGCGGCAAGATCGTCGACGTCGACCCGCGCACGGTCGCGCACGACGGCCCGGTCTACGAGCGCCCGTACGCCCGCCCGTCCTGGCAGGACGCCCTCCAGGCCGACGACGCGGGCAAGCTTGCGCGGCCCGCGAGTTCGGCGGAGCTGAAGGACCAGGTCCTGCAGCTGGTGGCCTCTCCCAACCAGGCCTCCAAGAAGTGGATCACCTCGCAGTACGACCACTTCGTGCAGGGCAACACCGTCCTCGCCCAGCCCGAGGACTCCGGCATGATCCGCATCGACGAGGAGACCGGCCTCGGCGTCGCCATCGCGACCGACGGCAACGGCCGCTACGCGAAGCTGGACCCGTACGCGGGCGCGCAGCTGGCCCTGTCGGAGGCGTACCGCAACGTCGCCACCACCGGCGCCAAGCCCCTCGCCGTCTCTGACTGCCTGAACTTCGGTTCGCCCGAGGACCCGGCCGTGATGTGGCAGTTCGCGGAGGCCATCCGCGGACTCGCCGACGCCTGCCAGCAGCTCGGCACCCCGGTGACCGGCGGCAACGTCTCGCTCTACAACCAGACGGGCGAGGTCGCCATCCACCCGACCCCCGTGGTCGCGGTCCTGGGCGTCATCGACGACGTCGCGCGCCGCACGCCGGTCGCCTTCCAGGAGGAGGGGCAGCTGATCTACCTCCTCGGCGACACCCGCGAGGAGTTCGGCGGCTCTGCCTGGTCGCAGGTCGTGCACGACCACCTCGGCGGTCTGCCGCCGAAGGTCGACCTGGAGCGCGAGCGCCTGCTCGCCGAGATCCTGATCTCGGCCTCCCGCGACGGCATGATCGACTCCGCCCACGACCTGTCCGACGGCGGTCTGGTCCAGGCGGTCGTGGAGTCGGCGCTGCTCGGCGGCAAGGGCGCGCGTCTGGTCGTACCGGACGGGCTCGACGCCTTCACCTTCCTCTTCTCCGAGTCGGCGGGGCGTGCGGTCGTCGCCGTGCCGCGCTCCGAGGAGGTCCGTTTCAACGACATGTGCGGTGCACGGGGCCTGCCCGTCACCCGCATCGGTGTCGTCGACGGCGAGACGGTCGAGCTCCAGGGCGAGTTCGAGCTGTCCCTGGAGGAACTGCGCACGGCGCACGAGGAGACCATCCCGGCACTGCTCAAGTAGGCAGTCGTACAAGCAGTCGTACGACGGTGAAGGCCCCTCCGGCGCACAGCCGGCGGGGCCTTCACCGTGTCCTCCTGCTTCGCTGGTTCCTTCGCCGGCTCCCAAGTGACCGGCGCAGGGGCGCGGAGAGGCCCTAGGCTCCCGGCATGTCTCCGGCCAAGAAGCGCGCCCGTGCCTACGACCCGGCCAAGATCCGGGCGGCGGTCCTCACCCAGTTCACGCACGTACGGGAGGCCGTGGTCTCCCTGACCCCCGAGCAGCTGGCCGGACCCACCCGGCTCGGCGAGTGGACGGTCCGGGACCTGGCCGCGCATCTGGCGATGGCCGTGGAGAGCGTCAGCCGTGGCCTCGCGCGTGAGGAGCCGCCCAAGCCGGAGCTCACGCTCACCGACTGGCCGTTCGCCACCGCCACCCGCGCCGCCGCCATCGCCGACCGCACCCGGAGCCTCGCCGATGCCAACCCCGACCTCGACGCCTTCTACGCCCGCACCGGCGAGCGATTCACCGCCTCCCTCGCCACCGCCCCCGAGACCCGCGTCCTCGCCGCCCGCACCGGCGCCATGACGCTCGCCGACTACCTGGTCACCCGCACCGTCGAACTGATCGTCCACACCGACGACCTGAACGCCGCCGTGCCGGGTCTCGACGTGCCCTGCGACCGCCAGGCCCTCGCCGCCTGCACCCGGCTCCTCGCCGACGCCCTGGCCGCGAAGGCACCCGGCGGCTCGACGGAGGTGCGGATCCCGCCGTACGCCGTGGTGCAGTGCGTCGAGGGCCCCCGGCACACCCGCGGTACCCCTGCGAACGTCGTCGAGACGGACCCGCTGACCTGGATCCGGCTCGCGACGGGGCGGGTGACCTGGCCGGAGGCGATCGAGAACGCCCAGGTCAGCGCCAGTGGTGAGCGGGCTGACCTGAGCGGGCTGCTGCCGCTCATGGGGTGAGCCGGGCCCGCGGAGGGGAACCGGGCCCGCGTCCCTCCCGTCCCATCGGCATGGACAACACGCGACTCATCCTCGCCGTCCTGACCGTTCTTCCGCTCGGCATGGCGTGCGGAAGCGAGACGGGCAGCGTCTCCGAGACACGCAGCGCCCCCGTGGCGCCCGGAATCTCGGGCGTCCACTGGAAGGTCGACAGCGTCACCGTGGACGGCACCACCCGGCGCGCTCCCGCCGACGCCGACGTCCGGATCACCGACGACGGAACAGCCGCGGGCAACTACGGCTGCAACCACTTCAGCGCCAAGGCCGACTTCACGGACCACCGCGTCGAGCTGACCAACGCCCGCCAGACCCTGATGGCCTGCGAGCCGCGGCGGATGACCTTCGAGCGGGCCCTCTCCCGCACCCTCACCGACCGCTCGCTCACGGTCGAGGCCAAGGACGGCGCGCTGACCCTCACCGCCCACGACGGCGACCGCATCCACCTCACCAAGGAGAAGGACGCGCCACTGTTCGGGACGAAGTGGACCGTCACGGCACTGGGTGCCGACGGCTCCGCGACGAGCCTGCCGCAGAAGCAGAAGGCGTCCGCGTATCTCACGTTCGAGGAGAAGCCCGGCAAGGTCACCGGCAAGCTGGGCTGCAATCAGGTGACCGCCAAGGCCACGGTGCGCGACGGACATATCACCCTCGGCGGCCCGTCCACCACCCGAATGATGTGCGACACCTCACTCATGCATACGGAGAAGAGTCTCCTGCGCCTCTTCGGCCGCACGGTGAACTACCAGTTGGATCACCGAAACCTCACGCTGACCAGCGCAAACGGAGAAACCGTCGAAGCGGTCGCCGGGCGGTGATCCATGAGCGGCAGCTGTCCCCAATTCGGACCAGTGGTCGATCTCGCCTACACTCGGTGCCGTGCCACGTGGTGACGGTCGACTCAATCATGATCTGCTCCCCGACGAGAAAGGCCCCCAGGACGCTTGCGGCGTCTTCGGTGTCTGGGCTCCGGGCGAAGAGGTCGCCAAGCTCACTTACTTCGGGCTCTACGCCCTCCAGCATCGAGGCCAGGAATCCGCGGGAATCGCGGTCAGCAACGGCTCCCAGATCCTCGTCTTCAAGGACATGGGCCTCGTGTCCCAGGTCTTCGACGAGACCTCGCTCGGTTCGCTCACCGGTCACATCGCGGTCGGTCACGCCCGCTACTCGACCACCGGCGCCTCCGTGTGGGAGAACGCCCAGCCGACGTTCCGTGCCACCGCGCACGGCTCCATCGCGCTCGGCCACAACGGCAACCTGGTCAACACGGCGCAGCTCGCCGAGATGGTCGCCGACCTGCCCAAGCAGGAGGGCGGCCGCACCCCTCGTGTCGCGGCCACCAACGACACCGACCTGCTCACCGCGCTGCTCGCGGCCCAGGTCGACGCCGACGGCAAGCCGCTGACCATCGAGGAGGCCGCACACACGGTCCTTCCGAAGGTCAGGGGAGCCTTCTCGCTCGTCTTCATGGACGAGCACACCCTGTACGCCGCCCGCGACCCGCAGGGCGTCCGCCCGCTGGTCCTCGGGCGCCTGGAGCGCGGCTGGGTCGTCGCCTCCGAGTCCGCCGCCCTCGACATCTGCGGCGCCAGCTACGTCCGCGAGATCGAGCCGGGCGAGTTCGTGGCCATCGACGAGAACGGCCTGCGCACCTCTCGATTCGCGGATGCGAAGCCCAAGGGCTGTGTCTTCGAGTATGTGTACCTGGCCCGCCCCGACACCGACATCGCCGGCCGGAACGTCTACCTCTCCCGCGTGGAGATGGGCCGCAAGCTCGCCAAGGAAGCCCCGGTCGACGCCGACCTCGTCATAGCGACCCCGGAGTCCGGCACCCCGGCCGCGATCGGGTACGCGGAGGCGTCCGGCATCCCCTTCGGCGCGGGCCTGGTCAAGAACGCCTACGTCGGCCGTACGTTCATCCAGCCCTCACAGACCATTCGCCAGCTCGGCATCCGCCTGAAGCTGAACCCGCTGAAGGAAGTCATCAAGGGCAAGCGCCTGGTCGTCGTCGACGACTCGATCGTGCGCGGCAACACCCAGCGCGCCCTGGTCCGCATGCTCCGCGAGGCGGGCGCGGCGGAGGTCCACATCCGGATCTCCTCGCCCCCCGTGAAGTGGCCCTGCTTCTTCGGCATCGACTTCGCCACCCGCGCCGAGCTCATCGCCAACGGCATGACGATCGACGAGATCGGCACCTCGCTCGGCGCGGACTCCCTGGCGTACATCTCCCTCGACGGCATGATCGAGGCGACCACCATCGCCAAGCCGAACCTGTGCCGCGCCTGCTTCGACGGCGAGTACCCGATGGAGCTCCCGGACCCCGAACTGCTCGGCAAGCAGCTTCTGGAGACCGAGCTGGCCGCCGGTCCGGCAGCCACGGCGGCGGCCGACGCGATCCGTCGCCCGTAAAGCCCGTCATACCTGCAGTACGACACGAAAGTTCTCACCGTCATGTCTGAGACAACTGGTGCCAGCTACGCAGCCGCGGGCGTCGACATCGAAGCGGGCGACCGCGCCGTAGAGCTGATGAAGGAGTGGGTGAAGAAGACGCAGCGCCCCGAGGTCCTCGGCGGCCTCGGCGGATTCGCCGGCCTCTTCGACGCCTCCGCCCTCAAGCGCTACGAGCGCCCGCTGCTGGCCTCCGCCACGGACGGCGTCGGCACGAAGGTCGACATCGCGCGCCGGCTGGGTGTGTACGACAGCATCGGCCACGACCTGGTCGCCATGGTCATGGACGACATCGTGGTGTGCGGCGCCGAGCCGCTGTTCATGACCGACTACATCTGTGTCGGCAAGGTCCACCCCGAGCGGGTCGCCGCGATCGTCAAGGGCATCGCGGAGGGCTGTGTGCTGGCCGGCTGCGCCCTCGTGGGCGGCGAGACGGCCGAACACCCCGGGCTGCTCGGCCCGGACGACTTCGACGTCGCCGGCGCCGGTACGGGCGTCGTGGAGGCCGACCGGCTGCTGGGCCCGGATCGCATCCGTACGGGTGACGCGGTGATCGCCATGGCTGCCTCCGGTCTTCACTCGAACGGGTACTCACTCGTCCGGCACGTCCTGCTGGACCAGGCGGGCCTGTCGCTCGACGCACGGATCGAGGAGTTCGGCCGCACCCTCGGCGAGGAGCTGCTGGAGCCGACGAAGATCTACTCGCTGGACTGCCTGGCCCTGACCCGCACCACGGACGTGCACGCCTTCTCGCACGTGACGGGTGGCGGCCTGGCCGCGAACCTGGCGCGAGTGATCCCCGACGGCCTGCACGCCCTCGTCGACCGCTCCACCTGGACCCCCGGCCCCGTGTTCGACCTCGTCGGCAGGACCGGCTCGGTCGAGCGCCTGGAACTGGAGAAGACCCTCAACATGGGCGTCGGCATGATCGCCATCGTCCCCGAGGAGTCGGCTGACGTGGCGCTGGCGACGCTGGCCGACCGCGGGGTCGAGGCCTGGGTGGCCGGAGAGATCACGGACCGCGGCGACCACAAGACGGGCGCGGCACTCGTCGGCGACTACAGCGCCTGACGGGCCCGAGGACGGACGCGGGCCCGACGACGGACCCGATGGCAGCGCAAAACCCGGTCCGGTGGTGTGAACCACCCCGGACCGGGTCAAGCACTGCTGAATGCGTCAAGCACCGCGACGATGTTGCGACGTGGGACCGGACTCGCCGTCCTCGTCCTCATCGTCGTCGTTATAGAGATCCGCGTACTGGGCGTACGGGTCTTCTTCCTCGTCGTCGTCGTCCTCGAACGGCTCGCCATTCGGCGGCTGGCTCGAAGTCGATGCGCCCAGCTCATTGGCCAGACGCGACAGGTCAGTCCCGCCGCTGCTGTACTTCAGCTGGCGGGCGACCTTCGTCTGCTTGGCCTTTGCCCGGCCGCGCCCCATGGCTCGACCCCCTCGAATACGGGGCCCGGCGGCCCCAGAGTCTTGACACGCGTTCATGATCTGGAACGGGCCCTCCGCAGAGAGACCGGTCCGTAGGGCTTCCACGGTACCTGAGCCCGCGCCCATACGGTACGTCGCCCGCAGGACGGACCCCAGTCCAGGACCCTCGGGGCGCGCCGTCCCCGCTGGTCAACCGCGATTTTAACCACTTCTCGGCAGGCGACCCGCCGACGGACGTGAGAGTTCTCTCTAAGTGTGCGCCGACGGGTACCGGCCAAACCTCCTGAAGGTCAGAGACTGCGTCCGGGGGCCGCCTCGTGCATCCGCTGCTCGGCGATCCGGTCGGCCGCCGCGGCCGGCGGAATCCCGTCCGCCTTCGCACGAGCGAATATGGCGAGCGTGGTGTCGAAGATCTTCGCCGCCTTCGCCCTGCACCGGTCGAAGTCGAACCCGCGCAGCTCGTCGGCGACCTGGATGACACCGCCGGCGTTCACCACGTAGTCCGGCGCGTAGAGGATCCCGCGGTCGGCGAGGTCCTTCTCGACGCCCGGGTGGGCGAGCTGGTTGTTGGCCGCCCCGCAGACGATCCTCGCGGTCAGTGCGGGCACGGTGTCGTCGTTCAGGGCCCCGCCGAGCGCGCAGGGAGCGTAGATGTCGAGGCCCTCGGCGCGGATCAGGGTCGCGGTGTCGGCCACGGCGCGCACGCCGGTCGGGTGTGCCGCGAGGATCCGCCCCACGGCCTCCTCGCGCACGTCCGTGATGAGGACCTCGGCGCCTTCGCCCCGCAGGTGCTCGACCAGGTGGTTCCCGACCTTGCCGACGCCTGCGATGCCGACCTTGCGGCCGCGCAGCGACGGGTCGCCCCACAGGTGCTGTGCACTGGCCCGCATGCCCTGGTAGACGCCGAAGGCGGTGAGGACGGAGGAGTCGCCCGCGCCGCCGTTCTCGGGCGAGCGGCCCGTGGTCCAGCGGCACTCACGGGCCACGACGTCCATGTCGGCGACGTAGGTGCCGACGTCGCACGCGGTGACGTACCGGCCGCCGAGGGAGGCCACGAACCGGCCGTAGGCCAGCAGCAGCTCCTCGGTCTTGTCCCGCTCCGGGTCGCCGATGATCACGGCCTTGCCGCCGCCGTGGTCGAGACCGGCCATGGCGTTCTTGTACGACATCCCGCGCGCGAGGTTCAGCGCGTCGGCGACGGCCTCGGCCTCGCTCGCGTACGGGTAGAAGCGCGTACCGCCGAGGGCGGGGCCCAGAGCGGTGTTGTGGAGGGCGATCACGGCCTTGAGGCCGCTGGCGCGGTCCTGGCAGAGCACGACTTGCTCATGTCCGCCCTGGTCCGAGTGGAACAGGGTGTGCAGTACATCAGCAGGTGCGCCGGTTACGTCGGTCACGGTGGTGACTCCTGAAGTAAGTAGCGGCGGTTGGAGACCCAGCTCCCGTGTGGGTGGCGGGGGCTGTGAGGACGAGATTAGAGCCTGGGAGCCCCGCCATCCGCGCAGTGCTCAGGATCACCTACCGCGGGAGCACGTCCGTGCGACGATTTGCATAGATTTCCCGCCCGTTTGTGAGCGGGTTCCGCAGGTTTTCCCGGTGGTGGGCGGGGGAGGGAGCAGGCGTGCCCAAGGTGTCCTCGGTGATCGTGCCGTACGCGACGTATCTGCGCGTGTACGAACCACTGGCCGCCTTCCCCGAGCCCGAGCGCAGCCACTGGGCGCGTTACGCCCGGCGCGCGGACCTGCCCTCGTACCAGGACGAACTTCGCCGCTCCCTGGCCGACTTGGCGCCCACCCCGCCGATCCCGGTGCCGGTGCACGAGAGCGGCGACGCCTTTGTGCTGGAGGTCGGCGGGGTCGTGTGCGTGTGTCCCTGGCGGACCCGGCTGCGGGGGTGGCAGGCCCTTCAGGAGCTGGCCGAGGAGCTGCCCCAGGCGGTCCTGGACGCCGTACTGCCGGAGGTCGTACGACGCCAGGCGACCCAGGACTACGAGCGCTGGCTGGTCCGCAACCCGGACGCCCGCCCCTGGATCCGTACGGCGACCTGGCAGGTGCCGCTGCACTGGTTCGTGCTGGTGTCGGACGAGGAGCGGCGCTTCGACAAGGGCTCGGGCGAGATCCCTCCGGTGCTGCGCTACCAGACGCCGATGGTGCAGGCACGGCGGCGCGTGGCGCGGGCGCTGCGGGCGCTGAAGGACGGCGTCGACGAGGGGCCGCTGATCGACGGTCTGGTGGATGTGGGGCGCTGGCTGGAGGAGTTCCACCCGCGCTCGCTGGTGGAGCTGGACTACGGCGGTCTGGTGCACACGCTGCCGGCCGGAGAGCTGGAGGACGACCACTCGGCGGCGGACGTGGCCGAGGGCATCGAGGCGCTGCGGCAGGGCGACGGGGCGGCCGCGGGTGCGGCGTACGCGCGGCTCGTGGAGCGCTGGCGGTCTGTCAGGGACCGGCGCTCGGCGAACTGACGTTTGACGTGACGCCCGTTTTGGGGTTTTGTCCTCGCACCGAGGTACCTGAGGTGACTGAGGTTTCCCCGACTTGGGACGTAGGTCACGATCCGGGCGATCGCCTCAAGTAATGCTCAACCCCGGCCAAGCGTGATGGACCGCACTTACGCGGCTCTTGCGCCTCTTACCCCTCCTCATGCCAAAATAGGACAAGGAGTCCGGGGAGGACTCCGTCCGTATTGCACGCTTTGGGGGGTCTCGTGGCTCCTGAGTGTCCTGTGACTGATCGTCACAGGGGCGTGACTGTCCGTTATGGCATGGTCCATCGGCTTCCGTCGCTGATGAACACCTGGAGGGGCAATTCCATCGGTTTGGCCGACGCGGCTGGACAGATGGTGTAGTTGTAGTGCCGAGGACAAGCCGTTCGTCCTATAACCGACTCGACTCGCGTCCGCCATTTCGGGCAACGCGGGTCAAGGTGCAGAATTTAGAGGAAAGAACCGAGAACGATCGGTTCTCCCGAGGAGGCCGCTCATGACCGCTCGCACCCCTGATGCCGAGCCGCTGCTGACCCCGGCTGAGGTCGCCACCATGTTCCGTGTCGACCCCAAGACGGTCACGCGGTGGGCGAAGGCCGGAAAGCTTACTTCGATCCGTACGCTCGGCGGGCATCGCCGCTACCGCGAGGCGGAGGTCCGTGCTCTGCTCGCGGGCATCCCCCAGCAGCGCAGCGAGGCCTGAACAACTGCATAACAGGGCAAATCGGCAGGTCCCCCAACGTGCCGTGACGCCCGAACCCTAGCTCCAAGCGACGCGGGGTCTGCCCCAACAGGCTCCACGCCCACGCTCTTCAGAGTTTTTCAAGCAAGCAACAGGGTGCGTCGTAGATCGCGCTGGACTCCGCCGGGTCCAGCGCGATCTTTTTTGTGCGTGTCGCGTGCCTGGTCGGCGGCCCTGTGAGTGGCCCTGTCGGAGTCTGGGGAGGGCTGTCGGATCTGCTGTGGGGGTCCTCCGGGCGGTGCCCGGGAGGAGCCTTCCGGAGGGTGCAATTGCACATATAAAATTGACTAGTTGTAGGCGGGGTGTAAGTGCCGCGGTTTCAGAAACTCATGCGGTGACACCCGTCACATGCCAGAGTCCTTGTTGCGCTTGGCACACGTGCGCTAGAGGAGGCAGGTGCTCCAGGCTCCCACGGTGAGGCGGGTGTTGGGAGCCGTCGGATTCAGATGCCGGCGGGGCTTTCGTCCTCCACGGCGTCGTCCGGTGCGTCGGGGCCCCTCTGCGAGTCCATCGCCAGCCGCAGCAGGTGGTGGCAGATCGGGCAGTGGCGGGTCAGATGGCCGTACGACGAAGCGGCCGACAGATGTGCACGGAGCAAGGCCCGTGTCTCGTGCCTGACCGATGCCGCCATACGCCACCTCCGTGGGCCGCACGGGGAACGGGCCCTGTCTTCTGGGTACCGACGGAAAGTGACGGCGTCAAGACGGCGTGGTGCTCGCGCGGCGCGTGCCTGCCGCGCCGCCTCAGACCCCGCGTCGGCCTGAACGGCCTCGTTCTCACCCGCCTGACGGGCTGGGAGATGCGGACCGCCCCCGAAAGATGAAGACCCGGCATGCGAGAGACCCGCGGCATGCGAAAGGCCCGCGGTCCCTTGCCGGGATGCGGGCCTTCGTTTCTCTGCTGCGGTCCTGACGGGATTTGAACCCGCGGCCTCCACCTTGACAGGGTGGCGAGCACTCCAAACTGCTCCACAGGACCAGGTTTCGCAGTGCGATTCGTGCGTTGCGCTGCGAGAAGAGACTGTACAGGAGGGTGAGCCCGCTGGTCGAACTCACCCCGTGTGCGCGGGTGGTTACGGGGCGGCCGCGTCGATCGCCTTCACGATCCGCTTGTCGGAGACGGGGTAGGCCGTGCCCAGGGCGTGGGCGAAATAGCTGACCCGGAGCTCCTCGATCATCCAGCGGATGTCCAGCACTGAGGACGGGACAGGGCGGCCCTGGGGCATCTGCTCCAGCAGCCACGCGTACTCGTCCTGCATCTCGTGGACCTTCTCCATGCGCGTCGTGTCCCGCTGCACGCCCGTCGGCATCTGCTGCAGCCGGCGATCCGCGGCCACCAGATAGCGCATCAGGTCGGCGAGGCGACGCAGCCCCGCCTCCGTCACGAAACCCGGCCTCACAAGGGCGTCCAGCTGCTTGCGTACGTCCGCGAGGTTCGGCAGCAGCGCAGGGCTCCGTACGGCCTTCAGGCGGCGTTCACACGCTTGCCAGGCCGCCAGGACCTGCTGCACCTGGCCCACTGTGCGGATCGTCGTGTCCACGATCTCCGCGCGCACCTTGTCGAACAGCTTCCGATACGACTCCTCGTCCCACGCCGGGCCGCCGAAGTCCCCGATCAGTTTGTCCGCCGCCGCCATCGCGCAGTCGTCGAACAGAGCCTGGATCGAGCCGTGCGGGTTCGCGGACAGGGCGAGCTTCTGGGCGTTCGTCAGCTTGTCGGACGCGAACTTCGCCGGGTTGACGGGGATGTTGCGCAGGATCAGCCTGCGCGTGCCCTTCCACATCGCCTCCGCCTGCTCCGCCTCCGTGTCGAACAGGTGCACAGAGACCGTGTCACCGTCGTCCACCAGTGCCGGATACGCCTTCACCGGCTGGCCGGCGCGGCGCGTCTCGAAGACGCGGGTGAGGGAGCCGATCGTCCAGTCGGTGAGGCCCTTGCGCTCCAGGGACTCCCCGCCCTGCCGCTCGGCCGTGGCGGCCGCCGCCTGGGACAGGGCCTGGCGCGCCTTCGGCTTCAGCTGGAGCTTCAGCGCCTCAAGGTCCTTGTCCTCGGCGAGATTGCGACGCCGCTCGTCGATGATGCGGAAGGTGATGCGCAGATGGTCCGGGACCTTCGACCAGTCGAAGTCCGACGCCTCGAAGGGCACGCCGACCATGCGCTTCAGTTCGCGTGCCATGGCCGTTGTCAGCGGCTCCCGGAGTGGCGGTGTCCGGTCGCGCCCCTCCGGGGACGACGCCGTGTCCAGGAAGCGCTTCGCGAAGTTCGGTGCCGGCACGTAGTTGCGGCGGATCGGTTTGGGGAGGGAGCGGATCAGCTCGGTGACCAACTCCTCCCGAAGGCCCGGGATCTGCCAGTCGAAGCCCTCGTCCGCGACCTGGTTGAGGACCTGGAGCGGAACGTGCACGGTCACGCCGTCGGCGTCCGCGCCCGGCTCGAACTGGTACGTCACCCGGAACTTCAGCGGCCCCTGCCGCCACGAGTCCGGATAGTCGGCCTTCGTGACCGCCTCCGCCGACTCCCGGATGAGCATCTCCCGCTCGAAGTCCAGGAACTCCGGCTCCTCGTGCCGCTTGTGCTTCCACCAGGAGTCGAAGTGGGCGCCGGAGACCACGTGTTCGGGCACCCGGGCGTCGTAGAAGTCGAAGAGCGTGTCGTCGTCGACGACGATGTCCCGGCGCCGGGCGCGATGCTCCAGCTCCTCGACCTCGCTGAGGAGCCTGCGGTTGTCGGCGAAGAACTTGTGGTGGGTGCGCCAGTCGCCCTCGACGAGCGCGTTGCGGATGAACAGCTCGCGGGACGTCTCCGGGTCGATACGGCCGTAGTTGACCTTCCGCTGGGCCACGATCGGCACGCCGTACAGCGTGACCTTCTCGTACGCCATCACGGCCGCCTGGTCCTTCTCCCAGTGCGGTTCGCTGTACGTGCGCTTGAGGAGGTGCTCGGCCAGGGGCTCGACCCACTCGGGCTCGATCCTGGCGTTGACGCGCGCCCAGAGGCGGGAGGTCTCCACCAGCTCCGCCGACATCACGAACCGCGGCGGCTTCTTGAAGAGCGCCGAGCCCGGGAAGAGCGCGAACTTGGCGTTCCGCGCGCCCAGGTACTCGTTCTTCGCTGTGCTTCTCCCACCGTCCCCCCCGGCGTCCTTCACGTCCTTCATGCCGATGTGCGAGAGCAGCCCGGCGAGGAGGGAGACGTGGATGCGGTCGCCGGGGGCGTCGTCCTCGTTGAGGTGGATGCCCATCTGCTTGGCGACCGTGCGGAGTTGGGTGTAGATGTCCTGCCATTCGCGAATGCGCAGGAAGTTGAGGTACTCCTGCTTGCACATCCGGCGGAAGGACGACGAACCCCGCTCCTTCTGCTGCTCGCGCACATACCGCCAGAGGTTCAGATACGCGAGGAAGTCGCTGGTCTCGTCCTTGAAGCGGGCGTGCTGCTGGTCCGCCTGCGCCTGCTTGTCGGCGGGGCGCTCGCGCGGGTCCTGGATGGAGAGCGCGGCGGCTATCACCATGACCTCGCGCACACAGCCGTTCTTGTCGGCCTCCAGGACCATCCGGGCCAGCCGGGGGTCGACCGGCAGCTGGGCGAGCTTGCGCCCGCTCTGCGTGAGCCGCTTGCGTACGTCCTTCTCCGCCGGGTCCAACGCGCCCAGCTCCTGGAGCAGTTGCACACCGTCGCGGATGTTGCGGTGGTCCGGCGGGTCGATGAAGGGGAACTTCTCGATGTCACCGAGACCGGCCGCGGTCATCTGCAGGATGACGGAGGCCAGGTTCGTACGGAGGATCTCCGCGTCGGTGAACTCCGGACGGGCGACGAAGTCGTCCTCGGAGTAGAGGCGGATGCAGATGCCGTCGGACGTACGGCCGCATCGGCCCTTGCGTTGATTGGCGCTGGCCTGGGAGACCGGCTCGATCGGCAGCCGCTGGACCTTCGTACGGTGGCTGTAGCGGGAGATACGGGCGAAGCCCGGGTCGATGACGTACTTGATGCCCGGGACGGTCAGGGACGTCTCGGCGACGTTCGTAGCCAGAACGATCCTGCGTCCCGTGTGCTGCTGGAAGACACGGTGCTGCTCGGCGTGGGACAGGCGCGCGTAAAGGGGCAGCACCTCAGTGAAGCGGTAGTTCTTCTTCACCAGCGCGTCCGCCGTGTCGCGGATCTCCCGCTCACCGGAGAGGAAGACGAGGATGTCGCCCTTGCCCTCCCCCTGGAGCTCCTCGACCGCGTCGCAGATCGCGGTGATCTGGTCGCGGTCGGAGTCGTCGGAGTCCTCCTCCAGGAGCGGGCGGTACCGCACCTCCACCGGATACGTCCGCCCGCTGACCTCGACGATCGGCGCGTCGCCGAAGTGCCGGGAGAAACGCTCAGGATCGATGGTCGCGGAGGTGATGACGACCTTGAGATCGGGCCGCTTCGGCAGCAGCTGGGCGAGGTACCCGAGCAGGAAGTCGATGTTCAGGGACCGCTCGTGGGCCTCGTCGATGATGATCGTGTCGTAGGCGCGCAGCTCGCCGTCGGTCTGGATCTCGGCGAGCAGGATGCCGTCGGTCATCAGCTTGACGAAGGTGGCGTCCGGGTTCACCTGGTCGGTGAAGCGCACCTTCCAGCCGACGGCCTCACCCAGAGGCGTGTCCAGCTCCTCGGCGATCCGCTCGGCGACGGTACGGGCGGCGATACGACGGGGCTGGGTGTGCCCGATCATGCCCTTCACGCCGCGCCCGAGTTCGACGCAGATCTTCGGGATCTGGGTCGTCTTGCCGGACCCGGTCTCACCGGCGACGATGACGACCTGGTGATCGCGGATGGCGTCGGCGATCTCGCTCTTCTTCTGGCTGACAGGCAGCTGCTCGGGGTACGAGACGGCGGGCACCCGGCCGCGCCGCTCGCCCATCCGCTGCTCGGCCTTCGCGACCTCCGTCTCGATCTCGGCGAGAACGGCGGCCTGGGCCTGCGGCTTACGGATCTTGCGCGCGCCTTCGAGCCTGCGCCCGAGCCGGTGCGCGTCGCGCAGGGACAGCTCGGTCAGGCGGGCGGCGAGGGGGCCGAGGGCCGGGGTGGCGGGGGCAGGGTGCGTAGACATACGCGATCCAGGATCTCATCCCGGAGAAATCCGTGGCGAACGATTTGTCGCCCGGCGGCTCAGCAGGGGTCGCTCAGCCCAGGCGGTTCAAGGGGCTCGTCGCCCCGTAGCGGCCGTGGGAGCCTGCTGCCGAGGGGTGCCGCCTTTCCCCGGCGCGATGGATCCGGCGGTGCCGGAGACGGCCCTGATCCCGAGATACGCGGTGGTCATGCTGCGCACCGCGATGAACGCCGCCGCCGGCACGCCCACGATCACCGTCCTGTCGCCGTCCAGCCGCCGCACCCCGAAGATCGCACCCCGGGCGATGGCGGGATTGCTGATCACGGTGGCCGTCAGCCCGTACCGGCCCGATCCTTCTCGAACTCCGCATCCCGAATGGCCTGGTCCGAATGGCCTGGTCCTCGTCCGGGCTCATCGTCCCAGCGCCGCGGGGGAGGCTGCCAAAACGAAGAAGGCCCCGATCCGAAGATCGGGGCCTTCACTGTGGCTGGGGCCGGGGTCGAACCGGCGACCTATCGCTTTTCAGGCGATCGCTCGTACCAACTGAGCTACCCAGCCACGAGGTTTCCGGGGAAACCTCAGCGGTCCTGACGGGATTTGAACCCGCGGCCTCCACCTTGACAGGGTGGCGAGCACTCCAAACTGCTCCACAGGACCAAGCTGTTGCGTACGACAGTGTCGCACACGGTCTTACGTGCCCCCAACGGGATTCGAACCCGTGCTACCGCCTTGAAAGGGCGGCGTCCTAGGCCGCTAGACGATGAGGGCTATCGGCCCGCCTGGGCGCTTCTCAGCGCGTCGGGGACGTGAGAAGCATATGGGATGGCGGGAGGTATCGCCAAAACGGTTTACCGGGCTGAGGTGGAAGGTGTGGACGGGGTGGGGGAGGCCGGGGTGCCTCCTGGTTGGTTTTCCTTCGGGAGGTGGCGGGTGACCTCTGCCGTCGTCTCGCCCAGGCCGCCCAGCTTGATGGCGTCCCAGGCCTGGAGCCGGCGGGAGTCGCGGTCGAAGTAGAGGATCGAGGCCTCGATCGGGGCCGGGTACTTGTGCTCCAGTGCGCGCAGGCCGCTGCCGCCTGTCGAGCCCTCCATGCGCAGCCGGGTGCCGTTCTTCAGGATCTCGTCGCCCTCGTGGTGCAGGTGGCCGCAGAGGACGAGGGGTACCTCGCCGTCGACCTCGCGGGCCGCCGACGGTTCGTGGACCATGGCCACGTCGACCGGGGTGCCGGCGCTCTTCTGGTCACGCAGGGCCGAGGCGAGGCGGTCGCCCGCCAGCTCCTCCGACGCGTCGGCTCCCAGTTCGTTCGAGCGGTCGGGGGTGAACTGCGGATCGCCGATGCCCCCGAAGCGCAGGCCGGCGACGGTCTCCGCCCGGCCCTCGTCCAGGACGTGCACGTTCTTCATGCGGGAGAGGTAGCGCTGGGTGGCCGCGGAGTCGTGGTTGCCGCGCACCCAGACGTAGGGCGCGCCCAGGTCCGCGACCGGGTCGAGGAAGCCGTTCTCCGCGGTCGTGCCGTGGTCCATCGTGTCGCCGGTGTCGACGATCACGTTCACCTTGTACTGGTCCACCAGCGACGCGATGATCTTCCAGCTCGCGGGGTTGAGGTGGATGTCCGAGACGTGCAGGACACGGACCGTGGACGGGTCCGGCTGGTAGGCGGGGAGGGTGGACGTGACGTCGTAGAGCTTCGTCACGTTGGTCACCAGGCGCGCCAACTCCTTCTGGTAGACGTCGAACTCGGTGACGATGCTGCGTGCGTTGCCGACCACGGAGGGCGCTGAGGACAGCAGGCCCGAGTACGTCGGTTCGAGGACGGACTCGGGGTTCCAGGTGGCGTACGCCGACGCTCCGGAGGCGGCGAGGAGGGCGAGGGCCGTGCCGCCGGCGGCCAGGGCCCGGCGCGGGCGGCGGTAGACGGCGAGGCCGAGGGCCGTCGCGCCGGAGACGACGGCGACGCCCGAGCGCAGGGCCAGGTCGAGGGTGCCGTGCTCGACGTCGTGTGCGACCTCGTCCTGGAGTCCCGAGAGGCGTTCGGGGTGGTCGACCAGGGCCTGGGCGCGGACGGGGTCCAGTTGGTCGACGTTGACGTCCAGGCGGAACGGGGCGTGGTGGCTGTTCAGCTGCAGGGCGCCCAGCGGCGAGATGTTGATCTTCGTGCCGCCGGTCAGGGAGGGGCGCAGGGTCATCGTCGTGTTCATGGGGCCGACCGGGACCTTGACGTTGCCGACGACCAGCAGTCCCAGCCAGGCGCCGAGCAGGACGACGGCGGCCAGGCCGAGGGCGCGGGGCCAGGGGTGGGGCCGGCGGACGAGTTCGAGCGTCGGGAGCGGGCGGCGGGTGCGGTAGTGCCGGGCGAGGGTGCCTGGAGCCCTTCGCATCCGGTTCAGGACGGTCACGGCGACGGCGGGGACGCGGGCCATTGGTCCCGTATGCCCAAGTGCGCACGTGGATATGCGGGTGGGCCCGTGACTCTCGTGCGGACGAGTCGTACCTGTGGAGAGCTTGAAGGGCGGGTGAGGAGATCAGCCCCAGCCGAGCTCGTGAAGCCGTTTGTCGTCGATCCCGAAGTGATGGGCGATCTCGTGGATCACGGTCACGGCGACCTCGTGCACCACGTCCTCGGTCGTCTCGCAGTAGCGCAACGCGGGACCCATGTAGATCGAAATGCGGTCGGGCAGCACGCCTGCGTACCACTCGCCGCGGTCCGTGAGCGGGGTGCCCTCGTACAGGCCCAGCAGCTCGGGGTCGTCGGCTGGAGGCTCGTCCTCGACGAACACGGCGACGTTGTCCATGACCCTGGCGAGCTCCGGCGGGATCTTGTCCAGCGCCTGGCTCACGAGTTCCTCGAAAGATTCGCGTGTCATCTCCAGCACACAGCCATTGTCAGGGACGAAGCGTCCGTGGCGGAGGCACGGACATCCCCTGTCTGCCGCGGGGCACGGCGTGGCCGCTCACCGTCCGGCGGAGGGCGAACGCCCGCGGCCGGGCCGTCCGGCCCGTGGTCGCGACGTCACTCACCCGCGTGTCCTCTTGCGGGCGGCGGGAGTTGGGCATGTTGACTCCTTCCCCCGCCTCGGAGGTGGCTTTCCGTGCGCCCCTTGTACGTACCCGTCCGTCTGGCCGCCACGGTCATGGCCGTCGCCGCTGCCGCCGGCTGCATGAGCGTCGGCGAGGACGGCGGGGGAGGGAGCGCGAAGCCGTCGCATTCCGCGGGGCAGCGGGGTGGTGAGGCGCCAGACGGGGGATCGGCGGTGTCCGGGCGGGGCGGTGGGGGCGGTGTCGCCGCCGATGGCAAGCACGGGGACGGCACACGGGAGAAGAAGGCAGGCGGGGAGTCGGCGTCGCCCTCGGCCTCGCCGTCCGCGGGGGCCTCCCAGTCCGCTCCGGCGTCCGGCAGGCCGGCGAAGCCGGGGGTTCCCGCGCCGACCAAGGCGTCACCCACCCCGACGCGTACGTCCGAGCCGCAGCCGACGCCGAGTGAGCAGCCGACGTCCGCCTCGCCGGAGCCGACGGTCGCCGAGCCGTCGTCGTCGGCCCACCAGGAGACGGCGCCGCAGCTGGCGGAGCGGGAGCCGGCGCCGGTCGCGGGGTCACCGGCGTAGAAGAGTCCGGGTGGGCGGGGGAGTTGGGTCGGGGAGAGGCCGGGCGCCGTCGGGTGTGACGTACGTCTATGAGGCCGGGTTTGCCTTCGGGGGCGGTGGGTGCGTATGGTGGTAGATCGTTTGATCCCATTGCCCGGCGCCAACGCAGAGCGCGCCGTGTGGCGCGTTCTCTCCCTTGCCGTGGCTGACCGCATAGAGGCGGTCGTATTGCGAAACACGGAGTTGACGGGCGCGTGCCGACGAGACTCCGGAAGGTTTCGCTTACGCATGTCCATTTCCAGTACTGATCACGTCGTCGTGCCCGAGAACGAAGGCACTGAGGTTGCGGCGGAAGCTCCCGAGGTCACCTTCGCCGACCTCGGTCTCTCCGAGGGCCTGGTGCGCAAGCTCGCCCAGAACGGCGTGACCACCCCCTTCCCGATCCAGGCCGCGACCATTCCGGACGCCCTGGCCGGCAAGGACATCCTCGGCCGTGGCCGCACCGGCTCCGGCAAGACCCTCTCCTTCGGTCTGCCGACGATGACCCGCCTCGCGGGCGGCCGCACCGAGAAGCACAAGCCGCGCGCCGTCATCCTCACCCCGACCCGTGAGCTCGCGATGCAGGTCGCGGACGCCCTCCAGCCGTACGGCGACGTCCTCGGCCTCAAGATGAAGGTCGTCTGCGGCGGTACGTCGATGGGCAACCAGATCTACGCCCTGGAGCGCGGCGTCGACATCCTCGTCGCCACGCCCGGCCGCCTGCGCGACATCATCAACCGCGGCGCCTGCTCCCTGGAGAACGTCGAGGTCGCCGTCCTCGACGAGGCCGACCAGATGTCCGACCTGGGCTTCCTGCCCGAGGTCACCGAGCTGCTCGACCAGATCCCGGCCGGCGGCCAGCGGATGCTGTTCTCGGCCACGATGGAGAACGAGATCTCCACGCTGGTCAAGCGCTACCTGAGCAACCCGGTCACGCACGAGGTCGACAGCGCCCAGGGCAACGTCACGACGATGTCGCACCACATCCTGATCGTGAAGCCCAAGGACAAGGCGCCGGTCACCGCCGCGATCGCCTCCCGCAAGGGCCGCACCATCATCTTCGTCCGCACCCAGCTCGGCGCCGACCGTATCGCCGAGCAGCTGCGCGACTCCGGTGTGAAGGCGGACGCGCTGCACGGCGGCATGACCCAGGGCGCGCGCACCCGCACGCTGGCCGACTTCAAGGACGGTTACGTCAACGCGCTCGTCGCGACCGACGTCGCCGCCCGCGGTATCCACGTCGACGGCATCGACCTGGTCCTGAACGTGGACCCGGCCGGCGACCACAAGGACTACCTGCACCGCGCCGGCCGCACGGCGCGTGCCGGTCGTACGGGAACGGTCGTCTCCCTCTCCCTGCCGCACCAGCGCCGCCAGATCTTCCGCCTGATGGAGGACGCGGGCGTCGACGCCGGGCGTCACATCATCAACTCCGGTACGGCCTTCGAGCCCGAGGTCGCCGACATCACCGGCGCCCGTTCGATGACCGAGGTCCAGTCCGAGTCCGCGGCCAACGCGGCGCAGCAGGCCGAGCGTGAGGTGTCCCACCTCGCCAAGCAGCTGGAGCGGGCGCAGCGCCGCGCGACCGAGCTGCGTGAGGAGGCCGACCGTCTCGTCGCCCGAGCCGCCCGCGAGCGCGGCGAGGACCCGGAGGCCGCGGTCGCCGAGGCCGCCGCCGTCGTCGAGGCCGCGGCCGAGCAGGCCGCCGCCGAGGCGCCGGTAAGTGAGGTGTCCTCCTCCTACGAGCGCCCGCGTCAGCAGCGTGACGAGCGGGGCAACTACGAGCGCCGTGACCGTCGTGACGACCGCCCGTCGGGTGGCTTCCGCCGCGACGACCGTGGGGGCAACGACCGTGGTGGCCGTTCCTTCGACCGTCGTGACGAGCGTCCTTCGGGTGGCTTCCGTCGGGACAACGACCGTGGGGGCAACGACCGTGGCGGTTTCCGCCGCGACGACCGTCCGTCCGGCGGCTTCAACAACGACCGCCGTGACGGCGACCGTGGTGGCCGTTCCTTCGACCGTCGTGACGAGCGTCCTTCGGGTGGCTTCCGTCGGGACAACGACCGTGGGGGCAACGACCGTGGCGGTTTCCGCCGCGACGACCGTCCGTCCGGCGGCTTCAACAACGACCGCCGTGACGGCGACCGTGGTGGCCGTTCCTTCGACCGTCGTGACGAGCGTCCTTCGGGTGGCTTCCGTCGGGACAACGACCGTGGGGGCAACGACCGTGGCGGTTTCCGCCGCGACGACCGTCCCGCGACCGGTCACCGGGGCAGCGACCGCCCGTTCAACCGTGACCGCCAGGGCGACCGCCCCGGCTTCCGCGCCGGCGGCCACGACCGCCCGGGCCACCGCGGCAGCAGCGGCACGGGTACCGGCACCGGTTCCTTCGGGCGCCGTGACGACAAGCCGCGCTGGAAGCGCAACGGCTGACGCCGAATGAAGTGAGGAAGGGGCCCGTACGACTTCGGTCGTACGGGCCCTTCGCCGTTCCGTGGCGACGAACTTCCGTGGCGACGAAAACTTTTGGCCAAAGCACCTACCGTGTGGCGCATGTCACGACCTCCCGGAGGGAATCGCTGGGGGCATGACAGATGACGCCATGGCGAGTGGGCTGTCGGACGAAGAACGGCTTGCCCAGCTCGGCTACACGCAGGTCCTGGCCCGCCGCATGTCGGCGTTCTCCAACTACGCGGTCTCCTTCACGATCATCTCGGTCCTGTCGGGATGTCTGACGCTGTATCTGTTCGGCATGAACACCGGCGGCCCGGCGGTGATCACCTGGGGCTGGGTGGCCGTGGGCCTGATGACGCTCTTCGTCGGCCTGTCCATGGCCGAGATCTGTTCGGCGTACCCGACGTCGGCGGGCCTGTACTTCTGGGCGCACCGGCTCGCGCCACCGCGTTCGGCCGCCGCCTGGGCATGGTTCACCGGCTGGTTCAACGTGCTGGGCCAGGTGGCGGTGACCGCGGGCATCGACTTCGGGGCGGCCTCCTTCCTGGGCGCGTACCTGAACCTGCAGTTCGACTTCGAGGTGACTCCCGGCCGCACGATCCTGCTCTTCGCGGCGATCCTTCTCCTGCACGGCCTGCTGAACACGTTCGGGGTGCGGATCGTCGCCCTGCTCAACAGCGTCAGCGTGTGGTGGCACGTGCTGGGCGTGGGGGTGATCGTCGGCGCGCTGGCCTTCGTACCGGACCACCACCAGTCGGCGTCCTTCGTGTTCACGAAGTTCGTGAACAACACGGGCTGGGGCAGCGGGGTGTACGTCGTCCTCCTGGGCCTGCTGATGGCGCAGTACACCTTCACCGGCTACGACGCCTCCGCCCACATGACGGAGGAGACGCACGACGCGTCGACGGCCGGCCCGAAGGGCATCGTCCGGTCCATCTGGACGTCGTGGATAGCCGGCTTCGTGCTGCTGCTCGGCTTCACCTTCGCCATCCAGTCGTACGACAAGGAGCTCGCCTCCCCGACGGGCGCGCCGCCCGCGCAGATCCTGCTGGACGCGCTCGGCGCGACCGCGGGCAAGCTGCTGCTGCTGGTGGTGATCGGGGCGCAGCTGTTCTGCGGAATGGCGTCGGTGACTGCCAACAGCCGTATGATCTACGCGTTTTCGCGCGACGGCGCACTGCCGTTCTCGCGCGTGTGGCACACGGTGAGCCCGCGGACCCGGACGCCGGTGGCGGCGGTGTGGCTGGCGGCCGGCGCGGCGCTGGTCCTGGGCCTGCCGTACCTGATCAACTACACCGCCTATGCGGCCGTGACGTCCGTCGCCGTGATCGGCCTCTACATCGCGTACGTCATCCCGACGCTGCTGCGGCTGGTCAAGGGCGACGCGTTCGAACGGGGGCCGTGGCACCTGGGCCGTTGGTCGCGGCCGATCGGCATCGTCTCGGTGGCGTGGGTGGGCGTCATCACGGTCCTCTTCATGCTGCCCCAGGTCTCGCCGGTCACCTGGGAGAGCTTCAACTACGCCCCGGTCGCCGTCCTGGCCGTGCTGGGCTTCGCCGCGGTGTGGTGGCTGGCGTCGGCCCGGCACTGGTTCCTCACCCCGGACCACCGACGCCCACCGGCCCGCGGTACGTCCCCGGCGGTGGCCTCCGGAGGCACCTTTGACAAGGGCGATTCCTGACACTCCGGCAGGATCTTCGCCCGCGGCGCGGCCGCGTCCTCGATACCCGATCGGAGACGTGGCCGTGTCCGGCTATGCTCGGGGGAGCAACATCGCCAAGGGCCCTTAGCTCAATTGGCAGAGCAGTGGACTTTTAATCCATTGGTTGTGGGTTCGAGTCCCACAGGGCCTACGGTGCGGGTGACGGGGGCATCCCCTCTGACCTGCTGCGCAGCGCCTGAGTCGGCTTCGGTCGGGTCGGGCGCTGCTTCGTTTTCGGGCCAGTGCGTGAGCGATGCGTGAGCGGATGCGCTCGCGGCCTGCGGATCGGGTGTCGTTTGGGCGGACGAATCGGCAGCTGCCGGACGCGACCGGGGGATCAGTTTCGCTGCCTTCTCGGCGATTTCGCGGTCCAGCTGCGGGAGCAGGCTCGTGTACGTGTCCGAGGTCAGCGTGATGGTGGAGTGCCGCAGCGTCTCCTTCACCGTGTGGATGTCGCCGCCGCCTCCGTGCGTGAGCGTCGCGGCGACGTGGCGCAGGTCCCGCAGGGTGACGGGCGGCAGGTCGGTCGTGGCGAGGATGCGGCGGAAGGTCTCCGAGACGGTCTCGGGGTGGAGCCAGGAGCCGTCCTCCTTCGTGAAGACCTTGCCCGTGTCCTGCCAGGCGGTGCCCCAGTCCGCGCGCTCCTTGTCCTGGCGGGCCTTGTGGTCGCGCAGTACGGCGATGTTCATGCTGTCGAGCGCGATCGTGTTGGCGCTGCCGTCCGTCTTCGGCTCGGACTCGTAGAGGTCCCAGCCGTCGACCACGATCTCCTTGGCGGGGGTGATGAGGTCGGCGCCGAGATCGATCTCGTGCCAGTCCTGGCCGACTGCCTCGCCACGACGGAGCCCACGGGAACCCATCAAGTGGAAGACCGCGTACAGCCGGTCGCCCTCGGCGGCGTCGAGGAAGGCGCCGAACTGCTGAGGCGTCCACACCATCACTGGGCCGGGGATCTCGCCCGTCTCGCGCCAGCGCCGGACACGTTCGTTCGTCCAGAGGAGCGGCTTCGGGCGCTTGCCGGACTCCAGCTCGACGTGGGAGGCCGGGTTGAAGGTGATGAGCTGTTGGGCGATCGCGGAGTTCAGGGCCGCGCGCAGGGTGCGGCGGATCGCCTGCCGGGTGGCCGGGCCGGTGATCTTCCGGAACGGCTTCATCTCGGCGAGCTTGGCGCGTTCGGCCGCGAGCAGCTTCCGTTCGGCTCCTATGGGGCGGCCGGGCTTGCTCGGCTTGCAGCGGGCTATCTGCTCGCGGCGGGCCTCGTTCTCGGCTGCGATCACTTCGTTGTCGTCGGCTATTGCGTCGAACACCTCCACCAGGTGGCCGACGTTGAGTCGATCGAGGCGTACGTCGCCGATGCGCGGCCTGGTACTGGTCGACGCGCTGTCACACCGCTGGGGCTACGACGAAATGCGCTGGGGCAAGACCGTCTGGGCGGAGCTGGCGGTCCCGGCGTGCTGACCCTGCGGCTGCTGCCCGAAGACGAGCTCGCGGGAGTCGCCGATCCAGAGCGATGCGTAGAGCTGACCGTCCCCCGCCGCACCGAGGGCACGTTCGCCGTCCGCACCCTGCGCCTGACACCCGCCGACCTCGTACGGCTGCGCACGGAAACCGATCTGGCCCTCGCAGACATCCGCACCGAGGTCGTGTGCGCCGAGGCCGCCTGGCACCAACGACTAGGGAAGTGGCACGCCGACGGACGAGCCGCAGTCGAGGCCGGCGAGCCGGATACGACCCTGCTCTCCCGTGTCCTGGAGGGCTTGCGGTCCTCCTTGTAGACCCACAGGTCCGGCGCCCGGTGTGTGCCTGAACGGCGGCATCTGGGGAACCGGCACTGCGCTCAAGACTTCGCTCTGGCTGAACGGGAGGAGCCGAAGAGAACTGCAATGCCCCGTGCTGCTCGAGAACAATCGCCCGAGCCTGTCCTCGAACGACGCCCCTGACATGTCCCGGTGTGAATGTCTATCGTCGGCTCTCTTACGAGCGGTTCAGACGCTCCACCGCAAGGGCGGCGGGTTCAGGCACGGTTGAGTGCACGGCCGCGGAGTCGAAGCCACGTCGCCGATCGGGTGCGGGCCAGATCAGCCGCAGCAGAGGACCGGTCATGACGGTGGTCAGAACGGCCATCGCGACCATCAGCGAATACAGTTTGCCGTCTAGCACACCGAGTTGTTGGCCGACGCTGAGAACGATCAGCTCGGTCAGTCCCCGCGTGTTCATGAGGGTGGCGAGAGCAGCCGACTCCCGCTTGTCCACCCCGCTGATTCTCGCGCCGGAGAACACGCCGGCGAACTTCCCGCCGATTGCCGCGACCAGGATCAGGGCGAGGTCTCCCAGCCCAGAGGCGTCCAGGTCGGACAGATCTACTTTGAGGCCGGCGATCACGAAGAACACCGGGAGCAATAGCACGGCCGACACACGGCCGATCTGCTGCGTCAGTGCTTCGTGCAGTCGCTCGGCCCCCTCCTTCGGCATGACCGCGCCAAACAGGAACGCCCCGAAGATGAAATGCAGGCCCATCCACTCGGTCAGGCTCGCGGACAGCAGCAGTCCGGCGAGCACGGTACCGATGGCTCCGAGGGTCAGCGTCGCCGTACTCTCCTGGGTGGTTCCCAGCCGATGCAGCAGCGGTCTGACCAGGAACAGCATCAACGCCACATAAGGGATCAGCAAGAGCATGCGGAACTGGCCGCCGTGACCAGAATCGGTGAGGGCCACGACGACGGCGAGTATGACCCAGGCCAGCACGTCGCCGACTGCTGCGCAGGCGAGCGCGAGCCCGCCGAATTGGGTGCGGAGGAGGCTCCGGTCGGCCAGAATTCGCGCCAGCACCGGGAAGGCGGTCACCGATACGGCAGCGCCGATGAACAGCACGAAGCCAAGGCGGTTCGGGACGGTGTGACGGGTGGCCAGATAGAGGGCCAGCGCGACGCCGAGGCAGAACGGCAACGTGATCGAGCTGAGCGACACCGTGACGACCGCGCGGCCTTTGCCTCGGACCAGCGCACCGTCGAGTTCGAGCCCGACGAAGAACATGAACACCGCGACGCCGACCGTGGCCAGTGCGTTCAGAGAGGGCCGTACCTCAACCGGAAAGAGGTGGTCGGCCACGGCGCCGTGGAACAACGTCGGGCCCACAAGGATCCCTGCGAGTACCTCACCCACGACTGGGGGCTGGCCGAGTCGGTGTGCCACGGCGCCGAGGGCCCTGGCGAGCAGGATGATCAGAGCGGTGTCGATCAGTAGCATGACTACCTGATCACTGGTCACAGAGCATCCTTCGTACGAGTTCTCTTCGGTCGTGAAGTTCGGTCCCTCCGATCGATGGGTCCGCAATCAGGACCGGAGGCCGGAAGCACAGGAAAGCCCCCTCGCTGTCAGGGGGAGATTTCCGTTACGTCAGAGTCTGTGCCGCGTGCAGTTCTCGGTACGGTTCGCAGTTCTCCAGCAGGACGTCATGAGGGCCTTCCTTCACCAGGCCACCCTCGTCCAGCATGATCACGTGTCTGGCGCTGCGGACGGTGGACAGGCGGTGGGCCACTACGAGGACCGCCCTTGTGCGGGCCAGGTCCTCGATGATGGAGCGGAAGCGGTCTTCGTTGATTCCGTCGAGCTGGCTGGTGGGTTCGTCCAGGATGACCAGCTCGGTGTCCGAGAGCAGGGCTCGCGCGAGCGCGAGACGCTGGCGCTGGCCTCCTGAAAGGTCTGTTTCCGCGCCGATGACCGTGTCTAGTTGCTCGGGGAGCGCTGCGACGGCGGCCGTCAGGCCCACGGATCCGAGTGCGTCCCACAGTTCAGCGTCGGCGATGGGCTCTTTGCGCTGGACGGACAGGTTCTGGCGGACGCTCGCCTGCAGGAGCGTGAACGCCTGGTCGACATAGGTGATGTTCCGGCGGAGGTCGTGGAGTGACCAGGCGTGGATGTCGGTGCCGAGTATGTAGATGTGCCCCTGTTGGGCGGTGGCGAAGCGCTCTATCAGGGACAGCACGGTGCTCTTGCCCGCGCCGGACGGGCCGACCAAGGTTGTCAGGCCATGACGCGGTACGAAGAACGACAGATCGGTGATGGCCTGTTGCTCAGTGCCCGGATAGCCGTAGGAGACCTTGTCGAACACGATGCCGGTGTTGTCGCGGGTTTCGGGGAGGCGCGTCGCCGGTTGCCGGCCGTCCTGTTCGCGCGGTGTGGCGAGCAGGACGTTGAAGCGGTCCTTGACGGCCTGTCCGATGCGCAGCCGTCCGAATCCGGTGAACAGGAGCATGACCGGGGCAGCCAGTTGCAGCAGGTAGAGGACGAAGGCGGAGAAGGAGGCGACGCTCAGTGTGCCGTGGGACATCTGGACGCTTCCGACGAGGATGATGGCAAGCAATGCGACCTGCTGCCCGCCGGCGAGGACGGGCAGAATCGCCGCTTGCAGGACGTCGCCGGTCAGGCCGATGCGCCGTACGCGGTCCGCTTCGCGGGACAGGTCCTCTTCGACAGTGTCCTCGGCGCTCGACGCCTTGATGGTGGTGATGGCGTCGAGGTGGGAGGAGAAGCGTCCGGCGATGCTTCCGAGCGCCGTCTGCTGTTCGATCGCGTTGGCTTTGATCCACTTGAACATGAATACGATGGCTATCCCGACCAAGGCGAACACACCGGCCGAAACGAGGGTCAGCAGCCAGTTCAGCCAGGCCATTGCGGCGATCGAGGCGGCCACCAGCAGTGCGGAGGCTGGCATCTGCGCAAGACCGACGTCGATGACCTGGCGCAGCATGAGCGCGTCAGAGGTGATTCGAGAGGTGAGGGCTCCGGCTCCTTCGGCTTTGATGTGCTGGACGGGCAGGCGCAGGATGTGGCTCATGACGGCCACGCGTATGCGGTAGACCATGTGAGAGCCGATGCGGGCGAGCAGATAGGCCGATCCACCCTGGGCCGCGGCCGATGCCAGGGCGATGGCGAAGGCTCCGATTACGAGCCAGTTCACTGAGCGTCCGGCGGACACGTCGGCGATGACCTGGCGGGTGATCAGGGGCACGGCTAGGGATCCGGCAGTCGAGAGCAGGCCGGTGAGTAGGGATATGGTCAGCGCCGCGGGATGGCGGGTGATTTCTTTGAGCAGCCGTATCTCGGCGGTCTGGCTCATCAGGTCTCCTGGGCTGTGGTCTGCGTTCCCTCGTTGTCCAGCAGGTCGGCGAGCATGCCGACGTAGGTGTGGAGTTCGGTGTGGAATCCCACGTACGCAGCGAAGTCGTGGGCGTGGGTGGCGATCCGGACGACGGCTGTCCGTGCTGTTCTGGCGGTGTCCAGTGGTGTTCCGTAGCCGCTCAGCAGCGCGTCGCGCCATGCGGTGACCGGCTGGCTGGGCATGGCGCGGGCGGTGAGGGACGCGGCGATCTCGTGGAGTTCGCCCAGGACGCAGCCGACGTCGATTTCTGGTGCGGCGAGGGCGCCTTCGGGGCCGCAGAGCAGGGCCACAGGTTGTGTGACGTCGGAGCCGTCGGCGGTGATGAGGCTTCCCAGGGTTGCCCATCCGATGACGACGGTCAGGTGTCCCGACCGGGATGTCGCCTCGTGGGTGTAGCTGGTGAGCTTGCTCCAGCGTTGTGTGCCGAGACCGTCTCGCAGGATGCCGTGGAAGGCGGGGGCCGCGCGGGTTCCGCCCGCTGTGCGTATCCAGGTGGCGAGCCGAGTGGGGTAGCGCGGGGCGGAGTAGGTGGTGCCGGCGGTGATGCCGGTGCTGTGAAAGGTCTTGAGGTGCCGACCGTAGGTGTGAGCGATCCGGGCCGAAGCGTCGGGATCGTGCGATGTGCCGTCCAACAGGGTCTGTGCCGCGCTGCGTTGGCCGGGGGCGTTCCAGGCGTAGGCGCCGCTGTTCCAAGTGCCGGGGACGGCGAACGTGAAGTGGTCGCTGGAGGCAGCGGACGCACGGTGGGTGAAGTCCTCGGGTACTGGGCCGGGTTGGTGGTGGGGATCGGTGCGTACGTCCTTTCCGGGGCGGCGTGCCCAGAGGAACCCTTTGGCGGTTCGGGTCACCGTGGTCTGGGCCATCCCGGTGGTGAACTGGGCGACCGTTTCGCCGTTCGTCACAGGGTCTCCTTGAGGTCCTGGAGCGCGGTGAGGGCGTGGGGGAAGAACGCTGCGGTGCCGATCTGGGTCTGGCCCGTGGCCGCGCTGACTCCTTGGGTCGGGGACAACACGGTGGTGTACGAGCGTTCGGCAAGGGTGGCGGCGTGCGAGCGGTAGGCGTGGCTGTCAGCTCCGCCGGGCGGCAGCGCGGGGCAGATGACGACAGGGGCGGACGTGCACTGCAGGGCCAGCGTCATCGGGGTGTCGGTGATGCCCAGGGCGAGGCGCGCGACGGTGTGGAACGTGGCGGGGTGGACGATGATGCCGTCGCTCCATTCGGCCAGTTCCACATGCACGGCATGGTCGATGTCCTGATCCCACGTGTCGGTGAACGGCGGTCGTCCGCCACTGAACACCGAGCAGGCGAGGGGCGTGGTGAACCGCAGGGCCGAGGGGGTCAGCACGCAGCGGACCTGAGTGGCGGGGTAGTGGGTGCGCAACCAGTCCAGCCAGGTGGGAAGGAGGGTGGTCTGGATGCCGCCGGTGGCCATGACGATGAGCCGTTCGCCGGTGAACTCCGGTGCCGGGGTACTCATCCGGCGGCCTGTTCCGCCACGGCGGTGAGGATGTCGGTGGTGTCGCGGAGGGCTTCGCCCAGGCCCGCGGTGATGAGGACGCCGGACGTGTTGAGGATGATTTCGTCGGCCCCGGCGTCGTGCCAGACGGTGAGCTTTTCGGCGATCTCGTCGGGGGTGCCGGTGACGATGACGCCTGCGTCGAGAAGGGTCCGGGCCGAGGTGGTGGGGTCGCCGTGCACGACAGGCAGACCGGAGCGCTGGAGCATGTCGACGTAGTGGGGCAGCGAGAGGTGCTGGTGGGTGCCGTTGTAGGCGACGAGGTCCATGTCGCGTCCGGGGCGGGTGACGGCGACCTGCACCACGGTGACGAACCGCGGCGCTTTGCGGTCCGCTTCGCGAGCGGCTTCGTCGGCGGCGGGCACGAGGTGGTCCGAGAGGAGACCGGGCGGGGTGAGCCAGGTGATCGCGGCGTCGGAGTGGCGGCCGGCTGCCCGTGCCATCGCGGGGCGCAGGACGCCCATGCCGACCTCGATGTCGGGGGTGTCGTCCAGGGGCAGGAGCTCCATCTCGGGTCCGCCCGGTGCCATGGCGACGGGCGTGCCGTCCAGGAGTGCTCTGACCTTGGTGACGAAGTCGGCGGTGTGGGCGACCGGCTTGTCGAGTCTGGCGCCGTAGATGTTGGTCTGGAAGCTTGTTCCGCTGGGGCCGAAACCGGCAGTGAAGGGCTGTCCGGACAGCGCGGCGATACTGCGGGCCTCGACGGCGGCGTGGTAAGGGTGGCGCAGGGGGGTGAGGACGACGGAGGTGCCGAAGCTGACCTGGACGCCCATCCCGGTGAGGGCGGCGAACAGGGCGTGGGTTTCGATCTGCATGGACTGTCCGCACCACAGCCGGATGCCGAAGCGTTCGGCGAGTCGTCCGTAGGCGGCCATGGGGCCCACGTCGGCGGACTGCAATGGGTATATAAGGGTCGTTTTCGGCACAGCGGTGTCCCTTGTGTTCGTGGTGCGGACGGAAAGGGAGGCGGTCAGGCGACGGTCGCCTTGTCCTTGCGCCTGATCAGAGAGGCGCCGGTCTGCTTGCGGACCATGGTGCGCATCAGGGGGACGGCCAACAGCGATCCGGCGGCCAGCCACACGGCGCACACGAGGACGAAGATCCACGCAGGGAAAGTGTGCAGGTGCCCGGCGAAGGCGTCGCGCGTGCCACGGGTCATCCAGGCGAGGGGGAAGATGTCGGCGATGTAGTTCAGCCAGTTCGGAAGGCCCTGGTTGGGGGTGAGGACCCCTGAGATCCCAGCGATCATCATGAACGGGAAGGAGACCATCGCGACCGCTTCGCGAGGGTTGGGCAGGAGCGCGCCGATGGCGATGCCCAGGGGGACCAGTGCGGCGCCACCGGTCATGATGACGATCACGGCGAGGACGACGTCCCAGACGCCGGCGGGGAGATCCGCACCGGTGGCGAAGACCACGATCAGCAGGGGCAGCATGGACACGAACGAGGTCACGGTGCTGTAGATGATTCTGGCCGCGACGTAGGCGGGGATGCCCCGGGGGATGTTCTTGCGCCGCAGGATCGTTCCGTCGGTCTTCTCCAGGGCGATCAGGGACGGGATGGACAGCATCGCGCCGACGGCCGGCATGAGGCTCATTCCGCCGAGGAGCACGATGGTGCGGTGATTCCACTGAGCGAATCCGGCCGCGAGCATCAGGATGACGAAGACGAAGATGTTGAAGAGGTCCTTGGGCGAGGTGAACGTCATCCTCAGGTCGACGGCGGCCTTGTTCCATGCCAGACGGGTGATGGTCACCGGGCGGCCTCCACGATGCTCATGTAGATCTCTTCCAGGGACGGCCGGTCGATGCGCAGCCCGGTCAGCGGGCCGCCGTGGGCGGTCATCAACTCGTGGACGAAGGTGTCCGGGTCGTCGGTCAGTTCCACTTGCTTGGTCCCGTCGGGGGCGGTCCAGGACACCTGGGTGCGCTGTCCGATCGCGGTGACGAGCTGATCGGGGGTGGAGTCGATGTGGATGACGCCGCCCAGCAGGATGCCGATGCGGTCGGCGAGGCGTTCGGCTTCGGTCAGGTCGTGTGTGGTGAGCAGGATGGTCACGCCCTGGCTCTTCAGCCCGGTGATCATTTTCTGGAAGTCGGCGCGGGCCTCGGGGTCGAAGCCGGCGGTCGGTTCGTCGAGGAACAGCACCCGTGGGTGACCGATGAGGCCGAGGGCGACGTCCATGCGGCGGCGCTGCCCGCCGGAGAGCTGGTTGAGCCTGCGGCGGCGCTGTTGCTCAAGCCCAACCAGCTCCAGCAGCTCGGTCGTGGGGTAGGGGTTGCTGTAGTAGGCGGCGATGTCGTTCAGCAGGGTGTCCAGCCGCCAGGTGGCGTGGTCGGCCCAGGACTGCATGACGATGCCGACCTTGTCGCGCCAGGCGTCGTCCGCGGTGAGCGGGTTGCTGCCCAGGACGCGAACGGTTCCCGAGGTCGGCTTGACGTAGCCTTCCATGATCTCGATGGTGGTGGTCTTGCCCGCCCCGTTGGGGCCGAGCAGCACGAACAACTGGCCTTCCAAGACGGTCAGGTCCAGCCCCTTGAGCACCTGCTGGTGCCCGTAGGACATGGTGACGCCCTCGAGGGCGATGGGGGGATGGTTCAACGTGCTCAGCCTTCCTCGGGGATCGCCGGGCGGACGACGACGTGGGCAGCGGGTCCCGGGCCGTAGACGAGACGTGCCGCTTCTGTCACCTGTGCGGCCGTGGTCCCGCTGATCGCGCGGGGCAGGCCGGATATCTCGGGGACGCCCAGCCCGGAGGTCGCGTAGGACAACAGGGAGGCGGCGAGGCCGGTCTGGGAGGACAGGGCGAGGGCGTACTGGCCGGTGACGAAGGAGGTGACGTCCTCGAGCTCGGCGTCTTCGATGCCCCGCTCGGTGAAGTTGTCCACGATCGAGGTGATCTCCGTGTCCGCGGTGTCGGCGTGGTCGGGAGCGACGTCGGCCTCGACGAAGACCATGTCGAGGTCGAGGTACTGGCCGACCGAGGCATCGGTGCGGTAGGCGAGTCCGAGTCGTTCGCGGACCCGGCTATTGATGCGGCCCGAGAAGTAACCGAGCGCGGCCGTGGCCAACAGCGACGCGGGGAAGAGGGGGTGGCTCCTGTGTAGACCGTTGTAGGCGTAGCGCAGATGCGCGACGGACCAGCCAGGCCGGGTGTGTTCCTGGCGTGCGCCGTCCCCGTTCACCGGTCCGGGAAACAGAGGCGTGGGTCGGTGGGTTCCGGCGGGCAGCGGGTCCATGGCGGTGCACGCCAGTTCCAGGGTCCGGTCGGGCGGTATGTCTCCGCATATCACCAAGTGGGCCGGGGATCCCGTGCTGTGGCGAGGTGCGAAGGAGACGATGTCCGGCGCGGTGAGGGCGTCCCACATGGGGCCGGTGAGCTGGGTGGACAGCGCGGGAGGCACGTGTCCCAGGGCGGCCAGGGTGACGAGTTCGGTGCTGATGGCGGCGGGGCGTGCGGCCGTGCTGCGTGCCTGTCGGCGAGCCCTGTCCGTGGCCTGGCGCAGCTCGTCGTCGCTGGTCTGCACGGATGCGGCCGCCGAGCACACGGTGTCGATGGTCTCTTGGAACAGGGTGCTCGGTGCCATGGCGGCGAAGCTGAGCCAGTGCTGGCTGCGTGCGACCTGCACTGTTCCGCCGAGCCGCTGCAGGGCGGTGACTTTCGCCGTGGTCAGCCAGTGCGCCTGGAACACCTCGGCCCGGGCGAGGTCGGGCAAGGTCGGCGTGTCGATGCGCAATGCGAGATGGACCCGCACCAGAGGGGTGGTGGCCAGAGGCGCCACGTGGATCTCCGCGCCGTTCCTGGAGCGGCTCTGAAGGACATGGGGCTGGGCCACGAGGGTGCCGGTCATGCTTCTCCTGCGGTGGTGAGTTCTGCGTAGCCTCTTCCCTGATGGCTCATCAGCTGCTCTGCGGCGAAGTGGACATGGGCGACCGGCACGGTGGCGGTGGCGAGCATGGCACGGTGGATCAGGCCGGGATCGTCGAACAGCAGAGTGGAGCGGGCCAGGGCGCGGGCCTCGTTCAGGGCGGAGTCCTGCTGCGCCAGCAAGGAGACGTAGGTCTGGCTCCTGGCCGGGTCGATCCCGTCGCTGTCGGTGGCGGCGAGGCGGCTGCAC
The DNA here is from genome assembly GCF_026343335.1 of Streptomyces sp. NBC_00078. NCBI lineage: Bacteria > Bacillati > Actinomycetota > Actinomycetes > Kitasatosporales > Streptomycetaceae > Streptomyces > Streptomyces sp. NBC_00078. The sequence goes on along the minus strand of NZ_JAPELX010000001.1, from coordinate 4,320,221 downwards.
GCCTCGTCGAACGCCTCGATGACAGCGTCCCGTTGGCCCGGGTCGTGGTGGGCGACGAAGGTGAAGGTGTCCGGCGCCACGGCCAGCCACGGGCCGAACAAACCGCACACCGAGGCGCACGGGATGCCCCGGCTGTCCAGGGACCGCCGGAGCCGGCTGCGGTCGTTGCCGGTCAGCCACATCGACGCCACGACGAAGCCGGCGTAGGCGTCGATCTCGGACGGGGCGGGCAGGGGCCGTCCGAGGGCCAGCGCCGGACGCGGCGCCAGAACGTCACGGTGATGACGAGTGCAGGCGGGGGAGTCCGGATCCTCCGCGAGCGGCGGCAGTTTCGGACTGCCCCGGTCGTCCAGCACGCCGAAGATCTCCGCCGCCTCCTGGACGACCCGGTCCGGGTCGATATCGCCGGCGACGGCGACCACGGCGTTCCCCGGGGCGTACATGGCCGCGTAGAAGTCGCGGCACTCCTGCACGGTGATCTCCAGCAGGTCCGCTTCGTCGCCGTATCCGTTGTGGGCGTTGGGCCAGGCCGAGTAGATCGCCTGCGGCAGCACCGTCCAGGGAAAACCGCCGTAGGGGCTGCCCTTGACCTTGAGGTTGATCTCTTCCAGGACAACACGGCGCTGTACGTCCAGCCGGTTCTGATCGATGATCAGGTTCTGCATGCGGTCGGCTTCCATCTCCAGGACGCGCCGCTCGCATCCGGCCGGGACCAGCTGGTGGAAGTCGCTGACATCGGTGAAGGTGTTGCCGGACACGGTGCCGCCCAGCCGCTGGACATAGCCGAAGTGCCCGCCCGCGCCGATGGTGGTGGAGCCCTGGAACATCAGGTGCTCGAAGAGGTGTGCCATGCCCGAGCGTCCCTCGGGTTCGCTGCGGAATCCGGCGCGGTAGTTCACCGCCACGCCGAAGGCTCCCTGCCCGGGAAGACGCTGCGCGACGATACGCAGCCCGTTGGACAGCGCCGCGTGCCGGATCGTGTCGTCTGTAGCAGTCACGGGCCGTGAGACTAGGGACAACCGCGTGCACTATTCAACGGTTTCTTGCCGCGGTGGCCCACGTCTGGCGCCGCTGACCAGCACAAACTAGGGGGCCGTGCCAAACAATCGCCATGTTTGCGCGTTGCCACCCCGTGTCGCGGGGTCCTAGCGTCCAGCGACCATGGACAGCCAATCAAGCTCCGACCGCATACGGTTCGAGCCGGCCGACCTCGGCCGGCACCCTGAGGTCAACGCCCTTCTGGAGCGCACGGGGCTCGGGAAGTTTGTGGCCGACACCGTCACCTCGCCTTTCGGGCGCAACGAGTCCTGGATGGGGACCACGGACCGGGGCGACCGCGTATTCGTCAAGACATTCGATCCGACCGGCCGCCAGGAGAGGCTGCAGCGCACGCTCACCTTCACCGAATGCGCCCTGCGGGCCGGTATCGCCACCCCGAAGATCCTCGGGCACGACGAGCGGACAGCGACCGTGGTCTTCGAACTCCTCGACGACCCGCAGTCCCTGCTGGAACTGTTCACCGAGTCACAGGACGGCCACCAGGACTTCGACACCGAGTGGTGCGTCAGGGCCGCCCGTCTGATCGCCGAGACCCACCGCCTCGCCCCGGACGGCTTCGACACCTCCGACCATCCGCTGCCGCCCCTCGGCCCGATGAACGCCCTGACCCTGCCGGGCTACCTGCGGCAGTCGGGAGCCGAACTGCACATGTGGAAACTGCTTCACAACGACCCGGATGTCCTTGAGGCCGTCACCGCCATGAGGACCGCCGACAACCCCACCCTTGGCCAGTGGGTTCCGGTCCACGGCGACCTGCGCCTGGACCAGTTCCTCATCAGCGGCGGCGAGCTGTTCCTGACCGACGCCGAGGAGTCCCGTCTGGGCGATCCGGCCCGCGACCTGGGCGCCTTCGCCGGGGAATGGCTCTACCACGCCGTCAACCGCATCCCCACCGTCCTCAACGAGTCACGGGTCGTGGGACACGTACCCACCCATCAGGAGATCGTCGCCACCGGAGCGGCGGAGGTCGACCGCTTCGCCCCCCGTACCCAGGCGTTCTTCTCCGCGTACCTGGAACGCGTCGACCTCGACGCATCCCTCCACGAGGAGCTCGCCGTGCGTGCCGCCCGCTACGCCGGATGGCACATGATCGACCGGATGATCTCCATCGCCCGGCAGAAGCAGATCCTGGAGGCCGTGCCCCGCGCCGCCGCGGGGATCGGACGCTCCCTGCTCCTGAGCCCGCGGCAGTTCTTGGACACCATCGGACTAAGGACCCCTGCCCATGCTGCTTGATGCCCAGCTCGCTCCGGCCGTCGCCCGACTGGCCGACCAGGTCACCGTCACAGCGACGGACGACGGTGACGTCAGCGCCCTCTGGCAGGAGGAGCCTCTCACCGGCAGCTCCCAGAAGGTCGCCTCGGAGCTCGCCGCACTCCTGTACAAGTCCGCACACGCCCGTCTGGACCATGGCAAGGAGCTCACCCCGCGCACCTTCTCCGACCCGGAGTTCGACCGCGCCTTCCATGAGACGGTGGGCGACAGGAACAGCCGCCGTGAGGTGAGTGTCGCTCACGAGGGCGACGAGCACACCATCGTCGTCCTCGACTCGATCCGTGTCGCGGTCGCCCCGGACAGCCTCTCCCGCGACGGCGAGAAAACGTATCTTCGACTGAGCTGGGCCAGACCGTCCCTGTCGCCGGGGTTCTTCTTCCTCACCTCCTGCACGACTCCCATGCCGACCCGGACCGGCGGAGTGCTGCGCCTGTACGCCCACTTGGCCGACCCCGACCACGGCCCCGCACTACTGGCACGGGCCGCCACCTACCTGGAGGACCGCGGGCTCCCCTGGCAGGCCAAGGCGTCCTCCAGCCGCGACCTGTACCCGCGTACCGACGCCGTCGTGGTCTATCTGCCCCGCGTCTCGTGGAGCGCGGCGCGCGAACTGGCCCAGTTGCTGGAGAGCGGCGGAAACCTCGCAGAGGGCACCTCCGCCTTCACCCACGCCCTGACCGCGTCGGTGGGCGTGGCGTTCGAACCCGCCGACAAGCGGCCCGGCCGCGAAGGTCTCAGCTTCGGGCAGCACCGCTGCCGTGTTCTCGCCGAGGCCCTGGTGACACACGCGACGGCAACGGACGGCCAGAGCCGGACGGGACGCATCGTGGCGATGTTCAACGACGCTTCCATCGACCCGCTCAACCCCGCCCGCAACCTCAGCTCACCGGTCACCTCCGTCATCCCGGCCCACTGAAAGAAGGATCAGCGACATGGCCACCCGTACCACAGACACCGACGTCCTCATCATCGGCGCCGGACCGGCCGGCGCGGTTGCGGCCGGACTCCTGGCCCGCGAAGGTCACCGCGTCACCGTGCTGGAGAAGGAGGTCTTTCCCCGCTATCACATCGGCGAATCGCTGATCACCGGCATGCTCCCAGTCATGGAGGAACTGGGGCTGAGAGAAGAACTCGACAGCATGGGGTTCCCCAGGAAGTACGGCCTCACCCTGGTCTGGGGCAACGATCCCACCCCGTGGTCCACCAAGTTCCGCGACGCCGGCCCCTACGAGTACTCCTGGCACGTGCGCCGCGCTGAATTCGACGCCCTGCTCGCCAACCGTGCCGCAGACCTCGGTGCCGAGATCATCTACGACGCCACTCTCACCGCAGCGTTGCGCACCGGCGAAGGAACGGTCACCGGCGTGCAGTGGCGCGACGCATCGGGGACGGAGCACGCGACCACGGCCCGCTACACCATCGACGCCTCCGGTCAGGCCCGCGCCCTGGCCCGGCTACTGACACCCGTTCAGCGTGCGGACGACCTGAACTCGGTCGCCGTCTGGTCCTACTACAGCCCCTTCGCGCCCCTGCCCGGAGACCTGCACTCCCACATCATGGTCGAAGCGTTCGACGACGGATGGTTCTGGAGCATTCCGGTCTCCGAGTTCGAGATGAGCGTCGGCATGGTCATGCACACCGACGTGTACGCGACCGTAATGAAGAACTCGACACCCGCCGAGATCTTCGAGCAGCGTCTGTCCACCACTCAGGTGCTGAAGGATCTCCTCAAGGACGGTGTCCGCAAGGAGAGCCTTCGTACGGCCCGCGACTGGTCCTATGCCTCCGACGCCTTTCACGGACGCGGATGGATGGCCATCGGTGACGCGGCGGTGTTCGTCGACCCGCTGTTCTCGTCGGGGGTCTGGCTGGCCACGTCCGGGGCATGGCTGGCCGCAAAGGCTCTCTTGGCATCACTGGCTTCTCCGGAAGCGGAAGCGCCCGCGATGGAGAAGTTCGAGAACGTCTACCGGCAGATAGCCAAGGACATCCTGGCCTACGTCCGCTACTTCTACGACCCGAAGCGGAACAAGGAGGACTACCTGGCTAAGGCCAACGCGGCCACGAAGATGGTCTCGGAACAGTCGGAACTGGGATTCATCTCGCTGATCTCGGGGATCAGCAGCCTGCCGGAAGTGCTGAACTTCGACCCGATCGGACTGGAGAACCTGCTCGACGTCGGGCAAAAGGTCGGTATCAACCAGGGCGGCCAGGAGGCAGAGCCGGAACTTTCTTAACTTTGCCCTGCCGGGACTGCGGGGCGGAATTACAGGCGACGGAGCGCGAAAGCAGGGAAAGTTATCCGTTTCTTGCGCCTCTTGGAACACCCGAACGGGCATGGCAGCGTATGTCCCGGCCGGTTTCCCCCGACTGGCAGGACACCGCAGAGGATGCGGTGAGGCAGTGTGGCCGCACGGACGATTTCCTTGTCTTCGCGATGTGCGGCCGCACTGCCCGCAGGGCCAGTAACGGGGATTACCGCTGCCACACACTTTCACACACGAGGGGAAACGATCATGACTCAGGACCTCATCTCCGGCTACGCCGCATACGCCGAGGCCGACGAACTGGTGACCGCCACGGGAGAGGCCCCGGCCACCCCCGTCACCATCGCCATCTCCGGCGCGTTCTCCACCTCGCTGGCCGCCAGCGCCGCCACCGTCGGCGCTCACTGCTGACCTCTGACCTTCAGCACACGGTGCCGGTACCACCGGCGCTGCCCTAAAAGCAATCACAAGGAGAAGACATGACTGACGAACTGATCGAGGGCTACGTCTCCTACGCGTCCGCCGAGGAAATCCAGGCCGCTGGCCAGGCGCCGGCTACCCCCGTCACGGTCGCGCTGTCGATCGCCGGCAGTGCCACTGCCGGTGCCAGCGTCGGTGTCAGCATCGGCGAGAGCATCAAGCACTCCTGCTGACAGCAGCACGTTCGGTCCGGTGAGCCGGAATACGGCGGTCATGTAAAAAATTTACGTGACCGCCGTATCTCGTTCTTCCCGTGCCGTTGCGGCGGGATGCTAGAATCGGCTGTCATGGTATTACGAAAGGGGGACAGCCGGTGAGTTCAAAAGAGGGCGGAAAAGATATGGGAAACAACCTGTCGATGCTGCTCGCGTACGGCATGGTCGGCCTGTCATTGCTGACGGGGCTTGTCGTCTTGCTGTGGATGACCATGCGAAGCAACTAGGCTCAACAGAGCGGTACAGATTTTTCTGATGGCTGGTCTCCGTATAGGAGACCAGCCATCAGGTGCTTTTCAGGCCATCAATATTTCATCGGGGGTTCCAAGGCAGCCCTCTTTGTGATCGCCGCGGCGGCGTGCGTTCTGTCGTCTGCGGACGCAGGCCCCCGCCGTGCAGGCCGTCAGTACGGCGGCCGTCGACATCCCCGTGAGTATGCCTGTCCTTGTGCACATGCCGGAACTTCTCCCGGGGGTTGTGCAGTGATGGGAATAGGGTGATCTATTTCGTGGTCAAAGTGACTCTATGCAGCCTGCATGTGCATGTGGAGCTGACTTGAGGAACATCAGAGGTTGACTGCTGAGCCATTTCCTTCACATCGGGCACATCCTGAATTGCCCGGCTTCAAATGGGATATGCATATACCTGCCCCTAAGTGGTCGGTAGCTCGCGGTTAGGGCACGTCCCAGAGTCATAGCCGCTGGATGAGGTGGAGCGGCACAGGCACGTCGACCTCGCGGTGCTGGTCCCGGACGCTGAGGAAGTGTTTGGAACCACCCAGCAAGATCACGCCAGGAGTGGGGGCCGGCGGTACCGAGATCTGCGACGAACCGATCGCCTGGATCAACGCGGCGGCCCTGGGGTGCGGCCAGGGCACGGAGGCCACGCTGCGGACAGTCTTGGGTTACACCGGCGCCGACATCGTGGAGCCGGCATGGGTGAAGATTCCGTCGCATCGGGGGATGACGGGCTCATCGACGCCCCGGAGATCCGTCGGCAACTTGGCGAAGTGCTGGGCCTCTTGGTGGCGTCCGGCGAGCGGACTCCTTGCCGGGAGTCAGCTGGCTTCCTGCCCCGGCCTGCCGACGCGAGTGCATCCCAGAAGAACAGCAGGAAGCTCTCGTACGGCATGCTGCGATTCTTCGACCGGCCTGTTGGTATACCAAGGAAGGGATCAAGCCGTGCCGCACGAGCTGAACCTACGGCGTCAACAGCTGGGCAAAGTACCCGAGTCCGTCTGGCAGCGCACCGAGCTCCAGGTACTGATCCTCGCGGACAACGGGCTCACGGACCTCCCGCCCGAGATCGGACGGCTGCTCAGGCTACAACGTTGGACCTCGGCCACAACCACCTCACCTCGGTGCCAGACGAGCTCGGTCACCTGGCTGACCTCAGGGGCTGCCTCTACCTGCACGACAACGACCTGACCGAGATCTCCGACGCCCTGGGAAACCTGACGCGGCTGCGTTACCTCAACGTCGGCGAGAACGGCCTCACCACCCTGCCGGAGACCGTCTCCCGGATGGCCGGCTTGATCGAACTTCGCGTGCAGCACAACCGGCTGACCACGCTGCCCGACGGCATCGGCTACCTGCACAGCCTGCGCGAGCTCTGGCTCCGGGGCAACGCGGTCGAAAGCCTGCCGCCATCCATGGCTGACCTCCGCGAACTGCGCCACCTGGACCTGCGGGAGAACGCCCTCGCCGAACTGCCGGAGGTGCTGGCCGACCTGCCCGGCTCCGCGACATCGATGTGCGCAGCAACCGCCTCACGCGACTCCCGGACTGGGTCGTCGACCTGCCTGCGCTGGAGAAGCTGGACCTGCGTTGGAACGCCTGCGAGCCTTCCTCATCGCTGCTGAACAAACTGGAGCGGCGAGGGTGCGTCGTCCTCTTGTAGACCGAAAGCTGCTGCTCAGCGGCGCGCCGTGCGTGAGCGATGCGTGAGCGGATGATGTGGCAGAGGCCGTTACGGCGTGGATTGCACATCTGGCAGCACCTGTCCTGACCAGGTGGTTCCGGACCGCGGCGCAGCGTCCGGAACCACCCAGCAAGATCACGCCAGGACTTTTAATCCATTGGTTGTGGGTTCGAGTCCCACAGGGCCTACGGTGCGGGTGACGGGGGCATCCCCTCTGACCTGCTGCGCAGCGCCTGAGTCGGCTTCGGTCGGGTCGGGCGCTGCTTCGTTTTCGGGCCAGTGCGTGAGTGGAGCCAGCGTGGTGGGCTGCACCGCGTCGGCTGCGGCCGACCCGCGCAGGAGTTCGGTCAGGTCGTGGGGGTGTACCTGCTCCGTGGTCGGAGTCGTTGCTGTGATGCGGTCCAGCCGGAAGCCCCGGCCGGCCTGTCGCGTGCGGCACCAGGCGATGAGGTACCACCGGCCGTCTGCGGTGAGCAGTCCGGCCGGTTCCACCGCTCGCTCGCTGTTGTGTCCTGCTGCGTCGGTGTAGGACAGCCGCAGGACCGTGTGGGTGGTGAGGGCTTGTTCCACCGCGGTGCGGACCGCGGCGTCGGACGGCGCGGGCAGCGCAACGATGCGGGTGGCCAGCTCCCGTGCCGCCGCCGAGGCGGGGCCGGTCATCGAGGCCGCGAGCTTCTGCGCCGCGGTGCGGGCCGCACCGGCATACGGGGCGAAGGTATCGGTCGCGGCGAGGGCGACGGCCAGGGCCGAGGCTTCCTCAGCGGTGAAGTGGATCGGGGGCAGGGTCATGGCCGGGTCGATCGACCAGCCCCCGCCGCGTCCCGGTGTGGTGCGCACCGGGACGCCGGTCTCCATCAGCACCTGGAGGTCACGCTGCACCGTGCGCGTGCTCACTTCGAAGCGCGCGGCGAGCGCCGCGACCGTCAACGACCGCGGCGCGACTGCGCGCAACTCTTCCACCAGCGCATACAGCCGGGCAGTACGGTTCATGTCGGCGACGCTACCGGCCCATGGTGGACAGGAAGTTCCGTTCGCGTCGCTGTTCCCGTTCGGTGATGGTCAGCGGGAAGAGGGTGAAGCCGTGCATGGCGCCGGCCACGACGCCCAGCTGCACGGGCGCGCCCGCCGCCTGCCACCTCTGGGCGAGGAACAGCGAGTCGTCCCGCAGCGGATCTTCGCTGCCCACCACGATCCGGGCGGGCGGCATGCCGACAAGGTCGGCGAACAGCGGTGAGACCTCGGGATCACGGCGCTGTTCCGCGTCCATGCCGGGGGTGACCAGCTCATAGGTCCGCCGCAGGGTGTCGGTATTGCTCAGCAGCCGCTTGGAGCCGAACAGTCGCTGGCTGGGTGTCATCGACAGGTCGTAGGGGCCAAAGAGCAGGTGGACGGCCCGGAAGGCGCCAGTGATGCCGTGCCGGTCGCGAAGGCGCAGCAGCGTCACGACGCTGAGGTGGGCGCCGGCCGATTCACCGCCGATCAGCAGCCGCTCGGTGCCGAATTCGGTCACCGCGTGCTTCACCAGCCACCGGGCGGCCACTTCGCAGTCGGCGGGTCCGGCGGGGAAGGGGTGTTCCGGTGCGAGGCGGTAGTCCACGCTGACCACGGCGAGCCGCGTCTGTTCGGCCAGTCGCCACAGTCTTTCGTCCTGCCCGTCCGCGGAGCCGAACGTCCAGCCGCCTCCGTGGAAGTGCAGGTACACGCCGTCAACGTGCTCCGGTGCGAAGACTCGTATCTTCACCCCGCCCTCAACGACGCGGTCTTGGCCCTGCCGCAGTCGCACCGGTGGCGTGTCGCCGCCAAGCCGGTTACGGCGCAGGGCGGCCAGCGTGGTTGCATCGGGAGTCTCCTCGCGCGCCGGACGGCTCGCGGCCGTGGCCTCGAACTGCTTGTTGAACGCCAGAGTCTCGGCCAGGCAGTCCTCATCGGTGATCGTCATCCGTCGACCATCGCAGCCATCCGCGACAACCCCCTGTCACTGTTTACCGGTGAACCGCGTCACACTCCCGTTGTACTTCCTGCCGCACCACCCTCCAGCCCTGCTCGTGCCAATCCCCGCTGAGTGACGGCTGGATGGGGCGAGGCGTCCGATCAACGCGGGGAGGCCGGGACGGCACAACTGGTCAGGGTCCGGTGGCTGTCTGACGACCTCAGGCGCGGCTGCCCGTGAGGGTGGCCGACGAAGGGCTGGGCGGCGTCGACCAGACGGGCGGCCCGGGACTGCTCGGTATGCGTCTGCTCGGTATGCGCGGACGGGCAGCCGCGCTGGACGGGACCATGGAATGGAAGTGTCCAGCCCGGACGCCGGGCCGACGGTGATCGACGTGATGCTGCCGCGCGCGGGATGACGGCGCCCGATACGGACAGACGGGACGATCCAACGGCGCCGTCCCGAACGTAGATCGTCAGCCGTCAGCCGTCAGCCGTCAGCCGTCAGCCGGCGCTGAGTTCCGTCAGTTCGCCCAGCGGCAGCGTGTGCTGGGTCTGGAGGACCTTGGCGCGCAGGTAGCGGACGTTGTGGGCGGTGGTGAAGACGCCCGTGGGGACGCGCTCGTGCACGTCGATGCCCAGGTCGCGGAGCTGACCGGCCTTGTCGGGGTTGTTGGACAGCAGGTCGAGGGTGTCGATGCCGAGGGCGTGGAGCATCTGCGCGGCCGCCGTGTAGTCGCGGTCGTCCTCGGGCAGGCCGAGGGCCGCGTTCGCCTCGTACGTGTCCAGGCCCTGGTCCTGCAGGGCGTACGCGTCCAGCTTGTTGTAGAGGCCGATGCCGCGGCCCTCCTGGCGCAGGTAGAGCAGCACGCCGCCGCGGGTCGCGATCCGCTCGACCGCCTCGCGCAGCTGCGGGCCGCAGTCGCAGCGGGCCGAGCCGAAGACGTCGCCGGTGAGGCACTCGGAGTGCAGCCGGACCAGCGGGACGGGGCCCGGGTCGCCCAGGACGACGGCCACGTGTTCCTGTCCGTCGGTCAGGCCGTGGAAGGTGACCAGTTCGGCGTCGACGCTGTAGCCGTCCTGGAAGCGCAGCGGTACCCGGACGCGGGCGCGCGGGGTGGCGGCGGGGAAGTCGGGCATGCGGGTTCTCCCGGGTGGGTCCGGTGGACGTCTGCTTGAGCAGTCCTGCTTCCGCAGTCCTGCTTCAGATTTGAAGCAGTTCTACGGTCCCGGACACTACCCCATGCTTTAAATTTGAAGCAACACGTTTACCGGGACTGGGTCACGAACAGGGCGGCGACGACCGCCGCCGCCACGGCACCTCGTCGGGCGTGGGCCGGCTGCCCCCCTCGTCGAGGGCCCGCGCGACCCCCGAGAAGATCTCCTCCACCTGCTCCACCTGTTCCTCGGTGAGGTGCTCGAAGAGCGAGGCGCGCACGGTCTCGACATGTCCGGGCGCGGTGCGTTCCAGCACCGCCATGCCCTCGTCGGTGAGTGCGGCGATGCTCCCCCGCTTGTCCCACTTGCAGTTCTCGCGCCGGATCAGACCGTCCTTCTCCAGCCGGGACACCGCGTACGTCAGCCGGCTTCGGGTGATCTTCGTCCGCTCGGCGAGATCGGTCATCCGCAGCCGCCGCTCGGGTACCTCGGAGAGATTGGCCAGGATGGAGTAGTACAGGTGCGGCATGCCGGCGTCCTGCTGGAGCTGCCGGTCGATCGCGTCCTCCAGGAGGTGCGCCGCGGCGATGTACGCGCGCCAGGCGCGCTGCTCCTTGGAGGTGAGCCAGCGAGTCGTCATAGCCCCAGTGTAGGTTTGTTTCAAACTTGAACCAAGACCCACCCGCCCGAGCCCGCCCTGCCTGTCCGAGCCCGCCGCCGAGAGTGAGCGCGACCGATGCCGTACCCCTACGTCCTGCTGTCCGCCGCCGTCTCTCTCGACGGCTACCTCGACGACGCCGGCCCCGAACGCCTCCTGCTCTCCTCCCCGGCCGACTTCGACCGTGTGGACGAGGTGCGGGCGTCCGTCGACGCGATCCTCGTCGGCGCGGGCACGATCCGCGCCGACAACCCGCGGCTGCTGGTCAACTCGCCCGAGCGCCGGGCCGCCCGCATCGCGGCTGGGAAGTCGGAGTACCCCCTCAAGGTCACCGTCAGCGGCTCCGGCGACCTGGACCCGGACGCGAACTTCTGGCACACGGGTGGCGAGAAGCTCGTCTGCACGACCGACCAGGGTGCCCGGCGGGCGCGCGCACTCGGCCTCGCCGCCGACGTCGTCCCGCTCGGCCCCGACCTCGACTGGCGGCGGCTCCTGGAGCATCTGCACGACGTGCGCGGCGTACGGCGCCTGATGGTCGAGGGCGGCGGCACGATCCACACCCAGTTCCTCCGGCAGGGCCTCGCCGACGAACTCCAGCTCGTCCTCGCCCCCCTCTTCGTGGGCGACCCGGACGCTCCCCGCCTCTTCGGCCCCGGCGCCTACCAGGGTGGCCGCCTGCGCCTGACGGAGACCCGGCGGATCGAGGACGTCGTTCTCATGCGCTACGAGCCCACGGCCCCCGGTGCCGGCCCGCTCCCCGCCGCCGCCGACCGCCACTGGCTGGCCCTCGCCTGCGAGCTGGCGGCGCAGTGCCCGCCCTCCCGCACGGCCTTCAGCGTGGGCGCGGTGATCGTCGCCGCCGACGGCACGGAGCTGGCCCGCGGTCACTCGCGCGAGGGCGGCGACCCTGTCGTGCACGCCGAGGAGGCGGCCCTGGCCAAGCTCGACCCGGCGGATCCGAGACTCGCGTCGGCGACGGTGTACAGCAGCCTGGAGCCCTGCGCCCACCGCGCCTCCCGGCCCAGGCCGTGCGCGCGGCTGATCCTCGACGCGGGGGTGCGGCGGGTGGTCACGGCGTGGCGGGAGCCGGACACGTTCGTCACGGAGGCGGACGGGAGCGGGCTGCTGGCGTCGCGGGGCGTCGAGGTCGTCGTACTGCCGGAGTACGAGGAGCAGGCCAAGGCGCCGAACCGGCATCTCCCGGGTTCGTGACCCACGGTCGTGACCGTGGTTCTGAGCACCCCACGGATGGCGTATGCTGGTTACACAACGACGCGGGGTGGAGCAGCTCGGTAGCTCGCTGGGCTCATAACCCAGAGGTCGCAGGTTCAAATCCTGTCCCCGCTACTCAAGGCTCAGGGCCGGAATCCAGTAACTGGATTCCGGCCCTGAGTGTTTTCCCGCTTCCATGCCTCTCCGTGGGCCTCTCCGTGCCTGTCCGTGCCTTTCCGTGTCTCCCCGCCCTTCCCTGACGCGATGTCACCGAGTGTGGTCGAGCGACCGCCCTCCGCATAACAACTGACATACCGTCAATACCTGTGTGGATCCTGAGGTCTGGCCAACTCGCCCGTTTATGGCCGTTCATGGGCCCTACGTCCAGACCAAGAAGCATTAATGATCAAGCGGAACAGCTGGAAACGGCACCCCGGGTCTATTAACGTTCGATAACGCAGCGCGGTCGTCCCAGCCGTCACAAGAGACGGCTCCGTGCGCACGCGCCGAATCCCGCAAGGGAACCGGGGAACCACCACCCTGGGGTGAATCGCGCTGAAGCCGCCGTGAACGTACGGCGGGTATACGCGCGTAGGAGACCTTCCTGCTCCGAACCCGTCAGCTAACCCGGTAGGCGAGAAGGAAGGAAGGAGCACGCCTACGTGGCGTCCAACCCGCCTGCCCCGGCAGCACCGTTCGTGCCGAGTACCGAGCCCTTCGGCTTTGCCGGCCCCCGCACCGACGAGGGCCCGTGGGAGGAGTGGAACCCCACCGAGGAGTCCCTACCGCCGGTGCGCGGCCGGCACCGTGTCTCCAAGCAGCGCGGCGGGGGACTCGCCCGCAGCTCCACGGTTCTCGGCGTCGGTGTCATAGCCGCCGTCGGCGCGGGCGGCATTGCCAGCGCCAACACCGGCAAGCCCCCGGTCTCCATCTCCCTGCCCGATCTGCCTTCTGTGGGCGGCGTGTTCGGCGACTCCTCGCACGCCTCCAAGGGCTCCGCCACCGCCCTCAGCACCGTCGGCGTCAGCTCCGACGACACCGCGCAGGGCGCCGCGGACGCCGGTGAGGCGCTGCGCAACCGCATCATGGCCCAGGCCGAGAGCCAGCAGGTCCAGGTCGACGGCAAGGCCCGGTCGGCCACCGAGGCCGTCTTCGCCAAGCAGGTCGACGACGCTGCCGCCCAGGCGGAGAAGGCGGCCGTGGCCAAGGCGCGGGCCGCGAAGGAGAAGGCCGAGGCGGAGGCCAAGAAGAAGGCCGAGGCCGCCAAACTCGCCGAGCTGGCCAAGCAGTTCAAGCTGCCGGTCGTGTCGTACACGATCACCGGTACCTTCGGACAGGCCGGCTCGATGTGGTCCTCCGGCTACCACACGGGTCTCGACTTCGCCGCCCCCACGGGCACGCTCATCAAGGCCGTCCACAGCGGTACCGTCACGGAGGCCGGCTGGGCGGGCTCGTACGGCTACCGCACGATCATCACGCTCGACGACGGTACGGAACTCTGGTTCTGCCACCAGTCGTCGATCAGCGTGAGCGTGGGCCAGAAGGTCGGCACGGGCGATGTGATCGGGCGTGTCGGCGCCACCGGCAACGTGACCGGTCCGCACCTGCACCTCGAGGTCCACCTGAACGGCCAGGCCACGGGCATCGACCCGATGACATGGCTGCGCAGCAAGGGCCTCACCCCCTGACCTCGCTTCTCCCTGACCTCGGCTTCTCCCTGTTCTCCCTGTTCTCGCTGTTCTTTCTTTTCCTCGTGATCCCGGCAGCCCTGACGGCATACCCCAGACGTCAGGGCTGCCTTTTTTCCGCTGTCCAGCCGCTGGAATGGGTGACTCCGCTTGTTTACGGGGATTTTGCGGCCGCAGCGGAAGATCGCCCTCCGACGCGGGCGTTGACGCACTACATGACTTCTCTTCGCAAGCTCGGCTCCTCCGGCCTGGAGGTCTTTCCCCTCTCCCTCGGCGGCAACGTCTTCGGCTGGACCGCCGACGAGGCCACGTCCTTCGCCGTGCTGGACGCCTACGCGGCCGCGGGCGGCAACTTCGTCGACACCGCCGACTCCTACTCGGCGTGGGTCGACGGCAACAAGGGCGGCGAGTCCGAGACGATCATCGGCAAGTGGGTCAGGGCGCGCGGTAACCGCGACGACGTCGTCATCGCGACCAAGGTCAGCCAGCACCCCGAGTTCCCGGGCCTGACGGCCACCAACATCAAGGCCGCCGCCGACGCCTCCCTGAGCCGCCTCGGCACCGATCACATCGATCTGTACTACACCCACTTCGACAAGCCGGAGGTGCCGGTCGAGGAGATCATCGGCGCGCTCGACGAGCTGGTGAAGGCGGGCAAGGTGCGGCACATCGCCGCGTCCAACATCTCGCCCGAGCGGCTCCGTGCGTCCCTGGAGTTCTCCGACCGTGAGGGCCTGGCCAAGTACGTGGCCGTCCAGCCCCACTACAACCTGGTCTCGCGCGACACGTACGAGGGCGAACTCCAGGACCTCGCCGCGCGGTACGGCCTGGCCGCCGTCCCGTACTTCGCCCTTGCCTCGGGCTTCCTCACCGGCAAGTACCGGCCAGGTACGACGGTCCAGAGCGCCCGCGCCGGTGCCGGCAAGCACCTGGACACGGAACGCGGCCGCAGTGTCCTGGCGGCCCTCGACGAGATCGCCGACGCCCACGGGGCCCCGGTGGCGACGGTCGCCCTGGCCTGGCTCGCGGCCCAGCCGACGGTCATCGCGCCGATCGCGTCCGCGCGGACGGTGGAGCAGCTGCCGGCCCTGCTGGGGGTGGGGGAGCCGACGCTCACCGAGGCCGAGGTAGCGCGGCTGACCGCGGCGTCGGCCTGATCCTCCGAGATACAGGGGCGGTACCGGTCCTGTACCGCAGTACGCGCTCTACGTCCGGTACGGGTTGTACGCGGGATTCGGCATCGCCGGGTACCCGTACACCCCGTACATCGCCCAGGGCGCCGGCGCCACCGGCACCGGAGGTGCTGTCAGGCGCGCCGCGTAGTCCAGGGCCGGGCGGGCCACCTCACGCCGTAGCCACAGCTGGTGCAGCAACTCCTGCTCCCTGACGACGAAGTCGGCACCGGCGCGGCCACGGCGCCCCCGGTGCCGCAGGAACGCCAGGGAGGTCGCGTACGCCTCGTACTGCGCGACCGTGCGGGCCGCGGGCCTGCCGAGGTGGTGGGCGGCGTAGTCGCGGGCCAGCCGGCGCGCCCGCATCGAGCCGAGGGCGTACGGCTCGGCGGGGGTGAGCCAGCCGGCGACGGCGTAGGCGGGCAGTTCCTCGCGCACGGTGCGCAGTTCGCGCTGGCGCGTCCAGATGACCAGCCAGGTCAGCAGGCCGAACGCGGGGACCATGAAGGCGGCGTAGACGGCGAAGAACCCGTACTCGCCGAACGTCGACGAGCCGTTCCAGATCGCGTGCATGCTCATGGCGAGCAGCAGGCCGGAGAGCGGGACGAGGACCCGCCGCAGGTGCTGGCGCTCCGCCGAGAGCGCGGCGACGCCGAAGCCGATGCCGGTGAGGACGGTGAAGAGCGGATGCGCGAACGGGGACATGACGATCCGCACGAAGAACGTCGCCGCGGTGACGGAGGCGATGCCGCGGTCGCCGGTGAGCTCGTCGCTGCCGAAGGCGGTGCCCAGGTAGAGGATGTTCTCGGTGAACGCGAAGCCGGTGGCGGTGACGCCGGCTATGACGACGCCGTCGACGATCCCGGTGAAGTCCCGTCTGCGGAAGAGGAAGACGAGGAGGACGGCGGCGGCCTTCGCCGACTCCTCGACGATGGGCGCTATGACCGTCGCGCCGAGCGTGTCCGCGCTGGACGGATCGGCCGTCGCCGTCGCTATCCACTTCGTGGCGAAGCTGTTCGCGACGATCGCTATCAGCGCCGCGGCGCAGGCCCCCCAGGCGAAGGCGAACAGCAGATTGCGCCAGGGGCCCGGGTCGACGCGGTCGAGCCAGCGGAAGGCGGCTATGAGGAGGGGGACGGGCAGGACGGCCAGCCCGAGTCCCACCAGGAACCCTTCGGTGCCGGTCTGTTCACGTACCAGGGCCAGGATGACCAGCCCGGAGAGCGCGAGCAGGGTGCTGAGGGCGCCGTACCGCACCCTCCCCCAAGCCCTCGACTGCGCCCGGCCCAGGGGCCCTCGACGCTGCCACCAGTGCGCATGCGTGGGCGCACCGCCGGCGGGGCCACCGGGGTGCGGCGGATACGTCGGGTACGGGGGACTGGTGGCCACGGCATTGACCCTAACGAGGGAGGGCGCCGCCCGCGACGGTATGTCGGTTCGCCCGCGGGGCCGAGGGGGCTTCAGACGCCGGTGGGGGGCTGTTGGTGATGCTGTACGCGACGGAAGAGCAGGTCGTTCACGACATGTCCCTTCTCCAGACCCTGGCCCTCGAAACGGGTCAGCGGCCGGAAGTCGGGACGCGGCGCGAAACCGCCGTCGGGCCGTGTGTTCTCGAACCCCGGGTGCGCGGTCAGCACGTCGAGCATCTGTTCGGCGTACGGCTCCCAGTCGGTCGCGCAGTGCACGATGCCGCCGGGTCTGATCCGGGCCGCGGCGAGGTCCAGGAACTCCGGCTGGATGAGCCGCCGCTTGTGGTGCCGCTTCTTGGGCCAGGGGTCGGGGAAGTAGACGCGCAGCCCGTCGAGTGAGTCCGGGGTGAGCATCTCGCGCAGCAGGATGATCGCGTCCCCGTTGGCCACGCGGACGTTGGACAGCCCGTGATCGTCGGCGAGGTTGAGCAGATGTCCCTGCCCCGGGGTGTGCACGTCCACGGCGAGGACGTTCGTGTCCGGATCCGCGGCGGCCATCTGCGCGGTGGCCTCGCCCATCCCGAACCCGATCTCCAGCACGACGCGGCCGGTGTTCCCGAACAGTTCGGTGAGATCGATCGACCGCTGTCCGTCGATGTCCAGCCCCCACTTGGGCCACAGCCGTTGCAGCGCGTCCGCCTGTCCTGCGGTCACCCGGCTGCGGCGCGGCTGGAAGCTGCGGATCCGCCGCTCGAAGTGCGAGCCGGCCGGATCGGCCTTCGGCCCGTCGGGGAACCGCGGCTCGCCCTTGGCCCGGGTGTGCCGGACGGAGACACCGGGGGCGTGCGGCGTGTGCTCGCCGGGCGCGGAGGCAGCGGCGGGCGCGGGCGCGGCGGGCTGTGGGGATTCGGGGGCATGGAGGGAGTCAGACACAGTGCGACCGATTTTACGGGGACGGTGAGACGGCCGGCCCGTCCGGTGGCCGCCGAGCGGGCCGGTCAGGACGGGCCGAGCACGGCCAGCGCCCTTCTCGCCACCTCCCGGCCGATCGGCAGCGAAGCCGTCGCCGCAGGTGAGGGTGCGTTCAGCACATGGACGGCCCGTGGTCCCTCCTTGATCAGGAAGTCGTCCACCAGTGACCCGTCCCGCAGCACCGCCTGCGCCCGGACCCCCGCGGCCGTCGGCACCAGGTCGTCCTCCGTCACCGCCGGCAACAGCCTTCGCACCGCCGTCGTGAACGCTTTCCTGGACACCGACCGGCGCAGCTCCCCCGTCCCGTACCGCCAGTGCCGCCGGGCCATTCGCCAGGCGCCGGGCCAGGCCAGCGTCCCGGCGACCTCCCGCGGCCGTACGACATCCCATCCGTACCCCTCCCGGGCCAGCGCCGGCACCGCGTTGGGACCGATGTGCACGTCCTCGTCGATCCCGCGCGTGAGATGCACGCCGAGGAACGGGAACGCCGGATCCGGCACCGGATACACCAGTCCCCGCACCAGCTCGGGCCGCGCCAGCGAGTAGTACTCCCCGCGGAAGGGCACGATCCGCATCTCGGGGTCGTCCCCCGTCAGCCGCGCCACCTCGTCGCAGTACAGCCCGGCACAGTTCACCAGCACGCGCGCGCGTACGACGTCGCCGGCCGTCGTCCGGACCGCGACCCCGAGCTGCGGGCGCCGGTCGACCTGCTCGACCCGCGCCCCGTACCGGATCTCCGCCCCCGACGCCTCCGCCAGCTGCCGGGCGACCCCCACGAAGTCGCACACGCCGGTCGTCCCGACGTGTATGGCCGCGAGCCCGTACACCTCGGGCTCGTACTCCGCGATCTGGGCGGCGCCCAGCTCCCGCACCGGAATCCCGTTCTCCCGCCCGCGCTGCACCAGGGCGTGCAGGCGCGGCAGCTCCTGTCGCTCCGTGGCGACGATCAGCTTGCCGGTGACGGCGTGTGCGATGCCGTACTCGGCGCAGAACTTGACCATCTCGGCGGCGCCCCGCACCGCGTACCGGGCCTTCAAAGACCCGGGCCGGTAGTAGATCCCGCTGTGGATGACGCCGCTGTTGCGCCCCGTCTGGTGCCGGGCCGGCCCCGGTTCCTTCTCCAGCACGGTCACGCGCGTGCCGGGCGCGGCACGCGTGATCGCGTACGCGGTGGACAGCCCGACGATCCCACCACCGATCACGAGCACATCGCAGTCATAAGCGATCCCCGGCCGCACCTGCACCACCTCCCACTACCGATAGTGCACTGCGCCACTGACACCGGCTTCAAACGCAGGAGGAGTGGGGTCTTCCCGCACCTGTACTTGTACAGCTTGTACAGGTATCCGTACCTGTCACCGGTACCTGGTCCCTGTCGCCAGTATCTGCCACCGGTATCCGTCACCGGTTCCGGCTCAGGCGGGAGCCATCAGCAGCGGGCGTGCCCGCTCCCGCAGCTCCACCACGCGCGGCTCGTCCCCGTACGGCTCCAAACGGTGCAGCAGATCCTTTACGTACTCGGTCGTGCGGGCCGACGAGATGC
Organism: Streptomyces sp. NBC_00078; assembly: GCF_026343335.1. Taxonomy (NCBI): domain Bacteria; kingdom Bacillati; phylum Actinomycetota; class Actinomycetes; order Kitasatosporales; family Streptomycetaceae; genus Streptomyces; species Streptomyces sp. NBC_00078. The sequence continues at coordinate 4,301,264 of NZ_JAPELX010000001.1, read as the reverse complement.
GCCCTGCGACCTCCACCGCCCGCACGCCCTGCTCGCAGGCGGCATCCAGGTTGCCCGACTCGAGTTCCGCGACCGCCGACACCACGAGCCGCAGCCCGTGCGACCGTACGAACTCCTCCGTCGGTTTCGACAGCGCCTGCTCCGTGAAGCGGCGCACCTGGCGCGGCGCCTTCAGGTCGCGGTAGCACTCCGCGGCGTCCGCGGCGAAGCGGTCGTAGGAGTAGAAGCCGAGCCAGGACGGGTCGTTGTCGCCCTCCCGGGAGCGCTCCAGCCAGCCCTCGGCGGCCTTGAGGGCCGCCCCGGCCGCCTGCGCGTCACTCGCACGCGCGTGTGCCCGTGCCTCGACGAGCCGGAAGAAGCTCATCGTGCGCGCGGTCGCCAGGCCCCGGTTGCGTTCCAGTGCGGCCTGCGCGAGGTCGACGCCCTCGTCGCCGAAGCCACGGTAGGTCGCCTGCAGCGACATGGAGGCCAGCACATAGCCCCCAAGGGGCACGTCGGCGGCTGCCCGCGCGAGGCGCAGCGCCTGGATGTAGTACCGCTGGGCGGCCTCCTGCTGCCCCGTGTCGAAGGCCATCCATCCGGCCAGGCGCGTCAGTTCGGCGCTGGCCCCGAACAGTGCGCGGCCGACCTCGTCCGAGTACGCGCCGAGCAGCAGCGGTGCCGCCTCCACCCGTAAGCACTCGGGAACCATCGACGAACGCCAGTCACCGCCGCCGTACTTGGAGTCCCAGCGCCTGGCGTCCTCGGCGGCCTCCCGCAGCTTCTGCACATCGCTGTGGCCGACTTTGAGCGGTGCGCCCGAGTCCTCGGCGGAGTTCGCCTCGCGCGCCACCGAACTGTCGGCCGGTGTTATCAGCCATCGTGAGGCGGGCGTTGCGTATGCGCTTACTGCGAACGATCCGGCCAGCGACTGCCAGATGCCACCGGAGCCGGCCCGGCGCCCGGCGAGGTCGAGACGGTAGAGCTCCGTCGCCGACTTCACCGCCTGGCCGACGTCCCTGGGGAAGGCGAGGCCCACTTCTGGTGCGGGATCCGCGTCCGCCAGGCCGATCTCGTGGAGCGGCACCGGACGGCCGAGCTTCTGGCCTATGGCGGCGGCGATGAGATGCGGCGCGGCACCCTGAGGCACCATGCCCTTCGACACCCAGCGCGCCACCGAGGTCTTGTCGTAGCGAAGAGTCAACCCGCGTTGGGCGCCAAGATCGTTGACGCGACGCGCGAGTCCTGCGTTGCTGATTCCCGCGAGGGCGAGAACGGTGCCGAGTTTTTCGTTCGGCCCGCGTTGCTCCCTGGACATGCGCCACCCCTCGACACAGACGGCTGCCGCGCTGGCATAACCATGCGGCATTCGTAAACCCAGCGTAGTTCGCCGCATCCCAAGCGTTAAGGGGCATAGTTCCGGATGGCGGGATTGTGGTCCGTACTGAAGTGCGGGACCGATACGCGCAGTTGCGCCGTGCTCCCGATGTGTGGCCGTGCGCCCGTCCGTGCGCTCTTCTCCGGCCATCGGGGGAGCGCTTCCATGGATGCTGCGTGGGTCGGCCCGCTGTACTGGATCCAGTGGGCTGGGGGACACCGCCGCCTTCATCCCCGCGGGCGGCGGATGGGCCCGGGGGGCGAACTCCGTCTCCCGGGCTGCGCGCGCGTGATGCGGCGCGCAGAACCTGCACGGAGCGTGTGCACGCCTGTCTCCACCTCTCCGATTTGGCCGAAAACCGCCCCTCGGTCCGCCGGGTAATTACCGCTCCCACCATGGGACTTGAGGGCGCGAAGGACGTTTTCGGGGAGCGTTTCGGGGGCGCATTCGCGTCGCAGACGCCTTGCCGGGTACGGGTGTTCGCCCTCCAGGACGCTTGAGCGCCACGGCGCGTTCCAGGGGTCGTAAGCGGCTCCACCCTCCCTCCAGCGTGCGCCCTTCATGGCAGCATGGGGAACCAGTTCGTACGGTGCACTGGTTGTCCACAGCCTGTGGAGGCGTCGATGCGGTGGTTGGTGGGATGGAGCAGCACCGCCGCGGTGACTCCCGGGACGGGTACCGCGGGGGCCACCGGAAGCGACGGCGAGACCGTCCACCCGGTGGGTTCCCAGCTGCTGTGGGGTGACCCCGATCCGCTCTGGGCGGTCGGCGACTGGCGCCCCGACGAGGTGCGGGTGGTGATCGCCGACGCGCAGACCCGGATAGCGGTCCTGGGCACGTGCGGGGCGTCCGACGAGGAGCTGCGGGTCGGGCTGTTCGCCGCGCGCGGAGGCGCACTTCGTCACCTCACGGCCTGGCCTGGCAGCTACACCGCGGTCGTCAAGGCCGGCCGCCGGGTCACCGTCTGCGGCGACCTCGCGGGCGCCCGCCCGGTCTTCTACACCCCTTGGGCGGGCGGCACGGCCTACGCCACGGCGGCCCTCCCCCTCGCCGACCTCATCGAGGCCAACCTCGACTTCGGCCACCTCGCCGCGCTTCTCGCCGCCCCCGACGTACCGGCCGCGCTGCACGACTCCACGCCCTACGACGGCGTACGGCGCATCCCACCGGGGCACACCCTGATCCTGCGCGCCGGAGCGCGCGAGATCGCCGGCTACGACCCGGTCGCCTCCCTCGCGGTGGCGGCGCCGTCGGCCGACCCGGACAGTGCGGTCGACGCGGTGCGCGACGCACTGGTGGAGGCGGTACGCGCGCGCTTGTCCGCGCCCAGACATGTCCCGGGGGCCGACATAGACCCCGGCCCGGTGCCCGGGATGGGGCCGGCCGAGCGCCGCGCCGCGCGCGGGATGCCGGTCGCGGGCATCGGCGCGGACCTCTCCGGCGGGCCGGCCTCGGGCACGCTCGCCCTGCTCGCCGCCGGACTGCCCGGCATGCCGGGCACGGTCCTGGGCCACGGTACGGGCGCGGGCGAACGCCTGCTGGCGGTCACCTTCAACGATCTGGCGGTCGGCGGCCGGGAGGCCGAACTGCAGCGGGCGGGATCGCTCGCCGCCAACCCGCGCCTGCACCACGTGGTGGTGACCGGCGGCGAGGAGGCCCTGCCGTACGCCGAACTGGACGGCCCGCTGACCGACGAACCCGGCCCATCCCTGGTGACCGCCGCCCGCCACCGCGCCCGCCTCGCCTCGGGCAGCGCGGACCACTTCACGGGCTACGGCGCCCGCCAGGTCCTGGACGCCCACCCGGCCCGCCTGGCCGACCTCCTGATGGACCGCAAACGCCGCCACCTGGTCCGGCCCGTCGCGGCACTCGCGAAGGCGGACGGCTCGGTGATGGTCCCCGCGCGCGTGTACGGCGCGGCCAGGAAGCTGGCGCGGACGCCGTACAGGGAGGGCCTCGAACTGCTCGCCGAACGCCTCCTGCAGCGCCGTTTCGACGAGCCCGGGGGCGCCGTAGGTGCTTCCCTGGCCGCCCTCACCTGGGCCAGACCCGGCCCTGCGGCTCGCTGGCTCACCGGCGAGGCCCTCGCGGAAGTATCGGTTCGCCTGCAGGCGTCGACGAGCCGCTCGGGCGTGGGCCCGGGCCAGCGTCCCGGCGACTACCGCGCGCGTGCGGCCCTGGCCCGCCATGCCGCGGACCTCCGCATCCTGGAACAGGCAGCCGAGGTCCGCTCCCAGCGTCTGCACGCCCCCTTCCTCGACAACCAGGTCGTACGCGCCTGCCGAGTTCTCCCCGAGGCCCTGCGCGTCCAGCCGGGCGCGCGTGCCGCCATCCTGCGCACCGTCCTGGAGGGCGCGGGCGTCCGCGACCTCCCACCGGGCTGGGGCGCCCCCTCCCACGCCTCGGCAGCGGTGGCGGCCCGCACCGGCCTCCGCGTCGCCGCCGACTCCCTGATGGACCTGTTCGGGACACCACTGCTGGCGGAGGCGGGCCTGGTGGAGGCACGAGTCGTCCGCAAGGCCCTGCGCGCCGCCGCCGAAGGCGAACCCCTCCCGCTCGACGGCCTGGCGGACCTGGTCTCGCTGGAACTCTGGCTCCGCCGCCTCCTGGCCCGCCGAGGCACCTGCTGGACGGGCACCCCGGCCCGCCAGAGGGCGGTACCGGGGGGGATCACACCCAAGAGGGGGGCGCTGGCTTCGGGCGGGTGAGGAAACCCAGGCCGAATCTCAGCCCGTCGGGCGTTTGCCGACCGCGGTCCGCTACGAGCAGGTGAACCTCGAATCGGCCCAGTCCGCGAGCGTCACGGAGTCGAAGTCGGTGCGCGGCTCCACGACGAGCCGTACGCTCTTGCGCCCGGCCAGGTTCACATGGACCGGCACCGCCGGGTCGCCGCCCTGGATCGTCGCGGACTTCCACAGCCGGACGCCGTCGGCGTACACGGAGAAGGAGACCCTCCCCAGCCCCAGGGTCAGATCGTCGATGCCGACCATGGCGTCGTAGGCGGAGCAGGTGCGGTTGAGGTCGACAGCGACGGAGGACCGGCCGTGCACGGTCACGCCGTGGGCGTAGGTCTTGCCGGCGATCGACAGGCCGTACCGCTGCCACACCCAGCTGCTCCCGCCGAGCCGCATCTCGGGTCGCGTGCCGTCGCCCGTGATGTCGTAGGCCAGCTCGCTCCACTGGTAGACGACCGGCGCGGGCGGGGGAGGCGGGGCCGGTGTGGGGGTGGGCTTCGGGGTCGGCTTCGGCCTGGGGGTCGGGGTGGGAGCCGGAGTCGGTGTGGGCTTCGGCCGGGGTGTGGGGGTCGGGGCCGGCTTCGGCGTGACGGCCCTTACGGGCACGATCACCGGCTGCTTCGGCGCGGGATGCGTCTTCGCGGGCGTCGGCGTCGGCGTCGGCTTCGGCGACTCCGGGCGGACGGCCGGTGTCGAGGCGGGGGCCTTGGCGTCCGGCTTCCTGGCCGGGGTGTCGCTCCCCGACAGCGCGAGGGCCACCGCCACGCCCGCCGCGACGACGACACCGGCGGCGATACCGGCCTTCGCGGGCGCCCCCAGTCCCTCGGAGACCGCCGCGCCACCGGCACCCGCCCCGCCGGACGAGCTGCCGCTCGCGGCCGCGGCAGCCCCCGCGGCACTTGCTCCGGTGCCGCCGGCGATGAGAGCGGCCACCTTGGCGTACCCGGCGGCACCGAACCAGCCGATGACCGCGACCGGCACGACGCCGGGGATGCCGTTGGCGACTTCCTTGATCTGGCCCGCGGCCAGCCGGCACTTGGCGCACTCCTCCAGGTGCTTGCGCAGCCCCCGCTCGGCCCGTGTGCGCAGTCCGCCGCGGGTGTAGGCGCCGAGCCGGTCGGCGAAGCGCGCGCACTCCTCGTCGCCGGCGAGCGTGGCGCTGACGTGGGCCTGGAGGTAGGCCTGTTTGAGGCCCTCACGGGCGCGACTGGCCAGCACCCGCGTGCCGTTGGCGTCCAGCCCGAAGAGCGTGGCGACCTCGCTCGGCGACTCGTCCTCGACCTCGGTGTGCCACAGCACGGCCTGCCAGCGCTCCGGCAGCGACAGGAAGGCCTGCATGGCCATGGACTGCTCGGCCTCGTGCATCGCGCGCACATCGGCCCCGAGGTCCAGACCCGCTCCGAAGGAGCCGAGGGACGCGGTGTCGGCGGTCGTTTCGGAGGATCGCGCCGCCTGCGCGGCGAACACCGCGAAGTCGTCGACCAGTTGCTCCCGCTTGGCGGACTTCGTCCAGCTCGCGGCCACGCGCCGGACGGTGGTGAGCAGATAGGCGCGTACGGACTGCTCGGGGCCGTGGCCGCCGCGCACCGCCTGGAGCATCCGGGCGAAGACCTCGGCCGTGAGGTCGTCAGCGGTGTGGGCGTCGCGGCAGCAGGTGCGGGCATACCGGCGCACCGCGCCCGCGTGGCGCCGGTACAGCTCCTCGTAGGCGGTGTCGTCGCCGGAGCGCATCCGCACGATCAGCTCGGCGTCGGACGGGGGCAGATCCCGGGGCGGCGGCAGTACGCCGTCCTCCCGGCGATCGCGCTGTGCCGGGACAGTGCCCTCGACGGGCTCGACCGGTTCGCCGCCCTGCTGCGGGACGACGGTCTCGGCGCGGCCGCCGCCCCGCGGGACGCCCGCCCGTCCTCCCTGACTCGGCACCTGCGGCGGACCGCCGGCCTCCGAGTCGCCGTCGCCCGGCGACTCGTCCCGCCCGTCAAAGCTCATCGCGGAAAGCCCCCGCTGCCTGCCCAACCAGTCCCGAACACCGGGTCAGAGTGCCATATTGGCTTTTGTTCAGGACCTCGCAGTGCGGACCATCCACTCGTCCGTGGGGACTTGTCGTGCGGTAGTACTAGCCATCGCTCATTCGGGGAAGGCTCAATTACGGCTCACCGCACGGAAGTTGAGCCGCGTGCCGGAAATGTCCCGCGCATTCCCGGCTTCCGATGCATTCCCGGCGTCCGGCGTGTTCCCGGCGCTTCCCGGCTCACGCCGGGCGCGCGCCGCGCAGCGCCCACGCCCCACGACGGTGGCCGGTCCGCCCGCGGGCACGGACCACTCAGGCCGGCCGCGAGCGCAACCCCTCCAGCAGGATGTCCAGCAGCCGTGCCGAGGCCGCCGCCTGCTGTGCCGCGTCCGGAAGCGAGGGCGCCGCCGTCGCGATGACCAGCAGTACGTCCGACACCGACACGTCGGGCCGCAGCTGACCGGCCGCGCGCGCCCGCTCGACGAGCTGGCCCACGACCTCCAGCAGCGCCGCCGCGCCCGTGTCGTCGTCCGCCGAGATGCCCGGTACTCCGTCGGCGACCAGACGCAGCTCCCCGGAACCCGGCTGCGTCCGCTGCTGCGGCACCCGGGCCTCGTCGAACACCGTGCCGTCGGCCTGCTCGCCGGAGACCGGGACGCGCAGCACCTGCGGCGGCAGCAGCCGTCCGGCGCCCGAGGCCACCGACGTCCGCAGGAAGCGCGAGAGCGCCGACCACGGCTCGTCCTCCTGGCCGAGAGCCGAGCGGGCCTGGTCGGTCAGCCGCGAGGTCTCCTCCTCGGCTATTCGCCGCACCAGGACGTCCTTGCTCGGGAACCGCCGGTACACGGTGCCCACACCCACCCGCGCCCGCCGTGCCACATCCTCCATCGGCGCGCCGTACCCCAGCTCGCCGAAGACCTCCCGCGCCGCGCGCAGGACGTGCTCCAGATTGCGCTGTGCGTCCACGCGCAGCGGAGTCGTACGCGAGGTGTCCCCGCGTCCGTTGCTCGTCGCCGCGCTCACGATGCCGCCCGATGTCAGTGCTGACGCGGACGACCAATGAGAGTCCTGAACATGCATAAGTGTTCCCCCGGTAATGACGTCTCCCCCCGGAGACTCTCCCCGCCATTCAATGGTTGCCAGGGCGTGGGAACAGGCCCGGTTCACCGGCCCCTCTGTCGCGGACACGATGAGCGATGAGCGCATCCCCCTACACCCCGTCGACACACGAACATAGTTGAGCGAGGGTCAATTCAGAAGGGGCAGGTTCCGCACGGAGCGCCCCCCGATCGGAGTACGGGTCGCTTACGTCCCGATTCCATCACCCAAGGTCACCGGGCACACAGCCGCTGACCTGCAATCCTTCCGAACACTCGGGCAATTCGGCCAACCCTGGGCGTCCTGGGCACGCGGTCACTCAAATTGTCGGGGCTGTGGACAAACTCCGGCGCCGGGTGCGTCATGGGATGGTGAAGCAACGTGCGCGCATTCTCGTTGTCGGCGGCGGCTACGTCGGGATGTACACGGCCCTGCGCCTGCAGCGGACGCTGAAACAGGAACTCAGGCGGGGCCAGGTCGAGATCACAGTCGTCACTCCCGACCCGTACATGACCTATCAGCCATTCCTTCCCGAAGCGGCGGCCGGCGCCATTTCCCCCCGCCATGTCGTCGTACCGCTGCGCCGCGTCCTGGACCAGTGCCATGTCGTCATCGGCGAGGTCCGGTCGATCGACCACGCCAAGCGCACCGCCGTCCTCACCACCCTCGCCACCGAGGAGGAGGGCGCGGGCCCGGAGCAGCTGACGTACGACGAACTCGTCCTGGCCCCCGGCTCGATCTCGCGCACCCTCCCGATCCCCGGTCTCGCCGACCACGGCATCGGTTTCAAGTCGGTCGAGGAGGCCATCGGCCTGCGCAACCACGTCATCGAGCAGATGGACATCGCCTCCTCCACCCGCGACCCCGAGATCCGCGACGCGGCGCTGACCTTCGTCTTCGTCGGCGGCGGGTTCGCCGGGGTCGAGGCGCTCGGCGAACTCGAGGACATGGCGCGCTACGCGGCCCGCTACTACCACAACATCCAGCCCGAGGACATGAAGTGGATCCTCGTGGAGGCCTCGGACCGCATCCTGCCCGAGGTCGGCGAGGAGATGGGCCGCTACACGGTCACCGAGCTGCGCCGCCGCAACGTCGACGTACGCCTGCACACGCGCCTGGAGTCCTGCGCGGACCGGGTCGCCGTCCTCAGCGACGGCGCCCGCCTCCCGACCCGGACGGTCGTCTGGACGGCCGGCGTGAAACCCAGCCCGCTCCTCGCCGCCACCGACCTCCCGCTCACCGGACGGGGCCGGCTGAAATGCACTCCCCAGCTGACGATCGACGGCGCCACGCACGCGTGGGCGGCAGGAGACGCGGCAGCCGTCCCCGACGTCACCGCCGACGAACCCGGCACGGAGACGGCCCCGAACGCCCAGCACGCCGTCCGTCAGGCCAAGCTCCTCGCCGACAACATCGCCCACGCCCTGCGCGACGAGCCCCTGAAGACGTACTCCCACAAATACGTCGGCTCGGTCGCCTCCCTCGGCCTCCACAAGGGCGTCGCCCACGTCTACGGGCGCAAGCTGAAGGGCTACCCTGCCTGGTTCATGCACCGCGTCTACCACCTCAGCAGGGTGCCCACCTTCAACCGCAAGGCCCGTGTCCTTGCCGAATGGACGCTGTCGGGACTCTTCAAGCGGGAGATCGTCTCACTCGGCTCGCTCGAACATCCCCGAGCGGAGTTCGAACTCGCGGCCGGTGGAAAGCCTCCTACCGACCCGAAGGGGTCGTCCTGACCGAACCGAGGAACTCCACCGACCGGGTAGGCGTCTGACGGATGTCGCCCCGGTAGGCCACACTGCCTAACTGATCCCCGCCCCCAGGGTGAGCAGAAGCTCGCTCTCGAACCCAAGAGGCTCTCCCCACCGTGCTGCATCCCGGGGGCATCACGCCCCAGCCTTCCGGCCGGGTCCGGAGTCGGCCGAAGACGCCGAAGACGCCGAAGACGACGACACGAGGCAAGGATTCGTGAACTTCACGCGCTGGAGCGCCCGGCTCCCCGGAACGCAGCGCCGCGCCGCAGCGCGGACCGATCACACGGTCGCCCCCGACCGGCCGGCCGAGACCGCGAGCTCCGTCCCCGCGGCCCGCGCCGAACAGCTCACCGACGAGCCCGCACCCGTACCCGCCGTCGACGCACTCCCCGTCCGCGAGGTCCTGGACCGCGTCCCGGCTCTCGTGGCCCTGGTCCACGGCCCGGACCACCGCGTCGCCTACGTCAACGACGCCTATGTGGGCGCCTTCGGCCTGCGCCCGCTCGGCGAACCCACCCGCGAGTCCCTCCCGGAACTCGACGAACTGGGCCTGCTCCCGCTCCTCGACCAGGTCCTGCGCAGCCGCAAGCCCCGCACCCTCAAGTCCCGCAAGGCCTCCGACGGCCGCTCCTACACGTTCACCTGCACCCCGGTCACCGAGGGCGACCACGCGGGCGTGCTCGTCTTCGCGACGGACGTCACCGACCATGCCGAAGCCGCCGAACGCCTCCGCGCCAGCGAGCGGCAGCAGCGCGAAACGGCCGTCACGCTCCAGCATTCGCTGCTCCCTCAGGAGCTGGAGGAACCCGACGACCTGCGTATCGCCGCCACCTACCAGCCCGGTGGCACGGAAGCGGCGGTCGGCGGCGACTGGTACGACGTCATCACCCTCGGCGGCGGCCGCACGGCCCTGGTCATCGGCGATGTCATGGGCAGAGGCGTCCGGGCCGCAGCCGTCATGGGCCAGCTGCGCACGGCGGTCCGCGCGTACGCCCGCCTCGACCTCCCCCCGCACGAGGTCCTCCAGCTCCTCGACGGCCTCGCCATCGAGATCGACGCCAACCAGATCGCCACGTGCGTGTACGCCATCCACGACCCGAACGAGGGCCGCCTCGTGTACGCCTCCGCCGGACACCTCCCGATCCTCGTCCGGGACGAGAGCGGAGCGGTCCAGCGCGCCGACGAACCGACCGGCCCGCCGCTCGGTACCGGCGGCTGGATGCACACATCGGGCTCGATCCCCCTGAGCCCCGGCTCCACGGCGGTGCTCTACACGGACGGCCTGGTGGAACGCAGGAACGAGGACCTCGACGAGGGCATCGCATCCCTGGCCCGAGCCCTGTCGGGCGCGACCGGCACGCCCCAGGTCGTCTGCGACCGCCTGGTCCGCTCCGCGGGCGTCACGGCGGACCACGACGACGACGTCGCCGTCCTCGTTCTCCAGCACCCGGCCCGCACCGGCCCGGACAGCGACCTGTTCCGCAACGCGGCCCTGGAGCTCCTCGGCGGCATCGAAGCGGCCCCACGCGCGCGTGCGTTCGCCTCCGGCGTGCTGACGAGCTGGCGCTTCCCGGCGGACCTGCACGACCTGGGGGTCCTCGCCGCCAGCGAACTGGTCGCCAACTCCCTCCAGCACGGCACCCCGCCCATGCGCCTGCGCCTGCGCCGCACCGACCGCCGCCTGATCGTCGAGGTGACCGACGGCGACGACCACCTCCCCCGCCGTCGCCGCGCGGAACCGGCCGACGAATCCGGCAGAGGCATCGCGATCGTGGCGACGATCGCCTCGAACTGGGGCTCCCGCCGCACACCGGGCGGCGGAAAGGCGGTCTGGTGCGAGTTCGTTCTCCCGAAGACCTCCGGCTGACCGGCCCTACGGCTGCGCGGCCACCGACTCCGCGGACGCCCCGCCCCGCGCAACCACCCGGCTCCGGCCCATCCACGGCCGGTCCTGTACGGCGGTGAGCTGCCGACCCAGCCGTACGGCGAGGTAGGTGATCCCCAGCGAGAACAACAGGAAGGTCACGATGTACGGCGCCTGCAGCGAGGCCCCCATCGGCCCACCGACCGCCGGCCCGACGGCCAGCGCGAGCTGCTTCACCAGGGCGAAAGCGGAGTTGTACTGCCCGGCCATCCCACTCGGCGCAAGATCGGCGACCAGCGGAGCGACGGTCGGCGACAGCATCGCCTCACCGAGCCCGAACAGGGCGTACGTCGACACGAACGCAGCCGTCGCCATCTCCTGGCTGCCGTGCCCGAGCCCGGCGTATCCCGCCACGACCCACGCGACGGCCCAGATCAGCCCCACGGCCGCGATCACACGGGACCGCCGGCGCCGCTCGACGAACTTCAGAACGGCGAACTGCGCGACGACGATCATCAGCGTGTTGGCGGCCAGCGCCGTACCCAGCGCAGACGTCGAGATCCCGGCGGCCTCGACCCCGTACGCACTCAGCCCCGACTCGAACTGCCCGTAGCAGGCGAAGAACAGCACGAAGCCCAGCACACACAGCTGCACCATGGCCCGATTGCCGAGCAGCTGCTTCCAGCCGCCCCGTCCCGACAGAGCCGGTACGTCCTCGATCCGCGGGGAGTGCGGCATGCGCACCGTCGTCATCACGACCGCCAGCAGCAGGAACATCGCCGCCTCGATCGCGAACAGCAGCGTGAAGGAGGAAACGCGCGAGGTGTCGACCAGATGACCACCGATGAGCCCGCCGACACCCAGCCCGAGGTTCTGCAGGAAGAACTGCATCGCGAAGGCACGCGAGCGCGTGTCGGCCGTGGAGCAGTCCACGATCATCGTCGCGAGCGCCGGCTGCATCACGGCCTGCCCGGCCCCGAGGGCCGCCGCCGACAGCAGCACGGTCGCCGCGCTGCTCGCCAGCCCCAGGCTCAGCGCTCCCAGCGCGGCGGTGACCAGAGCGGCGAGCAGGACCGGTAGCGGACCGCGCCGGACGATGGCCCGCCCGGCGAACGGCAGCACGATCAGCGCGGCCACGGCGAAGACGGCGAGGACGAGCCCCGCCGTCATGGCCCCCAGCCCTCGTACCTGCGCCACATAGACGTACAGGTACGGGACGGTGAAGCCGAGCCCGAACGCGCTGAGTGCGTTACCCACATGGATCCGGCGCATCGCTGCGCCCATCGCCCTGGTCACGTTCACCTCTCTCAGATAGTTGGAGTACCTCAGTACTTAGCACCGAAGACTTCAAAGCTAAAGTTCGAAGGTAAACAGTACATCCAGAAGAACTTCAATGCCAACGAGCCCCGTGCGATACTGCGCACATGGCCCAGACCCCCGGCGTCGCGGAGCCGACCCTCGAAGAGCAGATCGCCGCGTACCAGCGCGAGTTCCGGGACCTGGACCCGCAGGTCGAGAAGATCGTCTCGGCACTCTCCCGGCTGAACCGCCGCATGAACGTCGCCTACGGCCGCCAGACCGCCGCCCTCGGCATCAGTAACGCCGAGTGGGAGGTCCTCAAGGCCCTCGTCCTCTCCGGCGCCCCTTACCGCCTGGGCCCGAGCGACCTCGCCAAGCGCCTCGGGCTGACGCCGGCCGCGATGACCCACCGGATCGACCGCATGGTCGCCGAGGGCCTGGCGACCCGAGAGCGCGACGAGTCCAACCGTGTGCGCGTGATCGTGGAACTGACCGCGGAGGGCCGCGAGAAGTGGCTCGAGGCGATGCGCCTCGCCACGGTGTTCGAGGAGGACCTCCTCCAGGACCTGTCCCAGGAGGAGCGCACCGCCCTCGGCGAGGTACTCACCCGCCTCCTGCGCAGGGTGGAGCACGCCCAGCCGGACGCGGGCGGACGTCTCACCGACCTGGACTGAGGCGGAGAGAAAAGATCTTGACAGGGGGCAGTTGACAGCCCCCTGGGGGACGCGTAAAGTTCTTCGGGTTGCCACGGGGCCGTAACGGTTCTGCGACAGCACCTCCGCCGCACGAGCGGCACCTCAAATCATCAGCACAACCTCCCAACGGGATTGATTTCGGCATGCCGAAATTCAATTCGGTTTGGGGCGGGCGGCCCGATTAGGAACCGCCCAAGGAATCCGCTAAGGTTTGAGACGTCGGAACGGCCCAACGGCCGTGAGGACAAGCCCGCTGACTGGGAGTCAGGCCCGAAAGGATCTGATAGAGTCGGGACCGCCGGAAAGGGAAACGCGAAAGCGGGATCCTGGAAAGCGCCGAGGAAATCGGATCGGGAAACGGTCTGATAGAGTCGGAAACGCAAGACCGAAGGGAAGCGCCCGGAGGAAAGCCCGAGAGGGTGAGTACAAAGGAAGCGTCCGTTCCTTGAGAACTCAACAGCGTGCCAAAAATCAACGCCAGATATGTTGATACCCCGTCCGCCGGACTTGTTCCGGTGGTCGAGGTTCCTTTGAAGTAAAACACAGCGAGGACGCTGTGAACGGCTGGGCTTATTCCGCCCGGCTGTTCCGCTCTCGTGGTGTCATCCCGATGACGGGAGAACATTCACGGAGAGTTTGATCCTGGCTCAGGACGAACGCTGGCGGCGTGCTTAACACATGCAAGTCGAACGATGAAGCCCTTCGGGGTGGATTAGTGGCGAACGGGTGAGTAACACGTGGGCAATCTGCCCTTCACTCTGGGACAAGCCCTGGAAACGGGGTCTAATACCGGATATCACTGTCACTCGCATGGGTGGTGGTTGAAAGCTCCGGCGGTGAAGGATGAGCCCGCGGCCTATCAGCTTGTTGGTGAGGTAATGGCTCACCAAGGCGACGACGGGTAGCCGGCCTGAGAGGGCGACCGGCCACACTGGGACTGAGACACGGCCCAGACTCCTACGGGAGGCAGCAGTGGGGAATATTGCACAATGGGCGAAAGCCTGATGCAGCGACGCCGCGTGAGGGATGACGGCCTTCGGGTTGTAAACCTCTTTCAGCAGGGAAGAAGCGAAAGTGACGGTACCTGCAGAAGAAGCGCCGGCTAACTACGTGCCAGCAGCCGCGGTAATACGTAGGGCGCAAGCGTTGTCCGGAATTATTGGGCGTAAAGAGCTCGTAGGCGGCTTGTCACGTCGGGTGTGAAAGCCCGGGGCTTAACCCCGGGTCTGCATTCGATACGGGCTAGCTAGAGTGTGGTAGGGGAGATCGGAATTCCTGGTGTAGCGGTGAAATGCGCAGATATCAGGAGGAACACCGGTGGCGAAGGCGGATCTCTGGGCCATTACTGACGCTGAGGAGCGAAAGCGTGGGGAGCGAACAGGATTAGATACCCTGGTAGTCCACGCCGTAAACGGTGGGAACTAGGTGTTGGCGACATTCCACGTCGTCGGTGCCGCAGCTAACGCATTAAGTTCCCCGCCTGGGGAGTACGGCCGCAAGGCTAAAACTCAAAGGAATTGACGGGGGCCCGCACAAGCAGCGGAGCATGTGGCTTAATTCGACGCAACGCGAAGAACCTTACCAAGGCTTGACATACGCCGGAAAGCATCAGAGATGGTGCCCCCCTTGTGGTCGGTGTACAGGTGGTGCATGGCTGTCGTCAGCTCGTGTCGTGAGATGTTGGGTTAAGTCCCGCAACGAGCGCAACCCTTGTCCTGTGTTGCCAGCATGCCCTTCGGGGTGATGGGGACTCACAGGAGACCGCCGGGGTCAACTCGGAGGAAGGTGGGGACGACGTCAAGTCATCATGCCCCTTATGTCTTGGGCTGCACACGTGCTACAATGGCCGGTACAATGAGCTGCGATACCGTGAGGTGGAGCGAATCTCAAAAAGCCGGTCTCAGTTCGGATTGGGGTCTGCAACTCGACCCCATGAAGTCGGAGTTGCTAGTAATCGCAGATCAGCATTGCTGCGGTGAATACGTTCCCGGGCCTTGTACACACCGCCCGTCACGTCACGAAAGTCGGTAACACCCGAAGCCGGTGGCCCAACCCCTTGTGGGAGGGAGCTGTCGAAGGTGGGACTGGCGATTGGGACGAAGTCGTAACAAGGTAGCCGTACCGGAAGGTGCGGCTGGATCACCTCCTTTCTAAGGAGCACTTCTTACCGATCCCTCCGGGGTGAGGTCAGAGGCCAGTTCATCGGCGAACGTCCGGTGCTGGTTGCTCATGGGTGGAACGTTGATTATTCGGCATCTTCGGTCATCTCAGGCTGTGAGTACTGCTCTTCGGGGCGTGGAAAGCTGATCATGGGTGGTGGGGGTGCCGGGCACGCTGTTGGGTGTCTGAGGGCATGGCCGTGATGGTCTGTCTTCGGTGCCGGCCCCAGTGCACTCGGACTTAGGTTCGGGGTGGTGGGTGGCTGGTCGTTGTTTGAGAACTGCACAGTGGACGCGAGCATCTGTGGCCAAGTTTTTAAGGGCGCACGGTGGATGCCTTGGCACCAGGAACCGATGAAGGACGTGGGAGGCCACGATAGGCCCCGGGGAGTCGTCAACCAGGCTTTGATCCGGGGGTGTCCGAATGGGGAAACCCGGCAGTCGTCATGGGCTGTCACCCTTGCCTGAACACATAGGGCAAGTGGAGGGAACGCGGGGAAGTGAAACATCTCAGTACCCGCAGGAAGAGAAAACAACCGTGATTCCGGGAGTAGTGGCGAGCGAAACCGGATGAGGCCAAACCGTATGCGTGTGAGACCCGGCAGGGGTTGCGTATACGGGGTTGTGGGATCTCTCTTTTGCGGTCTGCCGGCCGTGAGACGAGTCAGAAACCGTTGATGTAGGCGAAGGACATGCGAAAGGTCCGGCGTAGAGGGTAAGACCCCCGTAGTCGAAACGTCAACGGCTCGTTTGAGAGACACCCAAGTAGCACGGGGCCCGAGAAATCCCGTGTGAATCTGGCGGGACCACCCGTTAAGCCTAAATATTCCCTGGTGACCGATAGCGGATAGTACCGTGAGGGAATGGTGAAAAGTACCGCGGGAGCGGAGTGAAATAGTACCTGAAACCGTGTGCCTACAAGCCGTGGGAGCGTCGGAATGTGCTTGCACATTCTCGTGACTGCGTGCCTTTTGAAGAATGAGCCTGCGAGTTTGCGGTGTGTTGCGAGGTTAACCCGGGTGGGGAAGCCGTAGCGAAAGCGAGTCCGAATAGGGCGGTATAGTAGCGCGCTCAAGACCCGAAGCGGAGTGATCTAGCCATGGGCAGGTTGAAGCGGAGGTAAGACTTCGTGGAGGACCGAACCCACCAGGGTTGAAAACCTGGGGGATGACCTGTGGTTAGGGGTGAAAGGCCAATCAAACTCCGTGATAGCTGGTTCTCCCCGAAATGCATTTAGGTGCAGCGTCGTGTGTTTCTTGCCGGAGGTAGAGCACTGGATAGGCGATGGGCCCTACCGGGTTACTGACCTTAGCCAAACTCCGAATGCCGGTAAGTGAGAGCGCGGCAGTGAGACTGTGGGGGATAAGCTCCATGGTCGAGAGGGAAACAGCCCAGAGCATCGACTAAGGCCCCTAAGCGTACGCTAAGTGGGAAAGGATGTGGAGTCGCACAGACAACCAGGAGGTTGGCTTAGAAGCAGCCACCCTTGAAAGAGTGCGTAATAGCTCACTGGTCTAGTGATTCCGCGCCGACAATGTAGCGGGGCTCAAGCGTACCGCCGAAGTCGTGTCATTGCAGCAATACTCCCAACGGAGGCTGTGATGGGTAGGGGAGCGTCGTGTGCCGGGTGAAGCCGCGCCGGAAGGCAGTGGTGGACGGTTCACGAGTGAGAATGCAGGCATGAGTAGCGATTCACACGTGAGAAACGTGTGCGCCGATTGACTAAGGGTTCCTGGGTCAAGCTGATCTGCCCAGGGTAAGTCGGGACCTAAGGCGAGGCCGACAGGCGTAGTCGATGGATAACCGGTTGATATTCCGGTACCCGCTGTGAAGCGTCAAACATTGAATCAGGCGATGCTAAGTCCGTGAAGCCGTTCCGGACCCTTCGGGGAATGGAAAGTGGTGGAGCCGATAGACCAGACTTGTAGTAGGTGAGTGATGGGGTGACGCAGGAAGGTAGTCCAGCCCGGGCGGTGGTTGTCCCGGGGTAAGGGTGTAGGCCGTGCGGTAGGTAAATCCGTCGCACATGGGGCTGAGACCTGATGCCGAGCCGATTGTGGTGAAGTGGATGATCCTATGCTGTCGAGAAAAGCCTCTAGCGAGTTTCATGGCGGCCCGTACCCTAAACCGACTCAGGTGGTCAGGTAGAGAATACCGAGGCGTTCGGGTGAACTATGGTTAAGGAACTCGGCAAAATGCCCCCGTAACTTCGGGAGAAGGGGGCCATCACTGGTGATTGGATTTACTCCATGAGCTGGGGGTGGCCGCAGAGACCAGCGAGAAGCGACTGTTTACTAAAAACACAGGTCCGTGCGAAGCCGTAAGGCGATGTATACGGACTGACGCCTGCCCGGTGCTGGAACGTTAAGGGGACCGGTTAGTGCGCTTTCGGGCGTGCGAAGCTGAGAACTTAAGCGCCAGTAAACGGCGGTGGTAACTATAACCATCCTAAGGTAGCGAAATTCCTTGTCGGGTAAGTTCCGACCTGCACGAATGGCGTAACGACTTCTCGACTGTCTCAACCATAGGCCCGGTGAAATTGCACTACGAGTAAAGATGCTCGTTTCGCGCAGCAGGACGGAAAGACCCCGGGACCTTTACTACAGTTTGATATTGGTGTTCGGTTCGGCTTGTGTAGGATAGCTGGGAGACTGTGAACTCTGGACGCCAGTTCAGGGGGAGTCGTCGTTGAAATACCAGTCTGGTCGTGCTGGATGTCTAACCTGGGTCCGTGATCCGGATCAGGGACAGTGTCTGATGGGTAGTTTAACTGGGGCGGTTGCCTCCTAAAGAGTAACGGAGGCGCCCAAAGGTTCCCTCAGCCTGGTTGGCAATCAGGTGTTGAGTGTAAGTGCACAAGGGAGCTTGACTGTGAGACCGACGGGTCGAGCAGGGACGAAAGTCGGGACTAGTGATCCGGCGGTGGCTTGTGGAAGCGCCGTCGCTCAACGGATAAAAGGTACCCCGGGGATAACAGGCTGATCTTCCCCAAGAGTCCATATCGACGGGATGGTTTGGCACCTCGATGTCGGCTCGTCGCATCCTGGGGCTGGAGTCGGTCCCAAGGGTTGGGCTGTTCGCCCATTAAAGCGGTACGCGAGCTGGGTTTAGAACGTCGTGAGACAGTTCGGTCCCTATCCGCTGCGCGCGCAGGAATATTGAGAAGGGCTGTCCCTAGTACGAGAGGACCGGGACGGACGAACCTCTGGTGTGCCAGTTGTTCTGCCAAGGGCATGGCTGGTTGGCTACGTTCGGGAGGGATAACCGCTGAAAGCATCTAAGCGGGAAGCCTGCTTCGAGATGAGTATTCCCACCCACTTGATGGGGTAAGGCTCCCAGTAGACGACTGGGTTGATAGGCCGGATCTGGAAGCCCAGTAATGGGTGGAGGTGACCGGTACTAATAGGCCGAGGGCTTGTCCTCAGTTGCTCGCGTCCACTGTGTTGGTTCTGAAACCACGAACAGCCCCGTTACCGGTGATAGTGATGGTGTGGCAGGTTCGACAGTTTCATAGTGTTTCGGTGGTTATAGCGTGAGGGAAACGCCCGGTTACATTCCGAACCCGGAAGCTAAGCCTTACAGCGCCGATGGTACTGCAGGGGGGACCCTGTGGGAGAGTAGGACGCCGCCGAACAATCATTGGGAAAACCCCCGGCCGGGGATACCGGTACGGGGGTTTTCTGCGTTCGGTTACCGTGTCTGACATGACCTACAAGATCCGTCCCGTACGTGCCGATGAATGGGTTGAGGCGAAGGCGCTGCGGCTTGCCGCGCTGCAGGATCCGGCCGCGCATCTCGCCTTCCTGGAGACCTACGAGGAGGCGCTGGCTCACCCTGATTCCTTCTGGCGGGAACGTACGGCCGGCGGTGCCGAGGGCGCCTTGGGTACACAGCAGTTCATTGCCGAGGGGCCGGACGGTGAGTGGGTGGGGACCCTGACCGTGCTGATCGAGGAGCCCGGGGCGACGGACTGGGCCGGCTTTCCGATCGAGCGGAAGCAGGGCCATGTCGTCGGGGTGTTCATACGGCCCGAGCTCCGGGGGATCGGCCTGACCGAGGTGCTCTTCGACGCCGGCCTGGAGTGGGCGTGGGCCCGGGGCGTCGAGCGGGTGCGATTGATCGTGCACGAGGACAACGGGCGGGCTCAGGCGTTCTACCGCAGGGCGGGGTTCATGCCCAGCGGGCGGACCGTGCCGCTGGCGAAGAGCGCCGGTGAGCGGGAGCTGGAGCTGGAGTTCGTGCTTGAGCGCGACGCAAGCTGAGGCGCTACACCGGCAGTTCGTCGTGCGGCCAGCGGGCGCGGCCCTGTTCCCGGGAGCGGAGCAGGGCCAGCGTCGGCAGCCCCCGCTCCGTTCCGGTGGCCAGTAGCTCCGGGAGCTGGGGAAGTGGAGCCACGGCTGCGACGTCGTCGAGGACGAGCGTCAGTGGTGGGTCGAGGCGACCGGAGGATGACCGTTCGGCCATGTGCCGGCCGCGCTCGACCACGCTTGAGACGAGTGCCGTCAGAAGGGGCATCGCGCCTGGGTTGGTTCTGGGGTCCTCGATGGATTCCCCCACCACATAAAGCGTGCCCCCTTCGTGGACGAAGGAATCCAAGGCGAGGGCATCTGTTCGGTTGGGAGTGCAGGCCTCGCGGATATTGACCGTGAAGAGAGCGGAGAGCGCTCGGCTGGTCAACTCCTGGGCCATGTCCCGGCGTTCGGGATGTGCGGTGAGCGCGGCCTCAAGTTCCCCCGCGGAGCCGGGGGCCGCCTTGGGGTTCGTACGGAGGATACGGACCGCGTCCTGCACCTGGGCGCCCTGGGACCAGCGGTGGACGTGGCGGGTGGTGCGGCCGTCGACCGCGGCGGCGTGCAGATAGCTGCGCAGGAGCGTTTCGGCTGTCGCGGACAGGGCCTGGTCGAGCTTGGCCGTCGGGCGGACCGGGGCGAGGAGCGCGAAGGCCCTGGCTGTTGCCGTCTGCTTGTCCTCGCAGCCGGCGGTGGGGGACCAGTGGAGGCGGGCCGGGGTGTCGCAGAGGTGGGCGGGGTCGTAGAGGAGGACGGGGCCCAGTTTCGCTCGGGCGTCCTTCGTGTCCGTCCAGACGGCCGGGTTCGAGGTGATGACGAGGGCCGGGCCTTCCGCGTCGCGTACGGCCTGGGTCGCGGTGGCCTGGCGGGTCTCGCGTGGGGCCACCAGGATTTTCTCCTGTCCCCCCACCATGACCGGCGCGCCGGTCAACGGCGAGGGGGCGGGCTCGGGGGTGAGTGCGGCTTCCTGGCGGAGTTGTGCCGGTTCCGGTTGAGGCGGTGCTGTTCTCGGGGTCGGCACCTCGTGGTGGCTCGGCACCGGCTCGGGTACGGGGCCGGTCGCGGGCGTGGGCGCCTCGAACGCGACGGCCTGTGCGGCTCGGCGCTTCTGCCGGACGGCTCGCCAGCGTACGAACGTTCCCATCGAGAACACGGTCAGGACGAACAGCACCATCAACTGGCCGATGAACAGGCCCCAGAACAGCCCGTATCCGGAGAGCCCGGTCGCCGGCGTCTCGGGCCAGGCGCCGGGGAGGTCGTGCGGCTCGCCGATGAGGTGGCGCATGGCGAGGGGGGTGCGGGTGAAGGTGACACCGTCGGGCCAGCCGCCCTTGGCGAACCAGCCGGCGAGGCCCGTGGCCGACCACACCAGCAGGGTCATGCCGAGCAGGAAGGCGAGTATGCCGATCAGGAGCCCGTCCGGGATGCCGGCCCGGCCCGCTCTGTCTTCCCGCCTGTCGTCGTCCGGTCTCACCACGTCCAGCCTCCCGCTACGCCACCGTCGACTCGGACGGTCCCTCGAAGTCGCTCAGGTGCTGTTCCACGAAGGCGGCCGCGCGCTCCTCCGCCTCCAACTCGGCGGCGCGCAGGGCGTCGAGGGTCAGGTCGCGCTCGGCGGACGACTCCGTCATGGCCCGGTCGGTGAAGACCAGCGGGCGTTCCGTCTCGGTGATGAGGTGTTTGACGACCTGGACATTGCCGTTGACGTCCCACACCGCGATGCCTGGGGTGAGCGTGGGGATGATCTCCACGGCCCAGCGCGGCAGGCCCAGGACGCGTCCCGTGGCCCTCGCCTCGTCGGCCTTCTGGGCGTAGATGGTCCGCGTCGATGCCATCTTCAGGATGGCCGCTGCCTCCTTCGCCGCCGAACCGTCCACCACGTCGGACAGGTGGTGGACGACCGCGACGAAGGACAGGCCCAGCCGTCGGCCGAACTTCAGCAGGCGCTGGAACAGCTGTGCCACGAAGGGGCTGTTGATGATGTGCCAGGCCTCCTCGACGAGGAAGATGCGCTTCTTCCGGTCGGGGCGGATCCAGGTGTGTTCCAGCCATACGCCGACGATCGCCATCAGGATCGGCATGGCGATGGAGTTGCGGTCGATGTGGGACAAATCGAACACGATGAGGGGTGCGTCCAGGTCGATGCCGACGGTCGTCGGGCCGTCGAACATACCGCGCAGGTCACCGTCGACGAGGCGGTCAAGTACCAGCGCCACGTCCAGGCCCCACGCCCGTACATCGTCTATGGCGACGTTCATCGCCTCGGCCGACTCCGGTTCGGGGTGCCGTAGCTGCTCGACGATGTCGGTGAGGACCGGCTGGCGTTCGACGATGGTCTCGTTGACGTAGGCGTGCGCGACCTTCAGGGCGAAGCCCGAGCGTTCGTCGAGGCCGTGGCCCATCGCCACCTCGATGATGGTGCGCAGAAGGGCCAGCTGACCGGTGGTCGTGATCGCCGGGTCGAGGGGGTTGAGGCGGATTCCCATGTCCAGGGCAGCCATCGGGTCCAGGCGGATGGGGGTTATCCCCAGCTCCTGCGCGATCAGGTTCCATTCGCCGACGCCGTCCTCGCCCTGGGCGTCGAGGACGACGACCTGGCGGTCTCGGAAGCGTAGCTGCCTGAGGACGTATGTCTTCTCCAGGGCCGACTTGCCGTTGCCGGACTCGCCGAGGACCAGCCAGTGCGGGGCGGGCAGCTGCTGGCCGTAGAGCTGGAAGGGGTCGTAGATGTAGCCCTTGCCGGAGTAGACCTCGCGGCCGATGATGACGCCCGAGTCGCCGAGGCCGGGGGCGGCGGTCGGGAGGTAGACCGCCTGGGCCTGGCCCGTGGACGTGCGCACCGGCAGACGGGTCGTCTCGACCTTTCCGAAGAGGAAGCCCGTGAAGGCGTCGGTGAGGACGGACATCGGATCCCGCATCAGAACTCAGCCCCTACCTTCGGATGCCGGTGGCGAACGGAAGCGTGTTCACGAAGGCGCGATGGTGCTCTCTGTCGCACCACTCCAGCTTCAGGTACGACTTTCCGGCCGACGCCCGGATGGTCCGCTTGTCGCGGGCCAGGGCTTCGGGGTTGCGGGAGGAGACGGTGATGTAGCCGACGAGGTTCACGCCCGCGGCGCCGCTCGCGAGGTCCTCGCCGCGCTGATCGATGCGGTTGTGGGCGGCGACGTCGCGGGGGTCCACGGTGCGGTTCATCTTGGCGGCGCGGGAGGCCTCGGCCTCGTCGTTGGTCTTCTCGGTCAGCATGCGTTCGATGGCTACCTCGGTGGGCTCGAGATCCATCGTCACGGCGACCGTTCGGATGACGTCCGGGGTGTGGACCAGGAGGGGGGCCAGGAAGTTGACGCCCACCGGGGTCATCGGCCATTCCTTCACCCAGGCCGTGGCGTGGCACCAGGGAGCACGGGTGCTGGATTCCCGGGTCTTGGCCTGGAGGAACGTGGGCTCCATGGCGTCCAGCTCGGCCGGCCAGGCGTTGCGCTTCGTCATCGCCTGGATGTGGTCGATCGGGTGGTCGGGGTCGTACATGGAGTGGATGAGGGAGGCGAGGCGGCCCTGGCCGAGGGGCTGGCGTACGCGGATGTCCGCTTCCTGGAGGCGGGAGCAGATGTCGGTGAGCTCGCGGGCCATGACGACCGCGAGGCCCGCGTCCCGGTCCACCTTGCGGCCGCTCTGGGGGCGGGCCGCGCGTGCCATCGCCTGCGCCTCGGCCGCGAGTTCACGGGTGAAGTGCATACAGGCGACGAGGTAGGCGCGGTGCTGCTCGCTGCTGGTCGACACCATCGACTGCAGTTGGTCGTACGAGCCCTGCAGCCATCCCGGTGCCTTCTCGTCGCCGCGTACGGAGACGTCCTTGGCGTGGGCGTCCGGGTCGGCGGGGAGGGTGCGGGCGAGCATCTGCAGGCGGGTGACGAAGCCGTCGCCGTTGGCCACGTGCTTGAGGAGGGTGCCGAAGCGGTCGACGAGGGCTTCCTGGTCCTCGGAGTCGCGCAGGCCGACGCCCGGCCCCTCGATCTCGATCGCGGCCGTCACCGTCCGCCGGTCGGCGTGGAGCAGGACGGCGATCTCGTCGGGCCCGAAGGGGGCGGCCAGCCACGTGATGCGGCCGATCCCCGGCGGCGGCCCGATCTCGACCTCCCGCCCGTCGAGGTGGGTGCCGGCCTCGATGACACTGCTGCGGTAGAGCGTGCCCCGCTTCAGGGTGCGCTTGTAACTGCGGTTGATCTCGAACCACTTGTAGAACGTGCGGTGCTTGTACGGTACGTAGACGGCCGCCAGCGCGAGCAGCGGGAACCCCATCAACAGCACGATGCGCAGGGAGAGGACGGGGACCAGGAGCCCGCACATCATGCCGAGGAACGCGCCGCCGACGATGAGCGCGATCTCGCCGGACTCGCGGTTCCGGCCGACGATCGCGTTCGGCCGGGCGCGGCCGATGAGATATGTACGGCGGGGCGTGACCGGATGGGACAGGTGGGACTCGGTCGTCAACGCCCTTCACCTCCCGTGCGGTTGCTGCTGCTGTTGCGGGTGTTGCCGGCGTGCGGGGTGTTCGCCGGGCTCGACGAACGGGGGGCGGGTGCGGCGGAGGGGACGGATCCGCCGGCACCGCCGTTCGACGGGCGGGTGCTGTGGGCGGCGACGCCGCCGCTGGCCGGGTTGGCCGGGCGGGGGCCGGCGCCGGAGGACGACTGGCCGCCGCCTCCGTTGTCGTTGGAGCGGGCGCTGTGGGTCTTGATGCCCTGCGCGACCATGGTCGCCGGGGAGCTGATGACGGCTGCGGCCTTGCCCTCGGCGCCCTGCATGATGCGGTTGTTGCGGCCGTTTGCGATCTCGTCGCCGAAGCCCGGGACGAAACGGTAGATCATCGCGCTGGCGAAGATGGCCAGCAGGATGATCGCGAGGCCGGAGACGACGGCGGAGAAGGAGTTCGGGCCGTTGTCGGAGGAGAGTGCGCCCGCGAGGCCGAGCACGATCACGATGACCGGCTTCACCAGGATCACGGCGATCATGATGCCCGCCCAGCGGCGGACGTGGCCCCACAGGTTCTTGTCGACCAGGCCGGCGTAGACGACGGTGCCGAGGAGGGCGCCCACGTAGAGGAGCGCGGCGCGGATGACCAGCTCCAGCCAGAGGACGCCCGCGGCGAGGATGCTGACCAGGGACACGACGATCAGCATGATGGGGCCGCCGCCGATGTTCTCGCCCTTGTCGAGGGCGCCGGAGAACGTGCCGAAGAAGGTGTCCGTCTGGTTGCCGGTGGTCTTCGCGAGGACGTCGGTCACGCCGTCGGTCGCCGATACGACGGTGTAGAGGATCAGGGGCGTGAACGCGGACGCCAGGACCGTCAGCCAGAGGAACCCGATCGCCTCCGAGATGGCCGTCGTGAGGGGGACACCTCGGACGGCCCGCTTGGCGACGGCGAGCAGCCACAGCAGGAGGGTCAGGATCGTCGACGCGGCGAAGACGACCGCGTACTGCTGCAGGAACTTGCTGTTGGTGAAGTCGACGTTCGCGGTCTCTTTGACTGCGTCACTGAGCTTGCCGATGGTCCAGGAAGCGGCGTCGGCGCAGCCCTTGGCGAGGGAGGAGAGGGGGTCGAGGGTGGAGGTTGGGTCGATGCCACCACCGGTGCCGGTAGTGCCCTTGTCGCCGTCGCCTCGTTCGCAGTACTGCTTGGCAGGGCCGATCAGGAGGTCGCAGGGGTCGCTGCTCTTCGATGCCGTTGGCGTGGGCGTGGGGGCTGCGAAGGCGCGTGTGGCCAGCAGAACGGCAGCAGTCTGTAGGGCGGCCACCACGCCCGTGAACTTGAGTACGCGATGCGGGCTACCGGGCATACGTGAACCCTCCGTACTCCTCGATGGCCTTGCTGATCTCGTCCGAGGTGGCGGCCTTGTCGTCACCGGGGACTGGTGCGGGGCCATCCTTCTGTGTGTCCGTGGTGATCTTCCAGTCGCCATTGACCCATTGCAGGTCGAACGTCCAGGTCTTCCACGTGGAGCTCACTGGGTCCGTCGAGCTCTGACTCGACATGCCGATGAGGCCCATGTACCAGACCGCGACTGCGGCGCTGTTGTCGCTGTACTGGATGACCTTGGTGCCCACAGGAATGGTGCGTGAGACGAAAGTGCTGCCGTTGGGCGCATTGCCGCTCGCGTCGAGGCCCAACTTGCTGAGGAAGTCCGTCGAGTATGCGGCGTCCATGGCGCCCTGGAGCTTCGCAGCTGCAGTGGGCGTATAGACGGTGTCGACGATCGCGTGGCGGCTGTCCGACTGGAACATGCCGGTCGACCCCAGCGCCACCGCATAGTTCGCCGCAGCGCTCTGCGCCCCCTGCTGGTCATGTGCGAACCCTGACTGCACCGGCTTCGTGCCGCTTGCTGCCGTTGTCGATGCTTTCGGCTTGTTTCCGGATCCGCCGGCCGAAGAGGAATCGTCTCCTCCACGGTTCGCGAAGGCGATCGCTGCGATCAGTAGGACCACCACGCCGACCACCGTGATCAGGCTCCGGGACGACGACCGGCCGCCGCGCCGTGCGCCCCCGTACACGTCGCCGCCCGTCTCGGGCAGTCGTGTCCGGGTCTGGCCCGTGCCGCCGTAACCGCCGGAGGCCTCGTGCTCGTCTCCGAGACTCATGCCGTGTACGCCCTCTCCAGCTCGTAGACATACGACGGTAGCCGTGCTGGTTCCCGCGCGGGCGCGGTGTGGTGACTCGACATCAGGGAAACGGAACCTCAGCCGGTGGGCACGACGGTGGGGGTGGGTGGAGGGGGCCGGGCGTGCCCGGAGGGGACGGGAGGACGCCTGCCGTAAACAGCCTGCTAGACAGCCATGCCGTACACGATGGTGAAGAGCGTGCCCAGGGAACCGATGATGAAGACTCCCGTGAGGCCGGCGATGATGAGGCCCTTGCCCTGTTCGGCGCTGAAGGTGTCGCGGAGCGCTGTCGCACCGATGCGCTGCTTCGCGGCGCCCCAGACGGCGAGGCCGAGACAGAGCAGGATGGCGACCGCCATCACGACCTCGATCATCACCTTCGCCTCGTTGCCCAGGCTGCCGAAGGGGCCCCAGTCCGGAGCGATCCCGCCGATGATGGTGTTGATGTCTCCCTTGTCGGCCGCAAAGAGCATGTAAGTCACCGCCCCTGGTGGGTAGTTCTGCAGTCCCCCTGTGGGGTGCAGAGGTCAGGCTCATTCTCGCCGACAATGCTGCCGTCGTATGTCGACTTGACGTCATTGCTTGGCGGGTTTCGTACGAATAGCACTTAGGTCACTCTGTGTATCACGGCATGTTACGCCGGGCAATGAGGCCTGAGCGGAACCCGTGGTGGGGTTCCGTCGTTGACCCCATTCATGACCTGGGCCGTTTCTGACGGCCGGTCGGGGGAGTGGTCGCGCCGATGTTCTCCGGGTGAAGGGTATCCCGGCACGGCGAACAGGCCGCAGCTGGTCGTCGGCGCCCCTTCGGTGACGGAGGGTCAGTCGCTCCGCCCATGATGATCGGGGACGAGGCATGGGAAAACGGGCCGCGGCCGGCTGCCGTGACCCGTTTCCCCTTCCATGCCGCCTGGGAGACCCCACGTTCTCCTCACTTCAGGCGGCTCCCCGTGACCCGGCGGGGAGGCCGTGCGGTGTTGTGCCGTGTGCTCAGCCGGTGAAGGCGCCGAGGCCCTCGGGGGTGCCCCAGCCGGTCGGGCCGTCGTAGCCCGACGTCGCGGTGCAGAAGTAGCTGGTGGAGCAGGAGCCGTTGCTGCCGCTGGTCACGTCGTTGAGGGCGGATGTGCCGGCCGCGTTGTACGGGTACTGGGACGGGTAGTCGCTGCTGCCCGGGGTGCCCGCGAGGGCGTAGACCGACGCGATGAGCGGGGACGAGGCGCTGGTGCCGCCGTAGGTGTTCCAGCCGGTGCCGTCGGAGCCGTAGGAGTCGTAGACGGAGACGCCGGTGGCGGGGTCGGCGACCGCGGACACGTCGGCGATCATGCGCTTGGTGCAGCCGGTGTCGGTCTGCCAGGTGGGCTTGGCGTCGACGGTGGAGCAGCCGGAGCCGGTGCCCTCGGTGCTGCTGGTGTTCCAGACGCTCTCGGTCCAGCCGCGGCTGTTGGAGGACGTCTTGAGGGCGGTGCCGCCGACCGCGGTCACGTACTTGGACGCGGCCGGGTATTCGGCGCCGAAGCCGCTGTCACCGGCGCTGGCGGTGATGGCGACGCCCGGGTGGTTGTAGTACGAGGAGTCGTACGTCGTGTCGGAGGAGGACTCCGAGCCGCCGTAGCTGTTGGAGACGAACTTGGCGCCCAGCTTGACGGCCTCGTTGACCGCCGTGCCCAGGTTGGCGTCGCTCGCCGACGTCGCCTCGACGAGGAGGATGTTGCAGTTGGGGCAGGTCGCGCTGACCATGTCGAGGTCGAGGGAGATCTCACCGGCCCAGCCGCTGTCGGCGGGGGGGAGGGAGGTCGTCGAGCCGGTCTGGCTGACCTTCTTGAAGCAGCCGTTGGCCGTGGTGCAGGCCGAGAGGCCGTACTGGTCGCGGTAAGTGGCCAGGTCGGCCTCGGCGTTGGGGTCGTCGTTGGCGTCGACGATGGCGACCGTCTTGCCGGAGCCGTTGGAGGCGGCCGCGTTGGTGAGGCCGTAGGCGGACTGGATGTCGGAGGGGCCGTAGCCGGTCGGGGCGTCGGAGGCGGCGTTCGGCTTGACGGTCTTGGGCGTGCTGCCCTTGAGCGCGGCCTGCTTCTCCATGAAGGCGGTGGTGCCGCCGGTGACGCGGAGCGCGTGGCAGGCGGCGTAGCCCTTCTTCGGGGTCGCGGCGCATGCCTTCGTGTACTGCACGTGGGCTTTGGCGACCTGGGCGGCGATCGCCTTGGTGCTCATCTTGTGGGCGGCGGGGATCGCGTCGGTGGTGGCGGCGTTCGCGTGAACGGCGGTGCCGAGCCCGGCGAGGGCGAGGGCCGCGGTGGCGGCGACTGCCGAGCCGATGCGGCGCCATCTGCCGGATATGTGGGGGGAGTTGGGGGTGGTCGTACGCAACGTACAGCCTCCTGGGCGTGGTGGGCAGAGGCCTGCGGTGGGGGGACTGCCGGAGGTGTCCGGCAGGGGCGGCGACCCGTGTAGACCATCGCTTGTTGAGTACGCGACAAACAAGACCGTTTCGGAATACTGACTTCCGCATTACTGAAGGGGGTTGGGGCTTACTGATCAATGGCGGGGTGATGGAGGGGGGATGGGGGAGGCTTGACTTCGTCCACAGCCTGGGGACAGAAGGTGGACAGGGAGTGGACAGGTTTACGCGCGTCACTCCTCGGCTGTCGGTGCTCCGCCGTGCTCTGTAGTGCTCCGCCGTGCTCTGCCTGGCAGCGCGAGAAGCTCCCGGAGGCGATCCGCGAACTCGTGCTTGATGACCAGCAGCTGCGCAACGACATCTGCTGGTCGGTGTTCGACTGCTGACTGTTGACGGGCGTCAGCCGGCGTGTGCGAAGTGGTCGAACTCGCCCGCCCGTACGCCGAGTACGAAGGCGTTCCACTTGGCGCGGTCGGTGGTCACTGCGGTGTGCGGGGCGGCGGTGCTGTGGATGCGGACGGTGTCCTCGTCCTCGCTGCCGAAGGTGACCTGGATCGGGGCGTGGCGGCCGCGCGGTTCGTTCTTGAGTGCGGCGAGGAGGGTGCCGAAGGCGGCGGGGGTGGCCGTGAGTATCGCGCCGGTCGGGTCGCTGGATTCGGTTATGTGGATGGTTTCGGGGGCGGTGGCGACATGGATGCAGGACGCGCCTTCGGAGCAGTACGACGACTTCTGCCAGTTCATTCGGGGTGCCTCACAACTCTCGCATCAGGTTGCCGATGAGGGATCGGGTCTCTTCCGGGCTCAGTGACACGGCGTCGATCCGGTCGAACAGCGTGCGGTACTTGTGCAACTGTGCCTCGGCGTCGAGGAAGGCTAGGCCATGGGCCTGGTCGAGGTAGACGGTGTCCAGTTGGGGTACCGGGCCGTGCGCATAGTGGATCGATTGCCCCGATCCCGGGTAGGCGCCGGCCTCGAAGGTGATGGCGCGCAGGGTGATGTGGTCGCGCTCGCTCATGTCGAGCAGATGCTTCAGCTGCTGCCGGGCGGCCGTGGGCCCGCCGACCTTCATGCGCAGGGCGGCCTCGTGGACGATGGCCTCGTACGGGGTCGGGTCTTCCTCGCGGAAAAGGACTGCCTGTCGCTTGATGCGGAACGAGAGGCGGTGCTCGATGTCCGGCGGGGAGAGTTCGGTGACTGCCTGGCGGAAGATCTCAAGCGCGTACTCGCGCGTCTGGAGGAGGCCGGGGATGCGGGCGGTGGTGGCGTCCCGCAACGACTGCGCGTGATGCTCCAGTTCGGCTAGGTCGGGGAGTGCGTCGGGCAGGAGTTCCCGGTACTGCTCCCACCAGCCGCGCGTGCGCTCGGAAGTCATCTCGCTGAGCGCTTCGATGAGGGCCTTGTCGGAGCAGTCGTAGTGGCAGGCGATGGTGCGTACCCGCTCGGGGCTCACGCCGACGCGACCGGCCTCCATGTTGCTGACCTGTGCCTGCTTGATGCCGAGGAGTTGACCGGCCTCGGTGGAACTCAGGCCTGCACGCTCGCGCAGTTTCCG
Organism: Streptomyces sp. NBC_00078; assembly: GCF_026343335.1. NCBI lineage: Bacteria > Bacillati > Actinomycetota > Actinomycetes > Kitasatosporales > Streptomycetaceae > Streptomyces > Streptomyces sp. NBC_00078. The sequence goes on along the minus strand of NZ_JAPELX010000001.1, from coordinate 4,271,400 downwards.
CAGCTCCGCACCGAAACGTAGTTGGCGACCCGTTGGGTTCCTCACGGGCTTGCCGCCTCCTTGTCGTCACTCACACGGATGATGGTGAAGGAGATTCCTGGATTTCAGTGAATACCTTCACTGTATGTCGCTACCTTACAACTGGGCCCAGAAGAACACCGCCCGACGGGGCGGCACCGTCACTGGGTCACAACCCAACTCCCCACAGTGATCGGAGACTTCCGATGGCCACCGTATCCCCGCCCTGGGCCTACACCCTCCAACTCCCACACGATCCACGCGCCCCCGGCATCGCCCGTGCCACCCTCCGTACCGTCCTCGCCGCCCACGGACTCTCCGAACTCGCGCCCACCGCCGAGCTGTTGGCCGCCGAACTCCTCGCCAACGCCCAGCGGCACACCCGTGGGCCCTACGCCCTCCGTGTACTGCCGATGGAAACCGGCCGGCTCCGGGTGGCCGTATGGGACACCGACCCGAGGGTCCCGTCCGGGTTCGCGGACGGCGGTCCGCCGCCCGCCCTGCCGCCGCAGGACGCCGAGGGCGGTCGCGGGCTGCATCTCGTGCGCGAGTGCGCGGACGCGGTCGGGGTATCCGTGCTGCGGGAACTCGGCGCCTCGAAGGGCGGGAAGCTGCTGTGGGCCGAGTGTCAGTGGGGTGGTCTACGGTGACGGTGTGTGCTTGGAGTGTGACGGAGAGGTGCTGTGGTGAAGGCGGAACCGCAGGTCAGGAGGGGCGGCCGCGCCTGCGAGGGGCGCGACGCGGAGGCGGGTGAGGCGACCGCACAGTACGGTGGATTCGACGTCGAGCGGGATGCCGGATCTCCCAACGCCCCCGCTCACGCAGCCGATGAGGCCGAGGGACGGAGGCGGCGAGCCATGTCCGTGTCACCGCGTGGCCTGCCCGAACTGCGTCCCCGTCCCGGGAATCTGCGCGAGGTCGCCGAGACGATCGAGGCTGCGACGGGTCTGCGGGTGCAGATCATGGGAGGAAAGCTCGTGATGTCCCCGACTCCGCGTGGCAAGCACGCGGGTGTGGTGAAGCGGCTGCGGCGACAGCTTGAGAGCGCCGTCCTGCCCGAAGGGCTGGACGTGTACGAGGTGTCCTCGATCGCGCTGCCGGATGATCCCGATGACTACGTCACGCCGGATCTGATCGTCCTGCCCACCGAGTGGGAGGAGGACGACGACTGGCTGGCCGACCCGCAGGACACGGTGCTCGCCGTCGAGGTCATCTCCCAGTCCGAGAAATCCCGCGAGATCCGCGACAAGGCGGACTGGTATGCCGTCGCGCGGGTTCAGGTCCTCCTCGTCGTCGACCCGCGCAAGGGCACCTGGGCCCTGCACACCCGTCCGGACAACGGGGCCTACCAGGACGTACTGCCGGGGAAGTTCGGGGAGTCCGTGCGGCTGCCCGGGCCGTTGGCCATGGAGATCGTCACGGACGACTTTCCGGTGTACGGCGCCTCTCCTCGCGACCCCCAGCGGCAGAAGGGGCCATTCACGGAGAGATCTCAGTGAACGGCAGACTCTTTTCTCACCTTCATCGGACACAGTGGTGCCCGATGAAGCGCACCTCACGCATCAGCCGCCGCACAGCGACGCCGGTATACGCCGCCATCGTGCTGCTCGTGCCTGCCCTCACCTCCGCCTCCCTGGCGTCCGCCGACGACGGGCCCGGGCCGTTCGGAGTGACCGCTGTCGCGGCGGTGAGTGGGCAGAGCGCGAGAGTCGGGGCGCTCTTCGGCGCCGATCGGAGATCGTCCCTCGCGGGCGGACACTTCTGCACCGCCTCCGTCGTCCACAGCCCGAACCGCAATCTCGTCGTCACCGCGGCCCACTGCCTGGACGGCACCGGGAACGGAGACGTCGTGTTCGTGCCCGGGTACCGCGACGGAAAGGCGCCGTACGGGGTGTGGACGGTCCACAGGGCCTTCCTGCCCGACGGGTGGGCCAAGGGACAGCACGAGGACAGTGACGTCGCCTTCGCCGTCCTCGGTGACAAGGACGGCAAGGGCGTCGAGGACGTCGTCGGCGGCAACCGGTTCGTGCCCGGTGTGGCGACCGGGGCCACCGCCGTCACGATCACCGGGTATCCCAGCTCCGGCGAGGTCCCCGTCAGCTGCACCAACAAACCGACCGAGCACAGCCGTATGCAGCAGCGGATCGAGTGTCCCGGCCTCACGGGAGGGACCAGCGGCAGTCCCTGGATCAACGGGGACCGGCAGGTCGTCGGGATCCTGGGCGGGCACGAGCAGGGCGGGCTCACGGCCGACATCTCGTACAGCGTCGTGCTCGGCGCGGAGGCGGCGGAGCTGTACCGGGACGCCGCCGCCGATCCCTGATCCGGCCGGGCGCTAACTCGACGCGTTGACGATGTACAGGGCGATCCAGGAGACCACCAGCAGGATCGGTACGTAGGCCGACGGGCGCTGGTGGATCGGCTTGCCCGGGTCCATGACGACGCCCGTCGGGGACGGCGACGGCTGCGGCAGCCGCGCGAGACGGAAGTGGACCACCAGGTTCCACAGCAGGGTCGCCCAGCCGAAGAAGACCAGGGAGACCGGGCTCCACCAGCCGCCGGCGAGGGTCTTGGTGGTCATGTCCCGGTGGATCGCGACCCCGCAGGAGCGGCACAGGGGGCCCTCCATCTTGGAGAAGCGCATCGCGAGGACCATGCCCGTGTGCTGGCGGACGGTGATGTTTCCGGCCGGGGCCGCGCCGCAGATACGGCAGACGGGACCGGGACCGGGACCGGGACCGGGCGCGGGGGCGTATCCCTGAGGTGCGGCCTGGCCGGCACCCGGCTGCGGGGCGTACGGCTGCTGTCCGTAGGCCTGTTGCGGGTACGCCTGTTGCGGGGAGGCCGGTTGTCCGTACGGCCCCTGCCCGTGGCCCTGCTGTTGTCCGTACGCCGCGTTCGGGGCGCCGTACGGCGCAGACGGGGACCCATTTGGCGCGTAACCGCCTTGCGGGGCGTAGGGGTTGCCCGGAGCCGGATTCTGGGGCGGGTAAGGCGTCGCCACGTGCGGGTTCTCCTTCTGCGTGATCACCCCGGAACGCGGGACGCGCCCCTACACTGACGTGGGCGAACGGACTCCCGGGCGACGAGGGGCGGTTGACGATGCGTAAGGCATGGATCGTAGCGACCGTGGGCGTCGGCTCGGCCATGGCCTTCGTGATGCTGCTCGTCGTGGGCGTGTACATCGTCGCCGGGAACATCATGGGCGGAGTGGGCGGGGGTACGAAGGCGCTCGCCAAGGGGGCCGTGCCCGCCGCGTACTCGGCCATCGTGCAGAGGTGGGGCAACCTCTGCCCCGCCCTCAATCCCGCGCTGCTCGCCGCCCAGCTCTACCAGGAGAGCGGGTTCAACCCGAACGCGCGGAGCGCGGCGGCCGCCGAGGGGATAGCGCAGTTCATCCCGGGGACCTGGGCCACGCACGGCGTCGACGGCAACGGCGACGGCAAGCGGGACGTCTGGAATCCGGAGGATGCCATTCCGTCCGCCGCGTCCTACGACTGCCAGCTCGCCTCGTACGTGAAGGACGTACCGGGGAATCTGACTGAAAACATGCTGGCCTCGTACAACGCGGGGTCCTACGCGGTGATCAAGTACGGGGGCGTGCCGCCGTACGCGGAGACCCGGAACTACGTCAAGACGATCACGACGCTGGAGGAGAGCTTCGCGGCGCCCGTCACCCGGGTCGATCCGTCCAAGCAGGCCGCCGGCGCCATCTACTACGCGCAGAAGAAGCTCGGCACGCCCTATCTGTGGGGCGGGAACGGGACCAGCGCCGACAACGGGCGTTTTGACTGCTCGGGGCTGACCAAGGCCGCGTACGAGAGTGTCGGGGTCACGCTGCCGCGGGTGGCCAACGACCAGTACAACGCGGGGCCGCACCCGAAGCGGGAGGAGCTCCTGCCCGGAGATCTCGTGTTCTTCTCGAAGGACCCGACCAACTCCCGGGCCATCCACCACGTGGGCATTTACGTGGGCGGCGGATACATGATCGACGCCCCGAGGACGGGTGCCGTGATCCGGTTCGACCCGATCGACGGCGCAGACTACTTCGGAGCCACGAGGGTGACCGAAGATGGCGCGAAAGCGCTGCCCACGACGGTGTGAACCGAGCGTGAACCCACCCCCTGAGCTGCAGCGATGAGTCTCTCTTCGATAACGTCTGCGTGATCATTCGGTGGAGTGTGGAACGTATTAACCGGGACCGTGCGTTCCTGTTCTCGTAGTCATCTGTGTAGCTGTCTACGACGTGATCTACAGCCACGGGGGTGGGTAAGCGGGCGCGCGCGAGTGCGCCCGGCAGCAGACGACGAAGGGGCCGCAGCACCATGGCTGGACTCGCCGAATCCGGGTCGAACCCCGACGTCGACCTGCTCTACGACATCAATGGCCTGGCCAAGGATGCGCCGCACTGGTTCGACCGGATCATGGAGTTCGTCGGGGAGTACGGGCTGCTGCTGGCCATGGTGCTGCTCGTGGTGTGGTGCTGGTGGTCCGTGCGGCGGCGGGGCGCCGAGGACGCCGCGTCGTCGGTGGCCGCGCTGGTGTGGGCGCCGCTGGCCGCCGCGCTCGCGGTGCTGGTGAACGTGCCGATACGAGGCTTCGTGGAGCGGCCCCGGCCCTTCCGCACCCACCAGGGGATCGACGTCCTGGTCTCCGGGAAGACCGACTACTCGTTCGTCAGCGACCACGCGACGATCACCATGGCGATGGCGGTCGGTCTGTTCGTCGCCAACCGGAAGTTCGGGCTCGCCGGCATCGGGCTGGCCCTGCTCGAAGGGTTCTGCCGGGTCTACATGGGCGTGCACTACCCGACGGACGTGGTCGGCGGCTTCGCACTCGGCACGGCGGTCGCGTTGCTGCTGTCGCCCGTCGCCATGGCTCTGCTGACGCCCGTGCTGACCGCCGTCGAGCGGTCGTCCTGGGGCGGGTGGCTGGTGCGCTCCCGGGGACGGCGGGTGGCCGTGGGGCAGGACGCGCTGATCCCCGGGGCGCGCAACGAGACGGTGGAGTCCGACGAGCGGGATCTTGCGGCCTGATCGCTCCGCAGGGTGTGGAGGCCCGAGCGTCCGCCGGGTGTGAGGCCTGAGCGTCCGCCAGATGTGGCGGACCGGGCATCGCGTGTGCCAGGACCAGGCACCGGGTGGGCCGGGCCGTGCGGTGCGCCCCGGGCCCGGGGCGCCTACAGCGCCTGGGGATAGGTGAAGAAACGGTTCGGGTCGTACTGCTTCTTCACGGCCGTCAGGCGTGTCGCGGCCTCCCCGAAGTAGGCCTTGCGCCAGTTCGTCAGCGTCGGGTCCGTGTAGTTCTGGTACGCGGCGCCGGAGGCGTACGGCTGCATCGCGTTGTGGGTCGACGTCAGCCAGGACTGGGCGGTCGTGCCCGTGTTGCGGGAGCCCCAGGACGCTATGTACTGGGCCAGCATGCGGGAGCGGCGGTGGACGAAGGCCGTCGCCGTGGGGGAGACGCGGTTGACCGCGCCGCCGAGGGCCGTGAGGGCGATGCTGCCCGAGCCGCCCGGCACCGAGCCGATGCGGGTGAGCAGCGTCTGGATGCCGGCTGCGGAGATCGAACGGTCGAAGAAGTCCGAGCGGGCCGCGTAGGTCTCCCGGCCCAGGGCGCCCTGCGGGTTGCGGTTCGGGGTGGTGCCGGGCAGGTGGCACTGGGGCTCGGTGGCGAAGGACGAGCAGCCCGCGTACGCCTCCATCGCACCCTCGTACGTGTGCCGCTTCAGGGTGGCGCTGCGGGCGGGTGCGCCGACCCGCGAGACCAGGCGGTCGATCGCGTTCTGCAGTTCCCCGTACGTGCCGATCGAGAACACCGCGACCGAGACGGTGGGCGAGCCGCCGTTCTCCAGGTGGCAGGAGGACCAGATCTCGTCGGGCTGGTCGGGGCCCCACTCCTGCCACGCCTTCACCACGGCGGCGGCCTTCGACCAGGGCCACGTCACATACGCGGACACCGCCTGCGGCGCGGGGTGCGTCTTGAACTGCAGCTCGGTCACGACGCCGAAGTTGCCGTTGCCCGCGCCGCGCAGGGCCCAGAACAGGTCCTTGTTCTCGCTCGCGTTGGCGGTCAGCTCCTTGCCGTCGGCCGTGATCAGCGTGGCCTGGGTGAGGCTGTCGCAGGTGAGGCCGTAGGCCCGGGAGACCACGCCGTGGCCGCCGCCCAGGACCAGGCCGGAGACTCCGACCGAGGGGCAGGAGCCCGCGGGGATCGTCACGCCCTTCGCGGCCAGCCCGCGGTAGACGTCAATCAGCTTGGAGCCGGCGCCGACGACCGCCTGGCCGCCGCTCACCCGGATCTGCTTCAGCTTCGAGACGTCGACGATCAGCTTGCCGTTGCCCGAGGACCAGCCCGCGTAGGAGTGGCCGCCGTTGCGGATCGCGACCTGGATGTGGTGGGCGCGGGCGTACGCCAGGGTCGTCCGGATGTCGTCGGCATGGGCGACGTAGACCACCGCCGCCGGTTTCAGCCCGTCGAAGCGGGTGTTGTACAGCTGGTGGGCCGTGGCCCACTTCGCCTCACCCGGCCGGACCAGGGTGCCGTCGAGGTCGTGGGAGAGCGCCGTCCAGTTCGCCGGGGCGGCCGCTGCTGCGGTGGCCCGCAGCGATGTCCTGGAGGAAGATGAGGACGCAGCGGCGTCCGCGTCGGCGGATCCGCCTTTGCAGGCGGACGTCGCGACCGCGGCGATCGCGGCCGCGCCGCCTCCTATGAACGTACGACGTTCCATGTTGCGCCTCCCGATGGCTCTCGGGGAACGAGACGGCTCGCCGACCCCCTGGGTTCCAGGGGAAGTGTCACCCCTGTGTCACCGTGAGGCCGGAACCCTCATGTGCTCTCCCCGTGAGCATTCCGTGACCTAACCACACCGACTGCAGGGGTTCACCTCCCGTTCATTTACGGCCATAGGTGCCTTCACCTGATCTGCCTACTTTCGGCCTTACCTGATGTGGGTCCCGCCTCTGCGGGCGTGACGCCCGTCAAACCGGACTTCTACTCCGCACGCCGCCGTATTCAGGACGGCGGCTCCTGGAAGGAACTCTTTCAAGTGAAGCTTCAGCGCATGAATCGGCGGGCCATCGCCCTCGGTGCCATCGCCGCCTCGAGCGCCCTGGTCCTCACGGCGTGCGGCTCGGACGACACCAGCGGCAGCGACGGCGGCAGCAGCGCCTCCGCCACCGGCGCCGCCAGCTCGATCAAGTGCGACAACGCCAAGGGCCAGCTGCTGTCGGACGGCTCGTCCGCGCAGAAGAACGCCATCGACGCCTGGGTGGCGCAGTTCTCCAAGGCCTGCGGTGTGCAGATCAACTACAAGGCCGGCGGCTCCGGCGCGGGTGTCACCTCCTTCACCCAGGGCCAGCTCGCCTTCGCCGGTTCCGACTCGGCGCTGAAGCCCGAAGAGGTCACGGCCTCCAAGAAGGTCTGCTCCGGCGGTCAGGGCATCGACCTTCCGATGGTCGGCGGCCCGATCGCGGTCGGTTACAACCTCTCCGGCATGGACAACCTGGTCCTGGACGCCAAGACCCTTGCGCAGATCTTCGACAGCAAGATCACCAAGTGGAACGACCCGGCGATCAAGAAGCTGAACCCCAGCGCGAAGCTTCCCGACCTCAAGATCCAGGCGTTCCACCGCTCGGACGAGTCCGGCACCACGGACAACTTCACCAAGTACCTCAAGGCCGCCTCCCCGAGCGACTGGACGTACTCGGGCGGTAAGGCCTGGCAGGCCAAGGGCGGCCAGTCCGCCGCGCAGTCCTCCGGTGTGGCCGCCCAGGTCAAGCAGACCAACGGCGCCATCGGTTACTTCGAGCTCTCCTACGTCGCCGACGGCATGAAGGCCGTCAGCATCAACACGGGCGCCAGCGCGCCGGTCGCCCCGAGCAGCGACGCCGCCTCCAAGGCCATCGCCGACGCGAAGATCGTGGGCACGGGCAAGGACCTGTCGCTCCAGCTGAACTACGCGACCAAGGCCGACGGCGCCTACCCGATCACCCTGGTCACGTACGAGATCGCGTGTGACAAGGGCAACAAGGCCGACACCCTCCCGGCGACCAAGGCGTTCCTGCGCTACATCGCCTCCGAGGACGGCCAGGGCGTCCTGGCCAACCTGAAGTACGCCCCCATCCCCGCCGACATCATCTCCAAGGTCCGTACCACCATCGAGGGCCTTAGCTGATCTGAGCGTGCGGTCCGGTCCCGGGCCCGCCCCGGGACCGGACCGCACCGTCCGGTGCACCGCCGCCATGAGCCGTATGTCGTGTACGGCTTCGCAGAGCCGCACCTCGCGTGCGGTTCCGCAGACCGGAGAACCCGATGGACACTTCCACCCAGATAACCGACGCTCCTCCCCCCAGCCCGCAGCCCTCCGCCGAAGAAAAGCGTGCAGCCCGCGGCGCCACCCGACCCGGTGACCGGATCTTCCTCGGTCTCTCCCGTGGGTCGGGCATCTTCCTGTTGGTGGTCATGGCCGCGATCGCGGTCTTCCTCACCTACCGTGCCTCCCTCGCCATCAGCAAGGACCACGGCAACTTCCTCACCACCTTCGAGTGGAACACCAGCCTCAACCCGCCGACCTTCGGCATCGCCGTCCTGGCCTACGGCACGGTGATCTCCTCGATCATCGCCATGGTCATCGCGGTCCCGATCGCCGTGGCCATCGCGCTGTTCCTCACGCACTACGCCCCGCGCACGCTGCGCGGTCCCATCGCGTACGTGATCGACCTGCTCGCCGCCGTGCCGTCCATCGTGTACGGCCTGTGGGGCGCGCTGATCCTCGTACCGCACATGAACGGCCTCTTCGGCTGGCTCAACGACTACCTCGGCTGGACCGGCGTCTTCTCCTGGGAAGAGGGCGCCCCGCGCTCGATGCTCACCGTCGGCATCCTGCTCTCGATCATGATCCTGCCGATCATCACCAACGTGAGCCGCGAGGTCTTCCGCCAGGTCCCGCAGATGCACGAGGAGGCGGCCCTTGCCCTCGGCGCCACGCGCTGGGAGGTCATTCGCATGGCCGTCATCCCCTTCGGCCGCTCGGGCGTGATCTCCGCCTCGATGCTGGGCCTGGGGCGCGCGCTCGGCGAGACGATGGCCGTGGCCACCGTGCTCTCCCCCGACTTCCTGATCCACGCCAGCCTGCTCAACCCGGGCGGCGGCACCTTCGCCCAGAACATCGCCAGCAAGTTCGGCGAGGCGGACGAGTTCGGCCGTGACGCGCTGATCGCCTCCGGTCTGGTCCTGTTCGTCATCACCCTGCTGGTCAACGGCGCGGCCCGCATGATCATCGCCCGCCGCAAGGAGTACTCGGGGGCCAACGCATGAGCAACGCCGCCATTACCGATGAGCGCCCCAACAGCCTGCGTGGCGCCTCGCTGCCGAGGTGGTCGCCGTGGGCGATCGCCGCCGGCTCCGTGGCCGTGGCCGTCGGCATCGGCCTCGTCGCAGGGCTCGACAGCAAGGTCCAGTGGGGCCTGATCGCCGGCCTCCTCTTCCTCATCGCCACGTACGGCATCGCCGCGGGCGTCGAGGGCGGCCGTCAGGCCAAGGACCGCATCGCGACCGCTCTGGTCTGGGTCGCCTTCCTGCTCGCCGTCGTGCCGCTGGTCTCCCTGGTGTGGACCACTGTCTCGCGCGGTGTGAAGGTCCTCGACATCTACTTCCTGACCCACTCGATGGGTGTGGTCGCCGACTCCCAGCCGGGCGGTGGCATCTACCACGCCATCATCGGCAGCCTGGAGCAGGTCGGCCTCGCCACGGTGATCGCCGCGCCGATCGGTGTGCTCACCGCGGTCTACCTCGTGGAGTACGGCCGCGGAGGTCTCTCCCGGGCCATCACCTTCTTCGTCGACGTGATGACCGGCGTCCCGTCGATCGTCGCGGGCCTGTTCATCCTGTCGCTGATGCTGATCTTCGACATGGAGCCCTTCGGCTTCGCGGGTTCGCTGGCCCTGGCCATCCTGATGATGCCGGTGGTCGTGCGCTCCACGGAGGAGATGCTCAAGCTCGTCCCGAACGAGCTGCGTGAGGCGTCCCTCGCGCTCGGCATCCCGAAGTGGCGCACCATCCTGAAAGTGGTCCTGCCGACCTCCATCGGCGGCATCACGACCGGCATCATGCTGGCGATCGCCCGTATCGCCGGTGAGACCGCACCGGTGCTGCTGCTGGTGTTCGGCAACCGGTTCATCAACAACAACCCGTTCGAGGGTGCGCAGCAGTCGCTGCCGCTGTACATCTATCAGCAGTACTCGCAGAGCGCAGGCGCGAACGCGGCGTACGACCGAGCCTGGGCGGCGTCGCTCACGCTGATCGCCTTCGTGATGATCCTCAACCTCGGGGCCCGGGCCATCGCCCGCTGGAAGGCCCCGAAGTCCGGTCGCTGACGCGGCCATACAGCGACCAGATTCCCCCTCGAAAGAAGCAGTGATTTCCATGGCCAAGCGAATTGACGTCAGCGGCCTCAGCGCCTACTACGGCTCCTTCCGGGCCATCGAGGACATCTCGATGACCGTCGAGCCCCGCACCGTCACGGCCTTCATCGGCCCGTCCGGCTGCGGCAAGTCCACCTTCCTGCGCACCCTCAACCGGATGCACGAGGTGACGTCGGGCGGCCGGGTCGAGGGCAAGGTCATGCTCGACGACGAGAACCTGTACGGCGCCGGGGTCGACCCCGTGGCCGTGCGGCGCGAGGTCGGCATGGTCTTCCAGCGTCCCAACCCGTTCCCCACGATGTCCGTCTTCGACAACGTGGCGGCCGGCCTGCGCCTCAACGGCTCGTACAAGAAGAGCGAACTCAGCGACGTCGTGGAGAAGTCGCTCAAGGGCGCGAACCTCTGGAACGAGGTCAAGGACCGCCTGAACAAGCCCGGCTCGGGTCTGTCCGGTGGTCAGCAGCAGCGTCTGTGCATCGCCCGCGCGATCGCGGTCGAGCCGAAGGTGCTGCTCATGGACGAGCCCTGCTCCGCCCTTGACCCGATCTCCACGCTCGCCATCGAGGACCTGATCGGTGAGCTGAAGGAGCGCTTCACGATTGTCATCGTGACGCACAACATGCAGCAGGCGGCGCGTGTCTCGGACCGTACGGCCTTCTTCAACCTCGCGGCGGTCGGCCAGCCCGGCAAGCTGATCGAGATCGACGACACGGAGCGCATCTTCTCCAACCCGTCGGTCCAGGCGACCGAGGACTACATTTCCGGCCGCTTCGGCTAGGCCGTGACCGGACCCCCCGCGGTGCTGCATGGCGGTGCCACCGTGGGGACGGTGAAGGGCCCGCCCCCGTTTTTCGGGGGCGGGCCCGTCGTCATTGTGTGGGGGCGCGGGGCGCGGGGCGTGGGGTTTGTGCGGGTGGGTGGGGGTGCGCGTCCCTGGGGCTTCGCCCTCAGACCCCTGATCGGCCTTCGGCCTCGTCCTCAAGCGCCGGATGGGCTGAGAGGAGGCAACGCAAGCCCGCCAGGGAAAGGAAACCCGCGCCGCAACGCGAGCCCGCGCGGCCGGGAATTGCGCTACAGGAACGCGAGGTTCACGACGCTGAATGCTCCCGCTGCTACCAGCGCCGCCGCCGGCATCGTGATGAACCAGCCCATGACGATGTTCTTGGCGACGCCCCAGCGCACGGCCTTCACGCGCTTCGTGGCGCCGACGCCCATGATCGCCGAGGTGATGACGTGGGTCGTCGAGACCGGGGCCTTGAAGAGGTAGGCGGTGGTGAACATGATCGCCGCACCGGTCGTCTCCGCGGCGAAGCCCTGCGGAGGGTCGAGCTCGATGATCTTCCGGCCCAGCGTGCGCATGATGCGCCAGCCGCCCGCGTACGTGCCCAGCGAGAGCATCACGGCGCAGACGATCTTCACCCAGACCGGAATCGGGTCGTTGTAGGTCCCGTGGCCGGAAATCACCAGGGCCATCACCACGACACCCATGGTCTTCTGGGCGTCCTGGAGGCCATGGCCCAGTGCCATGCCGGCCGCGGACACCGTCTGCGCTATCCGGAAGCCGCGCTTGGCCTTGTGCGGGTTGGACCGTCGGAAGATCCACATGATGGCCGCCATCACCAGATAGCCGACGAGCAGGCCGACGACCGGGGAGACGAACATCGGGATGACGACCTTGTCGAGGACGCCGCTCCAGATCACCCCGGTGCCGCTGGCCAGCGCGGCGCCCACCATGCCGCCGAACAGCGCGTGGGAGGAGGAAGAGGGAAGGCCGAAGTACCAGGTGACCAGGTTCCAGACGATGGCACCGACCAGCGCGGCGAAGAGGATGCCCATCCCCTTCGAGCCCGCGGGCGTCTCGATCAGGCCCTCGCTGACCGTCTTGGCGACCCCGGAGCCGAGGAAGGCTCCGGCGAGGTTCATCACAGCCGCCATCGCCAGCGCGGCCCGGGGCGTGAGCGCCCGAGTGGAGACGGACGTGGCGATCGCGTTCGCCGAGTCGTGGAAGCCGTTGGTGTACGTGAAGAAGAGCGCGACCGCGATGGTCACGACCAGAGCAAAGGTGTCCATGGAGGAGTCAGGACTCCTTGACGGCGATGGTCTCCACCGTGTTCGCCACGTGCTCGAAAGCGTCGGCGGCCTCTTCCAGCACGTCCACGATCTGCTTGAGCTTGAGCACCTCGATGGCTTCGTACTTGCCGTTGAAGAGATGCGCGAGGAGTTTGCGGTGGATCTGGTCGGCCTGGTTCTCCAGGCGGTTGACCTCGATCCAGTACTCGGTCAGGTTGTCCATGGTGCGCAGGTTCGGCATGGCCTCGGCGGTCAGCTCGGCCGCCCGCGAGAGCACCTCGATCTGCTGCTCGACGCCCTTGGGGAGCTCCTCGACGTTGTAGAGGACGACCAGGTCGACGGCCTCCTCCATGAAGTCCATGATGTCGTCGAGGGACGACGCGAGCTTGTAGATGTCCTCGCGGTCGAAGGGCGTGATGAACGAGGAGTTCAGCTGGTGGAAGATCGCGTGCGTGGCGTCGTCACCCGCGTGTTCCGCTGCCCTCATACGCTCTGCGATCTCGGCCCGGCCGGCGGTGTCCGCCCCGAGCAGTTCCATCAGGAGCTTCGAGCCCGTGACGATGTTGTCCGCGGATGCGGCGAACATGTCATAGAAGCTCGTCTCCCTGGGGGTCAGACGAAAGCGCACGTGGGGTCCTCGGGATGCATCGGTTTCGGTCAGGCTGATGCTAGGCGCATCATTCGGCCACGGCTAATGGGCCGTCCTCCAGTGTCGCCCATCGGGCAGAGTGATCGGCACGGGGGCGGTACGGGGGTCAGGTTCAGGCGTTGGCCAAGGGCCCTATACCCAGCAAAGTTCGATACCATATACCCACCTGGGGTATATGTCCGCACGTCTTGCGGGAGGACGCGATGACGACCACCGAGGCCGGCGCGACGGCGCCCTCCGACGACAGCACGCACAGTACGCACAGTACGCAGAGCGCGACGCACGGGTATCACAAGCAGAAGGACGAGCACCTCAAGCGCCTGCGCCGCATCGAGGGGCAGATCCGCGGTCTGCAGCGGATGGTCGACGAGGACGTCTACTGCATCGACATACTCACCCAGGTGTCGGCCTCCACCAAGGCCCTGCAGTCCTTCGCGCTGCAGCTGCTGGAGGAACACCTGCGCCACTGCGTCGCCGATGCCGCGGTCAAGGGCGGCGACGAGGTCGAGGCGAAGGTCGAGGAGGCGACGAAGGCGATCGGGCGGCTGCTGCGCACCTGACGTCCACCGGGCGAAGGGGCGCCTCCGGGGCACTACTCACCGGAGGCGTCACGCTCTTCGGTCACTTTCAGCACTTCGTCGATGCTCTCAAGGCTGAGCCGGTCCTCGGCGGCCGAAGCCGCGATGATCAGCTCTCCGCACAGCTCGATCTCGGCGAGGGCCACGTGGTCCTGAACTGCCGTACCGCCGACCGGAGCCACGTGCATCACCTCTTCTCTGCCGTTACCGACTTCCTAGAGTAGGGAGCGGCCTACACACCGCGCATGGCACGGACGGGCTAGTTCTTGACGCCCCCGGAGTCACCCACCACGCGGCCCTACTGCTCGGCGATCTTCCCTGCGTAGATGTCCTTCGCCGCCGGCAACCGTACGTCGACGCGGACCCCGAAGTCGTACAGCAGTGTCGTCGAGGCGACCGCGACGGTGTCCTTGCGGTGGCCGTTGACGAAGCTGAAGCGGTGCCGGATCTTGCGGATGCGGCCCTGGTCGTCGAGGAAGACGTCGAACGGGACCTCGGCCGTGGCGAACCCTTTCGCCGCCGTGGCCAGGGACTCCCGGACGCCTTCCGAGGCGGCCTTCGCCGCGCTCGCGAGGTCGGCGGTGCCGCGGTAGTGGCGCACTGCGACCCCCGCGAGCTCGGTCCGGCCGACGAACGTCGCGGTGCGCGTGCCGAGCAGCAACTCGGCCGCGGTGTACGGGTCGGTGACGCCGCCGGTCACCAGGTTGCCGTCGGAGAGGTCGGCCGTGTCGACCCGTACCCACTTGTCGGCGGGCACGCCCGCCCCCCGGTTCTTCATGAACAGGGCGCCGGGCGTGAGGAGTTCGGTGATCGGCCGGTGATCGGCGGTGCCGGCCGGGGTCTGCGGGAGCTGTACCTTCAGCCGGCCGAGCCGGCGGCGGTAGTCGTAGTCGCCCTTGCCGCGGATGGTGACGCGGGTGCCGCCGGTGGCCATCTCCATTGACGTGGTGGCCTTCGATGTCCCCGAGTCCACCAGGGTGTTCGCGGCGTGGTGCAGGACCTCGACGGGGTCCGAGGCGCGGGAGTCCGCTGCGGCGGAGCGGGTGCCGGAGCATCCGCCGGTCCCCATGCAGACACAGACCATGAGTCCTGCCGCGACGACCGTGCCCCTGTGCTGCCGCTCCGCCATCGCCTGCTACCCCCAGCCGGTACATCCGTCACGGGCCCCCTGTCGTTCCGCTTAACGACGGCCGGAGGGGGCCGTCACGCGCATACGGCCCCGGTGCCGGAGTCCGGTGATGGCTGCGGGCGAGGAATGCAGCTTTCCGGGGGTGGGTAACGTTGTCGGAGTGGCGCAGCAAGAACATCGCACGACGACGGTCGAACAGGGCCGGTTCTGTATGGCACGGTGCAGCTGCGGGTGGCGTGGCCCCGCTCGCAGAGCCCGCAGCCTGGCCCGGTCCGACGCCGAGGGCCATCTGTCCGCTTACTGATCAGAGGGTTCTGTCCGGTCCGGCGTGACGCAGGACGGTCAGCAGTTCGTCCACGAGGGTGCGGTCCCGGTACTGGGTCAGACGGCTGCGGGCCGCGGCGGGGGAGAGCCGCAGGACGCGGTCCACTTCCGTGTTGGGAGCGAAGCTTCCCGAGACCGCCTCGGCCGCCAGGTAACGGATCTGTCTGGGGCGGCCGTTCGCGATGTGGCGCAGCGTGGACAGCTCGGCGCCCGGGTCCGCGGTGTAACCCGACTCCTCGGCCACCTCGCGCAGCGCGCCGGTCAGGTGGTCCTCGCCGCGCTTGAGCTTGCCCTTGGGATGGGACCAGTCGTCGTATGGACTTCAACTACGGTCAACAGCGTCGCAGGTCAGGGCGTATTCGAGAGCACCACGGCAACATAGAGACCATGGAATGTGCATCCGTGGTCCAGGCGGCGGGCTGCGTGCTGTGGCGCCGTTCGTCCGCTCATCAGCTGGAACTGGCGTTGGTCTACAGGCCTAGGTGGGCTGACTGGTCCTGGCCCAAGGGGAAGCTGAAGCGGGGGGAGACGCACGAAGAGGCGGCCCGCCGGGAGGTGCTGGAAGAGACCGGCCACACGTGCCGTCTGGGAGCGGCTCTCCCCACAGCTCGGTACATCGATCATCAGAACCGACGCAAGGAAGTCCGCTACTGGGCAGCTGAAGCGACGGGCGGAACGTTCGAATCCAACGACGAAGTGAGCGATCTTGTGTGGCTTCGGCCGGACGAAGCCCGTGATCGAGTCACACACGACAGGGACCGCGATCTCATCTCTGCCGCGCTGATCGTCATCGTCACGGGCGAAGACATGAGGGAGCTGTGATGGGGGAGCAACAGGAACGGCGCTGGGACGGGCCGTCGACTCTCAGCGTTGCTGAGTGGGTGGCGGCACGGCTGGAGAGGGCGCTTGAGCCTGGTGAGGATCAGGCGTGGGGTGCTGACGGCTTTGTTCAACGCTGCGGCTCCGGGTGAGGCAGCAGTATGAGTGAGAAGACTTCCAAGGTGCTGTCTGTCCGCGGGGACGACAAGCTGAGGCGAGCACTCAGTGTTATCGGGCAGACGGGCATGTCGGACAGTGATGCAACCAAGTGGGCTCTGACCGTCGCGGCCAGCATCCTCGAACTGGCGTGGAGGAACGGCCACGAAGAACTCGGCGTCATTCCGGACTTGCGGGTGTCTTACAGGGTGAAGGACCGTGTATGACGGCGGTATGACGTAGGTCGGAGGCGGTGGTCGCCAGAGTGCCGGCGGATCTCTCTCCCCCCCCGACAGCGAAGCCCCGCCGCTCTACAAGGAGGGGCGGGGCTTCTCGTGGTCGGGTCAGACTCGCGCGGGGAACTCGTCACGCTGGACGGCGGCGACGGATGGTGACCAGGCGCCGGGGTTGGAGACGGGCGCCGGGCCGACTGGTCAGGCAGCGTCGAACTCTCCGACCTTCACGCCCGTCACGAAGAACGAGAACGTGGAGGCCGGGAAGTTCAGCACCGGACCGCTCGGGTTCTTGGAGTCACGGACGGGGACCACGCCGCGCGAGGCGACGAGGTTTGCGGCGACCTCGATGCAGTTACCGCCGTTGCTGCTGTACGAGGACTTGAACCAGCGGGGGAAATCGGTTGTCACGGGGAACCCCTTCGAAGCTGTTCGATCATGGCCACGGATGCTGCCTGCGACAGCACCTCAGCCTGCAACTGATGGTATGACCTCAGCATGGGCAGCACGGCAGTCGATTCGCGCTCCAAGTGCCCCCGTGCTTGCGATTCGGCATACGCGATCACGGATCGATCGGCCAGAGTGAGGAGATTGACAGGTAGGTTGAACGACCGCCGTGCTCCTGTCTCAAAGGGCGACACCTGTAGTACCCAGTTGGGGAGAGCGGCGACTTCGACCAATCGCCGAAGCTGAGCCTCCATAACCTCAGCGTTGCCGATCGCTTGGCGAAGGCAGCTCTCATCCATCACTACAAGCACCATGGGGGGCCGAGGCCGCATCAGCGCGGCCTGCCTCTCCGCCAGGAAAGAGACGCGCTCCTCAGCTTGTTCGGGTGTGATGGCCCCGCGCTGCACGTCGCCGTCCGCCAGCGTCCGCGCGTACTCCGGCGTCTGTAACAGGCCGGGGATGATCCCGATCTCGAAGAGCCGGATCTCCACCGCGCGGCCTTCGAAACTCACGTACTCCGGGAAGCCTTCCAGCAGGCTGCCATGCCGGATCTCGCGGTACTGAGGCACGAACGAGTCTGCTGTGCCTGCGATGCCGAGCGCTCTGTCAGCACTACGCGAGAAGCGGAGAGTCGGAGGCTTCCGACCAGTTTCAACCCCCGAAATATGCACACTGGAATATTCCATGCGCTCGGCAAGGTCATCTTGAGTCCAGCAGCGCGCCTCCCGCAAGCTGCGCAAACGCGCCCCGTAGGCCGCCTGGGGTGAGGAGTCCGGGTTCAACTCCTTGCGATTCAAAAGCTTTTCGCCAACCTTTCGTTCCATTCCTAGAACTTGAATGGTTCCCAGGTGTGGGCCCACGCTGAACCTCCTTGGTAGTGGGAGCACTACGGAGAGGAGCGGTTGTGTCCGGCAAGAACGCCGCAGCTGAGCGGCGGAACCCCCCACCCCTCCCGGACCCGGGTGCGATCTTGGTGGACGCACAGAACCGGGTCGGGGAGTTTCGCGGTGATGGGCTGAAGTGGAGGCTGCTCGGGCCGAGTTCATCGCGCAGCGCGAAACGGTGATCAAGCAGTACCAGGGCGGGGAGTCCGCCGCATAGCGTGTAGCCGACGCGCTCGACTGGTGCCCGTGCCGCCGACAGCGCGCGGTTGACGGTTTGTTGGGTTGGTGTGAGGTCACGGCCTGGCGGGCGCCTGGGGGGGCGTCGCCCAGGGGCCGGCTCCCATGTAGGCGCGGTCGGCGAGCACCGGGATGCCCTGACGTTCGCAGATCGGAGGATCCGGTGGGTGCGGGCTGCGGTCAGGACGTGGGCACGGCCCGGCAGGGCGGGCGAGATCCACGGCAATTTCCCGGCAAGGTCGGTCACGACCTGCACGTTCACCCCGTGCCGACGGTGCTTGTGGGAGAAATCAGCTCGGCTGTCGCCGACCCGGTCGCACTCCGCCAGGGTGCCGTCCAGCAGGACGTAGTCGGGGTCGGCTTCGCGTAGGGCCCACAGTAGTCCGGGGGCGCGGCCCGCCAGGAGGCCGATCACTGCGGCCGCGTAGGCGTGAGCGGTGCCGACGGAGATTCCGAAGCCGGCCGCGAGCTGGGTGACGGTGTCGTGCCGACGCAGGTACACCAGGCCGACCAGGGCACGTTGGTGCGGCGGGAGCTGGCAACGCCGGTCACCCTCCCGGATGACGATGAGCATGGTGACCCACTCGACCAGGGCGTGAGGCAGGTCGAGTGCGGCAGGATAGGACACCAACAAGGCTCCTGTGCCAATGAGTTGAGACGTCGAACACCTCTCTCAACGGCACGGGAGCCTTGTGCGTTGCGGCCACCGATCTCGTACCAGATCGCCGTCGACCGGGGAGCTGCGCCACAGGACGCAGCCCGCGGCCTGGATGAGGGTGTCGTCGGCGTGGGTCACGGGTGGTTCACCGTCTCCTTCGACAGGGTTGCGGGCGGCGGGGTCACCGGCTCAGGGCGTGCTCACCGCCTGCTTCTGCCAGCACTGCTGGAAGGCGAAGCGGGCCGCCTCCACCTCGTGCCGCTGGTCTGCGTGGAGCACCCCGAGCGCGTACGCCGTCGCGGGGGCGATCCGCGGGGTGCGGGCCGCCGAGGCCGCGGCGGCCGCCGCCTCCGAGGCGTCGCGGTGCCGGTCGAGGGCCTGGCCCGCGGTCAGCAGGCGGACCTCGATTTGGCCGTCCGTGCCGTGGAGGGCCTCGCGGGCGTAGCGGTGCAGGCGCAGGAGCAGGCGGACCTGGTGCCAGGGGGCGTCCTGGGGGTGCGGGGCCGGATCCGGGGACAGGCCGTGGATCAGGGCCTCCGCGTTGTAGGGGCTGCCCGCGGTGACGAGGGGGAGCGCGGTCACGGCGTCGGTCAGGCGGTCCTCGGCCGCGGCGGCCAGGACGCACAGGTCGGTGGCGGCGGCGCCAGGGGTGAGGGGGACCTCGCTGGCCAGGACGGCGACCTTGTCCGCGACGGCGTGGAAGCGGCTCGAACCCAACGCCTGGAGGGCGGTGCTGTGGGATCGGGTCCGGGCGAGGGTGAGCTGGCGTTCGAGCAGGGCGCCTGCCTTGGCCGCGCCGACGGTCAGGTTGCCCCGGTCGGTTGTGGCCGCGGCCGTGGGGGGCCCGCCGGTGGCCGGTCCACCGGTGGCCGAAGAGGGTGCCGCGGCCGCCGGCTGCGCGGGGAGCACCGTTGCCCCCGACAGTCTGTGCAGCGCCAGCAGCAGCCGCTCCAGCCGGGCCGCGTACGCGTGCTCCATCGACAACGTCCCTGACAGCCAGGCCAGTTCGGGTTGCAGTCCCTCGGACCAGTCGGTCTCCAGCAGCGGGCGGAAGGTGTGCAGGCTGCCGCTGATGCGGCGGACAGAGCGGCGCAGGGCGCGCGCCGCGTCGACGGGATTCTCCGCGCCGTTGCCTGCCGCGGGGCCGGTCTCCCGGTGCAGCCGCAGGGCGCGGAGGAACTCCGTGGCCTGGGCCCGCAGGTAGCCCGCGAGGGCTTCGCCTGTGGGAATGCCCCCCGCCAGAGCGGAGCCTAGAGCGGGGGAGGGCCCGGCCGTGGGGTCCGTCGGGTCAAGGTGTTGCTGTGCCACGCCGGCGCCTCCGGGCGTCTATGAGCATCTCCTGGACGTTGCGCAGGGGTTGGCCGTCCGCATCGGTGGCGTGCCGTATCCACTCGCCGTCCGGGCCGAGATGCCAGGAGGAGGTGGTGTCGGACATGCCGGTCTCCAACAGCCGGTTCAGGGCTGCGCGGTGGGCCGGGTCGGTAACCCTGACCAGGGCCTCGATACGGCGGTCGAGGTTGCGGTGCATCATGTCGGCGCTGCCGATCCACACCTCGGGTTCGCCGCCGTTGCCGAAGGCGAAGACACGGGAGTGTTCGAGGAAGCGGCCGAGGATCGAGCGGACCCGGATGTTCTCCGACAGGCCCGTGACGCCCGGTCGGATCGCGCAGATGCCGCGCACCCAGACGTCGACCGGCACGCCGGCCTGGGACGCGCGGTAGAGCGCGTCGATGAGCGCCTCGTCGACCATCGAGTTGACCTTGATGCGGATGAAGGCCGGACGCCCCGCACGGTGGTGCTGGGCCTCCTTGTTGATCCGCGAGATCAGGCCGTCGCGAAGGGACTTGGGGGCGACCAGGAGGCGGCGGTAGGTCTCCCGGCGGGAGTAGCCGGACAGGCGGTTGAAGAGGTCCGAGAGGTCGGCGCCCACCTGCGGGTCGGCCGTCAGCAGGCCCAGGTCCTCGTAGAGGCGGGCCGTCTTGGGGTGGTAGTTGCCGGTGCCGACGTGGCTGTAACGCCGTAGCGTGTCGCCCTCCTGACGGACCACCAGGGACAGCTTGCAGTGGGTCTTGAGGCCGACCAGGCCGTAGACGACGTGGCAGCCGGCCTCCTCCAGCTTGCGCGCCCACTTGATGTTGGCGTGCTCGTCGAAGCGGGCCTTGATCTCGACCAGGACGAGGACCTGCTTGCCGGCCTCGGCGGCGTCGATGAGCGCGTCGACTATGGGGGAGTCGCCGGACGTCCGGTACAGGGTCTGCTTGATGGCCAGCACGTCGTCGTCCTCTGCCGCCTGCTGCAGGAACGCCTGCACCGACGTCGAGAAGGAGTCGTAGGGGTGGTGCAGCAGCACGTCCCGGACGCGCAGGGCCGCGAAGATGTCGGGCGAGGACGCCGACTCGACCTCGGCCAGGTCACGGTGGACGCCGGCGATGAACTTCTTGTACTTGAGCTCGGGCCGGTCCAGGGAGGCGATGCGGAACAGGCCCGTGAGGTCCAGCGGGCCCGGCAGCGGGTAGACCTCGGCTTCGCTGATCTTCAGCTCGCGCACCAGCAGGTCGAGGACCTCGCGGTCGATGGACTCCTCGACCTCCAGGCGCACCGGCGGCCCGAAGCGGCGCCGCATGAGCTCGCGCTCCAGGGCCTGCAGGAGGTTCTCGGCGTCGTCCTCCTCGACCTCCAGGTCCTCGTTGCGGGTGAGGCGGAAGGCGTGGTGTTCCAGGACCTCCATGCCCGGGAACAGCTCCTCCAGGTGGGCGGCGATGACGTCCTCGATGGGGACGTAGCGGCCGGGGGAGCTCTCCAGGAAGCGGGACAGCAGCGGCGGGACCTTGACCCGGGCGAAGTGCTTGTGGCCGGTGACGGGGTTGCGTACGACGACCGCGAGGTTCAGCGAGAGACCCGAGATGTACGGGAAGGGGTGCGCGGGGTCGACGGCGAGCGGGGTCAGGACCGGGAAGATCTGGTGCCGGAAGAGGGTGAAGAGGCGCGCCTGCTCCTTCTCCGTCAGCTCGGCCCAGCGGACCAGGTGGATGCCCTCCTCCGCGAGCGCGGGGGCGACGTCCTCGTGGTAGCAGGCGGCGTGCCGGGCCATGAGTTCGCGTGAGCGCGCCCAGATCATCTCCAGCACCTCGCGGGGCTGGAGGCCGGAGGCGGAACGGGTGGCCACGCCGGTGGCGATTCGGCGCTTCAGTCCGGCCACCCGGACCATGAAGAACTCGTCCAGGTTGCTGGCGAAGATCGCGAGGAAGTTGGCCCGCTCGAGCAGCGGGGTGTTCGGGTCCTCGGCGAGTTCGAGCACCCGCTCGTTGAACGCGAGCCAGCTTCGCTCCCGGTCCAGGAACCGCCCCTGCGGCAGCTGCGGCCCGTCGTAGGGTGCCTCCTCGTATGCGTCGAGGTCGGCATCGATGTCGGGTTCCAGGTCGGAGACCGCGGCCGACACGGTGTGCGGGCGGTGCGCGGCTATGGAGCCCACGGAGGGCTGCGCGTGCTGGACCTTCGCCTGGGCGGTTTCTGGCTGGCTCATGAACCCATTCTTCCGCGTTCCGAGCGATACGGGCGCGTCGGAAAGGGCGGGCGGGAGCGCCTGCACGGAGCGGAGAGCGTCCCCGTCGCCCGCGGGTCCCTCGGGGGGCGGCGAAGGCTTCGGCACGGAGGGCGTCATTGGCCGAGCGTCGCAAGCCCGTCTGAACCGTTGGTTACGGCGACATGGCGTGCGGGATATCGGGGGGCGGCTCCCGGGAGTCTACGTGGGCCGGGCGGGCGTAAGACCCGGCTGGAAGGCGCGTCCGGAGAACATCCGGAGGATACGTACGCCCTTCCCGCGCGGGGAAGGACGTACGCGGATCTGTTGCGTCACACGGTGCGGCGGCGCAGCACCACGAAGGCGGCGGTGGTCGCGAGGGCGGCGAGGGTGAGGAGGATGCCGCTCTCCAGGAGGCTCATGGGCCAGAAGCGGGGCCGGGACCAGAGGTCCTCGCGTTGGATCTCCAGGTACTGGTTCAGCACGATCATCACGGCGACGGAGATCGCCAGTGCGGCCAGCGCGCGGCGCAGCAGCAGGGCGGTGAGCGCGCCGACCGCCAGCGCGCACAGGCTGTAAGCGGCCAGGGTCGGGCCGCGGGCCGCGAAGACGTCCGCGAAGGTCCAGTCGTCGCCCATCAGGTCCCGGTGCGCGGCCCAGGCCCAGCGGAACACGACGACGAACAGCGTGTCGCCGAGGACGAGTGCCAGCGCGGGCACGGCCAGCTTGGTGGCGAGCCAGCGGGCCGGGCTCACGCCCTGGGTCCAGGCGAGATGGGCCGTACCGGACTCCAGCTCACGGCCGATCAGGGCGCCGCCCGCCCAGGCGGCGACGGCCCAGAAGCTGTAGTACACGAAGGTGCTGGTCATGCCGAGGGGGCCGGTGTGGTCGCCGAGTCCGGGCGAGAAGGTGCACGAATCCTCCCTGGCACTGCAGGCGGCGACGCGTGCGTGTACGGAGTTCGCGGTGACCTCGGTCAGCCACACCAGGTGGCCGACCGCGGCCAGGATGAAGACGGTCCACACGGCCAGGGCCGTGCGGTGTACGCGCAGCACGGTGCGGGACAGTCCCGTGGTGCCGGGGAAGCCCGTACCGGCGGACGCGAGGGCTGTCATACGAGGTTGCTCCTCTTGCGCAGGAGGAGGAAGGCGGCGGCGAGTGCGAGCGCGGTCAGACCCAGCAGGACGCCGGTCTCCAGGAGCTGGCGGGGCCAGTAGTCGGGCGACGGCAGGTACTCGCGGCCGAAGCGCACCACGTCGTGCTGGGCCAGGCAGTGCGTGTTGTCGTAGCAGTCCGGGTCCGGGACCACGGCGCCCTTGGAGTTGACGGCCCAGCTGCGGGAGTGGATCTCCGGCTGCTGGTAGCGGCCCTGGAAGGGCCAGGAGTTGCCGCGAAAGGCGTTGACCAGGAAGTACCCGACACCGGCCAGCGCGAGGGCGGGCAGCGTACGGCGCGCGGCCAGGCCGATGAGCGCGCCGAGGGCGAGCCCCAGGAGCGGCGCGGCGACGGTGGCCGGGCCGATGGAGAAGTAGAAGGCGCGCGGGCCGATGCCGGCGATCAGGAGATTGCCGTGCGCGTTCCACACGAGGCGGTAGAGCACGACCAGCAGGCTCATGCCGGCGGTGACCGCCAGCGCGGGCATGAGGAGCTTGGCGGCGAGCCAGCGGGCGGGGGAGGGGGACTGCCCCCAGACGAGCTGCGCGGTGCCGAACTCCAGTTCGCGGGCGGTCAGCGGGCCCGCCGCGAACAGTGCGACGCCGAAGGAGGCGAGGCTGATCAGGGTGCCCGGGTCGTAGAACAGGTTGTTGTAGGCGCCCGCGGTGAAGCCCAGCAGCATGCCCTGGTCGTAGGCGGCGTCGAGCACCCCGCCGTAGCCGAGGGCGTCGAGCTTCGCCTGGGTGGCGTTCGCGCCGGGGCCCTGCAGCCAGAGCAGGAACAGGGCGGTGAAGGCGACGAAGCCGAGCCAGACGTACAGCGCCGTGCGGTGCAGCCGCAGGATCGTCCAGACCAGGCCGCGCGGGCGCAGGGCGCTGCGACGGGGTGCGGCGGATACGGGGGCGGTGGCCGTGGTCATGCCCGCACCTCCACGGGGGCCGCGGTGGTGCCCGGGGTGAGCAGCGCCGGGGCCTCGGGGGAGCGGAGATGGGCGAGCAGGAGTTCCTCCAGGGACGGTTCCTCGGTCTCCCAGGTGCCGTCGACCGGGCCGTCGCGCCGGATCAGCGCGGTCAGGCCGCGGCCGGCGGCACGGGACTCCACGACCGTGTGCGGGGCGAGGTCGGCGGGTGTACCGCGGCCGGTCACCAGGGTGTGCGCGTTGAGCAGGTCGTCGATGCCGCCGCCGAGCCGTATCCGGCCGCCGCCCAGGAGCAGCAGGTGGTCGCAGGCGTCGGCGAGTTCGCTGACGATGTGCGAGGACATCAGGACGGTGGTGCCGCGGTCGGCGGCGTCCGCCATCAGCGTGCCCATCAGCTCGTGCCGGGCGAGCGGGTCGAGGTCGGCCATCGGCTCGTCGAGCAGCATCAGGTCGGGCCGTTTGCCGAGCGCGAGGGCCAGTGCGACGCGGGTGCGCTGGCCGCCGGAGAGTCCGCGGATCTTCAGTGCGGGGCTGAGCGAGCCCTCCTCGACGATGCGGGACGCGTACGCCGCGTCCCAGCGGGACGGGTTGAGCTCGGCGCCCATGCGCAGGGTGTCGGCGATGGTCAGCTGCGGGTACAGCGGCTTGTTCTGGGCGAGGAAGGCCACGCGGTCACGGCACTCGCCGGGCTCCCGGCCGAACACGGTGAGGGTGCCGGCGGTGGGCCGCAGCAGTCCGGCGGCAAGGGCCAGCAGGGTCGACTTCCCGGCGCCGTTCGGGCCGACCAGTGCGCTGATCCGGCCGGCGGGCAGGCGGAAGGAACAGTCGTCGAGGGCCGCGGAGGCTCTCCTGCCGTACCGCTTGCCCAGCCCGGACGCCACCAGGGCGACGGCCGGGATCGTGCTCGTGGAACTCACTGGTCCCCCTCATGCTCATGGAAGAGCTCGTCGGATTTCGGGAAGCGCTGGTCGAGGACGGAGGTGAACAGGGCGTCGACGTCCTCGCGGTCGAGTCCGCCCGCCCTGGCGCGCTGCGCCCACGCGTCGAGTTCGGCCCGCAGCGGCGAGTCGGCCGGCTGCGCTCCGAGCGTCCTGCGCACGAAGGTGCCCAGGCCCCGGCGGGCCTCGACAAGGCCTTCGCGTTCCAGCTCGCGGTAGGCCTTCAGGACCGTGTTGGGGTTGATGGCGGTGGCCTCGACCACCTCGCGGGCGGTGGGCAGCTTGTCTCCCGGCTCCAGCAGGCCCAGGCGGAGGGCCTGTTTGGTCTGCTGGACGATCTGGACGTAGGTGGCGACGCCGGAGCGCCGGTCGATGCGGTACTCGACCACCCGTACAACCACCCTTTCACTAATTGAGTAGTGAAAGGGTGGTGCAGTTCGCCCGGCAAAGTCAAGTGCGATCGTGTGAACCGATCCGCCGGGGCCGTCCGATGAGGAGACGTGAGCGAAACGAGAAGCGACGGGGAGCTGCTGCGCGCCGTCGCGGCGGACGGGGACCGGCGCGCCTTCGAGGAGCTGTACCGGCGGTACGCGCCCTGGCTGACCGCCCGGCTGCGCGGCCGCTGCGCCGACGCGGGGGTCGTCGACGACGTCGTCCAGGAGACGTTCCTCGCGATCTGGCGGGGCAAGGCCCGCTACCGCGAGGAAGGGGACGTCGCGGGGTGGCTGTGGCGGATCGGCTCGCGGCGGCTCATCGACGCCCTGCGCGGCGACGGGGCGCGCGGCCGGCTGCGGCAGGCCCTGGCGCGACTGCGGCACCGGGACGAGGCGTCAGCCGAGGAACGCGTGCTCGCGGGAGTGGAGCACGGGGACCTCGCGGGCGCCCTCGTCAGCCTGTCCCCCGAACTCCGCGCGGTGCTCCAGGCCACGGTCATCGACGGGCTGACCACCCGCGAGGCGGCCGTCCTGCTCGGCATACCACCGGGGACGGTCAAAACACGGGCGATGCGGGCCCGTAAGCAACTGCGGGAGGCACTGGCATGAGCGACGGACAGCTACGCGATCGGGCGTACGGGACCGCGCGTCGGCGTGGGCCGGTGCGGGAGGTGGCGGTATGACCTGGCATGTTGCCGAAGAGGATCTACGGGCCTACGCCCAGGGCGAGTTGGCGCCGCCGCTGCTCTGGTCCGCCGACACCCACCTGGCCGCCTGCGCGCGGTGCCGGGCCGTCCTCGCCGACGTCGGTGACCCGGTCCGGCTCGACGCCGGCTGGGAGCGGCTGGACGCGGAACTCGACGCGCCACGGCCGCGGTTGTTCGAGTCGCTGCTGCTGCGGCTGGGCGTCGCCGACCACATCGCGCGGCTGCTCGCGGCCACGCCCGTGCTGCGCCGCTCCTGGCTGGGCGCGGTCGTCGCGGTGCTCGTGATGAGCGTCGCGGCGGCCCACACGGCTCACATCGGCCAGGGGGCCACCTCGCCCACGCTCTTCCTCGCGCTCGCGCCGCTGCTGCCCCTCGCCGGGGTCGCGCTGTCGTACGGACCCGCGCTGGACCCGACGTACGAGATGACGGTGGTCGCACCGGTGCACGGGTTCAGACTGCTGATGATCCGGACCGTCGCCGTGCTCGTCGCGGGGCTCGGCCTCAACGGCCTGGCGACCCTCGCCCTCCCCGGCTACGGGCTGCGCGCCCTGGCCTGGCTGCTGCCCGCGCTCGCCCTCACCGCGACCGGCCTTGCGCTCACCGCCCGGCTGGGCCCGGTGCTCGCGCCGTCGCTGGTCGGCGGGGCCTGGGTCGCGCTGCTGCTGGCGGCCCGCCTCCAAGGCGCCGGCACGCTCACGCCGTTCTCCGCGGCCGGCCAGGGCGTGGCCGCGGCGGTCGCCGCGCTCGCCGGCGGGCTGCTCTTCCTCGTACGTGACCGTTTCGACCGTTTCCAGGGAAGTGCCGTATGACACCCACCGTCTCCGCCTCCGGGCTCAGCCTCCGCTACGGCGGGACCCGCGCCCTCGACGACGTGTCGCTGCGGCTGACTCAGGGCGTCACCGGGCTGCTCGGGCCCAACGGGGCAGGAAAGACCACCCTGTTGAGGGTGCTGGCGACCGCTGTGCCCGCCGACCGGGGCGCCTTCACCGCGCTCGGGCACGACCCGGCGACGGCGGCCGGCCGGCAGGAGGTGCGGCGCAGGCTCGGCTATCTGCCGCAGACGCCCGGCTTCCACCCGGACTTCACCTCGTTCGAGTTCGTCGACTACGTGGCGATCCTCAAGGAGCTGACGGACCGCGCCGCCCGCCACCGGGAGGTGCGCCGTGTGCTGGACCAGGTCGACCTCGCCGACGTACGGGGCAAGCGCATCAAGAAGCTGTCCGGCGGTATGCGGCAGCGGGTCGCCCTGGCCGCCGCGCTGGTCGGCGACCCGGGGTTCCTCGTCCTCGACGAGCCGACCGTCGGCCTCGACCCCGAACAGCGCATGCGGTTCCGGGAGTTGATCGCCCAGGCGGGAGAGGGCCGCACCGTCCTGCTGTCCACCCACCAGACCGAGGACGTGGCGATGCTCTGCCACCGCGTCCTGGTGATGGCGGCCGGCCGCATCCGATTCGACGGCACCCCGGCAGAACTGACCGCACGCGCGGCCGGACACGTGTGGAGCAGCACGGAACGCGACCCCGGCGCGAAGGCCGGCTGGCGCACGGGCACAGGCTCCTTCCGCAATGTCGGCAGCCCGCCAGACGGCGCCGATCTGCTCGAACCCACCCTGGAGGACGGCTACTTGCTCACCCTGGACGACGCGGGCACGGAGGTGGCGGCGTGACCGCGGTGATGGAGGAAACCCCCGTCGCGGTGCGGACCGAGGGGCCCCGCCGCACCTGGTCGGCCGTCGTCGCCCTGGCCCTCTTCGAGGCACGCAGGCTCCTGCTGCGGGTCCCGATGCTGCTCGCCTTCGCGCTGTACGTCGCCTGGATCGTGTGGCGCACACCGAAGCTGGGGAACGGTCACCCCGCCCTCCAGGACGCCGACCGGGCCACCCAGAGCGGCCCGCTGCTCATCGGCTTCGCGGTCCTGCTGTGCGTCAACCAGGCGGTGCTGCGTTCCAGGCGGCGCGACACGGAACGCCACTTCACGGTGCTGGTGCTGGAGCCGTGGGGGCGGACGACGGCCCATCTGCTCTCCGTCGTGGCGCCCGCGCTGCTCGTCACGGTGGGCGTGCTGGCCCAGTTCGGCTGGTCGGCGGTCAAGTCCGATGCCGTGGGCAGTGGTTCGCCCGCCGAACTCCTCGTCGGTCCGCTGACGGTCCTGCTCTTCGGGGCGATCGGGGTGCTGCTCGCCCGGCTGCTCACCTCGGGCTTCGCGGCGCCCCTGCTGCTCGTGCTGTTCTTCTTCCTGTTCGTAGCCGGGGCGTTCCCCGCCGGGGACGGCGAGCGCGGCCTGCGCTGGCTGGCTCCGATCATCGGCGAGAACAGCTCCACCGCGCTGCCCTCGGACCTGATGGGCCGGCCCGCGGCCTGGCACGCGCTGTACCTGCTGGGCCTGGCACTCACGGTGGCGCTCGTGGCCGTCCTGGCGGGCGGCAGCCGCAGCTGGGCCCTCAGGGGCGCCGTCGCCGCGGCGCTGGCGCTGGCGGTCACGGCCGGAGCGGTCCAGACCGCGGCCCTGCCGGCCAAGACGATCGCGGCGCGGGAGGCAGCCACCCACACCCCGGAAAGGGTGCAGACCTGCGTGCGGCGGGACGGGTCCACGTACTGCGCGTTCCCCGAGTGGATGCCGCGGACGGCCACCTGGGCCGGCGTGGTGGACCACGTCCGGTCCCTGGCCGGCGGCACCGCGCACCGGCAGCCCCTTCTCGTACGGCAGCGCATCGACGCCACCTACGGCCTCACCTCCGACGCGGCGATCCTCCCGTCCACCACCCCGCACCAGGTCACCGTCGGCACCGGCTGGGGCGGCCCCCGCGTCCCCGAGTTCGCCGCCGCCGTCTCCTCAGTGCTGGTCGCGGGCGACGAGAAGGCGACGGACGGGATGTGCGACGGCCGGATGGTGACCGTCATGTGGCTCGCCCTGAGCTGGCTGCCCGACCCGATGCAGTCGCTGCGCGACGTCCGGCTCGACGACAGCGTGACGGGCTCGGCGATCGTCCTCTCGCCGACCGACCCGATGCAGATGACAGCGGGCCAGACGGACGTCGTACGAGAACTGCTGGGCAAGCCCCGCGACGCCGTGTCCGCCCGCATGAAGGCCCACTGGACGGAACTGACGGCCCCGAAGGTGACCAGCGCGCGGGCGGCTCAGCTGCTGGGCGTGGCCGCACCGAAGGAGGCGGACAAGTGCGGGTGACAAGGGAGCCGGCGTGGCGGGCTGCGGGTCGGGCTGCCGGGCGCGGCGGTGCCGAGGGAGGCGGATCGGTGCGGGTGACAAGGGAGTTGGCGTTCCCCGTCCTGCGGACCCTGCCGTGGCGGGCGATGGCGGCGGGCGGCGGGCTCGGGCTGGTGATCGCCGGGGTGCAGCGGTTGGCGGGTGGTGAGCCCGACGCGTGGCCCACCCTCGTCCTGCTGCGCTCCGCGATCCTCGCGCACGCCCTGGGGCTGGCGTTCCTGCTGGACGACCCGGCCCGGCACACCACCGCCACGGTGCCGGTCCGCCGCCCCCTGCGCACCACCCTGCGGCTGGGCTACGCCGTCGCGCTCACCGCACTGTGGTGGACGGCCCTGCTCCTCCTCGTCCCCTCGGAGGTACGTCCCCCGCTCGGCGGCATCACCCTGGAGGCAGCCACGGCCTGCGTACTGGCGCCGGCCGCCGGCGCGCTCGCGGTACGCCTGACGGACGAGCCCCGGCCGGGCCCCTCGGTGGCCGCGACCGTGCTGTTCACAGCCGTGATCGCACCTCTGTCGATGCCCGACCGCTGGGCCCTGTTCGTCTCGGCGCAGGACGACCGGTGGGGGGCAGCGCACACCCGGTGGGCATGGCTGCTGGCGGGGTCGATGACGGCGCTGGCCCTGTCCATGCCGGAGCCCCTACGAGGACGGCCTCTGCCTTTCCGGCGCGGGCCAGCTTCATCCAGCCGGGCCGGCGTTTGAGGACGAGGCCGGCATTCTTCAGCCCGTCCGGCGTTTGAGGACGAGGCCGCAGGCCGACGGGGGGTCTGGGGGCGCAGCCCCCAGGGACGCGCACCGGCACACCCCCGCAAGCAGCCGCAGGCACCGGCACACCCCCGCAAGCAGCCGCAGGCACCGGCACACCCCCGCAAGCAGCCGCAGGCACCGGCACACCCCCGCAAGCAGCCGCAGGCACCGGCACACCCCCGCAAGCAGCCGCAGGCACCGGCACACCCCCGCAAGCAGCCGCAGGCACCGGCACACCCCCGCATCCAGCCGCAGGCACTGCCAGGCACCCGGCACGACACACCGCAAAACCGCCGAACGCTCACGTCTCCGTGCGGTACATAAGGTCCGTCTCGTACGTCACGAACCCCAGCCGCTCGTACACGGCGACAGCCGCCTTGTTGTCGGCGTCGACGTACAGCATCACCGCAGGCAACCCCTGCCCCTCCAAATGCCGCAGCCCGATCGTGGTCAGCGCCTTGCCCAGCCCCCCACCCTGCACACCCGGCCGCACACCGAGCACGTACACCTCACCCAGCTGCTCGGCCGCATGCACCTTCGTCCAGTGGAAGCCGACGAGTTCGTCCCCGCGGAAGGCGAGGAAGAAGCCGGCCGGGTCGAACCAGGGCTCGGCCCTGCGGTCGTCGAGGTCGCGCTGGGTGAGGGAGCCCTGCTCGGGATGGTGGGCGAAGGCGGCGGCGTTCACGGCGAGCCAGGCGGAGTCGTCGGCGCCGGGGACGAACGTACGGACCGTGACGCCGGCCGGGAGAACCGGCTCGGGCAGGTTCAGGTCCGTCAACGACCGCCGCATCTGGCGCAGTTCGCGAAAGAGCGTGAGCCCCAGGACCTGCGCGAGATGCCGTGCCGCCGCGTGCCCGCCGTGCGCCCACACCCGCAGCCGCTTGCCGGAGGCGGCGAGCAGCGCCGAGCCCAGCGCCCGCCCGTGCCCGTGCCCGCGGTACGCCGGGTGGACGACCAGCTCGGCGGCCGGTGCCTCGACCGGGTCGGTGTCCTCCAGCTGCGCGTAGCCGACGAGTTCGTCCTCGACGCGGAGCAGCAGATGGGACACTCCATCGCGCTCTCCCGCCCGTCGCCCACCACCGCCCCCGAACGAGTCGCTTCGCGACGCCATGTGATGGCGCAGCTGCAGCCGCCCCTGTTCGGACACCGCCTGCTGGCCGTCCTCCCGGGCGGCGTCGGCGAGCAGTGAGAGCACGGCCTCGGTCTGCTCCGGAGAGAGCACGGAGTAGGTCTCGATGGAGCGGGTCCGGCCGGGCCGGGCGGTGTCGTCGCTGGTCATGCGTACGAGGGTAAGGGGACCGCCCCGCAAAGTGGGGGTCAAGGGAGGGGTAAAGGGAAACCAGGTTGTCATCACGAATCCCTTTTCACGCTACGCGCGTTGACCCTAGGCTGCGCCGGACGGGGGACCACTTCCTCAGCAGACCCACAGGGGGGCGCATGCCAGCCACTTCCCAGCCGAACCAGCGCCGCAGACGGACGTACCGTCTCGTGGCCGCGGCCGCCGGACTCGCCACCGCCGGAGCACTCGCCGCCGCGCTTCCGGCGGACGCGCACGAGTCGAAGGGCGGCGGCCACCACCGCCCGAGCCGCTACCAGGACGTACAGCTGCTCTCCTTCAACGACCTGCACGGCAACCTGGAGCCGCCGTCGGGTTCGTCCGGCCGCGTGAGCGAACTGCAGGCCGACGGCACGACGAAGACCATCGACGCGGGCGGTGTCGAGTACCTCGCGACCCATCTGCGCGAGGCCCGCAAGGGCAAGGCGTACTCCGTCACCGCGGCCGGCGGCGACATGGTCGGCGCCTCCCCGCTGATCTCGGGCCTCTTCCACGACGAGCCCACCATCGAGGCGCTGAACAAGCTCGACCTGGACGTCACGAGCGTCGGCAACCACGAGTTCGACGAGGGCGCGAAGGAACTGGCCCGGCTGCAGAACGGCGGCTGCCACCCCAAGGACGGCTGCTACACGGACAAGAAGTTCAGGGGCGCCGACTTCCCGTACCTGGCCGCCAACGTCCTCGACGAGAAGACGAACAAGCCGATCCTCAAGCCCTACTGGGTGTGGAAGAAGAAGGACGTCAAGATCGGGTTCATCGGCGTGACGCTGGAGGACACCCCGGGTGTCGTCTCCGCCGACGGAGTCAAGGGCCTGAAGTTCAAGGACGAGGTCGAGACGATCAACAAGTACGCCAAGGTGCTGCAGAAGCAGGGCGTGAAGTCGATCGTCGCGCTCATCCACGAGGGCGGCTTCCCCGCCTCGGGGTCGTACAACTACGACTGCGACTCCCCGGGCGCGGGCAGCGGCATCTCCGGCCCGATCGTCGACATCGCCAAGAACATCACGCCGTCGGTGGACGCCCTGGTCACCGGCCACACCCACAACGCGTACGTGTGCACGATCCCCGACCCGGCGGGCAGGCCCCGCATGGTCACCTCGGCCGCGTCCTTCGGCCGTCTCTACACGGACACCACACTCACGTACGACCGTCTCACCGGTGACATCGCCCGTACGTCGGTGAAGTCGGCTAACCACGTGGTCACCCGGACCGTCGCCAAGGCGCCGGACATGACCCGGCTGATCGACAAGTGGAACACCCTCGCGGCCCCCATCGGCAACCGCGCGATCGGCTACATCTCCGCCGACGTCCCGAACACCGGCACCGAGTCCCCGATGGGCGACCTGATCGCCGACGCGCAGCTCGCGTACGGCAAGGAACTCGACCCGGAGACCGACCTCGCGCTGATGAACCCGGGCGGTGTGCGGGCGGGACTGACCTACGCGGCCAAGGGCGCCGAGGGCGACGGTGTCGTCACCTACGCCGAGGGCTTCACGGTCCAGCCGTTCTCCAACACCGTGAACCTGCAGAACCTCACCGGCGCCCAGATCATCCAGGTGCTCAAGGAGCAGGTGAGCGGTGCGAACGCCGCGGCGCCGAAGATCCTTCAGCCGTCGTCGGGGCTGACGTACACGCTGGACCTGACGAAGACCGGCGCGGACCGTGTGGTGACGGACTCCGTCAAGCTCAACGGCGCCGCCATCGACCCGGCCGCCACCTACCGTGTCGCCACCAACAGCTTCCTCGCGGGCGGCGGCGACGGATTCACGACGCTGGGGCAGGGTACGAACGACCTGGTCGGTACCGATGACCTCGCGGCGCTGCAGCAGTACCTGACGGCCAACTCGTCGGCGACGAACCCGATCGCGCCGCCGGCCGCCGACCGGATCACGATGGTGAGCTAGATCGCATACCCCGGGTTCAGGTTGCGGGTGGGGGGCGTTCGCATGGTCGGATGTGACGATGCGTGCCCCCCACCACATATCGACGCATCCCTATCGAAACCCCTACGAAGAACTGGGCGACCTCGACGACGGCCCGCTGGAGGAGTTCCTCCACGAGGACGTCGACGAGGGCGCGGCCGCCCGGGCCTCGGGCGTACCGGCATTGGGCGTACGGGCCTGGGACCTCCAGGCAACGGACGTACAGGCAACGGACGTACAGACACCGGTCGTGGCGGAAGAGGCCCAGGACGGTGATGCCGCCTGGGCTCCGCCCAACCACCGGCGAAGCGGCCGCCGCCGCAGGCGCGGCCGCTTCGCCGGCCTGCCGCTCGCGCTGAAGGCCGTGGCGGGACTCGTCGTCCTCGCCGCCTTCCTCACCCTCGCCGACCGCTGGGCGCTGCTGTACGCCGAGCGCCGCGCGGCGGACTCGCTCAAGGACCGGATGCGGCTGAGCGCGGCGCCCGAAGTGGAGATCAGCGGCTTCCCCTTCGTCACCCAACTCGCCGACGGCCGACTGGAGTCGGTGAAGGTGACCGTGCCGGACGTCGCGGCCGACCGGGTCTCCCTGGCCAAGGTGACGGCGACCGCGCACGACGTACTCCTCGACGCCCCCGACGGTCCGACCTCCGTACGGGGTGCGGCCATTCCCCGGCTCGACGGCGACGTACTGCTCTCCTTCGACGACCTGAACCGCGAACTCGGCGCCTCCCAGGTCACGTTCACCGGACACGGCCGCGACCGGGTGCTCGCCCGCGGCACGCTTCCGGTGGCCGGACATGACCTGCGCCTTCGGGCGGACGCTCGTATCAGCCGGGACGGCGACCGCTCCATCGCCACGCGGATCGGCGGAATGCGGCTGGACATCGGGGACCTGGCGACCTACCGGCCCGGCACCGGCGCCTCCGAGGGACTGCATCTGACCCGCGGCTCCGCCGCGCGCCTGGCGCGCGAGACGAGCAAGGCGAAGGCGTTGTTCTCGGTTCCATCGGTGGTACGGCGGCTCGGCGTGCCCGACTCCGCGGTGCGCGCGGCCCTGCGCTCCGACGCCGAGCTGGCGCGGGTGACCGGCTCGCCCCGCTTCGTCCACCGGGCCATGCGGCTCAACCTGATCGACCTGGCCCTGGAGCACCCCGCACTGCTCAAGCGCCTCGGCTTCGACCCGGCCCTGCTGGACGCCCTGCCCCGGCTCACCCGCCCCGTCCTGGCCGACCGGCTGTCCCTGGGCTTCAGCCTGCCCTCGCCGCACCACGGTGAACTGCGGCTTCGGGACGTACGGGTGGAGAAGGACGGGATCAGGGTGCGGATCCAGGGCTCGGGCCTGGCGGTGGGCCGGTCCCGTTGACGCCGGTCAGAACCGGCGCGGGTCGCTCGCCGTCGGCGGGTGGTTCACCGATTTCGCCGGAAGCGGCAGCTGGGAGTGCTTCGGGCCGTGACGACGGCCGGTCGCCCCGGCACGGCTCCTCGCACCGCCCTTCTCCGCCGGACTGCACCGCGCACACTCGGCGAGCTACGGCTGCCAGTCGTCGAGGTGCGGGAGCCGGACGCGGCGGCCCTCCATGTCGTAGAGATGAGCGAGCCGGTACTCGCGCTCCACACCGCTTTCGTCCACCGACGGTTTCCCTCCCCGGGCGCGCCGAACAGGTGCGCGGCTGGGAAGGGAGTAGGACCGCTCGCTGTGGGCCCTTGCGGCGGGTCGGGAAGCGGTCGGCGCCACGATCGGATGACGTGGGCGCCGTGACCGAGCCAAAGGGTCTGTGGTGGAACTATGGTGGCACTATGGCAGAGACGACGACCATTCAGGTGTCCCGGCAGGCCCGTGACCATCTCGCCCAGGTCGCCAAGGAGCGGGGTACGACGCTGGGGCAGCTCGTCGAGCAGCTGGCGTCCGAGCAGCCGACGGCGGAGCAGATCGCGGAGCGGGTGGCGACCACCCGCAAGGCGCTGCGTGAACGCATGGGCTGCACGCTCACCGACGAGGAGTTCGACAACGGGCCGGATGTCCTGGCCAACATCTACGCGATGGCTGCGGAGAAGGCGCGGGCGCTCGGCGGGCACGCTACGTGATCATCCTCGACACGAGTGCGGCTTTCGCACTCGCTCACGGGCACCAGGCACTGCACCGCTTGGCGGACAACGTTGCGCGCACGCCCGGTGACTGGCTGCGTGTTCCGGCGCTTTGCCTCATGAAGGCCGAGGAGAAGGACGCGGGCGTCGGAGCCGACTTGCTCGCGTTGCCGGGAATCCATATCGACCCGCTCGGTCAGACAGCAGCCGTGACGGTGGGCGGAATGGTGCGTGACGGGTGGGGTGGGGCTGACACTTGCCACGTCGTCTTCGTGGCCACGCCGCATCTGGAGACCGGAGGCATGTCCATCATCCTGACGGGACGCGAGGACGACTATCCTCCGGGCTTCCTCACGGTCGACATCGACTCCCCTGGAATGCTCGGCTTCCACTGACGCCGGACATCGGAAGCCGATGGCGGGGCGGGACCACCACACAGGTGGTGGTCCCGCCCCGCCATCACCGTGACGTCACCCGCCGTAGCGGTGGACCCGCCGGCCTCGACTGGCCGCGACCCGAAGGACGTCCTCCAGGGACTCGGCCGCCCTGGTGAGTGCGAAGCGCACCGCTCGTTCACCCGCCTTCGGATCGGCGAGTACGGCCCTGGATCCCGTGAGTACCTGTTCCCCGGAGTCCAGTTGAGCCGCTTCCACGTCGTCGGCCAGCAGGGACAGCTTGCTGCCGCCCCCGTCGGTGCTGAGGTAACAGGGTTTGCCTTCGGGGGTGGTCCAGGGAAGCAGCCGCAACTGCTCAAGCGTGGGGATCTCCTCGGCCGCGCTCATGCGGACACCGCCACTCCGTGAATGCGCCGAGGGCCTACGTCGATGCCGTGCACGGCGAGCCACAGGGCCTGACGGCGCCTGCGTCGGAGGCGGCGTTCGCGGCGCTCGTCGTGGGTGAGGAGGTAGGGGCGTACGAGGTGGGTGTCCTGCTCGAACGGGCCTACGTCGGCGGGGTGGTCGAGTCGCGCGGACGTGGCCGCGGCAGGAGCGAACGGTCGCTCTCCGCCGAGCGGTTGGGCCGGCCCGGCTCGGTGTCGGCCGTGGGCGGGCAGCAGCGCGTGCACGATTGCGAGCGGTAGCGACTCGCAGAGTCCCGCGATACGTTCCCTCATGTCGGCACTCCTTCGAAGCGTCGGCCACGCCCCCGGACCGAGCAGCATCGGTCGCGGGGGTTTTGGCGTGGCGGCGGTTCTGACGAGCGGTGATTACCGTTCGTGTCTCGATCGTCACTGCTCGCGCGTACGCTGCGGAAGAGGGCTGGCGTTGTCTGGGCGCCAGACAACGGCGAGGGGTGACATGAGCGAACTCGTTGACGGGGAACGGGAGTCGAGGCGTGCCGAGCTTGGGCGGACGCTGCATTTCCTGCGGGAGAAGGCGGGCAAGACGCTGGCGCAGTTGTCGGCGGACACGTCGTACGACAAGAGCTATCTCTTCCGTTTGGAGAAGGGGGAGCGGCTCTCGAAGCGGGCGGTCATGGAGGACCTGGACAGCTACTACGAGTCCGGTGACCTGCTCGTTCGCCTGTGGCGGGACGCACGCAGTGAAGTCGTCAAGGACAAGTACAAGGCGTTCATGGACCTGGAGGCGACGGCTCGGGTCATGTGGATGTTTCAGCTGAGGGTGCCGGGACTGTTGCAGACCGAGGACTACGCCCGCGCTGTGTTGTCGGGGTTGTCCGGAGCCCAGACAACGGCTGGCAACGGCGATGAAATCGAAGAGCAGGTGGCCCTGCGCATGGGACGGCAGGAGCTGCTGTACCGCGAACCGACGCCGAGCGTGCGCGTGATCCTGGACGAGGGGGCCCTGCGGCGGCCGGTTCCCGACGCGAAGGTGTGGAGGAACCAGCTGTCGCATCTGGTGGATGCGGCGGAACTTCCGGATGTCGCGCTGCAGGTACTGCCCTTCACTGCTGGGGTGCACGACCTCATGGACAGCCACCTCTGGCTCTTTTGGCAGCGCGTCGGAGACCCCGTTGCCTATGTGGAGGGCAACGGCTTCGGCGAACTGATCGAAGATCCAGACAAGGTGTTGTCCTTCCGCTTGTCCTACGATCGCGTCAGGGACGTGGCTCTGACTCCGGTGGAGTCGACGGCGTTCATCAAACGCCTTCTGGAGGAGTACAGATCATGAACGGGATCCCCGACCTCACGAATGCTGCGTGGCGCAAGTCGTCCTACAGCGACGGGGGCGGCACGAACTGCGTCGAGGTCGCCGACGGCCACCCCGGCGTGGTTCCCGTCCGGGACAGCAAGGCCCCGGCGTCCAACCCGCTGCTCTTCTCGGCCGCCTCCTGGTCCGTGTTCGTGGACGGGGTCAAGGGCGAAGGGGCAGGGAGCCTGACCGGCTAAGGCATCTCCGGCGGGGGCGTGGGCGCCCCCGGCAGCCGCACCGTCGCGACCGTGCCGCCACCGTCCGCACGGGCCAGGCCGACCTCGCCGCCCGCCTGCTCCACTGTGCGGGCCACGATGGACAGACCGAGCCCCGATCCCGACAGGGCGCGCGCGCTCGGCGAGCGCCAGAAGCGGTCGAAGACGTAGGGGAGTTCGTCGGCGGGGATGCCGGGGCCGTGGTCCCGGACGGTCAGGATGCCGCTGCCGAGCTCCACCTCGACCGTGCCGCCCTCCGGGCTGAACTTCACCGCGTTGTCGAGGATGTTGACGATGGCCCGCTCCAGCGCGGACGGCTCCGCCCGTACGTACCAGGGCTGGAGGTCGGCGTTGATCGTGAGCTCCGGTCCGCGGAGCCGGGCGCGGCGCAGCGCGGCCTCGACGGTGTCTTCGAGCGAGACAACCTGCACCCGTTCGCCCCGCTGCCCCTCCGACCGCGACAGCTCCTGCAAGTCGCCGATCAGGGCGGCCAGTTCGGTCATCTGCGCCTTCACCGACGCGAGGAGCGCCTTCCGGTCGGCCGGGGGGATCGGGCGGCCGGTCTCCTCGCTGCGGGCGAGGAGTTCGATGTTGGTACGGAGGGAGGTCAGGGGGGTGCGGAGTTCGTGACCGGCGTCGGCGATGAGCTGTTGTTGCAGGTCGCGGGAGCTGGCCAGGGAAGCGGTCATCGAGTTGAAGGAACGGGAGAGACGGGCCACCTCGTCCTCGGCGTCGTCCTCGACGGGGATGCGGATGCCCAAGTCCTCGGTGCGGGCCACGTGTTCGACGGCCTCGGTGAGCTTGTCGACGGGGCGGAGGCCCGCGCGGGCGACCGCGAGCCCGGCGGCTCCGGCACCGAGGACTCCGACGCCGGAGACGAGCAGAAGGACCAGAGCCAGGTCGTTGAGGGTCTTCTTGGTCTCTTCGAGGGGCACTCCAACCATCAGCGCGACGCCGGGATAGGCCTGAGCATCGGGGCCGAAGCCCAGCATGAGGGGGGTGGTGCGCACGCGTACGTCTTGGCCGCGCGTGTCCGTGCTGTTGCGGAAGACTCGCACCCCCGGCTCGGGGTCGTCCGCCATCTTCTGGTCCTGGGCGGTGGTCTTCACGACACCTGCGGAATCACCGAAGACGCAGACTGTGCCGTCCGCCTTCACCACCTGCGCGTAGTAGTCCCGGGGGCGCATGCTTCCGGACGACCCGGTCGCGGTCTTCGGACAACTGGTCAGCAGAACCGTGAGGTCCTCCTGGGACAGCCTGATGTTGGCATTGCTGAGCTGGTTGTCCACCTGCTCGTACAACTTCCCCTGCACGATGAACCAACAGGTGACCGAAACCGCCGCCACCCCGAACGCCACAGCGGCAGCGACGAGCATCGCCAGCCGCGAGCGAATCGGCAGTGTCTGGAAGCGGCGTAGAACCCTCTTCACTCCGCGCCGCCCTGCCGCAGGACGTACCCCACGCCCCGTACCGTGTGCACGAGCCGAGGCTCGCCCCCCGCCTCCGTCTTGCGGCGCAGGTACATGACGTACACGTCCAGGGAGTTGGAGCTCGGCTCGAAGTCGAAGCCCCAGACCGCCTTCAGGATCTGCTCACGCGTGAGGACCTGGCGCGGGTGGGCCATGAACATCTCCAGGAGCGTGAACTCCGTGCGGGTCAGCTCCACCAGCCGCCCGCCCCGCGTCACCTCCCGTGTCGCCAGATCCATCCGCAGGTCGCCGAAGCTCAGTGCCTCGTCCTCCTGGATCGCCCCGGCGGCCGCTGCCGCCGCATACGAGCTGCGCCGCAGCAGCGCACGGACGCGGGCGAACAGTTCGTCCAGCTCGAAGGGCTTGACCAGGTAGTCGTCGGCCCCCGCGTCCAGCCCCGTCACCCGGTCGCCGACCGTGTCCCGTGCCGTCAGCATCAGGATCGGCGTCGTCGTCCCGGCCCCTCGCATACGGCGCGCGGCGGTCAGGCCGTCCATGCGCGGCATCTGGATGTCGAGGACGACCAGGTCGGGCTGGTACGCGGTCGTCTTCTCCAGGGCGTCCGCGCCGTCCACGGCGACCTCGGTGTCGTATCCCTCGAAGGCGAGGCTGCGCCGGAGTGCCTCGCGCACGGCCGGCTCATCGTCGACGATCAGGATGCGCTGCGGGTCACGGTCGCCATCGGCGGGGCTCATGGGCTTCGGATTCCTCGGGTGCGGTGGGACGGCAATGGGCTGAAGGTACGTGAACCTGCTTGAGCGTGCTGAACGCCTTCAGCCTCGCATGTTTCCCTGCGGGCGAGTACGGAGAGAAGGCCGGCCGGGCGCGATCAGCCGTGCATCGCCGCGATCCGGTTCAGCGGCACCTTGCGGCGGTGCGGACGGGCCGCGGTGGTGCGCAGACCCATCATCTGGGCCGGGGCACTCGCCACCAGCTCCGGCGCGCGCGTCACCGGTGTCACCGGCGCGTGCAGTGCGTACGCCACTTCGAGAGCCAGGGCGAGATGGGCCGGAGCGGTGCCGGCGACCGTGTGGGAAACCTGCTTGATCACGACGTGCTCCGTGACGTGCTCCATGACGCGCTCCCTGCTGGTGAGGTGATGACAGCCGGCTGGGTTCAGCTGTCGCTGCCGCCGGCCCGCAGCGTGGCCAGGTCGGACTTGACGGTGTTGATCGGGATGGCGAAGCCGAGGCCGACGCTGCCGGCGTCCGACGAGCCCGAGGACGACTGCGAACTCGCGGAGTACATCGCGGAGTTGATGCCGACGATGTTGCCCGCGGCGTCGATCAGAGCGCCGCCGGAGTTGCCCGGGTTGAGGGACGCGTCGGTCTGGATCGCCTTGTATGTCGTCGTCGACGAACCCGTGTCGCCGTTGAACTGCTGGCCGCCGAAGGAGAACGGCCACCGGCCGTCGCCTCCCTGGCCCTGGCCCTGGCCCTGGTCCTGGGACTGGCCCTCGTCGGTCGAGACGGTCACGTCCCGGTTGAGGGCCGAGACGATGCCGCTGGTGACGGTGCCGCTCAGGCCCTCGGGGGAGCCGATCGCCACGACGGTGTCACCGACCTGGACGCCGGAGGAGTTGCCGAGGGTGGCCGCCTTGAGGCCGGAGGCGTTCTCCAGCTTGATCAGGGCGAGGTCCTTCTTGCTGTCGGTGCCGACGACCTTCGCGGTGTAGGTCTTGCCGGCGCTGGTCGTCACCTTGATCGACGTGGCACCGGAGACGACGTGGTTGTTGGTGACGATCTCGCCGCCGCTGGTGATGATCACGCCGGAGCCGGTCGACGAACCGTTGCTCAGCGTGGCGCTGACCTCGACCACGCTCGGGCTGACGGCCGCGGCGATGGTGGCGACGTCGCCCTTCTTGCCGGAGGGCACCACATTGGTGCTGGTGCTGCTGCTGGTGGCGACGGTGTCGTTGCCGGTCAGCTCCTGGAAGGCGTACGCGGTGCCGCCGCCGATCGCCGCGGCCACGATCGCCACGGCGGCCAGCAGGGCGAGGGGGCCCCGGGTGCGCTTCTTCGGCGCCGCAGCCGCTGCGAAGGCGGCGGGAGCTGCGGGAGCGCCGGTGGGGAAAGCCGTACCGCCACCGCCACCGCCGTAACCGTCGTAACCGCTGTAGCCGTCGTGCCCGCCGTAGCCGCCGTAGCCAGAACCCTCGGCCGCGGCCGGCTGCACCGGTGGCTGCGCCGGCGGCGGCGGCCACTCGGGGCTCACGGGGGAGGAGGCGTGCTGCTGCTGGGGGTACGTGTGCTGCTGCTCGCCCTGATAGGGGTTCTCGTACTCGCCGCTGCGGCGGATGCTCTCGGTCATGACAATGAGCTTCCCGCGCAACCATGAGAGCTGGCTGAGTGCCCGCTGAGAAGCCCGACAGAACCTTGTTTGCCCGATATAAGGAGCCTTCTCGCAGCTCGGCGAGGCCTTTCAGGCAAGCTTCATGTGCGGGCACCCTCACGGGCAGCCGCACGACCTCCGCGTGACCAGCCGCGACGGGAACTGCCTGAGCCGCTCCCGCCGGGACCCCGCCACCCGCAGCCCGTCGTCGAGCACGAGGTCCACGGCGGCCCGCGCCATCGCGGAACGGTCCGAGGCGACCGTGGTCAGGGGCGGGTCCGCCAGCGCCGCCTCCTTGATGTCGTCGAAGCCGGCCACCGCCAGCTCGCCCGGCACGTCGAGTCGCAGCTCGCGCGCGGCACGCAGCACGCCGATCGCCTGGTCGTCGGTGGAGCAGAAGATCGCGGGCGGGCGCCGGGGCCCGGAGAGGATCTCCAGGGCCACCTCGTAGGCGTCGTAGCGGTTGTACGGGGCCTCGAAGAGCCGGTCCTCGGTCGGGATCCCGGCCTCCTCCATCGCGCGCCGCCAGCCCTCGACGTGGTCGGAGACCGGGTCGCCGACGACCGGGGTCTCGGCGGTGCCGCCCATACAGGCGACGTACTCGTAGCCGTGGTCGATCAGATGGCTGACGGCCTGCCGGGCGCCGTCCAGGTCGTCGATGACGACGGCGACGTCGTCGATGGCCTCGGGACGCTCGTGCAGGAGGACCACCCGGGCGTCCCAG
This sequence comes from Streptomyces sp. NBC_00078, assembly GCF_026343335.1. Classification (NCBI taxonomy): domain Bacteria; kingdom Bacillati; phylum Actinomycetota; class Actinomycetes; order Kitasatosporales; family Streptomycetaceae; genus Streptomyces; species Streptomyces sp. NBC_00078. The sequence continues at coordinate 4,228,895 of NZ_JAPELX010000001.1, read as the reverse complement.
GCCTCGATCTCGGCGGCGGCGTTGTCGTTGAGCGCATGGCTGACCAGGATGAGCCCGGACACCCGCATGCCGAGGAAGGCCCGCAGATAGTGGACCTCGCGCTCGCCCACGTAGTCGGAGTTCCCGACCAGCACCATCTTTCCGCGCTCGGAGGCGGCCTGTTCGACCGCGTGCGCCATCTCCCCGAAGAAGGGCTGGCGCGCGTCCGGCACGATCAGGCCTATGAGGTCGGTGCGCCGGGACGCCATCGCCTGGGCGACCCGGTCCGGCCGGTACCCCAGTTCCTTGATGGCGGCGAGGACACGCTCGCGCGTGGCCGGGGCGACCGGCCGGGGTCCGTTGTTGATGACGTAACTGACCACGGCGGTCGAAGTCCCCGCCAGTCGCGCCACATCATCCCGAGTCACCTTGGCCACGCGCGGAGTCTACGCGGATATACCGCCTCCGGGCAGGGCGAGAAGGGGCTGGGCCCGGAGCGCCTGTGTGGAAGCGATGCCCCCTCAGGTGCCCCTTATGCCTCCGCCCGCACCTCGACCTCGTCCAGGGCGGTCACCCCGTCCGTATCCTCCTGCTTTGGGCGGTCTGCCTTGGCCTTGGCCTCCTCGGCGGCCCGGTCGACCTTCTCCGGAGTAACGAATCGATAACCGACGTTCCGGACGGTCCCGATCAGCGACTCGTGCTCGGGTCCGAGCTTGGCGCGCAGCCGTCGTACGTGCACGTCGACCGTTCGGGTGCCGCCGAAGTAGTCGTAGCCCCAGACCTCCTGCAGCAGCTGGGCTCGGGTGAAGACGCGGCCCGGGTGCTGTGCGAGGTACTTGAGGAGCTCGAACTCCTTGAAGGTGAGGTCGAGGACCCGGCCCTTGAGTTTGGCGGAGTAGGTGGCCTCGTCGACCGACAGGTCGCCGTTGCGGATCTCCATGGGGGAGTCGTCGTTGACGATCTGCTGTCGGCCCATGGCCAGCCGCAGCCGCGCCTCGACCTCCGCCGGACCGGCGGTGTCGAGGAGTACGTCGTCGATGCCCCAGTCGGCGGTGACGGCCGCGAGGCCGCCCTCGGTCACGACGAGGACGAGCGGACAGCCGGGGCCCGTGGAGCGCAGCAGCTGGCACAGACTGCGGACCTGGGGCAGGTCACGGCGGCCGTCGACGAGGATGACGTCGGCGCCCGGGGTGTCGACGAGGGCGGGGCCCTCCGCCGGGGCCACTCGCACGTTGTGCAGGAGCAGGCCGAGGGCGGGGAGCACCTCCGTCGACGGCTGAAGGGCATTGGTCAGGAGCAGCAGAGAACTCATACGTCTGGTTCCTCCTCGGTCCCTGCGAGGACGTTTGGTGGTGCGGTACCGCTCTGCGATCCCGGGGCCCCGTACACCTGCGGTTTCCCGCGTCGTATACAACGCTTCCGAAAGCACAAAAGGACCCGGGGGCGTCGATGCCCGAGTCCTCTGCCGAGCAGAATAGCCCACATGAGCATCACTCCGGCAGGTCATGTGGCGAGTTCCACCGCTCGTCCGAACTCCGAGACGACCAGACGCGCACCTTTGCGGACGTTTCTGCACACGAACGACGGGGTGTCCATCGATTCCGTATACGACCCGCGGGCCGCTGTATACGACGCCGCGGCGTCATCCTCCGTTGACCTGGTGTTCGTCATGGCACACGGCTTCACGGGCGACGTGGACAAGCCGCACGTGCGTCGGGTGGTGGAGGCGTTCGCGCAGTACGGGGCGGTGGTCTCGTTCTCCTTCAGGGGTCACGGGATGTCCGGCGGGCGGTCCACGGTGGGCGACCGGGAGGTGCTCGATCTGGCGGCCGCGGTGACCTGGGCGCGGGAACTCGGCCACGCGCGCGTGGCGACCGTCGGCTTCTCCATGGGCGGCTCGGTGGTGCTGCGGCACGCGGCGTTGTACGGGCCGGGGCGCGGAGGGCGCACGGAAGCGTCCACGGACGCGGTGGTCTCGGTGAGTGCACCGGCCCGCTGGTACTACCGGGGCACCGCCCCTATGCGGAAGCTGCACTGGCTGGTAACCCGCCCCGAGGGCCGGCTGGTTGGCCGCTACGGATTCGGTACGAGGATCCACCACCGGGAGTGGGACCCGGTCCCGCTCTCGCCGGCGGAGGCGGCGGCGAGGATCGCGCCCACTCCGCTCCTGATCGTGCACGGCGACCGGGACGGCTACTTCCCGCTCGACCACCCCCGCATGCTGGCCGCGGCCGCCGGTGACCACGGAGAACTCTGGGTGGAGGGCGGCATGGGCCACGCCGAACACGCGGCCACTGACGGGCTGCTGGCGCGCATCGGGGACTGGGCCGTCTCACGGGCGGGCTAGCCTGACGGGGTACACCGCCGATCGACTGTTCATTGACCATTGATTGAGGAACCGGATGCCAAAGGTCACGGTGCGCTACTGGGCCGCCGCGAAGGCCGCGGCCGGCGTCGCCGAGGAGCCGTACGACGCGGCCACCCTCGCCGAGGCGCTCGACGCCGTGCGCGAGCGACACCCCGGTGAACTGTCGCGCGTACTGCAGCGATGCTCGTTCCTCATCGACGGTGACCCCGTGGGCACCCGCGGACATGAGACGGTACGGCTGGCCGCCGGCGGCACGGTCGAGGTGCTCCCGCCGTTCGCAGGAGGGTGAGGATGACCGATCAGCCGTACGACCCGTACCAGCAGCAGCCGCAACCGCAGCAGCCGCAGCAGCACTCGCAGCAGCCGCAGCAGCAGGCGTATCAGGGTCAGGGATACCAGGGTCAGGGGTACGGGGGCCAGGGGTACGAGGGTCAGGGATACGAGGGTTACGACGACCCGTATGCCGCCCAGCAGTACACCCAGCAGTGGCAGGGGCAGACCTGGGAGCCGCAGCCGCAGGCGCCGGTGTCGGGCGCGGAGACGGCCTACATGCAGCAGCAGGCACCCCAGCAGGCGGCACCGCACCAGGGGTACTCGCAGGCTCCGCAGTGGCAGCAACCGCAGGCCCCGGCGCCGGCCCCCGCGCCCGCACCGGCCCCCGCACCGGCCCCTTCCGCCGGGGAATCGACGGGCGCCACCTACGGCCCCGCCACCCTCGCCGGCAACCCCCGCATCACGGACGCCCAGCGCTCCCGCCTGGAGGGCCGTTCCCCGATCATCGAGCCGGGCATACAGCCGGCCGGGCTCACGGCCCTGCTGGGCCTGCTCCTGTCCGGCACGGCCGCTGTCGGCTCGTACGCCCTTCTCGTCCCGCTCGTCGCTCTTCAGGCGGTCACCGCGGCGGGCTGGTTCCGGCTGAACGGCATGTGGCCGGCCCGGCAGGGCATCGCGCTGGCGTTCCTGGGCGCGCTGGCCGCGGACGCCGTGCTGCTGGTGGCCGGCCGGTCGAACGGCCCGGAGGCGATCCTGGGCACCCTCGGCGTCTGGGTCCTGCTCTCCCTGGTCCTCCAGCTGCGCTCGCACGCGGACCCGGACGAGCGGATGTACGGCCTGATGGCGGGCGTCGCCTCGGCCGCGCTGTCCATCGTCGCGGGCGGCTATCTCGCAGCCTCCGCGCACGCCGTCTCGGTCGGCGCGGCGGCGGTCGCGGTGGCGGTCCTGGCCCGCGCGCTCCCGCTGCCCACCCCCGCGTCGGTGATCGTCTCCCTCCTCGCCGCCGCGGGTGCGGGCATCGCCGTCGGAGGCATCACGGGGTTCGGGGCGGAGGGCGCGCTGCTGGGCGCGGGCGCGGCGGTCTGTGCCCTCATCGGCCACCGGGTGGCGAGCTACGACTACCCGTCGAGGTTCGTGCACTTCACGGCGGGCGTCGCCCTGCCGCTGACGGCCGCGGCGCCGGTCCTGTACGTGCTGGGGCGGGCGCTGGGCCAGTAACCGGCCGCGGTCACCGGCTCCTGTCACAGATGATCGACAATTCTCCGGCCCGCGCCGTCGCAGGGTTACTCTCGCGCTGGGCGGCCACCCGGTCGTCGGGAACCGTTGTCATCGTCCGGCCAGGTGGGGGAAACGCCGTATGCGCGCGCTGCGAATACTTCTGATCGTCGTCGTGATCCTGGGCGGCCTGTTCGTAGTCGTCGACCGGGTCGCGGTGTACTTCGCCGAGGACGAGGCGGCGTCCAAGCTGAAGACCACCGAGAACCTCGCCTCCGACCCCGACGTGTCCATCAAGGGCTTCCCCTTCCTCACCCAGGTCGCCTCCGGTGAGCTGGACGACGTCGAGGTCGGCATCAAGGACTACGAGGCGAACACGGGCACGGGCACCGGCGGCAGCAGCGCCGGCCCGAAGACGGTCCGTATCGACGACCTGAAGGCCGATATGAAGGGCGTCACGTTCTCCGGCGACTACAGCTCCGCCACCGCGTCCACCGCGACCGGCACCGCGACCATCGCCTACGACGAACTGCTCAAGGCGGCCAAGTCCCAGCCGACGAACATCATCAGAGGGGTCACCGCCCAGGTCGTCGGCCTCTCCGACGGCGGCAACGGCAAGATCAAGGTCGACGTCGAGGTCTCGGCGGCCGGCGCCTCGCAGACGTATCCGGTGCTCAGCACGGTGACCGTCGACGGCGACACCGTGAAGGTGCACGCCGACAACCTGCCCAAGCTGATCATCGAGCTGGCCGATTCCCGCATCCGGTCGATCACCGACTTCCAGCAGACCATCGACCAGCTCCCGGGCGGTGTGAAGCTGGACAGTGTGCAGGCCGCGAAGGACGGAGTGGACATCACGGTGAAGGGTTCGAACGTCAGGCTGGCCGGGTAGGACAGCGCTCGGCGGACTCCGGGCGTCCGAAGGGCGAGACGGTTCGTCCGCACCGTAGCGGTGACGGCGCAAACTCAGGCCCGCGTGCCGTGCGAACACGGCCCGCGCCCCCTTCGGGTCTCATATCCCGGACGATCGCATCTCATCATGCGACACGGCGGTGACACGCCCCGCTGTCCGTCCCTACGATCGAGCCCATGAAGCTACAGGCGGATTTCACGAAGCGGCGGGCAGTAGACCTGTGCCGCGTCGCCGCCATGCTCTGTCGCACCTTCTGAGCGGAAGCCTCTGCTTCCGCATTCCCCGCCGCCCTGCCCAGGGCAGCCCTGCGCGCCGCCGCCTGCGCGCGCACCCTCACCTCGCACGCCCCGCCGCAACTGCCCCGGAGGAGAAAGCGCATGAGCCGCAGCGACGTCCTGGTCGACGCCGACTGGGTCCAGGACAACCTGGACAACGCCGACATCGCGATCGTGGAAGTGGACGAGGACACGTCCGCCTACGAGAAGAACCACATCAGGAACGCGATCCGCATCGACTGGACCAAGGACCTGCAGGACCCGGTCCGCCGCGACTTCATCGACCAGGAGGGCTTCGAGAAGCTCCTGTCGGCGAAGGGCATCGCCAACGACACGCTGGTGGTCCTCTACGGCGGAAACAACAACTGGTTCGCGTCGTACGCGTACTGGTACTTCAAGCTGTACGGCCACGAGAACGTCAAGCTGCTCGACGGTGGCCGCAAGAAGTGGGAGCTGGACGCCCGCGAGCTGGTCGAGGAGGTCCCGGAGCGCACCGAGACCACCTACACCGCCAAGCCGCAGAACAAGGCCATCCGCGCCTTCCGTGACGACGTGGTGGCGGCCATCGGTTCGCAGAACCTGGTCGACGTGCGTTCGCCCGACGAGTTCTCCGGCAAGCTGCTGGCCCCCGCGCACCTGCCGCAGGAGCAGTCGCAGCGTCCCGGTCACGTCCCGTCCGCGCGCAACATCCCGTGGTCGAAGAACGCCAACGACGACGGCACCTTCAAGTCGGACGACGAGCTCAAGGAGCTCTACGCCGAGGAGCGCGTCGACCTGGCCAAGGACACCATCGCGTACTGCCGTATCGGTGAGCGCTCGGCTCTGACCTGGTTCGTCCTGCACGAGCTGCTCAAGGTCGACAACGTCAAGAACTACGACGGCTCCTGGACCGAGTACGGCAGCCTCGTCGGCGTTCCGATCGAGCTGGGCGCCAACAAGTAACACCAGCAGTAAGCCAGCGCAGCAAGCGAGCAGACCCGCAAATCCCGACCGGCCTTCCTCCGGTCAGACCTCTCTTGGAGAAAAGACATGTGTGGAGCGAAGGCCGGCGGCCCGGACGCCTCGACGATCAAGCCCGGTGAGACCACGATCCAGGGCCAGGTGACGAAGGACGGCGAGCCCGTGGTCGGCTACGTCCGCCTGCTGGACTCGACCGGCGAGTTCACCGCGGAGGTCCCCACCTCCGCCACCGGACAGTTCCGCTTCTACGCGGCCGAGGGCACCTGGACCGTCCGCGCCCTCGTCCCCGGCGCCACCGCCGACCGCACGGTCGTCGCCCAGCAGGGCGGCCTCGCGGAGGTCGCGATCGCGGTCTGACGTACATCTGCCGTACAGCCGTACACCCGATGGGCCGCACTCCCGGAGTGCGGCCCTTCGGCATGCCGGGCCACCGGGCCACCGGGGCGATGAGGGTGTTCGGGCGTCCGGCGCCCGCGCCCGACAAGGGGCCGAGGCCTACCCTGGAGCCATGCTGGCACGCCGCCGTCGCGTCTATTTCGCCATGATGGGCATCTGCATCACGCTGTTCGTCCTGGCCTGGGGAGTCGTGCGCATCTGGTCGGTCCCCGCGGCCGTCGCCATGTGCGTCGTGGCGATGGTCATCCCGCCGGTCGCCGCCATGGTCGCCAACCGTCGAGGCCCCGACGACCGCTGGTGGGACGACCCGTCCGGAGACCCGAAGTCCGACGAGTGGTGGGACGAACTGGACGGCAAGAAACGCCCGCGGTAAGAGGGCGGCCCCGCGACGGTCAGGTCGTCGCGACGATCACCATCAGCAGTCCCGCGACGCTGAGCGCCGTGAGCGCGCCGCGCGAATGGGGCGCAGTGAGCTGCTGACCGAGGACGACGCACCGCGCTTCTGGACGATCGTCTCCGAGGCTGTGCTGCGCGCCCCTATGCGAGATCCTGTCGGGTGGCGGAATCAACTGGAGCACCTGTTGGACATGTCGGCGCGCAAGAACGTCACCGTCCAGGTGTTGCCGCTATCCGTTGGTCTGCACGCCCTGATGAACACGGACACGGTGTTCCTGCGTAGTGCGGGCAGCCGTACCGTGGCATGGGTGGAAACGGGATATGCGGGCGAACTGGTCGAGGAAACCAGGGATGTTGATCGGCTGCAGCTCCATTACGATCTGGTACGTGATTTGGCCCTTTCCCCGGACGAATCGCGTAAGTTCATCCGGCGGCTGTTGGAGGAAGCACCATGCAAGCCATCGACCTGACGAGCATGACGTGGCGCAAAAGCAGCTACAGCAACTCGGACGGCGGCGCCTGCCTCGAAGTCTCCGACGACGTCCCCTCCCTCGTCCCCGTCCGGGACAGCAAGGACCCCGCTCTGGGCGCCCTGGTCTTCTCGGCGTTCGCGTGGGCGGAGTTCGTCGAGTCCGTCAAGGGCCGGTAGGGGGCAGCAGGGGGTAGAAAGGGGTCAGCAGGGGTCAGTAGACGAGCGCCTGCGTCTCGTCGCCGAGCGCCTCCTGGACGAAGACCTGCGCGCCCGCGATGCGTACGCCCTCGATGACGTCACTCTCCGTGATGTCCCGCCGGGCCGCGCACTGCGTGCACAGGGTGAGCCGGCCCGCCGTGAGGACCGATTCGAGCAGGCCGGGCAGCGGAGCCGCGTGCGGCAGCTCGAACTCGGCGGCGCGTCCCGGCAGCGCGAACCACGCGGCCTCGCCGGTCAGCCACAGAGAGACGTCGACACCGCTGGCCACGGCCACCGCCGCCACCGTGAACGCCTGCGAGCACCGCTCGGGCGCATCGGCCCCCGCCGTCACCTTGATCACGAGCTTCTTCGCCATGACCGAAGCGTAGTCAACGCCGAGGGCGTACCTCACAAGGAGAGCCCGGCCCCGGCCGCGTAAGCTGGGGCCCGGCCTTTGTGTACCGCCCACCTCGCTCATCAAGGAGCACCCCGTGCTTGAGGCATTCTTCGAAGCCCTGCTGGTTCTGGTCTGCGTCGGCGTCCTCGCCTTCGCCGGGCTGACCGTGAAGAAGCTGTACCAAGGCCAGCGCTGACCCCCATCAAGGAACTGCCGACCCCATGATCGAGATCCCGTCCGACCTCCACAAGGACCTCGTCCCCCTCGCCTTCCTGCTCGGCACCTGGGCGGGCGCGGGCGTGCACGCCTCTGTCGAAGACAGTGATGAACACAGCCCCGACGCCGAGAAGTGCAACTTCGGGCAGGAGGTCACCTTCACCCACGACGGCCGGGACTTCTTGGAGTACCACTCCCACACCTGGGTCCTGGACAACGACGGGAACAAGGTCCGGCCCCTGGAGACCGAGTCCGGCTTCTGGCGGATCGACGCCGACCGCAAGGTCGAGGTGACGATGACCCGCGACGACGGCGTCATCGAGATCTGGTATGGCGACCTGGCCAAGAAGCAGCCGCAGATCGACCTGGTCACGGACGCGGTGGCCCGCACCGCCGCCTCCCGGCCCTACAGCGCCGGCAAGCGCCTGTACGGCTACGTCAAGAGCGACCTCATGTGGGTCGGCGAGAAGCAGACCCCCTCGGTCGAGCTGCGGCCCTACATGTCGGCCCACCTGAAGAAGGTCGTCACCCCGGACGACGTCGAGCGCTGGGCCAAGGCCCTCCCCGGCGACATGCCGGACGACGGCATCGCCTTCTTCAAGTAGTCCTAGACTCGTGGGTGTGGTGAGCACCGACTGGAAGAGCGACCTCAGGCAGCGCGGCTACCGGCTGACGCCGCAGCGTCAGCTTGTCCTCGAAGCCGTGGACACCCTTGAGCACGCGACCCCCGACGACATCCTCACGGAAGTGAGGAAGACGGCGTCGGGGGTCAACATCTCCACCGTGTACCGGACCCTGGAGCTCCTGGAGGAGCTCGGGCTGGTCAGCCACGCCCACCTCGGGCACGGCGCGCCGACGTACCACCTCGCGGACCGGCACCACCACATCCACCTGGTCTGCCGCGACTGCACGAACGTGATAGAGGCGGACATGTCGGTGGCCGTCGAGTTCACCGCCAAGCTCCGCCGCGAGTTCGGCTTCGACACGGACATGAAGCACTTCGCGATCTTCGGCCGCTGCAAGGACTGCGCGGCGAAGGCGGCTCCGCGGAGTTCTCTGAAGAGTTCAACTACCGAGTCGTAGGCTTGTGCCCATGAAGAGCCCTCTCCTGTCCCTGCCCGGCGCCGTCCCCGCGGAGGGCGTGGACGAAGGTGTCGCCGCCCACTACGGCGAACTGTTCCGCGAACAGCGCGCCCTCGCCGACGGCACCGGCTTCGTCGACCTCTCCCACCGCGGCGTCATCACCGTGACCGGCGACGACCGGCTGAGCTGGCTGCATCTGCTGCTCACCCAGCACGTCAGCGACCTCCCGGCCGGCCAGGCCACCGAGGCGCTGATCCTCTCCGCCCACGGCCACATCGAGCACGCGCTCTACCTGGTCGACGACGGCGAGACGGTCTGGGCCCACGTCGAGCCCGGCACGCAGGACGCGCTCGTCGCCTACCTGGAGTCGATGAAGTTCTTCAACCGCGTCGAAGTCGCCGACCGCACGGCCGAGTTCGCGGTGGTGCACCTGCCGGCCGGTTCGATCGCCGAGGTGCCGGACGGTGTCGCCGTACGCGAGACGCAGTACGGCCGCGACCTCTTCCTGCCGCGCGCCGACCTGGAGGCGTACGCGGAGAAGTCCGGCCCGCCGGCCGGGATCCTGGCGTACGAGGCGCTGCGCGTCGAACACCACCGCCCGCGCCTCGGCTTCGAGACCGACCACCGCACCATCCCGCACGAGCTGGGCTGGATCGGTACCGCGGTGCACCTGCAGAAGGGCTGCTACCGGGGCCAGGAGACGGTGGCGCGGGTGCAGAACCTCGGCAAGCCGCCCCGCCGTCTGGTGTTCCTGCATCTGGACGGCAGCGAGGTGCACCTGCCCGCCCCCGGCACGGAGATCCGCCTCGCCGACGAGGACCCCGACGGCCGCAAGATCGGCTTCATCACGACATCCGTACGCCACCACGAGCTGGGCCCCGTCGCCCTGGCCCTGGTGAAGCGGAACGTGCCGGTGGAGGCGCGGCTGCTGGCGGGGGACACGGCTGCCGCGCAGGAAGCCGTCGTGGAACCCTAGATCGGCCCCGTTGCCTGGCGGGGCACTAGATCTCCAGGAAGACGGTGAACGGGCCGTCGTTGGTCAGCGACACCCGCATCTGCGCGCCGAAACGGCCCGTCCGCACCGTCGCGCCGAGTGCCCGCAGCTGGGCGACGACCTCGTCGACGAGGGGCTCGGCGACCTCACCGGGGGCGGCGGCGTTCCAGGTGGGCCGGCGGCCCTTGCGGGCGTCCCCGTAGAGCGTGAACTGGCTGATCACGAGCAGCGGGGCATCGATGTCGCTGCAGGACTTCTCGTCGTGCAGCATGCGGATCGACCAGAGTTTGCGGGCGAGTTGGGCCGCCTTCTCCCTGGTGTCCTCGTGTGTCACCCCGACCAGGACGCACAGCCCCTCGCCGGCGATCTCCCCAACCGTCTCGCCCGCCGGTGTCCCGGCACCATCCTCAACCGAGGACCCTCGGTCCGCCCCTTGGTTTTCGACGACGACGCTCGCGCCGTCCACCCTCTGCACCACTGCTCGCATACGACCATGATGCCGGGCGGCCCGGAGGGTACTGCACCGGCATTCATTTTTGTTCCTTAACCCCCCATCTGGGGCCGATCGGGGCCACTCGGTCATATATCGGCCACTCGGGGTGGCACGATGCTGTCACGCGCCGGTCGAGGGGACGGTAGAGGCACATGAGCACATCGAGTACCGGGCAGCCGCCTGGGGCTGTCTCGCTGATCCGAACAGGAGAGCGGATGGCCCTGCGGCCGCCCGTGCAGCGCACCGACAGCCCGGGGCCGCAGCTGCCCCGCGATCCGTCCGAGCACGACCTGGCCGTGCTGAGCCTCGCCGAGCTGCGCACCCTGCGCCGTGACGCCCAGCGCGACGAGGCCGACCTCAGCTATGTACGGCGGCTGCTGCAGGGGCGTATCGACATCCTGCGGGCGGAGCTGGCGCGGCGTTCACCGACGGGCGCGGGTTCCGTGGTCGAGCGGCTGTCCGAGATCCTCACCGACGCCCCGGCTCGTCACCGTTCCTCCGCCCGCCACGTCACCCTGGGCACCCCGCACAACGAGGAGTACCGGCGACTGGCCGCCGACATGCTCGCCGAGGTCGAACTCTCCGACCTTCAGGCGCGCACCGACCTGGAGCTGAACGCGGCGATGGGCCGGCTCGTCGGCTACGAGCAGCAGGTGTCCCTGAGGCGGCAGCGGCTGCAGCGGACCGCGGACGACTGCAGCGGTGAGATGGCGCGCCGGTACCGTGAGGGGGAAGCGCAGGTCGACGACCTGCTGATGTGACGCCTCCGAAGGGTCGCCGCCGATGTCCTTGCCCGTCGCACCGCCGGTCCTCTGCGAGGCCGTACGTTCGGAATTCGTCGAGGGCCGGCATCGGGGCAGCCTGGTGGTGCTGGGCGCGGACGGGTCTGTGGAGCCGGCCCTCGGGGACGTGACCACCGGACCGGGCTCGTGGCCGGGCGGGGGCCGGGCTCATGGCGGGGCGGGAGAAAACCCGCGACACCTCACCGCCGGGCACCTACCGTGATCCCATGACCCGCGCGCACTCCGACATAGACGTCCGCCCGATCGCCGAGGCCGAACTCGCCGAGTGGCTCCGCGCGGTGAAAACCGGCTTCCTGCAAGGACCCACCGTCACGGAGACCGAAATCGAAGCCCGCCGCGCCCAGTTCGAGCAGGGCCGCTTCCTGGGCGCCTTCGACGGAGCCCGCTGCGTGGCGACGTTCCGCTCTTTCGCCCAAGAGGTCACCGCGGTCGGCGGCACCCTCGTGGCGGCCGACGCCGTCTCCGGAGTCACCGTCACCGCCACCCACCGCCGCCGCGGCCTGCTCACCCGCATGATGGGCCAGGACCTCGCGAGCGCCAAGGAGCGCGGCGACGCCGTGGCCACCCTGATCGCCGCCGAGTACCCGATCTACGGACGCTACGGCTTCGGCGCCGCCACCTCGACCGCCGAGTGGACCGTCGACGTCCCGCGCACCGGCCTCGACCGCCGCTGGTCCGGTCCCGAGGACGGCGGCCGCGTGGACCTCGTGGACGCCGAGGAGGCGCGCAAACTCGGCCCCGAACTGCACGACCGCGTCCGCCGCGCGACCCCCGGCGCCGTAAGCCGCGACGACTGGTTTTGGCAGGTCAACACGGGCGTCGTACGGCTCGACGCGAAGTGGACCGAGCCGTTCTTCGCCGTGTACCGCACGGCGGACGGCGAGGTCGGGGGACTGGCCGCGTACGAGGTCGACGACAAGTGGGGCGACGGCAAGCCCCTGAACACGGCGACCGTACGGGATCTGATCGCGGCGACCCCGGCCGCGGAGCGAGCCCTGTGGAGCCACCTCTGCTCCATCGACTGGGTCACCCGGGTCAAGAGCGGCCGGCGGGCCCCCGACGACCTGCTTCCCCTCTTCCTGCCGGACCCGAGGGCCGCCGCCATCACGGCGGCCGCGGACTGGCTGTGGGTACGGATCCTGGATGTCGTACGGGCGCTGGAGTCGCGGACGTACGAAGGGGCGGGCTCCCTGGTGCTGGAGGTCACCGACCGGGCCGGCCTGGCGGGCGGCCGCTTCCGCCTTGAGGCGTCGGTGCAGGGCGCGTCCTGCACGCCGACCACTCGGAGCTCCGAACTCACCATGGAAGCAGGGGAGTTGGCGAGGCTCTGGCTGGGCGACGAGTCGGTGGTGCGGCTCGCGGCGCTGGGCCGGGTGCGGGAAGAACGAGCGGGCGCCGCCCGATTGGCCGACGCCCTGCTGCGTACGTCCAGGCGACCGTGGTGCCCGGACATGTTCTGAGCCTCCTTCCCTCCGACGACGACTGACGACTCATCCGTAGCTGTGCTCTTCAGTTGTGACTGTGCTGTTCAGCTGCTAGTGCTGTTCAGTTGTGGCTGTGCTGTTGGAGCTGTTCAGTTGTCGGTGTTCGGTTGTGGCTGTGCTGGTACAGACTGGGCGGGCTCCCGGCTCCCCTCCGGAAGGGAGCCCGGCCAGCCGGATCCTGGGACGACGAACCCGGTAGGGCTCAGCCGGACTGGGCGAGCAGCATCACGAGGATGACCGCGCCGATGCCGCTGATCGTGGTGTTCTTGGCCTTGATTCCGACGGACAGCGCCACGAAGGCGATGATGCCCATGGGCCCGTACTTCCACTGGATGAGCTGCTCGAATCCGATGGCGAGGGCGGCGACGGCGAGGGCGATGAGCGGCATGACGGTCCCTCCTTCGGGACGGGGAGGCGGACCCCTGGTTGCGGCCAACCCTCCTGAAGTTTGACCATGTTGCAAAAGTTGGTCACCAACTTCACTGTACTTATCTCCACTTGGAAGCGGCTTATAACCACCATTCCTGGAACTGCCCAAAGATGGCGGGAAGTTGTAGTGTTTGGTTGTGGACCCGAAACACGCCGCCGTCACTGGGCGAAAGAGGTCACGGAAGCCACAGACGTCCCAGACGTCCCATCGAGACGTGGCCGACGAGCTGCGCGCCCGCATCACGTCGGGCCAACTGCGGCCGGGTCAGCGCATGCCCACGCAGGCGAGGCTGGCCGACGAGTTCGGCGTGGAGCGCGGCGCCGTACGCCAGGCGCTGCGGATCCTGCAGTCGGAGCACCTGCTGACCAACGTTTCCAAGGGAAGCCCGGCGACCGTCGCCTCCGACCTGGGCCTGGGCAAGGCCCTGACCGGCCCCGGAGCGCCACCGCTGCCGACCATGGTGTCCCTCGCCCCGCGCATATCGGACGCCTTCGCGGCCCCGCACGTCGAGATCGACGCCCTCTGTCTGACCTCCGTCTCCCTGACCCTCGCCATGGGCGAACCGCTGCGCCGGATCCACGCGGGACAGCTGAAACCAGCCAAGGTGGACGTCCGGGTCCTGCTGCCCAGCCGCGACATCGAACTGGCCTTCCCGACGCCGGTGGACGCGTCCGCCGACGGCCGGCTGCAGCGCCGCTGGCTGGTCCATCGCAACGCCCAGGGCCAGGTTCTGCGGCACAACCTGCTGGCCCTGCGCACCACGCACGGCATCGACGTGAACGTCACCTTCCGCGCCCTGCCCTTCACCCCGCCCGTGAAGCTGTACCTGCTCAACGGCATGGAGGCCCTCTTCGCGTACTACACGCTCACGCGACGCGAGGAGGAGATCGACCACGAGCAACTGGAGATGTACGACGCCGAGGGCACGCAGTCGATGCTGTTCGCCTTCGCCCAGGGCGCCGGCCTGCGCGACACCACCTTCGTCGAGCAGTCCCACCTCTGGTTCAACGCACTGTGGGAGACGATCAGTTCGGAGCTGGTGCTCACGAGCTGACGTCTCCCACAGTGCGACCGGCCAGGCCGCGGCCTGCCTCTTCGCTCATAGAGCGGGCCCCGCGACCAGCAGGGCGAGCACGACGGCCCCGATGGAGCTGACGGCCGGGTTCTTGGCCTTGATGCCTATGGTGAGCAGCAGCAGGCCGATGATGCCGGTGGCGCCGTACTTCCAGCTGACGACCTGTTCGAAGCCGACGACGAATATGGCGGAGAGGAGGGCGAGAGCAGGCATGGTGGTTCCCCCTTCAGGCTTCGTGGGCGGGACGGTGCGTGGGGGCTGTTGCGTGGGGACTCGAAGCGAGTGGAGAGGGGAAGCAAAACTTCCGCCAACTCGATCGAGTTGGCAACCAACTCCACTTAAGTTGTCCCCACTTGGTACCTACTCATAAACAAGTTTCAAACAACTCCCCGTAGATGGATCCGAGTTGTAGCGTTTGGTCGTGACCCAGGAGAACGTGGCAGTGAACGGCAGCAGAAGGCTCACGCCGCAGGAGATCGCCGACATCCTGCGGGAACGGATCAACAGCGGTGACCTCAAGGCCGGAGACCGCCTGCCCACCCAGGCCGAGCTGGCAGACGAGTTCGGGGTGGAACGCGGCACCGTGCGTCAGGCCCTGCGCGCGCTCCAGGAAGACGGGTTGCTCAGCAACGTCAGCAAGGGGAGCCCGCCACGGATCGCGGAGCCGCCGGCGCCCGCCCCGGGGGAGCCGCAGCCGACGATGGTGGGGCTGGCGCCACGGCTGACGGAGGCGTTCTCCGCTCCGCACGTGCGCGTGGACGTCGTATGCCACACGGCGGAGACCTTGATGCTGGCCCTCGGCGAACCGGTACGTCAGATCCATGAGGGCAACCTCCGCCCCGAGTCGATCGACGTCCGCATCCTGGTGCCGTCCAGGGAGATCAACCTCGCCTTTCCGGTCCTGGTCGAGAGCCGGGGCGACGACGACCCGGTGCACCAGCGGTGGCTGTCGATGCGCAACGCACAGCTCCACGTCCTGCGGCACAACCTCCTTGCCCTGCGCTCCACACACGGCCTGGACGTCCACGTCACCTTCCGCGCCCTGCCCCTCACCCCGCCGATCAAGCTGTACGTGCTCAACCGGGAGGAAGTCCTGCTCGGGTACTACGTCCTCACCGAACGTGAGGAGGAGTACGAGAGCCAGACCCTGGAGATGTACGACGCCCTCGGCTCCGCCTCCGTCCTCTTCTCCTTCGCCAAGCAGGCCGGCCAGCGCGACGCCGCCTTCGTGGAGGAATCCCAGAAGTGGTTCGACGCCCTCTGGGAAACCATTACGTCGGACCTGACACTCTCCTAGTGACTAGTGATACGACGCAGACTGAACCGGTGGCGGAAGACACAGAGCCCGACACCGAGAAGATCCGGGAACTGATCACGCGTGCCCGTGTGGTGCTGTGGGACTTCGACGGTCCGATCTGCCGCCTGTTCGCCGGGCACTCGGCGGAGCGGGTGGCGACCGAACTGGTGGAGTGGCTCGAAGGCAGAGGCCTGCACGGCCTGCTGACGGAGCCGGAGCGACAGTCCCTGGACCCTCATGTGGTCCTGCGCGCCGTCGATCGCCGTCACCCGGGCAGTGACCTGGTCGCGGAACTGGAGGAACGTCTCACCCAGGAGGAGCTGCGGGCGGCGTCCTCGGCCATGCCCACCGCGTACGCCGACCCGCTGATACGGACCTGGACGGCGATCGGCTCCCGGCTGGCCATCGCGACCAACAACTCCCCGCGCGTGGTGCGCAAGTACCTGATGAGCCGGGACCTGGTCTCCTGCTTCACCCCCCACATCTACGGCCGTACCCAGGACCTCCACCACCTCAAGCCGCACCCGCACTGCCTCAACCGCGCCCTGAGCGCGATGGGCGCCGCCCCTTCGGCCTCCTTGATGATCGGCGACGCCCCCTCGGACCTTGAGGCCGCACTCCAGGCCGGCGTCCCGTTCCTCGGCTACGCGCGTAACGGACAGAAAGCCAAGCTTTTGATGGAAGCCGGAGCGGACGCGGTCGTCGGTTCTCTGGAGCCGCTGCTGAAATCGGTCCGGGGCTAGAGCGGGCCCCGCGCCCCTCGACCGCCCTCGCCTCGGAGCGGGCGCGCCATATGGCCGCCACTGAGGCCAGCAACCCCAGTACACCGCCCACCAGCGTGTTCAACGGCGCCGAGGTGCTGCACGGTCTCTACGAGGTCATCGAGCGCACGGTGGTCCTGGACGGCGGCGACGAGGTCACCGCGCTCGACGTGCTGGGGCTCGGTGCCACCCTGACCCACCATGCGAAGGACGCGGACCCCGGCTCCGAGGGCTCGGTCTTCGTGGACAGCATGCGGGACTGGTTCGAGTCGGTCTGGGAGCGGCTCTCCGAGTAGGTGTGCGGGCGGGGTGCGCGATGCCGGCGGTACTCAGGGAAAGCCCTGTGGTGTGCTGTAGCATGCCCGCACCGACTGAGCAATCGCTCGCTTTCGTCCGTATGACTACGTCGAACAGATAAATCTCGGACGACCTCAGGCAGACTCTGGGCAAAAGGGTGGAACACCACCCGTTGTGGTCACGCACCCCCCATTCTGGTGTGCGCAGGATCCTGCCAGCGCTTACGGTTTGCCCTACCTTCACCCATTTCGCACCTTTCGCACCCGGAGCGGCCAGTGGGCGCACCTCCGCTTCCCCGCCCCTTTCGCGGGGAGCGCGCCACACTCGATGACGCCTGTCAGGCGTTCATGAGTCACGCTGCGACGCTGGGGCAGGCGACCAGCGGGTACCACAACCAGAACTACATGCTGCCGCTCACCGAACCGATGGCGCGCCTCTTACGGCGTGAGGCGGGTACGCCGGTGACGGTGCGGGTCCGGCGCACGGACGCCCTGCCGGTGGTCATCAGGACCTGGGACGACGAGGCGGAGATCCTCCAGGCGATCAAGGGGATCCTGCCCCACGTTCCGGAATGCCTCGTCAAGCGGGATCACTTCGCGATCCACAGCTACGTCGAGGGTGTGCCTCTCTCCAGTATCTGCGGGAACGGCAAGCCAGTGGACGCCCTCCTGGTCAGGGCGCTGGCCGGTCTCTTCGCGCAGATGACCCAGGTGCGCAGGGAGGCGCTGCCGGCGCTGCCGGCGGTCTGGCCCCACAACAAGGACAGCCAGGGGTTTCTGCGCGTTCTGGCACATCAGGCGGACCGGCAGATCCGTCGGCCCAACTGGCTCGTCTTCGGTGGCCTGTTCGCTGCGCTGGGCATGCCCGAGGATGCCCTGACCCGGTTCGCGGAGCGGGTGCCCGCCATGAAACGGCGGCCGTACAGCCTGCTCCACGCGGATCTCCACCGCGACAACCTCATCGTGTCGTACGGCGGAGCCCCGCCCCTCATCTGCGTCGACTGGGAGCTGGCGACCTACGGGGACCCCCTGCACGAACTCGCCACGCACCTGGTGCGCATGCGGTATCCGGATCACCAGTGGGACGAGGTGGTCGAGGCGTGGGCGAACGCCATGGAGACGACCCGCCCGGCGGCCGTCAGCGGTCTGGACAAGGACCTGCAGCACTACGTCGAATTCGAGCGGGCGCAGTCCGTCTACCCGGACGTGATGCGGGTGGCGAAGTCGCTGGAGAACTCGCGCGACCAGAAAACCCTCGACGAGGCGACCGACACGGTCCGGCGGGCCCTGGGGGCTGCGGCGAAACCACTCAGACTCCGCAACGTACCCAGCCTGGAGGAGATCGAACGAATCCTCTTCCGGTGGCGGGCATCACGGGACGACGGCAGGAATCGTGGCCAGAGGCAGGATTCGTACCACGTCCACTGGCGGTCGGACAGGCGGCTTCCGGAGCACCGCGACTTCCCGCGCGAAGCGGTCGATCGGGCCCTGATCGCGGAGGGCGCCGCCCCCGCCAACCGCGTGTTCAAAGGGACCGCACATCTCAACACGGTCGTCTGGGTGGCGGACATCGATTTCCCGGTCGTGGTGCGGCGCAAGGTGGCGCAGCCGTGCCGACGTGAGCGCAGTTTCCTCAGCGAGCACGCGGTGCTCCGGGCCATCGAGCAGTCGCGCGTGAAGGTGGCGGCACCGCGCGTTCTCGCCCTGGGCAAGAGTTATCGCAAGGAACCCTTCGCGATCCACACGTACGTCGGAAACCGCGACATCGACGAGCCGCCGAGCCATCCGGTGCACGGCCTGCTCCCACACGAGGCGGACGGGCTGGTCGACCAGCTCTGCGCCATGACAGACGTCGACTACATCCAGGTCGACCCGGCGGCCGGCGAGGGTGGTTTCTACCGATGGCTGCGGGAGCAACTGGTATCTCTCGTAAGGGAGTTGCCAAAGGAATCGCAGCAGTTGGCCCGGCTTCTCGGGCTGCCCGGCGCCGACCGGCTGGCGGAGATCCTGTCCCACCGCGAGGTGAGTCACCGGGCGCCCGCACTGCTGCACGGTGATCTGAACCCGTGGAACCTCGTGCGCCGCGACGATCACCTCGCGCTGACCATCATCGACTGGGAGATGGCGATCGTCGGCGATCCCCTCTATGACCTGGTCCGGCACATGCATCTCACGCCCACGCGTCCGGAGATCCGGGACCGGATGTTCCGCCGCTGGGAGCTGGGACTGCCGGACAAGTACACCGTCGACTGGCGCAAGGACTGGCGCGCCTACCGCTGGATCGAGATCGTGCGCTCCGCGTACATCGACCTCGACCGCCTGATGACCTGCGACGCCCTGGACGCTCCCAACGTCCGCCGGGCCGTGGACTCGTACGCCATGACGCTGGCGGCGGCCACCGCCTCACTCGGCCTGCCCACCCGCTCGACCGCGAACCCCCATCTCGCCCGCGCCCTGGCCTAGGGGGAGCATGAGTCCGCCGAAAGCCGGTGCGGCCACGGGTATATGACGCCCCGTCGGTTGCCGGGGGGCCAGGGGGCGGCGTGCCAGGACGGACGGGTGGATCGGCCGATGACGGAGTAGGGCAACGCAGCGTCACGTACCGGGTCCTGGTGGGAGCGATAGCTTCCGACGGATGACTGACGCCATTGACTTCAGCGCCGTCCCCACGACCACACTCGCCGACCTTCTCGGCCACGGGCAGGTCATGGGCATCGGAATCCGCCCGCTGTGGGGGCCGGCCGGGCGGGTGGCAGGGCCCGCCTTCACCGTCAGCTGCGCGCCCGGCGACAACCTCATGCTGCACGCCGCCATCCATCGCGCCGAGCCCGGATCGGTTCTCGTCGTCGAGTCCGGAGACCTGGACCGGGCGCTCGCGGGCGGCAACGTCTGCGCCGTCGCCCAGCGGCGGGGCATCGCGGGCTTCGTCCTCGACGGGCTGATCCGCTTTCTCGCCGAGGTGCGGGCGAGGGAGTTCCCGGTGTTCGCCCGGGGCGTGATCCCGATCCCGGGCGCCAAGTCGGTCGTACGGCCGCTGGGCGCGCCGGTGACGTGCGGTGGCGTACGGGTCGACGCCGGCGATGTCGTCGGCCGACGGGGAGGGCATCGTCGCCGTACCCGCCGCCCGGCTGGACGAGGTGCTCACGGCGGCCCGGGGCAGGCTCGCGAAGGAGGCCGGGGAGTCCCCGGACGCGTGGGAGGCGGCGCACCGGGCGCGTATCGACAAGATCCTTGCGCAGCAGGGATTCGAGGGCTGATCCGCTTTCGTCATGCCCCCGGTGCGCCGATCGTCGATCCTGTTCCTGATGCTTCTCTTCCTCGACATCGACGGAACACTGATCCCGTTCGGATCGGCGCGCCCGTACCCGTCGTACCGGGCGCGCTTCGCCGTGCCGCGCGAGGCCGTCGGCCATCCGCTGCTCAGCCGCGTCGATCCCGCGCTCGGCGCACGGCTCACCGCCCTGGACTGCGAGCTGGTGTGGGCGACGACCTGGATGGAGGACGCGAACGTGTGCCTCGCGGCCTGGCTGGGCCTGCCCCCGCTGCCGCAGGTGGACTGGCCCGACGAGGACGAGCTGCCGGCGCCGCTGCACTGGAAGACCCGGCCCCTGGTGGCCTGGGCGGACGGTCGCCCCTTCGTCTGGCTCGACGACGAGATCACCGCCGCCGACCGCGACTGGGTCGCCGCGCATCATCCGGCTCCCGCCCTGCTGCACCGAGTCGACCCTCGGAACGCACTCACCGACGCGGATTTCGCCGTACTGGAGGAGTGGCTCGAAGGGAATCGACCCGCTGCCGGTCGGTGAGCTGTCCTGTCCCAGATAACGGTGGGTAGTGCGATGCTCTGACCTGCGGTGCCTATGGTTGAGTGGAACGAACGCGCCTCCACCGTCCCGTTCAACCGTAGGCAGTCGTCTCTGAAGCGCGCCGCAGAGGGCCGGGAGCAGAGCCCTGGGCGCCAGTTGTCATGGTTGTTCAGGAATCGCTCAATTGTGTGGACGATCGGATCTTTCGCGGTTAACTTGATCGCGCGCTACGCCGCTGACCACGGCGTATCGCTGACGCCAGTAATATTTGCGATACAGGACCATGGGGGAACGAGCGAAGGCCAAAGTGGCTTCGTTTGCACTGTTGGGATCCGTTGTTCTTGGGGTGACTCCCGCTTACGCCGATGCTCCCGATGTCGCCGACCAGACCTCAACGTCTGCGGGAACCAGTGCCGCTGACAGTGACGCAGCGGCCAGTCCGGAGGGAGGGCAACTTCTCCTTGCGACCGATGAGCAGTATGTCCAGACTTTCGGAGCAGACAAGGCCGCTCAGCAAGGACTCACGTACGAAGCTGTGACGGAGGCAGACTCACAGGCAGATTCGGCCGTAGCGGACGACACGGACAAGGCTATCGCGGCGGCGGACTCTGCTGTCGTGGCGGATGACTCGGGGGCCGAAGCAGATGAGGCCGCGAGCAGTCACTGGAGCGTGGTGAAGTTCGTCGGCCATGACGCGGACGGCCGCTACATCCCTACCCGGCAGGGCAACAGAGCGTTCGGTTGGGCCCACTTTTCCGGACCGCACAACATCCACAGCAGCAAGGTCATCAAGGTAGCGGTCAGCGAGCACCCCGAGAGGGGGAGCACAGCGACCCGGAAGCTGTACGGCGCTGTGTTGTACGACCGCCTCGGCATCATTGTCGCTCGCGTGAAGGTCGTTGCGCAGTACCACTGGGAGACCGCTGACCACAAGTACAAGCTCGCTGACCACGACGACAAGATCGGCGTGATCACGGCTTACTGCCAGGGTGTCAACAAGTGTCCTGACGCGTTGAACCACGTGTGACGGATCAACCGATGATGTGGGACGAGACGGGCCTGTCCGGTCTGCAGGCGCGACTGGCACATGAAATGCTGAGCAGCGTCACGGCGTTCGCGACCGGGCAGGGAGTTCGGCTGGTGCGTGGTGTCGTGAATGCCCCGGATCGACGCGGCGTTGTCCGCGTCGTTCTGTGGGACGGACAGCAACTGGACACGTCAGTTGCCTTCGACATGCCACTCACGGACACACACGGCGGGAACATTCCCTCAGGGGACCTCGCGGCTGCCCTGCGCAGCGCATTGGCCGCCTGCTCTGAACGTGAGGTCGAGGTGGCACCGCGCGATGCCTTCGGAATTCCCGTAATCGACGCCTCCGCCGCTGTTCACGGCTTCGTCGACCAGCCGCAGTTCCATCTCTCGGATGCGCTGCAGGCCGCGGCGGCAGCCTTCTCCGTCTCCGAGGAGCCGGACGAGCCGGACGAGCTTCGCCTGCGGGGCTTCCTGCTTCTCGATCGGGCAACGTGTCGGCTCTACTTGGACACCCCCACATCACAGGACGTTCCGCCGTTCGGTGTCGACCTTCCCCTTCGCGACGAAGACGGCTCTGTTGTTGTTGGCGTGACAGGAGCGCATGCCGTGCTTCCAGTACTCCTGGAAACGGGGGAGCTGGAGCGAATGCGGAGGGACGTCCACGACCCCTACTGCCGTGCGGTCTACGACTTGGTGGACTGGCTTACGGGTCGTTGACTGAGGGCTTCGAGGCCGTGGACCGGAGCGAGACTGAGGTCCGGCGGGTGGAGTTCGGGAGCAAGCCGGATCACAAGGCATGGGAATGGGGGCCACACCGATCCGGCTGGGGCGTCCCTTCTGCATCGTCAGATCCTGATTGAGGGGTACAAGTGAGCTTGTTCCGCTTTGACGGACACCATCGGTGTGGTGGTCAGGCTGCGAGTGCGGTCTCGTAGTCGGCGGGACTGCGGTAGCCGAGGCTGCTGTGCAGTCGGTGCAAGTTGTACCAGCCCTCGATGAAGTCGAAGATCGCGGTGCGGGCAGCGGCCCGGCTGGGCCAGGAGCTCGTGTCGAGCAACTCCCGTTTGATGGTGGCGAAGAACGACTCGGCGAGTGCGTTGTCCCAGCACTGACCGGTGCGGCCGACGGACAGGCGGACTCCGAACTCCGTTGCCAGCGTGGCGAATTGCTGACTGGTGTACTGACAGCCGCGATCCGAGTGAAAGATCACCGGACGCGCGGGGCGACGCTCGCGGCAGGCCGCCGTGAGGGCGTCGGCGACCAGTTCGGTCCGCAGGTGGTCGGCGGTGGACCAGCCGACCACGCGGCGTGAGGCGATATCGATGACGGTGGCCAGATAGAGCCAGCCCTCGTCGGTGGCAACGTAGGTGATGTCGCCGCACCAGCGGGTGTCGAGGCCGTCCGGGTCGGGAGCGAAGTTGCGGACGACGAGGTCGGGCCTGGCGGCGGCCCACGGGTCGGGGATCGTCGTCAGCCGCCGTCGCCTGCGGTGGCGGCCCTGCAGCCCGGCGTAGCGCATCAGTCTGGCGACGCGGCGCCGTCCGCAGTCCTCGCCCTGTCGTTGCAGGGCGGCATGGACCCGCGGGACCGCTCGTGGACTTCGGCGATCTTCTCGGTCAGCTCGGCGTCCCGGACCGCCCGCGGCCCAGGCTTGGCGGTGCGGCGGGCGTAGAAGGCGGTTCGGGAGACCTGCAGCAGTTCACACGCACGCTTGACGCTGTGACCGCCATGCTTTTCCGCCTCGATGAACGGATGCACCGTCACCGGGTCTCCTTCGCGAAGAAAGCTGTCGCCCGCTTGAGGACCTCGACGTCCTCGCGCAGTCGGCGGTTCTCCCGCCGCAGCGCGGCCAGTTCCTCGCGTTCACTGCTGGTCAGTCCGTCGCGCTTGCCCGCGTCGACCTCGGCCTGGCTGACCCACAGCCGCACTGCCGTCTCGGTCAGGTCGAAGTCCTTGGCGATCTGACCGACCGAGCGGTCACCGCGCCGGCACAGCTCGACGATCTCGGCCTTGAACTCCGGCGTGAACGAGCGGCGAGGGCGTGGCTTCTTCTTCCCCATGCTCTCCATGATGGACATCCTCCCGGGGCAGAACCCCTGATCTCGGATGTCCGTCAAAGCGGATCAAGCCCAGAGTGGGACTGCCTACACATCGCAGAGACAGGACATGAGCCCGGCGGACGGCGGGGCACCCGAACGAGTGGCGTGGCGCACTTTTGCAAGCAGCTGCTTGCAATAGTTAGCGACGGTGGTGCAAGGTGAAGGCATGGCATCGCTCAACGTCGGCAATCTCGGCGAGTACCTGCGCGAGCAGCGGCGCACCGCGCAGCTGTCGCTCAGGCAGCTCGCTGATGCCGCCGGGGTGTCGAATCCGTATCTGAGCCAGATCGAGCGCGGGCTGCGCAAGCCCAGCGCGGAGGTGCTGCAGCAGGTCGCCAAGGCGCTGCGGATCTCCGCCGAGACGCTGTACGTGCGCGCCGGCATCCTCGACGCCGAGCGGGACCGGGACGAGGTGGAGACGCGCGCCGTCATCCTCGCCGATCCCACGCTGAACGAGCGGCAGAAGCAGGTGCTGCTCCAGATCTACGAGTCCTTCCGCAAGGAGAACGGATTCGGGATCGGCACGGCGGACGGGGCGACGGACCTGGCCCCGGAGGCCGGCGAGGTGGTCCTGACCGCCGAGCCCAGCCCGGGTACGGATCAGGCCGGTCCAGCTCAGACGGGCACGACTCGTGCCGCCACGACCGAGGCCAATGACGTCAGTGGCATCAGCGACATCAGTGACGTCAGTGAACTCGGTGGCGACGAAGGCGACGACACCGCCATACGCCGCGCCCGCAAGGGCGCCGGTGAGCAGACCGGCGAGAGCCGAACCCGCAAGACCCGCACGGCCGGTGGACGCAAGTCCGCCGCACGCCGCACCCGCACGTCCGACGGCAGCGATGCCGCACCGCACGACCCGAACGACCCGCAGCAGACGGCCGGCTGACCAGGAGCAGTACGTGCACTCGGCCGACCGACCGACCGCGGGAACCAAAACCCTCAGCTGACAGCGACCCGGGAGGACCATCACCATGGCCATCACCGACGACCTCCGCAAGACCCTCAGCGACCCGACGCCGCTCTACTTCGCCGCCGGCACCGCCGACCTGGCCCTCCAGCAGGCCAAGAAGGTGCCCGGCATCGTGGAGCAGCTGCGCGCCGAGGCCCCGGCCCGTTTCGAGGCCGTCCGCAGCACCGACCCGAAGGCCGTCCAGGAGAAGGCCCAGGCTCGTGCGAAGGAGGCGCAGGCCCGTGCCAAGGTGGCCCAGGCCCGCGTCAAGGAGACGCAGGAGTCCCTCCAGACCAAGGTCACCGAGTTCATCGCGACCATCGACGGTGACATCAAGAAGCTCGGCTCCACGATCGACGCCGACCTGAAGAAGTTCGGCGAGTCGGCCCAGGACTTCGCGCTGCGCGGTGTCGGCGTGGCCGCCGAGTACGCCGTCAAGGCCCGCGAGACCTACGAGAAGGTCGCCGAGCACGGTGAGCAGGCCGTGAAGACCTGGCGCGGCGAGGCCGCCGACGAG
This sequence comes from Streptomyces sp. NBC_00078, assembly GCF_026343335.1. NCBI lineage: Bacteria > Bacillati > Actinomycetota > Actinomycetes > Kitasatosporales > Streptomycetaceae > Streptomyces > Streptomyces sp. NBC_00078. The sequence goes on along the minus strand of NZ_JAPELX010000001.1, from coordinate 4,203,715 downwards.
ATCGAGGAGTTTGCCATCGCCGTCGAGCCCAAGGCCGAGCCCGTCGAGGTCAAGGAGGAGGCCAAGCCCGCCGAGGCCAAGGCCGAGCCCGCTCAGGCGAAGAAGCCCGCCGCCGTCAAGAAGGCGCCGGCTCCTCGCAAGACCACCACCGCCAAGAAGACCACGCCGCCCGCGAAGTAACACGGACGGGTGATCGGTAACGGGTCGGGCACTACTGCGGTGCCCGGCCCGTTCCCCGTGTAGCCGACTTGTTGTAACGGGTACGGTGACCGCGTAGGAACAAGCCGAGTCGGGTGGTGGACGTAGTGCTGATGCAGGGGTTCGCAGGGTTCATGTGGCTGCTGAGCATGGCCCTGATCCTTTTCAGCGGCTTCGCGCTGATCGACGCCGCCACGCGTCGTGAGGACGCCTACCGTGCGGCCGACAAGAAGACCAAGCCCTTCTGGCTGATCATCCTCGGGCTCGCCTTCGTGGTGAACCTGATCTTCGACATCCTGTCGTTCCTGCCGGTCATAGGCCTCGTCGCCACCATCGTCTACATGGTCGACGTGCGCCCGGCCCTACGAGGCCTCCCGGGTGGCGGCAGAAGCCGCCGGGGATCGAGCAGCGACGGTCCTTACGGCCCGTACAACGGCGGCCGCTGACCCCTCCCGGAGCCCGAACACGGCCGGGAAGGCCGAAGGCACCTGAAACGCCGAAGGGCCCCGAAGAAGGCACCCGAAGGCACCTGTAGGTCCCCGAAGGCGCGAGCGCCCGTTCGGCTTCCCGCTCGGGCACCCGTCTCAGCCCGTCCGCTCAGCCTCCCACTCGGACCGGCCCCCGCCTCAGGCCGCCCGCTCAGGCCGCCCGCTCAGGCCCCCGGTCCAGCAGCAACACCGCGACGTCATCCGTCAGCTCGCCCCCATTGAGCTCACGCACCTCGTTCACAGCGGCCCGCAGCAACTCCTCGCCCCGCAGGCCGGCGGCCAGCTGCCGCCGCACCATCTCCACCATGCCGTCCTGACCGAGTCGCTCCAGTCCCTCACCGATCCGGCCCTCGATCAGCCCGTCGGTGTAAAGCATCAGGCTCCACTCCCGGCCCAGCTCCACCTGCATCCGCGGCCAGCGGGCGCCCGGCAGCAGCCCGAGGGCGGGCCCGTTGTTGTCGTACGGCAGCAGCTGTGCCGTCCGGCCCGGGCGGGCGATCAGCGGGGACGGGTGCCCGGCCAGGCACAGCCCGGCGCGGCGGCCGTCCGGGGAGATGTCCACCGTGCACAGGGTCGCGAAGATCTCCTCGTCGGACCGCTCGTGCTCCAGTACCTGCTGCAGGGTTCCCAGCAGCTCGTCGCCGCACAGGCCCGCCAGCGTCAGCGCGCGCCAGGCGATGCGCAGCTCCACGCCGAGTGCCGCCTCGTCCGGGCCGTGCCCGCAGACGTCACCGATCATGGCGTGCACGGTGCCGTCGGGGGTGCGGACGACGTCGTAGAAGTCACCGCCGAGCAGCGCCCGGGACCGCCCCGGCCGATACCGCGCGGCGAACCGCAGCGACGACCCCTCCAGCAGCGGCGTGGGCAGCAGCCCTCGCTCCAGGCGGCGGTTCTCCTGCGCGCGCACCCGCCCCTCGGCGAGCCGTCGCTCGGCCGTGTCGGAACGTTTCCTCTCGACGGCGTAGCGGATCGCCCGGCTCAGCAGCCGACTGTCCAGTTCATCCCGGAAAAGGTAGTCCTGGGCGCCGACGCGCACCGCTTCGGCCCCGCGCTCGGCGTCACCGGACGCGGTGAGCGCGAGGACGGCGTGCCGGGGCGCCAGCTCCAGCACATGCCTCAGCACGGCGAGTTCTTCGTCGTCATCGCCGCGCCCCGGGGCCGGCAGCGCGAGGTCCAGCAGGATGCAGTGGACGTCGTCGGTCAGCAGCCGCGCGGCCTCGGTGAGGTTGCGGGCCGTGCGGACGCGGATCGGCCGGCCGGCCGAGTCCTGCAGTTCGGGTACGACCGTGGCGCCGCCGGGATCGTCCTCGATCAGCAGCAGCGTCAGGTTGGTGGTGGCGGCGTGGTTGTCGACCGTGGCTTCCTTGCGCGGGGTCTGGTCCGTTGAGGTGCCGCCTCGTTGCGCGGCTTGCGCCTGACCACTCTCCACGGCCGGGATCGCTCGCTGCCGCGGTATGGGTACGGGCATCGTCTTGAGTTCCTTCCCTCCCCCCGAGGGCACGGTGGGACGAGAGATCTCGATCCACCGACGGGGACCATAGCGGCTGGCGGTGCCGTAAAGGAATGGCGTGAGACACGCTGCTTGGAGAGGCGCCAGCGTCATATGCCGCGATCCGTACCGCAGTTGGACAGGAGGGGCCTGAGGCGAGAATGACGAACGTCACGTCCGCCGTACGTTTGCCGGGAAGTTGCGCGTGCCGTGGGTCACGTGACGGGCCTCTCACACATCCGCCCGAACCGCCTGTTTCTACGCGTCCGGTCGCACCACCCCGAGGATCGGCATCGTCCCCGCGCCCGTGATCGTCACCGTCCGTCCGGGGCGGGGGGCGTGCACGATCGCGCCGTCGCCGATGTACATCCCGACATGGCTGGCGTCGTCGAAATAGATGACCAGATCGCCGGGCCGCATGTCCTTGATGTCGATGTGCCTCAGCTGCTTCCACTGCTCCTGCGAGGTGCGTGGAATGGCGTGACCGGCATCGGCCCAGGCCTGTGAGGTCAGCCCCGAGCAGTCGTACGTGTCCGGGCCCTCGGCGCCCCACTCGTACCACTTTCCGATCTGGGCCGTGGCGAATCCGACCGCCTTCTTGCCCTGCGCGGACGCCTTGCCGCTGATTTCATCCAGAATCCCGGAGTCGAGCCAGGTGGTCTGCGCCTTGAGGGCGGCCTCCTGTTCCAGCCCGGCGAGCCGCTCCTTCTCCTTCTTCGCCAGTTGATTCTCGAGCTTCTCGGCGGCCGCGATCTGCTTCTTGATCTTCTTGCGGGCGGCGTCCTTGGCCTTGCGGTTCGCCTCCAGCTTCTTCCACTGGGCGGAGGCGTCCGCGGCGTACTGCTCCAAGTCCTGCTGGGTGCGGGTCATTTCCGCGATCAGGCCCTTGGTCGCGCGCTGCCCCTGCAGCACCCGCCCCGCGCCGTCGAGGAACTCCTGCGGATCATTGCTGAGCAGAAGCTGGGCCTCGTCCGGCAGCCCGCCGTTCCGGTACTGGGCGGCGGCCGCGGAACCGGCTCGCTTCTTCAACCCGTCCAGCTTCTTCTGGCCCGTGACGATCTTCTCCGCCAGGTCGACGATCGCGGCGGACTGCTTCTGGGCCTTCTCCTCGGCCGCGTTGTACGAGTCCGTGGCGACCGCCGCGTCGTGGTAGAGGTTGTCGAGCTTCTCGCGGACGGCCTCAAGGGCCCTGTCCGGCAGGGGAGTCGAGGAAGCGGAAGGCTTCGGGCCGGGGCTGGCGAACGCCGTGCCCGGTGCGGCCAGCACTGTGACCGCGCAGACCACTGCGACGGCCGTCGCGACCAGTCCGCGCTTGCCCGTGCCCATACGGCTTCCCCCAAACCAAAGCTGATTTACCGTCAGTAACTTACGGACCCCGAGGATCGTGCCACGCCAACCCGCAAAACGACAGAGCCAGTCGGACTCCCCCTACCCCTCTCCCCTCACAACGATCTCCAGCCTGTGTGACGAACAGATCGCGGAGATCGTTCCCCGCACGTCACACAGCGCCCCGCACTCAGCTCCGGGGCGCCAACGCCTCCCACGCCACCGTCACTTCACCCTGCCGCCACCGCCCGGCCCCGTCCGTCACCGGCCAGTCGGCCGTCAGATCCCGCACCGCACGGATCCAGCGCTGACGGGCGCCGTAGGAGGCGTAGGGCGCGGCGGCGGACCAGGCGCGGTCGAAGTCGCGCAGGAAGGCGTGCACCGGTTCGCCGGGAACGTTGCGGTGGATCAGCGCCTTGGGGAGGCGCTCGGCGAGGTCGGAGGGCCGTTCCAGGGAGCCGAGCCGGGTGGCGAACGTAACGGTCCGCGGCCCCTCGGGCCCGAGCGCGACCCACACATGCCGGCGCCCGATCTCGTCGCAGGTTCCCTCGACCAGCAGCCCGCCGGGCGCAAGGCGCGCACACAGCCGCTCCCACACACCGGCGACCTCGGCCTCCTCGTACTGCCGCAGCACATTGGCGGCCCGAACCAGCACCGGCCGCCCGGCAACAGGGATCTCGAACCCACCGTGCAGGAAGACAAGACCGTCCCGCTCGTACGGCTTGGCGGCCGCGACCCGCACCGGTTCGATCTCCACCCCGACCACCCGCACCCCCGGCGCAACGCCGCGCAGCCGCCCCAGCAACTCAACGGCCGTCCAGGGCGCCGCCCCGTACCCCAGATCGACGGCGACGGGATCGACGGCCCGCCGCAGCGCGGCCCCCTGCACGGCGGCGATCCACCGATCCATACGCCGTAGCCGATTGGGATTGGTGGTCCCGCGCGTGACTGTCCCCACGGGGCGGTGCGAGGCGCGGGCTGTCATGAATACGAGACTAGGCGGTCACCCACAGGCCGCGGGCGCAACGGCGAGCAGGGGACGTGCCGGGGGGCCCGCCCGCAGCGGTGGGCGTCCACCACCGGCAACCGCCCCAGGAAACGGCAACCGCCCGACCGAGGACGGACACCCCCGGCGCGGCCCCGCCCCCCCACGAAGCCCGACGCGCAACGGCCACCCCCACAGACCGTCACAGGCCGCCGCAGGCATCCCCCTGTCGACCACAACGAAGACGCGCAACGCGCACCCCCAGACCGCCGCAGGCATCCCACCGGACACCCCACGCATCGAGGCCTCGAACGGTTGAGCGACACCCAGTAATGCCTCGGCAAAATTCACCCTGCCCGGAATGGGAACCTGCCCCTGGATGTTGCACCCCCGTGGAGGGCGCCCCACACCCTCCCCCAGGCATGCCCGCACAAGGAGGAACGCCACGTGAGCCAGTACATCAGCAGGCTCGGGCGTCGCTCCCAACCGGCACCCCCGCGACTGCGACTCCACCGCCGCCCCCGGCGCGTCGCGATGCTCTCCGTGCACACCTCACCGCTGCACCAGCCCGGCACGGGCGACGCGGGCGGCATGAACGTCTACATCGTGGAACTCGCCCAACGCCTCGCGGCGATCAACATCGAGGTGGAGATCTTCACCCGCGCCACCACGGCGACCCTCCCCCCGACCGTCGAACTCGCCCCCGGCGTCCTGGTCCGCCACGTCGACGCGGGCCCCTACGAGGGCCTCGCCAAGGAGGAGCTCCCGGCCCAGATGTGCGCCTTCACGCACGGCGTGATGCAGGCCTGGGCCGGCAACCGCCCCGGCTACTACGACCTCGTCCACTCGCACTACTGGCTCTCCGGCCACGTCGGCTGGCTCGCAGCCCAGCGCTGGGGCGCCCCCTTGGTGCACGCCATGCACACCATGGCCAAGGTCAAGAACGCCAACCTGGCCGACGGCGACACCCCCGAGCCCGCAGCCCGGGTCATCGGCGAGACCCAGATCGTCGCCGCGGCCGACCGCCTCATCGCGAACACCGCGGAGGAGGCCGACGAGCTCGTACGGCACTACTCCGCCGATCCCGGCAAGGTCGCCGTCGTCCACCCCGGCGTCAACCTCGACCGCTTCCGCCCCGCAGACGGCCGCGCGGCGGCCCGCGCCCGCCTGGACCTCCCGCAGGACGCGCTCGTCCCGCTCTTCGCGGGCCGCATCCAGCCCCTCAAGGCCCCGGACATCCTCCTGCGCGCGATCGCCGTCCTCCTCGACGAGCGCCCCGAACTGCGCTCCCGCATCGTCGTCCCGGTCGTCGGCGGCCCCAGCGGCAGCGGCCTCGCCAAGCCCGAGGGCCTGCAGAAGCTCGCTGCCCGCCTGGGCATCGCGGACGTGGTCCGTTTCCGCCCGCCCGTCGGCCAGGACCAGCTCGCGGACTGGTTCCGCGCCGCCTCGGTCCTCGTCATGCCGTCCTACAGCGAGTCCTTCGGCCTGGTCGCCATCGAGGCACAGGCAGCCGGCACGCCGGTGCTCGCCGCAGCGGTGGGCGGACTCCCTGTGGCCGTGCGCGACGGACACACCGGCTTCCTCGTACGAGGCCACAATCCCGCCGACTACGCGCGCGTGCTGAGCGATCTCGCCGACGAGCCGACGCTCGCGTCCCGTATGGGAGAGGCCGCCGCCCGGCACGCGCAGTCCTTCGGCTGGGACACCGCGGCCGCCGCGACGGCGGACGTGTACACGGCCGCGATGCAGTCGTACCGGCGTCGCGTACGCTCCCACCATGGCTGATGCAGAGAAGGCGGCCCAGGTCATCGAGAGCGTCCTGAAGGACGCCGAGCTCGAATGGGAGAGCCCCGCTGCCGGCAACTACGTCGTGCAGCTCCCCGGCACCCGCAAGCTGAAGACGACCGTCTCCCTCCTCGTCGGCCGCCACTCCCTCTCGCTCAACGCCTTCGTCATCCGCCACCCCGACGAGAACGAGCCCGGGGTCCACCGCTGGCTCCTGGAGCGCAACCTCAAGCTGTACGGCGTGAGTTACGCCGTCGACCGGCTAGGCGACGTCTACCTCACCGGAAAGCTCCCGCTGTCCGTGGTCACCCCCGAGGAGGTCGACCGCCTTCTCGGCCAGGTCCTGGAGGCGGCGGACGGCAGCTTCAACACCCTCCTGGAGCTCGGTTTCGCGTCCGCGATCCGCAAGGAGTACGAGTGGCGGGTGGCGCGCGGCGAGTCGACGCGAAACCTGGATGCGTTCACGCATCTGACCCAACGCCCGACTGGCTGACCCCGAACGCATCTGATCCACCCTTGACTCACCTCCCTCTTACCCCTGGCTGACTGATCCCTGGACACTCCCGCGCGACCCCTTCCGCACCCAGGGGGTGCCGTGGCATGCTCACGCCCGACGCAGATCTGAACGTCGTTCACATCCATGAAGAGCCGCATGGAAGGACGCGCGGACATGGGCAACGCGCACCACGGCATGACCAGACGGAGTCTCCTGACCGGTGCCACAGCCGTGGCGGCCGCCGTCACCACCGGGACACCCGCCCTCGCGGTCCCCTCGCACGGCGGCCAAGTCCCCACCCTCTGGCGGGAGTTCACCCGCACCCCCTTCAGTCATCCGCAGATCCCGTACGTCGGCCGGGCCGGCTACCGGGGCGGGACGGCGCGCTTCCCCCGCCGCCCCGTCTCGGCCGCCGTGGCCGACGTGCGCGACGTGCGCGACTACGGAGCCGTGGCGGACGGCACGACCGACTCCGCCCCCGCGATCAACCGTGCCATCGCCGCCGCCGGAAGGGCCGGCGGCGGCACGGTCACCATCCCGCCGGGCACGTTCCGCATCGACGACGTGATCCGCGTCGGCCACGACAACGTCGTGCTGCGCGGAGCCGGAAGCAGCCGCACCACGCTCTACGCCACGAAGAATCTCACCGAACTGATCGGCGTCTACGGCTCCCGCTACGGCGGCACCAAGTCGTCCTGGTCCTGGGCCGGCGGCCTCATCTGGCTTGCCCCGAAGGCCCGTTGGGACTCACTCGTCACCGCCATCAGGGCACAGACGTGGCCCTTCGAAGGCTGGACCGGCAACAAGAGGGACGAGTGGAAGACCCTGACGGCCGTCGAGCCGGCACGCCAGGGCTCATGGACGGTGAGAGTCGCGAACCCCGCCCCTCTGCGCCCGGGCACGGTCGTCCTCCTCCGCCTCTCCGACGACCCGGCCCACACGCTGCTCCAGCACATGGCGGGAGGCGGCCCCGGCCCGGCCGCCTACTACTGGGAGGACAAGTCCAAACTCCTCTCCTACGTCCCCTACGAATGGCCCGTACGCATCGCTCGCGTCCGCGGCCGCACCGTCACGCTGGAACGCCCGCTTCCCCTGGACCTGCGCCCCGAATGGTCCCCCCAATTCACCACGCACGTACGGGAGTTGACGGGATCCGCCGTGGAGGGCCTCACCCTCCGGATGATTCCGACACCGCAGTCCCCGCACCTTCTCGACAAGGGCTACAACGGGGTCGTGCTCCAGTGTGCCTACGACTGCTGGGTGGACGACGTCACGGTCCGTGACGTGGACAACGGCTTCGGGCTGGTCGCCGCGTCCTCCTGCACCCTGCGCCGCACCCGGGTCGGCGGCCGCGGCGAGCACCACCCCTACTTCTGCCGCGAGGGCTCGCACGACAACCTCATCGAGGACTTCACGATCGAGCAGCGCACGGTGCCGGCCCCCGCGGACACCCAGCTCCACGGCATCAACGTAGAGGGACTGTCCTCGTACAACGTCTGGTCGCGCGGCGACATGCGGATGGGCACCTTCGACTCCCACCGCGGCCTGCCCTTCGCCAACGTCCGGACCGACATCACCGTCGACAACAACGGCCGCCACGGAGGCGACGCGAGCGCCGGTCCGCTCTTCGGCGCCCGTTTCACCCACTGGAACATCCGTGTGACGAACGGCAGGGCGGGCCTGGTGAAGCTCGACGGCCTGGCCCCGTACTCCGCGACGGTCGGCGTCGACGAGGTCACGGAGTTCGACCAGACCGACGTACCGGACTTCCCCGGCGACCTGCACTCGCGACTGGAGCTGTACCCCACGACGGACACGGTCCGCCCCCGCAACCTGTACGAGGCGCAACGGAGGCTGTGACCCCCTCGGTCCAGTCGGGTCGGCTCAGCCGCGTCGGAGTTTGTCGTAGCCGATGAAGTCGAACATGCGCTCGCCGAGTGGGAGTCGGCGGGGTTCCCGGGTGTGGCGGTGGGCGCCGACGGCCTGCACGAGTCCGGGCTCGGACACCCACACCCGCTCGAACCCGCGCTCCTCCAACCAGCCGCAGACCCGCGGGACAAGGTCGGGTTCCTTGCGATTGCGCGTCCACACGACCGTGCCACCCGTCCGGCACAGCTGCGTGCAGTGGTCGAGGACGCGCTCCACATCGGCGTCGGTGATGTTGCCGAGGAGACCGCAGACGAGGACGAGGTCGGCGGGCGCCAGGCCGGCGTACTGATCCGTCAACGAGGCGTCGCCGGCCACGGCTTCCACCCCGGACAGCCCGGCGGCCTTTGCCGCGTGCCGCGCCGCCACGACGTTCCGCTCGTCCAACTCGACCAGGAGCGCCCTGACATCGGCCCGGCGCGGGTGATCGTGAAGGGCGCCGATCAGGTCCCGACCCTGTCCTGCACACAGACTCACGGCCGTCAGCGGTCCCGGCGGGGCCTCGTCCATGGCGGCCCTGATCCGGTCCTGGACGAGGACCAGGCGCCGTCCGTAGTAGGAGTCGGGGCCGTCGTAACCGTCCTGCCAGCGGTACCAGTCCATGGGGGGACAGTACGGTGATCAGCCGTGCACCGCCTTCGAATACCGTCCGGGCGTGACGCCCACCAACTTCCGGAAGTGGCGCGTCAGATGGGACTGGTCGAAGAACCCCGTCGTCGTCGCCACCTCCCCCGGCGGCCGTCCTTCGAGGAGGAGCCGGCGGGCACGGTCGACGCGGCGGGAGTTCAGATACTGGTGCGGCGCGATGCCGTACGCGGCGCTGAACGCCCGTACCAGATGGGCGGGATGGGCGTGCACGAGCCCGGCGGCCTGCTCCAGGCCGAGCCCGTCGACGACGTGCTCGTCGAGAAGTTCGCGCAGTCGGCGGGCCAGGGCGGGGTCGGGCCTGGGAGGGGTGGTGACCGCGGGCCGCAGATGGTCGCGCAGCCGCTCCCCGACGAACGTCAGCCTGCTCTCGGCCTCCAACTCGTCCCCGGCGTGCGCGAGAGCGGTGTGCAACTGCCCGACGCGCAGCCGCAGCACCGGATCACGGAGATCAGGCTGATCGACGGCGGCCCCGATCAGCTCGTCGGAGATGTGGGTGCCGTCGAGATAGAGGACGCGCTTGCGGAAGCCGTTCGGGGTGGCGGGGGAGCCGTTGTGCGGAACGTGCGGCGGGAGCAGGGACACCGTGTCGTGCGGGGTGCCGTGCTCATGCCGGTCGAGGTCGTACCGCACGGCCCCGTCGTCCACGATGAGCAGCGTCCACGCCTCATGGACGTGCATCGGGTAGGCGTACTCCGTGAAGTGCGCGTGGAAGACCTCGACGACGCCGGGGATACGCGGGCGCCAGGCGGACACTTCCGGCTGCGGGGCCATGCAAAAGACGTACAAGACGAGGTCGTACGGCGGTCGGCAGTCTCGGTGCATGAGCACTGAACCGATGCGCTTCGACACCAAGATCGCCGTCCTGCTGCGCGAGGACCTGGAACCCTGGCAGCGCCTGAACGTGACAGCGTTCCTGGTCAGCGGCCTGGGCTCGACGGTCCCCGAGGTGATCGGCGCCCCGTACGAGGACGCGGACCACGTCTCCTACCTGCCGATGTTCCGTCAGCCGGTACTGGTCTTCGAGGGCACCAAGGAGATCCTCACGGCGGCGCACGCCAAGGCCCTGTCCCGGTCCCTGCCCCGCTCGGTCTTCACATCCGACCTGTTCACCACGGGCAACGACCACGACAACCGGGCAGCGGTACGGGCCGTGGGGACGGGGGAGCTGGACCTGGTGGGGCTGGCCGTGTACGGGCCGAAGAACGCGGTGGACAAGGTGATCAAGGGGGCGCGGATGCATCCCTGACAAGGACCCTGTCGCCACGTTCATGCCGGGCGGGCTCAGGCCGGCTCAGTCGGGCTCCAGGAGATCGTGTCGTCAGCCGCGACGGCGCACGGGTTCGGGGGAGCGGAAGGCGCGGCCGCAGCCACCGCACGCCCGGAGCGGGTGCAGGACGGCTGGTGGTGATGCGGGCGCGTGGAAGGGCTGACCCGGATCCGGCCCGCCGGGCCCCATGTGTCAGGCCGTGCCGACCTCGGCCTCGGAATCGGCGGAGGAGGGAACCCGTGCCGCCGGCTCCGCCACCGGGAGCCGCCGCATCAACACCCCGTACCCCGCAGCCGCCACCGTGCCGACGACGGCGCACAGCCCCCACAGCCACTCCGCACCGAACCGGTCGATGACCAGGCCGGACATCAGCGGAGCGACCAGCGCGGCGAGGGACCAGGACAGGGTGTACACGCCCTGGTAGCGCCCGCGCCCGTGCACGGGCGAAAGCCGGACGACCAGCCCGGTCTGCGTGGGCGCGTTGACCATCTCGCCCAGTGTCCACACGCAGACGGTGAGGGCGAAGAGGCCGACCGATCCGGCGAAGGCGGTGAGCCCGAAGCCGTACCCGGCGAGCAGGGACGAGACGACGAGCAGCCGCCGGGGATCCCGGCCCTCGATGAACCGCGTGACGGGGATTTGGAGCGCGACGATGAGGACGCCGTTGACGGCGATGGCCATGCCGTAGTCGGCGGGAGTGAACCCGGCTGCGCCCATGGCGACCGGCAGCCCGACCGAGCCCTGCTGGAAGACGAGGGCGACGAGGAAGGACAGGCCGACGACGGCCATGTAGCGCTTGTCGCGTACGACGGTGCCGAGCCCGACCCCGTCCCTGGCTCCCTTCAGGCCGGGGACGGCGGGCCGCGACTCGGGGAGCTTCAGGAACACGACAACCGCACACGCCGCCGTCATACCGGCCTCGATGAGAAACCCGGCGAGATAGCTGAACTCGGCGATGAACCCGGCGGCCATGGAGGAGACGGCGAAGCCGAGGTTGATGGCCCAGTAGTTCAGGGAGAACGCCCGCACCCGGTCCTCGGGCCGCACGATGTCGGCCATCATCGCCTGCACGGCGGGCCGGGAGGCGTTGGACGCCATGCCCACGAGGAACGCGACCGCGGCGATGGCCACGGGGTCGTGCATGAAGCCGAGGAGGGCGACGGAGGCGGCGGTGGACGACTGGGCGATCAGGAGCGTGGGCCGCCTGCCGAGCCGGTCGGTCATCACGCCGGCACCCAGCGAGGAGACGACCGAGCCGAGCCCGTGCAGGGACGCGACGAGACCGGCGTAGGAGGCGGAGTACCCGCGGTCGATGGTCAGGTACAACGCCATGAACGTGGCGACGAAAGCCCCGAGCCGGTTGACGAGGGTGCTGGTCCACAGCCACCAGAACGCGCGGGGGAGCCCCGACACGGTTTCCCGAGTGGCACGTCTCAGGCCGGCGAGTGACATCGGGATCCCCCACGAAGACGAAGCACACGTAAGCGCCGCATGTAAGCGGCGCCTCAACCATGCACAACTTACAAAGCGTCCGTCTCCCCGGGCCACTCAATTAACGGATCTCGTCAACTGTCCGGCTGATGGGCACCCCTCCTGGGGGGTGAATGCGTGGATTACGCTCTGTCCCATGGCCGACGCACCGTACAAGCTGATCCTCCTCCGCCACGGCGAGAGCGAATGGAACGCGAAGAACCTGTTCACCGGCTGGGTGGACGTCAACCTGAACGAGAAGGGCGAGAAGGAGGCGGTCCGCGGCGGTGAGCTGCTGAAGGACGCCGGCCTGCTCCCCGACGTGGTCCACACCTCCCTTCAGAAGCGAGCGATCCGCACGGCCCAGCTTTCCCTCGAATCCGCTGACCGCCACTGGATCCCGGTCCACCGCTCCTGGCGCCTGAACGAGCGCCACTACGGCGCCCTCCAGGGCAAGGACAAGGCGCAGACCCTCGCGGAGTTCGGCGAGGAGCAGTTCATGCTGTGGCGCCGTTCGTACGACACCCCGCCGCCGGCGCTCGAGGACGGCACGGAGTTCTCCCAGTCGGACGACCCGCGCTACGCGACGATCCCCCCGGAGCTCCGCCCCCGCACGGAGTGCCTGAAGGACGTCGTCGTCCGCATGCTCCCGTACTGGTACGACGGCATCGTCCCCGACCTCCTGACGGGCCGCACGGTCCTGGTCGCGGCCCACGGCAACAGCCTCCGCGCCCTGGTCAAGCACCTGGACGGCATCTCGGACGCCGACATCGCCGGCCTGAACATCCCGACGGGCATCCCGCTGTACTACGAGCTGGACGCCGACTTCAACCCGGTCACCCCGGGCGGCACGTACCTCGACCCGGACGCAGCCGCCGCGGCGATCGAGGCGGTCAAGAACCAGGGCAAGAAGAAGTAAGCTTGGTGATCATGCCTCCCACCTGCGCGAATGGTGCAGATGGGAGGCATTTTCGTGCCCTGGGGACCTCTCTGGAGCCTCAGCCCGTGGGGTCCTGCGGCCGCAGCGCTCACCAGCGACCAGCTGTCCAAACGAATCTGCCTAGGTCGGGGAAGCGCCGAGGAATCTCAGGACGGCGAGAACGCGCCGGTGGTCGGCGTCGGCTGCGGGCAGGTCGAGTTTGGCGAGGATGTTGTTGATGTGCTTGGCCACCGCGCTGTCGCTGACGACCAGGGCCTTCGCGATCCCGGTGTTGGAGCGTCCCTCGGCCATCAGGGCGAGTACCTCCCGTTCGCGTGGCGTGAGCCGATCGAGCGGGTCACTACGGCGGCGCACGAGCAGCTGGGCGACCACCTGTGGATCCAGTGCCGTGCCCCCGGCTGCAACCCGCCGAACGGAAGCCACGAACTCCTCCACGTCGGCGACGCGTTGCTTGAGCAGGTAGCCGACGCCGCTGGTGTTGGCCGTCAGCAGGTCGGCCGCATACCGCTCCTCGACGTACTGCGAGAGCAGTACCACCGCGGTCTGCGGCCATTGCTCACGGATCACCAGCGCGGCGCGCACGCCTTCGTCGGTGAAGCCGGGTGGCATGCGGACATCGACCAGGGCCAGCCCGGGCCGGTGTTCCTCGACGGCCGCAAGCAGGGCTTCGGCGTCGCCGACCTCGGCGGCGATCTCGAAGCCGGCCATTTCCAGGACCTTGACGAGCCCGACGCGCAGCAGCAGTGAGTCCTCGGCGATCACGGCTCGCATGGCAGCTCCACGGCGATGGTGGTCGGGCCCCCGGCCGGACTGCTGATGTGGAAGGTGCCGTCGACGGAACCGACCCGTTTGGCCAGCCCGCTCAGTCCGCTGCCGGTGGAGGTGTCGGCGCCGCCGATCCCGTCGTCGGTGATGTTCACGCGCAGCATTCTTCCGACCTGTTTGACCGTGACGTCCACGCGGGTGGCGCGGGCGTGCTTGGTGACGTTGGTGAGCGCCTCGGAGACCACGAAGTAGGCGAGCGACTCCACGGTGGGCGCCGCTCGCTCCTCGAGGTCGACTCGCAGCCGTACCGGGATCGGTACCCGGGCGGCCGGCCCGGACAGCGCCGCGTCCAGCCCGCGGTCTTCGAGGACGGCCGGGTGCAGGCCGCGCACCAGGTCGTTGAGTTCGGCGATGGCCTCCTTCGCCTCGCGGTGCGCCTCGTCGATCACGGTGCGGGCCTCGTCCGACAGGTTGGTGAGGGTGGCCTTGGCCAGGCCCAGGTTGACCGCGAGGGAGACCAGGCGCTGCTGGGTGCCGTCGTGCAGGTCGCGTTCGATGCGGCGGCGTTCGGTATCGACGGCGTCGATCAGGTCGGTGCGGCTCTCGGACAGGTGCTCGACACGCTGCTGAAGCTGCTGGGAGCGGCTGGTCCCGAGCAGCGCGAGCGCGATCCGGGTCTCGGCGCGGGTCACCGGCCCGGTCAGCCAGGGTACGGCGCACAGCAGCAGCACGCCGGCCGCGGTGTAGTACACGGCTTGGGTCGCGTAGTCGACGTGGTCCAGGCGAACCTGGACCGGCAACATCCAGGCCCACCCGTTGACGGTGACGCCGGCAAGGCCCGCGACCCACGCGGCGAGCACCCCCAGCTCCACCACAGCCAGGAGCGGACCGACAAGCAGGTGGTAGCAGGCCTGCCGCCAGGTCTGGGCCACGGATAACCACCGCAGAGCGCGCCTCAGCCACCCTTGCTCGCGCGCGGCCGGCAGCCGGAGGATCTCCACTCCCAGCAGCACCCGGTAACGGCGTCGCTGCACAGCGGTGAGCGCAAGCACACCGAGCAAGATCAGCACGAACGGGAGCGGGAGCCCCGGCCACGCCCTCGACGTCGCGGCACTCGCCATCCAGCTCCACAACGGCACCAGCGCAAGGTGCAGCGGTATCCCGGCCGCCAAGAAACCGGTGTCCCGCCGGACCCGAACAACTCTGCGCCGCAGCGCCCGGGGAATCGTCATGGCTCGACGGTAAAGCGCCAGGTGAGGGCTATGCCATGCACCGTGCATCCGGATCGATGGTGAAGCTGGCACCACCCTGAGAACGGCATCCGGCATTACTGACCGTGATCGCTGTGCGGCTCAGGCTGAAGGGCATGCAGGAAATCATCGAACTGTTCCCGGAGCCGGACGCCGAGCGAGGCATACGCAGGCCGCACGGCCCGCGCCCGGGATCGCTCCCCAGCCCGCAGCGCCGTCGTCCGGACCGCCTTCCAGGCCGACGGCGGGGACTTGTCCTGGCCGGCTGCGGGATGGCGCTGCTGCCGTGGCTCGTCGTGCTGGCCACCAGCCTGCCGACCACCTTCCATGCCTCGCACTGGTCCGCCGCCTGGGTGGGTCTGGACGCGCTGGAGGCGGTCGGCCTGATCGCCACAGGTCTGCTGGCCACCCGCGGGGATCGGCGACTGGCACCGCCCGCCGCCGCGACGGCCGCCCTGCTCACCGTCGACGCCTGGTTCGACACGATGACCGCGGCCGGCGGGAGCGAACTGCGCGCGGCGCTGGTCATGGCGTTGTTCGCAGAACTTCCGCTCGCAGCGGTATGCGTCCGCCTGGCGGTTCGAGCGCTGCCCCGCACCCCATGAAACCCGCCACACCGACCCGGGCTGCAACCACGGACACCACAGAACCGGAGAACACCATGGGCTCTGCTGTCCTGACCGCACCGCGCCCGCGCTGGGCTCCGCCCATGCTCGGCGATCAACGACTCCTCCCCGTCGTTTCTGCTTCGACTCCCTGAGTCCACGGGTCGCCCCGTCCGGGGCGGGCTTCTCGCGACGAGACGAAGGGCCCCGGTGTGTTCACCGGAGCCCTTCGCCCTTCACTTCACTACTGGGTCGTACAAGATCGCCGTACGGGACCCGCGTCCTACGCAGTCAGCCGCACTGGCAGGGATTACCCGACTGGCACCCGCAGCCGCAGCCCGAGCCGCAGCCGCACGCGCCGAAGAGCGGGAGGCTCCTGATCTCGGCGGGTTGGTCCGTCTCGCGCTCCTGCGTCGGGTCGGGCGTGGTGGGGGCTTCGGCCATGGGTCCTCCTGGAGGCCTAGAGGCAGGCTGGTGCCTGTGCTCATTGCATGCCCGTTCCCCTGGGCGCATCAACGGCGCACAGTGGCGCCCGCACGCCCTGCCCTTCGGGCTCGCGCCCCCACCACCCGCCGGGCTACGCCCCTTCGCCTCCCGCCACCGGCTGGATCTCCGGCTGAATGTCGGGCTGCAGGTCGTCCGCGTGCTCACCGGTCACCAGGAACACCACGCGCTTGGCGACCGCCACCGCGTGGTCGGCGTACCGCTCGTAGTAGCGGCCGAGAAGGGTGACGTCCACCGCCGTCTCGATGCCGTGCTGCCAGCGGTCGTCCAGCAGGTGCTGGAAGAGGGTGCGGTGCAGCAGGTCCATCTCGTCGTCGTCCTGCTCCAGCTGCATCGCCAGGTCGACGTCCTTCGTGATGATCACCTCGGCCGCCTTCGCCATCAGGCGCTGCGCGAGCTGGCCCATCTCGAGGATCGTCGCGTGCAGGTCGTGCGGGATCGCCTGTTCCGGGAAGCGGAGGCGGGCGAGCTTCGCGACGTGCTGCGCCAGGTCACCCGAACGCTCCAGGTCGGCCGACATGCGGAGCGAGGTGACGACGATGCGGAGATCCGTGGCCACCGGCTGCTGGCGGGCCAGCAGGGCTATGGCCCGGGCCTCCAGGTCGTGCTGGAGGTCGTCGACCTTCTGGTCGCCCTCGATGACGGTCTCGGCCAGCTTGAGGTCGGAGTCGAGGATGGCGGTCGTGGCGCGCCCGATCGCCGACCCGACCAGCCGGGCCATGTCGACCAGACTGTCGCCGATCGAGTCCAGTTCCTCGTGGTACGCGTCCCGCATCAGGGGTCCCTCTCTTACGTGTTCTTCGGGGCTGCCGGGCAGGGGCCCGCGCGTCCGTCGGCCGACACCGGCCGTACAAAACCGACGCTCCGCACCCCACGCTCCCACGATCCGGCCGGAACGCGTCGGTTTCCGTCACCCCAAATGAACCATCACTGGCTCCTAGGTGAACTCTGGGCGACGAGTGTTCGAGGTCGCACCTCGACGGCTGTGGGGATGTCGTATCGCATGCCTAACCTGGATGCATGAACGTGAACGCGGCGGTCGCCGCAGCGGCAGCGATCGCCGGGGTGCTCACCGGTGTCATCGCCGTGCTGGCGTTCCGCTGGAGCGAGCGGGAGCAGAAGCGCCCCACCCGCACCTCTCTGCACACCGACCCGGTGCTTCCGCCGGGCGTGGACACCGTCCTCTCCGTGCTCCGTTCCTCGGCCGTCGTGCTCGACGAGGCCGACGCGGTGGTCAAGGCCAGCTCGGCGGCGTACGCCCTCGGCCTGGTCCGCGGCGGTCGGCTCTCCGTGGAGCCGATGCTGAAGATGGCCAGGGACACACGGCGGGACGGCGAGATACGCCAGGTCGAGCTGGATCTGCCGCGGCGGGGGACAGGGCGGGGCGATGCACTCGCCGTCTCCGCGCGCGTCGCCCCGCTCGGCTCCCGGCTGGTGCTCCTGCTGGTGGAGGACCTCACCGAGGCCCGCCGCATCGAAGCGGTACGGCGCGACTTCGTCGCGAACGTGAGCCACGAGCTGAAGACACCCGTCGGCGCGCTCTCCCTCCTGTCCGAGGCCGTCATGGACGCCTCGGACGACCCGGAGGCGGTCGAGCGCTTCGCCGGCCGTATGCAGATCGAGGCCACGCGGCTCACCAACCTGGTGCAGGAACTGATCGACCTCTCGCGGGTCCAGAACGACGATCCTCTCGAGGACGCCGAACCGGTCCGCGTGGACGAACTGGTCGCCGAGGCCATCGACCGCTGCCGGCACCAGGCCGGCACCAAACAGATCACCATGGCCGCAGGCGGCACCGCCGACCTGCACGTCTGGGGGAACAGGGGCCAGCTGGCCGCCGCCCTCGGAAACCTTGTCGAGAACGCCGTGAACTACAGCCCGGCACGCACCCGCGTGGGCATAGCCGCCCGCCGGGTGACCGCGCCCGGCGGGGACCACATCGAGGTCGCCGTCACCGACCAGGGCATCGGCATCTCCGAGAAGGACAGGGAGCGCGTGTTCGAGCGCTTCTATCGCGTCGACCCCGCTCGCTCCCGTGCCACCGGCGGTACGGGCCTGGGCCTCGCGATCGTCAAGCACGTGGCCGCCTCGCACGGCGGGGAGGTCACGGTGTGGAGTTCCGAGGGTCAGGGCTCCACGTTCACCCTGAGGCTGCCGGAGGCGGGGGCTGCCCGCGACCGCGCGCACGAACACCCCGACCTGGACGATCTCGACGACGAGGCCGGCCAAAGCACCCCCCAGTCATCCCCGTACGAACCGCTCCCCGCCCCGGAGGTCCTTCCGTGACCCGTGTGCTCGTCGTCGAGGACGAGGAGTCCTTCTCCGACGCCCTGTCCTACATGCTCCGCAAAGAGGGCTTCGAGGTCGCCGTCGCGACCACCGGGCCCGACGGACTCGACGAGTTCGAGCGCAACGGCGCCGACCTCGTCCTCCTCGACCTGATGCTGCCGGGCCTGCCCGGCACGGAGGTGTGCCGTCAGCTGCGCGGCCGCTCCAACGTCCCGGTGATCATGGTCACCGCCAAGGACAGCGAGATCGACAAGGTCGTCGGCCTGGAAATAGGAGCCGATGACTATGTCACCAAGCCGTTCTCCTCGCGCGAGCTGGTCGCCCGTATCCGCGCCGTCCTGCGCCGCCGCGGGGAGCCCGAGGAGATCACCCCGGCCGCCCTGGAGGCCGGTCCGGTCCGCATGGACGTGGACCGCCATGTGGTCACCGTCTCCGGCTCCAAGGTCGACCTCCCCCTCAAGGAGTTCGACCTGCTGGAGATGCTGCTGCGCAACGCGGGCCGCGTGCTGACCCGTATGCAGCTCATCGACCGGGTCTGGGGCGCCGACTACGTCGGTGACACCAAGACCCTCGACGTCCACGTCAAGCGACTGCGCGCCAAGATCGAGCCGGACCCGGGCGCGCCCAGGTACCTGGTGACGGTCCGAGGGCTCGGCTACAAGTTTGAGCCGTAGGCCGTCCACCAGGCCTTACGAGCAGCCGCAGGCCGCTGCCGGCCCCACGGGCTCACCGGCCTTACGGGCTCACGGCCTCACCGGCCGTACGACGAAGGGCGGGACCTCCTGGAGAGGTCCCGCCCTTCGTCGTACGACGGCTGCTCAGTGGCCGGCGGCCGACTAGTGCCCCGCGGCCGGCTTCGACGCCGACACGCTCGCGGAGGCCGCGTCGGTCGGGGTGGCCGAGGTGTTCGGGGTGTTCCCGGAAGCCGCGCCGCTCGGCGTCGCCGACGTGCTGTTGCTCGGCTTGGGGCTCGTCGCCGGGATGCCCGTCGGGATGTCGCTCGGGCCCCACTTCTTGAAGTAGCTGTCGGACGGAACCACGAAGGCGCGCAGGCTCACCGCGCCGGTCTCGCTGAAGGTGAAGGTGATCGGCTGCGCGTTGCCGTCCTGGAGGGCCTCACGGCTGCTGGGCAGGGAGGCGGAGGCGTTGCCCTTGCCGCCGATCACGAGCGAGCCGTGGGCCGGGACGCTCAGCGGCCCGTTGCCCTTGGCGGGCTTCAGCTCGGCGGTCTTGCCCGTGCCGGGCAGCGTGATCGAGTCCAGCGTCTGGGCGCTGTCACCGTTGTTGAAGAGGGTCGCTGCGATCGCGGCGGGCCCCGTCGACTGCGGGTCGGGCTGGGTGATGACGATGACGTTCTGGACCTTGAGGTTCCCGACCTTGGTCGCCGCGTTGTCCGGCTTGACCTCCAGCGTCTGGGCGTCGCTCCCGGCACCGCACGCGGCGAGCGAGGCGATCGAGAACGCGATGGTGGCGGCGGCGAGTACACCGCGTCGAAGGCTGCTGCTCACGGCGGCGGCAACTCCTTGACTTGAGTGTGGCGACTCACGAAAGCCGCCCTAAGTGTCTGTCAGCGGCCTCAGGTTACCGAGCCGTTCCCGAGTCACCGCACCCGACCCTCCCTTCAGCCCCCGGCGTCGCTCGGCAGGGGGTAACCGGGACACTCGTCCGCCATTCACATAAGCCGCTCCGGCATACCCCGTCCGGCGGTGCGCAAAATTTCCGTGAAGGAATACGCGAGGACCCCGGAATTGATCACCGTGCGGAACAACGGACCACGTGGACGGGTGCCTGTGATCAATTCCGGAATCGACACGGAAGCGAGTCCCGGCACCGAACGGAGTAGCGGAAGTCGCACACTTGGAACCAGACATATGCGGATGTTCGTCGCCTTGGTGGGGCCTCCGGATGCGTGTAACGTACGCGTTTCTCCTCACCCGAAGAGCCGCTCCGACCTGCGAATACCTTCTTCCGCTCGGGCCGCGCAGCACGTTCCTGTTGCAGTTGTCAAGCCCCGAGATATGCCCTGACCTGCGAAAACGCCATTCAGAACCCGCCGTTTCCGTGTTACTCTGGATAGCCACGGAAGGGGTACCTGTCACATGACGTTCAAGGTTGGCGACACCGTGGTCTATCCCCATCACGGGGCCGCGCTGATCGAGGCTATCGAAACTCGCCAGATCAAAGGCGTGGACAAGACCTACTTGGTGCTGAAGGTCGCCCAGGGTGACCTGACGGTACGTGTGCCAGCGGACAATGCGGAGTTCGTCGGCGTACGTGATGTGGTCGGTCAGGACGGGCTGGACCGGGTCTTCGAGGTACTGCGCGCGCCGTACGCCGAGGAGCCCACGAACTGGTCGCGTCGATACAAGGCAAACCTGGAGAAGCTCGCCTCCGGTGATGTCATCAAGGTTGCGGAAGTAGTGCGTGACCTGTGGCGTCGTGAGCGTGAGCGCGGACTGTCCGCGGGTGAGAAGCGGATGCTCGCCAAGGCACGCCAGATCCTGGTGAGCGAACTCGCCCTCGCGGAGAACACGAACGAGGACAAGGCCGAGGCCCTGCTCGACGAGGTTCTCGCGTCCTGAACCTGACGCAGGCGTAAGCCCGCTTCAGCACTCAGTACATCGAAATGCCGCGGTGCCCGATGACGTATTTTTGTCGCCGGGCGCTGCGGCATGTTCGTACCCGGGCATGTTCGTACTCGAATGCCATGCGTACAACGGCGTGCGGGGAGGTTGGGACCCCTGTGTGGCGTGCCGGGCCCGGGCTGCTGGCTCGACCGGTGTCACGGAAGGGTCCGGTCAAGTCGTCGCGCCCGGCACTTCCCAGGCCATACCCACGCAGGGCCGGAACACAAACCTGACAGGAACCGATGTCTGACGATTCGCGCCCCTCGCCCGTCGGAGACCGCACGAAGGCCCGTACGGCCGCCGTGATCCCGGCCGCCGGCCGGGGCGTACGCCTCGGTCCGGGCGCCCCCAAGGCGCTCCGCGCGCTGGGCGGCACCCCCATGCTCATCCACGCGGTGCGTGCCATGGCCGCATCCCGCGCGGTCTCCCTGGTCGTCGTGGTGGCACCGCCCGAGGGCGCCCCCGAGGTCAAGTCGCTCCTCGACGCGCACGCACTGCCCGAGCGGACGGACTTCCTGGTGGTGCCGGGCGGCGAATCCCGCCAGGAGTCCGTGAAGCTCGGCCTCGACGCGCTGCCGCCCGACTACGACATCGTGCTGGTGCACGACGCCGCGCGTCCGCTGGTGCCGGTGGACACGGTGGACGCGGTGATCGAGGCGGTACGGGAGGGCGCGCCGGCCGTCGTGCCCGCGCTGCCCCTCGCCGACACCGTCAAGGAGGTCGAGCCGGCGTCGGTGCCGGGTGAGCCGGAGCCGGTGGTGGCCACCCCGGTGCGCGCCCGTCTCCGTGCCGTGCAGACCCCGCAGGGCTTCGACCGGGTCACGCTGATCCGCGCCCACGAAGAGGTCACCGACGACGTCACCGACGACGCCAGCATGGTCGAGAGGCTCGGAAAGACGGTTCTGCTCGTGCCCGGCCACGAGGAGGCCTTCAAGGTCACGCGCCCGCTGGACCTGGTTCTGGCCGAGGCGGTCCTGGCCCGCAGGAGGCTGAACGATGGCTTCTGAGGCAGCCGACTTCCGGCCACCACCCGGTGGGATCCCGCTTCCCCAGGTCGGCATCGGCACCGACATCCACGCCTTCGAGGAGGGCCGCGAGCTGTGGTGCGCGGGTCTGAAGTGGGAGGGCGAGGGGCCGGGGCTGGCCGGCCACTCCGACGCGGACGTCGTCGCGCACGCCGCGTGCAACGCGCTGTTCTCCGCCGCGGGACTCGGTGACCTCGGGCAGCACTTCGGCACCGGGCGCCCCGAATGGTCCGGCGCGTCCGGCATCACGCTGCTGGCGGAGGCCGCCCGGATCGTCCGCGAGGCCGGCTTCCGCATCGGCAACATCGCCGTACAGGTCGTGGGCCCCCGCCCGAAGATCGGCAAGCGCCGCGACGAGGCCCAGAAACTCCTGTCGGAGGCGGCCGGCGCCCCGGTGTCGGTATCGGGAGCGACCACGGACGGCCTGGGCTTTCCGGGGCGCGACGAGGGCCTGATGGCGGTGGCGACCGCGTTGGTCGTACGAGTGGGGTAAGTGGCCCGACCGGACGGGGGCGCGACGAACAAGGGACTGCTCCACGCACCCCCTTCCGCCCACTACCCTAGGTCTCGTGACTATTCGCCTGTACGACACCAACGCCCGGCAGATCCGTGACTTCGTCCCGCTCGCAGCGGGCTGTGTCTCGATCTACCTGTGTGGTGCCACCGTGCAGGCCGCGCCCCACATCGGGCACATCCGCTCGGGCCTCAACTTCGACATCATGCGCCGCTGGTTCGACTACCGCGGCTACGACGTGACCTTCATCAGGAACGTCACGGACATCGACGACAAGATCATCGCGAAGGCGGCCGAGCAGGGCCGCCCGTGGTGGTCGATCGGCTACGAGAACGAGCGCGCGTTCAACGACGGTTACACCGCGCTCGGCTGCCTCCCGCCGACGTACGAGCCGCGGGCCACCGGCCATGTGACCGAGATGGTCGAGATGATGCAGGGCCTCATCGAGCGCGGTCACGCGTACGAGTCGGAGGGGAGCGTCTACTTCGACGTGCGCTCCTTCCCCGGCTACCTGGAGCTGTCCCGGCAGGAGCTCGACAACCTCCAGCAACCCGCGGGCGTCGGCGAGACCGGCAAGCGTGACCCGCGCGACTTCGCCATGTGGAAGTCCGCCAAGCCCGGCGAGCCGACCTGGGCGACCCCCTGGGGCCGCGGGCGTCCCGGCTGGCACCTGGAGTGCTCGGCGATGGCGCACAAATACCTCGGCACCGCCTTCGACATCCACGGCGGCGGCCTCGACCTGATCTTCCCGCACCACGAGAACGAGATCGCCCAGGCCAAGGCCTACGGCGACGAGTTCGCCCGGTACTGGGTGCACAACGCCTGGGTGACCATGGCCGGCGACAAGATGTCCAAGTCGCTCGGCAACAGCGTCCTGGTCTCCGAGATGGTCAAGCAGTGGCGCCCCATCGTGCTGCGCTACTACCTCGGTACGCCGCACTACCGCTCGATGATCGAGTACAGCGAGGAGTCGCTGCGCGAGGCCGAGTCGGCGTTCGCGCGGATCGAGGGCTTCGTGCAGCGGGTGGTGGAGAAGGCCGGTGACGTCGAGCCGTCCGCCGAGGTGCCGCCCGCGTTCGCCGAGGCGATGGACGACGACCTGGGCGTGCCCCAGGCCCTCGCGATCGTGCACACGACGGTCCGGCAGGGGAACTCGGCCCTCGCCGCCGACGACAAGGAAGCCGCTGTGGCCCGCCTCGCCGAGGTGCGTGCCATGCTCGGCGTCCTCGGGCTCGACCCCCTCGACCCGCACTGGGCGGGCGAGACCGACCGCGGCGAGGACCTGCACGGTGTCGTCGACAGCCTCGTACGCCTGGTCCTCGACCAGCGCGAGGCCGCCCGCGGACGCAAGGACTGGGCCACCGCGGACGCCATCCGCGACCAGCTCAACCAGTCGGGCCTCGACATCGAGGACGGCCCGCAGGGCCCGCGTTGGAGCCTCGGCCCGCGCTGAGCCCAGCAGCTGATCAGAAGATCGATTGTGCCGTCCGGCTCTCCGGGCGGCACACTTCATAGACGTACGAACACACGCTTCACTCCTTCACAGAGCAGACAGGTAGGTCATGGCAGCCAACAACCGCCGCATGTCCGGCAAGAAGGGCGCGCAGGTCGGCAGTGGCGGCCAGCGGCGCAAGGGCCTGGAAGGCAAGGGCCCCACCCCGCCCGCCGAGATGCGCAAGAAGCACAAGGCGAACCGCATCGCGAACGCCAAGGCGAAGCAGGCCGTGCGCCGCCCCGCGCCCCGCGGCCGCGGCGGCAAGTCGTCCTCCGAACTCGTCGTCGGCCGCAATCCGGTCGTCGAGGCACTCCGCGAAGGAGTCCCCGCCTCGACCCTCTACGTCCAGCAGTTCATCGACAACGACGAGCGGGTCCGCGAGGCGCTGCAGCTCGCCGCCGAGCGCGGCGGCATCAACCTCATGGAAGCGCCGCGCCCCGAGCTCGACCGCTTGACCAACGGCCTCAACCACCAGGGCCTCGTCCTCCAGGTCCCGCCGTACGAGTACGCCCACCCCGAGGACCTCGCGAGCGCCGCCTACGACGAGGGCGCGGACCCGCTGATCGTCGCCCTGGACGGGGTGACCGACCCGCGCAACCTCGGTGCCGTCGTCCGGTCCGTCTCCGCCTTCGGCGGCCACGGCGTCGTCGTACCGGAGCGGCGCGCGGCCGGCATGACCGCCGGTGCCTGGAAGACGTCCGCCGGCGCCGCCGCCCGCACGCCCGTCGCCCGCGCCACCAACCTGACGCGCGCCCTGGAGGCGTACAAGAAGCAGGGCATCGCGATCGTCGGCCTCGCCGCCGACGGAGAGGCCGAGGTCGGCGAGCTGGCGGCCCTGGCGGGCCCGGTCGTCATCGTCGTCGGCAGTGAGGGCAAGGGCCTGTCCCGACTCGTCGGCGAGACCTGCGACTTCCGGGTCCGGATCCCGATGCCGGGTGGGACGGAGTCGCTGAACGCGGGCGTGGCGGCGGGGGTTGTGCTGTACGAGGCGGCGCGCAGGCGCGGCTGAACGCGCGTCCGCTTCTTCACCCGTACGGGGCAATCTGGCTGTCCAGGACAAGCTTGACGCGATCCGGACACATCCGGCGAGTCAAGGCAGTGTCCTAACCGCATGTCACTCGGTTAGATGAGCGTGGACACCAGAACACCCCGCACACCCACGGGGGACGGCCCGTCGGGATTCGATGACGCTCCCGCGCTGAGCATGGTGAAGGTGCCGAGCGATCCAGCGCAGGTCATCGTCAACCATGCGAGCTTCCGCGTGATGCTGGGCGCCTCGACGCGCACCCAGTCGCCGCGGATCGCACGGCATTTGAGCGCCACCCAGGACGGCGGCCGGGTACCTGTCGGCGCCGCCGCGGGCAGAGCGGGCGCGGCCGCGGGCGCCCGGCGCCGGCCCGTCGTCTGGAGCGGCAGGTCCGCCCCCGACGACACGGGCGCGCACCGCCTGCTCCAGGCCGTACGGGGCGGCAGCGTCCGGCACGGCGAGGAATCCTCCGCCGACGCCGGAGCCACCCAGGTCATCCCCCGCGTCGAGGCCGGCGACTACGAAAAGGTCTACGACGCGCTGGAGCAGACCGTCGAGACCCCGATCGTCGGCGCCCAGCGCAGCTATCACGACGACACCGGCGGCACCCGCCTGCTCCCTCACATGCGCACCGCCGGCAGCGCATACGAGGAGGAACAGGCCTACGGCGCCGAGGAGTTCGAGGACTTCGACGGGTCGGAAGAGGCGGACGGCGACGACACCGCGTGGCCGGCCAAGCGCCAGGGCGACGACCCGGCGCGGCACGCCTACTACCCCGGCCGCCGGATGAACCTCGGCGTCGTCCTGCTTCCCCTCCGCATCTTCCTCGGCTTCATCTCCATCTACGCCGGCATGGGCAAGCTGTGCGACCCCGTCTACTTCGACGGCGGCAAGCGCGGCTCCATGGTCAAGTGGCTCAACACCCTGCACCCGTGGGAAGTGGCCGAGCCTCTGCGGCAGTTCGCGCTTCAGCACCCCGTCGGCTCCGGACTCGTCATCGCCTTCGCGCAGGTCGTCGTGGGCGTGCTCACGGTGCTGGGCTGCTGGCAGCGGGTCGCCGCCGTCTTCGGCGCGCTGCTGTCGGCCGCGCTCATCGTCACCGTCAGCTGGAAGACCGTTCCCGCCTACGACGCCCCCGACATCATCTACCTCGCCGCCTGGTCCCCGCTGATCATCGCCGGCGCCCCCGTCTACTCCGTCGACGGCCGCCTCGCGGGCAGCGCCTGGCGGCGCCTCGGTCCCGGCTCCGACATCTGGGAGCTGCGCCGCTACGTCCTGCGCCGCGGCGCCCTCGTCACGGCGATCGCGACCGGCATCACGCTGCTCGTCGGCTCGCTGCTCGGCGGCGCGGTCCGCGACGCCGACCGCGTGATCGTCCCGGGGCCCGGCGAGGCCCCCCGCAACGAACTGCCGGGCTCCCCGCTCCCGCAGAAGCCGAACAAGCGGCACAGCCAGTCGCCTTCGGCCTCGAACGCACCCACCCAGGGCGCCACCGCCGGTTCCACGCCTTCCGGCGCGGCGACGACCCCGGGCGCCACCGCGACCGGCGGCGCGCCCAGCCAGACCCAGGGCACGGCGGGCCGGACCCCGCCCCAGCAGTCCTCACCGACCGGCGGTGCGCCCAGCACCAGCGCCGGCCCCACCGCGGGCGGTGCCACGGGCGGCACCGGCTCGACCGGCGGCACCGGCTCCGGAGGCACGTCCTCCGGCGACTCGGGCCTCGTGGGCGGCCTGTTGGGCTAGCCAAACCACTTGAACGAAAGGGGCCCCGCACCACAAAGGTGCGGGGCCCTTTCGACATCCGGCGCCGCAACGCCCGTCAGGGGCGCGGGGAACGGAGCGGTCAACCCCCACCGACCCGGCAAGCCAAGTAACCGCTCCGCACCCGATGCGGTGGGGCCCCACGTCCAAGGTGGGGGGCCCTTTCCGCGTCGGTGCTGCAACGCCCGTCAGGGGCGCGGGGAACGGCGCGGTCAACCCCCACCGACCCGCAGCCAAAAAACGGCCCCCGCACCCCCAGCCCTCACCGCCTCAGAGCGGCCAGCTCCTTCGCGGCTTCGGTCAGGTCCTTCGCCGTGTCGATGGCACGCCAGTAGGACCCCTGAGGGAGCGGGAAACCGGCAAGGCGCCGCTCACGGGCCAGATGCGGGAAGGTCGTACGCTCGTGATCGCCGCGCTCCGGGAGCAGACCGGCGAACTCGGGGGAGAAGACGTACACGCCCGCGTTGATCTCGAACGTCGACGGCGGCGCCTCGATGAAGTCCGTGATGTGCCCGAAGCCGTCCGTCTGCACGGCGCCCCAGGGGATGCGCGGGCGGGCCAGGGCCAGCGTCGCCACCGCGTCGCGCTCCGCGTGGAAGTCCGCCATGTCGCGCAGCGAGAAGCGGGTCCAGATGTCGCCGTTGGTGGCGTACCAGGGCCGGTCCGGGTGCGGGAGATGCGCGGCAGCGTACTTCAGCCCGCCTCCACGCCCGAGCGGTTCCGTCTCCACGACCGTGGTCACCTTCACCGGCAGGTCGGCCGACTTCAGCCAGTCCTGCAGGACCTCGGCGAGATGGCCGCAGCTGACCACCACGTCCGTGACGCCCTCGTCGTCCAGCCAGGCAAGCTGATGGCCGATGATCGGAGTCCCCGTACCGGGGATCTCGACCATCGGCTTGGGCCGGTCGTCGGTGTAGGGACGCAGCCGGGAGCCCTGGCCACCGGCCAGGACGACGGCTTGAACGGGGCGGGAAGCGGCGTTCGGATCGGTCATGACCGAACTGTACGGCGCTGCCCGCCCACGGCCGGAGCCGGCAACCGTTCCTTAATCAGCCGTTACCCTCCTCCGAACCATCGGCGGTGGAGGAGGGACGGGTTCAGATGTGTGCGGTCGCGACGCCCGAGGCGAACGACGTGTCGCAGACCGGGCGGGCGTAGGACTGGGCGCGCGTCGGGCCGTATACGCGGACGGCGGCGCGGCCCACGGCGCGGGCGATGGACGCGCAGTGCTTGGCGAGCGACGGGCGTTGGTTCACCGCCTGCTGGAGGTGCGTGAGCACCACGCCCGGGTCGTTCTCCTGGAGCTCGGCCAGGAGCTTGTCGCGCAGCACGTCCTGCGGGGTGCGGTGCAGTGCCCTGGCGTCCGAGGTGATGTCGGAGGCGTCCGAGGCGGTCAGGACCGAGTTCGAGGGATTCCCCGTCCAGTTGACCCGGGTGACCGCGAGGGTCCCGGAAAGCACCAGGACGACGGGCAGGACAAGGGCGAGCGTGCGGCCGATCCGGCGGGCGGGGCCCCGGCCACGTCGCGTCTGTTGGTTAGTGGAGTGCTTCACCCGAGTGAGAGTAGCGCCCGGTGATGATTTGGCGACATTTAGTCACCGGTTCGGGGGATGAAGAGGGGACTCGGATGGGGTACGAGGTTGACGTACGCTGCTCGAAATGACCGGTGTGTCGGAATATTTGTCGACATGGAAGAGGGCCCCGCAGTGGTTTACGGGGCCCTCTTCGTCAACCTGGGTGAATTACCCGGGATGGGCGTTTCGGGAGTCGCCGGTCGGCGGGCTGCCTCAGTCGGTGAGGCGCTCGCCCGTGGAGGTCGAGAACACGTGGGTCTCGCCCGGACGCGGCACGACGTGCAGCGTGGCGCCCTTCTCCGGCACCCGGCGGCCCTCGACACGGACGACCAGGTCCTTCGTCTCGCCGCCGACCTCGGCGGTGCCGTAGACGTAGCCGTCGGCGCCGAGCTCCTCGACGACGTTGACCAAGACCGCGAGACCGGCCGGCTTGTCCTCGGTGTCCTTCGTCAGGGACGCGGCGACACCGCCGCCGTTCTCCTCGACGATGTCGAAGTGCTCGGGGCGGACACCCACGGTGACCGTGCGGTCGCCCTTGTCGGTGGCGGCCTTCAGGGCGTCGCGGTTGACCGGGACGACGCTGTTGCCGAACTTCACACCGCCGTCGGTGATCGGCACCTCGACCAGGTTCATGGCCGGGGAGCCGATGAAGCCGGCGACGAAGAGGTTGGCCGGGCGGTCGTACATGTTGCGCGGGGAGTCGACCTGCTGGAGCAGACCGTCCTTGAGCACGGCCACGCGGTCGCCCATCGTCATGGCCTCGACCTGGTCGTGGGTGACGTAGACGGTGGTGATGCCGAGACGGCGCTGCAGCGACGCGATCTGCGTACGGGTGGACACGCGGAGCTTGGCGTCCAGGTTGGACAGCGGCTCGTCCATGAGGAAGACCTGCGGCTCACGCACAATGGCGCGGCCCATGGCGACACGCTGGCGCTGACCACCGGAGAGGGCCTTCGGCTTGCGGTCCAGGTACTCGCTCAGGTCGAGGATCTTCGCGGCCTCTTCGACCTTCTTGCGGATCTCCGCCTTGTTGACGCCGGCGATCTTGAGCGCGAAGCCCATGTTGTCGGCGACGGTCATGTGCGGGTACAGCGCGTAGTTCTGGAACACCATGGCGATGTCCCGGTCCTTCGGCGGCAGGTGCGTGACGTCGCGGTCACCGATGCGGATGGCGCCGGCGTTCACGTCCTCGAGCCCCGCGAGCATGCGGAGCGAGGTGGACTTGCCGCAGCCGGACGGACCGACGAGGACGAGGAACTCGCCGTCCCCGACCTCGATCTCCAGACCATCGACGGCGGGCTTCTCGGTGCCCGGGTAGATCCGGGTCGCCTTGTCGAACGAAACAGTGGCCATGGTGAAGGGCCCCCTTCTACCGGCAGGAACGTGCCGGACGATCCGTTGTAGGAAGGTGGTGGTGTAGTCCACGAGAGTGAACTGGCTCAGGACGGTACCTGGCGTTTGCCTGATCTGTCAGTACCTTCAGGCCCGTGAACTTCGCGGAAATTTTCGACAGGGGGCTCCTGCGACCTGGGTACACTGCTCGGGCACGTACGTGACGCACGTGCGCAGGCCTCCTTAGCTCAGCTGGTCAGAGCGCCGCTCTTGTAAAGCGAAGGTCGTCGGTTCGAATCCGACAGGGGGCTCGTCGAACAGCAGGCCCCGCCCGCATTACCGCCGGCGGGGCCTGCTGTGTTTGTCGGTCACCCGGCAAGATCCTGCGCCGCGAGTTCCGTGGCGCGTTGCTCGCGGGCCACGGTGAGGATGACGTCCCGCAGCCGCTCGACGTAGAGCTGCATGTTCTTGTACGCGATGTCGGTGTCGGGGTAGCGGCAGGTGAACCACAGGCCCTCGTGGAGCCGGTTCAGCCAGACGCACACCTGGTCGCCGTACGACACCCTGACGAGCCCGTAGGCCGAAAGCTCGTCCCAGCGCTCCGCCCCGGCGATCCCGCGTGCGTCCACGAACGAGACGATCGAGTACAGGTCGGGCGAGGTCGGCCGGAAGTCCGCACCGAGCAGGCGCAGTACCCGGGCCAGCGGCATGCGTGCCAGCGACCGGTTGGCCTGCAGTTCGGCGCGTACGACCTTCAGGGCGGCGGTGAAGTCGGGCGCCTGGTCGATGGCGACCTCTACGGGTGCGCCGCCGACGTACCAGCCCACGGAGTTGGACCACTTGGACTTCACTCGCGTGTGGAAGGGAACGACGGCCCGGTAGACGGGCTCTCCGCCGATCTCGTGGACGATGAGGCTGGTGGCGGCCAGGACGCCGACGAGGCTGCCGCCGAAGGGCCGGCAGTACGACTCGAACGCGGCGGCGGCGTCCGCGTCGACGAGCATCTCGCGCATCAGCTTCTGCGTGGGCAGCGGGCCACCGGGCTCAAGGCCCAGTTCGACGGGGAAGTTGGGCAGTTTGCCGTTGCACCGCTGGATGAACTCCCGCCAGCGGGCGACGATCTCATGGGTGCCGTCGATCCGGTCGGCGTCCGCCCGCTCGATCTCGCAGAAGTCGACGTAGCTGCCGACCGGCGGCTCCTCCACGGGGCGTCCCTCGAGTGCTGCCGCGTAGAGCTCGTGGATCTCGGCCGGGATGCGTTGGATGGAGTAGGCATCGACGTTGCTGTGGTCGAAGCCAATGTACACGCTGGTGCTGTCGTCCCTGATGACCGCCGCGTAGAGGAAGTTGGGCCAGCTCAGTGCGTTCGCGGCGGCGTCGAAGCGGTCCTGGAGGTGCTGGACCAGCGCGTCCGTGTCGGGGAAGTCGCCGGCCTCCTCGCGCTGCAGCGACACCGCCTCGGGGGCGAGGGTGAAACGGTGCATCTCGTCGCCCGCCCAGCGGAATCCGCTGCGCAGCGTCTCGTGCCGCAGGGTCCAGCCACGCAGTGCGACCTCCAGCGCGTCGAGGTCGACTGCGCCCGGGATGTCGAAGGCGGTGCCGAGCCAGGTCGGCACGAACAGGCCGTCCTCCCGCACGGATCGGGCGGTCCTGATGTGCCCTTCCTGGACGTACGCCGGCGGGCGGGGGTCGGCCGGAAGGTCCGCGGCGGCCGCGACCGTCGCAGGACTGAGTGCCCACTCGACAAGCCGTCCGGGCCGGACCTCGCAACGCTGGATGTCGGTCATTCGCACGGGCGTCTCCGTTCGCAGTTGGAGCCCGGATCGGGCGGACCCGATCAAGGGAATGCCGCGACCGCGAACGGGGATACCCGGAACATGATGTGTTCCCACTTTTGAGTGGATTGAGTGATCGGCGGATGTGAGCCAATCGGTCTGCCGGACATCCAGTGGTGCCGATTCAGGCTTTTCAGCATACGAACAGGCCGCGCCTGAAAGCACGGTGAGTCTTCATGCCCTCATGTCCCCGCTTGGACACGGGATTTCCGGGAGTGCGGAATACGGTGTAGTAACTGATAGTGTTCGTGCAGTCACAGTAGGCAATCCGCCTCGACATCCAGGCAATGAAGGACCGAGGGTTCCATGCGCAAGCTTCAACAGGCCATGATCGCAGCGGCAGTGGCGGCCGGCGGGCTGTCCGCCATCGGTGCCGGTGCGGGTACCGCCTACGCACACGACCACGGCCACGACAGTGTGCCGAAGGTGGCCGAGCACTACCGCCCCTACCAGGAGTGCAGCCCGCAGACGGTGGCCGAGGGCGACCTGCCGATCGGCGTACTGGGTCTCTCCGAGACCTTCGACACCACCTGCGGCCAGTTCAACAACGCCTTCACTGGCTGAAGTAGGCGGCCAAGTCCTGCGCGACGCTTTCCGCGGGCCCCTCGGGGGTCACCCCGAAGGGGCCCGTTGACGTGTGGCGGCGCGGAGCGAGAGGCCGTCTGACCCGAATGCGCTCACTACGGCTCTGAGATTCGGCGCATCGATCAGGTCAGCCCTTCACTTTCCGACATTCCCAGGGAACAAAGGAAACGGATCCATGTTCAGTAGGAAGAAGATCGCGGCCGTCTCAGGGCTTCTCTGCGGCCTCGCGGTGACCGGTGTCGGCGTCACGCAGGCCCACGCTGCGGCGGACCCGGGCGCCTGCTCCGTCAGCCTCTCCGGCGACGTCACCTGCGTCCAGCGGGTCACCGGCGATATGCCCGAGGGCGGAGGCTTCGCCATCCGCAAGGCGACGACCTGTACGCCGGTGAAGCCCATGCAGCTGCCCGTCATCCCCCTTCTGAACAACGGGTCCACGCGGATCGGTCCCGAGGTGACCTGCAACCCCGGCGCGGCGCCGGTGGCCGACCAGGCCGACAAGGGCGACGGCGGATTCGAGCTGCCTGGCGGCCTGCTGAGCTGATCATCGAGGGGCGGATTTTCCGACGCCTTCCTCAACTTCCAAGCGGCGGACGGCCGGACCGGGGTGACCTGGACCGGCCGTCCGCTGTTTTGGTGTGCGCGCGAGTGCGACGCGTCGGCGGGCAAACGGGTGACTGCCCTTCGGGGCCCGTGACTTGGCCTGGGGGAAGCGTCGTTTCCAGGGGGAAAACGGTGGCGGACGAAAGGTGCCTCGCCATAGGCCGACACGGCGCATAGAAGGGCAGAATGTCCCAAATGGCTACGCTACGTGTGTATATGCTCACATTAAGTAGTCAAGCAAGGGCTTCATGCCCAGCTAGGGAAGGGTCTAACTATGCGCAAGTTCCAGCGGGTCGCGGTCGTAGTCGCAGCGGTCGCGGGGCTGTCCGCTCTCGGCGCCGGTGTCAGCAGCGCCGGCGGCTACGACGGTGGCGTCACCGCGGTGGCGTCGTCGCAGGCCAACGCCATTGCGACGTCGGGCGCCCCGTACGGCATGCAGGCCGCTCCGCAGGCGGCCCCGTCCTTCGCGCCGTCGAACGGCTTCAACTACGCGCCGGAGACGGGCTACTACGCGGCCCCGCAGACCGGCTATGCCGCCCCTCAGGCCGGCTACGCCGCGCCGCAGACGGGCTACGCCGCGCCGCAGGCCGGTTACGGCCAGTACGCCGCCCCGTACGGCAGCAAGTAGAAGTAGCGCCGAGGGCCCGGTGCGCAAGCTTCACAAGGCCCCGTAGCAACACCTCTCAACAAAGCAATGGCAGCCCGGACGCGCGGCAAAACCATCACGGTGCGCGTCCGGGCTGCGCCAATGCCGTCGCCGGACGTCCTTTGAGGGCGCGTCAGGCGCCGGTTCCGCATTTCACCCCAGGGCTCGGGCGCACGCCGATCGACGGCATCGGCGCCCGGGCCTCGACTGCAAAGGAGCACCAGACATGGTCAGTCGGCGGAAGATCGCAACCGTCTCGGGCCTCATCGGAAGTCTCGCCGTGATCTACGTCGGCGGTGCCGCGCAGGCGCACGCCGACGGGTCCCCGGGCGATTGCAAGACCACGGCCGTGGGTGAGACCACCTGCGTTCACAAGACCGAGACCGTCCACAAGGGCAAGGACGGCACGTACGTCGCCAAGCAGGCTCAGGAGTGCTCGACCATCTACCGGCCGCGCGTGGTGCTGCCCGAGGACAGTATGGACACGGGATCCACGAACGTCGGTCCGGTCGTGGAATGCTCCAACACGGCGCCGCTTCCCAAGGGTTTCAAGCGCCCTCACATCACGCGCCCGCATATCGAGTTCTGAGGCGCGACCGGGTGCGAACGGCGAATGCCGGATCGGGGATGGATCCCGATCCGGCATTCTGGCGTTCCTGGCACATCAAAGCCTCGGTGCCCCGGCCTGTGGCCGGGGCACCGAGGAAGGTTTGTGACTTACTTGCCGACGCTGTTGTTGCAGCCCATGCTCGAGCCCAGCGAGGTCGACTGCGCGCCCGCGTTGCCTTCGCCGTTCAGCAGGTTGCCGCCCAGGCCGTTGAGGATGCCGACCTGACCGAGGACGTCGACGTTGGCGTCGTGCGACCTGCAGGTGCTGCTCTGCAGGACACTGAAGGCAGAGGAGCCGCCACGACTGCCACCTTCGCCCGAACCCGAACCCCAGCCGCCCTGGTCGGCGTGGGCGGCGCCGGCGCTCAGAAGTCCGACGCTGCCGAGGGCAGCGACCAGGACGGCAGCCTTGCGAAGCTTGTGCATGTCATCTCCGGTGGAGTGAAGTGGATGCGATCTGTGACAGATCGACTTCGTGCAGTTACGGAGGCTAATACGAAATATCCGTCAATAACCGTTCGGCGCGCCGTATTCGGAACGCCATCACTGTCTTGGTCGAAGGCGGGAAATGCCCCGCCCGCGAAAAAGGGGGTCCCGGTACCGAGCTCGGCGCTCGGTACCGGGACCTGGTTCCCGCTCTTGGCCGCTAAGCGACCGTCACGCGACTAGAACGCGCTGTTGTTGCAGCCCATGCTCGAGCCGATGTGGGTGTCCTGGGCGCCGGGGTTGCCCTCGCCGTTGAGTGCGTTGCCCAGCAGGCCGTTGAGCAGTCCGACCTGGCCGAGGACGTCCAGGTTCAGGTCGTGCGACTTGCAGTTGGAGCTCTGCAGGACGTTGGTGCGCTGGTCGCCGCCCTTGCCCCCGTCGCGGCCACCCTCGCCGGCCTGAGCGGTACCGGCGCCCAGGAGCGCGACGCTGCTGATGGCAGCGACCAGAACGGCAGCCTTGCGAAGCTTGTGCATGTCATCTCCGGTGGAGTGAAGTGGATGCGATCTGTGTCAGATCGACTTCGTACAGTCACGGAGATTAATAGGAAATATGGGCAAATCGACCAGCGACGCGCCGTGTCGTGTGATCTTGTCGTGAAAGCACCCTAAAGCCGTATCGCTTCTGGCGGGCCCTTCGGGAACTCCCTCGAAGGGCCCGTGCCGGGTGCGCGTATCCGCTGGTCCCGCGGTTCTAGTGGGCCTTGGCGAGGGCGTTCGCCTGGCTGTTGGACTGCCCGCAGTTGACGCCCTTGGTCTCGGCGGCGGCGAGCACGGCGACCGGGAGATTCGCGTTCAGCAGGTTCTGCGGGCTGCACTCCTGGTATGGGCGGAAGAGGTTGTTCTGCTCCACCGCGCCGGACTGCGCCGCGGCGGGCTGCGGGGTCAGCTGCGGGCTGAGCTTCGGGCTCACCTGCGGGTTGACCTGCGGGCTGACATCGGCGCCGCGTTGCGGCAGCGCCTGCTGCGGGGCGGGCGAGCCGTAGGTGTGGGCGGTGGCCTGCGAGCCGGTCCAGGACGCGGCCTGGACCCCCTGCTGTGGAACGGGCGGCGGAGCGGCGTTGTACGCGGCGGGGGCGTCGGCGAAGCTTGGGACGACGCCGATGGCCGACAGACCGCCGGCCGCTGCTGCTACGAGCGCGACGTGCTGGAACTTGCGCATGAAACCCTCGGCCCTTCATTGACGTGCATGGAACGTACTGAAATGCGGCGATGCATCATTGCTCTGGCCCAGTGGGGAACGACATAAGTGCGGGGCCAGTCACGGGAGTCGGGGCGTGGTCACCCATTTGCCAGCGGGGTGAATCGCCGGCAGGCGGGCTGTTAATCCGATCGATGCCAAACGGGTGACGGGCTTTTGTATGCCGTGACCGGGACCGGTGAAATGTCGTTGCCAGCTGGGAGAGAACAGCGGACGTGAATCGGTGAGAGGACGACGGGATCCGCTGTCGCCTCCGGCGTGAAGTCCACAAGACAGCCCAGCATTACCCCTGTTGGTGCGCAGTACGAACATCAGACTGAGCGCACGCATGACTGCACTGAATACAACGGATTTCCCTGTACAGGTATTGAAGGGCCGAGGGTTCCATGCGAAAGCTTCACAAGGCCGCGCTCGTCGTAGCGGCGGCCGGCGGTCTGTCCGCCATCGGTGCCGGCGTCAGCCACGCCGACTCTTACGGCGGGTATCCCGGTGCTGCTCCGGTGCCCGCTCCCTACTACCCGGCACCTCAGGCCGCAGCTCCGGCGCCTGCTCCCCAGTACTACCAGCCTGCCCCGGCGCCCCAGTACCAGGCGCCGCCTCCGCAGTACTACCAGCCGGCCCCTGCTCCTCAGTACTACCCGGCGCCCCAGCAGCAGGCCACGGCCGCGACCACTGCGGCGGGCACCGCGCAGACCGGTCCGCAGCCGTACGCCCAGCCGATGATGCAGGCCGCTCCGGCGCCCGCGCCGCAGATCGGACAGGCCTCCGCCTTCGCCTCGTCCGGAGGCGCCGCGCAGGCCGGTGCACCGTCGTACGCCCCTCAGCAGGCCGCCCCTCAGCAGGCCGCCCCTCAGCAGGCCGCTCCTCAGCAGGCTGCTCCGCAGCAGCAGCCGGCGCAGGTCGTGCCGCAGGTCGCCCCGCAGACGGCGCCGCAGGTCACTCCGCAGGTCGCCCCCCAGGTCGCCGTGCCGCAGGTCTTCAACCCGGAGCCGCCGCCGCGTGTCGCCCCCCAGGTCAACCCGCAGGTGAACCCCGAGGTGAACCCGCTCATCAACCCGCTGATCTCGCCGGCCAGCGCGCCGCAGGTGCCCGGGCTCGGCCTTGGACAGGTCGCGGCGCCGCCCGTCGGTCAGTTGGGTCTGCCGCGACTCGGCTGACGGCCCGTCGTCGGTTGTCCTCCGTCCCAACTCGATCTGCTGCAGATCACTTTCGCTCGACCAATGGAGAAGAAATGCGCAAGCTTCAGAAGGCCGCCATCGTGGGCGCCGCCGTCCTCGGCAGCATCGGATCCTTCGGCGCCGGGCCCGCCTTCGCGCACGGCGAACCGGGGGCTCACGACGGCTTCGAGATCTCGCAGGGCATCGAGTGCCGTTCGCACGACATGAACATCGACGTTCTCGGCAGCGTGGGCGCCCTCAACGGCGCGCTGGGCAACGCGCTGAACGGTGAAGGCAACCCGGGCGCCCAGGACCACCACCTCGGTTCGGACATGGGCTGCAACAGCAAGGCCCTCTGAGCGGCCGCATCACACCCTTCTCCGCGAGACCCTTCGCCGCCCGCCCGCAGGGGTGGCTCAAAGCCCAGGCCAGGAGCAATCCGGCCTGGGCTTTCGTATGGCCGCGCGGGCGCGGGCGCGGGTGTCGGGGCCGATGACTGCCGGGAAGTCAGCTGCCCTGTCCGGCAAGCTCGGTGAGCGGGCCGTCCGTCAGCCGGTACACCGTCCACTCGTTCTGCGGGCGGGCGCCGAGGGAGTCGTAGAAGGCGATGGTCGGGGTGTTCCAGTTCAGGACAGCCCATTCGAGGCGTTCGTAGCCACGCTCCACGCAGATGCGGGCCAGTTCAGTGAGGAGGGCCTTGCCGTGGCCGGCGCCTCGGGCATTGGGGCGGACGTAGAGGTCTTCGAGGTAGATGCCGTGGACGCCGCGCCAGGTGGAGAAGTTCAGGAACCAGAGCGCGAAGCCGACCGGGTCGCCGGTGGTGTCGTCGGCTGCGATGTGGGCGTAGGCGGCGGGGTGCTCACCGAAGAGGGCCTCGTGGAGCTGGGCCTCGGTGGCCTTCGCCTCGTGCGGGACCTTCTCGTAGTCCGCCAGTTCGCGGATCAGGGCGTGGATGACGCGGATGTCGGCCGGGGTCGCGGTGCGGATCATAGGGGCGAGGCTAACTCGCGTAATCGCGCAGGTGGCGTGCGATTTCCAGTTGGCGGGGCTCCGGCGGGCGGCCGTCCTTCACGTCCCAGAGGGCGTTCTGCAGGAGGCGGCCCAGGGTCCAGGCACGCGCGCGGGCGCGTTCCAGGCCGAGCACGTCGGTCATGGCGTCGAAGCGCCAGCGGATCTCGTCGGCGTCGAAGTTGTTGTCGAGCGCCGGCCAGAGCTCGAAGCCCGGGTCGCCGGCCAGGGGTTTGGGGTCGATGGCGAGCCAGGGGGCGCGGTCGGACGCGAGGACGTTCTCGTCGTGCAGGTCCCAGTGCAGGAGGCGGTCGCCGGGTTCGTCCACGACCTCCCGTACGGCGGCCGCGCCGTCCGCGACCAGGCGGCGGGTCTCGGGGTCCGGGATGCGCTCCAGCGCCCACGGGGTGCGTTCCAGCATGGCCTGGGCGATGTCACCGAGGCGGCGCATGCCCTTCGGGGCGGGCGTGGCGGTGAGGTGGGCGAGCAGGTGCGCGATGACCAGCACGGCCTCGCGGGAGCCGGGGAGCGCGGAGAGCATGCGGGTGTGGTCGAGGCGTTCCAGGAGCATGGTGTGGGTCGTCTCGTCGTGGTCGAGGAGGCGGACCGCGCCGTCGCCGTCCCACAGGCGCAGGGCGACGGGCTCGCCCTCGCTCTCCTCGTCCAGCAGTTGCAGCTTGAGCACGGCCGGGATCCCGTCCGCGCGGACGACGGGCAGGACGAGGGCGGTGACTCCGTGCATGGGGCGCCCGTCCAGTCGTAGCTCCCAGCGGTCGAGGAACTCCCGGGCCAGGTCGGGCAGGCCGGCGATGAAGGCCCGACCCGCCTCGCCGTTGTACTCCTCCTGTGCCGCCGCCAGTTCGCTCGGGATGTCGATCACCCGACCGACGATACTGGCGTGCGTGAATCGCTTCATGCGAATTGACCGGGGGCTCGGAGAGAAGGTGTGGGCCTACGTCCGCAGCGCCCCCGGCACGTATGTCTGGCTGGCCATCCTGTTCGTGACCACCGTCGCGCTGCACCACATGTCACCGGAGTTCGAGCAGGAGTTCCTGCGGCAGCGGTCCACCAACATCCACGAGCTGTCGAACGACCCGAAGCGGGTGCTGGTGCAGAGTGCGATGTGGATCGACGGCGGCGACTGGTTCCCGTACGTCTTCCTCTACACGGTGTTCCATGCGCAGGCCGAGCGCTGGCTGGGGACGCTGCGCTGGCTGATGGTGTGTGTGGCTGCGCATGTGCTGGCGACGCTGATCAGCGAGGGGGCGCTGCTGAAGGCGGTCCGGGACGGGTTGGTGCCGCATTCGGCGGTCAACTCCCTCGACATCGGGGTGAGTTACGCGCTCGCCGGCGTGGTGGCGGTGCTGACGTACCGGATCTCGGCACCCTGGCGGTATCTGTATCTGGCGGGCGTGCTGGCCGTGTACGGGGTTCCCTTCGTGTCCTCGCCGACCTTTACCGACTTCGGGCACCTCCTCTCCGTGCTGATCGGGCTCGCGTGCTATCCGCTGGTCAGAGGGCGTGGGAAAGCATGGAATCCGAAGGAGACGGTCGCCGCCCTGAGGGGTTAGCTCTCCGGCCGTGAGCAGCTCGGCGAGCAGTGTCGTGATGGTGCGCAAGCGGGAGCCGGAGCCCTTCCGATGGCTCGGGGTGCAGGGGCTGTACCTCACCTACCGGGCGGCCGACCGGCGGGAGCGGAGCAGCCACGGCGCGGAGTCGTCGCGGCTGGCGCGGATGGCGCGACCGGGTGGCCGGGCGGCACTGAGGGCGGTGCCGGAGGCGGCAGCGGCGGGTTGTCCACAGCCTCCGGAATCTCATGAGTGCTGTGTCGGACCTGTGTGCCACTATCGCCTCAACGACCTATGACCCGGGGGGATCCCATGTCGGACGCCGATTCCTGTCCGCGTGCGAGACGGCGGCGCGCGGCCGCTTTCTTCGCTGCCGTTTCGCTGCTTTCTTCGCTGCTGGGCCTGAGCGGGGCCGGTTCCGCCGCTGCCGCTGACGCGTCCGTTGCCGCCGAGGGGGAGTGCGCGACGCTCGCCGTCGCTCCGTTCGGCGATCCGGGCGACGCCGTGGGCAGGGCGACGGTCGCTCCCGGCGCGAGTGCCTGTTACACCGTCACCGCCGAGGCGCCGGGCCTGTACCTGGTGCCGTTGCAGGACAGCAGCAACGAAGCGTACCGGCAGGTGCTGGCGGCCGACGGCAGCCAGGTGGACTGCAACGGGGACGAGTACGCCACGAACGGCATGTGCACGCTGCCCTCGGCGGGCACGTACACGGTCAAGGTCGTCAACGACGGCTGGGCGGACGCGGAGACCGCGGTCACCGTCGTCCCGCTCGGTGGCACGAAGGGCTGCGCCGACCCGGCCGGCACCAACTGGGACCAGCCGGACGGCAGTCGCACGGCCGTGGGCCCCGTGCAGGTCGACTGCCTGCCGTTCGATGCGAAGCGGGGCGAGCGGATCCGGCTCACCTACGGCTCGAAGGTGTACGGCAACTCCCTCGCCTGGATCACCGACGCGACCGGCGCCCGCGTCTGCCCGCACTTCCCGGAGGACGGCGAGGACAGCTGTGTGCTGCCCGGTGACGGGCCCTTCCGGGTGATCTCCCGGGTCTCGTACACGGAGAAGGGGTTCCCCGCGGAGTACGGCGTGAAGGTGCGCCGGCTGAACGATCCGCAGGGCTGCACCGCCGCGCCCGTCCGGCCCTACGGTGTGCCGGCGCAGCAGGACCTGACCATGAACCCCTGCTACACGTTCACCGTCGGCAGGGCGGGCCCGTACACCGTGCACCACGTGAGCGAGCAGCGGTCCGCCGGGCCGGTGCAGGTGTACGACGCGAACGGTCTGACGGTGTGCCGGTCCGGCGACGATCCCTGCCGGATGGCGAAGGCGGGCACGTACACGGCGGTCCTCGACGGCTCGTATCCCTTCCAGGACTTCCGTGAGGGGCTGGTCGTGTTCGACCGGGCCTCAGACTCCGGGTGTGCCGCTGTCGGAACAGGGCTGTACAAGGGCGAGTTGAGCGCTGTGGGGCAGTACGACTGCCTCTCGCTCTCCGCCCCGCAGGGCGCCCGGATCGCCGCGCTCACCCCGCTGGTCTCGTCCGGGGTGGACGCCGACGTGGAGGTCCTCGACCGGGACGGCACGGCGCAGTGCGACGCCACGGCGCTGTCGAACGGCGACTGCGCGCTCACGGGTCCGGCCCCCTACCGGGCGCTGGTGCACACCGAGGACAACGGGGACGACGCGACCGGCGCCTACTCCGTCGCCTTCCACCGCACCGACGCCGCGAACGACTGCCCCGTGCTGCCCGCCGGGAGCTTCACCGCCGACGGCGCCGAGGCCACGCTTGCCACGGGTGACGGCGTCTTCTCGCACTGCCTGAGCATCCCCGCGGACGCGCATACGGGCGCGGAGGTCTTCCAGCTCCTCGCCACATCCGGCGGCGTTCCCGCGAAGTTCTCGGTGCTGGACTCCACCGGCAGGAAGGTCTGCGACCGTAACGCCACCACCGACGGCTGGACGGTGTGCGCACTGACCCCCGGCAAGGCCCACACCGTGCTGGTCACCGGCCAGGACAAGGCCGCCACGTATACGCTGGCCAGGCGTGACGTCACCGCGACCGCCGACTCGGCGGGCTGCATGAGGACCACCGCGGTGAAGGTCGGCGGACCGTCCGTCAAGGGTGGCTACGGTGCCCCGGGCACGCTGAACTGCCACCAGGTCACCACCGACGCGGCCACCGATGTCGTACACCTCGATGTGCGGGACGCGCTGGGCACGGCCAACATCGCGGTCATGGGCGGTGACGGCAAGCCCGAGTGCTCCTTCCGCAACCGCTCCTGCGCGGCCACCGGTTCCACCACCCACCAGGTTCTGGTGCAGACACCGGCCACCCTCAAGGCGGCGCCCGAGTACCACCTGGACGCCCTGCGCGTCGCGACCGCCGACGGTCCCGCGCCGGAGTGCACCAGGGTGCCGTCGGTGGCTTACGGGTACGGGCCGATCACCGGCACGCTCGACGAGTCGCACACCGCCGTGTGTGCCGTCCTGCCCACCGCCGGGTTCGACCGCTTCGACACCGCGATCACCGACACGACCGGCGCCGCCACCACCGCCGTGCCGGTCCTCTACAACAGCGCCTGGAACAACGGTTGCACGCTGTACATACCGACCGGCTACCAGTGCGCG
The DNA here is from genome assembly GCF_026343335.1 of Streptomyces sp. NBC_00078. Taxonomy (NCBI): domain Bacteria; kingdom Bacillati; phylum Actinomycetota; class Actinomycetes; order Kitasatosporales; family Streptomycetaceae; genus Streptomyces; species Streptomyces sp. NBC_00078. Next base: position 4,161,610 of record NZ_JAPELX010000001.1, on the reverse strand, counting down.
GCGGGTGGCTCGTCCAGCGGGGCCGCGCAGAGCGTGTTCCTGCTCGGCCTTCCCGAAAAGGCGTCCAGAACGTCCTACAGCGCCAAGTTGAGCTGTACGTCCCCGCTGTGCGGCACGGACAAAGTGAGCGTCACCGGGGCCAGCCCGGACACCGGGGTGAGCGGCAGCAAGGTGCGGCTGACGGTGACCGGTACCGCGCTCGGCCCGGACGACACGGTCCGCCTGAGCCTGAGCGGCAGGACGCTGACCGCCACGACGGACTCGGTCTCCACCGACAACAGGACGCTGACGGCCACGGTCGACCTCACGGGCGCGGCGGCCGGCACCTGGAACGTCAGCGTGATCGCGCACAACGCCGAGTACCAGCGCGGCACCTTCACCGTGACCCAGGCCCAGCTGACGAACACGGCCGCCCCCAAGGCGACGGGCACGGCCAAGGTGGGCGCCAAGGTCTCTGCGGCAGCCGGGAGCTGGTCGGCGGCCCCGTCGTCGTACACCTACCAGTGGAAGGCCGACGGGAAGGCGATCAGCGGGGCCACGGCGTCGACCTACACGATTCCGGCGGCGCAGCTCGGCAAGAAGCTCGGCGTGACGGTCACCGCGGTCAAGAGCGGCTGGCTGAGCGGGACGGCGACCTCAGCGGGGGTGACCGTCGCCAAGGGGGACGCGCCCAGAGCGACCAAGGTGCCGGTGATCAGCGGGACGGTGAAGGTCGGCAGGACGCTCAAGTCGACGGCCGGGACCTGGAGTCCGACGGCGACCTCGTACGCGTACCAGTGGTACGCGAACGGGAAGGCGATCAGCGGGGCGACCAAGTCCTCGCTGGTGCTGAAGCCGGCGCAGAAGGGCAAGAGGATCACCGTGAAGGTGGTCGCGCACCGCACCGGTCACCAGGACGGATCGGCGGTGAGCAAGGCGAGCAGTGCGGTCGCCGGGTGATTGGTTGGCAGGTGGCCGGGTGGCCGGGTGGCCGGGTGGCCGGGTGAGCTGAGGGGAGGGGTCCGCGGTCCGTGGGGCCCCTCCCCGGTCTTGTGCCACCGGCTCCGGTCCTACGCCACCGGCTCCGGTACGGGCGCCTCTGCCGGAGCGCCGTGCCTGGGGGCCTTCGCCGTCACCATCAACCCCGCGATCAGGCCGGCCAGGAGCATGATGCCGGCGGCCCACCAGATGGCGACCGTGTAGCCGTGGACGACGCCCTCCTTGGCGATCAGGGCCTGCTGTGCGGGATGGTGGAGATGGGCGGCGATGTAGGTCGCGCTGCTGGTGGTGGCGATGGTGTTCAGCAGGGCCGTACCGATCGAACCGCCCACCTGCTGTGCGGTGTTGACGGTCGCCGAGGTCACACCCGAGTCCTGGGGTGCGACGCCCGCCGTCGCGGTGGCGAAGACCGGCATGAAGGTCAGGCCCATGCCGAGACCCATCAGGAGCAGGGCGGGCAGGATCTCGGTGGCGTAGGGCGAGTCGACCGTCATCTGCGTGAGGATCACCATGCCGCTCGCCGCGAGGATCATGCCGGGGACCATCAGCAGGCGCGGCGGGACGCGGTTCATCAGCCGGGCGGATATCTGGGTGGAGCCGATGATGATCGCTGCGGTGAGGGGCAGGAAGGCCAGGCCGGTCTTCAGGGGCGAGTAGCCGAGGATGACCTGCAGGTAGTAGGTCATGAACAGGAACAGCCCGAACATGCCGATGATGGCGAGCCCCATGGTCAGGAAGCAGCCGGCGCGGTTGCGGTCCTTGACGATGTGGAGGGGGAGCAGGGGCGTCCGCGCCCGCGACTGCCACCACACGAAGGCCACCAGGAGCACGACGCCTGCCGCCAGCAACCCCAGCACCAGCGGGTCGGTCCAGCCGCGCGGCTCGGCCTCGCTGAAGCCGTACACGATCGCGACCAGGCCGCCGCAGCCCAGCACCGCACCCGGTACGTCGAGGCGGGCGCCCGCGTGGCCGGGGCGGTCGTGCAGCAGGGCGAAGGCGCCGAAGACGGCGACGATCGCTATGGGGATGTTGACGTAGAGGCACCAGCGCCAGTTCAGGTACTCGGTGAGCAGACCGCCGACGATGAAACCGATCGCCGAGCCGCTGCCCGCGAGGGCGCCGTAGATGCCGAACGCCTTTCCGCGCTCCTTCGGGTCGGTGAAGGTCGTGGTGAGCAGCGACAGGGCCGACGGGGCCAGGACGGCGGCGAAGGCGCCCTGCAGCGCGCGGGCGCCGAAGAGCATGGCGGAGCCGTTGGCGGCGCCGCCGAGCGCGGAGGCGGCGGCGAAGCCGATGAGCCCGATGATGAACGTCCGCTTGCGGCCCACCAGGTCGGCGATGCGGCCGCCGAGCAGAAGGAGGCCGCCGAAGGCCAGCGTGTAGGCGGTGATCACCCATTGCCGGTTGCCGTCGGACATCCCGAGGTCGCGCTGCGCGGAGGGGAGCGCGATGTTCACGATGGTCGCGTCGAGCACGACCATGAGCTGCGCGAGCGCGATGATCACCAAGCCCCACCAGCGGCGGGGATCGGCGTCCTGGGGTTCACCTGTCGGGGTGACGCGCACCTGGCCAGAAGACCACGGATCGGGGAGTGTCGCATCCGCGGACGCGGATGCGGATGCCTTGCGACCGGTCATGTGCCTGGTCGTTTGCCTGGTCGGGTGCCTGGTCATGGCTCCAATACCACCTTTCCGGTCGTTCCACGGGTTTCCAGTGCCCGGTGCGCGGCCGCCGCCTCGGCGAGCGGGAAGCGCTGCACCGCGGGGGTCAGCCGACCCGCGGCGGCCTCGGCGAGGGCGCGCAGTTCGAGGGTGCGCAGGGGATTGGGGCCGCCGGTCTTCTGCATCATCACGGGCCCCAGGACCCGCTCGGAGACGCCGTCGACGAGGTAGGGCCGGCCGCCACGGATGCCCTCGGCCGACCAGCCGAAGACGAGGTGCCTGCCGCCGGGGCCGAGCAGGGCGACGGTCTCGCGGGCGACCTCGCCGCCCACGCCGTCGAAGACGAGGGTGGCCGGGCGGCCGCCCAGATGGGCGCGGACCTTGTCCGGCCAGCCCGGGTCGTTGTAGTCGACGGCGACGTCGGCGCCGCCCGCCTGCACCCGCGCGACCTTCTCCGGGCCGCCGGCAAGTCCGACGACGACGGAGCCGGCGTTCTTCGCGTACTGCACGAGCAGGGTGCCGATGCCACCCGCGGCCGCCGGGATCACGACCACGTCGTCCGGGCCCGGCTCGGCGAACTGCACGATTCCCATCGCCGTACGCCCGGTCCCGATCATGGCGACGGCCGCGGCCCCGTCCAGGTTCTCCGGTATCTCGTGCACCCGGTCGACATCGGTGACGGCGAGTTCCGCATATCCTCCCCCACTGCTTGAAGAGCCCGGGGGGACGCCCTGGGCGAGGCCGAGGTGGGCGACCACACTCTTGCCGAGCCACAGCGCGGCGACGCCCTCGCCCAGCGACTCCACGACACCGGCGACCTCACGGCCCGGGATGGTGGGCAGCCGGGTCGGCTCGGGCAGCGGGCCCCGCTCGCCCTCGCGGAGAGCGGTGTCGAGCAGGTGAACCCCGGCCGCTTCCACGGCGATACGGACCTGGCCCGGGCCCGGCGTGGGGTCGGCCACCTCCTCGTAGCGGAGGTTCTCGGCCGGACCGAAGGCGTGCAGACGGATGGCGTGCATCGTGATCCCCCAACTGTTGGTGCGGAGCCCCACCCCTTCGTGCCGAGTACATCTCTGTGCGGATCCCGCCTCTGTGCGTGGAACCACTCTTCAACCTCAAGCTTGCTTGAGGTCAAGGGTCCGGCGGCCGAGCGCCAGCGACACCGCGGCGAGGGCGCTGTTGAAGGAGACCTCCGACAGGACGCCGGGGGCCGCGACCTGGTCGCCGGCGAGGTAGACGCCGTCGCCACGGTCGATGGCCGGGCGGTCGCGCCAGCTGGTGCCGGGCAGGTCGACGGCGCCGGTACGGCCGTTCGCGAGGGCCTCGCGCCGCCAGGTGACGCGCCCGCGCCAGCCCTCGAAGGCGAGGTCGAGGAGCTCCTCGGCGCGCGCGATGCCGTCGGCCTTCGACTCGTGCGGGGCGATCGGGATCTGGCCCTGGATGAGCTGCTCGCCGGCCGGGGCGAGGGTGCGGTCCTGTGCGGTGAACCGCTCCAGCCAGCCGGGGGAGTCGAGGTCGGACACGGCGAAGGCATCTCCGCGGCGGGTCCGTACCGCGAGATCGACGAGAGCCGTACGGCTGCCGGTCCAGGTCAGGGTGTCGTCGCGCAGGAGTCGCCGGGCGGCGTCGAGGGAGGTGGCGACGATGACGGGGCCGCCGGTCGCCGGAAGGGCGTCGAGGGCGTCGACGCGGGACAGGGTCTCCATCCGTACTCCGAGATTCCACGCCCGGGCGGCCATGCGGTCGATGACGGTGGCCCAGCCGCCGCGCGGGTAGTGCGCCTCGGGCGGAAGCTTGGTGGCACGGCGCAGCCGCTCCTGCACGAACGCGGCGGACAGGGCGCCGGGGTCGTGGTGGAAGAGCGCGACGGCCGAGTAGTGGGCGGCGGCCCGGGCGGCCTCCTCGCCCGCGACGCCGGTGGCCCAGCTCATGAAGTCGGCGTCGACGGGCGCCTGCTGGAGCCCGTGGCGCAGCAGCTTCAGCATCGCGAAGGGTGGGGTGCGGCGCAGTACGCCGTGGTGGCGCAGCCGCAGCCGGGCCGCCTCCAGGGGCGGGACGGGGGCGAGCGGCCCGATCAGGTTGCGCTGCTTCAGCCAGGTCCAGTGCGGGCCGCCGCTGTAGAGGGCATGCGGTCCGTCGTTCGTCCGGTACGGGCCATCGGCGGTCCGGGCTCGCCCGCCGAGCGTGTGATGGGCTTCGAACACGGTCACTCTGGCGCCCGCCTCGGCAGCGGTGACGGCCGCGGTCAGTCCGGCGAAACCGCCGCCGATGACGGTGATGCGGTGCATGGGTGGGGTCTCCCTAGGGTTGGAGTCGCCTTTGTGTTCTTGCGCTGTGTCGCTGTGTTCATACGACGTCGCTGCGGCCCCGGAATGTGACATGGGTCTGCGTTCTGGCTGGTCAGGGGGATTGTCAGAGGTGGGGTGCACGATGGGGGCGTGGCGAGGAGAGCGGTGGGTGGAGTGGATGCGGCGAGCGGTTCGAGCGGGAGGGACGGTTCCGGTCGAGTGGGCGGGTCCGGGCGGACGGCGGTGAAGGGGGCCCGGCGGCCGGAGGTGCGGCTGCCTGCGCTGGAGCCGTTCGGGGGCGGGGAGTTGGAGCCGGACGGGGACTACGACGGGCTGGAGTTCCGGGACGCGGATTTCGCCGGGCAGGACGGCGGCGGCGCCCGGTTCATGGACTGCGCGCTGACGGGGTGCGCGCTGGACGAGACGCGGCTGCACCATGCCCGGATCCTCGACTCGGTGCTGACGGGGGCGCGAGGGGTCGGCACGGATCTGGCCGAGTGCACCCTGCGCGATGTCGAGGTGGTCGACGCCCGTCTCGGCGGGGCGCAGCTGCACGGTGCCGTCCTGGAACGCGTGGTGATCCGCGGCGGCAAGATCGACTATCTGAACCTGCGCGCGGCCCGGCTCAAGGACGTCGTCTTCGAGAACATCGTGCTGGTCGAGCCGGACTTCGGAGGCGCCGTACTGGAGCGCGTGGAGTTCGTGGACTGCGTCCTGAAGGAGGCGGACCTCACGGGCGCGGTCCTGAAGGACGTGGACCTGAGAGGGGCGGCGGAGCTGGGCATCGCGAGAGGTGTGGAACGGCTGGCGGGGGCGGTTGTCAGTATGGCCCAACTGATGGACCTGGCACCGGTGTTGGCGGTGGAGATGGGGATCCGGGTGGAGTGATGCGGTCTCCGGCCCGTCCGGCGTTCGAGGACGAGGCCGATCAGGCCGAAAGGGGGTCCGGGGGCGGCGGCCCCCAGCAGACGGTTACTGAAGTTCAAGGGACTGGATGCTCACGGGACCCGCGGAAAGCGGGCCTGCAGCGTCCAGATCGCCGGGTTCTCCCCGAGGTCGTCGTGCAGATCGACCAGGTCGGCGAGCAGGTCGTGCAGAAAGTCCCGTGCCTCGCGGCGCAGATCGGCGTGGGAGAAACTGAGCGGCGGCTCCTCCGCCGGCATCCAGTCCGCCTCGACGTCCACCCAGCCGAAGCGGCGCTCGAACAGCATCCGGTCGGTCGACTCGGTGAAGTCGAACTCCGCGTGCTGGGGGCGAGCCGCGCGGGACCCCGCCGGATCCCGGTCCAGCCGTTCCACGATGTCGCACAGCGCCCAGGCGAAGTCGAGCACCGGCACCCATCCCCAGGCTGTGGACAGTTCCCGGTCCGCCTTGGTGTCGGCGAGATAGACGTCACCGCAGAACAGGTCGTGGCGCAGGGCGTGGACGTCCGCGCGGCGGTAGTCCGTCTGCGGCGGGTCCGGGAAGCGGTTGGAGAGGGCGTAGCCGATGTCGAGCACGTACGAGATGGTGTCACGCCGCCTTAGGATCACTGGCGTGTCCCGATCCGCGCCCGTTGTCCCGGCCGTCATACTCGCCCTCGCCCTGACCGCGTGCGACGGGGGTGTGCACGGCACCCCGGGGGGCTCCGGGGTGCACGACCCGTACTTTCCGAAGGCGGGCAACGGCGGATACGACGTCAGCCACTACGACCTGAAGCTCGCCTACGACCCCGCCGGCGGACACCGCCTCACCGGTACCGCCACCATCACCGCCCGCGCCACCCAGGATCTCTCCGCGTTCGACCTCGACCTCAAGGGACTGGACGTCGACGAGGTCACCGTCGAGGGCAGACGTGCCCGCTGGAACCGGGCCGGGCAGGAACTAACCGTCCGCCCGCGCGGCGACCTGGACGACGACGAGACCTTCAGCGTCACCGTCCGCTACTCCGGCACCCCGCAGACGATCACCGACCCCGACGGCTCCCACGAGGGCTGGCTGCGCACCGACGACGGCGCGCTGGCGCTCGGCGAACCCACCGGCTCCATGGCGTGGTTCCCCGGCAACGACCACCCCTCCGACAAGGCGTCGTACGACATCGCCGTCACCGTGCCGAAGGGCTTGCAGGCCGTCTCCAACGGGGAGTTGACGGGAGAGACGAACGGCAAGAACCGTACGACCTTCACCTGGCACTCGGCCGAGCCCATGGCGAGTTACGTCGCCACCGTCGCCATCGGCCACTACGACATCAGCCGGTCCACCATCGGCAAGGACCGCCTGCCCGTGTACGTCGCCGTCGACCCGGCCCAGGCGAAGGCGAGCCGGAAGGTGCTCGCGAAGATCCCCGAGATCATCGAGTGGGAGGAGTACAACTTCGGGCCGTACCCCTTCTCCTCCACCGGCGCGATCGTCGACCGCGGACATGACGCCGAGTACGCCCTGGAGACCCAGACCCGGCCCGTCTTCCCCGGCGCCCCCGACACCGGCACCCTCGTCCACGAACTCTCCCACCAGTGGTACGGCGACTCCGTCACACCGAAGACCTGGCGGGACATGTGGCTCAACGAGGCCTTCGGGACCTACGCGGAGTGGCTGTGGGACGAGGACCACGGCGGCCACACCGCCCAGCAGACGTTCGACGCGCTGTACGACCACGGCGAGGACGACCACGAGGACCTGTGGGCCTTCCCGCCGGCGAAGCCGAGCAACGCCGCGCACATCTCCGACGATCCCGTCTACCAGCGCGGCGCGATGGTCCTCCACAAGATCCGGCAGACCGTCGGCGACGACACCTTCTACGACATCATCCAGGGCTGGGCCGCCGCCTACCGCCACCGGAACGCCGACACCGACGACTTCACGGCGTACGTCGAGAAGAAGGCGCCGGGCAAGGACTTCGACGAGATCTGGAAGGACTGGCTGTACGGGGACGGCAAGCCGAAGCACCGGTGACGCGGACCGCACCCGGTCGGCGAGCGGCGTCGAGCCCACGCCGATGAGCGCACCGAGCGCCGTCCCGGCCAAGGTCGTCCACTCCACGCCGGCATACTGCGCCTTCGCGGGGCGGCTCAGGCGGCCGGGGTGGGCAGCTCCTTGCGCAACACCGCGCACGGACGCCCCAGTTGGAGGTCCGTACGGCGGCCGATCACCCGGTAGCCGAGCGCCGTCCAGAAGGCGAGCCCCTGTGCATTGTCGTCGAGTACGGCGAGACGTACGGCGTCCCGGCCGGCCAGGCGGAACCTGTCCTCGACCAGCGTGGCCAGCCGGCGTCCATGACCTCGCCCGTGCTCGCCCGCGTCCACCATCAGCAGCCCGATCCACGGGTCCGGGTCGGCCGGATCGGGGTGGCCGGCGAGCGTGATCGCGACCCCCACCAGCCGGCCGGCGGCGCGCGCGAGGAGCACCTCGACGTCCGGATTCGCCAGCTCGTCGGCCAGCGCGGCCGCCACCTGCTCCGGGCGGATGTCGTCCGGGTCGGGGAAGTCACCGCTGAGGGCCTGGAACTCGCGGTTGGAGGCGTAGAGCGCGGTGAGTTCGGTGAGGAGCGGGGCCGGGATGTCGTGGTCGGGGGTGAGGGGGAGGGGGGTGAGGATCACGTCGGGCAACCTATCGCCCGGACACGGCCGTCGCCCCTACACGGCTGTTGCCCGGACACGGCTGTCGCCCCTACACGCCTGCCACCTGGGAACGCCGGAGCCCCCGGCCGAACGACCGGGGGCTCCGCACCGCGTGGCCCGCCTTCGGGCGGTCACGCGTCACACATACACGCGGACTGCGTCAGACGTTCACACCGAAGTCCTGGGCGATGCCCACCAGGCCCGAGGCATAGCCCTGGCCGACGGCGCGGAACTTCCACTCCGCGCCGTTGCGGTACAGCTCGCCGAAGACCATGGCCGTCTCCGTCGCCGCGTCCTCGGAGAGGTCGTAGCGCGCGATCTCGGCGCCGCCGGCCTGGTTGAGGATGCGGATGTAGGCGTTGCGGACCTGGCCGAAGTTCTGCGAGCGGTTCTCGGCGTCGTAGATCGAGACCGGGAAGACGATCTTGTCGATGTCGGCCGGGAGGCCGGCGAGGTTGACCTGGATCGCCTCGTCGTCGCCCTCGCCCTCGCCGGTGCGGTTGTCACCGGTGTGGACGATCGTGTTGTCCGGGGTCTGCTTGTTGTTGAAGAAGACGAAGTGACCGTCCGAAAAGACCTTGCCCTGAGTGTTGACCGCGATCGCGGAGGCGTCGAGGTCGAAGTCCGTGCCGGTGGTGGTGCGGACGTCCCAGCCGAGGCCCACGGTGACGGCGGTCAGGCCCGGAGCCTCCTTGGTGAGCGAGACGTTGCCACCCTTGGACAGGCTTACAGCCATGGTTTGGGAGTCCCTTCCCTCGTTGCGTACGGGCTTCGTACTGGAGACGAAGCTACCGGTACCTGTATGAACGCCAAGAGTGCTACCAGAGGTTCCCCGTCCGCCCATGTCTCTTTACTTTCTTTACCTGAGATATTCGGATGACGTGGACCGGACAGCCGAGCGACCATGGACGGCATGTCCGGTCCCTATCCCATCCGCGGCTCCGTCTCCCTCCCCGAGGCCGAGCTCCTGTGGCGTTTCTCGCGGTCGTCGGGGCCCGGTGGACAGCACGTCAACACCAGTGACTCGCAGGTGGAGCTGCGCTTCGACCTGGCGAAGACGGAGGCGCTGCCCGAGGTGTGGAAGCGACGCGCGCTGGAGCGGCTGGCCGGCCGGCTCGTCGACGGCGTCGTCACCGTCCGTTCCTCCGAGCACCGCTCCCAGTGGCGCAACCGCGAGACCGCCGCGGTGCGGCTCGCCGCCCTCCTCGCCGAGGCCACCGCACCGCCGCCCAAGCCGCGCAGGCCGACCCGGATTCCCCGGGGGATCAACGAGCGACGGCTGCGGGAGAAGAAGCAGCGCTCGGACACGAAGCGGGGGCGGCAGGGCCGGGACTGGGGCTGAGACCGGACGCGTCGGAAAACGGACGCCGGCTGCGCTGTCGTAGAACGTGTGCCATGGAAGGCCTGTCGTAGAACGCGTGTCGTAGAACGTCAGTCGCAGAACGTGTGCGTGGAGCGTCAGTCGTAGAACGTCCTTTGTCACATCCTCGGCGGCCCGTCCGTCAAGTCATCGACAAGGGGCCGGCGGGCGAGGAGCTGTGGCGATGAACGAGAACGGAATTCCGGCCGGGGAGCGCCCGCGGAAAGCGTCTGAGGCGGCTGAGACGACGGATAACGAATTTCTCGCCCGGCGATTCGAATCACACAGAAGTCATCTGCGGGCCGTCGCCTACCGCATGCTCGGCTCGTCCGCCGAGGCCGACGACGCGGTGCAGGAGGCCTGGTTCCGGCTCAGCCGTTCCGACACCCGGCAGGTGGACAACCTCGGGGGCTGGCTGACGACGGTGGTCGGCCGGGTCTGCCTGGACATGCTGCGCTCCCGCAAGTCGCGCGCGGAGGAGCCGCTGGAACCGTCGGGTGTCAGCGCGCGCGTGCCGGACGCCGCCGGCCCCGATCCCGAGCAGGACGCGCTGCTCGCGGACTCCGTGGGCGCCGCCCTGCTGGTCGTACTCGAAATACTGTCGCCCGCGGAGCGGCTGGCGTTCGTGCTGCACGACCTGTTCACGGTGTCGTACGGGGAGGTCGGGGACATCGTGGGGCGCACTCCGGTGGCGGCGCGGCAGCTGGCCAGCCGGGCGCGCCGCCGGGTGCAGGGCGCCGACGCCCCGGACGCGGACCTGGTGCGGCAGCGTGAGGTCGTGGACGCGTTCCTGTCGGCGGCGCGAGAGGGCGACTTCGAGGCGCTGGTCGCGCTGCTCGACCCGGACGTCGTCGCGCGCACCGATGTCGGCGTGACCACGGGCGCGCAGGCCGTGGCGAAGGGCGCGTCGAGCTTCGCGCACTTCGCGTATGTTGCGCGGCCCGCGCTGGTGGGCGGTGCCACGGGTCTCGCGGTGTTCCTGGAGGGGCGCCTGGACCGCGCGCTGAGCTTCAGGTTCGTCCGGGAGCGGATCGCCGTCATCGAGATCGTGACGGACCCCGAGGGGGTGGCGCGACTCGATGTGAGCCTGGCCTAGAGGTCCAGCACTCCGACCGTCTCGCCCTCGCTCAGCTCTCCGGTGTCTCGGAAGCCGAGCTTCCGGTAGAACTCCTGGGGGCCGTGCGGCTCGGGGTGCCAGGTGACGTAGAGCTGCCTGCCGCCCCGGCGGCGGATCTCGGCCGCCACGGACTCGACGGCGAAGCGGCCGTATCCGCGGCCCTGTTCACCGGCGGCGATGTTCAGCCGCCACAGACCGGAGCGGTGCAGGGTGCCGTCCAGTTTCCAGTCGATGTCGAAGAAGGCCATCAGGAAGCCGACCGGGCGGCCGCCGTCGACGATCAGACGCGGCCAGGCGACCCCGGCGGGATGCACGTATGCCTGCGCGAGGGACTTCATCACCGGGGCGACGGCGAACTCCTGCTCCGGCCGGACCCGGATTCCGGTCGCGGCGTCGAAGTTCCGGGGCGTGATCTCTTCGAGTCGGGGTGCCGGCGTCGTCGTCATGCGCGCACCCTAGAGACTCGGCACGCGCGCGTGCCACGGAATTACCAGGTCAGCCCAACTGCCGGTACCGGCCCCGGAAATACGCCAGCGGACCGCCGTCCGCGCTGGGCACCTCAGCCGTCAGCACCCGCCCGATCACCAGCGTGTGGTCCCCGGCCCGCACCCGCTGTTCCGTCTCGCATTCCAGGGTGGCCAGGGCGCCGCCCACCAAAGGCGCGCCGGACACCTCGCCACGGGCGTACGGGATGTCCTCGAACAGCAGCCGGTCGCTGATGCGGCCCTTCATGGCGAACCGGCCGGCGATGTGGCGCTGGCTCTCGGAGAGGAACGAGACGGCCCACCGGGGCTGCTCGTCGAGCAGGTCGTCCATGCGGGAGCCCTCGCGCAGGCTGACCAGGACCAACGGCGGGTCCAGGGAGACCGACATGAAGGAGGTGGCCGTCATGCCGACGTCCTCGCCGTCCGGCGCGGACGGGTCGTCCGGGTCGAGGGCGGGCTCCTGTGCGGTCACCAGGACCACGCCCGCGGCCAGCCGGGACATCGCGGCGCGGAACTCGTCGTTGCTCACCCCCTCAGCATGCCCGGAGGCGCGCGGAGCAGTGATCGGGAACGTGGCAGCAGGAGTGTTCGGCACTCCGGAGACGCTAGTGTCCGCCCCGCACGGACCGCATCGGGCCCGGGGCGGAGACCGGACCTAGGACCACCGGCGGAGTTCGCCGACGCATCTTTCCCGGTCCTTCCCGGTATCCCGACGTAGCCTCGTTCGGCATCTCCACAAACCCACAAACTTTGCGTTCAGTAAACGCACAGGGAGAACGCAGAAACACCACTCAATTGTTCATCTTTAGCTGTGACTTGAGTCACAAGGGCCACTAATTGTTGACCCTGTGTACCGAGTGGGCAGCGCGCTGTGATTCAGTGGCTGGGAAGCTGCCAGAACGATACGCCGATGAGAACCCTTGATTCGCTGCGAGGTACTCGGGGGGAGGGCGAGCATGGAGACCGAGTCAGAGCCCTACGTCCGTCTAGCAACCCTGCGGCAACTGCACCAGGTCATGGCTGACATGAACACGGCCCGCAGCCTGGCGGACACGCTGCAGACCGTCGCGGACGGCGTGGTCAAGGGCCTCGGCTATGAGCTGGCGTGCGTCAACCTCGTCCGCCCCGACGGCGACCTCGTGGTCGCCGCCTTCTCCGGGAACGCGGCCGCCGAGGCGCTCATCACCGGCCGGGCCGGCTCGCGCGACTCCTGGGACCGCCGGCTGAGCATGGGCGAACACTGGGGCGACCTGGTCTTCATACCGCACACCGAGGGCTGGATCCTCGACGACGACGACGTCCCGCAGTGGTACACCGACGGACCCGCGCCCCGCTTCGAGGACGAGTGGCACCCCTCCGACCGGCTCTTCGCCCCCATGTACACGCCCGCCGCGCCGGGCGGCTCCTGCGGTGAACTGATCGGCGTCCTGTCCGTGGACCGGCCGCGCAACGGCCGGCGGCCGGGCGCATGGGGTCGCGAAGCGCTCCAGATGTACGCGTTCCAGGCCGCGATCGCGATCAGTAACGCACGTCTACGGGCCAACATGCAGCGCGCACTGGTCAGGCTCGAAAGAGAGCAACAGGCCCTGCGCGCCAGTGAGGAAAGCTTCCGGCAGGCCTTCGAGTACGCCCCCTCCGGCATGGCCATCGCCGAGATGGGAGGCGACCAGCACGGCCGGATCCTGCGGACGAACGACGCCCTGTGCCGGCTGCTGGGCCGCCCCGCCTCCGCGATGCGCCGCTACGCGTTCTCGGACCTCGTCCACCCCGAGGACATCGGCACCCTGCTGCGGACGTCCGCCGAAGGGGGACGGGCGGAGCTCAGGCTCGGGCGCCGTGACGGTACGTATGTCTGGGTCTCCCTGCGCAACTCCGTCGTCGCGGACGCCGCCGACGGGCCCCGTTTCCTCCTGACCCACGTCGAGGAGATCGAGGACCGCAAGCGCCGCGAGCTGCAGCTCGCCCATCGCGCCTCCCACGACTCGCTCACCGGCCTGCCGAACTCCGCCGAGCTGCGCTCGCGCCTCTCCTCCCGCCTCTGCCAGCGCACCGGCCACCCCGGTGCCCTGGAGTCCCTGGACGCGGCCTACGGCCACCCGGCCTTCGACGCCCACGGCCACGGCTTCGACTTCCGGCCGGGCGGTGGCGACGTCGAGGTGTACGACGGTTACGACCACCATGTGCACACCATCGCGCCCGAGGGCGAGCACGACGACGGCGCCAAGGGGCTCGCGGTCCTCTTCTGCGACCTCGACGGCTTCAAGTCGATCAACGACCGGTTCGGGCACAACGCGGGTGACGCGGTTCTCATCGAGGTCGCCCGGCGGCTGTCGCGGCAGGTGCGCGACGGTGACACGGTGGCGCGGCTCGGCGGTGACGAGTTCGTGGTGCTGGCCGACGGGCTCGGCAAGGCCGACGCCCAGGACCTGGCCGTACGCCTGCGCAACGAGATCATCCAGCCCATCCGGGTCGACGGCCGCGCCATGCGCGTGGGCGCCAGCTTCGGTATCGGGTGGGCGCACTGCGGCATGACCGCGGACGAAGTGTTGAAGTCCGCCGACGAGCGGATGTACGTAGAGAAACGATCTCGTCCCAAACAGCACAGACGCGCGGGTTGATCTCCAGGTCAGCGAGCCGGGCGGGTGCCGATGCGATCCGAGTCACCTGTTTGGGCCATCGGGAGCGGGTAGGCTCGCCATTCTGACCCCACGTATCGCACCGACCCGCACCGCTGAGGAGTACAAGGGATGACGTCCGGCAACAACGGCGCCAGTACGCCCGAGGACGACGACCCGTTCGGTTACCTCTACGCCGACGGGCAGGCCAACGGAGCCCAGCCGCCGTCCGGTGGCGGCGGCTACGGCTACCCGGGCTCGGTCAACAGGGTGCGCGCGGTCGGCGAGCGGCAGTACGGCCAGCCGGCCCAGGCCCAGCAGACGACTCCCTACGGCCAGGTCCCGCAGCAGCAGGCCCCGCAGCAGCAGGGCGCGTACGGCAGGCCGAACGCCCACTATTCGGCGCCGGAGACGTTTCCCGGCGGTGCACCCACCACCCAGCAGCAGATGCCCGGCGGTGGCGGCGGCCGACGCGGCCCCAACACCAAGGGCCTGCTGATCGGCGCGGTCGCGGTGGTCGCCGCGGTCGTGATCGGCATCGGCGTGGCGATGATGAACGGCAACTCCAAGGACGACAAGGCGGGCGGCGGCGCCGCGTCGACACCGTCCACCTCGCAGAGCTCCAAGCCGAGCCAGTCGGCGAGCAGCAGCGCGGCGGCGGATCTGCCGAAGACGGATGCGAACGCACTGCAGCTCGGGCCCGGTGTGACGACGTCGTCAGACATCAAGGGCTCGAAAGCCAAGGGCGGCGTCTACGTGACGGGCTTCAACCACGTCGGAGCGACGGTCACGTGGACGGTCGACAACGTCGAGAAGGCCGGAAGCTACCGGCTGTACGTGGGCTACGACATCCCGGGTGTGGATGCCAACGCCACGCTGGTGGTCAACAACAAGGCCGACTCGCGGCCGCTGAACATGAAGAACTTCGGCGGTGGCACACCCGAAGGCGACTGGGAGAAGGGCTGGAAGTCCACCTGGGCCATCGTGAGCCTGAACGAGGGCACGAACACGATCCAGGTCGCCTGCAACGCAGGAAACCAGTGCAACGTGAATCTGGATCAGTTGTGGCTGACGGCCGGCTGAGCCAACGAGCTCTGCATGGTGCGTCGACGACGTGACCGAGAAGCTCTGACGACGAGGTTCGTACGCTGCCAGAAGGGCGCCCAGTACGGGCGTTGCCCGGCCCGGCGCCCCTTGTCATACGTAGGTCATCAGCGCCTTCGACTTCTCAGCGCGGGCCCGTGCTGCATACACGGCCTCGCGCAGCGTCATCGCCTCCGCGCACTCCTCACCCAGACCGATGCGACACCCTGCGGTGCACTTCCTCACGTGGGTGGCCCAGGCGAGCCACTCCTGTTCGTCCGCGAGGTGCAGTACCGGAACGTCGTGGTCAACCATGGACCGCCCCCTCGCTCAGGGCGGTGAGCACGTATGCCCGCACGGGGTGCTCTACCGACTCCCACCGACCCCGGTCGGGCGGTTCGGCTCGATGTCCATGCTTGGGCCCGGCGGTGCTCAGGCCGTCCCAACACGGCTCCTCCGGCAGCAGAGGCAGCCCTCGCCCACTCCACCTCAACCGCTCGGCCTGCCTCGCCCAGCGGACCCAGCGGGCGGCGTGCGGGTCGAGGCGCCGCGGCGCCGCCGGGGCGGAACTCGGCGCAAGTACCGTGCTGTTGGCCGCTGCTGCGGGCCCGCCTCGCGTACGTGACGGGGACCGCCTTCTCCGTAAAGCGCCCAGGACGCCGACCGCCCAGGCGATAGGGCCACCCATGTTGATAGCTCCTTGGTTGGCTGTTGACACTCCGCCCCGCGACGGCCCGCGATGCCGTTTGCGGGGCACTTCGCTCACTTGGCGAATTCCTTCTCGGCCCACACGGTCTTGCCAACGCGCTCTGGTCGTACGCCCCACTTGTCGGACAGGAAGTCGACAAGGATGAGCCCTCTTCCCTCGCCTCCCAGGGCATCGGGCTCGCCCAGCACAGGCATCCCGTCGCTCTGGGTGTCCCGCACTTCGATGCGGTAGACGTTGCCCGCCTTTTCGATGGACATCGCGATCTGCCGGCCTGAAGTGCCCGGTACGCACCCGTGAGTTACGGCGTTCGTCATTAACTCGCTTACGACGAGAGTCAGATCACTTGAGAATCCGGCCTCACGGTCGACACTGCAGGCATGAAGGAAGGCGAGGCTGTCCATACGGGCACGGGCTACGGACCGGGGCGTGGTGGGATACTGACGGCGTGTGATCGGTTCGGGCATAGCAAACGACCCCCATGGGGTGCGGCAGAACGGACAGTGGACGTCGGACTGCAAGCGATCAGGTTGCAATCCTGCAACTCGCTGGCCGTGGCATGCAACCCTGCAATCTGATCCCACTCGTTTGAGTGCTTGCCAGGTAATGGGGGCAGACGTGCGTCCTGCACTCTGCTACGGCTGCCCAGGTCAAGAGAGGGGCACATGGTGGCGACGCGCCGGATCCTGCAGCCGACTGCACGGCAGGTGAGGTTGGGGCACATCCTTCGCAAGGTGCGAGAGGACGGTGCGCATGGCAGCCAAGACAGCATGGCGCGCTCGCTCAACTGGTCGGAAGCCAAGCTGAGTCGCATCGAATCAGGCCGGATCGGCATCTCTGAGCCGGACCTGGGCCTGCTGCTCGATCGCTACGCCATCGAAGACCCGGACCTTCGCTCGTACATGCTGGATCTCCGCAGGCGAGGCAATGTCCGCGGCTGGGAAACGGACATCCGGTCAGTCATCAGCCCCATGTATGCCGACTACATCGGCTATGAATCGGACGCGTCAGACACATATAACGTTCAAACCACCCTGGTTCCCGGGCTGTTGCAGACGCATGCATATGCTGCGGCAGTGCTCGACCTACACTTGCCCGGTATCTCGGGAGACGAGAGGCGCGAACGACTCGCCATTCGCGACAAGCGGCAACAGGTCTTGAATCGATCAAACCCCTTGGTTTTCTGGGGCGTCATCTCTGAATCTGTATTTCGGCACGCCATTGGCGGGCCTGATGTGATGGCCGAGCAGCTAGAGTACCTGCTCGTCCTGGTAAAGGAATATCCCGGAACAGTCAACATTCACGTACTGCCGGAAGCCTCGGATGCTCACGCAGCACTGTTCGGGCCGTTCGTCGTTCTCTCATTTCCTGAACAATGGGAGCCTGACGTCGTCTACCTTGAAGGTCTGACCGGTAACAGGTTCCTGGAAGAAGCCGCGGAAGTTCAGGCGTACAGCAGACTGTTCAACCGCCTCATGATGTCGGCCTCCCTCAGGAAGGCTGAATCACTGGAACTCGTCGAGCGCCATCTCAACAATTACCGTAAAGGATAAGTAGGCATGTCGTCGCAGCACATAATCCCGGACGCCTCCGCACTGGCCGTCACATGGCAGAAGTCATCTGCCTCCGGAGGTGACGGCGACTGTGTCGAGTTCGCCTCTTACGAAAACGGCATCGCCATCCGCCACAGCAAGGCACCCAACGGCCCGGCCCTCCTCTACACCCGCTCGGAGATAGCCGCCATGATCGAGGGGGTCAAGGCCGGCGAATTTGACCATCTCGCGGAGGGCTAATCGTCGCCCGGATGTCAGCTTGGGTTGGCCTTCCGCTGCCCGCTGTCCTCGGCGCTTGTGGTGGTCGCCCGGTGCTGAGAAGCTGCCGTTCATGTCCAGATCAGTGGTGACCGAGGCGAACTTCGATGTGCAGGAGTTTCGCGATCACGGGCGGGTCGATATTCGTAGCACGGTGGATCCTATTTCGCT
Organism: Streptomyces sp. NBC_00078; assembly: GCF_026343335.1. Lineage (NCBI taxonomy): Bacteria > Bacillati > Actinomycetota > Actinomycetes > Kitasatosporales > Streptomycetaceae > Streptomyces > Streptomyces sp. NBC_00078. The sequence continues at coordinate 4,143,739 of NZ_JAPELX010000001.1, read as the reverse complement.
CCAGGCTGATCCGCACCGAAAGCGTCTTTTCAAGGATGCCCTCGCTTCAGCTGTTCAGAGGGGCACAAGGGGTGTATTTACTCACGATGTCGAACTGAACCTGGTGTGGTTCATTGAGGAGTCCCGCCGCTACCAGACCCATCTAGTGGCCGACCTCGACAATATCCTGAAGCCGATTCTTGATGCTGTTACGGGGGCCGACGGCATCATGATCGATGACAATCAGATTCAATCGATCCGCGTCTCTTGGGTGACCCCAGGGCCGCAAACAGGATTTGAGCTAGAATTCACGGCCCTGATGGGCGACGACTACGTGTCTCGCGAGGGGCTTTCTTTTGTGGAGTTCAGCGCAGACCGCTGCTACATCTTGCCGCAGGCCGAAAGGCCGGTTCAGGTGGTTCTAGTGCAAGCGTATCGCGCGAATCTCGCGGCGTACCAAAAAATGCTCGGTGAAGGGATCTCCGAGAGCGTCGCGCAGATGGCTCTTCCGTCGACGCGGCCGTTTCCGCGTGCGCGACTAGGGAAGTTCGAGGTGTTTCATCACGAAGATTTCTGACCTGGAAGGACGACCAGGTGGAATCGGCGAGTCCGGCGACCTTGTTGAAGGTGGCGTCGGCGGCGAACTGGGCGGAGCCGTCGTTGCGGACCAGCTGGAAGTCGTAGTTGGCGTGCCGCAGGAAGTACCCGGGGTTGGCCACCGACTCGAAGGAGACGGTGCCGGTGCCCGCGAGGCCGGGCCTCATCCGGAACTGGGCGTCGTCGGCGGGGCTGACGTTCGGGTCGATGCGTACGTCGAAGTTGGTCTGGCGGACGTAGCGGTCCTGGAAGTTGTACGACTGCAGCCGCTGGACCGGGGTGTTGGGCCAGCGTGCGAGTACGCGGCTCTCCTCGGCGGCAGTGAGGGTCATGATCGCGCCGTGGCGCTTCGTGGTGCCGCCCATGTCGTAGCTTGACGCATCCTGAAGCCGGTAGGAGCTGACGTTGAACGGGTCGGTCGTCAGGATCGGCGGGTATTCGCGTACGCCTTGCGGGTTGTTGTAGTCAATGTAGAGGGCCCACTCCTTGCGGTCCTGGAACTTCATCCAGACCGGTCCTTCGACCACGTTGCCGGTGAGGCCGATGCTGGAGAGGTTGCCGACGTTGGTCCACGTCCCGAGGAGGGAGTTGGTGCCCTCGACCGTGTTCTGGCCGTCGCCGGAGACCCGCACGTAGCGGTAGGGGCCGGTGCCGGCGGGCAGCTCGGTTATCTGGGTGTCGACGACCGGCGTGGCGCCGGGCGGGTCGATGTAGACCTGTGGGGTGGTGATGGTGCGGAAGTCCGTGGTGCGGGCGGAGTAGATGCGGTACTTGAAGACGCCGTTCACCGTGGCGTTCGTCGCCCAGCACAGGACGTAGTCGTTGGTCTCGGGGTTCCAGATCGCCTCCGGCGCCCACGCGTTCTGTCCGCCGGGGATCGCGCCGGCGACGTTGAGCAGCCGTGGCTGCGACCAGGTGACCAGGTCCGTGGACTCCCACACCACGAGGCTGGGGCTGCCGTTGGTGTACGTCGATCCGCAGTTGATGCACAGGTCGGTCGCGACGATCCAGTACTTGCTGCCGTCGGGGGATTTCACGAGTGCGGGGTCGCGCACGCCTTTCGTTCCGACCGTGGAGCGCAGGACGGTGCCTGAGCCGTTGAGGTCGTTCCAGTGCAGGCCGTCCGTGCTGTGCGAGAGGTACAACCTCTGCCCGGTCGCGGAATCGGCGGTGAAGTGCCACATCAGGTAGCCCGGGTCGGCGGCGGCGGCCCGCTGTCTCCTTTGACAGCCAAGTGCGATATTTCGGACACTGTGCGAAACCGCGAATTTCGAGCTGCGGGCGAAAGATAAGTTTCAGCCCCTACCTCGTCAATGGAACTGACCGGTTGAGTTCCGACTGGTTGCTGCCCCACCGTTACCTGGGCAGCACCACCCACACCTCACATGTGCAGGGCGGATCCGGCGTCCTTCTCTGTACGCGGCCCCGGTGGTGTGCCTCAGTACCAGACGGAGAAGGTGGCGTCAGCCCTGCCGGTGGCGGTGGAGATCGGGTCGATGCGCAGCACGTAGTCGTAGTGCCGGATGTAGCGGTCCGGGTGGTTGTGCGAGCGGAACGACGACCAGGACGGGTCGGCGAGTCCGGCGGTCTTGTGGAAGGTGGCGTCCTGGGCGAACGTCGTGGTGCCGTCGTTGACGTCCAGTCGCAGCTGGTAGAAGGAGTGCCGCAGGTAGCGGGTCGGGTCGCTGACGGACTGGAAGGAGACGCCGGAGGAGTCGGCCAGTCCCGGCACCAGCTTCCATTGCGAGTCGGTGTACGGGTCGAACGGGTACTGGTCGATGCGGCCGATGGAGTCCGCCTGCCGCCAGTATCTGTCCGGGAAGTTGTAGGACTTCAGCCGGTTCCAGGCGGGCTTTCCCCACTTGGCGACCAGGTTGTCGTAGACCGACTGGGAGATCGGCTGGATGCCGGCGTGTTTGGAGTTCAGCGGCTGGGTGTAGGCGCGCCGGTCGGTGGCGGTCCAGGTGCCGGTGGAAAGGTCACTGGTCTGCCAGGCGTAGAACACCGCGTTGGCGTCGCCCCACAGGTACCAGGTGCCGTTCGCCTGGGCGAGGATCGGGGCCTCGATGCCTCCTTGGGGCGCCAGGCCCGAGGTGAACTGGGTGAAGCTGCCGGGAGCGAGGGAGGTGGACTTCGCACCCGTGAGGCTGTTGTGACCCTTGAAATACAGGTAGTTGACGCCGTTCACGCCCATGGCGAGAGAGCCGTCGATCACGTCGTAGCCCGGGTCGAAGAATGCCTGCGGCGACGTCACCGTAAGGAAATCCGTGGTGTAGTTCACCATGATCACGTTGTGCCCGCTGCTGTTGACGGCCGAGTAGATGATGCCGTACTGGCCGCGGGAGGCGTCCCAGAAAGCTTCGGGCGCCCACGTGTGGGTGGGCATGTCGTGCAGCTTCAGCAGGCGGTAGTTGTCGAAGGAGCGCAGGTCGGCGGAGTCCCAGACATGGATGTACGGGCTCTTCCTGGTCCAGTCGGTGCCCTTCAGATCGGTCGCCATGACGACGAACGTGCCGTCCTGCTTGGTCAGGATGAAGGGGTCGCGCAGACCACCCTCACCGCCGGTCGGGGTCGCGACGGGGTTGTTCTGATTGAGCGGCATCCACTGCAGCGCGTCGGTGCTGACCGCAAGGTGCAGGCCGTAGTTCGTACCAAGGCCTGCGCGTGACTCGGTGAAGTAGCACATGACGAACGGGGAGCCCGTCGCGGCGCCCGCGGACTGGCTTCCGATGGTCAGCGCGCCGGTCATGGACAGCGGCACGGCCGCGGCCATACCGAGGAACAGCCGGCGCGACGGGACGGGGGTTGCGCTCATCCAATGCCTCCAGGGGTGCACAAAGCCGGGTGAGTGGTCGCATCCCAAGACCCCACCCTGATCGATATTCCGAACGTCGTTCGGTTGAGCGGTCAGACGCTAAAAGAGTGAATACGTCCCGTCAACGGTTCTGTCAGCATTGCCGGCGCGAGTTGCGTCGACGCCGCCGGGCCCGGCGCGGACTCGGCCGTCTTCGGCACCGGACTCGGGGCGGGCCGCTCGTCAGCTCCAGGGAGCCTCCGCGAGCCAGAGTCTCTCCGTCTCTCCGTCTCTCCGTCTATCCGTCCGGCTTCGACGTGTCCGGCTCTGCCCGCCGTGTGTCGACCCGAGTCAGTAGTTCCTCGTAGGCTGCGGGATCGAACTCGCCTGCCGTCCGCGCCGATACGGTCGCCGCCGCCAGTGCCACCGCCCGAGACAGCCGTTCCGGCCAGGGCAGTTGTAGCTCCAACCCCGACAGCAGGCCCGCGACCGCCGAGTCGCCGGCGCCCGTCGGGTTGCCGTGGATTCGGGTCGGTGGGACCGCGCGCCAGCGGCCCTGTGGGGTGATCGCGAGGAGGCCTTTTGCGCCCAGGGACGCGACGACCGCGTGGGCGCCCCGGCGCCGCGCGTCCTGTGCTCCGCGCAACGGGTCGTGGGAGCCGGTGAGTTCGGCCAGTTCGTCGGTGTTCGGCTTGACGATGTCCGGGCGGGCGGCGATCCCGCGGCGCAGGGGTTCGCCGCTGGTGTCGAGGAGGACGGGTACTCCGGCCGACCGCGCCGTCCGTATCAGCCCGGCGTACGCGCCCACCGGAACCCCGGGCGGCAGGCTGCCGCACAGCGCCACCGCGGACGCCGGCGCGAGCAGGCCCTCGTATGCCTCCTGGAAGGCGGTCCACTCGGCGGGTGTGATGGTGGGGCCCGGTTCGTTGAGCTGGGTCGTGTCACCGGATCGGGCGTCGACGACCGCGATCGTGCGCCTGGTCGCGCCCGTGACCGGGATCAGGGCGTCCACCAGCCCCGGTACGGCGGTGAGTTGCTCCTGTACGGCGCGCCCGGTGGCGCCGCCCGTGAAGCCCGTGACCGTCACCTCGTGGCCCAGGGCCGCCAGCACGCGGGCCACGTTCAGACCCTTGCCGCCGGGGCGTTCCGTGACCTCGGTGACCCGGTGGGAGGCGTGCGGTGTGAGTGCCGGCAGGCGATACGTGATGTCGAGAGCGGTGTTCAGTGTGACCGTGAGGATCACCCGGACCACCTCCCCCGGAGAATGCAGCTGCCGGCCGCCGTCTGTCCGTCCGGAAGGGTGATCATGCCGAACCGGCGACGGTCCTCCCGGTTTCCAGGACCGTCCCCGGGACATTCTCCAGGACAACCGCCGCCGTCAACAGCCGGACAGATCACCCCAGTTGGGGATCGACCACCCATTCGCCTCGGCGCATCACGCCCTTGAGGCCGAATTGATGGTCAAGGATCACCAGGTCGGCGTCCTTGCCGGGTTCCAGGGAGCCGGTCCTGTCGTACATGCCGAGCAGCTTGGCCGGGTTGGCCGAGATCGCCGTCACCACGTCCTCGACCGGCAGCCCGTCCACGGTCACCGCCCGCCTGAACGCGCGGTCCAGGGTGAGCGTCGAGCCCGCGATCGAGCCGCCCTCCACCAGCCGTGCCACGCCCTCGCTGACCTCGACCTCCAGCGGGCCGAGCATGTACCTGCCGTCGCCGAAGCCGGCCGCGTCCATCGCGTCGGTGATGAAGGCGACCCGGTTCGCGCCCGCGTGATGGAACGCCAGCTGGAGGGAGGCGGGGTGCAGGTGCGTACCGTCGTTGATCAGCTCGACGGTGATGCGCTCGTCCTCAAGCAGGGCGGCGATCGGGCCGGGGGTGCGGTGACCGAGGGTCGGCATCGCGTTGAACAGGTGGGTCGCGACCGTGGCGCCCGCGTCGATCGCCTCCACCGTCTGCTCGTACGTCGCGTCGGTGTGCCCGATCGCCGCGATGACGCCGTGTTCGGCGAGGAGGCGTACGGAGTCGAGGCCACCGGGGAGTTCGGTGGCGAGCGTGACCATCCTGGCGCTGCCGCGCGCCGCGTCGATCAGCTTGCGCACCTCCGCCGGATCCGGGTCACGCAGCAGTTCCTCGGAATGGGCACCCTTGCGGCACGGCGAGATGAAGGGTCCCTCGAAGTGGATGCCGGCGATGTCGCCCTGCTCGGCGAGTTCGCTCAGCAGGCCCGCGCGTTGGGCGAGGGAGTCCATGTCGTTGGTGACGGTGGAGGCGACGAGGGTGGTCGTGCCGTGCCGCCGGTGGGTGTGGATGCCCTTGAGGATCTCCTCGACCGTGCCCGAGGTGAAGGAGGCCCCGCCGCCGCCGTGGTTGTGGATGTCCACGAAGCCGGGCACCACGTGGTGGCCGGTGAGGTCGATCAACCGGGCGTCGCCCTGCGGGGCTTGGGCGGTGATGCGGGTGCCGGCGATGGTGAGAGTGCCGTCGGGCACGGTGCCGGTGGGGAGAACCACGGTGGCGCCGGAGAGCACCAGGGGGGTTCCGGCCGTCGCGGGCTGCGGGTCGTGTGTGGCTGGTCGCGCCCCGCGGCGCAGCCGCATGTTGGCGCTGTCCCGCGCCCCTGGGGGGGTTGCCATCAGGCCGTTACCTCCATGCCGTCAGTGGTGGTGAGGAGATCCCAGGCCAGTAGCCCGGCGCCGAGGCAACCGGCGGTGTCGCCCAGGGCCGCTGGAACAATCTGCGGCAGTTTCTGGAAGGTGACCCGCCGCTGGACGGCCTCCCGCAGCGGTGTGAACAAGATCTCCCCCGCCTCCGCGAGGCCGCCGCCGATGATCAGGGTGCGCGGGTCCAGCAGGGTGAGTGCGGTGACCAGGCCGTCGGCCAGGGCGTCCACCGCGCTCCGCCAGACCCGAACGGCGTTCGGGTCGCCGGACGCGACGGCCTTGGCGCAGTCGGCGGCGTCCGCGTCGGGGTCTCCCGAAGCCGTCGCCCAGGCCGCACTGACCGCCGCCGCGGAGGCGTACCGCTCCAGGCAGCCGACCTGACCGCACGGACACGGGGCGCCCCCGGGCCGCACGACGATGTGGCCGATCTCGCCCGCGAAGCCGTGCGCGCCCGCCTCCACCCGGCCCGCGATGCCGATCGCCCCCGCGATTCCGGTGCCGAGGGGGACGAAGAGGAAGCGGTCGGCGCCCTTGCCCGCGCCGATCCGGCCCTCGGCCAGGCCGCCGGTGCGCACGTCGTGGCCGAGGGCCACGGGGATGCCCAGCTTCGTGGCGAGCAGATCGCGCAGGGGTACGTCGCGCCAGCCGAGGTTGGCAGCGTAGGCGGCGATGCCCCGGTCGGCGTCGACGATGCCGGGGACGGCGACACCGGCTGCGGACGCGGGCTCGCCGAACCGCTCGGCGCCCAGGGCGCTGAGCTCGGCGGCGAAGTCGAGGATGCTCTCGACGACCGCGTCCGGCCCGCGCTCGCGCCCGGTCGCCCGGCGCGCCTGATGCAGCAGCACGGGTGGCCCGGGGGCTCGCGGGGGCAGCCGCTGATCGTTGCCGCCCCCGGAAAGCACGGTGTCGGCGGCGAACAGCGCCGCCTTCATCCCGGTGCCGCCCACATCGAGGGCGATGACATGTCTCACGGGGAACAGTGTGACCCCACGACCCGCAAGAGGTCTAGTCCACTTACGTGGTGTAGACCTATCGTGTCCTTTTAATTGAACGGCGAGACAGCAGGGTTGAGGTCACAAGCAGTGCAGCGGCGTAGGACAGGAACGATTGCGGCGGTGTCCGCACTGGGCATGACGGCGGTCCTCGGCGGCTGCGGCCTCACCGGCGGTTCGGGTGACGTCACCCTGAAGCTGATCGCCGCGGACTACGGCGACTCCGCCGCCAACAGCTCCCAGAAGTACTGGGACAGGCTGGTGAAGGAGTACGAGAGCAAGCACTCCGGTGTGAAGATCGAGGTCAGCGTCTACTCCTGGAACGACGTCGACCGCAAGGTCAAGGAGCTGGTCGACGCCGGCAAGGCGCCCGACATGGCGCAGATCGGCGCGTACGCCGACTACGCCGACAAGGGCCTGCTCTACACGGCCGACGACCTGCTCTCCATCACCACCCAGGCCGACCTCGCCTCCCAGCTGGCCACCGCGGGCCAGGTGAAGGGCGTGCAGTACGGGATGCCGTTCGCCGCCTCCACGCGCCTGCTCTTCTACAACAAGACCCTCTTCCGGAAGGCCGGCCTCACCCCGCCGAAGACCTGGAAGCAGCTGGCCGCCGACGCCGCGGCGCTCAAGGACGAGGGCGTGACGTACCCGTACGCGCTGCCGCTCGGCCCGGAGGAGGCGCAGGCCGAGACGATGCAGTGGCTGCTGAGCGGCGGCGGTGGCTACACCGACGCCGTCGGCACGTACGGCATCGACTCCGCGCAGAACGTCGACACCTTCACCTGGCTCAAGGACGACCTGGTCGACAAGGGTCTGACCGGTCCTGTCGCGCCCGGCAGGCTGAACCGTGCCGCCGCCTTCGCCGCCTTCGCGGAGGGGGACGTCGGCATGCTCAACGGCCACCCCTCGCTGATGCAGATCGCCGCGAAGCGGGGTGTGAAGTTCGGCATGGTGCCGATGCCCGGCAGGGACGGCCAGCACAGGACCGCGATGGGCGTCGCCGACTGGATGATGGCGTTCAAGAAGAACGGCCACGCGGAACAGGTCGGCAAGTTCCTCGACTTCGTCTACAGCGAGAAGAACGTGCTCGACTTTTCCCACGAGTACGACCTGCTGCCGGCCACCGCGTCCGCCTCCGAGGCCATGAGCACGGACAAGCGGGACGCCGACCTCAAGCCGTTCCTGGACCAGCTGCCACTGTCCGAGCTCTACCCGGTCGGCAACACCTCCTGGGCCGACGTCGCCGCGGCGGTCAAGAAGCACATAGGCCAGGCGGTCGCCCCCGGCGGCAACCCGGCCGCCACCCTCGCACAGCTCCAGGCGACGGCTTCCCGGGCGGAGAACGCGGACTAGCAGCGAGCCGGCATCCGGCCGGCATTCAGCCGGCATCCGGCCGGCAGCGGGCTCGTGGGGGACCGGCAGCGGATCAGACGCCGGTGCCGCGCAGGCGTTGTCAGCGGCGGGGGCTACCGTGCGGGGCATGGACCAGGAACCGTTGGGCGACCGCGAGCAGAACATCCTCGCCCTCGAACGCCGGGGCTTTCCGGGCCCCGGCGCCAAGGAGCGGGCGATACGCGAGGAGCTGGGCCTGGCCCCCGTCCGCTACTACCAGCTGCTGAACGCCCTGCTGGACGACGAGCGGGCGCTCGCCCACGACCCGGTGACGGTGAACAGGTTGCGCAGGGTGCGGGAGACACGGCGAGCGGAACGCTGACCGCGCCGACGGCTGCCTCGCTGTCGCGAGCCATGGGTGAGCCCGGCCGTCCGCGGTTAAGGTCATCCGTATGGGCACCCATACGGATACGGACTCGACGCACTCCATGGACCCCCTGCCGACGCCCGCCACACAGGCGGGCCGCGACGGGCTGGCCGCGATTCTCGCGCACCCGGGGAAGACGGTGGTCGGCCTCGACTTCGACGGCACCCTCGCCCCGATCGTGCCGGACCCCGAGCAGGCCCGCGCCCACCCGGAGGCGGTGCCCGCGCTCGCCGCCCTCGCCCCGAAGATCGCCTCTGTGGCGGTGGTCACCGGCCGCCCGGCCGGCGTCGCCGTACGGCACGGCGGCTTCGCGGGCGTGGCGGGCCTGGAGCACCTGGTCGTCCTCGGCCACTACGGCGCCGAACGCTGGGACGCGGTGAGCGGCAACGTCAGCGCGCCCGCCCCCCACCCCGGCGTCGCCGCCGTCCGCGCCGAACTCCCCGGTTTCCTGGACCGTATCGGCGCGTGGCAGGGCACGTGGATCGAGGAGAAGGGCCGCGCCGTCGCGGTCCACACCCGCCGCGCCGCCGACCCCCAGGCCGCCTTCGAGGCGCTGCGCGCACCCCTCACCGACCTCGCCGGCCGCCACGGCCTGATCGTGGAGCCCGGCCGGCTGGTCCTGGAACTGCGCCCGCCGGGCATGGACAAGGGCGTGGCCCTGCTGGAGTACGTCCGCGAGATCGGCGCGTCCGCGGTCCTCTACGGCGGCGACGACCTCGGCGACCTCCCGGCCTTCGCGGCCGTCGAGAAACTGCGCTCCGACGGCGTCCCCGGCCTGCTGGTGTGCAGCGGCAGCGAGGAGGTGGCGGAGCTGCGGGAACGGGCGGACGTGGTGGTCGACGGTCCCCAGGGCGTCGTACGACTGCTGCGCGGACTGGCGGACCGAATTTTCAGCCCGTCAGGCGTTTGAGGACGAGGCCGTTTCAGGCCGAAAGCGGGGGTCTGGGGGCGGCAGCCCCCGGAGCTCAGCCCCGCAAGGCCTCCAGCTGATCAAGAAACCACTGGGCAGGCGGCAACGCCGTAGCCGCGGCAGCCAGCCGTTTCGTCCGCTCGGCCCGCTCAGCCGCCGGCAGGCACAACGCGGCGTGCAGGGCGTCCGCCGTGCCGATCACGTCGTACGGGTTCACCGTCAGCGCGTCCTCGGCCAGCTCCTCGTGGGCCCCCGCCTCCCGCGACAGCACCAGCGTGCAGCCCTCGTCCGAGACGACCGGCATCTCCTTGGCGACCAGGTTCATGCCGTCGCGGACCGGGTTGACGAGGGCCACGTCCGCCAGTCGGTAGGCGGCCAGGGAGCGCGCGAAGTCGTCCTCGACGTGCAGCACCACCGGGGTCCAACCGGGCGTGCCGTAGTGGGAGTTGATCTCGTCCGCCAGGCGCTGCACGTCGGCCGTGTAGTCCCGGTAGACCGCCAGGTCCTGGCGGGAGGGGTACGCGAAGGCGACATGCACCACCCGCTCGCGCCACTCGGGACGGACGTCGAGGAGGTGCCGGTAGGCCAGCAGCCCGCGCACGATGTTCTTCGACAGTTCGGTGCGGTCGACCCGCACGATCGCCTTGCGGCCCGCACCGATCTGCGCCCGCAGCGCGGCCATCCGTTCGTCGACGTCCGCCTCGTGCGACCGCTGCCGCAGGAAGTCGGCGTCCGCGCCCAGCCCGTGCACCCCGATCCGCGTACCGCCGAGCCCGCCCACCAGTTCCGTACACGCCGTGAACGCCTCCGCCCAGCGCCGGGTCAGGAAACCCAGCCGGTCGGCGCCAAGCATGCCGCGCAGTAGCTGCTCGGCGATGTCGTCCGGCAGCATCCGGAAGTAGTCCACCGGAGCCCACGGCGTGTGCGAGAAGTGTCCGATCCTGAGGTCCGGCCGCAGTTGACGCAGCATCCCCGGCACCAGACACAGGTGATAGTCCTGCACGAGGACCGCGGCCCCCTCGGCCGCCTCCTGGGCCAGTGCCTCGGCGAAGGCCCGGTTGTAGGTCTCGTACGAGGCCCACTGCCGCCGGAACTCCGCGTCGAAGACCGGCTCCAGCGGGGTCTGGTACAGCATGTGGTGGACGAACCAGAGGACCGAGTTCGCGATGCCGTTGTACGCGTCGGCGTGCACGTCAGCCGGGACGGCGAGCATCCGCACGCCGGCCTCGCCCTCCCCGCGCCGTACCGCCTCCCGGTCGCCGTCGGTCAGCGCCGAGCACACCCACAGGGCGTCCGCGTCCGGCCCGATCGCGGACAGACCGGAGACCAGCCCGCCGCCGCCGCGCTTGGCGAGCAGCGAGCCGTCCTCCCGCACTTCGTACGAGACCGGGCCGCGGTTGGAGGCGACCAGAACCTGATGAGCAGCGCCCTGCGTGGAAGCCATAGACCTCAACCTAGCCCGGCCCGGAAACGCTCAAACGTTTGGTCGTGGTTCGGAGCGGACCGTATACGCCCCGTGACAGGCATCCGTCAGGCGACCTTGCGCGTCGCGTACTCGGCGATCTCCAGCATCGGCGGCCGTTCCTCCGTGTCCACGGAGTAGGTGCGCGGCTCGAAACCGTCCTCGCCCCGCTCGAACTGGGTCAACGACGGCCGGATCAGGTGACCGCGGGCCAGTCGCAGCTGGGCCGTGCGGTAGATCGCGGCGGACATCCTGCCGAGCGCCTGCCCGTCCTGGTGCCGGTGCTTGCGCACACCGACATCCACCTGGGCGAGCGCGTCGAGGCCCACCAGATGCAGGGCGTCGATCAGCATGCCCAGCTCGACGCCGTACCCGACGGGGAAGGGGAGCTGTTCCAGCAGGCTGCGGCGGGCCGCGTACTCGCCGCCGAGCGGCTGCACGAAGCCGGCCAGCTGCGGCCAGTGCATGTTCAGCAGCGGGCGCGCCATGAGTTCGGTGACCCGGCCGCCCTGGCCTGCCGCGCCTCCCAGAGGGCGGTCGTACATGCCCTTGACCAGGTCGATCCCGGGGTGGGTGAGCAGCGGGCCGACGATCCCGTAGACGAAGTCGGAGGAGAACTCCTTCAGGTCGGCGTCGATGAAGCAGACGATGTCCCCGCTCGTGACGAGCAGCGAACGCCACAGCACCTCACCCTTGCCGGGGACGGCCGGGAGGCGGGGCAGGATGTCGTCGCGGTGCACGACCCTGGCCCCGGCCGCCGCGGCGACCTCGGAGGTGCGGTCGGTGGACCCGGAGTCGACGACCACGATCTCGTCGACGAGCGGGACCTGCTGCATGAGGTCGTGACGGATGACCGCGACGATGTCGCCGACCGTCTCCTCCTCGTTGAGCGCGGGCAGCACGACACTGACCGACTGGCCCGTGCGCTGTTTCGCGGCGAGAATCTGGTGCAGCGGGCGATCGGTGAGGGACCAGGAGCGGGTGCTCAGCCAGCGCTCGACTTCTTCCAGCACGTAGGCGGCTCCTTCGCGTTCTCTCGGCGAGCGTGGATTCTGGGTGATCCATCTCGCGCATCGGACGGCTATCTCAAGTGTCCTGGCCTTCGGTTACAGTCTTGAACAACGCTGATGACCATCGCATGTCGGGGGTCGTCCCGTGTTCACGAGTTCAACAACTACATACCGCTCATCCAGAGGGGCAGAGGGATACGGCCCGATGAAGCCCCGGCAACCCTCCAGTCGGTTCTCGTAGATCGATGTTGATCATTCCGCGAGGCTCCCGGCTAGGGAAGGTGCCAAATCCGTCTCACGACGAGATGCGTCGTGAGGAAGATGAGGAGAAAGGGCCTCGCCTCACATGGCTGCGCAGACTGTTGCAAGCACCACGAACACCGTCGATCTGGGTCCCGCCGCGGCTCTCTCATGCCGAGAGTGCGGTCACCGCGTACCCCTCGGTCCGGTCTTCGCCTGCGAGGAGTGTTTCGGCCCGCTCGAGATCGCGTACGACTTCTCGGCCTACGACACCGAGGAGCTCCGCAAGCAGATCGAGGCGGGTCCCGCGAACATCTGGCGCTATGCGCCGCTGCTGCCCGTCCCCGCGGACGTGGCGGACAAGCCGAACATCAACCCCGGCTGGACCAAGCTCGTCAAGGCCGACAACCTGGCGCGTGAGCTGGGCGTCGACGCCGGCAAGCTCTTCGTGAAGGACGACTCCGGCAACCCGACGCACTCCTTCAAGGACCGCGTCGTCGCGCAGGCCATCGAGGCCGCGCGCGCCTTCGGCTTCACCACCCTCTCCTGCTCCTCCACCGGCAACCTCGCCGGTGCGGTGGGTGCCGCCGCCGCCCGCGCCGGCTTCCGCTCCTGCGTCTTCATCCCGCACGACCTGGAGCAGGGCAAGGTCGTCATGGCCGCGGTCTACGGCGGCGAGCTCGTCGGCATCGAGGGCAACTACGACGACGTGAACCGCTTCTGCTCCGAGCTGATCGGCGACCCGGCCGGCGAGGGCTGGGGCTTCGTCAACGTCAACCTGCGGCCGTACTACGCCGAGGGCTCCAAGACCCTGGCGTACGAGATCTGCGAGCAGCTCGGCTGGCAGCTCCCGGACCAGCTGGTCGTCCCGATCGCCTCCGGCTCCCAGCTCACGAAGATCGACAAGGGTCTGCAGGAACTGATCAGGCTCGGGCTCGTCGAGGACAAGCCGTACAAGATCTTCGGTGCGCAGGCCGAGGGCTGCTCGCCGGTGTCGGTCGCGTACAAGGCGGGCCACGACGTCGTGCGGCCGCAGAAGCCGAACACCATCGCCAAGTCCCTGGCGATCGGCAACCCGGCGGACGGCCCCTACGTTCTCGACATCGCCCGCCGCACCGGCGGTGCGGTGGAGGACGTCAACGACGAGCAGGTCGTCGACGCGATCCGGCTGCTCGCCCAGACCGAGGGCATCTTCGCGGAGACCGCCGGCGGGGTGACCGTCGGTGTGACGAAGAAGCTGATCGAGAACGGTCTGCTGGACCCGGCCCTGACGACGGTCGTCCTGAACACCGGTGACGGCCTCAAGACGCTGGACGCGGTGGCCGGCACGGGGCTGACCGCGACGATTCGTCCCAACCTGGAGTCGTTCCGCGACGCTGGGCTCGTGTAGCTGTTCTTGTCTGCGGGCCGCTGGGGGCTGGTCGCGCCCACGCGACGGCAGCAGCGGCACATCCAACACAGCCCCGCGCCCCTGAGGGCGAGTACCTGACCGGAGGTTTGAACATGAGCGTTTCCGTCCGCATCCCCACCATCCTGCGCACCTACACCGGGGGCCAGGCCGAGGTCGCCGCCGAAGGGGGCACCCTCGGCGAGGTCATCGCCGACCTGGAGAAGAAGCACACGGGTATCGCCGCGCGCGTTCTCGACGACCAGGGCAAGCTGCGCCGCTTCGTCAACGTGTACGTGAACGACGACGACGTGCGCTTCGAGCAGGGGCTGGAGACGGCGACCCCGGACGGTGCCGGTGTCTCGATCATCCCGGCCGTCGCCGGAGGCTGACTCAAACAGGTCGAACGACCCGATTATTACCGTCGGTAATATCGGTTACCGAGAGTTCAACGAATTGCCCCCTCCGTGAGAGAAACGGAGGGGGCAATTCTGCATGGTTGAGCACGGTACAGTTGGGGAACCCGCTTGGCTCGTTATGCCGGATGCATATGAGTTCTCTCTTTCCAGGCACCAAGAAACAGCCAAAGTGTGCAGGTTCTTTGCGTCTTATGCTCCTTTTGTGGGGCCCGACTTGCCCTGAATTCGGGTGAATTCTCAGTAAATTCCCGACCAGTCGTGCCCGGATTTCTCGTCCGATTGACCTGTTGCAGACGGCAGTTGGACAGATACATTCGGCCGCGGTCGACGCGTTCCGGCGCACGCCCCCAACCGTGGGGGGTGAGGTCTGACCCGGATCCGCGAAGTGTGGATCTGTGCAAGGGCCAGTAATAGGGGAGTTAGGCATGGCTCAGGGCACCGTCAAGTGGTTCAACGCGGAGAAGGGGTACGGCTTCATCGCGGTCGACGGTGGTGCGGATGTTTTCGTCCACTACAGTGCGATTCAGATGGACGGCTACCGCACCCTGGAAGAGGGTCAGCGGGTCGATTTCGAGATCTCGCAAGGCCAGAAGGGGCCGCAGGCGGACATGGTCCGGCTGGCGGCCGGCTGAAGCACGCGCCGGGTTACTGCAGCGACGTTCTTCTTTCTTGATCGAAGGGCCCGCGCCTCAGGGTGCGGGCCCTTCGGCATGCCCGGAGGACCCGGGCCGGGGCCCCGCGGTCACCTGCCCGATCCCCGGCAGGTGCCTGCGCCCGCCCGTCGCCCGAGCACCACTCCCAAGGGGCCCGCTTCGCGGGCGCACCTTGCACTCGACGGGGGCGAGTGCTAATCATTGCGTTAGCACTCTGAAGGTGAGAGTGACAACGAAGGACCGGGTCGGTGAGGCCCGCAGGCCGGGTGGGGCAAGGAACCACAAGGCCGGCGAGCCGTCCGTCGCGGGCGCGGGCGCGGTCCGAAGGAATCACCCCCAGTCCTGGAGGGACCACTTCACATGGCCAAGATCATCGCGTTCGACGAGGAGGCGCGGCGCGGCCTCGAGCGCGGCATGAACCAGCTCGCGGACGCCGTGAAGGTGACGCTCGGCCCCAAGGGCCGCAACGTCGTCCTCGAGAAGAAGTGGGGCGCCCCCACGATCACCAACGATGGTGTCTCCATCGCCAAGGAGATCGAGCTCGAGGACCCGTACGAGAAGATCGGCGCCGAGCTGGTCAAGGAAGTCGCCAAGAAGACGGACGACGTCGCCGGTGACGGTACGACCACCGCGACCGTTCTCGCCCAGGCCCTCGTCAAGGAAGGCCTTCGCAACGTAGCCGCCGGCGCCAACCCGATGGCCCTCAAGCGCGGTATCGAGAAGGCCGTCGAGGCCGTCTCCGGTGCCCTCCTTGAGCAGGCCAAGGACGTGGAGACCAAGGAGCAGATCGCTTCGACGGCCTCCATCTCCGCCGCCGACACCCAGATCGGCGAGCTCATCGCCGAGGCGATGGACAAGGTCGGCAAGGAAGGCGTCATCACCGTCGAGGAGTCCCAGACCTTCGGTCTGGAGCTGGAGCTCACCGAGGGTATGCGCTTCGACAAGGGCTACATCTCGGCGTACTTCGCCACCGACATGGAGCGTATGGAGTCGTCGCTCGACGACCCGTACATCCTGATCGCCAACTCCAAGATCGGCTCCGTCAAGGACCTGCTCCCGCTCCTGGAGAAGGTCATGCAGTCGGGCAAGCCGCTGCTGATCATCGCCGAGGACGTCGAGGGCGAGGCCCTGTCGACCCTGGTCGTCAACAAGATCCGCGGCACCTTCAAGTCCGTCGCCGTCAAGGCCCCGGGCTTCGGTGACCGCCGCAAGGCGATGCTGAACGACATCGCCATCCTCACCGGTGGCGAGGTCATCTCCGAGGAGGTCGGTCTCAAGCTCGAGAACACCTCCCTCGACCTGCTGGGCCGCGCCCGCAAGGTGGTCATCACCAAGGACGAGACCACCATCGTCGACGGCGCCGGCTCCACGGAGCAGGTGCAGGGCCGGGTCAACCAGATCCGCGCCGAGATCGAGAACAGCGACTCGGACTACGACCGCGAGAAGCTGCAGGAGCGCCTGGCGAAGCTCGCCGGCGGTGTCGCGGTCATCAAGGCCGGTGCCGCCACCGAGGTGGAGCTCAAGGAGCGCAAGCACCGCATCGAGGACGCCGTCCGCAACGCCAAGGCCGCCGTCGAGGAGGGCATCGTCGCCGGTGGTGGCGTCGCGCTCATCCAGGCGTCCAGCGTCTTCGAGAAGCTGGACCTCGAAGGTGACGAGGCGACCGGCGCCAACGCCGTGCGCATCGCGCTTGAGGCCCCGCTGAAGCAGATCGCCGTCAACGCCGGCCTCGAGGGCGGTGTCGTGGTGGAGAAGGTGCGCAACCTGACCCCGGGCCACGGCCTGAACGCCGCGACCGGCGAGTACGTCGACCTGATCAAGGAAGGCATCATCGACCCGGCGAAGGTCACGCGCTCTGCCCTGCAGAACGCCGCCTCCATCGCCGCGCTCTTCCTCACCACCGAGGCCGTCATCGCCGACAAGCCGGAGAAGGCCGCCGCGCCTGCCGGCGGCGGCATGCCGGGCGGTGACATGGACTTCTGATCGGCCTCGGGGCTTCGGCCTCCGGTTGATCAACGTCCTTACGGAGGGCGGTACTTCCTGCTCCGGCAGGGGGTGCCGCCCTCTGGCGTGTGCGGGATCGGGCGGGTGCTTGCGGTCCCGTCCCGGGCATGTCCTGTCCGGTCCGATCCGGTCCGGTCATGTGCTGTCCGGTCCCGTCCCGGTCCTGTCCTGTCCGGCCTGGTCTCGTCTGGTCCCGTCTCGTCTGGGCCGGTCCGGTCCGTCTCGTCTGGGCCGGTCCGGTCCGTCTCGTCTGGTCCGGTCGGGGCCGGGAATGTGAGGCAGCGCATAGGTGGTTAGTTCAGGAGGTGCAACAATGCGTGTGCACATACCTTTCTGTTGGCACAGCCCTGAACCAGGAGCCCTCCACGTGACCGTCGCCACGTCCCGC
The DNA here is from genome assembly GCF_026343335.1 of Streptomyces sp. NBC_00078. Taxonomy (NCBI): domain Bacteria; kingdom Bacillati; phylum Actinomycetota; class Actinomycetes; order Kitasatosporales; family Streptomycetaceae; genus Streptomyces; species Streptomyces sp. NBC_00078. The sequence goes on along the minus strand of NZ_JAPELX010000001.1, from coordinate 4,126,482 downwards.
GCCGCCGAGATCCTCTCCCGGCCCACCACGATCAACGGCCTGACCGTCCCCAACCGCATAGTGATGGCGCCGATGACGCGCATGTTCTCCCCGGGTGGCATTCCCGGCGAGGACGTGGCGTCGTACTACTCCCGCCGTGCCGCCGCGGGCGTCGGCCTGATCGTCACCGAGGGCACATACGTCGGCCACGACTCGGCCGGGCAGAGCGACAGCGTCCCGCGCTTCCACGGCGAGGAGCAGCTGGCGGGCTGGGCGAAGGTGGCCGAGGCGGTGCACGCGGCGGGCGGCACGATCGTGCCGCAGCTGTGGCACATCGGCACGGTCCGCAACCAGGGCGAGGCCCCCTACCCGGACGCCCCTTCGCACGGCCCCTCCGGCCTGCGCGTCAACGGCGCCGAGGGCGCGACCCCCATGACCCAGGCCGACATCGACGCCGTCATCGGCGCGTTCGCCGAGTCCGCGGCCGCCGCCGAGCGCATCGGCTTCGACGGCGTGGAGCTCCACGGCGCCCACGGCTACCTCCTCGACCAGTTCCTGTGGGCCGGCACCAACCGTCGTACGGACGCGTACGGCGGTGACCCTGTCGCCCGTACGACGTTCGCCGCCGAGATCGTGGCGGCGGTCCGGGAGGCGGTCTCGCCCGAGTTCCCGATCCTCTTCCGGTACTCGCAGTGGAAGCAGGAGGCGTACGACGCTCGGCTCGCCGAGACGCCGGAGGAGCTGGAGGCCATCCTCACGCCGCTGGCCGCCGCGGGTGTCGACGCGTTCCACGCGTCCACGCGCCGTTACTGGCAGCCCGAGTTCGAGGGCTCGGACCTCAACCTGGCCGGCTGGACGAAGAAGCTGACGGGCAAGACCGCGATCACGGTCGGCTCGGTGGGGCTCGACGGTGACTTCATCCGGGCCTTCGCGGGTGAGGGTTCGCCGGTCCGGGGGATCGACGACCTTCTGGACGGGCTAAAGCGGGAGGAGTACGACCTCGTTGCCGTGGGCCGGGCGCTGCTTCAGGATCCGGAGTGGGCGGCGAAGGTCCTCGCGGGGCGGGGGGAGGAGCTTCGGCCCTACGATGCGGTTGCGCTGCGCTCGCTCAGCTGAGATTTCGGGTGCGGGTGGGTGGGGGTGCGCGTCCCGGGGGCTGCGCCCCCAGACCCCCGTCGGCCTTCGGCCTCGTCCTCAAACGCCGGACGGGCTGAAAAAGATCGTCCTCAAACGCCGGACGGGCTGGAGGGTGACGCCGGGCGGGTGGGAGTGTGGCGCCGGCCGGGGTGGAGTGTGGCGCCAGCCGGGTTGAAGCGTGACGCCCGCCGGGCGGGTTGGAGTGTGACGCCGGGCGGGTTGGAGGGTGGCGCCCGCCGGGCTGGAGTGTGGCGACGGGCGGGTTGAAGCGTGACGCCCGCCGGGAGGGTTGAAGCGCGGCGCCAGCCGGGTTGAAGCGTGACGCCCGCCGGGCGGGTTGGAGTGTGGCGCCAGCCAGGTTGAAGCGTGACGCCCGCCGGGCGGGTTGGAGTGTGACGCCGGGCGGGTTGGAGGGTGGCGCCCGCCGGGCTGGAGTGTGGCGACGGGTGGGCTGGCGAGAGTAGGGGAGTTCGGCGATGGGGACAGTCGTGCGTACCGCCTCCGGTGTGGTGCGGGGGCGTTTGGAGGGTGGGCTGGCGGTGTTTCGCGGTGTGCCGTTCGCTGAACCGCCGGTCGGGGAGGGGCGGTTCGGGGCGCCGCGTCCGGTGCGGGCCTGGGAAGGGACCAGGGAGGCGTACGCCTTCGGTCCGCCGCCCCCGCAGGAGGCCGGTATCCAGGGCCGCAGGGGTGGGGTCGACGGGTCCGGGAGTGACGACTGGCTGACCGTCAACGTGTGGAGTCCGGACGCGGATTCGGGCGCCCGGCGTCCGGTGATGGTGTGGATCTACGGCGGTGCGTACAAGCTCGGCCACGCCGGCAGCCCCGGCTACGACGCCCAGCGCATCGCGCGTGACGGCGACGTGGTCGTGGTCACCTTCAACTACCGGGTGGGCATCGAGGGGTTCGCCCGCATCGACGGTGCGCCCGCCAATCGCGGCCTGCTCGACCAGGTGGCCGCCCTGGAATGGGTACGGGAGAACATCACGGCGTTCGGCGGCGACCCCGGGCAGGTCACCGTCTTCGGTGAGTCGGCCGGCGCGGGGTCGGTGGCGTCGCTGCTGGCGATGCCGAGCGCGCGGGGGCTCTTCCGGCGTGCTGTCGCGCAGAGTGTGCCGGCTACCTACTTCTCCGACGAGTTGGCGCGCGACATCGCGGCCGCGATCGCGCAGGAGGCCGGCCTGCGCCCGACGGTGGCCGACCTCGCCACCGTCGACCCGCGTCAACTGACCGCCGCGGGCGAGGCGTTGAGCACGAGGATGCGGACCTACGAGGACCGGTGGGGGCGGGTCGCTCCCACGGCCACGCCCTTCTCCCCGGTCGTCGACGGCGAGGTGCTGCCGTCCACCCCCTGGGAGGCGCTGCGGGCGGGCGCGGGGCGGGACGTCGACCTCCTCGTCGGTCACAACCGGGACGAGTTCCGGCTGTTTCTCGTCCTCGGAGGGCTGCTGGGCTCGATCGGGGAGGAGCAGGCGGCCTGGGCGCTGCGGACGTTCGGGCCGGGGCCGGACGGGGAGCGGTCGTATCGCGCGGCCTTCCCGCAGGCCACACCGGGAGAGCTGTTCGAACGCGTCCAGACCGACTGGCTGTTCACCATGCCCTCCCTGCGTCTGGCCGAGGCACAGCTCGCGGGAGGCGGTCGCGCGCACGTCTACGAACTGACCTATCCGGCTCCGGGCGCCGGAGGCGGCCTCGGCGCGTGCCACGGCCTGGACGTCCCGCTGCTGTTCGGCACGTTCGATGCGGACCTGGGGCTGCTGCTGTTCGCGGACAGCGGGGTGCCGGCGGAGGCGGAGGAACTGTCGGCCCGTTTCCGGAGGTCGTGGACGGCGTTCGCGAGGTCCGGCGACCCGGGCTGGCCGGCGTATGACGGGGAGCGACTTGTGCAGGTGCTGGACGCGGGGCAGAAGGCCGCGGTCCTGCCGTACCCGCAGGAGGCGTCACGGCGGCTGTGGGAGGGGTACGAGTTCGGTGAGCTGCCCCTGCTCAAGTAGGACGGAGAGGGGCCCGGGAGGGGGCTAGAGGTTGCCCAGGGGCTCGATGTCGACCTTTACCGGCGTGCCCCAGACCCGGAGCACCTCGTAGTCGGTGAACTCGTGCACGAGCCGGTACGCCATCGCGGGGCGGGGGCCACGGCGCGATGCGTTGATGTACAGCTCGGCCTCGCGCCGGTCGCGGCGCGGGGTGCCGCACAGCTGCCAGACCTGGCCGTTCCACTGCTCGGGCAGCCAGCGCTGCTGGGGCTGGGGGCGGTCGGCGCTGACGCCGTAGCGGGAGGGGGCGGTCTCGGTGGTGTGCGGGGGCACCGGGCCGCCGTTGTACTCGGCGCGGCGGGCGGCCCGGCGCCGTGTCTCGCAGAGCAGGCAGAGGTCGTGGGCGTTCTCGTCGACGGGCCCGTTCGGGTGCTCGGGGCAGCGGGTGGTGGGCGCGGCGCCGGTGACGCTGTCGTCCAGCAGGGCCAGGGCACGGCGCAGGTCGGCCTTGACCTCGTGGAGCTTGCCGTCGGGGGTGTCGCCGGTGAGGGCCTCGCCGTGCTCGCCGAGGAGGCGGAGGGCGCGGCCGAGCGCGGTGAGCTGGGCGTGGTTCATGGGACGGCCCTTCGGGGTGGTCAGTCGGCGTAGTCCTTGAGCTCTTCCGTGTCGAGTGTGATGTTCACGGGGGAGGGGAGGTCAACGGGGGTTCCCCAAGGGTAGGAGGTGGTCTGCTGGTAACGGCTGTCCTTGGGCTCGCTGTAGACGACGACTGTGTCGTTGTCGCGGTCGATGAGCAGGTAGACGGGGATATCGACTGCTGCGTAGCCGACGGGCTTGTCGATGCGGTCTCGCTGATTGGTGTCGCGGTCGTGGGAGGTGATCTCTACGGCCATGAGGGCGCCGTCGGCCGCGGACCAGTTGCCGTGTCCCTTGAGGTGGCCCCTGGGCGTGAGGAAGCCGTCCGTGATAGCGCGGCCCTTGCGGTATTCCTCGGTCTTGACGCCTCGTTCGGGCACGAGGTTCAGCTCGGGGCGCTGCTGCATGCACTGGCGGATCAGCCACATGAAGATCTCGCAGTGGTTGCCGTCCGGCATCGCCTTGACCTCTAGTTTTCCGTTGATGTACTCAAGCCGGACGGTCTCCGGCGCCCGGCGTGCGAGTTCCTCGAAGTCCTCGACGTTGAGCGGATCCCTGGTGCGGACCCGACCGTCGACGAATTCGAGGCGTACGTTCTCCGGGGCCACGCTGGCCAGGTCCTCGAAGTCCTCGATGGGCATCTGCGGGCGTTCGGCGGTGCTGGGGGTCATGGCTTCGCCTCCTCCTTTCCATCGTGCCCCGGGGTGATGGCGTCGGACCGTAGGAGCGGTCATACGGGTGCCCTTTCTCGTCGTTGCCGGGTCATTGAGGCGCGGATCCCGGCGGCGCGGGTGCGGATCTCGGAGGCGGGGAGCGGCGCGTTGGCGTGGCGGGGGGCGCGTTCGCCCCGGCAGGCGCCGCACACGCCGCCCGGCAGGGCCTCCGGACGTCCCGGAGCGCCGCATTTCGTGCACTCCAGGACGCGGAGGGGCGGGCGGGTCTCTCGTACGGCTTCGGGTGGGATCTTGCCGGTCAGGCGGGCGCGGACCAGTGACGCCGGGTGGTGGACCGGCGTCGGCAGGCCGGAGGTCAGGGCGAGGACGACGGCCTCGTCCGTGGCCCCTCGGGCGAACCAGTCCGTCACCAGCGGAGCGAGCGTCGCGCAGTCGGCCTCGGAGAGCGACAGGGCGGGGGCCGTGCGGCCGAGGGCGGCGAGCAGGATGTGGGCGCGGGAGCGGGTGGGACGGGCTCGTTCTGGTGGCTGCTCCGGTACGTCGCCGCGGGTGAACGTCGCCCACCAGCCGTCGTCGCGCGCCGTGCGGGTGAACCACGATCGGGTGATCCAGCGAGGGCTCTTCGAGTCCGTCAGGCGTTCGCGGCCCCGGCGCAAGTGCCCTGCCCGCTGGAGGTTGTTGAGGGCGGTGCGGAGAGCGCACTGTCCGTACGGCAGCGTCTTGGCCAGCGTCTTTACGGAGATGTCGGCGCCGTCGGGGAGACGGTCGAGGTAGGCGGCGATGGCGGCTTCGCGGGGTGGGAGGTGGGCGAAGTCGTGGGCGGTGCGGCGGAGTTGGTCCGGGGCGGAGCGCTTGCCGTAACCCGGGTTGGCCATCGGGTGCGGGGACGCGTGCGCGGGAAGGGAGGCAGTACTAAGCTTGGCGGTAGCCATGGGATCGACTCTCATTCGATCTTGTAGGTCAAGCCCCCGCAGGTGTTGGTAGCACCTGGCGGGGGCTGTTCGTTATGCGGGCACGCTAGACGATCGTCACTGTGTGTGGCAAGCCGAACGCGTCACGTCAACTCGCAGGGTGGGAGGGTGGGTTGAGACCCTCCACCCATTCCATGCAAAGAGGGCTCGGAGCTGGTGGCTTGAGCTTCGGGAGCCTTCGTCAGGTCGCCCAGTAGTCGCGATCCGGCAGTTCGACCCAGTGGTCCGGCGGGCCGAGGACCGCGCGGGCGTCGGTCGGGCGCAGACCGGCGTACGCGAGCGAGTAGGCCACCGCGCTGTGGCAGTGGACGTACGAGAAAAGGACCTCCGCCGGGCCTTCCTCCGCGTACGGACCGCCGCCCGGGTGCAGGTCCCAGCCCTCGCGGACGCCGTCGCGGTGGATGCTGCCCTGGTTGCCGCTCTTGGGGTTGGCGTACAGGCCGTAGGAGACGGTGCCTGCGGAGAGGCGGGTGTGGATGCCGGGCATCGAAGGGCCGTATCCCCACGGCTGGGTGAGGACGGCGCCGCCCGGCACGGTCGTCACGCCGACGAGCCGCAGGGTCTCGTCCAGGTCGTAGTCGTACGGGTCCGCCAGCAGGTCGGCCATCAGCTCGGCGTCGGCCGGTGTCGCCTCCAGGCGGCGTATCGCCTCCTCGGCGTCGATCCCGGCCACGCACGCCAGCCCCAGGCCGTCGTAGTAGAAGTCGCCGAGGGCCGTGATGAGCCGTCGGCCCTCCTCCACCACCGCGCGCTCCGCCTCCGTCAGGCCGGGCTGAGCCTCGGGCAGCGCGGCGAACAGGTCGGGCTCCGGCCCGGCGAGGCTCAGCCGCCCCGGCGTCCAGCCGCCGTGCCCGACCCACCCCGCGTCGGCTCCGGCGGCGACCAACGCTCGCGCGTTCTCCATACATCCGGCCACCACCGCGTCCCACAGCGCCGTCGTCCCGCTCTCCAGCGCGTCGACGTCCGCAACGCGCCGGGCCAGTTCGGCGACGGTCTCGGGCGAGCCGAACACCGCCGCCCGGTGCAGGGGGCGGGAGCCGCCGACGCCCCACCTCTCCGGGTCGGCTCCCGCGTCGAGGCGCCGCGCCACGTCTGCGTGGTCCTGCCAGCCCCGATAGTCCATGCCCGCCCAGCCGTTGGCGTCCCGCCCTGTCATCCCGTGCCCCCTCCGGCCCACCGATCTCCGTACCCACACCATCGCAGGCGGTACTGACAACCGGCGGCGGACGGATGGAGGCGCCGCTCTATCGGGCCTTCACGCCTTCGACGAACGCGGACCAGGCCTCCGGCCGGAACACGAGCTTCGGGCCGTGGGGGTTCTTGGAGTCGCGGACGGGGACGACGGTGGGGTGGCCGTCGGATACTTCGAGGCAGTTGCCTCCGCCTTGGCTATGGCTGGACTTGCGCCAGCGGGCTACTTCCAGGCACTCGTTGCCGCCCCCGCCGCTGTAACTGGACTTGTGCCAAGTGGCCGTGCTCAGGTCGTAGTCAGGGATGTTCCTCATGGGCGTAATCCTGGGCCAACGCTTCCATCAGGGCTAGCGACTTCTCCGGCGAGAGTGCGGAGGCCGTGAGGAGTTCGAAGGTGAACCTCAGTTGGGCGACGGTGGCGGGATCGTCCTCCAGTCGTCCGGTGCTGGGCCCCTCGCAGTAGACCAGCGGCGGGGCGTCCTCGAAGTCCATCAACCTCATCGAGCCCTCCATCGACTTGTGCGCCCCCGCGCTGAACGGCAGTACCTGCACGATGATTCGACCCCGACGGGCCAGGCCAGCGACGTGGCGCAGGGCCTCCGCCATCACCGCTCGACCACCGGTCTCGCGGCGCAACACCGCCTCGTCAAGCACTGCCCACAACAACGGTTTTGTTGGGTCGCCGAGTAGACGGGCCCGCGCCATCCGACCCTCCACCCACTCATCGATGGTTTCCTCCGGTGCCGTCGGGTCGTAGGCGCGGTTCACGGCCCGTGCGTATGCGGGTGTCTGGAGCAGCCCGGGGATCAGCATCGGCGTGTACTGGCGGATTGCCGTGGCGACAGCCTCCGCCTCCGCAGCCTCCGCGAAGTGCTCGGGATAGCGGGACTTGGCCGCTGCCCCGCAGTTCCGCAGAAAGAAATCCCCCGTCCCCAACGCCTCATCCAGCAACCGCGCGTACTCCGCCTGCATCCGCCGCGTCCCCGCCTCCAGCTGCCCCACGAATGACCCGCTCACGAACAGCCGCTGCCCCAGCTCCTCCTGGCTCAGCCCCGCCTTCTCCCTCGCATGCCGTAGCTCCGCGCCCAGCAGCGCGCGCGGTGATGACGACGGGTCGAGGTCCTTCGGTCCCGGCATGTACAACTCCCTGTCCGACAGACGAGGTTGTTGGGGTGTCCCGTATGGCCAGGTTAGAGGGGTCGTCGACACGCTGTGTTGTGAATGGAAAACCCAGCGTGTGCAAACTGGAGGCAAGGTGCGGTCTACCGAAGAAGTCGTCGAGTCCCTGCGGGAGGCCCTCGTGGGCGTCGGTGTCGTCCTGCCGTCGCTCACCGTCGATCCCGTCACCGGCGCGAGCGACGAGCCGTTCGCCCTCGTCGACCTCGGCCGCTGCAACAGCCGTACGGCCGAGCGGCTGGCGTCGGTGCTTCGCGGGGAGCGGCCGGCCGTGGGTACCCACGCGCTGGACGTGCGGGACGGACGGGTCGGCGAGGTCATGGGCCATGTGGGCGGCCGGGTGCAGCTGCGGCCTCTCGCGGGCGGGCGGGAGTGGGAGTGTCCGCCGGAGTCGGTGGGGGCCGCGCCGCCGGAGGAGGTGCTGCGGGCACGGGTCAGGCAGGCCAACAGAGAGGGGCGAATGCCCTGTTGACGGTCCTGTTGACCGATGCCCGGTCAGCGGGCCGCCGCCGCCAGCGCCGCCCGTAGGTGTCCGTCGGAGTCGTCCAGGAGGCGGGCCGCCGTCGGGCCGTCGACGCCGGCCAGGATGGTCAGGATCGCGTTCTTCACCTCGCCGTCGGTGGCGGACAGTGCCCGCTCGATCTGCTCGTCGCCGGCGCCGGTGGCGAGGGCGACGATACGGCGGGAACGGGCCCGCAGCTTCTCGTTCGAGGCGCGGACGTCGACCATCAGGTTCCCGTACGTCTTGCCCAACCGGATCATCGTGATCGTGGAGAGCATGTTGAGGACGAGCTTCTGGGCCGTGCCCGCCTTGAGGCGGGTGGAACCGGTGAGGAGTTCGGGCCCGACGACGATCTCGATGCCGTGGTCGGCGGCCGCGGCGAGCGCGCTGTCGGCGTTGCAGGCGAGGCCGATGGTCAGCGCGCCCAGCTCGCGGGCGTGTTCCACGGCGGCGATGGCGTACGGCGTGCGACCGGAGGCGGAGACGCCGACCACGGTGTCGGCGGCGATGAGGCGGAGGGCGTCGAGGTCGGCGCGGGCCAGCTCCGCGGAGTCCTCGGCGCCCTCGACGGACGTGACCATGGCGTCGGGGCCGCCCGCGATCAGGCCGACGACCTGCTCGGGGTCGGTGTTGAAGGTCGGCGGGCACTCGGAGGCGTCCAGCACACCGAGACGGCCGGCCGTGCCCGCACCCGCGTAGATCAGCCGCCCGCCCCTCGCCATGCGCTCCGCGACGGCGTCGATGGCGGTGGCGATCTCGGGGAGGCGTTCGGCGACGGCCGCCGGGACGGTGGCGTCCTCACCGTTCATGAGCCGGGCGATGTCGAGGGTGGCGAGTCGGTCGATGTCGGCGAGATCAGGACGGAAGGCCTCGGTGGTGAGTGATTCCAACTCGGCGCGGAGGTCACGGGGGTTGGAGGTGGAGGTCATGGTGCGCGGCTCTTTCGAAGTACGGAACGGTGAAGGTTTGCTACCGGCGTACGAAACGGCGAGGGTTCGCTACCGGCGATGCCGATGCGCCAGCGCCTCGTACGACGCGGCCAGGGCCGGCGCCGCCGTCTCGTACGTTCGTTGTGCCACTCCCACGAACAGGCAGTCCACGACGAGGAGTTGGCTGGTCCTGGATGACATCGCGGCCGGCCGCAGCTCGCTCTCCCGGGCGGTGGACGTCGTCAGCACATGGTCGGCGTACTGAGTGACCGCGCCGTCCGGCCGTCCGGTGATCGCCACCGTCGTCGCCCCGCGCTCGAACGCGACCCGCAACGGCTCGATGACGTCCCCGGTCGACCCGGAGTGCGTGATCGCGATGGCGACATCGCCGCCGCGCAACTGCACCGCGTTCGTCACGGCAAGGTGCGGATCACTGTGCGCCTGGGCTATCAGCCCGATCCGCAGCAGTTTCTGCACGAGGTCCTGCGCGACGAGCCCGGACGCCCCGACGCCGTACACGTCGATCCGCCGCGCCCCGGCCGCAGCGCTCACCGCGGCCCCCAGCTGCACCGTGTCGAGCCCGGCCGCCGTGTCCGCGAGGGTCTGCTGTTCGTCGTAGGCGAGTTTCGCGACGACGTCGGCGATGGGGTCGTCGACCGCTATGTCGGTGGTGATGGCGGGCGCGCGCCCGGACTGCTGCTGGGCGGCCAGTCCGGCGAGCGCGAGGCGCAGATCGCGGTATCCGGGGTAGCCGAGCAGCCGGGCTGTCCTGACGACGGTGGCCTCGCTGGTGCCGGTGAGCTCGGCGAGACCGGTGACCGTGAGGGCCGCGCAGCCGGCCGGATCGCTCGCGACGGCCTCGGCGACGCGCTGCATGGAGCGGGTCATGGACGGGCTGAGCGTGCGCACCTTGGCGGCGAGGGCGGCGGGGGCGGGGGGCGCGGCCGAGGGGCCGCCGGAGCCGCCGACGGGCTTGGCGAAAATTTCCTTCACGTTCTGGGTCACGTATGAAAGATATTTTCGGCTTGGTGTGGGGTCAAGAGTGCGCACAATGGGGGCATGCACCCCATCAGCCCTCTGGAGCAGGCGTTGCACGCGGCACGCGCCCTCGTGCTCGCCGACCTGGCCGCGAGCGAGGTCGCCGCGGCGGACGTGGTGTCCATGGTCGAGGAGTCAGTCGTGCAGCGGCGCTGGTGGGTCGAGCAGTGGCCGGAGGGCGTGGAGTACGTCTCCGGGCTGGTCGCGCAGGACGTCCAGGACGCCCTGCTGGAGGCGTACGGCCGCTGGCCCCTGTGCCCGGTCTGCGGCGGCGGCGACCCGCATGCGCTGGAGGTCGAGCCGGAGCTGGGTCCTGACCCGCACTGGGTGTGTCACAAGGCGGGCGTGAAGGTCGCCGCGGTGGGGGCGCTGGGGCCGGCCATGGGCGGGGCGGCGTCGTGACGGTGTACATCGACCCACCGACCTGGCCTGGCCACGGCCGGATGTGGTCCCACCTGGTCAGCGACCTCTCCTACGAGGAACTGCACACGTTCGCCGACGAGCTGGGCGTGCCCGGGCGGGCCTTCGAGCGCGACCACTACGACATCCCGTCGCACCGGTACGCGGACGCGGTGCGCGCCGGTGCCGTGGAGGTCAGCAGCCGCGAGGTGGTGCGGCTGCTGACGGGGGCGGGGCTGCGGCGGCCGAAGGGGCGGGCTCAGCACCCCAGTTCGTAGGCCAGCACCGACTCGTCCTCGCTCACCTTGCGGAAGCCCGCGCGGGAGACCACGGCCTGGGAGGGGAGGTTGTCGCGTTCGACCGTCGCGAAGAGCGTGCGTACGTCGTCCCGGGCCAGCGCCCAGTCCGCGAGGGTGCGCAGTGCCTCGGTCGCGTAGCCGCGGCCGCGGGCGCCCTCGGCGAGGTCGTAGCCGATCTCGGCGCGGCCCTCCTCGTCCGGGATGCCGTGGAAGCCCATGCCGCCGATCGCGCGGCCGTCCTCGCGCCTCACCAGGACGAACACGCCGAACTCCGGGCGGTGCACGCCCCCTTCGTACGCCTTGAGCAGGAAGCCGGAGGCCTCCCGGGTACCGTCGAAGGGGCCGCCCTCGATCCACTCGAAGCCGCCGTCGCCGCCCGCCGTCAGATCGCGCGCGGCCGCGGGCGTGACGCCCTGCAGGGTGACGCGGTAGGCGGGCACGACGAGGTTGTTGTGCCAGCGCCACTGGGTGACCGGGGCGCGGCCGGGGAGTTCGCCGCGGCCGGTGGCCCACAGGAAGGTGCGCCAGTGGTCGGGGCCCGGCTGCACGTGCGGGAAAATGTGGGTGAGGACGAACTCCGGCAGTGCGGCGGGCGGTTCGTACGGCAGGCCCAGGCCCTCGGCGATGTCGTGCGTGTGGGCGAGGATCTCGGCGATGCCCATCGCGGCGAAGCCCTCGCGGTTCGCGCTGCGGAAGGGGTACGGGTGGAAGGCGCGGGCCTCGCGCGGCGTCGCGCGCAGGGTGGCGGTGAACAGGGCGCCGGTCGCCTCGATCACCTGCAACAGGCCCGCGTTGTCGGTGCCCTCGTCGAGGGTGATCTCGAAGGGGACGTAGTCGTCCTGGGCGCGTGCCGCCAGGTTGGCGGCGTACCCGATCAGGTCCTCGGCGATGTGGAACGCCGTCGTGGCGCAGCTCCACTCCAGCCGGCCCGCCTTCACCCCCGCCCAGTCCCGGTCCACGGCCGTGCGCAGCGCTGCCAAGCAGCCCGCCACGGCCTCCTCCAGCCTGTCCCCGCCCATTGGTCGCATGGGCCGCAGACTATGTGGCCGGGTCCGCCGGAAGCGACAGCATTTCCAGCTCGGAGCCGATGTTGTAGCGCGCCGTCGCCTCCCACTCCGCCTGTCCGTACGGGGTCCTGAACAGCCTCGGCAGATCGAGGAGTTGACGCAGGACCGCGGCGCGTCCCTCGCGGAAGGCGGCACCGGGCACGAAGTGGTACTCCTCGCGCACGGCGGCCGTGTAGGCGGCGTACGCGGACGGGGGCGAGGCCAGGATCGCGAGGTCGGCGTCGCAGAGGACCTGGCCGTCGCGGTCGTCGTCGGCGGGGGCGTGGGTGACGGTGAGCCGGACGAGACGGGTGACCTCGGCGGTCTTCGCGGCCGGCACCCCCGCCTCCAGGAGGGCCCGCTCGGCGAGACGGGCCGAGCGCTCCTCGTTCTCGGACCGTTCGGGAAGGTAGACGGCGTCGTGGAACCAGGCCGTCAGGCGCACGACGTCCGGGTCCTGTGCGTACTTCTCCAGTACGTCGATGTGGTCCAGGACCGCCGTGAGGTGGGCGAGCGTGTGGTAACGCCGCTGCGGTTCCTGCCAGCGGGCCAGGAGGTCGTCGGCGTACGGGGCCGGGTCGGGGCCGGCGCCGGGCGGCCGGGCTCCTTCCAGGGCGCGGTTCCAGCGGGTGCGCAGGGCGTCGAGATCGGCCATGCCCGCATTGTCCCTCGTCTCGCGCCGGACCCCTGGCGTGAACCCATGACGGCTCCAGACCTGCACGACGTACGCGACCCCGAACCGCGCTCCCGGACGCGCTCACCGTCCTCGCGGGGGTCACCCGGGAGAAGGGTCGCGGACCCGCTGCACTCCGGCCTCGACGACGTGGACGAGCCGCAGCGGCTGGGCGGGACGAGCGGGGAGCGGGCGCCGGCCCGGTTTTCATCGGGGACGCGGCCACGTTCGTACGGCGTTGTCCGGGGCGGCCCGTGCCGAAAGCCGTGGCGTAGGGGCTCGTCGGGGTGGATGTCGGGAAGCTGGACAGCTTCGGGTGACGGGGGCGATCTCGCGGCCCTCCGCCCTCCCGTCGTACCCTGAGATTGGACTAGACCTGTAGCCGCTCCAGGGAACACCGACGGAAGGGGTCCTATGAGCACGCGTGCAGTCCTGGAGGTGATCGCCCTCGGTACCGAGGACGCGGTCGCCGCCCAGGCCGGAGGCGCGGACCGCCTAGAGCTGGTCACCGACATGGCGGCCGACGGGCTGACCCCGCCGGTCGAGACCTTCGCCCGGATCCGGGCCGCCGTCGACATCGACCTGCGCGTGATGCTGCGGCTGACAGACGGATTCGCCGCCGGAGACGCCGAGGATGTCGCGCGGCTGGTCCGGGCTGCCCGGGAGATGCGGGCCGCGGGTGCCGAGGAATTCGTGCTCGGGTTCCTCGACCCGGACGGCCGTGTCGACCTGGACGCCGTGGAGCGGATCGTCGAGGAGCTGGACGGCTGCCGCTGGACCTTCCACCGCGCCATCGACCGGGCCGCGGACCGCGACGCGCTGCGCAAGCAGCTGGACGGACTGCCAGGGCTGGACGCCTACCTCACGGCCGGCTCGGCCACGGGCGTCGACGACGGCCTCCCCACCCTGCTCACCGAGGCGGCCAGACGCGGAGACCCCGGCTACGAGCCGCGGATCATGGCCGGCGGGGGCCTGCGGCTGGAACACGTGCCCGGGCTGAAGACCGCCGGCATCGACGCCTTCCACATCGGCGGGGCGGCACGGCCGGGGGGCTGGGACGGACCGGTTGCGGCGGAGGCGGTGCGTCAGTGGCGTCGCGTACTGGACGAACGCTGAACGTGCCCACCTGACGTGCGGGCCATCACAGCTGCGTCGGCAACGGCGCCGCGTGCGTCACGATCAGGCCCGAGACCGCTCGGGTCAGCGCCACATACAGTCGCCGTAGTCCCGTGCGTTCGTCCGGCTCTCCGTCGACCACTGCCTGTGGCTCGTCGAGGACCACGTAGTCGTACTCCAGGCCCTTGGCGAGCGACGCCGGGACCAGGGTGAGGCGGGTGTCCCGGGTGGTTTCCTCGCCCGGGGCCAGGTAGCTGATGCCGGCCGCCGTCAGCGCCGCCGCCAGGGAAGGAACGCGGACGTCGGCCACGATCAGCCCCGTCGAGCCCTCGTTGCGCAGCAACTCCTCGCAGGCGGCGACGACTTCGGCGGTGCCGGCGATCGGGCGGAGGTCGAAGAAGCCCGGGTTCTCGCGGACCGAGGCGACCGGCGTCAGGCCGGGCGCGATGTGCGGGAGCAGACGGGAGGCGTACGTGATGACGTCCGTCGGGACGCGGAAACCGGCCGTCAGCTCCTCGATGACGCCCTCCGACTTGCCGAGGTGGGCGAGGGCCTCGTCCCAACTCCTCGTCGCCCAGGGCGTGGTGCCCTGCGCCAGATCGCCGAGGATCGTCGCCGACCCGGTGGTGCAGCGGCGGCCGACCGCCCGGTACTGCATGGGGGAGAGGTCCTGCGCCTCGTCCAGGACCACATGGCCGAGGGAGTGCGTGCGCTGCACCAGGTCCGTCGCCTCGTCGATCAACACCGCGTCCGCGGACGACCACTTGGCGGCCTTGACGCTGCGCACCGGCTTGGCCCAGAGGATCGTTCTCTGCTCGTCCTGGCTCAGCAGGCCATCCGCGTGTGCGGCGAGGAAGTCCGCGTCCGTCAGCAGACGCAGGACCAGTTTCGCCGGGTCGACCGGCGGCCAGACCGCCTTCACCGCCGCCTTGACCGCGCTGTTGCGGGCCACCGCGTCCTGCACCCGGTCGTCCGGTGCCTCGCCCGACCGCTCCATCTGCACCAGCACGGCATGCGCGATGCGCTGCGGAAGGGCCTCGCGGGCGGCGCCGTAACGGATGCCGCGGTCGAGCAACTCGCGGACGATGTCCCCGAGTTCGTGCGCGGGCACCCGCCAGCGGCGTGAGCCGCGCACCACGACGACCGGCTCGGTCGGCAGGGTGACGTGCGAGTGGACGGCCCGCCGCAGCACCTCCGCCATCCTCGCGTCGCCCTTGATGATCGCGGCCGGTGCCTCGTCGGCGCCCCTGACCTCGACATGCGCCACGAGGTCGTCCACGGTGGCCTGCTTGACAGCCAACTCACCCAGGGCGGGCAGGACTTGCTCGATGTAGTGCAGGAAGGACCGGTTCGGGCCGATGACGAGCGTGCCGGTGCGGGCGAGCCGCTCGCGATGGGCGTAGAGGAGATAGGCGACACGGTGCAGGCCGACGGCGGTCTTTCCGGTCCCGGGCCCTCCTTGCACGCACACCGTGCCGCCCAGCCCGCTGCGCACGATCTCGTCCTGCTCGGGCTGGATGGTCGCGACGATGTCCCGCATCGGGCCGACGCGCGGGCGCTCGATCTCCTGCTGGAGCAGCTTGCTCGTGCGGGCCACCTCCGCCGGGTCGGAGAGATGCTCGTCCTCGTACGCCGTGAGGTCGCCGCCCGTGTACCCGAAGCGGCGGCGCAGCGCGACGTCCAGCGGGTCCTTCTTGGAGGCCCGGTAGAACGGCTGCGAGACCGGTGCCCGCCAGTCGATGACCATCGGGTCGCCGTCGTGGTCGTGCACGTGCCGGCGCCCGATGTACAGCATTTGATAAGCGTCCTCCGGCCGCGGGCGCTCACCGTCCGCGCCCTCCGCCCGGTCGGCGCCCGGGGAGTGCAGGTAGTCGAGGCGGCCGAAGAACAGCGGGGTGTCGCTGAGGTCGGCCAGCGCCTTGATGCGGTCGTCGATCTGGCGGGCCAGGACCTCGGCGTTGACCCAGTTCGCGGTGACGTCACGGATGTCGAGCGACTCGACGTCCTCGCGCATGGCGCGCAGGGCGGCGCGCGAGTCGGCGAGGTGGGAGCGTTCCCGGGAGAGCGGGTCGAGGGGGCCGTCGAGCGCCTTGGGGTCATCGAGGGCCTTGGGGGCGTCGAGTGGCTTGGGGGCGTCGAGTGGCTTGGAGTCGTCGACGGGCGTGGACACGGGAATGCCTCCGAAGGCCTGCGGTGCGGATGGCGCCGGTGTACGGCGCTGCATGGCGGAAAGCCGTCCGGTTTCCGGCCGGGCGGCGGCGCTCCGTGGAGGGAGGCGGGCAAGAGCGGAGATTCTAGGCCAGATGCCGTGACGGAAGCCAACCGTTTTTCCGCCCCCCGGGGAGTCGCCCGGCCCCCTGTTCCCCTGGTCCCCTAGGGGATGTCCCCGTCATACCCGAGGGTATGTCCCCGTCATACCCGAGGGGGACGGCTCTGCCCGGAGTCGTACGCGGCGACGGCGGAGCTTCGGTCCGCAGGCCGATGCCGGCCTTATGTGCTAAGAGCCACTATGGGTACATGAGCGCAGCAACCTTCACCCCAGCCCATGGCCCGGGCCGGCCCGGCGGTGCCACAGCCGTCACGGGCAGCCACCCCCACCGTCTCGGCGACGCCCTGCGCGCGATCAAGGTCTTCGCGGGCGCCGCCTTCAGCGTCGTCGTACTCGGCGAGTACGGCGAGGAAGCGGGCGTACGTCGCAAGTGACCGCAGCCAAGCCGGGGGCCGTGTCCTACGCCTCCTCCGCCAGCAACTCGTCCGCGTCCACGATCCGGTACGCATACCCCTGCTCCGCCAGGAACCGCTGGCGGTGCGCGGCGAAGTCCTGGTCGAGCGTGTCGCGGGCGACGACGGAGTAGAAGTGCGCCTGGTGGCCGTCGGCCTTGGGGCGGAGCACCCGCCCGAGCCGCTGGGCCTCCTCCTGGCGTGAGCCGAAGGTGCCCGACACCTGGACGGCGACCGTCGCCTCCGGCAGGTCGATGGAGAAGTTCGCGACCTTGGAGACCACCAGCACACTGATCTCGCCCTCCCGGAAGGCGCCGAAGAGCTTCTCGCGCTGGGCGTTGGAGGTCTCACCCTTGATGACGGGTGCGTTCAAGTGCTCGCCCAGCTCGTCGAGTTGGTCGATGTACTGCCCGATGACGAGGATCTGCTGACCCGCGAACCGGCGCACGATCGCCTCCGTGACCTTCCGCTTCGTCTCGGTCGTGGCGCAGTAGCGGTACTTCTCCTCGGTCTCGGCGGTGGCGTAGGCGAGGCGCTCGGATTCGGTGAGGTTGACCCGGACCTCCACACAGTCGGCCGGCGCGATGTAGCCCTGCGCCTCGATCTCCTTCCACGGCGCGTCGAACCGCTTGGGGCCGATCAGGGAGAACACGTCCGACTCGCGTCCGTCCTCGCGCACGAGGGTGGCCGTCAGCCCGAGCCGCCGCCGCGCCTGCAGATCCGCCGTGAACTTGAAGACGGGCGCGGGCAGCAGATGCACCTCGTCGTAGACGATCAGACCCCAGTCACGGGAGTCGAAGAGTTCCAGGTGCGGGTAGACGCCCTTCCGTCTCGTGGTCAGCACCTGGTAGGTGGCGATGGTGACCGGCCGGATCTCCTTCCGCGTCCCGCTGTACTCACCGATCTCCTCCTCGGTCAGCGAGGTCCGCTTCACCAGCTCGTGCTTCCACTGCCGCGCCGAGACGGTGTTCGTGACGAGGATCAGCGTCGTCGACTTCGCCTGGGCCATCGACCCGGCGCCGACGAGTGTCTTCCCGGCGCCGCACGGCAGCACCACGACCCCACTCCCGCCGTGCCAGAAGTTCTCCACGGCCTGCTTCTGGTACGGGCGCAGCGCCCACCCGTCCTCGTTCAGCTCGATAGGGTGCGCCTCGCCGTCCACGTACCCCGCGAGGTCCTCGGCCGGCCAGCCCAGCTTCAGCAGCGTCTGCTTGATCTGCCCGCGCTCGGAGGGATGCACGGCGACCGTGTCCGGGTCGATCCGCGCGCCGACCAGCGGCGCGACCCGCTTCGAGCGCAGGATCTCCTCCAGCACCGGCCGGTCGGTGGTCGTGAGGACCAGCCCGTGCGTGGGGTGCTTGCTGAGGGTCAGCCGCCCGTACCGGTCCATCGTGTCGGCGACGTCGACGAGCAGCGCGTGCGGCACCGGGTAGCGGCTGTACTGCACGAGCGCGTCCACGACCTGCTCGGCGTCGTGCCCGGCCGCGCGCGCGTTCCACAGACCCAGCGGCGTCACCCGGTACGTGTGGATGTGCTCGGGTGCCCGCTCCAGCTCCGCGAACACCGCGATGGCCCGACGGCACTCGCCGGCCTGTTCGTGGTCGACCTCCAGGAGCAGGGTCTTGTCGGACTGGACGATGAGTGGACCATTCACGCGGGGGCACCCTTTCCGAACGGCCGGACGGGGACGGCCAAACGTCCAGTCTGCCGTACCGCGCCTCCTTTCGGGGAGGCGAGCACGTCACACCGGGCAGCCCGCGATCTTCAGGAGCCCTCGGTGAGTTCCGCAAGCCGGCGCAGGTGCGGGCCGTACTCCGGGTCGGCCAGCGCGGCGGCGAACTGGGCGGTGAGGTAGGCCAGCGGGTTGCCGGTGTCGTACCAGCGGCCCTGGATGACCTGGCCGTACACCGCCTTGGTGGCGGCGTAGGCGTTGATCGCGTCGGTCAGGTAGATCTCGCCGGTCCGGTGCTCGTACCAGGCCTTGGTCTGCTTGCGCAGCTCCTCGACGATGCCCGGAGTGATGACGTAGCCGCCGATGGCCGCGTAGCCGGAGGGCGCGTCCTGCGGCTTCGGCTTCTCGACCAGGCCGGTGATGCGCAGCAGACCGTCACCGAGGTCCTCCTTGACCCGGGGCACGCCGTAACGCTGCGAGTCGGCCGGGTCCATGGGGAGCAGGGCGAGGACGGGGCAGCTGGTCGCCTCGTAGGCCCGGATCAGCTGCTGGGCGCGCGGGACGTCGGCCACGAAGACGTCGTCCGGCCACAGGACGAGGATCGGCTCGTCGCCGGCGTTGCGGGCGGCGTTCAGGACGGGGGTGCCGTTGCCGTACGGGCCGTGCTGGTCGAGGTAGGTGATGTGGCCCTGCCGGGACAGCTCGCCGACCTCCTCCACGGCGTCCGCGTAGGCCTCCTTGCCGTCCGCCCGCAGCTGGGCGACGAGCGCCGGATTCGGCCGGAAATGGTCCTGGATCAGGCCCTTGCCGCCGGAGACGACGATCGTGATGTCGGTGATGCCCGACGCCACCAGCTCCCGCACCGTGTGCTCGACGACGGGCTTGTCGCCGACGGGGAGCATCTCCTTCGGGATCGCCTTCGTGAGCGGCAGCAGGCGGGACCCCAGCCCGGCGGCGGGGATGACTGCGCGGCGGATCGTCGTGGCCATGAGGCCCCTTTCGTCGAAAAGCCGGTCTCGGTTCCGGTCCCGTTCAGCAAACGCTGCCCGCGAGCCCGTGCCGGAAGCCCCGGGTGAACAGTTCCGGTCACGCCGGTGGAGCTGCGACGAAGGGAACGGAATCGCAGCCGGCAGGCACTCGGTTCACGCCTCGTCGGCCAGCTCCGCCACTCCCGTCACCCGGTGCAGCGGATATGTCCGTACCTCGTCCGCCGTGTGGTCGTACGCCGTCACGTAGCCGCCCTCGACGCGGATCGGGGCGATGACGCGCTGGCTGGCGGTGCCCTCGGCGTTGACGTAGCCGATCCACAGGGCCTCGCCGGTCAGGACGGCGGCCTGCATGGTGGCGAGGGTCTCGGCGGAGCCGGTGCGCGGAAGCGCGCTGCCCGGTGAGGCCGAGGGGCCCTGCTTGCGCGGGGCCGTGGAGGCCAGGTCGCCCGCCCGGATCGCCCGGATCGCCGCCGTCAGGAGCGTCGCGTCGGGGGTCGGCGGGCCGTCCGGGACCGGCTCGGGCGCGGCGCGGGGCGGGGTGCGGTGGGCGTCGGCGCGGGTGATCAGGACATCGCCCTCCGCCGATTCGGCGGCCGGCGCGAAGCCCATCGCGCGCAGACCGTCGAGGAGGGTGGCGGGGTCGGCCTGGGTGGCAAGGACGGTCGGCGCGAGGCGGCGCAGACGCAGGCCCGCGGCGCGCTTGTCGGCGAGGATCTCGTTCAGCATCGCGTCGTCGTCGCAGCGCACATACGCCGAGGCGGCCCCGACCCGCAGATGCCCGTGCCTGCGGGCCACGTCGTCGATCAGATACGTCAGCGGCTGCGGGACCGGGGTGCGCGCGTGGGCGGTCAGGAAGGCGTGCAGGTCGGAGGCGGCGTTCCCGGCGTCCAGGGCGCGGCGCACCGAGCCCGGCGTGAAGCGGTACACCGTCGCCCCGCCCTTCGACTCCACGTCCGCCAGCAGGCCCAGCATGTCGGCCAGCGGCCGCCGCAGCGGGCCGGGCGCGACAGCCGTCAGATCCGCCTGGAGCAGGACGTGGTCCAGGGGTTCGGGCAGCAGCGGGGCGAGGAGGCGGGCGGCCACGGCGGCCGCGGTGATCTGTTCGGCGGGGGAGAGGGGCTCCACGGTGACCGGGACATGGTGGACGGGGAGCTTGTCGCCCGGTCCCTCGTCCGTGTGCGCGTGCGCGGCCGTGGGCTTCTTCGGCTCCGGCGCCCCGAGCAGCGCCCGCCCGTGCGCCGACAGCGCGCCCCGCCCCGTCACACCCAGCATCTCCGCCTCCGACAGCGCCCAGGTGGCGAGCCGTCCACGCAGGTCGTCGTCCTGCTGGGCGCCACGCAGGGGCCGCTCCCAGCGCAGCCGCTCCAGCACGGAGGCGGCAGCGGGCGACGCCCCTTCGGGCAGCCCGGCCAGCAGCGTCAGCACCCGGTGCCGTACCTCCGGTGCGGCACTGCGGTCGAGCCCCGGTCCGAGCGCCGACAACGTCCGGTCCTTCGCGTCCCGGCCCCCGACCACGCCCGCCGTCCGCGTCGCCGTCAGCCACGCGTGGGCCAGCCGCGCCCAGCGCTCGGCGGCCGGCTGTTCCAGCCACTCGTCGTGGGCCGGAGTCGCCGCGTACCGCTCGTCGGCCTCGCCGTCGGAGGCCAGCAGCCCGGCAGCGTAGGCGAGTTCGACCCAGAAGGCGGCGACGGGCTCGGACACGTCGAGCGCCACGGCGGTGCGCTTGAGGTCGCGCACGCTGAGGCCGCCGGCCCGCAGCACCGTCGGGCCGCCCTCGTCCCAGTCCTTCAGCAGCTCCTCGACCGTCGACAGCGCCGTGTACGCCTGGCCGGCCGCCGTCGCGTCCACAACCTGTGGACGGTGCGTGCCCGTCACCTCCGGCGCGGGCGGCCGCGGCTCGGTGACCCGGTGCGCACGGCCGCCGCGCAGATGCAGGGCCACCTCACGGGGGAGTACGACCGTCCCGGGCGCCGTCGGCAGCAGCAGCCCGCGGTCCAGCAGCCAGCGCAGCCGGGCCGCCGGATCGGCCGTGACCTGCCCGTACGGCGGCCCCCACACCAGCCGGTCCAGCACCTCCCGCGACTCCTCGGGCGCCCCGGCCAGCAGCGCCGCCATCCGGGTACGGTCGCCGAACAGGGCGGTGAGCGAGCCGACGGCGGAGACGGAGTCGTGCGTCTTGGGCAGCCCGACCGCCGTGACGATCTCCTGGATCCGCCCCGGCGACATGCCCGCCGTCGCCTCGTGCACCGCGGGCCCGAGCCCGGTCGGCGACGGGTGCTGCGGAGAGGGCGCGAGCAGCTCACGGGCCGTGCGCACCAGCCGCAGCCGGTCGTCGCCGCCCCACACCAGGGCCTGCTCGCGCAGGGTGCCGAGGGCGCGGGGCAGCGCCGTGGCGACGGCCGGATCGCCGTCGTCACCGCCCATCAGGCCGAGCAACTCGTCATACCCGGCCGGGTCCGCCGCGACGGCCAGCGCCTGCGCCGTCTGCAGCGCGAAACGGTCCAGCCGCTCCAGCGCCCGCACGACCGACGCACGCGTGCCGGCGCGCGTCGCCAGCTGCGTGAGGTCCGTGGGGACGGGGGTGATGAGATCGGGACGGGCGCGCAGCAGTTCCGCCAGGGAGGCGTCGTCCCTGTTGCGCAGTGCCTCTGCGAGTGAACGCGGAGCGGCCGGGGTGCTCATCTGACTCACGGTAGCGGGTGCGTGTGGTGGTTGAGCGGGGTAGCTGCGGGTGGGTGGGGGTTCGCGGCCCTGGGGGCTCCGCCCCGGACCCCGTCGCCCTTCGGCCTCGTCCTCAAAGGCCGGACGGGCTGGATTGGGCGAGGTGGGCTCGTGCGTGCTCGCGGGTCGGGCTGGAATGGCCGACGTGGGCTGGATGTCGTTGCCCTGCGCTACCGTCGTGGTCTGGGGGTAAACAACAGTTCCCATTTCTTTCAGTGGATATCTGGTTTCCTCAGTGAATAACGTGAGGTTGTGAAGCTTTCTGAGTGGGCAGCACGCAATGGCGTGCACTACCAGACCGCGTGGGCCTGGGCGAAAGAGGGCCGTATGCCGGTCCCGGTGGTCCAGACGCCGTCCGGTACATGGCTCGTGACCGAGCCCGCCCCGCAGGCCGCCGGGCGGGTCGTGGTGTACTGCCGTGTCTCGTCCGGTGACCAGAAAGCGGACCTGGAGCGCCAGGTCGCCCGGACCGTGCAGGGTGCAACGGGCCAGGGGCTCGCGGTCGCTGACGTGGTGACGGAGGTCGGCTCCGGCTTGAACGGGCGTCGCCGCAAGCTGCACCGCCTGCTCGCCGACCCGGGTGTGGGAACGATCGTGGTCGAGCACCGAGACCGCCTCGCCCGGTTCGGCGTCGAGGATCTGGAAGCCGCTCTCTCGGCCACGGGGCGGCGTCTGGTTGTCCTGGACCCGGCAGAGGCCGCCGACGACCTCGTACGGGACATCACCGAGGTCCTGACCTCGATGTGCGCCCGCCTGTACGGCCGTCGCTCCGCGATGCATCGCGCCGCCCGGGCGGTCGCGGTCGCCACCGGCCCGGAGGCAGCCGGATGAAGAAGTTCACACCGCGGCCGGGCTTCACGGTCCTCGCGCACAAGCTTGCGCTGGACCCGAACGCCACGGCCAACCGCCACCTGCATTCGCACGGAGGTGCCGCGCGGGCCGCGTACAACTGGGCGGTCGCGTACATCACCGCCGTGTGGTGGCAGCGCAAGGCCGAGCAGTCGTACGGCATCCCGCCGGACGAGCTGACTGCGTGGCGGTCGTGGTCGTTGCCCTCGCTTCGGAAGGCGTTCAACGAGGACAAGCGCACCAACGCGCGCTTCGCCGGCTGGTGGGAGGAGAACTCCAAGGAGGCGTACAACACCGGCCTGGCTAACGCGTCGGCGGCGTTCGACAACTACGCGAAGTCCAAGAGCGGCAAGCGCAAGGGCCCAAAGATGGGCATCCCCCGCTTCAAGTCGAAACACAAAGCGCGCCTGACCTGCCGGTTCACCACTGGCACGATCCGCATCGAGCCTGACGGCAGGCACATCACCCTGCCCAGGATCGGCACCGTCCGCCTCCACGAGAAACGAGCTGACCTGCGGGCCCTGATCGACGCGGGGAACATGCGGATCCTGTCCGCGACGGTCCGCCGGGACCGAGGCCACTGGTTCGTCGCGTTCCAGGTTGAGCAGCAGCACGAGCCGGTGAAGGTCTCCCGTCCGGACGCGGCGGCCGGTATCGACCTCGGCATCAAGACGCTGGCCGTTCTCGCGGACAGCGATGGTGTCCTCGGCAAGGAGCCGAACCCGCGCCACCTCGACCGTGCGCTGAAGCAGCTGCGCCGCGCCAGCCGTATCGTCTCCCGGCGTCAGGGCCCCGACCGGCGCACCGGGCAGCGACCATCCCGCCGCTGGGAGAAGGCCAACCAGGCGCGGAACACGATCCATCACCGGGTCGCGAACCTCCGCGAGGACACCCTCCACAAGATGACGACCCGCCTCGCATCCGAGTACGGCACGATCGTCGTGGAAGACCTCAACGTCGCCGGCATGGGCCGCAACCGGCGCCTGTCCCGCCGCGTCGCGGATGCCGCGTTCGGCGAGATCCGACGCCAGCTCACCTACAAAACCCGTCGGCACGGCACACGACTCGTCGTCGCCGACCGCTGGTACCCCTCCTCGAAGACCTGCTCCCGCTGCGGTGTGGTGAAAGCCAAACTGCCCCTCAGCATGCGCGTCTTCGAGTGCGACAACTGCGGCCTCGTCCTTGACCGGGACGCGAACGCGGGACACAATCTGGTCGCCCTCGCGGCCCGCACCACAGGTACCGGAGTGGCCGGAGACCTGGACCCCGCCAAGGCGGAGTCGAAGCCCCGTGGAGCCGACCACAAGACCCGCGCCACCCGCCCGCGCCGCAAGGCCGGGACGGGGCGGGCAGGTGGCACAATCCCCAGCCCCCGGGCCGGGAAGGAAACGGGAGACCGTCAGCAAGCCACCAGGGTGCAACTCGCACTCTGGTGACACCGTTACGGACCATTCCGGCGGAAACACCGGGATTGCTGAGATCACTTGATGATCAAAGCAACGGTATCCAACACACCCGCCCCGGAGGGGACTTCGTGGGGATCGAGAGCGACAAGGTCGTCTACGAGTATCTGAGCCGCGTCGGCGACGTGGCTCAGCAGCGTCAGCTGCCGTCGGCCGCGCGCATGCGCCTGGTGTCGGAGCTGCGGGGCGAGATCGACAGGCGACGGGCGAAGACGACCGTCGACAGCCCCGCCGCCGTCCGCCGCATCCTCTCCCGGCTCGGCAGCCCCGACGAGGTCGTGGCGGCCGCGGGCGGCGGCGCCACCACCCCGCAGGGGACCCCCGCCCACGTGCCGGTGCAGCGGGACGACGAGCCGCAGGACGGCAGACGGCTGCCGAAGAGCCTGCGCCGGGTCGTGCCGCGCCCCCGCCCCGCCCAGCCCGAGAGGCCCGCCCCCGCCGACGCCTTCTTCGACGCCCCCTCTTCGCCGCACACGGCGAGCGCCGAGGAACTCGGCGGCAGTGCGACCCAGGCCGACTGGTGGCGGGTCGAGAGCACACCGTTCGGTGAGAGCGTCCCGGGGTTCACCGGCGGCGTGGAGATCCCCGACCTGCTCAGGCCGCCGCGGCCGAAGGAGCCGGAGAAGCAACCGGCACCGGTACCGGCCGCCGAGAAGGCCGTGGAAGCCGAGGAGGGGGCCGCGCCCGAGGGCCCCGCCGCCCGTCGTCGCCGCTTCTCCCTCCCCGCCGGCGGCTGGAGCAACCCGCTCCTCCTGATCGCCGCCGGACTGCTCGTCGTCGGCGCGATCCTCGGAAACTGGTTCGCCCTGCTCTTCGGCTGGCTCATCGCCTACGCCTCCCGCCGACTGACTCGGAACGAGTCGAAGTGGGCCGTCATCGGCATGCCCGGCCTCGCGGTCACCGCCGGACTCGTCTGGCTGTGGGGCAGGAACGACGGCCGCTGGGGCACCCCCATCGCCCAGGGCCATATGAACGACGCGATCGCCGGGACCTGGCCATGGGTGGTGCGCGGCGCCGCGGTGCTGTCCGCGCTGTACGTGGTGTGGCGGTCGCAGCGCAGGATGTAGGCCGCGCGAGGAAGATGTAGGTCACACCGGCCCGCCGACTGCCCGCCGTAAGGCCTGGGCACAATGGCCGATATGGCCTCCACGACTGCCTCCATGACTGCCCCCGCCCTGACCGTCGGCTTCGACCTCGACATGACCCTCATCGACTCCCGTCCCGGCATCCGCGCCTGCTACCAGGCACTGTCCGAGCGGACGGGGACGTACATCGACGCCGACCTGGCGGTGACGCGGCTCGGGCCGCCGCTCGCCGAGGAGTTGGTCAACTGGTTCCCCGAGGACCGGCTGGCGGAGATGTCCGACCTGTACCGGTCGATGTACCCGGCGTTCGCCATCGCCCCTACGCCTGCGATGCCCGGCGCCCCCGAGGCCATCGACGCCGTGCGCGCGGCCGGCGGGCGCGCGATCGTGGTGACCGCCAAGTACGAGCCGAACGCCAAGCTGCACCTGGAGCACCTGGGCATCCACCCCGACGAGGTCGTCGGCAACCTGTGGGCCGAGCAGAAGGCGGAGGCGCTGCGCGAGCACGGGGCCGGGATCTACGTCGGCGACCACACCGGGGACGTGCGCGGCGCGCGCAAGGCCGACGCCCTGTCCGTCGCCGTGGCGACCGGGCCGTGCAGTGCCGAGGAGCTGAGCACGGCCGGGGCGGACGTCGTGCTCGGGGACCTCACGGAGTTCCCCGGCTGGCTGGCGGACTACCGCCCGGCGCGCGCCTGACGGCGGCCCGCCGCCATCGACTGGAGCACGCCGGCTCCCGCCATCAGGAAGCCGACGCCCATGAGCATGCTCAGTCCGAACATGTACGTCGGAAATGGCTTCGCGTGGAGGAACAGCGGAGCCACAGTGACGAGAGTGGCCAGCGCACCGAGGAAGAACACGATGGCACCGGCACGGATCAGTCGGTCACCGGGCTCGGCGGAATTCGTTTGGGTTTTGTCACGCACCGGACCAGGGTAGTTCCCTGCGCGAAGGAACAACCCGGCGACGTCTTGTCACCGGCCTGATGAGCATTAGCCTTGGTACCGGCGGGTCCGTGACGACCCGCCCCAGTGCTATCAAGAGCCGTTTCCGAAGCAGTTTTCCGACGAGTACGAGGACGAGGACAGACGGTGCCAACCGGCAAGGTCAGGCCAGTCACCTAGGCACACAGAGAGCGCTACGCTCCTGCCATGACACCTGGTCTGCGCTACCTCGCCTGTCTCCGTCTCTCTGCCGACTCGGACGGCTCCACCTCCATCGAGTGGCAGCGTGGCGTGATCCGACACCACGTGAGCTCTCCGCTCCTGTCCGGCGTCCTGGTGGGCGAGGCAGAGGACACGGACGTCTCAGGCTCCATCTCCCCGTTCAAGCGTCCGAGACTCGGCAAGTGGCTGACGTCCCGAGCCGATGAGTTCGACGTGATCATTGCGGCCAAGATGGACAGGCTTACCCGTCGCTCGATGCACTTCAACGAACTCTTGGAGTGGGCACAGGAAAACGGGAAGTTCATCGTCTGTGTTGAAGAGGGGTTCGACCTCTCGACTCCCCAAGGCAAGATGATGGCGCGCATGACTGCCGTATTCGCTGAGGCTGAGTGGGACACCGTTCAGGCACGCATCCTGAACGGCGTACAGAGCCGTCTGGAGAACCGTTCATGGCTCGTTGGTGCTCCGCCTACCGGCTACCGCATCAAAGCCGTAGAGGGTGGCAAGAGGAAGGTTCTGGAGATTGACCAGGACTTCCACCCCTACGTGGAAGAGATCTTCACTCGCGTCCGTGAGGGACAGTCCACACACAGGATTTCCCGAGACTTCAACGGCCGTGGCGTACTCACGTGGGGTGACCACCTCCGGAAATTGAAGGGGGAGGAAACCAAGGGAACTCAATGGCAGTCAACCATCATCAATAAGTTCATCCGTTCCTCTTGGGTTCCTGGTATCTACGCCTATAAGGGCGAGGCCATTCTAGATGACCAGGGAGAGCCGGTCATTCTTCCTGAAAAGCCTTTGGCTTCCATGGATGAATGGACAGACCTGGTCGACAGGATTAAGCCCGCTCCCAATGCCTATACGGGTGGAACCCGAGTCAGCGCAAAGAGTCTCCTTTCCAGTATTGCGCGCTGCGGTAACTGTGGAGCGCCGGTTACTTCTCTCCTGAATTCCGGACACACCAGGAAAGACGGAGAGCGAATTCCGGGGCACAGGTATTACCGCTGCTCCAATAAGTTCAAGGGTGGAGCGTGTACGGACGGCTTGTACATCCGTGCTGACGCTCTCGACGCTGCGGTTGACCAGGCAATCCGTGACAGCGTAGGTACGTGGGACATGTACGAGCGAGTCGGTACGGGACCCTCTCAGGCAAGGGAACTCCAGGCGGCAAAGGCACGCCTGGAAAAGCTGGAAGCTGACTTCCTGGCGGGGGAGTACGACGGAGAGGGACAGGAAGAGTCCTACCGCCGTATGCACAAGAGTCTGTCGGCAAAGGTTGCTCTCCTGGCCAAGCAGGAAGAGGAAAGGGCTAACCCGGCTCTCAAGCCCATGGGAAAGAAGTACGGGGACGTCTGGGCAGCCAAAGACCAGGAAGACCGTCGGGATTTTCTCCGCACCTACGACGTAAAGGTCTGGGCTTGGAAGAAAGGCGACATGCCGAATGACCTGGGAATGGTCATTGACCTAGGGGATATCCAGACCATGGCACAAGAGCTGCGCCTGAATAAGGCAGAGGGAATGGATAGGCCCTTGATTAGCCAGAACGTACCGGCGCACTGGACTAATCCCGAACTAAGGGAGTTCCCAGGTCTGGAATTGGAGCCCGTCCCCTCATTCCTAGAAGAACTCGGGGCAATGTAAAGGGAGAGGACAT
Source organism: Streptomyces sp. NBC_00078 (assembly GCF_026343335.1). Taxonomy (NCBI): domain Bacteria; kingdom Bacillati; phylum Actinomycetota; class Actinomycetes; order Kitasatosporales; family Streptomycetaceae; genus Streptomyces; species Streptomyces sp. NBC_00078. The sequence continues at coordinate 4,098,423 of NZ_JAPELX010000001.1, read as the reverse complement.
AAAGATAAGACATTGCTGAGGATCTGCACTCCCGTGGAATCGCGCTCCGCATCCTCACTGGAACTCTCGCCGGTAACTACTCGCCCAAGGGGGAAGGCAAGTTCTTTTTCACCATGATGGTTGCCTTTGCTGAGCTTGAGCGAGACATGATCGTGGAGCGCACCCGCGCCGGTCTGGACGCTGCCAAGGCTCAGGGGCGTACCGGTGGACGTCCGTCCGTCATCACTGAGGACGTGCTGACTGTGGCCAAGGCTCGTAAGGCCAAGGGGGAGAGCATCACTGCCATTGCCAAGGCTCTCGGAGTCTCCCGCGCGACGCTCTACCGGCGCATTGGGTAGCCCCTCACGCTTCCTGCACCACTTTGAGCCTCTGCCTTCACTGGTAGGGGCTCAGTCTCGTTTTAAGGCGTGTTCGGCTGGAGAGACCCCCGGTAGGCTGTCTCAACGGCAGATCAAGGGTGTCCGGCCAGTCCGGGAGCGATCGAGGGAGCGTGTGCTTTGCCAACCGGCAAGGTCAAGTGGTTCAACAGTGAGAAGGGCTTCGGCTTTCTCTCCCGCGACGACGGCGGTGACGTCTTCGTCCATTCCTCGGTCCTCCCCGCCGGAGTCGAGACACTCAAGCCGGGCCAGCGAGTCGAGTTCGGCGTCGTCGCCGGCCAGCGTGGCGACCAGGCACTCTCGGTCACCGTCTTGGACCCCACCCCCTCGGTCGCGGCCGCCACCCGCAGGAAGCCGGACGAACTGGCGTCCATCGTCCAGGACTTGACGACCCTCCTTGAGAACATCACGCCGATGCTCGAGAAGGGCCGTTACCCCGACAAGGCCTCCGGCGCGAAGATCGCGGGCCTGCTGCGCGCGGTCGCCGACCAGCTGGACGTATAGCCGCGGAATACCGAAAGCCCGTAACCCTTACGGAAGTTCGAGCACACCCGGGCCGAGGGGCGACACCAGCCCCTCGGCTGTCGCACGCGGCCCCTCTTTCTGCCGTCCTTGCGCCGCTGCGGGGGCTGCGGGCGGCTGCGCCGGACTCCGTACGTCGGCTGCCGTTCAGGGGAACGACAGGGCGTCCGGTCCGAGCGCCGGTACGAGTCCTTCGGCCGCCGCACGCGTGAGCAGCCCCCGCACCGCTGCGTAGCCGTCCTCGCCGAGGTCGGCGGTGAACTCGTTGACGTAGAGGCCGATGTGCTGGTCGGCGACGGACGGGTCCATCTCCTGGGCGTGTTCCATGACGTACGGGCGGGAGGCCTCGGGGTCGTCCCAGGCGGCGCGTACGGAGGTGCGGATCGCGTCGGCCAGGCCCGTCAGGGTCTCGGCGCCCAGTGAGCGCTTCGCGATGATCGCGCCCAGCGGGATCGGCAGTCCGGTCGTGCGCTCCCAGTGCTCACCCATGTCCGCGAGCTTGTGCAGCCCGTAGTTCTGGTAGGTGAAGCGTGCCTCGTGGATGACGAGCCCCGCGTCGACCTTCCCGTCCCGCACCGCAGGCATGATCTCGTGGAACGGCATGACGACGATCTCGCCCACCCCGCCGGGGACCGTGTCCGCCGCCCACAGACGGAACAGCAGGTACGCCGTCGACCTCTCGCTCGGCACGGCGACCGTACGGCCGGTGAGTCCCCCGCCCGCCTCCCGGGTCAGCACCAGGGGACCGCAGCCCCGGCCCAGCGCACCCCCGCACGGCAGCAGCGCGTACTCGCCGAGGACGTACGGCAGCACGGCGTACGACACCTTCAGCACGTCGGACTCGCCGCGCTCGGCCATGCCGTTGGTGATGTCGATGTCCGCGAAGGTCACGTCGAGCGCGGGCGCGTCCGGCACGCGGCCGTGGGCGAGGGCGTCGAAGACGAAGGTGTCGTTCGGGCAGGGCGAGTACGCGGTCTGCAGCGGGCGCTCAGAGGTCATGCTGTTTCCAACTCTCCAGGACGGGCGCAATCTTCCCGAATGCCTCGGTCAGGGCCGCGAGGGCGTCGCCGATGCGCCACGCGGCGCGGTCGCGCGGGCCGACGGGGTTGGAGACCGCGCGCAGCTCCACCACGGGCACACCGTGCGCGGCGGCCGCCTCGGCCACCCCGAAGCCCTCCATGGCCTCGGCGAGCGCACGGGGGTGGCGGGCACGGAGCGCCGCGGCGCGCTCGGCGGTGCCGGTCACCGTGGAGACGGTGAGGACGACTCCGGGGCGGGCGCCGGTGGCGGCCGCGAGCTCTCGTACGAGTGCTTCCGGCGGACGGTGGGTGACGGTGCCGAAGCCGAGGTCCGTGACCGGTACGAAGCCCTCGGCGGTCTCGGCGCCCAGATCGGCCGCGGTGATCTCGTCGGCGACGACGAGGCAGCCGACGGGGGCCTCGGGCCGGAACCCGCCGGCGATCCCGGCGGAGAAGACGAGGTCGTACGGGCTGCCGCGCAGGGCGGCGGTGGTGAGGGCGGTCGCGGTGGAGGCGGCGGCGAGGGCGGGGCCCACACCGGCGGCGATCACGACCCGGCCGTCACCTGTGAACGCCCGTGCCACCGCGTCCCGTTCGGCGGGGACCGCGGTGGCCACGAGGACGCGTACGGAACGCATCGACGACATCGACCGTATGGACGGCGTGGACGTCGGGGTCAGTCGTTCTTCTTGAGCTTGAAGGACCACAGGCCGGTGACCGTGCTGCCGCTCTTCTTGCCGTCGCCCGCCTTGATGGTGACCAGGGTGGAGTTGCCGGTGGCGCCGTACTGCTGGTTGAAGAAGACGCTGCCCGGGACGGTGCGGTAGGTCTTGCCGCTGTCCTCGGTCAGGGGCTGACCGTTCATCAGGATCGTCCACCGCTTGTCGGCGATGTCGGGGTCGACGCCGAAGCGGACGGTGTCGTCGGGGTCGACCTTGATGGACTTGATGTCCTTGTCCTTCAGACACTTCGCGAGGTCCGCGGCCTGCAGGGACTTGCCCTCGCCACCACAGGTGGCCTGCGCGCTGACGGAGGAGCGGCCGACCGTGATCGTGGAGACCGGCGTCGGCTTGTCGCACGCGGTCAGGACGAGCAGTCCGGCAGAAACGGCGCCGGCGGCGGCGACGGCGTGGCGGCGTCGCACAGCGGCGCGGACATTTGCGGCTCCGCCGCGTGGCATCGAGGTCATGGGCGAAGGTTATCGGGCACCTGCGGCGCGCCCCCCACGTGGGGGGCGGCATGCCTGTGTGTTACGCCACGCGGGGCTTCGAGGCGCTCCCCTGATGGGCCGAGCCGATCAGCCCGCGGGCGGTGGTGACCCAGCCGAGGGCGATGACCGCGGCGGCCAGGCTCAGCCCCGCCGCTCCGTTGAGGGGCATCACGATGCCGATGGCGCCGCCCAGCACCCAGGCCATCTGCAGCATGGTCTCGGAGCGGGCGAACGCCGAGGGGCGCACCGTCTCGGGCACGTCCCGCTGGATCAGCGCGTCCAGGGACAGCTTGGCCAGCGCCTGCGAGAACCCGGCGAACGCGGCCAGACACGCCACCAGGAACGCCCCGAAGAAGATCGCGGCCGTGATCGCGGCGGCGAGCACGATCGGCAGGACCGCGACGATGATGATCTCCGGCGCCCGCTGTCTCAGCCATGCCCCGACCGCCGTACCGAGCGCGTTGCCCGCGCCCGCCGCGACGGCCACTATGCCCAGCGAGACGGCCGCGCTGGAGCCGGTCAGCGGGTGCTCGCGCAGCAGGAAGGCGAGGAAGAAGGTCAGGAACCCGGACAGCCAGCGCAGGGCCGCGTTGGCGCCGAGCGCATGGGTCACCGCGAGGCCGACCGTGCGAAGGCCGGGCCGCTTCACCGGCTTGAGGTGCGGCCCGTGCAGATGGTCCGCGTCCGCCGCGAGCAGCGCCGTGTGCTCGCCCTTGGCCGAGTCGACCTTCGGCGGCAGGGTGAAGGACAGGAACATGCCCCAGATGTAGATCACGAAGGCGCCGTACAGCGGCCAGCGCGGGCCGATCGTATGCAGGCCCGCCCCGATGGGCGCCGCGACACCGGTGGCGAGGAGCCCGCCGAGCGTGACCCGGGAGTTGGCCTTCACGAGGGAGAACCTGGGTGGCAGCAGCCGGGGCACGACCGCGCTTCTGACCACCCCGTACGCCTTCGACGCGACCAGTACGCCCAGCGCGGCCGGATACAGCTCCAGGCTGCCGGTGGAGACGGCCCCGGCGATGATCAGCGCGAGCAGCGCCCGGGCGAGCATCGAGCCGGCCATCGCGGCGCGGCGGCCGTGGGGGAGCCGGTCGAGGAGCGGTCCGACGACCGGGGCGAGCACCGTGAACGGCGCCATGGTGATCGCCAGGTAGAGCGCGACACGCCCCCGTGCCTCGTCGGTGGGGACGGAGAAGAAGACGGTGGAGGCGAGGGCGACGGTGATCATGACGTCCCCGGCGCCGTTCACCGCGTGCAGTTCGATCAGTTTGCCGAGGCCGGACTCGCCGGCGCCGTGCGCGTGGGTCGCCTTCCGGATCCCGCGGGCGGTTCCGGTGAACGGGAAGTGCAGGGCACGGCCGACCGCGCGGACGGACCCGCCGAACCGGCCCGAACCGCCACCACGACTGCTGCCCTTGACCCCACCGACCCCGGTGGCTCCTTGGGGTGTCCTTGCGGTTGCCACTCCGTCATAGTGCCCCGAGAAAGCTGTGTGTAGTGGGGTTACCGCGCGTATGGGCGCGTACTTCCTGTGTATTTCCCCGGTACTTGCCAGGCCCGCGGGGGGAAACGTCCCGTCGGTGTAGGCCGAGCGGTCGCGAGAAGGTAGCGTGCGTAGCGCGTCGTGGCGAACGTTCTCGGCCGCGCGCCTCTCGGACATCCCGCAGAATGGATGTATGAGGTGCGCCCGAGTGCGATCGGGCGCGGACGTCGACGCGGTCCTTCGGTCCGCTCCGTCCGCTCCCATCGCCTTCAGGCCGGCGCACCCGAGTGACGGCGTAGGAGAGAAGCGATACCTGTGAGCGCAGCGACAACGCGAAGCCGCACCCCTGACCGCCTGTGCGCGGAGGCCGTCGACCTCGCCCGTACCGCAGCCGAGGAGGCTGCCGCGCCCGGGGTGGTGGGCGAGCACCTGGGCCTGGAGTCCGAGGGCGACCGTGTTGTCACGCACTTCTTCGAGTGCAAGGAACTCGGGTACCGGGGCTGGCGCTGGGCCGTGACGGTCGCGCGCGCCTCCCGCGCCAAGTTCGTCACGCTGGACGAGGTCGTCATGCTGCCCGGCTCGGACGCGCTGCTCGCTCCCGAGTGGGTGCCGTGGAGCGAGCGGCTGCGCCCCGGCGACATGGGCCCGGGGGATCTTCTGCCCACCGACGCCGAGGACCTGCGTCTGGAGCCCGGCTTCACCGGCGCGGAGGAGCCGCCGCCGAACTCGCCGCTCTCCGAGGAGCTGGCGGAGCTGGCCGAGGCGGAGGACGCGGAGATCACCGCGGGCACCCCCGCGAGCCTGCCCATCGCCCCGTCCCGTGGCTCCATCGCGGCCGTCGCCGAGGAACTGGGCGTGCGCCGCGCCCGGGTCCTGTCCCGCTACGGGCTGCATGTCGCCGCGGACCGCTGGGACGAGGCGTACGGCTCCAAGACGCCGATGGCCCAGGCGGCCCCCGCGTCCTGTGCGAGCTGTGGCTTCCTCCAGCCGATCGGCGGCTCGCTGGGCCAGGCGTTCGGCGTCTGCGCCAACGAGTTCTCACCGGCCGACGGCCGGGTGGTCTCTCTTTCGTACGGCTGCGGTGGGCACTCCGAGGCGGCCGTCATGCCCAAGCCGCCGCAGCCGGCGCCTCCCGTGATCGACGAGACGCGGGTGGATCCGTTCCCGCTGCGGCCGGCGGCGGACTCGGGTTCCGTCCCGGTCGTCTCCGACGGGGAAGCGGCGGACCTGGGGCACTCGTAGGTCTGCGGGTGCGTGGGGGTGCGCGTCCCGGGGGCTGCGCCCCCAGACCCCCGCCGGCCTGCGGCCTCGTCCTCGAACGCCGGACGGGCTGAAACGGGCTGCGCCCCTGCGGATGGGACGGGCAGGGGCGGCAGGGGCGGTGAACATCTCGCGGTACCTTCGTGCTCACGCCGAAGTGGGCCGATGAGGAGAGTCAACGTGAGCAAGTTCGTGCGGCCGGCCCCCGAGGGCGCGGACCCGTTCGGCACCGCCCGTCTGCGCCGCGGAGTCCTGGACGCCTGGGCCACCAGCCCGGCCCGTTTCCGCGAGGACGCCAACGCCGAGGAGGACCTCGTCCTCGGCGGTTACCGGGACCGGCTCGTCGTCGAGCTCGCTCAGAACGCGGCGGACGCGGCGGCTCGCGCGGGAGTCCCCGGACGCCTGCGGCTCACCCTCCGCGACGGCGTTCTCGTCGCCGCCAACACCGGTGCCCCGCTGGACGCGGCCGGTGTCGAGTCGCTCGCGACCCTGCGTGCCTCCGCGAAGCGGGACACCCACGAAGGCGCCGTCGGCCGGTTCGGCGTCGGGTTCGCGGCCGTGATCGCCGTCACTGACGAGCCCGCGGTCGTAGGCCGGCACGGCGGTGTGCGCTGGTCGCTCGCCGAGGCCCGTGGGCTGGCCGCGGACACGGCGCGGTACAGCCCGGGGCTGGGGGACGAGATCCGGCGCAGGGACGGACACGTTCCGCTGCTGCGGCTGCCCTTCGCCGCCGAGGGGTCCGCCCCGGAGTCGTACGACACCGTCGTCATCCTCCCGCTGCGTGACCCGGCCGCGGCCGACCTCGCCGAGCGGCTGCTGGAGGCCGTCGACGACGCCCTGCTCCTCGCCCTGCCGGGCCTGGAGGAGGTCGTGGTGGAGACCGACGACGTCCGCACTCTGCGCCGCGGCACGGACGGCCCCTTCACCGTCCTGGAAGACACCCGCAACGGCACCACCCGCTGGCGTACCGTCTCCGCGCAGGGCCCCCTCACCGCGGACCTCCTCGCCGACCGTCCGGTGGAGGAGCGGCTGCGCCCCCACTGGTCCGTCACCTGGGCCGTGCCGGCCGACTCCGACGGCAGCCCGGCCCACCCCCGTACCAGCCCCGTCGTGCACGCCCCCACACCCAGCGACGAGCCCCTCGGCGTCCCGGCCCTCCTCATCGGGTCCTTCCCCCTCGACACCACCCGCCGGCGCGCGGCCCCCGGCCCGCTGACCGACTTCCTCGTCCAGCGCGCGGCCGACGCCTACGTCGCACTCCTCGCCGACTGGTTCCCGGTGACCGAGGGCATCATCGGTCTCGTCCCCGGCCCGCTGGGGAAGGGGGAGTTGGACGGCGCCCTGCGCGCGGCGATCCTGGAGCGGCTCCCTCGGACCTCCTTCCTGCCGCCGGCCGTCGCACCCGCCGAAGGCCAGGACGCCGCCGGACCCGGCGAGCCCATCGACGGTCTCGCCGGCTCCGAACCGGCCGGGGAGCGGGATCGGGACCTCCACTCCGGCGGCTCCCTCCGTCCCCGTGACGCCGAGATCATCGAGGGCGCCGGTGCCGACACCGTGCGGGTGCTGGCCGAGGTGCTGCCCACCCTGCTGCCCGCCGGGCTCGAACGGCGGTCGGAGCTGCGGACGTTGGGCGTCGCCCGGGTGCCGCTCGCCGACGCCGTCGACCGGCTCGCGGGGCTGGAGAAGGAGCCCGGCTGGTGGTGGCGGCTCTACGACAGCCTCGCCGGGGTCGATCCGGACCGGCTGTCCGGCCTTCCCGTGCCGCTCGCCGACGGACGTACGACCCTCGGCCCCCGCCAGGTGCTGCTGCCCTCGCCGGATGCCACGACCACCGATCCGGAGGTGCTCGCCCGGCTCGGGCTGAAGGTCGCCCACCCGGAGGCCACGCACCCCCTGCTGGAGAAACTCGGCGCGCTTCCGGCGACGCCTCGTGCCGTCCTCACCACCCCGCAGGTCCGTGCCGCCGTCGCGGCCTCCCTCGACGACGAGGGCGGGCTGGACTGGGAGCAGGACGCGCCCGACGCGGAGGAACTGGCCGACACCGTCCTCGCGCTGGTGCGGGACGCGGCGCTGGATCCCGGGGACGAGCCCTGGCTCGGCGCACTCGCGCTCCCGGACGAGGACGGGGAGCCGGCGCCCGCCGGTGAACTCGTCTTCCCCGGCAGCCCCTTCCACCAGGTCATCCGGGAAGGTGAACTAGCGACCGTCGACGCCGAGTTGGCCGACAGGTGGGGTGAGCAGCCGCTGGCCGCGTGCGGTGTGCTGGCCGGCTTCGCCCTCGTGCGGGCAACGGATGTGGTGTTGGACCCCGACGAACTGGAGCCCAGGGACGGCGACTTCGCCGAGCCCGACGACGCGGGTCTCCTCGACGCCGTGGACGTCTGGAGCGAGGACGTCCTCGACCGGTTCCCGGACACGCCCGTACCGCCGGTCGCCACCGAGCTGGTCGCCGTACGGGACCTGGACCTCGTGGACGACGACAAGTGGCCGCAGGCCCTGGCCATGCTGGCCAGGCCGCCGCTGCGGGACGCGCTCACCCAGCCGATGCGGATCCTGCTGCCCGACGGCACGCACGAGGTCGTACGGCCCTACACGGCCTGGTGGCTGCGCGGGCACCCGGTGCTCGACGGACGGCGGCCGGCCGGTCTGCTCGCCTCCGGCGGGGACCCCCTTCTGCGCGGGCTCTACGACGAGGCCGACGCGACCGGGTTCGGCGACGAGCAGGTGCTGCGGTCGCTCGGCGTGCGCACCTCCGTGGCCGCGCTGCTCGACGAGCCGGGCGGCGCGGCGGAGCTGCTCGACCGGCTCGCCGACCCCGAGCGCGAGGTCACGGGCGCCCAACTGCACGCGCTCTACGGCGCGTTGGCCGACCTGGAGCCCGATCAGGTGACCCTGCCGGACGAGCTGCGTGCCGTGGTCGACGGCCGGGTCGGGGTCGTGGACGCCGCGGACGCCGTGGTCGTGGACTCGCCCGACCTGCTGCCCTTCACCGAGGGTGTCCCGCTGCTGCCGGTACGCCCGGCGCGGGCGGCCGACCTGGCGGAGCTGTTCCAGGTGCGGCGGCTGAGCGAGAACGTCACCGGCGAGGTCGACTCCGAGGGCACCGAGCACGACGTACCGGACTCGGTACGGGGGCTGCTGGGCGCCCGTACCCCCGCGACGTATGTCGAGCACGAGGAACTCGTTGTCGCCGGCGTGGAGTTGGACTGGCGGCTGACCGGCGACGGGGTGCTGCACGCGGCCACCCTGGAGGGCGTCGCCGCGGGGCTCGCCTGGGCCGCCGGGCAGTGGCCGAGGCGCTTCGAGGTGGCGGCGCTGCTGGAGGATCCGTCGCGGACGGAGGAGCTGGCGCGGGACCGCTGGTTCGACTGACCGCCGCAGACCTCAGGGTCCTCCGACTGACCGCCGGAGGATCAAGATCTCAAAATTTCTCGCACAAATCTTTCACCTGTCGTACAACCATTCACCCGCGTCATGAATCTGATCACCTGAGCCAACAGGCTCCCTGATCACTTGGGCCCCGTACGCAACGACGGCGACGGGGCCCCTTTCTCCACGTGGGGAACACATGCGCATGCGTGCCACCCTCGGCGTTGTGACCGGCGCCGTGGCCCTTACCGCTCTCGCCGTTCCGGCCGCCCAGGCCGACGAAGTACACGGCGACACCACGATCTCGAACGTCGTGGTGAACGGCGGCAAGCCGGTCGTCGTCTCGGCGACCGCGAAGAAGACGATCACGGTCACCTTCACCGTCAAGGACAACTCGGGCGTCAAGTCGGCCATGGCCATCCTGTGGCACGGCTCGGACTTCGACCACTCCGACAGCGGCGCCGTCGCCAACAGCAGCGACAACTACGCCAGCTGCTCCGCGGTCAACGCGACCACGTCGACCTGCAAGGCGACGTTCGACTTCAAGCCGGGTGACAACACCATCAACGCGGTCGCCGGCACCTGGAAGGTCTGGGGCATCGCCTCCGGCAAGGACGCCGACTTCGTCCAGAAGGACAACGTCAAGACCTTCAAGGTCGAGCGCCTGTCGAAGCTGACGGCCAACGCCGCGCCGGAGCCGGTCAAGAAGGGCAAGACCGTCACGGTCACCGGCAAGCTGACCCGCGCCAACTGGGACAGCGCCAAGTACTCGGGCTACGCGGGCCAGCCGGTGAAGCTGCAGTTCCGTAAGGCGGGCTCCAGCACGTACACCACGCTGAAGACCGTCACCACGGACTCCGCGGGCAACCTGAAGACGACGACCAAGGCGACCGTCGACGGTTACTTCCGCTACAGCTTCGCGGGCACCACGACGACCCCGGCCGTCAGCGCCGGGGGCGACTACCTCGACGTGCGTTAACCACGGCGAGGCCTCCTCCCACTCCCTTTCTCTTTCCGCCAACTTGAGGAAGTACATGCGTATTCGCGCCACCGTGGCCGCCGTGTCCGGCGCCCTGGTCCTCTCCGCGCTCGTCGCTCCGGCCGCTCTTGCCGCCGACGGCCCGAAGGCCCCCGCGGGCGTCGCCCCGGCCAACAAGGCCGCGCACTCCGCCTCCACCGGCAAGGCCGCGTTCAGCAGCACCGCCGACGCCGAGGGCACCCCGTACGCCCTGGACGCCTCCTTCTCGAACGTGAAGGTCAACAACGGCAAGGGCATCCCTGTCGGCACCACCAACGTGGTGAAGGTGCCGGTGTCCTTCACCCTGAAGCACGGCGAGGACGTCAACATCCACGCCGCCGACTTCGTCGCCGGTATCGAGCTGTACCGGGGTGCCACGTTCGAGGACGAGATCTGGTGGTTCGACAGCAATGTCGCCACCTGCAGCGACTCCTCCACGACCGCCGCCTCCTGCACCGCCACGGTCGAGATCGACCCGGCGGATCTGCTGAACGAGGACGCGGGTGCCTGGAAGGCCGCCGGCTTCGCCGTCGCCTTCAACGGCGAGGACCAGGAGAACCCGAACCTGGACAACGTCGGTGTCGCCGTCACGGACAAGGCCGCCGCCTTCAACCTGCAGCGTTACTCCAAGCTGACGGTCAACGCCGCGCCGGAGCCGGTGAAGAAGGGCAAGACCGTCACGGTCACCGGCAAGCTCTCCCGTGCCAACTGGGACGACAACAAGTACCACGGCTACACCAACCAGCCGGTGAAGCTGCAGTTCCGCAAGAAGAGCTCCAGCACCTACACCACGCTGAAGACCATCAAGTCGAACTCGACGGGTGAGCTGAAGACGACGACCACGGCCACGGTCGACGGTTACTTCCGCTACAGCTTCGCGGGCACCACGACGACCCCGGCGGTCAGCGCCGCGGGTGACTACGTCGACGTCCAGTAACAACACGCGGCGGGACCCGCGCCCGAAGGGGCGCGGGGAACTGCGCGCCCGGCCCGGCCCGGTCTGCAGCCGAAATGCCACTTCACCTCCCCTGGCCAGGGCTCTGCGCCGAGCGGGTTCGCGGCGGGACCCGTTCCCGAAGGGGCGCGGGGAACTGCGCGCCCGGCCCGGCCCGGCCCGCAGCCGAAATGCCACTTCAGCACCCCCGGCCAGGGCCAAGCGCCGAGCGGCCCCGCAGCCGAAATGCCACTTCAGCACCCCCGGCCAGGGCCAAGCGCCGAGCGGCCCCGCAGCCGAAATGCCACTTCAGCACCCCCGGCCAGGGCCAAGCGCCGAGCGGCCCCGCAGCCGAAATGCCACTTCAGCACCCCCGGCCAAGCCAAGCGCTAAGCGAAAACGCGGTCGACCCATTTCCAGAGCAACTCCAGCGCGACCGCCGCCACCACCGCGATGCCGACCGCGACCCACGGCATCGTCACGCCGACCAGCTTCAGCGCGAAGAAGTGCTGGAGCGACGGCACGATCAGGACGAACAGGAACGCCACACCCATCGAGGCCACCAGGGCGATCCGCCACCAGGTGTAGGGGCGGGCGATGATCGCCAGGACCCACATGGAGATCAGGAACAGGGTGAGGGTCGCCGCACTGGTCTCCGCGGCCAACGAGCCCTTACCGACGTAGTAGTGACGGGCGATCAGATACGTCACGAAGGTCGCCGTCCCGGCCACCACCCCGCCCGGGACCGAGTACCGCATGACCCGTCGTACGAAGTGCGGCCGTGCGCGTTCCTTGTTGGGGGCCAGGGCGAGGAAGAAGGCCGGGATGCCGATCGTCAGGGTGGACAGCAGCGTCAGGTGGCGGGGCAGGAACGGGTATTCCACCTGCCAGCACACCACCAGGACGGCCAGCAGCACCGAGTAGACCGTCTTGACCAGGAAGAGAGTGGCGACTCGCGTGATGTTGCCGATGACCCGCCGGCCCTCCGCGACCACCGAAGGCAGCGTCGCGAAGCTGTTGTTGAGCAGCACGATCTGTGCGACGGCCCGCGTGGCCTCCGAGCCCGAGCCCATGGAGACACCGATGTCGGCGTCCTTGAGGGCCAGTACGTCGTTCACGCCGTCGCCGGTCATGGCGACCGTGTGCCCCTGGGACTGCAGCGCGCCCACCATGTCCCGCTTCTGCTGCGGGGTGACCCGTCCGAACACGGTGCCTTCGTCGAGGGCCTGCGCCATGCCGTCCTGCTCGGCGGGCAGGCGGCGGGCGTCGATGGTCGTTCCGGTGAGGCCGAGTTTTCCGGCCACCGCGCCCACGGACACGGCGTTGTCGCCGGAGATGACCTTGGCGCGGACGTCCTGGTCGGCGAAGTAGCGCAGGGTGTCGGCGGCGTCGGGCCGCAGCCGCTGTTCGAGCACGACGAGGGCGGTGGGCCGGGCGCCACGCGCCGGCTTCGGGTCGTCGAGGTCGTGGCGCGCGCGGGCGAGCAGCAGAACGCGCAGGCCCTGCTCGTTGAGCCGCTCGGTCTCCGCGAGCGCCGGGTCGTCGGCGCCGAGCAGCACGTCGGGCGCCCCCAGCAGCCACGTACTGGACTCGCCGTCGCCCTCGCTGAAGCGGGCGCCGCTGTACTTGCGGGCGGAGGAAAAGGGGAGGGACTCGGTGCAGCGCCAGTCCTCGACGTCCGGGTAGGCGTCGATGATCGCCTGGAGGGAGGCGTTCGGACGCGGGTCGGACTCGCCGAGGGCGCCCAGCACCTTGCGTACGTACGTTTCGTCGGCGCCCTGCAGCGGCCTGACCTCGGCGACGTCCATGCCGCCCTCGGTGAGGGTGCCGGTCTTGTCGAGGCAGACGGTGTCGACGCGGGCGAGGCCCTCGATGGCGGGGAGTTCCTGTACGAGGCACTGTTTCCGGCCAAGCCGGATGACACCTATCGCGAAGGCGATCGAGGTGAGGAGCACCAGCCCCTCCGGGACCATGGGCACGATGCCGCCGACGGTCCGCGCGACCGAGTCCTTGAAGCCGTGCCGCTTGACGACCAGTTGGCTGATGACCAGGCCGATCGCGGTCGGGATCATCATCCACATCACGTACTTGAGGATGGTCGAGATGCCGGTACGCAGTTCGGAGTGGACGAGGGTGAAGCGTGAGGCCTCCTCGGCGAGCTGGGCGGCGTAGGCCTCGCGGCCCACCTTGGTGGCCTTGAAGGCGCCCCCGCCGGCGACGACGAAGCTGCCCGACATGATCTGGTCCCCGGGCTTCTTGACCACCGGGTCGGCCTCGCCGGTGAGCAGCGACTCGTCGATCTCCAGCCCGTGGGCCTCGACGCAGACGCCGTCGACCACGGCCTTGTCCCCGGGCCCGATCTCCATCAGGTCGTCCAACACGATCTCTGACGTTCTCACTTCGGCCGCGGTGCCGTCCCGCCGTACCGTCGGCCGCGCCTCCCCGATCACGGCGAGCGAGTCCAGGGTCGTCTTCGCCCGCCACTCCTGGACGATGCCGATGCCCGTGTTGGCGAGGATGACGAAGCCGAAGAAGCTGTCCTGGATCGGCGCCACGAACAGCATGATCAGCCACAGCACGCCGATGATCGCGTTGAACCGGGTGAAGACGTTCGCCCGGACGATCTCGCCCATCGACCGGCTGCTGCGCACCGGAACGTCGTTGACCTGCCCGCGCGCCACCCGCTCGGCGACGTCGGCCGCCGTCAGGCCCGGCGCCGGCGTCGGGAGGGGAACGGGGTGCACAGGGTCGAGCTCGGCGCCGGCGTCGATGTGCGTCATGCATTCGACGGTACGTGCGGATTTGCGGCTTCACCCGCCGAGTGACCGGAAGATCCGACCTGGGGAGGAGCGAACTCGTGCGGTGGTAGTACGGCCGGTGGCAGTACGGCCTACTCGGCCGACCCCAACTCCGACTCCGCCCCCGGTGCCGCCGCCCTCCTGATCGCAGCGTCCCGCTTCCTGACGAACCAGATGCCGTACAGCCCGAGCACGCCTCCGGCCAGGCAGGTCCACAGCCACCACAGGCGCCCGTGGTCGTCGAACCAGCCGTAGAAGGGGAGCTGCACCAGGAAGAGGACGAACCAGAGGATCGTGCCGCCGGTGATGGTGGCGACGACGGGGCCCTCAAGGGGTTCCGGTGCCTCGTGCTGGGGTGTCCACTTCGCCATGAGGGACAGCTTACGAGGCGATCGGGTCTACGCGCGGAGATAGCGCCGGTGGACTCATATGTTCATACTGAAACGGTTTCCATCTGTCCGCTTCTGCTCGTAGGAACATCCAATGTCCACCTCGGCCCCCGCCAAGGTCCCCGCCCCCGAACAGCCGGGGGACGCGCCCGCGTCCGGCGCGCTCGACCGCTACTTCAAGATCTCCGAGCGCGGCAGCAGCCTGCCGCGCGAGATCCGCGGCGGCTTCGCCACCTTCTTCGCGATGGCCTACATCATCGTGCTGAACCCGATCATCCTGGGCAGCGCGAAGGACATGTACGGGCACCATCTGGACAACGGCCAGCTGGTCACGGCGACGGCGGTGACGGCGGCGTTCACCACGCTCCTCATGGGTGTCGTCGGCAACGTGCCGATCGCGCTGGCCGCCGGTCTGGGAGTGAACTCGGTCGTCGCGCTCCAGCTGGCGCCCCGGATGTCGTGGCCCGACGCGATGGGCATGGTCGTCCTGGCCGGCTTCGTCGTGATGCTGCTGGTCGCCACCGGACTGCGCGAGCGCGTCATGAACGCCGTGCCCTACAGCCTGCGCAAGGCGATCTCCATCGGTATCGGCCTGTTCATCATGCTGATCGGGCTCGTCGACTCCGGCTTCGTCTCCCGTATCCCGGACGTCGCCCAGACCACCGTCCCGCTCCAGCTCGGCGGCGACGGACACCTCAACGGCTGGCCGGTCCTGGTCTTCATCCTGGGCGCGCTGCTCACCCTAGCGCTCATCGTCCGCAAGGTTCCCGGCGCGATCCTGATCTCGATCGTCACGATGACGGTCCTCGCGGTGATCATCAACTCCGTCGCGAAGATCCCGAGCTGGGGCCTGACGACGCCCAAGTGGCCCGGCAACCCCGTCGCCAGCCCGGACTTCGGCCTGATCGGGAAGGTCAGCCTGTTCGGTGGCTTCTCCCATGTCGGCGCGCTGACCGGCATCCTCTTCGTCTTCACGGTGCTGCTGTCGTGCTTCTTCGACGCGATGGGCACGATCATGGGTGTCAGCGACGAGGCCAGGCTGACCGACGCCCAGGGGCAGATGCCCGGCATCAACAAGGTCCTGTTCGTCGACGGCATCGCGGTCGCCGCGGGCGGCGCCAGCTCCTCCTCGGCCACCACCTGTTTCGTGGAGTCCACGGCCGGCGTCGGCGAGGGCGCGCGCACCGGCTTCGCGAACGTGGTCACCGGTGCCCTCTTCGCCGTGGCCCTGTTCCTCACTCCGGTCGCCACGATGGTCCCGTCCCAGGCGGCCACCCCTGCCCTGCTCGCGGTGGGCTTCCTGATCCTGGCCGGCTCGGTCAAGGAGATCGACTGGGCCGACTACACGATCGCCGTGCCGGCCTTCGTGACGATGGTGATGATGCCGTTCACCTACTCGATCACCAACGGCATCGGCATGGGCTTCATCACCTTCGTCGTGCTGCGTCTGGCCGCCGGGCGGGGCAGGGAGATCCCGGTCCCGATGTACGTCGTCTCGGCGGTCTTCACCTTCTACTACCTGATGCCGGCCCTGGGCCTGACGTGATGCCCGGGTCTGACGTGATGCCCAGGCCCGTGATGCCAGGCCCGTGATGCCCAGCCTCATGGTGTCCGGGCGGGCTCACGTGACGCCGTAGAACTTCTCCGTCTCGTCGACGGCCGCTTGGAAGCGCTCGTCGAAGTCGTCTCGAATGAGCGTCCGGACCACATAGTCCTGGACGCTCATTCCCCTTTTCGAGGCATGGTCCCGGAGCCGTTCGAGCAGCTCCCCGTCCATCCGCAGGCTGAGCACGCTGGTCCCCATGCACACGAGGGTCGCTGGCGGGCTTCGAGCGATGTTCACTTTCCGCACTTGACTCACTCGTACGGGTGAAGCTGCGTTTACTGGGGGATGCCCCCAGACCCCCGGGTTTCAGTGGCCGGGGTCACGGGAATCCGCGTGCGCGCCAGCTTGTTTAGCCAGGGTAATGAGTTACGCTAAAGAGATGTCGGACCTCACCCATGGCGACGATGCTGCCGCCGTGAACTCCCTTCGATCAGCTGTCATGCGGCTGTCGCGTCGGCTCAAGCACCAGCGGGTCGACGAGTCGCTCAGCCCCACCGAGATGTCGGTGCTGGGCACCCTGTCCAACTGCGGCAGTGCCACGCCGGGCGAACTCGCCCGCAAGGAGCACGTGCAGCCGCCGTCGATGACCCGCATCGTCGCGCTGCTGGAGGCCAAGGGCTTGGTCCGGATGGAGCCGCACCCCGAGGACCGGCGCCAGAAGGTCGTCACCAAGACCGAGCAGGCCGAGGCGATGCTCAAGGAGAGCCGCGCCAAGCGCAACGCGTTCCTGGCCGATCTGGTGGAGGGCCTGGACGAGGACGAGTGGGCGAAACTGCGCGCCGCCGCCCCCGTACTGGAGAAGCTCGCACACCTGTAAGCCACGACGAGGAGGCGAACCCTTTTGAGTACGGGATCCGGAGCAGACTCCGCCCCCGCACCAGTACCTACTACCCCGGTCCCGCACAGGTCCTCGATGTTCAGCTCCCTGGGCGTCAGGAACTACCGGCTGTTCTTCGCCGGCCAGGTCGTCTCCAACATCGGCACCTGGATGCAGCGCATCGCCCAGGACTGGCTTGTCCTCAGCCTCACCGGCTCCGCGACCGCCGTCGGTGTCACGACGGCACTGCAGTTCCTGCCGATGCTGCTCTTCGGCCTCTACGGCGGTGTCCTCGTCGACCGCCTGCCCAAGCGCCGCACGCTGCTGTTCACGCAGTCCGCGATGGGCGTCGCCGGCATCGCGCTCGCCGTCCTCACACTCTCCGGCCACGTCCAGGTCTGGCACGTCTACCTCGCCGCCTTCGCCGTCGGCCTCGCCACGGTCGTGGACAACCCGGCCCGGCAGTCCTTCGTCAGCGAGATGGTCGGCCCCGGGCAACTGCAGAACGCGGTCAGCCTGAACTCGGCGAACTTCCAGTCCGCCCGCCTGATCGGCCCGGCGGTCGCCGGCCTCATGATCACCGGCGTCGGTACCGGCTACGCCTTCCTCTTCAACGGCCTGTCCTTCGTCGCCCCCATGGTGGGCCTGCTGCTGATGCGTGCGCGTGAGCTGCACGTCGTCGAGCGGGCGCCGCGCGGAAAGGGCCAGCTGAGGGAGGGGCTCCAGTACGTCGCCGGGCGTCCCGAGCTGATCTGGACCATCGCCCTGGTCGGGTTCATCGGCACCTTCGGCTT
Source organism: Streptomyces sp. NBC_00078 (assembly GCF_026343335.1). Lineage (NCBI taxonomy): Bacteria > Bacillati > Actinomycetota > Actinomycetes > Kitasatosporales > Streptomycetaceae > Streptomyces > Streptomyces sp. NBC_00078. Next base: position 4,080,827 of record NZ_JAPELX010000001.1, on the reverse strand, counting down.
CAACTTCCCGGTCTACCTGTCCGCCTTCGCCGACGACGTCTTCCATGCCGGAGCCGGCTCCTACAGCCTCTTCAACACGCTGATGGCCGTCGGCTCGCTGGCCGGCGCACTGCTCGCGGCCCGCCGTGGCACGGCCAGGATGCGGGTGATGATCGCGGCGGCCGTGGCCTTCGGCGCCCTGGAGCTGGTGGCCGCGGCTGCCCCCTCCCTGTGGCTGTTCAGCCTGCTGATGGTCCCGATCGGCATGTTCGGCATGACGGTCAACGTCACCGCCAACACCAGCGTCCAGATGGCCACCGACCCGGCCATGCGCGGCCGTGTACTGGCCCTGTACATGATGGTGTTCATGGGCGGCACACCGATCGGCGCGCCCATCGCCGGATGGATCACGGACGCGTACGGCGTCCGGGCGGGCATGGCCGTCGGCGGTGCGATCGCAGCGGGAGCGGCGATCGTCATCGGCCTCGTCCTGGCCCGCGTCGGCGGCCTGCGTCTGTCGGTCGGCTGGAACCGCGGCCACCCGCACCTCCGCTTCGTGTCGCGGGAGCGGCAGGAGGAGCTGGCCGCGGCGGCGTGAGAACGGTCGCGGGCCCGGAGGCGGGGAACTACAGCCTCCGGGCCAGCACCTGTCCCGGCCACTCGTTCGAGGCGGTGTAGGTCTCGGTGCGCAGGAACCCGTTGTCCTCGTAGTAGCGGACGAGCCTGCCGTCGTCGCCGGCGTAGCAGTCGACCCGCAGCAGGAGGAGGCCGGCACGCCTGGTCTCCTCGGCGGCGTGCGCCAGCAGGGCGCTGCCCACGCCGTGGCCCTTGAACCGGCGGTCGGAGGCCAGCCAGTGGATGTAGCGCTCGGGTTCACCGGGCGGCGGCAGGTGGGACAGGTAGGCGCCGGGTGCGCCGGTCACGGTGAGGGTGGCCGCCGGCACGCCGTCCGCCTCGGCGATGTAGGTCGTGCCCTCCTCCATGTACCCCACGACCGAGTCCACCGTCTTCCGGTGCTCGGACAGGGGCTCGGTCCCCCACTGGCCGGTGCGGCCCTCGGCCATCAGCCACTCCACACAGCTGTCGAGCATGCCGAGTATCGCCGGGACGTCGTCGGGTCCGCCTTCTCTGATGCTGATCTCCATGCGCCCATGGTGGCAGGGTTGTGTGCATGAGACTCTTCGCCGCCGTGCTTCCCCCGGACGACGTCGCCGCCGAACTCGCCGCGAAGGTGGCCGAGTTGAGGAAGCTGCCCGGCGCGGAGACGCTGCGCTGGACCGGGCGGCCGGGATGGCACTTCACGCTCGCGTTCTACGGAGAGGTCGACGACGACGTCGTACCGGACCTGTCGGCCCGGCTGGAGAGGGCGGCCCGGCGTACCGATCCCTTCGCGCTGGCGGTGCGGGGCGGCGGACAGTTCGGGCACGGGCGGGCGCTGTGGGCCGGCGCCGAGGGCGAGGTGCGGACACTGCGGCTGCTCGCCGACCGGGCGGAGGCGGCGGCCCGGAAGGCGGGCGTGCCGATGGCGGAGCACCGGCGGTACAAGCCCCATCTGACGGTGGCCCGCAGCAGGGACGCGGTGGAGGTACGGCCGTACCTGGAGGTCCTGGACGGGTTCACGAGCCGTACCTGGACGGTGAGCGAGCTGGCACTGGTTCGCAGCGATCTGCCAAGGTCCTCAGTGCCCGGGGAACAGCCCCGCTATGAGGCGGTCGCCCGGTGGGCGCTCGGCGGGGCCGGTTAGGCTCGACCACGTGGACCCGAAAACCCGGAACCGGATCATGGCCGGCGCGCTCTTTCTCCTGCTCGTGGTGGTCATCGTCGCGGCGGCCGTCAGGTAGCGACGGACGGAACCGCGGCCGTTCTCCGGCTGCGCGCCGAGTGCGGCCGGCAGCGCCCGCGGGGCGGAGCCGTACGTCGGCCCCGCCCCACGCCCCTGCCTCTGACGGGCGCTACCAGGCGAAGGCCTCCGGAGAGGGGCCCGGGCCCGGGAAGATCTCGTCGAGGCCGGACAGCAGTTCCTCGCTGAGCTCCAGCGCCACCGCGCGCAGCGCCGAAGCCAGCTGCTCGGCGGTGCGCGGGCCGACGATCGGGCCGGTCACGCCGGGCCGCGTGAGCAGCCAGGCCAGGGCGGCCTCGCCGGGCTCCACGCCGTGCTTCTCCAGCAGGTCCTCGTAGGCCTGGATACGCGCGCGCTCGGCAGGGTCGGCGAGGGTGTCGGCGGCCCGGCCGCTCGCCCTGCGCCCGCCCTCGACCTCCTTCTTGATGACGCCGCCCAGCAGCCCGCCGTGCAGCGGCGACCAGGGGATGACCCCGAGCCCGTACTCCTGCGCGGCCGGAATGACCTCCATCTCGGCGCGGCGCTCGGCGAGGTTGTAGAGGCACTGCTCGCTGACGAGCCCGATGGTGCCGTTGCGCCTCGCTGCGATCTCGTTGGCCTGGGCGATCTTGTAGCCGGGGAAGTTGGAGGACCCGGCGTAGAGGATCTTGCCCTGCTGGACCAGCACGTCGATCGCCTGCCAGATCTCCTCGAAGGGAGTCGAGCGGTCGATGTGGTGGAACTGGTAGACGTCGATGTAGTCGGTCTGCAGCCGCTTGAGGCTGGCGTCTACCGCGCGCCGGATGTTCAGCGCGGAAAGCTTGTCGTGGTTGGGCCAGGCGTCGCCGTCGGCGGCCATGTTGCCGTAGACCTTGGTGGCGAGGACGACCTTGTCGCGGTGAGCCGCGCTCTTGGCGAACCAGGTGCCGACGATTTCCTCGGTACGGCCCTTGTTCTCGCCCCAGCCGTACACGTTGGCCGTGTCGAAGTAGTTAATGCCCGCGTCCAGCGCCGCGTCCATGATCGCGTGGCTGTCCGCCTCGTTCGTCTGCGGTCCGAAGTTCATGGTGCCGAGGACCAGCCGGCTGACCTTGAGTCCCGTGCGTCCGAGCTGCGTGTACTCCATGACTCCCTAGCCAACGGCTTGGAGTGCGCTCTACGCAAGAGAGATCTGACGCTAACCAATGGTTAGTGCTTTCCTGTGGGAAGTGCAAGCTTGAGCTTCAATATCCATCACCGGTGAGTCACATGCCCCCCACCACGTCTGCCCGCAGGACCCTTGTCGCCTGTGCCGTCTCAGCCGTGCTGCTGGGCGCCGCCGCCGTGCCTGCCGTGGCGTCCGCGCCGGTCGCCGGTTCCGGTACGCACGCCGGTTTCGGTGCACATGCGGGTTCCGGCTACGACGCCTCCGCCCGCCTCGATTACCAGAAGGCGGTCGCCGCCGACGTCCTTGTCGATCAACTGCTGGTGAAGAAGGATCCGTCGGCGCTCGACCGGTACTGGGGGTCCGAGTACCACCAGCACAACCCGAACATCGCGGACGGTGTGGAGGGCGCGAGGTCAGGGCTCGGCGCGTACTTCAAGCAGTTCCCGCAGCTGACGGTCACGCCGAAGCGGGTCATCGCCGAAGGCGATCTGGTGGCGGTGCACAGTCACTACCTGAACGCGCCGGGGGAGCGGGGTCAGGCCGTGGTCGATCTGTTCAGGGTGCGGGGCGGGAAGATCGTGGAGCACTGGAATGTGCTGCAGGACGTACCGGAGAGCTCCGCGAACGGCAACGGGATGTTCTAGAGCGACTTCAGGAACGCCGACCAGGTGGCGGGGGTCAGGTGGAGGGCTTGGGTTGCGGGGGTCTTTGAGTCGCGGATGTGGATGGTGGTGGGGGTGGGGGCCATTTCCAGGCACTCGCCGCCCTGGCCGCTGCTGTAGCTCGACTTGGTCCAGCTCAGAGCGACCTCGACGCATTCGCCCTCGCCGTCGCTGTAGCTGCTCTTGAACCAGTTGAGGCCAGCGCTCATAGCTCCCGTGCCACCTTCTCGATCAGCGTCGCGGATTCCTCGGGGGTGAGGGCCTGTGCTCGCAGAATGCCATATTTGCCGAACAGGTCTCCCACGTCGGGCTGTTCGCTTACGAAGTACCCGCCTCGGTGGCCTTCGACGTAGGCGAGTTGCTGTCGATCAGCGTTCTCCAGAAGGCTCATGCGGCCGGCGAGCCCGGCATGGTGCTCCCGTCCGTGGGCCATGACCTGGACTTCGACGTGACGGAGTTCGCCGATCGCGAGAACGTGGTGCAACTGCTCCTTGAGTGTGGCTCTGCCGCCCAACGGCCGGGTGAGGACGCTCTCTTCGAGTACGTAGCTGAGGGTCGGTGTGGGCCTGCGGGTGAAGAGCTCTTGGCGCTTCAGCCGGGCATGCACCCGCCGTTCGATCTCCTCGTCGTCCAAGGTCGGGCAGCGGTTGGACGTGAAGACAGCCCGCGCGTACCCCTCGGTCTGAAGCGAACCGGGGATCAAGTTGGTCTGGTACACGTGCAGAGCAGCGGCCTTTCGCTCCTCCGCCAAGTAGTCCTCGGTCCAGGGACGTAGCCCGCTCTTCCCGAACTCCTTCCTGGCCAGCAGCATCAGTGCACCTTGTGCACCGAGCGCCTCGTCCGCGACCTCTACCAGCTGGCCCTTGGGTGACCGCTCCCCCCGCTCCACCATTGCTACCTGCGACTTGGAGTAGCCGACGTGTTTGCCGAGGCCCTCCTGGGTCATCCCGGTCCGCTCGCGGTAGAACCGCAACATTGCACCGAACGACTCTGACCCTCGATCACCGAAGTGCACAACCGCCTCCCCAAGTGCACAGCCGCACACGGACGTTACGTACGCCTGGTCACAGTATGTGAGCGCCCTGTTGCATTTGCGGCATGAACGAGAGAATCTCCTCCCCCTGGATCCCGACCTGGATCCCCGCCTCCGGTCACGCCCTGCGGCACGCCGGCATCCACTTCGACGCCATCCGCATCAAGGGTGAGCTGGGTGAACGTGTCGCCACCGACCTGGTGTCGTGCACGGACTTCGACGCCGGGCCGATCGTCCGGGAGTTCACCGGCGAGCGGTACCTGTACTTCCTGTTGCCTCCGCAAACCGCATCCGGTTTCCGATGGCCGCCAGGCGTACGGGCGTTGACGCGCGGTGACGGCACGCAGGCGTACGTGGGCGTACCGGCGCTGAGCGGGCAGACGTGGCCGTTGGGGTGGTGGTCGGTGCCGTCGGAACGGGTGCTGTTCGTGGCGGGGGAGTTGTTGGCGGAGGTGGCGGGGCGAGTCAGTCGGCCGTGCCCGCTGGTGCCACCCAAGCCATGGGCTGCCCGGTGACCGAAGCGATCATGTCGAAGTCGCCGTCGTAGTGCAGGACGACGGTTGATATCACGCGGCAGTGTGGGGCGGCGGTCTTCAGCTGCGAGAGGTGGCGTGCAGGCTGACGAACACGGCCCGGACGCGGCTGTCGTCCGCCGCCTGCCACGCTCCGGCGACATGGCCGAGCACTCCCTCCGGCGGGAGCGGTGCGGGGTGAAGGACGCGGTGCAGGCGGAGCAACTTGCCGTCCGCCGTGCGGAGTTCGGTGGCGTCGGCGGTGTCCGTGGCCGTGGAGAGGGGGCTTTCGAGGGCGGGGGAGTCACCGGTGTAGGAGTGGGTGACCTCGTGGTCGGGGGTGTCGGTGAGGCTCTGGGCCTGCGCCTGGGCCCGGCCCTCGATCAGGGCAAGGAGCTGCGCGAGCAGCACCGGGTCGTGGCAGCCGTCGTAGGCCCAGCGCTGTCCGAGCACGCCGTGCTCCATGGTGCCGACGAGGGCGTGTTCCGCGCCGTCGAGCGGGGCCGCGCGGTAGGTGAGCGGCACCAGGTAGGCGGCCGGGACGGCGCCCGAGGTGTCGCCGGCGACCATGAACTCGATGCCGACCTCGCCCTCCGGGTCGTCCAGTCGGAAGCCGCCTGCCTTGGTCAACTCCGGTGCGCCCGCGCCACCCTGGTACCAGGGGCGGGTGGGCAGCCAGGTGCTGAGCAGTTCCAGCTTGGTCGGCTTGAGCGTGGTGTGGTGAATGAGTGCCATGTGACGGATTCTGTCAGCCGCCTCGTGTTGGCGCCGGGCGATTTCGGGCTGCCCCCCGGTGCCGTGCTGGGGGGCAGCCCGTGCGGAACAGGGGGGCAGTCGGGGCGAGTTACGGGGCACGGCATGGAGCGAACCGACGCTGCTGCGGCTGGCGTACGCGTACGAGCGGGTGAGCAGGGTACGGCGACCGCCGACGTATCGGGCGGCCGACGTGGGGTTCTGAGGGGGCGGTGTCAGTCGCGGGGGAAGGTGTCGGTCTTGAGGACGAGGTCGACGACGGTGCCGGTCAGGTCGATGTCGGTGCCGAAGTCCACTGGAGTCCGGCTCTCGTAGTCGCCGTCCTTGGGGTCGGTGTAGACGTAGCAGCGGCCCTGATAGGGATCGGCGATGATGTAGAGGGGGACCTCTGCCTCGGCGTAGGCGAGTTTCTTCGGGCCGTAGTCGTTGGCTGCCGTTCCCTTCGAGATGACCTCGGCCACGAACTCGACGTCCTGGTACCGCCAGTGGCCCATGCCGTCCTTCTTCGCCGAGTCCTTGAGCAGGGCGACGTCCGGGCAGAAGCCGTTCTCGTGGCCCGGGAAGTCGATCCGGACGTCCGAGAACAATTTGTCCATCCCGAACTTCGCCGCGACTGCCCCCGCGATGCGGAAGATGATGCTCCAGTGAGTGTCCCGCTGCGGCGTCATATGAACGTTGCCCTCGACGATCTCGACCCTGAATCCTTCGGGGACGGGCATCCGCTCAAGGCGCTTGAACCACTCGTCCAGGCGCTCGGTGTTGGCGTCGGCGTCGGCCATGCCGATCCTCCCTTCCAGGGCGGTCATCGTGGCGCTCCTCCCCGGCTGCCCACGAACAGGTGCAGCCGCGCCCTACAACGATACGCACGGTGACCAGGTCACCCTCTCGCCACGGGCGACATCCGTTCCAAGGACGCCGCCGCCGACTGGGCGCTCGAACGGCTGCCCGCCGAGCACCGGCCCCTGATGGCACGCGCGCGTGACGTCTACCTCGGGGAGGAGCGGGAGCACTGGGACGATCTGCTGCCCGGGGTCCGCCTCTGTGCCGGCTTCCTCGTCCGGGCCATCGAGGAGGCTCAGGCCTCGTAGGGCCCGCCCACGTCCCACGCCTGGTGCATCGCGTCCGCGAAAGCCGCCGCGATCTTGTGCTCGCCGCTCGCGTTCGGGTGTGTGCCGTCGTACGTGTCGAGGTTGATGTCGTACGACTGCGGGGGCGACGCCAGGAGGAGCGGCGAGCGGGGCTCGTCCAGGTCGGCGACCGCCTTGCCCAGCAGCTCGTTGAAGAGGGTGACCTGCGCCCCGAAGGTGGCGTCGTCGGCGGCGCGGACGTTCGGGATCACCGGCAGCATGACCATGCGTACGCCGGCCCGGGCCGCCCGCGCCTCCTCGACGAACCGGTGCACGTTCTCCGTCGTCTGTTCCGCGTTCGTGTAGAAGCCCAGGTCGATCAGGCCCAGCGAGACCAGGAGGACGTCCGCGCCCGAGGAGCGCACCGCCTCGCCGATCAGCGGGACCATGTGCTGCCAGCCTTCGCCCCAGCCGGCCAGGTGGGCGCGCGGGAAGTCGGGATCGGCGTACTCGTACGACGTGGGGGCGTCCGTCGCCTTGTCGTGCAGCGTCTCGCGCGGGCCGACGAGGGCGAACGGGCCGCTGTACGTGTCGCGCAGATGCCGCCACATCCGGTAACGCCAGGTGTGTTCTCCCGCGCTTCCGATCGTCATGGAGTCGCCGACCGGCATGAACCTGAGCATCCGCTCATGATGGACGATCGGCGAGGGATCAAAGGGACGGGTGTGATGTGAGGCCTGCCACGCGCCCCTCCCTGCGCCTCGCCGTCGAACGGCGGGCGGGGATGGCAGGCTTGGGGTCATGCGCCGACCGTTCGCTGTCCTTGCCGGGGTCCTGCTCGTGGGCGCCTTCGCCCTGCCAGTGTCCACCGCCGCGCCCGCCTCCGCCTCCGACGGTGACGGCAAGGGTGACCAGGGGTTCACGATCAAGGACCCGCGCATCACCGAGTCCAGCGGACTCGCCGCCTCCCACCTCCACCCCGGCATCTACTGGACCCACAACGACAGCGACGACGGGCCGTACATCTACGCCGTGGACAGCGCGACCGGCAGGACGGTCGCCCGGATCACCCTCAGCGGCATCGGCGCGCCGCGTGACGTCGAGGCGATCTCCATCGGCCCCGACCACCAGATCTACGTCGGCGACATCGGCGACAACCTCGGCGGCAAGTGGCCGTACGTCTGGATCTATCAGCTGCCCGAGCCGAAGAAGCTCGTGGACCAGACGGTCCGGGCCACGCAGTACATCGTGAAGTACTCGGACGGGGCCCGGAACGCCGAGTCGCTCGTCGTCGATCCGAAGACCGGGCGCCCGTACATCATCGACAAGAACGAGGACGGCGGGCATCTCTACGAGGGCCCGGCCAAGCTCTCCGCATCGGGAACGAACATCTTCCGGCCCGTCGCCGCCGTCGACCTCTGGGCCACCGACGCCGCCATCTCCCCGAACGGCGAACAGCTCGCCGTCCGCGGCTACTTCGGCGGGATCTACTACGACTGGAACGGCGGGAAGATCAAGCGCAAGGGCCGGCTGGACGTACCCCTGCAGGGTCAGGGCGAGTCCGTCAGCTACTCCGCCGACGGTGCGAAGCTCATGTACGGCAGCGAGGGCAGCGACAGCCCTGTGCAGGCGGAGGACCCACCGGGCGGCGGCTCCAAGTCGCCGTCGGGGAGCGGCAGTTCAGGGGCTTCGAGCGCTTCGGACGGCGGGGGAGGCGGCGCGGGCGGCACTCTCAAGGTCGGCGCCCTCGCCGTGGCGGTCGCGGCGGCGGTGGTGTTCGGCTTCCGGCGGCTGCTGCGCCGTAACTAGGGCCCTGTGGCTGGCGCACGGTCCGGAAGCTCAGCCTCGACGTCCATCGCCTTTTGTCTTGACGTGTCCATGTGGCGCGGCTTCCATGGGGGGTGCCGGGTTGTGGGAGCGCTCCCACCTGTTCCGGGCCCGCGCCTCCCGATCTCCCGAGAGGAAGCAGCGACATGTTCCGCAGCCTGCGAAGAGCGCTGTGCGCCGTTGCCGCGGTGCTCCTGTTACCGCTGGCCGGTGCGCAGACGAGCCACGCGGCCGAGACCCCGGGCGCCGGTTACTGGCACACGAGCGGCCGTCAGATCCTCGACGCCGCCGGGCAGCCGGTCCGGATCGCCGGGATCAACTGGTTCGGGTTCGAGACCGCCAACCACGTCGTCCACGGCCTGTGGTCCCGCGACTACAAGAGCATGATCGACCAGATGAGGTCGCTGGGCTACAACACGATCCGGCTCCCCTACAGCGACGACATCTTCAAGTCCACGGCCGTCCCCAACAGCATCGACTTCAGCAGCGGCAAGAACGCGGACCTGCAGGGGCTGAACTCCCTGCAGGTCATGGACAAGCTCGTGGCGTACGCGGGCAAGGACGGCCTCAAGGTCATCCTCGACCGGCACCGTCCCGACTCGGGCGGCCAGTCGGCGCTCTGGTACACCGCCGCCGTCCCCGAGTCGACGTGGATCACCAACCTCAAGGCACTGGCGGCCCGTTACCGGGGCCAGGACACGGTCATCGGCATCGACCTGCACAACGAGCCCCACGATCCTGCCTGTTGGGGCTGCGGGGACACGGCGACCGACTGGCGGCTCGCGGCCCAGCGCGCCGGCAACGCGGTGCTCTCCGCCAACCCCGACCTGCTGATCTTCGTCGAGGGTGTGCAGACGTACGACGGGGTGTCGGGGTGGTGGGGCGGCAACCTGATGGGGGTGGCCCGGTATCCGGTGCAACTGGATCTCCCGAACCGGGTCGTGTACTCCGCCCACGACTACGCGACCAGCGTCGCCCAGCAGCCCTGGTTCAGCGATCCGGCGTTCCCGGGCAACATGCCGGGCGTCTGGGACAAGTACTGGGGCTACATCTTCAAGCAGAACATCGCGCCCGTGTGGGTGGGCGAGTTCGGTACGACGCTCGCCTCTACGACGGACCAGAAGTGGCTTACGGCGCTGGCGAGTTACCTGCGGCCGACGTCGACGTACGGCGCCGACTCCTTCCAGTGGACCTTCTGGTCCTGGAACCCCAACTCCGGTGACACGGGCGGGATCCTGAAGGACGACTGGCAGACCGTGGACACGGTGAAGGACGGATACCTCGCGGGCATCAAGGCTCCGCTCTTTCCCAGTGGCGGAACGGGAGACGGGGGCGGCGGCGGAGGCGGTGGGAGCACGGCCGCCTGCAGTGCCGCGTACTCCGTCAGCAGCGACTGGGGGAGCGGATTCAACGCCGAGGTGAAGGTGACCAACACCGGGAGCGGCGCGATCGGTTCCTGGAAGGTGACCTGGACCTGGAGGGGATCCCAGCAGGTGACCAGCATGTGGAACGCCTCGTACACACAGAGCGGTTCGACCGTCACCGCGGTGAACGCCGCTCACAACGGGAGTGTGCCGGTGGGGGGTTCGGCGAGCTTCGGGTTCGGGGGCGCGCCCGGGGGCGGAGGTGTGCCGACCCTGACGTGCACGGCGGCGTGAGCAGCGGGCGCCCGGTGCTCGCCGGGCGCCCTCGTCGACGTATCGGATGCTCAGGCTCGTATCAGATGGTCAGGCGCCTGCCAGACGCTCAGCCGCCTGCCAGACGCTCAGCCGCGTGTCCGACGCTCAGCCGCGGACCGGCATGATGCCGTGGATCCGGCGTGGTTTGGGGGCGTCGAGCATGCTGACGCCGTTGTAGCGGCGGCTCCGGAGGAGGAGCACGGGCGCGGCGACGAACGTGACGAAGATCGAGACGACGCTGACGGGGAACAGGACCGGCAGCGACTGGCCCTCGGGCAGCGTCTTGCCGCCCTCGTGGATGGCGTAACCGAACGCCAGGAAGAAGACGATCCCGCTCAGGGCGGCCAGGACCAGCAGGACGGTTGCGGTCCTGCGGGTACGGGCCTCGTCGCGGACCTCGGCCAGCAGGGAGGCGTCGCACTCCGGGCAGGTCAGCTCCACGGTGTGCTTGCCGGACGTCGGCCGGCGCACCTGGTAGCGGCTGTCCCGCCAGGTGATCCGGCGGGTCCGGGTGAAGACGCCGGTCGTCCTGTCGCTGAGGATGTGGCGCACCGCGACCTGCACGGTGCCCGGTATCGGTCTGTTCATGCCGCGACCGTACCCACCGAAGCGACCCCCGTCACCGACACGACCTTGCAACAAGCTGCGGAACCAACAGGTTTGACCAGGGAGCCACCGCTTTCGATCACGTGGCCGGCGCGCGCCCGGTTCCGGGGGCGCACCGGGCCGACGGGCACGGCAGTTCCGGCCGGGCGCGGTTCGGTGAGTAGCCCGGCGTCGCGGGTGGACGAAAAAACCTCTGCGGGACGGGGCAACCTTTTCGGGGGCTGTGACAACTGGGTGTTACTCGGGCCAGGTGGTCCGGTCAGAGGAAATGGCTGAAAGAGAGCACCTACATGTTCCCTCCCCCCTCCACGTCGTCGGAGGCGCCGCCCGCCGGTGGTCGCGCCCGCCGTCGTCGCCGTGGTCGACTGTCGCTCCGCTCAGCCGGTTCGGGGCGACGCCAGGGGCACCGTGGCCGTCGGCTGTACCAGCGCCGCAGTTTCTGGGCGGCCGTCGTCCTGGCCGTCGTGGGCGGCTCGGTGGCCGTGGTCAACACGGCCTCGGCGGCCGTCGTGGACACGAAGGCCTGGTACGTGCTGGTCAACCGCAACAGCGGCGAGGCGCTGGACGGCCTCTCCTACGCCACGTACGACGGTGCGGCGGTGGTGCAGTGGGGCCGTCACGGCGGGACCAACCAGCAGTGGCGGTTCATCGACTCGGGTGACGGGAACTACCGGCTGCAGAACCGGAACTCCGGCAAGGTGCTGGACGACTTCGGCTGGTCCAAGACCGCCGGCTCGGGCCTGGTGCAGTGGGCCGACCGGAACGGCGCCAACCAGCAGTTCCACCTGAAGAAGTCGTCGGACGACTATGTGCGTCTGATCAATCGCTTCAGTGGCATGGCCGTCGAGGTCAAGAACGGCTCAAAGGCCGACGGGGGCCGCGTCGCCCAGCAGCACGACAAGGGCGGCGCCAACCAGCAGTGGAAGCTCGTCCCGGCCGGCAGCATCGGCGGCACCGGAAGCGGCTCCGGCAGCACCCCCACGCCCACCAAGCCGGGCGGCAGCGTTCCGGCAAGCCAAGCTCCGCGCGCTCCCCACTCGCCGTCGGCCCCTGCGTCGTCTCCGGCCGCCGGTGGCGGTGCCGGTGCCGGCAGCTCGGCGACAGGTTTCATGGGCAGTGACAAGGTGCTCATCGGTGGCTCGATGTCCGACGCCTCGGCGGCCGCGGCGCCGTTCGACGTGCGCTACGCCTATGTGCACAGCAAGCCCGCGCCCTCCTCGGACTACTACTCGGCATCGCGCTGCAAGGCCGAGTGGTCGAGCTGGTGGGGCTGCTGGACCGGTGACACCACCGCGCCCGGCTTCTACGTGACCTACGGCGACGCCAAGGTGGCCAAGGCGACGTACCAGGGCAAGCCGCGCCCGCAGAAGAACTTCTGGACCTGGTACTCGCTGCGCGACCTCGGTGATCTCGCGGGCGAGGGCGACGGTCCGGGCGAGGTCAAGGCCATCAACAGGACCGACCTGCTCACCCGCTACATGAACGACTACCGCTTCTTCCTCCAGAAGATCGGCAACTCGCACGACATGATCGACATCGAGCCCGACTTCTGGGGCTACGTCCGGTCGCTCGGCAACGCGCACAAGGTCGCCGCACAGGTCACGGCCGCGAATCCGACGGACTGCGGATCGCAGGAGAACAGCGCCGCCGGCCTGTCCCGCTGCCTGATGGCGATGGCACACAAGTACGCGCCGAACACGGGCGCGGGCTTTCACCTGACCTGCTGGGACTGGCAGAACAGCACCCAGAAATGCGTCAACGACTACTCGGACCTCGGGGCGAAGAACGCCGACTTCCTGGTCTCCGACGTGTCGGACCGCGACGCGGGCTGGTACGCGCTGCCGGAGCACGGCGGCCGTGACACCTACTGGAACGACCGGAAGGCCGCTGACGCGCTGAAGTTCTACAAGACGATGGCCGAGTCGGTGGGCAAGCCGGTGGTCCTGTGGCAGATCCCCCTGGGCAACATGGCGCAGAACAACACCCTCAACCATTACAAGGACGACAAGGTCGACTGGTTCTTCGGGCACATGGACCAGGTGGCGAACGCGCATATCGCCGGCCTCCTGTTCGGTGCGGGGCAGCAGGAGCAGACCGGGGTCGAGTCCGACGGCGGAAACCTGATCAACAAGACGATCGCGTACGGCAGGTCGGGTGGTACGCCGCTCAAGTAGGCGCACGCGGCCAGGGCTGCCGCCGCCCGTGGCCGCCGGCCGAGGATGCCTCGGCCGGCGGCTGCGTTTCGCCGAGGACGGCCTTGCCACGGCAAGGAGTTGCGCCGGCGGACGAGCCGTCCGCGACAGCAAGCAGCAGGACGGCCCTCTCCTCGTCCTCTCCCGCGAGAGCCGGCAGGCCTTTCTCCAGCAGATCGTGTAGGCATCGCACACACGCCGAAGGGCGCCCCGCAGATCATCTGCCGGGCGCCCTTCGGCGTCGTAACCCTCGAAACAGACGGCTACAGCTTCTCGATCACGTAGTCGACGCACTTCGTCAGCGCCTCGACGTCCGCCGGGGCGATCGCCGGGAACATCGCCACGCGGAGCTGGTTGCGGCCGAGCTTGCGGTAGGGCTCGGTGTCGACGATGCCGTTGGCGCGCAGGACCTTGGCGACGGCCGCCGCGTCGATCTCGTCGGCGAAGTCGATCGTGCCGATGACCTGCGAGCGCTTCGTGGCGTCCGAGACGAACGGGGTCGCGTACTTCGTCTCCTCCGCCCACGTGTACAGACGCGTCGACGAGTCCTTCGTACGGGCCGTCGACCAGTCCAGGCCGCCCTGGCCGTTGATCCACTCCAGCTGCTCGTTGAGGAGGAACAGGGTGGCGAGGGCCGGGGTGTTGTACGTCTGGTTCTTGCGGGAGTTGTCGATCGCCGTCGGCAGCGAGAAGAACTCGGGGACGTGGCGGCCGGACGCGTGGACGCGCTCCGCGCGCTCGATCGCAGCCGGGGAGAAGACGCCGATCCACAGGCCGCCGTCGGAGGCGAACGACTTCTGCGGGGCGAAGTAGTAGACGTCGGTCTCGGTGATGTCGACCGGCAGGCCGCCCGCGCCGGAGGTGGCGTCGACCAGGACCAGGGACCCGGAGTCCGCGCCGGCCACGCGCTTGATCGGCATGGCGACACCGGTCGAGGTCTCGTTGTGCGTGAACGCGTAGACGTCGACGCCCGCCTCGGCCGCCGGCTCCGGGTGCGTGCCGGGGTCGGAGGCGATGACGGTCGGCTCGGCCAGCCACGGCGCCAGCTTGGCGGCCTTCGCGAACTTCGAGCTGAACTCGCCGAAGTTCAGGTGCTGCGACTTGTTCTCGATCAGCCCGTGCGTCGCGATGTCCCAGAACGCCGTGGAGCCGCCGTTGCCGAGGATCACCTCGTAGCCCTCGGGCAGGGAGAACAGTTCGGAGATGCCCTCGCGCACCTTGCCGACCAGGTTCTTCACCGGGGCCTGGCGGTGGGAGGTGCCGAGGAGGGACGTACCGGTTGCGGCCAGCGCGTCCAGCGCTTCCGTCCGCACCTTGGAGGGGCCCGCGCCGAAACGTCCGTCGGCGGGCTTGATGTCAGCGGGAATCTGGATCTCAGCCACGCAGTGAGGTTAGCCGGTGGGGGAAACCTGCGTGAAACCTCGTCCGTCGGGTGAGACGCGTGTCTCGGTGGCCGTCCCTGAGGGCTGCGTTCTTCGGGCCGGGCGTCTCGGCGCCGCTGTGGCGGCTGGACGGGCCGTCGACGCGACCGGTCTGCGACCACCTGCCTGCACGGCCTCGTCCTCAAACGCCGGACGGGCTGGTTGGCTGGACCCATGACAGATCTCGAGGCACGTTTGCGCGAGGTTGTCCGGGGTGGCGTGCGGTTCGACGTCACTTCCCGGGCGTTGGTCACCATGGACGCGTCCAACTACCGGCGGGTCCCGCAAGGGGTCGTCGCACCGCGGGACGCCGATGACGTCGCAGCCGTGCTGGCCGTGTGCCGGGAGCACCGCGTGCCCGTCGTCGCCCGTGGGGGCGGTACGTCCATCGCCGGGCAGGCCACCGGCACCGGCGTCGTGCTGGACTTCACCCGGCACATGAACCGCCTGGTGTCGATCGACCCTCAGGCGCGTACCGCCGTCGTCCAGCCGGGGCTCGTCCTCGACCGGCTGCAGGAAGCCGCCGCCCCGCACGGACTGCGGTTCGGGCCCGACCCCTCCACGCACAGCCGGTGCACGCTCGGCGGGATGATCGGCAACAACTCGTGCGGCTCGCACTCGGTGGCATGGGGGACGACCGCGGACAGCGTGCGGGAACTGGACGTCGTCACCGCGCGCGGGCAGCGGCTGCGGCCCGGCCAGGGGTGGGCCGGGGCTCCGGAGGGGCTGCGGGGGCTGGTGGAGGGGGAGTTGGCGCGGCTGCGTACCGGGTTCCCGGAGCTGCCCCGCCGTATCTCCGGCTACGCGGTGGACGCGCTGCTGCCCGAGAAGGGCGCGGACGTCGCCCGTTCCTTCTGCGGTTCCGAGGGCACACTCGGCGTGCTGACCGAGGCGGTCGTACGGCTCGTCGAGGCGCCACGCGCGCGTGCGCTGGCCGTGCTGGCGTACGCCGACGAGAGTGCCGCCGCCGAGGCCGCGGCCGGACTGCTGCGGTACGGGCCGCTCACCGTGGAGGGGATGGCGGCGGACCTGGTGCCGCCCGCGTCCGCGGCGGGGCTGCCGCGCGGCGCGGCCTGGCTGTTCGTGGAGACGGGCGGCGAGTCGGCGGGGGCCGCACGCGCGCGTGCGCAGGCGATCGTGCGGGCCGCCGATGTCGTCGACTCCCTCGTGGTCACCGATCCGGGCGGGCAGCGGGCGCTGTGGCGGATCCGGGAGGACGCGAGCGGTACGGCGACCCGGATGCCGGACGGGCGCGAGGCCTGGCCGGGGTGGGAGGACTGCGCGGTGCCGCCCGCGCGGCTCGGCGCCTATCTGCGGGACTTCCGCGCACTGCTCACCGCGCACGGACTGCGCGGCACTCCGTACGGGCACTTCGGGGACGGCTGCATTCACGTCCGCATCGACTTCGACCTGTTGAGCGAGGCGGGGGTCGGCCGTTTCCGGCGGTTCTCGGAGGAACTCGCCGAACTCGTCGTCGCACACGGCGGCTCGCTGTCCGGGGAGCACGGGGACGGGCAGGCGCGGGCCGAGCTGCTGCCGAGGATGTACGGCGCGGAGATGGTGGGCCTCTTCGAGCGGGTGAAGGGCGTCTGGGACCCGGACGACCTCCTCAACCCGGGCATGCTGGTCCGCCCGGCCCCGCTCGACGCGAACCTCCGCTTCTCCGTCCTGCCGCGCAAGCCCGTCGACGTGGCCTTCGGATACCCGGCCGACGGCGGCGACTTCTCGGCCGCGGTGCGGCGGTGCGTGGGAGTCGCGAAGTGCCGTACGACGGCTGCCGCGGGCTCGTCCGTCATGTGCCCGTCCTTCCGGGCGACCGGCGAGGAGGAACACTCCACGCGTGGGCGTGCCCGGCTGCTGCACGAGATGCTCGCGGGCGAGCTGGTGACCGACGGCTGGCGGTCGACGGAGGTGCGGGACGCGCTCGACCTGTGCCTGTCCTGCAAGGGATGCCGCTCGGACTGCCCGGTCGAGGTCGACATGGCCACCTACAAGGCGGAGTTCCTGCACCACCACTACGAGGGCCGCCGCCGCCCGGCCGCGCACTACAGCATGGGATGGCTGCCGAGGTGGCTGCGGCTGGTGGAGCGTACGCGCACGGCGTGGCTGGTCAACTCCCTCGCTTCCGCCGGACCGTTGGCGGCGCTCGCCAAGCGGCTCGGCGGGATCGCGCCCGAGCGGCGGATCCCGCGGGTGGCGGGGGAGACGTTCAGCCGCTGGTACGGGCGTCGGGCCAGGGCGCGGGTACGGCGGATGATCCGGGAGACGGGCCCGGAGTACGAGGAGAAGACGTCAGGCCCGCGCGTCCTCCTGTGGCCGGACACCTTCACGGAGCACCTCTCGCCGGAGGTGGGGAAGGCGGCGGTACGGGTCCTGGAGGCGGCCGGACTGGCGCCGCTCCCGATTCCGAAGACGCGCAGGTGGCACCGCACGGCCCGCCGGGAGCGGGTCTGCTGCGGACTGACCTATCTGTCGACGGGCCAACTGGACCGCGCCCGCGAGGTGTTGCGCCGCACGCTCGACCTGCTGGACCCGCTCCTCGTACCCGGTGCGCCGGGAGACGGCGGGCCGCGCTTCGTCGTCCTGGAACCGAGCTGTGCCGCCGCCCTCCGCACCGACCTGCCGGAACTCCTCTCCGACGACCCCCGCGCCGCCCGTCTCGCCGCGAGCGTCCTCACCTTCGCGGAGGCCCTGGAGCGGCTGGCCCCCGACTGGACCCCGCCCCGGCTGGACCGCCCGGTCACCGGCCAGACCCACTGCCACCAGCACGCGGTCCTCGGCGACGACGCCGACCACCGTCTGCGTGAAGCGGCCGGCCTCATCGGGGAGTTGGCGGGAGGGTGCTGCGGTCTGGCGGGCAACTTCGGCTTCGAGAAGGGCCATTACGAGGTCTCGGCAGCGTGCGCGGAGGACCAGCTGCTGCCGGCGGTGCGCGAAGCTCCCGACGCGGCGGTGGTCCTGGCGGACGGATTCTCCTGCCGGACGCAGCTGGAGCAACTGGGCGGGGTGCGGGGGCGGCATCTCGCGGAGGTCCTGGCGGACGGGCTGGAGGGTGCTTGAGAGTGCTTGAGGGGGTGGAGGCGGACGGGCGGGAGGGGGACGGGACGGAGGGCTGGAGGGGGACGGGACGGAGGGCTGGAGGGGGAGGGGACGGAGGGCTGGAGGGGGAGGGTGGCGGACCGGATGCGGGCCCTGGCCCGGGATCTGGGTCCACCATGCGGGACAGCCGTAAAACGGGTTCACACGCCTGACCGAGTCCATTACTCTGGACTTGGAAGTGCAGCAAGATGAACGAACCTCGAACCCCGAGCCGAGCACCTGGACCGCCTGTGACCACCCCCGGCACGACCACCTCCTCGCCCTCGGCGGTGCAGGCCGCCGCCACGGCCCCACACGGCCGTGGCTCCCTCGGGCCGGTCGGCCTGGTCCTGGCCGGCTGTGTCTCGGTGCAGTTCGGCGGGGCGCTGGCGGTGAGCCTGATGCCGCGGGCCGGAGCGCTCGGCGTGGTCACCCTCCGCCTGCTCGCGGCGGCCGTGGTCCTGCTGGTGGTCTGCCGCCCCCGGCTGCGCGGCCACTCCCGGTCCGACTGGCGCACGGTGATCGTCTTCGGCCTCACCATGGGGGCGATGAACGGCCTGTTCTACCAGGCGGTCGCCCGCATCCCGCTCGGCCTCGCCGTCACCCTGGAGGTCCTCGGCCCACTCGCCCTCTCCGTCCTCGCCTCCCGCCGTGCGGTCAACGCCGTCTGGGCCGGCCTGGCGCTCGTCGGCGTCTTCCTCCTCGGCGGCGGGGGCTTCAGCGACCTCGACCTGGCCGGAGTCGCCTTCGCGCTCGGGGCGGGCGCCATGTGGGCGACGTACATCATCTTCAGCGCGCGTACGGGCCGGCGGTTCCCGCAGGCCGACGGGCTGGCGCTGGCCATGGGCGTGGCCGCGCTGGTGATGCTCCCGCTCGGGATCGCCGAATCGGGCACCAGACTCACCGACCCGACGACGATCGCCCTGGGTTCGGCGGTGGCGATCCTCTCCTCGGTCCTCCCCTACACCCTCGAACTGCTCGCGCTGCGCCGTCTCCCCGCCTCCACCTTCGCGATCATGATGAGCCTGGAGCCGGCCATCGCCGCGACCGCCGGTTTCCTCATCCTGGGTCAGTCCCTCTCCGCCTGGCAGGCCGCCGCGATCGCCCTGGTCATCGCGGCGAGCATGGGGGCGGTGCGGACGCAGGTGGGGCGGGGGAAGGCACCGGTGCCGGAGGCCTGACGGCCGGTACCGGGCCCCGGTCAGTCGGCGGGCTTCTCCCAGACCGACACGTGCTGTCGGCTGTCGCTGGTGAAGGGCTCGCGGGTCCAGCCGTCCCACCGGTCGCACAGCCGCATCCCGGCCAGCCGGGCCATGAGATCGAGCTCCGAGGGCCAGACATAGCGGAAGGGGACGGCGAGATACGAACCGTGGCCCTCCCCGTCGACCCGCACATGATGCGAGCTCATCGACTGGGTGGCGACGTCGTACAGATCGAACCCGAGCCGTCCGTCTCCCACGTGGAACGGTACGGCGTTCTGCCCGGGCGGCAGCCGGCGCAGGTCGGGGACGCCCACCTCGACGACGAAGCGGCCGCCGGGCTCCAGATGCCCGGCCACATTGCGGAAGCAGTCGACCTGGGCGTCCTGCGAGGTCAGGTTCATGATCGTGTTGAAGACGAGGTACGCCAGCGAGAACCGGCCCTCCGCCCTGGCCGTCGCGAAATCCCCGATCGTCACGCCGATCGCGTCACCCCCGGGCTTTTCCCGCATCCGCTCGACCATCGCCCGGGACATGTCGATGCCGTGTACGTCCACACCGCGCCGTGCGAGCGGCAGAGCGACACGTCCCGTCCCGATGCCGAGTTCGAGCGCGCGCCCGTTCCCGCTCCCGGCAAGCTCCGCCAGCAGCTCGACCGCCGGATCCAGTCTGTCCGCCGCGAACATCTCCGCCGACGACTCGTCGTACCCCGCCGCGACGGACTTCCCGAAGTAACCGTCCTCATCGATCACCGGAGGACCGTACTGCGGGGGCGGCCGGCGACGCGCCTCAATTTCAGCGGTCCGCGTTCAGCAGTTGGCGTTCAGCAGTTCGCGCTGAAGCGGACGCAACCGGGCGGCGGGGAATGGTCGTGGTTCCACTCCTGCCGCGCGGCCGTCAGCGCTCCGCAGGCCAGGAGGGCCACCACCAGGTGCACGACCACGGTCCAGCGCGCACGGAAGACTCCCGCGACAACCGCCAGGACGAGTACGGCGATCAGCAGTACCCGTAGCCGTTCCATGTGCGCGAGACCGGCCGCGTCGACCTGCGCCTGGTCGCCCTGCGCCGCCCACTCCGCCAGGCCGTAGCCGTATATCCAGTCCAGCACGAGCCACCCGGTCTCCAGCAGCAGGAGGGGGATCGCCAGGGCGAGGTCCACGCCCAGCCGCGTTCTGCGCGACCAGGGGCGCCGGCGGCCCGGGGCTACGAGGGTGTCGGTCATGGGTGCAGCGTGTCGCGCCGGGCGCTGACCCGCATGAGCACCCGTACTCAGAAACAAATTAATGCAAGCATGCTTGCTTGTTTCTGGGCCCCCTGCCATGCTCGCCCCATGGCCGACCCGACGCCCGTCATCGACGATCTGCGTGCGGAGAGCGAGGAACTCGACCGGCTCGTGGCCGAGTTGAGCCCCGAGCAATGGGTGCTCGCGACCCCCGCGCCAGGCTGGACCATCGCCCACCAGATCGCCCACCTCGCCTGGACCGACCGCGCGGCGCTCACCGCGGTGACGGACCCGGACGGATTCCAGCAGCTGATCGAGACGGCACTCACCGCTCCCGACTCGTACGTGGACGAGGGCGCCGAGGAGGGCGCCGAGCTGCCGCCCGGCGATCTGCTGCGCGGCTGGCGGGACGGCCGTGCCGCCCTCGACCGCGCTCTCCGCCAGGCGCCGCCCGGTGCCCGTTTCCCCTGGTACGGCCCGCCCATGGCCGTCGCCTCCATGGCCACCGCCCGTCTCATGGAGACCTGGGCCCACGGACTGGACGTCGCGGACACCCTGGGTGTGGTCCGGCCACCCACGGACCGGCTGAAGCATGTGGCCCGACTCGGTGTGCGGACACGGGACTTCGCCTACGGGGTGCGCGGACTGACCCCGCCGAACGAAGAGTTCCGCGTCGAACTCACCGCCCCTTCCGGCCACTTGTGGGCTTACGGCCCTGGCGACGCCCCGCAGCGTGTCACCGGTCCGGCGCTCGACTTCTGCCTCCTGGTCACCCAGCGTGCCAACCGCACCGACCTCGCCCTCGAAGCCGTCGGCCCCGACGCCGACCGCTGGCTGGACCTCGCCCAGGCCTTCGCCGGGCCCTCGGGCGCCGGGCGCCCGCCCAAGGGGGCCGGCGCATGACGGAGCCCCTGCGCATCGGCAACGCCTCCGGCTTCTACGGCGACCGTTTCGACGCCATGCGCGAGATGCTCACCGGCGGTGAGCTGGACGTGCTCACCGGCGACTATCTCGCCGAGCTGACCATGCTGATCCTGGGCCGCGACCGCCTGAAGGACCCGGCTTCCGGATACGCCCGCACCTTCCTCCGCCAGCTGGAGGAGTGCCTGGGCCTCGCACACGAACGCTCCGTCAAGATCGTCACGAATGCCGGTGGTCTCAACCCCGCCGGACTCGCCGACTCCGTACGGCAGTTGGCCGACCGGCTCGGCCTTCCCGTCCGCGTCGCCCACGTCGAGGGCGACGACCTCACCGCCGCCCACCCGGGCAGCCTCGCCGCCCACGCCTACCTTGGCGGCTTCGGCATCGCGGCCTGCCTCCGGGAGGGCGCGGACGTGGTCGTCACCGGGCGCGTGACGGACGCGGCGCTGGTCACCGGGCCCGCCGTCGCGCACTTCGGGTGGGGGCCCAGGGAGTACGACCGGCTCGCGGGAGCCGTCGTCGCCGGACATGTGCTGGAGTGCGGGGCACAGGCGACCGGCGGCAACTACGCGTTCTTCGGCGAGCGCTCGCGGGACGTGAGGCGCCCCGGCTTCCCCCTCGCCGAGATCCACGACGACGGCGGCTGCGTCATCACCAAGCACCCCGGCACCGGCGGTTTCGTCGACGTCGGCACGGTCACCGCTCAGCTGCTGTACGAGACGTCCGGCGCCCGGTACGCGGGGCCCGACGTGACGGCCCGACTGGACACGATCCGCCTCACCCAGGACGGCCCCGACCGCGTCCGCATCGAGGGCGTGCGCGGCGAGGCCCCGCCTCCCACCCTCAAGGTGGGCCTCAACCGCCTGGGCGGCTTCCGCAACGAGGTCGCGTTCGTCCTCACCGGCCTCGACATCGAAGCCAAGGCGGCTCTGGTGCGGGAACAGATGGAGGCCGCGTTCGAGGAGGCCAAGTCCCCGCCGGCCGAGGTCCGTTGGGACCTGGTCCGTACCGACCACCCCGACGCGGCGACCGAGGAGACCGCGAGCGCGCTGCTCCGGCTCGTCGTACGGGACCCGGACGAGAGGGTCGTCGGGCGGGCACTGAGCGGGGCCGCCGTGGAACTGGCGCTGGCCAGCTACCCGGGCTTTCATGTGCTGGCGCCACCTGGAAAGGCCGCGCCTTATGGGGTCTTCGAGGATGGGTACGTCCCGCAAGGCGACGTCGACCATATGGCAGCCCTCCACGACGGGCGCCTAATTCCTGTGGCCCCGGCACACGACACCCTCGTACTCGAAAACCTTCCGAGCCCTGAGTTGCCCGAACCGCTCCCCGTCGGGCCCACCCGGCGCGCCCCTCTCGGGCTCGTCGCCGGTGCACGCAGCGGTGACAAGGGCGGGAACGCGAACGTGGGCGTGTGGGTGCGGACGTCCGCGGCGGACGCGGCCTGGCGATGGCTCGTGCACGAGCTGACGGCGGACCGCTTTCGCGAGCTGATCCCCGAGAGCCGCGGACTGTACGTCACCCGGCACGTCCTGCCGAACCTCCGCGCCCTCAATTTCGTGGTCGAGGGCATCCTCGGCGAGGGCGTCGCCGCCCAGTGCCGCTTCGACCCGCAGGCCAAGGCGCTCGGCGAGTGGCTGCGCTCCCGTCACCTGGACATTCCCGAGGAGCTGCTGTGACGGTCATCGACTCCACCCTGGACACAGCGGGTTCGGACTACCGGGCGGCCCGCGACACCATGCTCGCCAAACTCGCCGACCTGGACGCGGAACACGCGAAGGCGTTGGCGGGCGGCGGCGAGAAGTACGTCGCGCGGCACCGGGGGCGCGGCAAGATGCTCGCCCGCGAGCGCATCGAGCTGCTTCTCGACCCGGACACGCCCTTCCTGGAGCTGTCACCGCTCGCCGCCTGGGGCAGCGAGTACGCGGTGGGTGCCTCGCTCGTCACCGGCATCGGGGTGGTGTCGGGCGTGGAGTGCCTGATCACGGCCAACGACCCGACCGTGCGCGGGGGCGCCAGCAACCCCTGGTCGCTGAAGAAGGCCCTGCGGGCCAACGACATCGCGCTCGCCAACCGGCTGCCCTGCATCAGTCTGGTGGAGTCCGGAGGCGCCGATCTGCCGTCCCAGAAGGAGATCTTCATCCCCGGAGGCGCCATCTTCCGGGACCTGACACGGTTGTCGGCGGCCGGTGTCCCGACCATCGCGGTCGTCTTCGGGAACTCGACGGCCGGCGGCGCGTACATCCCCGGCATGTCCGACCACGTGATCATGGTCAAGGAGCGCGCGAAGGTGTTCCTCGGCGGTCCGCCCCTGGTGAAGATGGCAACCGGCGAGGAGAGCGACGACGAGTCGCTCGGCGGCGCCGAGATGCATGCGCGCGTGTCGGGTCTCGCGGACTACTTCGCCGTCGACGAGCCGGACGCCCTGCGACAGGCCCGGCGGGTCGTCGCCCGCCTCAACCACCGCAAGGCGTACGGCGATCCGGGACCGGCGGCACCCCCCAAGTACGACGAGGACGAGCTGCTGGGCATCGTCCCGGGGGACCTCAGGACCCCCTTCGACCCGCGCGAGGTGATCGCCCGCATCGTCGACGCCTCCGACTTCGACGAGTTCAAGCCGCTGTACGGGACGAGCCTGACGACGGGCTGGGCCGCCCTGCACGGCTATCCCGTGGGAATCCTGGCCAACGCCCAGGGGGTCCTGTTCAGCGAGGAGTCCCAGAAGGCCGCCCAGTTCATCCAGTTGGCCAACCAGCGGGACATCCCGCTCCTCTTCCTCCACAACACCACCGGCTACATGGTCGGCAAGGAGTACGAGCAGGGCGGCATCATCAAGCACGGCGCGATGATGATCAACGCGGTGAGCAACAGCCGGGTCCCGCACCTGTCGGTGCTGATGGGCGCCTCGTACGGAGCGGGTCACTACGGCATGTGCGGGCGGGCGTACGACCCGCGCTTCCTGTTCGCCTGGCCCAGTGCCAAGTCGGCCGTCATGGGCCCGCAGCAGCTTGCCGGCGTCCTGTCGATCGTCGCCCGGCAGTCGGCGGCCGCGAAGGGGCAGCCCTACGACGAGGACGCGGACGCCGCCCTGCGCGCCATGGTGGAGCAGCAGATCGAGTCCGAGTCGCTGCCGATGTTCCTGTCGGGGCGGCTGTACGACGACGGCGTCATCGACCCGCGCGACACCCGCACCGTCCTCGGCCTGTGCCTGTCGGCCGTCCACACGGCGCCGTACGAGGGCGCACGGGGCGGCTTCGGCGTCTTCCGGATGTGAGGGACCTTCCAGTGATCACTTCAGTCCTCGTCGCCAACCGGGGCGAGATCGCCTGCCGTGTCTTCCGGACCTGCCGTGAGTGGGGGATCCGGACGGTCGCCGTGCACTCCGACGCCGACGAGAACGCGCTTCACGCGCGCGTGGCCGACGCGGCGGTACGGCTGCCGGGCGCGGCTCCCGCCCAGACGTATCTGCGCGGCGACCTGATCGTGAAGGCGGCCGTCGCGTCCGGCGCGGACGCCGTGCACCCCGGCTACGGCTTCCTCTCCGAGAACGCGGACTTCGCGCGTGCCGTCGTCGACGCCGGACTGGTGTGGATCGGCCCGCCCCCGGAGGCGATCGAGGCGATGGCGTCCAAGACGCGCGCCAAGGAGCTGATGGGCCTCGCGCCGCTGACCGCGGTGACCGAACCGGATCTTCCGGTGCTGGTGAAGGCGGCCGCGGGCGGCGGCGGCCGCGGGATGCGCGTCGTGCGCCGCCTGGCGGACCTCGACGCCGCGCTGGAGGGCGCACGGGCCGAGGCCGCCGGCGCCTTCGGGGACGGCGAGGTCTTCGTCGAGCCGTACGTCGAGGGCGGCCGGCACGTCGAGGTGCAGATCCTGGCCGACACGCACGGCACGGTGTGGGTGCTGGGCACCCGGGACTGCTCCCTGCAGCGCCGGCACCAGAAGGTGATCGAGGAAGCACCCGCCCCGGCCCTGACGCCCGAACTGACCGGTTCCCTCCACGAGATGGCCCTGCGAGCCACCCGGGCCGTCGACTACGTGGGCGCCGGCACCGTCGAGTTCCTCGTGTCCGGCGAGCGGGCCCACTTCCTGGAGATGAACACCCGCCTCCAGGTCGAACACCCCGTCACGGAAGCCGTGTTCGGCATCGACCTGGTGGCCCTGCAGATCCGGGTCGCTGAGGGGCACGCACTCGAAAAGGAGCCACCACGCGCGCGCGGCCACGCCGTCGAGGCCCGCCTGTACGCCGAGGACCCGGCCACCGGGTGGACCCCGCAGACGGGCACCCTGCACCGCCTCGACGTCCCGGAGCACATCCGGCTGGACACCGGCTACGCGTCCGGCGACCCGATCGGTGTCCACTACGACCCCATGCTCGCGAAGGCCGTCGCCCACGCCCCCACCCGCGCGGAGGCGATCCGCAGACTGGCGGGCGCCCTCGAACGCGCGACGATCCACGGCCCGGTCACCAACCGCGACCTCCTGCTCCGCTCCCTGCGGCACGAGGAGTTCACCACGTCCCGCATGGACACGGGCTTCTACGACCGTCACCTCGCGGAACTGACGTCCCCGGCCCCCGACCCGCACGCCCCGCTGGCCGCCGCCCTCGCCGACGCACACACCCACGGCTCCCGCTTCGGCGGCTTCCGCAACCTCCCCTCCCAGCCGCAGACCAGGCGCTACGCGATGGCGGGCGAGCACCACGAGGCCCACTACCGGCACACGCGGGCGGGCCTGGAGGCGGACGGCGTGCGGGTGGTGCACGCGGACGCCGGCCTCGTCGTACTCGAAGTGGACGGCGTGCAGCGCAGGTTCGAGGTGGCACGGTACGGCGACCAGGTGTACGTGAACGCGACGGCCCTCACCGCACTGCCGCGTTTCCCGGCCCCGACAGCCCAGCACGCCCCGGGATCCCTCCTGGCGCCGATGCCGGGCACGGTCGTGAAGGTGGCCGACGGCCTGACCGTAGGGGCCGCCGTGACGGCCGGAGAGCCCCTGCTCTGGCTGGAGGCGATGAAGATGCAGCACAAGATCGCAGCACCGGTGACAGGGACGCTGACGGCCCTGCCCGCCGTTGTGGGCCGGCAGGTCGAGGTCAACGCATTGCTGGCGGTCGTCGAACCCGCCTAGGGGCCGCGGGGCCGTATCGGCATGCGGCTACCGCCGCGCGAGCGCGACCAGGCACAAGGAACCCGCAGTCCGAAGGAGACGTGATGACCCTCATCGAATCCGAAGAACACAAAGCCCTCCGCTCGGCCGTCGCCGCACTCGGCAACCGCCACGGCCGCGACTTCGACCGAGAAGCTCTCTGGTCCGACGCGGCCAAGCTGGGCTACCTGGGCGTCAACCTGCCGGAGGCACACGGCGGTGGAGGCGGCGGCACAGCCGAACTCTCCATCGTCCTCGAAGAACTCGGCGCCGCGGGCTGCCCCCTGCTGATGATGATCGTCTCACCCGCCATCTGCGGAACGGTGATCGCCCGCTTCGGCACAGACGCCCAGAAGCAGGAGTGGCTCCCCGCCCTGGCGGACGGCACCCGCACCATGGCCTTCGGCATCACCGAACCCGACGCAGGTTCCAACAGCCACCGCATCACCACCACCGCCCGTCGTGACCCGGACACCGGCGACTGGCTGCTCACGGGCCGCAAGGTCTTCGTCTCCGGTGTGGACATAGCCGACGCGACCCTCATCGTCGGCCGCACGGCGGACGCCCGCACCGGCACCCTCAAGCCCTGCCTGTTCATCGTCCCGCGCGACGCGGAAGGCTTCGTCCGCCGGCAGATCGACATGGAACTCCACGCCGCGGAGAAGCAGTTCGAGCTGACCCTCGACGACGTACGTCTCCCCGCCGACGCACTCGTCGGCGACGAGGACGCGGGCCTGCTGCAACTGTTCGCCGGTCTCAACCCCGAACGCATCATGACGGCCGCCTTCGCGATCGGCATGGGCCGCTACGCCCTCGCCCGCGCCGTCGAGTACGCCCGCGACCGCACGGTCTGGAAGACGCCCATCGGCGCCCACCAGGCCGTCGCGCACCCGCTCGCCCAGGCGCACATCGACCTCGAACTCGCCCGCCTGATGATGCAGAAGGCGGCGTACCTGTACGACGCCGGGGACGACGCCGGCGCGGGAGAGGCCGCCAACATGGCGAAGTACGCGGCAGGCGAGGCCTGTGTGAAGGCGGTCGACCAGGCCGTGCACACCCTCGGCGGAAACGGCCTCACCCGCGAATTCGGGCTCGCCCGGTTGATAACGGCCTCGCGCGTGGCTCGTATTGCTCCGGTGAGCCGGGAGATGATTCTCAACTACGTCTCCCACCAGACCCTGGGCCTGCCCAAGTCGTACTAGGCCGCCCCGGCCGCCTTGGAGGAACCGTGTTCCGCAGCGAGTACGCAGACGTCCCGCCCGTTGAACTCCCCATCCACGAGGCGGTGCTGGGCCGGGCGGCCGAGTTCGGCGACGCGCCCGCCCTGATCGACGGAACCGACGGCACCACCCTCACGTACGGGCAACTGGACCGTTTCCACCGGCGCATCGCGGCGGCGCTCGCCGAGGCCGGCGTGCGCAAGGGGGACGTGCTCGCCCTGCACAGCCCGAACACCGTGGTCTTCCCGACCGCCTTCTACGCGGCCACGCGCGCGGGTGCCTCCGTCACCACCGTGCACCCGCTGGCCACGGCCGAGGAGTTCGGCAAGCAGCTGCGGGACTCGGCGGCCCGCTGGATCGTCACCGTGTCGCCGCTGCTGGAGACCGCGCAGAGGGCCGCCGCGCTCGCGGGCGGCGTCGAGGAGATCTTCGTCTGCGACAGCGCGCCGGGGCACAGGTCGCTGATCGACATGCTGGCCTCCGCCGCCCCGGAGCCTGCGGTCGGCATCGACCCGGTGACCGACGTGGCGGCGCTCCCGTACTCCTCCGGGACCACCGGCATCCCCAAGGGCGTGATGCTCACCCACCGCCAGATCGCCACCAACCTCGCCCAGCTCGAACCCGCCTTGCCCGCCGGCCCCGGGGACCGCATCCTCGCCGTCCTGCCCTTCTTCCACATCTACGGCCTGACGGCGCTGATGAACGCGCCGCTGAGGCAGGGCGCCACGGTCGTCGTCCTGCCGCGCTTCGAGCTGGAGAACTTCCTCGCGGCCATCCAGAACCACCGCATCACCGGCCTGTTCGTGGCCCCGCCGATCGTCCTGGCCCTCGCCAAGCACCCGCTGGTCGCCCAGTACGACCTGTCGTCCCTGAAGCACGTCGTCAGCGCCGCCGCCCCGCTGGACGCCACCCTGGCCGCCGCCTGCTCCCGGCGGCTCGGCCTGCCGCCCGTCGGGCAGGCGTACGGCATGACGGAACTGTCCCCCGGCACCCACGTCGTACCGCTCCACGCCATGGCCCAGGCACCGCCCGGAACCGTCGGCAAGCTCATCGCCGGCACCGAGATGCGCATCGTCTCCCTCGACGACCCCGGCAAGGACCTCGGCATCGGCGAGGGAGGCGAGATCCTCATCCGCGGCCCCCAGATCATGAAGGGCTACCTGGGCCGCCCCGACGCCACCGCCGCGATGATCGACGAGGACGGCTGGCTGCACACCGGAGACGTGGGCCACGTGGACTCCGACGGCTGGCTGTTCGTCGTCGACCGGGTGAAGGAACTCATCAAGTACAAGGGGTTCCAGGTCGCCCCCGCCGAACTGGAGGCCCTGCTGCTGACCCACCCGGATATCGCCGACGCAGCCGTCATCGGCGTCTACAACGACGACAACAACGAGGTCCCGCACGCGTACGTGGTCCGCCGGCCGCACGCGACCGGCCTGTCCGAAGGAGAGGTCATGATGTACGTCGCCGAACGCGTCGCGCCCTACAAGCGCGTCCGCCAGGTCACCTTCATCGACGGCGTCCCCCGGGCCGCCTCCGGAAAGATCCTGCGCCGGGAACTGCGGGCACTCAGGGAGCGCACATGACACTGATCGGACGTACCCGCACGCGGGGCGTCGAGACCCTCAGCCTGGACGCCCCGGCCAACCGCAACGCGCTCTCGGCGGCGCTCGTGGGCGAACTGGCCGACGCGCTCACGGACTGCGCCAAGGACGCCGGCGTACGCGCGATCGTCCTCACCCACACCGGCAACACCTTCTGCGCGGGCGCCGACCTGCGCGACCCCCCGCCCCCGGACGCACTGGTGGGGCTGTTCCGGCAGATCGTCGGCCTGCGCAAGCCCGTCGTCGCCCGGGTCACCGGGCACGTACGGGCGGGCGGCCTGGGCCTGCTGGCCGCCTGCGACATCACGGCCGCATCCACCGAGGCGACCTTCGCCTTCACCGAGGTGCTGATCGGAGTGGCCCCCGCGGTCATCTCCCTCGCCCTCCTGCCCCGCACGGATCCGCGGGCCCTGGCCCGCTACTACCTCACCGGCGAGCGCTTCGACGCGACGGAGGCGGCCCGCATCGGCCTGCTGACGGTGGCGGGCGAGGACGTCGACACGGCCCTCGCGCCCGTCCTCGACGGTCTGCGCCGAGCCGCCCCCCAGGGCCTGGCCGAGACGAAACAGCTGCTCACAGCTAGGGTGCTGGAGACATTCGACCGTGACGCGGCCGACCTCACCGCGCTCTCCGCCCGGCTGTTCGCCTCCCCGCAGGCCCGCGAGGGAATGACGGCCTTCCTGGAACGACGGGATCCCCCATGGGTGCTGTGACCGCAGACGGCAGCGCCGAACGCGTAGACCGCCTGCCCAAGCAGGACCGCAGCCGGGCCACCCGGCAGCGGCTCCTGGAGGCCGCCGTGGCCTGCCTCGCCGAGCACGGCTGGGCGGGCTCCACGGTGTCCGTCGTCGCCGAACGGGCGGGCGTCTCCCGCGGCGCGGCCCAGCACCACTTCCCGACCCGCGAGGACCTCTTCACGGCAGCGGTCGAATACGTCGCCGAAGAGCGGTCCACTGCGCTGCGCGCCCTGTTCCCGCAAGGCGCGGCAGGCGACCGACGCGCCGTCGTGTCGGCCCTCGTCGACCTCTACACCGGCCCGCTCTTCCGAGCCGCCCTCCACCTCTGGGTCGCCGCCTCGAACGAGGAGCAGCTGCGCCCCCGCGTGACGGAACTCGAAGCGCGCGTCGGCCGCGAGACCCACCGCATAGCCGTGGACCTGCTCGGCGCCGACGAGTCCCGCCCGGGGGTCCGCGAGACCGTCCAGGGACTCCTGGACATGTCCCGCGGCCTCGGCCTCGCGAACCTGCTCACGGACGACACAGAGCGCCGGGAAGGGGTCGTGGCGCAGTGGGCGGCGCTGCTCGACGAGGCGCTGGGCTGAGCACCGATCCGGACGGCATCCAACGCGGGCCCATCCCCTGCCGGCCGAACGACACCATGCGGACCTGCTCACGACGGCATGAAAAACCGGGCCCGAAGGGCCCGGCTTTCCAGGGGCGCGGGGCTGTGTCGATATGCGGCTCCGCCGCGCGGGCGGGACAAGCGACAACGCACCCGCAGACGCCCGCGCACCCTCAACCACACCCCACTCAGTGGGCGATGCCTCCATACCCCTCGATCTCCTGCGGACCCCGCGTCCCGGGCCCGACATAGCGCGCGGACGGCCGTACGAGCCGCCCGGTCCGCTTCTGCTCCAGGATGTGCGCGGACCACCCCGCCGTACGGGCACACGTGAACATCGACGTGAACATGTGCGCCGGGACCTCGGCGAAGTCGAGAACGATCGCCGCCCAGAACTCGACGTTCGTCGCCAGGACCCGGTCCGGGCGCCGGGCGTGCAGTTCCGCCAGTGCGGCCTTCTCCAGGGCTTCGGCCACCTCGAACCGCGGAGCGCCCAGCTCACGTGCGGTACGGCGCAGCACGCGCGCGCGTGGGTCCTCGGCGCGGTAGACGCGGTGCCCGAAGCCCATCAGGCGCTCGCCCCTGTCGAGGGCCTGCTTCACGTACGCCTCCGCGTCCCCCGTCCGCTCGATCTCCTCGATCATCCCGAGGACGCGGGACGGAGCCCCGCCGTGCAGCGGCCCGGACATGGCTCCTACGGCACCGGAGAGCGCCGCGGCCACATCGGCGCCGGTGGAGGCGATGACACGGGCCGTGAAGGTGGACGCGTTCATGCCGTGCTCGGCGGCCGAGGTCCAGTAGGCGTCGACGGCCGCGACGTGCTTCGGGTCCGGCTCGCCCCGCCAGCGGATCATGAACCGCTCGACGACGGACCGGGCCCTGTCGATCTCGCGCTGTGGAACCATCGGCCGCCCCTGGCCGCGGGCGGACTGGGCGACGTAGGAAAGCGCCATGACGGCGGCTCGGGCCAGGTCTGCCCGCGCCTGTTCGGCGTCGATGTCCAGCAGCGGTCTGAGGCCCCACACGGGAGCCAGCATGGCCAGCGCCGACTGGACGTCCACCCGGATGTCGCCGGAGTGCACGGGGATCGGGAACGGCTCGGCGGGCGGCAGACCGGGGTTGAAGGCGCCGTCGACCAGCAGCCCCCACACGTTGCCGAACGAGACGTGACCGACCAGGTCCTCGATGTCGACGCCCCGGTACCGCAGGGCGCCGCCCTCCTTGTCCGGTTCGGCGATCTCCGTCTCGAACGCGACAACTCCCTCGAGACCGGGTACGAAGTCGGACATCAGGCGGCTCCTCGTGATGTGTGCGACAGGTGTGTACGACAGATAGGGCGGCTCGGCCGCTGGATCCCCGGTCGGCTCGTGCGACTCGTGGTCCTGGGCGGCCACCCTGGTGATGCCCCGTGCGGCTGCTCACTCAACCGGAACGGCACCAGCACGATATCCCCGAGTGCCACTCTTGGGGAGACTTCGCGGCACTCAGTGCCACATGCGCTCTTCGATGATGACGGACACCAGGCCGAACGGCACCCGCGTATACGGCAGGATGACCGCGTGACCGACCGAGACGCCGCCCCCCTGGACCCCGCCGCCATGCGCAAGCAGTACCGGGCCGAGGGCCTCGCCGAGTCCGAGCTGGCCGCCACCCCGGTGGCGCAGTTCGCGCGCTGGTTCGAACAGGCCGCGACGGAGGCCCACCTTTTCGAGCCGAACGCCATGGTCGTCTCCACGGCGAACGCCGAGGGCCGCCCCGGCTCCCGCACGGTGCTGCTCAAGCAGTTCGACGAGCAGGGCTTCGTCTTCTTCACCAACTACGACTCCCGCAAGGCCCGCGACCTCGCGGAGAACCCGTACGTCTCGCTCCTGTTCCCCTGGCACCCGATGGCCCGCCAGGTCATCGTCACGGGCCTCGCCCGCCGCACCGGCCGTGACGAGACGGCCGCCTACTTCCGCACCCGCCCGCACGGCTCCCAGCTCGGCGCCTGGGCCAGCGCCCAGTCGAGCGTGATCGACACCCGCGCCGACGTCGACACCTCGTACGCCGAACTGGCCGCCCGCTATCCCGAGGGCGAGCAGGTCCCGGTCCCCCCGAACTGGGGCGGCTTCCGGGTGGCCCCGCAGGCGGTGGAGTTCTGGCAGGGGCGCGAGAACCGGCTGCACGACCGGTTGCGCTATGTGGCGGAGGCGGACGGAGGCTGGCGCGTGGAGCGGCTCAGTCCGTGAAGCCGGTCACGCGGGTCGCGGGGGTCACCCGGGTCTCGGGGGGTCTGAAAACGCAGGCGACCCGCGAGTCTGGTCCTCCAGAGGAGGAGCCGGCCGGACGTACCGGCGACTCGCGGGTCGGGTGACTGCGTTGGATTGGGCCGGCTGCGTGCAACTCACACACGCTGGCGTCCGGCGCCGAACCGAGTACGGCGGCGGGCCACTAGCCCGCAGCCACCTCTTCCGTCCGGTATTCATACATCTGCCGAACCACCTCCTTTCCGAATTGGCAGCAGCCTAGGAAGCGGGCGGCCACGGATCAACCGGTTTTCCGCGATGCGACCCGCGCTAGCGTTCCGTGCATGACAAAACAGCAGGTGACGCGGCGGGCGGTTCTCGGTGGTTCCACCTTCGAGGAGCAGATCGGGTACGCCCGCGCGGTGGTGGACGGCGACTGGGTGCATGTGTCCGGGACGACGGGGTTCGACTACGGCACCATGACGATCCCCGACGGGGTGGTGGAGCAGGCGGAGCAGTGTCTGCGGAACATAGGGGCGGCGCTCGCGGAGGCGGGGTGTGACTTCTCCGATGTCGTACGGGTGCGGTATCTGCTGCCGGTGCGGGAGGACTTCGAGCCGTGTTGGCCCGTGCTGCGGACGGCGTTCGGGGAGGTGCGGCCCGCGGCGACGATGATGGTGTGCGGGCTCGCGGATCCTCGGATGCGGATCGAGATCGAGGTGTACGCGCGGCGCAGGGGCCTGCGGATCGAGGCCGTGCACGGAGAGGCCATGCTCAACGAGTGGCGGCATGTGCACAACGCGGTCGTGCCGCCGGCCGCGATGCCGCTCGACGCGGCGCGGGAGCGGCTGGGGCGCTGTCGGCTGGAGAACGCGTATCTCGGGGATGTTCTCGTCGGCTGTTCCACGGTGCGGCCGCCGGAGGGTGAGCGGGGTACGGCGACGGTGATCGCGCGCGTGCTGCCCGGGCACCGGGGGCGGGGGTTCGGGACGGCGCTGTACGAGAAGGGGCTGGCGCACGCGCGTGTGCTGGGCGCCGGGGAGGTGGAGACATGCGTGCTGGCGGCCAACGTGGAGGGGCTGAGGTTCGCCGAGAAGTGCGGATTCGCCGAGGTCGAGCGGTATGTGCTCGACGGTGAAAGCGATGAGTGGGTTGATCTCCGGCTGGCTCAGGGGTGATCGTGGAGACGGAGGCGGCTTACAACGATTCCCTCAATCTTGTGGGAACCCGGTGTGTGCTGCGTCACGTTCAAGTTAGATGATTGCGAGTGAGCGAAACGACGCGCCGTAGGTGCGGACGCAGCTTGGCAGGGGGTCCAGGTGAGTGCTTCCCGGCGTAGTGGGACCACCGACGAGCTGGGGCCGGACGAGCCCGAGCGGGCGGGTCCGGTGGGTCCTGACGGCTCCGATCTGCTGGCCGCGCTGCTGGACGGCATGGACGCCGCGCTGTGCGCCTTCGACGCCGGCGGGGTGGTGACCCACTGGAACCGTGAGGCGGAGCGGATTCTGGGGTGGACCGCGGCCGAGGCGGTGGGGCGGCACGGGTTCGCGGGGTGGGCCGTACGCAGTGCGGACGCCGAGGAGGTCGAGGGGCGGCTGATGTCCGCCATGGAGGCCCCCGGGCGGCAGGTGCACGAGTTCGCGCTGCTGACCAAGGACGGCGGGCGGGTGCTGGTGCGGACGCAGTCCGCCGCGGTGCGCGGGCCCGACGGGAAGCCCGCGGGCGTGTACTGCGCCTTCAGCGAGGTGCATACGCAGATCGACCTGGAGCGTTCGATCGCGCTCAGCGAGGCGTTGTTCGAGGACGCGAGCTGGGGGGTCGTGCTCGTCGACGCCGATCTGCGGCCGGCCGTGGTGAACGCGCACGCGGCGCGTTCGCTCGGCATCGGGCGTACGTCGGCGCTGGGACGGCCGCTGGGGGACCTGCTCGCGCAGGGCGTGGAGGAACTGGAGAGCGCGCTCACGCATGTGCTCGCGGAGGGTGCGCCGCCCGCGCCGGCCGAGATCTGGGTGAGCGTGCGGACGCCGGAGGGCGATCAGCGGCGGTGCTGGCGCTGCGGCTTCGTACGGCTGGCCTCGCCGCTCGCGGAGGAGCCGGTGCCGCTGGGGGTCGCCTGGCTCTTCCAGGACGTGACGGACGGCAAGCAGGTCGAGCAGGAGGCGTCGCTGCTGCGGTTCAGGACCCAGCAGCTGCACCGGGCGGCCCGGGCTGCCGCGGAGTGCGAGAAGCCGGCGGAGGCGGCGACCGTCCATCTGGACTTCGCGCTCGCCGGGTTCGCCGATCATGCGCTGATCGACCGGGTGGCGGGCAGCCCGGCGGCCGACGGGGAGACGGAGGGGCCGGTGCGGCTGGTACGGGTCGCCGGGACGCCCTCCGGGGCGCCGGGGCCGAGCCTGCCCACCGGGCGGGCGGGGTTGCCGGTGCGGTACGCGCAGGGGCATCCGGCGTTGCAGTGCGTGGAGCGGATCGGGTCGGTGCGGGCCAGCGTGGGGTCGGTGCCGGTCGAGCAGGCGCGGGAGTGGGCACGGGCCCGGCAGTGGCCCGCCGACGCGGTGCACGCGCTGTGCGCGGTGCTGCGCAGCCGGGGGCGGACGCTGGGGGCCGTGACGTTTCTGCGCGGGGGTGGGCGCAGCCAGTTCGAGCGGGCCGACGCGGCCTACGCGGAGGACGTGGCCGCGAGGATCGCGGCGGCACTGGATCTGGCGCGGGTCGTGGGGCGCGAGTAGCGGATCACCGCAGGTAGAAGATCCGGTCCCCGTACTCCGCCATCACGCGCCCGTTCCATTCGTGTCCGCCGTCGACGTTCCCCGACCTGAGCAGCGGCGGCTCGATGCCCCGCTCGGCCAGCGAGCCCGCCGCCGTGGCCATGACCGCCTGCAGGATCGCGCTGGTGACGACGGTCGAGGCCGGGGCGAAGGGGGCCGGGACGGTGTCGAGGGTCAGGGTCGCGTCACCGATGGCGATCTTGGAGTCGAGGACGATGTCGCAGTGGTCGCGCAGACAGGTGCCGGAGACGTGCCGGGAACGGGTCTCGGTCGCGTACGCCACCGACGTCACCCCGATGACCCGCACTCCGCGCGCGCGGGCGGACATGGCCATCTCGACGGGGAGGGCGTTGCGGCCCGAGAGGGAGATGATGATCAGGACGTCGCCCTCACGCAGGGGCGAGCTGTCCAGGACGGCGCTCGCGAGGCCGTCCACGCGCTCCAGGGCGGAGCCCAGGGTGGCCGGCATGACGTCGACGCCGACGACGCCGGGCACGGCGAGCAGGTTCATGAGGGCGAGGCCGCCCGCGCGGTAGACGACGTCCTGCGCGGCGAGCGAGGAGTGTCCGGCGCCGAAGGCGAAGAGGCGTCCGCCGCCCACGACGGTGTCGGCGAGCAGTGTGCCGGCCTCCGTGATGGACTGCGCCTCCTCGTCCCGGACCCGTTGCAGGAGATCGATCGCGGCGTCGAGGAACTGGTCTGCCAGTTTGCCGTCGCTCATGCGGGTCCTTCCGGAGCGGCAGGGGTGTCCGTGTCGCGGATCACCGTGCGGTCTGGACCAGTGCCGTGTCAATACATGCCGTCAGCTACTCCCCGGTACCCGGCGTAATCCCGTGGTTCCAACGGTGCGGCACGCTTGTCAGTGGTATGCGTCAGAATTGAATCCAGGGCCAGCGCACACGCCAGAAGCTGTCGTGCTTCGGGCAGATCTCACCAAGGGGCACGTATGTCCGGACTGATCGACACCACGGAGATGTATCTCCGCACCATCCTCGAGCTGGAAGAGGAAGGTGTGGTCCCCATGCGCGCCCGGATCGCCGAGCGGCTGGACCAGAGCGGGCCGACGGTCAGCCAGACGGTGGCGCGGATGGAGCGGGACGGCCTGGTGTCCGTCGCCAGCGACCGTCATCTGGAGCTCACGGACGAGGGCCGCCGGCTCGCCACGCGCGTGATGCGCAAGCACCGGCTCGCCGAGTGTCTGCTCGTCGACGTGATCGGCCTGGAGTGGGAGCAGGTGCACGCCGAGGCGTGTCGCTGGGAGCACGTGATGAGCGAGGCCGTGGAGCGGCGGGTGCTCGAGCTGCTGCGGCACCCGACCGAGTCGCCGTACGGCAACCCGATCCCGGGCCTGGAGGAGCTGGGCGAGAAGGACGGCGCGGACCCGTTCCTGGACGAGGGCATGGTGTCGCTGGCGGATCTCGACCCGGGCCTGGAGGGCAAGACGGTCGTGGTGCGCCGTATCGGCGAGCCGATCCAGACGGACGCGCAGCTGATGTACACGCTGCGCCGGGCGGGTGTGCAGCCCGGCTCGGTGGTGAGCGTGACGGAGTCGGCGGGCGGCGTGCTGGTGGGCAGCGGCGGCGAGGCCGCCGAGCTGGCGGCGGACGTGGCGTCCCACGTGTTCGTGGCCAAGCGCTGACGACCGCGGGCGGGCGGTTTCCGGCCTTGCTCCAGGCCGTGCTGATGTCGTCAACTTCCGCTGCTCCAGGGGCGTTTGAGGTGCCGCGCACGCTTCTGGCCGAAGTCTTCGACATCGGGAATCAGTGCCTGGAAATCGCAGCGCCCGGACGTCTCGCGTGCGAGGCTGTCGCGTGGGGCATATGACCTGAGGGGGCGGGAGGATGTGCCGCAGACGTGTGGAGGGCCCCGGCGCCTTGCGGCGCCGGGGCCTGTCCTCCCCTGTGCTGACCCGGAGCCCCGAGCTCCCAGGGTCATCCCCTTCGGACCGTTTTCCCCGAGCGGTCCGCCCCTCGCTGAAGATCTCCCCTCGGCGGCGGCGATCATTCCTTGAGCGAGGTCACTCGTACGAGGGGTGTTGCCCGCAGATACAGAGTTTTCGAATGGCCATTCGATAGTCTGGGTGACGTTTCACGCGGGATGTGCGCTTCAGGAGGGGACGCGTACCAGCACAGACAGCTGCACGGCACGGCACGGCAGGACACGGTTCACAGGACCGGTCGGAGTGAGCGGTCCGAGCGGAGCTAGGGGGGTGCCAGGACCATGGCGCGACGCATCGATGTGACCGGGGCGGGTGGCGTACGCCTCGCGGCCTGGGAGTTCGGCGACCCGCCCAAGACCGATCCGACGACCGGCGCGACCGGCGAGCCCGCTCCCGGCGTGCTGCTCCTGCACGGACTGATGGGACGCGCCTCGCACTGGGCGTCCACCGCCCGCTGGCTCTCCGAGCGGCACCGCGCCGTCGCACTGGACCAGCGCGGCCACGGCCAGAGCGCCAAGCCGCCGCAGGCATCGTTCACGCGTGAGGCCTACGTCGAGGACGCCGAGGCCGCTCTGCAGCAGCTCGGTCTCACCCCGGCCGTCCTCATCGGTCACGCCATGGGCGCACTGACCGCCTGGCAGCTCGCGGCCAAGCGCCCCGATCTGGTCCGCGGGGTGATCATCTGCGACATGCGGGCGTCCGCACTGGGTGCGGCCTCGCAGCGGGAGTGGGCGGAGTGGTTCCCGGCCTGGCCCGCCCCCTTCGCCACGCTCGCCGACGTACGGAAGTGGTTCGGTGAGGACGATCCCTGGGTGGAGCGGCCGAACCCGTCACGCGGGGAGTTCTACGCCGAGGTGATGCACGAGTCCGCCGACGGCTGGCGGCCCGTGTTCGATCCCGGCCAGATGCTCAAGTCCCGCGAGACGTGGGTGTACGAGGCGCACTGGGAGGAGCTGGCGCAGGTGCGGTGTCCCGCGCTGGTCGTGCGCGGGCTCGACGGTGAGCTGGGGCGCGCCGAGGCGCAGGAGATGGTCCGGGTGCTGCCTCTCGGGGAGTACGCGGAGGTTGCCGATGCCGGCCACCTCGTGCACTACGACCAGCCGGAGGGGTGGCGGGCGGCGATCGAACCGTTCGTCGACGCGGTGCTTGTGTGAACGCCGGGCGCCCGGGAGCGCGGGGGGTTCTGTTCTGTCGCGGGTGCGGGGCGGGCCGTGGCTGATCGCACCCACGCGGCCGAGCAGCATATTGATACAGCCCCGCGGATACGGCCCCGCGCCCCTTCAGGGCGTCGCACGGGCCGCCCGCCGGAGGTGCCTGGTCAGCCCTTGCTCACCGCCGTCAGGATTTCCGGCAGACGGGCCGCTGTGCGCGGGGCCGCCAGGTGGAGGCCCGCCAGGGTGATGCCGGCGCCGTAGGCCGCGCCGGCCGGGAGGAGCAGCCAGCCCCACTCGTCGCCGTTCTCCGCCACGTTCACCCAGATCGTCGCCACGATGACGGGAGCGGACAGCAGGGCCGCCGAGACCATGCCGCCGAAGATCGAGATCCAGGCCAGACCGGTCTGCCCGGGAGCCACGTTCTTGAAGCCCTCCTGCGGGATGGAGTACGGGAACCGGGCGGACGTCCACGCGCCGGTCGCCAGCATCGCTCCGAGCAGGGCGAAGGACAGCCCGAGCACCTCGGGCAGGCGGGGCCAGTCGCCGAGCATCGCGGCCGTCAGGACGGCGACGAGGGTCGCGTACGGCAGGGTGATCAGCAGCAGGGCCAGGGCCCGGCCGCGCAGCTCGACGTAGGCGTCGCGCGGGGAGGAGATGGTCGTGGCGACCATCCAGAACGCGGACGTGTCCTGGCCGAACTGGTTGTACATCTGGATGCCGAGCATCCCGGCGGCGAAGCAGGCGAAGTAGATCGAGCCGGTGCCCTGCAGCGCGTTGAACACCGGCAGGATCAGGCCGATGGCGAGCGAGGTCACCCACGCGGCCTTGGTCTTGGGGTCGCGCCAGATGTAGCGCAGGCTGCGCTCCATGACCGTGCCGGTGCGGCCGGCGGGCAGCAGACGGGCGAGGCCCCCGGAGGTCCGTTCGCGGGCGACGGGTTCGGCGGCCTGGAGCGTGGAGCCGTCGGGCGAGGTCATCAGCCGGGTCAGATGACGTGACCACACGGCGAGCAGCAGCACCAACGCGCCCATGGTCAGCGCGAGTTGAAGTGCGGCGACACCGTACGACCCCTCGCTCACCGACTCCACCGCGCCGATCGCCGCCGCGGGCGGCACCCACTTCAGCACGTCGGCCACCGGGTCCAGCTGCGTGAGCCCGGACGAACCCAGGTGCTGCGCCCCGAAGTTGACCAGCTGCGCCCCGATCGCGATGACCAGACCGCTCAGCACTGCGAGGTCACGGCCCTTGCGGCTGGTCAGCAGCCGGAGGTTGGCGGCGGCCACGGCGCGCGCGAGGGCCACGCACACCAGCAGCGCGAGGGCGACCGCGACGACACCGACGGCGTACGCCGCACCGCCGTGCGCGACCGAGACCACCGAACCGGCCAGCAGGAGCAGCGTGAACAGCGGTCCGATGCCCACCAGCGAGGCCGCGAGCAGCGCCCGCACCAGCGGACGGGGCCGCAGCGGCAGCATCACGAGGCGTGTCGGGTCGAGCGTCTCGTCGCCGCCCGGGAAGAACAGCGGCATCACCGCCCAGCCCAGCGCCAGCACGGCCACCAGCAGCACGACCACGGACAGCGCGTGCTCGTTCCCGTGCAGTGCGACCAGCCCGAGCAGCTGCAGCGCCCCGAAGAGCACGACGAGGACGGCCGAGACGACGTAGGCGGCCCGCCGTCCGCCGGACTGCTTGAGTCCGTTGCGCAGCAGCGACAGCTTCAGGCGTACGACGACGGGAGTGATGTTCGCGTGGTCCGTCATCGTGCGCCGCCGCCCAGCCAGTCCAGGCTCGACCCCGTGTCGCGGCCACCCGCGCCGACGAGTTCGAGGAAGGCGTGCTGCAGCGAGGGCGAGTCCCCGCGCACCTCGGCGAGCGTGCCGTGGGCGCGGATGCGGCCGGCGGCCATCACGGCCACCCAGTCGCACAGCGACTCGACGAGTTCCATGACGTGGGACGAGAAGACGACGGTCGCGCCCGAGGCGGTGTACCGCTCCAGCACGCCGCGAATGGTCTGGGCGGACACCGGGTCGACCCCCTCGAACGGCTCGTCGAGGAAGAGCACTTCGGGATTGTGGAGGAGCGCCGCGGCGAGCCCGATCTTCTTGCGCATGCCGGTCGAGTAGTCGACGACGAGCTTGTGCTGGGCGCCGGCCAGGTCGAGCACGTCGAGCAGCTGCGTGGCCCGCTTGTCGACCTCACCACCGGGCAGTCCGCGCAACCGCCCGCTGTAGGCGAGCAGTTCGCGCCCCGACAACCGCTCGAAGAGCCTGAGCCCCTCCGGCAGTACCCCGATCCGCGCCTTCACGGCCACCGGATCCCGCCACACGTCGTGCCCGACGACCTCGACACTCCCCTGATCGGGCCGCAGCAACCCGGTGACCATGGAGAGGGTGGTGGTCTTCCCGGCCCCGTTCGGTCCCACGAGCCCGATGAACTTCCCCGCGGGCAACTCCAGATCGATCCCGGCAACAGCGACCTGCTGCCCGAACCGCTTCCAGAGCCCACGGACCCGTACGGCGGCGGCCCCGGCCTCATTTCCCTCTGTC
Organism: Streptomyces sp. NBC_00078; assembly: GCF_026343335.1. Taxonomy (NCBI): domain Bacteria; kingdom Bacillati; phylum Actinomycetota; class Actinomycetes; order Kitasatosporales; family Streptomycetaceae; genus Streptomyces; species Streptomyces sp. NBC_00078. The sequence goes on along the minus strand of NZ_JAPELX010000001.1, from coordinate 4,039,768 downwards.
ATGCGAGAAACCCTAGGGGGTCGTTCCCCGGAGGGCAGGATCAGCGGTCGCGTCCGCAGGCGTAGGCGAGCGGGGAGAGCAGCTCCTCGACGTCGGGAAGCCACCGGTTGGCATGGGTGGGACGGCAGGCCCACTGAACGGCACCACGCGAGCCGTACCGGGTCGGGGGCGCGGCCACGAACGCCCCCTCGCCGAGCGCGACAAGATCGAGCGACGACAACGACCAGCCCAGCTTCCGCACCAGCTCCGGGATCTTCACCGCCGCACCGGGCAGCACGAAGAAGTGCATCCGGCGATCCGGCGTCAACGTCACGGGTCCGAGCGTCAGCTCCATGCGCTCCATGCGCGCCAGGGCGAGGAACCCCGCCGTCTCCGGCACCTCGATCGCGTCGAACGTGCGCCCCGTCGGCAGCAGGATCGACGCCGTCGGCTGCTTCTGCCACATCCGGCGGGCGACGGTCACACTACCCGTGGCCTGCGTCGCCCAGTCCTCCCGCGCCGGATGCGCGCCGGGCGCGGCGCACCCGGCCTCGCCGCAGGAGCAGTGCTGCACCCCGTCGACGGCTTCCAGCCAGGTGCCGGGGAAGACGTCCCAGTGGCGCTCCTCGGCGTAGCGTACGGCGGTCTCCTGCAGCGATTCCCCACGCTGCTTCGGAATCTGAGCGGCTTCGGGGCCGGCGATCGTCTCTTCCACGATGAACTCAACTCCCGCACCCACCGCGGGTTACGGGGGCAGCGCGCGCGGGGGAGGAGCATCGATTCCGCATCCGGGGCGCATGGATGCATGTGCGGGGGCGCGCAGGGGGAACCTCGTCGTGAGCTGGGTAGCCACCTCTGGGGGCGGCATCAGCCTTTACCCCTGCAATCCGCGTAAGCCTCGCATTTTACGTGTCTCGGCGGGGCATTGATCTTCACGGCCGGATCTTTTCGCTTCAGGGGTTGGTCCCAGGGGGTACGCCATGGCCGCAAGGCCTCTCGTCGCACGACAGCCGAACGAACGGTTGCAGTCGCTCATCCAGGAGGCGGGTTGCTCGAACGCCGGGCTCGCCCGCCGGGTCAACATGTGCGGCGCCGAGCACGGCCTCGACCTGCGCTACGACAAGACGTCCGTGGCCCGCTGGCTGCGCGGACAGCAGCCGCGCGGGCGCGCTCCGGCGATCATCGCGGAGGCGCTGGGCCGCAAACTGGGCCGTACGGTCACGATCGACGAGATCGGCATGGCCAACGGCAAGAACCTCGCCTCGGGCGTCGGGCTCCAGTTCTCGCCGACCGTACTGGGAGCCATCGAGCAGGTCTGCGAGCTGTGGCGCAGTGATGTGGGGCGCCGGGACTTCCTGTCCGGCTCGTCCGTCGCCGCCTCCGCGCTCGTCGAGCCGAGCCGGGACTGGCTGATCTCCTCGCCCGACTCGCAGGTCTCGCGCGCGGCGGGCCCGCGGGTGGGGCAGTCCGACGTGGCGGCCGTGCGGGCGATGACGCAGGCGCTGGTGGATCTGGACCATCAGTACGGCAGCGGGCATGTGCGCCCGGTCGTCGTGCACTACCTCAACAGCGTGGTCTCGGGGCTGCTGGCGGGGTCGTACCGGGAGGCCGTGGGGCGTGATCTGTTCGCGGCGGTGGCCCGACTGACCGAACTCGCCGGGTACATGGCCATCGACACCGGGCAACCGGGCCTGGCCCAGCGGTACTACATCCAGGCGCTGAGGCTCGCGCAGGCGGCGGGCGACCGTGGCTACGGCGGATACGTACTGGCCGCCTCCATGAGCCATCTCGCCGCCCAGCTGGGAAACCCGCGTGAGATCGCGCAGTTGGCGCGGGCGGCGCAGGAGGGGGCGCGTGGGCGCGTGACTCCGCGCGCGGAGGCGATGTTCCATGCGGCCGAGGCGCGCGGGCATGCGTTGATGGGCGACGCGCGGGCGGCCCAGACGGCGTCCGGGCGGGCGGTCTCGGCGCTGGAAGGGTCCGACTCCGCCTCCGGGGACGACCCGGCGTGGATCGCGCACTTCGACGAGGCGTATCTGGCCGACGAGTTGGCGCACTGCCACCGGGACCTCGGGCAGGCCGAGGCGGCGGCCCGGTGCGCGCGGGAGGCGCTGGCCGCGCTTCCCGGGACGAAGGCGCGCAGGCGGGCCATCGGCTATGTGCTGCTGGCCACGGCGCAGGTGCAGCAGCGCGAGGTCGAACAGGCCTGCAGCACCGGCCTGAAGGCCGTGGAACTCCTCGACTCCCTCCGCTCCAACCGGGGTGCCGAGTACCTGGAGGACTTCCAGCAGCGGCTGGTGCCGTTCCAGGACGAGCCGGTGGTGCGGGAGTTCGGGGCACGCATGGAGTTGCAGGCGGCGGCGTGAGGACGGACGCCCACCGGTGGGTGAATCCGCGGGAAACGGCCGGTTTCCGCGCGGGGTCCGGCAGGAAGGGTGACAAATACAGCGGTCTGTAGACCGGTTTTGTTACTGCGGTCACAGGGAAGGAGTTTGTGCCCTGAGCTGCGTGGCACCCGGCTCCGGGGACCCGGTAGCGTGAGCCGACGATCCCGAAGGTCCCCCATTCGTAGGAGTCCCGGTGACGCAGAGTGGACAGGGCGAGGAGCCCTCGCCGCGCGAAGCGCGCGAAGGCATCGTGCTGCCCTCGGACGGCGGCGAGCCGCTGTTGCCGGGCATGCTGGCCGCACAACAGGGCCCGGTCGGCCCGCAGCCCGGTCAGCACGCCGGGCAGCAGACCGGCCCGTACAGCGGTCACCAGACCGACCCGTACGACGGCCAGACCACGTCGTACGACGGCCAGACCACGTCGTACAACGGCCACACGGCCTCGTACGACGGCCAGACCGCCGCGTACAACGGCCCGCAGGCCCCGGCCGCGGCTCCGCCCGGGGGCCAGGCCTGGGGCACGCCGTGGGGCCCCGACCAGAACCAGATATCGGCCTCGCAGCCGGGCGAGGGCTGGCCCACGCCGCCCGGCCAGTCGTGGGGCACCCCCGACCAGCAGCAGGCGCAGGTCCCCGACCAGCAGCAGGCGCAGGTCCCCGACCAGCAGCAGGCGCACACCGACCAGTGGGGTGCGCCCGCGTCCGGTCCGTCCGGGGCGCTGCCCCCGGAGAGCGCCCAGGGTCCGTCGTACGGCGGGCAGCCCGCGATAGCGCAGCCACCGGCGAACACGTCCTTGCCGCCAGCCCATCCCGGCGGTGGCTACGGCGCTCCCGACGCTCCCGGTGCCTACGGCGGCCCCCTGCCGCCCGTCGCGGACGAGGGCGCCACCCAGTACATCCCTCCGGTGGCCGCAGCGGCGGACGAGGGGGCGACGCAGTACATTCCGCCCGTCGCGCCGGGCGCGCTGCCGCCCGAGGTACGCGGGGGCGAACGGGTCTCCGAGGCCACGCAGTTCCTGGGCCACGCACCGCAGGCCGGCGGCGGGGCGCTGCCGCCCCCCACTTTCGGCTCTGCTCAGGCGGGGGGACACCAGTCCGGGCCCGACGCCGAGGCCACGCAGTACATCGCGCCCGTGCCCGGCCAGTCCGGCGGGGCGCCGTACGGCATGCCGCAGGGCGGGGACCGGCAGCCGCCCGCCGAGTTCGACAACCTGTTCCGCAGCGCGCCGGGCGGTGAGAGTCCCGCCGCCGCCACGCAGCAGATGCCGCGCTTCGAGCAGCAGCCCCCGCAGGCCAACTACGCCCCGCCCCAGTCCGGTTACGCCCAGCCCCAGCCCGCCTACGCCCCGCCGGGCGACGACGGCCGGGGTGGCCGCGGCGGCCCGAAGAAGTCGCGGGTGCCGCTGATCGCCGCCGTCGGTGTCGGCATCGTCGTGCTCGGTGTCGGCGCGGGTGCGCTGCTCGGCGGCGGTGGGGGCGATCACGGCAAGGACAAGAACCAGAACGTCTCCGCCACGGCCCCGGCGACCGACGGTTCCTCCTCGGCCGCCGCCGATCCGGCGAAGCAGCAGGCCGTCGCCCTGGACAAGCTGCTGGCCGACAGCGGCGACAGCCGGGCCTCGGTGATCCGGGCGGTGGCCGATGTGAAGGGGTGCAAGAACCAGACGCAGGCTGCCTCCGACCTGCGCGACGCGGCCAAGCAGCGCACCCAGCTGGTCACCCGGCTGTCCGGCCTGTCCGTCGGCAGGCTCCCGAACCACGACGCGCTGACCGCCTCGCTCACCAAGGCGTGGCAGGCGTCCGCGGCGGCCGACAACCACTACGCGGCCTGGGCCGACCAGGTCGGCGGCAAGAAGGGCTGCAAGAAGGGCCAGGCCCGCGCGACCGGCCAGACCCAGGCGGGCAACCGCTCCAGCGGTGTCGCCAGTGCGGAGAAGGTCAGGGCGGCCCAGCTGTGGAACGCCATCGCGAAGACGTACGGACTGACCCAGCGCCAGCCGACCCAGCTCTGAGGGCCGCGGACGTGGGCCTCAGTTCACGTCCGCTGTCTGCAGTGTCCTCGTCGCGTCCTCGAACCCCTTCCTGGTCGCCGCCACCAGCTGTCCCTGGCGCACCACCTGAAGGGTCACGTCGGCGTTGACCAGGCGGGAGAAGCCGATGGAGGCGAGCGGGCCGTCGGAGGACCACTGCAGCGCCGGTGTGAGGCCGCCGGTGCTGACCTTCAGCCCGTCGTCGAGGGCCCTGCGCACGGTGTCCGAGGTGACGTCGCCGTCGCCCAGCGACGCGACCACTGCCTTGAACACGGTGTAGGCGATCCAGGTCGTCTGCACACCGGCATCCGCGGCGTCGATGCGGTTGTCGCCGAAGGCCTGCTCCTGGATCACCTTCTTCATGGCGTCCCAGCGCGGGTCGCCCGCCACGGGGTACCAGCCGGTGACGTACGACCCCTCGTAGGGCCCCGACCGCCCGCCGGACTCGTTGATGACCGTCTGGTCGACGCTGTCGAGCGTGGCGGCGGTCTTCACGGCGGGGTAGTCCCCGCGGTCGCGCCGGAAGGAGTCCATGAAGGTGTCGGTGCGATCCCCGAGCGCGGGTATCACGCACCCCTTCTTCAGCCGCCTGCCGGTCGTGGCCGCCAGCGCCCTCTGTGACGGAACCGAGTACTCGGTGGTGTCGTCCGCCGCCCGCTGGTCCACGGCGGCCACGTGCCCGCCCGCCTTGAGGCCGGCGTCGAGCATGGCGGGCAGCTCGTCGCCCGCGATGCTGTCGGGCCGTATGAGCGCCACGGGGCCGCAGCTCCCGGCGAGTCCCTTGCCGAGACCGGCCAGCAGGGCGGGCTGGCCGCCGTTGACGGGGTAGGACAGCGGGCTGGTGAACTCGGAGGTGGTGACGCCGTACCCGCCGATATAGGGGATGCCGGCGCTCTCCAGAGTGGGGAGGTAGGAGTCGCCGTACTGGCTGTAGGAGCCGACGACCGCGACGACGTTGTGTTTGACGGCCGAGGTCGCGCACTTGGCGGCGGCCAGGCTGTCGTTGTGGTCGTCGCAGGTCAGGACCTTCAGCTTGCGGCCTTTGATGCCGCCACGGGCGTTGATCCAGCGGGCGTAGGCCTTCGCGAAGGCGGGCATTCCGGGCTTGTTGGTCGCGCTGGTCTGCTCCGGGGCCCAGGTCATGACGGTGATCGAGTCGTCCCCGGAGCCCGCCGTGGTACCGGGGACGACCCCGCAACCGGTGGCGAGAGTCATACACGCGGCCAGAGCCCCCACCGACAGGGCGGTGGCTCTCAGTGGCCGGGTGCGTAGGGGGAGGGAGGTGCTGCGGATGCGTCGCCTGCCGGTCATGGACACACACGCTTCTCTCACGTCGCCAACCCGGGGATGACTCTCGGTTATGGATCGGTGACGTGAAGGTGAATTGCGGGGGCCGGTGGGGCGCCCGGACGGAAGAACGTACGATCGGTGACCGTGCAAGGTTCGGAGAACTCTTCCCGTCGAGGCCGTCGCTCCTCCACCATGGGCGGCATGCCACAGAACGACATGCCGTGGTGGCGCTGGCGCAGCAATGTGCGCTCCGCGCTGCACATGCTCTCCGACCCCGCGTTCCAGCAGAACGTCTGGCTGGCCGGCGTCGACGGGTACGGGGACGTCACCGACGCCGTGTACCGCCTGGTCGAGGACACCTGGCTCGACAACTGGTCCGCCGAGAAGTACGTCGGCACGATCTTCCGGGACTCGCAGGAGGCGGCCCTCGTGGACACCGCCGTGCTGCGGGTGCTGCGGATCATGCACCAGGTCGGGCCCGACGCCCCGGTCTCCGCGTACGTCGAGAACGAGGCCTGGCCGGAGGCGATACGGGCGGCCCGGGACGCGCACGTGCGGATGGCCGCGGCCGACGGGGAGGACCCGGACATCCCGCCGCGCACCCTTGAGGTGCTGCGGATCATGACGCGGTCCGCCTAGCGGACCCCGGCCCGCACGGGGGCCCGCTTATGGGACCCTGTCCTGCATGACCGATCAGTCCACCCGAGCCGCGGCGGCCCTCGCCGATCAGTACGTCCTCACCCTCTCGTGCCCCGACAAGCAGGGCATCGTGCACGCCGTGTCGAGCTACCTCTTCATGACCGGCTGCAACATCGAGGACAGCCAGCAGTTCGGCGACCACGACACGGGTCTGTTCTTCATGCGCGTCCACTTCTCGGCGGAGGCGCCGGTCTCGGTGGACAAGCTGCGGGCGAGCTTCGCCGCGATCGGCGACTCCTTCCACATGGACTGGCAGATCAACCGCGCCGAGGACCGGATGCGGATCGTGCTGCTGGTCAGCAAGTTCGGGCACTGCCTGAACGACCTGCTGTTCCGGGCGCGGATCGGCGCGCTGCCCGTGGAGATCGCGGCGGTGGTGTCCAACCACACGGATTTCGCCGAACTCGTGGGGTCGTACGGCATTCCCTTCCATCATCTTCCGGTGACCAAGGACACGAAGGCCGACGCGGAGGCGCGACTGCTGGAGATCGTCCGCGAGAACGACGTCGAACTGGTCGTGCTGGCCCGCTACATGCAGGTCCTCTCCGACGACCTGTGCAAGCAGCTCAGCGGGCGGATCATCAACATCCACCACTCCTTCCTGCCGAGCTTCAAGGGCGCGAAGCCGTATCACCAGGCGCACGCCAGGGGCGTCAAGCTGATCGGCGCCACGGCCCACTACGTCACCGCGGACCTCGACGAGGGGCCGATCATCGAGCAGGAGGTCGAGCGGGTGGGACACGACGTCACGCCGGACCAGCTGGTCGCGATCGGGCGGGACGTGGAGTGCCAGGCGCTGGCGCGGGCCGTGAAGTGGCATGCCGAGCGCCGGATCCTGCTCAACGGGAGCCGGACGGTTGTGTTCGCCTAGCCGGTGCCCCGACAGGCACCGACGGGGCGAACGTTGCCTGTCGGGGCACCAGCTGACGCTGAACACCGTGCCCGGTTTCACCTTCGCGTACAGCCACTTGGCGTCGGCCGTCCGCAGCCCGATCCAGCCGTGCGTGACATCCCTCTTGCCGGGGGCCTTCTCGTCGTAATTCAGAGCGACGACGTAGTTCGTACGCCCGTCGGCCGTGCGCAGCTCGACGACCTACGGCAGCGTGACGTCGTATGCGTTGCCCAGGCCGAGCGTCGCGCTGTCCATGGTCTTCGTGGGGAACTTTGCGGTCACGGTCATCAGCCCGGTCGGCGTGGGGGGCTGGGCCTTGCCCGACGAGACGGCCAGCTCGCGTCCGGCGATGGTCAGCAGTCGCCGGGAGAGGTCGACCGTGGCGGCGGGCCCGGTCGAGGAGGCGGTTCCCGAAGCCGCAGCCGGAGGCTGATCGGTGCCGCCGCCGAGTCCGGTGGTGAAGCCGAGGACGACGGCCGCCACGACGGCGGCAGCGGCGGTTCAGGCGAGCGCCCCGTGCCGTCGGCGCCTGCGCCAGGCCGCCCTGCGCCGGATCTCGCTGCCGGGGATTCGCGGAGGCGTCCGGTGGGCGTCGGCGACCTCCCGCAGCGCGGTGGTGAGGTCGTGGCCATCGGACACGGCCGTCCTCCTTCTCCCCCAAGTGCCCGGCGAGCGCCGCCCGGCCGCGCGCCAGCCGGGCCTTGACCGTCCCGGTGGGGGCGCCGGTTTCGGAGGCTACCTGCTCCACGCTCAGGTCGCACAGGTGGTGCAGCACGACCGCGATCCGCTGGACCTCGGGCAGCTGTCGCAACGCCTCGACCAGCGCGGCGTGTTCCGGGCCCCGCCTGCGACACCCTCCACGACCGCGACCACAACGCCGCGATCAACGTCAAGACGGCCGCCGGACTGGCGGTCACAGCCTGCGGAGCGCCGGTAGGACCAGGACTCGTCCCGGCGCAGCGCGAAGAAACAGGAAGCCGCGGATTCCCGCCCGAAACCTGTGCCGCGTAGCGGCACAGCAACGGACGAGAAGGCCAGAATCCTCGGGCTTCAGCCCGAGGAGCTAGTCAAATGCGGCTCAGGCTGGCCGCGGCGAACAGCACATCCCTGATCGCCTCCCGGTCACCGACCTGCCCCGCCGCCGCCTCCTGCGGAGACACATGACCCGCTGCGAGGCGGCAGAACTCCACGCCGTCCAGGGCGATATGGGCGACCTCGTGCTCGGCGGAGCCCACCGCGCCGGGGGAGTCGAGGGGGATCAGCCACTCGCCGCCGCCGGAGCCCTCGATCTCCAGGCGCAGGCTGCGGCCGGGTCCGCCGGCGGAGACGAGGCGGCGTCCGTGGGTGGGCGAGGCGAGGCCGGTCTGGCGGCGCTGAGCCAGCGCGGTGGGCAGGACCCGGGCCGCGAGGTCGATCATGCGGTGCAGATGACGGCCGGAGGGCGGCTCGTACGGGTAGTCGACCGCCTCGGCGATGTCCTCCGCGTGCACCCAGCACTCGAAGGCCCGGTCCAGCATCGCGTCGTGCAGTGGCAGCTCGAACTCGCCGTACGACACCGCCAGCCGCGCCGAGCCCGAGCTGCCGCCCGCGAAGGACACCGTGCGCACGAGGTCGTGGGTCTGGTCGCGCCAGGGCGCCCGCACGGAACGGGTCGGCGGGAAGTGCGAGGTGCGCCAGTACGCCTCGGTGCGGGCCCCCGGGGTGGGGCCCTCGGCGGCGAGGTCGCCCAGCGGGTCGTCCAGGCCGAGGGCGACCGCGACCAGCCCGTCGACGGTGAGCAGGTGGGCGATGACCCCGGCGACGGTCGTACGACGGCTCGTCGGGCCCTCGCCGTCGAACCAGCGCAGCCGTACGGGCGCATGCCACTCGGCGTCCCCGATGTCCTGCAGCAGCGCGTCGAGGCGCGCTGTCTCGGCGTCGTACGGAGCCGCCCACTCGGGCACCGGGATGCGCGGCGGGCGCCGGTCGAGGCAGCCGTCCAGGACCCGGGTGCGCAGGGCCGGGTCCAGGTCGAGGCTCTCCGGAGGGTGCAGCAGGCCGACCGCCTCGCGCAGCCGCAGGGCCTCGTCGGCGCAGCTGCCGCAGTCGCCCAGGTGCTCCTCGACGGCCGCCGTCTCGTCCGGCGAGCAGGCGGCCAGCGCCCACGCGCCCAGGAGTGACTTCAGCACGGGATGCTCCAGGACCAGCGGGGCAGGCTGCGGCGTCGGGTCTCCCAGGGCCGCCGGCGCCGGCAGCAGCCGCCCGCCGTCCTCGACGGAGGCACGGGGCATGGGTATGCGCGGCGGCTGGTCGGGGTCCCGGCCGCGGCCGTCGCCCTTCACGGGACCGTCCGGCGGACCGTGTTTCTCCTGCTGCCCGTCCCCGATGCCGTCGCCCCCGCTGTCCCAGTCGTCGTTCCCCTCGTCCTTGCCGTCCCTCTCGTCCTGGTCCTCCCTGTCGTCCTTGTCGTCGAATTCCCCGTGGTCGAAGCGGTCCGCGCTGCCGTCGTTCACGCCGCACCCCCGTAACCGGGAGGTGCCCCGGGTGCGCCGGCGTCGTGGGCGGTGGACAGCAGCTGCAGGCCCAGACGGAGCCGACGGCGGGCCTCGTCCTCGGTGACGCCGAGGTCGACCGCGGTCTGGCGGTAGTCGCGGCGCTGGAAGTAGGCCAGCTCCAGGGCGGCCCGCAGCGGGACGGGCATGGACTGCACGATGTAGTCGGCGCGGGCGGCGACCGAGGCGCGGCGCACCCTGCGCTCCAGGTCCTCGGCGGAACCGCCCGAGCCCTGGGCCAGGGCGGCGGTCTCGGTGGCCCGCAGCCGCTGCACGGCCAGGCGGTGCGTCAGCGTGGCGACCCAGGACCGCAGGGGGCCCGTCCTGGGGTCGTACGCCTCGGGGTGCTCCCAGACGTGCGCGAAGACGTCGCGGGTGATGCCGTCGGCCGCGCGCTCGTCGCCGAGGACGCGGTGGGCGAGGCCGTGCACGAGTGAGGCGAACCGGTCGTACAGCTCGCCGAGGGCGGCCGCCTCACCGCGTGCGAGCCGCTGCTGCATCCTGCGGTCCCAGCGGGGCGGTGTGTCCTTCTTCGCCATCCGGATCCCTCACCCCTGCCCCTGCCCGTGCCTCGGCCCAGTCTGTGTCCACCGTCTCCTCGAATGTAGTCGGCACGTCTGACAGTGCACGCCCCTTTGTAGCAATGAGCGCCCCCTGGCCGGCCGCAGGTGATAGTGGACGGTCACCTACCCGGTTCAGATCTGATCGAACAGGATCGAAGACGACTAAAACAAGCCTCTTCTGATCGGTTTCCGTTTTTGGCGCCGCGTTTCAGGGAACGGCCGCTGGGCAGCCGCGCTGCAGGGAAGCGAAGGTACGGCTTCCGGTTGCGGGGGTTCCGGCGAACGAAGGGCATGGTGGTGACGTTCAAAGTGACCTGCGTCGATCAGGGCGAATGGGCCGTGCTCCGGGTGTCCGGCGAACTGGATCTCGTGACATCGCCGACGCTGCGGCAGCACGTGCATGACGTGGTGGCCGAGGGCCGGCACTGTCTCGTCCTGGACCTCGACGACGTGTTCTTCTGTGACTCCAGCGGCGTCGGCGTGCTCATAGCCGCCCGTCGGCTGATCCGCTCCTGCCAGGGCCGCCTGCGCCTGATCCTCCCGGCGCAGGGCGCGGTCGACGGCTCCCACGTCAACCGTGTCCTCGGCGCGCTGGGCGTCCGCCGCCTGTTCGACGTGTACGCCGACCTGGAGGATGCCGTCACCGAAGAGGCCGGCCCGCTCTCCGCATAGATCCGGTCTCCGCGCAGGTCAGGTGTCCCGCCCAGGTCCGACCCCTGTCCAGGTCCGGTCTCCGTCCAGATCGGATCTTCGCGTACCGTCGCCCGGAGGCTTCTGCCACATCGTTGTCGCAAAATTCCCTCGGTCTTGGCACAAGCGTCGCTTTCCGGCGCTTGGAGGGCCCGGCACGTCGTACGCTCCGTCCAGATAGACCCCGACGTGAGTAAGGCGGCTCGAAGAGACATGGTCAGCAGCGAGTACGAGCGCAGGATCGCCGCCCGGTTCGCCACCTTCGACCAGGACGGCAACGGCTATATCGACCGCGAGGACTTCAACCGCGCGGCGAAGGCGCTGCTCGCCGAGTTCGGCACCGCGGCACGCTCCGACAAGGGGCAGGCGATGTACGCCGGCGCCGAGGCGTTCTGGCAGGGCATGGCCGGGATAGCGGACCGGGACGGCGACCAGCGCATCAACCGGGACGAGTTCGTGTACGGCGCGGTCAAGCGCCTGCGTGACAACCCCGACCGGTTCGCGGAGATCGCCCGCCCCTTCCTGCACGCGGCCCTCGACATCGCCGACACCGACGGCGACGGAGCGGCCACCGTCCAGGACACCGCGCGCGTACTGAGGATCCTGGGTGTGAGCGAGGACATCGCCCTCGCCTCCGCCGCCGCGCTCGACGCCGACGGCGACGGCAGGGTCGGCGAGGCGGAGATCGTCCCGGCGTTCGCCCGCTACTTCACGGTCCCTGAATGAGGTTCTCCCTCACGGTCCCCGAATAGCGCTCGCGCAGCTTGTACTTGAGCACTTTCCGCAGCGTGTCGTTGCGCGGAAGGGCGTCCACCACCTCCAGCTGCTCCGGCAGCTTGTGCACGGACAGCCCTTCCGCGCGCAGATACGAGGTGACGGCGGCCAGCGTCAACCCGTCGGCGCCCGGCGGCTGTTCCACCACCGCACAGACCCGCTCCCCGCGCTCCGCGTCCGGCAGGCCGATCACGGCGACGTCCCCGACGGCCGGGTGGGCGGCCAGCAGGTCCTCGATCTCCTTCGCCGAGATGTTCTCGCCCTTGCGGATGATCACGTCCTTCAGCCGCCCGGTGAGCACCAGATGCCCGCTCGCGGTCAGATGTCCCAGGTCACCGGTCCGCAGGAACCCCTCCGCGTCGAAGGCCTCCGCGGTCTGCGCGGGATCCAGATACCCCTGACAGACGGCCTCCCCGCGCAGCCGCACCTCCCCGTCCACGACGCGTATCTCCATCCCTTCCGGCGGACGTCCCTCCGTCGTCGCCAGGTTCTCCGTGGTGTCGTCCGGCGCCCCCATGGTGATCATCGGCACCTCGGTCATCCCGTACCCGTGCGTGAGCTGCACCCCCATCTCCCGTACGACGGCGTGGTACACCTCCGGCGGCTTGGGTGCCCCGCCGCCCGCGAGCAGCCGTAGCGAAGGAATGACCTTCGCCCCCGGCTGCCTGCGCTGCTCGGCGAGGAACATCGAGTAGAACGCCGTCGACCCGCCCGCCACCGTCACCCCGTGCCGCCGGTAGCCCTCCAGGGCGTCCGGCAGCGCGAACTGCTCGAACATCACCGCGGGGAAGCCGTACAGCAGCAGCATGACCGTGTAGTCGGGGCCGGCGATGTGCGCGTACGGGAACGCCATCGAGCCCACGTCGTCCGCCGACAGGTGCAGCGCGTGCGCGAGACACGAGCCGCCCGCGATCAGCGAACGGTCCGTGTGCAGGACGCCCTTGGGGTCGGAGGTCGTGCCCGAGGTCCAGTAGATCCAGCGCACGGACGTGCCGTCGGAGGGCGGGGCGGGCAGCACGGACGGATCACCGTCGGGCAGGCCGGCACCGTCGTACGCCTCGAAGATCCCCTTCGCTCCCAGCCGCCGCGCCATCCCGGTGTGGTCGAAGCCGCGCCACTCGCCGGGCACGGCGAAGTACTCGGCCTTCGACTCCCGCAGCGCGAAGGCCACTTCACGGTCCCGGTAGAAGGGGATGACCGGGGTCTGTACGGCGCCCAGGCGGGCCAGCGCGAAGGACAGCAGGGCCGTCTCGATGCGGGTGGGCAGCTGCCAGGCGACCACGGTGCCGGGGCGCACGCCCATGTCGTACAGGCCGGCCGCCACGCGCTCGGCACGCGCACGCAGCTCGCCGAAGCTCAGGGAGCGGTCGTCCTGGAGGAGGACCGGGTGGTCCGGGGTGAGGTCGGCGCGGCGGGCGAGAAGTTCCCAGAGGGTGCGGGACGAGCTGAGCGCGTGGGCGGTGTCGTTCACGGCGGCCCCCTTGTGGAGCTGGCATGGAGCTGGCATGGAGCTGAGACAGAACTGACGGGCAGTCAGATCGTGGGCAGAGCGTAGGGCTCGGCGCCTTGTCGGTCCAGGGGGGTGGGGCTAGCCTGCTAGGCGTACCGAGATCTGACGACCCATCAGAAACTGGTCAGTGCCAGGTGGAGGGGACCATGACCGAACTGCCCCGAATCATCAGCGTCGACGACCATGTGATCGAGCCCGCGCACCTCTTCGAGACCTGGCTGCCCCAGAAGTACCGCGACCGCGGCCCGCAGGCCCTCACCGCCGGAATCGGCGAACTCGCCTACGTCGCAGGCAAGTACCGGATCACCATGGACCCGGAAGGCCAGCCGACCGACTGGTGGATCTACGAGGACCTGAAGTTCCCGTACAAGCGCAACATCGCCGCCGTCGGCTTCGACCGCGACGAGATGACCCTGGAGGGGATCACCAGACAGGAGATGCGGCGCGGCTGCTGGGATCCCAGGGCGCGCCTGGAGGACATGGACCTCAACCACGTCGAGGCCAGCCTCTGCTTCCCGTCCTTCCCGCGCTTCTGCGGCCAGACCTTCGCCGAGGCGCACGACAAGGAGGTCGCGCTGGCCTGTGTGCGCGCCTACAACGACTGGATGGTGGAGGAGTGGTGCGGGGACAGCGGGGGCCGGCTGATCCCGCTGTGCCTGATTCCCCTGTGGGACGTCGACCTGGCGGTCGCCGAGATCCGGCGCAACGCCGCGCGCGGGGTGAAGGCGGTGACCTTCTCCGAGATCCCCACCTACCTCGGGCTGCCCTCCATCCACTCCGGCTACTGGGACCCGTTCTTCGCGGTCTGCCAGGAGACCGGGACGGTCGTCAACATGCACATCGGCAGCAGCTCGCAGATGCCGGCCGCCTCCCCTGACGCGCCCCCCGCCGTCCAGGCGTCGCTGAGCTTCAACAACGCCATGGCCTCGATGATGGACTACCTGTTCAGCGGGGTGCTGGTGAAGTTCCCCCGCCTCAAACTCGCCTACTCCGAAGGGCAGATGGGCTGGATCCCGTACGCCCTGGAACGCGCCGACGACGTCTGGGAGGAGCACCGGGCGTGGGGCGGGGTGCGGGACCTGGTCCCGGAGCCCCCGTCGACGTACTACTACCGGCAGATCTTCTGCTGCTTCTTCCGCGACAAGCACGGCGTCGCCTCGCTGGACGTGGTGGGCCGGGACAACGCCACCTTCGAGACCGACTATCCGCACGTCGACTCGACCTTCCCGCACACCAAGGAGGTCGCCCTCGACCATGTGAAGGGCCTCGACGACGAGACGGTCTACAAGCTGATGCGGGGCAACGCGATCCGCATGCTCGACCTCGACCTCGACCGGGACCGGAACCGGGACTCGGGCCTGGACCACTAGTGGACCTGTCGTACACCCCTGAGGAGGAGGACTTCCGGGCGAGGCTGCGGGAGTGGCTCGGCAAGGTGCTGCCGGCCCTGCCGCCGAAGCCGTCCCCGGACGACTGGCCCGCGCGCCGGGCCTACGACCTCGGCTGGCAGCGGATGCTGTACGACGCCGGGTACGCCGACGTCCACTGGGACGCCTCCCCGACCACGCGGCTGATCTTCCTGGAGGAGACCGAGAAGGCCGGCGCGCCCTACGTGGGTGCTGGCTTCGTCGGGCTGCTGCACGCCGGGCCGACCATCGTCGCCGAGGGAACGCCCGAGCAGCGCGAGCGCTGGCTGCCGCCGATCCTGCGCGGCGAGGAGGTCTGGTGCCAGGGCTTCAGCGAACCGGACGCCGGTTCCGACCTCGCGGCACTGCGCACCCGCGCGCGCAGGGACGGCGACGACTACGTGGTGAGCGGTTCCAAGATCTGGACCTCGCACGCCGAAGTGGCCGACTGGTGCGAGCTGTTGGTCCGTACGGATCCCGAGGCGCAAAAGCACCGCGGCATCACCTGGCTGGCCCTGCCGATGAACGCCCCGGGGATCACCGTACGGCCGCTGCGCACCCTCGCCGGGTCGGCCGAGTTCGCCGAGGTGTTCCTCGACGACGTGCGCGTGCCGGTCACGAACCGGGTCGGGGACGAGAACGACGGCTGGCGCGTGACGATGGTGACGCTGTCCTTCGAGCGCGGCACGGCCTTCGTGGGCGAGGTCGTGGCATGCCGGCGCGTGCTGGGCGAACTCGCCGCCGAGGCCCGCAGGAACGGGCGCTGGGACGACTCCGTGCTCCGGCGACGGCTGGGCAGGCTGAACGCCGAGTTCCGGGCCCTGTGGCGGCTGACGCAGTGGAACGTCAGCGAGGCGGAGGCCGGCGGCGTCCCCGGGGTGGGGGGTTCGGTTTTCAAACTGCGGTACTCGCATGCCCGTCAGGAGTTGTACGACGCCGCGGCCGAGGTTCTGGGTCCTCACGCGTTGGACCTGGCGAGCCCCTGGATGCTCGACCGGCTGTCGTCGTTGTCGTACACCATCGCGGCCGGGACCTCGCAGATACAGCAGAACATCGTGGCGGAGCGGATTCTGGGGCTGCCGAAAGGGCGGTGAGCTGTGAGGTTCCAACTGACCGATGAGCAACGGGCATTGCAGGCCGCCGTGCGTGCAGCCATTGGCCGTCGGGCGTCTGCGGGTTCGTCGTGGCTGGTCGCGCCGCGCGGCGGAGCCGCAGAACGACACAGCCCCGCGCCCCTGTGGGGCGCTGCCGATCCCGGCGCTTCACAGCCGACGGTTCGCGACCCTCGGCCTCGGCTCGATCGCGCGTTGTGGCGGGCCCTCGGAGAGCTGGGGTTCTTCTCTCTGCGCTTGTCCGAGGCGGACTCAGGAGCCGGACTGGGGCTGCCGGAGGCCGTGTTGGTGTTCGAGGAAGCCGGGCGGGCGCTCGTGCCCGGGCCCCTGCTGGCCACGCATCTCGCGGCCGGGGAGGTGCCCGGCGCGGCCACCGGGGAGGTCGTCGTCGCTGCTGCCGACGGGCGGCTTGTGGAGTGGATGGACGAGGCCGATGTCGTCCGGCGGGGGGCCGAGGGGGCTGTGCCGATGGATTCGGTGGACCCGCTGACCCCACTGCACCGGGTGCCTGCGCCGGCTCCGGCCGATCCGGTCGCCGTCCTCCTCACCGCCGCCGAGCAGCTCGGCACGGCCGCGCGCGCGTGCGAACTGGCCGTGCAACACGCCCGGACCCGCGAGCAGTTCGGGCAGCCGATCGGAGCCTTCCAGGCCGTCAAGCACCTGTGCGCGCAGATGCTCGTGCGCGCCGAGGTGGCCCGTGCTGCCGTCTACGCGGCCGCCGTCACCGCCGGCCGGGCCGACATCGCGGCGGCCCGGCTGCTGGCCGACGAGGCCGCCGTGCGCGGTGCCCGCGACTGCCTTCAGGTGCACGGCGGCATGGGCTTCACCTGGGAATGCGAGGTGCATCTGCTTCTCAAGCGGGCATGGGTGCGGGCGCAACGTAGCGGAGGAATTACGGAGAGTGAGGAGCTGCTCGCGGCCGAACTGGTGACCTGAGGGGTGCCGGCCTGGTGTGTCGCGGAAACGGCCCTCGCGGCTGTCGCGGATTGTGGAATACCGGAATTACAGAGCGTTGATATCGGGTTGTGTCCTAGGCGTGACCCGTCACGTCCTGGAGTCGGCGTCCCGCTCCGGTACCTTCTGTGGGATGCGAGTGGTTCCGAGCACGAGTCGTGCCGGTGTTGCCCTTGGGGTGATGCCAGAACCGGCCTGTTCGACTCCCCGCAACGAGCGTCGCACAGTATGCCGCACGGGTACTCCTTCGCGCTGGAATATGCCCGAAGCGCTTGTTGGGGTGACTGTACGTCAACCATGCTGTCTCGTAAGGGATTCACGTTCCGTGACCCTGGCTCTGGGCTCTGCACTGGCTGTTGTCCTGGTCATGCAGAAAATGGCTACGATCGTGGCCCTCGTCGCGGCGCGCGCGTGGCGCGAGGTCATGTGTCCGCCGGTTCGGATGGTGTGAGCGGTGCAGGTGCTTCAGGTGCAGCTGGAAGTCCGGCCCGACCCCGCGGAGGTGGGGCGGGCCCGGAAGTGGGCGCGTTCCCGCCTCGCCGGGTCCGGGATAGAGGTCGACGAGCCGCTCGCCGAGACGCTGATCCTGCTCGTCTCCGAACTGGTCACCAACGCCGTGGTGCACACCGGCTGTCCGGCTGTCCTGCGACTGTCCCTGCCCGGCGTGGCCGGCGAGTCGGCCACGGTCCGCCTGGAGGTGGCTGACGCCAGCGACCGGGCTCCCGTGCCCCGGTGTGCCGGCGGCGACGCGACCGGGGGCCGTGGCCTGGCCCTCGTCGACGGGCTGGCCGACCGCTGGGGCTGGAGCCCCGAGGGTGCGGGCAAGCGCATCTGGTGCGAACTCGACCGCTGCGCACAGTCCCGCCAGGCCGCGGAGGCCTGCATGGGCGGCGCTCCGGCGTACGAGGGGCTCGCGTTCGAGGCGGTGTGACCGGCGCACGTGCGCCGAACGTCCGTCAGTAGCGGTGCATGCGTGCAGAGACCGCTGTCATGCCGTGATCGGCGCGGAGCGATGCGCCGGGATGTGCTTCTGTGCGCGCCCATGGCAAATAGGGCTTAAGTAATAAATCCCCGTACGGGTGTTGACGCGCCGTGTCCGTTTGATCACGCTTGTGGATAGCGATTCGCCGTGAGGGGACGACGAGGGCTTCGGTGACGGGAGCCCCCGACGAGTGCGGGTCGTGATTCGGCGTCGGCTCCCTCAGGGCCAAGAGGGGTCGATGGGGGCCTCCCCGCTCGACCGAAGTCGGGAGTGGGAGAGGGTGCGCCGGAGTCGGCCGGCGGCGGGTGGTGCCGTGCTCGGGGCGGGAGCACCGCGCCGCCGGCCGACGGCCTTCACAGGACGGCGACGGGGGCCACCGGAGTCCCCGTCGCACCGACGAAGGGTTCGGGCATCGCCGACAGCAGGAAGGCGTACCGGCCCACTTCTCCACAGGCTGTGGACAACTCTTCGAGATTCCAGTTCTGGCCCTGCAGCATCCCCATCTCCACCAGGTCCAGCCCGTGCACGGGCAGCCACAGGTCCTCGATCTCGGGCGGAAAGATCTCGAAGGTGAGGGTGTCATTGGCGACGGCGGCGACATCGCGCGCGTGGAACCACTCCGGCGTACGGACCGACAGGCCGGGTGAGGGGTAGCCGTACGCTTCCCTGTCCCCGGCGAGATAGACCTGGATCTGCCCGGTCCGTACGAGCACGATGTCGCCGGCGCGCACCCGCGTACCGGCCATCTCCTCGGCGGCCTCCAGGTCGTCGGGTGTGACCGCGTGCCCGCCCTCCAGCCGGTCGACGCCACGCGCCCGTGCGACGTCCAGCAGCACCCCGCGCGAGACGATGTGCCGGGCCTTGTCGATGCCGCTGAACTCGGCGCCGCCGTGCGGGGTGATGGTGCCCGCGGGGCGGCCGTTGTAGAGCCGGCCCGAGTGCGAGACATGGGTCAGCGCGTCCCAGTGGGTGGCGGCCTGCAGCCCCATGGTCACCGCGTCGTCGCTGCACGCCACCGTCCCCGGGCCGAACAGCTCCTGGTTGATCTGCACCATCGCGTGCAGCGGATTGACCCGCCCCGGGATCATCCCGGTCTGTACGCCGTCCTGCTTCAGGGGCAGGGCGAGGGGGATGCGGCGGCCCGTGCGGACGGTCGCGGCGGCTTCCCGGACGACCTCGTCGGTGATCAGGTTGAGCGTGCCGATCTCGTCGTCTGTGCCCCAACGCCCCCAGTTGTTCACGCGTTTGGCGATGGCATGGAACTCCGGATGGAGCGTGGGTCGGGACGGCGGCCCTGGCATGTGTTGTGACATCGGTCCTCCCCGGGGCTTGTCTCCAGGTATCTGACGGGCCATAAAATCTAACGGTCCGTCAGAAACCGCGGGAAGGGGCCGGGCGTGGGGAACTTCTTGGCAGGCAAGGTCGTCGCCGTGACGGGCGCCGGACGGGGCATCGGCCGTGCGGTGGCGCTGGCCGCCGCGGCCGAGGGAGCGAAGGTCGTCGTCAACGACTACGGCGTGGCGATGGACGGGGCCTCCCCGACGAGCGAGGTCGCCGAGGCCGTCGTCAAGGAGATCGAGGCGGCGGGCGGGGAGGCGGTCGCGGTGGCCGACGACGTCTCCACGATGGCCGGCGGGCAGCGGGTGGTCGACATGGCGCTCTCGTCGTACGGACGACTCGACGGTGTGGTGTGCGTGGCCGGGATTCTGCGCGAGCGGATGCTGTTCAACATGTCCGAGGAGGAGTGGGACCCGGTCGTGGCCACGCATCTCAAGGGCACGTTCACGGTGTTCCGGGCCGCCGCGGCCGTGATGCGGGGGCAACGGGCGGGGACCCTGATCGGGTTCACCAGCGGCAATCACCAGGGGTCGGTCGCGCAGGCGAACTACAGCGCCGCGAAGGGCGGGATCATCTCGCTCGTTCGCAGTGCGGCCCTGGGGCTGAACAAGTACGGGGTGAGCGCCAACGCGGTCGCGCCCGTTGCCCGTACGCGCATGTCGGCGAACGTTCCCATGGAGCTGGCGGAGATCGGGGAGCCGGAGGATGTGGCCGCCCTGGTCGTGTACCTGCTGTCGGAGCGGGCCAGGGAGCAGGCGATCACCGGGCAGGTGTACACGATCGCGGGGCCGAAGATCGCGGTGTGGGCGCAGCCTCGGGAGCTGCGTGCCGCGTACGCCTCCGGCGGGTGGACGCCGGAGCGGATCGCGGAGTTCTTGCCTGGGTCGGTGGGAGTGGATCCGATGCCGATGCTGTCGCGACTGGAGGCCCTGGAGAAGGCGGCGCGGGACGGGGCTCGGCCGAACGCCCGATAACTCGGGGGGTGCGGGTTGTGTGGCGGGTGCGGGCCTGTCGTGGCTGGTCGCGCAGTTCCCCGCGCCCCTTGGAGGCCGTTGCTGTGACCGGCGCTGGGAGGAGACCCCGTGGACTTCGGATTTGCCGCAGAGGATGAGGAGTTTCGAGCCGAGGCTCGGGCGTGGCTCTTCGAGCACGCCGAGGCCGGACAGGATCGGCGCGTCTGGGAGCGCACCTTGGGCAAGGCCGGGTGGATCGGTCTTGGATGGCCCGAAGGCGGATACGGCAACCGGACCGCCACGCTCACCCAACAAGTCGTCTGGGCCGAGGAGTACGCCCGGTCGGGTGCGCCCCCACGCTCGGGCCACATCGGGGAGAACCTCCTTGCGCCCACTCTGCTGGCCCATGGCACGGACGAACACAAGGCCCGCTTCCTGCCTCCCGTCGCCGCCGGTGACGAGCTGTGGTGCCAGGGATACAGCGAACCCGGTGCCGGTTCGGACCTGGCCGGTGTGCGGACCGCCGCCGTGCGGGAGGGGGCGCACTACCGGATCACGGGGCAGAAGATCTGGACGTCACTGGCCCACGAGGCGAACTGGTGCTTCGTGCTGGCCCGCACCGACCCCGGCTCGCAGCGGCACCACGGGCTGACCTTTCTCCTCGTGCCCATGGACCAGCCGGGGCGTGTGGAGGTCCGGCCCATCCGGCAGATGACCGGCACGAGCGAGTTCAACGAGGTCTTCTTCGACGGGGCACGCGCGCGCGTGGAGCATGTCGTCGGCGGTGAGGGCGGCGGCTGGAAGGTCGCGATGAGTCTGCTCGGCTTCGAGCGGGGGGTCTCCACGCTGGCCCAGCAGATCGGGTTCGCGCAGGAACTCGGGCGGGTGGTGCGGGCGGCCGTCCGGTCCGGTGCCGTGCGGGATCCCGTCGTACGGGAGCGGCTGGTGCGGCAGTGGGCGGAGTTGCGGGTCATGCGGTGGAACGCCCTTCGTACGCTGGGGAGTTCGGGGGGTGCCGGGGCGCCCAGTGTCGCCAAGCTGCTGTGGGGCGGCTGGCATCAGCGGCTCGGGGAGCTGGCCATGCAGGTGCGGGGGGCCACGGCCGGGGTCGGTCCGGCCGACTGGTCACTCTCGTCGCCGTACGAACTCGACGCGATGCAGCACCAGTTCCTCTTCTCCCGGGCCGACACGATCTACGGCGGCTCGGACCAGGTTCAGCGCACGATCATCGCCGAGCGCGTGCTCGGCCTGCCCAGGGAGCCCAAGGGGGGCGTCTGATGCGCGGTGTGGTGTTCGACGGCAAGCGGGTCGAGGTGGTCGACGACCTGGAGGTCCGGGATCCGGGACCGGGGGAGGTGCAGGTCGCGATCTCGGCGGCCGGGCTGTGCCACAGCGATCTGTCCGTGGTGGACGGGACCATACCTTTCCCCGTTCCTGTGGTGCTGGGGCATGAGGGGGCGGGGGTGGTGGAGGCCGTCGGTGCGGGCGTCACCCATGTCGCGCCCGGGGACCATGTCGCGCTGTCCACGCTCGCCAACTGCGGTGCGTGCGCGGAGTGCGACCGGGGACGGCCGACGATGTGCCGGCAGGCGATCGGGCGTCCCGGGCAGCCGTTCGTCCAGGGCGGGCGGCCCGTCTTCCAGTTCGCCTCCAACTCGGCCTTCGCGGAACGGACCGTGGTGAAGGCCGTGCAGGCGATCCGGATTCCCAAGGACATTCCCCTGCCGTCCGCCGCTTTGATCGGGTGCGGCGTGCTGACGGGGGTGGGCGCCGTGCTCAACCGGGCCCGGGTGGACCGCGGGGACAGCGTGCTGGTCATCGGCACCGGCGGCATCGGGCTCAACGTCATCCAGGGCGCGCGGATCGCGGGTGCGCTGCGGATCGTCGCCGTCGACGCGAACCCGGCGAAGGAGGCCGTGGCCCGGCAGTTCGGGGCGACGCACTTCCTGACCTCCACGGAGGGGGTGAAGGAGATCCTGCCCACGGGCGCCGACCACGCCTTCGAGTGCGTCGGGCGGGTGGAGCTGATCCGGCAGGCGATCGATCTGCTGGACCGGCACGGACAGGCGGTGCTCCTCGGCGTTCCGCCGGCGACCGCGCAGGCGTCCTTCCTCGTCTCCTCGATGTACCTGGACAAGTCCATCCTGGGCTGCCGGTACGGCTCCTCGCGTCCGCAGCGGGACATCGCCGTCTACGCGGAGCTGTACCGGGCGGGCCGGCTGCTGCTGGACGAACTGGTCACCGAGACCTACCCGGTAGAGGACTTCGAGAAGGCGAGGGCGGACGCGGAGGCGGGACGGGTGGCACGCGGGGTGCTGACATTCTGAGCGGGACGTGAGCCGCCTCCGGCACCCCTCGCGCCACCGTCCCGGAAGGTGCGCCGATAGCTGGTCGGGGTCACCCCGAGCGCCGCCTGAAGGTGCTGCCGCATCGACTGGGCCGTACCGAAGCCGGCGTCCTGGGCGACCTGGTCGACGGTGCTTCCGTACCCGCCAGCTCGAACCGGTCAGGTCAGACTCGGCGGCCAAGTTGGGGCCCCATCCCCGTACGTTGGGGGTGGCCCCTCTTGCCGGAAAGGATCACCGCATGTCATTGGCTGAGTCCTGGGACAGGTACGCGGTCGGGAGCAAGCCGCGCAGGGCCGTGAACGCCAAGGGTGAGACGACCTGGCTGAACTGGCCCAGTACGCCGATCACGGGCCGAACGAGAGCGTTCTCGCTCCCGTGGCCGGGCGCCGGGTGCTGGAACTCGGCTCGGGGAGTGGTAGCAACCTCGCGCACCTCGTGACGCTTGGCGCGACAGGTCAAGGGGTGGACATCGCCCCGTCCGCGAGACGGTCCACGGGAGCGGTGGGGGAACCTGCCAGGCCTTGAGTTCCGTACGGCGGAGGCGACGGCGTTCCTGAACGAGACGGACGAGACATTCGATGTCGTGCTCTCGATCTTTGGCGCCGTGTGGTTCGTCGATTTGGACACCCTGCTCCCGCTGATCCGTTCGCGCATGGCACCAGGCGGCATCCTGGCCTTCTCGCATCTGCCTCCAGGCAGCCAGGGCCCCGAGCCTGCCAGAGCCGGACTGCGACACGACCGCACCCCGGATGAGTGGGCGCATTCTGACGGGGCACGGCTTCTCTGACGTGTGCGTGTCTCTGGTCGACCCGCCAGAGGGCAGGGCCGTGGGCACGATGCCTGTCCGTGCCTTGGCGGCCTGACCGTGCGGCTGTGCGCCTGCCTCAGGCGCTCTCGACAAGGTGGCGGAGAGTGGCACGGGAGATTCCCAGAGCCTTGGCGATGGCGCTCAGGCGCTCGCCTTCGCCTTCCTGGCACGGGACCAGGTGAGCACATCCGCATTGAGCGGTGCACCACCGCCGCGCCCGTCACCACCAGCCGCAGGGCCGAGAGGTCATGGGCGCCTTCCACGCCGCCTATCTGCGCGGGCTCTTAGGCCGGCTTTATCTCTGTGAAATAACTGTGAAGAGACACTGACAATTGACCTTTCAAGATTCTCGGATGCGCGGAGTGCTGTGAGATGGGCGGCGGGGGAGTCGTCACTCATGCCAAGCCGACCATCTTGGAACTCAGTTGACCCACCATTACATACGTCCGAAATCCCTCGCCGCGGTGCTCACACCGCTTCTGTCAGGGGCCCTCGTCCTCACGGGGATGACGGTGTCGGCGCACGCCGGCACCGAGAACCGCAGTGACACCACCGGCACTTACGTGGTGAAGCTCGCCGACGCCCCGGTCGCCGCGTACGACGGCGGCCTGCGCGGCCTGAAGCGGACTATGCCGGCTTCCGGGAAGCGTCTCGACCCCGCCTCGTCCGCGTCCCGGGAGTACGTGCGCCGCCTGGACGCCCGCAGGGACCGGGTGCTGGACGCTGTCCCGGGCGCCACAAAGCTCTACGACTACGACTACACGTTCAACGGTTTCGCCGCGAGGCTCACGGCCGGGCAGGCAGCCGAGCTGGCCCGGACCGCGGGTGTGGTGTCGGTGACGAGGTCCACCGTCACCAGACCCGAGCCCGCACCGGAACCCGCACCCGCGCCCGGACCCGCCCCCGCGGCGGACAGCGGGCCAGCCGCCGTCGGCAAGGGGACCGCACCGAGGTCCTCCGCGTCCGGCCGCGCCGCTGCCGCCCCGGCGTCCCCGCCCGACGTCCCCCGTTTCCTCGGCCTGTCCGGCAAGAAGGGCCTCTGGTCGAAGCTGGGCGGCCCGCGGCACGCCGGTGAGGGCATGATCGTCGGCGTCATCGACGCCGTCGACCCGAAGAACCCGATGCTGGCCGCGCTGCCGGAGCCGCGCCCCGACGCGGCGGTCATCGCCAGGAAGTGGCACGGCACCTGCGACAAGGGTGATCCAGCCGACCCCGCCCACCAGGTCACCTGCAACAACAAGGTGATCGGCGCCGCCTACTTCCGCGCCGAGCTGACCGACCCCCAGCCGGTCGACGTGCCCTCGCCCCTCGACATGCACAGCCACGGCACCCACATCGGCACCACGATCGCCGGTGACTACGACACCCCCGTGTCGATCCCCGGCACCAACGTCCGCGGCAGGCTCAGCGGCCTGGCCCCGCAGGCCCGGCTGGCGTTCTACAAGACGTGCTGGAGCAGCGGTTGCGGCGAGGCGGACAGTCTGGCCGCGATCGACCGTGCCGTGGCGGACGGCGTGGACGTCATCAGCTTCTCCATCGGTGGCGGGCTGACCGGCCCGGTGAACCGGGAGGCCATGTTCAACGCCGCGAAGGCAGGCGTGTTCGTCGCCGCCGCGGCCGGCAACGAGGGTCCGGACACGGTGGGGAACACCTCGCCCTGGGTCACCACGGTCGCCGCGGAGAGCCACGACACGGACTACCGGGCGACGCTGGTCCTCGGCAACGGGCGGCGTATCACCGGCCCCGCCTTCAGCGAAGGGGTCCCGAAGGCCCCGCTGGTCTACGCCGCGAACGCCGGCCTTCCGGGCGCCGAGGAGGCCGAATTCTGCGCGCCCGACACACTCGACCCGGACCGGGTGAGAGGGAAGATCGTCATCTGCGACCGGGGCGGCAGTGCCGCGTTCGAGTACCAGGACAGGCTGGACGAGCTGACGAAGGCCGGCGCGGTGGCCATGGTGCTGACCAACACGCCCACCAGCTCCCAGGACGTCTTCGCCGAGCCGACGTTCCCCACGTTCGTGCTGGGTCCGCGGGACGGGAAGGCCGTGAAGGAGTACGCCGCCGCCAAGGGGGCCACCGCACGCTTCACCGCCACCGTCAGCACCCGCGTCGAGGCCCCTTCCGTCGCCGCCTTCTCCTCCTCGGGTCCCGACCCGGCCTCCGGCGGCGACCTGCTCAAGCCCGACATCGCCGCACCGGGGCAGCTGATCGCCGCGGGCACCGTGCCCGGCGGCTTCGCCGGGTACAAGGGGTCGTTCGGCTTCTGGGAAGGCACGTCGATGGCGACCCCGCACATCGCCGGCCTCGCCACGCTGCTGAAGCAGCTGCACCCCGGCTGGTCGCCGATGGGGATCAAGTCCGCGCTGATGACCACGGCCACGACGACCGACAACGAGGGCAGGCCGATCACCCGGCAGACCGACACCGCCGGTAAGACGGTCCCCGCGACACCGCTCGACTACGGTGCCGGCTCGCCCCGGGTCACCCGGGCCGCCGATCCCGGGCTGGTCTACGACTCGACCTCCGCGGACTGGACTGTGTACCTCTGCGCGGTGGGCGTCGAGCCGCCGACGGCGGGCGCCTGCGCCACAGCCCCGGAGACCGACCCCAGCGACCTCAACTACCCGACCATCTCCGTCGGTGACGTCTTCATCCGGCAGACGGTGACCCGCACGGTCACCAACGTCTCCTCGGAGACGGCCACCTACCGGGCCACGCTCCACACCCCGCCGGGCTACACGGCCAAGGTCACCCCGAGGACGCTGACCGTGGCACCGGGCGCGAAAGCGACGTACAAGGTCGCCTTCACCCGCACCGACGCCGCCTACGACTCCTGGCGGTTCGGCACCCTCACCTGGAGCGACACCCAAAGCGCCCACCGGGTCAGGAGCCAGATCTCCCTGCGGGCCGCGCGTCTCAGTGTGCCGGACGAGGTGACGGTGACCGGTGGGAAGACAACGGTCGCGCTCGCCACGCGCATCGGCTGGACAGGAAGGCTGACGGCCACGACCACGGGCCTGTACGCCGGGGAGAAGCACACCGGCACGCTCACGGGCGTGGACAAGGAGGGCCACGCCGAGGCGCCGCCGAGCGAGTCGGGGGCGATCAAGAAGGTCCGCGTCCACGTACCGCGGGACACCCGGCTCGCCCGGGTGGCGGTCTTCTCCTCCGACCACCTCCGCGGCAGTGACCTCGACCTGTTCGTGTACGACAAGGACGGCAAGCAGGTCAGCCCGAGCCCGGTGGAGGGATCGGACGAACACGCCGACCTGCCCCCGGGCGACTACGACGCCTACGTCGTCCAGTACGCCCTCCCCGACGGCACCCACAGCCAGCAGTTCACCCTGTGGACCTGGCAGCTGGGCAAGTCCGCCCCCGATGTCCCCGCCACCGTCACCCCCGCCTCCCAGCAGGTCGGCACGGACAACCGTGCCCGGGTCACGGTGACCTGGCAGGGCACGGAAGCGGGCCGGAGGTACCTCGGCCTCGTCGAGTACGGCGACGGTTCGACGGGCGTCGGGCGTACGGCGCTGACGGTCGCGCCGTAGTCGCGGTCAGCCCTTCACGGAGGTGAGGAAGGCGGCCCAGGACGGTGCCCGGAAGAGCAGTACGGGGCTGTCCTGGGCCTTCTTCGAGTCACGGACGGGGACGAGACCGGGGACTTTGTCGGCTACCTCGACGCACTCGCCAGGGCGCGCCACCGCGAGCCGATCTTCTTGAGGTGGCCGCGTATCAGGTCGGCGAGCCAGTTCAGGGTGGCACTCGACAGCGGCAGGCGGGCGGTGCAGACAAGGTCGTCAGAGCCCTCGACGGAACTGTTGTTTTTCGTCACACAAACTCAACTGCCGTCGAGGGCTCGTCAGTTACGGGCACGCCCCGCGCGACTACGGACGTGCCGTGAACCGCCCGTCGCCCCGCTTGTGCAGCCGGCCACGGTCGGCGAGCTTGGTCATCTTCGCCCGCAGAGGTTCCAGCTTGCCGCGCACCGAGGCGTCCAGACCCAGCCGCTCGCCGACCGCCCTGACCTGCACCGGACCGTCGGCCTCCCGCACCATCGCCAGGATCTTGCGATAGCCGCCGGGCAGCGCGCCCTCGTCGGCCGCGTCGCTGCGGTGCGGGATGAGCAGGACTGCCCGCCCGGCCACCTTCACCGATACCGGAGCGACAGCCCCGGCGTCGGTCCGGGCCTGCTCGGCCAGGCGGTTCAACACCCGCTCCGCGATCGCCAGTTCATCCCGCTCGGCCTGGACTTCCTGGAGTTTCTTGGCCAACTCCTCGGCGAGGGCGTCCAGTTCGCTCCGGCGGGCGGTGATCCACTGCCGCTCCTGCATCCCCCGCGCCCTCCCCCGTTCTCACGGCGTGCCGACCTGCTGACGGATCGTAGGCGGGGGCCGGTCGTGGGCGCAGCCGAACCCGGCATCCCGCCAGAGCCGGACCTGCCCAATGATCTACGCCATGGTCATCGGCCGCCGACCGGCACGAGTACCCAACTCGCCATTCACACCAGACCCGCGACCTGCGACTTCACGATGCACACCGCTCATTGACCACGGTCGAGCTTCCACACGCACAGGGTGTCGCCGGGCCGGCGTAGTCCAGTGCGGCATGCAACTGCGGCGCCGGCACGCCATCTCGGGGGCCGCACTCCAGGCCGTCGGACTGGTCACGGTCTGAGGGGCGCGGCGGTGCCGGACCGGGACTACCAGCCCGTCAGGCCCTCAAGGACATCGCAGCGCGGGTCGTCCGGGGCGCCCTGGTCACGCCTCAGGGGCAACGAAGCACACGGCTTCGATGTGTTGGCCGTCGCCGTAGTGGTGTGCGACCTGGCCGGTACTGAGCCAGCCGAGGCGCTCGTAGAGACGAATGGCGGCGGCGTCCTTGACCATGACGTCAAGGACGAGACGGCGGCTGCGGCCCAGTCCGTAGTCCATGGCCGTCCGTACGAGCTGTTCGCCGACAGAGTGCCGACGAGCGTCCCTGACGACGAAGAGGCGGGCCAGCACGCCGACGCATTCGTCGTCCCCACTCTGTTCGGCCCACACGGACACGGCGCCCTCGCCGTGCGGCCTCATCACCGCCACGTGACCGACGATCCGCTGTTCCGTCTCCGCGACCCAGGAGGCCAGCACGTTGTCGGACCGCAGCCACTCCTCGGGGCGGGCCACGCCCTCGACCGGGTATCCGTCGGTGGCGTACACATCGGTCAGTGCCGCTGCCGCCCCGGGGAGATCCCCGTCCTCGAAGGGGCGGATGACGATGCTCCCCATGCCTGGCTCCTCTCGGGATCGGTGTTCACTCGACGGGCAGTTCGTACAGCAGCCCGGTCCGGTCGGCGCGGTGTACGTACCGGGAGACCTCGAACGGCTCGGCCTCCTGGTCCAGGCTCGTGTGCAGGACTTCGAGGACGGGGACTCCTGAAGGCAGTTCGAGGAACACAGCTTCGGCCGGTGTCGGCATGCGCGCGGTGATCTCGTCCCGTACGCGCGTCATGACATGGCCGAGTTCTTCGAGGCGGCCGTAGATGCCGTCCTTGCCGGTCCTGGGCTGCATCAGCGGCGTTCCCTCGGCTTCGTCCCAGCGGAGGTAGGTCGACACGATCTGCACGGGCTCGTTGTCGGCGAAGTAGTGGTTCTCCCGGTGCAACACGCTTTCCTCGTCGGCCGGGACGGAGAGGCGTTCGGCGATGTCCTGGGGCGGTCGCTCCCGGGTGATGCCCACGACGTCGATGCGGGCCGCCTTGCCCTGGCGTTCGGCTTCGAGTCGGAAAGGAGTCAGGCCGGTCTCGCGGTTGGTGCGCGAGTAGCGGTCACTTCCGAAGCGGAACAGCCGTTGGGGCTCCCGTACGAACACGCCGCTCCCGTGACGGGCAGTCACCAGCCCTTCCTCCGCGAGAAGTCGGATCGCCTCACGGGCGGTGTTCCGTGCGGCTCCGTACTCCTGGGCGAGGGCGCGTTCGGAGGGCAGCTTCTCGCCGGGCGTGAGGTGGCCGGCCTTGATGGCTGCCCGCAGGACCTCCGCGATGCGCCTGCTGGGCGGTGGGTCGGAGGACGGGCCGGACGTTGTCATAACCGCAGCATAGCGACTGGCTTGAGCCAGTCCCTTGACGTCGTGACCCTCCGTGGTCAAACTGGCTTGAGCCAGTAACCGGCCGATGTCCTCGGCCGAACCGTGCCGGGGCGGTGCCCTACCGCCAAGCAGACACACCGCCCCGGTTCCCTCAGAAGGGAGCTTTCATGATGCCTGCGACACCGACGGCCGCACACCCCCGCGGAGGTGAGCTTGTCAGTCACTGCCGGGATACCGCTCCGGAGCCACTCTCGCCGTGGGCGAGGACGCGGGCGCCCGGCGATGCGTCGGGGGTCACAACGGACCTTGTCTCACGGGCACTTGTGTGGGTCAGGGCGATGCTCTTCGGGCCGTCCTCCCCCGACCGTCGTGCGGCCCCCGACACGGACAGCACCGGCATCGGTCTGGAAGCCGCCGCGGGTGCGCCCGCTCGCCGTCCGTCCCCCGAGATGTGGGGTGCCATCCTCGCCGGCGCGCGGCGCCGCAGGGCTTCGCCCCGGTGGCCGGACACCCGGCTGCCCGCCATCACCGCCAATGACATCGCCAGCACCCTCGTCGGTGCCTATCTGCTCCCACCCGACGTGCGCCAACATGCGCTGTCCGCAGAGCAGTTCGCGAAGGTGAGCTGATGAGTGACGGGCAGATCAGGGCAGCAGTCCAGCACGCCGAAATCCCCATGCTGCTCGCCTATCGCAAGTGGTTCGAGCACACCCGTAAGTGCGCCGTCGGCTGCGAGCGGGCCCACAAGGCGCAGGACGGCTGCGAGGCCGGACAGGAGCTGTGGGGCGAGTATCGGCTCGCGCGGATCGGGAGGGCGACATGAACTGGAAGGTCGAGCGGACCCCGGGATGCCCGGTCCGTCGTAGTGAGGACGACCGTGTGGCCGTGCCGCTTCGGTTGTCCCGACAGGGTGAGCACGCGGCGGATGCCGAACTGACCCTCACCCTCGCCGAGGCCGAACACCTCCACGCCGCTCTCTGTCGCGCCCTTGACGGCCACCCGGTGTCCCCGGCCGCACCCGACTGCCGTCAACCGATCCAGGCCTCGACCGGCACCGCTCGTATCGTCGGCCGCGCGTAGCTCTGTCACTCGCACCATCCTGAGCCTGCCTGAAGGCAAGGGGAGGCGCGTGCCGTGGGTGCCCAGGATGAGCCCCGGGCACCCGCGACACCGTCGTATGGCCTACGGCGGGATGCTTCTACGCCGTCAATCCCTGTCGGCCGCCATCATGCCGACGCATGCGTCGAGCGCTGCGTGCAACGGCGTTACGAGGGCGGCGAGTTCGGCGTCCGACGCCTTGCCCGCCTCCAGTACGGCACCGACGACCGCCGCCAGGACGGCGGCGCCCTCCAGGGCGTGTGCGTCGGCCAGCGCGTCCAGGAGACTGCCGCGGCGGGCGATCACGAACGCCTCCTTGCCGGTGGCCGGGTCGACGCCGAGGCTGCGGGGGCGGCTCGCGCTCATACGGCGACCTCCCAGGGGAGGCGGTCCGGGCGCGAGGACGCCACCCGGCGCCGCTCCCGCCGAAGATGCCGCTCACGTTCGTCACGCTCGCGTTCCCATACGACGAGGTACGGCCGGACCAGGGGCTGGCCGTCGGCGGCGATGGGGTCCAGGGGGCGCGGCCTCGGCCTACGCGCGCGAGCGGTAGCGGGCGGACGGGCGGCGAGCGATGGTGGCGCGTCGGTGCGGTGCGCTCCCCGCGGAGGCAGGAAGAGGCTCAGGATCGCGGCCAGTAGGCTGCGCATAGGTCGACTCCTTTTCAGTCGGCTCAGGCCCCGGCACGGAAGCTCTCACCCTTCCCGTCGGGGCCGTTCTGTGTTCGCAGGGATCCTAGCGTGGATAACCGTAGATAACCACGGATGCGCGGAATGCCATGGTCGCCCACGCTGAACCTCATGGACCTTGATCGCACGCGCCCGCTGTGGCGGCAGATCGCATCGGAGATCATCCGGCGCATCGAAGGCGGCGTGTATCCGCCGGGAGGCCGCGTGCCGTCCACCCTGGAGATCGCCCAGGAGTTCGGCGTGGTGAACGCGACGGCGGCGAAGGCCATGCGACATGTAAGGGAACAGGGCTGGACGCGGGGCGAAGTCGGGCTGGGCACCTTCGTTGTCGACCCCTTGCCGCCCGCCCCCGAAACCCCCGCACCCTCCGCCTAGCCCCGCCGTCGGGCCTCAGTCTCCGTCGAGGCGCGCGAAGCGCCCCTGGTGGAAGAGCAGTGGTCCGTCGGGGGAGTCGCCTGTGCCCAGGGCGTCCACCCGGCCGACCACGATGAGGTGGTCGCCCCCGGTGTGCACCGCGTGGATCGTGCAGTCGATCCAGGCGACGGCGCCCGTCAGGCGCGGGGAGCCGCCTCCTGCTCCGCCAGGAACCCCATGGCCGACTTCACCGGCCACCTCCGCATCGTCGGGAGCGAACTGATCGCCCGAACCCTCCCACCATGACAGCGAAACCACGCCCGACCGGCAGAAACGTAACGATCACATCCGGAAAGACAACGGCTTCTGAAGCCCCCGCGTTCATCGCGAAGACTGAGGCGGCTGCCAGTGCCGCATGCTAGATCACGAGCCGTCTCGGGCAGGGGCCAAGAAGGGTGACATACCGTCAATTTCTGTACGCAGGAGACTATTTTGACAGTTAGGTGAGCTCAAGGTTCATTGTGCTGGCCGTGATTGTGATCACTTCTTAAGTTGCTCGCTCATAGTCTCTCTTGGTTGATAGGTTTTTTGGCATGCCCACCCGGTCGGCTGACCCCCGACAGCGGGTGGCGCTCAGGGGGTAGGGGACCAACACTCAGATTCCGTCCGGCTTGTTCGGCCGAGGCGTTGTCTGACGTGCCTGGCAGCAGCAGGGCGAGTGTGGGCCACAGCATCGACGACCTGCCCCCTGCCATATGGCACATCGACCCCTCGGAGAAACATTCATGCGCAAGTTGCTTGCCGTCTCCCCTCTCGTCACCACTGTCGTCGCGGCTGCGCTCTCCCTGGGTATCGCCGCGCCCGCGCAGGCGGCCAACGGATGGAATGCGACCGTGCAGTGCACCAAGTGGCGCATCGCGGACAGCTCCGGCCATGGGTATTTCAACGGGCACGGCTGGGCCAAGACGCAGCCGGACGCATGGAAGGCCGCCATCAAGGACGCCAACGACCAGATGCCCCCGGGCTACCGTGCGAAGCACTGCACCAAGAAGACGATCGTCAGGGGCTGATGCAATGAGGACGCGCACCCTGAACTTCGGCCTGTACGCAGACGAGCAGGGGCTGGCATGGGCCAGGCAGCTTGTCGAGGAGGCTGTGGGTTCCCGCAGCGCCCGGATCGTCAGGGAGACCGTCGCGCACACGGTCTTTGGGAGCGAGCTGACGACCGCCGACGTGTACGAGTTTCTGGCGGAACAGTGGGCCTGGGAACATCCTGGTCAGAGCAGCGGTGCGCGGGAACCGGTTGAACTGTGCGTCTATTTGGTGTGCTCCTTGAGGACGTGGCGGGCAATCCGTAAGGCAGCGATCCAGGCTTTGTGCCCCGAGGGCCTGGCGCCTCACACCTGCCGTGTTCCGTGGATCGCTGCCTGAGCTGGTTCTCTTGCGAGCCGCCTTGGTCGCAGAACCCCTTGCCGCCCCGTTCCGCAGTAGCCAAACCGCCGCATTTCTCACAGAGGATCGGCGAATGTTTTCCGGAACGAGCCCGCAGGGCGAATTCCGAAAAAATGGCTACTCCCAAACCGGGGAAATATCGGGCGAGATGACCCACTCGTCACGCGCCTAACGGCGTACACCGGCTAAGACCGAAAAATATCGGCTAACTGTCGGTCTGCGGCATGGTTCAGGTCCAGTAAACAAATGGACCACGCCTGTGGTGCGGCATAAAATCAACAATGTCAGTCATGTCGCAAAATGAAAGCGAGTCAATCATGAAGGTGAGAAACGGGCTTAAGGCAGCAGTCGCGGCCGGCGCCATAATCGTGGCCGCTGCTGCTCCTGCACTCGCTACGGAAAACGCCGGCGGCGGCTTGTGGAGCCACGACGTAGGCGCCAACTATGTGTACTCAAACTACTACCACAAGGACAATTACCACGCGTCCTCGGTCGAAGGGGCGTACTGGGCCAAGAGTGGCTGCACCAAGGAAAAGGTGTGGTCCAAGGCCTCAGCAGAGAAGGCCGCGACCGTCAGCAAGGCTTACTACGACCCCGCGTGCTAACACCTCGCGTGTGCGGCTCTGAATCCTGAGGTGCGGCCCCTGGCTGCGGGGTATCGGCTATCGCCCCGCAGCCAGGTCTTTACAGTCAATTCTTACGAGATGCGCGCTCCCGAGTGCCCGAACCTAGGTGACCGATGCTCCACCGAGGTATCAAGTTCGTCCATGCCGCCATTTTGGTCTTCTCGGCGATAATTTCCTTTCTGTTCGTGCGAGGGCTGGACGAGGAGTTGGTGCTGGGCAGTTCGGCTCAGATCTGGGTGTCCGAATCCGACGATTCGGTGAGCGGCGGTCAGGTTGCCCGTGTGATCGCCGCTTTCTCGGATGACTATGACGTCGCAGTGGCCCGCGAGCTGCCCGATGTGAAGAACCCCGACGGCCTCCGGCACCTCTATCTGGCCTCGGGTGATCAGAACTCCGATGCAGCGTCATGGCTGAACCACGGCTACCCGGCGTTCAGTAAGCATCTCGCCACGGACGTGCACCCGATCGTCGAGATCGGACAGCGTGACCCACGGGGCTTCTACTACGTCTTCGGGTCGCCCAAGGCCGCGGACAAGCTGGTGGCCAAGTTCGCCGATCTCGGCCTGAGCGCAACCGTGCAGCACCCACTCGCATACAGCGAGCTGGCCCTGCTCTTCTCAGGAGACGACCTGCTCTGGTCTTTCTGGGTGGTTGCTCTCGCTGCGGTGACGATGACCGGCGCGAGCGTGCTGCTGAGCGCGAAGGCATATGGGGTGCTACGCCTGCAGGGCAAGTCATTCATGGACCTCCTCGTTCGCGATCTCAAGCAGCTGACGGTGTTCTGGTCGGTTGCAGCCGGCACGGTGGCCGCTGCGGTACTGGTCTTCCTCGGCCTGTACAACCGTCTTGCCTGGCTGGGCCTATTCGCCCTGGTGGCTGCGTGCCTCGCTGGCCTGCTCGTCCTATCGGTCCTGGCCGCCCATGCCGCCGCACTCGCCCTCACCTTCAAAGTTGAGGTACTGCGAGCCCTCAAGGGCGAGCTGCCTGCCCGGGCGGCGTTTGTCTCTACGTACCTGGTGCGCATCCCCGCGGTGCTGCTCGCCCTTGGCTTCGCCATGGATGTCACCCAGGCGGGCCGGCACGTGATGGCGCGCCAGGACAACCAGGACACTTACGCCAAGGCAGGCGACGCCGTCAGTATCCGCCTCAACGGCAGCTGGGGAGGCGACTCAAAGCCGGTGGTCACGCACGTGGGTCGGTGGCTGCGCCAGGCAGACGCGGCAGGCGAGATCATTGTTGCCGGGCGCAAGGATCTCCAGAATGTCTCCTCGAACGCGCGCCTGCCACAGGGCGAGTTGCTTATCGTCAACGAAACCTTCCTCGCTAAACAGCCGGTCCTCGACGTGAAGGACCAGCGGTACTCCCCAGCGCCGCGCAACGGGAGGGCCGCAGAAGCCCATTCGGTGCGCCTGATCATCCCCGAATCCCTTGCCCGCCACGCATCGGACATCAGGGCAACAATCCCTGATGTATTCGGCAGACTGGATCCGGATCTCCGTCGGCGTCTCAAGGTGGAGACCGTCCAGGCGAAGAGCGGTCAGCGTGTCTTCGCCTATAGCTCCGGCGATCGAAGCCCCAATATCGCCTACAGCCCGGCCGATGACCGGTCTTTGGTGCGCGACCCGGTCCTTGTCGTGGTCCCTAATGGTTCGAATATCCTCACGAACGATGCCTACACCACGTTCGCGACCCAGGACGGAATCATCTTTCCTGACCCCGGCGACGTCCTGAAGCCCCTTGCGGCCAACGAGCAGGGACTGCAGACCTATGTGGCAGCGGTGAATCCAGTGGGGCAGAACGCAGCACTGAGGCTGAGGGAAGCCGTCAACGACTTCCGACTGCTGTTCTTCGATCTCATTGCAGCCGTGACCGTGCTCCTCATCACAGGCGTCGGCGTCTGCATAATCCACTCACGCAAGCATGCCCAGGCCGTGTTCGCGCAGCACATCAGCGGTTGGAGATTTGCTGCAACCCACCGCTTCATCCTCGCTGTAGAGGGGCTTCTTGCGGCCTTCCTTACCTGGTGGGTGCCCATCCAGGTCTGGAAGCAGAACCAGGATCTCAAGGAGTTCACCTCCCAGGGCATCCCGGCTCCCTTTCCGCCCGTCCAGATCACCGCACTGGACCTCAGCGCTATCGCCGGGCTGGCCGCCGTTGAATTCTGCGCTGTTCTCCTCGCTCTTGGAATATTTCACCGGCGCATCGTCAAGGCGGGGGCGGCCGAGACGTGAGCCCCGCACTGACGAATTCCCTCCACTCAGCAGGAGCACAGTCGTGATCGATATTGTCAAGCTGTCGAAGACATTCGGCACCCGGACCTTGTGGTCCGATGTCACCACCACCGTCAACCGTGGCGAGATGCTCGCCCTTGTCGGCCCCAGCGGATCGGGGAAGTCCACCCTCCTCAACTGCATCGGCCTCCTAGACAAGCCGAACGCGGGGGAGATCCGCCATGAAGGAAATGACATAACCCAGTTCGGGCGACGCGAGATTCGGCGGTTCCGCCGTGACGTTCTCGGTTACCTCTTCCAGAGCTATGCCCTGATCGAGAACGCGACCGTCGCCGCGAATCTGGAGGTCGCTGTCAAACCGCAGCGGACCTTGCGAGGGAAGACCAGCGTGGCTATCGCCGAAGCCCTCGATCGCGTCGGCCTGGCAGGGCGGCAGGAAGAGGAAATCCACCACCTCAGTGGTGGCGAACAGCAGCGTGTGGCGCTCGCTCGGCTCTTGGTCAAGCAACCGGTCCTGGTGCTCGCCGATGAGCCAACCGGCGCCCTCGACCATGCCAATGCCACAGCAGTCATCGACATCCTCCGTGAGATGAGCGATGCAGGATGCGCCGTTGTCATTGCCACTCATGATGACCGCGTCCGCGACCGATGCGACGCCGTCTTCGCCGTCAATGAGAATTCTCTCGTCGCTTGAATACAGCCTCGACACGGACACTCAGGGGCGACCAGCTAAGCCTCATCACCTGAAAAGTGCCCTTGGCCGGCGTGTGAACAAGGATCCCCTCGATCCTAATTCCTGCCGGTCGAGGGCACTTTCCTCACACGCGGCCATCCGCCGGACGGCGCTTCTCACGCAAGCCCGAGGCCGACTTCGGTCCGCACCGCCACTCCAAGGATCCCGAACGCCTTTATGACTTGCCGTATAACCGTTCTCCGGCACCGCTTGCCCGTCTGGCTCATACCACTGCTGTGGACCCTCGCCCTCGGCCTGTGGGGGCTGTCCAGGCAGCACAGCGTGTGGCGGGACGAGGCCGCGACCTGGCAGGTGGCCGGGCGGTCCGTCTCCGACATCTGGCACATGCTCGGGCAGGTTGATGCCGTGCACGGGCTCTACTACCTGCTGATGCACGGACTCTTTGAATGCTTCGGGCCCAGTACCACGACTCTACGCCTTCCCTCGGTGCTGGCCATGGCGGTGGCGGCGGCCTGTGCGACGGTCATCGGCCACCGGCTGGCGGGGGTCTGGGCGGGCTTGGGGGGAGGGCTGGCGTTCGGGCTGCTTCCGGCCGTGCAGTTCTACCTTCAAGAGGGACGCCCGTACGCCCTGATCGCGGCGGGGGCCGGCATCTCGACACTGCTGCTGGTGACCGTGTTGCGGGGGCGTGGACGGGCGGTGCACTGGGTGGCGTACGGGGGCACGGTCCTGGTGTGCGCGCTGTTGAACTGGCTCTCACTGCTGATCCTGCCCGCGCACTTGGCGACCCTGGTCTGGACGAAGGCCGGACGCAGGATGTGGACACGCTGGGCGGTGGCCGCGGCGGGCGCCGTGGCAGCTGCCCTGCCGCTGATCCTTTTCAGCCGGACCCAGTCCAACCAGGTGTCCTGGATCCCGCCGCTGACATGGCACATGATGATCGGCCCAGCAGTCCTGATGGCAATCGGCACTCTCGGGGCCCTGCCCGATCGGCCGAGGGTGGGCCGACTGTCGCTGGCGGCCGTCGCTCTGCCGCTGCTGGCGGTGCCACAGATCGGCCTGATCGGCCTCTCCTTGATCCAGCCGCTGTTCCTGGACCGCTACGTGCTGTTCAGCATGTTGGGTCTGGCCATGCTGATCGGCGCGGCCCTGGGTGCGGCGGTACGGTCGACCGTGCCGCGCTTCCCGCGAGCGTCGCCGTGGCTCGTTCCGGTAGTGGTCGTGGTGGCGGTGGTGGCGCTGTTGCCCCAGTCGCTGGCCAAGCGGTCCCCGGCGAGTCGAGTGGACGATGTCCTGGCGGTGGCCTCGGACGTGCGGCGGATGAAAGAGACCGGGAATGCCGTGCTCTTCATCCCGTCGGCGCGCCGGGACACCAAATCCGTTTCCCCGAGTGCCTTTTCGGGCTTGGGGGACATTGCTCTCGCGCAGAGTCCTGAGGAGTCCGGGACCCTGAAAGGCGTAGAGGAAAGCCCGGATCGGATCCGTGCCGCGATGCTGTCCCAGCAACGGATCCTTCTGGTGACGGACACACCTCGGGTGGCGAAAGCAATAACAGCCGAGCGGGACAGGATGAAGGCCTCCGTGCTGAGGAAGTACTTCACGGCCGTGGCTGACAAGCAGGTCCGTGGACGAAGGGTGACGGTGTACGAGCGTCGTTTTACGCCGGCCCCCTGAGAGTCTTGGGCCCAGAGCCCGTGTCCGAAGGCCCTCAGCCCTCCAGTCGCCCGAACCGACCCCGATGAAAGATCAGAGGTTCGTCGGAGGCGGCTCCGGTACCGAGGGCCTCGATGCGCCCCACCACGATCAGGTGGTCGCCGCCCATGTGCACCGCGTGGATCGTGCAGTCGAGCCAGGCGACGGCGCCCGTCAGGCGCGGGGAGCCGGAGACCGGCGCCCCGTCGTACGCCACGCCCGTGAACTTGTCGGCCCCGCTCACCGCGAAGGCCCGGCACAGGTCGCCCTGGTGCGCGCCCAGGATGTTGACGCAGAAGACGCCCGCGCGGGCGATGTGCGGCCACGTCGTCGACGTACGGCCGACCATGAACGCGATCAGGGGCGGGTCCAGGGAGAGCGACGAGAAGGACTGGCAGGCGAAGCCGGCGGGACCGGCGGGACCGGCCTCGTCGGCGGCGGGTGCGGTGACGACCGTGACGCCCGTCGCGAAGGTGCCGAGGACCCTCCGGAACTCGGTCTGGTCGACCGGTGCCCGCTCGTTGTCGCCGACGCAGCGCAACTCCGGGCGCGGCAGCGCCTCCACGGGCGCCCGGGTCCCTGCCGACCTGAGGTACCGGACGGCGGCTGCTGCCGCCCCTGCGTGTCCCATCACCCCTCCATTGAAGCTGACGGTTCGTCAGATGGGAAGGTCAGCGGCCCTTGAACTCGGGGCTTCTGCGCTCCACGAAGCCGCGTACCCCCTCCCGCGCGTCCTGCGTCGTCATGTTGATCTCCTGCGCGGCGGCTTCGGCCGTGAAGGCCGTCGCGCGGTCGGAGTCCAGGGAGGCGTTGACGAGCTGTTTGGTGAGGGCCAGGGCGCGGGTGGGGCCGGTGGCGAGGCGGCTCGCCCACTCGCGGGCCGTCTTGGCCAGGTCCTCGTCCGGGACGACCCGGTTGACCAGGCCGAGGCGTTCGGCGTCGGTGGCCGAGAGCGCGTCGCCGAAGAACATCAGCTCCTTGGCGCGCTGCGGGCCGATCAGGCGGGGGAGGAGGTAGGCGCCCCCGCCGTCCGGTACGAGGCCGCGGCGCACGAACACCTCGATGAACCGCGCCGATTCGGCGGCCAGCACGAGGTCGCAGGCGAGCGCGAGATGGGCGCCGAGGCCGGCCGCCGTGCCGTTCACGGCGGCGATCACCGGCTTCTCGCAGTCCAGGACGGCGGCGGTCAGACGCTGGGCGCCGAGGCGGAGCATGCGGGCCACATCGCCGGCGACCCGCTCGCCGGGCTCCGAGCCGTTCCTCGCATCGCCCCCCGAACCGCCCCGCAGATCGGCCCCCGCGCAGAAACCACGCCCCGTCCCCGTGAGCACCACGGCCCGTACGCCGGGGTCGGCCGAGGCGTCCGACAGCAGCCCGATGACCCGTTCCCGCTGCTCGGGTGTGACGGCGTTGAGAACGTCGGGCCGGTTGAGCGTGATGTGCGAGACGTGGTCGCGGAGTTCGTGCAGCACCCGGGTCGGCTCCATCACCGGCACACCGCCAGCGCGTCCAGCGCCACGGCGCCCTGTCCCCTGGGCAGCACCATCAGCGGGTTGATGTCGAGCTCCGCGAGGTCGTCCCCGAGTTCCAGCGCCATGCGCTGCACCCGCAGGACGACTTCGACGAGCGCGTCGAGATCGGCCGCGGGGCGCCCTCGGACCCCGTCGAGCAGGGCCCGCCCGCGCAGGTCGCCGAGCATGTCCCGGGCCTGCTCCTCGCCGAAGGGCGGCACGCGTACGGCCACGTCGTGCAGCACCTCCACGAGCACCCCGCCGAGCCCGACGGTCACGGTAGGCCCGAACAGCTCGTCGTGGGTGACGCCGACGACCATCTCGACGCCCCGCTCGACCATCTGGCACACCAGGACACCGTCCAGGGCCACCCCCTCGTAACGGGCGATGTCGGTCAACTCCCGGTATGTGTCCCGGACTTGACTCGCCGAGGTCAGCTCGATCCTGACCAGGCCCAGCTCCGTCTTGTGGGCGATCCGGGCGCCGGAGGCCTTCATCACCACCGGGTAGCCCACCAGGCCCGCCGCGCGTACGGCCGCCGCCGCGCTGGTCACCAACTGCTCGCGCGGGACGCGGATGCCGTATGCCCGCAGCAGCTGCTTCGCCGCGTGTTCGCTCAGCTGCCGGCCCGGCTGCATCAGGGCCTGCGCCTTGCGGAAGGAGGGCGAGGTGGTGCGCGGGGCCTCGTCGAAGCGGGAGCGGTAGCCGCTGACGAAGCGGTGGTGGTCGAGGTAGGCGCGGACGGCGGTGATGCAGTTCGCGACCGTGCGGAAGGTGGCCACCCGGGAGGAGCCGAGCAGGACCTCGCGGTAGGCCGGTTCGGTGCCGACCGGGGAGCCCCAGACGACACAGACCAGCTTGTCCGTCCGTTCGGCGGCGTCCACCAGGTCCTGCACGAGCCTGTCGCTGAGGGGCGGGAAGGGCCCGGTGATCGGGCAGATCAGCACGCCCACCGCGGGGTCGTCGAGGATCGCGTCGATGATCTTCCGGCCGCGGTGGTCGCCGACCGGATGCCCGCCGTTGTCCACAGGGTTGGCCACGCTCAGGTACTCGGGTATCCACTGGTGCAGTTCGGCCTGTTTGGAGGCTGACAGGACCGGCAGGCCGAGTCCCGCCTCGGTCGCAAGGTCGGCGAAGTGCGCACCCGTGCCGCCCGAGATCGAGTAGACGACGACGCCCTCGGCGCGCGGCGGCCGGGATCGGGCCAACAGGGCGGCGGTGTCCTGGAGTTCGTCGAGTCCGTCCACCCGGATCACACCGAACTGCCGCATCGCCGCGTCCACCACCGTGTCGGCGCCGGTCAGCTTGCCGGTGTGCGAGGCGGCCGTACGGGCGCCGGTCTCGGTGCGGCCGACCTTGACGGCGACGACCGGGACCCCGCGCCGGGCGGCCCGGTCGGCGGCGAGCAGGAAGGACCGGCCGTCCTTCAGCCCCTCGACGTAACAGGCGATGGCGCCGACCTCGTCACGCTCGGCGAAGTAGGAGATGAAGTCGGCGGTCTCCAGATCGGCCTCGTTGCCGGTGGGCGCCCAGTGGGAGAGGCGGATGCCCAGCTCCTGGAGGGAGAAGACGGGGCGCCCCTGGTGCCCGGACTGGGTGATGAGGGCGATGGCCGGTCCTTCGAGGTCGTCCCGGAAGCGCTCGAAGGCGTTGAGGTTGGTGTTGGGTCCGAGGAGACGCGTCCCGGAGCGGGCGACGGCGGCGGCGAGGCGCTCCTGCGCGGACGCGCCCTCCGCTCCCGTCTCCGCGAACCCGGAGGCGAAGACGACCACGAACTTCACCTTGGCCTCGGCGAGTTGCTCCACCACCGGAAGGGGGTCGGCGAGCAGCACTACGGCGAGGTCGACCTGCTCGGGCAGGTCGGCGACGGAGGGGCAGCAGGATATGCCGAAGACGGACGGGCGGGTGGGATGCACGGGGTGGAGACGTGCTCCTACGCGCTCGGTCCAGGTGACCAGTTGGCGCGTGATGCCGGTGTTGGGCCGGCCCTCGGTGTCCGAGGCGCCGATCACGGCGACGGACTCGGGATGGAAGAACCGGTCCAGATCGGGGACGTCGCAGTACAGCGGCCGGCCGCTGACGTCGAGATCGTCGACGTCCGCGGGCCTGCCGTGGACGGCGGGGCCGGGTTGCTCGCCGCAGGCGATGACCCGGGCCCGGCGGGAGTCGGTGGTGAGGGTGCCGTGGGTTGATCCAAGCATCGGTCCGCCCGCTCCTGTGTGACAGCGAATAGCGACAGCCGATAACTGACGCTCTGTCAGATTACTGAACTGACGCCGTGTCAGGAACTGGTGGGAACTTAAATCAACTGTCCCACTGGACTTGGGTGCATACGATCAGCAACTCTGGTCACTGTTTTCACAGGCTCCAGGGGGAGCTTGACCCAGGTGGAGGGTCACCTGATTCTTGCGAGGATGCGCCGGCGTTCACGCCAGAACCCAGGTGGAGGGTCACCTGATTCTTGCGAGGATGCGCCGGCGTTCACGCCAGGACGCGGCGATCACGGTCGTCGCCACCCTTGGCGCCGCCGGCCCGCTGCTGGCCGTCGCCGCGGCTCTCGCGGCCGCGGGTGTGGCGGCGGTCCGCTTCGCGCCGCGCCTGAGGGGCCGCATGCCCCGCAACTGACGTACGGCGCCGAGAAGTCGAGGAGGCAGGCCCGGGCCCGACAGGGACCCGGGCCTCGGCCGTCCGCGGATGCGGTGCGCGGAGCCG
This sequence comes from Streptomyces sp. NBC_00078, assembly GCF_026343335.1. Lineage (NCBI taxonomy): Bacteria > Bacillati > Actinomycetota > Actinomycetes > Kitasatosporales > Streptomycetaceae > Streptomyces > Streptomyces sp. NBC_00078. Next base: position 3,997,398 of record NZ_JAPELX010000001.1, on the reverse strand, counting down.
GTTACAGCGCCGCCAGCACTTCCTTCGCGACCCGCTCCCCCGACCGCACCGCCCCGTCCATGAACCCGTTCCAGTACGTGGAGGTCTCGGTGCCCGCCCAGTGGATGCCGTCGGCCGGCTCGCGCAGGGCGGTGCCGTACTCGGTCAGGACGCCGGGAGGGGCGTAGGCGACCGGGCCGCCGCGGGAGAAGCCCTCGTTGTCCCAGCGCTGCAGGACGAAGGAGGTGGGCGACTTCGCCTTGTCGCCGAAGTAGGTGGCGTAGTCCTTCAGGACGGCGGCCTTGACCTCGTCGACGCCCGAAGCGTCGTAGGCCCGCATCGCGTCGGCCTCGATGAAGCCCATCAGGGCGCCGTAGGAGGCGTCCGGCGGTGAGTTGTCGAAGGTCGAGCGGACCGCACCGGAGTCGCTGACGACCTGGCCGTTGAGGCCGTCGGCCCGCCAGAAGGGGCTGTCGTAGACGGCGATCGCCTTGCCGATCGAGCCCATCGGCAGCCGCTGGCCGAGCTGGTCGCGGGAGGCCGGGAGCAGCGGGTCGAAGACGATGCGTCCGGCCAGCGGCGGGGGTACGGCGACGACGACCTTCTTGGCGGTGACGGTGATGCCGTCGGCCGTCACCAGGTACCTGCCGCCGGACCGCGCGATCGATCGCACCGGTGCGCTCAGCACCACCCGGTCGCCGAGCGTGGCGGCCAGCTTGATCGGCACCTGCTGGGAGCCGCCGACGAAGCGGGACTCCTGGGCGCCGTTCGCGGTGTCGGTGAGGCGTTCCAGGGTGCCGGCGTTGGACTCGTTGCCGGCGGCGGCGATGTAGAAGAGGACGAAGAGCAGGGAGAGTTCGCGGGGCTGCGCCGAGAAGATCGACGTGCAGGCCACGTCCAGGAGGAACTTGGCGGACGGGATGACCGCGTGGGCGTTCAGCCAGCTCTCGAAGGTCTGCTTGTCCCACTCGGCGGCCTTCGCGGCCGTCCAGGGCGCGTCGACCGGGACCTGCTTGGCCATGTCGTCCAACGACGCCTGCACGATCGCCGCGTTGGCGAGACCCGCCGCGTCGACCGGCGGGACCGAGCCGAGGATGCCATCGGTGGCGTACGGGGTCTTCTTGCCGTCCTTGTAGAGGAGGTTCTTGCCGGTGTTGTAGGTCGTGAAGGTGGCCACGCCCAGCGAGTCCGCAAGCGCCTTGATGCGGTCCTGGGTGGGGCCGATGAACTCGCCGCCGCCCTCGGTGAATCCGCCGTTCGCCAGGGGCAGGTTGACCACCCGGCCGCCGACCCGGTCGCGGGCCTCCAGGACGGCCACGGTCCTGCCGCCGGCCACCAGGTCGCGGGCCGCCGTCAGTCCGGCGAGTCCGCCGCCGACGATGGCGACGTCCACGTCGCGGGTGCTCGCGGCGGACGCCGGGCCGGCGGCGGTGGTGGTGAGGGTGACGGCGCCCGCCGCAGCGGCGGCACCGCCCAGCAGGGAACGCCGGGAGAGGGCGCGGGGTTGGTGCTGTCTTTCGCGTGCCACGTGCATCCTCCGCATGGAGAGTATGGAGAGTGGAGCCAGAAAGTGAGCAGTGTTCACATTCTGGCCCCGCGCGACGGCACGCTTCAACGCTCCTGTCACATCTGACGCACAAGTAACAGGAGTGCTGTTGAAGGGAGTTGAAGCGAGTTGAAGGGAGCCGGGGTTGGTCCTCTACGTCACTCAGGCAGACGGGACAGCGTTCCCGCGCCCTTCTTCACGACCACCCGCGCGATCTTCTCCGCGTCCATGGCAACCTCGCGCAGCGTGCCACTGATGGGTGTGGTGTAGCCGGTGAAGTACAGGCCGGGTGCCTGCTCGAAGGTGCGGGCGCCGTGCGCCAGGGGTCTGCCCCGGCCGTCGAGCACGTCGAGGTGGCCGACGAGGCCCTCCAGCGCGCGGACGTATCCGGTGGCCGCGACGACGGCCTCCGGTGAGACGCGGGTGCCGTCGGCGAGGACCACCTTGCCGTCCTCGAAGCCGTCGACGGCGGCCACGACCTCGACCCGCCCCGCGCGCACGGCGTCGATCAGACCGACGTCCTGCACCGGGATGGCGCCCTCCTTCACCCGGCTGTACAGGCCGGTGTCCGGGCGGGGCAGTCCCTGCGCGGAGAGGTCGGGCACGCTCAGTTTCGCCATCGGCCGCGCGAGCCGGTCGACGAGCCCGGCCGGCAGCCGCCGTACCAGCACGCCCGTGTACTGGGCGGCCCACCCGGCCGTCGAGCGACGCACGATGTGCGGAACCGTCCGCACCGACAGGCGCACCCGCGAGGCGCCGCCCTCCACCAGGTCCACCGCGATCTCGGCGCCGGTGTTGCCCGCGCCGACGACCAGGACGTCACGGCCGGCGTAGGGCTCGGCGTCGCGGTAGTCGCCCGCGTGCGTGAACTCGCCGGTGTACGTGTCGAGTCCGGCCCAGTCCGGGACGTACGGGGTGTGGTTGTAGCCGGTTGCGACGACCACGGCGGCCCCGGTCAGCTCGCGCCCCCCGGTGGCGTGCAACAGCCAGCCGGTGCCGTCGGGGGAGCGCTCGACCCGGGAGACCTCGACGCCGGTGACGATCTCCAGTTCGTGCACCTCGGCGTACTTCTCCAGGTAGCGCACCACGTCGTCGCGGGCCACCCACCGCCCGAACCGGCGCGGCATGGGCAGCCCCGGAAGGGCCGACAGGCGCCGGGTGGTGTGCAGGCGGAGCCGGTCGTAGTGCCGCCGCCAGGCAGCGCCCACGCCGTCGGTCCTCTCCAGGACGACGGCGCGTATGCCCCGGGCCCGCAGCGCGTACGCGACGGAGAGTCCGGCCGGGCCGCCGCCTACGACATAGACGGGGCGGTCGGCGGCGGCTCGCGCCGCTACCTGGGGGGACGCTGTGGAGTCGGCCATGTGCGCGAGCGTAATCACGCACCGGGTTGATGGGTCTCGGTCAAGACCGGAATTGGTTTCGGATTGATCACGGGTGTAGGAGTCATGGGTGAGGCTTGTGACGTAGGCCACCTGGTTGTGGCGGTTCGGCGATCGGTCCCACGCTCCGAGGGGCCCGCTCCCCGGCCCCGGCCCCGGCCCCGGCCGCGGTCGAGGTCGAGACGCATCCACTCCGTGCAGGTTCAGGAGGCTCGCAGGGGGATCGCAGGGCGCGCGCGGGAGGTCTGCGGGAGGTCGGCAGGAGGTCAGCAGGAGGTCTGCAGGAGGGGTTTACAGGGTTCCGGGTTCCTGTGATCTGACGTACCGTCAGATATATGGACTCGATCTGGCTGAGTGGCGCTGAGTGGCTGGCCGTGCTGCGCATAGGCCTCGGGCTGTGGTGGTTGGAGAGTTGGCGGCACAAGGACCGGAAGGCCTGGTTCGAGCGCGGCACCGGGATCAAGTGGGCGGCCGGCATCGCGGAGAAGCACCGCTGGAACGCTGTACGGTCCGGCTTCGAGGTCATGGTGGCGCCGCGCCCGCGGACGATGGCGTACGTGGTGGTGTATGCGGAGCTGGCGACCGGACTGGGGCTGGTCGCCGGGTTCCTGACCCCGATCGCGCTGGTCGGAGGATTCCTCCTGAACATCCTCTACTTCACGCTCATGATCCACGAGGTGGCCGAGCAGGGGCAGAACTCGATGATGGCGCTGATGTCGGTCGTCGCGCTGTTCGGGATGTCGTGGCAGGCATGGTCGCTGGACAGCGGACTCGGGCTCTTCGGATGAGCGGCCCCCGCTTCGACGTGCCGGAGGCCGACGCCTTCACGCGGGCCTACTGGGACGCGGCGGCCGAGGGCCGGCTGCTGATCCGCCGCTGCGGGGCCTGCGGGCGGGCTCACCACTACCCGCGGGAGTTCTGCCCGCACTGCTGGAGCGAGGACGTGGAGTGGGAGCGGGCGAGCGGACGGGCGGTGCTCTACACGTGGTCCGTGGTCCACCGCAACGACCTCCCGCCCTTCGGGGAGCGGACGCCTTACGTGGCTGCCGTGGTCGACCTCGCGGAGGGGCCGCGGATGATGACGGAGGTGGTGGGGTGCGGGGTGGGGGAGCTGCGGGCAGGGGCGGAGCTGGAGGCTGAATTCCGGGACGGGGTGGCGGTGTTCGGGCCACGCGGCGCGAACTCGCGGACTTGAATGGTCCGATGGCCTCTGTCGACGAGCAGTACACGGGTTCGCCCTTCCCTGAACTGTACGGCCCCGGTATCCGCCTGCGGCTGTGGGACGCGGAGTCCGCGGCCGACGTCGCGACCTGGCGGCGCGGCCTCACCGACCCGGAGTTCCGGCGCTGGAACACACCGCTCAGGTTCGTCGAGGATCTCGCCGACGCACGCGAGTCCCTGCGGGCCAAGGCGCTCGGCGCGGCGGAGGGTTCGACAGCCTCGTACTGCGTGACCGACGCGGCGAGCGGCGCCGCACTCGGGCACATCGGCGTCAACGCGATCAACCGCGGCCTGAGCTTCGCCCGGGTCGGCTACTGGGTGCTGCCGGAGGCCCGCGGCCAGGGCGTCGCCACCCGCGCCCTGGCCGTGGCCTCCCACTGGGCGCTGACCGAACTGGGACTGCACCGGCTCGAACTCGACCACGCCGTCGGCCACGAGGCGTCCTGCCGTATCGCCGAACGGTGCGGATTCCGGTACGAGGGGACGCTGCGCGGCGCGATGTTCGAGGCGGGGCGCCACGATGCGTTCCGGGATATGCATCTGCATGGCCGGTTGGCGACGGACCCGGAACCGGCCCTGACTCCGGCGACGGCGACGGCGACGGCGACGGCTCCAGAACCGGAACCAGCTGCTGCTCCTGCTCCGGCTCCTGCTCCGGAGACCGCGTGGAACGGGGAGTCGGGCGCGTCCGGCGCGTCGGGCGCCTGGGGCGCGGCGGACGGGTCGGACGTCTCCTAGACCGCCGGGGCCTGAGCGAGGTCGTCCGGCAACTGAGGAGGTGGGCCCTGGGTCCACACCACCCGCAGGGCCGAGGCAGAGATCCGCCAGCCGTCAGCGGTCCTGACCAGTTCGGCCTCGGTATGGCCGGCGGAGACGAAGACGTCACCGGAGCCATCGGCCAGGACGTGGGTGCTCAACTGGGCCCCACGGGCCGTGGCCCTGGCACCGTCGACCCGGACGACGGCGTTGGTGCCCATATGCACGGTCCGGTCGAACAGCGCCATCCCTCGCCGGACGCGGTCCAGGAGGGCATCGCGGCCTTTCACGGTGCCGATGGGCATCTCCGCGGTGACGTCTTCGGTGTGGAACGCGCGAGCCCACTCGTCATCGAAAACACCCTCGTCCAGGGAACGCAGATAGCGGTCCATCAGGTCAGTGATCTCAGCGCGATCGGTCAGGGTCTGCAACTGCCGCCGCATCTCGTCGGTGTCCATGCGGCAAGCCTCCTTCCTCAAGCGCGCTTGAGGTCAAGGCGATCGCCCCGAAGAGCCGCGATACCGAAGAGCCGCGACAAGGGAGAGCCGCAAACGGGAGGCCGCAATACCGAAGGGTCGTAACGCCGAAGGGTCGTAACGCCTTGGGGGCGTTACCCCGCTGGGGCCGTAATTCGGAGGCGTCGGGCGTGCGGTGCGGGGGATCATGGGGCATGCAGCCCGACGACTGGCACTTCATCGACGACCTGGACGCCTTCCTCGCGCGCGCCGGCGGCTTCCTTCGCTCCCGACCCGCCCTGCACACCGTCCCGCTGACGGTGACCCACGCACTGCGCACGCGCGGAATGCGGGCCTACGGCGACGAGGCGCCCTGGTTCGGCGTGCTGGAGCGGGAGGGCGAGGTCCGCGCGGCCTACCTCCGTACCCCTCCCTACCGCCTGGCCGTCACGCCCCTCACGCCTGAGGAGGCGGATGCCCTCGCCGTCCATCTGACCGGCCTCGGCCACCCCTTGCCGGGCGCCACCGCCGAACGCGCCACGGCCGACGCCCTCGCCGAGGCCTGGCAGCGGCACACCGGCGCGACGGCCGAGCTGCACGAGCGCAACCGGCTGTACCGGCTCGGCGCACCGGCGGACCCTGGGCCCGTGCCGGACGGCCGGGCGAGGATCGCCGGGGCGGCGGACCGGGACCAACTGGTGCGCTGGTACGGCGAGTTCATGGCAGCCGTGGGCGAGAGCCCGGACCGGGCCGAGAGCTGGGCCGACGCTCGCATCTCCTACGGCGGCATCACGTTCTGGGAGGACGCAGACGGCACCCCGCTCGCCATGGCCGGCTCCTTCCCGATGGTCGCCGGCCAGATCCGCGTGGCTCCCGTCTACACACCGGCCCACCTGCGTGGACGCGGATACGCCGGCGCGGTCACGGCCGAGGTCGGCCGGGCCGCGGTGGCGGCGGGCGCGGACGAGGTCCTGCTGTTCACGGACCTCGCCAACCCGACCAGCAACGCCCTGTACCAGCGCATCGGATACCGGCCGGTGGCCGACTTCTCGGTGTACGACTTCACGGCGTGAGCCGCAAGCGGCAGCGATGTAGCACAGTGAGACACGTCGAGCTACAGTGGTCGTATGAGGACCATCACGCAGCGCGAGTTCCGGAACAACTCCGCCGCCGTCATGGACGCGGTCGAGGCCGGCGAGACGTTCCACATCATGCGCAACGGCATAGAGGTGGCCGAACTGCGCCCGCTGGTTCGTCGGCGCAGGCTGAGTGCCGACGAACTCGTGGCCAGGCATCGGAAGCTCCCGCGAGTGGACTACGCGCAGATGCGTGACGAGGCGGACCGGTTCTTCGGGAGCGAGGAACGGGTGGAAGACGACCCGTGGGAGCGCGAGCGTGGCTGAAGTGCACGAGGAGGGAGTTCTCGACACCTGCACCTATATCGATCTCGACCTGCTCGGTCCGCAGAGCCTTCCTGTCATGCCGGAACTGACCGCCGTCACGTTCGCGGAGCTGCAGCAGGGCGTGGCCATGGCCAAGGATCCCGCCGTGCGCGCGGCGCGGATGGAGAAGCTGGGAGCCGCGGTAGCCGACTTCGAAGCACTGCCGTTCGACGGGGATGCCGCTGCCAGGTACGGCACCTTGGTCGCGCTGACCATCGCAGCAGACAGGGATCCTCGCCCGCGTCGCATGGACCTGATGATCGCTGCGATCGCCTCGGTGCGGGGGCTGCCGCTCTTCACGCGGAATGCCGCGGACTTCAAAGGGCTTGAGAGCGCGGTTCTCGTCGTTCCCGTCTGATCCGGTGCGTTGCTCCGGATTCACGGCCACAGTAGCTGCCTCGACCAACTCCCTTCCTCGCGACGGTAGTTCAGCCGTACGTGCCGTCGCCGTTCGTCGCCCTGGAAGAACTCCACCTCGTCCGGCCGGAGGTGGTAGCGGGTCCAGGAGGGGACCGGGGCGTCCGGCTCCCGCTGGGCCCGCTCCCACGCCGCCTCCGACGCGCGCGTCAACTCCTCCACGGAGCCCAGGACTTCGCTCTGACGGCCGGTGAGCGCGGCGGCGAGGGCGCCGGTCGAGCGGGCGTGCAGGTCCCCCTGGGACTCCGTCGCCGGCGCGGCGGTGACGGGGCCGCGCACCCGGACCTGGCGGCCCAGCACCGGCCAGTAGAAGACGAGCGCCGCGTGGGGGCGGGCCGCCAGCTGACCGCCCTTGCGGCTCGTCGCATGCGTCGCGAAGGCCCAGCCGTCCGCGTCCGCGCCGTGCAGCATGACGATCCGTACGTCCGGCCGGCCCTCCGCGTCCGACGTGGCCAGGGACATGGTGTGCGGCTCCGGCTGTCCGGCCGCCACCGCCTGGGCGAACCACGTGGTGAAGAGGGGGAGCGGTTCGGCGGGGGCGGTCGCCGGGTCGAAGGGCGGCAGGTCGGTGACCGCCGGGTCCCACACCCGCAGCGACCTCAGCAGTTCATGAAGATCCGTTGCCATGCGTCGAGTATCACCCGCGGATCCGCCCGTGCGGCGTTGCCTGCGCGGTGGCCGCCAAGCTCATGATCCATCGACTCGCGTGACATCATCCGTCCATGAGCAGCGACCTGGAAGTGAGCGCTCTGGCGATCAATGTCACGATTCCGGAGGCGCTCCGCTGGACGGACACCCGACGCGGTGAAGCGTTCACGCTGACCACGCTCAACATCCGGCTTCTTCCGGACGGCCGCCTCGCTGCGAAGGCCTATGGCCGGCCAGTCGCTGGTGGCCGGGGCGCATATGTCTCGTTCCCCGTCCCCGACGAACCCGAACTGGCGGCCCTGGTCGAGCGCGCTGCCGGCCGAGCCGGGGTGCTGTGGGCCGGCCATCGTGGTCTCGGCTGAGCCTCGGTTCGACTTGAGTGACGAGAGACGCCTAGCCGAACTGCCGGATGAAGGCCTGCCAGCTGTCACGGGAGACGGTGAGGAGGGGGCCGTCCTGCTGCTTGCTGTCGCGGACGGCCCGGCCGCCGGGGGCGGTGTCGGCGACCTCTACGCAGTTGTTCTCCTGGCCCGAGTACGAGGACTTCCAGAAGGGGCCAACAACCTGGGTCACGATGCGCCTCCGTTCATGTCTGTGATGCCTACACGAACTGCCCGAGGAAGGCCTGCCAGCCTTCGCGGGAAACGGTGAGCAGAGGGCCGTCCTGCTGCTTGCTGTCGCGGACGGCTCGGCCGCCGGGGGCCGTGTCTGCGACCTCGACGCAGGCGTTCTCCTGACCCGAGTACGAGGACTTCCAGAAGGGACTTACGACCTCGGTCACGATGTGTCTTCCTTCAAGCTCCGCAGTACGCCCCGGATGAGCTTCGCACTCGCGTCCGGTGTCAACGCTGACGATCGTAGTAGGTCGAAAGCATTGGCGTAAGTGGCAAGGTCCTCGGCCCCTTCAAGGACGGACGTGCCTCGCAGGTTGTCCATGGCAACGGCTTCGACCGTCGGCTCGTCGTCGAAGCTGAAGGAGTAGAAGGCGCTGGAGTAACCCGCCAGAATGCCCGCGCTGACCGGCAGCACCTGCACGGTGACGTTCTTCCGCTTTCCGACTTCAAGGATCGCGGACAGTTGCTCCCGGTGAATCTCGACGCTCACCAGCGGTTGCGCGAGGACCGCCTCCCAGAGGATGGCCGTGTACGAGGCTCCGCCCTCTTCGATCTTCGCCTGCCTCCCCACACGGACCTTCACCAATTGGGCGGCCCGTTCCGGCTCCATGTAGTTGGGGCCGTGGGCGATAACCGCCTCCGCATAGGCCGGAGTTTGCAGTAGCCCCGGCACCATCACCGGCTGCCACTCGCGGATGTAGGTCGCGTCGTCCTCCAACGCGATGTGATCGACGTAGTCCGGCCGCAGGTGCTCGGCGTGTTCGAGCCACCATCCCCGGTTCTTGGAGTGCTTCGCCAACTCCTCCAGCTTGGCGCGCACTTCCGGATCCTTGACGCCGTACGCGTCCAGCAGCAGCCGAACCTCAATGACACGCGGCGTTGCGTGTCCACTCTCAACACGGCTGATCCTGGCCTGACTTGAGGCGATGACCTCGGCGGCCTGCGGCTGGTCGAGCTTGGCATCCTGCCTGTACTGCCTGAGTGCCGTACCCAAGCGCCTGCTGCGCACCGTCGGCCGTCCACCTGTGGGCATGGGACCTCCCCTCTCCTTCGGCAACCATGTCACGACCGTCGTCAACCCCGAGAGGTCATCACACGGTTGAGTGACATGCTTGCATGTATTCATCGATTGGCATTGCCTCGATGTCGAATTCACGCCTACCTTCTCGAAGGCGCCCAGTCGCGCGCGTCCTTGACGACACGTCAGGAGGTACGGCACCCCCATGCCCGAAACCGAAACCTTCCGCATCCCCAAACACAGACGGCACGTCCCCGACGCCCGCCACCGTGTCGGCAAGACCCTCGCGGACTGGGGGATCACGGACGAACTCGCCGACGACATCGTCCTGTCGGCGAACGAACTCCTGACCAACGCCGTGACCCACTGTCGGGTGACCTGCGCCGAGGTCAAGGTCACGCTCATGATCCGGGAGCCGTACCTGTTCCTGGAGGTTCACGACCCCGACCGGGACCGGCTTCCCGAACTCCACGACAGCGGGCCGGACACAGAGAACGGCCGCGGGCTCATGCTGGTCCGCCGACTGGCCCACGGATGGGGCCACGGGCAGCTGCGCCACACGAAATGCGTGTGGGCGAGGTTCGAACTCCCGGAGGGAACCCATGTTCCGGCGACTTTATGAGGCGTTGACCCGCCGGCTCACCTCGCGCACTGCCCCGAAGGAAGCGGACCTCGCGCGAGAGGTACGGCAGCCCGACCCGTACGTATGGCGGCTCCCGAGCCCTCACGACGCCCGTTGGCGCCGCTGGTTCATAGCTCCCGCGCGGCCGGCCGCTGCCTGCCTTTCCCGCCCGAAGAAGCCTGCTGGCAGCAGCCTCCACCCCGTTACCGGCCCCGGCCCTGGCGCGCCGACGACGATCCGGTGCGCCCGTACGTGCTCCGCTCAGACGGCGAGGTCTCGACGGACCCGGCTGATGATCCGCTCGGCGTCGCTGCCGTACACGGCGGACGCGGCATGTGTCTCCCAGACCCGTCGGTGCAGCGCGATCGCGTCGGCGTCGTCGAGCCAGTGCTCGGCGTACCAGTCCTCGATCACGACGAGACGTTCGTCCACCATCGTGAAGGCGTTGCCGATCGGCAGCCGGAGCGTGGCGTCGGACGGCACGATGCCGAGGTGGACGGTGTCCAGGTCCAACACCGGGAGGATATGGTCCAGTTGGGCCGCCATGATTTCCGGTGAGCCAAGGCGGGTGCGCAGCGCCGCTTCCCCGACCAACTGGTGCAACTCCTTGCCTGGAAGGCGCAGCCATTCCTGCCGCTTCACCCGCGCGCGTGCAGCGTCGTCCGTGTCCCTGGTGACGTTCCGTAGTTCCGCGAGGCCTTCGAAGATGCATCGTGCGTAGTCGGCTGTCTGGAACATGCCGGGAACGGTTTGGGGTACCCAGGAGCGCAGGGTCTGTGAGGTCTGGACGACCGTGTTCCATTCCTCCTGGATGGGCCGATGTCCGCTTTCCAGTCGTTCCTGCCAGGGACGTACCTGTCGGCTTTCGTCGTTCATCAGGGCTCCGTTCTCGTCGTCTTCTGAACAACAAACGCGGGACGGCGTTCGAATCAGCGCAGGGCGTCGATGGCCTTCACGATCAGGGACCGGGCGTCCGCCCCGTACACAGCCATGCTCCGGAGTTGCTCGAACGCCTTTACATAGAGCGCGATCTCGGAGGGCTGGGTGATGTTCACCTCGGCGGACACCAACTCGACCGCGGCGAGGGTGTCGTCATGCACGTTGAATGTTTCCTGCGGCCAGATCGCGCGCTCGCGAGTCGTCGTCGGGATGATGCCGAACGACACCTGCGCATGCGCCCCTGCGGTGAGGAGGTAGCCCAGTTGTGCGGCCATTGCCTCGGCATCGCCGAGTTGGTAGTACAGCACCGCCTCCTCGATGAGGAACACGAACCGATGGCCCGGCTCATGGATCACCTGCGAACGCCGCACACGCGCAGAGGCAGCCTCCGCCGCGTCATCCGGAACCCCATGGAAGCGGGCGCTCATGCTGAGCAACGCCCGCGCGTATCCCTCGCTCTGGAGCAACCCCGGTACCAGGACCGGGGAGTACACCCGCAGCAACTCCGTCGACCGATACAACTCGGCGTAGCTGTCCTGCAACTTGGCCAGGCCCGTACGAACGCGCTGCCGCCACTCCCGATAGAGAGACTCCGCCTGCTGTGAGGACGCGATCAGGTCCGGGGTCCGGTCGATGGCACCTGTCGCGCGACACCACAAGCGAATGTCGGTGGGAGACGGAGGGGTGCGGGCGTTCTCGATGCGCGAGGTCTTTGCGTGGTGCCAACCGCACTCGTTGGCCAGCTCAGTGACCGTCAGGCCTGCGTTCTTCCTCAGGTCACGCAGTTGCCGCGCCACATTCTCACGCGCGGCTTGGGCCGAAGAAGACGGGGATATGGGCATGAGCTGGCCAACGATGCTTCTGTCAGTGGATCTCGTACGTCTCGTGCGGGACGGCGCGTTCCCAGACCGCCTCGAAGGCGTCCGAGCACTGCTTGACGATACCCGGCTCGGTGCGCAACTCCTTGCCCGGGTCGGCCCAATCGCCGACGCCGGTGAAGTGGTTGAAGAGGACCAGCTCCCCGTCGAAGATCCACAGATCCGCGCCCGGCAGCATAAGGTCGACCGCCCGAGGCCTGGGCAGCCACCGCACCTGCTCGCCGGCCGCCACGTTGACCCCCGTACTCGCGTGCTCGTAGCGGATGTAGTCGGTGACCGGTTCGGAGACGATGCGGGCACGCCGTACGACGACGCCGCGGGCGACCGCCCGGGAGATCAGGTCGACCCAGGGCGCCCAGTACTCCGAGGCGGGATCGGTGTCCCTCTGGCCCGTCGCAAGCCACGCGTTGAAGTCGTCCGCCTCGTCGCCGACGGCGTACTGGTCGCGCATTTCGAGGTGCACGGCGGAGTGCTGCGCGGCCTCCATGAGGTCGTCAAAGCTGGGCACGTTCTGCGGCATCGCAAGCCTCCCTCAGCATCGGCACCAGGCGGGCGGGAACGCGGATCACGGTCTCGTGGGCAGGAATGCCCTCTGCATGCCCGGGCGCCGTGTTCTTCACGCACTGCGCTCGCGTCGCGTCGTCCGCTGTGTAGCTCTGGAGCACGATGTCCGCGTTGTCCGCGTCCACCCACACCGTTGGTGACCCGTCCCTTCCCGTTTCCGGGTCGATCCCGATGAACCGTAAGCGCATGACAGCCTCCAACGTCATCGCCGTGCACTGATGTGCACAAATATCGGCTCGTCGAGAGGCTCGGGTCAAGAGCGATGGGCAGGAAATAGCCACTCAGGGATCTGTGTGCACATCAGTGCACATCGCTGGCTTCGCTGCCCACCTCCCTCCTACCGTGAGGAACATGAGGCAAGAGACACGGTTGCCCGACGGCTTCGACGCCTGGCTGTTGGACTGCGCACCTGTCGCCGACTGTGACGTCTGCGCCGCGAACTGGCGCCGGCTCACCAGCCGCGAACAGTCGGGCGACATCACCCAGGCCGCGCGCCATGCCACCGAGATCCGCGACCACGCCTCCGGGGTGCACGGAAAGCCGTAGAGCCATCGGCGTCAGCCGGCCCCCTCTCCACCACACCGCAAACCCGGAAGGTGAACTCATGCTCAACGGAAGCGACCTCTACGCCCTCGACATCACCTCGGCCTCGTTCGTGAAGGCCTGCGGAGGCAACACCCACCCGGACGGCGAGTCGTGCGTGACCCTGGCCCGGATCGGCCGGGACGCCTGGGCCGTCGGTGACAGCAAGCGGCCGGACGCGCAGCCGCTGCGGTTCACGACGGAGGAACTGGACACGGCCGGGATCGATCCGGCCCGGTTCGGCCTGCCTGTCTGAGCCGCGCCTCCTGCGGCCGGTCCTCCTGCGGCCGGTCCTGGTGGGGCCTGTCCTCGACCGGGGCCGGCCGCCCTCCCGATCACCAACGCGCCGAACGGAACGCCCCGTGCACCACCACGGCTACCTGTGGACCGGCCCCAAGGCTCGCTTCGACCAGGAAGCGCTGCGCCGCCCGCCCCATCCCGAGCCGCCTCCGGCAGGAAGTAAGCCGGAACTGGTCCAGCGATACCGCGAGGTGGCCGCGGAGTTCCCCGCCTCGGATCTGCCACCGCTGGAAACGGCGTACTGGCTCGTCAAGCCGCGCTCACTGGTTCGGGGCACGTGGACGGCCCCGGGAGAGGCGGCGGTGTGGCTCAGTGACCGGTTGACCGAGTACGCGCCCCGGTTCGCATCCGAGGTCCAGCGCGACGTCAGACGTCTGAGAGCCGTCGTGGCCTCCGCGGCCGAACGGCTGGGATCAGGCAGCGATGTGTCACTCGGCTTCTACCTCGAACGCCCCTCGTACCTCTCCTTGGCTGTGGTGACATGCTCTCCGAATCGCGCAACCCGCGAACTCCCGTGCCCTGTGGACGACACGGCCCACGAGCTTGCGCGCGACTGAGATCCCGGCGTGTTGGTCACAGTCCGATGCATGTCCCGTCCGCCACTCGCTCGTACCCCATCCCGGACACCAGCACCTCGATGAGCTGACCCGAAGCCACCTTGAACCTGCGCAAGCTGGAACGCGGCGGCCCGCTGGCGGACGCTCTCAGCCGGTGTCGCCCGCCCCGCCGCGAGCGTCCCGCCGTCGGCTGAACCCCCTCACCCGCCCAGCACCACCGTCCCGGACGAGCAGAACCACCCGCCCGTCCCCGACGCGACCCCCAGCCGCGGCAACTCCCCGTCCCGTTTCCGCACTTGCCGCGCCCCCGCCTCCCCCCGCAACTGCCGCACCGCCTCCACCAGTAGGAACAGCCCCCGCATCCCCGGATGTTGGGCGGAGAGGCCGCCTCCGTCCGTGTTCACCGGCAGCTCGCCGCCCTCGACCCTGAGCCGCCCCTTCTCCACGAACGCCCCGCCCTCTCCCTTGGCGCAGAAGTCGAGGTCCTCAAGGGTCACCAGCGTCATGTAGGTGAAGGCGTCGTAGATCTGCGCGAAGTCCATCTCCTCGGGTCGCAGTCCCGCCCGCTCGAACGCCAGCCGTCCGCTAACCGCCGCCGGGGACACCGTGAAGTCGGCCCACTCGGACATCGCGGCGTGCGAGACGTGCTCCCCGGTGCCGAGCACCCAGACCGGAGCGGTACGGCAGTCCCGTACGTACTCCTCGGCCGCCAGCAGCACCGCCGCCCCGCCGTCGGAGCGGATGCAGCAGTGCAGCTTCGTGAACGGGTCCGCGATCATCGGGCCGGAGAGGACCTCGTCCACCGTGATGGGCGTGCGGAACATCGCGTCCGGGTTCAGGGCGGCGTTCGCTCGCGCCTGTACCGCGACCTGCGCCAGCTGCTCGATCGTCGTGCCGTGTTCGATCATGTGGCGGCGGGCCGCCATCGCGTACTTGGCGATGAGCGTGTGGCCGTAGGGGACCTCGAACTGGAGCGGGCCCCGGGCGCCGAAGGAGAGGTTTCCCGTGCGGCGGCCCGCCTTGATGTCGGCGCGCGCCGTGGAGCCGTAGACCAGCAGCACCGCGTTCGCGTGCCCGGCGGCGATCGCGTCCGCCGCGTGGGCCGCCATCACCTCCCAGGTGGAGCCGCCCACGGCCGTGGAGTCGACCCAGGTGGGGCGAAGGCCCAGGTACTCGGCCACCTCGACGGGCGCGAGCGTGCCCAGCCCGGCGGACGCGAAGCCGTCCACCACCTCCCGGCCGAGCCCCGAGTCCGCCAGGGCGCGGCGGGCCGCCTGGGCGTGCAGGGTGTACGGGGTCGCGTCGTCCACCCGGCCGCAGTCGGACAGGGACACCCCGACCACGGCCACTTTCCGGCTCCCGGACGTCATGCGAGGCCTCCTGCCCCTGGGCATATCGCTTCGGCCCTCCTAATATGACGGGCCGTCAGATCCGGAGGGAAGAGCGAAGAGGGAAGAGGGGGAAAGTCATGGATGCCGGCTTCACCGCTGAGCAGGGCGAGATCCGCCGAACCCTGCGCGAACTGCTCCGCAAACGCTGCGGTCCCGAGGAGCTGCGCGCCGCCCTCGACACCCCCGCCGGACACGACCCGGCCCTGTGGACCGCCCTCGCCGACCAGCTCGGACTCCCCGGCCTGGCCCTCCCGGAGGCGTACGGTGGCGCCGGCTGCTCGGTGACCGAACTCGCCCTGGCGGCAGAGGAGACGGGTCGTGCGCTGGCCCCCTCGCCCTTCCTGGCCACGGCTGTCCTCGCCGCACCGGTGATCCTCGCCCTCGGCGCCGACGCCCAGCGCGCCGCTCTGCTGCCCCGTATCGCCGCGGGCAGCCTGACCGCCGCCCTCGCGGTCCCGGGTGCCGCCCTCGCGACCGCTCTCGCCCTCAACGGCACGGGCGAGGGCGACTGGGCGGGCGGTGGCCGGGCGGGGGGTGTGCAGGCCCGCAGAGCGGGGGACGGCTGGCGGCTGTTCGGCCAGGTCGACCAGGTGCTGGACGGGCACAGCGCGGAGCTGCTCGTGATCGCCGCCCACTCCGGCGGCTTCGCCCGCTCACGCACCCTCCTGTTCCTCGTGACGGGAGAGGCGACCGGTCTCGTACGCGTACGCCAGACCGCGCTCGACGCGACCCGGCCGCAGGGGCGCGTCCAACTGCGGGATGTGGAGGCGCAGTTGCTGGGCGCGGAGAGCGCGGAGAGTTTCGACGTGCTCGGCGCGCTCGCCGCCTTCGGCGACCGCGCGGCTGCCGTCCTCGCGTGCGAGGCCGTCGGGGCCGCCGACCGAGCGCTGGAGGGGACCGTCGAATACGTCAAGCAGCGCGAGCAGTTCGGCCGGGCCATCGGGTCCTTCCAGGCCGTGAAGCACCGGCTGGCCGACGTGTACGTCCAGGTGCAGGCGGCGCGTTCGGCCGCCTACTACGCGGCCTGGGCGGCGGCCCACGGGGAGAGGGCCGGCGGGCTCGCCCTCGCGCAGGCGCTGGAGGCGTTGCGCGCTGCCGCCGCCGAAGGGATCCAACTGCACGGCGGCATCGGGTTCACCTGGGAACACGAGGCCCATCTGTACTTCAAGCGCGCCGCCGGTGACGAGCTGCTCTTCGGTCCGGCGCACCGGCTGCGGGCGCACGCCGCCGACGTGGCACGACTCTTCGAGAGCAGGGAGGTGACGGTGTGATCGGTGTGCGGGTGGTGCAGAAGGTCTCGTCGACGCGCGGGTTCGGCAAGGTGGCCCCGTATCTCGTTCCCGCACTGGACCGGGCCGTCCACCGGCTCACGCGCGGGAAGGTACTGCTCAGCGCGCAGATGCTGCCGGGCCTGGTCCTCACGTCCACGGGGGCGCGCAGCGGACTGGCCCGGCGCACTCCGCTCGCCTGCATGCCCGAGGACGACGGCCGCGGCTGGATCCTCGTCGGCTCCAACTTCGGCCGCACCGACCACCCCGCGTGGACCCACAACCTGCTCGCGCACCCCGACGCCGGGATCAGCTGGAAGGGCGCGGGCATCCCGGTGACGGCCCGGCTGCTGGAGGGGGAGGAACGGGCCGTGGTCTGGCAGCGGGTACTGGCCTTCTGGCCGCCGTATGCCGCATATCAGGCCCGGGTGGAGCGGGAGATACGGCTGTTCCGGATCACGCGGCGGCAGGCGTAGCTCGTGCTGCGGCGGCAGACGTAGCGTGGTCTGCGGCGGCGGTCATAGCGTGTGCTGCGCCGGCGGTCATAGCGTGTGCTGCGCCAGCAGGAGCGCGCCGATGCCGAGCATCGCCGCCCCGGAGGTGCGGGTGACCGCGCGGGCGGCCCGGGGGCGGGCGGCCAGTAGGGCGCGGGACAGGATTCCCACGGTCAGGTAGACGGCGGCGCAGCACGCCATGTGCAGGAGGCCGAGCACCGCTGTCTGGACGGCCACCGGCGGGTGTGCGCCCCGGGTGACGAGGAACTGGGGGAGCACCGAGAGATAGAGCAGCAGACCTTTCGGGTTCAGGCCGCTGATCGTCGCGCCGCGCAGGAAGAGGCCGCCGGAGGGTGCCTGCGTGTCCTGTGCGCCCTGTGCGTCCGCCTTGGGTACCGCCGGGCGGCGCAGGACGCCCCAGCCCAGCCACACCAGGTATCCGGCCCCCGTCACCGTCAGCGCCGTCAGGAGCGCGGGCGAGCTCGCGACCAGGACGGCGAGGCCCGCGACGGCCAGCGCCGTGTGCAGCGCGTACCCCGCGACCAGTCCCGCCACCGCCCGCCCCACCGCGCGGCCACGCACGCCGTTCGCGATCACATACGCCCAGTCGGCGCCGGGCACGCACACCAGCAGCAGGTCGAGGGCCAGGAAGGAGAGCAGGGATCCCGAGTTCATGGTGGGGACATTAGGCTCAGTCGGCCCGAAAGTGTTCCCGAAGTTTCCCCGGATCCGCGCGTTCGGTGGAAAGATCTGCCTCATGGACGACGTAGACCGGAAAATCCTTGCCGAGCTGCAGCAGGACGGGCGGCTGACCGTGACCGAGCTGGCCGCGCGGGTGCGGCTCAGCGTCTCGCCCTGCCACCGGCGGCTGCGGGAGCTGGAGCGGTCGGGAGCCATCAGTGGATACCGGGCCGTCGTCGATCCCGCGGCCGTCGGGCTGACCTTCGAGGCGCTGGTCTTCGTCTCCATGCGGCAGGAGGACCGCGAGACGGTCGCCGAGTTCGAGAGGGCCCTCGGGGAGGTGGACGAGGTGCTGGAGGCGCAGCGGCTGTTCGGGGAGCCGGACTATCTGCTGCGGGTCGTCGCCGCCGACCTCGCGGCCTACCAACGGCTGTACGACGAGCGGCTCGCCAGTCTGCCGGGGGTGCAGAAGCTCACCTCGACGCTGGTGATGAAGCACGTGGTGAAGGACCGGCCACTGCCCGCACAGCAGAGCAGGCGGTGATCCACGGGAGCGTGAACCGCCGCCTGCCAGACAGGACTTGGGGACCTGGAAAGAGACGTGTGACGTGTGTTACTTCGTCGGCTTCCTGCCTGTCACGCCCAGGTGGACCAACAGCGCCAGATTCGGTTTGAGTTCGGCCTGCTTGACGCCCCAGGTCTGGAAGCCCTTCTGGTGGGAGGCGACGGCCGCGAGCATCGCGACCAGCGAACCGGCGACCGCCGCCGGGTTCACTTCCTTGTCGACCTTGCCCTTGGACTGCAGTTCGGCGACCGAATCCACAAGGGAGTTGTTCACCGAGTTGAGGATCTTCATGCGAAGTTTGTAGAACCGCTTGTCGCCCTCGGCCGCACCGAGGTCGACGACACGCAGGATCGCGTCGTTCCTGCGCCAGAACTCCAGGAATCCGTCCACGAGTTCCTGCGCGGTCTGCCAGCCGGCCTTGCCGACCCATGACCGGCCTTCGAGCAACTCGGTCAACCCGGCGCCCTCGGTGGCCATTTGCTCGGCGATCTCCAGGACGGCGCCCTCCACGTCCGGGAAGTACTGGTAGAAGGTCGCGGGTGAAGTGCCCGCTTTCCGGGCGACATCGATGACTTTGACGTCCCGGTAAGGGGAGGAGCTGAGCATCTCGCTGAGGCAGTCGAGCAGCTTCTGCCGGGTCGCCTGCCCACGCCGGCCGGCCACGCGGCCGTCGACGGTACGCACTTGTCCTGTCATGTCGTCAGCTTACCGAGGGGTGATCGGAGCGCGATTCGGCCGACTGCAAATGGGGTGCATGAGTGCACAGAGGCGGGTGTGCCTGGTCCTGCGGGGTGCGTGAGACGCCGTTAGTTTGGCGGTATGGCCGAAAACAGGGCATCCGCGTACGGAGAGGGCGTCCCGTGCTGGGTGGACGCGCAGCTACCGGACGTGGAGGCGGGCAAGCGGTTCTACGGTGAACTCTTCGGGTGGAGCTTCGAGGACCGGCCGGAGTGGTCCCTCGGCACGGTCTGGGCGCTGCACGAGGGGGAGCCGGTGGCCGCGCTGGCCCGTAAGACGGACGGCCGGCTGCCCACCGTATGGACCGTGTACTTCGCGACGCCCGACGCCGAGGCGCTGGCCGACCGGGTCTGGGCCGCCGGCGGACAGGTCGTGACGGCGCCCGTACCGGTCGCCGAGCTGGGCACGACGGCGCTGGTCACGGACGCGGAGGGTGCCGTGTTCGGTCTGTGGGAGCCGGGTGGCCACACCGGCTTCGGCAGGCGGCACGAGCCCGGCACCTTCGCCTGGGCCGAGCTGTACGCCCGGGACACCGAGGCCGCCAACGCCTTCTACGGCGAGCTGTTCCACGACGCCCTGTTCGGGCCGGACGCCAGGCCCGACTTCGGCCGGGCGCCCGTGGCGGAGGTCTTTCCGGCCGAGATGCCGCCCCACTTCGTCGTCCACTTCGGTGTCGACGACTGCGAGGACGTGCTCGGGACGGTGAGCCGTCTCGGCGGTCGGATCCAGGCGCCACCATTCGAGACGTCCTACGGGAGGGTGGCCGTCGTCACCGACAATCAGGGGGCGTCGTTCGCCGTTTTGGAGCGACGGAAACAGACCGAGCAGTGAGACCTGCCGTTTTGGGGTGAGACATCCCGAATGGGCCCCGGGTTCGCAAAGCAGTGCCCGGGACAGGAAGAATCGGGGTGCGCACCACCATTGCGGTGCGGTGGTGAGACGCTGCACGGGGTCGCGTACAGATGTGGCCGGCGCGGCCCGTACGGGGAGGTGGCAGGCAAGTGGTGGATCAGCTGACACAGCACGATCCGCGGCGAATCGGTCCGTTCGAGGTGCTGGGACGGCTCGGTGCCGGCGGCATGGGGCTGGTCTATCTCGCGCGCTCGGCGTCCGGCCGGCGCGTGGCGATCAAGACGGTCCGGACGGAGCTCGCCGAGGACCAGCTGTTCCGCGTCCGCTTCTCGCGCGAGGTCGAGGCCGCCCGGGCGGTCTCCGGCTTCTACACGGCGGCCGTGGTCGACGCCGACGCGCGGGCCGCCGTGCCGTGGCTGGCCACCGCGTACGTCCCCGCACCCTCCCTCGAAGAGATAGTGAACGAGTGCGGGCCGATGCCGGCCCAGGCGGTGCGCTGGCTCGCGGCGGGCGTGGCCGAGGCGCTGCAGTCGATCCACGGCGCCGGTCTGGTGCACCGGGACCTGAAGCCGTCGAACGTCCTGGTCGTCGAGGACGGCCCCCGGGTCATCGACTTCGGTATCGCGTCCGGCGTCTCGAACACACGTTTGACAATGACGAACGTGGCGGTGGGCACGCCCGCCTATATGTCGCCGGAGCAGGCGAAGGACTCCAGGAGCGTCACCGGAGCCAGTGACGTCTTCTCGCTCGGCTCGATGCTCGTCTTCGCCGCGACCGGACACCCGCCCTTCCACGGCGCCAACCCGGTCGAGACGGTCTTCATGCTGCTGCGGGAGGGCCCGGACCTGGAGGGCCTGCCGGACGAGCTGCGCCCGCTGATCGAGTCGCTCATGCAGATGGACGCGACGAGCCGCCCCAACCCCGCCGACCTCCAGGCCCAGCTGGCCCCCCACCTCTTCGGCTCCGGCTCCGACGACAGCGGTACGGCGTCGGCGTGGCTGCCCGAGCGGGCGGTGAGCCTGATCGAGGGGCGGCGCAACGGCCGTCCGGCGGTGAAACCGGGACAGGGCTCGGGCCGCAGCGGCGGCGGTGCGCGATCGGCCCCCCTGCCGCCCCCGCCCTCGCACGACCCCGTCGTACCGGCGTCCCCCGTGCCCGTCGGCGCCCCGGACGCCGGCCCCGTCCGGCTCGCCGGCGCCCAGGTGCCCATCGGGCCCGGCCCGCGTGTCTCCGACGTCCGCGCCGCCGCCGTCAAGGCGCCGCCACCGGAGGCCGCCCTGGCCGCCTCCTGGTCCAAACCGCGCCCCGGCGTCAACGGCGCCGACCCTGTCGTACCCGCACCGCTGCCCCTGGCCCCGGAAGCCGCGGCAGGCTGGCGCCCCTGGCGTTTCCGCATGTCGAACGACGTCTGGGGCACCCCCTCGGTCGCCGGCGACCTCGTCTACGTCACGTCCTTCGAGGTCCACGCCCTGGACGTGGCCACCGGCCGCCGGCGCTTCAAGACACGGGACGTCGCCTGGTCGATGGCGGTCGCGGACGGCCGTATCCACGCCTCCGACGGGCCGTCGCTGTTCGCCCTGGACTGCCGCGAGGGAGCCGACCTGTGGCGGCTGTCCACGGACGCCTGGGTGTACTCGCTGAAGGCCGACCGGGGCACGGTCGTCACCGGCACGCGCGGCGGCGGCGTCCAGGCCCGCGAGGCCTCGACCGGCCGGAAACTGTGGGAACTCACCGGGGCGCAGACCGACTTCGAGTCGCCCGAGTCCGGGCCGGCCATTCACGAGGGCACGGTGTACGTCTGGCAGGACGCCAGGCTGCGCGCCCTGGACGCCCGCACGGGCGACGAGCGCTGGTCCTACCCGATCGGCGACGCGGCCTCCTGCGGCGGCGTGCCGGTGCGGATCACGCGCGCGCCGGACGGCTATGTGTACGTCTGTGCCGGCACCCGGGTCCTGGCGATCGACGTGGCGAGCGGCCGGGTGAAGTGGCACTTCGAGGCGCCCGCCGTCTTCCTCTGCCGGCCCACCTTCGCGCCGGGCCCCGCGGTCACCGGCGGCGGCATCTACCTGGCCGACTACCTCGGCACGGTCTACGCCCTCGACGCCACCGACGGCCGCGACCGCTGGCGCATCGCCACCGAGTCCCGGGCGTCCGTCGAGCCGGTCCTGGTGGCGGGCGGACATGTGCACGTGGGCAGCGGCAAGGGGCTGTACACCCTGGACGCGGTCACCGGCACGCCCAAGTGGCGCTTCCAGGCGGGCGGCGAGATCGTCGGCGCCCCGGTGGTGGCGGAGGACCGCATCCACTTCGGGTCGACGGACCACCTCCTGTACACGCTGAAGGCCGACGACGGACGGCTGCGCTGGAAGCTCGCGACCGGCGGCGAGATCACCGGTTCGCCGGTGGTCAAGGACGGCGTCGTGTACGCGTGCAGCAAGGACCGGTGCGTGTACGCGCTGGACGCGGAGAAGGGCACGGGCACCGCCCGGACCGCATAGCCGGTGAGGTTCGGTGACGGCCGTCGTACGGGTTCACGGAAGGGGCCAGACGGCGGCCGTCCACGGCAGACGCTACGCCGGGTACGCGACGGTCGCCAGGCAGTGGCATGGTCGTGACACGCGATGGATAGGGTCATGGCATGCATCTACGGGGGCGCGGTCTCAGGTACACAGCGGTACTGGCGTTCGTGGTCCTCTCGCTGACGGGGTTCACGGGGCGCAGTCACGGACACCACGGCATCGGGAAGAGCCACGGCAGCAGCCACCACGGTGGAGGGGGCTGCAGCAGTTCGGCGCAGGATCACGACAGTTCGTCGTCGAGCAGCCACAGGTACTACGACGATGACGATGACGACTACGGCTCCTCCAGCGGCTCGTCCGGCGGTTCCGTCGGCACCACGCCCACGCCCACGGCCACGTCGCTCCAGGACGCCACGGTGAAGCTGGTGCGCTGCGCGAGCGCGAAGGCGCCGTACGCGACCGTCGAGGTCACCAACCCGAACGCGGCCGGCGGGACCTTCACCGTCAGCGTCACCTTCAAGGACAAGCGGGACGAATACGTCGTCACCGGGTTCGCGGACGTCGACGTGCCCGCGAACGACACGGCGACGGCGAAGGTGCAGGTCGGCAGCGCGAGCCTGGTCGCCTCGGTCGACCACTGCGACGTCGACGAGTCGGCGCGCGCCAGCAGCAGCTGACCGGCCGCCTCACCGCACCCGGAACCCCCCGCCGCGCCGCCCGGCGAACAGCTCCGCCTGGCGGTGCGCGGGCAGGTTGCCGAGGGAGATGAGATGCGGCGCCTGTGCGAAGCCGGCGGCGAGTGCGGCCTCCTTGGCGGCCCACAGGGCGCGCACGGTTCCCTGCACGCCCTCGGCCGGATATCCGGCGATCACGGTGGCGCAGGCGGTCGCCGCGGCCAACGCCCCGCCGGGTTCGGTGAGTTCGGACACCAGCCCGATGTCGTACGCCCGGCTGGCCCCGATGCGCTCGGCCGTGCCCATCAGCATCATCCGCGCGACCTCGCCGTGCGGCATGCGGTGCGCCATGAGCACCGACTCGTAGGCGCTGACCATGCCGTAGGCGGTGTGCGGGTCGAAGAAGGTGGCGCCGGTGTCGGCGACGAGGAAGTCCGACTCCCCGAGGAGATAGAAGGCGCCCCCGCAGGCCATGCCCCGCACGGCGGCCACGACCGGCTTCCACAGGTCGTTCGCCTTGGGGCCCACGCGCAGCAGCGGATCGTCGGCCATGTAGGGCGAGCCCGGCTGCGGTACCTCCGCGTCCCGGTCGAGACCGGTGCAGAACGCCCGCTCGCCGCTGCCGGTGAGGACGACGGCGCGCACGGAGTCGTCGAACCTCAACTCCCGCCAGACCCGCCGCAGTTCGTCGCGCATCGGCAGGTCGATGGCGTTGAGCCGCTCGGGCCGGTCGAGGGTGACGACGGCGATGCCGGTGGCCTTGTCGGCGCTCACGCGCACGGTCATGGCCGCTCCAGGACCCACTGGGGCAGCCCGTCGCCGTCGAAGACGACCTGCACCCTGGCGCCGATCCGGATGCGCTCGGGCGGGACCGAGTCGAGCCGCGCGTCGGCCTCGGCGACCACATTGCCGACCAGACGGATGCGCGGGGCGTCGGTGAGTTCGACGACGACGACGTTGTACGGCGCCTGCTGCGCGTATTCGGGCAGCAGGGGCGGGTGCGGGACGACGTAGGACCAGATGCGCCCGTGCCCGTCGACCGGCCGCCACTCGCTCTCGAAGGACTGGCAGTGGGGGCAGCAGGGCCGGGGCGGGAAGCGGAGTTCGCTGCAGGCGGCGCAGGCCTGGACACGGAGTTCGCCCTGGCGGGCGTAGCCCCAGAAGGGGGCGCCGTCGGCGTCGGTGACGGGGGTCAGCATGGGTGGCTCAACTCCTGTTCGTCAGCAGCAGGGCGGACGTCGGGACTCCCTCGCCGGCGGTGACCAGGCAGGTGGTGGCGTCCGGGATCTGGGCGGTGCTGGTGCCTCTGAGCTGCTTCACGCCTTCGTTGATGAGGTTGAACCCGTGGACGTAGGCCTCACTGAGCCCGCCGCCACCGGTGTTGAGGGGCAGCCGCCCGCCGGTCTCCAGGGCCCCCTGCTCGGTGAACGCCCCGCCCTCTCCGCGGTCGCAGAACCCGTAGCCCTCCAGGGAGAGCGGTACGAGCGCCGTGAACGCGTCGTAGATCTGGGCCACGTCCACGTCCTGGGGCGTGAAGTCCGCGTGTTTCCACAGGTGCCGGGCGGCGGTCCAGGCCGGCCCGGTGAGCGGGTCGTCGTTCCAGTAGTTGACCATGCCGTGGTGCTGGGCGGGCAGGCCCTGGGCGGCGGAGTGGACGTAGACGGGGGTCCGGCGGCAGTCGCGCGCCCGCTCCCTGCTGACGACCACGCAGGCCAACGCCCCATCCGTCTCAAGGCAGTTGTCGAACAGGCACAGGGGCTCGCTGATCCAGCGGGAGGTCATGTACATCTCGCGGGTCAGGGGGCGGTCGTACATCACCGCGGCGGGGTTCTGGTTCGCTCTGTTGCGGCAGGCGAGGGCGACGTTGAAGAGGTGGTCGCGGGTCGCGCCGTACTCGTGCATGTAGCGGCGGGTGAGCATGGCTATCTCGTCGGCGGGGCGGAGCAGGCCGAAGGGGCGTGTCCACTGGGCCGGGGTGGGGAGTTGGACGGTGGTGTTCTTCCAGGGGCGGGGACCGCTGCCGCGCTTGCGCGAGCGCCAGGCGACGCCGACGCTCGCCTGACCGGTGGCGATGGCGGTGGCGAGATGGGCGACCGTGGCGCACGAACCGCCGCCGCCGTAGCCGGCCTTGCTGAAGAAGGTGAGGTCACCGAAGCCGACGGCCTTCGCCAGCTCCACCTCGTCCGTCTCCTCCATCGTGTACGAGGCGAGGGCGTCGACCTCGCCGGGCGCGATGCCCGCGTCGTCGAGAGCGGCGAGGACGGCCCGGCAGGCGAGGGTCTTCTCGTCCTCGTCCAGCCTTTTGGCGAAAGGGGTTTGCCCGATCCCGACGATCGCGGTGGCGTCCTTGATTCCGGCCATGGTGGGAACCTCCGCAGGGTGCCAGGGCAGCTGACAGGGCGTCAGGCTACAGCTAATCTGACGGATAGTCAGCTAGTCGTAGGGGGCTGTTGTGCGCGGTGACGTGGAGTGGGGCAGCATTCCGGGACTCGTCCGGTACGCGGCGAAGCGGTACGCGGACACCGAGGCGGTGGTGGAGGGCCGTACCCGGATCTCGTACGCCGAACTGGGCGCCCGCGTCGAACGGGCGGCGGCCGCCTGCATCGCGAGGGGCCTCTTGCCGGGGGACCGGGTCGCGATCTGGGCCCCGAACTCGCTGGACTGGATCGTGGCGGCGCTGGGCGCGGTCTCGGCCGGGGCGGTCCTCGTGCCGGTCAACACGCGCTTCAAGGGCGCGGAGGCGGCGGACGTGCTGCGCAGGAGCGGAGCGCGGCTGCTCTTCGTGACCGGGACCTTCCTCGGGACCTCGTACGTGGCCTCGCTGCGGCGGGCGGTCGCGGAAGGGCCGGAACTGCCCTCGCTGGAGCAGGTGGTGGTGCTGTCGGACGACGCGCCCGCCGACTTCCGTACGTGGAAGGACTTCCTCGCGGGCGGGGACGGGGTGGGCCCGTCCGACGTGCGGGCGCGCGCGGCGGCGGTGGACGGATCCTGGCCGTCGGACATCGTCTTCACGTCCGGTACGACGGGCCGCCCCAAGGGCGCGGTGATCACCCACGCGCAGACGCTGCGGGCATACGAAGTGTGGTGCGAGCTGGCCGGGTTGAGGCAGGGCGACCGCTATCTGATTGTGAACCCGTTCTTCCACACCTTCGGCTACAAGGCCGGAGTACTGGCCTGTCTGATGCGCGGCGCGACGATGATTCCCCAGCCGGTGTTCAACATCGACACGGCCCTGGCCAACATCGCGGCGGAGCGGGTGTCGGTGCTCCCCGGCCCGCCCACTCTCCACCAGTCCCTCCTCGACCACCCCGCCCGCACCGCCCACGACCTCTCGGCGCTGCGGCTGGTGGTGACGGGCGCCGCGGTGGTGCCCCTGCGACTGGTGGAGCGGCTGCGCGGGGAGTTGGGCGTGGAGACGGTCCTGACGGCGTACGGCCTCTCGGAGGCCAGCGGCATCGTCACGATGTGCCGGCGGGGCGACGAACCCACGGTGATCGCGTCGACGTCCGGGCGGGCGATACCGGGCACCGAGGTGCGCGTCGATGCACCGCCCGGCGAGCCCGGCGAGGTCCTGGTACGCGGCTTCAACGTCATGCGCGGCTACTACGAGGACGAGGCGGCGACGGCCGAGGTGGTGACGGAGGACGGCTGGCTGCGGACGGGCGACGTGGGGGTCCTCGACGCGGCCGGCAACCTGCGCATCACCGACCGCATCAAGGACATGTTCATCGTCGGCGGCTTCAACGCCTACCCGGCGGAGATAGAGCAACTGCTGGGCCTGCACCCGGATGTGGCGGACGTCGCGGTGATCGGCGTACCGGATCCGCGGCTGGGGGAGGTCGGGAAGGCGTACGTGGTGCGGCGGCCGGGGGCCGTCCTGACCCAGGACGACCTGATCGCGTGGGCGCGGCGGGAGATGGCGAACTACAAGGTGCCCAGGCAGGTGGAGTTCCTGACGGAACTGCCCAGGAACGCGAGCGGGAAGGTGGTCAAGGGGGAACTGCGGGGGCGGGCGCGCTGAGCGCCGGCACGCCTCGGCCGCGGCGGCTCCCCTCCGTGCCGCCGCGGCCGGTCCCCGTGCGAGGAGGCTTATGCCTTCGTCGGCTTGAAGGGCTCCGACGTGGCGTGCAGGTCCTTGGTCTCCAAGGGCTCGTCCGTGGCGTGCAGGTCGTCGGTCTTCACGGGCTTGTCCGTGGCGTGCAGGTCCTGAGTCGTCACCTTGCCGTCCGTCGTGGACGTGGCGTGCAGGTCCTCCGGCTTGAGCTCGTCGCTCATGGTCGTCAACTCCCCTTGGTGGATCGCATGGATGGATCGGCGGGGCCCGCCCGGTCACTCCCCCGAGGACGACCGGACGGGGCCCCTGCTGGGCCGCTCGCCCCAATAAGTGGGTATGGGGCCCGCCGGCGACCCGTCTGCCCCCCGACGCGACGGATCGACTGCCTTCAGCTTGACGGAAGGCGATAAACGAACGATGAACGCCTCCGCGGGGCCGGTCAGGCCGCCCGCACCGGTGTCAGCAGCGCCCGTACCTCCACGGCCTCGTCGGAGCCCAGGTCCTCGTAGATTCCCACGGCTTCCTGCCAGCAGACCCGCGCCCGCCCCGTCTGCCCGATGCCGCTGAGGGCACGGCCCAGGACGGTCAGGACGTTGCCCCGCCGCCACTCACCGCCGATGCCGCGCAGCACCGTCAGCGCCGTCTCGGCGTTCGCCGCGGCCTGCGCGGGGCGCCGGGCGGCGAGATCGACCTCGGCCAGCCGGAACAGGCTCATGCCCTCCCACAGGCGCTGGCGGCTGTCCCGGAACACCTCCAGCGACTCGTGCAGCCGGTCGGTCGCGGAGTCCAGCTCGCCGCTCTGCGTGAGCGCCAGACCGAGCGCGTACCGGGCGTTCGCGCCCCGCATGGTGTTGCCCATCGCGTCGTACACGCCGATGCCCTCCCGGGCCAGCGCGACCGCGCTGTTCGTCCGCCCGGTGGCGAGGTGGATGCGGGAGAGGTTGCACAGGGCGCTCGCCTCGCCGGGCCGGTCGCCCAGCGTGCGGAAGTGCTCGATGGCCCGGGAGAGGTGCTCCTCGCCGTCGGCGTGGCGGTTCTGGTAGAGCGCGATGATCCCGCGTGCGTTGCTCGCCCAGCAGACCGGGAGAAGGTCCTGCGCCTCCTGCGCGAGGAGGGTGGCGCGCTCGGCCTCCTGATCCGCCTGCTCGAAACGGCCGATCACGAGATGGACGGTCACCAGTGTCATCAGGGCACGCGCCTCGGCCCGCGGATCGCCGAGCCGTCGGGACGCCTCCACCACGGTCTGTGCGGTCGCCTCGTATCCCTTGGAGTTGGCGCCCGACTCGGACAGGTCGTGCGCGGCCCACAGCAGGTCGATGGCGCGGGCGAGGGTCTCCGGCCGGCCCGCGGACCGGGTGACGCAGGCCAGGAGGCAGATCGCCTCCGCGTACAGCCAGTCCTGTGCCGCGTGGCGGTCGGCGAAGGCCGGCGCCGGATGGGCGGTCGGCGCCAGATGGTCCACCAGCCGGTCCCCCGGCCGCTCGATCGCGTACACCCCGGCCGCCGTGGCCAGGTAGAAGTCCAGCAACCGCGACATCGCCGCGTCGCGCTCGCCCGGCGGCCACTCGTCCCGCTCCGCGCACGCACGCGCGTAGAGCCGGACCAGGTCGTGGTACCGGTAGCGGCCGGGAGCCGCCGACTCCAGCAGGGAGGTGTCGACGAGGGACTCCAGCAGGTCCTCCGTCTCGTCGGCCGGCAGGTCCAGCACCGCGGCGGCCGCCGCCACCGAGATGTCCGGGCCGTCCGCGAGCCCCAGCAGACGGAACGCGCGTGCCTGGGCCGGCTCCAGCGCGCCGTAGCCCAGTTCGAAGGTGGCCTTGACCGCCAGGTCGCCGGCCTGCAGTTCGTCCAGGCGGCGGCGTTCGTCCGCCAGCTTGGCGGCGAGGACGGAGACGGTCCAGGTGCGGCGGCCCGCCAGCCGGGAGGCCGCGATGCGGATCGCCAGCGGAAGGAACCCGCACGCCGCCACGACGTCCAGGGCGGCCTTCCGCTCCGAGGCCACCCGCTCGGCGCCCACGATCCTGGTGAAGAGCGCCAGGGCCTCGTCCGGGGACATCACGTCGAGGTCCACGAGGTGGGCGCCCGCCAGGTCGACCATCCGCACCCGTGACGTCACCAGGGCCGCGCAGCCCTCCGTGCCGGGGAGCAGGGGTCGTACCTGGGCCGCGTCCCGGGCGTTGTCCAGCAGGACCAGCACCCGGCGGCCGTCCAGGACCGAGCGGAACAGCGCCGAGCGTTCCTCCAGGGAGTCCGGGATCGCCGAGTCCGCGGTGCCGAGCGCGCGCAGGAAGGACCCGAGCACCGTCTCCGGTTCCGCCGAACTCGCGCCGGCGCCCTGGAGGTCGACGTACAGCTGCCCGTCCGGGAAGGTGGCCCGCGCCTGGTGGGCGACGTGCACGGCGAGCGTGGTCTTGCCCACGCCTCCGATGCCCGCCACCGCCGACACCGCCATCACCCGGCCCTCCGCCGAGGCCAGCACCTCGCCCAGCTCGGCCACGAAGGCCGAACGGCCGGTGAAGTCCGGGACCGTGGCCGGGAGTTGGGCCGGGCGGACGAGGGTGGAGGCCGGTTCGGCCTTCGGGGACGGCGCCTGCGCCAGACCCGGGTCGGCCCGCAGGATCCGCTGCTGCAGTTCACGCAGGCCCGGACGCGGATCCACGCCGAGCTCGTCCGCCAGCAGTTGCCGGGTGTCCGTGTACACCGCCAGCGCCTCCGCCTGGCGGCCGCTGCGGTACAGCGCCAGCATCAGCAGTTCGCGCAGCCGCTCGCGCAGGGGGTGCGCGGCCGTCAGGGCGGTCAGCTCCGACACCGCCTCCGCGTGGCAGCCCTGCTCCAGGTCCATGTCCAGACGGGATTCGAGGAGTTGCAGCCGCCACTCCTCCAGCCGGACCCGCTGGGTCTCCGCGTACGGGCCCGGTACGCCGGCCAGCGCCTCGCCGTCCCACAGCGCCAGCGCGCGGCCCAGCACCTCCCGCGCATGGCGCAGGTCCCCGGCGCCCCGCGCCTTCTCCGCCTCGGCCGCCAGCTCCTGCGCCACCGCCAGGTCCAGCGCGCCCTCGGCGAGCCCGCGCACCGCGTACCCGCCGGACTCGCTCACCAGGATCCCGGGGTCCAGCACCTTCCGCAGCCGGGAGGCGTAGGTGCGCAGTGCCGCCAGCGCCTGCGACGGCGGCTCCTCGCCCCACAGGGCGTCGATCAGCTCGCCCGCGGTCGCCGTGCGGCCCTCGCGCAGCAGCAGGGCGGCGAGCAGGGCGCGTTGCTGCGGGGAGCCGGTGCTGAGCTGCACCTCGCCGCGTCGGGCTCGTACCGGACCGAGCACGCCGAAGCTCAGCGCGACAGGCTCCGCACAGGAGCCGGACCGCCTCTGCTCCGGCACTCGCGGTACACCGTCCATCGCCGTCCCCCTAGACACAGTGAGCAACTCCGTCAGTTTGCCTTGTTCCTGGCGGATGCGTCAGCTGTGGAGAGCGCGCTCACCGACAGACTCGCGGGATATCACAAGGCCCTCACCTGGTCTTCGCACACTTCCGAACATTCCCGGGACATTCCCGAGGGGCAAGAAGTCCGGAACCGCGTAGCTGACGGACCGTCAGATCGGCGCTACCGTGGCCGCCATGGACACGCAACCCACCGCGCAGACCACGTTTCCGCTGATCATCTCCGTCGACGACCACACGGTGGAGCCCGCCGACGTCTGGCAGAGCCGCCTCCCGGAGAAGTACCGGGACGCCGGCCCGCGCATAGTCCGCGCACCGCTGAAGGAAATGACCTTCCTGGGCGGGCGCTTCCGGCCGGTCATGGGCAAACCGGGCGACGAGGGTCCGCTCGGCGACTGGTGGGTCTACGAGGATCTGCACCGCCCCCTCACCCGCCTGGACACGGCGGTCGGTTACAGCAGGGACGACATCAAGCTGGAGGTGATCACCTACGAGCAGATGCGGCCCGGCTCGTACGACGTCCCGCAGCGCCTCGCCGACATGGACGTCAACCACGTCCAGTCCGCCGTCTGCTTCCCGACCTTCCCCCGCTTCTGCGGTCAGACCTTCACCGAGGCCAAGGATCACGAGCTGGGCCTGCTCTGCGTGCAGGCCTACAACGACTGGATGGTGGAGGAGTGGTGCGGCCCGGCGGCCCAGGGGCGGCTCATCCCCCTCACGCTCATACCCCTCTGGGACGCGGAACTCGCCGCCGCCGAGGTGCGGCGCAACGCGGCCCGCGGTGTCCGGGCCGTCGCCTTCTCCGAGATACCCCCGCACCTCGGCCTGCCGTCCGTCCACTCCGACGACTGGGACCCCTTCCTCGCGGCCTGCGACGAGACCGGCACGGTCGTCGCCATGCACATCGGCTCCAGCAGCCGGATGCCGTCGACGTCCAAGGACGCGCCGCCCGCGGTGGGTTCGACCATCACCTTCGCCAACTGCTGCTTCTCGATGGTGGACTGGCTGATGAGCGGCAAGTTCGAGCGCTTCCCCAACCTCAAGGTCATGTACGCCGAGGGGCAGATCGGCTGGATCCCCTACATCCTGGAGCGCGCCGACGTCGTCTGGGAGGAGAACCGCGGCTGGGGCGGCGTCGCCGACAAGGTTCACCGCCCGCCGTCCGAACTGTTCGCCGAGCACGTCTACGGCTGCTTCTTCGACGACGCCTTCGGCCTGAGGAACCTCGACTCCATCGGCCTGGGCAACGTCCTGTACGAGACCGACTACCCCCACTCCGACTCCACCTGGCCCAAGTCCCGCGAGGTCGGCGAGGCGCAGATGGGGCACCTGGAGGCGCAGGTGGTGGAGCGGATCGTGCGGGGCAACGCCATCGAGCTGCTGGGGCTCACCCCCGAAGGGCTCTGGGCGCGGTGAGTGCCTTCTCGTACGGGATGCAGCTGCCCGTCCAGTCCCAGAGCACCATCTACGCCGAGGAGTGGGAGGCCGGGGCGGGCCCCGAGGACCTGGCGGAGATCGCCCGCAGCGCCGACCGGGCCGGCTTCGACTACGTCGCGAGCTGCGACCACGTGGCCATTCCACGGCGGCTGGCCGCCGCCATGAGCACGGTCTGGTACGACCCCGTGGCCACCCTCGCCTTCCTCGCGGGGGTGACCGAGCGGGTGCGGCTGCTCAGTCACGTGGCCGTCGTGGGGCTACGGCACCCCCTGCTCACCGCCAAGCAGTACGCCACCCTCGATCACCTCAGCGGCGGGCGGCTGATCCTCGGTGTCGGGGCCGGGCACGTGCGTGAGGAGTTCGAGGCGCTCGGCATCGACTTCGAGCGGCGCGGGGCCGTGCTCGACGAGAACATCGACGCCCTGCGCGCCGCCCTCGGCCCGGACGAGTTCCCCGAACACCACGGCAAGCTCCACGACTTCGAGGGCCTGGGCCAGCGGCCCAGGCCGGCCCAGCAGAACGTGCCCCTCTGGGTGGGCGGCTCCTCGCCCGCCGCCGTGCGCCGGGCCGCCCTCAAGGGCGACGGCTGGCTGCCGCAGGGCGATCCGCGCGACCGGCTGCCCGCACAGATCGAACGGATACGGCGACTGCGGGAAGAGGCACACATCGAGGGGCCGTTCGTGATCGGCGCGATCACCGAGCCCCTGTACGTCGGAGCGGCCGCCTGGGACGTCGGCCGCCGCACCCTCACCGGTACCCCGGACGCGCTCGCCGAGTCCCTGCACGCCTATCGCGCGATGGGGGTGCACCAGATCCAGGTGCGGTTCCGGTGCCGCAGCCGCACCGAACTCACCGACCAGATGGCGGCGTTCGGGGCGGAGGTGCGGACCCTGCTGTAGAGGCTGCCCGTCCCGTTGACCACAGGACGGACAGCCCCTCGTTCAGCCGGGGCTGCGGGTAGGGGGCCGAGCGCGGCGAGTGCGGCGACGAGGCCGGCGGCCACGGCGACTCGGGCGACGCGTCGCGCGCCCGGTATCCGAGTGGGGTGGGGGGTGGGGGCATGCGTGATCCCTCCTCCACGGCCCACCCGAGGCCCTCGTACCACGCTCGGCGAGTTCTCGACGTTCCCCGCACCGCGGACGACCGCCGCAGGCACGCGTCGACCGGACCGGCGTCAGTGAGTGCCACCGGCCCCGCAAGCGAGCGCGGGTCGGGCACCGAGCCGAACCAGAGACTCAGGTGAGCGACCTGGCCGGGGTCCGTAACGATCACCAAGCCCGCGCCCGCACCGCTACCTGACGCTCAGCCAAGGACCCGTACAACCATGGGACTTGAAGCCGCCTGGTTTCAGCCTGCGAACGTTTCTGCCCGCGAATTTCGCGAGAGGTATTGACGCTGATCACCGGAACCCTATGATCCAGTTGCTCGACCCTTCGACCCATGTTCGCTATGCCGAACACTCGGGGTCGCACCACACCGCCCCCGGACAGCCCCTGACGGGCCAAACCGGAGTCGCTTGCTCCAGGATGACGAGGTCCTTATGCGCAGAGGTAGTTTCAGCCGCAGAAATCCGTCCGTGGTGCTCGCCGCCGCGGTTGCGGCCCTGGCCGCGTTGGCGGGGCTGCTCGTCGCCGGCCCGGCTCAGGCGGCCGGCGACAACCAGAAAGGGACCGGCGTGCCACGGGCGAGCAACGCGTGTGCTCTTCCGTCGACGTACCGCTGGACATCGACCGGCCCGCTGGCGCAGCCGAAGTCGGGGTGGGCCTCGCTCAAGGACTTCACCAGCGTCGTCTACAACGGCAAGCACGTCGTCTATGCCACGACGCACAACACCCTCGCCGGTAACGACGGGCGCTGGGGATTGACGACCTTCAGCCCCTTCACGAACTGGTCCGACATGGCCACCGCCACCCAGAACACGATTCCCTTCGATGGCATCGCGCCGACGCTGTTCTACTTCGCCCCGAAGAACATCTGGGTGCTCGCCTACAACGGGGGTTGGCCAGATGCCTTCTCCTACCGCACATCGAGCGACCCCACCGACCCCAACGGCTGGTCCGCGCAGCAGACGCTGTTCACGGGCACCCTCCCGGCTGGGGGCCCCCTCGACGTGACCCTGATCGGCGACGACACGAACATGTACATGTTCTTCGCCGACGACCAAGGCAACATCTACCGGTCCAACATGTCCATCGGGAACTTCCCGGGCAGCTTCGGTTCGTCGTTCACGAAGATCATGAGCGACACGGCGGCCAACCTGTTCGAGGCGCCGGAGGTCTACAAGGTCCAGGGCCAGAACCAGTACCTCATGATCGTCGAGGCGCAGGGGGGCAACGGGCGCTTCTTCCGTTCGTTCACCGCCACCAGCCTGGACGGCGCGTGGACACCGCAGGCCGACACCCAGAGCAACCCCTTCGCCGGCAGTGCCAACAGCGGCGCGACGGCCTGGACCAAGGACATCAGCCACGGCGATCTGGTTCGCACCAACCCCGACCAGACCAAGACCATCGACCCTTGCAACCTCCAGTTCCTCTACCAGGGGCGCGACCCCAGCAGCGACGGCATGGACTACGGCCTCCTGCCGTACCGGCCGGGCGTGCTGACACTGCAGCACTAGCCGGTGGTGTGCCCCAGGTCCTGGTGTTCCTGACGTTCGCGGGCAACGCCGTACGCCGAACCGGGTGAGCGTCACTGCGGGCGATCAGGAACGGATGGAGTTGGAGAGGCG
Organism: Streptomyces sp. NBC_00078; assembly: GCF_026343335.1. NCBI lineage: Bacteria > Bacillati > Actinomycetota > Actinomycetes > Kitasatosporales > Streptomycetaceae > Streptomyces > Streptomyces sp. NBC_00078. The sequence goes on along the minus strand of NZ_JAPELX010000001.1, from coordinate 3,962,643 downwards.
GGCTCGGTGCAAGGCCGAGCCCGCCCGTGCACGCGGAGGACCCGGATGGTGGCGGCCTCGCCCTCGTCGACCACGAGACGCGGAACGTGTCAAGCCTGGTGAGTCGGTCGGTTTCAGTTCCTTGGTGACCTGCTCGGCCATGTGCCGGGCGGGTTCCGGCCGAGGGCGGTCCGGGCGGGCGTACGGCCTGAGGGTCTTCGAGCAGGCGGATGACGTCAGTCTCCTCGGGTTCCCGGTCACGACAGGCAGCGCATCTTACATCTGACGTTCCGTCAGATATGGCGCTACGATGCCGAGTCCACCGTGTCCACCATGTAAAAGGGGGCCGTCATGGGCAAGCTCGACGGACGCGTAGTCATCGTCACCGGCGCGGCGCGCGGGCAGGGCGAGCAGGAGGCCCGCCTGTTCAGGGCGGAGGGGGCCGAGGTCGTGGTCGCCGACGTCCTCGACGAGCAGGGCGAGGCCCTGGCGCGGGACATCGGCGGCCGGTACGTCCACCTGGACGTGGGCGAGGAGGCCCAGTGGCGGTCCGCCGTGAGCACGGTCAAGAACGCCTGCGGCCGCATCGACGGACTGGTCAACAACGCCGGCATCCTGCGCTTCAACTCCCTCCTCGACACACCCCTCGACGAGTTCATGCAGGTCGTGCGGGTCAACCAGGTCGGCTGCTTCCTCGGCATCAAGACCGTCGCGCCGGTGATGGAGGACGGCGGCACGATCGTCAACACCGCCTCCTACACGGCCGTGACGGGCATGGCGGCCGTCGGTACGTACACCGCCACCAAGCACGCCATCCTCGGCCTCACCCGCGTCGCCGCCCTGGAACTCGCGGACCGGCACATACGGGTCAACGCCATGTGCCCCGGGGCCATCGACACCGCGATGTCCAACCCGGCCCGACTGGACCCGGCCGCGGACGCGGAGGAGACGGGCCGGGCCCTGGACGAGCTGTACCGCAAGCTCGTGCCGCTCGGGCGGATCGGGAGGCCCGAGGAGGTGGCCCGCCTCGCGCTGTTCCTGACCTGTGACGACTCCTCGTACATCACGGGGCAGCCGTTCGTGATCGACGGGGGATGGCTGGCCGGGGTGTCGGTCTTCTGACCCGGCCACCCCCTCGCTACCTGACTGGCCGTCAGCTATTGACGGTGCATGCGGGTGGTGCAACAGTCGGGCGGCAGAGAATCTGACGGTGCGTCAGGAATGTAGGGATGGTGACCCGCCTTGGAATTCGGGCTCTTTGTACAGGGATACGTGGGCAAGCGCGCCGAGACCGACCCGCTCGCCGAGCACAAGGCGCTCATGGAGGAGACCGAGTACGTCATCCAGGCGGACACGTCGGGCTTCAAGTACGCCTGGGCGTCCGAGCACCACTTCCTGGAGGAGTACTCGCACCTCTCCGCCAACGATGTGTTCTTGGGGTACCTCGCTCACGCGACCGAGCGCATCCACCTCGGTTCGGGGATCTTCAACCCCCTCGCCCAGGTCAACCACCCGGTGAAGGTCGCCGAGAAGGTCGCCATGCTCGACCATCTCACCGGCAACCGCTTCGAGTTCGGCAGCGGGCGCGGGGCCGGCTCGCACGAGATCCTCGGGTTCATACCGGGCGTGACGGACATGAACTACACCAAGGAGATCTGGGAAGAGACCATCGCCGAGTTCCCGAAGATGTGGTTGCAGGACGAGTACGTCGGCTTCCAGGGCAAGCACTGGCAGCTGCCGCCGCGGAAGATCCTGCCCAAGCCGTACGGGAAGTCGCACCCGGCGATGTGGTACGCGGCCGGGTCGCCGCCGTCGTACGCCATGGCCGCCCGCAAGGGGCTCGGAGTGCTGGGGTTCAGCATCCAGAAGGTCTCCGACATGGAGTGGGTGCTGGAGCAGTACAAGACGGCGGTCGTGAACGCCGAGCCGGTCGGGGACTTCGTCAACGACAACGTGATGGTGACGACGACGGCGATCTGCGCGCCGACCCATGCCGAGGCGATCGACATCGCCGTGCACGGGGGGCTGCACTATCTCCCCTCGCTGGTGTTCCGGTACCACGACACGTTTCCCCGCCCCGAGGGGTTCCCGGTGTGGCCGGAGACCCTGCCGGAGTACACGGCGGAGTTCGTGGAGCTGCTCATCGAGGAGGAGCTGCTGATCTGCGGTGACCCCGACGAGGTGTTCACGCAGTGCAAGCGGTGGGAGCAGGCCGGGGCCGACCAGCTGAGCTTCGGGTTGCCGGTGGGGGTGCCGAAGGAGGAGACGTTGCAGACGATTCGGCTCATCGGGGAGCACGTGATTCCGAAGATCGACACGGATCCTGTCCACCGGACCTCGCGGTTCCGGGCTGCCGTGTAATCGCCGTTGCGGGGTGCGGGTTGTGTGTGGCTGGTCGCGCCCACGCGGCGGAGCCGCAAATCGGCACAGCCCCGCGCCCCTGGGTAGGCATGCCGCCACGTACGTCGAGGAGTTACCGCATGCTTGATCATGTCATCCGTGGCGCGACGGTCGTCGATGGAACCGGCGCGCCCGCTTACACCGCCGACGTCGGCATCCGGGAGGGGCGTATCGCCGTCATCGGTGCCGTCACTGAGGAATCGCGCACGTCGGAGGAGGCTTCCGGGCTGGTCCTCGCCCCCGGCTTCGTCGATCCTCACACGCACTACGACGCCCAGCTGTTCTGGGATCCGTATGCCACGCCGTCCCTGAACCACGGGGTGACGACCGTTGCGGCCGGGAACTGCGGGTTCACGCTGGCCCCGTTGAACCCGGACCGCCCCGACGACGCCGACTACACGCGCCGCATGATGTCCAAGGTCGAGGGCATGTCGCTGGTCGCCCTGGAAGAGGGGGCGCCCTGGAGCTGGAACGGCTTCGGGGAGTATCTGGACGCCCTTGAGGGGCGGATCGCCGTCAACGCGGGCTTCATGGTGGGGCATTGTGCGCTGCGGCGGTATGTGATGGGTCCGGACGCCGTAGGCGGGCAGCCGACCGACGAGCAACTGGACGCCATGCTCCGCCTGTTCCATGAGGCGATGGACGCCGGTGCCTGGGGCTTCTCCACCACCCAGTCGTCCACCCACTCCGACGGCGACGGACAGCCGGTCGCCTCCCGGCATGCCGAGCCGGCGGAACTGCTGGCGCTGTCACGTGCCGTAGGCGAGCACGAGGGCACGCAGATCGAGGCGATCGTGGCGGGCTGCCTGGACCAGTTCAGCGACGCCGAGATCGACCTGCTGGCGGAGATGAGCGCGGCGGCCGGACGCCCCCTGAACTGGAACGTCCTGACCATCGACGCCGCCGTCCCCGAGCGCGTACCCCGGCAGCTGCTGGCGAGCGAGCAGGCGCGCAAGGCGGGCGGTCGGGTCGTCGCGCTCACCATGCCGATCCTCACGCCGATGAACATGTCCCTGGGCACGTTCTGCGCGCTGAACCTGATACCGGGGTGGGGCCCGATCCTGGGGCTGCCGGTCCCGGAGCGGATCGCCAGGCTGCGGGACGCGGACGTGCGGGCCGGGATGCTGCGCCGCGCCCAGTCCAAGGAGGCGGGCGTCTTCCGGCGGCTCGCGAACTTCGGGCGGTACGTCATCGGCGACACCTACAGCGAGGCGAACCGCGGGCTGAGCGGGCGGGTGGTCAGGGACATCGCCGAGGAGCGCGGCCTGGAACCCTTCCAGTGCCTGGTCGAGATCTGCGCCGCCGACGACCTGCGTACGGTCCTGTGGCCCATGCCCACCGACAACGACCCGGCGTCCTGGGCGCTGCGCGCCGAGACCTGGCAGCACGAGGACGTCCTGCTGGGCGGCTCCGACGCGGGCGCGCATCTGGACCGGATGTGCGGGGCCCCGTACACGACCCGGTTCCTCGGCGACTGTCTGCGCCGCCGGAAGCTGGTCGGCCTGGAGCAGGCGGTCAAGATGCTCACCGACGATCCGGCCCGGCTGTTCGGGCTGCGCGAGCGGGGACGGGTGGAGGAGGGCTTCCATGCGGACCTGGTGCTCTTCGACCCGGAACGGATCGACGCGGGTCAGGCCACCCTGGTGCACGACCTGCCGGGTGACAGCCCGCGGCTCGACGCCAGGGCGATCGGGATACGGGCCGTGTGGGTCAACGGGGTCGAGGCGATCCGGGACGACGTGGTGAGCGGCGCCGTACCCGGGAAGGTGCTCAGGTCGGGGCGGGACACGAGGACGGTGAGCACCCGGTGAGCGAAGTAGCCGACGGGCAGCGGCTGTTCGTCGGCGGTGCCTGGGTCGAGCCGGACGGCGGGCACTACGCCGTCGTCGACCCGGCGACCGAGCAGACCGTCGGATGGGCTCCGCAGGCCTCGCGGGATCAGGTGCACGCGGCGTGTGCCGCGGCCCGCGAGGCCTTCGGGCCGTGGTCCAGGACCTCGCCCGAGGAGCGGTCGGCGGTCCTCGGGCGAGCGGCGGACATCATCGCGGGCCGGTTCGCGCCGTACGCCGAACTCGCCCAGGCCGAGACCGGTGCCACGACCGGGACGGCGCGGGCGATGCAGGTCGGGGTGGGCGTGGCCCGGTTCAGGCGGTACGCGCGCGTGGAGCCCGCCGAGTGGGCGATCCCGCCGCAGATCAACGAGGCGGGCCCGATCGGGAAGGCCGGCGTGATGGGCGCGCTGGCCGTGCGGCAGCCGGTCGGGGTCGTCACCTGCATCACCTCGTACAACAACCCGTGGGCGAACCCGGCCGGCAAGATCGCCCCCGCCCTCGCCATGGGCAACACGGTCGTGGTGAAGCCCGCCCCGCAGGACCCCCTGTCGGTCTACCGCATGGCGGAGGCGCTGGAGGCCGCGGGGGCGCCGCCGGGCGTGGTGAACGTCGTCTCCGGCCGCTCGGCCTCGGTCGGCGAGGCGGCCGTCGCGTCACCGGACGTCGACATGGTCAGCTTCACCGGTTCCACGGCGGTCGGGCAGCGCATCGCCGAGGTGTGCGGGCGGGACATGAAGCGCCAGCTGATGGAGCTGGGCGGGAAGGGAGCCGCGCTCGTCTTCGACGACGCCGACCTGGGTGCGGCGGTGGCGGGCATCGGCACCACCTTCTCCTTCTACAGCGGGCAGATCTGCACGGCACCGACGCGGGTACTGGTGCAGCGCGGCGTCTACGACCGTCTTGTCGAACAACTGGCCGCGTACGCACGCCGGTTGAGGGTCGGGGACCCGCGCGAGCCGGACACGGTGGTCGGGCCGGTGATCTCCGCGGCCCATCGCGAGCGGGTGGAGTCGTACGTCGAACTGGGCCGCAAGGAAGGCGCCGTGCTGGTCACGGGCGGCGAACGGCCACCACACGACCGCGGCTTCCATGTGGCCCCGACCCTCCTCGCCGACTGCACCAACGACATGCGCGTGGCCCGCGAGGAGATCTTCGGACCGGTGCTCGTGGTCATCCCCTTCGACGACGAGGACGAGGGCATCGCCCTCGCCAACGACAGCGACTACGGCCTCATCGACTACGTGTGGTCGGGCGATGTGGCCCGCGCGTTCCGGGTGGCCCGGCAGCTGCGCGCCGGCGGGGTCGGGGTCAACACCGTCGGGCGCAACATGGAGGCGCCGTTCGGGGGGTTCAAGAAGAGCGGGGTGGGACGCGACGTCGGTTCGTACGCGCTGCACGCGTACAGCGAGGTGCAGGCGATCGTGTGGCCGGGGTAGGAGTCAGGCCGCCACGGCGACCTGCCGAACCCGCGGGAGTCCCCTCGCGCGGTGTGGGCCGACGGTCGGACGGGACGCTCAGTCGTCCAGATCCACCCGCACCGTCAGCAGGTTCGTCCCCAGCAGCCGTACCGCCGTGCTGTTGCTGCGGGGCAGGGTGCGCAGACGGGTCACCGGGTCGTCGTCGGGCATGAGGTGGGCCGTGCCGGTGTGCCAGCGCCCGCGGAGCCGGACCCGCACCCTCGGGTCGGCCTTGATGTTGCGGACGTACTGGGACAGCTCCCCGAACTCCGAGACCAGCCAGAAGGAGCCGCCGATCCGGCGACCGCCCAATGGGGTGCGGCGGGGCAGTCCGGAGGTTCGGCCGGTGGTCTCCAGCAGGGTCTGCAGGGGCATCCGGCGCGTGAACGGGTTGGCCACGTGACGCTGGAAGGCGGTGGTGGCGCGGTGGCGGAGGCCGGTGGGGCGGGGCATGGTCCGTACGACTCCTTCGCATCCGAGGAGACCCGGGTTCACTTCTGAGCACGTCCGAGTCCCGAACTGTTGCTGCAATGGTCTCCCACGCACGCGCGAGGAAGGCGGGCGGTCGGCGGATGCGGGTCGTGACCTGGAACCTGTGGTGGCGGTTCGGTCCCTGGGCGGAGCAGCAGAAGGCGATCCTCGCGGTGTTGCCGGTCGGGGTCCCGGCGCCCGTATCGACTACCTCTTCGCGGGCGGCCCGGCCGGACCCGACGGGGTCGGGACCGTGCGAGGCGTAGGGCGGGTCGGGGACAGGCCGGTCGACCGGGTGTGGCCGTCGGACCATGCGGCGGTGGCGCTGATCTGGACTCAGCGCCATAGGAGCGGCCCCCACCAACGACTTCGTGGGCGCCGCGGCCGTGGTCCGTGCCTACCGGCATCGCGTCCTGATCAGGAACGCCTGAGGTCATGACGGCGCTGGAAGACGCGCGAGCAGGTCTCGATGCCGGCGACCGGTCACACGTGAACGGTTCGTGAGCTGTTCCGGCGCGTGGCACGTGAGCACGATGGTGCAGGAAACACCACGGCGTGCGGTTCGGGACGGGGGGCGGACCGCACGCCGATGTCGTTGGTCGGGCCCGATCAGCCGCTCGGCACATCGCTTACAGATGACACCGCTATCCAGTGCTCACCTCAGGGAGAACCAGTACATGCGCAAGCATCGCCTTCGCCACAGTCTCATTGGTCTGCTGGCCGCTACGGGTCTGGTCGGTGCCATCGCCGGCGCCGGTCCTGCGCAGGCAGCCCCCGCGCAGGCGCGAGCCAAGGTCTACCTGACAACCTCCGTCACCCAGTGGACCCACCACCAGCCCAACCTGCACAGCCACGCAGGAACGCTCTACGCAGGTCGCAACTACTTCTACTGCTGGACCGCCGGGGACTGGTACCAGAACAACGGCCACACCTCTGGTGCCTGGCTCCGCACCGACGATGACACCGGTCACACCAACGTGTACGTCAACATGGTCAACCTGTCGGACGCGGACTTCTGGCGCGCTCAAGACCTGCTGCCCCAGTGCTGACTTGCGCCCACCTGTCAACTTCCTTGCAACTGCTCGTTCATGGACGGAACGTGCGGCGGTAGGTGTCGGGTGGGACGCCGACGCTGCGGTGGAAGTGGCGGCGCAGGGTGGTGGCGGTGCCCATGCCGGTGGCCGCGGCGATGGTGTCCACGGTGGCGTCGGTCGTCTCCAGCAGTTCCTGGGCGTGGCGAATGCGCCGGGTGTGGAGCCATTGCAGCGGCGTGGTGCCGGTGAGGTGCCTGAAGTGGCGGCCGAGGTGGCGTGAGCTCATGCGGGCCTGGTCGAGCGCGTGACGCCGTACCCGGCGGGCGGCGACCTGCCGCCCGAGTACGGCCGCACCCTCGACCCCTTCGTCGCGCTCGGCCAGGCCGCCGCGGTCACCGAGCGCCTCGGCCTCGGTACCGGCATCACGCTGGTCGCCCAGCACGACCCGATCGGCCTCGCCAAGCAGATCGCGACCCTCGACCACCTCTCCGCAGGCCGCTTCACGCTCGGCCTCGGCTTCGGCTGGAACGTCGAGGAGGCCGCCGACCATGGAGTGGAGTGGCGTACGCGGCGCGATCTGGTGCGCGACCGGATGGCCCTGATGCGCGCGCTGTGGTCGGAGGAACCGACTGCCTACGAGGGGGAGTTCGGGAGCGTGCGGGCCTCGTCCGCGTACCCGAAGCCCGTGCAGAAGCCGCGCGGCCCGGTCGTCGGCCCGCGCACGCTCGTCGGCGGGGCGGCCGGCCCCAGGCTCGTCTCCCACATCTGCGAGTACGCCGACGGCTGGATGCCGATCGGCGGGCGCGGACTGCCGGAGTCCTTGCCGGTGCTCCGGCGGGCCTGGGCCGAGGCGGGCCGCGACCCGGAGGCGCTGCAGGTGGTCCCGTACGCGGTCTTCCCGACCCCGGGCAAGCTCGCGCACTACGCGGACCTCGGCATCGAGGAGGTCGTGGTGCAGCTGCCGCCGGCGGGGGAGGCGGAGGTGCTGGGAGTGCTGGACTCCCTGGGTGCCCATGTGGCCGGCCCTCCCGCGGCCAGTGACACCGTGTAACGGGCGGGGCCCGGGGCGGATCGGGCGGCGCCTGTCTGACCTGGTCACCTCGCTCGTATGCTCGAAGGATGACGACCTCCGCGACCTCCGGAACCGGCCCCACCGAGAACTCCATGCGTCGTGCCCTCAAACGCGCCCGGGACGGCGTGGCCCTCGACGTCACCGAGGCGGCCGTCCTCCTCCAGGCCCGCGGCGAAGCCCTCGACGACCTCGCCGCGTCCGCCGGCCGGGTCCGTGACGCGGGCCTCGAAGCGGCCGGCCGCCCCGGCGTCATCACGTACTCGAAGAGCGTCTTCATCCCCCTCACCCGCCTGTGCCGGGACAAGTGCCACTACTGCACCTTCGTGACCGTCCCCGGCAAGCTGCGCCGCGCCGGGCACGGGATGTTCATGTCCCCGGACGAGGTCCTCGACATCGCCCGCAAGGGCGCGGCGCTCGGCTGCAAGGAAGCCCTGATCACCCTCGGCGACAAGCCCGAGGACCGCTGGCCCGAGGCGCGCGAGTGGCTCGACGCGCACGGCTACGACGACACGATCGCCTACGTCCGCGCCATCTCCATCCGCATCCTGGAGGAGACGGGCCTGCTGCCCCACCTCAACCCGGGCGTCATGTCCTGGACGGACTTCCAGCGGCTCAAGCCCGTGGCCCCGTCCATGGGCATGATGCTGGAGACGACCGCCACCCGCCTGTGGTCCGAGCCGGGCGGCCCGCACCACGGCTCCCCCGACAAGGAACCGGCCGTGCGGTTGCGCGTCCTGGAGGACGCGGGCCGCTCCTCCGTGCCCTTCACGTCCGGGATCCTGATCGGCATCGGCGAGACGTACGAGGAGCGCGCCGAGTCCCTCTTCGCACTGCGGAAGGTGTCCCGGGCCTACCACTCCATCCAGGAACTGATCATCCAGAACTTCCGCGCCAAGCCGGACACGGCGATGCGGGGCATGCCGGACGCCGAGTTGGACGAGCTGGTGGCGACGGTGGCGGTGGCCCGGCTCATCATGGGCCCGAGCGCCTGCCTCCAGGCCCCTCCCAACCTGGTGGACTCCGAGTACGAGCGGCTGATCGGCGCGGGCATCGACGACTGGGGCGGGGTGTCGCCCCTGACCATCGACCACGTGAACCCCGAGCGCCCCTGGCCGCAGATCGAGGAGCTGGCCGCGCGGTCGCAGGCCGTCGGCTTCTCGCTGCGCGAACGCCTCTGCGTGTACCCGGAGTTCGTACAGCGCGGCGAGCCCTGGCTGGACCCGCGCCTGCGCCCGCACGTACGGGCACTGGCCGACCCGGAGACGGGCCTGGCGCTCCCCGACGCGGTGGTCGAGGGCCACGCGTGGCAGGAACCGGAGGAGGCCTTCGTCTCCTCCGGCCGTACGGACCTGCACGCCTCCATCGACACCGAGGGCCGTACGTCCGACCGCCGCGACGACTTCGACGAGGTCTACGGCGACTGGGCGGAGCTGCGGGAGGCGGCGGCACCCGGGATGGTGCCCCAGCGCATCGACACGGACGTGCGCGAGGCACTGCGCACCGCCGCCGACGACCCGACACGGCTCACGGACGAGGAGGCCCTCGCCCTGCTGCACGCGGACGGCGCCGCGCTGGACGCCCTGACGCGGGTCGCCGACGACGTACGGAAGTCGGCGGTCGGAGACGACGTGACGTACATCGTCACGCGGAACATCAACTTCACCAACGTCTGCTACACGGGCTGCCGCTTCTGCGCCTTCGCACAGCGCCGCACGGACGCCGACGCCTACACGCTGTCGCTGGAGCAGGTCGCCGACCGCGCCCAACAGGCGTGGGAGGTGGGCGCGGTGGAGGTCTGCATGCAGGGCGGTATCCATCCCGACCTGCCGGGGACGGCGTACTTCGACATCGCGAAGGCGGTGAAGGAACGCGTCCCCGGGATGCACGTACACGCCTTCTCGCCGATGGAGGTGGTGAACGGCGCGACGAGGACGGGCCTTTCGATCCGCGAGTGGCTGACGGCGGCGAAGGAGGCCGGCCTTGACTCCATCCCCGGGACCGCCGCCGAGATCCTCGACGACGAGGTCCGCTGGATCCTGACCAAGGGCAAGCTGCCCACGGCGACCTGGATCGAGGTGATCACGACCGCGCACGAGCTGGGCATCCGCTCGTCGTCGACGATGATGTACGGCCACGTGGACCAGCCCAGGCACTGGCTGGGCCACCTGAGGACCCTCGCCGGGATCCAGCAACGCACAGGCGGCTTCACGGAGTTCGTGACCCTCCCCTTCATCCACACCAACGCGCCGGTGTACCTGGCGGGGATCGCCCGCCCCGGGCCCACGGCCCGGGACAACCGCGCGGTGATGGCGATGGCCCGCCTCCTGCTCCACCCCTGGATCCCGAACATCCAGACCAGCTGGGTGAAGCTGGGCACGGAGGGCGCGGCGGAGATGCTCCGCTCCGGCGCGAACGACCTGGGTGGCACGCTCATGGAGGAGACGATCTCCCGCATGGCCGGCTCCTCCTACGGCTCGTACAAGTCGGTCAAGGACCTGATCGCGGTGGCGGAGGCGGCGGGACGTCCGGCGAAGCCGCGCACGACGCTGTACGGCGAGGTGTCGCAGGAGCGGCAGCGGGCGGCCGCGGTGTCCGACGGGCATCTGCCGGAGCTGCTGCCGGTCCTGGACTGAGTACGATGATCCGACCCCCGTTGGACGGGGATTCCCACAACGGGGATCCGTAGCTGAGGAGATGCGTGCCGTGCCAGCCCCGAAGATCTGGGTGACCGGTCTCACGGTGGGAGCGGTCGCCGCTGTCGTCGTCCTCGCTGTACAGGCCGACAAGGGGGCCAAGCCCCGCGCGGTCGCGGCCCGGCCGAGCGCGTCGGCGTCGGCTCATCCGAAGCCCGCCCCGTCCAAGTCACCGGCCGCGGTGCCGGACGGCTCCGGCACCGGGCGGCGCATCGTCTACTCCCTCGGGCAGAAGACGGTGTGGCTGGTCGACGCGAGCGACGCGCCGCGCCGCACCGTCGCGGTGTGGCCGGGGACCGTCAGCCCCGACCCCGGCACCTACACGGTCGGCGCGCGCACCGAGGGCCCCATCACCGGCTCCGACGGCGTGAAGATCGAACACATCGTGTACTTCACGGTCAGGTCCGGCTCCAACGTCGCCTTCTCCAACGCGGTCGACGGCTCTTCGCCGCCCCCCGCCTCCGGAACCCAGACGGGCGGTATCCGGATGCGGGCGGCGGACGGCTCGGCTGTGTGGACGTTCGGGACGGCCGGCACGAAGGTGACGGTCGTCAAATAGCGGCGTTGCTCAGTCCTCGGCCCCGCGGCCGGTCAACTGCACGATGATCAGCACGACCCCGCTCAGCACGAACACCCGCAGCGCCGCGTCGAGCCCGTTCCACGTCTTCGACTGCCACATGGAGAACCACTCCCCGCCGATCGCGATGAACCCGGCGCCGAACAGGAGCAGGAGCATCAGCAGGCCGTACGTGGAGATGGAGCGGGCGCGGGCGTGGTCACGCCGGGCCCACATCCAGGTGCCGTAGGCGAGGACCAGGGCCGCGACGGTCTCCCAGACGATGATGAGGACGTAAGCAGCGTTCTGCAGGCCCTTGTTGGTGACGGCTCTCCACATCAGGTCGTCGTCCTTGAACGTGGTGTCCATGGCCAGAACGTGTTGTACGAACGCCTGGTTGGTACCGAAGTCCGTGATGTTGCCGAAGGCCACGAGGGCTATGTAGAGGGCGACGCTCGCGGTGAGGAGGGCGGCGGTCAGCGAGAGGGCCCGGGCATGGGGGGGTGTGTTGGTGGACATGACAGCCATCTTCTCGTGACGACCGGTCCGGCTGCGCCTGTTGAGCCAGATTGCGGGCGGCCCGGGCCACTCAGTCGAGGGCGAACGGATCCCTGGACGGCGACTGCCTCTGGTCGAAGAAGAGCCCGTCCGGCGGCTCCATGACCTGCACGGGCGCAGGCGGGCGGTGGCCGCCCACGCACTGCGCGAACGGCCCCGTGACCGGGTCCGTCAGGGCAGCCCAGTGCGGGTCCGCGTGGTGGAGCCACCAGTTCGACATGCCCAGAGAGGGATCGAAGCGCAGCATCTCCCAGGCCCGCCACAGGGAGTCCAGCCGGGACAGCGCCTGAGCGTGCCGGTACCACTCCGTGCACCAGACCCGTCCGGACGCCGGAGCGGGCGGGGTCAGCAGATAGACCAGCCGGTCGACGACGAACTCGTTGACGTTGCCGTAGAACAGCTCTCCCGAGCGGGCGGCCTCCTGCTCGTCGCGTCGGATGTCGTCGAGCGACTCGTCCTGACCCTCGTCGCGGGGTGACGTCATGGCGTCATGCTCCTTTTCGCAGTTGTGCGTCGACGGCCTCGTCGTGGCGGCCGACCCGGTCCAGAACGGTGGCGAGTACGCGGAGACTCCACGTCAGGTCGGCCTGGGCCTGGTCCGGGTCCTGATCCACCAGGCCGCGACAGATGCGGACGGCCCGCCGCGCCGGCTCCACGGCACGGACGGCCCGGCGCCAGTCCTGCCTGCCGCACAGGCTCAACGCCCGGGCCAGTCGTTGCAGCAGGAACGCGATCCGGACCGGCGGGAGACCGGGGCGATCGGTCAGCGCCCGGCAGGCCTCCTCCGCCTGAAGGGCGGTCTGCCAGGCGGCGGCGTCGTGTCCCGTCATGGCCTGCCCCTCGGCCAGCCGCAACAGGGCGAGGTAGAGAGCCTGCTCCTGGCCGGCCGGGTCCGTGCCGAAAAGCCCGCGCCGAAGGCGCACCTCGTGCTCCGCGATCCGGACGGCCTCGTGGAAGCGGCTCGTCGACATCAGTGCACGGCCCAACTGCGCGCAGGTGTCGGCCAGGTGAACCTCGTGTCCCGGGTCCTGGGCCGAGAGCTCCACCCGCAGCTCGTACGCCTCCCGCAGCACGGGAACCGCGCGGTCGGCCGTCACTCCCCAGGCGGCCGCCGCATAGCTGCTGCCGAGGTCGTGCAGGCAGAAGGCCAGCCCCTGACGTCCGCGTTCGTCCTCGCGGGACAGGCGGCGGTAGTGCGGCAGCGCCTGGCGCAGCAGGATGCGTACCGCGACCTGCCGGTCGTGCCTGCGGTACAGGTCGGAGCCGTCGTGGAGGGTGTGGGCGTACGCCTGGGTGTAGAGGCTGGGGGCGTACGCACTGAGGCGGCGCCGGATGTCGAGGGCCTGATTCAGGGCGGCCAGCGCCTCCGCCGGGCGGTCGAGCGCGTCGTAGGCGAGACCGAGTGAGAGAGCCGTTCCGGAGCGGTCCTTCAAGTTGCTTGCGCTGAGCGGCCGTTGGGCCGCCGCGTAGATGGCGAGAGCCTCTTCGAAACGCTCCACCGCCGCTCGTTGGTCTCCCGCGTCCGCGTGGAAGGTGGCGAGCGCGCTCACCGACTGGGCCAGGGCCGGCACCGCGATCCCGTACGGATCGCGCGCCAGGTCCCGGCGATGGCTGATGGCCTCTGCGATGGATTCCTGTGCCGCCGCGTGGTCCTCGGCCTCGCTCTGCTCCCAGGCGAGGTTGTGCAGCATCTGCGCCAGCGTGGAGCGGTGGACGGCGGGAAGATCCCGGGCCAGCGGGCGCAGCAGTCCGATCGCCTCCTGTACGAGCGCCATCGCCTCGCCTCGTGGCCGTGAGGCGGCGTTGGCGTCGACCGCCAGGCCCATCAGAGCACGCGCGAGGTCGGCGGAGTAGGCGTCCGGGTTCTCTCCCGCCAGCCGGCGAGCGGTCTCGACCGCCTCCTCGCTCAGCGCCAGCGCCTCCGTATGCCGCCGGAAGCGCCACAGACTCGTGCCCCGTGCCACCAGGGCGTCGGGGAGCAGGAGCGGATCCAGATCGGGGTGCCGGTCTGCCAGCTCACGGGCACGCCGGACGGCCTCGTCCGTGTGGTCGTCGGACCTGGCGATCTGGTCGAAGGAGATCGCGTTCGGATCGAGCTGCCAGACCACCCGCGACTGGTTGACGAGTGACCGCACCAGGCCGTGCTCGCGTTTCTCCCGCTCCTCGCCGTCCTCCGCCGCCAATGCGCGGAAGAGGGCGAGGGCCTGGTCCCCGGCCTGGTGCGCCTCCATCAGGCGCCCGGTCATGCTCAGGGCACGCGAGAGCACCAGCAGCGAGTCGGCCCACTCCGTGCGGTGCGTCGTCGCCCCGTCGTCCGCCGGCCGTTCGCGCATCGCCGCCGCGGCGGCGGCCGCCTCCCGCGCGTCCTCCCAGTCACCGACCGCCAGGTGCCGCTCGGCCAGGTTGTGCAGAGCCCACGCGCGCTCCCCGAGCGCCCGCGGACCGTCTCCCGTCGCGTGGCACAGACGGCTCAGCTCGCGGGCGACGTCGAGCGCGTACTCGCGCAGTACATGGGACTGTTCCGGCAGGGTGTCGGAGTGCGCGCGCAGCATCGCGGCGGTCAGCGGCACGTCGGCGGGCACGGAGCGCAGCGCCTCGCGCAGCCGGTCGATGACGATGCGCGCCTTGTCCGGGCGGCCCTCGTTGACGTGGGCCACGGCGGACCGGGCCAGCACGGTGAGGGTCTGCACCCGCTGGTGGTCCGGGGCGTGGGCGAACAGCCTCCCGAGCAGTCCCGCGTCATGGATGACCTGGTCGGAGGCGTGGTACTCCGCGAGCCGGTCCGGCTCCAACTGGCCCCAGTAACGGTCCTCGGACGGCGGGTACACCTCGCGCAGCCAGGCGGCGATGTTCGCCCTCAGCGACGGCGGTTCGTCGGGCAGCAGCCGTGCGAGGGCCTCGCGGGCCTCCCGCTCGTCCTGCACGGGACACAGCACGGCCGCCGCCACGGCGACGTCGAGAAGGCTCTTCTCTCTTCGCCCCATGCCCCACCCGTCCGCGCTCTCCAGCCAGTACTTCAGCTCGTGGCCCAGGAGTTCGGCCTCCAGCGGCTCCCCGTCCTGCGGGGTGATCCGCACCCGGCTCAGCAGGGCGGCCAGTGCCGCCATCTGCGCGGTCAGCGCCGTCTCGGTCCTTGTGCTCCCTTGAGGGCGGGCCGCGGGGAGGGCGTCCGCGACGCCGGGCCAGTCGACGCCCGTCTCGCCCGTCACCTCCGCGAGGCGTCGGGAGAGGTCGCGGGCCGCCGTCCGGAACGACTGCGCCCGGTCGGCGGCGGCGGGACTGAGCGCGTGCAGCCTGATCTCGCGCAGCGCGCCGGTCGCCCTGATCTGCCAGGAGCCGAGCGAACGGGCGAGCAGCAGCAGGCGCACCGTGTGCCCGGCCCGCTCGGTCTGCTCCCGCAGCTCCCTGACCAGCTCGGGCCGGGTCTCGGCGTAGTCGACGACCAACAGCTGCGGGCGCTGGACGGTGCGCAGCACCCGCAGGTCGAGGGGCTCGCGGACCACCTGGCCGGCCACCCAGCCGCGTTCCCGCATCCGCGCCGTCAGCTGCCTGGCCAGCCGGGTCTTGCCCTGCCCGCCCGGGCCGGTGAGCACCCGGACGGAGGGAAGACCGTCCCGATCTGTCACACACCACTGCACCAGCTCGGTGAGCGTGTCCTCCCGGCCGTGGAATGACACGACCTCGGCGTCGGCCCGCAGCAGCATGGTGGGGGAGGTCACCTCCCGTTTGGGCGGGGTCGGCTCCAACAGGCCGGTGAGCTCGGCCGGTTCGGGCGTCGGGTCGACGGAGGTCGCCTCGCGGACCACCGCGCGGAACTCGGCTGAGGCCAGCAGGTCCTCGCTGCGGGTGAACGCCAGCCGGGTGCCATGGCTGGGCCGGAGGTCGTCCCGCACCACGCCGAGCAGCAGCTCCTCCCCGTACGGGAAGACGGCCGCGCCCGACATCCCGGACCAGGGGGTGGTCCTCGCGGCCCTTTCGTGGTCGAGTCCCGCGGTGTCGATCGCCAGCTGACCGGCGTCGTCGAGGATTTCGAAGGGGTTCGTGCCACCGTGCGGTCTGACCCAGCCGGTCGGCGCCTCCCAGCCGCGGCTAGTCAGTGTCTCCCCGTCCCGGACCGTACTGGTCCGCTGTTGCCGCGGGAATCCCGCGAGGGAGACGCGCAGTTGGGTGCCGCCCGTCACGAACCGCCCCCAGCGCTGCGGGCGCCGGCCGCGGGGACCGCGCAGCGGCTCGGGCGTCGGCCAGTCCAGGTCGGCCGGGATCTCCAGCAGGGCGGCGTCCACGGTGTCGTCATGCCTTCGCCACCGCACGACCGCAGGGACGGTCTCGTCCGACTCGGGAAGAACGATCTCCGCCCTCCCGTGGAGCGGCGGCGCCACATGCGCGGCGGTCAGGACGAGCCGCGGCGCGATCAGATAGCCGGTGCCGAAACCCGCGCCGCGAACCTTGACGACCTGCTTCAGCTGCATCGGTCCGCCTCCGGGATCGGCCGGCTCACTCGACGTCGCTCACGGCCACGCGCCCGCTGCCGTCGAGCTCCGGGGTCAGCCGCAGGGTCACGCGCTGTGTGGACCGTGCCGAGCGCTCCCGGCGGGCATCGGCCTCCACGACACCGAACCGCAGCGCGCCGCCGCCGTTCTTCGCCCGCACCAGCTCGATCTCGAACTCCGCCGTGATCTCGCCCAGAACGAAGCGCAGCGGGGAACCCTGCCCCCGGCGTTGCGCCTCCGACAGCTGGTTTCGCAGCACCTCAATGGCGTCAGCCAGGTCCAGCCAGCCCTCGTCGTGCCCACCCCGTGGCATGCTCACCCTCCGTCACCCCGTCATCGCGCGCACTCCTGTGCATCGTAGAGTTTCCCGGTCGATGACGGGTTGTTGGCGGCCAAGGAGGTGAACATCTCTGCGAGACTTACACGGGACCGGCTACGGGGGTGGGACCGATGAGGTCGACGCGGCCGTCGATGCAGGAGCTGATCCGGCAGCGCAGACGGGCCGGATTCGTGGGGCGGAGCGACGAACGGGCCGCGTTCCGGGCCAACTTCGACCTTCCGCCCGAGGACGAGCGGCACCGTTTCCTCTTCCATGTGCACGGCAACGCCGGCGTCGGAAAGACCTTCCTGCTGAGGGAGTTGGAGCAGATCGCGCGGGAGCGCGGGGCGCTGACGGCATACGTCGACGAGAACGCCGGGAGCGTACCGGAGGCGATGGCGGCGATCAGCCGGCAACTCTCCGGGCAGGGAGCCAGGTTCAAGGAACTCGACCGCCTGCTGGCCGCGCACCGCGAGCGGCGGCACGAGGCGGAGGCGGCCCTGGCGGCCTTGGAGCCCGAGCCGGACGGGCCCTCCCCGGTGACCGCGACGGCGGTCCGCGTCGGCCTGGCCGGACTGGGGCTGCTGCCCGGGGCCGGCCCCTTCGTCGGTGCCGTCGACCCCGGTCAACTCGCCCAGGGCGCGGACCGGTTGCGGGCAGGCCTCAGCGCGCGCTTCCGCAACCAGGAGGACCTGCAGATCGTGCTGTCCCCCGAGCGCGTGCTGACCCCGGTGCTGCTGAACGAACTCACCGAGGCGGCTGACAGCGCACCATGGCTCGTCCTGTTCCTCGACACGTACGAGCGCACCGGCCCGTTCCTCGACGGCTGGCTGCACGACCTGATGGCGACCGAGAGATACGGCACCCTGCCCGCCACCACCATGGTGGTGACGGCCGGGCAGCGCCCCTTCGGCTCGGCACGCTGGGGCGGCTTCGCGGACTTCATGACCGAGCTGCCGCTGGGACCCTTCACGGAGGCGGAGGCGCGGGACCTGCTGGCCGGTGAGGGAGTCGTGGACGAGCCCGTGGTGGCGGAGGTGCTGCGGCTGACGGCCGGCCTCCCGGTGCTCGTGTCCACCCTCGCCCGGACCCGGCCCGCCGACCCGGGAGGTGTCGGGGACCCGAGCGTCGACGCGGTGGAACGGTTCCTGAAGTGGGAGCGCGATCCCGTACGGCGTTCGGCCGCGCTGGCGTGCGCACTGCCGCGGCGACTGGACGCGGACGTGTTCCGGGCCGTCGTCGACTGCCCGGGCGATCAACTCGACGCACTGTACGGGTGGTTGAGAGGCCTTCCGTTCGTCGACGAGCGCGGCGCGCGGGCGCAGTACCACGACGTCGTAAGGACGCCGATGCTGCGGTTGCAGCGCAGCCGGTCGCCGCGAGGGTGGACGGAGCGGCACGGGCGGCTCGCCGAGACGTTCGCGAGGTGGCGGGAGGAGGCCGAAGCGGGCCTGGAACCCGCCGAGTTCCGGCAGGAGGAGCGCTGGCGGGAGCTGCGCCTCGCCGAGTCGTACCACTTCCTGTGCGCGACGCCGCGGGCCGCACTGCCCGCGGCCCTTGACGACTTCGTCACCTCCTGCGACCACGGCGACGACACGGCCCGGCGCTGGGCGAGACTGCTGACCGAGGCGGGCGAGGACACGGACGCGGATGCCGTACGGGCGTGGGGCCGCGACCTGTCCGAGGCCCTCGCGGAGGGCGGGATCGCCGAGGCGCTGCGCCGGCTGCTGAGCCGGGCCGGCACCGACGAGCCATGGCGCGCGCGGGCCCACGCCGCGCGGGGTGAGGCCCTCTCCCGCGACGGCGACAACGAGCGCGCGCTCCAGGAGTACGACCACGCCCTCGACCTCGATCCCGGCCTGGTGCGGGTCCTGCGCGCCAAGGCCGTCACGCTGAGCCAGGTCCGTGGTGATCACCATGCGGCGCTCGGCCTCTACGACCGGGTGGTCGCCCTGGAGCCGGACAATCCCTGGAACATCATCCTGCGCGGTGAGTTGCATCGCCTCCTGCGTCATTCCGAGGAGGCGGTCCGCGACCTGTCCGAGGGCATCCGGCTCGACCCCACCAGCGCGTTCGCCCGCGCCTCCCGCGGCGCGACCCGTGAGCGCCTGGGCCAACTCGACGCGGCCCTCGCGGACTTCGACCGCGCCCTCGAACTCAAGCCGGACTACGCCTGGGCCCTCGGCCGCCGCGCCCGCGTCTGGCGCGGCCGCGGCGACCACACCCGCCAGCTCGCCGACCTCGACCACGCCCTCAGCCTGTGGCCCGACTGGGGCTGGGGCCACTGCGAACGCGGCGACGCCCTGCGGGTCGCGGGCCGCGACACGGAGGCCCTCGCCGCCTACGACCGAGCGCTCGCCGTCGACCCCGACTACGCCTCGGCTCACGCCAGCCGCGGCGCGTCCCTGCTCAACCTGGGCCGCCACGCTGAGGCGCTGGCCTCCCTGGACCGAGCCCTGGAACTCAACCCGGACTACCCCTGGGCGCGCGAACGGCGCGAGGCAGTCCTCGAAGCCTCGTGAACGCGATCAGTGCGTCCACGTCTGCCATGTCACCCGGTAAGGGTGAAAACTGATCACTCGGGACCACTCAGGTCACATCTCACATAGCAATCCGCCCCCTGAACGGACCGTTCCCGTTCGATTACAGTGCTGAGCTGTCATGCGTCGGGCGGTGCCGTCGGGGAGGTCTTGGTGAGTGCGACAGCCGGGGCCCTATGGGGCCGTGTCGAGCAGCAGGACTTTCGGAGCCGCGTGCGGGGGGCCCTGCTCGGGTCCGCGCTCGGGGACGCCCTGGGAGCGCCTGTCGACGAGCTGGATCTCGACGAGATCCGTGGGGCGCACGGCGCCGAGGGCGTCGTGGACCTCGCCCCCGCATACGGCAGACGCGGCGCCGTCACGCATCTCACACAGCTCACCCTGTTCACCCTGGACGGGCTGATACGGGCCCAGGTGCGGCGGGACACGGGCGCCTGGCATCCGCCGACCGATCTGCACCGGGCGTATCTGCGCTGGGCGGCCACCCAGCGCGACTGGGGGCCCGACGAGCGCCGCAAGGACGACGGGTGGCTGGCGCGCGAGGAGTGGCTGTACGCCCGCCGGGACCCGGCCCGCTCACTGCTGCTCGGGTTCGGCGACGAGACCATGGGGACCCTGGACGCGCCCAAGAACCCGGGCGACGTCGGACCCGAGGCGACCGCCCGCTCCGCGCCCTTCGGGCTGCTGGTCGGCTGGGAGCCGCAGCTGGTGGTCCAGCTGGCCGTCGAGTGCGCGGCGCAGACCCACGGGCATCCGATGGCCTACCTCTCGGCGGGGGCGTACGCGGTGATCGTGCACGGTCTCGCCCGCGGCGAGAGCCTCGACGGCGCCGTGCAGCGGGCGCTCGCGCTGCTCGCCGCGCGGCCGGGGCACCAGTCCGTCTCGGACGCGCTGCAGCACGCGCTGGGCGCGGTACGGCAGGGGATGCCGACACCGGCCCGGGTCGCCGAGCTGGCGGGGGACGGCACGGCGGAGGGGGTGCTGGCAGGCGCCGTGTACTGCGCGCTGGTGGCCGAGGACGTCCGGCACGGGCTGCGCCTCGCCGTGAACCACGACGGCCCGTCCGGCGCGACGGGCGCCGTGACGGGCGGCCTCCTGGGCGCCCTGCACGGCGAGACCGCCCTCCCGCCGGCCTGGCTGACCGAACTGGAGGGCCGCGCCACCCTCCTCGAACTGGCCGACGACTTCGCCATGGAGATGACCCAGGGCCCGGCACTGCACGGGCCGGCCGGCTCCGCGCCGGGCTGGCTCGCGAGGTATCCGCGAGGCGCCTGACCGGCCGTCGTACGTACGCCCTGCCGTCCTACGCCCTGCCGTCCTACGCCCTGCCGTCCTGCACCGCGCGAGCCGCTTCCTCGGCCACGCGCTCCAGCTGTTCCCGGTACTCCTTCCACCACGCCGAATCGGCCGACGGCAGGCTTGGGTTGTCCCGGCGCATGCCCGCGGCCCCGTCCAGGTTCTCGCGGAGGATGTCGGCATGTCCGGCGTGCCGGTGGGTGTCGGCGATGACCCGTACCAGGGCGTGGTGCAGCGTGATCTCGTTGTTGTCCGGCCACCAGGGCACCGTGCCGACCGTGTCCAGGGGCAGCGCTTCGACGGTCGCGTCCGAGTGGGCCCATGCGCTGCGGTAGCCGTCGGCGATGTGCTCCCGCGATTCCTCGGCGGTGGCCCACATGTCGTTGTTGGGATCGGGGTTGTCGGCGGACCAGGGCTGTGGTCTGCCGGAGGGACGCCCGAACGTGTGGCCCAGGTAGCCCAGTTCGACGAAGGTCACATGCTTGACCAGGCCCAGGAGGTTGGTACCGGTCGGCGTCAGCGGGCGCCGGGCGTCGTACTCCGAGAGTCCTTCGAGTTTCCACAGGAGCGCGTCACGGGCGTCCTGCAGATAGCGCAGGAGGTCGGCCTTGGGATCGGATGCGGTCATACGGCCAGTCTGCCGCCCGGGCGATCTCCGGGCACGGCGATTCCCCGGCTCCTCCGTGGGGGAACCGGGGAAAGGGCGTGCCGTGTCGCGTCGGTGGGTCAGTCCTTCACCGGTGTCCGGCCCACCGCGTCCTCCACGCCGCCCGCCGGAGCCGGTACGGCGACCGCCGCGCTGTCGTCGTCCGTGTTGATGCGGTCGATGACCGCGAGGCGGTCCGGGGTGTCCTCCGGCTTCAGACAGCCGATGAGGACGTACAGGACCAGGGAGACGGCCAGCGGGACCGAGACCTGGTATTCGAGCGGGACGCCGCCGTCGACGCTCCAGTTGATCGGGTAGTTGACCAGCCAGAAGGCCAGCAGGCCCATCGACCAGCTGGTGAGCGCCGCCGTCGGGCCGGAGCGGCGGAACCCGCGCAGCAGGCCCAGCATCATCGGGATCGCGATGGGGCCCATCAGGCCCGCGACCCACTTGATGACGACGGTGATGATGTCCTTGAAGGCGGGGGAGTTGACCTGGGTCGCCACCGCCATGGACAGGCCGAGGAAGACCACGGTCGTCACACGGGCCGCGACCAGGGCCGAGCGCCCGCCCCACTCCCGGGCCCGCCGGGACAGCACCGGCGCCGCGTCCCGGGTGAACACCGCCGCGATCGCGTTGGCGTCGGAGGAGCACATGGCCATGGTGTGCGAGAAGAAGCCGACGATGACCAGGCCCAACAGGCCGTGCGGCAGCAGCTGTTCGGTCATCAGGCCGTACGAGTCGGAGCCGTCGGGCTTCGCGGCGTGGACCAGCAGCGGCGACATCCACATCGGGAAGAAGAGGACGACCGGCCAGACCAGCCACAGCGCCGCCGAAAGCCGCGCGGAGCGCTCGGCCTCGCGGGCGCTGCCCGTCGCCATGTAGCGCTGGGCCTGGTTGAGCATGCCGCCGTTGTACTCGAAGAGCTTGATGAAGAGGAAGGCCAGGAGGAAGACGGTCCCGTACGGTCCGACCAGCGCCTTGCCGTGGCCGTGCAGGGCCGGCTCGTCCCAGGCGCCGAAGAATCCGATGCCCTTGTCGTTCAGCTTCAGTACGACGGCGACGAACATCGAGACGCCCGCCAGCAGCTGGATGATGAACTGGCCCAGTTCGGTCAGCGCGTCCGCCCACAGGCCGCCGATGGTGCAGTAGACGGCGGTGATCGCGCCGGTGATGAGAATGCCCTGGTTGAGCGTGATGCCGGTGAAGACGGACAGCAGGGTCGCGATCGCCGCCCACTTGGCGGCCACGTCCACGATCTTCAGCAACATGCCGGACCAGACCAGCGCCTGCTGGGTCTTCAGGTCGTAACGGTTCTTCAAGTACTCCAGGGGCGAGGCCACATGGAGCCTGGAGCGCAGTCGGTTGATGCGCGGCGCGAACAGTTTCGAGCCGATGGCGATGCCCAGCGCGATCGGGAAGGACCAGGTGACGAAGGACGTCACGCCGTAGGTGTAGGCGATGCCCGCATAGCCCGTGAACATCACCGCGCTGTAGCCCGACATGTGGTGCGAGATGCCGGACAGCCACCACGGCATCTTCCCGCCGGCCGTGAAGAAGTCGCTGACGTTGTCCACGCGCTTGTGCGACCAGACGCCGATCGCCACCATCACGCCGAAGTAGCCGATGAGGACGGCCCAGTCGAGACTGTTCATGTGCCCCCTTCCAGGGTCCGCCTTGTGAACTCCGCTCAGTTGGCTGGCACTTCGCCTGAGCGGGGTAGAGGCGAGGGAAACCGGGAGAGGCCGCGAAGTGCCCGCTCATCGTGGGTGCGGTTGCGCGGACACGACAAGCGGACGTAAGGTCAAGAGGGAGTAAAGATGTTCGTCTTGCTGACCTCAGTTCACGGACATGAACGGCTGGACACGTTCGAACAGACCCCTCAGCGCATCAGCTCCCCCGCGTTTACCAGCAGCGACTGCCCGGTGATGGCGCGCGCCCGGTCCGAGGCGAGGAACACCGCCGCGTCCGCCACGTCTGCGTCCGTCGCGAGGTCCGGCAGCGCCATGCGCGTGGTGAGCCGTTTCAGGACGTCGGGCTCCGGCACGCCTTCCGTGTGGGCCGTGAACTGTACGTAGGCCTGGACCGGGGGCCCCCACATCCAGCCCGGCAGAACGGTGTTGACGCGGATGCGGTGCGGGCCCAGTTCGCGCGCCAGGGAGTACATCGCGCTCGTCAGGGCCCCTTTCGAGGCCGCGTACGCCGCCTGCTTCACCTGCGTGGGGGCCGCCACCGACGACTGCGTCCCGATGAACACCACCGAGCCCCCGCATGTCTTCAGCGCCGGCAGGCACGCCCGGGTCATCCGCAGCGACCCCAGCAGATTCACGTCGAGCACCGACTGCCAGGTCGTGAAGTCCGCGTCCTCGATTCCGCCGAAGTAGCTGTCCCAGGCGGCCACATGGACGACCGCGTCGATCCGCCCGAACCGCTCCCGCGCGAGCTCCGCCAGCGCGTCGCACTGCGCCTCGTCCGTGATGTCGGTCGCCCGGTACGCCGTGTGCGCCCCGTCCGGATCGATGTCGGCGGCGCTCTTGGCGAGACGGGCCTCCGTGCGTGCCCCGAGCACCGCGTTCCCTCCGTCGCGCACGACGGCCGCCGCAACCTGGTGACCGAGCCCGGCGCCCACCCCCGACACCACGACCGTCCTGCCCGCGAGCAACGACATGAGCGACCTCCGACCTGCCTCTGACGCACTGTCTGACGGAGCGTCAGAGTATGGGCGACCGGCGGCCGAAGGAAGGGAAGCGCCCATGTCCGAGGACAGGGTGCGAATGCCGGCGGGGCGGCCCGACGGCGTCTTGGCAGTCCTCGACCGCCACGATGTACTTGCCCTTCTTTCGTGCCCGTAGTTGAATCCTCCCCTCCCTGAAGGGAAGGGGATTCCTGGCTCAGGCTGCCTCCTGGAGCAGCGCTCCAGGAGGTCTTACGCCATCAGCGCCAGCAGCCATGGCGTACGGGCGCGGGCTTCGGTCAGCATCCTGTCGAGCTGAGCCGGACCGCACGTGGCCTTCTGCCCGGTGGCCTTGTTGTGCAGGTGTATGGCCCTGGACTTGGCGGCGCATTCGTTCCACACCCAACGGCATCGGTCCCACTCCGCCGCCAGGGCGGTACGGGCGGCGGACGACAGGCGCAGCCGAAAGGTGTACCGGGCATGCCCGGCCTCCGCAGTCGCCTCCACCCGCGCCATCTCGCCCCCTCATGGTCCTGGGCCGGGACACCGCGCCGTCCCGAACCCTCCGAAGGACCATTCGTACGACAGCCGCACACACGGACCATGATTCCCCGGCCATCACCCCGACCAGCGATCACGGGTACACGCGTTCGCATCACCTCGGCGGTGCCGACAGCGGCGGGCGCTCCGCGCCCCGAACCGGATGCGTCGACGCTCCGCGTCGCGACACCCGGATGCGATTCCTCCCCGGCGCGAACGCCGGGGCCTCCTCGCAAGAAACAGGTGAATCGACGGGCAGCCAGGGCTGTGAGTCCACTTGTGGCCATGTCCACTGGCGGAAGTCCGGACCGCGTGAAAGCGGCGACGGCGGTAGTTGATGATCGGACGGTATTTGGTTCTGCATACGGACGTTACGTGTATGCGGCGAGACGGGGGAGGGCAGACGAATGCTCGATGGTGCAGCGGCACGCTTCCTGGTGGTCGTCAACCATGAGGGTCAGTTCTCCCTATGGCCCGAGGACCGTGAACCACCTGCTGGCTGGCGGACCCACGGCGCCCGCGGCACTCGTACCGAATGTCTGGACCACATTCGCGAGCACTGGGACGACATGCGGCCCCTGAGCCTGCGGCGGACCCTGGGGGAGAGCAGCGCGTGAAGGCTCCCGGTACGCCCGACACCGTCATCGCCCAGATCGTCGCCATTTGGGCCGGACTGCTCGACCGGCCGGAGATCGGCGCTGACGACAACGTCTTCCGGCTCGGGGCGAGTTCGGTCATGGCCGTGCGCGCCGCGGCCCGCATCCGCGAGGCACTCGACACCCCGCTGCCGTTGCGGGACATCTTCGAATCACCGTCGGCCGCCGCACTCGCCGAGCGGATCCGGACCGCCCGCTCCGGCCGCCCGCCGACAGTGCCCGGCGCGCCCGAGCCGGCCCGGGCGAACGACGCCGAGGCCGTCCCGGCCGGCGGTTTCGGAGTTGCTGTCGACGCCGACGAGGGCTCCGACGGACCGGAGACGGCTCCCCTCACCTTCCAGCAGGAGCCCATGTGGCTCTTCGAGCAGCTCAAGCCGGGCAGCGCCACCTACAACATCCACTTCGCGGTGCGCCGCGACGGACCGCTGGACCTCGGCGTCCTCGACCGGTGTGTGCGAGACCTCGTCCACCGGCACGCGGTGCTGCGCACCGTCTTCCCGAGCGTGCGGGGCGGGCCGAGCCAGCGGGTCCTGGACCGGGTGCTGATCCCCCTCGACGTGTCTGACCTGCGCGAACTGCCCCCGGCCGAGCGGCATGCCGTCGCCGCCCGGATCGCCGCACAGGAGGCGCGCGCGCCCTTCGAGCTGACGACCGGCCCCTTGCTGCGCGTCCGGGTGCTACAGCTCACCGACACGTGTCACCGACTGCTGCTGTCGATACCGCACATCGTCACCGACGCGTGGTCCGACGACATCCTCGTACGGGAACTGAACCACCTCTACCGGGCCCACTCCCGGGGCACGGACCCCGAACTGCCGCCGCTGCCCGTTCAGTACACCGACTGGGCGGTGCGCCAGCGTGCGGAACTGGCCGATACCGAGGCGGAGCTGCTCGACTGGTGGCGCCGGCACCTCGCGGGCGCGCCGCCCCTGCTGGAGCTACCTGCCGACCGGCCGCGTCCTGCGGTCAAGCTGCACAGGGGCGGCAGGCTCACTTTCGACATCCCCGAATCCGTCACCCGGCGCCTCGAACACCTCGCCCGCGACGAGGCCACGACGCCGTACACCGTGTTACTCGCCGGCTTCGGTGCGCTGCTGCACCGGCTGACGGGACAGGAGGACTTCCTCGTCGGCTCCCCCGTGGCCAACCGCACACACACCGACACCGAGGGCCTGGTCGGCCTCTTCGTGAACACCGTGGCGGTGCGGTGCGGCATCCACGGGCGGCCTTCGTTCCTGGAACTGGTACGGCGAACGCGGGAAACCATCCTGCAGAGCTTCGCCCGGCAGGAACTCCCCTTCCACCGCCTGGTGGAGGAGCTCGCACCGGTACGCAGCCCCGCCTACACGCCCCTCGTCCAGGTGATGCTCGCGCTGCAGAACACGCCCGATCGCGACGGCCGGGAGTCCGGACCGGGGCCGTTCGTTCGGGAGGAGGGCGCCGGCGACACCGGAAGCGCGATGTTCGACCTCACGCTCTTCGCCACCCGGACCGGGTCCGGTATGCGCGGGGAGTGGGAGTACGACAGCGACCTCTTCGACGAGGAACGGATTGCGGAACTCGGCCGCCAACTCGTCACCCTGCTCGACGCGGCGCTCGACCGGGCGTCCTTGCCCGTGGCCCTGCTGCCCCTGCAGGAGCCGGCGGCCCGCGACCGCATGGTCCACGACTGGAACGACACCGCAGCCGAACTGCCCGGCGGGCGGGACGCGGACTCCCTGCCCGCGCTCCTGCGCGCGCAGGCCCGCCGCACCCCCGACGCCGTAGCCCTGCGAACCGACGACGGCTCAGAGTTGACGTATCGTCAACTAGACGCTGATGCCGCCCGATTGGCGCGTCGGCTGCTCGCGCGTGGTCTCGCGCCGGAGAGCCTGGTGGCGGTCGCCTGCGAGCGTTCCTTCGAGATGATCGTCGCGCTCCTGGCCGTCCTCAAGGCGGGCGGGGCATACCTGCCGATCGACCCCGGCGATCCCTCGGAGCGCATTGCCCATCTGCTGCGCGACAGCGGGGCCCGGATCCTGCTGACACTGCACCGGCACACGGCGGGCCTGCCCGACGTACCCGGGACGGCCGTTGTCCACCTGGACGGCCCGGACCCCGGCGACGCACAGGACACGGCGGCGCTGCCCGACATCACCCCCGGACAGCTCGCCTACCTCATCTACACCTCGGGGTCCACCGGTAGGCCGAAGGGCGTCCTCAACGAACACGGCCCGGTGTGCAATCGGATCCGTTGGGGCATGGCGGCCTTCCCCGTCGGCCCCGGCGGAGTGGTCCTGCAGAAGACACCCATCCACTTCGACGTCTCGGTGTGGGAGATCTTCTGGACCCTGGCCTCCGGCGCGACCCTGGTGCTCACCCGGCCCGACGGACACCGGGACCCCGAGTACCTGGCGCGCCGGCTCGCCGCCGAGGGCGTCACGGACGTGCACTTCGTGCCCTCCATGCTTGCGGCCTTCCTCGACGGCGGCACGTTTCCGGACGACCTGCGGCTGCGCCGGGTGTTCTGCAGCGGCGAGGCACTTCCCGCGGGTCTGCGCGACCAGTTCTTCGCACGCCTGCCCCACGTCGAACTGCACAACCTCTACGGTCCGACCGAGGCGGCGATCGAAGTCACGCACTGGCGGTGCCGCCCCGGTGAGCCCACCGTGCCGATCGGCCGTCCCATAGCGAACGCCCGCTGTTACGTACTCGACGGCGAGCTGAATCCCCTGCCGCCGGGTGTACCCGGCGAGCTGTGGCTCGGCGGAGTGCCGGTCGCCCGCGGTTACCACGGCCGGGCGGACCTGACGGCGGATCGGTTCCTGCCGGACTGCTACGGCCCGCCGGGATCGCGCATGTACCGCTCCGGCGACCTGGCCCGATGGCGCAGGGACGGCGTCCTGGAATACCTGGGACGAGAGGACGGGCAGGTGAAGCTGCGCGGCCAGCGGATCGAACTCGGGGAGATCGAGGCGACGCTGGCGGGTCACGCCGAGGCGGCCGACGTGGTCGTCGACGTCCGGGGAACGGGTCCCGATGACCGGCGGCTCGTCGCGTACGTGCGGCCGGGCCGACCTGGTCGGACGGGGCAACTCGTCGAGGAACTGCGCGAGTTGGCTGCCACCCGGCTTCCCGCGTACATGCGGCCGGCCTCCTACGCCACCATCGACCGCGTGCCGCTGACCCCGAGCGGCAAGACGGACCGCAGGGCCCTGCCCGACCCGGCGCCGGACGAGCGGGGCGGGGCCGGACACAGCGCCCCGCCCGGCACGCCCGCGGAACACGAACTGGCCGGAATCTGGGCGGAGTTGCTAGGAGCCAGCCAGGTCGGGGTCAACGACAACTTCTTCGAGATCGGCGGTCACTCGCTGCTCGCTGCACGGATGACCGGCCGTGCGGCGGCGGCCTTCGGCGTGGACCTGTCGGTCGGTCTCGCCTTCGAATACCCGACCCTGGGGGAGTTCGCGCTGGCGGTGGTCACCGCACAGGCGACCGCGGACAGCGCGGCCACCGAACGGCTGCTGGCGGAACTGGAGGCACTCGCCGAGGAGGACGACCCCCAGGAGGCCACCGGGCAGGGCGAGGCCGGAGCGAGCGACGCGGCGACGGACGGACGGGGGACACCGTGACCAAGCGTGCGACGGGAGCCGGTAGCGACACCGGCAACGACGGCTCCGGCACGCCCGATCTGACCGACGTCGAGCGTCCCGGGCGGCGCGCCGACGGATGGGCGGTCGCGGGCGGGGTCCTGATCGGCGCCCTGCTGTGCGTCTTCAACATCCTGGTCATCTTCAAGACCGGGGTGGCCTTCGGCGGGTCGGCCCTGGTCGTGGTGGTGGGAGCGGCCTGGCTGGGGCTGCGTCGGCGGCTGTCTTGGCCCAGCCTGTTCATCGTCTTCTCCGTCGCCTCCAGCGGATACCTCTCGGCCGCCGCCGTGGGGTCCGGGATCGCCGCCAACCACCTGCGGGGTGCGGGGGAGCCCTCATGGGTCACCCTGGCCGTCATCGTCCTGCTCGCCAATGCCGTAGGACTGCTCCTCGGGCTGCTCGCGGCTCGGATGCTCCGGCGAGAGGAACTCCCCTTCCCCACCCTGCGGCCGGCCATCGTGCTGATGGAGAGCCTCAGCCACCGGCGGCGCGTCTCCGCCCGCCCGCTGTGGTGGTCGGCGCTGGCCTCGGCTGTCGTCGCGCTCATCGCCTCCGTCACGACCGACGAGGGGACCGCGCACCTCCCTGGTACCCCCGCCTTCGTGGGGCTGGCCCTGTCGCCCATGCTGCTCGGCGTCGGCGCGCTCGCCGGTGCCCGCTCGGCGGTGTGGATGTTCGTCGGCAGCGTGTGCTCCGCGGTGGTCTGGGGCTGGCGCGACCCCGCGGACAGCTACACCCAGCACCTGTCGGACGGGCCGGTCCTCGCCGTCGGCATCGGCGTCATCACCGGATACTCGGTCGCCACACTGGTCAGGTCGCTGCGGGTGATGAGGCGCGGCCCGGCCGCCACCCGGGTCACCGGCGACCGCCGGGCGGGGGGCGTCCTTTGCGCTCTGCTCGTGGCCAGTGCCGCCGCCCTGTGCTGGCACTACGGGGCGGGCCGCGGGCTCGGCGTCACGCTGCTCATCTCGGTGATGGCTCTGCTGTTCGCGCTGTTCTTCGTCCGCGTCGGCGCCGAGACCGGAATCGCGCCGCTGTCCCCGGCCATCTTCCTCGGCATCATCCTGCTGCGGCTCACCGGGCTTCCGGTGTCCGACGCGATCATCCTCAGCACCGCCGTCGCCGGCGCCGCGATGGCCGCGCTGTACTACACCTACGCGGTTCGGGTGTCCGACACGGCAGTGTCCGTGCGGCCCTCGCCGCGTCTGGTGCTGTCCACGCAGGCTCTCGGCGGCTGGCTGGGCGCCGTCGTGGGCCTGTTCCTGATGGCGGTGCTGCTGCGCTCCGGCCTGGTGGGGCAGCCGGAGTTCCCCGCTCCACTGGCCCGGGCCTTCGACTTCGTCGCGACCGCGTACTCACTGGACTCCTCCCAGGCTCACCAGGTCGGACCGCCGCTCGCCGCGGCCCTGCCGGCCGGATTCCTGCTCACGTTCGCCCCGGTCTCGCCCTCCGCGCTGGGCCTCGGTCTGCTGCTGCCGCCCGAGACGGTGCTCGCCATGTCGCTCGGCGGCGGGGCGGCCTGGCTGATCGGCCGCAGGGCACCGCACCTGAAGGAGACCGTCGGGACGGTGGCCTCCGGCCTCGTCATCGGGGAGGGGATCGTCTCAGCCGTCATCGTCGCGGCCCGCGCCTTCGGTTAGCGGATCATCCGGCTCACCTGGATCCCACCGACGCCGGACACGCCCTCGGCGACTTCGTCACAGAAACAGAAGAGGCTCGGAAGAGGGACAGAAGAGGGGACGCAACAGCAGTGGAAGACCTTCAGACCAGGATCGCCGCGTTGTCACCCAAGCAGCGAGCGTTGTTCGAGAGCCGACTGCGGACGGCGGCGGGACCGATCCCGGACCCGGCGATCCCGTGCAGGCCGGACGACGGTGGGCCGGTGCCGCTGTCCTTCGCCCAGCACCGGCTCTGGTTCCTCGACCAACTGGAGCCGGGCCGACCTGTCTACAACGTCTCCGCCTCGCTCAGGCTCCGTCGGTCCGTGACCACCGAGACGGTACGGATCGCGCTGCGTGAGCTGACCCGGCGTCACGAGGTGCTGCGTACGGCCTTCCCGGCGACCGGTGGTGAGCCCTGGCAGCGCATCGCGGACAGCCAGTCACCGCCCCTGAACGAGACGGACCTGCGCGGGCTGCCCGACAGCACGCGGGCCGCGGCGGCGCTGCGGCTGTGCGGGCAGGACAAGCAGCGCCCCTTCGACCTGTCGTCCGGCCCGCTGCTGCGCTGTCTGCTGCTTCGGCTGGGCGACGACGACGCACTCCTCTTCCTGACCTTCCATCACACTGTGTTCGACGGCTGGTCGATCGGCCTGCTCCGG
Organism: Streptomyces sp. NBC_00078; assembly: GCF_026343335.1. Taxonomy (NCBI): domain Bacteria; kingdom Bacillati; phylum Actinomycetota; class Actinomycetes; order Kitasatosporales; family Streptomycetaceae; genus Streptomyces; species Streptomyces sp. NBC_00078. The sequence continues at coordinate 3,931,484 of NZ_JAPELX010000001.1, read as the reverse complement.
CGCGACCTGACGGCTCTGCTGCACGCCGCCGAGACCGGGGAGGAGGCCGGTCTGCCTCCGCTGCCCATCCAGTACGCCGACTTCGCGGACTGGCAGCGTCGCCTGCTGGACGATCAGCGCCTGCAGGAACTGCTCGGCTACTGGCACGAACGCATGCGGGGCGCGCCGCCGGCCATCGACCTGCCGTTCGACCGTCCGCGGCCCGCGGTGGCGACGAGCGAGGGGGCCCGGCGCCGGTTCGCCCTGCCGGCCGACCTGACCGCGGCCCTGCGGAACCTGGCCACGCAGAACGGCGCCACCCCCTTCATGACCATGCTGAGCCTTTTCGCCGTGCTGCTGCACCGGTGGAGCGGAGAGCGCGACATGGTCATCGGGACGCCGGTGGCCAATCGCGCCCGCCCCGAACTCGACGACCTGATCGGCTTCTTCGCCAACACCCTGGCCATGCGCGTGAGGACCGAGCCCGGCACGAGCTTCCGCGACCTCCTGGTCCAGGTCCGGCAGACCACCGTAGAGGCGCTGGCCCGGCAGGACCTCCCCTTCGAACGGCTGGTGGAGGAGGTGCGCACCGAACGCACCCTGACCCACAACCCGCTGTTCCAGGTCGCGTTCGTCATGGAGGACGGCCGGGACGCCAGTGAGCTGGACACCCTGCTGCCGGAGCGGGCCCGCGAGACCCACACACCGGAGTCCGCCAAGTTCGACCTGACGCTGGTGCTCACAGACCGGGAGAGCACCTACACCGGCTACTTCGAGTACAGCACCGCGCTGTTCGACCCGGTCACCATCGACCGGCTCGCCGAACGGCTGAGCCTCCTCGCGCGGTCCGCCACCGCCGACCCCGACCGGGAACTGGCCGGGCTGCCGGTGCTCACCCGGGACGAGACCCATCACCTGCGCCGGGTCAACGCCCCCACCGAGGACGACCCCCGGCACCACCGCACCCTGCACCGGGTGCTGGAGGACGCCGCCCGGCACCGGCCGGAGCACACCGCGGTGGAGGCCCCCGACCGGCACCTGACCTACCGGGAACTGGACGACGCCGCCAACCGGCTCGCCCACCACCTGCGCACGCTCGGCGTCGGGACCGAACAGCCCGTCGGCGTGGCGCTGGACGGCACGGCGGACGCCATCGTGGCCACCTTCGGGGTGCTGAAGGCCGGGGCCGTCCTGCTACCGCTCGACCCGGAGTACCCGGCGGCCCGGCTGGACCACATCCTGCGCCGGAGCGGAGTACGGCTGCTGCTCACCCAGCGGTCGCTGGCCGACCGGTTCACCGGCAACGACGTCACCGTGCTGCCGATGGACGACGACGCGACCCGGGCCACCCTCGCCGCCCGTCCCGCGCACCGGCCGGACATCTCCGTCCCGTCGGACCAACTCGCCTACGTCATCTTCACCTCGGGCTCGACCGGTGTGCCCAAGGGGGTCATGGTGCCGCACCGCGGCGTCGGCTCCCTGACCCGCAGCGCCGAGCAGTTCGCCCAGTCCCCGGACAGCCGCGTCCTGCGCTTCGCCTCACCGAGCTTCGACGTCTCCCTGCTGGAACTGCTGATGACGTTCGACGCCGGAGCCACTCTGGTCCTCGAACCGCGGGCGGCACTGGTGCCCGGCGAGGACCTGGCCCGGCTGATCCGGGAGCGCGGGATCAGCACGGTGCTGCTGTCGCCGTCGGCCCTGTCCACCCTCGCCGGCAGCGAACTGCCCGGACTGCGCACGGTGGTCATGGCGGGCGAGGCCGCGACTCTGGAACTCGCCCAGCAGTGGTGCGAGGGCCGAGACGTGTTCAACGGGTACGGCCCCACGGAGGCGACCGTCCTCGCCACCATCGCGCGGTGCACGGCAGACCGCGTGCCGCCCCTCGGCCGCCCGGTCGTCGGGTACACGGTGCACGTCCTGGACGACACCTTGCGCCCCGTCCCCTTCGGCCGGCAGGGCGAGTTGTTCCTCGGCGGCGTCGGACTCGCCCGGGGCTATCTCGGCCAGCCGGACGTCACCGCCGCGCGCTTCGTCCCCGATCCTTCCGGCACCGAGTCGGGTGCCCGCCTGTACCGCACCGGCGACCTGGTGCGCTGGGGCGCCGACGGTGAGCTGGAGTTCCTCGGGCGCACCGACCACCAGGTCAAACTGCGCGGCTTCCGGATCGAACTGGGCGAGATCGAGACCCGGTTGGAGGACCATCCGGGTGTCCGGACCGCCGTCGTTCTGGTCAGGGGAGAAGGGGCTGACAGGCGACTGGTCGGTTATGCGGTACCGGCGCCGGGCGGGGAGCGGCCCACCCAGGCCGACCTGCGCCAGTGGCTCAGGGACCGGCTGCCCGGCTACCTGGTGCCCGAACTCTTCGTGGTGCTCGACGCGTTGCCGACCAGCCCCAACGGCAAGCTCGACCGCGACGCCCTGCCGGACCCGCTCGATCCGTCCGACGACGCGGACCGGGAGCGACCGCCGCTGCTGGACCCGGTCGAGGAACAGGTGGCCGAGATCTGGCGGGAGGTCCTGGGCATCGCGCTGCCCGGGGGCGCCGACAATTTCTTCGAGGTGGGCGGGAACTCGCTCTCCGCGACGCGGATCGTCGCCCGCGTCAACCAGGTCTTCGGCGTACGCCTGCCGGTGCGCTCGCTGTTTGTGGAATCCACCGTCTCCGGGCTGGCCAGAAGTGTCACGGCGGCAGCGCGCGGATGAACTTCCGTAGCCGGACATGGCCGCAAGTGGAATAGCCGATGCCCTGGTGCCGGATTTTCCGGCGGGTGATGATTGATGCATTGCAGAAACGCGCGGCAATCTGCGGAGGAGGACTGTGTGAGGCGTCGGTCCCGGAAAGCGGAACACCCCGACAGTTTCGGAGCTCGCGATGTCATCGACGTAGCGGGTGAGTCTTTCGAACTATTTCGGTTGCCGAATGCGGTACCGAATGCCGAAAATCTTCCGTACAGTCTCCGTATTCTCCTGGAGAACCTGCTGCGGCACGAGGACGGTGTCCGCGTGGACGCCGGCCACGTCAGGGCGCTGGCGGCGTGGCACCCGCAGGGGCCCGCACCCGAGATCCTCTTCCATCCGGCCCGCGTGGTCATGCAGGACTACAGCGGTGTTCCGTGCCTGGTCGATCTGGCCGCGATGCGGGAGGCGTTCGTACGGCTCGGGGGACAGCCCGAGGTACTCAGCCCCCGTATCCCCGTGGACCTCGTCGTGGACCACTCCGTGATGGCCGACGTGTTCGGTACGCCGGACGCCTACGCCCGCAACGCCGCCCTGGACCACACCCGTAACCGGGAGCGCTACGAACTGCTGCGCTGGGCCGAAGCCACCTTCGAGCGGCTGCGCATCGTGCCGCCGAACACCGGCATCATCCACCAGGTCAACCTGGAACGCCTGGCCGGTGTGGTGATCGCCGACGACACCGCGGGAATGCCCGCGCTCTACCCGGACACGGTCGTCGGGACCGACTCGCACACCCCGATGATCAACGGCCTGGGGGTGCTGGGCTGGGGAGTCGGCGGCATCGAGGCGGTCGCCGCGGTGCTGGGCCAGCCGATCTCGCTGCGCGCGCCCCGGGTCATCGGCTGCGAGCTCACCGGCCGGCCCGCGGACGGAGTGACGGCGACCGACATCGTGCTCACCCTCACCGAACGGCTGCGGTCACACGGTGTGGTGGGCTCGTTCATCGAGTTCCACGGCCCCGGCCTGGCCGCGCTGAGCGCCGCCGACCGGGCCACCATCGCCAACATGTGCCCGGAGTACGGCGCCACCTCCGCGCTGTTCCCCGTCGACGACGAGGTCCTGCGCTACCTGCGTGCCACCGGCCGGACCGCACGCCACCTGGCCCTGGTGCGCGCCTACGCCGAGAACCAGGGGCTGTGGTACGACCCCTCGGCGGCGGCCCGCATCCGGTACAGCGAGCGCCTCTCCTTCGACCTGGACTCGGTCGTCCCCTCGATCGCCGGCCCCCGCCGCCCCCAGGACCGGGTGCCGCTGGCGACAGCCCGTACCGCCTTCGCCGAGGCCGTGCCCGACGTCACCGGCGGCACTCCGCGCCGGGCCGAGGTCGTGGCACCGGACGGCAGCCGGCACACGCTCGAAGACGGGGCCGTGGTGCTGGCCGCCATCACCTCCTGCACGAACACCTCCAACCCCGCCCTGATGATCGCGGCCGGACTGCTCGCCAAGAAGGCCGTCGAGTTCGGCCTCCAGCCGCGCCCCTGGGTCAAGAGCACCCTCGCACCGGGCTCCGCCGCCGTGATGGAGTACCTGGCCAGGGCCGGTCTGGACACGTATCTCGACAAGCTCGGCTTCAGCCTGGTGGCCTACGGCTGCACCTCCTGCATCGGCAACTCGGGGCCGCTCCCGGAACCGGTGGCCGGGCCCGTGCGCGAGTCGGGTCTGGCCTCGGTGGCCGTGCTGTCGGGCAACCGCAACTTCGAGGGCCGGATCAATCCGGACGTCCGGATGAACTACCTCGCCTCACCGCCGCTGGTGGTCGCCTACGCCCTGGCCGGGACGATGGACATCGACCTCACCACCGACCCGATCGGCGTGTCCCCCGACGGCCGCACCGTCACCCTGGCCGACATCTGGCCCGACGGCCGGGAGATCGACGAGGTGGCGCGGACGGCGATCGGCCCCGACACGTACACGACGATGTACGACTCCCTGATGGCCGGCGACGAGCAGTGGCGCGCCCTCCCGGCGGAAGGCCGGCAGCTGTACCCGTGGTCGGACAAGTCCACCTACATCGCACCGCCGCCGTACGCCGACATCACGGCCCAGCCGCCGCCCAGGGGTGACATCACCGCCGCCCGGGTACTGGCCGACCTCGGTGACTCGGTCACCACCGACCACATCTCGCCCGCCGGCAGCATCCCCGCGCACTCGGCGGCCGGCGCGTACCTGCGCGGCCTCGGGGTGCCGCCCGAGGACTTCAACTCCTACGGCGCGCGGCGCTGCAACCACGAGGTCCTGCTGCGCGGCCTGTTCTCCAACGCCCGGCTGCGCAACCGGTTGGCCGCAGGAAAAGTGGGCGGTTACACGATTAATCACCTGACCGGCGAGACGACCACCCTTCACGAGGCGGCCCTCGCCTACCGGGCGGCGGGCGTTCCCCTGGTCGTCCTGGCCGGACGCGAGTACGGCACCGGGTCCTCCCGGGACTGGGCCGCGAAGGGCCCGGCCCTGATCGGGGTCCGCGCGGTGATCGCGGAGTCCTTCGAACGGATCCACCGGTCGAACCTCGTCGGGATGGGCATTCTGCCCCTGGAGTTTCCCGCCGGGCAGAATGCCCGGACGCTCGGTCTCACCGGTGCCGAGGAAATCGACATCAGCGGCGTCAAGGATTTCGCGGAATCCCTGCCGCGTACCGTCCGGGTGACCGCGGGAACTGTCTCCTTCGATGCCGTGGTCCGGGTCGACACGGCCATGGAAGCGGAATTCATCAGACACGGGGGAATCCTGTCGTACACCTTGCGCGACCTTCTCGAATCCGGCGGCGCATGACCGGGGGCGTTTTTCCGACCGAGGCGTTTTTCTGACCGTATTTCTCGGCCTTGGAGCTCGTAACACGATCATGCGAGAGAACGAGCGAAGAAAGGGTGTGACTCCCGTGACCGGTACGGCACCCGGAGCCCTCGTGGTGGCCGAGGGCATCGGCGAGATCGCTCGGGTCATCGAGCGCCTGACCGGCCCGCCCCGCCGAACCCCGCGGGTGGCCCAGGTCGTGGGTCCGGGCTTCGCCGGACGGTCCTGGGCCCCCCGGCTGACGGACGCCCTGCGCCCTCTCGATCCCACGGTCGTGGTGCACGAAGGACCGACCACTCCGGACAGTGTCGCCACGCTCGTCCGTCAACTGCGGGCGATCCGGGCGGACACGGTGGTGGCGATCGGCGGCGGAACCGTCATGGACGCGGTGAAAGCGGCGGCAGCCCTCTCCCAGCGGGGTCCGCTGGACGCGGACCAGGTCCGCCAGGCCTGCGCGGCCGGGCCGGTGCCCGACGATCCCACCGCCCCGTTCAAGGTCGTGGCGATCCCCACCACCGCCGGGACCGGCGCCGAGGCCACGCCCTTCGCCACCCTGTGGGACCTCCGGCACCGGCGGAAACTGTCGCTCACCGGACCCGGCGTACGCCCGCGCGCCGCCGTGCTCGCCCCCGAGCTGCTGGCCGGACTCGGGCGCCGCGACCTCGCCACGGGCATCCTGGACGCCCTCTGCCAGGGGGCCGAGGCGTCCTGGTCGATCCGCTCGACACCGGAGTCGATCCACTGGGGCACCTCCGCCGTGACCCTGGTGGCCGAGGTCCTCGACCGCGTCCAGGACGGCACCCCGGACGGCGAGGCATGGCTCGGTCTCCAGCGCGCCGCCCACCACTCCGGGCGGGCCATCGCCCTGGCCCAGACCTCCTCGTGTCACGCCATCTCCTACCCCCTGACGCTCCGGCTGGGCCTGGCCCACGGCCACGCCTGCGGGGTGACGCTGGGCCGCCTGCTGCGCCACAACCACGCCGTGTCCCCGGACGACTGCGTCGATCCGCGGGGTGCAGGCCACGTACGCCGGGTGATCGACTCCCTCGCCGCACCGCTCGGCGGCACGCCGGCCCGGGCCGCGGCCCGAGTCGAGCGCTTCATCGCCGCCTGCGGACTGCCCTCCTACGACGAACTCGCCGCCGACCACCGGAGGGTGGCGGCCGAAGCCGTGTCGTACCCCCGCTGCCACGACAATCCCCGCCGGCTGAACCACGAGTCCCTCAGCCGGCTCCTGGGCGAACGATCGGAAACGGAGGAGATATGCGGATAGACCCGTTCAAGGTCGCTCACTGGATGAACGCCCGCAAGTACACGGCTGCCCAGACCGCCGACCGCGCCGGGCTGCCACTGGACGACCTGCGCCGCCTGCTCGGCGACGAGCGACACGATCTCGGCCAGGCGGCGGCGGACGCCCTCGCCGGGGCCCTGAGCGTCGAACTCTCCCAGCTGGCCGGCGAAGCACACCGCGATCTGACCGTGGTGCACAAGTCGGCGGACGACATGCACGCCTCCCGCCGCCCCATCCAGCGCGACGGCATCCACTTCTACAACTACTACACGCTGGCCGCGCCGGAGGGCCGGGTCGCCCCCGTGGTGCTCGACATCCTCTGCCCGGCCGACCGGCTGCCCGCCCTCAACAACGGCCACCTCGAACCGGCCATCACCGTCAACCTCGGCCCCGGGGACATCAACGGCAGGTGGGGCGAGGAGATCACCCCGCAGAACTGGCGCGTCCTGCACGCCAACGGGGGCACCGACCGCTGGATCACCGGTGACTCCTACGTCGAGCCGTCGTACTGCCCGCACAGCTACTCGCTGGCCGGCGACGCACCGGCCCGGATCGTCTCCTACACCGCCCAGTCGAACATCTCCCCCCTGATGACGGAGGCCAACGGCTGGTCCGCGGAAGCGTTCGAGGAGGCGCTGAAGGCCCTGTCCGGCAAGGTGACCGCCGGCTCGGTCCTGGACCTCTTCCTGGCCCGCCGGGTCCACACCCGCGCGTCCGCCGCCGAGGCTGCCGGAGTGAACCCGGCCGACCTGGAACAAGCACTGCGCTCGCCCGACTCCGCGGTGGGAACGGACGTGCTGCGGCGGCTGGGCAGGGCCGTCGGCTTCGACTACCGGGTCCTGCTGCCCGCCGACGACCAGCACGACGGAGTCGGCAAGACCTGGACGACGGTCGACGACTCCCGCCGCTCCCGCCGCGCCTGGGGCACCTACGAGGCCGCCTCGATGGCCTCCGCCGCCCACCTGCCCGATCTCGTCGGCACCTTCCTGCGGGTCGACTCCGACGGCGGCGCTGCCGACCTGATCGACCACGCCGAGAACCACTACATCGTGACGGAGGGCCGGCTCACCCTCGAATGGGACGGACCCGACGGCCCCTCCTCGGCGGCGCTGGAGCCCGACGGCTCGGCATGGACCGGCCCCTTCGTCCGGCACCGCTGGCACGGCACCGGCACGGTGCTGAAGTTCGGCTCCGGCGCCCACCTCGGCTACCAGGACTGGCTGGAGCTGACCAACACCTTCGAGCCCGCGGCCACGCTGCGCCGGGGCCGGCATGACGTCGCCGGCTGGGGTTACGACAACTAGGAGGAGACCCGTGCGCGTCGTCTACACCGACCCCGCCTGGGCTCTGGACGCCGACGGGCGTCCCGACCCCGCCCTGGCGGCCGTCGAACGCTCCGTTCTCGGCCCGGACGCCGACATCGAACTCGGCCTGTTCGAGGACTCCTACGTCACCTCCGGGGACCGCTTCCTGAAGTTCGTGCGTGGGGCGGACGCCCTCGTCATCTACCGGTGCCAGGTCACCCCGGAACTGGTCGACGCAGTCTCGCCGGGCTGCAAGGTCGTCGCCCGCAGCGGCGTGGGCGTGGACAACCTCAACGCACCACTGCTCGCCCGCACCGGCATCATCGGCTTCAACGTCCCCGACTACTGCGGCGACGAGGTCAGCACCCACACCCTCGCCCTGCTGCTGGCCCTGGAGCGGGGGGTCAGTGTCCAGGACCGTCTGGTGCGGGCGGACCGGTGGGGCATCCACCGCGGCGGCATCCCGCGCCGTACCTCGGCTCGCACCGTGGGCATCGTCGGCTTCGGCCGCATCGGCCGCGCCACTGCCCGCAAACTCCAGGCGTTCTACGGCCAGGTGCTCGCCGTGGACCCCCATGTCCACGCCGACGTGATGGCCGGCCACGGCGTCGTCCCGGTCGGCTCTCTGGAGGAACTACTCGAACGCTGCGACGCCGTAGTCCTGCACACCGCGCTCACAGACGAGACCAGGAACCTGATCAGCGGTTCCGCACTGGACCGGGTGAAACCGGGCGCCTTCCTCGTCAACACCGCGCGCGGTGCCCTGGTGGACCCCGGCTGTGTGCTGCGCGCGCTGGAGAGCGAGCGCCTCGGCGGGTTCGCCTCGGACGTCTTCTCGCCCGAGGACCCCAACCAGTCCCCGGTCGCCCGCAAGCTCCTGGAACGCGACGACGTGATCGTCAGCTCCCATCGCGCGTTCCTGTCGGCGGAGTCGGAGGAGAGCCTGCGCCGGCGCGTCGCCGAGGGCGTTCGCTCGGTTCTGCGCGACGACATCCCGCCGGCCGAGGGCCGTGTGGCCTGAGAGCCGGTGAACAACCCCATGAATTCCCACGCACGTTCCGCAATGGAGGAACCCATGAACGCGACGGAGCAGACAGCGAGTGACGGTTCGGCCACCCCGGGATCCGTCGGCAGCACGCTCAAGGAGTTGCTGCACGGCCCCGGCACCTGCCAGCTGATGGGCGTGCACGACGGGCTGAGCGCACGGATCGCCGTCGCCGAGGGCTTCAAGGTGCTGTGGGCCTCCGGTCTGTGCATGTCCACCGCGCGCGGTGTCCGGGACAGCGACGAGGCGTCCTGGACCGAACTGCTCACCCTCGTCGGCACGATGACGGACGCCGCCCCCGGCGTGCCCATCCTCGTGGACGGGGACACCGGCTACGGCAACTTCAACACCGCCCGCCGCTTCGCCGCCCGCGCCGAACGGGTCGGCGCGGCCGGTGTGTGCTTCGAGGACAAGGTCTTCCCCAAGATGAACTCCTTCTTCGGGGACAGTCACCAGCTGGCCCCGGTAGGGGAGTTCGCCGGAAAGATCCGGGCCTGCAAGGACACCCAGCGCGACTCCGACTTCGTGGTGGTGGCACGGACCGAGGCCCTGATCTCCAACCTGCCGATGGAGGAGGCGCTGACCCGGGCTCACGCGTACGTGGAGGCCGGCGCCGACGCCCTGTTCATCCACTCCCGGATGAGCACCCCGCAGCAGATCGCCGAGTTCATGGAGCAGTGGGACGGCAGCGCGCCGATCCTCATCGCCCCCACCACCTATCACACCCCCTCCCTCGACGACTTCGCGGCGCTGGGCGTCGCCGGATGTATCTGGGCCAACCACAGCATGCGGGCGGCGTTCTCCGCGATGCGTGACGTGTGCCAGCAGATCCGGACGGACCGCGGCATCTTCGGGGTCGAGGAGCGGGTGGCCCCCCTGAAGGAGATCTTCGGCCTGCTCGACTACGAGAGCCTGGAGAAGGACGAGAACCGCTACACGCAGGCCCCCGGCCTCGCGCCGGTGCAGGGATGATCGGCGCGGCCGACATGGTGGCCGGCCTCACCGGCCTCGGCGTGACGACCGTCGCCGGAGTGCCGTGCTCCTATCTGACACCCCTGATCAACCGGGTCATCAGCGACCCCGGTACCCGCTATCTGACGGTCACACAGGAAGGCGAGGCCGCCGCCGTCGCGGCGGGCGCCTGGCTGGGCGGCGGACTGGGCTGCGCCATCACCCAGAACTCCGGCCTCGGCAACATGACCAATCCGCTCACCTCCCTGCTTCACCCCGCGCGGATCCCGGCCGTTGTGATCACCACCTGGCGGGGACGCCCCGGTGAGAAGGACGAGCCCCAGCACCACCTGATGGGCCGTGTCACCGGCGACCTGCTCGACCTGTGCGACATGGAGTGGTCCCTGGTCCCCGGCACGGCGGACGAGCTGCGCACCGCGTTCGCCGCCTGCCGCGACTCGCTGGGACGCCGTGAACTGCCGTACGGGTTCCTGCTTCCCCAGGGAGTCGTCGCCGACGAGCCCCTGGACGAGACGGCGCTCACGTCCGCGGCGGGACAGGTGATACGGCACGCCCGGACCCGTCCGCCAGGCGCCCCGCCCACCCGGATCGCGGCCCTGGAACGGCTGCTGGCCGAACTGCCCCGCGCCGCGGCCGTGGTGTCCACCACCGGCAAGACCAGCCGGGAGCTGTACACCCTCGACGACCGCGACCAGCACTTCTACATGGTTGGGGCGATGGGTTCGGCGGTCACCGTCGGCCTGGGCGTCGCCTTGCACACGCCCCGGCCGGTCGTGGTCGTCGACGGCGACGGTTCGGTGCTGATGCGGCTGGGCAGCCTGGCCTCCGTCGGCGCCCACGCGCCCCGCAACCTGGTGCACGTCGTCCTCGACAACGGCGTCCACGACTCCACCGGCGGCCAGCGCACCCTTTCCTCCGCCGTCGACCTGCCCGCCGTGGCTGCCGCCTGCGGTTACCGCGCGGTGCATGCCTGCGCGTCCCTGGACGACCTGTCCGCCGCCCTCGCCGCGGCACCGACCGCGGACGGCCCCACCCTCGTACACCTGCCGATCCGCCCCGGCTCGCTGGCCGGGCTGGGACGGCCGAAGGTCACCCCGGCCGAAGTGGCGCGCCGGTTCCGGGCGTTCGTCACCGATCCCCCGTCCGCGCCGCCCGTCGGTGCCGGCGCGGGCGCACCCGGCACGGGGGTCGGCCGATGAGCCCCCCGCAGGTCGTCGAGACAGGCGTCATCCACGGGCGGTTCCAGCCTCTTCATCTGGGCCACCAGGAGTATCTGCTGGCCGGCGCGGAACAGTGCCGCACCCTCGTCGTGGGCATCACCAACCCCGATCCGTGGACCACCGCCGAGGAGACCACGGACCCCGAGCGCGGCATGCCCGAGTCCAACCCCTGCACGTTCTACGAGCGCTACCTGATGGTGGAAGGCGCGCTGACCGAGGCCGGGGTCTCACGCGAACGCCTGCGCATCGTGCCGTTCCCGCACAGCTTCCCGGAGCGGCTCGCGCACTACGCGCCCGCGGACGCCCGCTACCTGGTCACCGTCTACGACGACTGGGGCGACGCCAAACTCGACCGCTTCCACGCGCTCGGGCTGCGGACGGAAGTGATGTGGCGCCGTACCGACAAACCGATCAGCGGCGGCCGGGTCCGCCGGTCGATCGCCGCAGGGCAGCCCTGGGAGCACCTGGTGCCGCCCGCCGTCGCGAGGGTCGTCAAGGAGTGGGGAATCGATGAGCGCATCCGGGGCTGACACCCGCACCGCCGGGCCCGACGGGACACCGCCCGCGGGGCGGCTGTTCATCACCGTCCTGTGCGGCGGCGCCGACCGGCCGGTGGCGGAACTGGGCGGGCTCACGCCCTTCGAGGCGGCGGCCACCCCCCACCTGGACGCACTCGCCAGGCGCGGAAGCTCCGCCGCGCTGGAGGTGATCGCCCCCGACGTGCCCCCGGAGTCCGACTCGGGCGCCATGGCCCTGCTCGGCTACGACCCGGTGACGCACTACACCGGGCGCGGGCCGCTGGAGGGGCTGGGCATGGACTTCTGGCAACCGGACGGGTACTCCGTGGCGTTCCGGGTCAACTTCGCCAGCTGGGACCCGGCGACAGGGCGGCTGGACCGGCGCACCTCCCGGGACCTGGACGAGGACGACCAGGCCACCCTGGTCGAGGAGATCACCGGCCAGGTGTCCCTGGACGACGGCGTCACCTTCCGCCTCACCGGATTCGGCCGCCACCGCGGCATCCTCGGCCTGACCAGCGACACGGTTCCGCTGTCCGGGAAGGTGACCAACACGGATCCCGGGTTCGTCAGCCGGGGTCCGTTCGGCGTCCCCGTGAACGCACCCTCGGCGACCCCGGCGACCTGCGTGCCCTTCGACGAGGACCCGGCCGCCGCGACCACGGCGGAGCTGGTCAACCGGTTCGTCGCGGCCAGTGCCGAGGTGATGCAGCGCAGCGAGGTCAACGCACGCCGTCGCGCCCTGGGCCGGCGGCCGGCCAACCTGCTGCTGGTACGGGACGCGGGGGACACCCTGCCGCGACTGGCCGACTTCACCGAACGGACCGGGCTGACCCTGTCCATGTACGGGCAGGTGCCTGCCGAGCGCGGCCTGGCCCGACTCATCGGGGCACGCTTCACCAGCTCCCGGCCGGCCCGCGGCCAGAGCGAACCCGACTACTACCGGGAGCTGTTGCCCCAACTGCTCGCCGACCCCGCCGACGCGGTGTTCGTCCACATCAAGGGCCCGGACGAGCCGGGACACGACGGGCGCCCACGCGACAAGGTCCGGGCCATCGAGGAGATCGACGCGCACTTCGTCGGCCCGCTGGCCGACGCGCTCACCGCAGTCGACACCCTGGTCGTCACCTGCGACCACGCGACCCCGTGCGAGCTGGGCATCCACAGCCCCGACCGGGTGCCCGCGGTGGCAGTCGGCCCCCGGATGGCCGCCGACTCGGTGGCGGACTTCGGCGAGAAGGCCGCGCTCGGCGGCCAGTTGGGCGCCTCCCGCGCCAGCGACCTGCTCTCCGTCCTGCTGGCCGGGCCCGACGGAGGACGCGGATGACGATCACCTCCCTCAGGCTGCGCGGCATCCTGGACTCCCGGGCCCAGGTGACCCTGGAGGCCGAGGTCACCCTGGACTCCGGTCACACGGGGACGGGATCCGCGCCCCGGGCGATCGCCCCCGGCCGGCTGGAGCGGCGCCGCGGCCCGGAGCCGGTGCTCGGCCCGGTGACCGCGCCGGCACTCGTCGCCGCGCTCACCGGCGGCACCGTCGACGACCAGCGGCAGTGCGATCAGCGGCTCGCCGAGGCGTACGAGGCGGGGGAGGCCGGCGCGGACCTCACCCTCGCCGTGTCACTCGCCTACGCCCGGGCCGCCTCGGCGTCCCGGGGCATCCCCCTGCACGCACACCTGGGGGAGCAGTACGGACTGACAGGCCTGGGCCTGCCCCGGCTGATGGTCAACGTGTTCTCCGGGGGCATCCACCGCGAAGGGCCGCCGCGCGGCTGCCAGCAGGTGATGGTGCTCCCCGCCACCGGCCGCATCCACACCGACATCGCGGTGGCGGACCAGGTGTTCACCGCGGCGCACCGGGCCGTGGAACGCCGCTTCGGCCCCATACCCCTCTCGGCCTCCAGCGGACTGCTGGTCCCGCTGGACAGCGAGGAGCAACTCGCCCTCCTGCAGGCCGCGGTGGCCGAGGCGGGCCACACCGAGCTGTGCACGCTGGGCGTGGACGTGGCCGCGGAACACCTGGTCACGGAGGACGGTCGATACCGCTTCGGTGACCGGGAGTTCACATCCCCCGAGTTCGCCGACCACCTGTCACGGCTGGCGCGCCGGTTCCGGCTGACCTTCCTGGAGGACCCGTTCGATCCCGCCGACGACGTCGGCTGGGCCCGGCTGCGCGGATCCCTGCCGCGGTCCACCAGCGTGGTCGGCGACGACCTGTTCGCCACCGACGCGACACGGATCGGGCCAGGCCGGGCGGACGGCATCCTGCTCAAGCTCAGCCAGGCGGGCACCGTCACCGCCACGCTGGCCGCGGCCGCGGCGGCCCGTCGGGCGGGGATGCTGCTCGCCGTCTCCCACCGCTCCGGGGAGACCGAGGACACCGCGATGTGCGACCTGGCCGTCGCCGTCGCGGCGGAGCTGATCAAGGTGGGCGGACCGCGCCGCGGCGACCGCCTCGCCAAGTACAACCAGCTCCTCAGACTCGACGAGTCCCTGGCGGGCCTCGTGACGGCTCCCTGACCCCCATGACCCGTCGGCGCGGTCTCGCGCCGGCTCGACACAAGGCACTCCGAGGAGAAAAGAGATGGCCGTGACCAAGGCCCGTACGTTCCGCGAGCTGATGAACGCCCCCGAGATCCTCGTCGTCCCCAGTGCGTACGACGCCCTGAGCGCCAAGGTCATCCAGCAGGCCGGCTTCCCCGCGCTGCACATGACCGGCTCGGGCACCTCCGCCAGCATGCTCGGCCTGCCCGACCTGGGCTTCACGAGCGTGTCGGAGCAGGCCACGAACGCCAAGAACATCGTGCTCGCCGTGGACGTGCCGGTGATCATGGACGCCGACGCCGGCTACGGCAACGCGATGTCGGTGTGGCGGGCCACCCGGGAGTTCGAGCGGGTCGGCATCGTCGGCTACCACCTGGAGGACCAGGTCAACCCCAAGCGCTGCGGGCACCTGGAAGGCAAGCGGCTGATCTCCACCGAGGAGATGACCGGCAAGATCGAGGCGGCCGTCGAGGCACGCGAGGACGGGGACTTCACCATCATCGCCCGCACCGACGCCCGTGAGTCGCTCGGCCTGGACGAGGCCATCCGTCGCTCCCGCGAGTACCTCGCCGCCGGCGCCGACTGCATCTTCCTGGAGGCGATGCTCGACGTCGACGAGATGAAGCGGGTGCGCGACGAGATCGACGCCCCGCTGCTGGCCAACATGGTCGAGGGCGGCAAGACCCCCTGGCTGACCACCAAGGAGCTGGAGGCGATCGGCTACAACCTGGCCATCTACCCGCTGTCCGGCTGGATGGCCGCGGCCTCGGTGCTGCGCAAGCTCTTCGCCGAGCTGAGGGATGCCGGAACCACCCAGAAGTTCTGGGACGACATGGGCCTGAAGATGAGCTTCGCCGAGCTGTTCGAGGTCTTCGAGTACGAAAAGATCTCCGAGCTCGAGGCCCGGTTCGTGCGCGACCAGGACTGACCACCCGCCCCGCCCCCTCTCCCCCCTCCTTCGGAACCCCTGGCACGGGAGTCGTCATGTTCGTCAACGGAGCACTGCAGCCGGCCCGCCACCACACGACCGTGTACGACCGCTGGACGGGAGAGCCCATCGGGTCCGTTCCGCGGGACGGTGCCGAGGAGGCGGCGGCCGCCGCCTCCGCACTGGCCACCGGCCGCCGTGCCATGACTCCCCAGCAGCGGTCGGCCGTCCTGGCCCGGACGGCCGGCCTGCTGCAGGCCCGGGCGGAGGAGTTCTCCGCCCTCATCACGGCCGAGTCGGGGGTGTGCCGCAAGGAGACCCTGCGCGAGGTGGCGCGAGCGGCGGGGAACCTCAGGGTGGCCGCCGCGGAGGCGGAGCGGATCCGCGGCGAGTCCATCCCGTTGCCCGACGCCACCAGACTGGCGGTGACCCTGCCCGAACCGGTCGGGATCGTCCTGGGCATCACGCCCTTCAACCGCCCGCTCAACCAGGTCGTGGTCAAGGCCGCCCCGGCCCTGGCGGCGGGCTGTCCCCTGCTGCTCAAGCCGTCGGAGAAGACCCCGCTGACGGCGCTGGCCTTCGCCGAGCTGCTCGTGGAGGCCGGCTGCGCCAAGGACATGCTCGCCGTCGTCACCGGCGAACCGGGCGAGCTCGGCCCGCTGCTCGCCGCCCACCCGGACGTCGCCATGGTGACGTTCACCGGCAGCGTGGCCACCGGCCACGCGGTGGCCGCACAGGCGGCGGGCAAACGGCTGCTGCTCGAACTGGGCGGCAACGACCCGCTGTTCGTGCTGCCCGACGCCGATCTGGCGCACGCCGCACGGCTGGCCGCCGACGGTTCGTGCGCCACCGCCGGCCAGTCCTGCCGCGGCATCAAACGGATCTTCGTCTGGGAGGAGGTGGCCGACGAGTTCACGGCCCTGCTGGAGTCGGCGGTCGCCGCCAAGCGAGCCGGTGACCCCCGCCGGGACGACACCGACCTCGGCCCGCTCGTCAGCGAGGACGCGGCCCTCGTGGTGGAACGCCGCATCGCCCGGGCTGTCCGGGACGGCGCCCGACTGGTCACCGGCGGCGAGCGCGACGGTGCGCTGGTGCGACCCGCCGTGCTCGACCGGGTACCGCCCGACACCGAGTTGGTGACCGAGGAGACCTTCGGCCCGGTGGCACCGGTGATACGGGTCACGGACACGGACGAGGCGGTACGGCTGTCCAACAGCACCGCCTACGGCCTCCAGGCCGGAGTCCTCACCCAGGACAGCGCCCGCTTCTGGGACATCGCCGCCCGGCTCCGGGTGGGCGCGGTGAACCTCGGCGAAGGGCCCCACTTCGACTCCCCGCACATTCCGTTCGGCGGCGTGAAGGCCAGCGGGGTCGGGCGTGAGGGCATCCGCTACGCGATCGCCGAGATGACCGCCACCAAGACGGTCACCCTTCCCGGCCCCTACGGAACCAGCTGACCCCAGGCCAGGCCGGCGTCCCGCGCCGGGTGTGTGAGAGGAGACAGACGGTGAAGCACTGCATCGTCGTGGGATACCACGAGACCGACATGTCCGGCGAGGAGCTGCAACTGGCGCTGGAGCACGGGGGAGACGAACTGCCCGCGCCCATCCGCAGCATGCTCCGCACCAAGATCACTTTTGGGGGTGCCCATTACTCGTACATGGACGCCCTGAGCGAGGTACGCAACACGGACCGGGGCACGGCGCACGCCTACACGGTGTCCGAGCTGCCGAGCCTCGGCACCCTCTACCTCGTCAACTACCTGGAGGAGCGGGGGCATCCGGCCGACTTCGTCAACAGCTTCACCTTCGAAGAGGACCAACTGGTCAAGCTGCTGGCCGACAACCCCGCCTCGGTCGCCATCACCACGACCTTCTACATGATGCCCGCCCCGGTGATCGAGATCATCCGCTTCATCCGGCGGCACAACGCGTCCGTGCCGATCATCGTCGGCGGACCGCTCGTCGACAACCAGGCCCGGGCCGGGCGCGACGACAAACTCAACCGGTTCTTCGACCGGGTCGGTGCCGACTACTACGTATGGGAGTCCCAGGGCGAGGCGGCACTGGCCGGGGTGGTCGGCGCCATCGTGGACGGCGACGCCCCCACCGAGGTCCCCAACGTCTTCCTGCGCTCGAAGACCGGCGAGTGGAAGCTCACCCGCAAACGCCCCGAGGCCAACGACCTCAACGCCTGCTCGGTCCGGTGGAACCGCTTCGACCCCACCGTCCTCGGCCCGACACTGTCCACCCGCACCGCGCGCAGCTGCGCCTTCAGCTGCGCCTTCTGCGACTATCCGGAGCGGGCCGGCGCCCTCACCCTCGCCGACCTGTCCACGGTCGAGCGGGAACTCGAGGAACTCGCCGACATGGGCGTCAAACGCGTCGCCTTCATCGACGACACGTTCAACGTGCCCATGCGCCGCTTCAAGGACCTGTGCCGGATGCTGGTGCGCCGCGACTTCGGCATCGAGTGGTTCTCGTACTTCCGTTGCGGTCACGCCCGAGAGCCCGACGTCTACGACCTGATGTACGACTCCGGCTGCCGCGGCGTGCTGCTCGGCATCGAGTCCGGCGACGACCAGGTCCTGCTCAACATGGACAAACGCGCCACCACGGCCCACTACCAGTACGGCATCGAACAGCTCAAGGCCCGCGGCATCTTCACCCACGCGTCGTTCGTCGTCGGATTCCCCGGCGAGAGCCCGCAGACGGTGGAGAACACCATCAACTTCATCAACTCCGCTGGGCCGGACACCTTCGCCGTCAACCACTGGTACTACATGCACGCCACGCCCATCCACGTACGGGCGCCCCAGTACGACCTCACCGGCAACGGCCACACCTGGTCGCACCGCAGCATGAACTCCCGTCAGGCCCTCGAAGCCGCCGACCAGATCTTCGACTCGGTGGTGAACGCCGCCTGGATGCCGGTCAACGGCCTCGACTTCTGGGGCGTCCCCTACCTCCTGGGCAAGGGCATGAACCGATCCGAGATCGTCCGGTTCCTCGAACTGGCCAAACCGCTCACCGTGGCGAACGTCGCCCGCGGCAGCGCGGAGGAGGCCGCCTCCGCGGAGCGCCGGTTCCGCGACTTCGTGACCGGACTGGAGCTGGCACCCGCCCGTTACCGCACCACAGGGAGTGAGTTTCGATGACCATCCACAACCCCGAGGAACCCGAGTACTTCCCGGAGGTCTTCCCCCGGGACGCGTTCCCCCGGTACACCTGGGACGACGGCATGCGGCCCCTCACCCTGCCGCACGAGGTATGGCTGTCCGAAACCACCCACCGCGACGGCCAGCAGGGCGGACTGCCCCTCTCCCTGGACACCAGCCGGCAGATCTACGACATCCTCTGCGAGATAACGGGCGAGTCCACGGCGATCCGGCACGCCGAGTTCTTCCCGTACCGCGACTCCGACCGCAACGCCCTGATCTACGCCCTGGAACGGCACCGCGACGGCGCCCCCATCGAGCCCACCACCTGGATCCGGGCCCGCCGTGAGGACGTAGAGCTGATCAAGCGGATCGGCGTCACCGAGACCGGACTGCTCAGCTCCTCCTCCGACTACCACACCTTCCACAAGTTCGGCTCGGGCGGCCGGACCGAGGCCGCGGCGATGTACCTGGACGCGGTGGCCATGGCCCTGGACCACGGCATCAAGCCCCGGGTCCACCTGGAGGACACGACACGTTCCGACCCGGACTTCGTGCGGGCCCTGGTCGAAGAGGTCCTCAAGGTCGCCGCGGCGTACCCCGCCGAACTGCAGCCCCGCTTCCGGGTCTGCGACACCCTCGGCATCGGCCTGCCCTACGACGACGTCGCCCTGCCCCGCAGCATCCCGCGCTGGATCCGGCTGCTGCGCGGGCTCGACCTGACGCCCTCCCAGATCGAGTTCCATCCCCACAACGACACCTGGCTGGTGGTCGCCAACTGCCTGGCCGCGATCCGTGAGGGCTGCGGCGTGATCAGCGGCACCACGCTGGGCACCGGCGAACGCACCGGCAACGCCCCACTGGAAGCCGTCATGGTGCACCTGCTCGGCATGGGCTACTGGGCCGGCACCGAGGTCAACCTTCCCGCGGTCAACAAACTCGTCGAGCTCTACGACGGCATCGGCTCCGGCCCGTCGCAGAAGTACCCGCTGTTCGGCCGGGACGCCTACGTCACCCGGGCCGGCATCCACGCCGACGGCCTCAACAAGTTCTGGTGGATGTACGCGCCGTTCAACGCCCCCCTGCTCACCGGCCGGGAGCTGGACGTCGCCCTCACCAAGGACTCCGGCCAGGCGGGGCTGCTCTTCGTCCTGGACAAGCGACTCGGACTGCGGCTGGAGAAGGGCGACCCGCGGATCGTGGAACTGCTCGCCTGGATGGACGAGCAGTGGGACGCCGGCCGGGTCTCGGCCGTGGAGTGGAACGAACTCGAACCCGTGGTCGAGAAGGTGTTCTCCGCGCGGGAAGAGGCGAGCTGACATGCCAGGACCGGCGCGAGGAGGCAGCACCGCATGACCGCCGCAACACCAGACACGGCACCGGACCGCACCGGCAGCCCCCCGACGGGGTGCCCCGTCGTAGCGGAGTTCGAACTGCGGGCCCGGACCGGCCCGGACCGGCCGGCGATCGTCCTGCCGGAGGAGACGGTCGACTACCGCGAGCTCGCCGCCCGGGCCGATGCCGTCGCCCGGGCGCTCCTCGACACCCGGGGCGAGGGTTCCGAGCCGGTGCCCCTGATGGTGCTGCACCCGGCGTGGATGCTCGCCGCGTGTCTGGGCGTACTGAAGGCGGGCAAGTTCTACGTCCCGCTCAACCCCCACCATCCGGCCGCCCGCAACCGGGATCTGCTGCACCGGCTCGGCGCGGCGGTCGTCGTCACCGACTCCACCGGCCCCGAGCGGCCGGTCGGCGACACCACCGTGATCCGGGTGGAGGAACTCGACGTACGGACCAGCGTGTCCGTGGCGCCGAGCCCGGTCACCGACCCGGACCAGTGGGCGTACGCGCTGTACACCTCGGGATCCACCGGTCTGCCCAAGGGCATCCTGCAGAACCGTGCCGACATGCGGCAGAACGTCGAGCGGCACGCCCTGCTCGGCATCGGAGCGCAGGACCGGGTCACCCTGATCAACGCCGACGGTTTCGTCGCCGCGGTGTCCAACCCGTATACGGCACTGCTCAACGGGGCGGCCCTCGTGCCGTACTCCTTCCAACGGGACGGGGTGCACGACCTGATCGAGCGCCTGGACGAGTCCGGGACGACCGTCTACTACTCGTTCCCGTCCTTCCTCCGGCAGGCGGCCGCGGTGGCCGGGGGACGTACGACGGACCGTGTCCGCCTGGCCTACCTCGGCGGGGAGAGCGTCCACCGCAGTGACGTCCTCGCCGCCCGGCGGCTGTTCCCGGCCGCCACCGTCGCGGTCGGGCTGAACTCCACGGAGACCGGCCTCACCCGGCTCCATCTGATCCCCCCGGACGGCGACGTGGCCGACCCGGTCCCCGTCGGCGGACCCGTGCCCGGCGTGGAGGTCCGCGTCGAGACGGCGCCCGGCCGGCCGGCGGCCGTCGGCGAGGTCGGACGGATCGTCGTCCGCAGCCCCCACCTGCACTCGGCGCAGTGGACGGAGCAGGGCCCCCGGCCGCTCACCGAAGCCGTGCCGGCGGCCGGGACCGGATCCGGGTCCGCACCCGCGCCGCGGGAGTTCCGCACCGGCGACCGCGGCCGGCTGGACGGCTCGGGGCACCTGGTCCATCTGGGACGCGTGGACGGCATGGTCAAGGTGCGCGGCTACCGCGTGGAGACCGTGGAGGTCGAGTCGGCCGTGTCCGCGGTGACCGGCGTGGCCGAGGCCGCCGTGGTCCCTTACGAGGCCGGAGACCGCGAGACCGAACTCGCCGCCTACGTGGTCCTCAAGGACGCCGACCTCACCGATACCGGCCTCCGGCGCGCCCTGGCCGAGACCCTGCCGCCCCACCTGGTGCCCGCCTCCGTGCTGCTGGTGCCGCGGCTGCCCCGCACCCGTAACGGCAAGATCGACCGCAAGGCCCTGCCCGATCCGGCGAGCGGTGCCTCCACCGGTACGGCCGCCCCCGAGCCGGCCGCCGCCCCCGCACCGGCCACCGGGCCCGGTGACGG
The DNA here is from genome assembly GCF_026343335.1 of Streptomyces sp. NBC_00078. Classification (NCBI taxonomy): domain Bacteria; kingdom Bacillati; phylum Actinomycetota; class Actinomycetes; order Kitasatosporales; family Streptomycetaceae; genus Streptomyces; species Streptomyces sp. NBC_00078. The sequence goes on along the minus strand of NZ_JAPELX010000001.1, from coordinate 3,910,020 downwards.
TCCGGACGACCTCCGGGCGCAGATCCTCGGCCAGGTGGCGGAGATCTGGAGCGATGTCCTGGGCGCCGGTCCGGTGCTGCCGGGGGACGACTTCTTCTCCCTCGGCGGCACCTCCATCTCGGCGCTGCGGGTGGTCTCCCGCATCCGCAAGGACATCGGCGTGCCGCTCCGGCTCGCCGTGATCTTCGAGACGCCGGCCCTGGAGGCGGTGGCCGAATCCGTACTGCGCGGACTCGACCCCACGTAGAAAAGGGGTGTCCCGCACCGAGGAAGACCGAAGGAAGACCACACGTGAGTCCAGAACGACACCCGGCCGAGATCCGTCCCGCCACCGTCGCCGACATGCCGGCGGTCTGCGACATCGTCAACCACTACATCGAGACGAGCACGGTCAACTTCCGTACGGAGCCGCAGACTCCGCAGGAGTGGACCCAGGACCTGCTGCACCTCCAGGAGCGTTACCCCTGGCTCGTCGCCGAGGTGGACGGTGAGATCGCCGGCATCGCCTACGCGGGTCCCTGGAAGGCCCGCAACGCCTACGACTGGACGGCCGAGTCGACGGTGTACATCTCCCCCCGTCACCAGCGGCTGGGACTGGGCTCCACCCTGTACACCCACCTCCTGAAGTCCATGGAGGCCCAGGGCTTCAAGAGTGTGGTCGCCGTCATCGGACTGCCCAACGACCCGAGCGTGCGGCTGCACGAGGCACTCGGATACACCGCGCGCGGGACCTTGCGGGCAGCCGGCTTCAAGCACGGGAACTGGCACGACGTGGGCTTCTGGCAGCGCGACTTCACGCTGCCGGCGCCACCCCGCCCCGTCCGCCCCGTCACAGAGATCTGAGCGGAGAACGCATGGCATCGTCGGAACTCGAGCTGGTGCGAGAACTGATCGCGCTCAACTGGCACACCCGCAACGGCGATGTGGAGCCGCGGCGGATCGCCTACGACCGCGCCCAGGAGGCCTTCGGCGACCTGGGCCTGCCCCCGGGCGAGGCCGTCGAGACCGGTGCCTGCACGGCGGAGTGGGTGCGGCCCGCCCAGGAGGACGGCAGGACCCTGCTGTACCTGCACGGCGGGTCGTACGCCCTCGGCTCGCCGCACTCGCACCGCCACCTGTCCAGCGCCCTCGGCGCGGCGGCAGGCGCGGCGGTGCTCGCCCTCCACTACCGCAGGCCTCCCGAGTCGCCCTTCCCGGCGGCCGTGGAGGACGCCGTGGCGGCCTACCGCGCGCTGCTGGAGCAGGGCTGTCCGCCGGACCGGATCACCGTGGCCGGCGACTCGGCCGGCGCGGGTCTCGCCGTGGCGGCCCTCCAGGTGCTGCGGGACGCCCACGACCCGCTGCCGGCCGCCGCGGTGTGCATCTCGCCCTGGGCCGATCTGGCCTGCGAGGGGGACTCGCACTCCACCCGCAGGGCACGGGAGATCCTGCTCGACACCGAGGACCTGCTCCGCATGGCCGGCCGCTACCTGGCCGGCGCCGATCCCAGGAACCCGCTGGCCTCACCCGCGTACGGCGATCTGACCGGGCTGCCGCCCCTGCTCATCCAGGTCGGCTCCGAGGAGGTCCTCTACGACGACGCCCGGGCGCTGGAACAGGCGGCGCTCAAGGCGGGCGTACGGGTCACCTTCGAGGAGTGGCCGGAGATGTTCCACGTCTGGCACTGGTACCACCCCGTGCTTCCCGAGGGGCGGGAGGCCGTCGAGGCGGCGGGAGCGTTCCTGCGCGGCGCCACCGGGGAGGAGGCGAAGTGACCGACTGGATACAGAGCTCCTCGGCCCCCGACGCCGTGGCCCGGGTGGTCTGCTTGTCCCGGGCGGGGGGCAGCGCACGGGACTTCGACCAGTGGCGCAAACCCCTGGGCGAGGAGATCGAGATGTGCGCCGTCCAACTGCCGGGACGGCTCGACCGGTTCCACGAGCAGCCGCTGAGCGACCTGCACCGGATCGCCGAGGAAGTGGCCGGCGCCCTCACCACCCTGCCCCCGCGCCCGTATCTGCTCTTCGGTGACTGCATGGGCGCCCTCGTCGCCTTCGAGACGGCGAGCGTCCTGCGCCGTCTGGGCGCCGCCCTGCCCACCTGCCTCGTCGTCGCCTCCTACCCGGCACCCGACCGGATGCGGACCGAGCGGCCCTACGGCGACGGTGGCGCCGAGGACCTGCGGGACAGACTGCGCGAGGTCGGCGGCGTACCGCCCGCCGTACTGGACGAGGACGAGCTGTTCGAGCTCATGCTGCCCATGCTGCGCGCGGACTTCGCCGCGTTCGAGGGGTACCGCTACCGGGAGACCGCACCGCTCGCGTCCGCCGTCCACGCACTCGTCGGTGCCGGGGATCCCTATGTGACGGTCGCCGACCTGAACGGCTGGCGGCGCCACACCACCGGGGAGTTCAGCGCACGGGCCCTGCCCGGCGGGCACTTCTTCCTGCACGAGAGCGACGAGGCCGTCTCCTTTGTGCGCGGCCTCGCGCTCGCCGGCGCGAGGTCACCGCAACCAGGGAGGGACGCGTGAGCGATGAGGGACGGGCCGATCCGGCCCAGTGGCTGCGCGCCCATCGCACCGTGCCGGATCCCGCGGTCCGGCTGCTCTGCTTCCCGCACGCCGGTGCCGGGCCCGGCGCCTACCGCCCCTGGGCGCAGGACATGCCGCCGCGCACCGAGTTGTGGGCGCCCCGCTATCCGGGCCGTGAGGACCGGCTGGCCCACCCCTTCGCCCACAGCCTGGCGGAGCTGGCGGACGACATCGCGGCCGCCGTCGCCGCGGGGCCGGGCCGCGAGGTCCCCCTGGCACTCTTCGGCCACAGCATGGGCGCGGTCCTCGCCCACGAGGTCACCGTACGGCTGGAGCGCACCTACGACTTGCGGCCCGTTCTGCTCGCCGTCTCGGCCCGCGAGGGCCCGCTGCAGGTCAGCCACGCCGGTCTGCATCTGCTCGACGACGAGGACCTCCTCGCCCGGACCGCCGGCCTGGGCATCCAGCCGCAGGCCGACGCCTACGCCGACCCGGAGCTGCGGGAGCTGCTGCTGCCGGCACTGCGGGACGACTGCCGGCTGCTGGAGAACCATCCGACCGTCCCCGTCGAGCAGGTGCGGGCGCCCGTTCTGGCCTTCGCCGGGCGGGACGACCGGGCGAGCCCGCGCGCCCTGATGGAGTCCTGGGCCAAGGTCACCACCGACAGCTTCCGCCTGCTGGAGCTGCCCGGCGACCACTTCTACCTGTTCTCGCACACCAAGGAACTTCTGTCCGAGCTGATGCCGGTGGTGTCGGGGGAGGCCCACGCATGACAGTGAGAGACACGGATCCGGCCACCGCGGCCCCGCAGGCACGGCCCTGGCGCCAGCTGCTGAGCGGAGGAGTCGGCCACACCGTCGAGTCGCACGACTGGTACACCTACACCTTTCTGGCCGTCTACTTCGCGGACGACGTCTTCCCCAAGTCGGCGGATGACCCGCTGGTGCCGTTGCTCAACACCTTCGCCGTCTTCGCGATCGCGTTCGCCGCCCGCCCGGTCGGCGCCGCCGTGATGGGGGCCTGGGCCGACCGGTTCGGCCGCCGCAGTGCGCTCATGGTGACGATCCTGCTCATGGGCCTCGGTAGCCTGATGATCGCGCTGACCCCGAGTTACGCTACCGCGGGCCCGCTCGCACCCGCGCTGTTGGTGGCGGCCCGGCTGATCCAGGGCTTCTCCCTCGGCGGTGAGTACGGCGCCGCGGTCACCTTCCTCGTCGAGTCCGCCGGGCCCGGGCGCCGCGCGCTCTTCGGAAGCTTCCAGTATGTGGCCTCGTCGGCCGGCCACATCATGGCCGGCCTCTCCACATTGGCCGCCGTCCAGCTGACCGGCGACGGCATGGACAGCTGGGGATGGCGGCTGCCCTTCCTCTGGGGTGCCGTGCTGTGTCTGGTCGGGCTGGTCATCCGCCGTTCGTCGGAGGAGACCCTCCAGCCCGGGTCGGCGGAGGGGAAGAGGACGCGCTCGGGCGCGTTCGAGGCTCTGCGGGCCCACCCCCGACGGGCGTTGATGGTCGTCGGTCTCACCACCGGCGGCACCGTCGCCTTCTACCTGTGGACCACCTTCCTGCCCGCCTACGCCACGGTGAACGCCGGCGCGGACAAGGAGAGCGCCGTGCTGGCGGGCACCGTCTCACTGATCTTCTTCGGCCTGATCCAGCCGTTCGGCGGCATCCTCTGCGACCGGGTCGGCAGGAGACCGATGATGATCGTTTTCGGCGCCGCCTCCGCGGTCCTGACGGTGCCTCTGCTGACGGCGTTGTCCTCGTCGTTCTGGTCGGTGCTCGCGGTGCAGTGCGCCGGCATGTTCCTCCTCACCGCCTACACCTCGATCGCCGGAGCGGTCAACGCGGAGCTGTTTCCCCGGGAGCTGCGCGGCCGGGGCATCGGTCTCCCGTACGCCGGGGCGGTCGCGTTGTTCGGCGGCACCGCTCCCTATGTGGGTACGTGGCTCAAGTCCATCGGTAACGGCGGTCTGTTTCCCTGGTATGTGGCGATCTTGTGTGCGGTGACGGCGTTGACGGCGACACGACTGCCTCGCACGGTTACAGCCGATGACAGGGAACCTGCCAGTGCGACAGGGAATCTTTCACGGGGCCCCGGGCGGAGCTGGTAAATTCTTCGTCGGCGTGCCGTGAAATTGGCAGGGGTGTATACGAATCGTCCCCGGGAATCTGCGGTTTCGGTACGGCAACTTCAGGACATCCGGTGTTCATGTGGCAGGCCGTCTTGTCTGGACAAGCGATCTCGCTACACTGAAGGAATACGTGTGAAGTTGTGCGTCAAAGGTGCCGCACGTAGCTCTTCTGGGAGGCGGCATTGTCCTTCGAGCAAGTAGCGGCGTACGATTTTTCGAACGCACTACGCAGGCGTGAGGCGGCTTCCCGTGTTTTCCCTGGGAAGCCTGCGTGGCCGATATCGGATGCCGACGAGTCCGGAAATGGCGCAGAGGCTATGCTGACACAGCTCATCAGCGCCAATCGTAAAGTCGTGCACGATCAGAATCGGCTCCTCGAAGTACTGGAGTCCACACTCGCTGATTTGGTGCGTCCCGCCGGGCCGCAGTCCGATTGTGCACCGCTCGAGTCGGAGTGCAGGGTCGTGAACTGGGCTTTCGGCGATGGCGCCCTCGCCGCGGCCACCGCCGAGGTGCTGCTCTGTCTGGATCCGACGGATCTGGAGGAGAACCGTTTCGGTGACGTGCTGCGGTATGCGCGGGAGGCTTTCGCGCAGGGTGTGGGCATTCGATGCATCTGCGCGGAGTCGATGGTGAACGTCCCCGGCGGACGGGCGCAGGTCCAGGATCTCCAGGAGGCGGGGGTGGAAATCCGGGTGGCAGCGCTGCTGCCGTTCCGTCTCCTGCTCGTCGACCGTCGCATTTCCTACGTCCATGTGGTGGACCGGGGCGGCGACATTTCACAGCTGGAGATCACGGACCCGGGCACCTGCCAATTCGCGCACCAGGTATTCGACTATTGCTGGCTCGCCAAGACTTCCTCAAGAGTTGTTCAGGAGGAAGAGGCGAGCTCGTTGGAGGATTTCTCCGAACGCGAGCTGATCATTCTGCGCATGCTGGCGAACGGCATGAAGGATGAGGCCATGGCGCGTGCTCTCTGTGTGTCCACGCGAACGCTGCGGAGGGTCGTAACGGACATCATGGGAAAACTCGGAGTGAGTAGTCGTTTTCAGATGGGGGCGAGGGCTGCGGAATATCGCTTATTATGGTCCTCCGTCTCCTGCGAGTGAATCTCCTCCGGGTGAGACGAACGCGAGTGTCGCGCCGACCGCGACGCAGGCCGCCAGCACCAGGAACGCGGCGGGATAGCTGCCCAGACCGGCGGCGAGTAGGGCGCCTGCCGCGGGTGCCACCGCGAGCGCGGCTCCGGCGGGGGCGATGGCGAACGCGTTGAGCGTCGCGTACCGCCGAACTCCCCATCTGTCACTGACCGCAGTGGCCTGCAGAAGGGTGAACATCCCGCGGACCGCGCCCGTCGCCATGGCCGCCGCACATAGCAGGGATACCGGTCCGGGGACGGCTGCGAGAAACGCGATCGTGAGCGAACCGGCCGTCAACAGGACCGTGATCCGGTACTGAGTGGTGGTTCTTCGGGCCAGGGCCGGGTATCCGAGCCGCCCGAGGATCTGCCCCGTCCCGCACAGTGCGAGGGCCCCGGCCGCGGTACCCGTGCCGAGGCCTTTCTCGACCAGGAACGGAACCAGGTTGAGGGTCGTGGCGTAGAGACTGAGAGCGGCGAGTGCCAGGGCTGCCGCCAGCAGGACGAACTCTCGGCTGAGGATCACGGGACGGATGTCGGAGAACGACGTGCCGGGCCGTGGCTCCTCGGCCCCGGGCCAGGGCGCCCGTAGGCACACCAGGTGCAGCGGGGTGGCGGTGACGAGCAGGACGGCGGCGAGCACCAAGAACGTGGCACGCCAGTCCAGATGGGCTAAGAGCACGGCCGTGACCGGCGCGAAGACAACGCTGGCCAGTCCTCCCGCCAGGGACAGCAGGGTGAGGGGACGCAGCCGGCGTGGGCCGTACCACCGGGTGAGCGCCGCGAAGGCCGGCGGGTAGAGCGCTGCGGCCTGGGCGATGCCGACGAGAGCCCACGCCGCCGTGAACCACGCCAGACTGGGCGCGGTGGCCACTGCCGTCAGCGATAGGCAGCCCAGCACCGACCCCGCGCTCATCACCCAGCGGGGCCCGTACCGGTCCAGCAGCCGGCCCACCGGGATGCAGGCCACCGCACTCGTGACCAGTCCCAGGGAGAAGGCGCACATGGTCGCCGTGACCGGCCAGCCGGTGGCACGGGTGATGCTGGGCAGGCTCACCGGAAACGCGTAGTAGAGCGTCCCCCAGCTGGCGATCTCCGTGACGGACAGCGCGATCAGCGCCTGGCGTAAGGCCGGTTCGTCCCGGGAACCGGCGCCCAGCTCGCCGGTATGGCGTTTCTCTATAGAGAAAATCACATCGCTATAGTACTACGATGATTGCTCTCACGACACTGGGCAGCCGGATTCAGGAACTGCGACTGAGCCAGTCCCTGACCCTTCAGGACCTCGCGGACCGGGCGGCGGTGAGCGTGAGCATGCTGTCCTCCGTGGAACGTGGCCGGAAGGCACCCACGGTCGTGGTGCTGGCACGGATCGCTGAGGGGCTCGGTGTGACGGCCGCGCATCTGCTCACCGAGCCCGAGTCGGTCCGCGTGCGCCGCGCGGCCGAACAGGAGGTCGTCGAGGAACCCGGCGGCTGGCAGCGGACGATCCTGACACCAGTGGTTCCCGGCGTGAACTTCGAGTGGATCCGCTCGGCCCTGCCCCCGTACTGCGACGCCGGGGAGTACCCCGCCTACGCCACCGGTTCCCACGAGTACGTCTTCGTGGAGTCTGGGATGCTGCGGCTGACGGTCGGAGGGACGGTGACGGAGCTGGGGGCGGGGGACTCGGCCTACTTTGCCGCGGACGCGGTGCACGGGTACGTGAATCCGGGCGGGACACCGTGCGTCTACTACGTCGCCGCACTGATCATGCGCTCGCGAGGCCGGGGCACCTCTCCGCGGACGTCCAACCCGTTCTAAGAGGGCGTTCCCGTCCTGATCGAGCGGGCGGCTCCGGCCTACCCCGGGCCCGGTGCTTGTGACCTTCCTGTTTGGGGCGATCGCCTTGTCGAGTGCGCGGGCGGTAGTGGTCGGGGGATGTTCGGTGAGCGTCTCGACGATGCGATTGTCGATGAGCGTGTGGGCGGCGGCGAGTTCGTCCTGGTCGACGTCGGCGCGGACGTCGGGCAGCTCGCCGGAGATCTCAAGGACTGCCCAGGGGGCTCACCGAAGTTCGTCCGCGTAACGGTCCGTTCCTGTCACCGTGGGGATGAATGGTGCGACGAACTGCACGTCACCGAGGCCGGAAGCGTCCACTGCCGTGTCCAGGTCCGCGAAGTGGTCCCGCCAGATCTCGCGGGGATCCTGCTGGAGCAACCACAGCAGGGTCAGCCGGGTCCCGACCCCCTCGACCTGCTTGACGTAGGTCATCCGGTCCAGGGGCAGCGGCGTCGGCGCGAAGACGGTCACCATGGCCGCCGGCGAGTCGGCCAGCCGCTTGGGAAGGTGGTCGTCGCGCAGCCACGTGAGCAGGTCCCCGCGCTGGCCGGGGGACCTGGCGTCGACGACCTGGACGACGAGCCCGGCGTAGGGGTGGTCCAGGGCGTGGATGTCACGGGGGCCTTGGTCGCCGTCGCGGTAGACGGTCACGACGTGGTCCTGGAAGGCGGTGAAGACGTGCGTACGGTCCTGGAAGACCCGGTGGTCGCGGTTGAGTCGCTTGTTGATGCCGACGGTCCACCGCATGTGGTCGGCGTAGCGGCCGGCGGTCATCCAGTAGACGGATATGTAGCACCCTGCCGTCACGGGCTGTGCGACGGCGGAGGTCTCGGGGTAGCGCAGGAGCTGGAGGTCCCGGGTGGCGACCCAACGGCGGCCCGCGTACATCCACGGCATGGCCATCGCGCCGGCAATGAAATGATCGTCTTCGTACCAACGATTGTACTGGCGTTCGTGGCCCGGGTGTGGCTCGACCATGGTGATCAGGGCATGTCCGAGGTCGGCTCCATATGGGCCAACGGCGGCCAGTTCCGCATACGTGCGGCTGCGGGTCTCATCTGTGTGCGTCCCATCCTCTGCCATGAGTCCGGTTTACCTGACTGGGCGTCAGATTTGGAGAGGGATTCCGTTCAACTCCGTCCGAAGTTTGGTGAGCACGCGCACCAAACCGGCATGCGGATCAGCAGCCACGCCCACGGCGAACCACCCGCATCGGTATATGCGATCCCCGTCGCCGTCACGTACGTCAGGCAGGTCGAGGGCGTGGAGACGAGGCTGACCCTGCTGTGGTTCCTTCAGGCGGACCCGCGGGAGTGCTGGGAGGCGTATTTCGCGGACCTGGACGCGCCGGTGCGGGAGGCGGGGCTGGGGAGGGTGGAACTGGTGGCGCCGTTCGTCCCGACCGTGCCCGGTACGGACACGTACGTCGACCGACTGCGCTGACCGCTCGCGCTGACCGGCTGTGCCGGCCGACTGCGCCGGGGCACAAGCCGAGCCCCCTCGGCAAGGACGGCGAAGCTGGACGAGAGGGCTCTTCCTGTACTGCTTGTGCTGCTGGTGGAACTGTCGAAGGAGTATGCGGCCGAGGATCAGAAGATCCTCCCCCCTACGCCTTGATCGAGCCGACGAAGATGTTCCACGCGGCGGCCGGGAAAGCCAGTACGGGGCCCTCGTGGACCTTGGAGTCCCGGACGGCCATCGCCGCGCGGACGGGGGACTTGATCTCGACGCACGCGCCGTTGCCAGTGGAGTACGAGGACTTGGTCCACGTGTCCGTGGCGCCCTGACGAATTGCCATTTTTGCTCCGAAATACCAGTTGTGGAGTTGCTGTCACCGCACGACGGATTCGTCTCCGAACCCACAGCGCGGTTTGCGCCAACCCTTGGTGTGTGGTGGCGTGATCGACGCTACTCGCCAACCTCGACCTTCGAAGCGACTATTCACTCGACTGGATGGCATATTCCAGGTGGGTCTTCCACTGGGACCCCGGCAAGGTGTACGGTGCGGCGCTTCAGCGGGCGTAGTCCTTCGCGATGTCCGCGATGAACTGCCGTGACTGGTCCGTGTTCAGGGCCTGCGCGCGCAGGTGCTCGTACATCACGCTGTATTTCTGCACGTCGTTGGCCTTCTCCAGATACAGGTCGCTCGTGACGCCCTCGATGTAGACCACGCTGGAGTCGGCCGCGTCCGGGAACTCCAGGATCGCGTACTGGCCGTTGAGACCCGGGTGGGCGCCCATCTCGAAGGGGATGACCTGCACGGTGACGTGCGGCAGCTGCGACTGCTCGACGAGGTGCTCCAACTGGTCGCGCATCAGCGAGCGGTTGCCCACCACCCGGCGCAGCGCCGCCTCGTCCATCACCGTCCACAGCCGGAGCGGGTTCTCCGGGGCGATGATTCGTTCCTGCCGGCGCAGACGCACCTGGACGCGCTTCTCGACGTCGGCGGCGGCCGTCTCCGGCAACGCGCCCGCGATCAGCGCCTCCGCGTACTGCCGGGTCTGGAGCAGACCGGGAACGACCTGGGGGTCGTACACCCGCAGGCTCGCCGCGTCCGTCTCCAGCCCGATGTAGACGCTGTAGGGGATGTCGCCGAAGGAGTGCCACCACCCCTGCTGGCGCGAGTCCTTGGCCATCTGCATCAGCGAGTCGACGATCCGGTGGTCCTCCACCTCGTACACCCCGCACAGGTCGCGGACGTCGCGCTGGCTGATGCTGCGCCGTCCGTTCTCCAGCCGGCTGATCTTCGACTGCGACACCAGCAGCCGCTCCGCCACTTCCTCGGCCGTCATGCCCTTGAGCTCACGGAGCCGACGCAGCTCCTGGCCCAACCGGCGTCGCCTGACGGTGGGATTGACATTGGACGCCACGGGACGTGCACCTCCGGCTGCGTGCCTGCGCTGGCTGTAATTTGCCACTTTGCGTATCTGCTGTTGAGCAGACTGCCACCAAGGTGCTTACTACCGCTGGGAAACAGGGGATATGCGCTGCACACACGCCAGTTCGCCTTTTTCGTCCTCCACATGCGGCCGCGCGGGGCGGCGGAACCGTTACGGCATCCGAACGATCGGATGTGGCGCAACGGCCCCGCCGCCCCGCGCGGACCAGCGGCTCCCGTACCGGTTCATGGGGACTGCCTTCTCAGGCTCGGTGCGGCGCTCGGCGGTGCGTGGTGCTGGTGCTGCGGTGCGTGGTGCGGGTCATGACGTGATGCTGTGATGGTGCGTGCGTGCTGCTGTGGTTCGTGCTGCTCGTCGTGGGACTGCGGCTCAGTGGGCCACGACGCGCGCCATCGAACCGCGGTGCGGTTGCATCGGAACGCCACGAGCCGGTTCCGGTGCGGACCTGCCCGGGCCTACGGCCTGGCGGCCGGCCGGAGCCGGTGCCGGGCTGCGGCGCGGCTGGGCCGCCACGCCGTTCTGGACGTCCATCACGGCGTGCGCCACGAGGCCGCCCATCGGGTCGTGCCTGATCAGATCCCGCAACCGGGAACGTGAGGACCGGCCCTCGTTGCCCGGGTACAGATGCTTGCCGAGGCCGACCGCGTGTGCCAGGGCGGCGAGCGCAGCGGTCCGCGGGTCCGGCGGTACGCCGGTGCGGATCGCGGAATCCAGTCGGGCCTTGATCTCCCGGCTGATTTCGGTGTCCGTCGCCTGGTAGCGAGTCGTTGGCAGCACTCCGCACATCTGACCCGCCACGGCATGCACCATGCCGCACCGCTCCAGATGCGAGAGGTAGGTCTGGCGCAGCCCGAGACGCGGCCCGCCAATCCAGTTCACCGCACGTACGGGAGCGCCACGCCTTCGCAGCAACTCCAACGCGCAGTCCAAAGTTGGATCTCCAGTCGGCCGTGGGGCTACCACGGCGATACGATCCCCGTCTGGGGCTATCCGTCCGGCCAGCGCCAGCTCCACTAGCTGTGCTCCGGCCAGACCGAGGTCGAGCGACTGCGGCTGCGCGGTGGTACCCGTGGTCGGGTCCAACGCCAGCAGTAGAAGCTCTTCCGGAATGGTTCTGCGGCTCCTGCCCATCCATGCCTCCCCGCGTGGATGAAAGACAGGGTGACCCCTCTCACATTGGTCTGTCGAGGGTGCGTGACCTGTTTGTGAGGGAACCGGTAGGTATGTCGTTCTCGTCTACCGCAGTGGTTAAGCCCGCACACAGGACACTGGTACATGGTTCGGACAGCGCGTGCGGGCGGTGTTTCGGGCGGTTTACGGTTCGGTAGACGCACGGAAAGCGTGCGGCACGGAGGAGGCATCGGTGGCGGGCGAGTCCCCCGACAGGTCGAAGCAGCGTGAGTCGTCGGTAGAACCGACGTCGGGGAGCACAGGCCCGGTTCCCGAAGCCCGCACCGAGGAACGCACGGCGCGTGATCCTCGCCTGGCCGTGGCCCGGGACGCCGAGGCGTCCGGCGGCTCGGCGTCCGGGGAGAGCGGGGAGACCGGCGAGGCCAGGGCGCGCGGCGGCGTGGACACGGCGACGCGGGTCTTCTCGGTACGGGATGTGAAGACGGAGGCCGAGGGCGAGGCCGCGGCCTCGCCCTCGGACGGCGGGCCTTCCGGCGACTCCGGCGACTCCGGGGATTCTGCGGATTCCGTGGACTCCGGGGATTCAGCGGATTCCGGGAAGGATGCCGCGAGCAGCGGAGACGTTTCCTCTGGCGACGCCTCGGCCGGTCCTGACGAGACCGACGAGCCGGCCGGTGACGCTGCTGCTGCTGCTGCTGCTGCTGCCGCCGCCGCAGCGGACGGTGACGCGGGCGGCCCGCCCGGTGACGACCGGCTGCGCGCGGCTGTGGCGGCCTGGGTCCGGTCGGGCGACTCCCAGGACCCGGAGAGCGCTACGGGCCGGGAGACGGCCTCTGAAGCAGCCGGAGCGGGTGATTCCGGGGAGGCCGAGGACGCCGAGGACGCCGAGGATGCGGACAGTGCTTCGGCGGACGGTGCTTCGGCGGGGAGCGACCGGACCGACTCCGGCTCCGACACGGACCCTGGCGACGCGGACGAGCCCGAGGACGCTGTGCCGGGCGAGCCCGAGGACTCCGTGCCGGGCGACCCCGAGGGTGCCGCGACGGACGAGGACGAGGCCGAAGCGGACGAGACGTCCGGGACGGATGCCGATGACGAGGGCGATGCCCCCGAGGCCGCCGACTCCCCGGCCGACGCCGACGCCGACGCCGACGCCGACGCCGACTCCGACGACGGCGGGGACGCCTCGGCCGACTCTCAGGACGACCCGAAGGGGTCCGCCGGGGACGGAGCCGGCGCGGGGCACGTCGATCAGCCCACCGCCGTCTTCAAGCTCCCCGCCAAGACACCCCAGGTCGACCAGCCCACCACCATGCTCAAGCTCGGCGCCGCCGCCAAGGCCGCCGAGAAGGACCAGGACAAGGGCCAGGGCAAGGACAAGGGCCAGGGCAAGGACAAGGGTCAGGACCAGGACCTGGCGAAGAGTCCCGCGAGGGCTTCGGGGAAGACTCCCGAGCCGTCCGACGCCGAGCGCACCAGCAGATTCGTAGCGCTCAAGCCGCTCGACGAGCCGCCCACCAGGAAGCCCGCGGACGCCACGGCCCAGGTGCCGCAGGTCGGACCCGAGCGCACCGCCCAGCAGCCCCTGCCGCCGAAGCCCCCGCTGGATCTGCTGGCCGAGCTGACGAACACGCCGCCGCCGCCGGAGACCCCGGTCCGGACGATCGTCCGCAGGGTCAAGATCTGGACTCCGCTGGTGCTGCTCCTCGTGATCGTCTTTGCGATCGTGCAGGCCGTGCGCCCACTGCCCACCCCCACGCTCGCGCTGACCGCCGACGACTCGTACACCTTCGACGGCAACACGGCCGGCCTCCCCTGGCCGAACGAGGGCCAGGGCTGGCTCGACGTCAACGGCATCGGCTCGATGGGGAACTTCGGCAAGCAGACCCCCGTCCCCATCGGCTCCGTCGCCAAGGCCATGACCGCGTACATCGTCCTCAAGGACCACCCGATGAAGTCGGGCGAGGAGGGCAAGAAGATCACGGTCGACGCCCTGGCGGAGAAGGAGGGCGGCTACGACAAGGACAACGAGTCCACCCTCAACACCGTCAAGAAGGGCGACGTCCTCACCGAGAAGCAGGCCCTGTCGGCGGTCATGATCCCGTCCGCGAACAACATCGCGCGCCTGCTGGCCCGTTGGGACGCGGGCTCCGAGGCGGCGTTCATCAAGAAGATGAACGACACCGCCAAGGGACTCGGCATGAAGAACACGACGTACACCGATGCGTCCGGTCTCAAGGAGACCACCGTCTCCTCGGCCGAGGACCAGGTGAAGCTCGGCAACGAACTCGTGAACATCCCGGCCCTGATGGACATCACCAAGCTGCCCAGCTGGGTCGACCCGTCCGGCAAGAAGTGGGACAACTACAACCGCCTCGTCCCCTACAACGGCGCCCTCGGCATCAAGACGGGCACCACCTCCAAGGCCGGCGGCAATCTCCTCTTCGCCGCCACCAAGGACGTCGGCGGCGAGACGGTCACCGTGGTCGGCGCGATCCTCGGCCAGCACACGGCGCCGATCATCGACACGGTCAACGCGGTCAGCAAGACGGCCATGCTCGCCGCGCAGGACGCTCTGACCTCGACGAAGATCCTCAAGAAGGGCGACGTCGTCGGGTACGTGGACGACCAGCTCGGCGGCCACACCCCGATCGTGCTCACCAAGGACGTCACGGCGGTCGGCTGGGCCGGCCTCAAGGTGAGGCTGTCCTTCGCCGCCGACGACGTACCGCACACCGCGAAGGCCGGCACCCGGGTGGGCACCCTCACCGTGGGCGACGGCACCAGCGGCGCGGTCAAGGTGCCGGTCGCGCTGCAGAAGGATCTCGCCGAGCCGGGCTTCGCCGCCAAGCTGAAGCGCCTCGGCTGACCCGGCGGGCCGTCCCCCGTCCACCGGGGGACGGCCCCGCATCCCGTCGGTGGGCCCACCAGGGCGTTGCCCGGCGGGGTGCGTGCTAGCGTCGCGAATCGGGGCAGGCCGTCGCTCACGGGACGCGACCGGGAAATCCCCGGGGACGCAGCCGCGAACGGGCGGGCAACGGGACGCGTCCCAGAACAGAAGACGGGACACCACGGGGAGTGCCTTCAGGTGGCCACTGCGGAGCCGACACGCGCAGACGACGCCGATCCGGGCCCGGGAACCGGCCCGCGAATACGCGTGCCCGCACCGCGCGAGGACGGCCGTACGACCCCGCATGCGAAGTGGGCGGTGACGCACGCCGTCCTCGCCCTGCGTGAGCGGCTCCTGCGGCACCCGGTGCTCTCGGTCACCGCCCTGGCCGGCGTACTGCACCTCGTCTGGTTCTTCACCTTCGCGAACGGCGGCGGCGACCTCGCGGCGCAGGACGCGTGGGCGGAGTTCGTCGGCCGGCACCCGGACTCGGCGTACAACCTCGCCTGGTACGGCGGTATGCACCCGGTGTCGTACAGCATGGTGTCGCCGTATCTGATGTCGGTGCTCGGCGTCCGTACGACGATGATGATCGCGGGGACGGTCTCGGCCGGGCTGCTGACGATGATCCTGATCCGCAGCCGCTCCGTGAGGAACCCCCTGTGGGCGTCCCTGGCGGGCGTTTTCGCGTTCCTGTGCAACGCCGCCTCGGGACGGGTGACCTTCGGCCTGGGCACGGTGTTCGCGCTGGGCGCGGTCGCCGTCGTCTTCTGCTGGCCCCACAGGTGGCGCTACAAGCGGTGGGCGAAGGCCCTGTGCGCGGCCCCGCTGGCCGCGCTGGCGACGATGTCGTCACCGGTCGCCGGTCTGTTCGTGGGGCTGGTCGCCGTGGCCCTGTTCCTGCAGAAACGCCGCCCCGGCGCCTGGGCCCTGGGGCTCAGCCCCGCCGCGGTGGTGGCCGTCTCGGCCTGGCTGTTCCCCTTCTCCGGCACCCAGCCGATGACGATCGGCTCGGTGGTCCTGCCGTTCCTGAGCGCGGTCCTCGTCTTCGTGCTCGTCCCGAAGGACTGGACGACGGTGCGCCTGACGTCCGCGGTGTACGGCCTCTCGGTCCTCGCGGTCTGGCTGGTCAGCTCGCAGATCGGCTCCAACATCACGCGCCTGGCGATGCTGTTCGCCGGCGTGGCGCTGCTCGCCGCGCTCCCGTTCACGGTCCCGCGCTCGCGTAAGTGGTACGCCATCGGGGTGGCGTGCGTCGGCTTCAACGGCTGGATCGGTTTCAAGGCCGTCGACGACGTCGTGCACACCACTCCGGCCGCGTCCTGGGCGCGCGAACTCGCGCCCCTCGTTAACGAACTCCAGGACGTCGGCGCCGCGAAGGGACGGGTCGAGGTCGTCCCCGCCGCCTCCCACCGCGAGGCCTCCGCCCTCGCCCCCTACGTCAACCTGGCCCGCGGCTGGAACCGGCAGGCCGACATGGAGCGCAACCCCCTCTTCTACGACGACACGCTCAACTCGGCGAACTACCACGAGTGGCTGCAGCGCTGGTCCGTGCACTTCGTCGTCCTGCCGAAGGGCAAGCCGGACGGCGACGGCGGGGAGCGCGAGCGGGAGCTCGTCCAGCGGGGCATGCCGTATCTGAAGCAGATGTGGGGCGACGCCACCTGGCAGCTGTTCAAGGTCACCGACCCCACCCCGCTCGCCGAGCCCAACGCCGTGGTCGAGCGTGCCGAGCAGGGCGAGATGACGATGCGGGTCAAGAAGGCCGGCCGGATCCTCATCCGCATCCCGTACTCGCCGTGGCTGAGCATCGTCGACGCCCAGGGCAAGAAGCTCACGTCGCCTCAGGAGACGGAGGCGTCCAAGCACCGGGCCGCGAACACGCCGAAGACGTACGACAACGTCAACGGCTGTCTCATGGAGACGGAAGAGGACGCGAACAGCGACCGGTGGACCATGCTGATCGCTCCGCACCCGGGGACCTACCGGCTGGCGGCGCCCTACACGCTGCCGCGGGGCACGCCGTGCCCGGACGAGCTGAAGTGAGGTCTCACCGCATTGGTGAGCAGTCCGTCGTCCACTTCGGCATCCTCCGTCACCGGACGGTTCCTTTCCGCCCGGTGACCAGGACGCTCGGCCCTGCCCGGGGGCAAGGCCGACACAGGCCCTAGGCGAGGGCGCCCTCGACCGCCGTCACGATCTCCGCCGCCTCCGGCTCGGTCTGCGGCGAGAAGCGGGCGAGGACCTTGCCGTCGCGCCCGATCAGGAACTTCTCGAAGTTCCAGCGGATGTCGCCGGTGTGGCCCTCGGCGTCGGCGAAGCCGACCAGGCGGTCGTACAGGGCGTGCCGGTCGTCGCCGTTCACCTCGACCTTCTCGGTCAGCGGGAAGGTCACGCCGTACGTCGCCGAGCAGAACTCGGCGATCTCCTCGGCGCTGCCCGGCTCCTGCCCCATGAACTGGTTGCAGGGCACGCCGAGGACGGTGAAGCCCTGCTCGGCGAAGCGCTCGTGGAGGCGCTCGAGCCCGGTGTACTGGGGGGTCAGCCCGCACTTGGAGGCCACGTTCACAATGAGGACGGCCTTGCCCGTGTACTGGGAGAGGCCGGCGGAACCACCCTGGAGGGCGTCGATCTCCACGTCGAGGGGACCGGCGCCGTTGCTGTCTTCAGTCGTCATGAGCGGATGCTAACTCCGGTACATGTCGTGCCGGTTCTGGGCCTCCGTCAGGACGTCGCCGGCCGGGGTCCGCGAGTACAGCACCGAACGACCGGAGCGCCTGCGCTGCACCAGCCCCGCGTCCAGCAGGACCTTCAGGTGGCGGCCCACCGAGCCGAGGCCCTGACCGGTGACGCCGACGAGCTGGCTCGTGCTCAGGGGAGAGGCGAGGAGGGCGAGCACGGCGGCGCGGGCCGGGCCGAGCAGGGCCGCCAGGCTCGCGGGGGCGGGGCGGGCGGTGTGGTCGGCGAGGGCGCCCTCGCAGGCGTAGATGATCGCGTACCGGTCGGGTTCCTCCCAGGACACCCAGCCCGCCTTGGGCGTCACCGGCACGAAGACCAGCTCGGCGCCGGAGATCTCGCGGGGCGGGTATTCGTGCAGGTTGACCTGGAGGCGGTTCTCGCCGAGCCAGCGGGTGCGGCCCGGCCGCAGCGCGTCCAGCACCGCCGCCCAGCCTCCCTGGCTGACCTGCGCGGTCCGGGCGACCACATCGGCCTCCAGGACGCGCCGACGCCGGTCCCAGTACGGCCGTACGGCCTCGGTCCAGACGTAGGAGAGGAGGTCCGCCGCGTGGGACGGAAGGTCGTCGCGGTCCAGCTCGGGTGGGAGCGGGCCGCGTTCCAGGGCGGTCGTGATGTCGGCCCGGGCCCGGGCCGGGTCGGCGGACCGGACGCGCGCCACCGCCTCCTCGAAGGTCTCGCCGTCCCTCGGGGTGGGCGTGAGGAAGTCGGCGATCCAGCCGCGGCCGAGGCCCGCGCGGACGAGGCACGCGCTCACCGGGTCGGCGGCCAGGTTGGCCCGGTAGGCGGGCAGATGGGCCCGTAGCCAGGACTGTTCACCGGGGTGCGCGGGCTCGCCACGGTGCAGCAGCTGGAGGCAGGCGAAGGTCTCGGCGAGCGGGGAGAGGACGAAACGGCTGCGGGCGAGCGTGTCGGCGTTCATCTGCCACCAGCCCATGAGACCTCCGCCGTCCGGACGTTTCGCGTGTGTGCGAAACAATAACCATCCCTCCCCGGCCCTTTCGACACTTCCTGCATGCGCAGCTACCGAGACCTCTTCCGCACCCCGGAGTTCACCCCGTTCTTCCTCTCCTCCGCCGCTCATACCGCGGCCCAGACGATCGGCTCCCTGGCGCTCGGCACCCTCGTCTACCGGGCGACCGACTCGCCGCTGCTGTCGGCGGTGAGCATGTTCGGCCCGCAGCTCGCGCAGGTGCTCGGGGCCACGCTGCTGCTGTCGGGCGCCGACCGGCTGCCGCCGCGGGCGACGCTGACCGGCATCGGTCTCGCCTTCGCGGCCGGTACGGCGGTGCTGGCGCTGCCCGGACTGCCGATCGGCGCGGTCTTCGGCGTCGTACTCCTGCAGGGCCTGATCGCCTCGCTGGGCGGGGGAGTGCGCTGGGGGCTGCTGAACGAGATCCTCTCCAAGGACGGCTATCTGCTGGGGCGTTCGGTGTTCAACATGCTCTCCGGGCTCATGCAGATCGCCGGATTCGCGACCGGAGGCATCCTGCTGACGGTCCTCACCCCACGCGCCTGTCTGCTCCTGGCGGCGACGCTCTACGCCACGACGGCCCTCGCCACCCGCCTGGGCCTGACCGCCCGCCCGCCGCGTTCCTCGGGCCGCCCGTCCGTCACGGCGACCTGGCGTACCAACGGTCTGCTGTGGTCCTCGCGTCCCCGGCGCCTCACCTACCTGGGCCTGTGGATCCCCAACGGCCTCGTCGTCGGCTGTGAGTCCCTCTACGTCTCCTACGACCCCCACGCCGCCGGCGCGCTGTTCGCCTGTGGGGCGCTGGGCATGTTCGTCGGGGACGTGACCGTCGGCCGCCTCGTACCGCCCGCGCTGCGGCCCAGGCTGGCCACTCCGCTGCTCCTGCTGCTGGCCACGCCGTATCTGCTCTTCGCGCTGCGGCCGGGGACGTACTGGGCCGCCGCGGCCGCGTGCGTCGCCGCCGTCGGATTCGGCGCGAGCCTGGTCCAGCAGGAGCGCCTGATGGCCCTCACCCCGGACGAACTGAGCGGCCACGCCCTCGGGTTGCACTCGGCCGGAATGCTGACGGCACAGGGCGTGGCGGCGACCCTGGCGGGCTCGGTGGCCCAACTCACCTCGCCCGCCACGTCGATGACGCTGATGGCGCTCGCATCGGTGTGCGCCACGCTGGCGCTGGCCGCGGCCGCCGTTCGACGGCGTGCGCCGGAATCGTCACCGGAACCGGCACCCGCACCCGCACCCGCACCCGCACCGCAGGAGTCCTAGCGGGGCCGGGCGTAGTGCGGGCGTGCTTCCGGGGTACGGCATGGCGGTTCTGCTCACCCGGCACCCCGAGCAGCTCGATCTCAGGGCCGCACCCGCACCTGCCGCGGGCCGGTCTCGCGCAGCCCCCGTGCGGCGAGCGCGGCGCTCACGCATCCCAGCGCTGCGGCCCGCCGCTCCTCCCGCTCCCAGGGCGTCACGGCCTCCGGACAGCGCCCACGATCGACGACCTGCGACACGTCACCCCGCATCCCTCCATCTCATCACCGCGGGTGCCGGGGCATCATCTGGATTGACCGTGACCACCTGTGCGAAGGAAGTGGCGAACGATGGGCGCATACGCGGAACTGCCCGGCGTCAGGACGTGGTACGAGACCGACGGACCCGAGGACGCCGAGCCGCTGGTCCTCCTGCACGGAGGGCTGTGCACCAACGAGACCTGGGCGGCCCAGCGGGCGGACCTCGCGGCGGCCCACCGGCTGTACCTCCCGGAGCGCCGCGCCCACGGCCACACCCCCGACGTGGACGGCCCGCTGTCGTACGGGGACATGGCCGACGACACCGTCGACTTCCTGGAGAGGGTCGTGCGGGGCCCCGCCCACCTGGTCGGCTGGAGCGACGGCGGGATCGTGGCCCTGCTCGTCGCCCTCGCCCGCCCCGACCTGGTCCGCAAGGTCGTGGCCATCGGCGCCAACTTCCGCCCCACCCCCGAGATCCTCGCGGACCCGGGAATGCTCGACGACCTGACGTCCGAGGGCCCCTTCACGGCGGCGCTGCGCGACATGTACGCGGCCGTGTCACCCGACGGCGCCGACCACTGGCCGGTGGTACTGGCCAAGCTGGCCGACATGTTCGCCGTCGAACCGGCGCTCACCCCGGCCGACCTGTCCCGCATCACCGCGCCCACGCTGGTGCTCGTCGGGGACGACGACATGATGACCCTGGAGCACACGATCGACCTCTACCGGGCGATCCCCGCCTCGGAACTCGCGGTCGTCCCCGGCACCTCCCACGCCGTGCCGATCGAGAAACCGGCCTTGGTGAACGCCCTCGTACTCGACTTCCTCACCAAGGACCCGGCCCCCACGATGCTCCCGGTCCGCCGCGCCCCGGCCAGCCCATCACAGTGAGCGGGCGCCCCAAGCAATCCAGCAGGGATCCGGCAGTGATCCGGCAGCGATCCAGCAGGGATCCGGCAGTGATCCAGTGTTGGCCGGGGATGTCGTTGAGCGGGAGACGTCCGGTGCGCCAGTGTGTACTGCCATGGACCGTGACCGGACCCCCACTTTCCGTCCGACCCGCCGTCAACTCCTCGCCGCCGCAGGCGCCGTGCCCCTCGTGGGCGCCGTTCCGGCAGCGGCACGACCCCGCACCGGCACCCCCTCCCTGACGTTCACCCGGGCCACCAACGGCTCGGCCACCCTCGCCCCGGCCGGTGACCGGCTGGTCGCCGAGGTGCAGGGTGTGCTGTGGTCCCTGCACCGCAGCGGCGGCACGGCCCGGCCGCTGACCCCGCCGGACCTCGAACCGGGCCGGCCCACACACTCCCCGGACGGCGCCCAGGTGGCGTTCTGTGCCTACCGGGGCGGCGGATTCCACCTGTGGACCGTCCGCCCCGACGGCTCGGGCCTCATGCAGCGCACCGACGGCCCCTGGGACGACCGCGGCCCGGCCTGGTCGCCCGACGGCACCCGGCTCGCCTTCGCCTCCGAGCGCGGCGGTGACCCCGAAGGCCCGGTGAGCGCAAGCCCGTACCGCATCCACGTCCTCGACCTGCACACCGGCCGGATCACCCGGATCACGGGCCTGACCGGCCAGGACGGGCCCCTGCAGGACGGTCCCTGGGAGGACTTCGACCCCACCTGGTCACCGGACGGCACCCGCATCCTGTTCGTCCGCGCGCAGCCCGTCGCCACCCCGCTGGGCACCGGCCTGGACGCCCGTACGATCGCCGCCGTGGCCGCCGACGGCACCGGCCCGGTCGCCGTACGGCACACCGAGGCCGCGGGCACGCAGGTCATGACCCCCGCGGTTGCCGCCGACGGCCGCCTGGCGCATCTGCGCACCACCGCTCCACCGAACGCCTCCTGCACCCTGGCCGTCGACGGCAGGCCCGTCCCGGTGGCCGGAGACATCGCCCCGGTGCCCCCGCGCTGGACGCCGGCGGGAGACCTGCTCCTCACGCTCGACGGCGCCTTCACCCTCGTACGCCCGGACAGTCCCGGGCAGCCGGAGACCCTGCCCTTCGAGGGCGTGCTTCCCGTGCGGCGGCCGCGGTACGAGACCAAGGAGTACGACCTCGGGGAGGCGGCCCACGCCCGCCCCGCGCGCGGCATCCACCTGCCCGCGCTGTCGCCCGACGGCCGGCAGATCGCGTTCGCCGCTCTCAACTCCCTGTGGCTCGCGGGCAGTTCGGGCGGTCGTCCGCCCAGGCGACTGCGCAGGGCGGCCCACACCCGCTATCTCCTCGCGCCCGCCTGGGCGCCCGACGGGCGGTCCCTCGTCCACGCCGACGACCGCGACGGCCTCCTCGGCGTGTACCGCCACGATCTCGCCACCGGTGAGGAGACCGCGCTCGCGACCGGCGGCCGGGTCCACCCCGCACTGTCCCCCGACGGACAGCGGCTCGCGTGTCTCGACCTGACCGGCAGACTGCTCGTCCGCGACCTGACGTCCGGCGAGGAACGCGTGCTGGCCGCACCCCTCGGCGGCGGCGGACTGCCCGGCCGCCCCAGCTGGTCGCCCGACGGCCGCCACCTCTCCCTCTGCGACCGCAACCGCCTCAACTCCCGCTTCCGGGAGGGCTACAACCTCATCCGGATCGTCGACACCGCCACCGGCACCGACCGCCTGCACACCGTCGCGCCCCACACGTCTATCGCCGACCGGTACGACTCCGGGCCCGTATGGTCGCCCGACGGCCGCTGGATGGCGGTGATCGTCGAGTCGGCACTGTGCCTGCTGCCCGTCGACCCCGACGGCACCCCGCGCGGCGACCTGCGCACCCTCACCACCGAACCGGCCGACCACCCCTCCTGGTCCGGCGACTCCACCACCCTGCTGTACCTGTCCGGCACCCGGCTGCGGCTCGTCGGCGTCGACGGCGGCCCGGCCCGCACCGTCCGCGTCCCCCTCGCCGCCCCCAGACCCGCGCCCGCCGACCTGGTGGTGCACGCCGGGCGCCTGTGGGACGGCACGGGCGAGACGACCCGCGACGACGCCGACATCGTCGTACGCGGCGGACGCATCACGGCGGTCGAACCCCACCGCTCCGGGCGCACGGCCGCCCTCCGCCGGATCGACGCCTCGGACCGCACCGTCGTCCCCGGCCTGTGGGACACCCACACCCACCCCTGGCAGAGCACCTACGGCGGTCGCCAGACCACCGGCCAGCTCACCTACGGCATCACCACGGCCGTCTCCCTCGGCGGCTTCGCGTACGAACAGGCCCGCATCCGGGAGGCGGTGGCCACCGGAGAACTCGCCGGGCCACGGCTGCTGACCACCGGCGAACTCCTCGACGGCGCACGCGTCGCCTACAGCATGGGCCGCGCCCACCGGACCCGGCAGGGGCTGCGCCGCTCACTGGAGCGCGGCGCCGCCCTGGACTGGGACTTCGTCAAGACGTACGTCCGGGCACCCGGCTGGGTCATGGAGGAAGCCGCCCGCTTCGCCCACGAGCGCCTCGGTGTACGCACCGGCGGGCATCTCCTCTCACCCGGCGTCCAGCTCGGCCAGGACCTGACGACCCATCTGCAGGCCACGCAGCGGGCCGAGTTCGGGCACGCCATCACGGCCGCGGGCCGCGCCTACGAGGACGTGCTGGAGATCTACACCGCGCACGCCGTGCACTTCTCGCTCATCGCCACGCCCTTCACCGCCGCGCCCCTGCTCGGCGCGGACCCCGCTCTCGCCGAGGATCCCAGGGTCACGGTGGTCATGCCCCCGTGGGACGCGGCCGCGGTGCGGCAGTCGGCCGGCATCCCGCCCAGCGCGGCCCAACTCGCCACTCTCCGCACGGAGACCGACATCTACCGCCGGATCCTGGCCGCCGGCGGCCTGGTCGCCCTCGGCACGGACCAGCCGCTCGTCCCCGTCGGCCTGTCCCTCCACCTCGGCCTGCGCGCCCTGCACCGCGGCGGCCTCTCCCCTGCCCAGGCCCTGCGCACCGCGACCGTCCTGCCCGCCCGCCTCTTCGGCGTCGACCACGACCTCGGCACGGTCGAGGAAGGCAGGATCGCGGACCTGACGGTCATCGACGGCGACCCGTTCACGGACTTCGCCACCCTCGTCCGCACGGTCGCTGTCCTGCGGGGCGGAGTGCCGTACACCACCGAGGAGTTGGTCGCCGCCTTCGATCCGCCCGCCCAGCACACCGGCGCGGCCCGGGACGACTGGCTGGAGACGGGCCGTCTGATGCGCAGGGACGGATGCTGCGACGGGCACGGCATGTAGACCGGCACGGAATGTAGACCGGCGCGGCATGCAGGAGGGCGCGGCATGTAGGGCGGGCGTGGCATGTAGGGCGGGCACAGCATGTAGGGCGGGCGCGGCAGGCAGAGCGAGTCTTCGGTGTCAGGCGGGCCCGGGCACGATACTCACGGCGGCATAGTCGTACCCGTCCTGCCTGAAGCCGGGTGCCTCCCACTCCAGGTCCACCTGCTGTCCGGGCGACAACGCCCGGAACCCGTCCATCCGGACGGCGGAGAAGTGGCCCCAGCACCCGCCGGGAGTCTCGGGGGAGTCGAGCACTGCCCACCCTAGCGAACGGCTAGGCGCGACCAGCCGATTCCAGGCCGGGGTCTGCGCCGTCCGGCTCGGGTGGCTCGACGACTGACACCGGCTGCGATGCCGCCTGCGATGCCGCCTGCGAATTCCGTTGAGCGTTCTGCTGCGAGTTCTGCTGCGAGTTCTGTTGAGCGCTCTGTTGTGCGTTCTGCTGCGAAGCCTCCTGTGGGGCGGCGGCGCCGCGGCCCCACGCCGTGCCCGCGAGCACGAGGAGCGCGCCCAGCAGCCCCAGCCATCCCGGCCGGTCCCCCGCGAGCGCGATTCCTACGACGGCGGCCCACACCGGCTCGGTGCCCAGCAGCAGGCTGACCCGGGAGGGCGAAGTACGGCGTACGGCCCACATCTGCACGAAGAACGCGAACAGCGTGCAGAACGCGGACAGGTAGAGCAGCCCGAGCCAGTCCCCGGCATCGAAGTCGGCCGCGGCCGCCCACGGGGTGCTGCCGGTGCCTGGCGCCGTGGACAGCAGCGCGAACACCACGACCGCGCTGCCCAGTTGGACCGTGGTCATCGACAGCGCGTCCGCGCCCTGCACCGACCGCATGCGCGACATCGCCAGGACGTGCACGGTACGGGCCACCGCCGCGCCCAGCATCAGCAGATCGCCGAGGGACGGTGCGCTGAACCCGGCGCCCTGGGTGAGGAGCAGGACACCCAGCACCGAGAGCCCCGCGGCCGCGACGAACGACCCGGAGGGCCGGATGCCGGTGAGCCGGCTCTCCGCGAGCGGCGTGAAGATCATGGTGAGACTGATGATGAGCCCGGCGTTGGTCGCCGAGGTGTGCACGACGCCGTACGTCTCCAGAAGGAAGATCCCGGCCAGGATCAGCCCGAGGACGCCGGCGCCCCGTATCTGTGCCCACTTGAGCGCCCGTAGCCTGCGCCACCCGGTGACCGCCAGGACCGGCAGCACCACGGCGAACCGCAGGACGAGCACGGCCAGGACGGTCCGCGTCGTGGTGACGTCCTTGGCGGCGAGATAGCTGGAGCCCCACACCACCGCGACCAGCAGGACGGGCAGATCGGTCAGCCAGGCGCGGCGGGCCGCAGGGACGGGCATGGGGGACTCCTAGGTGACGGGGGCGGCGGGCGGCAGGCGGTGCGTGCGGTCCGGTGCCAGGGCTACGCGGGTGACGCGGCGGCTCAGCGCGCGGTGTACGCGATCACCAGGACGTCACGGTGGGCGGCGAGTTCGGGATCCAGCGGCTGCACCGGGGTCACCGAGTGCAGCGTGCGGCGGTCGTCGCCCAGCAGCAGGTCGCCGGGCTCGGACAGGGTAACCGTGAGCAGGTGTTCACCCTCGTCGGAATAGACGGCGCTCTCGCCGCCGGTGACGTTGCTGCGGCCGATCAGCAGCGAGGTGATGATCGTCGCGCCGAGCGCTTCGGCCACCTGGCGTTTGTACGTACTGGACTCGTCCTCGCCGATGTCGACGCTCACGGCGTGCACCTCGCGGATGCCCATCCGCCGCAGCCGCAGCAGCAGATACGAGCTGTCGAGCCCGCCGCTGAACAGGGTCACGACGGAGCGGCCCGGGTCCAGGGAGTCGAGCTGCGAGAAGGAACGTATGAGCGGGGAACGCATGGCCTCTCCAACCTCTGCACTGGTCACAGGTGAGGAGACTTCCGTGCCGACCGCCCCCCGACAACGGATTCCGGGCGTCCGCGCCCGGCCATGACCGGACCCGGAAACGCCCTGCTGGGCCCACTCACGTCAGCCGGCTGGAACCACGGCCGTGATCGCGCGAAAGGGCCAGTTCGAGGGGATCACGCCCCTGAACTGGCCCCCGCTTCAGCACGTTCGCGTGCCGGGACCCGGGTGAGCTACTTACCGAGAACGAGGGTGTTGTCGCACCCCAGTCGTGAGCCGATGTTGGTGGTTTGCGGACCGGGTGAGACCTCGCCGTTGGTCCAGTTGCCGGACGCGGACTCGCCCTGTACGTCGGTGTTCTCGTCGGTTGCACTGCATGAGGTGCTCTGGGTGATCACGACCGTCTTGCTCTCCGCGTCGCGGGGCTTCTGCCCGTGCCCGTGCCCGTGCCCGTGCCCATGCCCCTTCCCGTGCCCCTTCCCGTGTCCGTGGCCCTTCCCGTCCCCGTGTCCGTCCCCGTGGGCGTAGGCGGTGCCTGCGCCGAGAAAGCCGACGGTGCCGAGGAGGACGGCTACGACAGCCGCCTTGCGAGTCTTGCGCATGTCTTCTCCGAGCCTTGAATCCGAGCCTTGAAGCGGACGCGCATGCGATCCGCCACGCCATAAGATGGCGAGAGGTTAATCCGTAAATGTCTGATATCAGCCCATCGGCACGCCGGATCATCTGATCAACGAGCACGTGCGTCGCCTTGGTGTCCGGCTCAAGTTCCCTGTGCGGTCAAGGCATTACGAAGCCGAACGCGGGCGTAGGCTCTCCGCGCCGAACCACCCGTGTGGCCGCGCCACGAGCGCAAGTTGGCGTGGGCCATTCGGCTCTGAACCAGGGGCGCCGACGAAACTCCAAGCTGAGAGATCGCTCGTGGTCGCCGGATTCCGGTTACCTGTTGACAGCCTGGGCGATCTCCTGCACGACCACGCCCCGCTCCGCGCCGAACGTGCCGTCCGGCAAGCCCAGTTCACATTTCACAGCTCACAGCTCACCGCTCACCGCTCACCGCTCACCGTTCACGCCTCTGCGGCCGGCCCTCACATAACGCGGAGCGGGGCGCAGCCGGGGCTCCTTCGATGTCGAGGACGGCACGAACCTTGAGGTCGCTGAATCTCTTCGCCGCTGCTTTGAGGACAGGCCCGACGACCCGAGACCGCCGCCCGGCCCGTACTGCACGCCGTGCCACCTCCCAGAACACCGCTTCCGCAGTGGCGCACAATCCCGACAGGCGGAAGACCCCGCGTCGGATAACGCTGCTCCGTCGGACGATCGGGAGATCAGCACGGCGGGCCAAGAGCAGACAGAGGCAGCGCACCACGAGGTGCCCCTCCCGCGGGCGTCTTCCAACTGCTCCATCGGGACCGAGCGCGATCTCCCGCCTCTTTCTGTAACCGTTCCAGTTCGCACCGTTGACACCCCGCACACCCGCCCCTAACGTCACGCCAGCATTCCGAACGTGTAACGAGATTTCGAACATTGAAAGGCGATTGCCCTGTGCATCCCCGGAATCAGCACGCACGTGGCCGGAACGCCGTGGCGAAGCCCGGCGTACGTACAGGAACACCCTGGCGACGGGATCGGCGATCTGCGGGACATCGAGGCGGCTGAGTACCGACTCATGCAGCGTGCCGGGCCCATCTGGCCTCAACCACCAAGTGAGGCCCGCCGGTTGTTCACTCGCCTTGAAACCTGTGCACCAGGACCCCCGACAACATCGGCGGCTGCGTGCGGATCCATGAGGGCGCCGAGCTGATCCGCCCCGGCGTGCCGCGCTGTCTGAGGTTCGGTCCGTCCAGGGCGGCCGGGGAGCTACCCGTACGGCACCCATCTGCGGGACCTGACTCTGGACCTCGGGGAGAGTGCGGCCCGACCGACTCGCTCGCGGCTAGCCGCCCGCCCTCCCGCCCGCCCTCCCGCCCGCTCCGCTGCTCCCGTCGATGCCTGATTCGCCGTCATCTTCCTCAACGACGAGAAGAACAAGGAACGATCACCATGCTCAACCGAAGATCCGCCCTCGCTGGAGCGGCCGGCCTCGCCTTCGCCTTGTCCGCCTGCGGCCAGAACAGCGAGAGCAGCTCCGAGCGCAGGTCCGGGCGCAGCTCCGTCGGCCTCGCCATGCCGACGCGGGCCTCCGAGCGCTGGCTCACCGACGGCAAGAGACTCGTCGAGGACCTGAAGGACCGTGGCTACAAGACCACGCTGGTCTACGGCGACGACGACCCGAAAGCCCAGGTCTCACAGATCGAGAACCTGATCAGGCAACGCGTCGACGCTCTGATCGTCGCGGCCATCGACGCCAGGTCGCTGAACGGCGTGCTTAAACAGGCGGCCGATGCGCACATTCCGGTGATCTGCTACGACCGGCTCATCCTCGGCACCAAGAACGTCGACTACTACGTCAGCTTCGACAACGAGATGGTCGGTCTGATCCAGGCCCACCACATCATCAAGAAGCTCGGCCTGGAGGACGGCAAGGGCCCGTTCAACATCGAGCTGTTCGCAGGCTCCCCCGACGACAACAACACCAAATACTTCTTCAACGGTTCGATGACGCTCCTGCAGCCGTTCCTGGACAGCAAGCAGTTGGTCGTCCCATCCGGCCAGACCGAACTCAGCAAGTTGACCACGCTGCGCTGGGACGGGGCCACCGCGCAAAAGCGCATGACCGGCCTCCTCGCCAAGTGGTACGGCGGCCAGAAGGTCGACGCTGTCCTGTCGCCGTACGACGGCATCTCCCGGGGCGTCCTGTCCGCGCTGAAGCACGACGGCTACGGCTCCGCCGGCAAGCCCCTGCCGGTCATCACTGGTCAGGACGCCGAACTGCCCTCGGTGAAGTCAATCATCGCGGGTCAGCAGTCGCAGACCGTGTTCAAAGACGTCCGCGATCTCGCCAGAGCCGCCGCGGACATGGCCGACGACATACTCAGCGACAGGGCGCCGTCGGTGGACAACAGAAGTGACTACAACAACGGCGTCAAGGACGTGCCCGCCCGCCTGCTGCAGCCGGTCGACATCGACAAGAGCAACTACGAACTCCTGATCCACAACGGCTACTTCACCGCCGGCGAGCTCAAGTAGCAACACGGCCCCTACGTGACACACCGGCACGAGCCTCGCCACGGCACTGCCACTCTTCTCCCACCGGTGGCCGGAGAACGCGCCGGCCACGCGGATGAGGGCCCTCGGCGACGGCTCGACCTGTACGAGTCCGTCGAGGCGGGCACAGCTGCCCGGTTCGAGGATGTCCCGGTGCCAGGGCACGCCACGGCGACCGCGAGGCCCGCCATGAGGTCCGCGCGTCGACTCGCGGCCGCCGATGCGCGAATCGCCGCCGCCCACCTTGCGCTCAGCATCGCCCGGATACCAGCTCGCCAGTCGCAGTAGCCGGTCATCGAATCGGGGGCGGAGGTTCGTAAGACCGGATCGCGTCGGCGACGTTGAGTTACCTCAAGTCACCCGCCGTGCCGTTCCATCGGCTTCCCCTATGGGACACATCGCCCCTCCTCGACACTCGCGAAGGGATGACATGCCCCATTACCTGGTACTTCCTCGTGCCCCCGGCAGGATTCGAACCTGCGACACCCGCTTCAGGAGTGGGATCGGATTCTTGCCGGGTGGTGCCTGACCTTTCTGCGAGGTGTTGTTCTGGCTGATCAGCGCTCCGCGGCCTGGGGCGGGAACCGAAGTGTGACGGCTCGTCTCACGCCGTCCGCTCACGCGTCGCGCACGCGTGAGGTGTGTTCCTGTCTGCGGCTAAGAGGGCACGGGCGAGTCTGTAGCCACTGGTTTCGGGCCGGCGTTCGACTCGAACAGCGGTCGGGATCAGATTCCCTCCGTGCCCACCTGGGCCTCTCCCGGCCGTCACGGATGCTGGTTCTAGGGCTCGATGAGCGGGCTCAGTGTGCGGTGTGCGATCCTCAGCCCCTGCCGCACCTTCTCCGGGGTGCCGCCCCACACCGGGTCCTCATGTTCGACGGAGACCGTGCCGGTGTAGCCCAGATCGTGGAACCGGTCGATGATGCGGCGCCAGTCGACCTCCCCCAGGCCGGGTACGCGGTAGCGCCACCAGCCCGTCGCCCAGGGGTCGCCACCCTTGTCCACGGTGCCGAAGAAGCCGTAGCGGTTGCGCCTGCCCGGGAACAGTTCCACGTCCTTGGCCT
Source organism: Streptomyces sp. NBC_00078 (assembly GCF_026343335.1). NCBI lineage: Bacteria > Bacillati > Actinomycetota > Actinomycetes > Kitasatosporales > Streptomycetaceae > Streptomyces > Streptomyces sp. NBC_00078. Next base: position 3,879,936 of record NZ_JAPELX010000001.1, on the reverse strand, counting down.
GCGTGTGGACGGATCCGGTCAAGGTACGGCTCGATGGTCTCGAGGGGGTCGATGCCGATCCATGTCAGGTGTGAGGGATCCCAGTTGAGGTAGAGACCCAGGCCGAACATCCACTCCCACAGCTCGGGCGAGTGGGCGAGGTTCCCCGGGTAGCCGTCGTGGTGCCAGCCCTCCATCACACAGTTCTCGATCACGATCTTGACGCCGCGCTCGCCCGCGTAGTCCACCAGCTCGGGCAGCACTTTCTCGCCCTCGCGCAGGTTCTCCGGCACGCTCAGGCGCGGGTCGCGGCCGACGAACGTACCGACCGACTCCACGCCGAACGGGAGCCGTCATGCCTGGCCCTGCCTTTCGATGTGTGCGGCGGCACGGTCGCCGACCGCCGGCCACGCCCGGGCCCCCTCCACAACGGCCCTTCCCGCCCGCAGGGCGGCAGCGGGATCGGCCGCCTCGTCCAGCTCGATGAGCACGGTGCCCGCGCCGGGCGTACGGGACATCGCGTCGGCCCATGCCCTCCACTCGACGATGCCGGTGCCCAGTTCGGTCATGTAGGGCTGCTGCTGGGCGAAGACCGTCTCGTCGATGGTGAGGTGGACGTCGATCGGCTTCACGGCGTCCTTCCAGTGCGCGAGCGCGATGCGCTGGGAGTGGCGGCGCGCGACGGCGACGGGGTCGCCTCCGCCGAGTGCGATATGGCAGGAGTCGGGGCAGAGCCACACGTAGCGCGGATCGGTCAGGGCCATGAACAGGTCGATGTCCCGCTCGTACCAGAGGGTGCTGTTGGACTCCGTGTGGAAGGCGAGCTGCACGCCATGCCGGGAGACGGCCTCTCCGACCACGTGGGCGATGTCGGCCATCCGGGTCATGTACGCGGCGTCCACGAAGAAGGGCGGACGCGTCCCGAACGTGGCCCGCATGGGCAGTGAGGCGACGAGCAGTTCCGCCCCCACCTCGGCGAGGAAGGCTGCGCGTCGCTCGGCGTCGGCGACGATCGCGGGCAGGTTGCCGTCCTGCCGCCAGCCGGGCGCGTCGCTGCCGGCGACGAACGCGCTCACCACGGACAGGCCGCGGGCCGCGAGCTCGTGGCGGAAGGAGGCCGCGCTGCCGAAGGCGCGCAGGGCCGAGTCGATGTCGCCGGGCGCGAAGGTCAGCTCCAGGCCGGTGACCCCGGCCTCCGTCAGCGTGTCCATCACTCGTTCCCAGAAGGCCCTGGGATGGTCGTAGGCCCAGTCGCGCAGGGCCTCGGCGGAGTCCAGTCCCCAGAAGTCCGGGTGGTAGAAGGTGATGACGTCGGTCGCGAAACGCGGTGTCAGCGGTGTCATGCGGTGCCTCCGCGGGCGTTGTAGACGGTGACGCCCTCGGCGTCGACGGCCTCCCGGTAGCCGCGGAACACGGCGAGCGCCTCGTCCCGGAGCACGTCGTGTACGACCTTGATGCCGCGCGCCTCGAACTGCTCGGCCCAGTCCGCGCCCAGCGGGCCCTCGTCGAACGTCGTGATCTCCTCCAGGTCCGGCCCCTCACCCGCGACCACGAGACCACGCACCCCGGACCACATGGTCGCGCCGTAACACTGCACGCACGGACGCCAGTTGACGACCAGCTCGTGGGCCGGCACGCCCTCGCCGCCGAGGTCCCAGCCGCCGGTCGCCGTCTGGGCGAGGCCCAGCGCGACGACCTCGGCGTGCGCGCTGGAGACCCCGGAGGCGAGGACGACGTTCACGCCGACCGAGACGATCCGGCCGGTGTCCTGCTCGGCGACGAGCGCCGCGAACGGGCCGCCGTTGCCCTCCCGCCAGTTGCGGTCGGCAAGGCGGTGCACCAGGCGCATCCGGCCCTCGCGGTCGGGGATGACGGCGGGTACGTCGGCCAGTTCGTCGTCGATCCACACGGGCAGCGCCACGCGGTATTCCTTCGGAATGTCGATCACGGGTTCCGGATTCCTCTCAGTGGGCGGCGGTCGCGGTGACGTGTTCGGCGACGGCGCGCGCGGCCCGTACGGCGGTCACCGCGCCGGCCAGCGTGACGTTGGCGGCCATCGCGGTGGGGATCACCCCGTTGCCCGCGACATACAGGTTGTCGAAGTCCCACACCCGACCGTCGGGGTCGCACACGCTGGAGCCGTCGTCGGCGATGCCGGCCCGGACGGTGCCGGTCTGGTGCAGCGACGAGCCGGGCGGGAGCAGGGCCAGTTCGGTCTCGGGATCGAGCGTGCCGAACTCTTCGGCGAGCGACCGGACTTCGTCGAGCGCACGGCCGATCAGCGCCCGGTCGGCGTCGGAGTAGCCGAACTCGACCGTGATCCGTGGCATCCCGGCGAGGTCGGTGTCCGACTCCGAGAAGACGAGCCGGTTCTCGGGGCGGGACTCGACGGGTGCGTACAGCGACAGGCCCACCGAGTGAGCGAGAGGGCTGCCGGCTTCATCCACATACGTGCTGTTCATGATCTGGCCGTGGAACGGCTGTACCGCTCCGTTCTGCGGCAGCCAGAGCGAGTCCGTGGCGAACTCGCCGGGGCGCGGCAGGGGCAGGGCGTCGAGGCCGATGCCGAACCGGTCGAGGTCGAGCAGCACCCGACCGCTGATGAACGCGTGCTCGTTGAGGTGACGCCCCAGTGCCTCGGGCCGTATGCCGGACGCGAACAGCAGCTGCGGGGTGCGCAGCGCGTCGGCGCACACCACCACGGTCTCCGCGCGCAGCTCGTACTCGGCGCCGTCGGCGACACGACGCAGCCGGGCGCCGGCGACCCGGCTGCCGTCGGTGACGAGGGCCGTGGCGAGGGTGCCGGTGAGGAGCGTGAAGGCCGGGTCCCCGCCCACCGCGATCGGCGGGAAGACCGTGCCCGGAGCCGTGCGCGGCATGGGCCCCGCGGGTGTCGCGGTGACGGCCATCGGCATCGGCTGCGGCCGCCGGTCGTCCGGTCCGACGCCGTCGTAGTGTCGGCCCAGCACGTCAAGTACCCGCTGCCCGACCGGAGTCGGGCCGATGGCGGCGGGCGCGACCGCGAGCAGTCCGCGCGCGGTGTCCAGATCCTTCGCCCAGCGGTCCGGGTCGCCGAAGTCGAACACCTCGTCCCCGGCGGGCCAGGGCGTCGCGGCGGTCCAGTGCACGCCCATGCCGCCCGCGTTCCACGCGAGCGCGGCAGCCGGCATCGCCTCGGCGTCCTCGCCGAAGGCGAGTGCGTGGAACATGCCGGGCGTCAGGCCGGTGATGCTGTCCGCGACGTCGCGCACCACCTCGGCGCCCGTATACAGGCCCTGGACACCGGTTGCGACCTGTTCGTTGTAGCGCGACCACAGCGCCGGGTCGTCGAGGTCGTGCAGGTGCAGGCCCGGGGCCGCGCCGATCGGCCGGCCGCCGTCGACCATGGTGATGTCCAGCGCCGGATCGGTGTCCCGCAGCAGCCGGGCCACGACGGATCCCATGATGCCGCTGCCCACGATGAGAACGCCGGTCCTACTGGTGCCGGTCATGGTCGGACTCCTGTCCTGTGGAACTTGGTGTGAGGGGAGAGTGCGGAAGACGGTGTGCGATCACGCGCTCGGGACGAGCGGGCCGAACAACTCGGTGTCCATGTGGTCGAGCACGAACTTGACGGCGCCGATGAGCGGGCCGTCGGAGCCCAGGGCGGTGGCGCGCAGCTCGACGGCGGGCGTACGGGCACCGCGCATCGCCTCGCGCACCCGGGGCAGCAGTACGTCGGCCGCGTCCTCCAGCCCACCGCCGAGGACGATGAGCGACGGCGCGATGGTCCACGACAGGGTGGTGAGGATCGACGCGATGTTCTCCACGAACTCGTCGACCTCCGCGAGCGCCGCCGCCTCGCCGTCCCGGGCCGCGGCGAAGCGGCCGAGCGCGATCCGCCGCCGGGCCGGATCCGGTGAGGTCAGCCACGCCACGGGGCGGTCCTCCACCGAGCCGGCCGGCAGCGACACCGCCTCGGCGATCTCGCCCGCGGCGCCTTCGAAGCCGCGGTGGACGTCACCGCGTATGAGGATGCCGAGACCGGTCCGGTTGCCGAGCATCGCCCACACGACGTTGTCGTGGTCACCGGCCGCGCCTCGCCAACGCTCTCCGAGCGCACCGAGGTTGGTGTCGTTGTCCGCGAACCACGGCATGGCGACGCGCCGCCCGAGTTCCTTGGGCAGACGCACGCCTTCCCACTGCGTCGTGTACACCAGGCGCCGTACGGCGCCGTCGTCGTCGATCGCGCCACCGCTCGCGATCGCACCGGCCCGCAGCCGCTCCTCCGTCCCGCCCGCGTCGCGGAGCGCCTCCAGCACCAGCGCGGCTGCGTCGTCGAGCGTGGCCTCGGGATCCTGGTAGTCACGCAGCGGCCGGTGCGCCCGGCCGACGATGCGGCCGCGCACGTCGGCGACGACCGCGGACCCGTTCAGGGTGGTGATGCGCACCGCCGCCAGCAGCGCGTGGTCGGCCCGCAACTCGTACCGGCGGGCGGGGCGCCCGGCGGAGCCGCTGACCGGCACCCGGTCGAGTTCGCTCGCCCAGCCCGTGTCGACGAGCGAGTCCAGGATGAGTTCGATGGTGCGGCGGGACAGGCCGACCCGCTCGGCGAGCTCGGCCAGTGTCATCGGCCCGGCCGACACCGCCAATGCGCGAAGGATCACCGAGGTGTTGACCCGCCGCACGGCGCTCTGGTTCATCCCGGGCATCAGCACGCCTCCGCCGTAACGGCCCCGTCCGGTACCACCGGGGGTACCACCGGGTCGAACACGCCTGAGGTGTCGGCGGTCGACCCCGCCCCGGGCCCGCCGTACTCGCGGGCGGGGTCGCCGGGCCTCCCGGTCGCCGGCTCCCAGGCCGGCGACCGGCCGTGGACGAACGCCACCAGGTCGGCGTGCATGGTCGTGGCGAGTTCCGCGGGCGGCCGCGTTCCGAGGGCCTCGGCGGTACCCGGCGCGTCGAGCACGTCGAAGAAGAACGGGATGTCGGCACAGTGCACGGCGCCACCGAGTACGGGGGAGGGCCATTCGAAGGAGTACAGCCAGGTGCCGGCGGTGGCATCGCGACGTGAGGCGGCCGCGCGCGGACAGGCGGCCCGGAACAGGGTGTCCGTCACCCGGGTGCCCGCTGCGCGGGCGGCGGCATTGCGGATGCCCGGGGCGCCACCGTCGAACTCGTCGCCCGTCGCGCCGAGCAGCAGCGGTACGCCGTGCCCGTGTACGGCCAGTCCATCGGCTACGGGCACCGGAAGGATGTCGTCGCCGACGAACGGACCGAGCACGAGCGGGTCGTCGTCGCCGGCTTCGCCGCGCAGGAGATGGACGCCCTGCTGGACGCGTTCCACCGTGAGGCCGCCGAAACCGGCGCGCGTCGGCGGCACACCGAGCCGGTCGCCGAGCCGTACGACGAAGTCGCGCGCGGCGTCTTCGCGCGACTCGAAGAAACCGCCGGACACACTGACCGCGCGGTGGAAGCGACCACTGCCGAGGGGCGAGGAGAGCAGCGCGAGCACCGCTCCGCCACCTGCCGACTGGCCGGCGACGGTGACCCGGCCCGGATCACCGCCGAACGCCGCGATGTTCTCCCGCACCCAGTCGAGCGCGAGCAGCAGGTCGCGCAGCCCGAGGTTCGGGGGTACGCCGTCCAGCGGGGCGAACCCGTCCACGCCGAGCCGGTAGCCGGGCGTCACGGTGACGATTCCGTCGCGGGCGAAGGAGCGGCCGTCGTACCACGGACTGGCCGGGCTGCCCGCGAGGAAGCCGCCGCCGTGGATCCACACCAGCACGGGGCAGGACTCACCGTCCACGGGGGCGACGACACTCAGGTTCAGTACGTCGTCGCCCGGCACCGACGGCTCCGGAATGGTGGTCGTGGCGAACAGCGGCACGCGCTGCGAGGTGGCGCCGTGCCGGGAGGCGTCGAACGGCTGTGTGAACCGGCCGCGTGGCACCGGCGCGGCGAACCGCCGCGCACCGACGGGTGCTTCGGCGAACGGGATGCCGAGGAAGCGCCGTACCCGGCCGGTGCGGCGGCCGATGATCGTGCCGGCGGGAGCCTCCACCACGTCCACCCCCTCCACCGCGGTCACCGCATTCCCGTTCCGGCGACGCCCTGCACGAAGTAGCGCTGCAGGAACAGGAACAGCACCAGCACCGGCAGCATCACGACGATGGCCCCGGCGAGCATCAGGCCGTAGTCGGTGACGTTCGCGGCGGCCTGGCTGGTTGCGGCCAGGCCCACCGGCAGCGTGTAGCTGGCGGTGCTCTGGGCGACGATGAGCGGCCAGATGAAGTTGTTCCACGAGAAGAGGAACGACATGATCGTGATCGTGGCGACGGCGGGACCCGCCAACGGCAGGAAGATCCGGAAGAAGATCCGGAACTCGCCCGCCCCGTCGATCCGGGCCGCTTCCAGCAGCTCGTCGGGGATCGACAGGGCGTACTGCCGCATGATGAAAACGGACAGCGGCAGCGCCGCACCGGGCAGGGCGATACCGGTGAGGGTGTCCGCCAGGCCCATGTCGACGGTGATCACGAACTGGGTGACGAACACCGTGGTGAACGGCACCATCATCGCCGCCATGACCGCGCCGAACGCGACCCGCTTGCCCGCGAAGTCCAGTTTGGCGAGTGCGTAACCCGCGGCCGACGCCGCCACGATGTTGCCGGCGACGACGATGACCGCGACCACGATGCTGTTGACCAGGAACCGGCCGAAGCCCTCGGTCTGGAACAGTCGTACGAAGTTGTCGAGGGTGACGTGGTGCGGAAGCCACGCGCCGGGGTCGGAGCGGATCTCGTCGAGGCTGCGCAGCGAGCCGCTGAGCACCCAGACGAACGGCAGCACCGTGAGCAGCGCGCACAGCACGAGCGCGCCGTACAGCAGGGGACGGGCGACGGACCGCTGGCGCACCCGCGTCCGTTCCTCTGTCATCTCGGCATTCCGTGGTGCGGCGATGGTGGTCATGCGCGAGGCCTCAGCATTCGGAACTGGACGATGCTCACCAACGTCACGAGCAGGAGCATCACGAAGGACGCCGCCGAGGACATGCCGAACTCGCCGGCCCCGAACTGGTGGTAGGTGTACAGCGCCATCGACTCCGTGGAGCCCAGCGGGCCGCCGTTGGTGAGCAGATACGGCTCGTCGAACACCTGGAGGTAGAACACGGTCAGCAGTACCGACACCATCAGCGTGGTCGGCATCAGCAACGGCACAGTGATGTGCCTGAGCTGCCGCCACCGGCCGGCCCCGTCGAGGGAGGCGGCCTCGTACACGTCCTGCGGCACCGCCTGCAGACCGGCGAGGAACAGCACCATCGCGATGCCGAAGTTGCGCCAGACACCGAGGGCGATGACCACGGGCATGGCCAGATGCGTGTCGTCCAGCCAGTTCGGCCCGGCGAAACCGACGGCGCCGAGCATCTTGTTGACGGTGCCGTCGGTGTTGAAGGCGTACTGCCAGATCATGGCGACGGCCACGACGTTCGTGACGACCGGCGCGAAGAAGACGGTGCGGAAGGTGCCGCGCAGCCGCCGGATGCCGGAGTTGAGCGCGAGGGCGAGCACGAACCCGAGCACCATCGTCAACGGCACACCGACGGCCACGAACAGGACGGTGTTGAGGATGTCCCGCAGGAAGGTCGGGTCCTCCAGCAGCCGGAGATAGTTCTGGAGTCCGGTGAAGTCGACGGCGAGCGGATGACGCAGGTCCGTGCCCCGAAGATCGGTGAGGCTGAACCCCAGCGCGGCAATGGCGGGTATCGCCGTGTAGAGCAGGAACACCAGGGCGAACGGCGCGAGGAACAACCAGGCGACAGCCGTTCGGCGGGCGCCCCGGGGCCGACGCGCACCGCGCGGCGTCGTCGGCCCGATGGCGGCGGTCATCCGCGGATCACCCCTTACCCGTGCCGAGGCTCTCGGCGTACGCCTGGACGTTCGCGGCGGCCTTCGCGGCCGTCCCCTTGCCCTTGGCCACGGCTTCCATCTCCTTGCCCAGCCGGGTGGCGACCTGCTGCCAGTTACTCACCTGCGGAAACGCCCGGGTGTTCTTCAGCTGCGTGAGGAAGGCGTCCAGCAGCGGCTGGCCCGCGATGGCAGGGTTGGCCCAGGCGGAGGCGACGGCCGGCAGCGAGCTGTACGCCTTGTACTGCGCCACCTGAGTGCTCGGCTTGGAGATGTACCGGATGAGCTTCCAGGCCGCGTCCGCGTTGCCGCTGTCGGCGAGCACACCCCAGCTGCCCCCGGCGGAGAAGGAGACGCTGCCCGACGATCCGGCCGGAAGGGGTGCGGTGGCGACGTGGGACGCCGTCCAGCCGGTCTTCTTCGCGACTGCGTCGAGCTGGCCGATGACCCACGGACCCGTGATCATGCAGGCGGTCCTGCCCGATACGAAGTACGGCTGCGCGTCGAGGAACGTGGGCCCGGCGGTGTCGGCGGTACCCGAGGTGAAGAACGACGCGTTGTACTTGATCGCGTCGGCCATCGCCGGTGTGTCGAGCGTCCACTTGCCGCCGGACGAGAGCAGCGAACCACCCGCCTGCCATGCGTACATCGCGACGTCCTGGCCGTTGAAGATGCCCCAGCCGATGTCCGCCCCGAGCGCGTGCCGGGCGCCGGCGCGTTGGAGCGCCTTGAAGAACGGCACCACCTCGTCCCACGTGGCCGGAGCCTTGACACCCGCCTGCTTGGCGAGGTCGGAGCGGTAGACCAGCGCGTAGGTGTAGGCGTACCAAGGCACCGTGTAGGCGACGTTCTTCATCACGCCGGCGTCCCACAGGCTGGGGAAGAAGGACTTCGGGTCGGCCACGCCGTCCGGCACCGGCCGCAGGATCGACGGGTCGAGGAACTGCGCCTGCGACTCGGGGAAGAACTGGGCGACATCGGGTCCCTTGCCGGCGGCGATCGCAGCCTGGAGCTTGGTGTAGTAGTCGGCGTTCGGGATCAGTGTGAACTTCACCGTGAGCTTGGGGTTCGCGGCCTTGAAGGGCTTGATGACCTTGTCGAGCACGTCGGCATCGCCTTGGGCGGCCCAGACGTTGACCGTGCCGGTGGCCGGGGAGTCGTCGACGGGTTTGGCGGAGGACGTCGCAGCTTTCGCAGTGCCGCGACCGCAGCCTGCCAGGGCGAAGCTGCCGAGCAGAGCTGTGCCGGCGGTCAGCTGTAGGACACCGCGTCTGGAGGGATTGGACACGCTGGGCTCCTGTCTCATGGGCGCTGAGCACAGTGGAGGAATTTCGGGGGAAGTAGCGATTTTGGTCCGACGGGACCTGATGTCCGAGGGAGCCGGCTAGAGGCGATGGCCCTTTACGGCGTTGCAGCGACGGTATGGGCGACTGGTTGCGGTGACATCGCGTATCCGTCACCGTGAAATTTCGGAACTTGTAGCAAAATCTCTGGGGACCGCGCTCGGCCCTGAACGGTCAAGGGCATCACCCGCGTCCGGTGCGCGCCGAAAATCGCATCGCTACTGGTCGCGGCTCTGCACCAGCCGGCAAACCGCCCCGCCCCGCCCGGCATCCCGCCCGACCCCGCGGCGCGATGATCACTCGTGCCGCTGTGACTAATGCCTTACGCGGTAGGACGATGCACGGTCCCCGAACGGCTGACGATGGCGACGGGCAGTCCGCGCTCGCGCAGGGCGCGCAGCACCGGTTCGGTGTCGGGGGTGGGGTGCGCCCGCCCGCCCGGCGGTCAGGTCGGACTGACGGTGGGGGCGGGCGGGGTCCAGCGGTGGGTGCGGGGAACGGCAGAGGAGACGCCGTAGTCCCTTTTCAGCTGCTCCGGAATCGCGTAGTGCATGACGCGGCCGCGGGTGAGCGAGGACAGTTCGAAGATCGTGGTGAAGTGGCCGAGGCGGTCCAGGGCCCAGGCACCGAGGGGGAAGCGGTCCTCGATGGTCTCCAGGACGCCGAGCAGGGGCGGGACGGCCTTGACGACGGTGTCCCAGGCAGTGCGCGGGACGTCCAGCCAGTCGGCGCAGGTGTCGCCGATGAGGTGGCGGATCAGAGCGGAGACGATCGGGTCGAACAAGGTGCCCGGGACGACTTCCTCGTACAGATCGATCAGTTGCCGGGTGAGATGCGCGCCTTCCTCGCTCGGCCCCATGTATCGGGTCATGTACAGGTCCAGGAACTGGCGGGCGGACTCCAGGTCCTTGGGTGCCTGGTTCTGATCGACGCCGAGCATGGCGCCGACCACCCGCCAGGCGTAGAAGTACGCTTCCGCCCCGTCGACGCTCATGTGGATGTTCAGCCGATGCAGGGAGTCCAGCACAAGCAGCGAGAACAACATCTGACCGCCGATCATGTCCTCCTGACAGATCGGCACCCCCAGGCTGTCGACGTCCCAGCGGTTTTCCTGCTTGAGGTGGTGGCGGATGGAAGCGTGCAGCAGGCGGACTTTCTGGGCGGCGGGAATGAAGCTGCTGCCTGCCTCGAATGCCCCAGGTTGCATGAGGTAGACGGTGAACTGCCCGGTCTCCGCCATCCGCTTGGAGGGGTACTTCAGCGAGTGCGTCGCCGACAGCAGCTTCGCCACGTGCGGGACCACGTAGCAGGCGGGCATGGAGGCGAAGGACAGCGCTGTGGAGATGTGCACGTTGTTGTCGATGAAGAACAGCCTGGCCTTCTCCATCTCACCCCAGTCGACCCACGCTGGTGGTGCGCTGGTGGCCTGCAGGTATTCCCGCGCCACCTCGGGAAGACCATCGGGCAGCGGTGCGCCGGCGGTCGACACGTAGCGCATCAGAGTGTTGAACTTTCCCACCTCCCCACGCTCGAAGAGGGTGGCCACTGTTGCGTCGGCGAGTTCGTCACCGCTCTGCCGCAGCGCGTCCATCGACGTATCGGTGTAGGTCATCACAAGCTCCTTGTCTTGAGCGGAACATGCGGGGCCGAACAGGCACCGGGCGCGGCGTCCCTCCGCCGAGGTCAGTGCCGGCGCACGGCTGCGGAACGCGCCAGGCCGGTAAGGGCTCGTGCGGCGTGCGCCGGGATGTCCATGTCGTCCAGAGCGCGGGTGGCTTCCTCAACCCGTGCACCGATCATCTGCTCGATCCGGTCGGGTGCCTTCAGCCGGCTCATCACCGCGCGTACGGCGTCCAGGCCGTCGGCCCCCAGATAGCGCCGGCCCAGCAGCGTGCGCAGTTGCTCCCGCTCGGTCTCGTCGGCCACTCGCCAGGTCTCCGCCAGCAGGGTGGTGGGCCGGTGTGCGCGCAGGTCGTCCATGTTGGTCTTGCCGGTCAGCGCCGGATCCCCGAACAGACCGAGCAGATCGTCTCGCAGCTGGAACGCCTCGCCCAGCGGCAGCCCGTAGCAGGAATAGCCCTCGCGCAGCCGCTGCCCGGCGCCGGCCAGCGCACCGCCGATCAGTAAAGGCTGCTCGACGGTGTACTTCGCGGTCTTGTACCGGATCACCTGCAACGACTCCGCCGTGTCCGGCTCTGCACCGGTGCGCAGCACCTCCAGGCACTCACCCGCGATCAGCTCCCGGGCCAAGGCCGCCCACAGGGGACGGGCTCGGGCCAGGTAGGCCGCGGGCAAGCCACTGGTGGCGAATAGCTGACCGGCCAGTGACATCAGCAGATCCCCCACCAGCATCGCCAGCGACCTGGCCGCGGTCGTGGCACGGGGGCGACGACGCAGGGCGGCTCGCAGGGCGACATGTGCGGTGGGCCGGCCGTGCCGCAAAGGGCTGTCGTCGATGATGTCGTCGTGCACGACCGCGGCGGCGTGCACCAGCTCCATGGAAGCCGCCGCCCGCACCAGAGCGTCGCTGTCAGGCTGACCGGCGGCCCGCCAGCCCCAGTAGCAGAACGCCGCCCTCAGCCGCTTGCCATGCGCCACGGCAACCTCGACCTGCTCGGCAACCGGGCCCAGGTCCGTGTCGATCGCGAGCAGTTGATCCGCCTCGTGCGCCACGAACCGGCTCAGCACCTCGTCGACGCGGGACTTGAACACGGCCGCCTCATACCGGTCATCCACAGTCGGCAGCCCGCCGCTCAAGGGCCTTCCGGGCGAGGACCTCCAGATGGGCAGGCGGCACCGCCGCGTACCGGTCCAGCGCAAGCTGCCCGCGAGCCTTCACATCCCGCTCCGCGTCAGCCGCCAGTTCAGCCACGTCCGAGCGGCGCAGCAATCCCCGCACGGTGCCGGTGGCCGAACCGAGAGCACACACCGCCAGGTCGGCAAGGCCCGCCACCAACAGCATTGTCTGCTCGGCCGCATCCCTGCCACGCCCGGCTTCTTGAGTCACGCCATCCCCCCACCAACCGATCAACGAGGTGGCGCGGCCACCCGCCACCGCTCACAGCGTCGCGTCCCCGCGAAGGGAAACCAGGCACAACTCACCATCGGGTGATCATGCCGAAGATGTGTGCGTATCTCCTGTCCCGCCGGCCCGAACACCTCGTTGCCCCTTGGGCCGGCGCGGCACGATCCCGAGGATTTGACTGCGACGTTCGCCTGAAGAGGGTGTTGGGGGCAGCCTGTTCGCTCGCGTGCGTGGGGCTCGTCAGAGTTCCTCTCGCCGAAAGTGGCTGTCCGTCGGTCGCCACGTTTGATCCCTGGTGCTGGGACCCCGAGGTGGATCCGGCGGTCTCCGAGGCCGCAGCCCGGCTCGTACCGCGCGCCTCGGGCCCCTTGGCTACTACCGACGAGCAGCGCGCCCTCGGCGAAGCCGCGGGCCAGTTCGCCAGATGCGAGGGGGTGTTGCGTGTGGCTCAGGCCGCGATCCATGGAACACAGCAGGCGTGAGGTTCCAGACCCTCCGGGCACAAATCCCTGATCACTGACTTACGAATGGCTCGCCACGTCTTCAGCGAGCACTTCAGGTGGACGCACAGCTCGACCAGTTCTCGCGTACCGCTGCTCTGTCCGGGGTGCTCCAAGCGCCTGCCAAGGCTGCGGCGGCGGATCGCCACGCTCGTTGTGCGGTGGATTGTCGGTGCCGCGCTGCGGACACTGGCGGGCCTCTTGTGGGGGTGGTGGACCAGCTAGTGACGGACTTCGGGGCCGGGTTGGCCGCCGCCAGAGACGGCGCGGGGTGGGTCTGATCCAGCCGCGGCCCCGGTATCGGCCGAATCGCTGAAAAGAGAACTGGCGATCGACGTGGACAGATCGAGGCTGAACCTCGAATCGGTACGGGCGACGGCAACGTCAGCGTCCGAGACCCACGTCCTTGATCCCGCGTTGGAGTACGGACTGAGCCTTTTCCAACCTCACGCTGATGCGTGGTGAAGGACGAGGACGGCCTTCACCACGTCGGTGATTCGGTTGGTGCTGCAGCGGAGCTTCCGCAGGAGGCAAGCCAGCCCTTGATGGTGGCCATGGCCCGCTCGCCGAGGCAGCGGATCTTGGCGTGGGTGGTGTTGTGGCGACGCTTCCATCGCTTGAGGCGGCGGCCTCGAAACGGAACCCGGACGGATCCGCCGGCGCCTTGATATGTCTTGTCCGCCCAGCATTTGAGCCCCGCATCGGCGAGGGCTTCGATGATCCCGTGCTGCCGCGCGGCGGTCAGGTCGTGAGTCGAGCCGGGCAGAGCCGGCGAGGCCCAGAGCAGTCGTCCGAAGGGATCGGTGAGGACCTGGACATTCATGCCGTGGCGTTTGTGTTTCCCGGAGTAGTACGGGGTGTCGGCGGCGATGCGGTCGATCGGCAGCAGGGTGCCGTCGAGGATGACGAACGCCTTCGCCCGGATCGTCGTCATCGCCTCGTCCAGGGACGGGGCGAGGGCGGCCAGGGCCTCGACGGCTTCACGTATGTAGCGGTACACGGTCGCGATCCCGATGCCGAACCCCGCGGCGAGCTGGGCGTAAGTGTCACCGCACCGCAGGTGGGCCAGGGCGAGCAGGGCCTGACGTCCGGCAGGAAGGCGCCGCCACCGCGTTCCGATCTCCTGCCGCCGGGCTGTCAGTTGCCCGGTCAGGAACCGCAAGGTGCGGCTGGACAGATCAATCGAGGACGGGTAGACAAGCACGCGAAGCTCCTGGCGGACACAGGTGATCTTGGTCGAGAACCCGTCTACCAGGAGCTTCGTCGTTGCGCAGGACAGTCCAACTCGCGGTCAGCACCACCAGCTTGAAAAGGGCTCATGCATGGAAGCCACGAGACTGACGCGCCGTCGTGGTTGTCTACTTGCTGTGTGAGGGCTGACGTTCTGCTCGGCTGAGAGGTCTAGCGCTAGCGTGGGGCGGAACAGAGTGGATTCGAGAGGCAGCTGGTCCAATATTGGGCTATGCGGCGAGGATGGCAATCGACCACCGAACGTTCGATCCATCCACATGGATTGAAAGGCGCTGAGCTTCAGGATCCGCATAGACGCGGCCGATAGCCACAGGTTCGTTGCAGGTGATCTTGGTGGAGTTTGCATTGCCGTGATACTGGATCAAAGTATTGCCGTCGCCAGTGCACTTCATGTGGACTATATAGAAATCGCCGGTCGCGGTGAAATTCTTCAGCTTCATATCGCTTGTTCCCGATGTGACGGGGACGAGATATTCGGCCTTACTGGGAAGTTTCAGATCCAAGGGTGATGATGTAGCAGAGTTACTAGAGCGCGGCGGCGGTGTCGTCTTGGCGCTCTCCGACCCGTTGTTGCCTACCGAACAAGCAGACAGCAACAGCAGCAACAGGGACGCAGTGACCACACGTGCGCGCATGATTCATTCCTATCCTTAAGGGAAAGACTCCCGGCGGGTGTGCCCGCCGGGAGCTAGCCGACCTTTTTAACTGAGGACCCATCCTTCGCCTCGAGGGGCCCAGACGTTCGTGTATTGCTGGTTTCCGACCTGGCAGTTGCTGTACCTGGTGGCATTGTAGCCGTAGACTCGCTCCATCTTGGCACCATACTTTCCGTAAACGGTCGAGTGAGCCAGCACCTTCCCGCCGACCTCAACCCCTATGTCGGTGGTCCAGGACTTCTGTACGCTGCCCGTGATGGTTGCCTGAATCTTTGAGAACCACAGTGCTTTCCACTCGGCGCTAAGAGCTATCGAGCCGCCGATCGAGAAGGTGTCGGACTTCTTCGAGGTGAACTTAAAATCCATGGCGTAAGATTTATTGTTGGTGACGAAGGTGCTGTCCGCGACACTCAAGCTGTTCTTTGTATTCTTCGTGATGTGCACGAAGCTTGTTGGTTCGCAATAATCGGAATCAGGCTTGTCCTGATCTCCGGTCTTTCCTGTGTAGACGGGATCATCCACTTCGCCAGCAGTGTCCGTCTCGCCCGGAATTTCCGCGGTTTCGCCTTCCGTCGTGGTGGATTCAGTGCCTTCCAGAACTTCTCCACTGGTAGCGGGATCTTCGGTCACACTTCCCGGTTCAACCGGAGCGGTGGAGGACGTCAAAGGGTCATCGCCCCCTGTGCCGGTCTCCGATGCAAGGGCGGGAGCGGCTCCAGTGACAAGGAGTAGTCCGGCAGCGCCTGCAACGATTCTAGTACGCATAACCTGGGCCCCCTAGCCGTCAGCGGTATCCCGTGAGACCGCTTGCTTCGGGAAACTCAATCATCAAGACCCTCTCAAGGCGAGCGATGTTGGAAAGTTTGAGGAACTCCTGAGGTAGAGCCATGAAGTCCGGTTCAGTCTCTCCTCACAGGCGTGACGTAATCACGGGTCTCGGGCAGGGGCCGGGCGAACGTCGAAGGGCGCGATGCGCGGTGCCGGTTGAGGGCTCTGCTTTCGGGTCAGAATGGAAGTTCTCGCCCGCTTGTTCCTCGTTTGATGGTCACGATCCGTTCGTGGAAGTCGCGTGAGGCGGCCTCCCGGGGTACCTGGCGCACAGTTCCTTGAGCCCTTTTCAAGCTGGTGGTGCTGACCGCGAGTTGGACTGTCCTGCGCAACGACGAAGCTCCTGGTAGACGGGTTCTCGACCAAGATCACCTGTGTCCGCCAGGAGCTTCGCGTGCTTGTCTACCCGTCCTCGATTGATCTGTCCAGCCGCACCTTGCGGTTCCTGACCGGGCAACTGACAGCCCGGCGGCAGGAGATCGGAACGCGGTGGCGGCGCCTTCCTGCCGGACGTCAGGCCCTGCTCGCCCTCCTTTTCGGTCTTGAACAACGGGCTGGACAACACAGCCACACCGCCCGGAGAAAAGTCCAGAGTTGGTTCTTAAACTCCTCACTACTTCTTTCGGTGTGGGAGAGGGAAACAGTAAGGGTGGATCCCCGGTTGCCGAAATCGCTCCCGCCGGGCCCGAAATTTTTTTGCGGCGAAGCAGCCGGTCGAGGTGCCGGAATCCGGTACCTCCGCAGCTCAGGGGTGACACCTGGCGGTCAGGGACGACGTGAATGACCCGCCGGGCATCATGGCTGATGTGCGTTTAAATCGCCCATCTCGAAAACGGAGAGGGAAGGTAACACGGCACCTCGGCCGAAACGCCTCGCGATGTGCCGGAATTCGACGAGACGAACACCACTTCGCCCCCGGACGACTTTTGGAGAGTTTTGGAGCTAACTCTTACCATGGCGCCCGGATGCAAGTTACAGCTATCTGTCATGCCCAACCGACCTGTCGGAATAGGCCCTGCCGGCCTCCACACCGCCCGCGCCATCGAGCACCTACTTCTCGTGCGCGGCCTGACCCAACACCAGCTCGCCGCCCGCTGCACCGCGCTGGGCCGTCCGATGGCCAACACCGCCCTCAGCCGCACCGAACGCGCCCGCCGCCGATGCGACGTAGACGACCTCGTCGCCCTCGCCGCCGCGCTCGGCGTTTCTCCCACGACCCTGCTCCTGCCGGTCCCATCGGTGTCCGGTGATGACCGGAGGGGGTGCTAGTTGGCGCGGGTCTGGATTGAGGACCGCATAGGGCACGCGGCGTACGTACGTGCCGTGGCGGAAGCCAAGAGTGCGGGGCGTACGCCGCCGGGGCGCTACCGCGTGCGCTGGTACGACCCCGACGGCAAGCCGAAGATGAAGACCTTCGCCCGCAAGGTCGACGCCGAGGCGGAGCGGACAAGGATGGAGTCGCGTCTCAACGACGGCTCCTATCGCGATCCCGCAGCCGCGCGGGTGAAGTTCGCAGAGGTGGCGGAGTCCTGGCTGGCGGCGCAGCTCCACCTCAAGCGCTCAACTCGGGCTCGCTACCGCGGTGTTCTCGACGTCCACGTGATTCCCAAGTGGGGTACCACCCCGCTGGACCGCATCCACTTCGAGGACATCGCCGAGTGGCTCGCGGATCTGCTGTCCGGCGAGGCGACCGGCGGCAGGAAGCTCAGCCCTCGCTCGGTCCGCAAGGCGTACGTCGTCCTCAGCCGTGTTCTCGGCTACGCGGTCCAGGCTCGTCGTCTGGTGGTCAACCCGGCTGTCGGCGTGCCCCTGCCGAAGGCGATGCCCGCTGATCACGTGTACCTCGACGGCATGCAGGTCGACGCGCTGGCCAACGCGTCAGGCGCCTACCGGGTGTTCATCCTGCTGCTGGCCTACACCGGCCTGCGCTGGGGCGAGGCGTCCGCGCTGAAGGTGGGCCGCGTCGACCTGGACGCCTGCCGGGCTCACATCGTCGAGGCGTACGCCGAGGACAACGGCAAGCTCTACCTCGACACCCCCAAGAACCACGAGCGCCGGTCCGTACCGATCCCGCGGTTCCTGGCCGACGAGCTGAAGCCCCACGTC
This sequence comes from Streptomyces sp. NBC_00078, assembly GCF_026343335.1. Lineage (NCBI taxonomy): Bacteria > Bacillati > Actinomycetota > Actinomycetes > Kitasatosporales > Streptomycetaceae > Streptomyces > Streptomyces sp. NBC_00078. Next base: position 3,862,365 of record NZ_JAPELX010000001.1, on the reverse strand, counting down.
AAGGGGAGGGGAGATGACGACTTGCTCTTCACCGCCCCGCAGGGCGGGCCGCTGCGGGCCGCAACTTCCGTCAGCGGTTCTTCGCGTCGGCGGTCGTGAAGGCCGGACTGGGGCACCTCAAGGTCACCCCGCACAAGCTGAGGCACACGGCAGCCTCGCTCGCCATCGCCAGCGGGGCGGATGTCAACGTCGTACAGACGATGCTGGGCCACAAGTCCGCGACGCTGACACTGGACACGTACGGGCACCTCTTCCCCGACCGCCTGGACGAGGTCTCGAAGAAGATGCACAAGCGCCGCTCCAAGCAACTGGCCAAGGCGAAGGCCAAGCTGGAGAAAGCGGAGAAGAAAGCCCGCAAGGCTGCCGAGGCCGTGGCCGTCCTGGAGGATCCCGCGGCGTGATGTGTGCCAAATCCGTGCTGTCTTTGACAGCAGGGGTCGCTTCGGGCGCGGCGGAACGCCCCCTGCTGTCAGGCTGCTAGGGCAGGTCGCGGCGGACCAACGCCCGGGCGAATGGTTCTCCGGTGGCCTGGGCGTAGGCCATCCGCTCGCGCACCTCGCTGAGGGTGCGCGGGCGGTAGCCGGGGCCGCCGCAGCAGCTCTTGTGGAAGCGCACACCGGCGTGCAGCAGCACGGAGAGGGTGCGCCAGGCGGCGGTGTCCCGCCTCTTGGGTGCCGCGAAGGCGGATCCGACGTGGATCAGTGGTTCGGTGCAGCGTGGACAGACCCGGTCGTGGTCGTGGTACCCGGGGTAGGGCTGCTTGTACGAGGCCCGGCAGGGCAGGCAAACGTACGAAGTCTTGGCATGGGCCATGCGGAAAGGGTAGAGCCACCACAGTGTCGGGCTCGACAGATTTCCGGCCTGCTGCGCAGGCCCTTCGGCAAAGGTGGGGCGGCGACGGCCGACCGTACTTGCTCCTACTCGCCTCTTCGGATTGCTGCGTCGACGGCGTCAGCAGCATCCCTCGCGGCCAGCTCGCTGATCTCCCTGGGGACCTCGCGGTCGTCATACACGAAGAGTCTTGCGTCGACGACATGGGTCTTCGGGTGCCAGCCGAGGCGGCGGCCCGCCTCGCGTGCAGCACGACGGACGTCCTTCAGCTCGCCCATCTCCTCAAGATCGCCGCTGCTCAGGATCAGCTGCCCGTGGTAGCCCCGGTAGCGAGGCTTCAGTGACGCCCGCATCAGGCCCTCCAAGCGGTCGACCAGCTTCTCGTGCCGGCGCCGGGCCAGCTCGTCGTTCGCGGGCATCTCGCACAGCTCCCCACCTCTGCCCGCAGCACCCACGTGTGCCATATGTGTGCTGCGAGTACGAAGGCCCTCCCGTCCGTTGGACGGAAGGGCCTCTGACCAGGCGTTTTGCTGTGCCCCCGGCAGGATTCGAACCTGCGACACCCGCTTTAGGAGAGCGGTGCTCTATCCCCTGAGCTACGAAGGCGGGGGCTTGTAGAAAACCTTGTTGAAAACCCAGGGCGTGGATCTTCGACGAGGAGCACAAGCCCGCTGGTCAGACGTAGTGCGACGCTCTCCGCACAGTCACCTGAGCAGACAACGCGACGTACCAACGGCCGACCAGGGACAGCCTAGCGGATGCGCGCCAGCGACTGTCGTCTGTATGGAGGCAGGAGAGCGGGGCGGCGAGCCGGAGCGCCTCTGAGCTGCAGCTTCTGTGGCCTGTAGCGAATGATTGGTGGGCGTTCTGGGGGCAGAGGTCAAGGGCGATTGGACCGTTCTGCTCCATGCGTCAGCTTGTGGAGCCACTGGGCGCTGTCTCGCCGGCGTCTGGCACGGCACGTCGTCGCTTGTTCCGGGAGGCCGGGGCTTCTTGCGATGCGCGCAGGCCGGAGCGGTTGTTGCCGAGGGCAAGAAGCGGGGATGCCAGGAGACCTGGTCCCGGCGACAGTTGATCGACGGAATACCTTGGCGGATCCGGACGGTGCACTATGGCGCGGCGTGCCCGATCGGTACGGACCGTGGGGCCGGGGGTATGACCTTGTTCCGGCGTCGGCAGTGCAATGACGCGTGGAAGCACATCCCCACTCGTTTGTGACCACACATGGTGTCCGTCAACGTGGCTGCAGGCAGACCTGAGGGGCCACGAAGTTTCCGGACAGGCGTCTGACCGTCGTTTTCACGCAGCGATTCGCAACTTCTCGTACTCGGCGTGGACTTCGCGCGGAGGGCGGTAACCCACTGCCGAGTGGAGGCGTTTTGCGGTTGTACCAGAATTCGATGTATCGAGTGATGTCCTGCCGGGCGGCCTCGCGGGTCAGGTAAGTCACCCTTGATACGCGCTCGTTCTTGAGGGCGCCGAAGAATGATTCGGCCATGGCGTTGTCGAAACAGATCCCGGTGCGGCCGGAAGATCTGCGGAGCCCGAACCGGTCGAGCGTCTTCCCGAATTCGGCTGACATGTAGTTACTTCCGCGGTCTGAGTGAAATATCGCACCAGCCGAGAGGCTCGTGTTCCGTGCCGCGTTGCGGATCGCCCTGGATATCAGTGGGGTTTTGTAATGGTCGTCCATCGAGTATCCAATGACTTCCTTCGTGCAGCAGTCGATGACCGTTGCGAGGTACATCCAGCCTTCCCCGGTCGCGATGTAAGTGATGTCGCCGACAAGCTTTTCGCCGGGTGCGTCAGCGGTGAAGTCGCGGCCGACGAGGTCCGGCACCTGACCGGCCGCGGCCTGGGTGAGGCTGAACCTCTTCGGCCGCGGCTGGCAGGGCTCAAGGCCCAGCTCGCGCATGAGCCGGCGGACCAACTCCAGGCCCGCGGTGACGCCCCAGCGATGCAGCTGGGCCTGGATGCGCCGATGGCCATAGGTGCCGTCGGACATGTCGAAGGCTTTCTCGATGAGCAGTTTCAGTTCGTCACGGCGCTGGGCCGTCGCGGATTCCGGGCGGGATCTCCAGTCGTAGTAGCCGGATCTGGAGACGCCGAGTCGGCCGCACATAAACTCGACGCTGTATGCGTACTCCTCGGTGTCGAGCCGCATCACGTCGATGAACTCGTACTTGCTTGCTACCGAGGATCCTTCGCGAAGTACGCTGCGGGTCGGGTGGCCCGGGGGAATTTCACCCCCGGGCTCCCACAGATCCCGGCGTGACAGTCTCCCGTCACCGGGCTCCTATCGTCCTGATCACCAGATCGAGTGGACCCATTTCCAGTGGGCGAAGAAGAGCGGGTACGCGGTGGTGACCTGCTTCCATCGCCGGTGGAAATTCTTGAAGGTCTTCAGTCGCCAGTATTTCTTGCGGACCCAGCGCATCAGGTAGTAGTTGATGCGCTTGAGGAGGGGATACAGCTCGGTGCGGTAGAAGGCACCGTAGTACTGCATCCAGCCGCGGATGATGGGGTTGAGCCATCGCGCGAACTCGCCGAGGGTGTAGCCGATGTGCATGTGGAGCCGCCAGGAGCGGACCTCCGTGCTCATCTTCTTGAGGGCTTCCTTGCTGGGCGCCGGAAGGAATGAAGTGAAGATCTTTCCGTTCCGGTCTCGCGCTGGACGACGCTGGAACGTGAAACCGAGGAAGGTGAACGATGTTGCCACGAAACCGTCGTGGCGCCCGTCTCTTCCGCAGTACACGATCCGGGTCTTGGCCGGGTGTAGTTGCAGGCCGACCTCTTCCATCCTGTTCCCGATCGCCTTCAGGACCACACGGGCCCGGCGCTCGGAGTCGCAGTGCACGACCGCGTCATCCGCATAGCGTTCGAACTGGACGTCCGGAAAGTTCCGGGTGAGCCACAGGTCGAACGCATAGTGCAGGAACAGATTCGCCAACACGGGAGAAACCGCCGATCCCTGTGGGGTTCCGCGATCCCGCTGCCGAAAGGTGCCGTCGGGCAGTTGCAGTGGAGTGGCAAGCCAGCGCTTCACATACAACACGACCCACGCGGCATCGGTATGGGTCTCCACCGCCTTGATGACGAGGTCCCAGCGAACGCTGTCGAAGAATTTGGAGACATCGAGATCGACGGCCCACTTCTTCTTCCAGCACCGCCGCCGGCATGCCTCAACCGCGTTCAGAGCCGACCTGCCCGGCCGGTAGCCGTAGGAGTCCGGGTGGAACACTGGCTCCACCCGCTTCTCCAGATGAGCGGCCACCACCGTCTGGGCGATTCTGTCCGCGACCGTGGGCACACCGAGCAAACGAACCCCGTCGCCATGCGACTTCGGGATTTCCACGCCTTTCACCGGAGGGGGAAAGTAGCTTCCCGAGGACATTCGATTCCAGATCTTATAGAGGTTCCTCTTCAGATCCTTCGCGAACTCCTCGATCGTGCAGCCGTCCACCCCCGGAGCACCCTGATTGGCCTTGACCTTCAGGTATGCCTCCCAGACCTCCGTCTTTGATATCTCGAACGACTTGATCTGTGACTTCAGCTCGCCCACGCAGCTCCTCCCAGGGAATTCCTGGTTGACCGAACAAACGAACCACGGACAATCCGGCCCCTTCGCTCCGCTCCCACCGCGCCCAGCAGGAGGTTCACCGCTACTACGAACCGGTCCGCCAACACACTTCGCATCGGTACTCAGTTCCTCACGGGTTGTCCGCTTGGAAGGCTCCCTTTCACAACACCGCGTGAAAAAACGCAGTGTTGAGGCATCGAAGTGTGTCTTCCCACGTTCCGCACGAAAGCAGCAGACCAGATTCACGTCGCCTCCACGCCGGGCACCACCTGGCCAGTAAACGGGTTTCCGCCAGACTCATCCCGGGCCAAAAAGTAACACCCGGTTCTGGTGCCATTTCATCAATAACGACGCGTCAACAGCGATCCCCTGCAAGGGGACTGCGCTCCGTCTCCCTGATCCCCACCTGACGTCTCACGGACGCCTTTTCCACAGTCGCTCACCACGGTCGCGTCACCGCTTCCGCAGCATGTGGCGGTTTGAAGCCTCCCCCCGCAGGGCGACTCCGAAGGGTCGAAAGTCCTTCATCTCTCGTGCAGCACCGCGTTCAGCTACTCAACTACCGCAACCAGCCTCCCGCGTTCGTGGCACACCTTTTTTTCAGGAAGGTGACTTCCATCTCCAGCTCGCGGTTGCGTCGCTCGAGTTCCTTGAGGCGCGCCCGCTCGTTCACCGTCAGTTCCGCATCGGGAGCCGGTTCCTGCTGCTTCTCGTACTTCTTCACCCAGCCGCGCAGCGTCTCCGGGTTCAGCTCAAGCTCCCGGGCAACTTCGGAGATCGTCTTGCTCGACCTCAACGCGATCCGGACGGCTTCCTCGCGGAACTCCGGCGAGTACTTACTGGGTGGCGCCACTTCTTCCTCGTTTCCTGTTCAGGACAACCCTATTGGGTCCCTGTCCGGAAACCTCGGGGCACCCCAGAAGCATTGAGTGTGCGGCATTCAGGCCGTCGCTGCCTCTTGCTCTCGCGAATGGCAGCACCAGGTTGGAGGGCGTCTCCGTTGCGGTGATCGCTCCGGTGTTCGGCGCATCGGGGGCATGACTGACTGGTGTCGCTGATGACACCGTCTTCGCACCGTGGGTCAGGGCATTCGCGGCCGCACTTGCTGATGGGACATCGGTGGGAGGCTATGAGCCGTATAGCGGCGCCCACGGGGTGGGTCAGTTCTGCTCCGCCGGTGGAGATATCGGAGGTTGAGGCGAAGCCCCAGGCGTACCAGCGGCGGTCGGCCCGTGCGATCAGTTCTTCAACGGTGCGGTGCTGGTGCTCACGCAGGATGGCATCCCGCAGGGTGGCAGGGCGGAACGGGGGAAGCAAGGCGCGCAGTTCCTCTGGAAGCCCGGCCTCGACGGCCTCGACGGCCTGGGCTTGGGCCTGGGTCATGCGTTGCCGGACCTCGCTTCGGGGTGGTTGTCCCTGCCTCGGTGCCGACAGTTCAAGTCGTCCGTTGCCGGTGTCGTTGTGACGAGTCTTTCTACTACTTGCTGTATGAGGCCTTCGGCCGGAAGCGACGCTTCGCGCCGCAGGCGCGGATTCTTGGTGTTGTTCTTCTTGGTCTACTTCAACCCCTCCCCCGGGGGGTGCGAAGCGCTTTGCTGTGGGGGTACGTATCCCCCGGGGGAGGGGTACGGTCTGGTCTGCTAATTTCGCGGAATTCCCAGCTCGCCGCGTGCCCCCTGTCGTGGGGGTACGGGAGTTCAGCCCCAGGAAGGGGACGGCCGGCGGCAGAGGAGAGCGGCTCTTGCGTGCCAGGGCTCGCGCTTGCGCAGTCTGCTGGCAGCATTCCTTGATCGTCTGGCGGGCGGCGGCGAGCCAGGCGTCGAAGGCCTCTTCGCGGGCGTCGCGCTCTTTGGGGATCTCTTCGGGGACGGCTCGGTTGAGGGCGTACCAGTCGGCCATGGAGCGGGGTCCGCAGTAGCCGACGGGTGGGGTCTGGTGCACGATGTAGCGGTTGCGGCGCACCAGGCCGGTGGTGGAGCGGATGACCTCGACGGCTCCGATCACTTCCAGTTGCAGCATGTATTTGGAGACGTTTTCGGGCTTCTTCAGTCCCAGGATGCGGGCGAGGGTGAGCAGGCCCGGCCAGACCTCGTTGTCGTCTCGCGAGGTGTTGAGGTGGGCAGACAGTGCCCAGTACAGGGTTCGGGCGTCGGAGTCTGCGCCGGAGAGGAGGACCCAGTCGCCGACCTGAGCGAAGGGGGCACGTCGGCCGAGAGATACCTCGAGCGTGTGGTCGAGGGCTGTCGGGTCGTCGGGAACGTGTGAGGTCATTGCGCTGCACCTACTGCGTGGGGGGTGTGTTTGGTGCTGTGTCCGGTCCGCGGAGGCAGGGGAGTGGCCTGCTGTTCCTCGCTGGTCAGTCGAGGTGGGAAGGGTCTGGTCGATGCCGCTTTCGGCTGGTGTCCCGCGGGACGGGCGGGTGCTGCCATCACTCCCCCATTAACGTCAGTTCATGACTGCGGTTGATACTAGACATGAGATCCACTTGATGACCAGTAAACTTTCCGCGGCTGAGCAACAGTTGAGGATCCTTCAGTACACTCAGGGCTGGGAGTCCATGAACTGGCAAGGAGTCGGGGGATGAGCAGCGCGACCGAGTATGGTGCCAGCGGCCAGGCGAGCCGCACGCTCGCCCAAAAGCTCGATCATTTGTTCGAAACTGCGACACCGAAAGACCAGAAGGCGCCGTCTCACGAAGACGTCGCCGCTGCCATCAACATCGCCGCGGGGGAACGGGCGATCAGCGGCGCCTATATCTGGCAGCTGCGTACCGGCAGGAAGACCAACCCGACCATGAAGCACCTCGAGGCTCTGGCCCGGTACTTCGGTGTCAGCCCTGCCTACTTCCTCGACGACGAGCAGACGCAGCGCATCGACGAGCAACTCGCCTTGCTGCAGGCGCTGAAGGAGAGCGATGTGCGCAACATCGCGCTTCGGGCACATGGCCTTTCCGATTCGAGCCGCCAGACGCTGGCCGGGGTCGTGAGTCACCTGCGGAAGCTGGAAGGACTGCAAGAGGACCCGCACTCGCAGAGCGGCGATGCCTGACCTCGCGTCCGCCCACCCGCAGCACGATCGCTGAGGCGCACCGGCCGTCTCGAGCCGGGCCGCAGTTCACGGGCAGTCGGCTGCAGTCGCTGGCCCGCAGCCCTCTGACGGGGGTTTTGCCACCCGTCGTCAATCCTTCGCTAGTGTTACGTCGCAGACGGTTTGTGATCGAGTCGTGTCATGTCCTGACCAGGTGTGGTGCGATTCGGACTGTGGTGGCCAACCAGCACGGATGCCCCCTTACAGCATGAGCCGTCGTCGCACGAAGGAAGTTCAACAACCTTGTTCTAGGGGGAACGGTTGAAGGAGCGAGAGCTTCGGTGCCGCTGCAAACGGGAACTCCAAGCCCTGGACGTTCAACCGCCTCTGCAGGTGGAGGTCCTGTGCCGTGCACTGGGCGAGCGCCGAGGTCGGCCGATTCAAGTGGTGCCTTACGCCCTGCCCGTGCCGGGCCCCTTCGGGGTCTGGATTGCCACGGGTGCCAGCGACTTCATCGTTTACCAGAGCGAGACGACGAAAGCTCACCAGGACCACATCATCTTGCACGAGGTGGGCCACATCCTGGCCGATCACGACGGCGATGACGGCGACGAGGAGCTGTGGGCCCTGATGATGCCCGACATCGCGCCCGAAACGATCCGCCGGGCACTGGGGCGCACGTCCTATGACCAGGAGCATGAGCGAGAGGCGGAGCTCGTCGCCACCATCATCCTGGAGTGGGCCTCGGTACTGAACAGGGTCGCACCACCGCAGCCAACGGACGCGTCAGTGAGGCGAGTCCAGACGGCGCTCGGCGACAGGCAGGGATGGCTGTGATCGTCTCCGTCATCATGTTGGCCATGATCCTGGCGTTCGTCGCAGCGCTGGGATGGAAGATATTTCAGTTGGCCAAGGCCCCCCGTGACGCGGCCTTGCGCGCGGTCACTCTGTGCCTGATCAGTGCCGCCTGCTCCTTTGTACTGGCCAGACAGCCCTTCGCCGGCTGGATCGCTTCTGCGGGCGGGCCGGGCGCCCCTCGGCTGGTCCAGAACCTGTTCGTGCTCAGCATGGTGTTCTGGCTGATGTGCTTCTACCTGTACTCGGCCGCCACTGATGCGGCTGAGGGCAACAGACGCGCCCGCCGGGAGGCACTCCTGCTGGCTCTCGCCGCTATCGGCCTCATCACGGCGACCGTCGCGGCAGGCGTTGACGACCACGGCGCGAACTTCCGGGGATCCGACCTGCGCGATCCGGCTCTGGTGACTTTCTACCTCGTCGCGGATGTGTATCTCGTCTACGCCCTGTCCATGGCCCTGCGGTGGACCTGTTCCTACGCCCGTGCCTCACAGCGGCCGCTGGCAACGGGCCTCTGGCTGGCGGCAGTGGGTATCGGCGCCATGGCCGGGTCCTGCACGATCCGTACGGTGCTGACCGTGGTTCGCTGGCAAGGGGGCACCGTGCCCCAGGCGGTCACCTGGGCCTCCAGCGTGATCATCGCGCTGGCGGTCCCGCTGTTCCTCATCGGAGTCAGCTACCCCGGAGCCGCCACCCGGCTGGCGGCAGCGCGGGTACGCCGCCAGCACCGCCGCATGTATCACCGACTGGGACCGCTGTGGCAGATGCTCAATGAGGCGTACCCAGAGCACTCCCTCTACCGGACGCCGACCACACCGCGGCGCGACCGCCTGCTCCCGCTCGGCCTGCACCGGCGCTATTACCGCAGAGTCATCGAGTGCCGTGACGGCCTTGTCCGGATCAGCCCCCACCTGGCGCCAGCCGCTGGCCCGGCGGAGGACCAGCCGGGGTGGGCCGACGAGATGGCTGACCGGCTCTACGCCGCGCTGCACAGCGATCAGCCACAAGCAGCGCCCGCCCAGGCTGTCGCCGTCGCGATGCCGCCGACGCAAAGTCTGGAAGACGATGTGCGGCAGTTGGCCCAGCTGTCGGATGCGGTGAGACGGCGACGCGTCCTCGCCGAGGCCAAACACACCAGAGGAAGCGAGACGTCGTGAACCAGTTGCTCATCACCGCAGGACGCATACTGCTCGGTCCCAGCAGCACGCACATCGACGACGGCGCCGTCCTGGTCTCAGGTGACACCGTCGTGGCGGCAGGGGCACGCAACGACGTGCTCGCTCACGCAGAACCGGGCTGCCAGGTGATGGAGTTTCCCGATGCCACCGTGCTGCCCGGGCTGATCGACTGCCACGTCCACCTGGCTTTCGACGCCGGACCGGACCCGGTCACCACGCTGACCGACAGCGACGATGCAACGCTTCTCCTGGGCATGGCAGGCCGAGCCCAGCAACTGCTCGACGCCGGCATCACCACCGCCCGTGACCTGGGTGACCGTGGCGGCCTGTCCGTCCGACTCCGGGATGCCATCGGCGAAGGCACCGTGGCTGGGCCGCGGATTCTCGCCGCCACCGCGCCGCTGACAACCCCCAAGGGGCACTGCTGGTTCCTCGGCGGCGAGGTCAAGGGCGAGAAAGAGATCCGGCACAAGGTGCGCCAAAACGCCGAGGAAGGCGCAGACGTCATCAAAGTGATGGCGACAGGCGGAGGCCTGACCCGCGGCGGCCCTTCAATCTGGCAGCCCCAGTTCACCACCGAAGAACTCGCCGTCGTGGTGGAGGAAGCACACCGGTTCGGTCTGCCAGTGGCCGCCCACGCGCACGGCGTGCAGGGCATTGCCGCCGCGATCACCGCAGGGGTGGACACGATCGAGCACTGCAGCTGGATGACCGAAGACGGTACTTCCGATCTCCGCGAGGACCTCCTCGCGCAGATCATCGCCAAGCAGATTCACGTCTGCCTTGCCAACCACCCGAATTGGCGGGCCTTCGCCGACCGGGTCGGTCCCGAAAAGGCCGCAGAGCTGTTCGCGCCCACGCGCCGGATGGCAGAGAGCGGGGTCCAGCTCGTGGCGGGGACCGATGCTGGCATTCCACGAGCTTTCTTCGGCGGACTCACCTCCAGCCTGGAATTCCTCGAGCACTTGGGCGTTTCAAGGCACCGCATCATCGACATGGCCACCGTCAACGCCGCCTCCGCACTCAGGCTGAGCGATCAGACCGGCCGCCTCGCCGCAGGGTGCCGCGCCGACATCCTGGTCGTAGACGGTGATCCTCTGGCTAGCCTGGATGCTTTGCGGGCCGTGCGGCTCGTACTGGCTGGAGGCCGTGTCCATATCCCGGACTCCGCAGCTCTGGCATGGACCAAGCAGCGGCCCGTCTCGGCGGAGCCGGCTGATTGCTGACATGCGTGTTCGGGCGCTGGCATGAGATACCGGAGCCTTCCCTTGGCCATCGCGGCGAACGGCAGGCAAAAACGGGCATAACGGCAAGAGTAGAAATGGCTGAAAGTTGCCCTCAGTGAGTTGCAGGGGCCCCACACGGTTGGCGCTGTCCGCACTGTTACGATCTCCTTATGGGACCCTTGGAGCCAAAGGTAAACGAACTCATCGTTGCGGCGATCTGCTTCGCAGCGATCTTCTTCACTTTCGCCAAATTCTTGGTGCCGCGAATCACTAAGACGCTTGAGGCCCGGCAGGACGCTATCGAGGGCACCATCGAGCGGTCCGAAGCTGTCTATGCGGAGGCGCAGCAGATCCACGCCGAATACCAGGCCGAACTTTCCGAGGCGCGCCACGAAGCTGCCCGCATCCGGCAGGCCGCGGCCGACGAGGGAAGCCTCCTCATTCAGGAGGTCCGGGCCGAGGGACAGCGGAAGCGCGACGAACTCGTGATATCGGCCAGGGCGCAACTGGAAGCTGATCGGATCGTCGCCGAGGCGGCACTCCGGGAGGATGTGCTCAGGCTGGCCACCGACCTGGCCGGACGAATCCTCGGCGAGCCGATCACCGACGAGCGCAGGGCGCGGGAAATCGCCGAAGCGTTCTTCGGCGAGGTGGACGCCGACTCCCCGGCGAAGGCGTAATCAAGCTCAAGCCACCATCTGAGCAGATGGTGGTTTCACCGCAGCCTCGAAAAAGGCCCAGACTTTCGTCTGGGCCTTTGTCGCGTTCAGCCACCTCCCCCGGACTGGCGAGCCACATCAGCCCTCTGCCGGGAAACTGTGCCGGTTGGCGCCGTGAACTCTTCCGGTCGGACTGCCTGGTGGGCTTCAGTTGTTCGAAAGATGATTCAGGCAGTGATCACGGAGAACCCGTGACCCGAGGCACCTACAAGGAGCTGAAAATGGCTGAAGAGTACTCGCTTGACGCTGCAAGCATCAACATCTCCTACCCGGCCGGCGTCGTCACGCCGAATGACGCGAACAAGGGTGACAAGGACTTCCCGCTCGCCAGCTGGGGCGAGGACCACAAGGACGACCGCGACTGGTAAGCACACGGTCGGCCGCTTAACAGGTAGCCAGTACCGCACATGGAGCGGCCGCTGAGAACGCCGAACCCAGGCTGAAATTCTCATCCTGAAGAGGGCGCGCACCGGCCGACTCAGAGGTCGATCGCCTGAATAATTCTTCTTCATTGGCCAGGCGATCGACCTCTCGCTTACCTCCCCCTTAGCCGGGCGGGGACACCGGAAACAGCAACTGCATTGGACGTCAGAAGGGCAAGATTTCGTGGCTCACGAGCGCGATTCGCTGGACACACACTTCGACCTGGAGCGTTTGATCCACCCGGTGGAGGTAAAGCGTTTCATCAATGAGCATTGGGAACAGAAGCCGCTGTACATAGAACGTCAGGAGCCCGCGTACTACGCGGACTTGCTCACGCTCGACGACGTCGACCGGTTGCTGACGCTGTCCGGACCAAGCTTCGACACGATCCGAGTGGTCGTCGACGGTCATGAAACGCCGATATCCGAGATCGCGAAGCGCGGCACACTAGGGCGTACGAACACCCTGGAGGCCATTTACGACCACTATCGGCAGGGCTCGACCGTCGTCCTCAACGCACTCGACGACCGGTGGGAACCGCTGCGGCAGCTTGTACAGGTGTTGGGTGCCGAGGTCAGCGCAGGCTTTCAGGTGAATGTGTACCTGACCCCCGCGGGCAAGGCACAGGGCTTCAAGCCTCACTACGACACCCATGACGTTCTCATCGCCCAGGTCCATGGCTCCAAGCAATGGCGTCTGTACGGCGCTCCCTACGAGCTGCCCCTGGCGGACCGTCCCAAGTTCGGGAAGAAGTTCGAAGGAGATGAGACGCCGGAGCAGCAGCTCACACTCAGGGCAGGTGACTTCCTCTACCTTCCTCGCGGTGCCGTCCATGCGGCTTCGTCGAACGACGAGGCGTCGATCCACCTCACCATCGGCGTTCACCAGGCTCACTGGGCGACCGTTCTCCAGAACGCCATGGTCGAGCTGTTCGACCAGGACGTGCGGTTCCGCCGTGCACTCCCCGCTGGTTTCGCCCGCGACGCGGATCTGCAACGCACTGCCGCAGAGACCCTGGGCGGCCTGTTGGCGGCCCTGCAGGAGAAGCTGTCGCCCACCCAGATCATCGACAGTGTGGTGGCCCAGGCGATGTCGGTGAACGCGCCGAACCTCGCGGGACACCTCAGGGATCTTGAAGACCTGCGTGACCTGGCCCCTGAGAGCGTTCTGCGCAGAAGGAAGGACGTCCTCTGCCACGTAGTGAGGGATGAATCCACTGTGAAGGTTCATTTCCACAACAAGACGATCGAACTGCCCGTACAGGTGGCGGAGCAGGTCGAGTGGCTTGTGGCAGAAGAACGGACAAGCTTCCGGCCCTCTGAGATCCCGGGGCGCCTCGACCTTCCGGGACGCCTGGTGCTGGCGCAGACGTTCCTTCGGGAGGGACTCCTCACCTGCTAGATCCGGCAGCGAAACCGGATATGAGCGGGCTCCCCACCACATCCTCCGGAGAGGCACGTGCCACATCTCAACAGGCGCTCGATGGTCATGTATGACTTCGACACGAACAGTTCCACCGTAGGATGCCTCGACATGTCGGGGGAGCGGTTCGCGGAACCGTTCATGATCGACACGATTGAGCGCAGACTCCGTGAACGTCCACGTCCGCTTGCGATGGCCGGCGAATGGACGGAAATCTGCGACCTACTGGGCGATCAACCGTCACTTCCTGTGCAGGGCATGGTATTTCACACCGGGCGCTGTGGATCGACCCTGGTTGCCAATGCTTTCTCGTCCCTGCCGCAATTCATGGTTCTGAAGGAATCCCCCTTCCTGTCCGCTACGGCAGCCAGAGCCCTGGCGGAGGCAGAGGCCGACTTCGGGAACGAGCAGTTGGTGCGCGCCTTGCAACGGAGCTGCCTGCCGCCGACGATCTCGGAGCAGAGGTACCAGATCTGGAAGTTCGCGAGCTGGAACGTCCTGGCAGAGCCGCTCTGGTCGAACAGCTTCCCCGACACCGCGCAGGTGTTTCTCTGGCGCCCTTGCGTCGAGGTGATGGCGTCGGAGATAGCGGCCCCTCCGCTCTGGGCGAACGGCAAGGGACGCGTCAACCATGAGATGTTCGACCTGGGACGGAGGCTGATACGTGAAGCCGGCCTCACCGATCTGCCGACTCCGCAGGCAGTAAGCCTTGCAGCCTGGCTGACGACCGCAGCGAAGGGCGTCGAGCTGGGAGAGAAAGGCGCCTTGGTCATGCCGTATGACCGCATTCGTGAAGACCTCAGCAGCTCACTCGGAGCGATTGCGCGACACTTCGGGACAACGCTAATCGGCGCCGAGAAGGAGAAAGCGGCGCAGGTTCGGCAGTACTATTCGAAGGACCCGAGCAGGAAGAAGCCGTTCGAGACCGAAACTCCTGCGAGAGCACTGGACACTGGCACAGAACAGCGGATTCGGGGTCTTGTGTCCGACCTTGAGGATCAGCTGACGAAGCTGAGCAAGTAGTTACGCCTCGCAGCACTGGTGTAGTCGCTTGACCAGGCCACGCCACTAACTTTACTCGGGCATGACCATGTCAAAGATCACGCTCATGTAACTTTGATCTCGTGGGGAATGTTGGAGAAAAGCTTAAAGCTCTACGAATGGCAACGGGGATGACCCAGGAAAGTCTGGCCGACGTGGCAGGGCTGAGCGTGCGAGCTATTCGAGATATTGAACGGGGAACCACAGAGCGTCCGTACCGTCATTCTCTGGAGAGTATCGCAGCGGCGATGGGGCTGAGCGAGACGGATGCGAACGACCTGATCGGTTCCGTCTATGTTCGCTCGGACGCAAGACGGAGAAGGTCTGCCGGCAGATCAAGAAACCATCGTACAGAACGCGGTGCCGTGCAGCAGGAAATGACATATATACCGCCCCCTCTGAGAAGTTTCGTGGGCCGCGCTGACATCATGGGAAGTCTGGACAAGCTGCTGGCGGGCAGGATTCCGGGTGATTTCGCGGCAGCCCTTCTTGCCGGGGCGCCAGGGGTGGGGAAGACCGCCCTGGCTCTGACGTGGGCCCATCGCTCGGCGGATCGATTCCCGCACGGGGTCGTCTACGAAGACCTCAGGGGACACGGTCCCCACCGGCCGTTCGCGCATGAACTGGTGCTCCGGCGCCTCCTTCGTTCGCTGGGCGTACCGGACCACAAGCTACCGCTGAACTATGAGGACTGCTCGGCCCTCTACCAGACGACACTGGCGAAGCGGCGCTTGCTGATCATCCTTGACAACGCTGCCACGCCAGAGCAAGTCCGTCCGCTTCTCACCGGAGCCCCGGAGTGCCTGGTCCTGGCGACCAGCAGAAACGCGATGACAGGCCTGGTTGTGCGCGACGGCGTCCGCCGGTTCCACATGAGTTCTCTAACCGAGGCGGAATCCTACGAACTCTTTGCGTCCGTCGTAGGGAAGGAAAAAACCCAACAGGAGCCAGATGTGACGGCTGCCCTGCTCGACATGTGTGACCACCTACCGCTGGCCGTACGAGTGCTGGCAGAACGTGTTCGCAACCAGCCGAGCAGCTCTATAGCCGAGGTGGCGGCACGATTGGTCGGTACGCGCAGCCTGCTCAGTATATTCGAGATGCCGGGCGATCCGCAGTCCAGTATGCGGGGAATCCTGTCCTGGTCCTACGATGCGCTCCCCGTGTCGGCCGTTCGGGTCTTCACAGCTCTGGGTGCTGTTTCAAGGATGGATTTCACCTTTGCTGAGGCGGCGAAGGTCGTCGAGTTCGGGGCGCGTGCCGAAATTGACGACGAGACCCTTGCCGAGGCACTGGATTGGCTGGTCGAAGCGAGTCTTCTTAAGGCAAAGGGACCAGGTCGGTACGAATTCAACCGGCTGATCTGGAACTTCGCCCAAGAGAAATTTGAAGAGTCAGAACGGAGAATTGTGCATTGATAAGTGCGGGCGCAGGGCAGAGTTCCCAGAAGGTCCCGCTGAGGCGAGTGTTGAGGCTTTTTCGTCCCTACCGGGGACGGTTGCTTGTCATCGTCCTGCTCATCGGCAGCGCCTCACTCATCGCCCTGACGGTGCCGCTCATGGTGCGGGAGCTCTTTGATGTAGCCCTGCCCCAGGGGCTTGTGGGGCTACTCTCCGCACTGTCGCTCGGAATGGCACTGGCATCCCTCACGGGGAGCGTCATATCGGTAGTGGAGTCCTTTATCTCCACCTTCGTGGGACAGCGGGTGATGCACGATCTCCGCACAGCCGTCTACTCCCACCTTCAGGAACTACCCTTGGAGTTCTTTACCCGCACCCGCACCGGCGAGGTGCAGTCGCGGATCGCCAATGACATCGGGTCCATGCAGGCGACTGTCACAAGCACCGCAAGTTCGCTGGTCTCCAGCGTCACCACAGTAGTCGCCAGCGTCATCGCCCTGCTGATCATGGATTGGCGTCTCGCGCTGCTCTCTCTGTCGGTTCTTCCTCTATGCGTTCTGATCAGTCGCCGGGTGGGGGAGCTACGCAGGGTCTATACGCGTCGGCGTCAACAGCAGATGTCACTGATGTCGTCCATGCTGGAAGAGCAACTGTCTGTCAGCGGCGTGCTGTTGGCGCGCACCATGGGGCGTTCGAAGGAACTGACCGAGGCCTTCGCGGCGGAGTCCAAAGCACTCAGCGATCTGCAGGTCGAGTCCAACATGGCCGGCCGTTGGAGGCAATCCACCATCCAGACAACTATGGCGATGATGCCGGTGTTCATCTACTGGTCCAGTGGCATGACAGCTGCTCGCGGACATTCCGCGATTTCGCTCGGTACGCTCATCGCCTTCGTATCGCTCCAGCAGGGCCTGTTCAACCCGGCATTGTCGTTGCTGGGAATCGGCGTCAGTTTGCAGGGGTCCCTCGCGCTGTTCGAGCGCATCTTTGAGTATATGGATCTTCCGGCCACGATCGTCGACCCTGTTCAGCCGGTGCACCTGAAGGAGGTGCATGGCAGTATCCAGTTCGACAACGTAGATTTCGGGTACCCAGGTGGCGAACTGGCGTTGAGCGGCCTCGATTTCACCGTACAGCAGGGAAAAAGTCTTGCCATAGTCGGAGAAACTGGCGCCGGGAAGACGACCATTGGTTACCTCGCCGCGAGGCTGTATGACGTATCAGCCGGCCGTGTGCTGCTCGACGGCGTGGACATTCGGAGTCTGAGTCTGGCCACGTTGGCTTCCAGCATCGGAGTCGTAGCCCAGGAGACGTACCTTTTTCACGCCTCGGTGGCGGAGAACCTCCGCTTTGCCAAGCCAGATGCCACGGACAAAGAACTGGTTGAGGCGGCCAAAGCAGCTCAGATCCACGATCTCGTCGTTGGCCTGCCGGAGGGCTACGACACGGTCGTGGGGGAGCGCGGCCTGCGGATGTCAGGTGGCGAACGGCAACGCATCGCGATCGCTCGTACTCTTCTACGCAATCCCCGGGTGCTGATCCTGGACGAGGCTACTAGCGCCCTCGACACCCAGACCGAGCGATCCGTCCAGCGAGCGCTCGACACACTTTCAGCCGGACGGACCGTCATCACGATCGCTCACCGGCTGTCCACCACTCAGAACGCGGACGAGATCATCGTCCTGGACCGAGGCAAGATCAGCGAGCGTGGCAGACACGAAGACCTAATGAAGCGCGGGGGAATTTACGCGGCGATGTTCGGGCGAGGTCATGAGGTCAGTCCCGAGGAGGCGGTTGAGCGTGCGTGAGAAATGGTGGAGGTCCGCTCGGCTGGTTGGTGCCGTAGCCCTGCCCGTTGTCGTCGCGTCGGTGGTGCTCGGGCCGGGCGGGCTGGCCGGCGTGGGGCCGGAGGACCGGCAGGTGACCTTCGCACGACCGGCCTGGGCAGCACATGCGAACGACCGCGGGCCGGCCCGGAAGAATCAGCATGTGGAAGCCAGGATCTGGCTTTCGGGTCGCCACCAGAGCGAGCTGGAACGATACGAGCGATCCGTCTCCAGCCCTCACGACCCGCTCTACCGCCGCTTTCTGTCTCCGACAGACTTCGAGAACCGCTTCGGCCCAACAGCTGCCCAGACGTCCGCCGTTACCTCCTGGCTCAGGTCGGCGGGCATGCAGATCACGAATGAGACCGATCATTATGTGACGGCCAGTGGACCCGTGGATGCCGCCGAGAGGGCCTTCTCGGTGTCGTTCCACACATATTCCGGACGCCTCATGTCCGGAATCTCCCCCGTAGATCAGCCCAGGATTCCCGCGTCGCTCGAGCAGTCGGTGCTGACCATCACAGGCCTCGACCGGGTGGACTCCTCACCAGGCACCTCCCTGATGGCGCCTCCGAAAGGGAACCGGTGGCCCAAGCCTTGCAATTCCCCAAAGGCAAAGGTGGACTCTGAAATTGTCGGCCAAAACGGTCGCCAGCTACCTTGGGCACCGTGTGGCTACACGCCCCAAGAATTGCGGACAGCCTACGGAGCGGCAACCTCGCAGCTGACCGGTAAGGGAGTAACGGTGGCGGTGGTTGGTGCGTACGCTTCACCGACGATCAAATCGGACCTCACCCGATACTCGCAAGCACATCAAGAACCGCTCCGACCCCAGCAATACCGCGAAATACTCAGCCCTGAATGGAGTCAAGTAAAAACCTGCGGTCCGCGGACTTGGTACGGCGAAGAGACCAAGGATGTGGAAGCCGTTCACGCCATGGCTCCGGACGCCGGCATCGTCTACCTCGGAGCGCGAGACTGCTCCCCAGCATCGTTTAACGACGCATTGCTGAAGATCGTGGATCTGCACCTGAGCGACATCGTCAGCGCCTCCTGGGGGCAGCCGACAGACGGCTATGCCGTGCAGGACCAGCTCGTGTCCCACCGCATCTTCGAGCAAGGCGTGGCCGAAGGTATCGGCTTCTACTTCTCCGCAGGGGACGCCGGCTACGAGGACCCTTCCTCCTCCGCCGGACGGAGCAGTGGTTCCCAACGCTTCCAGGTCGACTACCCGGCCTCAGATCCTTTGATCACCGCAGTCGGCGGTACCTCCCTCATGCTCAACGCCGACGACACTTATGCATATGAGACCAGTTGGGGACAGTACAGACTGCGTCTGAAGAACGACGCCACATCCGGTTCGGCGCCGCTCCCTGGCAGATATCCACAGAACTGGTCGGGAGGAACAGGCGGCGGAACGAGCGTTCTCTATCCGCAACCCTGGTACCAGCACACAGTGGTCCCTTCCACGCTTAGCCGACACCTTCCCGACGGCACGGAAAGCTCCCGGCCCATGCGTGTCGTCCCGGACGTGGCCCTTGATGCTGATCCGGTCACGGGAATGCTCGTCGGAGAGACTGTCACCACGTCGGATGGAAAAACCGCTAAGTATGCCGAAAGCCGCTCGGGCGGAACCAGCCTCTCGTGTCCGCTCTTCGCAGGGATTCAGGCACTGGCTCAGCAGGCAAACGGAAAGCCCCTTGGATTCGCCAACCCTGCGATCTATCACCGTTACGGGACTTCCGCCTATCACGACGTAACCGATGCCCCATTGGGAGCTGATCGGCCGGTGGCCTGGGCGGTGAAACGATATATGAACCAAAGTAATGGAAGCGGGCCGACGACCACTTACGTCGTGACGACGGGACGAGACGGCGAGGGGGCAGCCAAGCTTCGGGCCGTCACCGGTTTCGACGACACCACCGGAGTCGGATCGCCGGGCCCTTACTACCTTGATTCATATCGGCAATTTCCGCGCAGACAAGGCGGATGAACGGAATGACGTCCAAATTCTGTACGTGCTGGCCGGGAGCGACGGTCCTGCTCACCGGACTCCCAAGCGCAGGCAAAACGACCATCGCAAACCAACTGGTACTCCAATTGCACAGCCTCGGCCGACGCGTGGAAGTGCTGGACGGAGACGTCATGCGTGCGACCCTCTCCGAAGGGGTGGGCTTCGGGCGTGGAGACCGGGACGCACACGTTCGGCGCATCGGCCTAGTGGCCGAAGTGCTCGCTCGCAACGGCGTACTGGTACTCATGCCGGTCATCGCGCCTTTCCAGGACAGCCGGCAGAGCATACGGGAGCGGCACCACCAAAGCGGCACACCCTTCCTTGAAGTGCACGTGGCGACCCCGGTCGAGGTGTGCAGCGTGCGCGACGTGAAAGGGCTCTAGGCCAAGCAAGCCACCGGCGAGTTGACCGGGTTGACCGGCGTCGACGACCCATACGAGGCACCGAAATCGCCGGACCTGGTCATTCCGGGCCACGGCCAGTCAGTCGGCGATTCGACGGCATTGTTGACTGACCTGCTCAAACGATGGCGGCTGATCGAGTGACCGTATGCGTGCCCGTGAAGATGTCAGCGGTTCACCTGGACGCGCTGGAGTCCGAGGGTGTGCACATCTTCCGGGAGGTGGCGGGCGAGTTCGAGAACCCGGTGATTCTCTTCTCCGGCGGCAAGGACTCGATCGTCATGCTGCACCTGGCGCTGAAGGCGTTTGCCCCCGCGGCGGTGCCCTTCTCGCTGCTGCATGTGGACACGGGACACAACTTCCCCGAAGTCCTTGAGTACCGGGACCGCGTGGTCGCCGCACATGGGCTGCGCCTGCATGTGGCCTTCGTCCAGGACTACATCGACCGGGGTGTGCTCAAGGAGCGTGCCGACGGCACCCGTAATCCGCTGCAAACGCTGCCGCTGACGGAGAAGATCCAGGCGGAGAAGTTCGACGCGGTCTTCGGCGGCGGACGCAGAGACGAGGAGAAAGCCCGCGCGAAGGAGCGGGTGTTCTCCCTGCGCGACGAGTTCTCCCAGTGGGACCCGCGCCGCCAGCGCCCCGAGCTGTGGAACCTGTACAACGGCCGACACGCCCCCGGCGAGCACGTCCGCGTGTTCCCGCTGTCCAACTGGACCGAGCTGGACGTGTGGCAGTACATCGCCCGCGAGGGCATCGAGCTGCCGCAGATCTATTTCGCGCACGAGCGAGAGGTGTTCCAGCGGAGCGGGATGTGGCTGACGGCCGGCGAGTGGGGCGGCCCGAAGGACGGCGAGAGTGTGGAGAAGCGCCAGGTGCGCTACCGCACCGTCGGTGACATGTCCTGCACCGGCGCCGTCGACTCCGACGCCACCACGCTGGAAGCCGTGATCGCCGAGATCGCCGCATCCCGGCTCACCGAGCGGGGCGCGACCCGAGCTGACGACAAGCTGTCCGAGGCAGCGATGGAAGACCGCAAGCGCGAGGGGTACTTCTAGCCATGAGCACGACCACGACCGAGGTGCTCTCGGCCACCACGCTGCTGCGGTTCGCCACCGCGGGCTCCGTCGACGAGAGATCACCGCGATCCCGATCTCCGCGCTGGCCGGCGACAACGTGGTGGACCCCTCCGCGAACATGGACTGGTACGGCGGCCCGACCTTCCTGGAGCACCTGGAGACGGTCCCGGTCACCCACGACCTGAGCCACTGCCACGCCCGGCTGCCCGTGCAGTACGTGATCCGGCCGCAGACCGCCGAGCACCCGGACTACCGGGGTTACGCGGGCCAGATCGCGGCGGGCACCTTCCGCGTCGGCGAGGAGGTCACGGTCCTGCCGTCCGGTCGGACGTCGAGGATCTCCGGCATCGACCTGCTGGGCGAGCCGGTGGACGTGGCGTGGACGACGCAGTCGGTGACGGTCCTGCTCCAGGACGACATCGACGTCTCGCGCGGCGACCTGATCGTGCCGAGGAAGGACGCACCGGCCACCACCCAGGACGTGGGGGCGACCGTCTGCCACGTGGCCGACGCTCCGCTGACCGTCGGCCACCGCGTGCTGCTCAAGCACGGCACCCGAACGGTTAAGGCAATCGTGAAAAACGTCCCGTCCCGGCTCACGCTCGACGACCTGTCCCTGCACCCGAACCCGGGACAGCTTCTCGCCAACGACATCGGCCGCGTGAAGATCCGTACCGCCGAGCCGCTGCCGGTCGACTCCTACGCCGAATCGCGTCGCACGGGCTCCTTCATCCTGATCGATCCGAGCGACGGCACCACGCTGACCGCGGGCATGGTCGACGAGTCGTTCGACACCCTCGAGCCGGTCAAGGACGAGTCCGAAGACGACGGCTGGGACTTCTGATCCCGACCTTTGCCGACTTCCCGGCCGCGACCTGAGAGACCGTGACCGCCGCGCCAACGAGAGGAAAACATCCCGTGCCTGCCTCCCGCCGTTGTTCCGTCGCGGCATGGCCGTGCTCGCCGCAGGCGGAGATCACCGACGCCCTGGTGGAATTGCCGGCCGGCTCTGAAGGGGAATGCGGTCAGAAGCCGCCGTGCGGGTCGTACCAGTTCTGGTTCATCAGCTCATACCGGGCGAGGGAGCCTCTGCCATTGCCTGCGTAGAGCCGCATCTGATTAGCCGTCGCAGTTGCGTTGGGGTTGTTGTAGCCGTCCTGGGTGGCTGCGACCGGGTCAAGGTGGCCGTCGCCGTTGACGTCGCCGACGCTGAGAAGGGCCGATATCTGACCCCATCCGCCGCCGATGAGCCTGCGGGTACCGAAGGTGCCATGTCCGGTGCCGGGGTAGAGCCACAGGGATCGTGGCCTGACTCCCTGTTTGGACCCTCGTACGACACCATCGTTCAGCGTCATCTAAGCGAGGCGTTGTGTGTGGAAGTCTTCAAGCCGACAAGAACCTGCTCGGCCTCACGTCGCTACGCGTCACTTCCGGAAGACCGACCGGCATGATCCGAGAACGCGCCCTGACCTGCAGCGATCGGCTGAGCGTTTCCGAATCCACGGCTGTGCGTTCCGGAGCGATCTCCTGGCCAGCCGCTGACCTGCGGCGACGGAGTTTTCTACAAGCCCCACGAAGGCGGGGCTTGTGTGAAACCTTGCGCGGAACTCGGAACACGAGTTCGTGGCCAGGTCTCTCGGTCAAGCCCTGAGCGACCTGAGGCAGCAACTGCGGTGAGGTGGTGGGTGGAGCCCGCGTGACACGCCGCAGCGCCCGCCGGGGCGCTCGATCCACAGCGTACCGGATTGGGGCTCGGACGGGCGCTGGTGTCTCGGAGTGGGGGCTGGCAGGAGGCGGTCAGGTCGTGTGGCTGAAGACGGGGGCTGCCGCCTCGTGCAGTGCGCGGATGGTCGAGTTCCGGGCGAGGGCGAAGCCGGGGGGCGGAAGTTGCTGGGCTTCGATGCCGTAGGAGATGAGGCGTCCGTTCCACAGGGAGGCGTCAAGTTGTCACAAGTGTCTGGAGCAGGCAACGGCTGCTTCCCAGGCCCTGGAGTACGTGGCCAACCACCCTGGAGTACATGGCCAACCACCCTGGCGTCTGGCTGACGACCAGCGGCGAGATCGCCGCGCACTACTCCCGGCCCTGACCGGCCTCGCCCGACCCTGACCGGCCTCGCCCGACCCCGCCCCGCCCCGCCCTGACCACCTGTGCAGGTCCCAGCGATCCTTATCCCTTGCCCGGGGCATTCTCGTCGCCCACGCCGCCACCGGCCGCCGCCTGCCCTTCGGTGCAGGAGCCGCCGACGCGGTCGCGTACCGCGTCATGGCCGCCGAGCCACCTCAACCCTGGTCCATGCACACCTCTTGAGGATGCGCCGACGTATGTGACAGGCTCATGTCGACTGGGCGTCGGCCAATGTGTCGACCTCATGTCATGCACTCTTCCTGCCCCCCGCCGTGGATGTGAGCGCTTACTCGAACAGTCGGCGATCGCATTCCCCCCTTTCAGGAGTGCCTCCGTGCAGCCAGCAATGGCCCGCGCCGCCCCCCAGAGCGACCCAGTAGCCAGTGAAAGCCTGACCGCCAGTAGCTGATTGGCCTGCCTGCCTGCCTGCCTGCCTGCTTGCCTGCTTGCCTGCTTGCTGGCTTGGTGGATGGCGAGTCTGGGGGCCAGCCGTCACAGGTGCCGGGGTTGCCTTGGATGAGTACTACTCATCAGTGGACGGGGCGTGATCCGCTCGCGTCCGGGTGAGTCGACCATGATGGCTTTGCCAAGGAGTGAGATATGCCCATCTCCTTCTCCGAAGTGGCTCCGAAGTGGGTTGCGACAAGGTCGACGGCGGAGCTGATGCTCGACCCGGCGCCGGCTGATGGCCGTGTTCGGAGACCTGGCAGCGGCCGGCGGTTCCGCGGTGGCCCCGCGCCGCCGTCCACGGAGCCGGTTCTGACGCACCCGCCGCCACAGCGTCGTTGTTCTACGCCGTCCGCGCCTGCGGCCCGCCGTGCCTCGCGGCCCACTCGACCAAGAGGGCGCCGTTCGCGTCGTACAGCGAGCGGCTGCGCCGGATCCGGCGTGCATCCCGCCACGCCGTTGTCGCCGGGCTACCCGTCTGACGTCACCGGCAACGCGGTACAGGCCGACATCACCGCGGCCGGTTGTCGCTGAGCCGGGCGGTGAACCGGGCGATGCCGATCGCAGCCGCGCGGCGTAGGCCCCCTGGACACCCCGTGCGGCTGCCCCTTTCCCCAACGATGCGCAAGGAGGCACGCGATGCCCAGAACCACCACACCCTTATCCACACCCTTATCCACACCTTTATTACGTGCGGCCGTAGCCGTCTGCTCTTTCGGCCTGCTCGCTACGGTCGGCGCCACGGCTCATGCCGGTCCGCAGTCCGCGGTCCGGGCGTCGCCGCCCATCTACCTCGACACCTCCTACTCCTTCCCGGAGCGGGCCGCGGACCTCGTCTCACGGATGTCCCTGGACGAGAAGGTCCTGCAACTGCGCACCAACAGCGCGCCGGCCGTCCCGCGGCTGGGCGTACAGCAGTACACGTACTGGAGCGAGGGGCAGCACGGCATCAACACGCTGTTCGCCAACACCAACCCGGGCTCCGTGACCGGAGGTGTGCACGCCACCAGCTTCCCCACCAACCTCGCCGCGTCCATGTCCTGGGACAAGGACCTGATGTACAAGGAGACGACGGCGATCTCCGACGAGGCCCGAGGCCTGCTGGACAAGTCGCTGTGGGGAACCGGGCAGAACAACCTCGGGCCCTCGCGGGACAACTACGGGATGCTCACCTACTGGGCGCCGACGGTCAATCTCGACCGTGACCCGCGGTGGGGCCGCACCGATGAGGCGTTCGGCGAGGACCCGTACTTCACCGGGCAGATGGCGGGCGCGTTCGTCAACGGCTACCAGGGCCAGCATCCCGACGGCACTCCGCGGAGCAAGTACCTGAAGGTGGCCGCGACGGCGAAGCACTACGCGCTCAACAACGTCGAGCAGGACCGCACCGGCATCAGTTCGAACGTCTCGGACGACGACCTGTTCGACTACTACACCGCCCAGTTCAAGAGCCTCATCGAGAAGTCGCATGTCGCGGGCCTGATGACGTCGTACAACGCGATCAACGGCACACCGTCGTCGGCCAACACCTACACCACCAACCAGATCGCGCAGCGCACGTACGGCTTCGGCGGGTACATCACCTCCGACTGCGGCGCGGTCGGCACCACGTACCAGTCCTTCCCCGCCGGCCACGACTGGGCGCCGCCCGGCTGGACCACCGACCACAAGGGCGCGAGCGCGACGTGGACCAGCACCGCCACGGGCCGGAAGGTGGCCGGAGCAGCGGGCGGCCAGGCCTACGCACTGCGCGCGGGCACGCACGTCAACTGCACGGGTGCGGAGGCCACCTCACCCAATCTTGAGCAGGCGATCGAGGCCGGCGTCCTCAGTGAAGGCGTCATCGACAACGCGCTGGTGCACCTGTTCACCGTCCGGATGCGGACCGGTGAGTTCGACCCCGTGAACCAGCAGGAATACACGAAGATCACCAAGGCCGTCATCGAGTCACCGGCCCACCAGGCCCTGGCGCGGACCGTCGCCGACAACGCGCTCGTCCTCCTGCAGAACGACAAGGCCGCCGGTGCCGGCAGGCCGCTGCTGCCGGCCGACCCGGCCACGCTGAAGAAGGTCGTCATCGTCGGCGACCAGGCCGGGAAGGTCACCCTCGGCGGCTACTCGGGCGATCCCACCAAGAAGGTGAACGCGGTCCAGGGCATCACGGCCCAGGTCAAGGCGGCCAACCCCGACGCGCAGGTCGTCCACGACGCGGCCGGCACCTCCAGCACCGCGACCGGCGCGGCGACGCTGAGCGCCGAGACCCGGGCCGCCATCAAGAGCGCCGACCTGGTGGTCGTCGCGGTCGGCACCGACGATGCCACCGCGGGCGAGGGCAAGGACCGCGCCGGGCTGGCCCTGCCCGGCAACTACGGCAGCCTCATCGACCAGGTCACCGCCCTGGGCAACCCGAGGACCGTGCTGGACATCCAGTCCGACGGGCCCGTCGGCATCGAGCCCTACCGCGCCAAGGTGGCCTCGATCGTCTTCGCCGGCTACAACGGCGAAAGCCAGGGTGACGCCCTCGCCGACGTCCTGTTCGGCAAGCAGAACCCGGGCGGGCACCTCAACTTCACCTGGTACAAGGACGACTCGCAGCTGCCCGCCCTCTCCGACTACGACCTCGCGCCCGGCGGGACCGGCGGTCTGGGCCGCACCTACCAGTACTTCACGGGCGCGCCGACCTACCCCTTCGGCTACGGCCTGAGCTACAGCACCTTCGCCTACTCCCACGTCCGCGCCGACCGCTCCTCCGTGAACGCCGACGGGACGGTGACCGTCCGCTTCGACGTCACCAACACCGGCACCGTGCCCGGAACCACCGTCGCCCAGCTCTACGCGGGCACCGGCTTCACGGTCAAGGACCGCGAACTGCCGAAGAAGCGGCTCGTCGGCTTCCAAAAGACCCGGGTCCTCCAGCCCGGCGCCACCCAGCACATCACCCTGCGCGTCCGGGTGCCCGACCTCGCCTTCCACGACGGCCGGAAGGCCAGGCAGGTCGTCCACGACGGCACGTACCGGTTCGAGGTGGGGCCGGACGCCGCCACCACCGCCGGGGCCGCCAGGGTCACCGTGCACGGCAGCCTCACCCCGCACGTGAAGTACGTGACCGTACAGCCGGAGGCCGTGGTCTACAGGGCGGGCGACACCATCGACCTCACCGCCCGCAACCAGTGGATCAAGGACGACACCGACCGCACGGCCCAGCCCGGCCGCAATCTCAACGTCACCGCCGACCACGTCGTGGAGGCCGTCAACGACGACGGCTCCTTCCTGGACCTGTCCAGGGCCAAGGTCCGCTACACGAGCAGTGATCCCTCCGTCGCCTCCGTCAGCCGCAAGGGGCTGGTCACCGCGGTGGGCAACGGCGTGGCCACCATCCGCGCGACCGTGCACGGCGTCACCGGCTCCGCGGTGATCCGCGTCCACCACACCCTGGCCCTCGCCGCGGACCCGATCGTCAAGCCCGGTTCCCCCGTCACCGCGACCACCACCTACAGCAACACCGGCCCGACCGCCCTGCCGAACGCCTCGGTCACTCTGGACGTGCCCGACGGCTGGCGGGCCACCCCGACCTCACCGGCCACCTTCCCCAGCATCCCGGCCGGCGCCTCGGTCAGGACCACCTGGACGGTCACGCCGCCCGCCGGGGTCAGGCCCGGCACCTACGCCCTCGCCGCCTCGGCCCGCTACCAGGGCGCCCGGGCCAGCGACGACGCGGCGGGCCAGCTGTTCGTCCCCTACGCGTCCCTCAGCGACATCACCAAGAACACCGGTATCAGCGACGACGCCACTCCCGGTGCCGGCAATCTCGACGGCGGCGGTCAGAGCCTGTCCCAGCAGGCCCTCGCCGCCCGGGGGATCACCTCCGGCGGCACCGTCACCCACGGCGGACTGACCTTCACCTGGCCTGTCACCGGAACCGGCAAGCCCGACAACATCGTGGCCGGCGGCCAGACCGTGCCGTTCACCGGAACCGGCACCAAGCTCGGCTTCCTCGGCACCGCCGACTACGGCAACACCTCGGGCACCGGCCTGATCACCTACACCGACGGCACCAGCCAGCGCTACACCCTGTCCTTCGCCGACTGGTGGAGCACCAGCCCCGCCGACGGCACCGACATCGTCGCCACGACCGACTACATCAACAGCGGCAGCGGAAAGGTCCAGCAGAAGGTCAACGTGTACGGCGCCACCGTGCCGCTCCAGGCAGGCAAGACCGTGGCCTACCTGACCCTGCCGAACGTCGGCTCCGACGCGGTGTCAGGCCAGGTGGCCATGCACATCTTCGCCACAGCCATCGGCTGACCACCCATCCCCGACGGGCGCCGGTTCGCCACAGCCACCGGCCGACCACCCATCCCCGGCGGGCGCCGCATCCCGCGGCGCCCGCCGGGCCCCCCGGGGGGCCAGGGCCGGCGTACCACAAGCCCACACCGATCACCGGAAACGAGGTTCCTCCATGAGACGCACTCTGCGCGCGGTCCTGGCGATGGTGCTACTGCCACTGGTCGCGGCCCTCACGCTCCTGGCGCCCCAACCCGCGGCCGCGGCGAGCCTGACCCGCGTCACCGGCTTCGGGAACAACCCCACCAACCTCAACATGTACGTCTACGTGCCCGACCACGTGGCGCCCAGACCCGCCCTGCTCGTCCTGGTCCACTACTGCGGGGGATCGGCCGGGGGGATCTTCGGCGGCAACGGGCACGACTACGTCACCGCCGCCGACCGGTACGGCTTCGTCATCGTCCTGCCCGAGGCCACCCGTGACGGGCACTGCTTCGACGTCTCGTCACCCGCGGCGCTCAGGCGTGACGGCGGCAGCGACTCCACCGGCATCATGTCGATGGTCGGTTACACGCGCCAGCGCTACAACGTCGACCCGGCCCGCATCGTCGTCAGCGGATTCTCGTCGGGAGCCATGATGACGAATGTGCTGGCCGCCGAATACCCCGATGTCTTCAGCGCCGCCTCGGCGTTCTCCGGAGTGCCGGCGGGCTGCTTCGCCACCAGTGACGGCTCGCAGTGGAACGGCCAGTGCTCCGGAGGCAACATCATCAAATCGGCTCAGCAGTGGGGTGACCTGGCCCGTTCCATGTATCCGGGCTACAGCGGCCGCTACCCCCGTATGCAGCTGTGGCACGGCACCACCGACACGACCCTCGCCTATCCCAACTTCGGCGAGGAGATCAAGCAGTGGACCAACCTCCACGCACTGAGTCAGACACCCACCGCCACCGATCGGCCGCAGTCGTCCTGGACCCGCACCCGCTACGGCGGCACCGGCCCGCAGTCCCCCGTCGAGGGCATCAGCATCGCGGGCACGGGCCACACCCTGCCGCAGCCCGGCATGCTCGCCTACGCCATCACCTTCCTCGGTCTCGACGGCGACACGACGACTCCGCCGCCCAGCACCTCCGGTGCGCTGCACGCGGTGGGCGCGAGCAAGTGCCTGGACGTACCGAACGCGTCGACGACGCCAGGTACGCAGATGCAGATCCGGGATTGCCAGGGCGGGGCCGGCCAGCTCTGGACCCGTACCGGGTCCGGGCAGCTGACGGTGACCATCTCGGGGACCACCTTGTGTCTGGACGCCTACAACCACCAGACCACCTCCGGCACCAAGGTGGTGACCTGGCCGTGCAACGGCGGGGCCAACCAGCAGTGGAACCTCAACGCCGAGGGGACCGTCACCGGCGTCCAGTCCGGCCTGTGCCTGGACGTCACCGGCGCCTCCACCGCCAACGGCACCCCGGTCCAACTGTGGACGTGCAGCGGCGGCACCAACCAGAAGTGGAACCTCAGCTGACTCCACCACTGTCCGGGCCGGCCACGCCCCGGCCCGGCCCGGACAGTGCGGCTGACGATGGAGCATCCGCCCAGTACTTCGGACCGCACCTCTTGTCAGGGCCCTGCCCCTCTTCTACAGTCCCCGGAAACAGGCCATGGGAGCGCTCCCATGCGTGAGGGCGTTCCGCACTGCCTCGGCACCCGAGCACCCCCACTCACGAAGAAGACGGATCCCCCCATGCAGCTTCTTTCGACCCCCCGCCCGCTCACCCGAAGGCGCACCGTCAGGTTGCTGGCAGCACTCTGCTGCGCCGCGTTACCCGTCCTGGGCGCGGCGACCCGGCCTTCCGCGGCGAGTGCCGCCGCGACTGAGGTACTGGGCAACGCGACGCACTTCGACGGGCTCGGCAGCCCCTACGGCGGCTGTGGTCTGCCGCAGCGCGAACTGGACAGCCAGGACTTCGTGGCGCTCAACGTGTTCAACACACCCGGCGACTACTCGGGCTCCTACCCGCGCCCGGTGCCGGACTCAAGGGCATCGATCAAGGGTGTCTTCGACAACGGCCGCAACTGCGGCCGCTGGGTCAAGGTCACCATCGGGGACTACTGCACCGGCACCAACGACGGCGCCCCGGGCCAGGCCTTCTGCCGCAACGGCTCCTGGGTGGCCGACACGTACGAGGGGGCCACCCTGACCATGCTCGTCGCGGACAGCTGCGCCGATTCCAACGCCTGGTGCCGGGACGACCCCAACCACCTCGACCTGGCAACCGATTCCCTCAACCGCTTCCGGACGGGCACCACCCCGGTGGGGACGATGTACCCGGACCACTGGAACAACCGTCATGTCTCCTGGAGCTTCGTCCCGGCCCCGGACTACAGCGGCGACATCCGTATCGGCTTCCTCCGGGGAGCTCAGCGGTACTGGCCCGCCATCGCCGTCTCCCACCTGCCCAACGGTATTCACGGCGTCCAGTACCTGGCGAACGGCACCTGGACCGACGCCGGAATGAACAGCGACATGGGGCAGTCCTACGTCATCGGTGCGACGGCCTCCGGCGGAAGCAGCTTCACCATACGGATCCGGGACGCCGCCGACGCGTGGGTGGGCGGCGAACGTACGTACTCGTTCTCCCTGCCGTCAGGCTGCGCGGGAGGCTGCTCGCAGGACTACACCGCCGTCCCCTACACCACCGGCAGCTCTGGAGGGACACCGTCTCCCACTCCCGCGCCGAGCCCCTCCGGCGACGCCGCCTGCACAGCGGAATGGAAGCTGACCAGCTCATGGCAGGGCGGGTACCAGGCCGACGTCACGGTCACCGACACCGGGTCCGGGCCGGTCGCCGGCTGGTCGGTGCACCACACCCTGCCGGGCGGCGTGACCGTGGCGAACCTCTGGAACGCGGTGGTGGATCCGTCCCGCCCCGCCACCACCGTCCACAACGCCTCCTACAACGGCTCCCTGGCGCCGGGCACGTCGACGACCTGGGGGATGACGCTCAACGGCGACGACCGAGACCTCGGCACGCTCTCCTGCACCGCGTCCTGACCCCGAGAGCGCGGAGGGCGATGACCGTGCCTGAGCGGGCGGGCGGAGCCCTGACGTGCATCTCAAGAGTGCTGGTCACAGGGCGCGGTTCGCGCGGGAGCCGTACGGCCCTGGCGTCGGCGTACCGGATCTGTTTCGTGCCGGGGTGGCGGTCATGGCACCGGCGGGTCATGGCACCGGCAGGTCAAGGGCCTGCCGGTTCAGGGCCGCCGGTGCGGTGGCCGGGCTGCCGGCTGGTCATGGCGCGGCGGGTCAGGACACCTCCACCCGCGTGAAGCGGCCCGCCACCCGCAGCTCCGCCTCGATCCGGTCGGCCGTGGCTCGCAGGTGGGGCAGGATGTCCCGCTCGCACCCCTCGGCCGTGTGGCGGGCCGCGTGCATGGCGACGTTCAGGGCGGCGACCACGCGGCCGGTGCGGTCGTGGACCGGGACCGCGATCGAGCGCAGGCCCTCCTCCAGCTCCTCGTCGACCAGGGCGTGGCCCTTGGTGTGTACGTCGTCGAGGAGGCGGGTGAGAGCCTCGGGGTCGGTGAGGGTGTGCGGGGTCAGGGGTTGGAGTGGGAGCGGCAGCCGGCGGGTCGCCGGTGGCAGGTCCGCCAGGAGGACGCGGCCCATCGAGGTCGCGTAAGCCGGCAGTCGCGTGCCCACCGTGATGTTCACGCTCATGACGCGGCTGGTGGCGACCCGCGCCGTGTACTGGATCTCGTCCCCCGACAGGACGGACAGTGAGGTCGACTCGTGGACCCGGTGGGCCAGTTCGGCCAAGTGCGGGGCGGCGATCTCGGGCAGGGAGATACGGGACAGGGGCGGAAAACCCAGCTCCAGAACGCGTGGCGTCAGCTCGAAGGTGCGCTCCCGCGCCCGCACCAGCCCGAGGTGCTCGTAGGTGATCAGCGCCCTGCGTGCCGTCGCCCGTGCCAGTCCCGTCGCCTTCGCCACCTCCGTGAGGGTCGGTTCGGCGCGCCCCTCCCCGAAGGCGGTCAGCACTGTCAGGCCGCGCGCCAGGGACTCGACGAACTCCCTGCCCAGTTCCTGCTTGGACGCGCCGGTCCAGGTCGCGAGCCCGGAGGGTGCGGCGGCCGGCTCCGCGGGCGGCGCCTCGCGCAGGTCGTCCTCCATCGCCCGCACCGCCGCCCGCAGCCGGGGGAGCAGGGTGTCGCGCAGGCCCGTCGCCGTGTGCCGGCTGGTGTGGCTCACCACGCTCACCGCGCAGGCGGTCCTGCCGGTACGCGGATCCCGTACCGGCACCGAGACGGCCACCAGTCCCGGTTCGATCAGCTGGTCGTCCAACGCCCAGCCGTCCGCGGCCGATCCGGCGGCCCGGCGCTCGAACTCCTGGTCCGTTTCCGGGCGTTGGGGCGACGGTACGGCCAAGAAGGCCGTCGCCCTAGGGTCCGCCGCCCTGCGCTCCCGCCACGCCCCCCACTCCTCGTTGGTCCACTCCGCCGCGAACAGCGAACCTGGCGCGGTGCGTTCGGCCGGCAGCAGGTCGCCGATGCGGAAGCTGAGGGACATCGCGCGGCGGCGGGTGGCCTGGTGGATGAAGCGGATGCCGTCGCGGTCGGCGACCGCAAGGGATACGGATTCGTCCAGCTCGTCGGCGAGGGCGTCGGCGCGCGAGTCCAGCAGTGCGGGCAGGCGCAGCGCGGAGAGGTAGGCGTTGCCCAGCTCCATCAGGCGGGGGGCCAGCAGCACGTCACGGCCGTCGAGGCGGACGTATCCCATGCGGGCGAGGGTGGCGGTGATCCGGTCGACCGTGGAGCGGGCGAGGCCCGTGGCCCGTTCCAGCGCGCTCGGGCTCAGCGTCCCGCCCGCTTCGGTCAGCCGTCGCAGGACGGCGACCCCACGGATGAGGGGCGTGACCGCTTCGGCCGGTACGGCGGCAGGAGCGGCGGCGGGGGCCGTCGTGGGCTTCGCGGGCATCGGATCTCCGGTACGGCGGTCGGGGCACGCCTACCGTAATGCGCGGGCCCACCGTCACTTCGGCCTGCTCACCCCCGGGTCACCAGCACCCGGTAGTTTCCGGTCGCGTTGGCGCCCATCACCGCGATCCTGATCCCCTTCCTGGGGTCCTTGAAGACCTCGCCCGCCGTGAAGGGGGCGTCGGAGAGTTCCGCGTGGACGTTGGGGCTGCGGGTGCAGCCGCCGCTGTCGCGCCGGGAGTCGTACACCGTGACCGGTCCCATGCCGGTGTCCACGTCCGCGTCGACCTTGTAGACGAGCACGCCCGGCCGGCACACGGCCTCGTCGTTGCCCGCGCGGATGCGTACCTCGACGGCGTATCCGGACCGGTCGCTGAGCGGGACGAAGACCATCTTCGGGCCGCCGGCACGCTCCAGCGGTGTCAGCGTGTACTCCGTGGCGCCGTGCGCCGACGCGCAGCTGACCTGGGACGCGTCCAGCCAGCCGAGCTTCCACTTGTGCCAGCCGAGCAGGTCGTTGTTGGCCCCCCAGTCCTCGCTCATGATGTCCCAGTGCCCGACCGCGCCGCCGCCCTCCTGGGTGTAGAGGTCGGGCAGGCCGAAGACATGGCCGTTCTCGTGCGGCAGCACCCGGTAGCCGGTGCGGTCGTAGGAGCCGGAGCCGTCGTCCTGGCGGGAGTAGACGAAGGACGCGTTGGCGACGGGGACGCCGTCGGCGACCGGGGCGTCCGGGTTTCCGGCGAAGGTCACCGACAGGACCGTGTCCAGGGCGGACGGCCCGGCGTTCGGCGTCATCAGCACGTTCAGGAAGTCGTAGTCGCGGAAGTCCACCTCGGGGTCGGCGGCGCTCACGATGTCCTGGACGAGGTCGCGGTAGCCGGAGTCGAAGGGGGCGCCGCGCTCTATGCCGTAAGCCTTGAACGTTTTCGGCATGCGCAACCAGTGCGGGATCGGGGTCTCGGGGCGGTAGTCCAGGCGGCCGTAGGAGGAGGTGCGGAACCACTGCTGGGTCCTGGGGAAGAACTCGTGGAAGCGGTCGAGCGCTTTGCCCGGGCCGGGTGCGTCGGAGAAGTCGACCATCAGGGTCAGGGCGTGGACGGTGCCCGTGGACCGGGAGTAGCCGGCGCCGGTCGGGACGCCCTCCGACAGCTGGATGGCATGGCCGCCCCTGATCAGGCAGGGGTTGAGCGCCGCGGTGCGGGCCGGTGCGACCGGTCCCGCTCCGGCCGCGGTGGAACGTACCGTCGGATGCCCGCTGCCGGCCGAGGTGCCGACCGCGAGGACCAGGGCGGTCACGAAGGCGAGGGCGGCCGTGCGGCGCGGGCGTATCCGACGGCTGAGCTGCATGCACGGGCCCTTCGTCGTGGCAGCCGCCGGTCCTCGGGCTGCGCCCTTTCGATCACCCTGGTTCGGGGGCTGCGCGGGCGCGCGCTGGATGGGCCCGAACGTGGGTTTCTCGGGCAGGGCTGGCCGGCGGAAAGGCCAGTGGAGCAGTGTGACCCAGGTCACATAAAAGTTCTTCGAGTCCGGGAAATAACCGGGGAGCGTTTCCCCGTTTAACCAGGCGTCCGAGCGAAACGGGGACTGCCTCCCCGGATCGCGGAACCCACCGATTTACGAGGAGCGCGCCGTGACCGCCACGACGACCGCGCCGGACCCCGTGCAGCGCAAGGTGGCCCGGCCGCGCGCCGACGCCCTGCGCAACCGGGAGCGGATCGTCACCGCCGCCCGGGAGATGTTCACCGAGTTCGGCCCCGAAGTGCCGCTCGACGAGATCGCCCGCCGGGCGGGCGTGGGCAACGCCACGGTGTACCGCAACTTCCCCGACCGCGACGCACTCGTCCGCGAGGTCGTCTGCTCCGTCATGGACCGTACGTCCGAGGCGGCCGAGCGTGCGCTCGCCGAGACCGGGGACGCCTTCGAGGCGCTCGAACGATTCGTGCACACCTCCGCCGACGAGCGGATCAGCGCGCTGTGCCCGATGATCCAGACCACCTTCGACCAGAACCACCCCGACCTGGAAGCGTCGCGCGAACGCATCGAGGAACTCGTGGCGGAACTCATGGACCGCGCCAAGCAGGCCGGCCAACTCCGCCCCGACGTCGGCGTCGGTGACCTGATGATCGTCGTGGCCCAGCTCAGCCGGCCCCCGGCCGGCACCGACTGCATCGTCAACGACCGCTTCGTACACCGCCATCTGCAGCTGTTCCTGGACGGACTGCGGGCCCCGGCCCCGTCGGTCCTGCCGGGCACGGCCGTGACCGTCGAGGATCTGCGCCGGTCCTGCACCGATTAGTTCATCGCTCCAAGCCAGTCAACTACTACGACTTACCGGCCGTCCCCCTGGGTGAGCCGTCCCCGTACCAACACCTTTTTCCGTCACGAAGTCCCGAAGTGGGTAGACCCATGTCTGAAACAGCCGCAAAGGCTCCAGGCGCCGTCGACAAGAGCGGCGACGCCAACCGCTGGAAAGCGCTCGTCTTCATAGCGCTCGCCCAGCTGATGGTCGTGCTCGACGCGACCATCGTGAACATCGCTCTGCCGTCCGCCCAGAGCGACCTGGGCATCTCCGACGGCAACCGGCAGTGGGTCGTCACGGCCTACGCCCTCGCGTTCGGCGGACTCCTCCTGTTCGGCGGCCGGATCGCCGACCTGTGGGGCCGCAAGCGTGCCTTCGTCATCGGTCTGACCGGCTTCGCCGCCGCCTCCGCGCTCGGCGGAGCGGCCACGACCGGCGCCATGATGTTCGGCGCCCGTGCTCTGCAGGGCGCCTTCGGCGCACTGCTCGCGCCCGCCGCGCTCTCCCTGCTCGCCGTGATGTTCACGGACGCCAAGGAGCGCGCCAAGGCGTTCGGCATCTACGGCGCGATCGCCGGTGGCGGCGGCGCCGTCGGCTTCATCCTCGGTGGTGTGCTCACCGAGTACCTGGACTGGCGCTGGACGTTCTTCGTCAACATCCCGTTCGCCATCGTGGCCGCGCTGGGCGCGTACTTCGTCATCCGTGAGCCGGAGGGCGGCCGCAACCGCAACCCGCTCGACATCCCGGGCGTGCTCCTGTCCACCCTCGGCCTGGTCTCGCTGGTCTACGGCTTCACCCGCGCCGAGTCCGACGGCTGGGGCGACACCACGACCATCTCCCTGTTCGTCGCCTCCGTGGTCCTGCTGATCGCGTTCGTCGTCACCGAGACCAAGGTCAAGGCGCCGCTGCTGCCCCTGCGCGTGGTCACCGACCGCAACCGCGGCGGCATCTACCTCTCGCTCGGTATCGCGATCATCGCGATGTTCGGCACGTTCCTCTTCCTGACCTACTACCTGCAGGTCGTCCAGGGCTTCTCGCCGATCAAGACCGGCTTCGCCTTCCTGCCGATGATCGCGGGCATGATGGTCGGCTCCACCCAGATCGGTGCTCGCCTGATGACCCGGGTCCCGGCCCGGCTGCTGATGGGCCCCGGCTTCCTGGTCGCAGCGGTCGGCATGCTGCTGATGACGCAGCTGGAGATCGGCTCGTCGTACTCCTCGACGATCCTGCCCTCGATGCTGCTGCTCGGTCTCGGCATGGGTACGGCGTTCATGCCGGCCATGTCCCTGGCCACCCTGGGCGTCGAGCCCCGGGACGCCGGTGTCGCCTCCGCGATGGTCAACACCTCGCAGCAGGTGGGCGGCGCGATCGGCACCGCCCTGCTGAACACGATCGCCGCCTCCGCGACGACCGCGTACATCAAGGACCACATCGCCGGCGCGACCTCCAAGTCGCAGGCGCAGCTGGTCCAGCTGCAGGGTCAGGTGCACGGCTACACCAACGCGATCTGGTTCGCGGTGGGCATGCTGGCGCTGGCCGCGGTGATCGTCGTGACCCTCGTCAACGCCGGCCGTCCGGACACCTCGGTCGTGTCCGGCTCGTCCTCCGGCGAGGACGCCGGTGAGGAGCTGGCCGTCCCGGTAGTCGCCCACTGACGGCGACCGCCCGGTCATACCCCTTCGGAACCATCCGTACGTGAGAGGAAGGGGACGCCTCCCACGTACGACCCCAGGGCCTGTGCCCTGGCTCCCTGAGTGAGCGGCTCAGCGGAGCCAGGGCAGGTCCGCACCCGCTTCGCTCGGCTGGAGTCCCTCGGTGACGATCTCCATGATCTCGCCGAGGGACTCCTGCTGTTGTGGCGTCAGCCGCTCGAACAGCGCCTGCCGCACCGCGGCCACATGGCCCGGCGCGGTCCGGGCCAGTACCTCGGCGCCCGCGTCGGTCAGCACGGCGAACTGGCCCCGCTTGTCGGAGGGGCAGTCCTCGCGGCGCACCCAGCCGTTCTTCTCCAGACGCGCTATGGCGTGCGAGAGGCGGGAACGGGTGATCTTCGACTTCATCGCCAGCTCGGTCATCCGCAGCCGCTGCTGCGGGGACTCGGCGAGTCCGACCAGCAGCCCGTAGTAGACGTGCGGCATGCCCGCGTCCCGCTGGAGCTGGCGGTCGAGGTGGTCCTCCAGGAGCGTGGTCGCGTGCAGGTAGGAGCGCCAGACGCGCTGCTCGTCATCACTGAGCCAGCGCGGTTCCCCGGCGGGGGTCTCCCGGTCGGGCGCGGATGTGGATGCAGTGTTCATACATCCACTGTACGAGGCTCTCCTTGAAACTTAAACAAATGGCGCGTACGCTTTTGAACGACAGACGCTTTAGAGTTAAAGCAACCTGAAGCGACTTGAAGCGACTTGAACAAGCTTGAAACAACTGCTCTCCGAAGGGAGTCGCCGCCATGTCCGCCGCCACCCGGGAGCGCATGCCCGCCCTCTATCTCAGCCACGGCGCCCCACCGCTCGCGGACGACCCGATCTGGCCCGGTGAACTCGCCGCCTGGTCCGCGGGCCTGCCCCGCCCCAAGGCGATCCTCATGGTCTCCGCCCACTGGGAGGAAGCCCCCCTCGCGCTGGGAGCGGTCGACACGATCCCGCTCGTCTACGACTTCTGGGGCTTCCCCGAGCACTACTACCAGGTGACCTACGAGGCGCCGGGCGCTCCCGAACTCGCCGAGTCCGTACGGAAGTTGCTGCGCGCCCCCGGCATCCCTGTGCAGGACATCCCGGACCGCGGCCTCGACCACGGCGCCTACGTCCCGCTCGTCGAGATGTTCCCGGCCGCCGACATCCCGGTCCTGCAGATCTCCATGCCGACCCTCGACCCGGTGAGGCTGATGGACATCGGCCGCAAGCTGGCGCCGCTGCGCGACGAGGGCGTGCTGATCGTCGGCTCCGGCTTCTTCACCCACAACCTGGCCGCGCTGCGGCACACCGGCGCGGGAGTGCCCAGCTGGTCGTCGGAGTTCGACGACTGGGGCAGGAAGGCGCTGGAGGCGCGGGACTGGGACAGCCTGCTCGACTTTCTCCACAAGGCCCCGGCCGGCCGCTACGCCCACCCGCGCACCGAGCACTTCGCCCCGCTGTTCGTGACCATGGGCGCGGCGGACGTGACCGGCGAGCTGGACGCGCAGGAGTCCGTGATCGACGGCTTCTGGATGGGCATGGCCAAGAGGTCCGTACAGTTCGGCTGACGGTTCGCGGCTGAAGGCCGCCGGATGACCGCTTGCGGGGGCCGGGGGCCGGGGGCCGAGGGCCGGAAGGGGCTACGGGCTACGGGCCACGGGTGGGCTAGAGGTCCTTCTCGTACCAGGCCACGTCCCAGTACCGCCCGAACTTGCGGCCCACTTCCCGATAGGTGCCGACGTACCGGAACCCGAAGCGTTCGTGCAACCGCGTGGACGCTTCGTTGGGCTGGGCGATGCCCGCGTAGGCGCGGTGCAGGTCCTCGTCGGCCAGGGCCTCGAAAAGCGCCTTGTACAGCAGCGTGCCGATGCCGCGCCCGCCCGCGCTCGGGGCGACGTACACCGTCACCTCGACCGAGGTGTCGTAGGCGCGCTTGGCGCGATAAGGGCTGGATGTGGCGTAACCCAGAATTTCCTGTGTGTCCGCCTCTGTGGCAACCATCAGGCGGTGCGGGCCGTCTTCAGGGTGAGAGAGCAGCCAAGGGCGGCGCTCTTCCGGAGTGAAGACGGCGGTATCGAATGTGATGGGCGTCTCACGTACATAGTGGTTGTAGAGGTCGGTGAGAGTGCCGAGGTCTCCCTCGCCTCCCGGCCTGACCTGCACCTCTGTACGTTTCGACGACATCGGGCCTCCTCGTGTGGCCGGACAGGGTACTGCAAGATCAGAAAAATCGGAGGGCGGCTTGGGAATTCTGTCCGGATTCCAGTCGTTGTTTCCTTCGGAAGCAGGGCACCCGACCAAGGTGCTCAGTGGTACTCGCAGGCGAGTGCCCGGCCTCTGGAAGATGACCCGCCAGCCCACCATCGCAAGGGAGCACGCATGGCAACCCGTGCCGTCGCCCGTCGCAAGTCCGCCACCGGCGAGACGGCCGACAGGGCAAGCAGTGTTCGCGCTCACGCCGGCGAGATCGCCGACCGTGACCTGGTCGGCATGTACCTCGACGAGATCGCGCGCACGCCGCTGCTCGACGCCGCCAAGGAGGTCGAGCTGTCACAGATCATCGAGGCGGGTGTGTTCGCGCGACAGGTCCTCGACGGAGACGAGGAGTCCAAGGCCGAGGCCTCCCGCGAGGAGCTTCAGGCCCTGGTCGACGACGGTGAGCGGGCGAAGGACGTCTTCATCCGCTCCAACCTCCGCCTGGTCGTGGCCGTGGCCCGGCGTTACCCGCGCAGCGGCCTCCCCCTCCTCGACCTGATCCAGGAGGGCAACGCCGGACTGGTGCGCGCGGTCGAGAAGTTCGACTACGCCAAGGGCTTCAAGTTCTCGACGTACGCGACCTGGTGGATCCGTCAGGCGATCACCCGCTCGATAGCGGACCAGTCGCGCACCATCCGCCTGCCCGTCCACCTGGTGGAGGAGCTGGGCCGGATCCGCCGTGTGCAGCGCGAGTTCAACCGCGAGCACGGCCGTGACCCGGAGCCCGCGGAGATCGCCAAGGAGCTCGACACGAAGCCGGACCGCGTGATCGACGTCCTGGACTGGGCCCGCGACCCGGTCTCCCTGAACATGGCGGTGGACGACGAGGGTGAGACCCAGTTCGGCGACCTCCTGGAGGACACCTCGGCGGTCTCCCCCGAGCAGTCCGTCCTGACCCTGCTGCGCAGCGAGGAACTCGACCACCTCATCGGCCGCCTCGACCCCCGCACGGCCTCCATCATCAAGATGCGCTACGGCATCGACGACGGCCGCGAGCGCACCCTGACGGAGGTCGGCAAGAAGCACGGCCTGACCCGCGAGCGCATCCGCCAGATCGAGAAGCACGCCCTGCTGGAGCTGAAGAAGCTGGCCCGGTCCACGGGCTTCGAGGCGGCGGCCTGAGGGGCGGCGGGAATCCGAGGGGCGGGGATCGGCCTCGGGAGCGCCGCCGAGGCCGAGAGCGGCCGGCCCGGGAGCGGTGAGCCCAGGGGCGGTGACGGGGCTCGTACGGTGCTCGGTGGGGACCGGGTGGCGTACGACGCCCGGGCGCGGCGCACGCCGGGTGGCGAAAGACGGCGCAAACATGGCGATGTAACGCCGCTTCAACTGTCAGAGCCGAGGGAACAAGACTTCAGGGCACAGGAGTTCGGGCCCTGTGTCACTCGCTGTCCCGCGCGCTCCCACGCCGTTCCATCCCGTCCAGGCCCCCCGTTGGCCCCCTGAACCAAGTCCCGTCGCACACCCCCCCGGTGCCGGGACTTTCCCTGAGCCGGGCTTCGGCGCCCTTCCCCCCGGGTGCCGGGGCCCGGTTCTCTTCGCGCGGGCATGCTGATGGGCGGGGCACCCCGTACCTGAACGCCGGGGTGGCCCGCCGGATGGCAGATTGTGCCACATGGGCATAGCCTGCCGGTGTGAGCAGCCCCACCCCCGCATCGAACCCCCGTACTTCCCCCCAGGCGGCGCAGGTCTCCCTCACCGAGCGACGTAAGGCCGCGACCCGTATGGACATCGCCCGCGCGGCCGCGGGACTGTTCGTGAAACAGGGACTTCGCGCCACCCGCGCCGAGGACATCGCCCAGGCCGCAGGAGTGGCCCCGCGCACCTTCTACCGCTATTTCGCGTCGAAGGAGGAGGCCGTCGCGCCCCTCTATGCGGTGGGTGCCCAGCGCTGGACCGAAGCGGTGGCCGCAGCCCTCGCGGACCTGCCCCTCCCGCAGGCCCTGGAGCTCGCCGTACGCCACACGCTGACACCCGGCCGGGGAGCCTCCGCGGCCTCCTGGGAACTGGTCCGCACCCTGATCCGCCTGAGCGACACCAGCCCCGCGCTGGGCAAGGTGTGGGCGGAGGTGTGCCACACGACGGAGGGGAGGCTGGCGGAGGTACTGGCAGGACGGGGTGGGTCCGACGGCTCCGACAACGTTGGCAAGCACGCGGCCGCAAGCTCCGGGCACTCCTCCACGCAGCGCTTCTCCGCAGCCGTCGCCAGCGCCGCCGTACGCGTGGCGGTCGAGAGCTGGGCGGCAGGCACGGCACCGGCGAGCGGCCCCGGGGGACCGGCCGCGCTGGCGCTGCGCAACCTGGACGCGCTACGGGACTTCCCGTGGACGGACCTTGCGGGCGTCGTGGCTTGACGGCGTTGACGGTCCTGACGGGATGGCGGCCTGACGTCTGACAGCCCTGACGGCTGTGACGGGATGGCGGCGTGGCGGTCTGGCGCAGGCGCGGGTCAGTCGCCCGTCGCTCGGGCCAACCGGGCGCCCAACTCCCGTACGGACTGCACCAGTTCCGCCGGTTCGCGCACCGTGAAGTCGAAGCCCAGGAGGGCGAGGCGGGCCGCCAGCCACTCCACCGCGTCTCCGGTCCGCCCGCGCAGCCGGCAGGAATCCGCGTCGAGTGGCTCCGGCCTGCCCAGCCACGACGGGACGCGCGCCGCGACGGCCTCCGCGGAGGCGGCGAAGGTGACCTCGAAGTCGTACGACTCCTGGTGCCGTTGCATCGAACGCCGCAGATACTCCGCCGCGCTGCCCGTCGGCAGTTCTCGTGGGGCGAACCGTGCGCCGGTCGCGAACGGCTCGCGCACCCGGTCGACGCGGAAGGTCCGCCAGTCGGCGCGATCGA
Organism: Streptomyces sp. NBC_00078; assembly: GCF_026343335.1. NCBI lineage: Bacteria > Bacillati > Actinomycetota > Actinomycetes > Kitasatosporales > Streptomycetaceae > Streptomyces > Streptomyces sp. NBC_00078. The sequence continues at coordinate 3,820,453 of NZ_JAPELX010000001.1, read as the reverse complement.
GGTCGTACGCGACGAGATACCAGCGACGCCCGGTCGAGACGAGCCGGTAGGGCTCCGTCAGGCGCCGTGACTCGGTCCCGTCACCGGCGCGGTAGGCGAACCGCAGCCGTTCCCGCCCCGCCACCGTGGACGCCATGGCGGTCAGCGTCTCGGGCGCGATGCTCGCCCCGTCCCCGCTGGTCAGCGGCGTGGTCGCGGCCTGCAGCGTGGAGACGCGGTGGCGCAGCCGGGAGGGCAGGACCTGTTCCAGCTTGGCGAGGGCACGCACGGACGCCTCGTCCACGCCTTCGAGTGCGTGTCCGGCCCCCGCCCGCAGCCCGATGGCGATCGCCACCGCCTCCTCGTCGTCGAGCACGAGCGGCGGCATCGCCTTGCCCGCGACCAGCCGGTAGCCGCCGTCCGCGCCCATCGTGGCCTGCACGGGATAGCCGATCTCACGCAGCCGGTCGATGTCGCGACGCACTGTGCGCCGGGACACCCCGAGCCGGTCGGCGAGCTCACCGCCGGGCCATTCGCGGGGCGTCTGGAGGAGGGAGAGGAGCTGCAGCAGCCGGGCCGGGGTGTCCGTCGTCATGAGTTCGAGGATGCCGCACAACTAGGACACGATCTGACCTAGTGAGGCCGTAGGTTCAGGACATGACCTCCACAGAAACACCAGTACCGAGTACGGCCCCCGTGGCGGACCGCCGCCGCTGGTTCGCTCTCGCGATCGTGATGACCGCGGCCTTCATGGACCTCGTCGACGTCACGATCGTCAACATCGCGATCCCGTCGATCCAGCGCGACGCCGGCGCGTCCGTCAGCCAGATCCAGTGGATCACGGCCGGTTACGCGCTCGCCTTCGCCGCCGGTCTGATCACCGGGGGACGGCTCGGTGACATCCACGGCCGCAAGCGGCTGTTCCTCATCGGCATCGGAGGCTTCACCGCCGCGTCGGCGCTGTGCGGCTTCGCCGCCAACCCGGAGATGCTGGTCGCCTCCCGCATCCTGCAGGGCGGGATGGCGGCGATGATGGTGCCGCAGGTCCTGTCGATCGTGCACGCCACGTTCCCGGCGCACGAGCGGGGGAAGGTGTTCGGCCTGTTCGGCGCGATCGTGGGGCTGGGAGCCGTCTCCGGCCCGCTGCTCGGCGCGCTGCTGACGGAGTGGAACCTGTGGGGTCTTCAGTGGCGGCCCATCTTCCTCATCAACCTCCCCGTCGGCATCGCGGGACTGGTCCTCGGCAGCCGCTTCATCACCGAGTCGAAGGCCCCGCGGGCGCTGAAGCTCGACCTGGTCGGGGTCGTCCTCGTCACCCTCGGCCTGACGATGCTGCTCTATCCCCTGACCCGCGGCCGTGAGCTGGGCTGGCCGCTGTGGGGCCACCTGTCGATGGCCGGCGCGCTCGTCGTCTTCGCGGCGCTGGTGGCGTACGAGAAGCGAAAGGCGGCGCGGGACGGTTCCCCGCTGGTCGAGCTCTCCCTGTTCCGTGTGAAGAGCTTCGCGGCCGGGATCGCCGTACAGACCGTCTTCGGGGTCGCGCTCGGCGTGTTCTTCCTGGTGTGGACGCTGTACATGCAGACCGGCCTTGGCTGGAGCCCGCTGCGGGCGGGGCTGACCGGCGTACCGTTCTCGATCGCCGTCTCCACGGCTGCCGGTCTGTCCGTGCAGCAGCTGGTGCCGCGCTTCGGCCGCCGGGTGCTCCAGGCGGGTGCACTGCTCATGGCCGTCGGCGTCCTGCTCTACATCGGGGAGTCCGACCGCTACGGCATGGCGATCGCCTCCTGGCAGATGGCGCTGCCGCTGGTCGTGATGGGCGTGGGTATGGGCCTTATCGTCGCCCCGCTGACGGACGCGGTGCTGTCGGACGTGCCGCGCGAGCACGCCGGGTCGGCCTCGGGGCTCATCAACACGGTGCAGCAGATGGGCAACGCGCTGGGGCTGGGGCTGGTCTCGGTGGTGTTCTTCGGCGAGATCGGCGACCGGCTGACGCGGGCTCAGTTGGGGCCGGCGTTCGTGAACGCCTTCCAGCACGCGCTGGGTTGGGTCGCGGGCGTGATGGGTGTCATCTTCCTGCTGATGTTCGCCTTGCCGAGGCGGGCGGCGCAGCACGCCGAGGCGGGCGCGCAGCCGGAGGCCGACCACGGCGCGGACGCCGGAGAAACCGTCGGCGGGCCCGCGCGCGAGCCGGCGTCCGAGGGTGCTCCCGAGCTGGTGGGGTGACCGGGAAGGCGTCGCCCGCCTCCCGCGATGTGCGGGCGGCGGGCACCCTGTAGTCAGCGTGCTGAATCCTGTCCCGCGCGGGCGCGAGCGTTCCCGTGCACCTCTTGGAACCCCGGCGAGTCCGTCCAGCGCGTCCACTGCCGTCCACTCGTCGGCGAGCCGCTGCACGAAGGGCGCCTGGGTGCACCCCGGTTCCACCGTCGGCAACTGCCGCGCCAGCACCGACAGCCCGTCCTGGTGCCGGGTGCAGAACCGGAACAGCTCCAGCAGCGGTACGGTCGCCTGCTCGCGCAGGGTGCACCGGCCGCCCGAGCGTGTCCCCGACCAGTTCGACCAGCGTCGCTCGCGCGCTCCGGTCCGCCAGTACCGGCGAAGCGGTCAACGCCTGGACCACGACGCGCTGCCATTCATGATCCGGGCGGCCGGGGCGGAGGCGCGGGTCGTCGTCCCTGTCGTCCACGACACCCCCCCCGTGAAGCTGGGTCCCACGGTCCGGGTTACGGACGCGGTGGCACGGCGTCAGGGTTTGTGCACGGCCCTGCTGCTTCCGGCTGCGTTCTCCCCAACGACGCCCGTTTATGTCTGACTGGCGTCCGAACCCGTTTACTTTTCGGAAATCCGGGCGTAGCCTCCGAGCGAAACCACAAGTTCGGGCATGAGTCGGAGGTGAACGGACATGTACGCACCTGAGCGGCAGCAGGAGATCCTCCGGCTCGCCCGCGACGGCGGCAGGGTGGACGTGATGTCGCTGGCCGAGGAGTTCCAGGTGACGGCGGAGACGATCCGCCGCGACCTGAAGGCCCTCGACCGCGCCGGCCTGCTCCGCAGGGTGCACGGCGGTGCCATACCGGCCGGACGCCTCGACTTCGAGCCGGACCTCGCCGAGCGCGAGGGCACCTCCGCCGACGAGAAGGACCGCATCGCCAAGGCAGCCCTCGCGGAACTGCCGAGCGAGGGCACGATGATCCTCGACGCCGGAACCACGGTGGCGCGCCTGGCGGCCGCCATCCCGCTGGAGTTCTCGCTCACCGTCGTCACGCACAGCCTGCCGATCGCGGCCCGCCTCGCCGACCACCCGGGCATCCAGCTCCACCTCGTCGGCGGGCGCGTACGCAACCGCACCCGCGCCGCCGTGGACGCCTGGGCGCTGCGCGCGTACGGCGAGATCCGCGCGGACGTCCTCTTCATCGCGGCCAACGGCTTCTCCGCCGACCACGGTCTGACCACCCCCGACCTCGCCGAGGCCGCGGTGAAGCGCGCGGCGGTCGCCGCGGCCCGCCGCGTCGTGCTGCTCGCGGACTCCGCCAAGCACGGCCAGGAGCACTTCGCCCGCTTCGGCGACCTGAGCGACGTGGACCTGCTGATCACCGACAGCGGGCTGAGCCCGGAAGACGCCATCGCCATCGAGCGCGGCGGCACGGAAGTAGTGCGCGCATGATCCTCACCGTCACCCCGAACCCGTCCCTGGACCGCACGTACGAGGTGCCGTCGCTGGAGCGCGGCGAGGTCATCAGGGCCACCGGCGAACGCATGGACCCGGGCGGCAAGGGCGTCAACGTCTCGCGCGCCGTCGCGGCCGCGGGGCAGCGCACGGTCGCTGTCCTGCCGCTGGGCGGTGCTCCGGGGGCGCTCGTCGCCGATCTGCTCGACGCGCAGGGCATCGAGGTCGCGCCGGTGCCGATCGCCGGAGCCACCCGTTCGAACATCGCGCTCGCCGAGGCGGACGGGGTGCTGACGAAGATCAACGCACCGGGTCCCGAGCTGTCGGCCGAGGAGCAGGAGCTGCTCTTCGAGACGGTGCGGGCCCAGGCGCGCGACGCGGACTGGATCGCCTGCTGCGGCAGCCTGCCGCGCGGACTCGCGCCCGAGTGGTACGCCGACCTGGTCGCGCGGGCCCACGCCGCGGGCGTCCGGATCGCCCTGGACACCTCCGGGCCGGCGCTGCTCGCGGCGCTGCGCGAGCGTCCCGACGTGGTGAAGCCGAACGCCGAGGAACTCGCGGAGGCCGTCGGGCGCCCCCTGGCGACCGTGGGCGACGCGGCGAAGGCCGCCGAGGAACTGCGCGGAATGGGCGCGCGCGCCGTGCTCGCCAGCCTGGGCGCCGACGGTCAGCTGCTCGTGGACGCCGCGGGCACCTGGTACGGCAGCGCCCACGCGAGTGCCGTACGCAGCAACGTGGGCGCCGGTGACTCCTCCCTCGCGGGCTTCCTGATCGCGGGCGGCAGGGGGCCGAAGGCGCTGGCCTCCGCGGTCGCGCACGGAGCGGCGGCCGTCCAGCTGCCGGGCAGCGTGATGCCGACCCCCTCCGACCTGGACCCGGCGGCGGTGACGGTCACGGCCGACGTACCGGTGGATCGCGTACTGAAGGAGCCGGTCTCATGACGCGTCACGTACTGTGCGGACCCACGCCGTGCGGGCCGGCTCCGAAGCGGCCGGGTTCCTGGTTACTCGCCGCGGCCGACGGCAGGCAGGACCACCTGAGCCGCCCTGCCGCCCGATGGGGGCGAGGTTTCCCCGTCCCCGCCCCCATCACCCCTGATCCCACCCCCCTCCCCACCCCCCTCCCCACTCCCGTCCCCACCCCCGCCCACGGCACTCTCCGGGCGATACGCGTGCTAAGGAGCCCGCGATGAGCGACATGATCACCGCGGACCTGGTCGATCTCGACCTGTCCGCCGACACCAAGGATGCGGCGGCACGTGCCCTCGCCGAGCGCATGGTGGCCCTGGGCCGGGTGACCGACCTGGAGGGCTTCCTCGCCGACGTGGCCGCCCGCGAGGCACAGATGCCCACCGGCCTGGACGGCGGCATCGGCATCCCGCACTGCCGCAGCGAGCACGTCACCGAGCCGACGCTCGCCTTCGGGCGCAGCGCCGCCGGCATCGACTTCGGCGCGGCCGACGGCCCCGCCGACCTGATCTTCCTTATCGCCGCGCCCGCCGGCGCCGACGACGCCCATCTGACGATCCTGTCGTCGCTGGCCCGCCAGCTCATGAACGCCGAGTTCACGGACGCGCTGCGCTCGGTGGGCGACGCGACGGCCGCGGCGGCACTGATCCGCGGGGACGAGCCGGCGGCGGCCGGTGCAGAAGACTCCGCTGCGGCTTCGGAGGCGGCCTCCTCCGAAGCCGCAGCGGGCAGCACGGCCCCGGCACCGCCCCCGGCACCGGACGCCCCCTCCCCGGACGAGCGCCCGTTCCGTATCGTCGCCGTCACCTCCTGCCCGACCGGCATCGCCCACACGTACATGGCGGCCGAGTCCCTGGAGAACGCGGGCCGCGAGGCGGGCGTCGAGGTCGTCGTCGAGACCCAGGGCTCGGCCGGCTTCACCCGGCTCGACCCGGCCGTCATCGCGGCGGCGGACGGCGTGATCTTCGCGCACGACGTCTCCGTACGGGAAAAGGACCGCTTCGCCGGCAAGCCGACCGTCGACGTCGGTGTGAAGGCCGGCATCAACCGCCCCGGCGAGCTGATCACCGAGGTGCGCGGGAAGGCGGAGCGCGGTGAGGTGAGCGCGGGCGCCGCCCCGGGCGCGGGCACGCCGGTCGAGCGCGCCGGTGAGTCCGGCGAGGGCTACGGCACCAAGCTGCGCAAGTGGCTGATGTCCGGCGTGAGTTACATGGTCCCGTTCGTCGCGGCAGGCGGTCTGCTGATCGCCCTCGGCTTCGCGATCGGCGGATACGAGATCAAGTCCGCGCCCTCGGTCATGAACCACTTCGTCTGGACCCAGACGGACAGCTGGGCCGCCCTGCTGTTCCAGATCGGCGCCGTGGCCTTCGGCTTCCTGGTCCCGGTCCTGGCCGGTTACATCGCCTACGGCATGGCGGACCGGCCGGGCCTGGTGCCCGGGTTCGTCGGCGGCATGATCGCATCCACGATCAACGCGGGCTTCCTCGGTGGCCTGGTGGCCGGCCTGCTCGCCGGCGGTGTGGTGCTGTCGATCCAGAAGGTGAAGATCCCGGCGCCGGTACGCGGCATCATGCCGGTGGTGGTGATCCCGCTGATCTCCTCGGCGATCGTCGGCTTCCTGATGTTCGTCGTCGTCGGCAAGCCCATCGCCTCCGCCCAGAAGGGCATGACCGACTGGCTGAACGGCCTCTCCGGCTCCAACGCCATCCTGCTCGGCGCCCTGCTCGGCCTGATGATGTGCTTCGACCTGGGCGGTCCCGTCAACAAGGTCGCGTACACCTTCGCCACCGCCGGCATCGCGGTCTCCAACCCGAGTGACTCCGCGATGAAGATCATGGCCGCGGTCATGGCGGCCGGCATGGTCCCCCCGCTCGCGATGGCCCTGGCCACCACGGTCCGCGGCAAGCTCTTCACACAGACCGAGCGCGAGAACGGCAAGGCCGCCTGGGTCCTGGGCGCCTCCTTCATCTCCGAGGGCGCCATTCCGTTCGCCGCCGCCGACCCCCTGCGGGTCATCCCCTCCTCGATGGTGGGCGGCGCGATCACCGGCGCCCTGTCGATGGCCTTCAGCACCACCCTGCGCGCCCCGCACGGCGGCATCTTCGTGGTCCCGCTGATCGGCAACCCGTTCCTGTACCTGATCGCCATCGCGGTGGGCGTGTGCGTCACGACCGCACTGGTGGTGGTCCTGAAGGGGATGCGCAAGCCGGCACCGGGCGCGGTGAGCCCCGGCACGGCCGGGGACACGGCCACCGCGTCGGCCGAGGCGAAGCAGCCGGTGGCGGCGTAGGGCTCGGCTTGTCCCTTTGAGGTGCTGTTTGATGGGCTGTGACCTGTTCACGGCAACTGCGAGATACGTCACGGTCCGGGCCGAAGGCCCGGACCGTGGTGTCTACTGGGGCGCATGCCTGATGAGCACGTCCCGGTTCTCCAGTCGATGGGCGCGGCGATACTCCTTTTCGCCGCCGCCTTCTGGGTGTTCGTCCTGATCGGCCTCGCCCGTCGCGGCTACTTCGGACCGGTCGTGCGGTCCACCGGCCGCACGCCGCGCGTTCTCCGGCGTCAGCGCCGGTCGGCGCCAACGCTGGAGAACGTCGAGCTGACCCCGGCGGAGAGGGACGCGTTCGCGGGTCTCGTACGACGGCTCAGCGACGGCAGCTGAGAAGCCGCGCGGGCCGGGCGGGGCGGGCGGAGCAGGCCGGGCGGGCAAGGCGGGGCCGGGCGGGCACCAGCACTGACCAGGGGGCCAGCCGTTCAGGAAACCTGTGCTGCCCGCCGCTCCATCGCATCCCGGGCAGCGTCCTCGCTGACGTACACCTCGCACATGTGCCGCCCGTCGGGCGTCGCCGTGTGCTCGACCTCCCAGAGGGAGACCTCCTCGCCGTCACGCAGCAGGAAGGCGTGCTCGTAGAGCGAGAAGCAGAGTGCCGCGCGGCCCGCGCGGCACGGGCGCCCGAAGGCCTGTGTGATCTGGTGCGCGAACGCCGTGGCGAGCAGCGCGGCCGTCTCCGACCCCGGCCGGTCCGCGTTCTCCGCACGCCGCAGCAGCCGGCGCGCGTGATCCGCCGAGTCGTCCGGCACATACGCGTGCCGGGGCGCGGGGATCGGCGACAGCTGTACCGTCACCGGCAGTTCGAAGTCCGGTTCGTCCTGTGGCAGCGGCAGGCGCCCGGTCGCGGCGCGCAGCTCCTCCTCGTCGACGTACACCTCGTGCTGCGGGTCGCCGCCGCGCGTGGTGTTGTGCACGAGCTCCCACAGCGTCAGCGCCGAACCGTCGGCGAGCAGCCAGGTGTGCCGGTACGTCTCGCGGTGCAGCCCCGCGCTGTGGTGCGCGGAGTGCAGTGAACTGTCGTGCGCCAGCGCGCAGTCGAGCCGCTGTATCGCCTCGTCCGGCAGCTCGAAGGAGTTCAGGGCACGGCCGAGCAGTCGCGCGAGGTGCTCCTCCGGAGACTCGGGCGACTCGGGTGGTTCGTACGCTGCCGTCTCGTACGGAACGCTCAAGGTTTCTCCCGGCGTTGCTGCATGTCACCTTGTGGGTGCATACCGTAGCCCCTCGGTCGGACATCATGTCCGGGAACCGAGAAAACGTACGCCCGGAAAACGCCCGGGCCGTGCGAGACGTTCCCACACGGCCCGATGATCCGTCAGAAGCACCTGCTCAGGCGGGCCTTGAGGCGATCGGGACAGCCCTGCTGCCCGCGACGATCAGGCGGCGCTGCCCGCGACGATCAGGCGGCGCTGCCCGCGACGATCAGGCGGCGCTGCCCGCGACCCACTCGCTCCACGCCAGGTTCCAGCCGTTGAGCCCGTTGTCCGGCGCGACGGTCTTGTCGGGGGAGTTCTTGACGATCACGACGTCCCCGATGAGCGAGTTGTCGTAGAACCACTTGGCGGGCGTGGCACCCTGTGCGCCCTGCACGTCCGCGAGTCCGACGCAGCCGTGGCTGGTGCCCTGGTTGCCGAAGGGCGGATTGCTCTTGCTGTACCAGTAGTTGCCATGGATGAAGGTCCCCGACGAGGTCAGCCGCATCGCGTGCGGCACGTCCGGGATGTCGTACTCGCCGCCCAGGCCCACCGTCTGGCTGTTCATGCGCGTCTGCACGAACTTCTCCGAGATGACCATCTGCCCGTTGTACGTCGTGTGCTCCGGGCTGCCCGAGGAGATCGGGATCGTCTTGAGCGTCTTGCCGTCGCGCACGACCGTCATGGTCTGCGTGTTCACGTCGACCGTGGACACCTGCGAGCGCCCGACCGTGAACGTGACGGTCTTCTTCTGCACCCCGTAGACACCGTTCGCGCCCTCGACGCCGTCCAGGTCGATGTTCATCGTGACCTTGGAGCCGGCCTTCCAGTACTCCTCGGGCCTGAAGTCGAGCCGCTGCGCGCCGAACCAGTGTCCGACCACCTTCTGCCCGCTGTTGGAGCTGACGGTGATGTGCGACTGCACGGCCTTCCTGTCGGAGATCACCTTGTCGAAGTTGAACGACACCGGCATCCCGACGCCGACCGTCGTCCCGTTGTCCGGGGTGTACGTCCCGATGAAGCTGTTGGCCGAAGTGACGGTCGTGAAGATGGAGTTGGCGGCAGCCGTACGACCGCCCGAGTCCTTGGCGGTCGCCGAGAGCTGGTACTTCGTCCCGCGCTCCAGCTGCTCCTTCGGCTTCCAGGCAGCGCCGTCCCCGGATATCGAACCCGGTACGGCCTGCCCCGATCCCGCCACGGTCATCTTCACGTCGGTCAGCTTGCCGTTGCTGACCTTCACGCCGGTCGAGTTGATCGACGCGTCGGTCGAGCCGTCCTTCGCCGAGATGACGATCTTCGCCGTGGACGTCTTGGCCGAGCCGCCGCCGTCCTTGCCGCTGTCGGAGGTCGAACTGGCATCGGCGTTGCCACCGCAGCCGGTGAGGGTGAGGGCGCCGACCATCAGGGCGGCACAGGCCCCCAGTACTCGCCGCGCTGCAATGTCCGCCGTTGTCACGGGCTGCTCCAGGTTCGTGTGATGTGAGTGATCCGCTCCAGTGCGTGGACAAAGAGGCAATCAACGACCACTGAGGTTCCCGCCGACAGCCACGAACGCCATCGCGTGACAGAACCGCGACAATTGGGTGATGGGTGATGGGTGATGGGTGGCGGTGCTGGCTGGTGGGCGCGGGCGCGGGCGCGGGGCGCGGGGTTCGAGGCGCGGGCGTCGGGTACCGGATGAGGGGTGTGGAGTGTGGGGTGCCGAGGTGCGTGTTCGGCGCGACGGCCCCGCACCCACCTGGCGGCGGTCTCCTCAGCGAGCTCCGTACAACTCCTCGTACGACGGCCACTCCGCGCCCGCGCCGGACACCGGCTCTGCGGCGCGCACGGCTCGTACGATCGCGCGGGTGACCACCTCCCCGCCTGCCGCGAGGACTTCGTTCAGGGCCAGGGGGTGCTCGGCGTCGAGTGGGCGCGTCCCTGTCGCCAGGACGAACACGGTGTCACCGTCGTTGAGGAGGTGCACCGGTCGCACGGCGCGGGCGATGCCGTCGTGCGCTGTGCCGGCCAGCTTCTGCGCCTGGGCCTTGGACAGTTCCGCGTCGGTGGCGACGACGGCGAGTGTCGTGTTCAGCGGGGGGACCCCGTTCGCGGCGGCACTCTCGTCCAGGCGCCTGCGCGCGGCCTCGTGGATGTGTGAATCCGGGTAGGCAGCCCGTCCCTGGAACAACTCCCCGTACAGGACGCCCGTTTCCGGATCCATCGCCGAACCGACCGCGTTGGCCACCACCAGCGCGGCGACCGTGATCCCCGAGCCGAGAACGGTGCTCGCGCTGCCGACCCCGCCTTTCACCGGTCCCACAACGGCCCCCGTACCGGCGCCCACGCACCCTTCCGGCACGGGTGCCCCGACCGCGCTCGCCGCGGCCGCTTCCACCGCGGCCCGGCCGGTGCTCGCGTCCGGCCGCGCGGAGAACCTTCCTCCCCGCCCCAGGTCGAAGACGCAGGCGGCCGGTACCACCGGCACCACGTGTGCCGGGTCCACGCCGACGCGCACACCCCGCCCCTGCTCCTCCAGCCAGGCCATCACCCCGGACGCCGCGTCGAGCCCGTAGGCACTGCCGCCGGTCAGCACGATCGCGTCGACCCTGCTCACGAGGTTGCGCGGGTCGAGGGCGTCGGTCTCCTTCGTGCCGGGGCCGCCGCCGCGCACATCCACGGCGGCCACGGCCCCGCCCTCCGGGGCGAGTACGACGGTGGTGCCGGTGAGCCAACCGTCGCCGATGCGCGTCGCGTGCCCCACCCGCACCCCGGCGACGTCCGTCAGAGCGTCAACTGTCCTGGGCTCGGTTGTCATGCCCTTAGTCTCGCCCCGCGCGGGACGTGAGGGGCTTTCCCGCTCTGCCCCGCCCGCGGGACATGACGGGCTTCCGGGCTCGGCCCGGCTCACGCCAACGGGGTGGTGGCGCGCTCTCCGCCGGAGCCGCTCGCCCCGCGCTCCGCGGCGGCCGTCCGCGCCGTCAGCGTCGTCCCGGTGGCCACGGCCAGCGCCGACACCAGCCCCGCCGCGAACACCGCCCAGTCGCCGAGGAACGTGCATGCGATCACCAGCAGGGCAGTGGTCGGCAGCACCAGCTGCTGCGCGATGCCCACCTTGTAGAAGCGGGAGTGCAACGCCCAGACCGTGAGCAGGAACAGCGCCGTCGGCAGGGTCACCGCAGCAGACGCGGCCAGCGTGGAGATGTGGGCCTTGCCGACCGCCTGCTCCACCCCCACCTCCAGGCCGGCGCCGATGGCGGCCGCCGAAGCGAAGATCAGGTAGTGGCCGTAACCCCAGAGAAAGGACTGCCGGTTGGAGCGGAGATGACCGTGGATCGGCACCACGAAGTAGATCCACCAGGCGGCGAAGATGATCAGCAGTCCGCCCGCCGCGATCGGCAACAGGTCGCCCAGGGCGTCGTGCTCGTCCACGCCCGACTTCATGGCGACGGTGGCCGCCGCGATGGTCTCGCCGAGCACGATGATCGTGAACAGTCCGTACCGCTCGGCGATGTGGTGCGGGTGCCAGGACGTGGGGTGGTCCTTCTCCGCGAACAGCGGCACGCCCAACTCCGCGAACACCATCACCAGGAACACCCACGCCCGGGCGTCCTCCGGCAGCAGCACCAGCCCCAGCCAGCCGATCAGGCACAGCAGCACGCCGCCGGCGTACCGATACGCCATCGTTCGCTCGGCGCCCTCGGTCGACCGCGCCACGCGCAGCCACTGCGACGCCATGGCGAGCCGCATGATCACGTAGCCCAGCCACACGGCCAGGTAGTCGTGCTCCTCGAACGCCCGCGAGACCCCGGCCGCGAGGACCAGCACACCGGCGATCTGGACCAGTGTGACCACCCGGTAGAGCGCGTCGTCGTTGTCGTACGCCGAGGCGAACCAGGTGAAGTTCATCCACGCCCACCAGATGGCGAAGAAGATCATCGCGTAGTTGAGGATCCCCACGCCCGCGTGCCCCTCGGCCATGGCATGCACCAGCTGGGCGCCGGCCTGGGCGATGGCCACTACGAAGCAAAGGTCGAAGAAGAGCTCCAGCGGTGACGCGACGCGATGCGCCTCGTCGCGGCCGCGGGCCCTGAGCCTGCGCAGCGGTCTGTGGTCCGCGGGCTCGCCGGCGGACGCCGACGGGGGAGTCGAACTGCTCGTCATGTGTTCCAGCACACCAGATAAGCGGCCGAAAATCTTGTGAGCGGCCCAGCGGTGTACGGCCCCGCACGGCGTGTGATCCACCGACCCGACCGGGAGGCCGCGCGCCCCCGGCCCCGTACCCTGGAGGCATGACCTCCGCCCCCGCCCCCGAGCCGCCTGCCCCGAAGCCCGCGCTGATCTTCGACGACCCGCTGGACCAGCGGTCCTCGGACGACACGGACCGCGGCTGGGGCGAGCGACCGGGCGCCGCCGGCGACGCCGCGGCCGACCTGAAGCGCTTCCTCGACGAGAAGCCGCCCCACCACGTCTGAGCCGTACCGGCCGCCGCCCACGGGCGCCGGCAGGCTCGTGCCGCTAGTGCTCGCTGTGCCCGGAACCACGCTGTGCGACCAGTGCGTCGCGGATCTCCTTGAGCACCTCCAGCTCGGTCACCTCCAGCACCTCGTGCGTGCCCTCCCGCGCCTTCCTGCGGGCCTCCTGCCGGGCCAGGTACTTCGACATCGGCAGCACCATCAGGAAGTACACGACGGCCGCGGTGATCACGAACGTGAGGGTGGCGCCGAGGACCGAGCCCCACAGGATCTGGATGCCCTGGTTGCCCTCGCACTTCTCGCTCAGGCAGGCCTTGTAGGCGTCGAGGTTCTGGGTTCCGATCGTCCCGACCAGCGGGTTGATGATCCCCTTCACCACCGCGTTCACGATGTTGGTGAACGCGGCGCCGATGACCACCGCCACCGCCAGATCGACGACGTTCCCGCGCATCAGGAAGGCCTTGAAGCCCTGCCAGACGCTCGGTTCCTTCTTCTCGCTCACCTCGGGGCCTCTTCTCACACACGCAAGTCGGGGAACAAACAGTTCCGCAACTTACGTCAATGCGAGAGCGCCCTGTCCAATCGGGTGGCACAGACGAGGGACTTGACAGGAAGTCGCGCAGGAATCGGGCGGCGCGGATCAGCACACGGTCACCGCCAGCCGTGCCGTGGCGCCCGCACCCGCGAGGTGCGCCGCGGTGGAACGGGGGACCGAGAGCACGACCAGCGCCCCACTGCCGCCCGTCTCGTCCAAGGGCTCCGGCACTTTGGTCACCCGCGCCCCGCGCGCGACCACGCGGGCATCGCCGCCCGTCGCCGTCTCCTGCGCGGCGACGACGTCCACTCGGTCCCCGGGTCGCAGCAGCCGGACCGTGGCCCCGTCGGCGATCCGCACGGGAGCGGCCACCATCTCGACGGCCCGGTGCTTTCGTACGGGCTCAGCCACCGGATGCCCGCGCGCCCGGTCGGTGTCCCTCGGACCCGCCGCCACCAGTGCGGCCGCGGTCACGGCGAGGCCTGCGGCCACAGCGCGCCTCCGGTGTCGTACGAGCCGCTGTAGCTGGTAGCGCCCGCCGCGCACCCGCACGGGAGCGAAGTGCGGAACCTCGCACGTGGCTGGAGCGTCGGTGCCGGGCGGGTGCGGAGACGCGGGGGCGGGAGAGGGGAAGAGAGAGGGGGAGGGGGAGCGGAACGGGGAGGCAGGGGAAGGGAAGAGGGGCGGGGGGAGAGACATTCGGGTCACCACCTGCGTCGGGGAATCTGCTTGCAGACCCACGATGAGGCTCTGCGCCGATTCCTGCCGAGGCCGGTGGACTACCGACGGGTTGTGGACAACTCCCTCACCCGAACGGGAAGTTCCGCCCTCCTCGCCCCCGTCGCTGCCCCGTTACGGCAGCTCGAACCCCGGATCCATCCCGCCCAGTGCCTCCGTGCAGAGGCAGTCCCGGTCCTCGTTCGCCGGCAGGGCGGCCACCGCGTCGAACAACACGCCCCGCAGCCGGTCCACGTTCGCCGCGAACACCTGCAGTACCTCGTCGTGCGAGACGCCCTCACCGGTCTCGGCACCCGCGTCGAGGTCGGTGACCAGCGTCATCGACGAGTAGCAGAGCTCCAGTTCACGGGCGAGGGCCGCCTCGGGGTGGCCGGTCATGCCGACCACCGACCAGCCCTGCGCCTGATGCCAGAGCGATTCGGCGCGAGTGGAGAAGCGCGGCCCCTCGACCACGACCAGGGTGCCGCCGTCCACGGGCTCCCAGCCGCTCCCGCGCGCGGCCTTGAGGGCGGCCGCACGTCCGACAGGGCAGTAGGGGTCCGCCAGGGACACGTGCACCACGTTCGGGATGTTTCCGCCAGGCAGCGGCAGCCCGTCGAAATACGTGCCCACACGGGACTTCGTACGGTCGACCAGCTGGTCCGGCACGAGCAGCGTGCCCGGCCCGTACTCGGGGCGCAGGCCGCCCACCGCGCAGGGTCCGAGCACCTGGCGCACGCCGACCGACCGCAGCGCCCAGAGATTGGCCCGATAGTTGATCCGGTGCGGCGGCAGGTGATGGCCACGCCCGTGGCGGGGCAGGAACGCGACCCGTCGGCCGGCGATCTCGCCGAGGAAGAGGGAGTCGCTGGGCGGCCCGTACGGGGTGTCCACCTCGACCTCGGTCACGTCGTCGAGGAACGAGTAGAAGCCCGAGCCGCCGATTACACCGATCTCTGCGTTCGCCATGGCCCGCACAGTATCCGGCCCGGGCGGCGGGCCGAGCGGGGGCCCAGGAGATGCCGAAGACCCTGCCGTCCTACGACGACAGGGTCAGTGAGCGAGTGCTACGCGGCGCTGCTGGACGACGAGCCGGCGCTCGACGACTTCGAGTCCGAGGACGACGAAGACGACGAAGACGACGACGAACTCGAAGAGGACGACGACGAGGACGGCTCCGACGACGAAGTGGACGTCGACGGCTTCGACGACGCCGGCGCGCTGCTCGACGAGGAGCCGCGGCTGTCGTTGCGGTAGAAGCCGGAGCCCTTGAAGACAATGCCTACCGCGGAGAACACCTTCTTCAGGCGGCCACTGCAGTTGGGGCACTCGGTCAGGGCGTCATCGGTGAACTTCTGCACCGCCTCGAGGCCCTCGCCGCACTCGGTGCACTGGTACTGGTAGGTCGGCACTGTCTTCCTCCTGGCACTCTCACTCATTGAGTGCTAACGAGGGTCCATACTGACGTATTCCCGAGGATCAGTCCACCGTCACCGGCACGCGGTGACCGACGCCACGTGCGACGGTCCGGCTGCGGGGTCGTGCGGCCAGCCGAGTCCGGAGGGCCACGAGCGTGGCGAGGGCGAGCACGGTGCCGCCCGCGGGCACCAGGAATCCGGCGCCGCCCCAGAAGTGGTCCTCCAGCTGTCCGGCGACCGTGACGGCCGCCGCCTGGCCGAGCGCCACCGCGCCGGTCAGCCAGGTGAAGGCCTCGGTACGGGCGCCGGCCGGGACCAGGTCCTCGACCAGCGTGTAGCCGGTGATCAGCGCGGGCGCGATGCACATGCCGACGACGAGACCGAGGCCGGCCAGCAGGAGTACCGAGTGCGCGGCCCACAGGCCGGAGGCAGCCAGGGCGAGGCCGCCGTACCCGAGGACCAGGCGCCGCTGCGGGGCCACCTTCCAGGCGACGGCGCCGCAGACGATGCCGGAGAGCATGTTGCCCGCGGCGAAGACGCCGTACAGGACACCGTTCAGGCCGGGCTCGCCGATCGACTCGGTGAACGCGGCGAGCGAGACCTGCATGCCGCCGAAGACGGAGCCGATGCCGAGGAAGGCCACGATCAGCACGCGGACACCAGGGACGCGCAGTGCGGAAACGTGCTCCACGCGCGCGTGCCCGGCGACGGTGCCGGGCGGCTGAGTGCCCTTCTGTGCCGCGAACAGCAGACCGCCGAGCAGCGTCAGTGACGCCTCCGTCACCAGGCCCGCGGCCGGGGCGACGGTGGTGCACAGGGCGGTGGCGAGCAGCGGGCCGAAGACGAAGGTCAGCTCGTCCGTGACGGACTCGAAGGCGGCCGCGGTGGTCATCAGGGGCGTGCCCTGGAGCTTCCCGCCCCAGCGGGCGCGCACCATGGGCCCGACCTGCGGTACCGAGGCGCCCGTCGGAACGGCCGCCGCGAACAGCGCCCACAGGGGCGCGTGGGCCAGCGCGAGTGCCGTCAGGGTCAGGCCCGACAGTGAGTGCAGCAGCACGCCGGGGATGAGTACGGCGCGCTGTCCGTGGCGGTCGGCGAGACGGCCGCTGTAGGGCGCGAACAGCGCCATGGAGACACCGGTTACGGCCGCCGCGGCGCCCGCCGCGCCGAAGGAGCCGGTGGTGTGCTGCACGAGCAGCACGATCGAGATGGTGAGCATCGCGAACGGCTGGCGTGCCGCGAAGCCGGGGAGCAGGAACGTCCAGGCGCCGCGGGTGCGCAGCAGCTGTCCGTAGCCCGGGCGGGAGGTGACCGTGGATGCCACGGCCCGTGCCTTTCTGCCGCCTGGTAGCGCGCCGCTTGTGCGGGCCGCGCCGAGAGCTGTCCTCTTGCGCGGAACTGCGGTAGATACCGGGGGCCGCCCACTGCGAGGGCGCCACGGCCGCCATGCGGTCGCGCCAGTTCTGCGTCAGGCAGAGTTGGTTCGATCAAAGTGCGCCTTCATCGTACAGGGGTCAACGGTCGGGGCGCCTGTGAAAACGAGCACCATGCCGCCGTTCACCTGGGATTGCCCGAGGTGTGAACGGTACGAAACATGCCATTCACTCCCACGCGCCGGGCGCGCATCAGCGTCACGCCTCACTGTCACCCGCGCCTCGGTGCCGCGCGCGCCTCAGCGCCCCGGCCGCGCCCCGTTCGTCCCGAGCCACCCGGCCAGCTTGCCGCCGTGGCCCACGGCGCGCAGTCGCCGCTCCGCCGCGTCCCGCACCGGATCCGTGGCGACGACGAGCAACTCGTCGCCGTGCCGCAGGACCGTCGTGGGCAGCGGGACAAACGATTTTCCTTCGCGTACGACGAGGGTGACGGCGGCCCCGGCCGGCAGCCGCAGCTCGTTGACCTCGACGCCGTGCATCCTCGACCCCTCGGGGATCGCGACCGACAGCAGATGCCCGCGCAGCCGCTCCAGCGGAGCGGACTCGACGCCGAGGTCGGCGGCCTCCTGGTCCTCCCCCAGGCGCAGCGTGCGGGCGAGCCACGGCAGCGTCGGCCCCTGGACCAGGGTGTAGACGACGACCAGGACGAAGACGATGTTGAAGATGCGGCGGCTGGCGTCCATGCCCTGCACCATCGGGATGGTCGCGAGAATGATGGGGACCGCGCCGCGCAGCCCGGCCCAGGACATCAGGGTCTGCTCCTGCCAGGGCACCCGGAACGGCGTCAGGCACAGCATCACGCCCAGGGGCCGCGCCACCATCGTCAGTACCAGGCCGATGACGAGCGCGGGCCACACGTCGTCGCCCAGCTCGTGCGGAGTGACCAGGAGACCGAGCAGGACGAACATGCCGATCTGGGCGATCCAGCCGAGCCCGTCGGCGAAGCCGCGCGTCGCGGGCCAGTGGGGCAGCTTCGCGTTGCCCATCACCATCGAGGCGAGGTAGACGCCCAGGAAGCCGCTGCCGTGCGCCAGTGCACCGCCCGCGTATGCCGTGACCGCGATCGCCATGACGGCGATCGGATAGAGGCCGGAGGCGGGCAGCGCCACGTGCCTGAGGCCCCAGGAGCCGAGCCAGCCCACCGCGAGGCCGATGGCTGCGCCGATGGCCAGCTCCAGGGCTATCTCGCCCAGCAGTGCGTACCAGTGTTCGACCGGACCCACCGTGGAGAAGGCGACGACCAGGATGACCACGGGTGCGTCGTTGAAACCGGACTCGGCCTCCAGGGTGCCCGTCACGCGCGCGGGCAGAGGGATCTTCCGCAGGACCGAGAAGACCGCCGCCGCGTCCGTCGAGGAGACGACGGCCCCGATGATGAGCGCCTGACGCCACTCCAGCCCGATCAGATGGTGGGCGGCCGTGGCCGTGACTCCGACGCTCACCGCGACGCCGACCACTGCCAGCGCGGAGGCGGCCGGCAGGGCGGGCCTGATCTCCTTCCACTTCGTGCTCAGTCCACCTTCGGCCAGGATCACGACGAGGGCCGCGTATCCGATGACCTGAGTGAGTTCGGCGTTGTCGAAGCGGACGTCGCCGATGCCGTCCTGTCCCATGGCGATGCCGATCCCCAGGTACACGAGCAGGCTGGGGAGCCCGCTGCGCGAGGAGATCCGGACCGCTGCCACAGCGACGAGCAGGACGAGCGAGCAGACGAGCAGAAGCTGGTTGAGATGGTGGACAGTCAGCGGCCGTTCCCTTCCCTGGCTCACACGCATCCCGCGCGGGAGCTCACGTACATAGGACACGAAGCCGGTGAACTCCGCACCCAGGTACTTCGTTACCTTACCTAACTCTTGACGATTTCTTGACACTCCCGGTGGCGAGATCGAATGCCCGCCCCCGCTCGTTCCCGACTCCGCGTCAAGGGCCGCAAGGCCCTGCGCCTATGGTTGCTCCAGCGCTCATTCAAACGTCACGACCCGCCTGCCGCTCGCGTGAGGACAGCAAGGACAGCGATGCCCCCCAACACCACCGCCACAACGGGTGACAAGCCCGGCAAGTCCGGCAGGAAGAAGGGGCGCAAAGCCCGATTGGTCGTGCTCGTCCTGGTGCTGGCCATCATCGGCGGCATCGCCTTCGGGGCGTACTGGTCCATCAGCACCGTCCGGGCGTCGTTCCCGCAGACGAAGGGCTCGATCACTCTCGACGGTCTGTCAGGCCCCGTCGACGTCAAGCGCGACGGCAACGGCATCCCGCAGATCTACGCCTCCTCCGACGCGGACCTGTTCATGGCGCAGGGCTACGTCCAGGCGCAGGACCGGTTCTACGAGATGGACGTGCGCCGCCACATGACCTCCGGGCGCCTGTCGGAGATGTTCGGCAAGGGCCAGGTCAAGAACGACGAGTTCCTGCGGACCCTGGGCTGGGACCGCGTCGCGAAGCAGGAGTACGACACAAAACTGTCGGCCTCCACCAAGAAGAACCTCCAGGCCTACGCCAAGGGAGTCAACGCCTACCTGCAGGGCAAGGACGGCAAGGACATCTCCCTGGAGTACGCGGCGCTGGGCTTCACCAACGACTACAAGCCCGCGCAGTGGACCCCCGTCGACTCGGTCTCGTGGCTGAAGGCGATGGCCTGGGACCTGCGCGGCAACATGCAGGACGAGATCGACCGCGCCCTGATGACCAGTCGGCTCGGCCCCAAGCAGATCGCCGACCTGTACCCGGACTACCCCTACAGCCGCAACAAGGCGATCGTCCAGGAGGGCCAGTACGACGAGCTCACCAAGACGTTCGAGCAGAACGGCGGCACGTCCGGCAGTGGCACGTCCACGAGCGGCACGACGGGCACGTCCTCGACGTCGACGGGCTCGGCCCTGCAGAGCCAGCTGTCGGGTCTCTACAACGTCCTGGATGACGTGCCCACGGCCGTCGGCGTGAACGGCCAGGGCATCGGCTCCAACTCCTGGGTCGTCGCCGGAAGTCACACCATCACCGGCCACCCCCTGCTGGCCAACGACCCGCACCTGTCGGCCTCGCTGCCGTCCGTCTGGTACCAGATGGGCCTGCAC
The DNA here is from genome assembly GCF_026343335.1 of Streptomyces sp. NBC_00078. Taxonomy (NCBI): domain Bacteria; kingdom Bacillati; phylum Actinomycetota; class Actinomycetes; order Kitasatosporales; family Streptomycetaceae; genus Streptomyces; species Streptomyces sp. NBC_00078. The sequence goes on along the minus strand of NZ_JAPELX010000001.1, from coordinate 3,800,692 downwards.
TGCCGCACCGTCTCCAGCAAGTGTCAGTACGACGTCACCGGTTACACCTTCGCGGGCATGCCCGGCGTGGTCATCGGCCACAACCAGGACATCGCCTGGGGCATGACCAACTCCGGTGTCGACGTCACCGACCTCTACCTGGAGAAGCTCAGCGGCGACGGATACCTGTACGACGGCACCGTCAAGCCCCTCACCACGCGTGAGGAGACCATCAAGGTCGCCGGCGGCTCCGCCAAGAAGATCATCGTCCGCCAGACCGCCGACGGCATGCCACTGCTGTCCGACCGGGACGACGAGCTCGTCAAGGTCGGCAAGAAGGCCACCGTCGACACGGCCGCGCCCGACCGCGGCGACGGCTACGGCATCGCGCTGCGCTGGACCGCCCTCGACCCCGGCACCTCCATGGACGCCGTCTTCGCGATGGACAGGGCCTCGAACTGGAGCGGGTTCCGCTCCGCGGCCAAACTGTTCGACGTGCCCTCGCAGAACCTCGTCTACGCCGACAGGACCAACATCGGCTACACGCTGCCCGGGAAGATCCCCACGCGCGCGAAGAAGGCCGACGGCTCCATCCCCGCGCCCGGCTGGGACTCCGGCTACAAGTGGACCGGGTACATCCCGCAGGACGCGCTGCCCTACGAGTACAACCCGAAGCGCGGCTACATCGTCACCGCCAACCAGGCCGTGGTCGACCCGGACAAGTACCCCTACACGCTCACCACGGACTGGGGCTACGGCACCCGAAGCCAGCGCATCACCGACCTCATCGAGTCGAAGATCAAGGGCGGCGGCAAGGTCTCCACCGACGACATGCGCCAGATGCAGCTGGACAACAGCAGCGAGATCGCCAAGCTGCTCGTCCCCAAGCTGCTGAAGATCGACATCAAGGACAAGGACGTCCGCCAGGCGCAGGAACTGCTGGAGGGCTGGGACTACACCCAGGACGCCGACTCGGCTGCCGCCGCCTACTTCAACGCGGTCTGGCGCAACGTCCTCAAGCTCGCCTTCGGCAACAAGCTGCCCAAGGAACTGCGGGTCGAAGGCCAGTGCCTGTGGGTCGATCCCGTCAGTAGCACCGGGCCCGCGGACGACACGAACAAGGTCCGTGAGTGCGGTCAGCGCGACGCCGACCAGGCACAGCCGGACGGCGGCGACCGCTGGTTCGAGGTCGTGCGCACCCTCATGAACGACCAGAAGAGCGACTGGTGGACCACGCCCAAGTCGCTCACCCGGCCCGGCGCGAACGACAACCGTGACGATCTGTTCGCGCGCGCCATGATCGACGCCCGCTGGGAGCTGACCGCCAAGCTCGGCAAGGACATCGACACCTGGAGCTGGGGCCGGCTGCACCGCCTGTTCCTGAAGAACCAGACCCTCGGCACCGACGGCCCCGCCTTCGTGAAGTACATCCTCAACCGCGGACCCTGGAAGCTCAGCGGCGGCGAGGCGACGGTCAACGCCACCGGCTGGAACGCCGCCGGCGGCTACGGTGTCGTGTGGGTGCCGTCGATGCGGATGGTGGTCAACCTCGGCGACCTCGACAAGTCGAAGTGGATCAACCTCACCGGCGCCTCGGGGCACGCCTACAGTGCCCACTACACCGACCAGACGAGCAAGTGGGTCAAGGGTGAACTGCTCGACTGGAGCTTCACCGACAAGGCCGTGGACCAGGGCACGAGCGACACCCTCGTGCTGAAGCCGTGAGCCGCTGAACGCAAGGGCCCGGCAACGGCAGTGAAATGGCCTTCCACGCGCGCGTGGAAGGCCATTTCGCATGACAGGGCGGATCAGCCGCTCCCGAAGCGGCGCATTCCCGAAGGCGTCACCACCGCCTGCACCGGCCGGTCGTGCGCCTCCTCCGGTACGTGCTCGACGACCTCCGAGTCGTACAGCAGCACCACGAGCGCGGGATGCGAGCCCGCGCGCTCCAGACGTGCGAGGACGCGGTCGTACGACCCTCCGCCGCGCCCCAGCCGCATCCCGCGCGCGTCGACCGCGAGCCCGGGCAGCAGCACGACGTCCGCCCCGGTCACGGCGTCCGGGCCGAGACGCTCCCCGGACGGCTCGAAGAGAGCCATTTTCCCGCCGTGTTGGACCCGCGCGAGGGAGCCCTCTCCGGCGTACGCGCCCCAGTCGAGGTCGTTGTCCGGAAGCAGCGCGGGGAGCAGCACGCGCACGCCCCGCGCGCGCAGCGCGTCCAGCAGCGTGAGCGTCCCCGGCTCGCTGCCCACGGAGACGTACGCCGCCACCGTGCGGGCCTGCGCCAGCTCGGGCAGCCGGAGCGCGCGCCCGGCCAGCGCGGTCGCGGCCTCCCGCACGTCATCGACCGTCAACCTGCTTCTCACCGCGAGGAACCCTCGCCGCAACATTCGCTTGTCAGGCTCGGCCGCACGTCCGAGGTGACTCATAGGTCGCACCCGTACCCTTCCCAATGCACTCATATGAGAGCCAATTAATCGGAGCCACAGATTCCCAACAAACGCACCGGATAGGGTTGCGGCATGACCCAGTCGCACCCAAGGATCAGTAAGGCTGTCATCCCCGCAGCAGGCCTCGGCACCCGGTTCCTGCCGGCCACCAAGGCCACTCCCAAGGAGATGCTGCCGGTCGTCGACAAGCCGGCGATCCAGTACGTGGTCGAGGAGGCCGTGTCCGCGGGCCTCGACGACGTCCTCATGATCACGGGCCGCAACAAGCGCCCCCTAGAGGACCACTTCGACCGCAACTACGAGCTGGAGTCCGCCCTCCAGAAGAAGGGCGACGCGGGCCGGCTCGCCAAGGTCCAGGAGTCCAGCGACCTCGCGACCATGCACTACGTGCGACAGGGTGACCCCCGGGGGCTCGGTCACGCCGTGCTGTGCGCCGCCCCGCACGTCGGCCACGAGCCCTTCGCCGTCCTGCTCGGCGACGACCTGATCGACCCGCGCGACCCGCTGCTCGCGCGCATGGTGGACGTCCAGGAGCAGCGCGGCGGCAGTGTCATCGCGCTCATGGAGGTCGCGCCGGAGCAGATCCACCTCTACGGATGCGCGGCCGTCGAGGCCACCGAGGACGGCGACGTCGTCAAGGTGACCGGCATGGTCGAGAAGCCGGACGCGGCGGACGCCCCCTCGAACTACGCCATCATCGGCCGCTACGTCCTCGACCCGCACGTCTTCGGCATCCTGCGCGAGACCGAGCCCGGCCGCGGCGGCGAGATCCAGCTCACCGACGCCCTCCAGCAGCTCGCGCAGGACGAGAAGGTCGGCGGCCCGGTGCACGGAGTCGTCTTCAAGGGCCGCCGCTATGACACCGGCGACCGCGGTGACTATCTGCGTGCCATTGTCAGGCTCGCGTGCGAACGTGAAGACCTGGGCCCGGACTTCCGGACCTGGCTTCGCAGTTACGTAGCCGAGGAGATGTAGCACGTTGAGCAGCGCCGCGCCCCGCGCCACCGGCCAGGACCACCTCTGGTCGGTGGACGAGCACCTGGAGGACATCCTCGCGACCGTCCGCCCCCTGGAACCCATCGAGTTGAACCTCATGGACGCACAGGGCTGTGTCCTGGTCGAGGACGTCACGGTGCCGCTCTCGCTGCCACCGTTCGACAACAGCTCCATGGACGGGTACGCGGTGCGGGTCGCGGATGTCGCGGGCGCGAGCGAGGAGTTCCCGGCCGTCCTGGATGTCATCGGGGACGTCGCGGCGGGCCAGGCCGACCTGCTGCAGGTGGGCCCCGGCCAGGCCGCCCGCATCATGACCGGCGCCCCGCTCCCGCCCGGCGCCGAGACCGTCGTCCCCGTCGAGTGGACCGACGGGGGCCTCGGCGAGGGTCCGGTGTCCGGCATGCGTGCCCGGGCCCTGGCCCCCGAGGGCGCCGAGGGCCACGTACACGTGTACCGCTCCGCCGAGGCACGCGCGCACGTGCGGGCGAAGGGCAGCGACGTGCGGTCCGGGGACCGTGCCCTCGAAGCCGGCACGATCCTCGGACCGCCCCAGATCGCCCTGCTCGCCGCGATCGGCCGCGGCACGGTCCGCGTGCGCCCGCGCCCACGCGTGGTCGTCATGTCCACCGGCAGCGAACTCGTCCAGCCCGACGAGGAACTGCGCAGCGGCCAGATCTACGACTCCAACAGCTTCGCCCTCACCGCCTGCGCCCGCGACGCCGGGGCCATCGCCTACCGCGTGGGCGCAGTCCCGGACGAGGCCGAGACCCTCCGCTCCACCATCGAGGACCAGCTCGTCCGCGCCGACCTCATGGTCACGACCGGCGGGGTGAGCGTCGGGGCGTACGACGTCGTCAAGGAGGCGCTCTCGCACGTCGGTGACGAGGACGAGGCGGGCAGCGGCATCGAGTTCCGCAAGCTCGCCATGCAGCCCGGCAAGCCCCAGGGCTTCGGCACCATCGGCCCCGAGCACACCCCGCTGCTGGCGCTCCCCGGCAACCCGGTGTCGTCGTACGTCTCCTTCGAGTTGTTCGTCCGCCCCGCGATCCGCACCCTCATGGGCCTCGACGACGTCCACCGGCCGCGCACCCGCGCGACCCTGACCACCGGCAAGGCGCTGACCTCGCCGAAGGGCCGCAGACAGTTCCTGCGCGGGACGTACGCCGACGGCTCCGTGACTCCGGTCGGCGGCGCCGGATCACACCTGGTCGCGGCCCTCGCGCGCGCCGACGCGCTGATCGTCGTCCCCGAGGACGTGGAGTCGGTCGAGCCCGGCACCGAGGTCGAGGTCGTCCTGCTCGGCTGAGGGCTCCTGGTTGGCGGTACCGTGTCGCGCACAGCAGACCCGTGCGCCGCACCGCGCCGGGCCGGGACCGGGAGCGCCTCACAGATGAACACGCAGGACCGACTGACGCACATCGACGACGCGGGCGCCGCCCGTATGGTCGACGTGTCCGGCAAGGACGTCACCGCGCGGACCGCCCGCGCCAGCGGCCGCGTCCTCGTCTCACCCCGTGTGGTCGAACTGCTGCGCGGCGAGGGGGTCCCCAAGGGCGACGCCCTGGCCACCGCACGCATCGCGGGCATCATGGGCGCCAAGCGCACCCCGGACCTCATCCCGCTCTGCCACCCGTTGTCGGTGTCCGGTGTGAAACTGGACCTGTCGGTCGCGGACGACGCCGTGGAGATCCTCGCCACGGTGAAGACCACGGACCGCACGGGCGTCGAGATGGAGGCCCTCACCGCGGTCTCCGTCGCCGCGCTCACCGTGATCGACATGGTCAAGGCGGTCGACAAGGGAGCGGTCATCACGGACGTGCGGGTGGAGGAGAAGACCGGCGGCAAGTCGGGCGACTGGAGCCGGCCATGACGTATCGCGCTCTGGTGGTCACCGCCTCCAACAGGGCGGCCTCAGGGGTCTACGAGGACAAGGGCGGCCCGCGGGTCGCCGCCGGCCTCGAAGGTCTCGGCTTCGCCGTCGACGGTCCACGGGTCGTCCCCGACGGCGACCCGGTGGAGGCCGCGCTGCGTGCGGGTGCCGAGGCGGGGTACGACGTGATCGTGACGACCGGCGGCACCGGCATCTCACCCACCGACCGCACACCCGAAGCGACGAGCGCGGTGATCGACTACGAGGTGCCGGGCATCGCGGAGGCCATCAGGGCGTTCGGACGGGAGAAGGTGCCCACCGCCGCGCTCTCCCGGGGCCTGGCCGGAGTGGCGGGAAGGACGCTGATCGTCAATCTGCCGGGTTCCACCGGCGGGGTGAAGGACGGACTGGCCGTCCTGGAACCCCTGCTGATGCACGCCGTCGACCAGATCCGCGGCGGCGACCACCCCAGACCCGGCGTCACCACTGGGGGTGCGAGCTGAACAGCCCATCCTGGCCCGTCGTGCTGACGGACGGAGACGTCGTCCTCAGGCCGATAAAGCTGCGCGACCAGCGGGCCTGGCGCGAGGTCAACCGGCGCAACCGGGACTGGCTGCGCCCCTGGGAGGCGACGATTCCGCCGCCCACGCCGAGCGGGCCGATCGCGCACCGGCCGACCTACCGGCAGATGGTCCGCCACCTTCGGGCCGAGGCCAACTCCGGCCGGATGCTGCCGTTCGTCATCGAGTACCAGGGGCGGCTGGTCGGGCAGTTGACGGTCGCCGGAATCACCTGGGGTTCGATGTGCTCGGGCCACATCGGTTACTGGGTGGACGAGTCGGTGGCCGGCCGCGGCGTGATGCCGACGGCCGTGGCACTCGTCGTGGACCACTGTTTCCGGGCCGTCGGTCTGCACCGCATCGAGGTCTGCATTCGACCCGAGAACGGGCCCAGCCGCCGGGTCGTGGAGAAACTCGGATTCCGTGACGAGGGCCTCAGGCCGCGTTATCTCCACATCGACGGAGCCTGGCGCGACCACCTGGTCTTCGCACTGACCGCGGAAGAGGTTCCGGACGGGCTGCTGAGCCGCTGGCAACGGGCACGCACGCGGGGGAATCCCGCATAGCCCGTCCTTGGCGCGTTCGTAGAATTGAATAAGTGTTCGAAATTGATCGGGCGGCGACCACCTCGGGGCATTAAATTCACGCCCTCGGTGGGCCGCTGATCGCATCGGTCACAAAAAAAGTTCGAAATATCAGCCAGATCGTGCGACACACCGGCTCAATTGGCAGATGGCCTCACGCAAACCCCTCTACCGTGTGAGGCGTGAGCAGCAGCGGCCTCATCTACGCAGTCATTGTCGGGGCCTGGGCCGCCTACTTGGTGCCGATGTGGCTCCGTAGGCAGGACGAGCTGAACGAGGCCCGTCCGACGGAACGCTTCAGCACCGCCATCCGGCTCCTGTCCGGACGGGCGGGTATGGAGCGCCGATACGCCAAGGACCTGCAGGCGCGCTCCACCGAAGAGGAGGAGCCCAGCGCCCGTCGACCGGACGCCGTCACCGATTCGGTGGACGTCCGGGCCTTCGCCATGCCTCCGGCCCGCCCGCAGGCACGCGCCGAGGTGCGCGCGGAGGCACCGGCGCAGGCGCCAGGACATCCCAAACCAGCACGCGAACAGGTGGAAGCACCGGCGCCCGCAGCGGCCCCCGCGCCTGTACGCAAGCGGGCACCCGCCCCTCGGCGCACGCCCTCGGAGGAAGCGGCCGCGGCGCGTGCCCGGCGTACCAAGGTGCTCGCGCGCCGCCGGCGTACCACCGTGATGCTCTTCATCGCGTTCACGTTCGGCACGATCGTCGCCGCGGTCGGAGGCCTCGCGTTCCTCTGGGCGCCCGGCGTACCCGCCGTGCTGCTCAGCGGCTACATCGCGTACCTGCGCTCCCAGGAGCGACGCCGTTTCGCCTACCAGATGGACCGGCGCCACGCCGAGGCCGCCGCACAGCGGCTCCGGGAGCGCTCGCGTCAGCCGCGCCGGCGCGCTGCCGCCGCCGAGGTGGACGCCGACGAACCGGAGGAGGGGCCAGAGCAGGAAACCGACCCCGGGCTGTCCGCGCTCGCCGCCGACCGCCGCGCCCTCGTCGAGCAGACCGACCACGCCGAGTGGGTCGACCAGCAGCGCGAGCGGCAGCGACGGCCAGGGCGCGGCGACAGCTGGGACCCGGTGCCGGTGCCGCTGCCGACGTACGTGACCGCGCCGGTCGCGCCGCGGGCCACCGCGGAGGTGGACCTCGGAGCCCCTGACGCGTGGAGCTCGGCCCGGTCGAGTTCCGTCGCCCGGGACCAGGAGGCACAGACGGGCCCCGGCGCCGAGCACCGGGACGTCGCGGAGCCGGGCGCGGAGGCCCCCGCGGAGGAGAGGGCCGACGACGACGGGCGCTGTGACGCCCGCCGTGCGGCTTCCGCGCGGCGGGCACGGGAGCGCGGTCGTACACCGCTGTTCGATCAGTACGAGGAAGGCGACCGGCGGCGGGCCGCCAACGAGTAGTCCCCGCCCCCACCTGTGCCGCTGCCCTCAGCCGGGCCGGAACGGATTTTCAAGCACGCGGATCGGGGTGCTAGAGTTTCTCTCGTTGCAAGGGCCTGTGGCGCAGTCCGGTAGCGCACCTCGTTCGCATCGAGGGGGCCAGGGGTTCGAATCCCCTCAGGTCCACCGCAACAACTATCCCGAGGAGACTCGGGGGAGTTGAGGAGATCCCGTCCGATCGGTTGATCGGACGGGATCTTTGTTTTGGCCGATGGTTTCGGTTGATGTTCCGTCAGCGGGTGGCCCCCGTGCCCCGGCGGTACCGGCCCACTGGCCGGCCTCAGGAGCCGATCGCGCCCAGCTGCTTGGCGAAGCACCGGCTGGAGTCGTAGTGCCGGTAGTAACCGAACTTCTCGCACGGCTCGTAACCGCTGGACGTGTAGAGGGCAATGGCCTCCGGCTGCTTCGTGCCCGTCTCCAGGACCATGCGCAGCCGGCCGGCTCTGGAGGCGTCCTCCTCCAGAGCGGCCAGGATGCGCCGGGCGAGGCCGCGTCCGCGGGCGCCGTCCACCACGTACATCCGCTTGACCTCGGCATCGCCGTCGCGGTTGCCCTCGTCGTTCGTGTCCTGGGCACGCCAGCCGCCCGTGGCGACGGGGCTGTCGTTCTCGTCGTACACGATGAAGTACACGCCGTTCGGCGGCTCGAAGTCCGCCGGGTCCAGGGAGGTCGCGTCTCCGCCGTCGCCGTAGCGCACGTGGTACTCGGCCTGGACCTGGTCGTTCAGCTTCACGGCGTCCGGGTGCTCGAAAGAGACGCGGCGTATATTCATGTCGGAGATCGTACACCTATGCATACTGTGGAATCCGGACTCCGTCCAGTGTGCCGGTATCGTGCCCGCGTGCTCACTGTGACCTCCGTCAACGTCAATGGACTGCGCGCCGCCGCGAAGAAGGGCTTCGTGGAGTGGTTCGCCGGGACCTCCGCCGATGTGCTCTGCCTGCAGGAGGTGCGCGCCGAGCCGGGGCAGCTGCCCGAGCATGTGCGCACGCCCGACGGCTGGCACGTGGTGCACGCGCCGGCCGCCGCCAAGGGCCGCGCCGGCGTCTCCCTCTATACCCGGCGCGAACCCGACCGCATCCAGGTCGGCTTCGGGTCCGCCGAGTTCGACGCCGCCGGGCGGTACGTCGAGGTCGACCTGCCGGGCGTCACGGTCGCCTCCCTCTACCTCCCCTCCGGCGAGGTCGGCACCGAGCGCCAGGACGAGAAGCTCCGCTTCATGGACGAGTTCCTCGCCCATCTGAAGACGCTGCGACGGCGGGCCGCCGCCGACGGGCGCGAGGTGGTCGTCTGCGGCGACTGGAACATCGCCCACCAGCGGGCCGACCTCAAGAACTGGCGTGGCAACACCAAGAACTCCGGCTTCCTGCCGGAGGAACGGGAGTGGCTGGGGCGGGTCTTCGACGCGGCGGACGGGGACGAGGGCGCAGGGTATGTGGATGTGGTGCGGGCGCTGCATCCCGATGTCGAGGGGCCGTACACCTGGTGGTCTTACCGGGGGCGGGCTTTCGACAACGATTCAGGATGGCGGATCGACTACCAGGTCTCGACGCCCGGTCTCGCAGCCAGGGCCGTCAAGGCCTACGTCGAGCGGGCGGCCACGCATGACGAGCGGTGGTCGGACCATGCGCCCGTGACCGCGGTGTACGACCTGTAGGCGAGCCGTTCCGTCAGTCCCGGCTCGGGTCCCGCTTGCGCAACCGCCGGTCCAGCGCCAGCGAAAGCTCCGCCTCCACCACGCTCCGGGCCAGGGGGCGCAGGCGCTGGAGGTCGTCCTCGTGGGCGTGGTGCAGGACGAGTTCGGCGAACATCTCTGCCAGGGCGTCGACATGTTCGCGGACGCGGGCGCCCGCCTTGAGGACCTCCGCGAGGGGGATGCCCTCGCGGACCAGGGCCGAGGAGACGTCCAGGAGGCGGCGGCTGATGTGGACGATCTCGTCGCCGTCGGTGCCGAGGTAGCCGAGCGCCATCGCGGCCGCGAGGTTCTCAGGGGTGACCTCGCCCTCGAAGCGGGCGGCGAGTTCCTCGGGGGTGAGGCGGACGGGCTCCTCCTCGGTGGGAGTGACGCCGAGGACGGCGGCCATGTCGCGGCCGTGGTCGAGGGCCTCCGCCAGTTCCGCGATGCCGGTGAGGGTGTGGCCGCGTTCCAGGAGCGCCGCGATCGTGCGCAGGCGGGCCAGGTGGTGATCGTCGTACCAGGCGATGCGGCCCTCGCGGCGGGGCGGCGGGATCAGCTTGCGTTCGCGGTAGAAGCGCAGGGTGCGCACCGTGATGCCGGCCAGCCCGGCCAGCTCCTCCATGCGGTACTCGCGTCGTCCGTCGTCCCCTGCCACGTGACGCAGCCTATGTTGTACCGCCGGTACCCGCGGCGGCAGCCGCTGATGTGAACGCTTTCCCCCGACCCCTACCCATCGGTACGGAGCTGCTCTACGCTCCCCATTGCGCCAGTGTTCACTGGCGGAGTCCGAAGAGCGAGGCGTGGAGGCTACGGGATGGCCGAGCACGAACATGTACGCGTGGCGGTGATCGGGTCCGGATTCGGCGGGCTGGGGGCCGCCGTGCGGCTGCGGCGCGAGGGGATCACCGACTTCGTCGTGCTGGAGCGGGCCGACAGTGTCGGCGGGACCTGGCGGGACAACAGCTATCCGGGGTGTGCGTGCGATGTGCCGTCCCATCTGTACTCGTTCTCCTTCGCGCCCAATCCCGACTGGCCGCGCACCTTCTCCGGGCAGCAGCACATCCGGGCCTATCTGGAGCACGTCACGGACGTCTTCCACCTCAGGCCGCACCTTCGCTTCAACTCCGAAGTGAAGGTGATGACCTGGGACGGTGAGCGGCTGCGCTGGGAGATCGAGACCAGCGGCGGGCGGCTGTCCGCGGACATCGTCGTCTCCGCCACCGGGCCGCTCTCCGACCCCAGGATCCCCGAGATTCCGGGGCTCGACTCCTTCCCGGGCAAGGTCTTCCACTCCGCCCGCTGGGACCACGACCACGACCTGCGCGGCAAGCGCGTCGCGATGGTGGGGACCGGCGCCTCCGCCATCCAGATCGTGCCCAGCATCCAGCCGGACGTCGCCCGGCTGACCCTCTTCCAGCGCACCCCGCCCTGGGTCATGCCCCGCGTCGACCGCGCCATCACCGGTGCCGAGCGGGCGCTGCACCGCGCGCTGCCCTTCACCGCGCAGGCCCGGCGCGGACTGCTCTGGGGCATACGGGAGTTGCAGGTCCAGGCCTTCACCAAGCACCCCGACGAGCTGGGTTTCGTGGAGCGGTTGGCCAAGCGGAACATGGCGCGGGCCATCAAGGACCCGGCCCTGCGCGCCAAGCTCACCCCCGACTACCGCATCGGCTGCAAGCGGATCCTGCTGAGCAGCGCGTACTATCCGGCGCTCGCCCGTCCGAACGTCGACGTCGTGGCGAGCGGCTTGAGCGAGATCCGCGGTTCGACCGTCGTCGCCGCCGACGGGAGTGAGGCCGAGGTCGACGCGATCATCTTCGGTACGGGGTTCCACGTCACCGACATGCCGATCGCCGACCGGGTCGTGGGCGCCGACGGCAGGACTCTCGCCGAGGCCTGGAAGGGCGGCATGGAGGCCCTGCGCGGCGCCTCCGCGGCCGGGTTCCCCAACTGGATGACCATCATCGGACCCAACACCGGGCTCGGGAACTCGTCGATGATCCTGATGATCGAGTCGCAGCTCAACTACATGGCGGATTTCGTACGGCAGTTGGGCGTCCTCGGGGGACGCGCGGCCCTCGACGCCCGGCCCGGTGCCGTCGCCGCCTGGAACCGGCGGGTGCACGAGCGCATGAAGCGGACGGTGTGGAACACCGGCGGCTGCACCAGCTGGTACCTCGACGCGAGCGGCCGTAACACCACCATCTGGCCCGGTACGACGACCGAGTTCCGGCGGGCAACCCGGCAGGTGGACCTTACGGAGTACGAACTCCTGCGCGTGCCCGCCAAGAGCGGGGACGGGGACAGCGGGGGCAGTGGGGGCAGTGGGGGCAGCGGGGAGAGTGCGAAGAGCGTGGGGGTGGACGCGTGAGCCGGCTCATGAACGTTTCGTCCGGGCCGTACGCCCCGCCCGCCCCCGCCCGTGAGCTCGTCGCCGAATCGGCCGACGGTGCCCGTCTGCACGTCGAGGTGCACGGGCCCGACGGTGCGCCCGCCGTCGTCCTCGCTCACGGCTGGACCTGCTCCACCGCCTTCTGGGCCGCGCAGATACGGGACCTCGCGGCCGACCATCGCGTGATCGCCTACGACCAGCGCGGCCACGGACGCAGCCCGGCGAGCCCGGCGTGCAGTACGGAGGCCCTCGCGGACGACCTCGAAGCCGTACTGGAAGCGACCCTGGCGCCCGGGGAGAAGGCCGTGGTCGTCGGCCATTCCATGGGCGGCATGACGGTGATGGCGGCGTCCGGGAGAGCCGTCTTCCGGGAACACGCGGCCGCCGTCCTGCTGTGCAGCACGGGTTCCTCGCGGCTGGTCGCCGAGTCGACGGTCGTCCCCCTCCGGCCCGGTCGGCTGCGGACCTGGCTGACCAGGCACATCCTCGGCGCGCGGGCCCCGCTCGGGCCGGTCACGCCTCTCGCGCGGCGGATCCTCAAGTACGGGACGATGGGGCCGGGTTCGGCGCCGCACATGGTGGAGGCGTGCGCGCGGATCGTGCACGCGTGTCCCCGCAAGGTGCGGCACACCTGGTCGAAGGTGCTCCACCTGCTCGATCTCGACCATGGCGTACGGGAGTTGAGGGTGCCGACAATCGTCGTCGTCGGAACAGCCGACCGGCTCACGCCGCCCGTGCAGGCGCGGGCGCTGGTCGCCGCGCTGCCGAACTGTGTGGGCAGCACCGAACTGCCGGGGCTCGGCCATATGACCCCGGTGGAGGCGCCGGAGCTGGTCACGGGCCGGATCCGGGACCTCGTGACGACGTACGCGACCACCAAGGAGGGCGCATGAGCAGGGTGAGTCTGGAGGGGCAGGTCGCGGTCGTCACCGGTGCCGCGCGCGGTGTCGGGGAGCTGCTCGCCCGCAAACTGTCCGCGCGCGGGGCCAAGGTGGCGCTGGTCGGGCTGGAGCCGGACGCCCTCAAGCAGGTCGCCGAGCGGCTGCACGGCGACAGCGGCCACTGGTACGCCGATGTGACGGACCATGAGGCGATGACGCGGGTGGCGCGCGAGGTCAAGGAGCGGTTCGGGAAGGTCGACCTCGTGGTCGCGAACGCGGGTGTCGCGACCGGCGGTCCCTTCGTCGACTCCGATCCGGAGGCCTGGCGGCGGGTGATCGAGGTCAATCTGATCGGGTCGGCGGTCACGGCGCGGGCGTTCTTGCCGGTGCTGATGGAGAGCCGCGGCTATCTGCTGCAGATCGCGTCGCTCGCCGCGATCACCCCGGCGCCCATGATGACCGCGTACTGCGCCTCCAAGTCCGGTGTGGAGGCGTACGCGCACAGCCTGCGGGCCGAGGTCGGCCACAAGGGCGTGCGGGTCGGCGTCGGTTACCTGTCATGGACCGACACGGACATGGTGCGGGGCGCCGATCAGGACGAGGTCATGCGGGAGCTGCGGCAGCGGCTGCCGTGGCCGTCCAACAGGACGTATCCGCTGGGGCCCGCGGTGGACCGGCTCGTCGCCGGGATCGAGCGGCGGTCGAGTCATGTGTACGGGCAGTGGTGGCTGCGCGGGATGCAGGGCGTGCGGGGATATCTGCCGGGCTTGATCGGGACGGTGGGCCAGCGGGAGATGAAGCGGTTCGGGGCGCGGTTGGAGGGCATGCGATCGGGGCTCGTCGGTGCAGGTGGGGCGGCGGACGAGGAGTTCCGCGCTACGCACCGTAGTTGATCGAAATGCGCACTGTGTCCGCCCGTGTGAATCTGGTCGAGGCCCGGTCAAGGGCCTTCCCCTCACCCACCACGGGAGTGAACCCACATGGGTATGAAGGACCAGTTCCAGGACAAGTCGGAGCAGTGGCAGCAGCAGGCCAAGCAGAAGGCCCAGCAGGCGCGGGAGCAGGGTCAGGAGCGTGGCCGGCAGAGCCAGGAGCCTGGCCGGACGGGTCAGGAGCGCGGCCGACAGGGCCAGGAGCATGGCCGACAGGGCCAGGAGCCTGGCCGGCCGGGTCAGGAGCGCATGCGTGACGAGGAGACGGAGCGGATGCGGCGTGAGGAGCAGGACCGGCTCGACCCGGACTACGACATGTAGCACCGGCCTGAGCCGATGAGAGTGGGGTGCCCTGACTTCTGGGGCACCCCACTTTTGCCCGTCCGGTGCGGGGTGCGTTGCCGGCGCCGCTCCGTCAGCGGCGCGGGGGGAGCTTCGGCCTTGAACGGTCGGGGACGTCGCTGTAGTCCGGGGGCGTCGCCGGGGGGTTCGACTCCAGTAGTTCCACGGCCAGCTGGACCGCGTCGTCCAGTTGGGCGTGGCGGCCCTCGGCCCAGTCCAGCGGGGTGCGCAGGATCTCCAGGTCGGGTGTCACGCCCCGGTTCTCGACGCCCCAGCCGTACGCGTCGAACCAGGCCGCGTTCATCGGGACCGTGATGACCGTGCCGTCGCCGAGCCGGTGGCGGCCGGTCATGCCTACCACTCCGCCCCAGGTGCGCTGGCCGATGACGGGGCCGAGTTCGAGGAGCTTGATGGCCGCGGTGATCATGTCGCCGTCGGAGGACGTCGCCTCGTCCGCCAACGCCACCACCGGACCTCTCGGCGCGTTCGAGGCGTACGACACCGGCTGGGCGTTGCGGGTCAGGTCCCAGCCCAGGATCGTGCGGGTCAGCTTCTCCACGACGAGCTCACTGATGTGGCCGCCCGCGTTGCCGCGTACGTCGACGATGAGGGCGGGCCTCGACACCTCCAGCCGCAGGTCCCGGTTGAACTGGGCCCAGCCCGAGCCGCCCATGTCCGGGATGTGCAGATAGCCGCACCGGCCGCCGCTCAACTCCCGTACGACCGCCCGGCGTTTGGCCACCCAGTCCTGGTAGCGCAGGGGGCGCTCGTCGATCAGCGGGACGACCGCCACCCGGCGCGCGCGGCCCGCCTCGCCCTGGGCCGGCGTGAACGTCAGCTCCACCGTGGTGCCTCCCGAACCGGCCAGGAGCGGGTACGGGCCCCTCGCCGGGTCCACCGGGCGGCCGTCGACGTGGGTCAGCACGGCCCCCTCCCGGATCCCCGTGCCCGCCAGCGGTGAGCGCGCCTTGGAGTCCGACGATTCGCCCGGCAGGATCCGCTTGACCAACCAACCCTCGTCCCTGCGTACGAGGTTGGCGCCGAGCAGGCCCTGCAGACGCTGGTAGTGCGGTGGGCCCTCGTTGCGGCGTGCGGCGGTGACGTAGGCGTGGGAGGTGCCCAGCTCGCCCAGGACTTCGCGCAGGAGGTCGGCGAACTCGTCCGGGGACGCGACCCGTTCGAGCAGCGGACGGTACTGGTCGAGCACCGCGTCCCAGTCGATGCCGCACATCCCCGGGTCCCAGAAGTACGCGCGGATGAGACGCCCGGCCTCCTCGTACGACTGGCGCCACTCGGCGGCCGGGCAGACCTCGTGCAGGATGCGGCGCAGGTCGATCCAGACCGTCGTGTCGCCGTCCCCGGACTCGCCGGCCGGGACGGCCCGCAGGTCGCCCTCGTCGACCACGACCAGCCGGCTTCCGTCGCCGCTGATCGCGAACCAGTCCAGGTGCTCGACGAGTTCGGACTTCTTCGCCTTGCTGATGTTGAAGTGTTCGAGGGTCGGGCGGCCGGTGGTGTCGTCCGGATGGGCGAACGTCTCGCCGAGCGCCCCCGAGATCGGCCAGCGCAGCCAGACCAGCCCGCCGCCCGCCACCGGAAACAGCGCCGAGTACTTGGAGGCGGGCACCGGGAAGGGGGTGACCCGGCTTTCCAGCCCCTCGACCTCGACCGTGACCGCGCCGTCGCCGCCCTCCTCGTCCTCCACCGGGTCCAGGCCTCCGGCGGCCGGCCGTCCTTCGGGGTTCAGGGCGAAGGGGGAGGGGGTGGCCGAACTCAACGGCACCAGATAGGGCCGGCAGCCGAGCGGGAAGGACAGGTCCCCGGTGTGGACGTCGTAGACCGGGTCGAAGCCGCGCCAGGACAGGAACGCCAGATAGCGGCCGTCTCTCGTGAACACCGGGTTCTCGTCCTCGAAGCGGCCGTTGGTGACGTCGACGATCAGAGGGTCCCCTGTGCCGGTTGCGGAGATCCGGGCCATCTTGATCTGCCTCAGCGACCTGCCGATCCCCGGGTGCGACCACGTCAGCCACGCCCCGTCCGGCGAGAAGGCGAGGTCCCGCACCGGCCCGTTGACCGAGTGGATCAGCTCGGTCACCTCGCCGCCCGAATCCTCGGTCCCCGCGGCGGCAGCCGCATCGTCGGGCACGGTGATGAGCAGCAGCCGTCCGTCGTGCGAGGCGATGGCGAGGCGCTCGCCCTTCGGGTCGGACACCAGCTCCAGGACGCGGCCCAGCTCGCCGGAGGCCAGCCGCCGGGGCTCGCGGTCGCCGGTGGCCCGCGGGAGGTAGGCGATCTCGATCGCGTCCTGGCCCTCCGCGTCCGTCACATACGCGACCTGGCCGGCCGAGCCGAGCATCTCCGGGAGCCGGACCCGTACCCCCGGGGTGTCGGTGATCGTTCGGGCCGGGCCGTCGCGGTGGGTGAGCCAGTACAGGCTGCCGCGTACGACAACGGCGCTCGCGCGGCCCGTCTCGTCCACCGAGATGCCGTCCACGTGCTGGGATGCCGGGACCTGGTAGCTGCGGCGGCCCGCGCGCGGCCCGCTCAGCCGTACGTCCACGCGGCGCGGTACGGAGTCGGCGGCGAGGTCGTCGACGATCCACAGATCGCCGGCGCACTGGTACACCACCCGGGTGCCGTCGCTCGCGGCGTGCCGGGCGTAGAACGCGTCATGGTCGGTGTGGCGGCGCAGGCCGGAGCCGTCGTGGGCGCAGGAGTAGAGGTTGCCGACGCCCTCGTGGTCGGACAGGAAGGCGATACGGCCGCCGACGAACATGGGGGAGTGGAGGTGGCCTTCGAGGTCGGGCAGCAGCCGCTCGCCGTGCAGCCACAGCCGGCCCGTCGCCCCGCCCCGGTAGCGCTTCCAGGCGGCGGGCTCGTGCGGCGGGGTGCCCGTGAGGAGGAGGGTCCTGCGCTCGCCGTCGATCTCGGCGACCTGGATGTCGGAGACCGGGCCCCAGGGCAGCTTGCGCCCGGCGTCGCCGTCGGGGGACACCTTGTAGGCCCAGGTGAAATAGGAGAAGGGCTCGCCGTGGGAGGCGACGGCGAGGATGGTGCCGCCCGGGTCCCAGCCGCAGACCTGGGTGTCGGCCGAGCCCCAGTAGGTGAGCTGCCGGCCGGGTCCGCCGTCCACCGGCACCACATGGATCTCGGGGACCAGACTCCGCCAGCTCGTGTACGCGATCGTGGTGCCGTCCGGCGAGAAGCGGGGGTGGCCGATCTTCGTACGGTCGACGGTCAGGCGCCAGGCGCGTCCCGGGCCGTCGAGGGGGGCCAGCCAGAGGTCGTCCTCGGCCACGAAGCACAAGTGGTCGCCGCTCAGGTGCGGCAGGCGCAGATAGCTCACCTCCCCATGCTTTTCCGGTGAATGGGGCCCAGCAACTTATGGGTCCTTCACACACGTGAGCCACCACACGTACGAAACGGTTTCGTTTCGTTTGCATTCAGGGTATCTTCGTGGGCATACGAGAAGGACGCACCCCGAGCCGGAAGGTGAGTGGCATGACTGAGGTCGCAACAGCGCGTCGCAGTCGGATCACGCCCGAGCGCGAGGCCGAGCTGTACGAGGCCGTGCTCGACCTGCTCAGGGAAGTCGGCTACGACGCCCTCACCATGGACGCCGTGGCCGCCCGCACCAAGTCCAGCAAGGCGACCCTCTACCGCCAGTGGGGCGGCAAGGCCGAGCTGGTGGCCAAGGCGGTGCGGCACACCAAGCCGGGCGGCATCGGGCTCGGTGGCATCGACACCGGGTCGCTCAAGGGCGACCTGCACGCCCTCACGATGCGTTCGGACGACTGCGAGATGGAGCAGAACTCCGCGCTGATGCGGGGTCTGGCCATGGCAGTGCACAGCAACCCGGATCTCCTGAAGGCGTTCAAGGAACATCTCGTCGAGCCGGAGATGGTGGAGTTCCGTCGAATCGTGCAGCGGGCGGTCGACCGGGGTGAGGTCCGTGCGGACAACCCGGCGATCGACTACATGATGCACATGATGCTCGGCGGGTTCGCCGCCCGCACCATGCTCGACGAGCTGCCGCCGACACAGGAGTTCCTCCTCTCGTACATCGACGCCGTGGTCCTCCCCGCCCTCGGCGTGCCCACCACCTGATCGATCCCCGCCTCCACCTCACCACCTGACGTCACCGCTCACGTCGTCGGGACGGTCACCCCTGCCTCCCCGCCGGGCTGACCACCCCTGCTCTGACTGACCCACGACCTGACCGGGAGTACGCCCACGTGGCCACGTTCCTCTACAAACTCGGCCGGCTCGCCTTCAGGCGACGCCATTTCGTCGCCCTGATATGGGTGGCGCTGCTGACCCTCGCCGGAGTCGGCGCGGCCGGCGCCCCCGCCGCGGGCTCGACGTCCTTCTCCATCCCCGGCACCGAGGCCCAGAAGGCCTTCGACCTGCTGGAACAGCGCTTCCCGGGGATGAGTGCCGACGGTGCGACCGCGCGCATCGTGTTCAAGGCGCCCGTCGGCGGGAAGATGACCGACGCCGACAGCAGGGCGACCGTCGAGAGGACGGCGAAGGAGCTGGGAGACGGCTCCGAGGTCGTCTCCGTCACCGACCCCTACCAGGCGCACGCCGTCAGCAAGGACGGCACGGTCGCCTATACGTCGGTGAAGTACAAGGTCTCCGGCATGGAACTGAAGGACACCTCCCGGGACGCCCTGGAGGACGCCGGGAAGCATGCGCGGAAGGCCGGCCTGACCGTCGAGATCGGCGGTGACGCGCTGCAGGCCGGGGCCGGGCCGGGTGCGGCCGGCGAGATCGTCGGCCTCGCCATCGCCGCGGTCGTCCTTGTCATCACCCTGGGCTCGCTGGTCGCGGCCGGACTGCCGCTGCTGACCGCGGTCATCGGCGTCGGTATCGGCGTCTCCACCATCACCGCCCTCGCCAAGACACTCGACCTCGGTGACACCACGTCCACGCTGGCCTTGATGATCGGTCTCGCGGTCGGTATCGACTACGCGCTGTTCATCGTCTCCCGCTACCGCAGCGAGCTCGCCGAGGGCCGTGACCGCGAGGAGGCCATCGGCCGGGCCACCGGCACGGCCGGCTCGGCGGTGGTCTTCGCGGGGCTCACTGTGGTGATCGCCCTGGCCGGCCTCGCGGTCGTCAACGTCCCGATGCTGACGAAGATGGGCCTCGCGGCGGCCGGCACGGTCGTGGTGGCCGTCCTCATCGCGCTGACCATGGTCCCGGCGCTCCTCGGATATGCGGGCAAGCGGATCAGGGCGGCGGGCGAGAAGCGCGGGAAGCGCGGCGCCGTCGGAAACGACGGCACGTCAGGGAAGCCGGCCAGGCCCGGCCTGGGTGCCCGCTGGGCGAGCTTCGTCATCCGCCGGCCGGCCGCCGTGCTGCTGCTCGGTGTGGTCGGCCTGGGGACGATAGCCGTCCCGGCCTCCCAACTGGAGCTGGGCCTGCCCGACGACGGCTCGCAGCCGACGTCCACGACCCAGCGCCGGGCCTACGACCTGCTCTCGGAGGGCTTCGGCCCGGGCTTCAACGGGCCGCTGATGATGGTCGTCGACGCCAAGGGCAGCGACGCCCCCAAGGCCGCGGCCACCACGGTGACCGACCGGATCAAGGGCCTGAAGGATGTCGGGACGGTGACCCCGGCGCTGTTCAACAAGGCCGGCGACACCGCGACGATCACCGTGATCCCCTCGTCCAAGCCGTCCTCGGTGCAGACCGAGGACCTGGTGCACGCCATCCGTGACAAGGGCGCAGACATCAGGGCGGACACCGGCGCGAAGGTGCTGGTGACCGGCACCACGGCGATGAACATCGACTTCTCCCAGAAGCTCAACGACGCGTTGACCCCGTATCTGGGCCTGGTGGTGGGCCTCGCCTTCCTCCTCCTGATCGCGGTCTTCCGCTCCGTCCTGGTCCCGCTGAAGGCCGCCCTCGGCTTCCTGCTCAGCGTGCTCGCCGCGCTCGGTGCCGTGGTCGCGGTCTTCCAGTGGGGCTGGCTCGGCGGACTGATCGGCGTCGAGCAGACCGGCCCGATCATGTCGATGATGCCGATCTTCATGGTGGGCGTGGTCTTCGGTCTCGCGATGGACTACGAGGTGTTCCTGGTGACCCGCATGCGGGAGGCGTACGTCCACGGTGAGTCGCCGGCCCAGGCCATCGTGACCGGCTTCCGGCACAGCGCGCGGGTCGTGGCCGCTGCCGCGGCCATCATGATCGCCGTCTTCGGCGGCTTCATCACCTCCGGCGAGTCCATGATCAAGATGATCGGCTTCGGACTCGCGATCGCGGTCTTCTTCGACGCGTTCGTCGTCCGGATGGCGATCGTCCCGGCGGTGCTGGCGCTGCTCGGCAAGAAGGCCTGGTGGCTGCCGAAGTGGCTGGACCGGGCCGTGCCCAACGTGGACATCGAGGGCGAGGGGCTGAAGTCCCCGGGCGACGGCGGTTCCAGGGAAACGGACCCGGACGAGGACCGGGAGCTGGTGCGGGCCTGAGCCCCGGCTCCGGGCGGCCTTCCGAACGCCGTGGCGCAGTGCGCTGCCCCACGGCTTCGGAAGGACGGATAGTCCGGAGGGGCCGATAGCCGCAGGGCCGGCAGCCGGGCCGGCAGTGGTGCGTGCGGACGCGCCGAGGAGCACTCTGGAAGCAGGTCTTCCGGAGGTGATCGTCATGATGCACACCGCAGTGGGATGGCACGTCGAGCTGGAGTTCCAGGAGGACGAGACGCACACGCGGGCGGTCGCGATGGTGCGGCTGCCCGACGGGACCGAGGTACGCGCCCACGGTCACGCGAGCCGCCACCACACCGACGCACGTCAGCCGAGGGTGGGTGAGGAGATCGCAGGCGCGCGGGCACTGAACGAACTCGCGATGCAGATGCTCGCCAAGGCGCACGGCGAGATCGACTCGGCGTCCGGGCGGACCTCGCACTCGATCAACGTCTAGAGGGACTGGCGTACCGCCCGTACCAGCGCCTGCGCCCGTGGATCCGCCGTCACGCTCTTCCTGAAGCCGTTCGTCACATAGCCGAAGGCGATGCCGGATTCGGGGTCGGCGAAGCCGAGGGCGCCGCCGCGGCCGGGGTGGCCGAAGGAGGTGGGCGCGAGGAGCGGGGACGCCGTTCCGTGCAGCATGTAGCCGAGGCCGAACCGGGTGTTCACCACGAGCACCCGGTCCGTTCCCGCACTGCGTTCGCCGCGCGCCAGTTCCACCGTCTCCGGCGTGAACAGGCGTGTCCCGCCGTCCACTTCGCCGATCAGGGAGGCGTAGAAGCGCGCCAGCCCCTCCGCCGTCGCGATGCCGTTGGAGGCGGGCAGGGCGGCGGCGCGGTAGGCGGGGTCGTTCTCGTCGGGCAGCGGGGTGATCGCGGCGAAGGCGCGGCGCGTGAGGGAGGTCCTGTCCGCGTAGGCGTCGGCGACCGCCCGCGTGGGGCGTGTCTTCAGGCCGCTGAGGTCCGCAGGCGGCTCGACCTGGGCCACCCGGCCCACGCGTGAGACCTCGGACTGCGGCAGCCCGAGCCACAGGTCCGCGCCGATCCGGCCCGCGATCTCCTCCGCGATCCACTCGCCGATGCCCCGCCCGGTGACCCGCCGCACCAGCTCGCCCGTCAGCCAGCTGTACGTCTGCGCGTGGTACCCGTGGTCCGTGCCGGGCTCCCACACCGGAGCCTGCGCGGCGACCGCCGCGGCACCCAGAGCGGGGTCCGCGGCCTCGGCGGGGGTCAGCGGGCGGTCCAGCACGGGCACGCCCGCCCGGTGCGCGAGCAGGTGCCACACCCGCGTCCGCTCCTTGCCCGCCGCCTTGAACTCCGGCCAGTGATCGCCGACAGGCGCGTCCAGGTCCAGCTCCCCGCGCTGGCACAGCAGCAGGAGTACGGCGGCGGCGACGCCCTTGGTCGCCGAGCGCACGATCTGGGCGGTGCCCTGCTGCCACGGCTCGGCACCGGCGGCACCGGCGGCACCGTCTACGTGCTTCGTGCCGCCCCACAGGTCGACGACCTTGTGCCCGTCCCGGTAGACGGCGACGGCCGCGCCCCGGTCTCCGAGCACCTCGAAGTTCCGCACGAACGCCTGCCTGACCGGCTCGAAGCCCTCGGCCACCGCACCGTTCACGTCCACGCCCGTACTTCCTTCCGGATGACCTGCGACTGTGTGGGCAACGCCCCCACTCAGCCTGCGATTCCCCGGTGTCGCTAGCCCAACAGGATCGTTACGTCGATGTTGCCGCGCGTCGCGTTCGAGTACGGGCACACCTCGTGCGCCGCGTCCACGAGCTTCGCCGCGACATCGGCGTCCAGCACGGGCAGCGAGACGCTGAGGGCGACCGCGAGGCCGTAGCCGCGCTGCCCGTTCGGGCCGATGCCGACCTTCGCCGCGACGGTGGAGCCGGTGAGGTCGAAGCCGAAACGGCGGCCGACCAGCACCAGCGCGTTGTGGAAGCAGGAGCTGTACCCGGCGGCGAAGAGCTGCTCCGGGTTGGTGCCGTTCCCGTCGCCGCCGAGCGCCCGGGGCATCGCGACCTTCAGCTCGATCTGGCCGTCCTGGCTGGTGACGTAGCCGTCCCGGCCGCCATGTGCGGTCGCCTCGGCGACGTACATGATTTTCGTCGGCCGGGTGTCGACGGTGGTGTCGTCGCTCATGACTGCCCCCCAGAACGAGTGCGCGCAAATACATCGTGCACAAGGTACTGACCGGTAGGGATACTGCTCTTACCAGGGGGTAGCAACCGCGGGTAACGCGAGATCAGCGGTTCGACGCCGCTTCGGCCCGCGCCGCCAGCCGCCACAGCTCCTCGCGCAGACGCGCGACCTCCCGCGCGTCGAGCCCGGTCGCCGCGAGCAGCGCTCCCGGTACGCAGGCCGCGCGCTTCCGCAGTTCCTCCCCGCGCCCCGTGCACGCGACCAGCACCGAGCGCTCGTCGTGCGCCGCGCGCTCCCGGCGCACCAGTCCCGCCGACTCCAGCCGCTTCAGCAGTGGCGAGAGCGTGCCGTAGTCGAGCCGCAGGGCGGCCGCCAGTGCCTTGACCGTGCTCTCGCCGCGCTCCCACAGGACGAGCAGGACCAGGTACTGCGGGTAGGTGAGGCCGAGTTCGTCGAGGAGCGGACGGTAGGAGGACGTCACCGCCCGCTGGGCCGCGTACAGCGCGAAGCACAACTGGTCGTCGAGCAGCAGAGAGGCCGCCGTGTGGTCCTCGTTCGTCACGCGCCCATTGTCACGGACCGCGGGTCGAAACCGAAGGGCAGCTCCAGGCGGTGGGCGCGCATCAGGTCCTCGTCGGCCAGCAGCTCGGCCGTCCTGCCATCCGCCGCGATCACGCCCCCGCTGAGGATCATGGAGCGGGGGCACAGCTCAAGGGCGTACGGCAGGTCGTGGGTGACCATGAGGACGGTGACGTCCAACGAGCGCAGGATGTCGGCCAGTTCGCGACGGGAGGCCGGGTCGAGGTTGGAGGAGGGCTCGTCCAGCACGAGGATCTCCGGCTCCATCGCGAGCACGGTCGCCACGGCCACCCGGCGCCGCTGCCCGAAGGAGAGGTGGTGCGGGGGCCGGTCCTTGAACTCCGCCATGCCCACCCGGGCCAGCGCCCGGTCGACCCGCTCCTCCAGTGCCGGGCCCGTCAGCCCGGCCGCGGCCGGGCCGAACGCCACGTCCTCGCGGACCGTCGGCATGAACAGCTGGTCGTCCGGGTCCTGGAAGACGATGCCGACCCGGCGCCGGATCTCGGCCATGTGCTGTTTCCCGACGGGCAGTCCGGCGACGTGCACCGAGCCCGCGCCGCCGGTCAGGATGCCGTTGAGGTGGAGCACGAGGGTCGTCTTGCCGGCTCCGTTCGGGCCGAGCAGCGCGACCCGCTCGCCGCGCGCGAGGGAGAAGTCCACGCCGAACAGGGCCTGGTGGCCGTCTGGGTAGGCGAACGCGAGGCCCGAGACCTCCAGGGAAGCAGCACGGTCAGTAGTCACAGGGTCCATCCCAGCAGGCAGACGACGAGGGCGGCGCAGGGGAGCGCGAGAGCGTACGACCACTGCGCCCGGTCCGCGGTCACCTCGTCGATCACCGGCATCGAACCGGCGTAACCGCGGCTGACCATGGCCAGGTGCACGCGCTCCCCGCGCTCGTAGGAGCGGATGAACAGGGCGCCGGCCGACTTCGCCAGCACGCCCCAGTGCCGCACGCCCCGCGCCTCGAAGCCCCGCGACTCCCGGGCGATCCGCATCCGCCGCATCTCGTCGGTGATGACATCGCCGTAGCGGATCATGAAGGACGCGATCTGCACGAGCAGCGGCGGGAGCTTCAGCCGCTGCAGTCCCAGCAGGAGTTCGCGCAGCTCCGTGGTGGAGGCGAGCAGCACCGAGGCGGCGACGCCCAGCGTGCCCTTGGCGAGCACGTTCCACGCGCCCCACAGGCCGTTCACGCTCAGCGACAGGTTCAGGAAATCCACCCGCTCGCCCTCCGCCACGAACGGCATCAGTACCGCGAACGCGACGAACGGCACCTCGATCAGCAGCCGCTTCAGCAGGAAACCGGCCGGCACGCGCGCGAGGTACGCGACCACGGCGAGCAGTACGGCGTACAGGCCGAACGCCCACACCGCCTCCCGCGGCGTCGACACCACGACCACCACGAACGCGAACGCGGCGGCCAGCTTGGTGTGCGGCGGCAGGGCGTGCACCGGCGAGTGCCCGTGCCGGTAGAGCTTGTGCGCGTGTCCGGCGCCCACGTCAGACGGCGCCCGTGCTGGTGGGGGACACGTCGCCCGTACGGCGCCTGCGCACCGCCCAGAACACGGTGCTGCCCGCGACGACGGTCACACCGACGCCGATCACGCCCGCGAGGCCGCGGGAGAGGCCCGCGTCGGTGATGTCCTTGACGCCGTAGCCGGCGAGCGGGGAGCCGTCCGACGCGTGCTTCTGTTCCCTGCTGTCGATGCCCTTGTCATGGGCGACCTTCATCAGGCCGTCGGGGTTCGAGGAGGCGTAGAAGCTGACGAAGCCGGCCAGTACGAGGGAGGTGACAAGGCCGGTGACCCACAGCGCGCGGCGGGAGGTGCGCGCCGCGACGGGCGCCGGGCCGGACGGGGGAGCGTCCACGAGTTCGCCGTTCACCCGCAGCTTGAGTTTCTGCTCCAGGCCGCGCGCGCCGTACACGAGATCGGGGCGTACGGCGATCACCGCACCCACGGTCAGCCCCGTGATCGCCGCCTCGCCGATCCCGATCAGTACGTGTACGCCGATCATCGCGGTGGCGACCTTGCCGATGGAGACGTCCGTGGTGCCGCCGACGGCGTAGATCAGCGTGAAGCAGACCGCGGCGGCCGGGACGGACAGGAGCGCGGCGACGAAGGAGGCGACCGTGATCGAGCGGCGCCTGCGCGGGAGCACCTTCACCAGGCCGCGGAAGACGGCGTAGCCGACGACCGTCGTGACGATCGCCATGTCCGTGATGTTCACGCCTAGCGCGGTCAGGCCGCCGTCCGCGAAGAGGATGCCCTGCATCAGCAGGACGACGGACACGCACAGGACGCCGGTGAAGGGGCCGACGAGGATCGCGGCGAGCGCGCCGCCGAGCAGATGGCCGCTGGTCCCCGCCGCGACGGGGAAGTTCAGCATCTGGACGGCGAAGATGAACGCCGCCACGAGGCCGGCCAGCGGAGCCGTGCGCTCGTCGAGCTCGCGGCGCGCGCCGCGCAGACTCACGGCGACGGCACCCGCGGCGACGACACCGGTCACGGCGGAGATGGGAGCGTTGATGAATCCGTCGGGCACATGCACCGTTCGATGATAGTGGCTTGTTGCGAACTCCTTGCAAGAGCGAGGGGCTCGTGCAGAGCATCCCGCGCAGGTTGTCCTGCGCCAGGGGGCGTAATTCGGAAAATATGGGACATTAGACGTGCGTGGACGCACAGGTTCCACACAGATCACGCAGCGTGAGAGGGCCGACGATGTCCGTAGTCGAGCAGTACGCACGAGCCCACGTCGTCACGGACGCCGCCATCCCCGAGGACGAGACGATCCCCGTCGTCCTGCGCTACGACCCCGACACCGACCCGCGCTCGGTGCGCGTCGGCCTTCCCGGGACTCATGAGTGGACGTTCTCGCGCTCGCTCCTGGAACAGGGCCTGCGCGCCCCGGCCGGCAGCGGAGAGGTCCGCGTGTGGCCGTGCGGCAGGGTGCAGGCCGTGGTCGAGTTCCACTCGGCGCAGGGCGTCTCGGTGGTGCAGTTCGAGACCAAGTCCCTGCTGCGGTTCCTGCGCCGCACCTACATGGCGGCCGCGCCGGTCACCAGCTGATCAGCCGCCGGCCGCTGATCAGCCGCGATCCTCGGCTCAGCCGCGATCCTCGGCTCAGCCGCCCATCCTCAGCAGCGCCGCCACGATCGGACCCGCCGTGTCGCCGCCGTGTCCACCCGCCTGGACCACGCCCGCGGCCACGAGGTCACCGCGGAACGCCGTGAACCAGCCGTTGGGCTTCTTCTGGCCGTCGACCTCCGCCGAACCCGTCTTCGCGCCGTAGTTCGGGCCCAGGCCCGCCATCGCCTTGGACGCCGTGCCGTACGCCGCCGTGTACTGCATGACCTCCTTCAGCTCGGCCTGCGTCTTCGACGACATCGTGCGCGAGGCCTTCGCCAGCGTGCGGTTGTCCACGCTCGGGGCGACCAGGTACGGCTGGTGGAAGGTGCCCGCCTCCACGGTGGACGCCACCGACGCCATGTTCAGCGGGTTCATGCGCACACCGCCCTGCCCGATCAGGGAGGCGCCCATCTGCGCGCCGCTCTGCACCGGGACGGCGCCGTCGAAGGTCGGGACACCGATGGCCCAGTTGTTCATGCCGAGGCCGTAGACCTGCTGGGCCTCCTGCGTCAGGTCGCCGTTGGACAGCTTCGGCGCGAAGTTGATGAAGGCGTTGTTGCAGGAGGCCCCGAAGGCCAGCTTGAACGTGCCCTTCTTGATCTCCGAGTCGTCGTCGTTGTGGAACGTCCAGCCGGCGAGCTTGTACGTCTTGGGGCACGGGTGCGAGTCGTCGGGGTGGACGAGGTCCTTCTCGAAGAGCATCGTCGACGTCACGATCTTCATCGTGGAGCCCGGCGCCAGGGAGCCCTGGAAGGCGACGTTGAAGCCGTGGGAGGTGTTGGCGACGGCCAGGATCTCGCCGGTCGAGGGGCGCATCACGACCGCGGACGCCCTCGCCTGCTTTGCCACCTGCTGCTCGGCGGCCGCCTGCAGCGTCGGGCTGAGCGTCGTCTTCACCGAGCCGGGCGTGCCTTTGCTGAGGGCCAGCAGCGTCTTGTCGGAGTACTTGGCCTTCTGGGACTCCTTGCCGCGCAGCACGCGCAGTTCGATGCCCGCCTTGCCGCCGGCGGTCTTGCCGTACTTCTCCCGCAGTCCGTCCAGGACCGGGCCCAGTGACGGGTACTTGGCGGCCGTCAGCTCGCCGCCTGCACGGTCGTACGCCTTGACCGGGGGCGTCCCGGACTCGCCGGTGACCAGGGTGTCCCCGTCCCTGAGGTCGGGGTGGACGACGGAGGCGTGCCAGTCGACGTACGGCTTGCCGTCCGTCCTGCTGCGCACGACCGTCAGCGAACTCTCGTACGTGAGCGGCTTCTTGGTGTCCTTGTACGACACCGTGCCCTTGACGGAGAAGGGGACCGTGTCGCCGGTGCGGGTGCCCGCGGTGAGCGTGACGCCCGTGATGTGGGCGTCCTTGGTGTAGCCGGTCAGCAGGGCGGTGGCCCCCGCCGAGTCGTTCGTGACGGCGGCCGCCTTCGTCACCTTGCCCTGCTGCCAGGCCGCCAGGAAGCCCTGGGCCGCCGTCTTCACCTCGGCCGCGGACAGCGGGCCGGTCTTGATGGCCTTGTGGTCGGCGCCCGCGGACGACGTCGCCGTCCTGTCGTCGGCCGCTGCCCCGCCGCCGTACAGCGCGTAGGCGCCGAAGCCGGCGCCGCCGATCACCACGGCGATCATCCCGCCGACCACGGCGGGTTTGGTCTTCCGTCGCTCGGCGACGCGCCTTCTGTTGCCCACTGCTCCCAAGCCTCCGCGGTTCCAGGGTCCCCGTTGCCCTCATCCATCCCAACGACGCCAACAGCCTAGAGTCCCGTCCTGCACGGGTGACTTCAGCCGCCACTCCGTAGCACAGCTGCGACAATCGGGCCGGCCGCGTCGATGCCGTGGCCGCCGTCCTGGGTCATGGCCGCTGCGGCGATGTCGTTGCGGTAACCCGTGAACCAGCTGTTGGACCTGGACTGTCCGTCGACCTCGGCGGAACCGGTCTTCGCGCCGACGGTGCCGCTCAGGCCCGCCATCACGCCGGCTGCCGTGCCGCTGGTGGCGGTGCGGTTCATCATCGCCCGCAGCTGGGCGACCGTACCCGCGGACAGCCCCTGGGCGGTGGCGAGTTCGCGGTCGTCGAGCTTCGGCGAGACGATGACCGGCTGCCGGAAGGCGCCCGTCATCGCGGTCGCCGTCACCGACGCCATGTTCAGCGGGCTCAGCTGCACCTGGCCCTGGCCGATCATGTTCGCCGCCGTGTCCGGGCCGCCGGAGGCCGGGACCGAGCCGTCGAAGGACGGGATGCCGGTCTTCCAGTTGTCCCGGCCGAGACCGAAGCGGTTCTGCGCCTCGTTCGTGAGGGAGTCCACCTTTACCTCGTCCGCGTACTTCACGAACGCCGTGTTGCAGGAGCGGGCGAAGCTCTCGGAGAGGGTGGCTTTCCCGTTCGGCTGCATGCCCTTGAGGTTGTGGAAGGTCTGGCTCTGCCACACCGCCTCGTTCGGGCAGGGGGCCGGGCCGTTCATGCTGGTGATGCCGTTGTCGATGAGCGTGGCCGCGCTGATGATCTTCATCGTGGAGCCGGGGGCCAGCTTGCCCAGGAACGCCGCGTTGAAGCCGTCTTCACGGTGGTTGGCGACCGCCAGCACCTCACCGGTGCTCGGCTTGAGGGCCACCACGGACGACTCGGCGTACTTCCTCACCGCCGTCTCGGCCGCCGCCTGGGCGCTCGCGCTGAGCGTGGTCCGCAGCTTGCCCGGCCTGCCCTTGGCCAGCGTGAGCAGCGTCGTGTCGGCCGAGCCCTCGGCCTCGTGCCGGACGGACAGCTCCACACCGGGCGTACCGCCCGAGGTCTCGCCGTACTTGGCGCGCAGTTCGTCAAGGATCGGGCCCAGCGACGGGTACTTCTCCTTGGTCAGTACGGCGCCGCCCCGGTCCACGGCCTCGATCTCGGGGTTCGCCGACTCGCCGGTGACCAGCGTGTCGCCCTTGCGCAGCTGGGGATGGACGACGGACGGCTGCCAGTCGACCAGCGCCCGCCCGGTGGTCTTGCCCCGCACCACCGTCAGCTCGCTCTTGTACGTCAGGGGCTTGGATCTGCCCTCGTACGACACCGTTGCCCTGACCGTGAAAGGGATCGTGGCGCCGCTCGCGGTGCCCGGCGTGATCTTCACGCCGGTGATGTGCGCGTCCTGGCCGTAGGCGGTCAGCAGCGGTTCGGCCGCCGCGTCGTTGTTCGTGTACGTCGCCGCCTCGGCCGCCTTCCCCTGCTCCCAGGCCGTGAAGAACTTCGCCGACGTCTGCTTGATCTCGCCGCTGCTGGGCGGCCCGGTCCTCACCGGCGCCGGCCCGCTCGACCCCGAACCCCCGCCGTCGCCGTCCAGGGCGGACACGATGTTGAAGGCGCCGTAGCCGGCCCCGCCGACCATCACGGCGAACACGCTGCCGATGACAGCGGTTCTGACCCCCCTGCTCATGGTTCCCCTCCCCGTACCCCGTTGTGTGGTGTGCGGGACCCTCCCGGACCTTTTCTGAACGTGTTCAAGAGGGGTCCCGCACGGGCACACTACGCGGCGGAGGTGTCGGATGGGGCGCGAGTTCCCCGATTGGTGGGCCTCACCGGAGGCCGGCCGGCAGGCCTCACCGGAGGCCGACCGGCAGGCCTCACCGGAGGCCGGCCGCCTCCACCAGGCTGTTCACCGCGCTCACGACGGGGGCACCCACCTCGCCGACCAGGGCGGCGATTCCGGCGATCGAGGCCAGTGCCCGGCGCAGCCGTCCCCGGTCCTGCGTCCCGCCGGCGCGGAGCACCTCGACGGAGGTGTCGAAGACCTGGCGGTCGCTCGCGGGGACCTGTTCGCGCAGTGCCAGCGCCGCCTCGACCAGCTGGACCAGTGCGGCCTGCGGGCTCGCGGCGCCCTGGTTCTTGATGATGCCGATGTTGCCGTCCCCCCACTGCATCACCGAGTCGCCGCTCATGTGGTCACCTTTCCGACGTTGTGGTCGCCGTACTGGTAGATGCTGTCGCCGCTGATGTTGTACGTCGGCATCTGGTAGTGGAACTGGACCTCCGGGTTGTCCATCGCCTCCATCAGCTGGTGGAAGAGCTGGTCCATCAGCTTCTTGTCGTCGCTGGTCAGCGCGGTCTGCGGAGTTCCCGACGTGGTGATCTGCAGGACGTACAGCGTCGGCGCCTCCAGCACTTTCTGCAGTTCGAGCCAGCCGCGGAGCGCGAGGCCGAGCGCGACGAGGACGATCACGATGCCGACCACCGCCGACGCCCCCGTGAGCCCGAGGCCGAAGAGCAGCACGACGGCCTGGATGATCGCGCCCTTGATGAACTTCGACCGGGCCGCGGCGCGATTGGGTACCAGTTCCCGCATCGACGTGCGCGCGATGTTGCGCAGTGGATAGGTGTCAGACCCGATCCACAGAGCACCCTTGCTGACGTGCACGTCGGTTATGTTGCGCGAATACGACATGCGTCACTCCCCCCTGTTTTTCCGAAAGAGGAGTTGACGGTATTGAGTTTCTGGGTGTGAAAATTACATAAGATATAAAGTGGCGTTTTTTGGCCGCATTCCAGTCGAATGTGGCTACACCCAGGTGTCCAGCCACATCCTGGATCGCCAGTCGTCGATGGGGATCGCCGTGCCGGTGTACAGCGGCCAGAAGTAGATGAAGTTCCAGGCGATCAGCAGGACCAGCACGCCCGCGCCCGTCGCCCCGGCCACCCGGCGGGTGTCGCTGGAGCCGGGTGGGCCGATGAGCGCGCCGAGCAGCATCGCCACCGCCAGACAGAGGAACGGCACGAAGACGACGGCGTAGAAGAAGAAGATCGTCCGCTCCTGGTACATGAACCAGGGCAGATAGCCGGCCGCGATGCCGCAGGCGATGGCGCCCGCGCGCCAGTCGCGGCGCAGCAGCCAGCGGTAGAGGACGTAGAGGATCGCGAAGCACGCCACCCACCACAGCAGCGGCGTGCCGATCGCGAGGACCTCACGGGCGCACTTCTGGCCCGCGTCGGCAGGGCAGCCGTCCTGGCCGGCCGAGGGGGACTCGTAGAAGTACGAGACCGGGCGGCCGTCGACGATCCAGCTCCACGGGTTGGACATGTAGGTGTGCGGCGAATGCAGGCCGACGTGGAACTTGTAGACCTCGTGCTCGTAGTGCCACAGGCTGCGCCACCAGTCGGGGAACAGCCAGGTCCAGCTGCCGCCCTTGCCGTCGGTGGCGGCCCAGTTGCGGAAGTAGCCGCCGGAGCCGCTCGCGGGGGAGAGGATCCAGCCGGTCCAGGACAGGAGATAGGTCGCGATCGCGACCGGGACCGTGGCCAGGAACGTGATACCCGTGTCGCGCTTGAGCACCGCGCCGTACGGGTGCCGGGCGCCCGCCACCTTGCGCGAGCCGACGTCCCACAGGACCGCCATCACGCAGAAGGCGAGCAGGATGTAGAGGCCGTTCCACTTGGTGCCGATGGCCAGGCCCAGCATCAGGCCCGCCAGCCAGCGCCAGGGGCGCCACCCCAGCCGGGTGGTCTCGGCGATGTGCGGATCCGGGCGGACATGGCCGTCGGCGTCCGGCAGGAGCGCGGCCGCGAGTTTCTCCCGCGCCCTGTCGCGGTCGATGACCAGACAGCCGAACGCCGCCAGCACGAAGAACATCAGCACGCCGTCGAGCAGCGAGGTACGGCTCATCACGAAGGCGAGGCCGTCCACCGCCATCAGCCCGCCGGCCAGACAGCCGAGGAAGGTCGAGCGAAAGACACGGCGCCCGATACGGCACAGCATCAGGACCGACAGCGTCCCGAGCAGCGCCGTCATGAACCGCCAGCCGAAGGGGTCGAACCCGAAGACCAGCTCGCCCAGCCCGATGACGTACTTGCCGACCGGCGGATGCACGACGTACGCCGCGTCCGTCGGGATCGGGACGTGACCGTTCCTGGAGAGGATCAGATCGTTGGCGTTCTTGTCCCAGTTGACCTCGAAGCCGCGGTGGACGAGCGCCCACGCGTCCTTGGCGTAGTACGTCTCGTCGAATATCACCGCCTTCGGGCTGCCCAGGTTCCAGAACCGCATCACGCCCGCCATCAGCGTCACCAGCAGCGGACCGCCCCAGCCCGACCAGCGCGCGATCCGCTCGGCGAGCGCCTTGGGCACGCCCAGGACCTGCCACAACCGCGGGCTGGGCTGCACGTACGGCGGCACCAGGCGCTCGCGTACGTCGCTTCTCGGCGCCGCCGTGTAGCCGAAACGGCGCAGCCGCTGCTGCCACGACGGCCGCTGGTCGTGCGGGTTCTGGCCTTGCCGGGTGTCCGGGGAGGACGCGGTACTGGTCACCGCGCCATCGTAGGGAACGGTGCTGTGTGAGTCCCGTGCATGTGCGGTAACGAGCCGGACGCGTCCGACCGTGTCCCTCCGCACCCGGTCGCCCCTGGGAGGATGGGCAGGTGACTGGAACCCTTGTTTTGGCGGGCACCCCCATCGGCGACGTCGCGGACGCGCCGCCCCGGCTGGCGGCGGAGCTGGCCGGGGCCGACGTGGTCGCCGCCGAGGACACACGGCGGCTGAGGCGTCTGACGCAGGCGCTGGGCGTCACGCCCAAGGGGCGGGTCGTGTCGTACTTCGAGGGCAACGAGTCGGCCCGTACGCCCGAACTCGTCGAGGAACTCGTGAACGGCGCGCGCGTGCTGCTCGTCACGGACGCCGGGATGCCGTCCGTGTCCGATCCCGGGTACCGGCTGGTCGCCGCCGCCGTCGAGAAGGACATCCGGGTCACCGCCGTGCCCGGCCCGTCCGCCGTGCTCACCGCGCTCGCGCTGTCCGGGCTGCCCGTCGACCGCTTCTGCTTCGAGGGGTTCCTGCCGCGCAAGGCGGGGGAGCGCCTGACGCGCCTCAGGGAGGTCGCAGAGGAGCGCCGGACCCTCGTCTACTTCGAGGCCCCGCACCGTCTCGACGACACCCTCGCCGCCATGGCCGAGGTGTTCGGGGCCGAGCGCCGGGCCGCCGTCTGCCGGGAGCTGACCAAGACGTACGAGGAGGTCAGGCGCGGCGGGCTGGCCGAGCTCGCGGCATGGGCGGCCGAGGGGGTGCGCGGTGAGATCACCGTGGTCGTCGAGGGTGCGCCCGAGAGGGGGCCGGGGGAACTCGACGCCGCCGAACTGGTGCGGCGGGTCCGGGTGCGCGAGGAGGCGGGGGAGCGGCGCAAGGAGGCGATCGCGGCGGTCGCCGCCGACGCGGGGCTGCCCAAACGGGAGGTCTTCGACGCGGTTGTGGCCGCGAAGAACGCCGCGTCCACGAGTGGTTCGTGAGGACTTCGTGAAGTCCGCCACACCGCCTCTGAGCAGGGCGCATCTCTCCTGAGCGGGCGCCCCACGGGCAGGCAAAAGACTGTCTTTCAAAGCAAAGCCCACAGGGCTCGCGGGGGCCGGTATGGCAAGGAGAGTCCAAATCGACTCCAACAGTCGACAGCCCTGATGCATTCGCTCCGGCGGAAGCGTCCACTGGTTGAAGGGACGCACCCGTCCCTTTGTCCAGCGGACAAGAGGAGCTGGCATGAGCGAGATCGCAGGGCAGTCCGGCCTCCGCGGAGCGGCGACCGCAGTCGTGCACGAGTCGTATTCCTTCGCCTGCATGCGCTGTGGGCACGGCTGGGAGCAGTCGTACGAGATAGAGCACCACACGGACGTCGAGGGCCACCAGTTCGTGATGTACGTGGCCGACGGCCAGGTCGTGCCCTCACCGCTGTCCAAGCCGACGTGC
Source organism: Streptomyces sp. NBC_00078 (assembly GCF_026343335.1). Taxonomy (NCBI): domain Bacteria; kingdom Bacillati; phylum Actinomycetota; class Actinomycetes; order Kitasatosporales; family Streptomycetaceae; genus Streptomyces; species Streptomyces sp. NBC_00078. The sequence continues at coordinate 3,766,586 of NZ_JAPELX010000001.1, read as the reverse complement.
CACAACTGCGACAGCCATGTCGTACGGATCATGCGGCCGGGGCAGGTCTCGTCCGTGCGCGACGCCGTGCACCCGCAGCAGCGCCGGACGCCCCAGACCGGGCCGGCCGCGGCGCCGGAGCAGGGGGCCGAGGCGGCCGGGGCCGGGCAGCGGGACCACCACTGGCATCTGTCCGATCTCCTGCATCCCTTCCGCAAGGCGAGCTGACAGCTCCCGCAGCCGGGCGGGCATGCCCCTTTCGTAGGATCGGGGCATGCCTTCGAACACCTCCGGCCCCAGCGAGAAGACCGTCGAGAAGAACGGGCCGCCGCTCCCGGAACCCCTCCGGGTGGCCGTCGCCGATTCCCACACCCACCTCGACATGCAGTCCGGCACGGTCGAGGCGGGCCTCGCGAAGGCCGCTTCGGTGGGCGTGACGACGGTCGTGCAGGTCGGCTGCGACGTACGCGGCTCGCAGTGGGCCGCCGACACGGCGGGACGGTACGACGCCGTCCACGCGACCGTCGCCCTCCACCCCAACGAGGCGCCGCGCATCGTGCACGGAGACCCCGACGGCTGGTCCCGGCAAGGTGCACGCGAGCCGGGAGGCCCGGCGGCGCTCGACGAGGCGCTCGCCGAGATCGAGCGCCTGGCCGCACTCCCCCAGGTCAAGGGGGTCGGTGAGACCGGCCTCGACCACTTCCGCACCGGCCCCGAGGGCATGGCCGCCCAGGAGGCCTCCTTCCGGGCCCACATCGAGATCGCCAAGCGGCAGGGCAAGGCCCTCGTCATCCACGACCGCGACGCCCACGCGGACGTGCTGCGCATCCTCAAGGAGGAGGGCTCCCCCGAGCGGACGGTGTTCCACTGCTACTCCGGCGACGCCGAGATGGCTCAACTGTGCGCCCGCGCCGGATACTTCATGTCCTTCGCCGGCAACGTCACCTTCAAGAACGCCCAGAATCTGCGGGACGCGCTCGCAGTGGCACCCCTGGAACTGGTCCTCGTGGAGACCGACGCGCCGTTCCTGACACCGGTGCCGTACCGCGGACGGCCCAATGCCCCGTATCTCATTCCGGTCACGGTGCGCGCGATGGCCGCCGTACGGGGCATCGACGAGGACGCGCTGGCGACAGCCCTCGCCGCGAACACCGCGCTGGCCTTCGACTACTGAGGGTGCCCGGTACATAACCCTCCGGTAACGCGGGGCGGGCTCATCCCGGCCCCGTCGCGACCCTGTGTAGTTGCGTCGCTTTGGAGAGTGACACTCGCTCCGCTAGGTTCTGGTGCCCGATCAGGACCCCTCAGGACCCCTCTGGACCCCTCCGGCCCCCTGGAGCGTGTCAGCGTGAGCAACTCGCAGTACTCGCAGTACTCACAGGATTCGCAGTACGAGACGTATGAGTCGCCCGGCCCGAACCCGGGCTACCCGCCGCCGGAGTACGGCGGTTACGACGTGCACAGCGCCCAGACGCTGGCGTACGGGATGCCCGGGGCACACGAGGACACGTACCGGCCCGCCTACGAGGAGGACACGTACCGGCCCGCCTACGAGTCGGCCCCGCAGGCCGCGATGCCCGGGCCGGCCGAGACGCCCGGGCCGGTGCTTCCGCGGCAGGTGGGGACCGCGACGGGTGCGCTGTCGCCCGCGTCGGCCAGGCCCGCCAGGCCCGCCAGGCCCGCCGCGCCCGCCGTCCGCGCCGAGGCGACCGAAGGAGGCCGAAGGGCCGCGCGCCGGCGTAGGCCCTGGTACATGGAGCGCTCGGACAGCACCGTGCGCCGGCTGCTGCCCCAGGCGCTGGTCGTCGCCTTCCTGGCCGGCGGCACCACCGCGTTCGTCGCCAAGGACAAGGCCGTCGAGCTGACGGTCGACGGCACACCGCGCACCCTGCACACCTTCGCGGACGACGTGACCGAGCTGCTCTCGCAGGAGAGCGTCGAGGTGGGTGCGCACGACGTGGTCGCGCCCGCCCGCGGCACCCCGCTCGCCAGCGGTGACGAGGTCGCCGTGCACTACGGGCGTCCTGTGCGGCTCACCATCGACGGCCACCGGCGCGAGGTGTGGACGACAGCGCACACCGTGCAGGAGGCGCTCGAACAACTCGGGGTGCGGGCCCAGGGCGCGTACATGTCCGTCTCGCGCTCCCAGCCCATCGGGCGCGCCGGGCTCGCGCTCGACGTACGCACCGAGCGCTCCGTGACGATCATGGCCGACGGTCACGCCCGCACCCTCCGCACGAACGCCGCGACGGTGCGCGAGGCCGTCCGGGAGGCCGGCGTCGCCCTGCACGGCGCGGACACCACCTCCGTCCCGGCGGACAGCTTCCCGCGTGACGGGCAGACCGTCACCGTGCTGCGGATCAGGGGCTCCAAGGAGGTCCGCGAGGAGGCGATCCCGTTCAAGGTGGAGCGGACGGACGACCCCCTGCTGTTCAAGGGGACGGAGGTCGTGGAGCGGGCCGGACAGCCCGGTCTGCGGCGGGTCACCTACTCCCTGCGCACCGTCAACGGCGTGCAGCAGAAGCCGCGCGCGACCGACTCGGAGGTGGTGCGCGAGCCGCAGTCCGAGGTCGTGAGGGTCGGCACCAAGCCGCTGCCCACGTCCGTGCACGGCGCCGACGACCTGAACTGGAAGGGCCTGGCGGCCTGCGAGTCGGGCGGGCGGTCGCATGCTGTCGATCCTTCGGGGACCTATGGGGGCCTGTACCAGCTGGATTCCCGTACCTGGCGCAGTGTCGGTGGCAGCGGGCGGCCGCAGGATGCGCCGGCGGCGGAGCAGACGCTGCGTGCGAAGAAGCTGTACGTGCGCCGGGGGGCGAGCCCCTGGCCGCACTGCGGGGTGCGGCTGCGCGGGTGAGCGGTGGCCCCGCGCCGCCCCGTACCCTTGTCGCCGTGAGTACCAGCCCCGCCCCCGACGCCCTCCTGGGCCCCGCCGACGTCCGTGAACTGGCGGCAGCCCTCGGCGTGCGGCCCACCAAGCAGCGCGGCCAGAACTTCGTGATCGACGCGAACACCGTGCGGCGCATCGTGCGCACCGCCGGCGTCCGGCCGGACGACGTGGTGGTGGAGGTCGGCCCGGGGCTCGGCTCCCTCACGCTCGCGCTGCTGGAGGCCGCCGAGCGTGTCACCGCCGTCGAGATCGACGACGTACTGGCCGGGGCGCTGCCCGCCACCGTCGCGGCCCGGATGCCGGAGCGCGCCGAGCGGTTCGCGCTGGTGCACTCCGACGCGATGCGGGTGACCGAGCTGCCCGGACCCGCGCCGACCGCGCTGGTCGCGAACCTCCCCTACAACGTCGCCGTGCCGGTCCTCCTGCACATGCTCGAGACCTTCCCGAGCATCGAGCGCACCCTCGTCATGGTCCAGGCGGAGGTCGCCGACCGTCTGGCCGCCGCGCCCGGCTCGCGGGTGTACGGCGTCCCGTCCGTGAAGGCCAACTGGTACGCCGAGGTCAAGCGGGCCGGCGCCATCGGGCGGAAGGTCTTCTGGCCGGCGCCGAACGTCGACAGCGGGCTCGTCTCGCTCGTCCGCCGGAGCGAGCCGATCAAGACCACCGCCTCCCGGAGGGAGGTGTTCGCCGTCGTCGACGCGGCGTTCGCCCAGCGGCGCAAGACCCTGCGGGCCGCGCTCGCCGGATGGGCGGGCTCGGCCCCGGCGGCGGAGGCGGCCCTCGTGGCCGCCGGAGTCTCGCCGCAGGCGCGCGGGGAGGCCCTCACCGTCGAGGAGTTCGCGCGCATCGCCGAGCACGCCGGGAGCGCGTCGAGCGCCGGGAGCGCCGGGAGCGCCGAGCACGCCGAGCACGCCGAGAACAAGGAGTCCGGGCAGAAGTGAGCGTCACCGTCCGCGTCCCCGCCAAGGTCAACGTCCAGCTCGCGGTGGGCGCCGCCCGCCCCGACGGCTTCCACGACCTGGCCAACGTCTTCCTCGCGGTCGGTCTCCACGACGAGGTGACCGTGACGCCCGCCGGGGAACTCCGCGTCACCTGCACGGGCCCCGACGCCGACCAGGTGCCCCTGGACCGCACGAACCTCGCGGCGCGTGCCGCGCTCGTGCTCGCCGAGCGGCGCGGCATCGAGCCGGCCGTGCACATCCACATCGCCAAGGACATCCCGGTCGCCGGCGGTATGGCGGGCGGCAGCGCGGACGGCGCGGGCGCCCTGCTGGCCTGCGACAGGCTGTGGGGGACGGGTGCCTCCCGGGCCGAACTGCTCGACATCTGCGCGGAGTTGGGCAGCGACGTGCCGTTCAGCCTGGTGGGCGGGGCCGCGCTCGGTACCGGCCGCGGGGAGAAGCTGCGCACGCTGGAGGCCGGCGGAACCTTCCACTGGGTCTTCGCGATGGCCGGCCGCGGACTGTCCACCCCGGCCGTCTTCCGCGAGTTCGACCGGCTGGGGGAGGGGCTCGACATCCCCGAGCCCGTCGCCTCCGAAGAGCTTCTGGACGCGCTCGCGAAGGGCGACCCGGATGCGCTCGCCGCGGCCGTGTCCAACGACCTGCAGCCCGCCGCCCTCTCGCTCTTCCCGGAACTTGCCGGCACCCTCGCGGCCGGCCGCACCGCCGGCGCCCTCACGGCGCTGGTCTCCGGCTCGGGCCCGACCACGGCGTTCCTCGCCCGGGACACGGAGTCGGCGGCCAAGGTGGCGGACGCGCTGAAGACCTCGGGCACATGCCGCACGGTGCGCACGGCACAGGGGCCCGTGCCGGGTGCGACGGTGCTGGGCGGCTGACCGTCCTGAGCGGCTGACGGGGGCCGGCGCCGGGACGCGTGAAAGGCAAGGCGCCCCGCCGACTACCCTGGAAGGTCGATCGACCCCCTGGGCAGGAGAGTAATGGCCGTCAATCTGGTCAATGTCGAGAACGTCAGCAAGGTGTACGGCACTCGTGCCCTCCTCGACGGCGTCTCCCTCGGCGTCTCGGAGGGCGACCGGATCGGGGTCGTGGGGCGCAACGGAGACGGCAAGACGACCCTCATCCGCATGCTGGCCAAGCTGGAGGAGGCCGACACGGGGCGGGTCACCCACTCCGGCGGGCTCCGCCTGGGCGTGCTCACGCAGCACGACTCCCTCGACCCGAACGCCACCGTCCGGCACGAGGTCATCCGGGACATGGAAGACCACGAGTGGGCCGGGAACGCGAAGGTGCGCGACGTGCTCACCGGGTTGTTCGGAGGGCTTGACCTGCCCGGCTTCCCGCAGGGACTCGACACCGTCATCGCGCCCCTCTCCGGCGGCGAGCGGCGGCGTATCGCGCTCGCCAAGCTGCTCATCGAGGAACAGGACCTGATCGTCCTCGACGAGCCCACGAACCACCTCGACGTCGAGGGCATCTCCTGGCTCGCCCGCCATCTGCGGGAGCGCCGGTCCGCGCTCGTGTGCGTGACCCACGACCGGTGGTTCCTCGACCAGGTGTGCACGCGCATGTGGGACGTGCAGAAGGGCGACGTCTACGAGTACGAGGGCGGCTACACCGACTACGTCTTCGCCCGCGCCGAGCGTGAGCGCATCGCCGCCACCGAGGAGACCAAGCGGCAGAACCTGGTCCGCAAGGAGCTGGCCTGGCTGCGCCGCGGCGCACCCGCCCGTACCTCCAAGCCGCGCTTCCGCGTCGAGGCCGCCAACGAGCTGATCGCGGACGTACCGCCGCCGCGCGACAGCAGCGAGCTGATGAAGTTCGCCTCCACCCGGCTCGGGAAGACCGTCTTCGATCTTGAGGACGTCACCGTCCAGGCCGGCCCCAAGGTGCTCCTCAAGCACGTCACCTGGCACCTCGGGCCCGGCGACCGCATCGGTCTGGTGGGCGTCAACGGCGCCGGCAAGACCTCCCTGCTGCGGGCCATGACCGAGGCCGCCCGCAGCGAGGGCGAGATCCAGCCCGCCGGCGGCCGGGTCGTCGTGGGCAAGACGGTCAAGCTGGCCTACCTCTCCCAGGAGGTCGCCGAGCTCGACCCGAGCCTGCGGGTCCTGGAGGCGGTGCAGCAGGTGCGCGAGCGCGTCGACCTCGGCAAGGGGCGGGAGATGACGGCCGGGCAGCTGTGCGAGACCTTCGGGTTCAACAAGGAGAAGCAGTGGACGCCGGTCGGTGACCTGTCCGGCGGTGAGCGACGGCGGCTGCAACTGCTGCGGCTGCTCATGGACGAGCCCAACGTCCTCTTCTTCGACGAGCCCACCAACGACCTCGACATCGAGACGCTGACCCAGCTGGAGGACGTCCTCGACGGCTGGCCCGGCTCGCTGATCGTCATCTCCCACGACCGGTTCTTCGTCGAACGCACCACCGACCGGGTCTTCGCCCTGCTCGGTGACGCCACCCTGCGGATGCTGCCGCGCGGCATCGACGAGTACCTGGAGCGGCGCCGGCGGATGGAGGAGGCGGTCGCCGCCTCGTCGCCGGTCGTGGAGAAGGCCGTACCCGAGAAGAGCGCGGCCGGCCAGCGCGCCGCGAAGAAGGAACTCCAGAAGATCGAGCGGCAGCTCGACAAGGTCTCCGAGCAGGAGTCGAAGCTGCACGCCCAAATCGCCGATAACGCCACGGACTTCGCAAAAGTGGCCCAACTCGACGCCGAGCTGCGGGACTTGACCGGCCGGCGCGAGGAGCTGGAGCTGCAGTGGCTGGAACTCGCCGAGGATGCGTGAAGGGTGCGTGAAGGCGCATAACGGCGGTATCACGGGCCGGTTCTCCCTTGGGTACAGGGCGTGAACCGGCCCGGTGCGTTGTCGGCCCCGAGTGATACAAAGAGCCGTCTGAGAACTTTCTGAGTACGACTCTGGGTCCATCACGTACCTCAGGGCGTGGCTAAAAATCAGTGAACGAGGGGGAGACGCGCTGATGACTCAGCCGCCCAACCAGCCGCCCAACCAGCCGCCGCAGCCCGGTGGTTTCGGAGCGCCGCAGAACCAGCCGCAGGGCGGTTTCGGAGTTCCGCAGACCCCGCCGCCACCCCAGGGCCCGCCCCAGACGCCGCCGCCCCCACAGGCCCCGCCGTCCGGCGCCCCGCAGCCCGGCTACGGCTACCCCCAGGCACCCCAGGCCCCCCAGCAGCCCGGCTCGTACGGCCAGCAGCCCGGCCCGTACGGACAGCCCGGCCCCTACGGTCAGCAGCCGGGTCAGCCGGCGGCCCCGTACGGTCAGCCCGGCCCCTACGGTCAGCCCCAGCAGCCCGGTCCGTACGGCCAGCAGCCCGGTTACGGCTACCCGCAGCCGCAGTACCCCGGCGCGCCCGGCACCCCGCCGCCCGGCCCCGGCTCCAAGAACCCCTTCAAGGGCAGGCCCGTGCTCGTCGTCGCGGCGGTGGTCGCCGCGCTGGCCGTCATCGGCGGCACCGTCTTCGCCGCGACCAGCGGGGGCGACGACGGCAAGAAGAAGCCGGTCGCCGAGAAGAGCGACGACTCCAAGGCCTCCCCGTCCGATGCTCCGGTGAACCCCGGTGACGGCACCGGCGACGGCGCCTCGGACGCCGAGAACCTCAACGAGGGCCGCCAGGCCGGCGAGTCGAAGGTCCTCTGGTACAAGGAGGCGCCGGACGCGCCCGGTTCCGGCGCCGACGCCCCCGGCATGTGGATCACCGACAAGGCGGCGGTGAAGGCGGCGTACAAGCAGGTCTTCGCCTACAACGTGGGCGACGGCAAACCCACTTGGGCCCCGGTCACCTTCCCGCAGAAGATCTGCGCGGTCACCAGGCAGCAGTCGGCCGACGACAAGGTCGTGGTGGCCTACGAGAGCGGCACCAGCGATCGCGCCAGGTGCAACCAGCTTCAGCAGATCGACCTGAACACCGGCGAGAAGGGCTGGAAGACCCAGCTCACCGACGGTGCGCTGTTCGACAGCACCATCACCGTCTCCCTGTCCATCACGGGCAAGACGCTGATGGTGGGCCGCTCGCAGTCCGGAGTGGCGTACGACGTCGACTCCGGCAAGAAGCTCTTCGACAAGAAGAAGTACGGCGACTCGTGCTTCCCGACCGCGTTCGCGGGCGGCAGCAGGCTGCTGTCCGTCGCCTCCTGCGACGCCACCGGATCGAACGAGCACGACGAGATGCAGCAGCTCGACCCGGCCACCGGCAAGGTCAAGTGGACGCAGAAGTTCGACAAGGGCTGGACGGTGGCGCGCACGTACTCCGTCGACCCGCTGGTCGTCTACAGCACCAACGAGGACAAGAAGGCGTGGAACATCTCCACGTTCAACGCGAACGGCACCTTCCGCTCGCAGGTGAGTTTCGACGAGAAATTCGGCCCCCAGTGCGGCTGGGCGATCCTCTCGCGTGACCTTCAGGGCTGCCAGGGCGTGGCCTCCGACTCCAGCACCCTCTACCTGCCGACCGACGCCACGACCGGCGCCAACGAGATCGTCGCGATCAACCTCGCGAACGGCAAGGAGAAGTGGCGGGTCAAGTCCCCCGCGGACGAGTCGATGCTGCCGATCAGGGCCGAGGGCGGAAAGCTCATCGCGTATGTGGAGCCTTCTTACGACGCGGGCGGCCAGGTCGTGTCGATCGCGACCGGCGGATCGAGCCACAAGCCGGTGAAGCTGCTGCAGAACCCGGCAGGCGTCGCGGAGATCGAGAACGGCTTCTTCTCCAAGGACTTCGACTGGGTCGACGGGCGCTTCTACCTCTCGACCACCCGGCTGACCGGCAATGACGAGGCGAAGGAGAAGCTGATGCTCGCCTACGGCAAGTGACTCCTCCCTCTCTTCCTTCGCTCCAGCAGCCCCCGCCGCCCGGCCGCCACGCTTCGAGGTAACGCACACGATGACCCAGCCACCGCCCCCGCCGCCCAACCAGCCCCCGCAGCAGCCCGGCTTCGGCCCGCCTCAGGACCAGCCGCCGCAGCAGCCCGGCTTCGGCGCCCCGCAGCAGCCGGGCTACGGCTACCCGCAGGCACCCCAGGCTCCGCAGACACCCCCTCCGCCGCCTGGGCAGCAGCCCGGTTACGGCTATCCCCAGGCGCCGCAGCAGCCGCAGCCGCCGCAGACGCCCCCGGGCTACGGCTACCCCGGCCAGCAGCCGAACCCGTACGGACAGGCCCCGAACCCCTATGGCCAGCAGCCCGGTTACGGCTACCCGCAGCCCTCCATGCCGCTGCAGCCGCAGGCCGGGCAGCCCGCGGGCGGGCGGGGGCTCAGCACGCAGACGACCATCATCGTCGCGGCGGTCGTCGCGATCGCGCTGATCGTCGGCGGCGGCATCTGGTACGCCTCGTCCGGCAAGGGCGACGACAAGAAGCACGACACCGCGAGTTCGAGTGGCGGCACCGGCGGGAAGGACGGCAAGGGCGACACCGGCGGGTCGTCGGCCAAGGGCGACGAGAAGGTGCCCGCGAACCCCGGCTCCCATGTCCTGTTCCAGGTCCCGGAGCCCAAGGTGGACGACAGCACGGTCGTGGCGGGTTCGTGGCTCACCGACAAGGCCTACGTCAAGAGCGGCGTCGCCGAGATCAACGGCTACGACCCGGAAAAGGGCACCAAGCTCTGGACGATCGCGCTGCCCGGCCCGGTGTGCGAGGCCAGTTCGCACACCACCGAGGACAACAAGACGGCCATCGTCTTCCAGCCGAAGATGCCGGCGAAGAACAGCTCGGCGGGCTGCAGCCAGGTCGCGGCGATCGACCTGGACGCGGGCAGGAAGCTGTGGACGAAGACGGTCAACTCCGGTGACCGGCCGATCAGTCTGGACAACGTGACGGTCAGCGCGAACACCGTCGCCGCGGGCAGCAGCAGCGGAGGCGCCGCCTGGGACGTCACCTCCGGCAAGTCCCTGTGGGCCCCGAAGCCCACGGACACCTGCTACGACGCCGGTTACGGCGGTGGCGAGAAGCTGGTCGCGGTGCGCAAGTGCGGTTCCTACGACCAGCGTCAGCTGCACATCCAGACCATCGATCCCAAGTCCGGGAAGGTGATCTCGGAGTACAAGATGACCTCGGGCATCGAGTACGCCTCCGTGGTGTCGACGAACCCGCTGGTGGTGGCCGCCGACGTCGGCGACAGCGCGGGCGACGGCAGCGGCATCTCGGACTTCTTCTCCATCGACAACAAGACCGGCAAGCTGATCAACCGGATCTCGGCGCCGGGCGACCAGTTCGCGGCCAAGTGCGACGGCATCACGAGGGTCGAGGCGTGCACCGGCATCGCCGTCGGCAACGGCCGGCTGTACATCCCCACCGAGGAGCACGACGGCACCGGGGAGTACAGCCAGACCAACGAGATCGTCGCGTTCGACCTGGCCACCGGCAAGCAGACCGGCCAGCGCGCGGACGCGGGCGACGGTTACACGATCACCCCGCTGCGCATGGACGGCGCCAACGTGATCGCGTACAAGCGCCCGCCGTACGACAAGGGCGGTCAGATCGTCAGCATCGACGGCGGCTCCTTCAAGGAGACGAAGCTGCTGCAGAACCCGGCGACGGAGTCGGTGCGCGACGTGGAGACGAGCATGTCCCCGGAGTACTCCGAGATCATCTATGCGCAGGGGCACCTGTACATGTCCGGGGTCTACGCCGACAAGCCGTCGGGCGCCGGCGACAAGGAGTACCTGGCGATCGCGTTCGGCGCCGGCGCTTGAACCCGCGCGACAGCCGTGCCACGGCCCCGTCCCTGCTCAGGGGCGGGGCCGTGGGCGTCGTGGCCGTCACCCTCGACATCAGAAATTCCGTCGATCCGGGGCACTTCTCACCGGTAGGGGGAGCGCATCGTCGAACAAGCGTGTAGCTTCCGGGGGCATGGAGAGCGGGGGAGCCGGGGGGGCTTTCGTCCGCGCGGACCAGTGGGCATCCGTGGTGATCCATTGGGGGGACTGGGGGGTTGCTCGATGGGAGTGCGGCTCATGGTGGTCGACGACCACCGACTGCTCGCCGAGGCGCTGGCCTCGGCCTTGAAGCTGCGGGGGCACCGGGTGCTCGCTGCGGCGGCGCCTGCCGCGGGCGCGGCGGAGCTGGTGATCACCCGTGCGCCGGAGGTCTGTCTGCTGGGGACGGCGACACCGGCCGAGCCGGGCATCTTCGATCCGGTGGTGAGGATCAAACGGGAGCGTCCGCAGGTCGCCGTCGTGGTCCTGGGCCCGGTGCCGAGCCCGCGCGGCATAGCCGCCGCCTTCGCCGCGGGCGCCTCGGGCTACGTACGCCATGACGAGCGCATAGAGGGTGTCGAGCGCGCGATCATGAAGGCGAGGGCGGGTGAGGCGGCGGTGGCCCCGCAGCTTCTGCAAGGAGCCTTCAGTGAACTCCTCAACCCCGCCGCCCAGCCCGACGACGAGGGCCAGCGTCTGCTGCAGATGCTCACCCCGAGGGAGGTCGAGGTCCTGGTCCGGGTCGCCGACGGCGAGGACACCCGCCTGATCGCGGCCGGCATGGGCATCGCCCCGTCCACCGCCCGCACCCACGTCCAGCGCGTCCTGATGAAACTAGGTGTCGGCTCCCGCCTGGAGGCCGCGGCCCTGGCGGCCCGCACCGGTCTGCTGGACCGAGCGGGCCCGCTGACACACACGGCGACGCCGGTGACGCACGCGGAAGCGGGACCAGAAGCCCTTTGACCTCCGGGGGGAGGTGTGGGGGTCCCGGGGTGGGTGGGGACGGGGCGGGACCGGAGGCGGTGAGCTCTCCGGCCCCGTGGCCGTCACTCCGGGCGTGGGGCCGGGGCGTCGTCCTCCTGTCCCGGGGCGGCCGCCGGTGTCGGCGGAGGGGTCGGGCGCAGCTTCAGCCAGGCCAGGAAGAAGATGCCGAGGAGCAGCATGGCGATGCCGGTCCACAGGTTGATGTTGACGCCCTGGGCCTTGTCGATCGCGGCCTGGTCGTCGGTGATGCCGGTGATCGTGACGATGACGCCGTACAGGACGAACAGGCCGCCGATGATGCGGCGCAGGTCGAAGATGCGGGCCGCGGTCGCGGACTTCTCCTGCAGCTCGGTGACCTCGCGCTGGACGTCCTTGTCGGAGTACCCGGAGTATCCGGAGGGTCCGGACTGATCAGTCATGGTTTTCCAACTCCCCAGTCAGGATGCCATCAGAGCGAGAACGGGATGTAGCAGGCGGCTGCGATGACCACGGCGCCCCAGCCCAGCAGGGCCGGCTTCCGGTACCAGGCGTCGTCGCCGGCGGCGGGCGGTTCCTGCATGCCGGGTGAGGTGGTGCCGTAGACCAGACCCTCCAGTTCCTCGGCCGGTTTCGGCTCGGTGAACAGGGACACGGCGACCATCACCACCGCGCCGGCGACGAAGCCGACGATCGCGGAGACGAAGTTGGCGCCCTGGTCGGTGGGGATGTCGATGATGCCCTGCTTGTAGATCCAGAAGTAGTTGACCATCGCCGAGACCGTGCCGGCGAGCAGGCCCCAGAAGCCGGACTTGACGGAGGCGCGCTTCCAGAACATGCCGACGATGAAGACGACGAACATCGGCACGTTGAAGAAGGAGAACAGCGTCTGGAGGTAGCTCATGATGTTGGAGAACGACGACGCCAGGAAGGCCGTGCCGACCGAGGCGCAGACGCCGACCACCGTGATCAGGCGGCCGAAGCGCACGTAGTACGCGTCCTCGCGGCCCTTGACGATGTACCGGCCCCAGATGTCGTTGGTGAACACCGTGTTGAAGGACGACACGTTGGCCGCCATGCCCGCCATGAACGCGGCCAGCAGACCGGTCACGGCGATGCCGAGAACGCCGTTGGGCAGCAGTTCCTGCATCAGGTAGGGGATCGCGTCGTTGTACTGGTAGCCGGAGTCGGGGGTGCCGAACTTCGGCACGAGCGCGGCGGCGACCAGGCCCGGGATCATCACCAGGAAGACGATGAAGATCTTCGGGTACGCGGCGATCAGCGGGGTGCGCCGGCCGGCGGAGAGGTTCTTCGCGGACAGGGCGCGCTGCACCTCGGCGAAGTTGGTCGTCCAGTAGCCGAAGGACAGCACGAAGCCCAGGCCCAGGACGATGGTCAGCCAGTTGGCGCCGAGCGGGTTGGGGCTGCCGATACCGGTGCCGCCCCAGGCGGTGGTGAAGTTCGCGCCGTGGGTCGCGGTGAGCTTGTCGGTGAGGCCGCCCCAGCCGCCGACCTTCTTCAGGCCCAGCACCACGATCGGGATGAGGGCTGCGAGGATCACGAAGAACTGCAGCACCTCGTTGTAGATCGCGGACGACAGACCGCCGAGGGTGATGTAGGCCAGCACGAAGGCGCCGGCCACCACGATCGCCACCCACTGCGGCCAGCCCAGCAGTGCCTCGACGACGATCGCGAGGGCGTACAGGTTCACACCGGCGATCAGGATGGCGGCGAACGCGAACAGGATCGAACTGAGCAGATGTGCCCATTTGTCGAAGCGCAGCAGCAGCATCTCGGGGACCGAGCGCACCTTGCTGCCGTAGTAGAAGGGCATCATCACCAGGCCGAGGAAGACCATGGCGGGGATGGCGCCGATCCAGTACCAGTGCACGGTGTAGGCGCCGTACTGCGCACTGTTCGCGGCCATGCCGAGGATCTCGGTGGCGGCCAGGTTGGCCGAGATGAAAGCGAGACCGGTGATCCAGGCGGGCAGGGAGCGCCCGGAGAGGAAGAAGTCGAGGCTGGTCTTCACCGACGCGCGGGCGGCGAAGCCGATGCCGAGGACGACTGCGAAGTAGATGCCGAGGATCGTGTAGTCGAGCCAGTTCGTGGGGAGTCGTAGCTCGGCGGCCAGCTGCATGGCCGAATATGTGGGGGTTTGCATAAGAACTCGCTTCGTCGCGTGAACTGATCCAGAGCGGAAACTACGCCTTGGTGTTCAGTGATTGAACACTTCTGCTGATGGTCTTTGTTGGATTGTGATGTTGACGGATGTGAGGGGTCGTGTTCCAATGTGTTTGGTTATGTTTGATGAGTGAGTAGCTGGGCAGTAGTGGCTCGGATAGGGAGTCCGCAGTGAAGAAGACCTCGACCCGCCTGGCCGACGGTCGCGAGTTGATCTATTACGACCTGCGCGACGACCACGTGCGGGACGCGGTGGACAAGCGCCCGCTCGAGCGGACCGTCACCACCTCCGAGATCCGCCGCGACCCGCTGCTCGGCGACGCGGTCGCCATCGCCTCGCACCGCCAGGGCCGCACCTACCACCCGCCGGCCGACGAGTGCCCCCTGTGCCCCTCCCAGGGCGACCGTCTGAGCGAGATCCCGGACTCGTCGTACGACGTGGCCGTCTTCGAGAACCGGTTCCCCTCCCTGGCCGGCGACTCGGGCCGCTGCGAGGTCGTCTGTTTCACCTCCGACCACAACGCGTCCTTCGCCGACCTGACCGAGGAGCAGGTGGCCCTGGTCCTGGAGGCATGGACGGACCGGACGTCCGAGTTGTCGCATCTCCCCTCCGTGGAGCAGGTGTTCTGCTTCGAGAACCGGGGCGCGGAGATCGGAGTGACGCTCGGACATCCGCACGGCCAGATCTACGCGTACCCGTTCACCACCCCCCGCACCGCACTGATGCTGCGTTCGCTCGCAACTCACAAGGAGGCAACGGGCGGTGAGAACCTCTTCGACTCCGTCCTGCAGAGCGAACTCGCCGGGGAGCGGGTCGTCCTGGAGGGTGAACACTGGGTGGCGTTCGTGCCGTTCGCCGCGCACTGGCCCTACGAGGTCCACCTGTACCCGAAGCGCCGCGTGCCCGATCTGCTCGGTCTCGACGAGGGGGCGCGCACAGAGTTCCCCAAGGTCTATCTGGAACTCTTGAGGCGCTTCGACCGGATCTTCGACGGGCCCGGTGGAGGGAAGGAAGACGGGAACGAGTCCCTCACGCCGTACATCGCGGCCTGGCACCAGGCCCCGTTCGGCGCCCTGGAGGACTTCGAGGGCGTCAACCGCGACGACTTCGCGCTCCACCTCGAGCTTTTCACCATCCGCCGAACCTCCGGCAAGCTGAAGTTCCTCGCGGGTTCCGAGTCCGGCATGAGCGTGTTCATCAACGACGTGCCGCCGGAGCGCGCGGCCGAGCGACTGCGAGAGGTAGCGAGTTGATGAGCGGTAAGTACCTGGTGACAGGCGGCGCGGGTTACGTCGGCAGTGTGGTCGCCCAGCATCTGCTGGAGGCGGGCCACGAGGTCGTCGTGCTGGACAACCTCTCCACGGGCTTCAGGGAGGGCGTCCCGGCCGGTGCCGCCTTCGTCGAGGGCGACATCCGCGACGCCGCCAAATGGCTGGACTCCTCCTTCGATGCGGTCCTGCACTTCGCCGCGTTCTCGCAGGTCGGCGAGTCGGTCGTCAAGCCCGAGAAGTACTGGGACAACAACGTCGCCGGCACCATGGCGCTGCTCGGCGCGATGCGCGAGGCGGGCGTCCGCAAGCTGGTCTTCTCCTCCACGGCGGCCACCTACGGCGAGCCCAGGGAGATCCCGATCGTCGAGTCGGCGCCCACCTCGCCGACCAACCCCTACGGCGCCTCGAAGCTCGCCGTCGACCACATGATCACCGGCGAGGCGGCGGCCCACGGCCTGGGCGCGGTCTCGCTGCGCTACTTCAACGTGGCGGGCGCCTACGGCAGCCAGGGCGAGCGCCACGACCCCGAGTCGCACCTGATCCCGCTGGTGCTGCAGGTCGCGCAGGGCAGGCGGGACGCGATCTCCGTCTTCGGCGACGACTACCCGACGCCGGACGGCACCTGCGTGCGTGACTACATCCACGTCGCGGACCTCGCCGACGCCCACCTGCTCGCGCTGAAGGCCGCCACCCCCGGCGAGCACCTCATCTGCAACCTGGGCAACGGCGAGGGCTTCTCGGTCCGTCAGGTCATCGAGACGGTCCGGCAGGTCACCGGCCACCCGATCCCGGAGGTCGTGGCCCCGCGCCGGGGCGGCGATCCGGCGGTCCTGGTGGCGTCGGCCGCCACGGCCCGCGAGAAACTGGGCTGGAACCCGTCCCGCGCGGACCTCGCGGGGATCGTCGCGGACGCGTGGCAGTTCGCGCAGCACATCGCAAGCACGACCAGGGAGCAGTAGTGGGTGCACAGCAGGTCCGGGAAGGCTTCGCCGCGCTGTACGGAACCGAGCCGGAGGGCGTCTGGTCGGCGCCCGGCCGCGTCAACCTCATCGGTGAGCACACCGACTACAACGACGGCTTCGTGATGCCCTTCGCGCTGCCGCACACCGCCGTCGCGGCCGTCTCACGGCGCGAGGACGGTGTCCTGCGCCTGCACTCGGCGGACGTCGAGGGCGGGGTCGTGGAACTGCGTCCAAACGCCCTGGCCCCGGAGTCGGACCGCGGCTGGACGGCGTACCCGGCGGGCGTCGTCTGGGCCCTGCGCGAGGCCGGCCACCCGGTGAGCGGCGCGGACGTCCACCTGTCGTCCACGGTGCCGTCCGGCGGGGGCCTGTCGTCCTCGGCGGCCCTGGAGGTCGTGGTGGCCCTGGCCCTGAACGACCTCTACGAACTGGGCCTGCAGCGCTGGCAGCTGGCCCGTCTGTGCCAGCGCGCCGAGAACGTCTACGTCGGCGCGCCCACCGGCATCATGGACCAGACGGCGTCGGCGTGCTGCGAGGAGGGCCACGCGCTCTTCCTCGACACCCGCGACCTCTCCCAGAAGCAGATCCCCTTCGACCTGGCGGCCGAGGGCATGCGGCTGCTGGTCGTCGACACGCGGGTCAAGCACGCCCACAGCGACGGCGAGTACGGCAAGCGGCGCGCGGGCTGCGAGACGGGCGCGGCGCTGCTGGGCGTCGACGCCCTGCGGGACGTGCCGTACGCCGGACTGGACGCGGCGCTGGCGCGGCTGGGCGACGAGGAGGAGGTCCGCCGTCTGGTCCGCCACGTCGTCACCGAGAACCACCGGGTGGAGCAGGTGGTCTCCCTCCTGGAGTCGGGCGAGACGCGGGCGATCGGCCCGGTCCTGGTCGAAGGCCACGCCTCCCTCCGCGACGACTTCCGCATCTCCTGCCCGGAGCTGGACCTGGTCGTCGACACGGCCCTCGCGTCCGGCGCCCTGGGCGCCCGGATGACCGGCGGCGGCTTCGGCGGCTCGGCGATCGTCCTGGCGGAGGCGACCGACGTGGACACCATCACCAAGGCGGTCGAGGAGGCGTTCGCCTCCGGCGGCTACACGGCTCCGAGGGTGTTCGAGGCGGTGCCTTCGGCAGGTGCCCGGCGCTTGAGCTGAGCTGCTCCGGGGACTGCCGCCCCCAGACCCCGGCTTTCGGCCGAAACGGCCTCGTCCTCGAAGCCGGGCGGGCTGTTTCGTGTCACCCCAGCCTCTTTGTCAGCGTGTACTCCGTGACCCCCGGCGGATAGTCGGGGATCACGCACACCACGTCGTACCCCTGCTTCCTGTAGAACTCGGGCGCCTGGAAGTCCCAGGTCTCCAGGCGGACCGAGCTGCAGCCCCGTTCGGAGCGGGCGATCTTCTCCGCCTCCGCCAGGAGCCGCGAGCCGATGCCCGCGCCCCGCAGGCGCTCGTCGACCCACAGGTACGTCACATGCAGCCAGGTCGTCCAGGTGTGGCCCACCAGGCCGGCGACCAGCTCGTCGCGCTCGTCCAACACCCAGGCGTGAAGCGGAAGTTCGCGTTCCGACGGGGTTCCCCGCAAGGCGCGCAGGACCGGGGAGGCCGCCGTGTTGGTGTCGCGCAGGCGAGAACGGAGAAGATCGCGCCGGGCTTTGTCGACTTCTGTCTCAAGACGAAACATGCGGCTCACGATAAACGCGCTGGACAGCCAGTTCTGCAAATTACCTTCCGCTCCTGCCCCCCGGCCGTACCCTGATGAGCAGCACCGGTGGGGGCCGGTGCCGATCAGGGGGCGAGACAGTCGGGTACGACGCCCGAAGTGGGGGTAGCAGTCTCCGCACGGCGACGGCCGTGCGGTGTGCCGTTCCAGTCCCAGGTGGTCAAGCACGACCTGGGGTGCTTCGGGCGCCGTACCTGCGCCCGTGCCGTCTCCCGACGATGAGGCATCCCCTGCTCTTGGAGAGCTTGGGGAAGGGGGTTTCGTGGTTCGCATCCGAGTCCTGGTCGTCGACGACCATCGCATCTTCGCCGAATCGCTCGCCGCCGCTCTTGCGGCCGAGCCCGACGTCGACGTCTCCGCGGCGGGCAGCGGTCCCGCCGCGCTGCGCAGCCTGGAGCGTGCGGCAGCCGAGGGACGCCGGTTCGACGTGCTGCTCGTCGACTCCGATCTGGGCGGGAACGTGCCGGGAGTCCGGCCGGCCGTGCCCGTTCAGGAGGCCAACGAGGACGGCCTCGTCGACGGGATCTCGCTGGTCGCCGGGGTGCGCTCCGGGCAGCCGGGCGTACGGATCATCGTGCTCGCCGAGAAGGACGACCCGCGGCGTGCCGCGCTCGCACTGCAGGCCGGGGCCTCAGGCTGGGTGGCCAAGGACTGCTCGCTGTCCCGGCTGCTCAGCGTCATCCGGGGCGTGCTGCGCGACGAGACGCATCTGCCGCCGGCCCTGCTCACCGGTGTGCTCAGGGAGTTGACCGCCGCGCGCAAGCACCGCACCGAGAGCGAGCGCCTGGTGGAGTCCCTGACTCCGAGGGAGCGGGAAGTGCTGCGCTGCATGGTCGCGGGGCTGGGCAGGAAGGCCGTCGCCGAGCGGCTGTTCCTCTCGCCGCACACCGTGCGCACACACATGCAGAACGTCCTCGGCAAGCTGGGCGTCCACTCGACCCTGGCCGCCGTCGCGCTCGCCCGCCGGGCCGGCGTCGGCCCCGTCGACCTAGCCGGGGATGTTGTCGAACGGGGCGGTCAGCTGGCGTAGCAGCCCCGCGAGGTCGCCGCGCTGGGCACGTGACAGTTCGGCGAGGATCGCCCGCTCCTGGTCCAGCAGACCCGCCAGGGCCTGGTCCGCGCGGTCCTGCCCCTCCTCGGTCAGCCGCACCAGCACACCGCGGCGGTCGCTCGGGTCGGGCAGTCGCTCCACCAAGCCCTTCTTCGCGAGGCGGTCGATGCGGTTGGTCATCGTGCCCGAGGTGACCAGGGTCTGCGTCAGCAGCTGCCCCGGCGAGAGCTGGTACGGCGTGCCCGCACGCCTGAGCGCCGTCAGCACGTCGAACTCCCAGGGCTCCAGGCTGTGCTCGGCGAAGGCCAGCCGGCGCGCCCGGTCCAGATGCCGGGCCAGTCTGCTGACCCGGCTGAGCACCTCGAGCGGTTCCACGTCGAGGTCAGGGCGCTCCCGGCGCCACGCTGCGACCAGCCGATCGACCTCGTCCTCCATGGCGATCAGTGTAGTGGTTGTGTCGATGTGAAGTCTCTTGATGTCGAGTCTCTTGACGTCAAGGTAAATCGGGAGGGAGGCTGGGTACCAGTCCAGTACGCCGAGGAGGCCATCCATGCCCGCCGCCGCCCCCACCTGGGACCCCGCCCAGTACCTGCGTCACGCAGGCCATCGCGCCCGCCCCTTCGCCGACCTCCTGGCCCGCGTCCCGGAGCTGCCAGGCAACCCGCCCCACATCGCCGACCTCGGCTGCGGCCCCGGCAACGTCACCGTCCTGCTCGCCGGCCGCTGGCCCGCCGCGACCATCACCGGGTACGACAACTCGCCGGAGATGCTCGACAAGGCGCTCGTGGAGCATGGGGGCCCCACGTCCGGCGGGGGACGCCTCGACTTCAGTTACGCCGACGTCCGCCGCTGGGTGCCCCCGCGGCCGTGCGACCTGATCCTCAGCAACGCCACCCTGCAGTGGGTCCCGGGGCACGCGGAGCAGTTCGGGGAGTGGATCGCGGGCCTCAGGCCCGGTGGCACCTTTGCCTTCCAGGTCCCCGGCAACTTCTCCGCCCCCAGCCACACGCTGATGCGCGAACTCGCCCACTCCGCACGCTGGAAGGACCGCCTCGCCGACACCCTCCGCCACGACGACGCCGTCCTCGCGCCGGAGGCCTACCTGGAGCGGCTGACCTCCCTCGGCTGCGCGGCGGACGTCTGGGAGACGACGTACGTCCATCTCCTGACCGGCGAGGACCCGGTGCTCGACTGGGTCAAGGGGACCGGGCTGCGGCCGGTCCTCACCGCCCTCGCCGATGATCCGGCGGCCCGCGAGGAGTTCGTCGGCGAGTACCGGGCGTCCCTGCGGGAGGCCTATCCGGCCACGGCGTACGGCACCGCGTTCCCGTTCCGCCGGATCTTCGCCGTGGCCCGCAAGGAGGCCTGAGAGTGATCACCGCCGTCGACCATGTCCAGCTCGCCGCGCCACCCGGCTCCGAGGACCGGCTGCGGGCGTACTACGTCGACGTCCTCGGCATGACCGAGATCCCCAAGCCGCCCGCGCTCGCGGCGCGGGGCGGGTGCTGGTTCCAGGCGGGAGTGGTGCAGCTGCACCTTGGTGTCGAGGAGGACTTCAGGCCGGCGAAGAAGTCCCACCCGGGGCTGCGGGTCACGGGGATCGAGGCGTACGCCGCCCGGCTCGGGGCGCATGGGGCCGCGGTGACCTGGGACGACGGCCTCCCGGAACACCGGCGCTTCTACTCCGAGGACTCCGTCGGCAACCGGCTGGAATTCCTGGAGCCGGGGCGCTGAGGAGGGTTTGCCCGGTGCCGTGACGGTTACTCGACGTGCTGACACCGAAGCCCAAACTGACCGGGAGTGATCGACGGTGGCGAAGGACGAGAAGGCCAAGGGCAAGACCGAACAGGCCAAGGGGAAGGCGAAGGAAGCCGTGGGCCGCGCGGTCGGCAACGAGCGCATGACGGCCGAGGGCGAGGCCGAGCAGGCGAAGGGCGACGCACGCCAGGCCAAGGAGAAGACGAAGGACGTCTTCAAGCACTGAGCCCCGTAAGCACCGCTCCGTAAAGCACCTGAGTCCCGTACCATGCGTCCCCCGCCGGTACGGGACTCAGCTTTTGCGGCGACCTATCAGGTGCGGCTTCGCCTCCAGCCCGTCCAGCCCGTGCCAGGCCAGGTTCACCAGATGGGCGGCGACCTCCGCCTTCTTCGGGCGGCGCACGTCCAGCCACCACTGACCGGTCAGCGCGACCATGCCGACCAGGGCCTGGGCGTACAGCGGGGCGAGCTTGGGGTCGAAGCCACGGCTCTTGAACTCGCGGCCCAGGATGTCCTCCACCTGGGTGGCGATGTCCGAGATCAGCGACGCGAAGGAACCCGTCGACTGGGGGATGGGGGAGTCACGGACCAGGATGCGGAAGCCGTCCGTGTTCTCCTCGATGTAGTCCAGGAGCGCGAACGCCGCCTGTTCACACAGCTCACGGGGATGGCCTGCCGTCAGCGAACCGGTCACCATGTCCAGCAGACGGCGCATCTCGCGGTCCACCACCACCGCGTACAGGCCCTCCTTGCCGCCGAAGTGCTCGTACACCATCGGCTTGGACACCCCGGCCTTCGCCGCGATCTCCTCCACCGACGTGCCCTCGAACCCCTTGGCGGCGAACAGCGTGCGACCGATCTCGAGCAGCTGCTGGCGGCGCTCGGCTCCCGTCATCCGGGTGCGCCGCGCTCGCCGCGGCTTCTCATTGCTCGGGGTACTGCTGGAGTCGGTCGCCACGGCGTCAATCATGCCGCCTTCGCCGACTCCTTCCGGGGCGATGAGCCGTCCTGGCCGGTGTTACGGCGTGAATCGATACGTGAGCGTGACGGCCAGCGCACGTCGTACGCCCAGCCGAACGCCTCGAACCAGCGGATGATGCGCGCCGAGGAGTCCAGCTGGCCGCGCATCACACCGTGCCGCGCGGAGGTCGGGTCGGCATGGTGCAGGTTGTGCCAGGACTCGCCGCAGGACAGGACGGCCAGCCACCACACGTTGCCGGACTTGTCGCGCGACTTGAAGGGACGCTTGCCGACCGCGTGGCAGATCGAGTTGATCGACCAGGTCACGTGATGCAGCAGAGCCACCCGGACGAGTGAGCCCCAGAAGAAGCCGGTGAACGCGCCCCACCAGGACATCGTGGCCAGACCGCCGATCAGCGGGGGCAGGGCCAGGGAGAGCACCGTCCAGTAGATGAACTGGCGGGAGATCGCCCGGATCGCCGGGTCCCTGATCAGATCCGGGGCGTACTTCTCCTGCGGCGTCCGCTCCTCGTCGAACATCCATGCGATGTGCGCCCACCACAGGCCCTTCATCAGCGCCGGCAGCGTCTCGCCGAAACGCCACGGAGAGTGCGGGTCGCCCTCCGCGTCGGAGAACTTGTGGTGCTTGCGGTGGTCGGCGACCCAGCGGACCACCGGCCCCTCCACCGCCATCGAGCCGGCGATGGCGAGCGCGATGCGCAGCGGCCGCTTCGCCTTGAAGGAGCCGTGGGTGAAGTAGCGGTGGTAACCGATGGTCACACCGTGGCAGCCGAGGAAGTAGAAGAAGACCATCAGGCCGAGGTCGAGCCAGCTCACACCCCAGCCCCAGGCCAGCGGGATCGCGGCGAGAAGCGCCACGAAGGGGACGACGATGAAGAGAAGAAGCGCGATCTGCTCGACCGACCCCTTCTTGTCTCCACCCAGGGTTGCCGAGGTCAGTGAGGTGTCGCCGTTCGCCCTCGGGGCGTCGTCGATCACGTCGGAGCTTGCGGTCATGGGGCGTCCCCTGTGGGGTCGAGGTTTGAGACTGGTGTCGGGAAGCGGCTGCTGGAACCGTGCCCGGGTTCCGTTACAACGGACCCTACGGTTCCGTAACCTACGGCATCGTAAGTATGGCAGCGCGGCGCCCGGCGGCAAGAGCCCGACATTCTGCGCGTCCGCATGGACACCTATCCTTGGAGTCGGTCGGACAGCGCGGTCCGCTCTGATTCATTCCCGGTTGCCAGGGCCGTATGCGGCGCCCGCCGCGCGGCCCCTGCCCCGGGTTCCCCTCCCGGACGATCCCACCCGTCGCCCACCAGCGCCCTTCGCAAGGGCCGCTGCGCGACACACCGCCTGATCACTGCAAGGAGCCGCACCTGTGAGCAGTGCCGACGACCTGACCACGAGCACCACGTCGACCAACAGTGAGCTGCGAGCCGACATCCGACGGCTGGGAGACCTCCTCGGCGAGACTCTCGTCCGCCAGGAGGGCCCCGAGCTGCTGGAACTCGTCGAGAAGGTGCGCCGTCTCACCCGCGAGGACGGCGAGGCCGCCGCCGAGCTGCTGCGCGGCACCGAACTCCCCACCGCGGCCAAGCTGGTCCGCGCCTTCTCCACCTACTTCCACCTGGCCAACGTCACCGAGCAGGTCCACCGCGGCCGCGAACTGCGCGAGCGGCGTGCCGCCGAGGGCGGACTGCTGGCCCGTACGGCCGACCGGCTGAAGGACGCCGACCCCGCGCACCTGCGCCAGGCGGTCCGCCACCTCAACGTCCGGCCCGTGTTCACGGCGCACCCCACCGAGGCCGCGCGCCGCTCGGTCCTCAACAAGCTCCGGCGCATCGCCGCACTCCTGGAAACCCCGGTCATCGAGGCCGACCGCCGCCGCCACGACACCCGGCTGGCCGAGAACATCGACCTCGTCTGGCAGACCGACGAGCTGCGCGTCGTACGCCCGGAACCCGCCGACGAGGCCCGCAACGCCATCTACTACCTCGACGAACTGCACGCGAACGCCGTCGGCGACGTCCTGGAGGACCTCACCGCCGAGCTGGAGCGGGTGGGGGTGAAGCTGCCCGACGACACCCGTCCCCTCACCTTCGGCACCTGGATCGGCGGCGACCGCGACGGCAACCCGAACGTCACCCCCCAGGTCACCTGGGACGTCCTGATCCTCCAGCACGAGCACGGCATCAACGACGCCCTGGACCTGATCGACGAGCTCCGCGGCTTCCTGTCGAACTCCATCCGCTACACCGGCGCCACCCAGGAACTCCTCGACTCCCTCCAGGCCGACCTCGACCGCCTCCCCGAGATCAGCCCCCGCTACAAGCGCCTCAACGCCGAGGAGCCCTACCGCCTCAAGGCCACCTGCATCCGGCAGAAGCTGGAGAACACCAAGCAGCGCCTCGCCAAGGGCATCCCGCACCGGACCGGCCGCGACTACCTCGGCACCGCCGAACTGCTGCAGGACCTCGTCCTGATCCAGACCTCCCTCAGGGAGCACCGGGGCGCGCTCTTCGCCGACGGCCGCATGAACCGCACCATCCGCACACTGGCCGCCTTCGGCCTCCAGCTCGCGACCATGGACGTACGCGAGCACGCCGACGCCCACCACCACGCCCTCGGCCAGCTCTTCGACCGCCTCGGCGAGGAGTCCTGGCGCTACGCCGACATGCCCCGCGACTACCGGTCCAAGCTCCTCGCCAAGGAACTCAGGTCGAGGAGGCCGCTGGCCCCGACACCGGCGCCCGTCGACGCACCCGGCGAGAAGACCCTCGGCGTCTTCCAGACCGTCAAGCGAGCCCTGGAGGTCTTCGGACCCGAGGTCATCGAGTCGTACATCATCTCGATGTGCCAGGGCGCCGACGACGTGTTCGCGGCGGCCGTCCTCGCCCGCGAGGCCGGGCTCATCGACCTGCACGCCGGCTGGGCGAAGATCGGCATCGTGCCCCTGCTGGAGACCACCGACGAACTCAAGGCCGCCGACACGATCCTGGAGGACATGCTCTCCGACCCGTCCTACCGGCGCCTCGTCGCGCTCAGGGGCGACGTCCAGGAGGTCATGCTCGGCTACTCCGACTCCTCCAAGTTCGGCGGCATCACCACCTCGCAGTGGGAGATCCACCGCGCCCAGCGCCGACTGCGCGACGTCGCCCACCGCTACGGCGTACGGCTGCGCCTCTTCCACGGCCGCGGCGGCACCGTCGGCCGCGGCGGCGGCCCCTCCCACGACGCGATCCTCGCCCAGCCGTGGGGCACCCTCGAAGGCGAGATCAAGGTCACCGAGCAGGGCGAGGTCATCTCCGACAAGTACCTCGTGCCGTCCCTGGCCCGCGAGAACCTCGAACTCACCGTCGCCGCCACCCTCCAGGCCTCCGCCCTGCACACCGCTCCCCGCCAGTCCGTCGAGGCACTCGCCCGCTGGGACGCCGCCATGGACGTCGTCAGCAACGCCGCCGAGGCCGCCTACCGACAGCTGGTCGAGGACCCCGACCTGCCCGCCTACTTCTTCGCCTCCACCCCCGTCGACCAGCTCGCCGACCTGCACCTCGGCTCCCGCCCCTCCCGCCGGCCCGACTCCGGCGCCGGCCTCGACGGCCTGCGCGCCATCCCGTGGGTCTTCGGCTGGACCCAGTCCCGGCAGATCGTCCCCGGCTGGTACGGCGTCGGCTCCGGCCTGAAGGCACTGCGGGAGGCGGGCCTGGACACCGTGCTCGACGAGATGCACGAACAGTGGCACTTCTTCCGCAACTTCATCTCCAACGTCGAGATGACCCTCGCCAAGACCGACCTGCGCATCGCCGCCCACTACGTCGACACCCTCGTCCCCGACGACCTCAAGCACGTCTTCGACACCATCAGGGCCGAGCACGAACTCACCGTGCGCGAGGTGCTCAAGGTGACCGGCGAGCGCGAACTCCTCGACGCCGCCCCGGTGTTGAAGCAGACCTTCACCATCCGCGACGCCTACCTGGACCCGATCTCCTACCTCCAGGTGACCCTCCTCAAGCGCCAGCGCGACGCCGCGGCCGCCGGCGAACAGGCCGACCCGCTCCTCGCGCGCGCCCTCCTGCTCACGGTCAACGGCGTGGCGGCGGGCCTGCGCAACACCGGCTGACCCGTTGGGAGATGAGGGTGCCCCCCGAGCTTCGTACCAGCTCGGGGGCACCCTCATGTCATGCCGTACCTCAGGCCCGGCGCCGCCGGACCACCAGGTAACCGCCCGCCGCGACCAACGCGGCCGCGGCACCGGAGAGCAGACCCACGGGGGCACCGTTGCCCGTCTCGGCCAGGTCGCCCGAACCGCCCTGCGGGGATGCGGAGGCCGCGGCCTCACCGGCCGACGAGCTCGGGGACGCGGAGGCCTCGGAGGGCGCGGACGAAGAGGCCTCGGAGGACGGGGACGCGGAGGCGGACGGGGAAGCGGACATCGACGGAACCGGCGTCGTACCGCCGCCCTCCCCCGAGTCCTTGCAGTACGACGAAAGGGCTCAGATCGCCACGAACGCCGCCGTCAGCAGCGCGACCCCCGACCCCGCCATCACCCACGCGGCGCGCGTCCGCCCCAGCCCCCCGGCCACCACGACCGAGGCCAGCAGCAACGCCCCGCCGAACGGCACCCACGCGTACAGGACCCCCGCAGGCCCCGACCGCAGGACCTCGTCACCGCCCGGCTTCACCACGACCGTGTACGTCCGCCCCTTCGCCACCGCGACCGTCTTCTCGATGACGACCCGGCCCCGGTCCGGCGCACCCTGCGAGAGCGGCGTGAACGGACCCGTGCAGGTGTCCTCCCCGCACCGCGTCACCTCGATCGTGCCGCGCTCCCGCCCCTTCGTGAGCATCACGTACGGCGCGGTCTTCCACGACCCCCACACCCCGGCGATCAGGATCAGCGCCGCGACCGTACCCATCGCCGCGAGCCGCCCGAACCGCAGAGCGACGGCCGAGGCCTGACGGGAGACGTGGGGGGCGGAGTGCCGGGAGGCCTGACGGGAACGGGCGGCTGTGGCAGGCATGGCCGGGATCATTGGCCATGCCTGCACGCCCGGTCAACTCCCGCGGGGACAAGTCAGGAGTTGTACGTGCTTTGCGCCCGCTCCAGCCCCTCGATCACCAGACACTCCACGGCGTCGGCCGCCCGGTCCACGAAGTAGTCCAACTCCTTGCGCTCCGCGGAGGAGAAGTCCTTCAGCACGAAGTCCGCCACCTGCTGCCGCCCCGGGGGCCGCCCGATCCCGAACCGCACCCGGTGATACTCCGCCCCCATCGCCTTCGTCATCGACTTCAGGCCGTTGTGCCCGTTGTCCCCGCCGCCCAGCTTCAGCCGCAGCACGCCGTAGTCGATGTCCAGCTCGTCGTGCACAGCCACGATGTTCGCCACCGGAACCTTGTAGAAGTCCCGCAGCGCGCTCACCGGCCCGCCCGAAAGGTTCATGTACGACATCGGCTTGGCGAGGATCACCCGCCGGTTCGCCGGCCCGGGCGGCCCGATCCGCCCCTCCACGACCTGCGCCTGGGCCTTCCCGGCCCGCTTGAACTTCCCCCCGATCCGCTCGGCCAGCAGATCGGCCACCATGAACCCGACATTGTGCCGGTTCCTCGCGTACTCGGGTCCCGGATTGCCGAGGCCCACGACGAGCCAGGGGCCATTGGCGGGGGTGGTCACGTCCATGTCTCCTTGCTGTGCTTTCCCGGGAGATCCCCCGGACCCCAGCAGCCAGCCGCTGCCCCCCGGGGGAAACAGCGGCTGACGAAACGACTACGGTGCGGCTCAGGCCTCGGCGACGGCCTCGTCGCCCTCGGACTCCTCCGTGGCCTCCTCCGCCTGCGCGGCCAGGACCTGCAGGACGACGGTGTCCTCGTCGACGGCCAGCGTGGTGCCGCTCGGCAGCGTGATGTCCTTGGCGAGGATGGCGGCACCGGCCTCCAGACCCTCGATGGACACCGTGACCGACTCGGGGATGTGGGTGGCCTCGGCCTCGACCGGCAGCGCGTTCAGAACGTGCTCCAGCAGGTTGCCGCCCGGCGCCAGGTCGCCCTCGGTGTGGACGTAGATCTCGACGGTGACCTTCTCGCCGCGCTTGACCAGCTGCAGGTCGATGTGCTCCAGGAAGCCCTTGATCGGGTCACGCTGCACGGACTTCGGAATCGCCAGCTCGTTCGTCTTGCCGTCGATGTCCAGCGCGATCAGGACGTTCGGCGTACGCAGGGCGAGCAGCAGGTCGTGGCCCGGGAGGGTCAGGTGAAGCGGGTCGGAACCGTGACCGTACAGAACACCGGGAACCTTGCTGTCACGGCGGATACGGCGGGCGGCGCCCTTGCCGAA
Organism: Streptomyces sp. NBC_00078; assembly: GCF_026343335.1. Taxonomy (NCBI): domain Bacteria; kingdom Bacillati; phylum Actinomycetota; class Actinomycetes; order Kitasatosporales; family Streptomycetaceae; genus Streptomyces; species Streptomyces sp. NBC_00078. Next base: position 3,738,852 of record NZ_JAPELX010000001.1, on the reverse strand, counting down.
CTCGTTACGGGTCTCTGCGGAGATCTTGACCTCGGACATGAACACTCCTCGTGGAAATCAGGAACGGACGTGGTCACCCGGCCACGAACGGCCTGCTACGAAGAGCGCGTCGATAACGGACAACCGAACCTCACAAGAGGACGGCCTCCCTCGCCGAGCAACTGGAGCAGTCTACTCGGAGAGGAAGGCCGTACCCAAAAGGATCTTCGCTGCAGAACCCTTACTGCACTGACCGGCCTACCAACCGGCCGACTACTACTGCTCGTCGAAGAGGCTCGTCACCGAACCGTCCTCGAACACCTCACGCACCGCACTCGCGATCGTCGGCGCGATGGACAGCACCGTGATCTTGTCCAGCTCCAGCTCACCCGGCGTGGGCAGCGTGTTCGTGAAAACGAACTCACTCACCTTCGAGTTCTTCAGACGATCCGCGGCCGGACCCGACAGCACACCATGCGTCGCCGTCACGATGACGTCCTCCGCACCATGCGCGAACAGCGCGTCCGCGGCCGCACAGATCGTGCCACCCGTGTCGATCATGTCGTCCACCAGGACACACACGCGACCCTTCACCTCACCGACCACCTCATGCACGGTGACCTGGTTGGCGACGTCCTTGTCACGACGCTTGTGCACGATCGCCAGCGGCGCACCCAGCCGGTCACACCAACGGTCCGCCACCCGCACCCGACCGGCGTCCGGCGAGACAACCGTCAGCTTGTCCCGGTCGACCTTCGCACCCACGTAGTCCGCCAGAAGCGGAAGAGCGAAGAGATGATCGACCGGACCGTCGAAGAAGCCCTGGATCTGGTCCGTATGCAGATCAACCGTGAGGATGCGGTCCGCACCAGCCGTCTTCATCAGATCCGCGACCAGACGGGCCGAAATCGGTTCACGGCCACGGTGCTTCTTGTCCTGCCGCGCGTAACCGTAGAACGGCACGATGACCGTGATGGAACGCGCCGACGCACGCTTCAGCGCGTCGATCATGATCAACTGCTCCATGATCCACTTGTTGATCGGAGCCGTATGGCTCTGAATCAGGAAGCAGTCCGCACCACGTGCCGACTCCTGATAACGGACGTAGATCTCCCCGTTCGCGAAGTCGAAGGCCTTCGTCGGAACAACCCCGACACCCAGCTGCTGGGTGACCTCCTCGGCAAGCTCGGGGTGGGCGCGGCCGGAGAAGAACATCATCTTCTTCTCGCCGGTCGTCTTGAACCCGGTCACAGCACAGTCTCCTCAGAGGTGTCTCAGCTGGTGGCGATACGAGTATGTGCAGATATCACGGTACGCCGAGTTTGACGCACCCGTTTCCGGTCAGTCTTCGCCACCGCCCTGCCGGGAAGCCGCCTCGGCCGCCTTCGCGGCAGCACTTCCCGGACGCTTACGGGCCACCCAACCCTCGATATTCCGCTGCTGGCCACGGGCCACGGCCAGCGAACCGGCCGGTACGTCCTTCGTGATCACGGACCCCGCGGCCGTGTACGAGCCGTCCCCGACCGTGACGGGAGCCACAAACATATTGTCCGAGCCCGTCCGGCAGTGGGATCCGACCGTCGTGTGGTGCTTCTCCTGCCCGTCGTAGTTCACGAACACACTCGCGGCACCGATGTTGGTGTACTCGCCGATCGTCGCGTCACCGACATAGGACAGATGCGGGACCTTCGTCCCCTCCCCGATCGACGCGTTCTTCGTCTCCACGTACGTACCGACCTTGGCCTTCAGCCCCAGTCGCGTACCCGGCCGCAGATAGGCGTACGGCCCCACCGTCGCCTGCGGCCCGACATGGGCACCGTCCGCCACCGTGTTGTCGACGCGCGCACCGGCGTCCACCCGCGTATCCCTGAGACGGCTGTTGGGCCCGACCTCCGCACCCTCACCGAGATGCGTGGAGCCCTGCAGTTGCGTGCCGGGATGGACCACCGCGTCCTGCTCGAACGAGACCGTCACATCCACCCACGTCGTCGCCGGATCGACGACCGTGACGCCGGCCAGCATCGCCTCCGAGAGCAGCCGGTCATTGAGAATCCTGCGCGCCTCACTCAGCTGCACCCGGTTGTTGATCCCGGCGATCTCGCGATGATCACCGGCCACGGAGGCCCCGACACGGTGACCGGCCTCACGCAGGATCCCCAGCACATCCGTCAGATACTCCTCACCCTGACTGTTGTCCGTACGGACCTTCTTCAGGGCGTCGGCGAGGAGTTGACCGTCGAACGCGAACACACCGGAGTTGATCTCACGGATCGCGCGCTGCTCCTCGCTCGCATCCTTGTGCTCGACGATCCCGGTGACGGCACCGGTCGCCTCGTCGCGCACGATCCGGCCGTAACCGGTGGCGTCCGGGACCTCGGCCGTCAGCACCGTGACGGCGTTGCCGTCGGAGGCGTGGGTGGCGGCGAGCTGCCGCAGCGTCCCGCCGGTGAGGAGGGGGGTGTCGCCGCAGACCACGACCACGGTCCCCTCGACACCGCCGCCCAGCTCCTCCAGGGCGATCCGTACGGCGTGCCCGGTGCCGTTCTGCTCGGCCTGCACGGCGGTGCGTACGGCGGGGTCGATCTCGGCGAGGCGCGCGACGACCTTCTCCCGCGCGTGACCGACGACCACGACGAGGTTCTCGGGCTCCAACTCACCTGCGGCGGCGAGCACATGACCCACGAGGCTGCGTCCGCAGATCTCGTGCAGGACCTTGGGTGTGGCCGACTTCATACGGGTGCCCTCACCCGCTGCGAGAACGACGACGGCTGCCGGGCGAATGGCGCTCACGGGGTTGCCCTTCGGCTGTGGAGTGGGTGGGGACATCCGCAGGATACCGGGGCGTTTCTCGGGGGACATGGGAGCGGGCCCTGACGGTGTTGTCAGGGCCCGCTACCGCGTGCTGCTCCCCCGCCAGGACTTGAACCCGGACAGATGGCACCAAAAGCCACAGTGCTGCCAATTACACCACGGGGGATCAAACTCGACTGAACCGGACGTTCGGTTAGATCGTCGAGTCGGCACCTAACACTATGCCGTACCAGGAGCCCTCGATGCGACGGTATAGGTCGGCGCCCTTGGCGACGTAGATGACCAGGCAACCCCGGTAGTCCTCCGATGCGTTCTTCCGGTTCGTTCGAGGATTGTGCTTCTTGAGGGTGACCCGCTGGAAGGTCGAGGCGTCGACGCCGACCAGTTCGGCCCAGAAGATCTCGGCTGCGGCCGCGTCGGCCGACTCGTGGATGCAGGTCGAGGGAAAGTGGTTGGTTTCGTGCGCGTTCGGTTACCGACTGTGGTGTAGGCCAGCCACGGAAACTCACCGGAAAACGGGGCGGGGGCGCCCTTAGGCTGGAGGCATGACCACGACGGGGGAAGACCATGCCGCGGCCCGGGGAGGGCCGTGGTGGTGGGTGAGTTGGCGCGGTGCCGCGTTGGACGTCGGCCTGGCGGTGGCGTCGGCGGTGGAGTGTGCGTTCGAGGGGGTCCGGTTCGCGCGGGACGCGGGGATCCCGGTGGCCGCGGGGGTTGTGTTCGGGGTGGTGGCGGGCTCCGCGCTGCTCGTCCGGCGGCAGTGGCCGATCGCCGTGGTGCTTGTCTCGATCGCGATCACTCCGGCCCAGATGGGCTATCTGATGGGCATCGTCGGCCTGTACACGCTGGCCGCCTCGGAGTTGCCCCGGCGGATCATCGCGTCGCTGGCGGGGATGTCGCTCGTCGGCATGCTGATCGTGATGTTCGTGCGGGTGCGGCAGGACATGGCGCGCGGGACCTGGGATCTGGGTGACTGGTTCGTGCCGTTCGCCGCGATCACGACGGCGATCGGGATGACGGCGCCGCCTCTGCTGCTGGGGCTGTATGTGGGGGCGCGGCGTCGGCTGATGGAGAGCCTGCGGGAGCGGGCGGACAGTCTTGAGCGGGAGTTGCAGTTGCTGGCCGAGCGGGCCGAGGAGCGGGCCGAGTGGGCGCGGAACGAGGAGCGGACCCGGATCGCGCGGGAGATGCACGACGTCGTCGCGCATCGGGTGAGTCTGATGGTGGTGCATGCTGCCGCGTTGCAGGCTGTGGCCCGGAAGGATCCTGAGAAGGCGGTGAGGAATGCCGCGTTGGTGGGGGACATGGGGCGGCAGGCGTTGACCGAGTTGCGGGAGATGCTCGGGGTGCTCAGGAGTGCGGACGGGGTCCGGCGGCGTGAGCAGGCGGTGCCGTTGGCGGCGGTGGGGGTGGCCGCGGCGGTGGCGGCTTCGAAGGCCGTGGACGAGGGTGAGGGGCCTTGTCTGTCGGAGCTTGAGGAGTTGGTCGGGCAGTCGGCGGCTGCGGGGATGGTCGTCGATCTGTCCGTTGAGGGGGATGCGCGGGTGTATGCGGCGGAGGTCGAGCAGACCGCGTATCGCGTCGTCCAGGAGGCGTTGACGAACGTTCACAAGCATGCGGCGGGGGCGAAGACGCAGGTGCGGCTCGCGCACCGGGTGTCGGAGATCGCGATGCAGGTGGAGAACGGGCCGCCGCCGGAGGTGTCCTCGGCGTCGTCGGCGCGGCTGCCTTCGGGGGGTAACGGGCTGGTGGGGATGAAGGAGCGGGTCAGCGCGCTGGGGGGCGTGTTCGTGTCGGGGCCGACGGACGCCGGGGGTTTTCGGGTGTCGGCGGTGATTCCGGCCGCGTAGTTCTGGGCGTGCTGGGCGTGCTGGGCGTGCTGGGCGTGCTGGGCGTGCTGGGCGTGCTCGGTGTTTTGGCGGCTCGGTGTTCTGGGCGGTTCAGCCTGCTGTGAGGCGTACCGGTTCGACGCCCGCGACGAGGCCGGCGAGGGCCTGGTCGATGTCGGGGCCGAGGTACCAGTCGCCTGTGTGATCGAGGGCGTAGACGCGGCCTTCGGTGTCGACGGCGAGCAGGGACTGGGTGTCGGTCTCGGTGCCGAGGGGGCTGACTTCGGTGTCGAGGGCGCGGCCGAGGTCGCAGAGGGTGCGGGCCATGTGGAGGCCGTGCAGGGGGTCGAGGTGCAGGGCGGCGGGGGCGACCTGGCGGCCGGGACCTGTGGGTGTGATGTGGAGGCCGCCGAATTCGGCCCAGGCCTCGACCGCGGCGGGGAAGACGGCATGGCGGTGGCCTGCGGGTGAGGCGTGCTCGCGCAGGGCGTCGGCCCAGATCTCGGCCTGCTTTATGTCCCAGCGTCCGGGGAGCCAGCCGGCGGCGCGCAGGGCGGCGTCGACGGGTACGGGGAAGCGCGTGGTGGAGGTGCGGTCGGGGTGCATCTGCCCTTCGATCGTCGAGTTCGCCGAGGTTGTGCCCGGCCGGGGCCGTGATGTGGTGCCAGGTGGGGGTTTGTCCGTCGTGGTTGTCCGTCTGCGGCTATCCGTTTGCCGCCGCGGGGTCGACGACGCGGACGCCGAAGTGTGCGCTGAGGGCGGTGCAGGCGCGGCAGGGTGCGGCGAAGCCGCCGTGCAGGGGGTCGCCGTCCTCGCGGATGCGGCGGGCGGTGAGTTTGGCCTGCTTGAGGGCTTTGCGGGCCTCGCCGTTGGTCATGGGCTTGCGGGCGGCGCGCTTGCTGCGGGCGGCGTCGGCCGTGGCTATGAGGCGGGAGATGAGGATGGTCTCGGCGCAGCGGCCGGTGAAGCGGTCGCGTTGTGCGCTGGTGAGGGTGTCCAGGAAGTCCTGGACGAGGGGGTGCAGGGGCGGGGCTTCCTCGCCGCGGGCGGCGGTGCCGGTGAGGGTGGCGCCACGGACGGAGAGGGCGGCGGCGACGGTGGGGAGTATGCCGTCGCGGCGGTGCCGGAGGGCGGGCGCGTGCGGAGTCTCGTCGGCGCTCCAGCCGATGCGAGGATCGCCGGAGGTACCGGTGTGCGGTGCCGTGTGCGGTCCCGTCTGCGTCACGTTCATGATCGTCATCCCCTCCCGAGCATCCCCCGGACGTCACAGAGTGCCAAATGCCGTGGCTGGTGCGGAAGCTGGGGCGGCGCGACACGCCCGGGTTTGGGCTGGCTGTCACGGCAGGGTGACGGCTGGTCACGGAAGCGGAGGGCGGCTGACCGGTGCCCGGTGACCCGTCCGGTCGTACCGCATAGGCTGTCGGCACCGCGATCCATGCGGCCGGTGCGTGGTGACCCATGCGGTGGCGCGTGGTGACACGCGCGGTGACGGTCGGGACGGAAGTCGGCGAGACGGACGTTGCGACGGACGAGACAGTCGATACGGGGCGTGACGGGCGGCTTGGGCCGGTCGTTGCGCGCCGTACCAGAGTGCCGCAGGGGGCAACCGCCATGACGACAGGTCGGCTCGGGCAGCAAGCCGCGCCGCCGAACGCGGCCTACGCCGGGCAGGACGTGCATTTCCCGGACCCGGTCCGGGCGGCACGTCACCCGAGAGGGGTACGCATCGATGAGCGTGGTTACCCCGATTTCTCGGCCTACGCGCGTGCCGCCGCGGAGATCGCGGAGCCGCCGGAGGGTTTCGGTGTCGACGAGCTGCGGCTGACGGACTACGTGTCGGCGAACGCGGCGCTGGCGGCTTCCGGGCACGAGTTGTGGGACACGGTGCCGGCGGTGGCGACGCCGCACGGCTGGACGTGGCATCACGTGCTGGGCTCGCGGCGGCTCGAACTGGTGCCGGTCGAGGTGAAGGCGTTGCTGCGGCATCACGGCGGGATCGCCGTGTCGAACGTCGATCAGGGCAAGCGGGGTACGCGGCCGCTGCAGGAGACACGGCCGGCGCACTTCGGGCTGCCGAAGTCGGGTGTGGCGGTGACGGAGGCGCAGGTGCAGGGGGTCGAGGAGGATCTCGGCTACCGGCTGCCGGGTGCGTACCGTTCGTTTCTGAAGGCGGCGGGCGGTTGTGCGCCGGTGGGTGCGGCGCTGGACGCGGAGCTGGGGCTGTTGATCGACCAGCCGTTCTTCACGGTGCGGGACGAGGCGGCCGTCAATGATCTGGTGTATGTCAACAAGTGCTTGCGCGACCATCTGACCAAGGACTATCTGGGCGTCGGTTTCGTTCAGGGTGGTCTGCTCGCGGTGAAGGTGAAGGGCGAGCGGATCGGCTCGGTGTGGTTCTGCGCGTACGACGATGCGCGGGACGTCGATCCGTCGTGGGCGCCGGCGGATCGTGTGGAGCGGTTGCTGCTGCCGTGCGGTGAGGACTTCGACGCGTTTCTGTCGCGGCTCGCGGGCAATCCGCCGGAGCTGGAGACGGTGGCGAATCTGATGGTGGACGGCGGGTTCGCGCGTCCCGTTTCTGTCTCTTCCGTCTCTTCTGTGGGGGAGTGAGCGTTGCGATGGTGACTTTCGCGCAGGCGCAGGAGCGCGCCGAGGAGTGGATCAACGGCGACCTGCCTTCGTACCAGCATCGTGAGGTGCGGGTGCGGGAGTTCGGGCTCGGGTTCGTGCTGTGGGCCGAGGACCGGGCGGACGGGCCGCGTTCGGACGGGGGCGGGCAGCGGCTGGTGCTCGCCCGGGACAGTGGCGAGGCGACGCTGTGGCCGTCGCTTCCGGTGGGTGAGGTCGTCCGCCGGTACGAGGAGGAGTACGGCCGCCCGGACGAGACCGGTGAGCCGGCCCCGGCGTCGGCGGCTCCGGCACGGGTGGATCTGAATCAGACGTCGTTCCTGCTGAGTCCGCCGGAGTGGTTGCAGGAGGCGGCGGACAAGTTGGGGATCCCGGATCGGCGGAGCGGTGCGGGTGTGGCGGGTGCCGCGGCCGGTTCGTCGGGTGAGGGTGCGTCCGGGGGTGGAGCGCTGCCCGAGACGCAGGCGGGGGTACCGGCGGGATCGCCTCCGGTTGCGCCCGGTGGCGGTGCGGGGTGGCCGGAGGCCGGGGGGAGCGGTGCGGTGCCGGCGGATGGTGGCGCCGGGGCGCCGGGGGCTCCTGGTGTGCCCGCGGGGGCGACTCCGTGGGCCGGGACCGACACCAACGCGGAGGCCGGCGAGGACCGTTCCGTACCGCTGCCCGCGACCGTGTTCGCGCCGCCGTTGAGCGAGTCCGGTGAGGACACGCCGCCTGAGGCCAAGACGGCGCTGATGTCGGGCGGCAGCCGGCTGCCGCGCACGACGTTGGCTCCGGCGGTCGACGAGCCGGGTGCATCGGGTGCACCGGGTGTGCCGGGAGCGCGCGGGGCGTCGAACGCGCCGGGTGCACCGGGCGGTGCGCCGGTGTCTGCGCCGCCGCCCGGGCAGGGCGGGGCGCCGTACGGGTATCCGCAGGGTGCGAGTGGTGCCGCCGCGCCGGGCACGCCGCCGCCGGGTGCTCCTGTGCCGGGTGGCCCGCCGCCTGCGCCTTCGTCGTACGGTTATCCGCAGGGGCCGGCCGCCGCCGGATCCGGTGCCACGCCGCCTTCTCCTGTGCCGCCCGCGCCTTCCTACGGCTACCCGCAGGCGCCCGGTGGTGCGCCTCAGTCGCCGGCTGCTCCGGGGCGGCCGCTCGCGTCGAACGCCGGGGACATCGCCGACGCCGCGACGAGCAAGGCGGCGCCCCCGCCGCGCCGGAGTGCGACGACGCCGCACCCGCCGAGCGCCCCCGGTGCTCCGGGGGTGCGGCCGGGGAGCACGCCTCCGCCTCCGCCTCCGCCTCCGCCTCCGCCCGGGCCGGGCGCCGGCGGGTACGTTCCCACGCAGCTCGTGTCCGCGCTCGGTCCCGACGGACCCGAGGGTCCGGGCATGCCGGGGGCGCCGCAGGCACCTGGAGCACCTGGAGCACCTGGCGCTCCTGGCGCTCCTGGCGCACCCGGTGGTGCGCCGCATCCGCCGGGCGCCCCCCATCCGCCCGGTGCGCCCAACGCGCCAGGGGGTACCCCTCCCGGCGGTGTCCACCATGCCGCCACGATGCTCGCCGACCCCGGTCGGATGGGCCCGGGGGCAGGCGCCCCGCCGCCTCCGGGCGCCCCGGCGTTCCCCGGAGCCCCCGGAGCCCCCGGAGCCCCCGGTGCACCGAACCCGCCGGGCGGCCCGGGTGCGCCTGGTGGCCCCGGCGTTCCGCAGCCTCCCAGTGCCCCCGGTGTGCCCGGCGGGTCCGCGGGCGGGCGCGGAGGCGCTGTTCATCATGCGGAGACCATGCTGGCCGCGCCCCCTGTTGGCGGGCCCGGCGCGCCCCCGCCGCCGCAGCCCCCGGGCGCCCCCGGTGCTCCTGGCGCTCCCGGTATGGCGCCGCCCATGCCGCAGCCGCCGATGCCCCAGCCGCCCATGCCGCCCGGTGCGATGCCGCCGCCCGGTCAGCAGCCGGCGTACGGCTACCCGCAGCAGGCGCAGCCGACGGTGGGCCCCGGCTACCAGGCCGTCCTGCGCTACCGCGCGCAGGACGGTTCCGAGCAGCAGCTGATCCGGCGGTCGGCGCCCGGCACACCGCACCCGGAGTGGCAGATCTTCCACGAGCTGCGGGGCATGAACGTGCCGCCGGACCAGGTCCTGGAGCTGCACACGGAGCTGGAGTCGTGCGAGCTGCCGGGTGCCTACTGCGCGCGGATGATCCGGGAGCAGTGGCCGCAGGCGCGGATCGCGAGCATCGCGCCGTACGGTACGGATCACGCGAGCCGGCAGCAGGGCATGCAGCAACTGATCGCGCACCAGGGCGAGTTGCACCAGGTCGCGGACGGGCCGGCGCGCCCGGCGCCGGTGCGCGCGCCGTTGCCGCCGGTGCAGGCCGCGCCGCCGATTCCGCCGGAGGGGATCGCGCAGGAGATGGCCGGGGCGTTCGGGCCGGGTGTGTTCCGGTTCGAGCAGGCGGCGGTGTCCCGGCAGGGGGTGCCGCCGGTCGTGGCGCAGGTGCTGGTGGTGGCGGGGCTGCCGATGGACATGGGTCCGTTCTTCTGGGCGCAGGCCCAGCCGGGGCGGCCGGTGCCGACGCTCGCCGAACTGGCGCAGGAGCGTGGCGTGCAGCCGGCCGCGGACGCGGGCTCGTACCTCGTGATGGGCAGTGACTTCGGCCGGGCGATCTGTGTGCAGTACGGCACGGCGAACATCGTGGCCGTGCCGGTGGAGGCGGGTCCCGGTGGGGCGCCCGTGCCGCCGCAGTTCGTGAACACGGGGCTGCCGGAGTTCCAGCGGTGCCTGGCGCTGCTGGGCCGGATGTGGCGCCTCAGGTTCGGGCTGAACCAGGAGCAGGCGGGCCGCTGGACCGTCGACTTCCAGGCCCAGCTGGCCTCCCTGGACCCGGCGGCGCTCGGTTCGCCGGAGAGCTGGTGGTCGGTGCTGCTGGAGCAGATGTGGGACGGGCTGCTGTGATGCGCCGGCGCTGACCCACGTGATCCGATCCCGAGGGGCCGGGCCGGTCGTTTTCGACCGGCCCGGCCCCTTTCTGTGCCCGCCGTGCCCGGAGTGTCGCGTTATGAACACTTGAGTCCGATATATCAAGATGTGCGCGCACTCATGATTTTCGCGCCCGTTCGGTGGAGGGTCCGGCAGAGAGGGGTTCCAGGATGAGCAGCGCATCGGTCTCGCCCCACGGCTTCTGGGTCGTACGGGGGCGTGGTTACTGTCCTGACCAGGTCGACGCCTTCGCCGACGCCCTCTCCCTGGACCGGGACGCCGCATGGGAGAGGGCGGCCCGTCTCACCGTGCTCGCCAAGGACATGGAGGCGGAGGCCGCGCTGCTGCAGGAGACGGTGGCGCAGCTGGCCCCGCAGGCGTACGAGACGCTCGGGGAGGGTGCGCGGCAGCTCTTCCAGTGCGTGGAGGAGGAGGCCGCGGCGGTACGGGAGCGCGGACGGCAGGAGGCGCAGCGCCTGATGGACGAGGCGCAGGAGTACGCGACCGGCGTGAATGACGCCGCACAGGCGCACGCCGACGCCGTATGCGGTGAGGCCGATGAACGCGCCCGGCAGCGGCTCCTCGAGGCGCAGGCCGAGGCCTACAACATCCGCATCGGCGCCCGGCGTGCGGTGAAGTCGGGCCGTGGCGAGGCGCTGGCCGCGCTGCGGGAGGTGCGGCAGCGCACCTTCGCGATGCGCGCCGAGCAGGCCAGGGAGTTCGCCGAGCGCCTGGCCGAGCTGGAGCAGGTCGAGACCGAGCGCGTGGCCGCCCGCGAGGCGCGCGGGACGGAGCGGCTGGCGCGGGCGAAGGCGGAGCTGGCCGAGGCGAAGCGGGCGTTCGGCCAGGCGCAGGACTTCGCCCACCAGTCCATGGACGAGGCACGCGCGCGTGCCGGCGAGATCCTCGCGGCCGCGCGGCTGCGGGAGGAGCAGATCGCCCGGGAGACGGAGCAGGTGCTGCGGGAGCACCGGGAGCGGTCGGACGAGGTGCAGGCGCAGATGGACAACGTACGTGACAGCCTTACGGCGTTGACGGGTTCGGCGTCGGGGGAGTGAGGGCGGGGGTGGTGGTGCAGGCCTCCGCCCCGGCCTCACCCGGCTTTCGCCCCGCCCCGCGATCCCTCACCCGTTCCGCCGTACCGCCCCCGCGAGAATCCAGCCCTCCACCGCCTCGTACTGCCGTCGCTGCTCCTCCGACGCCTTCCGGCCGGAGGCCGCCGTGCCCAGCCAGCCGAAGGCGAAGCCCAGGGGGATCGTCACGAGGCCGGTCGTGGTGAACGGGAACCAGTTGAAGTCGGCGTCGGGGAAGGCGGCGGCGGGGGAGCCGGAGACCAGGTTGGTGCCCGGCATCAGGAGCAGGACCGCGGCCGTACCGCCGATGAGGGTGCACAGCAGGCCCGTACGGGTGTAGCGGCGCCAGAAGAGGCTGTAGACCAGCGCGGGGGCGATGGCCGAGGCGCCGATGCAGAAGGAGAGCGTCACCAGGGGCTGCAGGTTGCGGTGCTGGACCTGGGTGGCCAGCAGGATCGCCGGGACGCCCACCGCGAGCGCCGAGACCCGGGCCAGCAGCATCTCGCGGCGCCCCGACATCTCCTGCACCCGCGTGGCGAACACGTCGTGGGCCAGGGAGTTGGCGCAGGCGAGGATCATTCCGGCGACGGAGGCCAGCAGGGTCAGGAAGATCGCCGTGGTGACCGCGGTGAAAAGGAAGGTCTCGGCGGCGGAGACGTTCGCGCCGAAGGCCGCGCGGGAGCCCAGCAGGTAGGCCGTGTTGCCCTGCGGGTCGGCCTGTGCGATCACCGCCCGGCCGATCAGCGCCGTGGCGCCGAAGCCGACGACCGTCATGATGAGCACGAACAGCACCACCGACGACACCGCCCAGGACATCGAGCGCCGCACCTGACGGGCGCTGCGCGCGGTGTACATGCGCATGGTGACGTGCGGCAGGCAGGCGCCGCCGATCACGATGGTGAGTTCCGAAGTGATCATGTCCAGGCGGGGGTTGGGGCTGCCCGCGAACTCCAGCCCCGAGTGCAGGAAGGAGGTGCCGGCGCCGCTCTGTGCGGCGGCCGCGTTGAACAGGGCGCCCGGGTCCCAGTCGAAGTGCTGGAGTATCAGGACGGCGACCACGGCGCCCGAGCCGAGCAGCATCACGATCTTCATGATCTGGATGAGGGCGGTGCCCTTCATACCGCCGATCGCCGCGTAGCTGATCATCAGCGCCCCGATGCCGATGATGCAGCCGGTCTGCAGCGAGTCGCCGGAGAAGCCCAGGATGAACGCCAGCAGCTGCCCCGTGCCCGCCAGTTGCACCAGCATCAGCGGCAGCAGTGCGGCGATGGTCACCACGCAGGCGGTGATGCGGACGCCACGTCCGGGCATGCGTCGTGTCAGCGCGTCGCCCATGGTGAACCGGCCCGCGTTGCGCAGGGGTTCCGCCAGCAGGAACATCAGCAGCATCAGCGACAGGGCGGTGCTGAGGGCCAGCGCGATCCCGTCGTAGCCGCACAGGGCGATCACGCCGCCCGTGCCCAGCACGCTCGCCGCGGAGATGTAGTCGCCGGCGATCGCGAGGCCGTTGCGCATGGGGGAGAGGGAGCCGTAGCCCGTGTAGAACTCGTCGAGGTCGTCGCCGTCGGGGCCCGTCATCACACACAGCAGCAGGGTGATCGCGGCGACGGTGGAGAAGGCCACCAGGGACATGGCCTGCGCGTTTCCGCTGAAACCGGTCGTCACCGTGCCGCCTCCCGCTTGGCGTCCAGCTCCGACTGCTTGCGGATGCGGTCCGCGATCGGGTCGACATGGCGGCGGGCCGTGTGCTCGTACAGCGCGATCGCCAGCCATGTGACGGGGATCTGCAGCAGCGCCAGCAGCAGGCCGGCCGGCAGGCCGTCGGTGACGGTGCTCGTCATGAACGACGGGGCGAACGCCGACAGGATCAGGAACAGCGTGAAGTAGCCGAGCGCGGTGAGCGTGGCGGTGCGCCGCTGCCAGCGGTGCGCGTTGCGCAGCATCCGCAGATCGCTGTGGTGCCCGAGCGCGGGCTCCGCGGGCCGGCGCCGTCCCGCCGCTTCGGCTGGTTCGGTGGGCGGTTGCCACGGGTGGCCGGCGACGTAGGACGGGGGCGGATTGTGCGGTGGATGGCGGTACGGGTACGACGGGGACTGGTCGTAGGACATCCCGGTGCTCCTTGCGTGGCTCGGGTCCTGTGCGGGGGACCGCAGGGAGGTGGGGGGGCGGAGCCACGCACGCTACTCGCCGGTACTGGGAGAACGCGAGCTTTTCACCAAACTGATTGGTCGGTATGCGCTTACTACGCTGACCTGCAATGTTACCCGCGTTAACTCAGACTTTTGGTGTCCGATCGTTCAGTCGGCGAGCACGGGGAACCGGCGCGGGGCCAGGAGCAGGAGGACCAGGAACGCCAGTGCCGCGGCGCAGGCCGCGCCGAAGTACACCGCGTGCACCGCGTCCGCGATCGCCCGCCGGGTCGCCTCCGGTACCGCGCCCGCGCCCAGGTCCCGGGTCACCGAGTCCAGGTCGCCCGCGCCGCCCAGTCGGGAGGCCAGCACGCCGTTGGCCACGGCGCCGAAGACGGAGGCGCCGATCGTCTGGCCCGTCTGACGGCAGAAGAGCACCGACGCCGTGGTCGTGCCCCGTTCCGCCCAGCCCACCGTGGACTGCACGCCCACGATCAGCGGGAGCTGGAACAGGCCCAGCGCCCCGCCCAGAAGCAGCATCAGCAGCGCCGGCTGCCAGGCCGAGCCCGGGTAGGGCAGGAACGGGAACGCGAAGAGGATCAGTGTCGCCGTCCCGATGCCGAGCATCGCCGTGTTGCGGAAGCCGATCTTCCCGTACACGTGCTGGCTCAGAGCCGCCGACACCGGCCAGCTCAGCGTCCAGACCGACAGGACGAAGCCGGCCGCCACCGGGGCCAGGCCCAGTACCGACTGCGCGTACGTCGGCAGGAAGACGGACGGGGCCACCATCAGGAGCCCCAGTGCGCCGAGCGCGAGATTGACCGCGGCGATCGTGCGGCGGCGCCACACCCAGCCGGGGATGATCGGTTCGGCCGCCCGGCGTTCCACCAGGACCACGACCCCGGCCAGCGCAAGTCCCGTACCGAACAAGGCCATTGACGGCGCCGACAGCCACGGCCACGCCACGCCGCCCTGCACCAGCGCCGTCAGCAGGACGCCTCCGCACGCGAACACCGCCAGCGCGCCCGCCCAGTCGATACGGGGGCGCGCGGCCGGCTTCCGTTCCGGCTCGTGCAGATGGCGGACGATCAGCCACAGCGCCAGCGCGCCGATCGGCAGGTTGACCAGGAAGATCCAGCGCCAGTCGGCGTACGCCGCCAGGACGCCGCCGATCCCCGGGCCGGCGACGGCCGACACCGCCCACACCGTCGACAGCTTGGACTGGATCTTCGGGCGTTCCTTCAGGGGGTAGAGGTCGGCCGCCAGTGTCTGCACCGTGCCCTGCAGCGCACCGCCGCCCAGGCCCTGCACGATGCGGAAGGCGATCAGCGCGGCCATGTTCCAGGCGGCGGCGCACAGCAGCGAGCCCAGCAGGAAGAGCACGGCGCCCGCGATCAGCACCGGCTTGCGGCCGAAGGTGTCCGACAGCTTGCCGTACACCGGGAGCGTCACCGTCACGGCGAGCAGGTAGCCGGAGAAGAGCCATGAGAAGACCGAGAAGCCGCCGAGGTCGCCGACGATCTGCGGGACGGCCGTGGAGACGATGGTGGCGTCGAGGGCGGCCAGCGCCATCGCGAGCATCAGCGCGGCGACGACGGCTCCCCTTCTGCGAGTGTCCCGTGGGATGCCCTCCGTCCCCGACGCCCGTATCCCGGTGTCCCCCTGGTCCACGTTCCCCTGGTCCACGTCCCCCTGCTCCACGCGATTCCTTCCCCGTGCATCTATCTGCCGGCGACCACTCTCCCACTTGACCCTGACGTAGCGGCAGGGTGGAAGCTCAGTGGGCCGGTGGGTGGACCGAACCCCGAGATCACCTCCACCCATCGGTGGACTGCCCCTAGGGGTTCCTCCGTACTACGGCCCGGGGAGGGCTCGTCCCGCCGGAGGACGAGACCGGGCGGGAGCCTGCTTAACCTGGCTTTATGCCGCTGGGGGGCGGCTGACCGAACCTGCGGGGGTGGGGTTTTCCCCCCTTGAAGAGGGTGCCGAGCACCAGCGCGCGGCACCCCCCTCCGGCACCAGACTCATCGACGTACCGCTTCTTGCTTCTCGGCGCATCGACGCGAACAGCACATCCGCAGGCCGGCACATCCAACTGCCGCCCGACATAGGAGAATTACCATGACATCGGCCGTTACCATTCCCAGGCACGGGGGCACTGGAGGGCGTACGGCCGTTGCCGCCCGGGCGCGGCAGGTCGTCAAGGCGTACGGGTCCGGGGAGACCCGCGTCGTCGCCCTCGACCATGTCGACGTGGACATCGCCCGGGGCCAGTTCACCGCGATCATGGGGCCCTCGGGCTCCGGCAAGTCCACCCTCATGCACTGCCTCGCCGGCCTCGACACCGTGACCAGCGGGCAGATCTACCTGGACGACACCGAGATCACCGGGCTCAAGGACAAGAAGCTCACGCAGCTGCGCCGGGACCGGATCGGCTTCATCTTCCAGGCGTTCAACCTGCTGCCGACGTTGAACGCGCTCGAGAACATCACCCTGCCCATGGACATCGCCGGGCGGAAGCCCGACAAGCAGTGGCTGGGGCGCGTCGTCGACACCGTGGGGCTCAGCGACCGGCTCAAGCACCGGCCCACCCAGCTCTCCGGCGGCCAGCAGCAGCGCGTCGCCGTGGCCCGCGCCCTCGCCGCGCGGCCCGAGATCATCTTCGGCGACGAGCCCACCGGAAACCTCGACTCCCGTGCGGGTGCCGAGGTGCTGGGCTTCCTGCGGCGGTCCGTCGACGAGCTCGGGCAGACCATCGTCATGGTCACGCACGACCCCGTCGCCGCCTCGTACGCGGACCGGGTGCTGTATCTCGCCGACGGCCGGATCGTCGACGAGATGTACAAGCCGACCGCGGACGCCGTCCTGGACCGCATGAAGGACTTCGACGCCCGGGGGCGTACGTCATGACCGTGCTGAAGACATCGATGCGCAACTTCTTCGCGCACAAGGGGCGCATGGCCCTCTCGGCGGTCGCCGTCCTGCTCTCGGTGGGCTTCGTCTGCGGGACGCTGGTGTTCACCGACACCATGAACACCACCTTCGACAAGCTGTTCGCGGCCACCTCCTCCGATGTGACCGTCAGCGCCAAGGGCGCCTCCGACAGCGGCGAGACGACCTCGGACAACGGCAGGCCGCCGGTCATGCCGGCCGCCGTGGTCGGCAAGGTGCGCGGCGCACAGGGCGTGAAGACGGCGGAGGGGACCGTGTTCTCCACGTCGGTCACCGTCGTGGACGCCAAGAAGGACAACCTGTCGCCGTCCAGCGGCGCCCCGACCATCGTCGGCAGCTGGAACGGCAACGACGCCCGCACCATGAAGATCACCAAGGGCGCCGCGCCGAAGAACTCCGGCCAGGTCATGGTCGACGCCGACACCGCCGACAAGCACCACCTCGCGATGGGTGACGAGCTGTCCGTGATCAGCGCGGTCGGCACCCACACCGCGAAGATCTCCGGCATCGCCGACTTCCAGGTCACCAACCCCGGCGCGGCGATCTTCTACCTGGACACGAAGACCGCGCAGCAGACGCTCGTCGGCAGGACCGGCGTCTTCACCAACGTCAACGTCACGGCCGCCTCCGGGACGACCGACCCCCAGCTGAAGAAGAACGTGGCGTCGGCGCTCGGCACCGGCTACAAGGTGCAGACGGCCAAGGAGACCGCCGACGCCAACCAGAAGGACGTCGCGAGCTTCATGAACGTCATGAAGTACGCCATGCTCGGCTTCGCCGGCATCGCCTTCCTCGTCGGCATCTTCCTGATCATCAACACCTTCTCGATGCTGGTCGCCCAGCGCACCCGCGAGATAGGCCTGATGCGGGCCATCGGCTCCAGCCGTAAGCAGGTCAACCGGTCCGTGCTGGTCGAGGCACTGCTGCTCGGCCTGTTCGGCTCGGTGCTGGGGGTCGGCGCGGGCGTCGGCCTCGCGGTCGGGCTGATGAAGCTCATGGGCTCCATGGGCATGCATCTGTCGACCGCAGACCTGACGGTCGCCTGGACGACCCCCGTGGTCGGCCTCCTGCTCGGCGTCGTCGTCACCGTCCTCGCCGCCTACCTGCCCGCCCGCCGGGCCGGCAAGGTCTCCCCGATGGCCGCGCTGCGCGACGCCGGAGCCCCGGCCGACGCACGGGCCGGCTGGATCCGGGCCCTGGTGGGCGTGGCGCTGACCGGCGCCGGCGGCTGCAGCCTCTACGTGGCCGCGAACGTCGACAAGGCGAGCGACGGTTCGCTGTGGCTCGGCCTGGGCGTGGTGCTCTCGCTGATCGGGTTCGTCGTCATCGGCCCGCTGCTCGCGAGTGCCGTGGTGCGCGTCCTGGGCGCCGTACTGCTGCGGGCCTTCGGCCCGGTCGGGCGGATGGCCGAACGCAACGCGCTGCGCAACCCGCGCCGTACGGGCGCCACGGGAGCCGCCCTGATGATCGGGCTCGCGCTGGTCGCCTGCCTTTCGGTGGTCGGCTCCTCCATGGTCGCCTCCGCCACGGACCAGCTCGACAAGACCGTCGGCACCGACTTCATCATCCAGTCCGACAAGGGGCAGATGGTCACCCCGCAGGCCGTGAAGGCCGTGAAGTCGACACCGGGGCTGTCCCGGGTCACCGAGTACAGGACGGCGAAGGCCGACTACACCACGCCCGACGGCAAGACGCTCAAGGACACCGACATCACGGCGGCGGACCCGACGTACGCGACCGACCTGCGCGTCAAGACCGTCGCAGGAAACCTCAAGGACGCCTACCTGCCCGACTCGATGTCCGTCCACGAGAAGTTCGCCAAGGCCCACGGCGTCCACCTGGGCTCGAAGATCAGGATCGCGTTCAGGGACGGCGCCGCCGCGAACCTCACGGTCCGCGCCATCACCAGCAACGACGGTCTCATCGACGCGGGCTCCAAGTACACGTCGATCGCCACGCTCGCCAAGTACGTGCCGGCCGACAAGATGCCGCTCGACCAGCTGGTCTTCGCCACCGCCAAGGACGGACAGCAGGATGCGGCGTACAAGTCGCTGAAGTCCTCGCTGCACGCCTACCCGCAGTACGAGGTGCGCGACCAGACGGACTACAAGCAGGCGCTGAAGGACCAGATCGGCCAGCTGCTGAACATGATCTACGGCCTGCTGGCACTGGCGATCGTCGTCGCGATCCTGGGCGTCGTGAACACCCTGGCCCTCTCGGTGGTCGAGCGGACGAGGGAGATCGGCCTGATGCGGGCGATCGGTCTGTCACGCCGGCAGATGCGCCGGATGATCCGCATGGAGTCGGTGGTCATCGCCCTCTTCGGCGCCCTGCTGGGCCTGGGTCTGGGCATGGGCTGGGGCGCGACGGCCCAGAAGCTGCTCGCCCTGGAGGGCCTGAAGGTCCTTGAGATCCCGTGGCCGACCCTGATCGCGGTCTTCCTCGGCTCGGCCTTCGTGGGCCTGTTCGCGGCACTGATCCCGGCGTTCCGGGCGGGCCGGATGAACGTACTGAACGCCATCGCCACCGAATAACCCGACAGGGGACACGGGGGCTACGACCACCGCACACGGGGGTTGCGGGGGAGCGCCCGGCGCCGGGAGTCCTGGAGGACTCCCCGGCGCCGGGTTCTGCTGTGCGCATGCGTCTTTCGCCGGGGCGTTGCCGTGCGGGGGTGCGGTACCGGTCTGAACGCCGGGCCGCGCCCCTCAGCCCGTCGGGCGTTTGAGGACGAGGCCGTCCAGACCGAAGCGGGGGGGGCGGCAGCCCCGGGGCGTTGACCGCGGTACCGGGCAACGAGTGATCGGCGTTGTCCACAGGACACCGCGCCCCCGCGAGCCGCGACGTACGCTGGAGGGACCCCCGGCCCGCAGCGCGCGTCGGGCGATTCGCGTTGCCCGCCCCCGGACGAAAGCCGCCCCGAATGAGCCTGCACGGTCTGCTCGACGCCGTCGTCAAGGACACCGCCCTCGCGGAAGCGATCAAGGCGGCCGCAGACGGCCGCCGCATGCACGTCGACCTGGTCGGCCCGCCGGCGGCCCGGCCCTTCGCGGTGGCCGCGCTGGCCCGCGAGACCGGCCGCCCCGTGCTGGCGGTGACGGCGACGGGCCGCGAGGCGGAGGACCTGGCGGCCGCCCTGCGCTCGCTGCTGCCGCCTGAGGGCGTCGTCGACTACCCGTCCTGGGAGACCCTTCCGCACGAGCGGCTGAGCCCGCGCAGCGACACCGTGGGACGCAGGCTCGCGGTGCTGCGCCGCCTCGCCCACCCGCGCCCCGACGACCCCGAGACCGGCCCGGTCTCCGTTGTCGTCGCGCCCGTACGGTCCGTGCTGCAGCCGCAGGTCAAGGGGCTCGGGGACCTGGAGCCGGTCGCGCTCAGGACCGGGGAGAGCGCAGATCTCAACGAGATCGTGGCCGCCCTCGCCGCCGCCGCGTACGCGCGCGTGGAACTCGTCGAGAAGCGCGGCGAGTTCGCCGTACGAGGCGGGATCCTCGATGTGTTCCCGCCGACCGAGGAACACCCTCTGCGTGTGGAGTTCTGGGGCGACGACGTCGAGGAGATCCGCTACTTCAAGGTCGCCGACCAGCGCTCCCTGGAGGTCGCCGCACACGGCCTGTGGGCGCCGCCCTGCCGTGAACTCCTGCTGACGGACGACGTACGCACGCGTGCGCGTGCCCTCGCCGAGGAGCACCCCGAGCTGGGTGAGCTGCTCGGCAGGATCGCCGAGGGGATCGCCGTGGAGGGCATGGAGTCCCTGGCCCCCGTCCTCGTCGACGACATGGAGCTGCTGCTCGACGTCCTGCCCAAGGGCTCCATGGCCGTCGTGTGCGATCCCGAGCGGGTCCGCACGCGTGCCTCGGACCTGGTCGCCACCAGCCAGGAGTTCCTGCAGGCATCCTGGGCGGCCACCGCGGGCGGCGGCGAGGCCCCCATCGACGTCGACGCGGCCTCCCTGTGGTCCATCGCGGACGTCCGGGACCGGGCGCGCGAGCTGGACATGATGTGGTGGTCGGTGTCGCCGTTCGCCGCCGACGAGACGTTCACTAATGCCGCCGGCGCGGTGGGGGAGGCGGACACCCTCAAGCTCGGCATGCACGCCCCCGACACCTATCGCGGCGACACCGCCAAGGCCCTCGCCGACACCAAGGGCTGGCTCGCCGACGGCTGGCGCACGGTGTTCGTCACCGAGGCGCACGGCCCCGCGGCCCGCACGGTCGAGGTGCTGGGCGGCGAGGGCATCGCGGCCCGCCTGGCCGTGTCCGATTCGAAAACGGGCGAACTCGGGGAGATCTCCCCGTCGGTCGTGCATGTGGCGTGCGGCTCGATCGACTACGGCTTCGTGGACCCGGCGCTGAAGCTGGCCGTCCTGACCGAGACCGACCTGTCCGGGCAGAAGGCGGCCGGCAAGGACGGCGCCCGGATGCCGGCCCGCCGCCGCAAGACCATCGACCCGCTCACCCTGGAGGCGGGCGACTACATCGTCCACGAGCAGCACGGCGTGGGGCGCTACATCGAGATGGTCCAGCGCACGGTGCAGGGCGCGACCCGCGAGTACCTGGTCGTGGAGTACGCCCCCGCCAAGCGCGGCCAGCCCGGCGACCGTCTGTACATCCCCACCGACCAGCTGGAGCAGATCACCAAGTACGTCGGTGGCGAGGCCCCGACCCTGCACCGGCTGGGCGGCGCCGACTGGACCAAGACCAAGGCGCGCGCCAAGAAGGCCGTCAAGGAGATCGCGGCCGACCTCATCAGGCTGTACAGCGCCCGGATGGCGGCGCCCGGGCACACCTTCGGCCCGGACACCCCGTGGCAGCGCGAGCTGGAGGACGCCTTCCCGTACGCGGAGACCCCCGACCAGCTCACGACCATCGCCGAGGTCAAGGAGGACATGGAGAAGTCGGTCCCGATGGACCGCCTGATCTGCGGCGACGTCGGCTATGGCAAGACGGAGATCGCGGTCCGTGCCGCCTTCAAGGCGGTCCAGGACGGCAAGCAGGTCGCCGTCCTCGTACCCACCACTCTCCTCGTCCAGCAGCACTTCGGGACGTTCTCCGAGCGCTACTCCCAATTCCCCGTCAACGTACGGGCGTTGAGCCGTTTCCAGACCGACACCGAGGCGAAGGCGGTCCTTGAGGGGCTGCGCGAGGGCTCGGTGGACGTCGTCATCGGCACCCACCGCCTGTTCTCCTCCGAGACCAAGTTCAAGGACCTGGGCCTGGTCATCGTCGACGAGGAGCAGCGCTTCGGTGTCGAGCACAAGGAGCAGCTGAAGAAGCTGCGCGCCAACGTGGACGTGCTGACGATGTCCGCCACCCCCATCCCGCGCACCTTGGAGATGGCGGTCACGGGCATCCGCGAGATGTCCACGATCACCACCCCGCCCGAGGAGCGCCACCCGGTGCTCACCTTCGTCGGGCCGTACGAGGAGAAGCAGATCGGCGCGGCGATCCGCCGTGAACTGCTGCGCGAGGGCCAGGTCTTCTACATCCACAACCGGGTCGAGTCGATCGACCGGGCCGCCTCCCGCCTGCGCGAGATCGTCCCCGAGGCGCGCATCGCGACGGCCCACGGCCAGATGTCCGAGACGGCCCTGGAACAGGTCGTCGTCGACTTCTGGGAGAACAAGTACGACGTCCTCGTCTCGACCACGATCGTCGAGTCCGGCATCGACATCTCGAACGCCAACACGCTGATCGTGGAGCGCGGCGACAACTTCGGCCTCTCCCAGCTGCACCAGCTGCGTGGCCGGGTGGGCCGAAGCCGCGAGCGGGGCTACGCGTACTTCCTGTACCCGCCGGAGAAGCCGCTGACGGAGACGGCCCACGAGCGCCTCGCGACCATCGCCCAGCACACGGAGATGGGCGCGGGCATGTACGTGGCGATGAAGGACCTGGAGATCCGCGGCGCCGGAAACCTGCTCGGCGGCGAGCAGTCCGGGCACATCGCGGGCGTCGGCTTCGACCTCTACGTCCGCATGGTCGGCGAGGCGGTCGCGGACTACCGGGCGTCGCTGGAGGGCGGAGTGGAGGAGGAGCCGCCCCTGGAGGTCAAGATCGAGGTCCCGGTCGACGCGCACGTCCCGCACGACTACGCCCCCGGCGAGCGCCTCCGCCTCCAGGCCTACCGCGCCATCGCCTCCGCCAACACGGAGGAGGACATCAAGGCCGTACGCGAGGAACTCGTCGACCGCTACGGCAAGTTGCCCGAACCGGTGGAGAACCTGCTGCTGGTGGCCGGCCTGCGCATGCTCGCCCGCGCCTGCGGGGTCGGCGAGATCGTCCTCCAGGGCAACAACATCCGCTTCGCACCGGTGGAGCTGAGGGAATCCCAGGAGCTGAGGGTCAACCGCCTGTACCCGGGCACGGTCATCAAGCCCGCCGTCCACCAGCTGCTGGTACCCCGCCCGAAAACCGCCAAGGTGGGCGGCAAGCCGCTCGTCGGGCGTGAACTGCTGGGCTGGGTGGGCGAGTTCCTGACATCGATCCTGGGCTCGTAGGGCTCCCAGGGCTCCCAGGGCTCCGCAGGAGGGCGCCGCCGACCGGCCCGGCAGATGGCCGGGCCCCGGCGGCCGTCCGCCGGGGCCGGACTCCGCGGACGGCCCCCGTTCCAGGGCCCGTTCGGCGGCGCTACGGCTGCTCGGGCCTGTCCCGGTCCATGCCCATCCGGCCCTCGATCTTCTGCTGCGCGTCGTCGACCTGGCTCTCGTATTTGCTGCCGGTCTTGTCGTTGGCCTTGCGTTCCGCCGCGTCGGACATGTCCTTGGCCTTGTCCTGCACCTGGCGGTTGCTCTTGAACCTGTCGAAGATGCCCATACAGAGCTCCTTCCGGGATCGCTCAACAACGACGATACGACCGATATACCCCAAGCGCCCACTTGTATGGGTAGTGGTCTGGACCTCGTGAACGACCCCGTGCGCCCTCCCGCTACGGTGTGCGCGAAGCCGTACAAGGGAAGACGCCCCATGCGGGGGCGAAACCCGGTGGCAAGGGGAGGGTGCGCCGTGAGGCGTCTGAGGGGCGGGGCTGCGACGGCCGTCGTGCTGGTGTTCGCCGTGGCCGGCTGCAAGGCCGATACGAAGACCGGATCCAGTGGGCCGGAGCCGGCCGGGGGAGGGGGAGCAGGCGGGGGCGCCGCCCTGACCGCCGCCGAGTCGCTGACCGTGAAGGGGCGGGCACCGAAGACGGGTTACGCCCGGGACAGGTTCGGCACCGCCTGGGCCGACACCGACTCCAACAGCTGCGACACCCGCGACGACATCCTCAAACGGGACCTGGACGACGTGAAGTTCACCGGCGGCACCTGCAAGGTGTCGTACGGCGTACTGGAGTCGGACCCCTACTCGGGCAAGAAGGTGGCCTACCGGCGCGGCCGCAGCCTCGTCGACATAGACCACGTGGTCGCCCTCTCCGATGCCTGGCAGAAGGGCGCCAAGTACTGGGACGCCAGCAAGCGCATAGCCCTGGCCAACGACCCGCTGAACCTCCTCGCCGTCGACGCGAGCACCAACCGCTCCAAGGGCGACGGCGACACGGCCACGTGGGTGCCGCCGAGCAAGACGTTCCGGTGCACGTACGTCGCCGCACAGGTCGCCGTGAAGAAGAAGTACGGGCTGTGGGTCACCGCGGCGGAGAAGGCCGCGATGGAGAAGGTGCTCAAGGCGTGCCCGGGGCAGAAGCTGCCCTCCGGCGGCAACCCGACGAAGGCACCCGCCCGCTTCCACGCGGGCTGATCCGGCGGCCGCGAAACCGTCCACGTCGAGCCCGACGTCGGGATGCGGCACCCTCTTTGAGTCAGCCGTCCGGCGCGTGCAGGTCGACGATGCCGCCGACGGGCTTCGTTCGGTACAACCCGGGACCGGTTGTCCTTGTCGGCCTATACGCTCGGACCCGGTACTCACGTTCGTCCCCATCAGGCCTCCAGGAGCAGCCATGCAGGGCCACGGCTACGCCCCGTCCCCGCCGCGTCGACCCTCGACCGGGGTGCTGGTCGTGCTGCGTGTGATCTTCGTGGCGGTGCCGATCCTCAGCATCGGATTCCTGGCGTGGGTGGCGCCGCTGCGGGCGGCGATCGTGACCCGCAGGCGGAGCGACTGGTGGATCTTCGGCGGCTCGCTGGCGGTCCTCGGCATCAGTTTCTCCCTCCTGGCCGCCGACCACACCGACGACTTCAGCACGCCGAGCGGCAACGCGGGCATGACGATCCTGCTGCTCAACGCCGCGGCCTGCGCCGGCTACTACCTGTACGCGGACATACGCCACCACGGGCCGCACCCCACCGGCTTGCCGGTGCCCCCGGTCCAGGGCATGGGCTACGGCTACCCCCAGCCCCCGTCGCCGTACGTGGCCACCCAGCCGCAGACGCCGGCCGCACCGATACCCGCCCCCGTGCCCAACACCGCGCTGCCCACCACCCCTGTACCGCCCCCGCCGCAGCGCCCCGCGCCCGCCCGTATCGACCAGGTGCGCGCCGAACTCGACGAGCTGAGCGACTACTTGCGCCGGCACCCCGGCCACTCCGACGGCCACTCCGACGGCCACTCCGACGGCCACCCCGAGGGCGGAAGGTGACCGCGGCGGCAGGACGTGTCGTCGCCGGCCGCTATGAACTGTCCACCCTCATCGGGCAGGGCGGCATGGGACAGGTGTGGACGGCCTACGACCAGCGGCTCGACCGGCGTGTGGCGGTGAAGCTGCTGCGCCCCGACAAGGTGGCCGGCCAGGAGGCGGACGAGCTGCGCCGCCGCTTCGTGCGGGAGTGCCGGGTGACCGCGCAGGTCGACCACCCCGGACTCGTCACCGTGCACGACGCGGGCAGCGAGGGCGAGGAACTGTTCCTCGTCATGCAGTACGTCGACGGCGCCGACCTCTCCGACCACCTCGCCGAGCACGGCCCGTACCCGTGGCAGTGGGCGGTCGCGGTCGCCGCGCAACTGTGCGCCGTGCTCAGCGCCGTGCACGCCGTGCCGATCGTCCACCGCGACCTCAAGCCGCGCAACGTGATGGTGAAGCAGGACGGCACGGTCACCGTCCTCGACCTCGGTGTCGCCTCCGTCATGGACGCCGACACCACCCGTCTCACCCACACCGGCACACCCATCGGCTCGCCCGCCTACATGGCGCCCGAGCAGGCGATGGGCGGCGCGGTCGGCCCGTACACCGACCTGTACGCGCTCGGGGTACTGCTGCACGAACTCCTCAGCGGAGACGTCCCGTTCGCGGGCTCGACGGCACTCGGCGTGCTGCACCGGCACCTGTACGAGGCGCCGCTGCCCGTGCGCCGCCTGCGCCCCGAGGTGCCCGAGGCGCTGGAAGCGCTCGTGCTGCGCCTGCTAGCCAAGGACCCGCAGCACCGCCCGGCCTCCGCGCAGGAGGTGTACGAGCACCTGGCGCTGCTCCTGCCCGCGCGCGGAATGCCCACCGGAGCGCCGCTCGACCCCACGCGTCCCTTCCTGCGCCCGCACGCGCCCTGGCCGGACCGTGCGCGAACCCCCGCGCCCCAGCCCGCCCCGATGGCGCCGGCGCCGGAGAAGCCCGACGTCGCCCGCGCCGTCGACGAGGTCAAGCGCCTCCTCGGCGAGGGCCGCATCACCCAGGCCGTCGACATCCTCGGCGCGATCCTGCCCGCCGCGGCCGAACAGCACGGTGAGCACTCCCCGGTCGTCCGCACCCTGCGCAAGCAGTACGCGGCCACCCTCATGGACGACGGCCAGTACCGGCGCGCGCTGCCCGAACTGCGCCGCCTCGCCGACGAACGCGCCACCGAGGCCGGCCAGGCAGACCCGCAGTCGCTCCGCTTCCGCTACGAGGCCGCCCAGTGCCTGGAGTCGCTCGGCGAACCGGCGGCCGCGCTCGCCGAGTACCGCGCGTTGCTGCCGTACTACGAGAACCAGTACGTGGCCGGCGACCCCGGGCCGGCCCACGACGTCCGCCGCCGCATCGGCCTCCTCCTGCTCGCCCTCGGCGACCGGGCCGCCGCCCACGAGACCCTGGCGCGCCTGCTGTTGGACGTGGACCGGCTGCGTGGCCCCGGACACCCGCTCGCGGCGGAGGTACGGCGGACGCTGCAGTGGCTGGGACAGGTGCGCGGCTAGATTTTGCCGAGTCCTGGGAGATTCTTGTGATCTTCCAGGGTTTCAGTTTCCCGAACGCATGGACGAATCCGGATAGGTTGCGGTGCGTTTTTCGCCAGGCGACGCACGACATCCGCAGGGCAACGCACACCGCATGCAGCACACGCCACATGCAACGCACAACCAGGGGTGGGACACATGGCAGGCCATCGGCAGTCCAAGAAGCGCAGATACGTCACCTGGGGTGTCGCGGGTGCCGCCGTCGTGGCCGGAGCCGGCATCGCCGCGCAGACCTCCATGGCCGCCACCACCTGGCCCGCGCAGAAGACGTACACCGGACGTGCCTTCGACACCTGCGCCGCGCCCTCCCTCTCCGCGATGAAGGCCTGGCACACCGGCTTCTACGGAGCCGCCGCCGTCTACGTGGGCGGCAGCAACCGCGGCTGCTCCCAGCCCAACCTCACCGCCTCCTGGGTGAAGTCGGTCAGCACGGTCGGCTGGAAGCTCATCCCGCTCTACGTCGGCGCCCAGCCGCCCTGCCAGTCCGGCTCCAACCCCGAGAAGCTCACCGCCGCGACCGCCGCCTCCCTCGGCGCGAAGGACGCGGCGGACGCCGTCTCCAAGGCATCGGCGCTCGGCATGAAGGCGGGCAGCCCGGTCTACCTCGACATGGAGTCGTACGACATCACGAACACGTCGTGCAACGACGCCGTGCTCACCTATGTGCGCGCCTTCGACAAGGCTCTGCACGCCAAGACGTACCGCGCGGGCTACTACGGCTTCACCAGCTCCAGCGCGAAGGCGATCGCCAACGCCAAGGACAAGACCGACCTGCCGGGCAACCTCTGGTACGCGCTGTGGGACAAGCAGAACACCACGACCTCGGACTGGCCGTTCGGCTCGACCCAGTTCACCAGCCACAGCCGCGGTCACCAGTACATGGTCAACAGCAAGGAGACGCACGGCGGCTACACGATCACCGTGGACCGGGACGCGTGGGACGCGCCGGTGGCCATCACCGGCTGACCCGCGTACGCGCGCGGGGACGCCGCTGAGCGCGGCGGTGCCCGAAGTCGCGGTGAATCGTTGGTCGAATGGGTTGGCCAGAGCTTGGTCACTGCCTACCATCGATCACCGCAAGACCTTGTGCACCGTCGCACAATCTCCTCGGGAGGCTTCCTTGCACCGCCGCCGTCGCACCGCGCTCCTCCTCACCGCAGCGATCGCCGCCGCGGCCCCCGTCCTCACCGCCTGCGGAAGCGACGCGCATCCCGGCGCGGCTGCCGTCGTCGGCGGCCAACGGATCACCGTGGCGCAACTGGAGACCCGGGTGAACGAGGTGCGCACGGCGCAGCGGGCGGCCGTGAAGGACCAGGCGCAGTACAAGCAGGCCGTCGCGCAGACCGGCGGCGTCACCCGCGACACCCTGCACGGGATGGTTCTGGACCGGGTGCTGCATCGCGCCGCCCAGGACTCGGGCGTGAACGTCACCGCCATGGAGGTCCAGCGGATGCGCACCGGCCTGGAGCAGCAGGTCGGCGGCTCCAGGGCCCTGGAGACGGCCTGGCTCCAGCAGTACGGCGTCGCCCCGAAGCGCCTCGACGACAACCTCCGCCTCCAGCTGGAGGCCCAGAAGCTGGCCCGGACGCTCGGCACCGACACCAGCAAGCCGGCCTTCTGGAACGCCCTGTCCAAGGCGTCCAGGGAACTCCACGTCGATGTCAACCCGCGCTACGGCGCCTGGGACGTCCAGAAGAGCAGCCGCGTGGACGCGAAGACCCCCTGGGTGCGTGAGGTCACGGCGACGGGGACGCAGCAGACGGCGTAACGGGCCCCCGGGGCCCGCCGCTGTGGATAACTTCGGGGGCCGTCGGCGGGGTGCGTTACGTTCGGATCGTGAACGAAACCAGCTCCGCAGAGGCCGGCCCCGGCCGCATCGTCCTGCTCACCACCAGCCACCGCGTCGCGCCCGGCCTGCTGTCCTGGCCCGCCTGGCAGGCACTGCAGGCCGCAGACCGCGTGCTGTGCGCGGACGCCGCCCACCCGCAGCTGCCGTATCTGCGGGAGGCGGGCATAGCGGTCGACGAGGCCGCCCCCGCCGCCGGGGAACTGGTCGACGCGTGCGCGGGCGGGCGGACGGTCGTCGTCGTCGCGACGGGCGAGGGCGAGCCGGACCTGACCGACGGACTGGCCCGCCTCGCCGGCTCCGGACGCGTGCACATGCCGGAGCTGGAGCTGCTCCCCGCCTCCTACGACCTCCCCGGCGCCCGTCTCCTGGACCTCGTACAGGTCATGGACCAGATCCGCGCCGAGTGCCCGTGGTCGTCCCAGCAGACCCACAAGGGCCTGGCGAAGTACGGCATCGAGGAGGCGTACGAACTCGTCGAGGCGATCGAGGAGGGCGACCGCGACGAACTGCGCGAGGAACTGGGCGACGTCCTGCTCCAGGTGGTCTTCCACTCCCGTATAGCCGAGGAGGACCCCGAGGCCCCCTTCTCCATCGACGACGTGGCCGCCGGCATCGTCACCAAGCTCATCCACCGCCACCCGCACGTCTTCGGTGACGAGACGGCGTCGACGCCCGAGGAGGTCAAGGAGCACTGGCTGCGCACCAAGGCGGTCGAGAAGCAGCGCACCTCCGTGACGGAGGGCGTCCCCCTCGGCCAGCCGGGACTGGCTCTCGCGGCGAAGCTGGCCTCGCGGGTGCGGACCGCGGGCTTCGAGGTCCCGCTGCCCCGAGCCGAGGGCATCGGCTACGAGTTGCTCGCACTGGCCGTGCGTGCCGAGGCGGAGGGCGTGGACCCGGAGGCGGCCCTGCGGGCGGCCGGCCGGGCCTACCGGGACGCGATCAGACAGACGGAGGACCGGGCACGCTCAGGCGGCGGCGAACCGCACGGGCAGCTCTCGTAGGCCGCGCATGATGAGGCCGCCCCGCCAGCGGAGGTCGGTGGGGTCGGCGGCGAGTTCGAGGTCGGGCAGGCGGCGCAGCAGGGTTTCGAGGGCGGTGCGGCCTTCGAGGCGGGCCAGGGGCGCGCCGAGGCAGTAGTGGATGCCGTGGCCGTATCCGAGGTGCTGGTTGTCCCGGCGGGTGAGGTCGAGGGTGTCGGGCTCCGAGAAGCGTGCGGGGTCGCGGTCGGCCGCGGCGAGGACGACCAGGACGGGATCGCCGGTGGCGATGCGTTGCCCGCCGACGGTGAGGGGCTCGGTGGCGAAGCGCCAGGTGGCCAGTTCGACGGGGCCGTCGTAGCGGAGCAGCTCCTCTATACCGGTGTCGAGCAGCCCGGTCTCACCGCGGGCGATCGACTCCTGGAGCCGCCCTCGCTGCGCGGGGTTGCGCAACAGCGCGTACGTCCCGTTACCGATCAGGTTGATGGTGGTTTCGAAGCCGGCGAACAGCAGCACGAAGCACATCGCCGCGGCCTCGTTCTCGGTGAGGTGTTCACCGTGGTCGGAGGCGCGGATGAGGCCCGAGATCAGGTCATCGCCGAGGTCGCCGCGCTTGCGGTGGATGAGCTCGGCGAGATAGCCGCGGATCTTCTTCACGGAGCGGGCGACGCCACCGCGCGGGCCGCCGCCGTGGCGGATCATCATCCCCGCCCAGTCGCGGAAGTCGTCCTGGTCCTCGCGGGGGACGCCGAGCAGGTCGCAGATCGCGTAGATGGGGAGGGGGAAGGCGAAGTCGTGGATCAGATCGGCCTCGCCGTGCGGCGCGAACCGGTCGATGAGACCGTCCGTCAACTCCTGCACACGTGGCGCGAATTCCGCCACCCGGCGCGGGGTGAACGCCGTGGAGACGAGGCGCCGCAGCCGGGTGTGGTCCGGCGGGTCGATGTTGAGCAGATGCGTCATGAGATTGGCGCTGCGCTCACCCGGGATACCGGTCCTGTTCTTGCCCTGTGCGTCCTCTGCGTGGTGGTCGGGGTTCTTGGAGAGCCGCCCGTCCGCGAGCGCCTGACGTGCGTCGGCATAGCGGGTCACCAGCCATGCCTCGACCCCGCTGGGAAGCTTCGTCCAGTGGACGGGGGAGTGCTCGCGCAGCCATGCGTAGGCCGGGTAGGGGTCACCGGCGAATTCCCAGGTGAAGAGTTCGGGGGCGGTGTTCGGGACGTTCACAGGACGACCGTATCGGGAGCCGCTGGTGAACGCCCCGCCGCGGCGGACCGGGCGAAGATGACACGTATTCAACTCCGTGATCTTCACGTGATCTACGCGGCATTAACTTGTGACAAGTGATCGACTGCAGATACGTTCACCCACCAACGCGGTGCCGTGCACCAGGCGCCGCGCAGGTCACTGCTGTCTCGCGAAAGGCCCCCGCATGCTCTCCGGGAACGGTCGACACCGTCGCCCCCGTCAGGCTCCGGCACTTCTCGTCGCGGCCGGGGTGACCGGCTCCGCCATCGCCATCCCGCTCCTGGGGGCGGCCTCCGCACACGCCGCCGACGGCACCACCTGGGACAAGGTGGCGAAGTGCGAGACCGGCGGCGCCTGGAGCGAGAACAACGGCAACGGGTTCTACGGCGGGCTCAAGCTGACCCAGCAGAACTGGGAGAAGTACGGCGGCCTCGACTACGCCCCCAGTGCAGACCTGGCCAGCCGCAACCAGCAGATAGCCGTCGCCGAGAAGCTCCTGGACGACCAGGGCGTCGGCGCCTTCCACCTCTGCGGACTGACCTCCGGCCTGAACAAGGACTCGGACTCGGCCGACATCGACACGGGCATTCTGGACGGCGGTTCGGGTTCGTCCGACTCCTCCGGTGCATCCGACTCCACCGGTTTGTCCAACTCGTCCGGCAATGGATCCAGTGGGTCATCTTCGTCGGATTCGTCCTCCGGTGCGTCGTCCAGCACTTCGCCTTCCGCCTCCGAGGACGCGAAGGGCGACTCGGCTGAATCCGGTACGTCGGCCTCACCTTCCGCCTCCCCGTCCAAGACGGCCTCGCGCGAGGCGCAGCGCAGCGACGCCTCGTCCGCAGACCGGGCAAAGGGGGGCGACTCGGACAACGTTCAGCAGGAAGTGGGCTCTTGGAGCCTCGTCGACACCGGCGCGCTCGGCACCGGCCGCCACCGCGGCGCGAGCGCCGAGGGGACCAAGGCGGACACTCGCACCGACGACACGTATACGGTCCACGCCGGCGACACCCTCGCCTCCATCGCCGACTCCCTTGGCCTGGACGGCGGGTGGCACGCGCTCTACGCCGAGAACGAGAAGGCCCTCGGCAGCGACCCGAACCGCATCGTCGCCGGTCAGACCCTGCGACTCCCTGCCGAATAGGGCGAAAAGCAACGGGAGTTCGCGTCACGCTTCGCTCCGGAATGTCCGGTTTGGTGAAAGTGTGGGATGAGTCTCAGAAGCCCTGATCGTCTTTGAAATTCCCTCGATCGCGTGTCTACGGTCGTCACCGCTCGTCAACACGAGCCCCGGCTGCCGCAACGCCGAATCCTGCCAGCGGCCGTACGGGAACAGTCGTCGCGTAAAGCGCCGTAGGCAGGAGCGGGGGACCCAAGGTAGGTGCCGGGTCCGGCAGTTGAGGCCTCACGGCCTCCGACGCCGGAACCGGCTTGGGGTTAAGCCGCGCACCGGGAGGTGCGCGGCCGGGCAACTCAACCGGCCCGAACCCGACAGCTCACCTCGCAGGCGTCGGTGAGGGGATCCACCATGCTGTTTTCCGGCAAGGGCAAGCACCGTCGTCCGTCCAAGGCCACCCGCGCCGCCGCGATCGCCGGCGTCACCGGTGTCGCCATCGCCGCCCCGCTGATGGCGGCCGGCAACGCCTCCGCCGCCACCGCCTCCGAGTGGGACGCCGTCGCCCAGTGCGAGTCGGGCGGCAACTGGTCCATCAACACCGGCAACGGCTACTACGGCGGCCTGCAGTTCTCCGCGTCCACCTGGGCCGCGTACGGCGGCACGCAGTACGCCGCGCAGGCCAACCAGGCCGGCAAGGCGCAGCAGATAGCCGTCGCCGAGAAGGTTCTCGCCGCTCAGGGCAAGGGCGCCTGGCCGGTCTGCGGCACGGGCCTGTCCAGCGCCGCCTACAACGGCGCCGGTGCCTCCGGCTCCAGCACCGCCAACCGCTCGGCCGACTCG
This sequence comes from Streptomyces sp. NBC_00078, assembly GCF_026343335.1. Taxonomy (NCBI): domain Bacteria; kingdom Bacillati; phylum Actinomycetota; class Actinomycetes; order Kitasatosporales; family Streptomycetaceae; genus Streptomyces; species Streptomyces sp. NBC_00078. The sequence continues at coordinate 3,706,342 of NZ_JAPELX010000001.1, read as the reverse complement.
CAGGCCGCCTCCCGCTCCTCCGAGCGCCCGGCCGCGAAGACCGAGAAGAGCCAGAAGACCGTCACCACCCCGACCGGCAAGAAGGTCAAGAAGGGCGACGGCGAGTACAAGGTCGTCAAGGGTGACACCCTCAGCTCGATCGCCGAGAAGCACGGCGTCAAGGGCGGCTGGCAGAAGCTGTTCAAGCTGAACAAGGACATCGTCTCCGACGCCAACCTCATCTACCCGGGCCAGCAGCTGCACCTGAAGTGACGGCCTGCCGGTAGCTGAACCACAGCGCCCGCCCGACCGTGTCCTCCACCATGGAGGACAGGTGAGGGCCTCCCCCCGTCCCCACGGGCTCCCCGCTCCGGTGCGTGTTCCCCCGTACGCACCGGGGCGGGGTTCTTTTTGCGTCCACGCTTTGTTCCGTTCGGAAACAATTTACTCTCGGTTCTGCTCAAGGGGTGGTCGGCAGCGTGGCCGATCGGCCGGAGGCGGTTAGGCTCGTCTCGCAGAGCCACTGCGCTTCAGCCGTAGCCGCGTCACATCCATGAAGGAGATGCTCGTGCCGTCCATCGACGTCGTCGTAGCCCGGGAAATCCTGGACTCCCGAGGCAACCCCACGGTCGAGGTCGAGGTCGGCCTCGACGACGGCAGCACGGGTCGTGCCGCCGTTCCCTCCGGCGCCTCCACGGGCGCCTTCGAGGCCGTCGAGCTCCGCGACGGTGACCCCAACCGCTACCAGGGCAAGGGTGTCGAGAAGGCCGTCCTCGCCGTCATCGAGCAGATCGGCCCGGAGCTCGTCGGCTACGACGCCACCGAGCAGCGCCTGATCGACCAGGCCATGTTCGACCTGGACGCCACCGACAACAAGGGCTCCCTCGGCGCCAACGCCATCCTCGGCGTCTCCCTGGCCGTCGCCCACGCCGCCTCCGAGGCCAGCGACCTCCCGCTCTTCCGCTACCTGGGCGGCCCGAACGCGCACCTGCTGCCGGTGCCGATGATGAACATCCTGAACGGCGGCTCGCACGCCGACTCGAACGTGGACATCCAGGAGTTCATGATCGCCCCGATCGGCGCGGAGTCCTTCTCCGAGGCCCTGCGCTGGGGCGCCGAGGTCTACCACACCCTCAAGAAGGTGCTGAAGACCAAGGGCCTGTCCACCGGCCTCGGCGACGAGGGCGGCTTCGCCCCGAACCTGGAGTCCAACCGCGCCGCGCTCGACCTCATCATCGAGGCCATCAAGCAGGCCGGTTACATCCCCGGCGAGCAGATCGCGCTCGCGCTCGACGTCGCCGCGTCCGAGTTCTACAAGGACGGCAAGTACGAGTTCGAGGGCAAGTCCCGCTCGGCCGCCGAGATGACCGAGTACTACGAGGAGCTGGTCTCCGCGTACCCGCTCGTCTCCATCGAGGACCCGCTGTACGAGGACGACTGGGCCGGCTGGAAGGTCATCACCGACAAGCTGGGCGACAAGGTCCAGATCGTCGGCGACGACCTGTTCGTCACCAACCCGGAGCGCCTGGCCCGCGGCATCGAGGAGGGCACCGCCAACGCCCTGCTCGTCAAGGTGAACCAGATCGGCTCGCTGACCGAGACCCTGGACGCCGTCGAGATGGCCCAGCGCAACGGCTTCAAGTGCATGATGTCGCACCGCTCAGGCGAGACCGAGGACGTCACCATCGCCGACCTCGCGGTCGCGGTGAACTGCGGCCAGATCAAGACCGGCGCCCCGGCCCGCTCGGACCGCGTCGCCAAGTACAACCAGCTGCTGCGCATCGAGGAGATCCTCGACGACGCCGCGGAGTACGCGGGCCGCTCGGCCTTCCCGCGCTTCAAGGTCTGACCTCAGGGCCGACCTTCAGGTCTGACCCTCCGGGGTCAGTCCTCAGCCAGTCGTACGTACGTCCCCGTACCGGTCCCGTACCGTGTGCGGGGACGTACGCGCGTGTGAACGGGAGGCGGGGAAGATGGCCGTGAAGGACCGGGACCGGTTCTCCACCGCGACGAGGATCAAGCTGCTCGGCGAGCAGACGGCGGCCCGTGTCTACCGCTCCCAGACCAAGCGCCAGGCCCGCCGCTCGCGCCTCACCGGCCGGGCGGCGCTGCTCGCCCTGGTCCTGTGCTCGCTGGTCGTCGCCCTCGCGTATCCCATAAGGCAGTACGTCTCCCAGCGCTCCGACATCGCCGACCTCCGGCGGCAGAAGGCACAGGCCAAGGAGCGGGTCGAGCAGCTGCGCGACCTGAAGGCACGCTGGCAGGACGACGCGTACGCCGAGCAGCAGATCCGGCTGCGGCTGCACTATCTGATGCCGGGCGAGACGGGTTACATCGTCATCGACCCGAACGCCGCCAAGCAGTCGCGGGCCGAACTCGGCGCTGCCGACCGCCCCTGGTACACGAACGTCTGGGACGGGGTCGACAAGTCAGACGCCTCCGACCAGTGAACCGACAGAGGAATTCAGCACAGGCATGGAAACGCCCCCGCCGCCCACCCCGCGCACCGAGCCCACCGACGCGGATGTCGAGGCCTTCAAGCAGCAGCTAGGGCGGCCGCCGCGCGGGCTGCGCGCCATCGCGCACCGCTGCCCCTGCGGTCAGCCGGACGTCGTGGAGACGGCGCCGCGCCTGCCCGACGGCACGCCCTTCCCGACGACGTACTACCTGACGTGCCCGCGCGCCGCCTCGGCGATCGGCACGCTGGAGGCGAACGGCGTCATGAAGGAGATGACGGAGCGGCTGCAGTCCGATCCGGAACTCGCCGCCGCGTACCGCTCCGCGCATGAGGACTACATCGCGCGTCGTGACGCCATCGAGGTCCTGGAGGGCTTCCCGAGCGCGGGCGGCATGCCGGACCGGGTGAAGTGCCTGCATGTGCTGGTGGGCCACTCGCTGGCCGCGGGTCCGGGCGTGAACCCCCTCGGCGACGAGGCACTGGCGACGCTGCCGGAGTGGTGGCGCAAGGGGCCGTGCGTGCAGCCGCTGCAGGCCCCGGACCCGGCGGACGAGTTCCCCGGCGAGGCGCAGGACGAGGCCACGGACGCCACCGCGATCCGCAGCGGCGTCTTCGCGAAACGGCCGCTCGTCCCCGAGGGCTTCAGCCGGGTCGCCGCCGTCGACTGCGGTACGAACTCCATCCGCCTGCTCGTCGCGGACGTCGCTGTGTCCACTGGCGCCTCCGGGGCGGGGGCGACCGGCGAACTGCTGGAGCTCGACCGCCGCATGACCATCGTCCGGCTGGGCCAGGACGTGGACCGCACCGGCCGGCTGGCCCCCGAGGCGCTGGAGCGGACGTTCGCCGCCTGCCGCGACTACGCGGAGGTGATCCGCGAACTGGGCGCCGAGAAGGTGCGGTTCGTGGCCACGTCGGCCTCCCGGGACGCCTCGAACCGCGACGAGTTCGTACGGGGCGTCGTGGACATCCTGGGCGTCGAACCCGAGGTCATCTCCGGTGAGCAGGAGGCCGAGTTCTCCTTCACCGGGGCCACCAAGGAGCTGACAGGCCGCGACGACATGACCCGCCCCTACCTGGTCGTGGACATCGGCGGCGGCTCGACCGAGTTCGTCGTGGGCGACGACCATGTGCGCGCGGCGCGCTCGGTGGACATCGGCTGTGTACGGATGACCGAGCGGCACCTCGTGAGCGACGGCGCGGTCACCGACCCGCCCACCGAGGACCAGATCGCGGCGATGCGGGCCGACATCGAGCGGGCCCTCGACCTCGCCGAGGAGACGGTCCCGCTGCGCGAGGCGCGCACGCTGGTCGGACTCGCCGGATCGGTCACCACCGTGTCGTCGATCGCGCAGGACCTGCCCGAGTACGACGCGGACCGCATCCACCACTCCCGGATCTCCCTCGACAAGGTCCGCGAGATCACCGAATGGCTGCTGCACTCCACGCACGCCGAGCGGGCAGCCGTCCCGTCCATGCACCCGGGGCGCGTGGACGTCATCGCGGCGGGGGCCCTCGTACTGCTCTCGATCATGGAGCGGATCGGGGCGGAGGAGGTCGTGGTGAGTGAGCACGACATCCTCGACGGGATCGGCTGGTCTTTGGCCTGACCGCCTACAGGTTGCGGTACACGTCCCGCCGGTCGCCTACCTTGACGACGAGGATGACGAGCTCACCGTCGTTGATCTGGTAGGCGACCCTGTAGCTGCCGACCCTGAGCCGGTAGAGCCCGGACGGGCCGGTGAGTTTCTTGACGTCGGCGTCCTGGCGGTACGGGTCGTCACCGAGTGCGGTCAGCGCGGTCAGGATGCGCATGGCGTCGGGCCGGCTGACAGCCCGGAGTTGCCGCTGCGCCGCCGTGGTGAACCGGAAGGCGTACTTCACGCCGCATCGCCGTCCTGCTCGGTGAACAGGTCCGCCAACAGTTCGGCCATCGTCACTGTGGGGCCGCCCTCGGCCAGCACCGCTTCGGCTTCGCGGGCCAGCATGACGTCGGCCGCTTCCTCCAGTGCCTCGAAGTCGGCGATCGGAACCACGGCTGCCACCGGAGCGCCGTTACGCATGATGACGGTCGGAACGCCTTCCTCGGCCCGGTTGATGTGGTCGGCGAGGTGCGCGCGGGCTTCCCGCACGGTCACGGTGTTCTCAGTCATGGCGTCAGTGTACACGCATGCGTGTACACGCGACCATGTTCGGGGAGTCGCGTTCGTTGGTGATGCTCGACGGCATCGCGTGGTCGGTGGTCTAGGTCTCCTTCGTTACCGATCAGTAGCTCTCGGACGAGCAGGTCGGATAGCGTATGAGCGCGGTCGTGGGGCCTCTCGGGACCCTTCGGTGACGCGCCGCCGGGAAAGTTCGTGAAGTTCTTCACAAGGAATTCCGCCCGGTGGAAGCACCAAAGGGCGCCCGGTTGGGCCTTCCGGGGGTCAGTATGCCCTTGAACGCGTTCAATAGGGGCAGGTGAGGGGGCGCGAGAGGGCCTCCCGCGGAAGTCTTTCGGAGGGCCTCACGACCACCTTCCGGACCCGGAGGGGCAGCTCACGCGGCATTGACAACAGGACGTACCGCTCTCGGAACCCCCCGGCCTGCCGTGGCCTGCGTCACGTGGGTCGCGGAGGATAACACACCCTCTGCAAGAGCTTGTGAAGGGGCGCACGAGCGACCCCCCTGGGGCGGGTGGATACTCGATGGCATGAGCACCACGGAGCGTCCCAGGATCCTCGTAGTAGGCGGTGGGTACGTAGGCCTGTACGCAGCTCGGCGTATCCAGAAGAAGATGCGCTACGGCGAGGCGACCGTCACGGTCGTCGACCCCCGGTCGTACATGACCTACCAGCCCTTCCTCCCCGAAGCCGCCGCCGGCAACATCTCCCCGCGCCACGTCGTCGTCCCGTTGCGACGCGTGCTGCCGAAGGCGGAGGTTCTCACCGGCCGGGTCACCACCATCGACCAGGACCGCAAGGTCGCCTCGATCGCCCCGCTGGTCGGCGAGGCGTACGAGCTGCCCTTCGACTACCTGGTGATCGCGCTCGGCGCGGTCTCCCGCACCTTCCCGATCCCCGGCCTCGCCGAGCAGGGCATCGGCATGAAGGGCATCGAGGAGGCCATCGGCCTGCGCAACCACGTTCTCGAGCAGCTCGACAAGGCCGACTCGACGAACGACGAGGACATCCGCCGCAAGGCGCTCACCTTCGTCTTCGTCGGCGGCGGCTTCGCGGGCGCCGAGACGATCGGCGAGGTCGAGGACCTGGCCCGCGACGCGGCCAAGTACTACAAGAACGTGTCCCGTGAGGACATGCGCTTCATCCTCGTCGACGCCGCCGACAAGATCCTTCCCGAGGTCGGCCCGAAGCTGGGCGCCTACGGCAAGGAGCACCTGGAGAGCCGCGGCGTGGAGATCTACCTCTCCACCTCGATGGACTCGTGTGTCGACGGGCATGTCGTCCTGAAGAACGGCCTCGAGGTCGACTCCAGCACCATCGTGTGGACCGCGGGCGTCAAGCCGAACCCGGTGCTGTCCCGCTACGGCCTGCCGCTGGGCCCCCGCGGTCACGTCGACTGCGCCCCGACCCTCCAGGTCCAGGGCACCGACTACATCTGGGCCGCCGGCGACAACGCCCAGGTCCCCGACCTCGTCGGCCGCAAGGCGGGCAACGAGAACGCCTGGTGCCCGCCGAACGCCCAGCACGCGCTGCGTCAGGCCAAGGTCCTCGGCGACAACGTGATCTCCGGTATGCGGGGCTTCCCGCAGAAGGACTACAGCCACGGCAACAAGGGCGCCGTCGCGGGTCTCGGCCTGCACAAGGGCGTCGCGATGATCGTCATGGGCAAGATGAAGATCAAGCTCAAGGGCCGTCTCGCCTGGTACATGCACCGCGGCTACCACGGTCTGGCCATGCCGACCTGGAACCGCAAGGTCCGTGTCTTCGCCGACTGGACCCTCGGCATGTTCCTCAAGCGCGAGGTCGTCTCCCTCGGCGCGATGGAGCACCCCCGCGAGGAGTTCTACGAGGCGGCCAAGCCGGTGCCGGTAGCCGCCGCGGCGAAGTCGGAGAAGACCGAGAAGACCGAGAAGACCGAGAAGACCGAGGAGAAGGCCAAGGCCTCCTGACCTTCGGTCACTGAACGACCCGAGGGGTCTCCCGCCATCCGTGGTGCGGGAGGCCCCTTCGGCGTTTCCCGGAACGAACCCTTGGTGTATGGCTGCTACATCTTTTTTGCCCAGTCGTAACGCCAGTGGGGGACTGCGCAGCCACCGCTTTTTTGTTTACGTGGTGTTGGACATTCCGGGATCGCTCCTCACGGAGGTGTGCGCCATGGCTGACGCCGCGCTGCGGCTGAAGAGCCTCGTCGAACAGTTGCTGGGGGTGCCGCTGTCCCTGCGCATCCGCGCCTGGGACGGTTCGGAGGCCGGGCCGCCGGGCGCGCCCGCGCTGGTCGTGCGCAACCGCCGGGCCGTGCGCCGGCTGCTGTTCAAACCGGGAGAACTGGGTCTCGCCCGCGCCTGGGTCGCCGGGGACCTCGACATCGAGGGCGACCTCTACACGGCCCTCGACCTGATCTCGACGCTGGTGTGGGAGCGCGGCGAGGACCCCAGGAGCCTCCTGGAGGCGCTCAGGGACCCGCAGGTGCGGGCCGCCGTCCGCGGGCTGGTGAAGGTCGCGGGACTGCCGCTGCCGCCCGCACCGCCCCGCGAGGAGGTCCGCAGAGCCCGCACCCATCTGCACACCAGACGCACCGACAAACGCGCCATCAGCCATCACTACGACGTAGGCAACGACTTCTACGAGATCGTCCTCGGCCCGTCCATGGTGTACTCGTGTGCCTACTGGCCCTCCCCCGACGCCACCCTCGAACAGGCGCAGTGCGACAAGCTGGAACTCGTCTGCCGCAAGCTCGGCCTGACGCCCGGTCAGCGTCTGCTGGACGTCGGCTGCGGCTGGGGCTCGATGGCCATCCACGCCGCGCGCGAGCACGGTGTACGTGTCGTCGGCATCACGCTCTCCCAGGAACAGGCCGCGTACGCCCGCAAGCGCATCGCCGACGAGGGGCTGACCGACCGGGTCGAGATCCGGGTGCAGGACTACCGGGACGTCGCCGACGGCCCGTTCGACGTCATCTCGTCCATCGGGATGGCCGAACACGTCGGCGCCGAGCGGTACCTGGAGTACGCCGAGGACCTGTACCGGATGCTGCGGCCGGGCGGCCGGCTGCTCAACCACCAGATCGCCCGCCGGCCCGAGCGCGACGAATCGGCGTACAGCATCGACGAGTTCATCGACGCGTATGTGTTCCCCGACGGTGAACTCGCCCCGGTCGGCACCACGGTCACCCAGCTCGAACGTGCCGGGTTCGAGGTGCGCGACGTCGAGTCGATCCGCGAGCACTACGGGCTCACCCTGCGCCGCTGGGTGGCCAACCTGCAGGCGGACTGGGCACGTTCGGTACGGCTGACCAGTCCGGGGCGCGCCCGCGTCTGGCTGCTGTACATGGCCGCCTGCGCCCTCGCCTTCGAGCGCAACCGCATCGGCGTGAACCAGGTGCTGGCGGTGAGAGCGCCGGAGGACGGCGCGTCGGGGATGCCGCTGCGCTCCCGTACGTGGGGTGCGTGAGACCCCGTACGAGCATGCGGTCGGGGCCCCGTCCGGTCACCGGACCGGGCCCCGACCGCCGTACCGCTACTCCGACTTGATGGCCGTCAGCATGTTCAGGCGGGCCGCGCGCCGGGCCGGCCACAGGGCGGCGAGGATGCCGACCGTCGCGGCCAGGAGGAGGAAGACCGCCATCCTCGTCCAGGGCAGGACCAGTTCGTACGTGGCCATCTTGGTGCCGATGAGTTCGCCGGCCGCCCAGCCGAAGAACACGCCGAGACCGATGCCGAGTACACCGCCGAACAGGGAGATCACCAGGGACTCCAGGCGGACCATGCGCTTGATGCCCTTGCGGTCCAGGCCGATCGCGCGGAGCATGCCGATCTCCTGCGAGCGTTCGAAGACCGACATGGCCAGGGTGTTGATGACGCCGAGGACCGCGACGATCACCGCCATGGCGAGCAGGCCGTAGAGCATGTTCAGCATCAGCGTGAACACCTTCGCGATGTCGTCGGACAGGTCCTGCCTGCTCTGCACCTTGATGGCCGGGTTGGTGCCGAGGGCCTTCTCCAGCTTGTCCTTGGCCGTGCCGGAGGCGCCGTCGGCCGTCTTCACCAGGACCTGCATGTCGCCGGGGTCGGTCATGTGCGGCGTGACGGTCCCGCTGTCGACCAGGATGCCCTGGATGAACTCGTTGCCCTCGTAGACGCCGGAGACCGTCAGCCGGGACGACTTCCCGTCCTCGTAGTGCGCGGTGAAGCTCGAACCCTCCTTCCAGCCGTGGGACTTGGCCGTCTCCTTGTCCACGACAGCCCGCGTGCCGCCCACCTTGAGGGCGCCGCTGTCCACCTTCAGATCGGTCAGGCCGGCGATCGCCGCGCCGTTCACCCCGGTCAGGGACTCGCCCGTGCCGTCGATGCGCGAATAGACGTTGCGCAGCGGGCTGGTGGCGGTCACCTCGGCGGTGGCGTTGAGCTTCTTGTCGACGTCCGGCGAGAGCTCGTTGCCGTTCGCCATGGAGACCACGTAGTCGGCCCTGATGGCGGACGAGGCCATCTTGTCGATCGACTTCTGCAGGCTGCCCGCCATCACCGTCATACCGGTGATGAGGGTCAGCCCGATCATCAGCGCGGAGGCGGTGGCCGCCGTACGGCGCGGGTTGCGCACCGAGTTCTGGCGGGCCAGCTTGCCCGAGACACCGAAGGCTCTCAGGAGCGGCGACGCGGCCGCGATCAGCGGGCGGGACAGCAGCGGCGTGAGGATGAAGACGCCGATGATGAGCAGGACCGCGCCGAGGCCCATGGGCGCCTGCCCGTCCGAGCCGTCCATCGTCGTGGCCGCCAGGACCACCGCGATGCCGGCGGCGCTGAACAGCGCGCCCAGCGTGTTGCGCAGCACCAGGGACTTGGTCGTCGCCTTCGCGTGGACGCTGCTCATCGCGGCCACCGGCGGGATCTTCGCGGCCCGGCGGCCGGGCAGCCAGGCGGCCAGCATGGTGATGACGATGCCGACCACGAGGGCGCTGACGATCGTGCCGGGCGAGATGACCAGCGGCCCGTCCGGGACCGTGGCACCCAGGGTGTTCATGAGGGAGCGCAGGCCGGCGCCGACGCCGATGCCCGCGACCAGTCCGGTCACGCCGGCGATCGCACCGACCACGAAGGCCTCGATGAGCACGGAGCGGGTGACCTGGCGGCGGGAGGCGCCGACCGCCCGCAGCAGCGCCAGCTCCTTGGTGCGCTGGGCGACCAGCATGGTGAAGGTGTTGGCGATGATGAACGTGCCGACGAAGAGCGCGATACCCGCGAAGACCAGCAGGCCCTGCTTCAGCCCGCTCATCGACGCGGAGATCTGCTCGGCCTGGTCGTCGGCGAGCTGCCTGGCGGTGGTGGTCTCCACCAGCTTCGTCCCCAGCGCCTTGTCCAGTCCGGCCTTCAGCGCGGTCTGGGAGGTGCCGGAGGCGGCCTTCACGTCGATCTCGTCGTACGTGCCCGCCTTGCCGAACAGCTCCTGCGCGGTGGGGGTGTCGTAGAGGGCGAGGCTGCCGCCGGCGGCGACGTTGCCGTCGTCCGTGGTGAAGATGCCGGTGATCGTCGGCGTGAGGACCGGGCCGTCGACGGAGAGCCGGACCGTGTCACCGACCTTGTACCCGGCGCGGTGTGCCGTCTGCGAGTCGATGGCGACCTGGTTCCTGCCGTGCGGCGCGCTGCCGGACGTCAGCGGGTAGCGCGGGTCCTTCGTGCCCCAGTAGTTGCCGCCCTGCGACTGGAAGCCGCCGCCGATGAGCTTGCCGTCCTTGTCGGCGATGGCGGTGAAGCCGTTGACCACACCGATCGCGGACGCGGCCCCCGGCACCTTCGCGCTCCGGTCGAGCACCGCCCGGGTCAGCTCGGGCGTCTTGCTGATCGTGTTGCCCTTGTCCTCCTGGGACTTGGCCTGCACGGCGACGTCGACCTGGCCGAAGCCCTTGGCCGAACTGTTCTGGTACGCGTCCGAGATGGTGTTGGTGAAGACCAGCGTCCCCGAGACGAACGCCACGCCGAGCATCACGGCGAGCACGGTCATCAGGAGCCGGGCCTTGTGCGCGAGTACGTTGCGCAGGGCGGTGCGGAACATCAGCTGGTACGGCCCTTCGTGTCGAACCCGGGGGTCTGGGGCCGCGCGGCGGAGTCACCGGTGTGACCGCCCGAAGGGAACTGCCGCATGAAGTCGAGGACCTTTTCGGCCGTCGGCTGGATCATCTCGTCGACGACCCTGCCGTCGGCCAGGAAGATGACCCGGTCCGCGTAGGCCGCCGCCACCGGGTCGTGGGTCACCATGACCACGGTCTGCCCCAACTCCCTTACAGAGTTGCGCAGAAAGCCCAGTACCTCGGCGCCGGCGCGGGAGTCGAGGTTGCCGGTCGGCTCGTCGCCGAAGATGATGTCCGGCTTGGAGGCGAGGGCGCGGGCCACGGCGACGCGCTGCTGCTGGCCGCCGGAGAGCTCGGCGGGCCGGTGACCGAGCCGGTCCCTGAGGCCCACCATGCGGATCACGGTGTCCAGCCACTGCTTGTCGGGCTTGCGGCCCGCGATGTCCATCGGGAGAGTGATGTTCTCCAGGGCAGTCAGCGTCGGCAGCAGGTTGAACGCCTGGAAGATGAACCCGATCTTGTCCCGGCGCAGCTTGGTGAGGTGCTTGTCCTTCAGCGATCCGAGCTCGGTCTCGCCGATGCGCACGGAGCCGGAGGAGAAGGTGTCGAGTCCGGCCACACAGTGCATCAGCGTGGACTTGCCCGACCCGGAGGGGCCCATGATCGCGGTGAACTCTGCCTGGTGGAAGTCGGCGGAGACCCGGTCGAGGGCGACCACCTGGGTCTCGCCCTGTCCGTAGATCTTCGAGAGATCCGTGGCGCGTGCGGCCACGGTGCTGGTGGCCCGGCCGGCTGGGGGCGCCCCCGGACGAAGTCTGGGGGAGGGTGTGGTGGTCACGGGAAGTAGCTCCTCGCGGGACGACGTCTTGAAGGGACGTGTTCCATCGTGGTGGCTGATCCTTGCCGTGTAGTCAGCCGCTGTTCCGGTTCCGAAGGCAGACTCGGGTCGGACCCCCGGCCCTCGTGTCATACCTGGGGATGACGGGCACCCCTGACAGCCGCGGTGGGTAAGCGCTTGCGTCAAGAACCGGTGGAGCGCCCTCGTTCGGGCGGTGAAATTCCGTCATTCCGTATGCGCGGGCGACCGCCGCACGTAAGGCTATTGGCAAGTGCGGATGGCCCAGGCCACGGGCTGATGCACCCTCAGAAGTCAATAAAATAAGACAACATCGGTCCGACGTTCCGCTGTTCGGGGGATGTATCCCGATAGGCTCGGAACCTCGATGCGGAGCCCATGGCCTGCCCGGATGGTGGAATGCAGACACGGCGAGCTTAAACCTCGCTGCCCCTTCGCGGGCGTGCCGGTTCAAGTCCGGCTCCGGGCACCATCACGTCGTTCGCTCACTGCATCCTGCATCGAAGACTTCACCGCGCGACCCGTTGACAGCGGGCCCGGTCGGGCGGAAACTCCCTTCGAAAGTTGGTGAAGTAATTTTCACTGGACGAACAAAGGATGCGGGATGCGCACCACCGTAGGCATCGTCGGAGCCGGCCCCGCCGGACTGCTCCTGGCCCGGCTGCTCCACAACGCCGGAATCGACTCGGTCGTGCTCGAAAGCCGCGACCGCGCCTACGTCGAGCAGCGCCAGCGCGCCGGGATCCTCGAACAGGGCACGGTGGACGTGCTGCGCGCGGCCGGTGCCGGTGAGCGCATGGACCGTGAGGGGCAGCGGCACGACGGCATCGAGCTGCGGTACGCCAGGCGGCGTCATCGCGTGGACTTCCCCGCCCTCACCGGCGGACGGTCCGTGATGGTCTACGCCCAGACCGAGGTGTGCAAGGACCTCATCGCCCTGCAGCTCAAGGAGGGCGGACCGCTGCTGTTCGAGGCCGAGGCGCTGGCCGTCGAGGGCGCGGACGGCGACAGCCCGCGGGTGCGGTTTCGCCACGAGGGCCGCGAGGACGTCCTGGAGTGCGACTACGTAGTCGGCTGCGACGGCTTCTGGGGGGTCGCGAGGAAGGCGGTCCCCGCCGAACTCACCCGGATCTTCGAGCGGACGTACCCCTTCGGCTGGCTCGGCATCCTCGCCGACGTGCCGCCCTCGCACGACGAACTCGTCTACGCCCGCCACGACCGCGGTTTCGCCCTGCTGTCCATGCGCTCCCCGTCCGTCTCCCGCCTCTACCTCCAGGTACCCGAGGGCACGGACGCCGAGGCGTGGAGCGACGACGAGATCTGGGCGGAGCTGGAGCGCCGCTTCGAGACGGCGGACGCCTGGCGGCTGGAGCGCGGGGCGATCACCCAGAAGTCGGTGACACCCATGCGGTCCTACGTCCACGAGCCCATGCGTCACGGCCGCCTCTTCCTCGCCGGCGACGCGGCCCACATCGTGCCGCCGACGGGCGCCAAGGGGCTGAACCTCGCCGTGGGGGACGTCGTCACCTTCGCGCGGGCGCTGACGCACCGGAAGGAGACCGGCTCGGACGAACTCCTGGACGCCTACTCGGCGACCTGCCTGCGCCGCGTCTGGCAGGCCGAGCGGTTCTCGTACGACATGACGACCATGCTGCACCCGGCCCCCGGCGCCACCCCCTTCGACGCCCGGCTCCAGCTCGCCCGCCTCGACCGCATCGCGACCTCCCGCGCAGCCGAGACCGACCTGGCCGAGGGGTACACGGGCTTCCCGCTGGAGTGAAGGGCCGGGCGAGGTACACGTGACATAAGGGAGTGATCTCCGGCCGGTTCCGGCCATGTCGCGGATCGGTCATGAATGGGCCCCTGCGGTGGGGGGAATCACGGACCCGCGTAGCGTGTTGCGCAGCACGACGAGGGAAAGATCCTCCCCAAGCACTAGGGTCAATCCTTTGCCTGTCCATTACCCTTGATGCCAAGGCCCGCGCAGTGCGGCCACGGAGGAGTGCAATGAGGAGCAGAAACCCGGTCTTCTCGCGACGGGGGTTCAGCCGCGACAACGGCTACGCGGGCTTCAACGCCGCGCCGCAGGCCGGGGGACCCGCCGTCGGCACGCAGGGCAACCCGTACGCGCAGGGCAATCCGTACGCCCAGCCGGCCGGCAACCCCTACGCGCAGAACCCTTACGCCCAGCAGGGCCTGCAGCAGGGTGCCCCGCCGCAGGCCCCGGCCACCACCGGCCGGATGACGATGGACGACGTCGTGCTGCGCACGGCGACGACGCTCGGCACCCTGATCGTCACGGCCGCGCTCGCCTGGGCGCTGCTGCCGGTCGACGACGCCAACATCAGCCGGTCCTACGGCATCGGCATCGGCGCCGCGCTGGTCGGCATGGTCCTCGCCTTCGTCCAGTCCTTCAAGCGCAAGGCCTCGCCGGCGCTGATCCTGTCGTACGCCGCGTTCGAGGGTGTCTTCCTCGGCGTGGTCTCCAGCATCGTCGACCAGCGCATCGCGAGCGGCGCGGCCATGCAGGCCGTGATCGGCACGATGGCGGTGTTCGCCGGCGTGCTGGTCGCCTACAAGGCGGGCTGGATCCGCGTCAACCGCCGGTTCTACGGCTTCGTGATGGCGGCCGCGATCGGCTTCGTGCTGCTGATGATGGTGAACCTGCTGTTCGCCGTCTTCGGCGGCGGTGACGGCCTCGGCTTCCGCAGCGGCCCGCTCGGCGTCTTCTTCGGCGTCGTCGGCATCCTGCTCGGCGCGTGCTTCCTCGCCCTGGACTTCAAGCAGGTCGAGGACGGCATCGCGTACGGCGCGCCCCGCGAGGAGGCGTGGCTGGCCGCCTTCGGCCTGACGCTGACGCTGGTGTGGATCTACATGGAGTTCCTGCGGATCATCGCGATCCTCAACAGCAACGACTAGTCCGCCCGGCAGTCCGCGCAGCGGCTGTCGCGAAGGGCCCCGGGTGTTTTCTCCACCGGGGCCCTTCGCCATGTCGTGGTGCGCGCTAGAGCAGTTTGCGCGCCGCCCTCCTCAGGTCGTACTCGTGAATGATCGCCTTCGCGTGGCCGTACGCGAGGTTGTGCTCGTGGCGGAGCCAGCTGACCTTTTCCTCGAAGCGGAAGAGAGCGGGGCCTTCTTCGACGGTGCGCAGCCAGTCGGACACTTCACGACCGGTGCAGTGGGGGATGCGGGCGAGCATGTTGCGGTGGGTCTCCTCAGAGAGGACGTGGGACATCGGCGCCTCCGAACGCAAAGGGGATGTAAGCCGGTCCTTCAGGTCACCGTGCCTGAGCGTTCGCCTGTTGGCAACAGTCCTGCGGCGCCGCGTAGGCTCCTGCCGTGGTTGATACGACACCCCTGACGCGAGCTGTGGATCATTTTGCCGACCGTTTGAGGGCCGCGCCGCAGAGCCGGCTGCAACGCGGGGGTGCCTCCGAGGCACTGGCGCTGGCCAGGGAGTTGGCCCGGTGGGCGCAGGCCCTGGAACAGCCGGGCGTGGAGCCGCGCGAGATGCCGGACGCCGGGATGTTCGCCGCTGCCGACCAGATCACCGTCGCCGTCCATGACTTGGCCCTCGTACTGACGGACGAGGGCTCGGTCGAAGAAGCGGTGGGACTCGTGGCTCAGGCGCAGAAGCGGGCCGGGGTGTGATCCCTACAGGGACCCCTACAGGGACCCCTACAGGGATGCTATGACCCGGTCCGCCAGGATGTAGACGTTCTCCTCGCCGCACTCGAACGTCAGCGTGTAGGCGCCGGAGATACCCGAACCGCCCAGCAGGAAGGGCGTTTCGCCGGCGCGCAGGGCGGCGGCGAGACGTTCCGCCGTCTCGCGGTGGCCCGGGGTCATGCACAGGGTGGTGCCGTCGGCGAAGACGTAGACGTCGAGCGTGCCCAGCGGGCCCGGGCGGACGTCGGCCAGTTCCACGCGGGACGCGGCGAGTTCCTCCAGTGTGGCCACCGTGCGCTCATGGTCGTTCACGACCGGTGACTGGACCGGCACGAAGTCCGGGTGGGAGGGATGGCGGCGGCGGGCGGCGGCCAGTTCGGGGGAGTCCCCGGCGAACTCGTCGCTGTCCCCGGTCGGCTCACTCACCGGCTCCAGCGGCTCCAGGCCGAGGAAATCGCTCTGCCGCGGCAGGAACAGCTCGCTGTCCGCCAGACCGAGCAGCGAGGGCGCGTCAGAGACGTCACGGGTCTCCTGGGCGGCCCAGAAGGCGCGCGCCTCGGCGAGTTCGCGCTCGCGCTCCTCGGCGAGGGCCTCGGCCACGGCGGCGCGTATCTCGTCGGCCTCCGAGGAGAGACGGGCGGCCGGCACGAGACCGCGCGCGGGGCGGTTCTCGGCGAGCTGGGTGTGCAGTACCGCGACCTCACGGCGCAGCACCATGAGCGTGCGCAGGACGGCGACGCCCACGGCGCCCGTGGCGGCCGTGATGACCAGCAAGGCGATCGGCATGGCGCTCACTGACGTTCTCCCGGTTCAAAGTCGACCCCCGACTTCCTACATCAGCTTGAAGGGCGGACTAACCAGCTGTCAGTGCGTAACGTCACGAAACGGGCAGGAGTTTGGGCTTGAGGTTTAGCGCGGTAACGGGCTGACCTGCGTAAATCCCTCCGCTAAGGGAGATAGGTCACATCCTGGGGGAGATTGGATCACAAAACGGCCCGGAGGCTCGGGGTTTCCCGGACTCCGGGCCATCGGCTCACGGTGGGTGCCTAGTTGGCTACCGAGAGGTTCAGCTCAGGCGCTCGATGACCATCGCCATGCCCTGGCCGCCGCCGACGCACATCGTCTCCAGGCCGAACTGCTTGTCGTGGAACTGGAGTGAGTTGATGAGCGTGCCGGTGATGCGGGCACCCGTCATGCCGAAGGGGTGGCCGACGGCGATGGCGCCGCCGTTGACGTTCAGCTTGTCGAGGTCGATGCCGAGGTCGCGGTAGGAGGGGATCACCTGGGCGGCGAACGCCTCGTTGATCTCGACCAGGTCGATGTCCTCGATGGTGAGGCCGGCCCGGCGCAGCGCCTGCTGCGAGGCCTCGACCGGGCCGAGGCCCATGATCTCGGGGGACAGGCCCGAGACGCCGGTCGACACGATGCGGGCCAGCGGGGTGAGGCCCAGCTCGCGGGCCTTCGTGTCGCTCATGATGACGACCGCGGCCGCACCGTCGTTCAGGGGGCAGCAGTTGGCGGCGGTGACCAGGCCGTCGGGGCGGAAGACCGGCTTGAGGCCCTGGACGCCCTCCAGGGTGACGCCGGCGCGCGGGCCGTCGTCCTTGGAGACGACCGTGCCGTCGGGAAGTGTCACCGGGGTGATCTCGCGCTCCCAGAAGCCGTTCTTGATGGCTTCCTCGGCGAGGTTCTGCGAGCGGACACCGAACTCGTCCATGTCCTGGCGGGTGACGCCCTTGATGCGGGCGAGGTTCTCCGCGGTCTGGCCCATCGCGATGTACGGGTCGGGGACCAGGCCGTCCTCGCGCGGGTCGTGCCAGGTGGTGCCCTCCTGCTGGGCGACCGCCTCGGTGCGGGCCTCGGCCTCGGCGAAGAGGGGGTTGTGCGTGTCGGGGAGGCTGTCGGAGTTGCCCTTGACGTACCGGGAGACCATCTCGACACCGGCCGAGATGAAGACGTCGCCCTCGCCGGCCTTGATGGCGTGCAGGGCCATGCGGGAGGTCTGCAGGGACGAGGAGCAGTAACGGGTGATCGTGCAGCCGGGGAGGTGGTCCATTCCCATCTGCACGGCGACGATGCGGCCGAGGTTGCTGCCCTGCTCGCCGCCGGGGAGGCCGCAGCCGAGCATCAGGTCTTCGATGTCCCTCGGGTCCAGCTCGGGGACCTTCGCCAGGGCCGCCTGGATGATCGTGGCGGTGAGGTCATCGGGGCGCAGGTCCTTGAGGGAGCCCTTGAAGGCGCGGCCGATGGGGGAGCGGGCGGTCGAGACGATCACGGCTTCGGGCATCACGGCTCCAGACAAGAAGGGGCGGCGCGTAGCGCCTCGTTGAGGGGCGGTGTTCGGGTGACGGGCGGGAGTACGGGGGTGTCGGGCTGCTCTTGGAAGTTACCCGTACGTATGAGCTCGGTCACGGGTGTCGGGGTGTGACCCTGGCCGCAGTTTTCTAAGCGCTTGCTTTGGCCTCCGGCGGTGAGGCCGGAGAGGGTGCAGGTCGGCGGGGGCGGACGTCCCTGGGGGCTGCGGCCCCCAGCCCCCCATCGGCCTGAACGGCCTCGTCCTCAAACGCCGGACGGGCTGAGGGGCGCCGACCTCCTCGCAGGCTGGACGGGCTGACGGGCGCCGACCTCCTTACAGGCTGGACGGGCGGGAAGGGGCGGACGTGGGTTTCGACGTGCCCGTGGGCTCCGGCTCCGCCACCCGGCGGCGGCGCCTCCGCTTGAGCAGGGCCCATGGGCCACGGGGGCCCGTCGGCATCGCCGCCGTGACCTCCGTGCCTGCCTCCGAGGCGGCCTCCGCTGCCGCGCGGGCGACCGGGAGGAAGCCCTCGCGGCGGGAGACGTCCGGGCGCTCCTCCTCCGCCGGCCACAGACCCAGGGCCGCGCAGACGGTGGGCAGGACGGCCATCGCGGCGGTCGCGTAGCCCTCGGCCGAGGGGTGGTAGTTGTCGGGGCCGAACAGTTCGCGGGGGTTCGCCTCGAACTCGGGGCCCAACAGGTCACCCAGCGACACCGTGCGGCCGCCCTGTTCCACGGCGCCGATCGTCTGGGCCGCGGCCAGCTGGCGGGACGCCCGGCGGGCCAGCCAGCGGAGCGGCTGCTGCACCCGCTCCACCGTGCCCAGGTCGGGACAGGTGGCGACGACGACCTCCGCGCCGGCCGTACGCAGCCTCCGCACCGTCGACGACAGATGGCGCACCGAGCGGGTGGGCGGCATGCGGTGGGTGACGTCGTTCGCGCCGATCATGATCACGCAGACGTCCGGCACCCGGGCGGGGTTCGCCAGGACCAGGGCCACCTGGCGGTCCAGATCGTCGGACGTGGCCCCCGGGAGGGCCACGTTGTGCAGTTCCACCTGGCACTCCGCCACCGCCGCGAGTCCCGAGGCCAGCAGTGCGCCCGGAGTCTGGCCCGCCCGGTGGACACCCTGGCCCGCGGCCGTGGAGTCACCGAGCATCGTCAGGCGCAGGGGAGGTTCGTCGGGGGTGGCGTACGAGTTTCCGTAGAGACCGTCCGCCACCGGGACCCGGCCGCTGGAGCCGTTGCCCACGTGCCGCCTGGCCATCCGGACCTCCGCCAGCAGCAGACCCATGGCCGCCGCGCCCGCCAGGCCGATCCCGCCGCCGCCGTATGCCGCTCCGGCCGCGATCCGCCGGGCCACCCTCGCCCTCGACATGCTCGTCATGCGTCGCCGCCACCTCCTCGTAGCCGTACATCCACTCCTTGCCCCGTACCGACCGCCCGCCAATCTCAACGGCGCGTGAACGGCTCTCTTGAGCCGTAGGCTGACGGAACAATCACGACCACTTCTTTTGCAAGCATCCGGAGACAACGGTGCAATTCCACGACTCGATGATCAGCCTCGTCGGCAACACCCCGCTGGTGAGGCTCAACAGCGTGACCGAGGGCATTCGGGCGACCGTCCTGGCCAAGGTCGAGTACTTCAACCCGGGCGGTTCCGTGAAGGACCGCATCGCCCTGCGCATGATCGAGGCGGCGGAGGAGAGCGGTGCGCTCAAGCCCGGTGGGACGATCGTGGAGCCGACCAGCGGGAACACCGGGGTCGGGCTGGCCATCGTGGCGCAGCAGAAGGGGTACAAGTGCATCTTCGTGTGCCCCGACAAGGTGAGCACCGACAAGATCAACGTGCTGAGGGCGTACGGGGCGGAGGTCGTGGTGTGCCCGACGGCCGTGGATCCCGGGCACCCCGACTCCTACTACAACGTCTCCGACCGGCTGGTGCGTGAGACGCCCGGCGCCTGGAAGCCCGACCAGTACTCCAACCCCAACAATCCCCTCTCCCACTACCACTCCACCGGCCCCGAGCTGTGGGAGCAGACGGCGGGGAAGATCACCCATTTCGTGGCGGGTGTGGGGACCGGCGGCACCATCTCCGGGACCGGGCGGTACCTGAAGGACGCCAGTGACGGCGGGGTGCAGGTCGTCGGCGCCGACCCCGAGGGCTCCGTGTACTCCGGCGGTTCCGGGCGGCCGTATCTGGTCGAGGGCGTCGGTGAGGACTTCTGGCCGAGCGCCTATGACCGGACGGTCGCCGACGAGATCGTCGCGGTGTCCGACAAGGACTCCTTCCAGATGACCCGGCGCCTGGCCAAGGAGGAGGGGCTGCTCGTCGGCGGCTCCTGCGGCATGGCCGTCGTGGCGGCCCTGCGGGTCGCCGAGCGGCTCGACGAGAACGGCGTCGTGGTGGTGCTGCTGCCGGACAGCGGACGCGGCTACCTCTCGAAGATCTTCAACGACGAATGGATGGCCGACTACGGCTTCCTGGAGGACGAGGGCCCCAGCGCCCGCGTCGCCGACGTGCTCAACGACAAGGTGCACGGCGCCATCCCGTCCCTCGTCCACATGCACCCGGACGAGACCGTCGGCGAGGCCATCGACGTGCTGCGCGAGTACGGCGTCTCGCAGATGCCGATCGTGAAGCCGGGCGCCGGCCACCCGGACGTCATGGCCGCCGAGGTCGTGGGCTCCGTGGTCGAACGGGAGCTGCTCGACGCCCTGTTCACCAAGCGGGCCTCCCTGGAGGACCCGCTGGAGAAGCACATGTCCGCCCCGCTGCCGCAGGTCGGTTCCGGTGAGCCGGTCGGCGACCTGATGTCGGTGCTGGGGTCGGCGGACGCGGCGATCGTCCTGGTCGAGGGCAAGCCGACCGGCGTGATCAGCCGACAGGACCTGCTGGCCTTCCTCGCCAAGGGCGAGAAGTAGCGGCGAACCTGCGGTGAACGGCCCGTGGCCACGGCGAACTTGCGGTGATCAACGAGATTCGCGACTTCGTGGAAGTGGTACGAGGGCGTCACGTGCACGCAGCACACGCTTAACACGGGTCCGGCACATTAGTGGGTGTCGGCAGGGCGGGAGCGGCTCCCCGCCCCAGCCGGCACCGAACGTCCTAGGACCTCCGGAGCGGCTCCCGGACCTCCATGGACGCCCGGACGTAAGACCCGGCCTGACCTGGTCAACGTCCCTCGCGGGGACCGCCGTCGTCCCGCCCCCCGGTAACGGGGGTGCGGCGGTCCCCGCGCATACTTCTGCCACGAGCGCTGCGCATGCCAAGAGTGCTACGAGGCTGTCGTGGCCCGTCCCGCCCCAGCAGCACCGGCCGCCGTCGGCGCCGGTGTCCGGGCCGGGGCCGTCACTCCTCCCAGCGGTCCTCGTCCTTCGAGGACTTGCGGCGGGCGCCGAACAGGCCGGGGTTGGCGCGTACGGCCTGGAAGGCGTTGACGCCGACGATGCCCGCCCAGGCGACGAGCAGGCCGGGCAGATGAGCGATGCCGCCGCCGATCGCGGACAGTGGGATCGCCAGGACCAGCGTGACGATGCCGAAGCCGAAGCGCTCGCTCCAGGAGTCCGTCGGCTTCGGTGCCCGGGAACCCCGGGCCACCACCATCTGCTGCTCGGCGAGCTGCCGGCGCACCCGGCGCTCGACCGCTCCGTCGATGCGCTGGTCGACCTTCTCCAGGAACGAATCGACCAGTGCGGACTCGTACTCCTCGCCCAGTTCCCTGCGCGCCTGCAGGGTGGCGTTGAGTTCCTTCTTGACTTCGGCGTCCCGCGTGTCCATCCCCGTCTCCATTCCCGTCATGGGAATCCACGGTAAGGAACCGGGGCTCTCGCCGCACTGGGGATAGCCCCCCTGTCCGGAGCCGGGTTCGCCGTGAGCGGGCCGGCGGGCCGGTGGGGCCTCTTGATCGGCTCGGCTCAGGTCACTTCGCGAGGCCGTGCTGCTTCGCGTACGCGTTCGCCACGTCCTCCGGGTCCTTCTTGTCCTTGTCCACCTGGCGGTTCAGCTCGGTGAGCTGGGCGGTGGTCAGGACGTTGCCGAGCCTGGCGAGGGCCTTGCGGACCGTGTCGTCGGCCTTGCGGTCGGCGATGAGGGGCACGATGTGCTGGCTGGGGATCAGGTTCAGGGGGTCGCTCAGCACCACCCAGTCGTTGGCCTCGATGTCGGTGTCGGTGGTGAAGAGGTTCGCCACGTCCACATCGCCCTTCTTCAGGGCTCCCTTGACCAGCGGGCCGTCGGAGTCGAGCGACTTGAACTCCTTGAACTCGACGCCGTACACCCCCTTCAGGCCGACCGCGCCCACGTGGCGCTTCTTCACCTCGGGGGCCGCGCCGACGACCAGCCTGCCGTTCTGCTTCTTCAGGTCGGCGAGGGAGGTCAGGCCGTACTTCTTCGCCGTCTGACGGGTGACGACGAAGGCGTCGGAGTCCTCGGCCGTCCCGTACGGCAGGATCTGGAGGCCCTTCGGCAGCGCGAGGGTGAGGGCGTTCTGCATGGCGCCCTCCTCCGCGGCCGTGGCCTTCGGGTCGAGGTAGTTGAGGAGGGCGCCCTGGTACTCGGGCAGGAGGTCGATGTCGCCGCTCCTGAGGGCGGGGATCACGATCTCGCGGGTGCCGAGGTTGGGGCGGACGTTCACCTTCACGCCGGCCTGCTGGAGAACGGCGGCGTAGAGGTAGCCCAGCACCTGGTTCTCGGTGAAGTTGGCGGTGCCGATGGTGACTCCGCCCTTGCTGGAGCCTCCGCCGCCGGCCGAGCCTCCCCGACCGTCGAGGGAGGTGACGCCGCCGGCGCAGGCGGAGAGGGCGGGGACGGAGGCCGCTGCGAAGAGGCCGCCGAGGAGGGTGCGTCGGTTCATCGAGGGTCCTATGCGGTGCGGTGGCGGAAGAGGAAGCGCTGGAGGGTGCTCAGGAGCAGGTCGAGGAGTACGGCGACCGCCGCGACCAGCACCGCGCCGCCCAGTACCTGGACGAGGTCGCGCTGGGCGAGGCCGTCGAAGACGTAGCGGCCCAGGCCCCCGAAGGAGACGTACGCGGCGATCGTGGCGGTGGCGACGACCTGGATGAGGGCGAGGCGCAGGCCGGTCATGATCAGGGGGAGCGCGAGGGGCAGCTCGACCTGGAACAGGACCTGGTGGCCGCGCATGCCCTGGCCGCGCGCCGCGTCCTTCACGTCCGGGTCGACGGCCGTCATGCCGGCGTAGGTGTTGGTGACGATCGCCGGGACCGCGAGGGCGACGAGGGCCACGTACACCGGCAGCATCGACAGGCCGCCGGCCAGGAAGACCAGTACGACCAGGCCGACGGTGGGCAGCGCCCGGCCGAAGGACGAGAGGTTGATCGCGAGGAACGCGCCCTTGCCGGTGTGGCCGATCAGCAGGCCGAGGGGCAGGCCGATCGCGGCCGCGATGAGGGTCGCGAGGAGCGAGTACTGGAGGTGTTCGGCGAGGCGGTGGGCGATGCCGTCGGGGCCGGTCCACTGGGCGCCGCTGGTCAGCCAGCCGCCGAGGTTCTTGAAGAGTTCGTACATCTCAGGCTCGCCGCCTCTTCCACGGGGTGAGGGCGTACTGGAGAGCCACCAGCAGGGCGTCCGCGACCACCGCGAGGAGGATCGTGAGGACCACGCCCACGATCACCGGGGTCGGGAAGTTGCGCTGGAAGCCGTCGGTGAAGAGCTGGCCGAGGCCGCCGTCGCCGATGTAGGTGGCGACCGAGACCAGGGAGATCGACATGACCGTCGCGATCCGGACGCCCGCCATGATCACGGGGAGCGCGAGCGGGAACTCGACGGTGAGGAGCGTGCGCAGAGGGCGCGTGCCCATCGCCTTGGCCGCCTCCTTGGTCTTCGCGGGCACCGAGTCCAGGCCCTCGACGGTGTTCCGCAGCAGCACGACCAGGGTGTAGACGGTCAGGCCGATGACCGTGGTGGTGCGGGTCAGGCCGCTGATCGGCAGCAGGAGCACGAAGATCGCGATCGACGGGATCGTGAACAGGATGTTCGAGAAGCCGAGCAGGAAGCCGCGCAGGGGGCGCACACGGTGGGCGACCACCGCGAGCGGGAGCGAGATCAGGACGCCGAAGAAGACGGCGGTCATCGCCGCCTGCAGGTGGGAGACCGTGAGGCTGGTGAGGTCGTCGGTGTGGTCCCCTATCCACGACCAGTCGATGGTCATGCGGCCACCCGGGCTTCCGTGTGCGCCTGGCCCGCGTGCTGGTGGATGTCGTCACGGGAGGAGACACCGGTGAGGACGCCGTCCGCGTCGACGCGGGCGATCAGGCCGGAGGGGGAGGCGACGGACTCGTTGAGGGCCGACAGCAGGGAGTCGCCGTCCCTGAGGGGCCGTACGGGGACCTCGGCGTCCTTGCCGGCCCAGTGCAGCGGCCTGCGCGCCCCGTCGAGGACGAGGGTCCAGGCGCCGCCCTCGGGGGCCGGGCCCTGCGGGACGGCCGCGAGCGTCTTCAGCGACAGCAGCTTGAGGCCGCGTTCGGCGCCGAGGAAGTCGGCCACGAAGTCGTCGGCGGGGCGGGCGAGGAGTTCGGTGGGGGAGGCGCACTGGACGAGGTGGCCGCCGGTTTTGAAGATCGCGATCTGGTCGCCCAGGCGCACGGCCTCGTCGACGTCGTGCGTGACGAAGACGATGGTCTTGTTCAGCTCCTTCTGCAGGCGCAGGAGCTCGTCCTGGAGCTGGGTGCGTACCACCGGGTCCACCGCGCCGAAGGGCTCGTCCATCAGCAGGACGGGCGGGTCGGCGGCCAGTGCGCGGGCCACGCCCACGCGCTGCTGCTGGCCGCCGGAGAGCTGGTGGGGGTAGCGCTTGCCGGCGTCGGCGGCGAGGCCGACGGTCTCCAGGAGTTCGGCCGCCCGGGCGCGGGCCCTGCGGCGGCCGTGGCCCAGCAGCAGCGGCACGGTGGCGATGTTGTCCAGCACCGTGCGGTGCGGGAACAGGCCCGACTGCTGGATGACGTACCCGATGGAGCGGCGCAGTTCGGCGGCGTCCTGGCTGGTGACGTCCTTGCCGCCGACCCGGATGGTCCCGGAGGTCGGCTCTATCATCCGGTTGACCATCCGCAGGGTGGTCGTCTTGCCGCAACCGGAAGATCCGACGAGGACCGTCACGCCCCCTTCCGGCATTTCCAGGGAGAGGTCGTGGACAGCTGTCGTGCCGTTGGGGAAGCGCTTGTGGACCGCGTCGAACTGGATCATGAGTTGTCCCTTGCCCGGCTGTATAACGTCATGCAGAGTTCTTGGTATCTGAATAGCTTGTCAACGGTTCCGCGTTAATCCGAGGTAACAGATGCTCGGAGAGCAAGATCGAATGTCCGGATTGAGGGGAGATTGGGGTTATATGTCGTCTCAGATCGTGGACACGTCGCGAATGTCGTTGTCCGGGGGCGCCGGTCTCATCGTCCTCGATGGAGTCGGTCTCGGTGTCCTGGACGTCGTGCGCCTGGCCGAAGGGACCGCGCGGCCCGTACCCGGGAGCGAGGCGATGCGGCGCGTGGAGGACTCCTGGGACGCCGCCCGCCGGATCGCCGCGACGGGACGCGTCTACGGCCGCTCCACCGGCGTCGGCGCCAACCGGAACGAGGACGTGCCCACCGAGGCGGCCGCCGAGCACGGCCTCAGACTGCTGCGCAGCCATGCCGGCGCCATCGGGGACGAGCTGCCCGCGCGGGAGGTGCGGGCGATGCTCGCCGTCCGGGCCAACCAGCTCCTCGCGGGCGGTGCGGGCCTGCGGCCCACCGTCGTCACCGCGCTGTGCGAGGCACTGGAGAGCGGTGCCCACCCCGCCGTCAACGAGTTCGGCTCGGTCGGCACCGGCGACATCGCCGCCCTCGCCCAGGCAGGACTGGCACTCGCCGGCGAACACCCCTGGCGGGGACCGGGCGCGCCCAAGCCGCAGCAGCTCGACAACAACGACGCGCTGGCCTTCATCAGCAGCAACGCCCTCACTCTCGGCCAGTCGGCCCTGGCCCTGCACGAACTGCGCGGGCTCGTGCAGGCCACCCAGGTCGTCGGCGCCCTGTCCCTGCTGGCCGTCGACGGCTCGCACGAGGCGTACGCGGCCCCCGTGCACGCCGCCCGCCCGCACCGGGGCTCCAGCGAAGTAGCCCGGCGGATGCGGGAGTTGATCGGCGCGGCGGACCGGCCCACCCCGCCGCTCGGCCGGATCCAGGACCCGTACGGCTTCCGCTGCCTGCCCCAGATCCACGGCCCCGCGCTGGACGCGGCGGACGCCCTGGAGGAGGTCGTGGCGATCGAGATCAACGCGGCCGCCGAGAATCCGCTGATCTCCGCCCAGGACATGGCGGCCTACCACCACGGCGGCTTCTACCAGGCCCAACTCGCCCTCGCCCTGGACCACTTCAGGCTGGCCGTCACCCAGGTCGCCCGCCTGTCGACCTCCCGGCTGTCCTCGCTCAACGAGCCCGGCTTCACCCGCCTGCGTCCCTTCCTCGCCGACGACGTGCCCGCCTCCTCCGGCGTGATGATCCTCGAGTACGCCGCCGGGGCCGCCCTCGGCGACCTGCGGGCCTTCTCCGCCCCCGCGTCGCTCGGCCACGCTGTACTCTCCCGGGGCGTCGAGGAACAGGCCAGCTTCGCCTCGCTCGCCGCGCGTCAGACGCTGCGCGCCTGCCGCGCGTTCCGGCTCGTCGTCGGCTGCGAACTCGTCGCCGCCGTACGGGCGTTGCACCAGCGCGGCCTGCGGCCCGAACCGCAACTCCCGGTGTACGGCGCGCTGGAGCTCGCCGAGTCGGTGCTGGGCGGGGACCAGGCCGACCGGCCGCTCACGGACGACGTGACGGCGGCGG
Source organism: Streptomyces sp. NBC_00078 (assembly GCF_026343335.1). Lineage (NCBI taxonomy): Bacteria > Bacillati > Actinomycetota > Actinomycetes > Kitasatosporales > Streptomycetaceae > Streptomyces > Streptomyces sp. NBC_00078. The sequence goes on along the minus strand of NZ_JAPELX010000001.1, from coordinate 3,680,054 downwards.
CCGCACTGCTGGACCGGTTCACGGACATCTGGAGGGGGAACGAGTCATGAGCGTGGAGGGAGAGATGAGCGTGGTGGACAGTCCTGCGGGGCGGCTGCAGGCGCTCTTCGAGGGACACCGGCTGACGCCGACCCAGCGACGCATCGCACACAGCATGGTGCGCAGTGCCGCCGAGGTCCCGTTCCTGTCCAGCGTCGAGCTGGCCGAACTCGCGGGGGTCAGCCAGCCGTCCGTGACCCGCTTCGCCGTCGCCCTCGGCTTCGACGGCTACCCCGCCCTGCGCAAGCACCTGCGCGAGGTCGCCCCGGCGGAACAGGCGGCGGACGCGAGCTCGTACAACGAGTACCAGCAGGCCGTGGAAGCGGAGATCGAGAACCTCAGGCACCTCGCGGAGCTGCTGGCCGACCCGCGACCGGTGCAGAAGGCCGGACGCCTCCTCGCCGCCTCCCGCCCGTTGCCCGTCCTCGGACTGCGCGCCGCCGCCTCCCAGGCCTACGGCTTCGGCTACTTCGCCGCCAAGGTCCATCCGGACGTACGGCTGCTGAACGAGGGCGGCACGATGATCCACGACCGCATCGAGGCCGCCGTACGGGCCGGCGCGAGCGCCCTGCTCTGCTTCGCGCTGCCCCGGCATCCGCGCGAGGTGGTGGACACGCTGGCCTTCGCCAGGGAAGCCGGACTGACCGTGGTCACCGTCGCCGACTCCGCTTTCGCACCGGTCGCCAAGGTCTCCGATCTCCTCCTGCCCGCCGCCGTCGGCACGGGCCTCGCCTTCGACACCGCCTGCGCGCCGATGCTGCTGGGCCGCGTCCTGCTGGAGGCGATGTGCGACGACCTGCCGGACGCACAGGCCCGCCTGGAGGAGTTCGACGCACGGGCGGCGGCGCGCGGCCTGTTCGTGGAGTGAGCCCGGAGCGGGACCTGGAGCGGGACCTGGAGTGAGGCCGCTTTAAGGCTCGTCTCACGTTGGCTCACTAGCCTGCGCCGCCAAAGGCATGTGCCGTACGGCGAGGAGGCGGAACGTGGCACGTGGAGATCGCAGAGCCCAGGGTCTGGTCCGGGTGGCCGTCGTCGTACGGGCCGGAGCCGCGCCCCTGTGGTGGGCCGGGGTGTTCGCGGCGGGCGTCGGGGTTCTGGTGCCGGGGATCACGGGCCGGCGGATCGGGGTCATGGGCGGAGCGGCGTTGTTCGTCGTCGCGGCGGCCGTCGTCGCCTGCGCCCGCCGCGGGCGGTACGCCGGCCTCGCCCGGTCGGCCGCCCGCGCGGGCAGGCACGACGTCCTCCAGGACCGGGCGGTCACCGTGCGCAACTGGCGCCGCGGGCACCGCTGGTGGCTGCTGCTGGCGTTCGTGGTGGCGCTGGCCTGCTCGTTCGCGGTGCCTGCCGCCGGGGGGGATGCTGCTCGCCGGATGCGGCACCGGGCTGCGGCTCAAGGCCGCCTGGCTCGGACGGCGCGAGCGGGCCAGGGGCGCGCTGCTGTGGGTGCGGGTCGACTGGCTCGCCGACGGCGGCCGCCCGGCCGGCAAGGCGGTCCGGGCGTACCGCAGCACGGGCATCGCCGCGGGCGACGCGGCCCCGGGCGGGGCGCGACGCCGCACCGCGGCGCTCGTGTGAGCTCAGATCTCCAGATCGGCCTCGATCGTTTTCAGCTGGTGGCGGGCCATGGCCAGGTTGGAGCGCTTGGCGTCGAGCACCAGGTAGAGGAAGAGACCGTTGCCGCCGCGGCCGCTGATCAGGCGGATCAGGTGGTACTGGTCGCTCAGGGTGATCAGGATGTCCTCGATCTGGCCCTTGAGCCCGAGGTGTTCCATGGTGCGCATCTTGGCGCGGACGACATCGGTGTTGCCGGCGGCGGCGACATTGAGGTCGAAGCCCTTGCTCCCGCCCATCGTGCCCAGGGCCATGCCGCTGGTGTAGTCGACGAGTGCGACGCCGGTGGCGCCCTCGATGGAGGCGAGCGCCTCTTTCAGCGTGGTTTCGGTATTGGCCATGACGGTGCTCCTCGGTCCTCTCAACTTTCCGTGGTGGTGCGCGCGTTGGCGGTGGTGGTGCGGGGTGCGCGCGGTGTTCTGGTCCGTGCGGCGGCCGGTTTGGCGGCCGGTCCGGCCCCCGGTTCGGCCGCTTTCGGCTCGGCCGCCTTCGGGTCCTTGGCGGCCTTGGCATGCTTCGCCTCCCCGGCCGGCCGGGCGTGGTGTGCGGGTGTCCTGCGGGCGCCCCCGAACTCGCCGATGCGGGCGGCCGCCCGGCGGCCCTCCAGGAGGAGCCGGCCGAGGCTGACGCGGTCCTGGGCGAGCAGGGTCAGCACGGCCATGTCGCCCGCCGCGTACGTCGCCACATAGCCGTACACGCCCCGCACGACCAGTTCGCGCAGCTCGCCCTGGCCGGTCGCGTCCGCCAGCTTCACGGCCGCCCCGTGCGCGCTCTCGATGAGCGCGGCCATGCCGTCCGGGTCGACACCGGGGGTGTCCTGTGCCAGGACGCGCCCGTCGACGCCGGTCGCGAGGGCGCCCGTGAGCTGGGGGACGCGGGCTCTCAGACGGCGAAGCTCGTCGAGGACCTGCGGGTCGGCGGCCATCCGGTGTCTCCTCTCAAAGGGCCTCCAGCGCATCTCTGAGCCTTTTCAGCAAGGTGATGTGGGGATCGGGCGGCAGGTGGTCGAAGCCGGTCGGCGGGGGTGGCTCGCCGCGGGCCGAGACGACCCCGGCCGCCGACAGCCGGCGCACGTCCACCAGCGTGTGGAACGCCAGGCGGCCCAGCTCGCGGGCGATGTCCGCCGCCGTACGGCTGCCGTTCACCGCGGCCAGCACCGTCCGCTGGCGGCGGGTGAGGGCGGGGGCCGCGACGGGGTCCGCGCGGATCAGGGGGACCTCGTCCGTGCCCGGGTCCGGCCAGATGCGGTGCAGGAGGTCGCGGCGGCGCAGCGTCTCGTGCTCCAGGTCGGCCACCGGGACGGGGCGGACGGGGCCGAACCGGTGAGCGGTGCCGTAGCGGAAACGGCCCGGGGTGCTGCTCGGAGCGAGAGCGAAGTACGCGGCGTCGTACAGCGCCGTCAGATGGCACAGCTCCAGTGCCCCCGGCGGCAGCCGGCCGTCGTCGATCAGGCGGCGGCCCACCCCGCGGCCGTCGTCCGATTCCCCCAGCGCCCGCTGCCAGGCCTCGGGAGTCAGCGCGCCGTGGGCTGTGAGGAGGACGTCCAGGCCGGGTGCGTACGGGCTCTCGGCGTGCACCACCAGGCCCTCGGCGAGATGGAGCGTGCCGCGTTCGCGGACCAGGGCGCCGGTGGCACGCTCGGCGGCGAGCCTGGTCAGCATCGGCGAGACGCCGCTCCACGCCCGCTCGCGGGCCGCTCCCTTGTCCCGAACGGGCAGGCGAGGGTGCTCGGCGTGCCGGACGGTGGTCATGCCAGCACCAGCCGTTCTGCCATCTCGCCCAGGCGGATGCGGGCCAGCGCGAGGTTGCCCTCGGCGCGGGTCAGCCACAGATGCAGGAACAGGCTCCCGTCGAAGGACGCCCCCACGAACCGCAGCACGTGATAGCTGTCCCGGTTGCTGACGATCAGGTCCTCGACCGGCGGATCCGCATCGGCGGCCGCGCCGGCCGCGCCGCCTTCGACGGCATCGTCGGGCGCGAACGCGTGCTGCTCGGCGGCCAGCCGGGCGATCTCCGCGGCCTCCACCGCGGCCGTCTCCTGGTCGCCGCCGGGGGACTCCCCGACGGTGCCCAGGGCCAGTCCGCTGGTCCAGTCGATCAGTGCGGCGCCCCTGGCACCGGGCAGTCGCATGGCTTCCAGCAGACACTCGTCGATTCCAGGCACCGGCTCCCCTCCCGCCTGCGGTTCGGCTGAGTGACACCGAAACTACGCAACGTGTGCGCGAGGGGTGAGGGATATGGCATTTTCCGGTGGAACATGCGCCAGGCGACTAAGGTGGGTCAACTTGCCTTGATTTCGAAGCAGTTGACCCACCACATGGGCCGAGGTGCGTCAACGGTGGTCAGGAGCGCGGAGGGTGGCGAGCGAGCCCGCGTGCGCCCCTCCCGACTCGGCCACGATCTCGTCGACGCTCTGCGGCTCCCGTACGGTCGCGAAGGCCACGCCCCCGGACCCGTCCGGTGCGAAGCCGTGGATGCCGGGCCGGGCAAGGGAGTTGTACGCGTAATGGTGCGCGAAGTAGTACGCCCCCGTGTCCAGCGCCGCCGCGTAGTCCCCCTGCTCCAGCAGCGGCAGCGCGCGCGCCTCGGCCAGCAGGTCGCCCGCGAAGCAGGCGGGGCCGGCGACGTCCTGCACCACCCGGGGCCCCTCCTTGGGCCGTCCCTTGCCGTCGTACGCGGCGATCCTGAGCGGCCAGGACCCCGGCGCGTACACCGTCCGCGTCGCCACCTGCACGCCCGCGTGGGTGACCGCGACCGCCCGCCCGCCCGCGCTCTTGGCGTACTCCACCCGGGCCACCACGGTCCCGTGCTTGGCCAGCAGCGACCGACCGAACTCGGTGACCAGTCCGTACCGGCCGCCGAACAGACCCGGCACCGCCTCGCTCAGCAGCCGCGCGTACTGCGCGTACGTCGGGGTCGTCTCGTCCGAGCCGAAGTTCACCGGCAGCCCGCCGCCGATGTCGAGGGTGTCGATCTGCGGCCGTCCGATCCTCCGGTTGATCTCCTCCGCGAGCGCGTACGTCTCGGCCACGCCCTGCGCCATCAGCGAGAGCGGAATGCCCTGGGACCCGGTGTGCGCGTGCAGCCGGGTCAGCCACGGGCGGTCCGCATACGCCCGTACGACCCACTCCCGCGCCCCCTCGTCCCGCAGCGCCACCCCGAACTTCGAGGTCGGCGTGGCGGTCGAGGTCGCCACGATGGAACCCCCGCCGACCTGCGGATTCACCCGGATCCCGAGCGGGGAGCGGCTCGTGGCCGACCGCATCAGGGCGTCGATGCGCTGAAGCTCCTGCGGGTTGTCCGCGTTGACGGCGATGCCCAGCGCCAGCGCCTCGCGCAGCTCGGCCGGTGTCTTCGCGGGCGAGTCCAGCACCGTGCGGTTCGGCGGCACCCCCGCCGCCCGCGCCAGCGCCAGCTCGCCCGGGCTCGCCACCTCGGCGCCGATGCCCTCCTCGTGCAGCAGCCGCAAGACCGGCACCAGCGGGTTCGCCTTCACCGCGAAGGCGTGCAGCACCGGTGTGCCGGGCGCCACGACCGCGTCGAACGCCGCGCGCAGTTCCGTAGCCGACTCCCGTATGCCGACGACGTCCAGCAGTCCCACAAGGGGGGTGCCGGGCCCCAGCAGTCCCTGTTCCACGGCGGCCCGCACCGCCTCGTCGCGCCGGGCCGTCCTGTCGGTGCCGCTCACCCGGCTGTCCTTGCCGCTGTCCATCGCGTCCCCCGTGATCTCGCCGCCGGCCCCGATTCCGTCCGGCCGGCCCATCCAGTACATCCAGCCAAACACCCACGGCCCGCCCCCGCTGGCTCACCCATGTATTGACTAGCTCTATTCAGAGAGTCAAGATGTGAATAACGATGGCAACATTCCGCTAGGAGGCAGACCATGTCAGGACCCCGCCCCGTACGAGCGTCGCGCGGTACGGAACTGAGCGCCCTGGGATGGCAGCAGGAAGCCGCCCTCCGGATGCTGCAGAACAACCTCGACCCGGAGGTCGCCGAGCACCCCGACAAGCTCGTCGTCTACGGCGGCACGGGCAAGGCGGCCCGCGACTGGCGCTCCTTCGACGCGATGGTGCGGACGCTGAAGGGGCTGAAGCAGGACGAGACCATGCTCGTCCAGTCCGGCCGCCCGGTCGGCGTGATGCAGACCCACGAGTGGGCCCCGCGCGTGCTGATCGCCAACTCCAACCTCGTCGGCGACTGGGCCAACTGGGAGGAGTTCCGCCGTCTGGAGGCCCTCGGCTTGACCATGTACGGGCAGATGACCGCCGGCTCCTGGATCTACATCGGCACCCAGGGCATCCTCCAGGGCACCTACGAGACCTTCGCCGCCGTCGCCGCGAAGAAGTTCAACGGGACGCTCGCGGGCACCATCACCCTCACCGCCGGCCTCGGCGGCATGGGCGGCGCCCAGCCCCTCGCCGTCACCATGAACGACGGCGTCGCGATCTGCGTCGACGTCGACCCGCGCGCGATCGAGCGCCGCATCGAGCACCGCTACCTGGACGTGAAGGCCGACAGCCTGGAGCACGCCCTCCAGCTCGCCGTCGAGGCCCGTGACGCCCGCCGCCCGCTCTCCATCGGCCTGCTGGGCAACGCCGCCGAGCTGCTGCCGCGCATGCTCGCCGAGAGCGCCCCCATCGACATCGTCACCGACCAGACCTCCGCCCACGACCCGCTGTCCTACCTGCCCGTGGGCGTCGACTTCGACGACATGGCGGACGCCGCGGCCAAGGACCCGGCCGGCTTCACCACCCGTGCCCGTGAGTCCATGGCCAGGCACGTCGAGGCGATGGTCGGCTTCATGGACGCCGGCGCGGAGGTCTTCGACTACGGCAACTCGATCCGCGGCGAGGCCCAACTCGCCGGGTACGAGCGGGCGTTCGCCTTCCCGGGCTTCGTCCCCGCCTACATCCGGCCGCTGTTCTGCGAGGGCAAGGGCCCCTTCCGCTGGGCGGCCCTGTCCGGCGAGGCCTCCGACATCACCAAGACCGACAAGGCCCTCCTCGACCTCTTCCCGGAGAACGAGTCCCTGCACCGCTGGATCAAGATGGCGGGGGAGCGCGTCCACTTCCAGGGCCTGCCCGCCCGTATCTGCTGGCTCGGCTACGGCGAGCGGGACAAGGCCGGCGAGCGCTTCAACGACATGGTCGCGAGCGGTGAGCTGGCGGCTCCGCTGGCCATCGGGCGTGACCACCTCGACTGCGGTTCCGTGGCGTCCCCCTACCGCGAGACCGAGGCCATGCTCGACGGCTCCGACGCGATCGCCGACTGGCCGCTGCTGAACGCCATGGTCAACGTGGCGTCCGGTGCGTCCTGGGTCTCCATCCACCATGGCGGTGGCGTCGGCATGGGGCGGTCCATCCACGCCGGGCAGGTCTCCGTCGCCGACGGAACCAAGCTCGCCGGCGAGAAGATCCGCCGCGTGCTCACGAACGACCCCGGCATGGGTGTCATCCGGCACGTCGACGCCGGGTACGACATCGCGGAGTCGGTTGCCGAGGAGCGGGGTGTGCGGATTCCCATGCGCGAGGGTGACGACGCGTGATCCTTCCGGAAGATGAGCGGGGCGGCAGCCGTCCGGTGGGGACTGCGGTCTCCTCGCCGGGAGCGGGAGCGGGAGCGGGTGCGGGTGCAGGAGCGGGTGCGGGTGCGGCTGTGCCCACCCGGTCCGCCCCGCGGAACGACTGCCCACAGCCTCGCGGTTCACAGCCTGGTGGCGGCTCGTTCCACTCCATGTGGCGTGAGCTGCGGCCCATCGGGCGGCACCCCGACTCCCGCGGCTACCGTCGCTTCGCCTGGACCGGGGCCGATGCCGAGTGCCGGGCCTGGTTCAGGGAGCAGGCCGAGGCACGCGGGCTGAGCCACGAGGTCGACCGGAACGGGAACCAGTGGGCCTGGCTCGGCGATCCGGGCGCCGGGGACGCCGTCGTCACGGGGTCGCATCTCGACTCCGTGCCCGACGGAGGCGCCTTCGACGGGCCCCTCGGCGTCGTCTCCTCCTTCGCCGCGCTCGATGAACTGCGCAGCAGGAAAGCGCAGTTCGACAAGCCCCTCGCCATCGTCAACTTCGGTGACGAGGAGGGCGCCAGGTTCGGACTGGCCTGTGTCGGGTCGCGGCTCACCTCCGGGCAGCTGACCGTCGAGCAGGCGCACCGGCTGACGGACGGTGACGGCATCACGCTGCCCAGGGCCATGGAGGCCGCCGGCTACGACCCCGACGCCATCGGGGCGGACCCGGAGCGCCTCGGACGCATCGGTGCCTTCGTCGAGCTGCACGTCGAACAGGGGCGGGCGCTCGACCTGTCCGGCGACCAGGTCGGCATCGCCAGTGCCATCTGGCCGCACGGGCGTTGGCGGTTCGACTTCCGGGGCGAGGCCAACCACGCCGGCACGACCCGGCTCGTGGACCGCCGCGACCCCATGCTGTCGTACGCCGAGACGGTCCTCGCCGCCCGTCGCGAGGCCGAACTCGCCGGAGCCGTCGCCACCTTCGGCAAGATCGCCGTCGAACCGAACGGCGTCAACGCCATCCCCTCGCTGGTCCGCGGCTGGCTCGACTCCCGCGCCGCCGACCAGGAGAGCCTCGACCAGGTGGTCGGCGGTGTCGAGCGGGCCGCCCGCGAGTACGCCGCCGCACACGGCGTCGACCTCGACGTCGTCCGTGAGTCCTTCACGCCGGTCGTCGAGTTCGACCATGCCCTGCGGGACGAACTGGCCCGCGTCCTGGGCAAGGACACCGGCCTCACGGTCCCCGTCCTGGGTACCGGTGCGGGACACGACGCCGGAATCCTCTCCGGGAGCATCCCGACCGCCATGCTGTTCGTGCGCAACCCCACGGGTGTCTCGCACTCCCCGGCCGAGTTCGCCGCCGAGGACGACTGCGTGGCCGGGGTGCTCGCACTCGCCGACGTACTGGAAGGGCTGGCCTGCAGGTGACCACGCGGACGTATTGGCTGGAGCACGCCTGGCTCGACACCCACGTCGAGCCCGGCGTGGCGCTGGAGGTGGCGGACGGCCGCATCGCCGCCGTCCGCACGGACGCGCCCACCCCGCCCCCCGGCGCCGAGATCCTGCGCGGCCTGACCCTCCCGGGGCTGGCGAACGCCCACTCGCACGCCTTCCACCGCGCCCTGCGCTCCACCGTCCAGGTCGGCTCCGGCACCTTCTGGACCTGGCGCGAGGTCATGTACTCGGTCGCCGACACGCTGACCCCGGAGACCTATCACGCACTCGCCGTCGCCGTGTACGCCGAGATGGCGCTGGCGGGCGTGACGAGCGTCGGCGAGTTCCACTACGTCCACCACGCCCCCGGCGGCACCCCCTACGCCGACCCCAACGCGATGGGCGAAGCGCTCATCGAGGCCGCCGCCGACGCCGGCATCCGCATCACCCTCCTCGACACCGCCTATCTCGCGGCCGGAATCCTGAACGAGCGCAGCGGCGAGGCGCCCAACACCCACCAGCTGCGCTTCTCCGACGGCAGCGCGGAGGCCTGGGCCGAACGCTGTTCAGTTCTCAAGGAACGGGATCACGCACGGATCGGGGCGGCCATCCACTCCGTACGGGCCGTGCCCGCCGGCCAGTTGGCGACCGTGGCACGCTGGGCCGAGGAGCGGCGGGCACCGCTGCATGTGCACCTGTCCGAGCAGACCGCCGAGAACGACGCCTGCCGGGCCGCCCACGGCTGCACGCCCACGCAGCTCCTCTCCGAGCACGGCGTGCTCGGGCCCCGCACCACCGGCGTCCACAACACGCACCTCACGAACGAGGACATCGCGCTCATCGGCGGCTCCGGCACCGGCACCTGCATGTGCCCGACGACCGAGCGGGACCTCGCGGACGGCATCGGCCCGGCCGTCGCCCTGCAGAAGGCAGGCTCCCCGCTCTCCCTCGGATCCGACAGCCACGCCGTCATCGACCTGTTCGAAGAGGCCCGCGCGATGGAGCTCAACGAGCGCCTGCGCACCCGCACCCGCGGTCACTGGACCGCCGCGGCACTCCTGCGCGCGGCTTCGGCGGACGGCCATGCAGCCCTGGGCTGGGAAGGAGCGGGCGTCCTGGAACCGGGCGCGCTCGCCGACTTCACGACGATCGCGCTCGACTCGGTCAGGACGGCCGGGCCGCTGCCGCGACTCGGCGCGGAGACGGCGGTATTCGCGGCCTCAGCGGCGGACGTGCGCCATACGGTCGTGGGCGGCCGGCACGTCGTGCGGGACGGCGCCCACACACTCGTACCGGATGTGCCGACAGCGCTCGCGGACGCCGTCGAAGCGCTGCGAGCCTGAAACCCACCGTCATCCCTGAGGACGCCATGAGCAGCACCGTCATCACCAACATCGCCACGCTGGTCACCAACGACCCCTCCCTCGGTGACGGTCCCCTCGGACTGATCCAGGACGCGGCGCTCGTCATCGACGGCGACCGCATCGCGTGGACCGGTGAATCAAGCAAAGCACCCGCCACTGACAACCGCGTCGACGCCGGCGGCCGGGCGGTCGTCCCGGGCTTCGTCGACTCCCACTCGCACCTGGTCTTCGCGGGCGACCGGACGCAGGAGTTCAACGCCCGTATGTCCGGGCGGTCGTACACGGCGGGCGGCATCCGCACCACGGTCGCCGCCACCCGGGCCGCGAGCGACGAGGCGCTGGAGGCCAACCTCACCCGCTACCTCGCCGAGGCCCTCCGCCAGGGCACCACCACCTTCGAGACCAAGTCCGGCTACGGCCTCACCGTCGCCGACGAGTCCCGCGCCCTGCGCATCGCCGCCGCGCACACCGACGAGGTCACCTACCTCGGCGCCCACATCGTCTCCCCGGACTACTCCGACGACCCCGCCGCCTACGTCGCCCTCGTCACCGGCGAGATGCTCGACGCCTGCGCACCGTACGCCCGTTGGATCGACGTGTTCTGCGAGAAGGGCGCCTTCGACGGCGACCAGGCCCGCACGATCCTCACCGCAGGCAAGGCCAAGGGCCTGCACCCGCGCGTCCACGCCAACCAGCTCTCCTACGGCCCCGGCGTGCAACTGGCCGTCGAACTCGACGCGGCCAGCGCCGACCACTGCACCCATCTCACCGACGCGGACATCGACGCCCTGGCGAACGGCAACACCGTCGCCACGCTCCTCCCCGGCGCCGAGTTCTCCACCCGCGCCGAGTGGCCGGACGCCCGCCGTCTCCTCGACGCCGGCGTCACCGTCGCCCTCTCCACCGACTGCAACCCGGGCTCGTCCTTCACCTCCTCGGTCCCCTTCTGCATCGCCCTCGCGGTACGCGACATGGGGATGACCCCCGACGAGGCGCTCTGGTCGGCCACCGCGGGCGGAGCGCGGGCCCTGCGCCGCGACGACATCGGCCGGCTGACGCCCGGCGCCTACGCGGACCTCATCACCCTCGACGCCCCGAGCCACGTACACCTCGCCTACCGGCCGGGAGTGCCCCTGGTCACCGCCGTGTGGCGCCGAGGCGTACAACAGGCCTGACCAGACGGCAGTCAGACGGCGATCAGAGGGCAATGGACGGCAGCCAGGAGGCGATCAGACAGCCCCGGCCCGCCACCTCTGCTGTCCGCCCCCGCTCAGTGGACGCAGTGCCACCCCGTCGCCGTCGTACGGAGTGAGGGCGGTCTCGACGGCGATCGCGGGGCGGATCACTCCGTCGGTGTCGACGGTGAATCTCAGGTTCTGGCCGTTGTCGCCGTCGACCGAGCCGCAGTCCCAGATGCCCGCGCCCTTGTCCACGTCACCGCGGCTGTCCAGGCAGAAGCCGGGATCGGCGGAGGACTGGACGACCCCGCGCGCGGAGTCGACGCGCCAGCGCTGTGTGCGGGACGAGGAGCAGGGTGCCGTCACCACGTCCGTGCCGTTCTCCAGGTCGCCGTCGCGGATGTCCAGGCAGAAGCCGGTGGCGACGTTCACGACCTGGGCGTAGGCGCCGTTCGGGGCGTGGGTCGGGGCGTGGGTCGGAGCGGGCGAGGGGCGCGGCGACGCCGACGGCCTGCCGGAGGGGGAGGAACTCCTCGTCGGGGCCGGCGACTCGGCGGTCGCCGAGGGGGACGGTGTGGGCGAGACCGTCGCCGTGACCGTGACCTGTGGCCGGCCCGGCGGTGTGCTGAGGGCGCCCGCCGCCTGCGGGGACGGGGAGGACGACGAACCGCCCTGCGTGAGCAGGAACACGAGCAGGGGAGTCAGGGCGACGCCGAGGGCCACCGAGGCCAGCAGGTAGCGGCGCGAGGGCGGCCAGGCCGACACGTCCGCGAGGGCCCCTGGGCGCGGTGCCTCACGCGTGACGTACGCAGTGCCCGCCCAGGGCAGCAGCCCCTCGGCCAGCACGGTGCGCGGGGAGTCCCGCAGGGCCGACAGCTCCGCGTAGGCCGTGGTGCAGTGCGGGCACCGGGCCACGTGGGCGTGCAGGTCGGCGCTCTCGCGCGGGCTGTCCGGGCGCACGGACTCCGCGATGAGCCGGCCGAAGTTGCCGCAGCTCGGGTCGTCCGAGGCGGCGAGGCGGGCCCGCAGACAGGCCTGGCCCATGGCCTGCAGTGCGGACGCCCTCTCGTGGCTCACGTCCTCGCGGGTCAGGCCCAGAAAGCCGGCTGTCCTGTCGTCCGTCTCCCGCGCAACGACGCCGTACCAGACCAGACCCTGGACGCGCGAGGGCAGCGACTGGAAGGCGGTGAGCATGGGCGGTACGCGGCCGGCGGCGCCCCCCGTGCTCAGGACCAGCAGCAGACCGGGGTCGAGGCCGCCGGCCCGCTCGTCGCCCGCCCAGGACGCGGCCAGCCGCCCGGTCAGCAGCAGGAGTTGAAGCCGCAGCGGGACAAGGGGCTCGGTGCCGCGCGCGGTCTGCCGGGCGGCCAGGGTGAAGGCCTGCGCGGCCAGCTGCCGTGCGGCGGACTCGCTCGCCGTGCACAGCCGGGCATAGGCGAGGACGCCCGGCTGGTGGCGGGCGCGGAGTTCCTGCAGGGCCGGATAGACGGTGGCGGAGCTGGTGCGCAGCAGTTCGGTCAGCCGCGCGTCGGGCGCGTCCGCATACACCGCTTTCTGGGGGATACCCCCAGACCCCCGGCCGCCCCCGGTCTCGACACCTTTGTCGGTCCCGTCGACCCGAGCCATCCACCCGCCTCCTTGCGCCCTGCGCCCGCCGGAGTCCTGGCCTACCGGTGAGTACGGGGGCCCATAGTGAGGGATGGAAACCTCTGGGGAAAGGGTTTCTGCGGGTAACCCAGTACGCGGCTGAGCACAGCACGCCGGCAGTCCGGACGCGGCTGAGCGCGGCGCGCCCGGCATTCCGGGCGGCGCCGCGCTCAGAAAACGCGTCCCACGAGGGAGGCGTCCCACGAGGGGCTGCCCCACCAGGGAGGTGTCACTCCTCGACCGTCAGTCCCTTGCGCAATCGCACCAGCGTCCGCGACAGCAGCCGCGACACGTGCATCTGCGAGATGCCGAGCTCGTCGCCTATCTCCGACTGGGTCATACCCGCGACGAAGCGCAGCGAGAGGATCTTCCGGTCCCGCGGCGGCAGTTCGGCGATCAGCGGCTTCAGCGACTCCACGTACTCGATGCCTTCGAGCCCGTGGTCCTCGTACCCGATCCGGTCCGCGAGCGCGCCCTCGGCGTCGTCCTCCTCGGGCTGGGCGTCCAGCGACGAGGCGGTGTACGCGTTCGACGCCGCCATGCCCTCGACGACCTCGTCCCTGGAGAGGTCGAGGCGCTCAGCGAGTTCCGCCACGGTGGGCGCCCGGTCGAGCTTCTGGGCCAGCTCGTCGCCGGCCTTGGCCAGGTCGAGCCGGAGCTCCTGCAGCCTGCGCGGCACGCGCACGGACCACGAGGTGTCACGGAAGAAGCGCTTGATCTCACCGACGATGGTTGGCATCGCGAACGTGGGGAACTCCACCCCGCGTGCGAGTTCGAACCGGTCGATGGCCTTGATCAGGCCGATCGTGCCGACCTGGATGATGTCCTCCATCGGCTCGCTGCGCGAGCGGAAGCGGGAGGCGGCGAACTTGACCAGGGCGAGGTTCAGTTCGACGAGCGTGTTCCGCACGTACGAGTACTCGTACGTGCCTTCCTCAAGAGACTCCAGCCGCTCGAAGAGGGTCTTGGACAGCGCTCGGGCGTCCACCGGTCCCACTTCGTCGAACGGGGGGATCTCCGGAAGACCCGCAAGCCCGGCAAGCGCGTCTGGGTCGTCGCTCTCGATGCTCTCGATGGGATCCAGATGTTCCGGAGGGGGAGTCGACGTCGCCTCCTGGGTGTGCGATGCGTCGAGCCGGGGTGACATGATGTCCTCCATCGTTCTCGGCATACGGCTGCCGAAGCCAGTTTGTGCACTGCGGTGTGCGGCGCCTCCAAAGCCGGCCGTGTCGGTTACGTATCTCTACTAGCCCTACCCGCTTTCCTGCACCCACCGCAAGTGCGCTACGTGCGGATATGTCCGTTTGCGGGCGATTGTTCGGGTGTCGGAGAGTGTGAGGAAGGCGTAGTGTTCGAGGGCGTGAGTCAGCAGCCACGACGTCGGGAGATAGACGGCATGGACCGTGGGACGGTCGGCAGCGCACAGTCTGGCCGGCTAATGGTGGAGGTCAGGGAAGAAGGCCTCAGCGCCGTCGTGACCCCGGCGGGTGAGTTGGACCACCACACCGCCGATCTGTTGCGTGAGCCACTTGAGGCATGCCTTGCCAAGGGCTTCAACCGGCTGGTCGTGGACTGCTCACGGCTGGAGTTCTGTGACTCCACCGGACTCAATGTGCTGCTCGGCGCCCGCCTCAAGGCGGAGGCCGCCGGAGGCGGGGTGCACCTCGCGGGGATGCAGCCCCTGGTGGCGCGCGTTTTCGAGATCACCGGGGCGGAAGCGGTCTTCACCGTCCACGACACCCTCGAAGCGGCCCTGGCCGACGAAGCCGGCTGAGTGCGGCGGCCGGCCCCCGAGGCGGTGTCATGCCCCCAGACCCCCTGTGCGGTCCCCTGCGGGACCGGCAATTTCCGGGCGTCCGGCCCTCCGTGCCGAATAGGGGGTGTTCTGCCGGTTCGGTCGGGCAGGAGACACCCTGAACATGTCGGCAGCATGGCGACGGATCCACCGTCGATCCACGTACTGACTCTTACATCGTGAACTGGTGAATCGGTGAGGTGAAGCGCTGATGAGCACCACCCGGCCATACTCGCCGGGCGACCGCGGCCCGAAGCCCAGCGGCGCTTCCGGGGGGTCCGAGGGTGATGCGGCCGAATCGTCGGCTGCGCCCGTGTCGTCCGGGAGCGGCCAGGTCCGCAGGCTGAACTTCGACGGCGAGAGCGGCGTCGTGCCGCTCGCCCGAGATTTCACCCGCCAGGCGTTGTACGCGTGGGAGTGGCTGCCGGCCGCCACCGCCGACCAGCGGGCCGCCGCGGAGGACGTCCTGCTGGTCGTCTCCGAGCTGGTCACCAACGCCTGTCTCCATGCCGAGGGCCCGGACGAGCTGTGGATCTCCTGCGACAGGAAGGTGATCCGCATCGAGGTCTCGGACAAGGGCTCGGGCCAGCCCGCACCCCGTACCCCGCACCGCGCGGGCCGCCCCGGCGGGCACGGCATGTTCATCGTGCAGCGCCTGTGCCTGGACTGGGGCGTGGTACGGACGCCCGGGGCGACGGGCAAGACCGTGTGGGCGGAGCTGGGCGCACCCGCGTAGTCCGCTCTGCCGGGCACCCACGGCTGCCCGCCCTCGTCCGCACGCGCCGACGCGGGCAAGTGGCTCGAACCCGCGCGAGCCGCCACCCGCTGTGAACGAGACCTCGCGCTCCGGAGCGAATCCCCTCCCGGGCGCGGGGAGGACATGCGCCGCCGGCCGGCCGCCGCGGCCCGGCCGGCATCTTCCCGTCGGGCCGGCTCGACCGGGCGGCTCGGGTTACCGATGGTTACCCATTGGCTGCCCCCTCCACGCGAACCCTTTTTCGTGCGCGCCGGATCCCCACAACTCCGGCCCGCACCGTCTCTTCCTTCCTCAAGACCCCGGGCGTACCTTGACGGCCCGATCTGATGTGCCGTCAGGAAGTCGAAGAGGAACTCGACGAGGAACTCGAAGAGGGAGCGGAAACCGTGTCGTACCGGAAACGAACCGCCGCGCTCGCGTCCGCCGCGGCCCTGGCCGGCTCGGCGGTGCTGCTCGCCGCCCCCGCAGCCGAGGCATCGGTCGTCGACGTCAACTACCAGTGCAAGACGCCGATCGGGAACAAGAGCGCCGTCTCGCCCATCGACATCAAGGGCGTCAAGAGCGGCAGCGGCTACAAGCTCACCATGTCGTGGCAGAAGGGCGTCTCCTCCAGCCCGGTCGAACTGGGCAAGGGTGCGATGAGCCCGAGCGCCACCATCAGGCTGGGCGGCGCCGACAGCGGCACCGTGGCCGTCTCCGGGCCGGCGAACCAGGCCGCCATCCCGGCCAACACTCCCATCAAGATCAACGACTTGACGGGCACCTACACGCCGAAGAAGACCGGCAAGGTCACCTTCACCCCGGGCATCCTCACCATCAAGGCGCTCGGCACCACGACCACCTGCACGCCGTCCAACAATCCCGGCCCGGCCCTCACGCTGGACGTGACGGCGGCGAGCGGCGGCTCCTCCGGCGGGACCGGCCAGGGCGGCGGCGCGGCATCCGACAGCGGCTCTGCGGGAGGTTCTTCCCTCCCGCAGACCGGCCCCGACGACTCCGCCATCGCCCTCGGCACGCTCGGCGGCACGGTGCTCCTCGCCGGAGCGGCGGGCGCGCTGTGGATCACGCGGAGGAACCAGCCGGCCCGCCGCTGAACCGCTGCCATCACCGCTGGAGCCGCCGGATGTCGTCCGCCGCCCGTGTTCTGCTCGTGTCCCTGCTGCTGGTGCTGACCGTCGCCCCGTCGGCATCAGCCGCCGACGGCTGGTCCCTGGCGCCCGCCGGCGGCTCACGCCCGTCCTTCTACGCCGAGGGGGCGCCCGGGACGGTTCAGCAGGACACGGTGTCGGTGATCAACCGGAGCGGGCGGGCGGTCACGGTACGGCTGAGCGGCACCGGTGTCCCGGTCGTCTTCGCCGACAGCCGGGTCCGGGTGCCCGCCCGCACCCGGGCGGACGTCCCCTTCACGGTGAGCGGGCGCGACGACCGCACCGGCGCGATCGTCGCCCGTGACCAGGACGGCCGCAGGACCACGGTCCCGGTCCGGCTGCGGGTGGGCGGACCCGCGCTGTCCGCGCTCACCGTCGAGCACGTGGCGGTGCGCGGCGACCGCATCACGTACGACGTGGTCAACCGCGGCACCACGGCCCTCGTGCCGAGCCTCGCCGTGCACGCCGACGGGCTCTTCGGCCCGGTCCTCGACCGCGCCCCGCGCACCCTGCCCGTCCGCCTTCCGCCCGGCCACCGTCTGCGGCTCACCGAGCCCTGGCCCGGCCGTCCCGCCCTGGACTCGGTCGACGTCCGGCTGACCGTGACCGCGGCGGGCGGCGCACACGACTCGGCCGGAGCATCGGCACGGTTCGTGCCGTGGGGCGTGGTGGCGGGGACCGCCGGGACGGTGACGGCAGGCGCCGCGCTGCTTCTCGTACGAGGCCGCAGGCGCCGTACGGGCGATGGCGAGGCGCTCGAATCCCCGCGTACGGAAGCCGAGTTGACGGGAGCGGTGATGTGAACGGCAAGCTGCGGATACCGGCGCTGCTGGCGGTGCTCGCGCTGCTCCTGCTGCCTCTGGCGGGCACGGCCGCGGCGGACGGACCGAGCGTGAGGCTCTCCAAGTCCCAGGCCGGGACCGGTGGTTCGATCACCGTCAGCGGCAGCGGCTGGCGCTCGCACGCCCTGCTGATGATGCTGGTCTGCGGACAGTCCGTGCCGTCCCGGGGCGTGATCGGCGGCACCAACTCCTGCGCCAACGCCGACGGAAGAGCCGTCACCACCGATGCCGGGGGATCCTTCGGCAAGAAGCTGCCCGTCACCGAACCGCCCGTGCCCTGCCCGTGCGTGGTGCACGTGGCGACCGTCGAGGGCGCGAAGGCGCAGGCCGACGCGGTCCTCCAGGTGGCCGGGCACGCGGTCGAACCGCTGCCCGCCGTGGCGTCCGGCGGCCGGCTGTCGGTCCTCACGGACACCCGGCTCGACGGCTCCGGCGGCCTGCTCACCTGGTTCGGCGCTCCGGCCTCGCGCACGCTCGTCTTCACCGTCGGCAACGCGGGCACGACCCCGGTCAGGAACCCCGTCTTCCAGGTCGGCACCTCCCACGGCGTGTTCGCCCCGCAGTGGGACGACCAGCAGTGGCGCGGCACCATCGAGCCCGGCAGGAAGGCACGGATGAAGCTCCCCGTCGAACTCACGGCGGGCGCGCACGGCGACTACACCGTCTCACTCAAGTACGGCGGCAAGGTCCTCGCCGAACAGCCCTGGGGCGTGGGCCGGCCCTGGGGAGTGACCCTGTTCTGGTTCCTGGTCTGCCTGGTGGTGCCCGCCGCGGTGTTCCGCACCGGGATGGCCGTCGTGGACCGGGTACGGCCACGGCGTGCCGGCGGGATCCGGCACCGGGGGCTGCGCCTGCCCGAACTCGCCTTTCACCTACCGAAGTTCGCCGGCCGGGCGGAAGAGGCGCCCGCCACCCCTACGACCCTGCCGTGGTTCACCCCGGACTCCGATCCGGGGACGACCGGCCGGCTCTCCGCACCGCACGACGACAGCCCGACGAGTCCTACGACTCCCACCAGGAAGGGACCCACGTGAGAAAGCGAAGGAGAGTCACACCGGCCGGCACGGGGAGGCCGGTCGCGGCGGCCGCCGTGCTGGTGCTCGGCGGGGCAGGGGCCGTGCTGGGACTGGCCGCCGGGCCCGCGCAGGCCGCGGAGGTGTCGTTCGCGACGCACTGCGTGCCGCCCGCGGGCATCCCTCCCGTCGACGGCACCACGAAGGTCGAGGTCACCGCGCCGGCCACGGCGAAGGTGGGCGACACGGTGAACGTCGTATGGAAGTTCGTCCAGGCCGCCTCAAAGAACCCGGACATCATCGACCTGCCCGCGAACTCGGTCCAGCCGTCCGGCACCCTCAAGGCGGCGGGCGCCCAGACCACCGCCGTCGCGATGCAGGGGACGCGGGAGAACCCGGCCATCCCCAAGGGCGGCGCCATGGTGCTGTCCGACATGAAGGGCACCCTGAAGCTGACGGCGCCGGGCGAGGTGACGCTGACACCGGACGCCTACACCGTCAACGCCATGTCGACGGACACCAAGTGCACGCCCACGCAGACGGTGCAGAAGGCGGCGACCATCGAGGTGGCCGTCGGGGGCACAAGCTCGCCGAGCACGACGCCGGACCCGACGGGCTCGGCCTCGCAGTCGGCCTCGCCGTCCGCGTCGGCCTCCGACACGGCGAGCGCGTCGGCTTCCGCCAGTGACGGCACGGGCAGCGACCAGTCGGACTTCACCGGCAAGGAAGTCGACACTCCCTACACCTGCCAGTCGCCCATCGGCGAGAAGAAGGCGACCTCGCCCATCCAGATCAACGCCAAGAAGAACGGCGGGAGTTTCGACCTCACGGTCCAGTTCAAGAAGTCGGTGATGGACAGCCCGGCCGACATCCCGAAGGGTTCGGTCAAACCGTCGATGGAGGTGGCCCTGGGCGGCGCCGACAAGGGCACGGTGCATGTGGAGGGGCCGACCAACTCCGAGGCCATCAAGTCCGGCGACCCGATCGAGATCCCCGACCTCACCGGCACCTACAAGCCGGGCGCCGACGGCAGGTCGACCCTCTCCCCGGGCGTCCTCACGATCAACGCCCTGGGCACGACGACCACCTGCAAGCCCGACAAGTCCGAGGTCTCCCTGACCCTGGACACGACACAGCAGGCGAGCGGGGCGTCGGGCGGCTCGTCCTCGGCTTCCGGCGGTACGTCGTCCTCGTCGTCGTCGAGCGGCGGCCTGGCGCAGACGGGCGCGAGCGACCACGGCGCCCTGAAGGCCCTGGGCCTGGTGGCAGGCACGGCGGTGCTCCTTGGCGCGGCGGTGTTCACGTTCCTGCCGGGGCGCCGACGGCTGCGGTAGGAGATTCACGGCGGAGGCGAGGGGCGGATTCCGGGCCACCCGGCGTCCCGGAATCCGCCACCCACCGCCCGACGCGCGGTGTCCCCGCGGTCAGGCGGTCGTCCGGACGAAGACCACGACGAGCAGTACGGCCACGCAGAACAGGGTGAGGACCCCGCTCCACAGCGCCTCGTCGGGCGGGGTCCGTCGCCTTCTTCTCACGTTCTCCTCACGTGCCGTGCTCCAGCCGCTGGTGCGTTCGCATCAGTACGTTCGCGTCGCCCACCGCGCTGTAGTCGAACGCCGACCGCGCCGCGGCCCGGCGGGCGGCGAGTTCCGCGCAGGGCTCGCAGCCGGGCACGGGGACGGGCGAACGGCTCACGTCGTACGGGCGCGGGGGCACGGAGGCGGTGTGCACGCCGGTCCGTTCATCCAGCGCGACTCGCAACTCCCGTTCGCAGTCGCCGACTTCGCCGCTGCGGCCCGCGTCCTTCGCGGCCTCCCGCTGGGCCAGCAGCGCCCCGCACACGTCACAGACGTCCGTGGGCGCGGGCGCCGTCACGCCGACCACCGCGCGAGCGCCGTCTCCATCGCCCGCAGGACCGCCTCGCTCGGCCGCGTCCAGCCGCCGGGCGGCGCCCAGTTGGCGGGGGTGCCGTGCGGGCGGGTGCGGCGGGGGAGTCGGGGTCGGGTGGTGAGGGCCGTGGCCGTCATGGGCGTACTCCTTGTTCGCTGGGCATGACCGGTTTGCCTGTGCAGAGGGCACCGGAGGGATTACGGTGCGTGTTCAGGTGGTACGAGCATGCCGCGCCCGGACCGCGAAAACGCCGCTGACGTGGGCAAGTTCCACGCCGGGCGTTCCAAATTCCACAAATTCCACAGCCGGGAAAGGGGGAGGCGAGGTGCCGCAGCGACGTACGGTCACGAGCCGCAGCCAGGAGCCGCGCCAGCGGTTCGCCGAGGAGGTGAAGTCCTTACGGGAGAAGAGCGGGGTGAGCCTGCGGCAGCTGGCGGATCAACTGGGCTGGGACTGGTCGACGTTGGGGAAGCTGGAGCGGGGGCAGACGCTGGGGAGCCCCGAGGTTGCCCAGGCGTTGGACCAGCACTACGGGACCCAGGGGTTTCTGCTGACACTGTGGGAACTGGCGGTTGCGGATCCCACGCAGTTCAAGGAGCAGTACCGGAGGTACATGCTGTTGGAGGCCGAGGCGGTGAGTTTGTGGCACTACTCCGTGAGCGCGCCGCCGGGGCTGCTTCAGACGCCCGGGTACGTGCGTGAGGCGCTCGCGGCGGGTGGCTACAAGGGGGACAAGCTGGACCAGCAAGTCGAGGCACGCCTCGGTCGGCGCAAGCTGCTGGAGGGGGAGGACGCACCCCTGTTCCGCGTCATCCTCTCCGAAGCGGTGTTGCGTACGTCGTTGCGCGATGCGGGGGAGTGGCGGGAGCAGTTGGAGCACCTGGCGGACATGTCGGAGCGCCCCAACATCGCTCTCCACGTGCTGCCGTTCAGCGCCGGTCCCCACGGTCTGATGAGCACGGCCGTGAAGTTCCTACGGCTGTCGGACGGCCGTACCGTGGCTTACGCCGAGAACGACGTACGGGGCGAACTGTTGGAGGAAACAAGCAGGGTTGAACGCTTGCAGCACACATATGATGCGGTACGCGACCTGGCACTGTCCCCGGCCGAGTCGCGGAAGTTCATCCTGCGGATGTTGGAGGAAGTGCCGTGCGAGCCATCGACCTGAGCAACGCGACGTGGCGAAAGAGCAGCTACAGCAACACTGACGGCGGCGACTGCATCGAGGTCTCCGACGACTTCCTCACCGCCGCAGCCTGGCGCAAGAGCAGCTATAGCAACCCCGACGGCGGCAACTGCCTCGAAGTCGCCGACAACTTCCCCGCCCCCTGCGCCCTCGTCCCCGTCCGGGACTCCAAGAACCCCCACGGCCCCGCCCTCATCCTCCCGGCGACCGCCTGGGGGGCCTTCGTCGCCGCCGTACGAATGGACGAACTGCCCGGCGCCTGAGAGGAACTCAGGGCTTGCCGATGTCGACGGCCCACACGCCCGTACCGTCGTAGACAGCGGGCGTGGAGGTCAGTACCTGGCCCTCGACGCCTCCCATGGCCGCCGCGTGAACGGCGTGTCCGTACGTCCACTCCAGGCCGGCAGCCACCGCCTGCTCGACCGAGGCGGCTCCGGCGAAGTCGAGCGGCAGGAACTCCAGGCCGGGTAACGCGCCGACGTGTGCTGCGGCACCCGGGAGTTGAAGGCTCGCGGCCACCAGGCACAGCGCCGGAATGTGTGCGCGCTGGTCGGGATCGTCAACCTCGACGACGGCAAGGCCGGACAGCAGCCGGTGGCCGCGGCAAAGTGCCAGTACGGCCGTGTGGTCCAGGATGATCACCGGCGTTCCCCTACTTGCCCCGCCGCGATCGCCGCACGCCATTCCTGTGCTTCCCGAACGTCGGCCTCGGTGAAGTCCTCGCACAGGTTGGCCTGCACGTAGGCGATCGCGCGAGCCGTGCGCTCCGCGCGCTCCTCCTCCGTCGGGGTAGCGGCGACCACCCGCTCGACGTAGGCGCGCGTGCTCATACCGCGTTCCTCGGCGAGCGTACGCAGGCGATCCCTTATTGAGTCACTGATCTTGATGGTGGTGTCAGCCATGGCGTCAGAATACAGGTGAATACCTGGCTCTGCGGAGAAACCCGGAGGGCCGCCGCACCCAGTGGATGCGGCGGCCCTCCCGTCAAGCCGTGGGTGTACGTCAGTGCACGTCGCCCATGAGTTCCTTGACCTTCTTGCGGTACATCCACACCGCGGCACCGGCGATCACCGCGAGCGCCGCCTGGAGGGTCACGATGCCCGTCTTGTTCAGGTCGACGCCCGCGATGGACAGCAGACCGGTCGTGGCGTCACCGGCGGTGACGGCCAGGAACCAGACACCCATCATCTGGGAGGCGTACTTGGCGGGCGCCATCTTGGTGGTGACCGACAGGCCGACCGGGGAGAGCATCAGCTCACCGACGGTCTGCACGAAGTAGATGCCGACCAGCCACATCGCCGCGGCCTTGTGACCGCCGTCGGCGATCGAGAGCGGGGCGAGGAAGAGGAAGAAGGACGCACCGATCAGGACCAGACCGCCGGTGAACTTCACCGCGGTGCTCGGCTCCTTGCCGCGCCGCGCCAGCGCCAGCCACGCCCAGGCGAAGACCGGCGCGAACGCCATGATCATGACCGGGTTGACCGACTGGTACCAGGAGACCGGGAACTCCCAGCCGAAGACCGTGTTCTTCGCCGAGGCCTCGGCGAACAGCGACACGGTCGAGCCGCCCTGGTCGTAGATCATCCAGAACACGGCGGCGGCGACGAAGAACCAGATGTACGCGCTCATCTTGGACTGCTCGGCGCGGTCCAGTTCCTTGTCCCGCTTGATGCGGGCGATCACGACGACCGGGATGAGCAGACCCGCGATCGTGATCGGGACCAGCACCCAGTTCAGCGTGTAGGCGCCGGAGACGCCGACGATCACGTAGAAGACGGCCGCGACGCCCGCCCACAGGGCGGCCTTGGTCAGCGTGGCCTTCTTCTCGGCGTCCGACAGCGGCGTCGGGACGAGGTCCGAGCGCGCGTCCAGGTGGCGGGTGCCGAGCAGGAACTGCGCCAGACCCAGCGCCATGCCCAGAGCGGCCAGCGCGAAGCCCAGGTGCCAGTTGACGTTCTCACCGACGGTGCCGATGACCAGCGGTGCGGCGAAGGCGCCCAGGTTGATGCCGATGTAGAACAGCGTGAAGCCACCGTCGCGGCGCGGGTCCTGTGGGCCGTCGTAGAGGTGCCCGACCATCGTGGAGATGTTGGCCTTCAGCAGACCGGAACCGATGGCGACCAGACCGAGACCCGCGTAGAAGGTGC
Source organism: Streptomyces sp. NBC_00078 (assembly GCF_026343335.1). Taxonomy (NCBI): domain Bacteria; kingdom Bacillati; phylum Actinomycetota; class Actinomycetes; order Kitasatosporales; family Streptomycetaceae; genus Streptomyces; species Streptomyces sp. NBC_00078. The sequence continues at coordinate 3,656,492 of NZ_JAPELX010000001.1, read as the reverse complement.
CGGCGCTCGGGAGGGCCAGGGTGAGGTGGCCCAGCATGATGACCACGCCGGCGATGGCGACGGTCTTGCGGGGGCCGAGCACACGGTCCGCGAACCAGCCGCCCGGCAGGGTGAGCAGGTACACGAGCGACAGGTACACCGAGTAGATCGCCGTCGCGGCGCCCGCGCTCAGGTGCAGCCCGCCGGGGGCCACCAGGTACAGCGGGAGCAGGGCCTTCATGCCGTAGTAGGAGAAACGCTCCCACATCTCGGTCATGAAGAGGGTGGCCAGGCCGCGAGGGTGGCCGAAGAAGGTCTTCCCGGAAGGGGGGGTGCCCGGGCGAACCGAGTCCTTCGTCAAGCTGGACGCCATGGTCGTTCCTTGCTGGTGGGGGTTTACCGCACACAAATGAGACCTTCAGCGTCAGATGGTCGCCAAAGGTCCTCGAAGTGCTACAGGCGTTGTTTCACCATACGGCAGGACACTGCCGGATATGGAAGGACTTGAGACGCGGATCACAGGTGATCGTGGAACCATACACACCTTTTCCAAGGCCCCCACCGCGATCGCACCGCACAGACACAGGTTCGCCCCGATCCACTCAAAGGTAAGAATCACCCGTGCCGATCACACCCCAGCACGTGTCAAGAGCGGACTACCATCACCTCATGACCCGTGTACTGCTCGCCGAGGACGACGCGTCCATCTCGGAGCCGCTGGCCCGCGCCCTGCGCCGGGAAGGCTACGAGGTCGAGGTGCGCGAGGACGGCCCCACCGCACTCGACGCCGGAATACAGGGCGGCATCGACCTGGTCGTGCTGGACCTCGGTCTGCCCGGCATGGACGGCCTGGAGGTGGCCCGCCGACTGCGTGCCGAAGGGCACACCGTGCCGGTCCTCATCCTCACCGCTCGTGCCGACGAGGTGGACACCGTCGTCGGTCTCGACGCGGGCGCCGACGACTACGTCACCAAGCCCTTCCGGCTCGCCGAACTGCTCGCCCGTGTCCGCGCCCTGCTGCGGCGCGGCGCCGCGGAGCCGGCGCAGCCGCCCGCGACGCACGGAGTGCGAATCGACGTGGAGTCGCACCGCGCGTGGATGGGCGACGAGGAACTCCAGCTGACCGCCAAGGAGTTCGACCTGCTGCGGGTCCTCGTGCGGGACGCCGGACGCGTCGTCACCCGCGACCAGTTGATGCGCGAGGTCTGGGACACCACCTGGTGGTCGTCGACCAAGACCCTCGACATGCACATCTCATGGCTGCGCAAGAAGCTGGGCGACGACGCGGCGAACCCCCGGTACATCGCCACGGTACGAGGCGTGGGTTTCCGCTTCGAGAAGAGCTGAACCCCCACCCGTAGCCCGACCCAGGTACAGAGGACATGCGCCGTCGACTGATCCAGTCCACGCTCGCCGTGGTGCTCGTCGTGATCGCCGTCTTCGGCGTGTCCCTCGTCATCGTCGAGACGCGGACCATCAGCAACAGCGCCCAGGAACGGGTCAGTTCCGAGGCGCAGCGACTGGCCAGCATCGTGGACAGCCGGCTCATCGGGGCGGGAGCCGTCACCGCCGACGTCCTCAAGAAGCAGGTCACGGGGGAGCGGTACGCCGTCATCCGGATCCCGGGGCAGGCCGCCATCGAGCTCGGCACCGAGCCCGAGGGCGACACCATCCGCGGACAGGCCACCGGCGAGGAGGGCGAGCAGGTCCTCGTAGAGGAGCCGCGCTCCACCGTGAGCCGCGAGGTCGGCCGGACGCTGCTGATCATCGGGCTGGTCGCGATGCTCGCCGTGGTGGCCGCCGTCCTGCTGGCGATCCGCCAGGCCAACCGGCTCGCCTCACCGCTCACCGACCTCGCCGAGACGGCCGAGCGGCTGGGCTCCGGCGACCCGCGCCCCCGCCACAAGCGCTACGGCGTCCCGGAGCTGGACCGGGTCGCCGACGTGCTGGACTCCTCCGCCGAGCGCATCGGCCGCATGCTCACCGCCGAACGGCGCCTGGCCGCCGACGCCTCCCATCAGCTGCGCACGCCGCTGACCGCGCTGTCGATGCGGCTGGAGGAGATCACCCTCACCGACGACCCGGACACGGTGAAGGACGAGGCCAACGTCGCCCTCACGCAGGTCGAGCGGCTCACGGACGTGGTGGAACGGCTCCTCACCAACTCCCGCGACCCCCGCACCGGCAACGCCGTCTCCTTCGACCTCGACGAGGTCATCCAGCAGCAGCTCGCGGAGTGGCGGCCCGCCTACCGCAGCTCGGGGCGGGCGATCGTCAGCTCGGGCAAGCGGCATCTGCAGGCGGTCGGCACGCCGGGCGCGGTCGCGCAGGTGCTGGCGGCGCTGATCGAGAACTCGCTGATGCACGGCGGCGGCACGGTGGCGCTGCGTACGCGCGTGACCGGCAACCAGGCCGTCGTCGAGGTGACCGACGAGGGACCCGGCGTGCCCGCGGACCTCGGCGCGCGGATCTTCGAGCGCACCATCAGCGGGCGGAACTCGACGGGCATCGGGCTGGCGGTGGCCCGGGATCTGGCGGAGGCGGACGGCGGACGCCTGGAGATGCTGCAGACGCAGCCGCCGGTGTTCGGACTGTTCCTGTCCCGCACGCCGCCGATGAAGCGCCCGCCGGTCGACGACGAGGAACCGACGGTCCGATAGCCGGGTTCCGACAGGACGAGGAACCGGCGGTCCGACAGCCGGGCTCCGACAGCCGGGCTCGGACAGTCGGGCGGGGTGTGGTCGGCTCAGCTGATGCGCTGCTCGGCCTTGGGCCGCTCGGCCCCGGCCTTCTCCAGGAACGATTCCGCGTCGGCGAGCGCATCCCGGGCCGGCAGGGCCTTGAACACCCAGCTGCGGTAGGACCAGAACCGGAACAGCGTGCCCAGGCCGATGCCGACGACCTTGAAGATGTTGCGCTGCAGTGAGCTGTCCCAGCCGAAGCCGTAGATCGCGGCGTACAGGACGCCGTTCTCGATCACCAGGCCGACCAGGCTGAAGGCCAGGAACAGCGACAGTTCCCTGGTCCGCGCGCTCTTGTCACGGTCCCGGTAGGTGAAGTAGCGGAAGCCCAGGTAGTTGACGCCGATGGCGACGACGGTGGCGATCACGTTGGCGCGCACCGCCTGCAGGCTGGTCAGATGCCACAGCAGGTTGGAGACGCCGAAGTTCACGACGGTGCCGAGAGCACCCACCGCACCGAACTTGGCGATCTCGTGTGCGAGCCTTCGCAGCCCGGAGGAACCCTGGTCCATGGTCCTGAAGGCCCCCATCCGGGTCGGCTGCATCGGCTGCGTCGTCGTAGTCGTCGTATTCGTCAACTCAAGCCATGCTAACCACCCCCCTTCATAAACTCCTGTGGATGAGCTCACAGGTCGGAAACAGGTTGGAAAGAGCAGGGGAAGAGGGGGAAACGTCCGGGAAGAGGCAGGTAAGAGCCCCGGGCAACGGCCGGAAACCTCTCCTGCCGGTGCGGCCGATACCCTGGAGGCGTGACGTTCCCGGTAGTCGGCATGGTCGGCGGAGGCCAGCTCGCTCGTATGACACACGAGTCAGGCATCCCGTTCGGCATCAGGTTCAAGCTCCTCAGTGACACCCCTCAGGATTCCGCGGCGCAGGTCGTCGGCGATGTCGTCATCGGCGACTACCGCGACCTCGACACGCTGCGCGCGTTCGCGAGGGGCTGCGATGTGATCACCTTCGATCACGAACACGTACCCACCGAGCATCTACGGGCCCTGGAGGCGGACGGTATCCCCGTGCGCCCCGGCCCCGACGCGCTCGTGCACGCCCAGGACAAGGGCGTGATGCGCGCGAAGCTCGACGCCCTGGGCATTCCCTGCCCACGGCACCGGATCGTGAGCGATCCGGACGACGTCGCCGCGTTCGCGGCCGACGGCGACGGCTTCCCCGTCGTGCTCAAGACCGTGCGCGGCGGCTACGACGGCAAGGGCGTGTGGGTCGTCGACTCCGCAGAGGAGGCCGCCGACCCGTTCCGCGCCGGCGTCCCGGTCCTCGCCGAGGAGAAGGTCGACTACGTACGGGAGCTGGCGGCGAACGTCGTACGTTCCCCGCACGGCCAGGCCGTCGCCTACCCGGTGGTCGAGTCCCGGCAGGTGAACGGCGTCTGCGACACGGTCATCGCGCCCGCCCCGGACCTGGACGAGTCCCTCGCCCTGCGGGCCGAGGGGATGGCCCTGAACATCGCCAAGGAACTGGACGTCGTCGGCCACCTCGCCGTCGAGCTGTTCCAGACCCGCGACGGCCGCATCCTCGTCAACGAGCTGGCGATGCGCCCGCACAACTCCGGCCACTGGTCGATGGACGGGGCGATCACCTCCCAGTTCGCCAACCACGTCCGCGCGGTCCTCGACCTCCCCCTCGGCGACCCGCGCCCGCGCGCGAAGTGGACGGTCATGGTGAACGTCCTCGGCGGCGACTACCCGGACATGTACTCCGCGTATCTGCACTGCATGGCCCGCGACCCCAGGCTGAAGATCCACATGTACGGCAAGGACGTGAAGCCGGGCCGCAAGGTGGGCCACGTCAACACCTACGGCGAGGACCTGGACGACGTCCTTGAGCGCGCACGGCACGCAGCCGGCTACCTGAGAGGCACGATCACCGAATGACCTCGGCTCCTCCCTTTCGGGAGGGCCTGTCACGGCTCGCGCCATGACGCTTCCTGCTTCATCGCCTGCGGCAACGTTGATGAACTGCTCCCGCGCATGGGCGGGGCACCCACCCAAACCACTCGGCCAAGGCCGAGGAGGTACGCAAGGAGAATGAGATGAGCCCCGTTGTAGGCATCGTCATGGGGTCGGACTCCGACTGGCCCGTCATGGAGGCCGCCGCCCAGGCCCTCGACGAGTTCGAGATCGGCTACGAGGTCGACGTCGTCTCCGCGCACCGGATGCCGCGCGAGATGATCACGTACGGCGAGCAGGCCGCCGAGCGGGGTCTGAAGGTGATCATCGCGGGGGCCGGTGGCGCCGCCCATCTGCCGGGCATGCTCGCCTCCGTGACCCCGCTGCCGGTGATCGGCGTGCCCGTGCCGCTGAAGTACCTGGACGGCATGGACTCCCTGCTGTCGATCGTGCAGATGCCGGCCGGCGTGCCCGTCGCCACCGTCTCCGTCGCCGGCGCCCGCAACGCCGGCCTCCTCGCGGCCCGCATCCTCGCCGCACACGACGAGGAACTCCTCGTCCGCATGCGGGACTTCCAGCAGGAACTGAACGACCAGGCCACGGAGAAGGGCAAGCGCCTGCGCGCCAAGGTCGACAACAGCGGCGGCGGTTTCGGCTTCGGGAAGTGACGCAGATGACCTCTCTGAGGGAAGCCCGCGCCCTGCTCGTCGAGTTCCCGGTCGTCGACGGCCACAACGATCTGCCCTGGGCGCTGCGCAAGGTCGGCTACGACCTCGGCGTCCGCGACATCGCGCAGCACCAGAACGCCCATCTGCACACCGACATCCCGCGCCTGCGCGAGGGCGGCGTCGGTGCGCAGTACTGGTCGGTGTACGTCCGCTCGGACCTGCCGGACGCGGTGCCCGCGACGCTCGAACAGATCGACTGCGTACGGCAGTTGCTGGCCCGCTACCCGGCGGACCTGGCGCCCGCGCTGACGGCCGCGGACATGGAGTCGGCGCGCCGGGAGGGCCGTATCGCCTCCCTCATGGGGGCGGAGGGCGGCCACTCCATCGGCTGCTCGCTGGGCACGCTGCGCGGTCTGTACGAGCTGGGCGTGCGCTACATGACGCTCACCCACAACGACAACAACCCGTGGGCGGACTCGGCGACCGACGAGCCGAGCGTGGGCGGACTGTCCGCGTTCGGCCGTGAGGTCGTCCGGGAGATGAACCGCCTCGGCATGCTCGTCGACCTCTCGCACGTCGCGGCGACGACGATGCGCGACGCGCTGGACGCCACGTCCGCGCCGGTGATCTTCTCCCACTCCTCCTCGCTGGCCGTGTGCGACCACCCGCGCAACATCCCGGACGACGTCCTGGAACGCCTGCCGGGCAACGGCGGCGTGGCCATGGTCACGTTCGTGCCGAAGTTCGTGCTGCAGGCGGCCGTGGACTGGACGGCCGCGGCCGACGAGAACCTGCGCGCCCACGGCTTCCACCACCTGGACACCGGCGAGGAGGCGATGAAGCTGCACCGCGCCTTCGAGGAGCGCACCCCGCGCCCCGTCGCCACGGTGTCCACGGTCGCCGACCACCTCGACCACATGCGCGAGGTCGCCGGCGTCGACCACCTCGGCATCGGCGGCGACTACGACGGCACGGCCTTCACACCCGACGGTCTGAGCGATGTCTCCGGCTATCCGAACCTGATCGCCGAACTGCTGGACCGCGGCTGGTCGAAGCCCGACCTGGCCAAGCTGACCTGGCAGAACTCGGTACGGGTGCTGGGTGCGGCGCAGGACGTGGCGCGGGACCTTCAGGGGACCCGCTCGCCGTCCAACGCCACGATCGAGTCGCTGGACGGCTCCGAGAGCTGAGTCCGCCGAGCGGCGAGGGCGGGGTGGCCGGCGTAGCCGTCGGCCCCGCCCACGGCAGCTGCTGCCCGGTATGCGCGACCATGCGCGACCGGGACGGCGGGCCACCGGCGATCGCCACACCGCGGCTGGTCGCGGACCTCGTCCGCTCCCGGGACACCCTGGACGAGGTCATCGAGGCGGCCCAGGAGCGCCGGTCCGGTCCGGTCCCCCGAACGCCCCACTCACCAGGAAGCCCCCCGCGCCCCCGTGCGACGGTGACCGTACCCCTTGGGGACGATTCACGACGTACGGAGCCCGCCATGGCAGACCTCCAGGACGAACTGCACAGCTCCAGCGAACTCGACGGCCTGCCGGATCCCTTCGAGGCCGAGTCCTACGCGCAGGTCTCCGACCCGGCCGGCGCCCCACTGGAGCGCGCCCGCGCCATCCTCGCCGCCCATCCCGTCGCCGACGGCTACAGCGGACTGCCGTGGGCGCTCAGGCATATGCCCTGGTACGACCTGGAGCTGGGCGAGGCCTCCGTCGACACGGACGTGCCACGGCTGCGCGAGGGCCACGTCGGTGCGCTGTTCTGGTCGCTGCACCTGCCGGAGGGCATCGTCGGGGACCGGGCCGTCGGCGCGACCCTGGAGCAGCTTGACCTGGTGAACACCGTCGTACGGACCCACCCCGAGGGCCTGCGCCTGGTGTGCACCGCCGGGCAGGCCACCGACGCCCGCAACTGCGGCCGTATCGCCGTCCTGCTCGGCCCCGCCGGGGCCGCCGCCCTCGGCGACTCCCTCGGCATCCTGCGCGCCCTGCACGCCCTCGGCCTGCGCGTCCTCACCCTGTCCGGGGTGTCCTGGGCGAGCGAGGCCGGGCTCACCCGGTTCGGCGAGGAGGTCGTACGCGAGATGAACCGGGTCGGCGTGCTCCCCGACCTCTCGGGCGCCTCCGCGGACACCGTCCGCCGGGTCCTTGCGGTCTCCAGGGCGCCGGTCCTGTTCACCCGCTCCGCCGCCCGCTCCCTGCGCCCCCACCCGGCCAACCTCCCCGACGACCTGCTCGCCGGGCTGGGTGCCGCCAAGGGCCTGTGCATGGTGCCGCTCACACCGGAGCAGACGGGTCCGTCCGTCCGGGACGTCGCCGACCACCTCGACCATGTGCGCGAGGTGGCGGGCCCGGCGTGCGTCGGCCTGTCCGGCACCTACGACGCCGGCACCGCACACCCGCAGGAACTCGGCGACGCCTCCTGCTATCCGTACCTCATCGCCGAGCTGCTGCACCGCGGCTGGTCGGAGCCTGACATCGCCCTGCTGACCTGGGGAAACGTCCAGCGGGTCCTGCGCAGCGGCGATTTCACCGCCCGCGCGGCCCAGCAGCGCCGGGAGCCGTCGACGGCGAAGATCGTGGAACTGGACGGGTGACCGGGGGAGGCTGCTTACGGGTTGTCGATCCGGCAGAGGCAGAAGGGATGCCCGGCCGGATCGGCGTACACCTGGAAGTCCTTCTTCTCCCGGTCCTCCAGATCCAGCGGCCGCGCGCCCAGGGCCAGCACCCTCTCGTGCGCCGCGTCCATCTCCTCCCAGGTCGACCCGCCGTCGAAGTCGAGGTGGAACTGCTGCGAGTTGCGGTCCGCGCGCGGCCACTCGGGCGGGGTGAAGCCCTCCGCCCGCTGGAAGGCGAGCCGGGGCCCGCCCGGGACGTGGAGCACGACCCAGTCGGCGTCCTCCTCCTCGGGCGTACCGCCCACGACGCCCGCGTAGAAGCGGGCGAGTGCGCGCGGGTCGGGGCAGTCGAGGACGACGGAGCGGAAGCGGGCCACGGACATTGAGTCCTCCTGGTTCAGCGGACGGGCGGACAGATGCGAAGACGAGCGGGGAGACAGGGGCGGAGACAGGTGCCTGGACAGCTTCAGGCGCACGGACGGGGTGGGACGGGTCAGCAGGCACAGAGGCAGAACGGGTGCCCTGCCGGATCCGCGTAAACCCGCCAGGTGCGCGAGCGGTCGTCGGTGTCCAGCGGCTTGGCACCCAGCGCCAGCACGCCTGCCTCCGCCGCGTCCAGGTCGTCGACGGTCAGGTCAAGGTGGAACTGCTGCGAGCGGTCGGGCGCGGGCCACTCGGGCGCCACGAACCCGGAGGCGGACTGGAAGGCCAGCGACTGTCCGCCGGGCACCCTCAGATCCACCCAGTCGCCCTCGCCCTCGACGGTGCCGCCCAGCACGCCGGCGTAGAAACCGGCCAGCGCGCTCGGGTCGGGACAGTCCAGGACGACGGCACCCAGCTTGGCGAGAGCCATGGCTTTCTCCTCCAGGTCGACGTTACCCATAGGGGCCTGTAACCAGTAACTGTTACTGCATACTCCCCCATAGGGAGTAACGTCGCAAGCATGAGTGAGAGATCGGCCGCGCCGGGCGGCCTGGTCCTGGTCGAGTCCCTGGTGAACACGCTGGACATCGAGTCGGGGGCCGACGCTCTGGACACGGCGGACGGCCGCCTGCCGTTCGGGCTCACCGAGGACGAGGTCCCCGCCGCACGCGAGCTGCGCGAGTCCCTGCGCGCGGTGCTGCTCGCCCACGCGGGCCACCCGCCCCACGCCCGGGTCACGCCCCTGGACGACCTGCTGGCGTCGGCGCCCCTGCGCCTGACGGTCGACGCCGCCGACGGTTCGGCGGCACTGACCGCCGCCGACGTACGCCCCCTTGGTTCCCGTGTCGCCGCTGCCGTCGCCGAGGCCCTCGTCGCCGGAACCTGGCTGCGTCTGAAGGCCTGCGAGGCCGTCACCTGCCACTGGGCGTACTACGACCGCAGTCCGGCCGGCCGCGGGCGCTGGTGCTCGATGCAGGTGTGCGGGGCGCGCGCGAAAATGCGCCGGTACCGGGCGAAGTAGTTCACCCGCAGCGCCGGGGCCGGTGGTGCAGAATGCAACCAGACGCCGGTTCGGCCGACTGAGCCTCGGCCGAACCGGCGTCGCCCACGCCGAAAGCGCCGACTGACTCTAGGCGGTCGGGCGGCCCATCGCCCGGTACGTCCACCCGGCCTTGCGCCACAGCTCAGGGTCGAGGGCGTTGCGCCCGTCCAGGATCACCCGGTCCGCCGCGACCGCGCCGAGCTCCGCCGGGTCCAGCTCGCGGAACTCTCGCCACTCCGTCAGGTGCAGTACGACATCGGCGCCCCGCACGGCTGCTGTCGCGGTGTCGGCGTAGCCGAGCGTAGGGAAGAGGCGGCGTGCGTTGTCCATGCCCTTGGGGTCGTAGACGGTCACCTGGCCGCCCTGGAGGTGGATCTGCCCGGCCACGTTCAGTGCGGGGGAGTCCCGTACGTCGTCCGAGTCGGGCTTGAAGGTCGCGCCGAGCACCGCGACCCGCTTGCCCAGGAAGGGCCCGCCGCCGAGCACCTGCCGCGCCAGCTCCACCATCTGCCCGCGCTGCCGCATGTTGATCGAGTCGATCTCGCGCAGGAAGGTCAGCGCCTGGTCGGCCCCCAGCTCACCGGCGCGCGCCATGAAGGCCCGGATGTCCTTCGGCAGACAGCCACCCCCGAAGCCGATACCGGCCCGCAGGAACTTCTTCCCGATCCGGTCGTCGTACCCGATCGCCTCGGCCAGCTTGGCGACATCGCCGTCCGCGGCCTCGCACACCTCGGCCATCGCGTTGATGAAGGAGATCTTGGTGGCCAGGAACGAGTTCGCGGACGTCTTCACCAGCTCGGCGGTGGGGAAGTCGGTGACGACGAACGGCGTCCCCTCGGAGACCGGCGTCGCGTACACCTCGCGCAGCAGCTTCTCCGCCCGCTCGCTGCGCACACCCGCCACCAGCCGGTCCGGGTGCAGCGTGTCCTGCACCGCGAAGCCCTCCCGCAGGAACTCCGGGTTCCAGGCCAGCTCCGCGTCCGCCCCGGCCGGCGCGTGCTCGGCGAGGTAGGCGGCGAGCCGGTCGGCGGAACCGACCGGCACGGTCGACTTGCCGACGACCAGGGCGGGACCGGTGAGGTGCGGGGCGAGGGAGGCTATGGCGGCGTCGACGTACGACATGTCGGCCGCGTACTCCCCGTGCCGCTGCGGCGTGTTCACGCACACGAAGTGCACGTCACCGAAGGCCGCGACCTCGGCGAAGTCCATGGTGAACCGCAGCCGCCCGCTCGACCCCTCGATCCCGGCGACGTGCTTCCTGAGCAGCTCCTCAAGGCCGGGCTCGTACATCGGGACCTCGCCCCGCTGGAGCGTCTCGATCTTCTCCGGCACGACGTCGAGCCCCAGTACCTCGAACCCGAGCTCGGCCATGGCCGCGGCGTGTGTGGCGCCGAGGTAGCCGGTGCCGATCACGGTGATCTTGAGGCTCATGAATGCTCCTGGGGTACATCGTGGGGGTGCGCGGGACGAGCATAGTCGTGGCCTGAAACGGGCCTGCGCCGGGCAGTTTTCCCGCTGTCGCCAAGCTCACGTATCACTCCCGTGGGCCGCCCCCTAAAATTTGAGTTACTTAACGGTAATTAGCGGCGTCACCACGGTGCGTCAGAAGCGTCCTTGGAGCGTGAGAGACCTTGGCCGGATCGGCTGACTTCGACCTGTACCGCCCGTCCGAGGAGCACGACATGCTCCGCGACGCGATCCGTTCGCTGGCCGAGGCGAAGATCGCGCCGTACGCGGCCGCGGTGGACGAGGAGGCCCGCTTCCCGCAGGAGGCCCTGGAGGCCCTGGTCGCGAACGACCTGCACGCGGTGCACGTGCCCGAGGAGTACGGCGGCTCGGGCGCGGACGCGCTGGCGACCGTGATCGTGATCGAGGAGGTGGCCCGCGTGTGTGCCAGCTCCTCCCTCATCCCGGCCGTGAACAAGCTGGGCTCGCTGCCGGTGATCCTGTCCGGCTCCGAGGAGCTGAAGAAGAAGTACATGGCCCCGCTCGCCAGGGGCGAGGGCATGTTCTCGTACTGCCTCTCCGAGCCGGACGCCGGCTCGGACGCGGCCGGCATGAAGACGAAGGCGGTCCGCGAAGGCGACACCTACGTCCTGAACGGCGTGAAGCGCTGGATCACCAACGCCGGCGAGTCCGAGTTCTACACGGTGATGGCAGTGACCGACCCCAGCAAGCGCTCGAAGGGCATCTCGGCCTTCGTCGTCGAGAAGTCGGACGACGGCGTCTCCTTCGGCGCCCCGGAGAAGAAGCTCGGCATCAAGGGCTCCCCGACCCGTGAGGTCTACCTCGACAACGTCCGTATCCCGGCCGACCGCATGATCGGAGAGGAGGGCACGGGCTTCGCCACGGCGATGAAGACCCTGGACCACACCCGCATCACCATCGCGGCCCAGGCCCTCGGTATCGCCCAGGGCGCGCTCGACTACGCCAAGGGCTACGTCCAGGAGCGCAAGCAGTTCGGCAAGCCGATCGCCGACTTCCAGGGCATCCAGTTCATGCTCGCCGACATGGCCATGAAGATCGAGGCCGCCCGCCAGCTGACGTACGCCGCGGCGGCGAAGTCCCAGCGCGGCGACAAGGACCTCACCTTCCAGGGCGCGGCGGCCAAGTGCTTCGCCTCGGACGTGGCGATGGAGGTCACCACGGACGCGGTCCAGCTGCTCGGCGGCTACGGCTACACCCGTGACTACCCGGTGGAGCGCATGATGCGCGACGCGAAGATCACGCAGATTTATGAGGGCACGAACCAGGTTCAGCGGATCGTGATGGCGCGGAACCTTCCGTAGGGCCCACGCGTACGTGGGCGTGGCCCGCACTCCCGGCCGGGGGTGCGGGCCACGCGCGTTCACCCGGCCGGCTCCCAGGTCCGGGCCGGCCGCGCCGGGCGCAACACGGCTGTGGCGCCGACGGGTTGTCCGGGCACGGGCGAGGACCGGGTTCTCCTGCGGGGCGGTTGACGTCCGGCCGGCCGGGATCGTGCCGGCGCCGATCAACGCCCGGCAGGCCTGCGCACGGTGACGGCGGCCGAGCCGTCCGGGGCCGCCCTCGGCCGAATCCGCCGGATACGTTGCGGATTGTTCGTGTCCGCCCGATGGCGCCCGGAGTCGGGCAGGCGTAGGACGGAGGGGCACGGGGCCCGTCCAGGGCTCCGCCGTCTCCCAGGAGGAGCCATGACCCAGCCCGGAATGACTGCCATGAGCAAGGAGATGCAGGACTGCGTCGAGGCGTGCATGGCCTGCCACAGCGTGTGCGAGGAGACCATGAGTTCCTGCATGCAGATGGGCGGTCAGGCCCAGATGCAGATCATGCGCGCGCTCATGGACTGCTCCGAGACGACCCGCATGTGCGCGGACATGATGATGCGCCGCTCGCCCATGTCGGCCGAGATGTGCGCGATGTGCGCCAAAGCGTGCGACATGTGCGCCGAGGCGTGTATGTCCATGCCGGACGACCCCCAGATGATGCGCTGCGCTCAGGCGTGTCGCCGCTGCGCCGAGATGTGCCGCACGATGGCGGGCGCGACGATGTGACCACCGCCTGACCGCACGGCCGCGAACCGGCGGTCACGCGAACAGCGGCTCCAGGGCCCGTTCCAGGTCCGCCGGTTCACGGAAGAGCACGCCGTGCATGCCCAGCTCCGCCGCCGCCCGGAGGTTCTCCTCGCTGTCGTCGACGAACAGACAGCGCTCGGGCCGGATGCCCGCGAGTTCCGCCGCCAGGTGGTAGATGCGCGGGTCCGGCTTGGCGAGGCCCACGCGAGCGCTGTTGACGACGTGGTCGGCGAGGTCGCTCAGGCCCATGGAGTCCAGGTCGGACTCCAGCGCCGTCGTCGCGTTCGAGACGAGGACCAGCGGCACCCGGACACGGGCGCGGCGCAGCAGCCCCACGACCTCGTCGTCCGCGTGGAAGGGCGATTCGAGCAGCGCCAGGGCCAGCTCGTACGCCGTCTGCGGCTCGGTCACGAGCCCGGCGAGGCCCTGGGCGATCGCCTCCGCCCACTCCTGCGAGGTGATCTCGCCCAGCATCAGCGGCGAGACCGCGTCCGGCGCGAACGCCACCTTCCTGGTGGTGCCCTCGGCGACCCCCGCGGCGCGCTCCAGCGCCTCCAGGCGGGAGGAGTCGAAGGACCGGATCACATTGTCGACGTCACACAGAACCGCCCCGAAGGGCGGTCTGCCGTTGCTGCTGTCAGTCACCCGAGACCGTGACCTTCTGGTCGTTGTTCAGCTCGTTCACCAGCGTCTTGACCTTCGCCTTGTCCCAGACGAGGTTGCCGCCGGTGGACCCGGAGATCGGCATGTTCATGGAGGTGCCGTCGCCGCCGCTGACGCCCTTCATCGCCCAGAACATGGACGCCAGGTCCCACAGGCTCATGTCCTTGTCGACGGTCAGGGAGTCCAGGCCCGCGCTCATCGTCGGGTACAGCTTGAAGGGGTTCAGCACCGTCGACGGGGTCGCGACCTGGTGGGCCAGCGCGGAGAGGAACTTCTGCTGGTTCTTGGTGCGCTGCAGGTCGCTCGCCGCGAAGGCGTGCCGGGTACGGACGAAGGCGAGGGCCTGCTCGCCGTTCAGCGTCTGCGTGCCCGACTTGAAGTCGGCGCCCGAGTACTTGTCCTTGAAGCCCTTGTCGATGTCGATGTCGACACCGCCGACCGCGTCCACGATGTTCGCGAAGCCGGCGAACCCGATCTCCACGTAGTGGTCGATGTGCAGGCCCATGTTGTACTCGACCGACCGCACCAGCAGCGTCGGCCCGTCCTCCGCGTAGGCGGCGTTCAGCTTCGTCTGCCGGCCCGTGCCCTGATAGGTCTTGCCGGACGTGGATCCCTTGTACGTGGGGATCGTCACGTTCGAGTCGCGGGGCAGGGAGATCAGCGTGTCGCCGCTGTCGCCGACGTGCAGGATCATCATCGAGTCGGTCCGCTTGCCCTCCGCGGAGCCGGTGTGCAGGTTCTTCTTCTGCGCGGCGGACAGCCCGGCACGGCTGTCGGAGCCGACGATCAGGTAGTTCGTGCCGTCGCCCGCCTCGGGCCGGTCGAGGACCGTGGACAGGTCGACGTCGCGGTGCAGCTTGCCGTCGGCCCAGAAGTAGGTGGCGACCGACGTCACGACCAGCGCCGTCACCAGCGTGATCGCCGTCCACTTGATACGGCGCCGCCAGTTCGGCCGCGGCCGTGGAGCGCCCGGCCCACCGGGACCGCCCGGACCCCCGCCGCCCGGTGAGCCGTAGACCTGACCGGTGTTGTAGCCGTCGACAGCGGGGTCGTCGCCGTAGCCGCCGTGTCCCTGGCCGTTGACGTACGACGGCTGCTGGGGCACCCCGCCGTACGGGGGCGCGGAGGGGCCGGGGTCCCCGTACCCGCCCGAGGAGGGCCGGCGGACCTGCCGCATCGCGCGGGCGCCCTCAGGGCGTGCGTTCGCGCTGCCGCGTCCGTACCGGTTGCGGTTGTCGTCGGACCATGCCTCGGGCCAATCGTTCATGGGCCCCAGTGTGCAGGGAGCGGCCAGGTCGTTTACAAGGGTCGTCGGAAAATCAGGTCACTGCTGTTGCGAACCCAACACAAAGTCCGCAGATGTCGCGTCCGCATAAGGTGGAGGCCATGACAGACCAGGCCCCCGCCGCGGAACCGGATACTGCGGATATCCCGGGCAAGCCCACCTCGGCCTCCCGGACCACGCTCAGCCACATCATGACCCACAACGACACGAATCTTCTGGGCACGGTGCACGGCGGCGTGATCATGAAGCTGGTGGACGACGCGGCCGGCGCGGTCGCCGGCCGGCACAGCGGCGGCCCCGCCGTGACGGCCTCCATGGACGAGATGGCGTTCTTGGAGCCGGTCCGCGTCGGCGACCTCGTCCATGTGAAGGCCCAGGTCAACTGGACCGGGCGCACCTCCATGGAGGTCGGCGTCCGGGTCCTGGCCGAGCGCTGGAACGAGTCCGCGCCGCCCACCCAGGTCGGCTCCGCGTACCTGGTCTTCGCGGCCGTGGACGCCGACGGCAAGCCACGCAGGGTGCCGCCGGTGCTGCCGGAGACGGAGAAGGACAGGCGCCGCTGTCAGGAGGCCCAGATCCGCCGCACCCACCGGCTGGCCCGGCGGCGGGCGATCATGGAACTGCGGGAGAAACGCGCCGCTGAGGGCCTCGACGACTGACCGGGACCGTGACAGACCGGGACGGTGACCGACCGGGCTGTTACGAACACACCACCTGGTCGCCGGTCACCACTCCGGCCTCGCCCAGATACGCGTCCTCCGCCCGCACCTTGCGCACCTGCCTGAAGTCGGCGCCCACGATCACCTTCAACGTCGGCCCGAGCCCCTTCACCGGCCGCAGCTCGCTGCCGGGCAGCGCGGCGGCCAGTGACTTCGCGGACCGGTCCCACCCGGGGTCGTAGGCGACGACCGTCCGCTTCAGCGTGCGGTCGGCGGCCATCGCCGGGGCTTTGGTCGTCCGGAAGCCGGCCCCCGCCAGCGCCGCGTCCACGCGCCCCCCGAGTCCGTCGGAGGGCGTGCCGTTCTCGACCTGGACCTGGATCTGCTGCGGGGCCACGTCGACCAGCACCGCCGCGGGCCGCGAGGCGTGCACGGCCAGCGGCTTGTCGTCGCGCAGGGAACGGAAGAGGCTGCCGGACTTGGCCGTGTCCCATTTCAGCGTCTCGCCGATGCCCTTCACGGCGTATCCCATCTGTGCGATGGGCACGGTCGTGAACTCGGAGGACGAGGGGGAGAAGTTGCGCATCGCCCGGCCGAGGTCGAGCAGCTCGTCCGTGCCGAAGCCCTTGTCCGCGCGCACCGACCCCAGCACGGCCCGTGTCACGTCCCTGAACTTCATCGGGTTGAGCAGGATCCCGGAGGACGTGGCCCGCTCGACGAGCGCCGCCAGGAAGCGCTGCTGGCGCTTCATCCGGTTGAGGTCGGAGGCCCCGTCGACATGCCGGGCACGGACGTACTGCAGGGCCTGTCCGCCGGTGAGGGTGTGCGTCCCGGCGGGGAGGTCGAGTCCGGTGTACGTGTCCTTCAGAGGGGTGGCTGTGCAGATCTGCACGCCGCCGAGCACGTCCACCGTCCGCATGAAGCTGGTGAAGTCGACCTCCAGATAGTGGTCGATCTTCACATGGGTCATGTCCTCGACGGTCCGGACGGTGAGGTTCGGGCCGCCCTCCGCGTAGGCCGCGTTGAGCCTGACGGGGTGGCCCGCGACCCGCTTCCCGGTCCTGTCGTCGACGTGTTCGGGCGTCATGGCGTACGAGTCGCGCGGCAGGCTCACCACGCTCGCCCGCTCCCGGTCCGCCGAGATGTGCACGATCATCATCGTGTCGGTGCAGTGGCAGGGGGCGCCGCCCAGGTGGTAGCGGTGCCGTTCCTGCGCGCTGATCCGGTCGCGGCCGTCCGTGCCGACCAGCAGGACGTTCATCCCGTGACCGGCCGCCGGGCGGTTCTTCATGTCCTTGAAGGGGTCGACGCGGGCGATGCCCGCGTCGAGGCTGGTGACCACCGCGTGTCCGATCCCGGCGGAGGCGAGGACGACGACGGACAGGGTCGTCGCCGCGCGCATGACCCAGCGCGGCTTCTTCCGTCGCGCGGGGGGCCGGGGCCCGGGCGGCTCCGGGGTGTGGGCGGGCTGGGGGCGGCGCTGCGGACGGGCGGGTGCGGCGGACCGAGGCTGCGTGGGCAAGGGGGACACCTCCGGGCGACGGCCGTACGTGGGATCGTGAGCACCGTAGGCCCATACGATCTGTAGCCCGGGCCACCGCCTCGGCGGGGCGCAGAGGTGTCCCCCGTTCGCGGTAACGTAACGGGCGATGAACGCCAACCCCGACGTGCAGCTCCCCGCCGTCTCTGTGATCATGCCCGTCCTCAACGAGGAGCGGCATCTGCGCGGAGCCGTCCAAGCGATCCTCGCGCAGGAGTACGCCGGCGAGATGGAGGTCGTGATCGCCCTCGGTCCCTCCACGGACCGCACGGACGAGATCGCCGCCGAGCTCGTCCGCGACGATGCGCGCGTCCACACCGTCCCGAACCCCACCGGTCGCACACCGGCCGCCCTGAACGCCGCGATCAAGGCCTCGCGCCACCCGATCGTCGTCCGCGTCGACGGGCACGGCATGCTCTCGCCGAACTACATCACCACCGCCGTACGGCTCCTGGAGGAGACCGGCGCGCAGAACGTCGGCGGCATCATGCACGCCGAGGGCGAGAACGACTGGGAGCAGGCGGTCGCCGCCGCCATGACCTCGAAGATCGGAGTCGGCAACGCCGTCTTCCACACCGGCGGCGGCGCGTGCGAGGCCGAGACCGTCTACCTCGGGGTCTTCCGGCGCGAGGCGCTGGAGCAACAGGGCGGGTACAACGAGGAGTTCATCCGGGCCCAGGACTGGGAGCTGAACTTCCGGATCCGGGAGGCCGGCGGGCTGATCTGGTTCTCGCCGGAGCTGAAGGTGTCGTACCGCCCGCGGCCGAGCGTGAAGGCGCTCGCCAAGCAGTACAAGGACTACGGCCGCTGGCGGCACGTCGTCGCCCGCTACCACGAGGGCTCCATCAACCTGCGCTACCTCGCGCCGCCGACGGCGGTTCTGGCGATCGCGGCGGGCCTCGTGGTCGGCGTGGCCCTGACGCCCTGGAGTTTCGTGATCCCCGGCGGCTACCTCGCCGCGATAGCCCTCGGATCCGTCCCCGCGGGCAGGGGGCTGCGGCTGAAGGCACGGCTGCAGATCCCCGTGGCCCTCGCCACCATGCACATGACGTGGGGCTGGGGCTTTCTGACCAGCCCCAGGGCCCTGGCGAAGAAGGTCATCGCGTCCCGCCGGCCCGCGGTGCTCGCCTCCGACTGAGCACCGGGGTCCGCCCGTCGACCCGGACTACCAGGTGTAGTTCGGGTTGACGTGCATGCACTGCTTCTCGTCCGAGCCGTTGATGACCTGTGCGGACGACGGTGTCCTGTCGTCGTCCCCGGTCGCCGTGTACTTCGTGCCCGAGCGCCAGTCGGCGCCGACGACCAGCGTCACCCCGGAGACGTCCGTCGACTTCCTGACCGAGGACGTCGGGATGCCCAGCGCCTCGGCCACCCGCTGGGCGTCGCCCTCCAGGTCGGTGCTCGGATAGCGGATCACCGTCTTCTCCTCGCTGAGGTCCGCCGAGGAGTCCGCCACCGCCTCGGTGAAGCCCTTGCCGGCGAGCAGCCGGGCGATCGCTCGCGGGCGCCCCGAGACCGCGAGCCGGGTGCCGGACCTGGTGCCGTTCAGCACGCGTACGGCGATCCTGTCGTCCGCGGCGGCCGGGTCCGGGGATGTCGTCGCCGCAGTGGACTTCTTCTTGTCCTTGCCGTCCAGGGCGATGTCCTCGCGGACGAGCCGGAACAGCTTGTCCGCGTCGCCCGGCCTGGGCACGACCCGGCCGCTGCTCGTGGAGGAGTACTGCCAGGGCATCGTCGTCATGGTGATGCGCCGGGTGGGGACCTTCCTGAGTTCCTTGCTCAGGTCGTACAGCTTGGACACGGTGCCGAGGCCGTCGTCGACGGTCAGCGCGTCGGTGGCCGTCTCGGCGAGCTTGCGGAGCTTGCCCGGGTTGCCGAGCGTGGCGTTCTCGCGCAGCTGGCGCACCATGGCGTTCATGTACTGGTGCTGTGCCTTGGCGCGGGCTATGTCGGTGTTGTCCTCGAAGCCGTAGCGGGTGCGCAGCCACTGCAGGGCCTTGACGCCCTTGACGTACGTGGTGCCCTTCTCCAGCTTCAGGCCCGAGCCGTGGCCGTCGGAGGACTTGGAGTGGATGTTGGCGTCGACGCAGACCGGTACGCCGCCGATGGCGCCGGACATGGACACCACGCCCGAGAAGTCGATCATCATGAAGTGATCGATGTGAATGTCGGTCAGCTTCTCCCACGTTGCCACCGTGCAGCCGGGGCCACCGCGGCCCAGGGAGTCGTTGGTGATCGTCGAGGTCAGTGCCCCGAAGGCCTTGCCCGTGTCGGGGTCCGTGCACCTGGGGATGTCGACCAGGGTGTCCCTGGGCATGCTCACGACCGACATGTTGGTGCGGTCCGCCGAGAGGTGCAGCAGCATCTGTACGTCGGCGCGCGGGGCGGTGTTGAAGGTGCTCCTGGCGCCGCCGAGCTTCTGGTTCTGCTCGGAGTCCCGTGCGTCGGAGCCGATCAGCAGGATGTTCAGGGGCTTCTGCCCGGCCGCGTTGGCCTTCGGTTCGGCCGCCCTGTCCTTCGCGTCGCCGAGGTTGAGGTCGTCCTTCCTGATGTTGTCGTTGAGGTGCTGGTAGTAGAGATATCCGGCCCCCGCCGTGCCGAGTATCACCACTGCCAGAACCATCGCCGACCAGCGCAGAACGCGCCGTCTGCGTCGCTTGCGGTCACCGTCCGGGCCCTTCCCGCGCCGCCCGTCGCCGTGCCCGCCGTGCTCGGTCGTGGCGTCGTGGTCCTGCGGTGTGGGGGACATCGTGTCCTCGACCGCGGGAACCTCTTTGCGCACACTGCTTCGCGCCAACTCCCTGCCTCCCGCCCCTGCGCCCGGCGACGGATTCGTCGCGCGTCCGGTCAGACGCACGACACCCCCTCAGGGTTACCTGCCGGTGCACCGCCTTCGTCGGCCACGGACCCTTGTCCGCCGCCGGCTGCCGAACCTCTCGGTCACCCGTCCCCCCGGACGGGGTGAGCGAGAGGGCGCGCGGTCCTCGGGTCCCCAGCCCGTCGGACGTGAGCGCGCCTCATCATTGTGCAGCCGGACGGGAGTTGGCTGTGGGTGTCCCCGGCCCCTTGGGCGAGGAGGGACCCGCGGCGTCGGGGATCAGCCGCAGTGGACGTTGTAGTCGATCTGGATGTAGCTCGTCAGGTCGGTTGCAGAACCGAGCGTGATCATTACGTGGAGATGGCGGGTGCGCAACTCAGCACGGGCTGCTCGGTGTTACCGGTGTCACCGCACAACCGGTGAAAGAACTTGACACTTTTGGATCAGTAGTGATCAGCTATCTCCCTACTGTGAAGTACCTGTGGGCTTGTTGGTCAAGTGCCCGCAGGAATGGGGGATTTGGGGGACCGTTGTCCGGTACGGGGGAGAGCTCTGCGCTGTTGCGGCGCAGGCGGTTGCTGGGCGGCCTGGCCGCTGGATCCGTACTGCTCGCCGCCACCGCGCTGTGGACCTCGGCGTATGTGAAGTCGCCCGCGCAGGCCGCGGCCGACGCACGGCCGCCCGCGGCCGATGTGCTCACCGCCCCGGTCGAGCGGCGCGTGCTCTCCGACACGGTCGTCACCCGTGGCACCGTTTCCGCGTCGCAGACCGTGGACATCGCCGCTTCCGGCACCGCCGCCGAGGGCGGCCTCAAGCCCGTGGTCACCAAGGTGATGGTGCACTCCGGGCAGACCTTCCCGGCCGGACGCGTCCTCGTCGAGGTCTCCGGCCGTCCCCTCTTCGCACTGCGCGGCAGTCTGCCCGTCTACCGTGACCTCAAGCCCGGCGCACACGGTGACGACATCCGGCAACTCCAGGGCGCGCTGCGAGAGTTGGGTCACCCCACGGGATCCGACCGGTCCGGCACGTTCGGACCCGGCACCAAGCGCGCGGTCACAGCGCTCTACGAGGCGATCGGCTACGAACCCGTCACCACGGACGGCACGGCGGCCGACGCCGCCAGGGCCGACGTCAAGCGGGCCCGGCGCGCACTCGACCGTCTGACCGGCAAGGGCGGGGGCGCCGAGGACATCGGCTTCGCCCGCTCCGACCTGGCCGACGCCAGGTCCGAACTGGCGAAGGCCGAATCGGTCTCCGGTCCGATGGTGCCCGCCTCCGAAGTCGTCTTCCTCTCGGGCTTCCCGGCCCGCGTCGAGAGCCTGGGGGCCAAGGTCGGCGCCGAGGCCGGCGAGAAGCTCGCCACCGTCTCCGCCGGCGAACTGGTGGTCACGGGCTCGCTCAGCCTGCAGGACAAGGGCCTGGTCCACCCCGGTCAGAAGGTCCGCGTCTACTCCGAGGTCACCGGCGACGAACTCACCGGCACCGTGGCCAGGGTCGCGGACGCGCCCACCACCTCCGACGCCGACGGGCAGGACGGTGGCCAGAACGCCTCGGGCTACACGGTCACCGTCACGCCGAACTCGCCGCTGCCGGCCCGGCTGGCCGGCCAGGACGTGCGGCTGACCGTCGAGGCCGCCTCCTCCGGGCACCAGGTCCTCGTCGTCCCCGTCTCGGCGATCTCGGCCGGCGCCGACTCCCGGACCACCGTCACCGTCCTCGACCGCTCGGGCGCCCGCCGCCGTGTCGAGGTGCGCACCGGCACCTCCGGCGACGGCTACACGGCCGTCACCCCGGCCGGCGGCGCCCGTCTGTCGTCCGGTGACAAGGTCGTGATCGGCGTTGCGCAGGGCTCCGGGGCCGCCCGGTGACCACGCCCGCAGACCCAGTCGTGGACTTTCGCGGAGTCGGTCTCACCTATCCCGGACCGCCGCCCGTACCGGCGCTGCGGCCCAGTGACGTGACGATTCGCCAGGGCGAGTACGTCACCGTCGTCGGCCCTTCCGGCTCCGGCAAGTCGACCTTCCTCAACATCGCCGGGCTGCTGGACGCGCCGACCAGCGGACGGTACTTCCTCGACGGCGTGAACACCGGAGCGCTCAGCGACGCGGACCGCACCGCGCTGCGCGGCCGGCGTATCGGCTTCGTGTTCCAGAGCTTCCATCTGCTGCCCCACCGGTCGGCCACCGAGAACGTGATGCTGGCCATGGTCTACAACACCGGTCCGCGCACGGATCGCCGTACGAGGGCACGCGAGGCGCTCGCCCGGGTGGGCCTCGCACATCGCTCCGACGCGCTGCCGACCAGGCTCTCCGGCGGCGAGAGGCAGCGCGTCGCCATCGCCCGCGCCCTGGTCACCCGCCCCTCGCTGCTGCTGTGCGACGAGCCGACCGGCAACCTCGACACGGCCACCGCCGAGTCGGTCCTGGGGCTGCTGGACGATCTGCACCACGACGGCATGACCCTCGTCGTGATCACGCACGATCCCGGTGTCGCCGCGCGCGGTCAGCGCACCGTGACGATCAGGGACGGCGTGCTCACCGAACGGGCGGTGGCATGAGAACCCCGACCGTTCGCCCTCGTCCGAAGGACCCGGGGCGGTCCGCCGCGGAGCCGGTGAGCGCCGTCGCGGACACGGCTGTACCCGGCACGGATCCGGCGCGGTCCTGGCGCGGTGTGGCCCGGCGCCTGGTGCGGTGGCGCCGGCCCGCGGTCGTGCCGCCCGTCGAGAGGTCCCGGCTCAGTGCCCGGGACGTGCTCGGCGAGGCCACGGCGGGAATCCTGCAGCGGCCGGCGCGTTCCGTGCTGACCGCGCTGGGGACCGTGCTCGGAGTCGGCACCTTCGTCGCCGTCCTGGGTCTCACGGCCACCGCCTCGTCGCAGATCGACTCGCGCTTCAACGCCCTGTCCGCGACGGAGGTCACCGTCGATGACACCGGCGGCGACCAGCCCGACCTGCTGTCCAACGCCTTCCCCGCCGACGCCGACCGACGCATCGAGGCCCTGCACGGTGTCCGGCACGCGGGGGTGTACTGGCCTGTACGGCTGCGGGCGGACGAACTCGTCGCGGCCGTTCCCCCCGGTTCGGCCGCGGAACCGGCGGCAGGTGAGCGGACCCAGGTGATCGCGGCCTCCCCCGGCGTCCTCGCGGCGGCGGACCCGCACCTGGCACAGGGGCGGATCTTCGACGCCTTCCACGAACGGCGGGGCGAGAGCGTCGCCGTGATCGGCTCCGGACTTGCCGCGCGCCTCGGGATCACCACCCTTGAGACCCAGCCGGCCGTGTTCGTCGGCGGCCGTCCCTTCACCGTCATCGGCATCGTCGACGACGTGCAGCGCAAGGCGGACCTGCTGCTGTCCGTCGTCGTCCCCCGCACCACGGCCGAGCGGATCTGGGGCGGCCCGGACAGCGGCCGGCGGGCCGGGATGCTCATCTCGACCGACCTGGGCGCCGCACGGCAGATCGCCGACGAGGCACCCCTCGCGCTCGATCCCGCGCACCCTGGCCTGTTCCGGGCCGTGCCGCCTCCCGACCCGAGGGCACTGCGCGGCGATGTCACCTCCGACCTCGACCACCTCTTCATGCTGCTGGCCGGCATCTGTCTGGTGATCGGCGCCGTCGGTATCGCCAACACCACGCTTGTCGCGGTGCTGGAACGCACCGGTGAGATCGGGCTGCGCCGTGCCCTGGGCGCCCGCGGCCGGCACATCATGGCGCAGTTCCTGGCCGAGTCGGGCGCCCTGGGCGCGCTGGGCGGCCTGGTGGGCACCAGCCTCGGCACGGTGACGGTGGTGGTCATGGCCGTCGTACGCGACTGGACCCCCGTGATGGCCCCGCTGACGGTGGTCGCCGCGCCTGTCATCGGCCTGGCCACCGGACTTGTCGCGGGCCTGTACCCCGCTTGGCGCGCGAGCCGCGTCCAGCCGGCGGAAGCGCTCCGCCGGTGACCGGCCGGGCCGGGTGCCGCCCGCGCCATTCCGAAGACGTTGTGGGCTCAAGAGGAAGAGCAATGCGAAAGAAGACGACCGCTGTTCTGTTCGCCGCCGCGGTGCTGCTGACCGGGTGCTCCGGTGGGGGTGACCACGACGGGGCGCGGGCGTCCGCCGCCCCGGACAGTTCCATCGCCCCCAGGTCCTCCAGCCTGACGGCGGACCTGGCGCTGCCGGTCGAGAGCTACGTGTTCTCGGAGGCCGACATGGGCCTGCTCACCCACGCGATGAACGACCTGGCCCGCGACTGCATGAAGGCCAAGGGCTTCGACTACCGCCCTGACGAGACCGACACCCCTGACATCGGCGTCATGGACCGCAGATACGGCATCGCCAACTCCCATACGGCGGCCACCTACGGCTACCACTTCCCGACGCCCAGGACGGGCCGGGCCAACGTTCAGGCACTGGGTGAGGCCGGCCGTATCGCGCTGAGCGGCAAGCCTCGTGCCGACGGCCGGCTGGACCCCGACGGCGGATGCGTCGGCGAGGCCAAGCGACGGCTCGCCGGGGACAAGGCCACGTTCGGCCCGGACGAGATCGCGCGCCGGATCAACATGGACAGCTACGTCCGCAGCGAGAAGGACCCACGGGTGCTGGCCGTCTTCCGCGCCTGGTCCTCGTGCATGGCGTCCAAGGGCTACCGCTACGGCTCGCCCATGGACGCGATCGACGACCCGAGGTTCGGCAAGGCCACGACCGAACCCGCAGAGATTTCGACGGCCCGCGCGGACGTCGAATGCAAGAAGAAGACCGGACTCGTCCGCAGCTGGTTCGACGTCGAGTCCGCGATGCAGCAGACGGAGATCGACAAGAACGCCGAGACGCTCGCCCGGATCAAGCGGCACAAGGAGGACCAGCTCAAGCGTGCCGCCGCCGAGGTCGGTGAGTCCCGGTGACCGTAGCGCTCCGTCACAACCCCCGTTCACCCATCAGAAGGGAATCCCACCTCATGCGTCTTCGTAGCTCCGCCGTCGCGGTCGCGATGGCCGCTGCCGGCACCTTCGGCATGCTGGTCACCGCCGCGCCCGCCCAGGCCGACAGCATCCCGGACAGCCTGTGCGGCGGCGTCATCGATGTCGACTACTGCCTCTGGTACAACTCGGGCCAGAAGGGCGGCTGGACGGCCACCTACGAGAACATCCCCAACTGGGCCAACTGGAACTTCTCCGACGGCGGCCAGGGCACGGCCGGCGTGAACACGCCGGTGAAGAACAACGCCGCGTCCTACGCCAACAGCCGCACCGACAAGACCGGTGTGTCGTACTTCAACTCCAACTACGGCGGTGCCTCGGACGTGGCCCCGCCGCGTGACCTGGGCAACCTCGTCAAGACGTACAACAACAACGCGTCCTTCCGCTGGCGCTGACGCTCACCCACGCATCACGCACCACCCACCCGGCGCCCCGTCCATGACGGGACGGGGCCCCGGGTTCATCTGTCATGCCCATGAAAGGAAATTGCACCATGCGTTTCAACCTGAGGAACTTCGCGCGTGCGGGTGTGGTCACCGGCGCTCTCGGCCTGTCGCTGATCGCTGCCACCGGTGGCGCCCAGGCGTACACCTATGACGGGTCCGACCCGTCCGCCACGGGTTGCGCCAGTGGTGCCACCACGGTGCAGTCCGCCGTCGTGAAGAACTCGCACAGCACCTTCGGCACCATCGAGCTGCGCTACAGCCTCGCGTGTCATACCGCCTGGGCGAGATTCACCCTCAACTACACCCAGTCGGCGTGCGGCAACGCGTCCGCCGGCTACGACTGCGCCCACGCCTACGTCGTGCGCAACAACGACGGCCGTACCTACAGCTGCACCATCGGCCAGGGCCAGACGCAGTGCTACACGCCCATGGTCTACGACAAGGGTCTGACCTCCTTCGCGGAGGGCACCGTCGACACGGCCGCCGGCTCGGCCGACACCCGCACCGCGGCCTACTGAGCCGGCCCGGCCCCAGACCTCATTCCCTTCCGGACAAGGACAACGTCATGAACCTCCGCAGGAACATCGTCGCCGCAGCCGTGACCCTTCCGGTCGTGCTGGGCTCCCTCATCGCCACGACCGCGCCGGCTTCGGCGTACCCCTCGGACAACTGCCTGGACAGCTCGCTGTGCGTCGTCTTCGACTACAACAGTGACCTTGAGGGGGCCTCGGCTCACTTCGAGCGGGACAACGTCTCGAACCTGGCCGGCTACACCTTCGACGAGTACTCCGGGGACGCCGGTTACGGCCAGCCGGTGAAGAACAACGCCGCCTCGCTGGACAACGTGTCGCCCAACTCGTACGTCACCATCTACTTCAACAGCGGCTACGGCGGGTCCTGTGACTCGGTTCCGCCGTCGAAGCTGGTCTTCCGTCTGCACAACACGTACAACAACGACGCCTCCTTCAAGTTCACCCGCGACACCCGCTGCTACCAGTTCTGACGACACCGGACGTGCGGTGCGGTGGCCACCACCGGACCGCACGTCACCGTGGAGGCTCCCGGTGATCAACTCTCTTCCGGTGCCGTTGCGCGGCGCTGCCGTCGCGGTCCTCGCCGCGGCGGCGCTGTCGGCCTGCGGCGGCCCGTCGTCCTCGCCCGCCGGGCACCCCGCCCCGGCGCGCGCCACCTCGCCGCGCCCTTCGGCCGGCGATGTGCCCGTGCTGTCCGGCGACTACAGCGGGAAACTGCCCATCGCCGCCTACAGCCTGACCCCCGATCAGAGCGAACTCATCCAGTCCGCGGAGCAGAAGCTTGAGAAGAAGTGTCTGGCGCGCTACGGGATCTCCTACCCTTTCACCCGGCAGCCGCAGACGCGCAGCGCGGACCGGCGCTACGGCCTGTCGAGTCCCAAGGAGGCCTCGGCGTACGGCTATCACCTCCCGCCGAGCCCCGCCGTCTCGGCGTCACCGATACCGCCGGGGATGCTGACGGTTCTCATGGGAGAGAGCGGCAAGAACGCCGGCAGTGAGGTGACCTACCACGGCAGGGCCGTCCCGAAGGGCGGGTGCCGGGCCGAGGCGGTCGAGCGCGTCGAGGGAGAATACGCCCGGCCGAACACCTCGGCCGCAGCCGGCGCGATCGCGAGCGGCAGCTACGCGCAGTCGATGCGGCAGCCCGCCGTCCTGGCCGTCTTCCGCCGCTGGTCGAGCTGTATGGCGGCGAGCGGCGGCCGCCGCTATGCGTCCCCCATGGACCCGCTCGATGTTCCGGAGTTCACCAAGGGCCACCCAGGAGCCCGCGAGGTGCCCACGGCGGTGGCTGACGTGGAGTGCAAGCGGAAGACGAGGCTTCTGCCCGTCTGGTTCGGCGTCGAATCGCGGATCCAGGGAGCGATGATCGACAAGCAGGCAGCGGCGCTGTCGGAACTGCAGCGGATCCACCGCGCTCAGGTCGCCGAGGCGAAGGCCGTCCTCGGCGGGGGCACCTCCCGATGAACTGCACCTCGCCCCGCCGACCAGCAGATCGACGAGGCGACGCGGCAGGATCCCCGTCAGCCGGCAGCGACCCTCCGGCACGGGCCCCAGGACTTGCGCCCAGGCGCCGGCCGTCGGCCGGTCACCACTGGTAGGGCTTGTACACGTCCATGCACGGCGTGGCGTCCGACCCGTTGATGGCGTCGGAACCGCTGGGCAGGTCGCCGGCCTTCGGCTTGGCCGTCTTCGGGTAGTGCGTGCCCGTGCGCCAGTCGGAGCCGACGACGACGGTCACCCCGGAGACGTCGGTCGACCTCTTCACCGCGCTCATCGGAATGCCGAGCGCCTTCGCCACCGCCTGCGCGTCTCCCTGGAGGTCCGCGCTCGGGTACTGCACGACCGTGCTCTCCTCGGACGCCGCTCCCGAGGTGTCGTACGCGGCCCTGCTGAACCCTTCCTGCACGAGCGCCTGGCTGATCGTCCCGGCCCGCCCGTCGACCGCGGTCTCGGTGGAGGTCCGGGTGGCGTTGCGCACCAGCACGCCCAGCCGACTCGGGTCCGTGGAGGGCGACTTGGTCGCCTCGGCCTTGCTCCCGACCTGCTGGGCGTCGGACCGCTTGCCGTTCTTGTCGAACGGCACGTCGTCCCGGAGCATCTGCCAGATCCGGTCGGCGCCCGCCTTGTCGGGCACCACGTGCTCGTCGTTGAGCGGGTCCTCGACGTTGGGCATCGTCATCGACGTGAGGCGGTTCGTGGGCACCGACTTCATCTCCATGGCCAGGTCGTACAGCTTCTTGACCGAGCCGATCTCCTCGGAGACCTTCAGGGACTTGGTGGCCGCCTCCGCCAGGTCCATCAGCCGGCCGGAGTCGGTGAAGACGTTCTGCCCTTTCAGCGTGCGGATCATCGAGTTCAGATACATGTGCTGGGCGCGAGCCCGCATCAGGTCACTGCCCCAGGCGTGCCGTGTGCGGAGCCACTGCAGGGCCTGCACGTCATCGACCTTGTGCGTCCCGGCCGTCAACTTCAGCCCGGATCCGCCGCGTTGGGCCGCTGTCGAGCGGTCCCAGACGTTCTGCTTCACACAGACGTCCACGCCGCCGACGGCGTGCGCCATCCGCACCACACCCGCGAAGTCGACCATCATCCAGTGGTCGATGTAGACGCCGGTGAGGTCCTCCCAGGTGTTCAACGTGCAGCCGGCCCCGCCCCGGGCCAGGGTGGTGTTGATGATGTCATCGGTCGCCGGGTAGACCTTGCCGGTGTCCGGGTCCTTGCACTTCCGGATGTGGACACGGGTGTCCCGGGGGATGGTCACCATGGCGGCGCTCTTACGGTCCGCGGACAGGTGGATGAGCATCTGCACATCGGCCAGCGGAGGTGCGCCGACACTCTCCCGGTGTCCGCCGAGCTTCAGGTTCTCCGCGGAGTTACGGCTGTCGGAGCCGATCAGCAGGATGTTCACCGGCGTCTGGCCGGCCGCGTTCGGACCGGTCCTCTTCGCCTTGGAGTCGCCGTTGCTGCGCTGCCCCTTCTGGATGTTGCCGTTCAGGTGCTGGTAGTACAGATATCCGGCGCCGGCCGTGCCGAGTATCAGCACCGCCAGCGTCGTCGCCGACCATCTGAGCACGCGGTGCTTGCGTTGCGGCCGACGTCTGCCGTGCCGGCTGCCGCTCCCCTCGACGGACGGCTCACCCGCGTCGAACAGGTCGCCGTTCCGGCTCTTTCCCTCGCCGCGCCGAACACCGGGAACCGTCCCCTCCCCCCGCACACTGCTCTCCGTCATCCCCGTCCTCCCCACCCATGTGCCATGAACAGGCCTGCCGTGCGTCCTGTTAGACGCACGGCAGGCCTGTGTGGTCACCTCAGTCGTTCAATTGGTGCACATTTTCGTTCAGCTCGCGCACTTGACCTTGTCCGCCGTGGACTTGTCGACGGGCGGCGCCTTCGTCGAGGCGTTGAGCGGCTCGCCGGCCTGATGGAAGTCCTTGCCCAGGGTCAGGGTCATCTCGGGCAGTCCCTGGGAGTTGGTCACGCTCTTGCCCGGCTTGAGGGCGGATCCGGGAAGACCCATGAGGGCGGCCAGTTCCCGGGCCTGGGACGCCTGGGCGGGCGCGTACTCCAGGGTGGTCTTGGCCAGCTCCACCTGAGCGTTGCCCGCGTTCCTCGACTTCAGCACGCCCACGCTGTTCTGCAGCCACACCAGGGTGTCCTGCGCACCGCCGTCCGTGGCGCCGGCGTTGAAGATGCGCACCCGCACGTCGGAGGCGGCGGACCTGCTGCCCTTGAGACGCGCGGCCTGGGCGTCCTTGGCCGCCTTCTCCTCCTTCTTCACCTCGGTGAAGGAGACGTCGTTCTTGATCGCGTCGAAGACCTTGGGCGCCGCGCCCGGGTCGACGATCACGGTCTTGTGGACGACGCCGTCCGCCGGGTTGTCCCGCACCGGCACCGTCATGAAGCTGATGTTCTTCGTCGGGACCTTCTTCATCTCCAGGGCGATGTCCTTCAGCGTGCTGACCTTGCCGATGCCGGTGTCCACCGTCAGCGCCTTGGTGGCGGCCTCGGCCAGCTTGTACAGCTTGGTCGGGCTGGTCAGCGTGTCGCTGGAGGACATCTTCCGCATCAGCGAGGCCATGAACTGCTGCTGCACCTTGATGCGGTCCAGGTCACCGGCGTTGCCCCAGCTGTGACGGGTGCGGACGAACGCCAGTGCCTGCTCGCCCTCCACCTTGGACGGGCCGGCGGGCAGTTTCAGGTGCGACTCCTTGTCGCTCACCGCGTGGGCCAGACACACCGGCACGCCGTCGACCGCGGTCGTCAGCGTCTTCACCGCGTTGAAGTCGACCATCATGAAGTGGTCGGGCTCGATGCCGGTGACCGCCTTCACCGTGCGCATGGTGCAACCGGGGTCCCGGCCGTCCTGGCCCAGACTGGTGTTGAAGCGGACGTCCTCCGTGCCCGCGATCACCTTCTCGCTGCCGTCGGACTGCTTCGTCTCACAGTCCGGGACATCCACGATCAGGTCCCGCGGAATGCTCAGCGCGGTCGCGTTCGTACGGTCCTTCGAGACGTGCAGCAGGATGTTCGTGTCGGCGTGACCGACGCTGCCCGAGTCGCCGTAGCCCTCGTTGCCCTTACCGGTGCGCTTGTCGGTGCCGATGATCAGGATGTTGAAGGCCTCGTCCTTGCTGAAGCCGCTCTTGCCCGCAGTGCCGATGTCCGTGGTGGAGACGTTGCCCTCAAGGTGCCTGAGGTAGAGGTACCCGGCCGTGCCGACGGCGACCAGCACCAAGGCCATCGAACCGCCGGTCCACATCAGGGCCTTCTTGGCCTTCGACTTCTTCTGCACCGGCCGGCGCCCGCGCCGCCCCGGCAGTGGCTCCTCGGGCGTCGCGCGGCGCCGGCGTTGCGGCGGTACCTCGCGGCCCGGAGCCTGCGGTTTCGCTCCACGGTTGCGCGCCGCGCCGCCCGCGCCACGAGGGGCGGATCTGCGAGGCCCTGGAACCGTCGATTGCGGAGCGGAAGGAGTCAGTCGCAGTTCGTATTCGCCGGTGTCCGGATTGAGCACCCACTGGTCTGCGGGGTCGACGTTGTCCGCCCGCCCACGGCTTTGCGCGTCCACGGTTGTCTCAATCCTCCGTTTGGGCCACGCGGCGCCTTTCCCCTCAAAGGCGCTCGGGTCACGGTCACAGGTGCACGACCCGCAGGAAGGACCTCGCGGCCTGATGCACCGGATCGCTCACACTATCCGCCCAGTTCAGCGTCAAGCGACGTCAGTGACAAAGTCCACGCCCTACAACTGGGCAATACGCCCATTTCCTTGGACTTTCTTGACGCGTCTGTTCGTCGCCTTGATGTTCGCTTTACCCGCAGCCGTCCTCGGCGGCCGTGTTCCCGCGAAACGTCGGTGCGGGTGAAACGGACGACACGGGCTCATCGGGTCGTTTCTCTCCGGACTTTCCGTTGCCGTAGCCGTACTCGCCGTAGTCGTACGACTGCCCGTACGAAACCCCGCGCGAACCCGGATTGCGACTCTTCGAGTCGGAATCCCGTGGAACGTCCTTCGTGACCTTCAAGGGCGCATCCCTGCGCAGGCGTTCGAACAGTTTCTCCGCCTCGGGTTCCACGAGCTGGTCGCGATTGGCGTTGTAGACGTACGACTCCCGCGGAACCGTGAGGAACTGCACCTGTTTCGTGGGGATGTGGCGCAGCCCGCGCACAAGGTCGTACAGGCCGCGCAGACTCGCCAGATCCGGATCGGTGGTGAGGGACGACGTGGCGGCGTCCAGCACGGGATAGAGCTTCACGGGATTCAGCAGTACGTCGTTGCTCCGCACCTTGTTGACGAGCGCCCCGAGAAACCTCTGCTGGCGGTCCATCCGGTCGGTGTCGCTGCCGTTGCCCAGGGACTTGCGGGCTCGGACATAGCCGAGGGCCTGCTCGCCGTCGAGCGTGACCCGCCCCGCGGGCAGCTTCAGCTTGGCGGCCTTGTCGTCGATCGGCTCCTTCAGGCAGACCTGGACGCCGTCGACCGCGTCGACCATCTCCTTGAAACCGTGGAAGTCGATGACGACGTGGTGGTCGACGCGGATGTCCGTGAGCTTCTCGACGGTCCGGATGGTGCAGGCCGAACCACCCACCTGGAACGCGTAGTTGAACATCGCGAAGGTCGGCTGTGAGCGGGTCCCGTCGGTGCGCAGGCAGGAGGGCACGTCCACCATCAGGTCACGCGGCAGCGACATAGCGGTGGCGGTGCGCCGCCCCGCGCCGAGGTGCAGCAGGATCGTCGTGTCGGAGCGCTCGGTACCAGAGTCCCGCCCGTACTGGGCGTTGCCGTTTCCGGAGCGCGAGTCCGACCCGATCAGCAGGATGTTCTGGGCGCCCTTGGCCAGTGACGTGGGCCGTTCCTTCTCGTAGCGGGCGAGTTCCCTGGCGGCTGCCTCGTCGGGCCTGATGTTGCCGTCCAGCTTCATGTACAGCACCAGCCCGCCCCCGGCCGCCCCGACGACCAGCACGGCGACGGCAAGCCCCCCGTACCGCACCCACCGCCGCCGCCGACTCAGCCCTCTCACGTGCCGCTCCACCCCTCATGGCGTACGAACGTGCTGTTCCTACGACCATGACCCGGAGGTGCCGGTGAGGGCGGCCATTGCTGATCCGAACGGGTGAGGGCAACCGCAACGCCCTGTCAGGCGCCGGGCTGTGTCCGGTGTGCATCCGGTGTGCGGCTCGGCCGCGCGGGCGCGACGAGCCACAGCCAACAGCCCGCGGCCGCCGGACGCGGACGCGCCCCTCTCAGCGGCGCACCACACTCACCCGTTCACTCTCGATGCGCTTGGCGAGTGCCGCCTCGTCCAGCCGGTCCGCGTTCCGGCACAGCACCACGGACCCCCCCACCGCGAGCGGGCCGTACAACCCGGCATTCAGCCCTTCCCAGGTGTCGTACGACAGCCCGGAAAGAATCCGGGACCCCGGTCCCGTCAGTCCGAGCGACGCGGCCTCGTCCAGGGCCCGCTCGACCACCTCGGCGCCGGTGGACTCCCGTCCCGCCACGATCAGTGCCGGCTCCTCGGGGTCCACGGGCGCGAACGGCGCGAACCGGTCCCCCTGCCCCGGCACTTCGACGGCGTAGTCGGCGAAGCCCTCCGGCGTCTGCGGAAACCGGCCGCCCAGCGGCCGCAGCGCAAGGGCCACCCGCTCACCCCGGCACGCCCGCGCCGCGTCCAGCGCGTCCGGCCCGCTCACCACCACGTCGGCCGCGGCCGGATCCCCGGCGACGTCCGCGAGCGCGCCCACCGAGGAGCACGCCAGCAGCCACACGGCGGTCTGCCAGTGCGCGGGCAGCAGCAGCGCGACCCGGTCGCCGGGCCCCGCGGCGAGGTCGCCCTGAAGGAGGTTGGCGGTCTTGGCCACCCAATTGGCGAAGGTGGCCACGGACAGTTCTATGCGCTCGCCCGTGGCATCGTCGTAGAAGGTCACCAGGGGGCGTCCGGGGTCCGCGGCGAGCGCGGAACGCAGCAGGTCGGCGGGGGTACGGTCGGTGGCGTTCACCCGCGCAAGGGTACGCGGGCGGCCGGTCGCGCACGGCGTGGTGGGGCCACCGGTTCGGAGGAACGGAAGCCGACGGTCCGTCAGATACCGGATGGACATATATGTATGACTATGTCCAAATCGATGTCATGCGTGGATTCCTTGCTTCTTCGATCGCCTCCTCGATCGGCGTCGCCTGCGCGGCCGCCCTCGCCCTGCAGTTGACGCCGCCCGCGACCGCGGCGACGGCGAGACCCGTGGCCGGCGCGGCACGATCCGCGCCGGCGGCCGTCCAGCCCGACCTCGCCGGCAGCACCCGGTCGCTGCCCCTCGCCCCCCTCGGCTCCAGCACCCGCTCGATCCCCGGCGCGGCCGCGGAGCAGGGCCTGACCCGCCAAGGCGTACGGCACTTCTCGATGGTCGGCGTCATCTGGGACAACCCGGACACCGAACTGCGCGGTGACGTCCAGGTCCGCACCCGCGCGGCCGGCGACGGCACCTGGTCCGCCTGGCAGAGCCTGGAGACGCACAACGACGACGCGGCCGACCCCGGCACCGCCGAGCGCACCTCGGGCCGCGTCCGAGGCTCCACCGCGCCGCTGTGGGTGGGCGACTCGGACGGCGTGGAGGTCCGGGTCCGCGCCGAGGGTGCCCCTCGTGACGAGGAGACCGCCCGGGGCGCCCGAGCCGTCACGGCTGCCTCCGCCCTTCCCTCGGGCCTGCGTCTGGAACTCGTGGACCCCGGCGAGGAGACCGGGGCGGACGACGCGCCGGCCCTCGCATCGCACGGCATGCCGGCCGAAGCCCCGCGCGCGGGCGCCCTCGCCGCCGAGTCCACCGAGGCCCTCGCGGTCTCCGCCGCCAACGCCGATGTCGCCCCGCTCGGCGCCACCGAGATCCCCGAGCTGAGCCAGGCCTCGACCGTGCGGGAGCTGCGGGCCCTGCGCGGCAGCGAACTGACGGAAAGTCAGCGCGCGAAGCCCTACATCGGTGCCCGTCCCCGCATCGTCACCCGCCGTGGCTGGGGCGCGAACGAGAAGCTGCGCGAGAAGGGGTTCGTCTACACGAAGAAGGTCAAGGCGGCGTTCGTGCACCACACGGCGTCCGGCAACAAATACCGCTGCTCGCAGGCGGCCTCCGTCATCCGCGGTATCTACCGCTACCACGTCAAGAGCATGGGCTGGCGCGACATCGGCTACAACTTCCTCGTCGACAAGTGCGGGACCGTCTACGAGGGGCGCGCCGGGGGAGTGGCCAAGGCGGTCATGGGCGCTCACACCCTCGGTTTCAACACCAACAGCATGGGGATCGCCGTCCTCGGCAGCTTCGGCGCGAGCAAGCCGCCCGCGGCCGCGCTGAAGGCCATCGCCCGGCTCACAGCCTGGAAACTCGGTCTCTACGGGGCCAATCCGCGCGGAAAGACATATCTGAAGTCGGGTGGTGGCAATCTCTACCGAAAGGGAAAGAACGTACGACTGAATGTGATCTCCGGTCACCGCGACGGCTTCGCCACGGACTGCCCGGGCACGCAGCTCTACCGCAAGCTCGGCACGGCCCGCTCCACCGCGGCGCGCTACCAGGGCCGTTAGGCCCCGGGGGGAGCCGGGTCGGGGACGCATTCACGCCAAGGGGCCTGCACGGGTGGAACCACGGAACACCGCACGGCCGTCGAAGGCGCCACACAACGTTCTGCATACACTGGCCGGCCGAAAGACAGTTCGGCCGGTCCCGGCAGGAAGCAGAGACGACAGGTGACAGAAGCGATCCTCCTGGTCGGCGGCAAGGGAACCCGGCTGCGCCCGCTCACGGTCCACACACCGAAGCCCATGGTCCGGGCGGCAGGCGTCCCGTTCCTCACGCACCAACTGGCGAGAGCGAGAGCGGCGGGCGTGGACCACATCGTCCTGGCCACGTCCTACCTGGCCGAGGTCTTCGAGCCCCACTTCGGGGACGGCTCGTCGCTCGGCCTCCACCTCGAGTACGTGACGGAGGAGGAGCCCCTCGGCACGGGCGGCGCCATCCGCAACGTCGCGTCCCGGCTGCACTCCGGCCCGGACGACCCGGTTCTGATCTTCAACGGCGACATCCTGACGGGCCTGAACATCAGGGCACTGGTCGACACCCACGAGGAGACGGGCGCCGACGTCTCCCTCCACCTCACCAAGGTCACCGACCCGCGCGCATACGGACTGGTCCCCACGGACGAGACGGGCCGCGTCCTCGCCTTCCTGGAGAAGCCGCAGGCCCCCGAGGAGATCGTCACCGACCAGATCAACGCGGGGGCGTACGTCTTCCGCCGCTCGGTCATCGACACGATCCCGGCGGGCCGCCCCGTCTCGGTCGAGCGGGAGACGTTCCCGGGGCTGCTCGCCGCCGGAGCCCATCTGCAGGGCATGGTCGACTCGACGTACTGGCTGGACCTGGGTACGCCGGCGGCCTTCGTCCGCGGCTCCGCCGACCTCGTCCTGGGGCGTGCTCCGTCCCCCGCGGTCCCCGGCCGCTGCGGCGACCGCCTGATCCTGCCGACGGCGAGGGTCGCCCCCGACGCCAAGCTCACGGGCGGCACGGTGGTGGGCGAGGGCGCGTTCGTGGCGGAGGGCGCCAGGGTCTTCGGCTCCACGATCCTGCCGGGCGCCGTCATCGAACCCGGCGCCGTCATCACCGACTCCCTCATCGGTACCCGCGCGCGCGTGGGCGAACGCTCCGTCCTGACCGGCACGGTCATCGGCGACGGCGCCGTCATCGGCGCCGACAACGAACTGCGGGACGGCGTGCGGGTGTGGTGCGACGCACGGATCCCGGCGGGCTCGGTGCGGTTCTCCTCCGACCAGTAGCCACCAGCAGCCACCAGTACCCACCAGCGGCCACCAGGAGCGACGCACACGGGGGTGCCGGGCGCGGGTCTCAGACGCGCGGTGCCCCCGTCACCGACATCATCAGCGAGTACAGCGAGGTGGTGGCGGTGATGAACAGGCGGTTGTTCTTCGGACCGCCGAAGGTGATGTTGGAGACGGTCTCCGGCACCCGGAGCCGGCCGATGAGCGTGCCGTCGGGGTCGTAGCAGTGCACTCCGTCCTCCAGGGCGGCGGCCCACAGGCGCCCCCCGTCGTCGAAGCGGATGTTGTCGTAGTGGACGCCCTTCCCGGCCTCGGCGAAGACCCTTCCGTCCGAGAGCGTGCCGTCGTCGCCGACGTCGAAGACGCGGATCCGGGCGGCCCGCGAGTCGGAGACGTACAGCCGCTGCTCGTCGGGGGAGAGGATGACGCCGTTGGGGCCCTCGAACCCGTCGGCGGCGAGGTGTACCTCCCCGCTCGCCGGATCGATCCGGTACACGTGGCACGCGCCGATCTCGGACTCCGCGCGGTGGCCCTCGTAGTCGCTGGTGATGCCGAAGTCCGGGTCGGAGAACCAGATCGTGCCGTCGGAGCGTACGACGGAGTCGTTCGGGCTGTTGAGGCGCTTGCCGGCGTAGCGGTCGGCGAGGACCGTGACCGTGCCGTCGGGTTCGGTGCGGGTGACCCGGCGGTTGCCCTGCTCGCAGCTGACCAGCCTGCCCTGCCGGTCGAGGGTGTTGCCGTTGACGTGACCCGCCGGGCTGCGGAACACCGAGACCCCGCCGCCGGCCTCGTCCCAGCGCAGCAGCCGGTCGTTCGGAATGTCGCTCCACACCAGCTGCCGCCAGGCCGGCAGGTACAGCGGACCCTCCGCCCACCGGCAGCCGTCGTACAGCACCTCCAGCCGGCTGTCGCCGTTCGTACCGGTGCGGAAGCGGTCGTCCAGGATCTCGTACAGGTCGTCGACGATGTGGCCGGACATGGTTACCCCTCGGAGATGTTGATCAGGACAGAATTCAACGTAACACGCGCTCTGCTGAATCAGATATGGTTTTCACATGAAGCGAGTGGATGACATCGACCGCCGGCTGATCGCGCTGCTCCAGCGGGACGCCACCCGGTCCTACGCCCTGCTGGGCAAGGAGGTCGGCCTGTCGGCGGGCGCGGCGCACGAGCGCGTGCGCAAGCTGCGCGAACAGGGGGTCATCCGGGCCACGACGGTCGATGTCGACCCGGCCGCTCTCGACCGCGGCGTCCTCGCGTTCGTACTGGTCGACTCGAACGCGTGGATGGGCGAGCGGGGCGAGGCCTTCGCCGCCGTACCGGAGATCCAGGAGGCGCACGTCATCGCGGGCAGCGCGGCCGTCCTGGTCAAGGTGCGCACCGCGACCACCGGACAACTCCAGGACGTGCTGCGGCGCCTGTACGCGATCGAGGGGGTCAGCGGAACGCAGGCGACGGTGGTCCTGGAGACCTTCTTCGAACGGCCGTTGGACGCGGGTTAGCCCTG
Source organism: Streptomyces sp. NBC_00078 (assembly GCF_026343335.1). Lineage (NCBI taxonomy): Bacteria > Bacillati > Actinomycetota > Actinomycetes > Kitasatosporales > Streptomycetaceae > Streptomyces > Streptomyces sp. NBC_00078. Next base: position 3,618,842 of record NZ_JAPELX010000001.1, on the reverse strand, counting down.
CGTCAGCCCGGCGCCGCCGTCGCCCCCGTCGTCCGGGAGGGAGCGGTCAGAGCAGCCCGATGTCGGTCTTCGGCATCTTCGGCGCCCGCCTCGGCGGCGTCCTGCCGCTGAGCAGGATCAACCGGGCCGCCCTGTGGCGCTGCCCCGCATAGGGCTCCAGCAGCTCCAGCATCACGGCGTCGTCCGCGTCCCGGTCCCCGGCGAGCGCCCAGCCCACGATGCGCGGCAGATGCAGATCCCCGACGGTCACGGCATCCGGCGCCCCATGGCTGCGCTGCACGGTCTCCGCCGACGTCCACGGACCGATCCCGGGCACGACCTCCAGCCGTGTCCGCGCGGCCGCCGGTTCCATCCCGACCGCCTCCTCCAGCCGCGCGGCGACCCGCACGGCCCGCAGGATGGTCGACGCCCGCTTGTTGTCGACCCCGGCCCGGTGCCACTCCCAGGACGGAATCAGCGCCCAGGTCCGCGGCCCCGGCATCACCCACAGCCGCCCGCCCGCCGCCGGCCCCGGCGCCGGCTCCCCGAACTTGCGCACCAGCAGCCGCCAGGCCCGGTACGCCTCGTCGGTGGTGACCTTCTGCTCCAGGACCGACGGGATCAGCGACTCCAGCACCAGACCGGTCCGCGTCAGCCGTAGTCCCGGCCGCCGATGCCGGGCGAGCGCCACCAGCCGGTGCCGCGGCGCGAACGCGTCCGGATCGTCCGCGGCGCCGAGCAGCTCCGGCAGCTTCTCCAGCAGCCACTCGGCTCCCGGCCCCCACGCCTCCCCGCACACCTCACTGCCGCGCACCGAAACCCGGAGCGTGCCGGGCCCGGCAGGCGTGAGGCTGGCCCGCCACACGGAGCCGTCGGGCATCGCGCGAAACGTCGGATCCCCCGGCCCGCGCCGCAGCGGCCCCAGCACGAGCCCGAGGTCGAGCGGCCCGTCCGGCACCACGGTCCGCACCCGCCCCGGGGCAGTCGCCTGCCGCGGCACACCGGCGGGCACACCAACATGCCCACCGCGCACGGTCGTACGAGTGGGCCGGGGAGACCGGGGAGACCCGGGTGCGAAGCGTCCTGCCACGGCTGAGTTCCTGGGAGGTATCGGGGATGCCCTAAGAGACTAGGCGGTACATACGATCGCCGGGGGCCGACAGTGCCCCTTCAGGGACGCGGGGCCGTATCGGCACGCGGCCCCGCCGCATGGACGCGACACCCTCCACCAGCCCGCACTCGCGCACGAGGCCCCCAAAAGCCGCAGGGCCGAACCGCAGGCGCCCGGCCGGCCCCGACCAACCATCACCGAACCTCGAAGAACGCCTCCGCATCCCGCTCCGGCCTGGGCCGGGGCTCCTGGGCCGGATGCCCGACCGCCACCGCTCCCATCGGATCCCAGTCCTCCGGCAGCCCCAGCGACTCCCGCACCACATCCCGGCAGAACATGGTCGAGGACACCCACGCGGACCCCAGCCGTTCCCCGGCCAGCGCGACCAGGAAGTTCTGCACGCCGGCGCCCGCGGCGACCACGAACATCTCCCGCTCGGCCCCGTCCCGCCGCGCGTCCCCGTACGTGTGCGACCCGTCCATGACGAGACACGGCACCACCAGATACGGCGCGTTCCGCAGCACGTCGCCGCGCCGGACCCGCTTGGCGATGGACTCCTCGCTCTTCCCGTCCCGCCGCAGATCGGCGATCCAGGCGTCGCGCATGGCATCCAGCAACCCGGTCCGCGCAGCCTCCGACTCCAGCAGCACGAACCGCCACGGCGTCGTGTGATGCGGCGCCGGAGCGGTCACGGCCGCGGCGACCGCCCGCCGTACGGCACCGGGGTCGACCGGTTCCTCGGTGAAGGCCCGCACCGTACGGCGCTGGGTCACCGCCGTACGGATCGCCTCGGACGTCCCCAGCCGGAACATGTCGTCACGTCCGCCACGCACCATGGCCCGCGCCCCCTCCCCGTCGTCCTCGGCCACCACGTGCCCCAGCCCGCGCACCACGGCGACGGGCAGCCCGGCGGCCTTGCCCTTGACCAGATCTCCGGCCGCGGCCAACTCGTCCGCCGTCGCCACGACCGTCGCGCTGAGCGGATTGCCGTACGCGTCCGTGCCCCCGCGCAGATCGTCCAGTACGCGCACACCGGCGGCGCCGATGGCGACATCCGTGAGACCCGCGCGCCACGGTCGCCCGAAGGTGTCGGTGACGACGACGCCGACGTCGACGCCGAGAGCGTCCCGCACGCCGTCCCGGATCGCACGGGCGGACGCGTCCGGGTCCTCGGGCAGCAACAGCACCGTGCCCGAAGGGGTGTTGGAGGCATCGACCCCGGCCGCGGCCATCACGTGCCCCTGGCGGTTCTCGACGATCCGCAACGCACCGCGCCGCGCCACCACCCGCACGGTCTCGGCGTCGATGGCGGCCTCCCGGTCGTCCGCCTCGACGATCCGCCCCTCCGCCTTGGACACGATCTTCGAGGTGACGAGCAGGACGTCCCCGTCGACCAGCCCGGGCTCGGCGGCGGCGATCAGCTTGGCGACATCGTCACCCGGCGCGACCTCGGGCAGCCCGGGCACGGCCCAGACCCGGTAACCGGACACCTCGCCGCCCGCCAGGGCCCCGGCACCCCCGGCATCCCCGGAATTCCCGCCGCTCACGGCGCCCGCACCTCCTCCGCCAGTGCCAGCGCCTCGCGTGCCATCCGGGCGGTCGCCTCGATGTCGCTCATCATCAGCGGCACGGCCCGGCACCGGATCCCGGCGGACTCGACCCGCTCCACCACGTGCGCGTCCACGGTGTCGACGAGCCAGCCGTCGAGCAGCCCCGAGCCGTAGTGCTCGGCGACCGCCGCGGCCGTCGACTCCACGCCGACCGCCGCCAGCACCTTGTCGGCCATCCCGCGCACGGGCGCGTCCCCGACGATGGGGGAGAGGCCGACGACCGGCACCCCGGCCTCGGCGATCGCCTCACGGACACCGGGCACCGCGAGGATCGTGCCGATGGACACGACCGGGTTCGAGGGCGGGAACAGCACCACGTCCGCCTCCGCGATCGACTCCAGGACACCGGGCGCCGGCTTGGACTGCTCGGCCCCGACGGGCACGACCGCCTCGGCCGGCACCGAGGCCCGCAGCCGCACCCAGTACTCCTGGAAGTGCACCGCCCTGCGCTCACCGTCGACCTCGACGGCCACATGCGTCTCGACCCGGTCGTCGGTCATGGGGATGAGCCGCACGCCCGGCTTCCACCGGTCGCACAGCGCCTGGGTCACCGCGCTCAGCGGATATCCCGCGCCGATCATCTGCGTCCGCACGATGTGCGTGGCGAAGTCCCGGTCGCCGAGCCCGAACCACTCCGGCCCCACGCCGTACGCCGCGAGCTCCTCCTTGAGGTGGAAGGTCTCGTCCGCCCGTCCCCAGCCCTGCTCCTCGTTGATGCCGTCACCGAGCGTGTACATCACCGTGTCGAGGTCCGGGCAGACCTTCAGCCCGAAGAGGTGAATGTCGTCCCCGGTGTTGCCGATGACGGTGATGTCCGCGTCCGGCACGGCCTGCTTCAGACCGCGCAGGAACCGGGCACCACCGATGCCGCCTGCCAGAACCACAATGCGCATGGGCCAAGTCTTGCAGGCGGGTACGACAACGCGTCAGGCAGTCACCGGACGCGGCTCGGTGCGCGCCTCGCAGTGCGGGGACGTGTGCATCGGCATCTCGGTCAGGCCCGGGTAGTAGATGTGCAGGCTGACCGCCGGCTCCAGCGCGTCATTGCCCACCTCGTGCACGTATCCCGGCGCGAACACCCGCTGCGCACCCGCGCCGAGCGCGCGTGTGCCCCGCTCGGTCCGTTCGGTCAGCGTGCCCTCCAGGACGGTCAGCACCCCGGAGGAGCGGCCGTGGTCGTGCAGCCCGCTGCCCTGACCGGGCACCCAGGACAGCAGCCACACCTCGTAGCCCGGCCCCGTGCGCAGCCGGTGGTACCAGCGCGTCGTGGCGTCGTACTCGACGAGGTGCTCCCACTGCGCGCGGTCGGCGGCGACGGAGCGCGCCAGCCCGACGAACTCGGCCACGGTGGCCGGGTGCTCGCGCGGCGGCTGCAGCAGGTGCTCGACCTCAAGGAGGTCGCCGGCGATCTGGAGGTCGTTGTCGCTGTTCATGGGGGCGGTGGTTCCTCAGTGAAAGAAGGTCAGAGGGAACGGGAGCCCGGTCACGGAGGACCGGACCTACAGCTGGAGCAGGGTGGGCTCAACAGCTGGAACAGCAACAACAGCTACAGCGAGCACGGGCAGCACCGAGGGACCCGGCGGTGCGGGTCGAGGCGAGTGCCGAGTTCGCGAGCATGCCCACAAGGACAGCGGCTCACACCTTCACTGTCAACCCGACGCCCGGTATGTGGGACATGGTTCACCTCATCCGGTTCATGTCCCAGGCGAAAGGTTTGTGCACCCGCCACCCGGGACACATGGCGCACAACCGGGCGCGTAAACCTCGTTGCGATCCCGTGATCCGAACGTGATCCGGTTCGCTCCGAGGTGCGCATGGAACGAGATCGGATCTCCGGGCGTCCTTCCCCATACAGGCTCTGCATGGGGGCGGAGGCCCTTCCGGGCCTCGTCTGCATGTCAAGGTTTATGCCGATTTGAACACTTTCTGCATGGCCTTGGTTCCGCAGAGTGAATAAGGGACCCAATAGCAGATCTCGGCTTGACTCGCCCGGAGCAGCACACTTGTAATTTCACTCGTGTCGTTCAGCCGGGACCGGTAACGGCTACATCACGGGGACGCGAAAGACAGACGAGGGGCGCACATGACCGAGCTGGTGCAGCAACTGCTGGTCGACGACGCGGACGAGGAACTCGGCTGGCAGGAGCGCGCGCTGTGCGCCCAGACCGACCCCGAGTCCTTCTTCCCCGAGAAGGGCGGCTCCACCCGTGAGGCCAAGAAGGTCTGCCTCGCCTGTGAAGTCCGCTCCGAGTGCCTCGAGTACGCCCTTGCCAACGACGAGCGCTTCGGCATCTGGGGCGGCCTGTCCGAGCGGGAGCGGCGTCGACTGAAGAAGGCCGCCGTCTGACCTGGCGGCCCACACCCGCACCCCACAACCGAACGGCCCGTCGCAGGTGAGTTATCCACAGGCGGCGGGCCGCCGCCATGCCCAGCCGATAGTGTGGTCGCTCGTCCGAGACGCCTCGCCGCCCACAGGGGGCACAGACGTCCACCGCAGTCCATCGAACCGGGGCCCGTACCTCGATGTCCGTGCACAGCCACACGTCAGCCCAACACGACGCTGCCGCTCCAGAGTTCCCGCGTCACGTGGTGACGGCGGTCGTCGTCTCCCATGACGGCGCCCGCTGGCTGCCCGACGCGCTCGCGGGGCTGCTCGGCCAGGAGCGTCCCGTCCAGTACGCCATGGCCGCCGACACCGGCAGCGCGGACGCCTCCGCCCAGCTGCTCGCCGACGCCGTCGGCGCCGACCGGGTGCTGCACCTCGCCCGGCGCACCGGCTTCGGCCAGGCCGTCGAGGAGGCGGCACGGACCGCCCCCGTCCTCACCCCCGAAGAGCTGCCCTATCTGAAGCGGCCGAGCGGCTGGGACCCGGTCACGCGCACCTGGCGCGACGACGCGTACGACATGCCGGAACTCCCGTACGGGGAGCCGGTCCAGTGGCTGTGGCTGCTGCACGACGACAGCGCCCCCGAACCCGACGCCCTGGCCCAGCTGCTGCGCGTCGTGGACAACGAACTCGAACTCGGCCGCGACGACGTGGCCGTCGTGGGCCCCAAGCTCCGCGGCTGGTACGACCGCCGCCAGCTCCTGGAAGTCGGCGTCAGCATCGCCCACTCCGGCCGCCGCTGGACCGGCCTGGACCGGCGTGAACAGGACCAGGGACAACACGACCACGTCCGGACCGTCCTGTCCGTCTCCACCGCCGGCATGCTCATCCGGCGCGACGTCTTCGAACAGCTCGGCGGATTCGACCGCCGGCTGCCGCTGATGCGTGACGACGTCGACCTGTGCTGGCGCGCCCATGCCGCAGGCCACCGCGTCCTCGTCGCCCCGGAAGCGGTCGTACGACACGCCGAGGCCGCCTCCCGCGAGCGCCGCACCGTCGACTGCGGGGGCCGCACCGTCGCGTCCCCGCACAAGGTCGACAAGGCCGGCGCCGTCTACACCCTCCTGGTCAACACGCGCACGGCCCTGCTGCCCTGGGTGCTGGTGCGCCTCGTGCTCGGCACCCTCCTGCGCACCCTCGCCTACCTCGTCGGCAAGGTCCCCGGACAGGCGCTCGACGAGATCCGCGGTCTGCTGGGCACGCTGCTGCGCCCCGAGCGGATCATCGCCGGACGACGCAGGCGGGGCAATCCGCAGATCGACAAGGGCGAGCTGCGCGCACTGTTCCCACCACCCGGCGCGACCGTGCGGGCCACCGTCGAGCAGGTCGCGGGCAACTTCGTCGACAACTCCGACCCCGAGGTGACCTCCGGAGCCGGACGGCACGGCGGCGCGGTCGAGTCCGGGCCCGGCGGCGACGACGCCGACTTCCTGGAGATCGAGCAGTTCGCCCGCCTCAAACGCATCGGCCGCAAACCAGGACCGATGGTGTTCCTGGTGCTTCTGCTCGTCTCCCTGGTCGCCTGCCGCGCACTGCTCGGCGGCGGTGCGCTCGCGGGCGGCGCCCTGCTGCCCGCCCCGGCCGACTCCGGTGAGCTGTGGTCGCGCTACCTCGACTCCTGGCACGCCGTGGGTGCCGGCGGCTCCCCGGCCGCGCCGCCGTACCTCGCGATCGTGGCGATGCTCGCCTCCACGCTGTTCGGCTCGACGGGCCTCGCGGTCACGGTCCTGCTGGTCGGATCGGTGCCGCTGGCCGGCGTCACCGCCTACTTCGCCTCCCGTCCCCTCGTCGAGTCGCGCCTCCTGCGCGCGTGGGCGGCCGTCGTCTACGCCTTCCTGCCCGCCGCCACGGGCGCGCTCGCGGGCGGCCGCATCGGCACCGCCGTACTGGCGGTCCTGCTGCCGCTCATCGCCCGCGCGGGCGCCGCGGCCGGCGGCCTCACGAACGCCTCGGGCGGCCGCGGCAGTTGGCGCGCCACCTGGGCGTACGCCCTGCTGCTGACGATCACCACGGCGTTCACGCCGATCGTGTGGCCGATCGCCCTGATCCTCGGCATCGCCCTGCTCGCCGTGCGCCGCGGGGACGCCACCGCCCACGGCCTGCGCTTCCTGGCCCAGTTCGGCACCCCCTTGCTGGTCCTCGCTCCGTGGTCGCTGTCGCTGCTCCCGTTCGGCTTCTTCCACGAGGCCGGGCTGGAGTACGGCTCCTCGGCCGCCTCCGCCCTCGACCTGCTCGGCGCGAGCCCCGGCGGCCCGGGCACGGTCAGCGGGCTGATGCTCATCGGCGTCGTCCTGGCCGCGCTGGCCGCCCTGCTGCGCTCGGAGCGCCAGTTCGGCATCTGGACGGCCTGGGCGGTCGCCCTGGTGGGCCTGGTCTTCGCGGTCCTGTCCAACGGGTCGGCCTGGGCCGGCCCGGCGACCCTCGTCTACGGCCTCGCCCTCCTGACCGCCGCCGTCCTCGGCGCCGACGGCGCTCGTGCGCGTGTGGCCGAGCAGAGCTTCGGCTGGCGCCAGCCGGTGGCCGCGCTGATCGCGTTCGCCTCGTTCGCCGGTCCGCTGGTCATCGCCGTCGGCTGGATGATCGGCGGCGCCGACGGACCGGTCGAGCGGCGAGACCCCGTGCAGGTGCCCGCGTTCGTCGCCGAGGAGAGCGGCACCCGCGACCAGGCACGCACGCTGGTGCTCGACAGCGACTCCACGGCCCGCGTCGGCTACACCCTGGTCCGTGGCTCCGGCGCCCGCCTCGGCGACGCCGAGATGGCCGCGGCCGACGGCGAGAACGGCCGGCTCGACAAGGTCGTCGCCAACCTCGTCGCCGGCTCCGGCGCCGACCAGGCCGACCAGCTCGGCAAGTTCGCCGTCCGCTATGTCCTCGTCCACAAGGGCGCGCCCCGCGAGGTCACCCGCGTCCTGGACGCCACGCCCGGCCTCTCGCGCCTGAGCCAGCAGGACGGCAGCGCCCTGTGGCGGGTCGACCAGGAGGTCGCGCGCGCCACCATCACCGCCGCCTCCGGCACGGCGCAGCCCGTCGCCGCGGGCCCCGTCGAGATCCACACCACGGTCCCGGCCGGTTCGGACGGCCGCGTCCTGCGCCTCGCCGACACCGCCGCCGAGGGCTGGACGGCCACCCTGGACGGCGAGCCGCTCACCCGCACCACGGTCGACGGCTGGGCCCAGGGCTTCCGGCTCCCCGCCTCCGGCGGCAGCCTGGACGTCACCTACGACGACCCGTTCACCCACACCGCGTGGCTGTGGGCGCAGGGCTTCCTCGCCGTCGTCCTCGTCGTCCTGGCCCTGCCCGGCCGGCGCCGCGACGTCGACGACGACCTCCCCGAGGAGCCGGCCGTCCCCGCCCAGGCCGTGGCCGGCGAGGGCCGCCGCGCCCGCCGCCTGCGCGCCCAGGCGGAGGCCGAAGAGCCAGGCCGGAGCGAGGAGTTCCCGCCTCCTCCGGAGGAGACACCCGTCGCCGTCCCGCACCAGCAGCCCTACGGCGACTACGACGCGGCCGCCTACCAGGGCGCCGAGTACGGCAGTTACGGCAACGACCAGTACCAGGGCGCCCAGCAGTACCCGGCGGGCACGTACGACCAGACGTACCAGGCGGACCCGTACCAGGGCGGCCAGTACGACCCGTACGCGTACGGCGGTGCGCACCAGGGGACGTACGACCAGACCGCCTACGACCCGTCGTACCAGCAGGGTTACGACCCCACGTACGACCCGGCGCAGCAGCCGCCGCACGCCCCTGAGCGCCCCGACGGGAGTCAGCAGTGAACCGCACGACCATCTCCCTGATCGCGGGCACGGCCGCGCTCGCAGCCATCACCGGATTCGCGTCGCTCACCGCGCCGGGCGCCTCCGGTGCGGACACCGCCAAGGCGGCCGCCGAACTGCCAGTGGAGCGCACGAGCCTGCTGTGCCCGGCGCCCAGCGACTCCGACCTCGCCGACACGTCGTACACCTCGTTCACGCCTCTCACCAAGGGCACGGGAAGCGAGGGCACGGGCGAACTCCGGCCCGCGACGGAGCAGTCGGCCGACGGCACGGGCGACAGCGGCAAGACGGACAGCAAAGGCAAGACGGACAGCAAAGGCAAGACGGACAGCAAGGGCAAGACGAGCGGCAAGAAGAAGACCGGCACGGCCGCGAAGCCGGTCCTCACCCCGGAGGAGCCCGGCAAGCCCGTCACCGGCGACGCCTCCGGTTCCGGCAGTCCTGCGCTCATCGGTACCGCCGAGGGCAGGTTCGCGCCCGGCTGGACGGTGCAGGAGACAACCGAGGTCGCCGCGGGCAGCGGCCGAGGCCTCCAGGGCGTCAACTGCACCGCGCCGGACACGGAGTTCTGGTTCCCGGGCGCCAGCACGGACGCCTCCCGCACCGACTACGTCCACCTGACCAACCCCGACGACTCAGCGGCTGTCGTCGACGTCGAGCTCTACGGCAAGGACGGCGCCCTCAAGTCCACGGTGGGGGAGGGCATCACGGTCGGGCCGCACTCCAGCGACCCGGTCCTGCTCTCCACGCTGACCGACGAGAAGCAGCCCAACCTCACCGTCCACGTGAACGTCCGCAGCGGACGCGTGGGTGCCGCCGTACAGGCTCTCGACGACAAGCTCGGCGGAGACTGGCTGGCCGCGTCCACGGACCCGGCGGGCAGTCTCGTCCTGCCCGGCATTCCGAAGGACGCCACCTCCGTGCGCCTGATCGCCTTCGCGCCCGGCGAGGCGGACGCCGATCTGAAGCTGCGGCTCGCCTCCCCGTCCGGGCTGATCACGCCCGCGGGGAACGAGACGCTGCATGTGAAGGCGGGCATGACCACTGCCGTCGACCTCGGCGACGTCACACGCGGCGAGGCGGGTTCCCTGGTCCTCACGCCCAGTGACGAGTCCGTGCCGGTCGTCGCGGCGCTGCGGGTCGTGCGGGGCAAGGGCGACAAGCAGGAGACGGCGTTCATCCCGGCCACGCGCCCGGTGGGCACGCGCGCGACGTCGGCCGACAACAGCGGCAAGGGCACCACGCTGTCCCTCACGGCGCCCACCCGCACCGCGCAGGTGAAGGTCACCGCCTCCGCGGGCAGCGAGGGCGGAACGGCGGTCTCCAAGACGTACACGATCAAGGCGGGCACCGCCCAAGACGTCGAAGCCCCGGTCCCGAGCGGCCTGAAGGGCACGTACGCGCTGACGGTCGAGCGACTGTCCGGCGGCCCGGTCTACGCGGCCCGGACGCTGACGGCGACGGAGGACGGCGTCCCGGGCTTCACGGTGCAGACGCTGCCGGACGACCGCGGGACGGTGGCGGTGCCGGAAGCGGACCAGGATCTGTCGGTACTGCAGAAATAGCTGCTGCCGGGCGAAGACGGTGACGGCCGTACCGTCCTCGCCCGCCCAGCCCGCCCAGCCCGCCCAGTCCGCCCAGCCCGGTCAGTCCGCCCAGTCCGCTCAGCCTTCCGAGTCCTCGCCGTAGCGCGGATCCACCGTCTCCGGAGTCAGCCCCAGCAGCTCGGCCACCTGCTCGACGACGACCTCGTGCACCAGAGCCGCCCGCTCGTCGCGCCCCTTCGTGCGGATCTCGACCGGCCGCCGGTACACGACCACGCGGGCCGGCCGTCCCTCCCTGGAGGGAATCGTGCCGCCCAGCGGAACCGACTCGTCGTTCCAGGCCTGACCGGGGCCGTCCAGACGCGGCACCTCGATGACGAGGAAATCGATGTCGGCGAGCTGTGGCCAGCGCCGCTCCAGCCGCTCCACGGAGTCCTGCACCAGATCCGCGAACGCCTCGGCACGACTCGCGGAGAGCGGCACCTGGGGCGGTGCGATCGGGCCGCGCATGCCGCGACCGTGGCGATCACGACGGCGGGGCCCGGGGGCGGCGGCACGGGGCGGTACGGGGTTGTCCATCACTGGTGAAGCGTAGTCCCCGCCGGGACCGCTCGCCGTGCCCCACGCGGCTTGCCGGCCGGCCTCGGAGCCCCCTGGACGGCATGTCGCAGGATGACCATTCCGGCCAAGGTTGGGCTCGTTTCCGTATCCCTCCGAGACCGGTGATCTCGCGGCAATTGACTCTGTTTGTACGGAGTGTTGATCGGGTGTGCGGTCGCCCTTCGCCCTGTGAACGCGCGTCCTTGCAGGTCACCGAGGTGTGCGGCAGAAAGGGTGTGTGCTGTTTCACAGCACGACACGGTGGAGTGACCTGAGGGGGAGTCGTCGCGGCCCGCTCAAGAGTGCGGTACCGTCCAACGTCGTGAGCCCTGTACGTCGCTGTTCGCGCACCGCTTGCGGCCGTCCCGCCGTCGCGACGCTGACGTACGTCTACGCCGACTCGACCGCGGTCCTCGGCCCGCTCGCCACCTACGCCGAACCCCACTGCTACGACCTGTGCGCCGAGCACTCCGAGCGCCTCACCGCCCCCCGAGGCTGGGAGGTCGTGCGGCTCCTCGACGGCTCCGCTCCGGCCCGCCCCAGCGGCGACGATCTGGAAGCGCTTGCCAACGCGGTGCGCGAGGCGGCCCGCCCCCAGGAGCGGGCGGCAGGTGCCGGAGGCGGGGCGCGCAGGGCGGACCCCATGGAGGTCGCACGGCGCGGGCACCTGCGGGTACTGCGGTCTCCGGACAACTGAGGGCACCCGGCATCCCTCTGCGCCCCTCCCTGCCGTTCCACCCGGTGGCGCACACCCACTGACGCGTTGACGCGCCCTTGTCGCGAACACGGCCATTCCGTAGTCGGCGGGAAATCGCTTTCCGTACGTCGGAATCCGGGGAGGCGCCCCGCGTACGTCCAGGAACCAACGGGAACCCGTCACCGACTCGCTCGGCCTGTCCGCCCTCGTCGGGGCCCTGCCCCTGCTGATCGTCCTGATCCTGCTCGGCGGGGGTGGCCGCCCTGGTGTGCGGAGTCGCCTCCGCAGTCGTCCAGTTCGCCGCCCCCGACTACGTCTCCGACTACGCCTTCGCGCAACTCGCCGACACCGGCGCCGCGTTGGCGGGCGCGGACACCCTGGTCGCCGTACCGCACGCACGCGTGCCCGCCGCCGACTCCGTGCGCGCGTCCGTGCTGACCTGCGCGCGCAGCGAGGAGTTGGACGAGGAGGACACCCCGGGCGCGAGGTCCTGCGCGCGTACGCCCCGTACGCGCTGATCGTCGTGGGCTTCTCCGTCGCGCAGATCCGTGGGGCCAAGGACTGGTCGGCCGAGACGACGCAGACGTACGACTGGCCGTCCCCGGACGTCGCCGGGCCGGACGGGGAGCCGGTCGGCGGCAATGTCTGCACGTGTCCCGTCGTGTCGATGGGCCGCACGCTCGTGCTGCTCGCCGGGGTGTGCACGGCGGTCGTACTCGGCGTGCACGCGCGCGTGGCGGTCAGGGAAGGGGCTGCGACCGTCTACGAGTTGGGGTTCGCGATCCTGACCCTCCCGTCCGTACTGACGCCGGCGTACGTCATGAACCTCTCCGTGCAGGCCGACACGATCGGCCACTTCGTGGCGGCGGCGGGAGCCGGACCCGCCTTCCTGTCCCCGGCGCTGGGCTGGTTCGGAGTCGCGGTCTCCGGTTCGGGCACGTCGGCCAACACACTGTTCGGGTCGCTTCAGGTGGCCGCCGCACGGGAGTCGGGCCCGTCGCCCGGACTCCTGGCCGCCGCCAACAGTTCGGGCGGCGGCCTCGGCAAGATGACTGCGCCGCAGAACCTCACCATCGCGTGCCCCGGCCGTGGGTCTCGCGGGCCGCGAGGGGGATCTGCTGCGCAAGGTGCTGTCCTGGAGCCTCGGCCTGCCGCTGGTGAGGTGCCTGATCGTGCCGGCACGGAGCTCGCCGGTCCTCCACTGGATGCCGCCCTGACTCTTCCCGATCTCTCACCCGGCTCTGACCTGAGGTTACGGCTGGAAGTCCACTCGGCGTCCGCGCGGCGTGCGGCCATCCGGTACGGGTAGTTTGGGGCGACCGATAGGACTTCAGGAGGGTTGGCCGTGGCTGCTGATCTGTCGCAGATCGTGAAGGCGTACGACGTACGCGGGGTGGTCCCGGACCAGTGGGACGAGCCGCTGGCCGAACTCTTCGGGGCGGCCTTCGTCCGGGTGACCGGGGCGGACGCGATCGTGACCGGTCACGACATGCGACCGTCGTCGCCCGGCCTGTCGCGTGCCTTCGCGCGCGGGGCGGGCGCACAGGGCGCCGACGTGACGGAGATCGGCCTGTGCTCGACGGACCAGCTGTACTACGCCTCGGGCGCCTTCGGCCTCCCGGGCGCGATGTTCACGGCCTCGCACAACCCGGCCCAGTACAACGGCATCAAGATGTGCCGCGCGGGCGCGGCGCCGGTCGGCCAGGACACAGGCCTGGCCCAGATCCGCGAACTGGCCGAGCAGTGGACGGAGTCGGGCGCTCCGCAGCCGGCCGCCGAGTCGGGAACGATCACGCAGCGTGACACGTTGACGGACTACGCGGCTCACCTCCGCTCCCTCGTCGACCTGGCCTCCATCCGCCCCCTGAAGGTCGTGGTCGACGCGGGCAACGGCATGGGCGGCCACACCGTCCCCACGGTCTTCGCGGGCCTGCCCCTGACCGTCGTCCCCATGTACTTCGAACTCGACGGCACCTTCCCGAACCACGAGGCCAACCCGCTGGACCCGGCGAACATCGTCGACCTGCAGCAGCGCGTCCGCGAGGAGGGCGCCGACCTCGGTATCGCCTTCGACGGCGACGCGGACCGCTGCTTCGTGGTCGACGAGCACGGCGACCCGGTGTCCCCGTCCGCGGTCACGGCACTGGTGGCCGCGCGCGAGCTCGCGAGGAACGGCGGCAAGGGCGTGATCATCCACAACCTGATCACGTCCTGGTCGGTCCCGGAGGTGGTGAAGGAGCACGGCGGCACCCCGGTCCGCACCCGCGTCGGCCACTCCTTCATCAAGGCCGAAATGGCCGAGGAGGGCGCGATCTTCGGCGGCGAGCACTCCGCCCACTACTACTTCAAGGACTTCTGGAACGCGGATACGGGCATGCTGGCCGCCCTCCACGTCCTCGCGGCCCTCGGCGGCCAGGCCGGCCCCCTCTCCGCCCTCACCGCCGAGTACGACCGCTACGTGGGCTCCGGCGAGATCAACTCCACGGTCGCCGACCAGGCCGACCGCCTGGCCGCCATCAGGTCGGCTTACGGTGCCCGCGAGGACGTCACCCTCGACGAACTCGACGGCCTGACGGTCACCTCCACCGACTGGTGGTTCAACGTCCGCCCCTCCAACACGGAACCGCTCCTTCGACTGAACGCGGAGGCGAGGGACGAGGCGACGATGACGAGGGTGCGGGACGAGGTCCTGGCAGTCATCCGAGCCTGACGGTTCCGGCCCGTCGGGCGTTCGAGGGCCAGGTGTTCGGGCCTATTGGAGGTCAGGGGACGGAGCCTCCCGGAGGAAGACGGCCCACTCTCGCAGCGCCTCCGGCAGCCCCCGGCCCCACCTCGCCCCGACCCCGACACGCCACCCCTCACGGCGGTACCCTGACCAGGCACATCCGCACAAGCACCTGTTCAAGCAAGCGCACGCGCCCCAGCCCCTCGAAGGGACACACCCATGCCGCTCGAAGCCGGCCTCCTGGAGATCCTCGCCTGCCCGGCCTGCCACGCACCGCTCAAGGAGCAGGAAGCCGAGCTGATCTGCACGGGCGAGGACTGCGGCCTGGCCTATCCCGTTCGCGACGGCATCCCGGTGCTGCTCGTCGACGAGGCCCGCCGCCCCGCGTAACGCCGAGCCCCGCCACTCGCGCACGACCCCCCGGGGCGCACCCGAAGAGCCCCGGCGATCGGAGGCTGCCGCCCATGCTCGACGAATCGCTGCTCGACAACCCCGAGGCCCTCTCGAAGGCCGACCGCCGCAGCCTGCTCCGCGGAGCCGCCGAGGCAGGTGCCCGCGTCCGCACGGCCGCACGGCACGCAGCCGAGGCAGGCGTCGCCGACCTCAAGCCCGACGGCCGCCCGCGCGCCGTCCTCATCGCGGGCCCCGGCGCCGCCGCCACCTGCGTCGCCGACCTCCTCGGCACGCTCGCCGGCCCCGGCAGCCCCGTCATCCGCCTCGCCCCCACCGGCGTCGCCCCCGCGGCGGGCGCCCTGCGCTGGGAGCTCCCCGGCTGGGCCGGCTCGGTCGACCTGCTGCTGATCACCACCCCCGACGGCTCCGAACCGGGCCTGTCGCTGCTGGCGGACTCGGCCTACCGCCGAGGCTGCACGGTCGTCGCGGTCGCCCCCGCCCACACCCCGCTCACCGAGGCTGTGGAAAGCGCCCACGGCCTGTTCGTACCGATGGCGACCGCCCCTTACGAGCAGGGCGAACAGCAGTTCGCCGCATCCGCCCCCGGAGTCCTGTGGGCGCTGCTCACACCCCTGCTGGCGCTCCTCGACCGCACCGGCCTGGTCACCGCCCCGCCGGACGCCGTCGACAAGATCGCCGACCGTCTCGACCACATCGCCGAGCGCTGCGGGCCCGCCGTCGTGACCTACAGCAACCCCGCCAAGACGCTCGCCGCCGAACTCGCCGACGCGCTGCCCGTCGTATGGACCGAAGGTGTCTCGGCGGGTCCCGCCGGCCGCCGGTTCGCCGCTGCCCTCGCCGAACTCTCCGGCCGCCCGGCCGTGGTGGCCGAACTCCCCGAGGCGCTCGCCGCGCACGGTGCGCTGCTGGCCGGGCCGCTCGCCGCCAGCGCCGACCCGGACAACTTCTTCCGCGACCGCGTCGAGGAGGCGCCCGCACTGCACGCACGCGTGGTGCTGTTCCGCGACCGCCCGCTCGGCGGCCTCACCGCCGCCCTCGCCGCCCGTGAACTGGCCCTCAGCCACGACACTCCGATCAGCGAGCTGGAGCCGGAGCCCGGCGGCGAACTGGAGACCCTCGCCGAACTGATCGCCATCACGGATTTCGCCGCCGTTTACCTGGCGCTCGCTTCGGGAGCCTGATCTTGACGTCGACGCTCTGACCGTCGTAGGCACGCGAAGACACGTACGTACGCCCCGCGAGGACGAGCAGTCGTACGCACAACGAACCGGCAGAAAGAACCGCAACCGCATGGACCGCCTGGACAACACCATCCGCCCCTACGCCTGGGGTTCCACCACCGCCATCCCCACCCTCCTCGGCGTCGAGCCGAGCGGTGAACCGCAGGCGGAGATGTGGATGGGCGCACACCCGGGCGCACCCTCGCGCACGGAACGCGGCACGCTCGTCGAGATCGTCGACGCGGACCCGGAGAAGGAACTCGGCCCGGCAGCCGTCGCCAAGTTCGGCCCCCGCCTGCCCTTCCTTCTCAAGATCCTCGCCGCAGGCGGCCCCCTCTCCCTCCAGGTGCACCCCAACCTCGCCCAGGCGAAGGAGGGTTACGAGGACGAGGAGCGGCGCGGCATCCCGGTCGACGCCCCGCACCGCAACTACAAGGACGCCAACCACAAGCCCGAACTGATCTGCGCGCTCACCGAGTTCGACGGCCTGTGCGGCTTCCGGGACCCGCTGCAGGCCGCGGACCTGCTCGCCGGCCTGGGAGTCGACTCCCTCAAGCCCTATGTCGACGTGCTGCACGCCCACCCCGAGGACGCCGCCCTGCGCGAGGTCCTCACGGCGATCCTCACCGCCGACCCCGAGGAGATGCACCACACGGTCGCCGCGGCCGCGGCCGCCTGCACCCGCCTCGGCGGCCGGTACGCGCCGTACGCGGACATCGCCCACCACTACCCGGGCGACCCCGGCGTCATCGCCGCGATGCTCCTCAACCACGTCCGCCTGCAGCCGGGCGAGGCCCTGTTCCTCGGCGCCGGCATCCCGCACGCGTACCTGAACGGCCTGGGCGTCGAGATCATGGCCAACTCCGACAACGTCCTGCGCTGCGGCCTGACCCCCAAGCACGTCGACGTCCCCGAACTCCTGCGCATCGTGCGCTTCGAGGCCGGCGACCCGGGCGTACTGCGTCCCGAGGCGTCAACGGACGACGAGGAGGTCTACGAGACCCCCATCGACGAGTTCCGGCTGTCGAGGTACGTCCTCCCCGAAGGCGGCGCCGCTCGCGACCTCACCCGGGCCACCCCGCAGATCCTGCTCTGCACGGCCGGTGTCGTGCGGGCGGACGGGCACGAACTCGGCCCCGGACAGTCGGTCTTCGTCCCGGCGGGCGAGAAAGCCGAAGTGTCCGGAGCGGGCACGATCTTCCGGGCCACTGTGATCGTATGACCGGGGTTGTGGACACCTGACGCGCCGTCGCCGGACAGGGCTGCAAGAATGGCCCACCGGCAAAGGACGGGCAAAGCCGCGACGAGGCAGGGCCCCGGACGGCGTACGTACGAAGGCGAAGGGACAACGCGAACACATGAGCGCGTCAGGCGGCACCAGGGCGATCGTGGCGGCACTCGGCGCCAACCTCGCGATCGCGGCATCGAAGTTCGTGGCGTTCGCGTTCAGCGGTTCGTCGTCGATGCTCGCCGAGGGCGTCCACTCGCTCGCCGACTCCGGCAATCAGGCCCTGCTCCTGATCGGCGGCAAGAAGGCCCAGCGCGAGGCGACCCCGCAACACCCCTTCGGCTACGGCCGCGAGCGGTACATCTACGCCTTCCTCGTCTCGATCGTCCTCTTCTCGGTCGGCGGCATGTTCGCCATCTACGAGGGCTACGAGAAGATCCGCCACCCGCATGAGGTGGAGCACTGGTACTGGCCGGTGGGCGTCCTCCTCTTCGCGGTCATCGCCGAGGGCTTCTCCTTCCGCACGGCCATCAAGGAGTCCAACGAACTGCGGGGCGCGCTGTCCTGGCCACAGTTCATCCGGCGCGCCAAGGCGCCCGAGTTGCCGGTCGTCCTCCTGGAGGACTTCGGCGCACTGATCGGTCTGGTCCTCGCGCTCGGTGGCGTCGGGCTCGCCCTGCTCACCGGCGACGGCGTCTGGGACGGCATCGGCACCGTCTGCATCGGCGTCCTGCTCGTCCTGATCGCGCTCGTCCTCGCTGCCGAGACCAAGTCCCTGCTGCTCGGCGAGGCCGCCGGCACCGAAGACGTCAAGAAGATCGAGGCCGCGGTGGTCGACGGTGACACGGTCACCGGCATCATCCACATGCGCACGCTCCACCTCGGCCCGGAGGAACTGCTGGTCGCCGCCAAGATCGCCGTCCAGCACGACGACACGGCCGCCCAGGTCGCCTCCGCCATCAACGCAGCCGAGACCCGTATCCGCGCCGCCGTCCCCATCGCCCGCGTCATCTACCTCGAGCCGGACATCTACAGCGAGTCCGACGCCGCCAAGGGCCCGGACCGCGAGGCGACGCCGGGAGGACCGGCGCCGCACCCGGCGGAGCACTGAGCGCTCAGACCTGAACCGGCTGGTTGGGCCAGGGCGCCGGCGGTACCGGCGGCGCCTGGCGCCGCCGCACCACCAGGAAGCCGATCCCCAGCCCGATGCCGGTGAGGAACAGCACCGCGCCGAGCAGCAGGGCCGAGCCCAGCAGAACCAGGATCGTACGGTCGTCCGTCACTCGGCCCCGCACGGCGTCCACGGGCACGGTTCCCCCGTGGTCCTTGGCGAAGAAACGGGAGTCCATCGCGTCGGCACGGTGGTCGCCCAGCAGGAACATCCGCCCCTGCGGCACGGTTACGTCGTACTGCTCGTGCCCACCGTCGGCGTCGCCCCCATTGACGTAAGGCTCCTTGACCGGCTTCCCGTTCACGGTGACCCGCTCCTGGGAGCCCACGAACGTGCAGCAGGCCACGCGGTCGCCGCCCACTCCGATCACCCGTTGCATGTGGACCCCTTCGGCGCCGTAGCGGTCCGGTGCGGAGAACAGCACGACGTCACCGCGCCGCACCTCGCTGCCGTCCACCTGCTCCCACACGATGCGCTCGCCCGCCTTGTACGTCCGCGCCATGCTCCCACCGGGCTGCGTGCCCACGCCGTACGCGCCGCGCCCGTAGACGAAGATGCCGATCGCCGGCACCAACCCCACCACGAGCGCCGCGATCCCCAGTCCCCGCCCTCTGCGCGCCGTGTCACAACCTCCCCATGCGGCCCATCCGCGGCGCGGAGAATGGACGGTCTCGGTGAACACCCGGTGCGGGCCCGCACGGCGTTCGGCGCACGGACCCCTACCAGCATCTTTCAGCTCACCCGATCTCACCCAGCACGTCGAGCACGGCCCGCTCGTTGGCCGCGGCGGTCAGCCGCTCCCGGAACCCGTCGTCCATCAACTTCCGCGACAGCACCGCCAGAATCCGCAGGTGCTCATCGCCCGCGGCCGCCTCCGGTACGGCGATCATGAACACCAGCCGCGCCCTCGTACCGTCCATCGAGCCCCACTCGACGCCCTCGTCGGACCGGGCGAACCCGACGACCGGCGCGGTCACCGCGTCCGTCTTGGCATGCGGAATCGCGATCTCCTCGCCGAGCCCGGTGGTGCCCTGCTCCTCGCGCCGCAGCGCGGTCCGCACGAGTTCGTCCCCGTCCGCCACCTTGCCGCTGCGCGCCAACAGCCCCGCCATCTCCCGGATGGCAGCCTCCTTCTCCTGCGCGTCGAGCCGGATCTTGACGGTCCGTTCGGTGAGATAGCCGGAGAGGACATCGGCACCTTCGGTACCTTCGGCACCGGTACCTGCGTCGGCGGAACGAGTCGGCTCGGCCTCAGGAGCGGAGTTCCCTCCACCGGAGCCCGCACCGGCCGACGCGGATCCACGCACGGCTTGCGGCGCTACGACAGCACGCGCGCCCGAACCCGACGACGTACCCACGCCGGCCGGGACCAACGGGGACACCGGCTCGCCACCGGCCACCCCCGCACCGAGCACCGGCTCCGCGCGCCGCTTGCGCTCGCTGATGTCGACCAGGGCCACCGTCGTCAGCGCCGTGGCCACCGTGCCGACCACCACCGCCACGAAGAACATCGGCACGCCGCTGACCGCACCCAGCACAGCCACGATCGGTCCGCCGTGCGGCACAGCGTCCTTCACACCCGCGATCCCGGCGACCGCACCGGCCACCGCGCCGCCGAGCATGTTGGCCGGAATGACCTGCGCGGGCCGCGCCGCCGCGAACGGAATCGCGCCTTCGGAGATCCCGAAACACCCCATGAACAGGGACGCGAGACCGGTCTCACGCTCCTGCTCGGTGTAGAGCCGCTTGCGCAGCAACGTCGCCAGCCCCTGTCCCAGCGGCATGACCGGGATCGCGGCGGCACACATGCCCATGACCGTCTGGTTGCCGGTCGCGATGAGCCCCGCGCCGAACAGGAACGCCGTCTTGTTGACCGGCCCGCCCATGTCGAACGCGATCATGAGCCCCAGAATCGCGCCGAGCAGGATCGCACTCGTGCCCGTCATCCCACTGAGCCAGCTGGTCAGATGCTCGAACACCCATGAGATCGGCTGCCCTATGACGTAGATGAAGAACATCCCGAGCGCCGTCGTCGCCAGGATCGGGATCACGATGATGGGCATGATCGGCCGTACGAACTTCGGGACCCTGACCTTCTTGATCCACAACACCAGATACCCGGCGAGGAACCCGGTCACGATCGCCCCGATGAAGCCGGCGCCCGCCTTGGAGTCGTACAACGACCCCGTGTTCGCGATCCAGCCACCGATCATGCCCGGCACGAGCGCGGGCCGGTCGCCGATGGCATACGCGATGTACCCGGACAGAATCGGCACCATCAGCGTGAAGCCGATCACGCCGATGTTGTTCACGTCCATCCAGAAGGAGTCCTTCGGGATGACCAGACCGCCCGAGGGGTCCGCGTGCCCGCCGAGCGACAGCGAGATCGCGATCAGCAGCCCGCCGACCACCACGAACGGGATCATGTAGCTGACCCCGTTCATCAGCGCCTTGTACCCGACGCTCCGCTCCTTGCCACCACCGGCCGACGGCGCTGCCGCCGCGCTCCCCGGCCGGTGCACGGGCGCCGACCGCACCTGCTCGATCAGCCGTTCGGGATGGTGAATACCCTCCGCCACCCCGACCTTGAGCACCCGCTTGCCCACGAAACGGCTCAGGTCCACATCCTTGTCCGTGGCGACGATGACGCCGTCCGCGGTGCTGACATCGTTGTCATCGAGGACGTTTTCAGCCCCGATTGATCCCTGGGTCTCCACCTTCATGTCGATGCCACGGCTCGCGGCGGCCTGCGCGAGCTTCTCCGCGGCCATGTACGTGTGTGCAATGCCGGTCGGGCATGCGGTAACGGCGAGCAGCTTCACGCTCCTGCTCTCGCCTTCGCCGCCGCCCGTGGGGGGAGGGCCGGCCGGAATGGTCACGTCGATCTCCTAACGTCTTCGTCGCGCGAAGCGCCGTCCCGGACGCCCCGCGAGATCGATCAGAGAGTTCCGATCTCCAGGCATCCTGCACTACCTGACGCCCGCCTCAAAGAGACAAAAGTCCTTGTCTGCGCCGTTCTGTTGACTCCTGTTCTCCCGTTCGTACGTGTCCTGTTATCGCGCTGCCCGCCCCTCGCCCTCCCCACCCGCTGCTCGCCGTGATCGACGTGGTGTGTTCGGATGTGGACTGGGGACGGCCGGGCGGACCGGTGTAGCTTGGGACGGAGCCAGACGTCGCTGCTGATGGCGGTCGGGCGGTCCCAGCAGGGACCGACCGAGGGAGAGAGGGCCTCCGACGGACTGCGCTGCGCGTACCGGGCATGCCTGTGTCCTCTTCGGGCACCTTTGTGTCCGCCGCCGCGCAGACCAGCCGTACCCACCTCGCCCCAACCCCGAGGAGCAGCTCGCAATGACGACTGTCGACAACCGGCAGGACTTCAAGGTCGCCGATCTCTCCCTGGCCGTCTTCGGCCGCAAGGAGATCACCCTCGCCGAGCACGAGATGCCCGGCCTGATGTCGATCCGCAAGGAATACGCCGAGGCGCAGCCGCTGGCCGGCGCCCGCGTCACCGGCTCCCTGCACATGACCGTGCAGACCGCCGTCCTCATCGAGACCCTGGTCGCCCTGGGCGCGCAGGTCCGCTGGGCGTCCTGCAACATCTTCTCCACCCAGGACCACGCGGCCGCCGCCATCGCCGTCGGCCCGAACGGCACGCCCGACAACCCGCAGGGCATCCCGGTCTTCGCCTGGAAGGGCGAGACCCTGGAGGAGTACTGGTGGTGCACGGAGCAGGCGCTGACCTGGCCGAACACCCCCACCGGCGGCCCGAACATGATCCTGGACGACGGTGGTGACGCCACCCTCCTCGTCCACAAGGGCGTCGAGTACGAGAAGGACGGCAAGGTCCCGTCCGTCGACACCGCCGAGTCCGACGAGCACCGCGTCGTCCTCGAGCTCCTGCACCGCACCATCTCCGACGGCTCGCAGAAGTGGACCGAGCTCGCCTCGGAGATCCGCGGCGTGACCGAGGAGACCACCACCGGCGTCCACCGCCTGTACGAGATGCACCGTGACGGCACCCTCCTGTTCCCGGCGATCAACGTCAACGACGCCGTCACCAAGTCGAAGTTCGACAACAAGTACGGCTGCCGTCACTCCCTGATCGACGGCATCAACCGCGCCACCGACGTCCTCATCGGCGGCAAGACCGCGGTCGTCTGCGGCTACGGCGACGTGGGCAAGGGCTGCGCGGAGTCCCTGCGCGGCCAGGGCGCCCGCGTGATCATCACCGAGATCGACCCCATCTGCGCCCTGCAGGCGGCGATGGACGGTTACCAGGTCACGACCCTCGACGAGGTCATCGACAAGGCCGACATCTTCGTCACCACGACGGGCAACAAGGACATCATCATGGCCTCGGACATGGCCAAGATGAAGCACCAGGCCATCGTCGGCAACATCGGCCACTTCGACAACGAGATCGACATGGCCGGCCTGGCGCAGATTCCGGGCATCGTCAAGGACGAGGTCAAGCCGCAGGTCCACACCTGGACGTTCCCCGACGGCAGGGTGCTGATCGTCCTGTCCGAGGGTCGTCTGCTCAACCTGGGCAACGCCACCGGCCACCCGTCGTTCGTGATGTCCAACTCGTTCGCGGACCAGACCCTGGCCCAGATCGAGCTGTTCACCAAGCCCGACGAGTACCCGACCGACGTCTACGTGCTGCCCAAGCACCTCGACGAGAAGGTCGCCCGTCTCCACCTGGACTCGCTCGGCGTGAAGCTGACCACGCTCCGCCCCGAGCAGGCCTCGTACATCGGTGTCGCGGTCGAGGGCCCGTACAAGTCGGACCACTACCGCTACTGAGCGGCCCGGCGCAGCACATGGTGGGCGCGTCGGTGCGCTGACGCGCCCACCAGCAGCAGTCCCTCCGAGGCAGGCCCCCGCACCCCCGTGCCGGGGGCCTGCCCCTTTGGCTCTGCGGCCGGTCGGCCGGACCAGCCCCTCAACCGGACCAGCCCGTCAAGACCCAGGACCCCCATGCCCCGCGGCCGTTATTCGCTCCACGATCCGCACGATCACACCCCCCTCGCAGAAGAGCACTTCCACTGCGCCCCCGGCCCCTCCGGCTGGCGCTACGTGTCCCAACTGACCACTCCCTCGGGCGATCACCATGGCTCCGTCGACCTCACACTCGACGAACTCGGCCGCCCCATCCGCCTCGAACTCCACGCCGCCGACTGGCAGGTCCGGGGCGCGGCTCTCGACGGCGTCACCTGGGTCCGCACGGACCCCACGGGCGCTGACGCGAACGAGGGCAACGTCCTGGCCCACGCATTCACCGGCACATCCCCCGCGTTCCTCGTCGCCACCACCCGTCTCCTGCGCCTCACCCCCTCCGCCTCAGCAACCCGCGTACGCCTCGTCGCCTTCACGGATCCCGTCCTCGCCCCGCGCACCGTGGACCAGTCCTGGACCTTGGTGAACAGAGAAACACACGCCACTGACAACGCCCCCCTGACCGTGGACGAATACCAGGTCACAGCCTTGGACACGGGCGAACAGCACGCCGTACACATCGCCGGCGACGTAGTGCTCGGGGCGCCCGGCATCGAACTGGAAGACCTCGAATCACCGCCGTCCACCTTCACCTGAGCGAGACGGGCGCCGCCTGAGAAAGACGCGGGCAGAACCGACGCGAGGCGGCCGGACCTTCGACGGGGCTACGCCGGCGGTACGAACCCGCTGGACTCGGCGCTCCCACCCGCCCCGCTGGACGGACGATCGGCAGGCGGCCCCACCTGCGAACCGGCCGGCGCGGCTCCGTGCGCCGAAACCTTGTGTGGCGGAGCTTCAACCTCACGCCCGGCCGCAGCCGCCAGCGCGACATGAGCAGCAGGCGGCGGTGCCGTCACCGGAGAGAACCCCGCAGGACGGCCGTAGGAGCCCGGCACAACAGCCTGGCCCCCGACTGATGTGCCGTTCGCGACGGCCCGTCGTACCTCCCGGGCCTGCCGCTCCTGCACCACGGCCGCCAGATACGCCGCCGAAGGAACACCCTGCGGAACCGGCGTCCCCGTACGAGCCGCGAGATCCGAAGCGAGCCGCTCCGCCATGGCCGAGCCGACCTGCGGATCCAGCTGCTGCATCCGCGTCAGGTACTGACGGATCGCGAGCCACAACCCGTCGGGAACGGCTGACAGATCAGCCCCCGAGAACCTCCCGGCCAGCCATATCGGCGGCGGAGGCACGAAGCCCGTCGGAACGACGGGCACCCTTTCCCGTACGACGAGAGTTCCGGCGAACACGTCGCCGAGCCGCCGGCCACGAGCCGACACAAGGGACGCAATGCAGGCGATGACCCCGAACGTCATCAGGATCTCCACGAATCCGATCCCGCCCCGAACCAGCGCATGCCGGAACCGGATCGGCCCCCCGTCGTCCCTCACCACCCGCAACCCACACGCCATCTTTCCAAGAGAGCGCCCATGGCTGAGCGTCTCGACCACGATCGGTCCGCCCACCATCACCAGCACGAAGCTCGTGATCGACACCGCGGTCTGCGCCGCGTCGTCCAGTGAAGCCGTGGAAGCGACGAGCGCAATGGTCAGCACGATGTAGACGGCCACCGCCACAGCCAGGTCGAGCAACACCGCAAGCCCCCTGCTGGGCAGCCTCGCGGGGCGCAGCTCCAACGCCACCGCCTCGCCCGTCACCAGCTCGCTCACGCGTCGTCCTTCCCCTGGCCTGCCCGTTGAACGGCCAGTCTGCCAAGCTGAGGGCGCTTCGTGCTCCAGTACGACAAGCTGAACCACGATGGGCCGCCGACGAACAGCCGAGGAGCAGGCAAACCGATGGACCTCGACGTCTTCGTGACCGCTCACCGAGCCGAATGGGACCGCCTCGACGCCCTCCTCAAACGCCAACGCCGCCTCACCGGCGCCGAGGCCGACGAACTCGTCGCGCTCTACCAGCGCACGGCCACGCAGCTCTCTCTGATCCAGTCCAGCGCTCCCGATCCCCAGCTGACCGGACGCCTCAGCCAACTCGTGGCACGCGCGCGTAGCGCGGTGACCGGCACCCGACGTGCCTCCTGGCGAGACGTCACACGCTTCCTGGCTCACGGGTTTCCTGCCGCCGTCTACAGATCGCGCCGCTGGTGGGTCCCCACCGCGCTTCTGTCCACCGCCGTCGCCATCCTCCTGGGATGGTGGATAGGTACTCACCACGAGGTGCAGTCCACCATCGCGGCCCCCAGCGAGCTGCGCGAGCTCACTCGTCCCGGCGGCCAGTACGAGACGTACTACTCGAGCCACCCCGCGGCGTCCTTCGCGGCCCAGGTCTGGACGAACAACGCCTGGGCCGCCGCCCAGTGCCTGATCCTGGGCGTCTTCCTCGGTCTGCCCGTCCTCTGGATCCTCTTCCAGAACATGCTCAACCTGGGAGTCGGCTTCGGCCTCATGTCCTCGGCCGGTCGTCTCGACACCTTCCTGGGGCTGGTCCTCCCGCACGGCCTGCTCGAACTGACCGCCGTCTTCGTAGCCGCCGGCACGGGACTCCGCCTCGGCTGGACCCTCATCGACCCAGGCCCCCGTTCCCGGCGCACGGCTCTCGCCGAGGAGGGGCGAGCCGCCGTGGGCATGGCGATCGGTCTCGCGCTCGTCCTCTTCGTCTCCGGCGCCATCGAAGGCTTCGTCACCCCTTCGGGCCTGCCCACCTGGGCCCGCATAGGCATTGGCGTCGCCGTGGAACTCGCCTTCCTCGCGTACGTCTTCGTCCTGGGCGGCCGAGCGGCCCGTGCAGGGGAGACGGGCGATGTGGAAGCAGCGGAACGCAGCGCCACGGTGCCGATGGCCGCCTGATGTGCGGACACACCTGCTGAGCTGTTAGTCTCTCCCTCGCCCTCACAGGAGCCGTTGACACGGACCGGTCGGGGAGGTAGATTCGAACAGTTGCCTGGAACTGGATCTAGTCCGGTCGGCAGCAGTGAGAGTCTGTCTGCTTCTCGGAACATCGATTTCGAAGAAGCCACTCCCGATTAATCGGAAATAGGCGGCCGGTCAGACCGGCGCGAAGCTTCTGATAAAGTCGGGATCGCCGGAAAGGGAAACGCGAAAGCGGGATCCTGGAAAGCGCCGAGGAAATCGGATCGGGAAACGGTCTGATAGAGTCGGAAACGCAAGGCCGAAGGGAAGCGCCCGGAGGAAAGCCCGAGAGGGTGAGTACAAAGGAAGCGTCCGTTCCTTGAGAACTCAACAGCGTGCCAAAAATCAACGCCAGATATGTTGATACCCCGTCCGCCGGACTTGTTCCGGTGGTCGAGGTTCCTTTGAAGTAAAACACAGCGAGGACGCTGTGAACGGCTGGGCTTATTCCGCCCGGCTGTTCCGCTCTCGTGGTGTCATCCCGATGACGGGAGAACATTCACGGAGAGTTTGATCCTGGCTCAGGACGAACGCTGGCGGCGTGCTTAACACATGCAAGTCGAACGATGAAGCCCTTCGGGGTGGATTAGTGGCGAACGGGTGAGTAACACGTGGGCAATCTGCCCTTCACTCTGGGACAAGCCCTGGAAACGGGGTCTAATACCGGATATCACTGTCACTCGCATGGGTGGTGGTTGAAAGCTCCGGCGGTGAAGGATGAGCCCGCGGCCTATCAGCTTGTTGGTGAGGTAATGGCTCACCAAGGCGACGACGGGTAGCCGGCCTGAGAGGGCGACCGGCCACACTGGGACTGAGACACGGCCCAGACTCCTACGGGAGGCAGCAGTGGGGAATATTGCACAATGGGCGAAAGCCTGATGCAGCGACGCCGCGTGAGGGATGACGGCCTTCGGGTTGTAAACCTCTTTCAGCAGGGAAGAAGCGAAAGTGACGGTACCTGCAGAAGAAGCGCCGGCTAACTACGTGCCAGCAGCCGCGGTAATACGTAGGGCGCAAGCGTTGTCCGGAATTATTGGGCGTAAAGAGCTCGTAGGCGGCTTGTCACGTCGGGTGTGAAAGCCCGGGGCTTAACCCCGGGTCTGCATTCGATACGGGCTAGCTAGAGTGTGGTAGGGGAGATCGGAATTCCTGGTGTAGCGGTGAAATGCGCAGATATCAGGAGGAACACCGGTGGCGAAGGCGGATCTCTGGGCCATTACTGACGCTGAGGAGCGAAAGCGTGGGGAGCGAACAGGATTAGATACCCTGGTAGTCCACGCCGTAAACGGTGGGAACTAGGTGTTGGCGACATTCCACGTCGTCGGTGCCGCAGCTAACGCATTAAGTTCCCCGCCTGGGGAGTACGGCCGCAAGGCTAAAACTCAAAGGAATTGACGGGGGCCCGCACAAGCAGCGGAGCATGTGGCTTAATTCGACGCAACGCGAAGAACCTTACCAAGGCTTGACATACGCCGGAAAGCATCAGAGATGGTGCCCCCCTTGTGGTCGGTGTACAGGTGGTGCATGGCTGTCGTCAGCTCGTGTCGTGAGATGTTGGGTTAAGTCCCGCAACGAGCGCAACCCTTGTCCTGTGTTGCCAGCATGCCCTTCGGGGTGATGGGGACTCACAGGAGACCGCCGGGGTCAACTCGGAGGAAGGTGGGGACGACGTCAAGTCATCATGCCCCTTATGTCTTGGGCTGCACACGTGCTACAATGGCCGGTACAATGAGCTGCGATACCGTGAGGTGGAGCGAATCTCAAAAAGCCGGTCTCAGTTCGGATTGGGGTCTGCAACTCGACCCCATGAAGTCGGAGTTGCTAGTAATCGCAGATCAGCATTGCTGCGGTGAATACGTTCCCGGGCCTTGTACACACCGCCCGTCACGTCACGAAAGTCGGTAACACCCGAAGCCGGTGGCCCAACCCCTTGTGGGAGGGAGCTGTCGAAGGTGGGACTGGCGATTGGGACGAAGTCGTAACAAGGTAGCCGTACCGGAAGGTGCGGCTGGATCACCTCCTTTCTAAGGAGCACTTCTTACCGATCCCCACGGGGTGAGGTCAGAGGCCAGTTCATCGGCGAACGTCCGGTGCTGGTTGCTCATGGGTGGAACGTTGATTATTCGGTCCGGTTCTCGGGTCGGAGGCTGTGAGTACTGCTCTTCGGAGTGTGGAAAGCATGATCTCCGGGCGGGAGTCGGGTCGGGCACGCTGTTGGGTGTCTGAGGGTGCGAGCGTTGCTTGCCCTTCTGATGCCGGCCCCAGTGCACTCGGACTTAGGTTCGGGGTGGTGGGTGGCTGGTCGTTGTTTGAGAACTGCACAGTGGACGCGAGCATCTGTGGCCAAGTTTTTAAGGGCGCACGGTGGATGCCTTGGCACCAGGAACCGATGAAGGACGTGGGAGGCCACGATAGGCCCCGGGGAGTCGTCAACCAGGCTTTGATCCGGGGGTGTCCGAATGGGGAAACCCGGCAGTCGTCATGGGCTGTCACCCTTGCCTGAACACATAGGGCAAGTGGAGGGAACGCGGGGAAGTGAAACATCTCAGTACCCGCAGGAAGAGAAAACAACCGTGATTCCGGGAGTAGTGGCGAGCGAAACCGGATGAGGCCAAACCGTATGCGTGTGAGACCCGGCAGGGGTTGCGTATACGGGGTTGTGGGATCTCTCTTTTGCGGTCTGCCGGCCGTGAGACGAGTCAGAAACCGTTGATGTAGGCGAAGGACATGCGAAAGGTCCGGCGTAGAGGGTAAGACCCCCGTAGTCGAAACGTCAACGGCTCGTTTGAGAGACACCCAAGTAGCACGGGGCCCGAGAAATCCCGTGTGAATCTGGCGGGACCACCCGTTAAGCCTAAATATTCCCTGGTGACCGATAGCGGATAGTACCGTGAGGGAATGGTGAAAAGTACCGCGGGAGCGGAGTGAAATAGTACCTGAAACCGTGTGCCTACAAGCCGTGGGAGCGTCGGAATGTGCTTGCACATTCTCGTGACTGCGTGCCTTTTGAAGAATGAGCCTGCGAGT
Organism: Streptomyces sp. NBC_00078; assembly: GCF_026343335.1. Taxonomy (NCBI): domain Bacteria; kingdom Bacillati; phylum Actinomycetota; class Actinomycetes; order Kitasatosporales; family Streptomycetaceae; genus Streptomyces; species Streptomyces sp. NBC_00078. The sequence goes on along the minus strand of NZ_JAPELX010000001.1, from coordinate 3,589,492 downwards.
TTGCGGTGTGTTGCGAGGTTAACCCGGGTGGGGAAGCCGTAGCGAAAGCGAGTCCGAATAGGGCGGTATAGTAGCGCGCTCAAGACCCGAAGCGGAGTGATCTAGCCATGGGCAGGTTGAAGCGGAGGTAAGACTTCGTGGAGGACCGAACCCACCAGGGTTGAAAACCTGGGGGATGACCTGTGGTTAGGGGTGAAAGGCCAATCAAACTCCGTGATAGCTGGTTCTCCCCGAAATGCATTTAGGTGCAGCGTCGTGTGTTTCTTGCCGGAGGTAGAGCACTGGATAGGCGATGGGCCCTACCGGGTTACTGACCTTAGCCAAACTCCGAATGCCGGTAAGTGAGAGCGCGGCAGTGAGACTGTGGGGGATAAGCTCCATGGTCGAGAGGGAAACAGCCCAGAGCATCGACTAAGGCCCCTAAGCGTACGCTAAGTGGGAAAGGATGTGGAGTCGCACAGACAACCAGGAGGTTGGCTTAGAAGCAGCCACCCTTGAAAGAGTGCGTAATAGCTCACTGGTCTAGTGATTCCGCGCCGACAATGTAGCGGGGCTCAAGCGTACCGCCGAAGTCGTGTCATTGCAGCAATACTCCCAACGGAGGCTGTGATGGGTAGGGGAGCGTCGTGTGCCGGGTGAAGCCGCGCCGGAAGGCAGTGGTGGACGGTTCACGAGTGAGAATGCAGGCATGAGTAGCGATTCACACGTGAGAAACGTGTGCGCCGATTGACTAAGGGTTCCTGGGTCAAGCTGATCTGCCCAGGGTAAGTCGGGACCTAAGGCGAGGCCGACAGGCGTAGTCGATGGATAACCGGTTGATATTCCGGTACCCGCTGTGAAGCGTCAAACATTGAATCAGGCGATGCTAAGTCCGTGAAGCCGTTCCGGACCCTTCGGGGAATGGAAAGTGGTGGAGCCGATAGACCAGACTTGTAGTAGGTGAGTGATGGGGTGACGCAGGAAGGTAGTCCAGCCCGGGCGGTGGTTGTCCCGGGGTAAGGGTGTAGGCCGTGCGGTAGGTAAATCCGTCGCACATGGGGCTGAGACCTGATGCCGAGCCGATTGTGGTGAAGTGGATGATCCTATGCTGTCGAGAAAAGCCTCTAGCGAGTTTCATGGCGGCCCGTACCCTAAACCGACTCAGGTGGTCAGGTAGAGAATACCGAGGCGTTCGGGTGAACTATGGTTAAGGAACTCGGCAAAATGCCCCCGTAACTTCGGGAGAAGGGGGGCCATCACTGGTGATTGGATTTACTCCATGAGCTGGGGGTGGCCGCAGAGACCAGCGAGAAGCGACTGTTTACTAAAAACACAGGTCCGTGCGAAGCCGTAAGGCGATGTATACGGACTGACGCCTGCCCGGTGCTGGAACGTTAAGGGGACCGGTTAGTGCGCTTTCGGGCGTGCGAAGCTGAGAACTTAAGCGCCAGTAAACGGCGGTGGTAACTATAACCATCCTAAGGTAGCGAAATTCCTTGTCGGGTAAGTTCCGACCTGCACGAATGGCGTAACGACTTCTCGACTGTCTCAACCATAGGCCCGGTGAAATTGCACTACGAGTAAAGATGCTCGTTTCGCGCAGCAGGACGGAAAGACCCCGGGACCTTTACTACAGTTTGATATTGGTGTTCGGTTCGGCTTGTGTAGGATAGCTGGGAGACTGTGAACTCTGGACGCCAGTTCAGGGGGAGTCGTCGTTGAAATACCAGTCTGGTCGTGCTGGATGTCTAACCTGGGTCCGTGATCCGGATCAGGGACAGTGTCTGATGGGTAGTTTAACTGGGGCGGTTGCCTCCTAAAGAGTAACGGAGGCGCCCAAAGGTTCCCTCAGCCTGGTTGGCAATCAGGTGTTGAGTGTAAGTGCACAAGGGAGCTTGACTGTGAGACCGACGGGTCGAGCAGGGACGAAAGTCGGGACTAGTGATCCGGCGGTGGCTTGTGGAAGCGCCGTCGCTCAACGGATAAAAGGTACCCCGGGGATAACAGGCTGATCTTCCCCAAGAGTCCATATCGACGGGATGGTTTGGCACCTCGATGTCGGCTCGTCGCATCCTGGGGCTGGAGTCGGTCCCAAGGGTTGGGCTGTTCGCCCATTAAAGCGGTACGCGAGCTGGGTTTAGAACGTCGTGAGACAGTTCGGTCCCTATCCGCTGCGCGCGCAGGAATATTGAGAAGGGCTGTCCCTAGTACGAGAGGACCGGGACGGACGAACCTCTGGTGTGCCAGTTGTTCTGCCAAGGGCATGGCTGGTTGGCTACGTTCGGGAGGGATAACCGCTGAAAGCATCTAAGCGGGAAGCCTGCTTCGAGATGAGTATTCCCACCCACTTGATGGGGTAAGGCTCCCAGTAGACGACTGGGTTGATAGGCCGGATCTGGAAGCCCAGTAATGGGTGGAGGTGACCGGTACTAATAGGCCGAGGGCTTGTCCTCAGTTGCTCGCGTCCACTGTGTTGGTTCTGAAACCACGAACAGCCCCGTTACCGGTGATGGTGATGGTGTGGCAGGTTCGACAGTTTCATAGTGTTTCGGTGGTTATAGCGTGAGGGAAACGCCCGGTTACATTTCGAACCCGGAAGCTAAGCCTTACAGCGCCGATGGTACTGCAGGGGGGACCCTGTGGGAGAGTAGGACGCCGCCGAACAATCATTGAGAAAACCCCCGGCCGGGGATACCGGTACGGGGGTTTTCTACGTTTTACGGCTTATGCCTTCGGGGCCCTTCAGGAGAGAGCCCCTGCGGCCCTTCGTATTACAGACGTCCCGCTGACTTCAGTGCCAGATATGCATCTGCCAGCGCCGGCGCCAGTTCCTCCGGGGTCTTGTCGACCACCGTGACGCCGTGACGGCGTAGTTGTTCCGCAGTGCGGTGACGTTCGCTCTGGGCCTGGGCGGCAGCGGCAGCTTCGTAAACGCCCTCGGTGTTTCCACGGGCCGTCGTCATGCGGGCGATATAGGGGTCTGCCACCGATGCCACCAGCACTGTGTGGCGCTGGGTGAGTTGGGAGAGGACGGGGAGCAGGCCTTCTTCTACGGGAGCGGTGTCGAGGCTCGTCAGCAGGACGATGAGGGAGCGGCGGGGAGCCGTGCGGAGGGCGCTTGCCGTCAGGCCTCGGGCGTCCAGTTCGACCAGTTCGGGTTCGAGCGTCGCCATCGCGTTGACCAGGGACGGGAGGACGTCGCGTGCCGTACGCCCCTGGACGAGGGCGCGTACCCGGCGGTCGTATGCCATCAGGTCCACCCGGTCGCCTGCGCGGGACGCGAGTGCTGCCAGGAGGAGGGCCGCGTCCATGGAGGCGTCGAGGCGTGGGGCGTCACCCACGCGGCCCGCAGAGGTGCGGCCGGTGTCCAGGACGAGCAGGATGTGGCGATCGCGCTCGGGGCGCCATGTGCGTACGGCGACCGTGGACTGGCGGGCCGTTGCGCGCCAGTCGATGGATCGGGTGTCGTCGCCGGGGACGTACTCGCGCAGGCTGTCGAATTCTGCTCCTTCGCCGCGGGTGAGAACGCTGGTGCGGCCGTCGAGCTCGCGCAGACGGGCGAGCTTCGAGGGCAGGTGTTTTCGGCTGGTGAAGGGTGGCAGAACGCGCACCGTCCAGGGAACTTTGTGGGTGCCCTGGCGGGAGAGCAGGCCGAGGGGGCCGTACGAGCGGATGGTGATCCGGTCGGCCTGGCGGTCACCGCGGCGGGTGGGGCGTAGGCGGGTGGTGACGCGTCGGCGTTCGCCGGCCGGAACCGTCAGGCGGTGGCGGGAGGCTGCCACCTCTGTTCCGGGCTGCCAGCTGCTGGGGGGCCAGGCATCGCGCAGGCGCGCCCGAAGCGGGCGGCTGGACCGATTGGTGACGGTGAGGGTCACGTCTGCCGCCTCGCCCAGGCGTACGGACGTGTCGCCTGAGCGGGTCAGGCCGAGGCGGCGTACAGGCGCTGCGAGGGCGAAGTCGCAGGCGCAGGCCACGGCCAGGGGGGCGTTCACCGCGAGGATGCCCGTCCAACCGGGGTCCCAGATTCCGACGGGGAGGGAGCCGAGGGCCGCGAGGAGCGCGGCGCGTCCGGTGAGGGCCATCAGCGGGGGACGGGGACGTGGGCGAGGATCGCGTTGATGACGGAGTCGGCCGTGACCCCTTCCATCTCCGCCTCTGGGCGGAGTTGTACGCGGTGGCGGAGGGTGGGGAGGGCCAGGGCTTTGACGTCGTCGGGGATGACGTAGTCGCGACCTGTGAGCCATGCCCACGCGCGCGAGGTGGCCAGGAGGGCCGTGGCGCCGCGTGGGGAGACGCCCAGAGTGAGTGACGGGGAGTCGCGGGTGGCTCGGCAGATGTCCACCACGTAGGCGGTGATCTCCGGGGAGATCGTCGTTTTGGCGACGGCTGCGCGGGCGGCCTCCAGGTCGGCGGGACCGGCCACCGGGCGTACGCCGGCGGCGCGCAGGTCGCGCGGGTTGAAGCCCTCGGCGTGGCGGGTGAGGACGTCGATCTCGTCCTGGCGGGAGGGCAGAGGGATCGTCAGTTTGAGGAGGAAACGGTCCAGTTGGGCTTCGGGGAGGGGGTATGTGCCCTCGTATTCGACCGGGTTCTGGGTCGCGGCCACCAAGAACGGGTCGGGCAGCGGGCGTGCCGTGCCGTCAACCGTGACCTGGCGTTCCTCCATGGCCTCCAGGAGGGACGACTGGGTCTTCGGGGGCGTGCGGTTGATCTCGTCGGCGAGGAGGAGGTTGGTGAAGACCGGACCGGGCTGGAACGAGAACTCGGCGGTGCGGGTGTCGTAGATCAGGGAGCCCGTGATGTCGCTCGGCATCAGGTCGGGAGTGAACTGCACGCGCTTCGTGTCGAGTTCGAGTGCGGATGCGAGGGTGCGGACGAGCAACGTTTTGGCGACCCCGGGGACTCCTTCTAGTAGAACGTGTCCACGGCAGAGGAGGGCGACGACGAGGCCGGTCACGGCGGGGTCCTGGCCGACCACGGCTTTGGCGATCTCGGCGCGCAGGGCTTCCAGGGAGGCTCGGGCCTTGCCCGGTTCCCCGGAGTACCCGGCGTTGTCAGTGGTCGGGTCCATCATGGACGGCGTACCTCTCTTTCGAGGGCGTCGAGTTGGTCGGCGAGGGAGATGAGCGCCGCGTCGTCGCTGGGCGGCGGGCCGAAGAGGAGAGAGTCCAGGGCCTGTCCGGAGCTGCGGAGATGGGCGGACAGAGCGGGGAGCAGGGCCTCGGGCGAGTGCGCCTGAACGACGGAGACGCCGACGAGGGGGGCGAGGCGGATGCGGGTGGAGGAACGAAGAGCGGTGGCTGCGCGATCGCGGGCGTTCGCTTTTCGGTAGAGACGGGCGCGGCCTTCGACGGTTTCGGAGGCGCGGATCGCCACGGGGAGTCTTTCGGGCACGAGGGGGCCCAGTCGGCGTGCCCGCCAGAGGGCGGCGAGGGCTGCCGCGACGAAGAGTTGCAACGTGCCCCAGAGCCAGCCGGAGGGGAGCAGGTCGAAGAAGCCCTTTTTGTCGCCTGTGCCGGTGGCCGAGTTGTCGGAGAGCGAGGGGAGGTACCAGACCAGATGAGGGCGGGAGCCGAGGAGTTGAAGGGCGAGCGAGGCGTTGCCCTGCTTGTCGAGGTGGTCGTTGAAGAGGATGTCGGGTGCGCCGAGGACGACCGTGTCGCCGTCCCCGGACGTCTCCGGGATGCGCAGGAGCGTGGCGAGGCGCCTGCTGGGGTAGCACTCGTCGGCGCCGAGGTGTGTGGTCGTGTAGCGGATGCCGCCCGTGTCCGCAGTGCCCGCGCGACGGGCGGCGGGCAGTTGGCAGTCGGGAGAGAGCGTCGAGGTGAAGCTGGTGGCGGGGTCCGCGGTGACACCGGGGGCGAGCTTTTCCACGGACCAGCTGCCGGGGGCGACCAGGACGGTGCGTCCGCCGGAGCCTGCGATCGCGGAGCGCAGCCGCGACTGTTGACGGTGCGTCAACAGGTCGGGGACTGCGACCAGGAGCGTGGTGTCCGGAGCTGCTGCGGCGCGAGCTTCGTCCAGGGTGGTGACCGTGCGCGTGGTCACGCCGTGGTCTGCGAGGAGCTCTGCGACGGCGCGGCTGCCGTAGGAGTCGGCGGAGCGCGGGTCGAGTTCACCGTGCCGGGCGTCGGAGCGGATCACGGCGATCACCACGGCTGCCGCCAGGAGGAGGAGCACGGAGAGGGCGATGCCTCGCGCGCGGGTCCACACCTGGCGTGCGGTGGGCGAGGCCGAAGTGTTCGGGAGCATGGCCTCGGTGGTCATCCGGAGGCTCCCTGGCGGGCGTTGTGGGCCGTGCTGGGGCTGCTGTCCGCGAGCTGGGGCTTGGTGCGGCCGAGGTCGCGGTCGAGTTCGGCCATGCGGTGGTACGACTGCTCGCTCGCCCTTCGGCCGCCGTACGTCACGTCGTCGAAGTCCCGGGCGGCGGCGCGCAGCCGGTCCGTGTGGGCGGGCAGTGTGCGGCCCGCTGCTGCGGCTGCTTCGTCCGCGGTGCGGCCGGGGCGTACGTCCAGGAGCGCTCGCTCTTCGAGGGAGCGGACGATGGCGCGCATGCGTTCCTGGACGGCCTGGTTCCAGTGGCCTTGGGCGGCATGTGCCTCGGCTGCCGCGCGGTGTTCGGCGGCGCTGCGGGGGCGGTCGTCGAACAGGGCTGCCGACGAGGTCGGTTCGCGGTGCGGCGTGCCCAGGCGCCACCACAGTGCGCCCAGCACCGAGAGGACGGCGACGATGATGACGACGAGGCCCAGCGTGCCTCCTGGTGTCGTGGCCGCGGCTGAGCCGAACAGCTTGTCGACCCAATCCCAGAAGGCGTTCAGGGCGCGCTGGAACAAGCTGGGGTCGTTCTCGTGGTACATGCGCTTGGACAACTCACGACGGGCCGCCTCGCGCGCTGGATCCCGCGGAATCGTCACCGGCGGTTCGTCTCCGGAGCGTGCCGACGACAGGACGGCATTGTCGCCGGCACGCAGCAGCGCCCGTATGGCCACTTCGGCGGCGGCGCGTGGCAACGTTGTGGGCACTGCTGTGAGAACTCCCCCCGTCAAGCTCACTGCATCAGCCTCCCGCGCCGACTTCGGTGCCGTATCCCTGGACGCCCGCGGCGCGGGCCAGTTCGAGGTCGAGGGCCTCACGTCGGATGCGCAGGTCGATGTAGAGGAGCACGGTGACGCCGGCACTGATCGGGTAGGTGATCATGGAGCCGATCACCGAGCCCAGCCCGCTGATGACGAGGAACGTCCAGCTGAGGTCGCCGCCGCTGTTGTTGAGGAGACTGGCGATGCCGTCGCCGCTGAACAGCGCGGCGAGGAAGGTGAAGGGGATGACGACGATCGCCGAGATGATGCTCGCGATGATCCCGGCGAGCAGCTGGATGCCGAAGACACGCCACCAGGAGCCGCGGACGAGCTTCGAGGATCGGCTCATCGACTTCACGACGCCCTGCTTCTCCAGCATCAGAGCCGGCGAGGCCAGGGAGAAGCGGATCATCAACCAGAGTGCGACGATTCCGGCGCCGATGCCGCCCAGGACGGCGAGCGCGACACCCCCGTCGGCGTTCCCGTAGACGGCTACGAGGATGCCGGGCAGCGTGCCTGCGAGGACGATTCCCGCGGCCATGACGGGCAGCAGCACGATCAGACCGAGCAGTTTGACGACCTGAGGGCGGGCGTCGCGCCAGGCCTCGCCGGTGCTCACGGACCGGCCGAGGACGGCGCGGCTGGTGACGGTGGTGAGCAGGGCGGTCGCGGCGACTGTCGCGATCAGGGAGATCAGGAAGACGGCGCTGGAGCTGAGCATGACCTCGCCCAGGGCGCGGGTCAGTTCGCCGGCGGTGGCGCTCGGGTCGTCGAGGGCCGCGGTGCTGGTGTCGTTCAGCACGAGGCCCTGAAGGAGGATGACGAGGATTTCCGTAACCACGGCGACGGTCAGGGAGATGCCCAGGACGGTCCGCCAGTAGGTGCGCATGGTGGAGACCGCGCCGTCGAGGATCTCGCCGACGCCGAGAGGGCGGAGCGGGATGACGCCCGGCTTGGCGGCGGGCGGGGGACCGCCCCAACCGCCTCCCCACGCGGGGTATCCGGGAGTGCCGTAAGGCGGGAAACCACCAGGACCGGGAGCGCCGTGGGCGCCGGGGCCGGAGGGAGGCTGGGTGCCCCAGCCGGGGCCGGGTGGCGGCGGGGCAGGCCGACCGGGGCCGGCGGGGCCTGCGGGCGCGGACCACTGGGCGGGTGGCGGCTGTTCCTTCGACCACTGCGAGCCGGTGCTCTGCGCGTCGGGGCGGTCCTGCGGGTCGGGACCGGGCTGGTCCGCGCGCTCCGTGGCGCCGGGACGGTCGGTGGGCTCGGCAGGGCCGGACGCGCCGGGCTCCTGCCCGTCGGAGGGGGCAGATCCGGGCGAGGCCCAGCCCGGAGTGTCGTTCATCGTCGCTCCTTCACGGTGCCCGTCCGCGGTCGCGGCGGCAGGTTGGCAGCCATCGTGCCATGGGGTGGTCATCCAGGTGCCGGCCGCGGTATGGGCTGCGCACCTTCAATTGTCCGCCGGATAAGGGGCAGACTGACGGCATGGCTGATCAATACGCGCAATCCGGCGAAGACAGCAGGCCGACCGAGACACCGGTGATCCGTTGGGAGGAGCCACCCGAAGGCCCGGTACTGGTCCTTCTCGACCAGACGAGGCTGCCGGTCGAGGAGGTCGAGCTGGTCTGCACGGACGCACCCGCGTTGGTGGAGGCGATCCGTTCGTTGTCCGTGCGCGGGGCACCTCTGCTCGGCATCGCGGGAGCGTACGGTGTCGCGCTCGCCGCCGCGCGTGGCTTCGACGTGGACGATGCCGCGGCCGCCCTGGCGGGTGCCCGGCCCACCGCGGTGAATCTCGCTGTCGGTGTGCGCAGGGCTCAGTCCGCCCACCGGGCCGAGTTCGCCAAGGGCGGTGACGCCGGGCAGGCCGCGGCGGCTGCGCTTGCCGCGGCGCGGGGGCTGCACGAGGAGGACGCCGAGGCCAGCGCGCGTATGGCAGAGCGTGGGCTGGCCCTGCTGGACGAGCTGCTCCCCGGCGGTGGTCACCGGATCCTCACCCACTGCAACACCGGGGCGCTGGTGTCGGGCGGGGAGGGGACGGCGTTCGCGGTGGCGCTCGCGGCGCACCGGGTGGGGAGGCTGCGGCGGCTGTGGGTGGACGAGACCCGCCCGCTGCTGCAAGGAGCTCGTCTGACGGCTTACGAGGCTGCGCGCCGTGGCATGGCGTACACCCTGCTCACGGACAACGCGGCGGGCTCGCTCTTCGCGGCCGGTGAGGTGGACGCGGTGCTGATCGGGGCGGACCGCATCGCGGCCGACGGTTCGGTGGCGAACAAGGTGGGGAGCTATCCGCTCGCGGTGCTCGCGAAGTACCACCATGTGCCGTTCATCGTGGTGGCGCCGGTGACGACGGTGGATCCGGACACCCCGGACGGGGCTGCCATCGAGGTCGAGCAGCGCCCCGGCCATGAGGTGACCGAGGTCACAGCTCCTCAGGTGCCGGTGGCGGGCGCGGAAGCGGGGGGTGGGGTTCCGGTGGCGCCGCTGGGGACTCAGGCGTACAACCCGGCGTTCGACGTCACGCCGCCCGAGTTGGTGACTGCGATCGTCACGGAAGAGGGTGTCGTTTCGCCCGTGACGGCTGAGGCTCTCGCTGAGCTGTGTGCCAGGTCGCGCCAGGTCGGGACCCGCTGATCAGCACACCCGGTGCGCGGAGCTGGGGAGCTTGGAACTGCGTATCGAGGTCGGTGCGTCAGACGATGGTGACGGCTTCCAGGACCGTTCTGCGCACTGCGGTTCCCGCCGCCCGAACAGAGCAACGGCCCGTGCACGGCCTTCTGCGCCCGGCGCGGAAGGAAATCGGATGGGCACCGTCCGACCCGGCGCGTGAGTGCCGAGGGCCGAAGGTGGGCCGGTGTCGCCGTTGTGGAGTCCGCGCAGGGCGCCCGGCCCGAGCCGCTGGGCCGACCATGTGGTCAGGGTGCGCCTACGCTGGGTAGCTGACATCCGTTACGACACCGACGTCGCGGGACAGGGGCAGACAGTGACGGCCGAGTACGACTATCGTCACGGGCCAGTGAGCCTGCTCACCTGCACCTTCGCCACCGTTATGAGAATGGGATGATGTCGTTTATGAAGGGACGAGTCCTTGTCGTCGACGACGACACGGCACTGGCCGAGATGCTCGGCATCGTGCTGCGTGGTGAAGGTTTTGAGCCGTCTTTCGTAGCTGACGGCGACAAGGCGCTGGCCGCATTCCGTGAGAGCAAACCGGATCTGGTGCTGCTCGACCTGATGCTGCCGGGGCGGGACGGCATCGAGGTGTGCCGTTTGATCAGGGCGGAGTCCGGTGTGCCGATCGTGATGCTCACCGCCAAGAGCGACACCGTCGATGTGGTGGTCGGGCTGGAGTCGGGCGCCGACGACTACATCGTGAAGCCGTTCAAGCCGAAGGAGCTGGTCGCCCGGATCCGGGCGCGGCTGCGGAGGTCGGAGGAGCCGGCCCCGGAGCAGCTGACCATAGGCGACCTCGTCATCGACGTGGCGGGTCACTCCGTGAAGCGGGACGGCCAGTCGATCGCGCTGACGCCGCTGGAGTTCGATCTGCTGGTGGCGCTGGCCCGGAAGCCGTGGCAGGTGTTCACGCGTGAGGTGCTGCTCGAGCAGGTATGGGGTTACCGCCACGCCGCCGACACCCGTCTGGTGAACGTGCATGTTCAGCGGCTGCGTTCGAAGGTCGAGAAGGACCCCGAGCGGCCGGAGATCGTGGTGACCGTCAGGGGTGTCGGTTACAAGGCAGGACCGAGCTGACATGTCCGGCGACAGTGCCGCTTCGGCGCCCGGGCGGGGCGAGGCCCGCGCGGGGCGGCCTGTCGGCCGGAAGACGGCGGGCTCCCGCTGGAGGCGCCTGATCGAGGGCGGGTTGCTGCAGGGCGGAGTCCAGGGCAGCCCGGTCCTGCGACTCTTCATGCGCTGGGTGCGTCGCCCGCTGCTGCCCGTCATGCGGCTGTGGCGACGCAACATCCAGCTCAAGGTCGTCGCCACGACGCTGCTGATGTCGCTCGGCGTCGTACTGCTGCTGGGCTTCGTCGTGATCGGGCAGGTGCGCAACGGCCTGCTTGACGCCAAGGTGAAAGCCTCCCAGAGCCAGGCCACCGGCGGGTTCGCGGTGGCCAAGCAGAAGGCCGACGAAGAGGCGGCGGCCGGAACCGGTGACGGCGGCACGACGACGGACGGCCGTCCCTCACAGAACGTCATCCAGTGGATGAGTGAACTGGTGTCCTCGCTGTCCAGCGGTGGTCAGGGCGCCTTCGACGTGGTGACCCTGCCTGCCGGCGACAACAGCGGCGGCGGGCGCGGGCCGCGTGCCTCCGGGGACGTCGACCCCTCTGCGAGCGTTCCCGACGACCTGCGCTCACGGATCAACGACGATACGGCGGCCTCCCAGAGCTACACCCGCATCGTCTACAGCAACAGCAACGATTCCCAGCCGGCGCTGGTCATCGGCAAGCAGATCAACGACCCCAACGGCGACCCGTACGAGCTGTACTACCTCTTCCCGCTCACGCAGGAGGAGAAGTCGCTGAGCCTGGTCAAGGGCACGCTGGCGACCGCGGGGCTCTTCGTCGTCGTCCTTCTCGGGGCGATCGCCTGGCTGGTGGTGCGGCAGGTCGTGACGCCCGTGCGGATGGCGGCCGGTATCGCCGAGCGGCTGTCCGCCGGGCGGCTGCAGGAACGTATGAAGGTCACCGGCGAGGACGACATCGCACGGCTCGGTGAGGCCTTCAACAAGATGGCGCAGAACCTGCAGCTGAAGATCCAGCAGCTGGAAGACCTGTCGCGGATGCAGCGGCGGTTCGTGTCGGACGTCTCGCACGAGCTGCGGACGCCGCTGACGACCGTACGGATGGCCGCGGACGTCATCCACGAGGCGCGGGAGGACTTCGATCCGATCACCGCGCGGTCGGCCGAGCTGCTCGCCGATCAGCTGGACCGCTTCGAGTCGCTGCTCGCGGACCTGCTGGAGATCAGCCGCTTCGACGCGGGTGCCGCGGCGCTGGAGGCGGAGCCGATAGACCTCAGGGAGGTCGTGCGGCGGGTCGTCAGCGGGGCCGAGCCGCTCGCCGAGCGCAAGGGCACACACATACGTGTGGTGGGCGACCTCCAGCCCGTCGTCGCGGAGGCGGATGCCCGGCGCGTGGAGCGGGTGCTGCGCAACCTCGTCGTCAATGCCGTGGAGCACGGCGAGGGCAAGGACGTGGTCGTCAAGCTCGCCGCGGCGGGCGGAGCGGTGGCGGTCGCGGTGCGCGACTACGGCGTCGGGCTCAAGCCCGGTGAGGCCACGCGCGTGTTCAGCCGGTTCTGGCGGGCCGACCCGGCACGCGCGCGTACCACCGGCGGCACGGGCCTCGGGCTGTCCATCGCCCTGGAGGACGCGCGGCTGCACGGCGGCTGGCTGCAGGCATGGGGCGAGCCGGGCGGCGGCTCGCAGTTCCGGCTGACGCTGCCGCGGACCGCGGACGAGCCGCTGCGGGGCTCGCCGATACCGCTGGAGCCCAGGGACTCGCGGCGCAACAGGGGACTCAACGAGGCCGGGCTGCCGCGCGGCGGCGGGGACAAGTCCGCCACCGTGCCCGTGCAGCCGACCGGCGACCAGATACCGCCGATAGCCTCCAGACTGGCCGGTGCGGCCCCCACCGCCGACCCGACGGCACTGCCCGGGAACGGTGCGCGCGTGGTGCCCCGGCCCGTCTCCGGAGCGCGACGGCAGGACGAGACGCCCAGCGAGGACAGGGCACTGAGCGAGACCTCGAAGCCCCCTGGCACCGCGCCGCAGGACTCGAAGAAGCAAGGGGAGGCATTTCGTGGGCGCTGACCGCGAGGGGGGCGCCGGGCGCGGACCGCTGCGCATGGTGGTGTACGGCGTCTGCGGCGTCGTACTGCTGGCGGGGTGCGCCTCGATGCCCGACAGCGGGGATCTGCGCGGCGTCGACTCCACACCGCGGCAGGACACCCAGGTGCGGGTCTTCGCCATGCCGCCCCAGGACGACGCCCAGCCCTCGGACATCGTCTCGGGTTTCCTCGAGGCGTTGACCAGTGACGATCCGAGCTATTCGACGGCGCGCCAGTACCTCACCAGGACTGCCTCGCAGACCTGGAAGCCGGGACTGTCCAGCACGGTCCTCGCGGACGGGCCGGGTATCGACCCCAACCGTCTGGGCGGCCGGGAGGGCAGCGACGATCTCACTTTCACGCTGACCGGCACGAGGGTCGCCAGGGTGGACGAGCAGCAGGCGTACTCGCCCGCAGGCGGGACCTACAACGCGCCGGTGCATCTCACCCGCGACAAGAAGACCAAGCAGTGGCGCATCGACCGGCTGCCGCAGGGCGTCGTCATGGGCAAGTCGGACTTCCAGCGCAACTACATGTCCGTCAACAAGTACTACTTCGCCTCGAATGCCGCGGCCGGGACGACGACGCAGACGGCGGCCGTCGGGGATCCCGTGTATGTGCGCCGGCGCGTCGACCCCATGACCCAGATGGTGCAGTCGCTGCTCAACGGGCCCACGACCTGGCTCGACCATGTGGTGCGGACGAGTTTCCCCACCGGTACGGCGTTGAAGAAGGGCGTCGGCACGCTGACGCCCGACGACCAGAACAAGCTGACCGTGCCACTGAACGAGAAGGCCGCCCGCGTCGGTGTGAAGCAGTGCAGTGAGATGGCGGCCCAGCTCCTGTTCACGTTGCAGAACCTCACCCCGGCGGTGGACCAGGTCGAGTTGCTGTCCGGTGATACGCGGCTGTGCTCGCTTGCCGAGAACCGCATCGACGACGTGGCCGTGCGCGGTTCGATGGAGCGTCCCGGCTACGTGTACTTCATCGACGACAAGAGCCGGCTGGTACGGATAGCCGTCGGCAACAACGCCACCAAGGACGTTCCGGTGCCCGGAGCACTGGGCGACGGCAGCAAGGCGCTGCGGTCGGTGGCCGTGTCACGCGACGAGGACACCGCGGCCGCTGTCAGTGGCGACAGCAAGAACCTGTACGTCACGTCGCTGGTGTCCGGTAGTTCGCTCGGGGACCCTGTGCTGGCCAGCCGGGGCAAGTCGGAGCAGGACCGGCTGACACCGCCCAGCTGGGACGGGAACGGCGACCTCTGGGTGGCCGACCGCGACTCCGACAAACCTCGGCTGCTCCTGCTGGAGCAGGGCAAGGGTGCGCCGCTCGTGGTGAAGACCCCGGAGCTGGACGGCCGCATCGAAAACGTCCGGGTGGCTGCCGACGGGGTGCGGATAGCGCTTGTGGTGACGAAGAACGGCAAGAAGTCGCTGTTGATCGGACGGATCGAGCGGCGGCAGGAGGTCGCGGAGGACCGCCCGACGGTTTCCGTGCTCGGACTGCGGTCCGCGTCACCGGAGTTGGAGGACGTCACGGCCATGTCGTGGGCGGGGGACAGCCGGCTCGTGGTGGTCGGGCGCGAGCAGGGCGGACTGCAGACCATGCGGTACGTCCAGGTCGACGGCTCCACGCCCGAGGGGCCTGCGCCCGCGGCCCTCAGCGGGATCAAGGAGATCACCGCGGCGGAGTCCGACGGGCTGCCGCTTGTGGCGTACTCGGAGGACGGAATCGTACGGCTGCCGGCCGGGACGCAGTGGCAGAAGGTCACGGACGGGGTGGCGCCGGTCTATCCGGGGTGAACCCTTGCCCCGGGGCGGTTTGCCTCCGCGGCGGTTGAGTCGAAGGCGGTTTGCGTCGGGCACGAGTTGTCCACAGGGAGTTGTCCACAGGGGTGGCAGAGCGGCTCGGGCATTGGCACAGTGGTGGGCATGCGGGGGTGGTGGCAGTGGCAGGACCTCACAGACCTGGTGCTGCCGGCCGAGTGCGGAGGCTGCGGGAGGCCTCGCACGGTGCTCTGCCCTGAGTGCCGTGCCGCCCTGAGCGGGGCCGCACCGAGCCGGGTGCGACCGGTGCCGGAGCCGCCCGGGCTGCCCGTGGTGCAGGCGGCCGCTCGGTACGCCGACGAGGTCCGGGCCGTGCTCCTGGCCCACAAGGAGCGCGGCGCGCTGGCCCTCGCGGCACCGTTGGGCACGGCTTTGGCAGGAGCTGTGCGGGCGGGGCTCACGGACAGGTCCGGCACCGTGGCCGTCGGCGGTGACAGGCCCGTGCTGCTCGTTCCCGTTCCGTCGGCGCGTGGGACGGTGCGCGCGCGGGGACACGATCCGGCGCGGCGGATCGCGCTTGCGGCGGCGAGTGAGCTGCGGCGGACAGGGACCGCGGCCAGAGTGCTCGCCGTGCTGCGACAGCGGCGTGCCGTGGCCGACCAGGCGGGGCTCAACTCCCGGCAGCGGCTGGACAATCTGGCGGGTGCGCTCGCAGTGGCACCCGGTGGCGAGCGGCTGCTGCACGGTGGTTCGGTCGTGCTCGTCGACGACCTGATGACGACAGGTGCGTCCCTCAGGGAAGCAGCGCGCGCTGTGCACACGGCAAGGGCAGCAGAAACGGGGCTGATTTCCTACGGCGAAGCAAATACGGCCGTGTACGCGGCAGCTGCCCGGGAAGGCACAAGGGAACAGACGGCTGGATCAATGGACGAAGGGATCGGCGGGAGGCACTCCGTGCCGGGAAAGGCGGGTGCAGGCGGCCCGGATGACGTGATCCGCGCAGCTGTGGTCGCGGCATCGCCAGATTCTTTCGAAGTAAACCGGAACTGACTGTCAACTTGCATCGTTGCAGGTAATGAGAGGGTCAATTCGCCTGAACGGAGGTACGCCGCAGTAGAGGGTGACGACATCCGTCCGGGCGAGATATGTTCGGTTGTGAGGGAAAGGCGCAGGCCATCTCTCTCATACGCGAATGCCGGGCTGCGGGTTTTCCACAATCATCCGAAGTGGTGGAGTGGAGATCTTGCCCGCGGGGGAGGAGGTGGAAGTCACCGAGTCCGAGGTTCCGGAGCTGCCGGAGCCTGGTGCAAAAGGGAGATGCTCCGCCGTTGGAGCGGAGTGATCCGGGAACGGAGTTCTGCGTGGACATCGTCGTCAAGGGACGCAAGACCGAGGTGCCCGAGCGGTTCCGCAAGCACGTGGCCGAGAAGCTGAAGCTGGAGAAGATCCAGAAGCTCGACGGCAAGGTGATCAGCCTCGACGTCGAGGTGTCCAAGGAGCCCAACCCCCGACAGGCCGACCGTTGCGACCGAGTGGAGATCACGCTCCGCTCCCGCGGTCCGGTGATCCGGGCGGAAGCTGCGGCCAGCGATCCGTACGCGGCACTCGACCTGGCGGCGGAGAAGCTGGACGCCCGGCTGCGCAAACAGCACGACAAGCGGTTCTCTCGCCGTGGCTCGCGCAGGATCTCGGCCGCCGAGGTCCCCGACCACGTCCCGGGCGCGGCGACGCTCAACGGGAACGGCCACCCCGTCCACGAGGAAGAGTCGGACGGAGTGCCCACGAAGAAGATCGGCTCGCTGGAGGTCAAGGGCGAAGGCCCGCTGATCGTCCGCGAGAAGACCCACGTCGCCTCCCCGATGACCCTCGACCAGGCCCTCTACGAGATGGAACTGGTCGGACACGACTTCTACCTCTTCGTCGACTCCGAGACGAAGGAACCGAGTGTCGTCTACCGGCGGCACGCCTATGACTACGGCGTCATTCACCTCAGCACCGACCCGATGGTCGCCCAGGCGCATTCTCCCGCGCCCGGCGGCACGCTGGGCGGCTGACCCGCGCGGCTGACGGCTGAGCCGGTGCCCCTGGAGCGCCTGTGCGCCCCCAGGGGCACCGGTGTGCGACCCCTTCGAGCCCGCTCAGTCACCGCGTTGTCGTCCGGGCATGGAATCATGGCGGGCAGCGGTCCAACCGATGGGCCGTTGCCTTGGGTTGGCGATGGCGCAGCACCACAGGCCGCAGCCTTCAGGGGGAGGAACGATGGCGGACAGCTTCGGACCGATGCGTGACGAGGATGCCGACGGCGGCGTCGTCGGCATGGGCCCGGACGCGGGAGTTCCACGCAAGGAGCCGATCCGGGTGCTTGTCGTGGACGACCACGCCCTCTTCCGCCGGGGCCTGGAGATCGTGCTCGCGGCCGAGGAGGACATCCAGGTCGTCGGGGAGGCCGGGGACGGCGCGGAGGCCGTCGACAAGGCCGCCGACCTGCTGCCCGACATCGTCCTGATGGACGTGCGGATGCCCAAGCGGGGCGGGATCGAGGCCTGCACCTCCATCAAGGAGGTGGCCCCCAGCGCCAAGATCATCATGCTGACGATCAGCGACGAGGAGGCCGACCTCTACGACGCGATCAAGGCGGGTGCGACCGGATATCTCCTCAAGGAGATCTCCACGGACGAGGTGGCCACCGCCATTCGCGCGGTGGCCGACGGGCAGTCGCAGATCAGCCCTTCGATGGCGTCGAAGCTGCTCACCGAGTTCAAGTCGATGATCCAGCGGACCGACGAGCGCCGGCTCGTCCCCGCGCCGCGGCTGACGGACCGCGAGCTGGAGGTCCTCAAGCTCGTGGCCACGGGAATGAACAACCGGGACATCGCCAAGGAGTTGTTCATCTCCGAGAACACCGTGAAGAACCATGTGCGCAACATCCTGGAGAAGCTGCAGCTGCACTCCAGGATGGAGGCGGTGGTGTACGCGATGCGGGAGAAGATCCTGGAGATCCGGTGACGCTCAGCCGAGTGCGCGGGTGAGCTCCCTGGCCAGGGGCTCGCGCAGTTCGGGCGCCTCCATCCGTTCCACCCGTACGTCCGTGCAGTCCACCCAGCTCGCGGCCTCCGCCAGGGCCTGAGCCACCGCGGGGACCGCCTTGGGGCCGTCCAGGTGGACCTGCCTGGCCACCAGCGTGCGGCCCTCACGAGCCGGGTCGACGCGGCCGACCAGGCGGCCGCCCGCGAGCACCGGCATGGCGAAGTAGCCGTACACCCGCTTCGGCTTGGGGACGTAGGCCTCCAGGCGGTGGGTGAAGCCGAAGATCCGCTCCGTGCGTGCCCGTTCCCAGATCAGTGAGTCGAACGGGGACAGGAGTGTGGTGCGGTGGCGACCCCGTGGCAGTGCATCCAAGGCCGACGGGTCGGCCCAGGCCGGCTTGCCCCAGCCCTCGACCGTGACGGGGACCAGGCCGGAACCTGCGATGACCGAGTCGACCTGCTCGCCCTTGAGGCGGTGGTAGTCGGCGATGTCCGCGCGCGTGCCGACGCCCAGGGACCGGCCCGCCAGACCGACCAGCCGGCGCAGGCACTCCGTGTCATCCAGCTCGTCGTGCAGCAGTGCGTCCGGGATCGCGCGCTCGGCGAGGTCGTAGACCCGCTTCCAGCCGCGGCGCTCCACGCACACCACCTCGCCGTACATCAGGGCGCGCTCGACGGCGACCTTGGTGCCGGACCAGTCCCACCACTCGCTGGTGCGCTTGGCGCCGCCCAACTCCGTGGCCGTGAGGGGGCCTTCGGCGCGGAGTTGCTTGATGACCTGGTCGTAGGTGCCGTCCGGGAGGGCGTGGTTCCAGTGCGGGCGATTTCGGTAGGCACGGCGGCGGAAGGCGAAGTGGGGCCACTCCTCGACGGGGAGGATGCACGCGGCGTGCGACCAGTACTCGAAGGAGTGCGGGAGGTCGGACGCGGCCTTCCAGTAGACACTCTCCACCGTCTGGCGGCCGACGGCGCCGAGGCGGGCGTACGCGATGAGCTCGTGGGAGCGCGCCAGGACCGAGATCGTGTCCAGCTGGACCGCGCCGAGGTGGCGGAGGACGCCGCGGACGCCGGCTCTGCGGTCGGGCGTGCCGACGAAGCCCTGGGCGCGCAGGGCGATGCGGCGGGCGTCGTCTGCCGAGAGGTCGGTGATGGGGCGCGGGGTCGTCATGGTCCGCACGATAGGCGCCGGGACTGACAATCGCCGGTGGCCTGCACATTCGTCACGGGGCGCCCGGTGCAGGGGCAGGCGCCGGCAGATAGGGCGCCGTAGACGCAAGGCCCAGGTCCGAGGGCAGCAGCGAACCCACCCAGCAGTCCCGGCGTACGCCCTGGTGGATGATCGCGGAGCGCAGGACGCCCTCGACGACGAAGCCGGCGCGTTCCGCCACCGCGCGGGAGGCTCTGTTGCCGACCTCCGCACGCCATTCCACCCGGTCCACCGACAGATGGGTGAAGGCCCAGCGGGAGGCGGCGACGGCGGCCTCGGTGACATAGCCGTTGCCCCGGTGCTCCTTTGTGCTCCAGAAGCCGATCTCGGTCACGCTCAGGGAGTGCATGGTGAGGCCGAGCATGCCCACCAGTTCCTCCCCTTCGGGGAGGAAGAGACCGAAGGTGAGCATCGAGCCGCTCGCCCAGCTCTCGGGGACCAACTCGTGGGTGAAGCTGCGCGCGTGCTCGGGGAGATAGGGCGAGGGGATCGTGGTCCACCGCTGGATGTCGGGGTCCTGGGCGGCGGCGTACACGGCGTCGGTGTGTTCGGCGCCGACGGTGCGCAGAAGGAGACGGGCGGTCGTGAGCGTCACGGGTTCCATCGGCCGATTCTGCTGGGACGGCCGACGAGCACGCCATGTTTTAGCCGTGTGTGAGCGGGTGATCACAATTCGCGCAATTCGTCGGCGGGGTGCGGCACCATCCGCGGGGCCCGGCCGTTGACCCTTTTGAAGAAGATTTGAAGCGGTGCGAGAAGCCGCCTGCCGCCGTCGTCCCGGCAGGCCTCCCGGCTTGGCGGTCTCCTCGCATACGATGGCCGTTGCTCAGTAAGTCAAATGAAACCGACCGTGCCAGGCCCGACCGGCAAGGAGACCAACCCCCGTGTCCGTCCTCTCGAAGATCATGCGTGCAGGCGAAGGCAAGATCCTGCGCAAGCTGCACCGCATCGCGGACCAGGTCAAGTCCATCGAAGAGGACTTTGTCGACCTCTCCGACGCCGAGCTGCGGGCCCTCACCGATGAGTACAAGCAGCGGTACGCCGACGGAGAGAGCCTGGACGACCTGCTCCCCGAGGCGTTCGCCACCGTACGCGAGGCCGCCAAGCGCGTCCTCGGACAGCGTCACTACGACGTTCAGATGATGGGTGGTGCCGCGCTCCATCTCGGTTACGTCGCCGAGATGAAGACCGGTGAGGGCAAGACCCTGGTCGGCACCTTGCCCGCGTATCTCAACGCGCTCTCCGGCAAGGGCGTCCACCTCATCACGGTCAACGACTACCTGGCCGAGCGCGACTCCGAAATGATGGGCCGCGTCCACAAGTTCCTGGGCCTGACCGTCGGTTGCATCCTCGCCAACATGACGCCGGCCGAGCGCCGCGAGCAGTACGAGTGCGACATCACGTACGGCACGAACAACGAGTTCGGCTTCGACTACCTGCGCGACAACATGGCGTGGTCGAAGGACGAACTGGTGCAGCGCGGCCACAACTTCGCCATCGTCGACGAGGTCGACTCCATCCTGGTCGACGAGGCCCGTACGCCGCTGATCATCTCCGGCCCGGCCGACCAGGCCACCAAGTGGTACGGCGACTTCGCCAAGCTCGTCACGCGCCTGAAGAAGGGCGAGGCGGGCAACCCGCTGAAGGGCGAGGAGGAGACCGGCGACTACGACGTGGACGAGAAGAAGCGCACGGTCGCCATCCACGAGCCCGGCGTCAGCAAGGTCGAGGACTGGCTGGGCATCGACAACCTCTACGAGTCGGTGAACACCCCGCTGGTGGGCTACCTGAACAACGCCATCAAGGCCAAGGAGCTCTTCAAGAAGGACAAGGACTACGTCGTCATCGACGGCGAGGTCATGATCGTCGACGAGCACACCGGCCGTATCCTCGCCGGCCGCCGCTACAACGAGGGTATGCACCAGGCGATCGAGGCGAAGGAAGGGGTGGACATCAAGGACGAGAACCAGACCCTCGCCACGATCACCCTGCAGAACTTCTTCCGCCTCTACAGCAAGCTCTCCGGCATGACCGGTACGGCGATGACCGAGGCCGCCGAGTTCCACCAGATCTACAAGCTCGGCGTCGTCCCGATCCCGACCAACCGGCCGATGGTCCGCAAGGACCAGTCGGACCTGATCTACCGCACCGAGGTGGCCAAGTTCGAGGCGGTCGTCGACGACATCGCAGAGAAGCACGAGAAGGGCCAGCCGATCCTCGTCGGTACGACGTCGGTCGAGAAGTCCGAATACCTCTCGCAGCAGCTCTCCAAGCGCGGCATCCAGCACGAGGTGTTGAACGCGAAGCAGCACGACCGTGAGGCGCCGATCATCGCCCAGGCCGGCCGCAAGGGCGCCGTGACCGTGGCCACGAACATGGCCGGCCGCGGTACCGACATCAAGCTCGGCGGCAACCCGGACGACCTCGCCGAGGCGGAGCTGCGCCAGCGCGGCCTCGACCCGGAGGAGCACATCGAGGAGTGGGCCCAGGCTCTGCCCTCCGCCCTGAAGAGGGCCGAGCAGGCCGTGAAGGCCGAATTCGAGGAGGTCAAGGACCTCGGCGGGCTCTACGTCCTGGGCACCGAACGGCACGAGTCGCGTCGTATCGACAACCAGCTGCGCGGTCGTTCCGGCCGTCAGGGCGACCCCGGCGAGTCCCGCTTCTACCTCTCCCTCGGCGACGACCTGATGAGGCTCTTCAAGGCCCAGATGGTCGAGCGCGTGATGTCGATGGCGAACGTCCCGGACGACGTGCCGATCGAGAACAAGATGGTCACGCGCGCGATCGCCTCCGCCCAGTCGCAGGTCGAGCAGCAGAACTTCGAGACCCGTAAGAACGTCCTGAAGTACGACGAGGTCCTCAACCGCCAGCGTGAGGTCATCTACGGCGAGCGGCGCCGCGTTCTGGAGGGTGAGGACCTGCAGGAGCAGGTCGTGCACTTCATGGACGACACGATCGACGCGTACATCGCCGCGGAGACCGCCGAGGGCTTCGCGGAGGACTGGGACCTCGACCGGCTGTGGGGCGCCTTCAAGCAGCTCTACCCGGTCAAGGTGACCGTCGAGGAGCTGGAGGACGCGGCCGGTGACCGGGCGGGTCTGACCGCCGAGTACGTCTCCGAGTCCATCAAGGACGACATCCACGAGCAGTACGCGTCGAGGGAGTCGCAGCTCGGCTCCGAGATCATGCGTGAGCTGGAGCGCCGGGTCGTGCTGTCGGTCCTGGACCGCAAGTGGCGCGAGCACCTCTACGAGATGGACTACCTCCAGGAGGGCATCGGCCTGCGCGCGATGGCGCAGAAGGACCCGCTGGTCGAGTACCAGCGCGAGGGCTTCGACATGTTCACCGCCATGATGGAGGGCATCAAGGAGGAGTCCGTCGGCTACCTGTTCAACCTGGAGGTCCAGGTCGAGCAGCAGGTCGAGGAGGTCCCGGTCGAGGACGCCCAGCCGGTCGACATGGACAAGAAGGACGCGGTGCCGGCACAGGCGGGCTCGCGCCCCGAGATCCGTGCGAAGGGGCTGGACGCTCCGCAGCGCCGGAACCTGCACTTCTCCGCGCCGACCGTGGACGGCGAGGGCGGCACCGTCGAGGGCGAATTCGGCGACGACGACGAGCCCGTGCGCTCCGAGGCCGACGGTCTCACGCGCGCGGAGCGGCGCAAGCAGTCCCGCGGCGGGCGGCGCCGCAGGAAGTAGAAAGCGGCGCCTGGGCGCCGTAGCAGCGGCTTGAAGGGCCGGGTCACCTCTGGGTGACCCGGCCCTTCGGCGTACTGCCCGCCCCAGGGACTGTCGTTTGGATCAGGCCGACCCGAGCGGGTCTGGCACGCGCATCTGCGGCGTCGTCATTGGTTGCCGACGCTCCGCGTCGACGCCCTCCTGCGGCCTGCGGCAGCACGCACCGGGCCCGCTCGGGTCGGCCGGAATGAACTGGGCGTCACGGCCGGCCTGATCCGAACGACAGGCCTGCCCTAGTCGTCGGTCGGGCGCGGTGGGCGTGGGCCGCCGAGCTCGACGGCCGTGCAGCGCCAGCGCAGGTCCTGGCCGCGTTCCAGGCGGAAGGCCATGGCCCGCAGCTGGTCGCCGGCACCGACACGCGCGAAGGCCTCGACGGCGCCGGGACGGGCTTCGTAGTAGCCGATGTCGCGGACGACCGGGCGGGTGCCGCGGGTGCGCAGGGGGCCGCGTTCCGCGAGCCAGGCCAGTTCGTCGTAGGCCCGGCCCGCGGTGTGCCGCAGCATGGAGTGGACCGGACGCTGGCCGCTCAGCACCGCGAGCAGGAGATCGGCGAAGACGTCGGTGGGACGGGGCCGGGGGGCGGGTCCGGGGCGGCCGGCCGTGATCCCGGCGGCCGGGGCGGCCGATGCGGCTTCACCAGGGACGGGAACGACGTCCGGCGGGGCGTGGGTGGTGGTGCGGCAGGCGGGGGCAATGGAGGTGCTCGCGCCGGAGTCCGTGGCTGACGGCGCGGTGCCCTTCGGCGGGGTGACCGGCCCGGTGCTGGCTGCGGTCGCCCGCCTGGCCGGCCCGGCGGGAGCGGTCGGCGGACGGTTGTCGTCGGGCCTGGCGTTCGGAGAGTGGCCGCCGGCCCGGGAGCCCGGTGGGCGGCCGCCGCCCGGTGCGGTGCGGGTCGGGGTTCCGCCCGGGACGTGGGGCGGGGCGCCGCCGGGGCGGCGGGAGTCGCGGCGGCCCGGAGGGCGGGTGCCCGGCTGGTGCTGCGCCCTGGTCATGACCTTGTGCATGCGCTTCCCCGTTCGGAGGGCCCGGTTGATACCGGGCGGTAACTTCGCGTTGGGGATCTTGTACGGGGCGCGGGACCGCTGCCGCAAGGACCTGGGGGTCCAGGTCGGAACGGCTGGATTCTTCACCTATCAGGGTGACGGAGGGGGTGCCGGAGCCCATGATCACGGGGGTGTGCCGGGTGACTTCCGGGGCGGGAAGTGGACGCCTCCGGGCCTGGGGGCAGGGACTCGAAAGGGGACTCCCCGCACGTATCCTGAAGCCCCTCCGGACGGCGCGGCTGCCGCGCCCGGTACCCGACCACGAAAGCGGCCAGACATGCGCGTCTACGTCCCCCTGACCCTCTCCGGTCTCGCCGAGGCGTACAGGACGGGAGAGCTGGGGGCGGGGCCGCTCGCCGCCTACGCCGTCACGCCCGCCCTGCGCGAGTGGTACCTCTCCGAAGACATCGAGGAACTGGAGTACGCGGCCCTGAACCGCGCCGCGCTGGCCTCGCTGCGGCTGCTGGCCTCGGATCCGGGGGCGGTACGGCGCCGGGTCGTGGTCGCCGTCGACGTGGCCGACGGCGCGGCGGCCGTGGACCCCGACCGGGGTCTCGACCCGGCCGCGCTCGGCGAGGTGCGGGTGACCGGGACCGTACGGCTCGCCAAGGCGGCGGCCGTGCACGTCGACCTCGACGACGCAGAGACCGACGTGGCCGCCGCGGCCGAGGCGCTGGAGGCGGCGGACCGCGGGGACGACGACGCGCAGTTCGTGGTGGACGGCGCCGAGGACCACGAGCTGCTGTGGTACGCGACGCAGGAGATCCCCAGCCTGGTGGAACTCGGCGCCTGAGCCCTCCCCGCGCCCCGCTCAATGCCTCTCTGGCCTCTCAACGCTCTCTGACCTCTCAATACCTCTCTGACCTGCTGCTCTCTTGATTGTCAGTGGTGGCGGGTACGTTTTTGGCATGGGGAAGCAGACAGGGACGCACATCGTCTGGGACTGGAACGGGACGCTGTTCCACGACAATGACGCGATCATCGGCGCGACGAACGCGGCATTCGCCGAGCTGGGCCTTGAGCCGATCACGATGGAGCAGTACCGCGCGCTGTACTGCGTACCGGTGCCCAAGTTCTACGAGCGCCTGCTGGGGCGGCTGCCGACGGACGCCGAGTGGGACGTCATGGATGTGACCTTCCACCGGTACTACACCGAGCACCGGGTCGGCTGCGGGCTCACCGCGGGCGCGGTGGAGCTGCTCGCCGGATGGCGGTCGGCGGGCCGCAGCCAGTCGATCCTCAGCATGTACGGGCACGACGAACTCGTCCCCTTGGTCCGGGGGTTCGGGATAGAGGCGCACTTCATACGCGTCGACGGGCGGACCGGGCCCTCGGGCGGCAGCAAGGCGGAGCACATGGTGCGACACCTCGCCTCGCTGACCGGTGTGGACCCGGCTCGCACGGTGGTGATAGGCGACGCCGCCGACGATGCGGTGGCCGCACGGCACGTGGGAGCGCGGGCCGTGCTCTACACCGGCGGTTCGCACGGGCGGGCCAGTCTGGAAGAGGTGGGCGTGCCGGTGGTGGACTCGTTGGCGGAGGCCGTCGCGGAGGCGGAGCGGCTGGCGGCCTGAGCCTGCGGGCGTTCGCGCGGCGGTGGGGCGGTCAGGTCGCCGGTGCCTTCGCACGCAGCACGGTCAGGAACTCGCGCATCCAGCTCGGGTGGTCCGGCCAGGCGCGGGACGAGACCAGGGTGCCGTCGACCACCGCCTCGGCGTCCTGGAAGCTGGCGCCCGCGGCCTGTATGTCGGGCCTTGCCAAGAGGTCCGGTCGTTTTCGAGCAAGGGGGATCAGATGAAGGGCTGCAGTCGCCGACCCGCACGACAACAGGGCGCACGCCCCTGTGCAGAGTGTCAAAGTTCCACCCCTGGTTTTGTACACATACGGCTCATGACGGGCCCCCTATGGTGAGCGATAGCCTTATGGCGTGATCAGCGCGATAGCTCGCGGGGGCATCCATGTCCCTGCCCTACGCCCGGTGAGCACGGAACACCTCCGTGACCGGGCGGCGGTCGCTGGTCCTCGCGGGCGGGACGGGGTCGCACGGACCCCCAGGACGCCGCACACACCCCGGAAGCAGACGCCGCAGAGAGCAGCGTCACACCCTGTGGGCGCGTCGAGAATGGCTGATAACCCCCCGCTCATCTCTCCCTGCGGCATAGCGTCGGAGCAGACCGGACACCCCGCGTCTCGGCGTCACGTCCCAGGGGAAGAGCCCGTACTTCCTTCTACGTCACGCAACGGCGCGCGACAGGAGCCAGAGGACAATGCAGACCAAGCTGGACGAAGCCAAGGCCGAGCTGCTCGAGAGGGCCG
Source organism: Streptomyces sp. NBC_00078 (assembly GCF_026343335.1). Taxonomy (NCBI): domain Bacteria; kingdom Bacillati; phylum Actinomycetota; class Actinomycetes; order Kitasatosporales; family Streptomycetaceae; genus Streptomyces; species Streptomyces sp. NBC_00078. The sequence continues at coordinate 3,563,507 of NZ_JAPELX010000001.1, read as the reverse complement.
CCCGGGTAGCTGAGAACAGCCCGGTCGGGGGGCACCTACCGACCGGGACGACGGATGAGGGCACGCCCGACCGGGACACCGTGCTCGCGTTCCTCCAGCGCTACTACCTGCACACCGCCCCGGAGGACCTCAGCGACCGCGACCCGGTCGACATCTTCGGAGCCGCACTCTCGCACTACCGGCTGGCCGAGAACCGCCCGCAGGGCACGGCCAACGTACGGGTGCACACGCCCACGGTGGAGGAGAACGGGTGGACGTGCAGCCACTCCGTCGTCGAGGTCGTCACCGACGACATGCCCTTCCTGGTCGACTCCGTCACCAATGAGCTGACGCGGCAGGGACGCGGCATCCACGTCGTCATCCACCCGCAGATCGTCGTCCGCCGGGACGTCACGGGCAAGCTCATCGAGGTGCTCAGCGCGCAGTCGGGCGGCGACCTTCCGCACGACGCGCACACCGAGTCCTGGATCCACGTCGAGATCGACCGCGAGACCGACCGCGGCGACCTCAAGCAGATCACCGCCGACCTGCTGCGTGTCCTGTCCGACGTCCGCGAGACCGTCGAGGACTGGGACAAGATGCGGGACGCGGCGCTGCGCATGGCCGACGAGCTGCCCGCCGAGCCCGTCGCCTCCGAGCTGCGCGAGCAGGACGTCGAGGAGGCCCGCGAGCTGCTGCGCTGGCTGGGCGCCGACCACTTCACCTTCCTCGGCTACCGCGAGTACGAGCTGCGCGAGGACGACTCGCTGGCCGCCGTGCCGGGCACCGGCCTCGGCATCCTGCGCTCCGACCCGCAGCACGCCGCGGACGAGAGCCACCCGGTCAGCCCGTCCTTCGAGCGGCTGCCCGCCGACGCCCGCGCCAAGGCCCGCGAGCACAAGCTCCTCGTCCTGACCAAGGCGAACAGCCGCTCGACCGTGCACCGGCCTTCGTATCTGGACTACATCGGCGTCAAGAAGTTCGACGCGGACGGCAACGTCGTCGGCGAGCGCCGCTTCCTCGGTCTGTTCTCCTCCGCCGCGTACACCGAGTCGGTGCGCCGGGTTCCGGTCATCCGCCGCAAGGTCGAGGAGGTCCTGGAGCGCGCCGGGTTCTCGCCCAACAGCCACGACGGGCGCGACCTGCTGCAGATCCTGGAGACCTACCCGCGCGACGAGCTCTTCCAGACCCCGGCCGACGAGCTCGAGGCCATCGCCACCTCCGTCCTCTACCTCCAGGAGCGCAGGCGGCTACGCCTCTACCTGCGCCAGGACGAGTACGGGCGCTACTACTCCGCCCTCGTCTACCTCCCGCGCGACCGCTACACCACCGGCGTCCGCCTCAGGATCATCGACATCCTGAAGGAGGAACTCGACGGCACCAGCGTCGACTTCACCGCCTGGAACACCGAGTCGATCCTCTCCCGGCTGCACTTCGTGGTGCGCGTTCCGCAGGGCACCGAGCTGCCGGAGCTGTCGGACGCCGACAAGGAGCGCATCGAGGCGCGGCTGGTGGAGGCCGCGCGTTCCTGGGCCGACGGCTTCGCCGAGGCACTGAACGCCGAGTGCGGCGAGGAGAAGGCCGCAGAGCTGCTGCGCAAGTACGGCAGCGCCTTCGCCGAGGGCTACAAGGCGGACCACACGCCGCGTGCCGCGGTCGCCGACCTCGTCCACCTCGAACAGCTCAGCGAGGCGCAGGCCGCGAGCGGCAAGGACTTCTCGCTCAGCCTGTACGAGCCCGTGGGCGCCTCCCCCGAGGAGCGCCGGTTCAAGATCTACCGCAGGGGCGAGGCCGTATCCCTGTCGGCGGTGCTGCCGGCCCTCAGCCGGCTCGGCGTCGAGGTGACGGACGAGCGGCCGTACGAGCTGCGCTGCTCGGACCGCAGCACCGCGTGGATCTACGACTTCGGCCTGCGTATGCCCAAGTCGCCCAACGGCGGCGGCGACTACCTCGGCGACGACGGCCGCGAGCGCTTCCAGGAGGCCTTCGCCGCCACGTGGACCGGCAAGGCGGAGAACGACGGCTTCAACGCCCTCGTGCTCAGCGCCGGGCTGGACTGGCGCCAGGCGATGGTGCTGCGGGCGTACGCGAAGTACCTGCGGCAGGCGGGCTCCACCTTCTCGCAGGACTACATGGAGGACACCCTCCGCAACAACGTCCACACCACCCGGCTGCTGGTCTCCCTGTTCGAGGCGCGGATGTCGCCGGACCGCCAGCGCGCGGGCCGCGAGATCGTCGACGCCCTCCTCGAAGAGGTCGACGCGGCCCTCGACCAGGTGGCGTCCCTCGACGAGGACCGGATCCTGCGGTCCTTCCTGACGGTCATCAAGGCGACCCTCCGTACGAACTTCTTCCAGGAGGCCGCGGGCGGCAAGCCGCACGCGTACGTGTCCATGAAGTTCGACCCGCAGGCGATGCCCGACCTGCCGGCGCCACGTCCGGCGTTCGAGATCTGGGTGTACTCGCCGCGGGTGGAGGGCGTGCACCTGCGCTTCGGCAAGGTCGCGCGCGGAGGTCTGCGCTGGTCCGACCGGCGTGAGGACTTCCGGACCGAGATCCTCGGCCTGGTCAAGGCGCAGATGGTGAAGAACACCGTCATCGTGCCGGTCGGCGCGAAGGGCGGCTTCGTCGCCAAGCAGCTGCCGGACCCGAGCGTGGACCGGGACGCGTGGCTGGCCGAGGGCATCGCCAGCTACAAGACGTTCATCTCGGCCCTGCTCGACATCACCGACAACATGGTGGCCGGCGAGGTCGTGCCCCCGGCCGACGTCGTGCGCCACGACGAGGACGACACCTATCTCGTCGTCGCCGCCGACAAGGGCACCGCGACGTTCTCGGACATCGCCAACGGGGTCGCGGAGACGTACAACTTCTGGCTGGGCGACGCCTTCGCCTCCGGCGGCTCCGCGGGCTACGACCACAAGGGCATGGGCATCACCGCCCGCGGTGCCTGGGAGTCCGTCAAGCGGCACTTCCGGGAGCTGGGCGTCGACACGCAGAGCGAGGACTTCACGGTCGTCGGCATCGGCGACATGTCCGGCGACGTGTTCGGCAACGGCATGCTGCTGAGCGAGCACATCCGCCTGGTCGCCGCCTTCGACCACCGGCACATCTTCATCGACCCGAACCCGGTCGCGGAGACCTCGTACGCCGAGCGCCGCCGCGTCTTCGAGCTGCCGCGCTCCAGCTGGGCCGACTACAACACCGAACTCATCTCGGCCGGTGGCGGCGTGTTCCCGCGTACCGCCAAGGCCATCCCGCTCAACTCGCACATCCGCCAGGCCCTCGGTATCGAGGGCAAGGTCTCCAAGATGACCCCGGCCGACCTGATGAAGGCCATCCTCCAGGCCCCGGTGGACCTGCTGTGGAACGGCGGCATCGGTACGTATGTGAAGGCGAGCACGGAGACCCAGGCAGACGTCGGCGACAAGGCCAACGACCCCATCCGTGTCGACGGCGCCGACCTGCGCGTCAAGGTCGTCGGTGAGGGCGGCAACCTGGGTCTGACCCAGCTCGGCCGGATCGAGTTCGCACGGAACGGCGGCAAGATCAACACGGACGCGATCGACAACAGCGCGGGCGTGGACACCTCCGACCACGAGGTGAACATCAAGATCCTGCTCAACGGCCTGGTGGCGGACGGTGACATGACCGTCAAGCAGCGCAACAAGCTGCTCGCCGAGATGACCGACGAGGTCGGCCACCTGGTCCTGCGCAACAACTACGCGCAGAACACGGCGATCGCCAACGCGCTCGCCCAGTCCAAGGACATGCTCCACGCCCAGCAGCGCTACATGCGCCACCTGGTGCGCTCGGGCCACCTGGACCGGGCGCTGGAGTTCCTCCCGTCCGACCGCCAGATCCGCGAGCGCCTCAGCGCGGGCCAGGGCCTGACCAGCCCGGAGACGGCCGTCCTGCTGGCGTACACGAAGATCACGGTCGCCGACGAGCTGCTGCACACCTCGCTGCCGGACGACCCGTATCTGCGCGGTCTGCTGCACACCTACTTCCCGGCCGCGCTGCGCGAGAAGTTCACCGACCAGATCGACGGCCACCCGCTGAACCGTGAGATCACCACGACCGTCCTGGTCAACGACACGGTCAACACGGGTGGTACGACCTATCTGCACCGGCTGCGCGAGGAGACCGGCGCCTCGCTGGAGGAGATCGTCAGGGCGCAGACCGCGGCCCGCGCGATCTTCCGCTCCGCACCGGTGTGGGACGCGGTGGAGGGACTGGACAACCAGGTCGAGGCCGCCGTCCAGACCCGTATCCGCCTGCACTCGCGCCGGCTGGTGGAGCGCGGCACACGCTGGCTGCTCAACAACCGGCCGCAACCGCTGCAGCTCGCCGAGACCGTCGAGTTCTTCGCCGAGCGCGTCGAGCTGGTCTGGCAGCAGCTGACGAAGCTGCTGCGCGGCGCGGACCTCGAGTGGTGGCAGCAGATCCACGACGAGCTGACCGGCGCCGGCGTCCCGGACGAGCTGGCCACACGAGTGGCGGGGTTCTCCTCCGCCTTCCCGGCGCTGGACATCGTCTCGGTGGCCGACCGTATGGGCAAGGAGCCGATGGACGTCGCCGAGGTCTACTACGACCTCGCCGACCGGCTGCACATCACCCAGCTCATGGACCGCATCATCGAGCTGCCCCGCAGCGACCGCTGGCAGTCCATGGCCCGCGCCTCCATCCGCGAGGACCTGTACGCGGCCCACGCGGCCGTGACCTCGGACGTCCTGGCCGTGGGCAACGGCAGCTCGACTCCCGAGCAGCGCTTCAAGGCGTGGGAGGAGAAGAACGCGGCGATCCTGGGCCGGGCACGCTCGACCCTGGACGAGATCCAGGGCTCGGAGACGTTCGACCTCGCCAACCTGTCGGTGGCGATGCGGACGATGAGGACCCTGCTGCGGACGCATTCGTAAGCCCTGTGGCCACGTCGTAGGCCTGCGGAGGCGTACGACGACGAGGGCGCCCCGAGCCGAACGGCTCGGGGCGCCCTCGTCGTTGAAGCGTCAGGACGCCGGGACGTCAGGAGGCGACGGCGACCTTGGGCTTCGGCTTGGCCTTGTCGCTCTTGTCGCCGGTGAAGGCCTCGTACTCCTTCATGACGTCCTCGGTCGGTCCGTCCATGCGCAGTTCGCCGCGCTCCAGCCACAGCACGCGTTCGCAGGTGTCGCGGATCGACTTGTTGTTGTGGCTGACCAGGAACACCGTGCCCGCGTGCTTGCGCAACTCGCGGATGCGTTGTTCGGACCGCTTCTGGAAGGACCGGTCGCCGGTGGCGAGCGCCTCGTCGATGAGGAGCACGTCGTGGTCCTTGGCGGCGGCGATGGAGAAGCGCAGACGGGCGCCCATGCCGGAGGAGTACGTGCGCATCGGCAGGGTGATGAAGTCGCCCTTCTCGTTGATGCCGGAGAAGTCGACGATGTCCTGGTAGCGCTCCTTGATCTCCTCGCGGGACATGCCCATGGCGAGACCGCCGAGGTGGACGTTGCGCTCACCGGTCAGGTCGCCCATCAGGGCCGCGTTGACGCCGAGGAGAGAGGGCTGGCCGTGGGTGTAGATGTGGCCGTTCTCCACCGGCAGCAGGCCCGCGACCGCCTTCAGCAGCGTCGACTTGCCCGAGCCGTTGGTGCCGATCAGTCCGATCGCCTCGCCCTTGTAGGCGATGAAGGACACGTTCTTGACGGCGTGCACCTTGCGCACGCCCGCCGCCTTCTCGGCCTGCCCCCGGCGCAGCATGCGGTTGAGGGCGGCGGTCGCGGAGCCGCGTCCGGCGCCGGTGCCGTTGACCCGGTAGACGATGTCGACGCCGTCGACGACGACCGTGGGGATCTGGTCGCCGGGGAGCGCGTCGGTGAACGTGCCCGCGTACTCGTCGGTGAACTCGTTGGTGTACTCAGCCACGGCCGTACGTCTCCTCAGCCTTCCAGAAGTAGATGAAGCCGCCGACGCCGGCGAGCAGGGCCCAGCCCACCGAGAACGCCCACACGTGGGGCGGCAGCTGGTGCGCGTGGAAGCTGTCGATCAGGGCGTAGCGCATCAGGTCGATGTAGACGGCGGCCGGGTTGGCCTTGAGCACCGGGGCCAACCAGTGCGGCAGCCCGCTGCCCTTGCCGGTCAGCTTGTCGATGTTCCACATGACGCCCGAGATGTACATCCAGGTGCGCAGCACGAAGGGCATCAGCTGGGCGATGTCCGGCGTCTTGGCGCCCATCCGGGCCATGATCATCGCGATGCCCGCGTTGAAGGTGAACTGCAGTACCAGGGCCGGGATCGCCAGCACCCAGGAGAAGGCGACCGGCACGCCGAAGCAGAGCAGGATGACGACCAGCGCGGCCATCGAGAACAGCAGCTGCTGGAGCTGCTGCAGGCAGAAGGAGATCGGCAGCGCGGCCCGCGGGAAGTGCAGCGCCCGGACCAGGCCGAGGTTGCCGGAGATCGCGCGGGTGCCCGCCATGATCGAGCTCTGCGTGAACGTCCAGATGAACACGCCCGTGACCAGGAACGGGATGTAGTCCGGCACACCCTTCTTGGTGTGCAGCAGGACGCCGAAGATGAAGTAGTACACCGCCGCGTTCAGCAGCGGGGTCATGACCTGCCAGACCTGGCCGAGCTTCGCCTGGCTGTACTGCGCGGTGAGCTTGGCCGTGGCGAACGCCGTGATGAAGTGGCGCCGCTCCCACAACTGCCGGACGTACGCGGGCAGGGAGGGGCGGGCACCGCTGACCGACAGGCCGTGCCGTGCGGCGAGCGCCGCGAGGTCGTCGTCGGCCGGTGCCGGCGCCGGGGGCGGTGTGTGGATGACCTGGCTCACATCCGCTGCTTTCGCTCGGGGGGAGGGGATGTCGGCGTCCGGCCGGCCCGTTGTCCCACGTTTCCTTACGCTTCTCTTCATGTTCTCTTACGTCGGGACGGGACCGTATCGTCGCAACGTGAGCGTAGGCCGAGTTGACGTCGGAACGCAACCGTTTCGTCGTAACGCCCTATGCTGGTCTGTATGACGACGAACGCCGACGAGCCCCAGACGCGTCCGCGCCGCCGTGCGCCCGCCGGGGCGGCCGTACTCCGTGAGGATGTGACGGAAGCAATCCGGGCGGCCGTCTTCGAGGAGCTCGCGGCCGTCGGCTACGCGCGGATGTCCATCGAGGGGATCGCGCGCCGCGCGGGCGTCGGCAAGACCGCGGTCTACCGCCGCTGGCGATCCAAGCTGCACCTGGTGCTCGACGTCGTCTCGGCGATCGCGGTGATGGGCCTGCCGGCGCCGGACACGGGCTCACTGGAGGGCGATCTGCGCCTGCTCTACGAGGTCACCTCGCGCGCCCTGCGCCACCCGGTGGCCTCGCAGATCATCCCGGACCTGCAGGCAGAGGCGGCCCGCAACCCCGAGATCGCCGAGGCGATGCAGAAGACGCTGCGGGAGGGGCAGGAGGGCGTGAGCAGCAAGATCCTGGTGGCGGCCGAGCGGCGTGGCGAGATCCGCGAGGGGTTCGACGACGAGCTGGCCCTCGACCTGATCTCGGGCCCCCTGTACTGGCGCTCGGTCGTGATCCGCAGCCCGAAGCTGCCGAAGGGGTATCTCGGGGCGCTCGCGCGGGCCACCGCGGAGGCCCTCAAGGCATTGTGAGTATCCCAAGGCGCTGTGAGTGAGCTGCGCTCCCTGGCCGCCGGCGGCCGGGAACGAGTCGCCGCGTGCGGTCGCCGGAGTCGAGGCGGGACGGCCGTGGGAGTCGTGATCGCGGAGGACGAGGCCGACGCCCTGCTGGGCGAAGGGCTCGTCCTCAGGCTGGGACTGCCGCCGAACGACAGCGGCCACCGCCGGGTTCCGGCCGTACTGACGTATCTGAACGACCGGTGACCTGACCCGGTCTGTGTCGCCGCCGAGGTCCTTGCCTGTCGAGGCACTAGCTAGCCCCGCGCCGCCTCCGGATGCAGGCGTACCCAGCCCTCCCAGGCCGACGTGATCATGTCCTGGATGTCGTGCTTGGCCTTCCAGTCCAGCTCGGCGGAGGCGCGGTCGGCTGAGGCGACGACGCGGGCCGGGTCGCCCGGGCGGCGCGGGGTGACCTTCGGGGGACGGTCATAGCCCGTGATCGCGTTGATGTGGTCGATCATCTCGCGGACGGAGACTCCCTCACCGCGGCCGATGTTCAGGGTGAGGTCGCGGCCGCGGGACGACCGGAGCGCGCGGGCTGCCGCGACATGCGCCTCGGCCAGATCCACCACGTGGATGTAGTCGCGTACGCACGTCCCGTCGGGGGTCGGATAGTCGGCGCCGAAGATGCGCGGGGGTGCGTTCTCGGTGAGCTTCTCGAAGACCATCGGGATCAGGTTGAAGACTCCGGTGTCCGCGAGCCGGGGGGCCGCCGCGCCCGCCACGTTGAAGTAGCGCAAGGAGGCGGTGGACAGGCCGGTCGCCCGGCCCGTCGCCCGGACCAGCCATTCGCCGGCCAGCTTCGTCTCGCCGTACGGCGACATCGGCACGCAGGGCGTCTCCTCCGTCACCAGCTCCACGTCCGGCATGCCGTAGACGGCCGCGGACGACGAGAACACGAAGGACGGCACCTCGGCCGCCGTCACGGCCTCCAGGAGGACGCGCAGGCCCTCGACGTTCTCCCGGTAGTAGTGCAGGGGCAGGTCCACCGACTCGCCCACCTGCTTCTTCGCCGCCAGGTGCACGACCCCCGTGACGTCGTGGTCCGCGAGCAACCGCCCGACCCGCTCGCCGTCCAGAGTCGAACCCACCACCAGCGGCACCCCGTCCGGCACGCGCTCGGCGATGCCCGTCGACAGGTCGTCGTACACCACGGTCCTCTCGCCCGCCTCGGACATCGCCCGGACGACGTGCGCCCCGATGTAGCCGGCACCGCCGGTGATCAGCCAGGTCATGTACGGCCGTCCCCTCGTCAGTTGGCCTGAGGTGTGCGATGAGGTCGGTATCAGTGAAGCAGGCCCGGGGAGTCATACATGCACGACCGGTGCAGCGCCCCGTGAATCGGGGGACATGCGTGGTGCCTGGGTCCGCTTGGCGGGCGGGGTGGCGGTGGAGCGCCACAGGCGGGTGAAGGACAGTACGGCGGCCGCGGCGAGCAGACCGTTGCGGGCGAGCATCAGGCCGCAGCCCGTCCAGGTGCAGGCCCTGACCTGGGCGTACAGGGTCGGATAGGCGACGACGCTGAGCGCGGTGGCCACCAGGATCAGGGCGGCTGCGGGGCGTTGCACGGTGTGCCGCGAGGTCAGGCACACGGCGGCCGTGCCCAGCAGCCAGATCATGTACTGCGGGCTGATCACCCGGCTGGTGACGGTGAACAGCAGCACCGCGCTCAACGCGGCGTCGTACGGAGTCGCGGGCGTCCAGTGCCGGGCCCGCAGTCGCCACAGGAGCAGCAGCCCGAAGGCGACCGCGGTGAGCGCGAGGGACACGTGCGCGACGGTCCGCACATGCGGTCCCGTGAACTCCAGCGCGCCGTACTGATAGCGGACCTTCCCCGGCCATCCGGCATGCGTGGCCAGGGCGAGCGCCGTGCCGCCGAGCGACTCGATCTGCACGCCCCGGCCGCCCTGTTGCCGCAGGAACGCCAGCGGGTTGGCGAACAGCGCGGAGAAGAGCGCGAGCGACACGGCCCCGGTGGCGGCGGCCCAGGCCCACGCGGAACGCGTCGTGCGCCCCCTCGGGGTCCCCAGCAGCACCAGCGCCGGCCACACCTTCACCAGTGCGCCGAGCGCCGCCAGTGCCCCGTGCGCGCGCGTGGAGCGCGGCAACGTCAACAGGGAGATGACGGCGAACGCCGTGACCTGCACGTCGTAGCGGGCGAGCGGGACGTGCAGGAGGAGCGGGAGACCGGCCACCCACATCACGGCCCCGAGGAGGGTGCGGCCGGTACGGGTGCCCGCGTGGGCCAGCGCCAGCGTGATCGCCGCGTCGGCGGTGAGGGTGAGAGCCACGAAGGCCTGAAAGTAGGTCAGGCCCGGCAGCAGGGCGGGCGACAGCAGTACCGCGCCTGCGCCCGGGGGGTACTGCCACAGATGGTCGTGCGCGGGGAAGGCGCCGTGCGCGAGGACGCCGTACCAGTGGTGGTACAGGCGCCACACCTCCCGCGCGACGCCGCCCCGGCCGAGCAGCGGCGTCGCGTTGTGCGCGAGCAGCCACAGCATCAGGGCACGGGTGGCGAGCCAGGCGGTGCCGAGAGTGAGGAGACGGTGCGTGCGGACAAGGGTGATCGCTGCATTCATCACGGCGGATCGTAAGCCGGGCGAATGGTGTGTAAGAGCTAAAACACAGTCAATCCCCATTAACCGCTCGCCAACCGCACAAAATCAGCCTTGTGGAGATCGAGGACGCGGGGCGGGCGAACCGTCGGTGGGTGCGTGCGGAGATCGTGGCCGTGGCGGTGCCCGTCGCGGTCATACTCGCGATCGGGCTGTGGGGTCTCGACCGAGGCGGCATGTGGGGCGACGAGAGTGTCACCTTCCTGGTCGGGCGGCGGACGGTGCCGCAGATCTGGCAGCTGCTCCACGGGATGGACGCGGTGCACGGCCTGTACTACCTGTTCATGCACCTCGTGCTCGCCGTCCACCCCGGCGAGGTCGTCCTGCGCCTGCCGTCCGTGTGCGGGGCGGCCGCGACGGCCGGCCTGGTCGCGGCTCTCGGCGTCCGGCTGGCCCGGCCGAGGGTCGGACTGTGGGCCGGGCTGCTCTACGCGATCACGCCGGTGACCGGCCACTACGCGCAGGAGGGACGGTCGTACGCGATCGTCGCGGCGGGCGTGGCGGGGGCGACGCTGCTGCTGGTGCCGGCGGTGGAGGGGCGGCCGCGGCAGGGGTGGTGGTGGCGGTACGGGGGGCTCCTCGCCGTGACCTGTCTGCTGCACGAGCTGGTGGTACTGGCGCTGTGCGCGCATGCGGTGACCCTGCTGCTCGCGCGCGTGCCGAGGAGGGTGTGGCTCGACTGGGTGCGGGCGGCGGGGCTGGTGGGGGTCGTGGTGCTGCCCCTGGTGTGGGTGTCGCAGCGGCAGTCGGGGCAGGTGGCGTGGTTGGTCGCGCCCGGGTGGGACAAGGCGGAGGCGCTGGTGGGGGACTTCGCCACCGGTCCGACGGGGGCGGTGTTCTGGGTGTGCGTCCTGCTGATGGTGGTGGGGCTCGGGGCGGGGCGGCCGGCGATGGTCGCGTTCCCGTTGCTCGTGCTGCCGCCGGCGATCCTGATGACCGTGTCGCAGTACCGGCCGCTGTATCACGAGCGGTATGTGCTGTACGCGCTGGCCGGAGCGCCGTTGCTGACGGCCGCAGGCCTCGATCGGGTGGCCGTGGCCCTGGGGCGCCTGCGACCGCTCGGAAGCCGGTGGCGCTACGGCCGTTTCGTCACCCTCACCGGTGTCCTGGCCGTCGGCCTCGCCTTCGTCCAGTGCCTCCCCCTCTACCGGCAGGACCGCTCCGCGGCGCACCGCCCCGAGAACCTCGCCGCCGTCGCCGCCGTCGCCGCCCGTGACATCCGTCCCGGCGATCCGGTGCTGTACCTGCCATCGACCTGGCGGCTCGCGGCACTGACGTATCCGAAGGGGTTCAGTCAGGCCCGGGACGTCGCGCTCCGGGAGCCGGGGCCCCGGTCGGGCACCCTCAGCGGACGCGAATCCGCCCCCGGCGAGCTCCGGGTCAAGCTCCTCGGTGCGGCCCGCGTCTGGGTCGTCGCCGATTCGAGGCTCCTGCGCTCTCGGCTGCGTCAGGGCAAGCCGGCCGACCGCGTCAAGCTCGCGCTCGTGGAGGAGCAGTTCACCGGCCGCGAGAAATACGTCAGCGGTCGCGTGACCCTCCGCCTCTACGTCCGCCGCCCGGCGCGTATGACGGCTTCTCCGCCCGCGGCGGCCCTTGGGGCGACGGCCCGGCGCACCAGCAGCTCACCCTGTCCGCCGCGTGGCTGCGGCGGGTCGCCGCCTCGTCCGTAGTCCGGCGGGTCACGGCCTATTCCTGTTCCGGATGCCCCGCCGACTCCGACGTCACGGCCGCGTCCAGGGCGTCGGTCAGCTCGTCGAGGCGGGCTCGCAGGGTGCGGATCTCGTCGACGTCGAAGCCCGTCGCCGCGGCGATACGGCGCGGTACCTGCACCGCGCGCTCGCGCAACGCCGTGCCCTGCCCGGTCAGCCCGACCTCGACCGAGCGCTCGTCGCGGACGCTGCGCTCGCGCCGTACCAGTCCGGCCGTCTCCAGCCGCTTGAGCAGCGGGGACAGGGTGCCTGAGTCGAGCCGCAGGTGTTCGCCCAGCTTCTTGACCGGCAGATCACCGTGCTCCCACAGCAGCAGCATCACCAGGTACTGGGGATAGGTGAGCCCCAGGTCCTTGAGGATCACCCGGTAGACACCGCCGAAGGCGCGCGAGGCGGCGTGCAGGGAGAAGCAGATCTGCTGGTCGAGGCGGAGCCAGTCGGTCGCGGGGGTCTCGGGCTCGGTGGTCATGTCTCCAGGATAGCTCTTGCGGGCCATTTAGTTGTGCACAATTGAATTGTGTGCTCTACTTATGGCCGTGAGGCGGCCACGGAAGAGCCGCCACAACGTGAACTCGAGAGGGATGGTCATCCATGGACGCGCTCTACACCGCTGTCGCCACCGCCACCCACGGCCGCGACGGTCGTGCCGTCTCCTCCGACGGCAAGATCGACCTCCAGCTCGCCCCGCCGGTGGAGCTGGGCGGCAACGGCCAGGGCACGAACCCGGAGCAGCTCTTCGCCGCCGGTTACGCCGCCTGTTTCGGCAGCGCTCTCGGCCTCGTCGGCCGCCAGGCGAAGGTCGACGTCAGCGACGCCGCGGTGACCGCCGAGGTCGGCATAGGCAAGCAGGGTGAGGGCTTCGGCCTCAAGGTCACCCTCCGCATCGAGCTGCCGGACACCGTGGACGAGGCGACCGGCCGCAAGCTCGTCGAGACCGCCCACCAGGTGTGCCCCTACTCCAACGCCACCCGCGGCAACATCGAGGTCGACCTCGTCATCGAGTAGGCCCCACGGATCACCTGACCCGCGCAGGCACAGGCCTCGCGCCCGGTCAGGGTCCAGCCCAGGGAGAAGCAGGCGCGGACGTCGGAGACCCGGCGTCCGCGCTTCCGTTCGCCCGAGCGCTTCCGCTCGTCCGCGCGGGAACGGCGGACGTCACCTCATCGAGTGGGCCCGTTCAGCGGCCGGGGCGGGCAGCACGGGGGTTGCCGCCGGTTCCGGCATCTGTTCGCAGAGCAGCACCGTCCGTACGACCCGCTCGGCGGCCCGCCCGTCGTCGAACTCGCAAAACCGCTCCCGGAAGCCGGCCCTGAGACCCGCCGACTCCTCGTCCCGCCATGTCTCCGAGGCGAACAGCCACGCCAACTCCCGGTAGGAGCGCGACACATGGCCCGGCGCCTCGGCGGTGATGTCGAAGTAGGCGCCCCGGCTCGCCGCGTACGCGCCCCAGTCGTCGGCGTGGATCACGATCGGCCGGTCCAGGTTGGCGTAGTCGAACATCAGGGCCGAGTAGTCGGTGACCAGTACGTCGGAGGCGAGCATCAGGTCCTCGACGTACGGCTCGTCCGTGGCGTCGATCAGCGCGCCGCGCGCGTGCAGATCGGCGAGTCCGAGCCCGCGCGCCGTGCCGGTGGCCAGGCAGGGGTGCAGGCGTACGACGAGGGTGTGGCCGGCGCCGAGGTCCGCGGCGAACCGGGCCAGGTCGATGCGGTCGACATGCCCGCCGCGCCGGTACTCGCGGCGGGTCGGGGCGTACAGCACGACCGTGTTCCCGGCGGGCACGCCGAGCCGCGCGCGAACGGCCGCGCCGTGGTCCGGCGCCGGGTCGACCAGTACGTCGTTGCGCGGGCTGCCCGTCCGCAGCGAGGTGAAGTGACAGGGATACGCCCGGTCCCACACCAGCTCGGAGTGGCGGTTGGCGACCAGGCTCAGGTCCCAGCGGTCGGCGCGGTGCAGCATCTTCGGCACGCTGAACCCGTGCCGGGCACCGGGCTTGGTCAGGAGGTCGGCGCCCATGTACTTGAGCGGGGTGCCCTGATGGGTGTGCAGGTGGATCTGGCCGGGGCGTTTGACCAGCGCGCCGGGCCAGTTGACGTTGTTCACCCAGTACGTGGCCCGCGCCATGACCGAGCGGTAGCGCTGCGAGCCCGGCGTCACATGGTCGATGCCGGGCGGCAGCGAGTCCACGGCGTCCTCCCGGACCACCCACACCCCGTGGATGTGCGGCGCCAGTTCGCGGGTCTTGGCATGGATCGCGGCCGGGTCGCCGTGCACGCCCGCATGATGCGTCGCCGAGTAGACGGCGAGGTGCGGATCGAGCGGCAGCTTCGACTGGGCCCTGTACCAGGCGTGCTGGGCCGCCGTCGACGCCCTGCCCAGCGTGCGCCTCTTGCCCGCCCCGGCGAGCCTGCGCAGACCGCGCGCCCCGCGCAGTGCCGCGTACGAGGCGTACGGCGCCGAGGCCAGCAGCCGCATCTCCGTGCCGCGGTCGCCGTCCGGCGGGACGAAGCCCTCGGGACAGTGCCGGTCGTGGAAGGCACGCATCTCGCGGTAGAAGTTGCCGCGGTCCATCGCGGTCACCCGGTCCTCGCGGGCGATCACGAACAGCATGTGGTCCAGGGCCCGTTCGAACAGCAGCGGGCGCGCCCAGGCGAGGTCGTCGTGCTCCTCCAGGAACGCGAACAGGCCCTCGTACTGCGTGAAGATGTCGAAGTGCCGGCGCCCCGGGGTCTTGGTGATGGCGCCCTGCCGCCGCTGCCGGTACTCGACGCCGATCCGGTTCAGACAGGCGATGCGCTCGGCCAGCACCATCGACCGGTAGGTGACCGGCGCGTCCTCGTACAGGCCGGGCGCGTACTGCAGACCGTGCTCCTGGAAGAAGTCGCGCCGGTACGCCTTGTTCCAGGCGACCAGGAACAGGTGGACGTACTGCGGGCTCCGACGGAGGTCGAAGACGTCCTGGCCCGCGGCCGCCAGCAGGGTGGAGGCGTCACTGGGGCCGCCCCGCCCCCACCAGTGGGTGCGTACGTGGTCGAAGACCAGGATGTCCGGGTCCTCGGCGCTCATCAGCCGGTCGGCGACGGCGGCCAGCAGACCGGGCGTGTAGAAGTCGTCGCTGTCGAGGAAGAGGACGTAGTCGCCGCGCGCCTCCTCCAGACCGGCGTTGCGGGCCCGGCCGAGGCCGACGTTCTCGGGCAGGTGCATCACCCGAACCCGCTCGTCGCGCTCCGCGTACTCGTCGAGGATCGCGCCGCAGCAGTCGGGCGAGCGGTCGTCGACGGCGATCACTTCGAAGTCGGGGTACGACTGTCCGAGCACCGAGTCGATGCACTCGCGCAGGTAGCCCTGCACCTTGAAGACGGGGACGATGATGCTGAAGCGGGGCACGGGTTCAGTTCCTCACAAGGGCGGGGACCGGGGCCGGGGTGCGCTCGGCGAGCGGGATCACGGGCGGGATCGACTCGGGCGGCTCTCCCAGCAGCACCCGGCGTACGACGCGCTCCGCGGCGCGGCCGTCGTCGAACTGGCAGAAACGCTCCCGGAAGGCGGCGCGCACGGCCGTGGACTCGGCTGACGCCCAGGAGCCGTCGCGAAAGACGCGGGCGAGTTCGCCGGGTGTCCGTGCCACCGGGCCCGGCGGGCTCTCCATCAGGTCGAAGTAGACGCCCCGGGTCTCCCGGTACACGTCCCAGTCGTCCGCGTACACGACGACGGGCCGGTCCAGGTTGGCGTAGTCGAACATGATCGACGAGTAGTCGGTGATCAGCGCGTCGGCGGCCAGGCACACGTCCTCGGAGGAGCGGTGCGCGGTCACGTCGATGATCCGGCCGGTGTTCCGTGCCGTGCCCTGGTCGTAGAAGTAGTGGGCCCGCAGAAGGACGACGACGTCCTCGCCGGCCTCCTCGCAGAAGGCCTCCAGGTCCAGGCCGGTGTCGAAGCCGGTGTGGTGGTCGCGGTGGGTCGGCGCGTACAGGACGGCCGTCTTGCCCTCCGGGATCCCCAGCTCCCGCCGGATACGGGCCACGTCCGCCGCCGTCGCCGTGTAGTAGACGTCGTTGCGCGGATAGCCATACTCGAGCGTTTCGTGCGCGGCCGGGAAGGCCCGCTCCCACATCTGCGTGGAGTGACGGTTGGAGGTGAGGTTGTAGTCCCAGCGGTCGATGCGGGCCAGCAGCTTGGTGAAGCTGCCGGTCGCGGCCGCCACCACGGGATACGTCGCCTGGTCCACGCCCATCTTCTTCAGCGGGGTGCCGTGCTGGGTCGACAGATGCACGCTGCCGGGGCGCTTGACCACGGCGTCCGCGAAGTTGGCGTTGTTGACCAGGTACGTGGCGCGGGCCAGCACGTCCCAGTACTTCGCGCTGCCGATCACCGCGTACTCGATGTCCTGCGGCACGGTGTGCGCCTGGTCCGGCTCGACCAGGAACACCGAGCGCAGATGCGGGGCGAGTTCGCGGGCCTTCGCGTGGATCGCGGCCGGGTTGCAGGCGTAGCCGCGGCCCCAGTAGGCGCAGTACACCGCCAGGTTCGGATCCAGCGGGCGGCGCAGATTGGCCGCGTACCGCAGACGCGTGCGCACCATGCGGGGGCGCGGGAGGTGCTCGGCCGCCTTCGACGCCGACTGGTTGACGCCCCGCAGGGCCCGGAAGGCCGTGTACGCGCCGGTCGCCAGCAGCCGGTGCTGGACGCCCAGACTGCCGCCCGGCATGCGGTGGCCGGCCGGGCGGTGGCGGCGGTACAGCCTGCTCGCCAGCCGGAAGAAGATGCGGCGCTTGGCGGGCAGCCGCTTCGGATGGACGGCGGTCTTCAGCACGGCCGCGAAGAGCTGCTCGAACAGCGGAACCAACCGGTCGGCGGGCAGGCCCTGTTCGGCGGCACGGGTGAGGACCAGCTCGGTCTGGGCGAGGAGTTCGAGATGGTGCTCACCGGGCAGCGCGAGCCGGCTGCCCTGCCTGCGCACCAGATGCCGTACGACGGCCTGGCGCAGTACCGCGACCTTTTCGGCCTTCAGCGTGACCGAGCCTCCGAAGCCGACATCGGTGAAGTGGCCCTCGGGGAAGGTGAGTTGCTGCTCGACGAGGAAGGTCCTGCGGTAGGCCGCGCTCCAGGCGGGCAGCTGTACGCCCGTCAGCTGGGGGACCTGGCCGGGGGAGAAGGCGCCCTCCGGTGTCCTGGAAAGGAGTGGTGCGGCCGGGTTGCTCGGCTCGCCCTCCCACCAGGGGACGCGCTCGTGCTCGACGTACAGGACGTCGACGTCACCGGTCTCGGCCAGGCGTGCGTCCAGTGCCGCCAGGGCGCCGGGGACGAGGACGTCGTCGCAGTCGAGGAACAGCAGATACGCGCCGGTCGCCGCCCGCATCCCGCTGTTGCGGGCCCCGGCCAGCCCGCCGGACGGGGGTGAGTGCACCGTGGCCACCCGGGAGTCCCGCTCGGCGTACCCGGCGACGACGTCCGCCGCGGGCGCGTCGGGGGCGTCGCAGACCGGGATCAGCTCGAAGTCGCCGAAGGACTGGGCGAGCACGGAGTCCAGCGCCTGGGACAGCCGGCCTGTCACCCCATGGGACGGGACGATGATGCTGAAGCGGGGCATTCTGCTCTTTCTGTCGATGTTGCTGCGGGCCCGGGGTGCGTCTCAGCGCGTGCGGCGACGACGCGGCCGCCCGGTGGGACGCCAGGTGGACGGCCGGCTCGGTGTGGGCCGCGACGGGCTGGAGGGCATGCGGGCTCCCCGGAGTGAGAACGGCGTTCAGAGGCTGTCGGTGACGGTCAGGGGCCCGGTGGGTTGCGGCACGGTGGCTTGCGGGGAGCGCGCGAGGGTCGCGGACACCGACGGGACGGGGTGGCGCTCGCCGAGCGGGACGAACGCAGGGACGTCCCGCTCGCCCAGGACGACACGGCGTACGACCCGCTCGGCGGCGCGCCCGTCGTCGTACGGGCAGAAGCGCTCGCGGAAGGCGCTGCGCAGCTGGGTGGAGCGGGAGCCGCGCCAGTGGCCGGTGGCGAAGATGTCGATCAGCTCGTCCTCGCTGCGCCCGACCGCGCCGGGCGCGAAGGCACGCGGGTCGAAGTAGGTGCCGCGGGCCGCCTGGTAGGCCGCCCAGTCGTCGTCGGCGGCGTGGACCACGATCGGGCGGTCCAGATTGGCGTAGTCGAACATGATCGACGAGTAGTCGGTGAGCAGCACGTCCGAGGCGAGACAGAGGTCCTCCACGCTCGGATGGCCGGTGACGTCGATGATCCGCGCGCCCTGCTGGACGGGTCCATGGGTGCGGGCGAGGACGACGAAGCGGGGGCCGAGGCGGCGCAGAAGGCGTTCCAGGTCGAGGGCGGAGCGCTGGGTGCGGCGGTGGTCGCGGTGGGCGGGGGCGTAGAGGACCGCGACGGTGTCGTCGGGGATCCCCAGCAAGGCGCGCAGCCGGGCCACGTCCGTCGAAGTCGCCTTCTGGAACACGTCGTTGCGGGGGTGGCCGTATTCGAGCGTGGTGTAGCCGCCCGGGAAGACGCGCTCCCAGACGAGGGTGGAGTGGCGGTTGGCCGACAGGACGTAGTCCCATGTGTCGACGCGGTCGAGGAGCCTTTCGAAGTCCAGGTCACGTGCTGCGGCCGGGCGTTCCTGGAGGTCGAGGCCCATATGTCCCAGCGGGGTGCCGCGCTGGGTCTGGATCAGGATCTGGCCGCGTCGCTTGACCGTCCCGGGCTCGAAGTCGCTGTCGTTCACGAGGTACTTGGAGCGGGCCAGGGCCGTCCAGTGGGCGGCCGTGTCGGGGCGGGCGAGCCACGACGTGCGGATGTGCGGCGCGAGCGCGCGGAAGGCCTCCTCCAGGGCGCCCGGGTTGCCGCTGTGCCCACGGTCGTCGTGCGCGGCGAAGACGGCGCGGTCGGCGCGCAGCGGGAGCCGGAGCTGGATGCGGTAGTGCAGGCGCAGGATCGTCGCCCTGGCCGTGCGCAGGAGTTTGACGGCGAGCTTGCCCGCCCGGCGGCGCAGGGCCGCAGCCCCCTGCAGCGCCCGGTACGTGCGGTGCAGGCCCCAGCGGATCAGGGCGTGCCGCAGGCGTGAGGGCGGCGGGAGGTGGGCGCCGGGCACGCGGTAACGGCGGTAGTGGGCACGGGCCTTGCGCAGGAACTCGGCGCGGGAGCCGCGGGGCAGACGGTCACGGCGGGCGAAGACCTTCGTCAGATGGTCGACCATGCGGCGGAACAACGCCGGCCGCCAGCAGGCGAGTTCGGGGCGCTCGTCGAGGAACGCGAAGACACGGTCGTACTGTTCGAAGAGGTCGAAGTGCTTACGGCTGGTGGTGCCGAGGATGTTGCCCTGGCGGCGCTGGCGGTAGTGGACGCACACCCGGTCCAGGGTCGTGATCGACTCGGCGGACATCAGGACCGGGAAGGTCCACGGGGTGTCCTCGTAGTAGCCGGGCGGGAAGGTGAAGCCCTCGCGCTCCACGAACTCCCGCCGGTACGCCTTGTTCCAGGCCACCATCAGCAGGGCCAGCAGGCCGGGGCGGTCCTCCAGCCGGAAGGGCTCCGGGCCCTCTTCGGTGAGCTGGGCCGAGACCACGTTGCGGACGGTCTCGCCCGTCCAGTACGTGCGCGCGTAGTCGTAGACGACGACGTCGGGTTCGCCCGTCTCCTTCAGCCGGTCCGCGATCGAGCGCAGGGCGTGCGGGGTGAGGGTGTCGTCGCCGTCCAGGAAGACCAGATAGTCACCGCTCGCCTGCTCGATGCCGGCGTTGCGGGCGCGGCCCAGCCCCTGGTTCTCCGCCAGACGCACGGGGCGCACACGCGGGTCGCGGCCGGCGAACTCGTCGATGATCGCGCCGCATCCGTCCGGCGAGCAGTCGTCGACCGCGATCAGTTCGAGGTCGGGGTACGACTGCGAGAGCACCGATTCCAGGCACTCGTGCAAGTACGCCTGAACCTTGTACGCGGGGACGATGACACTGAACCTGGGCAAGGCACATCCATGGGGTCGGCGCGGACGACTGGGCCTTGCCCGGGAACGGCCGATGGAGTGACTTGGTTACGGTTTCGTACGGCATAAGGGGGACACCGGGTGAACGGCGCCCCCCTTTTCCCTTGCTGTGCGGTTACTTGACCGCGCCCGCCATCACGCCGGACACGAACTGCCGCTGGAACGCGAAGAACACGACCAGCGGGATCACCATCGAGATGAAGGCGCCGGGCGCGAGCACGTCGATGTTGTTGCCGAACTGCCGTACCTGCTGCTGCAGTGCGACCGTCAGCGGCTGCGACTCGGCGTTCGAGAACACCAGCGCCACGAGCATGTCGTTCCACACCCACAGGAACTGGAAGATGCCGAGGGACGCGATCGCCGGTGCGCCGAGAGGCAGCACGACGGTGAGGAACAGGCGGGTCTCGCCGGCGCCGTCCAGCCGTGCCGCCTCCAGCAGTTCGCGCGGGATCTCGGCGAAGAAGTTCCTGAGCAGGAAGATGGCGAACGGCAGTCCGAAGCCGACGTGGAAGAGAACCACGCCGATGATGTCGCCGAAGATCCCGATCTTGCCGAAGAGATCGGCGAGCGGGATCAGCGCCACCTGGACCGGTACGACGAGCAGCGCGACCACCGCCAGGAACCACCAGTCGCGGCCCTTGAAGTCCATCCACGCGAAGGCGTATCCGGCCATCGCGCCCAGCAGCACCACGAGCAGGGTGGCCGGGACCGTGATCCAGACCGTGTTGAACAGCGCGTGGGTGATCGCGTCCTGTTCCAGGAGCGACTTGTAGCTCTTGGCGGTCAGCTGGCTCGGCGCGGTGAACACCTTCCACCAGCCGGAGGTGGCGATGTCGGTCGGGTCGCGGAACGACGAGACCAGCAGCCCGAAGGTGGGCACCAGCCAGAAGAGGGCGACCAGGATCAGGAAGACCCGCATCACCCCGCCTCCCGCGCCGCTCGCCACCCGGGCGGCGAAGGAGCGCTTGGCGCGCACGGTCGTGTCGAGGGTGGTCACCGTCGCTCCTTCCTCAGCCGGCGGATGTTCACGAACATCACCGGCAGTACGAGCAGCAGCAGGATGACGCCGATCGCGCTGCCGACGCCCTCGTTGCCGCCGCCGCCGAAGGACGACAGGAACAGCTGCAGGGCAAGGACGTTGGCGTCGTCCTGACTTGGTTGCGGGGCGATGATGTAGACCAGGTCGAAGACCTTCATCACGTTGATCATCAGCGTGATGAGGACGACTATCAGGACGGGCGCGAGAAGGGGCACGGTGACCCTTCTGAACACCTGCCACTCGTTGGCGCCGTCCACGCGGGCGGCCTCCAGGAGGTTGCGGTCCACGCCCGCCAGGCCCGCCGCGATCAGCACCATCGCGAAGCCCGCCCACATCCACACGTACGCGCCGATGATGGCCGGGGTGACGAGCGTCGGGCCGAGCCAGTCGATGCCGTTGTAGGGAGCGGAGAAGTTCGAGGCGGGGAGCCGCAGTTGGGCCCCGTCGGCCTGCGCCGGGAGGCTGAAGGTGCCGTCCGCGCCGCTCTTGGCGGAGGCGACCACCCTGCCGTCCTTCACGGCCTCCACCTTCACGCCCTTCAGCGCCTTCTCACCCGGGTCGACCTTGCCCTTCGTGCCGCCGCCGCCCAGCTTGAAGTCCAGCCAGACGGTGCCGGTGATGCCGGAACCGCTCGCCGCCCTCGCGTTCTCGGGGGTGCCCGGGAGCTTGTTGGGCGCGATGCCGACCAGCGGGAGCAGGGCCGGGGTGCCGGCGTGCACGGTGCCGGTCGTGGTGAACGAGCCGCCGCCGGACGGCTTGAGGCCGCTGGCCGTCCCGCCGGGACGGGCGCCCGGATACACCGACGACGACACGAACGTGTCATGGACCGACTTGGCGACCGCGTTGGCGGCGCCCAGCGCCGGATCCTGCTCGTACACCAGGCGGAAGATGATGCCCGCGGCGAGCATCGAGATCGCCATCGGCATGAAGACGAGCAGCTTGAACGCCGTTCCCCAGCGCACCCGTTCGGTCAGCACCGCGAAGATCAGACCGAGCACGGTGACCACCGCCGGCGCCACCGCCACCCAGATCGCGGTGTTGCGTACGGCGGTCAGGGTGGCTTCGTTGCTGAAGATGTCGCCGTAGTTCTTCAGCCCCACGAAACCGGAGCCGTCGGCATCGTAGAGACTGCGCCAGACCGAGTACCCGATCGGGTAGACCACGAGCGCCCCGAGAAGCACGAACGCGGGCAGCAGGAACAGCACCGCCACCCACAGCCGAGTCCCCGTGACGCTCTTGCGCGGCGAGACGGGGGGCGTCGGCAGTGCGCCGGCGCCCCCCGTCGAGTTCGCTACGGACGTCATGGCCGCCGTCAGCCGGCCGCGTAGGCCTTGGCCGCGTCGGCCTCCAGCTTCTGCTGGGCGCCGGCGACGTCCTTCGGGTTGCGCAGGAAGTCCTGCAGGTCCTTCCACTCGCCGATGCCCGCCGTGCCGCCGAAGGCCGCAGGTGCCTGGTCGGACATGTCGAACCGGAAGTTGTCACCGGCCCCGATCAGTGCCTTGGCGATCTGGCGGGTGATGGCGTCCTTGTACGTGGACTGGTCCATCTCCTTGTTGGGGGAGAGGACGCCGCCCTGCGCCGCCCAGATCTCGGCGGCGTCCGTCGAGGCCAGGAAGGTCAGCAGCGCCTGCGCGCCCTTGCCGTCCTTCAGCGCCACGGCCACGTCACCACCGCTGACCACGGGTGAGGCGCTGCCGACCGCCGGGAAGGGGAAGACCTTCGCGTCCGTGCCCATCTTCGCCTTGGTGTCGGCATTGATGTTCGCGGCCACGAAGTCGCCCTCGAAGACCATCGCGGCCGGGGTGGAGCCGGAGAAGGTCTGGGTGACCGACTTCGGGAACTCCGTGTTCAGCGCGCCCTTGGTGCCGCCCGCGATCAGGTCGTTCTTGCCCCACAGCTGCCCGAGCGTGGTGAGGGCCTCCTTGACGGAGGGGTCCGTCCACTTGATCTTGTGCGCGGCCAGCTGGTCGTACTTCTCGGGCCCGGCCTGGGACAGGTAGACGTTCTCGAACCAGTCGGTGAGCGTCCAGCCGTCCGCGCCGCCGATCGAGACGGCCGGCGAGCCGGCGTCCGACAGCGTCTGCGCGGTGGTGAGGAAGTCCTTCCACGTCTTGGGCGTCTGTGAGATGCCCGCCGCGTCGAAGGCCTTGGTGTTGTACCAGATCAGGGACTTGTTGGCGGCCTTGGCGTAGATGCCGTACTGCTTGCCCTTCCAGGCACCTAGGTCGACCCAGCCCTTGCCGAAGTTCTTCTCCAGCTGGGCCTGGGCGTCCGCGCCGAGGGGCTTGAGCCAGCCCTTGTCCGCGAACTGGTGCAACACACCCACCTGGGGCAGGAAGGCGACGTCCGGCGGCTTGCCGCCCTGGATCTTGGTACCGAGGAAGGTGGAGGTGTTGTTGCCCGTCGGCACGAAGTTGACCTTGGCGCCGGTGCGCTTCTTGAACTCGTCCAGGACCTTCAGGAAGTTCTCCTGCTCGGGCCCGGTCCAGACGGCGGCGACCTCCAGAGTCTGGCCGTTGAGCTTGGGGAGCGTGACAGTGCTGCCACTGGCGCTCGAACCCCCTCCGCCGTTGTCGCTCTTCTTGTCGTCGCCGCATCCCGTGAGTGCCAGCGCGAGCGCTGCCGCGAGGAGGGCGGCTGCGGGTTTGGCGGCCCTGTGTGTCCCGTTCCTGCTGCGCATTACTGCCCCGTTCTTCGATCTTCGTCGAACGTCGAGCGCTGTCCCGTGCGATCTGGTCTACGCCCGTCCGAATGGGTCGGCAAGTGCGCGTCCTGTGTCAACCGGGGATTCGTGACCGCCTCGTGACCAGGTGTGCGGCGTTGGTGTGACCGACCCCCGGGCTGCGCCCCACAGCCCCTTCGGCCTGAACGGCCTGGTCCTCAGACGCCGGACGGGCCGAGAGCGCCCGGACCGGGCTGCAAAGTGCCGAAGGAACAGGATGCGCGGGACCTACAGGAGCGACGGGACCTCAGTCGCCGAGACCTCTCGTGCGGCTCTCTCCAGAGCGCTGGCCAGCAACGCCAAGTCCGTCGGGCCGTTGCCCAGTTCGCGGACGGGTCTGCGTGTCGGGGGGTCACCCATGCGCTGCCAGTCCAGGGGGACGACCGTCGGGCGCAGGGTCGCCGTGCGCGGGATGCGGCCTGTGACGCGCCCGCCCTGGAAGGCGGTCGAGCGGCCGTCGGACCAGGTCAGGTGGCCGCGGCCCGGCGCCGGTTCGTCAGGGCCGGTGGCGGGGGCGTCCAGGACCACCCGGAGGGTGGCCCCCCGTGCGGGCTCCGTGTCCGCGGTGCGGCCGCCCGGGGCGGTCGCGGCCACCAGGTGGACGCCGAGGCGCTCGCCCTCGCGGGCCACCGCCTCCAGCGCCCGCACGACGGAACCCGCGGCCGGGCGGCCCGGTGAGCCGAGCGCGGGGGAGACCAGCGCGTCCAGATCGTCCACGACAACGACCAGTCGGGGCAGCGGCGGTGCCGCATCCGTCTGCCGGCGGGCCGCCCCCGGGCGCAGCCGCATCGTCGAGCTGGACGCGGTGTCCAGGTCGCCGGCCGCACCCGCTCCGGTCGCCCGCTGGGACACGATGCGGCCCGACAGCTCCCGGCCGGTGTGCCACTCGGTGAACTCGCTGCGGCCGAGCAACTCGGCCCGCCGCTTCAGCTCGGCGCTGAGGGACTGGGCGAACTCCCGCATGCGGACGGGGTCGTTGGCGGTGAGATGGGTCGTCACGTGCGGGACGTCCGTGCACACGCGCAGTCCGTCGCCGTGGCCGCCTCCCCCGGAGGGGGCACCACCCCCGGCGCTCACGCTGTCCCGGCCGTCCATCAGGACGATGCCCAGCCGGTCGGGGCGCTCGGCCGCGGCCAGCGAGGCGACCACGGCCCGCAGCAGCTCCGTACGTCCGCTGCCCGCAGGGCCCTCGACCAGCAGATGCGGGCCGTCGGCCGCGAGATCCGCGCAGACCGGGCCGCGGGGACCGGCACCGAGCACGGCCCAGGCCCGGCCGCCGAGCACCTGGGTATCGTCCGCCGCGTCCGCCCAACGTGCCATCAGCGACGCCGGGGTGGCCCTCGCCAGCCCCAACTCGTCCAGCAGCCGCGCCGCTTGGGGCAACGGCACCGAGACGCGCGCCTGCCGCTCGGTCCCGGAACCGTCGGTCCGCAGCGGGGCGAGCGCCCGCGCGAACCGCTCCGCCCAGGGGAGGGAGACGGCGTCCACGGCGGCCATGGTGCCGGGGCCTATGGGGCCGGTGAGCGAGGACGGCGCGGGAGTGTCGGCGGGTGTGGGCGGTGCGGGAGTGGTGGTCGCCCGGGCTGTCGGGGTGGGCCTGGGCATCGTGTGGGTCTCGGTCGGAGCGGGTGGGTCCGCGGGGCCGCCGCGCTCCTCCGCTTGCGGCGCCCGGCCCGCGGGCCCGCTCCCGGGGGCGACGGGTGTCCCGGAACCGGTCCGCGCCACCCGCATCAGCCGCAGTGCCGTGGCCACGTCTCCGCTCAGCAGCGCGACCGCCCCGCACTCGCGGAACGCCGGTGCCACCGCGCACGCCGCCTCGTAGGTCTCCGTCACCGGCGACGTGGGCGAGGCGGAGGCCGTCTCGGCGAGGCAGACGACGTGTATGCCGGCCCGCGGCCCCTCCAGCGCGAGCCGCGCCACCGCCTCGCGCACATCGGCGCCGCCGGGGTCACCGTCCACGACGACCACGGTGTACGGGCCCGCGAAGCCGTCCGTCGCCTCCGCGCCCTCGTCCGCACGGGCCCAGGAGGGCCTGCGGACGGCGCCGCTTGATGCGGGCCGGGCACCGGACGTGGGCGCCGGCTGCCGTGATCCGTGCCGTGTCTCCGCCTGCTGGTCCTCCAGGCGTCTGAGTAGCTCGTCCGTGCGGGCCGTGGCCTGTTCGCGGTCGTAGGCGAGCAGCAGGCGGCAGTCCTGGCCGTGTCCCGGGCGCAGATGGGGGAGCCAGCCGAGCCAGGACCATTCGGCGGTGCGCTCCTGAAGCGGGCGGGAGCGGTCCGCGGTGATCAGGACGATCTCCAGGGACTCGGGGGAGTGCAGCGAGGCGAGCTGGGCCACCACCGCGCGGGCCAGCCCGGACAGCCGGGTGCGGGGACCGGCCAGGCCCAACGCCCCGGCCTCCCGCAGATCCGCCGTCACCGGCACCGCGGGCAGCAGCCCCGAGCCGTCGGGCGCCGCCCGGTCCGCCGTGCCGAGCCGCACCGTGAGCGCCTCCGGGTGTCCCGGGCCGCGCTCCCACAACCGTGGGCCCGGGCCGAGCGCCGTCAGCAGCAGCGACGCCGGGTCGGGCCAGGCCTCCGGGAGCTGGGGGCCGGCGAGCGGTGCGGGCCCCGCCGTCGTGTCGGCACGGTCTTCCTCGTCGTACGCCTCGTCCTCGGGCGGCAGCTGCTCGCCGCGTCCGCCGGCCAGTCGCCGTGCCCACGCCGTGAGCCCGCCGCGCCTGCGCAGGCCCGGCGGTATGTCCGTGCCGCGCAGGGGTGTTCCTTTGCGCCGGCCCGCTCCGGGGGCCTCCGCGCCGTCGTCGCCCCGCGCTCGCGTGCCGGAGGGTTCGCCGCCGCCCGCCGCGTCGTGGTCGGACGGCCCCGCAGGAGATGTAGGGGCGGACGGCCCCGCGGCAGCAGATGTGTCCCACGCGACCGCGCCGAAGCGTCCGGCGTGGGTGTCCCCCCGCTCGGGCGAGGGCGGGGGAGTGTCTTCGCTCCCTGTGAACCGGTCCGCCGGCCTGTTCTCGATCCGGGGCGCACTGCCCTGGACCGGCACCACGGCCGGTTCGACGGAGCCGTGGCTCTGGAGGGCGGCTCCGCGCGAGGGTGCGTCCGGGCCGCCGTCGGCCACGCGTGCGTGCGGCGTCGCCGCTGTGTCACCACCTGTGGAGGCCGCCGGGACCGCGCCCCGTGGGCCACCGGCGCCCTCGGCCGCCTGCTCGCCCGCGGACGGCACCCGCACATGACCTTCCCCGTCCGGAGCCGTCGGCACCCGCGCCCCCGGGCCCCCGGCCGGAGCGACCCGCAGCGCCGACTCACCGATGCGCAGCAGCGCACCCGGAGCGAAGCGCACCGGGCGGGTGCCGACGCGGGTGCCGTCCAGCGTCGTGCCGTTCGTCGAGGCGAGGTCGGCGACCGAGACCTGGCCGTCGGCGGCGACCGTGACCGCACAGTGCAGGCGGGAGACGTCCGGGTCGTCGAGCGGGACGTCGGCGTCGGCGGAGCGGCCGATGCGGATCTCGCCGCCGTGCAGCAAGTGGACGCCGCCCGCGTCGGGGCCCGCGACCACGTGCAGCTGGGTCGGGGCGTCGTCCAGCTCCGGGTGGGGCTCGGGCTCGGCCGGGGCGCCCAGGGAGAGCACGGCGCCGTCGGTCAGCGGGGGCTCGCCAAGGGTGCAGCGGCGGTCGTCCAGGCGCTCCGCGCCCGCGTACAGCACCACCGGGCCGCCGGACTCGCGGCCGCGCTCGGTCTGAGCGGCGCCCCCATCACCCGCGACCGCCGAGGCCAGAGCCGACGCCACCGCGGCCAGGGCCGTGCCGGCCGGCGCCGTGACCAGCACGTCGCAGCTCGCGGTGCGGCCCCGCGCCCGGTCGGGCGGGCCCAGCGGGTCTACGACGGTCAGCCGGATCTGCATCGCCGTCAGCGGTCCCTTCTGCGCGGACGCGGACAACCCCCACCCCCACGCGAGCACATCGGCCAGTACTGCAGGCATCCTCGCATCTGCCACTGACAACGCGCCCGCCGCTCCGGAACAAGTGATCTTGATTGGTCGGCTCTGCCCGCAAAAGTGCCTGACAGGTGACGTACCCGCGTCCGCTTGAGATCGGTCACGTCCGCTTTCGGGCAACCGGGGAACCGAGTCGAGCGTCTTTCCTTCGAACATGTCCCGGGACGTGTACGTAAGACGCTGGGACGGCGACAGGTGGGTGCCGCGCACCGCGGCACTACAGTGGGTCGGAACGGTAAGCAAGCAGCAGGGAGCACATGACGTGCGGCCGGTAGGCAGCAAGTACCTGCTCGAGGAGCCGCTCGGTCGCGGCGCCACGGGCACCGTCTGGCGGGCCCGCCAGCGAGAGACCGCGGGGGCCGAGGCCGCCGTGGCCGGTCAGCCCGGCGAGACCGTCGCGATCAAGGTCCTCAAGGAGGAGCTCGCGAGCGATCCCGACATCGTGATGCGGTTCCTGCGCGAGCGCTCCGTCCTGCTGCGGCTGACCCACCCGAACATCGTCCGCGTCCGCGACCTGGTGGTCGAGGGTGATCTGCTGGCGCTCGTCATGGACCTCGTCGAGGGCCCCGACCTGCACCGCTACCTGCGCGAGAACGGACCCTTCTCACCCGTCGGCGCCGCCCTGCTCACCGCCCAGATCGCCGACGCGCTCGCCGCCAGCCATGCCGACGGGGTCGTGCACCGCGACCTGAAGCCGGCCAACGTCCTGCTCAGGCAGAACGGCGGGCAGATGCACCCGATGCTGACCGACTTCGGTATCGCGCGCCTCGCCGACTCCCCGGGCCTGACACGGACGCACGAGTTCGTCGGCACGCCCGCGTACGTCGCGCCGGAGAGCGCCGAGGGCCGCCCGCAGACCTCCGCCGTCGACATCTACGGCGCCGGCATCCTGATGTACGAGCTGGTCACCGGCCGTCCGCCCTTCGGCGGCGGCTCGGCCCTGGAAGTCCTGCACCAGCATCTGAGTGCCGAACCGCGCCGCCCCTCCACGGTCCCCGACCCGCTGTGGACCGTCATCGAGCGCTGCCTGCGCAAGAACCCGGACGAGCGGCCCAGCGCCGAGAACCTCGCGCGCGGCCTGCGGGTCGTCGCCGAGGGCATCGGCGTGCACTCGAACTCCGCGCAGATCGCCGCCGCGGAGGCGGTGGGGGCCCTGCTGGTCCCCGATCCGACGCCCGCCGCCGTCCCCGGCTCGGCCGACCCCACGCAGGTGATGCAGCACGGCGCGGGTGCCTACGACCCGAACGCGGCGACCAGCTACCTGCCCCACACGGGCGGACCGGGCCCGGCGGGCGCCGCCGACCCCACCGCCGTACTGCCCAGCACCGGGGCCGCGGACCCGACCGCCGTCATGCCGCCGGTGCCCCAGGGACAGCCGGGGCCCGAGCAGCCGCACCCCTGGCAGAACCAGCTGCGCGCCGCCCGCGACCGCAACGAACAGACGCAGGTCCAGCAGTACCTCGACCCGAACGAGGACCCGCTGCGCCGCCGCCCCCAGCGACAGGCCGCCCGCCCGCAGCAGCCTCAGCAGCGGCGGCCCCAGCAGCGACCGCCGCAGGGGTACGGCTACCCGCAGCAGCAACAGCCGCAGCAGTACGCCCCGCCGCAGCACCAGCAGCCCCAGCGGTACGCGCCTCCGCAGCAGCCGCAGCAACCCGCGCGTGAGCCGCGGCAGCCGAGGCAGCGCAGCGCCAACCCGATGAAGATCCCCGGTCTGGGCTGTCTGAAGGGGTGCCTGTTCACGATCGTCATCCTGTTCGTCGCGGGCTGGCTGGTCTGGGAACTGAGCCCGCTGCAGGACTGGCTCCACACGACCAGGGGCTACTGGCAGCAGCTGAGCCACATGTACAACACCGTGAGCGGGTGGATCGGGAAGCTGGGCGGTGGCAACTGAGCGGTGAGCTTGGTGATTTGTCGACACCTGGCGGGTGATTTCCGTCTCCGCAGTGAAGGTTGGCTCTTCGGGCGCGTAGTTTTAGCGACTAACACGCGTCGGGTCGGTAGGAGCAGTCTTGGCACGGAAGATCGGCAGCCGGTACACCGCGCACCAGATCCTGGGACGGGGCAGCGCCGGCACGGTGTGGCTGGGCGAGGGCCCCGAGGGGCCCGTCGCCATCAAGCTGCTGCGCGAGGATCTCGCTTCCGACCAGGAGCTGGTCGGGCGCTTCGTGCAGGAGCGCACGGCGCTGCTCGGCCTGGACCACCCGAACGTCGTCTCCGTACGCGACCTGGTGGTGGACGGCAACGACCTCGCGCTGGTCATGGACCTGGTCCGCGGCACCGACCTGCGCACCCGTCTGGACCGCGACCGGCGGCTCGCGCCCGCGGCGGCGGCGGCGATCGTGGCCGACATCGCCGACGGGCTCGCGGCCGCGCACGCGGCAGGGGTCGTGCACCGGGACGTGAAACCGGAGAACGTGCTGCTGGACATGCAGGGTCCGCTCGGCCCGGGCGGCTCGCACCCGGCGCTGCTGACCGACTTCGGTGTGGCCAAGCTCATCGACTCCCCGCGCCGCACCCGCGCGACGAAGATCATCGGTACGCCGGACTACCTGGCCCCGGAGATCGTGGAGGGCCTGCCCCCACGCGCGGCGGTGGACATCTACGCGCTCGCGACGGTCCTGTATGAACTGCTGGCGGGCTTCACGCCGTTCGGCGGCGGACACCCCGGCGCCGTGCTGCGCCGGCACGTCACGGAGACCGTGGTCCCGCTGCCGGGCATCCCGGACGAGCTGTGGCAGCTGCTCGTGCAGTGCCTGGCCAAGGCGCCCGCCTCCCGGCTGCGGGCGTCGGAGCTGGGTGCGCGGCTTCGGGAGCTGCTGCCGCTGGTCGCGGGCATGCCGCCGCTGGACGTGGACGAGCCGGACACGGAACCCGCCGAGGAGTCGCAGGCCGAGCCCGCGGACACCGCGGCGACCACGCGTGAGCGGATACGGCGGGGCGCGGTGCCGCTGGTGCCGGGCGCGAAGCCGGCCGACTCCAACCGGGACACCCACACGTCGATGAGGGTGCCGGCACCCGACGAGCTGGCCGGCGGCGCGCGCGGAACGGCGCGGGCACCGCGGGCGGCGGGTGCGCCACGGCCCGGCTCGGCGCGGCACCGGGCGGTGACGCGGCGGCGCAGGCTCGTGCTGGGCGGGGCGGCGGTGCTGCTGGCGACGGTGGCCGGGGTGGGGACGTGGCTGGCCACGTCCGGGGACGGCGCGGGCGCGTCACCCCAGGACACAAAGAACTCAGCACCGGCTTCCCCCTAGCAACCTCACTTCTCAGCACCGGCCCGTACATCTCAGCTCGTCCGTACATCCCAGCCGGTCCAGACATCTCGGCTCGTCCGTGCATCCCAGCCGGTCCGTGCCACTCAGCCCGTCCGGCGTTTGAGGACAAGGCCCTTTAAGGGCCGAAATGGGGACTGGGTTCGGCAGCCCCCAGTCGACGGCGCCCACCACCCCGGCTGCAGCCCAGCGCAGCGGCCGGGCAGCGGCCCGGCTCTCCCCGCTTGGCGGAGCCGTTACGCTGGAGGCGTGGCAGTCGTCGACGTATCCGAAGAGCTCAAGTCCCTCTCCTCGACCATGGAGTCGATCGAGGCCGTTCTGGACCTCGGCAAGCTGAGGGCAGACATCGCCGTGCTCGAGGAGCAGGCAGCCGCGCCGTCCCTGTGGGACAACCCGGACGAGGCGCAGAAGATCACCAGCAAGCTGAGCCATCTGCAGGCCGAGGTCAGGAAGGCCGAGGCGCTGCGGGGGCGGATCGAC
Source organism: Streptomyces sp. NBC_00078 (assembly GCF_026343335.1). Taxonomy (NCBI): domain Bacteria; kingdom Bacillati; phylum Actinomycetota; class Actinomycetes; order Kitasatosporales; family Streptomycetaceae; genus Streptomyces; species Streptomyces sp. NBC_00078. The sequence goes on along the minus strand of NZ_JAPELX010000001.1, from coordinate 3,532,078 downwards.
GATCTCGCCGTGCTCTTCGAGATGGCCGAGGAGGAGGACGACCCGGACACCCGTGCCGAGGCCGAGTCCGAGCTCACCTCCGTCAAGAAGGCGCTGGACGAGATGGAGGTCCGGACGCTGCTGAGCGGGGAGTACGACTCCCGGGAGGCCCTCGTCAACATCCGCGCCGAGGCCGGTGGCGTCGACGCCGCCGACTTCGCCGAGAAGCTGCAGCGGATGTACCTGCGCTGGGCGGAGCAGAAGGGCTACAAGACCGAGATCTACGAGACGTCGTACGCCGAAGAGGCCGGCATCAAGTCGACCACCTTCGCCGTGCAGGTGCCGTACGCCTACGGCACTCTCTCGGTCGAGCAGGGCACCCACCGGCTCGTGCGCATCTCGCCCTTCGACAACCAGGGGCGCCGCCAGACCTCCTTCGCGGGCGTCGAGATCCTTCCCGTGGTCGAGCAGACCGACCACATCGAGATCGACGAGTCCGAGCTGCGCGTGGACGTGTACCGCTCCTCGGGCCCCGGCGGCCAGGGCGTGAACACCACCGACTCGGCGGTGCGGCTCACCCACCTCCCCACCGGCATCGTCGTCTCCTGTCAGAACGAGCGGTCGCAGATCCAGAACAAGGCGTCCGCGATGAACGTGCTCCAAGCCAAGCTGCTCGACCGGCGCCGGCAGGAGGAGCAGGCCAAGATGGACGCCCTCAAGGGCGACGGCGGCAACTCCTGGGGCAACCAGATGCGTTCGTACGTCCTGCACCCGTACCAGATGGTCAAGGACCTGCGAACCGAGCTCGAGGTCGGCAACCCCGAGGCCGTGTTCAACGGCGAGATCGACGGGTTCCTTGAGGCCGGAATTCGCTGGCGCAAGCAGCAGGAGAAGTAAGTTTGTCGACAAGGCAACTGTCGCCCGTCGGGCGGCAGTTGCTTTTTTCGTGGCCCCTTCCGTGCGCGATGTCTGGGTTTTACATCACACTCACACGCTTCAATGCCTGGCATAGAGCCCGTAGTTGGACATTGCGCGCGCAACGGCCTTGACGTTGCTTTGAAAAATGGGAAGGGTAAAGCGTGGCATGCGTATCTCTGGGGCGCATGTGAACCGGGGGCTTTCGCATAGCTGACTCCGTCGATCACTGCCCCCGAGCGCCGCCCAACTGACGATGAGCTACTGGGGGTAGCAACCACATGACCAAGAAGACGCGCATCCGTGTCGCGCGGATCGCCGCCGGCGCCGTGATCGCCGCGGGTGCTTCGCTGACCGCTGCCGGTGCCGCTTCCGCGCTGGACATCGGCGTGAGCGTCGACGGCAGCGGTGTCGGTGTGAAGGTGGACACCGGCCTCGGTGACGACCCGACGGACCCGCCCACCGGTCTCCCGACGGACCCGACGGACCCGCCCACCGGCCTGCCGACGGACCCGCCCACCGGCCTGCCGACGGACCCGCCCACCCTCCCGACGGACCCGCCCACCACCGACGACCCCACCGGTCCGACCGAGCCCACGGGTGAGCCCACCGAGCCCACCGGGGACCCGACGGAGCCGACCGGGGAGCCCACCACCCCGGCCCCGACCGACGGCAGCGGCACCGGGAGCACCGGCGGCAACAACAACACCGACCCCGACGGCGGTTCCGGCACCTCCGCCCAGGAGGAGGGCTCCTCGGTCGTCACCGACACCGGCTCCGACACCTCGGCCCAGGGCAAGGGTGACCAGCTCGCCGAGACCGGTGCCGGCCAGACGGCCTTCCTGATCATCGGCGCCGCCACCATGATCGCCGGTGGCATCGGCTTCCGTGCTCTGCCGCGCCTCGTGGGCGGCCGGGGCGGTGCGGCTGCCTGACGGTGGCCGCTCGCACACGGAACGTGTGTGACGACGTACGACGAGGGGCCCGGAGCGTGCATTGCTCCGGGCCCCTCGGGCGTCCTTGCTCCTGCCCCGCCGCGCGCTATGCGGTCTGGTGCGCCAGCAGCGCCACCGCCGCGATCAGCACCGCCAGCAGTGCGATCAGCGTCATGGGGTTGACTCCCGCGAAGAAGTTCTCCTGCTGCAGCCGCTCGCGGTTCGCGCGGCACACGGGGCACCGGCCCTCGCTCACGGGCGCCGCGCAGTTCGCGCACACCAGCCGGTCGTACGTCATGCGCTCGCCCTCCTTGCACCGGTTCCACGTAGTGAACGCCCTCGCGGGCGAGAACGTTCCCCTCTCTACTGTGCCAGGTTCCCCCGGAGGGTGCGCGGGGGTCGCTCTCAAGGGGTACGTGGGGGTGGTCACGTGGCCACGGACACGCGGGCCGGGCACACACAAAACGCACATCCGGTACGCAACCCCAACCGCCGCCTGCGCCCGCCCACCCGACTCGCGTATGGTCACGCTCATCTACCCCCGGCGACCCGTGGTGCATCCGTGATCCGATTCGACAACGTCTCCAAGGTCTACCCCAAGCAGACCCGCCCCGCACTCAGGGATGTGTCCCTGGAAGTGGAGAAGGGCGAGTTCGTGTTCCTCGTGGGGTCCTCGGGCTCCGGAAAGTCCACCTTCCTGCGGCTGATCCTCCGCGAGGAGCGGTGCAGCCACGGTCAGGTGCACGTGCTGGGCAAGGACCTCGCGCGCCTCTCCAACTGGAAGGTGCCGCAGATGCGGCGCCAGTTGGGGACGGTGTTCCAGGACTTCCGGCTGCTGCCGAACAAGACGGTGGCGGAGAACGTCGCCTTCGCGCAGGAGGTCATCGGCAAGTCGCGCGGCGAGATCCGCAAGTCCGTGCCGCAGGTGCTCGACCTCGTCGGGCTGGGCGGCAAGGAGGACCGGATGCCCGGTGAGCTGTCCGGTGGTGAACAGCAGCGTGTGGCCATCGCGCGCGCGTTCGTCAACCGGCCCAAGCTGCTCATCGCCGACGAACCCACCGGCAACCTCGACCCGCAGACCTCCGTCGGCATCATGAAGCTGCTCGACCGGATCAACCGGACCGGCACCACCGTGGTGATGGCGACGCACGACCAGAACATCGTGGACCAGATGCGCAAGCGCGTCATCGAGCTGGAGAAGGGCCGCCTCGTCCGCGACCAGGCGCGCGGCGTCTACGGCTACCAGCACTGACCGCGACCGTCCACGGAAAGGCCTGAAGAAGACGCCATGCGCGCCCAGTTCGTACTCTCCGAGATCGGTGTCGGTCTCCGCCGCAACCTGACCATGACCTTCGCGGTCATCGTCTCCGTCGCCCTGTCACTCGCCCTGTTCGGCGGTTCGCTCCTGATGAGCGACCAGGTCACCACGATGAAGGGCTACTGGTACGACAAGGTCAACGTCTCGATCTTCCTCTGCAACAAGAGCGACGCCACGTCCGACCCCAACTGCGCCAAGGGCGCGGTCACCGAGGATCAGAAGAAGGACATCCTCGGCGACCTGGACAAGATGACGTCGGTCGTCCAGAAGGTGACCTACGAGTCGCAGGACGCGGCCTACAAGCACTACAAGCAGCAGTTCGGCGACTCCCCGCTGGCCAGTTCCCTCACGCCGGACCAGATGCAGGAGTCGTACCGGATCAAGCTGAAGGACCCGGAGAAGTACCAGGTGGTCGCGACCGCCTTCGACGGGCGCGACGGCGTGCAGTCCGTGCAGGACCAGAAGGGGATCCTCGACAACCTCTTCGGGCTGCTGAACGGGATGAACTGGGCCGCCAGGGCCGTGATGGCGCTGATGCTCGTCGTCGCGCTGATGCTGATCGTCAACACCGTGCGCGTGTCCGCGTTCAGCCGCCGCCGGGAGACCGGGATCATGCGGCTGGTCGGTGCCTCCGGGTTCTACATCCAGGCGCCGTTCATCATGGAGGCGGCGGTCGCCGGACTGATCGGCGGGACGGTCGCCTGCGGATTCCTGGTGGTCGCGCGGTACTTCATCATCGACCACGGCCTGGACCTGTCCCACAAGCTGAATCTGATCAACTTCATCGGCTGGGACGCCGTTCTGACCAAGCTGCCGCTCATCCTCGCCACCAGCCTGCTGATGCCCGCGCTCGCCGCGTTCTTCGCGTTGCGCAAGTACCTGAAGGTGTGACACATGCCAAGAGGGCCGTACGGTCAACCAGCCGTACGGCCCTTCGCGTTGTCCTAGACTCACCGGCATGTCCGGCCGAGACCTGTTGTGCCAGCCCCGCCGCATCCGCCGCGGGGCGGCCCTGACATTGGTCTTCGCGAGCGTGCTCGTGGCCGGCGCGGCGACCGGCTCCTTTCCCGAGGCCGACCGGAAATCCACGTCCGGCGCGGCCCGTTCGGCCGTCCCCGCGGGGCATCACGAGGACGTGGCCAGGGCGGCCGAGGAGGCCATGGCCGACGGCAAGTCCCCCATGGAGGCCGCCGAACGCGCGGTCAGCCGCAGCGGCGACCGCTGGGGAGCCGTCTACTCCCGGGGTGACTACGAGGAGTTCGAGGAGGCCCTCGACGGCCAGTACACCGGCGTCGGCCTGTGGGCGCGACGCGAGCGGGACGGCCGTATCGAGGTGACCAAGGTGGCCGCCGGCTCGCCCGCGGCGGCCGCCGGGCTCCACCCGGGCGACCGGCTGCACAGCGTCGACGGTGAGCGGGTCGACGGCCGGCCCGTCACCGAGGTCGTCTCCTTGCTGCGCGGCGACGCCACCGACGCTCCCGCCGGCACGGCGGTGCGGCTCGGCCTGCAGCGCGGCACGCGCGCGTGGACCGAGACGCTGCGCCGGGCTCTGCTGTCCACGGACTCGGTCACCGTCCGAAAGCTCGCCGACGGAGTCACCGTCATCAAGATCGGCGCGTTCACCAAGGGCTCCGGCGACGTGGTGAGCACCGCCGTGCGGCGGGCCCCGGTCGGCGCCGGCATCATCCTCGACCTGCGCGGCAACTCCGGCGGCCTGGTCACCGAGGCTGTGACCACGGCCTCCGCCTTCCTCGACGGCGGCCTCGTCGCCACCTACGACGTCAACGGCGAACAGCAGGCCCTGCACGCCGATCCCGGCGCCGACACCACCAGGCCCCTGGTCGCGCTCGTCGACGGCGGCACGATGAGCGCGGCCGAGCTCCTCACCGGCGCCCTGCAGGACCGGGGCCGTGCGGTCGTCGTGGGCTCCCGCACCTTCGGCAAGGGCTCGGTGCAGATGCCGAGCAGGCTGCCGGGCGGCTCCGTGGCCGAACTGACCGTCGGGCACTACCGCACCCCGTCGGGACGCAGCGTCGACGGCCGGGGCATCACTCCGGATCTGGACGTGGAGCAGGCGGACGGGCAGCCCGCCCTCCAGCGGGCCGAGACCGTGCTCAGCGGCCTGGGCGACGCCGACTGAGCGTTCCGCCAGGGCCGCCGGGACGAGTCGTCGACCCGCTGCGGGGCGGGTCGTCCGACCGCCGGTTAAGGGCTGGCCCCGACCCCCCTCCTTAGTGCGAAAATGGACGGCACTATGAGCAAGGGAATGTACGTACCGAAGGAGTCCCAGCCCAAGCAGGGCGGTGGGACCAGCAAGGCCAGGGACGGCGAGAAGGGCGGCAAGCGCAAGATCGTCGCCCAGAACAAGAAGGCCCGCCACGACTACGCGATCGTCGACACCTACGAGGCCGGCATCGTCCTCACCGGTACCGAGGTCAAGTCGCTGCGCGAGGGACGGACCTCGCTGACCGACGGCTTCGTCCAGATCGACCAGGGTGAGGCGTGGCTGCACAACGCCCACATCCCGGAGTACCACCAGGGCACCTGGACCAACCACTCCGTGCGCCGCAAGCGCAAGCTGCTCCTGCACCGCGAGGAGATCGACAAGCTGGAGTCCAAGTCCCAGGAGACGGGTCACACGATCGTGCCCCTCGCCCTGTACTTCAGCAACGGCCGTGCGAAGGCCGAGATCGCCCTCGCGCGAGGCAAGAAGGAGTACGACAAGCGCCAGACCCTGCGCGAGCAGCAGGACCGGCGGGAGTCGGACCGGGCGATCGCGGCGGCGAAGCGGAAGCAGCGGGGCGAGTAGCCCGCCGGTCGGTCGGCCCATCGGCCCGTCGGTCGGTCGGCCCGGAATACGGTGGCATCGTCGCTCGTTGTTCACGTACGATGGCACTGCACCTCACAGCGGGTGCACCCCCCTCTTCGGAGGGACTTGAAAAAACAACATGGGGATGATCGGTTTCGACAGCGGCTGTTGAAGCAGGGGAAGCGTGTCGAGGAAGCGGCAATGATCTCGTTAACCATATGTCGCAACCAATAATCGCCAATTCCAAGAGCGATTCCCGCGCCTTCGCCCTCGCTGCCTAATAAGCAGTGAGTGAAGGCCCTAACGGGTGTCAGCCCGGGGGTGTTCCCGACCCGGACCCTGGCATAATCTAGGGGACTAAACCATCGAGCCCGGTCACGGGGTTCGATGGGAAATCAAACAGTGACTGGGCCCGTCGGCGACTTGTTCGCGTGATCGCCGGGGCCGAGAAAATCACAGCGAACTGCACACGGAGAAGCCCTGATTCTGCACCGTTGGACGCGGGTTCGATTCCCGCCATCTCCACGAGTTCGAGGTGGACCGCGCGAGCAAACAGCGCGAGTGCGGTGTATCTCGTCGTGTTTCTGGGGGTATGACCCTCAGATCCGCGCACCCCATGTTTTGGACGAGGGCCCGGTGGTCACAGACCACCGGGCCCTCGTCGTTTTTATGGGCTCCGGCTCCATATCGGCGACTGGTTCACGCTTCTACGGTCCCTCCCCATGACACAGACCAGAGCCGCACGTCACCTCACCGTCCTGGCGATCCTGCTGGTCGCCCTGATCGCCGCCGTACTCACCCCGGGCAGGGCGGAGGCCGCCTCGCTGCAGGAGGTCACCGGGTTCGGATCGAACCCCGGCGCCCTGCGCATGTTCCGCTACGTCCCCGACGGGCTGCCCGACGGGCGTCCCGTCGTCGTCGCCCTGCACGGGTGCACGCAGGATGCCGCCGGGTACGGGGCCGGGAGCGGGTGGATCCAGCTCGCCGACCGGTGGGGGTTCTCCGTCGTGCTGCCGCAGCAGACCAGCGCCAACAACGCCTCGTCGTGCTTCGACTGGTTCCAGAGCGGGGACATCGAGCGGGGGCAGGGCGAGGCGGCGAGCGTCGCGCGGATGGTGGACCGGCAGCTCGCCGATGTCGGCGGCGACACCTCGCGTGTATGTCACCGGGCTGTCCGCCGGGGGTGGCATGACCGCCGTGATGATGGCGGACTACCCGGAGAAGTTCGCCGCGGGCGGGATCGTCGCCGGGCTGCCGTACGGGTGCGCGCAGGCCGCCGGGTCGCCGTACGTGTGCATGTACGTCGGCGCCACGCAGACGGCGAAGCAGTGGGGCGACCGGGTGCGGGCCGCCCGGCCCGGGTACGGCGGTCCCTGGCCCACGCTCACCGTCTTCCAGGGCAGCGCCGACTACACCGTCAAGCCCGTCAACATGACCGACCTGATGAAGCAGTGGACCGATGTGCACGGCGCCGATCAGACGGCGGACGTGAGTGACACCGTCTCCGGCTACCCCCGCCAGGTCTTCAAGGACGCGAGCGGCAACCCCGTCGTCGAGACCTACAGCATCACCGGCATGGGGCATGGGCAGCCGGTGGACCCCGGCAGCGGGACCGAACAGTGCGGTGCCGCCGGGGCCTACCTCCTCGATGTGAACCTGTGCGCCGCCTACCGGCTCGGGCTTGCCTGGGGGCTCAGCGCAGGGTGAACGTCGACAGGCGTACGTCCTTGCTCAGGACCAGGTAGACGTCCTTACGGCCCTTCGCCGCACCCGACAGCTTCGCGGTCACCGTCGTGTAGTCGTACGGCGACGACGCGCCCGCGAAGTGCGCGGTGCCGACGAGGGTGCCGGTCGGTGAGCCGAGCCGCACCTCGACCGTGCCGGACGACGTCCCGGCGACGCGTGCGCCGAACTCGCCCGCACCCGACCCCAGCCGGGTGTCCGCGAACTCCAGCCACGCGCCGTCGGAGGCCGCCGACACCGCCGTACCGCTCGCCTTGGACTCGTCGACGAGGTGGATGGCCGAGTAGTCGTCGAAGTTCTCCGCGCGGGTGGTCTTCGACAGGTTCCGCGGCGGGATGGTCTCGCCCTTCACCTGCCAGGCCGCCCGGGCGCGGATGTCGGAGGACGAGGAGCCCACCAGGACGTCGTAAGTGCCGCTTTCCACCGCCCACTTGGAGCGCGTGACGTCCCAGTGCGCGAGGTCCGACGGCCGCACCTTCAGCCGTACCGTCCTCGTCTCGCCGGGCTTCAGGGACACCCGCCCGAACGCCTTCAGCTGCTTGAGGGGCTGCTTGTCGCGGGAGGTGCGCTGGTGGGTGTAGAGCTGTACGACCTCGTCGCCGACTCGGGTGCCGGTGTTCGTGACGGCGACCTCGTAGCCGTCGTCGACGCGCTTGAGGCGGCCGTAGCGGAAGGTCGTGTAGGAGAGGCCGTAGCCGAAGGGATAGAGCGCCTGCCCGGTGAAGTACTGGTAGGTGCGGCCGGACTTGATGATGTCGTAGTCGAGGATCGACGGGAGGTCGGCGTCGGAGCGGTACCAGGTCTGGGTGAGGCGGCCGGAGGGGTTGGCGTCGCCGTAGAGGATGTCGGCGAGGGCGTTGCCGGTCTCCTGGCCGGCGTGGGTCGTCCAGAGGGCGGCGGGGACTTCCTTCTGGAGGGCGCCGAGGGTGGTCGGGTAGCTGTTCTCGACGATCACGACCGTGTGCGGGTTGGCCGCCTTCACCGCTCTGACCAGGGCTTCCTGGGTGGGCGCCAGGCTCATGTCCGTGCGGTCGTGGGCCTCGCGGCCGTTGATCGACGGGTCCGAGCCGACCACCACGACGGCCTGGTCCTTGCCCTTGACGGCGGCGACCGCCTCGTCGACACCGCTGCGGACCACGTCCTTCGTGTAGTGGGCCGCCTGGTCCTTGGCGACCAGGCCGAGGGTGCCGTCCGTGCCGGTCGGGCCCAGGTAGACCGGGTTCGACCACCAGGACTCGGCGGTGTCGTAGCCGGCGTAGCGGAACAGGTAGGTGCCGTCGTCCTGGCGCTCCAGCTTGAACTGCTGCTGTACGAACCAGCCGTTGGGCTGGGCCTGGTCGTTGACGAAGTTCGACCAGTTGTAGCCGACGTATTTGTTGTTGGCGGCCGAGCGGAGGGTCACGATGCCGGAGCCCCAGTCGAACATGTCGAACTGGGCGGCCGTCCCGGAATCCGCGGCCTCCTTCAGGGGTGCGCCGGTCTCGCCCGTCCCCGCCGTCACGTACTTGCCGGTCGCCGTGTCCTTCAGTGCGATCCGGTCCACGCCCTCGCTGCTCGCGACCGAGGCGCCGAGCTTCGACTCGATGCCGTCCTTCGGGGTGACGGCGTAGGGGAGGGTGCCCGAATACCAGTCGGTGTAGAGGGTGTCGGCGAGCGGGCCGACGACGGCGGCACTGCCCGTCTTCTTCAGCGGCAGCGCACCGTCGTTCTTCAGCAGGACCGCCGCCTCGGTGGCCGCCTTGCGGGCCAGGGCGCGGTGGGCGGGGCTGTCGATGACGGACGAGTCGATGGAGCCGTACTTGCCGCCGCCGGGGTCGAACTCGCCCAGACGGACGCGGATGCTCAGCACGTCTCCCGCGGCCTTGTCGACGTCCGACGCCTTCAACAGACCCGACGCCAGTGCCGACTTGATCGCGCTCGTCGTCGGTTCGGAGTTCGTGTCGTTGTCGGTGAAGCTGTCGATGCCCGCCTTGAGCGCGGCCGCGTCGGCCTCGCTCTGGGTGCCGTAGTAGGCCTGGCTGCCGACCAGGTTGCCGGGCGCGGCCGCGTCCGTGATGTTGAGCAGCCGCTGTGATGTCCATCCGCGGACGGTGTCGTCGAGGGCCGGATTCACCGTGTTCGGGCGGCCGTTGACCAGGTTGTACGAGGACATCACGCCGGTCGCCGCGTCGGCCGCGATCGCGGGCTTGAAGGCCTGCTCGTCGTACTCCTTCAGTACGCGCGGGCGCAGTTCGGAGGTCGTGGTGTCGCGGTGCACCTCGTTGTTGTTGGCGAGGAAGTGCTTCACTGTCGGGGCGGTCTTGAGGTGATCCGGGTCGCCTCCCGTCAGGCCCGTGCCGTACGCCGTCGAGACTGCGCCGGTCAGGTACGGGTCCTCGCTGTAGCCCTCCTCGTTGCGGCCCCAGCGCGGGTCGCGCAGCAGGTTGACCACGGGGGCCCACAGGTTCAGGCCCCAGCCGGCCGGGCGCTGCTGCTGGAAGCCGCGTGCCTCGTCGCCGACCGCCGAGCCGACCTGGCGGAGCAGGGACGGGTCCCAGGTCGAGGCCAGCCCGACGGCCTGCGGAAACACGGTCGCCTTGCCGAGCCAGGCCACGCCGTGCAGGGCCTCGGTGCCGGTGCGGAACGACTGGATGCCGAGGCGGGGGATCGCCGGCTCGTACTGGTGGAGGAGGGAGATCTTCTCGTCGAGGGTGAGACGGGAGAGGAGGTCGTCGACGCGGGTGTCCACCGAGAGACCCGGATCGCGGAAGGGGTAGGCGGAGTCGTCGGCGTGGGCGGGGACGGTGGCGCCCAGACCGGCGATCAGGGCCAGGGCCAGGCCGTAGGTGGTTCTGTGTCTGGTGAGCGGGGGTCTCTTGCTGCCTTTCATGCCACGGCTCCTTCGACTAGTGCCTTGCTCGAATCGGGCCTTGCATACGGGTGTTGAAAGGGTCAGGCGTCCCGCGGTGCCGTGCTCGCCCGCTCCGTCAGCCGCGGCGGCAGCAGCGTGGCCTCGGGTACGGGGCTGCCGCCCAGCTTCTTCATCAGGAGCTCCACCGCCCGCTCACCCACCTCGGCCGACGGCAGGGCGACCGAGGTGACGGGCACGCGGACGGACTCGGCGAGCTCGTCGGGGCAGATGGCGGTGACGGAGAGGTCGCCCGGGACCCGCAGACCGAGCTGCTCGAAGGCGTCGATCAGTGGTCCGACGATCGCTTCGTTGTGGACCACGACCCCCGTCAACGCCGGGTGTTCGTGCAGCAGCTGCGCGGCCACCAGCCCGGCGGCCGCCGGTGAGGCTTCGCAGGGGTGTACCGAGGAAGCCAGCCCGCCGCGGCCGGCCGCGGCCGTGAAGCCCTGGGCCACCCGCTGCGCGAACGCGGTCTGCCGCACGTACACCTCCGGCGGCGACCCGACCAGCGCCACCACCCGGTGCCCGAGCCGCGCCAGATGTTCCACGCACGCCTCACCGGCCGCCCTGAAGTCGAGGTCGATACAGGTCAGGCCCTCGGAGTCGGCCGGGAACCCGATCATCACCGACGGCAGTTCCAGTGAGCGCAGCAACGGCAGCCGGGGTTCCCGGAGTTGGACGTCCATCACGATCAACCCGTCCACCAGCGCCGTGTCCGCGACCCGCCTCAGGCCGTCCTCGCCCTCCTCCTGCGTCACCAGCAGCACGTCGTGGTCGTGTCTGCGCGCCGTCGTCACCACCGACACCGCGAACTGCATCACCACCGGCACGTGGATGCCCGGCCGTAACGGGATCACCAGCGCCAGTACGTTCGATCTGCTGCTGGCCAGCGCCCGGGCGCCCGCGTGCGGCCGGTAGCCCAGCTCGCGGGCGGCCGCCTCGACGCGCTGCCGGGTCTCCTCGGAGATCGGGCGCTTGCCGCTGAGCGCGTAGGACACGGTGCTGGGGGAGACCCCGGCGTGCCGCGCCACATCGGTGATCTTCACCATCAGTCCAGCTCCAGGGAGAGGAATCCGGTACCCGCACGCGCACGCGCCGTCCGCTGTCCGGCCGCCAGGTTCCACTCCGCCGCCGGCTCACTGCACGAGGCCCGCAGCGTGTCCCCTTCGCGTACGACGGTGAAGGTCACGTCGCCCACCGGCACCGTCACCTGCGCGCCCCGCTCCAGGCCGTACACCCGCAGGGTGACCCCGTCGGCATGGTCGTAGTCGGGGCGGTCGGCCACGGCGCCCACCGGGATCACCGTCCCCGGCCGTACCAGCAGCGGCACGCTCAGGAAGCCGTGCCGCTCGCGCACCCAGCGCGGCCCGGTCACGGTCTGCCCGCTCAGGAAGTGCGTCCAGGTGCCCTCGGGCACGTAGTAGGACACATCCCCTTCGTCGCCGAACACCGGCGCCACCAGCAGATCCGGCCCCAGCATGTACTGCCGCTCCAGATACGCGCACCCCGGATCGTCCGGGAACTCCAGCACCATCGCCCGCATCATCGGCACACCCTCGGTGTGCGCGGTGCGTGCGGCCTCGTAGAGGTAGGGCATGAGGCTCAGCTTCAGGCGGGTGAACTGCCGCAGCACGTCCACGGACTCCTCGTCGAAGAGCCACGGCACGCGGTAGGAGGAGCTGCCGTGCAGCCGGCTGTGGGAGGACAGCAGTCCGAAGGCCAGCCATCGTTTGAACAGGGCTGCTGTCGGGGTCCCCTCGAAGCCGCCGATGTCGTGGCTCCAGTAGCCGAAGCCGGACAGGCCGAGCGAGAGCCCGCCGCGCAGCGACTCGGCCATCGACTCGTAGGTCGCCTCGCAGTCGCCGCCCCAGTGCACGGGGAACTTCTGGCTCCCGCTCGTCGCCGACCGGGCGAAGAGCACGGCCTCGCCCTCGCCCCGGTGCTTGCGCAGTACGTCGAAGACGGTGCGGTTGTAGAGGTACGTGTAGTAGTTGTGCATCCGCTCCGGGTCGGAGCCGTCGAACCACGCCACGTCGACCGGCACCCGCTCGCCGAAGTCCGTCTTGAAACAGTCGACACCCTGTGCGAGCAGCGTCTCCAGCTTGGCCGCGTACCAGTCGCGGGCGGCCGGGCTGGTGAAGTCGACCAGCGCCATGCCCGGCTGCCACATGTCCCACTGCCAGACGCGGCCGTCGGGCCTGCGCAGCAGGTGGCCGAGCGCCTTGCCCTCCGCGAACAGGGGCGAGCGCTGGGCGATGTAAGGGTTGATCCACGCCGAGACCCGCAGCCCGCGGTCGTGGAGCCGGGCCAGCATGCCCTCCGGGTCGGGGAACACGCGTGGGTCCCAGCGGAAGTCGCACCAGTTGAACTCGCGCATCCAGAAGCAGTCGAAGTGGAAGACGGAGAGCGGGAGTTCACGCTCCCGCATGCCCTCGATGAACGACGTCACCGTCTCCTCGTCGTACGAAGTGGTGAAGGACGTCGACAGCCACAGGCCGAACGACCAGGCGGGCGGGAGGGCCGGGCGCCCGGTGAGGGCGGTGTACTTGCGCAGGATCTCCTTCGGGCTCGGGCCGTGGATGACGTAGTACGTCAACTCCTGGGCCTCGGCGCTGAACTGGACCCTGGACACCGCCTCCGAGCCGACCTCGAAGGACACCTTGCCCGGGTGGTCGACGAAGACGCCGTAGCCGGCGTCCGTCAGATAGAAGGGGACGTTCTTGTAGGCCTGTTCGGTCGCGGTGCCGCCGTCGGCGTTCCAGATGTCGACGACCTGGCCGTTCTTGACCAGCGGGCCGAAGCGCTCACCGAGGCCGTAGACGGAGGTGCCGACCCCGAGCTTGAGCTGTTCGCGCAGGTAGTGGGCGCCGTCCAGATCCCGCATGATGCCCATGTTCTTGGGGCCGCTGGAGGTCAGGGTGCGGCCGCCCGCGAGGAAGTCGACGTGCCAGGGGCCGGTGCGGGAGACCCGTACCGACAGCTCACCGGAGGTCAGGGTCGCGTGTTCGTCGTCGTACTCCACCTGCGCCGGGACGTCCTGCCCGGTGAGCTCGAACTCCGGGCGGGGCTGCTGCTCGCCGTCGAAGTGGGTGAAGGTCACGCCGATGACGTCGGGCATCGGCGCATGTGCACGGATCGTCACGACCGGTCCCTTCAGCAGGTCGCCGCGGTGGCGGATGGGCTGCGTCGGCGCGTGGATCTCCAGCGCGCCGTCGGCGGCGGTCACGTCGAGCACCTCGACCGGATGGGCCGCGGTGACACCCTCGCGCAGCAGCCAGTAACCGTCGGTGAACTTCACGTGGGGTCCTTACTTCACCGCGCCGACGGCGATGCCGCGGGTGAGGGTCCGTTGGAAGACGAGGAAGAAGACGATGGCGGGGAGGACGCCGAGGAGAGCGGCCGCGTTGGTCATCGTGGCGTCCATCAGGCGCTGGCCCTGGAGGACGCCGAGGGCCACCGACACGGTCTGGTTGTCGTTGGAGATCAGCATGACCAGGGGGAGGAGGAACTCGTTCCAGGTCCAGATGAAGAAGAAGACCAGGAGCACACCGATCGTCGGGCGGCTCACCGGGACGACGATCCGCCACAGGACCTGCCACCTGGTCGCGCCGTCGATCCTGGCCGCCTCGATGATCTCGCGGGGGAACCGGCCGAGCACGGAGGAGAGCAGATACGTGCCGAAGGCCGCCTGGATCACCGTGAACACGATGATCACGCTGAGCCTGGTGTCGTACAGGCCCGCCTGCTTGCTCAGGTAGTAGACCGGGTAGACCAGCGCCTCCTGCGGCAGCATGTTGGCCAGCACGAAGAAGGCCAGGACCCAGGTGCGGCCCTTGATCCTGCCGATGCCGATCGCGTACGCGTTCAGGACCGACAGGATCGCCGCGAGTACGGCCACCGAGCCGCTGATCAGCACCGAGTTGAACAGCTTCTGGCCGTAGTCCACCCGCTCCCAGAAGTCCTTCAGCCCGTCCAGGTAGAGGCCCCTGGGCAGGCTGAGCGGCCCGTTCGCGGAGTACTCGGCCGGCGACTTGACGGCGTTGACCGCGACGATCGCGAACGGCACCACCATGAACAGGGCCGCGATGCACAGGGCGATCAGCACCGGGTAACGGCGCAGGGCGGTGGTCATGTCCGTACTCCTTCCTCGGCGTCCTCCGCGCGGGTCTGGAGTTTCAGGCCGGCCAGGGAGAGGAGCAGGATGATCACGGTGAGGACGGTGGAGATCGCGGCGCCGTAGCCGACCTGGGTCTTCTCGAAGAAGGTGGAGAAGGAGAAGTAGGAGGGGACGTCGGTCGCGCCGCCCGGCCCGCCTTTGGTCAGCACGTAGACCGCGCCGAACACCTTGAGCGCGGCGATCGTGCACCAGGTCAGGACGACATAGACCTCCGGCCGGATCTGCGGAAGCGTGATGTGCCAGAAGCGGCGCCACCAGCCCGCGCCGTCCAGCTCGGCCGCCTCGTACAACTGCGGGTCGACGCGCTGCAGTCCGGCCATGAAGACGACCAGCGGGAAACCGATCTGCACCCAGACCATCACGCCCATCACGCTGTACAGCGCGAGGTCGGGGTCACCGAGCCAGTCCTGTTGCCAGGAGCCCAGCCCCACCGCTTTCAACAGCTCGTTGAGGGAGCCGTTGTCGGGGGCGAGGATCCAGCTCCAGACGATGCCGGCGACCGCGATCGGCAGCACCTGCGGGAGGTAGAAGCAGGCGCGCAGCACCGCGGCCCACCTCGGTCCGAAGAGCTTGCCGACGTAGTCGAACAGGGCGGCGGCCAGGACGAGTCCGGTCAGCGTCGGTATGGCGGCCATGGCGACGACCATGAACAGGCTGTGCCGGAAGGACGCCCAGAACTCCGAATCGTCCATCAGCTCGCGGTAGTTGGCGAGCCCGGACCACTTGGGGCTGCCGATGCCCTGCCAGTCGGTGAAGCTCACGCCCGTGTTCATCAGGAACGGGACGACGATGACCGCCGCGAAGGCGAGGACGCCGGGGAGCAGGAACAGGGCGTACGAGTCGCGGGTACGGGGGCGGCGCGGGCCGGCGGCCTGGTGCTTGCCGACGGCACGCGCATCCCGTTCGACGGTGACCGTCATCGCTTCGGCGCGCCCTTGTCGTAGGCCTGCTGGAGGGCGTCGAGGTAGCCGTCCGGTTTCTCGCTGCCCGTCATCAGCTTCTGGGTCTCGGAGACGAGGACGTCGTAGAAGCCGGTGACCGGCCAGTCCGGGTAGAAGGCCAGGCCGTCCCGCCGGCTGACGGTGTTGAAGCCGGAGATGAGCTGCTTGGACTTCGGGTCGCTGATGGCGCTCGTGTCCGCGGCGACCGGGACGCCACCCTTGTTGCCGAGCAGGTTCTGGATCTTCTTCGACAGGGTGATGTCGATGAAGTCGTAGGCGAGGTCCTTGTTCCGGGCGTTCTTGGGGACCACCCAGAGGTTGCCGCCGGAGCCCGGGGTGAGGTCGGAGCCGGGCCACAGGGAGGAGTCCCAGTCGAACTTGGCCTCCGCCTGGAAGCGGCCGTACCACCAGCTGCCGGAGAAAATGATCGGCGCCTTGCCCTGGATGAAGGAGACGCCCGCGTCCTCGGCCTTGGTGCTGGTGGACTTCTTGCTGATGTAGCCCTTCTTCACCCAGTCGGCGAAGGTGGTCGCACCGTACGTCCAGGCCGCGTCATGGAAGTCGGTCTTCCCCTTGTACAGCTGGAAGTCGTCGACCCAGGAGCGGTCTGCCTTGGACAGGGCGAGCTGGTAGAGGTACTGCTGGGCCATGTACTCGGCGCCCGCGTCGGCGAGCGGGGTGACGCCCTTCCTGGCGAACGCGTCCATGGCGGCCGTGAGTTCGTCGAAGGTCCTGGGTTCGGCGATCTTGTACTTCGCGAACAGGGCCTTGTTGTAGTAGATCATCGTGTACTCGGCGTAGTTGGGCACGCCGTACCACTTGCCGGATCCCATGACCCCGTCGGTGCCGTACCGGCTGGTCGTGGCCACGCCGGGGCTGAGCCTCTTGTCCCAGCCGCGCTTGGTGGCCTCCGCGGTCAGATCGGTCAGCAGGCCCTGCTTGGAGAGGGCACCCGCGGTCGCGTTGCCCTTGTTGTACTCCATGAGGTCGGGCGCGTCCGAGGAGTTGAGGATCATGGGCGCCGTCTTCTGGATCTGTTCGAAGCCCTTCTCCTCGAACTTCACCTTGACACCCGGATGGGTCGCCTCGAACTCCTTGATCGCCTCGTTCCAGGCCACGCCCATCGCGCTGTCGGGCCCCTCGTAGTGCCAGAGCCGCAGCGTCTTGGCGTCGGAGGACGATCCGCCGTCCGAGCCGCCGCAGGCGGTCATGAGCAGCGCGCCGCCCAGGACCGCGGCCGCGGCCGTCATCACATGCCTTCGTGCCGTCAACATCCCTGCCTCCAGGAGAGCTGGGCGGTTATCGGAGCCTCACGCAACGAACGTTTTCCGCATCGTCGAATCGATTCGATGCCCTGCGTCGAAGCGCTTCGACGGGTGAAGGTATGTGTGGTCTGTGGACCAGTCAATGCATCGGACGGGAATCGCTGTTCGGGTCTGCCGGAATCCCGTGGGCGAGGGAGATCACCAGCGCCACGGCAGCCGCCGTCGCAGGCACCCCGAACCCGGCCGTGGGCGAGAGGTGGTCCACCAGCGAGCCGCCGGCCGCCGAGCCGCAGGCGATCCCGCCGAGCAGGCCGGTCACCGCGAGGGTCATGCCCTCGTTCAGCCGGCCCTCGGGGCTGCGCCGCTGCACCAGCGTCATGGTCGTGACCATGGTCGGGGCGGTCGCCATGCCGGCGATCAGCAGCGTGAGCGCCAGCAGCGGGAGCGAGCCGCTGAGGGCGGCGGCGAGGAGGGGGAGGGTCAGCAGGGCGGTCATCGCCGCGACGCACCAGGGCAGCCGGGCCGAGGCGGCACCGGACTGCGGCAGTGCCCCGTACAGCAGCCCGGCCGCGCACGAACCCGCCGCCTGCAGCGCGAGCACGACGCCCGCCGCCGAACGGTGTCCCTGCGCGTCCGCGAACGCGATCGTGACGACCTCCATGGACCCGAACACGGCGCCCATCGCCAGGCAGACAGCGAGCAGTGGGCGCATTCCGGGTGCGCGGAACGGGGACCCGGCGCGGGCCTGCCGCCGCGCCGGCGGCTCGGTCGAGCGCTGCGCGGCGAACAGCAGCATGCCGCTCAGCAGCAGCACCGCCCCGGCCAGCGTGCCCGCCTCCGGGAAGAACGTCCCGCACAGGAAGGCGGCGAGCACCGGGCCCAGCATGAAGCACAGCTCGTCGGCGGCCTGTTCGAAGGAGTTCGCGGTGTGCAGCGCGCCCTCGTCGCCCTCCAGCAGGTGGGCCCAGCGGGCGCGGGACATGCCGCCGGTGTTCGGGGTCGTCGCGGTGGCGGCGTACGAGGCGAACAGAGTCCAGGCGGGCGCGTCGAAGTGCACGCACAGCAGAAGGGCGAGGGAGCCGAGGACCGCGATCACCGTGGCGGGTACGGCGATCCGGGCCTGGCCGTGCCGGTCGACGAGCCGCGCGGTCCACGGGGCCACCGCGGCCGTCGCCGCGAGGCCGGCCGCGGTGACGGCGCCCGCCAGGGCGTACGAGCCGCGCGCACCGGCGATCATCACGACCGCGCTCACACTGAACATGCCCATGGGGAGGCGGGCCAGGAGGTTGCCGGCGGTGAAGGCGCGGACGCCGGGGACGGCGAAGAGGCGGCGGTAGGGGCCGGGAGGGCCGGTCCCGGTACGGGGGTTGAAGTCGACGGCGACGAGGGTGTCGGCGGTGACCGTGAACAGCGGGGCTTTCCTGTCGGACGGCTGCGGCATGGGCACCACCGTCGCCCGTACCCGGTCAAGGGGTCCAACACCTTCTCCGTACCGATTCACGCACTCCTGTTGTAAGTTCGCCGGATGCCCGCGACCGGTCACCTCGATCCGCGCCTGTTGCGCGCCTTCCTCACCGTCGCCGAGGAACTGCACTTCACCCGCGCCGCCGCCAGGCTCCACGTCGCCCAGCAGGCGCTCAGCCGGGATGTGCGGCGGCTGGAGCGGGAACTCGACGTCGACCTGTTCGTGCGGTCGACCCGGCAGGTGACGCTGACGGCCGACGGCGAGCGGCTGCTGCCGTACGCGCGCCGGGTGCTGGAGGCGCAGGACGCGCTGCTCGCCGCCTTCGGGCAGGCCCGGCCGCTGCTGGTCGACCTCAACTTCCCGGACCAGGCCACCGCGCGCCGCGTCCTGCACCGGGCCCGTGAACTCGCCCCCGAGCAGGAGCTGATGGCCCGCTACGAGAGCGGCCTTACGGGCGCTGCCGGTGAGTTGCTCGCGGGGCGGCTGGACGCCTCGTTCGGGCGGTTCGCGGGGCTGGACCCGGTGCTGCGGGCCCGGCTGGAGCACCAGCCCGTGCGATACGAGCCGATGGCGGTCGTGCTGCCCGAGGATCATCAGCTGGCGTCCCTGGAGGCGGTGCCGCTCGCCGCTCTGAAAGGGGAGACGGTGTACGCCGGCGCCGGAAATCCGCGTACGCCGGAATGGACCGATCTCGCACGCCGTTTGTTCGACGGCCGTGGCATCGAAATCGCACAGCCCGTGCCGCTGGCCGTCGCGGACGAGGAGTTCCAAAGGATCATGGCCAGGATGCGGAGCCCCATTCTCGCCGTCGTGGATTTTCCCGCCATGCCTGGCAGGGTGCTGCGTCCCTTGATCGATCCTGTCCCTTTGTCGCCGGTGTCACTTGTGTGGCGGAAGGGTCTGGTGCACCCCGGATTCGGTGCGCTTCGACGGGCTGCGGTCGAACTGTCGGTCGAGGAGCAGTGGCTTCGAGTGCCCTCCAATGGATGGGTTCCAGCCATCGATGCAGAGATCATTCAGGGTCACGGCTGACACGTTGCGCACACAGAACCTCCCCATGCGCTACATTCAGGGCCCGAGCACGTTGTGGTAGGGGGCGCTCGAATCCGGTGGGGGCCGGGTTCGGCCGGCGTGTGCTCGTGTCGTACGCGCACCCAGAACTGTCCCGTGGGGGGATGTGCGTGCACGTGAAAAAGTGGCGGGAAGACGCCCAACCGGAATGGCCCGAAGCGGCATCAGAGGCCCAGGCCCTTCCAATAACAGGGGAAGCCAGAAGGAATGGCATCACCCAGTCGTTTCCGGACACGGCGAGAACCGGAGTCCCTCGTGGGGGCTTCGCGGACATCGACGCGACCGACGTACTGAGCGGGGGCTCCGGACGCCATCCCGAACAAGGCCGGGCCGTCGGCCTGCGCGATCCGTGGGAGGCGCCGGGCGAGAGCGCCCAGTCCCACGACCCGCACGAGGTGACCGTCCAGCTCGACGCCGTCGGCATGCAGCAGGACCGGCGCCTGCGCAATGCCGAGGGGGAGACCGGCGGTGGCTCCGACGGCTGTGACGCACCGGTCTTCGTCGACGAGTCGGGCCGCCGCAGCCGGCGCTTTCGCCGTCTGGGCATAGCCGTCGGCACGGCCTGCGCGGTCTACGCCGTCGTCATCGTCGTCACGCTGCTGTCCGGGAGTTCCGACGCTCCCTGGCTGCCCGTGCCGGGCCAGAAGGACGACAAGCCGGCCGGTCAGGTCGAGCCGACCTCACGGCCCGCGGACTCGGCCCGGCCCGCAGGCACCGGCACGGGCATCGGAATCGTCGTGCCCGGTTCGACGCCGACGGCCAGTGACGGTACGACGCCGTCGCCGGGCGCGAGCGGCACGGCTCACGGCAAGTCCGCCGCCCCGGCCGGTCCGGGTGCGTCCGCCGACCCCGGCCCGACACCGTCCAAGTCCGCGACGAAGCCCGGGCCCGGTGTGGTCGACCCGGTCCCGTCGGCCTCGGTGAACCCGCCGACATCCAGCTCACCGACCCCGAGCCCCAGCGCGAGTTCCGTCGCGCCGTCGCAGTCCCCGGGAGGCACGGGCGGTACCGGCACCGGCTCCGGCAGTGGACCGGTCGCCGACGGTCCCAGCAGCCCTTCGCCCGTCACCGAGGAGCCGGGCACGCCCGTCGCCTCGTCCGCACCGTCCCCGGAGCCCACCCTCTGATGGCATCCCGCACCCGCCGTCACGGGCCCGCGACCTCAGCCCGCGACGGCTCTCCGCGTCGCCGCCTGCCCATGCGCCTGCTGCTGCCCATGCTCGTCCTCGTCGCCATGGTGGCGATGCTGATGCTGCGCGGGTACGTGCACAGCGAGATCCTCGCCGACCATCGCATCCAGCCCGAGGCCGCCACCGACAAGGTCCCGGAGAAGATCCTGGACGGCGGCCCCGTCATCGACACCCGCAGCGGCCGCACCACCAGCCTGAAGGTGCCCGACCACCGGCTGGTCCTCACCTTCGACGACGGCCCGGACCCGACCTGGACCCCCAAGGTCCTGGACGTGCTCAAGAAGCACCACGCGCACGCGGTCTTCTTCGTCACCGGCACGATGACCTCGCGCTACCCGGACCTGGTCAGGCGCATGGTCGCCGAGGGCCACGAGGTCGGCGTGCACACCTTCAACCACCCCGACCTCTCCTTCCAGTCCCACAAGCGCATCGACTGGGAGCTGTCGCAGACCCAGCTGGCGATCTCGGGGGCCGCGGGCATCCGCACCTCCCTGTTCCGTCCGCCGTACTCCTCCTTCGCCGACGCCATGGACGACGAGTCCTGGCCGGTCACCCGGTACATCGGCAGCCGCGGCTACATCACCGTCGTCAACAACACGGACAGCGAGGACTGGCAGAAGCCCGGCGTCGGCCGGATCATCCGCAACGCCACCCCGCACGGCGGCAAGGGCGCGATCGTCCTGATGCACGACTCGGGCGGCGACCGGCACCAGACGGTGCTGGCGCTGGACAGGTTTCTGCCCATGCTGCAGAAGCAGGGCTACGTGTTCGACAACCTCACCGAGGCCCTTGACGCACCCAGCGCGCACACCGGGGTCACCGGCGTCGGGCTGTGGAAGGGCAGGGCGTGGATCTTCCTGGTCCAGGCCTCGGACGACATCACCGCAGTGATGGTCGTCGCCCTCGCGATCATCGGTGGCCTGGTCATCGGCCGTTTCGTGCTGATGCTCCTGCTGTCTGGGGCCCATGCGCGCAGGGTGCGGCGCCCGGGCTTCACCTGGGGCCCGCCGGTCACCGAACCGGTGTCGGTGCTGGTGCCCGCGTACAACGAGGCCAAGTGCATCGAGAACACGGTCCGTTCACTGATGGCGAGCGAGCACCCCATCGAGGTGATCGTCATCGACGACGGTTCGAGCGACGGCACGGCGCGGATCGTGGAGGAGCTGGGCCTGCCCAACGTCCGCGTCGTCCGCCAGCTGAACGCGGGCAAACCCGCCGCCCTCAACCGCGGCCTGGCGAACGCCCGTTACGACATCATCGTGATGATGGACGGCGACACCGTCTTCGAACCGGCGACGGTACGGGAGCTGGTGCAGCCCTTCGGCGACCGGCGCGTGGGAGCCGTCGCAGGCAACGCGAAGGTCGGCAACCGGAACTCGATGATCGGCGCCTGGCAGCACATCGAGTACGTGATGGGCTTCAACCTCGACCGCCGTATGTACGACCTCATGCGCTGCATGCCGACGATCCCGGGGGCCGTCGGGGCCTTCCGGCGCCCGGCGCTGGAGCGGGTGGGCGGCATGAGCGACGACACGCTCGCCGAGGACACCGACATCACCATGGCCCTGCACCGCGACGGCTGGCGGGTCGTCTACGCCGAGAAGGCGCGGGCCTGGACGGAGGCGCCCGAGACGGTCCAGCAACTGTGGTCGCAGCGCTACCGATGGTCGTACGGCACCATGCAGGCGATCTGGAAGCACCGCCGTGCCCTCGTGGAGAAGGGCCCCTCGGGCCGCTTCGGCCGCGTCGGCCTGCCCCTGGTGTCCCTGTTCATGGTGGTGGCCCCGCTGCTGGCCCCCCTGATCGACATCTTCCTCCTCTACGGAGTCGTCTTCGGCCCGACGCAGAAGACGATCGTGGCGTGGCTCGGTGTCCTGGCGGTACAGGCGGTCTGCGCGGCCTACGCCTTCCGCCTGGACCGCGAACGCATGACCCACCTCATCTCGCTGCCGCTGCAGCAGATCCTCTACCGCCAACTCATGTACGTCGTGCTGCTCCAGTCCTGGATCACGGCGCTCACCGGCGGCCGCCTGCGCTGGCAGAAGCTGCGGCGGACGGGTGTCGTGGAGGCACCCGGCGGGCCGGTACCCAGCCGGCGGACCCGTGCCGCCGACAGTGATCGGAGGCCTGTGGCATGACCCACGGATACCCGACCGGGACCCCGGAGTCGACGCCGTCGTACGGCATCCCGCAGCAACCGCCGGTGGCCGAACCTGAGGTGCAGGCGCCCGCACCTGCGCCCGCGCCGGGGAAACCGGGCCGCGACCGCTACCTGGACCTGCTGCGTTCGATCGCGCTGGTCCGCGTGGTGGTCTACCACCTGTTCGGCTGGGCCTGGCTGTCGGTGCTCTTCCCGTCCATGGGCGTGATGTTCGCGCTGGCGGGCTCACTGATGGCGCGCTCGTTGAGCCGCCCGGCGATGAGCGTGATCCGCGGCCGGATCCGCCGTCTCCTGCCACCGCTGTGGGCGTTCAGCGCGCTGGTGCTGGCCATGATGTTCGCGGACGGCTGGAACCCGGCGAAGGACCCGGACAACGGCGGCACCTGGGGCATCGTCGAACTGGTCAACTACGTCATCCCGATCGGCGCCCCGCCCTACCCCTGGCACCTCGGCCACGACGGGGGCCTGCTGGACTCCACCTGGGCCGACCAGGCGGCCGGGCCGCTGTGGTACCTGCGGG
Organism: Streptomyces sp. NBC_00078; assembly: GCF_026343335.1. NCBI lineage: Bacteria > Bacillati > Actinomycetota > Actinomycetes > Kitasatosporales > Streptomycetaceae > Streptomyces > Streptomyces sp. NBC_00078. The sequence continues at coordinate 3,508,699 of NZ_JAPELX010000001.1, read as the reverse complement.
CGTATCTGTGGTTCGTGATCGCGTCCCCGCTGCTGCTGTGGGCGTTCCGGCGCATGCCGTGGGCGACGCTGCTGGCTCCGCTGGGCCTGACGGCGATCGTCGGTACGGGCCTGGTGACCATCCCGGGCGAGACCGGCAACGCGATCACCGACTTCACGGTCTACGGCGGCTGCTGGGTCCTGGGCCTCGCTCACCACGAGGGCATGCTCCAGCGGGTCCCGCGCTATGTCGCCGTCTCCTGCGCGGCGTTGATGATGGCGTTCGGCCTGTGGTGGGCGTCGGGCCATCTGGGCCCCGACGGCTGGGACCTGAACGACATCCCGTTGGCACAGGCGGCCTGGTCCTTCGGCTTCGTGGTGATCCTGCTCCAGTACTCGCCGTCGTGGCGGGAACTGCCGGGCCGCCTCGCCAGGTGGGACAAGCTGGTGACCCTGGCCAACAACAGGGCCGTCACCATCTACCTCTGGCACAACCTGCTGATCATGGCGACGGTCCCGATCATCGACCAGGCCTACAGCCTCCCGTTCATGGAGAGCGACCGGGCGTCGGCGGCACTGGACTCGACGTACATGCTCTGGATGTTCTTCCTCGTCTGGCCCCTGATCGGCCTCGCGATCCTCGCCTTCGGCTGGATCGAGGACCTCGCGGCGAAACGGAGCCCACGCCTTTGGCCGGACGGGGCGAAGCGTGGGAGGGCTCGGCGGAAGGGCTGACCAGATCCGAGGGCGGACGCGGTCAGGCTCGAAGACGGCGAAGGCTCAGTGCCGCGGCGCTGTCATCCGCCCTGGCGGACGATCTTGTCTGCTTTCGCCATGATCTGGGCCCTCTGCGCGTTCGCCTTCTTCAGGGCCGACAGATGCTTTGCGATTTCCTTGTCCTGAATCCTGGTCTCGACTGCCTGCCATGTGGAGATCAAATGGGTGGAAACTTTGCAGGAATAATCGGCAGCCGCGTCGCGCAGCTCTTTCACGCCTGGCTTCGACGACCTCAGATCTGCTTTCGAAAGCGCCTGCAGGGGACCCGTGTATGAATAGCCCTTCTTGGCCATGCAGCTGGACCAGTCCGCGATGACCGCCTTCACCTTGGGATCCTTCAGGGACTCCATGAAGCTTTTGCTGCTGATTTGCCGCGCGACCGGGGAGTCCAGAGACCGGTCGCCGATGAGCTCCCCCCGGGAAACGGCAAGGCAACCCGACGGGCCGTTCATGGCGGCCTCCTGCTGAGCCGAGACTTTCGGAGAAGCAGTTGCGCTGCCGAACCATGCAGGCGGGAGGTGATAGCCGTAGGTCAAGATATCGGATTTGACGATCGGCCCATAGCGCCGCCCGACCTCATAGGGGTCGGGATTGTTTTGCTGGCTTGCTTCACTCGTCGTCTGTTTTATCGGCGGAACGTTTCGCTGGCGCAAGCACGCATTGACTAGAATGTTGGTCGCGGACCGGATTCCCGATATTTTACTCGGCGTCAGGAGATACTTCTGCACCGGCAGTGGGAGCGGATTGGCCTCGATGCCGGGGGATGGCTGTGCGTGCCCTGTAGGGCCCGATGCCTGGGGAGCAGGGGCAGGGTCGTCCCCGGAACCGGCACAAGAAGAAAGCGCCAGCAGGGAGACTGCGGCGCATGTCGTGGCCAAGACATTCTTGACGTATCGCATGATCCATCGATTCTTCGATCGCTCGACAGTCCTTAGCGAACTGCAGGCTGTACTAAAAAAAGTCGGCCAGCCCTGACTGGCTGACTGACTTGCGGCAGTCAGCCAGTCAGGGCCGGCCCAGAAGCTTACGGGCAGCCTGCCTTCAAGGAGGCGTCCTCGTTGTACGTGTACCAGAGCTGCCCATAGGAACTGTCGCCAAAGTAGTCGACGTTTCCGCCATAGTTACTGTTGTAATAGACCCACAGGGAGCAGTGCGAGCCGTAGATTTCGGCCGACGCGGCGTTGTTCTTCACCGACTGCCCCGCACCGGCACCGGAAGAGTCGAAGTAGTGGCCGGCGAGATCCGGTATCGCGGCCGTCACCTGAGCGTTGTTGTCGTCGTAGGCGACGCTGAACTTGGCCCCGGACTCGCCCGAGTGATAGTAGAGGCATACGTGACTGGAGGCGCACCGACCGGTATGCCCCTTCGTGTCCGACGAGTTATGAACGTCGGCGAACGCGGTGCCCTGTGCCACCCCCAGGGAAGTTGCCAGAAGTGCAGCGCCGGCGACGATGGCTCTCTTTGCCTTCATTGAATTCTCCGTTGTCATGTACGCGTATATCCAATTACAAGATCAAAAAGTACCGACCGCGGTGATCGAAGTCAATGGCTCGGAGGTATGGTCGTGCATCGTGGCCGGGCTTGTGGGCACTGATCGAACCGCGGCTGCCGACCTGGCCGGAGAAGTCGCCGGGACCGCGGCCGGGTTGAGGTCGTCCCGGCTGATTCCCGCGAGCGCGACCGTAGAGGTCAAGCCCCGTAAACACGCGGCCGCACGCGTGCCGCACTTCTGGCGCGTCGAGCAGGACGACGGCAAGGGACACTCCGTCGTGCATGCCTGCGAACTTGTCCCGGCCCCACATGCCTACGGCCTCACAGTCCTCTTCCATGGCAGGCCCAAGCTCTCCGTGTCCTTCGGAATCGAGATCTGTCCGACGGCGGTCGGCCGACGCCGTCGGTGACCGCGCCCGACACCGTCAAAGGCCGGTCAAGCTCCCACACCCGAGATCCCCTGCCCCACACCCCCGTGACACACTGCCCCGGTTGCGTAAGTGAACAGAGCGCCCGGGGGAGCAGGAGCGATGAGTAAGCGGCAGGTTCGGAACATGCTGCGGTTGATGGCCGGTGGGGAGCCTGTCGAGCTCACCAGTCCGATGGCTTCTGTGAAGAAGCTGTCACGACTGGCCTTCGTCGCCCAGCAGTTCGGGTACGAGTACGTGGACGCGCGGCACACCGGCTCGCGCAACAACGCGCTGAAGATGCTGATCGCGCCCGACCCGAACCCACAGGCCCGGGCGCGGGCCGCGCAGAACTGGGCGCAGTATCCGAACGCCAGCGACGGGGTCTCGCTGCCGCCCCTCGTCCCCGACGCCCTCGAACTCCTCAAAGCCCGCATCCAGTTCGACCTCACGGGCAAGAACGCCGAGAAGCGCATGGGGTACGCGGCGCTCGGCGTCACCGTCGCCTGCGGGATCGCCGGGTACCGGGCGGGCGGTGAGGCCCTCGACTTCGTCGTGGCGGGCATCGTCTGGCTGATCTTCATGGCGATCTTCGGCATCGGTCTGCTCGTGACCCGCAAGCGCAACGCCAAGTTCGCGCGCCGGCTGCAGGCCGCCGGATTCATGCCGATGACGGATGAGACGGGGCGGGTGCGTTACCTGCCGCCGGGGCTGCAGATGCCGGGTCAGGCGAACCCGTTCGCGGGCGGTCCGTACGGGGCCGGTCAGCCGCAGATGGGTGCGCCGGGCACTCCCGCCACCCCGGCCCACGCTCCTTACGGACAGCCGGGTCAGCAGGGGCAGCCGGTCCCGGGGCCGTACGCCGCCCAGCCGTCGTACCAACCCCAGCCCTACGGCTTCCCGCAGCAGCAGCAGCATCAGCATCAGCCGCCGCCCCAGCCCTACGGCCACCCCCAGCAGGCCCCCGGCCCCTACGCCCCCCAGCAGCCCCCGGCCCCCGGCCCCTACGCCGCGCCCCAGCAGCCGTACCCCCAGCAGCAACCGCCGCAGCCGTACCCCCCGCAGCAGCCCTACCCCCAGCAGAACCCCAACTGGCAGTCCCCTCAGCACTGAGCTGCCCACTGTCCGCTGCACACCGGGCTCGGCGGGCCCGGCAGGCGCCGGGGTGCGCCTTCACACGAGCCGCCCGCAGCCGGAGAGCTGTTCGTAACGTACCGACGCTGTACCTCTCATCCCGCCCCCGGGCCGGGTGAGAGCAAAGTTCCTTCGCGGTCACCCGGCGCCACAGACCGGAAACGCCGCCTCCCTACCTTCGGGACTCATCACCGCTCATCTGCCCCCGAGCACGACCGAGCCCCGGAGCACCGTGGAGGCGTCATGACAGCCCCTAGCACAGCCCCCGCATCGAGCAGGGGAGGTCGCTGGATCCAGCAGTGGGACCCAGAGGACGAGACCTTCTGGAACGAGACCGGGGAGAAGATCGCCAAGCGCAATCTCCTCTTCTCCGTTCTCTCCGAGCACATCGGCTTCTCGATCTGGACCCTGTGGTCCGTGCTGGTGCTCTTCATGGGCCCGGAGTACGGGCTGACCCCGGCCGACAAGTTCATGCTGACCTCGATGGTCACGCTGGTCGGCGCCGTCGCCCGCGTCCCCTACACCTTCGCCGTCGCCGTCTTCGGCGGGCGGAACTGGACGGTCGTCTCGGCCGGCCTGCTGCTCATCCCGTCGATCGCCGCGTTCGCGGTGATGAAGCCGGGCACGTCCTTCGACACCTTCCTGTGGATCGGGCTGCTCGCCGGCATCGGCGGCGGCAACTTCGCCTCCTCCATGACCAACATCAACGCCTTCTTCCCGCTGAGGAAGAAGGGGTGGGCGCTCGGCCTCAACGCCGGCGGCGGCAACATCGGCGTCGCCGCCATCCAGCTCGTGGCCCTCGCCGTCATCGGCGCGAGCGGCGGTCCGCGCGTGCTGCTCGGGATCTACATCCCGTTGATCGTCGTCGCGGCCACCCTCGCCGCACTGTTCATGGACAACATCGAGAACGTCAAGAACGACACCGGTGCCGCCATGGACGCCGCGAAGGACGCGCACACCTGGATCATGTCCTTCCTCTACATCGGCACGTTCGGCTCGTTCATCGGCTACAGCTTCGCCTTCGGGCAGGTGCTCACCAACCAGTTCGGACGCACGCCGCTGCAGGCCACGTATCTCACCTTCATCGGCCCGCTGCTCGGCTCGCTGATCCGTCCCGTGGGCGGCTGGCTCGCCGACAAGTACGGCGGCGCGAAGATCACCCTCTGGAACTACGTCGCGATGGGCGCGGCCACGGCCGTCCTGGTCGTCGCCAGCATGCAGAAGTCGCTGCCGTTGTTCGTCGTCGCGTTCGTCGTCCTCTTCTCACTCACCGGTATCGGCAACGGATCCACCTTCAAGATGATCCCTGGCATCTTCCAGACCAAGGCCCTCGCCAAGGGCCTTGAAGGCGAGGAAGCGGTCAAGCACGGGCGCAGGCTCTCCGGCGCTTCCATGGGCCTCATCGGGGCGTTCGGAGCGCTCGGCGGCGTCGGCATCAACCTGGCCTTCCGGCAGTCCTTCCTCTCCTACGGCTCCGGCACCGGCGCGTTCGTCGCCTTCCTCGTCTACTACGCCCTCTGCTTCGGGGTGACCTGGGCCGTATACCTTCGCCGCCCGGCCGCCGTCTCCCAGGCCTCGACCGCCGCAGAGACGAAGCCGCAGCTCAGCTACGCCGAGGTGTGACGTAACACCGGCGACATCAAGCCGAACCGAGCCTGTCACGGACCGTTGACAGGCTCGATCGGCATGTGGGTACCGCCGTACCTCATGTACGACGACTCGAGCTCGGGACGAGAGCCATGTACGACGAACAGCAGCGACCGGACACCGGTCAGCACGGGCCCCTCGCCGGATTCACCGTGGGCGTCACCGCCGCGCGCCGGGCCGACGAACTGGGCGCACTGCTGCAGCGACGGGGAGCCGCCGTCCTGCACGCACCCGCCCTGCGCATCGTGCCGCTCTCCGACGACAGCGAACTGCTGGCGGCGACGAAGGACCTGCTCGACGTGGCGCCGGACGTCGTGGTCGCGACCACGGCCATCGGCTTCAGGGGGTGGATCGAGGCCGCCGAGGGGTGGGGGCTCGGGGAGCCGCTGCTCGAACGGCTGCGGGCCGTGGAGCTGCTCGCGCGCGGGCCCAAGGTCAAGGGCGCGGTGCGGGCCGCCGGGCTGACGGAGGACTGGTCGCCGTCGAGCGAGTCCATGGCCGAGGTGCTGGACCGGCTGCTGGAGGAGGGGGTCGACGGGCGCCGTATCGCCATTCAGCTGCACGGCGAGCCGCTGCCCGGCTTCGTGGAGTCGCTGCGGGCGGCGGGCGGGGAGGTCGTCGGGGTGCCGGTGTACCGGTGGATGCCGCCGGAGGACATCGCGCCGCTCGACCGGCTGCTGGACGCGGCCGTCTCCCGGGGCCTCGACGCGGTCACCTTCACCAGCGCGCCCGCCGCCGTGTCCCTGCTCGACCGGGCCGAGAAGCGCGGGCTGCTGCCCGAACTGCTCGCCGCCCTCCACCACGACGTGCTGCCGGCCTGCGTCGGACCGGTCACCGCGCTGCCACTGCAGGCCCACGGCGTCGACACGGTCCAGCCCGAACGTTTCCGGCTCGGCCCCCTCGTACAGCTGCTCTGCAAGGAACTGCCGAGCCGGGCGCGCACCCTGCCCGTCGCCGGGCACCGGGTGGAGATCCGCGGCCACGCCGTCCTCGTCGACGACGACCTGAGGCCAGTACCGCCCGCCGGGATGTCGCTGCTGCGTGCGCTGTCCCGGCGGCCGGGATGGGTGGTGGCCCGCGCGGAGCTGCTGCGGGCCCTGCCGGGTGCCGGCCGCGACGAGCATGCGGTGGAGACCGCGATGGCCCGGCTGCGGACGGCACTCGGGGCGCCGAAGCTGATCCAGACGGTGGTGAAGCGGGGGTACCGGCTGGCACTGGATCCGGCGGCGGACGCGAAGTACGCGGACGGGTGAGGCCGTTCTCGGGGTTGTGCGGCCCCGTCGCCGGGGCTGCTTCCTCCGGGACGGGCGCTTGCTTCGGCCTGAACGGCCGCGCCCCCACCCGCCGGACGGGCTCACCCGGCTCACACTCCGGACGGGCTCACATGTCTGACGGGCTCACACTCCGGACGGGCTGAGTTCGCGCGACCTGTGCTGAAGTGCGCCGTACAGCCCAGCACCCGGCCTGGATGACGTCGCTGTTGTTCCGCGTGACCTCGACGTAGAACCGGTCGTCTCTGCGGGCCAGGGCCGGCATCACACAGCAGGCGAAGATGTAGGAGACCCCGGCGATCAGGCCCATCGCGACCGTGGCCGCACCCAGTACCTATCCCGTGCTCCCGGCGTCATGCCTGCTCTGCCTGCTCTGCCTGCTCTGCTTGTTCTGCCTGTTCTGCTTGTTCTGCGTCATGTCCCCGGTCAACGGGCGGCGCCGAGGGCGGGACATCGCCGAGACGCGCGCCCGCATAAGCGCTCGTCCATCAGCCGCCGGTACGAGGGGTTCCGGCCGCGCGAACGGGCAGGCACTGTATGAAGGATCGGTTCCTCAGCCCTCAGGTTTCCCGAGCCAGGCGGTGACAGGCACATGGCACTGGGTACGGTCACGGTCGCGTACGAGCTGCGGTTCGACGCCGGTCGGATCTGTCTCGACCTCCTCGCCACCACCCATCCCGTGGAGCGGTTCGACTCCGTCGGGGTGCTGTGCGCCTGGGTCACCGGGGCGGGGCTGGTCCCGGCGACGACCTCGCTGGCCCACGCCGACCCGTCCTGGCTGGTCGCTTTCCGTGAACTGCGCGGACAGATAGGGCAGTTGGTGCGCGGTGGACTGACGCCGACGGTGCCCCGGCCGTCGTACGACCTCGCGCTCGGCCGCGTGAACGAGCTGGCCCGCGTCTCGCCGCCCGCCCCACGGGCCGTACGGGGCGAGGACGGCTCGCTCGTCCGGGAGCTGGAGGGAGCGCCCCAGTGCGCGGCGCTGCTCGGGGCGATAGCCCGGGACGCCGTGGAACTGCTCACGGACCCTGTCGCGCGGGCCGGTCTGCGGCAGTGCGAAGGGGATAACTGCCCGATCGTTTACGTCGATTCATCCCGGGGGCGCAGGAGGCGCTGGTGCTCCAGTGAGGTCTGTGGGAACCGCGAAAGGGTGGCCCGGCACCGTCGGCGGGCGGCTCTCGCGCGCGCCTGACGCCCGTTATGGTCCTTATGTGAACGGAGCGTCGAAGTGATTTCGATTACACACCGTTTACCCCACGCGTGACACGGGCATCCGTGGCGATCTTGTCAGTGTGTCGGAAATGTAAAGATCGCACGGGGGGAATGTGCACCCATGTCCCCCTCGTCACGTCACGCTGAAGAAAACTGTCATCCCACTTTGAACATGACGCGCACCACATCCGTACCTGTGCACGAGCGACCGAACGGGGGAACCCCCGGACATCGGAGGTGGGCGTGCGCAAGGATTCCGTCGTGGCCAATGAACGTGGATCGAGGGCCCGACATCGCATGTCCCAGCCCTCGGAACCTGATGAGGAGCTGATGCGTGCCCTCTATCGAGAGCACGCCGGACCTCTCCTTGCGTACGTACTCCGGCTGGTCGCCGGAGATCGGCAGCGTGCCGAGGACGTGGTCCAGGAGACACTAATCCGTGCCTGGAAGAACGCCGGTCAGCTCAACCGGGCTACCGGATCGGTACGCCCCTGGCTGGTGACGGTTGCGCGCCGCATCGTCATCGACGGCCACCGCAGCCGGCAGGCCCGGCCGCAGGAGGTCGATCCGTCGCCGCTGGAGGTCATCCCCGCGGAGGACGAGATCGACAAGGCGCTGTGGCTGATGACGCTGTCCGATGCGCTCGACGACCTGACCCCTGCCCACCGGGAGGTACTCGTCGAGACGTACTTCAAGGGGCGTACCGTCAACGAGGCGGCCGAGACGCTGGGCATTCCCAGTGGCACGGTGCGGTCCCGGGTGTTCTACGCCCTGCGGTCGATGAAGCTGGCACTGGAGGAGCGGGGGGTGACGGCGTGATGAGTGTTTACGGGGGAAACCAGGGATTCGGTACAGGTGGTTCGGGTATGTCTGGCTCCATGATGGGATCTCCGGGCCCGAGCGAGCACGAAACGGTCGGCGCCTACGCCCTCGGGATCCTCGACGACGCCGAGGCAACCGCTTTCGAGGCACATCTCGCCACCTGCGAATGGTGCGCCCAGCAGCTCGACGAGCTGGCCGGGATGGAACCGATGATGGCCGCGCTCGCGGACCTGCCCGGGGCCGGTTCACCCGCGATCGGGGAGTCCCTGTCGGCACGGCCCAGCCCGCGGCTCGCGGAGCGCCTGGTCGACGAGGTCTCCGAACGCCGGGCACGGAAGCGGCGCAAGGGCTTCTACCTGGTCGCGGCCGCGGCCGCACTGATCATCGGCGGCCCGCTGACCGTCATGTCCGTCAACGGCGGCAGCGACTCCGGAAAGACCGCCACCCCGCTCGCGGCCGGCGCCAAGGCGGCCTTCAGCACCCTCTCCGACAAGGTGACGGCGACGGACCCGTCCACCAAGGTCACGGCGACCGTGGCGATGCAGGAGAAGGAGTGGGGCACCTGGGGTGTCGTCGAGCTCAGCAACGTCAAGGGCCCGCTGAAGTGCTCGCTCATCGCCGTCGGCAAGAACGGCGAGCGCGAGACGATGTCCTCCTGGTCGGTCCCGAAGTGGGGCTACGGCATCGCGAACGCCAAGTCCGAGGAGGCGAAGGAGCCTCTCTACGCCCAGGGCGGCGCGGCTCTGCAGCCCAATGACATCGACCACTTCGAGGTCATGACGTTCGACGGCAAGAAGCTCGTGGAGATCGACGCGTAGCGTACGTAGCTTTGCCGGGTCCCTTTCGCGTACGGTTGACGGCTGCCCAGCACGTCAGAAGGGGGCCCGGTGGCCGCACAGGCTCAACAGGAAACCGCGCTCGACTCGGATCACGACTCAAGTCGCGACCAGGAGATCAGCGTCGAACAGGAACACCTGGACCGGGTGTACCGGCGCCTTGAGGAAAAGATCCACGAGGCGGAGTTCCTCATGCACGACGCAGCCAAGCGAGGCCACGTCGGCACGCCCGGCGCGCTCGCCGAGCGGGACGCACAGGTCTTCCGGGCGGGGGTCCACCTCAACCGGCTCAACAACGAGTTCGAGGACTTCCTCTTCGGACGGATCGATCTGCTGCCCGGCAAGGACGGCAAGAAGGGGCCGGACGGTGCATACACCGCCATAGAGCCCGCCGACGGTGCCGTCCGGGACGACAACACCGCGGACATCGCCGAGACCCTGCACATCGGCCGCATCGGCGTACTGGACTCCGAGTACGCCCCCCTCGTCATCGACTGGCGGGCCCCCGCGGCCGCGCCGTTCTACCGCTCCACCCCCGTCGACCCGGGCCGGGTCGTGCGCCGGCGCGTCATCCGCTCCAAGGGCCGCAGGGTCCTCGGTGTCGAGGACGACCTGATGCGCCCCGAGCTCAAGGCCTTCCTCGACGGCCGCCGGCTGCCCGTCATCGGCGACGGCGCCCTGATGGCCGCCCTCGGCCAGGCCCGCAGCCACACCATGCGGGACATCGTCGCCTCCATCCAGGCCGAGCAGGACATGGTCATCCGCGCCCCCGCCGCCTCGGTGACCTACGTCGAGGGCGGCCCGGGCACGGGCAAGACGGCCGTGGCGCTCCACCGTGCCGCCTACCTCCTCTACCAGGACCGGCGCCGGTACGCGGGTGGCATCCTCATCGTCTCCCCGACCCCGCTGCTCGTCGCCTACACCGAGGGCGTCCTGCCCTCCCTCGGCGAGGAGGGCCAGGTCGCCATCCGCGCGATCGGCTCACTCGCCGTGGACGCGGTCGGCGCCGAGGCCACCCTGTACGACTCCCCGTCCATCGCCCGCGCCAAGGGCTCGTACCGCATGCTCAAGGTCCTGCGGAAGGCGGCACGGGGAGCGCTGGAACTCGGCTCTGCCGCCCCCGCCCCCGCCTCCGGTCAGCTCACCCTCGGCGACGACAGCGGTGCAGCCACCCCGGCCGCCCAGCCCACCCGCCTGCGGGTCGTCGCCTTCGGCCGGCGTCTGGAGCTGGAGGCACCGGAACTGGACCGCGTGCGAACAGCCGCCCTCGGCGGCACCGCGCCCGTCAACCTGCTGCGCCCCCGCGCCCGCAAGCTCCTCCTCGACGCCCTGTGGGACCAGTCCGGCGCGGCCGGCCGGCACACCGACCCCGAGCTGGCCGCCGAGCTGCGCTCCTCCTTCGACGAGGACATCTGCGACGAGGACAGCTTCATCACGTTCCTCGACGCCTGGTGGCCGGAGCTGACCCCCGGGGCCGTCCTGGCCGCCATGTCCGACGAGCGGCGCCTGGGCCGCTGGGCCCGCCGCATCCTCAACCCCGGCGAGGTCCGCCGGGTCGCCCGCTCGCTGCGCCGCGACGGCCACTCCGTGCACGACATCGCCATGCTCGACGAGCTCCACTCGATCCTCGGCAGTCCGGTCCGCCCGAAGAAGAAGCGCGAACTGGACCCGCTCGACCAGCTGACCGGTCTGGAGGAGCTGATGCCGGTGCGCGAGGAGTCGCAGCGCGAGCGGGCCGAGCGGCTCGCTCAGGAGCGCACCGAGTACGCCCACGTCATCGTCGACGAGGCCCAGGACCTCACGCCCATGCAGTGGCGCATGGTCGGCCGCCGGGGCCGGCACGCCACCTGGACGGTCGTCGGCGACCCGGCCCAGTCCTCCTGGTCCGACCCCGACGAGGCGGCCGAGGCCCGCGACGAGGCCCTCGGCACCCGCCCCCGCCGCCGCTTCCAGCTCACCGTCAACTACCGCAACCCGGCCGAGATCGCCGAGCTGGCGGCCAAGGTACTGGCCCTCGCGATGCCCGGCTCGAAGTCCCCGTCGGCGGTCCGCTCCACCGGCGTCGAACCCCGCTTCAGCGTCGTACGGGATTCCCTCGCACAGACCGTCCGCGAGGAGGCCGCCCGTCTCCTGGACCGCGTCGACGGCACCGTCGGCGTCGTCGTCGCCATGCAGCGCCGCGACGAGGCGGCCCGCTGGCTCGCCGGACTCGGCGACCGGGTGGTGGCCCTCGGCAGCCTGGAGGCGAAGGGCCTGGAGTACGACGCCACGGTCGTCGTCTCGCCCGCGGAGATCGCCGACGAGTCCCCGGCGGGCCTGCGCGTGCTCTACGTGGCCCTCACCCGGGCCACCCAGCAGCTGACGATCGTCTCGGCGGACCGGGACGAACCGGACCTGAACGGAGTTCCAGACCTGCTCCGGGACGAGTAACCGGATGAACTCTCGGCACGGGAATGGCCTTACGGGATCTGTTTGTTAGCCTGGGTGTGGCACCGGCTCGATCCAAGCCCCCGGGCCCAACCTTCGTCGCTACGAGCGACCACTTGCCGCGAGGCGAGCATGGCGGGTCGGTGCCACTTGACCTGCAAGGCCCGCGTCACATCGTGACGCGGGCCTTCTTCGTGCCGTGAACAAAACGTTCGCAATCCAGGGTGACTAACGCTTACCCGACGGTAGGTGCGACCATCGGACGGCATACCCAGCGTCACGGTGAAAGCGGAGGAAGTCGGCCATGGCAACGGCGCCCAGCGTCTCCTACTCGATTACGGTCCGGTTGGAGGTGCCCGCGAGTGGAACCGCGGTCTCCCAGATCACCACGGCCGTAGAGTCCCACGGAGGCTCGGTGACCGGCCTCGACGTGACCGCCTCCGGCCACGAGAAGCTCCGGATCGACGTCACCATCGCGGCCAGCTCCACCGCCCATGCGGACGAGATCGTCCAGCAGTTGCGCGGCATCGAGGGCGTCACCCTCGGCAAGGTCTCCGACCGTACGTTCCTGATGCACCTCGGCGGCAAGATCGAGATGCAGTCCAAGCACCCCATCCGCAACCGTGACGACCTCTCCATGGTCTACACGCCGGGTGTCGCCCGCGTCTGCATGGCGATCGCCGAGAACCCCGAGGACGCCCGCCGCCTCACCATCAAGCGCAACACCGTCGCGGTCGTGACGGACGGCTCGGCCGTGCTGGGCCTCGGCAACATCGGCCCGATGGCCGCCATGCCGGTCATGGAGGGCAAGGCAGCCCTCTTCAAGCGCTTCGCCGACATCGACGCCTGGCCGCTGTGCCTGGACACCCAGGACACCGACGAGATCGTCGCGATCGTCAAGGCGATCGCCCCGGGCTTCGCCGGCATCAACCTCGAGGACATCTCCGCGCCCCGCTGCTTCGAGATCGAGGCCCGGCTGCGCGAGGCCCTCGACATCCCCGTCTTCCACGACGACCAGCACGGCACCGCGATCGTCGTCCTCGCCGCCCTGACGAACGCACTGCGCGTCACGGGCAAGGCAATTGAGAACATCCGGGTCGTCATGTCCGGCGCCGGCGCGGCCGGTACGGCCATCCTCAAGCTGCTGCTCGCCGCGGGCCTCAAGAACGCCGTCGTCGCCGACATCCACGGCGTCGTGCACGCCGGCCGCGAGGACCTGCGCGAGGCCGCCGTGGACTCGCCGCTGCGCTGGATCGCCGACAACACCAACCCCGAGGGCCTGACCGGCACGCTGAAGGAAGCCGTTCGCCAAGCGGATGTCTTCATCGGCGTCTCCGCCCCGAACGTGCTGGACGGCGACGATGTGGCCGCCATGGCCGACGGCGCCATCGTGTTCGCGCTCGCGAACCCCGACCCCGAGGTCGACCCGGCAATCGCCCGGCAGACGGCGGCGGTTGTGGCCACCGGGCGCTCCGACTTCCCGAACCAGATCAACAACGTGCTGGTGTTCCCGGGTGTGTTCCGCGGCCTGCTGGACGCCCAGTCCCGCACGGTCAACACCGAGATGATGCTGGCCGCCGCCAACGCCCTCGCGGACGTGGTGACCGAGGACGAGCTGAACCCGAACTACATCATCCCGAGCGTCTTCAACGACAAGGTCGCGGGCGCGGTCGCCGGCGCGGTGCGGGAAGCGGCCAGGGCGGCGGCAGCGTCGTAGGGCGGGGGCGGGGCGACGTGCCGAGGTTGTGAGGATCGCCACGGCAAGGCCTTGCACCGGCGCGTCGTGGAACCCGGCCCTCCTGGTCGGCGTTTATCGTGTCGGCCAGGTTCAGACCCTCTTTTCGTGTGACTCCCAAGGGTGTTCTCACGACTCCTGCGGGTGCCGGATTGGCTTTCGCGCCGCAGGTGGGGGCAGGATGCGTCCCGGGGCGCGAGGGCTCTGGCCACGGACCCGGGTCCGGGGCCTCACCGAGGACCCTGGCAGCATCGGCTTCACCGTGCCCGATATGCGGCTCCGCCGCGTGGCACGCCTCAATGGCAAGAAGAACACGGGAGTAACGACATGAACCGCAGTGAGCTGGTGGCCGCGCTGGCCGACCGCGCCGAGGTGACCCGCAAGGACGCCGACGCCGTTCTGGCTGCCTTCGCCGAGACCGTCGGCGAGATCGTCGCGAAGGGCGACGAGAAGGTCACCATTCCCGGCTTCCTGACCTTCGAGCGCACCCACCGTGCCGCTCGCACCGCGCGCAACCCGCAGACCGGCGACCCGATCCAGATCCCGGCCGGCTACAGCGTCAAGGTCTCCGCGGGCAGCAAGCTCAAGGAAGCCGCCAAGGGCAAGTGACCTTGCCGCCTGCACCTCACGGGACGGTGTACGGCGCGTAGGCGAATGCGATGGGGCGGCACCCGGAAATCCGGGTGCCGCCCCATCGTTGTGCCGCGTGCCGACCGGCTCGAAGACCGGCCGGGCGGGTTCCGCCGGACTCAGCCGAGAGGCTTACCGGGCAGCTCGACCTTCGCCCCCAGCTCCACGAGCTTCTCCATGAAGTTCTCGTAGCCGCGGTTGATGAGGTCGATGCCGTGGACGCGGGACGTGCCCTGGGCCGCAAGGGCGGCGATGAGGTACGAGAAGCCGCCGCGCAGGTCGGGGATGACCAGGTCGGCGCCCTGGAGCTTCGTGGGGCCCGAGACTACGGCCGAGTGGAGGAAGTTGCGCTGGCCGAAGCGGCAGTCCGAGCCGCCCAGGCACTCGCGGTACAGCTGGATGTGAGCACCCATCTGGTTGAGTGCGGAGGTGAAGCCGAGGCGGGACTCGTAGACCGTCTCGTGGACGATCGACAGGCCCGTCGCCTGGGTGAGGGCGACCACCAGAGGCTGCTGCCAGTCCGTCTGGAAGCCCGGGTGCACGTCCGTTTCGAGCGCGATGGACTTCAACTGGCCGCCGGGGTGCCAGAAGCGGATGCCCTGGTCGTCGATCTCGAAGGCGCCACCCACCTTCCGGTAGGTGTTCAGGAACGTCATCATCGAGCGCTGCAGGGCGCCGCGGACGTAGATGTTGCCCTCGGTCGCCAGCGCCGCGGACGCCCACGAGGCGGCCTCCAGACGGTCCGGCAGGGCGCGGTGGTTGTAGCCGCCGAGGCTGTCCACGCCCGTGATGAGGATGGTGCGGTCGGTGTCCATCGCGATGATGGCGCCCATCTTCTGCAGGACGCAGATCAGGTCCTCGATCTCCGGCTCCACGGCCGCGTTCGAGAGCTCGGTGACGCCCTCCGCGAGGACGGCCGTCAGCAGCACCTGCTCGGTCGCGCCCACGGACGGGTACGGCAGCCGGATCTTCGTGCCGCGCAGCCGCTGCGGTGCCTCCAGGTACTGGCCGTCCGCCCGCTTCTCGATCGTCGCGCCGAACTGCCGCAGCACCTCGAAGTGGAAGTCGATCGGCCGACCGCCGATGTCGCAGCCGCCGAGGCCCGGGATGAACGCGTGCCCTAGGCGGTGCAGCAGCGGACCGCAGAGGAGGATCGGGATCCGGCTCGACCCCGCGTGCGCGTCGATGTCCGCGACGTTCGCGCTCTCCACATGGGACGGGTCCATCACCAGTTCGCCCGGCTCCTCACCCGGACGGACCGTCACCCCGTGCAGTTGCAGGAGTCCGCGTACGACACGCACGTCACGGATGTCCGGAACGTTGCGCAGTCGACTCGGTCCACTGCCCAGCAGGGCGGCGACCATGGCCTTCGGTACGAGGTTCTTCGCACCGCGGACACGGATCTCGCCCTCCAGCGGGGTTCCGCCGTGGACAAGCAGTACGTCGTCATTGCCGTTGACGGTCATGTATCTCGCGTTCCGATGAGTCGGGCAGGGGCCAGAAGGGAAAGGGTAATCGCCGCACACAGAATCGACTAAGCTTCCTGGTGTGCGGTCCGAGAACCAAGCACCGCGCAGCTTGATGACGTTGATGTCAACCGGGCTGGTTCCAACCCGGCTGGTGCTGATCGTGTGAGCCTTGGCCGTTCGACGAGCGGTCGAGCAGCGTGAGCCAGGAATCCCCCGCTCCAGCTGGGGAGGGTTCAAAACACGAACCGTTCCCTTGCGGGCACACGGAGGCGTCGGCGCTGATCACGCACCGGCGCCCGTTTTCGTATCGCCTACCCACGCGCGGGTGGGATGCGGGATCATGTCTGCCATGACCGAGGTGTCCTCGCTCACAGGGCGGTTGCTCGTGGCAACGCCCGCCCTGGCGGACCCGAACTTCGACCGTGCGGTGGTGCTCCTTCTCGACCACGACGAGGAGGGCTCCCTCGGTGTCGTCCTCAACCGCCCCACCCCGGTGGACGTCGGCGACATCCTGGAGGACTGGGCGGGCCTCGCGGGTGAACCGGGCGTCGTGTTCCAGGGCGGCCCCGTGTCCCTGGACTCGGCCCTGGGGGTCGCCGTCATTCCCGGCGGCGGAGCCGTCGACGGGGCGCCGCTGGGCTGGCGCAGAGTGCACGGCGCGATCGGTCTGGTCGATCTGGAGGCACCGCCCGAGCTGCTCGCCTCGGCCCTCGGCAGCCTGAGGATCTTCGCCGGATACGCCGGCTGGGGCCCGGGCCAGCTGGAGGACGAGCTGGTCGAGGGCGCCTGGTACGTCGTCGAGTCGGAGCCGGGCGACGTCTCCTCGCCGTCCCCGGAGAGACTCTGGCGAGAGGTCCTGCGACGTCAGCGCAGCGAACTGGCGATGGTGGCCACCTACCCGGACGACCCTTCGCTCAACTGATGCGTGTGAGCTTCAGTACCCTTGGATTTTATGAGCACTCTTGAGCCCGAGCGCGGGACTGGTACGGGGACCCTCGTAGAGCCGACGCCACAGGTGTCCCACGGCGACGGCGACCACGAGCGCTTCGCCCATTACGTCCAGAAGGACAAGATCATGGCGAGCGCCCTCGACGGGACCCCTGTCGTGGCGCTGTGCGGCAAGGTGTGGGTACCGGGGCGCGACCCGAAGAAGTACCCCGTGTGTCCCATGTGCAAGGAGATCTACGAGTCCATGGGCGCCGGCGGCGACGACAAGGGCAAGGGCGGCGACAAGTAGGACCGGCCTTCCTGCCCGGTCCGGCCTGATCTGTGCGGGGCCTCCGGGGCGCGTGTTCGGCGCGCTCTCGGGGCCTCGGCGCGTTTGTACGAGCAGTTCGGCAGCCGGCGACGAAGCAGGAAACTCACGGGGCGATCCGTGGGACCCCCCTCCGCGTATTCCGCGGGCTGGTCGTCGTTGCTTTCCCGGTACTGCAGGGTGCTCCGCGCCGTCAGACCGGCCGGGAAGATCGATCCGGCCTGGCCCGGCCCCCGCGGACACTTTCATCCACCTGGATTCCTTCGGCGTGTCTTCGGGCAGCAGGATTTCGGTCGGTATTTCGTCAACAGCTCTGTGGTGGCGGGCGGTGTCGTCTTCGTCTCGGCACCAATCGCGTCTTTCGCCGCGACCGCCGCGACCGCCGCGACCGCCGCGACCGCCGCGACCGCCGCGACCGCCGCGACCGCTGTGACGCGATTCCGCTTCCGGTTCGGACCATCTTGTCTGCAAGCCGGACGATCCCGACTGGGACGGGATCATGGCCGCCTCCACGGTGATGACGATTCCGGTGCTGGTGTTCTTCGTACTCGTACAGCGACGGCTGGTCTCCGGCCTCGGCGGAGCGGTAAAGGACTGACGTGACTGACGTGACCGACGTGATGCACACGACTGGCATGGCTTCCGAGACAGGACTGGTTCCGGCCCCCGGCAGCGTGCGGGCGGCGCTCCCGGGCGGGGGCGTGGGCTACGTCCTCGGCGCCGGGACGGAGATCGACGCCGGCCCCGGCACCGAGCGGGTCGCGCAGTGGCTGCGGGCCACCGTCGGCGCCGCGACCGGGCTGCCGCTGCGCCCGCACACCGACAGCGGCGACCGCATCATGCTGCGCATCGAACCGCGGGACGGCGAGGACCCGGAGGCGTACACCCTCGTCGCCGACGGGTACCTCGTGTATCTGCGGGGAGCCGGTGAAGCGGGCTTGTTCTACGCCGCCCAGACGCTCCGCCAGCTCCTCGGCCCCGACGCCTTCCGCCGCGCACCGGTCACTCCGAAGCGGGGCTGGGAAGTGCCCGCGGTCAGCATCCAGGACGCGCCCCGATTCCGCTGGCGCGGCCTCATGCTCGACGTCGCCCGGCATTTCATGCCCAAGGACGGTGTCCTGCGCCACCTCGACCTGATGGCCGCGCACAAACTCAACGTCTTCCACTTCCACTTGACGGACGACCAGGGCTGGCGCGTCGAGATCAAGAGGTACCCCCGGCTGACCGAGGTCGGATCCTGGCGGGCGCGCACGAAATTCGGCCACCGGGCCTCACCCCTGTGGGAGGAGAAGCCGCACGGAGGCTTCTACACGCAGGACGACATCCGGGAGATCGTCGCCTACGCCGCCGAGCGGCATATCACCGTCGTCCCCGAAATCGACGTGCCCGGCCACTCGCAGGCGGCCATCGCCGCATACCCGGAACTCGGCAACACCGACGTCATCGACACGACGTCGGTCCCCGTCTGGGACAACTGGGGGATCTCCGCCAACGTACTCGCCCCCACTGACAACACCCTGCGCTTCTACGAGGGGGTGTTCGAGGAACTGCTGGGCCTGTTCCCCTCCGAGTTCGTTCACGTCGGCGGTGACGAATGCCTCAAGGACCAGTGGCGGCAGTCGCCGGCCGCGCAGGCGCGCATCAGGGAACTCGGGCTCGCCGACGAGGACGCGCTGCAGTCGTGGTTCATCGGCCATTTCGACAAATGGCTCTCCGCGCGCGGGCGCAGGCTCATCGGCTGGGACGAGATCGTCGAGGGTGGCCTCGCCGAGGGCGCGGCCGTCTCCTCGTGGCGCGGCTACGCGGCCGGCATCGCGGCCGCCCGGGCCGGCCACGACGTCGTCATGTGCCCCGAGCAGTACGTGTATCTGGACCACCGTCAGGCGGCGGGCGAGGACGAGCCGGTGCCGATCGGATACGTGCGCACCCTGGAGGACGTCTACCGGTTCGAGCCCGTTCCGCCGCAGCTCACCGAGGCCGAGTCCCGCCATGTCCTCGGCACCCAGGCCAACGTGTGGACCGAGGTGATGGAGGATCAGGCGCGCGTGGACTACCAGACGTATCCGCGGCTCTCGGCCTTCTCGGAGGTGGCCTGGAGTTCCCTGCCGGCCCCCGCGGAGCGGGACTTCGCCGGCTTCGAGCGGCGGATGGCCGTCCACTACCGGCGACTTGACGCCCTGGGCGTGGGCTACCGGCCGCCGGCCGGCCCCATGCCCTGGCAGCAGCGCCCCGGGGTGCTCGGGCGGCCGGCCGAGGGGGCACCCCCGAACAGATAGCTGAACTCCCGAACGGGCGAAAAAGTCGTAAGAATCGACGAAGAGGTGCAATCGGTACGCACCGGTGATGCCGTGCGAAAACGGACCATCTCCCTGGTGAGGTGGGCGAATGCCTCCTAGCGGACCCCCGTCTTCGGCCCCTGCGAAGATGTGCCAGAGTTGCCACGTCCGCCCTGTCAGCACGTACCGTACGGCAGCAACAGGCGGGACCAGCTGGGACCAGGTGGGGCAGCGGGAAGGGGCAGCCGGTTTGACCACGCACGCACCGCAGGCGGCGCAGGCCGTCACGCTGCCCACGACACTGGACGAGGCCGTGGCGGCGCTCGCCGCCGCGCCCGCCGCCGTGCCGGTGGCCGGCGGTACCGACCTCATGGCCGCCGTCAACTCCGGCCAGCTCAGGCCCGCCGCACTGGTGGGTCTCGGCAGGATCAGCGAGATCCGCGGCTGGCAGTACCAGGACGGGCACGCCCTGCTCGGCGCCGGACTCACGCACGCCCGCATGGGCCGCCCCGACTTCGCCGCCCTGATCCCGGCGCTCGCCGCCGCGGCGCGCGCGGC
Source organism: Streptomyces sp. NBC_00078 (assembly GCF_026343335.1). Lineage (NCBI taxonomy): Bacteria > Bacillati > Actinomycetota > Actinomycetes > Kitasatosporales > Streptomycetaceae > Streptomyces > Streptomyces sp. NBC_00078. The sequence continues at coordinate 3,488,774 of NZ_JAPELX010000001.1, read as the reverse complement.
GGGCCCGCCGCAGATCCGCAACGCGGGCACGCTGGGCGGCAACATCGCCACGGCCGCCCCCACCGGGGACGCGCTGCCTGTGCTGGCCGCCCTGGAGGCGACACTGATCATCGCGGGCCCGGGCGGAGCCCGCCGGGAGATCCCGGTGTCGCACCTGCTGGCCGGCGTGGACATGCTGCGCGGCGGCGAACTCATCGCGTTCGTGCGCGTGCCGTTGCTGCACGCGCCGCAGGTCTTCCTGAAGGCGACCGGCCGGACCGGCCCCGGGCGCTCGGCCGCGTCCGTCGCGCTCGTCCTCGACCCCGCCAGGCGCGGAGTCCGGTGCGCCGTCGGTGCCATAGCGCCGATGCCCCTCAGGCCCCTGGACGCCGAGCAGTGGGTCGCCCGGCTCATCGACTGGGACAACGGCCGGGCGATCGTCCCGGAGGCGCTGACCGCCTTCGGCGAGTACGTCGCCGCGGCCTGCATCCCCGACCCCGTGCCCGAGGGGGACGGCACCGTCCCACAGCTTCCGCCCGCCGTACTGCACCTGCGGCGCACCGTCGCCGCGCTGGCCCGACGAGCACTGGGGAGGGCGCTGTCGTGACCGACGACCAGCAGGGAGAGGGAACGCCCCGCAGCGGCGGCCGCTGGGATCCGCTGCCTCAGGGCGACTACGACGACGGCGCCACGGCCTTCGTGAAACTGCCGGAAGGGGGGATCGACGCCCTCCTGGCCGGCGCGGACAGTCCGCTCGCCGCGCCCGGCCACGGCTATGTGCCACCGCAGATAACGGTCACGCCCGGCACGACCGCGGGGACCGACCCGGCGGCGACCGGCAGCTGGGCGGTGCCCGCCGACGGCGCCCAGTGGCCCGACCCGAACGCCGTGCCCCAGGACACCGGGAACGACCGGTTCACGTACAACCCCGCGGCCACGCAGCAGTGGAACTTCGAGGAGACGGCGACCCGGGAGTCAGGCCCCGTGCCGGGTCACGACGTGACCGGGCAGTGGTCGATCCCCGTGGCCGGGGGTGATCTTCCGGACGAATCGGGTGAGTTCACCACGTCGTCCCTGGTGCAGCAGTGGGGCGGCACGCCGCCGGCCACGCTCCCCGGAGGCGCCCCCGCCCCCTGGGCGACGGAGGCGGCGGGACAGCCGTGGGGGCAGCCGCAGACCGAGGACCCGACGGCGCCCGGGGACGAACCCGGGCAGGAGCACGACCACGACCACGCGGCCGGGTCGCCGACGGACGCAGATCACACGGCCGGTCATACGGCCGCTCACACTTACGAGCAGTCCCCGGCGCATCCCGGTGGCCGGCCCGACGAGCTGCCGGAGCACCTCGGGTCCACCGCCCACGCGCCCGTGCGGCAGGACCCGGCCGGGCACGAGCCCGAGAGCGCGGCGGCGCACACCGCCGAGCAGCCCGCCCCACCGCACGACGGCCGGCCCGCCACCGACCCGTACGCGCAGGCGCCCGCCGAACCCGCCTCGCAGCCCGCTCTCGGGCCCGGTGAGGCCATCGGGGCGGCGGAGGGTGCCCAGGGGGCCGCCGAGGCGCCTGAAGGGCCCGTGGAGCCGCTCGCCGAGCCGCTTGCGGAGTCCCCGGTCGATACCGTCGCCGGGCCCCTCGCCGCCAACGCGCCCGACACGCCGGACACTTCGGCCGCCCCGGACACCTCCGACGGCCCGGACGCCGACGCCGACGTCACCGGCGACGCCGCCGACGAGACCCCGCCGCCCCCCGGCGAGGAACACCCCCTAGCCGCCTACGTTCTGCGCGTCAACGGCGTGGAGCGTCCCGTCTCCGACGCCTGGATCGGCGAGTCGCTGCTGTACGTGCTGCGCGAGCGGCTCGGTCTCGCGGGCGCCAAGGACGGCTGCTCGCAGGGCGAGTGCGGGGCGTGCAACGTACAGGTCGACGGGCGGCTCGTCGCCTCCTGCCTGGTGCCGGCCGTGACCGCCGCGGGCAGCGAGGTCCGTACGGTCGAGGGGCTTGCCGTCGACGGGCAGCCCTCCGACGTGCAGCGCGCGCTCGCCCGCTGCGGCGCGGTGCAGTGCGGTTTCTGCGTGCCCGGCATGGCGATGACCGTGCACGACCTGCTGGAGGGCAACCCGGCGCCGAGCGAGCTGGAGACCCGCCAGGCCCTGTGCGGCAATCTGTGCCGCTGCTCCGGCTACCGGGGCGTCGTGGACGCCGTCAAGGAGGTCGTCGCCGAACGCGAGGCGCACTCCGAAGGCGACGCTTCCGAACAGGACGGCGACGAGGCACGTATCCCTCACCAGGCGGGTCCGGGAGCCGGCGGTGTCAACCCGTCGGCGTTCGCGTCACCCGGGTTCCCCGCGACGCCGGGACCGCATGACCAGGCGTACGGACAGGACGGAGGCCAGGCGTGAGCAACGAAGCCGCCACCGCGACCACCCCCGCGGAGGCAGCACCCGCCCCCGAGCAGCTGCCGCACGGCATCGGCGCCTCCCTGCCGGCCGCCGACACCCGCGCCAAGACCGAGGGCACGTTCCCGTACGCGGCCGACCTGTGGGCCGAGGGCCTGCTGTGGGCCGCCGTCCTGCGCTCCCCGCACCCGCACGCGCGCATCGTGTCCATCGACGCCTCCCACGCGCGCGACATGCCCGGCGTACGGGCCGTCGTCACGCACGAGGACGTGCCGGGCACCGCCCGATACGGCCGCGGCATCGCCGACCGGCCCGTGTTCGCCTCCGAGGTCGTGCGCCACCACGGCGAGCCCATCGCCGCCGTCGCCGCCGACCACCCCGACACCGCGCGCATGGCGGCGGCGGCCATCAGCGTCGAGTACGAGGTACTCGACCCGGTGACCGACCCCGAGCAGGCCTTCGAGGCCGAACCGCTGCACCCCGACGGCAACCTGATCCGGCACATCCCGCTGAGACACGGCGACCCGGACGCGGTCGGTGAGATCGTCGTCGAGGGCCAGTACCGCATCGGCCGCCAGGACCCGGCCCCGATCGGCGCCGAGGCGGGCCTCGCCGTGCCCCGTCCCGACGGCGGCGTCGAGCTCTACCTCGCCTCCACCGACCCGCACAACGACCGCGACACCGCCGCCGCCTGCTACGGCCTCGAACCCGAGCGCGTCAAGATCGTCGTCACGGGGGTCCCCGGCGCCACCGCCGACCGCGAGGACCAGGGCTTCCAACTCCCGCTCGGCCTGCTGGCGTTGAAGACGGGCTGCCCGGTCAAACTCACCGCGACGCGCGAAGAGTCCTTCCTGGGCCACACCCACCGGCACCCGACCCTCCTGCGCTACCGCCACCACGCCGACGCCGAGGGCAGGCTGGTGAAGGTCGAGGCGCAGATCCTGCTCGACGGGGGCGCGTACGCCGAGACCTCCTCCGAGGCGCTGGCGGCCGCCGTGGGGTTCGCCTGCGGCCCCTACGTCGTCCCGAACGCCTTCATCGAGGGCTGGGCGGTACGCACCAACAACCCGCCCTCCGGCCATGTGCGCGGCGAGGGCGCGATGCAGGTCTGCGCCGCCTACGAGGCCCAGATGGACAAGCTCGCGAAGAAGCTGGGCCTCGACCCGGCGGAACTGCGCCTGCGCAACGCCTTGGCCACCGGCGACGTACTCCCGACCGGACAGACGGTGACCTGCCCGGCGCCGGTCGCCGAACTGCTGCAGGCGGTACGGGACTTCCCGCTGCCCGCGCTGCCCAAGGACACCCCCGAGGACGAGTGGCTGCTGCCCGGCGGCCCCGAGGGCGCGGGCGAACCGGGTGCGGTGCGCCGGGGCGTGGGTTACGGCCTGGGCATGGTGCACATGCTCGGCGCGGAGGGCGCCGACGAGGTCTCCACGGCGACCGTGAAGGTCCAGGACGGTGTGGCGACGGTGCTGTGTGCGGCCGTCGAGACGGGCCAGGGATTCACCACGCTGGCCCGCCAGATCGTCCAGGAGACCCTCGGCATCGACGAGGTGCACGTGGCGCCCGTCGACACCGACCAGCCCCCGGCCGGTGCGGGCTGCCGAGGGCGCCACACCTGGGTGTCCGGCGGCGCGGTGGAGCGTGCGGCCAAGATGGTCCGCACACAGCTCCTGCAGCCCCTCGCCCACAAGTTCGGCATGTCGACCGAACTGCTCCAGATCACCGACGGCAAGATCACCTCGTACGACGGGGTCCTGTCGACCACCGTCACCGAGGCGATGGACGGCAAGGAACTGTGGGCGACGGCCCAGTGCCGCCCGCACCCGACCGAGCCGCTCGGCGAGCACGGCCAGGGCGACGCCTTCGTGGGAATGGCCTTCTGCGCGATCCGCGCGGTCGTCGACGTCGACATCGAACTCGGTTCGGTACGGGTCGTGGAGCTGGCGCTCGCCCAGGACGTCGGCCGGGTGCTCAACCCGGCCCAGCTGGCCGCCCGTATCGAGGCGGGCGTCACGCAGGGCGTGGGCATCGCGCTGACGGAGAACCTGCGCACCGCGCGCGGGCTGATCCGCCACCCGGATCTGACGGGCTACGCGCTGCCGACGGCGCTGGACGCGCCCGACATCCGGATCGTGAAGCTCGTCGAGGAGCGTGACGTGGTCGCACCCTTCGGCGCGAAGGCGGTCAGCGCGGCGCCGGTGGTCACCTCCCCGGCGGCCGTCGCCTCGGCCGTACGGGCCGCCACGGGCCGCCCGGTGAACCGGCTGCCGATAAGGCCGCAGGCCGCAGTGGTGACGGACCGATGACCGCCCCCGAGCCCGGGGCCGGCCCCGAGGAGCCGCGCTACGAACCGCCGCCCAGCGTCGGCAAGTTGCTGATGTGGGTACTGCTGTTCATGGTGGCGGCACTGGCGGTCGTCCTCGGTGGCGTGTACCTCACCTAGGACCTGACCCGTGCTGCGCGGAGTGGTGCTGATCACCGGCGTGATGGCGGCCGGCAAGTCGACGGTCGCGCAGGCGCTGGCGGAGACGCTGCCCCGTGCGGCGCACGTCCGCGGTGACCTCTTCCGGCGGATGATCGTCTCCGGGCGCGAGGACTACGTCCCCGGGGCCGACGGCGAGGGCGAGGCCCAACTCCGGCTGCGGTACCGGCTGTCGGCGGCGACGGCGGACGCGTACGCGGAGTCCGGGTTCACGGCGGTGGTCCAGGACGTGGTCCTCGGTAACGCCCTGACGGCGTACGTAGGCCTGGTGCGCACGCGTCCCCTGTACGTCGTCGTACTGGCTCCGAGCCCCGAGGCCGTCACGGCACGGGAGACCGGGCGGGCGAAGACGGGTTACGGCGCGTGGACGGTCGAGGACCTGGACGGGGCGCTGCGGGCGGACACTCCCCGGCTCGGGCTGTGGCTGGACAGCTCGGAGCTGACGGTGGGGGAGACGGTGGAGGCGATCCTCGCCGGGCGGGAACGGGCCAGGGTGCGCTGAGCGTTCCTGTGGTGCGGCGCCGTGGTGCGGCGCCGTGGTGCGGCGCCGTGGTGCGGCGCGATCCAGGGCGTTGTCAGTGGTCGGGCGTAGTGTTCTGGGCAGTGGAGAACTGCCCGCGGGACCATGCGGCGGACGGTCGTGCCACGGGGTCGCGCCACGCGGCCGGCAGGCCCCGCGCGGGGACTGTGAGCGGGAACATCCGGGGGAAGCAATGAGCACGACCGATGTCGCCACGTTGGCGATCACCTTCACCGAGGACCAACTCGATCCTCTGGTGACGCACATGCCGACGCGTCGCCGGCTGACCGGACCCGGACTGCCGGGCGACAGCGCCCTGTTGAGGTTCGCCGCACCGCGCACGGGCGGGCTGCACACGCAGGCGCAGGCCACGGACGGCGGCGCCGGCCTGGCGGAGGGGCTGCGGGACCGGCTGGTGATAGGGGAGCTGTCGGCCCCCGCGGGCATGCCGGTGGAGTCGATCCTCCTGGACGGCGGCACCGGTGAGATCAGCACCGCGTACCTGTTCGAGCTGCTGGGCGACCGTCCCCTGGCACCCTCCCTGGAGGCGCTGGTGCGCTTCGCCGCGGTCACCGAGGAACTCGCCGACCTGCGGGGGCAGTTCGCCTCCTTCGCGGGCCGCCACGGCAGCAAGGCGGCGGCCGAGGCGTCAAGGCAGCTCCTGGCGCTGTTCGAGGAGGGCACGGGCGGCGAGGTCCCGCCGTACTGGAAGGCCGCCGCCCTGATCCGCCCCCTGTCCCTCGCCACCGGTCCCGGCACGGCGGGTGGCCTCACCCTGGATGTCCCGGCCCGCCTTCTGGACGAGGAGTTCGGACTCGGGCGCGTGGTTCGCTTCGAGGACGTCGACTTCCCGGCCACGCTCACCCACGAGCCGACCCGGCGCTTCCTGCGCGAGACGGGCCTGCCGGAGGACACGGTCCTCTTCCGGCTCGACACGGAGGTTCCGCTGCAGACGCAGGCGGAGTACGCCGGGGGTGACCGCTCAGGTGCGGCTTCCTTCTTCGAACTCCCGGCCAGAGCCGATCACTTGATACGCCTGGGCCACCTGGTCGAGGACAACAGCCTGGTGGTGGACGGTGCGACGGGCGAGGTACTGAACTGGAGCGAGCCCGAGGCGAAGCTCTACCCCCTCAACACGGACGTCTCCACGCTCGCCTTCACCCTCTGGCTGCACCACCGGGAGCGGACGATCGACGAGGCGCTGTCCCACGAACTCACCACTCGGGCCTACGACCAACTGGCCGCGACCATGCTCCAGGTCCTCTCCTCCGTCGACCCCACGGCCATCACGACGCACGCGGACTGGCATTACTGGACGCAGGCGTTCCGGGACGAGGCGGGCGGGGTGCTTTAACAGCTGCGTCCGGGGCGCGGGACGTCACCGCCGAACACGATCGGGTGTTGCGCTGAAGGGGAGACGGAGGAGGAACTGCGCAGGCACATGGCCCTCCTCCTCTGCCTGCCCTGGCTCAACTGTCACGCACAGATGTTGCCGGTGCCGTTGCAGTCGCCGCCCCAGTCGTCGTCCCAGTCGTCCCAGCCGCCGTGGTCGGAGGTGACGGGGCTGGACTGGACCGTCGTGGTCTTCGTGGCGGAGTGAAGTGCCGATGGCGCGGCCACTGCGCTTGAGGCCGTGGCCAGTCCGGCTGCGAGAGCGAGGCCGAGGGCGGCGCTGATCGCACATATTCGTGACATGGATATCTCCGTTCGGGTTTTGTGAGTTGCGTTCACGTGGATCAATTTGCCCGCCCCCGCTGCTGGTTTCATCTCGTGCGCGGCCAACCGGGTGACGCACGCGAAATCCGCGGAATCCAACGGCTGGCCCGATGGCCGTACTTCAGAAGGACCAGAAGGACCAGAAGGACCAGAAGGACCAGAAGGACCAGAAGGACCAGAAGAAAAAGGAACCAGGCAAGGCGATTGAGAGGGCGGCACCCCCGAGGGGGTGCCGCCCTCTCAATCGCCTTGCCTGGTACGGCAGGTTGAGGCCGTGGCGGGAATCGAACCCGCGTAACTCGCTTTGCAGGCGAGTCCCTGAGCCACTCGGGCACACGGCCGGGTCGGTCGGAGCGCTGGGCTCCGTTCCGAACTCGGTGAGACGACCGTACGGCGGGGCGAAGGGGCGCTCAAGGAAACCAGAGGGGCTGCAACGGGACTGCCATACGCCGTTCATGAAAGGGGAGGGCCGGCTTCGCGTCGGCGCCCGGCGTCCCTGCTCCGGTACCGCGAGGTGACGTGCGGTGACGAGAGGTGATGTGAGGTGAGTCGCACCCCGGGGTGACCCGGCCTTGTCCGCGCGTTGACAGCCGCGGGCCGCCGGTAGGGTGGCCCGGTTGTCATACCCAGGCCGCCCGACCACCCCACGGAGATCGTGACTACCACCGCCGCCTCCCACCACCTCTCTCCCGCCTTCCCCGGCCGGGCCCCCTGGGGCACCGCCGGCAAGCTGCGTGCCTGGCAGCAGGGGGCGATGGAGAGATATGTCCAGGAGCAGCCGCGCGACTTCCTCGCCGTGGCCACCCCGGGCGCCGGCAAGACGACCTTCGCGCTCACCCTCGCCTCCTGGCTGCTGCACCACCATGTCGTGCAGCAGGTGACCGTCGTCGCCCCGACCGAGCACCTGAAGAAGCAGTGGGCCGAGGCGGCCGCCCGGATCGGGATCAAGCTGGACCCCGAGTACAGCGCGGGTCCGCTCGGCCGTGACTACCAGGGCGTCGCGGTGACGTACGCGGGTGTCGGCGTGCGGCCCATGCTGCACCGCAACCGCGTGGAGCAGCGCAAGACCCTCGTGATCCTCGACGAGATCCATCACGCCGGTGACAGCAAGTCGTGGGGCGAGGCCTGCCTCGAAGCCTTCGAGCCGGCCACGCGCAGGCTCGCGCTCACCGGTACGCCCTTCCGGTCCGACACCAACCCCATCCCCTTCGTGACGTACGAGGAGGGCAACGACGGGATCCGGCGGTCCTCCGCCGACTACACCTACGGGTACGGCAGCGCGCTGTCGGACGGCGTCGTCCGGCCTGTCATCTTCCTCTCCTACAGCGGCAACATGCGCTGGCGGACCAAGGCGGGCGACGAGATCGCCGCGCGGCTCGGCGAGCCGATGACCAAGGACGCGATCAGCCAGGCCTGGCGCACCGCCCTCGACCCGCGCGGCGAGTGGATGCCCAGCGTCCTGCGCGCCGCCGACCAGCGGCTGACCGAGGTCAGGAAGGCCATCCCGGACGCGGGCGCCCTCGTCATCGCCTCCGACCAGGACTCCGCCCGCGCGTACGCCAAGCTCATCCGCGAGATCACCGGCAGCAAGGCGACCCTCGTCCTCTCCGACGACGCCGGCGCCTCCAGCCGGATCGACGAGTTCAGCGGCAGCAACGACCGGTGGATGGTCGCGGTGCGGATGGTGTCCGAGGGAGTCGACGTCCCGCGGCTGGCCGTGGGTGTGTACGCCACGACCATCTCCACCCCCCTCTTCTTCGCCCAGGCCGTCGGCCGCTTCGTGCGGTCCCGGCGGCGCGGCGAGACCGCCTCCGTCTTCCTCCCCACCGTCCCCGACCTCCTCACCTTCGCGAACGAGATGGAGGTCGAGCGCGACCACGCCCTCGACAAGCCGAAGAAGGAGGGCGAGGAGGACCCGTACGCCGAATCCGAGAAGGAGATGGAGGAGGCGAACAAGGAGCAGGACGAGGACACCGGCGAGCAGGAACAGTTCTCCTTCGAGGCCCTGGAGTCCGAGGCCGTCTTCGACCGGGTGCTCTACGACGGCGCCGAGTTCGGTATGCAGGCCCACCCGGGAAGCGAGGAGGAGCAGGACTACCTCGGGATTCCGGGCCTCCTGGAGCCGGATCAGGTGCAGCTCCTCCTTCAGAAGCGGCAGGCCCGGCAGATCGCGCACAGCCGCAAGAAGCCGGACGCGGAGGCCGACCTGCTGGAGCTGCCCGCCGAGCGGCGGCCGGTCGTCTCGCACAAGGAGATGATGGAGCTCCGCAAGCAGCTCAACACGATGGTCGGGGCGTACACCCACCAGAGCGGCAAGCCGCACGGGGTCATCCACACCGAGCTGCGGCGCGTGTGCGGCGGCCCGCCCAGCGCCGAGGCCACGGCGGGACAGCTGCGGCAGCGGATCGCCAAGGTGCAGGAGTGGGCCACGCGCATGCGGTGACGCCCGGTACCGTTGTCCGTCAGGCGGCCGCCATGCGTGTCCGCCGGGTGCGAGTGCAGGTGCGGATGTGGTGCACGGTCCGCGCTGTGCGCCGTACGAATCAGGGCAAACGGAGGTAGTCCCTCCCTTCAGGTGCCCGGATTCTGGACGGAGCCTTCCGCTGAGCGAACCCGCTTCGCTACTGTCCCGCTACGCATACGCCCCGTGGCAGAGCCGCCGCGGAGCGCAGCCGTGAAGCGACGCGGCTCGGTACAGGCCGGGCCGCCGGCCAATCGGTGGCCTCTGTTGCGCGTCACCGACGGGACTCGGTGTCGCACCGTCGCGCGGAGGCCGCCGACCTCACCACTTGGAGGAGTGGGCGTCGTGACCGCGGAGACCTCTCAGACGCTCGACCGGGGACTGCGTGTCCTCAAGCTGCTGGCCGATACGGACCACGGGCTGACCGTCACCGAGCTTTCCAACCGACTGGGTGTGAACCGGACCGTGGTGTACCGGTTGCTGGCCACCCTGGAACAACATGCGCTCGTGCGCCGGGACCTGGGCGGCCGTGCCCGGGTCGGGCTCGGAGTGCTACGACTGGGCCGCCAGGTGCATCCGCTGGTGCGGGAGGCCGCGTTGCCGGCGCTCCGGTCGCTGGCCGAGGACATAGGCGCGACCGCACATCTCACCCTCGTGGACGGGGCGGACGCGTTGGCCGTGGCCGTCGTCGAGCCGACCTGGACGGATTATCACGTGGCGTACCGGGCCGGGTTCCGGCATCCGCTGGACCGGGGCGCCGCGGGCAGGGCGATCCTCGCCGCACGGGCGAGGCCGGTGGCGGAGCCCGGATACACCTTGACCCATGGGGAGCTGGAGGCCGGGGCGAGTGGAGCCGCGGCGCCGCTTCTCGGGGTCACGGGCGTCGAGGGCAGCGTCGGAGTCGTGATGCTGGCCGATGCGGTGCCCGAGCGAGTGGGTCCGCGCGTGGTCGACGCGGCGCGGGAGGTGGCCGAGGCCCTTCGGTAGCGCTCCGCTGGGTTGGGCGGACAAGGTGGACGGGGCGGACGGGGCGGACGGGGCCGATGGGGCGGTTGGGCGGCTGCGGGTCTTCTGTGGCTGGTCGCGCAGTTCCCCGCGCCCCTATGGGACGCGGGTCCCGACAGCCGGTTCTGCGGGGTGCAGGTCTCCGTGGGACTGCGAGGTGTGGCTCAGGGGGTGGCTTCGCCCTTCCGGGAGATACCTCGGCCTCCGCCCGCTGCTTTGCCGAGGGCGGCGCCGAGCCCTTCGTCCTGCGGGACGGCCACCTGCCTGTCCCGACCACCGCCCCGGGAATCGGCATCGCACCGCTCCCGGACGTACTGCGGGCGGTTCACGAGGGAGCGGCGAGACTTGACTGTGAGCTGACCGGCACCTGGCCGGAAGTCACCGCCACGTTAGATTGATCCCGTGCTCTCTCGTCTCACACGCCCCCAGGCCCTCGCCGTATGCGCCCTGCCCGTCGTGGCGCTGGTCGCCACCGCGGCCTTCGCGCCGCTGCCGTTCTCGCTGGCGCAGCCCGGGATGACGGCGAACGTGCTCGGGGACAACCAGGGTGCCGCCGTGATCACGATCTCGGGGGCGAAGACCCGGGATACCCGCGGGCAGCTGCGGATGACGACGATCGAGGCGACCAACCCGGACACGCGTGTGGCGCTGAGCGATGTGCTCAGTGCCTGGTTCGCCACGGACCGGGCCGTGATGCCGCGCGACTCGGTCTACCCGAGTGGTGAGTCCACCAAGGAGATCGAGCAGCACAACAGCGCGCAGATGAAGGAGTCGCAGGACGCGGCGACCCAGGCCGCGCTGGACTACCTGCACCTCAGCGACGAGAAGGTCAAGGTCACGCTGAAGCTCGCCGACGTCGGCGGCCCCAGCGCCGGCCTGCTGTTCACCCTCGGCATCATCGACAAGCTGGAAGGGAACGGCAGCGGCGGCGACCTCACCGGCGGCCGCACCATCGCCGGTACGGGGACGATCGACGACGACGGCACGGTGGGTGCCGTGGGCGGCGTGGCGCTGAAGACGCAGGCCGCGCGCCGGGACGGCGCCACCGTCTTCCTGGTGCCGAAGGCCGAGTGCTCCGACGCCAAGTCCGAGCTGCCGAAGGGGCTGCGGCTGATTCCGGTGACCACGCTGAAGGGTGCGGTGAACTCGCTGGTGGCGCTGGAGTCGGGGAAGAGTTCCGTACCGAGCTGTTAGGCGATCGCCGGCCCGGGAGCGGCGGCAAGCCGCAGACCGACCTCCACGAGGGTCCAGCCGAGGCGGGCGCGCAGGTCGCGGGGGCGCTTGGCGAGGGTGGCGAGGCGGTGTTCGGCGGCTTCGGCGCGGAGTCCGGCGGCGCGGGTGTGGTGCAGGGCGAGGTGGGTCTCGACCTACTTGACCAGCCCCTCCTGCTTCATCCAGTCCAGCGCCACCTGGTGGGGATCCTCCCCGTCCACGTCGACCTTCGCGTTCAGCGTCTGGGCCACCGTGTTGTTCAGCTTCTTCGTGACCGGGGCGAGGACCTCCGCGATCGCCGGCCACTTCTTCAGGGTCTTGGTGTTGATCTCGGGGGCCGCGTTGTAGTTGGGGAAGAACTTCTTGTCGTCCTTCATCACGGCCAGGTTCATGGACTTGATGCGGCCGTCGGTGGTGAACACCTCGCCGTAGGTGCAACTGCCCTTCTTCACCTGGGTGTAGATGATCCCGGTGTCCATCTGGGTGACGTTCTTCGCGGGCACGCTCATCCCGTACGCCTTCTCCATGCCCGGCAGTCCGTCCGCACGGTTGGCGAACTCGCTCTCCACGCAGAGGGTCACGGCGCCGGGGTCCTTCTTCGACAGCGCGACCACGTCGGACAGCGTCTTCGTCCCGTACTTCCTGAAGTTGGCCTGGTTCATGGCCAGGGCATAGGTGTTGTTGAGCTCCGAGGGCGGCAGCCAGGTCAGGCCGTTCTTCAGGTCGGCGTCGCGCACCGCCCGCCACTGTTTCTCCGGGTCGGGGATCGGCTTGCTGTTGCCCAGGTAGGTGATCCAGGCGGTGCCCGTGTACTCGTACATGCCGTCCGCGTCGCCGCTCTTGACCGCCTCGCGGGCGCCGATCGAGCCCTGGATGCCGGTGCGGTCGAGGACATCGGCGCCGGCTGCCTGGAAGGCGATGCCCATCATCGCGCCGAGGACGAGCTGCTCGGTGAACTCCTTCGAGGTGACGGTCAGATGGGCGCCCTTGAGGGGCTCGCCCTTCCCGGCCGAGCCGGGCTGAACGTCGTCGACCATGGGGGAGCCGCTCTGCAGACCGCAACCGGACGCGGCCACCACGGCCGAGGCCAGCAGCAGACCCGTACGCCGTCTCATGTCCCCACCTCCAACCCACGTGGTCTGAGCAGGAGTTCGGCGAGCGAGGCCAGCCAGTCGACGAGCAGGGCCAGTGCGACGGTGAGGATCGAGCCCAGCATCAGCACCGGCATCCGCTGGGTGGTGATGCCGGTCTGGATCAGCACACCGAGCCCGCCGCCCCCGCCGAAGGTCGCCAGGGTCGCCGTGCCGACGTTCAGGACCAGCGCCGTGCGGACGCCCGCCAGGATCAGCGGGACGGCCAGCGGGAGTTCGACCCTGGACAGCACTCCCAGCGGGGACATCCCGATCCCGCGGGCAGCCTCCAGCAGTGTCGGGTCGTTGGCCTTCAGGCCCGCGATGGTGTTCGACAGCACCGGCAGGATGGCGTAGATGGTGATGCCGATCAGGGCGGCCTTCATGCCGGTGCCGAGCCAGATCACCAGCAGCGCGAGAAGGCCGATCGCCGGGGTCGCCTGGCCCATGTTGGCGAAGGCCATCGCCACCGGGGTGCCTTTCCTGAACGCCTTGCGGGTGAGCAGGATGCCCAGCGGGATCGCGATGATCAGTACGAAGAAGGTGGAGATCGCGGTCAGTTCGATCTGCTGCCACAGGGCCTTGGAGACCTGGCCGTTCGACAGGGCGTTCTCGGAGATCGGGTCCAGGTCGGCCTGCTGGAACCACAGCCAGGTCGCGAGCAGGACGGCGACGAGCACTGCGGGCAGGACCGTCAGCTTCTGCCAGGTCAGGCGCGACCTCGGCGGACTCGGCGGGGGCGGCGGCGCGGTGCCCTCCGCCGTGCCCTCCGGCAGGCCCTCCTCCAGCTCCTCCTGTTCCTCCAGCTCGGGGGCGGTCACGCCTTCGGCCCTCCTCCGGGGCCCTCCTGCTCGGCGTGCGTCTGGGCGGCCCGCAGCTCCTCCAGTTCGTGCCGGTGCTCCATCGCTTCGAGCCGGTCGGCCTCCAGCAGCTCGTGCACGGAGTTGATGAGGATCTCCATGTCGACGACGCCCTCGTACTCACCGCGCCGCCCGGTGACCGCCACCCGGCCCGCGTTGTCCGTCAGCACGGCCTCCAGCGCGTCCCGCAGCGTCGCGTCCCTGGTCACCGTGTCGTGCACCAGCGTGCCTGCCCGGGCGAGGGAGCCCCGGGCGCGCATGAGGTCGCCGCGCCTGAGCCACTTGTAGGGCCGTCCGCGTTTGTCGAGCAGCAGGATCTCGTTCGTGCCGCTGCCCCGGAGCCGGTTGAAGATCTCCTGGAGCGGGTCGTCGAGGGTGACGGTCGGATAGTCGGTGATCTCGACGTCCCGTACGCGGGTCAGGTTCAGCCGCTTCAGGGCGGCCCCCGCGCCCACGAACCCGGACACGAAGTCGTCGGCCGGATTGGTGAGGATCGCCTCCGGGGTGTCGAACTGCGCGATGTGCGAGCGTTCACGCAGGACGGCGATGCGGTCGCCGAGCTTGATCGCCTCGTCGAAGTCGTGCGTGACGAACACGATCGTCTTGTGCAGCTCGCGCTGCAGCCTGATCAGCTCGTCCTGGAGGTGGTCGCGGGTGATCGGGTCGACCGCGCCGAACGGCTCGTCCATCAGCAGGACGGGCGGGTCGGCGGCCAACGCCCGTGCCACGCCCACACGTTGCTGCTGACCGCCGGACAACTGGCGCGGATAGCGGCCGCGGAACTCACCCGGGTCGAGCCCGACGAGGTCGAGCAGCTCCTCGACCCGTGCCTTGATGCGGGCCTTCGGCCAGCCGACCATCTTCGGTACGAGGGCGATGTTCTGCCCGACCGTCATGTGCGGGAAGAGACCGGCGGACTGGATCGCGTACCCGACCTTCCGGCGCAGCTTCACAGGGTCCATGTCGGTGACGTCCTCACCGCCGATGCGGATGCGGCCACCGGTCGGTTCGATCAGCCGGTTGATCATCTTGAGCGTCGTGGACTTCCCGCAGCCGGACGGGCCGACGAGGATGACGATCTCGCCGGCCTTGATCTCCATGCTGACGTTGTCGACGGCAGGGGAGGGGCTGCCGGGATAGCGCTTGGAGAGGTTGTCCAGCTCGATGGTCGCGCCGGTGGTCGCGCCGGTGGCGGCTCCGGTGGTCGCTCCCGTGGTCGCGCCGGTGGCCGGGCCCGCGGTCGCTCCGGTGGGAGCCCCGGTGGTGGAAGCCTCAGGCACGGATCCCCCTCGGAATGGTCAGCCGTCCGATCAGGACGTACGCGGCGTCGAACAGCAGCGCCAGCACGATGATCCCCAGTGTGCCCGCGAGGACCTGGTTGAGAGCGTTCTTGCTGCCCAGCGAGCCGATGCCACGGAAGATCTCGTTGCCGAGGCCCGGCCCGGAGGCGTAGGCGGCGATCGCGGCGATGCCCATCAGCATCTGGGTCGAGACGCGGATCCCGGTCAGGATCGGCGGCCAGGCCAGCGGCAGTTCGATCCGTACCAGCCGCATCAGCCGGGACATGCCGATGCCCGTCGCCGCGTCGACCAGCGAGGGATCGACCCCGCGCAGCCCGACGATCGAGTTCCGCACGATCGGGAGCAGCCCGTACAGCGTCAGCGCGATCACCGTGGGCGGTACGCCCAGGCCCACGATCGGGATGAGCAGACCGATCATGGCGAGCGAGGGAACGGTCAGGATGGTCGAGGTGGTCGTGGTCGCGAGACTTCCGGCCCACTCGCTGCCGTAGGCGGCGATCCCGATCACCACGCCGACCGCGGTCGCCACGACCATGCACTGGAACACGACGCTCGCGTGCTGGTAGGCGTCCGTGAGCAGCTGCTGGTGGCGGCTGCTCAGGTACTCCCAGAAGTTCACCCGCGCTCACCCCCGGGGCCGGCCGCCCCACTGCGCGGTGCGGCCGCACGCATCAGGCTTCGCTCGCCCACACTCATGAGGCACCGTCACTCTCCTGAGGCCCGATCCTCCGGACTGGCCCTGGCCGCCTGCTCCACCAGCGGGATGATCCGCAGCGGAACGGGGTTCTCCATCACGATCGCGGTGGCGGCCCGGACAATGCCATCAAAACCGACAACCCGGTCGATGACCCGCTGGAGATCGGCGTTGGAGCGGGCCACCAGCCGGCACAGCATGTCCCCGCTGCCGGTGGTGGTGTGCAGCTCCAGCACCTCGGGGACGGTCGCCAAGTGCGCCCGTACGTCGGGCCCTTGGCCCTGCCGGATCTGGAGGGTGGCGAAGGCGGTGACGGGGTATCCGAGGGCGGCCGGGTCCACCTGCGGGCCGAATCCGCGGATGACGCCATTCGACTGAAGCCGGTCCAGCCGCGCCTGCACCGTCCCGCGGGCCACCCCGAGCCGCCGCGACATCTCCAGCACCCCGATCCGCGGCTCCCGTGCCAGCAGCACGATGATCCTGCCGTCCAACTGGTCGATCGCCACGTCAGCCTCCTCGGTGGGGTTGGTCATCCTGTACAGAAAGGCCGGTAGTACGCGCCTTCGACTGAACAGATTGCCCAGCAAAAACCCAGACTATTGCGCACCTTGCGGTGCAGGACCAGGCTGGCGGCTATGACGCAGACCACACACCACACTCCCGACACCGCCCGGCAGGCCGACCCCTTCCCGGTCAAGGGAATGGACGCGGTCGTCTTCGCCGTGGGCAACGCCAAGCAGGCGGCGCACTACTACTCCACCGCCTTCGGCATGCAGCTGGTCGCCTACTCGGGACCGGAGAACGGCAGCCGCGAGACCGCGAGCTACGTCCTCGAGAACGGTTCGGCGCGCTTCGTCCTCACCTCCGTCATCAAGCCCCACACCACCTGGGGCACCTTCCTCGCGCAGCACGTGGCCGAGCACGGCGACGGCGTCGTCGACCTCGCCATCGAGGTCCCGGACGCCCGTGCCGCGTACGCCTACGCGATCGAGCACGGCGCCCGGTCGGTCGCCGAGCCGTACGAGCTGAAGGACGAGCACGGCACGGTCGTCCTCGCCGCGATCGCCACCTACGGCGAGACGCGCCACACCCTCGTCGACCGCTCCGGCTACGACGGCCCCTACCTCCCCGGCTTCGCCGCCGCCGAGCCGATCGTCGCGCCGCCCGCCCACCGCACCTTCCAGGCCGTCGACCACTGTGTCGGCAACGTCGAGCTCGGCCGGATGAACGAGTGGGTCGGCTTCTACAACAAGGTCATGGGCTTCACGAACATGAAGGAGTTCGTGGGCGACGACATCGCGACCGAGTACAGCGCCCTGATGTCGAAGGTCGTGGCCGACGGCACGCTCAAGGTCAAGTTCCCGATCAACGAGCCCGCCATCGCCAAGAAGAAGTCCCAGATCGACGAGTACCTGGAGTTCTACGGCGGAGCGGGCGTCCAGCACATCGCGCTCAACACGGGCGACATCGTCGAGACGGTACGGACGATGCGCGCGGCCGGCGTGCAGTTCCTGAACACCCCGGACTCGTACTACGACACTCTCGGCGAGTGGGTCGGCGACACCCGCGTGCCGGTGGAGACCCTGCGCGAGCTGAAGATCCTCGCCGACCGCGACGAGGACGGCTATCTCCTGCAGATCTTCACCAAGCCGGTCCAGGACCGCCCGACCGTCTTCTTCGAGATCATCGAGCGGCACGGCTCGATGGGCTTCGGCAAGGGCAACTTCAAGGCCCTGTTCGAGGCGATCGAGCGGGAACAGGAGAAGCGCGGAAACCTGTGAGGCCGACAGCAGCCGGGTGCGGCCCGTGCCCGGGGCTGGTACAAGTCCGAGGCCTGCCGTTCCCGCATGGTCCGCGAACCCCGGGCCGCGCCGGCCGAGTTCGCCCTCGAACCGCCCGACACGACGGAGATCACCGTGTGGGACTCCAGCGCGGAGACGCGGTACATGGTGCTGCCGCGCCGCTTCCGGAGGGCACGGACGGCCCGGGGGAGGAACAGCCGGCCGCACTCGTCACCCGTAACGCGCTGACCGGAACCGCGGCGGTGTGACCCCGCGCGCCTTCTGGGCAGCCTTGTTGTCCTCGTCGTCCGAGGGCACCGGGGCTGCCGTGGGCACCGGCTCGTCCGGCGGCTCACCCAGCGCCGCGAGCGCCTGCTTCGCGAGCGGCACCGCGAGCGGCGAGAAGTACGGATTGATGCGCATCGCCTCCTGGAGATGCCGGCGCGCGGGCCCGGCCAGCCCCGACTCCTGCTCGATCATGCCCCGGTGATACGAGTACAGGGCACTGCGGACGCCGCCCCCGTGCGCCTGGTCCGTCGCCGCGGTCGCGAACTTCAGCGCCTCCTTGTCGTCCCCGGCCCGGTGCAGCGCCCAGCCCAGCGCGTCGGCCACCGGGATGCCCGGCTGCCGCTGCCACTCGGCGCGCAGCCGGCGTACGGCCGCCTGCGGATCCCCGTGGTCCGCCTCGAAGGCACCGAGTACCAGGTCGTCGTCCACGCCGGCCGCCGTCTCGTCCATCACCCGGGTCCGCAGCAGGTCGTACTCCACCCTGGCGGCCTGCCCCAGCCCCAGTGACTCGTACAACTCGCCCAGTTCCAGGGCATATTGGGGGCACGGCTGCTTGTCGAGTGCCACCCGGTAGGCGTTCAGGGCCTCCGTCGTGCGGCCCTCGGCCGCCAGCGTCCGCCCCTGCCCGGCCTGCGCGGCCCGCTGGTCGGGGTCGAGCCGCACCGCCTCCTGGAAGCGCCGCAGAGCCTCCTCCAGGTCCCCGCGCTCCCAGGCCAGCTGCCCGGCCCGCTCCAGATACGCCGCCTGCTCGGCGGGCCCGCCGGCGCCCGCCGCCGCGTCGGTCAGGGCGGCCGCCGCGTCCTCGCGCCAGCCCCGGTCGCGGTAGACACCGGCGGCCCGCGCCCGCACGGCCGCCCCGGAGCGCAACGTCAGCAGCCGGTCCAGGGTCCGCTTGGTCGCCTTGTAGTCGCCGAGCCCGGTGTAGGCGTCGATCAGCAGCGGATACGTCGTCCACCGCTTCGGTTCGAGCTTCAGCGCCGCCTCGCCCCAGGTCCGCGCGGCCCGGAAGTCCCGGCGGGCGTTCGCCAGCGCCGCCATGCCGTCCAGCGCCGCGGTGTTCCCCTTCGGCCGCACCGTCATGGACGTACGCAGCGCTTTGTCGGCCCGCGGATAGTTCGTCGCGTCGGCCGTACGCCGCCCCTGCTCGACGTAGGCCGCGCCGAGCACCGCCCACGTCAGCGAGTCCTTGGGATGGGTCCGCAGCCGGGCCTCGCGTTCGTCGATCAGCACCGCGAGGTCGGGCAGCGAGGCCGGCACCCCCGAGGTGACCGCCGTCAGCGCCTGCGCTCCCGGCGCCGGTACCGCCGCCGGCCGCGGCGCGGTCCGCTCCCAGGGCCACAGCGCCACCGCCCCGCCGAGCACGGCACACCCCGCGACGGCGGCGACCAGTACCCGCCGTCCGCCGAGGCCTGCCCCCGTGCCCCCGCGCGCCCGCCCGCCGGCCTCCGCTTGCTTCTCCATGGCGATCACTGTGCGTCAATACGACGAGCACATCCCGGCATACGTCCAGCGCCGTAGACGGGGTTCACACCGATGGCCCCGGGTGCGACGCTGTGATCATGAGCCGTATCGAAGCGCGTCGCGAGGAGGACACCGCAGTGACCAGCAACCTCGTCGACCGTCTGCTGGGCGGTCTGCCCGCCGAGGCCGTCCTGACCGACCCGGATGTCACGGCCTCGTACACCAACGACATGGCGAGCTTCTGCCCGGCCGGTGCCCCGGCGGTGGTCGTGCTGCCGCGTACGGTCGAGGAAGTCCAGCACGTCATGCGCATCGCCACCGAGCTGCGCGTCCCGGTCGTCCCGCAGGGCGCCCGCACCGGCCTGTCCGGCGGCGCCAACACGTCCGAGGGCTGCGTCGCGCTGTCCCTGACGAAGATGGACCGGATCCTTGAGATCAACCCCGTCGACCGCATCGCCGTGGTCGAACCCGGCGTCATCAACGCGACCCTCTCCCGCGCGGTCGGCGAGCACGGCCTGTACTACCCGCCGGACCCCTCCAGCTGGGAGATGTGCACGATCGGCGGCAACATCGGGACGGCCTCTGGCGGCCTGTGCTGCGTGAAGTACGGGGTCACCGCCGAGTACGTGCTCGGACTGGAGGTGGTGCTGGCCGACGGCCGGCTCATGTCCACCGGCCGCCGTACGGCCAAGGGCGTCGCCGGGTACGACCTCACGCGCCTGTTCGTCGGCTCCGAGGGCTCGCTCGGCATCGTCGTACGGGCGATCCTGGCCCTGAGGCCGCAGCCGCCGCAACAGCTCGTGCTGGCGGCCGAGTTCGCGTCCGGCGCCGCCGCCTGCGACGCGGTGTGCCGGATCATGGCGGGCGGCCACGTGCCCTCGCTCCTTGAGCTGATGGACCGCACGACGGTGAGGGCGGTCAACGACCTGGCGCACATGGGACTCCCGGAGACCACTCAGGCCCTGCTCCTGGCGGCCTTCGACACCCCGGACCCCGCCTCCGACCTCGCCGCCGTCGGCGCGCTGTGCGAGGCGGCGGGCGCCACCCAGGTGGTCCCCGCCGACGACTTCGCCGAGTCCGAACTCCTGCTCCAGGCGCGGCGGTTGTCCCTCACCGCACTCGAATCCGTCAGCGGCACCACGATGATCGACGACGTGTGCGTACCCCGCTCCAGGCTCGGCGAGATGCTCGAAGGCACCGAGCGGATCGCCGAGAAGTACCAGCTCACCATCGGGGTCGTCGCACACGCCGGCGACGGAAACACCCATCCCACGGTCTGCTTCGACGCCGCCGACCCCGACGAGTCCCGGCGCGCCCGCGAGTCCTTCGACGAGATCATGGCCCTCGGCCTGGAGCTCGGCGGCACGATCACCGGCGAACACGGAGTCGGGGTCCTCAAGAAGGAGTGGCTGGCGCGCGAGATCGGCCCGGTGGGGATGGAGATGCAGCGGGCCGTCAAACAGGTCTTCGACCCGCTGGGCATCCTGAATCCGGGCAAGCTGTTCTGATCCGGCCCCGCTGAGGTCACTGGGCGAGAAGCTGGTCGAGCGCGTCGTCGATCCCCAGCTGCTCGCCCTCAGTCCCCGGGGGCACCACCCGCAGCGTCCGCTCCAGCCAGGCGGACACCTGGGCGGCCGGTGCTTCCAGCAGGGCGTCACCGTCGGGTGAACTCAGCGCCATCAGGACGACGCTGCGCCCCTCCGACTTGCTCGGCCACACCCGTACGTCCCCGGTCCCGCACGGCCGGAACACCCCCTCCACCAGCAGATCGCGGGAGAACGTCCAGTACACGGGGTTCTCGGAGTTGGTGTGGAAGGTGACGTGGACGGCGTACGGGTCGTCGGTGCGGTAGCTCAGCCGGGCCGGGACCGGGACGCTGCGTTCCGGCGACAGGATCAGCCTGAGTTCCAGTTCTCGTTCCACCACGGTGTAGTGCATGGCGTGCGGTTCCTCTCTCGGGCAGGTGTACGGGGCCCTGCGGCGGGTCCGTACGAGTGGAGAGAGCGGGGGGTGCCCGACCATTACGCGGGTTGGGAGAACTTTTTTTCCGAAGGTGTGAAGCCGGTGCGCGAGGTTGCCCGGAAAGGGGTGGGTAGTAAGGGACTGGCGGTGGGGGTTGCGCCGGTCTGATAGATGTGGAGACCCCTCTATTGACCCCCGAGCAGATACGGGACGACGGACATGAGCGCCCCAACCCCGGCCCCCGGTGACGACAGGCCACGCGAAGGGTATTACCCGGACCCGTCCATTCCTGGATATGTCCGGTACTGGAACGGCGCGTCCTGGGTCCCGGGCACCAGCCGCCCGGCGCCGGCGGACGGTGTGCCGCTCGCCCCGCCGTCCGGTTCCGGTTCCGGCCCGGCTCCGGTCGAGGAGACGGGTCCCCACTTCTTCGACGAGGACCCCCAGCCCCGGCCGTCTCCGTCCGACGCCCAGCACGGCAGCCGCCCCGAACCCGCGTCCGCCTGGAGCGCCGACCGCTCCCGGCAGTCCGGCTTCGGCGGCGACCAGGACCGCCGCGTGTCCTGGGGCTCCCCGCCGGCCGCGGACCCGCGCCTCCCCGCCGACCCGCCGTCCCAGCCGGCCGGCCAGGCGTCCCGCGCGGACGGCACGGCGACGATCCCGCCCGCCCACACGGGCGCGGACGACGTGGTCTCCGGCGGCACCTTCGTGTTCCGCAGGCCGACGAACCCCGGGGGAGCGGGCGCGGCGGGTGCAGGAGGCTCCGCAGGCACGGGCACTCCCGGCATCCCCGGTCCCGGTGGTCCCGTGGGCGACGAGGGGACGATGACGTTCCGCGCGCTCTCCCCGCGCACGGGAGGGCAGGGCGGGGCGCACACGGGGGACACGGACAGGCCCGGCTTCGGCGCGGGCAAGGCGGCCGCCGACCGCGCCGCCGCGACGCAGGCGTCGCCCCCCGCCGCCGCTCCGGCGCCGACCCCGCTCTCGGGCCCTCAGCAGGCCTCTGGGACGGTCCCTCCGCAGACCGGCGGCGCCCGGCCCGCCGCGGCCGGCCAGAACCCCGTAGCCCAGAGCCCCGTAGCCCAGAGCCCCGTAGGCCAGGGCCCTGTAGCCCAGTCTCCCGGCGGGCAGCCGCCCGTCTCCGCCCCCATGGCCAGCGGCGCCGGCGGTGGTCAGCCCTCGTGGGCGCAGCAGGTGCACCGGCTCGCGGGCGCCGACGAGGACCAGCCCGTCGTCCCCTGGAAGCCGCCCGTCGAGGACGTCTTCCAGGCGGCCGCCCGGCGCCAGTCCGAGGCGCGCCCCGCGGGCCTCGGCAGAAGGCTGGTCGCCCGGCTGCTGGACACGGTCGTCCTCGCGGGCGTGACCGCGGTGGCCGCCGTACCGCTGGGCACCAAGGCGCTCGACCACGTCAACGAGAAGATCGACGCGGCCAAGCTCTCCGGCGAGACCGTGACCGTCTGGCTGCTGGACGGCACGACGGCGGTGTACCTGGGCGTCATCCTGGCCGTACTGCTCGTCTTCGGCGTCCTCTACGAGGTGCTGCCCACCGCCAGGTGGGGCCGCACCCTGGGCAAGAAACTGCTGGGTCTGGAGGTGCGGGACATTCACGCACACGAGCCCCCGTCCTTCGGCGGAGCGCTGCGCCGCTGGCTCGTGTACAGCGTGCCCGGTCTGCTCGTCGTCGGTGTCGTGGGGGTCGCGTGGTGCCTGTTCGACCGCCCGTGGCACCAGTGCTGGCACGACAAGGCCGCGGGTACGTTCGTAGCGGGCTGACCGCATACGTCGTACGCACCGGCTGATTCGGTACTCCGGACGGCCGTCCGCCGGATGCGGAGCCGGGGGGAACGCGGTCCACTCATGCCATGAGCACCGATCCGCCCCCCGCTTCCGGCCAACCGCCGGAAGACGACCCGTTCAGGAAGCAGCCCCCGCCTGGCCAGGGGTCGGGCTCCCCGTACGACGCGCCCGAAGGCGGTCAGCAGCCGCCGCCCTACGGCGGCGCTCCCCACGGCGGCAGTGACCCCTACGGCGGCGGTTCGTACCCCACCGACCCGCTCGCCGGCATGCCTCCGCTCGCGGCGAGCGGCCGGCGCACGCTGGCCCGGATCATCGACATGATCCTCGTGGGCATCGTCGTCTGGCTGATCACCTGGCCGCTCGATGTGCACGAGTACAGCGTGAACGGCAACCACATCGAGTACGGGAAGTCGTTCGCGCAGTCCCTCGTCGCCGCCGTGCTCTACATCGGCTACGACACCGTCATGATCAGCAAGTCGGGACAGACGCTCGGCAAGAAGTGGCTGAACATGCGGGTGGCCAACCTCGACAACGGCTCCACCCCCTCCGTGCAGACCAACCTGGCCCGCGCGGCGGTGCTGTGGATCCCGTTCGCGTTCTGCTGCGCGTGCATCTGGACCGCGATCTCGGGCGGCTGGAGCTACTTCGACCGGCCCTACAAGCAGGGCCTGCACGACAAGGCCGCCAAGACGGTGGTCGTCAGCACGCGTTGAGGCGAGCGGGCGTCAGCACCCACGAACGAGGCGGCTCAGGAAGCCGCCCGCTCATGCACCGGCTCGGACGCCACCGCGGCGACCGCGGCCGGTACGGGCGTTTCCTGTTCCGCCGGCTGCCGCACGGCGACGATCCTGGGCCTGGGCTGCGGGGCCGTCATGGCGACCAGGAGTCCGAGGGCGAGTGCAGCGAAGGCGATGACCGCGATCCCCACGCCCGAAGTCGTCTGTGACAGCAGCAGCATGGCGAGCGTCGAGAAGATCACGGTGCAGGAACCGTAGACGAGCTGGGCGGGCGTCGGACGAGGCATGGCAATCGTGTCCTCGGAAGTGGGGGTCCACTGGGGGCGTCGGCCTGGCTTTCCGCCGATACCGGGGCAGTCCGCCAATCGACTCTAATCGCGTGCATGCCCGACTGGAACGAACAGTAAGCGTGACCTAACCAACAGTGCCGGTGCACAGGGGGCGCACGGAGTCATGGCGTCCAGCACGTGGACGCGTGAACGCGCCCGTGGGGGGTGTCCGCAAACCGGATCTCGCATCCGCATAGTGCACTTGTTCTGCACAAGTCAAGGTCTGTTTTTTCTTACCGTCCTCTAGTCAAATTACGTCACTTGACTTGTCACCTTGACCAAGAGGATCTCAAGTGACCTTTAGACCCTGGACGTTCAGAGCAACCGCGGTCGGTGTCGCGCTCGCGGCGGCCACCGCCACGTTCTCGACGTTCGCCGTGGCTCAGGCCGCAGACCCGGCCAAGTCCGCCACCATCGACCGCCATGACCCGGCGGCGATCGAGAGCACGCAGAAGCACGACCTCGACGGTCCGCTCTCCAGGACCCAGGAGGCCCAGCGCCAGGAGGCCCTGAACCAGGTCATATCCGGCAAGGCCCAGGTCGAGGACCGTCACGGTTCGCAGGTCGTCCAGCTCAAGAGCAAAAAGGGCGACACCAAGTACGTGGAGCTGGGCCGGGAGAAGACCGACAAGATCTTCACGATCCTGGTCGAGTTCGGCGACAAGACGGACCCCGCCTACGGCGGCACGGCGGGCCCCGCGCACAACCAGATAGCCAAGCCCGACCGCAAGAAGGACAACTCGACGGCCTGGCAGGCGGACTACAACCAGAAGCACTTCCAGGACCTCTACTTCGGCACCGGCAAGAACACCGAGTCGATGAAGAAGTTCTACGAGAAGCAGTCCTCGGGCCGCTACTCGGTGGACGGCGAGGTCGCCGACTGGGTCAAGGTCCCCTACAACGAGGCCCGTTACGGCAACAACGCCTGCGGCTCCACCAACTGCCCGAGCGTGTGGAACGTCGTCAGCGACGGCGTCACCGCCTGGGCCGCCGGGCAGAAGGCGGCCGGCAGGTCCGACGCCGACATCAAGAAGGACCTGGCGAAGTTCGACCAGTGGGACCGCTACGACTACGACGGCGACGGCAACTTCAACGAGCCCGACGGCTACATCGACCACTTCCAGATCGTGCACGCCGGTGAGGACGAGTCCGCTGGCGGCGGCGTCCAGGGAACCGACGCTATCTGGGCGCACCGCTGGTACGCGTTCGGCAGCGACGCGGGTGCCACCGGCCCGACGGGCAACAAGCTGGGCGGCGCGCAGATCGGCGACTCCGGCATCTGGGTCGGCGACTACACCATCCAGCCGGAGAACGGCGGACTCGGCGTCTTCGCCCACGAGTACGGCCACGACCTGGGCCTGCCGGACCACTACGACACCACCGGCGCCGGCGACAACTCCACCGGTTTCTGGACGCTGATGTCCTCCGGCTCGTGGCTCGGCCGGGGCAAGGACGCCAT
Organism: Streptomyces sp. NBC_00078; assembly: GCF_026343335.1. Lineage (NCBI taxonomy): Bacteria > Bacillati > Actinomycetota > Actinomycetes > Kitasatosporales > Streptomycetaceae > Streptomyces > Streptomyces sp. NBC_00078. The sequence continues at coordinate 3,463,200 of NZ_JAPELX010000001.1, read as the reverse complement.
CGGCGATCTGCCCGGCAGCTTCAGCGCCTGGGACAAGCTCCAGCTGGGCTGGCTGAACTACGGCACGGCGAAGGCCGCGACGAAGTCGAAGCACACGCTGGGCGTCTCCGCCTACAACACCAAGAACAAGCAGGCCCTGGTGGTTTCGCTGCCCGACAAGGCGGTCACCACCGACATCGTCAGCCCGGCGCAGGGCACGGCCCAGTGGTGGAGCGGCAGCGGCAACGACCTCAAGAACACCCTGACCCGCTCGGTCGACCTCACCGGCAAGTCGGCGGCGACGCTGACCCTCGACGGCTACTACGACATCGAGGCGAACTACGACTACCTCTACGCCGAGGCCTCGACCGACGGCGGCGCCAACTGGACCGCGCTCGACGGCACGGTGGACGGCCAGGCCATCCCGCGCGACGGCAGCGACAAGCCCGCGCTGACGGGCACGGCCGACGGCTACAAGAAGCTGTCGTACTCGCTCGACGCCTACGCGGGCAAGAAGATCGGCCTGCGCTTCCGCTACCAGACCGACAGCGGTGTGGCCCAGAAGGGCTTCGCGGCCGACGAGATCACGGTGACCGCGGACGGCACGGCGCTCTTCTCCGACAACGCCGAGGCCGCCGACGCCGCGTGGACCGCCACCGGCTTCTCCCGCATCGGCGCGTCCTTCACCAAGGACTACAAGCAGTACTACATCGCCGAGAACCGCCAGTACGTGTCGTACGACAAGACCCTCAAGGTCGGCCCGTACAACTTCGGCTTCTCGACGACCCGTCCGGACTGGGTGGAGCACTACCCGTACCAGAACGGCCTGTTGATCTGGAAGTGGGACACCTCGCAGCAGGACAACAACACCAGCCAGCACCCCGGTGCCGGCCTGGTCCTGCCGATCGACGCCCACCCGGCCGCGCTGAAGTGGTCCGACGGCACGCTGATGCGCGGCCGCGTCCAGGCCTACGACTCGCCGTTCAGCATGTACAGCACGGACGGCATCACGCTGCACAACGCGGACGTCGCGACCAGGATCAGGTCGTCGAAGGGTGTGCCGGTCTTCAACGACCACACGAGCACCTACTACGACGAGTCGGACCCGCTGGCAGGCGTCCGCGTCACTGACACCAACACCAAGATCAAGATCGTCCGGGAGGCCAAGGACGGCTCGACGATCAAGGTCGAGGTGGGCCGCGCAGTGAAGTAGTCGGCATTTCTGCAGGTCAGAAGCGTATCGGCGGTGACCCCCTGGCGGGTCGCCGCCGATCGTGTTTAGGTGCGTCCTGTGCTTCTCTTATTGACACCGACTCGCACGGGGGTGTGACCGCATGGCCGCAGGAGGTTTCTGCAAGCTGCCGACCGGCAGCGTGGTGGTGGCGCTGAACCTGCCGAGCCCGACCGCCGACGGCACGGGCTGCGTGCGCGTACTCGTCCACGCCCGCAACCGGGCGCGTGCCCTGACCAGGCTGCGCAACGTCGGCATGCGGGCGGTGTATCTGCGCGGCAACGGCGCCCCGCCGACCCCGGACGAGATCACCGCGGTCCTGCATCATCCCGACGGCCTGATATGGCGTACGGCACCTGACATCGGTGTCGTTCCCGGCCCGGAGCTTCCCCAGGAGCTGTGGCACCCCATCAGGGCCCTGCTGCGCCGCCCCGCGGCGCCCGTCGTCCCCGTGGCTCCGGCCGGGGCCACGGGGACGACGAGAGCGACGGCCTAGGCGACCACGGGCTTCCCGGAGAGCCGCACGCCCGCCTCCCGCATCTCCTCGAGTGCCCGCTCGGTGGTCGCCTCGGCGACCCCGGCGGTCAGGTCGAGCAGCACCTGGGTGTGGAAGCCCTCCCGGGCGGCGTCCACGGCGGTGGCGCGCACGCAGTGGTCGGTGGCGATCCCTACGACGTCCACCTCGCCGACCTGCCTGGCCCGCAGCCAGTCGGCCAGCTTCACCCCGTTCTCGTCGGCGCCCTCGAAGCCGCTGTACGCCGCCGCGTACGCCCCCTTGTCGAAGACGGCGTCGATCGCCCCGGAGGCGACGACGGGCGCGAAGTTCGGGTGGAAGCCGACGCCCTCCGTGCCCGCGACACAGTGCGCGGGCCAGGAGCGGGCGAAGTCGGGGTTGTCGGCGAAGTGGCCGCCGGGCGCGATGTGGTGGTCGCGGGTGGCCACCACATGCTGGTAGCCGGAGCCGCCCGCCTGCCCGATCAGCTCGGTGATGGCGGCGGCCACGTCGGCCCCGCCGGACACCGCGAGACTGCCCCCCTCGCAGAAGTCGTTCTGTACGTCGACGACGATCAAGGCGCGGCGCATGGTGGGTGTCCTTCGACTAAGAGTGAACTTACGAGCCTAGAGACTTCGGGGGCCGTGCGGGAGAGGGCGTAGGGGGGGTGCTCGGCCGGGCGCCGGCCTCAGCTGCCCGTGCGCCCCACGACGTACTCCGTCGGAATGACCGGTTCCCCCCGCGAGAGCTGGGTCGCCGACAGCGGCAGGTTGGCGCGTGCGGCCGCGTGCCTCTCGCGTACGACGTCCAGCGGTTCGCGCGCGACCACGGTGCCGCCCTTGACCAGCTCGACCAGCAGCTGCCGGTCCGCCAGCTCGCCCACCACGGCGCCCGTGCCGACGACCTCGGCCTCCGCGACCCCGTCCGCGTCCAGCCGCCGCGCGGCCCACTTGCGGCCACCGACGGACGTCTTGCCTCCGCTGGACTTCTTCGCCACCGGCACCAGCGGCGCCCTGGGGTCGGCGGACTCGGCGCGGGCGACCAGCTTGTACACCATCGAGCAGGTCGGATGCCCCGAGCCGGTCACCAGCTGCGTCCCGACGCCGTACGCGTCCACGGGCGCCGCGGCCAGCGAGGCGATGGCGTACTCGTCGAGGTCCGAGGTCACGATGATCTTCGTGTCGGTGGCGCCCAGCTCGTCCAGCTGCTGCCGTACCCGGTGTGCGACCAGCAGCAGGTCGCCGGAGTCGATGCGCACGGCGCCCAGCTCGGGCCCGGCGACCTCGACGGCCACGCGGACGGCCTCGGTGACGTCGTACGTGTCGACGAGCAGGGTGGTGTCGCGGCCGAGCGAGTTCACCTGCGCCTGGAAGGCGTCCCGCTCCCGGTCGTGCAGCAGGGTGAACGCGTGGGCGGAGGTGCCGACGGTGGGGATGTTGTAGCGGAAGCCGGCCGCGAGGTCGGAGGTGGAGGCGAAACCGCCGAGATAGGCGGCCCGGGACGCGGCGACGGCGGCGAGTTCGTGCGTGCGCCGGGCGCCCATCTCGATCAGCGGTCGGGTGCCCGCGGCCGAGGACATCCGGGAGGCGGCCGCCGCGATCGCGGAGTCGTGGTTGAGGATGGACAGGATCACGGTCTCCAGCAGCACGCACTCGGCGAACGACCCCTCGACCCGCATGATCGGCGAGCCCGGGAAGTACACCTCGCCCTCGGGGTAGCCCCACACGTCACCGCTGAAGCGGTAGGAGGCGAGCCACGTCAAGGTCGCCTCGTCCACGATGCCGCGCTCCCGAAGGAAGCTCAGGACGCCCGCGTCGAAGCGGAAGTTCTCGACGGCGTCCAGGACCCGCCCGGTGCCCGCCACGACGCCGTAACGCCGCCCGTCGGGCAGCCGCCGGGTGAAGACCTCGAAGACGCTCCGCCGCTCGGCGGTACCGGCCTTGAGGGCGGCCTGCAGCATCGTGAACTCGTACTGGTCAGTGAAGAGCGCCGTCGACGGAACATCCACCGGCAGCCCAAGGTCCGCTGTGTTCATGGCAGGAGATGCTACACCCCTTCGCGTCAGTGTGACGATTTGTGGGGGGCGTGGCAGCATGGCTGTGTGACGTCACCCGCTCCCCTTGAGATCGAACGAACCGAGTCGGCGGAGGAGGTCTTCGCCGTACCCGAGCCGGACGTCCCCTGGGTCACGATCGTGCACAACGACCCGGTCAACCTCATGAGCTACGTGACCTACGTCTTCCAGGCGTACTTCGGCTACAGCAAGGACAAGGCCACCAAGCTCATGCTCGATGTCCACCACAAGGGCCGGGCGGTCGTCTCCAGCGGCACTCGCGAGGAGATGGAGCGCGACGTGCAGGCGATGCACGGCTACGGTCTGTGGGCCACCCTCCAGCAGGACCGGAAGTAGCGATACCCCCTGATGCCCGGACACTTCGAACCGCTCCCCGGCGGCGGCGCGGCCGTCGCGCTCGACGACGTCGAGATCTCCATCATCCGGTCGCTGGCCGTCCAGCTCCTGGAGCTCGTGGGACCAGGCCCCGGCGAGGACGCCCCGGACGACCCGCTGGCCGAACTCTTCGCCGAGGGCCCCAGTGAGCCCCCCAAGGACCCCGTGCTCAGGCGGCTCTTCCCGGACGCCTACAGCGACCCGGAGGGCACTCCCGGCCCCGCGGAGGCCGAGGAACAGCTGGCGCACTCCGCCGAGTTCCGCCGCTTCACCGAGAACGACCTGCGCGCCGGCAAGCGCGAGAGCGCGCTCGCGGTGGTCCGTTCCCTGGACGCGCTGACACCGGCCGTCGACGGCGGGGCGGTCCTCAAGCTGTCGTCCGACGAGTCCCGGCAGTGGCTCGGCGCCCTCAACGACCTGCGCCTGGCGATCGGCTCCCGGCTGGAGATCACCGACGAGGACGACACCGATCTCCTCTACCGGCTCCCCGACGAGGACCCGCGCAAGCCGATGGTGATGGCGTACCTGTGGCTGGGCGGTCTCCAGGAGACGCTCGTATCGACCCTTATGCCCTGATCCGCAGCGGTTCGCCGTTCGCTCAGAAGACGCTCAAATCCGGATAACGATCCCGTCACCGCGGCGGCCTTCTATGCGTCTCTGAGCGACCTTTTGTCCGCTTCTTCCTGTGGTCTGCGCCACATGTCGCGCCGTTGGCCGATGTCGCGGCCGTGATAGATCTTCACGACCGCCCGGCGAACACCACCCATGTTCGGCCGGGTGCGCCACCAGCCGGCGGATCGCCGGTCAGGCACGGGCGAGTCCGCAAAACCCGCCCAGCTCCATCCATCCGGGGGGATCGAGAACCGATCCGAGGCCGACGAAAGGCCCGGTTCGGCCATGGAGAAAGGCGCACACCACATATGACCTCCGCTCAGGTCGACACGTCGGAGCAGGGTTCCGAAGAGGGGTACGAGCGCGGGCTCGGCAGCCGCCAGGTCCAGATGATCGCGATCGGCGGTGCCGTCGGCGTCGGCCTCTTCCTGGGCGCCGGGGCGAACATCGCCAAGGCCGGCCCCAGCCTCATCTTCATGTACGCCCTCGCGGGCGTGATCATCTTCTTCATCATGCGGGCGCTCGGCGAACTGCTCCTGTACCGCCCGGTCTCGGGCTCCTTCGCGGAGTACTCCCGCGAGTTCCTCGGCCCGTTCTTCGGCTACTTCACCGCCTGGACGTACTGGCTGATGTGGGTCGTCACGGGCATGGCCGAACTGACGGCCGCCGCGATCTACGTCAACTACTGGTTCCCTTCGGTCCCGCAATGGGTCACCGCCCTGGTCTTCCTGGTGATCCTCTTCGGGGTCAACCTGATCTCCGTGAAGCTCTTCGGAGAGCTGGAGTTCTGGTTCTCGATGGTCAAGGTCACCGCCCTGATCGGCATGATCGTGATCGGCCTGGGCGTCCTCACCTTCGGCTTCAGCGCCGCCGGTGACACCGCCTCCGTCGCCAACCTCTGGCAGTTCGACGGCTTCTTCCCCCACGGCGTCGGCTCGTCCCTGATGACCCTCCAGGGCGTCATGTTCGCCTACCTCGCCGTCGAGCTGGTCGGCGTCACGGCCGGCGAGTCCGAGGACCCCGAGAAGACCCTCCCGAAGGCGATCAACACCCTGCCCTGGCGCATCGCGCTGTTCTACGTCGGCGCGCTCACCGTCATCCTGTGCGTGGTCAAGTGGACCCAGTTCGCGGAGGGCGTCAGCCCCTTCGTGAAGGCGTTCGCGCTGATCGGCATCCCGGCCGCCGCGGGCATCGTCAACTTCGTCGTGCTGACCGCGGCCCTGTCCTCCTGCAACTCGGGCATGTACTCCACGGGCCGCATGCTGCGCAACCTGGCCGACAACGGCGAGGCCCCCAAGGCCTTCAGCAGGCTGTCCTCCACCAAGACCCCGGCGCTCGGCATCACCGTCTCCGTGCTCTTCATGGGCATCGGCGTGATCCTGAACTACGTCGTCCCGGAGAAGGCCTTCGGCTACGTCACCTCGGTGGCCACCGCGGCCGGCATCTGGACCTGGCTGATGATCCTGATCAGCCACGTCCTCTACCGCCGCGCGGTCGTCGCGGGCCGCCTGCCCGCCTCGTCCTTCCCGGCGCCGGGCGGCGCGGTGTGCTCCTACATCGCCATCGCGTTCCTGCTCTTCGTCACCGGCCTGATCGCCTACGACGCCGACTCCCGCATCTGCCTGTACGTGATGGCGGGCTGGGCGGTCGCCCTCGGCATCGGCTGGGCGGTCCTCAAGGCCCGCAACCCGGAGGTCACCCAGCGCCGCGAGCCGACGCTGGAGAAGGTCGGCTGACCGGGCTCGTCCGGCATCCGGGCCGTCCCGTACCACCCCTCGGTACGGGACGGCCCGCCCGTCGCCCACCACCGCCCCACCTGACCCGCCACGCGCGGCCCCTTTTGATTCCTGCTTATCCTGACCGGCATGCTGACCATCACCCAGGCCCTCGTCGACCAGATCGTCGCGCACGCGCGCAAGGACCACCCCGACGAGGCGTGCGGCGTCGTCGCGGGCCCGGCCGGTTCGGACCGCCCCGAGCGCTTCATCCCGATGCTGAACGCGGCCATGTCGCCCACGTTCTACGAGTTCGACTCCGGTGATCTGCTCAAGCTCTACCGCGAGATGGACGACCGCGACGAGGAGCCGGTGGTCATCTACCACTCGCACACGGCGACCGAGGCCTACCCCTCCCGCACCGACATCTCGTACGCCAACGAGCCGGGCGCCCACTACGTCCTGGTGTCGACCGCGGACACCGACGGCCTCGGCGACTTCCAGTTCCGCTCGTACCGCATCGTGGAGGGCGAGGTCACGGAGGAGGAGGTCACGGTCGTAGAGGCGTACTGATCTCGCAATCCGGTCAGAATTCATCCAGCATGCGAGATCACACTCGGGGACCGGGGCCGGGAATCGATACGATGAGCCCATGGTTGTGGACGACGTGAGCGACAAGGCGCCGAGCGTGCTGCTCGTGGCGCGGCTGCACGTCGACCTGTGCAGGCTGAACAGCGCCATCTGTTGACGTTCCCTGCCGCCGTACGGCCGTGAGCCGCGGCGCGCGTCGTCGTGCGCCCACCGACCAGACCACTTCCCGACAGGAGCCCGCCACCATGGCCATCGAGGTCCGCATCCCCACCATCCTCCGCACCTACACCGACGGCCAGAAGGCGGTGGAGGGCAACGGGGACACCCTCGCAGAGCTGTTCGCCGACCTCGAGACCCGGCACTCGGGCATCCAGGCCCGCATCGTGGACGCCGGCGAGCTGCGCCGCTTCGTCAACGTCTACCTGAACGACGAGGACGTCCGCTTCCTCGAAGGCATCAACACCAAGCTCGCCGACGGCGACAACGTGACGATCCTGCCGGCCGTGGCCGGCGGCATGGCCTGATCCGGATGCGTTACGACTCCCCGCTGGCCGCGGTGGGCAACACCCCTCTGGTGCGCCTGCCGCGGCTCTCGCCCTCCGCCGACGTGCGGATCTGGGCCAAGCTCGAGGACCGCAACCCGACGGGCTCGGTCAAGGACCGCCCGGCCCTGCACATGATCGAACAGGCGGAGAAGGACGGCCGCCTGACCCCGGGCTGCACGATCCTTGAGCCCACCTCGGGCAACACCGGCATCTCCCTGGCCATGGCGGCGAAGCTCAAGGGCTACCGGATGGTGTGCGTGATGCCCGAGAACACCTCGCAGGAACGCCGTGACCTGCTGGGCATGTGGGGCGCGCAGATCATCCCGTCCCCGGCCGCGGGCGGCTCCAACACGGCGGTCCGGGTGGCCAAGGAGCTCTCGGCCGAGCACCCGGACTGGGTGATGCTCTACCAGTACGGCAACCCGGACAACGCGGGCGCCCACTACGCGACGACGGGCCCGGAGATCCTCGCCGACCTCCCCTCGGTCACCCACTTCGTCGCAGGCCTGGGGACGACGGGCACGCTGATGGGCGTCGGCCGCTACCTGCGCGAGAACAAGCCGGACGTCCGGATCGTCGCCGCGGAACCGCGCTACGACGACCTGGTGTACGGACTCAGGAACCTCGACGAGGGCTTCGTACCCGAGCTGTACGACGCCTCCGTCCTCACGACCCGCTTCTCCGTCGGCTCGGCGGACGCGGTCACCCGCACCCGCGAACTGCTCCAGCAGGAGGGCATCTTCGCGGGTGTCTCCACCGGCGCGGCCCTGCACGCGGCGATCGGCGTCGGCAACAAGGCCCTCAAGGCCGGCGAGAGCGCGGACATCGTGTTCGTCGTGGCCGACGGCGGCTGGAAGTACCTGTCGACGGGCGTCTACACGGCGGCCACGACGGAGGAAGCGATCGAGACGCTGCACGGGCAGCTCTGGGCATGATGTGCGCCCCAAAGGGGCGCGCGGCTGTACTGGATGTGCGGCTCCGCCGCGTGGGCGCGACCAGCCACTACTGACCCGCGGACGGAGAACCGGCCTCCCGGCGGAGCGCTACGTCGCCAGGTGACGGACCTGGTCCCACAGGACCGGGTCCACCACACCCACCCGCCGGCGGAAGTCCCGCACCGGCACCTCGCGCAGCTCCTCCGTCTCCAGGAAGCTCGCGCGCCCCTGCGCGTCACCCACGGCACCGGGAGGCAGCGGGATCACTCCCCGCCGCTCGTCGTGGTACTTGCTGGTGATCTTCGCGACGACCGCGCGCTCCCCGTGCACCACCAGCACCAGACAGGGCCGGTCCTTGACGCCGGGCCCGTCCTCGTAGGGCACGTTCGCCCACCAGATCTCCCCCGGCCGCGGCCGCGTCGCCTTCCGGCCTTCCGGCCTCCCCGGCGGACGCGTCCGCCGCCCCGCGGGCCGCCGCCCCCGCCCCCAGCCGTCGACGAGCGTGGCGACCAGCGCGAGCAGGACCACCGCCGCGAGCGCGAGCCACCATGACGTGTGCATACGGAGACCGTACCGGCGCGCAATCAGCGACGCGCGCCCTCTTTCAAACCCGTGCACCCCAACTCACGCCTCACCCTCCCCGCATCCAGCCGAACCGGTGACACCACAGGTGAGTTCGCCCACAACAGCCCTTGCCGGAGGAGCGACCGAGGGTTTTGCGCCTTACGCTCGACGGACCGCACGACCCCCGTCTCCTTCCCAGAAAAGTTCCCGCCAGCGGAGGTTTCTGCTTTATGAAGCTCACCGTCGTCGGCTGCTCGGGGTCGTTCCCGTCCGCGGAATCGGCCTGTTCGAGCTACCTCGTAGAGGCCGACGGCTTCCGGCTGCTCCTCGACATGGGCAACGGCGCCCTTGGCGAGCTGCAGCGCCACTGCGGTCTCTACGACCTCGACGCGATCTTCCTCAGCCATCTGCACGCCGACCACTGCATCGACATGTGCGCGTACTTCGTCGCGCGCTACTACCGCCACGACGGCGGCCGCTGCGACCCCCTGCCGGTCTACGGCCCCGAAGGCACCGAGCACCGTCTCACCACGGCCTACGCCGACGCCCCCACCGCCTCCTCGATGAGCGAGGTCTTCGACTTCCACACGGTCAAGCCGTCCACGTTCGAGATCGGCCCGTTCACGGTGCACACCGAACGCGTGGCCCATCCCGTCGAGGCGTACGGCATCCGCGTCGAGCACGGCGGGACGTCCCTGACGTACTCCGGCGACACGGGCATCAGCTCCGCCCTGGACGAACTCGCCCGTGACACGGACCTGTTCCTGTGCGAGGCCGCCTTCACCCACGGCAAGGAGGACATCCCCGACCTCCACCTCAACGGCCGCGAGGCGGGAGAAACGGCAGCCAGGGCAGGCGCCCGACGCCTGGTCCTCACCCACATCCCCCCGTGGACCGACCCCCAGGCCAACCTGGCCGACGCCCGCTCGGTGTTCGACGGCCCGGTGGACCTGGCGGCGCCGAGGCGGTCGTACGAGATCTGACGCGTGCGCGGTTCGAGCAGTACGCGCGCGAAGGCCCCGGAACCCTCCAGGTTCCGGGGCCTTCGTCATGTCGTTGCGGCGGGTCTCACGCCGCTGTGAGGTCCTCGGCCTCGTCCGGCTCGCGGCCCGGGGTCGGGAGGTTGAACCTGGTGATCGCGAAGCGGAACACGACGTAGTAGATCGCGCCGAAGGCGAGCCCGACCGGGATCAGCAGCCAGGGCTTGGTGGAGATGCCCCAGTTGATCAGCACGTCGGTCAGGCCGGCCGAGAAGCTGAAGCCCATGTGCATGCCCAGCGCCCACGTCACGGCCATCGACAGTGCGGTGAGCACCGCGTGGATCGCGTACAGCACCGGGGCGATGAACATGAACGAGAACTCGATCGGCTCGGTGACGCCGGTGACGAACGACGTCAGCGCCAGCGACACCATCATGCCCATCACGGCCTTGCGGCGCTCGGGGCGAGCCGAGTGCGCGATGGCCAGCGCTGCGGCCGGCAGGCCGAACATCATGATCGGGAAGAACCCGGTCATGAACATTCCCGCGTGCGGGTCACCCGCGAAGAAGCGCGGCAGGTCGCCGTGGAAGACGGTGCCGGCGGAGTTGGTGTAGTCGCCGATCTGGAACCAGGCCACCGAGTTCACGAACTGGTGCATACCGATCGGGATCAGCGCACGGTTGATGAGACCGAAGAGCGCCGCGCCGACGGAACCGAGCCCGGTCATCCATTCGCCGAAGCTGGTGAGGACGTCACCGATGGGCTGCCAGCCGAGAACGACCAGGACACCGAGGGCGGCTCCGACGACGGCCATGATGATCGGCACCAGCCTGCGGCCGTTGAAGAAGCCGAGCCAGTCCACCAGCTTCTTGCGGTGGTAACGCTGCCACAGGACGGCGGTCAGCAGACCGATGATGATGCCCCCGAGTACGCCCGGGTTCTGGAAGGTCGCGGCCGCGGCGGCCTCGTGGCCCTTCTGCCAGAAGCCGCCGAAGGGCGCGACCGGCGTGTAGGTGGCGCCGTCGTGCCCGTCCGTGATCGGGAACTGGTGGATCACCGCGTAGTAGGTGAGGAAGCTGACCACGGCCGCGAGTGCCGTCGAGCCGTCGGCCTTCTTGGCGAAGCCGATGGCCACGCCTATACAGAACAGCAGCGGAAGCCCGAAGGAGCTGTCGAACAGGACGCCGCCCGCTCCGGCGAAGACCTTCGCGACGTCAGTCGGGAGGTGCAGCTTTTCCTTGACGTCGGGCTGGCCCAGGCGCATCAGGAGGCCCGCCGCCGGCAGCACGGCGATCGGAAGCTGCAGGCTGCGGCCTACCTTCTGCAGGCCCTGGATCAGGCCTGAACTCCACTTCTTCGTGGGGGCCGCCGTTGGCGCGGTGGCGGTGCTCATAGACTTCCTCCATCGGGTGGTGGTCTACACCACTCAGTGGTGTAGACCTGTTGTAGCAGATGAAGTCCGCATAAAGGAACCCGCGAATCCTGCAACCGGAGCCCTACGCACCGTGCAGCTCGAACGATCTTCCCTCGCCCCCTCGCGCGGCATGGCGAAGGCCCCCGGACCAGCGGTCCGAGGGCCCAACTTCCTTCTGGCGTACGGCCCCTGTCAGGCCTTCGTGACGTCCTCCCGCTCCTCCTCCGGCTCCCGCCCAGGAGTCTTCAGATCGAACCTCGTGATCGCGAAACGGAAGATCACGTAGTACGCGGCGGCGAAGCACAGGCCGATCGGGATGATCGCCCACGGTTTCGTCGCCAGGTTCCAGTTGATGATGTAGTCGATGAGGCCGGCCGAGAAGCTGAAGCCGTCATGCACCCCGAGCCCCCACGTCACCGCCATCGACACACCCGTCAGCACCGCGTGGATCGCATACAGCACCGGCGCGATGAACAGGAACGAGTACTCGATCGGCTCGGTGATCCCCGTGACGAACGACGTCAGGGCGACGGACGGCATCAGCCCGCCGACCTCCTTGCGCCGACTCGGCTTCGCACAGTGCGTCATCGCCAACGCGGCCGCCGGCAACGCGAACATCATGATCGGGAAGAAGCCCGAGGTGAACTGCCCCGCGTTCGGATCACCCGCCAGGAACATGTTGATGTCACCGTGGACCACCGACCCGTCCGGCTTCGTGAAACTGCCGAACTGGAACCAGATGGGCACGTTCAGGAACTGGTGCAGGCCGATCACCAGCAGCGCCCGGTTCGCGACACCGAACACCCCCGCACCCCAAGCGCCCAGATCACTCAGCCAGTCGGAGAAACTCTCCAGCCCGTCACCGATCGGCGGCCAGATCCACAGACACAACGACGCGAACACGATCCCGACGAACGCCATGATGATCGGGACCAGCCGCCGCCCGTTGAAGAACCCCAGCCAGTCCACGAGCTTCGTACGGTGGTAGCGCTGCCAGAAAAAGGCCGTCAGCAGACCCATCACGATGCCGCCGAAGACACCCGGATTCTCGTAGCTGAACGCCACCACCGTCTGGTCGACCGTCGCCTGGCAGCCGATGCCGGTAAGAGCCTTCGAACCGGAAGGGCAGTCCTTCGGGAACTGCAACAGCACGTTGTAGTAGACGAGAAACCCCGCCAGCGCCGCCAGCGCCGTCGACCCGTCCGCCTTCTTCGCCATGCCGATGGACACGCCCACACAGAACAACAGCGGCAGACCCAGCTGACCGTCGAGCAGCGCGCCGCCCGCACCGCCCATCACCTTCGATACGTTCGTCCACCCCAGCCCGTCGTCCCCGAACACGTCCGGCTGGCCGAGCCGGTTCAGGATGCCCGCGGCAGGCAGCACCGCGATGGGGAGCTGGAGGCTGCGGCCCATCTTCTGCAGCCCCTGGAACAAGGCGTCCCACCGCCGGCGTGCAGGCGTGATCCCAGCCTCGGCACTCATGGATTCGCTCATGGGTTGGCGACCGCCTGCCAGGTGGTGTAGACCAGTTACGGGCGATACGGCTGCTGTGACGTCATCCTTCGGTACGCACGACGCAATCGCTCGCGAAGATGAGCCAACCGTGCGTGAGGAGACAGACATGGCCACCAAGGCTGAGAAGATCGTTGCAGGGCTCGGGGGCATCGACAACATCGAAGAGGTCGAAGGCTGCATCACCCGCCTGCGCACCGAGGTCGTCGACGCAGGCAAGGTCGACGAAGCAGCCCTGAAGGCCGCCGGTGCACACGGCGTCGTCAAGATGGGCACCGCGATCCAGGTCGTCATCGGCACCGACGCCGACCCCATCGCAGCGGAGATCGAAGACATGATGTGAACCCCCCTTTCGCGAACCCCCGGTTCATGAACCCCGGGTTCGCGAACCCCCGGTTCCCTTGACAGGGCCCCTTCCCACCGCGGGAGGGGCCCTGTCCGCTACTGCGACTAGGCTCGACGCATGTCTCGAATCGACGGCCGCACCCCCGAACAACTCCGCCCGATCACCATCGAACGCGGCTGGAGCAAGCACGCCGAGGGCTCCGTCCTCGTCTCCTTCGGCGACACCAAGGTCTTCTGTACCGCCTCCGTCACCGAAGGCGTCCCCCGCTGGCGCAAGGGCAGCGGCGAGGGCTGGGTCACCGCCGAGTACTCCATGCTTCCCCGCGCCACCAACACCCGCGGCGACCGCGAGTCCGTACGCGGCAAGATCGGCGGCCGCACCCACGAGATCAGCCGCCTCATCGGCCGCTCCCTGCGCGCCGTCATCGACTACAAGGCGCTCGGCGAGAACACCATCGTCCTCGACTGCGACGTCCTCCAGGCCGACGGCGGCACCCGCACCGCGGCCATCACCGGCGCCTACGTGGCCCTGGCCGACGCCGTCGCCTGGGCCCAGGGCAGGAAACTGATCAAGGCCGGCCGCCAGCCGCTCACCGGCACGGTCTCGGCGGTCTCGGTCGGCATCGTCGGCGGCGTCCCCCTCCTGGACCTCTGCTACGTGGAGGACGTGAAGGCCGACACCGACATGAACGTCGTCTGCACCGGCGACGGCCGCTTCGTCGAGGTCCAGGGCACCGCCGAGGCCGAACCCTTCGCCCGCGAGGAGCTCAACTCCCTTCTGGACCTGGCCGTTTCGGGCTGTGAAGAACTCGCTGTCCTTCAGCGCAAGGCGCTTGATACGGTCCTCGAAAAGTAAAGGACGCGCCAAGAAAGGGCGGCCGCCGGGGCAACCCCCGAGGCCCGTCCCCGCGTCTGTACGGATGCGGGCGCACGGCACACCACCGTGCGCCCGACCAGCACGGGGGGCCCACGGGCCTGGACACGGGAGGACCACAGTCATGGCCGCGAGCCGAGGCCGCCGCAGTCGCCGCATCTCCACCACCGTCGCCGCACTGGCAGCCATCGGGCTGACCGTGGGCCTCACCACCGGCTGCGACGCCGTCGACAAGGCCCTGGACTGCGTCCAGACCGCCGACACCATCGCCGACAGCGTCACCGACCTCCAGCAGGCAGTCGAGAACGCCTCGAACGACCCCGGCCAGCTCGACGAATCCCTCGCCTCCATCGACAAGAACCTCGACAAGATAGGCGACAAGACCGACAACGCCGACGTCAACAAGGCGGTCGACGACCTGAACAAGGCCGTCGGCAACGTCCGCACGGCCGTCAAGAACGGCGACAACACCCCGGACATCAGCCCGGTCACCGACGCGGCAGGCGAACTCACGAAGGTCTGCACCTCGTAGGAGCCCGTCCGCCGGGACCGGAATACTGGACCCCATGACGCGCTTGATCCTCGCCACCCGCAACGCCGGAAAGATCACCGAACTCAGGGCCATCCTCGCCGACGCGGGCCTGCCCCACGAACTGGTCGGCGCGGACGCCTACCCCGACATCCCCGACGTCAAGGAAACGGGCGTGACGTTCGCCGAGAACGCCCTGCTCAAGGCCCACGCCCTGGCCCAGGCCACCGGCCTGCCCGCCGTCGCCGACGACTCCGGCCTCTGCGTCGACGTCCTGAACGGCGCACCGGGCATCTTCTCGGCCCGCTGGGCGGGCAGGCACGGCGACGACCGCGCCAACCTCGACCTGCTCCTGGCCCAGCTCGGCGACATCGCCGACGAACACCGGGGCGCGCACTTCGCGTGCGCGGCGGCACTTGCCTTGCCCGACGGCACGGAGCGGGTGGTCGAGGGCCGGCTACGGGGCCTGCTCCGGCACGCCCCGACCGGCACGAACGGCTTCGGGTACGACCCGATCCTGCAGCCGGAGGGGGAGTCGCGGACGTGCGCCGAGCTGAGCCCTGAGGAGAAGAACGCGATCAGCCACCGGGGGCAGGCGTTCCGGGCGCTGGTGCCGGTGGTGCGGGAGCTGTTGGGCTGACGGCATCGAAGGTCCACCCGATCCCGGGTGGACCTTCGATGCAAAGGCGTGCGGCCGGAGGGACTCGAACCCTCAAGGGATTTCTCCCACAACATCCTAAGTGTTGCGCGTAGGCCAATTCCGCCACGGCCGCTCAAAACGGTCATGATGCTCGACCGGCGGCACTCAGTGTACGGGGCCGTCGGCTCACCCGACGAGGGGACTTTGCTCTTCTGGCGGCACCACGTCTCTGTCAGTGCATGGCAGTTGGGGCACAGGTAGCGCAGGTTCTCCCGGCGATTGTCCCGCCAGCTCCCGTTGACGTGGTCGATCTGCAAAGTAATGGGGTGTCCCCGCCACTCGCCGGTATTGCCGCACTCTTCACAGGCGTACGGCACCCCGATTTCGGTCAGGGCCTGGTGAAGTCGGGTCCTGTTCGTCCGCCCGGCTTGATCCGGCAGCATCACCAGCACCCGATGCGCAGTCGATGGGGGCGCGGGGCGCTCGGTCCGACTCCAGGACCGTCGTCTGAAGTGGCTGGTGTCGAGACCGAGGCGGGAGGCTGCGCGCTGTACGCGCCGGTGATTGGTGTCATTGACGTCCATGTCGAGACCGCGCATGACGTCGGCGTAACTGGTCGAGATCCGCACCAGGTTCCGCAGCCTGTCCTCGGGGATTGCCACTCGCCGATGGGAGAAGTGGCCGGTGTCGATGTGCTGAGTTGCAAGCATGCGGCTCAGCGTCGCCCTGGACCGGCTGTCATCCGGCACACCCAGAGCGCGGGCCACACCGCGCACGCTCGTAGCTGAGACGGCAGCCGCCCGGAGTTCTTCCGGTGTGAAGGGAAGGTCCAGTTCGGGGCGGTCGATGCCGGGGAAGTGGCCGATATCGATGCCCGCTGCGTCGATGCGGCGTCGGATGTGCGAGAGGGTTCCCATGGCCGGGGTGGCACCCAGCTTCAAGGCTACTTCCCTCAGCGATGACGACGAGGCCGCGGCATCGGCGATGGCCTCGTCGGGGTACTTACGCCATGGGCTGCGCTTGACGAAGTGGCTGGTGTCAAGTCCGTGACGCGTCACCTGCTGCTGTAGCACCCGCCGTTGGCCACCACTCGGGCTGAGGCTGAGGCGTCGCATCAGGTCGGCCCAGTTGTGCGCCCTGGCCACCTCTGGCGCAAGCCGTTCCCTGCTGTATGTGCCCGATCGTTCCGATGCGCTCCGCACGCCCATGCGTTCCCCCGGCTCGACTGTCAGTTCGTGACTTCGCATGGAGTAACGAACCGTTTATCGGACAGTCACGCCCGAAACGCAAAACGGCCCGCACCGGGACCCGGTACGAGCCGCTCGCCCAGCGGACAATGGATCCTCAGATACCCAGGTCCTTGATGATCTTCGCCACGTGGCCCGTCGCGCGGACGTTGTACAGGGCCCGTTCGACCTTGCCCTCCTCGTCCACGACGATCGTGGAGCGGATGATGCCCATGTAGGTCTTGCCGTAGTTCTTCTTCTCGCCGTAGGCGCCGTAGGACTCCGTGACGGTCTTCTCCGGGTCGGCCAGGAGCGTGACCTTCAGGGACTCCTTCTCGCGGAACTTCGCCAGCTTCTCCGGCTTGTCCGGGGAGATGCCGAGGACGTCGTAGCCGGCGCCCGTCAGGAGTTCCAGGTTGTCCGTGAAGTCGCAGGCCTGCTTGGTGCAACCCGGCGTCAGGGCCGCGGGGTAGAAGTAGACGATGACCTTGCGGCCCTTGTGGGACGACAGGGACACCTCATTGCCGTCGGCGTCGGGGAGGGTGAAGTCGGGGGCCACGTCCCCGGGCTGGAGTCGCTCGCTCATCTGGTCAGCCTAACCGGGGGTGCTGACAGTGCGGGCACCCCAAGAGCTGACAGACTGTCCGGAACACCCTCACCAGACTTCGGAGGCGTTACGGTGGCGGACACGTCGGACACCAGAACCCCGGCGCAGATCGAGGCGGACATCAAGCGCCGCCGCAATGTGCTGGCCGAGACCCTCGACGAGATCGGGGTGCGGGTGCATCCCAAGACGATCGTCGGGGATGCAAAGGCCAAGGTCGTGTCGAACATCGATCACACGCTGGGGCGGGCCTATGTCGAGGTCAACAAGGTCGTGAGCGATGTGAAGGCGCGGTTCGTCGACGAGGAGGGGGCGCCCCGGCTGGAGCGGGTGGTGCCCGTCGCGCTCGTCGCCGTGGGGCTCGTGGGGCTGCTCGCCCTCGGTACCCGGCGGCGCAGGAGCTGAGTGGGAGCGGTAGGTTCAAGGGCGTGAGCGCCAAGAGAAACGAGCACGGCCCGCGGCACGACAAGCTGCCCATCCGGATGCTGCACGACCGGGTTCTCGTGCGGCAGGAGACCGGGGACGGTGAGCGTCGGTCCGGCGGGGGCATCCTGATTCCCGCGACCGCCGCGGTCGGGAGGCGGCTGGCCTGGGCCGAGGTCGTGGCCGTCGGCCAGAACGTGCGCACGGTGGAGCCGGGCGACCGGGTTCTGTACGACCCCGAGGACCGTGCCGAGGTCGAGGTGCGGGGTGTGGCGTACGTGCTGATGCGTGAGCGGGATCTGCATGCCGTGGCCGCCGACCGGTTCGAGGGGTCGGAGGACGCGACGGGCCTGTACCTGTAGGGCAGAGGCCGGAGCAGCGGCTGGAGCAGCGGTCGAAAAGGGCTGGTGACCATCGTCACCGGCCCTTTTGGCGTGGCATTGCCGCCTGCCTGGGCTCCAGTGCCCAGGCAGGCAGCGTTCGCCCGTCGCGACGCCCGGCACGCGCTCTCGCCGCCGCGGCCGTCACCGGCTCCGGTGGGTCACTGTCTCCTGCTGGTCGACTGCGGGCCCGCCGGACCGCCGGTGGTCGCTCCTCCGGTGTCGTTGCCTGACGTGCCGCCGTCCGTGCCTCCGGCGTCGGTGCCGCCCGTCGTCCCGCCGTCCGTCGGGTCCCCGGTCGTGCCGCCCGTGCTGGTCGTCCCGCCGTCGGAGGTGGTTCCGCCCGTCGTCGGGTCGCCCGTCGTGTCGCCGGTCGTCGTGCCGCCGGTCGTGTTCGTGCCGCCGTCGGTGGTGCCGCCGTTGTCCTGGCCCTGGGTCCGGCCCTGGTCGCTCTGGCCGCCGGTGGTCGTCGTGCCGC
Source organism: Streptomyces sp. NBC_00078 (assembly GCF_026343335.1). Lineage (NCBI taxonomy): Bacteria > Bacillati > Actinomycetota > Actinomycetes > Kitasatosporales > Streptomycetaceae > Streptomyces > Streptomyces sp. NBC_00078. Next base: position 3,444,678 of record NZ_JAPELX010000001.1, on the reverse strand, counting down.
CGTTGTCCTGGCCGCCCGTGCCCGGCTGCTGCGGGGTCCCGGTGGCGGGGGGCGGCTGGGTGACCTCGGCGCCGGGCTGCAGCTGGAGGTCGAAGTCCGTCGCCGGCTTCCCCTTCAGGGCGGCCTTGGTGTACTGCGCCCAGATCTCGGCGGGCGGGCCGCCGCCGTTGACGCGCTGCAGGCCCATCGCCCCGTACAGCGACTTGTGATGGGCCGTCACCGGGTCCTGGCCCATGACCGAGACGACGGTCGCGAGGTCGGGTGTGTAGCCGGCGAACCAGGCGGCCGTGTCCTCCTCCGCGGTGCCGGTCTTGCCGGCGGCGGGGCGGTCGGCGCCCTGGGCGGCGGTGGCGGTGCCGTTGTCGACGACGCTCTGCAGGATCGACGTGGTGGTGTCGGCGGCCTCGCGGCTGATGGCCTGGGAGTTCGTGTCCTTCGGCAGCTCGACGGCCTCCTTTCCGTCCTTGGTGATCGAGTCGATCATCGTGTACGCGCCGTGCCTGCCGTGGTTGGCGAGCGTCGCGTAGGCCTCCGCCATGTCGAGGACGCTGGCGGTGTTCACGCCGAGGGCGATCGAGGGGGTCCCGGTCAGGTCGGGGGTGGCGGACGGGATGCCGAGGCTGATCGCGGTCTGCTTGACCTTCTCGGGGCCGACGTCCACGGCCATCTGCGCGTACACCGCGTTGACCGACTTGTCGGTGGCGGTGCGCACGGTGACGTTGCCGTACGAGGTCTGGTCCTCGTTCTCCGGTGCGTAGGCGCCGCCCGGCCAGCCCTGTACGGGGCGCTTGTTGGTGCCGTCGTAGTAGGTGTTCGGGGTGATGACCTCGTGGCCCTGTGTCTCGGAGTGGTTCTGGACGGCGGAGGCGAACACGAAGGGCTTGAAGGTGGAGCCGACCTGGAAGTCGCCGCGGGTCGCGCCGTTCGTGTACTGCTTCACGTAGTCGATTCCGCCGTACATCGCGACGACCTTGCCGGTCTTCGGGTCGACGGAGGCGCCGCCCGCGCGGACGTACTTGTCGACCTTGTTGTTCTTCTTGTCGAGCTTGGCCATCACCTTGTCGTTCACGGCCTTCACGAAGGCGTCCTGCTTGCTCTTCTGCAGGGTGGTGGTGATGCGGTAGCCGCCGGCCTCCAGCTCGTCCGCGGTGACGATCCTGTTCTTGGTGAGGTAGTCCTTGATCGCGGTGACGATGTAGCCGCGCTGCCCGGACATGCCGGTGGAGACGGTCTGTTGCTTCGGCATGGGGAACTTCAGGCCGGCCCGCTTGGCCTCGGTCAGCCAGCCCTTCTTGACCATGCCGTCCAGGGTGTAGTTCCAGCGGGCCAACGCCGCGGCCTTGTTCTCGGGGTGCGCGACCACGTCGTACTCGCTGGGGGCGTTGACGAGGGCGGCGAGGTAGGCGGCGTGGGCCGGGTCGAGGTCGGTGGCGTTCTGGCCGTAGTAGGCCTGGGCGGCGGCCTGGATGCCGTAGGCGTTGCGGCCGAAGTAGCTGGTGTTGAGGTAGCCCGACAGGATTTCGTCCTTGGACTTCTCCCGGTCCAGCTTGATCGCGATGAAGAACTCCTTCACCTTGCGGGTGACGGTCTGTTCCTGCGCGAGGTAGTAGTTCTTGACGTACTGCTGGGTGATCGTCGAGCCGGACTGCCTGCCCTTGCCGGTGGCGGTGTTCCAGCCTGCGCGCACCATCGCCTTGGGGTCGATGGCGGACTCGGTGTAGAAGTCGCGGTCCTCGGCGGCCAGGACGGCGTGCTGGGCGTCCTTGGAGACCTGGGCGAGCGAGACGTTCTCCCGGTTGATCTCGCCGTCGCGGGCGATCTGGGAGCCGTCGGAGTACAGGTAGACGTTGGCCTGCTTCATGGCGAGGGCGTTGGCCGGGGGGATGTTGACCATCGAGTAGCCGAGGTAGAACAGGCCGATCAGCAGCAGTCCGCCGATCAGGAAGGTGCCCAGGACCATGCGCCAGGTCGGGATCAGCCGGCGCCAGCCCGTGCGCCTGGGCCGCTTCGGCTTCTTCGCCCCGGGCTCGGGGACGCCGGGCTCGGAAACCCCCGGCCCCGGACTCCCCGGCTGGGGAGCGGCCGGCCCGGCAGCACCTTGCGGCTCTCTCGGTGCCCAGCCCCGGTTCGGCGGCTGCGGCTGCGGCTGGTCGCTCATCTCGTGCACGGACTCCTGTTTCGCGTCGTACGTTCCCGTACGCCCTCGTACGCCAATTGCGCCCCCTCTTGAAGACTCTCGCACCATGCGTTCCGTTCCCGGATCACGGCACGCGTCCCGCCTGGAAAATGCGTGGCGTACGTCACTACCAGCGGACTAGGCTCCTGCGCTTCGGTGTCGGGCGGTTTTGGAGGTTGACTGACGTGGGCTCGGGACGGTTGTACGCGGCCGTCGCGGCGGGTGGTTTCAGACGGTACGCGACGTATCGGGCTGCCACTGCCGCCGGGGTGTTCACCAACACCGTTTTCGGCTTGATCCTCGTCTACACGTATCTGGCGCTGTGGGACGAGAAGCCCCACCTCGGGGGGTACGACCAGGCGCAGGCCGTCACCTATGTGTGGCTGGGGCAGGCGCTGCTGTCGACGCTGGCGATCGGTGGCAGCGGTGTCGAGGTGGAGCTGATGGAGCGGATCAGGACCGGGGACGTCGCGATCGATCTCTACCGGCCGGCGGATCTGCAACTGTGGTGGCTGGCGGCCGACTTGGGGCGGGCGCTGTTCCAGCTGCTGGGGCGGGGCGTGATCCCGTTCCTGTTCGGCGCGCTGGTTTTCGACGTGGCGCTGCCGGGGGACGCGGCGAGATGGGCGGCGTTCGTGGTGGCGGTGCTGCTGGGCATGGCGGTCAGTTTCGGCATCCGGTATCTGGTCGCGCTGCTCACGTTCTGGCTGATGGACGGCACGGGTGTGACGCACATGACCATGCTGGCGGGGTTCTTCTGCTCGGGGATGGTGCTGCCGTTGAACGTGTTCCCGGGCACGCTCGGCGATGTCGTACGGGATCTGCCGTGGTCGGCGCTGTTGCAGAAGCCGGCGGACGTGCTGCTGGGGGAGGCCGATCCGTGGAGCACGTTCGCCTTCCAGGGGGCGTGGGCGGTGGCGCTGCTGGCGGCCGGGCGGCTGGTGCAGTCGGTGGCGACGCGGAGGGTGGTCGTGCAGGGTGGCTGAGGTGAGCCGGCTGGCGGACGGGCTGCGCGCGTACCGTCTGATCGGGGGGATGTGGATCCGCTCCACGATGGCGTACCGCGCGTCCTTCGCGATGACGACGTTCGCGAACTTCGCGGTGACCGCGCTGGACTTCGTCGCGATCCTGCTGATGTTCTCGCGGATCGACGTGCTCGGCGGGTGGCCGCTGCCCGAAGTGGCCTTCCTGTACGGACTGTCGTGTATGGCCTTCGGCCTCGCGGATCTGGCGATCGGCTCGATGGAGCGGCTGGGGCAGCGGGTGCGCGACGGCACGCTGGACACGCTGCTGGTGCGTCCGGCGCCGGTGCTGGCGCAGGTGGCGGCCGACCGGTTCGCGCTGCGCCGGCTCGGAAGGATCACGCAGGGCGGGCTGGTGCTCGGGTATGCGCTGACCACCGTCGACATCGCGTGGACGCCGCTGAAGGTGCTGCTGATGCCGGTGATCGTGGTGAGCGGCGCGGGGATCTTCGGTGCGGTGTTCGTGGCCGGTGCGGCGTTCCAGTTCGTGGCGCAGGACGCGTCCGAGGTGCAGAACGCGTTCACGTACGGCGGGACGACGATGCTGCAGTACCCGCCGACGGTGTTCGGCAAGGAGCTGGTGCGCGGGGTGACGTTCCTGCTGCCGCTCGCCTTCGTCAACTGGCTGCCCGCGGCCTATGTGCTGGACCGTCCGCTCCCGCTGGACCTGCCGCGGTGGGTGGCCTTCGCCTCGCCGCTGGTGGCGGTGGGGTGTTGTGCGCTGGCGGGGCTGGCCTGGCGGGCAGGGCTGCGGACTTATCGGAGTACAGGGAGCTAGCGGCAGTGGACAGCGACTACTTCATCGAACTCGACCGTGTCGAGAAGGTCTTCGACGTGCGCAGGAAGACCGGATTCCTCAGGCGTGAGCGCCGGCAGGTGCGGGCCGTGGACTCCCTCTCCTTCACCGTGGCGCGCGGTGAGATGGTCGGCTACATCGGTCCGAACGGCGCCGGGAAGTCGACGACGATCAAGATGCTCACCGGCATCCTGACCCCGAGCGGCGGGAAGCTGCGGGTGGCGGGCATCGACCCGGCGCGTGAGCGGGCCCGGCTCGCGCATCGCATCGGGGTGGTGTTCGGGCAGCGTACGACGCTGTGGTGGGACCTGCCGCTGATCGACTCGTACAAGCTGATGCACCGCATGTACCGGATCCCGGACGCCCGTTACCGCGAGAACCTCGACCGTTGCGTCGAACTCCTGGAACTGGCCGACCTGTTGGACGTCCCGGTGCGGCAGCTGTCGCTCGGGCAGCGGATGCGCGGGGACATCGCGGCGGCGCTGCTGCACGATCCGGAGGTGCTGTACCTCGACGAGCCGACGATCGGCCTGGACGTCATCTCGAAGGCCAAGGTGCGGCAGTTCCTGCGGGAGTTGAACGCCGAGCGCGGCACGACCGTGCTGCTGACCACCCATGACCTGCAGGACATCGAGCAGTTGTGCTCGCGGGTGATGGTCATCGACCACGGGCGGCTCATGTACGACGGTGCGCTGGCCGGTCTGCACGAGGTGGGTGAGAGCGAACGCACCCTGGTGGTGGACCTGGAGCGGGAGGCGGCACCGATCGAGGTGGCGCCGGCCCGGGTGGTGAAGGTGGAGGGGCCGCGGCAGTGGCTGGCGTTCCCGGCGGGGCAGTCGGCGGCGGCTCTGGTGGCGCGCATCGCGGCGGAGTACCCGCTGGCGGACCTCTCGGTGCGGGAGCCGGACATCGAGGCGGTGATCGCCAAGATGTACGCGGGCGAGGCCGCCGGCGGGGCTGCCGGGGAGGCCGAGAAAGCGGTCTCGTAGACGTCTCGTAGCCTCCCGCCGGGGGAACTCGTAGGCTGCTGTCCATGACGGACGACGCCGCAGTCCCGGAGCTTCGCGCATCCGACGCCGATCGTGAACGAGTCGCCGAGGTCCTGCGGGACGCCCTCGCGGAGGGCCGTCTCGACATGGAGGAGTTCGAGGAGCGCCTTGAGGCCACCTACAAGGCACGGACGTACGGCGAGTTGACGCCGATCACCCGCGATCTGCCGGTCGCCGGGATCACCCCGCCGTCCGTCGCGTCCGTGTCGCTGGTCAAGGAGCCGGTGCCGAGCGGGAGTTGGGCGGGGCGGGTCGTCGGCGGCGACGGGTCCTCGTCGTGGGCGGTCGCCGTGATGTCCGGGTTCGAGCGCAAGGGGCGCTGGACCGTGCCCAAGCGGTTCAACTGCTTCGCCTTCATGGGCGGCGGGGAACTCGACCTGCGCGAGGCGAACTTCGCGGACCACGAGGTCGAGATCAACTGCGTGGCGATCATGGGCGGGATGAACGTGATCGTGCCGCCCGGCGTCGAGGTCGTCGTGCGCGGCATCGGGATCATGGGCGGGTTCGACCACCGCCAGGAGGGCGTGCCGGCCGAGCCCGGTGCCCCGCGCGTGATCGTCACCGGCTTCGCCTTCTGGGGCGGCGTCGGCGTCGAGCGGAAGGTCACCCGGCAGGAGCGGCGCCGTCTGAAGGAGGAGCGCCGCCAGGAGAGGCTGGAGGGCAGGTCCAGGCACTCGCTGGGGGAGGGGTTCGCCGATCCTCACCGGATGCTCGACGAGCACCGCGAGTGGCGGCGCGACCTGCACGACGAGCGCCGGCAGCGGCACGAGGAGCGGCGCGAGCGGCACCGGGAGCGCCGGGACGAGCGGGACAGGCGCCGTCACGACGACTACTGACCCAGCCGCCCCCGCCACCCCCGCGGTCCGGCCTCTACAGTTCGGCCGGCGCCGAGCCCTTCAGGCCCTTGAGGTCGAAGATCTGCGCCATCGTCGCGTACCCCTTGTCGCTGGGGTGGAGATGGTCGCCGGAGTCGTAGTCGGAGCGGAGCCTGCGCGGGTCGTACGGGTCCCTGAGCGCCCGGTCGAAGTCGACCACGGCGTCGTAGACCCGTCCGGAGCGGATCTCCGCGTTGATCTCCTGCCGAACCGCCTCGCGGGCCGGGGTGTAGCCGCGGTGGCCCTGGAAGGGCATCAGGGTCGCGCCGATGACCTTGATGCCGCGGGAGTGGGCCTGGCGGACCATGGCCCGCAGGCCGTCGAGGATCCTGTCCGGGTCGGCGAGCCGGGGGTTGCGCAGGATGTCGTTGACGCCGAGGTCGATGACGACGACCTTGACGTTCGTACGGGCGAGGGCGTCACGGGAGAAGCGCAGCAGCCCGCTCTGGTTGTCGGCGGGGCGGCCGAGGCCTCCCGCGAGGATCTGGTTGCCGCTGATGCCCTGGTTGACGATGCTGTAGCGCGGCAGGTCCTGGCCGGACTCGATCGCGGTGCGCAGTCGCTCCGAAAGGATGTCCGTCCAGCGGTGGTTGGCGTTCTGTGTGGACGTTATGCCATCGGTGAGGGAGTCGCCGAAGGCGACGACGGTGCCGTCAGACTCGTTGCTCAGCACGTCCAGCGCGGTCAGGTAGCGCCAGTACGGCGTCTGCTCGGTGTACCCGGCGCCGGTCACGTCCTCGGTGAGGTCGCCCTCGGCGACGTAGGAGATCTGGCGGGCGTGCTGGTGGTAGGTGACCGGGCCGGACTGGCTGGGCGAGTACGTGGTGACCAGTACGTCGCTGCCCTGCGGGATGACGATGCGGACGGCGTCGCTCAGCACCTGCTGCCCGGCCGGGATGACGATCGCGGTGTTGCCGCCGAAGGTCAGCCGCCGCATGGTGTCGGCGCTCGCCGCCGCGGTGTCGGAGGTGACGGCGACGGCGATGGAGGCGTGCGTGACGGTCAGCGCCGCCTGGCCGTAGAGATTGGACAGCGTGATACGGGCACTCGTACCGCCCACGCTCGCGTGCACCACGTTGCGCACCGAGCGCCCCGCCATGCCGCTGGTCTCGGTGCCCGGCTCGGCGCCCGCCGGGGACGCGGACCAGGAACCGACCCAGATGCCGGTGGAGGCGGGGGCGGCGGAGTTGTGCTGGGCGCGGCCCCTGCCGAGGGCGTCGGTGCCGGTGTTGCCGTCGCCGGCCGCGACGCCGGCGTATATGGCAGCGGAAAGGCCGACGACCACGGCGATGATCGCGGAAAGCAGGGCATAACCATGACGCTTGGTCATGCGGTGCGGGTCTCCTCGGACGAATGGGAGCCCGAGGCTCCGATGTGATCACCCCATGATGCGTCATGGGGTGAGGGGTAGTTGAACAGGACCCCCTGTGGGCCGCCGGAGTTCAGGTTGAGCTCCCCCCTTCCGACAGACGCCGGGAACTCTTGTTCCGTTCCAGGAGTCGGTCAGGAAGGGACAATGTGTGCAGGGGATCACGAACGGGTGGAGTGGATGGAACGCACGAATCCGGATGAAGCGGGTGGCGGCGACGTGGTTCAGCATTCCCGGCCGGGCGCAGCGGGTGACCGCGCCGCACCCGCGGCGGCCGCACGCACCATGACGACGTTCAGCGCCGCCGACGAGGAGAAGCAGCGCGGGGTGCGCCGCATGAAGCTCACGGCGACCGGGCTGCTGGTGTTCGTGGCGCTGGTGTACGTCCTCGCCAAGTGGGCGGACAACTCCGGTGCCGGCGCTTGGGCGTCCTATGTCGCCGCCGCCGCCGAGGCCGGCATGGTGGGCGCGCTCGCCGACTGGTTCGCGGTCACGGCCCTCTTCCGTCGTCCCATGGGCCTGCCGATCCCGCACACCGCGATCATCCCGACCAAGAAGGACCAGCTGGGGGTGTCACTCGGCGAGTTCGTCGGCGAGAACTTCCTCTCCCAGGACGTCGTACGACAGCGGCTGCGCGCCGTGGGCATCGGCAGCCGGCTGGGCGCGTGGCTGGCGGATCCCGAGCACGCGGACCGGGTGACGGCCGAGCTGTCGGCCGCGCTGCGGGGCGCCCTCACCGTCCTGCGCGACTCCGACGTGCAGGCGGTCGTCGGCGAGGCCATCACCCGCCGGGCCGACGCCCAGGAGATCGCGCCCGGCATCGGCAAGATGCTGGACAAGATCGTCGCGGACGGCGGCCACCGGCGGGTCGTGGACCTGATCGTCACCAGGGCGCACGACTGGCTCGTGTGGCACGACGCGGAGATCATGGGCGCGGTGCAGGGCGGAGCGCCCGGCTGGACCCCGCGGTTCGTCGACAAGAAGGTCGGCGAGCGCGTCTACAAGGAACTGCTGCGCTTCGTCACCGAGATGCGCGACATGCCCTCCCATCCGGCCCGCGGCGCCCTCGACCGCTTCCTCACCGACTTCGCCTCCGACCTGCAGTCCGACACGGACACCCGCGCGCGGGTGGAGCGGCTCAAGGGCGAGGTGCTGGGCCGCGGCGAGGTCCAGGACCTGATCGCCTCGGCCTGGACCGCCGTACGCTCCATGATCGTCTCGGCGGCGGAGGACGAACGCAGCGAGCTGCGACTGCGTGTCCGGGCCTCGCTGCTGTCGCTCGGGGCGCGGATGGCGGTCGAACCGAAGCTGCAGGCGAAGGTCGACGGCTGGGTGGAGGGCGCGGCGGTGTACGTGGTCACCACCTACCGCAAGGAGATCACCTCCCTGATCACGGACACGGTGGCCGGCTGGGACGCCGAGCACACCACCCGCAAGATCGAGGCCCACATCGGCCGCGACCTGCAGTTCATCCGGATCAACGGCACGGTGGTGGGCTCGCTGGCAGGCTTGTTGATCTACGTGGTGTCCCGGGCGCTGGGGGCGTAGCAGGGGGAGGGCGTCGGGGGCACCTTTCGGCTCCGGCCTCCCCCTTTGGCACCGGGCCGCACCCTTCGGCACCGGCCGGCACATCCAGCCCGTCCGGCGTTTGGGGACAAGGCCCTTCAAGGGCCGAAGCGGGAGCCTGGGGGCGGCAGCCCCCAGCGAGGCCCGCACCAACTCCGCGCGCCCTGAACCCCGGGCGTAAAGCGGCAGCGCCAGGGCACCCGGCACAGGTTCGCTCGACGAGGAGGGAGCCCATGCCCAGTGCCAAGCCCAGCGGCAGCGCCACCGCAGCGACCGGCCGCACCATCACCACCCGCATACCCGCCCGCCTAGACCGCCTGCCGTGGTCGCGCTGGCACTGGACCGTCGTGATCGGACTCGGCACGGTCTGGATCCTCGACGGTCTGGAGGTCACGGTCGTCGGCAACATCGCGGGCCGTCTGTCCGAGCCCGGCAGCGGACTGCCGATCACCTCCGGTCAGATCACCGGTCTCGCAGCCGCGCTCTACGTGGCCGGCGCCTGTGTCGGCGCCCTCTTCTGGGGCCGCCTGACCGACCGCTTCGGCCGGAAGAAACTCTTCATGATCACGCTGGTCGTCTACCTGGCGGCCACCGCGCTGACCGCCGTCTCCTTCTCCACCTGGTGGTTCTTCGCCTTCCGCTTCCTGACGGGCTTCGGCATCGGCGGCGAGTACGCGGCCATCAACTCCGCGATCGACGAACTGATCCCGGCGAACTACCGCGGCCGCGTCGACCTCGCCATCAACGGCAGCTTCTGGGTGGGCGCGGTCTTCGGCTCACTGCTGTCGATCGTCGCGCTCAACGAAGCGATCCTGCCCAAGAACGTGGGCTGGCGACTGACGTTCGCCCTCGGCGCCGTGCTCGCCCTGGTGATTCTTCTCGTACGACGGCACGTTCCGGAGAGCCCACGCTGGCTGCTGATCCACGGCAGGGACGAGGAGGCGGAACGGATCGTCTCCTCGATCGAGCAGAAGGTCGAGTCGGAGACGGGACAACGGCTCGGCGAACCCGAGTCCGAGATCACCATCCACCAGCGCAAGAGCATCGGCTTCCTGGAGATCGCCCGTACGGTCTTCTCGACCTACCGCAAGCGGTCGATCCTCGGCTTCTCCCTCTTCATCGGCCAGGCCTTCCTCTACAACGCGATCACCTTCGGCTTCGGCGCGATCCTGACCAAGTTCTTCGACGTCCCGACGGGCAACACGGGCTACTACTTCGCGGTTGTCGCGGTGGGCAACTTCTTCGGCCCGCTGCTGCTGGGCAAGCTCTTCGACACGGTGGGCCGCCGGGTGATGATCTCGTCGACGTACCTGCTGTCGGGGCTGCTCCTGTTCGGTACGGCCTGGCTGTTCGACCGCGGCTCGCTGAACGCGACGACGATGACGGCCTGCTGGTGCGCGGTCCTGTTCTTCGCGTCGGCGGGCGCGTCCAGTGCCTATCTGACGGTCTCCGAGGTCTTCCCGATGGAGACGCGCGCCATGTCCATCGCCTTCTTCTACGCCCTCGGCACCGCGGCCGGCGGCATCAGCGGCCCGCTGCTGTTCGCCGACCTCACCGGAACCGGCAAGGTCGGCGACACGGTCCTCGCCTTCCAGATCGGCGCGGGCCTGATGTGCGCGGCCGGCCTGGTGGCGGCGTTCCTGGCGGTACGGGCGGAACGACGCTCCCTGGAGGACATCGCGAAGCCGCTCACGGCAGCGGCCTCGGCGGTGAGCGAGAAGGCGCGGTCGGCGAAGGAGGGGCGGGAACGGTCGCGGCCGGCCACGGCGTAGACGTGGCCCGGCCCGGCCTGCAAGCAGCCGTGCAGTCGTACAGCCCGCAGACTGCGACCGGGCTCCTACTGAGCGCCGTCCCGCCGCACCCGGTCACGGCGCCGCAGAAGGAGCAGCCCACCGGCGACGGCGGTGACCCCGGCGGCGGCGGTCCACCCGATGACGTCCTCGGAGCCGGTCGCGGCAAGGTCGCCGCCGGCGGCCGGCGACGCGGAGGCCGAGGCGGTCGCCGCCGTCTGCGGCCGCGGGTCGGAGCCGCCACCGGAAGCCGAGGCCGCACCGGGAGCGCCGGGCGTCGGCGCGGCCGTAGGAGTCGCCGACTTGTCGCGTGTGAACGCCAGTGTCCCGAAGCCGAGTTGGTCGAACCCGCCGCTGCTGGGCCCATAGTCCCCGCCGCCGCCCTCGGGTGCGGACCTGGCGGCGATCTGCGTGAGGTAGGTGGCGGACACCCCGCGCCGCTTCGTGTAGTGGCTGGCGATCATCGCCCAGATCGGCCGCTGCATGTTCGGGTCCACACCGCCCGCGGCGGTGGCGGTCTCGCTGCCGGACCAGACGCCGGGCGCGCCCTTCTGGCGAGTGTTGGAGGTGTACGACACCTTGCCGCCCAGGCTCCACTTGGCCACGTACTGGGCGCCCTTGAGGAAGCGGCTGTCGTCGTAGCCGTACAGGTCGATCCCCTGGTTCCAGGCCATCTCGCACAAGGAGCCCATCAGCCCGACCCCGAGCAGCGAGTGTCCCTGGTCGCGGCCGGCCTCCAGCCACTCCGCGAGCCCGTCGTCGTGCACGACGGGGATGGCGTTCTTCACCGCGCCGAGCCCCGCCCCGTGCTTGAAGTAGTCGACGGCGCGGGTGACTTGGGCCCTGTCGTCGCAGAGGATGCCGGTGGCCAGGACGCAGGCCATGTTGGCGAGGTCCCAGTTGGGCCAGTAGTTGGTGACGAAGGCGCCGTTGTGGTGGGCGAGGAAGGCGTCGCTGACCGCGCCGAAGACCTTGCTCTGCATTTCCTGGAAGCGGCCGAGGTCGAAGTCGCCGTGGTCGCGGACGAGTTCGGCGGCGTTGGCGGCCTGGTAGCCCTGGAGTCCGACCAGGAGGAACCGGTCGGCGGACCCCTGGACCGCTGTCAGCTTGGCCGACCAGGCGTTGAGGATCGCGACGGCGGTGTCGGCGTGGGCGCTGTCGCCGCCGACGTGGTAGCGCAGGGCGTTCTGGTAGGCGGCGTGCACGTCGTTGTAGAGGGTCGGGTAGTTCTGCGGGGATGTCCCGCCCCGGTACACGATGTCCTGCGGATTGGCCGTCCAGCTGCTCTGCGCATGCCGGTTGGCGGTCAGCCTCGCGTAACCCGACCTGCTCGGGCTGCTGCGACGCCTGAACGAGGTGCTCGTGGAGGGAAGGGGGTATTTGCACCCTTGCGCGGTGCCACGCCTTCGAGTCTCATAAGTCTCTTGCTGCACAAGCAATTACCTGCGTAGCATCCCGTTCACTAACGCGAATCAGATGTTGATCCGGTGTGGCGGGGGCCTGGTGTGACATTGGTGATGGCGGCTGCGGCCGTCTGGGGTGTGCTGCAACTGTTCGCGGTCTCCTGGCCGACACGTTCGGTGCGCCTGCCAACCCTGCTGCTCGCGCTCGCGGTAGGGGTGTACGGGTGCGGCGTGGCGACGGCGTTGGTGCAACTCGCCTACACCCGCATCTACGCGGACCAGTCGGGTCAGTCACTCCTCACGGTGGTGAACACCACCAGCTACACGGTGGCGCCCTGGGTGGAGGAACTGATCAAGTTCTCCCCGCTGTTGCTGGCCGGGCTGAGTCCGAAGGTTCGCCGCCAGTGGGGGCTGACCGACTTCGTGGTGCTGGGTGCGGCACTGGGCGCCGGGTTCGGGCTGCTGGAGGCGGTACTGCGCTACGGCCTGGACGCGGACCGGGCGATGGCCCGCGGTGGAGGCTGGATCATTCCGGACAGCCTGTCCCCGCCCTATGTTCCGGGCCTGGGGCAGGTGTTGACGGCCTGGCTCCCGGCGCCGTTCAGTCAGCTGGACCTGGGCGGGCCGCCGGGCACCGAGACCTTCTCGCACCTGGTGTTCACGGCCATGGCCGGCTTCGGAGTCGGGCTGCTGTGGCGCACCCGTCGTTGGTCACGCCTGCTCTCGGCGTTCCCGATCGCCGCCGCAGTCACGTACCACACGGTGAACAACTACGCGGTCCAGAAACCCACCAGCCAGGCCGCGCACTGGCTTGAATCGCTGAACGGGAAGGCGTGGGCGGCGCCCCTCGTGTGCCTGGCCGTCGCCATGGCCGTCGACCTGCGCCGGATCCATCGTGGCAAGCGTTCCGTGCCGGGCGTACTGCTTGCTTCCGAACGTGTCGACGGCGACAGCCTGGGAGCCCTGCTACGGTACGCAGCCTGGCGTCCGCCATGGAGCCTGCTGATCGCACTGCGCTACGTCAGACTGCGGCGCTCCTTGCTGTACGCCGTCGCGTCGGCGCCGCCCGACGACACCGAGGAACTGCGTCGCGTGGTCGCCGGGATCACTGCTCGGATCGAGGCATCCGACAATCCACTCGCCTGGCGGGCGTTGGACATCCGCGCCCTGCTGAAGGCGGCCCGAGCGGCCCGCGGTTCTCAGCGGCGGTGGCTCCTGGTGATCCCGTGTGTCCTCATGCTGCCCTCGTTACTGTTCCTGGGGGTCGGCTCGTTCACCTCCACGGCCGGCCTCCAGAAGTTCTTCAGCACCGGTTCGGGGCCGAAGATCCTCATGGGCTTCGGTATCGCCGCGCTGGCCTGGATCGCCTACCAACTCACCACGCTGCTTCGCACCTGGCGGACGGCTTCGGCCCAGCCCCTGGCGGAACCGCTCGCGGTCCATCGATTCCGTCTCGGCACCGCACTGGGGGCGGCCACCACCGGCACCCTCCTGCTGTGGCGCGCGCTCGGGGACGCAGGCCCCGCCGGCAGGACGATCCGCACGTTCCACCTGCTCGACGCCCTGAACACCTTCCTGGCCTACCTCGGCTTCGCGCTCCTCCTGCTCTCCCTGCTCGCCCTGTTCCCGCCCGGCGGTCTGGCACTGGCCGGCGCAGGCGCAGTGGGCGCCCTCACCGCCGAAGCTGCCCTCAACGCCGGCTTACTGGGCACGGCCGGGATCGTCCTCATGGGGCTGAGCGCATCGAATGGCTCCGGCGGGGACTACAACGCCTGGCCCAGGAGCAAACGCAAGGGGCGTGTAAAGCCCCGGCATCGTGCGGACGTCCGCGGTGACGAGGGTAAGAACCTCGGCGGCAAGAGCGAGGCTCACACCATCGACAGGCATGTCGACAAGACGATTGATGGCATGCGCAGCCGTCTGCGCCAGAACCCTGGCCTCGAGGCGGACTCGCGCTACGTTGACGTCGATTCGGCGCAACGCTTCACTGACAGGACCCTCGCAGTCAGAGAGAACCAACGAAAGATATCTGACTGGCTGGCCAATGGTGCGAAAGGGCCATTACGGTTGGAAGCAGAGTTCGACGAGAACACAGGACTCCACCTCACTCGTTATGACTTCACCCATGGGCAAGGGACAAGGTGGGTGAAGGGTGTTCGCGTCATCCTCAAGGCCGACTCCTCGGCGGCGTCCGGATACCGGGTCCTAACTTCGTATCCCCAGCCCTAACACACATTCTTGGAGCAACTCATGAGTCAGGCGCTTCCGTCCGAGGAGCGATTTGATGAACTCAGTGACCTGCTGAATGCCTATGCATACACCGGTTTCATCTTCTCGGACACCACGGAGACACCGGGCCCCGGCCTGGCTTCCTATCTGAGAGTCGCCGCCAGGGATCCTCAACGCGCCGAAAAGGCAGTCCGAGAGATTGACGACTTGCTCTCCGTGGGGCTTTTCTCCGAGGAGATCGCAGACGAGGTGGAAGACCTGCCCCACATCCGCCCTCCGATGGGGACCAGCGTGGAGGACTGCCTGCGCATCGCCAGGGGCCACCTCGACCGATTTCTGCAGGACCCCTCACGGATTCCCCTGGTGAACCCGCAGAACCGTTGGGAATGGAACCAGCGATTCCCCGAGTTGGGCCAGTTGCTCGGGGCGTACTTTCACCGGGACTTCTCACACATCTACGAAACTCGCGACGAGGCTCTGGACGAGTACGTCAGTGCCTCCGCATTCGAAGAGCGTGGACAAGCGGTGCAGGAAATCGACGAGCTGCTGACCGCGGTGTCCTCGGACGACGAACTCCACACTGCAACCACGGCCCTGGGACTCGACCTTCTACCGCCGCAAGGGCTGTCAGTACGCCAATGGCTGGAGATGATCCGCCAAAGGATCGCTGCGGCGTAGCGATGAGTGACCAGCCGAGTGGCGGACTGATCTGGACCTACTGCGACCGGGCGAGCAGCTCGCGAACGGTCCACATGTGACCGGTTCGACGGGCGTCACATGCCATGCGGGAGAACTCCTGGTGCGACGTCAGCGGGCGCTGTCCGGGGCCGGGTTGTCCTGTTCGCCGAGTCCGCCCGGGCCGCCCAGGCCGCCGAGGCCGTCGAGTTCGTCGAGCTGTTGCTCCACCTGCTCGGCCTCCTGGTCACGTCCTTGTTGCCGGTACAGGTCCCGTGCTTCCCGCCACACCTCACGGGTCAGGTCGTGCTGGCCCAGGGCGGCGTGGGAATGACCGAGCCGGTCGAGGGTGTCGGCGGCTTCGTAGGTGTTGTCGAGGTCGCGGTACAGGCTGATGGCGTGGCGGTAGTGCTGGACAGCGTCCTGGTGGTGGCCACTGTGGTGGTCGATGTAGCCGAGGCTGTCCAGGGTTTGCGCTTGGCCGCTCACGTCCTGGTGGTGCTGGAAGAGGGCGAGGGCGGCCTGGCAGTGCTCACGAGCGGTGTCGTGGTGGCCCAGACGCGCGGCGTACCAGCCCACGGCGTTGAGCGCGTTGGCCTCCCCGATCGGCTGATCGAGGCCGCGGTAGAGGTCCAGTGCGCGTCTGGCATGTTCCAGAGCCCGCCGCCCGTCCGGCCAGATCGACGCGAGTGTGTAGTGGGCGTTGGCCTGGAGGGCACGGTCGTTCTGCTGCTCGCTCAGCGCGAGAGCCTGATTCAGGGCGTTGATCGCCTCTTGATGGTGCCCGAGCACGACGTGGGCGCGGCCGAGCAGCCGATGAGCGATGATCCGGGCGCCGGGGTCGGGCAGTTGGCCTGCCGAGTCGACCGCGATCTGCCACACGGCGAGCTGATCGTGGCGGTGGCCTCGCCGGTAGTGGAAGTCGTTCAGCGTCCACGCCAGTTGCCAGGCCGTGCGGTGTGAAGCGTGCGCGACGGCGGTGCGCTGGGCGGCGAGCAGATTGTTGTGCTCGGTGTCGAACCAGTCCATCGCTGCCGGGATGTCGGGCAGCGCTTGGGGGCGGCAGTCGGGTGCCGGCGGGCTGAGCTCGATGGGGTCGCGGTGGGAATCCAGGAGATTGGCGGCGGTGAACGCGGTGTGGGTGTAGAAGTCGAGCACCCGCCGCAGGGCCGCCTCCCGGGTGCCGTGGGCCAGATCGTGAGCGGTGGCGGCGTAACGGCGGATCAGGTCGTGCATACGGTAGCGGCCGGCGGCGTCCTGACCGATGAGCGATGCCTGTTCCAGCCTGCGCAGCACGGCCCTGGTCCGGCTTCGGCCGCGGCCGGTGAGGCTGCCGGCGGCAGCAAGGCCTATGTCGGGTCCGGGTGCGATCGCGAGCAGCCCGAACACCTCGGCTTCCTCGTCGGTCAACGCGTGGTGGGACAACGAGAGCACCGCGGGCAGGCTCGCGGCAGGGTCGGCGTCGTCCAGTACGTCGAGTGCGCCGTCGCGCAGTTCGTCGGCGAGGTCGGCCAGCGACAGGTGCGGGTGGGTGTGGGCCCGGCCGGCGATGATGCTCAGCGCGAGCGGGAACCCGCCGCACAGGCCCACGAGTTCGTCCACCGCCGCGGGTTCGGCCTCGATGCGTGCTCTGCCGAGTCGGGCGACGAATAGTCCGCGGGCCTCGGTGTCGGTGAGGGTGTCGACGGACAGGTGGTGTGCGCCATGGCCGGTGATCAGGCCCGACAGCCGGTTGCGGCTGGTGACCGCCACGGTGCAGGTGTCGCCGCCCGGCAGCAGGGGGGTGACCTGGGCGGCGTCGACAGCGTTGTCGAGCATCAGCAGCATCCGCTTGTCCGCCACCAGGCTGCGGAACAACGCCGCCTGCGCGTGCGGGGCGACGGGGATGCGGTCGGGCTCGACACCCAGCGCGTCGAGGAATCCACGTACCGCCACGGCCGGGTCCATCGGATCGCTGTCGGGGCTGAAGCCCCTTAGGTCGACGAAGAGTTGCCCGTCGGGGAACCGGTCGGCGTTTCGGTGAGCCCAGTGCAACGCGAGCCATGACTTGCCCACTCCGCCGGCGCCGGCGATCGCGGAGATGAGCACGGTGTTCGCCGCCCCCGAACCGGACTGCACTGTGGTGTCGAGCCGGTCCAGTTCGTGGTGGCGGCCCACGAACGGCGCGGGTGGGGCAGGCAGCTGGCGTGGCACCGGAACCACCACCGAGTGCTCGGCCGCGCCTGCCGCGGCGCCCGCCGCCGCGGCCAGCAGTTCGTCCAGTTCGGTCGGCCGCAGATCGAGTGCGGCGGCCAGCTGGCGCACCGACGCAAGCTGCGGGTTACGGCGTTTGCCTGTCTCCATGCCGCGGATCGTGCTGACCGAAATGCCGGAACGCTCGGCCAGGGCTTCCTGGGTCAGCCCCGCGCGCAACCGGAACCGCCGGACTGCCGCGGCGAAGTGATCTCCCACAGAGCTCTTCCTGCCAGGGCGATCGGCCACAGGTGACCGGTTCGGTGTGAGCGGTTCGCCATGAGTATGGTCTGCCGCCCGAGAATACGTGACGCGACCGGCCACCACCCTTCGAGACGTCGAGCAAGACGGTAAGTCGACGCCATCGCCTGCCACTTGCTCCCGTTGTCCACGAGATACCGGATCGCATCACTCGATCGACCATCCCCCAGTGGCGGTACGCATCCGGTCGGCCACCCCGACCGCGCATCCAGCCCGGCACCGGCACCGGCAGCTGGAGCCGGATGGCTGCCCGCTCCTCTCAGGCCAGCGGGATCTCCTGCACTCCGAAACTGCCGGGGCGGTAGTCGCTGTGGCGCCCCCAGTCCGGCCGTACCCGGACGTAGACGATGTCCGGCCACACGGCCCGTTCCGGCCCGGTCGGGATCTGGTCGTAGTACGCGGCCACGGCCGGGTCGTCCTGCGGGATCTCGGCTGCGACGCCTTCGAGTTGGACCGTCTGCTCGTCTCCCCAGTCGACCCCGACGACCAGCGCGACGCGCGGCTGTCTACTGAGGTTGGCGAACTTACGGGAACCCCGCGTCGTATCGAAGACGAGATCGCCCGCATCGGTGGCCGCGATCCCGACCACCGCGGCCTGCGGATGCCCGTCGGCGGAGAGGGTGGCCAGGACGGCGAGCCGGCGGGCGCGGACGTATTGGATGAGGGCATTTCGGTCCATTCGCCCAAAGTATCGGCATCGGGCGGCTCGCGAACGGACGCGGTCGCCTGCTCCTACGCGTTGTTCCAGAACGTCAGGGCTTTGTTGACCAGCGCCTTGGCGGAGCCGCCGTAGCGGGCTGCGTCGCTGATGGCGTCGAATGCCCGGTGATGAAGGGCGAGTTCCGCAGGGTCGGTGATGTCCACGCTGGAGGAGACGAGTCCATAGTGGGCCCGGCCTCCGTCGTACAGGCTGAAGCCGGGTTTCGGAACCAGGCTCATTTCGGCGGTGGCGGGCACGATTCCCAGGCGGAGCGAGGGGAGATCGATATCGCGCAGCAGTCGTTCCAACTGCTCGCACATCACCTTGGGTCCCCCGACGTTCGCGTACAGGGCCTGCTCGCCGAGGATCACGTCGTAGTGGTGCTCGCCGTCGTACAGGACCTGTTGGCCCACCGACGACCCGGCCCTGAAGATCCTCCGGCTGCGTCAGTCGTCCGAAGACGGCGGCGTTCCGTCCGCGGGCCGACCGGCGATGAGGGGCCAGAGGGTGTCGACGATCCGGTCCGGAAGGTCCGTGTCCTGGACGCCCGTACGGAGGTAGGAGGAGTAGTAGCTACCGACCAGCATGTCCGCGATGGCGTCCGGATCGATGTCCGGCCGCACGATCCCCTTTTCGGACAGCCGGCGCAGAGTGTCGACCAGGAGCCGCACCCGGGGGGCAAGCCCGTGCCGCCGTACCAGCTCCAGCAGTTCCGGGTTGTGCGTGGCCTCCGTCAGGACATTTCCGATCACCTTCATGCCCCGACCCGTGGGACCGAAGGGGTCGTTGTCACGCAACGCGTTCTTGAGTGCCAGCACGGGGGGCAGTTCATCGAGCGGAGCGATCGGGTTCCGCTCGCGCTCCTCCTGGAAGTTGAGGTCCAGGGCGTCCACGACAAGGTCGTACTTGTTGGCCCAACGCCGGTAGACGGTGGGCCTGGTGACACCCGCATCGGCGGCGATGTCGCCGATCGTCATGCGTGAGTAGCCGTCCGACACGAGTCGTTCGACGGTCGCGCGCAGGATCGCCCTCTCTACCGACGGATCGCGCGGCCTGCCGGGCCCCCTGCCCGCCGGGGGTCTCTCCTTGTCGTTTTCAGCCATCTCACGCATCCGATCAGGTTTCCTGATTACTTTACTTGACAGTATTGTAATGGAACAAGGAGGCTAGTGGGCGCAGAGAGATCCCTTCCAGGAGGCACTGTGTCAACTCCCCCCACAGACACGGTCGATGGGCGATCGCATGCGGCTCGTCCGGCTGTTCAGCGCCGTACACGCCTGTCGGTGCGCTGCCCTTGCAGAACCGAGGCCGCGAGTCCGAGCCTCTGACGTTCTGGCCGTCCTCCCGGTCGCCCCGTGCTTCCACGCTTTCGCCGCTGTGATCCGGTGCGGCCTCTCCCCCTTTGCCGCTGTCAGGCCCCCGGGACGCCCGGGGGGACCGTCCATGACGCGCCGGAAGCCGCCGGTTCCGCAGGGATGCCCGGCGCCCAGCCGTTCGGCCATACCGATATGCCCATGCCCGAACGGCATCGGCGCGCCCCTGAATGGCGACATCACCCCTCACAGAAAGTCGGTGGAAACAATTGTCTTCGGCAACGATCCCGAATGACGAGCAGCCGCGTGACGCCCTGCCGCTGGAAGAGGTCAGTACGGCGGCCGCCTCCGCGCAGGGCCTGGCGCAAGCCGTCGGCCTCGTCATGGACGGGTACGCCGAACGTCCCGCGCTCGGCGACCGGACGAGAGAGGCGGTGACCGACCCGGTGTCGGGCCGGACCTCGCTGAGGCTTCTGCCGCGGTTCACCACCCTCACCTACGGCCAGTTGTGGCAGCGGGCGAACGCGGTCGCCGCTGCCTGGCACGTGGACGCACAACACTCCCTGTCCGCCGGGGACTTCGTCGCGTTGTACGGCTTCATCAGCGTCGACTACACAGTGCTCGACCTGGCCTGCCTCCGCCTGGGCGCGGTGAGTGTGCCCCTGCAGGCCGGCGCCCCGGTGTCCCGGCTGGAGCCCATCGTCGAGGAGACCCGACCGCGCGTCCTGGCGACCAGTCTCGAACTCCTGGACCGCGCAGTCGACTTGGTGCTGTCCAGCTCCTCGAAGCCCAGGCTGGTGGTGTTCGACCACCACCCCGAGGACGACGACGAGCGGGAGAGGTTCGATGCCGCGCGTCGGCGTCTCACCGAAGCGGGCCTGGACGCGATCGACACGCTCGCCGCGGTCACCGCACGCGGCGGCAGCCTGCCCGAGGCACCGGTGCCGCAGCCGGAACCGGACGAGGACCCGACGCGCCTGCTCATCTACACCTCCGGCAGCACCGGAACGCCGAAGGGCGCCATCTACACCGAGCGGATGCTGCGCAACCTCTGGCTGGGATTGATGCCCACAGAAGACGACCTGCCCGCCGTCGGCATCAACTACATGCCGATGAGCCATGTGGCCGGACGCTCGTCCCTGTACAGCACCCTCGGCCGGGGCGGGACCTCGTACTTCACCGCCAGGAGCGACCTGACGACCCTCTTCGAGGACATGAGCCTCGCCCGGCCGACCCAGTTACTGCTGGTACCGCGCATCTGCGACATGCTCCACCAGGAGTTCCAGAGCCGACTGGCCGCACGAGCCGTGGAGGGCACCGACCCCGCCGCGCTGGAGACCTCCGTGAAGACGGACCTGCGCGAGCGCCTGCTCGGCGGCCGTGTGCGGCAGGTCGCCTGCGGCAGCGCCCCGCTGGCCCCGGAACTCAAGCAGTTCGTGGAGTCCTGCCTTGACCTCACGGTCGTGGACGGCTACGGGTCGACCGAGACGGGCATGGTCACGTTCGAGTCGCGCGTACAGCGTCCGCCGGTGATCGAATACAAGCTGGTCGACGTCCCGGAACTCGGCTACTTCACCACGGACCTGCCCCATCCCCGAGGTGAACTGCTGGTCAAGACGCAGGCGATCACCCCCGGTTACTACAACCGGCCCGAGGTGACCGCGGCCGTCTTCGACGAGGACGGCTTCTACGCCACCGGCGACATCATGGCCGAGACCGGCCCCGACCGGCTCATCTACGTCGACCGCCGCAACAACGTGCTCAAGCTGAGCCAGGGTGAGTTCGTCGCGGTCTCCCGGCTGGAGAGCGTGTACGCCACCAGCCCGGCGGTGGGGCAGATCTACGTCTACGGCAACAGTGCGCGCGCCTACCTGCTGGCAGTGGTCGTGCCGAGCGAGAACGTGCTGGAGCGGGCGGCGAACGACGAGGAACTCAAGAGGCTGCTCAGCGAGGCGCTGCAAGAAGCGGCTCAGCGGGCCGAGTTGGAGCCGTACGAGATCCCGCGCGACTTCCTGGTGGAGACCGAGCCGTTCTCCGTGGACAACGGTCTGCTCTCGGAGATCCGCAAGAACCTGCGCCCGCAGCTGAAGAAGCGCTACGGAGACCGGCTCGAAGACCTGTACGCGCAGCTGGCGAGCGGGCGGGAGGAAGCGCTGCGCGCCCTGCGCGAGGCAGGCCCCGACCAGCCGGTGTTCGAGGCGATCCGCAGTGCAGCGGGTGCGCTGCTGGGCTGCTCCCCCGCGGATCTGCGCCCCGGTGCGCGTTTCACGGACCTGGGGATCGACTCGCTGTCCGCCCTGTCGTTCTCCACGCTGCTCCAGGACGTCTTCGAGGTCGAGGTCCCGGTCGGCGTGGTGCTCAGCCCGGGTAACGACCTGCGGGCGATCGCCGACCACATCGAGGCCGCGCGTGGCGCCACGTCGAAGCGGCCCACCTTCGCCGCCGTGCACGGCACCGGCAGCACCGAGATCCGGGCCGCCGACATCACGCTGGAGAAGTTCGTCGACGCCCGGACCCTGGACGGCGCACACCAGTTGGGGCGCCCGTCGGGACAGCCGCCGCACACCGTGCTGCTGACGGGAGCCACCGGCTTTCTCGGCCGGTTCATGTGCCTGGACCGGCTCGAGCACGCGGCCGCGACGGGCGGCAGGCTGATCTGCCTCGTGCGGGGCCGGGACGCCGCCGACGCCCGCGCACGCCTGGACGCCGCCTTCACCAGCGGCGACGCGGAACTGCTGCGCCGCTACCAGGACCTGGCCGCGCGGCATCTGGAGGTACTGGCAGGCGACATCGGCGAGGAGAGCCTCGGCCTGGACCAGGACGTCTGGCAGCGGCTGGCCGCCGACGTCGACCTCGTCCTCCACCCGGCGGCCCTGGTCAACCACGTACTGCCGTACAACCAGTTGTTCGACGCCAATGTCGTGGGCACCGCCGAGCTGATCCGCCTGGCGCTCACCACGAAGGTCAAGCCCCTCACCTACGTGTCGACCATCGGCGTGTCCGTCGAGCAGGACCCGCAACTGCTCGACGAGGACGCCGACATCCGCGAGACGATGCCCGCCCGCCACCTGGGCGACGGGTACGGCAACGGCTACTCCATCAGCAAGTGGGCCGGCGAAGTCCTGCTGCGTCAGGCCCATGACGCGTGCGGGCTGCCGGTGACCGTTCTGCGCTCGGACATGATCCTCGCCCACACCCGCCACACCGGCCAGCTGAACGTGCCCGACATCTTCACCCGCCTGCTGTTCAGCCTGGCGGCCACCGGCATCGCGCCGGCGTCCTTCTACCGCACAGACGCCCGGGGCAACCGGCAGCGCGCGCACTACGACGGCCTGCCGGTCGACTTCGTCGCCCAGGCCGTCAACACCCTCGGCGCCCGCCACGGCGACGGCTACCGGACCTACAACGTGACCAACCTGCACGACGACGGCATCTCCCTGGACACCTTCGTCGACTGGCTCGGCGGCACCGGCCACCCGCTCCACCTCGTCGAGGACTACGACGAGTGGGTCACCCGGTTCGAGACCGCCCTACGCGCCCTGCCGGAGACCCGGCGCCGGCACTCGCTGCTGCCGTTGATGCACGCCTTCCGCCAGCCCGACGAACCCTCACAGGGCTCCCCGATTCCGTCCGTCCGCTTCGAGGAAGCCGTCCGTGAAGCCGAGATCGGCGGCGCCAAGGAGATCCCGCACCTGTCGGAAGAACTGATCACCAAGTACATGGCCGACCTCCACGCACTTGACCTGCTCTGAGGGGGGCGTTAAGTCCGTTTCTGGTAGCGGCCTCGTCCGGGCTGGGTGAGGAAGCCTCGGCGGGTGAGGCGTCCGAGGCGGCTGCGGGTGACGTTCAGGGCGGGGTCGTCGGGTGGGCATGCCGAGGAGTTCGTGCAGTTCACGGACGCGGAATACCTGGTCGGGGTGCTGGTTGAAGGCGTTCAGGATGGCCTGGTAGGTGGTGGGCTTGTTCGGGCGGATCGGGTTCGGCTCCGGCCGGTGCGAGTTCCGCGATGACCTTCCGGGTCGTGGTGAGTTCCGTCAGATGCGCTTCGGTCGCGGCCAGGGCTGCGGTCAAGTGCTCGATCTGGTCGCGTAGTTCGCCGGCCCGGGCAGTGGCCTCGTCATGGCGGGCCTGCGGGTCGTGGAGGAGTTCGGTGATGTTCACGCGGCCGCCTGGAGGATGTCGCGCCAGGCCAGGGCCGGGGTGGTGAGGCGGCGGGTCATGTTCGCGGTGGAGGCCCAGTAGACGCGCGAGGCGGAGTTGTCGGGCCGGTGGTCGTACTCGCGGGCGAGGCGCCGGTGCAGCATCAACGTGCCGTTGACCTGCTCGACCACTCACCTTTTCGGCTGCGGGACAAAGCCTTTGCCCTGGTCGGCGGGGTTGCGGCGGACGACCTCGACGGTGATGTCCTGCAGGGCGCCGTGGATGATGACTTCGTCCTTGAAGCCCTGGTCCACCAGTGCCTTCTCCAGGCGCATCCCGCACCGTTCGGCTGCGAGGTCGAGCAGGGCGGTGCCGGCGACGTTGTCGTGGGCGGAGCGGCCAGGACAACGACGCCGATGATCAGTCCCAATACATCGACGGCCAGTCCGCGCTTGCGGCCCGGCGTCTTCTTGTTCGCGTCCAGTCCCGTCGTGGCCTTCGGGACACCCGCGGCCGCACGCACGGACTGGGTGTCGGTGATCACGAGGGACGGGTCCTCTAATCGGCGGACCTTCTCCCTCACCTGGCAGCGCAGGAGTTCCTGGATCCGCCGGTCGAGCCCGTCCTGGCGCCGCAGCGTGAAGTAGTAGAACACCGCCGACCAGGCGGGGAGATCGTGGGGCAGGTAGCGCCACTGACAGCCCGTCCGGTTCTGGTAGAAGATCGCGTGCACGACCTCCCGGAGGTCACAGGTCCGGGGTCTCCGGTCGCCGAACGCTCCACCCGGTCCTGCTTCCAGGCCGTGATCATCGGCTGTCGGGTAGCGGGGACGCATTGCTGCGTCCCCGCCCCCTCAGAACCGGGCATGCCCGTTTTCCAGGCACCACGGCTCAAGCAAGCCCCGAGGGCTTCACGGTGATGCAGAGACTGCGAGTCTCCTGCGTGTTCTGGCTCGGAGACCACGATGGCAAGAGGCGTGTACCAGGCGAGTCTGCGGTCCGTCCGGCGTGCCGCTCCGCCCGTGATGAGTGAGGTAGTTGGCGGCTACCGCTCTGCGGACGGTGTTCAACCACCAGCGTTCCCATTCGTGCGGGGATTGCGGTGGCTGGTTGGCAGTGAGGATGTAGTCCCCGCAGAGTGGACAGCGCCCTTCCTGCTTGGCGAGCAGGTTCAGGTTGTAGTTGTCCAGCGGGGGTTTGACCTTCCTCCGCCTTTTGGCCCAGTAGTCCTGCAGGCCGGGGTCGTCGGGTGACGCCCCGCCCGTGACCAGCTGGTGCCGGACGATATTCGTCCAGGAGAATTTGACCACGTGAAAGGTGCCGCCGCTTTCGCTGGTGCAGCCGCGATCGCCGAACACCCAGTAGTCGTTCCTGTACTTATTGAACTTGCCGTAGTAGCGGCGCACAATCCACTTCTTCGGCTTGTTGGGGTGGGAGTGCTTGGCCCACTTGTATGTGAGCCGCCACACATGAGAGTCCAGATCCGAGAAGACCCGGCTGGACACCGCCCCACGGTAGTAGGCCGCCCAGCCCCGAATGATCGGGTTGAGTTTGGCGATGACCGCCACCACATTCGATCCGCGAAGGTTTCGCATCTCGTCCGTGAGCCTTTTCCGTATCCGCTTGATCGCCTTCTTGCTTGGTTTGATGATCAGCTTGGACCCGTGGAACTGGCGGAGAGTGAATCCCAGGAAGTCGAAACCTTCGGAGAGATGCACAATGCGCGTCTTCTCCTCGTTGAAGGTCAGCCCTCTGGGGGCCAGCCACGCTGCAAGCCGTACCTTGACCTGCTCTGCCTGCTGCCGAGAGTGACAGCAGGCGACCATATCGTCGGCGTATCGCACCAGCACCGGAGCTCCTCGTGTCGTTTCTCCGGAAGTACGTCCGGATGCGAGATAGAGGACTCCGGCAGCTTCCTCCAGGCCATGGAGAGCAACGTTCATCAACAGCGGGCTGATTACACCGCCTTGAGGTGATCCCTCTTCGGTCGGTGCGTGCAGGCCGTCCTCCACCACTCCCGCTTTCAGCCATCCCCGGATCATTTCCCTGGCCGGGAAGGACCCGATCGCTCTGAGCAGTTGTTCGTGGTCGATTCTGTCGAACGCGGCGGACAAGTCGGCATCCAGAATCCACAGCCTCCTGGCCCGGGAGCCTTTCAGCGTGGAGTAGAGAGCGCCGATGGCGTCCGCACAGCTGCGGCCCGGCCGGAACCCATAGGATTTCGGCTCGAAGCGCGCCTCCCACTCGGGTTCCAGTGCGTTACGGACGCGCGCCTGATGGCATCGGTCCATAATCACGGGGATACCGAGCGGCCGTTGTTTTCCATTGGCCTTTGGAATGTACACGCGTCGGACCGGCAGTGGATTCCAGGACGAGCGCGTGTGGTGCACGCGCACAGCCACGTCCATCCTGGCCTCGGGTGACAGGGCGGTCTCCCCGTCGATCCCGGCCGTCCGACGTCCAGCGTTGCGCTGAGTCACCTGCCGCACGCTGATCAGCGTGTTCGACCATGATCTCAGCATCAGTTTCTGCAAGGACCGGACCAGGGCCCAGTCCTCTTCCCGCGTCGCCTTGAAGATCCTCTGCCTCAGCCTCACTACGTTGTCCTCGTGGTGACGCCATGCGACGTCGTCCCATTCGGCAACGTCCTTGGGTCCGTTCACCGCGGTGTCCAACTTGCCCCTCGGTTCGGGAGGCCCCGGGCCTCGGTCGTCAAAGGCTCACCAGCCCACGTCAGCTCCCCTTTCGGGACCCGGCCGCCAGGACCGGCATCCGGCCGGTTCCCCGAGACAGCCGCCTGGAGAGGCAACCACACGTCCCGAGTCCCGCGCCTTTCGGCCGCCGGCATCTGCTTCTTGGGCTTCCTGTCCCGCCGAGGAGTTCCGCCCCTCTTACGATCGGCCTACCGAGCCCAACGGCCCGGACCCCGACGGGGTTTCCACGTTCCGCGCACACGAGACACGGCCGGGGTGGGCGCCCCCTACACCCCGGGGCCAGCGGTGTTCCCACGACCGGTTGATCGTCCCCGGCCGCCGCTTGCCGCCTCTTCCAGCGGCCAGGCCCTTGCACCCTGGTCCTCGTCCCGTCACCCAAGGCTTGGGCTGACGAGGCATCATCGGGGGTTCACTTGCGTTCGCCCGTCCGGCCTTCCCCTCGCCCGGTTGCTCCCCCGGACGGAGCGGGGGCCCTTGGGCTTCTTCCCTGGGCTTCGCACCCTCACAAGCGGGACCTGTGAACGCACGCCAGGGCGGGGACTGATCTCGAACACTGATCAGGAACTACGCATCCGGTCTATAACCGGCCTCCGATCTGCGAGTTCACTCGAAATGCGCGACTTCGTGTCGCACCGATCAACGCCCACTGCTGGTCCGATAAATCGCTCGGATACGGTCTTCGCTCCATGCCCCGAACCCCAGCATGGCCGTGACGAGCGGCCGGCCCGTACGACGATCAGTACCACGAACGAGCGATCACGAACCGAGAGAGAAGGGACTTAACGCCCTCTCAGTCGGAGTGCACCGGCAGCGCGCCGCGGGCGATGGCCGCTCTGCGGAACCTGACCATCGGCAGGCTGCGGCTGCTGGGAGCCGACAACATCGCCAAGACCACCCGAGCGATCCAGGACGCACCCGAACACGCCGTCTGGATCTGGGGCATCACCGACAGCCTGCTCCTACCGGGAACTTGAAGTCGCCCTGAGCGCATCCATGAAGGCCCCCCAGGTGCCATCTCCCACAGTCATGCTGGGCCCGTCGGGCAGCTTCGAATCACGCACGAAGGTGCTGCCACCGGCATACATGCACTCGACGCACTCGGTACCACTCCCACCGCTGTAGGAGGACTTGAACCACTGGTGCGACGAGGGCGCTGCCATCAGAGCTCCTTGCTTATACGGTGGACGATCTCCGCCGAGGACTCGAGATCGAGTGCCTGCGCGCTGAGGTACTCGAACGCCAACCTATAACGCTCAAGTTCTGGCCGCTTCTCCATGAAGAGCCCACCGCCGAGCAAGTCCACGTACACCACGTCCAGTTCGGGTGCGGGGCCGCGAAGGACTGCAAAGCTGCCAACGGCAGCCGCGTGAGCACCCGTTGAGAACGGCAGCACTTGCACGGTGATGTGAGGTCTCTGAGACATCGTGAGTAGGTGCTCGAGTTGGCTCTGCATGACCTCGCGGCCACCAACCCTTCGCCGGAGCGCGGCTTCATCGATCACGCACCAGATATGTGGCGGCTCATCGCGTTCAAGGAGTTCCTGTCGCTTCATGCGGATGTCGACCATGTGCTGCACTTCGCGCTCAGGGCATTGAACCTCCGAGGCGCAGTGCACAGCCTCGGCGTAGGGCCGCGTCTGCAGAAGTCCGGGCACGTACATGCATGCGTAGTGGTCTTCGCGTACTACCTCGTCCTCAAGGGTGAGCATGAGGTTCATGGACTCGGGAATAGGGTCGGCGAGTGATCGCCACCAACCCTGGATCTTGGCGCCCTTCGCGAGTTCCACGAGGGCCCCACGCTCTTCGTCCGAGGCGCCGTATTCGCGGCAAAGGGCGTCAACGGTCGGCCACTTGACCGTGCCTTCCTTCGTCTCGTAGCGACTGAGCGTCGCTTTCGAGATGCCGACGAGCGTGCCTGCCTCCTCAAGGGTCAATCCCTTGGCTTCGCGGAGGCGACGCAGGTCAGCGCCCAACTGGCGCCTTCGTGTCGTGGGTCCAACTGGCATGTAAGCAGCCCTTCGTGTCGTTCGGTCAGATCGTCTCGGTTGTTCGATCCCGGCGGCAAGACGGCGTGCGCTGGGGGCGCGCGATGTGGGTGTGCTCCTCTCCGGTCATGATGAGAGTTCCATTTTGAGAGTTCCAGTGCAACTCTAAGTGTGCACCTAGTTGCTTACCGCAACTCGACTGACTGGTGGAGGAGTTGAGCCATGGACTGCACCACATGCATGCCGAGGAAATCGTGGGACCTTCCGTTCCTGGCGGAATCTGAGGAAGCGGCAGCACTCCGACGTGTCTTGCGGACCCACTTGAGGCTCTGGGGCCTACACGAGTCGATCGACGCCGCCCAGCTCTGCGTCAGCGAGTTCGTGGCCAATGTGATCAACCACGTCGGACCCGGCACCCCGACCACTCTCGCCGTCTCCATGAACGGCACGTATCTGCGTATCGAGGTCCACGACCCTGATACGCGAGCGCTCCCGATCCTCCAGCAGGCGGACGCCGACTCGGAAACGGGACGGGGTATGGCACTCGTCGATGCGGTCGCCGACCGTTGGGGTGTGCAACTCCATCCCGACCGGAAGGTGACATGGTGTGAGCTTGCGACGGGGCTCACCTCGCCGAACGGACACGCGGGTGGAGCCCGTGTCACACGGGCCGAAGCGCTCCTCGGTAGTTACACGGCGGCAACGCTGCCCAGTGAGTCGGGCACGAGCCGGATGCGCATGAGGATGGCCGAAGAGACGGTGATCGACGTCATCACCGACTTCCTCCACTGGCTCAGAGCCCATGGCCGTGATGCCGATGAGGCCCTGGACCGTGCGCAGACGCACTTTGAGGTGCAGATCGAGGAAGTCGGAAGGCTGCCTTACTGAACCACTTGGTGACGAAACGGCGAATGGCAGATCGTTCCACCTCTGGCGGCCGTCAGCGGGCCTAATCCAGGCTGTGAGTGGAACGGATCTGCCGCGGCGCGCGACTACCCGGCAGCGATCGTCGAGTACGTCCACACATCAGCCGGAAGCTCGTGCTGAAGATCCCACGTGATCGCCATCGGCTTGCTGCCCGCGTGCTTCACATAGGTCGCCGGGCCCAGGAACATCCAGGGCTCTGACTTGCCGATGGCGTTGGACTTGTAGCGGCGCAGGAACAGGAGGACATGGCTGCCCTGCTCGGCGTGGTGTTGGTAGCGCAGGCCGGTCTTGGAGCTCTCCGGGGTGGTGCTCTGCGACTCCCAGTGGAAGCGGGTGGGGCTGATCGCGTAGTCCTTGTAGCGGACGCTGGGGGAGAAGTCCCGTTCGTTCTTCTCCAGGGTGATCAGCAACGCGTCGGTCTTGATCTCCTCGACCCAGGTCACCCCCTGCGCGAACACCCCGGGCATCTGTCCGCCCAACCGCGCGACCCCGAGCGCTGACAAGACCTCGGAGCGGTTGTAAGCGCTGTGGATCTTCAGCGGAAGATGACCGAGTGGCCCGTCCAGGGGGATGGGGTAGTGGTCGGTGCGGTCGAGGACGTACGACAGGACCTGTTGAAGTTCGTCGCGGACGAGGTGTTGGGCGCGGAGGGATTCGAGACCCTCTCGGTAGCTGGAGAAGCCGCCCGCCTTGTCCCAGAGGTTGAAGAAGAGCATGCGGGCGTGCGCCTGCTCGGTCGGGGAGAGGGAGTCGTAGCCAGGGGCGTCGTCCGCGAGGAGGCGGAGGTACGTGCCGGCCCTGTCCCGGTCGTCCACGTGGAGGAAGGCGTGGACGCGCTTGAGGAGGTCCTCCTCACCCGGCAGCGGGGCCTCCTTGATGACCCCCGCCTTGCGGAGGACCTTGGTCCAGGAGTTGTCGCTCTTGTAGAGCTCCTTGATGTCCCGCCGGCTTTCGCGCAGGTACGCCTCCAGCTTGGGCGTGCTGTAGTCCCGGACCTCTTTCGCCAACGTGTTGATGGTGGCGTTGAGTTGGGTGCGGATGTTGGCGAGGACGAGGTCCTTGGACTTGCCCTCCAGGATGATCTGGCAGCCGGAGGGCAGCTGCGGGAAACCGCGCTCGACGCCGTCGACCAGGCGGTTGCGGGAGAGGTTCGTCAGAGCGCGGAACTGCTCCTCGAAGCGGAACTCCGCCCGGTGCTGGCCGATGAAGTCCAGCACCGTCAGTACCGGCTTGTTCGGCGTACGGCGCAGACCGCGTCCCAACTGTTGGAGGAAGACGGTCGCGCTGTTCGTGGGGCGAAGGAGAAGCAGGGTGTCGACGTCGGGGACGTCCAGGCCCTCGTTGAACAGGTCGACGGAGAAGATGACTTGGATTTTGCCGTTCTTCAGGTCGTCCAGTGCCTGTTCCCGCTCCGCGGGAGACGAGTCGCTGTCCAGGGCCGCAGCCCGGAGTCCCGCCTTGTTGAACTGTTGCGCCATGAAGTGAGCGTGCTCCTTGGTCACGCAGAAGCCCAGGGCGCGCATGGCTGCGGGGTTGGAGATCTTGTCCTTGACCTGCTTGAGGACGATGAGGGCCTGTCCGTCGTCGGCTGTGTAGACGTTGGCGAGTTCGTCGCGGTCGTAGTTGCCCGATCGCCACCTCAGCCGTGTCAGATCCGTGCCGTCGGGGATGCCGAAGTAGTGGAACGGGCACAGCAGATCGGCCTCCAGGGCTTCCCACAGCCGCATTTCGGCGGCGATCCGGCCCTTGAAGAACTCGTCCTGCACATTGAGCCCATCCATCCTCTCCGGCGTCGCGGTGAGGCCGAGCAGTTCGGTTGGCGCGAAGTGCTCGAGTACGCGGCGGTACGTGTTCGCCGTGGCGTGGTGGAACTCGTCGATGACGATGACGTCGAAGTGGCCGGGACCAAGCTGCTCCAGCCGCTGGAGGTTGAGGGACTGGACGCTGGCGAAGACGTGGGTCCAGTCACGAGGTTCCTGGCCGTTGTGGAGCAGCTCACCGAACGAAGCGTCGGCGAGCACCTCTTGGTAGGTGCGCAGAGACTGTCTCAGGATCTCCTTGCGGTGAGCGACGAAGAGCAGCCGAGGGAGCTCTCCACCGCGCTGGTCGCGCATGGTGCGGTAGTCCAAGGCGGCCATGACGGTCTTGCCCGTTCCGGTGGCGGCGACCAGGAGGTTCTCGTGGTGATGGCGGATCTCGCGCTCGACGCGGAGACGTTCCAGCATGTCCCGCTGGTGGGGGAAGGGCTGTACTTCGAGGCCGGATAGGTTGATCTTGAGGTCGTCGCCCGACCTCTTGCCTCCTGCTCGGGCCAGTGCCTCGGCGAGGCGCTCCCCGTCCTCATCGGGGTCGTACGACTCGAAGGCCGGGTCATCCCAGTACGCCTCGAACGTCGCCTCGAACTTTTCGAGCACTCTGGGCGTGGCGACGGATGAGAGCCGTACGTTCCACTCCAGGCCGTCGAGGAGCGCGGCCTTGGACAGGTTGGAGCTGCCCACGTAGGCCGTGTTGAAGCCGGTCTCGCGGCGGAACAGCCAAGCCTTTGCGTGCAGACGCGTCGACCGGATCTCGTAGTTGACCTTCACCTCGGCGCCGAACTCGCGGACCAGGCGGTCCAAGGCATGTCTGTCGGTGGCCCCGATGTACGTGGTCGTGATGATCCGGATGGGGACTCCGCGCTTCTTGGCCGCGCGGAGCGAGCCTTCGAGTACTCGTATTCCGTGCCATTTCACGAACGCGCACAGCAGGTCGATGTGATCGGCCGTGGCCAGCTCCGCCCGCAGTTCGGCGCCCAGGTTGGGGTCGTCCGGGGCGTTGGTGATCAGCGCGGTTTCGGAGAGGGGCGTGAGGGGGCGAATCGCGTAGACGCCGGGAGCCTCCTGCTCAGCGAGCGCCAGGAGTTGCCGGGGGCCATCGGCGATGGCGCCTACGACCTCATCCAAGTCCGGGTCCGGTGCATGCGTGGCCAGAGACTCCAGGATCTGGTTGGCAACGGTCACCTGCTTGTTCTGCGGCAGTTGACTGAGCCTGCGCCCCACGGCCTCTCCGATGTGGCGTGCCAGCACGTGGGGCGCGGACTCTTCGCTGACTTCCTCGTCGATTGCCTTCCAGCCCGCGGCTTCGAGCCGCTCCATCCGGTCGTGCAGGGTCCGCGTGATCAGCTGCTCGTAAACACCCGCCACCGGTTGCGCCCGGTCCCCCGATTCCGCCACGGCTGCTCCCTGATCCCTCGCGATTGATCTCTCACGTCGATATGGATCTGTTCTAACAGCAGCCACCGACAATCGAAGCTCTTCTGCTGCAAGGTGATCGTTTTCGGACAGGCAAGTTTGGGAAAGCAGGCCTGAGCTACCGCGAAAGCCGTCAGAGCCCTGTGTGGCCCTCAGAACTCGGAGGCCCGCCGGGTCGGCTATGTCGTCCGCTGAGTGGGGGCACTTCGACTGGTGAGAAATGGGCCCGCGTGGCCGCTACACCCCGTGACACTCCCCATACCCCCGCCCCGACCCACACCAACACCCAGCCCCCCGCTGCGGCGGCCACTCCACAGCCCGCCCCCGCGCCGCCAGCGTCGTCGCGTACTGCGGCAGAAGATCCGCCTCGCCAGGCGATGTCATCTCCGAAGCCGCGAAGGCCTCGTACGACGGGACCGTGCCTGTCACGATTCCCAGGTTCGGCGTTCCGCTGGCCGCCAGTTCCCGCAGTGACCCCTCTATCGTCGCGAGGTGGTCGGTATGGGACGGGTACTCGGCGGCCAGGGTCGGGTAGCCCGCCAGCAGCTCAGCCAGCTCCTCCTGCGGCCAGTGCAGGACCGCCACCGGGAACGGGCGGGAGAGGGCCTCGCGGAAGGTGCCCAACTCCGCCCGCAGCCGCGAGATTTCCGCCGCCAGCTCCGCCGGGTTGTCCGAGCCCAGGGACCACACGCGCTTGGGGTCGTGGAGTTCGTCCAGGGAGACCGGGGACGAGTGCAGGAGGTCCGCCACCGTGTCCCACTCGTCGTGGGCGAGCCCCAGCATCCGCCTCACCCGGTGGCGGCCGAAGAGCAGCGGATGTGTCGCGTAGGGGGGCTCGTCCACGTCTGTCAGGAGGACGCGGGCTCCCTCGGTGAACGTCTCCTGGGCCGCCTCCAGCTCGTCGTGCGACTCCAGTGACTCCGCCACGATCACCCAGGGAGCCGGGTCCCGTGGGGCCGCGGCGCGGACGCCGTCGATGATCGCGCGGGCCTCGGCCTCGTGGCCGTACTCCCACAGGTTCGAGGCCTTGAGGGCTCGTACCAGGTAGGGGTCCTCCAGGTCGGTCCGGGAGGAGAGCAGGTGGTCGTAGAGCGCGGTCGCGGCGGGGCGGTCGCCGGACAGTTCCAGGTGGGCCGCGGCCTGCAGGAGCAGGGCTTCGGCGTCCTCGGGATACAGGTCGGCGGTCCGCTCCAGGCGTGCCGCTTCGGCGGTGTGGTCGACGTTCTCGGCGGGCGTGTCGGGGCGCATGGACGACACCGTACTGCCGATGGCTTACGGAGGCGGAGACAAGGGGTGAGATATGTGCAGGTCCGGCGGTCCCGTCACCGTGGCGTCGCCCGGTCTTGGGGTGTCGGCCGGGCGGAGCTGCCTGCCGAGTGCGCCGCCACTGTCAGGACCGTCGGGACTGGCAGGACCGTCGGGACGGGCGGGACCGTCAGGACGATTCACTGTGGGGCGCTCGGTCCTTGGGCGTTGGTCGGGCGCAGCCGCGTGCCGCGTAGGCCATTACCGCCAGGCCCGTCAGGGCGATGCCCGCGCCGACGTAGAGGGGAGAGGTGTAGCCGAGGCCGGTGCTGATCGCGAGGCCGCCCAGCCAGGCTCCGAGCGCGTTGCCGATGTTGGAGGCGGAGACGTTGGCGCTTGCGGCGAGGGGGACTCCGCCCGCCTCGTCCGTCACGCGGGTGATCATGCCGGGGACGGCGGCGAAGCCGAACAGACCCAGGAGGAAGATCAGGATCACGGAGGCGGCGGCGCTGTCGGCGAGTAGGCCGAAGAGCGTGAGTGTGGTGGTCAGGCCGGTCAGCGACACGATCAGGGTGAGGTCGCGGTTGCGGTCGGCTCCGCGTCCGCCCGCCAGGTTGCCGGCGACCAGACCGGTGCCGTAGACGACGAGCAGCCAGGCCACGTCGGTGTCGGAGAAGCCCGTGACCCGGGTGAGGGTGTAGGCGATGTAGCTGAACGCGCCGAACATTCCGCCGTAGCCGAGGGCGGTCGCCGCGAGCGTCAGCCACACCTGGGCGGAGCGGAAGGCGTGCACCTGCGCGCGGAGGCCGGTCCTGGAGGCGCCGCCGTCCGCGCTGTCCGTGCTGGACGCCGGGGCGGCCGTGCCCGCCCAGGACGGCACCAGCACGGCGATGGCGATCAACGCGGCCAGCCCGATCGCCGTGATCGCCCAGAACGTGGCGCGCCAGCCCCAGCGATCGCCGACCAGGGCGCCGAACGGTACGCCGAGGACGTTCGCCACCGTCAGGCCCGCGAACATCATCGCGACCGCCCGCGAGGCCCGTTCCGGCGGGACCAGGCGGCGGGCGACCAGGGAGCCGATGCCGAAGAAGGAGCCGTGGCACAGGGCGGCCACGACGCGTCCGAGGAGCATCACCTCGTAGCCGGGGGCGACGGCGGACAACAGGTTGCCCGCGACGAACAGGGCCACCAGGCCGACGAGGACGGCCTTGCGGTGCAGGCCGGCGGTGGCGGCGGTGAGCGCGATCGCGCCGACCGCCACCGCCAGGGCGTACCCGGAGATCAGGCGGCCGGCCGCGGCCTCGGACACGTGGAGGCCGCTGCCCACCTGGGGAAGGAGCCCGGCGATCACGAACTCGGTCAGCCCGATTCCGAAACCGCCGAGCGCGAGCGCACCCAGGGCGAGTCCGGGGCCGTGGCCGGGGGTCAAGGGGTGTCCGGGGTCCGGGCCGTGGGAGGCGCCCGTGCCGGTCGCGGCCCGCGGCTCCAGCTAGATCACCACCCCGTCGATCTGCAGCGTCTGCACCGCCTTCGCCGCGAACGGCACGGCGACGGTCTTCCCGCTTACGTGCGTGTCCGAGTACGACTTGTACTTGTCCCCGCCCGTCGTCACCGTGTTCCAGCGGGGTACGAGTCCGCCCGAACCGCCGCTCACCGTCGTGAAGTTGGAGAGGTTGAAGGTCAGGGTCTGGGCCGACGAGGACGTGTTCGCCGCCACGATCACCAGGCGCTTCGCGCTCGCGTCGTAGGCCGCCGCCGCGTTGCTCACGCCCGTGTCGAGGATCTTCATGCCCGGGCGGATGTGGCGGCTGAACTGTGCCATCACGTAGTACTTCGTCTGGACCGCGCCCGCCTGGAGGGTGTTGGCGTCGTACGCGATCATCGCCCAGTTCGAGGACGGGTCCATCACCTGCCAGTAAACCCAGGCGGTGGGGTGGAGCCAGCGGAAGTCGTAGAGCAGGTTGCTCGCCATCGTGAGGCCCGTGCCGTCGTTGTCGCCCGTCTCCGAGTTCCACAGGGCCTTGCCGGCCGTCGTCACCACGTCCGTGTAGAGCAGGTCCCGGCGGCCGCCCGAGCCTTGGTAGCCGTGGACGTTGACCCGGTTCACGTACCCCTTCGTCGTCGACGAGAAGGAGTTCCACGTCGTACGGGCCAGGTCGTAGCTGGTCTCGTCCGAGGCCGAGATCCTGGTTCCCGTCAGGCCCCGCTTGTCCAACTCGCTGCGCACGAACGGCAGTACGGCAGACTGGACCGTCGCGTCGATGTGGCAGCCCTCCTGGGTGCCGGTCGCCGTCCACCAGTTGGAGCTGGGCTCGTTGAAGGCCTCGACCGTCGCGAAGTTCACGCCCCAGTTGTTCTTGGCGCGGAGGGCGACCGCGGCGAGGTGGGAGGCGTGCTGGCGGTAGTTCCACGTCTGGAGGTTGTTGCCGCCGCCGGAGGCACCGGAGGGGTTGTGGTTCTGGCACATCCACCACATGGGGGAGTTGGCGAACAGCTCGGTGGTGGCGCCGCGGTTCGCCGCCTTCACCAGCATCGCGCGCTGCGTGGCGTCCGCCGTCCAGTCCCAGGCCGAGGAGGCCGGGTCCTCGTTGTTCCAGTCCTGCCAGTAGCCCTCGATCTGCTTGAAGGCGGGGATGTTGGGGGATACGGCCATTTTCTCGCCGGACACGGTGTTCGAGCTGCACGCGCCGAGGTTGTAGCGGGCGATGTTCAGACCCAGGCCGGGCAGCGAGGTGCCGTTGTACGTCGTCGACTTGGTGGTGAAGAAGATGTCGGCGAAGTCGTCGCGCGCGCCGAACACATTGGCCCACCAGGCAAGGGAGGTGCCCCAGCCCTCCCAAGTGCCGTATGAAGTACGGGGGTTGATGCTGATCGTGGCATCCGCGCGGGCGGTGCCGGTCGCCAGCGCACTGCCGAGGAGGGTGCCGCCCGCTGCGGTCAGCAGGGTTCTGCGTCGGATCATGGCTACTCCGCTTCACTGGAGGTCCCGTTTTGCGCCACTCGTGCCACGACG
Organism: Streptomyces sp. NBC_00078; assembly: GCF_026343335.1. Taxonomy (NCBI): domain Bacteria; kingdom Bacillati; phylum Actinomycetota; class Actinomycetes; order Kitasatosporales; family Streptomycetaceae; genus Streptomyces; species Streptomyces sp. NBC_00078. Next base: position 3,407,970 of record NZ_JAPELX010000001.1, on the reverse strand, counting down.
AAGCATCGGGTGTGACGCGTGGGGTTGTCGAGAGTTGTGACAGCCCTTTCTAAAACCTTCGTACGAAGTACCGGACAGCGCTTACGGCTGGTTACTTCACGTCATGCCCCCTATCGTGCGGGCGGCCCGTGAAGGAGGCGTGCGGAGGCAGAGGAGGCGTGTGGATGCGCGTTCCGGTTGTTCAGCGCGGAGGCCGGCTTCCGGTCGTGCAGCACAGGAGTCGGCGGCGGCTGGCCCGGCGCCGGCGGGTGTGGTGGGCCGGGGGAGAGGCCCTCGTCACCGTAGGCCTCGTACTCCTGCTCCTGGTCGTCCATCAGCTGTGGTGGACCAACCGGGAGGCCCGGCGCGGCGCCGATCGGAAGGTGGAGGCCCTGGAGCGGGAGTGGGGCGACGGCGGGGCGGGCAACCAGACGGGCAACGGCGGCGGCGACACTGCTGCGTCCGCCCCGTCGACGCCGGCCAGGCCGCTCGACGGCGCCGGCACCCGTGACACCCGTACCGGCCGGCAGACCACCACCGCCCGGCAGTCACGCCCCACCTGGTCCCAGGCCTACGCCGTCCTCAACATCCCCCGCCTCGGCCTCCGCGTCCCGGTCGCCGAGGGCGTCAGCAAGCAGAACGTCCTCAACAAGGGGTACGTCGGCCACTACCGCGGCACCGGGCAGCCCGGCCAGGTGGGCAACTTCGCCCTCGCGGGGCACCGGAACACCCACGGTGAGCCCTTCCGGTACCTCAACCGGCTGCGGGCGAAGGACGTCGTGCAGGTGGAGACCAGAAGCGCGACGTACACGTACGCCGTCGACAGGACCCTGCCGCAGACCTCGGCCCGCGACGCCGGTGTCATACGGCCGATTCCGCGCTCCGTCGTCAAGCCGCGCTACGGGTACGGCGAGCCCGGTTACTACATCACGCTGACGACCTGCACTCCCGAGTACACGTCCAGGTATCGGCTGGTGGTGTGGGGGAAGCTGGTGTCGATGCGGCCTCGTTGAGACGCGCCTCGTTGATACGCGCCGGTCACGCCCGCTCCCGCAGCGCCAGTACGGCCACCGCCGCCAGTGCCGCCAGGCCCGCCGACACCGCCAGTGCGATGTTCGCGCCGTGGCCCGGACCGCTGCCCGAGGAGGTGACGATGGCGATCGTCAGGGCGACTCCGGCGCAGGAGCCGATGTAGCGGAAGGTCTGCTGGGCGCCCGAGCCCATGGCCGCGCGGGCCGCCGGTACCGATTCCACTGACAGCAGCGGCAGGGCGGCGTTCAGGAGGCCGCTGCCGATGCCGCCCAAAATCAGGCCCGGCAGGAGGCGGTGCCAGGAGCCGGAGTCGATCGCGCCGAGCATCGTCAGGACGCCGGCCGCGTGCAGGGCGAAGCCCACGGCCAGTTGGTGGCGAGGCGGGACGCGGCCCGCCAGGCGCTTGGCCTGGAGTGCGACCGTGAAGGACAGGCCCGACCAGAGCAGGAACAGCCAGGCGGTGTCCATCGGCGAGAGGCCGAGCACCTGCTGGAACAGGACCGGCAGGAAGCTGAAGAGGCCGATCACCGCGAGGCCCGTGAACAGGCCGCCGGCGGACGAGGCCAGGAAGCCGGGGCGGCGCAGCAGGCCCAGGTCGATCATCGGGGTCGCGGTGCGGCGTTCCACGAACACGAACACGGCCACCAGCACCACGGCAGCCAGGAACAACAGGCCCACCTCGGTACGCAGCCAGCCGTCACGGCCGAGTGTGAGGGCGGCGACCAGTGACACCAGCGCCAGGCCGAAGGCCAGCGCGCCCAGGATGTCCGGGCGTCCGCCTCTCGGTGAACGCGATTCCGACAACGCGCGCGTCGACAGGGCCGCCACCAGGAGCGCGGCCGCGCCCAGAACGCCGTACGCCATCCGCCAGTTCGGCATCGCGCCCGCCACCAGCGGCCCGGCCGCGATACCGCCGCTCACGAAGGCGCCCCACACGCCGGTCGCGTGCAGCCGGCCGCGCGGGGTCGGGAACGCGGGCACGATGAGGCCCAGGCTGCTCGCCAGGATCGCCGCGCTGGCCGCGCCCTGCGCGACACGGGCCAGCGTGAACAGCAGGGTCGACGAGGCCAGCGCGCCCAGGGCCGTGGTGATGCCGAGGGTGAGGGTGCCCAGGAGGAAGATCCGGCGGCGGCCGAAGTCGTCGGCGAGGCTGCCGGCGACCAGGAGGACGGCGGCCAGGCCCAGCGGAGTGCCGTTGATGAGCCAGGCCTGCGCGGAGAGCGGGGTGTGCAGGGCCAGCGCGGTGTCGCGGAGGGTGACGACCGGCGCCGTGTACGTCATGAGCGTCACGGCGGTGGCCGCGCTGGTCAGGGCGAGGGTGGCGCGTGGGTGCGGGGGCGCCTGCGCGTGGGATGCCGGTCTGGCCCGCGGCGCGGTGGGCGCGGCGACTTCGGTGGCGGCCTTGCGGGCGGCCTCCGTAACGGCCTCGGGGGCGGCCACGGTGGCGGTCATGGCGTCCACCTCGGCCGTGGTTCGTTCATTGAACCTAGTCATGTCCGGCACCGTAACACAGTAGGTTCGTTCATTGAACCTGCGCCAGCAGAATGGTTACAGTGGGCGGCATGGCACTGGGCAAGGACTACGCGACACAGGAGTGCTCCATCGCCCGCGCGCTGGAGATCATCGGCGAGCGCTGGACGCTGCTCGTCGTGCGCGACGCGCTCTACGGGGTGCGGCGCTACAACGACTTCCTCGTCCACCTCGGCATCCCGCGCGCGGTCCTGGCCGCCCGCCTCCAGACGCTCACCGCGGAGGGGATTCTCGAGAAGCGGCGGTACCAGGAGTCGCCGCCGCGCGACGAGTACGTCATCACCGAGCGCGGCATCGCCCTGTGGCCGACGCTGCGCTCGCTCGGGTTGTGGGGCCGGGAGCACTTCTCCGAGACCCAGCTGCGCTACTTCCGGCACAGCGACTGCGGCACCGAACTCGGGCCGTACGGCGAATGCCCCGCCTGCCGTGCCGTCGTACCCGTCGAGGACATCCTCATGGAGCCGGGACCGGGAGCCGATCCGGACCCGGCGGATCCGGTCAGCCGGGCACTGCTCAAACCCAAGAGGCTGTTGCAGCCCGTCGAGACCGGTCAGGTATAACCGAGGGAGAGCAGGACGAGTACGGGCAGCACCGGCACAGTACGAGGGGGAGGGCAGCCATGATCCGCAATCGGGCCGCGCTGCGCCCAGCCGCCGTACTGCTGATGCTGATCCTTCAGGCCGTGCTGCTCGTCGACAACGGCAGCCTCACCGCCGCCGTCGCGCTCGCCGCGACCGCCGCCGCCGGCTCCGCGCTCGCCCTCTGCTCGGTCATCACCGCGCGCTGCGCGCCCGCCGTACCGCCCACCCGGGTGCGTACGGCCATCCGCGACCGGGCCCGCCGTACGGCCTTCCTGCCGCAACGCGACCCCGACGCCAAGGGGCGCACCCGGCCCCGGGCCCCCGGATCCGCCCTTCCGGCGACCGTCGCGTAGGGCTCACCCGCACATCTCCGTGACCCCACGCGGGTCGTCATGCCGCCATGTCCTGATACCGGCACGACGAGACCCTCCGGAGGGCTCACCCATGTCCGTCTTCTCCGTGTTCGCCGATCTGGTCGAACACCTCGCCGACCTGCTCCAGCCGCTGTTCGGCGCCACCGCGGCCGCCGCCGCGATCGTCCTGTTCACCGCCTTCGTACGACTGCTCGTTCATCCCCTGTCCCGCGCCGCCGCGCGCGGACAGAAGGCCCGCACCGCCCTGCAGCCGAGGATCGCCGAGCTGCGGAAGAAGCACGCGAAGGAACCCGAGAAACTCCAGAAGGCGGTGCTGGAGCTGCACGCCGAGGAGAAGGTGTCGCCGGTGTCCGGGTGCCTGCCCGGGCTGCTGCAGCTGCCCGCCTTCTTCCTCCTCTACCACCTGTTCTCGAACACGACGATCGGCGGCCGGAGCAACGGTCTGCTCGCCCACCAGCTGTTCGCCGCCCCGCTCGCCGGACGGTGGGCCGACGCACTGGGCACAGGCGGGGCCTTCGGGTCGGCGGGGCTGGTCTATCTCGCACTGTTCGCCCTGGTCGCCGGGGTCGCGACCTTCAACTACATGCGTACGAAGCGGATGATGGCCACGAACAGCCCGCTTCCCGTGGGCGACGTGGGCGACGGCGAACAGCGGGTGCCGGGGCTCGGAGCGGTGAGCAAGGTGATGCCGTTCATGTCCTTCTTCACGCTGTTCACGGTGGCGGTCGTGCCGTTGGCCGCCGCGCTGTACGTGGTGACCAGCACGACGTGGAGCGCGGTGGAACGGGCCGTGCTCTACCGCTAGGTCCCGGGGGCGCGAGGTCCCGAGGTCGCGGGGTTACGGTCCAGTCCGTGAACCGGGTATTGCGGACTGGACGCCGACCTTGGAGGATCGACCAGTCCTCCGATGGCTGCACCCATCGGTCGGGCGCCCGCGATCGAGTGGAGAGTGTGATCATGAAGCTGCTGCGAGTCGGTACGGCGGGAGCGGAGAAGCCCGCGCTGCTGGACGCCGAGGGGGTGCTGCGGGACCTCTCCGGTCTCGTCCCGGACATCGACGGCGCGCTGCTCGCCGACGACGAGGCGCTGGGGCGCGTCCGGTCCGCGGCCGATGCCGGTGAGCTGCCCGCGCTGGACGCGGCCGGGCTGCGGGTGGGGCCGCCTCTCGCGCGCATCGGCAAGATCGTGTGCATCGGGCTGAACTACCACGACCACGCCCGCGAGACCGGGGCCGAGCCGCCCGCCGAGCCGGTGATCTTCTTCAAGGCCGCGGACACGGTCGTCGGGCCCCATGACACGGTGCTGGTCCCCCGCGGGTCGGTGAAGACCGACTGGGAGGTCGAGCTGGCGGTCGTCATCGGGCGTACGGCCCGGTATGTGGAGTCGGCGCAGGACGCGCTCGGCCACGTCGCCGGGTACGCGGTGGCGCACGACGTGTCCGAGCGCGAGTTCCAGATCGAGCGGGGCGGGACCTGGGACAAGGGGAAGAACTGCGAGACGTTCAACCCGCTGGGTCCGTGGCTGGTGACCGCGGACGAGATCGCCGATCCGCAGGACCTGGCGCTGAGGCTGTGGGTCAACGGGGAGTTGAAGCAGGACGGGACGACGGCCGAGCAGATCTTCCCCGTGGCGGAAGTGGTGCGGTACGTCAGCCAGTTCATGACCCTGTACCCGGGCGATGTCATCAACACCGGTACGCCGGCTGGGGTCGCGCTGGGAGAGCCCGAGCCGAAGCCGTTCCTGCGGGCCGGGGATGTCGTGGAGCTGGAGATCGAGGGGCTCGGGCGGCAGCGGCAGGAGTTCAAGGACGCGTAAGCGCGCTGCTGGGAGAGCCGGGGGACTGCGGTCGTTTGGCGGCTGCGGGCCGTCTGTGGCTTGTCGCGCAGTTCCCCGCGCGTGGCTGACGCCCAGGCCGAGGACGAACCGGCCGGGGTGGGCCCTCTCCAGCTCGGCGAAGGCGGCCGCGCTCTCGGTGGCCTCGTACTGCCAGATGGACTGGATGCTGGTGCCGACCGAGAGCTGCGAGGTCGCCGCGACGAGCGGTGCGGCGTGGTGGGCGGCGCTGCTGCCGCCCAGCCAGGCCGTGCCGTACCCGAGTTGCTCCAACTCCGCGGCGGCGTCGGCCAGTTCGGAGCGACGGGATGGGTCCTCCGAGCGCAGACCCGCGCTCCAGACGCCGTACCGGCCGACGGTTGCCTTCAAGGTGTCACTCGCGGTTCGGTCCCTCCGGTCGATGCGCTGTACATCGGTGTCAACCCGGAGGGTGCCTCGCGATAATCCCTGTGATCCCCGGGGTTCCCTGTGATCCCCTCATGCGCTCAGCGCTTCAGGAACTCCTCCAGCGCCTCCACCACGAGCCGGTGGTCCGCCAGTTGCGGCAGGCCGGAGACGGTGACCGCGCCGATCACGCCCACGCCGAGGACGTTGATCGGGAAGGAGCCGCCGTGGGCCGCGTACACGTCCGGGTCCAGGCGGGAGGAGTCCTCGAAGGTGCTGCCCTTGGCGCGGAAGCGTGCGCCGACCAGGTAGGAGGCGGAGCCGTAGCGCTCGACCACGCGACGCTTGCGGGCGATCCAGGCGTCGTTGTCGGGTGTGGAGCCGGGGAGCGCGGCGTGGAAGAGCTGCTGGCCCGAGCGGTGGATGTCGACGGCGACGGGCGCCTGGCGTTCCCGGGCCAGCTCCACGAGGAGCGACCCAAGGGCCCAGGCGTCGTCGTGGGTGAACTGGCTGAAGACCAGGCGCCGTTCCTGCGCCTCCAGTTCCTCCAGGGGCGGGGTGAGTTCCGGGTGGAACTTCGGGGTGATCTCCTGGTTGCGCGTCACAGCGTCACCGCCACTTGGTCGCGGGCCGAACGGCGGGCCGCCTCCAGTACGTCGAGGGCGGCGGCCGCCTCGGCAGCGGTCACCGGGTTGGGGCCGCCGTCGATGAGAGCCCTGGTCACGGCCGCATAGTACGCGGGGTAGTCGCCCGGGAGGGTGGGTTCGGGGCGGCCACCGCCGGTCAGCGGGGACTCGCCGCCAGAGGGGGGACTCCCAGCACCGACCCGGCCCCACAGGGACTCCGCCTCCGTGCCCCAGTCGGCTGCCGTGCCCGGACGCCTGCCCTCGCGCAGCGCCGCCTCCTGCGGGTCGAGGCCGTACTTCACGTAACCAGCCCGCGAACCCAGCACCCGGAAACGCGGGCCGAGTTGGGCGGTCGTCGCGGAGACGTACAGGTGGGAGCGCACACCGCTCGTGTGCGTGAGCGCGATGAACGTGTCGTCGTCGGTCTCCGCGCCCTGGCGGCGGATGTCCGTCTCGGCGTACACCTGCGCGGCCGGGCCGAAGAGGACCAGCGCCTGGTCGACGACATGGCTGCCGAGATCGTAGAGAAGACCTCCGATCTCTGCGGGGTCGCCGGACTCGCGCCAGCCGCCCTTGGTCTGCGGGCGCCACCGCTCGAAGCGGGACTCGAAGCGCCATACGTCGCCCAACTCGCCCTCGGCGAGCAGCTTGCGGAGGGTCAGGAAGTCGTTGTCCCAGCGACGGTTCTGGAAGACGGAGAGGAGGAGGCCGCGCTCCTCGGCGAGGGCGGCCAGCTCGCGCGCCTCGGCCGCCGTGCCGGCCACGGGCTTGTCCACCACCACCGGGAGACCGGCCTTCAGGGCGGCCGTCGCCAGCGAGACGTGCGTCCTGTTCGGGGACGCGATGACGATCAGGTCCAGCTCGGCGGCGCGGCCGAGCAGCTCGTCGGGGGCCGCCGCCACGCGTACGTCCGGGAACTCGGTGCGGGCCTGCTTCTGCCGCTCCGGGTTCGAGGTGACCACCGTGTCGAGGGCGAGGCCCTCGGTGGCGGCGATCAGCGGGGCGTGGAAGACGGAGCCCGCGAGGCCGTAGCCGATGAGACCCACGCGGAGAGGAGTACGAGTCATGCATCCACTTTCGCAACGCTGTTGCCAAAGTGCAAGCGCGGGGGACAATGACGGCGTGGACAGGATGAGCGGGGCGGCAGGGGCAGGGGTAGAGGCAGAGGCAGGGGCCGCGGAGACCTGCCGGGCCGGGACGGCACGTCCGGTGGGAGTGACCGGAGGACCTCGGTGACAGAGGCGACTGGAGTGACCGATGGAATGGCCGGTGTGACCGGTGGGGTGGCCGGTGTGTCCTGGCCCGTCGGCGCGAATCTGCCGGCGCTGCGCAGTCACAACATGGCGCTCGTACTCGACCTGCTGCGCACGGCCGGTGCGGACGGGATCAGCCGGCTCGAACTCGCCGAGCGGACCGGGCTGACCCCGCAGGCCGTCAGCAAGATCACTGCCCGGCTGCGCGCCGACGGGCTCGTTGCGGAGGCGGGCCGCCGCGCCTCGACCGGGGGCAAGCCCCGTACGGTGCTGCGGCTCGTGCCTGAGGCGGGGCACGCGGTCGGGCTGCATCTGGACCGGGACGAACTGCGGACGGTGCTGGTCGATCTCACGGGCGCCGTGGTGGGGGAGCGTCGCACCTCGCTGGACCTGGGGGTGGGGCCGGAGGCCGTGGTGGCGGCGGTCGCGGGAGAGACGGGCGCGCTGCTGGGCGCGGTGCCGGGAGGACTGGACGCCGGGTCCCTCCTCGGCGCGGGTGTCGCCCTGCCCGGTCCCCTCGACCACGCCCGCGGTGTTCTGCACCGGGTGACGGGATTCCCCGAGTGGGACGGCTTCCCGCTGCGGGACGCGCTCGCGCGGCGGCTCGGGGTGCCGGTCGTCCTGGACAAGGACACCAACGCGGCCGCGCTCCGGCTGGCCGTCGAAGGCGAGGGCGGGTCCTTCGCCTATCTGTATCTCGGTACGGGACTCGGTGCCGGACTCGTCCTCGGCGGGACCGTGCACCGGGGCGCCCGTACCGGGGCCGGTGAGTTCGGGCACCAGGTCGTCCAGCTGGACGGACCGCTGTGCGGCTGCGGCAACCGCGGCTGCGTCGAGGCGCTGTGTCTGGCCGCGGTGGCACGCGGCCGGGTCGACGAGGCGGCACGCGTGCTCGGCACAGCGGCCGGCAACCTGGTCGCCCTGCTCGACATCGACCTCGTCCTCCTCGGCGGCCGCACCGTCACGGCCGCCCCGGACGTCTTCGTACGGGGGGTGGGCGCCGTCCTCGACGAGCGTGCCCGGCGAGTGGGCGAGCCGGCGGTGTCGGTACGGGTTGCCTCGGGCGGGGTCGCCGAGGGGGCGGCGCAGCTGGTGTTGGCACCGCTGTTCGGGCGGGCCGATGGCTGAGGCGGCGAGCAGGCGAGCAGGCGAGCAGGCGGATTGGCGCAGGCTGGCCGGTGGCCGGTGGCCGGTGGCCGGTGGCCGGTGGTCGGTGGCCGGTGGCGGATGGTTGGAGCAGGCTGGCTGACGGCTGATGGCGGGCGGCAGGCGGCTCAGGGCCTACCGCGGGCGGCTGAGGCCCGGCGGCTGTTGCCGCGGGTGGGCAGATGGTTGGCGCAGGCGGGCCGATGGCTGAGGTGGCGAGCAGGCGGGCGGGCGGATTGGCGCAGGCGGGCCGATGGCTGAGGTGGCGAGCAGGCGGGCGGGCGGATTGGCGCAGGCGGGCCGATGGCTGAGGTGGCGGGTGGTTGGCGCAGGCTGGCTGACGGCTGTTGCGGCGGGTGGGCGGATGGTTGGCGCAGGCGGGCCGGCGGTGGGTGCGGGTGTGGGTGGGCTGATCGAGGGGTCTTGTGGGGTCGTGCGGAGCGGCGCCGTATCGCGGCGGTCCCCACCAGGCACAGTCACATGTTCATGCGACTCTGCACGCCCGTCTCCCTCTGCCTGGCAGCAGCCGCCCTTCTCTCCGTGGCGAGCCCGGCGCACGCGGCCCCCGGTCCCGCCTGCGCCGCTCCGGACAACCGCCGCTTTCCCCTCACCAGCCGTATCCACGGTGGCCCGGACGCCTACGAGGCGGGCGGCGGTTATGGCACCTGGTATCTGGATGTCACCAACACCACCCGCGGGACCTGCGGAAACATCCACCCGGTCGTCGTGCTCGTCGACGACAAGCGCGCCCTGAAGCCCTCTCAGCCCCGTCTGGAGTTCTACGACGGCGGCCACCCGCACCCCGTCCGCTTCGAGAGCACCGACGAGCAGGAGCTCGTGGGCGCCTTCGACGACGGGTCCCCCGGCCTCACGGTCGGGCCCGGAAAGACCGTCACGGTGAAGGTCCGGCTCGCGCTGACCTCGGACGCCGTGCCCAACAAGGTCACCGTGAACGCCGCCGTCGTCCAGCGCCACAACGACGACGGCGACTGGGTCGGGCAGTCCAACGACTACCCCTTCCGCATCCAGGACGACCCCACCGGGGCGCCGTCCGAGAGCCCCGCCACCGGCACCTCCAGTACCGCTGGCACCTCTAGTACCGCTGGCACCTCTAGTACCGCTGGCACCTCCAGTACCTCCAGTACCTCTCCCAGTGCCTCCGGTACCGCCACCCCGCCACCCGACCACGACCCGGGCCTCCCCTTCGCCGACGAGCTGGCCAGCACCGGCCTCGGCACCGCGGGCGGACTCGTCGGTGCCGCCGCCGTCCTCCTCGTCACCGCCGGCGCCGTGCTGCTGGCCCTCAGGCCACGGGCGCGACGGCGGCGCTGACGGCCCGGGTCCGGGCCGTACCCGCCGTGGCGTGGCGCGGCGTCTGCGACGATCCCTCCCGTGGACTACCCGAACGACCAGGCCCCCGGTGCCCCCGTCCGCTCCGGCATCCCGGAACACGGCCGCATCCCGAAGTACTACGCGGTGAAGGCGCGCATCGACCGCCTCGTCGGCGAGCTGGGGGAAGGCGGTGCCATCCCCACCGAGCGGGACCTCTCGGAGGAGTACGGGGTCGCGCGGGAGACCGTACGGCAGGCGCTGCGCGAGCTGGTGCTGGAGGGCAAGCTGCGCCGGCAGGGACGAGGCACCGTCGTCGCGGGCCCCAAGCTCGAACAGCCCCTCTCCCTCGCCAGCTACACCGAGGGCGTACGGCGGCAGGGTCGCACCCCCGGCCGCAGCCTCGTCACCCTCGACCGCTTCCCCTGCCCGGACGCGCTCGCCGCCGAGACCGGCCTCGAACGCGGCGAACCCGTCTGGCACCTGGAGCGCGTGCTGCTCGCAGACGACGAACGGGTCGGCCTGGAGAGCACCTACGTCGCCGTGGCCCGCGTCCCCCGCCTCGACACCGACTTCGCGCCCGACTCCTCCTTCTACGGCTACCTCCTCGACCGTGGCATCGGCTTCGGGGACGCCGACGAGCGGATCGAGACGGTGCTGGCCACGCCCCGCGAGGCCCTGCTCGTCGGGACCCCGCCGGCCCTTCCGATGCTGCTCATCCACCGGATCTCGCGAGACACCGAGGGGCAGCCGCTGGAGCGGGTGCGGACCTTGTACCGCGGGGACCGGTTCTCGTTCACCGCGCATCTCCAAGGCTGAGTCCGCACCCCGCCACACCTCGAAGTCGCATGACAAAAGCATAACGGGTCTAGCCCAAATGGGATGACTCGTTCAGGCTCTCGTTGTCAGCCGGATTCCTCCGGATCTCTCTGCGCGAGGAGCGTGGCCGCCGTGAAAGTGACAGTCGTCGGAGCAGGCGTGGTGGGCACCATGCACGCCTGGCAGGCAGTGGAACGCGGCCACGAGGTCGTGCAGATCGAGCGCGAGGCCGAGGCCCGCGGCGCCTCCCTGCGCAACTTCGGGCAGATCTGGGTGAGTGGGCGAGCAGGCGGAGAGGAACTCGAAACAGCCCTCAGGGCACGGGAGTTGTGGGAGCGGATCGGCGAGCGCGTGCCCGGGCTCGGGTTCCGGGCCAACGGCTCCCTGACCGTCGTCCGCGGCCCCCTCGAACTCGCCGTCGCGGAGGCCGCCGTGGCGCGGGAGGACTCCGCCGCCCGCGCATACAAGCTCCTCGCACCTGCCGAGGCCCGTGCCCTGAACCCCGCCCTGCGCGGCGAGTTCACCGCCGCCCTCCACTGCGAGCGCGACGGCGCCGTGGAGCCGCGTACCGCTCAACTCGCCCTGCGCGCCGAACTGTTGAAGTCCCCGAACTACACTTTCCTGCCCGGGCGGGAGGTCCGGGACGTCGTCGGCGCCGCTGCGGTCCGGGACGATCACGGCGAGGTGCACCACGCCGACGCCGTCGTCCTGTGCACAGGAGCCTCGCTCGGCGGCCTCGTGAGGGAACTCGCCGGACCCGACCTGCCCGTCCGCCGCGTACGCCTGCAGATGATGCAGACCGACCCCCTCGGTGAGCCGCTCACCACGTCCGTCGCGGACGCGGACAGCTTCCGGTACTACCCGGCGTACGCGTCCGGGGCGCTCGACGAACTCAACGCCCGGCAACCGCAGGCCCCCACGGCACGGGACCACCGTATGCAGCTCCTCATGGTCCAGCGCGCCGACGGCGGGCTGACCATCGGCGACACCCACGAGTACGAGCACCCCTTCGCCTTCGACACCGCCGAGGACCCCTACGACCACCTCACCGGGGTCGTCGAGTCCCTCCTCGGCCGCCCGCTGCCGAAGATCCGGCGCCGCTGGGCGGGGGTGTACGCGCAGTGCACCGATCCGGCGCGGGTCGTGCACCGGCAGCAGGTGGGCGACGCGGTGTGGCTGGTCACCGGACCCGGCGGGCGCGGGATGACCTGCTCGCCCGCGATCGCCGAATCCACCGCGAACGAACTCGGCTGGTGAGGAAGTTGACCAACCTCCACATGACCACGGACCCCCACATGACCACGGACCCCCACACGGCCAAGGACACGCACGTGACGACCACGGACACCCGCATGATGACCACGGACCCCCGCGACATCCGGCTCGTCGTTCTCGACATGGCCGGCACCACCGTCGCCGACGGTGGCCTCGTCGAGCAGGCCTTCGCGGCGGCCGCACGGCACCTCGACGCCGAGCCCGACTCGATGCTGGACCACGTCCGCGCCACCATGGGCGAGTCCAAGATCTCCGTCTTCAGGCACCTGTTCGGGGACGAGCGACTCGCGCAACGCGCCAACGCCGCCTTCGAGGCGGCGTACGCGGATCTCGTCGACGGCGGCAGGATCGCGCCGCTGCCCGGCGCGCGCGAGGCCATCGAGGAGCTCACCGCGCAGGGCCGTACGGTCGTACTGACCACCGGCTTCGCGCGCACCACACAGGACGCGATCCTGTCCGCGCTCGGCTGGCAGGACCTGGTGCCCCTGACGCTGTGCCCCGCCGACGCCGGGGGCCGCGGACGCCCGTACCCCGACATGGTTCTGACCGCGTTCCTGCGTACGGCGGCCGCGGACGGCGTACGGCAGATCGCCGTCGCGGGCGACACCTCGTACGACATGCTCAGCGGCGTCCGCGCGGGCGCCGGTGTGGTCGCCGGGGTCCGCACCGGGGCGCACGACGCGGACGCGCTGCGGGCGGCCGGGGCGACCCATGTGCTCGACTCCGTCGGCCGGTTGCCGGCACTGCTCGCGCCCTGACCGGGCTGACGGACGGCGTGCCACTCTTCGAACCGCACTGGACCGAGATCGCCCGAAACAGTCAGAGTTACGTTGAGGACTGGAAGTCTGCGACCGACAGCTGATCGTTAGGCTGGGGCCACGCAGTACCGCGTACGGCAGGAGATCCCGCACATGGCAGACCGCAGGCCCATCGAGTCGTGGCTCACCGACATGGACGGTGTGCTCATCCACGAGGGCGTACCGATCCCCGGCGCCGACGCCTTCCTGAAGAAGCTCCGCGAGTCCGGCAAGCCCTTCCTGGTCCTCACCAACAACTCGATCTACACCCCGCGCGACCTGCACGCCCGGCTGCGGCGCATGGGCCTGGACGTGCCGGTCGAGTCCATCTGGACCTCGGCGCTCGCCACCGCCCAGTTCCTGGACGACCAGCGGCCGGGCGGCTCGGCGTACGTCATCGGCGAGGCGGGTCTCACCACCGCACTGCACGACATCGGGTACATCCTCACCGACCACGAGCCCGACTATGTCGTCCTCGGCGAGACGCGGACGTATTCCTTCGAGGCCATGACCAAGGCGGTACGGCTGATCGACGCCGGCGCCCGTTTCATCTGCACCAACCCCGACGAGACCGGCCCCTCCGCCGAGGGCGCGCTGCCCGCGACCGGCGCGGTGGCCGCGCTGATCACCAAGGCGACCGGCAAGCAGCCGTACTTCGCCGGCAAGCCCAACCCGCTGATGATGCGCACCGGGCTCAACGCGATCGGCGCCCACTCCGAGACCAGCGCGATGATCGGCGACCGCATGGACACCGACGTGCTGGCCGGCATGGAGGCCGGGATGCAGACGTTCCTGGTGCTCACCGGGCTGACCCGGCCCGAGCAGGTCGAGGACTTCCCGTACCGGCCGTCCAAGATCGTCGACTCGATCGCGGATCTGGTCGACCGGATCTGACCTGGTCAGGGCCGTTCCGAAACCCTTCGTAACCCGTTTGGAGCAGTGCGGCGCCGCTGCGGATGCGAGGCCCGGGCCCGGGGAGGAGCCTCCTGGTATCTGGAGGTTCACGATGGGCTCACTACGTCTCACTCTCTGCACAGGGCTCCTGGCCGCCTGCGCCCTCACGCCTACGGCGCACGCGGCGGACGGGGCGGACGGGGGCCCAGCGGGCCTCTCGGTGACCCCGTCGGCCCCCGCCCCCGGCGCCGACCTCGCGCTCCGGGTGACCGGCTGCGCCAAAAGGACGGCCACCGCGCACTCCACGGCGTTCGTCGCGGACGCCCGGCTCGCGGGCACCGACGGCACCCTCGCCGGGGACACCCGGGTCCGCGCCTCTGCCGAAGCCGGCCCGTACGACGTGAACATCACGTGCGGCGGCTTCCAGGTCAAGGGCAGGCTCACTGTCGTATCGCCGTCGGAGACGGGGTCGCAGGGGCAGGGGCAGGGGCAGGCGCAGTCGGAGCCGGAGGCCCAGGCGCTGTCCGACGACTCTTCCGCCGTCCCTGCAGTGCCCCGCGCCCCGGTTTCGCCCGCCGCCCCGGCGTCCCCCGTCGCCCCCGTCCACGCGGGCGGAGGCGGAACCGCGCGCTTCGCCACCGTGGACGTCAGCGCGGCCGGACCCGGCACCGGGCAGGCCGTCACCGGGCTCGTCCTCGTGGGCGTCGCCGCGGCCGCCGTGGCGCTTCTGAGCGCGCGCCGGGGCCGCGGGAAGGATTGAGCCGATGTCCGAGCACGCCGACCACGAGCGTTCCTCCGGCTCCGCCCGTCTGCTGATGGGCACGGCCTGGGCGGTGCTGCTGCTCGGGCTGTGGCTGTGGGGGCGGCAGGTGACCGACATACGGCAGGGCACAGCCGCCCCGGCCGGCGCCGGCGACCTGGCCTCGGTCGGACGGCCGCCGGATGCGGAACTTCCGCCCGCGGCCCGCCCGTTGGGGGACGCGCTGCCGCAGCGCATCGACATTCCCGACCTGGGCGTCCAGGCGCCCGTGGTGGCCCGTGGCCTGGACCGGCAGGGGGCGATCGACCCGCCGCCCTACGACCAGGCGGGCGTCGTCGGCTGGTACGCGGCCGGGGCCAGACCGGGGGCCGCCGGGGCCGCGCTGATGGTGGGGCACGTCGACACCGAGACCCGCCCCGCCGTCTTCTACAAGCTGAGCACCGTACGGCCCGGCGAGAACGTCCGCGTCGTCCGCGACGACGGCAAGGTCGCCGAGTTCACTGTGGACGACGTGCGGGTACAGGAACGCGACCGCTTCGACGCCCGACAGGCCTACGGGCAACACCGGCCGGGGCGCTCCGAGCTGCGGCTGATCACCTGCGGCGGCACCTTCGACCGGGTCAGCCACAGTTACACGGCGAACGTGATCGTCTCGGCCTACCTCACCGGAACCAGCCTGTGAACCCGTCGCCACCGAGCCGCCTGTACCGGGCCCGGTCGGCGGCCTGCTCCCCCCGAAGCCGCCGACCGGGCTGGTCCTCAACCGCGGGCGCACGGGATGCGGGAGTAACCCGGCGACCGGCGCGGGAGGTTCGGGGTGCCACAGAGGCAAGAAACGGCCGGGGGCCGGGGTCGTCTGAGAAGACTTTAGAACGGATGAGCGCCAGAACCTAGGGGCTGTATGACGCCAGGTTCCGGTTCGGTGGCTCTCCGTCATACGCACTGGTGATTCAGGGCTCCACGACGCCCTTCGGACAGTCCGGGTGCCTCCCGGTGCTTCGTGGCGCAGCTCGGCGCCGTGCGCCCCCCGCTCGACCACCAGGGTGCGTAACAGCTCGCCGACAAGGTTCGGGCGATCTCGTGGGGCCACGAGGCGTATGTCAGGATTGAGCCTCTAACCAGTGCACCCAAGGGGGAGTTGGATGTACGGCATGAGGGGGGCCGGGATGAGGGGTTCCGCGGCGGTGCTGGGGGCGGCACTTCTCGTCGCGGGATGTTCGTCCGGGGGCGACGGCGACACGAACAAGGACGCCGGCGCGAAGATCACCCAGCAGCCCAGGGAGAGCGACCCGTTCTGGGTCAACCCGGACAGCAACGCGGCACGTCAGGTCACCGGCTACGACAAGTCCGGCAAGGACGACGACGCCAGGCAGATCCGCAAGATCGCCGAGCAGCCGACCGGTGAGTGGATCGGCCCGGAGAACCCCGAGCAGGAGGCGAAGGGCTTCACCGAGGCAGCCGACAAGGCGGGGCGCACCGCCCTGCTCGTCCTCTACAACATCCCGCACCGCGACTGCGGCCAGTACTCGCAGGGCGGCGCGGCCGACGGCGACTCGTACCGGACCTGGATCGACGGCGTCGCGGCGGGCATCGGGGACCGCGCGGCCACGGTGGTCCTCGAACCGGACGCCATCCTGCACCTGGTGGACGGCTGCACCCAGGACGAGTTCCACGAGGAGCGCTACGACCTCCTCAAGGGCGCCGTCACCAAGCTCAAGTCCCTGAAGAACACCAAGGTCTACCTGGACGCGGGCAACGCCGGCTGGGGCCACCCCGACCAGATCTTCCAGCCCCTGCGGTGGGCGGGCATCGACCGGGCGGACGGCTTCGCGGTCAACGTCTCCAACTTCTACTCGACCAAGGACTCCATCGCGTACGGAAAGCAGCTGTCCGCGAAGGTCGGCGACAAGCACTTCGTCATCGACACCAGCCGCAACGGCAACGGCCCCTACACGGGAGGCGACGAGAGCGAACGCTGGTGCAACCCGCCTGGCCGGGCCCTGGGGGAGAGCCCGACGACGAAAACGGCCGACCCCTTGGTGGACGCGTACCTCTGGGTCAAGCGCCCGGGAGAGTCGGACGGCACGTGCAAGGGTGGCCCCAAGGCGGGCCAATGGTGGTCGACCTACGCTCTGAAACTGGCGCGAGGGTCGGACGCGTAGGGGCGCGGGGCTGGGTCAGGGTGCGGCTCCGCCGCGGGCGACCAGCCATGACGCACCCGCACCCCACCCCGCACCCGACCACTCACCCGCACCCCACCACGCAAGCCGCGGCAGCGCTACGGCACCTTCACCCACTGCGCCTTGCTGGGCGTCCCCTGATCGTCATCCGCGAAGAGCATGTACCACCCCGACTGCACCAGATTCCTGTTCTTCGGCACCGTCACAGTGATCTTGCTCCCGGACGTCTTGAAGTCCAGTGCGATCGACCGCTGATCCACATCCGTGACGTGGGTCGACGCACTGGGCCGGATCAGCCGCACCTTCTTGATGGCGGAGGCCTGCGGTGATGTGAACGTGCCCGACCCGCCCCGCGCGATCGTCTGCGGCCCGCCCGAGAGCGACGGCCGCGAATCCCGGTACAGATAGGGCGGTGTGTAGATCTCGATCCGCTGCTCGAACTTCCCCGGCTTGGTGTTCGCCTTGTCGCCGTACAGCGAGTCGGATCCGAAGAACATCACCCGGCCGTCCGGCAGCAGGATCGACCCCGAGTGGTAGTTGCGCCCCACTTCCGGATCGGCGACCTTCTCGAACGAGTTGGTGTCCGGGTTGTACAACCGCGCCTGGAGGATGTTGGAGTCACCGCGCCCGCGATAGTCCTCGGAGCCGCCCGACACCAGCACCGAGTCGTCCGGCAGGACCGACGACTGCGGATAGCGCGTCCCCTTCTCCAGCGTCGGCCCGTCCGTGAACTTCGGGTTCTTGTCCTTGAGGTCGATCAACCGCGTCTTGTTGCTGGACGCCGCGGATTCACCGACCCCGCCACCGCCGATCACCATGAACTTCTCGTTCTGCGCGGGCGGCAGCAGTACCGTCCCCGACGTCTCCATCTCATTGGCGTCGCTGAGCCCCGGCAGCTTGCTGAACTTGTTGGTGCCGACATCCCAAACGCCCGGAATACGGCCGACGTTGTCCGGCCCGTATCCCGCGTTCGAACCCGAGTAGAAGATCTTCCCGTTCTGCATCAGGAACAGCGCCGGGTACGTCGGGAACTGGCGGATCGTCGACGTGTACGTCCATTTCTTGGTCTTCGGGTCGAAGACCTCGTTCTTGCCGGGCACCAGCTGCCCGATGTCGTCGAGGCCGGAGACGCTGAGGACCTTGCCGTCGCTCAGGGTGGTGAGCGTCGGATACCAGCGGGCCTCGTTCATCGGGTCGACCTTGATGTACTTCTCGGCGACCGGATCGAACTCGAAGGCGTCCCGGATTCCCTGGAAGTCCTTCTTGTCGAGGGCGAGCTTCTGCGCGATGCCGTACGTGTTGCGCGCGTCGGTGCCGGTCAGACCCTGGATGCGGTAGTTGTCCTGGGTTCCCGTCTCGTATTTGGTGCCGCTCTTCTTCGCCTCGACGTAGATACGGCCGAGCCCCGGGTCGTTGCGCAGGAACTTCCCCGTCGCCTTGTCGAAGACCTTCTTCGCACGCGGGACGAGAACCGGGTCCTTCGACACGAACGTCTTGCCGTTCTCCTTGCCCGTGAACTTCGTCCCCGCGGGCAAAGTGATCGGTTTGTCCGGGTTCTCGTTGTGGACCACCATCAGGCCACCGGCCTTGGAGACGTCACCCTTCAGCTTCTCGTACCGCTTGGTGCCGCCCGCGATCAGCAGATTGCCGTTGGCGAGCTGGGTGTGGCCGGTGCAGAACAGGTCCTTCGGGGTCGAGACCTTCTTGATCGTGCCTTTCACCGGGTCCCAGATCCGGGTGTCGAACTTCTTCGCGTCGAAGTTGTCCTGGTTGTTGCCCGAACCGGCGATCAGCAGCACCTTGCCGGTGCGCAGAAGTGCCGCGTGAATGGTGTCCTGGCGGTACTCCTTCGGGAACTCGACAATGTCCCAGTGCCCGTTGTCCGCTTTGTACTCGGGTCTGTTGATCTGGTACTCGTGGTATTTCTCTGTCCCGACCCGGTAGAGCCAAGGCCCGTTCATCCCGGCCAGCGCGAGTACCACCGCCGTACCGATCGCGAGTCGACGGGCGCGGCGGTGGCCTGCACGGTCGTTCATTCCTTACGTCCCCCAAATCCACCAAGAGCGATCTGCATCGTCTGGTCATTGCCTGCGCTCGGGTCCCCGCTCGGGCTTCCCCCCGAGCCTCCGCTCGCCGCGGCCCAGCTGGGCTTGTGCCCCGAGGCGTGCGGCGAGTGCGGCGCGGCCTGTGCCGGCAGCGGCTGGTACGCCGTCCCGGGCGCCGCCGGGTTCTGCGGCTCCGGCACGGCCGGCGCGGGTGGCCTCTTCTTCGCCTGCCACAGCGAGTACCGCCAGGCGAAGATCGGCGACGCGGTGATCAGCAGGGCGAACGTGGCCCAGATGAGCATCGCCGGGTGCGAGTGCCCGAGTGTGATGCCGGCGGCGATCGAGCCGGCGAAGACCAGGATGAAGAACAGGTGGATGCGGAAGGTCCCGAACAGGGTGTCCGGGCTGGCCGAGTCGCCCTTGGGCGTCACCACGAACTTG
This sequence comes from Streptomyces sp. NBC_00078, assembly GCF_026343335.1. Taxonomy (NCBI): domain Bacteria; kingdom Bacillati; phylum Actinomycetota; class Actinomycetes; order Kitasatosporales; family Streptomycetaceae; genus Streptomyces; species Streptomyces sp. NBC_00078. Next base: position 3,388,692 of record NZ_JAPELX010000001.1, on the reverse strand, counting down.
CTCTTGCGGCGCAGCACGGTGTCCATCAGCGAGCGGGCGTAGATCGGCGCCGACAGGGCTGACATCACCATGCCCGCCACACCGCCCGAACCCTCCGGCTCGTGCGGCGAGACGTTGTGCCGGCGGTTCCAGATGTACAGGCCGATCTGCAGCGCGGACGCGTTGCCGTACAGCATCAGCCAGACCGTCGGGTCGATGTTCACACCCGAGGCGCCCAGACCCAGGAACAGCGCACAACTCAGCGCCGCCAGAATCCAGTTGAGAGCCGACATCGGGTAGAAGATGATCATCATCGTGTAGTTGAAGAGCTTGCCCGGAGGCAGCGAGAACCAGCCCTTCCAGTACTGCTTCAGGATCGTCTCGTACGTCCCCCGCGACCAGCGCAGCTGCTGGGTGAAGAAGTCCGTCCAGGCGCCAGGACCCTCACCGACGGCCAGCACGTCCGGTGTGTACACCGAGCGCCACTTCTTGCCCGTCGCCGGGTTCCGGTGCCGGTGGATCTCGAAGCCCGTGGCCATGTCCTCGGTGATCGAGTCGTACAGGCCGCCGATCTGCTTCAGCGCACTGATCCGTACGGCGTTCGACGTACCGACGAACATCGGGGCGCCGTAGCGGTTGCCCGCACGCTGGATCAGCGCGTGGAAGAGGAACTGCTGAGACTCGGCGGCCTTGGTGATCGGGTTGTCGTAGTTGCCGTAGACCTGCGGGCCGATGACGAAGCCGACGTCCGGGTCGCGGAAGAAGCCGAGCATCCGCTCCAGGTAGTTGGGCAGCGGGACGTGGTCGGTGTCGACGGAGGCGAAGAAGTCGTAGTCGTGGCCGTGCGCCTCCAGCCAGGCGTTGTAGTTGCCGTGCTTGGTCTTGGCGCGGTGCGGGCCCTTGGGCCGGTTCCACTTCTCGATGCCCTTGCGGGAGAAGTGGTGCACGCCCAGGCGCGCGCAGACCGCCTTCACCTCCGCGTCGTCGCCCTCGTCAAGGAGCCAGATGTGCAGCAGCCCCCGGTGGCGCAGCCGCACGGCCGCCTCCAGGGTCTTCGTCACCATCTCCAGGGGTTCCTTGCCGGGCACGTACGTCGTGATGAACGCGACTCTCGTGCCGGTCTCGGGCACCACCGGGATCGGGTCGCGGGCGACCAGCGTGGCGTGCGCGTTCGACAGCACGTTCATGCAGCGGAAGAACTCGATCAGACCGATCGAGACGAGCATCACGACGTCCAGCGCCGGCAGGAAGCCGAAGGCGGGGTAGTCGCGTCGGGTCCAGTGCTCGGGCTGCAGCAGCCAGCCGAGCAGGATCAGCGACAGCAGTGGGGCTGCGCCCAGCATCAGGGCGGCGCGCAGGCGGTGCGGCTCCTGTGAGAGCAGCGAGCGGTACTGCACCTTGTACGGCTTGTCCGGGTCGGGCTGGGTGAGGGGACCGGCCAGCCGGCTGTAGTGCTCGTAGTCGTATCTCGGCAGGTTCTTCTTGATCCGGCGGAACTGGCCCGTCTGGCTGTTCCGGTGGGACGGCACTCTGAGCTGGGTCGTTTCTGACGAGTCGAAGTTGTGCCGGGCGCCCGTCGGCGTCGACGTCATGAGTCATTCCCCCCACACGCGAGGCCCCCCGCGCGTTGTGTCGGTTCCTTCCGCCCGTGTCGAGCCCCCTCGACTCTTCACAGGCGTATCACTGGTGGGTCGCGGCCACCACAGCTCGCACACGCATGGACATGGAACCGCGACCTTCCGGTTGCATGATGCCCCCCTCGGCATCGTCCCGTGAACTGGGCCCCCTATCCCCACAGAACCGGCAACCGCTTACTTGACCCCCAACTGCCGCGTATCCGCAGTATCTTGGAAAACAGGGTTCTACGGCGTTCATCATGATCGCAAGATGCGAAACGCGGTGTTTACCGGTCATACGCGTTCATTGTGGCGCATGTGGGGATCCTGTGGATGCGTTGTGGACAGCCGTACGCGAAGGTTGCCGAAGTGCTCCCTTATGGCCACCTCCGCTCTGGCCGAGTCGCCCGACCGCACCGCGTCGAGGATGTCCCGGTGCTGCCGGCAGGTGACCTGGTGGTCCGGCGGCGTGCCTCCCAGGTCCGTCTGGACACGGTGGAAGGCGTCCCAGAACGCCTCCAGGACCTCGCCGAGCAGCACGTTGTCCAGCCCCCGGTACAGGGTGGCGTGAAAGGCGCGGTCGGTGTCCGCGAGACCGGCGCCTCCTTGCGCGGCCTGGTGTTCCATACGGTTCACGAGCGCGTCGAGTTCAACGAGGTCCGCATCCGGGATCCGCCCCGCGAGCCGGGAGACGAGCCCCGTCTCCACCGCCTCGCGCAGCTCCAGCAGCTGCAGGAGGGAGTCCTCTCCCCGGTAGTGCCCGGCGACCGTGCGGAAGGCGAGGCCCTCGATCATCGGGGCCAGCGACATCGGGCCGACGTACGTCCCGAAGCCGTGCCGGATCTCCACGATGCCCATCGCCTGCAGCGCCTTCAGCGCCTCGCGCACCGAGTTCCGGCTCGCGCCCAGGAACTCCATCAGCTCGGGCTCGGTCGGCAGCGGGGCCCCGGGGGGCAGCCTGCGGTCGATGATGAGCTTCTTGATCCGCTCTTGGAGGTCACGCGCTGCCATGGCCAGAGAGTATCCGGCCAGACAGAGTGAAGGGCCTTGCTTTCACGAGAGGCCTCGCCCGCCGGCGCGGTCGCGCCGCGCCTTCAGAAACGACGATGGCGAGGTGGTTCGCACTTTCTGCGAACCCGCCTCGCCATCACCATCGTGCGCCGCCAGGGACTCGAACCCCGGACCCGCTGATTAAGAGTCAGCTGCTCTAACCAACTGAGCTAGCGGCGCCCGCTGACGTCGCAACTCTACCGGAAGCCCAGGGGTGCCCCTGACCACACGGCGCCCGGTGGCAGGCACCGGTCCCAGGCGGCCCCTGTACATCATTCGGACCGTCAACATGCGCGTCGGGAAGACGGTTGGGAAACTGATCAACGTGGACAGGCGCGGTCTTTTTCATCTGGAGTGTGAGGGGAATCGCATGGCGACTCCGGTATTCGAGGAATTCGATCCGGCGGGCGACTGCGACTGCCCCGGATGCGCGCACTGGCGCCGGGTCCTGCCCTATTCGGGGACCGGTCGCCATCCGGCCGCCCGCACCCACTCCCGGCTCCGGCCGGGCGGGGGGACCCCGATGGCCGTGATCGTGGCGGCGGCCACGTCCGCGGCACTGGGCGCGGGCTGTGCGACACCGGCGTTCGCCGCCCCGCACGCATCGCCCAGCCCGAGTGTTCCTGCAGGAGAGGAGCCCGGTACCCCGCAGGGCCACAAGGGCCCGTTGCACGGCGGGAGGGGTGGGCCGGCCAAGTTCGCCGGTGCGCTCAGGGTGCCCGCGACCACCCGCGCGGAGATCATCAACCGGGCCAGGAAATGGGTCGACGCAGAGGTGCCGTACAGCATGAACCTGTACTGGTCCGACGGTTACCGGCAGGACTGTTCGGGCTATGTCTCGATGGCCTGGGGCCTGCCCGGGAACGAATGGACGGGCAGCCTCGGCCAGTACGCGCAGCAGATCACCAAGGAGGAACTGCAGCCCGGCGACATTCTGCTGTTCCACAATCCCGAGAACCCGGAGAAGGGCTCGCACGTCGTCATTTTCGGCGGCTGGACGGACTCCACGCACGCCTCATACCTCGCCTATGAGCAGACGCCCCCCCACGCCCGCCGGCAGGCCACCCCGTATGCCTACTGGAGCTACTCGGACCGCTATCTCCCGTACCGGTACAAGGGGCTCGCGGCAGACACGCCGGGCGCGCAGCCGAGCACGCCCGCCGATCCGAAACCCGCGACGCCCTACCCGGGAGCGGCGTACTTCGGCCCCGGCGCGGACAACGAGTACGTCACCCAGCTCGGGCAGCTGCTCATCGAGCGGGGTGCCCGGCGCTTCTACCCGTCGGGCCCCGGACGGCGGTGGTCGGACGCGGACCGTCTGGCCACCCAGGCCTTCCAGCAGGCCCAGGGCTGGAAGGGCCAGGACGCGGACGGGCTGCCGGGGCCGCGGACCTGGGAGCTGCTGGTCTCCGGCAAGGGCAACTCCGTCCCGGCGGGCGGGGCGGCCGGTCCGCCCGCGTCCCACGGGGTGCAGGGCTATCCGGGCCGGGCGCTGTTCAGGCCCGGTGCGGACAACGAGTACGTCACCCAGCTGGGCAGGCAGCTGGTGAAGAAAGGGTTCGGCAAGCACTACACGACCGGGCCGGGGCCGCGCTGGGGCGAGGCGGACCGGCGCAACGTCGAGGCCTTCCAGCGCTCCCAGGGGTGGCGCGGCGGCGCGGCGGACGGCTATCCGGGGCCGGAGACCTGGAGGCGCCTCTTCTCCTGAGCGGGTCTGCCCGACCCATCTGTTGTGACCCGACCCACCTGTTGTGACGCATCTGGCGCGGAGGCTGGAGGCACGCATGAGTACGACGACCACTTCACAGACACCCGAGTCCGAGGGACCGGGCAGACCGGCTCGCCTCATCCAGAACGAGGCGACCACCGAGATCCCCGTCCATCTGCTGTTCCGCGACGACCCGGACCCGGTGTCCGTGCCGCTCAGACCGACCGTCGTCGGCCGCAGGCAGGGGACGGGCGAACAGCCGCGCTTCCGGCGGCCGACCCCGGCGAAGCCGAGGTCCGCACCGCAGATCGACCTCGATCTGGCCGAGCGTCCCGCCCGGGTGCTGCCCGCGACGGCGGGCGTGCTGGCCGGTGCCTGCGGGGCGGCCGGGTGCGTGGCCACCTCGTGGTGGGCCGGAGTCCTGCCCAAGCTCGCGGCGGCGGCGCTGCGGCTGCCGGCGTACGCGGGGGCCGGGCTCGGTCCCGCGCAGTGGACGGCCTACGCGGGCGCCGGCGCGCTCGGGATGGTCGGCTTCGGCGGGCTCGCCCGCGGCCGGACCGGACGGGCCTGGGTGCTCGGACTGTTCGGACGCTACCGGGGGACCGTGCGGCGCACCGGTCTGATGTGGGTCAACCCCCTGCTGCTGCGCCGCCGGGTCGACTTACGGCTGCGGCACTGGCGCAGCGAGCCGATGCCCGCGGCCGACGGCAACGGTGTCCCGCTGCGCGTGGTGGTGCTGGTGGTGTGGCGGGTGCGGGACACCGCGCGGGCGCTGCTGGGGATCGAGGACCACGAGACCTATCTGCGTGAGTGCGTGGAGGCGGCCCTGGCCCGGGTCGCGGTGGAGACGCCCGGCGGGGGGCGGGGTCCGGTGGAGGCGGCCGATTCCAGGGCCGCGGCACTGACCCGGCTGACGGCGGCGGACGTGGCACCGGTCGGGATCGAGGTGTTCTCGGTGCAGCCGGTCCGGGTGGAGTACGCCCCCGAGGTCGCCGCCGCGATACACCGCCGCCGGATCGCCGCGCTGGACGCCCGGCAACGGGCGAGCGTGCTCACGTCGGTCGTGGACTCCGTGGAGGACACGGTGACGCGGCTGACCGTGCGCGGGCTCGTGGAGCTGGACGACTACGAACGCAAGGCGCTGGTGAAGGACTTGACGGTGGCGTTCTGCTCGGGGCGGGGAGACCAGGGGCCGTAATCGGCCTCCGATGGCCGTGGACTGGCCATGGACCCGGCTTTCGATATGGACACAGCCAAGCAACGGCAATAATCTGACACTTGGTCTAGACCTGCACGCCTCATGGAACCTCCCCCACGTTCTTCAGGAGCGGCAGCATGCGCAAAAAGACCAAGTGGTACGCCGCCGTGCTCGGACTCACCACGGCGGGAGCCTTCGTGCTCTCCGCCGGCGGTGCGAGCGGCCACGGCTACACCGACCTCCCCATCAGCCGGCAGAAGCTCTGCCAGAACGGCACCGTGACCAACTGCGGCGACATCCAGTGGGAGCCGCAGAGCGTCGAGGGCCCCAAGGGCTTCCCCGCGGCCGGACCGGCCGACGGCTCGTTGTGCTCGGGCGGCAACTCCCGCTTCTCCCAGCTCGACAGCGCGAGGACGCCGTCCGGTGGCGCCTGGCCCACCACGAAGGTGACGGGTGGTCAGAGCTACACGTTCCGCTGGCAGTTCACCGCCATGCACGCCACCACCGACTTCAAGTACTACGTCACCCGGCAGGGCTGGAACCAGAACCACAACCTGGCCCGCTCCGACCTCAGCACGACACCGTTCCTGACGGTGCCGTACAACGGACAGCGCCCTCCGGCCACCCTCTCCCACAGCGGCACACTGCCGTCCGGGCTGAGCGGCCACCACGTCATCCTCGCGGTATGGACGATCGCCGACACGGGCAACGCGTTCTACGCCTGCTCGGACGTCACGTTCTGATCCCCGCCGGACAGGGTGCGTGCGCCGGGAGGCTCGGTCCCGGCGCACGCACCCGAACTCTGAGCCTTACTTGAGCGAACGGGGCTCCGCTCGCGGGTACCTTCCTGTCACCGCCCTACCGTTGGGCAGGGCGGTGGCCTGAGACCCCGGGGGATCCCATGGACGTGCTGTTCTACCTCGTGCCCTGCTTGATCATGGCCTTGGTCCTCTTCGGCGCGTACCGCGTGCTGCGCCGTTCGCTGCAGATCCGCAGCGCCTGGAACAGCGGGCTGACGGCCGAGGCGCGCTGTCTGCGGATGTTCACGACGACGCACGGCGGCGGCCATGACACGTCGGTGAGCACCACGCTGCACCACGTCTTCGAGTTCACCGCACGCGACGGCCGCCTCGTCCGCTTCGAGGAGGAGAACGGCCCGGCGACGATCCTGGAGGGGGACTTCGTCACCGTCTACTACGCCGAGGGCCGCGAAGTGATCGCCACGGCCAAGGCGCCGCGCCGCGCCGGTCTGGCGGCGTCCACCATCGCCATCCTGGCGTTCCTCGGGGTGATCGTCGTGTTCTGCGTCGCCTTCATGGTCACGTTCAGCCAGATGTCCGACGAGTTCGGCTTCGGCGAGGGCACCGACGACACCACCGACACCGTCGTCGTCGACGGCGTCACGATCACCCCCTGACCCTCCACATTTGACGACCCATCAACTACCGTGCGCCGCCATGGAGTCCAACAGGAGCACGGTCGCGGAACTCGTAGCCGGGCGGTGGGGCGACCACCGTCCGGCCCTGTGGTGCGAGGACCTGGTCCTCACCCATCACGAGATGGCCGCCGGTGCCGCGGCCAGGGCGGCCCTGCTGACCGACCTGCTGCCGCCCGGCGCCGAGCCGCATGTGGGTGTCCTGCTCGACAACACCCCTGAATACGCCCTGTGGCTGGAGGCCGCGGCACTGGCGGGAGCGGCAATCGCCGGCATCAACCCCACCCGCCGGGGCGCGGAGCTGGCCCGCGACATCCTGCACACCGGATGCCGGACCGTTGTCACCGAGCGCAACCACCTCCCCCTCCTCACCGGTCTCGACCTCCCCGGCGTACGCCTCCTGGTCACCGACACCGAGGAGTACGCCGGGCTCCTGGCGCCGTATACGACGGCCGAGCCGGACGCCTCCCGCGCCACCCCCGACGACCGCCTGCTGCTGTACTTCACCTCCGGTTCGACCGGCGCCCCGAAGGCCGCGATCTGCACCCAGGGCCGGCTGGCGGCCGCCGGGGCGTCCCTGGTCGGCCAGTTCGGGGTGCGCCGCGACGACGTGCACTACGTCTGCATGCCGATGTTCCACGGCAACGCGGTGATCGCCGACTGGGCACCCGCGCTGGCGGCCGGGGCGGGCGTGGCGCTGCGCCGGCGCTTCTCGGCGTCGGGGTTCCTGGCGGACGTACGCAAACACGGGGCGACGTACTTCACGTACGTGGGCCGGGCCGTGCAGTACATCCTGGCCACCGAGGCGCGCGACGACGACCGGGACAACCCCCTCCGGCTCGGTTTCGGCACGGAGGCGGGGGCGGTGGACGCGGCGGCCTTCGAGCGGCGGTTCGGGGTGCGGCTGGTGGAGGGGTACGGGTCCTCGGAGGGCGGGGCCGCAGTGCAGTGGTCGCCGGGGACGCCTCGCGGCGCGGTGGGAAAGGCGACGCCGGGTCTCGTCGTACTCGATCCGGACACGGGACAGGAGCGCCGGCCGGCCCGCTTCGACGCGGCGGGGCGACTGCTGAACGGGGACGAGGCGATAGGTGAGCTGGTCAACCGCGGCCCGAACCCCTTCGAGGGGTACTGGCGCAACGCCGAGGCGGAGGCCGAGCGGCGAAGGGGCGGCGCCTACTGGACCGGTGACCTCTTCTACCGGGACGCCGACGGCTATCTCTACTTCGCGGGCCGCACCGACGACCGTATCCGGGTCGACAGCGAGAACCTGGCCGCCGCGATGATCGAGAACATCCTCGCCCGGTACGAGGGCGCCGACGCGGTCGCCGTGTACGCGGTGCCGGATCCGGTGACCGGGGACCAGGTGATGGCGACGGTCGCGGGGAGGTTCGACCCGGTGGACTTCGGCACGTTCCTGGCCGCCCAGCCGGACCTGGGCACCAAGATGGCGCCGCGGTTCGTGCGGGTGGTGCAGCGGATGCCGGTGACGGCGACGAACAAGATCCACCGGGCGCTGCTCAGACGGGAGGGGGTCCGGTGCGCGGATCCGGTGTGGTGGCGCCCGCCCGGCGAGCAGGGGTACGCGTACCGGAGGCTGACCCGGGAGGACGTCGAGGGGGCGCCGGCTTCCACGCGAGGCTCGTCCTGAGGGGGTGTGGGTGGCGGAAGTCCCCACAACGACGGCGAAGCCGCACAAAAACAGCGATGGCGAGGCCGGTTCGCGCTGTCCGCGAACACGCCTCGCCATCGACATCGTGCGCCGCCAGGGACTCGAACCCCGGACCCGCTGATTAAGAGTCAGCTGCTCTAACCAACTGAGCTAGCGGCGCATGACTCTCGCCGACCGTTTGATCTGTGTCTCGCGGGCGGCGACGGAGAAAATACTACCTGGTCCCCAGGGGTGCTCCGGACCAGCGGCCGGTGCCGTCCGGAGTGCCCCTGGAGCGCCTGGACCGACTAGATCGCCAGGGACAGCAGCAGGGGCGCCGCGCTCCGGTTCAGCGTGTCGGCGGCCTGGCGGAGCCGGTGGGCGTGCTCGACCGGGAGGGAGAGGGCGAGGCAGCCGACCGCGGAGCCGGCGCTGATCGGGACGGCCGCGCAGACGGTGCCGACCGCGTACTCCTGGAGGTCGAGATGGGGCACGGTGGGCGGCTGGGTCTCCAGACGGGACAGCAGAAGCTTGTCGCTGGTGATGGTGCGCGAGGTGAGGCGGGCCATCTTGTGGCGGGAGAGGTGGTCGCGCCTGCTGTTGTGGTCGAGCTGGCCCAGCAGGCTCTTGCCGATGGCGGTCGCGTGCGCCGAGACGCGGAAGTCGACCCACTCGTTGACCACCGGGGTCGTCGGCCCGTCGGCGTACTGGGAGATCCTGACCTCGCCGTCGACATACCGGCTGAGGTACACGGCGGCGCCCACCGAGTCGCGCAGCCGGTCCAGGGTGCGCTGGAGCTTCTCGCGCAGGGCCTGCTCACGGCCCTGCGCGGAGCCGAGTCGGGTGAGGGCGTCGCCCGTGATGTACGCCCCGTCGGTGATCTGTTCGACGTAGCCCTCGCGGCGCAGCATCCTCAGGAGGGTGGTCAGCCGCTCCGGGGTGAGGCCGGTGAGCCGGGCGAGGTCGGTGTCGGTGACTCCGGTGGTGTGCCGCGCCACGGTCTCCAGGACGCGGAGGGCGTCCTGGGCCGAGTGGTACGGCGCGGTCGGCTCGTGCTTCAGCGCCACGGTGTCCCCCTGCGCTCGCTCGGTCGCACTGCTGCTGGCACTACTACTGGGCCGTAATCCGGACAGCGAATCCCTTCCACGATAACGGTCAAGAGGCTGGTTGTGAGCGGCTGTTGACGAGATTCCGACCCCGGACCACCGCTCTCAACAGGGGCGCAGGCGCGCTGGCATATGCCAGCGCCCTGACCCGGTGCTTGGACCTCGAAGGTTGAACCGCGTTCAACTCCTGGCGTCAGAGCACCGCGCTGAGAAATTCTCGCGTCCGGTCGTTCTCCGGCTCGCTGAAGATCTTCTCCGGCGGCCCCGACTCGATGACCCGGCCGGAGTCGAACATCAGCACCTGGTCCGAGATGTCCCGGGCGAAGTTCATCTCGTGGGTCACACAGAGCATCGTGATGTCGGTGGTGCGCGCGATGTCGCGCAGCACGTCGAGGACGCCGGCGACCAGCTCCGGGTCGAGCGCGGAGGTCACCTCGTCCAGGAGCAGCACCTGCGGCCGCATCGCCAGCGCCCTGGCGATCGCCACCCGCTGCTGCTGGCCGCCGGAGAGCTGCGTCGGGCGGGAGCCGGCCTTGTCGGCGAGGCCGACCAGGTCCAGCAGCCCGCGCGCCCGCTCCTCCGCCTCGTCCTTGGACAGGCCGAGAACGGTGACCGGGGCCTCGGTGATGTTCCGCAGGACGGTCATGTTCGGGAACAGGTTGAACTGCTGGAAGACCATCCCGATGTTCTTGCGGACCTCGCGGATCTGCTTCTCGGGGGCCGGGAAGAGCTGCATCCCGTCGACGGTGATCGTGCCCTCCTCCGGCTTGGTCAGCGTCATCAGCAGCCGCAGGATCGTCGTCTTGCCGGAGCCGGACGGGCCGATCAGGGTGACGTGCTTGCCGGAGTTCACGGAGAAGTCGAGCTGGTCGAGGACCGTGTTCGAGCCGAAGCGCTTGGTGACGTGGTCGAAGCGGATCAGTTCGCTGCCGTCCACCGGCCGGTTGCCGCTCGCGTCGGGTTCTTTCGTCAAAGGGGTGTCAGCGGACAAGGCGTCGCTCCAGGGCTCGTACGAGAAGGGAGGCCGGATAGGCGATGAAGATGAAGGCCACCCCGATCACCGTCAGGGGCTCGGTGAACTGGAAGTGCTCCTGGGAGAACAGCCGCGCCTGGCCGAGCATCTCCATGACCGTGATCGTCATCAGGATCGGGGTGTCCTTGAGCATCGCGATGACGTAGTTGCCGAGGGCCGGGACGACCCGGCGGATCGCCTGCGGCAGGATCACCGCGGTCCAGGTGCGCCGCACCGGCAGGTTCAGCGCGGTCGCCGCCTCCCACTGGCCGGCCGGGACCGCCTCGATGCCGGCGCGGTAGACCTGCATCGTGTACGTCGAGTAGTGCAGTCCGATCGCGCAGATGCCCGTGGTCAGCGCCGACCACGTCAGGCCCCACTCGGGCAGCACGTAGAAGAAGAAGAAAAGCTGCACCAGCAGCGGGGTGTTGCGGATGAACTCCGTGACCACACCGACCGGCCAGCGCACCCAGCGCGACGGCGTGCGCATCAGCAGCGCCCACACCAGCCCCAGCACGAACGAGATCAGCGAGCCGATGGCGAGGATCTGCAGGGTGACCAGCAGACCGTCCCAGAACTTCGGCATGAAGTCGGCGACAGCGCTCCAGTCCCATTTCATCCGAGAGCACCTCCCGCGCCCACGCCGGTCGTCTCAGGACGACGCAGCTCCTGCTCGGGCGTGCGCCCGACCGACTTGCCCAGGCCTGCCTTGAGCCTGCGCTCCAGTCCGCGCATTCCCCGCGTGAGCAGGAAGGCGATGACGAAGTAGATCAGCAGGACGTACGTGTAGATCTCCGCGCTCTGCTGCAGCGCCAGGCGCACCAGGTTGGCGCTGAAGGCCAGGTCGCCCATGCCCATGACGGACACCAGCGCGGTGCCCTTGAGCAGCTCGATCAGCAGGTTGGAAAACGGCGGGATCATCTCCGGCACCGCCTGCGGCAGCAGGATCAGCCGCATCCGCTGCCAGGGGGTGAAGCTGAGGGCGACGCCGCCCTCGCGCTGCGCCGGGTCGACCGAGTTCAGCGCGCCGCGCACGATCTCGGCGCCGTACGCGCCGTAGGTCAGTCCGAGCGCGAGCGTGCCCGCCCACAGGGGCACCAGCTGCCAGCCGAACGCGATCGGCAGCACGAAGAACACCCAGAAGATCATGATCAGGGCGGAGGTCCCGCGGAACACCTCGGTGTAGAAGCCCGCGAGGAAGCGGACGATCCACAGCCGGTGAGTGCGGGCCACGCCGACTCCGAAGGCGACCGCCGCGGCCACCAGTCCGCTGAGGACGAGGAGTTGGAGGGTGATCCAGATCCCTTTGAGTACGAGTTCCCAGAGTCCCGAGGTCATCCGCCGCAGAGCTCCTTCGCGGTCAGATCCGTCATCTCGGCCTTGGTGAAGCCGAACGGCCGCAGCACGCGGAACAGTTCGCCGCTCTTCTTGAGCTTGTGCAGCTCGGTGTTGAAGGCGTCGCGCAGCTTCGTCTCGGTCGGCCGGAAGGCGAAGGCGCCCCCGTCGACATGGGGCTTGCCCTTGACGAGCGGCGCGAAGGCCCTGGTCGCCTCGGCCTTGGAGGAGTTCTTGACGACTTCCCGGGCGGTGAGCGCCGTACCGGCGAAGACGTCGACGCGTCCGGCCTCGACGGCGTTCAGTCCGGCGACCTGGTCCGGAACGACCAGGATGTCGCTCTCCTTGTACCCCGCCTCGACGGCGTACTGGATCTCCGCATAGCCGGTCCCCGTCGCGAACTTGGCCTTCTTCGCGACGATGTCCTTGTAGGTGTGCAGGCCCTTCGGATTGCCCTTGCGGACGATGAAGGAATCGAGCATCTGGTAGTCCGGGTCGGCGAAGATGACCTGCGCGCAACGCTCGGGATTGACGTACATCCCGGCCGCCACGACATCGAACTGCTGCGAGTTCAGGCCCGGTATCAGGGAGCCGAACTCCGTGGGCACGGGCTGCACCCTGTCCACGCCGAGCCGTTTGAAGACGACCTTGGCCAATTCCGGTGCCTCGCCGGTCAGATCGCCGTTCTTGTCGATGTAGCCGAACGGGATCTCACCCGCGATGCCCAGCCGTACGACGCCTGACGCCCTGAGCCGGTCGAGGAGATCACCGCCTTTCGTCGTCGAAGCGGTGGCCACCCGGCTGCATCCCGCGGCGCCCAGCGCACCGAGCGCCGCCACCCCCGCGAGCAGCGATCGGCGGCTGGGTCCGGGTGACCCGGGTGTGTGTCTGTCGTTCCCAAAAGGTGGAGCCATGGCGGCGCGGCTACCCGAGAGCATGCGATGTATGCACCATGGGATGCATGGCTGACCGCTACATCGAAGTCTCGCTGGTCAAACGTGGAATCACCTGCACGGCAAAACTGCTGGACGACCGCGCCCCGCTCACCTGCGCGGCCGTGTGGGATGCCCTTCCACTGGGCAGCGACGTCTATCACGCGAAATACGCCCGAAATGAGATCTATGCCCTTTTCTCTCCTTTCGCGACATCAGAGCCACCCCTGGAAAATCCGACAGTGACCCCGATTCCCGGAGATCTCTGCTATTTCTCCTTCGCGGGATCGGAACTCGGCACCAAGGCATACGGCTACGACCGCGAGGTCCGCGCCGGCACGACGCTCGTCGACCTGGCCCTCTTCTACGAGCGCAACAACCTCCTCCTGAACGCCGACGTGGGCTGGGTACCCGGCATCGTCTGGGGCCAGATCGTCGAAGGGCTCGAGGAGATGGCCGAGGGATGCAACGACCTGTGGCGGTCAGGGGCGGCAGGGGAGACGCTCAGCTTCCGCCGGAAGTGACAGGGGAGGCGATCCCCGCCTCGTAGAGCGCGTGCGCCGCCCGCAGCACCAGGTCGTCCCGGTGCCGGGCGGCCACGAGCTGCAGACCGATCGGCAGACCGTCCCCGTCGCGTCCGACCGGGACGGTCGCCGCCGGCTGCTGGGTCATGTTGAACGGGTACGTGAACGGGGTCCAGCCCGTCCAGCGCCGGTGACCGGAGCCCTTCGGCACCTCCGCGCCCGCCTCGAACGCCGTGATCGGCAGCGTCGGCGTGACGAGAAGGTCGTAGGACTCGTGGAAGTGGCCCATACGGCGGCCGAGTTCCATGCGGACGTCCACCGCGGCCAGGTAGTCCAGCGCGCTCAGGCGCGCGCCGGCCGCGCAGATCTCCCGCAGCCCGGGATCGAGCAACTTCCGCTGCTCCGGCCCGAGTTGCTGGGTCACCCGGGCCGCCCCGGAGAACCACAGGGCGTGGAAGGCGTCCACCGGGTCGGTGAAGTCGGGGTCGGTCTCCGTGACGTACGCGCCGAGCTCCGCGAGCCGCTCCACCGCCTGACGCACCGCGGCGGCGACCGCGGGGTGCACCGCCACCTGTCCGCCGAGGGACGGCGAGTAGGCGACCCGCAGGCCCCGCACCCCGCCCGACAGCCCGGCGACGAAGGACCCGGGCGCGGCCGGCAGCGCCGACCAGTCGCGGTCGTCAGGCGCCCCGATCACATCGAGGAGCAGCGCCGCGTCCGCCGCGTCCCGGGTCATCGGGCCCACATGCGCCAGCGTGCCGAAGGCGCTCGCCGGATAGAGCGGCACGCGCCCGTACGTCGGCTTCAGCGCGAAGATCCCGCAGAAGGCCGCCGGGATGCGGACGCTGCCGCCGCCGTCCGTGCCCAGGGCGAGCGGACCCGCGCCGAGCGCCACGGCCGCGGCCGCACCGCCGCTGGAGCCGCCCGAAGTGCGGGTGAGGTCGTGCGGGTTGCGTGTCAGACCGGACTGCGGCGAGTCCGTCACGCCCTTCCAGCCGAACTCCGGTGTCGTGGTCTTGCCGAGAAACACGGCGCCGTGCTCACGCAGCCGGGCGACCGAGGGGGCGTCCTCGTCCCAGCGGCCGTTCTCCGGGATCGTCCTGGAGCCCTTGAGCGTGGGCGCGCCGCGCAGCAGCAGGATGTCCTTGACCGTCGTCGGGACCCCGTCCACGAGCCCCTTCGGTTCGCCGCGCCGCCAGCGCTCCGTCGACTCACGGGCCTGCGCGAGCGCCTCGTCGGCCGGCAGGCGCACGAACGCGTTCACCTCCGGCTGGATCCGCTCGGCCCGGTCCAGCGCGGCCCGCGTGACCTCCTGGGGACTGAACTCGCCCTTGCGATAGCCCTCGACGAGTCGTGCGGCGGTCAGCTCGGTGAGGCCGGGGTCCGTCATCTGCCCTCCATCGCTTGAACGGTTCAGCGTCCTGGTACGTACCCACGCTTTTTGTCGACCACGTTCAGAAGCGGTCTGCCCGCTGCCCAGCGCTCGTACAACTCCACGAACTGGGTACCGAGCTGATCGCGCCAGCCGATCGTGTCGCCGCTCATGTGCGGGGACACGATCAGGCCCGGCACGTCCCACAACGGGCTGTCCGGGGTGAGGGGTTCGTGCTCGAAGACGTCCAGGGCGGCACCTGCGATCCACCGCCTGGCCAGCGCCTGGGCGAGCGCGTCCTCGACGACCAGCCCACCGCGCCCGATGTTGATGAAGCGGGCCGACGGCTGCATCACGCCGAACCGGCGCGCGTCGAACATGCCGTACGTCTGCTCGGTCAGCGGGGCCGCGGCGATCACCCAGTCGGCGCGGGCGATCAGCCGGTCGAGGTCGTCGGGGCCGTGGATGCCGGTGTGCGGAGTGCGTCCGACGAGTGCCGTCGTCACGTCGAGCGCCTTGAGCGTGCGGGCGATGGTCCGGCCGATGGGCCCGGATCCGACGACACACGCACGTGTGCCCGCGACCCGCTGGGTCTCGCGGTGCCGCCAGGTCCGCTCCCGCTGCAGCTCCCAGGTTCCCGGCAGGTCCTTGGCCATGGTGAGGACGAGGGCGGCGACGTACTCGGCGATGGGCTGGTCGAAGACGCCGCGGGCGTTGGTCACCACCGTGTCGGACGCGGCGAGTTCGGGGCACATCAGGTGGTCCACGCCCGCGCTCGCCGTATGCACCCAGCGCGGCCGCGGACCTGCGCCCGGCCAGGCGGAACGCACGGCCCGCGAGGTGAAGTCCCAGACCAGGAGCACGTCCGCGTGCGGCAGACGTTCGGCGAGGCTCGCCTCGTCGGTGTGCTCGATCAGGGCGCGGCCGGTAAGCCGGCCGAGGCGGGGCGGGGGGTCGGCATCCAGGACGAGAAGGGTGGGGGCGGGGTCGCTCATACGGATATTTTCTCCGGGGGCCGGCTGTCCTGGAAGGCTCCGCACCGTCCGTGACGTGGGTGGATGCGGGCGTTGACGGGGGCGCAACGCGGGCGTAACACATGCTTCGACATGCGCGGATTGACCACGCTCGCACCAGAACCTACCTTCGTCAACACGGGCGTGATGACGGTCCGTTGCCCACCCCTTTCTCGCTGTGAGGACGGTGCCTGTATGGAGGTGTCGTTTCTGGGCGGACCCCGCCCGCAACGCGGTGTCGGTGTCGTCGCCCCTTTTGATTTCGCCCTGGACCGCGAGCTGTGGCGCTGGGTTCCGGACGAGGTCTCACTGCATCTGACGCGCACGCCGTTCGTGCCGGTCGAGGTGAGTCTCGACCTCGCCCGTCTGGTGAGCGAGCACGAGACGCTCGACAACGCGGTCCGCACCCTGACCGCGATCACCCCGGAAGTCGTCGCGTACGCCTGCACGTCCGGCAGCTTCGTCGCCGGGATCGCCGGGGAGCGGGCGATGTGCGCGGCGATGACACGCGCCGGCGAGGTCCCGTCGGTCACCACCTCGGGCGCACTCCTTGAGGCCCTGGTGGCGCTCGACGCGCGGCGCGTGGCACTGGTGACCCCGTACACCGTCTCGGTGACACGCGCACTGGAGGAGTACGTCGCCGAGGCGGGCGTCGCGGTCACCGGATGCGCGTACATGGGCCTGACCCGGCACATCTGGAAGGTGCCGTACCGCGATGTGGTCGACATGGCCCACCAGGCGGTACAGGGTGACGCCGACGTGCTGTTCATCAGCTGTACCAACCTTCCGACGTACGACGTCATCCCCCAGCTGGAGGCCGAACTGCGCATCCCGGTGATCTCGGCCAACCAGGTGACGATGTGGGCGGCGCTGTCCCGGCTGGGTACCCGGGCGGTGGGGCCGTATCAGGCGCTGATCGATCCGGCGGCGCGCTCCGGCCCCGTACTGCCGGAACTTCCGGACGGTGAACAGCAGCAGGAAGGCAGGCCATGACCGCACTCGGATTCCTCTACCCGGGCCACTCCGCGGAGGACGACTACCCACGCATCGAGCAGCTGCTGGGCAGCGACATCCGGCTGGACGTCGTGCACACCGACATCGGCGAGGACGCGCACCGGGTGGACGCCCTGCTGGAGATGGGCTCGGCCGAGCGGCTCGCGGCGGGAGTCGCGGACCTGCGCATGGCGGGCGTCGAGTCCGTGGTGTGGGCCTGCACCAGCGGAAGCTTCGTCTACGGCCGGGAGGGCGCCCAGGAGCAGGTGCGCTCCCTTGCCCTTACGGCAGGGCTGCCGGCGTCCTCGACGTCCTTCGCCTTCGCCCACGCGCTGCAGGAACTGGGTGTGCGGCGGGTGGCGGTCGGCGCGACCTACCCCGACGACGTGGCCGGGCTGTTCGCGGAATTCCTGCGGGCGGGCGGCGCGGAGGTGATCTCCGTGCGGGGTGCCGGGATCATCACGGCGGCGGAGGTCGGCACCTGGGACGAGGCGGAGGTGTTCCTGCTGGCGCGGGACGCCGACCACCCCGACGCGGACGCCCTCCTCCTGCCGGACACCGCCCTGCACACGGCGGCGCACATCCCGGCCCTGGAGAAGGAACTGGGCAAGCCGGTCCTCACGGCCAACCAGGTCACGGTGTGGGAGGCGCTGCGGCTCGTGGACCGGAGGGTGAACGCGCCGGTCCTGGGCTCGTTGTTCAGCCGGGAACCCCTCGTACAGGTCTGAGGCCGGTCGCCGTCTCCGGCCCCGGGGAATAAAGCGGAGAGTGCCTCCTGTTTGTGCGTGACGGACAGCGCACGGCCGAAAACAGGAGGCACCCACGGTGACGGCAGACGAGAACGCGGCGGCGGACGGGATCCGGGCAACCGCACAGGGCACCGCCCCCGTACCCCTGTCCGTACTGGACCTGGTGACCGTCGGCGCGGGCCGCACGGCCACCGATGCCCTCCGCACCAGCGTCACCCTGTCCCGCCTCGCGGAGAGCCGAGGCTTCCACCGGTACTGGGTCGCCGAGCACCACTCCATGCCGGGGGTCGCCTCCTCGTCCCCCGCCGTGATCCTCGCCCACCTCGCCGCCCACACCGACCGCATCCGGCTCGGCTCCGGCGGCGTCATGCTCCCCAACCACGCGCCCCTGGTCATCGCCGAGCAGTTCGGCACGCTGGAGGCCATGGCGCCCGGCCGCATCGACCTCGGCCTCGGCCGCGCCCCCGGCACGGACGGCGCCACCGCGGCGGCCCTGCGCCGCACCGAGCGCCTGAACGAGGGCGCCGACGACTTCCCCGAGCAGCTCGCCGAGCTCACCCGCTTCCTGGACGACGACTTCCCCGACGGGCACCCCTACCGCCGTATCCACGCGGTACCCGGCCCGATCCAGGCGACCTCGCCCGGCGGCGTCCAGTCCGCGCACCGCCCGCCGGTCTGGCTGCTCGGCTCCTCCGGCTTCAGCGCCCGCCTGGCAGGCGTCCTCGGCCTGCCCTTCGCCTTCGCGCACCACTTCTCGGCGCAGAACACGGTCCCGGCGCTGGACCTCTACCGGGAGTCCTTCCGGCCCTCCGCCGTCCTGGACGCCCCCTACGCCCTCATCGGCGTCTCCGCCCTCGCCGCCGACGAGGAGCAGGAGGCCCGCCGCCAGGTCCTGGCCGCCGCGCTCAACATGGTCCGGCTGCGCACCGGACGGCCCGGTCTCGTCCCCACCCCCGAGGAGGCCGAGGCATACGAATTCAGCCAGATGGAGCGGGAGTTCATCGCCTCCTGGAACTCCAACGTCATCCACGGCACCGCCGACGAGGTCCGCGCGGGCCTCGACGACCTCCACAAGCGCACCGGCGCCGACGAGTTGATGATCACCGCCAACGCCCACAGCGGGGATGTGCGACTGCGCTCGTACGAACTCCTCGCGGACGCCTACGGGTTGCCGACCACCTGATCCCCGGCACGCGGGCTCTGGGCCCTGTCGGTCCCGGGGCCGAGCAGCTCGGAGATACGGTCCGGCGACACCGGCCGTGAGTACAGCCAGCCCTGGCCGGTGTCGCAGCCGATCCGCCGCAGCCGGGAGGCCTGGGCGGAGGTCTCCACGCACTCCGCGGTAACGGTCAGGCCGAGCCGGTGGGCGAGCTGGATCATCGCCTCGACCACCACCTCGTCGGCCGGGTTCGGCGGAACGGCCCCTTCCTTGTCGCTCTCGTACTGGAAGCCGCGCACGAAGGACCCGTCCAGCTTCAGCACCGACACCGGAAGCCGGCTGAGATACGCCAGGTTCGAGTAGCCCGTGCCGAAGTCGTCGATCGCGATGCCGACACCCATCTCGCTGAGGGCCTGCAGGACCTGCAGCGGGCGCCCCGAGGAACCCATCACCGCCGACTCCGTGAGCTCCAGCTGCAGCAGATGGGGGGCGAGGCCCGTCTCGGCGAGGGTCTCGGCCACGTCCGCCACCAGATCCGAGTCCCAGACCTGACGCACCGCCACGTTGACGCTCACGAACAGCGGCGGCTCGTCCGGGTGCTCCAGCTGCCAGCGGCGCGCCTGGCGGCAGGCCGTGACGAGGACCCAGCGGCCCAGCGGGACGATCGAACCGTCCTCCTCCGCCAGTCCGATGAACCGATTCGGCGTCAGGACACCGAACTGCGGGTGGTTCCAGCGCACCAGTGCCTCGACACCCCGCAGCCGGCCGTTGTCCATGCCCACCAACGGCTGGTATTCGAGGACGAATTCGCCGCGCTCGATGGCCGGGCGAAGGGTGGAGGCGAGGGCCTGACGGGTCATGCGGTGCGCGTTGCGCTCGGGGTCGAAGAGCGTCCAGCGGGCCTTTCCGTCGGCCTTCGCCCAGTAGAGGGTGGTGTCGGCCGCCTGCATCAGGGCGGTGGGGGAGGTGCCGGCCGCCTGCCGCTCCACGACGCCGATCGAGGCCGACACCGACACCCGCCGGCCGGCGAGATCGAAGGGTGCCTGGATCGCCTCCAGCACCGACTCGGCCAGCTCGGCCAGTTGGTCCGTGCCCGTGGAATCCTCCACGAGCAGTGCGAACTCGTCGCCGCCCAGTCTCGCCACCAGCGGCGCGCTGGCTCTGGCGTAACCCGCCTCGTCGGCGCAGCGCGTGAGACGTTCGGCCACGGCGGCCAGCAGCCGGTCGCCGACCCGGTGGCCGAGGGTGTCGTTGACGGCCTTGAAGCCGTCCAGGTCGAGATAGCACAGGCCGATCCGGCCGGTGCCGTTCTCCTCGTACGACTCCGCCTCCAGCGCGGCCGTCAGGCGCTCGAAGAAGAGGGTGCGGTTGGGCAGCCGGGTCACCGGGTCGTGCATCTGCAAGTGCCGTAGCCGGCCCTGGAGTTCGCGATGGGCGCTGATGTCCGTGACGGACATCAGGAGCCCCTCGTCGTGGGTAGTCAGGGGCGAGACCGTGACCTGGACCCAGGCCGACTGGCCGTCGGGGTGCTTCAGACGGCGTGTGCAGCGCAGTCTGGCCTCGCGCCCGCGCAGCATCTCGCGGTACGCGTGCCAGGTGCGGGCGTCGGACGCCAGGTCCATCAGATCGGCGGCGATCCGGCCGACCAGGGCGTCCGGGGGGCTGCCGAGCAGGGCGCCGAACCCGTCGTTGACGCTGACCACCAGGCCCTCGCGGTCGATGACCGCCATGGCCAGGGGGGCAGCTGTGAAGACCGAGTGGTACGCCGACGGCTCCGTACGAGTCGTCAGCGGCTCGGTACGAGGAGACGCACAGGCGTCACTCTCTGTTACGGCGCCTCGGTCGAGGTCTGCCGTGGGCGCCGGCCCTTCGGACGTTCCGCTCACCGCTCGCTCCCGCAGTGCACTCGATCTCTGTCCGTGCAGGAAAGTGTGCCGATCATAGAGGCAGACCCAAGGGCCTTCCAGCCACTGTCCAGTGTCCCGGATCGAGCGGCACTTCTGACAGATCGTTTCTGCCCGCAGCTGGACGGGTTCTTGGGGCTGCCGATCGCTTGTGACGTTCCGTGAGCGTTTCGGGGGTGTCGGCTCTGGCGGTCCTTAGGCTGCCTCACTCGTCTGGGGCAGGCGAACAGGACGTAGTACTACAAATGCACACAGGCTGGGTGCGGTGTCCCATGTACCGCTCCCGGAGGTCCCTGTGCTGCAACCGTCTCCCCTCAAGGGATTCAGGGGTCCCCGACTGCGCAGCACCGCCGCCGTGTTCACCACCTTGTCGGCCGTCGCCGCGACCTCGCTGGTGACCGGGCCCTCGGTGGCCGAACCGTTCTCGTCGGTGCCGTGCGCGCTGCAGCGCACGGGCGTCCATCACTCGGAAGGCCTCGACACCTGGAACGCCGCGTACCCGCGGCCGACCCGCACGCTGAACGCGGTGATGGTCTTCCTGTCCTTCCCGGACTCGGTCCCGCGGACCACGCCCGCCCAGCTGGCCGCCGACCACTTCCCGGCCACCAGCCGCTTCTTCGAACGCGCCTCCTACGGAAAGTTCACCCTCCACGCGCATCCGCTGCGGCACTGGATCCGGATGCCGAAGCCGTCGACGGCGTACGCCATACAGCGCGACTGGAGCGCCGACCGCCGTGCCGCGTACTTGCAGGACGCGCTGGCCGTCGCCGACCCGCAGGTCGACTTCTCCCGCTACGACGTCGTGTACTTCGTGGCCGACCCGGACGCGCCCGGCGTGGACTCGGACGCGACGAAGGTCGTCAACCTGGACACCCCGTTGCGCGCCGACGGCAAGGACCTCCGGCGGGTCGTCACCGTGTTCGAGAAGCATCCGCCTGACCGGCTCGTGCTGGCCCACGAGACCGGGCACGTCTTCGACCTGCCGGATCTGTACCACCGGCCCGACGACGGCAAGGGCGACTGGGACACGTACGTCGGCGACTGGGACCTGATGGGCAGCCAGTTCGGACTGGCCCCCGATCTGTTCGGCTGGCACAAGTGGAAGCTGGGGTGGCTGGCGCCGCGGCAGGTGGTGTGCGTGCGGGAGTCGGGCGTCACGCGGTTGACGCTGGAGCCGCTGGGTGCCGCGCCGGCGGTTTTGGAGAAGGGGGTGGCGGGGCCGCCGGCCCCCGGGCCCGGGCAGGACGTGAAGCTGGGTGTGGTGCGCACCGGCCGAGACAGCGTGATCGCCTTCGAGGCGCGCGGACCGGTCGGCAACGACACGGGGTCCTGTCGGGCCGGGATTCTCGTCTACAGGGTGCACGGCGGCGCACAGTCGGGCGACGGCCCGATCGAGGTGCTGGACGCCCACCCGCACACCGAGGCCTGCTGGGAGAACTCCGTCTACCCACCCCTCGCCGACGCCCCGATCGGCCTGGGCGAGACCTTCACGGTCCCGGGCGAGAACCTCCAGGTGCAGGCGGAGGCCCGAACGGCCACGGGCGCCTGGAGAGTCAAGATCACCGCAGACAGCCAGTAGCCCACCGCACGACCTCACTCTTCGGCCGGCGGCCACGGTGCCCAAGGCGGGTCGACCTCCACGGCAAGCGGGAGCCCACGTCCACAGCCGGCGCAGGCGGGTCACGACGGGCCCGCGTCCAGGGTGTGCGGGCCCGCAGCCGAGACGCGTCTCCGCGTTCATGGTGGGTGCGGGTCCGTGGCCGCGACGGGTCCGCATCTGGGGTGAGCGGCGGCCCGCGGCATGATGGGCCGCCTCCCCGGTGAGCATGAGCCCCTGCCAGGACAGGCCTGGCCCCGCCCCCCAGTACTCCTCGGCGCACCCGCCAAGGGGCCCCACTCCGTCGCAGAGTCCCCGAGTCGACGCCCACGTCGGCCGACGGGGTTGGGGAGTGTGGGTGGCAAAGCCCCCACCACGCGCGGCGAAGCCGCGCAAAAACAACGATGGCGAGGCCGGTTCGCGCTCTCCGCGAACATGCCTCGCCATCGCCAACGTGCGCCGCCAGGGACTCGAACCCCGGACCCGCTGATTAAGAGTCAGCTGCTCTAACCAACTGAGCTAGCGGCGCCTGCTGACGTCGTAGACCTTAGCATCCTGATCGGCCGGGGGAAAAATCGATATCCGCACGGCGGCGCGGGCCGCCCGGACGGCTGCCCAGAGCAGGATTTCGGGGCCCGGCAGCCAGGGGTGCCGGGTGTCGGGGGCGACGAGCCAGCGGGAGTCGCAGGAGGTCGGCCGGCCGGCGGAGAGGAGGGCCGGGACGGTCACCGCGTCGCCGTTGCCGTGGCACAGCAGGGGCGGGATCGCCGCCGTACGGCCGACCTCCTCCCAGCGCAGCAGGGAGGGCAGCCGCTGGGCCGTGCCGGGCGCGGCGAACAGCAGCATGCGTCCCCGGAACGTCGCCACCGGGCCCGAACCGGGCCCCTCGTCCCACAGCCGGTCGACCATCCGGCGGCCGAAGACCGCGGGCGTGCTGACGACGTCGAAGGCGGAGCCGCAGGGGAGCACGACCGGGGCGTCCGGGCGCTCCTTCCAGAGGGTGAGCATGCTTCGCGGATACGTTCCCGCCGAGGCGAGCCAGGCGGCTCCGTCCGCGGTGACTCCCGAGACGTCGAAGCGGTCGGAGAACGGATCCATGCGTTCGCTGCTCATGACATCCATATCTACCGGCTGTGAACGCGCCGCTCCCGAGAGTTGCCGGAAATCGGGACAGGCGGGAGGAGGAGGGAGTATCTTGCCCGCCTGGCATATGCCACAGTGAAGTGGCGTGTGTTCAGACCGGGTCCGCGGAGCCCCGGCCTTCGGCCCCGCTCATCAGGTCGCGTCCGAACTCCACCATCTTCTTGGCATAGTCCTCGGTCCACTCGGCCCGTTCCGCGATGTCCGCCGACGTCAGCCGGTCGAAGCGCCTGGGGTCCGCCAGCTGGGCGGCCGCCATCGCCTGGAACTCCACCGCACGGTCGGCCGCCGCACGGAACGCGTGCGTCAGCTCCGTCGCACGGGCCAGCAGCGCCCGTGGATCGTCGATCGACTCCAGGTCGAAGAAGTGCTCCGGGTCGGAGGCCGCCTCCGCGGGCTCGAACAGCAGGGGCGCGGGGCGTAGCCGCGGTTCGTTCCGACGCGGCGTGGGCTCCGCCATGTCTTCTCCTCCTCGTACGTCGCGTCCGGCCCGTCCAAGAGCGGGCCACCGTCCATTGTCCCGCGCCCGCGCAAGTGGGCCGCGGAGCACGAAGGCCTCGGCCTCCGCACGCTCAAGGCGTCCACACCACGCGATGTTCCCCGAGTTGCGCCAGCACCGCGTGGTTCGCCTCCCATCCGTCGGGGAACTTCACGAGCGTTCCCAGCTGGACCGGCTCCGTCGACGGGTAGTCGTCCAGCAGCTCGCTCACGCCCGCCCGGCAGACCACGATGCACGCGTGGCGGTGGCGGGAGGCGAGGACACAGAGGCGGCCCGTCTCCAGGTGGAAGGCGGTGGCGTCGGGACGGCCGGAAAGAGGGTGGAGGACGACCGTCACGTCGTACTCGCGGCCCTGGAGGCGGTTCGCGGTGTCGACGGTGACGTCCGTGACGCCCAGTTCCGCCAGTGCCGCGCGGACGGCCGCCGCCTGGTCGCGGTGGGCCGTGCCGACGGCGATCCGGTCGGGGGTGAGCGGCAGGGGCTCCTCGGGTGCGCGCTCCGATGTCGCCGCGCCGCCCCGGTCCAGCAGCCGTCGTACGACCATGGCCACCGCCCGTACCGCCTCCGGGTCCGTCCTCGGGGTGTGCCGTGCGGGCAGCTCCAGCAGGCCCCAGCCGGACTCCGCGGCCTCGTCGATCACCTGGTCGGGACCCGAACCGTCGGACGGGACGGCGAAGGCGAGACGGCGGTCGCCGTGGTCCGTGCCGCTGCGGAAGGGGGTGTACGGGTAGAAGGCGTCCGAGACCAGGGGCGCGGCCGAGGCCGGGAGGCGCCAGGACACTGGGAGGCGGTGTTGCGGCAGCTCGGGGTTGTGGGCCAGAAGGGTGGTCACGGCGGAGGCGGAGGGGTCGTACGACAGGCCCGCCCACTGCTCGCTGCCCACGATGGAGAAGGGGTCGAGCTGGCCCGGGTCGCCCACGAACAGCGCCCGCTCGAACAGTCCGGCCACGGCCAGTAGCGAGTCCGAGCGCATCTGGTACGCCTCGTCGACGATCGCGTGCCGCCACGGCTCGTCGACCTTCACATGCGCCCACTTCGCGGACGTGGACACGACGACCGAGAGGCCGCTCAGCTCTCCCGCCTTCGCCGACTTGCGTATGTTGGGCAGGTCGTCGAGCGCCTTGTCGTACGGGTCGGTCTCGCTGCTGTGCAGGCGGCCCACGGGGAGCTGCGGGCTCTTCTCCGCGAGCCTCAGCACGAGGTCGTCGACCTGTGCGTTCGTCTGGGCCACGATCATCAACGGGCGTCCCGCGTCGGCCAGTTCGAGGGCCGCGCGGACGACGAGCGTGGACTTGCCGGCGCCGGGCGGCGAGTCCACGACCACGCCGCGATGGGTGCCGTGCAGGGTGTCGCGGAGGATGGCGTCGGTGGCCTCGCCGGCCAGGGCACCGGGATCGAAGGCGGCGGTCACAGGACGTCCTCGGCGGTCGGGGGGTCGGCGGTCTCGTGAACGGCTTCGCCCGGCGGCCCGCCGTGGGTCCACGGTGTCTCCTCCGGGTCGGGCAGTTTCGGGCCGCCGCGCTGCTCGTGCTCGAAGGTCGTGAAGCAGAGCAGGTCGCCCTTCTCGGGCACCGAGCCGGACTCGGGCACCTTGCCGCGGCCCATCTTGTCGACGATGCGCAGGACGAGCAGATCGTCCGCCTCCCGTCCGACGAACTCCGCCGACTGCGGCTTGCCGCCCAGCGAGCGGTACACCCTGGCCCGCTCGCCCAGGTGCGGAAGGTCCTCGGTCCGTACGGTGACCAGGGGGCGCGGGCTGGGCCGCTTGCCCTCGCTGTACGCCATCACGACATCCGTCACCTCCCCGGCGAACGCCTCCCCGGACAGCCGCCGTCCCGCCATCACCAGCGGGTCGTCGAGGGCCTCCTGGGCCTCCAGCCGCGCCTGCTCGCGCTCGCGTGCGGCCAGCTTGCCCGCCGCGGTGACCGCGTCGTCGCGGCGCGGCTGCGGGGGCTCGCCCGCGACGATCCGGTCGCGGTGGCCGGTGAACGACCAGCGGTCGCGCGTCCACCGCTCCTCGACATGCGCCCCGTTCGGCAGCGCCCGCAGCAGGTCGAGGCCCTGCCAGACCTTCTCCCAGGTCGGCAGGGTGCGGCTCAGCACCAGGTCGCGGATGTCCCGCTCGGCGGTGGTGAGTTCACCGAGCCGGTCGTCCGCCTCCAGACCGTCCTCGGCGGCGGCGAGGGCGGTACGCGCGCGGTCGTGGCGCTCGATGGCGGGGGCGAGCAGCTTGTTGTCGAACGCCGGGTCGGTGGCCGGTCCGGCGGGCGGGCACAGCAGCTGGCCCCGGGCGTCGCGGGCGAGTTCGGCCGCGAGCGCCGCATCGGCGCCCGTCGAGCCCTCCGGCGGGGCGATCCAGGCGAGCAGTGCGCCCAGGTGCTGGTCCTCCAGAGTGGACTGGCCACTCGCCCAGTGCCGGGCCAGGACGTCCGTCATCGCCAGCAGGAGGGAGGAGCCGGGGACGCGGGCTCGCTCCCCGAAGTGCGTCAGCCAGCGGCCCAGCAGCGGCACGCGCGGGGGCGCGGGATACGGGGTCTCCGGGTCCTGTTCCGCCGTACGCCTGAAGCGCATGGAGCGGCCGAGCAGTCGTACGAAGTCGACGCCCGCCCGGCTCGGGACTATCAACTGCGGGGCGTCCGCGCACAGTTCGACCTCGACCTTGACCCGCTTGCCGGTCTCCGGGTCCGTCTCGCTCCGCTCGGCGGCCTCCACGTCGTCCGTGTACGCGTCGAGATACGGCAGGACGACGTCGGCCAGCTCGGCCAGGAACGCGAACCTGAGGTCGCGGTCGCGCGGCTGCGGCACGGCCAGCAGACGCGGCGCGTCCCGGTCGGTGCCCACCAGAGCGCCGAGCGGGGCACCGGCCTCGCCCGCGGTGGTGAGCGGCACGAAGACCAGGGGCCGCTCGGACAGGTGCCGGTGCCGGACGGTGGCGGCGGGCTGGGCGTGGCCGGTGCGCACGGCCTCCAGCCGGCCGAGAGTGGAGATCAGCGACATGGGGTGACCTCCTGGCCGAGGGCCTGCGCACGCAGGTGCGCCGCTCTGCGCAGGGCCGCCACCGCCGGGTCCTTGGGGTCGCCGCTCTCGCCGCGGGCCGCGGCGAGGACGTCCCCGACCGTCGACAGGCCGCCCAGTTCGGCGCGGACCGAGCGGCCCAGGGAGGTCACCGCGCCGGCCGCGCGGGAGCGGTCACGGCAGTGGAAGGCCAGCTCGCAGGCGGACAGGCACTCGGGCGCGTACGTCGCCGGGACCGACTCCACGGCGGACGTCAGCTCGGCGGTGGGCAGCTCCGGAGAGAAACAGGTGCCCTCGGGGAGCGTGTCGGCGATGTCCTCGATGCGGGTGAGGCGGGCCAGCTGGCGGCCGGTGACCGCGCGCTGCTTGCGCACGTCGACGGCCGAGGCGGTGGGCAGGTTGGAGAAGTCCTTGGGACAGACGAGCAGGATCCGGTGGCGCACCCGGGGCGCCGGGTCGAGGCGGGCGGCGACCTCCTCCAGGGCCAGCACGTACACCGCCGCCTGTCGTGCGGCCGCGCCCACCTTCGCCGGGTCCGCGGCGCCGTCCAGCATCGGGAAGGACTTGATCTCGACGACCGTCCAGCTGCCGTCGGGGTGCACGACCACGGCGTCCGGCTCCAGGAACGCGGGGGAGCCCGCGACGTCGAGGGCGAGCATCGGATGGTCGAGCAGGGTCCAGCTGCCGGGGGCCGCGGTGGCCTCGCGCAGTGCCAGCGCGGTGCGAGCCGCGCGGCCCTCGGGGCCGGTGGCCAGGAGGTCGGGCACCTGCGCCTCGTGGGGCGGATCGGCGCGCCGGTCCAGCTTCTCGTGCACCAGCCTGAGCAGCTCCGCGCCGCCGTCGGCCTTGACCTTCGCCTCGAACGCGTTGCCCCGGGTGAGCGCGAACTGCGACTGCCCGAAGGCCGACGGGGAGCCCAACGCGCTCGCCAGTGTGGCCTTGTTCACCCCGGCGCCGTCCAGGATCGCGCGCCTCCTGCAGCCCGGGTTGGCGGCGAGCGCCGCGAGGGCGCGCGCGTCCAGCGCCTTGGCCGGTACGTCGGGACCGCGCAGCTCAGCGAGCCGCTGCCGGAGCGCCTTCCCCCGCGTCCGTGGGAGAGGCACCCGGTTCGGCTCCGGATCCGATCCGGGACTCGCGCTGCCGTGGAATTCGCTCACCCGCGGAAGTCTGGCATCCGGCACTGACAATTGAGGAACCTGCGACCTGGGAGCGCCCTGAGCCGAACGAGATCCGCGCCCGGACCCGGTCAGCGCCGCGCATCACGTACGGCGTCAGGACCAGCCCGACGCCCATCACGGCCGCACCCGCGACCGCGTCGAGGAAGTAGTGGTTCGCGGTGCCCATGACCACGATCGTGGTCAGCAGCGGGTAGGCGACGGCGGCGACCTTCGTCGCGGGCGTCCTGCCGTACCGCCACAGCATGACCCCGCACCACAGCGCCCAGCCCACGTGCAGGCTCGGCATGGCCGCGTACTGGTTCGTCATGCCCCCGAGGCCGCGCGGGGCGCTGGCCTCGCCGCCCCACCAGCCGTACGAGCTGTACTGGGCCATCGTGTCGACGAAGCCGTGGCCCGCCGACAGCAGGCGCGGTGGGCAGGTCGGCAGCAGGGTGAAGCCGATCAGGCCTATGAAGGTGGACGTCATCAGCCAGGTGCGGGCGGCGCGGTAGTGCACGGCGCGGGACCGGAACAGCCAGATGAGGAGGGCGGGCGTGACCAGGTAGTGCAGTGACGCGTACCAGAAGTCGGCCGGGACACCGAGCCACGCCTCGTGCGTGAAGAGCCGGTTCAGCGGGTGCTCGGCGTTGATGTGCAGGACCTTCTCGATCCGCAGGATCGACAGGCCGTGGCCGACGGCGCCGTCGGTGTCGCCGCGGGCGAGGAGCCGGCCGGCCGAGTAGCACGCGTACACCAGAAGTATCAGTGGCAACTCGGTCCACCAGCGCAGGCGGGTCCGCGGGGTTGCTGCCTCGATGCCTGGTGTCGTCTCGGTCTTCGGCATCCGATCGCCTCCCCTTCATTCGCGCGCGGCGCCCACAGGCCCGGTCGTGCCACTTTACGGCGTACGTGCGCGCCCGCTTCGGGCGCCCCGGACCTCAAAGACGCAGAGATCGCCCCCCGGGTTGCCCCCGCACGGGGTGCGCGATGATGGAAGGGTTCCGCCTGCGATCTCTTCCGGAAAGGTTCCTTCTCCCATGGCACCGCGCATCCTGCTGGCCCGGCACGGACAGACCGAGTGGTCGCTGTCCGGCAAGCACACCGGCAGGACCGACGTGCCGTTGCTGGAGGAGGGCCGGCGCGGCGCCAAGCTGCTCGGCGAGCGGCTGCACCGGGCGCCCTTGGAGGGGCTCCCGGGCGTCGAGGTGCGCACCAGCCCGCTGGCACGCGCGCGTGAGACGTGCGAACTGGCCGGGTTCGGGGAGCGGGCGGCCGTCTGGGACACGCTGATGGAGTGGGACTACGGGGCGTACGAGGGCATGACGCCCGAGGACATCCAGACCGTCAGGCCCGGCTGGCTGATCTGGCGGGACGGTGTCCCCGAGGGCGAGTCGCTCGCCGAGGTGAGCGCCCGGGCCGACGAGGTGGTGGCCTGGGCGCGCGAGGCGGAGCGCGACGTGCTCGTGTTCGCGCACGGGCACATCCTGCGGTCCATCGGGGCACGGTGGCTGGGTCTGCCGCTGGAATTCGCGGCCCGGATCCGGCTCAACCCGACATCCCTGTCGGTGCTCGGATGGGCCTACGGCGAGCCGGCCGTCGAGAGCTGGAACGACCTCGGGCACCTCGCGGGCTGACCCCGCCGCCGCGGACCGCTCATGCCGTACGCGGCACGGAGGCGTGCCGCTCCAGGAACCCCGACACCCCGCACGCACGCCGGTGCGGCAGCAGTACGCGTGCCGTGCCCGCCAGCATGGTCTGGATCCGTGACGACTGGACCTGGTCCAGCAGATCCAGCACCCGCATGCCGGCCGCAGCCGCCTCGTCGGGGCGGCCGCCTCGCGCCAGGTCGTCGGCCAGTTCGGCCGTGTACAGGGCGATGTTGCGGGTGAAGTGCGGATTCTGGAGCCGCGCCGCACGGCGGGCGTGGCGGGCGGCCCGCGGCCAGTCGCCCAGCGTCGACCAGCACTGCGCCTCCAGGCCCTCCAGTTCGGCCTCTCCGTAGAAGCTCATCCACTCGGGATCGGCCTCCGTGGGCCCCCGCTGATAGAAGGTCTGGGCGCGGATGAGTGCCTGTTCGCAGCCGGTGCGGTCGGCCAGTCCCGCCCAGCCGCCCGCCTCGCGCAGCGCGAGCAGCGACATCAGACGGGGAGATCCGAGGGGGTGCGCGACGCGTTGCGCGGCCTGCGCGGCCCGTACCGCCTCGCGGGGGCGCCCGGCGTCGCGCGCGAGGAACGCCGTGTTGCAGAAGGCATGCGCTTCCAGGGCGTCGTCGCCGGTCATCCGGGCGGTCGCGAGCGCCTCCGCGTAGTGCGAGCGCGCGTCGTCGAAGCGCCCCGAGTCGTGCGCCAGCCAGCCCACGGAGATGGCGAGTTCACCGGCGCCGGAGTGGAGACGGTCGGCGGTCGCCTGACGGGTCACGCCCGCGTCCAGCAGCGCGTAGGCGGCGCGCAACGGGGCCGACGCGCGCCGGTAGAGCCCGTCCGCGCCGTGCCGGTCGTCGAGCAGCCGGATTCTGCGGACGGCCTCTTCGAGCGCGTACGCGTCGTTCGTACCGGGGCGGCGGACGGGACGCCCCGCCGCCGCGGCGTCGAAGGCGAGCCCGATCGGGCCCAGTGAGGCGGCGGCCACCGTGGCGCCACCGCCGGTCATGAATGCGCGACGCAGCACGTCGCTCTCCTCGTGGTTCTCGTGAAACTCATGGCTCTCGTGATGTTCGTGCGGGTCGTACGGGTCCTGAGGTTCCTGCCGGTTCTGCGTCTCATACGGCTCGTACGGCCCCTGCATCTCACTGGGGGCATGCGCCCGGCGTCCGCGTACGGACGCGCGGGACGCGAAGCCCAGGTCGGTGAGTGTGCGGCCGGGGAACATATGCAGGAACACCCGTTCGTATGCGTAGTTGGGGCAGCGGATCTCGCCCGCCTCGACCCGGCCGACGTAGCGCGCGTCGCAGCTGACCCGCTCCCCGATCTCGCGCGCGGCCCGTCGGACCGCCGCGGCGAACTCGGCCGGCGAGCGCTGTCCGCGCAACTGCCGGAAGACGAGGTTCGGCCGCGATGGCCGTGGGGGCGTGGGCTGAGACGAGGTCAGCTTGGACGACGTCATGGCCGGGTCCTCTCGTGCGAACCGTCGAACCATGCCGGAATCAGGATGAGTTGTCCGTGTAGCGCCCTGTCTCCGGCGGAGCAAGAACGTACCTGCTGTGCACGACCCGCCACGCAGGGTTTGGCTACAAACCGGATATCTCATACTGGATCTGCCATGAACTGCCATCCTTTGTGGCTGACTTCCGCCGTAGCCGTTGACGCGGCGACGCGTTGAACCCGGCGGACCGGGAGCCGCCCGAACTCCCGACCCGCTTCGTTCAAGGAGGGGTTCCGTGGTGGAGGCAGGGATGGAGACCAGCCAGAGCGTCGTTGCTCGTACGCCGTCGACGACGGTGGCGCATGCCCCGACCCCGGAGCGCAGCGAGCCGCCTCTCACCGGCGGCGCGTGCGATCTCGTCACCGTGCCCACGCGGCAGGGGCTTGAGGCGGTCGACATCCTGCGGCGCGGGACGGGCGACGCCGTCGGTCCCGTCCTGCACGACGACGGCTGCACCACCCTGGGCTTTCTGGTCCCGCCCGGCACGGCCGCCGCCTGGGACGTCCCGGGCAGCACCTGTACGGAGACCGACGGTCGCGGTCTGCGCCTGAATCCCGAGCCGCCCGTGGAGGGCTCGGACTGGCTGCTCCCGCCCGGCGAGGCCGACCTCGCCACCGATCCGGCAGTCCTGCGTGCCGCGCTCGGCGAGGCGGCACGGATCATCAAGGCCGCGGACAGCTGCCGCTGAGCCGAGGCCGCGCCGACCCCCGCGCAGGCGGGCCCGTCCCGGGCTGCCGATAATGGCGCAGTGGGAAAGACCAGGAAGTCCCGGCGTGGTGGTGGTGCCGAATCGGTCGTCGAGACCGTCGACGGCGGCCTCGCCGAGCTGATGCCCGACCCGGAGCGGGCGCGGGCCTGGACGCTGCTGATCGACGGGGCGCCGCAGTCGCACGTCGACCTCGACGACCCCTCCCACCTCTCCTTCGAGTACCAGCGCCGGCTCGGGCACGTCATCGACCTCGTCGCGCCGGCCGGGAAACCCGTGCACGCCGTGCACCTCGGCGGGGGAGCCCTCACCCTCGCCCGCTACGTCGCCGCCACCCGCCCCCGCTCCACCCAGCAGGTCGTCGAGCGGGACGCGGCGCTCGTCCAACTGGTCCGCCGGGAGCTGCCGTTGGACCCGAACGCCAGGATCCGGGTACGTTCCGTGGACGCCCGCGAAGGGCTCGCCAAGGTGCTCGACGGCTGGGCCGACCTCGTCGTCGCCGATGTGTTCAGCGGGGCCCGCACCCCCGCCCACCTCACCTCGGCCGAATTCCTCGACGAGGTCCGCCGGGCCCTGAAACCGGGTGGCGTGTACGCCGCCAACATCGCCGACGGGCCGCCGCTCGCCCATCTTCGCGGCCAGATCGCCACGGCGGCCGCCCGCTTCCCCGAACTCGCGCTGCTCGCCGACCCGACCGTGCTGCGCGGCAAGCGCTTCGGCAACGCGGTCCTCGTCGCCTCCGACACCCCGCTGCCGATCGCGGAACTGACCCGCGGCGCCGCCTCCGACCCGCACCCCGGCCGGGTCGAACACGGGCGCGCGCTCGTCGACTTCACCGGCGGGGCGGCCCCGGTGACGGACGCTGCGGCGGTCGCCTCCCCGGCGCCGCCGCCCTCGGTGTTCCGCTAGCCAGGACCCAGGCGGTCAGTAGTTCCCGATCTCCACGTGCGGCGGCCCGTCGTGCCAGGTGCAGAACACCGACACCCGGTCCGCACCCGAGCTGAACTCCACCCGGATCCATGTCTCCGTCTTCCAGACCTGCATCGACCAGCCCGCCCCCGGCGTCGCCGACACCAGCGTCGCGTCCGTCGTGCCCAGGTCGAACACCACGCGGCCGCCGTCGGTGCCGTAGGCCTTGACCTGGCCGGACGAGGCGGGGGTCGAGGTGGGGCCGGCCGTCGGTGTCGTCGACGGCGTGCGGGCCGGGGCCGGAGAGGGCCTGTGCGACGCGCTCTTCGACGCCGACGGGGAGGGCCGCTTCGTCGACGACGCCAGCGGCTTCGACTGCTGGGTGGTCGCGTCCGCCGCCGTGATCGGCAGGGCGCGCGGCGGGTCGTACGCCGTGCCCGCCATGACCGTGTGGACGCCCCACCACGACAGCGTGACCGCCGCGCCCGTGGCGAGCGACCAAGCCAGTACGTGTACGAAGGCTCTGCGCATCGCGGGCCATACTGCCTCACGCGTCCCACTGGTGTCCCGCCCGTTGTCCACATGAGCGGAGTTGTCCACAGGCTCCGATGCGGCTCCTGCGCATGGCGTACGGTGCCGCGCATGGCAAGTGTGCTCGTGGTCGAGGACGACCAGTTCGTACGCTCGGCGCTGATCCGGCACCTGACGGACGCCGCGCACATCGTGCGCAGTGTCGGGACGGCGCTGGAGGCGCTGCGCGAGGTCGCCCATTTCACCTTCGACGTGGTCATCCTGGACCTCGGACTGCCCGATCTGGACGGGTCCGAGGCCCTGAAGATGCTGCGCGGCATCACCGACGTACCGGTGATCATCGCCACCGCCCGGGACGACGAGACAGAGATCGTCCGGCTGCTGAACGCGGGCGCGGACGACTACCTGACCAAGCCCTTCTCCGTCGAGCACCTCTCCGCACGGATCGCCGCGGTCCTGAGACGCTCCCGGTCCGCCCCCGCGGACGCCCCGCCCTCCACCGTCCTGCGCGTCGGCGGCCTCACCGTCGACCCGCTGCGCCGCCAGGCCGAACTGGACGGCGTCCGGCTCGACCTCACCCGCCGCGAGTTCGACCTGCTCGCCTTCCTGGCGGGCCGGCCGGGCGTCGTCGTCCCACGCAGGGAACTGCTCGCCGAGGTGTGGCAGCAGTCGTACGGCGACGACCAGACCATCGACGTCCATCTGTCCTGGCTGCGGCGGAAGCTGGGCGAGACCGCGGCACAGCCGCGCTATCTCCACACACTGCGGGGCGTCGGCGTGAAGCTGGAGCCGCCAGCCGCCGAGGGATCGGGGCCGCCGCGATGAGATGGGCACTGGTCCGGGTCTGTCTGGCGGTCACCGCCATGGTCGTGGTCGCCTTCGCGGTGCCGCTCGGGCTCGTCATCAAGGAGATGGCCCGGGACCGTGCGTTCTCCAACGCCGAGCGGCAGGCGGCCGCGGTCGCCCCCGCACTGTCCATCACCACCGAACGCGACCAGCTGGAGCGGGTCGTGGCATCAGCGGGCTCGGACTCCGGGATGTCGGTGCACATACCCGCGGCCGGCACACAGACGGCCGCCGACATCGGCCGGCAGCGCGCCGCCGACGAGGACATCGCGACGGTGCGCAAGCTGGGCCGGGCCTCCACCACCAAGGTCGCCGGAGGCGCGACCCTGCTGCAGCCGGTCGCCCTCAGCTCCGGCTCGATCGCCGTCGTCGAGGTGTACGTCCCCGAGTCCGAGGTCAGCAACGGCGTCGGCACGGCCTGGGCGGTGCTCGCCGGGGTCGGCGTCGCGCTGATCGTCGGCTCGGTAGCGGTCGCCGACCGGCTGGGCGTACGGATGGTGCAGCCCGCCCAGAAGCTGGTCGAGGGTGCGCACGAGCTGGGGGAGGGCAAGCTGGGTGCGAGAGTGCCGGAGGAAGGGCCGGCCGAACTGCGGCTGGCCGCCGTCGCCTTCAACTCCATGGCCGACCAGGTGGTTCAACTCCTCGCGAACGAACGGGAGCTGGCGGCCGATCTGTCCCACCGGCTGCGTACACCGCTGACCGTGCTGCGACTGAACGCGGCCTCGCTGGGTGAGGGGCCGGCCGCCGACCAGACCCGGGCCGCCGTCGCCCAGCTGGAGCGCGAGGTCGACACCATCATCCGCACGGCCCGGGACGCCAAACCGCAGACCGCGGCGGCCGGCCCCGGTGCCGGATGCGACGCGGCCGAGGTGGTCCGGGAGCGGATGGCGTTCTGGTCGGCACTCGCGGAGGACGAGGGCCGCAAGTGGCGCGTGGCCGGCGCCGACCGGCCGGTGCGCATACCCGTGGCCCGGGCGGACCTCGTGGCCGCACTGGACGGCCTGCTCGGCAATGTGTTCCGGCACACCACCGAGGGCACGGCCTTCGCGGTCGACCTGCACAACGGCGAGGACGCGGTGATCGTGCTGGTCTCGGACGCCGGCCCGGGCATACCCGACCCGGAGCGGGCGATGGCGCGCGGCCGGGGCTCCGGCAGCGACGGTTCGACCGGCCTCGGGCTGGACATCGTGCGCCGGCTCGCGGAGTCGACAGGCGGGGACGTGCGCATCGGGTCGTCGGTCCTCGGCGGGACCGAGGTGCGGATCTGGATCCAGCTGGACGGGCGGGAGCGGACGCCCGGCGGGCGGGGGCACCGGTCGGTACGGCGCCGCAGGAAGGCCTTCGCCAGGTGACCGCAACCCTCGGATCCGGTGACCGTGCAGGCCGAATTGGTCTCTACCTTTAACCGGCCCCGATCCCTTCCTTAAGCGCACCCTAAGATCCTCAACCCCCGTCCGGATCAGGCGCTTTGCCCGGTTCCGGATCGCTAGCGTGCTGCCGCACCCACCCCCGAACAGTGAAGGCAGGCACGCGATGAGCACGCACCGGCGCAAGGTGAGCGGCAGAAACAAGGTGATCGGTGGGGTGGTCGCCGCGGCGGTGGTGGGCGGTGGGGTCCTCCTGCTCACCAGTACCGCCCAGGCGGCCGGAATCGGCGCCGCCTACACCAAGACCAGCGACTGGTCGACCGGTTACACCGCGCAGTACGTCGTCACGAACAACAGCGGCCAGACGGAGAAGGCCTGGAAGCTGGAGTTCGACCTGCCCTCCGGCGCCAGGCTCAGCTCGCTGTGGAACGCCGAGTCCAGCGTGAGCGGACAGCACGTCACGGTGACACCGCCCAAGTGGGACACCGACGGCCTCGCGCCAGGCAAGTCCGTCACCGTCGGCTTCGTCGTCAACGGAGCGGCCGACCCGAAGAGCTGTCTCATCGACGGCGCCAACTGCTCCGCGGACGACGGCGCGACCCCCGAGCCGAGCGGCCGCCCCACCGGGTCCCCGACCCCGACCGCGACACCCACCTCCAAGCCGACCCCGACCCCCATCAAGTCGGCCACCCCCACGCCCACCCCCACCCCGTCCCAGAGTTCAGGCACCGGCACCACGGCGAGCGCCGGCTTCGCGCCCTACGTCGACACCTCCCTCTACCCGGCCTTCGACCTGCTCGCGAGCGCCGAGGCGACCGGGGTGAAGAACTACAACCTCGCCTTCGTCACCGACGGCGGCGGCTGCACGCCGAAGTGGGGCGGGGTCAGCGACCTCGGCAGCGACGGGGTGGCCTCACAGATCGGCGCGCTGCGCGCCAAGGGCGGCGACGTCCGGGTCTCCTTCGGCGGTGCGTCCGGTTCCGAGCTGGCGACGACGTGCTCCTCGGCGGACGCGCTGGCGGCGGCGTACGGCAAGGTCGTGGACGCGTACAAGCTGACCAAGGTCGACTTCGACGTGGAGGGCGGCGCACTGCCGAACACCACGGCGAACACCAACCGCGCGAAGGCGATAGCCAAGCTTGAGGCGGCCCACCCCGGACTGGACGTCTCCTTCACCCTCCCGGTGATGCCGGAGGGCCTCACCCAGGACGGCGTGAACCTGCTGTCCAACGCCAAGTCCAACGGCGTGAAGATCTCCGCGGTCAACATCATGGCGATGGACTACGGCGCCTCGTACAGCGGCGACATGGGCACATACGCCGAGCAGGCCGCCACCGCCACGCAGGCCCAGGTCAAGAGTGTGCTGGGGCTGTCCGACAGCGCTGCCTGGAAGGCGGTCGCCGTCACCCCGATGATCGGCGTCAACGACGTCTCGTCGGAGGTCTTCAAGGCCGACGACGCCGCGCAACTGGTGACCTTCGCCAAGTCCAAGGGCCTCGGCTGGCTGTCGATGTGGTCGGCGACCCGCGACAAGCAGTGCGACGGCGGCGCCAAGCCCACCGCCGACGCCACCTGCAGCTCGATCGTCCAGGACAAGTTCGCCTTCTCGAAGGCGTTCGGGGCGTTCAACTGACCCGGGCGCACACGCGACGCCCGCCTGACCACGGACGCCTGACCACCGCGGAACGGGGGCAACAGCGCCCCGGCCGGACCACCCCCCACCCGGCCGGGGCGCGACGCCTCCCCCCGCCAGTGGGCCCACCGAAGGGCCCTGCCCGGCGCAGCACACTAGTCGCCCGCCACCGCAGGCAGCGTCCCCGTCCGGGCCGCCCGCCCGTACCAGCGGGCGCTCGACTTCGGCGTACGGGCAAGGGTCGCGTAGTCGACGTAGACCGCGCCGAATCGCTTCTGGTAGCCGTACGCCCACTCGAAGTTGTCCATCAGGGACCACAGGTAGTAGCCGCGGACGTCCGCGCCGTCGGTGATCGCCCGGCGCACAGCCGAGAGGTGGCCCTGCAGATAGGCGATGCGCTCGGGGTCGTGGACGCGGCCGTCGGAGTCGGGCTTGTCGTCGTAGGCCGCGCCGTTCTCCGTGATGTAGAGGGGCAGGCCCGGCGCCTCCCGCGAGTACCGCATGATCAGCTCGTGCAGGCCCGTCGGGTCGATCGACCAGCCCATCTCGGTGCGCTCGCCCGGAGCCTGGTGGAAGGCGACGTCGTCCGCGCCCGGCCAGGGGGAGTGGGTACTGGCGCCGTGGCCGTCGGCGCGCGGGCCGGTGAGCCGGGCGTCCGCCGCCGAAACCAGCGACGGGGTGTAGTAGTTGAGGCCCAGCGCGTCCAGCGGCTGGTTGATCGCGCGCAGGTCCCCGTCGAGGACGTACGACCAGTCGGTGATCGGCTCGGTCGCCGCGAACAGCGACTCCGGGTACGCCCCGTGCAGGATCGGGCCGTGGAAGACACCGTTGGCCAGGTCGTCGATCTTCCGCACCGCCGCCAGATCGGCCGGGGCCCCCGGTGAAAGCGGCCTGACCACCGATGAGTTGAGACTGATGGCGACCGAGTTGCGGGCCGGCATCACCGACCGCAGGGCCGAAGTGCCCAGTCCGTGGGCCAGGTTGAGATGGTGTGCGGCCCTGAGCGTGGCCTCCGGCTCCGTACGGCCCGGCGCGTGCACCCCTGAGCCGTAGCCCAGAAACGCGCTGCACCACGGCTCGTTGAGAGTGATCCACTGCTCCACGCGGTCGCCCAGCGCCTCCCCGACGATCTGCGCGTACTCGGCGAACCGCAGCGCCGTGTCCCGCTCCGGCCAGCCGCCCGCGTCCTCCAGCTCCTGCGGCAGATCCCAGTGGTAGAGGGTGACGGCGGGCTTGATGCCGTGGGCGAGCAGCTCGTCCACGAGCCGCCGGTAGAAGTCCAGGCCCACCTGCACGGCCGGACCCCGCCCCGTCGGCTGCACCCGCGGCCAGGAGATCGAGAAGCGGTACGCGGACAGGCCCA
Organism: Streptomyces sp. NBC_00078; assembly: GCF_026343335.1. Taxonomy (NCBI): domain Bacteria; kingdom Bacillati; phylum Actinomycetota; class Actinomycetes; order Kitasatosporales; family Streptomycetaceae; genus Streptomyces; species Streptomyces sp. NBC_00078. The sequence continues at coordinate 3,350,055 of NZ_JAPELX010000001.1, read as the reverse complement.
ACTCGGCCATGAGCGCCACGTCTTCGCGGTACCGGTGGTAGTGGTCGACAGCGATGTCACCGTGCTCACCGCCGGCCGTCCTGCCAGGGGTATGGCTGAAGGTGTCCCAGATCGAGGGCGTACGACCGCCCTCCCGCACCGCCCCTTCGATCTGGTACGCGGAGGTCGCCGCCCCCCAGAGGAAGGCGGGGGGAAAGGTCACCGGAGTCGTCGGCTGTGCGGTTTCAAGCATGGAAGCGCTCCCATAAGTGGTCGTGCAGACCGAAGAGTCGGAGGGGGGAGAAGGGGGCCGAAGCGGCGGTGACCCGGCCCCCAACGTCGTACGGAGAGAAGGAGGGAGAAGGAGGGAGATGAAGGGAGATGAAGAGAAGGAAGGAGAAGGGGAGAAGAGGGGAAGGGGATGGCCCTGGCCGGGCTCAGCCCTTGATCGCGCCCTGCATGATGCCGCCCACGATCTGCTTGCCGAACAGGATGAACGCGATCAGCAGCGGCAGTGTGCCCAGCAGCGCGCCCGCCATGATCACGGCCTGGTCGGGGACATAGCCGGTGCCGAGCGAGTTCAGGGCGACCTGCACGGTCGGGTTCTGCTGGGTGAGGGCGATGATCGGCCACAGGAAGTCGTTCCAGGCGAACACGAAGGTCAGCAGGCCCAGCACGGCCATCGCCGGCCGCGCCGCCGGGAACACCACGTGCCACACCACTCGCAGACTGCTCGCACCGTCCACCCGGGCCGCCTCGATCAGCTCGGTCGGCAGCGCCTGCACCAGGTACTGCCGCATGAAGAACGTCCCGAAGGCCGTCACCAACGTCGGCAGGATGACCGTCTGCAACTGGTTCGACCAGCCCAGGTCACTCATCCACAGATACAGCGGTACGACGGCCAGCTGCGGCGGGATCATCATCGTGCCGATCGTCAGCAGCAGCAGAAGGCTGGAGAACCTGAACCGCAGCTTGGCGAAGGCGAACCCGGCGAGGGTGGAGAAGAGCACCGTACTGACGGTGATGGTGCCCGCGACGACCGTGCTGTTCAGCATCGCGGTGCCGAGCCCGGCCTGGTCCCAGGCACTCTCCAGGTTCTTGAACAGGTTGCCGCCGAACCACAGGGGCGGCGGCGTCTCGGCCAGCCGCCGGTCGGTGCGCGAGGCCGCGATCGCCGTCCACACCAGGGGTGCCAGCGAGAGCAGTGCGAAGACCGTCAGGACGATGTACGTCACCGGGCCCGCGTGCAGCTGCTTGCCCGCGCCCATCACCCGGCGGCGCGCCGTCGGCCCGCGGCCCTTCTTCTTCCGTGCCTGAGGCAACGTCAGTTCGCTGGTGGTCATTGGGACTTCCTCAGGCGTCGGGTGAACAGCAGATTGATCACGGCGACGATCAGCATGATCAGGAACATCGACCAGGCGATCGCGGACGCCTTGCCGAGGTTGCCGATGATCCAGCCCTGGTCGTACATGTACAGGCCGAGCGTCTGGTACTGGTGCTCGGAGCCGCCCTTGGAACCGCTGACCCCGCCGAACAGCAGGGGCTCACCGAAGAGCTGGGTCGCGCCGATCGTGGAGACGACCACCGTGAACAGGATCGTGGGCCGCAACTGCGGGACCGTCACATGCAGGAACTGCTGCCAGCGGTTGGCGCCGTCGATCGACGCCGACTCGTAGAGGTCGGCCGGGATCGCCTGCATCGCCGCCAGGTAGATCAGCGCGTTGTAGCCGGTCCACCGCCAGATCACGATCGAGGACACCGCGAACTGCGAACCCCAGTCGGATTCACGCCAGTTGACCGGACCGACCCCCACGAAGTGCAGGAACCAGTTGACCATGCCGCCGTCCCACGAATACAGCAGCGTGAAGACCAGCGTCGCCGCCGCCACCGAGGTGGCGTACGGGGTGAGCATCACGACCCGCCACACGGTCGAGCCGCGCAGCCGGTAGTTGAGCAGGTGCGCCAGGCCGATCGCCGCCATCAGCTGCGGGACGGTCGAGATCACACCGATGGTGAAGGTGTTCTTGAGGGCGTTCCAGAAGAAGTCCGAGGCGAGCAGGTTCTGGTAGTTGTCCAGGCCCGCCCAGGTCTGCTGGTTCAGCGAGGACAGCTGCACGTCGTGCAGCGAGTACCAGGCCGTGTACAGCAGCGGGACCAGCGAGAACGCTCCGAAGATGACGAAGAAGGGAGCGATGAACGCATACGGGGACGCCTTCATGTCCCAGCGGTACAGCCGGCTGCGCCATGAATCGGGGCCCGGCGGTGTACCGCGACCGTGAGCGCCCCGGGCCGCGCCCGGCGGGGTGCCGGGCGCGGCCTCGGCGCTCGACGCGGAATGCGCGAGAGCCTGCTTGGAGCTGGTCACTGGCCGAGCACGTCCTTGACCTCGTTCTTGGCCGCGTCCCAGCCCTGCGTCGGGCTCTTGCCCTTCTGCTCGACCTGGAGGATGCCGACGTCGGTGATCGCCGTGTTGATCGGCTGGTCCTTGATGCCGAAGTACTGGACCGGGATGGTCTTCGCCGAGTCCGCGAAGATCTGCGTGATCGGCGCGTTCGAGAAGTAGGCCGTGGTGTCAGCGGCCGGCTTCAGGCCCGCGTACGCCGACGGGGTCGACGGGAAGCTGGCCTGCTTGGCGAAGACCTTCGCCTGCTGCTCGGGCGCGGTCAGCCACTTCGTCAGTGCGATGGCCTCCTTCTGGTGCTTGCCCGCCGTGGGCACGCCGAGGAAGGAGCCGCCCCAGTTGGCCGCGGTCGGGGCCGCCGCCACGTCCCAGTTGCCCTTGCCTGAGTCACCGGACTTCTGCTCGATGTAGCCGATCATCCACGCCGGGCAGGCCACGGTGGCGAAGGAGGCGTTGGCGAAGCCCTGGTCCCACGGCTTGTCGAACTGCTTCAGCTTCGCCGACATGTCGCTGGTCGCCACGGTCATCGCGTCGTTCCAGGACTTCTTCACGCCGTCGGACTTGTCCCAGATGACGTTTCCGCCCTTGTCGTAGTAGCGCTCGCTCGCACCACCGAGGGCCGCGTTGTAGACGGACGAGGCCGAGTCCACGAACTTGGTGCCCTTGGGCGCCTTCTTCATGTAGTCCTTGCCCACGTCGACGTACTTCGCCCAGTCGCCCTTCCACTGCTCGGCGAGCTTGGTGCGGTCCGTCTCCAGACCGGCCTTCTTGAAGAGGTCCTTGCGGTAACAGATCGCCATCGGACCGACGTCGGTGCCGAGCCCGATCAGCTTGCCGTCCTTGGTGGTGGCCTGGGAGTTCTTCCAGCCCAGCCACTGGGACTTGTCGACCTCCTTGCCGAGGTCGACGAACTTGTTGCCCTGCGTCTGCACGGCCTCGGTGATGTTGCCGACCTCGATCGCCTGGACGTCGTCGGTGCCGGAGCCGGCCTGCAGCCGGGTGAGGACCTTCGGCCAGTACACGTCGGTACGGGTGGTGACGTTCTCCTTGATGCTGATGGTCGGATGCAGCTTCATGTACTCGTCGTAGAGACCGGCCTGCTTGTAGCCGAACACACCGAAGGTGCCGATGGTCAACGTGGTCTTGCCCTTGGCGTTGCCGCCGCTGTCGTTCGACGAGCTGTCGTCCGAGTCCTTGGAGCAGCCGGCCAGCAGTCCCGTCGCCAGCGCGGCGACGGCCGCGAGGGCCATCAGCCTGCGGGACCGTCGGGTACTCGTGCCCATTTGCGTCCTCCTGTTGCCTGACGTGCCGACCCCCCGGCCAACTGCACTGTTGGGCCCGTTATTACTCGCTGCGGCTCGGGCGGGGAACGTGCGGGATGTGTATGTGTCAGGTACTGTGGGAGCGCTCCCACAGGTGATGTGTTGAAGGGTCGTCGGTTCGGGCGGGGGTGTCAAGGGAGTGCGCGGGCCGAGATGCGTTCAGTTATCGGGCCGTTAAGTGGACTTGACGGTTCCGGTGCCGGGTGTCGTCTTTCGGCGCGCAGGGCGTTCGAGGGCGAGGCCGTTCGGTCCGAAACACCCCGTTCCGCGCAGGCAGCACCCAGGGGCGCTCACCGGTCCCACGAGACTGTTAGATTCCAGGCCAACACGGGTCAACGGCGGAAGGGCGGAGCCAATGTCGCGGAGCCGAAGCGGGGGGCGGCCCACGCTCGAAGAGGTGGCCGCCCGCGCCGGCGTGGGCCGCGGCACGGTCTCCCGGGTGATCAACGGCTCGCCCAGGGTCAGCGACGCGACCCGGGCCGCGGTCGAGGCGGCGGTGGCCGAGCTCGGCTACGTCCCCAACACGGCCGCTCGCGCCCTCGCGGCCAACCGCACCGACGCGATCGCCCTGGTCGTCCCCGAGCCGGAGACCCGCTTCTTCGCGGAGCCGTACTTCTCGGACATGCTGAAGGGTGTCGGCGCCGAGCTGTCGGACACGGAGATGCAGCTTCTGCTGATCTTCGCGGGCGGCGACAAGGAGCGCCGCCGGCTGGCCCAGTACCTGGCCGCCCACCGCGTGGACGGCGTCCTGCTGGTCTCGGTGCACGCGGACGACCCGCTTCCGGATCTGCTGGCCCAGCTGGAGATCCCGGCGGTGATCAGCGGTCCGCGGTCGGCCGCGGAGACGCTGACGTCGGTGGACTCGGACAACTACGGCGGCGGCCGCTCGGCGGTCGAGCACCTGGCCGTCCGGGGCCGCCGCAGTATCGCGCACATCACGGGCCGCCTCGACGTCTACGGCGCCCAGCGGCGCGTCGACGGCTACCGCGACGCCCTGCGCGACGCGGGCCACGAGGTCGACGAACAGCTCATCGAGCCGGGCGACTTCACCGAGGAGGGCGGCCGCCGGGCGATGACGAAACTGCTCGCCCGCCGCCCCGACCTGGACGCGGTCTTCGCGGGCTCGGACGTGATGGCGGCCGGCGCCCGCCAGGTGCTGCGCGAGAAGGGCCGCCGCATCCCCGACGACGTGGCGCTCGTCGGCTACGACGACTCGGCCATCGCCCGCCACATGGACCCCCCGCTCACCAGCGTCCGCCAGCCCATCGAGGAGATGGGCCGCCGCATGATCGACCTCCTGCTCGGCGAGATCGCCGACCGCCGCCCGGCCGTCTCCCGCGATCTGGAACGCCGGCAGATGGTACTGGCGACGGAGCTGGTGACGCGGACGTCGTCCTGATCACGGTTCTCGTCGCCCCACCGGTTTCCGTCGCTCCACCGGTTCCTGAGCGCGGCCTCGTCGCCCCCTCGTCGCACCTGTTCCTGAAGACGATCGCCGAGGCCCATGACTCCGCATCCACTGCCGGACGTTGACGAGGTCGCCGCCGTCGAGCCCCATCTGCGCGCGGTGGGTGAGGTGTTCCGCGCCTTCCGCGACCAGGACTCGGGGTGTGTGTCGTACTGCGTCCTCCTCCCGGACGGCTGCCGCTGGTTCGTGAAGCGGGACGCGGGCGGCTTCGGGGGGCCAGGCTCCGCCGCTGCCACGGGGTGCCGACCACCCAGGCGATCTCCGCGACGGCCTGTCCGAGCGTGGCCTGGAGGGTCCCCACCAGGCGGGAGTCCTCGCGCAGCCTGAGCACCCAGTTGCACCAGGTGACGGACGGGTCGGGCGATCCCGCGACCAGGCGGAGGTAGCGGGCCCGGAGGTCTTCGGGGGAGGCGGGGGCGCCGCCGATGAACGTGTGCAGCGCCGGGTCCGACAGGACGGCGGCCATCTCGGCGGCGTGCTCGATACGCAGCGGGACGACGTCCAGACGGGCGGTACGGAACGGCCCGGTCATCCCCGGCAGCCTACGCCGAGCGCCAAGTCGCCCGAGCAGCCCGGGACTTGAGGGCCGGGCGCAGCAGTACGGCGATGCGTTCGGCGGGGCGTCGTGCGGGACCGGCAGGGCGAGGAGCTGGTGGCCGCTCGTGACGCCACCATGGCCATGACCGCGAGCGCGGCCCGCAGCTCGGCGGCGTCCCCGGACGAGGGAAGGGCCGTGGCGATCGCCTCGATCTGGCCGCCCATGCCCGGCGGGCCCGCTGAGCGGGTTGCCGTCGGTGCGGGTGAGGCCTGGACGGGCTGGGTGTTGAACGCGAATCAGCCGGTGGCCCCGCTTCCGCGGGGCCACCGGCTGATCTTTCAGGGTGAGTGACGGGACTCGAACCCGCGACATCCTGGACCACAACCAGGTGCTCTACCATCTGAGCTACACCCACCACGACCGGCGGTTAACTTCGTGGTTTTCCGACCGGCCGAGAAAAAGTGTACAGGGTCCGAAGGGGTGCTCGCGCACGGCTTTTCCGGCGCCACCTCCGGGCCGCTACTGCGCAGGCAGGACGTGCTTCGCGGCGATCGTTCTCGCGGTGTCGGAGTCGGGGCCGGGCTGGGGTACGAAGATCGCCTCGCGGTAGTAGCGCAGTTCCGCGATCGACTCGCGGATGTCGGCGAGGGCGCGGTGGTTGCCGTTCTTCTCCGGGCTGTTGAAGTAGGCCCGCGGGTACCAGCGCCGGGCGAGTTCCTTGACGCTCGACACGTCGACGATCCGGTAGTGGAGGTAGTCCTCCAGTGTCGGCATGTCCCGGAGCAGGAAACCGCGGTCGGTGCCGACCGAGTTGCCGCACAGCGGGGCCTTGCCCGGTTCCTTGACGTGTTCGCGGACGTAGGAGAGGACCTGCTCCTCGGCGTCCGTCAGTGTCGTGCCGCCGGCGAGTTCCTCCAGCAGCCCGGACGCGGTGTGCATCTGACGCACCACCTCCGGCATCGTCTCCAGTGCCCGGTCCGGCGGACGGACGACGATGTCGACTCCCTCTCCGAGGATGTTCAGCTCGGAGTCGGTGACGAGGGCGGCCACCTCGATGAGCGCGTCGTCGGACAGCGAGAGGCCGGTCATCTCGCAGTCGATCCACACCATGCGATCGTTCATGCGACCACCCTAAGGCTGGCGTCCGGTTATTGGGGTGCCCGGTGTTGCAGCGGGGCTCGCCCGGGGCTCTGGCCCGCAGATCACTGTCCGGTCCTGAAGGGGCCTGCTCCTCAGACGCCGGACGGGCTGACTGGACAGCGTGCCCGACCGGCGTCTGAGGTTGTGCTCACGTACCGCTGCGTTGCCCCGGCACGCCGGCCCGGCTCGTGACGTATGCCTCACGGCCGTTCTCCAGGGGGGCGGACGCGGACAGCGCCGCCGCTCCCAACGCGCTCGCCGCCGCCCGTCGGCTCTGCAGCGGTACCGGTCCCTCCGGATGCAGCAGGGGCACGGGCCCCGGCGGGCCGGCCGCGCTCTCCACGTCGACCGGCCTGTCGCCCTGTGGACGGCGAGCGCGGTACGCGGCGCGGTAGGCGGCCGGGGACGAACCCAGCTGACGGCGGAAGTGTCCGCGCAGGGCCACCGGCGAGCGGAAGCCGCAGCGGCCCGCGACCTCGTCCACCGAGTAGTCCGACGTCTCCAGGAGGCGCTGTGCCTGCAGCACGCGCTGAGTGATCAGCCACTGCAGGGGAGCGCTTCCGGTGAGCGACCGGAAACGGCGGTCGAAGGTGCGCCGGCTCATGTACGCACGAGCGGCGAGCGTCTCCACGTCGAACTGCTCGTGCAGATGCTCCAGCGCCCATGCGACGACCTCGGCGAGCGGGTCGGCGCCGATCTCCTCAGGTAAAGATCGATCGAGGTAGCGCTCCTGACCGCCCGACCGGCGCGGCGGGACGACCAGACGCCGGGCCAGCGCGCCCGCCGCCTCGTTGCCGTGGTCCGTCCGCACGATGTGGAGACAGAGATCGATTCCGGCCGCCGTCCCGGCGGACGTCAGCACATCGCCGTCGTCGACGAACAGTTCTCTCGGATCGACGTGCACCGACGGATAGCGCTTGGCCAGCGTCGGCGCGTACATCCAGTGTGTGGTCGCGGGACGGCCGTCCAGCAGGCCCGCCGCCGCCAGCACGAAGGCGCCGGTGCACAGCCCGACTATGCGGGCACCCTCCTCGTGCGCCCGGCGCAGTGCGTCGAGTGCGTCCTCGGGTGGCGGAGAGGTGATCGAGCGCCAGGCCGGTACGACGACCGTGCCTGCGCGTGAGATCGCCTCCAGGCCATGTGGCGTCGTGAGTTCCAGGCCCCCTGTGGTCCGCAGCGGGCCGTCCTCACCCCCGCACACCAGCAGTCGGTAGCGCGGTACGCCGGCGTCCTGGCGGTCGATCCCGAACACCGACAGTGGTATGGAACTCTCGAAGATGGGGCCGCCGCTGAAAAGCAGCACCGCGACGATCTCCTTGCGGCGTCGCCCGGAAAGCTTCCGGGCCGCGGCTTCCGGCGCGGCGGTGGAGTCGTGGCTCATACTGCTAAGCCCCCCTCGGTGGTCGCGGCTCCTCGGTTGTGTCGCTCCTGCACGTTTCCCCTCGGTCCTGCACGAGTCCCCCGCCGTAAGACGTCAAGATCGAATCTACTGTGTCGCGTGGTGCCGGGGTGACCCGGTTCGGCAACCGGCACATTGTCGACATGGCAACTTGGCGTGAAGCATTCGATCACGAAGCGTTGCACTCACGGGCCGTGCAGGGAAGTGCGCCTTGTCGCAGTGGCCAATCCACGTAGGGTACGCGGTCCCCACGCACCCCTGTCCGTGCAGGTGGAACGGGGGTTGGGGGGTGGTCGGGGCATCGACGGCGCGGTGTCCGGAAGTTGGCTGAAAACCGTCGGACGCGTGCGCGGAAACCGGTCAACCGACCGGTGTACTTCCCCCAGTGTGGCGCCCGCCTCTGTGAGCCCCCGTACCGCTTCTGTGATGGCGGCCGCGGCGGGACACGGGTTCCCCGGCCCGCGGACGCGCCGCGCACCGTTCGGACTGGCGCAGCAGAAGGCGGCAGGCGGCGGTGACGGCGGCGAGACCGAGTGCCGTGCCCGTAGCGCCGGCGAGAGAGGTGCCGTACCAGAGGAGGACCACGGGGACGAGGACGCAGCTGAAGGCCGCCCAGCGGACGACGTCGGTCGCGGTGTCCTGGGGCGGGGCGGTCGCGCGGGGAGTCTCGGGGGTGGGGTGCGGTCCGGGCATGCGTGCTCCCTGGGGCTGGGTCACGGTGTTCAACGCCTGTTCGACCGGTCGGTCACTGTACGCTCCCGTCCTGGCGGCCGCCGGGTAAGTGAATCCTGTGCGAACCGCCTGTACAGCGCAGCAACCATTGCGTTACGGGCACCCCCTCGTGCATGCTCCCTGGAACCCCCACGCCCCGTGGGCGGGATCTGGGCGAAGGAGGCGTGCCGCCGTACCCTTGGGGGTATGGGGTTGGGAAGATGATTCCCGGACACAGCTCCGCCGCACACTGTCGTCCCTCCCAAAAGGATCAAATCCCCGAGACAGCCATGGCCGGTCACGAATTCTTCGAACCCGCGGACCGCAAGCGGCCCGTCGCCGATCCCACGGCGGCCGAGCCCCAGGCGGCAGAAGACACACGCCACTCCTGCGATCCAGCCTTCAAGCACGGTGTCGTCGTCGGCTTCGACGGCTCCACCTCCAGTGAGCGTGCCCTCGCCTACGCGATCGGCATGGCCCACCGCTCCGGTTCGGGCCTGATCATCGTCCACGTCGCCAACCGGCTGCCCACCACGGTGTGGGCCGGCTGCGAGCCACCGGTCTTCGTCGACGTACCGGACCACCGCACCGAGGTGCTCGGGCTCGAACTCGCCTGTGCGGACTATCTGGCCGAGGTGCCCTGGATCCTGGTCGAGCGCGGCGGCGACATCTGCCACGAACTCGAAGAGGTGGGCAAGGAGTACGAGGCGGACGCGATCGTCGTCGGCTCCACGCACGGCATCGTCGGACGAATCTTCGGCTCCGTCGCCGGGCGGCTCGCCAAGCGGGCGAAGCGACCCGTCGTTGTGATTCCGTAACGTCTCGTTCTCCCAGGTGAGATGCGATCCGGGAACGGGCGGCCCTCTTTGTGCAGTGAGCAAACCTACTCACGCGTAGAGGTGTTTGTGCCTTTGTGAAGGGCATACATCGTTCACCGCACAACTGCACATGTACGAAGGGAGCCCCGCCGTGGACAACGACGTCTCCGCGGGAAGCGGAACCACTACCGTGGTCGGCCGACTCGCCCTGGGTATCACCCTGTTGGCGTTCGGACTCGGACACACTGACGTGATCAATGGAGTGTCGGCCGCTGACGCCGTATCACTGGCCCACTACGTAGGCGGCGTTGCGCTGTTCGTCGCCGGCCTGTTCGCCTTCCGCGACCGTGACGTGCCGACAGGTACGGCCTACGCGGCCCTCGGCGCCCTGTGGTTCACCTGGGCACTCGCGGCCGGCAGCGCCATGTCCGCCAATGCGGCGGGACTCTTCCTGCTGCTGTTCGCCCTCGTGACGCTCACCCTGACCCTCGCGGGCGGGGACCAACTCACCCAGGGCACCTACGGGTTGTTCTTCGTCTCGCTCGTGCTCCTTGCCATCGCGCAGTTCGCGACCAGCGACCCCCTGGCGAAGGCCGGCGGCTGGTTCGCCGTCGCGGCGGGGGCGGTGGCCTGGTACGCGGCGACCGCGGCTCTCGCGCACTGGCCGACCGTCCTTCCTCGACGTGCTGCCGGCCGGGGGGTGACGGCCACCGGCTAGCTGCGCCGGCCGGGGGTTTGGGCGGCCCCCGGTGAATGGAGCGGACCCCCCGTGTTCGGTGGCGACACGTGGGGGTCCGTTCTGTCGGGTGGCCTCTGCCCGTGCGTCTTACTCGACCGTCACCGACTTCGCGAGGTTCCTCGGCTTGTCGATGTCCCGCCCGAGGGCCAAGGCCGTGTGGTAGGCGAGGAGTTGGAGCGGGATGCCCATCAGGATCGGGTCCAGCTCGTCCTCGTTCTTCGGGACCACGATCGTCGCGTCGGCCTTCTCCTGCTCCTGGTGCGCCACCGCGAGGATGCGGCCGCTGCGGGCCTTGATCTCCTCCATGGCCGCGCGGTTCTTCTCCAGGAGGTCGTCGTCGGGGACGATCGCGACCGTGGGGAGAGCGGGCTCGATCAGGGCCAGGGGGCCGTGCTTGAGCTCGGAGGCGGGGTAGGCCTCGGCGTGGATGTACGAGACCTCCTTCAGCTTCAGGGAGGCCTCGCGGGCCACCGGGTAGCCGCGGACCCGGCCGATGAAGAGCATCGAGCGGGCGTCGGCGTACTGCGCGGCCAGCTTCTTGATCTCCTCCTCCTGCTGGAGGACCTCGGTGATCTGCGCCGGCAGCTTCCGCAGGCCCTCGATGATCCGCTTGCCGTCGCGGACCGAGAGGTCGCGGGTGCGGCCCAGGTGGAGCGCGAGAAGGGCGAAGGCCACCGTGGTGTTCGTGAAGCACTTGGTGGAGACCACGCAGACCTCGGGCCCCGCGTGCACGTAGATACCGGCGTCCGCCTCCCGTGCGATCGCCGAGCCCACCACGTTGACGACGCCGAACACCCTCGCGCCCTTGCGCTTCAGCTCCTGGACGGCCGCGAGGACGTCGTAGGTCTCGCCGGACTGGGAGACGGCGACATAGAGGGTGTCGGGGTCCACGACCGCGTTGCGGTACCGGAACTCGGAGGCCGGTTCGGCGTCCGCGGGGATACGGGCCAGCTCCTCGATCATCTGCGCGCCGATCATGCCCGCGTGGTACGAGGTGCCGCAGCCGAGGATCTTCACCCGGCGGATCTGGCGCGCCTCGCGGGCATCCAGGTTCAGGCCGCCGAGGTGCACGGTGGAGAAGCGGTCGTCGATGCGGCCGCGCAGCACGCGGTCCACGGCGTCGGCCTGCTCGTGGATCTCCTTGTGCATATAGGTGTCGTGGCCGCCCATGTCGTAGGAGGCCGCCTCCCACTCCACGGTGGTCGGCTCGGACGTCGTACGGGTGCCCTCGGTGGTGTACGTCCGGAAGTCGTCGGCCTTGAGGGTGGCCATCTCGCCGTCGTCCAGGGTCACTATCTGCCGCGTGTGGGCGACCAGGGCGGCGATGTCCGAGGCGACGAACATCTCCTTCTCGCCGACGCCGAGGACCACCGGGGAGCCGTTTCGGGCCACCACGATGCGGTCGGGGAAGTCGGCGTGCATGACGGCGATGCCGTACGTGCCCTCGATGACCCGCAGGGTCTCGCGGACCTTCTCCTCCAGGGTCTCGGCCTGGGCGCGGGCGATGAGGTGGACGAGCACCTCGGTGTCCGTCTCGGAGAGGAACTCGACGCCGTCCGCCTCCAGTTTGCGGCGCAGGTCGGTGGCGTTGTCGATGATGCCGTTGTGGACGACGGCGACCTTGCCCTCGGCGTCCAGGTGCGGGTGGGCGTTCACGTCGGAGGGGGCGCCGTGGGTGGCCCAGCGGGTGTGGGCGATGCCGGTCGTGCCCTTGAAGCGGGCCGGGACCCTGGCCTCCAGCTCTCGCACGCGCCCCTTGGCCTTGACCATCTTCAGGCCCGACGCCTTGGGGGAGGTGACGACGATGCCCGCCGAGTCGTAGCCGCGGTACTCCAGCCGCTGCAGCCCCTCCAGCAGCAGCGGGGCCACGTCACGCTTCCCGATGTATCCGACGATTCCGCACATGCAGATGAATCCCTCAGCCGTAGACGATGCGGCGCAGCTGCCTGAGCGTAAGCTCCGGCGGCGCGACCGCCCGGTATTGCAGGTCCGCCTCGATCCGTTCGAAGATCGTCGCGTTCACCAGGCCCTGGGCCTGCAGCTCGCGGTGGCGGCGACGGACGTAGTCCTCGGTCGTCTCGTCGAAGTAGGCGAGCACGTCCTGGATCACCCGCAGCGCCTCGCCCCGGCTCAGGGGCGTGGAACGGGTCAGGTGATCAACAAGTTCGTCGTGCACCCGGTAGATCCTGGGGTACCGAAAGATGTTTCGCAAGAATCCTGCCCGATATCGGGCAAGTAGCGGTGCCCGGCCGGCCAGGGCAAGTCCACCGACACCGGTTTCGACTCGCGCACCCGGGACCAGTTCCTCGCCCAGGCCGAGTCCATCAACGGCCACAGCCGCCAGGACGAGCGCACCGACGTCGTCAAGGGCGACAAGGTCACCAAGAAGCTGCCCCATCGGCGAGACCGCGTACCCCGAGACCGAGGGCGTCGTCTGCGTGACGGCGCGCGCCGCGGGCCGGAGGCTGTACGCGTTCTCCGCGCCGGACTCCTGCGAGGGGCACCTCGACGAGCGCCAAGGAATCCCCGCCGGAAGCCGTGCCGCGTAGCGGCACAGCAACCGGCAGGGACGGCCAGAATCCTCGGGCTTCAGCCCGAGGAGCATGTCAAATCCGCTTGAGGACCGCCTGTTTGGCCAGGGCGAACTCCTCGTCCGTCAGCACGCCCGTGCGGTGCAGCTCGCCGAGCTCGCGCAGCCGCCGCAGCAGCGCGTCGTGGTCGTCCTCGTGCCCGCCGGCGGGCACGAGCCGCTCGGGGGACGCCGGGGGCGGCACGTCGGCCCTGGCGGCCGTCGAGGGATGCGGCAGCCGTGCCTGTACGGCCGCGGCGATCAGGGCCATCAGCGGATCCTTCTTGAAGCCCCACAGTTCCACGGAGTTGGGGTCGTGCTTGGGCGGCGCCTTGGTGGGCACGTGGCGCAGGGTGAAGCGCAGGTGCCCGTTCTCCAGGCCGGCCGCCGGCTGCCACTCCACGGCGACGACGTCCGTGACGGCCAGGGTACGGGCCCCGGCAGCCGCCTTGGCGTCCTCCGTCTTCCAGTTCCACTCCAGGCGGATGTGCTCGCCGTCGAAGCTCGCGGCACCGTCCCCGGCCGCGACGGAGAGCGGGACGGACGGGCCGGGCAGCAGGTACTCGGTCACCGGGTCCGACGGGACCCCGTCCAGCAGCAGGGCGCCTCGCACCTCGTCCACGAAGTACTCGGCGACGCCGTAACGGTCGGACTCGACGAGCAGCTGATAGGGGTCGTTGGGCTCGGTGAGCCGTCCGCCGGAGGCGTGCAGCAGCGGGTCGGCACCGTCGCGCAGCCGCAGCCTGAGCCGTCCCGACTTCCTGCCCTGCTCGAACGAGATCCCCGCCAACGCCCCCAGCGGGACGACGAGTTCACCCAGGGTCCGGCGGAGCAGGCTGACGTTTCTGTCCCGGCCGGGTGTCAGTCGCACGGCATCGCCGTCGAAGGCCCACGTGCCGTCCTTCTGGATGATTTCCGCCATGCGGGGATTGTTTCACCGGATCTACGGGAGAGTGGTCTCTACCAATCCTGGTCAGTGGTGATCACAGCTGATCACTGTCGAAGGGAGCGCATGTGAGACGGCACCACAGAACGACTCCCCGTATGGCCCGCGTCCTCGGGTCCCTGCTGCTCGTCGCGGCGGCCGGCGCCTTCACCGCGGGTGCGGCACCGGCATCGGAGGCGAAGGCGACCCCGCTCGGCCGGGTGGTTCCGGCTCCCGCGTCGGTCACTCCGGGCGGATCTCCGTACCGCATCACCCGGGACACGCACATCCGTGTGGACGACTCGCGCGAGGCGCGGCTGGTCGGTGAGTACCTCGCGGGCATCCTGCGGCCCTCCACCGGATACCGCCTGCCCATTACCGGGCACGGCGGGGGCGGCATCCGACTCCGCCTGGAGAAAGGCGCGTTCGGTGCCGAGGGCTACCGCCTCGACAGCGGCGGCAAGGGCGTCACCATCACCGCCGCCGAGCCCGCAGGCCTCTTCCACGGCGTCCAGACCCTGCGCCAGCTGCTCCCTGCGGCCGTCGAGAGGGACTCCGTGCGGCGCGGACCCTGGCTGGTCGCGGGCGGCACGATCAAGGACAGCCCGCGTTACGCCTACCGCGGCGCGATGCTCGACGTCTCCCGCCACTTCTTCACCGTGGACCAAGTCAAGCGCTACATCGACGAGTTGGCCCTCTACAAGGTCAACAAGCTGCATCTGCACCTGAGTGACGACCAGGGTTGGCGCATCGCGATCGACTCCTGGCCGCGCCTCGCGGCCCACGGCGGCTCGACCCAGGTCGGCGGCGGTCAGGGCGGTCACTACACCAAGGCCGACTACAAGGAGATCGTCCGGTACGCGGCCTCGCGCCATCTGGAGGTCGTCCCCGAGATCGACATGCCCGGCCACACCAACGCCGCCCTCGCCTCGTACGCAGCACTGAACTGCGACGGCGTGGCGCCCCCGCTCTACACCGGCACCGACGTCGGCTTCAGCTCGCTGTGCGTCGGCAAGGACATCACGTACGACTTCGTGGACGACGTCATCCGCGAGCTGGCCGCGATCACGCCGGGCCGCTATCTCCACATCGGCGGAGACGAGGCGCACTCCACCAGCCACGAGGACTACGTCACGTTCATGGACCGGGTGCAGCCCGTCGTCGCCAAGTACGGCAAGACGGTGATCGGCTGGCATCAGCTGACCGGCGCACACCCGGTCAGGGGCGCCGTCGCCCAGTACTGGGGGTTGGACGACACCGACGCGGCGGAGAAGGCACAGGTCGCGAAGGCCGCGCAGAACGGGACCGGACTGATCCTTTCGCCCGCCGACCGGATCTACCTCGACATGAAGTACACCGAGGACACCCCGCTCGGCCAGGACTGGGCCGGACTGGTGGAGGTGCGGCGCGCCTACGACTGGGACCCGGGCAACTACCTTGCCGGGGCACCGAGTTCGGCGGTCAGGGGCGTCGAGGCACCGCTGTGGACCGAGACGATCGTGACGAACGCCGACCTCGACTACATGGCCTTCCCGAGGCTGCCCGGAGTCGCCGAACTCGGCTGGTCGCCGGCATCCACGCACGACTGGGACACCTACAAGGTGCGGCTCGCGGCGCAGGGGCCGCGATGGGACGCACTGGGGATCGGCTACTACAGGTCGCCCCAGGTGCCGTGGCCCGCCGGGTGAGGTGATCTTCTGTTCTGGGGGTCGGAATCCGCACCCCCCTTCGGGTCGGAATCCGTACCCCCTGGGGGCCGGATCCGCTGAACGGGCACCCCGCAGGACCGTACTGCGGGGTGCCCGTCCGCCGTGGGCGCAACCCCGCGACGGGATTCTTGAGGGTTCAGACCAGTTGGAGGGCGCCCGACGGGTCGGCCGGGCCGGCCATCTGCTCCTCGGGACCGCCGGCGGCGGCAGCGCGTCCGGCAGGTGCGAGCGCATGGAGGGTGTCCTCCGGTGGGCTGCGACGTGAGGGTGGCTACTCGGCGGCGCGCAGTTGTTCCTCGGACATGCCCCGCCGCCAGTAACCGACGAACGTCACCCGCCGTCGATCGATCCCCCGCTCCGCGACGAAGTGCCGCCGCAGCGTCTTCACGCATCCGGACTCGCCGGCGATCCAGACGTACGGGTGCGCGGCGGGCGGCAGTTGGGCGTCGCGGAGGGCGCCGAGGGCCATGGGGGACCCCTCGGCGCCGCTCGCGTCCCGGACCAGCCAGGTGATCTCCGCGTCCGCCTCGGTCGGCAGGTCCTGGATGTCCCCGGCGTCGGGCACCTCCAGCCACACCCGGGCGCGGGCACCGGCCGGCAGCGACTCCAGGATCGCCGAGACGGCGGGCAGGGCGGTCTCGTCACCCCAGATCAGCGTCAGATCGGTGTCCTCGGGCGGCCGGAAGCGTATCGCCCGGTTGTCCGCGATCGCCGGGCCGAGCAGGACGACACGGTCGCCGGCGGCGGCCCGGGCGGCCCACGTGGAGGCGGGGCCGGCCGGGGTGTGCAGCACGAAGTCGATGTCGATCTCGTCGGGTTCATCGGCATCGTCGGCGTCATCGGGTTCGCGGCGCAGGGCGCGAAGGGTGTACGAGCGCATCACCGCCCGTACTCCGTCCGGGAGTTCACGCCAGCACTGCCACCAGCCGTCGCCGAGTTCGCGGGGCACCGCGGGCTCACTCTGCCCGGGGTGCGGCAGGAAGAGGGACAGGGACTGGTCGCACCCGTCGGAGTGGAACGCGTGCAGATCGTCCCCGCCGAAGGTGACGCGCACCAGAGACGGCCCGAGCCGCCTCGTCCGCACGACCTGAAGGGAGAAGAAACGGAACGGGGCGGCTGTGGCCGTAGTCATGGAGTACTCCTGAGACGACGTCAGGGGGTGCATACCTCAGGGGTGCGGGGCTGCATCAATGTCCGGCTCCATCGATGTCCGGCTCCGCCGCGCGCGCGACCGGCCACGACGGACCGCGGACACCCACGCGCCATCCGCACTGTCAGCCGACCTTCCTCGCCTTCTCAAGTGCCTGCGCGAGGCTGGTGAGAAGGGGGGTGCACTTGTCGTAGGACAGGATCGGCTCGGGGGAGCGGGGGATGACCTGCCCGGCCTTGACCGCGGGCAGCTTCTTCCAGGTGGCCTGGGTGACGTCGGCCGGCTGGATCGCCGAGGACCGGTCGTCCATCATGATGATGTCCGCCGCGTACTTGTCGACGTTCTCCCAGCTCAGCGACTCGTACCAGCCGCCGCCCGTGGCCTTGGCCTTCGTCGGGGGCTCGACGAGGTTCACGCCGAGCGCCTTGAAGTACTCCAGGTCGATGGAGAGGTCCGTTCCGGAGACGTAGAAGAGCGCGTCGCTCGCGGAACCGGCCATCACCCTGATGCCGGGCTTGGCCCTCGCCGCCTTGCGCAGCCGGGCGGCGGCCTCCTCGAACCCCTTCTTGGCGTCCGTGACCTTCGCCGCCGTCATGTCCGCGCCGAGCGACTCGGCCAGCGCCCACATGCGCTGCAGCGGCTCGGTCAGCTGACGGTCGTAGACGGAGATGCCGACGCTGGGAGCCAGCTGGGCGATCTTGTCCTTGGAGGCCTCGGGGACGTACCAGAGGGTGCCGGCGTCGTCGAACATCGTGGTGATGAGCACGTCGGGCGCGAGGGCCGCGTACTTCTCGACGTTGAACTGGTCCCAGGCGTTGCCGAGGATCGTGACCTTGCTGATGTCCATGTCGCCGGCCTGGACGTCGGCCTTGCCGTCCGTGGTCTTCGTGGGGCCGAAGACGCCCCGGACGCTGATGCCGTAGTCGTGGAGCGCGGCGCCGACACCGGTGAACGCGACGATGTTCGCGGGCACCTTGCCGAGCTTCACGGTCGTGCCGCGGTCGTCCTTGAAGGACCACGAGCCGGACCTGGCGGCGGCCGTCTCGCCAGGGCCTCCGCTTTCCGCGTCGTCGTCCCCGCAGGCCGCGAGCGCGGCCCCGAGACCGAGGGCGCCGCCGGCGGCGAGGAGGCCGCGGCGGGTGAAGTGGGAGGCGCGGGCACGGGGCATGGATATGGCTGCTTTCGAACGGGGCGGAACGCCCGCCGGACAAGTCGAATTTAGGTTAGCCTAACCTAAATAGATGTCCAAGGGGTGGGCGTCCCGAGCCCGGACCTGCGGCAGCCCCGCGCGCCGCGTCTTTGCGGTCGCGTCAGCCCATCAGCCCCAACTCCCGCGCGATCAGCATCCGTTGCACCTCGCTCGTGCCCTCGCCGATCTCCAGGATCTTGGAGTCGCGCCACATGCGGGCCACCGGATACTCGTTCATGAAGCCGTAGCCGCCGTGGATCTGGGTGGCGTCGCGGGCGTTGTCCACGGCGACCGTGGAGGAGTGGAGCTTGGCGAGGGCGGCCTCCTTCTTGAACGGGGCGCCGGTCACCAGACGGGCGGCCGCGTCGCGCCAGGCCAGGCGGGCCGTGTGGGCCTTCATCTCCATGTCGGCGATCTTGAACTGGATGGCCTGGTTGGCGCCGATGGGCCGGCCGAAGGCGTGGCGTTCCTTCGCGTACTTCACCGACTCGTCCACACAGCCCTGGGCGAGTCCGGTCGCCAGAGCCGCGATGGCGACCCGGCCCTCGTCGAGGATGCGCAGGAACTGGGCGTATCCGCGGCCCAGTTCGCCCAGCAGGTTGGCGGCTGGGACGCGGACGTCGGAGAAGGACAGCTCGCGGGTGTCCGAGGCGTTCCAGCCGACCTTGGAGTACGGCGCGGCCACCGTGAAGCCCGCCGTGCCGGACGGGACGATGATCGACGAGATCAGCGGCTTGCCGTCCGGCTTGCGGCCGGTGACCGCCGTGACCGTGACCAGGCCCGTGATGTCCGTGCCGGAGTTGGTGATGAAGCACTTGGTGCCGTTGATCACCCACTCGTTCGTCGACTCGTCGAGCCGGGCCGTCGTGCGCGTGGCGCCCGCGTCCGAGCCGCCGTCGGGCTCCGTCAGGCCGAAGGCACCGAGGATCTCGCCCGAGCACAGGCGCGGCAGCCACTCCTGCTTCTGGGCGTCCGTGCCGAACAGATGCAGGGGCATGGCGCCGAGGGAGACGCCGGCTTCGAGGGTGATGGCCACCGACGAGTCCACACGGGCCAGTTCCTCCAGGGCCACGCCCAGGGCCAGGTAGTCACCGCCCATGCCGCCGTACTCCTCGGGGAACGGCAGCCCGAACAGGCCCATGCGGCCCATCTCGCGGACGATCTCGTACGGGAACTCGTGGTGCTCGTAGAACTCGCCGATCTTGGGCGCCACGACGTCGTGCGCGAACGCCTCGACGGTGCGGCGGAGTTCTTCGAGCTCGGGGGAGAGACGGAAGTCCATGACGGTCACTGCTCCTCAGTGGCCTCGGCGGCCTCGGTGTCCTTGTGGGACAGGGCTCGGACGGTGCGGGACGGGCTGGGTCGGCCCAGTCGGCCGGCCATCCACGCGCTGGTGGCGACGAGACGGCCGAGGTCGACCCCGGTGTCGATGCCGAGACCCTGAAGCATCCACACGAGGTCTTCGGTGGCGAGATTGCCGGTGGCGGACTTGGCGTACGGGCAGCCGCCGAGGCCGCCGGCGGAGGCGTCGACCGTGGTGACGCCGTGCTGGAGGGCGGCCAGAGTGTTGGCGAGGGCCTGGCCGTAGGTGTCGTGGAAGTGGACGCCGATGACGTCGGCCGGCACGCCCTCCTCGCCCAGCAGGGAGAGCAGTTCGCGTACGTGCCCCGGCGTCGCGACGCCGATGGTGTCGCCCAGGCTCAGCTCGTCGCAGCCCATGTCCATCAGCGCCTTGCAGACGCCCGCGACCTGGTGCAGCGCGACGGCGCCCTCCCAGGGGTCGCCGAAGCACATGGAGACATAGCCGCGGACATGGGCGCCCTCGTCCTTGGCGTGCTTGACGACGGGCTCGAACACGGCCAGCGACTCGTCCATCGTCCGGTTGAGGTTGGCCTTCGCGAAGGACTCGGTGGCGCTGGCGAAGACGGCGACCCGGTCCGCGCCGAGCGCGAGGGCGCGGTCGAGGCCGCGCCGGTTGGGGACGAGGACGGGCAGGTGCACCCCCTTGAGATCCCGCACCAGCGGGAACAGCTGCTCGGCGTCGGCCAGTTGAGGCACCCACTTCGGGTGTACGAAGCTCGTCGCCTCGATCGTCGTCAGCCCCGCGTCGGCCATGCGGCGGACGAACTCCGCCTTCACCTCGGTGGGCACCGTCGACTTCTCGTTCTGCAGGCCGTCACGGGCGCCGACCTCGTGGATCCTGACCCGCCGGGGCAGGTCCGGAGCCGGGACGACCATGGGGAGCGCGTCGACGGTCATTTCTCCTCCTGGGCCGGGGTGATGACGGCCAGCACCTGATCCATGGCGACCGTGGTGCCCGGCGTGACGTCCAGTTCGGCGACCGTGCCGGCGTGCGGGGCGGAGATGACGTGCTCCATCTTCATCGCCTCGACGACCAGCAGGCTCTGACCGGCGCTCACCTCGTCCCCGACGGCGACCTTCACGACCGTGACCGTCCCGGGCATGGGCGCGGTGAGCGAGTCGGCGCCCGCACGCCCCGCGCCGGTGAGGGACGCGGCGACCGGGTCGTGGTCGCGCACCTGCCAGGCGTCGCCGTCGCGGCCCAGCCAGGTGCCGTCCGGTGTAACGGCGAAGGTGTGGGAGACGCCGTCGAGCTGGAAGGTGAACCGGCGATCTGACCCGGGACGCGGGGGCACACCCCCGGCCCCCCGGAGGGGTTCGTCCGCCCCGCTAGGCAGCAGCTCGATGCCGCCGTCCTGTGTGCCGCGCACGCGCACGGTGACCGGCTCGTGGCCCGGCACCGCGAGGTGGTGCGCGGTCCAGGCCCGCTCTCCGCCCAGACGCCAGCCGTCCGCGGCGCCGAACGGGTCGGCCCAGCCGCTGCCGTCGGCCTGGGCGAGCGCCGTCCGGCGCAGCAGTGCGGCCGCCCCGTAGACCTCCGCCGGTACCTGGTCCGGTACGAGCCCGTCCATCTCCCGCTCCACAAGGCCCGTGTCCAACTCGCCCGCCACGACCGCCGGATGGGCCAGCAGACGGCGCAGGAACCCGGCATTGGTCTGCACCCCCAGCGTGACCGTCTCGGCGAGGGCCTTGCGCAGTCTCCTGAGCGCGGTCTCCCGGTCGGGCCCGTAGGCGATCACCTTGGACAGCATCGGGTCGTACAGCGAGCCGACCTCGGTGCCCTCGCTGAGCCCGGAGTCGGTGCGGATGCCGTCGCCCTGGGGTTCGTGCAGCCGTAGCACCGTGCCGCCGGACGGCAGGAACCCGCGGGCCCCCTCCTTGACGGAGACGGTCTCGGCACAGACCCGGGCCTCGATCGCGTGCCCGGTGAACCGGATGTCGCCCTGCCCGTACGGCAGTCGCTCGCCCGCCGCCACCCGCAGCTGCCACTCCACCAGGTCCAGGCCCGTGATCAGCTCGGTCACCGGATGCTCCACCTGGAGCCGGGTGTTCATCTCCATGAAGTAGTACGACGAGGGGGCGCCACCGGGGACGATGAACTCCACCGTGCCCGCGCCCCGGTAGGCGCAGGAGCGGGCCGCCTGGACGGCGGCCTCGCCCATGGCCGCGCGGGTGGCCTCGTCCAGCAGGACGGACGGCGCCTCCTCGATGAGCTTCTGGTGCCGCCGCTGCAGTGAGCACTCGCGCTCGCCCAGATGCACCACGTTCCCGTGTCCGTCGGCCAGCACCTGGATCTCGATGTGCCGCGGCCGGTCCACCCACCGCTCCACCAGAAGCGTGTCGTCGCCGAAGGAGGCGCGGGCCTCGCGACGGGCGGCGGCGATCTCGTCGCCCAGCACGGCGGCGTCCCGCACCAGCCGCATGCCCTTGCCGCCCCCGCCGGCCGACGGCTTCAGCAGCACGGGCATGCCGATCTCCAGGGCGGCGTCGGCGAGTCGGGTGTCGGCCAGGCCGCTGCCGCTCGACCCGGGGACCACCGGCACCCCGGCCGCCTTCACCGTCTCCTTGGCCCGGATCTTGTCGCCCATCAACGCGATGGACTCCGCCGTCGGGCCGATGAACACCAGCCCGGCGTCGGTGCACGCGCGCGCGAAGGCCGCGTTCTCCGCGAGGAAGCCGTATCCGGGGTGTACGGCCTGTGCGCCGGTGCGGGCGGCGGCCTCCAGCAGCCGCTCCACCGACAGATAGCTCTCGGCGGCCGGCGCCGGACCGATCCGTACCGCCGTGTCGGCCTCCCGGACATGCCGGGCGTCGGCGTCGGCGTCGGAGAAGACGGCCACCGAGCGCACGCCCAGCGTGCGGAGCGTACGGATCACGCGGACGGCGATCTCACCCCGGTTGGCCACGAGCACTGTGTCGAACATGGGTCCCCTCCTCACATCCGGAAGACGCCGAACTGGGGCGCTGTGTAGTCCCTTTGGGCAAGGGGCGCGTTGGCGCAGGCGGTCAGGGCGAGGCCCAGCACCTGCCGGGTCTCCAGCGGGTCGATCACGCCGTCGTCCCAGAGACGGGCGGTGGCGTAGTAGGCGCTGCCCTGGTGCTCGTACTGCTGCCGGATCGGCGCCTTGAAGGCATCCTCGTCGTCCGCCGGCCAGGACTCCCCGCGCGCCTCCAGCTGGTCGCGCTTGACGGTCGCGAGGACGGAGGCGGCCTGCTCGCCGCCCATGACGGAGATCTTGGCGCCCGGCCACATCCACAGGAAGCGGGGGGAGTAGGCCCGGCCGCACATCGAGTAGTTGCCCGCGCCGTACGAACCGCCGACCACGACCGTCAGCTTCGGCACGCGGGTGCAGGCCACCGCAGTGACCATCTTGGCGCCGTGC
Source organism: Streptomyces sp. NBC_00078 (assembly GCF_026343335.1). Classification (NCBI taxonomy): domain Bacteria; kingdom Bacillati; phylum Actinomycetota; class Actinomycetes; order Kitasatosporales; family Streptomycetaceae; genus Streptomyces; species Streptomyces sp. NBC_00078. Next base: position 3,327,253 of record NZ_JAPELX010000001.1, on the reverse strand, counting down.
TTGGCGATGCCACCCGCCTCGTAGTCCTTGCCGACCATGAACCCGGAGATGTTCTGCAGGAACACCAGCGGGATGCCGCGCTGGTCGCACAGCTCGATGAAGTGGGCGCCCTTCTGGGCGGACTCGGAGAACAGGATGCCGTTGTTGGCGACGATGCCGACCGGGTGGCCGTGGATCCGGGCGAAGCCGGTGACCAGTGTCTGTCCGAACTCGGCCTTGAACTCGGCGAAACGGGAGCCGTCGACGACGCGCGCGATGACCTCGCGTACGTCGTAGGGGGTGCGGGGGTCGACGGGGACGGCGCCGTACAGACCGTAGGGATCCACCTTCGGCTCGACGCCGGGCCGCACCTCCCAGGGCAGCGCCCCGCGCGCGGGGAGTGTCGCGGCGATGTTCCGGACGATCCGCAGCGCGTGCGCGTCGTCCTCGGCGAGGTGGTCCGTCACACCGGAGACCCGGGAGTGGACCTCGCCGCCGCCGAGTTCCTCGGCGGTCACCACCTCACCGGTGGCGGCCTTCACCAGGGGAGGACCGCCCAGGAAGATGGTGCCCTGGTTGCGGACGATGACGGCCTCGTCGCTCATGGCCGGGACATACGCACCGCCGGCCGTGCACGAGCCGAGGACGGCGGCGATCTGCGGAATGCCGGCCCCGGACATCCGCGCCTGGTTGTAGAAGATCCGCCCGAAGTGCTCCCGGTCCGGGAAGACCTCGTCCTGCATGGGCAGGAAGGCGCCCCCCGAGTCGACCAGGTAGATGCACGGGAGGCGGTTCTCCAGGGCCACCTCCTGGGCGCGCAGGTGCTTCTTCACCGTCATCGGGTAGTACGTGCCGCCCTTGACCGTGGCGTCGTTGGCGACGATCACGCACTCGCGCCCGCTGACCCGCCCGATCCCGGCGATCACACCGGCGGCCGGGGCCGCCCCGTCGTACATCCCGTCGGCGGCGAGGGGTGCCAGCTCCAGGAAGGGCGAACCTGTGTCGAGCAGCGTGTCCACCCGGTCGCGCGGCAGCAGCTTGCCGCGCGCGGTGTGCCTGGCCCGCGCCTTCTCGCCGCCGCCGAGCCGGGCCGCGGCCAGCTTGCCGCGCAGCTCCTCGACGAGCGCCCGGTGCGCCGCCTCATTGGCTTGCCAGGCCTCCGACGCGGGATCTGCCGCGCTCGTCAGCTCCGGTGCCTCATGCATCCTGCGGTCCCCTCACCCAGTGGTCGACTGTTAATGAGCGTTAACCATTTCCTTCAGGTTAACGACCGCTAACCTCCCTGTCTAGAATTGCTTCCATGGCCACCAGAACCGACGCCCCCACCCGCCGTGAGCAGATCCTCAAGGAGGCCGCGCGGCTCTTCGCCGAGCGCGGTTTCCACGGGGTCGGAGTCGACGAGATAGGTGCCGCGGTCGGCATCAGCGGGCCGGGCCTGTACCGCCACTTCGCGGGCAAGGACGCGATGCTCGCCGAACTGCTCGTGGGGATCAGCGGCCAGCTCCTGACCGGTGCGAAGCGGCGCCTCAAGGAGGCCGACGGGACGGCGCCCGAGGAGATCCTCGACTCGCTCATCGAGGGGCACATCGACTTCGCGCTCGACGACCGCCCTCTGATCACCCTGCACGACCGCGAGCTGGACCGCCTCCGGGACAGCGACCGCAAGCTGGTGCGGCAGCTGCAGCGGCAGTACGTCGAGCTGTGGGTGGAGACCCTGTGCGAGGTCTACCCCGGCCTGGCGGAGCCCGCCGCCCGCTCGGCCGTCCACTCCGTCTTCGGACTCCTGAACTCGACCCCGCACCTGGGCCGCCCCGGTTCGCTGCCGGGCCGCGGGACGACGGCGGAGCTGCTGCACCGGATGGCGAAGGGGGCCTTCGCTGCCGCGGCAGCGTGACGAGCGTTACGGGGGCCCCTCTGGACGCCTCTCCCTACCCGCCGGTACCTTGAAGTTCTGAGCAAGCGCTTAGGCATGGACCCCTTGAGTCAGGTGGAGGTGGCGGCGGTGCGCCGTACGGTGTTCAACGAGGACCACGAGGCGTTCCGGGAGACCCTGCGGGCCTTCATCGAGGCCGAGGTCGTCCCGGTCTACGACGAGTGGTTCGCGGCCGGCCAGGCGCCGCGCGACTTCTACTACAAGCTCGCCGAGCTCGGCGTCTTCGGCATCCGCGTCGACGAGGAGTTCGGCGGCGCCGGCATCGACTCGTACAAGTTCGAGGCCGTGATGTACGAGGAGACGTCCCGCGCGGGCGTCCAGTTCGGCGGCTCCGGCGTGCACGTGCTTCTCGGCCTGCCGTACATCAAGATGCTCGCCACCGACGAGCAGAAGAAGCGCTTCCTGCCGAAGTTCGTCTCCGCCGAGGAGATGTGGGCCCTGGCGATGACCGAGCCGGGCACCGGCTCCGACCTCGCGGGCATGAAGACCACCGCCAGGCTGAGCGAGGACGGCACGCACTACGTCCTCAACGGCTCCAAGACCTTCATCACCGGTGGCGTGCACGCCGACCGCGTGATCGTCTGCGCCCGCACCGCCGCGCCGACCGCCGAGGACCGCCGCCACGGCATCTCCCTCTTCGCCGTCGACACCAAGTCCGAGGGCTACTCCATCGGCCGCAAGCTCGACAAGCTCGGCCTGAAGACCTCCGACACCGCCGAGCTTGCCTTCGTCGACGTCAAGGTGCCCGTCGAGGACCTGCTGGGCGAGGAGAACAAGGGCTTCTACTACCTCGGCCACAACCTCGCGTCCGAGCGCTGGGGCATCGCCTTCGGTGCCTACGCGCAGGCCAAGGCCGCCGTCCGGTTCGCCAAGGAGTACGTGCAGGAGCGCACCGTCTTCGGCAAGCCCGTCGCCTCCTTCCAGAACACCAAGTTCGAGCTGGCCGCCTGCCAGGCCGAGGTGGACGCCGCCGAGGCGGTCGCCGACCGCGCCCTGGAGGCCCTCGACGCGGGCGAGCTGACCCCGGCCGAGGCCGCCAGCGCCAAGCTGTTCTGCACCGAGGTCGCGCACCGCGTCATCGACCGCTGCCTCCAGCTGCACGGCGGCTACGGCTTCATGAACGAGTACCCGATCGCCCGCCTGTACGCGGACAACCGCGTCAACCGCATCTACGGTGGCACCAGCGAGATCATGAAGACGATCATCGCCAAGGACATGGGCCTGTAAGGGCCGCGAAACCTCAAGAAATTACTGGCGGGTACAACTGTCTGCCATGAGCCAGGCACTACAGGATCTCCTCGATCTGCTCGACCTGGAGCAGATCGAGGAGAACATCTTCCGCGGCCGGTCCCGGTCCGCCGTCGTCCCACGCGTCTTCGGCGGACAGGTCGCGGCCCAGGCGCTCGTCGCCGCCGGGCGTACGGTCCCCGCTGACCGGCACGCCCACTCCCTGCACGCGTACTTCCTGCGCCCGGGCGACCCGGGCGCGCCCATCGTGTACAGCGTCGACCGCATCCGCGACGGACGCTCCTTCACCACCCGCCGGGTGGTCGCCGTCCAGCACGGCAAGCCGATCTTCCACCTCTCGGCGTCCTTCCAGGCCGAAGAGGACGGTCTCGACCACCAGACCCCGATGCCGGCCGCGCCCGACCCGGTCACGCTGCCCACCTCCCAGGAGCGGCTGCGCGGCTACGGCCATCTCGACCCGGTGGTCGTCGAGAAGTTCCTGGAGGCGCGCGAGGCCGTCGACCTGCGGTACGCCGAGGAGCCGCCGTACGGAAGGTTCGGCGAGCCGCGCGAGCCGCACTCCCAGGTGTGGTTCCGCACCAACGGCAAGCTCGGCGGCGCAGTCGACGAACCCCTGCTGCACGTCGTCCTCGCCACCTACGTCTCCGACATGACCCTCCTCGACTCGGTCCTGCTCGCGCACGGCCGCGGCGGCTGGGCCGTCGGAGACGTGGTCGGGGCCTCCCTCGACCACGCCATGTGGTTCCACCGGCCCTTCCGCGCCGACGAATGGCTGCTGTACGACCAGGAGTCGCCGTCCACCCATGGCGGCCGCGGCCTCGGGCAGGCCCGTATCTACACACAGGACGGGCAGCTGGCCATCTCGGTGATCCAGGAAGGACTGGTGCGCGTCCCCCGGGAGAACTGACGGGACTTCCGCTCGTGCCCCGTGAGGACTGAGGGGGCGTGGACGAGTCGTGGAACCCGCGGGGCGGGCGGATCCGGCAGGGCGGTGAGGCCACCGCGGCGGACGGGCTCGCGGCGCTGCAGGCGCGTGTGCGGGAGGCGCTCGGCCGGCTGCGGGACGAGGTGCCGAAGGCGGCCGCCACTCGCCCCGTCCGTGTCCCCTCCTGGGGCGACTGGTCCCTCGGACTCGACGACTTCCTGCTCACCCGGCTCATGGAACTCGTCGTCCACGCCGACCACCCGGCATGCAGTGGGGGCCTTGTGGCCCCGCGGTTCCCGGAGCGTGTGAGCGCACCGGTCGTCGAGCTGCTCGCCCGGCTCGCGGTCCGCCGCCACGGCACGGTGGCCACTCTCCCGCGCCGAGCGCGCCCCGCGTCGATCGCCGGTATCCAGGACCGCCGGTGTCAGGGGCCTAGGACAGGCCGGCCTCCGTCAGCAGATACGCGGTCATCGGGTCGTAGTAGCGAGGGTTGACGACATGGTCGTCCAGCGGGACCACGACCTGAACGGTGCCCTCCGCCTCCGCCAGGAAGAGCGCCGGGTCGTTGCAGTCCGCGTAGCCGACGGAGTCGACGCCGTGCCGGCCCGCGTAGCCCGCCCAGCCGTGGTCGGCCACCACCAGGTCGGGCAGCGCACGTTCCGCGTGCTCCAGTGCCGTGAGGATGGCCCGCATCGGCTCACCGGAGTGGGTGTGCCACAGGGTGGCGCCGTGCTCGAGGACCGCGACGTCCGCGAGCTGCCAGACGTACCCCTCCTCGGTCTGCAGCCCGTCCGGGATCACGACGATCTCGCAGCCCGCCGCCCGCAGCGCGGCGGCCGTGGCGCGGTGCACGTCGAGCAGACCGCCCGGGTGGCCGGTCGCGAACAGCACCCGCTGCCGTCCGTCGGCCGCCTTGCGCAGCCGGGCCGCCATCCGCTCCAGACCGTCGACGGTCAGCTCGGGGTCGATGGTGTCCTGGCCGTACCGGTACTCGGGATCGTCGTTCACGCCCACCCGCTCCGCCATCACAGCGAGCACGTCCTGCTCGTCCTTCCAGCGGTCGCCGAGCTCAAGGCCGAACCAGTAGTGGCGGTCGCCGTTCGCCAGCTTGCGGTAGTGGCTGAGGTTGTTCTCGCGGGGCGTCGCGACGTCGCCCGCGATACGGGTCCGTACAAGGTGGTCGACGAGTTCGGCGCGGCTGGGTGTCCCGGGTATCGGCATGGATCCCATTGTGAGGCAGGCGACCGTACGAGTCCCTGGCGTCCCGAGCGCTGGGACGTGGGTCACGTACTCATTCTCATGAGCCGCGGTACCTATTGCCGCCCGCCTTCGCTACGGGCACCGGCGCTGCCGCAGCGCGAACCACAGCTCCATGCGTACGTCCGGGTCGTCCAGGTCCGTGCCGAGGAGCGCGGCGCAGCGGGCGATGCGCTGGCGGACCGTGTTGCGGTGGACGGACAGGGCCACCGCCGTACGGTCCCAACTGCCGTGCAGGGACAGCCAGGTGCGCAGCGTCTCGGCCAGCGCGGGCGGGTCCGCGACCGGGGCGAGGAGCATCCGGGCGTGAGCCTCGGCCTCCTGGGCCGGTACCAGGTCGGCGAGGCCGGCGCGGTCGCTGTGCAGGACCAGGGCGGTACGGGTGGCGCGGGCCCGGGCCAGCGCACGGGCGGCCTGCGTGTCGGCGGACGGCCACGCCGAGGGGGCCGCGGCGGCGCTGACGCCCAGCGTCCAGCCGGGCTGCGCGGCCGGTTCGCGGTCGGCCGGCACGAGGACCCGTACGACGTCCTGCGCGAGGTCGACCAGCGGCGACCCGAGGGCCGCGCCCAGCGCGGAGGCGGCGACCGGGTCGGGAGCCTGCGCGTCCGGCCGGGCATGCACCACGAGCCACCGGCCGGACCCCAGGAGCGGGGCCACGTCGGCCGGCGGCGCCCCCAGCAGCAGCCGTACGAGCGCCGACGACCGTGCCGCACCCGCGCCGCTCTGGCGCTCGCCGGTGAGCAGGGACAGCAGGACGGCGGCGACGGAGGCGATGGTGTGGTCACCGGGATCCCGCTGCGGCGCGGCCACCCCGAGCACGAAGCCCCGACCGGCACCGAGGGCGTAGGCGGCGAGATGGGTGCCGGCCTTGTTGTCGGTGGCGGACGTGGGCGTCCCCGCACCCGACGGGCGGACGACCTGCGCGAGCCCGGCCAGCGCCTCCCCGGCCCCGGTGCCCGTCGTGCGCCCCGCGGCCGCGATCTCCGCGCCTTCCGGCCCGTACAGCACCGCCCGGCCTCCCACCCGCTGGGCCAGTTGCCGCAGCACCGACGGCACCGGGTCCGGGCGGGACGCCGCCGCGGCGAGGCTCTGCTGGGCCTCGGTTACCCGGCGGAGTTCCGCGAGACGGGCCTGGGCCATCAGCTGCCAGACCGCGCGGGCCACCCCCGAGAACGTGGTCTGCGGGGGCACCTCCAGCAGGGGCAGCCCGTGCGCGTCGCACGCCGCCACCAGAGCCCGCGGCACCGTGTCGTGCACGGGAGCCAGGCCGAAGCCGAGAGCGGCCCCGCCCGCCGTGACGATCCTCGACACGTAGTCGTCGAAGTAGGTGCCCGAGCCCGCCGCCTCCGGGATGTGGACCCCCGCCGTCAGCAGCAGCTCCCCGCCCAGCAGATACGGGTACGGGTCGGCCATCTCCGAGGTGTGCGCCCAGTGGATCACGATGTCCGGATCGAAAGGGCCCGCGATCCGGCGCAGGGCCAGGTCCTCACGGGCCAGGAGGGACGCGAGGGGCACTGGGGGAGTAGGGGGAACAGCGGGGTCCGGCATGGTGTGCGTTCCCTCCATCCGGCATGGATCGAATGGATGAAACGTACACTTCGCAGTCGCTTTCCGGCCACCTAGTGTCGGTGCTCATCACCCGCCGGCGAGACCGAGCGAAGGAGGCTCCTGTGGCCGTCGACTACACCGTCATCGTCATCTACCTGGCCGGCATGCTGGCCATGGGCTGGTGGGGCATGCGCCGCGCCAGGTCGAAGAGCGAGTTCCTGGTCGCGGGGCGCCGCCTCGGGCCTGCCATGTACTCCGGCACCATGGCGGCGATCGTCCTCGGCGGCGCGTCCACCATCGGCGGGGTCGGCCTCGGCTACCAGTACGGCCTCTCCGGCGCCTGGATGGTCTTCACCATCGGCCTCGGCCTGCTCGCCCTGTCCGTCTTCTTCTCCGCCCGCATCGCCCGCCTGAAGGTCTACACCGTCTCCGAGATGCTCGACCTCCGCTACGGCGGTCGCGCGGGCGTCATCTCCGGCGTGGTCATGTGGGCGTACACCCTGATGCTCGCGGTCACCTCGACCATCGCCTACGCCACGATCTTCGACGTCCTGTTCGACATGAACCGGACCGTCGCGATCATCCTCGGCGGCTCGATCGTCGTCGCCTACTCGACGCTCGGCGGCATGTGGTCGATCACCCTCACGGACATGGTGCAGTTCGTGGTGAAGACGATCGGCGTGCTGCTGCTCCTTCTGCCCATCGCGGTCGTCAAGGCGGGCGGCTTCAGCGAGATGAAGGCCAAGCTGCCCACCGCGTACTTCGACCCGCTGGGCATCGGCGGCGAGACGATCTTCACCTACCTGCTGATCTACACCTTCGGCATGCTCATCGGGCAGGACATCTGGCAGCGCGTCTTCACGGCCGGAAGCGACAGGACCGCCAGGTGGGGCGGCACCGTCGCGGGCACCTACTGCCTCGTCTACGCCCTCGCCGGAGCCGTCATCGGTACGGCGGCCAAGGTTCTGTACCCCGGGCTCGGCAGCCCCGACGACGCCTTCGCGACCATCGTCAAGGACGAACTCCCGGTCGGGGTCAGGGGACTTGTGCTGGCCGCCGCGCTCGCCGCCGTGATGTCCACGTCCTCCGGCGCGCTGATCGCCTGCGCGACCGTCGCCAACAACGACATCTGGTCACGGCTGCGGGGAGCGGTGCGTCCTTCCGGGGATTCGGACTCGGAGGACGCGCACGACGAGGTCAGGGGCAACCGCGTCTTCATCCTGATCATGGGCCTCGGCGTGATCGGCACGGCCATCGCGCTCAACAACGTCGTCGAGGCGCTGACGGTCGCCTACAACCTCCTCGTCGGTGGACTCCTCGTCCCCATCCTCGGCGGGCTGCTCTGGAAGCGCGGCACCGCGCAGGGCGCCCTCGCCTCGGTCGTCGTCGGCGGCCTCGCGGTCGTCGGCCTGATGGCGGGCTACGGCATCCTCGCCAACGAGCCCGTGTACTACGGCCTGTTGTCGTCCCTCGTCGCCTACCTGGCCGTCTCCCTCGCCACACCCGCGACCGACGCGGCCGTACTCGCCGCCTGGCGCGAGCGTCTTGCCGGACGTGCCCCCGAAGCCGCCTCCGAACCCGTCCCGGCAGCCCAGTAGAGTCGTACAAGAAGTAGTACATATCGCGCCATACGCGATGAAGCGTAGGAAAGGCATCACTCCATGAGCAGCAACGAGACGCCTCGCGGCCCCGTCGACTCCTCCCGTGTCCCGCGGTACGCCGGACCCGCGACCTTCGCCCGGCTGCCCCGCCTCGACGAGGTCGGCCGCGCCGACGTCGCCGTCGTGGGCGTGCCGTTCGACTCCGGCGTCTCCTACCGGCCGGGCGCCCGCTTCGGCGGCAACGCGATCCGCGAGGCGTCCCGGCTGCTGCGGCCCTACAACCCGGCACAGGACGCCTCCCCGTTCGCGCTGGCCCAGGTCGCCGACGGCGGGGACATCGCGGTGAACCCCTTCAACATCAACGAGGCCGTCGACACCATCGAGGCGGCGGCGGACGAGCTGCTCGGCACGGGCGCCCGCCTGATGACGCTGGGCGGCGACCACACGATCGCCCTCCCGCTGCTCCGCTCGGTGGCGAAGAAGCACGGCCCGGTCGCCCTGCTCCACTTCGACGCCCACCTCGACACCTGGGACACCTACTTCGGCGCCGAGTACACCCACGGCACACCGTTCCGCCGCGCGGTGGAGGAGGGCATCCTCGACACGGAGGCGCTGTCCCACGTAGGCACACGCGGCCCGCTCTACGGCAAGCAGGACCTCACCGACGACGAGAAGATGGGCTTCGGCATCGTCACCTCGGCGGACATCTACCGCCGGGGCGCCGACGAGGTCGCCGACCAGCTCCGCCGGCGCATCGGCGACCGTCCGCTGTACATCTCCATCGACATCGACTGCCTGGACCCGGCGCACGCGCCCGGCACGGGGACGCCCGAGGCCGGCGGCATGACCTCCCGCGAACTCCTGGAGATCCTGCGCGGCCTGGCATCCTGCAACCTCGTATCGGCCGACGTCGTCGAGGTGGCGCCCGCGTACGATCACGCGGAGATCACGTCGGTGGCCGCGTCCCACACGGCGTACGAACTGACCACGATCATGTCCCGGCAGATCGCCGCGGCCCGCGAGGAGAACGAAGGCAAGTGACCCACGACCACGACCTGGAACTCCGTCCGACGGCCGCCCAGACGGAGGCGGCACTGAACCCGCCCTCCGGCCGCAACGGCGGAGACCTGGTCGTGGAGACGCTGGCCGGGCTCGGCGCGACCACCGTGTTCGGGCTGCCCGGCCAGCACGCGCTCGGCATGTTCGACGCGCTGCGCCGCTCCGACCTGAGCTACGTCGGCCTGCGGGTGGAGAACAACGCGGGGTTCGCGGCGGACGCGTACGGCAGGATCACCGGAGAGGCCGCCCCTCTCCTGCTCTCCACGGGCCCGGGTGCGCTGACCTCCCTCGCGGCGCTGCAGGAGGCCCGCGCGGCCTCCGCCCCCGTACTGGCGATCAGCAGCCAGATCCCGACGGCCGGCCTGGGCGGTGGCAGGCACGGCTATCTGCACGAACTCCCGGACCAGGCTGCCTCGTTCAGAGGCGTGGTGAAGTCCGTCCACACCGTCCGCACCCAGTCCCAGATCCCGTCCGCGATCGCGGAGGCCTGGAAGTCCGCGCTGACCGCTCCGCACGGCCCGGTCTGGGTGGAGATCCCGCAGGACGTGCTGCTGGCCGGGACCCGGCTGCCGGTGGTGACGGCGGTGGACGCGACCCCGGACGAGCTGACTCCGCGCCCCGAACTGACCGCCGTGGCAGCCGACTTGCTGGCGCGCGCCGAGCGCCCGGCGATCATCGCGGGCGGGGGAGTGGTACGGGCGGACGCGTCCGGGAAGCTGAAGCAGCTGGCGGAGCGGCTGCAGGCGCCGGTCGTCACGACCCCCGGTGGTAAGGGGGCCTTCCCCTGGAAGCACCCGCTCTCGCTCCAGTCGTGGATCGAGGACCGGCACACCACGGAGTTTCTGGAGGACGCGGACGTAGTCCTGGTGGTCGGCTCGGGGCTGGGCGAACTCTCCTCGAATTACCACACGTTCAAGCCAAGCGGACGCGTCATCCAGATCGAGGCCGACCTCGGCAAGCTGGAGTCCAACCACCCTGCGTTGGGCATTCACGCGGACGCGCGCCTCGCGCTGCAGGCGCTGCTGGAGACGGTGGAGACCGGGGAGGAGCGCTCTGACCCTGCTGCCCCGGAGCGGGTGCGCGAGGTGCTCGCGAAGGTCGCCGAATGCATCGCCGCTCAGGAACTCACCCTGGAACAGGACGTGTTGGCGTCCGTCCGCCGGGCGCTCCCCGCCGACTCCCCGTCCTTCTGGGACATGACGATCCTGGCCTACTGGGCCTGGTCGGCCTTCGACGCCAAGGGTCCCAACCTCCTGCACTCCGCGCAGGGCGCCGGCGGCCTCGGCTACGGCTTCCCGGCGGCGCTGGGAGCGGCGGCGGCGGACCCGACCCGCCCGGTCCTCGCGGTGTCCGGCGACGGCGGCGCCCTGTACTCGATCGCCGAGCTGGCGACGGCCCGCCAGTACGACCTGAACGTCACCTGGCTGATCGTGGACGACGGCGGCTACGGCATCCTGCGCGAGTACATGACCGACGCGTTCGGCCAGGCCACGGCGACGGAGTTGTCCCGGCCGGACTATGTGGCGCTGGCGGAGTCGTTCGGAGTGCCGGGGATTCGTACGACGCCGGAGGCCCTGGAGGCGGATCTGGCGAAGGCGCTGGCGTCCCCCGGCCCGTCGGTGGTGGTGCTTCCGGCCGTGCTGCGGATGTTCGCGGCGACGCATCTGGGCTCGGACTGATCCCCCGATCGGCTGTTCGCGGTGGATGACTTGCTTTCCGGCCGGTTGACGGCCCCGGCGTAGGGCAGAAGTTTGAGGCTGGCCCCCGCAAAGATGGTGGGGGCCAGTCATCTGGGGCGGAATCAAGCAGGGAAGCTTCCGTTCTTGATCGTTGCAATGAACGATGTCCAGCCGGCCGACGGGAAGACCAGCGCAGGCCCCTGTGGGACCTTGGAGTCGCGGACCGGGACGCCGGGCGGGTAGCCGTCCAGGACCTCGATGCAGCTGCCGCCTTCGTTGCCGCTGTACGTCGACGTGCGCCAGCCGTTCAGCGCGGCAGCGTTCAGGATGGGTCCGTCAACCATGGGTTCGCACTCCTTCGCTGTTTCCGATGAAATGCGCCGACACTTCCGGGGTCTGCGAAAATCACGCAGCCTTGGCCGAGGCCACATCACGTGCACGGCGTGCAAGCTCTCGCACAGGGCGGGCAGTTGGGTGCCGACGCAGTTCCGTGCTCATCGTGCGGAAGTGGTCGTCACCGCGGTTGGACGAGACGTGTTCGTACTCGTCCAGGAACCGTGACCAGCTCTCGCAGGCCGCGTCCAAGTGGCCGACGCGTAGCTGGCGCTGCGCGAGAAGCGCGTAGGAGTGCACGCGGCCTTGGCGTTCCTGTTTCGGCTGGAGGCGGATCGACTGTTTAAGGGCTTTGATCGAGCCCGCGAAGTCCTTCTCCTCGTCCAGGACGTGGGAGACGTGGAAGAGGTAGGCGGTCTGGTCGTAGCCACCGATCGCGTCCCTGCGGTTGTCCGCCTTCGACAATGCGTCCTCGGCCTCCTTCAGGCGGGCGTGGGCTTGTTGCTTGAGGCCCACCATGGACGCGGAGTGGGCCTGCTGACCGCGTAGGAACGCCACGAGACGCGGGCCCGCCGAGGGGGCTGCTTCTGCTGCGGAGTCCGCGAGTTCCAGGGCCTTGGGACCGTAGCCCAGGTTGGAGGCCTGGAGGGACATGCCGCGCAGGGTCCTGCAGTAGGTGACGTGGTCGTCCGCCTCGCGCGCCAGGCCGAGGGCTTGGACGTAGTAGCGCTGTCCGAGGCCGTGGGCCTTCTCGTACATGGCCATCCAGCCGGTCAGGTACGTGAGGTCGGATGCGGCGGCCAGCATGTCCTTGCGAACGGGTTCCGGGGCTTGTGCCTGGAGCCACGGGCCGACGGTGTTGACGAGGAACGCGGACGCCATGGGCATCGCGTGCCCGGCGCCGAGTTCGTCGAGGATGTCTGCGATCCGGTCGGTCATGGTGCGGATCGACTGCACCTGTGAAGAGCCGATACGCACCGTCTTCTTGCCCGGAGTCACAGATTCGGCCGCCGCTCGCGCGGGGAGGGTGAACGCGGGTACTGACAGAGCGGCGGAGAAGACCGTGGCAGCCAGCAGGCTGCGGCGGGACGGATCCGTTGTTGCCCTTCCGAGGCCGATCAACTCCTCGACAGTGTCGGCGCTTTGGGAGCCCGTGAGTGATGTCGCAGGCTCCAGGCCGGCTTCCGCGTGGGTGACGGGTCGTCCTAGCCGTGCCGAGAGGGCCTCGACGATCAGGACCCTGACCTGGGGCTTTGGCTGGACACCTGCAATCCAGTGCGCGACTGCGGTGCGGTCGTACGTGAGGTTGAGCCCTGCCTGAGGGCCGAGGCGGTTCACCTGCTGTGCAAGCTGGGTCCTGGTCCATCGTGCCTGGTCAAGCAGGTTGTCCAGGGCGCGGTTGGGGGTGCGTTTCCGTGCCATGTCCTCAACTCCCGACGGCTTGCATGGTGTTCAACGACGGCGTTCACGGCGTTCACGGTCCCACCGTCTTCCAACGGTACCTGCGGAGGGTGTCCGGGCGGTTACCTCTTGCACAGGCGCCGAGCGATCTCGGCCGAAAGGAAGGACCCCCGCGACCGCTTGCGACGGCCCGGGGGCATGGCCCTCAACCACACTGGAGTTGAAGACGTGTTGCACCATATCGCCCGCCTCATCGAGCCGCTGCTGCGGCTGCTGTGGCCCGCCTGCGGGCGGCACCGGCACTCCTCCGGGGCAGGGGGGCCGCTCACCCCTGTACCTGCTGCCCTCGTCGCATCCAGTCGCCGCCCCTGCCCGCATGAGACCTCTCTCCGCGGTGAGGACTCCCGACTCGTCCGCCCCTACCTCCTCGCCCACGAACAACGCACGCAGACCAGACGGCAACGCGCCCGCCGCCGGGCCCTCTGGCTCGCCGTGCACGGCATCGACGTAGGGCCACGGCGCATCCACGGAGTCGACGTCGGCTCGCTCCGAGTTCACGGCACCGAGGTGGCCGCCGCATGATCTACGAGAGCCACGACCAGGCCGCCACCACAGTCAGCCGGCCCCGTCTCCTCCCCTGGTCCAACCTCGACGGCAACCCCTGCTACCTCGTCACCGACAACACCGGCACCAGCCACCTCTCCCGGATCGCCGACAACGTCGAAGTCGTCCAGCTCGACATGGCCGACAACCTCCTCGACCACGCCGCCGATCTCCTCGGTGACCGCAAGGCCACTGCTCCCCAACTCCGTTTCCTCGCCGCCCGATTGACCGAATCGCTCCACGAGGTGCACCGGATCGCCCGGAGCAGGGGAGCTCGCCTCCCGGTAGCCCACGATGACGAGGCCCCTGACGCCGCCCCCGAAGAAGGCCCCGGCACCTGACCCGCCCGGCCCCTGCCCAGCGCGCGGACGTACCGCCACGAAGCCTCGTACTCCGCGCGCTCAGCCATGTCCTACGCCTGGGTCCTTCTCCTTACCCCGCCCCCTGGGCGCAGAATGGATCTCCGGGAACAAGGGACGTACGGAGAGGCGCGGGGCTGTGGTGGTGCACGTCGAGCGGGACGAGGTGGAGCGGCCGTTCGCCCACCGCAAGCCCCGATTCCGCCGACCGGCCACGCCGGAGGCATGAACGCCCCGTGGTCCGATGCCACGAACAGCGAGCCGCCGCCGCTCCCCACCTCGGTGCCCGACCCCGTGCACCCCGACAGCCCCATCGCCTTTCTGATCTGCACCGGGAGGACTTCTGGCGGCTGCTGCGGAGTGCGCTGCCCGAGTACGAAGAGCGGCGGGCGGATCTGGACGAGCTGGGGCGGCGACTCTGGATGGGCGATATCCGATGAGCCGGGCTGAACTCCCCATAGGAAGTGGGAAGTTCAGCCATAGCAATGGCTACCAGATCGCGTCCACCCACTCCGGGTGGTCGATGAACGGGTTGCGGTTGTGCTGGTAGGTGTCGTAGATGACCTGGTTGCGGTGCTCCTCGAAGGCGCTCGGCGGGTCCTCGTCGCTCCACTCCTTGAGGACGGAGAGCTTGCCGATGAAGGGGTTGGTGCCGTTGTTGACCTTCTCGTTGGGCTCCAGGTCGGCGAAGCCGTCGCCGCCGTCGTAGCGCACCGCCATGTAGAGGATCATGCGGGCCACGTCGCCCTTGTCCGCGTCGCGCGGCTCGAAGGAGTCGGAGTCGGTGAGGCTGCCGCCCCCGTTGCTGACGGTGCTGCCGCCGTTGTCGAAGTCCTTGTTGCCACGGACGCTGTTGACCGTCACGTCCGCGGGGCGCAGGTGGTGCAGGTCGGTGCCGGGCCCGGTCACCTCGCCGAAGTCGCCGTGGGACTTGGCCCACACGTGCTCCCGGTTCCAGTCGCCCGTGTCACCGCCGCTGAGGGACTTGGCGCGGGAGACACCGCTGTAGAGCAGGATCACGTTGTTGCTGTTGTTCGGATCCTGGTCGGTGACCTCCAGCGCGTTCCAGACGGCGGAGTACGAGATCTTCGAGACGTTGGCGCTGATGATCGTGTGCAGGGACGACTTGAGGCTCGCGCCCGTCTTGCCTACCGCGTTCTTGTAGTACGTCGAGTCGTAGTCGGTCGTCGTGGCCGCGGCCGAAGTCGCGGTCAGGGCCGGGGCGGTGAGGCCGACCAGGACGGCGGAGGTGGCCAGGGCCACCGATTTCCAGCGGCGTATACGTGTCGCCGGCATGTGGGGGTCCCATCTACGCGGGTTGAATGAAGGCGGCAGACGGGAGCGTGGCATGGACATGCGGTCCTGTAAATAAACTGAACGTGTCCATCAGGTGACCGGAACCGACAATCTGCCCCGTGTCTACGCGAGTTGGCGAGATCGACATCCGAAGACGGCCCCCGACCGACCGGGCGGGTGGTCGGTGGCCGTCTGCGCCTGCGTCGGTCAGCTGACGTCAGACGGGTCCAGGCGGTAGAGCGAGGACTGGTTGGACTGGGATGAGGAGTTTCTGCCGGTGGTGGTACCGGCGGTCGAGTCGGACGTCGCGTCGGACGTCGAACTCTTGCTGTACGCGCTCTCCTTGACCGCCGTGCCGTGCTTCTTCACCCAGGTGGACACCTCGGTGCTGAGGCTGTTGCCGCCGCCGGGGCCGCCGCCCATGCCGCCGCCGCTTGTGCTGATCTGGATGTAGTGCAGCTCGCCCTTCTTCACGAGCTCCTTGAGCTTGGCGACCGTCATCGCGTTGTCGGAGCCGGTGAAGCCCCACATCGAGATCACCGCCTGCCTGGCGCTCAGCTCGATCCGCGCGGCGCTCTGCGAATTGGACACCGCGAGCAGCCACTTGGCGCCGTTCCGGTGCTTCTCCAGGTACGAGATGAGCTCGCTGCTCGCGCCGCCCATGCCGCCGCCCATGCCACCACCACCGAAGCCGCCGCGCTGTCGGGCCGTATCGCCCATCCCGCCGATGCCGCCCGGGGCCGTATCGCCCATCTCGCCCCTGCCGCCGGCAGCCTGGCCGTTCTGGCCCTGCTGTCCGCCGGGGCCGCCCGGGCCGCCTGGGACGCCGCCCTCCGCCCGGCCGCCGGTTTGGTTGTTCTGGCTGTTCTGGCCGTTCTGTCGGGTGCCGCCCGGCATCTCGCCGCGGCCCGGGAAGCCGCTGCGGCTGCCGCCGCCACCGCCGGGTCCGCCGCCCATGCCGCCGCCCGTCGAGGGGCCGGCCGTCGGGTTGGTGCCGCCCATCATGCCGGTCGTCGAACCGAAGGCCGGCGAGGCGGCGTACGCCGTCGGGCCCGCGAGGGACGCCACGACCGCCGCGGCGACGGACGCGGTAAGCAGACGCGCCTTGTTGCCGGACCGGAAGACGAGCACGCCCACGATCGCGAGGGCCATGACCGCGCCGACGGCCGGCCACAACCAGGTGTTCCAGCCGGAGGCCCGGCGCAGCAGCACGATCGCCCAGATGCCGGTGACGCCGAAGGCGACCGGCAGCACCCACGCCCACCGCCTGTCGGCGCGGAAGGCGTTCAGCAGCATCACGCCACCGCCGCCGCACAGTGCCGCGATGCCGGGGGCGAGCGCGGTCGTGTAGTAGGGGTGCATGGTGCCCTGGGCGGTCGCGAAGATCACGTAGTGCAGCAGCGTCCAGCCGCCCCACAGCACCAGCCCCATCCGCCGGAGGTCGGTGCGCGGGGCGCGCCCGCACAGCACCAGACCGCCGATCAGGGCGATCGCCGAGAAGGGCAGCAGCCAGGAGATCTGGCCGCCGAGGATGTCGTTGAACATCCGGCCCAGGCCCGCGGAGCCGGAGAAGCCTCCGCCTCCGCCTCCGCCCCGGCCGACCCCGCCGTTGCCCTCGCCGCCGAAGACGCGGCCGAGACCGTCGTAGCCCATGATCAGGTCCCAGGCGGAGCCGTCCGTCGAGCCGCCGATGTACGGCCGGTCCGAGGCCGGTACCAGGGAGACGGTGATGGCCCACCAGAAGCTGGAGACCGCCAGAACGACCGCGGCGAGCAGCAGATTGACGATCCGTTTCACCCAGGGTGCCCTCGACGCGTACAGGTAGAGCGCGAAGACGGCCGGGAGTGCGATGTAGCCCGCGAGCAGCTTGGTGTTGAAGGCGAGGCCGAAGCAGGCCGCCGAACCGAGCAGTGGCAGCAGCCTCTCGTCACGGGTGGCGCGCATCGCGAGCGCCGCGCCCGACACCATGAGGAACACCAGCAGCGTGTCGGGGTTGTTGTCGCGGTTGATGGCGACGGTGATCGGGGTCAGCGCCAGCACCAGCGCGGCGACGGTCGCCGCGACATGGCCCCAGATCCGCTTCACGGACGAGTGCAGGATCCAGATCGTGGCAACGCCCGCCACGATCTGCGGCGCCATCATCTGCCAGGTGCCGAAGCCGAGGACACGGCAGGACAGGCCCATGACCATGAGCGCGAACGGCGGTTTGTCGACGGTCAGGAAGTTGCCCGGATCCAGCGAACCGAAGAACCAGGCCTTCCAGCTCTGCGTGCCGGCCCAGACGGCGCCGCTGTAGAAGGTGTTCATGCCGGAGCCGGACAGGTTCCAGGCGTAGAGGACCGTGGCCAGGGCCAGGACCGCGATCAGCGCGGGCAGCGACCAGCGTGGGGCCTTGTCCGGCGACGTCGCCGCTGGGGCGGAGGGCGGCCGGTCGGCGGACACGGTCTCGGTGTGGGGGAGTGGATCGGTGGCAGATGTCACCCCCGCATCGTGGAGACCGCGGGTGGGTGCGCGCTGTGGCGAACCTGGCCCCCGGCTGTGAAAACGCGCAGGGCGCGGTGACGGGCGGAGGGGCGGGCGGTTGGGGCGGATTCGCCCCGACGGCTGAACTCCCGCATGGGGAACGTACGTACAACTTTCGGATATCCACGCGAGTCAAGAGAGGCGAGTGCGCCTAGGGTGCGCTCGTCACCACTTCACCATGACGGGGGATCCCCATGACTCAGCACGTGTCCAGACGTGCCCGTGTACTCGGTGCGGGCCTCGCGGCCGGCGTCCTCATACCCTGCGTGGCCGCAGCCGCGCCCGCGGCGGCGGCCACGACCCCGACCGTCAGCTGCACATCCGCCAAGGCGGGCCTCGCCACCAAGCTCAGGACGGACATCACCGCCGCCCTCGCCCACCGCACGGGCACCATCGCGGTGGGCCTCTACGACCGTTCCACCAACACCACTTGCTCGCTGCGCGCCACCAGTTCCTACGACTCCGCGAGCGTCGTGAAGGTCACCGTCCTCGCGACGCTGCTGTGGGACGCGAAGAAGCACAACCGCTATCTCACCGACACCGAGAACTCGCTCGCCAAGGCCATGATCACCAAGTCGGACAACGACGCGACCAGCAAGCTCTGGAAGCAGCTCGGCCTGACGAAGATCAAGGGCTTCCTGAGCGCCGCCGGCATGACGAAGACCGTCCCCGGCGCCAACAACTACTGGGGCCTGACCCAGATCAACGTCACCGACGAGCAGAAGCTGCTCAAGCTGGTCACCGCGCAGAACTCGGTGCTGAGCGACAACTCCCGTGCCTACATCCTGAAGTTGATGGGCCAGGTCATCTCCTCGCAGCGCTGGGGCACGCCCTACGGCGCCCCGTCCGGGGTCTCCTGGCACGTCAAGAACGGCTGGCTGCAGCGCTCCACGCACGGCTGGCGGGTGCACAGCGTCGGCACCTTCAACGGGGGCGGCCACGACTACATGATCACGGTCCTCACCTGGGGCAACAGCACCATGAACTACGGCATTTCGACTATCCAGGGCGTCTCGAAGGCAATTCACAAGGATCTGGCCGCAAGCTGACGCTTCACCTGTTTCTTGCGAGGAGGCCCCGGCGTTCAAGCCGGGGAGGAATCGCATCCGGGTGCCGCGACGCGGAGCGTCGCCGCATCCGGTTCGGGGCGCGGAGCGCCCGCGGCTGTCGGCACCGCCGAGGTGACGCGGAGACCGAGCCGTCGGTCCGCCGCTACTCACGCGACGGCAGGATCCTCGACCGCCTCCCGGTCCCCTCCTCGCTCCTCGTCGCCCCCGCCGGACGCGCCACGTCCAACCAGACCTTCGAGGGCCTGACCCTCCTCCCGGGCGGCCGCACCCTGCTGGCGTCGATGGAGAACGCGATCTCCGGCGACTCGGCGAACATCGTCCGCTTCCAGACCTGGCAGAGGACGAAGGGCGGGCACTTCCGTCTCGGCGCCCAGTACGCCTACCCCATCGACTCCGGCCTCGGCGTCCCCGAGGTGCAGGCCACCCCCGACGGCCGCCTGCTCGTCCTGGAACGCGGCTTCACCTCCGGCGTCGGCAACACCGTCCGCCTCTACCTGGCCGACCCGCGCGGGGCGACGGACACCAGCGGCATCGAGAACCTCACGGGCGGGCCGGGCGCACGGCTGATCAAGAAGACGCTTCTGGCCGACATCGCTTCCTGCCCGTCCCTGGGAGCTACCGCCAAGCAGCCCCAGCCGAATCCGTTGCTGGACAACGGAGGGTCCCCATGGCGATCACGGGCCACGACAAGGGCCGCCTCAAGGTGCTCCTGGTCAGCGACGACAACCAGAACGCCACGCAGATCACGAGGTTCTATCACCTGCGGGTAAGCACGGCTTCCCAGGGGCGCGGGGAACTGCGCGACCGGCCCCCACTCGGCCGCACCCGGGAAACGGCCGATCCCAGCGGAGCGAATTGTTGCGGCGGGATGAAATCCGCGCCCGGACGCGTTGGTGCCTTCCGGAAGATCAGGTCTGAAGGAGGGCACCCGCGTGGCAGCGCAACGGGGCGAGACACGAGGCTGGGCGCGCAGGCTGGCCGCGTACGCATGGCGCTACCCGAAGGATGTCCTGCTCGCGCTCGGCTCCTCTCTCGGCGGCATGGCGGTCATGGCGCTGGTCCCGCTCGTCACCAAGGTGATCATCGACGACGTCATCGGCGATCACAGCCGTGACATGGCTCCCTGGGCCGGTGCCCTGATCGCCGCCGCCGTGGTGGTCTACGTCCTGACCTACATCCGCCGCTACTACGGCGGCCGGCTCGCCCTCGACGTCCAGCACGACCTGCGGACCGAGATGTTCGAGACGATCACCCGCCTCGACGGCCGCCGCCAGGACGAGCTGTCCACCGGCCAGGTCGTCGGCCGCGCCACCAGCGACCTCCAGCTGATCCAGGGCCTGCTCTTCATGCTCCCGATGACCATCGGGAACGTCCTCCTCTTCCTGATCTCCCTCGTGATCATGGCCTGGCTGTCGCTTCCGCTGACCCTGGTCGCCCTCGCCGTGGCCCCCGCCCTGTGGTGGATCGCCAGGCGCAGCCGCTCCAGGCTGCACCCCGCCACCTGGTACGCCCAGGCCCAGGCCGCCGCCGTCGCGGGCGTGGTCGACGGCGCCGTCACCGGCGTACGCGTGGTGAAGGGCTTCGGGCAGGAGGAGCAGGAGACCGGCAAGCTGCGGGAGGTCGGGCGGCGGCTGTTCGCCGGGCGGCTGCGCACCATCCGGCTGAACAGCACGTACACCCCCGCCCTGCAGGCCGTTCCCGCCCTCGGCCAGGTGGCCATGCTGGCGCTCGGCGGCTGGCTGGCGGTCCGCGGGCACATCACCCTGGGCACCTTCGTCGCCTTCTCCACCTACCTCGCCCAGCTGGTCGGCCCGGTCCGCATGCTCGCCATGGTGCTCACGGTCGGGCAGCAGGCGCGCGCGGGCACCGAGCGCGTCCTGGAGCTGATCGACACCGAGCCGTCGATGACGGACGGCACAAGGGAACTGCCCGCCGACGCGCCCGCCACCGTCGAGTTCGACGACGTGTCCTTCGGCTACGACGAGGAGCGCCCCGTCCTCGACGGGCTCAGCTTCGAGATCCGTCCCGGCGAGACCCTCGCCGTCGTCGGCTCCTCCGGCTCCGGCAAGTCCACCGTCTCCCTGCTCCTGCCGCGCTTCTACGACGTCACCCGCGGCGCCGTCCTCGTCGGCGGCCACGACGTGCGCGAGCTCACCCTCGAATCGCTGCGGGCCGCGATCGGACTGGTCCCCGAGGACTCCTTCCTCTTCTCGGACACGGTCCGCACCAACATCGCG
The DNA here is from genome assembly GCF_026343335.1 of Streptomyces sp. NBC_00078. Taxonomy (NCBI): domain Bacteria; kingdom Bacillati; phylum Actinomycetota; class Actinomycetes; order Kitasatosporales; family Streptomycetaceae; genus Streptomyces; species Streptomyces sp. NBC_00078. The sequence goes on along the minus strand of NZ_JAPELX010000001.1, from coordinate 3,306,202 downwards.
TACGGCCGCCCCGACGCGACCGAGGAGGAGATCCTCGTCGCCGCCCGTGCCGCCCAGGCGGACCGGTTCATCAGCGAACTCCCCGACGGCTACGACACCAAGGTCGGCGAGCACGGCCTGACCCTCTCCGGCGGCCAGCGCCAGCGCGTCGCCCTCGCCCGCGCGATCCTCACCGACCCGCGGCTCCTCGTCCTCGACGACGCGACCTCCGCCGTGGACGCCCGCGTCGAGCACGAGATCCACGAGGCGCTGAAGCAGGTCATGCAGGGCCGTACCACCCTGCTGATCGCCCACCGCCGCTCCACCCTGAACCTCGCCGACCGCATCGCCGTCCTCGACACCGGCCGGCTCGCCGACATCGGCACCCACGAGGAACTGCAGGAGCGGTCCGCGCTCTACCGCCGACTGCTCACCGACCCGGACGAGCTGGGCGGCGTCTCACCGGGGCACACCCCGCCCGCCTGCCCGCAGGACGACACGTCCGTACGGGACGAGCTGGACGCCGAGTTCGACGCCGAGAGCGGTATCACGCCCCGGCTCTGGGCGGGCGAGCGCGTCCCGAGGGACCTCGCGATGGAGGGCATGCCCGCCACGCCCGAACTCCTCGCCCAGGTCGACGCGTTGCCGCCGGCGGCCGACGTCCCGGACATCGACGAGGCGCGTGCGGTCACGCCCGAGGAGTCCTACGGGCTGCGCCGACTGCTGCGGGGTTTCGGCCTTCCCCTGCTGGTCAGCCTGTCCCTGGTGGCCCTCGACGCCGGCATGGGGCTGCTGCTTCCGGTCCTGATCCGGCACGGCATCGACCAGGGCGTCACCGAGGCGGCGCTCGGCGCGGTCTGGGCGGCCGCGCTGCTTGGTCTGCTCGCCGTTTTCGCCCAGTGGGCGGCGCAGATCGGCGAGACCCGGATGACCGGGCGCACCGGTGAGCGGGTCCTGTACTCACTGCGCCTGAAGATCTTCTCCCAGCTGCAGCGGCTCGGACTCGACTACTACGAGCGGGAGTTGACCGGCCGGATCATGACGAGGATGACGACCGACGTCGACGCCCTCTCCACCTTCCTGCAGACCGGCCTGGTCACCGCGTTCGTCTCCGTCGTCACCTTCTTCGGCATCATGGGCGTCCTGCTGGTGATCGACGTGCAGCTCGCGCTCGTCGTGTTCGCCACGCTGCCTCCGCTGGTCGTCGCCACGTTCTTCTTCCGCCGGGCGAGTGTGAAGGCGTACGAACTGGCCCGTGAGCGTGTGTCGTTGGTCAACGCCGACCTGCAGGAGTCGGTGTCCGGGCTGCGGATCGTGCAGGCCTTCCGGCGCGAGGGCGACGGCGGGCGGCGGTTCGCGGAGCGCAGCGACAGCTACCGCCAGGCGCGTATCCGGGGGCAGTTCCTGATCTCGATCTACTTCCCCTTCGTGCAGCTCCTGTCGTCCGTCGCCGCCGCCGCGGTACTGATCGCGGGCGCGGGACGGGTGGACGCCGCCACGCTGACGACCGGTGCACTGGTCGCCTACCTCCTCTACATCGACCTGTTCTTCGCGCCGGTCCAGCAGCTCTCCCAGGTCTTCGACGGCTACCAGCAGGCCACCGTCTCCCTGGGCCGCATCCAGGAACTTCTCCGGGAGCCGACCTCCACCAAGGCCGCCGACGAGCCGCTGGAGGTCCTCTCCCTGCGCGGCGACATCGCCTTCGAGGGCCTGCACTTCGCCTACGGTGCCGCCGACGAGGCAGAAGGGGAGGAGGCGCTCAACGGCATCGAGCTGACGATCCCGGCCGGGCAGACGGTTGCGTTCGTCGGCGAGACCGGCGCGGGCAAGTCGACCCTCGTCAAGCTCGTGGCACGCTTCTACGACCCCACGAGCGGCCGGGTCACGGTCGACGGCCAGGATCTGCGGACCCTCGACATCACCTCCTACCGGCACCGTCTCGGCGTCGTCCCGCAGGAGGCGTACCTCTTCCAGGGCACGGTCCGCGACGCCATCGCCTACGGCCGTCCGGCCGCCACGGACGCCGAGGTCGAGGCGGCGGCCCGCGCGGTCGGCGCGCACGAGATGATCGCCACGCTCGACGGCGGCTATCTGCACGAGGTCGCCGAACGCGGCCGCAACCTCTCGGCGGGCCAGCGCCAGCTGATCGCCCTGGCCCGCGCGGAACTGGTCGACCCCGACGTCCTCCTCCTGGACGAGGCCACGGCCGCCCTGGACCTGGCCACGGAAGCCCAGGTCAACCAGGCGACAGACCGCCTGGCAGGCCGCCGCACCACCCTCGTGGTCGCCCACCGCCTGACCACCGCGGCCCGCGCGGACCGCGTCGTCGTCATGGACCACGGACAGGTGGTGGAGGACGGCACGCACGAGGAGCTGCTCCAACTCGGCGGTAAATACGCCGTGTTGTGGCGGACGTTCGTGGGGGTCGACGCGCCGGTGGGGGCCTGATCGGTCTCCGCCCGGCAGCGAGGGCGTCCCGGCCTGCGGCCATGGCGGGTGCGGACGGAGTCCGGCCGGTCGTCCGAAGCCCGGGAGGCCCGCCAGGGGCTGAGCGGTGCGAGGGTGACGTCGGTGGGTTCTGCCCGCGGACAGGTGGTGGAGGACGGCACGCACGAGGAGCTGCTCGCCCGGGGTGGCCGGTATGCCGCGTTGAGGCGGACGTTCGTCGAGCAGGCCGAGCCGGAGGAGTCTGTCGGGGTGTCTCGCTGATCGTCGTGCAACCATCCGACATATGTCGTGCGTCCGTACATCAGTACGCTCATCGCCTGGTACGGAAAGGGACGACAGTGGACAGTGGTGCGATACGGCGGCGGCTGGCGACGCTCCTCACCGTGCTGGCCGCTTCCGGGCTCCTGGCCCTCGCGGCGCCGGGGCAGGCGCAGGCCGCCGCGCAGTCCTGCTCGGGTCACAAGATCAGGACGTTCGCCTTCTCCACCGGCTCCGTGAAGCTGTACAGGAGCGGCAACTACCTGTGCGCCCTCACAGTCCCCAAGGGCGCCGCCGCCAAGCGGCCGATGATGGTCAGCATGCAGGTGCGCGGTTTTGAACCCATCGTCGACAAGGGGCAGTTCACGAGTCACGCCGGACCGGTGCGGGCCTACGTCGGGCACCGCAAGGTGTGGATCAAGGGCTCGGTGGGCCGTGGGTCGTACGACTCCGGTGGCTGGAAGCGCTACTGAACCCGCAGAACCCGCAGAACCCGCTGAACCCGCCCAAAAACCGAGGGACTTCCCTATCTCCCCTGGTGCGTACCGGAGTTGCTCCGATAGCTTCCGCACGCACATCTGATTCACAGGGGAGGATGCATGCGCAAGGCGCTCAGATGGCTGTTGGCACTCACGGTGCTCATAGGCACGGTGAGCACGGCGGGGGCGGCCACCGCCGCCGAGCCGGGGGCCACGGCCACCAAGGCCACCACCGACATCAAGGACCAGCTCCTCGCCATACCGGGGATGAGCCTGATCGAGGAGAAGCCGTACACCGGCTACCGCTTCTTCGTCCTCGACTACACCCAGCCGGTCGACCACCGTCACCCGTCCAAGGGCACGTTCCAGCAGCGGATCACCGTGCTGCACAAGGACGCCGGCCGCCCGACGGTCTTCTACACCGGCGGCTACAACGTCTCCACGACACCCAGCCGCAGCGAGCCGACCCAGATCGTGGACGGCAACCAGGTCTCCATGGAGTACCGCTTCTTCACCCCGTCCCGGCCCGCCCCGGCCGACTGGAGCAAGCTGGACATCTGGCAGGCGGCCAGTGACCAGCACCGTATCTTCCAGGCGCTGAAGAAGATCTACACCAGGAACTGGATCTCCACGGGCGGCTCGAAGGGCGGCATGACCGCCACGTACTACGAGCGCTTCTACCCGCGCGACATGGACGGCGTCGTCGCGTACGTCGCCCCGAACGACGTCGTGAACAACGAGGACTCCGCCTACGACCGCTTCTTCACCAGGGTCGGCACCAAGGAGTGCCGCGACCGGCTGAACGCGGTGCAGCGCGAGGCGCTGGTGCGCCGCGAACCGCTGGAGAAGAAGTACGCGGCCTACGCCGCCGAGAACGGCTACACCTTCACCACCATCGGCAGCCTGGACCGCGCCTACGAGGCCGTCGTCCTCGACTACGTCTTCGCCTTCTGGCAGTACAGCCTGCTGTCCGACTGCGCCACGATCCCGGCCGACGCGAAGACCGCGACCGACGACGCGATCTGGACGTCCGTCGACACGATCTCCGGCTTCTCCTTCTACACGGACCAGGGCCTGGAGCCGTACACGCCGTACTACTACCAGGCGGGCACCCAACTCGGCGCCCCCACCATCCACTTCCCGTACATCGAGAAGAAGTACCTCCGCTACGGCTACCAGGCGCCGCGGAACTTCGTACCCCGCGACATCCCGATGAAGTTCCAGCCGTACGCGATGCGGGACGTCGACTCCTGGGTGCGGGACCACGCACACCACATGCTCTTCGTCTACGGGCAGAACGACCCGTGGGGCGCGGAGCGCTTCCGCGTCGGCAAGGGCGCGAAGGACTCGTACGTGTTCACGGCCCCGGGGCTGAACCACGGCGCCAACGTGGCCGGCCTGGTCGCGGACCAGAAGGTGCTGGCCACCGCCCGCATCCTGCAGTGGGCCGGTGTCCCCGCCTCCTCCACGGCTCGGGCGAAGCCGCTGGCCGCGTTCGACCGGAAGCTGGACGTACGGGGCGTGGAGCGCGAGCCGGCTCTGCGACCGTAGGACCGGTCAAGTCCCCTTTCGGGACCGGCCAAGTCCCTTGCCAGGACCGGTCAAGTCCCTCGCTGTGCCCGGCCGTTGCTCACACCGGCCGGGCGCAGCCCACCGGCTCCCTGCCCTCCAGCTGCACATAGAGGGCCGTCCCGGCAGGGCACCGGGAGCGCTTGGTGACCGCCTTCGCCACCTTGTACTGAGGGCTCTTCCTGCCGCTGTCGTCGCACGCCGTCTCGCGGACCTGCCCGTTCCCCGAGCCGTAGACGCAGTCGCCGACGATGGTGCGTGGCCCGCCCCCGCCGCCCGGGTCGCCGGGGTGCGGTGGCTCCAGATCGCGCATGCAGGCGTAGCCCTGCGGCACCGAGCCGTCGCCGTCCTCGTCGGACGACGAACTCTGCTCGCTGATGTGCAGGACGAAGTCCGTGGTCGCCGGGCACAGCGGGCCCTCGCCCACCTTGCCGTCGTGGCGCGCCACCACCCGGGCGAAAGCCCGCTCACTGGTGCACGGCACCTCGGTGAAGCTCGTCGTACCGAACGAACTGCACTCGTCGACGGAGAGGAACACCGACCCGTATCCGGAGGGCTGCTGCGAGGTCGTCCTCGGTGCCGCACTGGGTTCGTCACCCTTGTCGGACGCGGACGACAGCACCTGGCAGCCCGTCAACAGGGCAGCGACCATTACCAGCAGTGTGCCGACCACCCCCACAAAACTTCGCTCACGCATCGCGATCCCCCCGGGCACCTCCCCAGATGACCCGCCCCCAGCGTGACCCGCCACAGCGGGCACACGCCAGACGCGCGGGATGCTTTGGGCCTATTGGTGGTCGTACGTCGGGTGTGTGACGTACGGGCGCTACGCCCCTTCTAGTACGACAGCCCGTAGCCGATGGGGTACAGCACCTGCGTCGGATCGTCGGGCTTCTGCACGGGCACCGGCAGCCGCCCGCGCGGCGCGGCCTTCCCGGCGATCACCCGCGCGGCCGCCCGCAGTTCGACGTCGGTCCAGGAGTACGACGCCAAGTGGGCGGGGACGGAGGGAAGTTGGGCCACGTCGTACGGGTTGCGGACGGCGATCGCCACGACCGGCCGCCCGGTCGCCACCAGCTGCCCGGCGAGGGTCTGCTGCGCGTTGCCCGCCGTGACGTTGTAGGTCGCCACGACCACCGCGTCCGCCTCCCGCGCCGCGGCGACCGCCTTGGTGATGGTGGCGGCGGAGGGGGCCGTACCGGTGGACAGGGCCGTCGCGGTGAAACCAAGTTCGGTGAGGGCCTTCGCGAGAACGCCCGTCGGCGGGCCCGTCGTGCCGGACGGAGAGGCCGGATCGGCGCCCACGACCAGGAGTTTCCCGTGCGTACGGCGGGACAGCGGCAGCAGCTTGCCCTCGTTGACCAGCAGCGTCGTCGTCCGCTCGGCGATGCGGTCGGCCGCCGCGAGATGCGCCTTGGTGCCGACCGTGCGATCCACGCCGCGCCCGCTGACGTACGGCTGCTCGAACAGCCGCAGCCTCGCCTTCAGCCGCAGGATCCGCAGCAGCGACTCGTCCAGCCGTGCCTCGGTCAGCTCGCCGTCCTGCACGGCCTTCAGGACGGCGTTCCAGGCGACGGCCAGGTCGGGCGGGTTGAGGAGCTGGTCGACGCCTGCCTTGAGCGCGAGCACGGGAACGCGGTCGTCGCCGTACTTCGTCCGTACGCCCTCCATGCCCAGGGAGTCGGTCACCACGACCCCGTCGTAGCCGAGTTCCCCGCGCAGGATGCCGGTGAGGATCGGGTGGGACAGGGTGGCCGGGTCGCCGGAGTCGTCCAGGGCCGGGAACTGGATGTGCGCGGTCATGATCGAGCCGATGCCCGCCTTGACGGCCGCCCGGAACGGAACGGCGTCCAGCTTCTCCCACAGTTCACGGCTGTGGGTGATGACGGGGAAGCCGTAGTGGCTGTCGACGGCGGTGTCGCCGTGCCCGGGGAAGTGCTTGGCGGTCGCGGCGACCGACGAGCTCTGGTACCCGGCGACCTCGGCGGCGACCAGACCGGCCACCGCGCCCGGGTCGGCCCCGAAGGAGCGGACACCGATGACGGGGTTGGCCGGGTTGATGTTCACGTCGGCGTCGGGGGAGTAGTCCTGGTTGATGCCGATCGCCCGCAACTCGGCGCCGGAGATACGGCCGAGGGTGTGCGCGTCCCGGCGTGAACCGCCGGCGCCCATGGCCATCGCGCCCGGGAAGAGGGTCGCGGGCGCGCCGACGCGGCAGACGATGCCGTGTTCCTGGTCGGTGGCGACGAGGACGGGCAGACCGCGGGGCTGGGTGAGGGAGGCGCGCTGGATCCCGTTGGAGAGGCCGGCGATCTGATGGGGGTCCCGGGTGTTGTGCGCCCAGGTGAAGTAGATGATGCCGCCCACGCGGTACCTGGCGATCAGCTCGGCGGCCGTGCGGACGCCGATCTCCTTGAGGTTGGCGTCGATGTCGGCCTGGTCGGGCGCGGTGGCGGAGTGACCGTACACGCGCATGACGAAGAGCTGGCCGACCTTCTCGGGAAGGGTCATGCGGGAGATGAGCGAGCGGAGCTTCTTGTCGTCGGGGGTGCCGGCGTAGGCCTCGGCGCCGATCGCCAGGGCCGCGGTGACGCCTGCGGTGGCGGCGAGAACGGTACGTCTGGAGGGCACGTGCGCTCCTTCCGGAGTGATCCGCTGGAAATCAGCCGGAGATCAACTGAAGGAAACTTCCAAGGAGTCACCAATAGTCGGGAAGTTTCTGCCAGTCAAGGGAGTGCACAGTAACCGGAAGAGGGGCCGTCATCGGCGCTTGGAGGGGGGCGCGCCGATGACGGCGTGCTGCCGGCCGCAGTACGGCGGAGAGGGTAAGTCAGCGATCGCAGCCAGCAGCGAGGGCCGACACCGCACGGCGGAGACTCATCCGGTCAGCTTGCGGGTTGGACGAACCGTAAGGGGGGCGGGTTCCCACGTTCTCGGCGATTCCCGGAACTTGGTGACCGAGGGGGCACGGTGGCGGATGAGGCGTGCTGTTCGACCACTGCTCCTGCAGCGTGCGTACGGCCTCTGCGATCGTGCGTACGGTTTCTGCGGCCGTCGGACGACGTACGACTCCTTTTGCGCCACAGGACGTACAGCCGCCTCACGGGAGTGGAGCGGGACGGCGACGTGTTCGTGGTCCCGCCGGGCGGCTACCGGGCGACGACGTACGCGATCGAGCCCGACGCGTCGACGGCGAGCTACTTCTTCGCGGCGGCCGCGGTGACACCGGGCGCCGAGGTGACGGTGCCGGGCCTGGGCACCGGGGCTCTCCAGGGTGACCTGGGCTTCGTCGACGTACTGCGCAGGATGGGCGCGGAGGTGTCGACGCGCCCGAACGGCACGACGGTCCGGGGCACCGGCGTACTGCGCGGACTCACCGCCAACATGCGGGACATCTCGGACACCATGCCGACGCTGGCGGCGATCGCGCCGTTCGCGGACGGTCCGGTGCGGATCGAGGACGTCGCGAACACCCGGGTCAAGGAGTGCGACCGGCTGGACGCCTGCGCGGAGAACCTGCGGCGGCTGGGGGTGGACGTGTCGACGGGCCCGGACTGGATCGAGATCCGGCCGGGTCTACGGGCGTCGGCCGGCCCGCGGATCAAGTCCCACGGCGACCACCGCATCGTGATGTCCTTCGCGGTCACCGGACTTCGGGCGCCCGGTATTTCATTCGACGATCCGGGATGCGTGCGGAAGACGTTTCCGGGGTTCCATGAGGCGTTCGCCAAGCTGCGGGCGGAGTTGGCGGGCTAACCGCGGATGTCCACACGCGCCAGTATGTCTCCGCGGCCGTCGGATCTGAGGTGCTTGACGCCGAAGCCGGCGAGCCGGAGGGTCTGGCCGTCGCGGGTGCCGGGACGGATGCGGACGGTCTTGCGGCCGTCCGGTGCGTCCAGGCCGGCCGTGCCACCGGACTTCGCCGTGGCCGCCGTGATGGTCAGGTCGCAGTGCAGATCGTCACCGACCCGACGGAAGACGCGGTGCGGCAGCTCCACGATCTCGACATACAGATCGCCCGGCGCGCCGCCGCCGGGGCCGACCTCTCCCTCGCCGGCGAGCTGGATACGTGTTCCGTTGTCGACGCCGGCCGGGACCTTGAGGGTCAGGGTGCGGCGGCGTCGAACCCGGCCCTCGCCCACGCACTCCTGGCAGGGAGCGCTGAGGATCGTGCCGGAGCCGTCGCACTCGACGCAGAGGCCCTTGTCCGCCTTCCCCCACGCCCGTCGCGTCCCGCCGGTTCCCGCGCAGGCGTAGCAGGGGTCGGCCATGGCCCCGGGCGCCGCGCCCGAGCCGGCGCAGGTCGGGCAGTAGATCGCCGTATCCACCTGAAGGTCCTTGGTCACGCCGAACGCGGTCTCCTCCAGGGTGAGTTCGAGCCCGATCAGGGCATCCTGACCGCGCTGCTCACGGGGCGACGGCTTCTGATGTCCTGTCGGCTCCCGCTGTTCCGCTGCCGTCGCCGTCGCCGTCGCCGTCGCCGTCGTGTCCGGGACCGCGTCCGTAATGGCGGACGGCCGGGAACTCCCGCCGACCGCCCGGGCGACGGTCACCTGGTACTCCAAGTCCGCCCACATCCGCGGCCGTTGCCTCACTCCGGTGCGATGCAGCGACTCGTACACGTAGTCGTACAGCTCGGTGACGGTGATCCGGCCGTCACGGTTCAGGTCCGCCTCACCGGTGCGCAGCCCCTCGATCAGCGCGCCCGTGAACCGCGACGGCTGGGGCACTTTGGACTCGACGTGCTCGCCCTCCCAGGCGTACTCGGTGCGGTTGGTCGCGGTCAGTACGGCCCGGCCGTGCCCGCCGAGTTCCTCGCGTACGTGGATCTGGTCGTCGCCCTTGGCGCCGGGCAGGAAGGCCCCGCTGTAGCAGCAGTCCAGCAGGACGACGACGGTGCGGGCCCGGCAGCGTTCCATGCGGTCACGCAGGAAGGCGGCCGGGACAGCGGTGGAGGCCGGCAGGTCGCGGTCCGTGTCGCGGGCGGCGAAGTACAGATGGCCGTCGTCGTCCTTGATGCCGTGGCAGGAGATGTGCAGCAGAAGCAGGTCGTCGCGGCTGCGGTCCAGGAAGAACCGCTCGACGGCACGCATGACCTGGTGGGCCTGGGCGTCCTTCAGCTGCTCGGTGCGGAAGGCGCCGATGCCGGGGTCGGCGAGCACGCCGGCGAGGCTCGCGCAGTCCTGTCCGGGGGAGCGCAGGGTGCTCAGGGTCCGGTCGTCGTACGTTCCGGTCGCGATCAGGAGTGCGTCCCTGCGGCCCGGGCCGAGGGGGAAGTCGGTCATCTGCGGCCCGCTCCTGTCACTCCTGGCCGGCGGGCGGTTCTCCGGACCCGTCCGGGATCGCCTCCAGGAAAGCCTCCACCAGGAGCCGTTGCTCCGCCGGGGAGGCATGGCCGAGTTCGAGGGTGCGGCCGTCGACGTCGACCTTCACCGTGCGGACGGGACGGTTCTGCAGCCATGTCTCCACCAGGCGCAGAGCGGGCCGGAACACGGCGGGCGTGAGCGTGACGGCGAGTGCGCCGACGGTGAGGAGGCCACCCGACTTGGCGCCCGGGGGCGGGGCCCCGCCCGACCGCTCCAACCGTACGTCGTCCACGTCCAGTTCGAGCAGCCGTTGCCTCAACTGCGCGGTGAGCGCCCCGAGTTCCTCCTGGTCCAGCTCGTCCCCACCGGACAACACCAGACGCATACGCGCGGCCACGGCCACCTCGTCCCCCTGTTCCCGTGTTCCCCCTGCTCATCGGCGCACCCAGTCTAGGGGCGACGGCTCCGGGAAATCCGTTCGACGGGTCAGGGCGGGCGAGGCAGACTCCGTTCCGTGACGTTCAGATGCGAAGCACCGCTGCTCCAGGGCTGGTTGGTGAGACTCGAACCGCTGTCACGGCGGCACGCGGCCGACCTGGCGGTGGCGGCGGAGGAGAACCGGGGCACGTACGAGTTCACCTGGGTACCGAGGGCCGAGAAGGTCGGGCAGTACATCGATGAGCAGCTCGCGAGAGAGGAGACGGGACATCTGTTGCCCTACGCCCAGGTGTCGTTGGCAACCGGACGGGCGGTGGGGGCAACGGCGTACTGGGAACCCAGGTGCTGGCGGTCCGACGACCAACTCGACGCGGTGGAGGTCGGATTCACCTGGCTGTCCGGTTCGGCGCAGGGTACGGGCATCAACGCCGAGGCCAAGCTGCTGCTCTTCCGGCACGCCTTCGAGGTGTGGGATGTGTCGAGGGTCGACCTGAAGACGGACGCCCGCAACAGCCGCTCCCGCGCGGCGATCCAGAGCGTGGGCGCACGCTTCGAGGGCGTACTGAGGAACTGGTCGCGTTCGTGGGCCCCGGGGGAGGAGGGCCGACTGCGTGACTCGGCGATCTTCTCGATCACGGCAGAGGAGTGGCCGGAGTGCCGGGCGCGGCTGGAGGAACGGGTGGCGCGGTTCGCGGGCCGACCTCGGTCACTCGTGGAGGCCGCCGAGGAAGGCTGACCAGGTGGTGGGGGAGACGGTGAGGTGGGGGGCGTCCGGAGTTTTGGAGTCGCGGATGTGGATGGTTGAGGTGGTGGCCACCTCGACGCAGTCACCGCCGGTGTTGTCGCTGTAGCTGCTCTTGAACCACGAGAGGGCGACTTCGAGGCATTCGCCGCCGGTGTTGTCGCTATAACTGCTCTTGAACCAGGCCAAGTTGTTCACAGCTCACCCGCCAACTGCTTGATCAGACGCGCAGACTCCTCGGAGTTGAGGGCCTGCGTTCGGATCATCGCATAGCGTCGGGCGAGCATGCCCACTTCGTTCGGGTCGGATACCAGGTGGCTGTTTCCCTGGCCTTCGAGGTAGACGAGGGTGACGTTCTCCGGCGTCTCGATCACCGTCATGGGCCCGGCCAGGCAGGCGTGGCCTGCTCGGCTCATCGGCATGACCTGGAGCGCGACGTTGGGACGCGCGGCGCACTCGATGAGGTACTCGTACTGGGACCAGTACCTCCGCGAAGTACTGCGCCGCCGGCGAGGCCGCCTTCTTCTTCGGTTGCCCCATCGCAACGACCCCCTCAACCCGCCTCAACGCCATTCAACGCGCCCTCAACGTCACTCGCCGCATTCGACCGTCGACGCGCGATCTCTATCGAAGTTAGCGAGCAGGACCGACAGTCGTATCGTGAACACGGAAAGTCACCCCCACACCTGGCGCCGCTCCTTCATGCCGGTCGTCGAGAACGTCCCCGAGGCCCGCCACGGCGCCCAACTGGCGCTCGCCGCCTGGGCGGTACCGGACGACGTCGCTGAGACGATCGCCCTGATCCTCACCGAACTGGCCACGAACGCCGTCCGGCACGCCCGTCGCCACGGCCGTACCTTCGACGTCGCCCTCGCGCACGACGGCGGCAAGACCATCGAGGTCGAGGTCTCGGACGGGTCGCCCCACCACCCCGTCCTGAACGGCTATGACCCGGACGCCACTTCGGGCCGCGGCCTCCTCCTCGTAGACGCACTGTGCGAGGAATGGGGCGTACGGGAGCGGGAGTTCGGCAAGTCCGTCTGGGCCCGCGTCGTCAGCTGACGGCGGTCCCGTCCCGCGGCTCCGGTACGCGACCGAGGCTCGCCAGCCTCATGAGGGCGCGAGGGGGCGCGGGGCTGTATCGATATGCGGCGAGCCACGTGGGCGCGAACAGCCACGACGGACCCCGCACCCGACCGACGACCCCGTCACGGCAGCCTCCCCACCCGCCCCCCCGCGGAGCGCTACGCGCACTCGTTCAGCAACCGCCCCAAATGCTCCCGCCCCGCACCCAGCAACTCCGCCAGCGGCGCAGCCTCCTCGTACCAGCGCTTCTCGTACTCCCAGCACAGCCAGCCGTCCCAGCCGTGGCGGGAGAGGACCTCCACGCACTCGGTGAGGGGCAGGACGCCGGTGCCGAGCGGGAGCGGGGTGGTGTCCTCGGCGGAGGCGATGTCCTTGACCTGGACATAGCCGAGGAACGGCGACAGGGCGGCGTACGACTCCGAAGGCTGCTCGCCGCCCAGCCAGGTGTGCATGACATCCCACAGGGCGCCGACATGACGGTGGCCGACGGGGCCCAGGATCCGGATCGCGTCGGCTGCCCTGCGATGCGAGTCGTGGGTCTCCAGGAGGATGCGTACGCCGAGGTCGGCGGCGTACTCCGCGGCCGTGCCCAGCCGCCGGGCGGCCAGCGCGTCGGCGCGCTCGGTGGTCTGTTCGTGGTCCGCGCCGGGGAAGACCCGGACGTAGGGGGCGCCGAGGTCGCGGGCGAGGTCGAGGAGGCGGCGGATCTCCTCGATCACGGGGCCGTCGTCGCCGGGCGCGGCCACGCGCGCGTACCCGGCGAGGCCCAGGATCTCGATGCCTCCCGCCTTGAACTCGGAGGCCACGTCGACCCGTTCGGAGAGGTCGATGCCCGGGTGGACCGGTTCCTCCGGGTGGGCGCGCAGCTCGACGCCGTGGTAGCCGTGGGTGGCCGCGAGCCGGACCACGTCCGGGATGGGCAGGCCGGGGACGCCGAGGGTGGAGAACGCCAGTCTCATGGTCCCTACTGTCACCCCGGGGAGCCGTGCAGGTCCAGCCGCCAGTCCTGGCCGGTCAGGTCCTTTCCGAACGAGCGGTGCGGTTTCTCGGCGACCAGGACGAAATCGTGTCGCTGGTAGATGCGGCGGGCGGCGCCGAGGACGTCGTTGGTCCACAGCACGATGTCGCGGTAGCCGACCCCGCGTGCGAAGTCGACGACGGCCCCCACGAGCCGGTCGCCGATGCCGAGCCCGCGCGCCTCGGGCTCGACCAGCAGCAGCCGCAGCCGGGCGGTGGCCGGGGCGTCGTCCCGTACGCACATGATGCAGCCCACCGGCCGGCCGTCGACCTCGGCGACCCACACCCGCTCCAGATGCGGATCGTGGTCCTCGGCGTAGTCGGCGACGATACGGGCCACCAGCCCCTCGTAGTCGGCGTTGAAGCCGTACTCGGCGGCGTACAGCGCGGCGTTGCGCTGCACGATCCAGCCCAGGTCGCCGGGGCCGGGCTCGCGCAGGACGACGTCCTCGCGGCGGGGCGGACGGCCGTCGGAGAGGATCTCGCGGACCGTGCGCATCGCCTCGGACAGGCGGGGGCGGTCGGCGGAGGGTACGGTGGCGAGGAGCGCGCCCACGGACTCGTTGGCCCGCTCGGCCAGCAGGCCCGCGGTCTCGCGCCCGCGCGGGGTGAGGGTGACCTGGCGGCGCCGGGGATCACGCGCGGACGGTACGCGCTCGATCAGCCCGTCGTCCTCGAACTTGTTCAGGATCCGGCTCAGGTACCCGGCGTCCAGGGAGAGTTCGCTCCGCAGATCGACCGCGTCCGTACGAGGGGAGTGCGCGAGTTCGTAGAGCACACGGGACTCCGTCAGCGTGTACGGGGCGTACAGCTGGCGGCTGTAGTCGAGAGCGCCGATGACGTTCGTGTAGAAGCGGTTGAAGGTGCGGATGTCCTGGACGGTCATGAGCATCGACCCCCGAATGGTTGACTCAGTCAGAGATACCGTCGGATCGAGACTAGGACACCCGCACCCCCGGGGCTACCCCTCGTCGGCCACCGGCCGGTACACGCTCACCTGCACGCCGGTCTTGCCCCTGGCCGTGGAGACGAGCTCGAACCCCCGCTTGGCCCCGTCCGCCGGGAAAATGGACTTCCTCGCGCCGACAGCGAAACCCGTGCAGCCGTCGGCGAACGGCACCGCGGGCACCCCTGCCCCTCCCTAGGCTCAGGGCCATGGAGACATCGGCCAGCAGGAACGCGGCGTACGACGAACACGCCGACTGGTACAACGACCACATGTCCGCCGACGGCCGGGGCGACTACGTCCGCACGGTCCACGTCGCCCTCGGCGACCTGCTCGGCCCCGGCGGCGGACGCTGCCTCGACGTCTGCTGCGGCACCGGCGCCCACGCGTCCCGGCTGCGCCAACTGGGCTGGGCCCGGGTGGGAGTCGACCTCTCCGGCGGTCAACTGCGCCATGCGGCACGGCGGTTGCCGGTCGCCCTCGCCGACGCGACGGCGCTCCCCCTGGCGGACGCCTCGGTGCCGGCCGCCGTGTGCGTGCTGGCGAGCACGGACGTGCCGGACTACGCGGCGGTCCTGCGCGAGATCGCACGGGTGCTGGAGCCCGGGGGCCGGTTCGTGCACCTGGGAGTGCACCCGTGCTTCGTCGGCGCCTTCGCGGACCGAAGCGATCCACCGAGGGTGATCGTGGACCCCCGGTACACCGACCGCTCCCGCCGCTTCGACGGCTGGAGCTCCAAGGGCGTACGGGCCCGCGTCGGCGCCTGGCACCTCCCGCTGGCCGCCCTCCTGAACGCCGCGGCGACAGCGGGCCTACGCCTCACCCGTACCGTGGAGACCGGCCCGGACGACGTGCCGGAGCAGTTCGGGTTCCTGGCGGTGAAGGACAGCTGACCAGACCTTTCAGCGCCGTTTCGCGCAACTGGGCCCGTGTGGTGTTTGGAGGCCGGTCCTGCACCTCGGCCCGTCCGGCGTTTGGTGTCGTTTCGCGCGACCGGGCCCGTGCGGTGTGCGAAGGCAGATCCCGCAACTCAACCTGTCCGGCGTTTGAGGACAAGGCCCCTCAAGGGCCGACGGGGGTCTGGGGGCGGCAGCCCCCAGTGCGGTCACGTGGATGCCGGGCTCCGGGGCACCCCGGACGACCCCCGAACCATCAGCTCCCCCCGAACCGTCGCGATATCCCCCGGCGGCGGCTCCTCCCGCCCCATGGCGATCCGTCCGGCCCGCGCCCCCGCCTCCGCCAACGGCAACCGCACCGTCGTCAGAGCGGGCACCGCGTCGATGCTGAACGGCAGATCGTCGAACCCGGCGACCGACACGTCCTGAGGAATCCGCAGCCCGGACTCCCGCAGCGCGGCACACGCCCCCAGCGCGACGGAGTCGTTCGCCGCGACCACCGCCGTGAGGGACGGATCCCGGCGCAGCAGCTCAAGCGTCGCCTCGTATCCCGAGGTCCGGTCGTACCGGCCCCACACCGTCCACCGGGGATCCTCCTCGATCCCCGCCGCGGCCAGCGCCGCCCGGTGCCCCTCCAGCCGGTGCCGCGTCGTCGTCCGCTCCTGTGGCCCCGCGATGTACCCGAGCCGCCGGTGCCCCAGCCCGATCAGGTGCTCGGTCAGCCGCTGTCCGCCCCCGCAGTTGTCGAAGGCGAGCGCGATCGCCCCGGTGTCGGGCGCCGGCGGCCGACCGCACAGCACCACCCGCGTCCCCGCGTTGGTCAGCTTGCGCAGCTTCGACGCCACGGCCGCCGCGTGCGGCGCGTCCTGAATGGCACCGCCGGTCAGCACGACCGCCGCCGCGCGCTGCCGCTGCAGCAGTGTCAGATACGTCAGTTCACGCTCCGGCGAACCCCCCGTGTTGCAGACGACCGCCAGCCGCTCGCCCCCGGCACGGCCCCCGGGCCCACCGATCTCCGCCTGGATCGCGCTCGCCATGATCCCGAAGAACGGGTCGGCGATGTCGTTGACGAGAATCCCCACCAGGTCGGAAGTGGCCGCGGCCAGCGAACTCGCCGGCCCGTTCAGCACGTAGTCCAGATCGTCGACCGCCTTCAGCACCCGCTCACGGGTGGATGCGGCGACGGGATAGTTCCCGTTCAGCACGCGCGACACCGTCGCGGGCGAGACCTGCGCGCGGGCCGCCACGTCCGCCAGGGTCACCGTCATCTCGTCGTCCTCCGGTCACGCATCTCGTCGTACCTGTCGTACGCCCTCATCGGTTCGTGGTACGCCCTCGTGGACAGGTCGACCCCAGGCCCCCCGGTTCCGAGCACGTCGACCAGACCTTACGGCCACAACCCCGAGTTGTTCGTCCCCTCGAACAACTCGAAGCGGTCACGGTCTTGTCTGAACCACCGCTCAGAGGCTAGCTTCTCCATAGATAGAAAGCGCTTGCTGTGACGCTCATCAGTGGGGCCGACGCGGCGCGCGCATCCGCGTACGACGCCGAGTACGACGCCTGGGAGCCGAGTACGACGCCTGCGAAGGGAATGACGTGACACGCAAGACGGTGCGTATCGCCATGAACGGCGTGACCGGGCGCATGGGCTACCGCCAGCACCTGGTCCGTTCCATCCTGGCCATCCGCGAACAGGGTGGCCTCGACCTCGGTGACGGCACCGTGCTGTGGCCGGAGCCGATCCTGGTCGGCCGCCGCGAGCACGCGCTCAAGGCGCTCGCCGAACAGCACGGCCTGGACCCGGCGAACATCTCCACCGACGTGGACGCGGTACTCGCGGACCCGACCGTCGACATCTACTTCGACGCCCAGGTGACCTCGGCCCGCGAGGAGGCGATCAAGAAGGCGATCGCGGCGGGCAAGCACATCTACACCGAGAAGCCCACCGCCACCGGCCTTGAGGGCGCCCTCGAACTCGCCCGGCTCGCGCAGGAGAAGGGCATCAAGCACGGCGTCGTCCAGGACAAGCTCTTCCTCCCGGGCCTGCTGAAGCTCAAGCGCCTCATCGACGGCGGCTTCTTCGGCCGGATCCTGTCCATCCGTGGCGAGTTCGGCTACTGGGTCTTCGAGGGCGACTGGCAGACGGCCCAGCGCCCGTCCTGGAACTACCGCGCGGAGGACGGCGGCGGCATCGTCGTCGACATGTTCCCGCACTGGGAGTACGTGCTGCACGAGCTGTTCGGCCGGGTGAAGTCCGTCCAGGCCATCGCCACCACCCACATCCCGCAGCGCTGGGACGAGAACGGCAAGCCCTACGACGCCACCGCCGACGACGCCGCCTACGGCATCTTCGAGCTCGACGGCGGCGCGATCGCCCAGATCAACTCCAGCTGGGCCGTGCGCGTGGGCCGCGACGAACTCGTCGAGTTCCAGGTCGACGGCACCGAGGGCTCCGCGGTCGCCGGCCTGCGCAACTGCCGCGTCCAGCACCGCACCATGACCCCCAAGCCGGTCTGGAACCCCGACATCCCGGCCACGTACTCCTTCCGCGACCAGTGGCAGGAGATCCCGGACAACGAGGAGTTCGACAACGGCTTCAAGGCCCAGTGGGAGCTGTTCCTCAAGCACGTCTACGCCGACGCCCCCTACCACTGGGACCTCCTCGCCGGCGCCCGCGGCGTCCAGCTCGCCGACCTGGGCCTGAGGTCCTCGGCCGAGGGCCTGCGCATCGACGTACCGGAGATTGCGCTGTGACCATCCAACTCCCCGACTTCAAGGGCGGGTTCAGGGCATACGACCCCCGCCCGGAACCCCTCGCCCTCACCACCGGCTCCCCCTTCACCTCGCGTACGGTCTTCTCGGCGGCGCATGTCGTCGCGGACCCCTTCGCGGACGTGTCGCCCGACTCGCCCGCCGCCGTCGACTGGGACGCCACCCTCGCCTTCCGCCGCCACCTGTGGTCCCACGGGCTCGGGGTCGCCGAGGCGATGGACACCGCTCAGCGCGGCATGGGCCTGGACTGGGCGGGCGCGGCCGAGCTGATCCGGCGCAGCGCCGCCGAGGCCAAGGCGGTCGGCGGCCGGATCGCCTGCGGCGTCGGCACCGACCAGATCGCCGCCGGATCCCTCGTGGAGGTCCGGGCGGCCTACGAGGAGCAGCTCGCCCTCGTCGAGGAGTCCGGCGCGCAGGCCATCGTGATGGCGTCCCGCGCCCTCGCGGCGGCGGCGAACGGCCCCGAGGACTACCTGGAGGTCTACGGCCACCTGCTCCGCCAGGCGTCCGAGCCGGTGGTCCTGCACTGGCTCGGCCCGATGTTCGACCCGGCGCTGGAGGGCTACTGGGGGTCGAGCGACCTCGACACGGCGACGGACACCTTCCTGGAGGTCATCGCCGCTCACCCCGACAGGGTGGAGGGCATCAAGGTCTCCCTCCTCGACGCCCAGCGCGAGATCGACATCCGCCGCCGGCTCCCGCAGGGCGTGCGCTGCTACACGGGCGACGACTTCAACTACCCCGAGCTGATCGCGGGCGACGAGCAGGGCTTCAGCCACGCCCTGCTCGGCATCTTCGACCCGCTGGGCCCGCTGGCCGCGGAGGCGGTACGGGTCCTGGACACGGGTGATGCGGCGGGCTTCCGGGCCCTGCTGGACCCGACCGTCGAACTCTCCCGCCACCTCTTCCAGACCCCCACCCGCTTCTACAAGACGGGCGTGGTCTTCCTCGCCTGGCTGGCCGGCCACCAGTCGCACTTCACGATGGTCGGCGGCCTCCAGTCGGCCCGCTCCCTCCCGCACTTCGCCCGCGCCTACGAGCTCGCCGACGGCCTGGGCCTGTTCCCCGACCCGAAACTGGCCGAGGACCGGATGAAGACCCTCCTTGCCCTCTACGGAGTGACCCAGTGACGACCGGCGGCCTCTCCCGCTTCTCCATCAACCAGATGACCGTCAAGCAGCTGGCGATGCCCGAACTGGTCGACGCCTGCCTGGAGTTGGGCGTGCCAGGAGTGGGCCTGTGGCGCGAACCGGTCCAGTCGTACGGTTTGGATGCGACGGCCAAGCTGGTCCGTGACGCGGGCCTGACCGTCACCACCCTCTGCCGCGGAGGCTTCTTCACGGCGATCGACCCGGCCGAGCGCGCGGCGGCGCTGGCCGACAACCGTCGTGCGATCGACGAGGCGGCGACCCTGGGCACCGACACCCTGGTCCTGGTCTCCGGCGGGCTGCCGGCCGGCTCCAAGGACCTGCACGGCGCCCGGGAGCGCATCGCCGACGCGCTGGGAGAGCTGGGCCCGTACGCGCAGTCGCACGGTGTCCGCCTGGCCATCGAGCCACTGCACCCGATGTACGCCGCTGACCGCTGCGTGGTCTCGACGCTCGCCCAGGCGCTCGACCTCGCGGAACGCTTCCCGGCCCGGCAGGTCGGCGTCACCGTCGACACGTACCACGTCTGGTGGGACGACAACGCGCCCGCGCAGATCGCCCGGGCGGGCGCGGGCGGCCGTATCCACTCCTTCCAGCTCGCCGACTGGACCACGCCGCTGCCCGAGGGCGTGCTCACCGGCCGCGGGCAGATCGGCGACGGCTCGATCGACATGCGGGAGTGGAAGGGCTACGTGGAGGCGGCCGGCTACACCGGGCCCATCGAGGTCGAGCTGTTCAACGACGACCTGTGGGCGCGGGACGGCCGCGAGGTCCTGACGGAGACGGCCCGACGCTTCGCCCAGCACACCGGCTGACGATCCGAGCGCTGGTGCCGGGGCACCAGGCACCTGCTGACCTGGCCGGACGCGGCCGGCGACGCGGGACGAAAAAAATCTGAAGAAGCCGTACAACCCTTCGCCCACCTTGCGGGTCGTACTTGGCATCAGGACTTCTCGGAGGGGGATCTGGGGGGATCGCGGGGGTTCTGAGCTGGAGGGGAAAAGCCGAGGGGGCCCGGTCGACGGATCGGGCCCCCTCGAATTTGTCCCGGCATCTAGAAGAAGACCCCGCACCGCAGGAGCACGTTCGCGTACGGTCGTGCCTCGCCCGTGCGCACCACCAGCCGTGCCCCCGCCGACAGCTCCTTGAGCCGCTCGTGCGACACCAGCCCCAGGGTGGGGAAGTGGCCGTCCAGGAGAGCCGACGCCGCAGGGTTCGCGCCCCGGATCTCCCTCGCCGCCGTGGCCCCCTCCACCACCAGCTCGGCCAGCAGTCCGTCCAGTACCTCCTCGAAGGCGGGCACCCCGGCACGGAACGCCAGGTCGACGACCTTCGGACCCTCCGGTATCGGCATGCCCGCGTCGCACACCAGCACTCCGTCGCCGTGGCCCAGCTCGGCCAGCGCCCCGGAGAGATGACGGTTCAGGATTCCCGCCTTCTTCACAGCGCCTCACCCCGCTGAGGAGTTCCGGACGAGTCGTCCGGCCCGCCTTTCGTGCCGGGGGTCCGGCCCGCGGCGGAGCCACCGTCAGGCACGGCGTCCTCCGGGAGGCCGCCGCACACTGCCTCGGCCTCCTCGGCCGTCGGAAAGGACACCTGGGCGCCCTCCTTGGTGACGGCGGCCGCCCCGACGCGGGCCGCGTACGCCGCGGCCTCGGCGAGGGACGCCCCCGAGCCCAGCCGGAACGCCAGCGCCGCCGTGAACGCGTCGCCCGCACCCGTCGTATCGACCGCGTCCACCTTCACCGAAGGCACCCGCGTCACTTCCCGTCCGTCGGCCACCAGCGCCCCCTCCGCGCCCAGGGTGACCACGACCGAGCGCGGGCCCTTGGCGAGCAGCAGCCGGGCCCAGTCCTCGGGGCGGTCGGAGACGCACGTGTCGCCGAGGACGACCTTCGCCTCGTGCTCGTTCACGATCAGCGGGTCGCAGGCCGCCAGCACCTCCGGCGGCAGGGGCTGTGGCGGGGACGGGTTGAGGACGAAACGGCTGTCCGGGGTCAGACTGCGGACGACCTCCACGACCGTCTCCAGCGGGATCTCCAGCTGCGTCGAGACGACACGCGAGGCCTGGAAGAGACAGGCCGCGGCCGTCACGTCGGCCGATGTGAGCTTTCCGTTCGCCCCCGGCGACACCACGATGCTGTTGTCCCCGGAGGGGTCGACGGTGATCAGCGCCACCCCCGTCGGGGCGCCGCCGACCAGTACGCCCACCGTGTCGACGCCGGCCGTCCGCTGCGAGTCGAGCAGCAGCCTGCCGTACGAGTCGTCGCCGACCCGGGCCAGCAGAGCCGTACGGGCGCCGAGGCGGGCCGCCGCGACCGCCTGGTTCGCGCCCTTGCCGCCCGGGTGGACGGCCAGGTCGGAGCCGAGTACCGTCTCGCCGGCGCCCGGCCGCCGCTCGACGCCGATCACCAGGTCGGCGTTGGCCGATCCCACGACCAGCAGGTCGTAGTCGTACATCAAAAGGACTCCCCGTCGTACATGGAGCCGTGTACCGAGACGTACATCGCGTCGTACGCCGACACGACTCCCCTGAGAGATGACTTGAGGCGGGCGGTCGTCACCGTGAGACGACAACCGCCCGCCCGTTCCCCGTCGTCAGCCGCTGAAGCCGGCCACGTTCTCCTTCGTGACCACCTTCACCGGCACCTTCACCGTCTCCTCGACCGTCTTGCCCTGCAGGGCCTTCAGCGCGTTGTCCACGGCGATCCTGCCCAGCTGCGAGGGCTGTTGTGCCACGGATGCGTACAGAGTGCCCGATCCGACCGCCTTCAGCCCGTCCGGGGTGCCGTCGAAGCCGACGACCTGGACCGACTTTCCGGCCTTCGAACCGAGGGCCTTGATCGCGCCGAGGGCCATCTCGTCGTTGGCGGCGATGACGCCCTGGACGTCCGGGTGGGCCTGCAGCAGGTTCGACATCACGTCGAGGCCCTTGGTGCGGTCGAAGTCGGCCGGCTGCTGGGCGACGACCTGGATGCCCGGGTAGGCCTTGAGCCCGGCCGCGAAGCCCGCGGCGCGCTCACGGGCCGCGGAGGTGCCCGCCTGGCCCTGCAGGATCACGATCCTGCCCTTGCCGCCCAGCTTCTCGCCGATCGTCCTGGCGGCGAGCTCACCGCCCTTGACGTTGTCGGAGGCCACCAGGGCGTCCACGGTCGCCTTGTTGACGCCGCGGTCGACCGCGATGACCGGGATCTTCGCCTTGTCGGCGGCCTTCACGGAGTTGCTCGCCGCGTCCGAGTCCACCGGGTTGACGATGATCGCGCCGAGGCCGGAACTGGTGAAGTTCTGCAGCTGGTTGGCCTGCTGGGAGGCGTCGTTCTGGGCGTCCGTGACGGTCAGGTCCACGCCCAGCTTCTTCGCCTCGGCCTGGGCGCCCGCCCGGATCTGCACGAAGAACGGGTTGTTGAGGGTGGACAGGGACAGGCCCATCTTCGGGGTGGTGGAGGACGACCCGCCGTTGTGGAGGAAGGAGGTCGCGCCGACGAGCGCAACGGTGACGACCGCCGCCAGTGCGTACGTCCCCGCCTGCTTGCCCTTGTTGCCACCGGTGCCGGCGGCCACCGGCGTCGCCCCGGCCTTGCGGCGCAGTGTGTCGAGCAGCACCGCCAGCGCGATGACGACACCGATGACGACCTGCTGCCAGAAGGCGGAGACGTTCAGGAGGTTGAGGCCGTTGCGCAGCACTGCCAGGATCAGTGCGCCGATCAGGGTGCCGGACGCCTTGCCGGTGCCACCGGCCAGTGAGGCTCCGCCGATCACGACCGCGGCGATCGCGTCCAGCTCGTAGCCGTCGGCGGCCTGCGGCTGCGCGGAGGACAGGCGGGAGGCGAGCACGATGCCCGCGACCGCCGCGAACAGGCCGGAGAAGGCGTAGATCGCGAGCTTCTGCTTCTTCACCCGCAGACCCGACAGCCGGGCCGCCTCCTCGTTGCCGCCGATCGCGTACATGGAGCGGCCGATGTAGGTCCGGCCCAGCACGAACGCGGCGATCAGACCCATCACGATCATGACCAGCACCGGCACGGGCAGCCAGCCGCCCAGCGTGTCGCCGAGGTGCGAGACCGACGCGGGGAAGGGGATCGGGGAGCCCTCGGAGATCACCAGCGACAGACCGCGGGCCACCGAGAGCATGGCGAGCGTCGCGATGAACGGCGGCAGTTTGCCGTACGAGATCAGGAAACCGTTGACGAGACCGGCGGCGACACCGGTGGCGACGGACAGCACGACCGCCAGGGCCACCGGTACGCCGTGCGAAGTGGCGGTCCAGGCGAGGACGGTGGCGGACAGGGCGGCTACCGAGCCGACCGACAGGTCGATGCCCGCCGAGACGATCACGAAGGTGACGCCGAAGGCGAGGACGGCCGTCACGGCCGCCTGGACGCCCACGTTCAGGAGGTTGTCCGTGGTCAGGAAGTCGCCGGACAGCGCCGACAGGGCGATGACCAGGACGATCAGCGCGGTGAGCGCGCCGTTGTCGAGCAGGAGACGTCGCAGGCCGCTCGTGGCGCCACCGGCGCCCGCCCTGCTCTTGAGCGTGTCAGTGGCCACGGGAGGCTTCCTTTTCGGTCTTCTCGTTCGTGAGGGTGGGATTGCTGACGGCGAGCGCCATCACGCTGTCCTGGGTGGCCTCGTCGGCCGCGAGTTCGCCCGCGATCCGGCCCTGCGCCATCACCAGCACCCGGTCGCTCATGCCGAGCACCTCGGGCAGATCACTGGAGATCATGAGTACGGCGGCGCCGGCCGCGGTGAGTTCGTTGACGAGCTGGTAGATCTCGACCTTGGCGCCGACGTCGATGCCGCGCGTCGGCTCGTCGAGGATCAGCACCTTGGTGTCGGCGAGGAGCCACTTGCCGATGACGACCTTCTGCTGGTTGCCGCCGGACAACGTCCGTACGTCCTGGCCGAGTCCGGCCATCCGCACGCCGAGCTGCCCGGCGATCCGGGCGGCCGACTCGTGCTGGGCCCGCAGATCCACGAGGCCCCCGCGCGTGGCGGCCCGCATGGTCACCAGGCCGAGGTTCTCCTCGACGGACGCGTCCAGGACCAGCCCCTGGCCCTTGCGGTCCTCGGGCACGAGTCCGATGCCGGCCGCCATGGCGGCGCTGACGTCATGCCCCTTCAGACGCGCCCCGGCGACCTTCACGGCCCCCTTGTCGTACGGATCCGCGCCGAACACGGCCCGTACGACCTCCGTACGGCCCGCTCCGACGAGCCCGGCGATGCCGACGACCTCGCCGGCGTGCACCTCGAAGCTGACGTCGTGGAAGACACCGTCGCGGGTCAGGCCCTCGACGGTGAGCAACGCGGCGCCGGCGTCGGCCCGTTCGCGCGGGTACTGCTGCTCGATCGAGCGGCCCACCATCAGGCGTACGAGCTCGTCCTCGGGCGTGGAGGCGGGGACCTGCCCGACGGACCTGCCGTCACGGATGACCGTCACCCGGTCTCCCAGGGCGGCGATCTCGTCCAGGTGATGCGTGATGAAGACGATGCCGACGCCGTCCTCGCGCAGTGACCGCACGATGGAGAACAGCTTCTCGACCTCTTCCGAGGTGAGCACGGCGGTCGGCTCGTCCATGATCAGTACGCGCGCGTTCAGACTCAGCGCCTTCGCGATCTCGACCATCTGCAGGCGCGCGATGCCGAGTTCGCGCACACGCGCGCGTGGCGACACGTTCACGCCCACGCGCGCGAGGAGGACCTCGGCGTCGGCCTCCATCCTCTTCCGGTCGATCATCCCGAAGCGGCGCGGCTGCCGCCCCAGAAAGATGTTCTCGGCGACCGTCAGATCGGGTACGAGGTTGAACTCCTGGTAGATGGTGGCGATCCCGAGCCGCTCGGAGTCCTGCGCACCGTGGATGCGCACCTCCTCGCCGCCGGCCAGAATCCGGCCGGCCTCGGGCGTGTACGCACCTGACAGCATCTTGATGAGCGTGCTCTTGCCCGCGCCGTTCTCGCCGAGGAGCACATGCACCTCGCCGCGGCGCAGGTCGAAGTCGACGCCGTCCAGCGCGACGACTCCGGGGAAGCTCTTCCGTATGCCCTCGATGCGCAGCAACTCGTCCGGGTTGCTCACGACTGGCTCCTGTTCGTTGCGGGGGACGGCTGTGCGGAGGCCGGTGGCTCGCCGCACGAGCGGCGTACGACGAGACGGGCGGGGAGGGTGACGGACTGCGGGGTCCGTCCCTCGATGCGGTCGACCAGGGCCCGTACGGCGGCCCTGCCCAGCTCGCCGGTGGGCTGGGCGATCGCGGTGATCGGCGGATCGGTGTGCACGAACCACGGGATGTCGTCGAACGCGGCGAGCGCGAGATCCTCCGGAACGGACAACCCACGCGCGCGTACGGCGTCCAGGGCGCCCAGCGCCATCAGGTTGTCGGCGGCGAACACGACCTCGGGCGGCTGCGGAAGGTCCAGGAACCCCTCGGTGACCCGCCGCCCGCTCTCGGCCTGGAAGTCGCCCTGCCCGATGTAGGCGTCGGGGAGTCCGAGTCCGTACGCGGCGAGCGCGTCCCGGAAGGCCTCCACACGCTCCCGCCCGGTCGTGGTGGCGGCGGGCCCCGCGATGATCGCGAGCCTGCGATGCCCCAGCCCGTGCAGATGCGCGACGAGGTCCCGTACGGCGGCCTGCCCGTCCGCCCGCACCACCGGCACGTCGACGCCCGGGATCCACCGGTCGACGAACACCATGGGCGTCCCCGCGCGCGCCGCGTCCAGCATCAGCGGCGAGCTGCCGTCGGTGGGGGAGACCAGCAGTCCGTCGATACGGCGGTCCAGCAGGTTCCGTACGTGGTGGTCCTGAAGGTCGGGCCGCTCGTCGGCGTTCCCGATGATGACGCTGTAGCCGAGCGCGCGGGCCTCCTCCTCGACGGAGCGGGCCAGCTCGGTGAAGTACGGGTTCATCACGTCGCTGATGACCAGGCCGAGGGTGTGGGTCTGGTCGGTGCGCAGGGAACGGGCGACGGCGTTCGGGCGGTAGCCCAGCGCCTCGACGGCGGCCAGTACGCGCGTGCGTGCGTCCGCGCTGACCGACGGATGGTCGTTCAGGACGCGCGACACCGTGGCGACGGAGACCCCCGCCTCGGCAGCGACGTCCTTGATGCTCGCCATCGCCGCTCCACCTCCTCGTGGAATCGATTACATCGACGTGTACGGAGGATTGGAATCGATTACAAGTATGTTGCGCAAGCCCCCGAGACCAGATCGTGATCGTGACTGCGATCGTGATGAGGGGGCGGCGTCGATCAGGGGTCGGCGTATCAATGGCCGCCGTGGCCGCCGTGGTCGCTGAGGTCCGCGGTCACATGGCAGCGCGGATGGTCAGCGGCCCGCGAGGGCGCCGGAGTTTCCGCAAGGACGAGCCGGAGTTTCCGCAAGGACGAGAACGACGCCTCACCAGCGCACCGCGCTGAAGTCCACCGGCCGGGGCCGAAGCCGACGGGTACGGGACGCCAGCTCGCGCATGCGCCGGGCCATCTCGTCACCGGGGAGCTTTCGCCGGTCTCCGTGGCCCGGCAGCAGCCACTCGAAACGCAGTCGGTCGACGGTCCGGGTCAGGGAGTCGGCGAGTGCTTCGATCGAGTACCAGGTGACGCTGTCGACCACCTCGATGTCCGCCGTCGTACGGGACCAGTAGAAGCTGTCGCCGCTGAAGCAGTACCGCTCGTCGGCCACGTAGAGCACGCTGCCTCGGGTGTGGCCGGGCAGGGGGAAGGCGATCACACCGTCGGAGATCACCGTCGGGTCGGTGCCGCGGAGCACGCGGTCGGCGTCCGGGGCGGCGTCGAGATCGCCCTCGTGGATCCAGAGCCGGGCGCCGAAGCGGTCGGCGTAACGGCGGCCGTGTGCGGCATGGTCGCGGTGGGTGAGCAGGACGTCGGTGACGGGGGCCAGCGCCTCGTGGCGGGCCGCCAGCGCCGGGCTCCAGCGCGGGGTGTCGACCATCATCGTGGTGCCGTCGGGGCGGTGCAGCAGGTAGGAGTTGGCCCCCGCCGTGTGCCGGGAGTTGTGCCCGCACAACCGCACGGTGTCGTCGAGGGCCAGCGGGAAGGGGTCCCGGTCCGCCTCCAGCTGTCCGGTCGGCGGACGGACGGCCCGAGTGGGGCAGGCGTGCGCGGCGGCGTACAACTGCCCTGTCTCGTCCGGGCCTTGCGGCTCGCGGAGGATGACCGAACGGCCGTCGGCCTCACCGATCAGCCCCGGGGCGAGCTGCCGGGCGACATCGCAGTTGGTGCAGCGCCCGTCGATGTGCCAGGCGGGCGTGGGCAGTTCGGCTCCCATGACTTCGCTCATGCTCCAGAGGTATCCCGGGCCTCACGGAAAGCGGAAGGGGGGCCGGATCTGGCGCTTACGGCACCGCGCTGCTCTCCTGCGGTTTTACCCCCCGGCCCCGCTCACTCCGTGGCGAACATCTCCGCCGGTTCCTTGACGTGCATGGCCCGCTGCGCCCAGGTCTCCAGCTGATTCAGATCCGTGCAGGACTGGATACGCTCGCGCACGGCATCGGGCACGGGAAGCTCGCGCCACTCCAGGATGTGGAGAACCATCTCGGCCTTGGCCTCGGCCCGGCCCTGTTCCCGCCCTTCCTCGCGTACCTGTTCCGCGAGCGGGTGTCGCCAGAAGTACTGGATTGCCGTCATCAGGTCCCTCCACATCTGCTTTGCCTGGGGGTCGGCCAGGCAGGAGTCGACGTGCTGATCAACGAGCTACGCCGCCGCGAGTTAGCACCGCACGTATTGCCCCGGTTGCCGTGTCTCGACAGCGGATGCCAGCCCCATACGTCGGAACAGGCCCGCACCAGCACCAGTCCCCGCCCTCTTCCGCCTCGGCAAGCTGCTCCAACGACCGCGGCGGCGGCTGCGGTTCGGGATCCCGGGGCCGCGCCCCGATCCGCAGTACTCCAGACGCCCAGCGCACCCGCAGGGCTGCCGGCCCCTTGATGTGCCGTACGGCGTTGGTGCAGCTCGCAAGCCACTTGCGGAAGTACGCTCTGGGGAATCGCAGTCGGTGCAGGTCAGGAGGGGTGTGCCGGGTTGCCGCCTCTTCCCGCTACCGGGCTGCGGGCATGTTGCCGTCGCGCCAGTCGTTCACGCGCTTGCGGATGCTGGGGACCATCGGAAGCGAGTCGACTTCTGCGGGCTGGAACCAGCGGACATCCGTGGATTCCTCGGACACTGCCAGGTGCCCGGCCACCGGTCGCGCGAGGAAGCAGACGGAGAACTCCTGCCGCACTTCGCCGTCGTCGTAGGCAAAGACATGACGGGGGCTGGTGTACGTGCCGACGATGCCGACGATCTCGACGTCGAATCCGGTCTCTTCGCGGGTCTCCCGGATGGCGCAGTCCGGCAGCGACTCTCCGATATGCATGGCGCCTCCGGGAAGGGCCCACATACCGTTGTCGCGACGGCGCTGGAGCAGGATGCGCCCGGAGTCGTCGACGACGACGGTGGAGGCGGCGGGAACCAGGCTGTTCGCTGCCGGGGCGTTGGCGTCGTCCTCGTAATCGCGCCTACCCATTGCCTTCCCTTTCCCATACCGGAGTGCCCCGGTTCCACAGTTCCTCGACGTGTGACGCGAAGCGATCAAACATGCCGTCGTCCTGGTGACGGCGCAGATGCAGCGTGGGGGCATCGTGCCCAACTCGGTGCGTAAGCAAGGGCGTAACGATCATGTCGTCATCGAAGCGGAACACGGACAGGTGGGCGTGTCCGTCGCTGTACCTCGCGTCGATGCGAGGCTGGCTTCTGATCTTCTCCAGTTCGGCAAGCGTCACACGGATACGGGTGGACAGAGTGAGCGCAACGTCTTCATCCTGCTCACGCGACCGCGTGAGATCGCTGTCAGGGTCACCGAGGAGAAACCGAACTCGGCATCCCTGGGCGGCTTTCCGCCGCAACGCGGTACCGAATCGGGCCTGTTCAAGCCATAGGAAGTAGTTGGTGTAACCCGCGAAGGTCAGCTCTTGCTCAGCCTTGGTGATCAATGAGCGCCACAGGGAGGCCGGACAGCCTGACCGGTAGGGATAGACCGAAACGACCTCACGGTCCGGACCGACCTTGATCGCCTTCTTTGCAACTGCTGGCCATAACACCGCCTCGTCCTCTCCGAGTGCTTCGCAGACGGCCCACCGGTGACGGGCGCGGGGGACCCGTCCCGCCTCGGTGATCCACCGGCCGATGGTCTTGATGTCGACGTCACACCTCTCAGCCAACTGACGGTCTGTCATCCGGGCTTGGAGCATGGCACGGCGTAGCGGTTCGTTCACGGTTACCCCCTGGGACGTTAGGCACGCTTTGCACGGTAGGCCTACTCCGTGCCTAACGGTCACGGAACGAAGTAGGAACGCACCATCAGAGGCGGAAGTGTGGTGGGTGAGTGACATACAGACCCCCGCGACCGTGCGACCGGCCCGGGGGCATGGCCAACCTGAGAAAGCAGGCCGACATGAGCCAAGGTATCGCCCGCTTCGTCGAGTCGCTGTTGCGGCTCCTGCTACCGGCTTCGGGGCGCCGCCGGTCCCCCGAGCCGTCCACCGCCCGGCAGGACACCGTGCCCGTGCGCCTTCCTCGCGTCCCCGCGCTGCGGGGTGAGGACATCGGTCTGGTGCGCCCGTACCTGGTCGCGCACGAGCGGCGTCAGGAGGAACGACGACAGCGGGCACGGCGGCGCGTCCTGTGGCTGGCCGTGCACGGCGTCGACATCGGCCCACGCGTGATCCACGGCGTGGAGGTGACGGCCCGATGAGCACGACGCAGATGGCGCGCCTGTTGCCGTGGTCGACTCCGGAGGGCAACCCGTGCTTCCTCCATGGCGACGGGAACGGCTACCTCTCCCGCCTTGCCGACAACATCGAGAGCGTGCAGCTCGGCATGGCGGGCGAACTCCTGGACCACGCGGCCGACATGCTCGCCGACCGCAAGGCCACACCGGATCAGCTCCGCTTCGTGCTCGCGCGAATGAGTGAGGCGCTGCGCGACGTGCACCGGATCGCCGAGAGCCGGGGCGCGCGCATGCCGGTGCCCGACGCCGACGAGGACGACGTTCCCGCACGGTCCGATGAGGTGTCCGCATGAGCCGCGCCGTGCTGCGCTTCGTGCCCCACACGATCCGGCACGTGCCGGACGGTGGAGTCACCTTCGAGGCGTTCTGCGCGGGATTCGGTTGTGCCGAGACGTCCGGCCCGCAAGAAGACCAGGAAACGGCTCAGGACTGGTGCCTGCGGCATACCGGCCGCACGGGTCATGACCTCTTCCGCCGGGTCGTGACCGACCACGCCCGCGTCACGCGGGACGAGTGACCCCGGCCCGCTGAGCGACGGCGAGCACTCGGTGGCAGCCTCCCACTGTCACACCTGGCCGGTACCGTCGGATCATGGCTCAACAGGCGGGGAACCCCACGGGTGAACGGCAGCTCGCCGTGCTCGAAGGCGTGCTGGAGCGCATCACGTACGCCAATGAGGACAACGGCTACACGGTCGCCCGGGTCGACACCGGCAGAGGCGCCGGCGACCTCCTCACGGTCGTCGGCGCGCTGCTCGGCGCCCAGGTCGGCGAGGCCCTGCGGATGGAGGGACGCTGGGGGTCCCACCCGCAGTACGGCAAGCAGTTCACGGTGGAGAACTACACGACCATGCTGCCGGCCACCGTCCAGGGCATCCGCCGCTACCTCGGCTCGGGGCTGGTCAAGGGCATCGGCCCCGTCTTCGCCGACCGCATCACCCAGCACTTCGGTCTGGACACCCTGCAGATCATCGAGGAGGAGCCCAAGCGGCTCATCGAGGTGCCCGGTCTCGGCCCCAAGCGCACCAAGAAGATCACCGAGGCCTGGGAGGAGCAGAAGGCGATCAAGGAGGTCATGCTCTTCCTCCAGACCGTCGAGGTGTCCACCTCCATCGCCGTGCGCATCTACAAGAAGTACGGCGACGCCTCGATCTCGGTCGTCAAGAACCAGCCGTACCGGCTCGCGTCCGACGTCTGGGGCATCGGCTTCCTCACCGCCGACAAGATCGCCCAGTCCGTCGGTATCCCGCACGACAGCCCGGAGCGCGTGAAGGCTGGCCTGCAGTACGCGCTGTCGCAGGCCACCGACCAGGGCAACTGCTATCTCCCGGAGGAGCGGCTGATCGCGGACGCGGTGAAGCTGCTGCAGGTCGACACCGGGCTCGTCATCGAGTGCCTCGCCGAGCTGGCCGAGCCGCCCGAGGAGGGCGAGGACCCCGGTGTCGTACGGGAGAAGGTGCCCGGTCCGGACGGCGGCCCACCCGTCACCGCCGTCTACCTCGTGCCCTTCCACCGTGCCGAACTCTCCCTCTCCGCCCAGCTGTTGCGCCTCCTGCGCACGGACGAGGACCGGATGCCCGGCTTCCGTGACGTGGCCTGGGACAAGGCGCTCGGCTGGCTCAGGACCCGCACCGGCACCGACCTCGCGCCCGAGCAGGAGGCCGCGGTCAAGCTCGCGTTGACCAAGAAGGTCGCCGTGCTGACCGGCGGCCCCGGCTGCGGCAAGTCCTTCACGGTCCGTTCGATCGTGGAGCTGGCCCGCGCCAGGAAGGCCAGGGTGGTCCTGGCGGCCCCGACCGGCCGCGCGGCCAAGCGCCTGGCCGAGCTCACCGGCGCCGAGGCCTCCACCGTCCACCGCCTGCTGGAGCTGAAGCCCGGCGGCGACGCGGCCTACGACAAGGACCGGCCGCTGGAGGCCGACCTGGTCGTGGTCGACGAGGCCTCCATGCTGGACCTGCTGCTCGCCAACAAGCTGGTGAAAGCGGTACCGCCCGGCGCTCATCTCCTCTTCGTCGGAGACGTCGACCAGCTTCCGTCCGTCGGCGCGGGAGAGGTCCTGCGCGACCTCCTCGCCGACGGCGGTCCCATCCCCGCCGTGCGTCTCACGCGCGTGTTCCGGCAGGCCCAGCAGTCCGGCGTGGTCACCAACGCGCACCGGATCAACTCCGGGCACCAGCCGGTCACCGACGGCATGAAGGACTTCTTCCTCTTCGTCGAGGACGACACGGAGGAGGCCGGTCGGCTCACCGTGGACGTGGCGGCCCGTCGGATTCCGGCCAAGTTCGGCCTCGACCCGCGCCGGGACGTCCAGGTTCTCGCGCCCATGCACCGTGGCCCGGCCGGCGCCGGCAACCTCAACGGCCTGCTCCAGCAGGCCATCACCCCCGGCCGCCCCGACGTGCCCGAGAAGCGGTTCGGCGGCCGGGTCTTCCGTGTCGGCGACAAGGTCACCCAGATTCGCAACAATTACGAGAAGGGCAAGAACGGTGTCTTCAACGGCACCGTCGGCGTTGTCACCTCGCTCGACCCGGTTGACCAGCGCCTGACGGTGCTGACCGACGAGGACGAGGAGGTTGTGTACGAATTCGACGAACTGGACGAACTGGCTCACGCGTACGCGGTGACCATCCACCGCTCGCAGGGAAGTGAATATCCGGCCGTGGTGATCCCGGTCACCACCAGCGCCTGGATGATGCTTCAGCGCAACCTGCTCTACACGGCGGTCACCCGGGCCAAGAAGCTGGTCGTCCTCGTCGGTTCCCGCAAGGCGATTGGCCAGGCGGTGCGCACGGTGTCGGCGGGGCGACGCTGCACGGCACTCGACTTCCGGCTCTCTCCCAGACCTCTGTGAGGCTCGCGGACCGCTGTGCGGCTCCCGGGCTGCCGTGAGGGCTCTCGCGACCCCTGTGGGCCCCTTTGAGACAGGCATCACAAGAAATGATCGATCAAATGAGTCGCGAAGGTCACAGAGCACTTCCGGATGGGTAAACAAGGGGGCAGGATGAGCAAGTTGGCGGCACTCAGTGCCGCCAATAGGCCCGATGGTCGACCCCGAGTGCACTCTCCTGAGCCAATTGGGGGATGGTAGAGACAGTCAGGGCAACCTCGAAGATGAGGCACTACGTCGGTGAGGGAAGACGTGAGCGACAACTCTGTAGTACTGCGGTACGGCGACGGCGAGTACACCTACCCGGTGATCGACAGCACCGTCGGCGACAAGGGCTTCGACATCGGGAAGCTCCGCGCCCAGACCGGTCTGGTGACGCTGGACAGCGGTTACGGCAACACCGCCGCCTATAAATCCGCCGTCACCTACCTCGACGGCGAGGCGGGCATCCTCCGGTACCGCGGATACCCCATCGAACAGCTGGCGGAGCGCTCCACGTTCCTGGAGGTCGCCTACCTGCTGATCAACGGCGAGCTTCCGAGCGTCGACGAGCTCTCCGCGTTCAAGAACGACATCACGCAGCACACCCTGCTGCACGAGGACGTCAAGAACTTCTACAAGGGCTTCCCGCGTGACGCCCACCCGATGGCCATGCTGTCGTCGGTCGTCTCGGCGCTGTCCACGTTCTACCAGGACAGCCACAACCCCTTCGACGAGAAGCAGCGCAACCTCTCGACGATCCGCCTGCTCGCCAAGCTTCCGACGATCGCGGCGTACGCGTACAAGAAGTCGATCGGCCACCCGTTCGTCTACCCGCGCAACGACCTCGGTTACGTCGAGAACTTCCTGCGCATGACCTTCTCGGTCCCGGCGCAGGAGTACGACCTCGACCCGGTCGTGGTCGCGGCCCTCGACAAGCTGCTGATCCTGCACGCGGACCACGAGCAGAACTGTTCGACGTCCACGGTCCGTCTGGTCGGCTCGTCGCAGGCGAACATGTTCGCGTCGATCTCGGCCGGCATCAACGCCCTGTGGGGGCCGCTGCACGGCGGCGCCAACCAGTCCGTGCTGGAGATGCTCGAGGGTATCCAGGCCAACGGCGGCGACGTCGACTCCTTCATCCGCAAGGTGAAGAACAAGGAGGACGGCGTCCGCCTGATGGGCTTCGGCCACCGGGTGTACAAGTCCTTCGACCCGCGCGCGAAGATCATCAAGGCCGCCGCGCACGACGTCCTCTCCGCGCTCGGCAAGTCCGACGAGCTGCTGGACATCGCGCTCAAGCTGGAGGAGCACGCGCTCTCCGACGACTACTTCGTCTCGCGCAACCTCTACCCGAACGTCGACTTCTACACCGGCCTGATCTACCGCGCCATGGGCTTCCCGACCGAGATGTTCACGGTCCTCTTCGCCCTCGGCCGCCTCCCGGGCTGGATCGCCCAGTGGCACGAGATGATCAAGGAGCCCGGCTCCCGTATCGGCCGCCCGCGCCAGATCTACACGGGTGTCGTCGAGCGCGACTTCGTGCCGGTCGAGGAGCGCTGACGCCTCCGGCGGTTCGGCGGCGTCTTTCGCGAGCGTGAGTTCAGGGCCCTTCCGTCCTTTGGGCGGAAGGGCCCTGCGCCTATAGGGGTGGGTGGTTCCCGTCCTGGGCGGGTGCCGGCCCGTCGTGGTGGGGTGCGCAGTTTCCCGCGCCCCTCGGGTGGGTGCGGTCGCGCGGGCCCGGTGCGCCGGGTGGGTGCGGTCGTTTAACTCCGGTGCGTCAGGTGGGTCCTGTCGCCAGTGCCCAGTGCCCAGTGCGCAGGCGAAGGCGCGCAGTCTCGGCAACGCAAAACTCGGAAACGCAAAAGAAGAAGGCGCCCTGGCGGCGGTCCCCCCACGGGCCGACGTCCAGGGCGCCTTCCCATGTCCCGGTGCGGATTCCCCCCACGGGATCCGGCCGGGCGTCTGTGAGAACAGCGCCTGATCGCTGTCGAATACGGCGAGCGTTGAGCAGAATGAGCAAAACTCGCCGCACTCATGGGTGTGCGGTCTGCCGGGACAGCGCACGCTCGGGAGGGCCGCTCAAGCTCCCCGGTGTACGTGCCCCGGCAACGCACCTCTGAGGAAGTCCCCCAAGACATCCTCAGATGCCAGGAAACGCCCCCCAAGACGCTGCCTGACATCGTCAACTTAGACCTTCGTACCCCTTCGATGGTTACGTTCACATCACTGTGATCTGCGTCTCTTGCATATGTCCGTTAGATACGCAAGAGCCCCGATATGCCGATCGGGGCCCAAGCGTAAGGATGATGCGCGAGCCTTGTGAAGAGCTTATGTGAGCCTGGCCCCGGACTCCAAGGGCGCTTTCACCTCGACTTCGCCTAACCGGCGGTAACTTCTCCGCGGTTCAGCGGAACGTCCGCAGCCGAAGGCTGTTGGTCACCACGAAAACCGACGAGAAGGCCATCGCGGCCCCGGCGATCATAGGGTTCAGCAGCCCGGCGGCGGCCAGCGGCAGCGCGGCCACGTTGTATACGAAGGCCCACGCGAGGTTGCCCTTGATCGTGGACAGCGTCCTGCGGGACAGCCGGATCGCGTCCGCCGCCACCCGCAGATCCCCGCGCACCAGCGTCAGATCGCCCGCCTCGATCGCCGCGTCGGTCCCGGTGCCCATCGCCAGCCCCAGATCGGCGGTGGCCAGCGCGGCCGCGTCGTTGACCCCGTCGCCGACCATGGCGACGCTGCGGCCCTCGCGCTGCAGCCTTCGTACGGCTTCCACCTTCTCCTCGGGCAGGACCTCCGCGATCACCTGCTCGATGCCGACGGCGTGTGCCACGGCCTCGGCCACCGCGCGGTTGTCCCCGGTCAGCAGCACCGGTGTGAGCCCCAGCGCGCGCAGCTCACGCACTGCCTCCGCACTGGTCTGCTTGATCGCGTCGGCGACGGCGACGACACCGCGTGCCACTCCGTCCCAGCCGACCACGACGGCCGTACGACCGCCCCTCTCGGCCTCGTCCTTCGCGCGGGCCAACTCCTCCGGCAGGCGCTCGAAGAGCCGCCCCACGGCCACCTCACGGCCCTCCACCCGCCCGCGTACGCCACGCCCGGGCACGTTCTCGAACGCCTCGACCTCCGGGAGCCGTCCGACCCGCTCCTCGGCGCCCAGGGCGACCGCGCGGGCGACGGGATGCTCGGAGGCGTGCTCGACGGCGCCCGCGAGCCGCAGCACCTCCGTCTCGTCGGCGCCGGCGGCGACGTAGACCTCGTGGAGGGTCATCCGGCCGGTGGTGACCGTCCCGGTCTTGTCGAGTACGACCGTGTCGACGCGGCGCGTGGACTCCAGGACCTCCGGGCCCTTGATGAGGATGCCGAGCTGCGCGCCGCGCCCCGTGCCGACCATCAGCGCGGTCGGCGTGGCCAGGCCCAGCGCGCACGGGCAGGCGATGATCAGGACCGCGACGGCAGCGGTGAACGCGGCGACCGTGTCGCCCGTGACGCCGAGCCACGCGCCGAACGTGGCGACCGCGATCAGCATGACGACGGGCACGAAGACCGCCGAGATCCGGTCGGCGAGCCGCTGCACCTCCGCCTTGCCGTTCTGCGCTTCCTCCACCAGCTTCGCCATCCGCGCGAGCTGGGTGTCGGCGCCCACGCGCGTGGCCTCGACGACGAGCCGGCCCCCGGCGTTGACCGTGGCCCCGGTGACGGCGTCGCCCGTGCCCACGTCCACCGGCACCGACTCGCCGGTCAACATCGAGGCGTCCACGGCGGACGCGCCCTCGACGACGGTGCCGTCGGTCGCGATCTTCTCCCCGGGCCGTACGACGAAGTGGTCCCCGGCGGCCAGCCGGGACACGGGGATGCGGATCTCACGGCCCCCGCGCAGCACGGACACGTCCTTGGCGCCCAGCTCCATCAGCGCCCTGAGAGCCGCTCCCGCACGCCGCTTGGAGCGGGCCTCCAGATAGCGGCCCAGCAGGATGAAGGCGACGACACCGGCGGCGACCTCCAGATAGATCGTGGAGGCGCCGTCGGTGCGGGTGACGGTGAACCTGAACTCGTCGTGCATGCCGGGCACGCCCGCGTCGCCGAGGAACAGCGCCCACAGCGACCAGCCGAACGCGGCCAGCGTGCCGACCGAGACCAGCGTGTCCATGGTGGCCGCGCCGTGCCGGGCGTTCGTCCAGGCCGCCCGGTGGAAGGGCAGCCCGCCCCACACGACGACCGGCGCGGCGAGGGCGAGCGCCAACCACTGCCAGTCGTCGAACTGCAGGGCCGGGATCATCGACAGCAGTACGACGGGGAGCGCGAGCAGGGCTGAGACGGTGAAGCGGCGGCGGTAGGAGGCCGGTTCGGCGTCTTCCGGCGTGTCCTGCTCGGCGGGCTCCGGCCGGGGCGGGGGTGGCTCCTCGGCCGTGTAGCCCGTCTTCACCACGGTGGCGATCAGGTCGGCGACCTGGATGCCCGCGGAGTGGGTGATCTTCGCCTTCTCCGTCGCGTAGTTCACCGTGGCCGTGACGCCGTCCATGCGGTTGAGCTTCTTCTCGACGCGCGCCGCGCAGGAGGCGCAGGTCATCCCGCCGATGAGCAGCTCGACCTCGGAGGCGTCCGCTGCCGTGGGTATCGGTGCCGGTGTCTCTGTGGTGGTGCTGGCCATCTCGGGTACCCGGCTTCCGGTCAGACCTGGCCGACGAGTTCGAAGCCCGCCTCGTCCACCGCCGCGCGCACGGCGGCCTCGTCGAGGGGGGCGCTGGAGACGACGGTGACCTCACCGGACGCGGCGACGGCCGTCACCGAGCTGACGCCGGGAAGCCCCAGGATCTCACCGGAGACGGAACCCTCGCAGTGTCCGCAGCTCATCCCGCTTACCTTGTAGACGGCGGTGACGGTACCCGGGGTGTCGGTCTGGGTGGTCATGTCGTTCTCCTCGTCGAGGCGTGTGGGGCTGAAGGGCCCACGGGGGCCTTCCACTCTCCAGGCTATACCCCTAGGGGGTATTTTTCCATCACGTCCGGGCCGTGGTGACGTCCGCGTTGCCGACGGTGAACGCCCCGGCAGGGGCGCGCGGAACCGGCGGGACCGGCCAGGATGTACCCGTAGCCGCGGACGGGGACGGGAGCGCACATGCGGGCAGTGGTGTTCGAGCAGTACGGGGAGCCGGCCGAGGTGCGTGGCGTGACAGACCCTCGGCCCGCCGGGCACGGGGTCGTCGTGAAGGTCGAGGCCACCGGACTGTGCCGCAGCGACTGGCACGGCTGGCAGGGCCACGACCCGGACATCGCCCTCCCGCACGTTCCCGGACATGAACTCGCCGGTGTGGTGGAGGCGGTCGGCCCCGGCGTGCGCAACTGGCGCCCCGGCGACCGGGTGACCGTCCCCTTCGTGTGCGCCTGCGGCGGCTGCGCGGCATGTGCGGCCGGCGAC
Organism: Streptomyces sp. NBC_00078; assembly: GCF_026343335.1. Classification (NCBI taxonomy): domain Bacteria; kingdom Bacillati; phylum Actinomycetota; class Actinomycetes; order Kitasatosporales; family Streptomycetaceae; genus Streptomyces; species Streptomyces sp. NBC_00078. The sequence continues at coordinate 3,268,053 of NZ_JAPELX010000001.1, read as the reverse complement.
CAGCAGGTGTGCGAGCGTCAGACGCAGCCCGGCTTCACGCACTGGGGTTCGTACGCGCAGTACGTGGCGCTGGACCACGCCGACGTGAACCTCGTCGCCGTGCCCGAGGAACTGTCGTACGCCACGGCGGCGGCGTTGGGCTGCCGGTTCGCCACCGCGTTCCGAGCGGTCGTGCAGCAGGGCCGGGTGGCGGCGGGGGAGTGGGTCGCGGTGCACGGCTGCGGAGGCGTGGGCCTGTCCGCGGTGATGATCGCGGCGGCCTCGGGGGCGCGGGTGGTCGCGGTGGACGTATCGCCCGGGGCCCTGGACCTGGCGCGGAAGTTCGGCGCGGCGGAGTGCGTGGACGGGTCGGCCGCCACGGACACGGCCGCGGCGGTCCGTGAGCTGACCGGGGGTGGCGCCCAGGTGTCCCTCGACGCCCTGGGCTCGCCGCTCACCTGCGCCGCCTCCGTGAACGGCCTGCGTCGCCGCGGCCGCCACGTCCAGGTCGGTCTGCTCCCCTCACCCTCCGGCACGACCCCCGTCCCGATGGCCCGCGCGATCGCCCTGGAGCTCGAACTCCTCGGCAGCCACGGCATGGCGGCGCACACCTACCCGCCGATGCTGGAGCTGGTGAGGGCCGGCGTGCTGCGGCCCGACCTCCTGGTGACCTCACACATCACCCTGGACGCCACACCGGCGGCACTGGCGGCGATGGGGACTGCGCCGGGAGCCGGGGTGACGGTCATCGAGCCGTGGAGCTGAGGGCGGCCCAGTCACGGTCGAGGATGCCCATGATCACCTCGTCGACCCACTCGCCGTCGCGCAACTCGGCGTCCCGCCGGATCCCCTCCACCACGAACCCTGCCTTCTCGTACACGCGCAGGGCCCGGTGGTTGTGGCCGTACGCCTCCAACTGGATCCGGTGCAGGCCGAGTTGTCCGAAGGCATGGCCGACGACGAGCCGCGTGGCCTCGGTTCCGAGCCCGCGGTCCCGGCCGCGCGGGCCGATCAGGGTGCGGAACGTACAGCTGAGGGCCCGCGGGTCCCATTCGTACAGGACGACCTCGCCGACGAGTTCGCCGGTGGCGCGGTCGGTGACGGCGAGGTCGAGGCGGTCGGGCTGCGCGGCCCGGGAGCCGTACCAGGACCGCAGGTGCTCCAAGGTGAGTTCACGCGAGGGCTCGCCGGTGAAGCGGAGGACGTCCGGGTCCTCCATGATCTCCCGCATGACGTCGGCGTCGGCCTCGGTGAACGGCCGCAGTACGGTCCTGGCCCCCGTGAGAACGGGCTTGACGGAGAAGCTCATGGAACAACCGTGCCCCACAGCGCGGTGGGGCACAGGTGGTTTTCCGGGGGGACACCGCGGCAGGTCAGTCCTCTCTTCGGCCGCGGTTTCCGGGCCTGGAGGCGACCCATGCCCGGACCGTGTCCGCGTACCAGAAGGGCTTTCCGCCCTCGACGTGGTCGGGCTGCGGCAGCAGCCCGTGCTTGCGGTAGGACCGCACGGTGTCCGGCTGCACCTTGATGTGCGCCGCGATCTCCTTGTACGACCACAGCCTTCGGTCGGTCATGGGTAGCACCTCCCTGCGCGCGCCGCGGGGGCGGCCGGGGGCGGCCGTCGGGGGAGCCGGGCGCTGCGCTGGCGATCACAGATCCTGTGCCCCCGTCAACGACGGAGCGTGAAGGGAGGGCAGGGCCTGTGGGCCGCGTGTGACACAAGTCCCGCGTACACGGGACATGGGTGACACGGAGGGGACTTTTGTGACACGAGTGGTGCAACGGCGTGCGCGGGCTCCAAGGCGCGTCGCGTTGACACCGGGGAGGTGGGCCGCGCCCTTTCCCGGGCTGCCGACTTCGCTCAGGCCCGGGGGCTCCCGCGTCGCCGGGCCCGGCCCACCGGTGCCCCGCCGCCCCTCCCCGTCCCGACGGGCTACGCCCCGCAGGACCGAAGGAACGCCCGCGTCCGCTGCGCGATGGGCAGCGGAACGTCCGGCTCGCACGGGTACATGTCCTGCTCCACGATGGCGAACAGATCCACGTCCAGCTTCTGCGCCGCCTCCAGCACCGGACCCAACGCGGGCACCCCGGCCGGCGGTTCACACATCACACCGCGCGCGACAGCCGGACCGAACGGAACCTGGCCCGCCCGCACCTCCGCCAGGATCTCCGGATCCACCTGCTTGAGGTGCAGATACCCGATCCGCTCCCCGTAGGTCTCGATCAGCTTGACGCTGTCGCCGCCGCAGTACGCGTAGTGCCCCGTGTCCAGGCACAGCGAGACCAGGTCGGAATCCGTCCCGTCCAGGAACCGGACGACGTTCTCCTCGCTGTCGACGTGCGTGTCGGCATGCGGGTGGACGACGATCTGCAGCCCGTACCGCTCCCGCACCTCCCGCCCCAGCCGTTCCGTCAGCGAGGTCAGGTTGCGCCACTGCTCGGGCGTCAGGGTGTCCGGCTCCAGCACCTCGCCGGTCTTGTCGTCCCGCCAGAAGGACGGGATGACCACCAGATGAGACGCACCCATGGCCTGGGCGAGTACCGCGTTGTCGGCCACGTGGGCCCAGGTCTTCTCCCACACCGCCTCGCCGTGGTGCAGGCCCGTGAACACCGTGCCGGCCGACACCTTCAGGCCGCGGCGGGCCGTCTCCTCGGTGAGCACCGCGGGGTCGGTCGGCAGGTACCCGTACGGACCCAGCTCGATCCACTCGTAGCCGGACTGCGCGACCTCGTCGAGGAAACGCTGCCAGGGGACCTGCCGCGGGTCGTCCGGGAACCAGACGCCCCAGGAGTCGGGCGCCGATCCGACGCGGATGCGGGACAGTGAGGACTGAGGCGGCAAGGACGTCATGGCGGTCAGCTTCCGGGCGACAGCAAGCGCTGTCAAGCTGTCGTCCGTATGTCTGGACAAAACATTGACAGGGCTCGGTGTGGGGGTCTAAAAACGCGGGAGAGCCGTGACGAAGGGATGCCGATGGCGTACGACCTGATCACCATGGGGCGGATCGGAGTGGACCTGTATCCGCTCCAGACCGGCGTCCCGCTGCCGCAGGTGACGAGCTTCGGCAAGTTCCTCGGCGGCTCGGCGACGAACGTGGCGGTCGCCGCGGCCCGCCTCGGACGCCGTACGGCGGTGATCACGCGCACCGGCGACGACCCCTTCGGCGCCTACCTCCACGAGGCCCTCCAGGGCTTCGGCGTCGACGACCGCTGGGTCACCCCGGTCCCGGGCCTGCCCACCCCGGTCACCTTCTGCGAGGTCTTCCCGCCGGACGACTTCCCGCTCTACTTCTACCGCCGGCCCAAGGCCCCCGACCTGGAGATCGACGCCCACGAGCTGGATCTCGACGCCATCCACGACGCCCGTGTCTTCTGGGTCACCGGCACCGGCCTGAGCGAGGAACCCAGCCGTACGGCGACGCTCGCGGCCCTCGCCCACCGCGCCAAGGCCGGCACGACGGTCTTCGACCTCGACTGGCGCCCCATGTTCTGGAAGGAGACGGCCGGGCGCGATCCGGCCGCCTCCGCCCGCCCCTTCTACCAGGAGGCCCTGCGCCACACCACCGTCGCGGTCGGCAACCTCGACGAGGTGGAGGTCGCCACCGGGGTGCGTGAACCGCGGGCCGCCGCCGAGGCGTTGCTGGACGCGGGTGTCGAACTCGCCGTCGTCAAGCAGGGCCCCAAGGGCGTCCTCGCCGTCAACAGCAAGGGCGAGTCGGCCGAGGTCCCGCCCCTGCCGGTGACCGTCCTCAACGGTCTCGGCGCCGGTGACGCCTTCGGCGGCTCCCTGTGCCACGGACTGCTGGAGGGCCACGACCTGGAGACGATCATGCGGCACGCCAACGCGGCCGGCGCGATCGTCGCCTCCCGCCTGGAGTGCTCGTCCGCCATGCCGACCACCGGCGAGATCGAGGCCGCCATCGAGGCCGGAGCGGTGCTGTGAGGGCGGGCCGGGTCCGCGGGGCCGACGACGAGACGGGGGGCACGGGCTGCCTGGGCATGACCGTGACCCCGAGAGCGGCCACGCCACGGCAGGTCGACGTCGGTGAACTGGTCCGCCTGCGCGCCCAGCAGCCCGAGGCCGTCGCCGAGGCCGCCGCCCGTCGTACCCGCAGACCGCTCCTCGGGGACTCCGGCCGGCTGATGATCGTCGCCGCCGACCACCCGGCACGCGGCGCGCTCGGCGTCGGCGACCGCCCACTCGCCATGGCCAACCGTGCCGACCTGCTCGAACGCCTCTGTCTTGCCCTCTCCCGCCCCGGCGTCGACGGCGTCCTCGCCACCGCCGACATCCTCGACGACCTGCTCCTCCTCGGCGCCCTCGACGGCAAGGTCGTCATGGGCTCGATGAACCGCGGAGGCCTTCAGGGCGCCCGGTTCGAACTCGACGACCGGTTCACCGGCCATCGCCCCGAGGACATCCAGCGCCTGGGCTTCGACGCCGGCAAGCTGCTCCTGCGCATCGACTACGACGACCCCGGCTCCCTCACCACGCTGGAGTCGACCGCCCGCGCCGTGGACGACATGGCGGCGCGCCGGCTTCCGGTCTTCGTGGAGCCGTTCATCAGCCGCCGTACCGACGAGGGCAGGCTGAGGAACGACCTGTCCGCCGAGGCCGTCACCAAGTCCATCGCGATCGCCTCGGGCCTCGGCGGCACCTCCGCCTACACCTGGCTCAAGCTCCCGGTCACCGAGAACCCCGACGACATGGCCGAGGTCATGGCGACGTCGACGCTGCCCGCCGTGCTGCTGGGCGGCGAGGTCGGCGACGATCAGGACGGCGCGTACGAGAAGTGGCGCGGCGCCCTCCAACTCCCCACCGTGCGAGGCCTGGTGGTCGGGCGTTCGCTGCTGTACCCGGCGGACGGCGACGTGGCCGCCGCCGTCGACACCGCCGTCGGACTGTTGTGAGGACCTGATGACCGTGGGCGAGCTGCACGTCGAGCGCGGCACCACCGCGAACGGCAACTATGTGCTGGACGTCGACCCCAAAAGGGCCGGCTGGGAGTACAGCAGTCTGCGGATCGTGGAGCTGGAGCCGGGTGGCACACACACCTTCACCACCGGTGACAGCGAGTGGATCGTGCTTCCGCTGCAGGGCGCATGTACCGTGCGGACAGCCGACGACAAGACGGACCAAGAGTTCCAACTCCTGGGCAGGGAAAGCGTGTTCGCGTCGGTCTCCGACTTCGCGTACGTACCCCTGGACGCCCGGGTCCAGATCGCCTCCGGCGCGGGAGGCCGCTTCGCCCTGGCAGGAGCGAAGTGCGAGCGACGACTCCCCGCCCGCTACGGCCCCGCGCCGGAGGTCCCCGTCGAAGTGCGTGGCAGCGGCGCCCAGTTGCGGCATGTCCGCAACTTCGCCTCGGCCCAAGCCTTCGACTGCGACCGGCTCATCGCCGTCGAGGTGATCACCCCCGGCGGCAACTGGTCCTCGTACCCGCCGCACAAGCACGACGAGCACCGGCCCGGCGTGGAAGCGGAGCTGGAGGAGATCTACTACTTCGAGATCGACGGCCCGAACGGTTTCGGCTATCAGCGCGTATCTCCCTCCCGTGAGGGCGGATCCGACGTCCTCGCCGAGGTCCGCTCCGGCGACGCCGTCCTCGTCCCCGACGGATGGCACGGCCCGTCCATCGCCCAGCCCGGTCACGACATGTACTACCTCAATGTCATGGCGGGGCCGGGCGAGACGCGGGAGTGGCGGATCTGCTTCCATCCGCACCATACGGAGGGTTACCGATGACGTCCTCAACGACGAGGCTCACGGTCGCGCAGGCACTCGTCCGCTTCCTGTCGGCCCAGTACACCGAGCGCGACGGCGTGCGGCAGCGGCTGATCGGCGCGACCTGGGGCATCTTCGGCCACGGCAACGTGGCGGGAATCGGTCAGGCGCTCGTCGAGTACTCCGCCGACATGCCCTACCACCAGGGCCGCAACGAACAGGCCATGGTGCACGCGGCGGTCGGCTACGCCCGCCAGTCGAACCGCCTGTCCACGCACGCGGTGACGACCTCCATCGGCCCCGGCGCCACCAACCTCGTCACGGGCGCCGCCCTCGCCACCGTCAACCACCTCCCCGTCCTGCTCCTGCCCGGCGACGTCTTCGCCGCCCGCCCCGCCGACCCGGTCCTCCAGCAGCTCGAAGTCCCGTACGCCGGCGATGTGTCGGTCAACGACAGCCTGCGCCCGGTGTCGAAGTGCTTCGACCGGATCACGCGCCCGGAAGCCCTGATCCCGTCCGCCCTCAACGCCGTACGCGTGCTCACCGACCCCGTCGAGACCGGCGCCGTGACGCTCGCGCTCCCGCAGGACGTCCAGGCCGAGGCGTACGACTGGCCGGACGAGTTCTTCGCCGAGCGCACCTGGGCCGTACGGCGTCCGGGTGCCGATCCGGCCGAACTCGCCGAGGCCGTACGGGTGATCAGGGCCGCGCGCAGGCCGCTCGTCGTCGCGGGCGGTGGCGTCCACCACAGCCGCGCCGAGGAGGCTCTCGCCGAGTTCGCGGGGACCACCGGCATACCGGTCGCCTCCACCCAGGCCGGCAAGGGCTCCCTGCGTCACGACCACCCGCAGGACGTCGGCGGGATCGGCCACACCGGCACGGCGACCGCGAACGAACTCGCCCGCACCGCCGACCTGGTGATCGGCGTCGGCACCCGATACACCGACTTCACCACCGCCTCCGGCACCCTCTTCACCGGCGAGGGCGTGCGCTTCCTCAACCTCAACATCGCGCCCTTCGACGGCCACAAGCTCGCCGGTCAGCCGCTGATCGCGGACGCCCGCAGCGGCCTGCAGGAACTGACGGCGGCCCTGGACACGCACGCGTACCGGGTCGTGTCCCCCTACGTCACCGAGTACACCGAGGACAAGGAGCGCTGGGAGCAGCGCGTCGACGCCTGCTACGAGGCCGACGAGCCGGACGTACGGCCGACGCAGCCGCAGGTGCTCGGTGCGCTGGACGCGATCGTCGACGAGACGGACGTGATCATCAACGCGGCCGGCTCCCTCCCCGGCGACCTGCACAAACTGTGGCGGGCGCGGTCGCGGGACCAGTACCACCTGGAGTACGGCTACTCCTGCATGGGCTACGAGATCCCGGCCTCCATCGGCGTGAAGCTGGCCGCCCCTGACCGGCCCGTGTGGGCGCTGGTCGGCGACGGCACGTACCTGATGATGCCGACGGAGATCGTGACCGCCGTACAGGAGGGCATCGCGATCAAGGTGCTGCTCGTGCAGAACCACGGGTACGCGTCCATCGGCGGACTGTCCGAGTCGGTGGGCGGCGAGCGGTTCGGCACGGCGTACCGCCACCGTTCCCCTGCCGACGGTTCCTACACAGGGGCGCCGCTGCCCGTGGATCTCGCCGCGAACGTCGCCAGCCTGGGCATGCGCGTGCTGCGGGCGAAGACCGTGGCGGATCTCCGGGAGGCGCTCGCCGAGGCCCGCGCCGCCGACACGCCCACATGTGTCTACGTCGAGACCGAAACGGCCGACACTGTGTCGGGCCCGCCGCCTGCACAGGCCTGGTGGGATGTACCTGTGGCCGAGACCGCGACCCGACCGTCGGCGGTGAAGGCCCGAGAGCTGTACGAACGGCACGTCTCCACCCGACGCCGCCATCTGTGAAGGAGTATCTGGGCATGACGAAGATCGTCAACCACTGGATCGGCGGCAAGACCGTCGAAGGCGCGTCGGGTACGTACGGGCCGGTCACCGACCCTGCGACCGGCGCGGTCACCACGAACGTCGCCTTCGCGTCGGTCGACGAGGTCGACGCCGCGGTGGCGGCCGCCAAGGACGCGTACGCCACCTGGGGCCAGTCCTCGCTGGCCAAGCGCACGGAGATCCTGTTCCGGTTCCGGGCTTTGCTGGACGCCAACCGGGACGCGATCGCCGAGCTGATCACCGCCGAGCACGGCAAGGTGCACTCCGACGCGCTCGGTGAGGTGGCCCGCGGTCTGGAGATCGTCGACCTCGCCTGCGGCATCAACGTGCAGCTCAAGGGCGAGCTGTCCACGCAGGTCGCCAGCCGCGTCGACGTCTCCTCCATCCGCCAGCCGCTGGGTGTCGTCGCGGGCATCACGCCGTTCAACTTCCCGGCGATGGTCCCGATGTGGATGTTCCCGATGGCCATCGCGACCGGCAACACCTTCGTCCTGAAGCCGTCCGAGAAGGACCCGTCGGCGGCGATCAAGATCGCCGAGCTGCTGGCCGAGGCCGGTCTGCCCGACGGCGTCTTCAACGTGGTGCACGGCGACAAGGTGGCCGTCGACCGTCTGCTGGAGCACCCGGACGTCAAGGCCGTCTCCTTCGTCGGCTCGACCCCGATCGCCCGCTACATCCACACCACCGCCGCCGCCAACCACAAGCGCGTCCAGGCCCTGGGCGGCGCCAAGAACCACATGCTGGTCCTGCCCGACGCCGACCTGGACGCGGCCGCCGACGCCGCCGTCTCGGCCGCCTACGGCTCCGCGGGCGAGCGTTGCATGGCCATCTCCGCGGTCGTCGCGGTCGGCTCCATCGGCGACGAACTGGTGGAGAAGATCCGCGAGCGCGCCGAGAAGATCAAGATCGGTCCCGGCAACGACCCCACCTCCGAGATGGGCCCGCTCATCACCAGGGTGCACCGCGACAAGGTGGCGTCGTACGTCTCCGGCGCGGCGGCCGAGGGCGCCGAGGTGGTGCTCGACGGCACCGGCTACACGGTCGAGGGCTTCGAGGACGGCCACTGGATCGGCATCTCGCTGCTCGACAAGGTGCCCACGTCCGCGAAGGCCTACCAGGACGAGATCTTCGGCCCGGTGCTGTGCGTGCTGCGCGTGGACACCTACGACGAGGGCGTGGCGCTGATCAACAGCTCGCCGTTCGGCAACGGCACCGCGATCTTCACCCGGGACGGCGGCGCCGCCCGCCGCTTCCAGATGGAGATCGAGGCCGGCATGGTCGGCGTGAACGTCCCGATCCCGGTCCCCGTCGGCTACCACTCCTTCGGCGGCTGGAAGGACAGCCTCTTCGGCGACCACCACATCTACGGCAACGACGGCACGCACTTCTACACCCGCGGCAAGGTCGTCACCACCCGCTGGCCCGACCCGGCCGACGCCCCTTCCGGCGTCGACCTCGGCTTCCCGCGCAACCACTGAGGCGCAGCCCCCGAGCCGCAACCCACGAGGCCGTACGGTGCCCCGCCCTCCCGAGGAACTCTCCGGGGGCGGGGCACCGCCATGTCCGGGCTCAGCTCCGGCTCAGCTTCCCCGAGAGGTCCGCATGCTGGAAGTCCGCACGTTTTTTCGACGCCCTCCCTGCGATTCCCGTACGACTCAAAGGCACGGAAGAACCTGACCAGAACGCCGTATTCAAGTGTCCAAGGGCTCTTGATCTACGGATTTCGTAGCCAACTACCCATTGACGTGATGGTTTTCGTCGGGGTTCCATGCAGCACCGCGCCAGCCGCCGGAGGCATCCGCACGAGTCGATCGGAACCGCCGCATGACCGACACGCTCCGCCCTCTCGACACCGCCGCCCCCGAGGCGACGGACACCGGCCCCACGCACCTCAAGCGCTCCATCGGGGTCGTCGGCGGAACCCTCCTCACGCTCTCCTGCGTGACCCCCGCCTCCACGCTGTTCGTGGTCGTCCCTGACCTGTTCGGCTCGCTCGGCACCGCCACCGCCCTGACGATCGCCATCGGCTCGCTGCTCTGTATCGCCGTGGCGTTCTGCTACTCGGAGCTGGGCACCCTCATCCCCAGCGCGGGCGGCGAGTACGCGATGGTCTCGACGCTGGCCGGACGGCTCGCGGGCTGGCTCGTCTTCGTCCTCTCGCTCCTGGTCGTGATGATCGTGCCGCCGGTGATCGCGATGGGCACGGCGGACTACCTGGCACCGGTCGTGCATCTCGACCCGTCGATCGCCGGCGCCGGCGTGATGCTGCTCGCCACCCTGGCCGGCCTGCTCGACCTGCGCGCCAACGCCTGGATCACCGGCATCTTCCTGGTCCTGGAGGTCATCGCCGCGGCCGTGGTCGCCGTCCTGGGCTTCGCGCACAGCGAGCGGGGCGCGGGCAGCCTGGTGTCCATGCAGGTGGGCGGCGCCCACGGCCACACGGACACGGTGACGGCGATGCTGGTCGTCTCCGGCCTGGCGATCGCCCTCTTCGTCACCCAGGGCTTCTCGACCGCCGTCTACCTCTCCGAGGAGCTGGAGCACCCGCGCCGCAACGTCGCCCGCACCGTCCTGGCCACCCTCGCCATCTCCACCGTGATCATCCTGGTCCCGGTCGTCGCCATCACCCTGGGCGCCTCCGACCTCTCGGAGCTTTCCGGCGGCGACATCAGCTCCATGGTCACCGCCTGGTCCAACTCGGCGGTCGGCACGTTCGTCAGCCTCTGCGTGGCCCTCGCGATCATCAACGCCGGCATCGTGATGGTCATCCAGAACTCCCGCGTCCTGTTCGCCTCGGCGCGCGACAAGGCCTGGCCCGAGCCGGTCAACAACGTCTTCGCCAAGCTCGGCCGCTTCGGTTCCCCCTGGGTCGCCACCCTCGCGGTCGGCGTCCCCGGCGCAGTGCTCTGCTTCGTGAACCTCGACACCCTGTACGGCGTCACGGGCGTCTCGGTGACCGGCATGTACCTCCTGGTCGCAGTGGCCGCCCTCTTCTCCCGCCGTGGCACCCACCAGCACACCCCGGCCTGGCGCATGCCCCTGTGGCCCGCGATGCCGGTCCTGCTGATCGCCGTACTGGCGTACATCCTCAGCCTGCAGGAGACGAGCTACCTGCTGTGGACGGGCGGCATCACGGCAGTGGCCACCTTGTACTGGGCCTTCTACCTCCGCCCGCGCAGGGACACGCGGTGGCTGGTGTCGATCCCGGAGGACGCCCAGCCCTGATCGCCCCGCGGGGGTGTCCCGGGGTCGCGGGGCTGTATCGATTGCGGCTCCGCCGCGTGGGCGCGACAAGCCACAACGAACCCGCACCCGGCGAATCACAGGACGGACCGCGCCCGTAGCCGTACAGCAACCGCGGTACATGCTGATCGCCCGGTACTCCCGCGGGAGGGCGGCCCCCTCACCCCCGAGGCTGCTCCAACTGTCAGAGACCCCCGTACCGTTGAGGCATGGATCTTCGAATGCCCCGCCTGCGAGGGCCGCTTCGGCGGCCCCGGCGCCTGCTGGCCGCCGGGGCCGCCGTCGTCGTGCTCGCCGGTGCCGGGACATGGACGGCCGTCGCCTCCGACGACGCACCCGCGGTGCACCGGACCGACAGGGTCATGGCCGTGGACGGCGTCCGTATCGACACCTCGTTCTTCACCTCCGGCCCCAGCGGCGCACGCCGCCCCGCTGTCCTCCTGGCCCACGGCTTCGGCGGGAACAAGGACGACGTACGGCAGCAGGCGCAGGACCTTGCAGGAGACGGCTACGCGGTCCTGACCTGGTCGGCGCGCGGATTCGGCAGGTCCACCGGCAAGATCGGACTGAACGACCCGAAGGGCGAGGTCGCCGACGTCTCCCGGCTGATCGACTGGCTGGCCAAGCAGCCCCAGGTCCAGCTCGACAAGCCCGGCGACCCGCGCGTGGGCGTCGCCGGCGCCTCGTACGGCGGCGCGATCTCGCTGCTCGCGGCGGGATACGACCACCGCGTGGACGCCATCGCCCCGGCGATCACGTACTGGAACCTGGCGGACGCCCTGTTCCCGAACGGCGTCTTCAAGAAGCTGTGGGCCGGCATCTTCGTCAACTCCGGCGGCGGATGCGACGCGTTCCAGCCCGAGCTGTGCCGGATGTACCAGCGGGTCGCGGAGTCGGGCAGGCCGGACGCACAGGCGCGTGAGCTGCTGACCGCCCGCTCCCCGTCCGCCGTCGCCGACCGCATCAAGGTGCCCACGCTCCTGCTGCAGGGCCAGACGGACTCCCTCTTCCCGCTCGGCCAGGCGGACGCGGCGGCGAAGGCCATCCGGGCGAACGGAGCCCCCGTGGACGTCGACTGGATCGCCGGGGGTCACGACGGCGGCGACATGGAGACGAGCCGTGTCCAGACACGGGTGCGTACCTGGTTCGACCGCTACCTCAAGGACGAGAAGGCCACGGACACGGGCCCGGCCTTCCGTGTCAGCCGCGCCGGAGGAGTCGATTCCACGACCGGTTCGGCCCTGCTGCGGGGAGCGAGCGACGACACCTACCCGGGCCTGGAGAGCGGGCAGCGCTTCGTGCCGCTGAGGGGCACGCGGCAGGACTTCGACAACCCGGCCGGCGCCACCCCGCCCGCCGTCTCCGCCCTGCCCGGCCTCGGCGGCTCCGGCGGGCTCGCCCAGCTGTCCTCGCTCGGCGTCGGGGTGTCGCTGGACTTCCCCGGCCAGTACGCGCAGTTCGAGTCGGCGCCGATGTCCGGCCATGTGCGGATCACCGGTTCACCGACGGTCACCGTCCACGTCAAGTCCACCAGCGACGACGCCGTGCTGTTCGGGAAGGTGTACGACGTCTCTCCCGGCGGCGGGACGCCCGTGCTGCCCTCGCAGCTGGTGGCCCCCGTCCGCGTCGAGGGCGCGAAGGCGGGCAGGGACGTGACGATCACGCTGCCGGCCGTCGACCACGAGGTCGAGCAGGGTCACCGCCTGCGCCTGGTCCTCGCCTCCACCGACCTGGGCTACGCCTCCCCGGCCACCCCGGCGACGTACACCGTCTCCCTCAAGGGCGACCTGAAGGTGCCGACGGCACCCGGCGTGACCACCGCCGCCGCCCCGCTGCCGTCCTGGGTGTGGTGGCTCCCGCTGGCCGGAGCCGTGATCGCCCTGGCCCTGCTGCTGAGCGGCCGCCGCCGCACGGCCGCGGTGCCACCGGACCCGGCGCTCGCCGAAGTCCCCCTTCAGATCACGGACTTGAGCAAGCGGTACGCGAGGTCGACGGACCGTTACGCGGTACGGGACCTGTCCTTCCGCGTGGCCAAGGGCCAGGTCCTGGGCCTCCTCGGACCGAACGGCGCGGGCAAGACCACCACCCTGCGCATGCTGATGGGCCTGATCAAGCCGGACGACGGCGAGATCCGCGTCTTCGGGCACGCCATCCGCCCCGGCGCCCCGGTGCTGTCCCGGGTCGGCGCGTTCGTGGAGGGCGCGGGTTTCCTCCCGCACCTCTCGGGCCGCGAGAACCTGGAGCTGTACTGGCAGGCGACGGGCCGCCCGCCCGAGGACGCGCACCTGGAGGAGGCCCTGGAGATCGCGGGCCTCGGCGACGCGCTCGCCCGGGCCGTCCGCACCTACTCCCAGGGCATGCGCCAGCGCCTCGCCATCGCCCAGGCCATGCTCGGCCTCCCGGACCTGCTCATCCTCGACGAACCGACCAACGGCCTCGACCCGCCGCAGATCCGCGAGATGCGCGAGGTGCTGATCCGGTACGCGGCGGCCGGCCGCACGGTGATCGTCTCCAGCCACCTCCTGGCAGAGGTCGAGCAGTCCTGCACCCACCTGGTCGTCATGGACCGCGGCCGCCTCGTCCAGGCGGGCCGGGTGGCCGACATCATCGGCTCGGGCGACACGTTGCTCGTGGGCCTGGCGACCGACATCCCGGACCCACTCGTCGACAAGGTGGCGGCACTGCCGGGAGTGGAGTCGGCGGTGCGCACGGACGGTGGCCTCCTGGTGCGGCTGGCGCCCGACGAGAGGCCTCACCTGACCGAGGCCGAGGAAGCCGGCGACGGTCCGGCAACGCCCCGAAGGGGCGCGGGGCTGCACACCTCAGCGGCTCCGCCGCGGGGCGCGACCAGCCACGACCACACCGCCGCGGACGAACAACCGCACGGGGCGGCACTCCTCTTGCGGCCACCGGCCGAGGTGGATCCGGCTCCCGCCGCCCGCACGGTCTCCGCGGCCCACCTGCTCGTAGAGCTGGTGCGCCTGGAAGTCCCGGTCGCCTCGCTCGGCCCGCACCGCCGTCTCGAAGACGCCTTCCTCACCCTGATCGGAGGTTCCGCATGAGCACGCCGGCCGAGCACACCCAGCACACCGAGTCCGTCCAAACCGCCTCCGGTTACCGGCCCGGCCGGACGTTGCCCCTGCGGGTGGAGCTGGCCCGGCAGTTGAAGCGGCGCCGCACACTGGTCATGGGCTCAATCCTCGCCGCGCTGCCGTTCGTGCTGCTCATCGCGTTCGCGATCGGCGGCACTCCGGACGGCCGCAACAACACGGTGACGTTGATGGACACGGCCACCGCCTCCGGGGCGAACTTCGCCGCCGTCAACCTCTTCGTCTCCGCGGGCTTCCTGCTGGTCATCCCGGTCGCCCTGTTCTGCGGGGACACGGTCGCCTCGGAGGCCGGCTGGTCCTCCCTGCGCTATCTGCTGGCCGCCCCCGTGCCGCGGGCGCGCCTGCTGTGGTCCAAGCTCGTCGTCGGGCTGGGGCTGAGCCTGGCAGCGATGATCCTGCTGCCGGTGGTGGCGCTCGCCGTCGGCACGGCGGCGTACGGCTGGGGCCCGCTGCAGATCCCCACCGGCGGGTCGCTGGACCCGGGGACGGCGGCCCAGCGCCTGCTGGTGGTCGTGGCGTTCATCTTCGTGTCCCAACTGGTCACCGCGGGCCTGGCGTTCTGGCTGTCGACGAAGACCGACGCGCCCCTGGGCGCGGTCGGCGGCGCGGTCGGCCTCACCATCGTCGGCAATGTCCTGGACGCCGTGACCGCGCTCGGTCACTGGCGCGACTTCCTGCCCGCGCACTGGCAGTTCGCCTGGGCGGACGCCGTCCAGCCGAACCTCGAGTGGTCCGGCATGATCCAGGGCACGGCGATTTCCATAACGTACGCGCTCGTGCTGTTCGCCCTGGCCTTTCGCGGTTTCGCCCGGAAGGACGTGGTGTCCTAGGTCAACGGAGGATCACCCACCGGTCACGACCGGCCATGATCGTGGCCGTCTTGAGACTCATCCGCAACACCCCGTGCCGCACGTTCCGGCCTCCCGCGCCGTCACAGTCACAGACGTCGACGTCAACGCACCGAGGGGGCACGGAAGATGGAGCGGTACCGAACAACACGGCCGGGCACATCGCGGCGCCGCACACGACGGCTGCGCGCCGGCCTCGTCGCACTCACGGCGGCGAGCGGCCTGCTGCTCACGGCCTGCGGCGCGGGCGGCGGCTCCGACCACAGCAGCAAGACCTCGGACGGCTCGGACAGGACCGGCTTCCCGGCGCCGGCCGCCCCGACGGCCGGGGAGAACAAGGGCCAGGACTCGTTGGAGAGCCCGTCCCCCGACCACCTCTCCACCTTCGCTCTCGACGTGGACACGGCCTCGTACGGCTATGCCCGCCGCACTCTCGCCGAGGGACGGCGCCCCGACCCTTCGACCATCCGCCCCGAGGAGTTCGTCAACAGCTTCCGCCAGGACTACGAACGCCCCGACGGCAACGGCTTCACGGTCACCGTCGACGGCGCCCGTACCGACCGGAAGAACTGGTCGCTGGTCCGCGTCGGCCTGGCCACCCGCCCCGCCCACCAGATGGGCGCACGCCCGCCCGCCGCCCTCACCTTCGTCATCGACATCTCCGGCTCGATGTCCGAGCCCGGCCGTCTCGACCTCGCCCAGCAGTCCCTCGACACGATGACGGACCGGCTCCGCGACGACGACTCGGTCGCCATCGTCACCTTCAGCGACAAGGCCGAGACGGTCCTGCCGATGACCCGCCTCGGCAGCCACCGGGGCAAGATCCACGACGCGATCGACAGCCTGGAGCCGACCTATTCCACCAACCTCGGCGCGGGCGTCGAGACCGGCTACGCCACCGCCGTCGAGGGCCGCCGCGAGAACGCCACCAACCGTGTCGTCCTCATCTCGGACGCCCTCGCCAACGACGGCGACACCGACCCCGACTCCATCCTCGACCGCATCTCCACGGCCCGCCGCGAGTACGGCGTCACCCTCTTCGGTGTGGGTGTCGGCAGCGACTACGGCGACGCCCTCATGGAACGCCTCGCCGACAAGGGAGACGGCCACACCGTGTACGTGTCGCGGGAGGACGAGGCCCGCAAGGTCTTCTGCGACCAGCTCCCGCAGAACATCGACCTGACCGCCCGTGACGCCAAGGCCCAGGTCGCCTTCGATCCCAGGACGGTCGCCGACTTCCGCCTCGTCGGCTACGACGACCGCAGGGTGGCCGACGGCGACTTCCGCAACGACCGCGTCGACGGCGGCGAGGTCGGCCCCGGCCACACCGTCACCGCCCTGTACGCCGTGCGCACCAGGCCCGGCGCCGGCGGCCACCTCGCCACGGCAACCGTCCGCTGGCTCGACCCCGGCACCCGCGACCCGCACGAGCAGTCGGGCGAACTGGAGACCGGAGCCCTCCACGACTCCCTGTGGGACGCGAGCCCTCGCTTCCAGGTCACGGCCGTGGCCGCCTACTTCGCAGACTCCCTGCGCCAGGGCGACCACCGCTGGAGCAGCCTCCCCGGCGACCCCGGCCTCGGAGAACTCGGCGACCGCGCCCACGAGTTGGCGCGGAAGACCGAGGACAAGGACGTACGGCAGCTCGCCGACGCGATCGAACAGGCCGGCCGCGGCCAGGGCTAGTCCCAAGGCCGTGAAGTTATGGGTCCGGTGGGGTTGTCCAGGGGTCTTTGAGCTGTGGATTCGCCGGACGTGAGGAGCGGAGCCCCGGTAGAACTGGCAGTCGACCAAGACAAGCCGTTCACAAAGACCGGAGGCTCCGCTGTCCGGACAGTCTGCCATCACCCGTGCCGTCCGGGTGGCCGAAGGGCGCTTCGCGCCAGGTCATCTCGGCGAGCTCACCCAGCTTGTGCCCTTCGAGATGGTCGACGAGGCGCTGATGGCGACCAGGACGGTGCAGTCGCGGCTGCGGGACCTGCCCTCCCGGGTCGTGATCTACCTGATCCTGGCCGCGTGCCTGTTCCCGGAGGTGGGATACCCCGGAGTGTGGCGCAAGCTCACCGGCGCACTGGCCGGCCTGCCGCTCGCTGTGCCCTCGGCGAGCGCGCTGGCCCAGGCCCGCCGTCGTGTCGGCAGCAAGCCGGTGCGGTGGCTGTTCGACCTGCTGCGCGGACCGGCCCCGACCACGCACGGCCCCGGGGCCCGCTGGCGCGGGCTGCTGGTGGCCGCACTGCTGCCCGCACGGCGACTGCGGGTCAGCCCCCGCATCGTCAAACGCGCCATCTCCAAGTACCAGGCACGTGGCCCTCGCATCGACCGCACCAGCTACATAGCCACCACCGGCATCGAAATCCTCGCGCCCGCAGGCCCTTGACAACGAAACCCAGCCGCAAACTTCACGGCCTTGGGGCTAGTGCCCCGTCGTCGGCGACAACCGCCCCTTCGTCGCCGCCCTGATCGCCCTCGAACCGGAGGCCGTCGCCCACTGGCTGACGGCCCTCGGGCGGCCGGCCGGCACCCCGGTGTCCGAGGTCGTACGGGACCCCCGGATGCGCGCCGACGTCCAGCGGGCCGTGGACCACGCCAACGATGCCGTCTCCCGGGCCGAGACGGTCCGCGCCTTCACTCTTGTCGAAGAAGAGTTCACAGAGGACAACGGACTGCTCACTCCGTCGTTGAAAATCAAGCGGCATGCGGTGACGGCGGCGTACTCGAAGGAGGTAGAGGCGCTGTACGGCGGCGAGTCGTACGTCCTGAATAATAGATTTAAGTGATATATGACTATATGTCACTTTGAGGAGCTGTGGCGAAGGAGGACGAATGGCCCCTCATCGCCGCCATTCCCCCCTCGCGCGACTGGTGCTCGTGACCGCGGGACTGCTCTCGGCGGCCCTGCTCGCCTGTGCGCCGACCCCCTCTCCGGTCGACGACGCACGGCATCCGGACCCGCCGCGCCCCCCGCTCGTGGTGCCCACCGCACCGGGCCCCACCCCGCCGCCCCTGGACGGCGGGCCCCCGGCGGGAGCGGACGAACAGCGGGGCGCGTTCGGTGCCTTCCTCGACTCCGAACCCGAGGGTCTCGCGCTTCTGAAGAGGTTCAGCGGCTGGCTGGACGGCACCGAACTGCGCGTCGGGCACACGTATCTGCCGGGGGACGTGTGGAGCAACATCGAGGGCGGGAACGGCTTCCTCGACAGCTGGGCCCAGTGGCGGCAGGCCGAGAAGGACCGGATGTTCGTGCTCAACGTGCCGCTGATGGAACACAACGAGGCGGAGTTCTCCGACACGGCCGTCAGAAGGCTCCTGCGGCACGCCGCGGCCGGCGCGTTCGACGAGCACTTCCGGGTGCTGGCGCAGCGACTGGTCGACCTGGGCGCGACGGACACGGTCCTCGTACTCGGCTGGGAGATGAACGGCACCACGTACACCCACCGCTGCGCCCCTGATCCGGAGGACTGGAAGGAGTACTGGAGGCGCATCGTCACCGTCATGCGCTCGGTCCCGGGCCAGAAGTTCAAGTTCGACTTCGCCCCGAACAGGGGCGCGGACGCGATTCCGTGGCCGGAGTGCTATCCCGGTGACGACGTCGTCGACATCGTCGGCATGGACTCCTACGACCAGCCGCACGGAATGTCGTTCGACGAGGAGGTGTCAGAGCCCTACGGGCTGCAGTTCCACGTCGACTTCGCGCAGGCTCACGGCAAGCCGATCTCGTATCCCGAATGGGGTCTGTTCCGCAACGGCGACAACCCCACGTACATGCTGCGCATGCTCGCCTGGATCGAGGAGCACAAGCCGCTGTACAACACGATCACCGACTACTGCCCGCACGGCGTGTGGCAGTGCGCCACCAATCCGCGGTCCTCGGCCCTGTACCGGGAGGTGCTGTCCAGCGCCTCCGTGCCGCTGCCGGCACCGTCGGTCCCGGTCCCGATGCCGGTCCCGGCCGCGCCCACGCCGCCCGCCGTGCCGCTGCCGACACCGGTGCCACCGCCCGTGCCACTGCCGCCGAGGCAACCGGCGACGCCGGCCACGCCCGCCCAGCCGCCCGGATGCACGCCGGCCGCCGTGGCGAACGGGGCGGCGCAACCGGCGGACGGCCGACGTGCCGGCTGCGCGCACTGAGGGGACCCCTACCCCTGATCCTGTGCAGCGGCCTTCCTGCGCAGCACCTTCTTGGCCCCGTGCCGGGCCCCGGAGTGGCAGGCGCTGGCCGCCAGCAGCGGCACCGTGCGTCGGCCGGCCAGCAGGAAACGCTGGTTGTGCACCGTCTCGGGGCACCAGCGGTACTTGTACGGCTCGTCGCCGCGCAGCAGGCTGAGGACCCCGCCCTCACGACCGGACGCCACCTCGCTGGACGCGCGCAGCAGCATCGTCGCCACGTCCAGCTTGCTCTCCCGCAGCCGGGGGTGGAAGCCGTACAGATACTCGCCCGTCAGCCCTCCCGACAGCAGCAGCAGATTGACCGCCACCACCGTGCCCTCGAACAGGAACTCCGTCACCGCGGCCTGGCCGGAGCGGGTCATCGGGCCCACCGACCGGACCAGGTGCTCCAGAAACCGCGGCCGGATGTGTTCGGGCGTCACCTTCTTGTCCTGCCACTGCAGTTGGTGCAGCTCAAGCATCCGGCGCAGCGCGGTCTCCGTCTCGTCGTGGTTCACGACACGCCACTCGACACCGAGCCGGCCCAGCCTGTTGACCTTGTTGCGCACCCGCTGGGCGCGCGCCGTCGGCAGCCGTTTGACCAGCTCGGTCATGGGCAGCGCGGGCAGCTCCAGGCATGTCGAGTCGCGCAGCCGGCAGCGCGGCCCCTGCCAGTGCCGGTAGATCCGTTCCACGGCGCTGCCCGGCCTGACGTCCCGGAAGTCGATCAGAGCGGTACGGGCCGCGTCGGACAGCGCGTCCGCCAGGACCAGGCTGCCCTCCTCGGTCACCTCCGCGTCGAGGAGCACGTCACGGAAGTCGGAGATGGCGCCGCCGATCGGCACCAGCTTGGGCAGCGGGCGCCGCACCCGCATCAGCGGTGCGGCGCCCACCAGTTCACCGCCCCGGCGGACCAGGAAGAGCCGCAGCCCGTCGGGCGTGCCGTACGACAGCCACCACGAGTGCAGCCAGGCGTGGGTCTGGAACGGTGTCGCCGACGGGCATGACGCGTGCAGCCGTCCCCACTCCTCGGCCAGCGCGGCGAAGGTCCGCTCGTCGGTGCACAGCTCCACCGACAGGGCGCGGCCGGGCGCGGTCATGCGAGCGTCCCGCGGGCGTCCGCGGCGTGGGTCGGGGCGGGCACGGTCGCCTGGCCGGGGCCGTCGTCCCGGGTCGTCCGCCGCGGCCGTGCCAGCAGCGTGAGGCCGCCCAGCAGCCCGCCGGCACTCGCCCCCACGAGCGAGGTCAGCCGCCACGACGGGGACGACGGCTCGGTGGGCCGCAGCGCCCGGGACAGGGGTTCGAGCCTGATGCCCGTGCCGGCCTTGGTGTGTCCCGCCTGGGTGACCAGCGTGCCGGACACCGCGTTGGCGATGTCGACGGCCTGGGCGGGGCTCGACGAGGTCGCCGAGACCGCGATCATCGGCGCGTCCGGTGAGGTCGCGACCTGCACGCTGTCGCGCAGCTGCGCGACCGGCACGCCCGCCGTCACCTGCGCGTCCCCGAGCACCGCGAGCTGCGGGGCCACCCTCCCGTACGCCTGCGCGAAGCCGAGCGCGTCGGCGCAGTCGACGTCGGACCGGCCGGCCGCCACGGCGACGACGGAGCTGGTCGCCGTGTACTGCGGCGGCTTCGCCACTCCGTACGCGCCGCCGGCCACGGCACCGAGCAGCGCGCCGGCCGGCAGCAGCCACCAGGAGGGCAGCCGCCTCGCACGTGGGCGCGAACGGCCTGACAGCCGGTCACGCCGAGTGGGGGTGTCGGTCATGGAGAACTCACTTCCAGGGTCGAGCCGGACAGAGCGGCCGTGTACACATCCATCAACTGCCGGGCGCTGCACGCGATGTCGTAGCGGCGCACGGCTTCCGGGGCGGCCCGTTCACCCGGCCCCGCGGCCCGCAGCCGCAGCAGCTCCCGTACGTACGCCCCGGCGCCGCCGGTGACGCGCAGGGCGCCGGGAGCCGCGTCCGGCGGCAGGTCGTCGACGGCGGGGCAGCTCGCGTACAGCACGGGCAGCCCCGCCGCCAGCGCCTCCACCACGGCCAGACCGAAGGCCTCCTCCGCCGACGGTGAGACGAGCACGTCCATCGCGGACAGCAGGTCGACGAGGCCGGGTGCGGCGTCGCCGGGCTCCGGCAGATACGGCCGCTCGCCCGTCAGCACCACCCGGTCCGCGACCCCCAGCCCCCGGGCGGTCTGCCGCAGCGCCGCCTCCTCGGGCCCGCCGCCGACCAGCAGCAGCCGCGCGTCACCGGGCAGCCGGGACAGCGCGCGCAGCAGCAGGTCGAAGCGCTTGCCCGGGGCGAGGCGCCCCACCCCTCCCAAGACATACGAGTCCTCCGGCAGCCCGTAGTGGTTCCGGGCCTCCTTGCGGCCCACCTCGTCGAAGCGGAAACGGTGCGCGTCGATGCCGTTCGGGATGACGCGGATGCGTGGCCCGGGCACACCCCAGCGCCGCAGCCGCTCGGCCACCGCCGGTGAGACGGCGACGGTGGCGCGGCCGAGGCGCTCGCCGGCCAGGTACAGCGCGCGGACGCCCGCGGTCAGCGGCCGCCCCTCCAGCCGGGTCTCACCGATCGAGTGCTCGGTGGCCACGACGGCCCGCACGCCCGCGAGCCGCGCCGCGATCCGGCCGTAGAGACAGGCCCGGTACAGATGGGTGTGTACGACGTCGTAGCCGCCGGCGCTGATCAGCCGGGTCAGCCGGGGCAGCGCGCCCAGGTCGCGGTTGCCGCCCATCCCGAGGTGGGTGACCCGGACGCCGTCGGCGGCCAGGCCCGCGGCGACCGGCCCGGGGTTGGTCAGGGCCACCACGTCGCACTGTGCGGGAAGGTGACGCAGCAACAGGCGCAGCTGCTGTTCCGCTCCACCCACGCCGAGCCCGGTGATGATGTGCAGGGCCCTCACGCGGCCCCCACATCTCGGCCGTAGACCCGGGCCAGACGTCTCTTCAGCGCAAGGCGCAGCGCGGTGTCGCTCTGTCCGACGTGGATGCGGGGCAGCGCGAAGTCGCCGCAGCCGGCCGGTCCGGGCCAGATCGAGCAGGCGTAGCGATAACCGGCCGAGCGCACCGCGGCGGCGGCGCGCTCGTCGAGGTAGCCGTACGGGTAGCAGAAGCCCTCGACGTCGCCGCCGGTGATCCCGGCGAGCCGGTGACGGCTGTCGTCGACCTCGGTGTGCAGCACCTGGTCCGTGGCCTTGGTCAGATCGACATGGGTCATTCCGTGCGAGGCGACCTCCATGCCCGCGGCCAGGACGTGGCGGATGCCGTCCACGTCGAGCAGCGGCTTGCGCGGCCCCTGCGGCTCCCAGCCGTTGTCGCCGCCGAGCCGCCCCGGCAGCACGAACACGGTCGCGGTGAATCCCCAGTGGCACAGCACGGGCAGCGCGGTGCTCGCGAAGTCGGCGTACCCGTCGTCGAAGGTGAGCCCCACCAGGCCGCGCTCCGTGCCGCGGGCGCGGGCAGCGAGCAGCTCCCGCATGCTCACCCCGCGCAGACGGCGCGCGGACATCCAGGCGAGCTGCCGGTCGAGACGTGCGGGAGTGACGGTGACGTTGTAGGGGTCGTCCGGGCAGTCGGAGACGGAGTGGTACATGGCGACCCAGGCGGCCGGGCCCCGCCCCGCGAGTCTTCGCGCGGGCGGTCCGGGTGCGGGTTCGGCCGTAGGCGATGCGGCAGAGACGTCAGCGACCATGGCCCAGCTTTCGTGTGACGGAGTGACGGAGGAACTGCATGGCGGACAGCACGAGGGACCGGGCGTTCGCTGCGTCGAGGATCCAGGCCAGCGGCAGGAAGACGACGGTCACGCCGGTGCAGCAGGCGGCCACGGAGGCCGCGGGCGAGGCGAACAGCCCCGCACACAGGAGCCCGGCTGCGGTGGCGCACACGGCCGCGCCCACCGGTCGGGCCAGTTCGGCGACCACCCGGCGCACGCGCACGGGTACGCTGCCCGGCCCCAGGCCGTGCAGCAGGAGCAGGGCGGTGACGGTGATGCCGGCCGCGTTGGCGGCGGCGATGCCGCACGCCCCCCAGGGGCCGACGGCCAGGGCGCCGATGCTGATGGTGACGAGAGCGCCCACGCCCATCGCCCCCAGCGGGAACCAGGTGGTCCGGCCGCCCGCGAAGTACGACCGTGCGAGCGCCCCGACCAGGGTCTGCCCGAGCAGTCCGGTCGCGTACACCCGCATCACCGCGGCGGTGGCGGCGGTGTCCTGTGCCGTGAACGCTCCACGCTGGAAAAGGAGTTCGACGATCTGCGGCGCACCGGCCACCACCACCGCGGCGCCGAGCAGCACGAGGCAGGCCATCAGCGCCACGTCCCGCTCGACCCGGTCCCGGGCCCGCCGAGTGTCGCCCTCGGCGACGGCCTGCGCCACCACCGGGAAGGTGACGACGCACACCATCATGGACAGCGACATCGGCAACTGGGCGACCTTCTGGGCGTAGTTGAGGTGCGAGATGGCGCCGGCGGGCAGCGTGGAGGCGAAGTAGCGCTCGATGAGGACCTGCGACTGCCGGCACAGGGCGAACAGCAGGACGGCGCAGACCAGGGCGGGCGCGAGGGGCCGGCCGCCGTCCCCGTCGTAGGCGAAGGCGTTGCGGCCGGGCCGCCGGGCGATGCGCCGGCCCAGGGACGGAGCCTGTACGGCGACCATGAGGCACCCGCCGAGGGCGACCCCGAGCGCGGCGGAACGCACACCCCAGTGCTCACCCAGGACGAACATCGTGGCGATGATCGCGACGTTGTAGGCGATGTAGATCGCGCCGGGGGCGAGATAGGAACGGTGGGCCCGCAGCGCCGCGCTGCAGTACCCGGCCAGCCCGAAGCTCAGTACGCAGGTCGCGGTCAGCCGCGTGCAGGAGACGGCCAGGGACGGGTCGGACAGACCGGGCGCGAGGGCCGAGACCAGCAGCGGCGCCCCGGCCACCAGGACCGCGGCCGTGGCGGCGAAGGCGAGGCACAGCCGTGGCAACGAGGCGGCGACCAGGGCGCGTACCGGGTCGGGAGTGCCCTTCCCGAGCGCCCGCCGGGCCAGCGCCGCGCTGAACGCGGGCACGAGCACGAACGCCAGGCCGTCCTCGATCAGCAGGGTCGCCGCGAGTTCGGGCACCGTCCAGGCCACCAGGAACGCGTCGGTCTCCGCGCCGGCGCCGAAAAGGTGCGCGAGCGCCTGGTCCCGTCCGAGGCCGAGGACCGCCCCGGCGACGGACAGTGCGGCGGAGAGCAGCGTCGCCCGGGCGATGAAGCGGCGCGAGGGCGGGCCGCCCGCCGGCCGGGTGGCCGGCCGCCCCGCATTCGCCGGGCGGGCGCGGTAGATGCCGGTCGCGTGGCCCGTGGCGTCCGCCGTCCTCGCGGGGCCGGGCCTCACCGCGTGCCCGATTCGGCGGCCGGGCCCGCCGGCGCCCCGCCCGCCAGCGACCACCAGGCGACGAGGCCGAAGCAGACGGCCGTCAGCGTGGTGGAGGGTCCGCCGATGTCGGCGTACAGGAAGTTCACGAGCTGCCACAGCAGCAGACCGACGGCCGCGAGCGCGCAGTCCCGGGCGCGTCCCGCGCGCCGCAGCCCGCGCAGCGCGCAGACCAGCAGCGCCAGCCAGCTGCCCGCCACCGTGAGCAGACCCAGCAGGCCCTGCTCGCTGAGGAGCAGCAGGTACATGTTGTGCGGGGAGAGCAGCGGCTGACGCCGGTAGGCCTGACCCGCTCCCGCGGTGTCGCTGCCCGACGACAGCGCGAGCGAGGCATGGGCGTCGCGGTAGGCGGGAAAGGCCTTCAGGCCGACGCCCGTCACCGGATGCTCGTGCCACATGTCGGTGGCCGCCGCCCACATGGTGTAGCGGTCGACGACCGACTGGTCCGGGGTGTCGGTGACCTGGGTGATGCTGGTCAGCCGCTCCTGCAGCGCCGCGGCGCCCACCCCGAGCCCGCCCACCAGCACCACCGCGGCCGCGACCGCCGCCGCGAACACCGTCACCGCCCGCCGCACGCCGGCCAGCAGCAGCTGCGTCCCGCAGGCCACGGCCGTGGCGATCCAGGCACCCCGGCTGAAGGACAGCGCGAGCGGCACGAGCAGCGCCAGCGCACAGCCGGCCGCGACGAGCTGCCGGTTCCGGGCGCGCGTGCCGAGGGCGAGACCGGTCAGGGCCACCACCCCGGACGCGACGACGCTCGCCATGCCCATCACGTCGGACGGCCCGAACGTGCCCACCGCCCGGATGTCCGCCCCCTGGTACGAGGCCCCGGTTCCGGTGAGGAACTGGTGCACCCCGACGGCCCCCTGCCACAGCGCGAGGCCGGCCAGCGACCACAGCAACAGCCGGGCGTCGCGCCGGTCGCGAACCAGCAGCACCACCGCGAGCGGGAACAGCACGAACACCTGCAGATAGCGGGCAAGGCCGGTGATCCCGTCGCCGGGCGTCACCGCCCCGGTCGCGGCGACCGCGATGCCCACCACGGGCAGACCGAGCACCACCGCCGCCGTCCGCGTCAGCGGGCGCCGCCCTTCTCGTACGGTGGTCACGGCGGCCCAGAGCACGACCAGCCCGCAGGCCAGATCGGCGGGCGAGGCACCGCTGTCCGGCGCGCCCGGCAGTCCCAGCAGGGCGATCACCGCCACGACGGGCAGCACGGGAGCCGCCCGGCGCAGCGCCGGCAGCGCCGCCGGCCGTCGTACGAGCGGTACGGAGGCCGCCGAGGGAGAGCTCACCCGCGCTCAGCTCCCCGTCGGGCGCACGAACAGCACCGCCGTACGCACCAGAATGCAGATGTCCTGCCACAGCGACCAGTTGTCGATGTAGGCGTTGTCGAAGCGGCACCGGTCCTCGATGGAGGTGTCGCCGCGCAGCCCGTGGATCTGGGCGAGCCCGGTGATCCCGGTCGGCATCCGGTGACGCTCCCGGTAGCCGGGATGGGCCTGGCTGAACATGGCCACGAAGTAGGGCCGTTCGGGGCGCGGGCCGACCAGGCTCATGTCGCCGCGGCAGACGTTCCACAGCTGCGGCAGCTCGTCCAGCGAGGTGCGGCGCAGGAACCGGCAGAAGCGGCTCATCTCGTGCTCGTTCGCCACGCTCCAGCGGGTCGCCGCCTCGTGCGCGCTGGCGGGCCGGTGGGTGCGGAACTTCAGCAGGGTGAACGGCCGCCCGTCCTTGCCGATCCGCTCCTGCCGGAACAGCACCCCGGGCCCGTCCATGACCAGCAGCACGGCCGCGCACACCAGCAGCACCGGGCCGGCCAGCAGCAGCAGTGAGCCGGACAGCGCCATGTCGAGCACACGCTTGCCCCTGCTGACGCGCTGCCGTCCGCCGCCCGGAGACAGCAGCCGGCGCGGGTAGCCCGCCAGATGCCCGGTTCCTTCACGCAGCCCGTCGGAGCCGTACGACGGCGGGTCCGTGTCCAGCTCCCACACCACGCAGCCGTACGCGGCGAGATCCCGCAGCAGTGCGGCCTTCTCCACCCGAGTGGCGGCGCCCACGACCAGCACCGTCTCCACACCGTTCTGGATGACCGCCCGATGCGTCTCCTGATCCGTGGTGAGGACCGGACACCCGTGACCTTCGCCGGAACCGGTGAGCACGTCCAGGGAGTCGCTGACCAGGCCCACCGGCCGTACACCGCAGCCGGGTTGGCGCAGCAGCGCGGCCGCGACCGGCCGGGCCGCCGTGACCGGGCCGACCACCAGCGCGGGGCAGGGCCGACGCCGCCGCGCACGGTGTCCGTGCACCGCCGCGCGACCCGCGCAGCCTGCCGCGCAGTGCACGGCGAACGCGGTGACCAGCACGGTCAGCGGCAGCGGTCGCAGCGGGGAGAGCGCCGCCACGGCCGCCCAGCCGACGGCGATCCGGCCGCAGACGGCGGGGAGTTCGTCCAGCGAGCCGCGCGTGACGGAGGCGTCGTACAGGCCGGCCCGCCGGTTCAGCAGCATCACACCGAGGGCCAGCACAACGATGACCAGCGGGTATGTGACGGCCCGGGGCACGACAAGGGCGCCCAGCACGGTGGCGCCGCCGTCGACGAGGGGCAAGGGCACCCGGGAGGCGCGCCGCGGAGGGCGGCCTCTCCGTCCGGCGGGCAGTCGGCGTCCGGCTGCGGGGCGGCGAGGGGCGAGAACGGAGACGGCGCGCCCTGCCGCCCGCGGCTGCTGCCCCGCAGGAGGGGGAACGGTACTTTCCGCAGTCATCTGGTGATGCACTTCCTGCTCTAGTTGGGTACGACGACCGGCGCGACAACGACGCCGAGCAATTCGCGGTAGACGTCGATCACGGCGTCCGCCGCGTGCCGTAGATCGTGAGCGGCGAGCACATGCCTACGGCCCTGTGCGCCCAGCGCCGTGCGCAGCTGCTCGTCCCGCAACAGCGCCGACAGCGCCCGGGCCAGCGCGTCGGAGTCCTCCGGCGGCACCAGGCAGTGCGGCGGATGCTCCGGCGGCAGGCTCTCGCGTGCCCCGTCCACGTCGGTGACGACGACCGGCCGGGCGCATGCCATGGCCTCCAGCGGAGCGAGTGCCATGCCTTCCCAGCGGGACGGCAGGACCGTGACGTCGGCGGCCCGGTACCAGGGGGCGGCGTCGGGCGCGGCGCCGGTGAACCGTACGGAATCGGGCGCACCTGAGCGCAGCCGGTCCGCGTCCGGGCCGTCGCCGACCAGCGCCAACCGTGCGCCGGGCACCTGCCGCTCCACTTCGGGCCAGGCCCTCAGAAGCACGTCCTGCCCCTTCTGGTGGCACAGCCGGCCCACGCACACGACGAGGGGGCCCGTGCCGGACCCGTGGTCCTCCTGCGGCCCTTCCGGCCGGAACCTGAGCGTGTCGACGCCGTTGGGGACGACACGCCACAGGGCACTGATTCCGCGGCGCTCCCCGGTACGCCGCTCCGCCTCGCTCACGCACACGATGCGCGTCGCCCACCGGGCCCCCAACCGCTCCCAGCCCACTGCCAGGCGCGCGACGACACCGCCCGCGGCCTCGAACGACCAGGCGTGCGGCTGGAAGACGGTGGGGATACGGCCGCGTACCGCGAGCCGGGCCGCTAGTCCCGCCTTCGCACTGTGCGCGTGCACCAGGTGCGGCCGTACGTCACACGTGATCCGTGCCAACTGCCGTACCTCGCCGGGAAGTCGGCGTCCCGGCGAGCGGGTCGCGTCCCAGCGCAGCACCGTGCAGTCCTGCGCCCGCAGTGCGTCCGACAGCATGCCGTCCTGCGGACAGGCGACGGTGACCCGCAATCCCGCGGCGAGTTGGGCCGCCACCAGGTCCGTCACGACCCGCGCGACACCGCCCTCGACGGGCTGGGTGACATGCAGAATGTGCGGCACGCATGGGGAATTACGCATGAGCGACGCTGCCCTTCCGAACAAAAGAGTCCGAGCCGGGGGCCAGGACGTGCGGCTCGTGTTCTTGATATAAAATCCCGCACCCGTTCGAGAGCGTGAGGTCCGTTGTTCAACCGGCATCGCTGGAATCACGAGGTGAGCCACTCTAGCTGCTCCGCCGTATTTATCTGCGGACCGGTGAACTGTGTCGGAATGGTGGCGTTTCCATGGGCTATTTGTCACCTTGAGTCACCCGTTTGGAGCATTGGCAGGTCAGGGTCCATTCGTATGAGTTCCCCGAACTGGCGGCAACAGGGTTTCCAGGAGGTCGCCCTCTCGTTAGGCCGGGAGAAGTCAGGCTTACAAAAGAAAGGCACACGATGAAGACTCTGAAGGCTGCCGCCGTCGTTGCTGGTTCCCTTGCCATTGCCGGTGTCGCCGTGCCCGCCATCGCGGCGGACATGCCGGCGCAGGGCCTTATGGACAGCGGAAGGACGGTCGCGGGCGGTGTCCCCACGGCAGCCCAGGTGTCGGCGGGCTACGTGGGCAACAACGTCCAGCAGGTGGCGCAGAGCGTGAACAGCAGCGTGAAGGGCGGCGTGAAGAACACGGGAGTCGTGAAGACCCCGCTCGTCGGCGGCGCCCTGCCGAAGTCCGCCCTGCCGGGCTCCGTGGACGGCCAGCTCCTCGGCGGCCTTCCCGTCGGCAAGTAGGCAGTGGCTCGACGATTCGGGTCGGCTCCGCATCCCTGGGAGCCGGCCCTTCGTCATATGCGGGGGAGCGCAATCCACGTGCGCTGGGCCAAACGAACGATTCAGGGTGACCGTCGGCGGTGCGGTGCCGTTGGTCCCATTGGAACAGCCCGGCGTCGCTCGCATTGCGGCGCGCCGGCAGGAATGCCGTAGGCGGCGGAGCGCCTTTCCCTCCTTGTTGGCGCGCTCTTCTCGACCGGCGGTGTTCCTGCCGGCTTTCGTCGGTCATCTCCTCACCTCGGGGCCCGTCTGCATGGGACGCAGACGGGCCCCGAGGGTTTTCGTGCGACCTCGTGCCTGCGTCCCTCTGTGACGGCCGTGGGAAAGCCGACGGCGGCCCGCCGGAGTTCCGGCGGACCGCCATCGGGTGAAAGAACCGCTCAGATGAGCAGGCCGCCCGCGGTCGGGGCGTTCTGCGACTGGTCGACCTTGTCGGTGTTGCACGCGGCGTAGTGCGAGTTCGGGGCGAGGATGACACCCAGAACGGCACCGTTGGACCACGGGGCGATGCAACGACCGTCGACGACCGTGCCGTTGACGACGGCGACACCCTGCTGGGGGGCGTTGACGACGACCGGGGACGACGAGAAGCCGCCACCGCCATTGACGGTGGTGTTGTTGTCGTCGGCCGCGGCGGCGCCGCCGGCCGCGAGAACGATGCCCGCGGCGATGGCGGAAATGGCCGTAACCTTGTTACGCATGTGATGCGCCTTTCGGTGGGGCGGTTGGGGATTTCCGTGCTCCGAATTGCTCGGAACAGGTCAGAGGAGCAGGCCGCCCTTGTAACCGGCGTTCTGCGACTGGTCGATGTCCGCCGTGTTGCACGCGGCGTAGTGCGAGTTCGTGGCGAGAACGCCGCCGAGGACGGCACCGTTGGACCACGGCGCGACGCAACGGAGGTCGGCGACCGTGCCGTTGACGACAGCGACACCCTGCTGGGGGGCGTTCACGACGACCGGGGACGACGAGAAGCCGTCACCACCCTTGACGGTGGTGCAGTTGTCGGCAGCGGCGGTGCCGGCCGCCGCGAGGACGACACCCGCAGCGAGGGCGGAGATGGCCGTAACCTTGTTACGCATGAGTTGCGCCTTTCGGGGCTGTAATGGGGTGATGCACCTGCTCCGAGTTACTCGGGGCAAGGGGTCAGAAGAGCAGGCCGCCCTCGTACCGGGCGTTCTGCGACTGGTCGACCTTGTCGGTGTTGCACGCGGAGTAGTGCGAGTTCGGCGCGAGGACGCCGGCGAGGACTGCTCCGTTGGACCACGGTGCGATGCACCGGCCGTCGACGACCGTGCCGTTGACGATGAGAACGCCCTGCTGCGGGGCGTTCACCACGACCGGGGACGACGAGAAACCGCCGCCACCCTTGATTTCGGTGTTGTTGTCACTCGCCGAGGCAATGCCGACACTGCTGACCACAGCGCCGAGGGTGAGGGCAGTGATGACCGCGAACTTCCTGGGCAACTCAGTTCCTTCCTCAATTCACGGTTGCGCACGCTTGCATACCAGGAAACCTTGATATGCGCGCATAAGTCACGGGAAGAGGGGCTAAACAGGGATTATTCCATCGGATGGCGCAATGTGATGCGCCCCGGCAGGCCGATCCGTAATGGGCGTGGAATCCTTGTGGCTCATATGAACGACAATCCGAAAGGCGACGGCCGCCTGCAACTCGGAGAGAATTCCGCCGTGCCGGGCCGCGCCGGCCCGTACGGAACGAGGGCCGACGCGTGTCCGGCCCACCGGAGGGGAAAGGGCCGGTGGGCCGGAGAGATGCTTCGTGGGTCTCCGCCGTGTTCGGTGCGCCGAGACCGGGTGCGGGTCGGTGCGGCCGACTCCTACGGCTTCCGTCGTGTCACTTACCCAGGAGGCTGCCGAGACCGACGGCGGTCGGCGCCTGCAGCGGGTGGACCTGAACATCGCCCCGGCCGGCCGGGTTCTTCACCGGGATCGTGGGCTTCTTGGCGGAATTGGGGTCCATGCCGTCCAGGTACACGCCGGAGCCACCCTCCGGGCGCTTCTCGTCGAACGCGCTGCCGTTCGCGATCTTGCCGTCGCGGGCCAGGTGCGTGACGACATCGGCCGCGGGCACGACTGCCGGGGTCACCTTGGTCGGGGACATGACACCGAGCAGACCTGATGCGGGCGCCGGTGCCGGCGCCGGCGCGGCCGACGCAGCGGCGGCGGCGCCACCTACGAGACTCGCGCCGATGGCCAACGCCGCAGTGGTGAAAACTGCCTTCTTCATGAATCACCTCGGTTGAAAGTTACCTCTGATCCGACGGCTGGAGAACATAGCAGTCGATGCTCTATGCAAATGCGCTGCGTTACGCCATACGCGTGAAAGTCGGAGGGGTGAACAATGCTTTGCGTACAGAGCCGTCGGACGGGCTCACATGGTCGGTGAATCAATTGATCGTATGGTGCGTTTGGATTCGACCATGCGGGTAGTCTGAAAGTGGAATTACGGCAGGTGGCCGATACTTCGGGCCGGGTCGGTGAGGTGTGGCCCTACCCTCGCCGCCATGACCGCCGAGAGCCCCAAGTTCACGCCGACCGCATCCGCCGCCACCGCCATCGGTGCCACCCGATCGGCCCCCGGCAAATCACTCGTCTGGTCGGAGGAGTTCAACGCCCCGATCGCCTGGGGCGCCAAATGGGTCGGCGACAGAACCAGTGCCTACCGCTACGGCAACCACAACCCGGACGACAACAAGCTCGACTGGCTCGACCCGGGCTGTGTGACCGTCTCCGGCGGCGTGGCCACCTTCGCCGCCACCCCGGCCGGCCACGTTCTCCGGGGCGGCCGGCAGGCCTGGCGCACCGGGCTGCTCACCACCGAGTACTCCGCCGAGGGCTTCCAGGTCAGGACCGGCGACTACATCGAGGCCCGCGTCAAACTGCCCTCCCGGCCCGGTGCCTGGCCGGCGCTGTGGACCTGGAAGGACGGCGGGAACGAGATCGACACCTTCGAGTACCACCCGGACAACCCGAACCTGCTGGAGCTGTCCAACCACGTCAACGACGCCTGCACGTACTACACCGACGCCGACGCGGTCGTCCCGGGCGGGTGGGTGACCATCGGCAGTTCCTGCGGCGAGGACTCCGTCGACTGGTACGTCGACGGCGAGCGGGTCTACCGCGACGGAACGGGCGTCGGTGCCGACTGGTCGGCGTACCTGATCCTCAACCTGTCGCTGTGCGCGGGCGAGTACCACCCGGCCCCGTCCGGCCACCGGCCGGTCACCTTCGCCGCCCACCACCTTCGCGTCTACCGCTGAGCGGTCGGCCCGACGGCCGTTCCCCCCGACGGGGTGACCGTCCCGCTCCGGCGGGGCGCGTGAGAACGGACCGGCCGTCATCGCCGGTCCGACGACGGACCATTCCGGCCCGGCATCCTTCGGGGATCTCATATGTCTTCCGGAGGCGGAGTTTCCGCCCCGGTCGGGGCTCGTTGAGCGTGGCGTGACCTCGACCTCAAGCGAAACGAGCCCCTTCCGAGTCGCCGAGCTGGGCACGCTCGTCGTGCTGCCCTGGAGCGGCGCGGCTCCCGACGGCACCGACATGCCGTATCTGCTGGCCTATTCCCTCGGGGATGCCGAGGGCGGGCCGGAGATGACGTCCGCCGCGGTCGAGGACCTGCTGGCGAGCAACGGGCTGACGGTCGGCGCGGATCTCGTCGACGGCACCACCGGGGCCGACCTGGCTCTCACCCTGCGTGTCGAGGCGGACCAGGCTGTCGTCGGCATGCCGCAGCTGGGCGCCCAGTGCACCGCGCCGCCGGCCTGGCTGGCGGCGGTCGCCGAACGGGGCTACGCCTACCTGGTGTTCACCACCCGTCCGTGGCCCGAGGGCAGGCCGGGGCAACCGATCGAGCCGGCCGCGCTGGCCGCCTTCGTAGGCGCCGATCAGACCCTGAGCGCCGCCGCACACGTCGTCCTGCCGGCCCAGCGCCCGCGCGGCTGATGCGCCGGGCCGGGGGCGGCCCCGCGTTCGCCCTCCTGCTGGTGATCACGGGCGCCGCCGGACTGCTGGCCTCCTGGGTCATCACCATCGACGAGTTCAAGCTGCTCAAGGACCCCGGCTTCGTCCCGGGATGCAGCCTGAACCCGGTGGTGTCCTGCGGCAGCGTGATGAAGAGCGCCCAGGCCTCGGTCTTCGGATTCCCCAACCCGATGCTGGGCCTGGTGGCCTACGGTGTCGTGATCTGCGTCGGCGTGAGTGTGCTGGCCGGGGCGGCGTTCCCCGGCTGGTACTGGCTCGTCTTCGAGGCGGGCTGTCTGTTCGGGATCGGGTTCGTGTCCTGGCTGCAGTACGAGTCGCTGTACCGGATCAACGCGTTGTGCCTGTGGTGCTGTCTGGCCTGGGCCGCGACGATCCTGCTGTTCTGGTACGTCACCTCCTTCAACGTGCGGGGCGGCTTCCTGCCCGCGCCGGGCCCGGTGAAGTCCTTCTTCGCGGAGTTCACCTGGGTACTGCCGCTGCTGCACATCGGCGTCGTGGGCATGCTCGTCCTGACGCGGTGGTGGGACTTCTGGACCGGCTGACTCCCGGGCCCACTGTCCGGCGCTGACTCTCCCGAGTGGAACACAGGTCCGTATGGCCGAACCGGTCGTGACCGTACGGCGCGACCGGTGGTTGACGCTGCGGTCATACGAGTCTGTCCCCAGGGAGTGACGCATGGTGATCAGTGCTGACGGGGCGCCGACGGTCGCGGAGCCGAATGCCGACGGCCGGGCGGGCAGCGGGTCCGAGCGGCGGACCTGCTGGGTGATAAGGCGCGGGCTGCTCGCCTCCGCCGTGGGTCTGGCGCTCGCCCCTCTCGTCGGGGCCTCGCGCCCGCCGCGGAGCGGGGACCACACCGTGAGCCCCGCGGACACCGGGGAACCGGCCTTCGACGAGACCTACCGCGGGCGCCGCATCCAGGGCACCCTGCTCCGCGCCGACGGCTGCGGCGACGACTGTGCCTGGCAGGTCACCGTGGACGGCCACCCGCTGCATCTGATGCGCCGCGCCGACGGCACCTGGCTGACCATGGTCGACCACTACAGCTCGTACCGGACCTCGCTGGCGGCGACCCGGGCGGCGGTCGACGAACTCGGCCCCGGCCAGCGGCTGCGCGACCTGGAGCCTGGCCCGCTCGGTGAGGGATACGCGCACATGGGGGAGCAGCATGGTGTACGTGCGTAAGGACGTCAGCAAGCTGACGCGCGACGAGCGGCGGCGGTTCGTCAACGCGCTGCTGGAGATCAAATGGCGGGGTGCGTACGACGAGTTCGTGCGCCTGCACATCGAGTACTACACCTCCGACGGCGAGACCGGTCTGCGGGCGGCCCACATGGGGCCCTCCTTCCTGCCCTGGCACCGCCGCTTCCTGCTGGACCTGGAGCGGGCGCTGCAGCGGGTCGACCCGTCGGTGACGGTGCCGTACTGGGACTGGACGCGGGACCGTTCGACGACGGCCGTGCCCTGGACCGACGACGTGCTCGGCGGCAACGGGCGCAGCTCCGACCGTCAGGTCGTCACCGGGCCGTTCGCCTACGCGCAGGGCTACTGGCCCATCAGGCACGGCATCACCAACGGCGCGTTCCTCACCCGGGACCTCGGCCGCGCCGGCAACCCCATCGCTCTGCCGACGAAGAAGGAGCTGGAGTCGGCGCTCGCCGACCCGGTCTACGACACCTCGCCCTGGGACTCCACCTGCACCAAGGGGTTCCGCAACAAACTGGAGGGGTGGGGGACCGGGCAGGGCAATGTCGCCTGGCGCAACCACAACCGCGTCCACCGCTGGGTCGGCGGCGCCATGCTCGGCGGCGGCTCCGTCAACGACCCCGTCTTCTGGCTGCACCACGCCTTCGTCGACCTGCAGTGGACCCGCTGGCAGCGGCGGCACAAGAAGAAGGGCGCCCGCTATCTGCCGGCCAAGGCGCCCGGCCCCGGCGACGAGCAGCGCGGGCGGATCGTCGCCCGGAACGAGCCCATGCCGCCGTGGGATGTCACGCCGCAGGAGATGGAGGACGTGAGCGGGATCTACCGGTACGCCTGACCGGCTGCCCGCACGGCTCCTCAGCCCAGCCGCCGCACCGACTTCCCGTCCAGGAACGCCCGGATGTCCTCCACCGCCTCCCGGTAGTACGTCTCGAGGTTCGACCGGGACACATAGCCGAGGTGGGGTGTGGCGAGCAGGCGGGGAGCCGTGCGCATCGGGTGGCCGGCAGGGAGGGGCTCGATGTCGAAGACGTCGATGCCGGCACCGGCGATGCGGCCCTCGTGCAGCGCGGCGAGCAGGGCGTCCTGGTCGACGATCGCGGCGCGGGAGGTGTTGACCAGGTACGCGGTGGGCTTGAGCAGGGCGAGTTCGGCGGGGCCGAGCAGCCCGCGGGTGCGGTCGCCGAGGGCCAGGTGGACGGAGACGAAGTCGCTGGTGGACAGCAACTCCTCCTTGGAGGCGGCGAGTTCGACGCCCACCTCGTCCGTGTACTCCTTGGTGAGGTTCTGGCTCCAGGCGCTGACGTGCAGGCCGAACGCGAGGCCCACGTGTGCCACCCGGCTGCCGATCTTGCCGAGGCCGAGCAGTCCGAGGCGGCGGCCGTGCAGGTCGGCGCCGACCGTCTGCTGCCAAGGGCCGCCGGAACGCAGGGAGTTGCTCTCCTCCACGATGCCGCGGGCCAGGCCGAGCAGCAGGGCCCAGGTCAGTTCGACCGGCGGCGTCGAGGTGCTCGCCGTACCGCACACGGTGACGCCGTGGGCCTCGGCGGCGGTGTAGTCGATGACGCTGTTGCGCATACCGGAGGCGACGAGCAGCTTCAGCCGGGGCAGGCGGGCGAGCAGGGACCCCGGGA
The DNA here is from genome assembly GCF_026343335.1 of Streptomyces sp. NBC_00078. Classification (NCBI taxonomy): domain Bacteria; kingdom Bacillati; phylum Actinomycetota; class Actinomycetes; order Kitasatosporales; family Streptomycetaceae; genus Streptomyces; species Streptomyces sp. NBC_00078. The sequence goes on along the minus strand of NZ_JAPELX010000001.1, from coordinate 3,232,158 downwards.
AGGGCACGCGCTCGCGCAGGGTGACGACGATGTCGAAGCCGGAGAGGGCCGCGGCGAGTTCGTCCTCGCTGCCGAAGTGTCCGGAGAAGGTGACGGTCTCCACCCGGTCGGCCACGGGTGACCAGTCGGCGAGTTCTGTCGCCACCTGCTGGAAGTCGTCGAGCACAGCGCAGCGCAGCCGCACGGCGGGCCCCTTTCTTCGGTGTGTACCGGTCAGGTCGCTCGTGGTCACCGTACCGATCAGGCGATCTGCCCGGCCTTGGCCTGCATATGGGCGACGTAGCGGACCGTGAAGAGCATCGGGACCACGAAACCGGCGATCTGGATGAGAGTGGCAGGGGTGGAGTGGCCGTGTCCGGTGTGGGCCTCGTAGGCGAGCGCGAGGGCGGTGAGGGCGAAGGCGGCCGTCCATACGGCGGTGATGACGACGTTGACGCGGATGAACGGCTTGAGCTCCCACAGTTCACGGGGTGTGGTGCGCTTGGCGATGCCCAGCGTGAACGGCCGCCCGATGGCCAGCGAGGCCCCGGCGATGACCGCGAGGACTCCGGAGGAGAGCGCCGCCGAGTAGTCGTGGATACCGGAGTGCGGGTCGGCGAAGGCGACGGCCGCCAGTGCGGCGAAGAAGGCCGCCGAGCCCGTTTCGATGATGAGTGCGTCGAACCCGGCGCCCGACCGCTTCTGCTCGATGATGACCGCCACCGCCACCACCAGGGCTGCCAGGGCTCCCCACTGCCAGTCACCCGAGGGGATGACCGCGAAGACGATCCAAGGCAGGAAAGTGCGCAGGTACGACATGGGGACCCCTGGTCTTCAGCTCTTTGAGTTACTCTTCTGACATGTCAAAAGTAGAAGGTCACTCTGTGACATGTCAATAGTGGAAGGTAGGCTGGGGGCATGAGCCTACGACACGCCCTGCTCGGGCTTCTCTCCGAACGCACCGCCAGCGGGTACGACCTGCTGAAACTCTTCGAGACGTCGCTGGCCACGGTCTGGCCCGCGACACAGAGCCAGATCTACACCGAGCTGACCAAGCTCGCGGACTCCGGCCTGACCGCGGTCGCCGCGGAGGGGCCGCGGGGCCGCAAGGAGTACGCCATCACCGGCGAGGGGCTGGCCGAACTGCGGCACTGGCTGACCGAGACAAAGCCTCAGCGGAACACCCGCAGCGACATCCTGCTGCGGGTCTTCTTCCTCGGCGTGCTGACGCCCGAGCAGGCGCGGGGTTATCTGGCCGATCTGATGGAGATGTCCGAGCAGGGGGTCGAGAGCCTGAGCCGGCTGGCGGAGTCCATCGACTGGGACGACGGCAGTCTGTCGGTCTACGGCAGGATCGCGCTGGAGTACGGGCTGCGGTTCAACGCCATGCGGCGGGAGTGGGCCGAGTGGGCGGCCGAGCAGATCAGGTGAGCCTCTGAGGGCGGATGATCAAGCCTTTAAAGATTGCGCAAGTCGAGAACCATTACACTCCCCACCCCATACGGCTTCATCCATATACGGATTCATCCATCGGGGGAGACACGTGCCGGATCCTCAGCATGCTGCAGGTGCACGCCGGGGCGGCGGGTTCGTGTGCGCGCGGGCCTTGCTCCTCACGGGCGTGCCGGCCGTCGCCGCGGTCCTGTTCCTGGTCCTCGGTTTCGGCCTGAGCACCTTCGCCGGGCGGCCCTACATCGGACAGGGACTGATCACCGCGGGGCTGATCGCGGGGGCCGCGGCCGCCGGGGCGGCGGTCGGGGACCTCGGATGGTTTCTCCTGGCGGCCCGCGACCGGCCCGGTCCGGACGAGGAGTCGGTCCCGGGCCGGCACCTAGACTGAGGCGGCGCGAGTGCGGCGCGCGGACCAGGGCGGGACAGGAGAAGGACAGTGGCGGCAGACATCGGTGGCTTCGAGGATCCGTCCGCCGAGGTGCTCGCGGAGGCGGCCGCCTCCTTCGGACTGCTGGCGTCCTCGGCCCGGCTGCACCTGGTGTGGGCGCTGGCCCAGGGTGAGAGCGACGTGACCCACCTCGCGGACCGGGTCGGCGGCGCGCTGCCCGCGGTCAGCCAGCACCTGGCGAAGCTGAAGCTCGCCGGGCTCGTGCGGTCCCGCCGGGAGGGGCGGCGCCAGATCTACTTCGTCGACGACCCCGACGTCGTGACCGTGGTACGGGTGATGGTGGGTCAGCTCGCCGCGCGCGCCGAGGGGACGTCCCTGTCCGTGCGCAGCCTGCGCGGGGCCGGTGGCTGACAGCGCCTCGGCACCGGACCCCGGGCCGGCCGCCGGACGGCTCCCCGACGCGGGACCGGAGCCCGGCGCGGTGACCGTGCCGGAATCGGCCCTCGGCGCGGGTCCCGACGCGGTGCCCGTGTCCGGATCGGGTCTTGATGCGCTCACCGTGCTGCAGACGCTGCGGCACCTGGGCAGCGGTCCTCGCGGTCTGACCGAGGCGGAGGCCGAGGAGCGGCAGGCGCGGTTCGGGGCGAACACGCTGCCGGGCCGGCGGGAAGCCTCCTGGCCGACGGCGTTGCTGCGCAGCCTGCGCGACCCGTTCACCGCCGTACTGCTCTGCCTCGGGCTGGTGTCGGCGGCCGTCGCCTCCTGGGGCACCGCCTGCGTGATCCTCCTGCTGGTCGTGGTGAGCTGCGTGCTGCGCGCGTCCGGGGAGCACCGGGCGAACCGGTCCATGGCCGCGCTGCGCGGCCTGGTCGCCAGCACGGCCACTGTCCTGCGCCGCACCGAGGAGGACCTGCCCCCGGACGTCCGGGAGATCCCGGTGGAGGAGCTGGTGGCGGGGGACGTGATCCGGCTGGGGCCGGGCGATCTCGTCGCGGCGGACGTACGGCTGCTGCGGGCGCAGGGGCTGACCGTGCATCAGGCGGTGCTCACGGGCGAGTCGGCGCCCGTGGCCAAGGACGCCGCTGACGGGGCGCAGGCGGGCGGCGACGACTTCGACCGGTCCCAGCTGTGCTTCCAGGGCAGCAGCATCGCCTCCGGCAGCGCCACCGCGGTCGTCGTGGCGACCGGCGCGCGGACGCGGTTCGCGGCGGCCCACGGCCCGGGGGAGGAGGCCCGGCCCGAGGCCAGCGCCTTCGACCGGTCGGTGCACGGCATCTCCTGGATCCTCATCCGGTTCATGCTGCTGACCCCGCCGCTGGTCCTCATGGCGGGCGCCGCCCTGCGCGACCGCGGCCTGGAGACGCTGCCGTTCGCCGTGGCGGTGGCGGTCGGGCTGACGCCGGAGATGCTGCCGGTCATCGTCACCATGTGCCTGGCGCGCGGCGCCTCGCTGCTGGCCCGCGGCCACGGGGTGATCGTCAAACGGCTGCCCTCGCTGCACGACCTCGGCGCCGTCGACGTCCTGTGCCTCGACAAGACCGGCACCCTCACCCAGGACCGGCCGGTCCTCGACCGCGCCCTCGGCCCGGGCGGCCACGACGATCCCGAGGTGCTGCGCTGGGCCGCGGTCAACGCCTGGTGGACCCTCCAGCTCGCCGACCTGCCCGCCCCGGACGCCCTCGACGACGCGGTCCTGGACGCGGCCGACGAGGACGACGTCATGGCGTACGACGGGGTGGCGGCCCTACCGTTCGATCCGCTGCGGCGTCTCGCGACCGCCGTCGTGCGCACACCGGGCCGGCTCGGCACGCACACCCTGGTCGTCAAGGGAGCCGCCGAGGCCGTACTGGAACGCTGTGTCCTGGCGGACCGGGAGCGCGCGGGGCTGCTCGCGCTCGCGGCACGCCAGGCGGACGACGGGCTGCGGGTGCTGGCCGTCGCCACCGCGGAGCGTCCCGCGCGCACGCGCGACTACACGCCCGCCGACGAACGCGGCCTGGACTTCCGGGGGTTCGTCACCTTCAAGGACGCCCTCGCCCCCACCGCCGCCGAAGCGCTGAGGGCGCTCGCCGACCGTGGCGTCACCGTCCGGATCCTCACCGGCGACCACCCGGGCACCGCCGTGCGCGCCTGCCGCGACCTGGGCGTCCCCGTGCCCGCGGACGCCGTCCTCGCCGCGGACCGCATCGACGGCCTCACCGATCCCGAACTCGCCGAGGCCGCCGCCCGCACCGTCGTCTTCGCCCGCTGCGCCCCCGAGCACAAGGCCCGTATCGCCACCGCCCTGCGCACGAGCGGGCACACCGTCGGCTACCTGGGTGACGGGGTCAACGACCTGCCCGCCCTGCGCGCCGCCGACGTCGGTATCGCACCCCGGGACGCCGTGGCCGTCGCCCGGGAGAGCGCGGACGTGGTCCTCGCCGAGAAGGACCTCACCGCGATCGACCACAGCATCGCGGCCGGACGGTACTCGGGCGGCAACATCGCCACGTATCTGCGCGTCAGCCTCTCCTCGAACCTCGGCAACGTCATCGCGATGCTCGCGGCGGGCCTGCTGCTGCCCTTCCTGCCGATGCTCCCGGCCCAGGTGCTGGTGCAGAACCTGTGCTTCGACGCCGCCCAGCTCGCCTTCGCCCATGACCGGCCGCATCCGTCCGTGCTGCGCCGCCCGATCCTCCTCCGCCCGCGCGACCTGCTGCGCTTCATCACCGGCTTCGGCGCCCTCAACGCGGTCGCCGACCTCGCCACCTTCGGTGTGCTCGCGCTCGCCCTGCACGGGTCCGACGGTCTGGACGACGCGGCGGTGTTCCACTCCGGCTGGTTCACCGAGAACCTGCTCACCCAGGGCCTGGTGATGCTGTTGCTGCGCGCCGGGAGCGCTGGAGCGGGGCACGGGCGCGGGCCGGGGCCGATCGGCTGGGCGGCGGGGGCGCTGGCCGCCGTAGGACTGCTGCTGCCGGTCTCCCCTTTCGGCTCGCTGCTCGGCTTCACGCCGTTGCCGCCCCTGTACTACCTGCTGCTGGCCGCCGTGCTTGCCATGTACACGATTGGACTGCTTGCAGTCAGAGGGTGCTCTCGGTTATACAGTTGCGCAATGTAGCAACCATCAGGCGGCAACCAGCAGGACGGTGTCCCGCGCTCCCGCGCATCAGGCCGTCATGCGAAGAAGAAGGGGTGGGCGGGATGCTCCGCAACGGACTGGAACCCTGGCACCTGCTGATCGTGGCGATCGTCATCATCGTGCTGTTCGGATCGAAGAAGCTGCCGGACACGGCGCGTGCGCTGGGCAAGTCGATGCGCATCCTCAAGAGCGAGGCGAAGGCGATGAAGGACGAGGGCGGCACGCAGGAGCCGGTGCAGCAGACGCAACAGACGCAGCCGGTGCAGTCGGTGCAGTCGGTGCAGTCGGTGCAGTCGACGCAGCCGAAGGCGCAGACGCAGACCGAGAGCTGAGGCGGGGGCGAGCGCGGAGGCCGGGGCGGGCGCGGAGCGGTGTCCGCCACGCGCCGCTCGGTGTCCTTGGCGCGGGTGGTGGCGTGCCGCCGGGGACCTGGGGGGTGGGGTGCAGCTCAGCAGCAGCGCACCCAGTAACACTTGCTATATTGCGCAATCAATCAACCCGAGGGGTGCTCCGTCGCGCCGTCGGTTGACGTCGGCCACAGCGTAGGGAGTGGGAGTTGAGCGACCCCTGGGGCGAGGGCAGAACCCGCGGCCATTCCGCCACACGTGATCGCTCGACGAGCGTTCCCCGCCAGCGCGAGACGGACGACGGACCGCCTCGCCCATCGCACGGCGGCCGGGCGGCCGCTCGGCGGGCGGCACGTTCCAAGGGACAACGGTCGGGCCGCCGGGCCAAGCTCGCCACCCGGCGCAAACGAATAGCCCGCACAGCCCTGTTCACGGTGTCGGTGCTGATCCTGGTCACCGCCGGAGCCGGTGCCTGGCTGTACGAGCATCTGAACGGCAACATCAGGAGTGTCGCCATCGACGGCGGCGCCGACGGCAAGGAGAAGGCGGACGCCTTCGGCCGGACCCCGATCAACCTTCTGGTGATCGGCTCGGACGGCAGGAACAACGCGGCCGACTGCAGACTGGGCGGCGGCTGCGGCACGGCGAGTTCGACCGCCGGGCACAACGCGGACGTGGAGATGGTGGTCCACGTCTCGGCCGACCGCTCCAACGCCACCGTGATGAGCGTGCCGCGCGACACCATGACCAACGTCCCCGCCTGCAAGGACCCGGGCAGCGGCCAGTCGACGGGCGGCTACTACGGGCAGATCAACAGCGCCCTCCAGTACGGCGCGGCCTGCCAGGTCAAGACCGTGCACCAGCTCACCGGCATCCCCATCGACCACTTCGCGATGCTCGACTTCTCCGGCGTGGTGAAGATGTCCGACGCGGTGGGCGGTGTGTCGGTGTGCGTCAGCGACGACGTCTACGACACCTACTCGCATCTGAAGCTCGCCAAGGGCACGCACACCCTCAAGGGCGAGGCCGCGCTGGAGTTCGTCCGCTCCCGGCACGGCTTCGGGGACGGCAGCGACCTGGGCCGTACGGTCTCCCAGCACCTCTTCCTCGGGGCCATGATCCGCAAGTTCAAGAGCGCGGGCACGCTGGCGAACCCGGCCAAGGTCTACTCGCTTGCGGACGCGGCCACCAACGCGCTGACCGTGGACACCGGCCTGGGCAGCGTCGGCAAGCTCGTCGATCTGGCGACGGACCTGAACAAGGTGCCGTCGCAGCGGATGACGTTCACCACGATGCAGACCGCGGCGGACCCGGCAAACAAGGAGCGCGTCGTGCCCGCGTCCGCTGCGAAGGCGCTGTTCGCGACCATCGCCGACGACCGGTCGCTGACGTCGGGCAGCGGCAAGAAGGTGAGCGGCGACAAGAAGGCCTCGGCCTCCCCGTCGGCGACCGTGCCGGCCTCCGGGGTGGCCGTACGGGTCGAGAACGGCACCACCACCGGCGGACGCGCCTCAGTGATCGCCGACGCCCTCCTCGCCAAGGGCTTCGGCTCGGGCACCACCTCGGGCAACGCCGCCGAGCAGTCGTCGCGGACGACGATCACCTACGGCCCCGGGCAGCAGGCCGAAGCCCGGACGGCGGCCTCCGCCCTCGGGCTGCCCGCCTCGCACCTCACCCAGGGGAGCGCGAGCGGGATCGTCCTGGTCATCGGCAGCGACTGGCCGAGCGGCACGTCGTACGGCTCCGCAGCCCCCGCCGACACCCACGCCGCCGTCGCCGACGCCCACGCCCAGACCGCCGACAAGGCCAAGAACTGCGCGGAGGTCAGCCCCTACCAGACGGTCCAGATCAACGGGGTGGCGATGACACCGGCTCAGGCCTATGCGGCGGCAGCGGGGAAGAAGGACTCGGCGCCGTAAAGCCGCAGGAGCCGGTGATGCCGGGTCGCGCCAAGAGAGGTACGGCGCCCTGGCAGCGTTCCCGGCGAATTCGACGGCCTGACAGGCGCGCTCCGCCGGCATGGTCGGCTGGGAATCGCGTCCCCACCCGCAGCCGTTCGGCCGACGCAATCATCCATACGGTGGCGTCGCTGGACGCCGGCACACCAGTCGCCCAGGTGAGGAGCTGACCGCCGGCCGGTCCGAGCCTCCTCGATCCCTTCCCGGTGTGCCTGGCGGATGATGCCCTCATTTACCGCGGCAGAGGTTGCGGGCGAGGTTGTGGCGAGGCTCCTGGACGGTGAGCTGGTTGCTCATCTGGCGCCGGAAGGTGTCGTCCATGGGGTCGGCGACGGCACGCAGGTGCGGGGGCTTGGTCATGCGCCCGCGCGCCGTGAACGCTTGCCCCAGCGGGGTCAGGTGCCCCTCGCGGCCGAACATGCGCATCAGGTTGTGGGCGCGGACCTGGTTGGTGACCAGGGAGCCGGCGATCCGCAGCATGGTGAGTGCCGATCGGCCTCCGTCGACGGGGGGAACGCTCTTCCAGCGACCACACGTGAGATCGGGGCCATACTCGCATCCGCGCGGGCACGATGGCCCACGGGACTCCAACGCCGTACTGGCTGTACTGGCCTGTCCTGGCGGGATGTTGGCGTCGCTAGGAGGTGGCGGTCGCCGGAAGGCCGGCGGGGAGCGGTTGGCGGTCGGACGCGGCCTGGAGGGTGAGGACCATGGTGAGGCCGCCGCCGGGGGTGTCCTCGGCGTTGAGGGTGCCGCCCATGGCTTCGGCGAAGCCGCGGGCGACCGCGAGACCCAGACCGACGCCGGCGCCGCGCGGGGCGTCGCCGTAGCGCTGGAACGGCTCGAAGATGCGGTCCTTGGCCTCGTCCGGGACGCCCGGGCCGCGGTCCACCACCCGCACTTCCACCCGGTCGGCCATGGCGCTGGCTGCCACCAGGACGCGCTCGCCGGCGGGGCTGTACTTGACCGCGTTTTCGACCAGGTTGGCCACCGACCGCTCCAGCAGGCCCGGGTCGACGGCGACCATCGGCAAGGTCTCCGGGATGTCCAGCTCCACGCTGTCCTCGTGTACGCCGCCCAGGGCCATGGGCACCACCTCGTCGAGGTCGATCTCGCGGATCAGCGGGGCGACGGTGCCGGTCTGCAGCCGGGACATGTCGAGCAGGTTGCCCACCAGGTGGTCGAGGCGGTCGGCGCCCTCCTCGATGGCCTCCAGGAGTTCGGCCTGGTCCTCCTCGGACCAGGCCACGTCGTCCGAACGCAGAGAGGAGACGGCGGCTTTGATCCCGGCGAGCGGGGTGCGCAGGTCGTGGCTGACGGCGGCGAGCAGGGCGGTGCGGATGCGGTTGCCCTCGGCGAGTTCCTTGGCCTGGTCGGCTTCGGACTGCAGGCGCTGGCGGTCCAGGACCACGGCGGCCTGGGCGGCGAACGCGGCGAGGACCCGGCGGTCGGAGGCGGGCAGCACTCTGCCGGACAGCGCGAGGGCCATGTGGTCGCCGACCGGCATGTCCACGTCCGCGTCCTCAGGGTACTGGCAGGGCTGTGGGCCCACGCTGCCCGCGCAGGTCCACGGGGCCACGTCGCTTTCCCGCTCCAGCAGGGCGACCGACTCCATGCCGAAGGTCTCCCGCATCCGCTCCAGCAGAGCGTCCAGGCTGGTCTCGCCGCGCAGCACGCTGCCGGCGAGGAAGGAGAGGATCTCTGACTCGGCGCGCAGCCGGGCCGCCTGATGCGTACGACGGGCGGCCAGGTCAACCACGGAGGCCACCGACACCGCCACGGCGAAGAAGACCACGAGGGCGACGATGTTCTTGGGGTCGGCGATGGTGAGGCGGTGCAGGGGCGGGGTGAAGTAGTAGTTCAGCAGAAACGACCCGAAGGCCGCCGAGGCCAGTGCCGGGAGCAGGCCGCCGAGCAGGGCCGCTGCCACGGTCAGCGTCAGGAACAGCAGCATGTCGTTGGCCAGACCGAGTTCGGCGTCGACGTTGGTCAGCAGCAGTGTGAGCAGTGTGGGGCCGACCATCCCGGCCAGCCAGCCCCAGATGATCCGCACACGGCCGAGCCGGGCACCTCGCGCTACCGGCAATCCGCGGCCCTTGCCCGCCTCGTCGTGGGTGATCAGGTGGACGTCGAGGTCGGGGCCAGACTCCCGGGCGACCGTGGCGCCGACACCGGGCCCGAAGACGTACTGCCATCCCCTGCGCCGCGAGACACCGAGGACTATCTGGGTGGCATTGACTCCCCGCGCGAAATCCAGCAGAGCGGAGGGGACGTCGTCGCCGATGACGTGGTGGTAGGTGCCGCCCAGGTCCTCCACGAGGGTGCGCTGGACGGCCAGCTCCTTGGGCGAGGCGTTGGTCAGTCCGTCGCTGCGGGCGATGTAGACGGCCAGCACCTCGCCGCCGGCGCCCTTCTCGGCGAGCCGGGCGGCCCGGCGGATCAGCGTGCGGCCCTCCGGGCCGCCGGTCAGACCGACCACGATCCGCTCCCGCGAGCCCCAGATCTTCGACACCCGGTGTTCGCTGCGGTACTCGGTCAGATACTCATCGACTCGGTCGGCCACCCAGAGCAGCGCCAGTTCCCGCAGCGCGGTCAGATTGCCCGGCCGGAAGTAGTTCGACAGGGCCGCGTCGACCTTGTCGGCCTTGTAGATGTTGCCGTGCGCCATCCGTCGGCGCAGCGCCTGCGGCGACATGTCGACCAGCTCAATCTGGTCCGCCCGCCGGACGACCTCGTCGGGGACGGTCTCGCGCTGCCGTACGCCGGTTATCGACTCGACGACGTCGCCCAGCGACTCCAGGTGCTGGATGTTCACGGTCGTTACCACGTCGATGCCGGCGGCGAGCAGCTCCTCGATGTCCTGCCAGCGCTTGGCGTTGCGGGAACCGGGGATGTTCGTGTGGGCGAGCTCGTCGACCAGCGCCACCCGGGGGTGCCGGGCCAGGACGGCGTCGACGTCCATTTCGGTGAACACGCTGTCGCGGTAATCGAGTTCCTTGCGTGAGATCTGCTCCAGGCCGTGCAGCATCACCTCGGTGCGTGGCCGCTTGTGATGTTCCACAAAGGCGACCACGCAGTCGCTGCCGCGTTCAACGCGGCGATGGGCCTCGGAGAGCATCGCGTACGTCTTGCCGACGCCCGGGGCCGCGCCGAGGTAGATCCGAAGCTTGCCGCGTGCCATGGTCTCGTCTCTGGGTTCGGATGTGGTCGGGACGGTCGGGACGGGGGTCATCCCTCGAAGCGGTAGCCCATGCCGGGTTCGGTGATGAGGTAGCGGGGGTGGGCGGGGTCTGTTTCCAGTTTGCGCCGCAGCTGGGCCATGTAGACGCGCAGGTAGTTGGTCTTGTTGCTCTGGGAGACGCCCCACACCTCCTGGAGCAGGTGCTTCTGGGTGATCAGCCGCCCCGGGCTGGTGACCAGGATTTCCAGCAGGTGCCATTCGGTCGGGGTCAGGCGGACGTCATGGCCGCTTCGGACGGCCTTCTTGGCGAGCAGGTCGATGGTGAAGCCGTCCGTCTCCACGAGCGTGGCCCCGGGCGCGAGCGGGACCTCCTCGGTGCGGCGGACGGCGGCCCGCAGCCGGGCGAGCAGCTCGTCCATGCTGAACGGCTTGGTGACGTAGTCGTCGGCGCCGGCATCGAGGGCGGCGATCTTCTCGTCGGACGCCTGCCGGGCGGACAACACCAGGATGGGCACCCGCATCCAGCCGCGCAGCGCCTTGATGACGTCGACACCGTCCATGTCGGGCAGTCCGAGGTCGAGCATCACCACATCGGGCCGGCGTGCGGCCGCGAGGCGGAGCGCGGTCGCGCCGTCGGGTGCCGCGTCGACCCCGTACTGGCGTGCCTGGAGATTGATGAGGAGAGCCCGTACGAGCTGCGGGTCGTCCTCCACCACCAGCACCCGTGTCATGGGTGTGCACCTTCCTGTCGTACGTCGAACCATAGGTGTCGGGAGCAGGCAACCGACGTCGCGCCTGCGAGAGTTGACGGAACAGGAATGCTCCCGGGCCGCCAACTCCCGCGTGGTCGCGTAAGGCCGTCAGCCCTTGGCCACGAGGTCCTTGAGCGCGAGGTTGAGTTCGAGGACATTCACGCGGGGCTCGCCCATGAAGCCGAGCGTGCGGCCCTCGGTGTGATCCTCGACCAGCTTGTCCACCTCGGCGACGGACAGCCCATTCTTCTCGGCGATCCGGTGGACCTGCAGATCCGCGTACTGCCGGGAGATGTCCGGGTCCAGGCCGGATCCGGAGGAGGTGACCGCGTCGGCGGGGACGTCGGCGGGTTTCACGATGTAGCTGCCAACCGAGTTGTCCTTGATGACGGCGGCCTTGGCGGCCGTCACCCAAGCGATCAGGTCCTTGTTGTCGGCGGAACGGTTGGTGGCGCCGGAAAGGATCAGCTTGTACTGGACGTTGACGGTGTTGGCGCCGAGGCCGTTCTGCGGACGGCCCTGGAACCACTTCAGGTCGGGCTCCGGGGTCTGTTGGCCCTTCTTCAGCGGCAGGTTGTACGCCTGCCCGATCAGGGACGATCCGACGACCTTGCCGTCCGCCTTGATCTCCGAGCCGTTGGCCTGGTCGTGGAACAGGCCCTGGGCGATACCGGTGACCGCCAGCGGATAGATGACGCCCGTCACCAGGGTCAGTACGAGGAGAGCGCGCAGGCCCGCCCAGAGCAACCGGGCCGTATTCGTAACCGAGTTGTTCATAGCCGATCAGCCGATTCCGGGGATGAGGGAGATGAGCAGGTCGATGAGCTTGATGCCGATGAACGGGGCGATCAGCCCGCCGATGCCGTAGATCGTGAGGTTGCGCCGCAGCATCTTGTCGGCGCTGACTGGCCGGTACCGCACACCGCGCAGGGCAAGCGGCACCAGCGCGATGATGATCAGCGCGTTGAAGATGACCGCGGACAGGATCGCGGAGTCCGGCGAGGACAGGTGCATGATGTTGAGCTTGTCCAGGCCGTGGTAGGCCGGAACAGCGGCGAACAGTGCCGGGATGATCGCGAAGTACTTCGCGACGTCGTTGGCGATGGAGAAGGTGGTGAGCGCGCCTCGGGTGATGAGGAGTTGCTTGCCGATCTCGACGATCTCGATGAGTTTGGTCGGGTTGGAGTCGAGGTCGACCATGTTGCCGGCCTCCTTGGCAGCCGACGTACCGGTGTTCATGGCCACGCCGACGTCCGCCTGAGCGAGCGCGGGCGCGTCGTTGGTGCCGTCACCGGTCATGGCGACGAGTTTGCCGCCGGCCTGCTCCCGCTTGATGAGGGCCATCTTGTCCTCGGGGGTGGCCTCCGCGAGGAAGTCGTCGACGCCCGCCTCCTCGGCGATCGCCTTGGCGGTCAGCGGGTTGTCACCCGTGATCATGACGGTCTTGATGCCCATGCGGCGCAGCTCGTCGAACCGCTCCCGCATACCCTCCTTGACGACGTCCTTGAGGTGGATGACGCCCAGCACGCGGGCGCCCTCCCCGTCCTTGACGGCCACCAGCAGCGGCGTACCGCCCGCCTCGGAGATGCGGTTGGAGAGTGTGTCCGCGTCCGCGGCGACCGTGCCGTCCTCCTCCTTCACCCAGGCGATGACCGAACCGGCCGCGCCCTTGCGGATGTTGCGTCCGTCGACGTCCACGCCGGACATCCGGGTCTGGGCGGTGAACGCGATCCACTCGGCGCCGGTGAGTTCTCCTTGGTGGCGCTCGCGCAGGCCGTACTTGTCCTTCGCCAGTACGACGATGGAGCGGCCCTCGGGTGTCTCGTCGGCCAGCGAGGACAGCTGGGCGGCGTCGGCGAGATCGGCCTCCGTGGTACCGGTCACCGGCACGAACTCGGACGCCTGACGGTTGCCGAGCGTGATGGTGCCGGTCTTGTCGAGCAGCAGCGTCGACACGTCGCCCGCCGCCTCGACCGCCCGGCCGGACATGGCCAGCACGTTGCGCTGCACGAGCCGGTCCATGCCGGCGATGCCGATCGCGGAGAGCAGCGCGCCGATCGTCGTCGGGATGAGGCAGACCAGCAGCGCGACCAGCACGACCATCGTGAGGTGGGTGCCCGCGTAGTCCGCGAACGGCGGCAGGGTGGCGACTGCCAGCAGGAAGACGATGGTCAGCGAGGCGAGCAGGATGTTCAGCGCGATCTCGTTCGGTGTCTTCTGCCGGGCCGCGCCCTCGACCAGGTTGATCATCCGGTCGATGAAGGTCTCGCCCGGCTTCGTCGTGATCTTGATGACGATGCGGTCGGAGAGGACTTTCGTGCCGCCGGTCACCGCGGACCGGTCGCCGCCGGACTCGCGGATGACCGGTGCCGACTCGCCGGTGATCGCAGACTCGTCGACGGAGGCGACACCTTCGACGACGTCACCGTCGCCGGGGATGATGTCGCCGGCCTCGCAGACGACCAGGTCGCCGATCCTCAGTTCGGTGCCCGGGACCTGCTCCTCCACGCCGTCCTTGAGCAGCCGCCGTGCGACGGTGTCCGTCTTGGCCTTGCGCAGGGTGTCGGCCTGCGCCTTGCCGCGGCCCTCGGCCACCGCCTCCGCCAGGTTGGCGAAAATGACGGTCAGCCACAGCCAGGCGCTGATCGCCCAGCCGAACCAGTCGCCCGGGTCCTTGAAGGAGAACACCGTCGTCAGGACGGACCCGATCCAGACCACGAACATCACGGGCGACTTGACCAGCACCCGCGGGTCGAGCTTGCGGCACGCGTCCGGAAGGGACTTGACGAGCTGCTTGGGGTCGAAGAGGCCGGCGCCGACACGTCCTTCGGCGGGCTTGTGCCCGCTGGGTACGTCGCTGTGCGGCGCCCCGGTCGGGGTGGCTGTGGACATCGCGTCCTCTTGCTTCTCTGTGCGAGTGGTCATGACGCCAGCCCCTCGGCCAGCGGCCCCAGCGCCAAGGCCGGGAAGTAGGTCAGACCGGTGATGATCAGGATCGCGCCCACCAGCAGGCCGGTGAACAGCGGTTTCTCGGTGCGCAGGGTGCCAGCGGTGACCGGGATGGGCTTCTGCTCGGCGAGCGAGCCGGCCAGCGCCAGCACGAAGATCATCGGCAGGAAACGGCCGAGGATCATCGCGAGGCCGATCGTGGTGTTGAACCACTGCGTGTCCGCGTTGAGACCGGCAAAGGCCGAGCCGTTGTTGTTGGCGCCCGATGTATAGGCGTAGAGGATCTCGGAGAAGCCGTGCGCGCCGGAGTTGGTCATGGAGTGGCCCGGGGTGGGCAGGGCCATCGCCGCGGCGGTGAAGACGAGTGCCAGTGCCGGGGTGATGAGGATGTAGCAGGCCGCCAGCTTGATCTCGCGGGTGCCGATCTTCTTGCCCAGGTACTCGGGTGTGCGGCCGACCATCAGGCCGGCGATGAACACCGCGATGACCGCCATGATCAGCATGCCGTAGAGCCCGGAGCCGGTGCCGCCTGGCGCGATCTCGCCCAGCATCATGCCCAGCAGGGTGATGCCGCCGCCCAGGCCGGTGAAGGAGGAGTGGAAGGAGTCCACCGCTCCGGTCGAGGTGAGCGTGGTCGACACCGCGAAGATCGACGAGGCCCCGACACCGAACCGCGTCTCCTTGCCCTCCATCGCCCCGCCGGCCAGCTGCAACGCCGGGCCGTGGTGGGCGAACTCGGTCCACATCATCAGGGCGACGAAGCCGACCCAGATGGTGGCCATGGTGGCGAGGATCGCGTAGCCCTGCTTCACGGAGCCGACCATCACCCCGAAGGTGCGGGTCAGCGAGAACGGGATCACCAGCAGCAGGAAGATCTCGAAGAGGTTGGTGAAGGGCGTCGGATTCTCGAACGGGTGCGCCGAGTTGGCGTTGGAGTAGCCGCCACCGTTGGTGCCGAATTCCTTGATGGCCTCCTGCGAGGCGACGGCGCCCCCGTTCCACTGGTGCGAGCCGCCCATGAACTGACCGACCTCGTGGATCCCGGCGAAGTTCTGGATCGCGCCGCAGGCGACCAGCACGATCGCCGCGACGAACGCGCCCGGCAACAGGATGCGGGTCACCCCGCGCACCATGTCCGACCAGAAGTTGCCAAGCTCACCGGTGCGTGAGCGGGCGAAGCCACGCACCAGAGCCACCGCCACCGCAATGCCCACCGCGGCCGACACAAAGTTCTGCACCGCGAGACCGGCGGTCTGCACAACGTGGCCCATGGCCTGTTCGCCGTAGTACGACTGCCAGTTGGTGTTCGTGACGAAGGACGCGGCGGTGTTGAACGCCTGGTCCGCATCGATGGACTTGAAGCCGAGCGACAGCGCCAGGACACCCTGCAGGCGCTGGAGCAGGTAGAGGAAGAGGACGCTGACGGCGGAGAAGGCGAGCACACCGCGCAGATAGGCAGGCCAGCGCATCTCCGTGTCGGGATTGGCACCGATGCCCTTGTAGATCCACCTCTCCACGCGCCAGTGCTTCTCCGAGGAGTAGACCCTGGCCATGTAGTTGCCGAGGGGGACGTAGGCGAGCGCCAGCGCGCCTATGAGGGCCAGCAGCTGGAGCACGCCGGCGAGTACGGGACCCATGTCAGTTCTCAGAACCTCTCCGGGAAGATCAGGGCGAGGACGAGATAGCCCAGCAGGGCGACGGCCACGACCAGGCCGACGACGTTCTCCGCGGTCACAGCTTCGTCACCCCCTTGGCGACGAGCGCCACCAGCGCGAATACGGCGATCGTGGTGACGACGAAGGCCAGATCGGCCATCGTGAACTCCCGGGATGAGATGGGGATTGAACGGACGCTTAGAGGAAACCGCCTCTGGGGCGGGATCCGGTCGGCCGTTGACGGCTCTCTTACGGCGACCCCCGCACCCTTGACGGAACTCTTACGCCCACGGGTCCGTATCGGTGGCCAGGCCGCCGGGAGCGTGCGGAACCTCGCTCACAGCAGCCGGAAGCGCAGGCGGCAGATGACCGCGTCGGTCTCGCGCCGTACGGGGTGGGCGACGTCTGCGCCCCGCTGTGCAGCAGCAACGGCCAGAGCCGCTCCGGCTCCGCCTCCGGGATCAGCACGGCGGCTGACGGCTCATTCACGGCACAACGGCCCTGGCCCCCGAGGCGTGCCCCGTCCAGATCCGTGTCATGTCCGTCGACGGCAGCCGGGAGACGGCGTACGGCATGACACTTCGTGTCCGCTCCGGATTCGCTGCCCCCTCGCTTCCCTCGTACAGCGCAGCCGGTGCCCATGAGCCGAGTGACCTCACCGTCTTGATGTGCTGCCGGTATGCGCGGGTTGTTCTTAACGGAAGATTGACGCCCTCAGCCAGCTCATCCCCAGGCCCACACGTCACTCTCTGCTTACGCTGGTGCCGCCGTCCGCGTGATGGCCGAGATCACACGCTGAGCCGCACGCAAGGAGAGCACGCCGATGGCCACCACCGAACACCCGCCTCCGAGCCGACTCCGGACGTGGATGTTGCAGGGCCTGTCCGACATGGGCAAGCCCGGGGGCCACACGGGACCGCACGCGGAGCCGGAGCCCCCGCACAAGGGCCAGCGCTGGTGGAGGGTCATGTGCCTCACCGGCGTCGACTACTTCTCCACCCTGGGCTACCAGCCGGGCATCGCCGCCCTCGCGGCCGGACTCCTCTCCCCGATCGCCACCGTCGTCCTCGTGATCGTCACCCTGGCGGGCGTCCTGCCCGTCTACCGCCGGGTCGCCGAGGAGAGCCCGCACGGCGAGGGCTCCATCGCCATGCTGGAACGGCTGCTGTCGTTCTGGAAGGGCAAGCTGTTCGTCCTGACCCTGCTCGGCTTCGCCGCCACCGACTTCCTGATCACCATCACCCTGTCCGCGGCGGACGCCTCGACCCACCTGGTCGAGAACCCCCACCTGACCAGCACCCTGCACGACAAGCAGATGCTGATCACCCTCATCCTCGTCGCCCTGCTCGGCGCGGTGTTCCTCAAGGGCTTCCTGGAGGCGATCGGCGTCGCGGTCGCTCTGGTGATCGCCTACCTCGGGCTCAACACCATCGTCGTGATGGTCGGCATGTGGCACGTGCTCACCGCGGGCCACGTGGTCACCGACTGGTCCAGCGCCCTGACCACCGAGCACGGCAACGTGTTCGCCATGATCGGCGTCTCCCTGCTGGTCTTTCCCAAGCTCGCGCTCGGCCTGTCCGGCTTCGAGACCGGCGTCGCGGTCATGCCACACGTGCAGGGCGACGCCGGCGACACCGAAGAGAACCCGAAGGGCCGGATCCGGGACACCAAGAAGCTCCTCACGGCCGCCGCCCTGATCATGAGCGTGTTCCTGATCGCGACCAGCTTCATCACCACTGTGCTGATCCCGGAGAACGAGTTCAAGCCCGGCGGCCAGGCCAACGGACGCGCCCTCGCCTACCTCGCTCACCAGTACCTGGGCGGCGCCTTCGGCACCGTCTACGACCTGTCCACCATCGCCATCCTCTGGTTCGCCGGCGCCTCCGCGATGGCCGGGCTGCTCAACCTGATGCCGCGCTATCTGCCCCGCTACGGCATGGCCCCGCACTGGGCCCGCGCCGTGCGCCCGATGGTGATCGTCTTCACCCTGATCGGCTTCCTGGTCACGTGGATCTTCGACGCCAGCGTCGACGCCCAGGGCGGCGCCTACGCCACCGGCGTCCTGGTGCTGATGTCCTCCGCGGCGATCGCGGTGACCATCGCCTCGCGCAAGGCCGGACATCGCGGCTGGACCATCGCCTTCGCGATCGTCTCGGCGGTCCTGCTCTACGTCACCGGCGCCAACGTCGTCGAGCGTCCCGACGGCGTCAAGATCGGCGCCTGCTTCATCGCCGGCATCATCCTGGTCTCCCTGCTGTCCCGGCTGGCCCGCGCCTTCGAACTGCGCGTGACCAGCGTGACGCTGGACGACATGGCGGAACGTTTCATCCGGGACATGGCCACCCGGAAGATACGGTTCATCGCCAACGAACCCGACCGGCGCGACAAGGCCGAGTACCGCGACAAGATCGAGCAGATCCGGGCGGACAACGACCTGCCGGAGCAAGAAGACTTCGTTTTCCTTGAGGTGACGCTTACCGACCCGTCCGAGTTCGAGGGCGACCTGACCGTCCGCGGCGAGGTCCTCCACAACCGCTACCGCGTCCTGACCCTGGAGTCCTCCTCCATCCCCAACGCCCTGGCCGCCCTGCTCTTGCACGTGCGCGACTCGACCGGCTGCACCCCGCACATCTACTTCGAGTGGACCGAGGGCAACCCCTTCCACAACTTCCTGCGCTTCTTCCTCTTCGGGCAGGGCGAGGTCGCCCCGGTCACCCGCGAGGTCCTGCGCGAAGCCGAACCGGACCGCGCCCGCCGCCCCCGCGTCCACACCGGCTGAATCCACCGCCCGCGTCAGGAACCCGTCAAGATGCGACCGTGCGGCGTCAGAGCCCCGTCAGGGGCAATCGCCCGGCCGTAATTGGAGGCCTAGCGTCAGCCTCATGGGACGAAGCGGACCGCTGGATCTGGCCGGCGACCGCCACTGGCGTGGCAGCGCCCGGTTCGCGGTGGGCTGCGCGCTCATTTTCTGCGCCATGACCCTGCTGGTCGACTGGGACGCGGACACGCTGTCGCCGCTCCGCGCCCTGCTGTGGATCACCCTGTCCGCCGCGGTCTTCACCGTCCTGCTGCCACACCGGGTGAGCGCCGGTCCCGGCTGGCTTGCGGTACGCGGCCCGTGGTGCCAACGCATGGTGCGTACGGACGCTCTGGCAGGCGCAAGACAGTGCGGCGACGTCGCTCCCCACCTGGTCCTGTGGGACGCCTACGGCCATCACCTGGAACTCGATCCCCGCGTCCTGGCCGCCAACCCGCTGATCTGGCACGAGCTCGACACCGGACTGCGCCGCTCCATCGAGCGGGGCACACTGCGCCAAGGAGCAGACGTCCTGCAACAGCTCGGCCACCGGATCGACAATGACACCGCCCAGGCGGTCCTCAGAGCGTCCGGCCTCTCGTGATCAATCACCGGAAGAGCGGCGGCAGACCCAACGGCCGACATGACAAACATGTGTGTCATCCCAGTTGAAGGTGCTTACTTGGCAAGCGTGCCGAACGACTCGCAGTCTTCGCCGACACGCGGGCTCGGTCATCCGCCGGGCTTGGCGCAGTGCGCGCAAGGCCGTCCTGCCCCCGCACGTCTTCGACTCGCCCACGGGGAGGCGGGTGTACGACAACCGGCACACGCGCCTCACGAAGTGGCTCAACGACGGGATCCCACCTGCCCAGGTGGCCGAATGGGCCGGGAACAGCGTGCCGGTGCTGTTGGCCACTTACGCGCGGTGCGTCGAGGGGCAGCTGCCTGACCTGAAACGGCGCCCGGAGGCTGCCGGAGATCTCCCCGAGCCGGCCGACAGCGACTGAGGCTTCGCGCCAAGAATTTCGACACGTATTCGACAGGGCCACCCGCGAAAACCCGGTGACAGCCGGACAGCCCCGGAACCTTCCCTTGATCGTCGGGGGAGTGCCCGGGGCTTCGGCGTGGCGGGTGAAACACGCTCTGACTGGCAAAATGCCCTCCCAAAGGGAGGGCGGAGACTTGCGCCCCCGGCAGGAGCCCCAAAACATGGCTGGTCGTGCGCACGGCGCTGACCTGCGTATTTGCGCCACGGTGGCGGTTGAGGGGCGATCCCGGCTGGCGCCGCAGCCTTAGATGCAAACAGGTGATCGAATTATTTGACGGCTGATGTGCTCCGCTACCGAGGTGGGGGACGCCCTTTGGTGGCCGCAGCTGTCGGCAGGCGAACGGCCTGGTCCTTGCCTATGGGGTTTCGGGAAGGCGGCGGAAGCGCCGTGTGGCAGGTCGGTGGAGGGTGTGGTCCGCGCCTGCCCCCACGGCGTCGCCGTCGAGTTCGTCGTCCGCCGCGGACCATACGACCTCGCTCTTCGTGTCCATGAGTGCGGTGTCGATGAAGCCGTGCGGCGGCAGCGGCGCGTGCGCCGCACCACAGGACGTCCGGCTTCGTCATCGCGGAGGTGCGGGGCGAGCCCCATGCAGCTGGACCACGACGTCGTGGTCCGCGTTGACGCCGACCTGGTCCAGGATCTCGGTGTCCGGGGCGAGCACATTGATGAGCCCGGCTCTTCGGCAGGAGTCCTGCCAAGAAGGGTACGCACCGCTCCGAAGCGATCACCTGCCTGCCGGCTTCGGTGTCAGTGGCGGCTGGCAGCATGGCGATCATGAGCCGGATCATCTCGTACAGCACCGCTGACAAAGCCGATGTCCTGGCGTTTCTCGGAGCCGGGAGCAACCTCACGCCCGACCAGCAGCGCATCCTTGGCCTGATACGCGAGAGGGCGCAGCAGAGGCAACACGAACTCGACAGCCAGGGCATCGACTGGGGTCTGTCCGTACCCGACGCGCTCGACCACCTGCTGGCCGGTCACGCGACCTCGAACGCTGAGTACGCGGAGGGCGCCTACTTCCAGGCCTTGCAGCACATCATCGACTGCAACGCATCCGATCTCATGGAGCTGGGCGTGTTCTCCAATCCCGCCACCTTCTTCAGCCTGGTGGACGACGAGCTGCGCCGCCTGGGGGTGAGTGCGGATCTGCTGCTGGACCGTCTGTTCTCCGGGCCGCCGGAGGAGATTCCCTTCCGCATTCCCTATCCCGTCGACGGGCCGCACATCGGCATGTTTCCGCTGGCCAAGGCCAAGCCGGCAGCCGACGCCTACCGTGCCGTGCTGGATCGGATGGACGAGAGCTTCCACCACGACGTCCAGGACCTCATCGACAAGCTCGAGGTCGAACACGAGGAATGGGAGCGCGCCACGAAGAACGTCGACTGGTACACGCAGGACACGATCTTCTTCTCCATCACGGGCTGACCTGACCGGGCCGTCGCCGGGACACGGAAGCATGCCTCACCCCTGGCTGCCCGCCGGAGGTGAGGCGACCGTATGAATGCCGAAGCTGACGCTGGAGAAACAGACCCGTACTCATCCCACCGTGGCGACGCCGCTGCGCCACGACGGCAGCAGTTCGTCGAGGAGCGCCTCGGTGCGCGGCGGCAGTCCCCGCGGGCTGCTGCGGTTGATGAGATCGGCGGTGAGGGTCTGGAGTCGGCCGGTGTCGCCGGTGTCGCCGGTGGCGTGGGTGGCGCGCAGTAGCTCGTTCCACAGCCGCTCGTCGCCGGGCGCGGAGTTGAGGGCTGCGCCGAGTGCCTCGATGGCCTTCTCCGTGTGGTCCTTCTCTAGGTGGAAGGCGGACAGTGCGAGCCCGATGTCCGCCACGAGCAGTGGGAGTTGGGCGTCGACGATCTCGTGGGTGAGCCAGCGGTAGCGGCCCTCGGGCCGGTCGGCGAGCAGCGGTCCGCGCACCAGAGCGAGCGCGTCGGTGAGCAGCCGTCCGCGTACGGTCCGGCTGCTTGCGCCTTTGCCTTGCGTGGCCTCGTGGTACAGCGACCGCAGCACGTCGAGGTCCGATACGACGGCCTTGTCGAGGATGAGGCGCCCGGTCGCGTCGGTACGCAGTCGCGGGTTGCCGTCCGGGTCGGCGCCGAGCCATGTGCTCAGCCGTGCCAGCAGCGCGTCCCGCACGTCCTCGGTAACTCCCCGCGGCCACAGGGCGGATGTGAGCACGCGGGGGTGCACGCCTTCACGGTGCAGAAGCAGCAGGGCCAGGGCCTCGTGGAGCAGTGCGCTCCGCTCTCCGTCCGGGGTGTCGAGGCCGATGATCTCGTACGACCCGACGAGCCGCGCGTACACCGCGGGCCGCCCCTGCTCGCTGATGTCGACGAGGAACGGCGGGGTGGGCGTGGGTCCTTGGGGATCGCCCTCGGGGTCGGCCTCGACGAATAGCTCGACGACGGCACGCTGTTGGGCGACCGGCAGGAGCTGCGCGTCGAGTTCGAGACCGAGGAGGGGCGCGAGCAGCTTGCCCTCGCTGGTGATCTCCATCTCCCAGGCGGCACCGGGCAGCTCGCCGGACTCCATGCCGACGAGGTAACCGATGCCCAAGCGGCTTGCGTCGGCGGCGAGTTCGGCGAGCTTGACGGCGTCCTCGGCTGAGGTCTGGGAGGCGAGGAGGACGAGGTGCGGCGCCCACCGCGTGTGCTGGGCGGGCCCTGTACGCCCGGTGAGGACCGAGTCATGCCCCGCAGCCCCCAGCGCCCCCCGCCGCTGCCGTGTCTCGGCCTCCATGGTCTCGATGAGGGCCGAGTTGTCGTCGAGGTGGCGGAGCCGGTTGGGGGCGAGCGGGGTGAGGTCCTCGCCGAAGCCGACGAGCGTGATCGTCATGCGGTCCGACCACCCGTTGGTGGCGAGTTCGGCGGCAACGGACGCGAACACGGCGGCCCGGTCGGCCTCACGGCCGCTGAGGGAGACGATGCCGGGCACGGACTCGAGGTTGAGGAGCAGCCGGGAGCCGTCCAGCGTGCCGAGGCTGACGAGACCGGGGTAGGGCGCGGCGGTGTCGGCGTCCTCGTAGCGCTCGGCGTCGGTGCGGGCCAGCATCCAGAAGGTCTGGTCCTGCCCGAGCCGCCAGGGGGCGGGCGGCTTGCCCGCGGGCTGCGCGAGCTGCAGGTGCAGGTCGCCGTTGCTCAGCCAGGCCGCGTACACGGTGGGCAGCGCGCGACTCGGCGGCGAGGGACGCGGCCAGTCCGCGCAGGGACCGGTCGAGCAGCCGTACGCCTTCGGGGTCGGCGCCGACCAGAAGCGCGTCCTCGGCCTCGGCGGCCGCCCCAGTCGGCGTGGGCGGCTCCATTCCGCGCCGCCCTCCGACCGCCCCGAACGCCGACTGCCACAGCGCCTGCCGGCGCCGGCGACCGAGGGCCCCGAGGAGCCCGGCGGCGAGGAGGGGAGCGGCAAGAAGGGCTTCGGGGAGGCCGAAGGATTGGGTGCCGGACTCCGAGGAGGCGGAGGCGGCCGGGGTGGCGTGCTGGTGGTGCTGCTCGTGAGGGGCAAGCCGCTGCTCAGGCACGGCGAACTGCTGGGTGTCCCGGTCGCCACGGTCCTGCGCATGGTCCCCGGTCTTGGCGTAGTCGTGGATCTGCTGCTGCACTTCGTGCGACACCTGGGCGTGAGCGTCGGGCATCTCGACGAGTTCGCCGCCGTGCGCGTCGCCCGGCATCTCCATGATCCACCCGGGCCGGATCAGACTGGCCTCGGACAGTTTGGAGCCGTCCGCCTGGATCCGGTCCTTGTTGAGCTGGTAGATCTCCTTGTACCGGCGCCCGTCACCGAGGTGGCGCTGGGCGACCTCCCAGAGGGTGTCGTGGTGACGCCCCTCGGGCGGCTGGATGCGGTAGTACTTCGTCTCGCCGTGCTTGGCGGTACCACTGCTGCCGCTGTCCGCCTGTGCTGCGGCATGGGATGCCTGCTCGGCGAGGGCATCGGCTGTGCCTGCAGTCTGCTCCTGCTGCTGGGCGAAGAGTCCGGGGGTCTGCTGGGCGGCCGCGACCGTGGGCTTCTGGTTCCCCTCCAGGCTGTGCCCGAACTGGGACAGCCCCGGTGTGAGGCTGGCCGCGGTGGCGCCAACCAGCAGCAGCGCGGCGACGAGCTGCCGGGCGAGCAGCTGGCTGGGGCCGGCGCCGGGAACGCGCCCGGGGATGCCGACTCCGGAGAGCGCGGCCTTGACCTCGACGAGGACGCAGGCGGTGAACTGGGCCCAGGCGAGCCAGACGAGCACGGTCAAGATGTGCAGGAAGGTCCCGACGGTGATCGGGTTCTGCAGCCACTGCACCGGCTCGAACCTGCTCGGCAGCGGCCACCCCACGGACACCGCCAGCGCGCCCGGCACGCCCACGACCAGGACGAGCAGCGCGACGAACGCGAAGAACGCCTTGACGAAGTCCCCGAAGGTACGCCGCCGGATGTGCACGGGCTGGGGCGTTCGCGGCATGGCGGGTGTCCTTGGGTAGCGGGGCGGACAGATGGGATCTGTGAGGTTGTGTGAGATGTATTGAGGCTACAGAGATCTTATGAACTCGTATGTGCGACGTCGAAGGGGCAGGCTCAGCCGACCTCGTTGTGAGCCACCGCCTGTCCGTGGACGACCACGTCACCGCCGTAGAACATCCCGGTGAAGACGGGCGCATACGTCAGCTGCACCTCGACCTGGACCTGTTCGGCGTCGGCCGCCACGCAGTGGGTCGCCGCGACGTCCGCGCCGGACATGTCCATCTGCCGGGCGAAGGCCTTCACGCGGGCGTCGCAGTCCTGGTACTTGATCGGGGCGGCGCCGCCCGCGTTCTCGTAGAGGGCATCACGGTCGATGTCCTGGGCGGCGTAACGGGCCGCCTGTTCGGCGATGTCCGCCGCGCGCTCCCGCTTGGAGATGGACATGCCGCCGTCGATGACGAAGGCCGCCAGGGAGAGGAAGACGAGCGCGAAGATGATGACCGCGCCGGCGCCCGAGCCACGGTCGTCCAGGCGGGCGCGGCGGGAGGACAGCCACGCGCGCACGAAGTCCCGCACACCGATCGCGCCGATCACGCCGTCCTCCGGAACGGGTCCAGCGGGGAGCTGAAGCTCGCCGACAGTGTCGTCGGGACGTCCAGGCCGAGCATCGCCAGGCCTCGGATCCTGCAGCTGACCTCGACCGTGAAGATGGTGTCCGGCTTGAAGCCCTGGCTGGTCTGTACGACGGACACCGGGCCCGAGCAGACGTCCGTGAGGTCAGCCTCCGCCGCCTTCTTGGCCTCGGCCATCGCCGTCGCGTGGTCCTTCTGGATCGAGCCCGCGCGGGCCGCGTCCCGCGCTGCCCCGTCGAGCGCGCCGCGGCCGTCCACGAGTTGTCCGAAGGCCACCAGCACCAGGATGAACAGGATCATCACCGGGGCGAGGATCACGACCTCGACGGTGGACAGCCCCCGGTCGTCCCGCAGTCGGGAGAAGCGGTCCCGCCAAGCAGAGGCGACAGACCAAGCAGACGCGTGAGAGCGGGCAGGGAACCTCATCCGTTTCCCTCATCTCGCACGAACCTCTCCACCGGCCCCTCCGACTGCGCGTGCACCGTCAGATCCAGCCCCGGGAACACCGTCGGCACCCGCGCCGAGATCTCCACGCCGACCGTGTTCTGCTCCGGCTGCAGCATCGTGACGTCCGGCGACAGCACCAGCTGCGGACCCAGCTGGCTGATGTAGCTGTCGACTACGTCCTTCGCCTCGCCCCGCCAGGCCCCGGGCTGGTCGTGCGCCGTGGCACGCGCCTTGCGGGCGCCCGCCTGGGCCGCCGCCTGGGCCACGTGGTCGGCGAAGAAGTACAACGCGAACTGCACCGTCGCGAAGATCATGAAGAACAGGACCGGCGTGAGAAACACGAACTCGATCGCGGTCATGCCGGAGTCACCGCGGGCGGAAGCGGCCTCCACCCGGCGGCGTATCCAGCGACGAACGCGCACCGACAACCCCGTTGAATCTGTTGAGTCCGTTGAATCTGTACGAACGCTCAGCAGGTCTTGGACGCGCTGGCGCCCTTGATGCAGTCGCCCACCTTGTTGGCGCCGTCGGTCAGCGCGGCGTTGATGATCGCGGCCACCACGCCGACGATCGCCACGACGACCGCCGAGATGATGACCCACTCCACGGCGGAAGCCCCGCGGTCCAGCTCACCCGAGCGGGCCCGCTGGACCCGCCCCCGCAGGAAGGTGACAAGGAAGTCCACGGGCGGGATGCCGGTGGTGAAGTTCCGTTTGTTCATGGGGAGTTGTCCTCTCAGAAGCAGTTCGTCGGCTGGTGGTCGGTCAAAGCGCGCGTCATGCCACCTGGAACACCCGCATCGCCGCCGGAAAGATCAGGAACACCAGGAAGCCGGCGCACAGCAGCAGCTGCGCCACGAGCATCGACTGCGACTTCTCGCCCGCGCCGCCCTCGATCTCGGCGAGTTCGCGGTGCCGCATGGTCTCGGCGCGGGAGGCGAGGGACTCGCGTACCTTCGCGCCGTCGTCGGCGACCAGGGCGAGCGACGCCGACAGGTCCTTCAGCTCCTCGACGCCGATCTCCTCGCCGAGCTGCCCCAGCGCCTGCCACTGGCTGATGCCCGTGATGCGGGCGTCGGCGAGGGCGTTGCGGATGCGCAGCGTCGCCCAGCCGTCCGAGACTTCGGCGGCGGCCATGAGCGCCTCCGGCAGACCGCGTCCGCCCGCCAGGCTCATCGACACCAGGTCCAGGTACGCCCCGATCACACGCCGCAGGTCGCGCCGCTTGTCGGCCGCGTCCCGCCGTACCTCCAGGTCGGGGAGGAAGAAGAAGAGGGCCGCGCAGACCAGTGCCAGCCAGACGGGAATGATCGGGCTGCTGCCAAAACCCATGGTCCACACGACCGCGAACAGGAACGGGCCGAAGAACAGGCCGGCCACGCCCAGCAGCACCTTGGTCGCCAGGAAGTTCTCCCAGCTGCGGTCCAGGACGGCCAGGTCGGCACGGAGCGAGCGCTGCTCCCAGCCCTGCTGCAGATAGAACTCGGAGACGCGCGCGCCGACTTCGGCCCGGAGCGAGCCGAGGGGGCCCTTGCGGGCCGTGGTCCGCGTCGCCGACTCGTACGCCGCCCCGCGCGCCCGCATCGCGTCGATCCGCGCGACCTGCGCGACGGCGCTGCGCTTGGACGGCATGAGGGCGCGTATGAGGGCGTAGACGCCCAGGCCGAGAATCGCGCCGACGACGACCGGCATCGTCAGGTTCACCGTCGTACCCCCTCTTCCGGCTGGGCGGGCATCCGCGGGCGCACGAACTGCACGGCCGACTCGTCCCGGACCAGGAAGCGTTCCGGCGTCTCGATGGTCGACAGCTTGCGCAGCCACCAGAAGCCGAGCCCGAACAGACCGCAGACGCAGGCGAGTACGAGCTGGCCGACGGCTGTGCCGTACGGGGCCACGAAGTCGCGGTTGAAGACGGACAGGCCGAGGACGAAGGCGATCGAGACGGCGACGACGATCTGCACGGACCGCCGGGTCGAAGCGCGCTGCGCCATCACGCGCTGTCTCATGTCCACTTCCTCACGCGCCGATTTGGCCAGCGCGCCGAGGACCTGTCGCAGACCCGGGCCGCGCAGCCGGGAGTTGAGGATCAGCGCCGCGATGATGATGTCCGCGGACGCGTCGTCGATCTCGTCGCCGAGCTGCTGGAGCGCGTCGGGGAGCGGGGTGCGCGAGCGCAGGCGGTCGAAGAGCGCGTCCAGGTGGGGGCGCAGGACCGGGGCCGCCGCGCGGGCGGACGCCGGGATGGCCTGCTCCAGGCCCACCGCGCCTGCGATCGTGTCGCGCAGTGACTCCGTCCACGAGGCGAGGGCCTCGACGCGGCGCATGGCGGCCTTTTCCTCCGCGGCTCCGCCGAAGAGGCGGTCCCAGAAGAAGACGAGGACGCCGGCCGCGAGGCCGGCCACCGCCCAGCGGGTCAGCAGCAGGACGACCAGGCCGATGATGGCGGCCAGCGAGCCGCGCTGTCCGGCGAACCGCATCAGCTCGCTCGCCCGCTCGGCCGCCTTCTGCTTCTCGTGGTCGGGCTTGGCGGGCAGTCCGCGTACGGCGATCACGAACAGCGCGAGTCCGCCGCCGACGGCGACACCGCAGCCGATCGAGTAGAGGACGGTCGTGGAGAACAGGCCGCCCATCGAACCGAGCGGCGAGTCGAGAGCCTCGTACGTCATGTCAAACCCACGTTCCGGTGGGCCGGTAGCCCTGTGCGATCAGGTCCTCCAGGCACGCGAGGGGCGCATGCGGCACGATCCGCCCGTCCGGAGCCTCGGCGAAGACCTCGCTCGACAGCACGCGGCCGTCGACGCCGTTGACCTCGCGTACGGAGGTGACCATGCGCTGGAGGCGGCCGCCGGTCTGGTAGTTGTTGCGCCGCTGGATGAAGACGACGAAGTTCACCGCGCCCGCGATGAGCATCTGGCTGGCCTCGATGGGCAGCCGCTCGGACGCCTGCAACGCGTAGGTGGAAATACGGTTGAAGACTTCGCTGGAGCTGTTGGCGCGGATCGTGGAGAGCGAGCCGTCGTTGCCCTGCGACATCGCGTTCAGCATGGTCACGATCTCGTCGCCGAGGACCTCACCGACGATGACGCGGGAGGGGTTCATACGGAGCGAACGGCGGACGAGTTCGGCCATCGAAATCATGCCCTGGCCCTCGGAGTTGGGCAGGCGCTCCTCGAACGCGACGACGTTCGGATGCAGGTCGGGGAAGGTGTCCAGGCCGAGTTCCAGGGCGCGCTCGACGGTGATGAGGCGCTCGTGCGGCGGGATCTCGTTCGCGAGGGCCCTGAGGAGCGTCGTCTTACCGGCGTTGGTGGCTCCCGCGATCATGATGTTCTTGCGGGCTCGGACCGCGCAGGCCAGGAAGTGCGCGACCTCGGGGGCCAGGGTGCCGTTGCCGACAAGGTCGGAGATGAAGACCTTGCCCATGCGGGCGCGACGGATGGAGAGCGCCGGGCGCCGCGTCACATCCATGACGGCCGACAGACGCGAACCGTCGGGCAGCCGCAGGTCGAGTTGCGGGTTGGCGGAGTCGAAGGGGCGGGAGGAAAGGCCCGAGTAGGCGCCGAGCACCTGGATGAGCTCGATGAGTTCCTCGTCCGTCTCGGCGACCGGATCACCCGTGACCTCGCGGCCGTCGGCATACCCGACGAACACCTGGTCGGAGCCGTTGATGTCGATGTTCTCGACCTCGGGGTTGTCGAGCAGCGGCTGGAGCCGGCCGACGCCGAAGAGGGCGGCGTGCACGGCGGCCGCGTACTGCTCCTCGGTCTCGGCGTCCAGCGGCGTACGCCCGGCGTTGATCTCCGTCCGGGCGTAGTCCTCGAGGATCTGGGCTATGACCGCGCGGGCGTAGTGCCGCTCGTCCTCGGTGGACATCGGCGTGACGCCGCCGGCCTGGTCGACGCGGCGCTGCTCGGCGAGGCGGTCACCGGCGTCCTGCCTGAACCGCTTGACGAGCTGATGGTCGACAGCGGTCATCCCGCGGCCCCCGCATGCCCGCCCACATGACCGTGGGCGGGTACGGACCATGCGGCGCCGTACTGCTGGTACAGATCCGCGGTGACCTTGCGGGCCGACCGGATGAGCAGCGACTTGTCGAGGCGACCGCGCCTGCGGCCGGCCAGCTGGTCGGCTCCGGCGGGGTCGTCGGCGATGGTGCCGACGACGCGGGCACCGGTCTGGGCGTGTATGAGCACGTCGTTGACCTGGCCCGCGATCCGGCCGGCGTTACTCGGGTCGGCGATGAGGACGACACCGATCAGCGGGGTGGCCAGGCTCACGGCGCCGCGCGGACCGCCGTGCAGCTTGGCGGCCAGGGCGGCGGCGCGGTCGCGGACGCGGGCGATGGCCTCGGGCTCCGTACGGGAGAGGAGCAGTACGAGGGCGGCGTGCGGGAACAGCTCGACCGCGGGCGTGTCCCCACTGATCCGTCCGCAGTCGGCGATGACGTCGGCGGGCGCGTGCGGGGAGTCGGCGAGCGAGGCGAAGGCGCGCCCCAGGGTGGGCCACAGCCCGGCGAGACCCGCGGCGTGCTCGGCGATGCCGAGGCCGACGAGAACCTCGAGACCGCCGCTCAACGGCTGGACGTGGTCCCAGAGTTGATCGGGGACCAGCCCGCGCCGGGCAGTCGCGGCGATCGACAGCATGCCGGTGTTGGGGTTGAGCGGCCCGCCGTGCGCGGCGGTGCTGCGGTAGACGAGATCGCCGCCGGCCGGGTCGGTCTCGGCGAGCAGGGCGCGACGCGGCCAGACCGCCGCGAGGGCGACGGCCGCGGTGGTGACGCCGGGGGAACCCTTGTCGGCGGCGAGGGCGATGAGAGCCATGGTGTGCTTGAGCCGCCTTCTAGTTACCGGAGACGAGCACGAGGGCCACGGCGCTGTTGGAGGCAGCCTGCGCGAGGGCGGCGGCCTTGTCGCTGTCGACGGTCAGTGTGACGGGAAGCTCGAGCTGCTGACGAGGTCGTCACTCTTCCCCGTCTGTACGTAGCTGACGCGCGCCTGGCCGACGATCAGGGTGTTGCTGCTGCCGGACGTCGAGGCGGAGTTACTGGAGCCGCCGGAGCTGCCGGACCCGCTGTCGCTGCCGACGCGGTAGGCGGCGACGGTGTCTCCGGCCTTCAGTCCGGTCGGGTACTGCCCCGCCTTGAGGGAGAGGCCGACGGTGGCCTTGCCCGCCGCGACACCCGCCTCGTCGCCGAACATCTCGCCGACGGCGACGACCCCGGCCGGGATGGTGCTGACCGCCTTCATCTTCTCCAGGGCTTCGTGCTGGGCCCACGGCACGTAGTGAATGCTGCTGTCCTCGGCGACCATCACGGAGGTCATGTTGCTGCCCGTGACCGACCCACCCGCGGGTATCTCCTGCGTCACCTTGACGACCTCGATCCGATCCCCGGCCTGCAGCACGAGCATCGTCGCGCCGAGCGCGCCGACCAGGATGAGCAGCACCGCCAGTGCGGCCAGCGCGGGTTTGCGCTCGCGAGGGGGAGTGGGAAGCCGGTCACCGACCGCCGGCTGAGCCGAGGCGGCGGGACGTCCCGCGCCCGCCCCCGTACGCTCCTGGATTTTCACGCAACCGCTCCCCGTGCACGCAAGATGTTGTCTGCCACGTCCGGCAAATCCCCTGCAGATTCGGACACTTCACCCGTGCCCGCCCGCGCGACGACATGCCGGACGCGCGGGACATACCGCCCGATCAGGGCGAATAGCCATTGCTGGGGCGGGTGTCAAGCCATCGCACCGTATTGGCCGTACATAAGCCCCTCAAGGTGCGTCCTGCCTCATGGACCGCCCTGATCCCGCTGCCATACACCTGCAACCAGAGGTGCGCATTTCCCCGTCAGGGTCCGGAATCCGCTGATCTGCCCGTCTCGCCGGGCGCCGTTTCGCACCAGCGAAGCAATCAGTAGAGTGCCGCGAGAGATCAGCAGTACACGGCGGTACACGGGGGAAAGCAGCGGTGAGCGCAGTCACGGCATACGGCACAGGCAGACCTCTGCAGCCCCTGCGCGCCCACGCCGCACGGGCGCTCCTGGCCCTCTGCGCCTTGGCCGCCCTCTTGACAGCCGTCACCACCCCGGCCCAGGCGGCCCCCGAGGCCCCGACCTCCCAGGCCGCCTACCTCGCCGACCGCCTCCGCGCGAACCCGGTCTACGTCAGCGACCAACTCCCCCGCGAGATACCCCGGTCCACGGCCCCGGAATTCGCCAGGCTGGCCGAGCGCACCGGCGTCCCGACCTACGTGCTCGTCCTCCCCAGCCGGACCACCACCGGCGGTGAGGGCCTGCTCGCCGCCGTCCATGACCGGCTCGGCAAGGACGGCCTGTACGTGCTGATCGACGAGTCGTCGGTCACGCAGGCCACGGCCTACGGGGTGCGCGCGCCCGCCGACGACGCCGCCACCGTCGTGACGTACGAACTCCCTTACGATGCAGGCCCGTTGCGCAGCTTCGAGCGCTTCGTCGAGGTCGTCGCGCAGGGCAGCGCGAAGGCCGCGGCGCGGGCGCAGGCGGCGCGCGAGAAGTACGGCGACGGCGTCAAAGAGCCTGCGCGCATGTACATTGGGCCGACCGACCGCCGTAACCAGTCCTTCCTCACGGGCGCCCTGCTCACCGGCGTACCGCTGCTGATTCTGCTGCTCTTCGGGTACGTACGATGGTGGCGTCGCCGGCTGCCGGGAGGCGCCCGGAAGGAAGCCGCGGCCGCCGGGGCGGAGGGCATGCCCGGGAAGGCGACAGCGCCCCGCGTCCGCGTAGCCCGCTGGTTCGCCCCCGTGCTCGTCCTCGCCGCCGCCGTCGCGATCGCCGTGACCGCCACCCGCACCTTCGACCAGACCAGGTCGAGCGCCTCTCCGCCACCCCGCGCGAGCGACCTCAACGCCCGCATCGACCGGGTGGCGGCGGGTCTGGCGCAGGACCCGGTGTACGAGGACCCGGAAAGCCTGCGCGTCCTGGACGCGACCCGGCTGGGCCGGCTCCACGCCCGCATCCGGAAGTTCGAGAAGTCCGAGGGCGGCGGCCCGGTGTACGTCTCACTCGTGCCGCAGATGGCCGAGGACGAGTCCGCCGACGACGCGGAGGCGTTCGCCGCCGCGGTGCACAACAAGCTGAACAAGGACGGGGTGTACGTCGTCGCCGATCCCTCGATCGGCTCCATCGACGTCTTCAACTACGGCCTGCGGCTGGACAGTTACAGCGTCCTCTTCGACCTGCCGGACTCCGTCGCGTACGGGGACGACAGGGCGGACCAGGCCGACGACCACCTCTTGGGCCAGCGCCTCGACACCCTGATGACCATCCTCGACAGGACCAAGCGCACGGACGAGCCGACCGCCGTCGGCGACCCGCACCCGGTGACGGACCCGATCACCGAGAACCACCTGCCCCCGCTCTTCGCCACCGACTTCTGGCCCGGCCTGTTCATGGGCGCCATCGGGGCTTGGCTGCTGACCGGGCTGGTGGCGGGCGTACTGAGGATCGTCCGCAGGGTGTTGCTGCGCGTCGATCCGGAGCCGTTGCCGACGGAGTCCCTGCCCTTGGTGTCGCCGAGGGAGCCGTCGGAGGCGTATCTGCGGCATACAGCGCGGGTCGAACTTCGCGCGCTGGCAGCCGAGTTCGGTGCCGGAGCCAGGGAGGACTCCCGCGTCCAGGACCGCTTCGACGCGGCGCTGCTCCTGGTCGACGACGACCCCGACGCCGCCCTGAGGCGGTCCGGCCAGACGGACCCCGCGACCCTGGTCACGGTCATCGTCCTCGCCCGCGCGGCCCGCCAGGCGCTCGCGGGCGACGACAACGACCTGTGCTGCGGCGTGAACCCCCTGCACGGCCCCGCGGTGGCCCACAAGCTCCGACTCCCGGTCTGCGAGGCGTGCCGCGACGCGTCCGAAACCCGCAAACGGTGGCTGACACTTCCCGCCCCGGACGGCCAGGGGCGGCGGACGCGCGTCCCGTACGAGGACTACGACAGCCCCTTGTGCGCTGTGCTCGGGGGGATCTCGGGGGTTGTCGACGACGTGAGGAAGTGGGTACATGTCCGCTGACGTCAGGCGCATGGCCTCTGTTCTGCTGGCGGTACTGCTGCTGGCGGTCTCCGCCACCACGGCCCGGGCGGCCACGGACACCGACGCCCCGGGCCCCGGCAAACGCATCGCGGCCGCCCTGCGCACCTCGCCCGTCTACGTCGACGAGGCGTACACCACCGCCGTACCGCAGGCGCGGCAGCGCCAATTGGCCGAGCAGATCAGGAAGACGGGCCTGCCGATCAAGGTCGTGCTCACCCCTCTCACCAAGGGCGACGCCTTCAACGGCGACTCCGACGACCTGGCAGCGGTCGTCCACGACCGCCTGGGCATGCGCGACCTCATCCTCATCACGACGGATAGCGACTTCGCCGACTCCCTCAACGGCTACGAATGGCCGAGCGACACCCACCAGACAAGCGACGCCGTGTCCGCCGTCGGGTTCCTGGACGAGATGCGGGACGCGGGGCTGGCGGACCTCACTGCGAAGGCCGTGGAGCTGGTGGCGCAGGGCGACGGAACGAAGGTGTACGAGGAGGCGACGAAGGATCTGGGAGGCGACTCCCCGGCGTCCCCTTCCCCCAAGCCGAGTTCCGGTGAAGCGAGTTCCGGTGGAGGACCTTGGAGCAGTCGGCCCACCCTGCTGGCCGTGTCGACGCTCGCGCTGCTGGCCGCCGGCGGCGCCCTGTTCCTGGTACGAAACCGCCGTACGAGGCGGTACGGCCGTACCGCCGGCCCCTCTCCCTTCGCTCACCCGCAGGCCGTCTTCGCGGCGGCCCGCGCCGCAGACGAGGCTGCCCTGCGTCGCCGGGCGGAGGCGGAGGTCCTGGCCCTGGGCGAGGCGGCCGAGGCAGCAGACGTATCCGACACCCCCGGCCTCCAGCACGCCCTGGACGCCTACGCCGCCGCGGGCACGGTCCTCGACGCCGCCCGCGGCCTGCCCGACCTGGCGGGCGTCCTGGCCCTGGTCGCGGAGGGCCGCGACGCCCTGGCCGACTCCCGGTCCGCCCTCCCCCTCTGCTTCTTCACCCCCCTGCACGGCCGCGCCGTACGCCGCACGACCTGGCGCCCACTGGGCCGCCGGGACCGCGCCCAGGTGGCCGTATGCCCCGAGTGCGCCGCCGCTCTGCGCGCACGCCGGGCGCCGGAGGTCCTCACGGACGTGGCGGAGGGCGGCCGCTCGGTGCCGTACTTCGAGGTTGCGGGGGAGCGGAGTGTTTGGGCGGCCACAGGGTACGGGTCGTTGCTGCGGGGTGGGGACAGCCTGGCGAGGCGGGTGGCTCGGGGGGACTTCACGCGGAGTGTGGGCGGGGAGAGCGGCCAGAGCGGCTGAGGCGGTGGTTCGTGCGGGGAACGGCGTCGACCCGACGCTCGAACTGATCGAGCAACTGGCTACCGCACTGAAAGCCGATGCACACATCGACCTCCGCACCAGCCCCGAGTTCCGCTTCGAAGACCGCGCCGCCTGAGTCAATCCGTGGCGTCCGCGTTCCGGCGGGAGTCACCCGATGACCCGCCCCGCGGCGCGTATGTGCGCCCGCTGCCAACGCACCACGGACGAACCGGTCCTGGTCCAGGAGGTTCACGCCGCCACCGGCCCCTGCTTCAACGTCTACGCCTGCCCGGACTGCGCTACCCACTACCTGCCCCAGCCTGACGTATTCGAACTCCTGGAGGCCGCCGCCCACCGCCGCTCCCGCCTCACCCTCTACACCATCGACACGGCCTGGCACCGTGACCACCGACAGCGGCAAGCTCGAGATCGCGGCCGGTGCACGCGCCGAGCTGGTGCTGTGCGCGTCGGCGAACCCGCCGTGCACGTGCGTGAGGTGCAGGGCACCGCGATAGCGAAGCGAAATCCCCCGCCAGCAACGGCCCCGGACGCGGCACACGAACGGTTCCGGGGCCGCCGCCGTTTGGGCGCGATCAGGACACATCACACGCCGACAAGAGACCGTTACGTCCTTAAATGCGCACGTTCACAGGGAAGTTCGCTCTGGCGAAACCCGGAACCCCACCGATAGCGTCTGCATTCTTGACGCACTTCAGTCTCACGGGGAGTCCACTGTGAAGCGCCGTACTTTGCCCGCTGCCACCGCGCTCGCCGCGACCGCAGCCCTGCTGCTGTCAGGTTGCGGGGGCGGGGACGACAAATCCAAGGCCAACGACAAGATCGCGGGGGCGGACACGGGGAGCCCGACGGCGGCTTCGCCTAGTACTACAGCCGGTGGTTTCACGGTGAGTGTGCGCGTGCGGCTCGGGTGCGGTAGTGGCTGGTTCGGGCTCGGGTCTGGTGGCGGGTGCGCCAGCGGTGCCAGTGCATGGCGAGCCAGGTCCGGGCGGTGCGTGCGGGGGCGAGGACGATCCGGTCGTACAGGCGGCGGATCTCGTTCACGGTCGGGGGTCGGGTGTCGTCGGTGGGGCGGGTATGAGCCGGCTCCGGACGGTGACCAGGAAAGCCATGGCGAGCATGCACACGGTGGTGTGCCGGTACCACGAGCACCATTTGCGGACCTCGTGTTCGTCCAGGCCCACCTGTCCCTTCGCGACCTGGAACGACTCCTCCACCATCCAGCGTTGTCCGGCGGCGACCACCAGCTCGGCCACGGTGGCGCCGGGGTGGGTGTGGCACAGGAAGTAGGCGATCTCCCGGACGAGTGCGCCGGTCTTCCTGTCCTTCTTGTTGGGCACGGTCGAGCGGCGGATCAGCAGGTGACGCTCCAGCCCGGTGGAAACGGAGGCGAGTTGGACGGCGGCCCAGTCGTACTCGCGAGGGCCCTTGGCGCCGTCCGCGCACGAGCGGCGCTCGAAGGCATCCTCGGGTACCAGCGCCCACAGCTCGCGGGCCTGCCGGGTGCGGCCGTCGGGCAGGGGCAGCACCTCGTCCTTCGGGATGGCGAGCACGTAGCGGACCTGGTGTTCCTCCAGCCAGGCGCGCAGTGCACGGCACTGCCCGTAGGCCTCGTCGGCCAGGAAGTAGGTGAACGGCACCGAGGCGGCCAGTGCCCGCTCCAGCATCCGCCGGGCCAGCTCCGGCTTGGTGGCCACCGCGCTCGCGCGTTCGGGCGGGACGCCCTGCTCGGCGCAGCGGCGTTCGTGCTCCGCGGTGGCGCCGGCCCAGTGCTTGCCGAGGTAGAGCTCGGCGTCGATCAGAGTGCGACCCCGGCGAGATCCGTAGGACAGGTGCACGCTGACCTGGGCGTTCTCGATTCTGCCCGCAGTTCCGGTGTATTGACGCTGGACACCGGCGGTCTTGGTGCCCTTCTTGATGTCGCCGGTCTCGTCCGCGATCAGCACCGCGTCGTCGGCGGCCAGGGCGGCGACCGCGTGGGCGCGGACCCGGTCGCGCAGTTCGTCCGCATCCCATGCGGCCTTGGCCAGGAAGCCCTGCAACCGGTCCGGGCTGGGGTGGCCGGCAGCCTCCGCGAGCTGCCACAGGTTCTTGCGCGGCACCTCGCTCAGCAGCCCGCGCACCATCGCCCGCAGATTCTCCCGGGAAGCCGGACGCGCAAACACATCGTCCACCGAAGCGCACAATGCCTCCAACTCCCCCTCAAGCTCCCGCACTTGGCCCTCGGTCAGCTCGTCCGTCCGCACCACGCCCAGCGGCAGTCTCAATCCCACGAACGGAGCAACGAGCCAACCACCGTCACGTCACGTGAACCACCGGCTGTAGTACTAGTGCTTCGGCTTCCAGCGCAGCCAGCCGGCCCAAGATTGAGTTGCCCTCGGACCTGAACTTGGTCTTCGAGGATACGAAGACGGGGGACTCGGTGAAAGACGCCGTGCTGTCGGACAGCGCGGCAAGTGTGCAGGCTGTGGATGCCGCGATCACAGGGACGGACCCCAAAGGCCATGGTCTCGCCTTCTACAACACAGGCAAGGCACTTGAGGCTGCGCTCTCCTGGGTCGCTCAGTGGAAGAAGGCAGGAGCCATACTCACGGGCGAAGCTCGGTACTACGACCGCAGCGTGACGTTGACGAGCAAGACATCGGCCACCCTCTCGTACTGCGGCGACGAGAGCAAAGGCTTCAGCAAGGACAAGAAGACCAACAAGATCGCCAAGACGCCGGTCACCAAGAACAGCTACGTCTTCTACAACACCAGGCTGGACAAGAACTCCGACGGGATCTGGCAGACGTCTCAGATTGTTTCCTCCAGGGGGGCAGCCCAGTGCCAGCCGTAGGCAGATTCTCGGTGTGCGTTGCCGTTGTCGGAGCCACCATTTGGGCATCCAGCCCCGCAGCTTGGGCGGATTTCGTGCCCGGAGGCAAGGGCACGGGTTCCCAGACGCAGGTGAATGGCGACAGTAAAGGCACGGAGATCTCCGCGACCGCGGGAGGCGTCGTCTTCGACCGCTCCAAGAACGGCTCCGGCAGCTCCGTCGGTCCCGTCACCTCCACCACGTCCTGGACCCCGCCCGCCTGCTGGTACGCCCCGAAGTACACCCCCGCACAGCTGAAGGCATACCTGGAGCCGATCTGGGCGGCCGACTCGACCGGTTACGAGTGGGACGCCACGCAGCGCGACCGGTACATCAACGGCAAGCCGTACAAGGACTTCAACAAGGACAAGACCGGCAAGGGCTACTGGTGGGACTCGTACGTCAACGAGAACTTCCCGCCCGGCTGGGACAAGTGCACTAAGCCCATCTTCTGGGTGGACAAGGGCGATCCCCCACCGGCCAACATCGAGAACGCGGTCACCCCCAAGGTCCTCGGCGAACTCGCGTACAAAGAGATCCGCGTCCCCAGCACCAAGGTGACCCTCGCCCCGGCGGACACGACCAAGGTCAACCTCCCCACCTGGGCCTGGCTGGACGGCGCCGCATTCAAACCGGTCTCCGTCACCGCCTCGGTCCCGGTGCTCGGTATCTCCGCGACGACCACGGCCGTACCGGTGTCGCTGAAGATCGACCCCGGCACCACGAACGCGGAGACCTACCCAGCTTCCGGCGTCTGCGAGATCAACAACGGCCGGATCGGTGAGCCGTACGCCAAGGGCAAAGCGGATGAAACCCCGCCCTGCGGGGTGAAGTACCTGCGCTCCACGGGCAACGGCTCGTACCCCCTCAAGGCCACCATCACCTGGAAGATCCACTGGACCGGCTCCGACGGCGCGGGCGACGACCTGCCCGACGGCACCTTCGGTGCCACCCAGAACGTCACCGTCCAGGAAATCCAAGCTGTCAACCGCTGATCAGAGGTGGGCGGCCTGCGGAACCCGAGACCGTCGGCCGCCTCTCGCCCGCGCCCAAAGGATCGTAAACCCGCCTGGGTAGAGTCATGCTGTCCGGTGCGAAGCGTGGCCATGGAGGCGGAAGTGGCGTTCGGCAGGAACAACAAGGCGAAGGCAGCGGAAGAAGCGCCGGTGGAGCCTGTCTCCTGGGAGACCGTGTTCAGGTTCGTGGTCGGATCCGTCGAGCGACCCAAGTCCCCCAAGCGGCTGCGGTCGGGATGGGGAAAGCCCGCCGTGCGCGTGCCGACTGGCAGCAAGGACTATCCGGTTCTCGCCCCCTGCGCGTTTCTCGGCTCGTCGTCCGTCGCGAATCTTCCGTCGCATCCCGAGCTCACGCTTTATGAGGATGCCGACGCCCGGCGCCTCCTCTGCTATGTGGAGGATGCGCGGGAGGTGGACGGAGAACAACACCATGTAGTGCGTGACGCGCAGGGGCAGCTCATCGGAACCCTTCGCCGTGTTCCGCCCAAGCGTCCCTTCAAGCACACCTGGCGCATCGACCAGCCCGGTCGGCCGGAAATCGTCGGGCGCAACGAGTGGGCGAGCGGAAGCGCCGGTGAGGTGGCCGCGCGCGTGGCCATCCGTGCCACCTTCGAGGCAGTGGACGGCCTGTTCAGCACGGGCAATGACGACGGGGCGAAGAAGAAGGCGCGGTCGCTGGAATGGCGGGCCGGAGACAAGGTCGTCATGACCTCCGAGGGCAGCGCGCAGGTCAAGATCGAGGCGAACTGGCTCGATCGGCGGCTGGCGTTCGCGTTCGCGCTCGTTGGTGACAAGTAGCAGTCCCGTGGAACACCTGGGCTGAGCCTGCCCGTTTCCTGTGCCGCCTGGTACGCGTACGTACGATGAAGCTCCTGCACCGATCGAATCAGCCATGGATGCCGAAGCGGCGGTACATGCAGGGTCCACACTTTTGAGGGGGCAAGAGCGTGAGGACCGTAAACCCGGATGACCTGGAGCAGCTCGCCAAGCTCTTGGACGGTCGGGGTGGTGTCCAAGACAAGGTCGACGAGGCCTTCACCAGGGCCTCACGTCTGGGTGTTTCCAGCAAGCTGACCGCCCTCAAGCCGCTGCGGAGCTGGGTTTCCGACACGGCCCCGGATCTGCGTAGGCGTGCGACGTTCGCCCGGCTGGAGAGTGGAGACCCGGAAGCCGGTGTGCTCTGGGCCGGCTTCAGCGCCAAGGACCTCGACAAGTACCTCAGGGACCACAAGGGCGAGGGGCTTTCCCCCGACGAGATCCTTCTTGCCAACTCCGTGGCCGCCAGCGACGATCCGGACGCCGATGTCTTCAAGCGGAAGTCCAACGAGTCCCTGAATGACCTTCCCCTCGTAGCGTAGAGACCGTGACTGCAGGGGAAGTTGAGGGTCATGGCAGGCAAGAGGCGGAAGTTCGACGCGGAGTTCCGTGAGGGGGCTGTGCGGATCGTCGCCGAGACCGGCAAGCCGATCGCGCAGGTCGCGGAGGATCTCGGGATCAACGAGACCACGCTGGCGAGCTGGGTGTCGCGGGCTCGCCGGGCCAGCGGGGCAGCGGCGGCGGGTGAGAGCGAGGAGCTCGCGCGGCTGCGGCGGGAGAACGCGCAGTTGAAGAAGGACAACAAGGAGCTGGCCATGGAGCGTGATGTGCTCAAACGCTGCATGGTCTTGTGGGTGAAGTAGCTGTGGCGGACCCGGCGTTGCTCGTCGGGGTGATCAGCGACCAGAAGACCGTGCACAGCATTCCGTACCGCACCTCCTGTCGGGCCCTGGGCGTGTCGGAGGCGTGGTTCTACAAGTGGCGCCGCAGGCCGTCCGAGCCGACGAAACGCGAGATCAGACGCGCAGAACTGGCCGAGCGGATCCGCTGCTTCTTCGACCGCTCCGGCCGGACGTACGGCTCGCCGAGGATCACGCTGGACTTGTGGGAGGAGGGCTGGCAGGTGTCGCAGAACACCGTCGCCGAGATCATGGCCGAGCTCGGTCTGCAGGGCCGCAAGCCGCCTCGTCGACGCCGCTCACTCACTCGCCCCGGCAAGCGGAAGACTGCCCCTGACCTGGTGCGACGCAAGTTCGACGCCATCGCTCCCAACATCTTGTGGTGGGGCGACATGACGGAGATCGAGACCAGCGAGGGCAAGCTCTACCATCGCATCCGTCCACGACGCCTTCTCCCGCCGCGCCCTTGGCTACGCGATGGGCGAGCGGCACGATGCCGCGCTGGTCAGCGCCGCCCTGCAGATGGCGATCGCGACCCGGGGCGGCCAGGTCGACGGCGTCATTTTCCACACGGACCGCGGCACCGAAGGTGGATTCAACTGGTCGTCGCAACACCCTGATCTCGGAGGTGTGCGACGTGGCTACGGCGGACTGGAGTTTGAAGACCAGCGATGTTCCGGAGGGTCGGCGTCGGCAGTGGCGCGCTGATCGTGCGTTGCGGCCGGCGATGCGGTCGCCGGGGCGGCCTGATCCGTCTCGAGTCGTGCAGCGCCAGTTCTGGCGGCTGATCGCCACGGGGGTCACGACGGTGGAGGCGTCGTT
This sequence comes from Streptomyces sp. NBC_00078, assembly GCF_026343335.1. Lineage (NCBI taxonomy): Bacteria > Bacillati > Actinomycetota > Actinomycetes > Kitasatosporales > Streptomycetaceae > Streptomyces > Streptomyces sp. NBC_00078. The sequence continues at coordinate 3,191,244 of NZ_JAPELX010000001.1, read as the reverse complement.
GGCGGTCGGCGTGTCGTGGCCGGTGGGTGCGAGGTGGTTTCGTCACGCTGGCGGCATGCCTCCGATCTCGTTGGCCGAGCCCACGGGCCGGTACCTTGCGTTCGAGGAGCGCGAGGAGATCGCGATCCTCAGGGCGATGAAGAAGGGCGTGCGCGAGATCGCCCGCGCCCTGGGGCGTGACCCCGGAACGATCTCTCGCGAACTGCGCCGCAACGCTGCCACGCGCGGCGGCAAGCAGGAGTACCGCGCGACGGTCGCCCAGTGGAAAGCACAGCAGGCCGCCAAGCGCCCGAAGACCGCGAAGCTCACAGGCAACGACAGGTTGCGTGAATATGTACAGGACCGGCTCGTCGGCAGCGTCCGCCGCCCCGACAACACGATCGTCACCGGGCCCAGGACGCCCGCATGGAAAGGGCTGAACAAGCCGCACCGCCAGGACAGAAGATGGGCGACGGCATGGAGCCCGGAACAGATCTCGCATCGCCTTCATGTCGACTTCCCCGATGATGAGTCCATGCGCATCAGCCACGAAGCGATCTACCAGGCGCTGTTCATCGAAGGCCGTGGCGCGCTCAAGCGGGAACTGGTCACGTGTCTGCGCACCGGCCGGGCGCTGCGGACTCCCCGTGCACGGTCACGGAACAAGCCGCAGGGGCATGTCACCGCGGACGTCGTCCTCAGTGAACGCCCCGCCGGGGCCGCAGACCGCGCGGTCCCCGGACACTGGGAAGGCGATTTGATCATTGGGACGGGCCGCTCCGCGATCGGCACGCTTGTCGAGCGCAGCAGCCGCTCCACACTCCTGGTGCACCTGCCCCGGCTGGAGGGCTGGGGGGAAAGGACACCCGCGAAGAACGGCCCCTCGCTCGGAGGCTATGGCGCGATCGCGATGAACGCGGCGCTCACCACGTCGATGACGCAGCTGCCCGAGCAGCTGCGCAAGACCCTCACTTGGGACCGAGGGAAGGAACTCTCTGGCCATGCCCAGTTCGCTCTCGACACCGGGACGAAGGTGTTCTTCGCCGATCCGCACTCGCCCTGGCAACGACCGACAAATGAGAACACGAACGGGCTGCTGCGTCAGTACTTCCCGAAGGGCACCGACCTCTCCCGGTGGTCGTCCACGGACCTCGAAGCCGTCGCCCTGGCAATCAACAACCGGCCCCGAAAAATCCTCGGTTGGCGGACACCGGCCGAGGTTTTCGAAGAGCAGCTACGCTCACTGCAACAGCACGGTGTTGCATCGACCGGTTGAACTCGCCGAATACACGTCCGAGTCGTTCCAGCAGCTGTGCGGCCGCTGGGGCGTGGTGCAGTCGATGGGACGCGTCGGGTCGGCCCTGGACAACGCCGCCGCGGAGTCGTTCCACTCGGTCCTCAAGGTCGAGCACATCCACCGGCACACCTTCGCCACCCGCACCGAGGCCCGGCTGAAGACCGCCACGTGGATCGCGGACTTCTACAACACGAAACGCCGTCACAGCGCGGCCGGCGGGAAACCACCCGTCGAGTTCGAACGGATCATCCAGGAAGCGCGAGCCCGGACCCATCAGGAAGGCCGGGCCGCATAACCAACGTCTCTACGAAACCCGGGGATTGACAATAGCCCGCTTGCCACTGATCACACGGGGAGGATCGCAATGGATCGCGGTGCAGATCTCCAGCAACTCCGGGAGCTCTCCAAGCTCTACGCCCGCAAGGCCCAGGACCTTCAGGTTCTGATCAAGGACCTGGATGCGAGGACGAGCAGCAGCGAGAGCATCTGGAAGGGCCCGAAGGCCGACCGGTTCCGACAGGACTGGCACGACGTCAAGCCGACGTTCTCGAAATGGGTCGACACCCTGCACGACGCCAGCAAGTCGGCGAACACGAGCGCCGACAACATCGAGCGCGCCACCTGATCCCAGGCAGCAGCGCCGATGACACTGTCTGCCGGGGCGCTCGGACGAGACCCACAGGTCTTCGGCCGGCGCCCCGGCGGCGTGTTCAGACCCCTTGGTGATACCTGCGCGCCTCGCTCGCCGGCACCTTCTCCGGCTCGCTGCGGATGGCCGCGTCGATCACCGGGAGCAGCTTGTCGACCTGGTCACCGAGTCTCTTGTTGCGGCCGTCCAATTCCCGGTGCCATGCTCGGGCGTTCTTCCCGACCCAGACCTTGTCGCCGCCGATGTCCTCGGTCGGGCGCTTGAGCGTGTCCCTGAGCCGGGCGACCTCCTTGGCGAGGTCGCCGCGCAGCTTCACGAGGTCGGCCTTTCTGGGGTTGTCCACTTTCGGCTCGGAGTCCGTCATAGCTGCTCCCTCACGTTCTCCGGTTCCTCCGTCGTTTCCGCCTGCTTCCGCTCGGACAGGAGTCTGCGCCTCCGCAGGGTGAGGAAGACCGCCCCGGCCAGGAAGAACAGGGACACGACCAGTGACACCAGCATCGGCAGTGTCACGATCGGCGGATTCTTCACCCAGGCTGTCGTGAGCACTCGGGTGGGGTCGTGCGGGTCGTAGGTCACCGATACGAGTTGCCCGGTCACCAGGCCGTCGGGACGCCGACCGCCCCAGTCGCTCAGCGTCGTGTCGACCTCACCCTTGGGGCCCTTGAACTGGATCTTGATATTGCCGGGACTGCCGAAGTGGTCCCTCGGCGAGGACGTGACCTGCGCCCACGTGGCGACTCCACGCGAACGCAGGTCGCTGACGAGCGAGTGCGAGGGCACGAAGAAGACGAGGGAGATACCGAAAGCCACCAGGAACAGAGCGAACAACGTCAGGATTAGCCGCCGCTGCGGCACCGGCTGCCGCACACGGGCGATCTTCCTGCGTGACTCGTCCAGACGAGCTTTCTGTTCATCGGCCTTCGGAGGCAGGGCCCAGTCGCCCGGTGCCCGCTTCGTCCTCTTCTTCTTCACCATCAGATCCCGGTTTCCGTGAGTCACAACCCGAGCCAGCCGCCGACCGTCTTGGCAGCCCCGCCTATGCCCTTGCCGACATCCTTGACCGCGTTGGTGACGGCATGAATCGCCTTCTTACCGGTATCCGTGTTGAGGACGTAATAGGCAGCGTAACCAAGGCCGGCACCCACGAGGATGCCCGCTCCCACCGCCCAGCCGACAGGGCCACCGGCAGCGGCGACTATCAGCGCTTCGGTGCCCCACGTAGCCGCCATTCCGACGCCGAGAGACGCGACGTTCGAGGTGACGGCGACGTCCGTGTCGGAATGGTTGACCTTGATGTCGTACGCGATACCGCCGATGGTCAGCAGTGTGCCGACCAGCGGCAGTCGGTCCCCCGTCTTGAATGCCTTGCCGAGCCATCCGGCTTCCGCGCTCGCCGATCCTCCCCTGACGAAGGGGGCCTTGTCGACGAGCCAGCGGGCCGAATCGCCGACCGATGCCTCCATGAAGCGTGACATCGGGCCCAGGCCGTACTTGCCGTAGATGCGTTCGGAGTCGCGAGAGGCGGCCTTGGACGCCTTGGCGGCTGCGCGTGTCTCCCTCCTGAACTGAGCCCGCTCCTTCGGGCTCATGGCGTTGATGCGCTTCTCGTAGGCGGCCTTGGCCTCCCGCGAGAACTTCTCCGCTTCGCCCCAGAGATTCTCGGACAAGTGCGACTGGAAACCGATGACGCTGGCTACAAGTCCGGCGTGCACGGTCCATGTCGCCTTGGGGTCGCCCAGGTCCGTGACCGCCTTCTTCAGATGCTTCCAGGCGGTGTCCCACAGGTCGGGATCGTCGCCCTGCAGCAGCGCTCGGTTGAAGACGGCACCGGGTTCGTCCTTCGGGATGTCACCGTGGAAGAGTTCGAGAACCTTGTCGAAGCCCGGTGCCGGGTTGTCGGCGTTCACCGCAGCGGTGAACACGGCACCGAATGTCTTGGTGTCTTCCTCGGCCGTCGGCGCGTTGGACATCGCGATGGCCATGGGAAGGTTCTTGACGAGGTTGGGGTCCATCTTGGCGTAGAAGGACGAGTCGAAGTCCGGGTCACCCTTGTGCGCGGCCAGTTCCTGGGCGATGCGGTGGAACTCCGGACCGGCCTTGGCGGGATCCATGTCCGCCAGCTCGTTGGCCTCCTTGGCCAGGTTCGCGCCTTCCTGCCGTGCCTGCTTCACCGTCCATATCGGCTCGCGCAACTGGACCATGGTGGGCTTGGGGCCCACTCCGTGGAACTCCATGGCCGCGGCCAGCGCTTGGCGGCGGCGCAGCATCGGAAGCTCGTCGTCGACCCAGGAGGCGATCTTCCCGATCTCGGTGAGGCTGCTGCTGTCGAGTCCGAACTTCTGGAATCGGCTGTAATAAGCGGTCTTGCTCTCGTGCAGTGCCTTACTGCCCGACGAAAGGCTGTTGATGGTTCTGAGAAGATTTTCGGGATTGATTCCCGAGAAGTTCGGGTCAACCATTCGTCGGGGCTCCCGAACCTTCGGCCAACTGGGGATCCAGGAGAATGGCTTGAGCGCCCGATCCGCGCAGCGCGTCTTCGAGTTTTTCGGTCGGGATCGCCACCCAAGGCTGCTCTTCACCCATCGCCTCGACCAGACGAACCACGGTCGAGAAGGCGAGCGCCACACGTCGCTCCCCGCCGGACTCGCCCTCCACGCGGACGAGCATCACCTCGACGGTGCCTTCGAGGACCGGTGCGCCGTCCTCGTCCCGAGGCACATCCGTCATGGTGGGCAGCACGAGTACATCCGGGGTTTCACGAGAGGGATTTGCCGAATCCATCCGCCCAGACTATGAGGGCGACATAAAGCCGAGGTATGAGGATTCCTAAGTTTTGGGCAACCCCCGCTCGCCCTGGACTACATGCTGCGGCCCCGCAGGTACAGCGGGGCCGCAGCATGTTCCTCGCCGTACGATCAGCCGTTCATGACCGCCTGAATCGGCATGAATGCACCACCCGAGACGAACAGACCGCTGCCCGCCTGCCCGCCTGCCTGCCCGCCTGCCCGCCCCCGCTGTTCGCGGGAAGTCGGACGCCGAAGAGTTCGCCGTCCGACGGGCTCTGCGGGGTCAGCAGCACGCCGTTGCGGGACTTGCGGGCCTCCACGACGAAGTCCCGGTACTGGCCCGACAGGCTGTCGGTCGAGCCGGCCGCGATCAGGCCGATCCCGCCGTCGGCGCCCCTGCGGAGCACGTTTTCCAGGGCCTCGTCGAGGCTGGTGTCGTAGAGGAGTTCGGCGTCGTCGACGACAACGGCGTAGGAACCGTTCGGCGCCTTGTCGGTCAGCTGCTCCAGGTCGTCCTCGCGGCTGTCTGCGTTGAGCATGCCGAGGACTCCGTCCCGGCCCTCCAGGTCGCGGAGCGGAGAGCGCCGCGGGGTGACCAGCACCACCGGGGTCCCGGAGCGCAGCAGGGACTCGGTCGCGGTCAGCAGCAGTGTGGAGCGGCCCGACTTGGGCGGGCCCGCGATGACGAAACCGGGGCCGTTCTCCTCCAGGTCGACGCCGATGGGCTGGAGTTCGTCGCCGCCGACACCGACCAGCGCCCACAGACGGGATGACGGAGCGAAGTCGGGATCCAGGGCCAGCGCCTCGGACGCCGTGATGCGGGAAGGCAGCGCGTCCACCCGCAGGGGGCGGCGGCCTGCGGGAATGCGGGCGTAGCGCGTTCGCGCTTCCTCTGCGATCTCGCGCAGGGCGCGCACCTGCGCCTGCCCCGCCGGGTCCTCGGCCAGGAGGCCGATCTGGGTCTCGTTCACGCCCGTGTCGGTGACCCGCAGCGCGCGGCCCGGAGGCATGTTCTTCGGGACCTCGCGCGGCTGGAGTCCGGCCGTGGAGTAGTCGTTCGGGTCGGCGAAGCGCAGCACGAGCCGGTCCGCGAAGGCCGACGAGACATGGCCGCTCAGGCCGCTGCGGTCGGCCGTCATGACCACCTTCAGCCCGACCGCGGCACCTTCACGGAACATTCGCTGGACCGCCTCGAGCAGCGAACCGTAGTTGTAGCTCTCGAAGGTGGAGGCGAAGCCCTCCCAGCTGTCCAGGAGCAGCACCATCCACGGCAGACGGTCCTCCGGAGCGGCTGCGGCACGCTGTTCGGCCGCGCTGGACGCGCCCTCCATGGCGAGCATGCGCTGCCGGCGGGCGATCTCCGCGAGCAGGCGGTCGACCAGACGCCGTACGCGGTCGGGTTCGTCGCGGGTGACGACGGCGCCGACGTGCGGCAGCCGCATCAGTGGCAGCAGGGCGTTCGAGCCGCAGTCGATGCCGTACACGTGCACGTCGTGCGGGGAGGTGGCACGGGCCAGCGAGCCGGCCAGCGTGCGCAGGGCCGTCGAACGGCCGGGGCACCGCCGAGCAGCAGGGTGTGCTCGCCGTGGACCAGGTCCAGGGCGAGCGGCGTGCGGCTCTGCTTCGCCGGCAAGTCGATGAGGCCGTACGGGACCGGTGCCACGTCGGCGCCGGAGACGGCCGAACCGTACGCCTCCAGTTCCTGCAGCGTCACCGTCTCCGCCAGCGGCGGCAGCCACGGGCTGCGTTGTTCGCCGAAGCCCATGCGGGCCGCGCCGTCGCGGACGGCGTCGACCAGGACCGCCAGGTCGGTGACCATGGTGCCGTCGTCCTCGGCCTGGTGCTGCTTGGGTAGCGGGCGGCTGTAGGCGTTCCATGCCAGCGGCACCAGCGTGGCTTTCGGGCCCGTACGGCCCGTCGCCGGGCGGCGGCCACCGATGCGGGCCGACTGGACGCCGACGAGGGACTGGGCGCCGGAGCGGACGTACATGCGGCCGGGGGTCGACTTGGCGATCGCGCTCGAATCCGGGGCGTCGATGACGTCCTGTGATTCGGAGGCGTCCGTCACGCGCAGCGCGATCCTGAGGTTCGTGTTGGCCCGGATGTCCGCGCTCACCACACCCGCCGGGCGCTGTGTCGCCAGCACCAGGTGCACGCCCAGTGAACGTCCTCGGCGGGCGATGTCGACCAGGCCCGCGATGAAGTCCGGGAGTTCGGCGACCAGGGAGGCGAACTCGTCGATCACCAGCACGAGTCGGGGCATGGGCTCCAGCTCGGGGCGGAGCTTGCGGGTGTCGTTGTAGTCCTCGATGTCCTTGGCGGCCGCGTCGAAGAGGATTCGTTCGCGCCGGTGCAGTTCGGCCGCGAGGGAGGCCAGGGCCCGCTCGGTCAGGTGGGCGTCGAGGTCGCTGACCATGCCGACGGTGTGGGGGAGGCGGGCGCAGTCCATGAACGCGCTGCCGCCCTTGTAGTCGATGAGGACGTAGTTCAGGGCGTCGGGGCGGTTGGCCACCGCGAGCGATGCGATGATCGTCTGCAGCAGCTCCGACTTACCGGCACCGGTCGTGCCGGCCACCAGTGCGTGCGGGCCGTCCCTTCGGATGTCCAGGACGAACGGGCCGTCGGCCGCGATACCGATCGGGGCGGCGGTGGTGGAGCCGCCCGCCTGCCAGATGCGTTCCACGTCCGCTCCGGTGGGGTTGGGCATGTTCAGCAGGTTCAGCAGCCGGGCCGACGTCGGCAGCGCGGCACCGGCGTCGTCGCGGCTGACGTCACGCACCGGCGCCAGGGAGCGGGCGAGCAGCTCGCACCACTCCGATGTCACCTGGTCGGCCAGGATGTCGCCGACGCCCTCCATGCCGTAGCCACGTATGCGGACGTGGTGAGCGGCGTCCGGGGACCAGGCGACGACGGCATTGCACTCCTCGGGGAGCAGGCGCTCGTCCTCGTCGATACAGAGGGCGATGATGCCGTACTGCGGGCCCTCGGTGAGCAGTTGGGGGACGCCGGGCACGCGGCGCAGCAGCCGGGCGCCGTCGAGGATGAGCAGGATGTTGGGGTCGGGGTAGAGCTGGCCCAGCGCGTTCTGCTGCTCGCGGGCCGCCTTGCGGCGGGACAACTCGTTCAGCAGCTCGTTGACCCGGCGGGTGATGCCCTCGGAGTCGAAGCCCATCAGGGCTATGCAGTCCTGCCCCTGGTCGGGGTCGGTGTGGGGCAGCCAGTGCGCCCAGTGCCACTCGGCACCAGCCGCCTGGGTGGCGGCCAGGGACACGACGGACAGGTCACGGGGGCTGTGCAGGACGGCAGCCTGGACACTGATCCAGCGGGCGGTGGCCAGCGCGCGGGCGCGGTCACCGGCGATGCCGACGACGCCGAGCCGGGCGAAGGGGAGGGTGACCGGGACGTCCGGCAGGACCGGGGGTTCGGGGCGGTCGTCGTCGTACGCCACTCCGCCGCGGCCCATGACGAGTTCGACGTCCGACTCCATCCCGCCCATGTCGATCCTGAGCTGCATCGCGTCCGGGTCGGTGAGACGACGCTCCCACAGGCGGCGGCGCGGGCCGGTGGCGAAGAGTAGGATCTCGGCCGGGTCGGGTGCGTCCGCGCGGCGGGCACGCTGCTCCTCCTTGCCGAGGACGGCCAGTTCGACCTTGTGTTCCGCGAGGTCTTTCTTGTACTGCCTCAGCGAGGTCTTGTCCTTCTTCTTGCCCTCGCGGTTCTCGCTGATCCACTGGCCCAGCATCATCAGCGGGCTCATCACGCAGAACGCCAGCATGTAGACCTGCTTGGTGACGAAGTACAGGCCCAGGCCGAAGAACAGGGGCATGATCGCCATCAGGAGCTGGAACTTGGCCTTCTCACCCTTCGAGGGCGGCACCGGCACCGTGAGCCGCCGTCGGGGTCTGAGCGGGGACAGCCGCGGCGGCCGGTTGTAGGCAAGGCCGCCCTCGCTCATCAGGGACAGATGCGCGTCCGGCTCAGCCACCCGGTCGAGTACGAGAAGCGAGTCACCGACCCGGACGACACCCCCAAGCGGCCAGGACGCCCCCGCCGCCACGGCTTCGTCGTCGAGCACCACCTCGGCACTGCCCTCGGGGCTGAGCGTGGTGTTGCCCTGCAGGTCGATCGTCACCCGGAGCGCGAGCTGCGGCAGCGACGGGTCGGACACCGGCAGCGTGCAGGTCGGCGCCCATCCCACGGTCGCCGCGCCGACACCCAGCCGGACCACGCGGCCGGCCGCGGGACCGCCTGCCACCCTCAGCTCGTACTGCCCGATCGGCTCGCCCTTGCGCAGCAGGGGGCTCATCGAGTCGTCCACGGAGACGCGCATGCCGTCGCGCAGTACGGTGGCCGCCGGTGCCGCCGGATCGCAGTACACACCGTCTGCCCACAGCGAGGGCGCCCCGGTCGCCGCTGTGCCGTATCCGGGTATCGGGGCCATGGCGGTACCTGGCATCTGCACCACGTTTCCCGCCGCGTAGCCGGATTGTTGTGCGGGGCGCCCGAGTACCGCCCCTAGCGCCTGCGCGACATCGCCTGCGGTGGCCGTGTCGTCCGTTGCGATCACAACGTCGTGCGGCTCACCACCTTCCTGTACCACCGTGACCAGCATCCGCATGGTGGTCATCCTCCCGTCGGTCCCTGTGGCCACGTGCGTTGCTTCAGCTAACGGAGACTAATGGCAGTAGCTGCTTCCGCGCTCGGCCGCCCGGGCATCGGACACCGGGCGACGAGCGACGGATGCCGGCCGTCACACCGTCGGCATCGCATAGACATCCGGCCCGTTTGTCATCAGCAGCCGGTTCCCGCAGAGCGCGATCTGCCAGTCGTCGCTTCGGCCCTTGTCGTCGGTCCAGGTCCAGCGGACCTTGCCCGTCTTGGCGTTGATGGCGGCGACAGCAGGACCTTCGTGCCGGGCAGGAAGCGGTGCTTGGCGACACACGATCCCGCGGTTTCCAGGATGTCGTCGGCCCACTCCTGTTCCTTGCGCCACTTCCTGAGGGCCTTGGCGATCTTCAAAACGCCCTTGACGAGTTGGGCGCCCGTCTTGAACATCGCTGTCCAGGGGACGACGTTGATGAGCAGCGATGCGCAGCCCGAGACGCTGCGCGCCCGTGGATCGATACCGCGACGACGAGCTCGTCTTCGGCGTCTTCGCTCCGCGCCGTGGCCTGATCGGCGTGATCCCGGAGGCCTACCGCGGCGGCTACGCGCACAACGCGAAGCTATCCGCCGCTCTCACCACCGGCATCGCGACCGAACCGGACCATCACTACGCGATGCGGCCGCTGCTTGCCCCGGCTCCCGCATCCGTTCGTGAGTGCCTGCCGCTGTGGGGACATTGAACAACTGCCGATCAACGTCCAGTTACCGCCTGTTGCCGATCAAGTACCCGCGATAATCTGTCCCTTGCCCTGTGGGTCGATCACCGAGGCGGTCACGCCGGTGAACAGCAGCCTGAGCAGCTCCAGTTTGGCCAGGTACGACTTGCCGGCGCCGGAGCGGGCCAGGGTGATGGAGTTGTAGTTGTCCTGCGCGTAGCGGTCCCACACGACGGGGGCGCCGGAGACGGCGTTCAGCCCGTACAACACCCCGGACGCGGCGTGGTCCCGGTCGGCGGCGATCGGCAGATCGGGGCTGGTGAAGGGGAAGCAGGCGGCGAGCGCGGCGGTGTCGAAGGTGCGGCGGATCTTGAGGGTGTCGATGCCCAGGGGCAGGGTGGCCAGCCAGCCCGGCAGGGCCCGGTAGGTGGTGGGAGCGATGGTCATGAGCAGTGACTCGGCGATCGCGCGGACCGCGGCGGCCTGCTCGGCGAGGGTGTCCTCGTCGGGGGCGTGCACGGTCAGGTAGAGGGCGACGTGGAAGAGTTTTCCCTCGCCGCGGGCGATGCGGTAGGCGAGGTCGGCGGCGTCCGCGGCGGCAGCTTCCACCTCCGGGTCGTCCAGGTGGCCCTTGTCGAAGCCGGTACGGCGGCCGGACTCCAGGCGGGCCCGCTGCTTCTTCAGCCCCGCGGCGGCCACCGGGTTGGGGACGGGCTCGATGTGCAGGGCGACGTCGAGGTGGCCGGGGAAATTCAGCAACGGGGCGAGCCAGCCAGCGCTGACCTCGGCCGGGTAGCCGGTGACCACCAACGTGGTGGCCAGGTGCGCACCGACAGCGAGGGCGCGAGCGTGCACCTCGATGGCCTCGGGCCCGGCCACGTCCAGCAGGTGAGCGCCGTCGATGACCGGGACCGGCACGTCGCGAGCGGTGCGGTGGCGGCCGAAGCGGAGCCGGGTCATACGAGGTCACCTTCCGATACGTCGTCGGACGGGGCGGGGGAGTCGGGGTTGCAGGCGGCACTGACCAGCTCGGCGCTCTGCTCGGCGTCCAGCGGGGTGACAGTGATCTCGGCCGCCCCCAGAGCGCGGGCGGCCTCGGCCACGCGCTGCAGGACTCGCCCCTCACCCGCGTGACGCCACATCCCGTGCGCTGCGGCTTCTTCACGGGCGACCAGCACGATCTGCCGGCCGAGCAGGTCGCCGCCGGTGGCGAGGTCGGCGAGGAAGTCGGCGTGCGCGCGGGCGGCCCTTTCCAGTGCGGGGTGCGGCAATGCGGCGGCATCCTGCTGCAGCACGTCGGCGAGGGGGGCGAGGTCGATGCGGTGGCAGCGCACCAGCAACTGGGTGGGACCGGTCAGGGAGTTGAGCCAGCGCGCGAACGCCGCGGTCAGGCCCTGCTGTTCGGCCGCCGAGCGCAGCTCGAAGTTGACCGTCGAGCATGTCGCCAGGGCCGCCTTCCCTTCGGCGCCCAGGTCGAGCACGCCTTCAGCGGTGATGCCGTCGTATGGCATGCGCATCGCGGCCGGGGGAGGCCCTGCGGCCCTTTTCCAGCGGTCGGGGACCACGGCTGGCAGCGGCGGCACTCCTTCGGGGGCGTGCACCCGGCGCTTGGGCGTGCGGGCATGGGCGAGGGCGGCGAGCAGGAAGCGGTCCAGGCCGATGCCCTCTCGCCGACCGAGGGCGAGCGCGGCCACAGCCCCGGCGACGGGGACCACGAGAGCCGCGTACGTGAGCGGCGCCATGAAGGGACGCGTGGCCCACCAGCCGCAGTACAGCACGAGCGCCGCGGCGGCGAGGACGGCGCTCTGCCGGGCCGTGAAGGGCCCGAGGAGTTGGTCGGGGCGGGAGATATCGGCCGGGATGCGCGTGGCGTACGGGGCGTCTGCTGCCTCGTCGGTTGAGTTCATTCGGGGTTACCTCCGGGGCGGTTCGAGGGGGAGCCGCAGTTGCATGGGGCGCGGCGGGCGAATCCGGGCACGGCGCGCGGGAATGGGCAGCGCCAACTGACGCGCACGCGGCACCGGCGCGGGCCGGACCGGGGGTGGCGTGGCGGGTAGGGCACGGCCCGCCGGGGGCGGGGCGGGAACGCGCTCGGCGCGGATCGGCAGCCACATCTGCGTGGCTCTCGCCGGGCGGGCGGGGTTGCGCGGTGCGGCGATGGGCAGGGCCAGTTGCCGCATGCGGCGGGCCCGGGCGGGATGGATCACAGCGCGGGGACCTTTCGGCGCACGGATGAGGGGAGCCGCCCCGGTGCCGCGGCGCCCGGGAATCCGGCCCGCCCTGGCCCTGGCGCCGGGAGCGCCAACTGCCGCGGGTGCCGCACCGGCAACGCCCGCGCGGCGCCCGCCTGGCCTGGCCGGGGCACCAGGTGCGGGCCGGCCTGCTGCTCCGGGACGGGCCAGGGCCGCACGGCCGCGGGCAAGCAGGCCCCGGCCCCGCACACCGCCGCCGCGCCCGGGCCCGGCGGCGGGCGGGTGGCCCCCGCCAGGTCCGCCTCCGCGCCGTCCCGGACGGCCGCCCCCGCCACCACCGGGTCCGCCACGACCAGGACCGCGCCGCGCACCACCGCCGGGTCGGTGGCGAAGCAGGCGCATGCCGGGCAGGTAGTGGTCCATCAGCCGGTACAGGGCCAGGTGCTTGAGCATCCGCACCCCGGCGGGGGCGTGCGGGTTGTGCACGGGGGTGCCGCGCAGAACGGCCTGGAGGGTCCAGCCGGGAATCTTGAACAGCACCCAGAACAGGGCCACGCCGGCGAGCATCGTGCCCAGCTGGTCGGCTCTGGGGAGGCCCAGGGTGGTGGCGCCGGGGGCGAAGAAGAGCTTCAGGGCGAGGACGAACGTCATCGACTGGGCAAGTTGGATGACCATGCAGCCGGCCAGTCCGCGCCACCACAGCCGGGCGACGGGGTCGGTGAGTGGGTGCGCGTGACACGCCAGCATCAGGGGCGCGGCCACGGCCAGCAGCGCCATGACCGCGACGCGTACCAGGAAGCCGATCAGCACCGCGAGCACCAGTGCGATCATCACGGTCGCCAGGATCAGCAGGTACAGCTTCAGGCCAGGGGCGCCGAACAGGGCGAAGGGCAGGACGCGTTCGACCATGCCCTGTCCGGCGTCGGCCATGTCGGTGGCCATGATCGCGTGGGCGAGGGCGTTGGACAGGCTGATCGCCTTGCCCATCACGGTCAGCGAGGTGGCCGCGGCGATGATTCCGAGCAGCAGCCGGGGCGCGATCTGCTGGAGGGCGTAGCGGGTCTGGACGGTCTCGTAGCCCATGACCGTGATGCCGCCTGCGGTCACGAACAGCACGTAGATCCCGGCCGTGATCCCCAGCATGGCGGTCCACAGCCGTTTGATGTCGGCGTGCTGGGTGACGTCGGGGGTGGCCAGCAGGGTGTCGGCGAGGAACTCGCGGACCGGCTTCATGATCTGCTCGATCAGCATGCCGAGGAACGAGGTGATCGCGTTCACGATCATGCCGGGGATGTCGAGGAGGTCCCAGCTGGTGTCCTTGTCGCAGCCCACGCCGGTCGCTTCGCAGGCGGACGGCATCGGGCCCGGCGTCGGCTGAGGCCGCGCGGGTTTTGGTGCGGGTGCGGGGCGTCCCGGTGCCGGGGGCGGTCCGGGGGAGGGCTCGGGCCTCGGCTGCGCCCCGGGACCGGGCGGGGGAGCGGCAGGACCGGGCGCGGGCTGAGGCTGTGGCGGCTGCGGATCCGTCGGCGCCGCAGCGGCTGCATACGCCGGGTGCATGGTGGTGAACGAGGCCGCCACCGGTACCAGGACGAAGACGGCCAGCGCGAGCAGCAGGGGCACAGCGCGTGTGCGGCGCCCGCCGGGGCTCACTGCCCGCCTCCGTCCGCGCCGACGATGCCCTGCAAGACGGTCACGATCACCGGGGCGAGGATCGCCAGGCTGTAGCCGATGGCTGCGGCCTTCAACGCCCGCTTGGCCGCCTCGACTTCTCCCGGATCGCCACCGGCCATCAGGTAGCGCAGTCCGCCGAAGGTGAGGAACAGGGTGGCCAGTGCGGCGAGGAGGCCGATGATCCAGTTCCGCAGATTGTTGATGACGGTCGGGATGTCGGCGACCGCCCATACGTGCGGCGCCTGCGCAAGGAGCGCGCAGGCGGTGAGGGCGGTGGTGAGAGCGAGTCGGAGGGACCAGCGGGTGAGTGGTCGGCGTGGCCGACGGAGCCTTGCGGGCATGGCAGCACACCTCCATCGGGGCACACAGCCGGACGGGAGCAGGACAGGACGGGGACGCCGCAGGGGCGTGGGAGAGGCGGTGCGGGGTGAGCAGAAACCCTTGGCCCGGGCGCCGGCCTCCTTGCGGGGGTGCGGCGGCAGGCGGTTCTCGGGTGTCAGCACGAGACGGTCGTGCTCACCCCGCACGGTGCGGAGTGCTGGTCCGGGGCATCGGCCGTCGCCCCGGACCACGACGGACGGTCCGATCCCAAGCCGGGCGGGCCGCCGTCATCGTGAATAGAGACCCCGGTGGCGGGAATTGACATCCCGCCGCCGAAAATCCCCCGGCCGGGCGGCTACTGCTCCTGCAGCCGGCACCGCAGATGGGCGGCCAGGTGCTGCTCGGCAGCGCTGCGGTGACGGTAGAGCTGACGCACACTCACCCCGCGCTCCGCCGCCAGGCGGTGCATGGGCTCGCCGTCGAGGCGGGTCCGGGCGATCAACCGTGCCTCGGCCACGTCCACCACCTGGGCCTGTACGGCACGGGCCAGCACGGTGAGCTCGTCCGCCGGCTCACCGTGCTCTGCCTGTGGGACGGAGCAGAGGTGGTCGAGGTGCACCGCCGCCTGGCCGGTTTCGCGGGTGGCGCGGCGGCGTGCGGCGTACACCAGCCGGTGCACGGCCCGGTCGGCGGCGCTGAACAGCTCCCGGTCCAGCCGCTCCGCGCCCGCGTCGACCGTGCGCAGGGCCGCGGCGACGGCGGCCAGGGCTTCCTGCTCGACCTCGGCCCGCTCCAGGTGGACGGGGCGGGCCAGCCGGGCGAGCATCCTGCGCAGGACCGGAACGGTCATGGCCACCGCCACCACGTCCCACGGCTCGCCCAGCTCGTGGGCGCGCCGGATCACCTCGCGCCAGGTCTGCTCGCGCAGTTCGGGACGGGTGGAGGGGTGGGCGAGGTGGGTGCGCACCCGGTCGACCGGCCACGCTTCACGGTCCGGGGCGTCGCACACCAGGTGCGCGGGCAGCGTGAGCGGCTCCACCCGGTGGGCGAGGGCGAGGAACGCCTGCTCCAGTTCCCCCAGCGGGGAGCGGACGGCGCTGGCCGGGCGGGCGGCGGGGCGGTGGGCGTGGGGACGGTGGTGCATGGCGCATCTCCCGTGAGCGGTGCGGACAACTTCCGCCGCCACCCCTCCCAAGCCCTCGTGCCACGAGCGGCCCACCCGCAGGCCAGCGCCGTGCCTGCGGCGGTCGAATGGTCCGGCGCGTGCGATGGCCCGCCACCGGCCCGCCCTCGATGACCTGCCGCGACGCGTCAACCGCCGGTACGCGAATCGAACACAGAAATTCTCGGATCCGCTTTCAGCCCTTGCCCTGCGGTGGTCCGAGGTGGCCCGGCGGTGGCTCGGCGCTGGCACGCGACTGGCTCGCACAGGGAATGACCTGCACAGACACGGTGCGCGGCAGGGTCGACCGGGCGCATGTGCGAGTGCGCGGCGGCAGCTGCCCGGGGATCGAACACGTACCGGCCCGATGGCAAAGATCAGCTGCCGAGTCCCTATTACGTCACGTCAGCACGAAACGGCCGGACCCACGGTCCCGGGCGCCACCCCGCCCATGTCGAAGACTCCCTCCCGCCGCTCCACCGCTTTCCGCCCGCCTACCTCCAACCCACTGCCGACGACGATCTGGTTCCCCGACTCGGACGAGCCCAACGTCGCCCCCATCCCCCGCGCGGTGCTGCCCGCCTGGGCGATCGACAAGGTCCGTACCGAGTTCGTCGGACGCCCTGGCCACCGGCCGGCCCCGCTGCTCAAGATCGCGATCCGGGACACGGCGCCCGGCATGGACGCCCGCATCCCCTGCACGCCCTTCCCCTCCACGGCCGACGACGAAGACGCCACGGGCAAGCCGTCCATCCTGCTCGCCGAGCTTCACCCCGACGCCCTCCCCACCCCCGCAGATGACCTGCCGGCCAGCGGGAGCCAGACGCCCGGCGCGCTGGAGGACGGCTGGCCCGGCTTCTTCCACCGCGCCCACCGGCTCCTGCCCGCGCACGGCTTCCTGCTGCTGGCCACCCGCCAACGCCGCGAGGCCGGACGCCTCACCGACCCGCTCGGCGCACTGATCGCATCCGCCCGCACCGCCGGCTTCCGTTACCTCCAGCACCTCGTGGTCGTCTACGGCCACCCGGCCGGCGACCGCCTGGTACCCACACCGCCCCCGGACACGTCCCGCGGCGTCGCGCACTGCGACCTGATCGCCCTGTCCGCGATCACCCATGCCTAGGCCGAGGAACAGGAGAACCCGCATGGCGTCCCCCCTCTCGGTGTGGAACACCGCGCCGACTTCTGCTCCCGCCCAGCGCGCCGACCGCTACGTTCCCGGCTCCGCCGCCCACCCCGCCAAGATGCTCCCGCAGATCGCCGCCCACGCCATCGCCGCCTACACCCACCCCGACGAACTGGTCCTGGACCCCATGTGCGGCATCGGCACCACACTCGTCGAGGCAATCCGCCTTGGGCGCCACGCCCTCGGCACCGAGTACGAACCACGCTGGGCCGACATGGCCCGCGCCAACGTCATCCACACCATGCAGACGAATGACCGCGGCAGCGGTCAGGAAGGACTACCGCTACAGCCACGACCCCTCCAACCTCGCCCACGTCTCCACCGACCGGCTCCTGGAGGCCTTCACCGAGATCCTCACCCAGTGCCGACGCGTCCTTCGCCCCGGCGGCACCGTGGTCGTCACCACCCGCCCCTGGCGCGAGGGCGGCGAACTCATCGACCTGCCCTCCGCCGTCCTCGCCGCCGGCCAGGCCGCCGGACTGACCCCCGCCGAACGCTGCGTCGCCCTCCTCGCAGGCATCCGCGACGGCCGCTTGATCACCCGCCCCTCGTTCTTCCAGATGAAGAACGTCCGCGACGCCCGCCGCCAGGGCATCCCCCTCGCGGTGGTCCAACACGAGGACGTACTCGTCTTCACCCGGCCCGAACAGCACACCCTTCCGAGAACGACGACACAGGAGCCGAAGTGTGCGGCAACGACCGCTTGCAGATCGGCGCCCCCGGCCGCCGTCCGCTCCCGCACCTGCGCCCGAAGAGGCCGCTGTGGCGGCCACTGACCTTCCGATCGGCAGCCTGTTCTCCGGAGTCGGCGGCCTGGACCTGGGCGTCCAGGCCGCGCTCGGCGGGCACATTGCCTGGCACGCCGAGTCCGACCCGCGCGCTGCCCAGGTCCTCGCCCGACATTGGCCCCGCGTCCCCAACCTGGGGGATGTGCGGGCCATCGACTGGCAGCGGACCGAGCCCGTGTGCGTCCGCCGATCTCACACCCCTCGCGGAGCGGAAGAACACGGCCTTGACGACGCGGCCGAGACGGAGCGTCCATGGTCGACGGCCGCCGTCGACGCGCCGCCCGGCACCGTGCACCAGACCGAACTAACACACCGGGGGACGACTTCGAAGGTGACCGTCCGCTACGTCGTGGTCGACGGGCCCGATGGCCAGGCGCTCGCCGAGCGCCAGGCCGCCGCGATCCGCCATGCCCTCGCCTGGCTGGCCGCCCACCCCGATCACGTCTCATCCCCCACACAGTGCCACGACCGCTCCGGCGAGGGAGCGGCCTGAAAGGCAGACCATGACCGCACCACTGGTTCCGGCCGCCTTCGGCGGGGAATCGGCCCCCGGGATGCCCTGGGGGCCACCCGTGCCCGACCCGCCGACTGCCCAGGCCACGGTTGCCGTGGCCTGGCTCGGCCGGACCTCGACTGAAGAGTCTCAAGACCCCACGCTGTCCTTGCCCCGCCAGCTGCGTAACGCACGGGCTGCGCTGCCGCCGGGGTGGGTGATCGTCGCGCACTTCTACGACGTCGAGTCCGGCCGCAAGGAACTCGACGAGCGCGGACACAGCCGCGCCCACGAGCGCTTCGCCATCCCCATCCCCCGCGACGGCGGCATCGCTGACCTCCTGGCGGAAGCCGCGAGCCCAGGGCGCAGATTCGCCGCTGTTATCTGCGAGTCGATCGAACGTGTCGCCCGCCGTACCTACTTCGGCACCAAGATCGAGCACGAGCTGGAGAGCCACGGCGTCGCCCTCTGCGCCGCCGACGAGCCCATCCTCACCAACTCCACGGCCAAACGCGCGACCCCGACCCTGACACGACGGGTCAAGCAGGCCGTCGCCGAGTGGTACGTCCTGCAGATGCTCGAACTGTCCTGGGACGGCTTCATCGAGCACACCGTACAGGGCTGGAACATCGGCAAGCCCCCCTACGGATACCTCGCCGACAAAGTCCCCCACCCCGTCCCCGCCCGGCGCGCCGAAGGAGCCACCAAGCACCGGCTGGTACCCGACCCAGTGTGCGGTCCCGTGGTCTCCGAGATCTTCCGGCTGCGCGCGCTGGAACGACTCACCTACCGGGCGATCGCGCTGCGACTCAACGAAGACCTGGACAAGTACCCGCCGCCGACAGCGAACCGCGCCGACGTCACCGTCGGCAGATGGACCGTGCAATCAGTCCGGGGCATCCTCTCCAACCCCAAGTACACCGGCTACCAGGTCTGGAACCGCAAGGCCCGCAAGAAGCGGGGCAACAGGGCCAACCCGGTCTCCGAATGGATCTGGTCACCGCGCCCCGTCCACGAGCCGCTGGTCACCCGCGAGGTCTTCAACACGGTCTGGGCCGACCGGGCATCACTCCAGGGCTCACGCGGCGGATCTGAGCCCAACTCCCACCCCGCCACCACTCGGAGCTATATGCTCCGCTCCTACGTGTACTGCGCCCTGTGCGACCGCCGCATGTTCGGCAAGGTCAGCAAGGACCTCCCGTACTACGTCTGCTACAAGGACGAGTCCCGCCGCAGCAAGGCCGAATGGTTCGAGCAGCACCCCAAGGCCCTATGGATGAGCGAGAAGATCCTCCTCGACGCCGTCCACTGGTTCTTCGCGGAGCGCGTGCTCGGACCACGGCGAGAGGAATTCCTCCAGACACAACTCGGAGCGGGCCAGCCCGCTCCCACCGCAGAGGCCGCCCCGGAGCAGACGAAGCAGCTTCAGGAAGAAATCAAGAAGATCGAAGGCCGGCAGGAGCGGCTCCTCGATCAGCTTGCCGAGGACGACGACGGCGATCCGGACAGCAGCAGGGCCTTCCGGCGAGGCATCCGGGACCGGTACGACCGTCTCGACCGAGAACGCCGCGATCTCGTCGCCGAGCTCCACATCCATCAGCAGCAAGCCGCGTCGGGATCCCCCGCCCAGAACGCCGCACTGATCAAACTGCTACCGCAGCTCGGCCCCCGGCTGGCCGAGCTGCCCGAAGAGCACCAGAGACAGCTCTACGATGCCTACCGGCTGGAAGTCCGCTACCTACGACCACGCCGCGAGATCCAGCTCTGCGTGACCATCCCGGCCGCGACGGCCACCGAGCTGGCGGAGCTGACGGCGCGGACGCTGACCCCGTTGGCCGCACGCACGGGCGTTGACCAGCCATCTTTTGGGCGCCCCCGGCAGGACTCGAACCTGCGGCCAAGCGCTTAGAAGGCGCCTGCTCTATCCACTGAGCTACGGGGGCCGGGTGTGTGGCCTCTGTCGTGGGTGCCCAGGTGTGGGCCGAACCGTGACGTTGCCGGGGACAAGGATAGGGCTCCTGCGTCCATGCCTCTGTTGCTTCGCCTCCGTGGCTCGATGTGGAGGTTCGGTGAAGCGGTCCTGATAATCGCAGGCAGGTACGAATCGTGCATCGCTTTTCGGCTCTCACGCACCGGGTGTTGTGCACTCGTTATGCCTGGACGGTGCCTGCGTCCCAGTCATCCCTTCCGTCCCTTGTGTCCTATCGGCGCGCAGACATGCTCATATGCTTCAGAATTCCCCTAAAATTGGGCATTCTTCGCATGTGGTGACCTTGGACGTACGGCCTCAGCTGCTCGACGCACTATCCGCCCTGCGCGACCGTGTCGCCGCCGCACGCTTCCCGCTGCCCCTGGCGGGGGCTCCACGCGCGCGTGCCAACCGCGACGAACTGCTCGCACAGCTCGACGACTATTTGGTGCCCCGGTTGAAGGAGCCCGAAGCGCCCCTGCTGGCCGTCGTGGGCGGTTCGACGGGAGCCGGCAAGTCGACTCTCGTCAACTCCCTTGTCGGGCGGCGGGTCAGCGAGGCGGGCGTGCTGCGGCCGACCACGCGGACGCCTGTACTGGTGTGCCATCCGGAGGACCATCACTGGTTCAGCGGGATGAGGGTGCTGCCCGATCTGACCCGCGTGTGGGTTCCCCATCAGGAAGGCGGGGACGACCTGTTGCTCCCGGGAGAGGACCCCGCGCGCGTGGTGCGCGTCGAGACCGCCGACACGATGCCGCGCGGCCTCGCCCTCCTCGACGCCCCCGACATCGACTCCCTGGTGGCCGACAATCGCGTCCTGGCCGCCGAACTCGTCTGCGCGGCCGACATCTGGGTCATGGTGACCACGGCCGCCCGGTACGCCGACGCCGTCCCCTGGCATCTGCTGCGTACCGCCAAGGAGTACGACGCCACGCTCGTGACGGTGCTCGACCGCGTGCCGCACCAAGTCGTCTCGGAGGTGTCCCGGCAGTACGGCGCGCTGCTCACCAAGGCGGGTCTCGGCGACGTACCGCGCTTCACGGTGCCCGAACTGCCCGAGTCCGCCTGGGGAAGCGGGCTGCTGCCGGCCAGCGCCGTGGCCTCGCTGCGGACCTGGCTGGTGCACCTGGCGCAGGACCCGGCCGCCCGCCAGCACGCCATGGTCCGTACCGCGCACGGGATGCTCAACTCCCTCAAGGCCCGCATGCCCGAACTCGCAAGCGCCGCCGCAGCCCAGTACGCGGCCGCTCTCCGGCTCACCTCCGCCGTCGACTCGGCGTACGACAGCGAGCACGCGCGCGTGCGAGGGCGGTTGCAGGCCGGTGCCGTGCTCGCCGGGGACGCACTGAAGCGTTGGCGCGCGTTTCCGCTCGACTGCACCGCCGGTGAGCTTCTGGAGGCGCTCGTGGAGAGCCTGGCCGCGCTCCTGCTGTGCGCCGTCACCGCCGCCGACGAGCGCGTCGAGGAGGCCTGGCGGCGCGAACCCGCGGCGCGCGCCCCGGAGCTGACGGACCGCGACCCGTCCCTGGAGAGCGCCGAGCACCGCATCGGGATGGCCGTGCGGCGGTGGCGGCGCGAACTCGAGGAGTTCGCCGAGGAGGAGGTCCGTGACCTCGACCGCAATGTCGCGCCGGACCCGGAGGTCGTCGCCGTCCTTGTCGCCACCGTGCTGCTGGGCGGCCGTCGGGCGCGCTCGGCCGGTGAGGGACTCGCCGAACGGATCGGCGCCCACGGGGCGCTGCGGCTGCGGGACCGGGGCGGGCGGCTGCTCGCCGAGCACGTCGACCGGGTGATGCACACCGAACGAGAGCGCCGTCAAGCGCCGCTCGACGCCCTCGACGTCCACCCCGAACCCCAGGCCGAACTCATCGCCGCGCTGTCCGTACTGCAGAAGGAGAGGTGACCGGTGACTGCCGTCACTGACCAGGACCACACGGACCATACGGATCGCAAGGACGATACGGGTCGCAATGACGATACGGATCGCAGGGACGATACGGATCGCCGGGAACACGCCGATCATGCGGAACGCGCCGATCATGCGAGTGAACAGGGCGCCGGGGGTGGGCGTCCCGAAGAGCGCCTCCCCGAAGGGGGCACTTCCGGAAAGGGCGGGAAGGGCCGTACGGGCGGGAAAGGTGGGCAGGGGCTGCCCGCGGAGGGGGAGGCTGTGGGTGGCGGCTCGGGCACGGCCGGCACACACGTGAACGACGACCACGCGCGCGTGGCGGGCGGTGACGCCACCAGTCGTACGGACAGCGGCTCGGACGGTCGTACGGACAACCGCTCGGGCACTCGTACGGACCCCGCGGGTGCCTGGGACGACGGGCTGATCGCGCGACGTGTGACCGAAGAGGGCACAGGCGCCGAGCAGGTCGTAGTGGTGGAGACCCGCGCGCACAGTGCCCAGAGCGTGGGCCCGCTCGCCTACGACGCCCCCCTGCGGTCGCGGCTGGAGGCGCTGCGGGAACTCGTCGGACTCTCGCGCGCTCGGCTCGACAGCCGGACTCTCGCCGAGGCCGGCCGGGTGCTCGACGAGGCCGCGGCGCGGCGCAGGCTCTCCGGACAGCACACCGTCGTCGCCATCGCGGGCGCGACGGGCAGCGGAAAGTCGCAGCTGTTCAACGCGCTGGCCGGGGTGCCCATTTCGGAGACCGGCGTGCGGCGGCCCACCACGGCGACGCCCATCGCGTGCAGTTGGAGCGACGGCGCGGCCAGCCTCATCGAGCGACTCGGCATTCCGCCCCGGCTGCGCCGGCGCCCGTTGCAGAACGCGGACGCCGAGGCGCAGTTGCGCGGGCTCGTCCTGGTCGACCTGCCCGACCACGACTCGGCGGCCGTACAGCACCGCGAGCAGGTGGACCGCGTCCTGGCCCTCGTCGACGCCGTCATCTGGGTCGTCGATCCCGAGAAGTACGCGGATGCCATGCTCCACGAGCGCTATCTGCGGCCCATGGCGGGGCACGCGGAGGTCATGTTCGTCGTCCTGAACCAGACCGACCGGCTGCCCGGCGAGGCCACCGACCAGGTCCTCGACGACCTTCGGCGGCTGCTCGACGAGGACGGGATCGCGCTGGGCGAGTACGGCGAACCCGGTGCCACCGTGCTCGCACTGTCCGCGCTCACCGGAGACGGCATCGGTGAACTGCGCGAGGCGCTCGGCCAGTTCGTGGCGGAGCGCGGGGCTCCAGCGCGCCGGATCTCGGCGGATCTGGACAGTGCGGCGGCGGGGCTCAGGCCCGTTTACACCACGCGGCGGCGCACCGGTCTGAGCGAGGAGGCGCGCGATGAGTTCGCCGCCCGGCTCGCGGACGCGGTGGGGGCCTCCG
The DNA here is from genome assembly GCF_026343335.1 of Streptomyces sp. NBC_00078. NCBI lineage: Bacteria > Bacillati > Actinomycetota > Actinomycetes > Kitasatosporales > Streptomycetaceae > Streptomyces > Streptomyces sp. NBC_00078. The sequence continues at coordinate 3,168,101 of NZ_JAPELX010000001.1, read as the reverse complement.
CCGCGGGCGAGGCCGCCGAACGCGCGTGGGTGCGCAACGCCAACCGGGCGTGCGGGACCCCCTGGCTGCGGTTGTGGCGGTGGTACCAGGACCGGTACGAACCGGCCACGGGGCGGCTGCCGTTGCGCTCCCAGACGGACGAGGAGGCCACGGCGCGCCAACGCGTCGAGCAGGCCGTACGGACGCTGGCCGACCGGGCCTCCACCGGGCTGCCCGCGCCGTGGGCGCAGGCGGTGCGCGAGGCGGCCGCACGCGGCTCCCAGGGGCTGCCCGAGGCGCTCGACGACCTGGCAGCACGGGCAGGTCTGCCGCCGGGCAAGCCGCCGCGACCGGGCTGGTGGCCCGTGGCCGTGCTGGCCCAGGCCGCCATGACGCTTCTTCAAATCGTAGGCGGGCTCTGGCTGTTGGGGCAGATCATCGGGTTCATGGTGCCGAACCTGGGGGTGCCGGTGCTGTTGATGCTGACCGGAATCGTCGGCGGCCCGCTCGTCGAGTGGAGCTGCCGGATGGCCGCACGCGGGCCGGCCCGGCGCTACGGCACCGATGCGGAGCGGCGACTGCGGGAGGCGGCCGCCGGGTGCGGAAGGGCCCGGGTACTGGATCCGGTGGCGGCGGAGCTGCTGCGGTACCGGGAGGTCCGGGAGCAGTACGGGCGGGTTACGGGAGCTGGGGCGGGGACCGTGACTCGGTGACTCGGTGACTCGGTGACTCGGTGACTCGGTGACTCGGTGACTCGGGGCCTGGGGGCCTCGGCGGAGGGTACCCCGGCGGCCCGGTGCGGGACGGGCGGGCCCCGGAGCGGGGACTGGTTCCTGGGACGCGGCGGTGATTATCGGAGTGTGAGGGCGAGGCCCTCGGTGGGTGATCACTCGTCAGGGGCGTCCTGAGGCCGCTCGTCCGGGTGACGGAGTTTTCCACAGGTGGAGGGCGGTCCACAGGGCTCAGCGGGCTCGGCCCGGCGGAGGCAGTCTGGTTGTGCGGCGGTCGCGAGGGACGCGGTCGCAGCGGCAGACGCAGCTGCACGGGACGGGCCCGTCGGCATGTCCGTCCGGCCTCGGCGGCCGGGCGAGGGAGGGGTTCGTGATGAACGAGACGACCATCTGTGCCGTGGGGAACGTGGCGACGCAGCCTGTGTTCCGGGAGCTGGCGTCGGGGCCTTCGGCGCGGTTCCGGCTGGCGGTGACCACGCGCTATCTGGACCGGGAGAAGAACGAGTGGACCGACGGCCATACCAACTTCTTCACGGTGTGGGCGAACCGCCATCTGGCCCTGAACGTGACGTCGTCACTCAACGTGGGCGACCCCGTCATCGTCCAGGGCAGGCTCAAGGTCCGTTCGGAGACGCGCGAGGGGCAGAGCCGGACCTCGGCGGATCTCGACGCGGTGTCGATCGGCCACGACCTGTCGCGGGGGACGTCGGCCTTCCGGCGAACTGGCAGGCCGGAGACGGGAATGGGGACGGGGACGACAGCCACGGCACAGCATCATCCAGAGCCCAACTGGGAGACGCAGCCAGGGGACTCCGGGGCGGCACCGGCCCAACGTGAGGCGGTAGCCGCTGCAATGACGTGATGTCAGGTGTCAGATGGCGATACCAGATACCAGATGTCAGAGGGTGTCCTGAGCTGACCGTACTGCGGCTTATCGGTGAATGCGTTCCGCGCGAACCGGTGGATTTGTCGATAAGCCCTGCTCACAGGCCGTCTCGGCGATAACAATTCCGAGTCGGATCGCTTGTCCGAGAGCATGACCGGCAAGCGTGGGTGCGCCGCCTCCTTAGGATGCCGGGCATAGCTCTCGGGGCTTCTGATTCTGCTGGTGGGACCACACCCCCACATCAATGGGTCCTGCTCGAAGGGGATTTGGTGTTTTCTTCTTTCTCCGCGCTGTCCGTGAGCAAGCGAGGCGCCGCCCGCCTCGCCGCTGCGACGTTGGTGTCCGGTCTCGTGGCGGCGGGCGTGCTCGCCGGAGCCGGTGCGGCCACCGCAGAGGAGACGGCACAGAGCCAGGGCGGGGCAACCGCCACCATAGGCGGCCTCAAGACCTACGGCGCGGCCGTGATCCACGAAGACACCGGCGACCAACAGGTCTCGGCTGGCCTGTTCGAGATGTCCGTCGACGGGGGCGGCACCCTGCAGACGTACTGCGTCGACATCCAGCACCCCACGCAGCGGGACGCCAAGTACCAGGAGACCGCCTGGAGCGGGACCTCGCTGGGTACGAACAAGGACGCCGGCAAGATCCGTTGGATCCTGCAGAACTCCTATCCGCAGGTCAACGACCTCGCGGCGCTCGCAGCGAAGGCCGGCGTCCAGGGCGGCCTGACCGAACAGGACGCGGCGGCCGGCACCCAGGTGGCCATCTGGCGCTACTCGGACGCGGCCGACGTGGACGCGGTCGACCCGCAGGCCGAGAAGCTCGCCGACTATCTCCACAAGAGCGCCGCGGACCTGGCGGAGCCCCAGGCGTCGCTGACGCTCGACCCGCCCGCGGTCTCCGGCCGGCCCGGCGAACTGCTCGGCCCGGTGACCGTGCACACCAACGCGACGGGCGTGGCTGTCACGCCGCCGGCGGACGCGGCGACCAGCGGGGTGCGGATCGTCGGAAAGGACGGCAAGCCGCTCACATCCGCGGTGAACGGCAGTCAGATCTTCTTCGACGTTCCCGAGGATGCCGCCGGGGGCACCGCCGACGCGTCGGGCAGCGGGGGAGGTTCGGCCGAGATCACCGTGCAGGCCTCGACCACCGTGCCGGTGGGCCGAGCCTTCGCCTCCGAGACCCGCAGCCAGACGCAGATCCTGGCCGGGTCCAGCGAGTCGACGGTCTCGGCGCAGGCCGGCGCGACCTGGGCCGAGAAGGGGCCGATACCAGCGCTGTCCGCGGCGAAGAACTGCGCGAAGGGCGGCGTTGACATCACCGCCGCCAACCAGGGCGACGAGGCGTTCACCTTCGAGCTGATGGGGAGCGAGTACGGCATCCCCGCGGGCCAGTCCCGCACGGTGACGATCCCGCTGCAGGAAGACCAGGTCTACGACTTCACGATCAAGGCGCCGGGCGGACTCGCGAAGCGGTTCACCGGCATTCTCGACTGCAGGACACAGGGCAGCGCGAGTGGCGACGCGACCCAGATCCTCAGTGAACCCAGCCCCGCATCGGTGGGCGGCACGGCGGACGACACCAACCTCGCCGCGACCGGCGGCTCCAGCGCGACCCCGCTGATCGTGGGCGTCGCCATCGCGCTCGTCGTGATCGGAGGCGCGGCACTGGTGCTCGTAGGAAAGAAGGAGGCGCCGACGCAGGAGTGAGCCTGCGTCGCCTGATGGGCCGTCAGGCCCGCAACGCCCGCTGGTGGCACGGATACCTCGGCCGACCCGGGCCGCACGGTGCGGGCGAGGACGAGATCCTCGCCCGTATCGCCTGGTCCAGGCGCGAACGCGACCACACCGTCGCGCACCGCGCCGAGTTCGCCGCGGCCCTGCGCTGAGGCGTCTCGGGGCACTGTCGTGCGAGCCGCCCGTCCGCTGGGCAGGATGGCCTCATGACCGAGCCCCCCGCACTGCCCACGCCTCACGCCCCCTCGGGCTCCTTGCTGTCCCTGTGGTCGCAGGACTCGGTGCTGTCGATCGGCTCGGTGGGGTCGGCACTGTCCATCGGCTCCCTCGGCTCGGCGCTGTCCGTCGGGTCGATCGGGAGCGCCCTGTCCGTCGGATCAATCGGCTCGGCGCTCTCACTGCTCTCGGCCGGATCCTGGCTGAGCAAGGGGTCGGTGCTGTCCGCGCAGTCGCAGTGGTCGGTTCTGTCCTGGCGCTCCTCGCGCGCCTTCCGGTCCGTGGGTGCAGTGGGCGCTGTGGGTGTGGCCGCCGGGGCCGTGGGGGTGACCGCGGTGGCAGCCCTGCTGCTGGCCCGGCGGCTTCCCGGGGCGGCTGATGGCCACTGACCGTCACGCCCGCCGCTACCGCGGGGGCTCTGCGGGGTCCGTCTCATGGCGTCCGTTCGGCTGAGCGGTTCGCTTCCTCCTGCTCAGCTCAGTTGCTGGGCCAGTCCGATGATGATGCCCTCCGGGCCGCGGAGGTAGCAGAGCAGATAGACGTCCTCGAACCGGGCGATCTCGCCGACGAGTTCGGCGCCGTGCGGGCGCAGGCGGGCAACGGTGTCCTCGATGTCGTCGACGGCGAACATGACGCGGTGCGTGCCCAGAATGTTGTGCGGCCGGTTGCGCGGCCCGGCGCTGATCACCTCGGGGCTGCGGTACTTCGCCAGCTCCAGCCGGCTGTGACCGTCCGGGGTCCGCATCATCGCGATGTCACAGCGGACGCCGTCGAGTCCGGTGCACTGGTCGGCGAAGGGGCCCTCGACCTCCCCCCTGCCCTCCAGCTCCATACCGAGTTCCACGAAGAACGCGACGGCGGCATCCATGTCCTCGACGACGATGCCGACGTTGTCCATCCGCTGAATCGCCATGCTGGTTTCTCCTTCTTCTTCTTCCTCGTGCGGCCGGTGGTGGCCGCTGATGTCCCTGGGACGGAGCCGGTGGCACGTTCTCGACATCCACAGACCGCCGGACTCCGAAAAATCTAGAGCCAACCGAGGTTCCCTGCGTTGTACGTGCGGCGCCGCTTTCACTTGCGGATCCGCTTGGGAGGTTCATCAGGCTTTGTCGCAATCACTAGAATTGCTTGACACCTCACGATTGACCCGAGAAGGGTGAATCTCGACCAAAGCGACATGCGGGTGGGGACCGCCCGCGGAGGGTGTGCCGATCAGCGGGACCATCGGCATCCTCTCCTCGGAGGTGATCTCTGCGGGGTGCATCTGCTGGAAGGCGCTCTTCAGGGGGCGGTCCGAGTGACCCGTGGCGGGAGGGGTGAGGAGGCCTCTCCCGCCCGCATCCATGGCCGTGGCCCAGCTCTCACGTTGTCCCGCTCGGGCCGTCTCCGGGCCGTGCGAGGTCGCTCGGCAGCGGCCGACGGGGACAACCAGTGACAGGTCGGCTACTGGCGCTCACCGAACGTCCAGGTCGGGGGCCCTCGGCCATATGGGTTTCCCCCGGAGGGTGGACGTCAGGCAAGATGGGGTGTATCTGCCCACTGCCAGAATTCAAGCTGCCGGACGGTTTCTCTTGGCTGAGTACATCTACACCATGCGCAAGACGCGTAAGGCGCACGGCGACAAGGTGATCCTTGACGACGTGACGCTGAGCTTCCTGCCCGGCGCGAAGATCGGTGTGGTCGGTCCGAACGGTGCCGGTAAGTCCACCGTTCTCAAGATCATGGCCGGGCTTGAGCAGCCGTCCAACGGTGACGCCTTCCTGTCGCCCGGCTACTCCGTGGGCATGCTCCTGCAGGAGCCGCCCCTGGACGAGTCCAAGACGGTGCTGGAGAACGTGCAGGACGGCGCCGCCGAGATCATGGGCAAGCTCAAGCGCTTCAACGAGGTCGCCGAACTCATGGCGACCGACTACTCGGACGCGCTCATGGAGGAGATGGGCAAGCTCCAGGACGACCTGGACCACGCCAACGCGTGGGACCTGGACACCCAGCTTGAGCAGGCCATGGACGCCCTGGGCTGCCCGCCCGGCGACTGGCCCGTCACCAACCTCTCCGGTGGTGAGCGGCGTCGCGTCGCGCTCTGCAAGCTGCTCCTGGAAGCCCCCGACCTGCTGCTGCTCGACGAGCCCACCAACCACCTGGACGCCGAGTCCGTGCAGTGGCTGGAGCAGCACCTGGCGAAGTACGCGGGCACCGTCGTCGCCGTCACCCACGACCGGTACTTCCTGGACAACGTCGCCGAGTGGATCCTCGAGCTGGACCGCGGCCGTGCCCACCCGTACGAGGGCAACTACTCCACGTACCTCGACAAGAAGGCCTCCCGCCTCAAGGTCGAGGGGCAGAAGGACGCCAAGCGCGCGAAGAGGCTCAAGGAAGAGCTCGACTGGGTCCGCTCCAACGCCAAGGGCCGGCAGGCCAAGTCGAAGGCGCGTCTGTCCCGCTACGAGGAGATGGCCGCCGAGGCGGACAAGATGCGGAAGCTGGACTTCGAGGAGATCCAGATCCCGCCGGGCCCCCGGCTGGGCAGCGTGGTCGTCGAGGTCAACAACCTCAGCAAGGCCTTCGGGGACAAGGTCCTCATCGATGATCTGAGCTTCACGCTGCCGCGTAACGGCATCGTCGGTGTCATCGGCCCGAACGGCGCCGGCAAGACCACCCTCTTCAAGATGATCCAGGGGCTGGAGACACCCGACTCCGGTTCGATCAAGGTCGGCGAGACCGTCAAGATCTCGTACGTCGACCAGAGCCGCGAGAACATCGACCCGAAGAAGTCGCTGTGGGCCGTCGTGAGTGACGAGCTCGACTACATCAATGTCGGCCAGGTCGAGATGCCGAGCCGTGCCTATGTCTCGGCCTTCGGTTTCAAGGGTCCCGACCAGCAGAAGCCGGCCGGAGTCCTCTCCGGTGGTGAGCGCAACCGCCTCAACCTGGCGCTCACCCTCAAGCAGGGCGGCAACCTGCTGCTCCTCGACGAGCCGACGAACGACCTCGACGTCGAGACCCTGTCCTCGCTGGAGAACGCGCTGCTCGAGTTCCCGGGCGCGGCGGTGGTCGTCTCCCACGACCGGTGGTTCCTGGACCGCGTCGCCACGCACATCCTCGCCTACGAGGGTGACTCCAAGTGGTTCTGGTTCGAGGGCAACTTCGAGTCGTACGAGAAGAACAAGGTCGAGCGGCTGGGGCCGGACGCCGCGCGTCCGCACCGTGCCACGTACAAGAAGCTGACCCGGGGCTGATCGATCTTGCGCCACATCTACCGTTGCCCCCTGCGCTGGTCGGACATGGACGCGTACGGCCACGTCAACAACGCGGTCTTCATCCGCTACCTGGAAGAAGCCCGTATCGACTTCCTCTTCCGCCCGGAGAAGGACTTCAAGCAGGGGTCCGTGGTGGCGCGCCATGAGATCGACTACAAGCGGCAGTTGGTCCACCGGCACCACCCCGTGGACATCGAACTGTGGATCACCGAGATCAGGGCGGCGTCCTTCACCATCACCTGCGAGGTGAAGGACGACGACCTGGTCTATGTACGGGCGTGCACGGTGGTCGTGCCGTTCGACTTCGAGGCGCAGCGTCCGCGCAGGATCACCTCGGATGAGCGGGAGTTCCTGGAGGGGTACCGGGACGAGGCCGAGGAGGAGGCCGTCGCCGCATGACGGTGCTCCACCTTGCTGACGAGGGGGAGGCGGCGGATCTCGCGGCCTTCCTCTCCCGGCTGATCCACTACGACCGTTCGGCGGCGGTGCGGCTGCAGGCGGCCGGTACCGCGCTCGCCGTCTTCGGGCGGCCGCCGTCCTTCGAGGTGCTGGCGATCCGGGCGGTCCGGCTCGCCAAGCCGTACGAGGACGGGCTGGACGTCACGCTCGATGTGACCGTGTCCGCCGGTGAACTCCTGGAGTCGGTCGACGAGTCGGCCGCCACGGCAGCTGTGCCGGCCGCGGTGACCGGTCCGCCGTGGGCCGGGGTGCTGCCGCCGCGCGGTGGCTGGCGTGCCGAACCGGGGCTCCCGGCGCCGGACGCCCTGCGGGCGATGGTCGGCGCGGCGGTCGCTGAATTCCGGTCCCGTACGCAGGAGTTGGCGCCGGAGCAGCGTACGCGGGCCGAACTCGACCGTATCGGAGGGGAGATCTGGTCCCGGGCTGTCGGCGACACCGGTCTCCCGGTGCGGGCCGCGCACGCGGCACAGTCGCTCGGCTTCCTGCGGTCCCCTCACGGTGCGGAGGGGCAGGCGTTGTTCTCGTCGGGTGCGTGGCTGCGGCTGCGCACGCCGTTCGGGTCGATCGCCGTACGACGGGCGGGACTTGGGGCACTGAACGTCAGCGTCCGCTGAGCTTCGGCGTCTGCGTCCAGCCGACAGTAGGGCGCGTCCGCCTGCGCGGGCCGGTACAGACCGGTGAGCGGGACGTGCGCCTTCGGGCCGCCGAGCCGGTCGGTGACGGTGAGGCGGGCGCCGGGTCCCAGGCCGAGGCGCTGGGCGGCGGTCTGCGGCAGGGCCGCCTCGACTGCGGTGCCGGAGCCCTCGCGGGGTGCTCGTCCCGACTCGACCCGCACCTGCGTCGGGTCCAGCGCCGCGACATGCGTCAGATCAGGGTCCCCGGACCGCTCGGCCGGCGACTGCAACGAACGCGGCAGTCCGTACGGGCCCGAGCGCACCCAGGTCCGCACGGTCACCGGCAGCCCGTCGAACGTCCGCCGCGCGCCCTCCCGTACGGTCCTGCCGGCTGCCGCGCGCCGGTGGGCCGGCTCGTCCGCCTTGACGATCAGCGCGGCGCCGGCGGCGTTCTGCGGGCTCCGCAGGGAGTGGCGCAGAGACGCGTCGCCGATCGCGCCCGAGTAGGCGGCGAACGTGGCCAGGACGGCGGTGGTCAGCAGGACGGTGAGCAGCGCCGCGGCGAGCAGGAAGCGGTGCGCACGGGCACGTGACAGGACGAACCGGCCCACGGCACCCAGCGCCGTCACGCCAACCCCTGTGGCGGCCCGGACTCCGGGCGATGTTGCCAGAGGGGGCGGGTCACGGGTAAGCGCTTGTGCCCACGGCCTGACCGGATCGTGACCGGATTTCGGCGGCTTACGACCAGAATCCGCACATCATGCGGGCGCGGTCAGCGGTCAGTCCGGGGTGTTCACCATCGAGGCGGCGGCGTAGGTCAGGTACTTCCACAGCTGCTGCTCGTGCTCCGCGGAGAGGCCGAGTTCGTCGACGGCGACCCGCATGTGCTTCAGCCAGGCGTCGTGCGCCTCGCGGTTCACGGTGAAGGGGACGTGGCGCATCCGCAGACGGGGGTGGCCGCGGTTGTCGCTGTACGTCGTCGGGCCGCCCCAGTACTGGATCAGGAACAGCGTGAGGCGCTCCTCGGCCGGGCCGAGGTCCTCCTCGGGGTACATGGGCTTGAGGATCGGGTCCTCGGCCACACCCTCGTAGAAACGGTGGACGAGGCGGCGGAAGGTCTCCTCCCCGCCGACCTGCTCGTAGAAGGTCTGCTCCTGAAGCGTGCCGCGCCGAATCTCATTCACCCGTCCATGCTCTCAGACCGGGTGGACCAGGACTCAAGGCGTAGGACCACTCACGCCCGGCCCGCCGGGAAGGAGCGATTCCGGATCGGCCGGCTCCGGTGCTCGCCTCGCGCCCCGTCCCGCAGCACAGTGGACATATGGGCGCGCATGCTCTCGACAAGGACGACAGGGACGACGAGGACGACAGGGACCTCGCCGATCTCGCGGTCTCGGCGCGGGCAGCACTCGTGCGGGAGATCGACGCGAGCGGGGCCTGGGACGACGACCCGGTGTGGCGGGGGGCGTTCGAGGCGGTGCCGCGCCATCTGTTCGTGCCGTACTACTACGTCGGCGTCAAGGGCGGCTATGAGCGGCGCTGGGGCGAGAGTCCCGATCGGCGGACGCGTGAGCGGTGGGTGCGCGGTGCCTACGCCGACGTTCCGCTGGCCACGCGGCTGCGCGACGGCGAGCTGGTCTCCTCCAGCAGCCAGCCGTCGCTGATGGCGAAGATGCTGGCCGAGCTGAGGGTCGAGGACGGCGACAGGGTGCTGGAGGTCGGCGCCGGCACCGGCTACAACGCGGCCCTGCTGGCGCACCGGCTCAGCGACGACGACCTGGTCACCACCGTCGATCTGGAGCCGGAGATCACCGAGTCGGCGCGCAGGCACCTGGCCGCCGCCGGACACCACCCGGCCGTCGTCACCGGCGACGGCGCCCGGGGAGTCCCCGCACGCGCCCCCTTCGACCGGATCATCGCGACCTGCACCCTGGCCTCGGTCCCGCCCGCCTGGCTCGCCCAGTGCAACCCCGGCGCCCGCATCCTGGCGCCCCTGGCCACCGGCCTGATCGCCCTGACGGTCCGGGGCCCCGGGCACGGGGAGGGCCGTTTCCTCCACACAGCCGCCTACTTCGTGCCGTTGCGCGGCGAGAGCCGCCCCGAACCGGAACCTTCACACCTCGATGCGATTCCACGCCGGGCCAGGGAGCACGAACTGTTCCGGTTCCTGCTCGCCCTGACCCGCGGCAGCCTCGACCCCCAGGAGGCGTACGAGCTGTGGGAGCGCGAGGACCAGCCGCAACGCGAGCGCTACGGCATCACGGTCGCCGGGGACCGTGAGTGGGCGTGGCTGGACGATCCGGAGGGCCCGTACACCTGGCCCCTCCGGTGAAGCCGACGGTTCGGTAGGGCCCCGAAGGGGCGCAGGGAACCGCGCGACCGGCCACGACGGTGCCGCAGCCGGACAACGGCCGCCGCAGGCGTGGCGTCTAGCCCCTGCGGATCGTGATCGTCGTCCAGGCGCCCACGTGCACCCGGTCGCCGTCCTGCAGCGGTACCGGCACGAAGGGCTGGATGGGCTCCTCGGAGCCGTTGACCGTGGTGCCGTTCGTCGAGTTCTGGTCGACGACCGCCCAGCTGCCGTCCGGCTGCTGGACCAGCACCGCGTGCTGGTGCGAGACGCCCGGGTCCTCCGGCGGCACCGCCAGATCGATGTCGGGGGACTCGCCGGTGGAGTGCCGGCGGCGGCCGATGGTGATCTGGTTGCCGCTGAGGGTGCGCTGCTGCTCGGGCGAGTACGCGGGCAGGTTGAGACCCGCGGCCTCGGGGCCGGAGCGCTGCATCATCGCCATGAAGTACTCGCGGTCCGGACCGATGGTGGCGATCCAGGTGGCGGGGCCGGCGGGCTGCTGCGGGTAGCCCTGGCCGGGCGGGGGCGGGGCCTGGGCGGAGCCGGGCTGCGGATAGCCGTAGCCACCGCCCTGGCCGGGACCGCCCGGACCGCCGGGACCGCCCGGACCGCCGGGAGCACCCTGGCCACCGGGGCCGCCCGGGCCACCGGACGGCGGGGAGATCACCCAGTCGTCGTCACCGCCGAAGCCGGAGGGTCCGCCGGGCTGCGGCGGCCGGCCCGTCTCCTGCGGGTAGGCGGGCGGGGCCGGCGGACCGGGCTGCTGGAACGCCTGCGGGGCACCACCGGGACCACCAGGGCCGGGACCACCGTGACCGCCGTGACCGGGACCCTGGGGTTCGCCGTACCCTCCGGGGCCGCCGTAGCCTCCCGGGCCACCGGGAGCGGTGGTCGGTGTCGGTCCGGGCGGCGGCGGGACCGGGCGGGACGGGTCGCCGCCGAAGCCGGAGGGGCCGCCGGGGCGCGGGTCGTTGCCGTACGGGCCGCCGGGACGTGGGTCGTTGCCGTACGGGCCGCCGGGGCGCGGGTCGTCGCCGAACCCGGCGGGGCCGGACGGCTCGCTGCCGAAGGGCGGGATCGGCTCGGCGGGACGGTTCATCCGGGACGGGCGCGAGCCCTGGTACTCGTACGAGTCACCGCCGCCGTACGACGGTCCCGGAGGCGGCTGCTGCTGGAAGTGCACGGCAGGGCCGGGCGCCGGCGGGCGCGGGGCGGCCGGGGTGTACGAGGTCGCCGTGTTCGTCAGGAAGTTCCACCGGCACTCCTCGCAGAACGGCGCGCCGCCCTCGCGGGGCGTACGGCACTGCGGGCAGAGCTCCGGCTCGTGGTCGGGCACGGCGGACAGGTGCGGACGGCCGCCGGGCTGGCCGGGCTGGCCCGGGCCGGGCGGGGGGAAGCCGTAGCCACCGCCGGGCGGGGGTGGCGGAGGGGGCGGGGGTACGGCACCGGCCATGCGGTGACCGCAGACCTCGCACCAGTCGTCGGAACCCGACTGGTGTCCGTTCGGGCAGGTCGGCATGTCGGCGCTTCCCCCTCTCCTGTTCCGGCCCGCGGGCCGGGTTTCTCCAACCCCAGGGGGCCGGGCTCGCGGCTTGCTATGTCACTTCTTTACACGAACAGTCTTTGTGGACCGGGTCTCGAGGGTCATCTCGTCGGCCTCCTCGACCTTCGCCTTCAGTCGCACAGTACCTGTCGAGGCATCGACCACGTCCACCACCTTCGCAAGCAGTTTCGCAGTATCCGCGTTTCCGGAGGCACTCGCGAGCTGAACGGCCCGGCCCAGTTTGGCCGTTGCTCCGTCGAAATCGCCCGCTTTGCGAAGATCCAGCCCTTGTTGGATGGCCTGTGCCAGTTCGGCCTGGCCCGTGTAGTGGGCGACCTGGGGGTTGATCGACGTCGAAGCCGCCATGTCGTCGGTCCACACGGCCCTCACCAGGCCCTGGGCGCCGAGGTTCTGGGCGCCGCCGTCGGGCTGCGGGACGACGAGCGAGACCCGGGCGGCGAGCATCTCCTGGCCGACGTTGGCGGCCGGAACCTCGACGCAGACGTGGTAGTCGCGGGACTCGTCTCCCCAGGAGCCGGTGGGGTAGTCCCCGGCGCGCGGGCCGGCCTCGGTGCGGCGGTCGGTCAACTCCTCGACGGTGGGCGCGACTTGCTTGACGAACTTGATGGCGGTGCCGACCGGCGTCCACAGCCTGAGGGCGACGTCGGCGACCTCCTTGCCCATGGCCGTCTCCATCATCTGCGTGAAGTCGGCGGCGAGGCCGGCCGGGTCGGCGACGATGTCGGCGGTGCCGAGGAGGGCGGAGGCGATTCCTGTGACTTCTTTCACTTCCCAGTCGGTGCCCACGCCCCGTGCGTCACAGGTGAACCGTCCGGCACAGGAGTCCAGGGCGGCCCTGAGGTCCTCGGGCGACTCGTGCTCGTTGCGGCCGTCGGTGAGCAGGATGCCGTGCCGGATGGCGACGTCGGCGGACGAGAGCAGACGGTCGGCGAGGCGCAGCCAGGTGCCGATGGCCGTGCCGCCGCCCGCGCTGAGCTTGCGCAGGGCCTGCTTGGCCTGGTCGCGGGTGGTGGCGTCGGCGACCGCGAGGCGCCCGCCGCCCGGATAGACCTCCTTGGCGACGTGCGTGCCGCCGATCACCGCGAAGTGCACTCCGTCGCGCAGGGTGTCGACGGCGGCGGCCGTCGCGTCGCGGGCGTTGCGCATCTTGGCCGGCGGGTAGTCCATCGAGCCGGAGCAGTCGACCATGATCGCCACCGCCGCCGACGGGCCCCGCCCCGGCGCGTATAGGTGGGGCGCGGCGACCGCGCTGCCGACCGTGCCGCCCCCGGTGGCGGTCACCGTGACGATCGCGTTGACCTCACGGCCGGCCTCCGGCAGGTACTCGTTCTGGTACACGTCCATCGAGAACTGCGGCACGTTGGACTTCGAGAAATTGGCCATGCCTACTCAAATCCCCCTTGAAAACCTCACAGGTGCGAGGCGATACCTGGATGCGGACCGGTCCCCTCCGGTCCGCCGGAACCCCGTGGTGCTCTATGGGCCCGCCTCAGTCCGATCCTGCCCCCTGAGACACGGCGGGGAACGGCACGACGGCCACTGTTACGTTGTCGTGGCCCCCGCCGTCCAGGGCGTGACCGACCAGCACGCGGGCGCTGTGCAGCGGACGTACCGCGGCATCCAGCGGCACGACCTCGGCCAGCTCCCCGGCCGCCTCCGCGTAGTTCCACAGCCCGTCCGTGCACACCACCACCACGCCGGGCCGGTCCGGCTTGAAGGAAGCGGTGTGCGGCTCCAGCTCGTAGGCGTCCGCGCCCAGCCAGCCCGTGATCGCGTGGGCGCGCTCGTCGGCGTACGCCTCGGCCTCGCTCATCAGGCCCGCGGAGACCATCTGCGCGGCCCATGAGTCGTCCTCGGTGAGCCGGGCCGGGGGCGAGGCGCGGTCCACCGGGATCCAGTAGGCGCGGCTGTCGCCGACCCAGCCGACGACCAGCAGCCCCGCCGTGACGACGGCACCGACGATCGTGCACGCGGGCGCGTTCTGGTGCGGGCTGTGCTCGCGGGCGGTGGCGGGCTCGGCGGCCAGGACGTTCACCGCGTGCGAGGCGGCGACGATCGCGTCGTGCATGGCCTGCTGCGGGTGCGTGCCGCGGGGCAGCGCGGCCGACAGGGACTCGCTCGCGGCGCGGGCCGCGGCGAGTGAGGCGTCGTCGGGGCGGGTCGCCGAGGAGACGCCGTCGCAGACGACGGCCAGGGACACGGGGGAGCCGTCGGGCAGCGCGGTGTGGCCGAGGCCGAACGCGTCCTCGTTGCGGTGGTGGCGCAGGCCGCGGTCACTGACGGCGGCCAGCGGGCCGCACTCCTGCTCCATGTGATCGCGCTCCCGGGGCTGTGCGTGCCCGCAGTTCTCGCAGTAGCCGTCGCTGTCGACACGGCCGGCGCGGCAGGCCACACACATCTTGGCCTCCTCGGCGGAGGCCGCGAGGTCGGCGACGCGCGGATCCGGTGCCTGCAGCGGGTATTCGTCGGGCTCCGGCGGCCGGTCGAAGCGCACGCCGGAGGCCGCGGACACCGGCGATCCGGTGGGCGGTGACGGCTCCGGCGGCAGCGGGGAGCCGCCCGAGTCCTGCCCGGGCAGGTCCGTCGGCAGATGTGTTGGCACCGGGGCGCCGGAGCTGCCGGGCCCGGCGGCGAGCGGCCAGGCGCCGGCGCCGTCGCCCGCGGGCGGGGCCGAGCCGTTCAGGGCGACCGTCGGATGGTCGTCCGGCGGTACGGGCACCACGGACAGGTCGTATCCGCACGCACCGCAGAAACGGTCACCCGACTCGAGCGGCCACTCGCAGCTCGGGCAGTTCGACAGGGCGGCCTGCTGGGGCATCTGCGACATCAACTACACCCACGTCCGGGGGCGGTAACGGTTGGCACGTTCCACCAGGTCGATCCTCTCCTCGCCGCCCCGCGCCAGCCGGGCCAGCGTGCGGTACGAGCGCTCCAGGCCGAAGCGGAGTCCCCGCTCGTCCAGGTCACTGCCGAGCAGCACCTGCTGTCCCGCGGGTGCGGAACCCCGGCCCCCGGAGAGTATCCAGTCCAGCGCGCAGCCGAGGACCTCGGCCGACAACTGCTCCCGGCGCGCCGGGTCCAGACCGTACGCGTCCAGCGCCTCGACCTGCCCGGCGGCGGCGGTCAGGTCGCCCAGGAACGGTACGTCGGCGGCACTCGCCGTGCGCCCGCGCAGCCGCGCCCGGACGGCGGCCACCCGCGCGGCCGTGTAGTGGATGGACGACTCCGGCACCGACTCCAGCGTCTGTACGGCGCCGGTGCGGTCCCCGGCCGCGAGCTGGACGCGGGCCAGACCGAACGCGGCGCTCACATAGCTCGGGTCGGTCGACCAGACCAGCCGGTAGTACTCGGCCGCGTTGTCCAGCTGGCCCAGCACCTCCGCGCACAGGCCGAGCGCCAGCTTGGGCGCGGGCTCGCCCGGGAACGCGTCGTAGATCGCGTCGAAGGCGAGCGCGGCCCCCTCGTGGTCGCCGGTCGCCAGTGCGGCCACGCCCCGGTACCAGACGACCCGCCAGTCGTCGGGACGCTCCTCCTCCAGGTTCCGCAGGGCCTCCAGCGCGGTGTACGCGTCGCCGTTCTCCAGCCAGGCGCGGATCTGCCGCAGGCGCGTCTCGACCGACGAGGCCGGCGCCGCGGCGAGCGCCCCCAGCAGCTCGGCCGGCGCGGTCGTCATCAGGCCCGCCAGGAAACCGGCGTTCGGGTCGGAGGGGTCGACTCGGGGGACGGGCAGGGCGAGAGCGGCGACGGGGGAGTTGACCGGCTTGACGATCGCCGGGCTGCCGTTCGCGAAGGCGGGAAGAGCGGGTTGCTGCTGCTTCCCCTTCTGCTTGTTCTGCCTGCCCGCCACCCGTGCCCCGAGCAGCGACACGTCCCCCTCCAGCTTCGGGAACAACTCCGGGTCCGTGACCTTCAGTTCGGGCCCCAGCAGAGTCGACAGCGCGGGCCGGGCCCGCCCCGTCTGCAGCGACACCACCTCGCGCAGCACGCCCGTCAGCTGCTCCGCCATCTCCTGCGCGGAGGCGAACCGGCGGGCCGGGTCCGGGTCGGTGGCCCGGACCAGGAAGCGGTAGAAGGACTCGTACTGCCGGAAGACCTCGATGTTGTCCGGGTCGGGCAGCGAGTCCACGAAGACGTTCGTGTAGCCCTGGAAGTCGAAGGCCAGGACGGCCAGGGTGCGGGCGACCGTGTACAGGTCGGACGCCACCGACGGGCCGACCTCCGCGACCTCCGGCGCCTGGTAGCCCACCGTGCCGTAGATGGCCGACTCCTCGTCGTCCATCCTGCGCACCGCGCCCATGTCGATCAGCTTGAGCTGGTCCTCGGTCTGGATCGCGTTGTCGACCTTGAAGTCGCAGTACAGCAGGTTGCGGCTGTGCAGATGACCGAGCGCCTCCAGGGCCTCGATGCCGTACGCGCACGCCTGCTCCACCGGCAGCGGATCCCGCTTGCCCGTGGACGTACGGCGCGAGTTGGCGATCTCCTTCAGCGACTTGCCGCCGACGTACTCCATGACGATGTAGCCGTCGAGCGAACCGGTGCGCTGGTCGAGGTGCTCCACGAAGTTGTAGATCCGCACGATGTTGGAGTGCTCGATCTCGGCCAGGAAGCGCCGCTCGGAGATCGCCGCCGCCATCGCGTCCTGGTCGCCGGTGTCGAGCAGGCCCTTGAGGACCACCCACCGGTCGGAGACCGCCTTGTCCACGGCGAGGTAGACCCAGCCGAGCCCACCGTGCGCCAGACAGCCCACGACCTCGTACTGGCCGTGCACCACGTCGGAGGCCTTCAGCTTCGGCACGAAGGAGTACGGGTGGCCGCACTTGGTGCAGAAGCCCTCCGTACGACCAGGCCGCTCACCGCGCGCCCGGCCGACCGGCGCCCCGCAGTCGGAGCGCGAGCAGAACCGCTTGCGCTCGGGCACCTCCGGGTTGTCCAGCACCATCGCGCGCGGGTCGGGCCGCGGCACGTCCGGCACCTGCACCAGGCCGACGCCCAGCCGGCCGCGGGCACTGGTGTTCGTGGAGGAACCGGAGCTCCTGACCGACACCGCACGGCCCGTGGAACGGCCCGAAAGGGAACGGGACAGGCGTCCCGACACCGAGCGCCGCGACTTCGACGACTGCGAGGACGTACGCGAGCTGCTACGGCTGCTGCGGCCGCTGGAACGCGAACTGCCGCTGCCCTGCGACCCCCTGCCGCCGCCCGTGATGCCCGTGGCCGGCGAACTCACCATGCCTGTCGGCGACACGACCGGCGCGAGGCCGCAGGTGTCGCAGTACAGCTCGCCGTCGCCCACGTTGTCGTAGGCGCCCTCGCACCCCGGCCGCTGGCAGTTCTGCTGCGCCTGACTCATGACGTCACAGCACCCCCTCTGTCACTCACGCTCCGGGCCCCCTGCGGTCCTCGGGCCCGCTCTGCCCCGGAACGCGCGGGCCGGCCAGCACTTCGGCGGCCGCCTGCTGGAAGCGCAGCACGGCCTGCTCGGCGACGCGCAGATCGCACGGCGCGCTCCACAGCATGCGGCGCGCCGCGTCGTACCGCTCGATCAGGAACGGGTCCTCGGCGTACCCGTGCCGGGCGACCTTCGCCTTGTACGCGTCGAGGCGGCCGCGCAGCTCCGCGCGGACCGCGAGCGGCGCGGTGACCGCGGTCAACGACTCGCGGGCGCGCAGCAGTTCGTCCTCCGCCTTCTCCTCCAGGGACTCCAGGAGCGGGGACAGGCGGTGCCACTGGGCGTGTCTGCGGTACTCGGCGGCCGTCGCCAGCTGCTCCTGCAGCACGGTCGGCGGACCGCTGACCACGGGCACCTCCGTCGCGGCGATCTTCGCGAGGACCTCCCCCCGTGCGCTGCGTGCCTCGGCGAGGGTGCGGTCCGCGCGGCCGAGGACGTCCCGCAGCCGCACCAGCCGCTGTTCCGCGTCCTGCCGGACGGTGAGCACGGCGTCGATCTCCCGGCGCACCTCCTCCAGAGCGCGCGCCTCCCGGTCGTACACCGTGGTGTCCGGCCGGCCACCGCCGGGCGCCGAACTCCCCTGCGCGGGAATCCAGTACGCGAGCGGGTCGGACACCACCTGCTCGCGCAGGGACGTCAGGGTGCGCGTGATCAGCTCCAGGTCGTCCCCGGAGGGGTGCTCGCCGGGGCGTACGCCGACCGAGTGGGCGAGTTTGCGGGTGCGCTGGAGTTCCGCGGCCAGTAAATCGATCCGCGCGGGCAGCGCCGACCAGACCGCGTCTGCGGTGACGACCATGTCCAGGCTCGTCGCGTACAGGTCGTTCATCAGGTCGACGAGGCCGGCCAGGGAGAACCGCCGGCTGAGCTTGCCCGAACCGCCGGTCAGCGTCGGCGCGTTCGCCGTGGCCGTCGTCGAACCCGCGAGCGTCACGGACTCGCCGCGCAGCAGCTCCGTCAGCTCCACCAGGTCCTCACGGCTGGACCAGCGGCGGCGGGAGCGGATCTCCCGGGCCGAGCGCAGCGCGTCCGTGTACGCGTCGAAGTACGCCCACAGCAGCGTGATCGACGTCTCCGCGGCAGCCCAGCGCTCCTTGGTGACGCCGGTGAGCTCCGCGCCCTCCAGGAGTCTGCGGCCCGCGTGGTCCTGGAGGGCGAGGAGCGAGGTCTCGATCGCCTCGTGCTCGGCGCCGAGCCGCGCCAGCGCACGGTCCACCTCGTCCCGGTCCATCACCGGCCCGGCGGGGTCCGTGACGCCCATCGATCACCTCTCGCTGCTGTCGTGGTCCGTGGTGTGGTCTCTGCGTCCGGTGGTCGGTCACTTGTAGTGGGCGGCGGGAGGGGTCGCGGACGCCGACTTCTTGTCGCCCTGGTCCAGGGTGGGGTGCAGCCACTTCTCGTACGAGTCCGCCCAGCCACCGTCCTTGACGTAGTTCTGCAGGGTCCGGTTGACCTGGCGTACCAGATCGTCGGAGTGCAGTTTCATCGCCACGCCGTAGTACTCGTCGGTGAACAGGCCGCCCTTGAGCTCCACCGTCGGGTCCTGCGCGGCCTGGCTCGCGGCGAGCGCGCCGTCCGTGACCACCGCGTCGACCGCGCCGAGCTGCAACTTCACCAGGCAGTCCAGCTGGTTGGGGACCACCGTCTTGATGTCGGTGCCGGCCGGGAGCCTGCCGGCCTTCTGGTCCGACTGCAGACGGTCCAGCGCCGTCGAACTGTCGGCCGAGCAGACCTTCTTGTGGGCGAGCGTGCCGTTGTACCCGGTGATCGTCGAGGTGCGGGGGGCGAGGACCTGCTGGCCGGTTCTGAAGTAGGGCGCGGAGAACGCGACCTGGCTCAGCCGGTCGCAGTTGATCGTCATGGTGCGGACCACCATGTCGACCTCGCCGTTCTGGATCGCGTCGATACGGCGGCTGGTGGGGATCGCCTTGAACGAGACCGCGTCCGCGTCGCCGAGGATGTCCTTGGCGATCCGGTGGACGAGGTCGATGTCGAAGCCCTCCAGCGCGCCGGAGGTGTTGTTCGGGTTGAGGTAGCCCCAGCGGTAGCTGTTGGTGTCGATGCCGACGATCAGACGCCGGTCCTTGCGGGCCTTGATCTTGTCGAGGGTCTGTGTGCCGCCGTCGCCGCCCGACGGGGACAGGCTCCGGTCCTGCGGGTCGTTCAGCGTCTTGCAGTCGTCGGCCTTGATCTGGCTGCCCTGGGCGACGCCCTGAGCGCCGCTGCCCGTGGCGCCGGCCGCTCCGCTCGACTGCGTCAGGGGCAGCAGCAGCGCGAAGGCCAGCGCGAGGGCGCACACGGCCGCCATCGCGCCGACGCCGCCCCAGCCCCGGAGGCCGGCCCGCAGACGTCGCGCCAGACGGTGTGCATGCATCTCCACGCCCCCTCTCACCGGTACTCCGAAAGCCTGCGCCCGATACCCAGCACCGCGCCGGCCGCGCCCAGGACGGCGAGGACCGCCGCCCCGTACGGCAGGCCGGTCAGTGCGTCCTTGCCGTCGCCCGCCGCCTGCTGGAACTCGGTCTGCTCGTGGGTGAGTGCCTTCTCCAGAGCGGCGTCCACATTGTCGAAGCACACGCTCGTCGGGTCCTTGCCGACGCCGATGACCTTGTCACGGGCCTGCTGGTACTCACCCTTGTCGTTCAGGCCCTGGGCGACGACGTGCCGGTCCTTCCACGCTTTCATGAAGCTGTCCGCGTCCTGTACGGGTTTCCTGCCCGCGGAGTCGTCGGCGAGACCGCCGGCCCTGGTGAGCGACGTGGCCAGCTCGCCGATCTGCTGGTCGTACCCCACGGCGTAGGCGTCCACGGGCTTGCCGCCCACGACCTGGGTGTCCGCGCCGCGGCGGATGAGGCTGAGGTTCTCGTCGCTGCGGGCGGTCAGGGACGCGATGCGGGCGTCATGCAGGACGTTCAGTGAGCGGACGCCGTGGTCGTAGGAGTCGCTCAGCCCCGCGCGGGCGACGGTGTGACCGACGACGAGCCAGAGCAGGACCACCACGGAGGCGGCCGACGCGGTGACCAGACCGTGGTTCAACACCCGGTTGGTGCGCAGGTAGTTGCGGTGCTGGGCCCAGGCAAGGCCGCCGAGCGCGAGGAGGCCGAGGCCGACCGCGGCCCACGGGAACGACTTCGCGTCGGAGTAGTCCGAGCTCAGCCGCTGGTTCTCCTTCTGGTACAGGGCCTCGGCCTTCGGCAGCATCTGCTGCTGCATCTGCTCGTTCGCCGCGCGCAGGTAGGCGCTGCCCACCGGGTAGCCCTGCCGGTTGTTGGCCCGGGCCGTCTCGATCAGGCCTTTGTACTGCGGCAGCAGCTTGTTGAGATCGGCGATGGTCTTCGCGGAGTTTGACCCGGGGTCGGAGTTGGAGGCGGCCTTGACGAGCTTGTCCGCCGCCGTGCCGATGTCTCGCTCGTACCGCTGACGCATCTCGGGCTTCTCCTGCGGGCCCGCGAGATAGCCGCTGGCCGCCGCCGTGTTGGCGTCGGCGAGCGATCTGTAGATGTCGGCCGCGTCGGAACTCAGCGGCTGGCTGCGGGTGAGCACCTGGTCGGCGGCGGACGCGCGGTCGGTCATCTGCCAGGCGGTGACCGAGCCGAACGCGACGACGAGAAGCGCGACGAACGCGCCGATGATGCGCAGCCGCCCCGGCTCGGTCGTCGCCGCCTCACGCAGGCGCTCGACCCCCTCCGCGAAGGCGGTACGGCGCGCCGAAACGGGCGCGGGCACGGCCGTGGGACCCGGTGGCGGCGGGGGAACGGGCCGTCCCGGCTGCGGCGGCACGGCCGGCATCGTGGGCATGCCGGACCCCGGTGGCGCCGTACTGCTCTTCGGCGGGTGTGTCACCTTGACCTCCCCCGTGGTCATCCGTCGCCGCAAGTATCCCTGCCGGATGCCTCCGGCGGGAGGGCAGGGGCTCGCATCACCCCCTGCCCATCAATACGTCGTGGGAATCGGATCGGTTCCGCCCTTGGGACTGCCCGTGAAGTGGGCGCGCACCCTGTCATGCACCGCCTGTCCCGCGTGGACCCGGTCCAGCCCCAGCAGCGCCGCCCCCAGCACCGGGCTCGCCGTCACCACCCGGGGCACCGCCTTCGGGGCGCGGGTCGCCAGCAACTCCTTGATTCCGTCGTTGAGTTGGGGGTGCTGGGCGGCCAGTACGCCGCCGCCGAGCAGGACCGGGGTCTCCTCCTCCAGCAGATCGAGGCGGGTCAGTGCCACCGTCGCCATCGCCACCACCTCGTCCGCGAGCCGGTCGACGATCGCGCGGGCGATCGGGTCGCCGTCCGCGGCCGTGGCGAAGAGCACCGGTGTCAGCTCGTGGCGGCGGGCGGGCGCCACCTCTTCGAGGTGCAGCGCCTCGATGAGCGCGAGCATGGTGTAGTGGCCGAAGTGGGCGGGCAGGACGCGGGCGAGAGCCGTCGGTGCGCCGCGGCCGTCCTCCGCGCGTGCCGCGTGCCACAGCGCTTCCTCCACCAGCCCCCAGCCGCCGCCCCAGTCGCCGGAGATACGGCCGAGTGCGGGGAAGCGGGCGGTGCGGCCGTCGGGGCGCATGCCGACGCAGTTGATCCCGGCGCCGCAGACCACGGCGACCC
Organism: Streptomyces sp. NBC_00078; assembly: GCF_026343335.1. NCBI lineage: Bacteria > Bacillati > Actinomycetota > Actinomycetes > Kitasatosporales > Streptomycetaceae > Streptomyces > Streptomyces sp. NBC_00078. Next base: position 3,146,271 of record NZ_JAPELX010000001.1, on the reverse strand, counting down.
CCCGGGGTTCGGTGATGCCGGCGCGCAGGATGGCGAAGGTGTCGTTGCGGACCTCCACCTGCGCGCCCCACGCGCGCGCCTGCAGCGCGGCCGCCAGCTGCTCCTCCTCCACGGGGAAGTCGGCGTTGGCGAGGCACGCGGAGACATGGTCGACCGACTCCGCCCCGGCGGCGGCGAAGGCGCTGCCCACCGCGTCGGCTAGGGCGTCCACCGCCGCGTCCACGCCCACCACCGGCGGCCGGAACCCGCCGCCGCGGGCCGTGGCGAGGACGGTTCCGTCGGCCGCCACGACCGCGACATCGGTCTTGCTGTTGCCCGCGTCGACGGCGAGGACACGTGCGGTCATGCCCACGCGAGATGCTCCCGGTTGTGTGCGATCAGTCGGTCGGTCAGGCCTTCGGCGTACTCGTACTGGCCGATGAGGGGGTGGGAGAGCAGGGCCCGGAAGACCCGGTCGCGGCCGCCCCGCAGCGCCGCCTCCAGAGCCAGGTCCTCGTACGCCGTCACGTTCGCCATCAGACCCGCGTACAGCGGGTCCACGGACGGCACGGCGAGCGGGAGCGGTCCCTTCGGACCGACCGCCGCCTGAACCTCGATCACCGCGTCGTCCGGCAGGAACGGCAGCGTGCCCTTGTTGTAGGTGTTCACCACCTGGTACGGGCTGCCGCCCGCGCCCAGCAGCGAGGCCGCCAGATCCACGGCTGCCTCCGAGTAGTAGGCGCCGCCGCGCTGGGCGAGCAGTGCCGGCTTCTCGTCCAGGGCCGGGTCGGCGTACATCTTCAGCAGATGCCGCTCCATCTCGGCGACCTCGGCGGCCCGGGAGGGCTTGGTGCGCAGCTCTCGTACGACCTCGTCGTGGGCGTAGAAGTAGCGCAGGTAGTACGACGGGACCACGCCCAGGCGGTCGAGCACGGCCCGGGGCAGCCGCAGGTCGGCGGCGATCGAGGCGCCGTGTTCGGCCAGCAGCCTGGGCAGAACGTTCTCGCCCTCGGGGCCGCCGAGACGTAGGCCGGTCTCCCAGGTGAGGTGGTTGAGGCCCACGTGGTCGAGGTGGACGTCGGCCGGTGAGATACCGAGCCGGTCCGCGAACTTCCGCTGGAAGCCGATCGCGACGTTGCACAGGCCGACCGTCTTGTGGCCCGCCTGCAGCAGGGCACGGGTGACGATGCCGACCGGGTTGGTGAAGTCGATGATCCAGGCGTGCGGGTTGGTGCGGCGCACCCGTTCCGCGATGTCCAGGACGACCGGGACCGTGCGCAGCGCCTTGGCCAGGCCGCCCGCGCCGGTCGTCTCCTGGCCGACGCAGCCGCACTCCAGGGGCCATGTCTCGTCCTGCTCGCGGGCCGCCTGACCGCCGACGCGCAGCTGCAGCAGCACGGCGTCGGCGCCGTCCACGCCGGCGTCCAGGTCGTCGGTCGCCACGATCCGGCCGTCGTGCCCCTGGCGGGCGAAGATACGGCGGGCAAGTCCGCCCACCAGCTCCAGGCGTTCGGGCGCCGGATCGACGAGGACCAGTTCCTCGACGGGCAGCGTGTCACGCAACCGGGCGAAGCCGTCGATGAGTTCGGGTGTGTAGGTCGAGCCTCCGCCGACCACGGTGAGTTTCACTGGAGGTTGCCTCGCTTCCGGGCGCGCGGGACGGTGATCATCGGCCGGGGGTCCGGGGGTTGCCCCCGGGGAGATGCTGCATGCGTGGTTAACCCTTCACTCCGGTGAGCGTGACGCCCTCGACGAATGCCTTCTGCGCGAAGAAGAAGACGAGGATCACCGGGGCCATGACCAGCACGGTCGCGGCCATGGTGAGGTTCCAGTCGGTGTGGTGGGCGCCCTTGAAGGACTCCAGGCCGTAGGAGAGGGTCCAGGCGCCCGGGTTCTCCGAGGCGTAGATCTGCGGGCCGAAGTAGTCGTTCCAGGCGTAGAAGAACTGGAAGAGGCCCACGGCCGCGATGCCCGGCCTGGCCATGGGCAGGACGACCTTCAGGAGGGTCCTGAAGTCGCCGCAGCCGTCCACCTTCGCCGCGTCCAGGTACTCGTTCGGAATGGTCATCAGGAACTGGCGCAGCAGGAAGATGGAGAACGCGTCACCGAACGCCATCGGGATGATCAGCGGCCACAGCGTGCCCGACAGGTCCAGCTGCTTCGCCCAGAACAGGTACATCGGGATGATGATCACCTGCGGTGGCAGCATCATCATCGAGATCACCAGCATCAGCGACAGATTGCGGCCGCGGAAGCGGAACTTGGCGAGCGCGTACGCCACCGGGATCGACGACGCCACGGTGAGGACCGTGCCCAGTCCCGCGTAGATCAGCGTGTTCTTCCACCAGGTCACAAAGCCCGGAGTGTCGAAGACCTTCCTGTAGTTGGACCACTCCCAGGTGTGCGGGATCAGGTCCCGGCTGAGGGCCTGGGTGTCGCTCATCAGCGAGGTCAGGAACACGAACACGAAGGGCAGCACGAAGAAGAGCGCCACCGCCACGCCGAGGGAGTGGACCGCGACCCACTCCAGGAGCGACCGGCGGCGGGCCGTGCGCTCGGCGGGGGAGACGGGTGCCTTCAACTGCACCGGTTTGTCCAGTACTTGGGCCATGGTCAGTCACCTGCCAGGTTGAGACCGCCCCGGCGCCGCATCAGGAACGCGGTGAACACCATGGACAGGGCGAACAGGACCAGGGCGACGACGCAGGCGGAGCCGTAGTCGAAGCGCTGGAAGCCGAGGTTGTAGACGAGCTGGGGGAGGGTGAGGGTCGACTTCTCGGGGTAGCCGGGCTCGAACTGGGTGCCCGCGCCCTGGATCACGCCCGAGGCGACCTTCCCGGCGATGAGCGGCTGCGTGTAGTACTGCATCGTCTGGATCACGCCGGTGACGACGGCGAACATGACGATCGGCGAGATGTTCGGCAGCGTCACGTACCGGAACCGCTGCCACGCCGACGCGCCGTCCAGCTCCGCGGCCTCGTACTGCTCCTGGGGTACGTCGAGCAGCGCGGCCATGAAGATGACCATCAGGTCGCCGATGCCCCACAGGGCGAGCAGGGTGAGGGCGGGCTTGGACCAGGTGGGGTCGTTGAACCAGCCGGGGGCCGGGATGCCGACCTTTTCGAGGATCGAGTTCACCGGGCCCGTACCGGGATTCAGCAGGAACGCGAAGGCCATCGTCGCGGCCACCGGCGGGGCGAGGTAGGGCAGGTAGAAGAGGGTGCGGAAGACTCCCGTGCCCGTCTTGATCTTGGTGATCAGGAGGCCGACGCCGAGGCCGAAGAGGACCCTCAGGGTCACCATGACCAGGACCAGCCAGAGGGTGTTGCGCAGGGCCGGCCAGAAGAAGGGGTAGTGCTCGAAGACGTAGGTCCAGTTCTTCGTCCCGCTCCACGTCGGCGGTCTGAAGCCGTCGTAGTGCATGAAGGAGAAGTAGACCGTCGAGATCAGCGGGTAGGCGAAGAAGACCGCGAAGCCGATCAACCAGGGCGACATGAAGGCGAGAGTTCGAAGGGCCGACCTGCGGCGCTTCGACGCCAGGGTGATGGTGCTCATCGTCCGGCTACTTCGCCTGCGCGATGTCCGTGTCGATCTGCGCGGCCGTCTTCTTGAGGCCCGCCTTCAGGTCGGTGACCTTTCCGCTCTCGTAGTCGTACCCGAAGTTCTGGATCGTCGCGAGGTACACGCCGCCGTTGATGGAAGCGGGCGACGTCGTGGAGTTCGGGTTCGCGGCGATGTCAAGGAACGTCTTGAAGCGGGGGTCGTACTTCAGCTTGGGGGATTTCAGGGCGGCCAGCGTCGAGGGCACGTTGTGGATGGCGTTGGAGAAGTTCACCACCGCGTCCGTGTCCGTGGTCATGTACTTCACCAGCTCCCAGGCAGCGTTCTGCTTGTGGCCGGCGGCGGAGATGCCGGTGATGGTGCCGGTGATGTAGCCCTTGCCGTACTGGGCGGCCTGGTCGTCGGGGACGGGCAGCGGGGCCACGCCGACATCGAACTTCGGCTTTGCGTCCAGGGCCATTCCCAGACGCCATTCACCGTCCAGCTGCATGGCCACCTGGCCGGTGTGGAAGGGGTGCTTGACGCCCCATTCGTCACCCAGCTCGGAGCGGTAGGTCTCCAGCTTCCTGAAACCGCCGAGTTCGTCGACGAGTTTCTTCTGGAGCTTGAATCCGGCCTCGAACGCGGGGTCCGTGGCGAGTTCGGACTTGCCGGCCTTGTCGAAGTACGTCGGAGAGAACTGACCGAAGTAGTGCTCGGTCGTCGTCTCCCAGCCGTGGTAGTCCGGCATGAAGCCGAGCTGCTTGTAGCTGTCGCCCTCGGTGATGGTCAACTTCTTGGCGTCGGCCTCGAATTCGGACCACGTCTTCGGCGGATTCCTGATGCCGGCCTTCGCGAACGCCGTCTTGTTGTAGTAGAGCCCGTACGCGTCGCCCAGCAGCGGTGCCGCGCAGCGGTTGCCGTCGAACTGGGTGTACTCGTTCATCGCCTTCGGGAACGTCGTCTCCGGGTCGATGCCCGCCTTCTTGAAGAAGGGGTTGAGGTCGGCCAGCGCACCCGACGAGCAGAACTTGCCGACGTTGTTGGTGGTGAAGGAGGAGATGACGTCCGGAGCCTTGTCGCCGCCCGTGCGCAGCGACTGGTTGATCTTGTCGTCGGTCATGTTGGCGACGACGTTCACATGGATGTTGGGGTGTGCCTTCTCGAAGCCGGCGATCAGGGAGTTGACGGCCTTCACTTCATTGGGCGCGCTCCAGGCATGCCAGAAGTTGATGGTCGTCTCCTTCGAGGCGTCGTCGTCGGCGCCGGACGACGAACTGTCTGTCTGGCCGGTACAGGCGGTGGCGAGGAGGGCGAGGGAGGCGGAGGCGGCGAGAGCGAGGGCCGCTTTCCGTGACATTCCGGGCATGGCAAGTTCTCCCAGGGGCGGGACGGGGTGGGTGAGGGAAGGCGGGTGGTGAGTACGGGTTCGGCGAGAGGGCCTACGGGCCGGTCAGCGGGAGGTGTCGAAGACCTCGTCGCGGGTGGCCGCCAGGGCGCTCTCCAACGCGCCCCGCAGCACGGGGTGTTCACGGACGTCGCCGACCACGAGCCGGGGCCGGGAGGCAGCGAGTTCCTCCAGCTCGGCCTGGACCAGGGCGCGCAGCACCTCGCCGCCCATGGTGAGCGAGCTGCCGCTCAGGACGACGAGTTCCGGGTCGAGGACGGAGACGAGGGAGGCGAGACCGGTGGCGAGGTGCGTCGCGTAGGTCTCCAGCAGTTGCCGGTAGGGGCCGTTGTCGGTCTCGTGGGCTTCGGCGGCGCGGGCGACGAGAGCGGCGGCGGCCTCGGCGTACGGGCCGGCCGGGATCTCCTCGATGCCCAGCCGCCGGGCCAGTTTGGGGATGGCCTGCGAACCGGCCAGCTCCTGGTAGCCACCGCTGTTGGCCTTGGTCACCTGCCGGACCAGGGGTGCGCCCGGCACCGGCAGGAAGCCGACCTCGCCCGCGCCGCCGGTCCAGCCGCGGTGCAGCCGCCCGCCGAGGACCAGGGCGGCACCGAGGCCGCCCTCGTTCCACAGCAGCACGAAGTCCTCGTGCCCGCGGGCCGCGCCCAGCCGCTGTTCGGCGACGGCGGCGAGGTTGACGTCGTTCTCGTACTCGACCGGCATCGGCAGGGCGGCGGCGAGTTCGTCGAGGAGGGCCGGGGTGTGCCAGCCCGGGAGGTGGGAGGCGTAGCGCAGCCGGCCGGTGTTGGGGTCGAAGGCGCCCGGGGTGCCGATGACGAGCCGGTGGACGTCGCCGCGAGTGAGCCCCGCGGCCTTCACGGCGCCGTCGAGGGCGTCGGTGACCTGTCGGACGACGGGCTGGGTGGGCCGCCTTCCCGGGGTGGGCAGTTCGTACGACCCCACCCTGCGGCCGGTGATGTCGGCGACGGCGGCGAGGACACGCTCGGGGGTGACGTCCAGTCCGGCGGCGTACGCGGCGGCCGGATTGACCTCGTAGAGCTGCGCGTTGGGGCCGGGACGTCCCTCGGTGGTGCCGGTGGCGAGGACGAGGCCGGCCGCCTCCAGGCGGGCGAGCAGCTGGGAGGCGGTCGGCTTGGAGAGGCCGGTGAGCTTGCCGATCCGGGTGCGGGACAGTGGCCCGTGCTCCAGGAGGAGGTCCAGGGCGGCGCGGTCGTTCATGGCGCGCAGGACGCGCGGGGTGCCCGGCGTACCGGCTGTTCCTGCCATGTGGTCGACACCTGCCTTTCGACTGCCCAGCTCGACTGCCCAGCTTCTCACTGATCACTGTGCGGGTGGCCGTTGATCACTGTTAGGAAAGTTTCCTATTGGCTGGAGAGGAACGTAAGCCCAGGGCGAAGGAGGCGTCAATAGGAACCGCCCCCGAGGCAACAGACTCGTTACCTCGGGGGCGGTGGGAGTGGGTGGTGGGGCCGGCCGGCCCTTACTTCGGCGCCGCCGAGCGCTGCTGGGCGAGCGGCGATGCGGCCTCCGCCTGCGGGGAGTCGGGGTTGGAGAGCACCGAGGGGGCGGAGACCGCTGCCGCCGGGTCGACGGGCTCCTCGTCCAGCGGGGCCGTCGCCCCGCCCACGATGCGGATGTTCGCGGCGTCGAAGGCGCGCTTGACGCGCCAGCGCAGCTCGCGTTCCACGGTGAGGGACTTGCCGGGCATGGTCTTCGCGGAGATCCGGACCACCATCGAGTCAAGGAGCACGCTGTCCAGGCCGAGGACCTCGATCGGGCTCCACAGGAGCTCGTTCCAGGGCTCCTCCGCGCTCATCTTCTCGGCGACCTCGTCGAGGGTGGCCTTCACCCGGTCCAGGTCCTCGTGCGCCTTCACGGTGACGTCCACGCCGGCCGTCGCCCAGCCCTGGGAGAGGTTCCCGATGCGCTTGACCTCGCCGTTGCGGACGTACCAGATCTCGCCGCTGTCGCCGCGCAGCTTGGTCACGCGCAGACCGACCTCGATCACCTCGCCGGAGGCGACGCCCGCGTCGATCGTGTCACCGACCCCGTACTGGTCCTCCAGGATCATGAAGACGCCGGACAGGAAGTCCGTGACCAGGTTGCGGGCGCCGAAACCGATCGCCACGCCCGCGACACCGGCGGAGGCCAGCAGCGGGGCCAGGTTGATCTGGAACGCGGCCAGGATCATCAGTGCCGCGGTGCCGAGGATCGCGAAGGACGCGACCGAGCGCAGCACCGAGCCGATCGCCTGGGAGCGCTGGCGCCGGCGCTCGGTGTTGACCAGCAGTCCGCCGAGCGCCGTGCCGTCCACGGCCTGGGCGGTGCGGGTCATGCGGTCGATCAGCTTGGTGATCGCCCGCTGCACGACCGCTCTCAGCACCCCGGCGATCACCAGGATCAGCAGGACCCTGAGGCCGATCGCGAGCCAGGTGGACCAGTTCTGCTCGACCCAGCCGGCGGCGTTGGTCGCGCTCTGCTGGGCGTCCTGGAGCGTGGGGACCGCCGGGGCCGTCGACTCCGGGGGAGTCGGCGACGGCGACGGACCGGCGGCCAGTAGGACGGCGGGCAAGGACACGGCAGGTACCTCCAGGTGCTGCGGTCCGCCGCCCGGTTCCGGATTGGTCAAGGTCACGGAAAGGTCACCGGGTGGGCGGGTCCACCACACTATCGGGGCATCGTGTGCGAATCCCTGCCCTCTTCCGGGGAGAGCCGTTGGCCATCCGGGGATGAGCAGGTGGGATAAACAGTCGCCCCTCCGGGGGATGAATCAGATGTGGTCGAAAACACTCCCAGCCCGTTACCGGGACATGGTGGCGCTTCCAGCAGGCCAGAGGGGAGACTGGCTACAGATCGTCCCGGCGCGAGCCACGCGCCGCCGACGCACAAGGAGGCATCCGTGCCGCACGTCCTGGTCCTCAACGCGTCGTACGAGCCACTCGGCGTCGTACCGCTCCGCCGCGCGCTCGTCCTCGTCCTGGAGAACAAGGCTGTCTCCCTGGAGGAATCCGGCGCCTTCATGCACAGCGCAACCGTCACAGTCCCCGCACCCAGCGTGGTCCGGCTCAAGCGATTCGTCCGGGTTCCCTATCGGGGGCCCGTTCCTCTCACCCGGCGGGCGCTCTTCGCGCGCGACGGGGGCCGGTGCATGTACTGCGGTGGCGTCGCAACCAGCGTCGACCACGTCATCCCGCGCAGCCGCGGGGGCAAACACGTCTGGGACAACGTGGTGGCGTCCTGCCGCCGCTGCAACCACGTGAAGGCCGACCGACATCTCTTCGAGATCGGCTGGCGGCTGCGCCACAAACCCGCTCCACCCACCGGACTGGCCTGGCGCATCATCGGCACCGGCCATAGGGACCCGCGCTGGCTGCCGTACTTGCAGCCATACGGCGCGGAGGCCGCCATGGCCCGGATCGACGGCATTTCCGCCTGACGATCCGGGCTTTCGCATAGCTCTGGTGGCGGGGCGTGCCGCGCACGCGGTCCGGTCCGGGAGCCCCCCGTACTCCCGGACCGGACGGTCATCCCCTCATGCGTAGCGCAGCTCGGCCGGGCGGACCGAGCGGCGCAGCAGAGGGAGTGAGGTGGCCGCCGCCAGCAGGCAGCACGCGTACACGGCGAACGGCACCAGGAGCGTGCCGTACGGCACCGGCGCCACGATGTAGTCCGTGCTGAGCGAGGCGTACCAGGCGCCGATCCCCAGGCCGCCGATGCCCGCCACCGCGACCGCGGGGGCCAGCGGCAGCGCGGTCTCCAGGAGCAGTGCCCGGGCCAGCACGCCGTGCGGCACTCCGGCGGCGGACTGCGCGGCCAGACCCCGGCGCCGGGTGGCGAGGGACTCGGCGGTGCCGACGGCGAGGCCGGTGAGGATGAGCGCGAGCGCGACGAGGATCGCGGCGGCCGTCAGGTCGATGCCCGTCGTGTAGTAGGCCATGTCCGTGCCCAGCCGTCCTTCGCGGCGCATGGCGTGCAGCTCGGTCAGCAGCACCTGCCGTACGCCGACGAAGCCCGAGCCCACGACCGTCACCAGCAGCACCGCCGCGTGCGTACGGGCCGCCGCCCACGGGTCCTCGCACAGCCGTTCCGCCGCGATCAGCACCGCCGGGCGCCGGGTGCGGGCGGCCAGGCCCGCGCCCAGCTGCCGGGACGACGAGCCGGACAGCCACACCGCCGTACAGCTGATCAGCAGCGTCAGGACGATCAGCGTCGGCGGGCCGGGGGTGAAGGTGAAGGAGTCGCTGAAGAGCGGGGCCACGACGATGAACAGCAGCGTCGCGGCCAGCAGCCAGGTCGCCGACTTGAACAGCCGCCCCGGGCCCCGCGTGGCCCGCACCCGGCGTACCCACCCGAGTGGCGAGGCCACCACCCGGCCCAGCGCCAGGGCGCTCACGGCCGCGCCCAGCACGGGTACGGCCGCGGCCACCAGGGCGATGCCCGCCCAGGCGGGGGCGGTGGGGCGCGACCACAGAGCCGGCAGCAGCGGCACGAAGGTGGCCGTGGCCACCGCCGAACCGGCCAGACAGGCAGGCCCCGACTCCAGCGCCGCGATCCGCCGCACCTGCCGGGGCGAGGCTCCCGCGAGCCGCAGCGCGGCCAGCCGCCGGTCGCGGTGCACCGCTCCGATGCGCGCGCACTGGCCGAGGAACCCGAGCACCGGGATGAGCAGCAGCCCCAACGCGAAGATCACTCCGCGCCGGTCGCTGTCGGAGTCGAGCAGCCCGGACCCGACGGACACGGAGTAGTACCCGTCCAGCGAGGCGAGCGAGACGACCGCGAGCGCGATGCCCGTCGCCATCGCCGCCCCGACCGCCGTCAGCCCGATCCGCCACCACTCCCGCCGGTCGGAGCCCCGGGTCAGCAGCCAGGCCAGCCGAAGATCGGTCCTCATGCCGCCACCCCCGCCGGCGCCACGGCACCGTCGCTCAGCCGCACCTCGCGGTCCGCGTACGCGGCCACCTGGGCGTCGTGCGTGATCAGCAGCACCGACGTGCCCGCGTCCCGGGCCGTGTGCACCAGGGCCGCCATCACCTGTTCGCTCGCCAGGGAGTCCAGCGCTCCCGTCGGCTCGTCCGCGAAGACGACCTTCGGGCCGGTGACCAACGCCCGCGCCAGCGCCGTCCGCTGGGCCTGGCCGCCGCTCATCTCACCGGGCCGCAGCGCCTCCTGCCCCCACACGCCGAACCGCTCCAGCCACTCGCCGGCCTGTGCCTGCGCCTCGGCGCGCGGTGTTCCGGCCAGCATCAGCGGCAGCGCGACATTGTCCAGCGCCGTCAGCTCGGGAATCAGCTGCCCGAACTGGAAGACCACCCCGAAGTCGGTGCGGCGCAGCTCGCTCAGCCGCTTCTCCGGCAGCTGGTCGAGCCGCTGCCCGGCATACGTCACCGCGCCCGCGTCCGGGCGCACGATGCCGGCCAGGCAGTGCAGCAGCGTGGACTTCCCGCTGCCGCTGGCCCCGGTCACGGCGAGGATCTCGCCGGCCCGCAACTCGGCCGAGGCGCCGCGCAGGGCCTCGGTCCTGCCGTGCGTCTTGGTGAGGTCACGGGCCGCCAGGAGCGGCACCGCGCTGTCCGTGCCGTCCGGGCTGTCCCCGTTGCTCGTGTCCCCGTTGCTCATGCTGCGTCGACCTCCGCGGTCAGGGTGGTGAGCCGGGCCGCCGTGGTGTTCATCCAACGGAGGTCGGCGTCGAGGTGGTTGAGGGCGTAGTCCGCCGAGAGCACGGTCGCGAGGCCGGCGCCCCCGGCGGTCTTGACCGCCGTGAGCTCCCGCATCCGCTCCATGTGCGCGGCACGCTGCGCGGCCAGGTAGCCGGCCGGGTCGCCGCCGGACAGGATCGACACGACGACCTTGGCGAAGATCTCGTTCGTCACGAACGGTGCGGGCGGGGCGATCTCCCCGGCCCACCGGGCCAGTTCGCGCGTTCCGTCCTCGGTCGAGCGGTATGCCGTCCGCTCCGGGCCGCCGTCCGAGTCGGTGCCCTCGACCTGGGCGAGGCCGTCCCGGACCAGGCGCTGCAGGGTCGTGTAGACCTGCCCGTAGGCCAGCGGACGGGCCTGCGGAAAACGTTCGTCGTGGCGTCGCTTGAGGTCGTAGCCATGGCTCGGCCCAGAGGCGAGCAGCCCCAGCAGGATGTGGCGGGTGCTCATGGCGATCATTATGCACTCGATACATGTACTGAGTGAATAGTGACGGGGATTCGCTGCCCCGCGGCGCTCCCGGTATGGCGGAGAAGTGGAGCAGAATGTGACAAGAGGCACCTGGTTCGATCCCGTACGTCTGCCGCCGCGCGCACGGGGTAGGGCTGCGGTAACCCGTTGCCCGTATCCGACAAGGAGGCCTTCCGTGGCCGCACCGGCTTACCCCCTCTCCAAACCCGTGGCGCAGCTGCCGTCCTTCGAACCCGAGCCGCACTTCTGCGTCTTCAGTGCGGAGGGCGCCTGCGCCGAGATCCCGTTGACCAGCGAACCGCCCCTGCCCGACGCCGAGCCCCTGACCAGCGAGCCGCCTCTCGCCGACGCGGCGCACCTGACCAGCGAGGCGGTGGCCCCCGAGCCGGACTGCACGAGGCCCTAGGACCCGCCTTCCGGATCCGCCCGGCGTCGCGGGCCCTGGCACACGCGTCTGCGGCGTTGTCGTCGGTCGCCGACGCTCCGCGTCGACTCCCCCTCCGCCTTGCACCCGCACGCACCAGACCCCGCTCGGGGTGGTGGTGAGGCACCGTTCCGTACAGCCGACCTGATCCGAAAGGCAGGCCCTAGATGGCAGCGCAGGGGTCGCCCGAACCGCCCGCCGAGGACCTGTCCCGGCTCGCCGCCCTGCACGGCGTCGCCACCTCCTACAGCCCCTCCCCGGACCGCAAGGTCGCGGCCTCGGCCACCGCTGTCACCCTCGCGCTGGCCGCCCTCGGCGTCGACACGGGCACCCCCGAGGCCACCCGTGCCGCGCTCGCCGCCCGTGAGCGGGAGCTGGGCGAGCGGCTGCTGCCGCCGACGGTGGTGCTCTGGAGCGGCGGTACGTCCCCCGCGCTCGCGGCCCTCCCAAACGGCACCCGACTGCGCATCGAGACCGAACAGGGCGAGACGCGTGGGTCCGCCGAGCAACTCCCGCCCGGGATCCACCGGTTGACGGCCAGCGCACCCGACGGCCGTTCCGCGGCAGCCCACCTGGTCGTCGCCCCCGCCCGGCTGCCCACGCCGGCCGCCCGCTCGTACGGTCTGCTCGTCCAGCTCTACTCCCTGCTCTCACACCGTTCCTGGGGCATGGGCGACCTCGGTGACCTCGCCGAACTCACCGCCTGGGCCGGACGGGCCCTCGGCGCGGGGTTCGTCCAGGTCAACCCGCTGCACGCGGCCGTGCCCGGCGCTCCCACCGACCCCTCTCCCTACCGCCCCTCCTCCCGCCGCTTCCCCGACCCCGTGCACCTGCGCGTCGAGGACATCCCCGAGTACGCCTACGTCGAGGACCGCGAGCACCTGCGTGCGCTGCTCGGGCGCGCCGCCGGGCTGCGCGAATCGGTACTGGAGAAGGGCGCGTTGATCGACCGGGACGCGGTCTGGGCGCTCAAGCGGCAGGCGCTGGAGCTGATCCGCGAGGTGGAGCCGGGGCCCGGGCGGCGTGCCGCGTACGTCGACTTCGTCGCCGAGGAGGGTGAGGCCCTGGAGGACCACGCCACGTGGTACGCCCTGGCCGAGGTGCACGGCTCCGACTGGAGCCGGTGGCCGGCCGCCCTGCGTGATCCCCGGTCGGCCGAAACGGCTCGCGCCCGCGGGCAGTTGCTGGACCGGGTGGACTTCCACTCCTGGCTGGCCTGGCTCACCGACGCCCAGCTCACCGACGCCCAGCGCGCCGCGCGCGAGGCCGGGATGCCGATCGGGATCGTGCACGACCTGGCGGTCGGAGTGCATCCGGGGGGCGCCGACGCCTGGGCGCAGCAGGAGTACTTCGCCGCCGGGATGTCGGTGGGCGCGCCACCGGACGCCTTCAACGCGCGCGGCCAGGACTGGGGCCTGCCGCCCTGGAGGCCGGACCGCCTCGCCGAGTCCGGCTACGCGCCGTACCGCCGCCTGCTGAAGGCGCTCTTCCGCTACGCCGGCGCCCTGCGCATCGACCACGTCATGGGCCTGTTCCGCCTCTGGTGGGTGCCGCAGGGACACCCGCCCACCGAGGGGACGTACGTCCGCTACGACGCGGAGGCCATGCTCGCCGTCCTGGTGCTGGAGGCCTCGCGCGCCGGTTCCGTCGTCATCGGCGAGGACCTGGGCACGGTCGAGCCCGGCGTACGCGAGACGCTGCGCGAGCGCGGGGTGCTCGGCACGTCCGTCCTGTGGTTCGAACGGGACTGGGACGGCGACGGCCGTCCGCTGCCGCCGGAGCGCTGGCGCGCCGACTGCCTGGCCACCGCCACCACCCACGACCTGCCGCCCACCGCCGCCCGCCTCACCGGCGAGCACGTCGAACTCCGCGACAGCCTGGGCCTGTTGACCCGTCCGCTGGAGGAGGAGCGCGCGGAGGCGGCGGCCGACACGGGCGAGTGGCTGGCCCTGCTCACCCGCCTCGGCCTGCTGGACGGCATGGGTGGCGGCCACGGCACGTCGCAGGAGGAGGCCGAGATCCAGGCGGTCCACCGCTTCCTGCTCGCCACCCCGTCCCGCATGCTCGGCGTCTGGCTCCCCGACACGCTCGGCGACCGCCGTCCCCAGAACCTTCCCGGCACCTGGGACCAGTACCCGAACTGGCGGCTCCCGATCGCGGACGCGGAGGGCCGCCCGGTCACCCTGGAGGAGCTGGCGGGATCGCCACGTCTGCATGCGCTGATCGATGTGCTGCGGGCGGGGCGGCAGGAGTAGGGCGGAGCCCGTACGGCACCCCCGGACGAGCGGGCCGATTCGTCGTTCGATACTTTTGGCACCGTGGACAAGAAGAACGCCCTGCGCGCCGGCGCCCTGGCTGCCGGTACGACGCTGATGATGCTGCTCATGACGTCCCCCGCGCTCGCGCTGACCCGCGACGACGGCGACGACCCCGGCCAGGGCCTGAGCGTCGGCGAGACGCTGGGCCTCTACGTGCTGGCCCCCCTCGCCCTGTTCGCGGTCATCGCGGGCCTGGTGATGGTTCTGGACAGGTCCAAGGACCGTCAGCCGAAGGCCAAGGCGAAGGCCTGACCTCACACTCCTTCGAGGGCGCCGGCCCCGCCGTACGCGGGCGAGACCGGCGCCCTCGGCGTGTTCTCAGGGGCTCGGCGCCGTGAGATACCGCTGCAGGGTCGGCGCCAGCCACGCCACGATCTCCTCGCGGCTCAGCGCCACGGTCGCCGGAAACCGCAGCACGTAGCGCGTGAGCGCCAGCCCCAGCAGCTGCGCGGCACCGAGCGCGGCCCGCGCCGGGGCCTGCTCGGGATCGGGACACACCTCGCGGGCGACCGGAATCAGCTGGTCCCGGAAGACGGACTGCATCCGCTCGGCCCCGGCACGATTGGTCACACCGACCCGGAGCAGGGCCGTCAGCACCTCGTTCTCCTCCCACATGCCGAGGAAGTGCGCCACGAGCGTCCGGCCGACGTCCTGCCGGAGCAGCGAACCCGGATCCGGCATCGACAGATCGATGGAGACCGCTGCCGCGAACAGGCCCTCCTTGTTGCCGTAATAGCGCATCACCATGGACGGGTCGATGCCGGCGTCCCCCGCGATCGCGCGGATGGTGGCCCGCTCGTAGCCGTCGGCCGCGAAGCGTTCGCGGGCCGCGGCGAGGATGGCGTCGCGGGTGTCCGCCGAACGGCGCCGGGCACCGCCGGTGCCGGATTCCGTACTGCTGCTGTCACTGGCTTTCACATCAACAAGCGTAGGCCAGCGGCTGTTGGCCAACAAGTGTTGACTTCTTCGGGTGGGTGCTCCTATCGTCGTCCACAAGCGTTGGCAAACAAGCGTTGGCAAACAAGCGTTGGCAAACAAGTGTTGGCAAACAAGTGTTGGCAACAGGAGGCCACCATGAACGGCAACGGCAACGGCACCAACAGCACCCAGCACCCCGTGATCGTCGTCGGCGCGGGCCCCGCCGGCCTTCTGCTGGCCGGAGATCTCGCCACCGCCGGTGTCCCGGTCACCCTCCTCGAAAAGCGCCCGCACCGCACCAGCAACCTCTCCCGCGCCTTCGTCCTGCACGCCCGCACCCTCGAACAGCTCGACGCCCGCGGTCTCGCCGACGGCCTGGAGTCCGTCGGCCGCCGCCACGACAGCCTGCGCCTCTTCGGCCGCCTCACCGTCGAGCTCGGCACGCTCCCCTCCCGCTTCAACCACCTCCTCGTCATCCCGCAGTACGAGGTGGAGAAGGATTTGGAGCGGCGTGCCGTCGAGGCGGGCGTCGACTTCCGGTACGAGACCGAGCTGACCGGGCTGGCCCAGGACGCGGACGGGGTGACGGTCGAGGCCCGCGGACCCGGTGGGGAGGCGCACCGCCTGCGCGCCGGGTACGCCGTCGGCACGGACGGCATGCGCAGTGCCGTGCGCGAAGCGATCGGGCTGCCCTTCCCCGGTCGCTCCGTCATCCGTTCGGTCGTCCTCGCGGACGTACGGCTGGCCGAGGAGCCCGAGAACCTGCTGACCGTCAACGCCGTCGGCGACGCCTTCGCCTTCCTCGCGCCGTTCGGCGACGGCTACCACCGCGTCATCGCCTGGAACCGGGCCCGCGACGTATCCGACAGCGAGCCCCTCGGCCTCGACGAGGTCAAGGAGGCCACCCGGCTCGCCCTCGGCCGTGACTTCGGTATGCGCGACGCCCGCTGGATGTCCCGCTTCCACAGCGACGAACGCCAGGCGCCCGCCTACCGCGTGGGCCGCGTCTTCCTCGCCGGGGACGCCGCGCACGTCCACACCCCGGCCGGCGGCCAGGGCATGAACACCGGCCTGCAGGACTCGGCCAACCTGAGCTGGAAGCTCGCCGCCGTCGTCCAGGGTCACGCGGACGCGGCACTCCTCGACACCTACCAGGCCGAGCGCCACCCCGTCGGCCGGGCCGTCCTGCGCAGCAGTGGCGGCATCGTCCGCCTCGCGATGGCCGAGCGCCCCTGGGAACTGGCGCTGCGGTCCGTGCTCACCACCTTCCTCGACACCGTCGGCCCCGCCCGGCGCAAGGGGATCGGCCAGATCACCGGCATCGGCTACCGCTACCCCGCCCCCCGCGGCGCCCACCGCCTCGTCGGCACCCGCGTCCCGGACGTCGCCCTGGAGGGCTGCCGCCTCTACGAGGCCCTGCGCGGCGGCCGGTTCGTGCTGATCACCCCGGAGGCGTACGAGGGCCTGGGTGCCGGCAGGGACCGGCTGGCGGTGGAGCGCTGGGCGAGCGACCGGCGTACGGCCGTCCTGGTCCGGCCCGACGGGTACGTGGCCTGGGCGGCGGACTCGGCGGACGCGGCGACGGTCGAGGAAGCGGTCGCGCGCCACCTGGGCCGGCTCAGGGCCGGTCGGACCCGGACCCCGTGGCCGTCCCGGTGAGCAACTCCCGCAGCAGGTCGGCCAGTTGGCCGGCCTGTTCGGCGTCCAGGGCGGACAGGGCCTCGGTCTCGGCGGCGAGGCCGGCGCCGACCGCCTCGTCGATGATGGCCAGCCCCTTGTCCGTGAGCGTCACTTGGAGCGCGCGGCGGTCGTGCGGGTCGGGGAAGCGGCGGAGCAGGCCGGCCCGCTCCAGTTTGTCGAGTCGGCCGGTCATGCCGCCCGTGGTGAGCATCAGCGTGCCGGACAGCTGCCGGGGCGAGAGGGTGTACGGCTCGCCGGAGCGGCGCAGGGTGGCGAGGACGTCGAACTCACCGCGCGAGATCCCGTAGGGCGCGTACGCCCGCTCCATCCGGTCGCCCATCGTCCGCGACAGCCGGAAGATCCGCCCGAAGACCTCCATCGCGGCGGTGTCGAGATCGGGCCGCACCTCGGCCCACTGGCCGATGATCGCGTCGACGGGGTCGTTGTGCTGCGCAGTCATGCGGCGAGTATCCGTCCGGTTCCGGTCGCCCGCAAGAAAGTGACTTGGCGCTCAGTAACTTGGCAGCTAGTGGCTTGACGGTAAGTAGCTTAGGACTAAGCTACTTACCGGCGACCTACTTCGAAAGGTCGCGGAAGGGTCCCCGTCATGCCCGCGAACCGCAGCGCTCTCATAGCCCTCACCACCCTCGCCCCCGCCTCCTGGGGCACCACATACGCCGTCACCACCCAGTTCCTGCCGCCCGACCGCCCGCTCTTCACCGGCCTGGTGCGCGCTCTCCCCGCCGGCCTGCTGCTCCTCGCGATCACCCGTGTCCTCCCGCGCGGCGCCTGGTGGTGGAAGGCCGCGGTCCTCGGTGCACTCAACATCGGCGCCTTCTTCCCCCTCCTCTTCCTCTCCGCCTACCGGCTGCCCGGCGGTATGGCGGCGGTTGTGGGATCGGTCGGCCCGCTGTTCGTCGCCGGGCTCGCGGCGGTGCTGCTGGGGGAGCGGCCGACCCTGCGGACCCTGCTCACGGGGATCGCGGCGGCCTTCGGTGTCAGCCTCGTCGTACTGAAGGCGGCCGGGGCGCTGGACGGGCTGGGCGTCCTGGCGGCCCTCGCCGCCACCGCGTCCATGTCCACCGGCACGGTGCTCACCAAGCGATGGGGCCGACCCGAGGGCGTCGGCCCGCTCGCCCTCACCGGCTGGCAGCTCACCGCGGGCGGCCTGCTCATCGCGCCTCTCGCCCTGCTGGTCGAGGGTGCGCCGCCCGCGCTGGACGGTCGCGCCGTCGGCGGCTACCTCTATCTCGCCCTCGCCAATACGGCGGTCGCGTACTGGCTCTGGTTCCGCGGCATCGGCCGGCTCACCGCCACACAGGTCACCTTCCTCGGCCCGCTGTCACCGCTGACCGCGGCGATCGTCGGCTGGGCGGCCCTCGGCCAGGCACTGACACCCCTCCAGCTGACGGGCATGGCCCTGGCCTTCGGGGCGACGGCGGCAGGGCAGATCCGGCCGAGGGTGGCCCACCAATCGTTCAGTTCAGCTGAACATACCGGTCAAGAACATTCGATGGACGTGACAGGTTCGGCGCTGCGACGGTAGATCCAACGGGATCCCCGATCAGTGAAAGGACATCTGTGGCCGCCGTCCTGCACCGGACCGCCCCTACGACCGAGACCTCCTCCGCCACCCGCGACGCCCCCCTCCGCGGGCTCGCGTTCGCCGCGCTGGCCACCGTCGTGTGGTCCGGCAGCTTCGTCACCTCCCGGGCCCTGCACGACAGCGTCCCTCCGGTGCAGCAGGCCTTCTGGCGCTGGCTGGTGGCGCTCGTCGCCGTCGCCCCCTTCGGAGCCCGGCAGGCCTGGCGGCAGCGGCAGTTGATACGACGTCATCTCGGCTTCGTACTGCTCGCCTCGCTCCTCGGCGTGAGCGTCTACAACACCCTCGTCAACCAGGCGGGGCTGACCGTCCCGGCCGCCAGCATGGGCATGATCATGGCTGCTTCGCCGGTGCTGATGGCGGTGTTCGAGAGGCTGGGCGGTGTGCGGCTGGGGGCACGCAGGGTCGCCGGACTGGTGACGGCGTGCGGGGGTGTGCTGCTGCTCATGGGAGGCGGGGCCGGCTTCTCCCCGGGTGACCTCTGGATGATCGCCGCGGCCTGCTGCTTCGGTTCCTACAGCGCGGTGCTGCGGCGCAGGCCGGCCGAACTCGGCGGCGCGGCCCTCCTGTTCACCACGTTCCTGCTGGGCGACGTCATGCTGCTGCCCGCCTTCGTGGCCGACCTCGCCGTCCACGGCGGGTTCCAGCCGACGGCCGGCACCGTCCTTCCGCTGCTCTACGTCGGGATCGCCTCCTCGGCCGTCGCCTTCTTCGCCTGGAACAGGGCGATCGCGCTCGTCGGTCCTTCCCGGGCCGGAGCCGTCTACCACCTTCAGCCGGTCTGCGTGGCCCTGCTGTCCCGGGCCGTGCTCGGCGAGACGCTCGGCCCGGCACGGTTGCTGTGCATGTCGCTGATCCTCGGCGGAGTGGTGCTCGGCGCCGCCGTATAGGTTGCCGCCATGGCCGAGTGGGACATCCGGAAACTGCAGATCCTGCGGACGCTCAGGGAGCGGGGGACCGTGACCGCGACGGCCGAGGCGCTGCGGATGACGCCGTCGGCGGTGTCGCAGCAGCTGACCAACCTGGCCAAGCAGCTCGGCGTGCCGTTGCTGGAGGCGCACGGGCGGCGGGTGCGGCTGACGGACGCGGCGCGTCTGGTGCTCGGGCACGCCGAGGCGGTGTTCGAGCAACTGGAGCGCGCCGACGCCGAGTTGACGGCCTACGCGCACGGTGAGGTCGGCGAGGTGCGGATCGGCGCCTTCTCCACCGCCGTACCCGCCCTCGTCGTACCGGCTGTGAAGGCGCTCCGAACCGCGCACCCCGGGGTGAGCGTGCGGGTGCGGGAGGCGGAGGCCGGGGAGGCGTACGAGCTGCTGGCCGCCGGGGACGTCGACCTCGCGCTGTCCCTCGCCGCACAGGCCCCGACGGCGGCCGGCCCCCGCTTCACCCGCGTCCCGCTGCTCGCCGACCCGCTCGACGTCGCTCTGCCCCGCGATCACGCCCTCGCCGCCGTGGACGGGCTGCGGCTCGCCGGTCTCGCCGGGGAGCGGTGGATCTTCGGCGGGAGCGGGCCCTGGTCGGACATCACGCGCGGGGCCTGCGAGGCGGCCGGCTTCAGCCCCGTCCAGGCGCATTCGGCGGCCGGGTGGACGGCGATCCTGGCGATGGTCGAGGCCGGGATGGGGGTCGCGCTCGTACCGCGCATGGCGGTTGTGGGCAGGGAGGGCGTGGTGATGCGGGAACTGTCGGCGGACCGGCCGCGACGGCACGTGGTGGCGGCCGTACGCAAGGGCGCCGAGGAGGGGGCGGCGGTGGGGCGGGTGCTGGAGGTGTTGCGGACTGTTGCCGAGGGCCTCACCGAGAAGTCGGTCCGGACCCGCATCACGGGCACCGACTCGCGATAGCGTCACACCGTCCCCGCGTGACGCAAAGCCCGGACTTCCGGAGGTGCCCGTGGTCGCCCAGGTCTGTGCCAGCTGTGGCAAACCGCTTCCCGCCCGGGCCGGCCGCACGGGCCGCAGCTCGGTGTACTGCACGGCCGCCTGCCGGCAGAAGGCGTACCGCAAGCGGCACGACCTCGATCAGTCCGGAGCGGCGGGAGCGGCCGGAGCTGCCGGAGTGGACGGCCTGATCGAGGACATCGCCCGGCAGGTGAAGGAGCTGGCACCGCAGCCTCCCTCGGTCCTGTACTCGGGAGCGACCGAACTCTCGTCGTCCGTGGCACGGCTGCGGCGGGTGGCACGACTGGCCCGGGACACGGCGAACGTGTCCCGGGAGACGGCGGAAGTGGCCCAGGACACGGCGAAGGCATCCCGGGACACGGCGAAGGAATCCGTCACACCGGACCCCGTTACGGAACGCTCCCGCCCCGAATCCCTCCTCACCGAAGCCGACTTCGCCGCCCTCACCGAGTCCCACCGGCGCGAGATCCAGGTGCACTGCTACCGCATGACGGGCTCCTACGACGACGCCGAGGACCTCGTGCAGGAGACGTTCCTGCGGGCCTGGCGGGCCCGGGACGGCTTCGAGGGGCGGGCCGGCGCACGCACCTGGCTGTACCGCATCGCCACCAACGCCTGCCTCGACTTCCAGCGCCGCACCGCCCGCCGCCCACAGCGCTACGAACCGGTTCCCGGCATGAACCACGGCACCGGCGAACCACCCGCCCGGGTCACCTGGCTGCAGCCCTACCCCGACGACGAGCTGCCCACCGCCGACGAGGACCGTCCGGACATCGCCGCCGTCTCCCGCGAGACCCTGGAGCTGGTCTTCCTCGCCGCCATCCAGCATCTGCCGCCCCGCCAGCGCGCCGTGCTGATCCTGCGGGACGTGCTCGGCCTGACGGCGGCCGAGACCGCCGAGGCCCTCGACCTGACCGTGGCCTCCGCCAACAGCGCCCTACAGCGGGCCCGCCCCACCCTCCGCGACCACCTGCCCCGCCGGCGCGCCGACTGGACCGCCACCGAGCCCACCGAGGCCCAGCGCGCCGTCCTGCAGCGGTACATGGCCGCCGCGGAGCGGCTCGACTTCGCGGCGATGACCGACCTGCTGAGCAAGGACGTCACCCTCACCATGCCGCCGAACCCGTTCTGGTTCACGGGCCGCGACGCCCTCGTCGAGTTTCTGCGCCCGACCCTCGACCCGGCGTCCCCCATGTTCTTCGGGCACTGGCGCCACCTGCCCGCCCGCGCCAACGGCCAGCTGGCGGCGGGCGGTTACGTCCGCAGGCCGGGAACGAACGTCTACCGTGCCCAGGTCCTCGACGTCCTCCGCTTCGACGGCGACGACCGCGTCGTGGAGGTCGTGTCCTTCGAACCGCATCTCTTTCCGGCCTTCGGCCTGCCGCTGCGCCTGTGACCCCGCCGACCGATGAGCGGCCGGGGTGCGTTGCGTCTGTATGACCGACCGATACGGAACACCTCCGAAGGAGATTCCCAATGCTGCTCACCGACAAGACCGCGATCGTCTACGGCGCAGGCGGATCGATCGGCGGGGCGGTCGCCCGCGCCTTCGCGGCCGAGGGCGCCCGCGTGCACCTCGTCGGGCGCACCCGCAAGACGCTTCAGACGGTGGCCGACGACATCAAGGACGCCGAGGTCGCCGTGGTGGACGCCCTCGACGAGGCGGCCGTGGAGGAGCATCTCGCCCGCGTCGGCGACGTCGACATCTCCTTCAACCTCGTCACACGCGGCGACGTGCAGGGCGCCCCGCTCACCGAGATGCCCGTGGACGACTTCCTGCGGCCCGTCGTCGACGGCACCCGCGCCAACTTCATCACCGCCCGCGGCGCCGCCCGCCGGATGGCCGAACGCGGCTCGGGCGTGATCCTCACCCTCAACAGCGGTTCCGCGCACGGCAGTCCGATGATGGGCGGCACAGGGCCCGCCGACGCCGCCATCGACACGCTCGTCCGCAACCTCGCGGTGGAGTGCGGCCCGCGCGGGGTGCGGGCCGTCGGCCTGTGGGCGGCCGGAGTGCCCGAGACCTTCACCGTCGAGAAGCTCTCCGCGGTCAACCCGGCCATCGACGCCGCCGCCGTGCAGGGCATCATCGACCAGCTCGCCGGGATGCGCATGACCCGCCGCAACCCCACCCTCGCCGAGGTCGCCGCCACGGCCGTCTTCCTCGCCTCCGACCACGCGGCCGGCATCACCGGCACCTTCGTCAACGTGACCGGCGGCATGGTCGTGCGCTGAGTCCGGCGACGAGAAAGGGCGCCCGGTACGACACCGGGCGCCCTGCTGCTCGTATCGACGACTACGCCCGCGCGTCGGCCGCCTGTGCCTTCAGCGCGCGCTCCACGCCCGAGCGGGACTCGGAGACCAGGCGGCGCAGGGCCGCGCCCGGCTCGGCGGAGGCCAGCCAGGCGTCCGTCAGGTCCAGCGTCTCCTGCGAGACCTGGACGGCCGGGTAGAGGCCGACCGCGATCTGCTGGGCGATCTCGTGCGAGCGGGAGTCCCAGACGCCCTTGACCACCTCGAAGTACTTCTCGGCGTACGGGGCGAGCAGCTCACGCTGGTCGGTCTGGACGAAACCGCCGATGACGGCCTCCTGGACGGCGTTCGGCAGCTTGTCGGACTCGACGACCTGCGCCCACACCTCCGCCTTGGCCTCTTCCGTCGGCCGGGCGGCACGGGCACTGGCGGCATGGCGCTCACCGGCGGCCGTCCTGTCCCGCTCGTACTCGCCGGCGATCTCCGTCTCGTCGTAGCGGCCGACCGCCGCGAGCCGCTGCACGAACGCCCAGCGCAGCTCGGTGTCGACGGCCAGGCCCTCGATCGTATGCGCGCCTTCGAGCAGGGAATCCAGCAGGTCCAGCTGCTCCGGCGTGCGGGCCGTCGCCGCGAACGCCCGCGCCCAGGCCAGCTGGTGGTCGCTGCCCGGTGCGGACGTGCGCAGGTGGGCGAGCGTGGCGTCGGTCCACCGGTTCAGCAGGGCCTCGCGGGTCGCCGGGTCGGCGTACAGGTCGATGGCCAGCTTCACCTGGCGGTGCAGCGACTGCACGACACCGATGTCGGACTCCTTGCCGATGCCCGACAGGACGAGGGAGAGGTAGTCACGGGTCGCCAGCTCCGCGTCCCTCGTCATGTCCCAGGCCGAGGCCCAGCACAGGGCGCGAGGGAGCGACGACTCGAAATCCCCGAGGTGCTCGGTGACGAACGCGAGGGACTCCTCGTCCAGCCGGACCTTGGCGTACGACAGGTCGTCGTCGTTGAGCAGGACGACGGCGGGGCGGTGCTTGCCGACCAGCTGCGGTACGGCGGTCGACTCGCCGTCCACGTCCAGTTCGACCCGCTCGTCGCGCACCAGCTTGCCGCTCTCGGCGTCGAGTTCGTACAGGCCGACGGCGATACGGTGCGGGCGCAGGGTGGGCGCGCCCTTCGCGCCGGCGGGCAGGGCGGGGGCCTCCTGACGGATCGCGAAGGAGGTGATGACGCCCGCCCCGCCTTCACCGTCTGTCTCGATCTCCGGGCGCAGGACGTTGATCCCGGCGGTCTGCAGCCACTTCTGGGACCAGGTCCCCAGGTCACGGCCGGAGGTCTCCTCCAGCGCGCCCAGCAGGTCGGACAGGCGCGTGTTGCCGAAGGCGTGACGCTTGAAGTACGCCTGCACGCCCGCGAAGAACTCGTCCATGCCGACGTACGCCACGAGCTGCTTCAGGACGCTCGCGCCCTTGGCGTAGGTGATGCCGTCGAAGTTGACGAGCACGTCGTCGAGGTCGTTGATCTCGGCCATGATCGGGTGGGTCGAGGGCAGCTGGTCCTGCCGGTAGGCCCACGTCTTCATGGAGTTGGCGAAGGTGGTCCAGGAGTGCGGCCAGCGGGACTCCGGGTGGTACGCCTGGCAGGCGATGGAGGTGTAGGTGGCGAACGACTCGTTCAGCCACAGGTCGTTCCACCACTCCATGGTGACCAGGTCGCCGAACCACATGTGGGCCAGCTCGTGCAGGATCGTCTCGGCGCGCAGCTCGTACGACGCGTCGGTGACCTTGGAGCGGAAGACGTACTGGTCGCGGATGGTCACCGCACCGGCGTTCTCCATCGCGCCCGCGTTGAACTCCGGCACGAACAGCTGGTCGTACTTCTTGAACGGGTACGCGTAGTCGAACTTCTCCTGGAACCACTCGAAGCCCTGCCGCGTGACCTCGAAGATCGCGTCGGAGTCGAGGAACTCGGCGAGCGAGGGCCGGCAGTAGATGCCGAGCGGGACGGACTGCCCGTCCTTCTCGTACACGCTGTGGACCGAGTGGTACGGGCCGACGATGAGCGCCGTGATGTACGACGAGATCCGCGGCGTCGGCTCGAAGGCCCAGGTGTCGTCCTTGGGCTCGGGCGTCGGCGAGTTGGAGATGACGGTCCAGCCGGTGGGTGCCTTCACCGTGAACTGGAAGGTCGCCTTCAGGTCGGGCTGCTCGAAGGACGCGAACACGCGGCGGGCGTCCGGGACCTCGAACTGGGTGTAGAGATAAGCCTGTTGGTCGACGGGGTCGACGAAGCGGTGCAGGCCCTCACCGGTGTTGGTGTAGGCGCAGTCGGCGACGACCCGCACGATGTTGCGGCCCTGGAGCAGCCCCGGGAGGGCGATGCGCGAGTCCTTGAAGACCTCCGCGGGGTCGAGCGCGTCGCCGTTGAGCGTCACCTCGTGGACGGTGGGGGCCACCAGGTCGATGAAGGACGCGGCGCCGTTCTCGGCCACGTCGAAACGCACCGTGGTCACGGACCGGTAGGTGCCGCCCTCCTGCGCGCCGGAGAGGTCGAGATCGATCTCGTACGAGTCAACGGTGAGCAGCTTCGCCCGCTGCTGCGCCTCTTCGCGAGTCAGGTTTGTGCCAGGCACGCGGTCATCTCCTCGTTCTGTGTGGGTTGCGCCATCCTTCCACGTGACCGTGGGGAGGGCGACGAGGGTTTTCCCGATGAGTCCCCTGGCCTGCACACCCCCGGACGGGCCGGGTGAGAACACCGCGTCCGAATCCCGCCAGTCATCAGCGCGCGCCCGCGGCAGCCTGGGACCCATGACCACGTACACCGCACGACCCGTCGAACCGTCCGCCCTCAAGGAGCTGCGCACCGCCGACGACGCGGGCCGCCCGATGACCCCCGTCACCGACGACGAAGGCGGCGCCCCGCTCCGCTGCTGTCTGCGTCGCAGCGAGGCCGGCGAACGGATCGCCCTCGTCTCCTACGCGCCCCTGCGCCGCTGGGCGGCCGCGACGGGCGCCGAGCCCGGTGCCTACGACGAGCAGGGCCCCGTCTTCATCCACGCGGACGAGTGCCCCGGTCCGGAGGGCGACGGCTACCCGTTCGCCAACGCCCACCGCACGGTCCGCCACTACTCGGCCGACGGGCACATCCTCGGCGGCGAACTGGTGGACGCCCCGGACCACGACGCCTTCCACAACGCCTTCCACAACGCCTTCCACAACGCGTTCGACGACCCGTCCGTGGCACTCGTCCACGTCCGGGCCGTCGAGTACGGCTGCTTCCTCTACGAGGTCAGGAGGGTCTAGCCCTTCAGCTCGGCCGCCACCAGCTCCGCGATCTGCACCGCGTTCAGCGCGGCGCCCTTGCGGAGGTTGTCGTTGGAGACGAACAGGGCCAGGCCGTTGTCCACGGTCTCGTCGCGGCGGATGCGGCCGACGAAGGACGGGTCCTGGCCGGCGGCCTGGAGAGGCGTCGGGATGTCGGAGAGCGCGACGCCCGGGGCGCCGGCCAGCAGCTCCGTCGCGCGCTCCGGGGAGATCGGGCGCGCGAAGCGGGCGTTGATCTGGAGGGAGTGGCCCGAGAAGACCGGGACGCGGACGCAGGTGCCGGAGACCTTCAGCTCGGGGATCTCCAGGATCTTGCGGGACTCGTTGCGGAGCTTCTGCTCCTCGTCCGTCTCGTTCAGGCCGTCATCGACGATCGAGCCGGCGAGGGGGAGCACGTTGAAGGCGATGGGGCGCTTGTAGACGCCGGGCTCCGGGAAGTCGACCGCGCCGCCGTCGTGCGTCAGCTTGTCCGCGTCGGCGATCACCTTCTGCGCCTGGCCGTGCAGCTCCGCCACGCCCGCGAGGCCCGAGCCGGACACCGCCTGGTAGGTGGCGACGACCAGCGCCTCCAGGCCGGCCTCGGCGTGCAGCACGCTCAGGACCGGCATCGCCGCCATCGTCGTGCAGTTCGGGTTGGCGATGATGCCCTTGGGCCGGTCGGCGACCGCGTGCGGGTTCACCTCGGATACCACCAGGGGTACTTCCGGGTCCCGGCGCCAGGCGGAGGAGTTGTCGATCACGACGGGGCCCTGTGCGGCGACCTTCTCGGCCAGCGCCTTCGAGGTCGCGCCGCCCGCGGAGAACAGCACGATGTCGAGGCCGCTGTAGTCGGCGGTCGCCGCGTCCTCCACCGTCACGCCGTCCAGGACCGTCCCCGCCGAGCGGGCCGAGGCGAACAGGCGCAGCTCGGTGGCCGGGAAGGCACGCTCCTTGAGGATCCTGCGCATGACCGTGCCGACCTGCCCGGTGGCTCCGACGATTCCGACCCTCACGGCGACTCCCTCTACGTGTACGTGCCTGTCTGCGGCTTCTTGCGTGTCTGCGGCATTTCCATCATGCGGCCGACCGGGGTCCGCCTGTCCAATTCTTTGGACGCCATGCCCGGAAACTGGGACACCCGGACCATCCCTACGGTTGCGGAACTCGTGCTTGCGCCGCGCTGAGCTGCAGAAATTAGCTCTGTGCGGGCCTTGTGCCGCAAGCTGTGCTGCGCCACGCGACGGTGTGACGTACGCCTCGGCGGAATTCCCAAAGACCCGGCCGAACGTTTCCGTGCGCCGCGGCGTCGTAGAGGAAACGCGGTGAGGGGGGTGGCTTGTGCTGCGCAGAAAGGCCCGCCGGGCCCAGAAGGACGATCAGGGGGATCCTCTGGACGCGGCTCAGGAACGCCGGGTGCGGGCGGTGCTCGCGCTGGGCGGGGTGCCGCAGACGGACCTGCCGGACGGGGTGCAGCAGGTCCGCCTGCGGCTGCTGGAGCGCGCCGCGAAGGGGTACGAGGCCCCGCGCGACGTCTCCGCGTGGGCGGCCGTCGTCGCCTCCAACCTGGCCATGGACTGGCACCGGGCCAAGAAGCGCCAGGAGCGGATCGGCGAACGGCTGGCCTCCCTGCGGCAGCTGGAGCACCCCTCAGGGGAGGACACCAGCGTGCTCTCCCTGGCCGTCGCCCAGGGCCTCGACGAGCTGCCCGGCCCCCAGCGTCAGGTCCTCGTCCTGCGCTTCTTCGCCGATCTGCCGGTCCGCTCGATCGCCGAGGAGCTCGGCGTCCCCGAGGGCACCGTCAAGAGCCGGCTGCACACGGCGGTACGGGCCCTGCGCGCCCGCCTGCACGAGGACGAGGTGGTGTGAGATGACCGCCGAACACGAGACGCACGACATGTACGACGGCACCGATGCGCTGATGGCCGCGATCACCGGCGAGGAGCTTCCGGACGAGGCCCGCGACGACGCCGCGTTCATGGCTGAACACCGCAGGGCGAGGGCCGATGTGGCACTGCTGCGGGAGCAGCTCGGGATCGTCGCCGGCGCGCTGGCCGTGGACGCGCGGCCGCTGGAGGAACCCGCTCCGGTGGTACGGGCGCCGCGGAACTGGCGTCCGGCGCGCAGGTTCGCCCTCGGCACCGTCGCGGTCGCGGGCGCGCTGTCGGGCATGGTGTGGCTGCTTGGGCAGGTCGGCGGCGGGGCCTCCGACTCGGGCTCCAGCGCGAGCGCCGACCAGGCCGCGGGCTCCAAGGCCGGCTCCGCCTTCGACAGCCCCGGCTACCTCGCCTGCACCCGTCTGGTCGCCGAGGGCGAGGTGACGGACGTCGAGCAGCTGCCCGGAGCCGCCGAGCAGGAGCGGGTCACGCTGCACGTGACCCGCTCGTACAAGCCGGAGAAGGCCGAGAAGCAGCTCACCCTCGTGATCGACGAGGGCGCTCTCCAGAAGGCCCTGCACAAGGGCGACCACATCCTGGTGGCCGTCCCGCAGCACGCCGTCACCCCGGACCACGTGCTCGTCGGCGAGGACTCCATCGCCCGCGAGCGCGCCGGGCTCACCCGGGCGCTGCCCGAGTCGGCCGGCCTCCCCTGCGGGTGAGGGACAAGAAGGGGCGGGCGCCCTTACGGACGTCCGCCCCCACCGCCGTGTCACTGACCGACTACGGCGTGACCTTCTCGATCTTCACGCTGCCGGTGCCCGCGGCCGTGCCGCGTGCGTTCACCAGCTGGATTTGGCCGAAGAACTCACGGCCCTCCGGGGCGGCCGCCGCGGCGGTGACGCTGCCGGAGACGGTCGCCGACTCGCCCGTTCCGAGCTTCACCGGCACCGACTCGTCGACGGTGACGGTGCCCAGGGACGCGGAGAAGAAGACGTCCCGGTAGTCGTAGGCGGTGGAGCCGGACGGGACCGAGTAGCCCGCGACCTCGATGGTGTACGTACCGGCGGCGGGCGAGGCGATGGAGACCGCCTCCTCCGAGTCGCCGTCGGCGGACCTGCCGACCTCCGTGCCGGACGCGTTCTTCACGACCAGATCGAGGTCCGCGGAAGCGTCCGACACATTGCCGATCGCGACGTCCAGCGACTTGGCGCCCGCGGGCACCTCGACCGTGGTGGTCCGGGTCTCGCCCTCCTTGATGGTCGGGCGGGCCGTCTTGGACGAGCCGAGCGGGCCGCCGACCAGCTTGCCGTCGAGCGCGGCGAGCTTGTTCGTCACCTTCCAGGAGATGGCGGCCGGGGTACCGACCTTGGCCTCGGGCACGGTCACGGTCGCCGGGTCGAAGGCCGCCCCGTAGACGGCGAGGTCCAGCTTGTAGGGGTTGTCGAGCAGCGGCGACGTACGGCGCGACTCGACCTCGATCTCCCACACGCCGGCCTGCGGGTCCGCGTACGAACGCACGTCGGGCTTGCAGCCGTTGGTGTTCGGGTAGTTGCTGTAGCAGTACGGGGTGCCGGTGTCCTCGACCGGGACACCGTAGGGGTGGACCGAGATGAAGCGGGTCTGGCTCTTGTCCTTCAGCCCGCCGATGGCGGCCTCAAGGGACTTCGCGCCCTCGGGCACGGTCACGAAGTACGACTGCGTGCTGTTGCGCTGCACCGAACTCGACGCCGTGTAGGTGTACTTCACCGGCGTCGAGACCACGACCGTGGCGAGGATCTGCTTGTCGACGCCCTCGGTCCTCGGGTCGTCGACGTCGAGGATCGCGCTCTTGATGCCCGCGGCCCTCGGATTCGCCCGCACCTTGACGGTGACCGGCTGGTTCAGCGGCAGCTTCACCTCGTCCTTGCCGACGATCCTGAAGGTGTCACCGGCGTTGTTCTCGATGCTCAGCTCGTGCCGGACCGCCTTGTCGGAGCCTGAGGTCCGGGTGATCGTGACGTCGTACGTCTTCTTGTCACCCGCCTTGAGGCCGCCCTCGCGGTCGTACAGGCCGGTGCCGAAGCCCGGCAGCTTCAGCGCCTGGTCGAGCGCGGTGTCGACCGGTGCCTTCACGGCGTAGTTATTGAGCACAGCGTCGTGTGCCGTGGCGCCGTCGCGGATCGCGTCCCAGGCGTCGACGATGTCGATGAGGCCCGCGCCCTCCTCGTAGGCCTGAACACCCTTGATGTGACCGGCGGTCGAGGTGAGGGCCGTGCGCAGGGTGGCGGGCGTCAGCGCGATGTGCTTCTGCTTGGCGGCCGACAGCAGCAGCGCGCTCGCACCCGCGGCCTGCGGGGACGCCATGGACGTGCCCTGCAGCATCGAGTAGCCGGCCGGCAGCGAGTAGCCCGCCTCGGCGACCGGGGAGCCGGGCAGCCAGGTCTGGGTGGTGTTGATCGAGGCACCCGGCGCGGACAGGGTGGGAGTGAAGCCGCCGTCCTCACGCGGACCGCGCGAGGAGAAGGGCATCATCTGGTACTTCTTCTCCACGACCGAGCCGTAGTCGGCGGCCCAGGTCTGCTTGGAGATGGCGGCGCCGACGGAGATCACCTTGTCGGCCAGGCCCGGGTCGCCGATGGTGTTGGCACCGGGACCGGAGTTGCCGGCCGAGATCACCAGCTGCACGCCGTAGGTGTCGATGAGCCGCGTGTACAGCTCGGCACGGGCGTTGTTGCCGTCGTTGAGGGCGGGGAGGCCGCCGATCGACATGTTCACGATGTCGACGCCGCGGTTCACCACGAGGTCGATCATGCCCTCGGTGAGTGCGACGTTGGTGCAGCCGCCGCTCCAGGTGCAGGCGCGGGAGGACACGATCTTCGCGCCCGGGGATGCACGCGTCGTGGGCGCAGCCGCGGATGCGGTCGGAGGCGGTCGAGAGCAGCTCCAGATAGCTGCGGGCGGCGAGCCAGGCGGGACCCCAGGACGGGTCGTCGAACTCGGGCAGCTCGCCGGGGCCGCCGGCGGTGCCTCACCGCGGGAACTCGTCTGGCGGGACTATCCGGGCAACTCCATGTTCCTCACCCTCGGCAACCTCGCGGCGGATCCGCGGGCGGGGCTGCTGTTCCTGGACTGGACGAGCGGCAGGACACTGCAGCTGACGGGCGAGGCGCGCACGGAGTTCGGTGCGGACGGGGCACGACGGGTGCGTTTTTGTGTCACGGAAGTCGTCGAGACCCCGTCCGCGGTCCCGCTGCGCTGGTCGACACCCCAGTACTCGCCTGCCAATCCCTCTCCTGCGGTCTAACGTCCGTATGTGCGAAGGAAACTGAGGGTGGCGGCCTACGCCATGTGCGTCCGTGACGGGCAACTCCTCCTGGCCCGTTGGATCGACGGGGACGGGGTCCCCGAGTGGACCCTGCCGGGCGGCGGAATGGAACACGGGGAAGACCCCTACGACACCGTGCGGAGGGAAGTCGACGAGGAGACCGGCTATGACATCGAGGTGACGGGCCTGCTGGGCGTCGACACGAACCGGCGCCGCTTCCCCCGCCGCTTCGGCCGCACGGTCGACCACCAGGGTCTGCGGCTGATCTACGAGGCGCGCATCACCGGCGGTGAACTCCGCCCCGAGGTCGGCGGATCCACGGACATGGCGGCCTGGCATCCGCTGGAGGAGGTGGCGGGCCTCAACCGGGTGGGACTGGTCGACGCCGGACTGGCGCTGTGGCGGGAGCGGCCGGCGTCGGGACATGTGACACCGGCCGCCCGCGAGTGAGGCGGGGGCGGCGAAGGCAGGGCGGTGAACGTGAACGCCTTCCGCCCGGCGAAGACGGACGGCTCGGTGCCCGCCCTCGCCGAACCCCGCGGAATCTCTCCCCTACCCCGAAAAATGAACACTGAGTGACCACCCCCGGGCGGTCCGACGAGCGGGCGTGAACGCGCAGGGTGGCCCAAGATCGACGTACGGTGATCGGCGTTGCGCGTTGCCGTCTCGTTCACGCACAGGTCATCCCCGATGCCAAGCATCCAGAGTGAGCGGGTTGTTCGCGACAGCGAAACGACCCGCGACCACTGCCGACGCGTTGTACTCGGGGAGATCGCGCCATGTCGCGCATACGCTCTGTCGCCGCCACCATCCCGGCGATCAACCGCCGTACCGTCCTCGCCGCCGCCGGCGCGGCGGCCGTCTCCGCAGGCGTCGGCTACGCCTTGCGGCCCACCGAAAGCCAGGCCGCCACCGCCACGACCGCCACCACCGAGGGCACCCGGGTCGTGGCGCAGTCCCGCCGGGCCCCGGCCGCCCCCCTCGCCCCGTACACCAAGGGCACCACCCTCGCCACCGTCGCCGCCCCGCACACCGGCTCCGGCTACCGCCGCCTCGGTGACGGCCCGGGCTGGAGCCGGGTCGTGCGCAGCGAGCTGGCCGCGCCCAAGACGGGCCGCGCCGGCCGCCGTACCGCGCTCGCCGCGTTCGTGCAGCTCACCGACCTGCACCTGATCGACGCCCAGCACCCGATGCGCCTGGAGTACCTGCGCTCCACCGACAAGCACGCCTGGCGTCCGCACGAGGCGCTCACCGTGCAGGGCGCGGTCTCGCTGGTCGAGCGGATCAACGCGCTGCGCGGCGCCCCTGTCACAGGCTCCCCGCTGCACTTCGCGATGACCACAGGCGACAACACGGACAACAACGCCAAGTCCGAGCTCGACTGGTTCCTGAAGATCATGAGCGGCGGCCGTATCACCCCCAACTCCGGTGACCCGCGGCACTACGAGGGTGTCCAGAACAGCGGCCTCAAGACGTACTGGCAGCCCGACTCCAGCGTCCGCGACGGCGACAAGCAGCTCGGCTTCCCGCATCTGCAGGGCTTCCTGGCCGCCGCGATCCGCGAGGTCCAGAGCCCCGGCCTGAACCTGCCCTGGTACTCCACGGTCGGCAACCACGACGCCATGCCGCTCGGCTGCTACGGCCACGGCGACTCCTGGCTCGCCGAGTACGCGGTCGGCGGCAGGAAGCTGATGTCCCTGTCCGCGTCCGAGGCGACGAAGCTCCAGAACCACATCAAGAACGGCAACGACCCCAAGGGCACCGCCTTCCGGGACATGCTGAAGGCGCACAGCCGTGACATGCGCTCGGTCAGCGCGGACGAGAAGCGTGCCCCGTACACCCCGGCCGAGTACCTCAAGGCCCACCTCGACCCGGCGTACCGCGGTGTGGGCCCGGTCGGGCACGGCTACTCCAGTGCCAACCTCGCGGCGGGCACCCAGTACTACACCTTCCGGATCGCCGAGGACGTCGTCGGCATCAGCCTCGACACCACCGACCCGGGCGGGCACTACGAAGGCTCCATCGGTACGGCCCAGTTGAAGTGGCTGGACAAGCAGCTGCGGGACAACAAGGACTCGTACGTCGTCGTCTTCAGCCACCACACCAGCAAGACCATGACGAACACGAACCACGTGGACCCGGCCCGCCCGAACGAGCGGCGGCACAACGGCCAGGAGGTCATCGCGACCCTCGGCGCCCACCGCAACGTCCTCGCCTGGGTGAACGGCCACATCCACCGCAACGACATCACCCCGCACGCGGCCTCCGGCGGCCGCTCCTTCTGGGAGATCTCCACCGCGTCGCACGTGGACTACCCCCAGCTCGCCCGGGTCATCGAGCTGACGGACAACAAGGACGGCACGATCTCCCTGTTCACGACGCTCGTCGAGTCCTCGGCCCCGCACCGCACGGACTTCTCCGACCTCACCCAGACGGGCCTCGCGGCGCTCTACCGCGAGCTGTCGTACAACGCCCCGGGCGCCAGCACCTCGCTCGGCGGCGACGCGAACGACCGCAACACGGAACTGGTGCTGAAGAAGGCCTGAAACCGGCTCGACCGGCTCGCGGCGCATCAACGGCTGGGCGGACAACAGCAAGGACGTGATCAAGGAGGGGTTCTGCGGCAGCTGAGGCCGGACGAGGTCCGGTGAGGAGCCGACGGCTCCGCCGCGGGCCCCGGACCCCGGCGGCTCCTCCGCTTCCGTCCCGACCCGGCCCGGCGGCCCGGTCCCTTCTGACGGGAGGCCTCCCGGCCGGACCCGGGCGCACGAGGAGGGGCCGCCGGTGCAGGCCCGGCGGCCCCTCCTCTCCCCTCCTGATGCCGGCCCCGGTCCGTCACTACCGGGGCAGCACCACGACATACGCGGCGGGTTCGCGGTCGCCGGACGCCATGAGCGCCGTACGGATGACCGTGGCCTGCTGCTCCGTCGAGTCGCGGAGCTTCTTCGGGGTGACGTACACGACGGTGATGCCCAGCCGCTCCAAGGTCTCCCGCTTGCGGGCGTACTCCGACCACATCGCGTCCTCGTCCTGGCGGGGGGCCCGCGTGTCCAGCTCCACCGCCACCGCCTGCTCGGGCCAGTACGCGTCCAGGCCGCCGAGGTGGGGGCCGCCCGGGAGGCGGAGGTCCACGTTCCAGACCGGGTCGGGCAGGCCGTGCTCGCGGACCATCCGGTACAGGCGGTTCTCGGCGATCGCGCGGCCCTCGGCCAGCAGCGAGTCCACCGCGTCCACCACGTGCGGCCGGCTGAGCAGCTTCGCCTGGTTCAACGCCCGTACCACCGACGCCGGTTCGCAGTGGCCGCCGCGCACCGCCTCCGTCAGCAGCCGGCGCACCGCGCCCGCGTCCGCCAGTTCGGAGACCGCGTCGGCCAGGGCCCGCGGCACCGGAGCGACCGGAACTCCCGTCACCTGCTGGGGAGTCGGCAGCGCCGGCGTGCGGACGATCCGTGCGCAGCCCGTCGAGCGCAGTCGGCGCAGCCGGGGAACCAGGACGTCGATCTTGTCCAGCGACAGCAGCGGGGGAGCGGATGTGAAGCCGTGCAGGTTCAGGGCCGCCAGCCCCGTGATCATCGCCTCCGGGTAGACCGCGCGGTGGGGGTCGTCCGCGTCCGGTTGGGCCGGCACCCCGGCGTTCGACTCGCGCGCCGCGTACATCAGCACCGTGTGCAGCCGCTCCTCGCTGGTCGGCGGGCCCGGGTGGAGGAGGAAGACGCCCGGAAGGATCTGCTGCCAGGGGCCGCCGGCGCGGCACTGCTCGGTCATCTCCGCGGACGAGACGCCGTGCGAGCGGAGCTGAGCCGTCGTCAGGACGCGGCGGTGCACCTCGGAGAGGTGACGGAGGGGGCGGGGGGAAGCCGGGGGGAGCGGCGTGTTGTGGTTCATGCCGGGGGTTTTCCGCGCCCGGCCCGCTCTTTAACCGCTGTTACACGCTCGTCGACAAATGCGGACAAGGGGGCACTAAAGGACGGATGTTCGGATGCCGATAGGGCACGGAAAACCCCTGGTCCGTTCGGGTTGGACCAGGGGTTACGGGTGTTATTGACCGGATTCCGTAACGGTCACGGGCGGATCAACCGTTGGCCAAAGCCTGGGCCCGCAGCGCCCGCGCCAGGTCGTCACGCGACTCCAGCACCAGCCTCCGCAGCGCCGGCGCCGCGTCCTCGTGGGCCGCGAGCCAGGCGTCCGCCGCGTCCAGCGTCGGCTGTGCGTCCCGCTCGGCCGGATGGGCCGGGAACAGGCCCCGGACCACGTCCATCCCGATCTGGATCGACCGCTCCTGCCAGACCCGCTCGATCACCGCGAAGTACTTCGAGACGTACGGCGCGGTCAGCTCCCGCTGCGAAGGCTGCGCGAAGCCCGCGATCGTGGCCTCCACCAGGGCGTTGGACAGCGCGTCCGACTCCACCACCTGCGCCCAGGCCTGCGCCTTCACCGCCTCCGAGGGGCGGGCGGCCAGGCAGCGGACCTGGTGGCGCTTGCCGGAGGCCGTGTCGTCGCGGGCCAGTTCGGCCGCCAGCGCCGACTCGTCCGCGACTCCGTGCGCCGTCAGCGGCTCCAGAAACGCCCAGCGCAGCTCCTGGTCGACCTCCAGTCCGTCGACCTTCTCGGTGCCGTCCAACAGGCCGCGCAGCAGCGCCAGATCGGCCGGCGCCGACGCCACCGAGGCGAGGAAACGGGCCCAGGCCAGCTGGTGCTCGCTGCCCGGCTCGGCCGCCCGCAGATCCCGCAGCGCGGTCTGGGCCAGCAGCCGCTCGCCCGTCGGCCGCCAGGCGGGCGCCGCGTAGTTGACCAGCGCCGAGTTCGCCCACGCGTGCAGCATCTGCAGGACGCCGATGTCGGACTCGCGGTGCGCGAACCGGGTCACCAGGTCGACGAAGCCGGCCGCGGGCAGCAGCGCGTCCCGGGTCAGGTTCCACAGCGCCGACCAGCACAGGGCGCGGGCCAGCGGGTCGGTCATCTCACCGAGGTGCTCACGCAGGGCGGCCAGCGAGGTGTCATCGAAGCGGATCTTGCAGTACGTGAGGTCGTCGTCGTTGACCAGCACCAGCTCGGGCGCCGGAGCGCCGGCCAGCTCCGCCACGACCGTACGCGGCCCCTCGACGTCCGCCTCGGCACGCGCGTACCGCTCCAGGCCGCCCTCGGCCGTACGCCGGTACAGGCCCACCGCCACGCGGTGCGGCCGCAGTTCGGGGTGCGACTCGACCGCCTCCTGCACCACCGCCAGCTCGTCGACCCGGCCGTCCGCGTCCAACAGCACATGCGGGCTGAGGGAGTTGACGCCCGCCGTCTGCAGCCAGCCGCGCGCCCACGTCGCCAGGTCCCGGCCGCTGGTCTCCTCCAGGGCCGACAGCAGGTCACCGAGGCGGGTGTTGCCGTACGCGTGCCGCTTGAAGTAGCGCCGCGCGCCCTCCAGGAACGCGTCCTGACCGACGTACGCCACCAACTGCTTCAGTACGGAGGCGCCCTTGGCGTAGGTGATGCCGTCGAAGTTGAGCTTCGCGTCCTGCAGGTCGCGGATGTCGGCGGTGATCGGATGGGTGGAGGGGAGCTGGTCGGCGCGGTACGCCCAGGCCTTGCGGCGGTTGGCGAAGGTGATCCAGCCGTCGGTGAAGCGGGTCGCGCCGACCAGCGCGAACGCGCCCATGAAGTCCGCGAAGGACTCCTTCAGCCACAGGTCGTCCCACCACTCCATGGTGACCAGGTCGCCGAACCACATGTGCGCCATCTCGTGCAGGATGACGTTGGCCCGCCCCTCGTACGAGGCCCGCGTGACCTTGCCCCGGAAGATGAACTCCTCGCGGAAGGTGACCAGTCCGGGGTTCTCCATCGCGCCGAGGTTGTACTCGGGGACGAACGCCTGGTCGTACTTCCCGAAGGGGTACGGGTAGTCGAAGTGGTCGTGGAAGAAGTCCAGGCCCTGCTTGGTGACGAGGAAGACGTCGTCCGAGTCGAAGTAGGGGGCCAGGCCCTTGCGGCACAGGGCGCCGAGGGGGATCTCCAGCCGCGAGCCGTCCTCGAAGGTCCGCTCGTAGGAGTCCGTCACGTAGTGGTACGGACCGGCCGTCACGCACGTGATGTACGTCGAGATCGGCTTGGTCTCCGCGAACTTCCAGACACCGTCCGCCAGTTCAGCCGCCCCGTTGCTCCAGACCGTCCAGCCCTCCGGTGCCCGCACCTCGAAGCGGAACGGGGCCTTGAGGTCCGGCTGCTCGAAGTTCGCGAAGACCCGGCGGGAGTCGGCCGGCTCGTACTGGGTGTACAGATACACCTCGCCGTCCTCCGGGTCGACGAAGCGGTGCATGCCCTCACCGGTGCGGGAGTAGGCGCACTGGGCGTCGACGACCAGCTCGTTCTCCGCGGCGAGGTCCTCCAGGAGGATCCGCGAACCGTCGAAGACCGCGCCCGGGTCGAGGTCCCGGCCGTTGAGTGAGACGGCCGTCACACTCGGCGCGATCAGGTCGGCGAAGGTGGAGGCGCCCGCCTCGTTGCTGCGGAACCGGATCGTGGTCACCGAGCGGAAGGTGCGCCGCCCCTCCTCGGCCACGTCCCCCACCGCCGTACGCAGGTCGAGGGACACGTCGTAACCGTCGACGGACAGCAGGGCGGCCCGCTCCCGGGCCTCGTCGCGGGTCAGATTCTCACCGGGCACGGGCGGTACTCCCTCGGGACATGTCGGGCATGGGTGGGGTGCGGCGGAACAGGACCGATCCTGCCATGTGCACCTGACGCCGGACACCCGGGAATGGGGTCGGTGATGCCCGGTGTTGCCCTGGGAAACGGCCGTATTCCTAGGAGAGCCATGTCCGAGACCGCGACGTCGTCCGCCAAGACCCCCGTCGACTTCTGGTTCGACCCGCTGTGCCCCTGGGCCTGGATGACCTCCCGATGGGTGCTGGAAGTGGAGAAGGTCCGGGACATATCGGTCCACTGGCACATCATGAGCCTGGCCGTGCTGAACGAGGACCGGATCGACGAGCTGCCCGAGCAGTACCGGGAGATGCTCGCGACCAAGGCCTGGAAGCCGGTGCGCGTGGTGACCGCGGCCTGGCAGAAGCACGGCGCGGACGTCGTCGGCCCCCTCTACACGGCGCTCGGCACCCGCATCCACAACCAGGGCGAGGGCCCGACCGTCGAGGCGATCGTGGGCGCCCTGGCCGACGTCGGCCTGCCCGCCGACCTGATCGACTACGCCGACCAGGAGGACTTCGAGTTCGACGCCGAGCTGCGCGCCTCCCACAAGGAGGGCATCGAGAAGGTCGGCCAGGAGGTCGGCACCCCGGTCATCGCCGTCCCCGGTGCGGACGGCGAGCAGATCGCCTTCTTCGGCCCCGTCGTCACCCCGGCTCCCAAGGGCGAGGAGGCCGCCAGGCTCTGGGACGGCACCCTCGCTGTCGCCTCGGTCCCCGGCTTCTACGAGATCAAGCGGACACGGACGGCGGGACCGGACTTCAGCAACCTGTGACCCCCTGAGCGGGGCGGCTCAGTCGGGCAGCCGCCGGGGCCGGTCGAAGGGGGACGAGTTCAGGCCGGTTCGCAGGGTCCCGCAGTCGCAGACGAAGAAGTCGCCCACGTACCTGCGCCCGGTGGCGCCGCGGAGCTTGTCCTGCTGGTCCTTCGTCAGCGGACTGTGCCCCTCGTCGTGGCGGCAGGTCTCGCAGTACATCTTCCGTGGATTCGCCATGACGGCACGATCCACCGGAGGCCCGGCTACCGGAAGGCTCCGCGAGACACGTACTCGCGGAGCCTTCGCGCCGTCCGGGTCCTCCCGCCGTCACCTGCCCTTGGCCGCCTCCCCGAACTCCTCGGGAAGGCGCTCGCCCCCGCCCCGGTTCAGGTACGGCTGGTACCAGAGGCACCCCTTGGCCGTGCAGCGCCACAGGTTGCCCACGAAGAAGCGGGGGCCCTTCTTCTTACGGACGGCCGCCTTCTCCGCGTTGGTGAGCAGGCGGAACCTCTGCCTGCTCCGGCACGTCGGGCACTCCCGCTCGATCTCGGTCATCAACCTCTCCTCGCGCTCACCGCCTGCTCCGGGCGGTATCGGACAGCGGCTCCGCCGCGGGCGGCCACACACCCACGTCGACCCCCCAGGCGGTAGTACAGCGCGTACTCGGCGAAGGCGCCTTGGAATCGTCCCCGAAATCGTCCCTCAAATCGTTCACCCCGGCACCGCGGCGCGGACTCTTCCCGGCCGGCGCCGCACCGAACGCCTCGTCGTCGCGTCGTTCACCCGCGTGCCCGGCCCCGGGCCGCCGCGAGCCGGGACAGATGGTCCTCGTAGGCCTTCGCGTAGTACGCCGCCCGTCCCGCGTCCGGGTCCACCACCCTCGTCGGCTCGGTCCAGGCGGACGCGTCCAGGGCGACCCCGTACCGCTGGGCCGCCGCCAGCACCGCACCGCGCGCGCCCACTTCACCCTCGACGACCTTGAGCGGACGGCCGAGGACGTCGGCGAGCAGCCGCATCCACGCGGGGCTGCGGGTGCCGCCGCCGCAGACCGCGAGCGTGCCCGTGAGGCCGGCGGCCTCAAGGCAGTGCCGGGCCGCGAAGCCGATGCCCTCGCAGGTGGCGCGGATCAGGTCGCCCTTCGTCGACTCCAGGGAGATACCGGTGAGTTCGGCACGCAGGCGCGGTTCCACGAAGGGGGCGCGCTCACCCGACGGGGCGAAGTACGGCAGGACGCGCACGCCGTTCGCACCGGGCGGCGCCTCGGCGAGCAGTGCGTCGACCTCCTCGTGGTGGACGCCGGTGGTCGACAGCACCCAGTCCAGGGCCGCCGTGCCGACCATCGCGGGCATGGCGCGCAGCCGGTGGCCGGGTCGGTCGGTGGAGATGTACAGGCCGGCGGGCTCCCCCGTCAGGTCGAGGTCGGTCGTCGCGACCAGGCTGGCCAGGCAGGTGCCGACGATCAGCAGACCGTCCCCTGGTGTCGTCACGCCCGCGCCGAGGGCGCAGGAGGGGAGGTCGTAGGGGCCGTTGGCGAGCCGTGTGCCCGACGGCAGGCCCTCGCCGAGCGTCTCGGCCGTCGTGATCGGGTCGCCGACGGGCGCGAGCAGTCCGCGGCGGTGGGTGAGGCCGAGCAGCTCGACCGCGCGGTTGTCGTACTCCCTCGTGCGCGGGTCGAGGAACGGCATCGACGCGTCCGACACGTCGGTGGTCGCCGGGGCGCCGGTCAGCCGCCGGAACACCATGTCCTTGCAGTACAGGGCGGTGGCAGCGGCATCGAGGGAGTGCGGTTCGAAGCGGTCGAACCAGGCCAGCAGCGGGCCCGGGCAGCCCGGGAACATGGCGCTCCCGGTCCGCCGGAACACCGCCTCGAAGGTGCCGTCCGCCAGCCACTGGTCGAGCAGCTCATGGGCGCGGCCGTCCATCCACGACGCCGCGGGGCGGACCGGGCGCCCCTCCTTGTCGACCAGCCACACGCCGTCGCCCTGCCCCGTCAGGCCGGCCAGCTCGACGGGCCCGGGCACGCGCGCCGTCAACTCCTGCAGCACGCCGACGACGGCCGCGTACACCTCCTCCATGTCCTGCTCGACGAGGCCTCCGTGCAGCGCGAGCCCCACCGGGCGTGCCTCGACGGCCAGTTCACGTCCCTCGGCGTCGAACGCGGCGGCCTTCACCATGGACGTGCCCACATCGATCCCGACGTACATAACGCGCTCTCCTTAGCGGTCCGGCAGCGCCCCAAGGGGCCCGGGGCCCGCCGCGGCAGCGGCTGATGTCACAGCCGATGTGCGGCTCCGCCGCGCGGGCGCGACCAGCCCCGACGGCGCTGCATACGAACGAACGACACTTCCCGGCACTCAGGTCAGAGCGTGCGCCAGCGCCTCCCCGCGCACCCAGCGCCCCACTTCCGCCGCGGCGATCCGCGCCGCCTTCTCCGCCACCGCACGCGAGGCGCCGCCCAGATGCGGGGTCAGTACGACGCGTTCGGCGAGCGCGCGCAGCCGCGAGTCCGCCGGCAGCGGCTCCTGTACGTAGGTGTCGAGGGCGGCGGCCGACAACTGCCCGCTCTCCAGGGCGTCGCACAGCGCGTCCTCGTCGAGCAGCGGGCCGCGGGCCGCGTTCACGACCACCGCGCCCCGCGGCAGCAGCGCCAGTTCACGGGCGCCGATCAGGCCGCGCGTCTGCGGCGTGAGCCGCGCGTGCAGCGTGATCACCCGGGAGCTGCGCAGGAGTTCGTTCAGTGAGGCGACCCGCAGACCGTGGATCTCGCCACGCACATAGGGGTCGTACACCATCACCTGCGCGCCGAAGGCACACAGCGCGCGGGCCACCCGGCTGCCCACGGCGCCGTAGCCGACGAGCCCGACGGGCAGGTCCTCCAGCTCCAGACCGCTGTGCTCGTACGTGTAATACGTCGCCCCCTCCCAGCTCCCCTGTCCTGCGAGGAGGGTGTGCGCCTGGGGGATGCGGCGCAGGGCCGACAGGAGCAGGCCGACGGTGAACTCGGCGGTGGCGGCGGCGTTGCGGCCCGGGGCGAAGCAGACGCGGACGCCGTGCCGCTTGGCCGCGTCCAGGTTGACGTTGACCGGGCCGCCCCGGCACACCACGACCAGCCGCAGATCAGGACAGGCCGCCAGGACGCGTTCCGTCACCGGCCCCATCTGGGTTACCAGCACCTGGGCGCCGGCGAGTGAGTCGATCAGCTCCTCCTCGGCGTCACTGGCCTCCGTCACCTCGGCGACCGGGCCGAAGGGTTCCAGCGGCCAGCCGAGGGTCAGTTCGCGCACGTCACAGGCGGCTTCACGGCCGATCGCCGCCGTGATGAGCGACGGCAGGACGAAGTGGTCACCGGCGGCGACGACGCGCACGGGTTCGCTCACGGATTCGCGCACGGGTTCGCTCGTCGGACCGCTCGTCGGCTCACTCGTCGGATCGCTCATCGCAGCGAGTCTCCCGTCTCGGCGTCGAAGACATGGGTGAGGCGCGCGTCGGCGGTGACCCGTACGGGCTCGTCGTGCGCGAGGCGCACCTCGGGGTCGGTGAGGACGACGAGGGAGTGCTCGACGCCGTCGAGGGCGAGGGTGGCGATGCCCGCCTCCAGGAGGGGTTCGTGGGCGACGACCCGGGCGGGCAGGCCCTCGTCGCCGGTGAGCTGCAGGTCCTCGGGGCGGATACCGACGACGACCTCGCGGCCGGCCGGCACCGGCAGAGGCAGCGCGATCCGTACCGCGGCCGACAGCCGGGCGTGACCGTCCGGGTCCGCGATGCCGGGGAGCAGGTTGATCGCGGGTTCGCCGACGAAGTCCGCGACGAACACGTTGGCGGGGCTGTCGTAGATCTCGTAGGGCGTGCCGAGCTGCTGGATGACACCGTCCTTCATCACGGCGATCCGGTCGGCGAGGGTGAGGGCCTCCTCCTGGTCGTGCGTGACCAGGATCGTCGTATGGCCCAAGTCCCGTTGGATGCGCTTGAGTTCGCGGCGCGTGGTGTCGCGCTGGGTGGCGTCGAGGTGGGAGAGGGGTTCGTCCAGCAGCAGTACGTCCGGTTCGCGGACGAGCGCGCGGGCCAGGGAGACCCGTTGTTTCTGGCCGCTGGACAGGCCCGCCGGGCGGGCGTGGAGGATGCCGGTGAGGTCGACGCGGTCGGCGATCTCGGCGACCTTGCGCGCCACGTCCCTCCGGGCGCTTCCCCTGCGCGCCTTCAGCCCGAAGGCCAGGTTCTCCGCCACCGTCAGCGGGGGATACAGCGCGTAGTTCTCGAAGGCGACCCCCATGTTGCGGGACTGTGCGGGACGGCCGGTCACGGACCTGCCGGCCACCACGATGTCCCCGCCGGTCACGGTCTCCAGGCCGGCGATCATCCGCAGGGTCGTGGACTTGCCGCAGCCGGAGGGGCCCAGCAGCCCGAGCAGCTCCCCTGAGTGCAGTGCGAGGTCGATGCCGCGTACGGCGTCCACCGGCGGCCGGCCCCGGGACCGGTACGTCTTGCGCAGATCACGTAGCTCCAGCTCGGTCATCGCCGCCCCTCGTGGCTGTGGTGGCTGTGGTGGCAGTCGTGGCGCACACCTCGTAACGGACCTGGTGCTCGTCCAGGTCCCGCAGTGCCTCCGCCGACGCCCCGTCGTCCACGAGGAGCAGGTCGAAGCGGGACAGCGGGACGACCCGGTGCAGGGCGACCCGGGCGAGCTTGGTGTGGTCGATCAGCAGGACGTTGCGGGCGGCCGAGTCGAGCATCGCCCGCTTCACGGACACGATGTGCTGCTCCTGGTGGTAGGCATAGCCCCCGTGCACGGCCGACGTGGAGGCGAAGCAGACGTCCACGCGCAGCGACTGGACGGCCTCGACGCAGGAGACGCCGAGGAAGGAGGAGTGCAGCGGGTCGTACTCCCCGCCCAGGGCCATCAGATGGATGCCCCGCTGGTCGGAGAGGAGGTTGATGGCCTCCAGGAAGTTGGTGACGACGGTGAGCGGGGTGATGTCACCGAGGCGGAGCCTGCGGGCTATCTCCAGGGTGGAGGTGGAGTCGTCCAGCATGATCGCCATGCCGGGCTCTATCGCCTTCACCGCGTGCTCGGCGACGGCGGCCTTCTCGGCGCGCATGGTCTTCAGCCGGTACTGCACGTTCGACTCGAAGACCCCGGACGGCTGGGCGGTCACCCCACCCCTGAACTTCCTGACGATGCCCTGCCGTTCCAGCTCGTCGAGGTCCCGGTGAATGGTCATCAGGCTCACCCCGAAGCGTTCGGCGAGCTCGGCCGCGGTCGCCGAGCCGTCGGCCAGGACCTGCTCGGCCATGGCGGCCCGGCGGGCCGCGGGCCCCTGCTGATGTGCGCTGTTGTTGCTGCTCATCGTGTCCCGATCAGTCGTCCCGGACGCCCAGGCCGGTCGGCCTCGAACAGCAGCAGGTTCTCAGGCCGGACGGTCAGCCGTACCGGATCGTCGGGACGCAGCCCGGCCGTGTCGCCGCGCGGGGCGACCAGCGACGCGTGCTGCCCGCCCAGCCGGACCGTCACCTCCACGGAACGGCCGAGCACCTCGGTGACGTAGACGGTGCCGGTGAGCTGGTGGCCCGCGACGCCCTTCAGCGCGATGTCCCGGGGCCGCACGCCGACCAGTACGTCCGTGCCGGCCTGCGCCTTCGCCCGGAGCGGCAGCTCCACCTTCCCGTCCGCCGACCGGAAGCCGCCGTCCTCGGTCACCGTCCCCGGCAGCAGATTGATCCGCGGCCGCCCGAAGGCCCGAGCCACCTCCGTGTCGCACGGCCGGTACCAGATCTCCTCCCGCGTCCCCGTCTGCACGATCCGCCCGTCCCGGATCACCCCGATCCGGTCGCCGAGCGCCAGCGCCTCCAGGGAGTCGTGGGTGACGTAGAGAGTCGTCGTGTTCTGTACCGCTCCGATCGCCTTCAGCTCGGCGCGCATCTGCTGGCGGAGTTTGGCGTCCAGGTGGGAGAGGGGCTCGTCGAGGAGAAAGGCGCGGGCGGGGCGGACCAGGACCCGGCCGAGGGCTATGCGCTGGCGCTGGCCGTTGGAGAGCTGTCCGACCCGGCGGTCCAGCAGGGCGCTGATGCCCAGCAGTTCGGCGATGGCGCCGATACGGTCGCGGGCCTCGGCGGCCGGCAGGCGGTGGCGTGGCGAGCGGAGCGGGGAGGCCAGGTTGTCGTAGGCCGAGCGGTGCGGGTAGAGGGCGTAGCTCTCGAAGCACATCGCCACACCCCGGTCGTACGGCTCGATGCCCGCCATGTCCCTGCCGTCGAGCAGGACCGTCCCGGAGTCGGGC
The DNA here is from genome assembly GCF_026343335.1 of Streptomyces sp. NBC_00078. Classification (NCBI taxonomy): domain Bacteria; kingdom Bacillati; phylum Actinomycetota; class Actinomycetes; order Kitasatosporales; family Streptomycetaceae; genus Streptomyces; species Streptomyces sp. NBC_00078. Next base: position 3,101,884 of record NZ_JAPELX010000001.1, on the reverse strand, counting down.
TGTTCCAGCCCGGCGACGGTCTTGAGCGTGGTCGTCTTGCCGGCACCGGAGGGACCGAGCAGACAGAAGAACTCGCCCTCGGACACGTCCAGTTCGAGCCCGTCGAGGGCGGTGACCCGGCCGTACGCCTTTCTGATCCCCCGCAGCCCGATCACGACTTCACCGCCCCGAACGAAAGGCCCCGCACCAGATACCGCTGGATGGTGAGGGCCAGCAGCAGGGGCGGTACGACCGACACCAGCGCCGCCGCGGCCGTGAGGTTGTACTTGGGGCGGTCGCCGCCGAGGAAGGACAGGGCGCCCACGGTCACCGTCTGGGCCTCGTTGGAGGTGAGGATCAGCGGGAAGACGAAGTTGTTCCAGGCGAAGATGAAGGCCAGCAGCGACACGGCCGCGATGCCCGGCTTGACCAGCGGCAGGGCGACCTTGAAGAAGGCCTGCTTGCGCGTGTAGCCGTCCGGCAGGGCCGCCTGCTCCAGCTCCGGTGTCAGATCGGCGAAGTAGGACCGCATGATCCACACGATCAGCGGGAGTGTGACGAGCTGCAGGACCCAGATCATGCCGACGTACGTGTCGAACAGCCCGAGCTTCTGGTAGAGCACGAACAGCGGGATGATCACGGTGAGTTCGGGCGCGAACCGGAACGACAGCAACGTGAACATCAGGTTCTCCGAGCCCTTGAACCGCCAGCGGGCCGACGCGTACGCCGCCGGCAGCCCGACCACCAGCGACAGCACGACCGCCCCCACCGACACCACCAGGCTGTTCACGAAGAACCGCACGAACGGGATGCCCTCGCTGTCGCCGAGGACGGTCCGGTACGAGCCGAGGGTCGGCGTGAAGGAGAAGTAGGTGCTGAAGAGCTGGTTCGCGGGCTTCAGGGACAGGATCACCATCCAGGCGACCGGGAACAGGGCGAAGACGAAGTAGAGGATGAGCGCGACATCGGCCAGCCATCCCAACAGGCGTTTTTTGACGGTCATTTCGCCTCGGCCGCCTTCCGCTGGATCGTGCCGAGATGGCGTACGAGCGCCATCGCGGCCAGGTACACCACGGCCCACAGCACGATCGTGTAGCTGATCCCGAAGCTGTAGCGCTGGAAGCGGATCGCCTCCAGGTAGGCACGGATCTGCAGGACGACGGTCGAGTCGCCCGGGCCGCCCTCCGTCAGGGCGTAGATGATGTCGAAGACCTTCAGCGAGTCCATGAACCGGAAGATCACCGCGACCAGGACGTACGGCCACAGCATCGGCAGGGTCAGCCGCCGGAAGGTGTACCACCAGCCCGCGCCGTCCACGGCCGCCGCCTCGAAGGGGGAGGTGGGCAGCGACCGCAGACCGGCCAGGGCGAGGATCGCCACGAACGGGGTGTAGACCCAGACGTCCACGGCGATCGACGACAGCAGCGCGCCCGTCGGGGTGTCCGTCCACTGGACTCCGCCCAGCCCGAAGGGTTTCAGCAGGTGGTTCACCACCCCGACCGACGGCTGGAGCATCAGCTTCCAGATGATCGCGGCGATCACCGGGGCGATCATCAGCGGCAGGATGAGGATCTTCTCCAGCACCCGGCCGACGATCGACGAACGGTGCAGCAGCAGGGCGACGGCGACCCCGAGCACGGTCTCGACCGCGGCGGCCCCGACGGCGTACAGCACGGTCACCCACGCGGAGTTCCAGAAGGCGTCCTGCGTGAAGACCGTCTCGTAGTTCTGGAACCGCACCATGTCCGGCCGCGGTTTGCTCGCCGAGAAGTCGAACAGCGTGTAGTAGAGCCCGAGTCCGAAGGGATAGAGGATCCCGCAGGTCAGCAGCAGCGCGGGGACGATCAGGACGTACGGGCGCAGGGTCGGCCGCCAGCCCATCGCCGCTCAGCCCACCTTGGAGGCGAGGTCGCCCGCCAGGCCGTTCAGCACGGACTTCGCGTTCTTGCCGCCGTAGATCTCCTGGAGGGCCGCGGCCCAGCTGGTGGTCGCGTCGAAGAACTGAGCCTGCGGGGTGAACTGGATCCTCGTCTGGTCGACGACCGTCTCGAAGGTCTCGATGAAGCCGGGCAGGTGCTTCATCTTGTCCTTGTAGACCGCGTCCTGGCTGACCGACTTGCGTACCGGGTCGATGTGGTTGCCGGTGATGGCGGCCTTGAGCAGATGCTCCTTGCCGGTCGCCCACTGCAGGAACAGCCAACTGGCACTCTTCTTCCGGGACTTGGAGTTCATGCCGAGCGACCAGATCCACATGTTGGTGGCGAGGGAGCCGTCCGGTCCCTTCGGCCCCGGGTGGAAGGCGATCTTCCCGGAGGCGGGGGAGGCACCCTTCACCGCCTGGAAGTAGGCGGCCGTGTCCGCGTCGAAGAGCATGCCCGCCTTCTTCGCGCCGAGGTCGCTGGAGCACTGGTACCAGGTGTACGAGGTCCAGGACGGCGGCCCGCCCTGCTTGACCATGCGGGCCCAGTCCTGTGTGAAGGCGATCGCCTCCGGGGTGTTCATGGCGGGCTTGAGCTTGTCGCCGTTCACGGTGAAGTCGTGCAGGCCGTTGCGGGCGTACATGGTCATGAACCCGGGGTGGATGGTGGCCCAGCTGCGGGACCCGCGCACGGCGATCCCGTACATGCCGTCGTAACCGGCCCCGGAAGCCTTCTTCTTGATGGCTCCGGCGATCTCGCGCAGTTCGTCGAAGCTCTCGGCCGGTTTGAGGCCGAGCTTTTTGAAGACCTCGGTGTTGTAGGCGACGACGTTCGTCTCCCAGCCCCACGGCAGTGCGTACTGCCCGCCCCGGCCGAGCGGGGCGCCCGCCCTGAGCGACCACTGGTCGGCCTGGAGGAGGCTGGGGAAGAAGTCGGCCCGGTCCCATTCGGCGCCGGTGGCCGCGGAGTTGCGCATCCAGGGCCCGAGATCCTCCAGCCAGCCCGGCGGCCCGTACTGCCAGACCATGTACGCGCCCAGCATGAAGACGTCGTACGAGGCGCGACCGCTGGACAGGTCGACGGTGAGCTTGTCGAAGTAGTTGTCCTCGGGGAACACGTCGTACTCGACCTTGATGCCGGTCTTGTCGGTGAAGGACTTCAGGTCGGCGATCAGGGCGTCCGTGTACGGATGCTTGTTGAGCAGCGCCTTGACCGTCGTGCCCTTCTCCCGTTTCCAGTCGAAGGAGCCGGTGACGTCGTCGGCGGCCGAGCCGTCGCTCTTCTTGTCGTCCCCGCCGAAGCCCGCGCCGCAGGCCGCGAGTAACGGGGTCGCGGCGGCCCCCGCGGTGAGGGCGAGGAAGCGTCGGCGGTCGTGCGCGTGCGTGTCCATCCGTGACCTCCGCGTGGGGTTGGGCCCGGTGCGCTGTGTGGGTTAACACGTCGAGTCGACTCGTTAACAGAGGGTGTAACGGCGGAAGATGACCGTCAATCCCTCGCGCACGCGAAAATATCGGTGCAGAGTGAGAAGTTCACATGCCGGGTCGCGATCCATGGGAGGTCCGGATGGGACACGAGCGTGACGCGTGGCTGGGGATCGACCTGGGCACACAGAGCGTCCGCGTGCTGCTCGTCACCGCCGACGGCACGGTCCTCGGCGCCGGTTCGGCCCCGTTGGAGGGGCGGCGCGACGGAGTACGGCACGAGCAGGACCCGGGGCAGTGGTGGACGGCGGTGTGCGCGGCGGCCCGGACCGCGCTCAAGGACCGGCCTGCCAGGGTCGGCGGGCTCGCGGTGTGCGGGACGTCCGGGACCGTGCTGCTGACGGACGCGGCCGGGTGGCCCGTGAGCCCGGCGCTGATGTACGACGACGGGCGGGCCTGGGCCGAGGGCGAGCGGCTGCGCGGGGCGGGGCTCACGGTGCAGAACACCTGGGGGCTGCCCAAGGCCCTGTGGCTGTTGCGCACCCATGGGCACGGGCACATCGCCCACCAGCCCGACATCGTCACCGCCCGCCTCGTCGGCCACCCCGTCCCCACGGATTCCAGCCACGCCCTCAAGACGGCCTACGACGTGGAGCGCGACGCCTGGCCGGCCGTCCCCCACGCACCCTCCCTGCCCGAGGTCGTCCGCCCCGGGACTCCCCTCGGCGAGGTCTGCCGGGCCGCCGCCGAGGCCACCGGCATCCCGGCCGGCACACCGGTGATCGCCGGGATGACCGACGGCTGCGCGGCCCAGATCGCGTCGGGGGCGCTGCGTCCCGGTTCCTGGAACTCGGTGCTCGGTACGACGCTCGTCCTGAAGGGTGCCTCCGTCACCCCCGTCCACGACGCCACCGGCGTGGTCTACAACCACCGTGCGCCGGACGGCAGTTGGCTGCCCGGCGGGGCGTCCAGCGTGGGCGCGGGCGTGCTGACCGCCGCGTTCGCGGGCGCCGACCCGGCGACGATGGACGCACGGGCGGCCGCCCACGAGCCCTCGGGCGCGGTGGCGTACCCCCTCGTGTCGCCCGGCGAACGGTTCCCGTTCCTCGCGCCGGACGCCTCCGCCCTGGTGATGGGCGAGCCGGCCGGCGACGCCGACCTGTGGGCCGCGCTGCTGCAGGGCGTCGCCTTCGCGGAACGGCTCTGCCTGGACTATCTGGACCACCTCGGCGCGCCGCTGGACGGCCCGCTCACCTTCACTGGCGGCGGCGCCCGCAGCCCGTACTGGAACCAGCTGCGCGCCGACATCCTCGGCCGGCCGGCCCGCGTACCGAAGCAGACCGAACCCGCCCTGGGCATGGCCGCACTGGCCGCCCACGGCACGGGATCGGACCCTCTGACGGACGTCGCCGAACGCATGGTCCGCATCGGCTCGGTCCTCGAACCCCGTCCCGGCCGCACGGCCCTGTTCGCCGAGCCGTACGCCCGCCTGGTCGACGAACTGACGGCACGGGGCTGGCTTTCGCCGACGGTGGCGGCCCACGCGCACAGGAGGCTCACCGTGGATACTTCGCCGTCATGAGTACGACCCTTCTGCTGGCCCGGCACGGGCAGACCGTCTGGCACGCCGAGAACCGCTACGCGGGGGTGAGCGACGTGGCGCTCACCGACACGGGCCGCGCGCAGGCAAGGGCCCTCGGCCGCTGGGCCGCGGCCCATCCCGTCGACGCGATCTGGACGTCCACGGTCTCCCGGGCGACCGCCACCGCCGACCCCGCCTGCCGCGCCCTCGGCCTCGCCCCGCATCGCGAACCCGACCTGCGGGAATGCGACTTCGGGGTGATGGAGGGCCGGACGCTCGCCGAGTTCGCGCGAGAGGACCCGAAGGCGGCGGAGGCCTTCCGTGCCGACCCGGTGGCCCACCCGTTCCCGGGCTCCGAGGACCCGAGGGCTGCCGCCGCCCGGGGGGCCGCCGCCCTGCACCGCATCGCCGCCGCCCACGACGGCGGACGCGTCCTGGTCGTCGCCCACAACACCCTGCTCCGGCTGGTCCTGTGCGGTCTGCTGTCCGTCCCGCTCGCCGACTACCGCCGTGTCTTCCCGCAGCTGCGGAACGCCGCGGTCACCGAACTCCTCATGACAACCAGGTCAGTCGGGCTGATCTCGCTGAATGTCCCCGTGGCTTCCTCGTAGCAGGGGAGCCCCCGCGGGTGGAAGGGGCCCCTTTGCACTCATGGGTTGCCCGGTCAGGTGCGTGCGATCTTCTCCGCAGCGTTGAGGACCAGATGCCATGGGTATTCCTTCGGCTTGCCCTGGCCTGGCGGATTCGGGACGAAGCCACCTTCGCCATAGAGCATCTGGACCCCCATGGCGCGCAGCTCGGCGACGCTCCGCCCGAACTGGCGGTGCTGCACGTACGCCGCGTTCACGCACGGCATCATGACGGCCGGGATGCCCTTGCCGATGCCCTCGGCGACGACGCCGACCACGAAATCGTGGGTGAGGCCGAGTGCCCACGAGTTGACCGTGTTGAAGGTGGCTGGGGCCACCGCGATCACATCTGCTTTCGGCCACACGTCGGGTTCGCCCGGCAGCTTGTACTCGCTGCGCACAGGATGCCCGGTCAGCCTCTCCAGTTCGGGAAGCTGGGCTTCCAGCCACCGGGCCGCAGTCGGGGTGAGCCCGAGGCAGACGTCAAACCCCCGGGACCGGGCGTCCTGGATCACTGTCGCGACGTCGAAGACCGGCGGCGCGGCGGAACCGAACAGGTAGAGCACGTGCGTCGTCATGGACCCATCCGACCACACACAACCGCCCCCACTCACAGAGGAGTCGAGGGCGGCAGGATGCACCCACGCGACCGGGCGCGGGTACTGTCCCAAATGGGTGCTCAGAACGGAGACCAGGATGCCCCCACTGGACGACAACCACACGGGCGCACGTATCAAGGAACAGCGCAGACTCGCCAGGCTCACTCAACGCCAACTGGCCGACTCGCTGTCCTACTCCTACAGCCTGCTCAACCAGGTGGAATGCGGAGCCCGTCCGGCGACAGCAGACTTCGTGGCCGCCTGCGCCAGGGCCCTCAACATCGATGTCACCGTGCTCACCGGGCAACCGTACGTGACCGAGTTGCAGCGCGACCGCCTCTCCGAACTCGTAAGGCCGATCCGTGAAGCCCTGGACTTGTACGACCTCGGCCCCAACCCCGATCTCCATACGCAGCCGGCGGAGCAGCTCATCGCCGGGGCAGACCAGCTGTGCGTAGCGGTCAGGGCGACGCACCTGCGCAATGCGGCCCGCAGGCTGCCCGGCTTGATCGCGGAACTCACCCACACAGCCTGGTCGGAGTCGTCGACGGAGCTGTGGCAGGCGCTGGCCTCCACCTACCGGACCGCGCACGACATCAGCGTCAAGCTCGGCTATTACGATCTGTCGGGGGTGGCTCTGGACCGCATGGACTGGGCTGCACAACGCGCCTCGGACCCATGCCTGGCTGCCGTGCGTCAATATATGCGTGCCCTGGTCTACTTCCGCGAGGGCGAGTACCGGATCGGGCAGCGGCTCGTCGCCTCCGGTCAGAGCTTGGTCGGGCAGGCGCAGGAGACCCGCGAGGCGCTGGCGGTGGCCGGGCAGCTGCACCTGGGTGCCTCGGTCATCTCCGCGCGGGCGGGGGAAAAGACCGCCGTGAATCTGCACATCGAGGAAGCGCACCGTGTCGCGAAGCGCATCGGAGACGCCTCCGACGTGCACTGGCTGTCGTTCGGCCCCGCCAACGTCGCCCTGCACAAGATGTCCGCGGCAGTTGAGATGCGCCAGTACGACGACGCCCTGAAGCAGGCGCGCAAGATGAAGCTGCCCATGCAGCTCGCCACGTCGCGGCGCGCGCACTTCCTGATCGACCGTGCCCGCGCAGAAATGGAGACCGGGCACACCGACAAGGCGCTTGAGCATCTGGTCGACGCTCGCAGGATGGCCCCGGAGCAGACCCGCTATCACCCGGGCGCACGGGAGACGATCACCGGTCTGGTGCATCTCGCTCGTCGGACACCGGACACGCTCAACCACATGGCTTCTTGGATCGGCCTGTAGGTCACGCTCACAACGCTCACGAAACCGTGAGCGTTCCACCCTTCTCTCAGCGTCACGCTGTACTCACAGCTGGTCAAACAAGGGCGAGGAGGCAGCGCGCAAGCTCACCGGGCACTTCGCCGGAGCACCATGCGCCGCCTCCATCGCTTCAAGGCAAAACCCGGCGACCGCGCGAACGGCCCCGGGCCTGGCCAACGCTCAAAGCTGAGAGGGAGCGTCGACATGACGAACGGTACCGCCCCGCCCCGGCGGCGCACGCGGGGCAAGATGACCATCAGGGTGTACGCGGTCACCCTCGACGGCACGATCACACATTCCCGCGCCACCGTGAGCGTCACCCACGGACACATGCCGCCCCTGGAGGGGATCGGCACCCAACTGCCGCCCTGCAAGTGCCCCTTGCATCGTCAGACAGAGGCGGCTCGATGAAGACCGGCGAGCAGGCCGTCGTTGACACACAGGCACTGCGCAAGGCGGCGGCCGAGTATCTGGCCCTCGACGTTCTGCCTCGCTACGAGTTCATCAAGCACCACAGCATGCGGTTCAGCGGTGACCTGTGGACGCTGATCGAGGAGATCGAGCGCATCGAGTCACAGAGGCCTCACGACATCCTCGTGGGGGTGGCCATGGCCGGCGTCGGCGAGGCGCGACGTCGCCTCACCCTGGTCGAACGCGCCGGACTGATGGGCGAACACGAACGCGTCAAGAAGCTCGCCCGCTCGGTGATAGCTCTGTGCGACCACGACGAGACGCTCACTGGAATCACCATGTGTCTCGCCTGCGACAGACCGATCCCACCGGAGGAGGGGGACCTGCCGTACGGCGGGGTGAGCCCCTCCGGAGGAGCTGCCGCGTCCGGGCGCATCCATGCCGCCTGCGTCAACCGCTTGCGCTGGACGCGCTGACCGGCATCAAAACCGCCCCGGTCACCGGGGCCCCATGGCGACCGCAGGGTCAGGGTCGCATCCCGATCGCCCCTCCCGCCGAGGTCCGGAAATCATGGCGGGTGGGGTCCCCCGAGGCCCCCGCTCCGAGCCCCAGCTCTGGACAGGCCAAGCGCCCGGGCGGGCCCTCCACCAAGCACGGCAGGACTACCCAGAAGGGAACGTCAATGACCGTCACCCTCGAACAACCAGTCGGCACGGGCACGAGGGACCCGCGGGAACTACTCAATGCCGTCAGCCCGCACATCACGGAGCTGACGGCGAACGTCTTCGACGCCGACCTCAGCCTGTGGGACCGCGAGATCGCCCTCCTACTTCGCGATCACACGATGGTCCGCGACATGGCCGAACGGATCCTGGGCAACGCCGTCATGTACACCATCGGCTGCATCGAGCATCCGGAAGTCCATCTCGGCGTCGGCAAGCTCGTCGACATCGGGGTCCACCAGCTGATCCTCGACACACCAGTGTGGTGGGGTATCTGCCGCCTGTACAACGGCGGCGCCTACAAGCACCACGCCCCGTTCATTGAGCGTCGTCGCGACGGCCTGTGCCTGAGCAGCGCGGACTTCCTGAAGTCGATCGGCTTCGGCATCGACGAGGAACTGTGGGCCATCGACGGGGCCGACTGCTCGCCGTGCGACAACAAGGTCCCCGACAGCCACTGAGCCACTACAGTCGCCTCGCCCTTCGCGTTCCCCGCCAAGGGCGGGGTTCCGCATCCCGACACCACGCAGAGGAACACGCTGTGCCCGTACCGCACGACGTCGCTGCCGAGACCGAACTGTGGGACACCTTTGCGGAGTCCGCCTTCAAGGACGACGCCGAGCCGGTGTTCTGCTGGACCCAGTACCCCGGTCACGGCCCGGGACCGGAGCTGCTCGGCAGCCCGCGCAGTGTGCTGGAGATCGGCTGTGGTACCGGCCGCGCTCTCGCATACCTGGCGATGGGCGGCGTCACCGCCCACGGCGTCGACCTCTCGCCCGTCATGGTGAAGAAGACCAGCAGCCGGTGGGCCGGTACCGGGGCCACCTTCACCTGCGGGGAAGTCCTTGAGTACCTCGCCGCATGCACCGACCGGTACGACACCGTGTACTCCATCTTCGGCGCGGCCTGGTTCGCGGACCCGGGTCGGCTCTTCCCCCTCGTACGGGAATGCCTCAACCCCGGCGGCGTCTTCGCCTTCTCTCAGCCGTCGGCGATCCCCGGGGCCTACGGCCCGCAGGGCATGTACAAGGGGGGGTTTGCGGGCAGGGCCATGTTCACTTACCGCTACAGCTACCGTCCGGCCGTGTGGGAGCGGCTGTTGAGCCGGGCGGGCTTCGCTTCGGCAGAGGCCCGCGTCATCGACGCGCCGACACCGGGCCACATCGGCACGCTGATCGTTCGCGCCGAAGCGTAGACGGCAGTTGACGCGAACGGAGACGCGCCCGGCCATGGCCGCAGCGATCCTGAGCAGATTCGGGGTGATGGAGGGCCGGACGCTCGCCGAGTTCGCGCGAGAGGACCCGAAGGCGGCGGAGGCCTTCCGTGCCGACCCGGTGGCCCACCCGTTCCCGGGCTCCGAGGACCCGAGAGCTGCCGCCGCCCGGGGGGCCGCCGCCCTGCACCGCATCGCCGCCGCCCACGACGGCGGACGCGTCCTGGTCGTCGCCCACAACACCCTGCTCCGGCTGGTCCTGTGCGGTCTGCTGTCCGTCCCGCTCGCCGACTACCGCCGTGTCCTCCCGCAGCTGCGGAACGCCGCGGTCACCGAACTCCGTATGGATGTCGCGTCGGTTGGGCTGATCTCGCTGAACGTGCCGTGCGAGCCGGACGAGGCGTAGGAGGATGACCGTATGACGGACATCGACTCCTCCGTGCCGCACTCGGCCCGGATCTGGAACTACTGGCTCGGCGGCAAGGACAACTACCCCGTGGACGAGGCGGCCGGTGACGCCTACACCGCCGTCTTCCCCGGCATCGTCACCATCGCCCGCAGCAGCCGCGCCTTCCTCGGACGCAGCATCCGCTATCTCGTCACGGAGGCGGGCGTACGGCAGTTCCTGGACGTCGGGACCGGTCTGCCGACCGTCGACAACACCCATGAGGTCGCCCAGCGCCACGCCCCCGAGGCGAAGATCGTCTACGTGGACAACGACCCGCTGGTCCTCACCCACGCCCGTGCCCTGCTCACCTCCACGCCCGAGGGCGTGACGGCGTACGAGGACCTGAGCCTGTACGAGCACGAGCGCATCCTCGAAGCGGCCGGCAGGACCCTCGACCTCACGCGGCCGACCGCACTGATCCTCAGCGGCATCCTCGGCCATGTCCCCGACTACGACCAGGCCCGCGACCTGGTCCGGGGCCTGCTGGCCGGCCTGCCCTCCGGCAGCTACCTCTCCCTCAACGAGGGCTCACGCGGCACCGACCCCGAGTACGAGCGGGCCCAGGACGCCTACAACGAAACGGGCGCGGTGCCGTACTTCCTGCGCCCGGTGGAGCAGATCACGGCCTTCTTCGACGGGCTGGAGCTGGTGGAACCGGGCATCGTGTCCGTCCCCCTGTGGCGCCCGGAGCCGGGTGCGGCGACCGCACCGATCGGCCAGCACGGTGGCCTCGGACGAAAGCCGTAGCAGCATGGGAAGCCCCCGCGAGTCATGTCCTCGCGGGGGCTTCCGTCATTCCGCCTGCCAGGTGAAGGGTGAGAAGACGATCACGAGGCAGGACGCTCGGGGGGCTCTCAGGGAGCCAGCAGCACGTTGGCCCGGGACCTCGCGGCCTCGTGACGCCGGGCCACGTCCTGCCAGTTGACGACGGCCCACATGGCGTCGATGAAGTCGACCTTCTGGTTCCGGTACTGCAGGTAGAAGGCGTGCTCCCAGGCGTCGAAGACGAGGATCGGCACCGCGCCCTGCCCGACGTTGCCCTGGTGGTCGTAGACCTGCTCGACGACGAGACGCCCGCTCAACGGCTCGTAGGCGAGAACGCCCCAGCCCGAGCCCTGCGTGGTCGCGGCGGCCTTGGTCAGCTGGGCCTTGAAGGCGGCGAAGGAGCCGAACGACTCGGCGATCGCGTCCGCCAGCTCGCCCACACCGTCCGCCGCGAGCGGCTCGCCGCCGCCGTCGCCGGTCATGTTCTGCCAGTAGACGCTGTGCAGGATGTGCCCGGACAGATGAAACGCCAGGTTCTTCTCCAGCCCGTTCAGCGCCGCCCACTGCTCCTTGTCCCGCGCCTCCGCGAGCTGCTCCAGCGTGTCGTTCGCGCCCTTCACATACGCCGCGTGGTGCTTGTCGTGGTGCAGCTCGATGATCTCGGGGCTGATCACGGGGGCGAGCGCGGAGTAGTCGTACGGCAGTTCGGGCAGTGTGTAGACGGGCATGGACGGTTCCCCTCCGGCCTCTTATTGCACATAGGTTGCAAGTACAGGCTAGCAACAAAAAGACCCCGGTGAGTGCGTCACGGGGGTCTTTCGGTGCAGGCGGAGTGTCAGGTCCTGGCGCGCGCCCGCTGCCGGGCGTACCCGACGGCCGCGAGGACGGCGGTCATCGCGCCGGTGTAGTAGAGCTGGGTGCGGGTGCCCGGATCCCGGGCCATCAGGACGAAGATCGCCGCCATCGCCGCCAGCGCGACCCAGGTCAGCCACGGGTACGCCCACATGCGGACGACCAGCTTCTGTGGCGCCTCCCGGTTCAGCCGGGCGCGCAGCCGCAGCTGCGAGACGGCGATGAGGATCCAGACGACCAGGATCACCGCGCCGATCATGTTGAGCAGCCAGGGGAAGACGTCGTCCGGCCGCCAGTAGCTCAGCAGTACGCACGCGAAGCCGAAGACGCAGGAGACGAGGACGCCGACCCGCGGCACTCCGCCCGACACCCGGCCCAGCGCCTTCGGGCCCTGGCCGCGCCGCACCAGCGAGTAGGCGATGCGCGAGGAGCCGTAGATGTTCGCGTTCATCGCCGACAGGAGGGCGACCAGGACGACGACGTTCATGAGCTGACCGGCGCCGGGGATGCCGAGGTGGTCGAGGGCGGCGACGTACGGGCCCTTCTCGACGACCTCCTTCGAGTTCCAGGGGACCAGGGTGACGATGACCGCCATCGAGCCGACGTAGAAGAGCGCGATGCGCCACATGGCGGTGCGGACGGCGCTCGCCACGCCGCGCACCGGATCCTCCGACTCGGCCGCGGCGATGGTGACCGTCTCCAGGCCGCCGTACGCGAAGATCGAGGCGAGGACGCCGATGATCAGGCCCTCGCTGCCGTGCGGCAGGAACTCGGTGAGATTCGAGGTGCCGGGGCTGTTCGTGCCGGGCAGGACGCCGGCGATCGCCAGCACGCCCAGTACCAGGAACAGACCGATCGCGCCGACCTTCAGGGCCGCGAACCAGAACTCGAACTCGCCGAAGTTCTTCACCGCCGCGAGGTTCGTGGCACAGAAGACGACCATGAAGAGGGCCACCCACGCCCACTCCGGGGTCCCCGGCAGCCAGCCCGTCACGATCTTCGCGGCCCCGATGCCCTCCAGGCCCACGGCGGTGCACAGCAGCACCCAGAAGGACCAGCCCGCGGTGAAGCCCGCCCAGGGGCCGACGGCGCGTTCCGCGTGCGCCGAGAAGGAGCCCGAGGAGGGGTACGCGGCCGACATCTCGCCGAGCATCCGCATCACCAGCATCACGAGCAGGCCGGAGAGGGCGTAGGCGATGACGATGGAGGGGCCGGCGGCGGCGATCCCGGCGCCGGAGCCCACGAACAGGCCCGCGCCGATGACGCCGCCCAGGGCGATCATCGACAGGTGACGCTGCTTGAGGCTGTGGGACAGAGGGGCGTCGTCCGCCTGCGGCGGTGTCTCGACCCTGGTGGTGCTGTTCGGCATGGGCGCGGCTCGTCCAGTGCAGTAGATGGGCAAAACGCCCACAGTCTGGGCAGCCTCCCCGCTCGCGAAGGGAGGCCGCCCAGGATCCGGACGCGCCTGTCGCGAGGGGTGACTACGCGGCTACGGAGGTGTAGTGCGAGGCGTCCCCCTCGATCGAGTAGCTCTCCTTGCCCTCGACGCCGGCCGGCACGTCACCGGCGACGGTCACCCGGTGCAGACGGCGCGGCAGACCGTCGTAGTTGTCGACGGCGTAGTGCTGGGTGATGCGGTTGTCGAACAGCACGAGCTGGTTCTCGGACCAGCGGTGGCGCAGGATGTTCTCCGGCCGGGTGACGTATGCCTGGAGCAGGTCGAGGATCTTGCGTCCCTCGGCCGGCGACAGGCCCACGATCCGCTGCGCGAACCCGCCGATGAACAGGCCGCGTTCACCGGTGAGCGGGTGGACGCGGACCACCGGATGGACCGTGCGGTACTTGATCGACGTGAACTGGGCGCGCTGGGCGGCGAGCTGCTCGTCGACCTCCTCGTCCGGTACGGCGTAGTCGTAGTCGTTGGTGTGCTCGGCCCACAGCGTGTCCGCGAGCTGCCGCAGCGATTCGGGCAGCTGACGGTAGGCGGCCGCGGAACTGGCGATCAGGGTCTCACCGCCGTACGGCGGGAGTTTGATGCTGCGCAGGGTGCTGGCCTGCGGCGGGTTCAGGACGAACGTGACGTCGGTGTGCCAGTTGTTGGCGGCGCGGCCCCGCTCGCTGTCGACGGGCAGGACGTTCGGGACGCCGTCCACGGACGACACCGTCGGATGGGCGGTGGTGATGTCGCCGAAGTGGCGGACGAAGGCCTGCTGGCCCTCGTCGTCCAGGTTCACGTCGTCGAAGACGAGGGCCTTGTGGACGCCCAGGGCCTCGCGGATCGCGACGACCGTCTCCTCGTCGAGGGGCTTGGAGATCTCGACGCCGGAGACCCGGGCTCCGATGTGCGCGGTGACCTTGTGGATTTCGATGCCGGACATGAGCGGTCCCTTTCAGACGAGGACGGGTGCGGGGGCGGTGGTGACGTGCTGGTTGGCGGGGCGGGGGAGGCCGTAGCGCTCCCGGAGGGTCTGCCGCGGGCCGTACTCCTCGCGGAGCAGCCCCCGGGCGCGCAGGATCGGGACGACGTGTTCGACGAAGGTCTCCAGGCCGGACGGCAGGACGGCGGGCATGATGTTGAAGCCGTCCGCGGCACCCTGCGTGAACCACGTCCCGATCGCGTCGGCGACCTGCTCGGGCGTTCCCGCGAAGGTGAGGTGGCCGCGCCCGCCGCCGAGCCGGCCGATCAGCTGCCGGACGGTGAGACGGTCACGCCTGGCGAGTTCGACGACGAGCGTGTAGCGGCTCCTGGCGCCTTCGATGGCGTCCTCGGACGGCAGTCCGGCGGGCAGCTGACCGTCCAACTCCAGGGTGCCGGGCTGTAGTTGGAGGAGGCTCTCCAGGCGGTGCACCCCGTGCGCGTACACGATGTGGTCCTCCAGGACCCGCTCGTTCGCGCGCGCCTCGGCCTCCGTCGACCCGATGACCGGCACGATCCCGGGCAGCACCTTGATGTGCTCGGGATCCCGGCCGGCCGCCGCCGTACGGGACTTGAGGTCGGCGTAGAAGGCCTGCGCGTCCGCGAGGGTCTGCTGCGCGGTGAACACCGCCTCCGCGTACCGGGCCGCGAACGCCTTGCCGTCCTCGCTCGACCCCGCCTGCACGAGCAGCGGGTAACCCTGCGGTGAGCGCGGGACGTTGAGGGGCCCCTCGACGCTGAAGTAGGTCCCCCTGTGCCGGGGCGGATGGATCTTCGCGTCGTCGCCCCAGACGCCGGCCGCCTTGTCGCCGACGACCGTGTCGTCCTCCCAGCTGTCCCAGAGCTTGACGGCGACATCCAGGAACTCCGCGGCTCGTGCATACCGTTCGGCGTGCGCGGGCTCGTGCTCCAGACCGAAGTTGCGGGCCGCCTCGGCACCGGCGGTGGTGACGATGTTCCAGCCCGCCCGGCCGCCGCTGATGATGTCCAGGGAGGCGAACTTGCGGGCCAGGTTGTAGGGCGAGTTGTAGGAGGTGGAGGCGGTGGCGATCAGCCCGATGTGCTCGGTGGCCGTCGCCAGCGCGGTCAGCAGGGTGAGCGGCTCCAGGGCACCGGCGGGGCGCTGGGCGAGGTTGCTCCACAGCTGCGGCCCGTCGGCGAGGAACAGTGAGTCGAAGGTGCCGCGTTCGGCGGTCTTCGCCAGCCGCACGTAGTGGGACAGCTCGACGTGGGCGAAGGGATCGCTCTCGGGCAGCCGCCACGAGGCCTCGTGATGGCCGGTGTTCATGAGGAAGGCGTTGAGGTGGAGTTGCCGGGGCATGGATGGTCCTTTGCAACAGATCTTCAGCCGTTTTCGGCCGTTGTCAGCCGGTCCGGCGTTTGAGGACGAGGCGGGACATGGCGGAGGGGGCGGATTTTCGGTCCGTTCGGTGTCTGCGGCCGAGGCCGCACGCGCCGGAGGGCGACGGACTTTCAGCCGGTCCGGCGTCTGCGGACGAGGCGGGTCGCGCCGGAGGGGGCAGGTCTTCGGTCTGTTCGGTGTCTGCGGACGAGGTCGCACGCGCCGGAGGGGGGACGGACTTTCAGCCCGTCCGGCGTTTGAGGACGAGGCCGTTCAGGCCGAAGCGGGGGTCTGGGGGCGGCAGCCCCCAGAAACGGCGGGACCGAGGATCACCTGACGTCCTCGGTCACACCCAGCGCCGCGAGCAACCGCGCCCGGTACTCACCACGCGCACCCGCATCACGATCGATGGCCAGGTCGAGCCCGATCCGCCCCCGCTCAAGCACCAGCACCCGGTCCGCGAGGGCAACCGCCTCGTCCACGTCGTGGGTGACGAGCAGCACGGAGGGACGGTGGCGCTGCCACAGCTCCCTGAGCAGGCCGTGCATCCTGATCCGGGTCAGGGCGTCCAGCGCCCCGAACGGTTCGTCCGCCAGCAGGAGTTCGGGCTCACGCACGAGGGACCGGGCGAGCGCGGCACGCTGCGCCTCACCGCCGGACAGCTCGTTGGGCCAGGCGCGTTCACGGCCTTCAAGACCCACCTCGGCGAGAGCCTCGCGGCCCCGCTGAGCCGCGTCCTTGCCGTCCAGGCCGAGCAGTACGTTGTCCAGGATCCGGCGCCAGGGCAGCAGCCGGGAGTCCTGGAAGACCACCGACACCCTGTCCGGGGCGACGAGTTGGCCGCTCCCGGAGACCTTGTGGTCCAGCCCCGCGATCGCGCGCAGCAGCGTGCTCTTGCCGGAGCCACTGTGCCCGAGCAGGGCCGTGAACTGTCCGGCCGGAAGGTCCAGATCGATGCCGTCGAGGACGGTGCGCCCGTCGAACGACCGGGTGAGTCCCCTGAGCTGGACGGCGGGCCGGGTCAGCTGCTCAGTGTGCGGCGCCATGACAGCACCCTCCGTTCGACGAGACGGACCGCGCTGTCGGAGATGAGGCCGAAGACGCCGTAGACGAGAAGACCGACGAGGATGACGTCCGACTGGCCGTAGTTCTGGGCCTGGAACATCATGTAGCCGAGGCCGCTGGTGGCGTTGATCTGCTCCAGTACCACCAGGCCGAGCCAGGATCCGGTCACGCCGAGCCGGAGCCCCACGAAGAATCCGGGCAGTGCGCCGGGGATGACGATCTGGCGGACGAATTGGAGCCTCGACAGGCCCTGCACCTCGGCCAGTTCGACGAAACGGCTGTCGATGCCGGACAGCGCGGCGTGCGTGTTCAGATAGATCGGGATGTAGACGACGATGGCGATAATCGCGATCTTGAAGGTCTCGCCGATGCCCAGCCACAGGATGAACAGCGGGATCAGACCGAGCGTCGGGACCGCCCGGTTGAGCTGCACCGTCCCGTCGATCAGCGCCTCGCCGACCCGGCTGAGCCCGGACGCCAGCGCGAGGACGACACCCGCGGTGAGGCCGATCGCGAAGCCGTACGCGGCGCGCTCCAGCGAGGTCAGGATGTCGGTGGGCAGGGTCCCGGCGGTCCACAGACGGCCCGCCGTTTTCAGGACCGTCCAGGGAGCGGGGATCGCGCCGGGGTCCAGCTGTCCGGCGGCGGAGGCGGCGGCCCACAGGGCGACGAGGAGGGCGGGGCCGATCAGCCGGGAGGCGGGGAAGGGCTTGCCGGGGGAGAGGCCGCGCCGTGTCCGTCGGCGTGGCCGGCGGCCCTCCTCCTCGCCCGTCACCGGCGCGGCGGCGGTGGTCGTGGTGGTGGTCATGGCGGTCACCTCCGGTACTCCGCCGGCACGGCCTTGGCGGCGATGGACTCGAAGCGGTGGTCGAAGAGCGTGGCCACGTCGAACTTCTTCACGAAGCCGCCCTCCGCCAGCAGATCGGCGGTCTCCTGCTCCCACTTGATCGCCTCGTCCCAACTCGGCGGGAACAGAGGCTTGTTGGCGAGCTTGGTGATGCCCTGGGCCTGGGCGAGCGTCACGTTCTGCGTCTTGACGTAGAACTCCTCGTTCCAGGCGTCGGGGTTCTCGTACGTCCAGACCTGGCCCTTGGCCCAGTACGGGATGTACGCGGCGACCGCGGCGGCCTTCGCGGAGTCGTTCAGCACGGCGGTCGGCGCCCACAGCAGGTTGAGCAGGTCGACGACGTCCGTCTTGATGACGTGGGCGCCCTTGGACCCGTACTGCTGCAGATAGGAGGGCACCTGGGTGTTGGCGAGTGGCGCGATGTCGACCTGGCCGGACTGCAGGGCCGTCAGGAACTGGTTGCTGGTCAGCGGGACGAGCTTGACGTCGTCGTACTTCAGTCCGGCCTTCTTCAATGCCCGCAGAAGCACGACACCTTGGGCCTGCCCCTGCGAGAAGGCGAGCTTCCTGCCCTTGAAATCGGCGACCGACCGGATGTCGCTGCCGGGCTTGGTGGCGAAAAGGTAGTTGGGCTTGCGGGTGATCTCGATCGCGACGATCTTCGCGTCGAATCCCTGGTAGTGCGCCTGGATCGGCGGAATCCCGGCATTGTTGGCGACATCCAGGGACTTGGCGCGGAACGCGTTGATGGCATCCGGGCCGGCGCCGATGTTCAGCCAGTTCGACACCTTGAACGGCGGGTCGTCCAACTTGGCCAGCCTGAACTGGAGTTGCTGTGTGCCCAGATACGAGGCGATCTTCAAACTCGTACCGGCCGGGACCTTGTGGGCGAGCGGGGCGGTCGAGACGCCCTTGCCGTCGGCGGCCGCGCTGCTGCCGGCGCAGCCGCTCAGCCCGGCGACGCCGGCCGCGGCACCGAGCAGCGAGGTGAGGAAGAGCCGTCGGTCGACACCCGGCAGGGGAGAGGAAGGCATGGGAGGACTCCGTGAGTTCAGAAGGCAGAAAAGCACGCGGAATTCCGGGCGCAAGGAGGCCCAGGAACGAAATTCACGCAGGAGGAAATGAGCGCTTCACACGCGGCAACGTGTCAGCAACAAAGGGTGCGACAGCTCACGAAGGGGCTCATGAGCAGAATGTTCCCGGTCATCGGCGATCCCTGTCAATATTCGGAGTTTCTGAATTAAATAGCCTCAGGTGACGCGGCCAGGGGATCCCGGTAGAGCACGTCCAGAGCCACCGAGCCACCGGCCACGGCGAGCACGGAATCCGGGAAACTCGTCGGCACGACGGAAGCCGCGCGTTCGTCCCCGACCTCATCGCGGAGCGCCCGCCGGCAGTCTTCCCGGTGAATGATCCCGACCTCCGTCACGACCACCGTCTCCGGATTGAGAACGTCCAGCAGCAGCCGCGCCGCCCGGCCGATCGCGGCCGCGCGCTCCACAAGCAGCCGTATGGCCTCCGGATCGCCCGCTGCCGCCGCCGCGACCACGTGCATCGGGTTCACGCCCTCGACGACGCCCGCCTCGCGCGCCCGCCGGCACAGCGTCCGCTCGCTCAACTCGGCCTGGAGGCAGCCGTTTCGCCCGCACGCGCACGGCTCCGTGCCGCCCGGCACCGGCAGATGCGCGATCGTGCCCGCCTGCGAGCGGGGGCCGTGGTGCACCTCGTCGTGGGTGGCGAAGGCGGCGTCGACCATGTTGCCGACGAACAGGTGCAGCACGCTGCCGCTCTCCCGTGCCAGGCCGAACAGCCGCTCTGCGTTGACCAACGCCCGGGAGTGTCCGTCCACATGGACCGGCAGCCCGGTACGCCGGCCGAGCACCTCGCGCACCGCCACATCCCGCCAGCCCAGCAACGGATGTTCCACCACGGTCCCGGACTCCCGGTCCACCCAGCCGCCGGCGGCCACACCGACGCCGAGCGGTCTGCAGCCGGGCGCGCCGGCCAGCAGCGCCGCGAGCCCGTCGGCCGCCCGCGCCAGCACCCGGCCGGGATCGGTGTTCTCGTGCTTCAGCTCGCGCCGGGCGACCACCCGGCCGCGCAGATCGAGCAGCGCGACCGTGGTGTGAGGCACGGCCACATGCACCCCGCCGACCACGAACCGTGAGTCGTCCAGGTCGACGGGGACGTGCGGGCGCCCCACACCGTTCGACCGCCGGGGCGCGGACGCCTCGCGGATCAGGCCGAGTTCGGTGAAGCGGGCGCAGTAGTCCGTCACCGACGCCGGTGACAGGCCGGTGAGCCGGGCGATGGTGCTGCGGGCCACCGGGCCGTGGTCCAGCACGGACCGCAGCACGACGCTCGCGCTCGTCCGGCGGCGGGCCGTGGGGGCGGGGGCAGGGGCAGGGGCAGGGGCGGGGGAGGTGACAGGGGGTGCCGCTGTTCGTGGCATGGGAGACCGTCCTTGGGACCGGGGCCGACATGTCTCGGAGGGCGAGGCGTGCCGAAACCGTTCCGGGGCCGCCTCACACCAAACGGCGACAGGTGGCCGTGCCCTGGCGTCGCAGGTCGACATAGCGACGCGACGTGAAGTTCCGGGCCTGGGCAACCATGGGTCGAAGGGTAGGCCAGAAAAGGTGAATCCGACCAGTCCACTAGGATTCATTTGGTGAGACCCCACAGATTCGCCCGCACCCGGCCGGGTGACCGCGGCCTCCCTGCCTCAGTGACCGGCATCACGCCGAGACCGGTGTAAGCGGCACTCTTTGTCTGGAGTCCACCAAGCCGCCGTTCCACGCTTTGTCGAGCGCTGACGGTGATCGACGCGGGGCCGCCGGGATAGCGTCACCGTGTCCCAGCCGTCCCCCGTCACCCGCGGAGTCCCCATGAGCACCGCCGCCGCCACCGTCCGCCCCCGCGAGGTCCTCGCCGACCTCCTGCCCGCGTCCCGCGTCCGGGACATGGCACTCGTGCTCGGCGGCGCCGCGCTCACCGGCCTCGCGGCCCAGATCTCCGTGCCCGTCCCGGGCTCCCCGGTGCCGGTGACCGGCCAGACCTTCGCCGCCCTGCTGGTCGGCACGACGCTCGGCGCGAGCCGGGGCCTGAGCGCGCTCGTCCTGTACGCGCTGGCCGGCCTCGCCGGTGTGCCGTGGTTCGCCGGCGGCACCTCGGGTGTCTCCGTCTCCTTCGGCTACATCCTCGGCATGATGCTCGCCTCCACGGTCGTGGGCGCCCTGGCCCGCCGCGGCGCCGACCGCTCGGTGCCGCGCATGGCGGGCACGATGCTGCTGGGCGAGGCGATCATCTACGCCGTCGGCGTCCCGTACCTGGCCTACGCAGCCGACCTGTCCGTCTCCGCCGCGATCGCGGCCGGCCTCACCCCGTTCCTGATCGGCGACGCCGTGAAGGCAGCCCTGGCGATGGGGGTCATGCCCACCGCCTGGAAGCTCGTCGACAAGCGCTGACGCGCCGGTCGCTGACGTGCCGGTCGCTGACGCGCTGGTTGTTCACGTGCCGGTCGCTGAAGCGCTGGTTGCTGATGCGCCGGTCGCTCACGTGCCGACGTTGTAGTTGGCGCGGAAGAGGTTCGCCGGGTCGTACCGCGCCTTCAGTTCGGCGAGCCTCTTTCGCGTCCCGGCGTCGTACAGCCCCTCGGTCCGGTCGCCGGCGCCGAACGCGAAGTTGAGCGCACGGCCGATCGTGACCGGCGCGAGCAGCGCGAACGCCGGATCCAGCACCGCCCGTGCCGCGTCCCGGTCGCCCACCGTCAACAGCCGCACCAGGAAGCGCCCTTCGCGATACGGCACCGAGTTCGGTGCGGGCCGCGCGAGCGCCCCGCCCAGTCGCCCGCGACCCGGCGGCGGTCCGGGGTCTCGCTCGTCCGCCCCACCCGGTCACCGAGGAGCGCCCCGCGCAGGGGAACGGTTCCGGCTCCTCGGCCGACGTCCACCAGGGCTCTCAGCACAGCGCGCGCGTTCCCGAGCCGCCTCGCTCCCGCCAGAGCCCGCCCCCCACGTCCGAACAGGCCACCCGCCCCGCTCTGGGCCCCCATCCCCTCCGCACCCCCCAGGGCGAACTCCCCGGTCCCGCGCGCCCCGCGGCCCCCGGCCCCGCGGCCCCGGCTACCCCCCGCCTCAGCCGGCGCCGTGCCGGGATCGTGGCCGCCGTCGGAGTGGCCGCCGCCGGTGCCGTGGTCGCCGTTGTCCTCCTGCCGAACTCCGGGTCGCCCGGCGACGATCGCGCGGGCTCCTCGACCTCACCGTCCATGTCCGCATCCGCCACCACACCTGGTGGCAGCTCGTCGCCCACCGTCGAGGGCACGTCCAGGCCGCAGAGCCTGCCGCCGGGCACACACCGGGAGGCCGGTGGGTTCGCGTGGGCGACTCCGGCGGGCTGGCGGCGGGATCTGCAGACAGGGTCGGAGGTGCACTACACCTCTCCCGACGCCACACAGGAACTCGTGGGCAAGTCGTCCATCGCCCGCGGCGACCTGATGGAGACCTGGCAGAAGTCGGAGGAGAACGCCCACCAGGGCCAGGACTACCAGAAGATCCGCCTGGAGAAGACGACGTTCCGCGGCAACCCGGCGGTGGTCTGGGAGTACACCTTCACGCTGAAGGAAGTCCCGTGGCACGCCCGGCTGCTGGGGTTCGACCAGGAAGGGAAGTCGTACCAGATCAACACCTGGTACCAGCCGGAGAACGAAACCGGGGCCCTCAAGACCTACGACAAGGTCAAGGACAGCTTCACAGTTCTGTGAACGCGCGAGAGGGGCCCGCGGCGGTCACCGCGAGCCCCTCCTGCGGCCGACGTCGGCCGAACCGACGCCGGCCGACCGACGTCAGCGGGTCTTGACCTCGTCCCGCGCCGCCTCGGAGGACGTGCCGTCGACGACGACCCGGCCCCCGCCCACCTTGTGCTTCACCAGGGAGATGACGAGCACGACCGCCGCGACCAGCAGCGACAGCAGCACGGTCTCACGCCCGTCGTGCTCCGTGTCCGTGAGCATGTAACCGAGCACGAACACGATCAGCCCGGCCGTCGCCCAGGTCAGATACGGGTACAGCCACATCTTCACGACCAGCTTCTCCGGCGCCTCGGCCTGGATGATCTTCCGCATGCGCAGCTGCGAGAAGCAGATCACCAGCCAGACGAACAGGGCAACCGCACCACTGGAGTTGACCAGGAAGAGGAAGACCGTGTCCGGGAACTTGTAGTTGAAGAAGACGGCGACGAAGCCGAACACCACCGACGCGACGATCGCCGCCATCGGCACACCGCGGGACGTGGTCCGCGCGAAGATCTTCGGCGCGTCGCCTCGCTCACCGAGTGAGAAGGCCATCCGGGAGGCCGTGTAGAGGCCGGAGTTGAGGCAGGACAGCACCGACGTCAGCACGATGAAGTTCATGATCTGAGCGGCGTGCGGGATCCCCAGGGAGCCGAGGGCGGCGACGTAGGAGCCCTGCTCCTTGATCGACGGGTCGTTCCACGGGAGCAGGGACACGACGACGAGGATCGAGCCCAGGTAGAAGACGGCGATACGCCAGATGATGCTGTTGGTCGACTTTGTCACCGCGCGCTGCGGGTTCTCCGACTCGCCGGCCGCCAGCGTCGCGATCTCGCTGCCCATGAAGGAGAAGACGACCAGCAGGACACCGGTGAGGATCGCGCCGGGGCCGTGGGGCAGGAACCCGCCGTGGGCGGTGAGGTTGCTCAGGCCGGCCTTGTCGCTGTCGACGCCCGGCAGCACACCGAAGACCGCGAGCCCGCCGACGACGATGAACGCGCCGATCGCGACGACCTTGATCCCGGCGAACCAGAACTCGAACTCACCGTAGGAACCGACGGAGACGAGGTTGGTGGCGGTCAGCACCACCATCACGATCAGGGCCCAGCCCCACTGGGGGACGGCCGGCATCCAGCCCGCCAGGATCTTGGCACCGGCGGTGGCCTCCACCGCGAGCACCACGACCCAGAAGAACCAGTAGAGCCAGCCGATGGAGAACCCGGCCCAGCGGCCGAGCGCCCGGTCGGCGTGCGCCGAGAACGAGCCGGAGGTCGGGTTGGCCGCGGACATCTCGCCGAGCATCCGCATCACGAGGACGACGAGCGTGCCGACGAGTGCGTACGACAGGAGGATGCCGGGTCCTGCGGTGGCGATTCCTGAGCTGGAGCCGACGAAGAGGCCGGCTCCGATGACGCCGCCGATGGCGATCATCGTCAGATGGCGGTTCTTCAGGCCGGCCTGGAGACCAGTCATGGGGGAATTCCTTTGCGCCGGGTGAGCGGTTTCGTACGAGCGGCGTACGAGTTGGTCCAGTGAAACGGAGGCAAAGGAATTCTTGAACCTTTGAATCCGGATCGTTACTTGAGGTTTCCTTGAGGTTCCTTGGTTGGGCTCCGGATTTTCCTGGCTGACACCCGGGGCTGCTGCCCGGAAACACCCATGTCACACTCGGAACCATGCGCGTGTATCTCGGCTCCGACCATGCCGGCCTCGAACTCAAGAACCATCTCGTCGAGTGGCTCAAGGCGGCAGGCCACGACCCCGTCGACTGCGGCCCGCACATCTACGACGCCCAGGACGACTACCCGCCCTTCTGCCTCCGTGCCGCGGAGAAGACGGTCGCGGACCCCGAGTCCCTCGGCATCGTGATCGGCGGCTCCGGCAACGGCGAGCAGATCGCGGCGAACAAGGTGAAGGGCGTGCGCGCCGCTCTCGCGTGGAGCGAGGAGACCGCGTCGCTGGGCCGCCAGCACAACAACGCCAACGTCGTGGCGGTGGGCGCGCGGATGCACACGCAGGAGGAGGCGACGAAGTTCGTCGAGGCCTTCCTGGGCACCCCGTTCTCAGGTGACGAGCGCCACATCCGCCGTATCGACATGCTCGCGGACTACGAGACGACGGGCGACCTGCCTCCGATCCCGGCGCACCACCCGCAGCAGGACTGACCTCGTCGCCCTCCGGGTCCCCGAAAGGAACAGGCACCGTGCCAGAGGGGCACACGATCCACCGGCTGGCGTCGGACTACGCCGGCCGCTTCTCCGGCACGGCACCGCGGGTGACCAGCCCCCAGGGCAAGTTCTCCGACGCCGCGGAACTGCTCGACGGTGCCGAACTCACCGGCAGCGAAGCCCACGGCAAGCACCTCTTCCTGGGCTTCCGCGACAGCGACTGGGTCCACATCCACCTGGGCCTGTTCGGCAAGGTCGCCTTCGGTGACGCCCCCGCGCCACCACCCACCGACACGGTCCGCCTCCGCCTCGCGAACGCCACGTCGTACGTCGACCTGCGCGGCCCGACGACGTGCGCCCTGATCACGGACCCCGAGAAGCAGGCGGTACACGACCGCCTCGGCCCCGACCCCCTGCGCACGGACGCCGACCCGCAGGCGGCGTACCGGCGGATCTCCCGCAGCCGTACGACGATCGCCGCGCTCCTCATGGACCAGAAGGTGATCGCCGGTGTCGGCAACGTCTACCGTGCCGAGGTCCTCTTCCGGCACGCCATCGACCCCTACCGCGCCGGCAGGGACATCACCCCGGCCCAGTGGGACGCCGTCTGGGCCGACCTGGTCGAGCTGATGCGTGAGGGCGTCCGCAACAACCGCATCGACACCGTCCGCCCGGAGCACACCCCGGAGGCGATGGGCCGCCCGCCGCGCGTCGACGACCACGGCGGCGAGGTGTACGTCTACCGGCGGGCCACCCTGCCCTGCCACATCTGCGGCGGCGAGATCCGCACCGCCGGCCTCGCCGCCCGCAACCTCTTCTGGTGCCCCACCTGCCAGCAGCCCTGACCCCCGCTCCCCAAGCCCCGAAGCCCACCCGCCCGCCCGCCCTCCGGACGGGTGGACGGACAACGGGAACGGGGCGGCAGGACCCGGTGCCCCGGCAAGCAACGTTCACCCCGGTCGCGACCTCCGGCACGCGCCCCCACGGGCACATCGTCTGTCGGGGCACTAGAACCCGTGCGGCAGCCAGGGCATCACCGGTGAGCCGAAGGCGACCGACGCCTCGGTCAGTGCACCCTGTCGGAGCTCGCGCACCCGCCCGGCGGCCGCCAGCGACGTCAGCGGGACCCCTCCCAGATACGCCGACGCCAACTCCCTTACGGACAGAGTGAGATCGGCGGCATCCTGCGTACGCTCGCAGGACGCGCCCTTCGGGTCGCCGGTCAGGCGCCAACGCCCGCTGTTCCAGGGGCAGAAGGAGTCCTCGACCTCCAACACCACATCCAGCGGCGCCTGGTAGGTGCGGGCCCCGAGTGCCGCGCCCACGTCCACCAGCCGTACGTGCAGCGAGTCCCGGACCAGCAGCGAGCAGCGCCGGATGTCGGAGACCAGGTACTGCCAGGGTTCGTCCACCGGGCGGCGCCGCACGTCGATCTTCGACGTCAGGTCGATGTCGAACAGGAACCGCCACAGCGCCGCGTGCGCCGCCGGATCCAGCGCGTCCACGTCCTGCGCCACGACCGTGCCCTTGGGACCCGCTGCCTCCCAGTCGTCCTTGATCCGGAAGCGCGCGTACCCGACGACCTGGCCTCCGCGCTCCGCGAGCACGCACTGCAGCGGCGACGCACCGTCCCGCTCGCTCTCCGGGTCGAGCACCCACAGCTTCTCCCAGCCCGGAATCCGCGCCACCATGCCCGGCCGCCGCGCCACCAGCTGCGCGTACACGGCCTCGCACGCGGCGAGCGCCTCGGCGGGCGAGACGTACCGCAGCCGTACGTCATCGGTGCCGGGCGGCACGGACAGCCGGACCCGGGTCGTGTCGATCTCGGCGTTGACGTTGTACGTCCCGACGCCGTACCCGAACCGACCGTAGATCGCGGGTTCCGAGGCCGTCAGGACGGCCAGCGGCTCGCCCCACGACCGTACGTCGTCCAGCTGGCGCCGCATCATCGACGTCAGCAGCCCGCGCCGCCGGTGCGTGGCCGCCACGCTGACCATGGTCACCCCGGCCGCGGGCACCGCGGCCCCGCCGGGCACGGTCAGCCGGAAGCTGAACGCTCCCGCCGTCCCCACGCACACGTCACCGTCCCAGACGCCCAGGGAACGGTCCGTCTCGGTGAACTCGCGCCACAGCTCCCGCTCCTCGGCGGACTCCGGATTCCCGCCGAAGGCGCGGATCAGGTTGTCGTACCACTCATCCCAGTCGTCCCGGCGCAGCACGCGCAAGTCAGTGCCCATGAACCATGCCTACCAGGGCATTGCGGGACGAGCGAGGGAATTTCCTCTTGCCGGACCCGCAACGCCTTTCTGTGAAGTTCACTGTGAAGTTGAACCTCGGACGGGGGACAAGTGGGACCTCCCGTGCCAAGCAGCTGGTCCGATGGATAGGGTCCCGAACTAATGGCAGCAGGACGAGAGCGGCGCGCGGAAGCCGAGACGTTCACGGCCCGGTTGAAGATGCAGTGGCACCGGGTCCGCGTCGGCCTGCGCAGAAGCGCTGTCGACTACTTCCGCGGGGACGGTTCGGACTGGGTCGCGCTGGCCGGTCTGCTCCTCACCGTCCCGGTGATCGCGGCCGTCACGCTCGCCAACGCGGTGTGGTGCTCCCCGGCCGTCCTCGTCCTCCCGATCGTGGCGGGCGGCCTGCTGCTGCGCCCGGCGAGCCTGCTCGGTCTGTACGCGGCCGCGGCCACGGCACTGATCGTGGAGTCGGTGAAACTGGGGCCCTACACGGAGGGCCCTTCCCGTGTCACCCCCGGCGTGGTGCTGGTGGTCGCCGCCTGCGGCTTCTTCGGTCTGCTCATCGCCCAGTTCCGCAGCCGGGTCGGCGTGCCCTGGCGGCGCGGCGGCACCATGCTCTTCGACCTGCGCGAACGCATCCGGGTGCAGAGCAAGCTCCCGCAGCTGCCGATCGGCTGGCACCGCGAGATGGCGCTGCGTCCCGCGGGCGGCCAGTCCTTCTCGGGCGACTTCGTGGTCGCCGCCCGCACCAACGGCGGCCGCACGCTGGAGGTCGTCCTGACGGACGTGTCGGGCAAGGGCATGGACGCGGGGTCGCGTGCGCTGCTGCTGTCGGGGGCGTTCGGGGGCCTGCTGGGCTCGCTGCCCCCGCACGCGTTCCTCCCGGCGGCCAACGGCTATCTGCTCCGCCAGGACTGGGACGAGGGCTTCGCGACGTCGATCCACCTCGTCCTGGACCTCGACTCCGGCGACTACGAGCTGTACAACGCCGGACACCCCCCGGGGCTGCAGCTCAGCGCGGGCAGCGGGCGCTGGGAGGAGAAGGCGGCCGAGGGACCGCTCCTCGGCGTGTACGACGGCGCGCAGTTCGACCCCGTGAAGGGCTCGCTGCGCCCCGGTGACGTGCTGATGCTGTTCACGGACGGTCTCGTGGAGACGTCCGACCGCGACATCGTGGAGGGCATAGACCGCCTCACAGGCGAGGCCGACCGCTATGTCGCCGGCGGCTTCCACGGCGCCGCCTGGCACCTCATCGAGGCGGTGGCGAAGGACGTCAACGACGACAGGGCGCTGCTGCTGATCTCCAGGGAGGGGCCGACGGCGACGGCCCAGCTGCCGACGCCGCACTGAGCCCGCGGTGCCGGCGGGTGGGGTTCACCCCTGGCCCCGTCCCGTTCGCCTGGCCGCCCTCATCGACCTCTCCCTCTCCCTCTCCCGCTCACGACCGAGCAGAATGTCGTCCTGCCGGTGCGGCCGGCGGCCATCGCACCGGCCACGCTGGTGCCGATGACGAAGGGAGTGACCGGGCAGGGTCCGTACATGCCCCGCTGGTGTACGGCTCGTTCGCCGGCGGGATCGTCGTCCTCGGGCTGACGACGGTCTCGGGCTGACGGCGGCGACCCTCCCGGCCCGCGCCGCGCTGTGCAAGGAGACACTGGAGCAGTGACCGGAACATCCCGTACCCCGATGACCCTGGCCGAGGTCGAGGCCACCGCCCGCGCCGCCCACGAGGGCCAGACCGACAAGGCGGGACGGCCGTACGCCGAGCACCTGCGGGCCGTCGCCGAAGGCGTCCGCGCGCGGGGCGGCGACGAGGAACAGATCGCAGCGGCCTGGCTGCACGACGCCGTCGAGGACGACGCGCTCTCCGAGCGTTGGCTGGACGAGGCCGCGCTGAGCCGCCGTACGAAGGACATCGTGCTGGCGGTCACCAAGCGCGTGGGGGAGGGGCCGAAGGAGTACGCGGCCCGGATCCTCGCCACGCCGGGCGCACTGCTGGTGAAGGAGGCGGACCTGGCGCACAACGCGGACCCGGCCCGTCTGTCCCGCCTCACCGACGAGCCCACCCGCGAACGCCTGACCGAGAAGTACGCACACATGCGCGCACTTCTCGGCCTGGTTCAGCCCCGGTAGCGGTCCGGGCACGCGGTGGCAGCCTCTCAGGCGTTGGCCCTCTCGCGCTGCTGGGCCTTCTCCCGCTCCCGGGCGAGTTCCGCAGCATCCCGCTTGAACGCCCACTTCATCTCGGGCTCCATCGCGAACCTGAAGACCCGCTGCACCGGCGGGGTGCACAACAGGGTCACGGCGGCAGCGAAGACCACCGTCACGAAGATCTCCCCCAGCGGCCGGTGCAGCCACTTGTGGTCGAACCAGCCGTAGAAGTCACCGGCCTTGACCACGAAGCCGTGCAGCAGATAGCCGTACAGCGTGCCCGCGCCGAGCGCCGTGAACCACATCTTCCGGCGCGGCACCCAGGCGAAGAAGCAGGCGGTCAGCAGCAGCGAGCAGCCGAACATCGCGAGCACCATGACCGGCCCGGTCCACCACGGCGCGGCCAACTCCTGGGCGGCGTCACGGTGGTAGAACCACGCGGTGTTCATGCGCGGCACCGCCCACCAGGCGAAAGCGAGCGCGGCCGCGACGACCGGCACGGACAGGATCCGCATCTTCCGGGTGCGCACCATGTGGAAGTGCTCGGGCTTCATGCACAGACCCAGCACGAAGTACGGCAGGAACTGCAGAACGCGCTGAAGGTCCAGGTCGTCGCCGATCTCCGGGGAGACCGACCCGAACATCGCGACACCGAGCGCGATGGGCAGCGGCCAGCGCAGGTTGTTCCACAGCGGGGTCGTCAGCCGCCAGACGAACAGCGCCACCAGGAACCAGGTGAGGTACCAGGGGTCGAGCAGACTGACCGCCATGCCCGGGTCGTGGTCGCCGTAGCGCTTGAAGAGGGAGTACGCCGTCTCGAAGACGACGTACGGCACGAGTACGCCGGTGACCAGGCGTCTGAGGCGGTCGGGGCGCATGTCGAAACTGCGCGAGAAGTAGCCGGAGATGATGATGAACGCCGGCATGTGGAAGCTGTACACCACCGTGTACACGGCCTCCAGGATGCGGCTGTCACCCTTCAGGGGCTCCCAGGAATGGCCCATCGCCACCAGCACGATCGCCAGATACTTCGCGTTGTCGAAGAACGCGTCGCGCTGTTTGCCGGGTTTGGTGGTTTTGTTCTGCTGATCCTGCGGCGAGCGCGGACTCGGCACTCCCGACGCCGGCGGCTGTGCCGGAGGGAGCGGCGCTCTGTTCTGGCCGTGCGGCCGCAACGAGTTCGTCACAGACCATCCCCCCAGAAGCTGGGGGAGACGAGCCCGGACCTCGCTGCGCGTGCGGGGGACGAGGCAGCGTGAAACATCTGAGGCACCCTAGCGTCGTCTGTGGGTTTTCGTAAAACTCTCCACGCCATTACTGCTAATTGCCTTCGAGTACCCGCGATTAACGGGAGTTGACGCCTGTGTGGGGGTGACGGTCAACACACCATTACATGTCCTGGTTGTCACGACTCGTCCCGACTAAACGGTGCATATGACCCGCAGGCGACTCCTGCGGAATGTCCGCTTCACTGTGCCTGTGGCGCTAATTCGAAATACCTGCGAACGCGTTGTGTGGACATGGAAACGATCTCGTCGAATTTCCTCTGCGGGTGCACCCTCGAATTGCTGTGCGGGAGGCGGGTGTTGGGGCTCTCCCGCGGGCGGCGTCCGTATGGCGCTGGCAAAGGTCCGGCACAGGTGTGGCCGACGATGTCTCACCTGCCGCATACCGGGGCCCTGTTGGTGGCACGATGGTTCTGGCGGGGGTGCGCGGGGCTGGCACCCCCGGGCCGGGAGAGCGGACCGACCGTAGGGTGTGATCAGTTGTGGCCATTTCGCTGTCAGTGGTGCTGCTGTTGGCGATCATCCTGGTGGTGTTGATCCGAGGAGGATCGATCAAGGCCGGCCCCGCCATCGTCGCGGTGCTGTTCGGCTTCTTCCTGGCGTCGACCGGCATGGCCCCGTCGATCAACCGGTTCCTCAACTCGATAGCCGACACGATCAACTCGATCAGCTTCTGATCCCTGGTCCCTGGTCCCTGGTCCCTGGTCCCTGGTCCCTGGTCCCTGGACTCTGGTCCCTGGACTCTGGCCCTTGGCCCCTGGTCGGGTCCCTGGTTCCTGGTCTCTGATCTTCGGTCCCTGATCCGGGAGGCAGTGCCAGGTCGTCGCCGACAGGCGCGCGCACGGGGTGCGGAACCCGCGCGCCGCGCCGGCGCGAGCCTTCCCGCTGACCGCCCGACGCCCGTCACCGCCGCGCACGCCGCCTCGTGCGCCCCCGCGCCCCCGCTCTCCCGCGGGACTGCGCCCGCCCCTCCTACGCTGTCTCCCAGGTCCTGGTCGTGGCAGTGGGGGGAACACATGGGCAACGTCCTGATGACGGTCTTCATCATTGGCATGTCCGCGCTGGGCTGGTGCATCTTCACCGGCCGGATTCCCAGCCGTCCGAGCTCCCATCCGGACTTCGACAAAGCCCTGCCCAGGCTGGTGGGTGGCATGTTCATGCTCGGCGCGGCCTACATGATGGCGGCCCTCCTGCACAGCGTGCTGTGATCCCCCGGCGGGGCTGACAGGCGCCGGAAAGCACTACGGCCCAGGAGACGGAAACTGACCGTCTGCCTGGGCCGTATGCACGTGGAGCGGGCGACGGGAATCGAACCCGCGTAGCTAGTTTGGAAGACTAGTGCTCTACCATTGAGCTACGCCCGCACAGCGTGCGCCGCAGGTCAGTGACCGCGGCACACAAGGCATCGTAGCGGGTCGGATGCGCTCGGCGCACACTCCATTCTGGCCTAACGCTCCCGCCCGCCCCCGCGCGACAGTGGCGCTCGGGAAATGCGGCAGCCGCACTGGCTGCGGGCATGTACCCTACGTGTCGCACCTGACGGGGTGTGGCGCAGCTTGGTAGCGCGTCCGCTTTGGGAGCGGAAGGCCGTGGGTTCAAATCCCGCCACCCCGACCACCGACCGGTCAACACCGGTCACTCGCGCGATCACCTTCGCTTGATCGCCTTTGGGGCGTTCGGCGGCTGCGGTTACTATGCAAGCTGCGCGCCCGTGTGTCTCATCCGCAGGAATCCACTGGACACCCACTGGAGATCCTCCGGACGTCCTTCGGGCGGCGAAATCCGCCGGACCAGTCTGGCCCCGGCAGAGACCAAGAAGTCAGCCCCCAAGGAGACCGAACCGTGAAGAGCGCCGTGGAGACCCTGAACCCGACCCGGGTTCGGCTCAGCATCGAGGTGCCCTTCGAGGAGCTCAAGGACAGCCTCGACGCGGCGTACAAGAAGATCAACCAGCAGGTCACGGTGAAGGGCTTCCGGAAGGGCAAGATCCCGGCGCGCGTCATCGACCAGCGGTTCGGCCGCGGAGCGGTCCTGGAGGAAGCGGTCAACGACGCGCTTCCGAAGTTCTACACCGAGGCGGTCAACGAGGCCGAGCTCAACGTCCTCGGCCAGCCCGAGGTCGACATCACGGAGCTGAAGGACGGCGAGACGCTGAACTTCACCGCCGAGGTCGACATCCGCCCCGCCCTCGAGATCCCGGACTACTCCGGCATCGAGGTCGAGGTCGACGCCGTCGAGGTCACCGAAGAGGACATCGAGAAGTCGGTCGAGCAGCTTCGCGAGCGCTTCGCCTCCACCTCCCCGGTCGAGCGCGCCGCCGAGGAAGGCGACGTCGTCACGATCGACCTGGAGGCCAAGGTCGAGGGCGAGGTGCTGGAGGACGGCGTCGCGTCCGGCGTCTCCTACACCATCGGCTCCGGCGAGCTGCTCGACGGCATCGACGACGCCGTGAAGGGCATCGAGGCCGGTGGCGAGGCCACCTTCACCTCCGAGCTCAAGGGCGGCTCGGCGGCCGGCAAGGAGGCCGAGGTCACCGTCAAGGTCACCCAGGTCGCCGCCCGTGAACTGCCCGAGCTGGACGACGACTTCGCACAGCTCGCCTCGGAGTTCGACACCCTCGAGGAGCTGAAGGCGGACAGCCGCAAGCGCCTGGAGAACATGAAGCAGTACGACCAGGCCACGCAGGCCCAGGAGCGCGTCCTGGAGAAGCTGCTCGAGCTGGTCGAGGTCCCGGTCCCCGAGAAGCTGCTCGAGGACGAGATCAACACCCGTAAGCACAACCTTGAGCACCACCAGCTCGGCCAGATGGGCCTCGACCTCGAGAAGTACCTCGAGATCCAGGGCAAGACGGTCGAGGAGTTCGACGCCGAGACCAAGGAAGCCGCGGTCAAGGGCATCAAGACGCAGTTCGTCCTGGACGAGCTCGTCAAGCAGGAGAAGCTGAACGTCAACCAGGAGGAGCTCACCGAGCACCTCATGCGCCGCGCCTCCTCCTCCGGCATGTCCCCCGACCAGTTCGCCCAGGCCGTCGTCGAGGGCGGCCAGGTTCCGCTCCTGGTCGGCGAGGTCGCCCGCGGCAAGGCCCTCGCGGTGGTCGTCGAGGCCGCCACGGTCAAGGACACCAACGGCGAGGTCGTCGACCTCGACGACGACGAGGACGAGACGGAGACGGCCGCGGAGGCCGCCGCCGAGGGCACCGACGGCGACGCCGTCGAGGCCGCCGACGAGAAGACCGAGGGCTGAGCCCACGGCGCCTCGTAGGTCGTAGGACGGGCCCCGGGTCACTCGTGACCCGGGGCCCGTCCGTCTGCCCGGGGCGGTGACACAGCCCCGGGCGGGTGGGCGGCGGCCCGGCCGCCAGGCTCTACGCCCCCGGCGAACACCCCCATCTACGGGATTCTCCGAAGGGACCAGCGCGTTAGGGTCCATGAATACGAGGGCAGTGGAGTCCCCGAACGGGGCTCGGCCCCGAAGGCAAACGTGAAGACGGCCCGGCGCCGTCGTAAGACGAGCAGGTGGATACGTGACGAATCTGATGCCCTCCGCCGCCGGCGAGCCTTCCATCGGTGGCGGTCTCGGCGACCAGGTCTACAACCGGCTGCTCAACGAGCGGATCATCTTCCTCGGCCAGCCGGTCGACGACGACATCGCGAACAAGATCACCGCACAGTTGCTGCTCCTTGCCGCTGCGGACCCCGACAAGGACATCAACCTCTACATCAACAGCCCCGGCGGCTCGATCACGGCCGGCATGGCGATCTACGACACCATGCAGTTCATCAAGAACGACGTGGTGACGATCGCGATGGGCCTCGCCGCCTCGATGGGCCAGTTCCTGCTCAGCGCGGGCACCCCCGGCAAGCGCTTCGCGCTGCCGAACGCCGAGATCCTGATCCACCAGCCCTCCGCGGGCCTGGCCGGTTCGGCCTCGGACATCAAGATTCACGCCGAGCGACTGCTGCACACCAAGAAGCGCATGGCTGAGCTCACGTCTCAGCACACCGGTCAGTCGTTCGAGCAGATCACTCGCGACTCCGACCGCGACCGTTGGTTCGACCCGGAGGAGGCCAAGGAGTACGGCCTCATCGACGACGTCATCACCGCGGCCGTCAACATGCCGGGCGGCGGCGGCACCGGGGCCTGAGGCCCCGTACAGCCCCTCAGCCGACCGCCTAAGCCCCTAGGAGACAGACAGTGAACGACATCCCCGGCAGCGGCCTGTACGACCGCACGCGCGCCGAGTACACGGGCCCGGCCGCAGAGTCCCGATATGTCATCCCGCGCTTCGTCGAGCGCACCTCGCAGGGCATCCGCGAGTACGACCCGTACGCGAAGCTCTTCGAGGAGCGCGTGATCTTCCTGGGCGTCCAGATCGACGACGCCTCGGCCAACGACGTCATGGCGCAGCTGCTGTGCCTGGAGTCGATGGACCCCGACCGGGACATCTCGGTCTACATCAACAGCCCCGGCGGCTCCTTCACCGCGCTGACGGCGATCTACGACACCATGCAGTTCGTGAAGCCGGACATCCAGACGGTCTGCATGGGCCAGGCGGCCTCCGCCGCCGCGATCCTGCTGGCCGCCGGTACGCCCGGCAAGCGCATGGCGCTGCCGAACGCCCGCGTGCTGATCCACCAGCCCTACAGCGAGACGGGCCGCGGCCAGGTCTCCGACCTGGAGATCGCCGCCAACGAGATCCTGCGGATGCGCGCGCAGCTGGAGGAGATGCTGGCCAAGCACTCCACCACGCCGATCGAGAAGATCCGCGAGGACATCGAGCGCGACAAGATCCTCACGGCCGAGGAGGCGCTCTCGTACGGCCTGGTCGACCAGATCATCTCCACCCGGAAGATGAACAACGCCGCCGTCCGCTAGTCGGAGGCTGTATCGTCTGCCGCCCCTTGGCACGGTTGGTGGCCTTTGACACGCTGCACGTCAAAGTGAACCGCGCCAAGGGGGGCCCGAACGGGGGGCTCGGCAAGGTACCGTCGGATTAAGGCAGCACCAGGAGCCGCTGGACCTAGGCGTCTCCCAGGCGAAGGGGAAGCACACCGTGGCACGCATCGGTGACGGCGGCGATCTGCTCAAGTGCTCGTTCTGCGGCAAGAGCCAGAAGCAGGTCAAGAAGCTCATCGCAGGGCCTGGTGTGTACATCTGCGACGAGTGCATCGACCTCTGCAACGAGATCATCGAGGAAGAACTCGCGGAGACGAGCGAGGTGCGCTGGGAGGAACTGCCCAAGCCCCGCGAGATCTACGAGTTCCTCGAGGGCTACGTCGTCGGCCAGGAGCCGGCGAAGAAGGCCCTCTCCGTGGCGGTCTACAACCACTACAAGCGCGTCCAGGCCGGCGAGAACGGCGGCGCCAACGGCCGTGACGACGCGATCGAGTTGGCGAAGTCCAACATCCTGCTCCTCGGCCCCACGGGCTCCGGCAAGACCCTCCTGGCCCAGACCCTGGCCCGCATGCTGAACGTCCCGTTCGCGATCGCGGACGCCACGGCGCTCACGGAGGCGGGTTACGTCGGCGAGGACGTCGAGAACATCCTGCTCAAGCTGATCCAGGCGGCGGACTACGACGTCAAGAAGGCCGAGACCGGGATCATCTACATCGACGAGATCGACAAGGTCGCGCGGAAGAGCGAGAACCCTTCCATCACCCGCGACGTGTCGGGCGAGGGCGTCCAGCAGGCCCTGCTGAAGATCCTTGAGGGCACGACGGCCTCGGTCCCGCCCCAGGGCGGCCGAAAGCACCCCCACCAGGAGTTCATCCAGATCGACACGACGAACGTCCTGTTCATCGTGGGTGGTGCCTTCTCGGGCCTGGAGAAGATCATCGAGTCCCGTGCGGGCGCCAAGGGCATCGGCTTCGGCGCGACGATCCGCTCGAAGCTCGAGCTGCAGTCCAAGGATCAGTTCGGGGACGTCATGCCCGAGGACCTGGTCAAGTTCGGCATGATCCCCGAGTTCATCGGCCGCCTCCCGGTCATCACCTCGGTGCACAACCTGGACCGCGAGGCCCTGCTCCAGATCCTCATCGAGCCGCGTAACGCGCTGGTGAAGCAGTACCAACGTCTCTTCGAACTCGACGGTGTCGAGCTGGACTTCGAGCGCGAGGCCCTGGAGGCCATCGCCGACCAGGCCATCCTCCGCCAGACCGGCGCCCGCGGCCTGCGCGCCATCATGGAGGAAGTCCTCATGTCCGTGATGTACGAGGTTCCGTCCCGCAAGGACGTCGCCCGAGTCGTCGTCACAGCGGACGTCGTCCACTCGAACGTGAACCCGACGCTTATTCCGCGGGACGCGCGGAACGGGCGGGGGCCGGGGGAGCAGAAGACGGCGTAACCAACCGCCACACATAGCCCAGAGGTGCCCGGCGCTTTTCTTCAGCGCCGGGCACCTTGTTCATGATCTAGTAGACTGTCGCGACTTAATTTCGCTGCGTGGTTGGGTAGAGGTGGCGCAGTTTCACGCGTGCGTCGTCGGTGGTGAAGTGCCAGTCGACTTGGCGCTGGTTGCTGTTGGTGTGCTGCTGCCAGGCGGCGAGTTCGGCGTTGAGCACGGCGAGGTCGTCGATGCGGCGGTCCAGGCACTGGCGGGTGAGCGCGGAGAGCTCGATCTCGGCGATGTTGAGCCAGGACCCGTGTTTGGGGGTGTGGTGGATCTCCAGGCGCTGGGCCAGCGCGAAGGCCTTTGCCGGGTCGAACGCTTCGTAGAGCGAGGCGGTGGTGTGGGTGTTGAGGTTGTCCATCACCAGCACGACCGTGGCGGCGTCGGGATAGTCCACGGTCAGCAGGTGCTCGACCTGGTGCGCCCAGTCGACCCTGGTCCGGCGGGGCCGGGCGTCGACGCGCCGCCATCCGCGCAGCGGCTCGACCCAGCAGAAGATCGAGCAGGTCCCCGAGCGGACGTACTCGTTGTCCTCACGCCGGTCACGGCCCGGCTGCGCGGGAAGCGGATCGCGGACGTGGCCGAGGAGCTGGTACGGCTTCTCGTCCATGCACACCACCGGGCGCGCCGGATCGAAGGGTCGGTGGTAGACCGCCAGGACGTCCTCCATCGCCGCGGCGAAGGCCGCATTCGCAGCCGGCGGAATGGTCCAGCACTTCTTCACATGAGGACGCAGTTCCGTTTTTTAACACCCGGCCGATGGTGGAGTGGTCCAGATCCGGGATGTCCTCGACCAGCGCGACGTGCTTCTCCAGCAGGCGCAGCGACCACCTGGCGTGTCCTTTGGGCGGCGTCGAGCAGGCCAGCGCGATCAGCCTCGCCTCGACCTCGCCGGTCACCACAGAGGGCACCGGCGGGAGTGCGCGTTCCTTCCGGCCGACCGTGGCCCACACATCGCCGCCGGTCTCCGCGTAGCGCTTCGAGATCAGGCGGACCGAATCGCACGAGACCCCGACCCGGTCCGCGATCACCGCCCGCGGATCGACCTCACCGACCGAGGTGTCCAGCGCGAGCAGTACCCGCGCCCGCCTGATCATCGACGCGCTGCGGACCCCCGTCGTCGTCACACGCTCCAACGCCCGACGATCTTCGGCGCTCAACGCGACCGGATACTTCTTCTGCGAGGACACGGCACCCCTGCCCAGCCGAACGGAAGCGCCAAGCGAAGCTCGCCCGACCCCAACTCCGCCAACCAGCACGACACTTAGTCGCGACAGTCTACTAGTGGATCTCGACCACACCGATCGCCTGTTCGAGGATCGGTGGAACGAAATCGGGAGGGATCCATATGAAGCTGCTGAAGACCAGGCGACTCCTGGTCGCAGCAAGCGTCGTCGCCGCGGCGGGAGTCGTACCGCTGCTGACGGCGACGTCGGCCAGCGCCGACCAGATCGGATGCACGAAGTATCTGGCGAACCACCACTACACGGTCGGCCCCAAGGTGCGGGCGGCTTGCAACATCGAGCACCTGCCGGTGGGCGCCAATCCTGTGTGCGTGACTGCCCTGGTCAACCTGCACGTCAAGCTGGAGCACGCGAGCGCCGCCTGTCGCCTTGCCTGAAGGCTGAGCCTCTGAGACGACGATGGGGCGCCCCGGCCGGCCGGGGCGCCCCATCGTCAGGTGTGGCTGCGGTCAGGCCTTGACGCGGACATCGTTGCGGAGCTTCGCCGCGAGGTCCGCGGTGTCGTCGACCGACGGGCTCGAACCGGCGGCGATGGTCGCGAGGCTGAACGTCGTGACGTCGGCGACGGTGCTGTGGTCGCCCCAGATGCAGATGGGCATCTTGAAGGTCTTCGCGGCACCGGCACCTGTAGACGAGGCCGTCGTGTTCTCGAACTCGGCCACCTGGCACTTCATGATGCCGTTGGAGAAGCCCGACGGGTGAACCACCTCAGGGCTGCCGAGCAGCTTGCCCTTGGTGTCCTTGTCCTTCGTGGACTCGGACTTGAGCTTCGCGAACATGGCGTCGACAACCGCCTCGGGGTTTTCGACGGTGCCGTAGACGCCGGCGAAGGACAGGTTCGACGTGGACAGTCCCGTGCCCTTCGTGTAACCGGCATTGACGTCCTGCGGGTTCTTGACGCCCCACTTCTCGAAGTCAGCCTTGTCGTCGTCGCTGAACGAGTCCGAACTGTCGGCACCGCTGGACTTCTTGTAGGTGCCGCTGATGACCGTCGCCGGCGTGGTCAGCTTGTGCGCCCCGTCGTCCTTGATGTCCGAGCTGCCGCCCGCGCCACCGCCGCCGCCGATCACGAAGTACACCCCGACCCCGATGGCCGCCACGACCGCCACCGCCCCGATGATCAGCCCCGTCTTCTTGCCGCCGCCACCACCGGGCACGGGCGGCTGCGGGACGGTGTAGGGCTGCTGGCCGTACGGGGGCTGCTGGGGGTAGCCGTAGCCGGGCTGCTGCTGGCCGTACGGGGGGTTCTGCGGCGGCACGCCCTGCGGAGCCTGCTGCGGGTAGCCGTAACCCGGCTGGGGCTGCGGCGGGGGAGCCTGCTGGGGGTAGCCGTAGCCGGGCTGCTGCGGGGCCTGCGGCGGCTGCTGGCCGTAGGGGCCCGGCTGGCCGTACGGTCCAGGCTGCTGGGGCTGCCCGCCGTACGGGCCCGGCTGGTTGTGACTCATTTCTGGGTTCCCCTCCAGATGCTTATGTGGTCCCGACATCCTGGCGTAGACCGGGAGAGGGCGTTCCATCGGGGGCGCAGCCATTACAGAAACAACGCGTTTCGGGACTGCCCTGTGACACCCCTAAACTGAGCGCGTGACCGAGAACGCTCAGCAGCAGCCACCAGCGCCCGACTCCGAACTGCCGACCCAGTACGCGCCGGCCGACGTAGAGGGCCCGCTGTACGAGCGCTGGGTGGAGCGGGGTTACTTCGAGGCGGACGAGAAGAGCGACAAGCCGCCGTACACCATCGTCATCCCGCCGCCGAACGTCACCGGCAGCCTGCACCTCGGGCACGCCTTCGAGCACACCCTCATCGACGCGCTGACGCGCCGTAAGCGCATGCAGGGCTTCGAGACGTTGTGGCAGCCCGGCATGGACCACGCCGGCATCGCCACGCAGAACGTCGTCGAGCGCGAGCTGGGGAAGGAAGGCAAGTCGCGGCACGACCTCGGCCGCGAGGCCTTCGTCGAGCGCGTGTGGCAGTGGAAGGGCGAGTCCGGCGGGCAGATCTCGGGCCAGATGCGCCGCCTCGGCGACGGCGTCGCGTGGTCGCGTGAGCGCTTCACCATGGACGAGGGGCTGTCCCAGGCCGTCCAGACCATCTTCAAGCGGCTCTACGACGACGAGTTGATCTACCGCGCCGAGCGCATCATCAATTGGTGCCCGCGCTGTCTCACCGCGATCTCCGACATCGAGGTCGAGTACCAGGACGACGACGGCGAGCTGGTCTCCATGAAGTACGGGGAGGGCGACGAGTCCATCGTCGTCGCCACGACCCGTGCCGAGACCATGCTGGGTGACACCGCCGTCGCCGTTCACCCCGAGGACGAGCGGTACAAGCACCTCGTCGGCAAGCTCATCAAACTGCCGCTCACCGACCGATCCATCCCCGTCGTCGCGGACGAGCACGTCGACCCCGAGTTCGGCACCGGCGCCGTCAAGGTCACCCCGGCCCACGATCCGAACGACTTCGAGATCGGCCGGCGCCACGACCTCCCGGCCATCACGATCATGGACGAGCACGCGGTCATCACCGCCCACGGCCCCTTCCAGGGCCTGGACCGGCTGGAGGCCCGCTCCGCCATCGTCGCCGCCCTGCGCGCCGAGGGCCGGATCGTCGCCGAGAAGCGGCCGTACGTCCACTCCGTCGGCCACTGCTCGCGCTGCAAGACCACCGTCGAGCCGCGTCTGTCCATGCAGTGGTGGGTCAAGGTCGGCCCGCTCGCGAAGGCCGCCGGTGACGCGGTCCGCGACGGCCGCGTCAAGATCCACCCGCAGGAGATGGAGAAGCGGTACTTCGACTGGGTCGACAACCTCCACGACTGGTGTATTTCACGGCAGTTGTGGTGGGGGCATCGGATCCCCGTCTGGTACGGGCCGGACGGGGAAGTCGTCTGCGTCGGGCCCGACGAGGAGCCGCCGAGCGGAGCGGGCTGGCGACAGGACGCCGACGTCCTCGACACCTGGTTCTCCTCCGGCCTGTGGCCCTTCTCCACGCTCGGCTGGCCCGAACAGACCGAGTCGCTCGCGAAGTTCTACCCGAACTCCGTCCTGGTCACCGGCTACGACATCCTCTTCTTCTGGGTCGCCCGGATGATGATGTTCGGCCTGTACGCGATGGACGGCACCCCGCCGTTCCACACCATCGCCCTGCACGGCATGGTCCGCGACCAGTTCGGCAAGAAGATGTCGAAGTCCTTCGGCAACGCGGTCAACCCGCTGGACTGGATGGACAAGTACGGCAGCGACGCGCTCCGGTTCACCCTGGCCCGCGGCGCCAACCCGGGTGTTGACGTCCCGATCGGCGAGGACTGGGTCCAGGGCTCCCGCAACTTCGCCAACAAGATCTGGAACGCCACGCGCTTCGCGCTGATGAACGGCGCGACGGTGGACGGCCCCCTGCCGGACGCGTCGGCCATGTCCGCGACGGACCGCTGGATCCTCTCCCGGCTCAACTCCGTCGTCGCCGAAGTCGACGCGCTCTACGAGGACTACCAGTTCGCGAAGTTGTCGGACGCGCTCTTCCACTTCGCGTGGGACGAGGTCTTCGACTGGTACGTCGAGCTGTCCAAGACGACGTTCCAGGCGGGCGGCGAGGCGGCCGAGGTCTCGAAGCGCGTCCTGGGCGAGGTCCTCGACGTCACCCTCAGGCTGCTGCACCCGGTCGTCCCGTTCGTCACGGAGACTCTCTGGACCACCCTCACGGGAGGCGAGTCGGTCGTCATCGCGCCGTGGCCGGCCGACAGCGGCTTCCGGGACGCCGCCGCCGAGCGGGAGATCGAGAGCCTGCAGTCCGTCATCACCGAGGTCCGCCGCTTCCGTGCCGACCAGGGCCTGCAGCCGGGCCAGCGCGTCCCGGCCCGGCTGAGCCTCGACGGCACGTCGCTCGCGCCCCACGAGGCCGCGATCCGTCAACTCCTCCGCCTCCAGCCGGAGGGCGACAGCTTCACGGCGACGGCGACCCTCCCGGTTTCCGGCGCCGAGGTGGCCCTCGACCTCTCCGGCACGATCGACGTCGCGGCGGAGCGCAAGCGCCTCGCCAAGGACCTCGCGGCCGCCGAGAAGGAGAAGGCCCAGGCCACGGCCAAGCTCGGCAACGAAGCGTTCCTGGCGAAGGCCCCGGACAACGTCGTGGACAAGATCCGCGGCCGCCTGGCCAAGGCGGACGAGGACA
Source organism: Streptomyces sp. NBC_00078 (assembly GCF_026343335.1). Classification (NCBI taxonomy): domain Bacteria; kingdom Bacillati; phylum Actinomycetota; class Actinomycetes; order Kitasatosporales; family Streptomycetaceae; genus Streptomyces; species Streptomyces sp. NBC_00078. Next base: position 3,059,949 of record NZ_JAPELX010000001.1, on the reverse strand, counting down.
TCGCGAGGATCAAGGCCCAACTGGACCGCCTGCCTGAGCAGTAGGACACCCAGGGGCGGGGCCGCATCGATGTGCGGCTCCGCCGCGTGGGCGCGACAAGCCATGGGCTCCCGGCCCCCGCCCCCGCCGGCATGGACCTGCTACCCCACTCCGTGGGCACTCTGTCAGTCGGCCTCCGTAGACTGAGTTCCGTGAGCGACCAGAACGAGCCCGACGCCTTCGACGAGATCATCGCCGCCGCGGAGACATCAGCCGCTGACGCGGCGGGCGACCGCGACCCCGACCTCGCGGTCATCGAGGCCGGCAGCCGCACCCTGCGCACCCACGGCGGCCCGCCGGAGGCAGACGTGCCCGCGCGTCCCGAGGACCCCGAGGTCGACAGGGCCCTGCGCGAGGTCGAGGCGCAGCTGGCGACACGGTGGGGCGAGACCAAGCTGGAGCCGTCGGTCAGCCGTATCTCCGCGCTGATGGACGTGCTGGGCGACCCGCAGCGCTCGTACCCCTCGATCCACATCACGGGGACGAACGGCAAGACCTCCACGGCCCGCATGATCGAGGCCCTCCTCGGCGCCTTCGAACTGCGCACCGGCCGCTACACCTCCCCCCACGTCCAGTCGGTCACCGAGCGCATCAGCCTCGACGGCAGCCCCATCTCCGCCGAGCGCTTCATCGAGACGTACGAGGACATCAAGCCGTACGTCGAGATGGTCGACGCGCAGCAGGAGTACCGGCTGTCCTTCTTCGAGGTGCTGACCGGCATGGCGTACGCGGCCTTCGCCGACGCGCCTGTCGACGTCGCGGTCGTCGAGGTCGGCATGGGAGGCTCCTGGGACGCGACGAATGTGATCGACGGGGATGTCGCCGTCGTCACCCCCATCGATCTCGACCACACCGACCGGCTCGGCGAGACGCCCGCCGCGATCGCCACGGAGAAGTCCGGGATCATCAAGCAGGACGCGACCGTGATCCTGGCGCAGCAGCCGGTCGACGCGGCGCAGGTGCTGCTGAAGAAGGCCGTCGAGGTCGATGCCACCGTGGCCAGGGAAGGGCTGGAGTTCGGGGTCGTCGCCCGGCAGGTCGCCGTCGGCGGACAGGTGCTCACGCTGCGCGGCCTCGGCGGGGAGTACGGCGAGGTGTACCTCCCGCTCCACGGCCCCTACCAGGCCCACAACGCCGCCGTCGCGCTCGCCGCGGTCGAGGCGTTCTTCGGAGTCGGCTCCCAGCGCCCCGAACCGCTGGACATCGACACCGTCCGCAAGGCCTTCGCCGCCGTCTCCTCCCCCGGCCGGCTCGAAGTCGTACGGCGGTCCCCGACCGTCGTGCTCGACGCCGCCCACAACCCGGCGGGCGCCCGCGCCACGGCCGAGGCGGTCGGTGAGGCCTTCGACTTCAGCCGGCTGATCGGCGTCGTCGGCGCCAGCGCCGACAAGAACGTGCGAGGGCTGCTTGAGGCCTTCGAGCCGATCTTCGCCGAGGTCGTCGTCACGCAGAACTCCAGCCACCGCGCGATGGACGCCGACGAGCTGGCCGCGATCGCCGTGGAGGTGTTCGGCGAGGAGCGCGTCCAGGTCGAGCCGGGGATGCCGGACGCTCTGGAGGCCGCGATCACGCTGGCCGAGGAGGAGGGCGAGTTCGCAGGCGGCGGCGTCCTCGTCACCGGCTCCGTCATCACGGTCGGCGAGGCCCGGCTCCTTTTGGGAAGGGGCTGACGGCCCGTGCGTACGCTCTGTGCTTCGACCCTGATCGGCGAGTTCTTCGTGATCGGCTTCGCGGGGCTGGTCGCCATGAAGGACCCCGGCCTGTCCATGGCGACGGTCTGGACGGTCAGCGGCATCGCGATGTTCCTGTGCGTGGCGCTGTGCGGTGTCGTGACGCGGCCGGCCGGGATCGCCCTCGGCTGGGCCCTGCAGATCGCCCTCATCGCCTCCGGCTTCGTCGTCCCGACGATGTTCTTCCTGGGCGTGGTCTTCGCGGCACTGTGGTGGGCCTCGGTGCACTACGGACGAAAGATCGACGAGGCGAAAGCCAGATTCGCGGCAGAGGCCGGCTCCTCCACACCTGACGCTGCGTAACAGGGCTCCGGACACGCCCTGTAATCTTCGAACACCTCGCAGAACCCTTGATGCAGCACAACCTTGATTCAGCAGAACCCTTGATTCATAGGAGCCCGCAGTGACTCAGCGCACCCTCGTCCTGCTCAAGCCCGACGCGGTCCGCCGTGGCCTGACCGGCGAGATCATCAGCCGTATCGAGCGCAAGGACGGCTGGCAGATCACCGCGCTGGAGCTGCGCACCCTGGATCAGGACACCCTGGAGCAGCACTACGGCGAGCACAAGGGCAAGCCCTTCTACGAGCCGCTGGTGGAGTTCATGGCGTCCGGCCCGGTCGTCGCGCTGATCGTCGAGGGCGAGCGGGTCATCGAGGGACTGCGTGCGCTCGCCGGCCCGACCGACCCGATCGCCGCCGCTCCCGGTTCCATCCGCGGGGACTACGGCGTGATCGTCCGCGAGAACCTGATCCACGCCTCCGACTCCGAGGAGTCCGCCCAGCGCGAGGTGAAGATCTTCTTCCCCGGCCGCGCATAGGTCCGCGGGGGTTGGGCGGCTGACGGCTTCGGGTCGTCCGGGGGGTCTCCGCGGGTCGTCCTGCGGGGCGGGCCCGAGGTGTCCCGGGGGAGCGGTGCGCGGAGCTTTCGTAGATATTTCTGAGGCCCCGTCAGCTCGTCCGCCCGTCTGACCTGGGGCGGCCGTAGGATTTCGGCCCCCCTTCGGCATATGCGTGCCGATCGGGGGAACGAGTGCCCCCGATAGGCCGTCTCCACAAGCGAGGCGGCACTTCATCTGCTGACAATGGCGAAGACCCTCGCGCAGTGTTCGTGCAGGCGCGTCTACGATGGAAGCCTTCACGTCACAGCACCCACTTCGCCGACCTGAAAAGCACTCAAAGCTCCCAGGAAGGCCAGACGAATCCTGATGGGGAACTCAATGTCGTTCATCGGCCGTGACATGGCTGTCGACCTCGGGACCGCCAACACGCTGGTGTACGTCAGGGGTCGTGGGATCGTGCTCAACGAGCCGTCGGTCGTCGCGATCAACACCAACACCGGTGGCATCCTCGCGGTCGGATCCGAAGCGAAGAAGATGATCGGGCGGACCCCCGGCAACATCGTTGCCGTGCGACCGCTGAAGGACGGTGTCATCGCCGACTTCGAGATCACCGAGCGGATGCTCCGCTACTTCATTCTGAAGATCCACAAGCGGCGGTATCTCGCGAGGCCGCGCGTCGTCGTGTGCGTGCCCTCCGGCATCACCGGCGTCGAGCGCCGCGCCGTCATCGAGGCGTCGTCCCAGGCCGGCGCCCGTCAGGTGCACATCATCGAGGAGCCCATGGCCGCGGCCATCGGCTCCGGCCTGCCGGTCCACGAGGCCACCGGCAACATGGTGGTGGACATCGGCGGCGGCACCACGGAGGTCGCGGTCATCTCGCTCGGCGGCATCGTCACCGCCCAGTCCATCCGCGTCGCGGGCGACGAGCTGGACAACGCGATCATCCAGCACATCAAGAAGGAGTACAGCCTCCTCCTCGGTGAGCGGACGGCCGAGCAGATCAAGATCACGATCGGTTCGGCGTACGACCTCGACGACGACCAGCACACCGAAATCCGCGGCCGGGACCTCGTCTCCGGGCTGCCCAAGACCGTCGTCATCTCCGCCGCCGAAGTGCGCAAGGCGATCGAGGAGCCGGTCAACGCCATCGTCGACGCCGTCAAGACGACCCTCGACAAGTGCCCGCCGGAGCTGTCCGGCGACATCATGGACCGGGGCATCGTGCTGACGGGCGGCGGGGCGCTGTTGAAAGGGCTCGACGAGCGGCTGCGCCGTGAGACCGGCATGCCGATCCACATCGCCGAGGACCCGCTGGACAGCGTGGCGCTCGGTTCGGGCAAGTGCGTCGAGGAGTTCGAGGCGCTCCAGCAGGTGCTCGACGCCCAGCCGCGCAGATGAAGTAACTCTTCGATTCCGCCGTACGAGATGATCTCCTCTCGTGCGGCGGATCGTTGATATGGAGGCATAAGCTCCCCCATAAGCCTCCGCACACCTCAATACCCAAACCTCTGCACATTCCTATGAGGAAGGCACGGCCGCCGCACGTGAGGGACACACGAGAGAGCCGGCTGCTCCTGGTGCTGCTGATCGCCGTCGCGTTCGCGCTGATCACGGTGGACATCCGGGGCGGAGAGGACTCACCGGTCGACGGTGCCCGCCAGGGCGCCGCCGCGCTGTTCGGCCCGGTCGAGAACGGCGTGTCGTCGGCGGTCGACCCGGTCGGCAACGCCGTCTCCGCGATCCGCGACTCGGGCACCCGGCACGACCGGCTCGCCCGCCTGGAGAAGGAGAACGCGGCCCTCAAGGCGAAGCTCGGCAGCGACGACCGCAACTCCAGCCGCCTCAAACAGCTCGACAAGATGCTGAAGGTCTCCGCCGAGGGCCAGTACGGCATCAAGGGCGGCCAGGTCATCGCCATAGGAGCGGCCCAGGGCTTCTCCTGGACGATCACCATCGACATCGGCGCCAACGACGGCATCAAGCGGGACATGACCGTCCTGAACGGGGACGGTCTGGTCGGGCGGGTCACCACCGTCGGCCCCGACGCCTCGACCGTCCTGCTCGCCAACGACCCGGACTTCACCGTCGGCACCCGCATGGAGGGCAGCGACGAACTCGGCTTCGCCTCCGGGCAGGGCGACCGCCCGCTGCGCGTCGAACTGCTCAACAGCAAGGCGGACGTGAAGAAGGGCGACCGGCTGGTCACCTTCGGCTCCGAGGCCGACAAGCCCTTCGTGCCGGGCGTCCCGGTCGGCGTGGTCTCCCGGGTCGACCCCTCCGGCGGCGACCTGACCCGCACCCTCTACGTCACGCCCTACGTCGGCTTCACCAAACTCGACGTCGTCGGTGTCGTCGTCGAGGCCCCGAAGCACGACCCGCGCGACACGGTGCTCCCGAACAAGCCCAAGCCGACGCCCACGCCGACGGTCACCGTCACGGTCACCCCGTCCGCGAACGCGTCCCCCGACGGCCAGACCCAGCAGCAGTAGGAGCTGAATCCCCATGCGTGTCAACCGGATCCTGCTCTCCTCGGCCCTGATCGTCGTAGCCCTGGTCATCCAGGTGAGCGTCCTCGCCCGGCTCCATCTGCCCGGCGCCGTCCCCGACTTGCTCCTGCTCACCGTCCTGGGCCTGGCCCTGGTCTACGGCCATGTCGGCGGCGCCCTCGTCGGCTTCGGCGCGGGCCTGCTCGCCGACCTCGCGCCGCCCGCCGACCACGCCGCCGGGCGCTACGCCCTGGTGCTGTGCGTCGTCGGCTACCTCGCCGGACTGGTCAAACCGGAGAACGGGCGGCTGAAATCGGCCACCGGCCCCATGGTCGTCGTGGCCGCCGCCGCCGTCGGCTCGACCCTGCTCTACGCCGGCGTGGGCGCCCTCGTGGGTGACACCGCCGCCCGCCATGTCGGCCTCGTCAGCCTGCTGTTCACGGCGGCCCTGTACGACCTGCTCCTCGCCCCCTTCGTGGTCCCCGGGATCATGGCTCTGGCCCGGCGCGCGGACAACGACCCGCTCGCCGAGACCAACTCCCCGTCCAAGAAGGCGACCGACATCACCTCCGGCTGGATCTCCGCCGGCACCGGCCTCAAGCTCGGCGGCCAGCGCGGTGGCCTCGGCGGCCTGAAGACCAAGGCCCGCACCCGTACCACGCGTGTGGGCCGCATCAAGGGGGTCAAGAGGCTGTGAGGGCGCGGGAGCCGGCGGCACGCTTTCACAGCTCCGTCGGATATGACACAGACACACACTGAGAGGGGGAGGCAGCCGCAGTGACCAACGCCCACCCGTCGCCCACCACCACCCTCAACGGAATGGGCTTTGCCCGTGAGTAACATTCCGGAGACCGGTCGGACCCCACGGGTCCAGATCCGACTCGTCGTCATCCAGATCCTCGTCCTCTCCCTGCTCGGCACCCTCGGCGGCCGTCTGTGGTACCTGCAGATCCGCGAGGGCAGCGCATACGCCAAGGAGGCGTCCGGCAACCACGTCCAGCAGGTCGTCGATCCCGCCGTACGCGGATCGATCCTGGACGCGCGCGGTGTACCGCTCGCCGACAACGAGACCCGCCTCGTGGTCTCCGCCTCCCGCACCGACCTGCTCAAGATGAAGGACGACGGCAAAGCGGTCCTCACCAAGCTGGCCAAGGTCCTGGGCATGAAGCCCACGGAGGTCATGCAGCGGGTCCGGCTGTGCGACGCCAAGACGCCGCAGCCGTGCTGGAACGGCTCGCCCTACCAGCCCATCCCCATCACCGACGAGGCCACGCCCCGCCAGGCCATGCAGATCCGCGAGCGCTCCGAGGACTTCCCCGGCATCAGCGCCGAGCCCGAGGCCCTGCGCCGCTACCCGTCGCCCGGCAAGGCCAACACCGCCCAGGTCCTCGGCTACCTCTCGCCCGTCACCGACGACGAGATCCAGCGGGCCAAGGACACCGACTCGCCCTACCTGCGCTCCGACCAGGTCGGCCGCAACGGCCTGGAGCGCCAGTACGACAAGGAACTGCGCGGCAAGGCGGGCGTCACCCGCTACGAGGTCGACAACCTCGGGCGGGTCATCGGCAAGGCCAAGTCGGACGCCGCCGATCCCGGTTCGAGCCTCGTCACCAGCATCGACTCCCGTGTCCAGCGAGTCGCCGAGTACGAGCTGAACACGGCCATGAAGAAGGCCCGCGAGTCGTTCGACAAGATCACCGGCGAGAACTACAAGGCCGACTCCGGCGCCGTCGTCGTGATGGAGGCCAAGACCGGCCGCATCGTCGCCATGTCGTCCGCGCCCACCTACGACCCGAACGTCTGGATCGGCGGCATCTCCGCCAAGGACTACAAGAAGCTCACCGGCAAGGACTCCGACTACCCGCTGCTGAACCGGGCCATACAGGGTCAGTCCGCGCCCGGTTCGACCTTCAAGGTGGTCTCCACGGCCGCCGCGGTCGAGGCCGGCTACGTCTGGGACGGCGGCTACCCCTGCACCAGCTCGTACTCGGTGGGCGGCCAGGTCTTCAAGAACTTCGAAGGCGAGAACTTCGGCCCCATCTCCCTGGGCCGGGCGCTCGAAGTCTCCTGCGACACCGTCTTCTACGGCCTCGCCGACCGCGAGTGGAAGAAGGACGGCGGAATCAACCCGAAGAAGGGCGAGCCGAAGGACTACTTCTACAAGGCCGCCCACCAGTTCGGGCTCGGCAAGCAGACCGGCATCGACCTCCCCAACGAGGTCACCGGCCGCGTTCCCGACCGCCAGTGGAAGCTGGACTACTGGAAGGCCAACAAGGACTCCTGGTGCAGGACCGGCAAGAAGGACGGCAGCTACGTCGAGAAGATCGCGTACGAGAACTGCCTCGAAGGCAACAAGATGCGCGAGGGCGACTCGATCAACTACTCCATCGGCCAGGGTGACACCCTCCTCACCCCGATCCAGGAAGCCATGATCTACGGCGCGCTCGCCAACGGCGGCACCGAATACGTCCCGACCATCGGCAAGGCGGTCATCAGCCCCGACGGCAAGTCCGTCAAGGAGATCAAGCCGAAGGTCAAGGCCAAGCTCCCGGTCAGCCGGGCCACGCTCAAGGGCATCGACAAGGCCCTCGCGGGCGTCGTCACCAGCGGTACCGCCGCCTGGAAGTTCCAGGGCTGGCCACAGGACAAGATCGAGCTGCACGCCAAGACCGGTACCGCGGAGGTCTACGGCAAGCAGACGACCTCCTGGCTCGCCACGTACTCCAAGGACTACACGGTCGTCATGACCATCGCCCAGGCCGGTACCGGCTCCGGCGCCTCCGGTGAGGCCGTCCGCAACATCTACAGCGCCCTGTACGGCGTCAACTCCGACGGCTCGATCGACAAGAAGAAGGCACTGCTGCCCACCCCGCAGAAGGGCCTGCCCAAGGTCCAGCCGGACGGCACGATCGCCTCTCCGAAGATCTCCAAGGACCCGGCCAAGGAGCTCAAGGACCTGCAGAAGGCCACCGAGAAGGGCGCGACGGCTCCCGACCAGACCCAGCCCGGCGCGACCACCGCCTCGCCCACCACGACCAACCGGACCACCCGCAGGCGGCCGCGCAGAAGGGGAAGCCGGAGGATGCTCACATGACCGGTGCAGGCAGCTTCTCCGTCTCCGGGTACGGACCCGCGCGCGCGGGCTGGACACGGATCTTCGCCCGCGACTCGCTCGCCCGCCGCCTGGACTGGCCGATACTGCTGGCGGCGCTCGCGCTCTCGACGATCGGTGCGATCCTCGTCTTCTCGGCGACCCGCAACCGCACCGAGATCAACCAGGGCGACCAGTACTACTTCCTCATCCGGCACATCATGAACACCGGCATCGGGTTCGCCCTGATGATCGCCACGGTCTGGCTCGGCCACCGCACCCTGCGCACCGCCGTACCCGTCCTCTACGGCGCCTCGGTGCTGCTGATCCTGCTGGTACTCACCCCGCTCGGCTCCACGGTCAACGGCGCACACTCGTGGATCGTGCTCGGCGGCGGCTTCTCCCTCCAGCCCTCGGAGTTCGTGAAGCTCACGATCATCCTGGGCATGGCGATGCTGCTGGCCACCAGAGTCGACGCGGGCGACAAGAAGTACCCCGATCACCGCACGGTGCTGCAGGCCCTGGGCCTGGCCGCCGTACCGATCCTGATCGTCCTGCTCATGCCGGACCTCGGATCCGTCATGGTCATGGTGATCATCATCCTCGGCGTGCTGCTCGCCTCCGGCGCCTCCAACCGCTGGGTCTTCGGCCTCATCGCCACGGGCGCCATCGGCGCGATCGCCGTCTGGCAGCTGCACATCCTGGACGACTACCAGATCAACCGCTTCGCCGCCTTCGCCAACCCGGCACTCGACCCCGCCGGCGTCGGCTACAACACCAACCAGGCACGCATCGCGATCGGTTCGGGCGGTCTGACCGGCGCGGGCCTGTTCCACGGCTCGCAGACCACCGGCCAGTTCGTACCCGAGCAGCAGACCGACTTCGTCTTCACGGTCGCGGGAGAGGAACTGGGCTTCCTCGGCGCGGGACTGATCATCCTCCTCCTCGGCGTGGTCCTGTGGCGCGCCTGCCGCATCGCCCGCGACTCGACCGAGCTGTACGGCACGATCGTCGCCGCCGGGATCGTCGCCTGGCTCGCCTTCCAGACCTTCGAGAACGTCGGAATGACCCTCGGCATCATGCCGGTCACGGGCCTGCCGCTGCCGTTCGTGTCGTACGGCGGCTCATCGATGTTCGCGGTGTGGATAGCGGTGGGACTGCTGCAGTCGATCAAGGTGCAGCGGCCGATGTCCGCCTGAAAACCCGTGCGTTGCACCCGCGTCAGCCCGGGGCTTTCCCCGGGATTCGCCCCCGAGAGGCCCTGCCACTCGGGGGCGAATCCCACTAGATTCAGGTCATGGCGGACACAAAGCGCGAGATCGAGCGGAAGTACGAGTCCGACGACAGCGGCCTGCCGGACCTGACCGGCGTCGCCGGTGTCGCGTCCGTCGTCGACAAGGGCGTCGCCCATCTGGACGCCACCTACTACGACACCCCCGACGAGCGCCTCGCCGCGGCCGCGATCACCCTGCGCCGCCGCACCGGCGGATCCGACGCCGGCTGGCACCTGAAGTTCCCGGTCGCCCCCGGCGTCCGCGACGAGATCCGGGCCCCGCTCTCCGACACCGTCCCGCGCAGCCTGGCCGGCCTGGTCCGCTCCCGGGTCCGCGACGCCGAACTGCGGCCCGTCGTCCGCCTCCTGTCCGACCGCGACGTCCGCGACCTCATCGACGCCCAGGGCCGGCTGCTCGCCGAGGTCAGCGTCGACGCCGTACGCGCCGAGCGGCTCACCGGCGACGGCGGCTTCGCCCAGTGGACCGAGCTGGAGGTGGAACTCGCCGACGGCGCCGACCCGGTCTTCCTCGACAAGGTCGACAAGCGGCTGCGCAGGGCGGGCGTACGACCGTCCGCATCGGCGTCGAAGCTCGCGCGAGCGCTGACGGAGACGGCACCGCGGAAGAAGAGCACCAGGAAACAGGGCGCGAAGCAGCAGGACGCCAAGCAGCACAAGCCAAGGCCCCCCGAGACGGCCGGCGATCACGTCCTCGCCCACCTCCGCGAACAGCGGGACGCCATCGTCGCCCTCGACCCGGCCGTACGGCAGGACACGTACGACTCGGTGCACCGCATGCGCGTCGCCACCCGCCGTATGCGCAGCGCCTTCCGCTCGTACGCCAAGGTTCTCGACCGGACCGTCACCGACCCGATCGGTGAGGAACTGAAGTGGCTGGCCGGCGAGCTCGGTGTGGACCGGGACGCCGAGGTGCTGACGGAACGCCTGACGGCGGCCATGGACGAACTGCCCAGGACGCTGCTCTCCGGCCCGGTCCGCACCCGGCTGCGCACGTGGATGAACGCCCGCCGCGGCGGCTCGCGACGCCGGCTGACCGGCGTCCTGGACTCCAAGCGCTATCTGGTCCTGCTCGACAGGCTGGACGCGCTGGTGGCGGACCCGCCGCTGCTGGAGGCGGCCGCCGGAACGCCAAGGAAGGCGATCGCCAAGGCCGTACGCAAGGACTTCGGCAAGCTGTCGGAGCTGGTGGAGCAGGCCATCGGCCTGGAACCCGGCAAGGACCGCGACCTCGCCCTGCACGAGGCCCGCAAGAAGGCGAAGCGGACCCGGTACTCGGCGGAGGTCGCCGCAGCCGCCCTCGGCGGCCCGGCGTCCGCCCTGGCCAAGTCGATGAAGTCCCTGCAGAACCTGCTGGGCGACCACCAGGACAGCGTCATGACCCGCCAGACCCTGCGCGAGCTGTCCGCCGTGGCACACGCGGCGGGGGAGAACGCGTTCACGTACGGAGTGCTCTACGCCCGCGAGGAGGGGCGCGCGACGGCCGCCGAGGCGGAGCTGCCCGGCGCGTGGCAGGAGGCGAAGGCCGGGATGCAGGTCTGAGCGGTAAAGGGCTTGACTGGTCGGGGAGGGGCTTGAGCGGTCGGGGACGGGCTTGAGCGGTCGGGGCGGTCGTGCGGTCGCGTTACGCTAGATGGTCACCCCTGTCAGTCCAGTCCTCCCACGAAGGTTCGCGAGATGCCTGCCGAAGCCGCTGCGGTCGCCGAGTCCGTGTTCCCGCAGCTCGAAGCTCTGCTCCCGCACGTGCAGAAGCCGATCCAGTACGTCGGCGGAGAGCTCAACTCCACGGTCAAGCCGTGGGAGTCCTGCGACGTCCACTGGGCGCTCATGTACCCGGACGCGTACGAGGTCGGACTGCCCAACCAGGGCGTCATGATCCTCTACGAGGTCCTGAACGAGCAGGAGGGCGTCCTCGCCGAGCGCACCTACAGCGTCTGGCCGGACCTGGAGGCGCTGATGCGGGAGCATGGCGTCCCGCAGTTCACGGTGGACAGCCACCGCCCGGTGAAGGCCTTCGACGTGTTCGGCCTGTCCTTCTCCACGGAGCTCGGCTACACGAACATGCTGACGGCGCTGGACCTGGCGGGCATTCCGCTGGAGTCGCGCGAGCGCGGGCTGGACGACCCGATCGTCCTGGCCGGCGGCCACGCGGCCTTCAACCCGGAGCCCATCGCGGACTTCATCGACGCGGCGATCATCGGCGACGGCGAACAGGCCGTCCTCGACATGACGAGGATCATCCGCGAGTGGAAGGCGGAGGGCCGGCCCGGCGGCCGCGAGGAGGTCCTCTTCCGCCTGGCGAAGACGGGCTCGGTGTACATCCCCGCGTTCTACGACGTGGAGTACCTGGCGGACGGCCGTATCGCACGGGTCGTACCGAACAAGTCGGGTGTCCCGTGGCGCGTGTCCAAGCACACGGTCATGGACCTGGACGAGTGGCCCTACCCCAAGCAGCCGCTGGTCCCCCTGGCCGAGACGGTCCACGAGCGCATGTCGGTGGAGATCTTCCGCGGCTGCACCCGCGGCTGCCGTTTCTGCCAGGCCGGCATGATCACCCGCCCGGTCCGCGAACGCTCGATCACGGGCATCGGCGACATGGTGGAGAAGGGCCTGAAGGCGACGGGCTTCGAGGAGGTCGGCCTGCTGTCCCTGTCCTCCGCCGACCACTCGGAGATCGGCGACATCGCCAAGGGCCTGGCTGACCGGTACACGGAGGACAAGATCGGTCTGTCCCTCCCGTCGACGCGTGTCGATGCCTTCAACGTGGACCTGGCGAACGAGCTGACGAGGAACGGCCGCCGGTCCGGCCTGACCTTCGCGCCCGAGGGCGGCTCCGAGCGCATGCGCAAGGTCATCAACAAGATGGTGTCCGAGGAGGACCTCATCCGGACCGTCTCCACGGCGTATGGCAACGGCTGGCGCCAGGTGAAGCTGTACTTCATGTGCGGCCTGCCCACGGAGACCGACGAGGACGTCCTGCAGATCGCCGACATGGCGATGAAGGTGATCGCCGAGGGCCGCAAGGTCTCCGGCCAGAACGACATCCGCTGCACGGTCTCGATCGGCGGCTTCGTCCCCAAGCCCCACACCCCCTTCCAATGGGCGCCCCAGCTCTCCGCCGAGGAGACGGACGCCCGCCTGCAGAAGCTCCGCGACAAGATCCGCGGTGACAAGAAGTACGGCCGCTCGATCGGCTTCCGCTACCACGACGGCAAGCCGGGCATCGTGGAGGGCCTCCTCTCCCGCGGCGACCGCCGGCTCGGCGCCGTCATCCGCGCGGTCTACGAGGACGGCGGCCGCTTCGACGGCTGGCGCGAGCACTTCTCCTACGACCGCTGGATGCAGTGCGCGGACAAGACGCTGGCGGACTCCGACGTGGACGTCGACTGGTACACGACGCGCGAGCGCACATACGAGGAGGTCCTCCCCTGGGACCACCTCGACTCCGGCCTCGACAAGGACTGGCTCTGGGAGGACTGGCAGGACTCCCTCGACGAGACAGAGGTCGAGGACTGCCGGTGGACGCCTTGCTTTGACTGTGGGGTGTGTCCGCAGATGGATACGTGGCCACAACTGAGTGACAGCGGGAAGAAGCTTCTGCCGCTTACGGTCAAGAAGCCTCCGACCAGCGAAAACGCTGGCTGATCGTGAGTGAGGCGTTACGGCGCATCGCCGATGCTGTGTCGGATGTCACAGCGGAAGAGGTGGCTGCAATGCTGGGCGCGGCAGGAGTCGCAGACAGGCGGAAGCCGGTTGCGCGAAAGGCGCTGAAGACGCCCCTGCCGTCCCCTGGGGGCTCTTCTGCCATTCATTGCGATGTGGAGTGGGTCTGAGAGGGGCAGCCCCCTCAAAAGCGGCTTGAGGGGGCTGTGCGGGGCTTTCGTGCTGGGCGGCGAGGGTGGCTATAGCCGCTCCCGGGCCCCGGGCAGCATCACGCGAGCGGGCAGGCGAGGCCAGGGTGGTGCCGGTTCGGACAGCACACGAGGTTGAGCGACACGATATTGCCCGACCGGTTGTAGTAGACCCAGCTCACATCGACGCCGACGGGCAGGACATCGCGCGCGTACTCGCGCTTCGCGTCCAGCTCTACGTACCCCTGTTGCGCGTCCTCGCGCTCCGTCGGCGGGTTGTCGAGGAAGTGCTTGGTCGCCCAGTCGACAGCCGCTGTGGGGTCGGTCCAGGTCCGCTCGTCCGATGCCTGGTTCCGCTTCAGCAGCCAGTGCCCCGACATCATCGGCGGCAGGTTCGACGTCGGGAACTCGGCCATCACTTCGCGGTACCGCTGAAGGATGCGGATGGCCACCTTGTCGTCATCGGATGTGGGGGGCGACGGTGGGTCAGGATGCGGAGGCCGCCGGTTGCCTTCCTGGTGGTAGCTGTCGGGCGATCCGATCCACGGGCCGAAGCCGTGAATGCGTCCTGTCCAGCTCATGCGCGCCTTCCGTGAGAAGGGAGGGCGGGCCGCCCAGGTGCACGGGCGACCCGCCAGAGGATGGGAGGTGTAGCAGGATCAGGCGGTGAGGCCTCGCTTCGTCACCCAGCCGAGGGCGAAGTCGTCCAGCTCGGCGGTGGTGAACCTGAGTTCCTTACCGGCGCCCTCAGGCTTGGAGTCGCGGACCACGAAGGAGTCGACTGCGCCGGGGATCTCGGCGAAGTCGACGCACCCCTCGGTGCAGGGGCCGCCACAGAAGTTCGTCGTCTCGACGCTGTCCACGGGCAGGGTGTAGAGGTTGCCTTCCATCGGGTAGTCCTCTCTGGTGCAACTGCCGTGCGGAGATGCGGTCTCCGCGCCGTGGTGCACTTGCTGACCCACCCCGGCCCGGCCTTCCTGTTCCTGACCGGGGTGGGCGCTGGCTCCGCCCCCGAGGGGTGTGGCCGCAGGGGAAACGGCTGGGGGAGTCACCTCGGGGGCGGAAGATCATGTGGTCAATTGCCAGTAGGCGGCCATGAGCGATACGGAGGCGCCGATCATGAGGGGCGCGCGAGTCTTTCGCGAGGCGTGGATCGATGGCGTGCGGAAGCACTTCCCTGGCGAGCCGAAACCGAGCTACGTGACGCCGTGGGAGGAAACGCCTGAGTGGGAACGTGAGGCTGCGGGCGCGGTGTACGAGCAGGTACGTCACTTCCTCGAACTGAGCGGCGGGCACGCTTCCCGACTGTCGCGCGAGCAGAAGAGTCGCTTTGTCGCGACGTGCTGGACGGCGCAGATGTTCAAGCACTTCGAGGACCCGAAGCCGGGATACGTAGCTGACTGGCCCGATCTGCCGGATTGGCAGAAGGCAACCGATTCAGAGATCTTCGAGGCCGTTGAGCGCAGTCTGAAGTAACGAATACCGGTCCGTGTGCGAAAGGCTCCCAGCTCTGAGGCTGGGGGCCTTTGTCGTGCGGTCATCGGGCTGGGCTGGGGCGAACCTATGCCCGGGAAGGGGCGCGGCTTGGGCACGCCGCCGGCCCAGAGAGGTTGAACCAGCTGTGGTCCCTCGGGACGGATGCGGGCTGCCTGGTGCTGTGAGAGGCGGGCTCTTGGGCTGGCTGGAAGAAGTAAAGCCAAATTACGCCACGGCCCCGACCCCTGCTCGCTCCCGTCTCCCGATGGACCCGTGGCACCGAGGCGCAACCGGCCGGACAGACACTCAGAGCCCCGCCGATGCCGGATTTCCTGACGCATACTCAACTGCTCAGCCCTCGACGTAAATTCGGCCTGTTGCGCGAAACCATCCTGGTCGACGAGAACTGATGCGTCTCTTACTACAGTCGATTTCAGTACGGAATTCCATGCAACCGTCGAAATCGCCTGTCGGTTTCCTGTCACGAGAAATTCACAGGCCACTGTCAGTGGCAGTCGATATTATTCAAAGGCAAGTTGGCTGCGCCTGAACAGGGCGTACGCAGCATAAGCGCCCTGTAAGCGCAAAGGAGAGAAGTCATGAACACCCGTTATCTACTCCCTGATTTGAGGCTCTGGAGGCCGCGCCATGTCTGCCGAATCCGCACGCAGCGCCCCACCTGCAACCCGCCCGTCCGTCGCGTCGTCCGCTCCGGCCGGGCGTTCCGACGTGCTGGCACGCGAACTACGTCTCCAAGCTCTCTCAGAGGCGGACCGTGACCTTATACGGCTCCTCAACGATCCGCTCTTTTCGCGTTGGAAGGAGCAGATCGAATCCATTGGTGGCTGTGCCAATCCGATTTACCTGTCCGGCTCCACCGTCACTCGTGATGCCCTCACGGGTGAGGTGATCTCGTCCTACTCGACCGACGGGGAACCTGGTGAGCGGCTGGCCGTGCGCTGCCGTAACCGGCGTGCCTCGGCGTGTGAGCCGTGCTCTCGCCTGCATGCCGGGGACACCTTTCAGCTCGTGCGTGCGGGCCTGTCCGGCGGGAAGGGTGTTCCGGAGTCGGTGAAGGATCACCCCCGGTTGTTCGTCACCCTGACCGCTCCGTCGTTCGGGCCGGTGCATCGTGTTCTGGACGGGCAGGCGTGCCGTCCGCGCCGGCATGATCCGCACTGTGAGCACGGGCGGCGGCTCGGCTGCGGCCTGGTGCACACGGAGGATGAGCCGCTGGTGGGTCTGCCGTTGTGCCCGGACTGCTACGACTACGTGGGTCATGTGCTGTGGCACGCGCATGCGGGGCGGCTGTGGAACCGGTTCACCACCGCCATGCGCCGCTACCTGGCTTCGGCCGGTGGGATACCGCGCTCCAAGCTCGGTGAGCACCTGGTGGTGTCGTTCGCCAAGGTTGCCGAGTTCCAGCGGCGCGCGGCCATCCACTTTCATGCGGTGGTGCGCCTCGACGGCCCGGACGGTGCCGCCTCGTCGGCTCCGGCCTGGGCGACAGAGAACGTGCTGTTGGATGCGGTCGAGCATGCCGCCGCATCCAGCTTCGTCACGGTGGCCGATTCCGACGCGTACGGGACGGAACGGGTTGGCTGGGGCGGGCAGTTCGACGCCCATCCCATCCGGCCACTCCCTGATGGTGACGTGCCGTCAGATGCGGCGGTCGCCGGATACGTGGCGAAGTACGTGACCAAGGGTGCGGGAGAGACAGGCGCCGGAGTGGACTACCGGGTTACCAGCCTGGAGGACATCCGCGCGGCGGTCGTCAACCACCACGTCCGCGCCCTCATGGGTACCTGCTGGCGCCTGGGCGGCCTGCCCGAACTCGAACACCTCCGGCTGCGCCCCTGGACTCACAGCCTCGGCTACCGGGGCCACATCCTCACCAAGTCCCGCCGCTACTCCACCACGTACGGCGCACTGCGCGAGGAACGGGCCGACTATCGCCGGGGCGACGCCAATCCCCTGGACGGCCCGGACATGGTCACGGAAGCGGCCTGGCGCTACGTCGGCTCGGGCTACACCCCCGGTGAGGCTGACATGGCCTACGGCATCGCCGAGAGTCGCGCGCAGAGTCTCCAACTGGCCAGGGAGGCAAGGGAAGACGCGGAGCAGTGGGGTGAGTGGCTGTGACGGCGGTCGTTCCCGAGTGCGGAACTCGGGCGTCCTCTCCGGCGACGACTCCTCTGCCTCGGGCAACGGTCGAGAGCGCGATAGAGAGTGAAATCGTGATCGTGGACGAGAGCGGCATTGAAGAGCCGTTCGACCCCACAGCGTGGTTCGAATGACACAAGGGAGCCGCCTTCCCCGCTGCGTTGGAGAAGGCGGCTCCCGTTCGTGTCCGGCCAGTGTCAGAAGGCTTCTGCGAAGTCGTCTTCCTTGAGGATCAGGCGGTCCCGCACGTCCTTGGGGATCATGAGCCTCATTCGGATGTGCGGGGCGCGTGCACCCTTCACCTTGGTCCGCTTGATCGTGCACTTCACGCCGACCCGAAGCAGATCGGCAGCCATGGCCTCCATGCCACCCCAGGGGACGTCCAGCGTGTCACGGCTGCCCCACCCGGCGAGGAACGACCACCCGTCCACGGATGACCGCGCCGGGCCGGAGCGAGTAGCCCGGCGGCCGTGCTGCTCGCCGCCTGGGCGAGGAGTGTTGGTGCGGCCGACGTGGAAGTCGCCACCGCCCCGCCGCCTGGTGACGGGCAGGCGCGGGGTGGTGGGCTCGTCCGGTGGGTCAGTAGACGATGTTGAAGGTGGCGTCGGCGCGGTCCGTCGCGGTCGAGATCTCGTCGAGCCGCAGGGCGAACGAGTAGTGCCGCAGGTAGCGCGTCGGGAACCGGGCCGAGCGGAACGAGGACCACTTCCCGTCGGCGAGGCCGGCGACGCGGGTGAAGGTGGCGTCGGTGGCGAAGCCGGCCGTGCCGTCGTTGCGGACCAGCTTGATCGTGAAGTTCTCCTGCTTCATGTAGTAGCCGGGGAAGTTGACCGACTCGAACGACACGCCGTTGGGGTCGGACAGGCCGGGCCGCAGCCGCCACTGCGCGTCTTGGTAGGGGTCGAAGGGCAGTTCGCTGATGCGGCCGGCGTTGTTCTCGTGGCGGACGTAGCGGCCGGGGAAGTTGTACGACTTCAGGAGGTTCCAGCTGGTGCCGCCGTACCGGGCGAGGAGGCGGTCGCGATCGGCGGCGGTGATCGGTTGGATGGTGTTGTGCTTGGCGTTCAGCGGTGCGGTGTAAGACTGGCGGCCGACCTTGGTCCATGCTCCCGACACCAGGTCACCCTGCCACAGGTCGAACTTGGCGTTGGGGCAGTAGGTGTCACCCCACAGGGACCAGGTGGACGAGGTGAGCGACTTCACCAGTGTGGGTGCCTCGGTGCATTGGTTCTCGGCGACGCCCTGGGTGTACTGGGTGAAGCTGCCCGGTTCGACCGACGTCGACCGCGCCCCGATGAGTAGGCCGTTGCTTTTGTAGTACAGGTAGTTCTGGCCGTTGACGCCGGTGACGACGTCGGAGTCGATGGTGTTGGAGCCCGTGTCGTGGAAGACCACGGGGTTGGTGGCGGTGACGAAGTCGGTCGTGTAGGCGGCGGCGATCACCGAGTGTGACATGCCCTGCGGGACCGTGGAGAACGTGATGCCGTAGGCACTTCGGACCGGGTCCCAGTGGATGGCCGGGGCCCAGCTGTACGAGTTCGGGTTGGTGCCGTTGACCTTGAGCAGCCGGTCCGCCGACCAGTTCACCAGGTCCGGCGAGGTCCAGACGTGGATGTTCGGGTTGGCCTTGGAGAAGTCGCCGCCCACCGCGATGTCGGTCGCGAGCACGACCCAGCTGCCGTCGCGCAGCCGGTACAGGAACGGGTCGCGGATGCCCTTGGTGCCCGCGGTGGGAGTGAGGATCGGGTTGTTGTCGTTGAGCGGCGTCCACTCCCGGCCGTCGTCACTGACCGCGAGGTGCAGGGCGTTGACGTTGCCCGCGCCGCTGAGCGACTCCTTGAAATAGCCCATCACATAGGCGGAGTCGGCGTCCGCCGCCGCGGCCGGCTGTGCGGGCACGGCCACTCCCGTGGCCAGCGCCACTAGAGCGATGAGGAACGCCGCTCTCCTGATCAGTCTTGCCAACAAGGTCTTTCCTCTCGATGCGGTTTTCACAGGCGTGCGGCACCGACGGCCTCCCTACGAAAGCGAAGGAGCGGGAGGGTGCCGCGGGTCCGTCGGGTCAGTTCGTCAGGCGGAAGGTGGCGTCGCTGTACCTGTGCCGGCCGGGCGCTCCCACTCTGATGAACCGCGTCATCGAGGAGCCCTGCTCGGCTGCGGCAGCCCGCTGGGGGCGGTCAAGGGCTGAGCCGTGAGAGCGGGTCGGCGGCGACCCATGTCGCCGGCCGCCGGAAGAAAACCGCATGCGTGAGCGTCTCCTGTCTTCACGCGGGTGCGACGTGCAAGTGACGGTGGAGTCGAGGCACTCACGGTCGCCGTAGCCGGGTGAGGAGTGGAAGGGCAGCGTCGGGGGGGGGGGGGGGGGGGGGGCTGCCCCAGCTTGAGCCGATGATGGGTGCGCGTCATGGGGCAGCTCCCCCAGAGAACGCCCGTTCGCATTTTCGAACGCCGTACGTAACTTCGGCCAGAAGGTAAACTTCCCGTTAGGGCCACGTCAAGAGAACCAGCCAGTCCGGTCGTTTCGTTTTCCGACGAGCGACGCGCCCCACCTCCCGGCGTGGGACGGGACCGCTCCCGTCCGCGAGCAGCGGGCACCGAAGCGCCGCACCAGGGAGGCCCTTGGCTCGGGCAGTGCCTTCAGGGCCGGTCCGTTCCACGCGCCTCCATGCTTGCGGGGACCACCGCCCCCGGCTTCGCCTCCGCGTGACGCCGCCGAGCACCGTCCGGTGATGGCGAACGGCCGATTGCCGAGGTCCCCGCGCCCCACCTCCGGGCAGTCGGACGCGCCCGTGCGGCAAGGCAGGTGACTTCCGTTCCACGCTTCCCGTTATCGCGGCCCCGGCCTCCTGCAAATGCCGCGCGTTGTGCGCCTGCTCGTTGCCCGCCGACGACGCCAGCGGCACGAACAGCGCGGGCTTGCCCAGCGCCGTCAGCTCCGCAAGGGTCCCCGCACCGCTGCGGGAGAAGCGACCCCCCTGGCTTGAACGCGCAGGTCAGGGGCGCGGCGGGTGCGGTTGCGGGTGAGTGACCTGCGTGAGAGCGGCACGCGACCATGGCCCGGCGCTGCCTTCTGACGTACTTCGTTGGGCGCTGTGAGTGGGGACTCCGTCCCCACTACGTGAAGTGGCGCAACGAGCAACCACCCCTACATCTGGCTTTTGGACTGGCCATACCGACCCCGCACCCAGCTTCCGGCCAGGGCGTCCGCCTTCCGGAGCAGAAGAGGCTGTGGGGAATGATGCGGCATCTACGCGACAGCGGTCCCGGGGCCGCAGGCAGGGCAAGGGGGGCGTGGGGTGGGTGTGTTCGAGGACCTGGAGCCGGAAGACCCGCGGCAGCTGGGGCGCTACCGGATCATGGCCCGGCTCGGCGCGGGCGGCATGGGTCAGGTGTATCTGGCGCGTTCGCCCGGCGGGCGCCCGGTCGCGGTGAAGGTGGTCCGCGCCGACCTGGCCCGGGACGACGAGTTACGGCTCCGCTTCGCCCGCGAAGTGGCCGCCGCCCAGCTGGTCAACGGGGCCTTCACCGCCAGCGTCGTCGACGCCGACCCGGACGGCTCCCCGGCCTGGCTGGCCACCGTCTAGGTGCCCGGCGTCTCCCTGGCTGAGGCGATCGCCAAGCACGGCCCCTGGCCCGCCCGGCCGGTCCTTGCGCTGGGCGCCGGGCTCGCCGAGGCGCTGGAGGCGATCCACGCCGCCGGGGTCGTCCACCGCGACCTGAAGCCTCCAACATCCTCCTGGCCGCCGGCGGCCCCCGCGTCATCGACTTCGGTAGATCAGTGGCCAGCGGGGCCAGTGCGCTGACCCGCACCGGCACGGCAGAACGTCGACAGTGGAGGGGGCGTCAGTGCCTCTGCGATGGGATCCGAGATGACCGTTCGCATTTCTGTCGTGATGTCTGACCCGCCGTGGTCCACAGTCCACACCAGGGCCCGCTGGCAGTCCGCTTCGGCAGCCGACCAGCCGTTCTGCAGGGCCTCTATGTAGGCGCACAGCCCGTCACCGGATAGCGGCAGGCGTCCGACAGCCTGGCGGGTACCGAGTGCGTACTGCACGGACCAGGGATTACATCCGGCTTCCCGATGATGAGTATGTACTTGGGGAGGCGGCCCTTGTCCACCCCGTAGGGAGTCAGTCCAATGGCCAGGTCTTGTGATGTCCCGTCGGGGAAATATCGGCGGATGAAGCGGTTCTTCAAGTCCGATCGCCAACGGATGCCGCGGGATCGGCTTGTAAGGGGTAGCGATGAAGGCGTGTGCGCGTGCGAGGGCACGACCATTGGGGTCCAGCCCAATACTCCAGCAGCGTTTCGCTATCTGGCCTGGTCAGAGGCATCGTCGGGAGTGTAGTGGGCTGATGGCATGTCAGGGGTGGTCTTGCCGGACCGCCCCTCCAACGAGTGGGGTCGGGACTTGGCCGGGCTCCGACGGGGACAGCCTCCCGGCATGACCACGAGGAGTCGGCCCGGACGACTTCGAGAGCCCCGGAGCGCGCACGATCACCGAACGACGACTGCTGTGGGCGAGCCGCTCACCACCCGCTGATCGCCGAGGCGTTGACACCCCTCCTACCCCCTCCTATATTCCGTTCGACACTCAGAATGATGTCCGACATTTCGAACTTCGGCTCTCTGTCCCCTTACCCGTGAGGAAGCTGATCTCGCATGTCCTGGCTCCAACACCCCCACAGCCGCCGGAGAGTCCTGGCGGTCACCGCCGGCCTGGTCGCGGGCGCCACACTGCCGGCGATGGACGCGATGCGCGCGGCGGCGGCCACGACGGCCCAGCAGGAGCGGTTCACCAACCCGGTGATCTGGCAGGACTTCGCCGACCTCGAGGTCATCCGCGTCGGCGACACGTACTACTACACCGGCTCGACCATGCACTACTCGCCCGGCGCGCCCGTCCTGCGCTCCTACGACCTGGTCAACTGGGAGTTCATCGGCCACTCGGTGCCGGTCCTCGACTTCGGCGACGCGTACGACCTCAACGGCGGACGGGCGTACGTCCAGGGCATCTACGCGTCCTCGATGCGCTACCGCCCCAGCGACAAGACCTTCTACTGGCTGGGCCAGATCGGCTTCCAGCGGTCGTACGTATACAGCGCCACCGACGCGGCGGGCCCCTGGACCCGGCACGCCGAGATCGGCAGCATCTACTACGACGCGGGGCTGCTCTTCGACGACGACGGCACCCCGTACGTGGCGTACGGCGCCAACGAGATCCACGTCGCACAGCTCTCCCCGGACATGCGCACCGAGGTCAGGTCCGAGCACGTGCTCACCAAGCCCGACGCGTTGCACATGATGGAGGGCTCCCGCTTCTACAAGATCAACGGTAACTACTACATCTTCTCCACCCTCCCGCCCAACGGCCAGTACATCTGGAAGTCCACCTCAGGCCCCTTCGGCCCGTACGAAATGCGGGAGGTGCTGTTGAACCTGCCCGGCCCGATCCCCGGCGGCGGCATACCGCACCAGGGCGCGCTGGTCGACACCCCGAACGGCGACTGGTACTACATGGGCTTCATCGACGCCTATCCCGGCGGCCGCGTCCCCGCCCTGGCCCCGGTCACCTGGAACGCCCAGGGCTGGCCCGAGCTCCAGACCGTCGACGGCACGTGGGGCGAGACATACCCCTACCCGGTCACCCCGCACCCGCTCCCGCCGATGACCGGCGCCGACACCTTCGAGGGGACGGCGCTGGCGCCGTACTGGGAGTGGAACCACAACCCCGACACCGCCGCGTTCACCGTCAACAACGGGCTCACCCTCAGGACCGCCACCGTCACCGACGACCTCTACAGCGCCCGTAACACCCTCACCCGCCGCATCCAGGGCCCCGCCTCCACCGCGACCGTGGTGCTCGACTGCTCCGGGATGGCGGACGGCGACCGGGCCGGGCTGGCGATGCTGCGGGACTCCTCCGCCTGGATCGGCGTCACGCGGCAGGACGGCGTCAGCAGGCTGGTGATGTTCGACGGCCTGACCATGGACACCAGCTGGAACACCAGCAGCACCGGCACCGAGCAGGCCCGCGCCGACCTCCCCGCGTCCGGCAACCGCGTCTGGCTGCGCGCCACCGCCGACATCAGCCCGGGACCGGGCCGCCAGGCGACGTTCTCCTACAGCACCGACGGCACCACCTTCACCCCGCTCGGCCCGGCCTACACCATGAACGAGAGACCTAATTTCTTCATGGGCTACCGCTTCGCCGTCTTCAACCACGCCACCAAGGCCCTCGGCGGCAAAGTGCGGGTGGAACGCTTCGACTTGCGCGCGTGCGCGCCGACGGCGCAAGCAGGCACTGTGGACACGAACGCCTGGTACGTCGTGGTCAACCGCAACAGCGGCAAGGCGCTGGACGTGGCGGGCGCGAGCTCCGCGGACGGCGCCGCGGTCACGCAGTGGGGCCGGTACGACGGGACCAACCAGCAGTTCCAGTTCGTGGACTCCGGCGGCGGCTACTACCGGTTGAAGGCGAGGCACTCCGGCAAGCTGCTGGACGTCGACAGCTGGTCGACCGCCGACAACGCCGCCATCCACCAGTGGACCGACCACGATGGCTTGAACCAGCAGTTCCGGCTGGCGGACTCACCGGACGGATACGTCCGGCTGATCAACCGCAACAGCGGGAAGGCCATCGAGGTACCGGGCTTCTCCTCCACCGACGGGACCGGCATCGTCCAGTACTCGGACTGGGGCGGCGTGAACCAGCAGTGGAAGCTCGTCCGCGTCGGCTTCGCGGGCTCGCGCTCCTGCTGACACCGGCATCCGGTCCAAGCCCACCGAACGTCGCTTGCCCGCTGGGCAAGGGACGTTCGGTGGGCGCGCGCCCGAGGTCGCACCGCCGACAGCGACCAGGGCGCGTCCCGCGGACGACGCGTAGGCGGCAAAGACGCCGATCTGGCAATTCTCGGTGCGGCCGGCGGTGCCGGAGTATTGGCGCTGCACCCCGGCCGAGGTGGTGCCCTTCTTGACGAAGCCGGTGTCGTCGATGACGAGCACCCCGCCGTCCTCACCGAGGCGCTCGGCGACGTAGGACTGGAGGTCGTCGCGGACGTCGTCGGCGTCCCAGGTCGCCCCATTCAGCAGTCGCTGCAGACCGTCGGGAGTGCGATGCCCGGCGAACTCGGACAGCTGTCAGCCGTTCTTGCGGCCTACGAGGGCCAGCAGGCCCCGCACATAGTCCCGCATCCGGCGCCGCAGGTCGGCACGGCCGAACCGGTGGCCGATACGAAGGAAAACGTCGTCGAGTTCTCGGTCCCAGGCCGTCTACGCATGTTCGTCGGTCATGCCGGGGTGGACCTGCTGGGTGGTGCCGTCCGCTTCCCACTTCGCGTAGGGGCCGTAGACGGTCTTCTACGGCGGGAAGTCGTGCGGCAGGTACTCCCATGGGGTGCCTGTGCGGTTGACGTAGAGGATCGCGTTCACGATCTCCCGCAAGTCGTGTACCCGGGCCGCTGTGCCCGGTCCCGTGCGTCTGCCTCCCAGGCGGTGAAGACCTGTTCGACCAAGGCCCAACGGGCATCGGACACGTCACTGCGGTACGGACGACGGACACTCATGCCCCATGCAACGACCGCCAACGCCGCCCGTCAAAAAAACGTCGGATGTATTGACGCACCCTGTTTACCGGACTTACTGTCTGCCCGATCTCACGAACAGCGTTCGATATGTCGCACAACTTACTCGCTCGGACAGTGAGTTGGCTACGAAGGCTTGCCCCGGCCGAGCACCGGGACGGGACGCCGCCGGGCGCACCAGCGGTCAGCCCCAGGAGGGGGAGATTCGGTGACCCGCCGCTCACATCGGTGCACTTCGACGGCGATGGCCGCGCGAGCCTGAGCCAGAGAGAACAGGAGCCCCTGAGAACAGGACGCCGAAGCGGCATCCACCCGCAGCGCCTTCATGGGCGCCGAAAACCACAGAGCGTCCGGCCGGCCCGACCGCGACCGCCCCACCCGGGCGACAGTCGTGACTTCGACGCAGAAGCCGTCACACCGGCTCGCGTGCCCGGGCCCGCCGTCACCACGGTGGCATGCACCGCACACGGCCCGTTGCCCCGGATCCGCCCCGTCCGGCTCGCGCGGTGACCGGTCCCGTTCCGCCCACACCGAGACCGAGCTTGCCCCGCCACCCCGGTTTCCCCCTTCGCCCCGACGGTGGCACCTGCACCACGACAGGAGATCCGCATGTCCGCGCTTCGCGCCCGGCTGACGGTGATAGTGCTTGCCGTCTGCCTCCTCTTCACAGGCCAAGCCCTGACCACACCCCAGCGGGCGGCCGCCGCCGACCCCGGCTACCTGATGGTGCATTTCACCGGCGATTCCGCGACCGGCCAGATGTTGTACCTCGCGCACAGCACGGACGGCCTGCACTGGAACGACCTCAACGGCGGAGCGCCGGTCCTGAACTCCCTGATCGGCACGAAGGGGGTGCGCGACCCCGCACTGGTGCGCTCTCCCGACGGGACCAAGTACTGGATCATCGCGACCGACCTGTGCATCCGCTGCGGCTCGACGTACACCGACGGCAGCCCCAGCTTCGTGGTGTGGGAGTCGACGGACCTGGTGACCTGGTCGAAGCCGTGGCTGCTCGGCGCCGCCGGACTGATCCCCGGCGGGAAGAACGCGTGGGCGCCGGAGGCGATCTGGAACCCCGAGACCAACGACTACGTCCTGTACTGGGCGACGAACGCCACGGTGAACGGCGTGTTCAAGTACCGCATCTACTACGCCCGCACCAAGGACTTCCGCACCATCACCACCCCCCAGATCTGGATCGACCCCCCCGGCAGCACGGCGGTCGTCGACACCCAGATGACCGAGGTGCCCGCGGGCGGCCCCTACCGCTACGTGCGGGTCTCCGGTGACGGCCAGAACAATGTCGAGGGCAGCAACTCGATCCTGGGGACGTGGACCAACCTCGGCAACCTCTCCAGCATCGGCGTCACCGGTAACGTGGTCGAAGGCCCGGTGTGGATGAAGTTCCGGGACCGCGATGAGTGGGCCCTCTACATCGACTACAACAGCCCGAGCGGCGTGCGCGAATACCGGCCGATCCTGACGACCAATCCGTTCAGCGTCAGCTCCTACCGGCTTCAGGACGCGTCAAGCTACGACATGGGCGGCACCCCGAAGCGCCACGGCGCGATCATGACCCTCACGGCCGCTGAGGAGAGCCGCGTGCTCGCCCGCTGGCCCAACACCCCGGCCCAGCGGCTGCAGTCGTACAACTACCCCGACCGCTACATCCGCCACTACGCCTACCTGCTGCGCCTCGACCCGATCACCACCGCGACGGGACGCGGCGACGCCACCTTCCGCGTGACGAGCTGACCCGCACCGACCGGGATGCCGGCGCCTCCAGAAAGAGCGCCGGCATCTCCTGGCACCCGCCACACGAACGCCCTGGTTTCCCCCATCCCGCGCCGCGACGACGTGACTACTCGGCCAGGGTTCCTCGACGCTCACCCTCACACCCCACCTCGAGAAGGAATTCTTCATGACGAAGCCACCGTGGATACGCGGTGTCAGACGCGCGCTGCTCGCGGCGGGTGCCACCGCCGCGCTCGCCGCCGGACTGCTCACCGCCACGGCCGCCACCTCGCAGGCCGCCACCCAGGGGCCGTGCGACATCTACGCCGCGGGCGGCACCCCCTGCGTCGCCGCGCACAGCACCACCCGCGCCCTGTACGGGGCGTACAACGGCCCGCTGTACCAAGTCAGGCGCGCCTCCGACAACACGACCAAGGACATCGGCCTGCTGAGCGCCGGCGGATACGCCGACGCCGCCGCGCAGGACTCCTTCTGCGCCAACACCAGCTGCGTCATAAGCGTCATCTACGACCAGTCCGGCAAGGGCAACAAGCTCACCCAGGCGCTCAAGGGCCACTGGCCCGGGCCTGCCGAGGGCGGGAACGACAACCTGGCCAACGCCTTCGAGGCGCCGGTCACGGTCGGCGGGCACCAGGCGTACGGCGTCTACGTGGCCCCCGGGACCGGCTACCGCAACAACAACACCAACGGCATCGCGACCGGCGACCAGCCCGAGGGCATGTACGCGATCTTCGACGGCACGCACTTCAACTCCGGCTGCTGCTTCGACTACGGCAACGCCGAGACGACCGGCAACGACGACGGCAACGGCACCATGGAGGCCATCTACTTCGGCAACAGCAAGGGCTGGGGCTCCGGCAGCGGCAACGGCCCCTGGATCATGGCCGACCTGGAGAACGGCCTGTTCTCCGGCGTCAACCGCGGCGTGAACGCGGGCGACCCGTCCGTTGGCCACCGGTTCGTGACCGCCATCATCAAGGGCGGCCCGAACCAGTGGGCCATCCGCGGCGGCAACGCCCAGTCGGGCGGCCTGTCCACCTTCTACAGCGGCGTACGCCCCAACGACACCGGCTACAACCCGATGAAGAAGCAAGGCGCGATCATCCTCGGCATCGGCGGCGACAACAGCAACGACAGCGCCGGCACCTTCTACGAAGGCGTCATGACCTCGGGCTCCCCCTCGGACGCCACCGAGAACGCCGTACAGGCCAACATCACCGCCGCAGGCTACAACAGCGGCTCGACCAGCACCGGTTCGCTCACCCCCGGCTCCCGGATCTCCCTGCAGGCCACCACCGCCCCCTGTTGCACCTCGCACTACCTCCGCCACAACGACGCCGACACCAAGGTCGTCATCTCCAGCATCAACTCCTCCAGCTCGGCCACCGACAAGGCCGACGCCACCTGGATCGTCCGCGCCGGCCTGGCCAACACCTCCTGCCTGACCTTCGAGTCCGCCAACAAGCCCGGCCAGTTCCTGCGCCACTTCAACTACCAGCTCAACCTGAACGTCGACGACGGCGGCAGCGCGTTCGCGAAGGACGCCACCTTCTGCCCCACCACGGGCAACAGCGGAGTCGGCACCTCCTTCCAGTCCGTCAACTTCCCGACCAAGTACATCCGCCACTACAACTACACGGCCTACATCGCCGGCAACGGCGGCTCCAACACCTGGGACGCCACGAAGTCCTGGACCCAGGACACCAGTTGGCTCACCGCATCCCCCTGGAGCTGACGAGGGACCGAACCCGTGGGCGCCTTCAAGCCGGGGCGCTCACGGGTTCGGGAGCCGCCCACGCTCGTGCCGTGGCCGCCGACGAAGGGACGCGGTGGCGGACCACCCGCTCCCGTACCCGCCGCTGAGCCGCGGCCGGGCACGGCGAGGCCGCCGGTACACCCCCGGAGCGGCCGACCCCGCTGTTTCCCTCGTCCGTGTGCGTCCCAACCTGGCACCGGCGAGGCCCCGCCGTTCCTCGTCGCTCCCAACGGGGCCACCCCGCGCCTTTCTCGCTCGCTCAACCGCCGGACCGTGCCCACGGGGCGGTCCGGCTCACCGGCCGAGTGGCCGCCGACAGTAAAGGAATGTCATGCAATGGTCTAGAAGACCGAGCGGGCTCCGGCTCCGCCTTCGCACCAGAGTCAGTGTGGTGACCGCCTGCGCGGCACTGCTTCTCAGCGGCTTGGTGGCCGTCACGACGACGCCGGCGGCCGCGGCGCCCGCCCTCGCAGCCCACTGGGCGCTGGACGAGGGCAGCGGCACCACCGCCGCCGACTCCTCCGGCAACGCCCACACCGGCACCCTGGGTTCGGGCGCGGCCTGGGCAACCGGTGAGGTCGGGCCGGGAGCCGTGAGCCTCGACAAGAGCGCGAGCGGAGCTGTCGACGTGCCCTCGCCGGTAGTGAACACTTCGGCGAGCTTCACCGTCTCCGCCTGGGTGAAGCTCAACGCCATGTCGGGGGCCCAGACCGTGGTGAGCATCGACGGCACCAACGTCAGCGGCTTCTACCTGCAACTGAGCGGCACCACCGGCAAGTTCGCGTTCACCCGGCGCGGCTCCGACAGCACGTCGGGGGCCGAAACCCGTGCGGACGGCACCGCCTCCCCCTCCTCCGGCACCTGGTACCACCTGGTGGGCGTGGACGATGTCGCCGCCGGCACCCTCCGGCTCTACGTGGACGGCAAGGCCCAGGGAACCGCCGCGTACACCACCGCCTGGAAGGCCGCCGGCCACACGGAGATCGGCCGCGGACTGTGGAGCGGGGCCGCCACCGACTTCGTCAACGGCTCCGTCGACGACGTCCGGTTCTACTCCGGCGCCATGACCGCGGCAGAGGTCGCGGCAGTCAACGAGCCCGCGCACTGGGCCTTCGACGAGGGCAGCGGCACCACCGCCGCCGACTCCACCGGCAATGGCCACACCGCGACCCTCGGCTCCGCCGCGGCCTGGACCACCGGCAAGACAGGCTCCTCCGCCCTGGCGCTGAACGGCACCTCCGCCGCCACCGCCACCGCCTCCGGGGCGGCCGTGGACACCTCCCGCGGATTCTCCGCCGTGGCCTGGGTGAAGCTCAACTCCACGTCAGGGTTCCAGACCGCGGTGAGCATCGACGGCACCAACGTCAGCGGCTTCTACCTGCAACTGAGCGGCGCCACCGGCAAGTTCGCCTTCACCCGGCGCGGCTCCGACAGCACGTCGTCCGCCGAGACCCGCGCCGACGCCACCGCCTCCCCCTCCACCGGCACCTGGTACCAGCTCATCGGCGTGAACGACGTCGCGGCCGGAAAGCTGCAGCTCTACGTCAATGGGCTGCTGCAGTCCTCCGTCCCCTACACGGGGAACTGGAAGGCCACCGGTACCACGGCCATCGGCCGCGGCCGGTGGTCCGGCAGCGCGGTCAACTTCCTCAACGGGGCCGTCGACGACGTCCAGCTCTACGACCACGCCCTGACCGGCTCCGAGGTCGCCGGGGTGTCCGGCTTCAGCGGCGGCACTCTCAACGTCGATGTCGCCCACCCGGCGCACAGTGTGCCCTCGACGTTCTTCGGTGTGATGACCGAGGACCTCAACCACTCCGGTGAGGGCGGCCTGTATCCGGAGCTGATCCAGAACCGCTCGATGATGGCCAGCACCTCCTCTCCCACCAGCTGGTCGGCCGTGGGCGACTCGGCCATCGCCCTCGACGGCGGCAATCCGCTGAACACCGCGCTCACCCGGTCACTGAAACTCTCCATCAACACGGCGTCCAGCAGTGCCCGGGCCGGCGTTGCCAACGGCGGGTTCTGGGGTATTCCGGTCCGCCCGAACCAGACGTACACCGCGTCCCTCTTCGCCAAGGCGAGCTCCGGCTTCACCGGTCCGCTCACCGTCGACGTGGAGAGCACCTCGGGAACGGTCTACGCCTCCGGGACGGTCACCGGTCTGACGACCTCCTGGCAGCAGTTCACCGTCCACCTGACCGCGTCCGCGAGCGCGCCCACCTCCGCCGCCAACCGGTTCGTGGTCTCCGCCACCAGCGGCGCCGGCTCCACGGTCTGGCTGGACAACGTCTCCCTCTTCCCGCCGACGTACAACAACCGGCCCAACGGGCTGCGCACCGACCTGATGCAGAAGATCGCGGGGCTGAAGCCCTCCTTCATCCGCGAGCCGGGTGGGAACTATCTGGAGGGAGCAAACCCCGCCAACCGGTTCAACTGGAAGAAGACCATCGGCCCGGTGTGGACCCGTCCCGGCCACCAGAACGACGCCTGGGGCTACTGGTCCACCGACGGCCTGGGCCTGCTGGAATACCTGGAGTGGGCCGAGGACGTTGGCGCGCAGCCGCTCCTGGCCGTCTACGCCGGCTACAGCCTCTGGGGCACCCACGTGGCGCTGTCCGACCTCGGCCCGTATGTGCAGGAAGCGCTGGACGAGATCGAGTACGCCACCGGCTCCACCAGCACCACCTGGGGCGCGCGGCGTGCCGCCGACGGCCACCCGGCTCCGTTCAAGATTTCCTATGTCGAGGTCGGCAACGAGGACTACTCCGACACGTCCGGCAGCTACGACGGCGACAACGGCCGCTTCGCTCAGTTCTACGACGCGATCAAGGCCGCGTACCCGTCCATGAAGATCATCTCCAGCACGAAGGTGACGGCCCGCACCCCGGACGTCCAGGACGACCACTTCTACGAGACGGCCGACTGGATGAACAACCACTCCACGTACTACGACAGCGCGTCCCGCACCGCCACGGTGAAGACCATGGTCGGCGAGTGGGGGACCAGGGAAGGCAGCCCGACCCCGAACCTCAACGCCGCCATCGGCGACGCTTCCTGGCTCTCCGGGCTGCTGCGCAACTCCGACGTGGTCACCCAGGAGGCCTACGCCCCGCTGCTGGTCAACGTCAACAACCCCAAGTGGACACCGGACCTGATCGGCTTCGATGCCCTGACCAGCTACGCCTCACCGGCCTACTACGTCCAGCAGATGATGGCCTCTGCCCACGGTGACCAGGTGCTGCCCGCCACGTACGCCGGTACCGGCACGGTCAACAACGTGGTCACCAAGGACTCCTCGACCGGCAGAATCTACGTCACGCTGGTCAACCCCTCGTCCTCCGCGCAGACCGTGAACATCAAGCTCACTGGCGCGGGCACCCTGCCCTCCACCGGCACGGCCACCACCCTCAGCTCCGCGGCCCCCACCGACACCAACACGCTCAGCAACCCGAACAAGATCACCCCGGCCACCACGTCGTTCAGCGGCGTGACATCGGCCTTCGCCCGCACCGTCCCGGCCTACTCGGTCACCATCCTCACCCTCGGCTGAGCCGTAGGAAGAAGCCGCGTGGCGGGGCGGTCAGTCGTACCGCCCCGCCCCGCGGAGCCGGCTGCCCGCCGTTCGCGCCGGCACCGGCACAGTAGTCCCGCCTCCAGTAAGCCAACCAGGAGACCTCGCGCAGACACAGTCGGGCCCTTCCGGATTCGGACGCCGGTGGATACGTGCCCTTGTCCGTGCGGTCGCACTCGCCACGGTTGCAGCCGGCGCACTCGTCGGCGTTCACCACTTGGCACCAACCGACCTCGGTCGAGCCGAACCTGTCGCGGTGGCAGCGGCGGCACCAACCAGAAGTGGGCCCTGAGCTGATCGGCCCGGCCCAGTCGGCGGGCGGCAAGCCCGCCCGGTGACGGAGGGCGGACTCGCCGACGTCCAGCTGGGCCAGGGCCAGGCCAGTGGCGTGCTCCAGTGCGGCGAGCAGGTGGATCTTGCGGCCCTTCGCCTTGGCCGCGCCGCGCAGGCTCTTGCCGTCCACCGCGAGTCCGCGCAGCCCGGTCGTTTTCGGGCGGCGGTCGGCGAGCCAGCGCCCGACAGCAAGGTCCAGCGCGTCGCAGTCGATGCGGGCCAGCAGTCGTCGGACCGTGGTCTCGGCGGGCAGGACCCGCCTAGGCAGAAGCGGATCAGAGTCAACACCGACCTGTTCCAGCACGTACCCGCCTTCACGGTCAGGTGACCCGAACGCGCAGGTGATCGAGGCGCAACGGAAGGGGCGGTGCCGGAATCATCCGGTGCCGTCCCTTCCGGCTGTCTGTCTGCGTGTTCAGGAGTCCGACGGTGTGGTGGCCGCAGTTGGCCAGGTGGGAATCGGCAGGTCTGTGAGAATGTGCGGCATGATCCACTATCTGCGGTTCTTCTTCGAGGCCGGTGTGGACACCCCGCTGTGGCCGGAAGACATGGGCAGCCCGTACGGCTACCCCGTTGATCTGGCACGTCTCCCGATCAGTCCGGAGACACGGGCCGAGTTGGCCAGGCTGAGCGAGCGGTACCAGTCGTCGATCGACTGGGCGTACCCGCCGGATCCGTCACCGTGGTCCGACGAGGAACTCCAGCTGTTCAAGCGGCAGGCGCTCACCGCACTGGACGTGCTGCGTCGCGAGCTGGGTGCGGGCTGGGTCGTCCGGGACGAGAGCCTGCTCTGAGATCTGAGTGGAGGTCAGAAAGGCGGGTCATGCCCGCAGGCGCTGAGTTGGCCGTGGTCTTGGGCTGGTTGGAGACCGGCGTGGGCCAGGTCTCGTCCGCTTCTTCTGGTGGCCACGCGCACTGAGGGGGCTCAGCCGTCTGTGTTCAGCTTTGGCATGCGCAGCCAGATGTCGACTTGGCCTCGGTCGCGGTGAGGGTCGGGTCGGTGGACTGCTCGGTCGGCGTGCAGCACGAGGTGACGCCGCAGCATTCGCCGGCGGTCCCGGCGGTCCCGGCTTCGGCCTTCGTGGGCGTCTGGGCGGAGGCGGCGGAGACGGGCTTGAGTGCGCGCACGATGGCCGAGTGCATGCCGTCGGCGACGGGCTGCGTGGGCGTGATCTCGATGTCGGTGAAGCCCGCCGTGTCGAGGCCCTCGCGGTACTCCGTGAAGGACAGGGTGCCCGCGATGCAGCCGACGTAGTCGCCGCGCTCGGCGCGCTGCCCGGGGGTCAGGGCGTCGTCGGCGACGATGTCGAAGACGCCGATGCGGCCGCCGGGCTTGAGGACGCGGAAGGTCTCGGCGAAGACGGCGGGCTTGTCGGTGGACAGGTTGATCACGCAGTTGGAGATCACGACGTCGATGGTGTTCGCGGGCAGGGGGATGGACTCGATGGTGCCCTTGAGGAACTCGACGTTGGGCGCCTTGGCCTTGGCGGCGTTGGTGAGGGCGAGTTCGAGCATCTCGTCGGTCATGTCCAGGCCGTAGGCCTTGCCGGTGGGGCCGACTCGGCGGGCCGAGAGCAGGACGTCGATGCCGCCGCCGGAGCCGAGGTCGAGGACGCGTTCGCCCTCCTGGAGTTCGGCTACGGCGGTGGGGTTGCCGCAGCCCAGGGAGGCGGCGAGGGCCTCGGCGGGCAGGGCGTCGCGTTCGTCGGCGGCGTAGAGAGTGGAGCCGAAGTTCTCGTCGACCTCGACGGGCTCGGGCCCGCAACAGGCGGCGGCGCCTTCGGTGACCTGCACGGCTGCGGCGGCGTAGCGTCGGCGGACGGTTTCGCGCAGCTCGGTGGACTGATCGGACATGGCTCACTCCTGGTGGCGGGGGTCGGATCGTGCCCCGGAACGGCTTGTATTGACGTTCGTTGATGCAAGCTTGCGCCTTGGATTGAAAAACGTCAACATAGAGGAATGTCGAAACAAGAGCTGAAGGTCCTCGGCCAGGACGCGGATGCAGGCTGCTGCCCGGGTCTTGCGTCCGCTCCGCTGGACGAGGGCCGGGCTGCGGACCTGGCGAAGATCTTCAAGGCCCTGGGCGATCCGGTGCGGCTGCGGCTGATGTCGATGATCGCTTCACGCGGGGAGGGCGGCGAAGTGTGCGTGTGTGAGCTGACGCCCGCCTTCGACCTGTCGCAGCCGACGATCTCGCACCACCTCAAGCTGCTCCGGCAGGCGGGACTCACCGACTGCGAGCGGCGCGGGACCTGGGTCTACTACTGGGTGCTGCCAGGGGTGCTGGAGCGGTTGGCCGCGTTCTTGACCACCGCCGAGCCTGCTGCGGTGACCGTGTGAGTGCCTCACTTGCGCGCCGCGCGCTGGCCGAGGGAGTCGGAACAGCCGCATTGGTGACCGTGGTGGTCGGCTCGGGCATTCAGGCGGCTGAGCTGTCGCGCGACGTGGGCGTGCAGCTGCTCGCCAACTCGCTTGCCACGGTCTTCGGGCTGGGGGTGCTGATCGTGCTCCTCGGGCCGGTCTCCGGGGCCCACTTCAATCCGGTCGTGACCATCGTGGCTTGTTTCTCCGGTCGCGCGAGCGGAGACGGACCGACCGGACGGGAAGTAGCGGCGTACGTCCCCGCGCAGGTCCTCGGGGCTGTGGGCGGCGCGATCCTGGCCGACGCGATGTTCGCCGAGCCGCTGGTGAGGTGGTCCACGCATGACCGCTTGGCCGGTCACCTGTGGCTCGGCGAGACGGTCGCCACGGCCGGCCTTGTCCTGCTGGTCTTCGGCCTGAACCGCGCGGGGCGTGCCCACCTGGCCCCGGTGGGGGTGGCGTCCTACATCGGGGCCGCGTACTGGTTCACCTCGTCCACGGCCTTCGCCAACCCGGCGGTGACGATCGGGCGGGCCTTCACGGATACGTTCGCCGGTATCGCGCCGGTCTCCGTCGCCCCGTTCGTCGTCGCCCAGCTGATCGGCGCCGCCCTCGGCCTGGGGCTGGTGGTGGCGGTGTTCGGGCGCCACGCGCCCGTTGAAGCCGACGTTCCCGGCGTTCCCGTCCCGCAGGGCGCGGTTGAATCCGCGGCTCCTGCCACTCCCTGATCCGCTCTCCCAGGAAGACGCCTCATGACTGCTCTCGGTGATCGCCCGTCCGTACTGTTCGTCTGCGTCCACAACGCTGGCCGCTCCCAGATGGCCGCGGCCTTTCTCGCTCGCCTCGCGGGGGACCGGATCGAGGTGCGATCGGCCGGTTCCGCCCCTGCCGACACCGTCAACCCGGCCGTGGTGGAGGCGATGAAGGAAGTGGGCATCGATATTTCAGGCGAGACGCCGAAGGTGCTCACCGTGGACACCGTGCAGGCGTCGGACGTCGTGATCACCATGGGGTGCGGCGACACCTGCCCTGTCTTCCCGGGCAAGCGGTACGTCGACTGGCAGCTGGACGACCCCGCTGGGCAGGGTGTTGACGCGGTCCGTCCGATCCGGGACGGGATCGAGCAGCGGATTCGCGGGCTGGTGAGTGAACTCCTGTGACTCCGTGATTCCGTGACTCCGCAGCGCCGTAGCTCTGTGGCTCCGTGATCCTGGGGCTCCGTAGAGCCGTAGCTCTGTGGCTCCGCAGGTTCCGTGGCTCTGCAGGTACTGCGAGAGACCGGTGTTCACGCGCTCGCCGCCGACGGACTCCCGCGGTGGGCGACGTGGAGGATGCCCGTCGATGCGGCGATGCGGTCGAGGGCGAAGATCGCTCCTGTGCAGAACAGCACCCAGACGGAGAGGATGATCACGCCGTCCCCCACTCCGTCGTGGTGGAAGTAGGCGAGCCCGTCGATGGCCCGCACGCCGACGCCGGCAGGCATCACCGAGGCCAGTGGCTGCAGCCAGCCCGGCAGGAACGACGGGGGCAGGACCCCGCCGCTCGATGCGTTGCCCATGACCAGCATGAAGATCGAGCCCAGTGGGATGCCGAGCGGACCGAAGATCCGTATGAGCAGGGCGGTTCCTGCCGCCACGGCCCCTGCCGCGAGCGTCAGGATGCCGGCGAGTGTGATGAACGATCCCGGGACGGCGTCGAACACCTCGCTCGCTATGACGGCCGTGGCCGTGCCTCCCGCGATCGCGAAGATCGCGAGGCTGAGCATGCGCTGTGCGAAGGAGAGTCTCGGCGCCATCTGGTACGTCATCTGACCGAACAGGAATCCGGCCAGAACGAGGCCGAACGAGGCGTAGAAGACGGAAAGGCCCCGGCTGTCCCCCTTGGACAGCGGAAGGATGTCCTGCACCTTGATCTTGCTGCCGTCGGGCGTCGCGGCGTTGCCGAGCGGGGTGACCATCGCCTGGACGGCCGGACCGTTGGCGCCCGCGTACAGAAGGCGGGGTGAGCCGGCGGTGTCCACGTAGGCCGCGTACGCGGTGCGGTGTTCGACCGCCGACCTGGCGGCGTCCGCGTTCCGGTAGCGATCGACCTGGAACGCGTCGGGCGAAGCACGCTGCAGCCGTACGTCGAAGAGCGCCGCCGCCCGGTCCGAGGCGGCCACGGCGACCGGGAGCCGGTGGGCCTTCGGCGTGTGGAAGGCGGCGAGAAAGACGGCGATGAACACGAGCCCGATGGTGAGCACGGTGACGACCGGAGCCAGCACCGCCTTCGGGCCGGTCAGGCCGCGCCGGGCGGGCGCCGCATCGGTCGGCGCGCCCGCACGATGCCGGGGCCGGCTCCAGCTCGGGGCCGGCCTCGCGCCAGGGCCGACGCCGGGGCTCGAACCAGGGCCCATGCCAGAGCTCGTGCCAGAGCCCGTATCGGGGTTGAAGACCTCTTGCTGCACGAGTGCATCTCCTGGTGGATCTCGATTCCCGGGGAGGCGGCGGGGCTCTGCCGCCCGTAAGTCAGCAGGCGCTGACATTGCGACTGTAAGGGAATTCGATTTCTCCGTCCACGAGCGGCCATTACGAGGCGCGTAGTACTGGTGCGGTCTGCGCATCGGCCGCAGGTGGTCCTCGGCCAGGCGGCTTTGCCCCGCGGGGCTGCCCGGCCGGCTACTGGGCCATGCCTGGGCCGTGCCTGGGCAGGGCCCGTCGGCGTGATACGACTCACTTATCAGGCTGAGAGGGAGGGGCGTTCGTCGATGAGCGCGGAGAAGCCCGTGCGCCGGAGGGACTCTGCGCGCAGCAAGGAGCTGTTGGTCCAGGCCGCGGGGGAGTTGCTGGCCGAGCGTGGGTTCGAGCGCACCACCGTGCGGGACATCGGTGAACGCGCGGGACTCGACCAGGCCCTGATCGCCCGGTACTTCGGGGGCAAGGCTCAGCTCCTCATCGCGGTCCTGCGCGCCGAGGCGGGCGACAGCCTGGAGTTGGACCTGTTCGACACCGAGCAGGTGCGGATGCTGCTGGAGCGCATCGGGCAGCGCGGTCCCGGGCCCATCTTCCAGGCCGCGGTCCAGCGCCCTCGTGATCCGGCGGTCGAGACCGCCACCCACGAGGAACTCCACGTGCGGATCGTCGCTCCCCTGAAGGAGACCTTCGCGGCTCAGGGACTGGACCGGCCGCAGTTGCGGGCCGAGGTGGCGGCGGCCGCGTTCATCGGGGTGGTGATGGGACGCAGCGCCGGTGCGTTCGGGGAACTGGCGGCCGCCGATCTTGAGGACGTGCTTCCGTTGGTGCAGCGGCTGCTGAGCCCGTGAGGACGGTGGATGCGCCGTAACCTGAAACCCAGGCATGACGCGATTTCTCTCTGGTGCGACTCCCCCTCGGAGGACCCATGGCAGAGTCGAGCAGTCTCCTCACGACGGCACTCCAAGAGCACCTGAACTACTACCGGGCGCTGAGCCAGCACCTCCCTGACCTGGACGGCGACGTGATCGCCGCGGCGCACGACGCCATCCGCGAGCTGACGTCGCAGGCCGCGGACGCCGACGTGCCTCGCGCCGCCTACCTGCCGGTGACGGACGCCGTCGCTGCTGCCGTCGAATACTGCGAGTTCACCGGGCACGCGGAGGGCGTCCGCTATTACCGGTACTGGCACGCCCTGTTGCTGGCGGACCAGGCTCTTTGTGACTGACGCGGGATCCGGAGGGGAGGTTCCGGCGTCTACGTGGGTATGGATCTGCAGAAGCCGCTTCCGGAGCCGGCGCAACAGCAGCCCGCGCATCAGCAGCCCGCGCGGCAGTCGCCCGGGGGACAGACGCCCGAGGGGTGTCTCGTCGTCGCGATCCGACTTCCCGTGCGGATCGTCGTGCTCGTACTGGTCGTGCCGGTGCGGATCGTGTGGGACGCGCTCGTCGTCGCCGGTCGGTTCCTGAAGGACACCGTGCTGCGGCCGGTCGGACGGGCGCTGGGATGGGTCGCGCGAGCCGTGTTCGTGTGGCCGTTCATAGGGCTGTGGCGGTACGTCGTCGTGCCGCTTGCCCGGGCGCTGGCCTGGCTCGGGAACGTCCTCGTCGTCGTCCCGCTCGGATGGCTCCACCGCCACGTGCTGACTCCCCTCGGCCACGCCCTCGTGTGGCTGGCGCGGGGGACCGGCGCGGTGCTCGCCCTGCTCGGGGCGGGTGTGTATGCCGCCCTCGCCTGGCTGGGGCGGTATCTCGTCGTCGTCCCCGCCGTGTGGCTGTACGCGCGCGTGCTGACGCCGGCCGGACATGCCGTGATGTGGGCGCTCAGGGGGATCGGTGCTGTGCTCGCCCTGCTCGGGGCGGGTGCGTATGCCGC
Source organism: Streptomyces sp. NBC_00078 (assembly GCF_026343335.1). NCBI lineage: Bacteria > Bacillati > Actinomycetota > Actinomycetes > Kitasatosporales > Streptomycetaceae > Streptomyces > Streptomyces sp. NBC_00078. The sequence continues at coordinate 3,021,297 of NZ_JAPELX010000001.1, read as the reverse complement.
TCTCGCCTGGCTGATGCGGTATCTCGTGGTCGTCCCGGTGGTGTGGCTGTACGCGTGGGTGCTTGCGCCGGTGGGGCAGGCGATCGTGTGGTGTGCGAAGGGGCTCGTGCGGGTCGCGGGCCTGGTCGCCACCGGGATCGGGGTCGCCCTCTACTGGATCCTGCGGGTGCTGTTCGTGTTGCCCGCGCTCGCCCTGTGGCGCTGGGTGCTCGTGCCCGTCGGGCGCTTCCTCGCCGTCGTCGGCCGCGAGGTGGGACAGGCGCTCGTACATGCCTGGCGGGTTGCCGGGCGGATCTCGCTCGCCGTGGGGCGGGCGCTCGGCACCCTCTTCCGGTGGATCTTCGTGGAGCCCGTGCGCTGGTTCCACCGGACCGTCCTCACTCCCGTCGGGCATGCCGTACGGGACGCCGTGCTGCGGCCGGCCGCCGAGGCCGCACGCAGTGTGGGGCGGGCCACCCGGCTGGCGCTGGCCTCCGCACGGGAGTCGGCGCGCCAGGCGCGGGCCGACTTCCGCCGGATGCTGTTCGGAGAGCCGGAGCGGGCCGAGGCTGTGGACGGGCGGGAACCTCTGGGCCTTGAGGCACGTACTCTTGATAGCAGTACGACCGCTCTCACGAAGGACTGAACGACACTGGGCAAGCGACAGCCCGAAGGCCCGCCGCCCGCACCCGCGGTGCAGCGCATCAGACTGCGCTACACCAAGCGCGGCCGCCTCCGGTTCACCAGCCACCGTGACTTCCAGCGCGCCTTCGAGCGTGCGCTGCGCCGTGCCGAGGTGCCGATGGCGTACTCGGCAGGGTTCACGCCGCATCCGAAGGTGTCGTACGCCAATGCCGCACCCACCGGCACGGGCAGTGAGGCGGAGTATCTGGAGATCGCCCTCACCGAGGCGCGGGATCCGGAGAAGTTGAGGCTCCTGCTCGACGAGTCGCTGCCCGCCGGGCTCGACATCGTCGACGCCGTCGAGGCCCTGACCTCCGGGCTCGCCGACCGGCTCACGGCTTCCGTGTGGGAGTTGCGGCTGGACGGCGTGGACCCGGTGGAGGTCGAGCGGGCCGTTTCGGCCTTCAACGCCGCCGACGCGGTCGAGGTCCAGCGCACGGCCAAGAACGGCGTACGGACCTTTGACGCCCGCGCCGCGGTCGTGCAGCTTGAAACGCATGGTGGACCCTCCGCCGCGGGCGTCGGCTCCGATGGAGCGGCTGACGCCGTGCACCTTGCTGGGCCGACCGACCAGGCCTGTGCGATACTGCGGCTGGTTGTTCGGCACGTGACGCCTGCCGTTCGACCCGACGACGTCCTGTCCGGTCTTCGCGCCGTGGCCGACCTCGCGCCGCCGGTCCCCGCAGCGGTGACCAGGCTGGCGCAGGGGCTGTTCGATGAAGAGACCGGCACGGTGACCGACCCGCTCGCGCCCGACCGCGAGGCAGCGACGGCCGCACCCATGGCCGATTCCGCTGCCGCCGCGAAGGCGCCGGCGTAAGGAAGGTCCCGCGAAGGACGGACGTCGAAGCGCCGCCCTCGTACTCGGGAGCCACCTGGGTCGGGCAGCGAACTGACCAGAAGACTTTCGCCAGGCCGTACACATTCGGTGTACGGAACCGGCGAGACAGGACACAGAAAGCTCCCGTGCGGCGCCCGCGCCCCGGACGGCGGCACCGCGCATCGCGCGAGCCGCGGACGTCACCGGCAATCAATGCCGGGCCAGGTGCGGCGCCCGGGAGCCCTGACGGGAGAAATGCCCGCATGCTCGAACCGACCGAACCCACTGAGGGTTCCGAACTGAACACTCCCAGCGACACCTTGCCGCCGCGTCGTCGGCGCCGTGCCGCGTCCCGCCCGGCGGGTCCCCCCGCCGCGGCCGCCTCTGAGACCCCGGAGGAGATCGTCGCGCCGGCCATACCGGCCGGCGGCGACCTCAAGGCCGACGAGGACGAGGCCGCCGAGACCGCGGTCGCGGCCGATGTCGAAGAGGCAGAAAAGACCGAAGAGGGCGCTGAGGCGGCCGAGGTGTCTGCGGTTGTCGAGGAGGCCGCGCCCGCCGGGCGTACGCGTCGTCGTGCGACCCGTCGTGCGGCCGCGCCTGCCGGTGCGCCCGCGGCCGCCGAGGTGGCCGAGACCGTGGTGCCCGTTGCCGCTCCGGCCGAGGTCGCGGAGAGCGCTGCCGTCGCCGAGGCACCGGCCGAGGACGCCGACGAGGACGCGGCTCCGCGCCGTAGCCGTCGGCGTGCCACGCGTCGTGCGTCCGCGCCCGCCGGCGCGCCCGTGACCGAAGAGGCGACGCCTGCCGCGGAGGCCGAGAAGCCCGCCGAGGCCGAGGCTCCCGCTGTCGAGTCCGCCGACGAGTCCGCAGGCGAGGATGCGGCTCCGCGCCGTGGCCGTCGGCGTGCCACGCGCCGCGTGACCGCGCCCGCCGAGGAGACGGCCGCGACCACCGAGTCCGCCGCCGAAGAGGCGCAGGCTCCCGTCGTCGAGGAGCCGGTGACCGCTCCCGCCCCCACCCCTGTTGCCGAACAGAGCGACGAGGACGCCGCCCCGCGGCGTACACGTCGGCGGGCCACGCGCAAGGCCGCGACCGGCTTCGCCGCGCCCGCACAGGCCGCACCTGCCGAGGACAAGGGCGAGAGCGAGGAGGCGCGGCGGCCGTCGCGGCCCGCCGTCGCCGTGTTCCAGGCGCCCGTGTTCACCGAGCCGCAGTTCCAGACGCCGCAGCGGGCCGCCGCCGCGGCTGCCGCCGAGGCCGACGTCGAGGTGGAGGCCGTCGAGCCGGAGGAGCTCCCCGAGGAGCAGGCCGGGTCGCGGCGCCGCCGCCGACGCCGGGGTACCTCGTTCGGCGAGGAGACCGAGACGCAGGCCGTCGAGACCGCCGCCGATGACGAGGCGGAGGAGGCCGACGAGTCGGCCGAGGACACCGCCGACGGCGACGACTCCGAGGAGACCGGGTCCCGCCGTCGCCGCCGCAGGGGAGGCCGTCGCCGCCGCCGTGGCGAACTGGCCGACTCCGCGGGCGAGGACGAGTCGGATGAGTCCGACGAGGCCGCCGCGCAGGACGCCGAGGACACCGCCGAGCAGGTCGAGGACGACGAGGAGGACGACGCCGACGGCGGTGGCTCCAGCTCCAGCAGCCGTAGGCGCCGTCGCCGGCGCCGTCGGGCCGGTGACTCCTCCGCGGACTCGGAGCCCGGCGATGGCGACCCCGAGCGCACCGTCGTCAAGGTCCGCGAGCCCCGCAAGCCCTCCGAGCCGTCTGACGAGGTGCAGTCCATCAAGGGCTCGACCCGTCTGGAGGCCAAGAAGCAGCGCCGCCGCGAAGGCCGCGAGCAGGGCCGCCGCAGGGTTCCGATCATCACCGAGGCCGAGTTCCTGGCCCGCCGCGAGGCCGTAGAGCGTGTGATGGTCGTCCGGCAGAGCGGTGAGCGCACGCAGATCGGCGTCCTGGAGGACGGCGTGCTCGTCGAGCACTACGTCAACAAGGAGCAGTCGACCTCGTACGTCGGCAACGTGTACCTGGGCAAGGTCCAGAACGTGCTGCCGTCGATGGAGGCCGCCTTCATCGACATCGGCAAGGGCCGCAACGCCGTTCTCTACGCGGGTGAGGTGAACTTCGAGGCGCTGGGCATGGCCAACGGCCCGCGGCGCATCGAGTCCGCCCTCAAGTCCGGCCAGTCCGTCCTCGTCCAGGTCACCAAGGACCCGATCGGTCACAAGGGCGCACGGCTCACCAGCCAGGTCTCGCTGCCCGGCCGCTACCTCGTGTACGTGCCCGAGGGCTCGATGACCGGCATCAGCCGCAAGCTGCCCGACACCGAGCGGGCCCGGCTGAAGACCATCCTCAAGAAGATCGTCCCCGAGGACGCGGGTGTCATCGTGCGCACTGCCGCCGAGGGCGCGAGCGAGGACGAGCTGCGCCGCGACGTCGAGCGACTGCAGGGGCAGTGGGAGGACATCCAGAAGAAGTCGAAGAACGGCGGCAGTTCGAACGCACCGTCGCTGCTGTACGGCGAGCCGGACATGACCGTCCGCGTCGTCCGCGACATCTTCAACGAGGACTTCTCCAAGGTCGTCGTCAGCGGCGACGAGGCGTGGGAGACCATCTACGGATACGTCGCGCACGTCGCGCCCGACCTGGCAGACCGGCTGTCGAAGTGGACCTCCGAGGTCGACGTCTTCGCCACGTACCGGATCGACGAGCAGCTCGCCAAGGCCCTGGACCGCAAGGTCTGGCTGCCCAGCGGCGGTTCGCTGGTGATCGACCGGACCGAGGCGATGGTCGTCGTCGACGTCAACACCGGCAAGTTCACCGGTCAGGGCGGCAACCTCGAGGAGACCGTCACCAGGAACAACCTGGAGGCGGCCGAGGAGATCGTCCGCCAGCTGCGGCTGCGCGACCTCGGCGGCATCATCGTCATCGACTTCATCGACATGGTCCTGGAGTCCAACCGGGACCTGGTGCTGCGGCGTCTGCTGGAGTGCCTGGGCCGGGACCGTACGAAGCACCAGGTCGCCGAGGTGACCTCACTGGGGCTCGTGCAGATGACCCGCAAGCGGGTCGGCCAGGGCCTGCTGGAGTCCTTCTCCGAGACCTGCGTCCACTGCAACGGCCGCGGTGTCATCGTGCACATGGAGCAGCCGACCTCCGCCGGTGGCGGCGGCAAGCGCAAGAAGCGCGGCCGTGGCGGCGACGGACATGTGCACGAGCACGAGTCCGCGGAGGCGCCGGAGGCCGCAGAGGAGGAGACCGAGGCGGAGGTCGCCGCCGAGGTCGCCGAGCCGGTCGCGCTGTCCGCGCCCGCCTACGCCCCGGACGAGGAGCTGTACAGCAGCGTCGCCGAGGCCGAGGCCGCGGTCGGCCGTGGCCGTTCGCGGCGCCGGACGAGCCGGCGGGCGTCCGCTCCCGCGGGTGCGCCGAGGCGCGACGACAACAGGCGCGAGGAGGTCCGGGCCGAGGACGTGCAGTCCGAGGCGCCGACCGCTCAGCACGTGACCGCCGAACAGGAGGTCGCACGTCCGGTGCAGCCGGAGCCGGCCGCCGCGGTGCTCGCCGAGCCCGCCGCCGTCGAGGACGCGGTCGTCGAGACCCCGGCCGAGGCCGTGGAGGAGACCGCGCCCAAGGGGCGTACCCGTCGTCGCGCCACCCGCAAGGTGTCCGCGCCGGCCGGATCGCCCGCGGGGGCCGAGACCGCCGTGGTGACCGTCACCGAGACCGCGGCGCCCGTGGCCGAGGCTCCGGTGGCGACCGAGACCCCGGCCGATGCGCCCCCCGAGAGCGCCGCACCGGCCCGTCCGCGGCGCCGTGCGGTGCGTAAGGCGACCGCGCCGACCGCGTCCGAGGAGACGGCCGTCGTGGTCGTCCCGTCGGGTGCGGCGGACGAGGCGTCGAGCGCGCAGGAGAGCGTCGAGGAGACGGCTCCGGCCAAGAAGACGGCCGCGCGCAAGACCGCCAAGAAGGCCACCGCGAAGAAGGCCGCGGTCAAGAAGACCGCGGCCAAGAAGACGGTCGCCAAGAAGGCGACGGCGAAGAAGGCGGCCAAGACCCTCGGCGCCAAGTCGGCGGCGACGAAGAAGTCCGCGGTCTCGGCCGCAGCCGACGAGAGCTGAGCAGTGCGCTGTGCGGCCGGTCCACGTGACCGGCCGCACACCGCTGGGCCCCGGCCCGGTTTGACCCCTTCGGCCACGGCCCCGTAACCTTGGCCGTCGGCGTGTCCGCAGGTACAGACGCGTCACATCCCCGTAAACCTCTTCCTCCAGAGCGCTCGGTGCTCGTCACCGGCTGTTTTGGAGAGGCTGCCCGCCTGCCGGGTGGCTGGACTGCGGGGGTGCCGTTCCCGAGCGAGAGAGTGAGATCCGCGTGTACGCCATCGTGCGCAGCGGTGGTCGCCAGCACAAGGTTGCTGTCGGCGACATCGTTGAGGTTGACAAGATTTCCACTGCCAAGGTTGGCGACACGGTCGAACTCTCGACCCTGCTCGTTGTCGACGGCGACGCTGTGACCAGCGACCCGTGGGTGCTGGCCGGCATCAAGGTCCAGGCCGAGATCGTGGACCACCACAAGGGTGTGAAGATCGACATCCTTCGCTACAAGAACAAGACCGGCTACCGCCGTCGTCAGGGCCACCGCCAGCAGTACACGGCGATCAAGGTCACTGAGATCCCCGCGGCTGCGAAGTAAGGGACTGAGGAGAGATGGCACACAAGAAGGGCGCATCGTCCACCCGGAACGGTCGCGACTCCAACGCCCAGCGGCTCGGCGTGAAGCGCTTCGGCGGTCAGGTCGTCAACGCGGGTGAGATCCTGGTCCGCCAGCGCGGCACCCACTTCCACCCCGGTTCGGGCGTCGGCCGTGGCGGCGACGACACGCTGTTCGCGCTCAACGCCGGCGCGGTGGAGTTCGGTACCCACCGTGGCCGCAAGGTCGTGAACATCGTTCCGGTCGCCTGAGCTCAGGCTTAGACACAGACCGAACGTTTCGCGAGGCGGACCTCACTTCCCCTGTGGGAAGGCGGGTCCGCCTTTCGCGTGTTAGAGCAGAGACATATCCGTACGTTTTTGAAGTGCTGGAGGCACCCAGATGACCACCTTCGTGGACCGCGTCGAGCTGCACGTCGCCGCGGGTAACGGAGGCCACGGCTGTGCCTCCGTTCACCGTGAGAAGTTCAAGCCGCTCGGCGGACCCGACGGCGGCAACGGCGGGCGTGGCGGCGATGTGATCCTCACCGTCGACCAGTCCGTCACCACGCTCATCGAGTACCACCACTCCCCGCACCGCAAGGCCACCAACGGCAAGCCGGGCGAGGGCGGCAACCGCTCGGGCAAGGACGGACAGGACCTCGTCCTCCTCGTGCCGGACGGCACGGTCGTGCTCGACAAGGCGGGCAACGCGCTCGCCGACCTGGTCGGACACGGCACGTCGTACATCGCCGCGCAGGGCGGCCGGGGCGGCCTCGGCAACGCGGCGCTCGCGTCGGCGCGGCGCAAGGCGCCGGGGTTCGCGCTGCTCGGTGAGCCCGGGGACCTGCAGGACATCGGCCTGGAGCTGAAGACGGTCGCCGACGTGGCGCTCGTGGGGTACCCGAGTGCGGGCAAGTCCTCGCTGATCTCGGTGCTGAGTGCGGCGAAGCCGAAGATCGCGGACTATCCCTTCACGACGCTGGTCCCGAACCTGGGTGTGGTGACCGCGGGTTCGACCGTGTACACCATCGCGGACGTGCCGGGGCTGATCCCGGGCGCGAGCCAGGGCAAGGGCCTTGGCCTGGAGTTCCTGCGGCACGTCGAGCGGTGCAGTGTGCTCGTGCATGTGCTGGACACCGCGACGCTGGAGTCCGAGCGGGACCCCGTCTCCGACCTCGACGTCATCGAGGAGGAGCTGAAGCAGTACGGCGGGCTCGACCGGCGGCCCCGGATGGTCGTGCTGAACAAGACCGACGTACCGGACGGCAAGGACCTCGCGGAGATGGTGCGGCCGGATCTGGAAGCACGGGGATACCGGGTCTTCGAGGTGTCGGCGGTGGCCCATCTCGGCCTGAAGGAGCTGTCGTTCGCGCTCGCCGACCTGGTGGCGAAGGCGCGGGCCGCCAAGCCGAATCAAGAGGCGACGCGGATCGTGATCCGGCCCAAGGCCGTCGACGACGCGGGCTTCACCGTGACGCACGAGGAAGCCGACGGGGAGGCGCTGTTCCGGGTGCGGGGCGAGAAGCCCGAGCGCTGGGTGCGGCAGACCGACTTCAGCAACGACGAGGCCGTCGGATTCCTCGCCGACCGGCTCAACCGGCTTGGTGTGGAGGAGGCGTTGATGAAGGCGGGGGCCCGTTCCGGCGACGGTGTCGCCATCGGACCCGAGGAGAACGCCGTCGTCTTCGACTGGGAGCCGTCGATGATGTCCGGGGCGGAGATGCTGGGGCGCCGTGGTGAGGACCATCGCTTCGAGGCACCGAGGCCTGCGGCGCAGCGGCGGCGGGACCGGGACGCCGAGCGGGACGAGTCCCTCCAGGAGTTTGACGGGTTCGAGCCGTTCTGAGGTGTGGGCGCGGGGGCCCGGGGCTGTGCCCCCGGGCCCCCGTCGGCCTGCGGCCTCGTCCTCAAGCGCCGGACGGGCCGGATGGGGCTGAGCCGGTGGCCGACCTCGCCGTCGGCGCACCGGCGGACAGCGGCGACTACGGGTTCGGCGTGACGCCGAACAGCACCGGCCTCGTCGGCGCCACCCCGTTCGGCGCGGACGGTACGACCGCGAAATTCGGCTCGAACCTCTCGTACTGAAGCCTCTTGTGGTGGGCGTCAATTGATGTGACGTCAGACCCGTTGTGACCAGGTGACGTTCATTCCGTTGTTCCTGTGTCGCAACGGGTTTTTGTTGTCTGCCCATTTGTCATGTACGCGAACGCTTGCGTTCAGCCGGTGGACCGTCCGGCTGCGTGAGCTTTCACGTGTCCAAGAGGCTTGCGAGGCAAGGGAGTTCGCTGATGACCGGAACCGTCTCGCCCGACCGACGGCGCTTTCTGACCGCCGGTGCCGCCGTCCTCGGTGCGGCGGCCTCCGCCCAGCTGTGGGTGCCGGGCACCGCCCGGGCGGCCGAGGCCACGCTGCCGGACGGGGTGTTCAGCCTCGGCATCGCCTCCGGTGACCCGCTGCCCGACGGCATCGTGCTGTGGACCCGGCTCGCCCCCGACCCGCTGAACGGCGGCGGCATGCCCGACCGCGTGGTCGCGGTGGAGTGGGAGATCGCGGAGGACCCCCGGCTCGGAAAGCGGGTGCGCCGGGGCGTCGCCCAGGCCCGCCCCGAGTACGGACACAGCGTTCACGTGGACGTGCGCGGACTGCGCCCGGACCGCTCGTACTGGTACCGCTTCCGGGTGAGCGGGCAGCTCTCGCCCATCGGCCGCACCCGCACCGCCCCCCACCCGCACAGCAGGGGCGGCTCCCTGCGCGTCGCGCTCGCCTCCTGCCAGAACTGGCAGCACGGCTATTTCACGCCGTACGCCGACATGCTCCAGCAGGACCCCGATTTCGTCCTGTTCGTCGGCGACTACATCTACGAGTCCACGCCGGCCTCGACGGGGCCGCGCCGGCACGAGGGCACGGGGGAGCCCTACACCCTGGTCGAGTACCGCAACCGGTACGCGCAGTACCGCACCGACCCCGACCTCGCGGCGATGCACGCCAGTGCCCCCTGGGTGGTCACCTTCGACGACCACGAGGTCGACAACGACTGGGCCGGCGAGATCCCGCAGGACCCCGCCAAGCAGTCGCACGACGCGTTCGTGGCCCGGCTGACAGCGGCCTTCCAGGCGTACTACGAGCACATGCCGGTCCGGGCGAGCGCGATCCCGACCGGCCCGCACATCCAGATGTACCGCCGCCTGGAGTTCGGCCGCCTCGTGCGCCTCAACGTCCTCGACACCCGCCAGTTCCGCAGCGACCAGGTGACCAGCCAGGCGGCCGCCGAGGACCCGTCGCTCACGATGCTCGGCGCCGAACAGAAGGCGTGGCTGCTCGACGGGATGCAGGACTCGCCGGCCCGCTGGAACCTCGTCGCCTCGCAGATAATGATGGCCGAGACCGATCTGCAGATCGGCGAGGGCAAGCTCTGGTACTACGACGCATGGGACGGCTACCAGGTCGAGCGCAACGCCCTGCTCGACGAGTTCGCCGACGTCCGCAACCCGGTCGTACTCAGCGGCGACCGCCATCTGACGATGATCAGCGACCTCAGGACCGACTACGCCGACCCGGACTCCGAGGTGGTCGGCGCCGAGTTCGTCGGTACGTCCATCTCCAGCAACGGCGACCAGGACCAGGCCGCCTTCCACGCCCAGTGGGACCCGCTGCAGGCGGACAACCCGCACTGGAAGCTGATCGACGCCCACCGTGGCTACCACCTCCTCGACATCCGGCGTGACGGCATCGACGCGCAGGTGCGGGTGGTCGACACGGTGCTGCAGCCGAAGGCGACGCCGAGTACCTATGCGCGGCTGCGGGTGGAGAACGGCCGGCCGGGCGTCGAACTCGCCTGACGCCGTGACCTGGGGCAGTGCATGAAGTCCGAGTGACGGGGGCCTGGGACTCTTCCGTGTCCCAGGCCGTCCCGCGCCCCTGCCTCACCGAGACCGAAATGCTGCGGAATCTTAATAAGGAATTCCGCGGCAATGGGCTCTCGGGCGAGCTGTATTCCAGGCTCATCCGTAACGGCGCGGTCATGCATATGAAGAACGCGTGCAGCCCGGTATCGCGGGAGGTGAAGATCTCGACAGCCCGGGCGGCCGCCGGATCGGCACCGAGATGGTCGAACACATCACTCGTATGGGCGTACGGGTCCTCGGAGATCCGGCGGAGCGCACGGTTCACCACCTGACGGCTTCGTGGAACCCGTCGACGGTCCGGCCGCCGCTGCCCGAGGCAGCCGCGGCAGCACTGAGCCCCTGTGCAGTTACTCACAGCAATTCGGCAGGTGCTCCCCGCGGCCTTCCCGCGGTCACCAGCAGTGCAAGATGAATCCCAGGTGGCGCGTACATATGCAGTGAACGGCGCTCACCTTGCACAGCGGTAACCGCAAGTGGGACCATTTCCAGGTTCCCTGACGCCCCAAGGTAGGTCCTCTGTGTCCCAGCACATAGCCAAGCCCCGTACCACCGCAGTGATCCTGGCCGGTGGCACCGGCCAGCGGGTGGGTCTCTCGATCCCCAAGCAGCTGCTGAAGATCGCCGGCAAGGCAGTCGTCGAGCACACCCTGACCACCTTCGAGAAGGCCGACTCGATCGACGACATCATCGTGCTGATGGCGCCGGGCTACGTCCCCGACATCGAGAAGATCGTCGCCAAGGCCGGGTTCAAGAAGGTCAAGAAGGTCATCGAGGGCGGCTCGACCCGGAACGAGACCACCGAGCGCGCCATCGAGGCCCTCGGCGAGGGCCTGGCCGAGGGCGAGGACCTCAACGTCCTCTTCCACGACGCCGTGCGCCCCCTGCTCTCGCAGCGCGTCATCGACGACTGCGTGGTCGCCCTGGAGCGCTTCCAGGCCGTCGACGTCGCCATCCCGTCCGCGGACACCATCATCGTCACGCGCACGCACGGCGAGGACGGCGAGTTCATCACCGAGATCCCGGACCGCTCCCGCCTGCGCCGCGGCCAGACCCCGCAGGCCTTCAAGCTGTCCACGATCAAGCGCGCCTACGAGGTCGCCGCCGGTGACCCCAACTTCCAGGCCACCGACGACTGCTCCGTCGTACTGAAGTACCTGCCGGACGTGCCGATCCACGTCGTCGCGGGCGACGAGTACAACATGAAGGTGACGCAGCCGGTCGACGTCTTCATCGCCGACAAGCTCTTCCAGCTCGCCTCCACCGCCACGCCCGAGCAGGTGAGCGAGGAGACCTACCGCGAGCTGCTGACCGGCAAGACGGTCGTCATCTTCGGCGGCTCGTACGGCATCGGCAAGGACATCGCCGAGCTCGCCGAGTCCTACGGCTCCAAGGTGTACGCGCTCGGCCGCTCCACCACCGGCACGCACGTGGAGAACCCGGAGGAGGTCGACGACGCGCTGTCCAAGGCGTACGCGGAGACCGGCCGGATCGACTACGTCGTCAACACCGCGGGCGTGCTGCGCATCGGCAAGCTGGCCGAGACCGACAACGCGACCATCGAGGAAGCGCTGAAGGTCAACTACCTCGCGCCGGTGCAGATCGCTCGTTCCGCGTACAAGTACCTGGCGGAGACCAAGGGCCAGCTGCTGCTGTACACCTCCAGCAGCTACACCCGCGGCCGCGCCGAGTACAGCCTCTACTCCTCGACCAAGGCCGCCATGGTGAACCTCACCCAGGCCCTGTCCGACGAGTGGGCCGGCGACGGCATCCGTGTCAACTGCGTCAACCCGGAGCGCACCGCGACGCCCATGCGCACCAAGGCCTTCGGCCAGGAGCCCACGGGTTCCCTGCTCTCCTCCGAGGCGGTGGCCCGCACCTCGCTCGACGTGCTGCTGTCCGAGCTGACCGGGCACGTCATCGACGTCCGCCAGCAGGACCCGACGGCGGGCGCGGCGAAGGCCTCCGGCTTCGAGCAGGCGCTGGCCTCGGTTCTGGACGTCCAGGACGGCGTGTAATAATCGACGGTAATTAGCCTTCCGTTATTCAGGCCTCTGCTTTCCGGCGTTAATGCAATGCATTGACCGGGTGCTCGCAGAGGCCTGATCCGTACACCCGACGAATTACCTAAACCCTGCGCACTCCAGAACAAAACCGGCACTCCCCATCCCAGAGCAGGTTCTCCGTGATATCCACCGCTATTCGCGTCGCCCGCGTGGGCAGCGCGGCCGAGCTGGCCGCGGCGGCACTCATGATGCTGGGCTTCCCGGCACTCATGCTGGCCGCGCTCATTCCGAGCGTCTACGCCTTCGCGGCCGCGGCCGCCGTGACGTACCTGGCGGACCACTATCTGCACCGCAAGGGCAGCTACCTCGTCAACCGGCTCAGCAAGGTCCGCGCCGGCCTGTCGATCCGTTTCCTGATCCGACAGCTGCTGCTGGTCCTGCTGCTGGCCCGGATGTCCCTCTCGGACGGCCTGATCTTCTACGGCGCGATCGCCTGCTTCATCGCCTTCTACGGCCTCCAGGCCCCGCACGGTGCCCTGGTCACGCTGATCCGTAACCGCCGCCGGATGCCGGTCGCGACCCGCAACGTCGACCTGGCCTCGCGCGTCCGCATCCCGGACGCCCCGCCGCGCGGGCTGCTGAACCGCTCCGCCGAGAAGATGCTCCACCTCGACCTCGCGGCTGTCACGGGCCTGCTCGTCTCCGCCGTCCTGGACTCGGCCGTGCCCGGTTTCATCGGCATCGGCGTCACCCTGGTCCTGGGCTGCCTCTACGTCCTCACGCTGATGCCGTACGTCCGAGGCACCAAGATCCCGCCGAACGCCGAGAAGGTGCTCGCGGCCGTCGACGACTGGCTGCGGGAGTACAAGCCGGAGACGGTGCTGTACTTCTCGGGCTCCAAGGACTCCGCGTACCAGGTCAACATGTGGCTGGAGGCCATGGAGCAGCTGGACTCCAAGCCGCTGGTCATCCTGCGCGAGCGGGTCATCCTGACGAGCCTGGCGCCCACCACCGTCCCCGTGATCTGCGTGCCCGGCGGTGTGCACCTGATGAACATGGAGCTGTCCACGGTGCGCGTCGCGCTGTACGCGGCGAACGTCGGCAAGAACATCCACATGCTGCGTGTCCCCACCATGAAGCACGTCTTCATCGGCCACGGTGACAGCGACAAGCTCGCCAGCGTGAACCCCTTCAGCAAGGTGTACGACGAGGTGTGGACCGCCGGCCGCGCGGGCCGCGACCGCTACGCCATCGCCGACGTCGGCGTCCGCGACGACGACATCGTGGAGGTCGGCCGCCCGCAGCTGGCGCCGATCCAGAACCGGCAGGACGCACCGCCCGCGCCCGGCGCGGCCGCCGACGGATACTGCCCGACCGTGCTGTACGCGCCCACCTGGGAGGGCTGGGACGGCAACCCGGGCAACACCTCGCTCGTGCTCGCCGGCGAGAACATCGTCAAGAAGCTGGTGAAGGCCGACCCGCCGGTCCGTGTCCTGTACAAGCCGCACCCTTTCACCGGCACCGTCAGCAAGCAGGCGGGCGCCGCGCACCAGCGCATCATCGCCCTGGTCGAGAAGGCCGCCGCCGAGCGTGCCGCCGACTCCCGCTTCGCGGTGGACGCGGCCGCCCAGGCGGGGGCCAAGAGCGAACTGGCCCGTATCGAGGCCAGGCTCGCCGAGCTGTCCGGCGCCGCGAGCGACAAGGGCGACGAGGCCGAGGCCACGCGGGACGGCGTGGTCGACGTCGAGAAGCACGCGGAGGTCGCCCGGCTGCGCGGCGAGTGGAACGACGCGTACTGGCGTTCCTTCGGCAGCTTCGAGCACCGCGTCATCGCGGGCGCCGAGCCGCGCCTGTACGACTGCTTCAACGTCTGCGACGCGATGGTCTCCGACATCTCCTCCGTGGTCTCCGACTTCATCGCGAGCGGCAAGCCGTACGCGGTCACGGACTCCGCCGAGCTGGGGGCCGAGGAGTTCAAGCGGCAGAACACCGCCGTGCGCGCCGCGGTGATCCTCTCCAACAGCGCCGCGGAACTGGGCGAGTTGCTGGGTGCGGTCCGCGCCCCGGCCGCCGACACGCTGGCGGAGGACCGCAAGGAGCTCAAGGAGTATCTGCTCGGACCGGACGAGCCCACGTCCATCGAGCAGTTCAACAGGGCGGTGGCCGACCTGGCGCTCAAGGCCCAGACGCGCAACCTCGGCCAGGAGTCCCGGGCCGCGGCCGGCGCCGTCGGCGCCGACGAGCTGTCGGACCAGCTGTCCCCGGCGCAGCCTGCCCAGCCGGTGCCGGCGGCCGGGGAGACGGGCGGCGCGAACACGCGCTGACGTTCTCCGCTCCCGCGTAAACACCTCAAGAGCCCGGCCCCGAGGAGTGATCCTCGGGGCCGGGCTCTTTACCGTTTCTTACCGCTCGGTCCCACCGCGTCCTGAGTAACTCTCGGCGGTTCTGCGTACTTTTCGGTGCCCCTTCCATCGGCGGCCTGCGCCGCCCGTGTGATCCCTGTGACGTGTGTCACCAATTCCAAGCGGTAAGGCAACCTCCTCAAGTGGTCACCCGTCTAACAAATTGCGAATATGCGGATTCGGGGGAAATGCACTGTGACCAAGGGGGAAATGTGACCGTCGCGCAGCCTGATGTGAGCGTGATCATCGGCGCGTACGAAGCGATGCCATATCTGGTCGAGTGCCTCGCGTCCGTCGAGGCACAGACCATCGACCCGGAGCGCATCGAGGTCATCGCGGTGGATGACGGGTCCACCGACGGGACGGGGGAGTACCTGGAGGAGTTCGCGGCGCGCGTGACCATGCCGGTCACGGTGATCCGGCAGGACAACTCCGGCGGCCCGAGCGGGCCGCGCAACGTCGGGCTCGGCAAGGCCGCCGGGCGCTACGTCTTCTTCCTCGACGCCGACGACCGGCTGGGCCCTCAGGCGCTGGAGCGGATGGTCGCGATGGCCGACCGCAACGGCACGGACGTGGTCCTCGGCCGGGTCGAGGGCATCAACCGCAAGCCGCCGCAGTCGATGTGGGGAAAGACGTTCGAGCGTACGGACGTGTTCTCCTCCAACATCAAGTTCACGCTGAGCGCGCAGAAGCTGTTCCGGCGGGAGTTCCTGGACCGGCACGGCATGCGCTTCGACGAGTCCCTGTGGACCGGCGAGGACGCGCTGTTCACGATGGAGGCCTATCTGCGGTCGGACGGCGTCTCCGTGCTGGCCGACTACACCTGCTACTACCTGGTCGGCCGGGACGACGGCAAACACGTGACGAAGAGCGGGAGTTACACCCTGCGCTTCGACTCAGCGCGTGCCCTGATGAACCTGATAGCCGGGCTGGTCCCCGCGGGGGAGCGGCGCGACGCGCTCATGATCCGGCCCTTCCTGGTCACGCTGCTCCCGCAGTTCGGTCCCCGGTACCTCAAGGACAGCGAGAAGGTCCGCCGGCACAAGTTCGAGCTGGCGAAGCCGCTGATGGAGGAGTTCTGGGGTGAGGGCGTGGCCGGCCGTCTGAAGGTCGAGGAGCGGCTCAGGCTGCATCTGGTCGCCGAACAGCGCCCCGAACTCCTCGTCGGCGTCGTGGAGTTCGTCAAGGCGAAGAAGCAGCCGGCCGCGCTCCTGGAGAAGAAGGGCCGCCACGTCTATCTCGCCTACCCGCTCTTCCGCGACGCCGCGGCGGGCATCCCCGACTCGGTCTACCTCGCCGCTCCCCGCGAGGCCCGCGCCGTCCCGGGCTACCGGGAGCACTCGCCCGCCTCGGTGCTGCGCCGCGCGGCCCGCAAGGCGCGCCGGGTGCTCAGGTCCCGGACGACGGCGAGCAGGCCGCGGACGCCGGGGGGCACGGGCACCGCGGCGGCGGCCTGAGGTGCACCGCGGCTGCCCGAGAGCTCCTCTGCGCGGGGCGGCGGGCGTGCTGCCCGGGATGCGGGGTGGACGGGTGCGGGCCTGTCGGTGAGTTGCGTGCTCGCCGCCAGACCCGTCGCCACCGCCGCTCAGCGGCCCGACTGCTGCTTACCGGCCCGACTGCAGGGCACGTCGGATCGGGCGGCCCACGACGCGGCGGGCCCGGCGGTAGACGGACGTCGACGGCGCCGCCGTACCCTGCTTGGCCGTGCCTCGTTCCAGCTCCCGCTTCAACTGGGCGTTGTCCAGCGACAGTTCGGTGATGCGGCTCTGCATCCAGCCGAACCGTGAGGTGAGCGAGGCGAGGTCGGCATCGTTCCAGGGGCGGATGCCCGCCGGGAAGGCCAGCTCCTTCATCCGGGCCTCGAAGCCCGCGCCGCCGTCGCCGTGCGTGAACGTGTTCTCCAGGCCGTTCCTGTCCAGGAACCCCGTGAACCGCTCGAAGCGCTCCAGGTGACCACCGGTCAGGCCGGTGAAGTCGGCCTCCTCGTAGAGCTGCGCGGGGTCCAGATCAGGGGGCAGTCTGTCGATGCGGCGGTGCGGGATGTCGAAGTAGCGGCACAGCTCCAGCGTCCGCGAGTCGCCGCACAGCACGGTGGCGGGGGTGCCCGCGAGCAGCGCCGCGATATTGCCGTGGATGCGGGACCCGAAGGAGAAGTCGTACGCGCGCAGGTCGTCGATCCAGGTGACCGGGTCGACGTAGACCCGGACCTTGTCCTCCCGGTACATCGGGTGGTCGGGATGCGTCGGGATCGCCGTCACCGCCGCGTTCGGGTGGGACAGGTCCCGCCAGTGCAACTGCCGCGCGTCGCTGAGGTTCTGGCCGATGAACGTCAGATGCGGATAGCGGGCGTGGGCGCGGTCGATGACCTTGCCCAGACCCTGCTTCTGCACCGCGCTGTGCGAGCCGTTGACCGCGATCCGGGAGCCGGCGGTGAGGGCCGGCGTCCGCTTGTCCACGGCCAGTTCCTTGCCGTACATGAACAGCGACGGGCAGCCGATGACCTCGACGTCGCTGAACCCCATGTCCTTGAGGTACTTCTCGGTGAACTCGCCCCGCACCCCGATCGAGGCACTGCGGTCGAGCACCGCGGAGACGAACTCGCGCACGGCCGGTTCCATCGGCTTCAGCCGGGCCGCGTTGTAGTTCAGCCCGGTCTGCGCACCGATGCCCAGCACCACGACCGGGATCTTGAGCCTGCTGATCAGCCGCGTCAACCGCTTCAGCCCGGCCTCGAACGACGGCCGGAACGCATTGGCCAGCGGCACGACGAACGCGTCGTACTCCTCGTTGATCAGGCCCGCCGCCGCCACTTCGGTCCGCATGGTGTTCGAGACGACCTCGGTCCCCGGTGTTTCGAGGATCTTGTGCGAGGCGTCACTGAAGATCAGGTTGCCGGAGTTGGTGGCGATGACGTCCTGGTCGAGGGCCTCCTCCACGGGGAAGACGTCGAAGGGACTCTTCCCCGAACGCAGGAGGATGCGCCTTGCACGGCGAACTTCTGTAGGTTGCACGGAGTTCAAATTAGATTTACCTGCACTTTGATTTCTATAGGCAACCAGTGCAACCTTTTTGCCGTATGCGACGCGTGAGCGAACGGTTACGTGGCGCCTGTCCGGGGACTGGACCGGCGCGCGCATCCCGGTCCCCTTCGCGTAGATTGCCGGGCGGGGAAGCCTGAGCGCGAGGGACGGAAGAACAAGGTGGCAGGGGCAAGGCAGGCCGTGATCGAGGCCCGCAGGATCGTCGTCAAGGTGGGTTCCTCGTCGCTGACCACCGCGGCCGGCGGCCTCGACGCCGACCGGGTCGACGCGCTCGTCGACGCCCTCGCCAAGAGCCGCAGCGGGGGAGAGAAGGAGATCGTCCTGGTCTCCTCCGGCGCCATCGCCGCGGGTCTGGCCCCGCTGGGCCTGCGCCGCCGTCCCAGGGACCTCGCCCGCCAGCAGGCCGCCGCCAGCGTCGGCCAGGGCCTGCTGGTCGCCCGCTATGCCGCCTCCTTCGCCCGCTACGGCGTCCGCGTCGGACAGGTCCTGCTCACCTCGGACGACATGAGCCGCCGCGCCCACCACCGCAACGCCTCCCGCACCCTCGACAAGCTGCTCGCGATGGGCGCGTTCCCCATCGTCAACGAGAACGACACCGTCGCCACCGACGAGATCCGCTTCGGCGACAACGACCGCCTCGCCGCCCTCGTCGCCCACCTCGTCCACGCCGACCTGCTGGTGCTGCTGTCCGACGTCGACGGCGTCTACGACGGCGACCCCGGCAAGCCCGGAACCTCGCGGATAGCTCAGGTCCACGGGCCCGGGGACCTCGCGCACGTCGACATCGGCAGCGCGGGCAAGGCCGGCGTCGGCACCGGCGGCATGGTCACCAAGGTCGAGGCGGCCCGGATCGCGGCCGCCGCCGGCATCCCGGTCGTCCTCACCAGCGCGATCCACGCCGGCGACGCGCTGCAGGGCAACGACACCGGCACCTACTTCCACCCCGCGGACAGGCGTTCCGCGGACCGGCTGCTGTGGCTGCAGCACGCCTCCACCCCGCAGGGCTCCCTCACGCTGGACGACGGGGCGGTGCGGGCGGTGGTCGAGCGCCGCAAGTCGCTGCTGCCGGCCGGAATCGCCGCGGTGGAGGGCGAGTTCAGCGCCGGGGACCCCGTAGAGCTGCGCGACGGCGAGGGGCACGCGGTGGCCCGCGGGCTCGTCAACTTCGACGCCAAGGAGATCCCCCAGCTCCTCGGCCGCTCGACCCGGGAACTGGCGCGCGAACTGGGACCGGCGTACGAACGCGAGGTCGTCCACCGGGACGACCTGGTGATCCTGCACCCCTGACCGCTCCGCACGCCCGCGGAAGCGGAAGAGGACGGGCACGGGAGCCGAAAACGGGGGGAACGCCCCGCAAAACGGCCCGTCCCTCAGGTGGACGTTCCGCAAAACCGCCCCACGGACCCCCCCGGCCTGCTCAACTTTGTCTCAGGGACTGATTCCGCGCGAGCATCGCTCGACCATTGCGTAAAGGAGGCCGTCGTGAGACGAGTGCGCCCTGGGGCGGCGGCGTCCCGCGACGGCGCCGCCTCCCGCGCGGGCGGCGAGGAGCGCGCCCTGACCAGCGTCGCGGCCGGCGACCGGTACGAGGAACCGGCCGACCTGCCGCGTCTGTGGCATGTCACCCTCAGCGTCTCCGGCGGGGAGGCGCCGCTGAAGGAGGTGCGGCGAGGCCTCGAACAGCTCGCCCACGACCACCCCTTTCTCCTGACCAGCCGCTACGCGGGCGATCACGCGGAGATCCGCTACTGGGAGGAGGCCCGCGATCTGCACGACGCGGCCGCCGTCGCCCTGCGCCTGTGGGGCGAGCACCGCCAGACCGCCAAGCTGCCGCCCTGGGAGATCGTCGGCCTGGAGGTCATCGACCGCGAGACCTACCACCAGCGGCTCGCCGAGGGCTACGGCCCGCCACCGGCCAGCCCGGTGGGCGTCCACCCGTTTTGACAGGCCTGCGAGGTCTGCGAGGTCTGAGGGGTATGCGGGCAATACGGGCTGTGCGGGGCTTGTCTCGGGGTGTGGAACGCGCGGTGGACGAGCCCGTACAGCGCACTACGCTTCCCTCATGACCACGCTTTCGCCGTACGACTCCATGTCCCCGGTCACCCGGGCCGCCTACCGCGCCAAGGCCGCCGCCGCCGACCTCGCCCCGCTGCCGCGCGCGGTGAAGGACGACGCGCTGCTCGCCGTCGCGGACGCCCTGGAGGTCCGTACGAGCGAGATCGTCGAGGCCAACGCCAAGGACATCGCCAAGGCCCGCGAGGCCGGCACCAGCGAGGCCATCGTCGACCGGCTGACGCTCACGCCCGAGCGGGTGCGCGCGATCGCCTCGGACGTACGGGACGTCGTCGCGCTGCCCGACCCGGTCGGCGAGGTCGTCCGCGGCTCGACCCTCCCGAACGGCATCGACCTGCGCCAGGTCCGCGTCCCGCTGGGCGTCGTCGGCATCATCTACGAGGCCCGCCCGAACGTGACCGTGGACGCGGCGGCGCTCTGCCTGAAGTCCGGCAACGCGGTCCTGCTGCGCGGCTCGGCCTCGGCCTACGAGTCGAACACCGCCCTCGTACGGGTGCTGCGCGACGCCGTGGGCGGCGCCGGGCTGCCCGCCGACGCCATCCAGCTCGTGCCCGGGGAGAGCCGCGAGAGCGTGCGTGAGCTGATGCGCGCCCGAGGCCTGGTCGACGTGCTGATCCCGCGCGGCGGTGCCTCCCTGATCCAGACGGTCGTCTCCGAGGCCACCGTCCCCGTCATCGAGACCGGCACCGGCAACTGCCACGTCTACGTCGACGCGGCCGCCGACCTCGACATGGCCGTCGACATCCTGATCAACTCCAAGGCCCACCGGGTGAGCGTCTGCAACGCCGCCGAGACCCTCCTCGTCCACCAGGACATCGCCTCCGAGTTCCTGCCGCGGGCCCTGGACGCCCTCGCGGAGGCCGGGGTGACCGTGCACGCCGACCCGCGCGTGCTGGCGTACGCGAAGGACTCCAAGGCGACCGTCGTCGAGGCCACACCGGAGGACTGGGACACCGAGTACCTCTCCTACGACATCGCCGCCGCCGTCGTCGACTCCCTGGACAAGGCCGTCGAGCACATCCGGCTGTGGTCCTCCGGTCACACCGAGGCGATCGTCACGACCTCCCAGCAGGCCGCCCGCCGCTTCACCCAGCTCGTCGACTCCACCACCGTCGCCGTGAACGCCTCCACCCGCTTCACCGACGGCGGCCAGTTCGGCTTCGGTGCGGAGATCGGCATCTCCACGCAGAAGCTGCACGCGCGCGGGCCGATGGGGCTGCCGGAACTGACGAGCACCAAGTACATCGTCACCGGGGACGGGCACATCCGGCGCTGATCCGGCGCTGATGCGGCACCCCGACCGGAAATGTCTCAGCAGACGGATGAATTTCCATACCGTCTGCCCAAATTCACCCCCCAGGTCTACTCTGGAGGGGTGCCGGAGGACGTGGGGGGTACGCCGTTCCCTGACGGCTGGGAGCCCGACGACGAACACGACCGCGGGGTGTCGGACGAAGAGTTCGCCTCCGTGGTCTTCGACGAGGCCTTCGTACGGGCGGCCGTGGTACACGAGCCGACCGCCGTCGAACGCCTCCTTGCCGCTGCCCAGGCGAGAGCGGAGGCCTCCGAGGCGGAAGCCCGCAGGGCCCACGGCAGGGGCGAGCGCTACGAGGACGGATACCGCCGCGACGCCGGCACCGGTTTCGGCCATGATCCCGACCTCGACGACCTGGACGACACCGACGTCCTCGAAGGCCGCTACGGCGCCCCGGGGACGTACGGGAAACAGGTCCGCTGGCATCGCCCCGTCGCGTGGATGCTCGCCCTCGTGATGGGAATCGGCATGGTCGCACTGGCCTTCGCCGCGGTCTACCGAGGTGCCTCCTCGGGCAGCCGGGACCAGGTGCCGGCGCCCGCCTCGACCGGCCTGGAGCAGGGCAGCGCGGCGCCGCCCTCCGCTTCCGCCGACAACTCTCAGCCAGCCCTCTCGGTGATACCGCGCACCCCCTGAGCGGCCCCCGGAGCGGCTCCGTCGCGCTCACTTTCGAACCTGGTGAGAACCTGTCAGAACTTGTCGTGTAGCGGGGCGTTTACCGGGGCTCCCGGAGACCTACTCTGAAGATATGGGAGGGCCTGGAGACCCACCTGAGGGGACACCCGAGGGCGCCCCCGGAGGTGGAGAGGACGAGTATCGATCCGTCGTCTTCGACGAGTCGTTCGTCCGCGCTGCCCGCCTCCAGGAGTTCTCCGCGGACGAGCGCATGGCCGACCACGCACCCGCCGTCCGCCGCCGTCCGCCACTGCGCCGGGGCCTGTCCCGGCAGGCGCTGATCCTCGTCCTCCTGATCGCGGTGGCCTTCGGCACCGCGATCTACATGGGAGTACGGCACCCCTACCAGACCCCCGCGGCCCGGCAGCCCGTCGAGCCCCTGCGGATGACCGTCATCCCGCTCTCCCCGCAGGGCAGGGTGCCCGGCGCGGTCGATCCCGAGTACCTGTACGCGCACAGCCCCGCCGCGCAGTTCCGCGTCGGGGCCGAGGGCATACCGCTGCCCGCCTCGCGGCGCACCGCGCACTTCTCCGACAGCCAGGTGGTGGCCGCCCTGACCACCGCCAAGGACTACATCGTGCGGTCCTCACTGTCACCCGCCGTGATCAGCAGCCAGGACGTCCGCTCCGTGCGCGTCCTGCTCGACGGCGACCAGCTGGACCAGTTCGACCAGAGTTTCGAGCACCCGGCCGCCGACGGGCGTCACCAGCCCACCGGCTGGATGGTTCGCCTCGACCAGACCCGCGCCCAGCTCGCCGACACCAAGATCCGCGTCGAGGGCACGCTGCAGGCCACCGAGACCGACGCAGCCACCCTCGAGGTCACCGCGGACCACACCTTCGTCTACGCGCTGAGGCCGACCGGCGCCGACGCCAGGGCCCAGGCCTCCCTGTTCACCGTCCGGCGCGAGCTGCACTTCCGCTTCGACCGCGACGACCTGCGCCTGCGCCAGGCCCAGCTCGTCGTCTCCTACGTCCAGGCCGGCCCGCTGTCCTGCGCCGAGGACTCCACGAACCACCTCCACCCGCTGCTGGCCGGACAGACGGCCAAGGCGGGCGGCCCGGCAGGCACCGACCCGTATGCCACGGGCGGCGCGACGGCCCTGTGCGGGGCGCTGGCGCCCAGCGCACAGCCGAAGGTGTGAGCCGGCCGAAGGTGTGAGCCGGGCCAAGGTGTGAGCGACCGGGGGCATGAGCCGACCGGAGGCGTGAGCCCGCCGAAGGCATGAGCCGCCTGGAGGAGTGAGCTGTCGCCGACGGGGCGGGCGTCTCCGCCCCGTCGGTCCCGGCCCGCAGGTCAGCCGTCTCCGCGCGGCGGCGTGTCCGTCGGCGGACCGTCCGCGGGCGGCTCGTCGGCCGGCGGCTCGTCGGTCGTCGGCCGCTCCTGCGAGGGCGCCGAACTCGCGAAGCCGCCGAAGCCGCGCCGCACCCGCCCGCCCAGGTCCCCGGCCCCGCCGGCGATGTCGCTGACCAGCTTCATCAGCGGGTCCTTGGAGCCCTTCACATTGGTCGCGTAGCTCGCCGCCGACTCACGGAACGAGTCCGAGACCGAGGTGTCCTTGTCCTCGGTGCGCCGCGGGTAGTGGCCGTCCATGATCCGCTGGTAGTCCCGGGACTCGGCCCACTTCTTCAGCTCGGCCGCGCGGATGGTGGTGAACGGGTGGGATCGCGGCAGCAGGTTCAGGATCTTCAGCACGGAGTCGCGCAGGTCGCCGCCGGCCTCGTACTCCTCGGCCTGCTTCAGGAACGCGTCCACGTTCATCTCGTGCAGGTGGTTGCCGCCCGCGATCTTCATCAGGCCGCGCATCGAGGCCTGCAGATCCTGGCCGGCCAGCAGCCCCGCCCGGTCGGCGGACAGCTCCGACTTGCGGAACCACTCGCGCAGCGCCGTCACGATCGCCATGATCGCGAGGGTGCCCAGCGGGATCCAGGCGACCCGGATCGCCAGGTTGGTCAGGAACAGCAGGATCGTGCGGTACACGGCGTGGCCGGACAGCGCGTGGCCCACCTCGTGGCCGACGACCGCCCGCATCTCCTCCTCGTCGAGCAGCTCGACGAGACCGGTGGTGACGACGATGATCGGCTCGTCAAGGCCGATGCACATCGCGTTCGGCTGCGGGTCCTGGTTGACGTACATCGGCGGGACCTTCTCCAGGTCCAGGATGTAACAGGCGTCCCGCAGCATGTCGTTGAGGTGAGCGAACTGCTGGTCCGAGACGCGCACCGAGTCGGACAGGAACAGCAACCTGAGGCTGCGCTCGGGCAGCAGCCCGCTGAGCGCCTTGAAGACCGTGTCGAATCCGCTCAGCTTGCGCAGCGCCACCAGAGCGGAACGGTCCGCCGGGTGTTCGTACGCGCGCGAGGAGATCCCCGGGAAGCGCCGGCGCTGCCTGCTCGGTACGTGCTCGTGTCCGTTGTGCTCGTGGCCGTCATCGGGCATGTCTTCCCCCATGTGCGTGAGAGTTGCCTTTGCGGACCCTTGTGCGGCCCTTTGCGCCCCCGAAGCAAGCCCCAGCCTAGGCGGAGTTACCGTGGACGGGCACTACACCGAAGGAGTCCAGCACCATGGATCACAGCCCCGCAGCCGCCTGGCTCACCGAGGCCGCGAGCGCCGCCCAGCACCAGGGGCCGGGGAATCTGCTCCGGGTCGTACTGATCGTGATGATGGTGGGTTGCGCGCTGACCGGGTGGTTCCTGTTGCGGGGTTACAAGCAGAAGGACGACTGAGGACCGCCCCGGGTTCCCCAACGGCGGAGTCGGCGTGATCGCCGTGAAGGCGCCCGCTTACGATGAGCGGACGTCTTTATCCGGCCCACACCGATAGGTTCTGTCGATGACGAGCTTCCACAGCGCTGCTGCCCAGTTGGTGACCCTCGCTGCCGAGGGCGAGGAGCACGGCGGCAACCACGAGAGCCTCAGCCCCTACGTCACCGGCGGCGGTGCCCTGTTCATCCTGCTGCTCCTGCTGTGGATCACCACCCGCTTCAACCGCGACCGCTGAGCCTCGCCCGGGTCGCCCTCGGGCACCGGCCCGGGTGGGCTTCTCAGGCCGGGCCGGTAGGGTCTGCACGCATGGGAGAGCAGGACATGCCTACCGGTCCGGCGACCGGCACGGCGGACGGCACGGAAAACCGTCCGGAGAGCGGCCCCGCCGCGCAGCCGCGACGGGCGAACGGCCCCGGCAACGGCCCGTCGAACCCCGGCAAGCGCCGCCTCGGCGTCATGGGCGGAACGTTCGACCCGATCCACCACGGGCACCTCGTGGCGGCCAGCGAGGTCGCCGCGCAGTTCCACCTGGACCAGGTGGTGTTCGTCCCGACCGGCCAGCCGTGGCAGAAGACCCACCGCCATGTCTCCCCGGCCGAGGACCGCTATCTGATGACGGTCATCGCGACCGCCGAGAACCCGCAGTTCTCGGTGAGCCGCATCGACATCGACCGCGGCGGCCCGACCTACACCGTGGACACCCTGCGCGACCTGCGCGCACTCAACCCCGACACGGACCTCTTCTTCATCACCGGCGCCGACGCCCTGGCCCAACTGCTGACCTGGCGGGACACGGCGGAACTCTTCTCCCTCGCGCACTTCATCGGCTGCACCCGGCCCGGCCACCACCTGACCGACCACGGTCTCCCGGAGGGCGGTGTCTCGCTGGTGGAGGTTCCCGCGCTGGCCATCTCCTCCACAGAGTGCCGTGCGAGAGTCGCCAAGGGAGATCCCATCTGGTACATGGTGCCGGACGGAGTTGTGCGCTACATCGACAAGCGCGAGCTGTACCGCGGCGAGTGAGCCGAGAGGGGCACCGGTGAACGACCGATACGACGCGGGCTACGGCGGCGACCATGAGGAGCAGGAGGAGCCGTACGAGCTCGTCGGCTACGACGAGTACGGCCGGCCCATCTACCGGCAGGCCCAGCCGCGGCAGGCTCCCCCGCAGCAGTACGACCCGTACGCCCAGCAGCAGGGCTACGGATACGACCCGTACGCGACCGGCCGGCAGCAGCCGGTCCTGCCGCAGCAGTACGACCCCTACGGCACCGGCCAGCAGCCTCCCGTGCCCTCCTACGACGCCCATGGCACCGGGGGGACGGCCCAGGGCGCTGCTCCCGGAGCGCCGTACGACCCCTACGGGCGGGCCGCGGCCGGCGGTCAGCAGCCCCGTGTCGCCGAGCAGACCGCCTACATCCCGCAGCAGGCCGGCCCGTCGGAGCCGGCACAGGACGACCCCCGGACCGCCGCCCGGCCCGAACGGGACTACCACACCGAGCAGTTCGCCTTCGTCGAGGATCCCGACAGGGACTCCGAAGACGTCATCGACTGGTTGAACTTCACCGAGAACCGCACCGAGCGACGCGAGGAGGCCAAGCGCCGCGCCCGCAGCCGCCTCGTCGCCCTCGTCGTGGTCCTGGCCCTGGTCGCGGTCGGCTCGGTGGGCTACCTCTGGTACGCCGGGAAGCTGCCGGGCCAGTCGTCGTCGTCCGGCTCCAGGACCGGTACGGCGACCGCCGCGGGCGCCCAGAACCGCGACGTGATCGTCGTGCACCTGCACAACACCAAGAAGGGCGGCACCTCCACGGCGCTGCTCGTCGACAACACCACCACCAAGCAGGCCACCACCGTGCTGCTGCCCAACTCCCTCTCTCTGACCGACGACGACGGCACCACGACCACCCTCGCCAAGTCGGTCGACGACGACGGCTCCTCGGGCACCCGCGACGCCCTCGACACGGTCCTCGGCACCGACATCGAGGGCACCTGGCGGCTGGACACCCCTTACCTGCAGAACCTCGTCGACCTCGTGGGCAACATCGACGTCGACACCAACGCCGACGTACCGGACCCGGACGCCAAGAAGGGCAGCGCGCCGCTGGTGCACAAGGGCAAGGGCCAGACCCTCAGCGGCAAGACGGCCGTCGCCTACGCCACCTACCGCGCCTCCGGCGAGGCCCAGAACGCCCAGCTGGAGCGGTTCGGCCAGGTCATGCAGGGCGTGCTGCGCAAGCTGTCCTCCGATCCGACGGGGGCGACGACCACCGTGCAGACCCTGGCGCAGATCCTGGACCCCTCACTCACCGACAAGGACCTCGGCACCTTCCTCGCCAAGCTCGCCGATCTCGCCAAGGGCGGCGACTACAAGACCGCGCTCCTGCCCGTGCAGAACGACGGCACGCTGAGCGCGCAGGCCGGCGCCAGTGTGGTCAAGAACATCCTCGGCGGCACCGCCAAGAGCCCCGACCAGGGCTCCGCCGTGCGGGTCTCCGTCCAGAACGGCAGCGGGGCCAAGGACAACACCGAGAAGGCCCGCGTCGTACTCCTCAACGGCGGCTTCACCTTCCTGGGAGGCGGCACCGCCCCCACGTCGGCCACCTCCGAGGTCGTCTACACCGACGCCGCCGACAAGGAGAACGCCACCGAGGTCGCCAAGACCCTGGGCCTGCCCGCCGGCTCCGTCACCAAGGGCGCGACCACCTCGAACGCGGACGTCTCGGTGACCCTCGGCCAGGACTACAAGCCGTCGTCGTCCTAGCCCGCAGGCCCGGGAGAAAGCGGCAGAAGCGGGGCCGCCCCACGTGATCCCTCAAACGCGTGGGGTGCTCCCGGCGGTCCGTGAGACCCTTGATGCCAAGTGACCGCCGACCGAAAGCCATGTAGTGACCGCGACTGACCGCTCCACCGAGCTCATCAACACCGCCGCTCAGGCGGCCGCCGACAAGCTCGCGCACGACATCATCGCCTACGACGTCAGCGACGTCCTGTCGATCACGGACGCCTTCCTGCTGGCCTCCGCGCCCAACGACCGCCAGGTCAAGTCGATCGTCGACGAGATCGAGGAGCGGCTCCAGAAGGAGCTCGGCGCCAAGCCGGTGCGCCGCGAGGGCGACCGCGAGGCCCGCTGGGTCCTGCTCGACTACGTCGACATCGTCGTCCATGTCCAGCACAGCGAGGAGCGTGTCTTCTACGCCCTGGAGCGGCTGTGGAAGGACTGCCCCGAGCTGGAGCTGCCCGCCGACGCGAAGGCCACCCGGGGCAAGGCCGAGGAGCACGCCAAGCTGCGGGCTGCCGAGGAGGCGGCCGACCTGGGCGGTGAGTGGTGATGAGCGCTACCGGTGAGGTGTCCGCGGGCCGTTCCGGCCGCGGGCGCCGCGTCATCCTGTGGCGGCACGGCCAGACCTCCTGGAACGTGGAGCGCCGCTTCCAGGGCAGCACGGACGTGAAGCTCACCGAGGAAGGCGTGGCCCAGGCCCGCCGCGCCGCCCGGCTGCTCGTCTCCCTCAAGCCCGACGCGATCGTCGCCTCCGACCTCCAGCGGGCCGCGAACACCGCGGCCGAGCTGGCCGCGCTCACCGGCCTTGAGGTCGCCCACGACGAGGCGCTGCGCGAGACCTACGCGGGCGTCTGGCAGGGGCTGACGCACGACGAGATCATCGCGCGCCACGGCGAGGAGTACGCCGCGTGGAAGCGCGGTGAGCCGGTCCGCCGCGGCGGCGGCGAGCTGGAGACCGAGGTGGCCGAGCGTGCCGCTCCCGTCGTGCTGCGGCACGCCGAGAAGCTCCCCGACGACGGCACCCTCGTGGTGGTCAGCCACGGCGGGACGATCCGCACCACCATCGGACGCCTCCTGGGCCTGGAGGCCCGCCACTGGGAGAGCCTCGGTGGTCTCTCCAACTGCTGCTGGTCCGTCCTCGGCGAGGGCGCGCGCGGCTGGCGCCTGCTGGAGCACAACGCCGGCACTCTGCCGGAGCCGGTGCTCGGCGACGACGACTGAACGCCGGACCGGCCGTCGGGCCGGGCCCCTGACCCGGATTTCACTTTCCGGCAGGTCGCAGGCTAAAGTTCTTCTTGTTCGCCCCGCCGAGCGGGGCGAAACATCATGCGGCTCCACCGCGTGACAGAAGGACAAGGGGCTATAGCTCAGTTGGTAGAGCGCCTGCATGGCATGCAGGAGGTCAGGAGTTCAATTCTCCTTAGCTCCACAGATCGGATCCCGTCCCCTCAGGGGGGCGGGATCTTTCGTTGTCGCAGACCACCGCGGGTGTGTGTCGTACGGCACCTCAGCCGCGTGGGAGCCACCACCGGCACCGAACTCCAAGCCCCTGGGGCCGACTTGGCCTGCTCGCCTCGGTCGCGCAGTCCGGGCGGCTGACCGGGGTCGCCGTGTTCGGCACACTGTTCCGCAAGCGTCTTGAGTCACTTGGGGCCCGGCGGCGTATATCTCAGCGGAGGCGCTTTCGGCGGGCACGTTCGCCCCGGTCGGGACGGCCGTGGAGGGTGCCGTGTCCGGACTGGTACTGAGGCGTCGCTGACCGTATTGCTCCGGCCGTGGCAGAATCAAACGGCCGGAAGGGAGCGCGGCCCGACGGGAGGGAGCAGTGATGCCTGCGAGCATCCTCGAGGAGGTCGGCCACCTCCTCGAAGCGGCGTCGACACGGGACACGGTCACCCGTCTGAGCTGCCCTTCCTGTGGTTCCGTCCATGTAGCCCAAGTGCTCGGTGACAACGGCGGAATCTCCTACGTGTGCACGGCCTGCGGCCACAGCTGGAGCTGATCGATGGGTGCACACAGGCGAAAGTGCGATTGGTGCGGCAGTGGTACGCCCATCGTCCGGGACATGGAGCCGGTCAACCCCGACTACCAGTACTGGTGCGAGGAATGCGCGCGGGCGCTGATCATAAAGGGCGACCCGATCGAGACGTACCGGGAACTGGAGGGCGAGCCGATCTACGGCCGTCTCCTCGAGGAGCACTGCACACTGAAGCGGTTCTATTCGTTCGTCACGGCATGACCTCGTCGGCCCTGTCCTGGGCCGACGGAAACGATTTGGTGTTCCACCCGGTCGACCGTGTAATGTTGGCGTCGCCGCCGGGGAAACCCGCCGGACAGCGTCAATATCCGGCTTCGCCGCGTGACGCAAGGGGCTATAGCTCAGTTGGTAGAGCGCCTGCATGGCATGCAGGAGGTCAGGAGTTCAATTCTCCTTAGCTCCACAGGATTTGGAAGGCGGGTCATCCGATGGATGGCCCGCCTTTCACATCTGTGAGCGCTGCGGCATGACGGCGGGCCACCCCGAAAGGGTGGCCCGCCGTTTTCGTTCGGGCTCAGCGGCCCAGTGCGCGCCGGCCGCGGCCCTGGGAGAGGACCGGCAGGTTGCGGGACGGCGCCCGGTCGCGCGCTGTCTCCTCCTCGATGCGCAGGGCGAGTGCCGGGCAGCGGCGCACCGCGCGCAGGGCCTTGGCCTCCGCGTACCGCGGCACCTGGGCCTGGGCGACGGTCGGGAAGCCGTCGGCGCCGAGTTCGAACACCTCGGGGAGGATGTCGGCGCACAGGCCGTGGCCGCGGCACAGGGTCCAGTCCACGTAGATCTTCTGGCGGCTGGGGCCGTTCTCCCCCGGCTCTCCGCCGCCCGGGATGCCCGCGGGCAGCTGGCCGCCCTCGAAGAGCGGCAGAACACCCTCCACGGGCCGTCCGCAGCCGTTCCCGAGGACGTGCGCGGCGAGGTCGTCGGTGAACGCCTTGATGGTCGACTCCAGGAACATCGCGGAGCCGTCCGGGTGCGAGCAGGCGCCGCGCCGCTTCACGTTCTTGGCGACCTGCTTGAGCGCCTCCAGGGCCGCCGGGCCGCCGCCGCCCAGGATGTCCGCCATGCCGCGCGCGGCGGCCGGCAGACCGAGGTAGCAGGGACCGCACTGGCCCGCGCTCTCCTCCGCCAGCCACTGCGCCACGCGCAGCGACTCGCCCAGCGGGCAGGTCTCCTGAGTGATCGGCAGGATCGCTCCTGCGCCCAGCGAACCGCCCACCGCGTCCAGGGAGTTGCGGGAGACGATCGCCTCGTTGACCGTCGCCGCGTCGATCCATTTGCCGTGGTAGCCGCCGGTCAGCACACCCTGCGGAACCGGCGGGGCGCCGGCGAGCTGGAGGACGTAGCGCAGCGGGACGCCGGTGGGGACCTCGATCACCATGGGGCGCGCGACCGCGCCGGAGACCGTCAGCATGACGGTGCCCGGCTCGTCGTACAGACCGGTGTTGCCGTAGCGCTCCGGGCCGATGCGGGCGGCGATCGCCAGTTGGGCGAAGGTCTCGGCGTTCGACAGCAGGGTGGGTGCGCCGCCCACGCCGTTCTGGGATGCGCTGACCTTGCGGCCGGGCGGGATCGCCGGGCCGCCGTCGATGGAGCGGATCAGCGACGCGGCGGCGCCGGTGACCATGCGGACCGGGTTGCGCTGGACCCAGGCCTTCAGTGCCGAGCGGCGTCCGTTGCTCAGGCCGCGCTCGGCGAGCGCGGCCTCCATCGAGCGCTGCGTCGACTCACGGGTCACCCCCACCACGAGCGTGCGGGCACCCAGGGCCTCCGCGACCAGCAGCGCGCCGTCCAGGATGAGGTGCGGGGCACGGTTGATCAGCACCGTGTCCTTGCGGCAGGCCGGTTCGTCCTCGCTGCCGTTGACCACGACGACCGGCCGTACACCGCGCTTGATCGCCGTTTCGGCGACGGAGCGCAGCTTCTTGTGGAAGGGGAAGCCCGCGCCGCCGCGGCCCTTCAGGTTGATGTTCTCGGCGAGCTTGGCGAGCTGCTCGCCGCCCAGGGGTTCGAGCGGCCCGTGCACCTTGAGGTGCATGGACAGATCGAGTCTTTCGACAAGGTCGAAGCCAGACGTCAGTTGCGGAAGGCCGACCACGCGGACTTCCGGGACGTCGGGCAGGGCCTCGTTCACCTATAGCCTCCGGAGGGCGTGTTCCAAGGTTCGCCCGAACCCGGTGCGTCGTACGAGGCGCCGGGCGATGGTTCGTTGGCGGGACCGCTGTTGTACGTGCCGTTCTGGTCGTACGTGTCGCTCTGGTTGTACGTGCCGTAGCCGGTGTTCGTCTCACCGGTGTCGTACACATCACTGTTGCGATAGGCAGCGGTGCCCGAATTGTCGTAGGCCGGGATGTTGTATCCGGTGTCCTGCATCGGGTCGTACGCCGATGGGGGCGCCTCGCCGACCGGAGGAGGCAAGGGGACCGGCCAGCTCCCCGAGGTGCTGCCGCCGCCGTCCATGCGCGGGATCGCCTCCGTGGCCTGCATGTTCAGGGGCATGTCCATGCGCGCGGTCTGGTCGGCCGCATAGGGTTGCTGTCCGCGCTGCTGGGGAGTGACGGCGCGGTAGGCGGCCGCGAAGCCGTTCGAGGGCTCCGGGGACATCGTGCGCGAGGCCGGAGCGTCGTACGGGGGTGCCGCCGTCGGGATGCTTCCCGTGTCGGTGACCGACTGCCTCGGCGCCCGCCTGCTCTCGTAGCCGGGCAGTGCGGAGGAGCCCTCGGCGACGCGCGCGCGGCTCGCTTCGAGCTCCTCGGCGCGGCTCGACCCCGGCTCATTGCCCAGAAGCATGGCGAGGCGGTCGGCGACCCTGCGCTTGAACGGGCGCGGGGCCGCACGCAGCGCGAGGGCCGCGGCCACCGCGACCACGCACAGCTCGTACGACACCATGAAGAACGTCTTCGCCGGCCGTCCCGCGAACAGGCCGTGGAGCAGCGCCGCGCACCAGGCCGGGTAGGCCAGCATGTGCATGGCACGCCAGCGCGCCGCGACCGGCGCCGGGGAGGCGAACTGGTTGCGGAGCGCGCCGGTGATGCCGACGAAGATCATGAGGTACGCGGCCAGGGAGCCCATGCCGATGAGGGTGGCGCTGCCCGGGTTCGCGCCGCCGGTGCCCGAGAAGAGCCAGCCGAAGGGGAGCAGGGCCGCGACCCAGTCGGCGTGGTCCAGCGCGAGCTTGACCCCGATGTGGATGAACAGGAACGCGATCGAGGCGACGGCGGTCACCCGGTGGATGCCCTGCGCGACGATGCGCTGGCGGATGTTGAGGACGAGCCGGTCCTGGGCAACCAGGCCCCAGATCACCGAGCAGGTGAGACAGACGAGCGACAGGACGCCTGCACCGAAGTTCAGGAACTGCTGCAGCCAGTCGCCTCCGAGCATCACGACGACGGGTATCAGCAGCAGTACGACAGCCGACGCCACCCCGTAGGCCGACCGGCCCGGTTTGGGGAGCGAGGTGTTACTACGACGAGCGTTCATGGGGGCAACTCCGAAGCAGTTCGGGAAGGCGGTCCCGCTGCCGAACTCTAAGTGTCTCCATACCGATCGGTACGAGGTTTGAGTTATTGCGTTGTTATAAAAGGACCGTGCGCTAGTTGCGATGTCCCGGTGTTGGTTGTTACGCGAAGTAACCTTTGACCTTGGTTCAGTTTTTGTCGGGTGATGACCGATGCCAAGGAGCCATACGCAAGCGCGTCGCATCGTGCTCAAGCGCTGCGGTACCCTAACCGCATGCGTGCCGTACGCCTTCTGCTTAGCGAGCCGCGCTGATCAGTCCCGACCGCCGGAACCGGCAGGTCGGCATCGGCGCGGCGTCCCCTCCTGTGTGAGGGGATTTTTCGTTTCTCGACGACGAAGCCGCAGGCAGAGACGATCGATGGAGCTTAAGGATCATGAGCGAGACGAACCCCGCTGCCGCCGAGGTGGCCGCGCCGCACCGCTACACGGCCGCCGTGGCGGCCGAGATCGAGGCACGCTGGCAGGACTTCTGGGACACCGAGGGCACCTACGCCGCGCCGAACCCCAAGGGTGACCTGGCCGGCGACCCCGAGGTCGTCGCCCGCCCCAAGAAGTTCATCATGGACATGTTCCCGTACCCCTCCGGCGCGGGCCTGCACGTCGGTCACCCTCTGGGCTACATCGCCACCGACGTCTTCGCGCGCTTCCAGCGCATGACGGGCCACAACGTCCTGCACACCCTGGGCTTCGACGCCTTCGGCCTGCCCGCCGAGCAGTACGCCGTGCAGACCGGCACGCACCCGCGCGTGTCCACCGAGGCCAACATCGCGAACATGAAGTCCCAGCTGCGCAGGCTGGGCCTGGGCCACGACAGGCGCCGGTCGTTCGCCACGATCGACCCGGACTACTACAAGTGGACCCAGTGGATCTTCCTGCAGATCTTCAACTCCTGGTACGACGACGAGGCCGGCAAGGCCCGCCCGATCTCCGAGCTGATCGCCCGGTTCGAGACCGGTGAGCGCGCCGTACCGGGCCACGCGCGCGCGTGGCACGAACTGGACGCCATGGAGCGTGCCGACGTCCTGAGCGAGTTCCGCCTGGCGTACGCCTCCGACGCGCCGGTCAACTGGTGCCCCGGCCTGGGCACCGTGCTGGCCAACGAGGAGGTCACCGCCGACGGCCGCTCCGAGCGCGGCAACTTCCCGGTCTTCAAGGCCAAACTGCGCCAGTGGAACATGCGGATCACCGCGTACGCCGACCGGCTGCTGGACGACCTGGACGCGCTGGACTGGCCCGAGGCCATCAAACTGCAGCAGCGCAACTGGATCGGCCGCTCCGAGGGCGCCCGCGTCGACTTCCCGATCGACGGCGAGCGCATCACGGTCTTCACCACGCGCCCCGACACCCTGTTCGGCGCGAGCTACATGGTGCTGGCGCCCGAGCACCCGCTGGTCGAGAAGTTCACCCCGGCCGCCTGGCCGGAGGGCACGCATGACGTGTGGACCGGCGGTCACGCCACCCCGGGCGAGGCCGTCGCCGCCTACCGTGCGCAGGCCGCCTCGAAGTCCGACGTCGAGCGGCAGGCCGAGGCCAAGGACAAGACGGGCGTCTTCATCGGCGCGTACGCGACCAACCCGGCAAACGGCGACCGGCTGCCCGTCTTCATCGCCGACTACGTCCTGATGGGCTACGGCACCGGCGCGATCATGGCCGTACCCTGCGGCGACCAGCGCGACTTCGAGTTCGCGCGCGCCTTCGAACTGCCGGTCAACTGCATCGTCGAGCCGACGGACGGCCGCGGCACCGACACGTCGACGTGGGAGAACGCCTTCGCGTCGTACGACGCGAAGATCATCAACTCGGCCAACGGAGACGTCTCCCTGGACGGCCTGGACGTCGCCGAGGCCAAGGCGCGCATCACCGAGTGGCTGGCGCGCAAGGGCCTGGGCGAGGGCACCGTCAACTTCCGCCTGCGTGACTGGCTGTTCAGCCGCCAGCGCTACTGGGGCGAGCCCTTCCCGATCGTCTACGACGAGGACGGCGTCGCCCACTCGCTGCCCGAGTCGATGCTGCCGCTGGAGCTGCCGGAGGTCGAGGACTACTCGCCGCGCACCTTCGACCCGGACGACGCCGACACGTCCCCCGAGACGCCGCTGTCCCGCAACGAGGACTGGGTCAACGTCACGCTGGACCTGGGCGACGGCCCGAAGCGGTACCGCCGTGAGACCAACACCATGCCCAACTGGGCCGGTTCCTGCTGGTACGAGCTGCGCTACCTGGACCCGCACAACAGCGAGAAGCTGGTCGACCCGGAGATCGAGCAGTACTGGATGGGCCCGCGCGAGGGCCAGCCGCACGGCGGTGTCGACCTGTACGTCGGCGGCGCCGAGCACGCCGTGCTGCACCTGCTGTACGCGCGCTTCTGGTCCAAGGTCCTGTTCGACCTGGGGCACGTCTCCTCCGCGGAGCCGTTCCACAAGCTGTTCAACCAGGGCATGATCCAGGCCTACGTCTACCGCGACAGCCGCGGCATCGCGGTACCGGCCGCCGAGGTGGAGGAGCGCGACAGCGCGTACTACTACCAGGACGAGAAGGTCTCCCGGCTGCTGGGCAAGATGGGCAAGTCCCTGAAGAACGCGGTCACTCCGGACGAGATCGCCGCCGAGTACGGCGCCGACACGCTGCGCCTGTACGAGATGGCGATGGGCCCGCTGGACGTGTCGCGGCCGTGGGACACGCGCGCGGTGGTCGGCCAGTTCCGGCTGCTGCAGCGGCTGTGGCGCAACATCGTCGACGAGGCCACCGGCGAGGTCACCGTCTCCGACGCCGAGCCCGACGACGAGACGCTGCGCGCCCTGCACAAGGCGATCGACGGTGTGCGCCAGGACCTGGAGGGCCTGCGCTTCAACACCGCCATCGCCAAGGTGACGGAGCTGAACAACGCCCTGACCAAGGCGGGCGGCGCGGTGCCGCGCTCCGTCGCCGAGCCGCTGGTGCTGCTGGTCGCGCCGCTGGCCCCGCACGTCGCCGAGGAGCTGTGGAGCAGGCTGGGCCACAGCGACTCGGTCGTCCACCAGGACTTCCCGGTCGCCGACCCGGCGTACGTCGTCGACGAGAGCGTGACCTGCGTGGTGCAGATCAAGGGCAAGGTCAAGGCGCGGCTGGAGGTCTCGCCGTCCATCTCCGAGGAGGAACTGGAGAAGGCCGCGCTGGCCGACGAGAAGGTCGTCGCGGCGCTGGACGGCGCGGGCATCCGGAAGGTCATCGTGCGGGCGCCGAAGCTGGTGAACATCGTTCCGGCCTAGGCGTCGGCGGCCTGAGCGTCGACGGCCCGGGCGTGAGCGCCTCGGGGTAGTCCCCTACGGGCAGGTTCGGGGTTCGTCTGGAACTCCGGGCCTGCCCGTCTCGTTTACCGTGGAAGAGCGACGCCGCATGGGTCGCGACCGGCCGGAGGAGGAGCGGTGGAAGCAGTGATCGCAGTGTTCGCCCTGCTCTTCGTGCTTTTCCTGGTACTAGGCGCCTATGCCACGGTGAAGGTGGTCGGCGCCACCAAGCGAGGTGTGGACCGCACGATCACCCAGGCCCGCCGCACGGTCGAGGACCACACCCTGCGGGCCAAGTCCTTCGTCCAGCCGGGAGCGGCGGGCGAGCTGGCCCAACTGCGGCTGAAGCTGCGCACATCGATGCGCGCGACCCAGGACGCGCTGCACGCGGGCGCGGCCGAGGACGCGTCCCTCAAGGAGTCCCTGGGCCTCTTCGAGCGCCTCAGCGCGCACGGGCACGAACTGGACGGCGAGCTCAAGCGGCTGGAGGCCGAGCCGGACCGGACCACCCTCGCCGAGCGGCTGCCCGACCTGCGGGAGCGCACCGAGCGCATCGCTCAGGCGGCCGACTCACTGCGCTGGGCCGCCCGCGACCGTGCCCGCCGCTTCGCCGAAGACGACCTGGACTCGCTGAGTGCGCAGATAGACGTCGAGGCGGGTGCCCTGCGGCACTGGACGACGGAGGAGCCCGCGTCGGCCCCGCGGCCGTGGCCCGATGCCCCGGCCGCCGACGGTGAGGCATCCCGGCAGACCTGGCCGGAAGCGCCGCGGTCGCGCACGGCCGAGGAGCCGACGCGGACCGCCATCACCCCGCCGGTGCGGCGCCCGTCCTACCCCTGGCAGAAGAAGCCCCGCCCCGAGAGCACTACTTGATCGGGTCAAGGGCAGACCAGGTGAGAGGGGCCGGGCTGCCGCCCGGGCGCTACGGCAGGTAACCTCCAGCTCATGTCCCGCCATGTCGCGATCGTCACCGATTCAACGGCCTACCTGCCGCCGCGGACGATGGAGCGCCACGGCATCACATCGGTGCCGCTGACCGTGGTCCTCGGCGACCAGGCGCTGGACGAGGGCACCGAGATCTCGACCCGTTCCCTGGCCCAGGCACTCCAGAAGCGGCGCCCCGTCACCACCTCGCGCCCCAGCCCCGAGCTCTTCGCCCAGACCTATCGCAAGGTCGCCGAGTCCGGCGCGACCGGCATCGTCTCCCTGCATCTCTCCGCGGAGCTCTCGGGCACCTACGACGCGGCGGTCCTCGCGGCCCGCGAGGCGCCGGTGCCGGTGCGGGTGGTGGACACCGGCATGGTCGCTATGGCGCTCGGCTTCTGCGCGCTGGCCGCGGCGGAGGCAGGCGGCACGGTGGACGAGGCCGTCACGGCCGCCGAGAAGCGGGCCTCCGGCACATCGGCCTACTTCTACGTCGACACTCTCGAATATCTGCGCCGCGGCGGCCGGATCGGCGCCGCGCAGGCACTGCTGGGCTCCGCGCTCGCCGTGAAACCGCTGCTGCAGCTGGACGGCGGCCGTATCGAACTCCTGGAGAAGGTCCGCACGGCGTCGAAGGCCATCGCCCGCCTTGAGGAGATCGTGGCCGAGCGCGCCGGCAGCGCACAGGTCGACATCGCCGTCCACCATCTCGCCGCCCCCGAGCGGGCATCGGCGCTCGCGGACCGGTTGCGGGCGCGGGTGACCGGGGTGGTGGACCTGCATGTGAGTGAGGTGGGGGCCGTGATCGGGGCGCATACGGGGCCCGGGTTGCTGGGGACTGTGGTCTCGCCACGGTGACGGCGGTGCAGTCGCCGCGTGCGGTCTGTCGCGTGCTGCTTGCTGTCTGCTGTCTTCTCTTGTGTGCTGTCTTCTGAGGGTCGGTCCGCTCGCGTGGGTGACGAAGTTATCCACAACTGGCCGGTAATCCCCGGGAATTGAGCAAGATCATCGCGAGATCGGTGGGCTGTCCGATGCTCGTCGCATGGCACTTCGATCACGTTCACGTACAGCGACCGTCTCCAGCGGCCCAGGGCGCGGACCCGCCTCCGACGGCCGGATCCGCCATCGCTCACTGCCGCTGAGGAGCCGTGCCCGGCACAGGCATGCGTCGGCGGAGGAAGCCCGTCGGCGCGCGGAGGCACTCTTCCCCGAACGCGCGGGTGATCGGCGGGAGTTGAGGATGGGGCCGCCGGTGCTGCCTGGGGAGGAGGACGACGAGCACGGTCCACTTTCAGCGACTCCGGTGAGAGAAGCGGTTGAGGGCCAGGACGCTTCCCCGGCAGGGGAGGCCTGGCGAGCCCGGGCCGGGCTCGCTCTGCGGGAGCGGATGCCGTTGTGGCTGCAGGCGAGGTGCGGGCTGGAGCGGCGCAGCGTGTTCGCGCTCGGGGCGCTGCTCGTCGTAGCCGCCGTCTTCGCGGTTCAGCACTTCTGGGTCGGGCGGACGCAGTCCGTGCGGGCGCCCGAAGTGGTGCGGGCAGCGGCTCCGTTCGGTGAGCGGAAGGTGATCGGGGCGCAGGAGCGGGAGGCTTCGGCCGGGGCACCGAGCGCCGCTGGCACCGCCGGGGGCGAGATCGTCGTGGACGTCAGCGGCAAGGTCCGCGACCCCGGGATCCACCGCCTGCCCGCAGGGTCGCGTGTCGTCGACGCGCTGCATGCGGCCGGCGGCCTGCGCCCCGGCACCAGCACGGACGGCCTGAACCGGGCCCGCTTCCTTGTGGACGGAGAGCAGGTGATCGTCGGCGGTCCCGCCGTCCCGGCACCCGGGGCGGCCGGTGCGGCTGCCGGCGGCCCGGCCGGCCCGGCGGCGGGCGCTGCTCCCGCCGCTCCGGTCGCGCTCAACACCGCCACCGTGGACCAGCTCGACACCCTGCCGGGCGTCGGCCCCGTGCTCGCCCAGCACATCATCGACTACCGCACACAGCACGGCGGCTTCCGCTCCGTGAACGAGCTGCGCGAGGTCAACGGCATCGGCGACCGCCGCTTCGCCGACCTCCGAAATCTCGTACGGCCATGAGGCGCACACCAGCGCCCCCACCCCGGCGCGCCACCGTCCACGCAGCCTCAGGAGGACGGCTCGGAACCGCCCACCCCAGACAGGAAGGACCGACGGACCTACGCCTCGTACCGCCCGCACTCGCGGCTTGGGCGACGGCGGCGTTGATGCTGGACGCGACGTCCGGATGGGTCACGGGTGTCGCGGTCCTCTGCCTGACCGCCGCGGTGGTCCTGCTGGCGGTACGACGACGGGGAGGACAAGCCGGATCGCCGACGCCGACGCGCACGCCGGGTGCATGGCCGCGGGCCTCGGTCGCTGCCCTGCTGCTCTGCGTCGCCGC
Source organism: Streptomyces sp. NBC_00078 (assembly GCF_026343335.1). NCBI lineage: Bacteria > Bacillati > Actinomycetota > Actinomycetes > Kitasatosporales > Streptomycetaceae > Streptomyces > Streptomyces sp. NBC_00078. The sequence continues at coordinate 2,982,037 of NZ_JAPELX010000001.1, read as the reverse complement.
TGCCGCCGTCTCCGCCGGGCTGCACGGAGCCGACCTGCGGCGCGGGCCCGTGCCCCGCCTTGCCCGGCAGTACGCCACCGTGACCGCCGAAGTCGAGATCACCTCCGACCCTCGGCTCACCAGGCCCCGGATCAGAGGGGATCATGCCGCTCCCGCCTCCGTGCTGATGGAGGGGGAGGTACGGCGGGTCGAGAAAGCGGACGGGACGGCGGTGGCGACCCGGGCACCAGTGTTGGTCATCGTCGACATGGGGGCGGGCAGCGCCCGTACGAAGGTCCCCGCTGAGGGGCCATCACGGTCCCCCTGGCTCGAGTTGTTGCCCTCCACGCGGCTGCGGGTCATGGCGCGGTCGGCGCCCGCGGCGGTCGGCGGGGACCGTATCGCCGGGGTGCTGCGCGTGCGGGGACAGGCCGTGCCGGAGGTGACGGAAGGACCCTCGGGCGTCCAGCGGTTCGCCGGGCGGTTGCGGGCCGGGCTGCGCGAGGCGACCGACGGACTGCCGGCCGACGCGCGGGCGCTGCTGCCCGGGCTGGTCGTCGGGGACACCTCGCGGATCACTCCGGAGCTGGACGAGGCCTTCAAGGCCACGGACCTCGCGCACACGCTCGCCGTGTCCGGGAGCAACCTCACGATCATTCTCGCCCTGCTCATCGGACCGCCGGGCATGGCACAACTGGTGGAGCGCCGTGGGCTCGCGCCCCGGCTCGGCATCCCGCTGCGGATGACCGCGCTGCTCGGGGGAGCGCTCACACTCGGCTTCGTGGTCGTGTGCCGACCGGATCCGAGTGTGCTGCGTGCCGCGGCCTGCGGCGCCGTCGTGCTGCTGGCCCTGGCGACCGGACGCCGCAGGTCGCTCGTCCCGGCGCTGGCGACGGCGGTACTGCTGCTCGTGCTGTACGACCCCTGGCTGGCCCGGAGTTACGGCTTCCTGCTCTCCGTGCTGGCCACCGCAGCCCTCCTCACGCTTGCTCCGCGCTGGAGCGAGGCGCTGCGGAGGCGCCGGGTCCCGCCGAGGTTGGCCGAGGGGCTGGCTGCCGCGGCCGCGGCGCAGGCTCTGTGCGCGCCGGTCGTCGCTGTGCTGTCGGCGAGAGTGAGCCTGGTGGCGGTGCCGTGCAATCTGCTCGCGGAGATCGCGGTGGCGCCGGCCACGGTGCTCGGTTTCGCGGCCCTGGCGACCGCGCCGGTGCTGATGCCGGTGGCCAAGGCGCTGGCCTGGTGCGCGAGTTGGCCCGCGGACTGGATCGCGGACATCGCCAGGACCGGGGCCGCCCTGCCCGGCGCGGGAGTGGACTGGCCGGGCGACTGGAGCGGAGCGGGGCTGCTCGCTCTGGTCACGGTGGCCGTCCTGCTGACCGGACGGCGGTTGTTGAGACATCCCTGGGTGTGTGCCGCCTGCGGGGTGCTGTTCGTGCTCCTCGTCGTGCAGCCGCCGCCGTTGACCAGGGTGATCACTGGGTGGCCGCCACCGGGATGGAGATTCGCGATGTGTGACGTGGGACAGGGTGACGCGACCGTGCTCGCGGCGGGGGACGGCACCGGTGTGGTGGTCGACGCCGGGCCCGATCCGAGGCTCGTCGACCACTGTCTGAGCACGCTCGGCATCACCAGGATCCCGCTGATCGTGCTGACCCACTTCCACGCGGACCATGTGGCCGGGCTGCCCGGCGTGCTGCGCGGGCGTTCGGTGGGCGCGATCGAGACGACGGGCTTCGACGAGCCGGCGGACCAGATGGAGTTCGTGCGGAAGCAGGCGGCGGCACGGCGCATCCCGGTGACCCGGGCCGTGGCCGGCGAGCAGCGGCGCACCGGTTCGCTGTCCTGGCAGGTGCTGTGGCCCCCGCCGAGCCCGGCACCCGATCCTGACGGGCCGAACGACGCCAGCGTCGCCCTGCTCGTCAGGTCGGCAGGGCTGCGGCTCCTGCTGCTCGGGGATCTCGAACCCCCGGCCCAGCAGGCGCTGTTGACGTCGCCGCAAGGGGCGCTGCTCGGTGGCGTGGACGTCCTCAAGGTCGCCCATCACGGTTCGGCCTACCAGGACCCGGAGCTGATACGCAGGGTGGCCCCGCGGATCGCGCTCATCAGCTGCGGGAAGGACAACCCTTACGGGCACCCGGCCCCCAGCACGGTCGCGGCGTTGCGGGCCGAGGGCGCGGTGGTGCTACGGACGGACCGGGACGGGGCGCTGGCGGTCACGGGGAGGGAGACGGGGACGGGCACGGAGTTGCAGGTGGCGCGAGACTGAGGGCATGCACAGCTCACAGGCCGACGCCTACCTTCGCCGTCTCGGAATCGAGCCCGCCCACTGGCCCACCCTCCCCGCCATCGAGGTCCTGCGCGATCTGCATCTGCGCCACCTGCAGGCCGTGCCGTTCGAGAACCTGTCGGTCCACCTCGGCGAGGAGATCGTGCTGGAGGAGAAGCGGCTGCTGGAGAAGGTGGTGGGGGCGCGGCGGGGCGGGTTCTGCTACGAACTCAACGGGGCGTTCGGGGCCCTGCTCGCCACGCTGGGTTTCGAGGTCACCCTGCTCGCCGCCCGGGTGCACGGGGACGAGGGGCGGCTCGGGATCCCGTACGACCATCTCGCGCTGCGGGTGCGGACGGTGGATGCGGGTGAGTGGCTGGCGGACGTCGGCTTCGGGGCGCACAGTCACTGGCCGCTGGCCTTCGGGGAGAGGGGTGAGCAGAAGGATCCGGGCGGGAGGTTCCGGATCGTCGAGGCGGGGCCGGACCTGGACGTCGTCGTGAACGGAAGGCCGCAGTACCGGCTGGAGATGCGGCCGCGTGAGCTGGGCGACTTCGTGGCCGGGGCGTGGTGGCACAGCACCTCGCCCGTGTCGCACTTCGTGCAGTCGCTGGTGTGTTCAAGGGTGACGGAGGACGGGGGGAGGATCACGCTCAGCGGGCGCACCTTCAAGGTGACGGGCCCGGACGGGGCGCACGAGGAGCGGGAGTTGGGCACGGACGAGGAGGTGCTCGGGGTGTACCGGGAGCGGTTCGGGATCGAACTCGGCTCAGTGCCGACCGTGCGAAATCCCCGCAGGCGCGACTGATTGGGTTCACAAGGGACCAGTCGTTGCTACTCGTGCGTAGGCGGCCCGTGTTGCCTCGAAAGCCACAACGGTGATCGAATGCGTCTTCGGTAACGTATGACGTCGAGGCGCACAGGGGTGGCGTGGATGTTCGGCCGCTGGTTGGTAAACCGAGCGAACAGAGAGCAACGGACGAGTCCCCTGGCGGCGGTGCAGACCCCGCCGACGGCCGGAGTGCTGAGCTGCCGGGTGCTGGATCCGGTCCACGCACCGGTGACGCATGCGGAGTTCGCCGTCAGCGACTCCATGGGGCGCAAGGTGGTGGGCGGGGAGACGGATCCCTTCGGGTCGTTCGTGACGACGGTGCCCGCGGGGGAGTACCGGCTCGCCGTGTCGGCCGAGGGATACACGCCGTACCGGGCCAGCGCGACCGTCGGGGAGAACGCGCTCGCCTCGCTGGGCGACGTGACGCTTCAGGTCGCGCGACCCCCGGAGCTGCCCGCGGCGGGCGACTGGGAGATCGAGCCCGCGCACTCCTCGATCGGGTTCACCGCGCGGCACATCGGGCTGGCGCGGATCCACGGCCGGTTCAACTCCTTCGCGGGCGCTGTACGGATCGCGGATCCGATGGAGCAGTCGGCGATGCATGTGGTGATCGACGCGGCGAGCATCGACACGAACGTCAGGATGCGGGACGACCATCTGCGCTCCGGCGACTTCCTGGACGTGGCGCGCTTTCCGACGCTGGAGTTCTACAGTGAGCGGTTCGTGCACAAGGGCGGGAACCGGTGGGCGGTCACCGGGGCGCTGTCACTGCACGGAGTGACCCGTACGGTCACGCTCGACACGGAGTACCTCGGGCTCGGCAACGGTATGGAGGGCGAGGTGCGGGCGGCCTGCCGGGCCACGACGGAGCTGCACCGGGACGACTTCACGGTCAGCTGGCAGACGATGCTGGCGCGGGGGATCGCGGTCGTGGGGCCGAGCATCCGGATCGACCTCGATGTGCAGATCGTGCGCAAGGGGTGACCTGCGGGTGCCTGACGCGGGTGCCGGACAATGGCTGCCGTGAGCGATGTGAGACATGTGCTGGTGCTGCCGGACCGTGATGCCGCGGAGGAGGTGGCCGAGGCGCTCGGGGAGCGGTTCGGGCTGTCCGAACAACCGCGGCTCGTAAGGGACGCGCTGGCCGGTGAGGACGACGCGGAGGACGCGCAGTGGCTGCTCGTGCTGCGGGACGAGGACCGGCGGCTGGATCCGGGGGAGCTGGACGAGTTCGTGGGGGCGTGGGACGGGTGGCGGGAGGAGCCGTGAGCATGCGGCGGGAGCCCGTTGTCAGTGGTGCGTGCGATGCTTGTCGCGATGGCCAGGAAGACTGCTGATGACGACCTTCTCGCCCCGGTGACGCTTGCCGTGGGCCAGGAGGACCTCCTGCTCGACCGTGCCGTGCGGGAGGTGGTGGCCGCCGCCAGGGCCGCCGACCCCGACACGGACGTACGTGACCTGAACCCGGAGCAGCTGCAGCCCGGCACGCTCGCCGAGTTGACCAGTCCGTCGCTCTTCGCGGAGCGGAAGGTCGTGGTCGTACGCAATGCGCAGGATCTTTCGGCCGACACCGTCAAGGACGTGAAGGCGTATCTCGGGGCGCCCGCCGAGGAGATCACCCTCGTGCTGGTGCATGCGGGCGGAGCGAAGGGCAAGGCGCTTCTCGACGCCGCGCGCAAGGCGGGTGCGCGGGAGGTGGCCTGCCCGAAGATGACCAAGCCGGCGGATCGGCTGGCCTTCGTCCGGGGGGAGTTCAGGGCGGTCGGGAGATCTGCCACGCCCGAGGCCTGTCAGGCGCTCGTCGACGCGATCGGGAGTGATCTGCGGGAGCTGGCGTCGGCCGTTTCCCAGTTGGTCGCGGATGTGGAAGGGACCATCGACGAGGCCGTTGTCGGGCGGTACTACACCGGGCGGGCCGAGGCGTCGAGTTTCACGGTTGCCGACCGGGCCGTGGAAGGGCGGGCGGCCGAGGCACTGGAGGCGCTCAGGTGGTCGCTGGCCACCGGGGTGGCGCCGGTGTTGATCACCAGTGCGCTGGCGCAGGGGGTGCGGGCGATCGGGAAGCTGTCGTCCGCGCGAGGGGGACGGCCGGCCGATCTGGCGCGGGAGTTGGGGATGCCGCCGTGGAAGATCGACCGGGTGCGGCAGCAGATGCGGGGGTGGACGCCGGATGGGGTTGCTGAGGCGTTGCAGGCGGTTGCCGAGGCCGACGCGGGGGTGAAGGGCGGCGGGGATGATCCCGAGTACGCGTTGGAGAAGGCCGTCGTGACCATTGCGCGGGCGGCGCGGTCGCGAGGGCGGTAAGTGTCGGTGGGGGCGGGTGTTGCGGGGCCTGTGCCGGTGTCGGTGTCGGCGCCGTGTGTCTCTCGCCCCGCCGCCCTTACCCGTCCCATTCCCAGGGACCCTGCCGCTGCCGCTGCCGCTGCCGCTGCCGCTGCCGCTGCCGCTGCCGCTGCCGCTGCCGCTGCCGCTGCCGCTGCCGCTGCCGCTGCCGCTGCCGCTGCCGCTGCCGCTGCCGCTGCCGCTGCCGCTCCGCCCGGGGGCTGCCGCCCCCAGACCCCCGCATCGGCCTGGACGGCCTTGTCCTCAATCGCCGGACGGGCTGATTGGGGCGCGGCCCGCTCTATGGGGGCGCGGCCCTCCCCCTCGCCACGACCGCAAGAGGTGCGAAGGCCCCGCTTCCGCCCTGGGGAAGGGCGGGAAGCGGGGCCTTCGGTTCACAATGTCGAGCCCGTACCCGCGTGGCGAACGCAGGCCGCGTACAGGCGCTGGGGGCCGGTCGGGAGCGGATGAGAGAGGGCCCGCTCTGGGTCCTTCCGGCGGTTCGGTCCCGTAGGACCGGTCAGATCAGTAAGAGATTCAGCCCTGGAGGGAAGCGACCTTGGAAGCAAGCGCCGACTTCTTGTTGGCGGCCTGGTTCTTGTGGATGACGCCCTTGGAGACGGCCTTGTCGAGCAGACGCGCGGCAGCGCGCTCGTGCTCGGTGGCCTTCTCGACGTCACCCGCGGCAGCGGCCTCGCGGGCCTTGCGGATCGCGGTCTTCAGGGAGGACTTGACGGCCTTGTTGCGCAGCCGGGCCTTCTCGTTGGTCTTGATCCGCTTGATCTGGGACTTGATGTTCGCCACTGATGAGCCTTTTCAGGTTCTGGTCCGGGGCCGCAAGGACCCGTACCGGTGATTTTCCGGAGTGTGCCTCGTGCTGAGAGGGCAGGAGGCACAGCCACCCAGGCTACCAGTGGCTCGGCCCATGGCCCAAAACGGTTCCCGGTCCCCGCCCGTGGGACCATGGAGCCTACGTATAGATCCGACCCGAGGCATAAGGCGCCTCAAGAGACAGGACCCTGCGTGCCCGCGACCCCTAACAATGTGCCCGAGCCGAGCCGTACCGACCCGGCTCTGATCCGCAATTTCTGCATCATCGCGCACATCGACCACGGCAAGTCCACGCTCGCCGACCGGATGCTCCAGCTGACCGGCGTCGTCGAGCAGCGGCAGATGCGTGCTCAGTACCTCGACCGGATGGACATCGAGCGCGAGCGCGGCATCACGATCAAGTCCCAGGCGGTGCGTTTGCCGTGGGCCCCGACCCATGACAAGACCGACACGCACATCCTCAACATGATCGACACCCCGGGGCACGTCGACTTCACGTACGAGGTCTCGCGGTCGCTCGCCGCCTGCGAGGGGACCGTACTCCTCGTCGACGCCGCCCAGGGCATCGAGGCCCAGACCCTCGCCAACCTCTACCTGGCGATGGAGAACGACCTCACGATCATCCCCGTACTGAACAAGATCGACCTGCCGGCCGCACAGCCCGAGAAGTTCGCGGAAGAACTCGCGAACCTCGTCGGCTGCGACCCGGACGATGTGCTGCGGGTGTCCGCCAAGACCGGTATCGGCGTCGACGCGCTGCTCGACAAGGTGGTCAAGGAGGTCCCGGCTCCGGTCGGCGTCGCGGACGCTCCCGCCCGCGCGATGATCTTCGACTCGGTCTACGACTCCTACCGCGGCGTCGTGACGTACGTCCGGGTCATCGACGGGCAGCTCAACAAGCGCGAGCGCATCCGGATGATGTCCACCAACGCCACACACGAGCTGCTGGAGATCGGGACGAACTCGCCCGAGATGCTCGGCGCCGACGGACTCGGCGTCGGTGAGGTGGGCTACCTCATCACCGGTGTGAAGGACGTCCGCCAGTCCAAGGTCGGTGACACGATCACCAGCCTGCACAAGGGCGCGACCGAGGCTCTCGGGGGATACAAGGACCCCAAGCCCATGGTCTTCTCCGGGCTGTATCCGCTGGACGGCTCGGACTACCCCGAACTGCGCGACGCGCTCGACAAGCTGCAGCTCAACGACGCGGCGCTGGTGTACGAGCCGGAGACCTCGGCGGCGCTGGGCTTCGGCTTCCGGGTCGGCTTCCTCGGCCTGCTGCACCTGGACGTCATCCGTGAGCGGCTGGAGCGCGAGTTCGGGCTCGACCTGATCGCGACCGCGCCGAACGTGGTCTACCGCGTGATCATGGAGGACCTGACCGAGCACACGGTCACCAACCCCAGCGAGTTCCCCGAGGGCAAGATCAACGATGTGTACGAGCCGGTCGTGCGCGCCACGATCCTCGCGCCGTCGGAGTTCATCGGGTCGATCATGGAGCTGTGCCAGACCCGGCGCGGGACTCTCCTCGGCATGGACTACCTGTCCGAGGACCGGGTCGAGATCCGCTACACGCTCCCGCTCGCGGAGATCGTCTTCGACTTCTTCGACCAGCTGAAGTCGAAGACGCGCGGTTACGCGTCGCTGGACTACGAGCCCACCGGTGAGCAGACCTCCAGCCTGGTCAAGGTCGACATCCTGCTGCACGGCGACAAGGTCGACGCGTTCTCCGCGATCACGCACAAGGACGCGGCCTACTCCTACGGTGTGCGGCTGGTCGCCAAGCTGCGCGAGCTCATCCCGCGGCAGGCCTTCGAGGTGCCCATCCAGGCCGCCATCGGCTCCCGGGTGATCGCCCGCGAGACCATCCGCGCCATCCGCAAGGACGTCCTCGCCAAGTGCTACGGCGGCGACATCTCCCGTAAGCGCAAGCTCCTGGAGAAGCAGAAGGAGGGCAAGAAGCGAATGAAGATGGTGGGTTCCGTGGAGGTTCCCCAGGAGGCGTTCATCGCCGTGCTCTCCAGCGATGACAGTGCGGGGTCGGGCAAGGGCAAGAAGTAACCCGGGGTAACAACGGGTTGCGGCACCAAACCGGACACAACAGGGGCTCGTCGTACGAAAGCGCGACGGGCCCCTACGCGTGCGTAGCGTCGCTCTCTGTACGAAGTGACAGGCCGCCGCCCCTTACGAACCGGGCGGTCGGGCTCTACCCTGATCTCTGCTCGATAGTTACTCGCGAGTTAAACAAGGCTCGCGAGTGAATACACGCAGTCAATACCGCCGCACTTGAGCCAGCCGCGCTGCCGCGGGCCCCGGAGGATGTCGTGAGCGACACACAGACACTGATCGAGAACCGTCCGCCGAGCGTGGCGACCCTCTTCCTGGAGCGCGTTGCGGCCACACCGGACGCGGAGGCCTACCGCTATCCGGTGGCCTCCGCCTCCGGTGCGGGCCCCGACGACTGGAAGGCGATGAGCTGGGCGCAGACCGCGGAGCGGGTCTACTCGATCGCCGCCGGCCTGATCGAACTGGGTGTGCAGTCCGAGCAGCGCGTCGCGCTCGCCTCCGCCACCCGGGTCGAGTGGGTCCTCGCCGACCTCGGCATCATGTGCGCCGGGGCCGCCACGACCACGATCTACCCGCAGACCAACTCCGACGAGTCGGCGTTCATCCTCTCCGACTCCGAAAGCCTCGTGCTGGTCGCGGAAGACGCGGCCCAGCTCGCCAAGGTGGTGGAGAAGCGCGCTGAGCTGCCCGCCCTCACACACGTGGTCGTGATCGACTCGGCCGGTGTCGAGACGAGCGACTGGGTCCTCACTCTCGCCGAGCTGGAGGCCCGGGGCGCCGCTCGCCTGGAGAAGGACCCCGACCTGATCAAGGAGCGGGTCGGGGCGATCACCAAGGACCAGCTCGCCACCCTCATCTACACCTCCGGCACCACCGGCCGCCCCAAGGGCGTGCGCCTGCCGCACGACAACTGGTCGTACATGGCGAAGGCGATCTCCGCGACCGGCCTGATCAGCGCCGAGGACGTGCAGTACCTGTGGCTGCCGCTCGCGCACGTCTTCGGCAAGGTGCTCACCTCGGGCCAGATCGAGGTCGGTCACGTCACCGCCGTCGACGGCCGCGTGGACAAGATCATCGAGAATCTGCCGATCGTGCAGCCGACGTACATGGCGGCCGTCCCGCGCATCTTCGAGAAGGTCTACAACGGGGTCGCGGCCAAGGCGAAGGCCGGCGGCGGCGCCAAGTACAAGATCTTCCAGTGGGCCGCGGAGGTCGCCCGCGATTACGCCAAGGTCTCGCAGGACAACTTCCGGCGCACCGGCACGGCGTCGGTCCCGTTCGGGCTGGGCGCCAAGCACAAGGTCGCCGACGCGCTGGTCTTCGCCAAGATCCGCGAGGCGTTCGGCGGCAATCTGCGGGCCTGCGTGTCCGGTTCGGCCGCGCTCGCGCCGGAGATCGGCTACTTCTTCGCCGGCGCCGGCATCCACATCCTTGAGGGCTACGGCCTCACGGAGTCCTCGGCGGCCTCCTTCGTGAACCCCGGCGAGGCCTACCGCACCGGCACGGTCGGCAAGCCGCTGCCCGGCACGGAGGTGCGCATCGCGGACGACGGCGAGATCCTGCTGCGCGGTCCCGGAATCATGGAGGGCTACCACGGGCTGCCCGAGAAGACCGTCGAGGTGCTGGAGTCGGACGGCTGGTTCCACACCGGCGACATCGGTGAGCTGTCCCCGGACGGATACCTGCGCATCACCGACCGCAAGAAGGACCTCATCAAGACGTCCGGCGGCAAGTACATCGCGCCGGCCGAGGTCGAGGGGCAGTTCAAGGCGGTCTGCCCGTACGTCTCCAACATCCTGGTGCACGGCGCCGACCGGAACTTCTGCACGGCGCTGATCGCGCTGGACGAGCCTTCCATCCTCGACTGGGCCAAGGAGAACGGGCTGGCGGGCAAGTCGTACGCGCAGGTCGTTGCCGATCCCGCGACGCTCGCCCTCATCGAGGGGTACGTCAAGGAACTCAACCAGGGCCTGCAGCGCTGGCAGACCGTCAAGAAGTTCCGGCTGCTGCCGCGCGACCTCGACGTGGAGCACGGCGAGATCACGCCGAGCCTGAAGCTGAAGCGGCCGGTGGTCGAGCGGGAGTACAAGCACCTGATCGACGAGATGTACGCCGGGGCCCGGGAGGCGTAGCCAGGGGCGCTACGGGCGGCCCCTGTTGACGAGTGTCCGCAGCTCCCGGAGCTGGATGCGCAGTGCTTCCAGGTCCGGGGGCTCGTCGCCGTCCAGCCGGCCCTCCAGCTCGGTCAGTCTGCTGCTCACCTCCCCGTAGGCCGCCAGTTCCTGCGCCCGCACCCGCTCCAGTTGCTGGTTCTTGCGGTGCAGGTCAAGGAAGACCGTGACCTTCGCCCGCAGGACCCAGGGATCGAAGGGCTTGGTCAGGTAGTCGGCGGCGCCCGTGGCGTACCCGCGGAAGGCGTAGCCGGAGTCGTCCTCCGCGCCGGTCAGGAAGATGATCGGGACGTCCTTGGTCTGGTCGAGCCGCTTGATGTTCGCGGCCGTCTCGAATCCGTCCATGCCGGGCATGCGGACGTCGAGCAGGACGAGGGCGAAGTGCCGGCGCAGCAGTGCCTTCATCGCCTCCTCGCCCGAACGTGCGCGTACCAGCGGCTCGTTGAGGGATCCCAGGACGGCCTCGAGCGCGATCAGGTTGTCCTCCATGTCGTCCACGAGGAGGATGCTGGCGCGCTCACCGGTCGTTGCCTCAGCGCTCATGGTGACAGTGCCTCATGATTCGGTCGTCGACGGAACCGTGGCATCCCCACTCGTGGTCGGTTCCGTTGCAACGGTTTCGGTGGTGTCGTCCGCTCCCTCGGGATCGAGCAGGGCGCAGACGACCGTCAGCAGCTGGTCGACGTCCACCGGCTTCGGTACGTAGTCGTTCGCGCCCCGCGCGATGGACTTCTCGCGGTCTCCGGGCATCGCCTTCGCGGTGAGGGCGACGATCGGCAGGCCCGTCCAGCGGGGGGCACGGCGGATGGCGGCGATGGTCTCGTAGCCGTCCATCTCCGGCATCATGATGTCCATCAGGACGAGTTCGACGTCCGGGTTGCGCTCCAGCGTCTCGATGCCCTCGCGGCCGTTCTCCGCGTACAGGACCGGCATGCCGACGCGGCCGAGGACATGAGTGAGGGCGAAGACGTTGCGGATGTCGTCGTCCACGATCAACACCCGCCGCCCGGGCAGTACCTGACCCGCGCGGCCGGCCTTCCACGCCTCCAGTTTGGTGGGCGTCGGCCAGGAGTCGTCCACGTCGTGTGTCGCGGTGTACGGCTCCGCCGACAGCTGTTCGGGCGCCGGCGCCGCGCGGTCCTCGGGAACCGGTCCGTTCGCCGGGTGGCCGGGGCTGACGACGGGGACGTACAGCGTGAACGTGGACCCCGTGCCGGGCTCGCTCTCGGCGACGATACGGCCGCCGAGCAGGCCCGAGATCTCCCGGCTGATGGACAGACCGAGGCCCGTGCCCCCGTACTTGCGGTTGGTGGTGCCGTCGGCCTGCTGGAACGCCTCGAAGATCACCGGGAGTTTCTCGGCCGCGATGCCGATGCCGGTGTCGGAGACGGCGAAGGCGATCACGTCGTCCCCCTCGTGGACGTGGAGGTGCTCGGGGTCCTTGATCCTGTTCACCCGCAGCTCGACCCGGCCCGTCGCGGTGAACTTGATCGCGTTGGACAGCAGATTGCGCAGGATCTGCTGCAGCCGCTGCTCGTCCGAGTACATCTCCCGCGGTACGTCCTCACCGACCGCGACCTCGAAGGCGAGCCCGCGGTCGAGGGTGAGCGGGCGGAAGGTGGCGTGCACGTAGTCCAGCAGCTTTATGAGCGGCAGCTTCTTCGGGCGTACGTCCATCCGGCCGGCCTCGATCTTCGACAGGTCCAGGATGTCGTTGATCAGCTGCAGCAGGTCGGAGCCGGAGCGGTGGATGGTCGCCGCGAACTGCACCTCCTGGTCGGTGAGATGACCGTCGGGGTTGTCGGACAGGAGGCGGGCCAGGATCAGCAGGGAGTTGAGCGGGGTGCGCAGCTCGTGCGACATGTTCGCCAGGAACTCCGACTTGTACTGGGAGCTGGTGGCCAGCAGGGCGGCCTTCTCCTCCAGTTCGGCGTTCGAGCGCTGCAACTCCGCCTGTTGCTTCTGGAGTTCGTCCGACCGCTCCTGGAGCTGCATGGCCAGCCGCTGGGACTCGCCGAGCAGGGACTCCGTACGCGAGTTGGCGATGATCGTGTTGATGGCGACGGCGATGGTGTTGACGAACTGGTCGAAGAACGCGAGATGCACGTCGGAGAAGCGGGAGAAGGACGCCAGCTCGATCACCCCGAGGAGCTTGTCCTCGAAGAGGATCGGGATGATGACGACACTCGCCGGGGCCGCCTCGCCGAGCCCGCTGTTGATCTTGATGTAGTCCGGCGGGGCCTCCTCGACGAGGATCCGTTTCTTCTCGCGGGCCGCCTGCCGGACCAGGCCGTGCACCGGCAGACCGCCGGTCTCGACCGTCGCGCCCTGCGCCGAGCCGTACCCGGCGATGAACGCGAGCCCCTTCGTGGGAACGGTGGTGCGCAGCGAGGCGCTGTCCTCGCCCGGGTCGGCCAGGAAGAACGCGCCGTACTGGGCGTTCACCAGCGGTGTCAGCTCCCGCAGCAGCAGGTCTGCGACCTCCATCAGGTCGCGGTGGCCCTGCATCAGTGCGGCCAGCCGGGCCAGGTTGGACTCCAGCCAGTCCTTCGCGCGGGTGGTCTCGCGGAGGTTGGCCACCATCAGGTTGATGTTGTCCTTCAGCTCGGTGACCTCGCCCTGGGTCTCCACCGTGATCGACCGGGACATGTCGCCCTGGGCCACGGCGGAGGCGACCTCGGCGATCGCGCGGACCTGGGTGGTGAGGTTCAGAGCGAGTTCGTTCACGTTCGTCGTCAGGCGCTTCCAGGTGCCGTAGACGCCCTCGACCCTTGCCTGGCCGCCGAGTTGGCCTTCGGAGCCGACCTCGCGGGCCACCCGGGTGACCTCCGAGGAGAAGGACGACAGCGTGTCGACCATCGTGTTGATGGCGGTCTTCAGCTCCAGGATCTCGCCGCGCGCGTCCACGTCGATCTTCTTGGAGAGGTCGCCGTTGGCGACGGCCGTGGTGACCTGGGCGATGTTGCGGACCTGCGAAGTCAGGTTGTCCGCCATGTAGTTGACGTTGTCGGTCAGGTCCCGCCACACGCCGGAGACCCCGAGCACCTGGGCACGGCCGCCCAGCCGCCCGTCGGTGCCGACCTCGCGGGCCACCCGGGTGACCTCGTCGGCGAAGGCGCGCAGCTGCTCCACCATCGTGTTGACGGTGTCCTTCAGCTCCAGGATCTCGCCGCGCGCGTCGACGGTGATCTTCTTGGAGAGGTCGCCGTTGGCGACGGCCGTGGTGACCTGGGCGATGTTGCGGACCTGCGAAGTCAGGTTCAGCGCCATGAAGTTGACGTTGTCGGTGAGGTCCTTCCAGACGCCCGACACGCCCCGCACCTGCGCCTGGCCGCCGAGGTTTCCCTCGGTGCCGACCTCGCGGGCGACGCGGGTGACCTCGTCGGCGAAGGCGGAGAGCTGGTCGACCATCGTGTTGATGGTGGACTTCAGCTCCAGGATCTCGCCCTTCGCCTCGACGGTGATCTTCTTGCCGAGGTCGCCCTGCGCCACGGCGGTCGACACGAGGGCGATGTTGCGGACCTGCGAAGTCAGGTTGTCCGCCATGAAGTTGACGTTGTCGGTGAGGTCCTTCCAGACGCCGGAGACGCCCCGCACCTGGGCACGGCCGCCGAGGTTTCCCTCGGTGCCGACCTCGCGGGCGACGCGGGTGACCTCGTCGGCGAAGGCGGAGAGCTGGTCGACCATCGTGTTGATGGTGGACTTCAGCTCCAGGATCTCGCCCTGCGCGTCGACAGTGATCTTCTGGCTCAGGTCGCCGTTCGCGACGGCCGTCGTCACCTGGGCGATGTTGCGGACCTGCGAAGTCAGGTTCGAGGCCATGAAGTTGACGTTGTCGGTGAGGTCCTTCCAGACCCCGCTGACACCGCGCACCTGGGCCCGACCGCCCAACTGGCCCTCGGTGCCGACCTCGCGGGCCACCCGGGTGACCTCGTCGGCGAAGGCGGACAGCTGGTCGACCATCGTGTTCACGGTCAGCTTCAGTTCGAGCAGCTCACCGGTCGCCTCGACGGTGACCGTACGGGTCAGGTCACCGCGGGCCACCGCCGTCGTCACCAGGGCGATGTCACGCACCTGGGCGGTCAGCCGGGACGCCATCGTGTTGACCGCCTCGGTCACGTCCCGCCAACTGCCCGACAGACCGGTCACCTTGGCCCGCCCGCCCAGCCGGCCCTCCGTGCCCACCTCGCGCGCGACCCGGGTCACCTCTCCCGTGAACAGCGACAACTGGTCGACCATCTTGTTCACGGCGCGGCCCAGCCGCCGCAGATCACCTCGTAACTGCCGGCTGCCGTCGTGCAGGTCGACCCGCTGGGTCAGATCGCCGCCGGCCACCGCGTCCAGCACCCGCGTCGCGTTGGCCGCCGGGGCCACCAGGGCGTCCAGGATCTGGTTCACGTCGTTGACCCGGGACGTCCAGGCGCCCTGTCCGGGGCTTGCCGAGACCCGCTCGTCGAGCCGGCCGTGGCGCACCAACTCCCGCTTCACGCGCTGCACTTCGCCGTTGAAGTGAGTGCTGCGGTCCATGATCTGGTTGAAGGCGGCCGTCAGCTCCGCCACCATCCCGTGGCCCGTCTCCGGAACCTTCGTGAAATCGCCGTCCCGGGCCGCCGCCATCGCGGCGAGCAGCGGACGCAGCTCCGATGCACGGATTTGTTCCGGTTTTTGACCGTCTTCGAGCACACGCGTAGCACTGTTCTCACTCATGGCGGCCCACTTCGGTAACTCGACGCTTATGGGCGAGGTCAGTCTGTCACTCTGTCGGCATCGACTGAGGCGTATTCGTCCGAACCGTTCGGGGAGCTGTCCATGGGGGCCATTCCGACGCAACGGGAGACCGCTTCCTGTGCCTGCGGTGCGCCTGAGCATCGGCATCCGACCGCACACGGGAGTGCGGATCCACGTGCGCAGATGAACACGACGCTGCCCGGCAGCCCCCTCGCGCCGGGCTCCGCCCGCGCGCTCGTGCGGGCCGCCGTCGCCGACTGGACCGAGTCCCGCCTGCCCGGCACCGAGCACCTCACCGACCGTCTCGCCGACGACGCCGTGCTCGTCGTCAGCGAACTCGTCACCAACGCGGTCGTGCATGCGGGCACCGAGGTCGAGGTGGAGTGCCGTCTGGAGGGGGCGGCCGGAGCACTCGTCGTGGAGGTCTCCGACCACCACCCCTCCCGCGCGCCCCGCGACTCGGCGGCCGAAGTCCCGTACGAGACACCGGAGTACGGCCGCGGACTGCGCCTCGTCGCCTCGCTCGCCGAGTCCTGGGGCGTCACCTTCCGCAGGGGCGCCAAGACGGTGTGGGCGCGGCTGCCCGCGGAGGGACGCCCTGCCGCGGGCGAACCGGAGGCGTACCCCGGCCGGCACGCCCTGGAACGCGGCCTGCGCGCCGCCCAGGTGCTGGCCCCCGACCCGCAGCGCGCCGAGCGTGACCGGGACTGGCTCGACCGAGGCTCCCTGTCGTTCCTCGCCGAGGCCTCCGACCTGCTCGCCGGGCAGCTCGACGAGAACCTGGTCGCCGCGCTCGCAGGCCAGCTGATCGTGCCGCGGCTCGCCGACTGGTGCGCGGTGTGGCTGGAGGACGAGGCCACGGGTCGCGGTGGCGGCTGGGGGGCCGACGGCACCGCGGGGGCCGGGCCCCGGCTCGCGCGCGTCTGGCACGGCAGCGAGAACCGCATCGAGGAGCTGCGCCGGGCCCTGGAGAAGGACCCGCCGCACCCCGGCGAGACCCTGAGGTCGGGGCCGGTCTCCCACTCCTGGCCCGGCGAGGCACTCGGGGTGCGGGACGAGCACGGTACGGCGCTGGCGTACCGCCTGATCGCGGGCGGCCGCCCGCTCGGCACACTCGTCATCGGCCGTGCCGGACTGCTGCGCTTCCCCGACGAGATCACCGGCCTGGTCGAGGACCTCAGCCGCCGGGTGGCGCTCGCCGTGGGCGCCGCCCGCCAGTACGCCCGCCAGGCCACCATCAGCCAGGTCCTGCAGCGCGGGCTGCTGCCCGCCGCCGTCGCCGAGATCCCCGGGGTGCGCAGCGCGCTCGTCTACGAGCCGTGCGACAAGGGCGGCCCGAGCGGCGACTTCTACGACCTGTTCCCGGCCGGCGACGGCCGCTGGTGCTTCGCCGTCGGCGACGTACAGGGCAAGGGCCCCGAGGCCGCCGTGGTCATCGGTCTGGCCCGCCCCTGGCTGCGCCTCCTGGCGCGCGAGGGCTACCGCGTCGCCGACGTCCTCGACCGCCTCAACCGCCTCCTCCTGGACGACGCGACGGAGGCCGCCGACGCAGCCGCCCGGGCCCTCGTACGGCCGGCCGCCCCCGGCGACGGCCCGCAGACCCGCTTCCTCTCCCTCCTCTACGGCGAACTGGCCCCCTTCGACGGCGGTATCCGCTGCACCGTCGCCTCCGCCGGCCATCCGCTCCCGCTGCTCCTCGGCCTCGACGGGGACGTCCGCACGGTGGCCCGCCCGCAGACCCTCCTCGGCGTCGTCGACGACGAGACGTACACCAGTGAGACCTTCGAGCTGCGCCGCGGCGACAGCCTCCTGTGCGTCACGGACGGTGTGACCGAGCGCCGCTCCGGCTCCGACATGTTCGACGACGCCGACGGCCTCGCGGCCGCCCTCGCCGGGTGCGCCGGGCTCAGTGCCGAACTGATCGCGGAGCGCATCCGGCGGCTGGTGCACGAGTTCGGCGGACGACCGCCGGAGGACGACCTGGCGCTGCTGGTGCTGCAGGCGGAGTGAGCGGCGACCAGTCCCCGCCGACGTGCTGGACAATGGAAGGCATGCCTTCCGCACTCCCCGACGGCGAGCCGGTCCCCGCCGACGGCGCCCTCCCCGTGTCCGCCCTCGCCGGGTCGGCCGACCGCCCCCTCGGCTTCTACCTGCACGTCCCGTACTGCGCGACCCGCTGCGGCTACTGCGACTTCAACACCTACACGGCCACCGAGCTGCGCGGCACGGGCGGCGTCCTCGCCTCCCGCGACAACTACGCGGACACCCTCATCGACGAGATCCGCCTGGCCCGCAAGGTCCTGGGCGACGACCCGCGCCCGGTCCGCACGGTCTTCGTGGGCGGCGGCACGCCCACGCTGCTGGCCGCGGACGATCTCGTACGGATGCTGCACGCGATCCGCGACGAGTTCGGGCTGGCGGCCGACGCGGAGGTCACCACGGAGGCGAACCCGGAGTCGGTGGATCGGGCCTATCTGGCCACACTCCGCCGGGGCGGCTTCAACCGGATCTCCTTCGGCATGCAGAGCGCGAAGCAGCACGTGCTGCGCGTGCTGGACCGCACCCACACGCCGGGCCGCCCCGAGGCGTGCGTGGCGGAGGCCCGCGCGGCCGGCTTCGACCACGTCAACCTTGACCTGATCTACGGCACACCGGGGGAGTCCGACGACGACTGGCGGGCCTCCCTGGAGGCGGCGCTGGGTGCGGGCCCGGACCACATCAGCGCCTATGCGTTGATCGTCGAGGAGGGCACGCAACTCGCCCGCCGGATCCGCCGGGGCGAGGTCCCGATGACGGACGACGACGTCCACGCGGACCGCTACCTGATCGCGGACGAGGTGATGTCGGCGGCGGGCTTCGACTGGTACGAGGTCTCCAACTGGGCCACCTCCGAGGCGGGCCGCTGCCTGCACAACGAGCTGTACTGGCGGGGTGCCGACTGGTGGGGCGCGGGCCCCGGGGCGCACTCGCACGTGGGCGGGGTGCGCTGGTGGAATGTCAAGCATCCGGGGGCGTACGCGGCGGCGTTGGCGGCGGGACACTCGCCGGGCGCCGGACGCGAGCTCCTGTCGGACGAGGACCGGCGGGTGGAACGGATCCTGCTGGAGCTGCGGCTTCGGGAGGGGGTGCCGCTGGATCTGCTGCGGGAGGAAGGGCTGGCGGCTTCTCGGCGGGCGCTGGGGGAAGGGCTGCTGGAGGGCGGGCCGTATGAGGAGGGGCGGGCGGTGCTGACACTGCGGGGGCGGTTGCTGGCGGATGCGGTGGTCAGGGACTTGGTCGACTGATCACCCTGGCGGGTGAATCGGTGCGGAACGTCGGTTCGGTCCCTAACCTGATTCGTAGGCCGCTGCCGTAACTGACGGTGGCGGAAACCGGAGGGCTGCGGAGATGACCGCTGTGGACGACCGACCGATGACCACCGGCATCGTGAAGATCTTCGAGAACCTCGAGGTTCCCGACGGCTTCAAAGTCGAGCTCCTCCGGGGGGAAATTGTGATGATGGCGGGGCCAGACGTGGCCCACAACGACATTGTCGAGGCGGTTCAGGACCAGATCCCCCGGCGGCACTGGCGTCGACTCCAGACCCAGGACATCGCCATCCTTGAGGAAACCAGCGAGCCGCAGCCTGACCTTGTGGTGCTTGAACGAGGTGCCGGACCCGGTCACGGAAGGCTGATGCCGTCCGAAGTCATCACCTTGCTGGTAGAGGTCGCCTCGAAGACGAGCGTGACGCGAGACTACGGAGTGAAGCGTTCGATCTACGCGGCTGCAAAGATCCCCGCCTACATCATCATCGACCCCATCATGGCCCAATCCGTACTTCTCACTGAGCCGGTGGGGCATGGAGAGGACGCGGACTACCGGCGCCAGCGCATCACGAAGTTCGGCGATCCCACGCCGCTGGAGCCCCTCGGTATCGAACTGGACACCAGCGAATTCGCAACGTACGAGAAGGTCAGGCCCCACCGCTACCCGTGACGAAGTCGATCAGCTCCTCCACCCGCCCCAGCAGCTCCGGCTCCAGGTCCTTGTAGGACCCCACCCGCTTCAGGATCGCCTGCCACACCGCGCCGGTGTTCTCCGACGGCCAGCCCAGCGCCCGGCACACCCCCGTCTTCCAGTCCTGCCCGTGCGGGACGCGCGGCCACGCCTCGATGCCCACCGAAGCCGGCTTCACCGCCTCCCAGATGTCGATGTACGGGTGCCCGACCACGAGTGCGTGCTCGCTCGTCACCGACTGCGCGATCCGCCACTCCTTGGTGCCGGGGACCAGGTGGTCCACCAGCACCCCCAGCCGCGCGTCCGGCCCCGGCGCGAACTCGGCCACGATCGACGGCAGGTCGTCCACGCCCTCCAGGTACTCCACGACCACACCCTCGACGCGCAGGTCGTCACCCCAGACCTTCTCCACCAGCTCGGCGTCGTGCCGGCCCTCCACGTAGATCCGCCCGGCGCGGGCCACGCGCGCGCGTGCGCCGGGGACGGCGACCGAACCGGATGCCGTGCGGGTGGGCCGTACCGGAGCCGACGAGGACGGGCGGACAAGCGTCACCACCCTGCCCTCCAGCAGAAAGCCCCGCGGCTCCATCGGGAACACCCGGTGCTTGCCGAAGCGGTCCTCCAGGGTCACCGTGCCCGCCTCGCAGCGGATCACCGCGCCGCAGAAACCGGTGCCGGGTTCCTCGACCACCAGACCGGGCTCGGCCGCGACCTCCGGGACGGGCTTGGGCTTCTTCCACGGCGGGGTCAGATCGGCGGAGTACTGGCGCATTCGGATGACGATAGGAGAAGCCGCCGGGCGGCGGTCACGACACGCCGAAACGCGCGGCCAGCCCGTCGCGCTGTGCCCGCACGAACCCCGCGTCGACCACCGCTCCGTGACCGGGCACATACAGCGCGTCCGCGCCGCCCAGGTCCAGAAGCCGGTCGAGGGCGGCCGGCCAGTGCGACGGTACGGCGTCGGAGCCCGCCTGGGGCTCACCGGACTCCTCGACCAGATCGCCGCAGAACACGACCTCCGGGGAGCCGGGGACCAGGACGGCGAGGTCGTGCGCCGTGTGACCCGGGCCCACGTTCGCCAGCAGGACCTGCCGCCCGCCGCCCAGGTCGAGGGTCCACTCGCCGGAGACGTGATGCCGGGGCGCGACCAGGGCGTCCACCGCCTCCTCGGCCACCCGTGCGTCCAGACCGTTGCCCACCGCGTCCGCCCGCAGCTCCTCGCGCGCGTGCCGTGCGCCGAACACCGTGTCCATGCCCACCGCGCCGTACACCTCCGCACCCGCGAACGCCGCCGCCCCGAAGACATGGTCGAAGTGAGGATGCGTGAGCGCGAGATGAGTCACACGATGACCGGTGAGTTCCTGCGCCTCTGTACGCAACCGCACGCCCTCCGCGAGGCTCGCCCCGGCGTCGATCACCAGCGCCGTACCCGCCCCGACGACCAGCCCAGCCGTGCAGTCCCAGCCCGGAAGACGGCACCGCCCCACCCCGGCCGCCACCCGCTCCCACCCCAGCTCTTCCCAAGTCACCGTCATACGGCGACGCTAGCCGTACGACCCCGCCGACGGGGGCCGACCTTGCCCTGGGTGTACCCCACAGCCGTACACTGGGCCGGGGAACGCTGGCACTCGGACGGACAGAGTGCCAGGCGAGGTGCCTAGGGGACGACTTCTGGAGGTGTGCGCGGTGCTGAGCGAACGACGGCTTCAGGTGCTGCGCGCCATCGTCCAGGACTACGTCGGCACCGAGGAGCCGGTCGGGTCGAAGGCACTCACCGAGCGGCACAACCTCGGCGTGTCCCCGGCGACGGTGCGTAACGACATGGCGGCCCTGGAGGACGAGGGGTTCATCGCCCAGCCGCACACCAGCGCCGGACGGATCCCCACCGACAAGGGGTACCGGCTGTTCGTCGACAAGCTCGCCGGCGTCAAGCCGATGTCGGCGCCCGAGCGGCGGGCCATCCAGAACTTCCTCGACGGCGCCGTAGATCTTGATGACGTGGTGGCGCGGACGGTTCGGCTGCTGGCCCAGCTCACGCGGCAGGTGGCGGTCGTCCAGTACCCGTCGCTGACCCGCTCGACCGTGCGGCACGTGGAGCTGCTGTCGCTCGCCCCCGCGCGCGTGATGCTCGTGCTGATCACGGACACCGGCCGGGTCGAACAGCGGATGGTCGACTGCCCGGCACCCTTCGGCGAGGCCTCCCTCGCCGACCTGCGGGCCCGGCTCAACAGCCGGGTCGCGGGGCGCCGGTTCACGGACGTGCCCCGGCTCGTGGAAGACCTGCCGGAAGGCTTCGATGCCGAGGACCGGGGTACGGTCTCGACAGTGCTCTCCACACTTCTGGAGACACTGGTCGAGGAGAACGAGGAACGGCTGATGATCGGCGGCACCGCCAATCTGACCCGTTTCGGACATGACTTCCCCCTCACCATCCGCCCCGTCCTGGAGGCGCTTGAGGAGCAGGTCGTGCTCCTCAAGTTGCTTGGCGAGGCGGGGGATTCGGGCATGACGGTGCGCATCGGGCACGAGAACGCCTATGAGGGACTCAACTCCACTTCGGTGGTGTCGGTCGGCTACGGTTCGGGCAACGAGGCGGTCGCCAAGCTCGGCGTGGTCGGACCGACTCGCATGGATTACCCGGGAACGATGGGAGCGGTACGCGCAGTGGCACGGTACGTCGGACAGATCCTGGCGGAGTCGTAAGTGGCCACGGACTACTACGCCGTTCTCGGCGTGCGCCGCGACGCGTCGCAGGAAGAGATCAAGAAGGCCTTCCGGCGGCTCGCGCGCGAGCTGCACCCGGACGTCAATCCGGACCCGAAGACCCAGGAGCGGTTCAAGGAGATCAACGCCGCCTACGAGGTGTTGTCGGACCCGCAGAAGAAGCAGGTCTACGACCTCGGCGGCGACCCGCTCTCGCAGGCCGGCGGTGGTGCCGGCGGCTTCGGCGCGGGCGGCTTCGGGAACTTCTCGGACATCATGGACGCGTTCTTCGGTACGGCGTCGCAGCGGGGTCCGCGGTCGCGTACGCGCCGGGGCCAGGACGCGATGATCCGGCTGGAGATCGACCTCGACGAGGCCGCCTTCGGCACGACGAAGGACATCCAGGTCGACACGGCGATCGTCTGCTCCACCTGTAACGGTGAGGGTGCGGCGCCCGGCACGACCGCTCAGACGTGTGACATGTGCCGCGGCCGCGGCGAGGTGTCGCAGGTGACCCGGTCCTTCCTGGGCCAGGTCATGACGTCCCGCCCGTGCCCGCAGTGCCAGGGCTTCGGCACCGTCGTACCCACGCCGTGCCCGGAGTGCGCCGGCGACGGCCGGGTCCGCTCGCGTCGCACGCTCACGGTCAAGATCCCGGCCGGTGTCGACAACGGCACCCGCATCCAGCTCGCGGGCGAGGGCGAGGTCGGCCCCGGTGGCGGCCCCGCCGGTGACCTCTACGTCGAGATCCACGAGCTGCCGCACTCGACCTTCCAGCGGCGCGGTGACGACCTGCACTGCACGGTCACCATCCCGATGACGGCCGCGTCCCTCGGCACCAAGGTCCCGCTGGAGACGCTGGACGGCATGGAGGAGGTCGACATCCGGCCCGGCACCCAGTCCGGCCAGTCGATCCCGCTGCACGGCCGCGGTGTCACGCACCTGCGCGGCGGCGGCCGCGGCGACCTCATCGTCCACGTCGAGGTCCAGACCCCGAGCAAGCTGGACCCGGAACAGGAGCGCCTCCTGCGTGAGCTGGCCAAGCTGCGCGGCGAGGAGCGTCCGGTGGGGCAGTTCCAGCCGGGGCAGCAGGGGTTGTTCTCGCGGCTGAAGGACGCGTTCAACGGCCGCTGACGTGAGCTGTGGGACGGCTGCCGGGGGTCCGGGGGTCGTCCCCCGGGTGGGCACAGTCAGCCGGGGCAGCAGGGGCTCTTCTCGCGGCTCAAGGATGCGTTCAACGGGCGCTGAGGTGGTGCTGGGGGCTCCGCCCCCGGACCCCCCGTTGGGCCCTGAGCGGGCCTCGTCCCGGGTGCCGAGCGGGCTGGAAGTGCCGACCGGCATCGGGACGTGCCGTAGGCCTATGCCTGCCGGAAGGCCGGATTCGGACTTGTTCGGAGGACGTGACAACATGCCGTCATGTCCTCCGCGCTGACCGATCTCTTTCCTCATCCGATCGTGCAGGCCCCCATGGCGGGCGGCGTCTCCGTGCCCCATCTCGCAGCGGCCGTGGCCGAGGCCGGCGGGCTCGGGTTCCTCGCAGCCGGGTACAAGACGACCGACGGCATGTACCAGGAGATCAAGCAGCTGCGCAGCCTCACGAGCCGCCCCTTCGGCGTGAACGTCTTCCTGCCGCAGCCGGAGTACGCCGACCCCGGAGCCATCGAGATCTACGCCCACCAGCTGGCCGGCGAGGCCTCCTGGTACGAGACCGAACTCGGTGACCCGGACAGCGGCCGCGACGACGGCTTCGAGCCCAAGCTCGCCGTGCTGCTCGACAACCCCGTGCCGGTCGTGTCCTTCCACTTCGGCGTCCCGAGCCGCGCGGTGATCGACTCCCTGCACCGTGCCGGCACGTTCACCCTGGCCACCGCGACCACCGCGGAGGAGGCCCTCGCGGTGGAGCGGTCCGGCGCCGACGCGGTGATCGCGCAGGGCGTGGAGGCCGGCGGCCACCAGGGCACGCACCGCGACATCCCGGAGAACGACGGCTCCGGCATCGGCCTGCTCTCCCTCGTCGCGCAGATCCGCGAGACCGTGAGCATCCCGATCGTCGCCGCCGGCGGCATCATGCGCGGCGGCCAGATCGCCGCGGTACTGGCGGCGGGCGCGAGCGCGGCCCAGCTCGGCACGGCGTTCCTCGCCACGCCCGAGTCCGGCGCAAGCGCCGTACACAAGCAGGCCCTGACCAACCCCCTTTTCGTCCGTACGGAGTTGACGCGCGCGTTCTCCGGCCGCCCCGCCCGCGGCCTGGTCAACCGCTTCCTGCACGAGCACGGCCCGTACGCCCCCGCCGCCTACCCGGAGGTCCACCACCTCACCGCGCCGCTGCGCAAGAAGGCCGCCGCCTCCGGCGACGCGCAGGGCATGGCGCTGTGGGCGGGACAGGGCCACCGCATGGCGCGCGAACTCCCGGCCGGGCAGCTGGTGGAGGTCCTCGCCGCCGAACTCGATGCCGCCAGGACAGCGTTGTCGGCCAAGGGGGACCTGCGATGACCGCGCCGGTGTTCGTGGTCGACTCCCTGGAGGGCGTGGGCGCCGGGGCGATCGTCGAACTGGACGGCCCCGAGGGGCGGCACGCGGTCTCCGTACGGCGGCTGCAACCCGGAGAGGACGTGGTCCTCACGGACGGGCTGGGGCGTGGCGCCGCCGGTACGGTCGTGCGGACCGAGGGCAAGGACCGGCTGTTCGTCGAGCCCACCGAGTTCCCCCGCGAGCCCGACCCCGCACCCCGCATCACCGTCGTCCAGGCCCTCCCCAAGGGCGACCGCGGTGAGGTGGCCGTCGAGACGATGACCGAGACCGGCGTCGACGCCATCGTCCCCTGGTCGGCCGCCCGCTGCATCACCCAGTGGAAGGGCGACCGGGGCCTGAAGGCACTCGCCAAATGGCGTGCCACGGCCCGCGAGGCCGGCAAGCAGTCGCGCCGGCTGCGCTTCCCGGAGGTCGCGAACGCGGCAACGACCAAGCAGGTTGCGGCACTTCTCGCCAAAGCCGACTTCGCCGCGGTCCTGCACGAGGACCGCGACTACCGAAGCGAGCCGCTGGCGACCGCCGAGCTCCCCTCCGCGGGCGAGATCGTGCTGGTCGTGGGCCCCGAAGGGGGCGTCTGCGAGCAGGAGTTGGCGCTCTTCGAAGAGGCCGGCGCGAAGGCGTACCGGCTGGGGCGTAGCGTGCTGCGTACATCGACCGCGGGCACCGCGGCGACGGCCCTGCTCCTCGGCCGCACCGGCCGCTGGTCCTGACGACACCGAGGGAACATCGTGGAACTCGCCCAAGTCCGGCTCCTCGTCAGTGACTTCGCCGCCTGCTACCGCTTCTACGCCGAGGTCCTCGGCCTCAAGCCGCAGTCGGGCGCGGCCGGGGGGCCGTACGAGAAGTTCAGCCCGGCCACCGGCTCGGCCGGCATCGCCCTCCAGGACCGTTCGATGATGGCCGAGGTGCTGGACGAACTGGGCGACACGGCAACGGGCCACCGCTCCCTGGTGGTTCTGCGCGTCGACGACCTCGACACCTACTGCGAGCAGATCGCGGCCCGGGGCGCCGGCCTCGTCCACGGCCCCGCCCCCATGACGGACCGCATGCGCGTGGCCCACCTCAAGGACCCCGAGGGCAATGTGGTGGAGCTGCAGGAGTGGCTGCTGCTGCGGGTCTGACCGCAGCGCGCGCGGGCGCTTTCGTGACCGTATGCGCTCTACCGCGGAAGCGGGCGCGGTGGCAGGCTGCCGTCCATGGGGGCATTGAGGCGGATCTGGCGGCGGCCGCGAGGACGGCGGGTGGCGGCCGCGGCAGTGCTGGTGATGACGGCCGTCGGCGGAGCCGTGGCGTGCGACCCGGGCGGGCTGAACTCCGCGGCCGTCGCCTACACGACCGATCAGACCGCGACCAAGGAACTGGAGCGGCAGAAGGTCGATGTGCAGTGGCTCAGCTGCACGGCCAACTACGGGGACAACAAGGCCTCCACGGGCAAGGCGGCACCCTCGGCGAGCGAGACCACCGTCGCCGACGTCGACTGCCAGGGGCAGACCAAGGACAGACGGGAGATCACCGTCACCGGCAAGGTCACCCGCGCCGTCAGCGGCGCCTGCGTGCGCGGCGACCTCACGGCCAAGGTGGGCGGCAAGCAGTGGTTCCACGTCAGTGGCCTCGGCAACTGCAACGCCACCCCGTCGCCCATCCTCAACAACCCCTCGCGCGGACAGCAGCCCGGGGCCACCGTCACCGTGACCGTCACCAAGACCATCTGGTGCAAGGGCGATCCGCAGTGCTGGCCCGTCCAGGGCAAGTGATCCGAACCTCTGTCGGCGGATGCCGCGCCTGCCTAAAGTGATCAGGTGACCCAGCCCGTGTCGAAGGCATCCCCGGTATCCGCCGCGTATCTCCGATTTCCGCATGTGCACGGCGAGTTGGTGACCTTCGTCGCCGAGGACGACGTATGGCTCGCTCCTCTGGACGGCGGCCGCGCCTGGCGGGCCAGCGCCGACAACGTACCGGTCAGCCACCCGCGCATCTCGCCCGACGGCACCACCGTCGCCTGGACCTCCACCCGCGACGGCGCCCCCGAGGTGCACGCGGCCCCGGTCGAGGGCGGTCCCGCCACCCGCCTGACGTACTGGGGGAGCGGGCGCACCCAGGTCCGCGGCTGGACCCCCGACGGACAGGTCCTCGCGATCAGCACGTACGGCCAGGCGAGCCTGCGCCGCAGCTGGGCCCGCGCGGTCCCGCTGGACGGCGGCCCCGCCACCACACTGCCCCACGGCCCCGTCGGCGACGTGGCGTTCGGCCCGTCCACCGTCCTGCTGTCCGCGCCGATGGGGCGCGAGGCCGCCTGGTGGAAGCGGTACCGGGGCGGTACGGCCGGCAAGTTGTGGATCGACCGGGCCCCTGACGGTGCGGACGGAGCCGGGGAGTTCGTACGGCTGCACGAGGACCTGGACGGGAACCTGGAGAGCCCCGTCTGGGCCGGGGACCGTATCGCCTTCCTCTCCGACCACGAGGGCGTCGGCGCCGTCTACTCCTCCCTCGCCGACGGGTCCGGCCTGCGCCGGCACACCCCGGTCTCGGGCTTCTACGCCCGTCATCTCGCCGGCGACGGCAGCCGGCTCGTGTACACCAGCGCCGGCGAGCTGTGGATCCTCGACGACCTCGACGGCGCCGAGCCGCGCCGGCTCGACGTCCGGCTCGGCGGACCGCGGGCCGACCTGCAGCCGTTCACCGTGAACGCCTCCCACTGGTTCGGTTCCGCCCACCCCGACCACACCGCCCGCGGCAGCGCGGTCGCCGTGCGCGGCTGCGTCCACTGGGTCACCCACCGCGCCGGCCCCGCCCGCGCCCTCGCCGCCGAACCCGGCGTACGTGCCCGGCTGCCGCGCACCTTCCGCGCCGACGGCGAGGAACTCGTCGTCTGGGTGACCGACGCGGAGGGCGACGACGCCCTGGAGTTCGCCCCCGCGACCGGCACCGCCCACGGCGCCACCCCGCGCCGGCTGGCCGCCGGACAGCTCGGCCGGGTCCTCGACCTCGCCGTCGCGCCCGACGGCAGCCGCGTCGCCGTCGCCGCGCACGACGGGCGGGTGCTGCTCGTCGAGCGGGACAGCGGCGAGGTCCGCGAGGTCGACCGCGCCGCCGACGGGAACGTCTCGGGCCTGGTCTTCTCACCCGACTCCGGCTGGCTCGCCTGGTCCCACCCCGGTCCGCGCCCGCTGCGCCAGCTCCGCCTCGCCAACACCACCGACCTGTCGGTCACCGAGGCGACCCCGCTGCGCTTCAGGGACTACTCGCCGACCTTCACCCTCGACGGCAAGCACCTGGCCTTCCTCTCCGCACGCTCCTTCGACCCGGTCTACGACGAGCACGTCTTCGACCTGGCCTTCGTCGGCGGCTCCCGCCCGCACCTGATCACCCTGTCCGCGACCACCCCGTCCCCGTTCGGCCCGCAGCGCCACGGCCGCCCCTTCGAGGCACCGGACAAGGACGAGACCCCGGACAGCGAGGGCACCCCCAACACCCGTATCGACCTCGAAGGGCTCGCCGACCGGATCGTGCCCTTCCCGGTCGAGGCCGCCCGCTACTCCACCCTGCGCGCCGCCAAGGACGGTGTGCTGTGGCTGCGCCACCCGGTGCGCGGAGTCCTCGGTGCCTCCCGGGCCACCCCGGACGACCCCGACCCGGGGAGCGCGCTGGAACGGTACGACCTGGCCCAGCAGCGCATCGAGCACCTGGCCTCCGACGCCGACCACCTCGCCGTCAGCGGCGACGGCAAGCGCGTCCTGCTGTGGACCGACGGCAAGCTCAAGGTCGTCCCGAGCGACCGGCGCGCCTCGAACGACGACGACAGCGACACCAACATCACCGTCGACCTCGGCCGGGTCCGCCAGAGCGTCGACCCGGCCGCCGAGTGGCGGCAGATGTACGACGAGACCGGCCGCCTCATGCGGGACAACTTCTGGCGCCCGGACCTCGGAGGCGTCGACTGGGACGGCGTCCTCGACCGCTACCGCCCCATCCTCGACCGCATCGCCACCCACGACGACCTCGTGGACCTCCTGTGGGAGGTGCAGGGCGAACTCGGCACCTCGCACGCCTACGTCACCTCGCGCGGCGGCCACGGCGGCAGCGAGCGGCAGGGCCTCCTCGGCGCCGACATCTCCCGTCACGAGGACGGCAGTTGGCGCATCGACCGGGTGCTGCCCGCGGAAACGTCCGACCCCGACGCCCGCTCCCCGCTGGCCGCGCCGGGTGTCGCGGTGCGCGCCGGGGACGCGATCGTCGCGGTCGCCGGACGCCCGGTCGACCCGGTGACCGGCCCGGGCCCCCTCCTGGTCGGCACGGCGGGCAAGCCGGTCGAACTGACCGTCCTGCCCTCCGGCGGCGGCGACCCGCGGCACCCGGTCGTCGTCCCCGTCGCCGACGAGGAGCCGCTTCGCTACCACGCCTGGGTCACCGACCGCCGCGCCTACGTCCACGAGCGGTCCGGCGGCCGGCTCGGCTACCTCCACGTCCCCGACATGCAGGCCCCCGGCTGGGCGCAGATCCACCGGGACCTGCGCGTCGAGGTCGCCCGTGAGGGCCTGGTGGTCGACGTCCGGGAGAACCGCGGCGGCCACACCTCCCAGCTGGTCGTCGAGAAGCTGGCCCGGAAGATCGTCGGCTGGGACGTGCCGCGCGGAGTACGGCCCTACAGCTACCCGGAGGACGCGCCCCGCGGCCCTGTCGTCGCCGTCGCCAACGAGTTCTCCGGCTCCGACGGCGACATCGTCAACGCGGCCATCAAGGCCCTCGGTATCGGCCCGGTCGTCGGCACCCGCACCTGGGGCGGCGTCATCGGTATCGACAGCCGCTACCGCCTGGTCGACGGCACGCTGGTGACCCAGCCCAAGTACGCGTTCTGGCTGGAGGGTTACGAGTGGGGCGTGGAGAACCACGGAGTGGACCCGGACGTGGAGGTCGTCCAGCGCCCTCAGGACTACGCGGCGGGCCTCGACACCCAGCTGGACGAGGCGATCAGGCTGGCGCTGGAGGCCCTGGAGCAGCGGCCCGCCAAGACCCCGCCGGCCCTGCCGGCTCTGCCGGACTGAAAGGGGCGCGGGGCCGTATCGATCCGCGACGATAGAGTTGCCCCGTAATTCGATCAATCCGCTGTTCAGGAGGACACATGGCTGGGGAGCCGCAGGACGACTGCCTGTTCTGCAAAATCGTCGCAGGCCACGTCCCCGCGACGATCGTCCGCGAGACGGACACCACCGTCGCCTTCAGGGACATCAACCCGCAGGCCCCCACCCACATCCTGATCATCCCCAAGGTCCACTACGAGAACGCCGCGTCCCTGGCAAGCGCCGAACCGGCCATCGCCGCCGACATACTCCGCGAGGCGCAGCACATCGCCGACGAGGAAAAGCTCGAAAGCTACCGCACCGTCTTCAACACCGGTGCCGGCGCCGGCCAGACCGTCTTCCACACCCACGCCCACCTCCTCGGCGGGCGCGGCCTCCAGTGGCCCCCCGGTTAGCAACCCGCCGTGTCCGTCCGTGAATTGGTGGTCCTCGGCACCGCCAGCCAGGTCCCGACCCGGCACCGCAACCACAACGGCTACGTGCTGCGCTGGGACGGCGAGGGCATCCTCTTCGACCCCGGCGAGGGCACCCAGCGCCAGATGCTGCGCGCCGGGGTCGCCGCGCACGACCTGAACCGGATCTGTGTCACGCACTTCCACGGGGACCACTCGCTGGGCCTCGCGGGCGTCATCCAGCGCATCAACCTGGACCGGGTGCCGCACGAGATCACCGCGCACTACCCGCGCTCCGGGCAGCACTTCTTCGACCGCCTGCGGCACGCCACCGCCTACCGGGAGACGGTTCAGCTCACCCAGGTGCCGGTCGACAGCGACGGCACCCTGGCCGGCACGGCCGCGTACACCCTCGAAGCCCGCCGGCTCTCGCACCCCGTCGAGTCCTACGGCTACCGGCTGATCGAACCCGACGGCCGCCGCATGCTGCCCGACCGGCTCGCCGCGCACGGCGTCAGGGGTCCGGACATCGGCCGCATCCAGCGGGAGGGCGCCATCGACGGCGTGTCCCTGGAGGACGTCAGCGAGGTGCGCCGCGGGCAGCGGTTCGCGTTCGTCATGGACACCCGCCTGTGCGACGGCGTGCACGCGCTCGCCGAGGGCTGCGACATGCTCGTCATCGAGTCGACCTTCCTCGACGAGGACATCGACCTCGCGGCCGACCACGGCCACCTCACCGCGGGCCAGGCGGCCGCAGTCGCCCGCGCGGCGGGCGTACGGCATCTGGTGCTCACGCACTTCAGCCAGCGCTACACGGACCCCGAAGAGTTCGAGCGGCAGGCGCGGGCGGCCGGCTTCGAGGGAGAGCTGACCGTCGCCCACGACCTCCTGCGGGTGCCGGTTCCGAAACGCCGGTAAGGCGCCCGTACGATGCTGCGATGCCCCTCCCCAAAGCTGAACTGCACCTGCACATCGAAGGCACCCTGGAGCCGGAGCTGGCTTTCGAGCTGGCCGCCCGCAACGGCGTCGAGCTGCCGTACGCCGACGAGGACGAGCTGCGCAAGGCGTACGACTTCGAGGACCTCCAGTCCTTCCTGAACCTGTACTACGAGCTCATGGCCGTCCTGCGCACCGAGCAGGACTTCGAGGACCTCGCGAACGCCTACCTCGCCCGCGCCGCCGCGCAGGGCGTACGGCACGCGGAGATCTTCTTCGACCCGCAGGCGCACCTCGCGCGCGGAGTCGGCGTGGGCACGGTGGTGGAAGGCCTGTGGCGGGCGCTGGGGCACAGCGAGGCGAACCACTCCGTCTCCACCAGGCTCATCCTCTGCTTCCTGCGCGACGAGTCCGCCGAGTCGGCCCTCGCGACCCTGGAGGCCGCGAAGCCGTACCTGGACCGGATCACCGGGATCGGCCTCGACTCCGCCGAGGTCGGGCACCCGCCGGTGAAGTTCCGGGAGGTGTACGAGGCGGCCGCCGCGCTCGGTCTGCGCCGTGTCGCCCACGCGGGGGAGGAGGGCCCGCCGGAGTACATCACCGAGGCCCTGGACGTCCTGGGCGTCGAGCGCGTCGACCACGGACTGCGGTGCATGGAGGACCCGGCGCTGGTCGCCCGCCTGGTCCGCGACCGCATCCCGCTGACCCTGTGCCCGCTCTCCAACGTCCGCCTGCGCACGGTCGGCACACTCGCCGACCACCCGCTCCCCGCGATGCTCGACGCCGGCCTGCTCTGCACGGTCAACTCCGACGACCCCGCCTACTTCGGCGGCTACGCGGGCGACAACTTCGACGCCGTGCACACGACCCTGGAACTCTCACAGGACCGCCTGCGCGAACTGGCCCGCAACTCCTTCCTCGCATCCTTCCTGGAGGACGACGAGAACCGCCGCGCACGGTACCTCTCCGAGGTGGAGGCATACGAGTTCTAGGCAGGTTGCGGTATCGCCGCAGCTTCATCGGGGCCGGGCCCCGTCAGGGCCGCGAGGAACTGCGCGCTCAGCTCCCGCCGGGCGGCAGGCTGATGGGGGCTGTGCCCCGTCTGGGGCGCGGGGAACTGCGCGCTCAGCTCCCGCCGGGCGGCAGGTTCATGGGGGCTGTGCCCCGTCTGGGGCGCGGGGAACTGCGCGACCAGCCCCCACCGGGCCGCAGGTTCATCGGGTCCGGGCCCTGTCAGGGGCGCGGGGAACTGCGCGACCCGCCCCCACCGGGCCGCACCTTCATCACCGCACGCCCAGCGGAGCGCTACGCCGCGGTGGTGTCGTAGGCCCGCCCCGCAGGTGTCTCCACCGGGATCTCGACGACCGGAAGGTGACGCCTGCCGACGCCCATGGCGACCGCCGTCATCGGGACCGCGATCACCAGCAGGCCGACGGCCAGGATCGCCCCCATGGCCGGGAATCCGGCCTGCGCGGACAGCACGCTGCCGGCCAGCGGCCCCACCGCCGTGCCCAGCGACGAGGCCGAGCCGACCAGCACCGCCCACCGCCCCCGCGGGTCGAGCGAGGCGGCGAGGCCGATCACGTACGACAGGACGATCGGGTAGAGCGTGTTCCAGGCGATCTCGCCGCTCGCGAAGGTCGTCAGGTCGTGCGCGCAGGCGCTGAGCACGATGCAGCCGGCGATGAGCACCGTGCCCGCCCCGACGGGCAGCGCCAGCCCGAGCCGCGGCCCGAGCACCCCGCCGCGACGACCCCGAGCAGCCCGGTGCCGAGTGCGACGGCGAAGACCGCACCGACCGTGGCCTCGGACAGATGCGCCTGCGCGAGACCGATCCGGCCACTCACGCCCCAGAGGGAGTTCTGGACGAGGGACCAGCACAGGAGGGCGGCGGCCAGGGTCAGGCCGGCCCGGCGGTGGGGGAGCGGCGGCGCCTCGCGCCGGGACTGCGGGCTGCCGTACGCAAGGGCAGACGGCCCGTCAGGGGCCATACGGCGAGCGCGGTGACGGCGATCGCGGCGAGAGGCTGTCCATGGCCCGCGCCCAGGTGGGGGACCGTCAGATACACGGCGCCCGCGAGCGCGGAGACGCCGAGCAGGCCGACCGTGGTCGTCCGGTGCGGGTCCTGCTGGGCGGCGATCCCGGTGGCGGCCACCGTCGTCGCCGTACCGGACCCGAAACCGCCCGCCAGGGCGCCCGCGACGACGGCCGTGACGGAGCTGCTGAGCGCGGCGCCGCCGTAGCCGAGGACCGCGAGCGTCAGGCCGATGCGGGCCAGGGTGCGGGGGCCGACGCGGTCGACGCGTGAGGCGAGCAGAAAGCCGGCCGCGGCCGAACTCAGCAGCAGCGCGCTGCCGACGGCGCCCGCCTGGGTGGCGGAGAGCGGAAGCCCCGTATCCAGCCGTCCGACGGTGGTCGGCAGCAGATACGGAGCGAGGTACCCGGACGTGAAAAGGGCGACGAGGGGCCAGGGGGTGGTGCGAGGGCTGAACACGGGCGTTCCCAGGGCATGCGAAAGAGACGGCTCAGAAGGGGGATTGGGCGACGACCGTCGACGGACAGGAACGCGCGAGCAAGTTGTATCAAGCACGTGGTTCCGGAAAGAAGTGGGGGCGGTGTGATGTGGAGCACTTCGTGTTTCGGGTGGGGAAGGCCGGGTAGACGAGCGGCCCACAGCCGTGGGCGTACCCGCTAACGCCAGTGCGCGGCCCCGCCCGCCGAAGGCGCCGTCGCCTCGGCCTTCGCCCTGATCTCCCGCATCACGGCGACGATCCGCTCCTCGTGCTCCGGGGTCAGCCGGGCCACCGGCACCGAGCAGCTGACGGCGTCCAGAGCGGGAGTGTCGTAGCGCAGCGCGAAGCCGAAGCCGACGATTCCGGTCACGGCTTCCTCGCGGTCGACCGAGTACCCCCGCGCCCGCACCTCGGCGAGGTCTGCCGCCAGTGACTCCCGGCTGGTGTGCGTGTTCGGCGTCAGTGCCTCGTACGGCTCCTCGGGCAGCTCCTCGGTGCCCCGTTCGGCCAGCAGTGCCTTGCCCAGCGCGCCGACGTGGGCGGGCAGCCGGCGCCCCACCCGGCTGATCGTCCGCAGGTACTCGTGCGACTCCCGGGTCGCGAGGTACGCGACGTCCCGGCCGTCCAGCCGCCCCATGTGGATCGTCTCGCCGAGCGCCTCCGACGCCTCGTTGAGATACGGCCGTACGACCCGTACGCGTGGGTCGGAGTCGAGGTAGCTGGTGCCGGTGAGCAGGGCGTGGATGCCGATGCCGTACAGCGACCCGGTGATGTCCGTGCGGACCCAGCCCCTGCTGATCAGGGTCTGCAGCAGTGCGTACATCGAGCTGCGGGGCACGCCCAGCTCGTCCGCCAGTTCCTGCAGCCGTGCCGGACGGTCACCGCGCGAGGCGAGCAGCTCCAGCAGCTCCACCGTCCGCGCCGCGGACTTCACCTCGCGGACGCCCCCCGCGCCCCCTGTCTCCGACATGCGCCGATCGTAATCGGGGCGCCCGGCCCATTGACGGTCGCAGTTCGTGTATCTAATCTCCATCTCCATACATAGATAACGTCTACATGGGGAGATGCTCGGAAGTGAGTGGCGGCGGTACGGACACGGATACGGTGGTGCGCCGGCTGCGGTCCGGCATGGCGGGCGGTGTGCTGTCGTTCCCGCTCACCAGCTTCCACGACGACGGCTCCCTCGACCCCGAAGGCTTCCGCGCCCATGTCGCGGCGCAGATCGCGACCGAACCCGGCGCCGTCTTCCCTGCCTGCGGCACCGGCGAGTTCTTCTCGCTGGACGAGGACGAGTACCGGCAGGTCGTGACCACCACGGTGGCGGAGGCGGCCGGCCGCGTGCCCGTCGTGGCCGGCATCGGATACGGCTGGGCGCAGGCCGTACGGTTCGCCCGCATCGCCGAGGAAGCCGGCGCCGACGCGCTCCTCGTCCTGCCGCACTACCTGGTCGCCGCCCCGCAGCAGGGCCTCGTCGCACAGCTGGAGCAGATCGCCGCCCGCACCCGGCTGCCACTCATCGCCTACCAGCGCGGCCAGGTCGCCTTCACCGCCGACTCGCTCCGGCGCATCGCCCGCATCCCGAACGTCATCGGCCTCAAGGACGGCCACAGCGACCTCGACCGCCTCCAGCGCCTCACCCTCGCCGCCCCCGAGGGCTTCCTCTTCTTCAACGGCGCCTCCACCGCCGAGATCCAGGCCCGCGCCTACGCCACCGTCGGCGTCCCCGCCTACAGCTCAGCCGTGCACGCCTTCGCCCCCGAGATCGCGAACGCCTTCTTCGGCGCACTGCAAGGCGGCGACGACAGTGACGGCAAGGACGCGCTGCGGCTGCTGAGGGACTTCTACGTCCCGCTCGTCGAACTCCGCGACCGCGTACCGGGATACGCCGTGTCCCTGGTGAAGGCGGCGGCCCGGCTGCGCGGCCGTCCCGTCGGCCCCGTGCGCGCCCCCCTCACCGACCCCTCGGCCGCCGACCTGGCCGACCTCAAGACCCTCCTGGCCACCGGACTCGACCTCGTGGGAGCCGCACTGTGAACCTCACCATCGCCGACGTACGGCTGACGCCGATCCTGGTCGCCGACCCGCCCCTCCTCAACACCCAGGGCGTGCACCAGCCGTACACCCCACGGCTGATCGTGGAGGTGGTGACGGCCGACGGGATCACCGGTGTCGGCGAGACCTACGGCGACACCAAGTACCTGGAGCTCGCCCGCCCGTTCGCCGAGAAGCTGAAAGGTCGTCAAGTAAGCGACCTGAACGGCCTGTTCACCGTCGCCGACGAGGTCTCCGTCGATGACACCCGGGTCTCGGGACGCGTCGACGTCGGCGGACTGCGCGGTGTACAGACCGCCGACAAGCTGCGCCTGTCCGTCGTCTCCGGCTTCGAGGTCGCCTGCCTCGACGCCCTCGGCAAGGCGCTCGGTCTGCCCGTGCACGCGCTGCTCGGCGGCAAGCTGCGGGACGCCGTCGAGTACGGCGCCTACCTGTTCTACAAGTGGGCCGGCCACCCCGAGGGCGTGGCCTCTGAGACGGACGACTGGGGCGCCGCCGTCGACCCGGCCGGAGTCGTGCGGCAGGCCCGGCTGTTCACGGAGCGGTACGGGTTCACGTCGTTCAAGCTCAAGGGCGGTGTCTTCCCGCCGGACGAGGAGATCGCCGCGATCCGGGCTCTCGCCGAGGCCTTCCCCGGTCACCCCCTCCGCCTCGACCCCAACGGCGCCTGGTCCGTGGAGACCTCGCTGAAGGTGGCGAAGGAACTCGGGGACGTCCTGGAGTACCTGGAGGACCCGGCGCTCGGCACCCCCGCCATGGCCGAGGTCGCCGCGCGGACCGGCGTGCCGCTGGCCACCAACATGTGCGTGACGACCTTCGCCGAGATCAGGGAGGCGTTCACGCGCGATGCCGTCCAGGTGGTGCTGTCCGACCACCACTACTGGGGCGGCCTGCGCAACACCCAGCAACTCGCCGCCATCTGCCGCACGTTCGGCGTCGGCGTCTCCATGCACTCCAACACCCACCTGGGGATCAGCCTGGCCGCGATGACCCATGTCGCGGCCACCGTCCCGAACCTCCACCACGCCTGCGACTCCCACTACCCCTGGCAGTCGGAGGACGTGCTCACCGAGCGCCTGACCTTCGAGGCCGGCAAGGTCACCGTCTCCGACGCACCCGGGCTCGGCGTCGAAGTCGACCGCGGCAAGCTGCGGTTCCTGCACCAGCGGTGGCTCGATGACGACGGGTCGCTGCGCGAGCGCGACGACGCGGCGGCGATGCGGGTGGCCGAGCCCGGATGGGAGACGCCCGCCGTGCCTCGCTGGTAGCGCTTGCGCCCTGCACCCCCTGCACCCCCTGCAACCCCTGCAACCCTTCGCCCCGTCCAGGGGGCGCCGCCCCCTGGACCTCCGTTCGGCCTGCACGGGCCTCGTCCTCGAACGCCGGACGGGCTGGTTTCGCCGAGGCGTCCTGACTCCCCGCCCGCACACCCGCCCCGCCGCGGGGCCCGCGAGGGGCTGAGGGGGCCGGCGCCTGCGGCACGAGCTTCGGCATGTTGTCGGTGGGGTGGTGCACACTGGCCTGATCCGCACCATGCCAGGGAGTGCACCGTGATCGCGCCCACCGGAAAGGGACCGTCACCAATCACCACGGGCCCGAAGTGCCAGGCCGAGTTCGACCCGCTCGCCGTCCTGCGCACACCGGACGATCCCCCCTGGGACGTGTACCTCACGGGCACCGTGTTCCTCGACATCATCTTCACCGGGCTCGACTCCGCCCCGGTGCGCGGGACGGAGTCCTGGGCGCGCGGGATGGGGTCGAGCCCCGGCGGCGTCGCCAACATGGCCACCGCCCTGGCCCGCCTCGGCCTGAAGACGTCCCTGGCGGCGGCCTTCGGCGACGACCACTACGGTGAGTACTGCTGGGACGCGCTGGAGCAGGGCGAGCACATCGACCTCTCCACCTCCCGCACCGTGCCCGGCTGGCACTCCTCGGTCACCGTCTCCATGGCGTACGAGGGGGAGCGCACGATGGTCTCCCACGGCCACGAGCCGCCCCCGGACGCCCTCTCCCTCCAAGCGGGGGCCCCCGACTTCCCTCCCCGCGCGCGTGCCGCCATCGCCTCCCTCACGCCCGGCAAGCGTGCCCCCTGGATCGCCGAGGCCGCGGGCGCGGGCGCCCGGATCTTCGCCGACGTCGGCTGGGACGACAGCGGCGCCTGGGACCTGGCGGGCCTGGCCGACCTCGAACACTGCGAGGCGTTCCTGCCGAACGCGGAGGAGGCGACGCGGTACACGGGCACCACCTGCCCCAAGGCCGCCGCCCACGCCCTCACCGAACACGTACCGCTCGCGGTGGTCACCCTCGGTGCCAAGGGCGCGTACGCGGTGGACCGGCGCACCGGCGAGACCGCCGAGGTCCCCGCCATCGCCGTGGAGGCCCTCGACCCCACCGGCGCCGGAGACGTGTTCGTCGCGGGCTTCGTCACCGGCACCCTGGCCGGCTGGCCGCTGGCCGACCGGCTGGCCTTCGCGGGCCTGACGGCCGCCCTGTCCGTGCAGGAGTTCGGGGGATCGCTGTCGGCGCCGGGCTGGTCGGAGATCGGGGCCTGGTGGCGGAAGGTGCAGTCGGTCGAGGGCCAGGACCCGACGGCACTCAGCCGCTACTCCTTCCTGGAGACACTCGTACCGGAGGAGTCGGCGAGACCTTGGCCGCTGCGGCGGGCGGTGCCGACGATCGGGTTCAGGTCGGTCTGAGAGGGTGGCCCTGGCGCATATCGGTGCAGGTCGGCACATCACGGTGGGTGAAACAGAGGCCGCAGAAAAGGCCTACGGCGTTGTCAGTTCCCCGGCGTACCCTGGAAACCGCCAGGCAGCCCAAGCGGCTGGCGTGTCGTTTCGAGGAGGACGAGCAAGGCCTACAGAGCCGGCCCATGACTCAGACACCCACAGCTCACACCCCCGCGCAGGGGCAGGCGAGAGCACAGTTCACCGTCCCCGCCCAGCACCCCATGGTGACCGTCCTGGGCTCCGGCGACTCCCTTCTGCGCGTGATCGAGAAGGCCTTCCCGGCGGCCGACATCCACGCCCGGGGAAACGAGATCAGCGCGGTCGGCGACGCTGCGGAAGTCGCCCTCATCCAGCGCCTGTTCGACGAGATGATGCTGGTGCTCCGCACCGGACAGCCGATGACGGAGGACGCAGTGGAACGCTCGATCGCCATGCTCAGGGCGAGTGAGAACGGGGAGAGCGACGGCCAGGAAACCCCGGCCGAGGTCCTCACCCAGAACATCCTCTCCTCGCGCGGCCGCACGATCCGCCCCAAGACCCTCAACCAGAAGCGGTACGTCGACGCGATCGACAAGCACACGATCGTCTTCGGCATCGGCCCCGCCGGCACCGGCAAGACCTACCTCGCCATGGCAAAGGCGGTGCAGGCCCTGCAGTCCAAGCAGGTCACCCGCATCATCCTGACCCGCCCGGCGGTGGAGGCCGGCGAGCGCCTCGGCTTCCTGCCGGGCACGCTCTACGAGAAGATCGACCCGTACCTGCGCCCGCTGTACGACGCTCTGCACGACATGCTGGACCCGGACTCGATTCCGAAGCTGATGGCTTCGGGGATCATCGAGGTGGCGCCGCTGGCGTACATGAGGGGCCGTACGCTCAACGACGCCTTCATCATCCTCGACGAGGCCCAGAACACCTCGCCCGAGCAGATGAAGATGTTCCTCACCCGCCTCGGCTTCGAATCGAAGATCGTGATCACGGGTGACGTGACGCAGGTCGACCTGCCCAACGGCACCAAGTCCGGGCTGCGGCAGGTGCAGGACATCCTGGAGGGGCTCGACGACGTGCACTTCTCCCGCCTGTCGTCACAGGACGTCGTACGGCACAAGCTGGTCGGCCGTATCGTCGACGCGTACGAGAAGTACGACAGCCAGAACGGTACGGAGAACGGCGCCCACCGGGGCGGCCGGAACAAGCGGAAGTAGACAAGCCAGCACCATGTCGATCGACGTCAACAACGAGTCCGGAACCGAGGTCGACGAGCAGGCGATCCTCGACATCGCCCGCTACGCACTCGCCCGGATGCGCATCCACCCGCTCTCCGAGCTGTCGGTGATCGTCGTGGACACCGACGGCATGGAGCAGCTGCACATCCAGTGGATGGACCTGCCGGGGCCCACTGACGTCATGTCCTTCCCGATGGACGAGCTGCGTCCGCCGGCGAAGGACGACGACGAGCCCCCGCAGGGCCTCCTCGGGGACATCGTGCTGTGCCCCGAGGTCGCCAAGAGGCAGGGTGAGGAAGCGCCCACGCAGCACTCCATGGACGAGGAGCTCCAGCTCCTCACCGTCCACGGCGTGCTGCACCTCCTCGGATACGACCACGAGGAGCCCGACGAGAAGGCCGAGATGTTCGGCCTGCAGGCGGCCATCGTGGACGGCTGGCGCGCGGAGAAGGGCCTGACCGGCCCGTCCCCGGCCCCGACCGTCTCATGAGTCCCCAGATCGTCGCGGGTGCGATCGCCCTGGTCGTCGTCGCCTGGCTCGCCGCCTGCGCGGAGGCGGGCCTGGCACGCGTCTCCAGCTTCCGCGCCGAGGAGGCCGTACGCTCCGGCCGCCGCGGCAGCGCGAAGCTCGCCCGGATCGCCGCCGACCCGACCCGCTATCTGAACGTCGCGCTGCTGGTCCGTGTCGCCTGCGAGATGGCGGCCGCGGCCCTGGTGACCTACGCCTGCCTGCAGGAGTTCAACGGCACGACCCGTGCCCTGCTGGCCGCGATCGGCGTCATGGTCCTGGTGTCGTACGTCGCCGTCGGCGTCTCCCCGCGCACCATCGGCCGCCAGCACCCGCTGAACACGGCGACCGCCGCGGCGTACGTGCTCGTGCCCCTGGCCAGGGTCATGGGCCCGATCCCGAACCTCCTCATCCTGATCGGCAACGCGCTCACCCCCGGCAAGGGCTTCCGCCGCGGCCCCTTCGCCTCCGAGGCGGAGCTGCGCGCGCTGGTCGACCTCGCGGAGAAGGAGTCGCTGATCGAGGACGAGGAGCGCCGCATGGTGCACTCGGTCTTCGAGCTCGGCGACACCCTCGTACGGGAGGTCATGGTGCCGCGGACCGACCTGGTCGCCATCGAGCGGTACAAGACGATCCGTCAGGCCCTCACCCTCGCGCTGCGTTCGGGCTTCTCCCGGATCCCCGTCACCGGGGAGAGCGAGGACGACGTCGTCGGGATCGTGTATCTGAAGGACCTGGCCCGCAAGACGCACATCAGCCGGGACGCCGAGAGCGAGCTGGTCTCGACGGCCATGCGGCCCGCGGCCTTCGTGCCCGACACCAAGAACGCCGGCGACCTGCTGCGCGAGATGCAGCGGGACCGAAACCACGTCGCCGTCGTCATCGACGAGTACGGCGGCACGGCCGGCATCGTCACCATCGAGGACATCCTCGAGGAGATCGTCGGCGAGATCACCGACGAGTACGACCGTGAACTCCCGCCGGTCGAGGACCTCGGCGACGACCGCTACCGCGTCACCGCCCGCCTCGACATCACCGACCTGGGCGAGCTGTACGGCCTCGACGAGTACGACGACGAGGACGTGGAGACCGTCGGCGGTCTGCTCGCGAAGGCGCTGGGCCGGGTGCCCATCGCGCAGGCCTCGTCGGTCGTGGAGCTGCCCGACGGACGGGAGCTGCGGCTGACGGCGGAATCCGCGGCCGGCCGCCGCAACAAGATCGTGACCGTGCTCGTGGAGCCCATGGATCCGGCGGATCCGTCCGAGGAGGAGGCGAAAGAGGAGTGAGCCCCGAGGAACTGCGCGGCTACTGCCTGTCCTTCAACGCGGCGGTGGAGGACTTCCCCTTCGCCCCGGACATCTCGGTCTTCAAGGTGCTGGGCAAGATGTTCGCCCTGAGCTGGCTGGACTCCCGCCCCCTCACGGTCAACCTCAAGTGCGACCCGGAGGACGCGGTCCGGCTCCGCACCGAGCACGAGGGGCTGATCATCCCCGGCTATCACATGAACAAGCGTCACTGGAACACCGTCACGGTCGACGGCGAGCTCCCGGACGGGCTGGTCAGGGAGCTGATCGAGGACTCGTACGACCTGGTGGTGGCGGGTCTGCCACGCGCCGAACGCCTCCGCCTCGACCGTTCCTGAGCACACGTATGCTCGGCCCATGACCGACAGCAGCGCGCTCGACCCCGAGGACCGCAAGATCGTCACCCTGGCCCGTTCCGCGCGGGCCCGCAACGGTGTGCCCGAGGGGGCTGCCGTACGGGACGAGACGGGCCGTACGTATGTCGCCGGTACCGTCGACCTGGCCTCGCTGAAGCTGAGCGCGCTGCAGACGGCGGTGGCCATGGCGGTGGCGTCCGGGGCGAAGTCCCTGGAGGCGGCGGCCGTGGTGACGGACGCCGAGTCGGCCTCCGCGGAAGACCGGGCTGCCGTACGGGATCTGGGCGGGGCGGGGACGCCGGTGCTGGTCGCCGGACCGGACGGAACGGTACGGACCACCCTCACCGCAGGCTGAAAACCGGCCGCTTCAGAGTCGTCCTGAATTCACCCTTGCCGTTTCCTCACCTCACCGGCATCAATGGAACCGGTAGTTCCGACGGACCGTCAGATTCACCCCCCACTCGGCGCCCCGCACCGCGCCGGCCGGCTGTCCGTCCGAACCTCTCCCATCCATCCCCACATGGCAGTTCCCAGCTTCGGGAAGGGAGCCGGATCCCCATGAGAGCCAAACGGACAAGTACAGGTGCGGCAGTTGCGGTGGGGGCCCTCGCGGCCGCCTCGCTCGCGTTCGCCCCCAGCGCGCTCGCCGTCACCCCACAGTCGGCGACGATCACCGCCGACTGCGGAAGCTTCGGTGGCGGAGACGCCACGCTCACGGCCACCCAGGACGGCACGTCGGCCACCTTGACCCTCACGTCGTCCGCGATCTCCGCTCCGATCGCCCTGTCGGCGGACTCGATCTCCTCCACGCTGACCCTGGTCAACGCCAGTGGCGGTACCACCGCCTTCAGCGGTACCAAGAACCCGGCGATGGCTGCCGGTGACCCCGTCACCGTCGGTCCGCTCAACGGCACTGTGGCTTCCGGCGACAGCCTCGAAGCCTATGGCGGCTCGCTGCAGATGACCGTCTTCGGCATCACCATCACCTGCACGGCCACCGGGCCGCAGTCACCGGGACCGTTCGTGTTCGACTGATCCGCGGTCGACTGATCGGCGGTCGACCGATCCGCGCTCGACCGGTCCGCAGTCGTTGATGGCCAGCAGATCGATGGCCCGTCAGTTCCCTCTAGCTGCACAGAAACTGACGGGTCATCAGTTCTTTTCGGTGTCTCCATTGACTTCTCACGCGATCTCCACATCAATGCCCCCAGTGAGCACAGAAGAAGAGGGGGCACACCCATGGGTTCGATGAACCGAAGACGCCGCTGGGCGTCGCTGCTCGGTGCGACCGCGCTCGCGGTCTCCGCGGGCGCGGCGCTGGCCTGTCCGGCCGGCGCCGCCACGAACGTGGACTTCGCCACGCACTGCATTCCGCCCGCCGTCGCGGGCATCCCGCCGATCGACGGCACGACCACCGCGGGCATCGCGGTCGACAACGCCAGTCCGAAGGTCGGCGACACCGTCACCGTCACCTACACCGTCGTCAAGCCGGCCGCCAGCAACCCCACCGCGATCGCCCTGCCGGCCGACATCATGACGCCCACCGGCAAGGTCACCCTCGGCGGCGCGCAGACGGGGAACGTGACCGTCGCCGGGCCCAAGAAGAACGACCCGGTGCCGGGCAACGGCGCCTTCCCGTCGTTCTCCATGACCGGCACCTTCAAGGTCACCGCGCCCGGCTCGATCACGCTCTCGCCCGGCGACTACAACATCCACACCAGCTACATCCTGGAGCTGGACACCCCGTGCACGGTGACCAACCCGCCCGCGCCGGTCTCCGCGACCGTCACCGCGACGGACGCCAACCCCACCAACAACCGTGCCATCTCGCTGGGTTCGGCCTCCGGGAACGCCGGTGCCGGCGTCACCGTCACCGGCAGCAACTTCACGCCCGGCGCGACCGTCACCCTCGCCGGGCGCTCCGGGGACACCCAGACCGCTGACACGGCGACCGCAACCGCCGCCGCCAACGGCTCCTTCAGCGGCTCCCTCGTCGTCAACGACAAGACGACGACGGGTGTGGTCGCGTACGAGGGCGGCGCGTGGGACGCCGGCAACGGCGCCGGGCCCGCCGCCTACGTCGTCAACGACACCACCCCCGTCCCCGACGGCAGCCAGAAGCTGACGACCACGGTGAAGGCCGGCACGCTGTCCATGTCCCAGGCCGGTGACTCCGTCGCCCTGTCGGCGGTCGACTTCGGCAAGGGCGGGGCCTCGACCGGAGCCCTGAACAGCGTCACCGTGAACGACTTCCGCGGCGGACCCGCGGGCTGGTCCCTCACCGGCAAGGTCACCGACTTCACCGGTCCCGGCGCCAAGATCGATGCCGGAAAGCTGAGTTGGACCCCCGCCTGCGCCACCAAGGCGGGCAGTCCGAGCACCTGTCAGGCCGGTTCGGCGGGCACGGTGGGCGGTTCGGGAGCGACTCTGGCGTCCACTCCCAACGGCACCCTGACCGGCGGCGAGTTCACGGCCGGCGCCGGACTCTCCCTGGACGTACCGGCGTTCACGCCCCCGGGTTCGTACGCCGGCGTGCTCACCCTCACTCTCGCCTGACCGCACGGGCGCCCGCACCCGCCCGTCCACCTCGTCCACGCGGGGGTCCGCACTCATGCGCAAGCTGTATGTCCTCCTCCTGGCCCTGTTCCTCACCTGCCTGACCGCGCCCGCGCACGCCGCCGACAACGGCAGCTGGTCCGTCTACCCGGCCTCCTCGAAGGTCGCCGCGCGCCCGTACTTCTATCTCTCCGCCGACCCCGGAACGACCATCGAGGACAAGGTCGTCGTCGCCAACAAGACCGCGCAGCCGATGACCTTCCGGTTGTATGCCGCCGACGCCTACAACACCGCGCGGGACGGCGGGTTCGCGGTGCGGACGGTCAAGGAGAAGCAGCGGGGGGTGGGCGCCTGGGCGAGGCCCGCGACGTCACGCGTGACCGTCCCGGCGCACGGCAAGGTCACCGTCCCGTTCACGCTCCGCGTCCCCGAGGGTGCCGAACCCGGAGACCATCCCGGCGCGTTGGTCGCGCTCGACGAACGGATCGACAGCGGCGACGGGGCACTGGCGCTCGGCGTGCAGCGTGCCGTCGGCGCCCGCGTCTACCTCCGCGTCGGCGGCCCGGCCCTCCCCGCGATCGACGTGGAGAACGTCCGCGTCGTCCACCACCAGCCCCTCGTCCCCGGCCTCGGCGACAGCACGGCAACCATCTCCTACACCCTCCACAACACCGGCAACGTCACCCTGAACCCCAAGGTGGAGCTGCGCGCGAAGG
This sequence comes from Streptomyces sp. NBC_00078, assembly GCF_026343335.1. Taxonomy (NCBI): domain Bacteria; kingdom Bacillati; phylum Actinomycetota; class Actinomycetes; order Kitasatosporales; family Streptomycetaceae; genus Streptomyces; species Streptomyces sp. NBC_00078. Next base: position 2,937,247 of record NZ_JAPELX010000001.1, on the reverse strand, counting down.
GAATGTTCGGCCGTACGCTGCTGAGCCGCGGCCTGTCCCGGGTCCCCGCCGAACTGCTGCCCGGCCAGCGCGTCCAGCTCACCGAGCCGTGGCGGGGCGCGCCCCAACTGGACTGGGGTGACGTCAGGTTGACGGCGAGCGCCCAGGACACGCGGGAGTCGGCGAGCGCGTCGTTCTTCGCGCTGCCGTGGGTGGCGACGGTGGTGCTGCTGGTGGTGACCGTCGTGGGAGTCTTGCTCGCGGTCAGAGCGCGTCGGGGCCGCGCTCGCCCGTCCGAACCCGTACGACCGTCTCGACCGGCACTGCCCACACCTTCCCGTCCCCGATCTTCCCCGTCTGCGCGGCCTTGACGATCGCGTCGATCACGGCCTCCGAGTCCGCGTCATCGACGACGACCTCGATCCGCACCTTGGGGACGAGGTCGACCTGGTACTCGGCGCCGCGGTACACCTCCGTGTGGCCGCGCTGCCTGCCGTACCCGCTGGCCTCGGTCACGGTCAGGCCGTGCACACCGAGTTCCTGGAGGGCGGTCTTCACCTCGTCGAGGCGGTAGGGCTTGACGATCGCGGTGATGAGCTTCATCGGGGTTCCTCCGTGAGTACCCCCGTCTTCAGGCGGGGGAGGAAACGGACTCCTGTGGAGCAGGGCAGAAAGGCCGGGTCGCAGTCAGAGCGGATCGGTGTCAACTTCCCGGCAATGACAGTGCTTCACAAGGCGATGCTATAGCTTGTGAGTCATGGCCACTTGTGTGAAGCGGGCGTTCAAGTACCGCTTCTACCCGACCGACGCGCAGGCTGCGGAGCTGTCGCGGACGTTCGGGTGCGTGCGCAAGGTCTACAACATGGCGCTCGCGGCCCGGACCGAGGCGTGGGCGCTGCGCCAGGAACGGATCAACTACAACGCCACCTCCACGATGCTGACGGCCTGGAAGAAGGCAGAGGAACTGGCCTTCCTCAACGACGTTTCCTCGGTCCCGCTGCAGCAGGCCTTGAGGCATCTGCAGGCGGCGTTCACCCACTTCTTCGCCAAGCGGGCGAAGTACCCGCGCTTCAAGTCGCGCAAGAAGTCCCGCAAATCAGCCGAGTACACCACCAGCGCCTTCCGCTTCCGCGATGGGATGCTGACACTGGCGAAGATGGGCCGGCCGCTGGACATCGTGTGGTCCCGTCCTCTTCCAGAAGGAACGCAGCCGTCCACGGTGACCGTCTCGAAGGACAGTGCCGGGCGCTGGTTCGTGTCCCTGCTGGTGGAAGATCCGGCCATCCAGCCGCTTCCCGTCACCGCCAACGTGGTGGGTGTGGACGCCGGGCTCGACCACATACTGACTCTGTCCACCGGGGAGAAGATCACCAACCCCAGGCACGAACGCACGGACCGTGCCCGCCTCGCCAAAGCTCAGCGAGAGTGGTCCCGCAAGACCAAGGGATCGGCGAACCAGGACAAGGCTCGCAGGAAGGTCGCCCGCATCCACGCCCGGATCGCCGACCGCAGGCGGGACACCCTGCATAAGATCTCCACTCGACTCATCCGCGAAAACCAAGTGGTCGTGATCGAGGACCTGACCGTTCGGAACCCGTTGAAGAACGGCGGGCTCGCCCGCGCCATCTCCGACGCGGCGTGGAGCGAGTTGCGCAGCATGCTGGAATACAAGGCTCAGTGGTACGGCCGCGAACTGATCGCCGTCGACCGCTGGTTCCCGTCTTCCAAGCTGTGCTCGACCTGCGGAAGCCTGCAGGACAAGATGCCGCTGCACATCCGCACCTGGACGTGCAGCGGCTGTGGCACCACCCACGACCGCGACGCGAACGCGGCGAAGAACCTTTTGGCCGCCGGGCTGGCGGTGTCGGCCTGTGGAGCCGGCGTAAGACCTCAACGGAGCACTCCGGGCGGGCTGCCGACGACGAAGCAGGAAACCCACGGGGTGACCCGTGGACTCCTCCCCCTTTAGAAGGGGGAGGGAGAAAGTCAAGTCTGGCCCTTGACCTTCTGCGCGGGGGAGACGAGGGAGGACGAGACCGGGGCGCCGTGGCCCAGGACGCCGTGATCGTATGCGGTCTCGGCATGCACCGTAAGGTCCAGGCCGGTGTGCTCCTCCTCCTCGCTCGCGCGAAAGCCCATCGCCCCGTCGAGCAGCTTGCCGATGCCGTACGTGACGAGGAAGGCGTACGCCGCCACGGCGACCACGGCCACCAGCTGCTTGCCGAGCTGGGTGAGCCCGCCACCGTAGAGGAGGCCCTCGGGGCCGTCCGTCATCTCCTTCACGGCGAAGACGCCGATGAGCAGTGTGCCGATGATCCCGCCGACCAGGTGGACGCCGACGACGTCGAGCGAGTCGTCGTAGTTGAGCTTGAACTTCCAGCCCACGGCGTACGAGCAGACGACACCCGCGGCGAGGCCGACGCCCAGGGCGCCGAGCAGGGAGACCGAGCCGCAGGAGGGGGTGATGGCGACCAGGCCCGCGACCGCGCCGGACGCGGCGCCCAGGGTGGTGGGGTGCCCGTCGCGCCTCTGCTCGACGAAGAGCCAGCCGAGCAGGCCGGTGCAGCCGGCGGCGAGTGTGTTGAGGAAGGCCGCGGCGGCCAGTCCGTTCGCCCCGAGGGCCGAGCCGGCGTTGAAGCCGAACCAGCCGAACCAGAGGAGGCCGGCGCCCAGCATCACCATCGGGAGGTTGTGCGGACGCATCGCGTCCTTCTTGAAGCCGAGGCGCGGACCGAGGACCAGGCAGAGGGCCAGGCCCGAGGCACCGGAGGTGATCTCCACCGGCAGGCCGCCGGCGAAGTCGAGAGCGCCGAGGCGGCTCGCGATCCAGCCGCCGGGGCCCCACACCCAGTGGGCGACGGGAACGTATACGAGCAGCGCCCACACGGGCACGAAGACCAGCCAGGCGGAGAACTTCACCCGGTCCGCGACCGCGCCGCTGATCAGGGCCGCCGTGATGATCGCGAAGGTGAGCTGGAAGGTGGCGAAGAGGAGGGTGGGGACGGTGCCGTGGAGGCTGTCCGGGCCGAGGCCGGCCATGCCGGCGTACTTCAGACCGCCGAGGAGCCCGCCGCCGATGTCGTCGCCGAAGGCCAGGGAGTACCCGCCCGCCAGCCACACCACCGTGACCAGGGCGATCGACACGAAGCTCATCATCAGCATGTTGAGGACGCTCTTCGTGCGGACCATGCCGCCGTAGAAGAGGGCCAGGCCCGGGGTCATGAGCAGGACGAGGGCGGTGGCGGCGAGCAGCCAGGCGGTGTCGCCCGTGTCGATCTGCGCGGTGGCGAGGGTCACGGTCGTCTCCATCGAGGTGGGGGCTCGTCAGAGCGTCACCGGCGTGCGTTTCCGGCTGTGCACGGCTGTGTTTCCGTGACGTTTCGTTGCGTGGAGGTTTCCTGAAGCTCACCGCGGGGGCGGCGGTCGCTCGGTTGTACGGCGGTGCTCTGTGGATCAGGGAGAATGGGCGTCATGAGCGTTCGCAGTCAGTCATCCGGGCCGTCGGAATCGTCGGAAGCCGGCCACAGGTCGGGCTTCGCCTGTTTCGTCGGTCGCCCCAACGCGGGCAAGTCCACTCTCACGAACGCTCTGGTCGGGCAGAAGGTGGCGATCACCGCGGACCAGCCGCAGACGACGCGGCACACGGTGCGGGGAATCGTGCACCGGGAGGACGCCCAGCTGATCCTGGTCGACACCCCGGGGCTGCACAAGCCGCGCACGCTGCTCGGTGAGCGGTTGAACGACATCGTGCGGACCACCTGGGCCGAGGTCGACGTGATCGGCTTCTGTCTCCCGGCGAACGAGAAGCTCGGCCCGGGTGACCGTTTCATCGCGAAGGAACTGGCGTCCATCAAGAAGACGCCGAAGGTCGCGATCGTCACGAAGACGGACCTGGTGGACTCGAAGACCCTGGCCGAGCAGCTGATCGCCATCGATCTGCTCGGCAAGGAGCTGGGGTTCGAGTGGGCGGAGATCGTGCCGGTGTCGGCCGTCGCCGACCAGCAGGTGGATCTGCTCGCCGACCTGCTCGTCCCGCTCCTGCCGGAGGGGCCGGCGCTCTACCCCGAGGGTGATCTCACCGACGAGCCCGAGCAGGTCATGATCGCGGAACTGATCCGCGAGGCCGCGCTGGAGGGCGTCCGCGACGAGCTCCCGCACTCCATCGCGGTCGTCGTCGAGGAGATGCTCCCGCGCGAGGACCGCCCCGCCGACAAGCCCCTGCTCGACATCCACGCCTTCGTGTACATCGAGCGCCCCAGCCAGAAGGGCATCGTCATCGGGCCGAAGGGCCAGCGGCTCAAGCAGGTGGGCATCAAGTCCCGCAAGCAGATCGAGGCACTGCTCGGTACCCCGGTGTTCCTGGACCTCCATGTGAAGGTCGCGAAGGACTGGCAGCGGGACCCTCGGCAGCTGCGGAAGCTGGGCTTCTGACCTCTGCGCTGACCTCTGCCCCTGACCTCTGCCCCCGGGCTGCACTCCAGACCCCGCTTCCGGCCTGAACGGCCTCGTCCGTGAACGCCGGACGGGCCGGAAGGTCAGGTCTTGCTCGGGTTCAGGTCCTGCAGCCCCACCACCCGCAGCAGCTGCAGGCGCTCGTGGGAGTCCGTGCCCGGGCGGGCCGTGTGGATGACCAGTTGCTGGTTGTGGCCGGAGTTGACGAGGACCTCGCAGTCCAGCTCCAGCAGGCCCACCACAGGGTGCAGGAAGCGTTTCGTCGAGGCGCGGCGTACCGCCACCTCGTGCTCCTCCCAGAGCTGGGCGAACTCCTCGCTCCCGGCGCGTAGTTCGGCGACGAGGGCGGCGGGCTCCGGGTCCGTCGGGCGGGCCGACGTCACCGCCCGCAGTGCGGCCACCTGCTCGCGGGCGCGCTCCGGGTGGTCCTCGGCCGGGAACAGGCCCTGGGCGGTCGGGTCCAGGAAGAAGCGGCGGACCATGTTGCGCGCGCGGGGCGGCCGGGCGAGGACGTCTCCGCTCAGCGCCCGCGACATCGCGTTCTGGGTCAGGACCTCGCCGCAGTCGGTCACCACCATCGCCGGGGTGTCGTGCAGTCGGTCCAGCACCAGGAGCAGCCCCGGGCGCACATGCGTGCTCGTCGCCTCCCGGCGCGGCGCCTCCTCGCCCGCGAGGCGGAAGAGATGATCGCGCTCGTCCTCCGTCAGGCGCAGCGCGCGGGCCAGCGCGGCGAGCATCTGGCGGGACGGACGCGGGCCCCGGGACTGTTCCAGCCGGGTGTAGTAGTCCACCGACATGCCGGCCAGCTGGGACACCTCCTCACGGCGCAGACCCGGCGTACGGCGGCGGGCGCCGGCCGTGAGGCCCACGTCGGAGGGGTCCAGACGGGCACGGCCGCGGCGCAGGAAGTCGGCTAGTTCGGCTCGGTTCACCCCTCCAGGGTGCGGGAGGCCGCGCCGCTTATCCAGGGACTGCCGATCCCCTGATCAGCAGGTCTCTCCCGGTTCCCGCCGCGTCCGCCGAGGCTCGTTGTCGAGGACGGACCAAGCAGATGAGGAGCACATGATGCTGACACTCGTGACAGGGACGACGGGACAGGTCGGACGGCGGTTCGCGCCGCGGCTGCTGGCTCAGCGGCAGCCGGGCGAGCAGGTGCGGGTCCTGGTGCGGGACGCCGCCCGCGGTGAGCGGTTCGCGGAACTGGGCGCCCAGGTGGCCGTAGGAGACATGCGGGACGAGGAGACGCTAGGCAAGGCGCTCGCCGGGGTGGACGCCGTCGTGAACGTCGCCGCCTCCTTCCGCGGCGTGCCGGACGAGGAGGCGTGGGCCGTCAACCGGGACGCCGCGGTGGCCCTGGGCCGGGCCGCACGGACCTCCGGCGTGGAGCGGTTCGTGCAGGTCAGCACGGGCAACGTGTACGGCGTGGGACGGGGCCGCCCGCTGACCGAGGAGGACGAGAGCCGGCCGGGCGGCGAGATGTGGGGTGCGTATGCCGAGTCCAAGGCCGAGGCCGAGCGGGAGCTGCTGGCGATGGAGGGCCTGGACGTACGCATCGGACGGCTTCCGTTCGTCTACGGCGAGGGCGACCCGCACCTCGCCGACTCCCTGCGCTGGGCCGCGCACTGGGCCCCGCACAAGCGGCTGCAGATGGCCCATCACGCGGACGTCGCCCAGGGCCTGATGCGGCTGCTGTACGCGCCGGGAACCGGCGGCCGGATCTACAACGTCGCCGACGACGCCCCCGTCACGACGGTCGAGCTGTACCAGCTCAACGGTGTCGAGGCGCCCGCCGCTCTGCACGAGCTGACGGATCCCGACCCGTGGTTCGGGATCATGTCCAACCGGCGGATCCGTCGGGAACTCGGCTTCAGGCCCCTTTACCCGAGCGTCTGGACGGCCCGGGACGCCGGAGCCCTGTGACGGTCACTCCACGCCCTTGATTCGCCCCACCAGCACCGCCCCCGCCAGCCCGATCACGGCCGCCACCAGGTACAGCACCCGGTAGCCGCCCAGGTACGTCACGATCGGTGCGGCGAGGGCGGGTGCCGCGACCTGGGGCAGGGCATTGGCCACGTTGATCACGCCCAGGTCCTTGCCGCGGTCCATCGCCTTCGGCAGTACGTCCGTCATCAGCGCGAAGTCGACCGACGTGAACACCCCGAAGCCGACCCCGAGCACCGCCGCCGCGACGATCGCGCCCGGCCAGGTCTGCCAGCCCGCCAGCGCCGCTGTCGCCACCGCCATCAGCAGGCCCGACCAGATCACGAACGGTTTGCGGCGTCCCAGCCGGTCCGACCACACCCCGCCGACGACGACCGTGGCGAACAGCGTCAGACCGTTGACCGCCGTCAGGATCAGCACACCCTCGTCGGGGTCGTCGTAGTGGAGGCGGTCGCGCAGGTAGTACAGCAGGTAGAGCAGGACGAGCGCGTTGCTGAGGTTGATCAAAAGGCGGGTCAGCCACGCCCAGCCCAGGTCCGGATACCGGCGCGGGCTCAGCCAGAACCCGGCCAGAAAGCCGCGCCACGACCACGCCGGCCGGTCCGTCGGCGCCAGCCGCAGGTCCTCGTACCGGATGACGTACGGCAGCACGCCCACCACCGTGAACACCGCGCACGCCGCATACCCGGCCCCGACGCCCCCGGCCACCGTCGCGAGCCCCGTCCCGCCGACCACTCCGATGATCTGTGCGACCCCCAACCAGCCGCCCACCGAGCCACGTTGGAGCCGCGGCACCCGATCCGGCACCGCCGCCGTCACCGCCGCGAACGCCGCGTTGAGTGTCAGCTGGACCAGACACCAGCCCGCCGCCATCGTCCACACGCCGCCCGCGCCCGCGAGCAGCAGCAAGGACAGCGCACCGCCCGCCGCCCCGGCCACGATCCACGGCGTACGGCGGCCCCGGCGCGCCGTCGTCCGGTCGGAGAGCGCGCCGAAGAGCGGGTTGGCGACCAGTGAGACCAGGGCGCCCGCGCCGGTCACCCACGCCAGCATCGTCTCCTTGGACATGCCGGAGCCGGGGGCGAAGTCCCCTGCCTGGGAGGCCAGCAGGATCTGCAGGGGGCCGTACCAGCCCACCCAGATCGCCCCGTTGGCGAGCGAGAGGGACGCCGTCCAGCCCCGTCCGACGCGTTCGACGGGTTCGGCCAGGGGGTTCGGGACGGCCGAGGTGTCCGACGGCCGGGTCCTGGTCATCTCTGCGCCCGCAGCACGTCCCGGAACCAGCCGTACGAGGCCTTCGGGGTCCGCCGCTGCGTCTCGAAGTCCACGTGCACCAGCCCGAACCGGCGCTCGTACCCCTCCGCCCACTCGAAGTTGTCGAGCAGCGACCACACGAAGTAGCCGCGCACGTCGACGCCCGCCTCCAACGCCCGGTGCAGGGCCCGGACATGGGCGTCCAGGTACGCGATCCGGTCCTGGTCGTCGGTCCCGTCGTAACTGCAGCCGTTCTCGGTGATGACGACGGGCGGCAGACGGTCGCCGTAGCGGTCGCGGAACGTGGTCAGCAGTTCCGTCAGGCCCTCGGGCACGACGGGCCAGCCGAAGTCCGTCACCGGTACGCCCTCGATCTGCCGTACCGAGAAGGGGAGTTCGGCCGGAATCGTCAGGCCGCCGAACTCGATGTCCTCGCCCTGCGGGGCGCCCACCCGGGTCGGCGCGTAGTAGTTGACGCCGTACCAGTCGAGGGGCTCCGCGATGATCTTCAGGTCTGCCTCGACATCGCCCGGCATCAACTCGCCCAGTCCCTCGGGGTACCGGCCGAGCAGCAGCGGGTCGGCGAACAGGCGGTTCAGCAGCAGGTCGTAGAACCCCGCCGCCTCCAGGTCCGCCGGCTCCTCGGACGCAGGCCAGGTCGGCCCGTGCGAGTTGGCGATCCCGATGTCCGTGGCGCCGGACGCGCGCAGCGCGCGTACGGCCAGACCGTGGGCCAGCAGCTGGTGGTGCGCGACGGGAAGCGCGTCGAACATCAGCTGCCTGCCCGGCGCGTGGGCGCCCATCGCATGCCCCAGCAGCGTGTGCTCGGCGGGCTCGTTGATGGTGATCCACTTCTGCACGCGGTCGCCCAGCCGCTCGGCCACCACGGACACGTACTCCGCGAACCGCTCGGCCGTGTCGCGCTCCAGCCAGTCCATTCCCTGGGGGAGGTCCCAGTGGAAGAGCGTCGGCGCCGGACGCACGCCGGCGGCGCACAGCTCGTCGACGAGGCGGTCGTAGAAGTCCAGGCCGCCCGCGGAGCGCACCCTGGGCCAGGAGACGGAGAAGCGGTACGCGTCCACGCCCAGGCCGGCGAGGAGGGCCACGTCCTCGCGGTAGCGGTGGTAGTGGTCGCAGGCCACCGCCGCGGTCGAGCCGTCCTTCACCCGGCCCGGCTCGGCCGTGAAGGTGTCCCACACGGACGGTTCGCGCTCGTCGGCCGCGCCCTCGATCTGGTGGGCCGAGGTCGACACACCCCACAGGAAACCGGCCGGGAACTGAGGAATCGGGTTCGCCGCACGCAGCGGATCAGTCGCCATGCGCGGATCATCCTTACCGCCGGTAAGGGAAGTCAACGCCTGCGCATGAATGACCTGTTGGGGCCCGTGTGGAACACAGGCCCCAAAGGCTCACGCCCCTTCCTTCAGCACCTTGGAGACCAGCCTCCGCTGTTCGTCCGTCAGCCGGGGGTCCGCCGCGTAGAACGTCCTGCCGTCCACCGTGATCTCGTAGCTGAACCCGTCCGGAACCCCGATGGGCGGTGTGCTCCGGCCCCCGGCCACGGCCTGTTCGGCCAGCGCCTGCCACTCGTGGGCGTCGGGCCGCCCCGAGGTGTCCACCTCGGCGTGCCGCTCGATGCCCGCGAAACCACCCGTGCGCCTCACTCGAATACGCATGGGAACGTGTCTAGTACGGAACTACGAGCTGCGCACCCCGACCTGTTCCCATGCCTTCAGGACCGCCTGCAGTTCCTCGCCCTCGTTGAAGCGGGCCCTGGCCGCCGCGACCGTGAGTTTCGCGAAGTCCGCGAACAGGGCGTCCTGCTTCAGTTCGCCGCCGGTCAGGACGTCGTACCAGATCTGTCCGGCCTTCTCCCAGGCGTGCCCGCCGAGGGCGCTGGCGGCCAGGTAGAAGGCGTGGTTGGGGATGCCCGAGTTGATGTGGACGCCGCCGTTGTCGCGGCCGGTGCGGACGAAGTCGTCCATGGTGCCCGGCTGCGGGTCCTTGCCGAGGACGTCGTCGTCGTACGCCGTGCCCGGCTCCTTCATGGAGCGCAGCGCCTTGCCGGTGACGCGCGGGGCGAGGAGGCCCGCGCCGATCAGCCAGTCGGCCTCGGCGGCGGTCTGGCCGAGCGTGTACTGCTTGATCAGCGAGCCGAAGACGTCGGACAGGGACTCGTTGAGGGCGCCGGGCTGGCCGAAGTAGGTGAGGTTGGCCGTGTACTGCGTGACACCGTGCGTGAGTTCGTGGCCGATGACGTCGATCGGGATGGTGAAGTCGAGGAAGATCTCGCCGTCGCCGTCGCCGAACACCATCTGCTCGCCGTTCCAGAAGGCGTTGTTGTAGTCGTTGTCGAAGTGGACCGTCGCGTCGAGCGGCAGGCCGTTGCCGTCGATCGAGTAGCGCTCGTAGGCCTTCAGATACAGCTCGAAGGTGGCACCGAGGCCCGCGTAGGCGCGGTTGACGGTCGCGTCCTTGCCGGGGTCCTCGCCCTCGGAGCGGACCTTGCGGCCCGGCAGGTCGGTGCTGTGCCGGGCGTCGTAGATCGTGCGGTGCGGCTTGTCGGTCGCCGCTCCGGCGGGCGGGGCGACGGTCGGAGCGCCGATGACCGTGGTCAGCCGGCGGTGGGTGCGCTCGTAGGCGTCGCGCTCCAGGGTCTTGCGCGCGGCGTTGGCGAGCGCGGGGTCCTCGTGCTGGGCCAGCTTGTCGAGGACGTGGGGCGGTACGACGGTGCAGAAGACGGGCTCGAAGCCCCCGTTGGTCTTCGTCATGCCCGCAACCCTTGCACTGCGTTATGCCGCTGTCACTACCCGCAACCATGATTGGTGAAATATGGGGACAGGAACGTTCACGCTCCGTGACGAAGTGGTATGGCGCACTTTTTGTCCCCAATGTCTTCCGGGTCCCGCATACTGATACGACGCCCCGCATCCGAAGGGGCTCGGCTAGCATGCGGAGCATCATGCGTTTCGGGCTTCTTCTTCTTAGCTGCCGCGGCGAGGGCCTGTAGTCCAGGTCGACTCCCTCCCCGCGGAGCTTCGCGTTGCGTCGTCGGCCGTCCTGCCGGACATCCTGAGGAGCCCCGCAATCATGGCGAACCGCCAGCAGCCCAGCACCATGCCGATCCACAAGTACGGCCAGTACGAGCAGGTCGCCATTCCCGACCGCTCCTGGCCCGAGCAGCGGATCACCTCCGCGCCCCGCTGGCTCTCCACCGACCTGCGTGACGGCAACCAGTCCCTGATCGACCCGATGTCGCCGGAGCGCAAGCGGCGGATGTTCGACCAGCTGGTCAAGATGGGCTACAAGGAGATCGAGGTCGGCTTCCCGGCGTCGGGACAGACGGACTTCGACTTCGTACGGTCGATCATCGAGGAGCCGGGCGCCATCCCCGACGACGTCACGATCTCCGTGCTGACCCAGGCCCGCGAGGACCTGATCGAGCGGACGGTGGAGTCCGTGAAGGGCGCCAGGCGCGCCACGGTCCACCTGTACAACGCCACCGCCCCGGTCTTCCGCCGGGTCGTCTTCCGCGGCTCCAAGGACGACATCAGGCAGATCGCCGTCGACGGCACCCGGCTGGTCATGGAGTACGCCGAGAAGCTGCTGGGCCCGGAGACGGAGTTCGGCTACCAGTACAGCCCCGAGATCTTCACGGACACCGAGCTGGACTTCGCGCTGGAGGTCTGCGAGGCGGTCATGGACGTCTGGCAGCCCGGCCCGGGCCGCGAGATCATCCTCAACCTGCCCGCCACGGTGGAGCGTTCGACCCCCTCCACGCACGCGGACCGCTTCGAGTGGATGGGCCGCAACCTGACCCGCCGCGAGCACGTCGTCCTGTCGATCCACCCGCACAACGACCGCGGCACGGCCGTCGCCGCCGCCGAGCTGGCGCTGATGGCCGGCGCCGACCGCGTCGAGGGCTGCCTGTTCGGCCAGGGCGAGCGCACCGGCAACGTCGACCTGGTCACGCTGGGAATGAACCTCTTCTCCCAGGGCGTCGACCCGCAGATCGACTTCTCCGACATCGACGAGATCCGTCGCGTGTGGGAGTACTGCAACCAGATGGAGGTCCACCCGCGCCACCCGTACGTGGGCGACCTGGTTTACACGTCCTTCTCCGGCTCCCACCAGGACGCCATCAAGAAGGGCTTCGACGCGATGGAGGCCGACGCGGCCGCCAAGGGCGTCACCGTCGACGACATCGAGTGGGCGGTCCCGTACCTGCCGATCGACCCGAAGGACGTCGGCCGCTCCTACGAGGCCGTCATCCGCGTCAACTCGCAGTCCGGCAAGGGCGGTATCGCGTACGTCCTGAAGAACGACCACAAGCTGGACCTGCCCCGCCGGATGCAGATCGAGTTCTCCAGGATCATCCAGGCGAAGACGGACGCCGAGGGCGGCGAGGTCACCGGCGGCGACATCTGGGCGGTCTTCCAGGACGAGTACCTGCCGAACCCGGAGAACCCCTGGGGCCGCATCCAGGTCCGCAACGGCCAGTCGACGACCGACACCGACGGCGTGGACACCCTCAAGGTCGAGGCCACGGTCGACGGCGTCGACACTGTCCTGACCGGCTCCGGCAACGGTCCGATCTCGGCCTTCTTCGACGCCCTGCAGTCCATCGGCATCGACGTACGCCTGCTGGACTACCAGGAGCACACGATGAGCGAGGGCGCCTCCGCGCAGGCCGCGTCCTACATCGAATGCGCGATCGACGACAAGGTTCTGTGGGGAATCGGCATCGACGCGAACACGACGCGTGCGTCACTCAAGGCGGTCGTCTCCGCGGTGAACCGCGCGGCCCGCTGACGCCTCTGACCGGGCATTTCGGGGCCCTGGTCGTCGTATACGACGACCAGGGCCCCGTCGGTTATCGGCCACCCGTCCGTGGAGGTCACGGAAAGGTCTCGTCCAGGGTGCTGACTACGCCTCACTGGTGTGGCTAACATCACGGACACCGCTGCGATGATGCCGCGGTGTCAAGGAGGTGCGACGTGCTGCCAGTACGGGGACGAAACGGCCGAGCGGCCAGGCCTGCGCGCCTCCTGGGCACACGCACCGCGTGGACGCCCGTCGGGGACGGCGAGTTCTTCTGCCCCGGCTGCGGCGGCGACCGCAACTACCAGCGCCTGACCGGCCACCGGCGCTTCGTCCTCTTCGGTGTGCCCGTGCTGCCGCGCGGCGAGACCGCGCCGGTCGTGGAGTGCGCCGCCTGCCGCCGCCACTTCGGCACCGACGTCCTGGACCACCCCACCACCACCCGCTTCTCCGCGATGCTCCGCGACGCCGTCCACACGGTCGCTCTCGCGGTGCTCGCCGCGGGCGGCACCTGTTCGCGCACGGCCCTGGAGGCCGCCGCCGGCACGGTCAGGGCGGCCGGCTTCGACGACTGCACCGAGGACCAGTTGAACGCGCTCGTCGAGGCGCTGGCCGCGGACACCGGCCGGGTCTACGGCGAGTCGTGCGGCGCCGGACTCGCCATAGAGCTGCACGAGGCCCTGGACCCCCTGGCCCCGCACCTCGCCCCCGTGGGCCGCGAGGCGATCCTGCTGCAGGGTGCCCGCATCGCCCTCGCCGACGGCCCCTACACCCCGGCCGAGCGCGACGCCCTGAGTACCGTCGGCGCCGCCCTCACCATCTGCTCGGACGACGTGACCCGTCTGCTCGCGGCGGCACGTACGCCGTCCTGAGCCGCCTGCCGCTCGCGCCGTCACTCCCGTCGGAGTATCGGCGCCGCCGGGCCGGCCGCCCCCGGCAGTACTCACGGCGCGGCTGATCGAGCGGTTCCCGCGCGGCCTGCCGGCGCCCGTGACGGGCGGCCCGACCGCCTCTCCCGCCACGAGCGGGAGGTGCTGACCCGGCCTGCGCGCCGGCTCAACAACACCGAGACCGGCAGGCGTTGGGGCCGCGCCCGCCGACGGCGAAGACCCGCCCGAGCCGGATCATGGCGGAGCCGGGGGCGTGCGACCTGGCCCGGCCGGTCGTCGTCGACCACGAGTCGGGACCGGTGAGTCCGGGAACCATCCGACGGTGACCATCCTGAGCCGCACCCTCCTCGCCGCCACCGTGCTCCTCACCCCGCTCACCGCCCTCGCCCCGGCCGCCGCAGCCACCGGCTGCACCTCCTCCGTCCCGTACGTGTCGGGCGAGGGCGGCTACGACACGTACCGCATCCCGGCGACGGTCACGACCGGCCGGGGCACGGTCCTCGCCTTCGCCGAGGGCCGTCGCGGCGGGGCGGGCGACACCGGCCACATCGACGTCGTCCTCAGACGCTCCGGCGACGGAGGCTGCACCTGGGGCCCGCTGCGGGTGGTCGCGGCCGGGGACGGGAACACCCGGGGCAACCCGGCACCCGTCCTCGACCCGCACACCGGCGCGGTCGTCCTCGTCACCTCCTACAACAGCGGTGCCGTCACCGAGGCGCAGATCATGCGGGGCGAGGCCACCCCGGAGGAGAGCCGGCGGGTCTTCGTGCAGCGCAGCTCGGACGACGGGCGGCACTTCACCGCGCCGCGGGACATCACGGCTGAGGTGAAGCCGCCGAACTGGCGGTGGTACGCGACGGGACCGGGCCACGCGGTCGCGCTGACCCGCGGCCGGCATGCCGGCCGGCTGGTCGTCCCCGCCAACCACTCCGTGGCTCCGCCCGCCGGATCCTCCGACACCGGCCAGGAGGCCCGGTACTACGGCGCGCACGCCATCTACAGCGACGACGGCGGCCGCACCTGGCGCATCGGGTTCGTCGACGGCACCCACGACGGCCGCGCCAACCCCAACGAGTCCACCGCCGCGCAACTCCCCGACGGGCGCCTCTACTTCAGCTCCCGCGATCAGAACGGCACCAGCGTCGGCAACCGTCTGGACACCTACTCCAGCGACGGCGGCCGGACCCTCGACCGTCCCTACGCCGTGCAGTCCACGCTCGACGACGTCCCGGTGGTCGAAGGCAGCGTCCTCCAGCTCGGAGGCATGGACGCCCCGTTGCTCTTCTCCGGCCCGTCCGTACCGACCTCCCGCCGGGCGATGGCGATCTGGCGCAGCACGGACGCCGGCGTGACCTTCACCAAGGCCCTCACCCTCTCCCAGCAGCCGGCCGCCTACTCCGACCTGGCCCAGGTCGGCCGGCACACGGTCGGGATCCTGTACGAGACGGGCGCCTCGGGCACCTACGACACGATCGAGTTCCGCCGCGTGCCGGTGACGGACGTGAGCTAGACGGCGCCGTCCGGGGGCTCCGCCCCCGGGCCCCCGCTCCTCAAACGCCGGAGGGGCTGGATTCAGAGCGGAGGGGCTGGATTCAGAGCGGAGGGGATGGATTCAGAGCAGGCCCGCCGCTGCCAGGTACTTGCCCACCCGTTGCACCTCCTCCGGCGACAGGGGTACCTGGGGCTCCGCCGTGGCCGGGCAGCCGATGATGCCCCGCAGATGCAGCGCCGCCTTGAAAGCGCCCAGGGCCGACGAGCCGGCGCCCATGCGGGTGGCGTCCCCGACGGTCACCAGGCCGAACAGGGCGCACAGCCGCTCCTGTTCGGCACGCGCCCGCTCCCAGTCGCCGTCCCGGCAGAGACGGTCGAGGCGGACGTAGCCGTGCGGGTCGACGTTGGCGAGGCCCGGCACCGCCCCGTCGGCGCCCAGCGCGAGCGCCGCGTCGACGACCAGCTCCGAGCCGGTCAGCACGCTGAAACCGGTGATGTCGGACCGGGTACGCGCGCCCGTGACGACCTCGCGGAAGGCGGACAGGTCACCACTGGAGTCCTTCAGGCCGGCGAGCACGCCCTCCGCGGCCAGGTCCAGGACCACGTCCGCGGGCAGCTTGGTGTGGACGGCGGCCGGAATGTCGTACGCCACCACCGGCACCGGCGACGCGGCCGCGACCAGCCTGAAATGCCGGGCGATCTCGGCGGGGTGGGTGCGCGTGTAGAAGGGCGCCGTCACCACCACCGCGTCCGCGCCCGCCGCTGTCACCGACGCCACATGGTCCAGCACCCTCGGCGTCGTCATGTCGATCGCCCCGGCCAGCACCGGGAGCCGGCCTCCCACATGGGCGGCCACCGACTCCACCACCAGCCTCCGCTGCCCGTCGCGCAGATACGCCGCCTCCGACGACGAACCCAGCACGAACAGCGCGTGCACCCCGCCCGCCACCAGATGGTCGACCAGAGCGAGCAGGGAGGGGACGTCCACCTCGCGGTCCGGTGTCAGGGGTGTGCAGACGGGCGGGACGACACCGGTCAGCGGGGCGGGGAAGGTCATGGGTGCTCCGTGGGATGGTTCTGACGTACGAGGTCGCGGGTCGACTCGTCCTCCTGCACAGGATGGTGGCAGCGGAAACGGTGAGTTCGGGTCGACGCGTCGGAGAAGTCCGGCATTTCTGCCGCGCACACATCGTCCGACTTCCAGCAGCGGGTGCGGAAGGGGCAGCCGCTGGGCGGGTGCGTCGCCGAGGGGACCGGGCCGGTGAGGGGGATCGGGTCGACGGGGTCCAGGAGTCCGGGGGTCGCCGAGAACAGGGCCCGGGTGTACGGGTGGCGGGCACGGTCGGTCACCTCGGCGGCCGGGGCCTCCTCGACGATCCGGCCGAGGTACATGGTGATCACCCGGTCGCTCATCCGCCGGACCGTCTGGATGTCGTGCGAGACGAAGACCAGGGCCAGACCCAGGCGTTCCTTGAGGTCCAGGAGGAGGTTGAGGATCTGGGCGCGCACCGAAACGTCCAGCGCGCTCGTCGGCTCGTCCGCCACCACCAGGCGGGGGTCCAGCGCCAACGCCCGTGCGATGGCGACGCGCTGGCGCTGGCCGCCCGACAGCTGTCCGGGCAGGGCGTCGGTGAGGGAGCGGGGAAGGCCCACCAGGGACATCAACTCCCGTACGCGGTCCTCACGTTGGGTCCTCGAACCGCGGTTGTGCACGTCCAGCGGGTCCCGCAGGATCTGCCGTACGGGCAGCCGTCGGTTCAGGGCCGTCGACGGGTCCTGGAAGATCATGCCTGTGCTGCCGCCGACGGCCGAACGGCGTTCGGCGGGCGTCATCGACCACAGATCGCGCCCCTGGAAGGACACCGTGCCGTACGTCGGCCGCACCACGCCCACCAGCACCTTCGCCAGCGTCGACTTGCCGCACCCGGACTCGCCGACGACTCCGACCGTCTCGCCGGCCGCGACCGTGAGATCGGCGCCGGTCAGGGCGTACACCTTGTCCCGCGTGAACAGGCCGCCGCTGCGCGCCCTGTGGACGACATGGGCGTCGGACAGTTCGATGATCGCGTTCACGTCACGGCCTCCGAATCCGACGTCACGAGTGCGACCGCCGGATGGTGACAGGCCGCCGCGTGGGTCGCCGTGCCCAGCAGGTCCGGTGCGGTCGCCCGGCAGATCCCGGCCGCGAGCGGGCAGCGGTCGGCGAACCGGCAGCCCGCCGGGAAGTCCGCCGGGGACGGCACGACCCCCTTGATCTGTGTCATCCGCTCGGCCGCCGACTCCAGGGACAGCACGCTGCCGAGCAGGCCGCGCGTGTAGTGGTGGGCCGGTGCCTCCACCAGATCGGCGGTCACGCCCGTCTCCACGATCTGCCCGCCGTACATCACCACCACCCGGTCGGTGACGTCCGCGACGAGCGCCAGGTCGTGCGAGACGAGGACCAGCGCGAAGCCCAGCTCCTCGCGCAGCCGCAGCAGCAGCTCCATGACCTGCGCCTGCACCGTCACGTCCAGGGCCGTCGTCGGCTCGTCGGCGACGATCAGCTTCGGGTCGCGGGACAGGGCCATCGCGATCAGCACGCGCTGGCGCTGGCCGCCGGACAGCTCGTGCGGGTAGCTGCGCAGGGTGCGGTCGGGGTCGAGGCCGACCATCGTCAGGAGTTCGGCGGGGCCGCGGCGGCCGCCGCGGCGTACGACCTGTCTGAGCTGGGCGCGGATCGTCATCGCGGGGTTGAGGGAGGAGAGCGCGTCCTGGTAGATCATCGCCATCTCGTGGCCGAGGAGCCCCCGCCGTACCCGCATCGGTTCCGCCAGCAGCTCCCGCCGGCCGAAACGGACCTGGCCGCGGATCCGGGCGCCCTTCGGCTCCAGACCCATGACCGCCAGCGCGGTCAGGGACTTTCCGCAGCCCGACTCGCCGACCAGGCCCAGGACTTCACCCGGGCGCACCTCGAAGCTGATGCCGTCGACGATGTCCACCCCGCCGTGCCGGTCCTGGAAGCCGATGGCGAGGTTCTCCACCGCCAGCACCGGTGGCGCGCCGCTGGGAAGGGCGCGCGCCCGGGACCGGAGCCGGGCGGCCGCCGCCGTCAGACCCGGCAGTTGCAGCACCTCGCCGCTGCCGGGCTGTGGGGCCTCAAGCCGGTCGTCGTGCGCGCGGACGTCGATCTCCCGTGCCGACGGCGCCGCCCACGCGTCCGACACCCCCTCGGCCAGGACGTTCAGCGACAGGACGGTCACCAGGATCAGCAGGCCCGGGAAGACCGTGGCCCACCAGCCCCCGGTGAGCACCATGTCCTTGCCGTCGGCGATGACGCTGCCCCAGGAGGGGTCGGGAGGGCGCACGCCCGCGCCGATGAAGGACAGCGAGGCCTCGAAGACGATGGCTTCGGCGACCTGCACCGTGCAGAACACCAGCACCGGAGCGGCGCAGTTGACGGCGACGTGCTTCAGCACGATGTGCGGCGTCCGGGCGCCGATCACCCGCTCCGCCGTCACATAGTCCTCGCCGTACTGGTCGAGGACGTTCGCCCGTACGACCCGTGCCACCGGCGGCATGAACAGGAACGCGATCGCGCAGATCAGCACGGTGATCCCGCCGCCGAAGACCGCGACCAGGACCGCCGCGAGCGCGATGCCGGGGAACGCCATCACCACGTCCAGGCAGCGCATCAGCGTCTCGTCGAGCGCCTTGCGGGAGGTGGCCGCGACCGCGCCGATCAGCGCCCCCACGAGCAGCGCGAGCGCGGTCGCGCCCAGGCCGATGGCGAGCGACCAGCGGGCGCCGTACATCAGCCGGCTCAGGATGTCCCGGCCGAGGCTGTCCTGGCCCATCCAGTGCGCGGCGGACGGGTGCCCGGTGCCGTCGGCCGGCGCCTGCTGGTCGAGGGGGTCGTGCGGCGCGAGCAGGGGCGCCAGCAGGGCCACCAGGACCACGACGGCCAGGAAGCAGACGGCGACCTTCGACAGCAGCGGCAGCCGGCGCAGGCCACGCAGGCGGACGCCGGGCCCGGACAGCGTCTCGGTGAGGTTCTTGCGCGTGAACTGCGTGATCATGCGGTCGTATCCCTCAGTCGCGGGTTGACCAGGAGGTACAGGATGTCGATGACGAGGTTGACCACGACGAAGCCGGTCGCCGTGGTCAGGACGACGCCCTGCACCACGGCCGGGTCGCCGTTCTTCACGGCGTCGATCATCAGCTTGCCCATGCCGGGGAGGGAGAAGATCGTCTCGATGACGACCGCACCGCCCAGCAGATAGCCGACTCGCAGTCCCAGCACGGTCAGTGGGTTCATGAGGGCGTTGCGCAGTACGTTGCGCCCGACGACCACCCGCGGCGGAAGCCCGCTCCCGACCGCCGTACGCACGTAGTCCCGGTCCAGCTCCTCCACCACCGACGTCCTGACGATCCGCGTGAGCTGGGCCGCCACGGGCAGCGACAGCGCGAGCGCGGGCAGGGTCATCGTCTTCAGCCAGCCGGTGAAGGAGTCGGCGGGGTTGATGTAGCCGCCGGTCGGGAACCAGCCCAGGTCGACCGCCAGGTACTGGATCATCAGCAGCGCCAGCCAGAAGCCGGGGGCGGCGACTCCGGTGAGCGACACCACGCGGATGATCTGGTCGGGGAGCCGGTCGCGGTAGATGGCCGCCGTCACTCCGCCCGCCAGCGACAGTACGACCGCCACGCCCAGGCCCAGGAAGGTGAGCTGGAGGGTGAGCGGCAGGGCGGTCGTGACCTGGTCGATCACCGGCGCGCGGGTCAGTGCGCTGGTCCCCATGTCGCCGTGCAGCAGGTCGCCGACGAAGTGGACGTAGCGGACGGGCAGCGGGTCCAGGAGGCCGTTGTGCGCGCGGAAGTCGTGCAGTTGCTGCGGGGTGGGGTTGGCGCCCTGGAAGAACGCGGACGCCGGATCGACGTCCGAGAAGCGCATCACCAGGAACACGAACAGCACGATGCCGAGCATCAGCGGTACGAGCAGGGCGACGCGGCGGAGCAGGATCCGGGCGACGGTGATCACGGGCGGGCTCCTGTTGTTCTCAGACCCACTTGGCCTGGAGGAGGTTGATGCCGGGGTACGGCTGTGCCCTTATGCCGCCGAGCCTGCGCGGGTCCCAGGCGGTCATCAGCTCGTTGTGGACGACCGGGTAGAGCACGGCCTGCTCGGCGACGACGTCGATGTAGTCCTGGATCATCGTCTTCTTCTTGTCCGGGTCGGGCTCCTGGGTGGCCCGGTCCATGTCCTTGAAGAGCTGCCTGGCCACGGAGTTGTCCGCCCACCGGGTGTACTGCATCCACAGGTTGGTGGGCCCGTAGTTGTAGTGCATGATCAGGTCCGCGTCGAGGCCGAACTGGTTGGGGTTGGAGGCCGCGGCGACGACCTGGTAGTCCTGCTTCTGGTCCATCTTGGTGAAGACGGCCGTGGTCTCCTGCGGGGAGAGGGTCGTCCGCACGCCGATCGCGTCCCAGGACGCCTTGATCGTCGGCAGGCAGTCGACGATCCAACTCACGTTCACCGCAAGGATGTTGATCCTCAGCCCGCTGACCCCGGCCGCCTTCAGGAGCGCCTTCGCCTTCGCGGGGTCGTAGTCGTAGACGGTCTTCGCCCGCCGGTAGCTGGGGTTGCCCTCGTTCAGGAACGAGGACGACGGCTTCCCGTGCCCCTTGAGCGCGACCTGCACCATCTTCTCGGTGTCGATGGCGTAGTGCAGTGCCTGCCGCACCCGTACGTCGTCGAAGGGCTTGTGCAAGGTGTCGAACATCAGGAACAGGTTGTTCATGCCGGCGCCGCCCGCCACCGTCAGCCCGCCGCTCTCCAACTGCTTGATGTTGGCGTACGGGATGTTGTCGGAGATCTGGGCGCCCGCGCTGGAGCCCGAGATCTTGGCGACGCGCGGGGCGGCGTCCACGATGGTCAGCCAGTTCATCTTCTTGAAGGCGGGCCTGCGGGGGCCGTTGTAGTCGGCGAACGCCTCGAAGGTGGTGTTCGACTTCGGGTGGTGCGCGCTCTGGCGGTACGGTCCCGAGCCGATCGCCAGCCCTCTGATGGCGTCGTCCCAGGCGCCGGGCTTGGAGAAGACGTGCTTCGGCATGATCTTCGCGAGGGTGAGCCGCGAAGCCCCGTCCGGGAAGGGGAACTTGAGCACCAGCTCGACGTTCTGGGCGTCGATCTTCCGGACCTCTTTCAGCCAGCTCGCGAAGAAGCCCTTGGCGAGCGTCTGTGTCTTCGGGTCGAGGATCCGGTCGAAGACGAACACCACGTCGTCGGCGGTGACGGGCCTGCCGTCGTGGAACCTGGCGCCCGCCCGGAGCGTGAACTTCCAGGACGTGGCGTTCAGGTCCTGTGGCAGCGCGGTGGCCAGCGCGGCGTACGGCTTGCGGGAGATCGGGTCGGTGTCGAGCAGACCCTCGTAGATGTGGTTGTTGGCCGCCATGCAGAAGGCGGACGCGGTCTGGGTGGGATCCCAGGTGCCGTCGTTGCCGTAGCCGATGACCGCGTTCAGTGTGCGGTCCTTGCCGCCCCCGGCGCCGGTGTCGTTCGTGGACTGGGGCCCGGACGAGCAGGCCGACAGCGACGCGGAGACGGCGGTCGCCGCACCCAGCGCGCCGGTGTACTTCAGGAAGGTCCGGCGATGCACGGTTCCTCCAGCGGGGAGTTCCATCGGAGTGAGGAGATACGACGTCCTACGTCCTGCCCTGTCAGCCGCGACCATAGGAGTGGCCCGGAGGGTGGTCAAGAGGTCTTACACGAATGGCGTAGCTGCCAGAGGTCGGGCCAATGGCGGTGCGAAACAGCGGGAGTTGGGGCACGTCGGTGCCGGACATGGGACGTGGGACGTCCGGTGCGCGTACGATGCGGCGCATGTCCGCGGAGCCGAGGAACAAGGAGCCCGGGGAACCCGGGGAGCGCAGGGAAGCCGGGGAGCCCGGGCAGTCCAGGCACTCCCGGCACGCGGAGTCCGGGAACAGCCGGATACGGCGCGAGGTCGTGCAGCTGATCCTGGACCGCGGGCTCCGGCCCGGCGCCCCGCTGCCCACCGAGGCCGAGCTGATGGAGGACCTCGGCGTCAGCCGCAACTCCGTGCGCGAGGCCCTCAAGGCGCTCCAGGCACTCGACATCGTGGAGATCAGGCACGGCTATGGGACCTATGTCGGCCAGGCGTCCCTCACCCCGCTGATCGACGGTCTCACCTTCCGCACGCTCGCCCGGCAGGACGACGACACCGGTGCGCTCGCCGAGATCCTCCAGGTGCGCGAGGTGCTGGAGGAGGGGCTGATCCGGCGGATCGCGGGGACGGTCACCGAGGCGGAGCTGGACGCGCTGGAGGCGGTGGTGGCCCGGATGGAGACGGCGGTCCGGGCGGCCCGGCCGTTTCCCGAACTCGACCGGGAGTTCCACGAGTTGCTCTACGCCTCCC
Organism: Streptomyces sp. NBC_00078; assembly: GCF_026343335.1. Taxonomy (NCBI): domain Bacteria; kingdom Bacillati; phylum Actinomycetota; class Actinomycetes; order Kitasatosporales; family Streptomycetaceae; genus Streptomyces; species Streptomyces sp. NBC_00078. The sequence continues at coordinate 2,915,007 of NZ_JAPELX010000001.1, read as the reverse complement.
TGGGCAACGCACTCGTGCCCCAGCTGCTCGGTGCCTTCTGGACCGTGTTCCGCAGGGTCGCGGGCGCCCGCGGCTGGACCGACGACCCGGCTCCCGAGGTGACCGTCCACCGCCACCGGGACATCGTGACGGCCCTGCGGGCGAGGGACGCCGAGAGTGCGCAGCGCGCGATGGCACACCACTTCCGGGGCATCGAGGCACGTACGCTGACCCGGTGACGGACACAGGCACCTGGCAGCCCACGGACCGTGGCGTCCTCCGGCTGCCGTCGGGCCGGCTGGTGCGCGGCCGCGGACTGCGGCGCCCCCTCGAACCGGGGGCGCCCACACCCTCGTACGCCGTCTACCTCCTCGGCAGGCAACCGCCGCCCGTCGACTGGGAGTTCCGCTGGATCCGCTGGCCGGACTTCCGGCTGCCCGCCGACCGCGCCGACGCGCGCGCCGCACTCGCCGAGGCCTGGGAGCGGGCCCCGGGCGAGCGCGTCGAGATCGCCTGCGGTGGCGGCCGCGGCCGCACCGGGACGGCGCTGGCCTGTCTGGCGGTCCTGGACGGCGTGCCCGCCGGGGAGGCGGTGGACTTCGTACGGCGCCACTACGACCGGCATGCGGTGGAGACACCGTGGCAGAGGCGGTACGTGCGGAGGTTCTAGGCCAGGGCGTCCACGACGACCGCCGTCGCCTCCGCGATCAGGGCGTCGTCCCAGGCGGCGTCCGGTGCGGGCTTCGTCGACAGGACCGCGAGGACGACCGGCGCGCCGTCCGGGGTCCACGCGACGCCCACGTCGTTGGTGGTGCCGTACGAACCGGAACCCGTCTTGTCGCCGACCGTCCATGACGCGGGCACCCCGGCGCGGATGCGGTGGTCGCCGGTCGTGTTGTTCAGCAGCCAGTGCGTGAGCCGGTCGCGGTCCGGGCGGTTCAGGGCGTCACCGACGACCAGGCGGCCGTAGGTGCCGCCGATCGCGCGCGGGCTCGTCGTGTCCGTGACGCGGCCCGGTTCGGCCGAGTTGAGTTCCGGCTCCCATCGGTCGAGGCGGGTCACCCCGTCGCCGAGCGAGCGGGCGAAGCGGGTGATCGCGGTGGGGCCGCCGAGCAGGCGCAACAGGAAGTTGGCCGCCGAGTTGTCGCTGTAGCGGATGGCGGCGTCGCAGAGCTCGGCGACCGTCATGCCGCCGGCCAGATGCTCCTCCGTCCCCGTGACGGGGGCGCCGTCCACCAGGTCCTCGCGCCTGTAGTGGATGCGGCGGGCGAGCACCTCGCCGTGCCGGTCCAGGTCGCGCAGGACGGCTCCGGCGACGAGGGTCTTGAAGACCGAGCAGATGGGGAAGCGTTCGCCGGCCCGGTGGGCGACGGTCCGCTTCGTACGGACGTTGTGCGCGAACACGCCCAGCCGGGCGCCGTGTTGCCGCTCCAGTCGTTCCAGCTGCTCCAGTTGCCCCAGCTCGCGCGGGCGGTGGGTGGTGGCGTGGGCGGGTGCGCTCGCCAGGAGCGCGGTGGCGGTGGCGGTGCCTGCGGTGAGCAGGGTGCGTCGGCCTAAGATCTTGCTCTCCTTCGGTCGGTGACGGCCGGCGAAGTCCGGTCGTCCTACCCATGATCGACGCCATACGTCATTCCTTGGTTGCCGAGCCGTAGACCATCGGCGGACGGCGGGGCCCGGACGCGGCCGCCACCATGAGGGCATGGAGAAGACGAACGGGATCAGCCGGGCGGGGTTCCTGGCGGGGGCGGCGGCCCTCGGGCTCTCGGCGGCGCTGCTGCCGTCCCAGCCGGCCCGGGCCACCGGCCGGGGCCTTCGGCACCGCGGTGTCGTCTACACGGTCGGTGAGGGCGAGACTCCGGGGACCGCGTGGAGCGCCGCCCGGATGCGCCGGGACATCCGCGCCATCCGCGGCGAGCTGCACGCCGACACCGTCGACGTCACCGGCGACGGCGTCGAACGCCTCACGGCCACCGCCGCCGAGGCCGCCGAGCACGGACTGCACGTATGGCTCCAGCCGACCCTGGCCGACGCCCCGGAGCGGGACATCCTGGAGCACCTGGCCGAGTGCGGCCGCTTCGCTGAGCGGCTGCGGCGGCAGGGCGCGAGCGTCGACTTCAGCGTGGGCTGCGAGTTCTGGCTGTTCGTGCCCGGGATCGTGCCGGGGGAGACGGTCCTGGAGCGCGTACAGCACATGCTGAACGGCGACTTCGACCCGGTGCAGATGCAGCGCCGCCTCGACCGCTTCACCGCGAAGGCTGCGGCGGCCGGGCGCTCCGTCTTCCACGGCAACCTCAGTTACGCGGCAGCCCAGGACGACAAGGTCGACTGGCGGCTCTTCGACATCATCGGCATCGACTACTACTCCTACTTCCACCATCACGCCGACTACGTACGGGAGTTGAGGCGCTACCTGCGCTGGGGCAAGCCCCTCGCCATCACCGAGTTCGGCACCTGCACCTACAAGGGAGCCCCCGAGGCGGGCGGCATGGGCTGGGACGTCGTCGACTACGACAAGGATCCGCAGGAGATCAAGGGCCATCTGGTGCGCAGCGAACACACCCAGGCCGCCTATCTGGTCGACCAGTTGGACGTCTTCGAGTCGATGGGCCTGTATGCGGCGATGGCGTTCGAGTTCGTCACCCCGGACGCCCCCCACCGCACCGACAGTCCCCGCTACGACCTCGACATGGCGAGCTACAGCATCACCAAGACCGTCAAGGACCGCCCCGACGACCCCCGTTCGGACTGGCGCTGGGAGCCGAAGGAGGCGTTCCACGCGCTCGCCCGCCGCTACGGCGGATGCGCTCACCCGCAGTAGCGGCTGCACCGGATGTGCTCACCCGCAGTAGACGTCCCGCTGGGGCCGCTCGCCCGTCGCCAGGAACCGCGAGACCGTCGCGTCGCCGCACCCGTTGCCGTTGTCCTGGTAGGCGTCGTGGCCGGTGGAGTCGACGGTCACCATGACGGCGCGGCGGCCGAGGGCCTCACGGAGCTTGCGGGCCCCGCTCAGCGGGGTCGCCACGTCGCGCTCGTTCTGGACGAGCATGATCCGGCCGGCCGGCCCCCGGTCGGTGATGCGCACCGGTGCCTGCTTCGGCTGCCACGGCCAGGCTGCGCACACCATCGCGTTACGGGGCATGCCGGCGGTCAGCGGATACTTGACCCGGCTTTCCGCGACGGCCTTCTCGTACACGGCGGCCGACCTCGGCCAGGCGGCGTCGTTGCAGATGGTGGCGGCGCCGACCGCGGTGACGTTCTGCAGCACCGCGTCCGGGGGCGACTGCGGCGCGGGCGGCACCGTGCCCTTCTGCGCGGCCAGGATCAGCTGGGCCAGACCGGCGTAGTCGTCGGGGTCGTAGAAGGTGTTCAGCATGGTCTGGCGCAGCACGTTGCCGTTCAGCTCCTCCGGGTTGGCGCCGGGCCAGGGGATCGGCTCGCGGTCCAGGCGGGCGGCGAGGCGCAGGAAGAGCGGGCGCACCTCGGCCGCCGTGTCGGCCAGCCGGTACGGATTGCCGGGCTGCGAGGCCCACTTGGCGAACTCGGGGAAGGTGTCCTCGACGCCGACCTCATACGCCTCCAGCCAGGCGCGCTCCACCTTGACCGGATCGGGGTTGTCGTTGCTGTCGAGGACGACGCGGTCGGTGCGGTTCGGGAACAACTGGTTGTAGACGGCGCCGAGATACGTGCCGTACGAGACGCCCCACGCCGAGATCCTGTGCTCGCCGAGGGCGGTGCGGATGCGGTCGATGTCGCGTGCGTTGTCGACCGTGCTGATGTGCCGCATCAGCTCGCCGCCGTTGTGCGCGCAGGCGTCCGCCATGCGCCCGGCGGTGGTCATGTTCCCGGTGACCGATCCGTCGGCGGCGGGCCACGGGCGCAGCGCCGTCAGGGCGAGGTCGGCATGGTCGAGTCCGCAACTGACGGCGGTGGACGGCGCGTTGCCGCGCGGCGCGAACCCGATCAGGTCGTAGGCGTCCCGCACGTCCTGCGGCAGCTTCTGCCCCTTGCCGGAGGGGTCATCGAGGCTGGTGCCACCCGGCCCGCCCGGGATCAGGAGCAGGGCGCCCCGGCGGGCGGACGGCTTCCCGCTGGGGATGCGGGAGACGGCGAGGTCGATCGTCCGGCCGTCGGGGTGGGCGTAGTCCATGGGGACTTCGAGGGTCGCGCACTGTTGGCGGGGGTCGAGGCCGCTGCCCTCGCACGTGGTCCACTTCAGTGGTTCCTCGGCGGCGGACGCGGTGAGAGGCGTGACGACACCGAAGACGATGCCGGAGGCGGCTGCGATCAGGGCGGCGCTCTTCGTGATCTCCTTCATGGCCATGAGACTCCCGGAACCGGCCCGCGTCTCCCATCCGGTCAACTGCCTGGTTGGGAGGGGGGTTTACCCCAGCCTGCACGGCGGGTTTCTCATACGTCCCGCCGGTCCACAACCACCACCGCCAGTACGGCCGCCACCCCCGCCCACACCGCGAACACGACCCACCCGCCGGTGACCGTCGTCGGGAACCTGCCAGGTACGTCGACGCGCTGGGCGGAAGCCTGGTGATGGTCGCGGTCTGCGCCGGCGGTGAGGTGCGGAAGGTCGGGTGAGCGCACCGGCCTAGAGCCGGGCGGCCCCCACGGCTCCGATGAACTCCGTCCAGGCAGCCGACCCCATCAACAGCACCGCCCCACCGGGCACCTTGCTGTCCCGCACCGGCACGACACCGGGGACTCCGTCGGCGACCTCGACGCAGTTGCCGCCGTTGCCGTCGCTGTACGTGCTCTTGCGCCAGCGGGCGGCGCCCGGGAAGTCGAACCCGATCTCGACGCAGTTGCCGCCCTCGCCGTTGCTGTGGCTGCTCTTGCGCCAGCGGGCGTTGCTCAGGTCGTACTCGTGCATCGTCTGTAGTCCTCAGCGGCCGATTCGATCAGGGCGAGGGACGCCTTCGGCGACAGTGCGGCACCCCTGAGCAGATCGTATGCGCGCTGTGCCCGCTTCACCACAGCCGGATCGTCGATCAACGTGCCCGAAAACGACGTCTCTGTATAGGCGGCCGGCGGGGCTGCCTCGAACTCCATGAGCCGCAGATCGCCTGCCATCGACGCGTAAGCTCCAGCCGTATATGGGATCACGGTCACCCACACCTTGCGCTCCCGAATCAGCCCCGCGATGTGCTCCAGTTGCTCGCCCATGGCCTCAGAACTGCCCACCGGGGTGCGTAGCACGTTCTCGTGCACGATCACCCAATACTCCGGCCGTGTAGCGTCCTTGAGGATGTGCTGGCGCTCCAGGCGAGCTGCGACTGTCTCGTCCACGTACTCGTCAGTGACGAACGGATTGGCCGCGATGGTGACCGCCTCGGCATACAGGGCCGTCTGCAACAGGCCCGGCAGCACAGTGGGCGCGAACTCGCAGATCCTTGTGGCCAGTCGCTCCAGTTCCACGACCTGGGCGAAGTAATCCGCATACCGCTTGTCGTTGATGAGCTTCAGGCACAACCGCTCGAAAATACCGTCGGTTTGCAGGATCCCGTCAATCCGCGTGGCGATATCCAGCTGAGGCTTTCGAATGGCCTGCTCGAACTGCCCGATATAAGCGCCGGACACGAAGACGCGTGCTCCCAGCTCAGCCTGGCTGAGTCCGGCTTCCTCCCGATGTCTCCTCAGCTCCGCGCCGAAGAACTCCCACGCCGCTTGACGTGAACCGTTGGCCATAGCCAACCCCCTTGTGCTGCACCGCACTTGTAGTGCACAGACTCCAGCCGAGTGTAGATGCCGCACGTCATCATCGAGAGGAAAAGAGTGAAACCCAAAGAGAAAGGGGAGCACGCTGGAGGCTCAACGAACGTTCCTGGAATTGTGGGTCGCTTTCGTTACGGTCGTTAAGGAGAGGAAATGAAACCCCCCGTCGGCACTCACGTCGTGGACACTCGCAGCGGAAAGGTGGGAATCGTCATGGGGCACGAAGGACCGTACGTACAACTGAGACCGTACGGCGGCGGCAGGGAGTGGGACGCGGAGCCCGGCGCCGTGCGGGGAGCCACCCCCGCCGAGCGGCTCAGCGCGGCGACGGCGTACGCCAACGCACGCAGCCGGGGCGAAGTCCCTTGACGTACAGTGCGGGCGCATGGGTCTGAGGAACTGGAGAAGCCGGCGAGGCTGGGGGGACTGGAGAAAGCCGAGGGCCGTCAGGCGGTACCCCGAACCGCTCACCGCGCACCAGCTCTGGATGGTGTCCCTGAGCGCGCCGGTGAGCCGGGACCGCAACGCCTCGCGGACCACCCTGTACCCCTACACGCGGATCGATGACGACAGCGCCCGCGGCTGGCTGGCCGACCAGTGGGAGATCACCTCGCGTGAGCGGTTGGTGGGCCGGCTCGACGAACTCTCCCGCGGCGGCTACCGGGCCCGGGCTCAGCAGGTCCTCGGTGTCTCGCCGCTCGCCTGGGACGCCGCCCTGTACGTCGACATAGCCCGGCTCGGCTTCGGATGCGGGATGGTCACCGAGGCCGAGGCGTGGACCGCGCTGAAGAACATCGTGCCGTCGGTGGTGCGGACGTACGGCTCCTGGCGGGAGTACGCCGATCACTACCTGCTGGGGCGGAAGGTGTGGCGGGACGGGCTGAGCGGCTCGCCGGACGCGGCCTTCCCCGCCCCACAGGCCGCCGCCGACGCGCACCTGAGCGCGCTGCTGGACCCGGCGAACCGGTCCAGCCCCTGGAACCTGGCCCCCTGGGACACCATCAGTCGCCCCGACCGTGCCCGCTGACTCCGGCCGTACGCGAGAATGGACCCCATGAGTCTGTTCCGCGACGACGGCATCGTGCTGCGCACCCAGAAGCTGGGCGAGGCGGACCGGATCATGCTGTGCCCTCCCGGGGGACGAACCCCGGGCCCCCGGCCGAGAACCCGCGGCGGTGCGCGATGAGTCTCTTCCGGGACGACGGCATCGTCCTGCGGACCCAGAAACTCGGCGAGGCCGACCGGATCATCACGCTGCTCACCCGCGGTCATGGGCGGGTGCGCGCCGTGGCCCGTGGGGTGCGGCGGACCAAGTCCAAGTTCGGGGCCCGTCTCGAACCCTTCTCCCACGTCGACGTGCAGTTCTTCTCGCGCGGGAGCGAGCTGGTCGGGCGCGGGCTGCCGCTGTGTACACAGAGCGAGACCATCGCGCCGTACGGCGGCGGGATCGTCGCCGACTACGCCCGTTACACCGCGGGGACCGCCATGCTCGAGACCGCCGAGCGGTTCACCGACCACGAGGGCGAGCCGGCCGTGCAGCAGTACCTGCTCCTCGTCGGCGCCCTGCGCACCCTCGCCCGCGGCGAGCACGCGTCGCACCTCGTGCTCGACGCCTTCCTCCTGCGCTCCCTCGCCGTCAACGGCTACGCCCCCAGCTTCGGCGACTGCGCGAAATGCGGGATGCCCGGGCCGAACCGGTTCTTCTCGGTCGCCTCCGGCGGCTCCATCTGCGTCGACTGCCGAGTGCCCGGCAGCGTCGTACCCTCGCCGCAGACCCTGGAACTGCTGGGCGCGCTGCTTACGGGAGACTGGGAGACCGCGGACGCGTGCGAGCCGCGGTACGTCAGGGAGGGGAGCGGGCTGGTGTCCGCCTATCTGCACTGGCATCTGGAACGCGGGCTGCGCTCACTGCGTTACGTAGAGAAATAGGCCCACGTAGAGCAGCAGGTCGACGAAGCAGGTCGACGAAGTCAGACGACGAGGCATACAAGGAGACGAGAAGCACATGGCTGTACGCGGGATCCTGGGACGCCAGCGCCGCGATCACAAGGCGCCTCAGCCGCACCCGTCCGGCGCCCGCGCGCCGAAGCTGCCGGGCGAGCTGGTCCCGAACCATGTGGCGATCGTCATGGACGGGAACGGCCGATGGGCGAAGGAGCGCGGCCTGCCCCGGACGGAAGGGCACAAGGTCGGCGCCGAGCGCGTGCTCGACGTGCTTCAGGGCGCGATCGAGATGGGCGTCGGCAGCATCTCCCTCTACGCCTTCTCCACCGAGAACTGGAAGCGCTCGCCCGACGAGGTCCGCTTCCTGATGAACTTCAACCGCGACTTCATCCGCAAGACCCGCGACCAGCTCGACGAGCTGGGTATCCGGGTGCGCTGGGTGGGCCGTATGCCCAAGCTGTGGAAGTCCGTCGCCAAGGAGCTCCAGGTCGCCCAGGAGCAGACCAAGGGCAACAATCTCCTCACGCTGTACTTCTGCATGAACTACGGCGGCCGGGCGGAGATCGCCGACGCCGCGCAGGCGCTTGCCGAGGACGTGAAGGCGGGCCGGCTCGACCCGTCCAAGGTCAACGAGAAGACCCTCGCGAAGTACCTGTACTACCCGGACATGCCGGACGTGGACCTGTTCCTGCGTCCGAGCGGCGAGCAGCGCACCTCCAACTACCTGCTCTGGCAGAGCGCGTACGCCGAGATGGTCTTCCAGGACGTCCTGTGGCCGGATTTCGACCGTCGTGACCTGTGGCGGGCCTGCATGGAATTCGCCTCGCGCGACCGGCGGTTCGGCGGAGCCGTGCCGAACGAGGACCTTCTGGAGATGGAGCGGGCGATGCGTGGGGATTCGGCCACTTCGTAGCCACCGGGGGTTCATCCGCGGGGAGGTGACGGGTTCACGGGGGTCGTCGACGATCCGGCCATGAAACGCGTCACCCCCGCCCTCGCGCTGTGCACCCTGCTGGTCGTCGCCATGCCCTCCCAGGCCGCGGACCGGCTCGCGCTCCGTGACAGTTACGGCACGAAAGCCACGTACGAAGCCGAGCAGGGTGCCCGCACGTACCAGCGGCCGCCCGCCGGCTTCACCCCCGTCTTCACGGAGAACGTCTCCCGGCACGGCTCGCGCTCCGCCACCGACGGCGAGGACGGCGACCTGATCCTCGGCCTGTGGCACAAGGCGCAGGCGGCCGGTGAACTCACCGGCAGGGGCAAGGAGTTCGGCCCCAAGGTGCAGGACCTTGCGCTGACCGGAGCGGAACCTGACTGGTTCCTGCTGATCTGGCTGCCGCTGTTTTCGGGTCTCCTGCTGCTCGCGCCCCGACTCCAGGCCCGTGTGGTCCTCAAGATCGCCGCGCGCAACGGCACGTACCGTGCGACGGTGACGGACGCCGGGCTGACGATGGTCACCGACAACAGCACGACGTCGGTCAACTGGGTCGCCCAGCCGCGCTATCGGGAGACCAAGGACGCGTTCTTCACCTTCAGCGACGACAAGAACGCCACCTGCTTCACCGTGCTGCCCAAGCGGGGCCTGCAGAACCCCGCGGACGGGGACCGGCTGCGGGAGATCCTCGACCGCAACCTGACCCGCGTCTGAGCCCCGGCTCGGTTCTACTGCGCCGCCGCGCACTCCGCGCACGTGCCGAAGATCTCCACGGTGTGCGCCACGTTCACATAACCGTGCTCGGCGGCGATCGCCTCCGCCCACTTCTCCACCGCGGGCCCCTCCACCTCCACGGCCTTGCCGCACACGCGGCAGACCAGGTGGTGGTGGTGTTCGCCGGTGGAGCAGCGGCGGTAGACCGACTCGCCTTCGGAGGTGCGCAGGACGTCGACCTCACCGGCGTCGGCGAGGTTCTGGAGGGTGCGGTAGACCGTGGTCAGGCCGACCGAGTCGCCCTTGTGCTTGAGCATGTCGTGGAGCTCCTGAGCGCTGCGGAACTCGTCGACCTCGTCCAGGGCCGACGCCACGGCTGCCCGCTGCCGGGTTGCGCGGCCCTTCACGGGCGGTCCAGCGGTCGTCACCGGTTCCTCCTACGGCTCGTTCACGTCTGCGTCTGCCCGGACATTGTGCCAGTCCGGGCCGTGCCCAGTCAGGCGCCGACCTTTCCGCCGGCTGCCCGGGCGGCCGGAATCGCACACTCCGCGGGCTCCCCGGCGGGCTGCTCGACGGCCGCCGCACGGGCCCGGCGGCGGGAGAACGGGGCCGCGAGAGCGGTCAGCACCATGAAGGCCGCGATGGTCAGCAGCACGATCGTCGCACCGGGCGGCACGTCCTGGTAGTACGAGGTGACCGTGCCGCCGATCGTCACCGTCACCCCGATCGCCACCGCGATCGCGAAGGTGGCGGCGAAGCTGCGGGTCAGCTGCTGGGCCGCCGCCACCGGCACCACCATCAGCGCGCTCACCAGCAGCAGGCCCACCACCCGCATCGCGACCGTCACCGTCACCGCCGCCGTGACCGCGGTGAGCAGGTTCAGGGCGCGGACGGGAAGCCCGGTCACCCGCGCGAACTCCTCGTCCTGGCTGACCGCGAAGAGCTGCCGGCGCAGACCGAGGGTGACCAGCACCACGAAGCCCGCGAGCAGACAGATCGCCGTCACGTCCGACTCCGAGACGGTCGACAGCGAGCCGAAGAGGTACGACGTCAGATTGGCGTTGGAGCCGCCGGGCGCGAGGTTGATGAACATCACGCCGCCGGCCATACCGCCGTAGAAGAGCATCGCGAGGGCGATGTCGCCGCGGGTGTGGCCGTACCAGCGGATCAGCTCCATGAGGACCGCGCCGAGGACCGAGACGACGGTCGCCATCCAGACCGGGGACGCGGAGAGCAGGAAGCCGAGGCCGACGCCCGTCATCGCCACATGGCCGATGCCGTCGCCCATCAGGGCCTGGCGGCGCTGGACGAGGTAGATGCCGATGGCGGGAGCGGTGATGCCGACCAGGACGGCGGCCAGCAGTGCCCGCTGCATGAAGGCGTAGTTCAGGAGGTCCATCAGCTCAGCAGTCCCGTGCGGATCGGTTCGGCTCCCGCGGGTGCGTGCGGGTGTACGTGGTCGTGGCCGGGCAGCGCGTGCTGGCCGACGGCCGGGGTGGGCGGGCCGTCGTGCAGGACGCAGCCGTCGCGCAGCACGACCGCCCGGTCGATCAGGGGCTCCAGGGGCCCGAGTTCATGGAGGACGAGGAGCACCGAGACGCCGCTCGCGACCTGCTGCCGCAGTGTCCGCGCGAGCACCTCCTGGCTCGCCAGGTCCACGCCCGCCATCGGCTCGTCCATGATCAGCAGTTCGGGTTCGGCGGTGAGCGCGCGGGCGATCAGCACGCGCTGGTGCTGGCCGCCGGAGAGGGCGTTCACCGAGTCCTTGGCCCGGTCCGCCATGCCGACCAGCTCCAGGGCCTGCCGTACGGCGGCGTGGTCCGCCTTGCGCAGCACGCCGAAGCGGGCCCGGGACAGCCGGCCGGACGAGACGATCTCGGTGACGGTGGCCGGGACGCCGCCGGCGGCCGTCGTGCGCTGCGGGACGTAGCCGACCCGCGCCCAGTCCCTGAACCGCTTGCGCGGCGTACCGAACAGCTCGATCTCACCCGCGCTCACCGGCACCTGGCCGATGATCGTGCGGATCGCGGTCGACTTGCCGGAGCCGTTGGCGCCGAGCAGCGCGACGACCTCACCGCGTGCCACGCGGAGGTCGATTCCGCGCAGGACGGGGCGCGAGCCCAGCTCGGCTCGTACGCCGCGCAGCGATATGACGGGCTCGGTGCCGGGCTCGGCGTCGGGCTTGCCCAAGGTGCCCATGTCGTCCTCCGTAAAGGTCATTTGCTTCCCAGGGCCGTCTGAAGTGCCTTGAGGTTGGCCTCCTGGACCGAGAAGTAGTCCCTGCCGCGGGACTTGGCGGTGATGCCCTCGATCGGGTCGAGGACGTCCGTCTTCAGCCCGGCGTCCGAGGCGATGGTCTTCGCGGTCTTGTCGCTGACGAGCGTCTCGTAGAACACGGTGGTGACGCCGTCGGCCTTCGCCATGTTCTCAAGGCCCTTCACCCGGGCCGCGCTCGGCTCGGACTCGGGGTCGAGGCCGTTGATGGCCTCCTCGGTCAGGCCGTAGCGCTCGGCGAGGTAGCCGAAGGCGGCGTGGGTGGTCATGAAGACCTTGGACTTCGTGTGCGCCAGCCCGTCCTTGAACCGGGTGTTGAGGGCGTCGAGTTCCTTCACCAGGGCCGCGGTGTTCCTCTTGTAGTCGGCCGCGTTCTTCGGGTCCGCCTTCTCGAAGGCCTTGCCGACGCCCTCGGCGACCTGGGCATAGCGCACCGGGTCCAGCCAGATGTGGGGGTCGAGGCCGGCCAGCTCCCCGTTCGCGGAGTGGTCGTGGGAGGCCGCGTGGCCGCCGACCTCGTTGCCGTGCTTCTCCAGCGAGGCGAGGGAGGCGGCGTCGATCTTCGTCCGGACCTCGGACTGGGCCACCGCGTCGTCGACGGAGGGCTGGAGGTTCTTCAGGTAGAGCACCGCGTCCGACTCCTGGAGCCGCGCGGTCTGCTGGGCGCTGATCTCCAGGTCGTGCGGCTCCTGGCCGGGCTGGGTCAGGCTGGTGACGTGTACATGGCTCCCGCCTATCCGGCCGGCGAGGAAGGCCATCGGGTAGAACGACGCGACGACGTCGAACTTGCCGGTGTTCGCCGCGGCGGCACTGTCGGTGGAGCAGGCGGAGAGCGAGCCGAGGCCGAGAGCGGTGACGGCAGCCATGGCCACCCCGGATATGTGCTGTCGTCGTACGTTCATGACAGTCATTTTCAACTGACATGGAAACCGTTGTCAACAAAGCTCTTGGCAAAGGGGGACGCAAGGCCCGCACAAGGCTCGTAAGCCGAACCGATTTGATTGAGGGGGAGGCCCCGCCGGTACCCTGAAGCATTCGCTCTGAAGCGTCTCGCTTCGTCGCCCGTCGTCGTAATGAAGAGAGCACCGTGGCCGCCGACAAGATCGACACCATCGTCAGCCTGAGCAAGCGCCGAGGCTTCGTATTCCCGTGCAGTGAGATCTACGGCGGACAGCGTGCCGCCTGGGACTACGGACCGCTGGGTGTCGAGCTCAAGGAGAACCTGAAGCGCCAGTGGTGGCGCTACATGGTGACGTCGCGCGAGGACGTGGTCGGTCTCGACTCGTCCGTCATCCTGGCCCCCGAGGTCTGGGTCGCCTCCGGCCACGTCGCCACCTTCACGGACCCGCTGACCGAGTGCACCTCGTGCCACAAGCGGTTCCGCGCGGACCACCTGGAGGAGCACTACGAGGCCAAGCACGGCCGCGTGCCGGAGAACGGCCTGGCGGACGTGAACTGCCCCAACTGCGGCAACAAGGGCCAGTTCACCGAGCCCAAGCAGTTCTCGGGTCTGCTGTCCACGCACCTCGGCCCCACCCAGGACTCCGGCTCGATCGCGTATCTGCGTCCCGAGACCGCACAGGGCATCTTCACCAACTTCGCCCAGGTGCAGACCACTTCGCGCCGCAAGCCGCCGTTCGGCATCGCGCAGATGGGCAAGTCCTTCCGCAACGAGATCACGCCCGGCAACTTCATCTTCCGCACCCGCGAGTTCGAGCAGATGGAGATGGAGTTCTTCGTCAAGCCGGGCGAGGACGAGAAGTGGCAGGAGTACTGGATGGAGCAGCGCTGGAACTGGTACACCGGCCTGGGCCTGCGCGAGGAGAACATGCGGTGGTACGACCACCCGAAGGAGAAGCTCTCCCACTACTCCAAGCGCACCGCCGACATCGAGTACCGCTTCCAGTTCGGCGGCAACGAGTGGGGTGAGCTGGAGGGCGTGGCCAACCGCACCGACTACGACCTCGGCGCCCACTCCAAGGCCTCCGGCCAGGACCTCTCCTACTTCGACCAGGAGGCCGGCGAGCGCTGGACTCCGTACGTCATCGAGCCCGCGGCCGGTGTCGGGCGCGCCATGCTCGCCTTCCTGCTGGACGCCTACATCGAGGACGAGGCGCCCAACGCCAAGGGCAAGCTGGAGAAGCGCACGGTGCTGCGCCTCGACCACCGCCTGGCGCCGGTGAAGGTCGCGGTGCTGCCGCTTTCCAGGAACCCCGAGCTGTCGCCCAAGGCCAAGGGCCTCGCCCAGGCGCTGCGGCAGAACTGGAACATCGAGTTCGACGACGCGGGCGCGATCGGCCGCCGTTACCGCCGCCAGGACGAGATCGGTACGCCGTACTGCGTCACGGTCGACTTCGACACGCTTGAGGACAATGCGGTGACGGTGCGCGAGCGGGACTCGATGAAGCAGGAGCGGGTGTCTCTCGACCAGATCGAGGGTTACCTGGCTGGGCGTCTGCTCGGCTGCTAGGTCTGCCGCAACTGCTGTACCGGCCCTGAACGGGCCTCGTCCTCAACGCCGGACGGGCTGATCCTGCCCGTCCGGCGTTCTGGCATTGGTCCCCGTTGCGGACGCCGCATTGGACCTGTATCGGGGGCCGCCACGACGCCAGGCTGGCCAACATGAGCCTCGCCTTCCTCCTCACCACCCTCGTTGTCGTCGCCACGCCCGGCACCGGTGTCGTCTACACCCTCGCCGCCGGTCTGTCCCGGGGCCGCCGCGCGAGCGTTGTCGCGGCCTTCGCCTGCACCCTCGGGATCGTGCCGCACGTCCTGGCCACCGTCACCGGTCTCGCCGCGCTGCTGAACGCGAGCGCGAGCGCCTTCCAGATCCTCAAGTACGCCGGTGTCGCCTACCTTCTGTACATGGCGTGGGCGACGGTGCGGGACAAGGACGCGATCGCCGTCGACGAGGAGGCCGCCCCGAGTTCGGCGGGCCGGGTCATCGTGCGGGGCGTGCTCGTCAACATCCTCAACCCGAAGCTGACGATCTTCTTCTTCGCGTTCCTGCCGCAGTTCGTGGACCCGGGCAGGCCGCACGCTCTGGCGAGGATGCTGGAGCTGAGCGGCGTGTTCATGCTGGCGACCTTCGTGGTGTTCGCCGGGTACGGCATCCTCGCCGCCTCGGTCCGCAGCCACGTCACCTCACGGCCGCGGGTGATGGCGTGGCTGCGCCGGAGCTTCGCGGGTTCGTTCGTGGCGCTGGGCGCGAAGCTCGCCCTCACCGCGAGGTAGGCATGACAGTGCTCGCGGTGACAAGTATGGAATGACAGATATTGAAATCTGTCATTCGCGGTGAGAGAGTGGACCGCATGACGATCCAGACACGAAAGCTGGGGACCACCGGCCCCCAGGTCTCCGCCCTCGGCCTCGGCTGCATGGGCATGTCCCCGGTGTACGGCGACGTGGACCGGGCGGAGTCGATCGCGACCCTGCACGCCGCCCTCGACGCGGGCGTGACCCTCCTCGACACCGGCGACTTCTACGGCATGGGCCACAACGAGATGCTGATCGGCGAGGCGTTGCGCACGGCCCCGGCGGGACTGCGCGAACGGGCGCAGCTCAGCGTGAAGTTCGGCGGCCTGCGCGACCCGGAGGGCGGGTGGTCCGGCCACGACGGGCGCCCGGCCGCCGTCAAGAACTTCGCCGCCTACTCCCTGCAGCGCCTCGGCGTCGACCACATCGACGTCTACCGCATCGCCCGGGTCGACCCGGACGTACCGATCGAGGACACCGTCGGCGCCATCTCGGAACTGGTCGAGAAGGGATACGTGCGCCACATCGGCCTGAGCGAGGCCAGCGCCGCCAACATCCGCCGCGCCGCCGCCACCGCGCCCATCGTCGACCTCCAGATCGAGTACGCGATCATCACCCGCGACATCGAGCGGAAGATCCTTCCGACCACGCGTGAGCTGGGCATCGCCATCACGGCGTACGGCGTCCTCTCCCGCGGCCTCATCTCCGACCACATCACCCGCGACAAGCAGTTCGGCCCGAACGACTGGCGTTCCGTCTCGCCCCGCTTCCAGGGCGAGAACCTCCAGCGCAACCTGGATCTGGTCGACGCGCTGCGGAAGATCGCCGAACAGAAGGGCGTGTCCGTCGCGCAGATCGCCTTCGCCTGGGTGCTCGCCCGGGGCGAGGACATCGTGCCGCTCGTCGGCGCCCGTACCCGAGAGAGGCTCGGCGAGGCGATGGGCGCGCTGGAGGTGACCCTGGACGAGGCCGACCTGACGGCGATCGAGGAGGCGGCGCCCGCGGACGCGGTGGCGGGCACCCGGTACCCGGCGGCGCAGATGGCGAGCCTCGGCACCGAACACTGAGCACGCCGTGCCGGGTACGGTCTAGGCCATGGCACCGACCTCCCAGACCCTGACCGCCGAGCGCATCCTCGAAGCGACCGAGGAAGTGCTGCGCCGCCACGGACCGGCCAAGGCCACCGTGGTGGACGTGGCCCGTGCGCTCGGCGTCAGCCATGGCAGCGTCTACCGCCACTTCCGGACCAAGGCGGCGCTGCGGGAGGCCGTGACGAAGCGGTGGCTGGACCGCACGACCGAGGTGCTGGCCGGTATCGCCGAGGACGCACGGCCGGACCCGGAGGCCAGGCTGCGCGAGTGGTTCACGGAACTCTTCGCCGCCAAGCGCCGCAAGGCGGGCGGAGACCCGGAGCTGTTCGCCACCTACTCGGTGCTGGCCGCAGAGACCGGCGAGTTGGTCGGCTCCCACGTCGCCGAACTCACCGGCCAGCTGACCCGGATCGTGCGGGCCGGCGTCGAGGCGGGCACCTTCACCGCCGACGACCCGGAGACCACCGCTCGCGCCCTCTTCCAGGCCATGGGCCGCTTCCACGACCCGGGTTACGCCAAGGAATGGGAACAGCAGGGCGCGGAGGGCGAGTTCGAGGCCGTGCTGGACCTGCTGGTGCGCGGCCTGCACGCCTGAGCGGCTCCGGCGAAGTCCGCTGCGATGCGGGAGCGCCCCGAAGCGGCGCGGGCCTGTGTCCATATGCGGCTCCGCCGCGTGCGCGCGACCAGCCACGACGGTGCCGCGGACATCGACGGCGTGTGCCGCCGTATCCAGCGGAGCGCTCAGCTTCCGGCGACGTGCCTCCAGAAGTCGCGCATCAGCTGCGTGGGTGTCGGGTTCTGCATGGCTGCCTGGGTGAGCAGGACAGAGACCGTTCCCGTCGGCGGGACGATGTGAGCCGCCGTGCCCGTGCCGCCGACCCAGCCGTAGCGCCCGGGGACGTTCCACGGGTCGGACGGGGTGACATCGACCTGGCCGCCGTAGCCCCAGCCCTGGCCCTCAAGGAAGAGGGGGACCCGGTCGCGCTGCTCGGCGGTGAGGTGGTTGGCGGTCATACGGCTGACCGAGGTGGGGGTGAGGAGACGGTGGCCGCCGCCCTCGCCGGCGTTCAGCAGCATGCGAGCGAAGGCGAGCCAGTCGTCGGCCGTGGAGGCCAGGCCCCCGCCGCCCGAGTGGAAGCGGGGGACACGGCTGAACTCGCCGTCCGGGGTGTCCGCCCGCTCCAGGGTGCCGTCGGGGGCCGTGTTGTAGGCCGAGGTGAAGCGGTTCTGCTTCGACGCCGGGACCTCGAACGCGGTGTCCTTCATGCCCAGCGGTTCGAAGATCCTCTCCGCGAGGAAGTCCGGAAGCGAACGGCCCGACGCCCGGGCGACCAGGATGCCCTGCAGATCGGACGAGGTGCCGTAGAGCCAGGCCTCGCCCGGCTGGTACAGCATCGGCACCTGCGCGAGCAGGCCCAGCCAGGTGTCCGGGTCCGGCCAGTCCTGCAGGAAGCGGCCGTCCCGCTGCACCGGAAACAGCGACTGCACCGCGGGGAGCGTGAAGTCGGCGGGGAAGCCCCAGCCGGTGCGCGAGCTGAGCACGTCCTCGACGGTGATCGGGCGGACGGCGGGGACCACGTCCTCGACGGGGCTGGACGGGGTGCGCACCACCGACGGCTTCGCCAGCTCCGGCAGCCACTCCTGCACCGGCGAGTCCAGCCCGAGCAGCCCTTCCTCCACCAGCATCAGCACCGCCGCCGCCGTGATCGGCTTGGTGATCGAGGCGATACGGAAGATCGAGTCCCGGGCCATCGGGGCGGAGCCCTCGGTGTCCAACGAGCCGACGGTCACCACCTCGACGTCGTCGCCGCGGGCGACGAGGGCGACGGCGCCGGGGGCGGTTCCCCGGTCGACATGCTGGTGCAGGATGTCGTGCAGATCACTCATCGGTCGGCCTTCCGGTCCGGGGCATCGTCTTCTGTACGACTCCCACGGTGGCGAAAGCTCATCTCCGACGGCAGGGGAGATTCAGGCCGCCGACGGATCCACGGTCGCCTGGTGCGCCTCGGCCAGATGCTCCTCCGCCTTCAGCCAGGGCAGGAACTGGGCGCCCTTGCGCCAGCCGCACGTGTCACACCTGATCGTGCGCTGCACTCCCGCCCGCTGCACCCGGACGACGTGCTCGCGTCCGTGCTGGTCCCAGCGGCTCACCTTGCTCGTGTTGATCTCCAGCATGCTGCCTCGCCTCCGGCTAAGGAGTGTGCAGCAAGACCAACATCAACAGGGTGTCCTCCACCGCGAGTTGACCAAGCCGTGTCCGATCCCACACACCTCAGCCGATCGTGCGGGGAAGCCGCAGGCTCAGCAGCCCGGTCAGCACCACGCAGCCCAGCTGCACCAGAAGGGTCGTGACCAGGGCGTCCCGCATTCCGAGATGCGGGACAAGGGACAGGAAAAGGGTGCCCAGGGCGGCCACCCCGAGCGCGAGCGCCGACTGCTGGGTGGTCATCATCACCCCGCTGCCGACACCGGCACGGGCGGACGGCACCTCGGAGAGAACGACCCGGAAGACGATGGGGAGTTGGAGCGCCTGCCCCGCTCCGGCGAGGGCCGCACCGGGGAGCAGTTCGACCAGGCCGAGGCCAGGCCAGGACCGCCATGCCGCCAGGGCCATCAGGCCGACGCCGAGCCCCTGGATCAGCGCACCGGCGGTCACCACCCTGGTGCCGTAACGGGCGACCAGCCGCGGGCCGGCCAGCGAGACGAAGAAGAAGACGACGGCCATGGGTGCGAGCGCCAGTCCCGCCGGTACCGGCCCGAGCCCCGCGCCCCGCTGCAGCGCGACCGCGATCACGAACATGAACCCGCTGAAGCCCACGGAGAAGGGCAGGATCATCACCAGCCCGCGCCTGAGCGAGGTGAGCGCGAACAGGCTCGGCGGCACCAGCGGCGTACGGCCCTGCCGGTCCGCCCGCCGCTCCACCAGGTAGAACGCCGCCGTCACGAACGGGAACGCCGACAGCGACAGCCACGTCCACAGCGGCCAGCCCGCCGAGCGGCCCTCGGTGAGCGGGGCCAGCAGCGTGAGGAGGGACGCCGTGAGCAGGACGGTACCGGGCCCGTCCACCGGCTCCGGATGCTGGGAACGGGTCTCGGGCACGCCACGGACCGCCAGGAACAGGCCCACGACGACCACGGGGACGTTCACCAGGAAGACCGAGCGCCACCCGGTGCCCGCGATGTCAGCGGCCACGAGCACCCCGCCGAGTATCTGCCCGACGACCATGGACAGCCCGGCCGTGGCGCCGTACAGACTCATGGCCTTCGCCCGCCGCTGCCCGGCGGTGGCCGACTGGATGGTGGCGAGGATCTGCGGCAGCATCGCGGCCGCCGCGGCGCCCTGCGCGACCCGCGCCGCGACCAGGGTCCAGGCACTGGGCGCGAGTCCGCAGGCCAGCGACGTCAGTCCGAAGGCCGCCATGCCGACCAGGAAGAACCGGCGCCGGCCGAACAGGTCGCCCAGCCGTCCGCCCAGGACGAGCAGCACGGCGTACGCGAGCCCGTAACCGGCGACGACGAGTTCCAGCACGGACTCGCTCGCGTGCAGGTCGCTGCCGATGGACGGCAGGGCGACGTTGACGATGAAGAAGTCGATCAGGGGAAGTGCCGCTGCCAGCAGCACGGTGAAAAGCCCGAGACCGCCGAGCGAAGGTGCAGCGGCCGACGATCGGACAGTGCGTGGGGCGATGGTTTCGGTCACGTCATCGAGCCTGCGGCCACTCCCAGAGGGGTACCAGAGTGTCCTTATCCTGGTAGAAGCACTACCTGGAAACAGGTTCGGTGGGGCGGCACGCTGGAGGCATGACGACGATGGCACAGGATCAGGCGGTAGGCACCACGGGCACTCCCGTGACCAGGGACGCCGCCGGTTCGGTGCGACGGCACGAACTCGCCGGGTTCCTGCGGCACCGGCGTGAGCACATCACGCCCGAGCAGGTCGGCCTGCCCCGCGGCCGCCGACGCCGCACACCCGGCCTGCGCCGCGAGGAGGTCGCCCACCTCGCCGCCGTCGGAGTCACCTGGTACACGTGGCTCGAACAGGCCCGGGACATCCAGGTCTCCGTGCAGGTCCTGGACGCGCTGGCCCGCACGCTCTTCCTGGACCCCAGCGAGCGCGCCCACCTCTTCCAGCTGGCGGGCCAGGTGGATCCGACACCGGCCACCAGCTGCCCGTCGATCACCCCCGCGGTGCGTGCCGTCCTGGAGCAGCTGGAGCCGGTCCCGGCCTGCGTGCAGAACAGCCGCTACGACATCCTCGCCTACAACCGCACGTACGGCATGCTGCTGTGCGACCTGGACGCGGTGCCGCCCGAGGACCGCAACTGCATGATTCTCTCCTACACGCACGACGAGTGGTGCTCCTCGATCGTGCATCTGCAGGACGCCCAGCGCATGATGGCCGCCCGCTTCCGCGCCACGATGGCGGGCCATCTCGCCGAGCCCGCCTGGAAGATGCTCCTGAAGCGGCTGCGCGCCGAGTCCGCGGACTTCTGCGAGAACTGGGACCGCCACGAGGTGGTGGCCCACCGCACCAAGCGCAAGCAGTTCGACAATCGCCACGTGGGTCGCGTCACGGTGGACCACACGGATCTGTGGCTGGGTCCTGAGCCGGGCCCACGCATCGTGACGTACGCGCCGGCGGGCGAGGAGTCGAGGGAGCGGTTGGAGCGGCTGCATCAGATCGCGTTGGGGAAGGGTGCCTCTCGCGCCTCTCAACCGGCGTGAGCGCCGACGCTTTGTTTCCGAGGGGCGCGGGGCTGTATCGACATGCGGCTTCGCCGCGGGGTGCGAGCAGCCCCGACTACGCACGGACTCCCGCGGCTTCGCGCACCTCGGCGGACTCCAGACGCTCCGCCGCCCGCTCGGCCGTCCCCTTCGCCCATCGTCCGTTCGTCAGCGCTCCGAACACGAGGACCGCGACCCCGCACCCCACGAGAATCCACCACCCGGGCACCGAAGCCGACACGAACGTGTCCTTGTACGACGACGACGACGCCACGCCGGACGCCAGCACCGCACCCACCACGGCGACGCCCAGCGTCTGACCGAGCTGTCGGCTGGTGGAGGCGACGGCGGCGGCGACACCGGCCTGAGCGCGCGGCATCCCGGACACGGCCGTGTTCGTGATCGGCGCGTTCACGAACCCGAACCCGATGCCGAACACCATGTACCCCAGGAACAGTGTGGTGTCGGACGTCTCCGCGTCGAACGCCGCGAACAGCACCGCGCTCGCGGTCATCGCGAACCCCGCGATCAGCAGCGGCAGCCTGGGCCCCCGGCTGCCGACCAGCCGCCCGGACAGCGGGGCGCACAGGAACATCGGCACCGCCATGGGCAGCATCCACAGTCCGGCGTGCAGTGCGCTCAGGCCCCGTACGTTCTGCAGATACAGCGTCGACAGGAACAGGAATCCGCCCAGTGCCGCGAACGCGCTGATCGCGATCACGGTCGCACCGCTGAACGGCACGGAACGGAAGAACCGCAGATCGATGAGGGGTTCGTCGCGCCGGGGCTCGTACCAGAGGAGCCCGACCAGCGCGGCCACGGCGATCACGGCGAATGGTGCGATCGAGCCGGCCCCTGAACTCGGTGCCTCGATGATCGCGTACGTCAGGGAGCCGAACAGGGCGATGACCAGGGACTGCCCGACCGGGTCGGGGCGGCGGGCCTTGGGCGCCCGGGACTCGGGCACGAAGCGCAGGGTGAGGAGCAGCGCGGCCAGGCCCACCGGCAGGTTGACCCAGAAGATCGACCGCCAGCCGACCGACTCCACCAGCAGCCCACCGACCAGCGGACCGGCGGCCATGGATATGCCGACCACCGCACCCCACACGCCGATCGCCCGGGCACGCTCGCGCGCGTCCGTGAAGGTGTTGGTGATGATCGACATGGCGACCGGGTTGAGCATCGAGCCGCCGACCGCCTGGAGCATGCGGAAGGCGATCAGCGCGTCGAGGCTGGGCGCCAGGGAGCAGAACAGTGAGCCCAGGCCGAAGACGGTCAGGCCTGCGATGAAGACCTTCTTGCGGCCGATCCGGTCGGCGGTGGAACCCGCGAACATGAGCAGCGAGGCCAGAACGAGCGTGTAGGCGTCGATCGTCCACTGGAGACCCGACGTACTGGCGTCCAGGTCGTGCTGCATCGACGGCAGGGCGACGTTCAGGGCGGTGACGTCGAGGCTCACGATCAGCAGGCTCATGCAGCAGATCGCGAGGACGAGCTGACGTCGGCGGGGGTTGAGCTCGGGCATGCGTTTCAGCGTACACCGACTTCAATAGTGCGTCTAACTAATTACCTTGGGGGGTGTGGGGCCTGGCGTGGGGCCTGGCCGGCCTGTGGGGGCGGTGGGTCGGCGGGGCGGTTTTGGGAGTGCGCGACAATGGGTGCTTGCCCCTGACCCGTACTTACGCCCGGAGCCTGCTGATGTCCCACCCGCTGTCCATCGGTCCGCACGCCGTCACGCCGCCTGTCGTGCTCGCGCCCATGGCCGGGATCACCAATGCGCCCTTCCGCACGCTGTGCAGGGAGTTCAGCGGGGGCAAGGGGTTGTTCGTCAGCGAGATGATCACGACCCGGGCGCTGGTCGAGCGCAACGAGAAGACCATGCAGCTGATCCACTTCGACGCGACGGAGAATCCGCGCTCGATCCAGCTGTACGGCGTCGACCCGGCGACCGTCGGCAAGGCCGTCCGCATGATCGCGGAGGAGGGTCTCGCCGACCACATCGACCTGAACTTCGGGTGCCCGGTGCCCAAGGTGACGCGCAAGGGTGGTGGGTCCGCGCTGCCGTACAAGCGGCATCTGCTGCGGGCCATCCTGCGCGAGGCCGTGTCCGGGGCCGGGGATCTTCCGGTCACCATGAAGATGCGCAAGGGCATCGACGACGACCACATCACGTATCTGGACGCGGGCCGTATCGCCGTCGAGGAAGGTGTCACCGCCATCGCCCTGCACGGGCGGACCGCCGCCCAGCACTACGGGGGCACGGCCGACTGGGATGCCATCGCCCGTCTGAAGGAGCACGTCCCGGAGATTCCGGTACTCGGCAACGGGGACATCTGGTCGGCCGAGGACGCGCTGCGGATGGTGCGGGAGACCGGGTGCGACGGGGTTGTCGTGGGGCGGGGGTGCCTGGGGCGGCCGTGGCTGTTCGCGGATCTGGTGGCGGCGTTCGAGGGTGGAGGCGTTGAGGGGCACGGTGCGCGGCCCTCGTTGCGCGAGGTGGCCGGCGTGATGGTTCGGCATGCCACGCTGCTTGGTGAGTGGATCGGTGACGAGGCCAAGGGCGTTGTCGACTTCCGTAAGCACGTGGCCTGGTATCTGAAGGGCTTCGCCGTCGGCAGCGAGATGCGTAAGCGCCTTGCTGTTACGTCGTCCCTGGAGGAACTCCGGGGTGGGCTGGACGAGTTGGATCTGGACCAGGCCTGGCCCGAAGGCGCCGACGGGCCCCGTGGGCGTACGTCCGGCAACAACAGGGTCGTGCTGCCGGACGGTTGGCTGAAGGACCCGTATGACTGTGCAGGGGTCGGGGAGGACGCGGAGCTGGATACGTCCGGCGGGTGAGTCGGATGCGTGCGGCGGCCGGTGCGGCTGGTGCGGCTGGTGTGGCCGGTGCGGCTGGGTGGGGGTGCGTGTGGCGCGTCGGGTTCGGTGGGGGGTCGGGGCCGGTGCGGGGGGTGTCCGTCCTCGGTCCGGCGGTGCTGTTGGCTTGGCTGTGCTGGTGATGGACGCCGGACGCTGCGGGCGGGCACCCCCCGCCCCGTCCCCTTCCCGCCGTTTGCGGGCTACGGCGCCTGCGGTGGCGTTCTCCGCTCCGGCTCCTTCCCGCCTTTGCGGCCTACGGCGGCTGCGGTGGTGTTCTCCTCAGTCGCCCCGTCCCCTTCCCGCCGTTTGCGGGCTGCGGCGCCTGCGGTGGCGTTCTCCGCTCCGGCTCCTTCCCGCCTTTGCGGCCTGCGGCGGCTGCGGTGGTGTTCTCCTCAGTTGCTTCGGCTCCTTCCCGCCGTTGCGGGCTCCGCTCAGCCCTTCTTCGGGTGTGGGGTCGAGCCGTATGCCGTCAGGAAGGCGTCGCGGAACTTGTTCATCTTCCAGACCGGGGCGTTGTGGGCGGGGCGCAGGCCGTCTGTCCAGTTCCAGGAGTTGACCTTGTCGAGGACCTTCGGGTCCTTGGCGACGATCGAGATCGGGACGTCCCGGCTGGCGTGGTTGCCGCTGACCCGGGCGATGGGCTGGTGGTCGCCGAGGAAGACCAGGACGGTGTTGTCGTTGCCGTAGCGCTCCAGCCACTGGGTGAGGGCGGTCACCGAGTACTGGATCGACTTGCCGTACTCCGCCTGGGACTTGGGCGAACTGGTGAGGATGTCCGAGGGCTTCTTGCCGGCCTTCTGGATGGCGTTGAAGATCGAGCCGTTGCCGAGGTCCTTCCAGTCGACCATCTTGGGGATCGGGGCCCACGGCTGGTGGCTGGAGGTCAGGATGAGGAAGGACACGCGGGACTTGCCGTCGGCCGGCTTCTGGCTGTGCACGCGCTGCTGGAACTGTTCGAGGGCGTACTGGTCGGGCATCGTCGACCAGCTGAACTTCGGTCCCTGGTAGCCCAGTTGGAAGGCGTTGTAGACCTTGTCGAGGCCGTACCACGTCGCCTCCGGCCAGCCCTTCTGCACGCCCGGCATGACGCCGACCGTGTCGAAGGCGCCGGTCTTCTGGAACGCCTTGGTGAGGGTGAGGTGTTCGCCGTTGCCCGCGGTGACGGTCCGGTAGCGGCTCTGGTTGTTGATCCACAGGCCCGACATGGTCGTGGAATGGCCGAGCCAGCTGCTGCCGCCGTACGTCGCCGACGTCAGCCAGCCGCTCTTGGCGTGGAAGCCCGCCTTCGCGAGGGCCTTGGTGCGCGCGTCGAGTGTCGCGTCCACTCCGGGTGCCTCGACCGGGTCCTCGATCGCGCTGCGGCCGTAGCTCTCGATGAACGTGAAGACCATGTCCTTGCCGCGCAGATCCGGCACCAACTGGCTGGGTGGTGTGTTGCCGAAGGTGTCCGCCCGCGCGATCTTCCCGAACGCCGCCTCGTCCCGGATGGCGTCCCGGATCCGCTCCGCCCGGTACTTGAGCATCGTGACGGTGTGCTCGGCGGACAGCGGCACGCCGGCGTTCTGCAGGTTCACGCTCGCGCAGGTCATCCAGAACGCGCACAGCACGAGGAGGACGCGGGTCGAGTGGCCCGGGTGCCGGCCCACCAGGTTGCCGACGCGGACCGCCGCGAGGACCGTCACCGCGAGGATGAGCGCGACAAGCAGGACGACGCCGACGGCCGCCAGCCGGGCCGTCCCCTTGCCCAGCATGTCGCCGAGGTAGGACTGCGCGTCGGTCAGCAGCGGCCAGTCCAGGATGATGTTGAAGCCGCGGCCGAGGTATTCGTAGAAGCCGATGTCCATCAGGTTCAGCACGGTCAGCACGCCGAGCAGCAGCCCGAACAGCACCGCCACGATCAGCCTCGGCCTGCGTGGCAGAGCGGTCAGCACGGCCGCCCCGAGCAGCGCCTCCACCGGCAGCCGTATGAACTCGGCCGGGCGGAAGGTCTCAAGGCGGTTCGGCATCACGAGCGCCGCGACGATGAGCGCGAGCGCGCCGAGCGTCACGACGATGCCGATGACCTGCGCGGGCACGGGGTGCGAGGCTTTCCAGCGCCGCCAGGCCCGCCGGGGGTGGGGGCGCGGAAGGGAGCGTACGCGGGAGAGGAAGCTCGGGGCGACGAGTTCCTCATCGGCTTCTCGCTCCGCGGTCTCGTCCTCGGGCGCCCCTGCCGTTTCCGTTGTCTGGCGCGTGCTCGTGTCCTGAGGCAACCCGAAGGTCCTTCCATGCGAGGCCCCGATGCGGAGTGGCGGGTCGCGCTGGGGAGGCTGGGACCCGCCACCTGTCCGTACGGCCGGCCTCGGCCCCCTGTTCACATCCCAGGGCAAACACCGGGCAAACGCCCGGTCAACGTTGCCGCCGACGGCTCGAACCCGGGGCGCCACCCGACCGGACCCGCGCGGTGATCAGGCACCACCCACCGCAGTGAGCAGTGCCAGTGGAGCCGCCGCCGAGCGGGACTCCCGCACACACGCATGGGGATACGGCACCGGCTCCGTTTGCGTGTCCCTGCCGTACCCCGCGAGAACCTCCGGCAGCCGGTGCCCGGCCGCTGTCGCCGCGTCCACCAGGGCGTGGGCGACGAGCCGGGCCTCGTCATGCAGCCCGTAGCGTGCCAGTCCCAGGGTGATCAGTGCGTTGTCGTGCGGCCACACCGAACCGCGGTGGTAGGAGAGCGGGTGGTAGGCGGCCTGGCCCGCGGCCAGCGTCCGCACGCCCCAGCCCGAGAAGAAGTCGGGCTCCAGCAGCCGCCGGCCCACGGCCTCCCCGTACTCCTTGTCCAGCAGCCCCGACCAGAGCAGATGCCCCGCGTCCGAGGCCAGGGCGTCGACCTGCTTCCCGTCGCCGTCGAGGGCGAGTGCCGGGAAGGAACGCTCCCGCATCCAGAAGTCCCGCTGGAAGCGGTCACGGAGATCACTGGCGGCCTGTTCGAGTAACGCCGCGTATGTTCCGTCCTCCCATACCGTGCGGGCGATCCACGCCGTGCGGCGCAGTGCGTCGTACGCGTATCCCTGGGCGCCCGCCGCCATCACCGCCCCGCTCGGCCGGGTCCCGTCGGCGGAGCAGATCGCGCCGGGGGAGTCCTTCCAGTTCTGGTTGGCGAGGCCGCCCTGGTCGGCGCGGTAGACGAGGTAGCCGCGGGAGGTGAGGCCGCCGTGGTCGAGCATCCAGCCGATCGCCGCTCGGGCGTGGGGCTCCAGCCGGCGCGCGAGGGCCGCGTCCCCGGTCTGCTCGACGTAGGCGCCCAGGAGGACGAGGAAGAGGGGGGTCGCGTCCACGGAGCCGTAGTAACGGCCGTACGGCACCTGGCCGAAGTGCGCCAGTTCCCCGTGCCGTACCTCGTGCACGATCTTGCCGGGCTGGGACACCGAGTCCGCTCCGGTCTCGGTCGCCTGGGCGGCGGCGAGGGCCGGGAGGGTGGCCGCGGCGAGCTGAGGGCGGTAGGGGAGGGCGAAGAGCGAGGTGAGCAGGGCGTCCCGGCCCAGCAGGGTCAGGAACCAGGGGGCGCCCGCCGCCGGGACGCGCAGGTCCTCGCCGTCCGGTCCGGTCGCCGGGACCTGGAGTGCGGCCAGGTCGGCGAGGCCGCGTGCGCAGGCCGCCGCCAGCTCGGGCCAGCCGGTCGGGAAGGACACACCCTCCACGAACTCGCTTTCCAGAGCGCGGAGTTGAGCGTTCGCGTCGCTCGGGGACGTCGGGACCTGCGGGGCGCCGGCGGTTCCGTGGGGGTGGGCCGCCACCCGAAGCGTCAGTTCCGCCGTGCCGTGCGGCTGGAGGTCCAGGGTCCATACGAGGCGGCGGGCGCCCGTGCCCGTCTCCTCGACGGCGTCCGGGGCGGGGGTGGTCCGCACCGTCGTACTCGAACGCCAGTCGCCGCGCTGGTAGCCGAACTCCATGCCGTCGTCGAGGGCTCGGCGGGAGCGGACGGCACCGATCTTGGTGTAGGTGCGGTGGTCGGAGCGCAGCTCGAACTGGTCGGTGAAGTCGGCGTCCGCGGTGACCGCGAGGCGGACCGTCGTCGGCACCGGACGGTTGCTGGTCACCCGTAGAGACTCGACGAACGCGCCGTCGGCGACGGCCTGTTCGCGGAAGATCGTGTACGCGGGCGGCTCCTGGCGTCCGCCGCGCGGTACGAGGACACAACGCGCCGTGTCCCCGTTCGTGACCGGCGTGAGCGCTTCGGGTACGGCGCCGTCGACCGTCAACTGCCAACGGCTCAGGTGCCGGGCGTCACGCACGAACAACCCGTCCGGGGAGCCCGACCCCCGGACGCCGCTGATGTCCCCGCCGTCGCCCACGGCCGCGAACGTCCCGCCGTGCACAAGCAGATGATGCCGGTCCGTCATGCCTGGTCCCCTCCCCTGACTGCCTTGTCACTGCTGTCGAACGTGCCGGCGCCCATGAGGGACACGCCGTGTCCGGGGCGCGTGTGGAGCAGATCCAGCGCGAGCGCGGCGGTCCAGCCGAACCCGGTCGCGCCGCACGCCTCGCCGGTGTACGGGTCCACGTACTCCGCGAACCCGGAGGTGCGGGCGATGTCCAGGACGGCCTCGCGCAGCGCGTCGGCCATCGCCTGCTCGCCGTGGGTGCGCAGCCCCCGCTCCAGCAGCCAGCTCGTGTTGAACCAGGCCGGGCCGCGCCAGTAGCGGTGCGGGTCGAAGGCCTCGCCGAGGAGGTCGTAGGACGGAGGGAGCCGGGTCGCGCTGCCGAGTTGGAAGTGCGGTCCGCGGGTCGTGCGGACAAGGGCGTCGGCCGTCTCGCGCGGCAGTGTGGGCAGCAGCAGGGGAAGCAGGCCCGAGACGCTTCGCTCCGGGATCAGCTCCCCGCTGTGCACGTCCCGGCAGAAGAACATCTCCCGCGCCGGGTCCCAGAGCCGGTCGAGCATCGCGCTCGTCAGCCGCTCCGCCCGCGCACGGCGGGCCGCACCCCTCGCGCCCAACTCGTCCGCCACCCGGGCCAGGGCGTGCTCGGAGGCGATGAGCAGGGCGTTGAACGCCGGATCCTCGACGGCGAACTCCGAGGCCCCGTCGGCATACCCGCGATCCCGGTAGTCCGTCGCCAGCCGCACGTACCGCCCGTAGTCCAGGTCCGTCGGCCGGTCCTCGGCGGCCCCGTGGTCGAGGTCGGCGCGGCGGAAGGACCGGGCCGGGGCGGGGGTGACGCGGGACAGCGGGGCGTCCCAGCAGGGGCTGTTGTCCATGCCCTGCTCCCAGGGGTGGACGACGGATACGAGGCCGCCCGAGCCGAGGTCGCGGCGGTGCAGCAGATAGCGGTGCCAGGCGGCGAGGCGGGGATACACCCGGGTGAGGAAGCCGCGGGCGCGGGACAGGCCCGGGTCGGCGCAGTGCACCAGCCAGGCAGCCAGCGCGTGCACCGGTGGCTGCACGATGCCGGAGGTCTGTACGGTGCGCGGGGCGCCCGCGGCGCGCCCGGCGGTCGAGGAGCGCCAGAAGTCGGGGCTCGGGAAGTACGCGTCGAGCGGGACGGAGGGGTTGAAGACGATATGCGGGATCCGCCCGTCCTCCCACTGGGCGTCCAGCAGCGTCTCCAGCTCCCGCTGCGCCCGTAACGGCGACAGATGCCTGAGGCCGATCGCGATGAACGCGGAGTCCCAGGACCACTGGTGCGGATACAGCCGGCGCGAGGGGACGGTCGAGGTCCCCGTCCAGTTGTCCTCCAGTACGCGCACGGCTCCGAGGTGCACCGCGTCCGGCTCGGGCGGTGGATCGTATGCAATGGGGTGCTGTGCGGCACGGCTGGCGAGTTGGGCAGTGCGATCCACTCGGGGCTCCCCGAAAGACGTGCGGTCGACCGGTTCGGTCGTAGCTACCGTAGAGTTACGTCTATTTAACACGCAAAACTCAATATGTAATGCAGGCTTGGGAAACACAAGGGGGTGCGCATGACTGGACGTGGCCAGGCTCGCGCCGGCGATCTGCTCGAACTGGTGCGAAGCGGGCGGGCCACCACGCGCGGCGCGCTCCAGCAGGCCACCGGGCTCTCCCGTGCCACCGTCGGCCAGCGCCTCGACCGGCTCTTCCGTGCGGGCTGGCTGCGCGAGGGCGCCGGCGGCCCGGTCGACTCGCCCCTCGGCGGACGCCCCTCCATCACCCTGGAGTTCGACGACGAGCACGCGGTGGTGCTGGCCGCCGACCTCGACACCCGCCACGCCCGCGCGGCCGTCCTCTCCCTGGCCGGCGAGATCCTCGCCGAGCACTCCGGCACGCTCGTCATCGAGGACGGCCCGGACGCCGTACTCGGTGAACTCGGCCGCTGGTTCGCCGAGTTGCTGGAGAAGGCCGGGCAGCCGGCTCGGACGGTCTGCGGGATCGGGCTCGCGGTGCCGGGGCCCGTCGACAGCGACACCGGCCGGGTCGTACAGCCGCCGATCATGCCGGGCTGGGAAGGCCACGACATAAGAGGCCGCCTCGCCGGAGCCTTCGCCGAGTGCGCGGGCGCGGGGGTGGTGCCGGTGCTCGTGGACAACGACGCGAACCTCATGGCGTATGGCGAACAGCGCACGGGATACGCGGGCTGTTCGGCGTTCGTGCTGGTCAAGGTGTCGACCGGTATTGGTGCGGGGGTCGTGGTCGACGGGTCGATCTACCGGGGCATCGACGGGGGTGCCGGCGACATCGGGCACATCCGGGTGGGCACGGAGGCGCTGTGCCGGTGCGGTGCGTACGGCTGTCTCGCCGCCGTCGCGAGCGGTGGCGCCGTCGCCCGGCGGCTCGCGGAGGCCGGGTTGCCGACGGCCTCCGGCTCGGATGTGCGGGATCTGCTGGCGGCCGGCCATCCCGAGGCGGTCGGGCTCGCCCGGGAGGCCGGGCGGCTGGTGGGGGACGTCCTGGCGACCGTCGTCACGCTGTTGAACCCCGGAGTGCTGATGATCGCCGGGGATTTGGCCGGAACTCCCTTCCTCACGGGGGTCCGGGAGTTGCTGTACCAGCGGGCGCTGCCCCGCTCCACGGCCCATCTGGAGGTCGTGACCTCGCGGCTCGGGGAGCGGGCCGGGCTGGTGGGGGCCGGGGCGCTGGTCGTGGAGCACCTGTACGCGCCGGAGCGGGTGGAGGAGCGGCTGCTCGCGATGGGTGTGTGACGTCCGCGTTTCTGTCCCGGATCGCGTCCGCATGGTGAAATCTGGCCGCCTGTGACAGCGTGATTCTTGCCACCCTTGATAAGGGCTACGCTCAGATGAGCGGATCATGAGCGACTGCACTTCTCCAAGGGGTGGCACGGAGTGCCACCCCTTGATCGTTCATCGATCGAAATCAAACGTGCTGAGAGGCGCTCATGTGAGCGCAATTCTGGGGCGAGTGAGGAGGGTTGCGTTCAAGAAGTGAAAACATGTGCCCGTCATCGCTTGCCAAGCTTTGACTTTCGATCCACTGGCGGACGACTGGTTACGGGCGCATGACGCGCGAGTAGACGTACCCAGACGCCTTCGATCTGGGTATGTTCCTCGCCGTCAGGGCAGCCACCGCGTCCTCGAGGGAGTCGAGACCGTGTCGGAAAACAAAGAACCCCACGTAGCGAAGTTCGTTTACGACTTCACCGAGGGAAACAAAGACCTCAAGGACCTCCTGGGTGGCAAGGGCGCGAACCTCGCGGAGATGACCAACCTGGGGCTCCCCGTTCCCCCTGGCTTCACCATCACGACCGAAGCCTGCAAGGTCTACCTCGACAGTGGCGAGGAGCCGGCGGCACTGCGTGACGAGGTGAGTGCGCACCTCGACGCTCTTGAGGCCCGCATGGGCAAGAAGCTCGGTCAGGCCGACAACCCTCTGCTCGTCTCGGTCCGCTCCGGCGCGAAGTTCTCGATGCCCGGAATGATGGACACGGTCCTGAACATCGGGCTCTCCGACAAGTCCGTGAAGGGCCTCGCCGAGCAGGCCGGCGACGAGCGGTTCGCCTGGGACTCGTACCGCCGCCTCATCCAGATGTTCGGCAAGACGGTCCTCGGCGTCGAGGGCGACCTCTTCGAGGAGGCGCTGGAGGCGGCGAAGGCGGCCAAGAAGGTCAGCGTCGACACCGAGCTGGAGGCCGCTGACCTCAGGAAGCTGGTCACCAAGTTCAAGAAGATCGTCAAGACCGAGGCCGGCCGGGACTTCCCGCAGGACCCGCGTGAGCAGATGGACCTCGCCATCCACGCGGTCTTCGACTCCTGGAACACCGAGCGCGCCAAGCTCTACCGCCGCCAGGAGCGCATCCCGCACGACCTCGGTACGGCCGTCAACGTCTGCTCGATGGTGTTCGGCAACCTCGGCCCGGACTCCGGCACGGGCGTCGCGTTCACCCGCGACCCGGCCTCCGGCCACCAGGGCGTCTACGGCGACTACCTGCAGAACGCGCAGGGCGAGGACGTGGTGGCGGGCATCCGCAACACCGTCCCGCTCGCGGAGCTGGAGCAGATCGACAAGAAGTCGTACGACCAGCTGATGCAGATCATGGAGACCCTGGAGAACCACTACAAGGATCTCTGCGACATCGAGTTCACCATCGAGCGCGGGCAGCTGTGGATGCTGCAGACGCGCGTCGGCAAGCGCACCGCGGGTGCGGCCTTCCGGATCGCGACCCAGCTGGTCGACCAGGGGCTCATCGACGAGACCGAGGCCCTGCAGCGGGTCACCGGCGCCCAGCTCGCCCAGCTGATGTTCCCGCGCTTCGACGAGGACGCGAAGGTCGAGAAGGTCGGCCGGGGCATCGCGGCCTCGCCGGGTGCGGCGGTCGGCAAGGCGGTCTTCGACTCGTACACCGCCGTGAAGTGGTCGCGCTCGGGCGAGAAGGTCATCCTGGTCCGCCGGGAGACCAACCCCGACGACCTCGACGGCATGATCGCGGCCGAGGGCATCCTGACCTCGCGCGGCGGCAAGACCTCCCACGCGGCCGTCGTCGCGCGCGGCATGGGCAAGACCTGTGTCTGCGGTGCCGAGGAGCTGGAGGTCGACACCAAGCGCCGGCGGATGACCGTGCCCGGCGGGCACGTGGTGGAGGAGGGCGACCTCATCTCCATCGACGGGTCCAGCGGCAAGGTGTACCTCGGCGAGGTGCCGGTGGTCCCGTCCCCGGTCGTGGAGTACTTCGAGGGCCGGATGCACGCGGGCGCCAACGACGCCGACGAACTGGTCGAGGCCGTGCACCGCATCATGGCCTTCGCCGACCGCAAGCGCCGGCTGCGGGTGCGCGCCAACGCGGACAACGCCGAGGACGCGCTGCGCGCGCGCCGCTTCGGGGCGCAGGGCATCGGCCTGTGCCGTACGGAGCACATGTTCCTCGGTGACCGCCGTGAGCTGGTCGAGCGTCTCATCCTGGCCGACACGGACGACGAACGCGAGGAGTCCCTCAAGCAGCTCCTTCCGCTGCAGAAGCAGGACTTCGTGGACCTGTTCTCGGCGATGGACGGCCTGCCCGTCACCGTCCGGCTGCTGGACCCGCCGCTGCACGAGTTCCTGCCGGACATCACCGAGCTGTCGGTGCGCGTGGCCCTCGCCGAGTCCCGCAAGGACCCGCACGAGAACGAGCTGCGCCTGCTCCAGGCCGTGCACCGCCTGCACGAGCAGAACCCGATGCTGGGCCTGCGCGGCGTACGTCTGGGACTGGTCATCCCCGGCCTGTTCACGATGCAGGTCCGGGCGATCGCCGAGGCCGCGGCCGAGCGCAAGAACGCCAAGGGCGACCCGCGCGCCGAGATCATGATCCCGCTCGTCGGCACGGTCCAGGAGCTGGAGATCGTCCGCGAGGAGGCCGACCTGGTCATCGCGGAGGTCGAGGCCGCGACCGGCACGCAGCTCAAGCTCGCCATCGGCACGATGATCGAGCTGCCGCGCGCGGCCCTCACGGCCGGGCAGATCGCGGAGGCGGCGGAGTTCTTCTCCTTCGGCACGAACGACCTCACGCAGACGGTGTGGGGCTTCAGCCGGGACGACGTGGAGGCCTCGTTCTTCACGGCGTACCTGGAGAAGGGCATCTTCGGGGTGTCGCCGTTCGAGACGATCGACAGGGACGGCGTGGGTTCGCTGGTCCAGGCTGCGGTGAAGGCGGGCCGTGAGACCCGCCCCGACCTGAAGCTCGGCGTGTGCGGCGAGCACGGCGGTGACCCGGAGTCGGTCCACTTCTTCCACGAGGTGGGTCTGGACTACGTCTCCTGCTCGCCGTTCCGGATCCCGGTGGCGCGCCTGGAGGCGGGCCGCGCGGCCACACAGTCGACGGGCAGCGACCACCGCTGACCCGACGGTCACCGGCCGGCCCTAAGGTCACCGGCCGGCCTTGCGGCCACTGAACCCCGGAGCCGCCGCCCGTCCCCGACCCTCAACACCGATGGGCGGCGGTTCCGGATCACCAAGAGAGGGCGGCACCCGTGCGGGGGTGCCGCCCTCTTGCGTCGTCCGGGCGGCGGGCCTCGTCTCGTACGCTGGGCATTCACCCGTTCGCGGAGGGAGTCGCCATGTCCGGCTGGGACGAGAAGGCCGTTCCTGACCAGAGCGGCCGGGTCGCCGTCGTCACCGGGGCCAACAGCGGGCTCGGGTACGTCGTCGCGCGGGAGCTGGCGCGCAAGGGGGCGCGGGTGGTGCTCGCGTGCCGCAGCGAGGTGCGGGGGAGCGCGGCGGCCGATCGGATCGTGGGCGAAGTGCCGGGTGCGGTCGCGGAGTTCGCCCGGCTCGACCTCGGAGACCTGGGTTCCGTACGGGAGTTCGCGGACCGGTTCCGTCACGAGCGGCTCGATCTGCTCGTCAACAACGCCGGGGTGATGGCGTTGCCGTACGGGACGACCGCGGACGGGTTCGAGACGCAGTTCGGGGTCAACCATCTGGGGCACTTCGCCCTGACCGGTCTGCTGTTGCCCGTGCTGCTCGGCACGCCCGGAGCACGTGTCGTGACCGTCTCCAGCGAGGCGCACGCCATGGCCAACATCGACATCGACGACCTCAACAGCGAGCGCCGCTACCGGCGTTGGATCGCCTACGCCCGCTCCAAGACCGCCAACCTTCTCTTCACGCACGAGCTGGCACGCAGGCTGGCGGCACAGGGTGCGGACGTGGTGGCGGCCGCGGCCCACCCCGGATACGCGGCCACCAATCTGCAGGGCACCGCACCCCGGATGGAGGGGCGCCGGCTCGCCGGGCGGGTGATGGAGATCGGCAACCGGGTCCTCGCGCAGTCGGCGGAGGCCGGCGCACTGAGCACGCTGTACGCGGCGACCGCCCCCGACGTGCGGCCCGACTCCTTCAACGGACCGTCGTTCATGATGTGGCGCGGCGCGCCGGCGCCCTCGTGGCGGGCACCGTGGACGCTCGACGACCGGGCGGGGGAACTGCTGTGGGCCGCGTCCGAGCAGCTGACGGGCGTGACCTACGCCGGCCTGAAGGTGTGAGCGTGAGTCAGCTGGTTCGTACCTCGTACGTCGCCACCCGTACCGACTCGTCGTCCAGGCACTCCCCGGAGGTCAGGTCGAACCGCTGCTTCAGCAGGGGCGAGGCGACGAAGGGGCGGCCCTGGTGGGTGCCGGTCAGGCCGCGGGAGAGGACCGCCGCGCCACCGAAGGGGTCGCGGTTGTCGATGGCGTAGACCTTGCCGCCGCGATCGCGGAAGAGGGCGGCCTGGCGGCCGTCGGGCAGAAGCGCGGCCACGCCTCGGCCGGGGATCAGCTCGGTGAGGTCGCAGACCGTCAACCAGCCGTTGTCCAGCTGGAGTTGAATCTTCAGTTCGGTCGTCTCGGGTGCCAGGGTCATCGCTGGGCGCTTCCTTCCAGGGGACGGTGGCCGATGGTGAGCAGCGGCAGGTCGGGCTTGATCTGGTCGCGCTCCGGGACGAAGCCGACGACCGGGTCGGGGGTGTCGGGCGCGTTCACGAAGGACACGAACCGGGCGAGCTTCTCCGGGTTGTTGATGGTGGTGGCCCACTCGTCGGCGTAGTTCGCCACGTGGTCCGCCATCAGGGACTCCAGCTCCTCGCAGATGCCGAGGGAGTCCTCCACCACCACGTCGCGCACGTGGCTCAGGCCGCCGGGGATGCGCTCCAGCCAGGTCGAGGTGCGCTCCAGGCGGTCGGCGGTGCGGATGTAGAACATCAGGAACCGGTCGATGAGGCGGACCAGTTCGGCGTCGGTGAGGTCCTGCGCGAGCAGGTCGGCGTGGCGCGGGGTCGCGCCGCCGTTGCCGCCGACGTACAGGTTCCAGCCGTTGGAAGTGGCGATGACGCCGAAGTCCTTCGACTGGGCCTCGGCGCACTCGCGGGCGCAGCCGGAGACCGCCGACTTGAGCTTGTGCGGGGAGCGCAGGCCCCGGTAGCGCAGCTCCAGGTCGATCGCCATGCGCACGGAGTCCTGGACGCCGTAGCGGCACCAGGTCTGGCCCACGCAGGACTTCACCGTGCGCAGCGCCTTGCCGTAGGCGTGGCCGGACTCGAAGCCGGCGTCCACCAACCGCATCCAGATCAGCGGGAGTTGCTCGACCCGCGCGCCGAACATGTCGATCCGCTGACCACCCGTGATCTTCGTGTAGAGGCCGAAGTCGCGGGCGATCTCGCCGATCACGATCAGGCCCTCGGGGGTGATCTCACCGCCGGGGATGCGCGGGACGACCGAGTACGAGCCGTTCTTCTGCAGGTTGGCCAGGAAGTGGTCGTTGCTGTCCTGCAGGGCCGCCTGCTCGCCGTCCAGGACATAGCCGCTCGCGCCGATCGTCGGGGCGAGGGAGGCGATGATCGAGCCGACCGCCGGCTTGCAGACCTCGCAGCCGTCACCGCTCCTGGCCTCCTCACGGCCGTAGCGGTCCAGCAGGTCCCGGTAGGTGTTGACGCGCAGGGCGAGGACGATCTCGTAGAGCTCCTCGCGGGTCTGCGAGAAGCAGCCGCACAGGCCCTTGTCGACCTCGACGCCGCTCGCCTCCAGCTCGGCGGTGACGAGCTGGCCGAGGACCTTGACACAACTGCCGCAGCCCGTACCGGCCTTGGTGCACTTCTTCACGTCGGGCACGGTGGTGCAGGAGTGCTCCGTCACCGCGCCGCGGATGGTGCCCTTGCTGACGTTGTGGCAGGAGCAGATGATCGCCTCGTCCGGCAGCGCCGACGGGCCGAGCTGGACGGACTCGCCGGCACCGGCGGGCAGCACCAGCGACTCGGGCGAGACGGGCGGAATGGAGCCGGTGAACGCCTTCAGCGTGCCGTAGGCGTCCGCGTCTCCGACCAGGATGCCGCCGAGCAGCGTGCCGTCACGGCCGATGACCAGCTTCTTGTACAGGCCCGCGCGGGAGTCGGAGTAGACGACGTCCAGACAGTCGTCGGTGGTGCCGTGCGCGTCGCCGAAGGACGCCACGTCCACGCCGAGCAGCTTCAGCTTGGTCGACAGGTCGGCGCCCACGAAGGCGGCTTCGTCGGAGGCGATGGTCGCCGCCACCGTCTCCGCCTGCTCGTAACCGGGTGCCACCAGGCCGTACACCCGGCCGTCGGAGGCCAGCGCGCACTCGCCGATCGCGAAGACATGCGGGTCGGCGACCGTACGGCACTGCTCGTCGACGGTGATGCCGCCGCGCTCGCCGACCGTCAGACCGCAGTCGCGGGCCAGCTGGTCGCGGGGGCGGACACCGGCGCTGAACACCACCAGGTCGGTGGCGAGTTCGGAACCGTCGGAGAGCTTCATACCGGTGACGGCGCCGGCCTCGTCGACCACGATCTCCTGCGTGCCCACACCGGTGTGGACCGACAGGCCCATGTCCTCGATGG
Organism: Streptomyces sp. NBC_00078; assembly: GCF_026343335.1. Classification (NCBI taxonomy): domain Bacteria; kingdom Bacillati; phylum Actinomycetota; class Actinomycetes; order Kitasatosporales; family Streptomycetaceae; genus Streptomyces; species Streptomyces sp. NBC_00078. Next base: position 2,877,750 of record NZ_JAPELX010000001.1, on the reverse strand, counting down.
TGCGCAGGAGCGCGGCGCCGCCGCCCTCGTCGACCTGCACGGGCATCAGACGCGGCGCGAACTCCACGATGTGGGAGGTGAGTCCGAGCCCCTTCAGCGCACCGGCCGCCTCCAGGCCGAGCAGACCGCCGCCGACCACGGCACCGGTGGTGCGGGTCTTCGCGTACTCCTCGATCGCGAGGAGGTCCTCGATGGTGCGGTAGACGAAGCAGCCCTCGGCGTCCTTGTTCGGGACGGGCGGTACGAAGGGGTACGAACCGGTGGCGAGGACGAGGGTGTCGTACGCGAAGACCTGGCCGGACCTGGCCGTGACGTTCTTCGCCGCACGGTCGATCGTCTCCGCCGGGTCGCCGACGTACAGCTCGATGCCGTGGTCGGCGATGAACTCCATGTCGGTCATGGAGAGTTCCTCGGGTGTCTTCCCGGAGAAGTACGAGGTGAGCTGCACGCGGTCGTAGGCGGGACGCGGCTCCTCGCACAGGACGACCACGCGGTGCGTGGCGGTCAGGCCGCGTTCGGCGAGCGCTTCGAGGAAGCGCTGGCCGACCATGCCGTGGCCGACGAGCACGATCGTGGGGGTGGCCCCCAGGGTGGCGGTCATCAGGAGCCTCCATCGTTGGTGAGCAGGTGGAGCAGTGGACCGTCGTCGGGGAGCGGCTCTGCTCCCTCCCAGGCGCGGGCGAGCGCGCCGACGGTGCCGAGTTCGCCGACGAGGACTCCGCCGACCAGGCGGTCGTCGCGGACGACGACCTTGCGGTAGGTGCCGCGGGTGGCGTCCGCCAACTGGACGACGTCGTCCCCGGGACGCGGCTCCGTCTCGCCGAACGCGGCGAGGTCGAAGGGGGAGTTCTGCCCGGCGAGCGTGAGCCGGGTCAGTGAACGGGTGCCGGTGTACCGGGCGTTCGAACGCCCGGCGAGCAACTCGGCGAGGATCTCGGCCTGTTCCAGCGCCGGAGTGGCGAGCCCGTACACGGTGCCGTCGTGCTGCACGCAGTCGCCGATCGCCCGGATGTGCGGGTCGGAGGTGCGCAGTTCGCCGTCGACGACGATTCCCTTGCGCACCTCAAGGCCCGCGGTCTGTGCGAGACCCACCCTCGGGTGGACACCACAGGCCAGGACCACGAGGTCGGCGTCGAGCGTGTAGCCGTCGTGCATCTCGACCGAGCGGACCACACCGCCCACGCACCGCACGTCGCGCACCCGGCACTCGGTGTGGATTTCCACGCCGAGGTCCCTCAGGTGCCGCTTCACCAGCTTCGAGGCGCTCGGGTCGAGCTGGCGCTCCATGAGCCGCTCGCCCTGCTGGGCGAGGACGACCTGCGCGCCACGCTGGGCGAGCGCGCGGGCCGCGGACACCCCGAGGAGCCCGCCGCCGATGACGACGGCCTTCGCCCCCGGCCGCACAGCCTTGGACAGGCCGAGGCAGTCATCCATCGTGCGGAACGCGTGCACACCCTCGGGCAGCACGTGGTCCGGCGTGAACAGGCCGCGCAGGGGCGGCAGCACCGGGTTCGAGCCGGTGGCCAGAACCAGCGTGTCGTATGCGATCTTCGAGCCGTCCGCGCACTCGACGGTCCGTCCGGCGCGGTCGATGCCGATGACCCGGGCGCGCGTCAGGTCCGCGGGGGACGGCAGCGCGATCACCTCGGGGCTGTAGCGCCCGGCCAGCACTTCGGCGAGGAGCACCCGGTTGTACGGGCGGTGCTCCTCCTCGCCGACGAGCGTCACGGGCGTGCCCAGCTCACCGAGCCGCCGGGCGAGACGGACGCCCGCGAGGCCGGCGCCGATCACCACCACACGCGTATTCGAGGTCATGCCTAGGAGCGTGCGGTGCGGGTGTTACCCGGCAGCATCACCACTGTTTCCCCCGAGGAACGCTGCCCTCTTCGGGAGCCCGCAGCGGGTGTGAGGGTTCCGGGGGCATGTCGGGGGCGGAGTGTGAGGTGGTCCACCGGGATGTGCTGTACGACGTGGAGATGGACACCGCGCGCGCAGTCGCTGGAGTGCGCGCGGACCATCGCGCGGGCCGTTGTCAGCGGCTCCCCGTGAGGTGCGCGAACACGACCACGTTCCCCTGGTAGCCGGTCGAGCGGGAATACCCGCCGCCGCAGGTGATCACCCGTAGCTCCGGCCGGTCCGCGGCGCCGTACACCTTTTCGTCGGGGAAGTGCTCGGCGCCGTAGACCTCGACCGCGTCCACCGAGAACAGCGCCGTGCCGCCGTCGCGCCGGTCCACCTCGATGCGGCTGCCCTTCTTCAGGGCGCCGAGGTCGTAGAAGACGGCGGGGCCGTCGGCGTTGTCGACATGGCCGGCGACGATGGCGGTGCCCCGCTCGCCGGGGGTGGTGCCGGCCTCGTACCAGCCGGCGAGGTTCTTCTTCGCGGCGGGCGGCACGTCGAGACTGCCGGCCGTGGTGAGGGCGAGGCCCATGACGGGTGCGTTCACACGGATCGACGGGATGCGGATCCGGTCGGGCGGGGACGGCGGCAGCGCGCGCGCGACGGGAGGTTCGCCGCCCTGGCCGGTACGGGCCGCCTGGGCGGCGGACGGCTGCGGCGGGGCATTCGTCTCCGCGCCGCCGCCGAGCAGCCAGGCGCCCGAGCACAGGGCCACCACCGTGACGGCGCCTATCGCGGCATTGCTGATTCTGCGCACGCGAGCCTCCTGCCTGGCGAGCGGGACCCTGGTGGACAGGGTGGACCCGGTCCCCCTCCGGGCCGCGAGGGGCGTCGGACCCGGAGGGGGCGGGACATGCGGTACCGGCGGACGGACAGCGGAGGGTGTCCGTCAGATCCCGTCGCCTCTCGCCCGGCGATGCAGGAGCCAGGTACCGCCCGCGGCGGCGACGGCGAGAGCCGCCACGCCGGCCGCGGTCTGCACGGGATCGGGGCCCAGAGCGCCGCCGACCCCCGTCTTCACACTTCCCCGGGGCTCCTGCCCGCGTGCCGCGGTCAGTGTCACCACCAGGTCGCCCTTGACCTGCCGGTCGCCCTCGGCGCACTTGGCGACGATCTCGTACGTCCCCGGCTGCGCGCTCGGCGGCACCCGGAACTGCCCGATCGCCTCGCCCTCGTGCGTGCTCGGCGCGAGCGTGAAGGCACCGGCCCCCACCGCGCCGGCATCGCCCGCCGCAGTGCCGTTCTCGCAGTCCGCGGTGGTCACCGTGACCTCGCCGCCGGGCACCACCGACGACGGAAGGACCTCCAGGGAGCCGCTGCTGCTGCCGCCGCTCCCGCCGTCGTCCGCGTACGCGGGCGCGGCCACGAAGCCCGCGGCGGCGACGGCGAGCGCGGTCCCGGTCAGCAGACGGGCGGTACGTCGCATCGGTGCTCCTTCGAGCTCTCTTCGGTGTCCTCTGCCCTTCCGAGGTAAGTGGCAGCGGCGCGAACGCGCTTCCTGAAGGAGTGTCAGAAATGTGGTGAATGGGTGTCAGATCGGCGCGCGGTGGGGCTGCTCGGGGCGACTTCCCGCAGGTCATCGGCGTGGGGCGGGGGCTGTACGGAAGAGCACCCGAAGGGCGCAGGGCGCGCGTGTGAACGGGTGACCCGGCGATCACGCCGCGGACTTGACCTCAAGGATGGTTGAGGTACGAGCCTGGGGCGCATGCAGATCACAGACACTCCCGACACCGCCCACGCCGCCCTCGCGGCCCATGCGCCCCTCACCGACGTGCCCCTCGCCGTCACCCTCGTCATCGGCAGCAACCGCCACGGACGGTTCGGCCCCGTCGTCGCCGACTGGCTCCTGCGCCACCTGCGCGACCACGACGACATGGCCGTCGAGGTCGTGGACGTCGCGGAGGCGGACCTCCCCACGACCTTCGCCCCGTCCCCCGAGGCGAGCGCGGCCCTCGCCTCCGTCACCCCGAAGCTCGCGGCCGCGGACGCGTACGTCGTCCTCACCCCCGAGTACAACCACTCCTACCCGGCCGGCCTCAAGAACCTCATCGACTGGCACTTCACCGAATGGCGCGCCAAGCCCGTCGCCCTCGTCTCCTACGGCGGTCTCGCGGGCGGACTGCGTGCCGTGGAACACCTCCGCCAGGTCTTCGCCGAACTCCACGCGGTGACGATCCGGGACACGGTGTCGTTCCACAACGCCGGCTCGTCCTTCACCGACGGCCACCTCGACGACCCGTCCGTTGGGCCAGCCTGGCAGTGGGGCAAGGGCCTATTCGGGACCGGTGCCAAGTCCGGCGGCCTTACTCTCGACCTTCCTCTTCTGCGCCCGAGCATGCGTGGATTGGGCGCCCAACAAGCCGCCATTTGCTCCGCTCGACACCTACCCGGCTGGAGCTGGCTGGACTGCCGACGGTCAGTTGAGGACCGCTGATCGGCTTGCATACGATCTCGCCCGGGACAACATCCCTACGTATATCAAGCGAACCGGAGACCGGACCTACGCCGGTGGATACCACGTCGAGACCGGTGAGATAGCCGTGGCGTCCTCTGGGGCACATGCGCCGGGAGGCTACAGCTACTGTGCGGAGGGCAACGTTTGTAATGCCTTGGGAGGGGATGCGAGTAAGGTGATCTTCACTAACGCGTACACCATCGGGCGAGACGCCAACGGTGAACTCAAGGTCATGCCCAAGCCGGTTTGTGTCAAATGTCAGGCGGATTATCCGCCGTCCCGATTCATCGATGGAGCCGAGGCTGAGCCCGGTGGTCCCTGGGGCAGGTGAAAGGACATCATGCGGATTCTGGAAATCGAAGCCTCACGTTACGGCTGGCAGAGAATGTCGTGCGGCTGTAATCGGAGCGCGGAGCACATCCCTCGGGATTTTATGGCCTATCTGCAGGGTCCGACCCCGGGCAGTGTTGGAGAAGGCTGGGCGGATAACCATGCGTATATTCAATCCAACCTCATGGAGCCTGCTCCGGCGACGGCCGGGATGGTTGCTGCCTCTCTTGCTGCCTCTGAGGTCTCCGTAGAATGGCGGCCGCACCTACTTGCAGTCCTTTCAAATCTCGTCTATGGCGAACAGGAGGAAATTGCTGAGTCCTGCAAGGAGGCGGTGCGTGGGTGCACAGAGATCCTCTTTGAGGAGATCGTCGCAGGCAGGTCCAAGGTGGCTGCAGCGTATGCTTTTGAGTTGCTGATGGCCTACGAAGACTTGAAGGCCCGGCTGCGCATCTATCAAGTGGAGGCCAGGTCAAACCTCCCTGCAGACTTGCACCTGGAAAACTTGGACCTCGATGCCGTGTAGGACGTCATCGAGAAAATGAGGCGCCAGGGGTTTGGGTGTCTGCGGTGTTCTGGATCGATTTGACGCTCGCGTCTTGTGGAGGGCTAGTGTGTCCTCGGCAGGCGGGGCGTGATCGATCTCGCGGCCATCGACAACCCTGCCGATTGAACTGGCGGCAGCAGCAGGGGAAATGCGGCCGCCCCGGTTCGATCACCGAGGCGGCCCTCACACAGCCCGACCGGAACGGTCAGTTCACATTCACCGCACTCCAGGCCGCCCCCACCACGTCGTACTCCGTACTGCCCGCCCCGTACAGATCCTTCGCCGCGCTGAGCGTCGCCGTGCGTGCCCCCGCGTAGTTGGTCGACGACGTCATGTAGACGGTCAGCGCCCGGTACCAGATCTGGCCCAGCTTCTCCCGCCCGATTCCCGTCACCGTCTTGCCGTTGGACGTCGGGGAGTTGTAGCTGACGCCGTTGACGGTCTTCGCGCCGCTGCCCTCGGCCAGGAGGTACGCGAAGTGGTTCGCGACGCCCGACGAGTAGTGGACGTCCAGTTTGCCGACCGAACTGCTCCAGTAGTCCGCCGACACCCCGTCCTTGGACGGCTTGTCCATGTACCGCAGGGCCTCGGCGCCGAAGCCGGAGCGGACGACCTTCTCGCCGATCAGGTAGTCGCCGGGGTCGGAGGAGTTGTTCGCGTACCACTCCACCAGCGTGCCGAGGATGTCGGAGGTCGCCTCGTTCAGGCCGCCGGACTCGCCGGAGTAGGTCAGCGCCGCGGTCTTGGAGGTGACGCCGTGCGTCATCTCGTGGCCGGCCACGTCCAGACCCACCAGCGGTCCGAGCGTCGTACCGTCACCGTCCCCGTACGTCATGCAGAAGCAACTGTCGTCCCAGAAGGCGTTGTTGTACTTGTTGCCGTAGTGGACGCGGTTGTACGAGCCCTTGCCGTCGTCCGCGATGCCGTTGCGGCCGAACTCGTTCTTGTAGAAGTCCCAGGTCACGTCGGTGCCGTACTGCGCGTCCACGGCGGCGGAGGCGCGGTCGGAACTCGTTCCGCTGCCCCAGTGGTTGTCCGGGTCGGTGAACACCGTCGACGGGGCGCGGCTGACGCAGACGCTGGTCAGGAAGCACAGGTCCGTCTGGTTCGCCGCGTCACCCGTGTAAGTGCCCCCGCGCGTCGCGTCCTTGAGCTGGTACGTCGATCCCGACAGCGTCGTCTGCAGCGGCACCGTGCCGCTGTACAGCGACTTGCCGTCACCCGTCGCCGTCTCGATGTCGTCCCAGGCGTCGATCTGCGCGCCGGTGCGGGCGTTGGTGATCACGGTGCGGGAGACCGGGTTGCCGAGGGAGTCCCGCGCCGCGACGCTCGTCCGCCACGCCAGCTTGGGCGCCCCGTGCAGGGCGTCGACGACCAGCTGTGGCTTGGCCGTCAGCTTCTTCAGCGTCTCGCCGAGATTGACCGCGCGCAGGGCGTTCGCCGCGAGGTCGGCGGCCTTCGGCGCGGATATGGAGGGGACGATCGAGGCGAGGGATATCTTGCTCCGCGTCGCCCGGTTCACGCTGCGGAGCGCCCCGTCCGGCTTCAGATGGACGACGAAGTCGCCGCCCAGAACCGGGAGCTGACGGTACGTCCGGTCGTATCGCACATGCTGGGTGCCGTCCTGGTCGACGACGACGTCCCGCACCTTCGTGCCCTCGTCGGTGGTGAGCTGGAGGCTCGCGGCGTGCTCCAGGAGCGCCGACGCAGCGTTCTCGATCGCGCCCGCCCTGGTCGGTTCGTCGGCCGCGACGGCGGCGGGGGAGAGGGTGGCGGCCAGCAGGGTGGCGGCTGTTGCGGCCACACCGGCGGCGGCGAGGCGACGGGAGCCCCGGACGTCGATACGTATCCGACTCATCGATCTCCTCGGAAAGGCGCCCGTGGGCGCATGGGGTACGACGCTGGTGTCGACCAGGAATCGCGGGTGTTGACCAAGATTTAAGGGGTCATGACAGAGCGAGGTCCATAGCGCTGACGAGGAGGTATGTGTGGAGAGAGAATCGTTTTTGTGACCCTCCCGTTCTTCGTCTACGGCACCCTTCTCCCCGGCGAGGTCAACCACGACCTGTTCCTGCGCGGCCGCACCCGGTCCGAGGAGCCGGGGCGGCTGTACGGCGCGGTGCTGTACGACGGGCCGGGCTATCCCTACGCCGTCGAGGAGCGGGGCGGGATCGTGTACGGCGAGCTCGTGACCGCGCTGCCCGAGGAGTACGAGGAGCTGCTGGTCGCGCTCGACCGGCTGGAGGAGTACGCCGCGGCGGACCCGCGCAGCCTCTACGAACGCGTCGAGCGCGAGGTGGTCCGTGGCGCCGCGGGCCCGCACGTACGCGCCTGGGTGTACGTGGCCGCACCCGCCGTCGCGGCCCGGCTGCGCGCCCGCGGAAAGCTGATCGAGAGCGGGGACTGGCGGGTCAGGTAGGCATGCGCCGGGCGCCGGACCGGCTAGGGGTGAACGGTCTCCAGCCGCACCGCACACGTCTTGAACTCCGGCATGCGCGAGGTCGGGTCGAGGGCCGGGTTGGTCAGGGTGTTGGCGCGGCCCTCGCCGGGCCAGTGGAAGGGCATGAAGACGGTGTCCGGGCGGATCGCGGTGGTGATCCGGGCGGGTGCGACGGCCCGGCCCCGACGGGACACCACCGCCACCGGATCACCCTCCGCCGCCCCGAGGCGCGCCGCCAGCCGCGGATGCAGTTCCACGAAGGGGCCCGGCGCGGCGGCGTTCAGCTCCGCCACGCGGCGGGTCTGGGCGCCGGACTGGTACTGGGCGACGACGCGGCCGGTCGTCAGCAGCACCGGGTACTCCTCGTCCGGCTCCTCGGCGGACGCCCGGTGCGAGACGGCCGCGAACCGGGCCCGGCCGTCCGGGGTGGCGAAACGGTCGAGGAAGAGGCGGGGCGTGCCGGGGTGCGGTCCGTCGGAGACACCGGCCTCGGACCGGCCTGCCCCGGCCTCGGATGTACCCGTTCCGGTGGTGCCTGTCCCGGCCTCGGGCATGCCCGTTCCCGGCTCGGCCGCCGGGCAGGGCCAGAACACCCCGTTCTCCTCGGCGAGTCTGCGGTAGGTGATCCCGGAGTAGTCGGCCGGGCCGCCCGCGCTGGCCCGCCGCAGCTCCTCGAAGACCTCCTCCGGGTCGGTCGGGAAGCCCTTCTCCACCCCGAGCCGGCAGGCCAGTTCGTGCATGACCTCCAGGTCGCTCCGGACGCCCTCGGGAGGGGTGAGCGCACGCCGGCGCAGCAGCACCCGGCCCTCCAGGCTGGTCGTCGTGCCGGACTCCTCGGCCCACTGTGTGACCGGGAGGACGACGTCCGCGAGGGCGGCGGTCTCCGACAGTACGACGTCACACACCACCAGGAAGTCGAGCGACTTGAAACGCTCCTCGATGTGAGCCGCGTGCGGTGCCGACACCACCGGGTTCGACCCCATCAGCAGCAGGGACTTGATGTCCGTCCCCAGGGCGTCCAGCAACTCGTACGCGCTGCGGCCCGGTCCCGGCAGGCTGTCCGGGTCCACGCCCCACACCTCGGCCACATGCCGCCGTGCCGCGGGGTCGTCCAGCTTGCGGTAGCCGGGCAGCTGGTCGGCCTTCTGGCCGTGTTCGCGCCCGCCCTGCCCGTTGCCCTGCCCGGTCAGACAGCCGTAACCGCCGAGCGGGCGTCCCGCGCGGCCGGTCGCCAGGCACAGGTTGATCCACGCGCCGACCGTGTCCGTGCCCTTGGACTGCTGCTCGGGCCCGCGCGCCGTCAGTACCATCGCGTTCTCGGGCTCGCAGAACAGCCGTACGGCTTCCCGGAGTTGGGGAACGGACACACCCGTGATCCGTTCCACGTACTCCGGCCAGTGCGCCATCGCCGCGGCCCGGGCGTCCTCCCAGCCGGCCGTGCGCTCGGCCACGTACTCCTCGTCCACCCGGCCCTCGGCGACGACCAGGTGCAGCAGGCCGAGTGCCAGCGCGAGATCCGTGCCGGGCCGCGGTGCCAGGTGCAGGTCGGCCTGCTCGGCGGTCTTCGTGCGGCGCGGGTCCACGACGATCAACGTGCCGCCGTTCTCCCGCAGTTCGCTGAAGAAGCGCAGGGACGGCGGCATCGTCTCGGCGAGATTGGAGCCCACCAGGATCACACAGCCCGTCTTCGGGATGTCCTCCAGCGGGAAGGGCAGCCCGCGGTCGAGCCCGAACGCCTTCGTCCCCGCGGCCGCCGCCGACGACATGCAGAAGCGGCCGTTGTAGTCGATCTGCGAGGTGCCGAGCACCACCCGCGCGAACTTGCCGAGCGTGTACGCCTTCTCGTTGGTGAGGCCGCCCCCGCCGAAGACGCCGACCGCGTCCGGGCCGTGTTCCGTACGAGTGCCGTGCAGTTCCGCGGCGATCCGGTCCAGCGCCTCGTCCCAGGTGGCGGGCACCAGCGTGCCCTCGGAGCGCACCAACGGGGAGGTCAGGCGCACCCGGGACGAGAGCAGGGCCGGCGCGGTGCGGCCCTTGCCGCACAGCGCACCCCGGTTCACCGGGAAGTCCGCGCGCTCGCTCACCTCGACCGTGCCGTCCGGCGCGGGCGTCAGGTTCATCCCGCACTGCAGGGCGCAGTACGGGCAGTGGGTGGGCGTCGCGGAGGTCTGCATGCCCTTCAGCGTGCTTCGGCCGTGTTACGTCCGCGAGAGCCGCTCGTTACGCGGGCAAGACGGCGGTCTCCCCGCGCGGGCCCCGACGGAGTGAGGCACGCACCGCTCCGGCCGTCGGCGGGCGTCGGCGAGCGCCTTCGTCACCCCTGGTTCCTTCGGCCCGAGGAACCGGGGGTCCGGGTGGAACACCGCGTCCAGGGCCGCCTTGCCCGCCGCGAAGATCTCGCGGGTGCCGCCGTAGTACCAGGTCCTGTCGTGCTTGGCGTCGACCCCGATGCCGTACGACTCGATGCCCGCCGCCTGACAGAGTGCGACCGCCCGCCGGATGTGGAAGCCCTGGCTGATCAGCAGGGCCCTGTCGACGCCGAAGACCTTCCTGGCCCGGACGCAGGAGTCCCAGGTGTCGAAGCCGGCGTAGTCGCTGACGACCCGGGAGCCGGGGACACCGTGCTTCGTCAGGTACGTGCGCATGGCGTCGGGTTCGTCGTAGTCCTTGCGGCTGTTGTCACCGGTGACAAGGACGACCTCGACACGGTCCTCGCGATACAGCTTGGCCGCCGCGTCGAGACGGTGCGCCAGGTAGGGGGAGGGCTCGCCCTCCCAGAGGCCGGCGCCGAAGACGACGGCGACCTCGGTGCGGGGCGCGTCGGCCGTCGTACGCAGCCGGTCATCCGTGACGACGTACATCCAGGTCGACGGCAGCAGCGCGAGCACGCAGCCGGCCATCACGGCCTGCACCAGCCTGCGCCGGCCGGCGCGCGTGCGGGGCAGGCGCGGTCTGCGCAGCGTGGGTCGGCGCATCGGACGGTCCCCTCCCGGTCGGCCCCCCGGCCGGCCTTTCGACAGTCGTAGACGCCCTGTCAGGCCGGACGGTTCGGCACGTGATACGTGACCAGGTTCACTCCGAGATGGGAAACCGCAGGTCACGTCACCTCACACACCCCACACCCCTCACGGTGAACTGCCGGAAAACGCCCGTCATTCTCGTGCAACGGCGTGGCAACCTCTCGCCGCCACCATCGGTCCATGACGCCGTCGAACCCTCCTCGCGACGAGTCCGTGTCCAAGCCCGGTGCGGCCCAGCCAGTCCCGGCGGCCCACCTCGACAGTACGGCGCACCTCATGAACCGGATCAGCAGCCAGCTCGCCAGCCAGCTCAGCCTCGTCTCCCTCAACGGCAGGCGGCGCCCGGGCCCTCCCGCGCTCGTCGTCGTGGCGCACGGCAGCCGTGACCCGCGCGCCCTGAGCACCGTCCGCACGCTCCTGGACCGCGTCCGCGAACAGCGCCCCGGCCTTCCGGTCCACCTGGGCCACATCGAACTGAACGAACCCCTGCTCCCCGACACGCTCGCCGGCCTGGGCACCGGCGAGGCGGTCCTCGTCCCCCTGCTCCTCGGCCGCGGCTATCACGTCAAGCAGGACATCCCGGAGATGGCCGCCGCGGCCGAGGCACGCACGCGCGTGGCCGCCCCGCTCGGCCCGCACCCCCTCCTCGCGAAAGCCCTGGCCGACCGTCTGGTCGAGGCCGGCTGGCGCACCCGTATGGACGAGGCGACCCGCCGCACCAGCGCGGTCGTCCTCGCCGCAGCGGGCTCCCGGGATCCGGAGTCCAAGGTCGACACCAACCGCACGGCCCTCCTGCTGTCCGAACGCCTGGGCGTCCCGGTGGTCCCCGCCTACGCCACCACAGCCGCCCCGAGGGTCCCTGACGCGATCCGCGCCCTGATCGCGAGCGGCCGCCACCGGGTGGCCGTCGCCTCGTACTTCACGGCCCCCGGCCGCTTCGCCACGGAGTGCGCGCAGGCGGCCCCGTGGATCGCCTCGGCCCCCCTGGGCACGCATCCCGCGATGGCCGAGCTGGTCGTCCACCGCTACGACCAGGCACTGTCGACGCGGGCGCCGATCACCGACCTCAGGGGCGCGGGGCCGCGTCGGTCCGCGGCTGCGCCCCAGGGCGCGACCGGCCCCGCACGACCCGCACTCGCCGTATGACAGTACTCGGCGGATGCATGGGCGGATTGTCAGTCCGTGCCCTTACTGTCGAGTCATGCCGTACGACCTGTCGTCAACCGAACGCTGGGCCCCAGAACCTGACAAACGCCCCGGCCGCACCGCCTTCCAGCGGGACCGGGCACGCATCCTGCACTCCTCGGCGCTGAGAAGGCTCGCAGGCAAAACCCAGGTCGTCACCCCGGGCACCCGCAGCCAGGTGTGGGATGCCAGCCCCCGCACCCGCCTCACCCACTCCCTGGAGTGCGCCCAGGTCGGCCGGGAGCTCGGCGCAGCCCTCGGCTGCGACCCCGACCTCGTGGAAGCCGCCTGCCTCTCCCACGACCTCGGCCACCCGCCCTTCGGCCACAACGGCGAACAGGCACTGAACGAGTTCGCCGAGAACTGCGGCGGCTTCGAGGGCAACGCCCAGTCCCTGAGGCTCCTCACCCGTATCGAGCCCAAACGGTTCACCCCGGAGGGCTCCGTCGGCCTCAACCTCACCCGCGCCACCCTGGACGCGGCCACCAAGTACCCCTGGCCGAGGGGCGCCCATCCCACCGCCCCGGACTCCCCGAAGTTCGGCGTCTACGAGGACGACCGCCCGGTCTTCGACTGGGTCCGCAAGGAGGCCCCCGAAACCCGCACCACCTTCGAGGCCCAGGTCATGGACTGGTCGGACGACGTGGCGTACTCGGTGCACGACGTCGAGGACGGCCTGCACGCCGGACACATCGACCCCAACTGCCTGCACGCCGAACCCGAACGGCAGGCGGTCTTCGAGGTCGCCGTCGGCCGCTACGTCCCCGCGGACACCGACCCCGCCGAGCTCGCCGCCGCCCTGGACCGCCTCCAGGACGAGGAGTGGTGGCCGCACGGCTACGACGGTTCCGCGGCCGCCCAGGCCCGCCTCAAGGACGCCACCAGCCAGCTCATCGGCCGCTTCTGCCTCGCCGCCGAGACCGCCACCCGCGCGGCGTACGGCACCGGCCGGCTCACCCGGTACGGCGCCGAACTCGTCGTACCGCACGAGACCCGGCTGGAGTGCGCGGTCCTCAAGGCGGTCGCCGACCGGTACGTCATGCAGCGCGCCGAGCAGGAGCGGCTGCGGGCCGACCAGCGGATCGTGGTCGCCGAGCTGGCCGAGGCACTCACCGCGCGCGCCCCCGACGGCCTCGACCCCCAGTTCCGCGCCCTGTTCGACCAGGCCCCCGACGACAGGGCCCGGGCGCGCGTGATCGTCGACCAGATCGCCTCCCTCACCGACGCCTCGGCCCGCTCACTTCACTCGAGTCTGACGGGGCATCGGTGAGACAGACGGGACGCGGGTGACGCCAAAAGAGCCCGAATGTGACCCTCCGTGGCCTGATCGGGCCACTCCCTCTTCCCCCATCACGCTCCGTGCGGGACGCTCGCATGTGGCGGCATCATTACCAGGAGGCATCACGTGGTCGACGCGGATCAGACATTCATCATCGTCGGAGGCGGCCTCGCCGGCGCCAAGGCGGCCGAGACGCTCCGGGCGGAGGGCTTCAGCGGCCGCGTGATACTGATCTGCGACGAACGTGACCACCCTTACGAGCGCCCGCCGCTGTCCAAGGGCTATCTGCTGGGCAAGGAGGAGCGCGACAGCGTCTTCGTCCACGAACCGGCCTGGTATGCGCGCAACGACATCGAGCTGCACCTCGGCGAGACCGTGGAGGCCATCGACCGCGAGGCGAGGACCGTCCGCTTCGGCGGGGACGGCACGCTCGTCCGCTACGACAAGCTGCTGCTCGCGACCGGCGCCGAGCCGCGCCGCCTCGACATCCCCGGGACCGACCTCGCGGGCGTCCACCACCTGCGCCGCCTCGCCCACGCCGAGCGGCTCAAGGGCGTGCTGGCCGCCCTCGGCCGGGACAACGGCCACATCGTGATCGCCGGGGCGGGCTGGATCGGCCTGGAGGTCGCTGCGGCGGCCCGCGAGTACGGCGCCGAGGTCACCGTCGTCGAGCCCCATGCGACGCCGCTGCACGCGGTCCTCGGCCCCGAGCTGGGCAACCTCTTCGCCGAGCTGCACCGTGAACACGGCGTCCGCTTCCACTTCGGCGCCCGGCTGACGGAGATCGTCGGCCAGGACGGCATGGTCCTCGCGGCCCGCACCGACGACGGCGAGGAGCACCCCGCCCACGACGTCCTCGCGGCGATCGGCGCGGCCCCCCGCATCGGCCTCGCGGAGGCGGCGGGCCTGGCGATCGCCGAACGGCAGTATGGCGGCGGTGTGGTGGTCGACGAGCGGCTTGGCACCTCCGACCCCGACATCTACGCGGCCGGCGACGTCGTGTCCTTCCCGCACGCCCTCTTCGGCACCCGCCTGCGCGTCGAGCACTGGGCCAACGCACTGAACGGCGGACCGGCGGCGGCGCGGGCGATGCTCGGCCAGGACGTCACCTACGACCGCGTGCCCTATTTCTTCTCCGACCAGTACGACCTCGGGATGGAGTACTCCGGCTGGGCGCCCCCGGGCTCCTACGACGAAGTGGTGATCCGGGGGGACGCCGGGAAGCGTGAGTTCATCGCCTTCTGGGTCAAGGACGGCCGAGTGCTGGCCGGGATGAACGTGAACGTGTGGGACGTCACAGAGCCCATCCAGCGGCTGATTCGCTCAAGGACACAGGTGGACACGGAAGCACTGGCGGACCCGCACGTACCGCTCGGAAACCTCGTCCCTTAGATGTCGGACCGTCACCGTGGGCGAATTCCGGGGGCGCCGCATCCGACAGCCGCCGCGCGGCGGGCCCGACCCCCGGCCGGAGGCCGGTCTCGCCCCAGGAGTGTCGGTTCGGCCCCGTAGAATCCCCTTGTGGCAGGACGGATCAACGACGAGGACGTGAAGGCGGTACGGGACGCGGTCCCTATCGACGCCGTGGTGTCCGAGTACCTCCAGCTGCGCAACGCGGGCGGTGGCAACCTCAAGGGCCTGTGCCCCTTCCACGACGAGAAGTCGCCGTCCTTCCAGGTCAGCCCGAGCAAGGGACTCTTCCACTGCTTCGGCTGTCAGGAGGGCGGCGACACCATCACGTTCGTGATGAAGGTCGACCACCTCACCTTCTCGGAGTCGGTCGAGCGCCTCGCCGGCCAGGCGGGCATCACCCTGCGGTACGAGGAGGGCGGCTACAACCCGTCCCACCAGCGCGGCGAGCGCATCCGCCTGGTCGAGGCCCACAAGATCGCCGCCCAGTGGTACGTCGAACAGCTCGCGACCAGCCCGGAGGCCGACACCGGCCGCAAGTTCCTCGCCGAGCGCGGCTTCGACCAGTCGGCCGCCGAGCACTTCTCCGTCGGCTACAGCCCCCAGGGCTGGGACCACCTCACCCGCTACCTCCGCGGCAGGGGCTTCACCGACAAGGAGCTCCTCCTCTCCGGCCTCTCCCAGGAGGGCCGCCGCGGCCCCATCGACCGCTTCCGCGGCCGTCTGATGTGGCCGATCCGCGACATCGGCGGTGAGGTCGTCGGCTTCGGCGCCCGCAAGCTGTACGAGGCGGACAACGGCCCCAAGTACCTCAACACACCGGACACGGCGATCTACCGGAAGTCCCAGGTCCTCTACGGCATCGACCTCGCGAAGAAGGACATCGCCAAGGCCAGCCGCGCGGTCGTGGTCGAGGGCTACACGGATGTCATGGCCTGCCACCTGGCCGGCGTCACGACCGCCATCGCGACCTGCGGCACGGCCTTCGGCGGCGACCACATCAAGATCCTCCGCCGGCTGCTGATGGACAACGGCTCGGCCCGGGTGATCTTCACCTTCGACGGCGACGCGGCCGGCCAGAAGGCTGCCCTGCGCGCCTTCGAGGACGACCAGAAGTTCGCCGCCGAGACGTACATCGCGATCGCCCCCGACGGCATGGACCCCTGCGAGCTGCGCCTGGCGAAGGGCGACGAGGCGGTCGCGGACCTGGCCGAACCCCGCACGCCGCTCTTCGAGTTCGCGCTCCGCCAGATCGTCGTCCGCTACGACCTCGACACCCCCGCCGGCCGAGCGGCAGCCCTGGACGAGGCGGCCCCGATCGTCGCCCGCATCAAGAACAGCGGCGCCCAGCACGAGGTCGCCGTCCAGCTCGCCGGCATGCTCGGCATCCTCGACACCCAGTTCGTCGTCAAGCGCGTGGCCCAGCTGGCCCGTTGGGCCCGCGACCGCGGCGGCAGGGGACCGGCGCCGACCCGGGGCCCGCAGCAGCCGTACGACGCCGCCCCCCGCCCCCTGACCTCAGGCCCGGCCCTCAACCTCCGCAACCCCGTCTACGCCACCGAACGCGAACTCCTCAAACTCGCCCTCCAGCGCCCCGAGTTGGTCTCCCCGGCCTTCGACGCCTACGGTGCCGACGAGTTCACCGCCGCGCCCTACGCCGCCGTACGCGAGGCGATCATGGAGGCGGGCGGCGTGGAGTACGGCGTCCAGGACGCGCAGGACTACCTGGTCCGCGTCCGGGAGGCAGCACCGGACGACGCGGTGCGCGCGATGGTCACGGAGCTGGCCGTCGAGGCGATCATGCGCCGCACGGTCGACGAGAACTACGCGGGCGATCAGCTCGTCACCGTCCGCCGCCGCGCCGTGGAGCGCCGCGTCCGCGACGTCCAAAGCACCTTCACCCGCCTCGGCACCCAAAGCGACCCGGCCCAACTGGCCGCCGTACAGAACGAGTTGTGGGTGCTCCAGCAGTACGACCAGGCGCTGAGGGAGCAGGGGGCTGCCGCCCTCTAGTGCCCCGGCAACGTTTGCCCGTAAAGGAGCGGCGTCCGGTGCGTGCTCTGGGCCCCCGGCCGGAGGCTGGGGGAGTGCCGGGTGCGGGCCCTCGTACTGGACGTACGCGGGCCTGTGCCCGTTGTGGCGAGTGGGGGCACCTCCCGCGCCCTTGAGGCAGTGGGGGATTGCCGGGCGTCGCGACGGGGCGAACGTGCCTGTCGGGGCAACAGAGACGTCACACCTCCGCCTCCCGTGCCGATGCCGATTCGACCGCGCGGGACGGGGAACCCGACAAGGTGACCAATGGCTGATGGCGTACCGCAGTCCACCCGTGCGGCGAGTGCGCCGATCGTGCCAGATCAGGCGGTGCGCGGACATCCGGTTCTTTGTGACGGTAACCACCGGGTCACAGCCCGATTGCAAAAAGTCACCGCACGCCCCTCGTGGCGGCGATGTGTCGTACTCCACACTGGGTTCCGGTGCCTGAGTCCTCGGAGCGCGGCCGATCCGTCCCGCACGGGTCGCACAACCCCGCGGCTGCGTTCATCGCGTACGGGACGGACAGCGGCGAGGCCGTCGACTCCGCTCCCGAAGCAGCGCTGCCGCACACCTCAGCAGCGATCATCCTGGAGGTCGCCCCCGTGCAGACCCAGACCCTCACCCAGACCGACAAGAGTACGGACGGCACGGAGCCGGACGCGGAGACCGATCCCCTCGTCGCGGTCCCGCCGCAGACCCGTGTCGCGCACCACCCCGAGGCGGAGCCCGAGAGCCCGCCCGAGCCGGCCGAACCGCCCGCAGAGGCGCTGGAGACCGCGGAGGACCCCGAGCCGGTGGCACCGCGGGCCCGCGCGGCCGACACCGCAGGCCCGTCCTCGGACCTGTTCCGCCAGTACCTGCGCGAGATCGGCCGCATCGCCCTGCTGACCGCGGCCGAGGAGGTCGAACTCGCGCGCCGCGTCGAGGCCGGCCTGTTCGCCGAGGAGAGGCTCGGCTCGGCACCCGACCTGGACAGCCAGCTCGCGCTCGACCTGGACCGTCTCGTCGTCATGGGCCGCATGGCCAAGCGCCGCCTCATCGAGGCGAATCTGCGGCTTGTGGTGTCCGTGGCCAAGCGCTATGTCGGCCGCGGGCTGACCATGCTGGATCTCGTCCAGGAAGGAAACCTGGGCCTGATCCGCGCCGTCGAGAAGTTCGACTACGCCCGCGGCTACAAGTTCTCCACCTACGCCACCTGGTGGATCCGCCAGGCCATGTCCCGGGCCCTCGCCGACCAGGCCCGGACCATCCGAGTCCCGGTCCACGTCGTCGAGTTGATCAACCGGGTCGTCCGCGTCCAGCGCCGCATGCTGCAGGAACGCGGCTACGAGCCGACGCCGGAAGAAGTCGCCGACCACCTCGAACTGCCGCCGGAGCGCGTCAGCGAGGTCCTCCGCCTGGCCCAGGAACCGGTCTCCCTGCACGCCCCGGTGGGCGAGGAGGACGACGTGGCCCTCGGCGACCTGATCGAGGACGGCGACGCCACCTCTCCCGTCGAGTCGGCCGCCTTCCTGCTCCTTCGGGAGCACCTGGAGGCGGTGCTGTCGACGCTGGGAGAGCGGGAGCGGAAGGTCGTACAGCTGCGGTACGGGCTCGTCGACGGCCGCCCGCGCACGCTGGAGGAGATAGGCCGCATCTTCGGCGTCACGCGGGAACGGATACGGCAGATCGAGTCCAAGACGCTGAACAAGCTGCGCGACCACGCCTTCGCGGACCAGCTGAGGGGATACCTGGACTGAGCAGGGGCCGCTCACACGCGGCGAGCGGCCCCCTGGGATCAGCTGTCGCGGCACCCAGTGTCCCGACAAGCAACGTTCGCCCCGTCGCGACGCCCGGCACGCTCCACGCCGAGAGCACGCACCGGACGCCGCTCCTTTACGGGCATACGTTGCCTGATGGGGCACTAGTCGACTTCGGCCACCGCCTGGGCGAACTGCGCCTTGTACAGCCGCCCGTACGCCCCGTCGGCCGCCAACAGGTCCGTGTGGGCGCCCTGTTCCACGATCGACCCGTTCTCCATGACGAGGATCGTGTCCGCGTCCCGGATGGTCGACAGCCGGTGCGCGATCACGAACGACGTCCTGCCGTGGGCCAGCTTCGCCATCGCCTTCTGGATCAGCACCTCGGTGCGGGTGTCCACCGAACTCGTCGCCTCGTCGAGCACCAGGATCGTCGGGTCCGACAGGAACGCCCGCGCGATGGTGATGAGCTGCTTCTCACCGGCACTGACACCCGAGCCCTCGTCGTCGATCACGGTGTCGTAGCCGTCGGGAAGGGTGCGCACGAACCGGTCGGCGTGCGCGGCCCGCGCCGCCTCCTCGATCTCGCCCGGCGTGACGTCCCGCGAGGCGCCGTACGCGATGTTCTCCGCGATCGTGCCGCCGAACAGCCAGGTGTCCTGCAGCACCATGCCGATCCCGGCCCGCAGCTCGTCCCGGGACATGGTCGCGATGTCGACGCCGTCGAGAGTGATACGCCCGCCGGACACGTCGTAGAACCGCATGAGCAGATTGACCAGCGTGGTCTTGCCGGCTCCCGTCGGGCCGACGATAGCGACGGTGTGCCCGGGTTCCGCCTTCAGGGACAGGTTCTCGATCAGCGGCTTGTCGGGGTCGTAGCGGAAGGAGATGTTCTCCAGCTCCACCAGCCCCCGCAGCTCCTCGGGCCGCGCGCCGCGCACCGGATCCGCCTCCTGCTCCTCCGCGTCCAGGAGTTCGAAGATCCGCTCCGCCGAGGCGACGCCCGACTGCACCAGGTTCGCCATCGAGGCGACCTGCGTCAGCGGCATCGAGAACTGCCGCGAGTACTGGATGAAGGCCTGTACGTCACCGATCGACAGCGCGCCGGACGCGACCCGCAGTCCACCGACGACCGCCACCAGCACGTAGTTGAGGTTCGACACGAACATCATCAGGGGCTGCATGACCCCGCTGTTGAACTGCGCCTTGAACCCGGCCTCGTACAGCGCGTCGTTCTGCTCGGCGAACTGCTGCGCCGACTCCTCCTGCCGCCCGAACACCTTCACCAGCGTGTGGCCGGTGTACATCTCCTCGATGTGGGCGTTCAGCTTGCCGGTCGAGCGCCACTGCTGCACGAAGTGCGGCTGCGAGCGCTTGCCGACGCGTGTGGCGACGACGAACGACAGCGGCACCGTGACCAGCGCGACCAGCGCCAGCAGCCAGGACACCCAGAACATCACCGCGAGCACGCCGATGATGGTCAGCACCGAGTTGATGAGCTGGCCCATCGACTGCTGCAGCGTCTGACCGATGTTGTCGATGTCGTTCGTGGCCCGGGACAGCACCTCACCGCGCTGACGCTTGTCGAAGTACGACAGCGGCAGCCGCGACAGCTTCGCCTGTACGTCCTCGCGCATCCGGTACATGGTCCGGTTGACGGCCCGGTTCACGAGTCGGGTCGCCACCGCCATCAGCAGACCGGCGACGAGGAACGTACACACCGCGAGCAGCAGGACGTTCCCCACCGCGCCGAAGTCGATGCCCTTGCCCGGCGTGAAGTCGGTGCTGCGCAGCATGTCGGCGACCTGGCCCTGGCCCCGCTCCCGCATGGAGGCGAGGACCTGCTCCTTCGTGGCCCCGGCCGGCATCTGCCGCCCGATGATGCCGGAGAAGACCAGGTCGGTGGCCTTGCCGAGGATCTTCGGCCCGATCACGTTCAGGCCGACGCTCACGACCACGCAGACCAGCAGCGCGTAGATCGTGAGACGTTCCGGTTTGAACCGGGCGATCAGGCGTTTGCCCGACACCTTGAAGTCCATCGAACGGCTGTCGGGGCCACCGCCCTGGCCCATCATCCGTGCCATCGGCCCGGCCATCAGGCAGCCTCCGCTTCCGTCAGTTGGGAGAGCACGATCTCCCGGTAGGTCTCGTTGCCCGCCATCAGCTCGTGATGGCGGCCGGTCCCGACGACACGTCCCTCGTCGAGGACGACGATCCGGTCCGCCTCCCGGATGGTCGCCACCCGCTGGGCGACGATCACGACGGTCGCTTCCGCGGTCTCCTGGGCGAGCGCCGCACGCAGCGCCGCGTCGGTGGCGTAGTCCAGCGCGGAGAAGGAGTCGTCGAAGAGGTAGATCTCCGGGCGCTGCACCAGCGTCCGGGCGATGGCGAGCCGCTGCCGCTGACCGCCGGAGACGTTCGTGCCGCCCTGCGAGATGGGGGCGTTGAGCCCGGCTTCGAGTTTCTGCACGAAGTCCTTGGCCTGCGCCACCTCCAGCGCGTGCCACAGCTCCTCGTCCGTGGCGTCCGGGTTGCCGTAGCGCAGGTTGGTCGCGACCGTCCCCGCGAACAGGTAGGGCTTCTGCGGCACCAGCCCGACCGTCTTCGCCAGCAGCGCCGGTTCGAGGGACGCCACGTTCGTGCCGTCGACGAGCACCTCGCCGTCGGTGGCGTCGAACAGGCGCGGGACGAGCCCCATCAGCGTCGACTTGCCACTGCCCGTCGAGCCGATGACGGCGGTCACCTCGCCGGGCTGCGCCACCAGGTCGATCCCCTTGAGCACGGGCTCCTCGGCACCGGGATAGCGGAACCCGGCACCCCGGATCTCCAGATGGCCGTGCCGGCGCAGCTCGGTGACCGGGGCCACCGGCGGCACCACGCTGGAGGACGTCCCGAGCACCTCCTCGATCCGCTCGGCACACACCTCCGCGCGCGGCACCATCATGAACATGAAGGTGGCCATCATCACGGACATGACGATCTGCATGAGGTAGGCGAGAAACGCGGTCAGGTCGCCGATCTGCATCCCGCCGCTGTCGATCCGGTGGGCGCCGAACCACACCACCGCGATCGACGACAGGTTCACCGTGGTCATGACCACCGGGAACATCAGCGCGAGCAGGTTGCCGGTCTTCAGCTGCATCTCGGTGAGGTCGGCGTTGGACTTGCCGAACCGGTCCTTCTCGTACTCGTCCCGCACGAACGCCCTGATCACACGGTTGCCGGTGATCTGCTCGCGCAGGACCCGGTTGACCGTGTCCAGGCGCACCTGCATGGACCTGAACAGCGGCCGCAGCTTCCGCACGATCAGCGTCACGCAGATGCCCAGCGTCGGGACCACGGCGATCAGCACACCGGACAGCGGCACATCCAGGCCGAGCGCCAGCACGATGCCGCCCACGCACATGATCGGCGCCGACACCATCAGCGTGAACGTCATCAGGGCCAGCATCTGGACCTGCTGCACGTCATTGGTCGTACGGGTGATCAGCGAGGGCGCGCCGAAATGACCGACCTCCCGCGCGGAGAAGGACTGCACCCGGTCGAACACGGACGCGCGCAGGTCCCGGCCGAGTGCGGAGGCGGTGCGGGCGCCGTAGTACACGGCACCGATGTTGCACACGACCTGGACCAGCGAGATACCGATCATCAGGGCGCCGAAGGAGAGGATGTAGCCGGTGTCACCCTTCACGACGCCTTGGTCGATGATGTGGGCGTTCAGAGTGGGCAGATAGAGGGTGGCGCAGGTCTGCAGGAACTGCAGCAGCACCAGCAGGGCGATGGGTTTCCTGTAGGGCCTGAGGTAGGTCCGCAGAAGTCGTATGAGCACGCTACGTCTCTCGGAGTCGGCGGTGGGGCGGGCTTGATGCCCCAGGCTCCTATCGTCGGACACTCCACCCGTGTTACCTCAACCGATTAAGCCGACAGCAGTGCGCCCCACTCGGGCTCACCTCGGGGGGTCCGCGCCGGCCACCCCGGCTGACCTGCCCTTCTGCCGCTGATCCGGGGGTTGTCCCCCCGAAAAAACGCGGTACCGCCTTACGGGCGGAACGCGCCGGGATGTGTCTGTTCCCTCACCGAGACGAACTGCTGCCGCACCGCCTGTCCGACCGCCAGGTCGTCGCCGGGCTCCAGCATCTGGGCGGACGCGCCCTGCCAGGCCGGCGGAGTGCGCGGGTCGAGCGTGCCCTGCGACACGCCGAGCGCCCAGGCGGCCTGCCGGGCGGCACCGATCGCCGCGTAGTCCGCGGGCTGCGGTACGACGACCTGCGCCCCGAACAGCATGGGCGCCGCAGCCTGCACCGCGGTCAGTTCGGCGGCCGCCCCCAGCAGGAAGACCCGCCGCACCTCGACACCCCGGCCGCGCAGCACGTCCAGCGCGTCCGCGAGCCCGCACAGCATGCCCTCGAACGCCGCCCGGGCCAGGTGCTCGGCCTTCATCGACTCCCGCCGCAGCCCCGCGATCGAGCCCGCGGTGTGCGGCAGGTTCGGCGTCCGCTCACCCTCCAGATACGGCAGCATGACGAGCCCGTGCGCGCCGGGCGTCGACTTCATCGCCAGCTCGGACAGGCTCTCCAGATCGGGCAGCCCGAGCAGTTCGGCGGTTCCGCGCAGGGTCCGCACGGCGTTCAGCGTGGTGACGACGGGCAGGTGCATGCCGGTCGCGTCGGCCAGGGAGGTGATCATCCCGGTGTTGTCGACCAGGGCCTCGCGGTGCACGGCCATCACGGAACCGGAGGCCCCGAGGGACACCACGGCATCTCCGAGCCCGATCCCCAGACCGAAGGCGGCGGCCATGGTCTCACCGGTCCCGGAGGAGATCAGCAGCCCCTCCGGGGTCGTACCGGCCGGGTCGGACGGGCCGATCACCTCGGGCAGCATGGCCTGGTGACCGAGCGCCAGCTCGACGAGATCGGACCGGTAGTTGCCGGTGGCCGCCGACCAGTAGCCGGTGCCGGAGGCCCCGCCCCGGTCGGTGGTCCTTCTCACCGGTCTCCCCAGCAGCTGCCACACCAGCCAGTCGTGGGCCTGCATGAGCATCGCCGTGCGCAGGGCGGCATCAGGTTCGTTCTTAGCCAGCCAGCGCAGTTTGGTCACCGGCTGCGCGGCCTGCGGTACGCACCCCACCGCCTGCGCCCACGCCTCGCGCCCGCCGAGCGCGTCGATCAGATCGGCCGCCGCCACCTGAGCGCGCTTGTCACCACCGACCATCGCGGGCCGTACGGTGCCGCCCTGGGAGTCGAGCGGCACGACCGCGTTCTGCTGCGCCGACACGCCGATGGCCTGCACGCCTTCGAGAAGTCCACCGCCGGCCGCTTCACCGAGGGACAGCAACCAGGCCTGCGGGTCGACGTCGGCGGGCCGATCTCCGTCCACCGGATGCGGCGCATACCCCTGCCTGAGCACGGCACCTGTGTCCGTGTCGCAGACGACGATGCGAGTGAAATCGGGCGCACTGTCCAACCCGGCGACTATCCCCATGGCGAAAATTCTATGGCCGGTGCGCCGTGGGGGCGTCTGCCGACCGGCGGGTGCCGGTCCGCCGGGGCCCGCGGCGCCGTGGACCTAGGTATTGGTGGTGCCCCAGTCGTCCCCTGCGGTGCCGTTGGTGTTGCGGTCCCGCAGGGAACGGACTCGCTGGGTCACCGAGTCGGGGACGCGGTCGCCGACCTTCTCGCTCACCGCGTGATACGCCTTGCCGGCGAACTGGCGGCCCTGCTGGGCGGCCGTCTCGGCGGTGTTGCGGACGGCCGGGTTCTGAGAGACCTGGCGTGCGGACTTCTTCAGCTGCTCGTAGCGCTCGCGCCCGGCACGTGTGCCCAGCACGTAACCCAGAGCCAGCCCGACGACGAACGTGAGCTTGTAGCGCATGGAGGCCATCCTTCCCTCGTGTAGGTCGGTGCCGGGGGGAACCGATTGGCGGAGCACCCCCCTGCTTGCGCTAATGTATGTGTCGCAGCGAGCGTCCGCCCCCTGGCGAATACCCAGGTGGGTGCGTTCGATGCAACGAGGCATTCCTCCGTAGCTCAATTGGCAGAGCAGCCGGCTGTTAACCGGCAGGTTACTGGTTCGAGTCCAGTCGGGGGAGCTTCGATCTTCCGTAGCTCAATTGGCAGAGCAGCCGGCTGTTAACCGGCAGGTTACTGGTTCGAGTCCAGTCGGGAGAGCACGCCGAAGGAGGACCCCCGAAGGGGTCCTTTTTCATGTCTGGTCCTGTCCTTGGGAACCGTGCAGGTCACGGCGGAGTCCTCAAGGGCATGCGAAGTCGACCATACGAAGCAGGAGATCGTATGAGCGGCTATGCTGCGGCAGACGGCGCGCACAAATGTGCGCGACACGCCGCTATGGGGCGGTAGCTCAGCCGGTTAGAGCAGCGGACTCATAATCCGTCGGCCGTGGGTTCGAGTCCCACCCGCCCCACCTGTGTAGGCTTCTGACCTGCGGAAACGTTCATTTTTGGGTGTCGGATCGTCAACTTTGCTTGAACGGACTGAATCCGCTGCCAGTCGGCAGACGGGCCAGTCGGAGCCGAACATCAGCCTTCGCGGTCCGAAGGCGTCCAGCACCGTGTCGGCGTACGGCTGGAGGTCCTCCACGCTCCACTGGCCCCGGTCGGCCTCGGTCACCATGCCGGAGAGCTTGCAGACGGTGTTGGGCAGCGAGGCCAGCAGGCGCACCGCGTCCACCCATGGCCGCAGCTCGCCCGAGGCGATGGGGGGCTTGCCCGCGTGATCGAGTACGAAGGTGAGGCCGGGATGCAGTCGGGCGGCCTCGTGCGCGGCCGCGAGCTGGTGGGGCCGGACGACCAGGTCGTACACGAGCCCTGCCTCGGCCACCGCGGCCAGCCCACGCAGTACGTCCGGCCGCATCAGCCAGCGAGGGTCGGACTCGCCCTGCACCTGGTGTCGGATGCCCATCAGGTACTCGCCACCCGGCCTCTCCCGCAGCGCCGCGAGCGCGCGGGTGACATCCGGGGAG
Source organism: Streptomyces sp. NBC_00078 (assembly GCF_026343335.1). NCBI lineage: Bacteria > Bacillati > Actinomycetota > Actinomycetes > Kitasatosporales > Streptomycetaceae > Streptomyces > Streptomyces sp. NBC_00078. The sequence continues at coordinate 2,852,434 of NZ_JAPELX010000001.1, read as the reverse complement.
GTCAGGTCGGTCCACCCCACGACGCCGGCTACCAGGTCGCTGTCCTGGGCCAACGCCAGGAACTCGGGCGTTTCCTCTGGCACGTCGATCGTCTGGACCAGGACCGTTGCGGTGACGCCGGAGGCCCGGGCCTCGGGCGCCAGGTCGGCGAGTAGGAAGTCGCGGCGCAGCGGGGCGAGTTCCGGTCCGGTGATCCAGTCCTGGTCGCGGACGGAGAGGTCCCACACGTGGTGGTGTGCGTCGATGACGCCCTCAGCCGTGTTCGCCTGCATGCCCATGGCGGTCACCTTCGCGACTCTTCGACTTCTCCTTCGGCCGATCGGCTTCGTCGACCGGCGCGGCGGCAGGGACGGGGACGTGCGGGGGCAGCAGCCCCTCGGCGCGCAGTTCGTCCCAGAGTGCGGCCGGTACCGTTCGCCGCAGTTGGTCCACCGTGTCGCGGACCTCGTCGGCGGAACGCGCGCCGGACAGAACGCTCGCGACCGCCGGATGGCCGAGTGGGAAGCGCAGAGCGGCTGCGCGCAGCGGTACGCCGTGGCGTTCGGTGACCGCCTTCATGCGCAGAGCCCGGTCGAGTACGTGAAGTGGGGCGGGCGCGTAGTCGTACATGGCCCCGGGCTTGGGGTCGGTGAGCAGACCCGAGTTGAACACCCCGCCGACGATGACACTCCTGCCGCGGGCGGCGGCCTCCGGCAGTACCTCGGCAAGTCCCTCCTGCTCCAGCAGGGTGTAGCGGCCGGCGAGCAGCACCACGTCGATGTCGGTCTCGCGCAGGAAGCGGGCGGGGAGTGCGCACTGGTTCACTCCGATGCCGATCGCCTTGACGACGCCTTCGCCGCGCAGTCGTTCCAGCGCCGGGTAGGCCTCGGTGAGGGCCTGCTCGGCGTGGTGGTCCGGGTCGTGCAGCAGGGCGATGTCCACACGGTCCAGGCCGAGGCGGTCCAGGCTCGCTTCCAGGGAGCGCAGGACTCCGTCGCAGCTGAAGTCCCAGACTCGCCGGTGAGTGTCGGGCACGGCGAAGCCGTGGGCGAGATCGTCGCCGCGGCCTCCCTCCGGGTGGGGTTCGAGCAGCCGCCCGACTTTGGTGGAGACGGTGTACGTGTCGCGATCGCGTCCGCGCAGCGCGGCACCCAGGCGTCGCTCGGACAGCCCGAGTCCGTAGTGCGGGGCGGTGTCGAAGGTGCGTACGCCCGCGTCCCAGGCCGCCGCCACCGCGGCGGACGCCGCCTCGTCGGTGACCGGGCGGAAGAGGTTGCCGATGCCAGCGGCCCCGAACGACAGCTCGGTGACCCTGACGTCGGTGGTGCCCAGCGTGGTCGTTCTCATGCGCCGGCCGCCGGGCGCAGCCGGAGTCCCTGCATGCCACCGTCGACGGCGAGGGCGATGCCGGTGACGGAGGCTGCGGCGGGGCTCGCCAGGTAGACCACGGCTGCCCCCACCTCGTCCGCGGTGACCAGGCGGCCCAGGGGCTGGCGTGCGTCGAGGGCGGAGCGTTCCGCCTCCGGGTCGTCGGCGGCGTCCAGGAGCCGGGTCACCCAGGGGGTGTCGGCGGTGCCGGGGTTGACGCAGTTGACGCGGATGCCCTCACGGACATGGTCCGCGGCCATCGCCAGGGTCAGCGACAGCACCGCACCCTTGCTGGCGGAGTACAGGGCGCGCTGGGGGAGGCCCGCGGTGGCCGCGACGGAACAGGTGTTGACGATCGCCGCGTGCGACGAGCGCCGCAGATACGGCAGGGCGGCCCGGGTGGTGCGCACCGTCCCGAGGACGTTGATGTCGAGGACGCGGTGCCATTCCTCGTCGGCATTGTCCTCGACGGTGCCGATGGCGCCGATGCCCGCGTTGTTGACCAGGATGTCCAGGCCACCGAGCTGCCCGGCAGCGGCGTCCACGGCGATACGTACCGAGGCGTCGTCGCCGAGGTCGGCCTCGATGGCGATCAGCGGCTCGGGGATACCGGAGGGGTCGAGGTCGAGGACGGCCACCGTGGCGCCGTGCTCGGCCAGCATCCGGGACGTGGCCAGCCCGATGCCGGACGCGCCGCCGGTGACGACGGCCTTGAGCCCTGACAGGCCGCTCAAGCTGCTCAGCTGACTCGACTTGCTCAAGGGGGCGCCTTTCACGCTTGGCCGAAGGTCTGGCGCTGGGCGCCGAGGCCGTCGACGGAGAGCTCGACGGTGTCGCCGGGGCGGAGGTAGGGGGTGCCGGGGAGGCCGAGGGCCACGCCCGCGGGCGTACCGGTGTTGATCACGTCGCCCGGCTCCAGGACCATGTACTGGCTCAGGTACGCCACGATGTGGTCGACCGGGAAGATCATGTCGCTGGTGTGGCCGTCCTGCCGCTTCACGCCGTTGACGCTCAGGTGCAGCCCGAGGTCCTGCGGATCGCCGACCTCGTCGGCGGTCACCAGCCACGGTCCGAGCGGGTTGAACGTCTCGCAGGACTTGCCCAGGTCCCACTGCGAGGAGTACTCCAGCTGGAACTCCCGCTCCGACACGTCATGGCTGATCGCGTACCCCGCGATCACGGCCCGCGCGGCTTCCGGACCGTCGAGGTAGCGGGCCCGCCGTCCGATGACGACCGCCAGCTCGACCTCCCAGTCGGTCTTCGCGGAGCCGCGGGGGATCAGCACCCCGTCGTACGGCCCGACCACCGTGCCCGGGTCCTTCATGAACACCACCGGCCGCGCGGGGATCGCCGCGCCCGTCTCGGCGGCGTGGTCGCGGTAGTTCAGCCCGACGCAGATGACCTTGCCGGGGCGGGCGACGGGTGCTCCGATCCGCAGACCGTCCGGGGCCAGTTCGGGCAGGCCTCCCGCCGCGACGGCCGCCCGGGCCCGGCCTACACCGTCAGAGGCGAGGAAGGCGCCGTCGATGTCGGAGGTTATGGAGGACAGAACGAGCAGCCGGCCCTCCTCCGTGCGGACTGCGGGCTGCTCCTCGCCGGGCGCGCCGACTCGTAGAAGTTTCACTGGGCGTTTCCTTGCCATGGGCGGTGGTCAGGTGGCTCGGGCGAGGGACGGGGGGCTGGGGATGACCGTCACGGTGTGCCGGACTCACTCAGATGCCAGATCTCGGTCAGGTCCGACCAGCCGCCCCCGGTGCCGGTATCGGCCCATGGCTCCTGGCAGGGGCCGGTGAGCTCCCACCAGGCCCGGGTGGCCGTGTCGGCGCCGATCGCGGCCATGTCGGCCTCGAAGTCGTCGCCGTGGTACTCGAAGTAGCCGAACAGCGTGTCCTCGCGCAGAAAGATGCTGTAGTTGCGGATGTTCGCGGCCCGCAGCGCGGCCTCGACGCCCGGCCAGACCTCGGAGTGCAGGCGCAGATACAGGTCACGGTGCTCGGACCGCAGGCGGATCGTCTGGGCAACCCGTTTCATCGGGGTCCTTCCGGCGAGTGTGGGAGGCGTCGCCCATACGGCGGCGCAGCCACTACGGCGCGGCGCCAAGGGTGCGGCCGCCGCCTCACTCCTTGGTCGCGCCGGCGAGCATGCCGGCCACCAGAGCGCGTTGGGAGAAGAGGAAGACGATCAGGACCGGCACGATGGTCACCAGGGTGGCCAGCGCCAGTTCGGGTCGCATGATCTGGTTGCCCGCGCCGCTGGAGGTGTTGAACAGCGGCGAGGCGGCGAGCAGGTTGTTCAGCCCCACCTGCGCCGGATACTGGGAGCTGTCGGGCAGCATCACGAACGGCAGGAAGAAGTTGTTCCAGTTGCCGACGAAGTTGAAGAAGCCGACCAGGGCGATCACGGGCTTGGCCAGCGGCATCGCGACGAGGCGGAAGACCTGCCACTCCGAGCAGCCGTCGATGCGAGCGGCGGACAGCAGGTCGGAGGGGACGTTGGAGGAGAAGTAGATGTAGGTGAGGTAGACCCCGAACGGGAAGAAGGAGAACGGCAGGATCACCGACCAGATCGTGCCGTCCAGGTGCACGGCGTTCATCCCCAGGTACAGGGGAAGCACCATCGCGGCTGTCGGCATGAGCATCACCAGCATGGTGATGGTCAGCAGCATCCGGCGCCCGATGAACTGGGTGAGAGCCAGCGCGTACCCGGCGGGGATCGATGTCACGAGGGTGATGGCCAGCGCACCGAACGTGTAGAGCGCCGAGTTCTTCAGCCAGGTGAGGATGGCGCCGTCCTGGAAGGCGTAGAGATGGTGCCAGGCGTCGGCGATCGCGGTGAGGGAACCGAAGGAGAACGGGTTGTCCCGTACGATCTGGCCGTCGGTCTTGGTCGTGGCCAGCAGGAGCCACACCACCGGCACACAGAAGAACAGCACGGCCAGGCCCATGACGATGAGCCAGGCCAGCCGGGCGGCCAGTGAGCTTGGGCGGCGCTTGTGGCGCATGGGCTTCCTAGGGCTGGTGTGGGCGCCGGCGGCACGGGGCGGCGGGTTTCGGCGGGCCGCGGTCGTGGGAGCTGTGGTCATCTTTCGTCCCTGTCGAACAGGCCGGTACGGAACACGACGAGCGCCGCGCAGGCGAGGCCCAGGATGAGAAGGTCGACGGAGAGCGCCGCCGCGCCGTTGAAGTCGCCTGCCTGGAAGGCGTACTGGTAGGAGAGCTGGTTCGGTGACCAGCTGTCGGGGATCATGCCCCAGCTGGCGAGGGAGACCAGTTGTGGCTCGACGAAGAGCTGGGTACCGGCCGCGAAGGCCAGGATCAGCATGTACGCGATCCACTTGGTGATCATCGGGATCTGGATGCGCAGGGCGATCTGGAGCGTACTGGCGCCGTCGATGCGGGCGGCCTCCAGGATCTCGTCCGGGATGCTGTTGAGCGCGCCGTACATGACCACGATCCACCCGCCGGCGCCGGTCCAGAAGGCGATGACGGTGAAGAGAACCGGCAGGTGGCCGGGGGCGTTGACCTGGGCGAGGGTGTTCCAGCCGAAGCCCTTCAGCAGCCAGCCGACGGGACTGGCGGCCGGGTCGAGGAGGATCAGGAAGAGCAGTACGCTCGCCACCCCGGCGAGGGCCCCCGGCAGGTAGAACAGGAACCGCAGGCTGGTGGAGGCCCTGCGCATGCGGCCGTGCAGCATCAGAGAGAGCAGCACCACCAGGATCATCAGGCCGGCCAGCCAGATCGCCAGGTAGAGGCCGATGTGGAGGAAGGCCGGTCCGAAGCGGTAGTCGGTGAACGTCCGGGTGAAGTTGCCGATTCCGACGAGCTGGTTGCGGGAGTTGGACAGTGCCAGCCACACGGCGTAACCGGTGGGCAGGACGCCGAAGGCGAGTAGGAGGAGGACGTAGCCGGAGACGAAGACGTATCCGGCGCGTCCGACCGGGTTGCGGGCCGAGCGGTCGCCGCGGCGGCCGCTCCGCTCCGTTGCGAGGTGGGTGGTCATCGGTCCGCTTCGCTAGTTGACGGTGTATCCGAGGGACTTGGCCTTGTCGGTGATCGCCGTCTGCCAGGTGTCCAGGGTGTCGGTGAGGGTCTTGCCCGAGTTCAGGGCGGGGACCACCGTGGAGGAGTAGATCGCCTCCTGGCTGTACTGGGTGGCGGACCAGCCGGGCCAGATCAGTTCCGCGGCTTCCTTGAAGGCGGGGCCGATGTCGTTGGCGAAGTAGCCGGTGTCCAGCTGCTTGCCGAGCCACTTGCTGGCCGCCGGCACATACGCGGGGTAGGTGCCCGCGGTGGCCTGGTTGTCGTCGGAGGTCGTCATCCAGGTGACCAGGTCGGAGGCCGCCTTGAGGTTCTTGCTGTGGGAGGAGACGAACCACAGTCCGCCGCCGACGTTGCCGGTGTAGTTCTTGTCGTCGCCCTCGAACTTCAGCGGTGAGGCAGCGGCGATCTTTCCCTTGGGGATCTTGAATGTGGAGTTGAAGAGCACCTGTCCGTACCAGGACGGGCCGGGGAGCATGAGGACCTTGCTCGCCTGGTTCTTGATGAAGCCGGCGCTGAAGACGGTGTCTTTGGAGACCGAGCCCTTGGCGATCAGAGTGTCGAGGAGTCTCGCCATCCGTGTGCACTTGGCATCCTGCAGGTTCACGGTGACCTTCTTGGCACCGGTCGTGGTGCTGGCGGTGCACTGGCTCGCCCAGAAGTACACCTCAGGAGTCCAGGCGTCCCCGGCGGTCCCGATCAGGTATCCGGGGTGCTCCTTGGCGACCTTCTCGCCGAGAGCCTGATACTCCTCCCAGGTGGTCGGGACGGAGTAGCCCCACCTGCGCATGAGCACCTTGTTGTACCAGAGCACGTTCTGGGCCAGGTCGTTGCGCAGGCAGTAGGTGCCGCCGTTGAACTTGCAGGGGTTCAGTGCGCCGTACGCGAAGCCGTTCAGGGTCGACAGCGGGACCAGGCCCTTGTCGACGGGCGCGGCATAGGGCGTCTTACCCTGGGCGGCCCAGCTGCCGTCGTTGACGTTGGCGCTGAAGGCGACGTCGGGCCAGCCGCTGCCGGTCCGGTCGAACAGCTGCACCTTGGTCTGCAGGTCGTTGGCTCCGTTGGCGTCGCCGCTGTACGTGACGATCTTCATCTTCACGTCCGGGTGCGCCTTCTGGTACGCCTGCACGCCGGGCACACGGCCGGCGTCCGCCCAGACCGTGATCTCACTGCCTTTCTCCTGGGTCACGGGCTTGAAGGCAGCCGCGGAGGAAGTCGCCGCAGGGGTGGGGTCCGCGCTGCCGCAGGCAGCGAGCGCGAGCAGGGAGACGGCGCCCAGGACGGCGACTGCCGTGTGTCTGAGCTGGCGGCGCGAGGAAACCGGAACGTCGTTGTTCATGACTGACCTCAGATCTTGGGAAATGGCGCACAACAGGGAGAGGCGCCGCGTTCGGGGTGTTCGAGTCAGGCGGTCGGGCCTGCGGCTCCGGTCATCAGGCCCGGGGCGGAGTGACGGTCTCCTTGTCGACAAATCCCTGAAGGACGGGAGGATAATCCAAGCCCGCCGGAAGGGCGACGCCCGGACCGGTGGGGGCATGAACGAGGCCGTGGGCGCCGATGCCGCTCTCGCGGCTGATGGGATTGCCCATGACCAGCGACTCGTAGTAGGTGGTGTTGGAGATGGCCATGCACAGGTGCCGGTTGGGGATCTCCGGCCCGTGCACCTCGGCGCGCAGTCGGTAGGCGTCGGCGAGGTGGGCGGTGCGCATCGCGCCGGTGAAGCCGCCGCGCAGTTGGGTGGAGGCGCGGACTCCGAAGGTGGCGGCGCCGGCCTGGATGAAATCGGCCGAGTTCATGTGCGCCCCGTCGGAGGTCTCGGCCACGAGGAGGGGAACGGCCACCGCGTCGGCGAGGCGCTTGTACGCGGTGACACTGAACTCCCTCATCGGCTCCTCGTACCAGAGGTAGCCCGCGTCCGAGAGAGCGTGCCCGAGATGGATCGCGTCGGGGAGGTCGAAGCCCGCCGACCCGTCGAACATCAGCGGGACGTCGTCCCCCACATGTTCACGCAGGGCCACCGACAGGCGGGCGTCGCGGCGGGCGTCACCCCAGGCGTGGAGCTTGATGGCAGGGTAGCCGAGCTCCAGGGCCTGGTCGGCGATGTCCAGGTACTCCTCGATCGAGGAGTAGGTGACGGTGGAGGCGTAGGCGGGTATCGAGGTGCGGTAGCCGCCGAGCATCTGCCAGGTGGGCCGGTCGGCGAGTCGTCCGGCCAGGTCCCACAGCGCGGTGTCGACCAGCCCCAGCAGGTAGAGCGGTAGTTCTTCCGTGCGGTCCAGCTCCCACATGCGGTGCCAGAGCCATTCCCGCTGCAGGGGGTCCTGACCCACCAACTCCGCGCGCAGTACGCGGTCGAGCAGGTCCGCCAGGATGACCCCGCTGCCCCGCCGAGGGGACATCGCCACCCCCTCGACCCCTTCGTCCGTGCGGATGCGCAGGACCGCGGCCTCGCCATCGGACGGGCTGCCCAGGAGTCCGTCCCGCCAGACGAAGGGCGGACTGACTCCCGGCACCCGGACCGGATGGCACTCGACTTCGGTAATGCGCACGGTGTGCACCCCTTGCAACGGGAAGTACTGCTGCGAAATTTTCGTGTAACATAAGTCGTCATACGAATGCTGTCAAGAAGTTCCGCGCAGTAGACTCGCCGTCATCCGCACCAGCAAGGGGGGCACACATGGCCAAGGACAGCGTCGGCAGAGTAGGAGAGCCTCCCGTCCTCAAACCCTGGCCCAAGCGTCCGGCCCGACTGGCGCAGGCCGTCATGGAGAGCCTGACCGACACGATCGTGTCGGGCGCCATTCCTCCAGGGGCGACCCTGCCGGTCGAACCCGAGCTCTGCGAGACGTTCGGCGTCAGCCGCATCACCGTCCGCGAGGCGGTCAAGTCCCTGGAGGCCAAGGGGCTGGTCCTCGCCCGGCAGGGCTACGGCACCACCGTCACCCCGCCAGAGGAATGGAACCTCCTCGATCCCGTCGTGCTCGCCGCGACCGTCCAGCACGACGAGGAACTCGTCGTGCTGGACCAGCTGGTCGACATCCGGTCGACGCTGGAGGCCCAGATGACCGCCCAGGCCGCGGAGCTGGCCACCGACGACGACCTGCGAGCCATCGAGCGGCTGCTCGCCCGGCTCGACGAGGAGACCGCCGTTCCGGCACGCTTCATCGAGACCGATGTGGCCTTCCACGACCGGATCCTGCAGGCATCGCACAACAGGCTCGGCCGTTCCATCATCCGGATCCTCCACGCCCAGGCGCGCACGACGTACCTGTACAACGGCACACCGGACGAGACCGCGTGCGAGCGGGCCAACGCGGAGCACCGCGCAGTCGCCGAGCGGCTACTGGCCCGGGACTCCGACGGGGCCGCGCAGGCCATGGCGGCACACATCCAGACCGCCTGGAGCCGCCGCCGCTTGCCGAACGTGAGCTCCACCGCCTCCTGAGCCCCTGCTTCCTGAGCCCCCGCCTCCTGAGAGCGCGCCCGCGCTGAACTTGCCCCCGAGCCGACAGGCCGGGGGCGTTCGCATGCCCGGGCCGACTACGGCCAACTTCGGCCGAGTCGGCATGCGCGAGGTATTGACGAAATTCATATGACGTCTAATGTTACAGCACTATTTCCCTTCCCCTCCTGTGCCTCTGGGCTCCCCCCTGCCCCCACGGGCACCGCAGGCCCCTCTGAACCACCCGGAAGGTGTCACGTGCGAACAGCCCGCATCCGTCCCTCGGTTGCCAACCGGCTCAGATCATGGTTGGCCACAGCCGCCGTGCTCACCGCCTCGACCGCCGCGGTCCTCGTCCAGGCCGGCCCCGCCTTCGCGGCCGGCACGACGCTCTACGCCTCGCCGAGCGGCTCCGGCACCACCTGCTCCGCGAGCCAGCCGTGCTCCATCACCCAGGCCAAGACCAACGTGCGGGCGCTCAACAGCTCCATGGCGGCCGACATAACCGTCGAGCTCGCCGACGGCACCTACCGGCTGACGGCACCGCTCAGCTTCACCTCCGCCGACTCCGGCACAGGCGGCTTCACGGTGACCTGGAAGGCCGCGCTCGGCGCCCACCCGGTCATCACCGGCGCGCAGAAGGCCACCGGCTGGACCGTGCAGGACTCGGCCAAGAACATCTGGAAGAGCAACGTCGGCACAGGCTTCGACACGCGCCACCTCTCCGTCGACGGCGTCCTGGCCACCAGGGCCCGCACCGCGGTCACCCGCTCGGACCTGACCGCGACCACCAGCGGCTACACCTTCACGAACAGCTCGCTGAGCTACCTCAACAGCCTCGCGCAGCCCGGCCGGACCGAGATCCACGGCATCGGATCCTTCACCGACCGCTACGCCCCGGTGACCGGCATCAGCAGCGGCACCATCACCATGGCCCAGCCCTCGTGGAACAACAACACGTTCGGCTACGACACCCTGACCAGCCCCTTCCGGGCCGGCCCCCTCTACATCGAGAACGCCTACGAGTTCCTCGACGCGGCCGGCGAGTGGTACCTCGACACCACAACCGGCACCCTGTACTACAAGCCGCTCTCCGGGCAGGACATGAGCACGGCCGACGTCGAGGTGCCGAAGCTGCAGTCGCTCATCAACGTCGGAGGGACCTACTCCTCACCCGCCACCCACATCGCCTTCTCGGGCCTGCAGTTCTCAGGTACCAGCTGGCTGGACCCCACCACCGGCGGCTACGCCAGCCAGCAGACCGGCGCGTACCTCACCGGCACCTGGGACCGTCCGTCGGACGCGCTGACCTCGTGCCGGAGCGGCTGCCCCCTCTTCGAGGCGACACGCCCTCACTGGGAGCAGATGCCCTCCGCCGTCCAGGTCTCGGCCGCCGACCACATCACGTTCACCGGTAACCGGTTCACCCAGCTCGGACAGAGCGGCCTCGGTATCGGCAACGACGCCAACGCCCACACCACCGGCGTGGGACTCGGCGCCGACACCGTCACCGCGACCGGCAACGTCTTCACCCAGGACGCGGGCGGCGGCATCGCCGTCGGCGGCCTTCAGGCGGACGCGCACCACCCCAGTGACAGCCGGATGACCAACAAGAACATCACACTGAGCAACAACCTCATCCATGACGTGGCACTGGAATACCGTGACATGTCGGCCATCCTCGTCACCTACGTGAACGGCGCGACCGTCTCGCACAACGAGGTGTACAACCTGCCCTACTCCGGCCTCACCATCGGCTACGGCTGGGGCACCAACGACATCGGCGGCAGCCAGGACTACGTCAACCGGGGCCTGTACAACTACCAGCCCACCTACACGACCGCGACCACCGCCGCCAACAACCACGTCACTGACAACTACATCCACGACATCATGCAGCAGATGACCGACGGCGGCTGCATGTACACCCTGTCGGCGTCACCGGGCAGCACCTTCGAACGCAACTACTGCCACACCAACGGCGGTTACTTCGGCTTCTACCACGACGAGGGCTCCCGGAACTTCACGGACACCAACAACGTCTTCCGCAACACCGGCAGTTGGGGCCACGAGAACAGCAGCTCGACCAACAACACCGGCGCCCTGACCCTCACCGACAACTGGACCAACAACAGTTCCGCGAACATCACCAACACCAACGGCCGCGGTGACGTGGTCAGCGGCACCGTCGTCGTCAGCAACGGGAACTGGCCGTCAGGCGCCAGGACGGTCATGGACAGTGCCGGCATCCAGCCGCTGTACCGTCCGCTGACCACCGACCCGGTCAGCTCGCCCTACAGCGCCTACTCCTCCACTGCGGCCAACACCGGCCAGAGCGGCGGCCGATTCACCATCACCGACGCGGGTGCGGACATCTGGGGCGCGGGCGGACAGCATGACGACGCCTATGGCACCGTCTACCAGGCGGGGGCAGCTGTCGACGGCACCTCGGTGACCGCCCGGGTCGACAACGTGGACAACAGCAACGGGTGGGCCAAGGCCGGCGTCGTCCTGCGCAACGACCTCACGGACGACGGCTCCTCCGCCGGATACGCGACGGTGGTGGTGACCCCGAACAACGGCGTCAGCTTCCAGCGGGACTCCAACGCCGACGGCTACCTCGACCAGCTCACGTCCACCGCCGTCACGGTCAAGGCACCGGTCTGGTTGCGGCTCACCCGCACCGCCACCCAGGTGTCCGCCTACTACTCCACCGACGGATCCACCTTCACCCAGGTCGGCTCGACGGTGACCCTGCCGTCCATGGCGACCACCCAGGATGCCGGCGTCATCCACACAGCCCACAACACCACCGCCGGCAGCGCGACATTCAGCAACCTGCAGATCGTCACCTCCCCGTACAAGGCATACAGTTCGATACCGGCCGCCGTCAGTCAAAGCGGCGGAGTCACCTCCCTGACCAACGCGGGCATCGACATGTGGCGCTCCGGAACGGCATACGACGACGAGTACTCCGCCGCCTACCGAACGGGGGCCGCTGGAACGTCCTCAACCGTCACCGTCCGCGTCACCAGTCAGGACAACACCAACAGCTGGGCCAAAGCCGGCCTCATGCTGCGAAACAACATCGCCTCCGCCGGCTCGTCCGCCGGATACCTCGTCCTTGCCACCACCCCCGGCAACGGAATCGCCCTGTCGTCGGACTCCAACGGTGACGGCTACCTCGACACCAACACCATCAAGGCCGGAAGCTTCACCGCCGCCCCGGTCTGGCTCCGCCTGGTCAGAAGCGGCACGTCGGTCACCGGCTCCTACTCCGCCGACGGCACCACCTGGACCACAGTCGGCACCGCGACCCTGACCGGGGCGAACAGCACCCTGGACGCGGGCATGTTCTCCACGGCCCACGCCGGAACCATCGGCACCGCGACCTTCAGCCAGTTCTCCGTCAGCTGACGATCTCCACCGCTCGCGGCCGGGCCGACGCCACGTTCTCCGTCTGGTAGTGAGCCACCGGGGCCCGCACAGAGAAGGGCGCCGTTGGACGGCTGACGCCCTGCTGCCACCGATGTCCTGGAACACCATCACCATCCCGCTCGCCCCCTGAGCGGCACCTGGGGCCGCTCGCCCCCTGAGCGGCCCCAGGATCCCCCTCCCACCACTCGACCCGTACCCCCGCACCATCCCCGTACCTCAGAGGCGAGACCATGCCCGACACCACATCGCCCCGCACATCGCCACCGCGCGCCCGATGGCGGACCACCCTCGTCACGCTCCTGACCCCGCCCGGCGGCCTCGCCGCCCTGCTTGTCCCCGCCACGCAGGCACACGCGGCCACGGTGACCTTCACGACGGGTGCCGACCGGACCCACCAGAACGGCAACACCCTGCAGTTGCACGGGCTCGGCATCATCAAGGTCGGCAGCACCTGGTACGGCTTCGGCGAGGACAAGACCGGCAAGGCGTCGGGGAACACCTCGTTCGAAAACATCACCTGCTATACCTCTAACGACCTCGGCAACTGGACCTACCAGCGTCAGGCCCTGAGCCGGCAGACCAGCGGTGACCTTGGCCCCAGCCGCATCGTGGAGCGGCCGAAGGTCATCTACAACAAGTCGACCAGCACGTACGTGATGTACATGCACATCGACAGCACCAACTACGCCGAGGCCAGGGTCGGTGTGGCCACGAGCAGCACGCCGTGCGGCCCGTACACCTACCGGGGAAGCTTCCGGTCGATGGGCAACCTGAGCCGTGACATCGGCCTGTTCCAGGACACCGACGGCACCGGCTATCTGCTGAGCGAGGACCGCAACAACGGCCTGCGCATCTACAGGCTCTCCGCCGACTACCTCTCCGTGGACAGCGCGGTGGCGGTGCTGGCCAGCGGCGGCAGCAGTGGCAGCGTCGAGTCGCCCGCCATGGTGAAGATCAACGGCATGTACTACGTCTTCGGCTCCCACCTGACGGGCTGGAGCCTGAACGACAACGTCTACGCCACCGCCACATCGCTGAGCGGATCGTGGTCGGCGTTCCGGAACTTCGCAGCCCCCGGCACCCGCACCTACGGCAGCCAGACGGTGAACGTCATCACGGTCCAGGGCACCGCCGGCACCACGTACATCTACGCCGGTGACCGCTGGGACACCTCCAACCTGGGTGCGTCGAAGCTGATCTGGCTGCCGCTGACCATCCGGGGCACGACGGCGAACCTCGGTCAGTACCCGGCCTGGTCCCTCGACGTGGACGCGGGCACGTGGACGGCCGGCAGCGGGCCCGTCGGAGGGGGTCCACACCCTGAAGAACGTCGGCAGCTCCATGCTGATGGACGTGTCGAGCGGGTCCACGGCCAACGGCGCCAAGATCATCCAGTGGCCGTCCGCCGGCAGTACCAACCAGCAGTGGACCTTCACCCAGGTGGCGGACAACATCTTCACGCTCAGAAGCGTCAAGAGCGGCCTGTGCCTGGACGTCCCGAGCAGGTCGACCACCGCCGGCGTCCAGTTGCAACAGTGGACCTGCAACGGCCAGACGAACCAGCAGTGGGCCCTCGACCTGACCGGCAGCTACACCGGCAGCACCTACATGCTGGTGGGCATCGGCAGCGGCCTGCACATCGGCGTCGCAGGCTCCACCACCCAGGGAGCGGCGGTGGACCAGGAGCTCGGCGGCAGCGCGAGCGTCAACAGCGAGACCTGGACTCTCTCCTGACCGCATGCCTCGGCGACCCCGCCACCGAGCGGGCCGCCGGGGCACGTCCCCTACGGGGGATCACCTCACGGGCCGGTGCGGACCGGGAACGTTGTCCGCTCGCCTGCCAATGACTCCCCACACATCCCAACTCCCCCATTACGTATAGCCCTCAGCAGACAAAGGAGTTTGCGTAGTGGACTGGACCACTCCATGGATCGCAGGTGCCCACCGGCACATCCAGCACCTGTACGGCGCCTGGCCGCTGCACGAGATCAACCCCGAGGACGAGTCCTCCCTCGTCAGCCCGGCGCTCAAGGCACTCGACAAGCGCGGCGACCTCGGTGACAGTCGCCTCCTTTCCACGCGGAAGAGCCGCACGTCCCCACCCAGCAAAGAAGGGCCGCACATGCACACCTCCCGAAGACTCGCCGCCAGACTCACGGCCACGGCATCCGCCACCTGTCTGGCCGCTGTCGGACTCACCCTCGTCCCGGCGGCAGACGCCTCGGCCGCGGGCGCGCCGCAGGGCGGCCACGTCTACTCCCTGACGGCAGCCAACAGCGGCAAGAACGCCGCCGTGCAGTCGGACTCCCTGGCCAACGGCGCGGCGGTCGTGCAGAAGACGGTCTCCGGCGGCCCCGGCCAGCTTTGGGAGGCGGTCGACCACGGCGACGGCACCTTCTCGCTGGTCAACATCAACAGCGGCAAGTGCATGGACCAGAACGGCTCCACGAACGCGGGAACCGCGATCATCCAGGGGCCCTGCACCGGCTCCAGCACCCAGAACTGGACCTTCAGCGGTTCGGCAATCGTCTCCGCCCGCAGCGGCCTGTGCCTGGACGTCAACGGCGGCTCCACCGCGGAGGACCGCGCGATCATCCAGTGGACCTGCAAGAACACGGCCAACCAGCAGTGGAGCCTGACCGAGCGCCTGCGCTCGGCGACCTGGGGCCCGGCCATGGTCAGCGGCGGCCAGACCTTCACCGAGCAGACCATCCGGATGGTCGTCCACAACAACACCTCCGGCGCGGGGCTGCGCATCCGGCTGTCCAACCTGCGCAGCACGACCGCCCTCTCGGTCGGCGCCGTCACGGTGGCCGTCCAGTCCAGCGGCGCCACCGCGGCCGCGGGCACCACACACACCGTCACCTTCGGCCGGTCGGCCACGCCGACCATCCCCGCGGGGCAGGAACTGACCAGCGACGTCATCCCGATGCCGGTCGTCGCGGAGCAGAACCTGCTGGTGAGCGTCTATCTCCCGGGCACCACCGGTGCCTCGACCTACCACTACGACGCCCACCAGACCTCGTACCTGTCCGCCGCGGGCACCGGCAACCACGCCGCCGAGGAGGCCGCGACGAACTTCGCCACCACCACGGCCCGCTGGTTCTACGTCGCCGGACTCGACGTCGTGTCACCCACGGCCAAGGGAACCGTCGTGGCCATCGGCGACTCCATCACCGACGCCTCCATCACCACCTCCAACGCCAACCAGCGCTGGCCCGACTACCTCGCCCGGCGGCTGCAGGCCGAGTCCGGCGGCCAGCGCCTCGGCGTGGTCAACGCGGGCATCGGCGGCAACCGGGTGGTCACCGACAGCCCGTCCGCGCCGCAGGGCATCGCGGCCGTGACCCGGTTCTCCCACGACGTCCTGACCCAGCCGGGAGTGAGGAACGCCATCCTGCTGGAGGGTATCAACGACATCGGCAACACCAGCGTCACCGCCGACCAGATCATCGCCGGCTACCAGACCATGATCAACCAGGCGCACCAGGCCGGTGTCCGGATCCTCGGTGGGACGATCCTGCCGACCTCCGTGCTGTCCACCGACAGGGCCGCCATCCGCGCCCAGGTCAACGACTGGATCCGGACCAGCGGCGCGTTCGACGCGGTGATCGACTTCGACGCGGCGCTCCGGGACCCGGCCAACCCGGCGCAGCTGCTCCCCGCCTACGACGGCGGCGACCATGTGCACCCCAACAGCGCGGGCACGCAGGCCATGGCCAACACGGTGAACCTCGCGCTGCTCACCTCCTGAGCGGTGTCCACCTCCCGGACGGCATAGTTCCGTTCCGCGCCCCCTCTCCGCGTACGGGGCACCGGACGGAACGGCCCGTCATCCGTGCGCCTGCGGGCAACTGCTGCCGACGATGACGGCCAAGGCATACCGGCTCCCTCAAGGCCATCATGGAGACCGCCGTGGACGACGAGCTGATCACACGCAAATCCTTGCCGCAGCTCCGCCTCGGGATCAAGGGGTGGAGCATCATCTCGTCGGTAAGGTACTCCGCTGTGTGTAGGTTCCATCCTCGTGGCTGAACTGGGCGGACGCGGCTGCTGCCCTGGTACGCGTCTAACTCATCGACTTCCAGGGGCCATTGAGGGGCCACAAGGACAGGAACACATCGACAAGCACCACACAGGACTGACACGGATCGGCGCGTCTGACCTGGGAAAACGGCAAAGATGAACGTTGATCGGCAAGGGCCGCCAAGATCCCCAATGGACTCATAATCCGTCGGCCGTGGGTTCGAGTCCCACCCGCCCCACTCTGCATTACCCACGCAGAATCGTTCTGACCAGCAACTTCGCTGGAGGGTCGGGCGAGTTGAGGGTCCTGGCGACCTCGTCGTGATCATGATTTCATGATCGTCTGGACAGATTCTGGACGCCGATTCCGGTCAAGTCGGGCATGGCGCCTATGCATTATTTCGTGTCGACGTCGAGCAGGTCTTCGCCGCCTCGCCCCGTGGCGGGAAGCGGTCCATGGGAGCGCCCCGACATCCAGCGCACTTCCCTCGCGTGGTCTGTTTGTGATCGACGACTGCGCCAATGTTGGTGATGTATCTTGGGTGCATACATCGTGGATGTTGGAGGTGTCCGATGTCCGTCACGCAGATTGATCTCGACGACGAGGCGCTGGCCGAGGCCATGCGGCTCATGGGCGTTACGACGAAGAAGGAGACCGTCAACACGGCCCTTCGGGACTACGTGGCGCGGATCAAGCGGCTTGAGGCTGCGGAGAAGCTGGCCGCGAGGGGTGCGCGTGGAGAGTTCGAGCAGGCCGCGGCGGCGCATGACGCGGAGAAGCGTGCGCGACGCGAGGCCTTCGAGTGATCACGTATCTGGTGGACACCTCGGCTCTGTGGCACCTGTTTCGCACCCCCGGCGCATTGCGGCCCTGGGAGGGACACATTGCCGCCGGGGTGTTCCACCTCTGCGAGCCGACACGTGCCGAATTTCTCTACTCGGCAACCAGTCCGTCCCATCGGGATGAGCTGGCGGAGGAACTGGACGCGCTCTGCTTGCTCTCTCCGGTTCCGAAGAACGCCTGGCGTTGGGTCGACACCGCCCAGTACAAACTGACCCAGCGGGGCCAGCATCGGGCGGCTGGGGCGATCGATCTGTTGGTGTGTGCGACAGCTGTGCACCATGGGCACACCGTTCTCCACGTGGACAACGACTTTGTGACCGTGGCCGGAGTCCTTAAGGAAGTGCAGCAGCGAGACGCACGAGCCTGATCTTCTGAGGCAGGATCACGTCTGTCGGCTTCTGACCTCGGTGATCGATGTCTCCGGGGCGCATCAGTGGTCCTTCCACTACACCGGCAATAAAAAGCGGAGCTATCCCGCCTGCGCGAGGCCTACCCGAACTCCGCGAGACACGGGACTGTCAAACAAGCACGTCTTACAGTCCCCGCCTCCGTTACGCGGACCGGCGCGCAGCGGCGGCCACGACGACGCCAGCGCCTCAGGGCCGGACCTCGGTCCCCTCGTCACCTTGGTGTCCGGCGAGACAGCCTGACCGTGTCGTCGGCTCCGTCTGCGGGCGATGCTCTCCTGCGGCATGTTGGCACGCTCGACGATGCCTTCGAGGATGACGTCACCGCCACCCGTGACCTGCTGACGCCGGACGATCCGTGGAACGACTGATCCTGGACACCGGCGTGTTGATCGCGATCGAGCGCCGCAAAGTCTCCCTCGACCAGGTGCTGGCCGACGACGACCCGGCGATCGCCGCCATCACGGCGGCGGAGCTGCTCCAGGGCGTGGAACTGGCGGACGACACCAATCGGGTCGCCCGCCAGTCCTTCGTCGACACCGTCCTCGCCACCATCCCGGTCGAGGAATACACCGTGGATGTGGCTCGCGCGCACGCGCGGCTGCTCGCCCACGTCCGCAGAGCCGGCCAGCCTCGGGGCGCGCACGGCCTGATCATCGCGGCCACCGCGCTGACCACCGCCCGCGCGGTGGTCACCCACGACAAGCGGGCACGCTTCGACGACCTTCCCGGCGTTCGGGTGCGTCAGTTGTGACGGGTCTTGAACGATAGGCCGTTGACAGGCGGCCGGGAGTTTCGCCCTCGTTCTCGACGGGTTCTCCGGCGAGTTCGTGGATGCGGCGCATGGCGGCCTGCCTTCGACGGCAGGGGTGGCCTACTCCAGCGGCTTCTCGTCGCGGAAGCGCCGCAGTACGTTGCCTGTGATCTTCGCGATGTTGTTGTCGTACCCGTTGTGGGACAGCGACCCGGTCCAGGCGATGGATCCGACCGAGAAGAATCCGCCGCCGCCCTCCAGCGCGCAGTAGACCATGTCCGAGCGGACCGCCGGCTGCTCGGTTCCGCCCATTCCCGGGAGCATCTCGAAGATCTCCTCGGTCACCAGCAGATAGTTGTCGGAGAAGGGCCCGGAGGTGGCCAGGACCAGGGCTTCGGGCGGCGAGCCGAGCGCAGGGTTCCAGCAGTCGATCTCGGCGCCGGCCGCGCCGCCGCCGACGATGCCGAAGTCTCCCAGGAGCTCGTTCTCGCCGACGCCTTCGAAGACGAAGGCCGCACGCGGGTCGTGGCTGTCCGCAAGGCGCTCGTAGTAGGTGCAGCGGTCGAAGCCCTGGGCCGCCATGCCGACTCCCACCAGACGCTGCGGGGCCTTGCCCTTGTTGCGCCACAGGCCGCTGGCCTCGCCCGAGGTGGTGTGGCGGCGTTCGGCGAAGGGCGACTGGTGGGGGCGGGTGCCGCCGTCGGCCCGGCGCAGCTCCATCAGGTGCGGGGCGTCGGGGTCGTAGGAGGCGGTCGCGAAGAACCCGTTGCCCCCCAGGTACATCAGTCGGCCGCCGCTTGCGGTGAACTCCTCAAGGGCGTCGAGCTCGCGCCGCGTGACGTATTCGGGGTGGCTTCCGGTGATCACGACGCGGTAGTCGCGCAGCAGGTCGTGGCCTTCCCGGTCGAGGTCCTCGTCCGTGAGGGCGTCGAACTCGCACTCAGCGGTCTCCAGCCAGTGCACGAGGGACAGGTCGGCGGGCAGGCCCCAGGGGCCTTCGCTCATGAACGAGGCGCGGTACCGCGGCTGCAGGCTGATCAGCGGACGGCGGACGCTGCCGAACACCACGCCGGACCCGTCATTGTGGATCTCGTAGAGGGAACGGCCGAACTCGGGGTGGTCCTGCAGGACCAGGTCTTCCTTGTGGACGATGGGCGTGTGCCCGAGGAGCATCTCCATGCCGTCCGCCTCGAACGCGATCCGGTCGTTGGCATACGCCAGGTAGGTGGCCGTGGGGAACAGGACGGCGACGTCCTTGCGGCGGCGCCCCGGCCCGACGAGGAAGGGCACGTGCTGCTCGATGCCCTGGGCCCGCAGCCGCACCGCGTAGACGCCGCTGGGCAGGTCCTCGGGCACCTCGAAGGTGAACGCCGCAGGCCACTGGGCGTCAGCGATGTCGTCGTCGTGGAAGTGGATGGCGTCGAACTCATCGGGCGCAAGCCGGAAGTCCTCCACGACACCTTGGAACTCGGGCCCGGTGACGCCCCGGACGGGCGCGTTGACGCAGCGGCCCTGCAGCATGTGAGGCCCCTCGTCGACCACATCCCACAGCAGCAGCCCGTCGGGGCGCCGACTGCGGCCGAAGTGCCAGGCAGCCACCGGTTCGCGCGCGTCGTCGGTGGCGCGTTTGACGCGGATGCCACCGATCTTCCCGTTGAACACGGTCGCCGCGAGCAGCCGGTCACCATCCCTGCGAGCCAGCGCGCCGATACGGAACGGCATCGAGGAAGCCGTCCGGACTGCCGAGGCGGCTGCAGTCGCCTGCTCGGGTACGGCGGCTGCGGCGGCCGGTGCCACCCGGTCCGCGCAGTGGTCCAGCGGGGCCTGCCGCAGGGTGATCTGCCCCGCCGAACTTGGCAGTTCGACCTCCAGCCGGTACCACTGGTGGGCCGTCAGCTCCTGTTCCAGGGTGAGGGTTCGCCGCTGACCGTCCTCGCTCCATACGAGGGACGGCTTGCCGTCGTCGAGCAGCAGGGCCCAGCCGGTCATGGTCGCCTCGTCCCAGGTGCCCATGACCGCCTGGCGCTCGCCGGTGAAGCCGACGGAGCTCTGGCTGACCCGATAGGCGCCCAGGCTCCCTGAACGGTTGTCACGGGGAAGCGTCGGGAAGACGGCGGCGCGGATGACCAGCGCGTCGGGGTTCGCCAGCAGGCCCCTCGGGTCAGGGACTTCGACGTAGGAGCCGGGCTGGCAGGCGTAGTACTGCCCCGAGTACGTCCCATCGATGGTGGAGGGGACCTCGGCCTCCAGGAAACCCGGCCCCGCCTGCCCGTCGTAGCCGTGTCGCAGGCGTACCAGGGCGGCGTCGTAGGCTGACGCGCCTTCACAGCTGATGTGGAACGACAGTTGCTCGCCGGGACGGGCGGAGAAGCGATCGGTGTAGCCGAAGACGTTCTGGGTTGTCGTGCGGTCGCTGGGGAGTGGCATGACCCTCCTCGTTCCTTTCTAGTTCTGCAGTTCCGCGACACGCGCGGTGAAGATGTACCGCATGGCGTCTTCGAAGTCCTCGAAGGACTGCTCGGTCAGGAGCAGATTGCCGGGCATGCCCAGGACGATCTGCGCCACGTGCCACGGGCCGTCGGGGCCTTCGGAGAAGACGATGTGCTTGCCGGAGACGGGCAGGCTGCGCAGCGCCCGCAGTACGCGTTGAGTGCGGTCGTCGTGTGGTCCCAGCGGAGCCGCGTCATGGGCAGCGACGACCTCGTCGGTGCACTCCTTGCGCAGGCGTTTTTCGCTGCGCAGACGGAACACTTCGAGCAGCTCGGCCGAGCGGTCTGCACTGGTGCGCATCAGTTCACCTCCTGCTGCGGGAACACCGTTGCGGTGCGACGGGACAAGGACGATGGACTCACAGGAGTGTGCCTTTCTTGTGCTGAAGGAGCTCGCGAGCGCCGGGCAGCGACTGAGGCGTTCGCCTCGATGTGACGGTGTCTCTCGCCGATGCCTGTGCTGCCCGGCGGTATGCGCGAGTGCGGTCAGGCGTCGGAGCCACCGAGTGCACGGCCGGTGAGCTTGAAGTACGCCGCCACACCGAGGCCGATGACGAGCCAGCACGAGCCGACGACCTTGGCGTTGGAGTCCGCGTTCCACAGCGCGACCAGGAGGAGCGCGGCGCCGAGGATCGGGGAGACCCAGTGGACGAAAATGCGGCGGCTTCCGCCTCGGACGACGAAGTGGGTGAAGACGCTGACGTGGAGGAGGACGTAGGCGGTGATCGCGCCGAAGGTCACCAGGGTGGTCAGCAGTCCCGACTGCTCCACGCCGAGGATGCCGACTCCCACCGACAGGAGTGCGATGAAGATCATCGCGTTGAAGGGGACCTGGTGTCTGTCGCTGACCCGCGACAGGAACTTCGGCAGCTGCCCGTCGCGGGCCATGCTGAAGACCAGGCGGGCGGAGGTGGCGTTGGAAGCGATGGTGTTGGCGAAGATCGCGATCAGGGCGGCGGTCAGCAGGACGACCGTCTTGAACCAGCCCGCCATGGCCGTGCCCACCACGTTGTAGAAGGCGTTGTTGACCGGGTCGCCGTCGGCGAATTCCGTCCCGCTCGGGACCAGGAGGCCCGCCACGAAGACCTGCACGACGAACAGCGCGGTCACCTGGTAGAGGACGATCATGGTGGCCTTGGAGACGGTTTTGCCGCCGCCCTCGGCTTCCTCGTTCAGTGTGGAGATCGCGTCGAACCCGATGTAACTGAGGGCGGCGACCGGAACTGCACCGAGGACCAGGGACCAGGAGCCGCCGTCGGCGGGGACGAACGGGCCGAGCGACAGATGGGCCCGGCCCTGGAGGATGAGCACGGCCGCCCAGACCAGGAACACGGCCAGCACGACCAGCTGGACGTAGAGGAAGATCTTGTTCATCGTCGCGGTGACGCTGACGCCCATGATGTTGATCAGGGCGGTCGCGGCGACGAAGATCACCACCCAGATCCAGGCGGGCACCCAGGAGACCACTCCGGTCATCGCGCTGGCTGCGAAGACGCACAGCAGCGCGGGCAGCAGCAGGTAGTCGAGCAGGATGGCCCACCCGGAGACAAATCCCAGGAAGCGGTTGCTGCCCATCCGCACGTAGCTGTAGACCGAGCCGGCGACCGGGAACCGGACCGCCATCTCCTTGTAGCTGATGGCACTGAACAGCATCGCGATCGCAGCCACCACGTACACCGCGGCGACCGCGCCGGCGGACATGTTGTAGACGATGCCGAACACCGCCACGGGGGCGAGCGGCACCATGTAGATCAGGCCATAGATGACGACGTCAGCCAGGCTGAGCGTGCGGGCGAGCTCCTGCTCGTAACCGAGCTCGTGCAGCCGGTCGCTGTCGTCATACGCGCCGTCAGGACTTTCGGGCACTGCTTGCCGAGCTTCTGGAACGTTCATGGCCGGGCCTCCTGAGGGATGAACGAGCCCCGGTCGGCTGTCGGTGCCGTGGGCGGCAACAGCGGGGAGGACGCGGGGATCGGCAACAGCCGGCTCGGCGGGTGGGGGCCGCCTTCAGCGCGGGCTTCTCTTCACCTCGAATATGGCTTTCGGCCACCTTGCACCTCAATACGCATTCCTACCGACAGCGGTGGTCAGCGGTCCAGGCGCAGAATCCCGTCGCGCAGGGCCGACGCCACCGCGCCGGCGCGCGACGGCTGCCCCATCTTGTGGAGGATCCGCTCCACGTGCGTGGTCACGGTGCGCAGGGAGACGTTTCGTTGCGATGCCAACTGCTGGTTCGAGAACCCCGCCGCCATCCCGTTCAGGATGTCGTACTCGCGCGGCGAGAGAGAATGGGGCAGGCTGGCCGCAGGAAGCTCCTGCACCAGTACGGCCGGTTCCGGCCGTCCCAGCGGATCGGCCACCTTCAGGACCTGCAGCGTAAGCCACCCTTCGGTCGACGCCTGCAGCCCGGTGGTGGCGACCTGCGGCGAGGCCATGAAGCGGTGCAGGAAGCTGTTGAAGTCGGGCCGCGTGGGCGCGAGCGCCGGGGCGCACGACTCGACGGCCCAGGCACGGCCGGTGTGGTCGATCAGGGTGGCGTTCGCTCCCGAGGGTATGGAGCTTCCGGTGGTCTGCCGTCGACCCACGTCGCACATCCGCGCCAGCGCGGGCGCCAATGCCTTGAGGAGTTCGGCCGCGTCATCACGGAACGCGCCGCGCGCCGCCGCGGAGAAATGCAGCATGCCCGTGTACACCCCGCTGTCCGAGAAGAGGCACGCGGTCATGCCGTCTTCGAAGCCGGCAGGTCCGAGCACCTCTCGGTACATCGGGGAAACTCGGTAGTCGCCCGGCATGTCGTCGATCCGCATCGGCAGGTGCCGCTCCCGGACCGGCCGGTTCTCAGCACTCGCCGCATAGCGGTCACCCAGTGCGGCAACCGTTTCGTCGCCGTAGGTGACCGCAGCGAGCGCGCGGTGCGCATGGTCCATAGGGTCCCAGAGCAGGAGGGCGCCGGCGTCGTGATGAGTCACCGGCTCAAGCAGCCTCAGTACCGTCATCGCGGCCTCGTGCCGGTCACGGGCTCCGGCTGCATAGGCAGCCTCGGCCAGAACCCGGGTGTGGGATGGCTTCATCAGCGGATCCCTCTCGAAGCTGGGCTACCCCACCCCACGATAGCAACCTCTTCTCGGGCTCTGAGGAGGAGAGCTGCGGCCGCGGTTGCACATCGCGCTCGCGGTGACCGCCTGAGGAGAGGAGTCGGCTGGCCCTGCTCTGCGGGTGGGCGACGCTGCTGACTGTCACCCAGCCGTGCGCGGATTTCATCGCCGTCCGGGAGCTCCGGCGAGGTGAGCAGAGAGATGTTCAGCAGGTGCGCGTCCCAGCACGGTTGGGCCGTGATCCACGAGACCGGGCTGGCTGTCGGCCAGGGACCCGTGCCGCGACCCGCGCCTCCGGGATCGTCGGCGGGTCCGGCCGGGGACCCGCCTCCTGTCCTGGTCCTGCGGCCGTCTTGGGACGCACGCCCGGCACGGGAAACCCCGGACAGAAGGGCAGCTCTCCGGCCTTCTGCCCGGGGTCGGCCGTGTGGATCAGCGATGCCGGGTGGGCGTCCGCTCTCAGCCCTGGGCGTTGATCTCCGCATCGGCGACGGCGATGGCGACGCCGAGTGCCGTGGCGATGTTGCCCGCTGCCGTCATGACTCGGGCGGTGCCCACGATGGGCGCGATGGCGACCAGGACGTCCTGAAGCTGCTCTGCGGTCATGCCGGTCTTGAGGGCGGGGTCGATATGGGCCGCGTAGGAGATCGGCGGGGCGTCCGAGGCGGCGAGTGCAGCGATGCGGGTGAGCAGAAGCATGTCCGGGGCCAGCCCGCATCGCTCGATCGAGTCGACCGTCATGGCGGCGAGGGTGTCCAGGACAGGGGTGTCGGATGCTGTGGACATGGCGCATGCCTTCCTGAGTGCATCTGCGCTGATAGGGGGGTCAGGCGGAAGAACGGAATTCCGCGGGAGACGGGGGTCCTCTCAACCGTAGAACCGATCCCGGCCCCGCGCACAAGGGGTGATCGCGCGTCCTGACAGCCCCCGCTGCTCCGGAGGGGAAGCCGCGGCCGTGGCGGGACGCTCGGTGGCGCTGAATGAGGTGACGGACCAACCGCGGAACTGCCCCGGTGTGCTAAACAGGAAGTAACCAAAGGGGCATTTTGCAGCAGCTCACGCTCGGAATCATGTCGCAGACCCGCAAGGAAAACGAGCATCGTCTGCCCGTTCACCCCGCCCATTTCGACCGCATCGACCCCGCTCTCCGCAAGCGCGTCTACCTCCAGGAAAACTACGGAGAGTATTTCGGCGTCCCGGACAGCCGGCTCGCCCCGTTCGTCGCGGGTTTCCGCTCGCGCGAGGAACTCGTCGCCGAATGCGATGTCATCCTGCTGGCCAAACCGCTCCACCAAGACCTTGCGGAACTGCGCGAGGGTCAGGTTCTGTGGGGCTGGCCGCACTGTGTCCAG
Organism: Streptomyces sp. NBC_00078; assembly: GCF_026343335.1. NCBI lineage: Bacteria > Bacillati > Actinomycetota > Actinomycetes > Kitasatosporales > Streptomycetaceae > Streptomyces > Streptomyces sp. NBC_00078. The sequence continues at coordinate 2,827,203 of NZ_JAPELX010000001.1, read as the reverse complement.
GACGAGAAGGTCACCCAGATCGCCATCGACCGGCGGCTGACCCTGATCGCCTTCGAAGCGATGAACCACTGGACCCGCAGCGGCGCCTTCAACCTGCACGTCTTCCACAAGAACAACGAACTGGCCGGGTACTCCTCGGTCCTGCACGCCATGCAGCTGACCGGCGTGACAGGCGACTACGGGCGGCGGCAGCGCGCGGTAGTCATCGGCTTCGGTGCGACCGCCCGCGGCGCGGTGACCGCGCTCAGCGCCCTGGGCGTGCATGACGTCGACGTGCTCACCGCGCGTGGCGTCACCGCCGTCAGCTCGCCCATCCACTCCGCGCGGATCGTCCACTTCGACCACGACAAGGCCGACGACACCCTCGATCCGCGACGCAGTGTCGCCCTCACCGAGGACGGGCCGATGCCGCTGGCCGACTTCCTCGCCGGGCACGACATCATCGTCAACTGCGTGCTCCAGGACACCGACGCGCCACTGATGTTCCTGATAGACGAGGACCTGCCCAAGCTGGCCCCGGGCACCCTGGTCATCGACGTCTCCTGCGACGAGGGCATGGGTTTCGACTGGGCCAGGCCCACCACCTTCACCGATCCGATGTTCACCGTCGGCGACCAGGTCAGGTACTACGGGGTGGACCACAGCCCCTCCTACCTGTGGAACTCCGCGACCTGGGAGAACAGCGAGGCGCTCCTGCCGTATCTGGACGTCGTGCTCCGGGGCGCCGACGGCTGGGACGCCGACGACACGATCCGGCAGGCCATCGAGATCCGTCGGGGCGTCGTCCAGAACCCCAAGGTGCTCGCCTTCCAGCACCGCACCGCGCAGTACCCGCACGCCCAGGAGGAGACCCGGGACACCCAGGAGGAGACCCGGGCGGCGCCACGGCCGTAGCGGCGGGGCCGTGGCGGCGGGGCATCCGGCGTTCAGCCGTCCTGCGGCCCGCCGTGCCGAGTCGCCGCGCGGCGGGGCGTCTTCCGCGCCCGGCCGCGCTTCCTGCGGGGAACCGACGAATCCGGTCCCGGGGCAGCCGTCCCGAAACGGCCGTAGTGGAAGGCGGCGATGCGGTCGCCGTGCTGTGCGTTGAGCAGGTGGATGAGGAACGCCCCGACAGCGATCATCGCGAGGATCACGACCACCGCCACGAATGTCTCCACGGCCCTCACCTCCCCATCGGCTGATACGGCAGCGGGGCGGTCACCGCCGGAATCCGCGGACGTGCGGCCGGATCGCCGGCCGCGTGTCCGCCTTCGGAGTCCCAGGCAGCTTCCACGGCCCGGTCGGTCTCGGACACCGTCCGCAGACGCGCCGCCTCCTCCATCAACCCACTCGCGGTCGACGTGCCGAGCGGGTCGCTGGCGGCGGCCAGCAGCCAGGCGGCTGTGACGGGAGGCGTCGTCGGCGGGACCACCAGGAGGTTCCAGCGGCCCGTGCGGTAGGAGAGCAACAGCAGTTCGTGCGGGTCCTGCTCGGCCAGGAACCATCCCACCTTCACCACATGCCCGGCGACGGGCACATTGTGCGGGACGACCGGCCAGTGGGTGGGATTCACCGTGACCCGGGTGATCCGCCCCCACAGCGGGTCCAGTACGGCGGTCAGAGAGGGGAGTTCCGCCGCCAGATCGCGGGAGCGGGGCCACCAGGCGCCGTCCAGCAGAGCCGGCGGGGGACCGAGGGGAGCCAGCGACAGACGGAGCGGGGACGAGGAGGAACGGTCTTCGGCTTCGGCTGTCGGCGGGAGGGAAATGATCGCGGTCATGACGCGAACCCTGCCCCGAGCCGACCGTGGTCGGCCCGGCGTATTCGATCGCCGAAAACGACACGGCACGAAAGCCGGTGTGCGGAATATCCTCGGTGATTTCAGCGTACTCCCCGGGCAAGCCGAACGGACCGGACGGTCAACGGGGCAACAGCCCCACGCGTCCTTACCTGGAACCGTCGGAATCAGCGGCGCGCCGTCGGATTCAGCGGCGCGCCGTGGGAATGCGACCGCCGTGGTCAGCGCCCTGGGCGGCAGCGCCCTGCCGATCCTGGTCGTCTCCGCGTCACGCCTGACCGTCCGCCGCGGCCGCCATGAGCGGTTCCGCGGACTCCTCGGTGGTGTCCGGCGGCACGACCAGCAGGTCCCAGCGCCCCCGGCCGGGCGCGAGCAGGACGATGGTGTGCGCGGCGGATGCCGTGAGGGAGCTGTGCAGCTGGACGACCTGGTTGGAGACGAGCATCCGGCCGGGCATCGAGGGCCAGGTCGTCCCGTTGACCGTGACGCTGGTGATGTGCCCCCACGCGCGCGGCAGCCCCGCGAGCAGCCGGGGGAGTTCGGCAAGCAGGTCGTACGAACGGGGCCACCACGCTCCGTCGATGGGCCGGGGCATACGGCCATGAGGTGCCAGGCGCAGGCGGAGGAGGGGATGGGAGGGAAGCCGGGGTTGCCGTGCGGTGGTCATGAGGGCTCCTGCCAACTGCCGTGCATGGACGAGTGGTTGATGTCAGGCGCGGCGGGCGCTGGTGGGGTCCGCGTGGTGGAGGTTGTGCCGGCTCTCGCCGAACGGACGACCATCGGGGCCGGTCCGAGTTCCGGCATACGGAAACTGCTCCTCCTCGTCACGGTACTCCCGCCCGTGTAACAGCCGCGCCCATTCGCCGGCGGCCTCGCACCCCCGTCGACGAAACGCCTTCCAGAGCACGGTCATCCCGGCACCGGCACCGGCCTGGTCCGACGGCAGCCGTGGCGGACCGTTGTCAGGTCTTCGGCGCTGCCCGGTCGGTGCCGGTGTCGATGAGGATCTGTTCCGCCTGCGTGATGTTGTCGGCGCGGACGGCTTCGGCCATCGCGGCGCGGGCCGCCTCGGGCGTCGCGTGCGGCGGGACCACGAGGAGGGAGAAATGGTCCTGATCACCCCGGGTGACGAGGACGGTGTCGTCGCCGACCGGGAAGGAGTCGATGTGGACGACGCGGTCACCGATGAGCAGTCGCGTCGGCAGCGCGTCCCAGGCCCCTGCGTCCAGGCCGACGCGCGTGATCGGCCCGAGGTGCTCGGTCAGTGCGGCGATCAGGGCGGGAAGTTCGGCTGCGATGTCACGGGAGCACGGCCACCACGCCCCGTCGAGAACGCCCCGGCGGTCGTGAGTCGTCTCCAGCCGTACGAGAGCCGTCCCGGGTTTCGCCACCTGGTGGACGGCGTCCGGCAGGAGCTTGCTCACACGCGGGGAACCGGAGTCGGGCATGGCACTCGCCTGTCTGCGGGAGAAACGGAGTGGCTTCCTCGTTTCACGGTACTCCCGGTTTCACGCCAGTCCGCGGCCACCGCCCACGGCAGTCGGGAAGCTCACTGGTGGAACAGGAGGGACCCGTCTCCGGCTCACCATGGACACCACCAGCGCGGCAGAACCTTCGCGATCCTGGCTGGAGATCTTCGGGAGCGGCCCGTTCGGCCTCTTCGGGGAGTAGCGTGAAGCCATCGGGAGCACTTCGTGCACCGGGCCCCGATCCCGGTGTCGTTCCTGGTGAGCGACGACACCGGACAACTGCCCACGCGCAGAGGTCCGGGGACGGGTTCGCATGATGTCCGCGATCACCGACCATCCGGCGCTGCGGGCCGCGCCCTTCAGGGTGCCGACCGCGCGCCTCGCCCTCAAACCCGTGAGCCTCTCCCCGGGACAGGTGGAGCTGGACGGCGCCTGGTGGCCCCGCTCACGTGACCTGAGCGACGAACTCCCCGCGTTGGCCGACGTACTGGACCCGCTGTGGGGACGGATCACCCGTATCGCCGTCAACGCCCGCTACTGGCCGAACCTCCCGCAAAGGATCTTCGTCAACGGCCATGTGGTGAAGGTCGGTTGGTTCACCTCGGAGCTGGACCCGCACAAGATCCTTCTGCTGTCCGGAACGTCGGGCCGCTGGGACCTCCTGGTGATTCCCCCGGAGACCACCGCCCCCTCGGCCGCCCGGCTGATGGCCGCCGCAGGCGCGAGCACCGCCCCGCAGTCGACCGCGACCGCTCTCATGGCGGCGGAACAGACCGACGACCCCTCCACCCTGTACGGCACCGGCACCGACACCGGTATCGATGCCGACACCGATACCGGCATCGGCACCGCCGCGGGACGGCCCGGCCGGCCGGCGGCGGAGATGTGGCCATCCCAATCACCGCCCCGGCCATGACGAGGCGGCCCGCCTCGCCCAGCCCCGCTGGAAACCACCCACCGGACAACAGCTAGGCCGACCATGACCGTTGCACGGAGCATCAGGAACCAGGCGCAGACAATGAAGGGCAGGATCACGGAAGAGGCCGGCCGGGTCACCCGTAACAGGCGACTGCAACGCCACGGCAGGATCGACCGGGTTTCCGGAACCATGAAACAGGCCGTCGAGAAGACCAGAGCCGCCTTCAGGCGCAACGGAAGCGGACCCCGATGATGTACGACCAGACACGTGCCCGGCAGTCCGCGGGCCAGACCCCGGGCCCGGCCGCGCGCCGCAGCCCGAGCCCGGAGCCGCTGCTCCCGTCGGAAGAACGGGACAAGGTCCTCCAGTGCCTCCGGCACGCCCTCAACACCTTCGACGACATCCCGCTCGACGCGCTGGAGGAAGCCGAGAGCGCCTATGACGAAGCCACCGCCCAGCTCGTGAACGCCCTCGCGGAACGACGGCGTGTCCTGCGGGCTGGCTGGCAGGACCGCGATCCCGACGCGCAGTCCGACGAACTCCGGCTCGCGATGAGGCGGTACCGGGAGATCACTCAGCGACTGCTCCACATCTAGGCGGCCGCTGCCCCGCGCTTGCGGCTGTGAGAACGGCCGTGAAGGCTCCGTCCTGAGCCGAGCCGCAGGCACCTCCGTGCACTCCCTCGGTCCGGCCGCCCTCCCCGTCGGCGCGCGGTGGCCCCCGTTCAGCTCGTCAGGCGGAAGGTGGCGTCACTGCGTCCGGTCGCGGTGGTGATGGGGTCGAGGCGTAGCTCGTAGGCGTAGTGGCGGATGTAGTGGTCGGGGTGGTTGTAGGACTGGAACGACGACCAGGTGGAATCGGCGAGTCCGGCGACCTTGTTGAAGGTGGCGTCGGCGGCGAACTGGGCGGAGCCGTCGTTGCGGACCAGCTGGAAGTCGTAGTTGGCGTGCCGCAGGAAGTACCCGGGGTTGCTCACCGACTCGAAGGAGACGGTGCCGGTGCCCGCGAGGCCGGGCCTCATCCGGAACTGGGCGTCGTCGGCGGGGCTGACGTTCGGGTCGATGCGCACGTCGAAGTCGGTCTGGCGGACGTAGCGGTCCTGGAAGTTGTACGACTGCAGCCGCTGGACCGGGGTGTTGGGCCAGCGGGCGAGTACGCGGCTCTCCTCGGCGGCCGTGAGGTTCATGATCCAGCCGTGGCGCTTCTTCGTGCCGCCCATGTTGTAGCTGCTCGACGCCTGCTTCTGGTAGGCGGCGGGGTTGGACGGGTCGGTCGTGATGACCGGCATGTAGCCGCCGCTGCTGGCGTACTGGTCGAGGTAGAGCGCCCACTTGTTGGTGCCGTTGAACTTCATCCACATCGGGCCCTCGACCATGGAGCCGGTCAGGCCGATGCCGGAGAGGTCACCGAGCTTGGTCCACGTCCCGAGGATCGAGTTGCTGCCTTCGAGGGTGATCTGACCGTCGCCGGAGGCCCGCACGTAGCGGTATTTGCCGACACCGGCCGGGACCTCGATGATCTGGGTGTCGATGATCTCCTGGGTGCCGGGGCGCTCGATGTAGGTCTGCGGCGTGCTGATGGAGCGGAAGTCGCTGGTGCGGGCGTAGTAGATGCGGTGCTTCGTTTTGCCGTTGAGGGGCACGTTCGTCGCCCAGTACAGGACGTAGTCGTTGGTGGCCGGGTTCCAGATCGCCTCCGGTGCCCAGGCGTTGCGCCCGTCGGGGATCGCGCCGGCGACGTTGAGCAGCCACGGCTGCGACCAGTTGACCAGGTCGGTCGACTCCCACACCACGATGTTGCGGCTGCCGTTGTTCACGGACTGGTCCCAGTTCTGCCCGCAGTCGATGCACAGGTCGGTGGCGATGATCCAGTACTTGCTGCCATCGGGAGAGCGCACCAGTGCCTGGTCTCGCACGCCTTTCGTGCCGACGGGGGAGCGCAGGACCATGCCGCCGCCGTTGAGGTCGCTCCAGTGCACGCCGTCGGTGCTGTGCGAGAGGTACGTCTGCTGGTTGGTCGCCCCCTCCCCGGTGAAGTGCACCATCAGGTATCCGGGGTCGGCGGCGGCGGCCAGTTGTGGTGTGGTCAGGGCCTGACCCGTGAAGATGAGGCACGCGGCGAGAAATATCGCCGACAGCCGTGCGCGCAGCGCGGACATGTACGTCTCCTGTCGTCCTTCGCAAGCCGCCATCGGGTGACGAGGGGCGCGGTGGAGTGGTGGGGGGCTCGGTCTCGTTCCAGCGGGACAGACGCGGCTGCAGCGCGACGTGGAAGGGCACGTCACGGTCGTCGTCCGGGTGGGGCGGTGATCGGTGCGGAGGGGATCGGGGGTTGCCGTCCAGGTACTTGGCCGGGGGAAGCCTGTGCAGCCGCTTCCCTGTTCAGTGGGGCGAGTTGTCCGAAAAATCGAACAGTGTTCGTAAAGTCGGGCAGACGCTAGAGGGGGGAAGCGGGACGCGTCAATACCTCCGACGCCCGTGAATCGGGAACCCGGGAAGGTGGTTACGAGGGCGGACGGTGGCCGTGGGGTCGCGCGTACAGGTTTCCGGAGTCTTTCGCCGGGTGCGCGAGAGGCATTCGAGAGGTCTTGACGTAGTGACACCCGCAGGTGGCTCCACCATGTGCTCCCTGAGCGGGTGGTCGACAGCTGTGGCGTGGCGCGGCTCGCAGCCCGGGGGAGCCTGGGGAATACCCGCCACGCCCAGCGCCGCCCCTCCCGACGATCGTTCATCGGCCAGGAACGATCGTTGAAAGGGGCAGGTGTTACGCAGAGCGAGAACCGGGCCGTGGGAGGACGATGAGAACAGCGGGGCCCGTGACGCGCCGGGCGTCCGGGGCCGCGGTCGACAGAGGAGGCCGGCCATGGCCAACGACCGAGCCGCTACCGCGACGAGAACTCCTCCGGCCCTCACCTTCGGCAAGACCGAACGGGAGGACCACCCCTGGGAGATACAGCTCGTCAAGCATCCGGAACGCACCGAGTCCGCGCAGTTCCGCGCCGCGAAGGAGGTCACGAACAAGATCCTTCGGGAGCTGGGCAGGACCGAGCGGCCGTACGGGCCGGGGCCGTACGAGATGCACCACGGCGGCAGCCTCTGGGTGCGGACGGGCGGCGGCTGGCGGATGTACCGGGCCCGGGTCGGCATCGAGTGGAGCATGCAGTTCTGCGCCGACCCGGCGAAGGTCGACCGGCTCCGGCAGGAGGCCGCCGACCTCGTCGCCGCCTTCCCGGACACCCTTCCCGCCCTGGAGACCCTCGGCTACAAGCGGGCCCGGAAGCTGCTGGAGACCCCCATCACGGACGCGCAGGGCGTCGCGGCCTGGACCGACTCGCTGTTCAACGCGTGCGTGCCGCTCACCACCGGCAACCACCAGGGGATCCTGCCCAAGGCGGCCGGCGAGCACCACTACCCGTGGCCCATCAAGGGCGCGGACTACATCCGGTACGACGACTTCAACCTGTGGGTGACCCTGCCCGACGGCACCCACGCCGGCGTCGCACCGGTCGCCGCCCGCGGTTCCGGCGACGGACATCTGCGCATCCTCCACGCGCGGCACGGCACACCAGCAGGAGACGTCCTGGCCAAGGCGCAACGACGCCGCCAGATGGCCGTACTGCCGCCGGACAGCCCCATGGCGCTGGAGGCGTTCCAGCAGCAGATCGCGCCCGGTGCGCGCTCCGCGTCCGTCCGGGCGCGTGCCCGCGGCGGGTCCGGCGCCACCCGCCGGACCGCTTAGGCGGGCAGCGGTCATGCCGCGCAGGATCGTCGTCTGCCTGGACGGAACCGGCAACCAGGTGGGCGCCCGCAACCCGACGAACGTGGTCAGGCTGTACGAGATGCTGGAGCCGGACGATCCGTCGAGCCAGCTGCTCTACTACGACCCCGGGGTCGGCACCATGTCGGCGGCCACCGCGCGCGGACCCCTGGGGCGGGGGCTCTCCCGGCTGGGCGGCCTCGCCTTCGGCACGGGCCTGAAGGCCAACCTCGCCGAGGCGTACACCTACCTCATGCAGCACTGGGAGCCAGGGGACGCGGTGTACGTCTTCGGGTTCAGCCGCGGCGCCTACACGGCCCGCGCGCTGGTCGGGATGCTCAACAAGCCGGGGCTGATGCGCCCGGGCGCGGAGAACCTCGTGCCCTACGCGGTGGCCAGATACGCCTTCAACCAGGACATCGACGAGAGTGAGCAGGAGGTCGCGCGCTTCTCGCACGCCTTCTGCCGGCGAACCGAGAACGAGCCGCTGTGGGCACAGGTCAAGCGCAACGACCCCCGGCAGGTCTCGCACCACGCCCTCCCGGTCGCCTACCTGGGCGTCTGGGACACCGTGAAGGCGGCCGGCCTCCTCCGGCTGGGCGACCTGCGCTGGCCCTACACCTACTCGCTGCCCAACGCCGCCCGCATCCGGCACGCCGTGTCCCTCGACGAGAAACGGCGGCCGTTCCGGGAGTTCCTGGTCAGGCCACGCATCCCCGAGCCCGACACGGACCGGAGCACCGCGGAGGAGGTGTGGTTCGCCGGTGTGCACTGCGATGTCGGCGGGACCTTCGACCACGTCCCGGGGGCGCCCCTGCTCTCCACGATCACCCTCAAGTGGATCACCGACGGTGTCCGCGACGACCTGGACTTCCGGCCGGGCGCCTACGCCGAGGAGACCGCGGTCACCGAGGCCTTCGCCGACGCCACCATCCACCACAACGGCACCCTGTGGATCCTCGCGGGCCGGCGCTCGCGTCCCGTACCTCCGTCGGCGGTGCTCCACGCGAGCGTACGGCTGCGCAGGGAACGGAACCCCGGCTACCGCCCTGACCTGGCCGGACGCGGGCGCTGGGCCGACCCGGACTGGTTCAAGCCCACCTGGGGCCAGGGACCGGGGGCCGACGGGCAGGAGGCCGACGGGCCGGGGGCCTAGGGGTGCCCTCCTCCCCCGGGAGTAGCGGAAACCGGATCCGTTCCTGCTGCGGAGGCATCGCGGGTGCATCCGTGGGCACGATGTGCAGGAGCGGCACGCGGACCAGGCTGGTGAATGTCAGCCAGTAGGCCCTCGGCCAGAGGAGGCGTCATGAACCGTCAGATCCGTGTCCGCGTCAACCGCCGTCCCTCCACGCCCCGCGACACCACGATCGACCGCAGGACGCCTTCGGGCCGGATCCTGCCGTACTGACCGGATCCTGCCGCGCTGATGGCGTGCCGAGGTCAGCGCCGGCAGGGCGTGATCGCCGTACGCAGGGCCCGGCGCAGCTCCTCCGGAGGGGCCTGGCCGTCGGACTCCGCGCCGGCCGCGACCTCGCGGCCACCGTGCCCAGCTCGGCGTCGTACAGCTGCGATTCGTGACGCGGGGTGGTCCACGCCTCGTCCCAGGTGCAGCCGTGCGTGGCCATCCGGACGCCGCTCGCCAGGGTGTTCAGCCCCTTGGGAGGTGTCTGTGGCGCAGTGGTGATGACCTCGCCTCGATGGCCCCGGGCAGACTTCCTCCAGCCGCCGGAATCCGTCGGGCGAGCCGTGCCGTCCCGCCCCGGCTCCGCGGGGTCCCGGCGGCGCTGACCTGCGCCCGCCCCGAGCGCCTCCGAATACACCGGCCAGGCGAATGACCGACCCCCGCAGCGGGTACGCGGCTGCTGTCGAGGAAACTCAGGGGGACAGGCGAGACGGAGGTGGTCATGAGCGAGACCGACCTCTTCGCCACCCTCGACCCCTTCATCCACCCCGCCCTCTTCTACGGCGACGAGCACGAGTACCTCGCGGGCACCGTCTCCTTCGTGCGGGACGCGCTCGCGGCCGGTGAACCCGTCGCCGTGGCCGTGCCCGCCGACAACCTCCGGCTGATCCGGGACGAGCTGGGCGCTGCGGCCGAAGCCGTGCTGTTCCTGGACATGCGCGAGGCCGGGCGCAACCCCGGCCGGATCATCCCCGGGGTGCTGCGCTCCTTCGCCGACGCCCAGCCGCTCGGCACCCGGGTCAGCATCATCGGCGAACCGATCTGGGCCGGCCGTTCGCCCACCGAGTACCCGGCCTGCGTCCAGCACGAGGCGCTGATCAACGCGGCCTTCCGGGGCCGTACGGCGACCATCCTGTGCCCGTACGACACCCGGCGCCTCCCCCCGCAGGTCATCGCCGACGCCTACGCCACCCACCCCACCTTCGTCCGGGGCGGCTCGGGGCGGGAGGAGGACAGTCAGGCCTACGCGCCCGCGGACGTCGTCGCCCGCTACAACCAACCGTTGCCGCTCGTACCGGACGTGATGTCCCACCGCTTCGACGCGGACTCCCTCAGCGAGGTCCGGCATCTGGCGGTCGACGAGGCCGTACGGCTCGGCCTGTCGTCGGCCCGGGTCGAGGACCTGGCGCTGACCGTCGCCGAACTGGCCACCAACAGCGTGCTGCACGGCGGCGGTTCGGGCGCGCTCGGGGTGTGGGCCGAGGACGGGTACGTGGTGTGCGAGGTGCGGGACAAGGGCCACCTCGCCGACCCGCTGGCCGGACGCCGGCCCGCCGCCCGCGCTCAGAGCGGTGGCCGCGGGCTCCTTCTGGTCAACCTGGTCGCGGACCTGGTCCGGATGCACACGGGCCCCGGCGGCACGACCGTCCGCTGCTGGTTCGCCCGTTGACCACGCAGAGCGCGTCGCGAGTACCCTGCCGCGGCAGGTGACGGGGGCGTCGGCGGGCGGCCGGTACAGCGCCGCGTGGAGTCCGGCATCAACACGGGCGATACGGCCGCGGTCCTCATGGACGGTGAGGAGGAGGCTGCCGAAGTGGGAGTGGCGGACCCGGACGGAGCCGGTTGTGCCCGGATGGGGCCGGATGGGGCCGGATGGGGCCGGACGGACCTGGATGGACCCGGATGGGCCCGCTAGGCGTCTCGCCCGTGAGCCCGTGAGCCCGTGAGCCCGTGAGCCCGTGAGCCCGGGGCGCCCCGGGGGCCATGGACGGCTCAGGTGGAGATCGGGTCGAGCACCAGCGGCTCGATCTTGCCCTCCAGCATGTAGCCCAGCCCCTGTACGGCACACACGTCGGGCCGCTCGGCGATGTGCACGGGCATCTTGGTGGCCTGCCGGAGCATCTGGTCGAGGCCCGGGAGCAGCGCGCTGCCGCCCACCATCGTGATCCCGCGGTCGACGAGGTCGGCCACCAGGTCGGGCGGGCAGTCGCGCAGCACCCTTCCGATGCCGTCGAGCACGGCGGTCAGCGGCGTCTCGATCGCGTCACGCACCGCGGCGGTGTCGACCTGCACGGAACGGGCGAGACCGGTGGCGACGTCCCGCCCGTGGATCTCCGTGGACGCCGGGCCCTGGGCGGTGAGCCCGTTGCCGGACAGGGCGATCTGCAGCGGTCGTACGGACTGGCTGGGGAGCATCAACTCGTGTTCGTGGCGCAGGTGTTGGACGATCGCGTGGTCCACGGCCTCGCCGCCGACGGGAATGCGCTCGGCGGTGACGATGGATCCGAGGGAGAGCACGGCGACCTGGGTCGTGGCCGCCCCGCAGACCATGATCATGGTGGCCTCGGGCTGCTCGACGGGCAGTCCGCACCCCACGGCGGCCGCGATGAGGGTGTCCACGAGCTCCACACGCCGTGCGCCGAGCCCCACGAGCGTCTCGACGGCCGCGCGCCGGGCCAGCGGATCGGCGTCGTGCGGAGTGCAGGCCGCGGCGCGCAGGAAGGGCTTGCGGCGCAGGGCGCGGCGCATCTTGTCGCCGAGCAGCTGCCGGAGCATGCGCTGCGCCATCTCGATGTCGACGACGGTGCCGCCGGACACCGGGCGGATGACGCGGATGTAGTCCGGGGTGCGGCCCTTCATCTTCTCGGCGAACTCGCCCACGGCGATGAGGGCACCGGTGCGGGTGTTCACGGCGGCGGCGGACGGCTGGTCGACGACGAGGCCGGCGCCCTTGACGTAGACGCGGGTCCGGGCCGCCCCCAGGTCGACGGCGAAATGGCAGCGGCGCAACTGCTCCAGACTGGCAGTCATGCGGGGGTCCTCCCGAGAGCGCAGACCGTGGGGGCCGCCGGGTGGCGGGCCTTATAGGCATCGTGCGGGAGGCGGGGTGGGGAGCGCGTTTTATGGGGGGCCGGGTGGGGGTGCGGCTGAATGGGGGTTTTGTTGCTTATCTCATGATATAAGGCTCGCGTAAGAGTGACGGTGTGAGGTGCTCACAGGGATCGGACGGCGTGGAGGAGGGGCCGGGAGACCCCACTGGCGTAGGTCAGGGCCGGGAACGGGCCGCGGGTTCGACGACGCCGCGGATCACCCCCAGTTCCACCAGGTCCTGGGGCCGGATGCGGAGTTGGTCGGCCGTCGCCTCCACCTGGTGGGCCGGCCGCTTGAGGATCGCGGCCGCGAGCTCGGGAGCGATGACGGAGAAGTAACTGTCCGGGGTGGCCCAGGTGTTGTCCGACGCGGCCAGTGCCAGCGCACCCCCGGACCCGCCCTCGCCGATGACGAGAGTGGTGACCGGCGTACGGGCCGCCGCCACCGCGCCGAACAGCTCCGCGATCGCCGCGCCCGCGCCCTGCCGCTCCGCCTCCGCGTCGTTGGCCGCGCCCGGGGTGTCCACCAGGGTCAGCACCGGGATGCCGAGCCGGTCCGCGAGGCGGATCAGCCGGGCGGCGGTGCGGTAGCCCGCGGGGCGGGTCGCGGTCCCGGCCTGGGCGGCGTAGGCGACGCTGCGGCCGTCCCGCTCGCCGAAACCGCAGAGCATGCCGCGGTCGGTGCCGCCGCAGCGGTCGCCGCTGAGGGTGACCCGATGGGTGAAGTAGGCGTCCAGGTAGGCCTGCGCGCGGGGTCGTTCGGCCGAGCGGGCACGCTGGACCGCCGCCCAGCCGGTGCCGGGGAGGTCGCCGGCGCCGAGGGCGGCCGGAACGGGAGCGGCCGGAACAGCAGAGGCGGTGGCGGTCGCGGGCTCGGAGCCGGCCCCAAGGGACCCCGCCCCGCCCGTCAGCAGCCGCAGCCACCGGCCCAGCGTCACCGGCAGTTCCGCCAAAGGCACCACGGCGTCGGCCGCGCCCGCCGCCACCTGCGCCTCCGCCCGGTACGCCGTCGGGTCCGCGTCCGGCGGGCGGACCCGGGAGCCGGCGAAGCCGACCTGCGCGCCCGGCAGGGCGAGGACGACGTCGGCTCCCGCGCCCAGCGTCGCCCAGCCGCCGCCCGTCGTGGGATCCCGGAGGACGGCGATCTGCGGGAGGCCCGCCTCCCGGGTCAGCGCCGACTGACGGGCCACGCGCTGGAGTTGGGTCAGCGCGAGCATGCCCTCCTGCATACGGCTGCCACCGGTGGCGACCAGCGGGACGACAGGGAGCCGGTGTGCGCGGGCGTAGGCGTACGCCGACTCCAGCCGGTCGCCGGTGCGTTCGCCGAGCGAGCCGCCGAGGAAGCCGAACTCGAAGGCGAGCAGCACGGCCCGCGTCCCCGTGACAGTCGCGGTGCCGCACACGACGGACTCCCGCTCGCCGGTGCGCTCGGCGGCACGCGCGCGCGAGGCGTCGTAGCCGTGCCAGGCGAGGGGGCCGTCGGACACGGCCTCGTCCCCGGCCCCGAAGTCCCTTGCGGGGTGCGGGAGTTCGGTGAAGGTCGACTCGTCCGCGACCAGGGCCAGGAACGCGCGGGCGGAGAGGCGTTCAGTCACGGTTCAGCGCCCGCTTCATGATCTTCCCCATGTCGTTGCGGGGGAGGGCGGAGAGGTAGTGCACGACGCGTGGCCGCTTGTGCGGGGCGAGACGGCCGGCCACATGGTCCGCCAACTCCTGTGCACCGGGCGGCGACTGTGGATCAACCGGCACCACCCACGCCACGATCCGCTCACCCAGGTCCGCGTCCGGCTCCCCGGTGACCGCGGCCTCCCGCACTCCCGGATGCTCCAGCAGCGCGTTCTCGATCTCACCGGCCCCGATCTTGTAACCCCCGCTCTTGATCAGGTCGGTGGCCTTGCGGCCGACGATGCGGACGTATCCGTCGGGATCGCGCACCGCCATGTCACCGGTGCGGAACCAGCCGTCGGCGGTGAACGCGGCCTCGGTCGCGTCGGGCCGGTTCAGATAGCCGGTGAAGAGGTTCGGCCCGCGGACCTGGATCTCGCCCACGGTCTGTGAGTCGTACGAGGTGATGGCCGACCCGTCCTCCTCGACGAGCCGCAGCTCGACGCCGGGCAGCGGCAGGCCGACGGCGCCCGCGCGCGGCTCGCCGTCCGCCCGCACGCTGGTGTTCATGAGCGTCTCCGTCATGCCGTAGCGCTCGACGACCCGGCGGCCGGTCGCGGCCGCGATGCGCTCGTGGTCGTGCACGGGGAGCGCGGCGGAACCGGAGACGAGCAGCCGCGCCGAACCGAGTGCCTTCACCAACTCCGGTTCCGTGGAGAGGGCCTGGGCGATCCGGTGGTACATCGTCGGCACGCCGAACAGCATGGTCGCGCCGTCGTTGAGCTCGCGTGTCACACCCTCCGTACTGAACCCGCCCAGGTGCCGGACACAGCCGCCGAGCCGGAGCGGGCCCAGGATGCCCAGCACCAGACCGTGCACATGGAACAGCGGCAGCCCGTGCACGAGCACGTCGTCGCCGGTCCACTGCCAGGCGTCGGCGAGCGCGTCCAGGGTGCCGGCGATCGCCCGCCGCGGGATGACGGCACCCTTGGGCGGGCCGGTGGTGCCCGACGTGTAGACGATCAGGGCGGGGTCCTCGGCGGTGACGGCGGGGGCCGGGGCGAGGCCTCCCGTGCCGTGGACGTCCACGTCGATGCGCGCCAACTCCCTCGTGGACGAGGGGAGTTCATCACCCGCTGCCGCCAGCACCACCGACGGTGCGCTGTCGGACAGGATGTGCCCGAGCTCCTTCTCGCCCGACTTCGGATTGAGCGGCACGGCGGCCACCCCCGCCCGCAGGGCCGCCACCACGGCCACCGCGGTCTCCAGCCCGGGCGTGGCCCAGACGGCGACCCGGCCGCCGGCCGGGATCCGGGCCGCCAGGGCGCCGGTCGCCGCGGCCAGCTCGGCATACGTCAGGGACCGGTCCCCGAACCGCAGGGCGAGGCGGTTGTTCGGATTCTCCAGGGCCGGGAAGAGAGAGGTCACGCGTCGTACTCCTGACTGTCGACGATCACTGCTTGCTCCAAGCCGGGCAGGACCATCATCGGGCCTCGGTGCCCCGGGCCGGCCGCAGGGGCGTCACGGCGACTTCCCTCGCACCCCGTTAACCTGCTCATACCCTGCCGCGTGATCCACCGCCCGGCACACCTACGAGACCGGAGGCCGCCATGGTCCGTGTCGCCCTCGCCACCTACGACCCCGGAGCGCACCCCAGCAGGGACCGCGACCTTCCCGTTCTGGTGCGTGCGCTGCGGGAGGCCGGGGCCGATGCCGTCGCCGTGCCCTGGGACGACCCCGGTACCGACTGGAGCGGGTTCGATCTCGTCGTCATCCGCTCGACCTGGGACTACAGCTGGCGGGCGGGCGAGTTCGTGGAGTGGGCGCAGAAGTGCGCCGCGGTCACCCGGCTCGCCAATCCGGCGAAGATCGTGCGCTGGAACACGGACAAGCGGTACCTCGGGGATCTCGCGGCGGCCGGCGTGCCCGTCGTCCCCACCCGGTATCTCGCGCCCGGCGACGCCGCCGGCCTTCCCGACGGCCACGAGTACGTCGTCAAGCCGACCTCGGGCGCGGGCGCCCGGTACGCCGCCCGCTACACGCCGGACGACCACGACAGGGCCGTACGACACCTCGCGCGCATGCACGAGGAAGGGCTGACCGCGATGGTGCAGCCGTATCTGTCCGGCATCGACGTCAGTGGTGAGCGTGCGCTGCAGTTCTTCGGCGGACGGTTCCTGCACGCCAGTCGGAAGGGCGCCGTACTGGCGCCGGGCACGGCCTACGACGCCGACAAGGTGCCCCACCCGGACCTGGTGCCGTGGACCCCGAGTGAGGCGGAACTCGCCGTCGCCGAGCTTGCGTTGGCCGCCGTACCGGACGCATCCGGGCTGCTGTACGCGCGCGTGGACCTCGTCGACGGGGCCGACGGCCAGCCGCGGGTGATGGAGCTGGAACTGGTCGAGCCGAACCTCTTCCTCGATCTGCATCCGGGGTCGGTGGCCGCGGTCAGGGACGCGATTCTGACGGCCTCAGGGACACGGTTCTGAGGGCCTCAGGGACACGGTTCTGAGGGCCGTGAGGACGTGATTGCGACGGGCGCGAGGACGGGATTCCGACGGGTTCGGGGTGGCGGGCGGGCTGGGGCGGTCCTGTGGATGGACCTGGTTCAGTCGTTCACCGCGACCCGTTGCAACAGCCCCCAGGTGAACTCGGCGACCACCGCCCGCCTCGCCCCCTCCGCGTCCGGGGCCGTGAATGCCAGCCCCCATCGGGTCGGGGCCGTGCCCTCCAGCGGCCGGGCGGGGGCGAAGGCGCGGGCTGCCTCGTCGACCGTGCAGGACCAGGGAGTGAGGTCGGCGAGCGACTTCAGGTCCGGTCCCTCGGCTTCCGGGGCTCGGATCAGCCATTCGTTCCACACCGCGCCGTTCGGAGCGAGCAGCACCTCGAAGCGCAGGTCGGGCCAGAGGGGGACGGGGAAGAGCCATGCCTCGCAGGCCATGTCGCCGATCCTGCGCGTGAGCGTCGACTCCGGGGCGCCGAGGACCGAGCGGTACCGGGAGGCGGCGGCCCGGGACCGGGGGGAGTGCAGCATCGCCTGCCAGCGCTTGTTGGCCTCTCTCATGTCGGTGATGGAGGCGCCCAGGGCGTGGCGGGCGTCCTCCACCAGGCCTGGATTGTGGTCGGCCATGCGGCGGAGCAGGACCAGCTGGAAGTCGCGGGGGGTGAAGGGGCTAGCGGGGTGCGTGGCGGGCGGCATGGGAACCATGGTCGCCCACGGCACTGACACCCGGGCGGCGGCCGTCCGGGAGGAAGAGGACGGAGTTGACATAACGGGGGTGGGCGCGGAAGGGCAGGACGCGGCCCAGCAGGCCCTGGGAGACGACGTGCGAGGCACCCGCCTGATGGGCCTCCAGGGGGAACTGCGCGAGCGGCATCCAGGTCGAGCCGGGCAGCACCCAGCCGGCGTAGCGCAGCAGGGAGAGGTAGGTGACGACGGGGGCGATCGGCTGGATGCGGGACTCCAGCTCGACGAAGAGCGCGGGGCGGTCGCGGGCCAGCAGGCCCGTCGCCCCGCGCAGCACCGCCAGCTCGCTGCCGTCCACGTCGATCTTGATGAAGCCGACGTCCCGCAGGCCGAGTTCGTCGAGGGTGACGCAGGGGACATGCAGGGCGTGGGCGTGGATGTCCCGGCGGACCAGGGAGGACACGCCCCGGTCGCCGGCGTCGTCAGGTGGCAGCCACAGCCGGGCGGTGCCCGGGCGG
Source organism: Streptomyces sp. NBC_00078 (assembly GCF_026343335.1). Lineage (NCBI taxonomy): Bacteria > Bacillati > Actinomycetota > Actinomycetes > Kitasatosporales > Streptomycetaceae > Streptomyces > Streptomyces sp. NBC_00078. The sequence continues at coordinate 2,809,700 of NZ_JAPELX010000001.1, read as the reverse complement.
TCCGAGGCGGCGGCCTGGACGACACGGACGTTCGCCGGGGCGGCGGAGGTGAGGAGGCGGGCCAGGTGGGGGACCGGTTCGACGGTCACCACCTGGCCCGCCCGCCCCGCCAGGCGCCGGGTCCACGGGCCGTACCAGCCGCCTACGTCCACAGCGGTGCCACAGCCGGCCGGGCACAGGTCGGACAGCCGGGCCAGCTCGGGTTCGAAGCGCGGGTAGACCGCCCGTGCGGTGGCCGCCACCAGGCGGACGGGCAGGTGCGGGGCCAGACGGGCGGCCAGGGTGCGGGGTGCGGTCACGGCGAGATCCGCTCCAGAAGGGACTCGTGCTCGTCGTCCGACACCTGCTCCCCGGAGGACGGCAGCAGCTGCGGGATGCCGTCGACGATCGGGTAACGGCGGTGCAGACGCGGGTTGTAGAGGGCCTCGTCGGCCGTCGGCCCGTCCGGCAGGAGAAGGTGCAGCGGGCCCTTGTCGAGCGGGCAGGCCAGGATCCGCAGCAGTGGGTCGTCGGGCTTCATGGAGGGGTCAACTCCTTGGTGACAATGGGGGGTTGGGGTGGAGCAGGCGGTGCCGGCTGCGGATCGTGCCGAGGCATGGCGAGGAGTACCGAGACGGCGAGGGCGGTGCCCGCCAGGCGCAGGGCCAGGCGCAGGGGGTCGTGCGGGAGGGCCTCGCCGAACGAGAGCGTGCCGAGTACGGCCGTGAACAGACAGGTCACGGTGGTGCACACGGGCACGATCAGCGATGCCCGGCAGCGCTGCAGTGCGGCCTGCGACATGACCAGGCCGAACGCACCGGTGAACAGCAGCAGATACGGATACGGGGAGCCCAGCAGCCCGACCACCGCGTGGCTCGGCCCACTGGTCGTCAGGTAGCTCGACACGCCCTTGATGGCGAGCGAGCTGACCCCGTACAGCAGGCCCACGGCCACCCCGTACTCCACGCCCGTGGTCGGGGCGCGGTGCCGGTGGCGGGCGCGGCGCTCGGCGGCACCGTAGAGCCACACACCACCTGCCAGCGACGGCACGCAGACCAGCAGGATCAGCGGATACGGCGCGCTGCGGCTGACCGTGTCGGCACCCGGGCCGGCCTCCTTCAGCGACAGCACGACCATGAGCAGCGCGGCGAGGATCGCGCCGAGCGCGTACCGCTCGCGGCCCGTGGTCTCCTCGCCCAGCAGCCGGGCCGAGAGCAGCACGAGCAGGACCAGGCCGGAGACGAAGATGCCCTGGGCCGCGGCGATCGGCAGGGTCCGGTAGACGGCGAGCTGCGCGCCGAAGCCGGCGGCCAGGGCGAGTGAGCCGCCGATCCACAGCGGGCTGCCGAGCACCAGGCGCAGCAGCCGGGCCGGTTGACGGATCGTCACCTCCGGCAGGGCGGCCAACGCCCGTTTCTCCAGCACGAACCCGGTGCTGTAGAGGAGATTCGCCACGAGGGCCGCCGCCACTCCCCACCACATGGCCACGCCCCCTAGGTCTTTCGCGCGTGCAGAAGCAGGATCGAGGCGAGCGACGGTCTGGAGCAGGCCAGCCGGTCGAGCGTGCGGAGCGTGCGCGGTACGCCGTGGAAGGGCGCGCCCTTCATCTCCACGATCTCGAATCCGGACCCGGCGACGAACTCCCGCAGCGCGCGGGCGGTGTAGAGCCGCAGATGCCCCACCACCTCCCTTCCCGGCCGGCCGTGGATCGCGCGCAGGCTGACTTCGGAGAACACGGGCTGCACGCCGGCCAGCAGGAGGGCGCGGTTGTACCAGGCGGCCAGGTTCGGGGTGGAGAGCATCAGGTGGCCTCCGGGGCGCAGTACACGCCGGATCTCGTCGAGCGCCGCATCCGGGTCGACCAGGTGCTCGATGACCTCGCTGAACAGCACGGCGTCGGCGCAGGCGGTCCCGAACGGCAGCCCACCGCCGCCGAGTTCACCACGGACGGCGTACGACAGGTGCGTGCGGGCGCGGGTGAGGGCGTCCTGGGACCAGTCGACGCCGACGATGCGATGGCCGGACAGCAGGGGCGCCGCGGTGGCGGCGGCGGTGCCGTCCCCGCAGCCGAGGTCGAGGACGGTGCGCGGGGTGCCCGTGGCCGGGCCGAGGGCGGTGGCCAGCATGCGGGCCTGGCGGAGGGTGCGCGGGGTGCCGGAGGCGACGGGGACGGTGGGGTTCTCGTAGAAGTCGCGGAGGCCGGGGCGGAGCGTGGGGGTGGTGGTCATGGGGCCACCTCCGTGGTGTGCGGGTGGCTTCGGGGCCAGGGGCGGAGGTGTGGGTCGCGGCCGATGCCGAGGGGGCGGAGCGTGGGGGCGGTGGTCATGGGGTGACCTCCGTGGAGTGCAGGTAGTGCTCGAACAGGTCCCGGAGGTGAGCCCCGTCGCCGTGGCTGAGCAGGGCGCGGGACCAGCGCAGGGCGAGGTGGAGGCGGCCCGCGGTGGACGCGGTGGTGACGGTCAGGCCGCGGGGCATCCGGGCCGGCGCCGAGAACCAGACCGCGTGCGCGCGGCCCGCCTCCTCGCCGAAGTCCAGGGGGTACGGGATGCGGCCGATGTTGCTGAGGAGTGTCGTCGACGTCCAGGGCGCGGCGGCTCTGCGCAGGCCCCGGGTGAGGGCGGCGCGCCAGGCCACGGGGGTGACGGGCGCGGTGAGCAGCGCGGCGCCGTGGCCGAGCTGTGGACGGGGGAGGGATTTCAGGGCGCGGGTGCGGATGGCCGTGCCGCGCAGGAGGGAGGGCATGTCGGCGACGGCGTGGGCGGCCAACTCCCGCGTGCTGAAGGTGACTTCGACCAGACGGGTGCCGTTGCCGATGGGCATGGTGGCGTCCCGGGGGCGGTCGTCCACGGGCATGGTGATGCGAAGGGGGCGTGGGCGGGCGCCGTGTTCTCTGTTCCAGTGGGCGATGGTGAGGGCGGTGGTGACCATGAGCTGGTCGTTCACCGTGTAGGGGGAGCCCTTCGGGCGGTGGGGGAGCGGGAGTTCGGTGACGAGCATGCCGTTGCCTGGGGAGGGCTCGGGGGTGCCGGGGGCGACGCGGGCGGGCGGGGACCAGTTGGAGGGGGAGTCGCCGGGGTCCCGGGGGGCGTCGGTGGTGCGTACGGGGGGTGCTGCGGGGGAGTTGTCCCTGCCTCCGTACAGCTCGGCCGCGGTGGCCAGGACACGCAGACAGGCCGGGCCGTCCAGGGCGGTGTGGTTGATGGTGAGGAAGAGGACGGTGCCCCGGGAAAGGCCCGGTTGCGGGCCGTCGTGCCTCCCGGGCGGCACACCGACGGCGTCCGTCGCCTCGCTGCCCTCCGCAGGGCCCGCCCCCTCCACCACCTCCAGGCGTACCGGCGGAGAAAGGGACAGCGGCGGGGCACTCGTCAGCGCCCGCGTCCGCGCGTCCCGCAACGCGCACCGGCCCCCCGGCGGGAAGGACACCACCTCCGCGTCCGGCCCGCCTGTCAACTCCCATTCGTAGCGCCGCCGATACCAGTGACCTGGGGCTTCGCGCATCAGGATGCGCGGATGGCGACGCAATGCCGCGACGAACGCGGCACGGAGCCGGTCCCGGTCCAGCCGCCCCGGCAGATGCACCTCGATGTGAACCGTCTCCGGCTCCTCCTCCTGGATGCAGTGCCGGGCGACCTCGTCGACGACCGGAAACGGAATACGAACCGGCGAACGAGCCGGGCCCCCGGCACGCGCGGGGTGTTCGAGTGCGGTCATTCGAGGTCGCCCCTCCCCATGGTGGTCGTCGGTCCTTGCGCGTCCTGGAGCGGTGCCGGCCGGAGCGTGGCGGCGCGGAAGGAGTTGTGGCCCGGAGGGCGCGCGGGGCTCTCGGCGCGCGCATGGTGTTCCAGTGCGCTCACTTGGGGTCACCCCTTCCGCTGTCGGGGTCCGGGTCCGGTGTCTGCTCGCGCGGTGCGGGCGGGGGCTTCGGTGTGCGGGAGGGGATGCGGGCGGTGGGTGAGCCGGGGCCCGGTCCGCCGGGGCCCCGGGCCGAGAGGGTCGGTCCGGTGTCGGGGCGCGGGGCGGAGGGCTCACCCTCGGCCCCCCGCACGTCCTCGCTCCGGGGCCGCGGCCCCCTCGCGCCGCGCATCCGGCGCGGCAGCGACTGTGCGGGTGCCTCGGAGCCGGGCGGAGCGCCGGTCGCAGCCGCCGGTGGCAGCACTGCCGTGGCCCCCGGCCCCTCGTCCGGCTCCCGCACGCTCACCACACCCGCGAACAGCCCTGTCAACGCCAGCAGTTGGGCCGCGTGACCGAACGCACCATGCCCCGCGCCCACCGGCTCGCCGGCCCCCGTCGCCGCCGCGATCCCGGCCCCCGCGAGGGCCACGAACGCGATCGGTACGAGCGGCGCGTGCCGTCGGTACGCCAGCAAGGCCAGCGCGGGCACCAGCAGGGCGAACCACCCGGCGATCACGATGCCCACCGCGGTCAGCACCACCGTGCCGAGCCACAGCCCCGGCAGCGGCGCAGCCGGCTGCGGCGGGTCGGGGTTCGGTGCGCGCCGCCTCCACACGACCAGGGCAACCAGGACCGCGAGCCCCACAGCCCCGCCGATCAGCCCGCCCTCGTAGGTCGTCGCGGGCTCGTACGACAGCTTGACCGTGCCGCCCGCTCCGGCCGGGATCCGCCAGCCCTGCTGCCAGCCGTCGAGGCGGACCGAGGTCAGCTCCTTGCCGCCCAGGGTGGCCTTCCAGCCGTCGTTGTAGTTCTCGTACGTCGTCAGGTACATGGCCGCACCGGAGCCGACGGTCACCTCCCGGCGGTCGCCCAGCCAGTCCCTTACCGTCAACCGGCGTTCCACCGCCGTGGGTTCGGTGAGTGTGCCGTGGGTGAGGGTGACGTCCGTCAGCGGGAGGGGTCCGGCGTCCCCGGCCTCGACCCGGTGTGCGCCCGCCGCCAGGTCCAACGCGTTGTCGGCGCGCCCTCGTTGGCAGAGCGTGACGTCCACCGGCCGGCGTTCCCGCAGGTCCTGTACCGTCCCCTGCACGCTCGTCCGGTACAGCTCGCCGTCCACCGCCACGTCCGGCCCCTGCCCGCACGGCAGCGAGAACGTGCGGGAGTTCCTCGGCTGCGGCGTCCGGTACTGGTCCAGTGCCGGGATGTACGCCTCGGTCAGGCCCACGGGCAGCTGCAGGTCCTCGTCGGCGACCGGGTTGTGCAGGGTCAGCGGCGCGGTCTGCGTGATCGTGATGTCCATGCGGTCCGTGGTGATCGGGTCGAAGCGGACCACGCCGTTCTCGTCGACGCCGGCGGTCGTCGAGCCGCCCGGCGAGCTGATGTCCACCTGGGCCGGACGGCTCGACAGGCCGCCGGCCGGGGCCAACACCACTTCCCCGACGGGCAGTTTGCCGTTCCAGCGCAGATGGATCGTCGGCCGGTCGCCCGCGATCCACGCCGTCGTCAGGTCCCCGTCGGTGAGGTTGCGCGCCGACAGACCCGCACCGAGCGGTGCCGTCGAGTCGGCGGTCGCCACGATGCGGTTGCGCTGGTCGGGCGCGACCTCGTACAGCAGCTTGTCGAGCGCCTCACCGGCCACCGGCACCGCACTCGCCTTCACCTCGTACGTCCCCGCCGCGGCCGTGGAGAAGCGGCGGTGCAGGCCCGCCTCGGTGCCGGTGGCGGAGAGACCGGTGGGGTCGGGGGTGCGGTGCAGGGAGATCATCGTGGCGGCGGCGTCCGAGCCGGCCGTTGCGTCCGCGTCGGTCGGCAGCCGCAGGAGCCGGGTCACCTGGACATGCGGCAGACGGACCTCGGAGAAGCCCGCGCCGGTGAGGCCCGAGCGACGGGACACCGAGTCGACGATCGTCAGCTTCATCCAACTCGTCGAGCCCGCCGGTGCCTTGATGCTCTGCGTCTGGCCGTTCGGCCGCAGGAAACTGGTCCTCGACCCCTTCTCGGTCGCCACCCGCACCTTCGTCGCCGCCGACCGCACGCTCTCCTGCGGCAGCGGCGTCACCTCGAACGACGACGGCATGTCGTAGGTGTCCGTGAGGCCGATCCGCAGCCACTGCCCGTCCGCCGAGTCCGGCGCGCCCTCCGTCCAGGCAGTCTCCGGATTGCCGTCGAAGGCGTTCACCGGGTCGTACTGGGGGAGGTGGAAGAGCCAGTTGCCGCTGGAGGAGGCCGTCACCGAGCGGGCGCCGCGCAGCCGGGCCACCGTCTGGTGGCCGAGGCCCTCGGTGGGCAGGATCTGGTGCGGCTTCTCGCCCGGGTCCTGCACGGCGTCCGGCGAGTTCCGCTCCGAACTCGTGTAGGTGTACGACGTGTTGGCGTCGACCAGGCCGAACCGGGTGTCCGCGCGGCGCAGCCCGTCGCCGACCACCTGGAGGGGCGGGGAGCCGAGCCCGGGGTGGTTGTCACCGGTCAGCACGCTCGCCCGGCCGCGCAGCTCGGACGCCGTCGGGAGCAGCGACTCGGGGCCGCCGGAGACCACGGCGGTGTCGGCGACCGGCAGCAGACGGGCCTGTCCCGGCCTCGGTACGCCCTTGCCGGCGGGCTCGTAGATCTCCACCGCCCGCTGCCGCGGGTACAGCCCCTCCACCTGGAGCGGCGCGTCATGGGCGATCGTGCCGCCGGTCATGACCGGCCCGAAGCCCGTCACCCGGACGTACCCCGACTGTTCCAGGGTCCGCTTCACTGTCGTGGTCGGCACCGAGCCGATCTGGTCGGGGTCCAGGTCATTGCGTACGACGACGTAGTAGAGGCCCGCCCGGCTCAGGTAGTCGGCGAGGCCCGGGACGTCACTGCCGGAGGCCAGGGCGTCCTCGACCGCGTCCATCGCGCGCCGGTTGCCCGGAGTGCCGAAGGGGACGTAGTCCCGTTGCGCCCAGCGGGACTTGGCGAGGACGTCGAGGGGCTGGTCGATGGGGGAGCCCCAGGTGTAGAGGCCGTGCGAGGTGGCGGGGGCGACGAGGGCGCGGGAGTCGGGGGAGTACTTCTCCAGCCAGCTCGCCGTCGTCCTCCAGTACGCGGGCAGCTCCTGGAAGGAGCCCGGGTTGAGGATCGAGCCGTTGAGGTACGGCCACGCGAGGCCCGGAAGGATCAAGGCCGCCGCGACCAGCGGGGCGAACCGGCGGCCGCGCACCGGCCGGGCCCCGCGCGCCTGCGCCGCCACGCCCACCACATGGGCGAGCCCCAGGACCAGCGCCAGAGCCAGTCCCGTCTGGAACTTGTAGATGTTGCGGAAGGGGACCAGTCCGCCGTTGAGCCAGTCCTGCACGACGCCGTGGAAGGGCGCGCCGAACGCGCCGCCGTATCCCGCGAGCAGCACCAGAGCCGTGCAGATCACGGTCAGCACCAGCCACCGCCGCTCCGGCATGTCCCGTCTCGCCAGCCCCGCCAGGCCCAGCCCGGCCGCGAGCGCCGAGCAGACGATGACGACCACCGAAGCGGCGACCGTCCAGCCCGCAGGCAGCCACGCCTGGCCGAAGTGCAGATACGCGACCCAGTTGCCGGCCCCGCGCAGCGCCTCCGTCGCCGACATCGTGGCCGTCGTGGTCTGCGAAGTCTCCACGTACGGAAGGAAGTTCTCGCCGTAGACGCCGAGCATCAGCAGCGGGATCCACCACCAGGCCGTCGCCACGACCACCCCCGGCACCCACCAGGCGATCAGCTTGCGCTGACGTGGCCCGGGCGGCCGGGAGAGGAGATACAGCCCGACCGGCAGCAGCGAGGCCAGCGTGGAGGCGCCGTTCACGCCGCCCATGAAGGGGACGATCAACGCCGAGCGCAGGGCGGCGACACGGGCGCTGTACCGCTCGTTCGTCAGCGGCAGCAGCACCCAGGGCAGAAAGGCACCGGGCAGCGCGGCCGCCGACGTCGACCCGACGACGATCGTGAACACCGGCCACAGCGCGTACGCGACGCCCGCGAGCAGCCGGGAACCCCCGCTGCCCACCCGCAACCGCTCGGCCAGCCGCAGCGCACCCCAGAAGGCGACGGACACGATCAGCGACAGCCACAGCCGCTCCGCCAGCCACACCGGCAGCCGCACGGCATGGGCCAGCCAGTAGAACGGCAGCATCGGCCACAGATAGCCGGCGTACTGGTCCTGGATCCCGCCGAAGGATCCCTGGTCGTGCCACAACTGCCCCAGACCCGAGAAGAACGCGCCCGGGTCCACCGTCACACCCAGCTTGGTGTCGAAGGTCTGCCGCCCCGGGTGCACCACCAGGAACAGCACGAAGACCACGGCCCAGAACCCCGCCGGCCAGCGCCGCGACCGCGGGCCCTCCGGCGGACCCGAGGTACCCGCGGTGGTGGGGACGGCTGCCGGAGGGGGAGCCTGGACCGTGGTCGTCATGGGGGACACCGCCGGAGGATGAGGAGAAGGTTCCAGGTGGCCAACTCCCTCACGCCGGGCGCCTTCACGACGGCCTCGGCGAGGAACGGCCAGTAGCGGGAGCGCGCCGAGACGACCCTGACGTCGTCGCGGGCACGCACCTGCCGCAGCGTGGTGCCGATGTGCACGGCGAAGAGGTTCTCGCCGAGGGTGTGCTTGGCGGGCTTTCCGGTACGGCGCCGGTAGCGGGCGCGGGCCCGATCGGCGCCGAAGTAGTGCCACGGCGACCACTCGTGACCGCCCCAGGGCGACAGCCAGTTGGTGAACGACACGTAGATGAGCCCGCCGGGCCGGGTGACGCGGGTGAGTTCACTGAGAAACGTCTGGGGGTCGGCCACGTGCTCCAGGACATTGGACGAGAAGGTGACGTCCGAGACCCCGTCGGACAGCGGCAACAAGTACCCGTCCGCGATCACGGCCCCGTCGGGAGGCTCTGCGCCCAACTCCCTTCTGTCGGGCTCGAAGAGATGGGCATGCGCGCCGCGCCGCCGGAACTCCGCGGTGAAGTACCCGCTCCCGCCGCCGACGTCCACGACCGTGCGCCCGGCGACGGCTCCGCCGTAGGCCTCGACCTGATCGACCGCGTCACGGGCCAGCAGTTCGTAGCACGAGTCCGGGTCGTCCTGTTCGTGCAGGAAGGCACGGAAGAGAGCGAGGCTGCGGCCAAGGGAGGGATCTTTCGTGCTCCGCCGGGGGCGCGGGGGTGTGCCCTGTGCGCCACCGTCGCGTGGGCGCGGACGGGCACGGCGTATCCGCGGCCGCATCACGGCCCCCAGCCCCTCACCGCCTCGGCGGCGACGGCACGGAACTGTCCTACCGTCCGGTGCCAGCGATAACGCGCCGCGCGATCCCGCGCCGCCTTGCCCATCGCCTCCCGCCGCGGCCCGGACAGGGCCAACGTGCACCAGGCCGCCGCGAACGAGGACTCGCCGTGAGCCAGCACCCCCGTCTCCCCGTCCACGACGGAGTCCCGCAGCCCGGGTACGTCGAAGGCGATCGTCGGCGTCCGGCGGGTGGCGGCCTCGGTGACGACCAGCCCCCATCCCTCCACGGCGGACGGATGCAGCAGCAACCAGGCGGCGCACAACAGCCGGTGCTTCTCCGCCTCGGAGACATGGCCGGCGAACTCGACGCCGGGACCGGCGATCCGCTCCAGGCGACCCCGTTCGGGACCGTCACCGACGATCACCAGCCGGCCGCCGGTGACCGGCCGCACCCGCTCCCAGAGTCTCAGCAGCAGATCGATCCGCTTGTACTCGACGAGCCGGCCCACCGCCGCGAACAGCGGCTCGGCCGATCGCTCGGCACATGGCCCGGGCTCCTCCACCCCGTTGTGCACCACGCGGATCCGGTCACGTTCGACACCGATCGCGCGCAGGGCGTGCGCCGTCGAGGGGGAGACGGCGACCAGCAGACTCCGGTTCTGGGCACCGGTCAGCGCCCACTGTTCGAGTCTTCGGCCGATGCGCGCGGCCGGGGTGAAAGGCCCAGCGAACCGCATCTTCCACAGGTCGGAGTGGACATGGTTGACCAGGCACAGAGTGGGGCCGTGGTGCCAGAGGGGCGCGAGGTAGGGCATGCCGTTGCAGACCTCGACCAGCAGATCGGTCTCACCGACCTGTCGGGCGAAGGCGGAGCGGGCGCGCAGGTAGTGGCCGAACTCGCCGCCGGCCGACACGACCCGGTAGTCCCGGAAGGCCGCCGGGCCGCCGCAGATCAGGGTGACCTGGTGGCCGAGGTCGGTCAGCCCCTCGGCGAGCCGGTCGACCAGCAGCTCGGAGCCGCCGGCCGCCGGATTGTCCAGATCCCGGTGGGCAAGGAAAACGATTCGGCGCGGTTGTGGGGGGAGCGCCGGAGGGTGCTGCGCCGCCCAGGGGTGTGCGGCGCGCAGCTGGGAAGGCACGTGCTGGGGCATGGGTGCTCCAACTCGTCTCAGGGTGCGGAACTCAGCGGTGTCTTTCCGGACTTGCTGTGGGGGGACTGAGCTCTTCATGGGCGGGGGGTGTGGACGGGCTGTGCTCGGGTGGGGTTGGACAGTTTTCGCCCAGCGATTCGCCACGGCTACTCACCGGGATGACAATTTCCGGCTTTATTAGAACTGACGTCATGTCACTTCGTGAGGTGAGCCTGGGATGTTCCACCTGTATCGGGTGATTCGGGGCGTTTCCGTCCTCGTAGCACCAAAACCCCACCCACCACCGCCAGAACGAATCCGGCCACGGCGGCGCCGATCGGCAACGTCTGTCCCAGCATGCGCAGTTGGCCGCTCTCTTTCTTCGCCAGTTTCACCTGGGCCTTCTGGGTCACGGTGGTGAACCCCAGTTTCCGGCTGTCGAGCAGCACCACCGCGTCCTTCTTCGTGCCGGGCGCGCGCAGCGTGCGGCGCGGGCCGACCTGGGCGTAGAGGACCCGGCCGGTGCTCTGGTCGGCGACCAGCTCGACGCCGTGGTTGGAGTACCACTCCTCGGCCAGGACCTGCGGTGTGTTCTTCCGGCCGACGATCGTGCCGGGCACCAGCCGGGTGCCGATCTTCGTGGGCGCGACGGTGCCGGTGAACCGGTAACCCGTGTACCCCTGAACCTTCTTCGTACCCGCGTAGTGCAGCACCACCGTGTCGCCGAGCGAGTTGTCCCACCAGGAGTACGACCGTTTGTGCACGTCGAAGGGGAACTTCAGATACGCGTCGCCCTCGAAGTACGGGTTCTCCTTGCAGCAGTGCACCGGCTGGTTGGTGTGCCGGTCGGTCACCCACCGGTTCAGGAAGAACTCCAGCGCGTCGTGCGGATCGGCGGCCGGCAGTGACTTGTCCGTGTCGACCGTCGTCGTCACGTCCCACACCGCCCGCCCGCTCTTCTCGCTGTCCGCGACGTTGCCGCGCACCTGCTGGGTGACCGTGATCCGCTTGTCGTGCACGGTCTTGATCTCGTCGGTGTCGAAGTAGCTGCCGGTGCCGGAGTAGACGGCGGTCGTGTCGATGTCGATCGGGTTCACGGCGGCCCGCGGCTCGACGTACCAGACCAGCATCGGCGCCAGGACCAGCAGAAACGTGCCCAGTCCCAGCAGGATCAGGGAGACAGGTGAGGCTGTACGGCGCATCCGGGCACTCCAGGGGGTGGGATGACGGAGTTCGGGCCGCTCTGTCCCTGTCTTGCGGGTCTTCCGGATCAGGCCGGCCGCGAGAAACGGCAGGTCCTGGGGGACCCGAGCAGGGCCTATGGGCCGGGAACCGTAGGCGGCTCTTGACGGGGTGTCAATGGTTGTCGAGACTGGGCCGACGGGCAGGGGTTGGGGACACCGGGGTGGGGACGACCTCCGGACAGAGAGGCTGACCCTGCGATGTCACGACTGCTCGCCGCCACGCTCACCGCCCTGGCCGCCGCGGCCCTCGCCGTGGGCGCCGCCCTCGGCGTCGTCGCGCTGCTCGACGCGACCCCCGACCAGCCGAACACCCCATTGATCACGTACGAGCAAGCCGGACAGGGGAGTTGACCGGTGACGCCCGCCCACTCGCCGGCCGTCGCCACCCGCTCGGCCTGGCACGACGTCCCCCGACTCCAGGTCCGCCGGTTCGCCGCCCTCGCGATGGCCGAGGCGCCGGCGCTCGCCGAGGAGATCCTGCGGGAGATCCGCCGCGAGTACCCGCACCTGCCTCTCGTCCTCGACGAGTCCGGCGAGCCGATGGCCCTGGTCGGCATCCGCCGCGCCATCGAGGTCTTCGTCCAGCACCTGGAGCAGTCCGAGGGCCGGCCGACGGTCCCGCCGGGCGTCTTCCAGGAGTTCGGCCGCGGCGAAGGCCTGCACGGCCGCACCCTGGACTCGCTGCAGGCCATCTACCGCATGGGCGTACGCCTGGCCTGGCGCTGTTTCGCCGAGATCGGCCAGCAGGTCGAGATCCCGCCGCCCGCGATGTACGAGCTCGTGGACGCCGGTTACGAGTATCTGGACGGACTGGTCGACCAGTCCGTGCGCGGCTACGCCGAGGCGGCGGCCCGGCAGGCCGGCGAGCGGCTGCGGCTCCAGCGCCGCCTGGTGGAGCTGCTGCTCGCCGAACACCACCGGGGCGACCCGGCCGACGCCCTGACCGAACGGGCCGCCCGGGTCGGCTGGCCGCTGCCGCGCAAGGTGGCGGTCGGCGTCCTGCTCCGCCCGGCCCGGGAGGCGGTCGCGCCCGCCGTCGGAGAGGGCGTGCTGCTCGACATGGAGTACGAGCAGCCCCGCATGGTCGTCCCCGAGCCGGACGCCGCGGGCCGCCCCGAGTTACTGCACCGGGCGCTGACCGGCTGGTCCGGGGCGATCGGACCGCCCGTACCGCTCGCCGACGCGGCGAAGTCGCTGCACTGGGCCGAGGCGGCCGTACGCCTGATGGAACGGCGGCTGCTGCCCACCGGAGACGTCCTGTACTGCACGGAACACACCGAGGCCCTGGTCCTCCTCCAGCCCGAGGAACTGATCGACGACCTGGCCCTGCGCTGCCTGGCGCCCCTGGCCCACTGCGGGCCGACCCACGGGCGCCGGCTTGCGGAAACGTTACTGGCGTGGCTGGAGACGCGGGGCGGAGCGCCGGAGGTGGCCGCCCGGCTCGGCGTCCACCCCCAGACGGTCCGCTACCGCCTGCGCCAGATCCGCGAGCTGTGGGGCGACGAGATCGACGACCCGGACCGGCGCTTCGAACTCGAACTGGTGCTGAGGGTACGGAGGTTGAGGGGGGTACTGGGGGAGTCGAGGGGGCAGGGGGCGTAGCGGCTGTTCGTGTGCGCCCATCTGCCGCCATCGGAAAGCGGCCGGTGCTCCGCTACCGGGACCGCTGCGCCCGCCATGCCTCGTAGTGGTCCAGCAGGGTCTCCTCGATGGGCCGGTAGCCGATGCCGAGCTCCCGCACGCTACGGCTGTTGTCGACCTCGAACCTGATGCCGAGGTGCTTGCGCGTGTAGTCCTGGGTGAGCCCGAAGGCGGGGCCGAGGATGCGAACGGGCCAGTGCGCCAACTGCTTTGCCAAGTACAAGAGGTACGGCAGCGACGCCGACCCCCTGTGCCGGACGTGCTTCGGGGAGCGCGCGGCCCAGTGGGGGCCGGTAGTGCGGCAGAAGGGCTACAACGCCTGACGCTCCGCCCGCGAAGCAGACGGCCCGCCTCGGTGGAGGCGGGCCATTGTGCTGGTACTGGTCAGCGGAGTTCTCGGAGCATGACAGCGAAGTTCGGACTGTCCGGGAAGGGCTGGCGGTTTCCGACCTTCCGGTAGTCCCAAGTTGCGTACAGATCTTGCACCTTGGGGTGGTCGGGGTCGACGAGGAGAACGGCGAGAGCCTCCGGCCGGCTCTCCAGCAGTGCCGTGTGCAACCGCTCGGCCGTGCCGGTCTTACGCCACTTCGGGCGCACCATCAGCTCGGACACAGAGAATGTCGAGTCATCCGCCGGCGCGGGGTTCACGTGCTCGCGCCACCACTCACGGCCCGGGGTGGCTGGGGCGCCGTAGGCGAAGCCGACCGGTTCGCCGTCGTCGTAGCCGATGACGCAGGAGAACCCGGGGATTGAGCCCCAGTGATCGACGAACCAGGGGAACCGCTGGTTGAACTCGTCTTCCATCTCGTCCGCGTACGCGTCCGCGTGCACATCCAGCAGGGTCTGTCGGATCTGCGGTAGGTCGTCGTGCCCGTAGTGGCGGAGTTCGACGGTTGCCGTGGTCAAGGAGTGCTCCATTCGGTCCGGTAGCGGTCGATCCACTCGTGCGCGATGTGCGCGGAGGGAGCCAGGGTGATCAGATCGCGCTGGAAGTCGCCGAGGGCTTGACGCATGCGGCCGGGGATGGGGTCACCGGCCATGATCTCGAACACCTTGCCGCTGGTGGCGACTGCCTGATCGAGGTCGCCCTGATGGAGCTGGGCGAGGGCGAGGCGCACGGTGGCGTTGGCGCGGTTGCGGCGATACGCCTCGGGCAGGGCGGCGAGTGCCCTGTAGGAGGCGGCCTCAGCTTCGCCAGGGCGCCCGACGACGTCCTCCACGATTGCGGTGAGCGAGTGCAGTTCCGCGGGTCCGTAGAAGGCCATCCAGATGGGCAGCGGGGCCGTCATGTCGGCCTTGGAGATTGCGGTTTCGGCGCGGCCGAGAGAGCGCAGGGCGCCGCGGTGGTCCCGGGAGTGGGCGAGGCCGATTGCGGTGCGGGCGTGGGCGAGGGAGGCGTGTATCGGGCTGCGGCGGGCGACGGTCGTCGTCTGGGCGGCCTGGGCTGCGGCGACTGCTTCGGCGTACTCTCCGCGCTGCCGGGCGAGCATGGCCCGTAGGTTCCACACCTGCATGGTCATTTCGGAGTCTTGGGCCATGCCCGCGAGGGTCAGCGCGCGGTCGAGGCGGCGGCCGGCGTCGTCGAGCTGCCCGGCGTCGATCAGGGACCATGCGGCGGTTGCGGTGAAGTCGGAGGCGAGGGCGAACAGGCGTTGCCTCACGCGCTGTGTGGTGGACCGCTTCTGTAGGCCGAGGGCTTCGGAGGCTCCCGCGAGGGCCGCCCTTTCGAGGGCGGTGTGTCCGCCGCGTTCGGCGTCCAGTTCCACGAGGTTTTCGACGTGGTCACGGAGCCGGATGACGTCGGAGGTGCCGACGTGGGAGGGGCGGAAGCCTGCGCTGACGAGGGGTGCTGTGACGGCGGCGGCGGTGCCGGTGGCCGCCCCGACGAAACGGCGGCGATGCACTGAAGGGTCCTCCGGTAGTGCTGGTGGGGGCGGTGGGTCGGTCTTGCGTTTCCCTCGAGGCACGAACCCTAAGTCCGTGATGGTGCGGCCGGTGACGATCTCCACGGCGATGCGCTGGCGCTCCTGCGGCCATTGGTTCTCGCCGGACAGCCATCGGAACACGGTCCGTTCCGACGTGGCGCCGGGCTTGCCGGTGAGCGTGAGGATGGCGTCATTGACGGCGTCGGTCAGCTCTGCGGCCGACATGCCGTGATCCGCCATCCATGCGGCTAAGTCTTCGTTCCGGGTCTCCGCCACCAGCCCACGGTAGAAGGCCCGGACCGTCACCGACAGTAAAGGGCGAGTCAATTCGTCAGTTGTGAGGTGGGAGGCCGGGACAACTTCGTCATGTCCAACGGGAGGTGACGGTGGGTTAGCTGTTGTGTACGGCCCCGCTCGCTCCTCGTTCCCCCGTGGGAAACGGGCGGGGTATCGCCCCCACCGCAGACGCCGAGGCCACGATGACCAGAGCAGTCACCACGCAGGACGAGACCTCCACCCACCCGGAGTGCAGTCCTGCGCGTGCCGTCCGGTCAGCCCCCACGCTCCCCCCAGAGGACGTGATGACGACGACAGCCGTACGCACGCTTCGCACGGCCCCCCACCGCGGCGGCGACGTGCTGAACGAGCGCTTCCGCGTGACCCCCCGTCACGACAACGAGCCGCCCGCGGCCCAGGACACATGCCGCGTAGGAATCCTGCGCCGGATCGCGGCCGCCAGGCTCCGATACTGCGGCCTTGAGGCGCTGCACGACGACGTGATGCTGATCGTCTCGGAGCTGCTCACCAACGCGGTCCTGCACAGCGGCACCAAGCAGATCAGTCTGAAGATCACCTTCGAGGACGGGGCCCTCCGTATCGCGGTGGGCGACGGCATGCCGGGCTGCGCCGAGCCCAAGCCGACGGACGACGCGGCCGAGTCAGGGCGGGGCCTCGCGCTTGTCCACGCCCTGGCGGAGGAGAACGGCGGAACCTGGGGAACCAGCGACGATGGCGCGACGACGTGGTGCCGCCTCAACGTGCCCACCAAGGAGGCACGGTGACCGCCCCGGCCTTGGCCCACTGGGCGCCCGCGAACGAGGAGACCCTCACGACCCTCTTGGCGGCCGTGCGGAAGTGGACGCCCTTCGACGGGGACGCCGTACTCGAGGATGTCGGCGCCGTGCTGGACGACGTCATACCGCGTGAGGACGACGTCGAAGACTTAGCTGAGCGTCTTCGTGGCCACTTGATGCAGCTCGTCGATATCGGGCTCACGAACAAGGCAGACGAGGACGAGGAGGCCGCCCGGTTGATCGCGCGGGCTCGTGAGGTGCCCGTCGCCGACGTGCCTGGTGATCACTGGCGAGCCGTCGGGCACCTGCGCCGGATGGCATGGACCGTCAACGAACTGGTGGAACGTCTGGGCGCGATCCGGTGCCTGAAGGAGTACGCGTGATCGAGTTCCCCCGTCCCGTGGCCAGTACGAGTGAGCGCGGAGTGGTCCCGTGGATCACCCAGCGCAAGGGCGAGGAGGCGGCGCCGACGAACCTGCACATCCTTCGCCGGCGCGGCGGCTCGGGCCTGCGTCTGTTCTACGGCGACGAGGACCCCAGAGACCGGCCGGTGCGCGGCATGCTGTGGGCGCGGTGCAGCTTCAACCACGGGGGCGACGGCGTGCCGGTGGGCGAGCCGCTATGGAGGTTCGTGCACCCGTACAGGCAGATGGCGACGATGCTCGCTGGGCGCTGCCAGATCTGCACGCGACCGGCGCGGACACCTCTCGGGTTCATCTTCCTTGCCGGGCCGAAGGACGAAGACCCGACGAAGCCGTACATCCTGGCGAACCAGCCGCCTGTGTGCGCGCGGCACGTCCGCACGACGGCGAAGCTCTGCGACCACATGGAAGGCAACCCGATGGTGTTCCTCGCCAATAGCGCACCGCTGTACGGGGCGTTGGGCAGTGTCTACGGCTCCGGCACGGATGGTGACGTGCGGGTCGTCTCGTCGCCGGAGAAGCCGGTCGCGTTCAGCGATCCACGGGCTCCGCTGCTGCTCGCCTCGCAGCTGGTACGGCGACTGTCCTTGTTCCGTGTGCTCGACGTGGACCAACTGCTCGCCGAACTCGCGGTCGCCGCATAGACCTCTGCCCGGTGTCCCGGATGATCTCCGACCGAGGCCATCGGGCAGACCAACTCCCGGCGCGGGGAAAGGCAGACCACCGTTCCCCCACGACGCAATGCTCCTCCCCGCGCAGGGGCCTCGGGGCGTAAGCAGCGCAATCTCCCGCGCAGTGCAGAAATGGCAAGACGCTGCGCGGGCCGGTCCCCTCCCCCGAGGGGGACCGCACGGGGCCGCCCGCCGCCAGAACGGCGGGTGGCCCCACACACGGAACCGAAGGGAGGAGCAAATGCGCGTGAGTAGCAAGAAGAGCACTGTCAGGGCCGCGAAGGCGCAGATAGAGCGGGACACCAAGAACGTGAAGCAGGTGACGCCGGAGAAGAGCAAGGGATCGCTCGCCGACCAGCCTGTCCGCGCCCACACCCTCGACCTCATTGAGGTCGAGGACAGCCACAGCTGACGTCATCCATCCGGTCGGGGCCGCTTCAACCCGCCCCGGCTGGGTTCCATCACTGCGACATCGAGGAGAGGCATGTTCGTCCACTCTGACCGTCTGCCGACGAGCACGGCTGTTCCGCAGGGAATCATCACCCCGCTGCCGTGGGGGGTCGGCCGCATGGCGCCGTACCCCACGATGGCCCCCGGATACACCACCAGCCGACTGGACCCGGACACCCAGACCGCCAAGTTCTATGACGTGAGTGGCCAGGTCATGGAGATGCCTGGCCACGGCACCAGCACCGGCACCAGCCCCTCCACGGGCACCAGCCCGGACGGCAACGGCACCACTCAGGACAGCGACACCGGGAGCGACAGCGACCAGTGACTGACACGCGTCCGGTGTTGGTCGTCACCAGCCTGAACGACCCCACCGCCGATGTGGTGATTCGCGAGCTGCACGGCCGGGACATCCCGGTCGTGCGGCTCGACTCGGGGGACTTCCCCGCATCACTGTCGGTGAAGGCAGAGATCACCCCGCACGGGATCCAGGGCCGTCTACTCACCCCTTCCCGCACCGCGGATCTGGCCAACGTCCGCGCCATGTACTACCGTCGGCCAACCGGGTTCGCCTTCCCGCACCTCGATGAGCAGGACGCACGGTTCGCCGTCACGCAGGCTCGGTACGGGCTCGGCGGGGTACTGGCTGCCCTGCCGGGCTGCCTGTACGTCAACCACCCGCACCGCATCGGGGACGCGGAGTTCAAACCGTCCGGGCTCGCCGCGGCGGTACAGGCAGGCTTCCTGGTGCCGCCAACGCTCATCACCTCCAGCCCCGACGCGGCCCGAGCCTTCATCAAGCGGCACGGATCGGTCATCTACAAGCCGCTGCACAACCCCGTGTACCGGGTTGACGGAGTGTCGAACGTCGTCAAGGTCGCCGAAGTGTCCGCCGCAGACATCGACGACGGCGTGGCGGGTACGGCGCACCTCTTCCAGAAGCGCATCCACAAGACCGCGGACGTACGGGTGACCGTCATCGGTACCCGGGTGTTCTGCGTCCGCATCGACTCCGACCTGTTGGACTGGCGCACCAACTACGACCGGCTCACCTACGCCTCCGTGGAGCCGCCACCGGACATCGCGCCGGCGTTGCGCCACTACATGGACCACTTCGGTCTTGGCTTCGGGGCTTTCGACTTCTGCGTGGCCGAGGACGGGCAATGGTGGTTCCTGGAATGCAACCCCTCCGGTCAGTGGTACTGGCTGGAGCCTGAGACGGGTCTGCCCATGTGCGCAGCCCTGGCCGACCTCTTGGAGAGGAAGACCACGACGTGACCGACGACGACAAAGGCCTCCGCCTCACGCTCGCCGAGCGCCTGGCCGCCAGCGGCCACCTGCGCATCGGCCCATGGCGGGCCGCCGTTGAAAGCGTGCCCCGGCACGAGTTCCTGCGCGGCGGCTTCTTCGAACGGGCCGACAGCCCCGGCCCCACCGCGTGGCGGCCCGTCCTCCCCGATGACCCCGGATGGCTGGTCGGCTGCTACCAAGACGCCTCCCTCGTCACCCAGATCGCCGGGACGATCGCCCCTGGGGACATTCGCGGTGAGGTCCTGCGCGAGCCCACCTCATCGAGCACCCTGCCCGGCCTCGTCGTCCGGATGCTCGAAGACCTCCGAGTCGAGGACGGCAACCGCGTGCTGGAAATCGGCACAGGCACCGGATACTCCACCGGCCTGCTCTGCCACCGCCTCGGCGAAGACTTCGTGACGTCCATGGAGGTCGACGCGGAAGTCTCCATCCGCGCCCGTACCGCGCTCGGGCACGCCGGGTACGCGCCGCTCCTGATCGAGGGCGACGGGCTCGCCGGCCACCCCGACGGCGCCCCGTACGACCGGCTGATCGCCACCTGCGGAGTCACCGAGCTCCCGTATGCGTGGGTGGAGCAGACCCGGCCCGGCGGAATCATCCTCGCTCCCCTGTCCGGCTGGCTCTACTCCTCCGAACTCGCCCGGCTCACCGTGGGGGAGGACGGCACCGCCCGCGGCCGGCTCCTCGGCGGGCAGGTCTCATTCATGATCGCCCGACCTCAGCTCCCGCCCCCGCTCGGCCTTCTGCCCGGCATCGACGACGGAGAGGAACGCACCACCGTGCTCGCTGCCGATGATCTGGACGACTGGGACACGCGTTTCGTCGCTCAGCTTGCAGCCGCTCACGCACAGCGCCTCAGCCTCAACCGGGATGGCCGCACCGAACACCTCCTGGTCGACGTGGATGCCGGCGCCTGGGCCGCTCTCGTTCAGGACGGTGAGACCTGGAGGGTCCGTCAGGGCGGACCCGCTCGCTTGTGGGACGACGTCGAGGAGACCGTCTCCCAATGGGAGGCCGATGGCTCCCCGGGCCTGGATCTGTTCGAGGTCGCAGTCACCCCCGAAGGGCAGACTGTGACCTGGTCTAGGTTCTGACGGTAGCGAGCACCGGGAGGCGCAGACGATGGCGGAAGAGGAGCCCCTGCACGAGTGGGCAGCCCGACGCGACCGACGCCGGGCTGCGGATCGGGAGATCACTGGCACACGCCGGGCCGTCCCCCTTGCCGACGGAGCTCGCGCCTCCCACATTGCCCCCGATGCCCCGCGTGCCCTGCTGGAGTGGGACGGGCACGCATGGGTGACGGTCGGTGTCGCGGCAGACGCGGACGCCGCCCGGGAATTCCTCGGCCTTGTGCCCCCACCTGCCTCTGAGAGTGGGCAGGACGTTCAGCCCGCTCCGCCCGGTCTCGGTCCCGGCCGAGGGCGTCACCGAAAGCCCTGAGTGACTGGAAACTCTGGTGAATCTGAGGCTCTTCGGAGCTGCTTCCGGCAAGTTCCAAACGCCGTCGGTGCGGTGGCCGATGCATGGCGTGGATCGGCCGGTGCCCCGACGCGCCGTGCGTGTGCCCGTAAATTGACGGAGACCGCCGGGCTGCACGTGGGCGCCGTTCTCATCCCGTGCTGGTGCGCTCCTTCGACGAAACCCGTTGCTGCGTCGCAGCGTCCAGGTGGACCACCACTGCCGTATAGAAGCGTTGCACCGCGTCGTCCACGCTGCGGATGAAGCCGGTCTCAGCGTTGCCGCGGCCGTTGCCCATGCTCTTGAGCAGGGACAGGCGGAAACCGGTGATCCGGGTGGCGGCGTTCTTCGGGAGCATGTCGGCCGGCTCGGGGCGCAGGCGCTCCAGAGTCCCCCGGGGTCCGCCCCCCTCGCCTTCGACCAGGGTCTCGACGTGCAGGTCCGCAGGGGCTTCCTCCAGCCGGCGGATCAGACGCTTGGCCCAGCTCAGTGGGTAGCCCTGGTCCGGTACTGGGATCTCGACCGAGATACGGAGCTTGCCGGTCCGCAGGTCGGCGGTGACGGCAAGCAGACCGGGCGCGCCCTCGACGCGCAACCCGGCATGAAGCCGCCCGTCGACGCAGAGCCTGTCCGCCAGCAGGGCCCGGCGCGCCCCGGGATCAGCTCCGCGCTTGGCCCGCTGGGCGGGGAGCACCTTCTGCCCGAGTTCGCCGCCCAGCCGGATGCACACCTGGCGGATGAGCCGCTCCCAGCTCTCGACCACTTCCAGCGCCCGGGGTTCGCCCCGGCACAGGGTTTCGTCGTCGATTCCGTTGCGCACGGGCACCCAGGCCGAGCCCATGTTCTGGAAGCCGTGGCAGCCGGAGTTCTCGTGCTGCAGATAGTGCAGCAGCTCCTGGAGCAGCCAGGCGTGCGCCGCGTTCCCAACGCCTTCGTGCCGGATCAACATCTGTGCCTGGTGGGTGACTTCGGCCCAGGACAGATGCCGCAGGGCCACCTTGTGCTTGCGCCGCCCGTCGATCTTGACGTCGACGAGCGGGCTGCCCTCCAGGGCGACATCGTTCGACAGCGTGATCACGGCCTCGTAGCCACGACGGGCGGCGATGTCCATGTACGCCTGCACCTGTTCGGCCTTGAGGGAGTTGCCGTTGGTCTTGGTCTCGACGAGCGCCGTCCACAGCTTCCCGGCCCGCTCGACGCGGATGACCCCGTCGGGGCGCCGGGGCGTGTCGCCGTGCGGCAGGGAGACCTCGGTGAACGTCTCCATACGGCCCGCCGGCGCCCCGAACGCGGCCGTGAGCCTTCTGCCGAACTCGGGCACCTGCGCCATCACCGACAACAACACCGAGGTGGCGCGCGTCTCCCGGTCCCGGTCGCTCTTGAGCACCGAGACCGGAAAGGCCCTGGCTTCCCGCCAGGACTCGTTGTCCGCCAGGGACTTCCTGGTCACCTTGGGCAGCGTGACCTTCTTCTTCGCCGTGCGCGGCCGCGCGGCCGGCTTCCTCGGCGTGGCCTCGGCCTCGTCCGGTTTCCGGGGAGCCGGGATGGCCTCGAGGGCGGCGGCCTGCGGCAGTGCCTCGACGGGGGCGGCGGGAGCCGTCGTATTCGAGTCCCCAGCGTTTTCGAGCGTCTCCGCCTCGACCGCGTCGTCGTCGATGTTCACCCCGAAGTCCGTGGCCAGGCCGGCCAGGCCGGTTTCGTAACCCTGACCCACGGCCCGGAACTTCCACTCGTCCCCGCGCCGGTACAGCTCTCCGAAGATGATCGCGCTCACCGAGTCGGCGTCGTCGATGGCGAACCGGAGGAGGTGCTCGCCCGCCGCGTCGGCCAGTGTCACCCCCAGGTCCTCCAGCTCACCGAACCGGGCCCCGTCGTACCGGCTCGCGGCTACGACGATGCGGTCCACGTCAGCCGGAACGGCGGTGAGATCGAAGCCGATGCGGTCCTCGTTGCCGTCCGCCGTTGGCGTCTTCCCCAGCAACTGCACGCTTCCGTCGGCAGCGACCGGGTTGTTGTAGAAGTAGAAGTCGGTGTCGATGCGCACCTTGCCGTTCGTGCCCAGGAGTAAGACGGACACGTCCGCGTCGCCTTCGCCGCTCGGGCTCACCCAGCCCAGGCCGACCATCACCGAACCGAGGTTCTCGCTCAGGGCCGTCAGGGACACGTTCGAGCCCTTGACCATTTCGTGCATGGAACCCCCCAATCACCAAGCCGGGAAGCCGCTGGCCCCTCCCGCCGCGGCTGTCCCGTGTGCGACATGATGTGACGTGTCGCACATGGGGGACAGTAGTACCACAGGGGTGCTCAGGTGGTCTGCGCAGAACCATTGCCCGGGCAAACGCACTTGCGTAGCCTGTGTTCGTCATGCCGATCGTCTGTTGAAATTTCGAACACAGGCTTCAGATAACTAAGGGAGGGGGCCGGTTGTGGGACGCCTCGTACCTGCCGTGACCCGGGCTCTCGACATTCTTGAGCTCTTCCTCGACGGGGACGGGACGCTCTCCGCCCCCGACATCGTGCGCAGGCTGCAGCTGCCGCGCACCACCGTGCACGAGCTGGTCACCACGCTCGCCGCCCGCGCGTACATCATCCAGGTGCCCGGGCAGCCGGGACGTTACCGGCTTGGTGTGCGGCCGTACCAGCTCGGCAGCCGGTACGCCGAGCAGCTGGACCTCGCGGCCGAGGGGCAGCAGGTGGCGCGGTCCGTCGCGGAGACCTGTGACGAGACCGTGCACGTGGCGATCCTGGAGGGCACCGACGTCATCTACATCGCCAAGGTCGACTCCACGCATGCCGTGCGCATGGTGTCCGCCGCCGGGCGCCGGCTGCCCGCGCACTGCACGTCCGTCGGCAAGATGCTGCTGGCCTCCCTTCCGGATCACGAACTCACCTCGCGTATCCCGGACGACGCCGAGCTGGTGGGGATGACACCCAACAGCATCACCGAACCGTCCGCCCTGCGCGAGGCCCTGGCCCAGATCCGCCAGCGCGGTATCGCGGTGGAGAGCCGCGAGTCCAATCCGGACGTGAGCTGCGTGGCCGCGCCGGTACGGGACCGTACCGGGCAGGTCGTCGCCGCCCTCTCCATCTCCGTCCCCATGATCCGCTGGAGCGACGAGCGCCGCGAGGAGCTGGAGCAGCTCGCCGCCAAGGGCGCCGTGGAACTCTCCGAGCACCTCGGCTACAGGACCGTCGTATGACGGCGTTCGAGGTGGCGGTGCGCGTCGAGGCGAGCCTGGGGGAGGGCCCGACCTGGGACGCGGACGCCGGCCGGCTGATCTTTATCGACATCCTCGGTGCCCGTGTGTACACGTACGACCCCGTGTCGGGTCGCCGTGGCGTCCGGGTGACCGACCAGCACGTGGGTGCGGCGAAGCCCAGGGCAGGCGGTGGGCTCGTCCTGAATCTCCGGGACGGGGTCGGACTCGTCGACCCGGACGACTCCTTCCGCTGGCTGCACCGCGAGGTCGTCCCCGGCCGCCGCGCCAACGACGCCGCCGTCGCCCCCGACGGTTCCCTCTGGGCCGGCACCATGCGCTACGACGAGGCGCCCGGCGGCGGCACACTCTCCCGGATCACCGGGGACGGGGACGTGCGGACGGTTCTCGACGACGTCGCGGTCAGCAACGGTGTCGGCTGGAGCCCCGACGGCAGCCTGATGTACTACATCGACTCGCCGACGCGACAGGTCGACGTCTTCCACCATGAGGGCGGCCGGGCCGTGGACCGGCGCCGGTTCGCGCAGATCGAGGAGGGCGCCGGCTTCCCCGACGGACTGACGGTGGACGCCGACGGCTGCGTGTGGGTGGCGCTGTGGGGCGGTGCAGCGGTACGCCGCTACACGCCCGACGGCGAACTGGACCGCGTGATCGAGCTGCCCACTCCCCTGGTGACCGCCTGCGCTTTCGGGGGCCCGGACCTGACCGACCTCTACGTCACGACGGCCCGGGTGGGCCTGACCGCACCCCACCCGGTGGCAGGCTCCCTGCTGGTGGTTCCCGGTGCCGGAAAGGGTCTGCCCCAGTCGGCGTTCGCGGGCTGAACCCTGAGGCGACACGGACGGGAGCATTTACACGGCTCCCGCCCGGCCCCTTGGGCCCCTTGGCCCCCTTGGCCTCCGGGCCTCCGGTCTTCCGGCCACCGGCCACCGGCCACCGGCCACCGGCCACCGGCCACCGGCCTCCGGTCTTCCGGCCACCGGCCCCCGGTCTTCCGGCCCCCGGTCTTCCGGCCCCCGGTCTTCCGGCCCCCGGCCCCCGGCCCCCGGCCTCCGGTCTCCGGCCTCCCGCCTCCGGGCCCCCGGGCCTTCCGCCTCCGGGCCTTCCGCCTCCGGGCCCCCGGCCTCCGGCCTCCGGGCCTCCTCTCCCAGCCTCCCGGCCCCCCCGCCCCCGTTATCTTTTCCGCGGCCCGCCCACCCCCCCCCCGCCTCAGCCAGAAACCCCCCGCTGATCGCTCGCAGCGGCGCCGCGCCCCGCCAGGCCCGGTCCCGTTGCGCGGGTGCGTACGGCCAGGAGGTCGTCCGGGTGGCGCAGGGCCTGGGACACGGTGGTGATCTCGCGGAGCAGGTCCGTGGTGCCGGGGGCGTGGTCCGGGGCGGTGTCCGTCGGCCGGCGGTGGGCCTCGACCGCGTCCTGGAGGGCCACCGCGCAGGCGAGGGCCCTGGCGTGGGCCGGGGCGTGGCCGAGGGCGAGGGCGGCCTCGTAGGCCCGGTGGCGTCGGTCCTCGTCGATGTGGCGGGCCAGGGGGAGCAGGACGTCGCGGATGAACGTCTCCCGGCGGATGAGCCGTAGCTCCGGCGTGGCGTGAAGGACGAACGGCACGCCGCCGCCGTTCACCGTGCGCATGAGGAGGTACAGGGGGCGCAGGCGGTGGTGGGCGGCATGGACCCGCCAGCGTTCGTGCAGGTACTGGCCGGCGTGCGGCAGGATGAAGCCGACCGCTATCAGGATGGCCGACAGACAGGCGAGGGGCGGGGCCACCGCCGTGCTCAGCCAGTCCAGGGGATGGCCGGTCCAGCGGGCCACCACCGCGGGCAACTTGACCGCATAGAAGGAGAGTTGGGTCGCGTAACCGACACCCAGGAACTTCAGGCCCCAGCGCAGCCAGGCGTCCAGTCCTTCGGTGCGGACCCAGTTCCAGATCAGGCACGAGGTGATCACGGTGGCAAGGGCCTGCGCGAGGAGATAGAGCAGGATCATCTCGCGCATGTACGGGGTGTCGGCGTAGTACGTGTCGAGGTCCCGCAGACGTTCCACCGGCGCGTCCGCCAGCGCGAACAGCACCCACAGGGCGGCGATCACCGTGCAGGAGCCGGCGATCACCCAGCGCACGGCGCGGACCGTCGACGCCGAACGGTCGGACAGCCCGTTGCGCCACGCGATGATCAGCAGCAGACAGGAGCCGCAGAACGCGGTCAGCAGCGAGTACACCCAGGGCGCCGAGATGTTCGGCACGCCCGTGATCCGGTTGACCCGGGCGATCGTCGACGGCGCCACGAACACGAACACGGCGCAGGCGAGAAGCAGGACGCCGCCCACGGCCCGCAGCAGCGGGTCGCTCCACAGCCGCACGATGGTGGGCAGCTTGATCGCCAGGGCGGCGGTCAGGACGCCGGCCGGGATCCACCAGAACGACGGGTAGAACTCGTTGACGAAACCCGCGGGGGACCACGCCAGTCGGGCGAGGGCCGTCGTCACCGCGCCGTTCCCCCACGCCCCCGGTAGCCGAGGGACCGTCGGAGCGGGTCGAGCGGGGCGACTGTGTCCTGTCCGGACCGCCCCGACCCACCGGACAGCAGGGGACGGAACGCGGCGGCGAGCCGGTGCCCGAAGTCGTCGGCCTCCGCCTCGTCGGCGGCACGGGAGCCGTCACGCGCGGCCACGGACAGTGCGGCGTCGTCGAAGGCATTCCATTCGTGCCGGCCGGCCAGCGCCGCCCCGGCAATGTGGTGGTGGCTGTGCCCGGCGTGCAGGTGCCACAACTCATGGCCGAGGATGACCAGTTGCTGCACCGCCTCGGCCCGCTCCTCGACGATCACCAGGTCGAAGTCCTGGAACTCCACCCACAGCCCGGTGACCTCGATCTCGTCCGGGAACCGCTCGAACCGCAGCTCCACGGGCCGCCCGCCGCGCCGTACGCGCATCGCCTCGCACAGCACCCGGCACAGTTCGCGCGCGTCGGCCGGTGGGCGCGGGCTGGCCCGCACCGCCGCACCGAGGCCTTTCGTCAGTTCCCGCATCCCGGAGGCGGCCCTGCGTGAGCGCCGCAGCCCTGCGGCGAGCCGGGCCGCCTTCTTCCCCGCGCCCGCGACACCCATCGCTCCCCCTTCGTCGCCGCCGCACAGCAGGCTGCCCGAGACCAGGCCCTCGTTCAACCGAGAACGACCTCCGTGGCTGGAAAGACCCGTGCTAACCATTGACTGGCAAGCGCTTCCTACTTAGCGTCCGGTTCGAGGTTACGAGCGGACGACGAGATACCGAACGGGGCGATCGGGCGCAGTCGATCAGAAGGGGCGGGCATGGGACGACCTGACCCGACCTGACCCGATCTGACCAGCCACGAACCACCCGCACCCGCCCGCGAAACAGACATACCCACCCCCGAAAGGCGCACATGAGCACCGCCCGCTTCACCCTTGACCCCGCCTTCACCGTCGGTGAGGTCAATCCCCGCATCTTCGGCTCCTTCGTGGAACACCTCGGCCGCTGCGTCTACACCGGCATCTTCGAACCGGGCCACCCCACGGCCGACGACAAGGGCCTGCGCCAGGACGTCCTCGACCTGGTCCGCGAACTCGGTGTCACCGCCATCCGCTACCCCGGCGGAAACTTCGTCTCGGGCTACAAGTGGGAGGACTCCGTGGGCCCCGCGGAGGACCGCCCCCGCCGGCTCGACCTCGCCTGGCACTCCACCGAGACCAACCGCTTCGGCCTGTCGGAGTACATCGACTTCCTCCGCAAGGTCGGTCCGCAGGCCGAGCCCATGATGGCCGTCAACCTCGGGACGCGCGGCGTGGCCGAGGCCCTCGAACTCCAGGAGTACGCCAACCACGACAGTGGCACCGCCCTGTCCGACCTGCGCGTGGGCCACGGCGACAAGGACCCCTTCGGCATCAGGTTGTGGTGCCTGGGCAACGAGATGGACGGCCCCTGGCAGACCGGCCACAAGACGGCCGAGGAGTACGGCCGGATCGCCGCGGAGACGGCCCGGGCCATGCGCCAGATCGACCACGGAGTCGAACTCGTCGCCTGCGGCTCCTCCAGCCAGTCCATGCCGACCTTCGCCGAGTGGGAGGCGACGGTCCTCAAGGAGACGTACGACCTCGTCGACTACGTCTCCCTGCACGCCTACTACTGGCCCGAGGACGGCGACATCGACTCCTTCCTCGCCTCCGCCGTCGACATGGAGTCGTTCATCGACAACGTCGTCGCGACCGCCGACCACGTGGGTGCGCGGCTGAAGTCGAAGAAGAAGATCAATCTCTCCTTCGACGAGTGGAACGTCTGGTACCTGCGTGAGTGGGAGAAGCACGCCGAGGGCGTCGACCAGCGGGACTGGCCGGAGGCCCCGCGGCTCCTGGAGGACAACTACAGCGTCACCGACGCCGTCGTCTTCGGCTCGCTCCTCATCGCCCTGCTGCGGCACGCGGACCGCGTCACCGTCGCGTGTCTCGCCCAGCTGGTCAACGTCATCGCCCCGATCATGACCGAGCCCGGCGGTCCGGCCTGGCGCCAGACGACCTTCTTCCCCTTCGCCCAGGCCTCGCAGTACGGCCGCGGCCAGGTCCTCGACGTCCGGGTCGACTCACCGACGTACGAGACGAAGAAGTACGGCGAGGCCGACCTGCTGCACGCCACGGCCGTGCGCGCGGAGGACGGAACCGTCACCGTCTTCGCCGTCAGCCGCAGCCGCACCGAGGCGCTTTCGCTCGAAGTAGCCCTGAACGGCCTCGACCTGACGTCCGTCGTCGAGCACAGTGCCCTCGCGGACGCCGACCCGGACGCCTGTAACACCCTCGACGAGCCCGAGCGGGTCGCCCCGCACGCGGTCGAGGGCACCGCCCTCACGGACGGCACCCTCACCGCCGTACTCGAACCGCTGTCCTGGAACGTGATCCGGCTGGCCTAGCGGCCGCCCGCGCCGGGGCGGGGGCGGGGGCGGGGGCGGGGGCGAGTGCGTCGGACCGGGGTCACCGGCACCCCTCCGCCGCCGCCCCGGGCAACGTCAGCCGTACGTCCGACGGACGCGCGTCGCCTTCGCGCGCCGTCTTCGCGCGAGGTCCTTGCGTACGGCCGGACCCAGCACAATGGTGCTATGAGGATCTCGGCACGGGCGGATTACGCGGTACGGGCGGTTCTGGAGCTCGCGGTGCGCCAGGACGGCACTCCGGTGAAGGCCGAGGTTATCGCCGCCGCGCAGGACATCCCGCACAAGTTCCTCGAAGGCATCCTCGGTGACCTGCGGCGCGGCGGCGTCGTCGACAGCCGGCGCGGGGGCAACGGCGGCTACCAGCTGGCGCGCGAAGCCGCGAAGATCACGGTCGCGGACGTGATCCGTGCCGTCGACGGCCCGATCGTCTCCGTGCGCGGCGAGCGGCCCACCGGCCTGGAGTACACGGGATCCGCGCAGCCCCTGCTGCCCCTGTGGATCGCCCTGCGGGCCAACGTGCGCAGGATCCTCGAAGGCGTCACGATCGCCGACATCGCGGCGGACGCGCTGCCGGAGCCGGTGCAGCGGCTGGCGGCGGAGCCGGCGGCCTGGAAGAACCCGTAAGCCGCGGGCCCGGAGGGGCGGTTGGACCGGGTGGCGGGATATCAGGATGAAGAGCGTGGAGTACGGGTGCACAGCTACCGGGGACCGACCGGCCGCGACCTGGGTCATGGCGAGCGTTTCCTGTTCGCCGTGGCGCTGGTCGCAGTGAGCCTGCTGTGGATCACGCAGGACATGGCCGCGTGGGCGACAGCGCTGTGCGGCGTCGGTGTCGCCGTGGGGGTGTCGGCGACGCTCTGCTTCGGCTGGCGCTACATCCGCTCACGCGGGGCCTCGCGTTGAGGTACCGGGCCGTGAGGTGCTGAGCCGTGAGGTGCTGACGGGCTGTCGCCCTGGAAGTGGCAGCCCGTCAGTGGTGTCCGGGTGCGGCGAGAGTGCCGCCCTGTGAAATCCGTGTCTGTGAATGGCTTGAGTTCGACCTGGTCGCCGTATGTGTGCCTCCCTACGATGCGATCGCCTCCGGTCTTCACAGGAACCCCACGGTTTCTCCAAAGGGTTGCTTGAGTGCCGGGGCGAGCCACCCCCCACTCACAGAACCGGAGAGACCATGTCTGGCGGACTCCTCATGGGCGGCGCCATAGCCGCTCTGCTCACCACCGCGCTACCCGCCCAGCACTCGTCCCCCGTCTTCGACGACCCGCCCCCGGACAAGATCGTCATCGACGTGGCGACCGTGAACGGCTCGGGCTGTCCCAAGGGCACGGCGGCCGTCGCCGTCTCCCCGGACAACACGGCCTTCACGGTGACCTACAGCGACTACCTCGCCCAGGCCGGCGGCAACTCCGACCCCACGGCGTTCCGCAAGAACTGCCAGCTCAACCTGATCGTGCACGTCCCGCAGGGCTTCACCTACGCCATCGCCAGCGCCGACTACCGGGGCTTCCTCTCGCTCCAGCCGGGAGCGTCCGCCACGCAGAAGGCCTCGTACTACTTCCAGGGCTCCTCCAACACGGTGCCCAAGACCCACCCCTTCAGCGGCACGTACAACGACGACTGGCAGGCCACCGACAGCACCGACTGGGCCCAACTGGTCTGGGCGCCCTGCGGAGTTCTGCGCAACTTCAACATCAACACCGAGTTGAGAGTGAACGCGGGGAGCCAGAACCCGGGCAAGGTCAGCTTCATGACGATGGACTCGACCGACGGGGACATCAGCACCGTGTACCACATGGCGTGGCAGGAGTGCCCGAAGTCCTGACGCGCGTGGCAGGGGTGGCCCGCGCCACGGGCCACCCCTGCCCCCGTGGACACGGCACGCCAGGGCTGACGTCTGTTGGGCAGCTGCCAATTGGGCAAAATGACGATCCGTCAAGTCACCTGCGGGCCAAGCGGCGTTCGGCCAGGCTGACGGCCCACGACGCCACGGCGAGGCCGACCGGAAGACAGAAGGACCACCAGACCACGGGGCCGGACGTCCGCAGGACGACCCACCACAGCAGGGCGGCCGTCAGCAGCAGCGAGGGCAGCATCCGCCGCAGGACGGGCAGTTGGCTCATCCGGCAGACCGACCAGGCCATCCAGGCGAAGATGCCGAGCACGGGCAGGAACAGGATCATCCCTCGAAGCTAGCGAGAAGCCTGGGGACCGGTCCCGGCCGTCACGCCGCGTCGATCAGGACCAGGTCCATCGGGACCAGCGTCGTGGACGACATCAGGGCCCTGATCAGGTGGTCGTTGAGCGCGTTGCCGACCGGTTCGCCGATCTCCTCCCGTGTCAGCCAGGGTACGCCGTCGCGGGACAGACGCAGGCGCACGCCGTTGACGAGGTGCTCGACGCGTTTGTCCGTCCAGCCGAAGTCCAGCTGCAACTCGGCGAGTTGGGTGGCCGTCTGCCTCCAGGTCAGGGGCTGGGGCCGGGGTTCGTGCAGCAGATAGCGCCGGCCGAGGACGATGAGCGCCAGCCTCTCCGGTTCGGTGAGGGTCCACACCCGCGGCGGCCGGGTGACGTCGGCGTGCCGAGGGAGCGGGCGCTCGCCCTCGGGGCCGGTGACGTAGACCTCCAGGAGATGTTCGCGGCCGCGTGAGCCCCCGATGAACAGCGGGGAGTAGCCGGGCACCAACGGCAGCGGATCCTCCCCGCGGAACAGCAGCCGGCTCCCCGGGCAGCGGATCGGCAGCCTGCCGGTGGTGCTCAGCCACCAACTGCCCGCCCGGTGGGCGAGCGTGCCCTGATGCCGGCTGACCTGCGGATCGTCCTCGGCCAGACAGACGTGCACCTCGGGCCGGTTGCGGCCGAACAGCACCTCGCGCCCCTCCCCGGGGCCGAGCGTGATACCCCCGGTGATCGCGAGCGCGAAGACGGTGCCCGGCAGGGGAGCGGAGGCGCCCCGGGCGAGACTGCCGTGGGTGGCGGCCAGTGGGCGGCCGCTCGGTGGCATGCGGCCGGGGGCCGGGCCGCCTGGCCTTCCGTTCGCGCTCATGTCGTCGGCAGGCTCTTCGCGATGTTCTTCACGACCGTGGCCGCGAGCACCTCGGCGTCGGCGCACAGCCCGGCGACCGACCCCGGTCCATACACCGTCAGCACGAACAACTCGACGGTCCGGTCACCGAGTTGGTTCGTGTACGAGCGGTGCGGGGTGCGGATCGCGCAGGTGTCGTCACCGCTGTCCTTCGCCGACACATAGCTCTTCTTCCCGGAGACGACCACCGCCTTCTCGCCATCGCCGTCGAGTGAGTTGTCCTGGCTGAACTGGAGCTCGACGCCGGAGTTCTCGTCGGCGGAGTCCCATTCGCAGTACCAGTCCCCGAAGCCGTGGTCGATGTCGTCCGTCCCCACGCCGGGAACCTTCTTCAGCGCGGCCGCGTCGAGCAGCGCGCAGGCGTCGACACGTGCCAGGGAGGCCGCGGCGAACGTCCCCGAGCGCCGGGGCACCGGCCCCCGTTCCAGCAGCGCGACGGCGTGCTCGGTGCCGGCGTCGGCCAGGGCACAGGGGTCGGGGGCCGGAGAGCCGAGCTGCTTGCCCTTGATCTCGATCTGTCTGCCGTCGGCGGTCGCGACGATCCGTGAGCACTCCGGGCCGTCCCGCTTCATGGTCGCGATCGTGAGGTCTCCGACCTCCTTGGTGGGTACGTCGTTCCCGAACTGCGCCGCGTCCAGGTTGAAGTTGACCTCAAGGTCGGCGTTGTCGTCGCCGCTGCTGTTGTGCACCAGGACGTCGCACCGGTCGAACTCCCCGTAGTCCGGATCCAGTCGGTTGCCTCCGAAGCGGATCAGCGAGGCGGCGTCGAGCAGCTTGCAGGGGTCCGCCGTACGAGGATCGCCCATGGCGCCGGGCTTCGCCGTGGCCGAGGGCTTCGCGTCGACCGGTCTCCTCCCGCCGGTCCTGTCACCGCCGGAGGCAGCGACGAGACCGGCTGTGAGCGCGCCCGCAGCGAGGAGTGCACCCACCGTGATCGCCAGCGGACGACGGCGACGGCGCAGGGGCCGCGGAAGCCGGATCGTGAGGGCTTCGAGAGGAGTCAGGGGCAGGGTGCGGCTGTCGTGCAGCACCTGTTGGACGTGCGCAGGTGGTGGCGCGGCGTGCGTCAGCAGCCGGTACGACTCCAGGGCGTCCGGGCGGTTCCGGGGCTCCACCTCCAGTAGAGCGGCCAGCACTCCCGTGAGGTGGCCGGCGTGCTCGGCCGGTTCGATGTGCCCCTCGATGGCCCGCGCCACGTACGCCACAGGGTGCTCGACCTCACCGTACGGCGAGTGGCCCTCGACGGCCGCGTACAGGGTGGCGCCCAGGGAGAACACGTCGGACTTCTCGTCCACCGGCCGTCCCTTGGCCACCTCGGGGGCGAGATAGCGGGGTTTGCCGTGCACGACGCCGGTCGTGGTCTGCGTGACGTCGCTCCACAGGGCCCGGGCGATCCCGAAGTCGGTCAGCCGGGCGACTCCGTCCGTGGTGACGAGGATGTTCTCCGGCGTCACATCGCCGTGCACCACCCCGGCGGCATGCGACTTCGCGAGCGCGGCGGCGATCTGGCAGCCCACCGACCCGGCTTCCCCGGGCGTGAGCGGGCCGTCGTCCGCCATGATCTGCGCGAGGCTGCGCGAGGGGACGTACTCCATCACGATCCAGCAGACGGACCCGTCCTCGACGAAGTCGAAGACGGGCACGATGTTCGGATGGTGCAGCCGTGCGGCGTACCGCCCTTCGCCCTGGAGCCGCTTGGCGGCCGTCTCGTCGCCGGGGCGCGCGCACTTGACCGCGACGTGCCGCTGCAGAGTCTCGTCCCAGGCCCGCCAGACGACTCCCATCCCGCCCTGGCCGATGGGGTCCTG
Organism: Streptomyces sp. NBC_00078; assembly: GCF_026343335.1. Taxonomy (NCBI): domain Bacteria; kingdom Bacillati; phylum Actinomycetota; class Actinomycetes; order Kitasatosporales; family Streptomycetaceae; genus Streptomyces; species Streptomyces sp. NBC_00078. Next base: position 2,776,262 of record NZ_JAPELX010000001.1, on the reverse strand, counting down.
CAACCGGTACCGGCCCGCGACCTCGTGCCCCGCTTCCGGCGTCGCCACTGCGCCTCACCCCTCGCCCCCACGCGAAACACGTGGTTGAACGTCAGTGACGGAGTGTACTGAGCGGTGATCTCCTCAACGGCCCCTCGCGTCGACCAGCACAGAATCCCCTCACTTCGTGATGTGCGCGACGAAGTCCTCCCAGGTGGGCGAGGAGAGGGCGAGTTGGGAGCCCTGCTGGTTCTTGGAGTCACGGACGTGGATGGTGGTGGGGCAGGTGGCTACCTCTACGCAGTCACCAGCTGCGGCTGCCGCTGGTGACGGGCAGCGTCCGGATCGAGGTGTCCGACACGAGGGGCGAGCCGCGTTCGTTCGGCCCGCACCGTGGACATGCCCGCGCCCCTCGCGTCCGGCGGCCGCGGCCTCGCACTCGTGGACGCGCCGGCCGACCGGTGGGAGGTGGTGGACCGTCAGCCGCAACCCGGCAAGACGGTCCGTGTCGAAATCGACCTGCGCGCGTGTCCTGCGGTGCGGCAGAGCGTCAGGCGGTGGGCGTCGGAGGGTCGGTAGGGCCAGCAGCGCGTCATGGCCCGCCGGCCGCAACCGTTCCAGCCGCTCCAGGAAGGGCGGGCGGTGCAGACTCGGTGCGACGGTGACCAGGAACACCGCCAGGTCGAGCGCGGGTGGGAAGAATCCACCCCGACGGAAACGGGCGTCAGGCGCCCGCCGCGTTGGGCCAGCTCTGTGCGTTGGGCCACCCCGTGGCCGGGGCCGGGGCGAGGCCCTGGGCGGGCCCGGTCATGCCGCGCACCTGCGCGGCCGTGAGCCCGCCGCGGGCCGGGACACCGGGCGGCGTCGGACCGGGCGCGGGCATCTGCGCGGGCACGGGCTGCATCTGCGGCGCGGGCACGGGCTGCATCTGTGGCGCGGGAATGGGCTGCATCTGTGGGGGCACCGGCTCCGGTACGGCCTGCATCTGCGGGGCCATCTGCATCTGCGCGGCGGCGACCGGCTGCATGGCAGCGGGTGCCTGCATCGCCGCGGCGACCGGCTGCGGCATCACCTGCGCCGCGGCGGGCATCGGCGCCGCGGGCATCGGCATCCCGGTGCCCATGGCCTGCGCAACCTGCGCGACCTGCGCGGCGAGCGGCTGCCCGGCTCCGTTGGTCGCGCTGACCAGTCGGTCCACGGCCGCCGTACCCGAGCTGTAGCTGGTCCCTGTGCTCAGCTCCGGTACGGCGGCTCCCCTCCTGGTCCCGTAGAGCACCTGTTCCAGGCCGGACACCAGGCGACGCACATCCACCTGGGGGCGCACCACGAGCCTCAGGAAGCGGCTGGACGAACCGATCTTGTTGCCGCACTCGCGGACCAGGATGCGGTGCTCGGTGAGCATCCGGTCGCGGACGACGGTGCCTTCCGCGCCCACCGGGAGGCGGACGAAGAGGAAGTTGCCCTGGGACGGATAGACGGTGAGACCGGGCAGCGCGGAGAGCTGGCTGGCCATGTCCAGGCGGTCGCGGCGCACCTGGTGGAGGCTCTGCGCGTACTCGGCGCCGTGCTCCCTGAGCATGAACACCACGTACTCGGCGAAGGAGTTGAGGTTCCACTTGGGGAGCATGGAGCGGACGCGGCCCGCGAGCGCCGGGTTGGCGACCAGATAGCCGAAACGTATGCCGTGCAGGCCGAAGTTCTTGCCGAGGCTGCGCAGCACGATCACGTTCGGGCGGATCATCGCCTCCTGCACGACGGACGGTTCGGCCTCGGCGTCCGCGAACTCCAGGAAGGACTCGTCGACGACGATCAGGTCGAGGTCGGCCATCGCGTCCATGAACTGCACCAGCGCCTGCTTGTGCAGATAGCCGCCGTCGGGGTTGTTCGGGTTGCAGACGACGGCGACGCGGGTGCCGCGGGCCCGGATGAACTCGGCGTACTGGGCGAGGTCCAGGGAGAAACCGCTGGACTCCTGCAGCGGGAACATGTCGACCCGCTTGCCGGTCTCCATGGGCTGGTCGGTCCAGCGGGCGAAGGTGGGGACGGGGATGGCGAGGGAATCACGGACCATCAGATGGTCGATCCAGGTGATCAGCTCGGTCGAGCCGTTGCCCATCGCCACGCACTGCGGCGGGAGCTGGAGCAGGCTGCACAGCTCGGCTGTGATCGTGTCTGCGCTGCTCGGGTAGTACGTGACGATGTCGCGAAGCCGGGCCGACATGGTGTCGAACATCGCCGGGGTCGGGAAGTAGGGGTTGCAGGGAATGCAGAAGTCCACGGGGCCGGTCCCGTCGCCGCCCTCACGCGTCAGCTCCGCCATCGACGGGCTGTGTGCCGCACTGCTGCGGAACAGCGAGGTGACGTTGTCGGCCATGGAACCTCCGTATGGGGCGGGCCCGGTGGGGACGACCGGGCCCGTCGTCTTCGGGTGGCCCGTGCGGGGGAGCACGGGCCACCCGTACATACGGAGGCTGGGGTGGCGCCGTTCAACGTGTGAAGAGAGTGTGACGTCGCGCCCCGAAGGGGCGCGGGGCTGCGGTCCGTTCGCGGCTCGGCCGCATGTGCACGACCAGCCGCAGCCGGCCCGCAGATCCCCCCACGCCCTCCCGGCGGAGCGTCTACGCGGAGAACGAGTGGATTGTCGTCGTCCGGTACGTCTGCCCAGGTCGGAGCACGGTCGACGGCCATGAAGGCTCGTTCGGCGAGTCCGGGAAGTGCTGCGTCTCCAGGCACAGGCCGTCGCCCTGCCGGTAGGTGCTGCCGGACGTGCCGACGAGGGTGCCGTCGAGGAAGTTGCCGGAGTAGAACTGCAGCCCCGGCTGGTCGGTGGCGATCTTCAGGGTGCGGCCGGAGCGCGGGTCGCGCAGCGTGGCGATGTGCTGCGGCTTCTCCGTGACGCCCTTGTCGAGCACCCAGTTGTGGTCGAAGCCCTTGGCCTGCAGCTGCTGGGGGTGACCCGCGCGGATGTCCCGCCCGACCGGCTTGCCCTTGCGGAAGTCGAACGGGGTGCCGGAGACCTCGGCCAGTTCGCCCGTGGGCATCAGGCCCGTGTCGGTGGGCGCGTAGTGGGAGGCGGCGATCGTGAGCTCGTGGTCCTCGATCGTGCCGCTGCCCTCGCCGGCGAGGTTGTAGTACGTGTGGTTGGTGAGGTTGACGACCGTCGCCTTGTCGGTGGTGGCCTCGTAGTCGATGCGCCAGTCACCGTGCCGGTTCAGCGTGAAGGTGACCTTCGTCCTCAGCGTGCCGGGGTAGCCCATCTCGCCGTCGACGTCCGTGTAATACAGGTGCAGGCCGACGTCGGAGCCCGAGGTGAAGCCCTCGATGTCCCACACCTTGGTGTTGAAGCCCTGGGCGCCCCCATGCAGGCTGTTCACGCCCTCGTTGACGTTCAGCCGGTACGTCTTGCCGTCGAGCGTGAACTGGCCCTTGGCGATGCGGTTGCCGTAGCGGCCGATCGTGGCGCCGAAGAAGGTGGTTCCGGCGACGTAGGCGGCGAGGTTGTCGTAGCCCAGGGAGACGTTGGCGTAGCGGCCCTGCCGGTCGGGGATCTCCAGCGACTGGACGATGCCGCCGTAGGAGAGGACCTTCAGCCGGGTGCCGCCGTTCTCCAGCGACCAGCGGTAGACCTCGGTGCCGTCGTCCAGCTTGCCGAAGAGTTCCCTCTCCGGCTCCCCGCACCCCGGGGCGGCGCTGCCCGCGGTCGCGGCATCTGCGACGGCTGTGTGTCTGTTCGGTTCCATGGAGCGGCTCCCATGAGGTGAGGTGAACGGGTTCCGCCGGCCCCGCGCCCCAGAAAGGGGCGCGGGGAACTGCGCGACCGGCCACGCACGGCCCGCAGTTTCGGTACAGCCTTCCCAGCGGAGCGCCGGCGCTGACCTACGAACCGGACTTGCGCTTGTTCCACACGTCGAAGCCGACCGCGGCCAGGAGGGCGAGGCCCTTGATGACCTGCTGCCAGTCGGTGCCGACACTGAGGAGGTTCATGCCGTTGTTCAGCACGCCGAGGACGAGACCACCGATGATCGCCCCGAGGACGGTACCCACGCCGCCGCTCATGGACGCGCCACCGATGAACGACGAGGCGATGGCCTCGAGTTCGAAGTTGAGTCCCGCCTTCGGCGAGGCCGCGTTCAGACGGGCGGCGACCACCAGACCCGCCAGGGCCGCGAGCACGCCCATGTTGAGGAAGACAAGGAAGGTGACCTTCTTGTCCTTGACGCCGGACAGCTTCGCCGCCGGCAGGTTGCCGCCGATCGCGTAGATGTGCCGGCCGAAGACCGCGTTGCGCATGACGTAGCCGTAGCCGACCACCAGCACACCGAGAACGATCAGGATGATCGGCGCGCCCTGGTAGCTGGCGAGGATCATCGTGACCGCGAGGACCGCGGCGGCGATGGCGACCAGCTTGAGCAGGAAGGCGTTGCGCGGCAGTACGTCCAGCGAGAACTCCTGCTCCCGCTTGCGGTCACGGACCTCCTGGAAGATCACGAAGGCCAGCAGCACGAAGCCCAGCAGCAGTGTGAGGTTGTGGTAGTTGGTGTTCGGGCCGACCTCCGGCAGGAAGCCGTTGCCGAGCTTCTGCAGACCGTTCGGGAACGGACCGAGGGTCTGGCCCTGCAGGAAGATCTCCGTCAGACCGCGGAAGAGCAGCATTCCGGCGAGTGTGACGATGAACGACGGTATCCCCAGATACGCGATCAGGAAGCCCTGCAACGAGCCCGCGACCGCGCCCACCAGCAGGCTGAGCACCAGGGCGACCGGCCATGCCACGCCGTGTTGCACCGTCAGCACGGCCGCGAACGCGCCCACGAACGCCGTCAGCGATCCGACCGACAGGTCGATGTGTCCCGCGATGATCACCAGCATCATGCCGATCGCGAGGATCAGGATGTAGCTGTTCTGCAGCACCAGGTTGGAGACGTTGCGCGGCAGCAGCAGGTCGCCGCCGGTCCACACCTGGAACAGGATCACGATCAGGCCGAGCGCGATCAGCATGCCGTACTGGCGCATGTTGCGGCGCAGGCCGCCCAGCATCAGCTGCAGCAGGCCGTCACCGGACGCGGAGCCTCCGCTCTTGCCGGGCGGCGCAGCGGCCGGGACCTTGTCCGTCACATCCGTGCTCATCGGGTTACCTCTTTGTCCTTCGTCATCTGGCGCATCAGCACTTCCTGCGTGGCCTCGGCCCGCGGAACCTCACCCGTGAGCCGGCCGGCGGCCATGGTGTAGATGCGGTCGCACATACCGAGCAGCTCCGGCAGCTCGGAGGAGATGAAGACGACCGCCTTGCCCTCGGCGGCCAGCTGGTCGATGACCGTGTAGATCTCGTACTTGGCGCCCACGTCGATACCGCGCGTCGGCTCGTCCAGGATCAGCACCTCGGGACCCGCGAAGATCCACTTGCTGAGGACGACCTTCTGCTGGTTGCCGCCGGACAGTCTGCCCACCGTCTCGAAGACGGTCGGCGCCTTGATGTTCATCGACTTGCGGAAGCGCTCGGCGACCTTCCGCTCCTCGTGCTCGTCGACCACACCGCGCTTGGCCACCTTGTTCAGCGCGGTCAGCGAGATGTTCCGGTTGATGTTGTCGATGAGGTTGAGGCCGTAGTGCTTGCGGTCCTCGGTGACGTACGCGATGCCGTGCCCGACCGCCTCCGCGACGGACTTCGTACGGATCTCCGTGCCGTCCTTGAGGACCGTGCCGCCCGCGTGCCGGCCGTAGCTGCGCCCGAACACGCTCATCGCGAGCTCGGTGCGGCCCGCGCCCATCAGTCCCGCGATGCCGACGATCTCCCCGCGCCGCACGTGGATCGACACGTCGTCGACCACCTTGCGCTGCTGGTCGATCGGGTGGTGCACCGTCCAGTTCCGGATCTCCAGCGCCGGAGCGGCGTCCACCTCGCCCTCGTACGCGGTGCGTTCGGGGAAGCGGTGGTCGAGGTCGCGGCCGACCATGCCCGAGATGATGCGGTCCTCGGTGGTCTCCGGCGCCTTCACGTCGAGAGTCTCGATGGACCTGCCGTCCCGGAGGATCGTCACCGAGTCGGCGACCCGGCGGATCTCGTTCAGCTTGTGGGAGATGATGATCGAGGTGATGCCCTGCTTCTTCAACTCCAGGATGAGATCGAGGAGTTTGCCGCTGTCCTCGTCGTTCAGAGCCGCGGTCGGCTCGTCCAGGATGAGCAGCTTCACCTTCTTGGACAGGGCCTTGGCGATCTCCACCAGTTGCTGCTTGCCCACGCCGATGTCCGCGATCCGGGTCTCCGGGTGGTCGGTCAGACCGACCCGGCGCAGCAGCTCGGTGGCGTGCCGCAGGGTCTCGTTCCAGTTGATGAGCCCGCGCGAGGCGTGCTCGTTGCCGAGGAAGATGTTCTCCGCGATCGACAGGAACGGCACCAGTGCCAGCTCCTGATGGATGATCACGATGCCGTGCTGCTCGCTCGCCCGGATGTCCCTGAACGAGCAGACGTCTCCCTCGAAGAGGATGTCGCCCTCGTAGGTGCCGTGCGGATGGACGCCGGAGAGCACCTTCATCAAGGTGGACTTTCCGGCGCCGTTCTCGCCGCAGATGGCATGGACCTCGCCCTGACGGACAGTCAGCGTGACGTCCGACAGTGCCTTTACGCCGGGAAAGGTCTTGACGATCGAGCGCATTTCCAGGACGGGTCCCGCCATGGTGTGCCCTTTCAATCCGTAGGAATGGCCGCCGTGTTCGCCGGCGGAGGACTACTTCAGCTCGCCGGCCGTGTAGTAGCCCGTGTCGACCAGTTCCTTGGTGTAGTTGGTCTTGTCGACGCTCACCGGCTGCAGCAGCATGGCGGGGACGACCTTGGTGCCGTTGTCGTACGTCTTGGTGTCGTTGACCTCGGGCTTCTTGCCGTTGAGGACGTCGTCGACCATGGTCGCGGCCACGTCGGCGAGCTTGCGGGTGTCCTTGTAGACGGTCTGCGTCTGCTGGCCCGCGATGATCGACTTCACCGAGGCGAGCTCGGCGTCCTGGCCGGTGATGACCGGAAGCGGCTTGCGGGAGGAGCCGTAGCCGTCCGACTTGAGCGCGGCGATGATGCCGATGGAGATGCCGTCGTACGGCGACAGCACCGCGTCGACCTTGGCGCTCGAGTACGTGGACGTGAGGATGTCCTCCATGCGCTTCTGCGCCGTGGCGCCGTCCCAGCGCAGGGTGGTGACCTGGTTGATCTTGGTCTGGCCGGACTTGACGACGAGCTTCTTCTTGTCGATGTACGGCTGCAGCACGCTCATCGCGCCGTTGAAGAAGTACTTGGTGTTGTTGTCGTCGTTCGAGCCGGCGAACAGCTCGATGTTGAACGGGCCCTTGCCGTTCTTCAGACCCAGCTTGTCGACGATGTAACTGGCCTGCAGCTCACCGACCTTGGTGTTGTCGAAGGACGCGTAGTAGTCGACGTTCTTCGTGCCGAGGATCAGGCGGTCGTAGGAGATCACCGGGATCTTGGCGTCCGCGGCCTGCTGCAGCACGTTGTTGAGCGACTTGTTGTCGATCGATGCGATGATCAGGCCCTTGACGCCCTGGGTGATCAGGTTCTCGATCTGCGAGACCTGCTGGTCGGGGTCGTCCTCGCCGTAGACCAGCTTGGTCTTGTAGCCCTTGGACTGCAGGTTCTTGACGACGTTCTTGCCGTCGGCGATCCAGCGCTCGGAGGACTTGGTCGGCATCGCGATACCGATGGTGCCGCCCTTGGCGCTGCCCTTGTCCTCCTTGCTGCCGCCCTCACCGCTCTGCCCGCAGGCGGACAGGGTGAGAGCGAGGGAGGCGGCTCCGGCTATGAGGGTGAGGGCGCTTCTACGAGTGCGCATGGTGATCGTCCCTGTTCTTCTCGTCGTCGAGATCTTGAGCGAGGTTGGTGAAACGCCCCGAGGGGCAGTGCCCCTAGGGGCGCGAGGCTGCGGACAGGTGCTGCTCCGCCGCGTGGCCGCGACCGGTCGCAACGGGTCCGCCGTCCCCGTGGGTCATCCGGCAGAGCCTTCAGTGGGGAAGCGGTTGAGGGACCCCGGCAGCCGGGAGCCGAGCGGCGCCATATCGCCGTCCGCCCCGTGCCGGGCGAGCAGGTCGAGAGCGAGCCGGCCGCGCCGGACCCGTTCCCGGGCGGTGGCCAGCGTCAGGTCCCGCACGTGGTGGCCGTACGGGTAGATGCCGGGGCTCCTGGACAGCCCGAACTTCAGATACAGCGGAGCGCCGCGCCGGATCAGCTCGGCGACCTCGTACATCCGGATGTAGCCGCCGAGGTCGTCGGGAGCCTCGATGTACATGTCCATGGGAGCCGCGGAGACCCGCCTGATCTCCGTGAGGTGATCGAGCGTCAGGTCGCTGGGCACGTTGACCGAGTCGGCGCCCAGCTGCTCGAAGACCGCGTACGAGGCCGGGTTGACGGGCCCGATGAGCGCGGACACCTTCAGCGTGGTGTCGGCCGGGATGATCCCGGCGGTGCGCGCCCGGTGCAGCGTCCACAGCACGCCCTCGTCGGCGACGAGCAGGCACTTGACGCCCAACTCCGTTGCCCGGACGGCATCTTCGATGCATCCGGCGACGGCGTCGTGACCGCGTGCGCGCAGCCCGGCCCCCCGCGAGTCGGAGCGAATGGAGCCGCCGATGTCCCAGGTGCCGCGCGGGCCGGTGAACAGGCACAGCTCGATGTCACGTTCGGCCGTCGCCTCGACCATCTCGGTGATCTCGGCGTCGGTCAGCATCCACACACCGCTGCCCTGGCTGATCCGGTGGATCGGCACATCGAGGTGCGAGGACTCCTTGAGGATGGCGGCCAGCGCTTCGGGACCCTCGCACGAGGGGACCTCGGTGCGCCAGCGGCCACCGCCGGGGAAGGTGTGCGGCGAGGCGTCGGCGGGGTCGAGTGCGGGCGCACCCAGGCCGAGAGCGGTGAGCACCTTCTCACCGGGTCGGCGGGCCGCCGTGGCGGAAGCGTCGGTCGTCACAAGCTGTCCTTCGTGTTCGATATTTCGGACGAGGTTCGCGGCTCAAGTCATGGGGGGCTGGGTGTACGCCGGTACGGAGGCCGTCAGTTCGTCCCCGTACCGGCGTACGTCTAGGGGTGAAGCAGCACCTTGCCCACTTTCGGATCGCCGGATCCGACCAGCTCGATGGCCTGCGGAAACTCACCGAGCGGCAGCTCGTGCGTGACCAGCAGCAGCGGATTGAGCAGACCCGCCCCGAACGCCCGCACCGCGTGCGCCCAGGCCTCCGGCGGCGCACCGAAGACGGTCTGCACCTCCAGCTGCCGTACGACCAGGTCGGTCGGGTCGAGCCCCTCGGCGGCCGGCCCCGGGATGCCCGTCAGGACCAGGCGTCCGCCCCGCCTGAGCAGAGAGGCGGCGGTGCGCGCGCCGGACGCGGACCCGGCCGTCTCGATGACGACGTCGAAGTCGTCGGGGAGCTCCTGGTCCTTCGTGCGGAAGTCGGTGGCGCCGAAAACTTTCGAAAGCTCCGCCCGGTCGAGCCGCGTACCCACGACCAGCAACTCGGCCGGTGATCCGGCCTTCAGGAACTGGACGGCGAACATCCCGAGCGTCCCGGTCCCCACCACGGCGACCCGCGCGCCCGGCAGCGCGTTCGCCTTGATCGCGGCGGCCGCGATACAGGCGGCGGGCTCCAGCAGGGCGGCGGCGGTGAGGTCCGCGTCGTCCTGCAGGGCATGCAGCAGCCGCGCCGGCAGGGTGAGCGTGCCCGCCATCGCGCCGGGCTGGGTGAACCCGGTCTCCTCGTACCCGGCCGTGCACAACGTCGTCTCGCCCGCGTGGCAGCGGTCGCACACCTGGCAGTTGCGGAAGCCCTCGCCCACGACCTTGCGGCCCACGAGGGTCGACGGCACCCGGGCGCCCACCGCCTCCACCGTTCCGGACCACTCGTGGCCGGGCGTGAGGGGGTAACGGACGTATCCCTCGGGCCGGTTGCCCTGGTACACCTCACGGTCGCTGCCGCAAATGCCCACGGCGTGGACGCGGACGAGCGCCTCGCCGACTGCGGGCTCACGAGGCGTGTGCTCGACGAGCCGGTGCTCGCCGGGCGCCTCGATGACGACGGCGCTGCTCACTGCGTGCTCTTCGGCTTACGCTGCTCCCAGCCCTCGGCCCACAGGTCGAACCGGGCTTGCTGCTGCGGGAACTCGGCGGCCGCGTCGGTGTCCAGCTCGACGCCGAGACCGGGGGCGTCGGAGAGGTGGAAGTACCCGTCGACGACCTGCGGTGCGCCCTTCACGACCTTCTTGATCTCCGCGTCCGCGAAGTCGTTGAAGTGCTCCAGGATCTTGAAGTTGGGGGAGGTGAAGCCGACCTGGAGGGAGGCGGCGGTCAGCACGGGCCCGCCGACGTTGTGCGGCGCCACGAGCACGTAGTGGGCCTCGGCGGTGGCGGCGAGCTTGCGCGTCTCCCAGATTCCACCGATATGACCGACGTCCGGCTGGATGATGTCCACGGCCTGGCTCTCGAACAGCTCGCGGAACTCGATCCGGTCGTGGATGCGCTCACCGGTGGCGACCGGGATGTCGACCTTGGCGGCGACCTTCTCCAGCGCCTTCAGGTTCTCCGGCGGGCAGGGCTCCTCCAGCCAGGCGGGCTTGAAGGGGGCCAGCTCGCGGGCGAGACGGATGGCGGTGGCCGGCGAGAACCGGCCGTGCATCTCCAGCATCAGCTCGGCGTCCGGCCCGATGGCGTCGCGCACGGCCTCGATCAGCGACACGGCGTACAGGGTCTGCTCGTGGTCGAGCTCGAATTGCCCGGTGCCGAAGGGGTCGATCTTGAGCGCCCGGTAACCGCGCTCCATGACCCCCTGGGCGGCCTTGTGGTATGCCTCGGGCGTCCGCTCGGTCGTGTACCAGCCGTTGGCGTACGCCTTGACCTTGTCCGTGACCTTGCCGCCGAGCAACTGCCAGACGGGCACCCCGAGGGCCTTGCCCTTGATGTCCCAGCAGGCCATCTCGATCACCGCGATGCCGGACATCACGATCTCGCCCGCGCGCCCGTAGTCGCCGTACTTCATCCGCCGTACGAGGTCTTCCGCGGCGAACGGATCGGAGCCCAGAATGTGGTTGGCCTCCGCCTCCCGCAGATAGCCGATCAGCGCGTCGGTGTGGCCCAGCATCCGGGTCTCGCCGACTCCGGTGATCCCCTCGTCGGTGTGCACCTGGACGTATGTCAGGTTGCGCCACGGCGTCCCGACCACGTGTGTGCTGATTCCGGTGATGCGCACGGCAGTTGCCCCTTGCTGCGTCGTCTGTGTGTGTTTGCTCGGTGGGCGCGTTCGAAATTTCGTCACGCGTTCGAAATGCTGGCGTGACAGTAAGGACGGGGCGGCAGGAGTGTCAATGGGTCGCACACATAACAGTTTCGACACTGCTTTCGATAGGCTTTTCGAAGACGGTTTCGGCGCGATCGGGGGAGATGCCCGAGAGGTTCCAGGGGTTGCCCTCAACTCGCCATGCCGGAACGGCTGGTTCCCTACACAACTTTCACAGGCGTGACTATGAACGCCGCCTGTGTGGAACTTACTCTTCCCGCGTCATGGACTACTGCCACCCGTGCCGACGGCACCTGAATGGCGCTCTCGCCTGTCCCGGGTGCGGCGCGCCGGTCGAAGAACTTCGCGCGCACGTGGACCACGGCGACGCGCCTGGGCGTGGGGGTGGGCCGTACGAGGGCCAGGAGGGCCCGTACGGCGACGAGGAGAGCGTCCGTGGCGACGGGGGCGGGGAAGTCGCCGAAGACGCTGAGGACCCCGATGAGCCGGTCGGCCGGGCCGCACGGCGCGCACAGGGCCGTGGGCGGGGGCATGGCGGCAGGGGTGCCGGTCGCGCGGGCGGCGCGAGCCGTCGTGATCGAAAGGCCGCCGCGCATCGCAGGCGCAGGCGCCGGGTGCTGCTGATCACCACGGCCGCCGTGCTCGCGGCGGGCGGCCTCAGCCTTGCCGAACTGGGCATGGACGCGCCCTTCTCCAGCCCCAAGCCGGCCGCCGCAGGGGACGACTCGGCGGACGGATCGGCCTCGGTGGAGGCCGGCGGCACCGCGAAGCCGGTGGGCGGCAAGGCGGGCGGCGGAGGGGCGGACTCCGAAACCGGGACCCCGTCGGCCTCGCCGTCCGCGTCGAAGTCCCCGACGGACAAATCCACGAAGGGCGACGAGGGCAAGCCCTCCAAGGGTGCGGAATCACCCGCTGCGGGCACCGGCGGCACCGCGGCCCCCGCGAACCCGGCCCCCGCTCCGACCCCCACCGCGACCTCGGCCCCGACCACCTCGGACCCCACCCCGGATCCGTCACCGTCGCAGACGTGCAACCGGTTCCTCTGGTGGTGCAGCTGAGGGCGGTGCTTCTGGGCCGGGGTGGTGCGTCCCGGCCCGCTCGGCGCCGCTCAAGTGCCGGGACTCGGCTACGCCGCCAGCATGCGCCGTAGCAAATCCCGCAAAGACAGCCGCTCCTCGTCCGACAGCCCGGCAAGCGGCTCCCGTGCGAAGCGCAACCCGTCCCGCAGGGAACGGGCGACCCGCAGTCCCTCGTCCGTCGCCGCCGCCAGCTTCACTCGCCGGTCGGCCGGATCGGGGCGGCGCTCGACCAGCCCCCGTGACTCCAGCCGGTCCACGATCCCGGTGACGTTCGACGGCTCGCACTTCAGCTTCTGTGCCAGCTTGCGCATCGGCAGCGGCTCCAGCGACAGCAGGCTCAGCAGCCGCGCCTGCGCGCCGGTCAGCGTGTGCTCGCCGGCCGCCTCCTCGTAGTCCGCGTAGAACCGGGCCACGACGTCGCCGATGAGCTCGACGACCTCCATGGTCAGGGCGTCGGGCCGGCGGGACTTCTCTGGGGTGGACATGGCTCCAGAATACCCCGTTACTTGACAACCTGAAATATTCAGGAGCATGGTTGTTTCAGGTACTGAAGTATTTTTCCCACGCCCGGAAAGGCTCTCGTCATGATCAACCGCGAATGGCACCTGCTCAGCCGTCCCGTCGGCTGGCCGAAGCCAGAGGACTTCGCCCTGGTCGAGACCGAGGTCGGGACGCCGGGCGAGGGGCAGGTGCTGGTACGCAACCAGTACCTCTCCGTCGACCCGTACATGCGCGGCCGCATGAGCGAGGCGAAGTCGTACGTCGCGCCCTTCGAGCTCGGCAAGGTCATGCAGGGCGGCGCGGTCGGCGAGGTCATCGCCTCCAATGCCGAGGGCGTGGCCGTGGGCGACCACGTCCTGCACTTCCTCGGCTGGCGCGAGTACGCGGTCGTGGACGCGAAGACCGCCGTCAAGGTCGACCCGGAGGCCGCGCCGCTGAGCACGTACCTCGGCGTCCTCGGCATGACCGGCCTGACGGCGTACGCGGGCCTGCTGCGGGTCGGCGCCTTCAAGGAGGGCGACGCCGTCTTCGTCTCCGGCGCCGCCGGTGCCGTCGGCAGCCAGGTCGGCCAGATCGCCAAACTCAAGGGCGCCTCACGGGTCATCGGCTCCGCCGGCTCCGACGAGAAGGTCAAGGTCCTCATCGAGGAGTACGGCTTCGACGCCGCCTTCAACTACAAGAACGGCCCGGTCTGGGAGCAGCTCAAGCAGGCCGCCCCCGACGGTATCGACGTCTACTTCGACAACGTCGGCGGCGAGCACCTGGAGGCCGCGATCGGCGCGCTCAACCTCAAGGGACGGGCCGTGATCTGCGGCATGATCTCGCAGTACAACTCGACCGAGCCGGCCGTCGGCCCGCGCAACATGGTCAAGATCCTGCAGAACCGCCTCCGCGTCGAGGGCGTTCTCGTCGGCGACCACTACGACCTGCAGCCCGAGTTCGTGCAGGAGGTCGGTCCCTGGGTCGCCTCGGGGCAGCTGAAGTACCGCGAGACCGTCGCCGAGGGCATCGAGAACAACCTGGAGGCCTTCCTCGGTGTCCTGCGCGGTGACAACACGGGGAAGATGATCGTCAAGCTCTGACGACTCCAGGCCTGTCGCCGACTTTCCGGTATGCGATAACTTCTTTCCGAAACCGTCGTCGATCGTGGGCGCGAGTCGCGGCGGACCGAGGAGGAAGACAACCGCATGTCCATCCAGCAGACCGGCATTCAGCAGGCCGACGTCCTGTACACGGCCGTCGCCACCGCAACGAACGGTCGCGACGGCCGGGTCGCCACCGACGACGGCAAGCTCGACGTCGTCGTCAACCCGCCCAGGGAACTGGGCGGCAACGGCGCCGGCACCAACCCGGAGCAGCTGTTCGCGGCCGGTTACAGCGCCTGCTTCCAGGGCGCGCTGGGCGTCGTCGCCCGCCAGGAGAAGGCCGACATCACCGGCTCGACCATCACCGCGAAAATCGGCATCGGCAAGAACGACGACGGTTTCGGGATCATCGTCCAAATCTCCGCCGAGATCCCGAACGTCGACGCGAACACCGCGACGGGCCTCCTGGAGAAGGCCCACCAGGTCTGCCCGTACTCGAAGGCGACCCGCGGCAACATCACCGTGACGCTTGCCTGACGCGCTCGTTGCGTACGCGAGAGGCCGCACCCTTGGACGTGGGGTGCGGCCTCTTGCCTGCTCGTCGAGCGGCACGTCCGCCGGTCCGGTGCTCAGACGGCCAGCGCCGCCGTGTGCACGGCCCTCACCAGCCGCGCGTTCTCCGAGGCCGCTCCGCCGCCCGGGAAGGCGCAGCGGCGGCGGGTGTAGCCGTAGGCCAGTCCACTGCGAGGGTCCGCGAACGCCTGTGAGCCTGCCGCACCGCTGTGGCCGAACGAGCCGGCGCCCAGGAACGGGTGCCAGGCATCCGCCGTCGCCTGGAAGCCGAGGCCGAAGGCACTGTGCATGCGGGTCACCAGGTCGTAGCCGATGGAGTGGATCTGGCCGACCTCGGCGACGGTGTCCGGCTTCAGCAACGGCGGCCGCCCGGCCACCTCGCTGATCGCCGCCGCGTACATCCCGGCCAGTCCGCGCGCGGCGGCCACCCCGCCCGCCGACGCCGGGCCCTTGGCGCGCACGGTGCGGGAGTTGGCGTAGTCCGTCAGGTCCCCCGGCTCGGGCACCTGTGTGTTGAGCGCGATCGAGGCGAGCGTGTGCGGGCCCCTCGGCGTCGCGTCCAGCGCGGCCTGCTGCCTCGACGTCGGAGCCATCGGCTGCACCGGCCGGAAGCGGGGCTCCAGCACCTCGGGCAGCCCGAGGAAGAAGTCCAGGCCGTACGGCACCCGCACCCGCTCCTCGTACACCTCCTGGAGGGTGTGGCCGGTGGCCCGGCGCACCACCTCACCGGTGAGTGCGCCGATGACGAGCGCGTGGTAGCCGAAGGCCGTGCCCGGCCGCCAGAACGGCCGCTGGTCGGCGAGTCGTTCGGCGACCACGCGGTCGTCGGCCAGCTCGGCCCTGGTGAACCCGGCGTCCAGCCCGATCAGCCCGGCGCGGTGCGCGAGCAGGTCCCGCAGCGTCAGCGCGGCCTTGCCCTCGGCCCCGAACTCCGGCCAGTAGTACGTCACCTTGCGGTCCAGTTCGAGCGTGCCGTCCTGCACGAGGAGTGCGACGACCAGGTGCGCGGCGCCCTTGGTCGACGAGAAGACCGCGTACAGCGACTCGGCGTCGTTGCCGTCACCGGCCCACAGGTCGACGACCTTCCGGCCGTGCACATACGCGCACAACTGTCCCTCGTAGTCGGCCGGTTCCCCCGCCACGAACGCGGCGAACTCCTCACGCACCGCCTCGAACCCGTCCGCGACGGTGCCGTGGATCTCTCGCGTCATCCGGTCTCCTCGATCTCAGCCTCTGCTCGCGTGTGCCATGGTGATCAACGCCTGCCCGACCTGGGCGAGTTCCCCCTTCGCGTGGTCCAGGAGCAAGCCGGCCAGGGCGAGGCCGGCGACCAGTGCACGGTGCGCAAGGACGGTTGTCGTGGTGTGCACGCGTACCTCCTTCGGGGCTTCCTGAGATCGGTACGGCGAGATGTACCTGTTGGACTCAACCGCAACGAGAGGGAGTTCGCGTCGCGGATGCCCCGGATGGCGCATCACACGCAGGCGGATGGGGGCATGCTGAGGACGACCGCCGCAGCCGACCCGCCCCACGCGGGCCCCAGGCCGAGGAGAGTCCATGGCTACGATCCCCTCGCTCCCCAGCAGGGACGACGTGCTGCGCATGGCACGCAGCACCACCGACATCACCGGCCAGCTCCTGGACACGGCCGGGAACATCACGAAGATCGCCATCAACACCTTCGACCCGCGCGACGGTTCGGGCACCGAGGTGCTGCGCGTGCTGCGCGAGACCACCGCGGAACTGGCCGAGGCGAGTGCGTCACCGCAGGCGCAGGCGGCGTTCTACCGGATCGTCGACACCCTGACCCGTCTCGGGACGAGCGGGGCGCCGCTTGCCGTGCACCCGGTGAGCGAGCCGGCGCAGGCGCTGCTGACGGTGCTCGGTGACAGCCTGCTGCCCGTGCTGGACGCGGTCGAGCCGGCCGTCGAGGAGTTCGCGGACGCGCTCGGTGACCTGGTCGAGACGACGTCCCCGCTGCTGCCCGCGGCGGCGGGCATGGCCGCGGGGGTGCTGCTCGCGGTCACCCCGGTGCTGCGCGCCGCGGCCGACGTGCTGCGCGAGTCCTCGCCCGAACTCCGGCGCGTCGCCGATGCGTTGACCGCGGCGCTGGCTCCGCTGATGCCGCTCCAGGTCGCCCTCGCCGAACGTGCCGCGGCCGCAGGGGCCGGGGTGGTCCGGGCGACGCTGCCACCCCTGGCCGACCTCACGGAGGCAGCGGCGGCGACGACGAAGGCGGCCCGGCCGGTACTGATCGCCGGGGAGGAACTCCTGGTGTCGGGCCTGGAACAGCTCCAGCCCCTGCTGCTGGCGGCGGCTTCCCGGGCGGGGAGCGTGGCAAGGGCGGCGGCGGTAAGGGTGACGGCGGCCCTCGCGCCGACGACGGAGCGGGGAGTCGTGGTCGCCGCCGTCTCGACTCCGTGAGCAAAGCGCCCCTCCGGGATCGCGGGGCCGTATCGGTGTGCGGCTCCGCCGCGCGGCCGCGACCAGCCACGACGCGGCCCGTGGACCCCGGGGCGGCAGCCCGGACAGGCCCCCGCCTCCTGCCCCGATAAAGTGCCCTCATGCGCGATCTCGGGGTGGGCTTCACCTATCTGCTCAAGGGCCAACGCTGGGCGGCCCGGCACCGCAGGCAATACGGCTTCGGACTGCTGCCAGGGCTGATAACCCTCGTTCTCTACGTGGCGGCCCTCGTCGCACTGGCCCTGTGGGGCGAGGACTTCGTCGCCTGGTCGACCCCCTTCGCCGATGACTGGACGAGCCCCTGGCTCGGTCTCTTCCGTGGCTTCCTCACCGCCGTACTCGTCGCCCTCGCCCTCCTCCTCGCCGTCCTCACCTTCACCGCGGTCACGCTGCTCATCGGGCAGCCCTTCTACGAGAACCTCTCCGAGAAGGTCGACCGTGACGTCTCCCCGGACGGCACCGCGCCGGAGTCCGGCCTGCCGCTGTGGCGCGAGTTGTGGATCTCGGCCAGGGACAGCCTCCGGATCCTGGTGCGCGCCGTGCTCTGGGGCATCCTGCTCTTCGCCCTCGGCTTCATCCCGTTCGTCGGGCAGACCGCCGTCCCGGTGATCGGCTTCTTCGTCACCGGCTTCTTCCTCACCGAGGAACTCACCGCGGTCGCCCTCCAGCGCCGCGGTGTCGACCTGCGCGCCCGCCTCACCCTGCTGCGCTCCCGCAAGACCCTGGTCTGGGGCTTCGGCACGCCCCTGGGCCTGGCCTTCCTGGTCCCCTTCGTCGCCGTCTTCCTGATGCCGGGCGCGGTCGCGGGCGCGACGCTGCTGGCGCGGGACCTGCTGGGCGAGGAGACCGAGGAGGACCGTGCCGACGGGGAGCCGGAGGAGTCCGTGGACGAGAACGTCACCTCCTGAGCGGTGCGCCCGCCTCGATCGCCGTCCGCAGGATCGCCCGCATCTGCTCGATGATGTCCCGCCGGTTCTGCAGGAACTCCGGGTCCGTGACCGTCCCGGTCGAGGGATCGGTGTTGCCCGTCCCGAACTGCAGGACCGGCGTGTGCACATGGCCGCCCGGAACACTGCCGTGCAGCCCGAGCCGGTCGCGCAGCAGCGTCGCCCGGTAGGCGATCTCGTTGGAGAGGTAGTCGCCACCGCCTCCGGCCCGCGCAGCCGAACCGGGGGTCGGTCCGTCCGGCCGTACGACGGGATCGGTGCCGCCCGCCGGTATCTCGGTCACCTCCGTGTGGTCGTACACCGGGAACCGGCCCGTCTTCGCGGCCACGATCTCCTTGTACGGCAGGGTCGTCGACGTCCACTGCGGCTGCGAGGCGGGATCGGTGACCGGGACGGTCTCCGTCCTGCTGACGTTGTCGTTGTCCGGGAAGCCGCCGCGCCAGGCCCCGTTGGTCCGCTCCACGTCGAACCGCCCGACCCGCCCCTGGCTCACGGTGGTGAACAGATCCACCTGCTTCAGATACGGCCGCAGCGTGCGCTCCACCGTGCCCCCGGCGAAGTCCTGCCAGCGCACCGGGAACACCACGGTCTCGACCCGCGCCGGCCCGTCCGCCGTCTCGATCACCGTGCCGTCGAGGGCGAGCGCGGTGGCCCCGGAGGGGTTGGAGATCCGGATGTCCCGGTCGAGCGTGAACGGATCGAAGCCGGTGACCAGAACGCGCCCGGTCTTCCTGCCGTGCGGGTAGCGGACGTCGGTCTGTCCGCGAGAGGTGCGCTCCAACGCGGCGATCAGGGCGGCCCGTTGCTTCAGGCTCCGCAGTATCGCGTGACGGAAGTGGTCCACGTACCTACCCCGGGATCCGGGCGACCGCCTCCCGCAGCGCCCCGACGAACGCCCCAGCCGCCGGCACCGGTGACCGGCCCCGTGCCGTCGCCGCGTACACCGCCCGCGCCGGGGCGCTCTCGTCCAGTACCGGCAGCAGTGCTACGTCGGGGCGTACGGACTCGGCGGCCAGCGCCGGGACAAGGGCGACTCCGAGGCCTGCCGCGACGTACCCCTGTTTGGCGGTCCACTCGCCGACGACGTGCGTCACTCGCGGGCGGAAACCCTGGCGCAGGGCCGCGTCCAGAAGGGTGCCCTCGGGGCGGGAGCTGCCGGAGATCCAGTCGGCGTCGGCGAGTCGGCCGAGTCGCAC
The DNA here is from genome assembly GCF_026343335.1 of Streptomyces sp. NBC_00078. Classification (NCBI taxonomy): domain Bacteria; kingdom Bacillati; phylum Actinomycetota; class Actinomycetes; order Kitasatosporales; family Streptomycetaceae; genus Streptomyces; species Streptomyces sp. NBC_00078. The sequence continues at coordinate 2,757,159 of NZ_JAPELX010000001.1, read as the reverse complement.
CGGGCCGCGGAGGACGGCCAGCGGATGGTCCGCCGGGACGGCGCGTACAGCGACTCGTCGAGGAGGTGATGGAGGTCGTACGACTCCAGGGACGTGCCGGCGGTCGTCGAGACGACCGCCAGATCGAGATGGTCCGAGGACAGCCGGTCCAGGAGCCGGGGAGTCAGCCCCTCCTCGCGCGATAGCCGGACGCCGGGGTGGCGGGTGCGGAACGCGGCCAGGGCGTGCGGCACCAGCGCCGCGTCGGCCGTGGGGAACGCCCCGAACCGCAGCCGCCCGCCCGCCACTTGGTGCAGCGCGGTCAGTTCGCGCGCGGCGCCGTGCAGCGTCTCGGCGACGGTCTGCGCGTACGGGACGAGCAGCCGGCCCGCCTCCGTGAGCCGCACACCGCGCGGCAGTCGGTCGAAGAGCGGGGCACCGCCCAGCGCGGCCTCCAAGGAGGAGATCTGCCGTGACACCGCCGACTGCGTCCACCCGAGCCTCCGCGCGGCCACGGTGAACGAGCCCTGGCGGGCGACCGCCAGGAACGCACGCAGCCAGACGGTGGAGACGTCGGGCACGTCCACCGCGGGAGGCGAGGGAAGCCCCGGATTCCCGGGAAGCCCGGGATGCTGTTTCGGCATGGCAGCCATGCTAGACATTCGCTTGTCGCATCACGGGGGCGCGCCTAGCGTCGAGCTCATGAAGGTCACCCTGGACAACCCGGCCGACGCTCCGCAGCCCACCGGCCCCTACTACTCCCAGGTCGCCCGCGTCGAACACCCCGACGGCAGCGCCCTGTTGTTCGTCTCCGGCCAGATCGCCGAGGGTGACACCCTCGCCGAGCAGACGCGCGGCATCTTCGAGGGGCTCGACGCCCTGCTTCGGGCCCACGGCGCGACCCTGGCCGACGTCATCAACATCCGCTCGTATCTGACCGACCTCGGCGAGCTGCAGGAATACGGTTCCGTACGACGGGAGTTCCTCACCGGGACCCCGCCGACGAGCATGACCTTCGAGGTCTCGCGGCTCTTCCGGCCCGAGGCGCGGATCGAGATAGAGATCGTCGCCGCGGTACCTGTGCCGGAGTGATCCCTTCCGGGCGATACTGCCGCTCGTGAAGGCAGTCAAGGCAGTCAACCTGGGCGTTCTGTTCCTCATCGAACTCGGCGCGCTCGCCGCCGTGGGCTACTGGGGTTTCACCCGAGACGTGTCGACGCCGCTCGCCTGGCTGCCGGGCCTCGGAGCCCCGGCCGTGCTGATCGCGCTGTGGGCTCTGTTCGGCTCGCAGAAGGCGTCGTACAAGACGCGCGGCGCGGTCCGCGTCGGCTTCGAACTGCTCTGGTTCGGGGCCGGCGTGGCCGCGCTGACCGTCGCCGGAGCCCTGGGCTGGGCCGTCGCCTTCGCCGCCGTGTGTGCGGTGAGCAAGACGCTGGCCGTCATCTGGCGCCAGTAGCAGGGGAGTTCAGGCCGCTTCGCCGAGCAGCGCGACGAAGTCCCGGAACGCGCCCGGCATGTCCACCGACTCCGGGTCCAGCAGCCACTGGTACTGCAGGCCGTCCATCACGGCGACCAGGAGCGGGGCCGTGCGCTCGGGGGTCAGGCCGTTCGGCAGGCGGTCGCCGTACTCGGCGCGCAGGACCGCTGCCATGCTCTCCCGCACCTGCCGGTAGCGGTCGGTGAAGTAGGCCCGCGCCGGATGCCCCTCCGTGACGCTCTCGCCGAGCAGCGCCGAGAAGGTCTGGATGATGCCGGGCCGCATCGCGTTGTACTCGACCAGCGAGGCCAGCAGGTCCATCCGCCACGGGGTGGCCGGCATCGCGTCCCACTGGTCCCGGTCCTCCAGTACGGCGACGAGCAGCGCGTCCTTCGTCGGGAAGTGGTGCAGCAGTCCCTGCTGGGTGAGGCCGACGCGCTCCGCCACCGCGGCCAGGCTCGCTCCCCGGTACCCGCGCTCCGCGATCACTTCCAGCGCCGCCCGCACGATCTCCGCGCGCCGCTCCTCGCTCCTGACCCTGCCGTTCATGGCGTCACCGTACGGCATCCCCACACCCCTGTTGTTACGGCCTGATCACAAAACCTACCGTGTTACAGGTGACACGTGCACGATGGGATCTCGTACGCCGTGGACGGCATGGACGGCATGGACGCCATGGCGGCATGACCCGATGAGGAGACACCCGATGGCGGGAACCCCTGGAACCTCTCCGGCCGACCAGGCGCGCGAGGCCGCCGTGGAGGCGGCGCTCGGCAAGCTGGACCTGGACGCCAAGGCCCGGCTGCTGTCCGGGCAGGACGTCTGGACCCTGCCCGCCCTGCCGGAGATCGGCCTGAGGTCCCTCGTGATGTCCGACGGGCCCATCGGGGTGCGAGGTGTCCGCTGGGGTGCCGACGACCCCTCCATCGCCCTGCCCTCCCCGACCGCGCTGGCCGCCACCTGGGACCCGGAGCTGGCCCGCCAGGCGGGCGTCCTGCTGGCCCAGGAGGCCCGCCGCAAGGGCGTGCACGTGCTGCTCGCCCCGACCGTCAATCTCCACCGCTCGCCGCTGGGCGGGCGTCACTTCGAGGCCTACAGCGAGGACCCGTACCTGACCGGCGCCATCGGCTCCGGCTATGTGAGCGGCGTCCAGTCCGGCGGCGTCGGCACCACCGTCAAGCACTTCGTCGCCAACGACGCCGAGACCGACCGCCTCACCGTCAACAACCTGATCGGCGAACGCGCCCTGCGCGAGCTGTACCTGGCCCCCTTCGAGATGATCGTCGAGAACGCCCACCCCTGGGGCATCATGACCGCCTACAACACGGTCAACGGCACGACGATGACCGAGCACCACCACCTGGTCAACGAGGTCCTGCGGGGCGAGTGGGGCTTCGACGGCTACAACGTCTCCGACTGGACGGCCGGGCGTTCGACGGTCGCGGCCATCGAGGGCGGCCTGGATGTGGCCATGCCCGGCCCGCAGACCGTCTACGGCCCACCACTCGCCCAGGCAGTGCGGGACGGCAGGTTGGAGGAGACGACGGTCGACACGGCCGTACGCAACGTGCTGCGGCTCGCCGCCCGCGTCGGCGCCCTGGAGAGCGCCGAGCCCGCCGTGACCGAGCCGCCCCGGACCGTCGACGGCGAGGCGCTGGCCCGTGAGATCGCCCGCCGCGCCTTCGTCCTCCTGCGGAACGAGAACAACGCCCTGCCCCTGAAGCCGGGCACGGTCGCCCTCATCGGCGCCGCCGCCCGCGACGCCCGTGTCCAGGGCGGCGGATCGGCCACCGTCTTCCCGTCCCGGATCGTCTCCCCGCTCGACGGCCTCATCGCCGCCCTCCCCGAAGACAGCCTCAGCTATGCCGTCGGCGCCGACCCCGCCACCGAACTCGCCGTCGCCGACAAGGGGTTCGAGCTGCGGGCGGTGTGCCGGGACGCGGACGGCAACGTCATCGGCGCGCGCAGCGTGTCGGGCGGCCAGATCCAGTGGACGGATTCGGACTTCCCCGAGGGGGTCACCTACACCAACCTCCACACCATCGAGCTGACCGGCACCTTCACCCCCCATGCCGCAGGCAGGCACACCTTCGGCATCAACGGCACCGGCTCCTTCACCCTCACCGTCGAGGGCACGACGCACTACGACGACATCCAGCGCCCCGCCGCCGACGGCGACCCCTTCGAGGCGTTCCTCGGCGGCCCGGCGCCCCGCGCCCAGCCCGACCTGACCGCTGGCGAACCGGTCGAGGTGTCCCTCACCCATGTCGTCGCCGTCCCCGAGGACGCCGCTTTCAAGGTCGTCGTCTTCGGCCTCGCCCACCAGGAGCCGCAGCGTGACGCCGACGAGCTGATCGCCGAAGCCGTCGAGGCCGCCCGCCGCGCAGACACGGCCGTCGTCGTCGTCGCCACCACCGAGCGCGTGGAGTCGGAGGGCTTCGACCGCAAGAACCTCGGCCTGCCCGGCCGCCAGGACGAACTGGTCCGCGCGGTCGCCGCCGCCAACCCGAACACCGTCGTGGTCGTCAACTCCGGCTCCCCGGTCGAGCTTCCGTGGCGGGACGAGGTCGCCGCCGTCCTGCTCAGCTGGTTCCCCGGCCAGGAGGGCGGCGCGGCCCTCGCGGACGTCCTGACGGGCGCGTACGAACCGGGCGGCCGGCTCCCCACCACCTGGGGCTCCCTGGCCGACGCCCCGGTCACCCAGGTGGTGCCGCAGGACGGCGAACTCCCGTACACCGAGGACCTCTTCATCGGATACCGAGCCTGGGAGAAGGCGGGCCGGACCCCCTCGTACCCCTTCGGCCACGGCCTCGGCTACACCGACTGGACGTACGAGTCCGTCGAGGTCGACGGCACCACCGCCAAGGTCCGTGTCCGCAACTCCGGGGAACGCGCGGGCCGCGAGGTCGTCCAGGTCTACCTGGCCCGGAGCGAGGCCGGCCCCGACCGCCCGGCGCGATGGCTCGCGGGCTTCGCGGCCGTCGAGGCGGGCCCGGGCGACACGGCCGAAGCGGTCGTCGAACTCCCGCGCCGCACCTTCGAGGTGTGGGACGAGGCGACCGGCTCGTGGTCACTTGTGAAGGGTTCGTACGAGATCCAGGTGAGCCGCTCGATCACGGACCGCCGCCTCACCGCGACGATTAACGTCTGATCCGGGACGAGTCTCCCCATGAACAGCCCCGGCCCGGGACCTGACCCCTGGGCCGGGGCTCGTGTGTTCAGCGGCGGCTAACGCACCCCGAACCCGTAGACCGTCTCCGACCGGTACACCCCGCCCGGCCGCAGCACCGTGTCCGGGAACTCCGGCCGGTTCGGGGAGTCGGGGAAGTGCTGGGTCTCCAGCGCGATGCCGTCGCCGGGGGAGAAGGGGGCGGACAGGTGGTCCGCGGTGTACAGCTGGATGCCGGGTTCGGTGGTCGCCACGGTCAGGACCCGCCCGGACGCGGGGTCGTACAGCTCGGCGACCTCCCGGGCGGTCTCGGTCACCCCGCCGTCGAGCACGAAGTTGTGGTCGTACCCGGAACCGACCTTCCGCGCCTCACGGAAGTCGAAGCGCGTGCCCGCCACGTCCGCGAGGTCGCCGGTCGGGATCAGGTCGTCGTCGACCGGGGTGAACCGGGAGGCGGCGATCCGCAGTTCGTGGCCGCCGGCGCTGCCCGAGCCGCCCAGGTGGAAGTAGCTGTGGTTCGTCAGGTTCACCACGGTCGGCGCGTCCGTCACCGCCTCGTACGCGATCCGCAGGGCGCCCGAGGCGTCGAGCGTGTAGGTCACGGTGACCTCCAGCCGCCCCGGGAAGCCCTCCTCGCCGTGCGGGCTGACACGGCTGAGACGCAGTCCGTGCTCGACCGGCGCGACGTCCCACACACGCTTGTCGAAGCCCTGCCCGCCGCCGTGCAGGGAGCTTGGCCCGTTGTTCGGCTCCAGGGCGTACGTCACTGAGTCGAGCGGGAAGCGGGCGCCCGCGATCCGGTTGGCGTACCGCCCGATCAGTGCCCCCAGAAACGGCTCGGGGTGCGTGAGATAGCCGTTCAGATCCGCGAACCCCAGCACCACGTTCCCGGCCCGGCCGTCCCGGTCCGGGGTCTCCACCGACTGCACGATCCCGCCGTACGACAGGATCCGTACCCGTGCGTCCGCCCGCTGGAGGGTCCAGCGGTGGACCGTCGTGCCGTCGGGAAGTGTGCCGAAGAGTTCGTTCATGTGCGGAACTTTAGGTCACGTCCCTGAGTCACGCCGTGCGGGCCGTGATCTTCCGGTAGGCGATCTCCGCCAGCCGCGCCTGCCCGTTCACACTGGGGTGGAACCAGTCCCACTGGCTCAACTGGTCCGTACCGAAGCGGTAGTCGTACACCGCGCCGTCGTCGAAGCGGCACCGGCGGTCCTTCACACAGACCTCCCGCAGCACCTTGTTGTACGCCTCCACCCGCTTCTGCACCGTGTCCCGGCGCAGCGTCGCCGCCGAGTCCAGCGCGTCCGCGTCGCCCAGCATCGACGGGCAGATGCCGAGCTTCCATACCTGCTTGCCCAGCGGGTTGGTGCGGCCCTCGGACCACAGCCGCTTCAGGTTCGGCACACTCGCCACGTACACCTGGGTCTTCGGCAGCGACTCGTGCAGCGTGCTCAGCGCGTCCTCGAAGTCCGCGCGGAAGCTCCCCACCGACGTCATGGCGGAGGTGCTGGCCCGGCAGGCGTCGTTGGCCCCCGCCATCACCGTCACCAACTGCGGCCTGCGTGTCGCCGCCTGCGCCATCTGACCGGGCAGGTCCGCCATCCGGGCCCCGGTCACCGCGTAGTTCCAGCTGCGCTCGGCTGCCCGCGCCCGGCCCAGCAGCCGGACGGCGAGGCTGTCGACCTCGGTGCTGGTGCCGGTCGCCCAGGACACCTCGGGGCAGTCCGACAGGACCGTACAGGCGTCGAACCCGCGAGTGATGGAGTCACCCACGGCCGCGACAGAGCGGGGGCTCACGTCCCACGCGGGTGTCGGCTTCGCGCTGTGCGCCGCGCCGCTCCTGGGGCCGGCGGAGTCGCCACCGACGGCGTCGCAGCCGGCGACGCCCAGGACGGCCGCCGCCACGGCGGCGAGAACGGTCCGTGAGCGGTGGCTTGGCTTCCGCATACGCCGGTGATCCCCTCGGTCCAGTCCGTCTGCGTACAGATGTGTCCTCCCATAACAACGCGCGGGAGTTCCCGATCAACGCGCCATGCAACGGTTCACACCCGTACAAGCGTCCTGCCGGGTGAATGGCGGACGTTTCAGCGCATCGGGACCGACGGTACGTCACACTCCTTGCGCCGCCGCACGGTAGCCTCGCCATCAACGTGGCTGCCCGGCCACCGCCGTCCGCCCGTTCGCCCGATTGTCCTGCTCTGCCCGGAGGTCCCGGTGACGACACGTGGGGTTCTGTACGTGCACTCCGCTCCGCGCGCGCTGTGCCCGCACGTCGAGTGGGCCGTCGCCGGGGTGCTCGGCACGCGCGTCAACCTCGACTGGATCCGGCAGCCCGCCGCCCCCGGCACCTGGCGCTCGGAGTTCTCCTGGCAGGCTCAGGCGGGCACGGCCTCCAAGCTGGCCTCCGCGCTGCGCGGCTGGCACCTGCTGCGCTTCGAGGTCACCGCCGAGCCCTGCCCCACCGCGGAGGGCGAGCGCTACAGCTGCACCCCCGAACTCGGCATCTTCCACGCCGTCACCGGCATCCACGGCGACATCCTCATCCCCGAGGACCGTCTGCGCGCCGCCCTGACGCGCTCTCAGCGCGACGAGACGGACCTGGAGGCCGAGATCGCCAGACTCCTCGGCAAGCCGTGGGACGACGAGCTGGAGCCCTTCAGGTACGCCGGTGAAGGCGCCCCGGTGCGCTGGCTGCACCAGGTGGTCTGAAACGGCTTGAGGGGCAGCCGGCTCAGGGGCAGCCGGCTCTTGGGGCGCGGGGCTGTATCGACATACGGCTCCGGCGCGTGGGCGCGATCAACCCCCACCGGCCCCCGGACGACAGACAACGTGTGGCCCGCACCCAACCCGGGTGCGGGCCACACGTTGTTCACTGCGATTCTCAGACCGTACGGAACGCCAGCACCACGTTGTGCCCGCCGAATCCGAAGGAGTCGTTGAGGGCGGCGATCCGGCCCTCGACGGGAAGCTTGCGGGCCTCGCCACGGACGATGTCCGCGTTCGCCTCGGCCTCGGGGTCGAGGTTCTCGACGTTGATGGTCGGCGGAGCGATCCGGTTGTACAGCGCGAGGACCGTCGCGACGGACTCGACGCCGCCCGCGCCACCCAGCAGGTGACCGGTCATCGACTTGGTCGCGGAGACCGCCATGTGGTCCGCGTCGTCGCCGAACACCTTGCGCAGTGCCTTCAGCTCGGCCACGTCACCGGCCGGCGTCGAGGTGGCGTGCGCGTTGACGTGCACGATCTCGGCCGGGTTCAGATCGGTGCGGTCCAACAGGTTCTGCAGGGCCTGCGAGATGCCACGGCCCTCGGGCTCCGGCTGCACGATGTCGTGCGCGTCGGCGGAGATGCCCTGGCCGACCGCCTCGGCGTACACCCGGGCACCACGCATCGCGGCGTGCTCGGCGGACTCCAGGACGATGACACCCGCGCCCTCGCCGAGGACGAAGCCGTCACGGGCGAGGTCGTAGGGACGCGAGGCGCCCTCGGGGTCGTCGTTGTTCTTGGACATCGCCATCATGTTGCCGAACGCGGCGATGGGGAGGGGGTGGATGGCCGCCTCCGTGCCACCCGCGACGACGACGTCGGCGCGGCCGGTGCGGATCATCTCGATGGCGTAGCCGATGGCCTCGGCGCCCGACGCGCAGGCGGAGACCGGGGTGTGCACGCCCGCACGGGCGCCCACCAGCAGGCCCACGTTGGCGGACGGGCTGTTCGGCATCAGCATGGGAACGGTGTGCGGGGAGACGCGGCGTACGCCCTTCTCCTTGAGCACGTCGTACTGGTCGAGCAGGGTCGTCACGCCGCCGATTCCGGAGGCGATGACGGCGCCGAGACGGTCCGGGTCGATGGCCGTGTCCTCGCCGGCCCTGTCGGTGAAACCGGCGTCGGCCCAGGCCTCCTTGGCCGCGATCAGCGCGAACTGCGCCGAGCGGTCCAGGCGTCGGGCCTGCGGGCGCGGGATGACCTCGGAAGGCTCCACGGCGACCGGCGCGGCGATACGGACCGCCTGCTCGGCGGCCCACTCCTGCTCCAGGGGCTTCACACCGGACTTGCCGGCGATCAGGCCCTCCCAGGTAGAGGCTGCGTCGCCACCCAGCGGTGTGGTTGCGCCGATACCGGTGACGACCACGGTGCGATTGGTCGGGCTCACGGGAATTCTTTCTCCAACGGATCGGGATTCAGCGGCGCCACCGCCGGGTGGCGGGGCAATGCAGCCGGGGCCTAGAAGGCTCAGGCCTGGTGCGTGAGGATGTAGTTGGTCGCGTCGCCGACCGTCTTGAGGTTCTTGACGTCCTCGTCCGGGATCTTGACGTCGAAGCGCTCTTCAGCGGCGACGACGACCTCGACCATGGACAGCGAGTCGACGTCCAGGTCGTCGGTGAAGGACTTGTCCAGCTGGACGTCCTCAACCGGGATGCCGGCGATCTCGTTCACGATGTCGGCGAGACCGGCGACGATCTCTTCCTGAGTGGCGGCCATGTTGGCGCTCCTTCGTTTTATATCCAGAGGGTTGGCAGTGCTTCCCGTCCCGGACCGGTTGATCCGGCACGGAGTGCCTAGGGGAGGGTAACGACAGTGGCGGCGTAGACGAGACCCGCCCCGAATCCGATGACGAGCGCGGTGTCGCCGCTCTTCGCCTCGCCGGTCGCCAGAAGCCGCTCCATAGCGAGCGGAATCGAGGCGGCCGAGGTGTTGCCGGTGGTGCGTACGTCACGCGCGACCGTGACGTGCTCCGGCAGTTTCAGCGTCTTCACCATCGAGTCGATGATCCGCTCGTTGGCCTGGTGAGGAATGAAGACATCCAGGTCGTCCGGGGTGATCCCGGCCGCGTCCAGCGCCTGCTGGGCGACCTTCGCCATCTCGAACACGGCCCAGCGGAACACCGCCTGGCCCTCCTGCGTGATCGCAGGGAACTTGCCCGTGCTGTCGTACTCGGTCCATGGCACGGTCTGCTTGATGGTGTCGGACTTGTCGCCCTCCGAGCCCCACACGGTCGGGCCGATGTGCGGCTCCTGCGACGGGCCCACCACGACCGCGCCCGCGCCGTCGCCGAACAGGAAGGCCGTGGCCCGGTCCTCCAGGTCGGTCAGGTCGGACAGCCGCTCGACGCCGATGACGAGGACGTACTCGGCGGAACCCTCGACGATCATGCCCTTGGCGAGCGTGAGGCCGTAGCCGAAGCCGGCGCAGCCCGCCGAGATGTCGAAGGCGGCGGCCTTGGCCGTGCCGAGCTTGTCGGCGATCTCGGTGGCGACGGCCGGGGTCTGCTTGAAGTGCGAGACGGTCGAGACGATCACGCCGCCGATCTGGTCGGCGGAGATCCCGGCGTCGGCGATCGCCTTGCCGGACGCCTCGATCGACATCGCGGCGACGGTCTCCTCGCCGGAGGCCCAGTGCCGGGTCTCGATGCCGGAGCGCGAACGGATCCACTCGTCCGACGAGTCGATCGTCTCGAGGATCACCTCGTTCGGCACCACCCGGACCGGGCGGTAGCCGCCCACACCCAGGACGCGCGCGTACGGGGCGCCCTTGCTGGGCTTGATCTTCGACATCTTCGTACGGCTCCTTCGGGCTCAGGCTTCGGCGTGCTCTGCGATGAGCTCGCGGGCCGCGTCGAGGTCGTCGGGGGTCTTGAGCGCCAGGGTCTTCACACCCGGCAGCGCGCGCTTGGCGAGGCCGACCAGCGTGCCGCCCGGGCACACCTCGATGATCGCTGTCGCGCCCAGTTCCTTGAAGGTCTCCATGCACCGGTCCCAGCGGACGGGGTTGGCCACCTGGCCGACCAGCCGCTCCAGCACCTCGGCGCCGGTGGCGACCGTCTGCCCGTCCTTGTTCGAGACGTACGTGAACTCCGGGTCGGCGGGGGTGAGATCGGCGGCGGCCTTGGCCAGCGCGTCGACCGCGGGTGCCATGTGGCGCGTGTGGAAGGCACCGGCGACCTTGAGCGGGACGATCTTGCGCACGCCCTCGGGCTTGTCCTCGTTCAGTACGGCGAGCTGCTCCAGCGTGCCCGCGGCGACGATCTGGCCCGCGCCGTTCACGTTGGCCGGGGTCAGACCCAGCTTCTCCAGGTGCGCGACGGACACGTCGGGGTCGCCGCCGAGCAGCGCCGACATGCCGGTCCCGGTGATCGCGGCGGCGTCGGCCATGGCCAGACCCCGCTTGCGTACGAGGGTCAGCGCGGCGGTGTCGTCGAGGACGCCCGCGAAGGAGGCGGCGGTGATCTCGCCGACGCTGTGGCCCGCGACGGCGCCCGGCGTGATGGCACCCAGTGCCGCGGCGGACAGGATGCCGGCGGCGACGAGCAGCGGCTGCGCGACGGAGGTGTCACGGATCGCGTCGGCGTCGGCCTGGGTGCCGTAGTGGGCGAGGTCCAGTCCGATGGCATCCGACCAGGCGGCGACGCGGTCGGCGGCACCGGGGAGGTCGAGCCAGGGAGTCAGGAAGCCGGGCGTCTGGGCACCCTGGCCGGGAGCGACGAGTACGAGCACTCTCACACTCTCTCTTGTGGACGGCCTGCGCGGCCCGTGGGGACAGGGACGAAGAACACGAGGGGGTTTTGTAGGCCCCCGACAAAAGCCTAGGCCGGGAGATCTCCCTCGGCCAGACGCCCCAGGATCAGAGCGATCCGCAGCGTGAACGCGGAGCGTACATCGGAAGGTGACCAGCCGGTGACGTCAGTCACACGTCGGAGCCGGTAGCGCACGGTGTTGGGGTGAACGAAGAGCATCCGGGCGGCGCCTTCGAGACTGCTCGCCTGCTCGAGATAGACGGAGAGCGTTTCCAGAAGTGCGGACCCGGCCTCCTCGAGCGGTCTGTAGATCTCCTCCACCAGCTGCTCGCGCGCGTTCGGGTCACCCGCGATCGCGCGCTCCGGCAGCAGGTCGTCCGCGAGTACCGGCCGTGGGGCGTCCTGCCAGGCGAAACACGCCTTGAGCCCGGCGGCCGCGGCCTGCGCGGACCGGGTCGCGGCGAGCAGATCGGACACGACGGGCCCGGCCACCACCGCCCCGGCCGCGTACGGCCCGATCAGCGACTTGGCCACGGCGATCGGATTGTCGCTGCCACCGGCGATGACGACGAGCCGGTCGCCGAGCACCCCGGTGAGCACCTGCAGCTTGGCGTGCCGGGCGGCCCGCCGGATCGCCTCGACGGTCAGCTCGGAGTCGCCGTCGGGAGCCGTCCCGAGGACGACACACACATGCTCGGGCGAGTTCCACCCGAGGGCCGCGGCCCTGCTGACCGCGCCCTCGTCGGCCTCCCCGCTCAGCACGGCGTTGACGACGAGGGACTCAAGTCGGGCGTCCCAGGCACCGCGTGCCTCGGCGGCCTGGGCGTACACCTGGGCGGTGGCGAAGGCGATCTCCCGGGCGTACACGAGCAGCGCCTCGCGCAGCACGCTCTCGTCGCCGGGCGCCGCCACCTCGTCGATGGCGCTCTCCATGACCTCGATGGTGGTGCGCACCATCTCCACCGTCTGCCGCAGGGTGATGGCCCGGGTCAGCTCGCGCGGCGCGGTGCCGAACACGTCCGTCGAGATGGCCTGGGGCGCGTCCGGATGCCGGAACCACTCGGTGAAGGCGGCGATACCGGCCTGGGCGACCAGCCCGATCCAGGAACGGTTCTCCGGTGGCATCGCCCGGTACCACGACAGCGTCTCGTCCATGCGCGTGATGGCCTGCGCGGCGAGAGAACCGGAGGACTTCTCCAGTCGCTTCAGGGTCGCGGCGTGCGCGTGGACGACGCGCGCGACGGCTTCGGGCTTGCTCGTTTCGGGTTCGGGCACGGGGACAAGACTGCCTTATCCGGACGGGAGTGCGCGCCGCCGGGTGGTCGCCGAGGTCTACCGTGGTGTCCGTGATGGACGTACGGCGCGCCGCGGAGCGCTATCCAGGGGGCGACCCGGCCGCCGGCATCGAGTCGTGGCACGCCTTCTCCTTCGGTCCGCACTACGACCCCGGCAACCTCCGCTTCGGCGTGGTGATCGCCTGCAACGAGGAGCGCCTCGCCCCCGGCGCCGGCTTCGGCGAACACCCGCACAGCCACACGGAGATCGTCACGTGGGTGGTCGAGGGCGAGCTCACCCACCGCGACTCCACCGGCCACGAGACCCGGGTGCGCCCCGGCGATGTGCAGCGCCTGAGTTCGGCGGCGGGCGTACGGCACGTCGAGCGCAACGACGGCCCGTCGCCGCTGACCTTCGTCCAGATGTGGCTGGCCCCCCGCGATCCCGGCGGCGATCCCGGGTACGAGATCGTCCACGGCATCGCGGACTCGACGCCGTACGCGGTCCCCGAGGCGGGCGCGATGCTTCACCTGCGGCGGCTGCGAGCGGGGGAGCGGACGGCGGTGCCGGACGGGGCGTTCGTGTACGTCCATGTCGTACGGGGGGAAGTGCGCCTGGACGGCGAGGAGTTGGGGCCGGGCGACGCGGCACGCGTCACGGACGCCAAGGACCTGGAGGCTCAGGCGCTGACCGGGGCCGAGCTGTTGATGTGGGAGATGGCGGCGGACCGGCGGTAGCCGCACGGCCGCGACGGCGCCGCGGCGAACCACGGCCCACAGCGGCGGTCCCGGCCGAGGGCTCAGCGCACTTCAGCCAGTACCGCGTCCGTGAAGACCGGCCACACCTCGACAGCCCACGGCCCGAACGCCCGGTCCGTCAGCGCCACGCCCGCCGCCCCCGCGTCGGGGTCGATCCACAGGAACGTACCCGACTGACCGAAGTGCCCGAAGGTGCGCGGCGAGGAGGAACTCCCCGTCCAGTGGGGGGACTTGGAGTCGCGGATCTCGAAGCCGAGCCCCCAGTCGTTCGGGTTCTGGTGGCCGTAGCCCGGCAGGACACCCTTGGTGCCCGGGTACTGGACCGTCATCGCCTCGGCGACCGTGCGGGGGTCGAGGAGACGAGGGGCCTGGAGTTCGGCTGCGAAGCGCAGCAGGTCCTCGACCGTCGAGACACCGTCCTTCGCCGGTGAGCCCTCCAGCGAGGTGGCTGCCATCCTCAGCGGCTCCAGCACCGCCTGGCGCAGATACTCGGAGAAGGGGATCTCCGTCGCCTTGGCGACGTGGTCGCCGAGCTGCTCGAAGCCGGCGTTGGAGTACAGCCGCCGTTCCCCGGGCGGGGCGGTCACCCGGTGCTCGTCGAAGGCGAGCCCCGAGGTGTGGGCGAGCAGATGCCGGACCGTCGACCCGGGCGGACCGGCCGGCTCGTCGAGCTCGATCGCCCCCTCCTCGTACGCGACGAGCGCGGCGTACGCTGCGAGCGGTTTGGTGACCGAGGCCAGCCGAAAGCGCCGGTCGACGGGGCCGTGGGTGCCGAGGACCGTCCCGTCACCCCGCACGACACCCGCCGCAGCGGTGGGAACCGGCCAGTTCTCGATCAACGCAAGGCTCTGCAAGGACATGCGGACGAGCCTAAGCGGCCCACCGGTTCATACTCCTGTCGGGGTCAGGCTCCCAGGCCTGTTTCTTACCGGTTCCGCTTGCTTGGAGTGCACTCCAAGGCCATAGCGTTGAGGGCATGACGGTGATGGAGACCACGCCCACCCGGACCGACGCCTGCGGAGCCCCGCCCCACCCCCACCGGCGCCCCGAAGGTCATGACAGCTACACGATCAGCGAGGTCGTCGCCTTCACCGGGCTGACCGCGCACACTCTGCGCTGGTACGAGCGCATCGGCCTGATGCCGCACGTCGACCGTTCGCACACAGGTCAGCGCCGCTACAGCAACCGCGACCTCGACTGGCTCGACCTCGTCGGCAAGCTGCGGCTCACCGGCATGCCGGTCGCCGACATGGTGCGGTACGCGGAACTGGTGCGCGAGGGCGACCACACGTTCGGCCAGCGGTTCGAGCTGCTGGAGGCGACCCGCCGCGACGTGCTGGCCCGGGTCGCCGAACTCCAGGACACTCTCGCGGTGCTCGACCGGAAGATCAGTTTCTATGCGGACGCGGGCCGCGCCCGTGGCCACGAGGCGGAGAAGGTGCGATGACCGACAGCAGGATCCCGGCCGTACGGCTCGGCACCACCGGCCCCGAGGTCGGTGTACAGGGCCTCGGCTGCATGGGCATGAGCTTCGCCTACGGCCCCGCCGACGCGAAGGAGTCGCGGGCCGCCCTGGAGCGGGCACTGGAACTCGGCGTCACGCTGTACGACACCGCGGAGGGTTACGGCGACGGGGACAACGAACGCTTCCTCTCCCCTTTCGTCAACGCCCACCGGGACGAGGTCGTGATCGCGACCAAGTTCGGCGTACGCGTCCCGGCCGGGGACCGCACGAAGCGGATCATCCGCGGTGACGAGGCGTACGTCCGCCAGGCCGTCGAGGGCAGCCTCAGCCGCCTCGACGTCGACGTCATCGACCTCTACTACATGCACCGGCGCGATGTGAACGTGCCGGTCGAGGAGACCGTCGGCGCCATGGCCGAGCTGGTGCGCCAGGGCAAGGTCAAGCACCTCGGCCTCAGCGAGGTCACCGCCGACGAGCTGCGCGCCGCACAGGCCGTGCACCCGATCGCCGCCGTCCAGTCGGAGTGGTCCCTGTTCAGCCGGGACATCGAGACCAACGTGGTGCTGGCCGCCCGCGAACTGGGCGTGGCCCTCGTCCCGTACTCCCCGCTGGGCCGCGGCTTCCTCGCGGGCTCCTTCGCCAACGCGGGCAAGGACCTGACGGACGGCGACGTCCGCCGCATGATGCCCCGCTTCCAGGGCGAGAACGCCGCGGCCAACGCGACGCTGCTGGAACCGATCCGCGCGGTGGCCGAAGCCCACGAGGTGTCCCTCGCCCAGATCGCCCTGGCCTGGGTCCAGCAGCGAGCGGCCGTACACGGCCTCACGGTGGCCCAGATCCCGGGTACGACGAAGCGCAGGAGGATCGAGGAGAACGTGGCGGCAACACGGATCGTGCTGACGGACGACGAGCTGGCTCTGCTGGAACCGATCGCGGACAAGGTGGCGGGAACGCGCTACCCGGACATGCGCTTCGCGTCCGCCGGACGTGAGTAGAGGCTTTTCAGGGGTGCGGGGCCGTGTCGGTACGCGGCCCCGCCGCGTGGGCGCGACAAGCCACGGACAGCCCAGCCACGGACAACCCGCGGCGGCCAACAAACGGCGACCCGGCAAACGCTAGAGCTCCGCCAGCAACTCGGCCTTCTTCAGCGAGTACTCCTCATCCGTCACCAGGCCCGCCTGATGCAGTTCCCCCAGGTGCCGGATCCTCTCGGCGATGTCGGCGGGGTCACGCCGCGGCGCGCCGGCCGACACCGCTGCGACCGGCCGACAGTCCCGCACAGCGGCCAGCACGGCCGCCGCGAACGGCAGTGACTCGTGCACCGGCCCGTACCCGAGCCCGAACACCACGGCCGCCGGATCCTGGTCCGCCTGCGCGGGCGCCGGCGTCCCGTCCCGTCGTATCAGCTGGAGGTGCCCTTCGAAGACCTCGGGGGAGCGCCACTGCACCCCGCTCAGCTCGCTGACCGGAAAGCTCTGGTCGCCGGCCTTCCACTTCGCCGACGACGCCCCCGTCCAGAACCACCGGAAGCGCACGGTCCTCCCGTCGAAGGACGCCTTCGCGTCGTACGCCTTGAACTGCCGGGGCGCCTCGGGGGCGCTCACCAGATACCGCTCGGCCGCCTCGCCGTCGTCCTTCAGCTGCGTCCGCAGCTCGTCGGCGTAGTACTCGGCGAGCGTCTCGCGCTCGGCGGGCAGCACCAGCCGGTACGGATCGCACCCCTCCTTCAGTTGCCCGGCGGCCGCCTCCATCAGCGGGTCGGCGCCGGCGCGCGGCTCGATGCGCAGGACGACCGTGCCGCGCCTGCCGGGGGCCAGCGTCACGCCGGCGATCGCCTCGATCGGAACACGACGCTCACCGAGCGCCTGGAAGAGCTTGGGTGTTCGAATGCCCCGTTCGTAACGGATGAGCACGGAGTCGGACTCGAACTCCCAGGCGGCATGCAATCCGGCCAGTACGTCACCCATGCGGCTCATCGTATTCGGGACCCGCTCCTTCGTCGCCACCCTGCGCAGACCGCAGTTTCTCCGTCTCTACGCGCGTCCGGCCGCAGCCGCGCGGGACAAACCCGCCCGGCACGCGTCGCCATCACGCGCACACTGCACCGACCGGTACGCGCCAACACCGATCTCCGCGAAGTTCAGCAGGCTCTCCGTTCCCGGCTCGAAATAACCGGCATGCCCCTTCGCACCCCGCGCCGACAGCACCCGCGACCCGAACGCGGCCGACACCGGGTCGGCCCCGTGACCCAGCCCGCCGACCTCCAGGTACGGCACGTCCTGGATCCAGTCCGTGGCGTTGCGCATCGCCCACACCTGGGCGGAGGTGTGCAGGTGGGAGGCCTTCGCCACGCGCATCCCGGGACTGGCGGCCACCGCTATGTCGGTCACCCGGCGCGGCAGCGTGTGCGCGGCCACTCCGCAGACCACGGAGCCGTAGCTGTGGCAGAACAGCGACACCGGCGCGTCGCCGGGCAGCCCGCGCAGCATCGCGTTCAGCCGCACCGCGCCGTCCTCCGCGCGCATCGCCGTGGCCGAGTCGATGCCCAGTCCGGCGGGTGCCGTGTAGTCGGCCCAGGCGATCACGGCCGTACGCGTCGTCGGGCTCGCCGCCCGCTCGGCCGCGTACAGCGACGTGGCCATGCCCACCGGTGCCGTGTACCGGCGGTTCGTCTTCTGGAAGGTGAGCAGGTCGGTGTCGACCCCGGGGACGACGACCGACACACGCTCGGCCTTCTGCAGGTTCCCGATCACCTCGGCGATCCGTCCCGAGCCGTCCGGGTCGAAGGCGAGGATGTGCCGGCCCTTGTGCGTCAGCGACTCGTAGCGGTGCATACGGCGGCCCGCTTCCCGCTGCCCGAGGGCCGAAAGGCGGAGGTCGTGCATGCGCTTGAGCTCGACCTTGCGCTGCTGGACGAGCGCCAACTTGTTGGCGCGGTAGCGCAGCTCGACGGGTGCGCCGTTCATGTTGCCCACCGCGAGCGGATAGCGGCGGGCGAGACGGGCGCGCTCCTGAGCGGTGAGCGAGGTGAAGAAGCGGGCGACGCGAACGGGGGCCGCGTCGGGGTCCGGGAGGTGGTGTCCGTGGATGCGGCCGTGCTCCCAGGAGGAGAGCGAAGCCTGCAGCGGAGTCGCCTCACGGTGGCTGCGCAGGGCCGTCCAGCCGGTGGTCGCCAGCATGACGAAGACGACGGCGAGGGCGAGCAGCGCCCGCCCGACGTTCAGTTGCGGGGAGGTGTCGAAGGAAGTCACTGGGAGGACACACTAGGAGAACGAGAGGGTCTCGCGTGAACCGAGTGACAGGGATCACGTTTCGATAAACGTGGCGATGACCTCACTGTCTCCCGGTGTGTCTCAGCGTGATCGCCAGTTCCCGGTGAGTGCGGGCCCCACTTGTTCGAGGTACGAGAGGGTCAGCGCGCGCATGGCGTCGATACTGAAGTCCTCGCCCGTGCTCCACCGCCGCTCCGTCACCCGCATCACTCCGCCGAACACCGCCACGGTCAGCCGCGGCCGGGGGTCGGCGTCCACGTCGACGCCCTCGCGCCCGGCGAGCACCCGCGCGAGGGCGTCCTCGATCCCCTCGTTGCGCCGCAGATGGGCGGCGACCAGGACCGGCGTCGACTCGATCACCTGCTGCATCCGCAGATACAGCTCGACGGGTACGACGGTTTCGATGACGTCGTTGAGCGTGTCCCAGCCCTCCAGGACGGCCCGGCGCAGCGCTTCCAGCGGCGCCTCGTGGGCCGGCCGCGCGCGCACGGCCTCGACGAACCGCGCGGCCACCAGCTCCTGCAGGGCGAGGGCGGCCTCCTCCTTGCCGGCGAAGTAGCGGAAGAAGGTGCGCTGCGAGACGTCGACGGCCTCGGCGATGTCGTCGACGGTCGTCCCCTCGTAGCCGCGCGAGGTGAACAGTTCGACGGCGGCCCGCAGCAGCGCGTCCCGGGTGCGCTGCTTCTTGCGTTCGCGGAGCGTTTCCATATGCGTCAGTTACTGACTTGTGAATTGGTTTGTCAATTGTCAGCGGCTGTCACTAGCCTCGAACACATGACTAGTCAGACCACCATCGACACGACGGGGTCGGGGGACAAGGCGCCGACAGCCCCGTCGGACGCGCCGCCGGCCTCCGGGCTGCGCGGCCACCCCTGGTTCACCCTCATAACCGTCGCCGTCGGGGTCATGATGGTGGCCCTCGACGGCACCATCGTGGCCATCGCCAACCCGGCCATCCAGAAGGACCTGAAGGCGAGCTTCGCCGACGTCCAGTGGATCACCAACGGGTACTTCCTCGCCCTCGCGGTGTCGCTGATCACCGCCGGCAAGCTCGGCGACCGCTTCGGACACCGGCAGACCTTCCTGGTCGGTGTGACCGGCTTCGCGGCCGCCTCCGGCGCCATCGGCCTGTCCAGCAGCATCGCCGCCGTCGTCACCTTCCGCGTCTTCCAGGGCCTGTTCGGCGCCCTGCTGATGCCGGCCGCGCTGGGCCTGCTGCGCGCGACCTTCCCGGCCGAGAAGCTCAACATGGCCATCGGTATCTGGGGCATGGTCATCGGCGCCTCCACCGCGGGCGGCCCGATCCTCGGCGGTGTCCTGGTCGAGCACGTCAACTGGCAGTCGGTGTTCTTCATCAACGTCCCGGTGGGCGTCCTCGCCCTCGTCCTGGGCTCGCTGATCCTGCTCGACCACCGGGCGGAGAACGCGCCGCGATCGTTCGACATCCTGGGCATCGCCCTGCTGTCGGGCGCGATGTTCTGCCTGGTCTGGGCCCTGATCAAGGCGCCGACCTGGGGCTGGGGCGACGGCAAGACCTGGGCGTTCATCGCCGCCTCGGTCATCGGCTTCGCCCTGTTCTCGTTCTGGGAGACGAAGGTCAAGGAGCCGCTGATCCCGCTGGGCCTGTTCCGCTCGGTGCCGCTGTCGGCGGGCGTCGTGCTGATGGTCCTGATGGCCATCGCGTTCATGGGCGGCCTGTTCTTCGTGACGTTCTACCTGCAGAACGTGCACGGGATGAAGCCCATCGACGCGGGCCTCCATCTCCTCCCGCTCACCGGCATGATGATCGTCGGCTCCCCGCTCGCGGGCGTGATGATCACCAAGCTGGGCCCGCGCATCCCGCTGGCCGGAGGCATGGCGGCCACCGCGATCGCCATGTACGGCATGTCCACGCTGGACACGGACACCGGCAGTGCCGTGATGTCCCTCTGGTTCGCCCTGCTCGGCCTCGGTCTCGCGCCGGTCATGGTCGGCGCCACGGAGGTCATCGTCGGCAACGCCCCCATGGAGCTCTCCGGTGTCGCCGGCGGACTCCAGCAGGCCGCGATGCAGATCGGCGGCAGCCTCGGTACGGCGGTGCTGGGTGCCGTGATGGCGTCCAAGGTCGACGGCGACCTCGCCGGCAACTGGAAGGACGCCGGCCTGCCGAAGCTCACCCCGGCCCAGCTCGACCAGGCCTCCGAGGCCGTCCAGGTCGGCGTGCCCCCGGTCGCCAAGGGCACTCCGGAAGCGATCGCCGCGAAGATCGCGGACGTCGCGCACGACACGTTCGTCTCCGGCATGAGCCTGGCGTCCCTGGTCGCCTGCGCGGTCGCGGTGGTGGCGGTCTTCGTCGCCCTGCTCACCAAGCGCGGGGCGAACGCGGAGGCGGGTGCGGGCGCGGCCCACATCTGACGCGCCAACCTGACGGGTTTTCAACGGACTTCGCTCATCAGGGTGAAGACGCTAAAGATTCCTCGCTCCCGGTGCGCACCCCAGGCCACAGTGGTCACGCCCCCTCCGTACGGCATGTTCCTCGGGCAAGTTCGTACGGTGTTGAGGGCGACCGGTGCTGCGGCGCGCTGCCGGAGGGGGGCAGCGCGCCGGCAGCCCGAGGATTAGGAAGTGCACCGGGGGTACCCGCTCCTTCAGCCCCGAACAGACCCCGGGGTTCAAGGAGTTGATGATGGCGGGCTTCGGACAAGGAACGCGCAGGCACCCCCGCTCACATGGCCGTAACTGGTCACGGACCGGGCCGGATCGCGCAACGCTCGGAATCATCGGAGTCATCTGCGCGGTCGCAGGGTTCTTCGTGCTGGGGATCATCCTCGGCCCCGTGGCGATCGTCTGCGGCTGGCTCGCGATGGGCCGCACATGGGCACGCTCAGGTCCCGTACCGGCTCTGGTCGCCCTCGTGCTGGGCGCCATCGACACGCTCCTCGCGATCATCTGGCTCGCGGGGGCGGCAACCCCGGGCAGCGGACTGTTCTGACCCGGGTGCGTGAGGGAAGGGTCCCGGTGGGACGACCGGGGGCCCTTCCCTCAACTCAACTCTCCACGGATGTCTTCCTGAGCGCCGCGACCTCGGCCCGAAGCGCCCGCACTTCGTCCGTCAGCGCCTCGATCGCCTCCGTCTGCCGCCGCTCCTCCACATCGTCCTTCTCGAACCGGGCGAGGAACCACGCGGCGATGTTCGCGGTCACCACACCCAGCAGGGCGATGCCGGCGAGCATCAGGCCGACGGCGATCATCCGCCCAAGGCCGGTGGTCGGTGCATGATCCCCGTAGCCCACGGTCGTCATCGTCGTGAACGACCACCACAAGGCGTCACCCAGCGTCCGGATGTTCCCGTCCGGTGACTCCCGCTCCACCGACAGCACGGCCAGCGAGCCGAACATCAGCAGCCCCACGACCGCGCCGGCCACATACGTCGTGAGCCTGATCTGGTGGGCCATCCGGGCCCGCCGCCCCACCAGCATCAACGTCGCGACCATGCGCAGCAGCCGCAGCGGCTGAACCATTGGCAGGACCACCGCGCACAGGTCCAGCCAGTGCCCGCGCACGAACTCCCTGCGATGGCGGGAGAGCGCGAACCGCGCCACGTAGTCCGCGGCGAACGCCCCCCACACCACCCACTCGACCGCCGTGCACACCGCGGTCAGCGAATGGCCGGCCGAACTGTCCACGATCGGCACGGCGTACGCGAGGGCGAACGCCACGGCGAGCGCCAGCAGAGGCCGCTGGGTGAGGTGTTCCCAACGTGCTTGCGCCGATTGTTCCTGCATGCACGCATCGTAAGGAAACAGTGAAGGGGAGGGGCCTCGTGAGCCCCTCACCTTCAACCGGTCGACTCCGGGGCGCCACCGGCGCCCCGCGGGTTCACACGGCCCGCTCGCGGAGCGCTACGCGTCGCCGCCCGCCGCTCCGGGGTGCGCCGCCGACACGTCGAGGAGCTGGTACCGGTCGATCGCCTGCTTCAGCACAGACCGGTCGACCTTGCCCTCCTTGGCCAGCTCGGTCAGCACCGCCACCACGATCGACTGCGCGTCGATGTGGAAGAAGCGCCGCGCCGCACCACGCGTGTCCGCGAAGCCGAACCCGTCGGCGCCCAGCGACTGGTACGTCCCCGGCACCCACCGGGCGATCTGGTCCGGAACCGACCGCATCCAGTCGGAGACGGCCACGAACGGACCCTCGGCCCCGCTCAGCTTGCGCGTCACGTACGGCACCCGCTGCTCCTCGTCAGGGTGCAGCAGATTGTGCCGCTCGACGTCCACGGCCTCGCGCCGCAGCTCGTTCCAGGAGGTCGCCGACCAGACGTCGGCCTTGACGTTCCACTCCTCGGCGAGGATCCTCTGCGCCTCGATGGCCCACGGCACGGCCACACCCGACGCCATGATCTGCGCCGGAATCGACCCCGAAGTGCCCGCGCTCAGACGGTGGATGCCCTTGACGATGCCCTCGGCGTCCACGTTGTCCGGCTCGGCCGGGTGCTGGATGGGCTCGTTGTAGACGGTGAGGTAGAAGAACACGTCCTCGCCGTGCGGGTGCTCGGGCGAGGAGCCGTACATCCGGCGCAGACCGTCCTGCACGATGTACGCGATCTCGTACGAGTACGCCGGGTCGTAGGCGACACAGCCCGGGTTGGTCGAGGCGAGCAGCTGCGAGTGGCCGTCCGCGTGCTGCAGCCCCTCACCGGTCAGCGTCGTACGTCCCGCGGTCGCACCCAGCACAAAGCCGCGCGCCAGCTGGTCGGCCATCTGCCAGAACTGGTCGCCGGTGCGCTGGAAACCGAACATCGAGTAGAAGACATAGACCGGGATCAGCGGCTCGCCGTGCGTGGCGTAGGCCGAGCCGGCCGCGATCAGCGAGGCCGTGCAGCCCGCCTCGGAGATGCCGTCGTGCAGCATCTGCCCGGTCGGCGACTCCTTGTACGCGAGCAGGAGTTCGCGGTCGACCGACTCGTACTGCTGGCCCAGCGGGTTGTAGATCTTCGCGCTCGGGAAGAAGGAGTCCATGCCGAACGTGCGGTACTCGTCCGGCGCGATCAGCACGAACCGCTTGCCGATCTCCTTGTCCCGCATGAGGTCCTTTAGCAGGCGTACGAAGGCCATCGTTGTGGCGATCGACTGCTGACCGGACCCCTTCTTCACGCTCGCATACGTCTTGTCGTCGGGCAGTGCCAGGGGCTTGGAGCGCACCACGCGGGTGGGGACGTACCCGCCGCAGCCCTTGCGGCGGTCGTGCATGTACTGGATCTCCTCGGAGTTCCGCCCCGGGTGGTAGTACGGCGGTACGCCGCTCTCCAGCTCCTTGTCGGAGATCGGCAGGTGCAGCCGGTCGCGGAAGCGCTTGAGGTCGTCGACCGTCAGCTTCTTCATCTGGTGCGTGGCGTTGCGGCCCTCGAAGTTCGGGCCCAGCGTCCAGCCCTTGACCGTCTTGGCGAGGATCACCGTCGGCTGGCCCTTGTGCGCCTTGGCCGCCGAGAAGGCCGCGAAGATCTTCTTGTGGTCGTGACCGCCGCGCCCCAGGTGCAGGATCTGGTCGTCGGTCATGCCCTCGACCATCGCGCGCAGCCGCTGGTCGTCGCCGAAGAAGTGGTCACGGATGTACGCGCCGGACTCGGTCGCATACGTCTGGAACTGGCCGTCCGGCGTCGTGTTCATCTTGTTGACCAGCAGGCCGTCGCGGTCCTGGGCCAGCAGCGGGTCCCAGGTGCGGTCCCAGATCAGCTTGATGACGTTCCAGCCGGCGCCCCGGAAGACCGACTCCAGCTCCTGGATGACCTTGCCGTTGCCGCGGACCGGGCCGTCCAGGCGCTGCAGGTTGCAGTTGACGACGAAGGTCAGGTTGTCCAGGCCCTCACGGGCGGCGATGGTCAGCTGGCCGAGCGACTCCGGCTCGTCCATCTCGCCGTCGCCGAGGAACGCCCACACCTGCGACTTCGAGGTGTCGGCGATCCCGCGCGCGTGCATGTAGCGGTTCATCCGCGCCTGGTAGATCGCACCGATCGGGCCGAGGCCCATCGACACCGTCGGGAACTCCCAGAATTCCGGCATCGAGCGCGGGTGCGGATACGAGGACAGGCCGTGCGGAGCCTTCGACTTCTCCTGCCGGAACCCGTCGAGGTTCTCCTCGGTCAGCCGGTCGAGCAGGAACGCGCGCGCATAGATGCCGGGAGAGGCGTGGCCCTGGAAGAAGACCTGGTCACCGCCGTCGCCCTCGTCCTTGCCGCGGAAGAAGTGGTTGAAGCCCACGTCGTACAGTGATGCCGAGGAGGCGAAGGTGGCGATGTGGCCGCCGACGCCGATGCCCGGGCGCTGGGCGCGCGAGACCATCACCGCGGCGTTCCAGCGGGTCGCGTTGAGGATCTTGCGCTCGATCTCCTCGTTGCCGGGGAAGAACGGCTCGCTCTTGGTCGGGATGGTGTTGACGTAGTCCGTGCTGCGCATCTCGGGCACGGCCACGCGCTTCTCGCGGGCTCGCTCGATCAGTCGCAGCATCAGGTAGCGGGCCCGCTCGCGGCCTCGCTCGTCGACGGCGGCGTCGAGCGAGTCGAGCCACTCCTGGGTCTCCTCGGGGTCGAAGTCAGGAACCTGACTCGGAAGGCCGCCAATGATGATCGGGTTGCGATCGGATCCGGAAGCCACGCTGTTCCTTACCTGTCAGAGGGCTGCTTTGAGCTGCGTTTCGGTATGCCTGCACCGTTCCCCATCGTGTACCTCGCCGACGCAAACGTCATCTCTACTGAGAGGTAACCGAGACCTCCGACAGTTTCCACGGGTTCCCAATGCCACAAAGGGGGCAGAAAGGTGTGGTGTAGGTCACTTTTGGCGGCAATCGTGTGCCTGAAGTTGGGGTGACACGGCCAGGATCGTCACCGTTTCGGCGGTCTGAACGGCCGGGTACTTGCGCGATCCGCCCCGCCCGTGTGGACTACGGCCAATGCTTCGCGCACGCGCGTGGCTGAGATATTCACCAAGACATGATCAGGAGGCAACCCGTGAGCGCGACCGCGGACCACGCGGAGACGAGCCCTGCCGTCAGGCTGGGGTTCCAGCCCGAGCAGGTGGTCCAGGAGATCGGCTACGACGACGACGTAGACCAGGAACTCCGCGAGGCCATTGAGCAAGTCATCGGCAGTGACCTTGTGGACGAGGATTACGACGACGTCGCCGATGCCGTGGTGCTCTGGTTCCGCGACGACGACGGCGACCTGACCGATGTGCTGGTGGACGCCACCACGTACATCGAGGAGGGCGGGTCGATCCTGTTGCTGACGCCGAAGACCGGCCGCGACGGCTACGTGGAGCCGAGCGACATCTCCGAAGCCTCGACGACCGCGGGGCTGTCCGCCTCCAAGAGCGTCAGTGTGGGCAAGGACTGGAGCGGCAGCCGGCTCGTGACGCCGAAGGCGGCCAAGTCCAAGAAGTGACATCGCCGGACGGGCCGAGCCGTCGTGCTCGGCCCGTCCGTCGGCTTTCGGTGATCGCTGCGTAGGGTGGTTCCACCACCCGAACAGCCCCACCGAAAGGGAAATACTGCGATGGCGATCCAGGTCGGCGACAAGGCCCCCGACTTCGAGCTCAAGGACAACCACGGCGCCACCGTGCGGCTCTCCGACTTCCGTGGCGAGAAGAACGTGGTCCTGCTCTTCTACCCCTTCGCCTTCACCGGCGTGTGCACCGGTGAGCTGTGCGCGGTGCGCGACAGCCTGCCGCAGTTCTCCGACCGCGACACCCAGGTGCTGGCCGTCTCCAACGACTCCATCCACACCCTGCGCGTCTTCGCCGAGCAGGAGGGCTTCGACTACCCGCTGCTGAGCGACTTCTGGCCGCACGGCGAGGTCTCCCGCGCCTACGACGTCTTCGCCGAGGACAAGGGCTGCGCGGTGCGCGGCACCTTCGTCATCGACAAGGAGGGCGTCGTGCGCTGGACCGTCGTCAACGCGCTCCCGGACGCCCGCGACCTGAACGAGTACGTGAAGGCACTCGACACCCTGTGATTGTTGGCCCCCAAGGCCTGCGTGCCGCGGGAACCCGTCACTAGGATCGAGACGTTGATCCGATGTCAGAACGCACGCGGGGCTCCCCGCCCCTGGAACCCAATGGAGGACTCGTGGGAGTCAGCCTCAGCAAGGGCGGCAACGTATCGCTGACCAAGGAGGCCCCGGGCCTGACCGCGGTCATCGTCGGTCTGGGGTGGGACGTCCGCACCACGACCGGCACCGACTTCGACCTGGACGCCAGCGCGCTGCTGGTGGACTCGTCCGGCAAGGTCGCCAGCGACGCGAACTTCGTCTTCTTCAACAACCTCAAGAGCCCGGACGGCTCAGTCGAGCACACCGGTGACAACATCACCGGTGAGGGCGAGGGCGACGACGAGCAGATCAAGATCAACCTCGTCGGCGTCCCGGCCGAGGTCGACAAGATCGTCTTCCCGGTCTCGATCTACGACGCCGAGAACCGCCAGCAGTCCTTCGGCCAGGTACGCAACGCGTTCATCCGCGTGGTGAACCAGGCGGGCGAGGCGGAGATCGCGCGTTACGACCTCTCCGAGGACGCCTCGACGGAGACCGCCATGGTCTTCGGCGAGCTGTACCGGCACGGTGCGGAGTGGAAGTTCCGCGCTATCGGCCAGGGCTACGCCTCGGGCCTGCGCGGCATCGCGCAGGACTTCGGCGTGAACGTCTGAGACGCGTCCCAGGGCACACGCCACAGGGCCTCATCGGCCGGCGCCGCACCGTTTGCGTGCGGCGCCGGCCGCGCAGGACAACCAAACAAGCACCATCTCGGGGAGGACCAGCATCATGGGCGTCACGCTCGCCAAGGGGGGCAACGTCTCCCTGTCCAAGGCCGCACCCAACCTCACTCAGGTCATGGTCGGACTCGGCTGGGACGCGCGCTCCACCACCGGAGCCCCGTTCGACCTCGACGCCAGTGCCCTGTTGTGCAACAGCGGGCGGGTGCTGGGT
The DNA here is from genome assembly GCF_026343335.1 of Streptomyces sp. NBC_00078. Classification (NCBI taxonomy): domain Bacteria; kingdom Bacillati; phylum Actinomycetota; class Actinomycetes; order Kitasatosporales; family Streptomycetaceae; genus Streptomyces; species Streptomyces sp. NBC_00078. Next base: position 2,730,297 of record NZ_JAPELX010000001.1, on the reverse strand, counting down.
GACGAGTACTTCGTCTTCTACAACCAGCTCAAGAGCCCGGAGGGCTCGGTCGAGCACACGGGCGACAACCTCACCGGTGAGGGCGAGGGCGACGACGAGTCGATCCTGGTCGAGCTCGGCCAGGTGCCCGCCCAGTGCGACAAGATCGTCTTCCCGGTCTCGATCCACATGGCCGACGAGCGCGGCCAGACCTTCGGACAGGTGAGCAACGCCTTCATCCGCGTCGTCAACCAGGCCGACGGACAGGAGCTGGCCCGTTACGACCTCTCCGAGGACGCCTCGACGGAGACCGCCATGATCTTCGGCGAGCTCTACCGCTACCAGGGCGAATGGAAGTTCCGGGCGGTGGGGCAGGGGTACGCGTCGGGGCTGAGGGGCATCGCGCTGGACTTCGGGGTCAACGTCTCGTAGGGACCGAGCACGGCACAGGCCCGCTCCTTTGCAGGACCGAAACCGCCCCGGACCTGCGGCTCTCCGGTCGGTCGGGGTCCGCGTGTCCCGGCCGGCGGATCCTCCCTCTAGACTTGCGGCCGCAACGTCAACATTGAGTAAAGCCGAGTACGGCGCGGGGGAGACCCGTACCTACGGATTGGGTAGCCAGTGCTTCTGAAAACCTTCGGCTGGTCGTTCGCGGTCACCGCGCTCGGCCTGGTCGCTGCGGTCTTCTACGGGGGGTGGGAGGCCCTCGGCATCGTGGCGATCCTCACCATCCTCGAGATCTCGCTGTCGTTCGACAACGCGGTGGTCAACGCCGGAATCCTGAAGAAGATGAATGCCTTCTGGCAGAAGATCTTCCTCACGGTCGGTGTTCTCATCGCGGTCTTCGGCATGCGGCTCGTCTTCCCCGTCGTCATCGTCGCCGTCACCGCCAAGATCGGCCCGATTGACGCGGTCGACCTCGCCCTGAACAACAAGGACCACTACCAGCAGCTGGTCACGGACGCCCACCCGGCGATCGCCGCCTTCGGTGGCATGTTCCTGCTGATGATCTTCCTCGACTTCATCTTCGAGGACCGGGACATCCAGTGGCTGCGCTGGATCGAGCGCCCCCTGGCCAAGCTCGGCAAGGTCGACATGCTGTCGGTCTGCATCGCACTGGTCGTCCTGCTGGTCACCTCCTTCACCTTCGCCACCCACGCCCACCAGCACGGCGGCGCGCACGTCGACAAGGCGCAGACGGTGCTGATCTCCGGCATCGCGGGCCTGATCACGTACATGGTCGTCGGCGGACTCTCCGGCTACTTCGAGGACAAACTCGAGGAAGAGGAGGAGCGGGAGCACGAGGAGGAGGAAGAGGCCGAGCGGACCGGCAAGAAGAAGCAGCCCGTCGTGCTGGCCGGCCAGGCCGCGTTCTTCATGTTCCTCTACCTGGAGGTCCTGGACGCGTCCTTCTCCTTCGACGGCGTGATCGGCGCGTTCGCCATCACCAACGACATCGTGCTGATGGCGCTGGGTCTCGGTATCGGCGCGATGTACGTCCGGTCGCTCACCGTCTACCTGGTCCGTCAGGGCACCCTCGATGACTACGTCTACCTGGAGCACGGCGCGCACTACGCGATCGGCGCGCTGGCCGTGCTCCTCATGGTCACCATCCAGTACCAGATCAACGAGGTCATCACCGGCCTCGTCGGCGTCGTCCTGATCGGCTGGTCCTTCTGGTCCTCCGTGCGCCGCAACAAGGCCCTCGCGGAAGCCGAGGGAAAAGCGGCGGCCTCGGACGAGAAGACTGAGATCTCGTCCGGGGTGTGACGCACCTGCGGGTGAGGGAACGCTCTGTGCGGGGCGGCCGGTCTCCGGCCGCCCCGCCGGTTTTTCAAACAGCCGGGTCTGAGGGACCCGGGTGAATCTGGGGGCGGGAATGGGCTTCTTCGACGGGCTCTGGCGCGGACGCGAGGCCGACTTCGACTCGGGCAGCGCGGCCACGAACTCCATCGCGCTGACCAAACGGCACCACCAGGTCTCCCTCACCAAGCAGGGCGCGGCGACGGGCCATCTCCGGGTCAACCTGCACTGGCGGATGCGGACGTCCGACATCGGCGGGACGCAGCGGGAGTCCATGCTCAGGCACCCCTTCAAGGCGCTCAAGCCGCCGGAGGTCATGGGACACAGCCAGAGCATGGTCAACGTCGACCTCGACCTGGGGTGCCTGTACGAGCTGCAGGACGGCACGAAGGGGGTCGTGCAGCCCCTCGGCGGCTTCCTGGGAGACGTGAACGCGGCGCCGTACGTCAAGCTCAGCGGCGACGACCGGTTCGGGTCGGCGTCCGGCGAGACGATGTACGTCAACCTCGACCACCGGGACGAGATCAAGCGTCTGCTGGTCTTCGTGTACATCTACGACCAGACGCCGGCCTTCGACCGTACGCACGCGATCGTGACGCTGTACCCGAGCAACGGGCCGCGGATCGAGATACATCTGGACGAACGCCATCCCCAGGCCCGCTCGTGCGCGGTCGTGATGATCGAGAACGTCAAGGGCGAGCTGGTCGTACGGCGCGAGGTGAAGTTCGTCTACGGGTTCCAGGCGGAGCTGGACCGGTTGTACGGGTGGGGCCTGCAGTGGGGGCGGGGCTACAAGTCCAAGGCCGAGCGCTGAGGGCCGCCCCTACGGCCGGATGAACTGAGGTCCCTGGGGCGGGAGCCGGAAGTCCGGGTTTGGGGCGGACGTCACCGCGGGCGGGTAGCCGGACTGGGCGCCCGCAGCGGCCGCCGCCGCGGGCTGGGGGTAGCCGTAGGCGGGCTGCGTGGGGGGAGGCTGCTGGGGATAGCCGTACGCCGGCTGCACCGGGACCGCGGTCGGCTGCTCGGGCGGGAGCGGCCGGGAGACCTCGGGTGCGGGGACCGCGGCGGCCGACTGCGCCTGCCCGGGCTCGGCCGCGGCCTCCGACTCGTCCACCGAGATACCGAACTCGGTGGCCAGGCCCTTCAGACCGTTCGAGTAGCCCTCGCCCAGGGCGCGGAACTTCCAGCCTTCGCCTCGGCGGTACAGCTCGCCGCAGATCAGGGCCGTTTCCTGGCCCGTCTGAGGCTTGATGTCGAAGCGGATCAGCGGCTCGCTGCCGGCGCCGGCGGCGTCGTACAGCAGGATGCGCAGTCCCTGTACACGGTCGAAGGTGACGTCCTCCGCCGAAGCGACCAGGAGAATCCGGCTGACGTCGGCCTCGACACCGGTCAGATCTGTCTGGATCGTGTCGGTGAGGCCGTCGGTGACGCGCTTCTTGCCGAGCCACCTGGCCTTCCCGGAGGGGTGCCGGGGCTGGTTGTAGAAGACGAAGTCCTCGTCGGAGCGCACCCGGCCGTCGGGGCCGAGGAGCAGCGCCGAGACGTCGACATCCGGGACCCCGTGCCCGGGCGTCCAGCGCAGCACGGCGCGCACCGTGGCGGCCTCGAGCGGGACGTTCGACCCCTTCAGCATCGCGTGCGTCATGCGGTCATCCTGCCTTCTCGGTTCTGATCACGACAACGCGGGGTACACGACCCGCAGCCGTGTCGAATAGCCGTCGACATGGCCGAGTTACCAGAAATTCATGCCCAGTGGGAACCCTTGGCATGGATCTCTACGTACTATTACCGGCCACCTATTGCCGACTACTCGGCATCACCTTGCGCCCCGGGGGAGTCCTATGCGTCATTTCGGGCACATCGCCCCGGAGGTGCGACAGCACCTCTTCCACCAGGAGCCGTGTGAGTTCACCACGGACTCTCCGGCCAGGCTGCTCTCCGTAGCCCTCGGCGCCACGCTCTACAGCCCGGCCACCAGGCCGCGGCTCGCCGACGACATCCTCAAGCAGGCGGGGCTGGGCGTTGTCTCGATGGTGCTGTGCCTGGAGGACTCGATCAACGACGCGGACGTGCCGGAGGGGGAGGAGAACCTCGTCCGCCAGTTCGCCGACCTTTACGCGCGTGCCGGATCCTGCCTCCCGCTGCTTTTCATCCGGGTCCGTACGCCCGAGCAGATTCCCGACCTGGTGGAGCGGCTCGGGGTGACGGTCCGGTTGCTGTCCGGATTCGTGCTTCCCAAGTTCACCGAGGAGCGCGGCATCCCCTTCCTGGAGGCCCTCTCCGGCGCCGAGGCCGCGAGCGGGCGGCGGCTGTTCGCGATGCCGGTGCTGGAGTCGCCCGAGCTGCTCTACCGCGAGTCGCGGGTGGAGAGCCTGGAGGGCATCGCCCGCGCCGTCGACAAGTACCGCGACCGCGTGCTCGCGCTGCGCCTGGGCGTGACCGACTTCTGCTCCTCGTACGGGCTGCGCCGGGCCCCCGACATGACGGCGTACGACGTCCATGTCGTCGCTTCCGTGATCTCCGACGTGGTGAACATGCTCGGGCGGGCCGACGGCACCGGATTCACGGTGACCGGGCCCGTGTGGGAGTACTTCCGGGTGCCGGAGCGCATGTTCAAGCCGATGCTGCGCACCAGCCCCTTCCTGGAGGGGCAGGCCGTCGAGCTGCGCGAGAAACTGATTGAGCACGCCATGGACGGGCTGCTGCGGGAGATCTCCCTGGACCAGGCCAACGGCCTGCTGGGCAAGACCTGCATCCACCCCTCCCACGTACTGCCCGTGCATGCGCTGTCCGTGGTCAGTCACGAAGAGTTCGGCGACGCCACGGACATCCTGCGGCCCGAGCGCGGCGGCGGGGGTGTGCTGAGGTCGGCGTACACCAACAAGATGAACGAGGTGAAGCCGCACCGCGCGTGGGCCGAGCGGACCATGCTGCGGGCCGAGGTGTTCGGCGTCGCGCGCGAGGACGTCAGCTTCGTGGACCTGCTCGCCGCCGGAATCCCCGGCTGAACCCACTTCACCATCTAGGGACGCATGAACAACGCAGTGAACAACCCGGTCTGGTCCGGGACCTGGGTCGCCGAGCGGCTCGGTCTCGAACTCACGGGCGATGACGAGCTGACCGACCTGCTGGGGCTGGCCCTGCGCCGCAACCCCAAGCGGGCGCATCTGCTCGTGTCCAACGTGCTCGGCAAGCACATACCGCAGTCGCCGTCCGTGGTGTACGGCTACGGGTTCGAGCTCGGGCGCCGGGTGCGGGAGCTCTTGGGCGCCCAGGAGGCCGCCGGGGCGGTCGTCCTCGGGTACGCGGAGACGGCAACGGGTCTTGGCCACTCGGTCGCCGACGGCGTGGGGCTCGCTCCGTACATGCACTCCACGCGCCGCCCGGTCGCCTCGGTCGCCCCGGCGGGTGGCTTCGAGGAGTCGCACTCGCATGCCACGTCCCACCTGCTGCTGCCGGAGGACCCTGTGCTGCTGGTGGGGGACGGGCCGTTGGTGCTGGTCGACGACGAGTTCTCCACCGGGAACACGGTGTTGAACACGATCCGGGATCTTCACGAGCGGTATCCGCGGCGGCGGTACGTCGTCGTGGCCCTGGTCGACATGCGCTCGGCGGCGGATCTGGGGCGGCTGGAGGGGTTCGCGCGGGAGATCGGTGCGAGGGTCGACCTCGTGGCGGCCGCTTCCGGGACGGTGCGGTTGCCGCACGGCGTGCTGGAGCGGGGGCAGGAGCTGGTGGCGCGGTACGAGGCAGAGAGTGCCGCAGCGGGTCGTTCGTCGGCTGCGGCGCCCTCGTGGCCGGTCGCGCCCCGCGGCGGAGCCGCAAACAGACACAGCCCCGCGCCCCTTGAGGGCGGTGACGTCGAGGCCGGCTTGAGCTGTACCCCCCCAGCGGCGCGGGGAACCGCGCGATCGGCCCCCACTGACTCGCACGTGGCAGACGACCGTATCCGGCAGACGCGACCCCATGGTCACATCACCCGAGTAGAGCTGTTCTGGCCGCAGGGCCTGCCCGACGGCGGTCGGCACGGCTTCACGCCCGCCCACCGGACCCGCCTCGAAAACGCGCTGCCCGCGATGGCGGCCCGCCTCGCAGAGGCACTCCCCGCTGACGCGCGGAGCGTTCTCGTGCTCGGGTTCGAGGAGCTGATGTACGCCCCGCTCAGGCTCGCCCGTGAGCTGGAGCAGGTCGTCGACGCCGAGGTGCGGTACTCCACGACCACCCGCTCGCCGGTGCTCGCGGTCGACGACCCCGGGTACGCGATACGCAGCCGTATCGTCTTCCCCGCCCACGACGACCCGGCCGACGGCCCCGGGCCGCGGTACGCCTACAACGTCGCAGGCGCGGGCTTCGACGCCGTGGTCGCCGTGGTCGACTCCGCCGCCGACACCCCCGAACTGCACACGCCGGACGGCCTGTTGGCCCAGCTGGCCGCTCACACCCCGCACGTCGCCCTCGCGGTCGTGCCCTCGTACGTCCCCGAAAGGCCCGCCATGCTGCCCGAGCCCCTTCGCGGCCCCGCCTTCTCCTCGTACGCGCCCCAAGAGGTCGGCTGGCTGCTCCAGGACCTCTCGGACGTGACGCTGGAGGCGCCGACCGAGGAGCGCGAGGAGGCCATCCAGAGCGGTGGCGCGCACTACGCCGAGTCGCTGCCGGTCGAGTACCAGCCGAGCGAGCAGTACCAGGAGCTGTTCCACACGGCGCTGCGGGAGTCCACGGCGCGGCTCGCGCTGGCGGTCGGCGCGGTGACGGAGATCGTGCTCGCCGAGCGGTCGCCGCGGCCGGTGCTCGTCTCGCTGGCCCGTGCCGGTACGCCCATCGGCGTGCTGATGCGGCGCTGGGCCCAGTTCCGGCACGGGCTCGAACTGCCCCACTACGCGGTCTCCATCGTCCGCGGGCGAGGCATCGACGCCAACGCGCTGCGCTGGCTGGCCGCCCACCACGACCCCTCCGACGTCGTGTTCGTCGACGGCTGGACCGGCAAGGGTGCCATCACCCGCGAACTCGCCGACGCGATACGGGAGTTCGAGGTGTCCGACGGGATCACCGGCTTCGACCCGGAGATCGCGGTGCTGGCCGACCCGGGCTCGTGTGTGCGGACGTACGGCACCCGGGAGGACTTCCTCATCCCCTCGGCCTGCCTCAACTCGACCGTCTCGGGCCTGATCTCGCGGACGGTGCTGCGCGCGGACCTCGTCGGCCCGTACGACTTCCACGGCGCCAAGTTCTACCGCGAGCTGGCCGGCGCCGATGTCTCGGTGGACTTCGTGGACGCCGTCGCGGCACGCTTCCCGGACGTCGCGGACGCCGCCGACGCACAGGCCAAGGAGCTGCTGGCCGGTGACCGCGAGCCGACCTGGGAGGGCTGGGCGGCCGTCGAGCGGATCAGTGAGGAGTACGGCATCCACGACGTGAACCTCGTCAAGCCGGGCGTCGGGGAGACCACGCGCGTGCTGCTGCGCCGGGTGCCGTGGAAGATCCTGGCGCGGGCCGGGGCGGGCGCCGACCTGGACCATGTGCGGCTGCTGGCCGGGCAGAGAGGCGTACCGGTGGAAGAGGTCGCCGAACTGCCGTACACCTGCGTGGGGTTGATCCACCCCAGGTTCACGCGGGGCGCGACCGGTGCCGACGGCCGGGCGGTGTCGGTCTGATGCCGGTGCTGGTGGCGAGCGACCTCGACCGTACGCTCATCTACTCCGCTGCGGCCCTCGCGCTGACCATGCCGGACGCGCGGGCGCCCCGGCTGCTCTGCGTCGAGGTGCACGAGGCCAGGCCGCTGTCGTTCATGACGGAGACGGCGGCCGGACTGCTGACCGACCTCGGTGACGCGGCGGTGTTCGTGCCGACGACGACGCGCACGCGCAAGCAGTACCAGCGCATCAACCTGCCGGGCCCGCCGCCCAAGTACGCGATCTGTGCCAACGGCGGCCATCTGATGGTGGACGGCGTCTCCGACCTCGACTGGCACGCGCGCGTGACGGCACGGCTGGCCGAGCGGTGCGCGCCGCTGGACGAGGTGCGGGAGCATCTGCTGCGGACGACGGACCCGGCGTGGGTGCGCAAGCACCGGGTCGCCGAGGACCTCTTCGCCTATCTCGTCGTCGAGCGTGAACTGCTGCCCGAGGACTGGGTGAAGGAACTCGCGGTGTGGGCGGAGAACCGTGGCTGGACCGTGTCGCTACAGGGCCGCAAGCTCTACGCCGTCCCCAAGCCGCTCACCAAGAGCGCGGCGATGCGCGAGGTCGCCCGGCGCACGGGCGCAACCCTGACGCTGGCCGCGGGTGACTCCCTGCTGGACGCCGACCTGCTGCTCGCAGCGGACAAGGGCTGGCGCCCGGGCCACGGCGAACTGGCGGACGCCGGCTGGACTGCCCCGGAGATCGTGGCGCTGCCGGAGCGGGGGATCCTGGCCGGGGAGCGAATCCTCCGGGAGTTCCTGAAGGCGGCCGGGGCGGCTCAGTAGGCGTCAGCCGCAGCACCCGCCACCGCAGCAACCGCCCCCGCCGCCACCGCTCGCAGGTGCCGCGGCGGGGGCGGACGTCGTCCCGCCCACCGCCACCGTCGACAGAAGCTTCACGGTGTCCGCATGCCCGGCAGGGCAGTCGGCGGGGTCGGAGGACTGAGCCATCGGCCGGCTCAGTTCGAACGTGTCGCCGCAGGTCCGGCAGCGGAATTCGTAGCGAGGCATGCGACCAGGTTAACGGGACGGCGAGGCCCTGAGTGTGACCAATCCCTCAAGGTCGCCATGTTCCTTACTGATCGGTATGTGATTGTTCCTGTTGGATTCGTGTGTGGTCCGCACCCTGACCGCCTTCCTCGTGGTGGCCTCGGTGGTCGCCGCATTCCTGGTCCTGACCCGCCCGGACCACACCACCCCCACCGCCTCCGCGAGCAAGACCCCCAGGTCCTCGACCGCCAGGACCAGCGCGGAACCCGCCTGGAACGGCAGGACCGAGATCCTCGGCGACGGCTCCACCTCCTACACCGGCCCGCAGAAAGGCGAGTTGAAGCCGAAGCCGCTCAAACCCGGGGAGTACGCGTTCGTGGAGAACTGGAAGACCAACACCGGCTACACCGATGTACCCGCCCTGCCCTTCGACTTCCGCAAGGAGGTCACCGGTGGCCGCGCCCCCTGTCTGGAGGGCCAGAAGAACCTGCTCAAGGCCGTCAGGAGCTACGGCTGGCGCTACGACGCCTCGTCCACGGGCGACTTCCAGATCTGGCCCGCCAGGAAGAACGGCGTCTGGGACTTCCCACTGCAGCTGCTCCCCTACGAGCAGGGCAGGTACCAGGGCCTGTCGATGGACTTCAACTTCCTCGCCAACCAGTCCAGGGGCGAGACCGACGGCGACCCCGCCGACTACACCCGGTGGCAACAGCAGACCGTCGACTCCTACCTGGCCGGCTTCGACCGCGTGTACTACGGCAGCCGCGCCCCGCTGTTCATCGGCAACCACTTCGAAGGGTGGAACGGTGGCATCTACATGAAGGCCGTCGACCAGGTCGTCAAGAACGTCTGCACGAAGAAGGGCGTCAAGTGCGTGTCCTTCAAGGAGCTGGCCGACTGGCTGGACGTGCAGCAGCCGCAGACCCTGGCGCGACTGCGGGGCCTGGACCCCGCACAGGGGCCCGACTGGTCGACGATCGCGCACTGAACCACCCCCACCACCACAAGGAGACCCCTCAGTGAGACCCAGCAAGTCCCGTACGAACAGCGGCCGTTGCACGATCGCGGCCGCGATGTCCCTCTCCGTGGCCCTGCTTCCCCTGTCCGCCGCCCACGCGGCAGGCGCCGCCCCCACCGCGGGAACACCCGCGCCGGCCGTGACCGCGGCGACGACCGACGCCTTCGGCCGTCTCGCGGACGCCGTCCTCACCGACCGTACGGCCGCCCTTCTCGCAGGGGCGCCGAAAGCACCTGCGGCTCTGCAGGCGATGGGCGGTGTGCGCCTGGCGGCCACGGCGGCCAGGTCCGAGGCCGGCGCAGTGACGGCCCTGCACGGCACCCGCTCCCGGCTCGCCGCGCTCGGCGAGGCCTACACCGGCGCCGACACGAAGGTCACCGTCGACAGCACCCGCCTGCGGGGCCGCACGGTCACGGTCCAGGTCACCGAGAGCACCACCCTGACGTACGCGAAGGTACGCGGCGACGAACCCGCCACCACGGGCTTCACCGCCCACCACCGGCTCACCTTCACCGCGGGCCCGGACGGCACCTGGCAGCTCACCCGCGAACGCCTCACCGACGAGGGCCCCCGCCCGGTCAACGAACCCGCCCCCGTGATCGCCGCGCCCACCGTCCGCCCGGGCGCCGTCATCGACGCGCCCCGGGCGGCCACCACCTACCCCGCCCCCGCGAAGCCCAAGAACCTCGGCACCGGAACCACGTACAAGTACGCGGCGATGGCGACGTACGCCGAGAAGTACTGGAAGAACTACAACACCGCCTACCGGCGCTACAGCAGCGTCGGCGGAGACTGCACCAACTTCGTCAGCCAGTCCCTGTTCGCCGGCGGCTGGAAGCAGGTCACCAGCTCCCGCGAGGACTACGGCACTTGGTACTCGAAGACGTCGGGCGAGTCGGACACCTGGATCGGCGTCAACGAGTGGTCGTGGTTCACGCAGACCGCGAAGCGGACGACCGCGCTGGCGAACGCGTACCAGATGGACGTCGGTGACCTGCTGCAGATGGACTTCGACAGGGACGGGTCGAAGGACCACTCCATGATGACCACCTACCGCAGTTCCAGCGGCGTGCCGTACCTGACGTACCACGACACCGACACCTACCGGCGGTCGCTGTCGAGCCTGATCGCGTCGTATCCGAACTCGGCCTACTACGCCTACCGGAGCTAGTAGACTGTCGCGACTAAGTGTCGTGCTGGTTGGTGGAGTTGGGGTCGGGCGAGCTTCGCTTGTCGCTTCCGTTCGGCTGGGCAGGGGTGCCGTGTCCTCGCAGAAGAAGTATCCGGTCGCGTTGAGCGCCGAAGATCGTCGGGCGTTGGAGCGTGTGACGACGACGGGGGTCCGCAGCGCGTCGATGATCAGGCGGGCGCGGGTACTGCTCGCGCTGGACACCTCGGTCGGTGAGGTCGATCCGCGGGCGGTGATCGCGGACCGGGTCGGGGTCTCGTGCGATTCGGTCCGCCTGATCTCGAAGCGCTACGCGGAGACCGGCGGCGATGTGTGGGCCACGGTCGGCCGGAAGGAACGCGCACTCCCGCCGGTGCCCTCTGTGGTGACCGGCGAGGTCGAGGCGAGGCTGATCGCGCTGGCCTGCTCGACGCCGCCCAAAGGACACGCCAGGTGGTCGCTGCGCCTGCTGGAGAAGCACGTCGCGCTGGTCGAGGACATCCCGGATCTGGACCACTCCACCATCGGCCGGGTGTTAAAAACGGAACTGCGTCCTCACGTGAAGAAGTGCTGGACCATCCCGCCGGCTGCGAACGCGGCCTTCGCCGCGGCGATGGAGGACGTCCTGGCGGTCTACCACCGACCCTTCGATCCGGCGCGCCCGGTGGTGTGCATGGACGAGAAGCCGTACCAGCTCCTCGGCCACGTCCGCGATCCGCTTCCCGCGCAGCCGGGCCGTGACCGGCGCGAGGACAACGAGTACGTCCGCTCGGGGACCTGCTCGATCTTCTGCTGGGTCGAGCCGCTGCGCGGATGGCGGCGCGTCGACGCCCGGCCCCGCCGGACCAGGGTCGACTGGGCGCACCAGGTCGAGCACCTGCTGACCGTGGACTATCCCGACGCCGCCACGGTCGTGCTGGTGATGGACAACCTCAACACCCACACCACCGCTTCGCTCTACGAAGCGTTCGACCCGGCAAAGGCCTTCGCGCTGGCCCAGCGCCTGGAGATCCACCACACCCCCAAACACGGGTCCTGGCTCAACATCGCCGAGATCGAGCTCTCCGCGCTCACCCGCCAGTGCCTGGACCGCCGCATCGACGACCTCACCGTGCTCAACACCGAACTCGCCGCCTGGCAGCAGCACACCAACAGCAACCAGCGCCAAGTCGACTGGCACTTCACCACCGACGACGCACGCGTGAAACTGCGCCACCTCTACCCAACCACGAGGCGAAATTAAGTCGCGACAGTCTACTAGGCCCTCCGCTCGGTGGCGCCGCTTTCGTCTGCGGCGCCACCGGGGCCGGTCGCGCCCACGCGGCACAGCCGCATATCGACACCGCCGCAGCCCCGCGCCCCTTCAGGCCGTCGCGGAACCGCGTCCTTCCCGGATCTGCGCGACCACCCTCGCCACCGTCTGCCGTACCGCCTCGGTCTCCGTGAGGAAGTGCCAGTAGTCGGGGTGACGGCCTTCCAGTGCGGCGACCGCCCGGTCAAGCCGGGCCACCGAGTCGTCCAGCGGGCGGGCGTGCCGCGGGTCCGGCGTTGTCCGGCCCGTCATCGCCAGCCGCTGGGCGTCCCGGATCGCGAACCGCGTGCGGTCGATCTCCTGCTGAGGGTCCTTCTGTACGGCGTTGAGCCGCTGCAGTCGGTCCCGCGCGGCCGACACGGACTCGTCGGTCGTGTTCAGCAGGGCTCGTACGGTCGACAGCAGCGAGGTGGCGTCCGGCCAGCGCTGGCTGTCCCGCGCCGCCTGCGCCTCCTTAAGCTTCAGCTCGGCCTGCCGGACGTTCTCCCCGGCCTGGTCCGGTACGTGCTGCAGGTCCTGCCAGCACTCCGCCACGAACCGCCGCCGCAGCTCGCTCAGCACCGGTTCCACCTGCCCGGCGCGGGTGGTGAGCGCCTGCGCGCGAGTGCGCAGCGAGACCAGCCGGTGATCGATCTCGGCGGCCTTCTCCGGCAGCCGTCCGGCCTCCGCACGGACCGCCTCGGCCTCCCGCGCCAGTCGCTCGGCCCGCTCCAGCGTCTCCGGCACCCCGTGCTGCCCGGCGCCCTGATTGAGCTTCGTCAGCTCGGGGGCGAGGCGGGCGAGACGCGCGGCGAGGTCGTCCGCCTTCAGCCCTGTTCCCCGTACGGCATCGAGGGCGTTCGACGCGGCCAGCAGCCCCTGCCGGGCACGCTCCACCGCGGGCGCCAGCCGGGCCAGCTGCGTCTCCGCCTTTCCGAGCAGCGGCCCGAGGCTGTCCGAGAAACGATCCAGCTCCCGCCTGACGTCGGCCAGCTCGTCCTTGGCCCGGGTGAGTTCGGTGCGCGCGTGTGCCGCGACCGAGGCCTCCAGGTCGTCACGGTCGAGGTCGTGCGCGTCGACCGCTTCGATGTAGCGGCTGCTGGCCTCGTCGATGCGCCGCCCCAGCCCGTCGAAGTCGGAGATCGCGCGCCGGGCGGCCGGGGAGTCGTCGACGGCCGCGATCGTCTCGATCGAGATCCGCAGGTCGCGCTGGGCGGTGTCCAGCTCGTAGAACGCGGCCGCCGCGGCGTCCTTCGCGGCCTGCGCCTCGGCCCGCTGGCTCTCGGCCCGTCCGCCGAACCAGCGCCGGGTGCCGCCGCCGGCGAACGCGGCGGGCAGCGCGAGCGCCACGACGAGCGGCACGGCGAGCAGGGTGAGGGTGTCCTTGAGCGCCTGACGGTGTGCGCGCGGCACCAACGGCGAGTACGGCTTCGAAGGTGTCGCCGTCACATCCCTCTCCCGTGTTGTCATCCGTCCAGGCCGGTGCCTCGTTTCATTCTCCCACCGGTTAAGGACGAACACACGGGCCGGTTAGTTCGCGGTCTTGAGAGTGAGTTTGCCGTCACCGGTTCGCGCGGACACCACGTGCGAGCTGGAGTCGGAACGGGGCACGGACACGTGCACCGAGCCGTCGTCCGACGAGGTCGTCACCCGGTACGTGGACCTGGGCAGCGCGATGGTCACCGAGCCGTCGCCGCTGCGGGAGTCCACCAGGTCCGGTACGGCGCCGAGTTCGAGGTGCACGGAGCCGTCACCCGTCTCGGTGCGCACTCGGCGCGAGGAGACGTCGGCGTGCACGGAGCCGTCGCCGGTGCGCAGATTCAGCGGGCCGGTGGTGTCGCTGACGTGCACGGACCCGTCGCCCGTACGAATGCTCAGCGCGTCCTGGAACCCGCGTGCCCGCACGCTGCCGTCCCCGTCCTCGACCTTCACGGTGACCCCGCGCGGCACCTCGATCCGGTGCTTGGCCGAGCAGTCGGCGACGACACCCGAGCACTTCATCCGCAGCGTCAGCCGGTCGTCCTTCATCGACCAGCTCACCCTGGGATCCTTCCCGATGGCGACCGTCCCCTGGAACCACCGCGTGACCTGGACCTTCCCGTGCGGGTTGTGGTCCGCGGCGACGATCTCCAGCGCCGAGTCGTCGGAGTCGACCGTGAGGGTGTGCCCCTTCAGTGCGAACGAGCGGTGATCGGGGTCCTTGTCGTCCCCCGCTGAAGCGCCGCAGGCGGTCGCGGCTCCGACGAGAACCACGACGGCCCCGGCGGCGAGGGCTGCGCGGGCGGTGACGGTACGGGCCATGACGATCTCCCCCTGAGACGGATGCTGAAAGCTCTTCGACGGTACGGAGCCGGAGGCCGCAGGGGGATCCGGGCCACTCCCGGATGCGGGGTGGGGAAAACCCCCGCACCGGCCGGCCCCCGATACGGGTTTGCGGGGCATGGCCTCGGGCAAGGTAGGCTGTCGACTCGTCTCGGGTGCGTAGCTCAGGGGTAGAGCGCCTGCCTTACAAGCAGGATGTCGGCGGTTCGAAACCGTCCGCGCCCACACCGACAGGAAGGCCCAGGCCGCTCATGGCCGGGGCCTTCCTGCGTCCCTCACGCCTCGCGGGCGTGCTTCAGCCTGGTGCGCGCTTCCACCCGCTCGCCGGCCGTGACCTCTGCCCAGAAGCGATGGGTGCTGACGAAGACGGCAAGTTCGTGCTCACGCTGTCGGAGCTTTTCGACCGCGGCCTGTTCGTCGGTCGTCCAGCCGGGGGAGGCGGGGCGCTCCACCTTGCGCCAGCCGCCCGCGTCGCTGAAGCCGTCCAGGGGCTCAACAGACCAGGGGAGCCGCTTGAACAGGGCCGACAGCTCGGCCCGGACCTGATGCAGCTCCTCCTGACCGGCCAGGAGGTCACTCGGAAAGTCATAGGTCGTAGCCACGGCACAATGCTACGCCTGTTCGAATTTGGGATGCGAGTTCCTTCCCGGGGTTCATGCGAACGAGTGGGCGGGCCGGTGGGCGGTGCCAAGTGGGCGGTGCTGCCCGGTGCCGGGTGCCTGGTGCCTGGTGGCGTGGAGCGAGCCGTCGGCCGGTCGGCGTCGGTGCAGCGCCAACCGGCCCGAAACGCGCGGGAGTCAGTGTCCGGCGTCCCTCAACTCCCGTACCAGCCGTGCCGCCACCGGCACACTCACCCCGTGCCGCTCGGCCGCGCGCAGCAACGCGCCGCCGATCGCGTCCAGTTCGAGGGGCCGGCCCGCCTCGGCGTCGCGCTGCATCGACGACCTGGCCGAGGGCGGGAAGGCGTCGTAGCGGGCCAGTGCCTGGGCCGGGTCCGACGGGCCGCCGCTCGCGCGGCTGACCGCGGCCGTCTCCTCGACCAGGGCCGTCAGTTCGTCCCGATGCCGGCTGCGGATCTCGCCCAGCGGGAGCCCGTACCTGGTGGTGAGCAGGGCGAACGGCGCCAGGAACGACATCTTCGCCCACAGCGCGGCCGTCTCGTCGTCGAGGACGCGGGTCGCCGGGCCGGCGGCGGAAAGGGCCCGCGCCGACGCGTCGAGCCGTGCCCGGTCCACCCCTTCGCCGGTCAGGTCGATCTCGGCGAACGGGCTGCCGTGTTCGATCACACCCGCCTCGACCCGGGTCGACTCGACGCGGATGACGGCCGGGGCGACCAGGCCGGGGCCGTAGCGGGCGCGCAGGGCAGCCGGGTGCTCGACGCCGTTCAGGAGTGGTACGAGGAGGCCGTCGCCCAGGGCCGTGGGCGGGACGCGGCCCAGGGCGGCGTCCAGGGCGGTGTGCTTCACCGCGACCAGGCATACGTCGACCGGTTCGCGCAGCACGGTGTCCGCCTCGACGCGGGCCGTGAAGTCGCCGAACAGGCCGCTGCGGACACGGACCCCGTCCGCGCGCAGCGTCTTGGCCGTCTCCTCGCCGGACAGGCAGATCACGCGGTGGCCGGCGCGGGACAGGAGCCCCGCGAGCAGGCCGCCCGTGCCGCCGGGGCCGAGGACCGCGACAGTGAGTTCGTTCGCCATGATTCTGTTGTTCCCTTCGTCGGTCGGCCCCGTAACGGTGGTGGCCGCCTCGGAAGGGATCCTGTCAGGTGCCGCGGACATGGGTGAGACTGGTCTCATGTGCCGGAGCATCAAGACACTTCGCCCGCCCGCGTTGCCCGAAGAGGCGACGGAGGAAGAGATCAGGGCCGCGGCCCTGCAGTTCGTACGGAAGGTGTCCGGCTTCCGGGCGCCCGCCGCACACAACCAGGAGGTCTTCGACCACGCCGTCGACGCGATCACCGAGGTCACGGCCGAGCTGCTGGCCGGTCTTGAGGTACGGGGCCAGAAGGCGCCGGCCGCCTAGCTGGTGCCCCGGCGGGCAACGTTTGCCCGTAAAGGAGCGGCGTCCGGTGGGTGCTCTGGGGGTGCCCCCGGCCGGAGGCTGGGGGAGTGCTGGGCGTAGGCCGTCGTACTGGACGTACTTGGGTCTGTGGCCGGTGCGGCGAGTGGGGCACTTGCACCTCCCACGCCCTTGAGGCAGTGGGGGAGCGTGCCGGGCGTCGCGACGGGGCGAACGTTGCCTGTCGGGGCACCGGCCCGCGGAGCGCGTTCGCCCGGTACGCGTTCGCCTAGGACGCCTTGGCCGGTCGCCGCATCACGTACGCCGCCCCGGCCCCCGCCCCGAACAGCGCCAGCACCGACACCGCCGTGGCCAGCCACGTCGTACCCAGCCACTGCCCGCCGTAGTACCCCAGCGCCACGCTGTACGTCGCCCAGGCCAGCCCCGCCAGGGCGGACCAGGGGAGGAAGTCGCGGGGGCGGCGGTGGGCGGCGCCCGCGCCGAGGGAGACCACCGAGCGGCCGGCCGGGGCGAACCGGGCGAGGATCACCAGGGCCCCGCCGCCGCGGGCCAGAGCCGCGCCGAGACGTTCCTGCGCGGTGGTCAGCCGGCGTGAGCGGGCGATCGCGCGGTCCAGGCGTTCACCGCCGCGCCAGGCCAGGCGGTAGGCCACGAGGTCGCCGAGGACGGAGGCTGTGGCCGCGCAGATCGTCAGGGACAGGATGTCGGGGACCGCGTGCGGCACGTGGCCGGTCGCCGAGCCCGCGGCCGCCGCCGTCGCGGCCGTGATCACCAGTACGCCGCTCGGCAGGACCGGCACGAACACGTCGAGCAGGACCGACAGCGCCACCATGGCGTAGATCCATGGGCTGCCGGTCAGCGACCCCACACTCTCCAGCACCGCGAACTCCCCCGTGACTCCCCCGTGGCCAGACCGCGCCGCGACGTCGCGAGGGAGCGGCAAGAGCGGCCTTGACAGCCATACAGCGTACGCGCGGGGTGTGACAGGGGGTTCACGGGGGGCGCGTGTGACTGGCACAGGACTTTCACCTGCCCCGCGACGGAGCCCGCACGTGACGCGAAGGGCCCGCCCCGGTGGGGCAGACCCTTCGCGTCACGGACAGCGGGGATCAGACAGCGACCGGCGTCTGGTCCGCGGCCGGCCGGCTCTGGCTCGTCGAGCGCTTCGCGAACAGCCGGTCCAGGCCGAAGGCGCCGGAGCCGGTGAAGACGAGCAGCAGCATCGCCCAGCAGAACATCACGGAGGCCTCGCCGCCGTTCTGCATCGGAAACAGTGCGTTCGGCTGGTGGATCTTGAAGTAGGCGTAAGCCATCGAGCCGGAGGCTATGAACGCGGCGGCACGCGTGCCCAGGCCGAGCAGGACGAGGACGCCGCCGACCAGCTGGATGACGGCCGCGTACCAGAACGGCCAGACACCGCTCTCGATGGTGCCGCCGTTCGTGCCGACCGCGCCGCCGAGGACGCCGAAGAGGGAGGCTGCGCCGTGACAGGCGAAGAGCAGGCCGACGACGACGCGGAACAGGCCCAGGGCATATGGCTGGGCGTCGTTGAGGCGAGAGGACATATGGGGATATCTCCTTCGGTCGGGTCGGTCCGGGGCAGACCGGCCTGGGGGACGAACCGAGCGGGTCCTTCACGGTAGGTCCACGTTTTCGATGCTTGCAAGTTCAACATTCGGCCATCGGCGGGGTTCCGCTCCCGGTTCCGTTTCGCCCGCAGTCGCACGTAGGAGAGGCTCTCGCCGCCGCTTCGGCGACCGAAAGTGTGTCCGAATCCATCCCTGGCGAGCGCTCGCCGCCGTCAGCCGGTGCAGCCCTCCGGAGGTACACCGAACACGAACTGCCTTGAATGTGCCTTGATTTGACGAGACATCGGGTACTACGGCCGCTCAGTCACTCATGCGGAGTGAGGACGGAATCCTCCACGGTCTTCAGCACGCCGTCCGGCCGGGCCTGCTCCAGCCGCAGCCGCGCCCAGCGGCCTCGCACCGTCAGCGTCATGAGCTGGTTGCCGAACCAAGGGCCGCCCTTTTTGCGCCAGTCGACCGGGGGCCGGGAGCAGCGGCCGTGGCGCAGGAAGCGGCGGCCCAGGGCCCGGGCCGCCGCGCTCCAGCCGAACCGGAAGCCGAAGCGCATGTACGCGGGTACGGAGTTGTGGACGGGAGAGCAGGTCAGCTGCAGGACGCGGGCGTCCGGCGCGGCGCCCGAGACCCACGTCGGCTCGGCCACGTACGCGTGATGCACGTCTCCCGACAGGACCAGGATCGTCGCGGGTGCCTCCGGTCCCGAACCGGCCTCGGCGATCAGATCGGCCAGCGCGGCGAAGGATGCCGGGAAGGCAGCCCAGTGCTCCAGGTCGGCCTTGCGCCGCAGCTTCTCCCCGAACCGCGCCCAGCGCGTCCCGCGCTCTCCCCGGCACAGGGCCGCGTTCCACGCCTCGGCGTCGTGCACCAGGTGCGGCAGAAGCCAGGGCAGGGAGGTGCCGATGAGGAGGTGGTCGTACGAGTCCCGTTCCTGGAGGGCCTGTTCGCGCAGCCACTCGGCCTCCCCGGGGTCGAGCATCGAGCGCTTGTCCTCTTCGAGCACCCGAGCCGCGCGCGAGTCCACCATCAGCAGGCGTACGCGGCCGAAGTCGCGCCGATAGCTCCAGCGCACGGCGGCCGGGGCGACGTCGGCCTTGGCGGCGAAGGCGCGCAGGTCGTCGGTGCCGTCGGGGGCCTCGCGCACGGCCGCGTACAGGGGGTCGACGGCGAGTTCCGCCGGCGACAGGTTCCCCAGGTGCTGGTGCACCCAGTACGACATCAGACCGCTGAGCAGCCGTTCGCGCCACCAGGGGGTGGCCCGCATGTCCTCCAGCCAGGCGGCGGAGGTGTTCCAGTCGTCGATGACGTCGTGATCGTCGAAGATCATGCAGCTCGGCACGGTGGACAGCAGCCAGCGCACCTCCGGGTCGAGCCACGACTCGTAGTACAGGCGGGTGTACTCCTCGTAATCTGCGACCTCGCTGCCCGGCGGCTCGCGCAGGTCGCGTCGGGCGGCCAGCCAGCGGCCGGTCGCCTCGGAGGTCTCGTCGGCGTACACCTGGTCGCCCAACAGCAGCAGCACGTCCGGCCGTTCGCCGTCCGGGTCGGCCGCGATACGTGCGGCGAGGGTGTCCAGGGCGTCGGGGCCGACCGGGTCCCGCTTGTCCGCGGCCGGGGCGGCCCAGCGGCAGGAGCCGAACGAGACGCGCAGCTCGCCGCCCGCCGGCGAGGTCCTGATGACGGAGGGCGGGAACGACGAGAAGGGTGCTTCGGACAGCGGCCACACCCGCGCGCCGTCCAGGAACACCTCGTACGGCGTCGTCGTGCCAGGCGTCAGCCCGGTGACCGGCACCAGCGCATAGTGATGGCCCGCCACCTGGAACGTGCGGGACTCACCACGGGCGCCGTCCGCGCAGCGCACCTCGGCGGTGCACGGGCGGCTCGTCTCGACCCAGACGGTCGCGGACGTCCCGTCGGCAAACCTCAGCAATGGCCCCAGCCGCAGTCCGGACACCTGATCGCCCTCCTCCGTCGCCCCGTACGGTACGGAACGACGGAGGCCGGTGGGGAGGTTCCGCTACGGAATCCGCCGGATCAGCAGCCGCTGAGCCGCCGGATCATCCGCCGTTTCAGCAGCCGTTGAGGACCGAGCTGAGCTTGCTCTTCTCCGCCGAGTCGACCGAGAGGTCGTAGTAGTACTTCACCTGGACCCAGGCGCGGACGTAGGTGCAGGCGTACGAGCTGAGCGGGGGCATCCACTCGGCCGGGTCCTGGTCGCTCTTCTGCTGGTTCACG
Organism: Streptomyces sp. NBC_00078; assembly: GCF_026343335.1. Taxonomy (NCBI): domain Bacteria; kingdom Bacillati; phylum Actinomycetota; class Actinomycetes; order Kitasatosporales; family Streptomycetaceae; genus Streptomyces; species Streptomyces sp. NBC_00078. The sequence goes on along the minus strand of NZ_JAPELX010000001.1, from coordinate 2,710,212 downwards.
TTGTCGGTGACGGCGATCAGCTGCGGACGGGTCACGTCGTTGGCGAAGGCCTGGCGCTGGGCGGTGGTCCACTTGCTTGCCCCGGAGTCCCAGGCCTCGGCGAGCGGGACGAGGTGGTCGATGTCCAGGTCGGAGGCGGCGGTCCAGGTGGCGCCGTCGTAGACCGAGTACCAGCTGCCGCTGGTGGCGGTGCAGGCGGAGTTGGTCACGACGTTGGAGCCGTCGCGCTTGAGGACGTACTCACGGGTGTTGCAGGTGCCGCTGATGGTGATCCAGGTGGGGAACAGGGAGCGCTGGTAGCCGGTGCGGTCCTCAGTCGCCACGGTGAGGGAGGCGAGGTAGGTGCGGGCGGTGGCCGCGCTGACCGGGGTGGGGAGGGCGGCGGAGGCGGTCGGACCGTTGAAGAGCCCGACCGACGCTATGAGTCCGGTGAGGGCTGCGAGTATGCTCAGTCGTCGACGCGCGTAGAACTTCTGCATGCGAACTCCCTTGGGGGCTGGGGGCGTTGGAGTGCGAGCGAGGGAATACTCGCGGCGCCGTGTTGCGGGAGGGTGTGCGTACGGTTAGAAGCTAGTGACGTGTACATGACGCCACAAGGTTTACAGCCGGACTTTCGGTCGCGGGCCGGTCGCGTACCATGGACGACGCAGAAGGGGAGTAGCTCTTCGCCGGACCGTCGACATACTGCTCAGCTCGTCTGAGCCGGCGCCCGGAGGCAGACCTCGGTCACGGGGTCGGCCAGCGAGACCTTCGGTAAGCAGTGCACATGTGTGTGCTGCCGTACCGAGGTGTCTCGTATCGCAGTCACGGCACTCTCGGTGGGGCAGCCCCGACCGATTGAGGAACCTTGATCAGCATCACCGTCACGGCGCTTGTCTTCGGCGTCGTCTTCCTGGCCGAACTGCCGGACAAGACCGCGCTCGCCGGGCTCGTCCTCGGCACCCGCTACCGCGCCTCGTACGTCTTCGCGGGCGTCGCCGCGGCCTTCGCGCTCCATGTCGCTCTGGCCGTCGCGGCGGGCAGCGTGCTGACGCTGCTGCCGCAGCAGATCGTGCACGTGGTGACCGGCGTCCTCTTCCTGGGCGGTGCCGCGGTGCTGCTGATGAAGACGGACGAGGGTGACGAGGAGATCCGCAAGCCGGAGAACCAGTCCTTCTGGAAGGTCGCCGGCGCCGGGTTCATGCTCATCCTGGTCGCCGAGTTCGGAGACCTGACGCAGATCATGACGGCCAACCTCGCGGCCCGCTACGACGACCCGCTCTCCGTCGGCCTCGGCGCGGTGCTGGCGCTTTGGGCGGTGGCCGGACTCGGCATCGTCGGCGGAAAGGCCCTGATGAAGCGCGTCCCGCTGTCCCTCATCACCAGGATCGCGGCCCTCCTGATGGTGGCGCTCGGCGTGTGGAGCCTCTGGGAGGCGGTGGCCGGCTGAGGGCCGGTGGCCGGACTGAGGGCAGGTGTCCGGGCTGGGTGCGCGTGACACCCGGGCTGGGCGGGCGCCGGCTGTTCGGTTGGGGTGCCCCCTTGGGCCGCTCGTGCCTGAACGTCCGGTGAACTGTTGCCGAAAGCGGTGGCGGATACTCCGGCGATTTTGTACCGTGGAGGAACAAAGTGGTTCCCGCCTGTTTTCCCTGACCGGCAGGCGGGGCCGCCTTGTCCCTGCGGGGCCCTACCCTGCGCCCCGCTCGTTCCTCCGCGCCTTGGAGCTGCCGATGACGGTCACCACCGTGCCCACCGTCCTCACCGCCCGCGCCCTCCTGCTGGACATGGACGGCACCCTCGTGAACTCCGACGCCGTCGTCGAGCGCTGCTGGCGGCGCTGGTCCGAGCGGCACGGGCTGGACGCGGCCGAGGTCATGAAGGTGGTGCACGGGCGCCAGGGCCACGCCTCCATGGCGCTGCTGCTGCCCGACCGCCCCATGGAGCACAACCTCGCCGACAACGCCCGCATGCTCGCCGAGGAGACGGCCGACATGGACGGTGTCGTCGCGATCCCCGGCGCACCCGAGTTCCTCGCCTCCCTGCGCGGCGTCCCGCACGCCCTGGTGACCTCGGCCGACGTGCCGCTCTCCACGGCCCGTATGGCCGCCGCCGGTCTGGAGCTTCCCGACGTGCGCGTGACCGCCGAATCGGTCGGTGCCAGCAAGCCGGACCCCGAGGGGTTCCTCAAGGGCGCCGCCGAACTGGGTGTCGACCCGGCCGACTGCATCGTCTTCGAGGACTCGGCGGCCGGGATCCAGGCGGGGCGCTCCGCGGGGATGCGGGTCGTGGGCGTCGGGGCGCGGGCCGATCTGCACGAGCCGGATGTGGTGGTGCGGGATCTGACTCGGGTACGGGTCGCTGCCGCGGTGGACGGGGCTGTTCGGTTGTACGTGCGGTAGGGCCTGTACGTGCCGTAGCGCTGGGGGCTGCCGCCCCCAGACCCCCGCTGTCGGCCTGAACAGCCTCGTCCTCAAACGCCGGACGGGCTGATTTGGGCGGCTGTCCGCGAGATGGGCCGACCGGCGTTTCAGGGGTCGGTCGTCTCGGACTCCAGTCGTGACCGTGTCTCCGCCCCGTACACCCCCAGTCCGTCCTGTTGGAGTCCCCGCGCCAGCTGGTATCTGCTGACCGCGTCCTCGACGCCCTCGTTGTAGTGGCCGCTCGCCTTACTCGGGTAGAGGCCGAGCTGGGTCAGCCGTAGTTCGAGTTCGGTGACCTCGGCGCCCTCGGAGCCGCGGCGCAGGACGGGGGGCGGGGCCTTGCGGCTGTTGTCGGACGCGCCCGTGCTGCTGGTGGCGCCGGCCGACGGTGCGCTCCGTGTCGGCTCGGCCGAGCGGGACGGGCTCGGGGAGGCGCTCGTCGCCGACGGGGACGCCGAGGGTGACGGGCTCGCGCTGACGGGCGGCACCGGCGGCGCGGGCGGCCGTAGCGACGGCGCGGCCCCGGTCCGGGACGGAGGCGCGGACGCGGGTCCCGTCGACGCGTCCGGCACGCTCGCCCGTATGTCGTCGGGCAGTGCGCTCTCCCGCGACGGCTTCTCGTACGAGAACATCCCGCTCGCCAGCCCCGCCGCCGCCACGACGGCGACCACGGCCCCGCCCACGCCGAGCAGCACCGTACGGCCTCTGCCGCGCGGTCTCACCGCTTCGTCGTACCGGCCGCCCGCGGGCGCCTGCTCGAACAGGCGCAGATCGTCGGCGCTCGGCGCCTCGGGGCTCACGGTGCGCAACGGCATCGTCGCCTCGGCCGCCGGCACCGGAGCCGGGGCGGGCGGGGCCAGTGCGGGCGGGGCCGGTGCGGGCGAGGCCGCCGGGTGCTCGGCCGTCCCGTTATCGCCCTCCAGTTCGACGTACGGCCGGATGCGCAGCGGATCGAAGTCCTCCGCCGCCGCCTGTTCGGCCGTACGGGCATCGCGCAGGGCGTCGGACGCCCGTCGAGTGCAGCCGCAGGACGGGGTGTTGTCCGCCCCTCTGGGCGCACCGCACTCCGGGCACTGCTGACCTTTCGGGTCTCTCACGCGTTCTTCCCTCTCTTCACGCTCCCCTCGCGAACTCCAGAGGTTATCCAGATCGTCTTCGGGCCGCTGCCCCAGCCTCCGGAATATCGGCTTCCAACAGGACTCAACAGGCCATAACCGGTCACAGCGATCACCATGGACCTGTAACGAGAGCCTCGGGAGGTCTTCATGGCCGGGGATGCGCACGGTATGACGGGGAATGTGCGAGACGCACAGCCACCCGCGAAGCCCCCGAAGCGGGGCAGCGCCGCCCAGGAACACGTGTCAGGCAACGTCCTCGTCTCGATCGGCGCGCTGCTCCTCGGACTGCTGCTCGCCGCCCTCGACCAGACCATCGTGTCGACCGCGCTGCCCACCATCGTCAGCGACCTGGGCGGCCTGGAGCACCTGTCCTGGGTGGTCACCGCCTATCTGCTGGCCTCGACCGCGGCGACTCCGCTGTGGGGCAAGCTCGGCGACCAGTACGGGCGGAAGCGACTGTTCCAGATCGCGATCGTGATCTTTCTCATCGGCTCGGCGCTCTGCGGAACGGCGCAGAACATGCCCCAGCTCATCGCCTTCCGGGCAGTTCAGGGCCTGGGCGGCGGCGGTCTGATCGTGCTGTCGATGGCGATCGTCGGGGATGTCGTCTCGCCCCGGGAACGCGGCCGGTACCAGGGGCTGTTCGGAGCGGTCTTCGGCGCGACGAGTGTGCTCGGCCCGCTGCTCGGCGGAGTGTTCACCCAACACCTCAGCTGGCGCTGGGTCTTCTACATCAACCTGCCCGTCGGCGTCGTCGCCCTCGCCGTGATCGCGGCCGCCCTGCACATCCCCCGCAGGGCCACACCACACGTCATCGACTACCTCGGCACGTTCCTCATCGCCTCGGTCGCCACCTGCCTGATCCTGGTCGCCTCCCTCGGCGGCACGACCTGGGGCTGGGGTTCGGCGCAGATCATCGGGCTGATCGTCCTGGGCGTCGTACTGGCCGTGGCGTTCGTGGCCGTGGAGCGGAGGGCGGCCGAGCCCGTTCTCCCCCTCAAACTGTTCCGCATCCGCACCTTCACCCTCTCCGCGATCATCAGCTTCATCGTCGGCTTCGCCATGTTCGGCGCGATGACCTATCTGCCGACCTTCCTCCAGGTCGTCCAGGGCGTGACGCCGACCATGTCCGGGGTGCACATGCTGCCGATGGTGTTCGGCATGCTGCTGTCGTCCACCACCTCCGGGCAGATCGTCAGCCGTACCGGCCGCTGGAAGGTGTTCCCCATCGCGGGCACCGGAGTCACCGCCCTCGGTCTGCTCCTGCTGCACCGGCTCGACGAGTACAGCTCCACGGCCTCGATGAGCGTGGACTTCTTCGTCTTCGGCCTCGGGCTCGGCCTGGTCATGCAGGTGCTGGTCCTCATCGTGCAGAACGCGGTCTCGTACGAGGATCTCGGCGTCGCCACCTCCGGCGCGACCTTCTTCCGCTCGATCGGCGCCTCCTTCGGCGTCGCCATCTTCGGCACGGTCTTCGCGGGCCGCCTGGGCGACCAGCTGACCGACGCCTTCCAGGGCACCCGGCTCCCGGCCGGCGTCTCGGCGGACTCCCTCGAATCCGACCCGCGCGGCATCGGCTCCCTGCCGGCCGACCTGCGCCCGCCCGCCCTGCACGCGTACGCCGCGTCCATCACCGACGTCTTCCTGTACGCCGCCCCCGTCGCCCTCGTCGGCTTCGTACTGGCCTGGTTCCTCAAGGAGGACAAACTGCGCGGCTCCGTCACCGCGCCCGACGTCACCGAGACGCTCGCCAGCAATCCGGTCGAGCGGTCCTCCTACGACGAGGTGTGCCGCGCGCTGTCCGTGCTGGGCACCCGCGAGGGCCGGCGCGAGATCTACGTGGAGATCACCGAACGGGCGGGCTACGACCTGTTGCCCGCCGCGAGCTGGCTGCTGCTGCGGATCAAGAAGTACGGCTGGGCCGAGCCGGGCGTGCTCGCCGAGCGCAGCTCGGTGCCGCTGCGGGCCGTCATCGCCGCGGGCCGCCAGATCGAGGAACGGCACCTGGCCACCCGTGAGGGCCTCGACCTCGTCCTCACCGACGAGGGCCGCGAGGTCGCCGAACGGCTCGCGCAGGCCCGCGAGCAGTCCCTGGCGGAACTGCTGGGCGACTGGTGGGGCCCCGACCGGCCGACGGACCTCGCCCAGCTGGTCGGCCAACTCAACGACGAACTCTGCGGCTCGGACCAGGAACAGCCGCACTACGGGACTACTCCGTCGGGTCGTTCGCCCACGGGGGCGCCTTAGCCGGTCGGGGCTCCCTCCCGGCCGGTGCGTCGACACAGTTGACGGTCCTCGTGCAGGAGGTACCAGCGGTCGCCGACCTCGGTGCGGTACGCCCGCGAGAGGGCGGCGGCGACGGGGGGTCGTAGGGCTCCGCGGTGATCGTCCGGGGCATCAGGCTCATTCCGCGGGCACGGTGTGCGGGGAGCGCAGCCGGATGTGCGTGACCCCCGCGGAGTCCAGCACGTGCGTCTTCTCCCACTCGATGTGCTGGTCGCCGAGGTTGTCGAACAACCGCCGCCCACCGCACGCGAGTACCGGCACCACGTGCAGCAGCAGTTCGTCCAGCCGGCCGTTGCGGATGAACTGCTGCACGAGGTCCGCCCCGCCCGCCAGCGACACGTCCTTCCCGTCGGCCGCCGCCCGCGCCAGCTCCAGTGCGCGCTCCGGACCCTCGGTGACGAAGTGGTAGGTGGTGCCGCCCTTCTTCACGACGGACTCGCGGGCGTGGTGGGTGACGACGTACACCGGCGCGTGGAAGGGCGGCTCGTCGCCCCACGGGATCTCCCCGGTGACGAACATGCCGTGGCCCATCACGACCGCGCCGGGCCGCGCGACGTGCGCGGCGATCAAGTCGTCGTCCGGACCCGTCGTCCCGCCCTTCATCCCCTGCATCTCGCGGAACGTCCGCAGCCCGTACACCCACGTGTGCAGCCGCTCCCCGCCGATGCCGAGCGGATGCTCGGGGCCCGACTCGGGGCCCGCGATGTACCCGTCGAGCGACATGGCCAGCCGTGCGATGACCTCACTCATGACAACCTCCTCAGATGCGGCACCTCGCGGTGCCTGTTCCTCATGCCTTCGCTCCTGCGTCGATCGGGCCGCCGCCGAATCGACACGCCACCCGAACGAATTCCGGAGACCGGTCGGTGTGGTCGGTGACCGGCCTGCGCCGCTTCGCGCGCTGAGCACCTGCCGACGCCGTTTGAGGGGTGCCTTCCGGGCAACCCGGCCGGGGAACCGGCCCGACGGGGCCGACACAACGGAAGGCACCCATGTCCACAGGCATGATCATTGCTCTGATCGTGATCGTGGCGGCCGTGGTCGTTGTCGCGGCCGTCCTCACCATGCGTTCCCGGGGCCCGCGCGGCGGCCGGGACCTGAAGCGGCGCTTCGGACCCGAGTACGACCGGACCCTGGCCCGGCACGACGGGGACGCGAAGGCCACCGAGCGCGAGCTCACGGAGCGCGTGGAGCGGCACGGGTCGCTGCGCGAGCAGCCGTTGGAGCCCGGCCGGCGCGAGCAGTTCGTGGCTCGCTGGGCGGCCGTACAGGAGCGCTTCGTCGACGCGCCGCGTGAGTCCGTCGGCGAGGCGGACCGGCTCCTCGCGGAGCTCGCCGCCGTCCGGGGCTTCCCCGACGCCGACCGCTACGACGAACAGCTCGCCGCCCTCTCCGTCCACCACGCCCACCACGTCCACGGCTACCGGCGCGTCCACCGCGTCGCAAGCGTGGGTGCGGGCGGGCAGGACGGCGACCGCGCCGACACCGAGGAGATGCGGGAGTCGCTGGTCGAGGCGCGGGCCCTCTTCGACGACCTCATGAAGCCGACCCGCGAGGACAAGGTCTCCGAGAAGCCCGCCATGCGCGAGGAGACCGCACGCAACGACGGCAGCGGCAGCCATCTGCCGTGGGCCTTCAACCGGCACCACGCAAAGGGGAGTTGAGCGATATGACGGACGCGACGACCGGCGCCGGCGCCGGTGCCGGTGCCGGTGCCGGTGCCGAACGTATTGGGGCCGGGGCCGCCCGTACCGGGCCCGAGGGCGAGGACAGGACGAAGCGGCGCACGGTCACACCGATCCCGCCGGAGACGCCGGAGACGCCGGGGACGACGGAGACGCCGGGGACGACCGGGACGACCGGGACGACCGGGACGACCGGGACGATCGGGACGACTGATGCGGCCGAGCGGGAGCCCGCTCGGGGCGCCGGCGACATCGCGGGCGGCGGAGCGGCCGGACTGCGCGACGACCGGGCGACGGGACGGGCCACGGGACAGGAGACGGACCGCGAGGGCATCGCCTCCGACCTCCACAGCACCTCCGACAAGGGCCGCCCCAGCGCCTCCGGCACCGCCCACCACACCGGCACCACCTCCACCACGCCCACCACCCAGCTCCTCCCGCACGAGGAGTGCGACAAGCTGGAGCTCCGGCTCCGGCAGGCGGTCTCCGGGTTCGTCGACGGGCCCCGGGACGCCGTCGAGGAGGCCGACCACGTGGTCGAGGAGATCGCCGGCCGCTTCACGGAGGCACTGACCCGGCGCCGTCGCACCCTGCGCATGTCCTGGCAGGACGGCGAGCAGGGCGAGCGGTCGGGGTCCCCGGCCACGCACCCCGACACCGAGCAGCTCCGACTGGCGCTGCGGGACTACCGCGAGCTGGCCGACCGGCTCCTGAGGGGCTGACCGGCTCCTACAGGGCCGACTCCGACCCGCCCGCCGCCGTCCGGCGCCCCCGCCACTCGCGTACGACCTCTTCGACGTCGTACGGCTTCATACCGAGCGGGGGGCCGGGCGGCGGCTTGAACATCATGTCGCGGATCTTGACGTTGACCTCGGTGATGATCTTCCGTGCGATCCGCTCCGAGGGTGCCGCGTACGCCGCCGCGAGCGCGTCCTCGGCCTCCTTGCGCAGGGCGAGCGTCGGCGGCAGCACGGAGAGGCCTTCGCGCGCCATCTTCTGCTTGATCCACCACAGTTCGTCGTACGAGGTGTCGGAACCGGACGGGAACGGCTTGCCCGCCCCCGGCAGTTGGGCGAACTCTCCGCGCCGCTCGGCGTCACGGATCTGCTTCTCGACCCAGGACTCGAACGGGACACCCGGTGGCTTTCGCTCGGTCATGAGTCCAGTGTGCCGGACGCGGCACCGCCGGGCGATTTATCATGCGCCCGCTGTGTACGGACACTTCAAGAGGAGCAGCGCGTGCTCGAACTGACCATGGCCACCGTCTCCGGGGCGGAAGAGGGGGCCACGGCCGGCATGCTCATGGCCGACGCACCCAGTGAGCCAGGCGCCATGCTGCGGGTGGGGCGTGACAAATCCGTGTGCCGTCTTGTGACGCCCGACGACTGGCTGTTCATCTCCCGGGTCCACCTGGAGTTCCTGTGCGGCCCGGAGGGGACCTGGCAGGTCACCTGGCTGCGCGGCTCGCAGGAGGACCCGTCCTCCGAGGTCCGGCTGATCGTCGGCGAGTACGCGCAGCCGCTCGTCTACGGCGGGACCGTGCCGCTGCCGAGGGGCGGCAACGGCGAGATCGTCGTCCTGGACCGCACCGCCCCGCGCAGCGTCAACGTCGGCTTCTACCACGAGTTCTGAGCGGAGCCCGTGTTCTGAGCGGAACCCGGGTTCCGCTCAGAACACGGGTTCTCGGTGGGCAGGGGCTACGCCAGCACGCGCGCGAGTGCGAAGCCGTCGTGGCCCTTGCTGCCCACCGTCTGGATCGCCGTGCCGCTCAACCTCGGGTGCGAGGCGATCAGTTCGACGGCGGCGCGGCTGCCCAGCACGTCGGGCGACGTGCTGTCCGCATCGGCGACCCGGCCTGCTCGTACGACGTTGTCCACGACGATCAGGCTGCCCGCGCTTGTGAGCCTGAGCGCCCACTCCACGTAGCGCGGGTTGTTGGCCTTGTCGGCGTCGATGAAGACCAGGTCGAAGGGTGCCGGGTTCTCGTCGGCCAGTTTGGGCAGCGACTCCAGGGCCGGGCCCACCCGGACCTCGACGATCCGGTCCAGCTCCGCGCGCGCGATATTGCGGGTGGCGACCTCGGCGTGCTTGGCGCTGTATTCGAGGGAGACCAGACGGCCGTCCTCGGGCAGAGCGCGGGCCAGCCAGATGGTGCTGTAGCCGCCGAGGGTGCCGATCTCGAGGATGGTGCGGGCGCCCTGGATCTGGGCGAGGAGCTGCAGGAACTTGCCCTGGGGTGGGCTGACGGCGATGGACGGCAGCTCGGCCGCCTCGCTGTCGCGCAAGGCGGCCTGCAGTGCTTCGTCGTTCGGCGAGAGCTGGGTGGTGAAGTAGTCGTCCACGTCGTCCCAGAGCTGCGACTCGCTCATTCACCTACGCCTTTCATAGGGCTCGTCAACGCTGCCGACAGGGCGTCAGCCAGTCGGGTAAACGATTTCGAGTATGCGCCGGTTCCGAGCGCAGGGCTTCGGACGCTGCTACTTCTGCGTCTCTACTTCTGCCTCGCGGGAGCCTCCACCGCGGGCGCCGACCCCGGCAGGGGCTTGCCCGCGGACTCGGCCATGAACCACACCGCGGCACCGCCGACGACCGCCGCCGCCATCATGTAGTACGCGGGCATCATCATGTTGCCGGTCGCGCCGATCAGGGCCGTGACCACCAGCGGGGTCGTGCCGCCGAACAGGGACACCGACACGTTGAAGCCGATCGACAGGGAGCCGTAGCGGACCCGGGTCGGGAACAGGGCCGGGAGGGCCGAGGGCATCGCGGCCGTGAAGCAGACCAGGAGCAGACCCAGCGCCCCCATGCCCAGCGCGACCGCCGCCAGGCTGCCCTGGCGGATCAGCAGGATCGCCGGGACGGAGAGGAACAGGAAGCCCGCGCAGCCCGCCGCGATCACCGGGCGGCGGCCGATTCGGTCGGTCAGGGCGCCCGCGAAGGGCTGGACGACCATCATCAGCACCATCACGCCGAGCACCACGAGCAGACCGTGCGTCTCGTCGTACTTGAGCTCACCGGTCAGGTAGCTCGGCATGTACGACAGCAGCATGTAGTCGGTGACGTTGAAGACCAGGACCAGGCCCATGCACAGCAGCAGCGCGCGCCACTGGCCGGTGATCATCTCGCGCAGCGGGGCCTTCGGGCGGCCGGCCTCCGCCTTCTCGACCTCCGCCGCGAAGGCCGGGGTCTCCTCCAGCCGCATCCGCAGATACAGGCCGATGATGCCCATCGGACCCGCGATCATGAACGGGATGCGCCAGCCCCAGGACAGCAGGTCGTCGGCGGACAGCAGCGCGGTCATCAGGGTGACCAGGCCCGCGCCGCCGACGTAGCCGGCCAGCGTGCCGAACTCCAGCCAGCTGCCCAGGAAGCCGCGCCGCTTGTCCGGCGCGTACTCGGCGATGAAGGTCGAGGCGCCGGCGTACTCACCGCCGGTCGAGAACCCCTGGACGAGACGCGCCAGGAGCAGCAGCAGCGGGGCGCCGACGCCGATCGTGGCGTACGACGGGATCAGGCCGATCGCGAAGGTGCCCGCCGCCATCATGATCATCGTCACCGCGAGGACCTTCTGGCGGCCGATCCGGTCGCCGAGCGGGCCGAAGACCATGCCGCCGACGGGGCGGACAAGGAAGGCCGCGGCGAAGGCGCCGAACGTCGACAGGAGCTGGGCGGTGGGGTTGCCGGACGGGAAGAAGACCTTGCCCAGCGTCACCGCGATGTAGCTGTAGACACCGAAGTCGAACCACTCCATCGCGTTGCCCAGCGCGGCGGCCTTCACGGCGCGGCGGACGAGAGCGGGGTCGGTGGTGGTGACCGGCCGGGCGGAGGTGGAGGTGCCGGCGCGTACGGGGGGAGCGGTGAATGTGGCGGACGCCAAGACTTCGCTCGCCTACCTTTCGACGGGGACAGGGACGCGGCCCGCGGCGGCGGTGACGGTGGGCCGAAAAGCGACCATAAGGGCACGTGTCGCCCTCACGGATCGCACTCAAGTCGTTGCGCAGTGCATGTGAACACCGCGTGTACAGGCTCTTATGCCCGCTCGAAAACGGTTCTCGCCGGCTTCCGTTGTGATCCATCTCGCGCCCCGCGGAGGCAACCGGACCCCCGGCGCACTATCGTCATCCAGACAAAAGGGGAACGGACGTCAGGTGAAGCAGGGGTAGCCGGCGTCTCTCTCCGGGGGCGGTGCGAACCATGGGGTGCGCATCCGGACGACGGGGCGGGAGGCCGACGGGGCGTGGCGAACGTGGAGCACAGCGGGCGACCGGCGAAGGCCTTCGGGGCGATGGCCGTCGGAGCGGTCGGGGGACGCCTGCGTGTGGCGCGCCTGGGGCTGTGGCTGGTCGCGGCGGTCCTCGCCGTACGACAGGTGGCCGTCGTCCTCAGTACGCCGAGGGGTGAGCGGCTGACCGATCTGGAGACCTGGGTCGGCCCGAACGGCGTCCTGCATGTGAAGGGTTCGCTCTACGACTCGACGCAGTTCACCGGCACACCGTTCGGCGGTCTCGTCCTCAAGCCGCTCACCAGGGCCGCCGAGCAGGCCCTCGGCTGGGGCTGGACCTTCGGCACGCTGCTGTTGGTCGTCGCGCTCGGCCTGGTCGTGGCCCGTGCACTGCCGCAGCCGGTGAGCAGAAGGACCTCGCTGCTCGCCGCGCCGGTCGCGGTCAGCCTGCTGATGCTGTCGCTGCCGGTGCGCAACGCCCTGTGGCTCGGGCAGACGAGCATCATCCCGGTCCTGCTGGTGCTGGTCGGCTGCTTCGCGGTACGCGGGGAGCGTGCCTGCGGCGTACTGATCGGTCTGGCCGCGGCGCTCCAGCCGACCGTGCTGCTCTTCGCGCCGCTGCTGTGGTTCACGGACCGCCGCAGGGCCGCCCTGTCCACCGGGATCACGTTCGTCGCGTGCACCGCGCTCGCGTGGGCCGCGATGCCGCACGACTCGTACACCTACTGGGTGCACCACATGGCGGGCACCGGTCTCGGCGGCAAGGCCGACGACCTCGCCAACCAGTCCCTGCACGGCGCGCTGCTCCGGCTCGGCCTTGAGGGCCCGCTGGAGATCGTCCTCTTCTTCACGCTGGGCACGGCGGTCGCGGTGCTCGGTGTGCGGCGCGCGGTGCGTTACGCGCGTGACGGCCAGCTGCTGCTCGCGGTGGCGATCACCGGCTGCGCGGCGATCGCGGTGTCCCCGACGACCTGGCAGCACCAGCTGCTGTGGGTGCTGCTCGCGGTCGTAGGGCGGGTCGGCAGGCGGGCCTCCGACCGGTACGTGTGGCCGGTCGCCGTCGTGCTCGTGATGACGCTGCCGGCCAGGATGATGCTGCCGAACATGTCGCAGATGTACGCCCTGCGTGACAACGTCGTCCTCCTCGCGGCCCTCCTCGCCGCGACCGTGATCCCGTTCCTGTCCCGCACGTCGGAGTACTACCGGTCGCCGATCCCGACCGAGTACGCGCCCGCGGTCCCGGCACGCCTCAAGCACGTCCCCCTACTGCCGTTCCTGCGCCGGGTCCTGACCCGCCCGAACCTCCTCCTGGAGCTCCTCCTCATCCGCGTCACGTACGCCGCCTACCAGAAGGTGCGGCTGGCGGCGACCGGCGGCAGCAACTCGGAGGGCCGGGCGACCGCCGAGCACCACGGTCACCAGATCCTGGATCTGGAGCGGTGGCTGCACATCGACGTCGAGCACTGGGTCAACCACGCGGTGGTCAAGGTCGGCTGGCTGCGCGACTTCTTCGACTTCTACTACGAGTCGTTCCACTTCGTGGTCCCGCTGACGGTCCTCGCCGTCCTCTACTGGCGCCGCCCGGTCGACTACCGCTGGGCCCGCGCCGCGCTGGGCTTCGCCACGCTCCTCGCCCTGGTCGGCTTCTGGCTCTACCCCCTGGCGCCGCCCCGCCTCCTGCCCGGCCTCGGCGTCATCGACACCGTCCACGGCGTCCAGGACTTCTCCAAGCCGGACTACGGCACCCTGACGGCACTGACCAACCAGTACGCGGCGATGCCCTCCCTGCACTTCGGCTGGTCGCTGTGGTGCGGGGTCGTCATCGCGGTCATCGCCCCCAAGTGGTGGATGAAGGCACTCGGTCTGCTCCACCCGCTCTTCACGGTCTCGGCGATCGTCGCGACGGGCAACCACTGGGTCCTGGACGCGGCGGGCGGCGCGCTCGTCGTCGGCGCCGGCTTCGGACTCACGTACCTCCTGCAGGGCCCACGAGCGAAACTGGCCATGGCGGCGGCGACCAGCCAGGAACCGGTGGGAGAGAAGGAACGGGCGGTGGGCTGAGGCGCCCGCGTCCCCAGGCGCCTGCCGGGCGGGCCTGCCCAGCGGATGACAGTGCCGCCCCGTCCGCGGTGAAATGTTGTGCGGAGGCGCCATGGACTGGGACGCGGATGTCTGGCGGGGGCGGGATGCGGTACGGGCCCAGGCCTGGACCGATGCGTACGACGTACTCGCCCGGGCCGATGCGGAGCGCCCCCTCGACACCCCCGACGTCGAGTTGTTCGCCGAGGCCGCCGACATGCTGGGGCGGTGTGACGATGCCGTGGGGCTGCTGCGGCGGGCCTACACCGCGTATGCCGAGGCCGGGGCCGTGGGGGCGGCGCTGCGGTGTGCGTACTGGCTGTGCAAGGCGTTGGCGTGGGGCGGCGAGTTCGCGCGGTCGGGCGCCTGGCTGGCCCGCGCACGACGACTGGCGGCCACCGATCCCGGCTGCCCGGAGTGCGCCTACCTGCTCATGCTGGAGGCCGAGCTGCACTTCCGGGCGGGCGAGCCGGAACAGATGCTCGACACCGCCCGCCGGCTGAGCGAGGTCGTCGCACCCCGCGCGGACGCCGACCTCGCGGCCGGTACGGCGATGACGCTGGGCCTCGCCCTGGTCAGCAACGGGCAGGTGGCGGCCGGGCTCGCCGAGCTGGACGAGGCGATGGTCGCCGTCGCCGGCGGCGGGCCCACCGCCCGCTGCACCGGAATGATCTACTGCGTCGTCATCGGCACCTGCCAGGACCTCCAGGAACTGCGCCGCGCCCAGGAGTGGAGCGAAGCCCTGGCCGAGTGGTGCGCGGCCCAGCCCGACTTCACCGGCGCCTACCGCGGCCTGTGCCGCGTGCACCGCGTCGTGCTGCTCCAGCTCGGCGGCGCCTGGCCGGACGCCGTCCGCGAGGCCCGTCTGGCCTGCACCCAGCTCACCGCGGGCTACGGCGGACAGGTCGCCGGCGGTGCCTTCTACCAACTGGCCGAACTGCACCGCCTGCGCGGCGACTTCACCGAGGCGGAGCAAGCCTACCGGGACACCCTCCACCACGGCTGGGACGCCCAGCCCGGCCTCGCCCTCCTGTGGCTGACCCGCGGCCGTGCCGAGGCGGCGACGGCGGCGATCCGCCGGGCGCTGGCCGAGACGACCGAGCCGATGCGCAGGGCGCGTCTGCTGCCCGCCGCGGTGGAGATCCTGCTCGCGGAGGGTGAGGCGGGCGCGATCGAGGCAGCCCGGGCCGCCGATGAGCTGGAGGACATCGCCGCCGTCCACCGTGCAGCCGCCCTGCGGGCCATGGCCGGGCATGCCCAGGGAGCGGTGCTGCTGGCCGAGGGCGCGGCGGGCCAGGCCCTGCCCCCGCTCCGGGAGGCCGGGCGGATCTGGCGCGAGCTGGACGTGCCGTACGAGGCCGCGCGTGTCGGGGTGGCGATCGGGCTGGCCTGCCGGGCGCTCGGCGACGAGGACTCGGCCGGCTGGGAGCTGGACGCGGCGCGGCAGGTCTTCGAGCGGCTCGGCGCCGTCCCGGACATCGGAAGGGTCGAGCGTCTGACCGTGGGTGCGGAGTACCGGCACCCGACGCTCTCACCCCGCGAACTCGAAGTCGTACGGCTCATCGCCCGCGGCCACACCAACCACACCATCGCCACCGAGCTGGTCCTCAGCGAGAAGACCGTCGCCCGGCACGTCAGCAACATCTTCGGCAAGCTCGACGTCACCTCGCGCACCGCCGCGGCCGCCTACGCCTTCCAGCACGGACTCGTGCAGCGAGACACACCTGCGTAGAACCACCCATGTGTCCCGGCCGCCGAATGGGCATTCCTCTCGATGCGCCCGGCCCCGCACCGGCACGAGCATCGAAACGTGTCCGACGACCCGACCGGTACAGCCGGTCTCCACGAACAGGTCCGCGCCGCGTGCTCCGTGCCGGCGCCGGTCGAGCTGAGCGCCTCGGCCCTCGGGGGAGGCAGGAACGGCGCGTAGGGGGATGTTCCTGCCTCCCTCGACGTTCCGTGGGACGGGCCGGCGGCGCCGGGATGCCGCCGGCCCGAGCGTGTCAGGCCACCTCGACCCGGAGGTGCTTCACGCCGTTGATCCACGCGGAGCGCAGGCGACTCGGGTCGCCGGTCAGGGTGAGGTTCGGCAGGGCGTCGGCGATCGCGTTGAAGATGAGGTCGATCTCCAGGACGGCCAGGGACTTGCCGAGGCAGTAGTGCGGGCCTCCGCCGCCGAAGCCGAGGTGCGGGTTGGGGTCGCGGGTGATGTCGAAGGTGTCCGGGTCCGTGAAGACCTCGGGGTCGTGGTTGGCGGAGGCGTAGAAGATGCCGACCCGGTCGCCCTTCCTGATCAGCTTCCCGCCCAGTTCGGTGTCCTGAGTGGCCGTGCGCTGGAAGGAGTTGACCGGGGTGGCCCAGCGCACGATCTCCTCGGCCGCCGTCTGCGGACGCTCCCTCTTGTACAGCTCCCACTGCTCGGGGTGGGTGAGGAAGGCGTGCATGCCGTGGGTGATGGCGTTGCGGGTGGTCTCGTTGCCCGCCACGGCCAGCATCAGCACGAAGAACCCGAACTCGTCGGAGTTGAGGTTGCCTTCGTCCTCGGCCGCCACCAGCGTGGTGACGATGTCCTTCGCGGGGCACTGCTTCCGGTCCGCGGCCATGTTCATGGCGTAGGTGATGAGTTCGGTCGCCGACTCGGCGCCGACCTCCTCGGTGATCGCGTACTCCGGATCGTCGTACGAGATCATCTTGTTGGACCAGTCGAAGATCTTGGCCCGGTCGTCCTGCGGGATGCCGATCAGCTCGGCGATGGCCTGCAAAGGCAGTTCGCAGGCGACCTCGGTGACGAAGTCGAAGGGGCCGGGGCGCGCACCGGCCTCCCGCGCGATGGCATGGGCGCGGTCGCGCAGCCGTTCCTCCAGCGCCCGTATGGCGCGCGGAGTGAACACGCGCTGCACGATCTGGCGGACCCGGGTGTGCTCCGGCGGGTCCATGTTCAGCAGGATCAGCCGCTGGGCGTCGATGGCGTCGCGCTCGATGTGCTCGTTGAAGCGGATGATCGCCGTGTTGAGGTACGAGGAGTACAGCTCCGGATGTGTCGAGACGTACTTGACGTCGGCGTGCCGGGTGACCGCCCAGTAACCCTCGTCCTGGAAGCCGGCGAGGTTGGCCGACTGCGGGATCCAGCGCACCGGTTCGGCCCGGCGCAGCTCGGCGAACTCCGGCAGGGGCACACGGTGGTGCAGCAGGTCCGGGTCGGTGAAGTCGAACCCGTCGGGAAGAGCGGGACAGGGCATGGGCGACTCCGGCTTGAGTTCTGACGACTCGTCAGTTCTTCAGGTTTGCCGTGAAGGTAGTAACGGGTTCTACAAGAGGCAATAGGTAGGGCAAGCCGAATTGCGTGCACAACCCTTGCGGTTGTGGTTGAGCTGTCAGCAGACTGCACAAGGAACTAGAACACGTACTAGTTCAGCGTGGCGGGGCCGGCCGGGACGCCCCCGCGCCGCGCGGGTACCGGAGGAGAGGATCCCCCCATGGCCGCGGAACCCGTGATCGTCGAGGCCGTACGTACTCCCATCGGCAGGCGCGGCGGAGCGCTCGCCAACCTGCATCCCGCCTACCTCCTGGGCGAGACCTACCGTGAACTCCTCGGCCGCACCGGCATCCCCGCCGACGCGGTCGAACAGATCGTCGGCGGCACGGTGACGCATGCCGGCGAACAGTCCATGAACCCCGCGCGCACGGCCTGGCTCACGATGGGTCTGCCGTACGAGACGGCGGCGACGACGGTCGACTGCCAGTGCGGTTCCTCGCAGCAGGCCTCGCACATGACCGCCAACATGATCGCGGCCGGCGTCATCGACGTCGGTATCTCGTGCGGCGTCGAGGCGATGTCGCGGGTGCCGCTGGGGTCGGGATCGAAGCACGGGCCGGGCAAGCCGTTCCCCGACGAGTGGAACGTGGACCTGCCGAACCAGTTCGAGGCGGCGGAGCGTATCGCCCGTCATCGCGGGCTGACGCGCGAGAACGTCGACTCACTCGGCCTCATCTCGCAGGAACGGGCCGCGGTCGCCTGGGCGGAGGAGCGCTTCAAGAAGGAGACGTTCGCCGTCCAGGTGCCCACCACCGAGGACGAGCAGCGTGCCGGGCAGGGCATGTGGCGACTCGTCGACCGGGACGAGGGGCTGCGCGACACGTCGATGGAGGCGCTGGCGGGCCTGAAGCCGGTCATGCCGACGGCGATCCATACGGCCGGCAACTCGTCGCAGATCTCTGACGGCGCGGCGGCCATCATGTGGGCCTCGAAGCGGATGGCGCGGGCGCTGAAGCTGAAGCCACGGGCGCGGATCGTGGCACAGGCGTTGGTCGGCGCCGACCCGCACTTCCACCTCGACGGTCCGATCGACGCGACGCGCACTGTGCTGGGCAAGGCCGGGATGACGCTGAGGGACATCGACGTCGTCGAGATCAACGAGGCCTTCGCCTCAGTGGTGTTGAGCTGGGCCCAGGTCTTCGAGCAGGACCTGGAGAAGGTCAACGTCAACGGCGGTGCGATCGCGCTCGGGCATCCCGTGGGGGCGACGGGAGCGCGGCTCATCACGACGGCGCTTAATGAACTGGAGCGCACGGACAAGGAGTTCGCGCTCATCACCATGTGCGCGGGCGGCGGCCTGGCCACCGGGACCATCATCCAACGGCTGTAGACGCGCCCCAAGCGACGAACTGACGGAACGCGTCGGGCCGGAACGAGAGCACCGGCCCGGCGGGGGTCTTTGAATCGCGGACGGCGATGGCGGGGCAGGGGGTTTGGGCGATTTCGACGCACTGGCCGCCCTGGTCACTGCTGTGCGTGGACTTTCGCCAGGCCAGTTGGCCGAGCGGCGCGCATTCGACGCATGAGCCGCCCTGGTCGCCGCTATAGCTGGACTTACGCCAGGCGACAGGGCCGAGCAGGGTGCACTCGATGCAATTGCCGCCCTGGTCGCTGCTGTAGCTGGACTTACGCCACTGAGTCGCGTGGTTCTCCATAGCGTTCCTCCATCACTCGCCGGATCAGCTCCGCCGTGTCCGTGAGGGAGAGTGCGGCGGCCCGCAGATGATCGTAACGGAGCGAACAGTCCTTGATGGTGTCCGGATTCGCGGTTGGATGCCCGCTGCCATAGCTTTCGGTATAGACGATGGCCGGATCGCTCGCGAAGCGGAAGAGGTCGAACGAGCCCTGTAGTCCCGCGTGCACCCCGGCTGAGAACGGCAGGATCTGGATGTTGATCCGGGGGTTCTCTTCGAAGGACAACAGTTGTGCCAGTTGGCCTCGCACGACTTCCGGACCGCCGATCTCCTGGCGCAGTGCGGCCTCACTGATCACGGCCCAGAAGACCGGTGGCTCTTCCTTCTGGAAGATTCGCTGACGTGCGAGCCGTACGGCGGTGCGGTCCTCAAGGTCGGTCCGGTCCAGTGCCCCGAGCACGGCGCGTGCGTACGTCTTGGTCTGCAGGAGGCCGTGGACCAGGTGCGTGTGGAAGGTGCAGATCTCTGTGGCCCGCGCCTCCAGCTCCGCCACCTGCCGGAACCACCCCGGCAGTTGACTCCGCATCACCAACTCGACGAGCCGCGACAGCGCCCCGCCCGTCCCCAGCGCCGCATCCGAGCGCTCGCTGAACTCCCGCGTCGGCAGCTTCCGGGCAGTCTCGATCTGTCCAACCAGCGATCCGGTGTAGTTGACGATGTCCCCGAGCTGCCGTTGCGTCAGCCCGGCCGCCTCTCGATGCCGCCGCAGCTCATAGCCGTAGTAATCGAGCGGCGAGGCCCCCGGGTCGAGGATGTTGATGTGGGTCACGCACGGCCCTCTCTGTGCAACCAACTCCGTCCACTTCGGGACGTGTTGTATTCGCCCCGTAGCCCAGAGTAGTTGTGGCACGTCACGCTCGTCCTGTGAACCTCTACTTCCCCCCACCTACCGCCTGAGCCTCACCGCAGGCGAACACTCCGCCCGGCACATCCGCCGTATCGTCCGCTCGCTGCTCGACGAGTGGGAGCTGGCGGAGCTGACCGACGCCGTGGAGCTCGGTGTGACCGAACTGGTCGCCAACGTCGTACGCCATGTTCCGGACCGGCGCTGTGTGCTGCTGCTGTTGCGGTCGGCGGCGGGAGTCAGGGTGGAGGTGGCGGACAGCTGTCCTCAACTGCCTTGTGTTTCAGCTGAGTTGTCGCTGGAGGCGGAGGGCGGGCGCGGGCTCGTGCTGCTCGACGCCGTGGTCGACAAATGGGGTGTGGGTCCGGCGGCCGGGGGTGGTAAGACGGTGTGGTTCGAGTGCGTGAGATGAGACGTTGGGAGGCGCTGGACCGTGGACGGGATGACGGTGCGTGAGCTGCGGCCAAAGGACGAGCCGGGCGTGACCGCCCTGTTCGCGTCCTGCGAGGACTACTTCGTCGCCGCGACCGGCAGTCCGGCTCTCCCGGGGGATGTGCAGAGCCTGTACTACGCCCTTCCCGACGGCGCGGACTTCGACCAGAAGCGCCTGCTGGTGATGTGCAGGGGCGAGAGGATCGTCGGCCTGGTCGATGTCGTGGACAGGCATCCCGATGCCGGGAGCTGTTCGGTGGGGATGTTTCTCGTTGCCCCCCAGGCCCGGCGTGAGGGGCTGGGCGCGAGCGTCGCGGGCCGCCTGATCGAGGAGGCGGCCGGGCGCGGGATGCGGACGGTGGCCGCCACGTGCCCGGGACAGTGGGAGCCGGGGCTGGGGTTCCTGCGGAGCCTGGGGTTCGAGGTTCGTGTGCCGCAGGCCCCGGAGGGCGAGACGCTGGGCAATCGGACGCGGCAGGCCGGGGAGACCGGCCTGTGCACGGCGAGGTTGCGGCTCGCGGACCGATGAGTTTCGCGCGCCACCGCCGTCTCCCTCTGTGTGATGGAGGACATGGAGGTGAGCGTGGTGGATGCGGCGGCACGGCAGGAATCCCTGAAACGGCTGGACGTCCTGGTCGGCGAGTGGGTGGTGGAGGCCGAGTTCCCGGGGATGGGGGTGCCTCCCGGGCGCAGCGTGTTCGAGTGGACCTTGGACGGGCAGTTCCTGGTCCAGCGGACGGAGGCGCCGAACCCGGCACCGGACGGCTTGGCGATCATCGCGGTCGACCCGGAGACGGGCGGCTGCACGCAGCACTACTACGACTCGCGGGGCGTCGTACGGCTGTATGCCATGACCTTCGACGAGGGGGTGTGGCAACTGCTGCGCGAGAGCCCGGACTTCTCGCCGCTGAGCTTCCGGCAGCGGTACGTCGGGTACGTGAGCGAGGACGGCGACACCATCCGCGGCGCCTGGGAGATCGCTCGTGGCGAGTCGGCCGCGTGGGAGCGGGACTTCTCCCTCTCCTACCGCAGGAGCCGGTGAGATGAGTTCCGGCACGGACCGCGGTGACATCGTGCGCGGCATCGTCGACGCGAACCTGTACATGGTCCTCGCCACCGCCGATGAGGACGGGCGGCCGTGGAGTTCGCCCGTCTACTTCGCCCACGAGGGGTGCCGCGAGTTCTTCTGGGTGTCGTCGCCGGGGGCCCTGCATTCCCGCAATATCGCCGTGCGGCCCGAGGTGGCAGTCTCGGTCTTCGACTCGTCGGCGCCGATCGGGACGGGGCAGGGGGTGTACATGGCCGCGGTCGCCGGGGCCGTGGCGGGCCCGGACGCCGAGCGTGCGATCGAGGTGTTCTCCCGCCGGTCCCGGCGGCACGGCGGAAGGGTCTGGACGCTCGACGACGTACACGGCGACTCCGGTATGCGGCTGTACCGGGCGGTCGCCCACGACCACTCGATCCTCGCCAAGGACGGCCGGCCGGACCATCGCATCCCGGCCGACCCCGGCTGACGTACGGCGCTACTCCCGCCCCGAGGCCACCACCGCCAGCACTCCCGTCGCCACCGCCGCGACCAGCAGCGGAATGCCCAGGCCGTGGTGGATCACCAGCCATGCGCCGAGCCAGGCCCCGCCGGCCATCGCCACGACGGAGGCCGAGCGGCGCGGGGAGCGGTGGCCCGAGCCGCCGCCCGCGCGGGAGTCGGAGGCGAGCCCCGTCAGGGTCATCGTGAGGACGGTCGTGGTGAGGTCGGGGATGCCGAGCTTGCGAACCGTGGCGTTGCGCAGGCCCATCGCGAAGGCGGTGAGGGCGATCAGGGCGTAGTCGCCGGCGGTGGCGTGCGGCGCGGCGAACGCGGCCACCGCCGAGGCGCCCACCAGGGCCGCCTCCGCGGCCAGGACGAGCCGGGCCCAGGTACGGCGCGACCCCTCGCCCCGCCACCGCGCCACCCGCCCGCCGGCCACCGCGCCCAGCAGGAAACAGCAAAGGGAGGTCGCCGTGTGCGGCACGGAGAAGCCCGGCGCGCCGGCGGCGGCGAAGCCCAGCACCACCACGTTGCCGGTCATGTTCGCGGTGAAGACGTGTCCGAGTCCCAGATAGCTCACGGCGTCGATCAGACCGCTGACCACGGTGAGCCCCAACAGCACGACCACCAGTCGCAGTCCGCGTGTCTCGTGAGGGTCGTCCGGCGGTGTGCCGGTGCCGGTGCTGCTGCTCTGTTCGCTCATCGAGTCTCCGGGTGGCCGGACGGGCTGGGTGCACTCAAGTCCACCACGGACGCGGGGGAGTCTCGGATGTCGGCGTGCGGTGCGCGTCCGTAGCGTCGGGGACATGAGTGATGAGACGTGCAAATCCCAGGAAACAAGGACCAGTTGGCGGACCCGGCGAGGACTCGCCGGAGCGGCGGCCCTGCTGCTCGCCGGGCTCGCCGTCGCCCCTGCCGTGGCCGCAGGCGGGCAGACGCACCAGCCGCGACGCGGCGAGCCGGTCTCCGTCACATTGGTCGCGGATCATGACGCCGCGCAGGTCAGGACGTTCCTGACCGCGCGGGACGTCGCCGCAGGTCCCGTACGGTACGGAGTGCGGGCGTACCGTCTGACGTACCGGACGGTGGACCCGCACGGGAAACCCACGACCGCGACGGGCCTGCTCACGCTCCCCAAGGGCGGCGCCCACCGGCTCGACCTCGTCTCCGACACGCACGGCACGATGGTCCACCGGGACTACGCACCCTCCGTGGGCGAGGACTTCGGCCGCATCCCGTCCTATCTGAACGCGAGCGCCGGCCGCGCGGTGGCCGCCCCCGACTATCTCGGCCTCGGCAGGGGCCCGGGGCTGCACCCCTACATGGACACCGCCTCGTCGGTGACGGCCTCCGTCGACATGCTGCGCGCCGCCCGCACGGCCGCGGACCGGCTCGGCCGCCCGCTCACCGGGGACGTGTACGCGACCGGCTTCTCGCAGGGTGGTCAGGTCGCGATGGCGCTCGGCAAGGCGCTGCGATCGGGCGCCGACCGGCACTTCCGGCTGAAGGCGCTGGCCCCGGTGAGCGGGCCGTACGACCTGGAGGGCCAGGAGATGCCGGCCCTGTTCGACGGGCGGGTCAACGACACGAGCGGCGTCCTCTACATCTCGTACTGGCTGGTGGCGCAGAACAGGCTGCATCACCTGTACAAGAACCCGGCGGAGGTCTTCCGCGCGCCCTACGCGAGCCGCGTGGCGGGCCTCTTCGACGGGCGTCACCAGGAGGAGGACGTGGTCAGGGGTCTCGCGCCCTCGGTGAAGCGACTGCTCACACCGGCCTTCTACGAGCGTCTGCGGCATCCGACGGGCCCGCTGCTCACCGCGATGCGCTCGGCCGACCACGCCTGCGACTGGAAACCGGATGTGCCGGTGCGGCTGTACACGGCGGACAACGACACCGATGTCCCCATCGGCAACACCCGCACCTGCGCCCGCGCTCTCGCCGGCCAGGGGGCGAAGGTGCGGGTGGTGGACCAGGGAGCCGTGGACCACTTCGGCGGGTTCGCGACGTCGGCACCGCAGGTGGTGCGGTTCTTCGACGGCGTACGGGGGTGATCCGGGCGCGGGGAGGCCGCGCCCAGGGGCAGGGGCAGGGGCAGGGGCGGGGGCAGGGGTTGGGGGCGGGGCCGGAACCTGGGACCCGAGGGCATGGCGAAGGCGGCGGCCCGGGGATCGGGGCCGCCGCCTTCGGTCTTGCGGGCGTCGTCAGGCCTGTGTGGCCCGGCTCGGCGTGGCTTGGTTCGGTGTGGCTCAGTACCAGCCGTTGGCCTGCCAGAAGGCCCAGGCGCCGGTCGGGCTGCCGTAGCGGGAGTTCATGTAGTCCAGACCCCACTTGATCTGGGTCTTGGCACTGGTCTTCCAGTCCGCTCCGGCGGAGGCCATCTTCGAGCCGGGCAGAGCCTGGACCAGGCCGTAGGCGCCGGAGGAGGAGTTGGTGGCGGTGACGTTCCAGCCGCTCTCGTGCTCCACGATCTTGCTGAAGGCGTTGTACTGGGCCGCGCTCGGGATCATCTTGTGCGCGATCGTCTGGGCACCTGCGGCCGAGTTGGCGGTCGCGGCGTGAGCGGGAGCCGCGGTCAGCACCAGGCCGGCGGTGGCGGCAGCCACGGCGGCGGAGGCGAGGGCCTTCTTCGGGGACGCGAGGGTGCGGGCGATGCGGGAGACGGGCACGAGGAACCTTTTCTTCGGGGACAGGGTGTCGCGTGCTGCCCCGAGGGGCATGCGTCGGCGCCGAGGCCCTGGGGCTCGTCGGCGCCGTGCGACGTCATCCAGAGAAACAGGCTCGGAGGGCGTCCGCAATGACCCTATTTGCTAGTTGTGGTCGTATGTGGGGGAGGTGGGGGTGGTGTGACCTGGCTCTCAAAGTGCAGGTCAGAGGCTCTTATGGCGTGGACATGGGGCCCGATATGCACTACTAGGGCAGTTAGTGGGTGATGTGGGTCATGTGTGGTGGTTCACCGGTCAACAGGACTCGAATGTGACCGCGGTCTCGAACGACGCCCGTCGGGTGGCTCTGCGTAGCGCCCTGAGTACGGCCGGGCCGAGGCTGAGCGTCAGGAGCACGGTGACCGTGGCCCGGCCCAGGTCCCAGCCCAGCGAGGTGGCCGTGCAGTACGCGAGGAACCGGGCCAGATTGGCGGGGACGGCGGCGTGCGGGTCGAAGGCGATGCCGGAGGCGAGCGCGCCTATGAAGGGCCAGCCGGCCAGGTTCAGGAGCGTGCCGTAGGCGAAGGCGGCGAGGAAGCCGTAGACGGCGAGGAGGGCGAGTTCGCCCCGCCCCCGGAGCCGGTCCGGGCCGGGCAGCAGCCCGGCCCCCATCGTGAACCATCCCATCGCCAGCATCTGGAACGGCATCCATGGGCCCACCCCGCCCGTGAGCAGCGCGGACGCGAACATGGTGAGCGAGCCGAGGGTGTAGCCGAAGCCGGGGCCGAGCACCCGCCCGCTCAGCACCATCAGGAAGAACATCGGCTCGATGCCCGCGGTTCCGGCGCCGAGCGGACGCAGCGCGGCCCCGGTCGCCGCGAGCACGCCCAGCATGGCGACCGCCTTCGGTCCGAGGCCCGACTCGGAGATCGTCGCCGCCACCACGGCGACCAGCAGCACCAGCAGTCCCGCGAACAGCCAGGGCGCGTCCTGCGCATGCGCGCTCAGCTGCGAGGCCGGCGGGGCGAGGAAGGGCCAGCCGAAGCCGACGACACCGACGGCGCTGACGAGGACGAGGGCGGTGATGGATCGTGGGCCGAGGCGGATGGCCCTGGCCGCCGGGCTCCCGGTCATGCGAGTGCCTCCCGGACCTGGGTGACGGTGAGCCACTTCTGCGGGGCCAGGATCTTGGTGATCTGCGGGGCGAAGGACGGGGACGAGACGACCACGTCGGCCATCGGGCCGTCGGCGATCACCTCGCCGTCGGCCAGCAGCACCACCCGGTGGGCGAGTTCGGCGGCCAGCTCCACATCGTGCGTGGCCAGGACGATCGTGTGCGCCTCGGCGGCCAGAGCGCGCAACACGGTCACCAGGCGGGCCTTCGCCGCGTAGTCCAGGCCGCGGGTCGGCTCGTCGAGGAGCAGCAGGGGTGGCCGCGCGGTCAGCACCACGGCCAGGGCGAGCGTGAGGCACTGGCCCTCGGAGAGGTCCCGCGGATGGATGTCGTCGGTGATACCCGGAAGCAGCTTTGACACCAGTGACCGGCAGGTGCCCGGTTTTGCCCGGGCGTCCCGGTCGGCCGCCGCGCACTCGCCGGCGACCGTGTCGGCGTAGAGGAGGTCGCGGGGCTCCTGGGGTACCAGGCCCACGCGGCGAACGAGGTCCGGGGGCGCCGTGCGGTGGGGGACGACACCGCCGACCCGGACCGTTCCGGCGGACGGCTCGACCAGCCCGACGAGTGTGCTGAGCAGCGTCGACTTGCCGGCCCCGTTGCGCCCCATGAGAGCGACCGTCTCGCCGGGGGAGACGGCGAGATCGACGTGCCGGAGGGCGTCGACCCGGGCGCGGCGCACGGACAGGCCGCGAACTTCCGCGGTGGGGGCGGGAGTCGGGGACGCGACCGCCGAGCGGACACTCGTGCGTCTGCGGGCGAGGAAGGGCCACCGAGGCGGGTCCGTGTCCTTCGCCGCGGCGCTGGGCACCTCATGTTCAGGACCGTCTGCCACGGTCGCCCCGTGCTTCGGGCCGTCTGCCACGCTCGCCTCGTGCTTCGGGCCGTCTGCCACAGTCACCCCATGCTTCGGGCCGTCTGGCGCGGTCTGTGTCCGCTGCTCGGTCAGCCGCTCCCGGAGATCCCCCGCCCGGCGCCGCGCGTCGCGCACCGTCAGCGGCAACGGGGTCCATTCGGCCAGCCGGCCGAGGGCGACCACAGGGGGGTACACCGGGGATACGGCCATCATCTCGGCCGGCGTGCCGAGCACGGGTGCCATCCCGGGGGCGGGCAGGACGGCGACCAGGTCGGCGTACTGGATGACGCGTTCCAGGCGGTGTTCCGCCAGCAGTACGGTCGTGCCGAGGTCGTGGACCAGACGTTGGAGGACGGCGAGGACCTCCTCGGCGGCCGCGGGGTCGAGGGCCGAGGTCGGTTCGTCGAGGACCAGGACCTTGGGGTGCGGGGTGAGGACCGAGCCGATGGCGACGCGCTGCTGCTGGCCGCCTGACAGGGTGGCGATGGGGCGGTCGCGGAGATCGGCCAGGCCGAGCAGGTCGAGGATCTCCTCGACACGGCGCCGCATCACGTCCGGCGCCAGCCCCAGCGACTCCATTCCGTAAGCGAGTTCGTCCTCGACGGTGTCCGTCACGAAGTGGGACAGCGGGTCCTGCCCCACCGTGCCCACGACGTCCGCGAGTTCGCGCGGTTTGTGGGTGCGGGTGTCACGTCCCGCCACCGTGACGCGGCCCCTGAGCGTGCCGCCCGTGAAGTGCGGGACGAGCCCGCTGACGGTACCCAGGACCGTCGACTTGCCGACCCCGGACGGGCCCACCAGCAGCACCAGTTCGCCCTCCGGCACCTCGAAGTCCACGCCCCGAACGGTGGGTTCGGCCGCCCCGTCGTAGGTCACGGACACATCCTCGAAGCGGATCACGACGGCTCCTTGGGTGCGACGAAGGCAGGCAGCAGACCGAGCAGCACGGCTGCCGCCGGCCACAGCGGGAGAGCGGGGGCGACGAGCGGGACGACACCGGGGTGCAGGGCCTGTGGATCGTCCGCGGCGGCGAGGGTCAGCAGCGCGGCGACCGCGGCACCGGACCCCGCGACCAGCCAGGCGCGCAGGTCCCACCGGTCCGGGCGGTACCGGGTGCGCAGGCTGCGACGGCCGCCCAGCCGCAGCCCCGCCAGCGCCGCGGCGACCCCGGCGAGCAGCAGCGGCAGCCCGTAGGTGCCGCCTTCGGCGGTCAGCAGCCCGTACGTTCCCGCGCAGACCCCGAGCAGTCCGCCGAGGGTGAGAGCCCCGGTGGTCCGGCGTACGCCGGTCGCGACCTCGGCGCTGCGGCCGTAACCGCGGGCGTCCATCGCGGCGGCCAGGGCGACGGAACGCTCCAACGCGCCCTCCAGCACCGGAAGTCCGACCTGCAGCAGACCGCGCAGGCCGCTGTCGGGGCGGCCACGCAGGCGACGGGCGGCGCGCAGACGCTGGACGTCGGCGATGAGGTGCGGCGCGAAGGTGAGGGCGACGACCACCGCGACGCCGGTCTCGTACAGCGCGCCCGGGAGGGACTTCAGCAGACGGGACGGGTTGGCGAGGGCGTTCGCGGCGCCCACGCAGATGAGCAGCGTGGCCAGCTTCAGGCCGTCGTAGAAGGCGAAGGTGAGTGATTCGGCGGTGACCTTGCCGCCCAGCCGGATGCCCTGCGCCCAGTGGGGGAGGGGGAGTTCGGGGAGGGTGACGATCACGTGGGTGCCGGGGATGGGGGAGCCGAGGGCCACCGCGAAGAAGAGGCGGATGACGAGGACGGCGAGGGCGAGCCTGAGGAAGGCGGAGTAGGAGCGGGACCAGGGGGCCTGGGTGCGGCAGGTGGCGACGACGTAGGCGGACGTCGCGATGAGCAGGGCCAGGAGGAGGGGGTTGGTGGTGCGGGTGGCCGCGGTGCCGAGGCCCAGGGACCACAGCCACCAGGCACCGGGGTGCAGCACACGGCGAACGTTGCCTGCCGGGGCACTAGCCATGCCTGCGTCGCCGTGTCTGCCACACGGCTGCCGCACCGAGCAGCGCGACAGCCCCGGCCCCCGCGAACAGCCCCACGGCCGGCCCGCCCTCCTTCTCCCCGGACTTCGCCGAACTCGCGGCAGCCGTCGGCTTCTTCCCGCCGGAGGCCTGTTCCCCGCACCCCTTGTGGGGATACCCCGCGATCGCGCACAACAGGGCGTTGGTGTCGTACCGCAGCGGCTTCGCCACCGACGCCAGCGCCTCCGCCGTCGTCCCGTCGGACGACACCCGCGCGCAGGCCGTACGACGCACCGGCGGCGTCTCGCCGGACGGGGCGTCCGCCGCCGTACCGAAGTCGATGACGAGAGCCACGCGCTTCATGCCGTCCCGCGCCGGGGTCCGCGCGCAGATCACCGGGAACGACGCCGTCCCGCGCGGCTTCGCCGAGTCGCCGGAGTCCTCACTCACCGAGAAGCGGAAGCCCTGGACGGCGCCGTCGTCGGGGCTGGTGGTGGCGGGGCCCTGGGTGGCGTAGGTCCAGTGACCGGCGTCGTGGTCCCAGAACGACCAGTAGCGGTAGCCGACGGCCTGTGCCTGGCCGCCGCCGGCCAGGGTCAGGAGCAGCGCGGTGAGGAGCAGCGCGCAGCGCCGTATCACGGCTGTCGCCTCTTGTTACGGCCGCTGATCAGGAAGCCGATGCCGATACCGCCGACGAGGCCCACGCCGATGATCCACCAGACACTGACGCCCGATTCGCCGGAGTCGTCCTTGCGATCCGCCTGGTCCGAGTGCCCGGTGGGGGCGGCGGACGCGGGGACGGAGGCGGGCTTCGGACCGGTCGCGTTGAGGAGCGAGACCAGATCCTGGCCGCCGAAGTCGCGCACGTCGGCGCTCTCCGCGTGCGCGGCGAGGATCAGCTGCGCGTACGCGGCCGGTCCGCCCTGCTTCGCCCACGCCCGGGAGTTGCCCTCCAGCCAGCGCAGGGCGTCGGCCGCCTTGTCGCCCTGACCGGCGGTCGCGAGGGCGAGGACCGCGTCGGCCGTGTTGCCGTAGTCGGGCTGGTCCTTGGCGCCGGGGAGCGTCGACGTCAGGTGCCTGTCCTTGGCCAGGGCCTTGACGAGATACGCGGCGCCGTTGCGCGCCGCCTGCTCGCGGCCGTCCGCACCCTTGCACGCCACGGCGGTTCCGGCCGGCTTCACGGCGTCCCCGGCCAGTCCCTTGCCGAGCGCGCCCACCACGGCCGCCGCCGTCGCGTCCGCGTTGGCGGACAGCTTGCCCTTCTTGTCCGGCTGGAAGGCGAAGGCGCCCGCGCCGTCCCCGTCGCAGGGGAGAACGAGCTTCAACAGGGCGTCGTAGGGCGACTTGCCGCCCTTGACGACCTGCGCGGGCTGCTCGCCGACGGCGGTCAGCGCGCCGATGACGACGGACGTCGAGTTCGCGTCGCTCGCTCCGCCAGGCGAGTAGCCCCAGCCGCCGTCCTTGTTCTGCACGGACTTCAGCCAGCCGACCGCCTTGCCGGCCTCGGCGTCGTGGCCGCCGAGCGCGGCGAGGGACTGGACGGCGGCTGCCGTGCTGTTCGTGTCGACCATGAGCTTGGCGTCGCAGGCCTTCGCCGCATCCGGACGGAACGCCGCGTAGGCCCCGTTCGCGCACTGCTGGCCCAGCAGCCAGTCCACCGCCTTCGCGGCAGGCTTCACACCCACGGTGTGCTGTGCGAGCAGCGCCAGCGACTGTCGCCAGACGCCGTCGTACGTCGGGTCGGCGGTGCCGTACAGGCCATCGGGTATCGCCACGGACGGGGACGGGGATGCGGCCACGGCGGGCGCGGCCGCGCCGATCACGGCGGTGGCTGCCAGGGCCGCGGCGCTGCGGCGGACGACGTTCATGATCGGCGGGTGCCTCTCCCTGCGGGAGCTGGCAGCACGGGACACCCCGGGCGGCTCGGCTCCGTGTGCCTCGACGGTGCCGCGCGCCGGCAGGCTGCCGACACACGTGAGCCGGTCACGACCGTGCGGGGCAGTCCGGCTGACCGCCTTCGGACGGTTCACGGTTGCGAGTCAGCGCCGGAATTGCACCGGCTTCCCCCCGTACGGGTGTGATGACGACCCGGCCACTCTACCGGCCCGTAACGAGCACCCTGAGGGCAGCCTGTGAGGCCGGCAGGCCGGGCACTCGGGGTGGGCACTCGGGGTGGGCACTCGGGGTGGGCGGGCCGGGTAGGTTCGGGCCCATGGGGATCACGGAGAGGCCGGTGAACAGCTCGGCCACGGAGGAGGGTTCACCGAGGTCGAGGCGGTGGACGAGGTCGAGGATCAGGCGCTCGCAGGCGCGTCCGGCGAGGAGTTGCTCCGTGGGGTCCATGGAGACGTTGGTATCAGCGGACACTCACGAGGTGCGACAGCTTTACACGGCCACGTACGTCAGCGGATCGCTCCCCGCCGCCGATTCCGCCCGCCCCAGCTTGACCAGCCGGCGCAGGTGGGCCTCGGCCTCCGAGACCGCGATGTTCCTTGATCCGTACGGGATCTGGGCCCAGGGACGGTTCCACTCCATACGCTCGGCGACCTGCCAGGCGGTGAGCGGCTCGACCAGGAGGGCGCGCAGCCCGGTGAGCCGTTCCTCGTGGTGCGCGAGCAACTCCCGTACGCGGGCCGACGCGTCGGCGAACACGTGCTGGTGGGCGGGGAGCACCTCGGCGGGGGCGAGGCGGGCGACGCGTTCGAGGGAGTCGAGGTAGTCGCCGAGAGGGTCGGTGATGGTCGCGTCGTCGGGATCCTCGTACAGGCCGATGTGCGGGGTGATCCGGGGGAGCAGGTGATCGCCGGAGAACAGGCGCCCGTGGCCGGGGAGTCGGGCCGGGTGCTCCTCCTCCAGGTGCAGGCAGACGTGGCCAGGGGTGTGCCCCGGAGTCCAGATGGCTCGCAGCCGCCGGCCCGGGAGGTCGAGGAGCTCGCCGGGGACGATCTCGCGGTCGGGCAGGGCGGGGGAGAAGCCCGGCAGGGTGGTGCGGGGAGCCGCGTCGCGCAGGGGCGCCACGTGCTCCTCGGGGGCGCCGGCGGCGGTGAGCTTGTCGGTCATGTACGCGAACCAGCGGTCGGGCCGGGTCTCCCGGGTGCGCCGCACGATCGCCGAGTCCGCGGCATGCATCGCGATCCAGGCCCCGGACGCCTCGCGCACCTTGCCCGACAGGCCGTGGTGGTCGGGGTGATGGTGGGTGATGACGACACCGTGCACCTCGCCCACTGCCGTACCGCAGGCTGCCAACCCCTCGACGAGCGTGTCCCAGGACGCGGGGTCGTCCCACCCCGTGTCCACCAGCACCGGTCCGCGATCGGTGTCGACGACGTACACGAGCGTGTACCCCAGGGGATTGTCCGGGATGGGGACCTGGACGGACCGTACCCCGCCGCCGTGGTCGCTGACCTGTGTCATGGGCTCCCCTGTCGCCGCCTCCCCGTCACTATAACTAGAACCAGTTCCAATGGGAGCCCAAGTCATCGATCAGACGCTCGCGGCGACCACCACGACGACGGCCGCTGCGCCGGGGTCGAGCACGGTGATGTGCGGGTGGTGGCGGGGCCGCAGGAGTGAGGGCACTCGGCGTGCGGGCCGGGGGCGAGCGCTTCCCGGTGCGTGGTGCGTCGCGGGTGCA
Source organism: Streptomyces sp. NBC_00078 (assembly GCF_026343335.1). Classification (NCBI taxonomy): domain Bacteria; kingdom Bacillati; phylum Actinomycetota; class Actinomycetes; order Kitasatosporales; family Streptomycetaceae; genus Streptomyces; species Streptomyces sp. NBC_00078. The sequence goes on along the minus strand of NZ_JAPELX010000001.1, from coordinate 2,678,323 downwards.
CTGTCGTCGCGGAGGTGCCGTGAAGCGGTGTGCGGTCTGTGGACTCCTCCGAGGGGAACTGGTATCAGTTCCCGTATCTGATGAACCGTCAGAGTCAGCTCCCGGGAAGGCAGTCGGCCATGACCGAGCTCGTGGAACACGGACAGCTGTTCATCGGCGGGGAGTTGACCGATCCCCTCGGCAAGGACGTCATCGAGGTGATCTCGCCGCACACGGAGGAGGTCATCGGACGTGTGCCGCACGCTTCCACGGCGGACGTGGACCGGGCTGTCGCGGCCGCGCGGACGGCGTTCGACGAGGGGCCCTGGCCGCGGATGTCGCTCGACGAGCGGATCGAGGTCGTCACCCGCATCAAGGACGCGATCGCCGTACGGCACGAGGAGATCGCCCGCGTGATCTCCTCCGAGAACGGGTCGCCGTACTCCTGGAGCGTCCTCGCGCAGGCGCTCGGCGCGATGATGGTGTGGGACGCGGCGATCACCGTCGCGCGGAACTTCACGTACGAGGAGACACGCGACGGTGTGCTCGGCAGGATCCTCGTGCGCCGCGAACCGGTCGGCGTCGTGGCGGCCGTAGCGCCCTGGAACGTCCCGCAGTTCGTGGCCGCCGCCAAGCTCGCGCCCGCGCTGCTCACCGGCTGCACCGTGGTGCTCAAGCCGTCGCCCGAGTCGCCGCTGGACGCCTATATCCTCGCCGAGATCACCCGTGAGGCCGGGCTCCCGGAGGGCGTCCTGTCGATCCTCCCGGCCGACCGCGAGGTCAGCGAGTACCTGGTCGGGCACCCGGGGGTCGACAAGGTCTCCTTCACGGGATCGGTGGCGGCCGGGAAGCGCGTGATGGAGGTGGCGTCGCGCAGTCTCACGCGCGTGACACTGGAGCTGGGCGGCAAGTCGGCCGCGGTCGTCCTGCCCGACGCGGACCTCGCCACCACCGTCGCAGGCGTCGTCCCGGCGGCCTGGATGAACAACGGCCAGGCCTGCGTGGCCCAGACCCGCATCCTGCTCCCGCGCTCACGCTACGACGAGTTCGCGGACGCCTTCGCGGCGGCGGCGAGCGCGCTGGTCGTCGGCGACCCGCTGGACACGGCGACGCAGGTCGGCCCCCTGGTGGCCCGGCGCCAGCAGCAGCGCAACCTCGACTACATCCGCATCGGCCAGGAGGAGGGCGCCAAGATCCTCACCGGCGGCGGCCGCCCGCCGGGCCTGGAGCGCGGCTGGTACGTCGAGCCGACGCTCTTCGGCGACGTCGACAACTCGATGCGGATCGCCCGGGAGGAGATCTTCGGCCCGGTGATCTGCCTGCTGCCCTACGGCGACGAGCCCGAGGCCCTGAAGATCGCGAACGACTCGGACTACGGGCTGAGCGGCAGCGTGTGGACGTCGGACGTGGCGCACGGCATCGAGGTCGCCCGCCAGGTCCGTACCGGCACGTATTCCGTCAACACCTTCAGCCTCGACATGCTCGGCCCCTTCGGCGGCTACAAGAACTCCGGGCTGGGGCGGGAGTTCGGCCCCGAGGGCTACGGCGAGTTCCTCGAACACAAGATGATCCATCTCCCGGCCGGCTGGGAGGGCTGAGCCGCCATGGGTGACCGCTGGCACGTCGAGGTCGACCGCTCCGTCTGCATCGGCTCCGCCCAGTGCGTCCACCGGGCCGTCGGCGCTTTCCGGCTCGACTCCGCCATGCAGTCCCACCCGGTCGAGCCGGATGCCGACGCCAACGAACGCATTCTGGAGGCGGCGGAGAACTGCCCGGTGGAGGCCGTCCTGATCACCCTGCTGGGGAGCGGGGAGCCGGTGTTTCCGCCGGAGGAGTAAGAGCCGAAGAGGAGTAGGGGTAGGGGTAGGGGCCGAACCCGAGAAGGTGGTGTCCCAAAAAATAGGCCTTCGGGGGGTTTCATTGGCTTCCAGTCGTTCTATCCTGAGAAGTGGCCTACGAGGCGAGTGAGGGAGTTCCACCGGAGTAGCCGACTTTGGCGAGACGCAGATGCAGACGCATCCGCCGGGGCCGACGTCGACGGTCGGGCTGAGAGGCCGGAAGGCAGCAGTAGGGCCGGAAGGCGACCCCCAGGACCTGATCCGGACAATGCCGGCGAAGGGAACCCGTCTCGTAGGTTCTGTGCGTGCCTCAGTCGCCGGACGCACTCCCGGCGGCCGGGTCCGTCAGGTCGATCAGGCGGCACACCGTCTCGATGTCGATCTTGACCTGGGCGATGGAGGCGCGGCCGGAGAGCCAGGTGATCAGGGCCGAGTGCCAGGTGTGCTCGATGACGCGGACCGCCGACAGCTGCTCGGGCGTGGGGTTCTCCAGGCCGATCGCGTCCAGGATGATCACCGTGGTCTGGCGGGAGACCTGGTCGACCTCGGGCGAGACGCTGCGGTCGGCGAAGGTGAGGGCGCGGACCATCGCGTCGGCCAGATGCGGCTCGCGCTGCAGCGCACGGAAGGCCCGCATCAGGGTCTCCGCGACCCGCTGCGCCGCCGTGTCACCCGTCGGCGGCTTCTTCCGCAGCGTCCCGTGCATGTGCTCCAACTGGTCCTGCATCGTGGCGACCAGCAGATGGATCTTGGACGGGAAGTAGCGGTAGAGGGTGCCCAGGGCCACCTGCGAGGACTCGGCGACCTCGCGCATCTGCACGGCGTCGAAACCGCCCCGGCTGGCCAGCTGCGCACTCGCGTGCAGGATGCGCCTACGGCGCGCCTCCTGCCGCTCCGTGAGGGGCGGGGAGGCCGGCTGCGAGGTACTTGCTTCCACCTTGGCCACCTTCGCTTGCGCTGGCATGGTTCCCGTTCCGTGACAGTCGGTGAGGGTCAGGGCCTGTCCGGCGGATCAGCTCGGCGTCGCGGGCCCTGGCACGCGCATCTGCGGCGTTGTCGTCGGTCGCCGACGCTCCGCGTCGACTCCCTCCTCCGCCTTGCAGCTGCACGCACCAGACCCCGGTCGGGTCGGCCAGGAGGAACCGCATCTCACAGCCGACCTGATCCGCCGGACAGGCCCTGGTGATCGCACCGAGCATGGCAGGGCGCCCGCCGTGGCGCGAATCACCTGATCCACTGCTCACCTCGCCCCTACCTGCCGGTAGATTCAGAGCCTCCTGGACGATCAAGTCTGAAACTTGTTCTAGATTAGCGTCCCGGCGTAATCTCGCGGGACCGTGCACGCAGAAGGGGGCCCAGAGTGACCGCTGAGGCCAGTCAGGCGGGTCCCCAGGAGGACCTCGCCGCCGACGGCGAGCGACCGCTCCACATCGCACTCCTCACCTATAAAGGGAACCCGTTCTGCGGCGGCCAGGGCGTCTACGTCCGGCACCTCTCGCGCGAACTGGCCCGCCTCGGCCACCGCGTCGAGGTCATCGGCTCCCAGCCGTACCCCGTCCTCGACGAGGGCTGCCCGGGTCTCACCCTCACCGAGCTGCCGAGCCTCGACCTCTACCGCTCGCCCGACCCCTTCCGCACCCCGAGGCGCGACGAGTACCGCGACTGGATCGACGCGATGGAAGTCGCGACGATGTGGACCGGCGGCTTCCCCGAGCCGCTCACCTTCTCGCTGCGCGCCCGCCGCCATCTCCGCGCCCGGCGCGGCGAGTTCGACGTCGTGCACGACAACCAGACGCTCGGATACGGGTTGTTGGGCGATGTGGGCGCCCCCTTGGTGACCACCATCCACCACCCCATCACCGTCGACCGGCAGTTGGAGCTGGACGCCGCCGAGAACTGGCGGCAGCGGCTGTCCAAGCGCCGCTGGTACGCCTTCACCCGCATGCAGAAGCGCGTCGCGCGCCGCCTGCCCTCGGTCCTCACCGTCTCCGGCACCTCCCGCCAGGAGATCGTCGACCACCTCGGCGTACGGGACGACCGCATACACGTGGTGCACATCGGCGCGGACACCGACCTCTTCTCGCCGGACCCGACGGTGCCTGTCGTGCCCGGCCGGATCGTGACGACGTCCAGCGCGGACGTCCCCCTCAAGGGCCTTGTGTTCCTCGTCGAGGCACTCGCCAAGGTGCGCACCGAGCACGCGTACGCCCACCTCGTGGTCGTCGGCAAGCGGCCCACGGAGGGGCCCGTCGCCCAGGCCATCGAGCGGTACGGCCTCGACGGCGCCGTCGAGTTCGTGAAGGGCATCTCCGACGCCGAACTGGTCGACCTGGTCCGCTCCGCGGAGGTCGCCTGCGTCCCGTCCCTGTACGAGGGCTTCTCCCTCCCGGCGGCCGAGGCGATGGCCACGGGCACGCCCCTGGTCGCGACAACCGGCGGCGCCATCCCGGAGGTCGCCGGCCGCGACGGCGAGACATGTCTGGCGGTGCCGCCGGGCGACCCGGGCGCGCTGGCCGCGGGGCTGAGCCGGCTGCTGGGCGATCCGCAGCTGAGGGTGCGGCTCGGCCGCGCCGGGCGTGAGCGGGTGCTACGGCACTTCACCTGGGCCCGGGCCGCCGAGGGCACGGTGGCCAGGTACCGCGAGGCCATCGCCGGCCCCGTCGGCGAGACTCCCCGCCGCCCCGCGGCCCCGGAACCAAGCGTGGCCGACCAGCCGACGGCCGTGGAAGAACTAGCCGCCCCCCATCCCGAAAGCAGGGCCACGTGCTGACCGTCGACTTCTCCCGGTTCCCGCTAGCCCCGGGCGACCGCGTCCTGGACCTCGGCTGCGGGGCCGGGCGGCACGCGTTCGAGTGCTACCGGCGCGGCGCGCAGGTCGTGGCGCTCGACCAGAACGGCGAGGAGATCCGCGAGGTCGCCAAGTGGTTCGCGGCGATGAAGGAGGCCGGCGAGGCACCCGCGGGCGCCACCGCGACCGCGATGGAGGGCGACGCGCTCGCGCTGCCCTTCCCTGACGAGTCCTTCGACGTCGTCATCATCTCCGAGGTCATGGAGCACATCCCGGACGACAAGGGCGTACTCGCGGAAATGGTACGGGTGTTGAAGCCCGGCGGCCGCATCGCCATCACCGTCCCGCGCTACGGCCCCGAGAAGGTCTGCTGGGCACTGTCCGACGCCTACCACGAGGTCGAGGGCGGCCACATCCGCATCTACAAGGCGGACGAACTGCTGGCCAGGATCCGGGAAGCCGGCCTCAAGCCCTACGGCACGCACCACGCGCACGCGCTGCACTCGCCGTACTGGTGGCTGAAGTGCGCGTTCGGCGTCGACAACGACAAGGCGCTGCCCGTGAAGGCGTACCACAAGCTGCTGGTCTGGGACATCATGAAGAAGCCCCTCGCCACCCGGGTCGCCGAGCAGGCCCTGAACCCGCTGATCGGCAAGAGCTTCGTGGCCTACGCGACCAAGCCCCACCTGCCGTCGGTAGACGCCCGGTGACCACTCCCCGGACAGAACACCTCGTCCTGCCCGGGGTCCTCACCGCCGAGCAGGCTGCCGCGACCGTGCGGGGCATCCTCGCCGTGCAGCGGGAGGACGGGGCCATCCCGTGGTTCCGCGGACACCACCTCGACCCCTGGGACCACACCGAAGCCGCGATGGCACTCGACGCGGCCGGCGAGCACGAGGCCGCCGAGCGGGCGTACGAGTGGCTCGCGCGGCACCAGAACGAGGACGGTTCCTGGTACGCGGCCTACGCCGACGGCGACTTCGCGGATGTCACCGACCGCGGGCGCGAGACGAACTTCGTCGCGTACATCGCCGTAGGGGTCTGGCACCACTACCTGTCCACCGGGGACGACACGTTCCTGGACCGCATGTGGCCGGCCGTCCACGCCGCGATCGAGTACGTCCTCGCTCTCCAGCAGCCCGGCGGGCAGATCGGCTGGAAGGGCGAGGAGGACGGCAGCTTCACCACCGACGCCCTCCTGACCGGTTCCTCCTCGGTCCACCACGCGCTGAGCTGCGCGCTCGCCATCGCCGAGCAGCGCGAAGAGCCGCAGCCGGACTGGGAGTTGGCGGTAGGGGCGCTGCGCCACGCGATCCGCCGCCACCCGGAGCGGTTCCTGGACAAGGACCGCTACTCCATGGACTGGTACTACCCGGTCCTGGGCGGCGCGTTGACCGGCGCGGAGGCCAAGTCCCGGGTGGAGGAAGGCTGGGAGCGCTTCGTCGTGCCCGACCTGGGCGTGCGCTGCGTCGTCCCCAACCCGTGGGTCACGGGCGGAGAATCAGCCGAACTCGCCCTCACCCTGTGGGCGATGGGCGAGTCCGACCGAGCCCTGGAGATCCTCCAGTCCATCCAGCACCTGCGCGACGCCGACAGCGGCCTCTACTGGACGGGCTACGTCTTCGAGGACAAGGCCATCTGGCCCCAGGAACTGACCACGTGGACCGCGGGCTCCCTGCTCCTCGCCGTCGCCGCGTTGGGCGGCCACGAGGCCACGTGCACGGTGTTCGGAGGTGAGCAGCTGCCGAGCGGGCTGGACCCGGACTGCTGCGGCTGACCGCCGCCCCTGAAGGGGCGCGGGGCCGTATCGATATGCGGCTCCGCGGCCTGGCTGCGACCGGCCACGGTGACGCCGCAGAAGCAGGAGATCGACGGCGCACCGCGGCGCTTCCGGTGGAGCGCTCAGTGCCGCTGCATCCGTCCGGCGATCGCGTGGCCGATGAACAGGTAGACCACCGCCGCCAGGCCGTAACCTGCGATGACGCGCGCCCAGGCCTTGTCGAAGGTGAACAGGTCACGCGACCAGCCGGCCAGCCAGTTGGCCGCATTGTGGACGAACTGCACCAGGTCGTTGGCGCGGTTGGCGTCCAACAGGTACATCAGGATCCACAGCCCCAGGATGAGCGCCATGATGTCGGCGACGATCGCTATGACCGCCCCGGCCCGATTACCGCTGTTGTATCGAGACATACTTTCCGGATTGCCGCCGAATCCTGAATGAAACCCGAACGGGTTCTGTCAGGAGTTGAGCGCGGCCAGCACCCGCAGCGACTCCCGGTCGGGCGACAGCGCCAACAGATCCGTCACCGGCCCCTTCCGCCACAACTCCAGCCGCTCCGCGATCCGTTCCCGCGGCCCCACCAGAGAGATCTCGTCGGCGAAGGCATCCGGCACGGCGAGCACAGCCTCCTCGCGGCGTCCCTCCAGGAACAGCCGCTGAATCCGGCGGGCCTCCTCCTCGTACCCCATACGTGCCATCAGATCGGCATGGAAGTTGCGGGCCGCGTGTCCCATGCCGCCGATGTAGAAGCCCAGCATGGTCTTCACAGGCAGCAGCCCCTCGGCCACGTCGTCGCAGACCTGCACCCGCGCCATGGGGGCGACGACGAAGCCCTCCGGGAGCCGGTCAAGTGCCGGTCCGTACACGTCGGGACGGGACGGCGACCAGTACAACGGCAGCCATCCGTCGGCGATCCGCGTCGTCTGCGCGACGTTTTTCGGCCCTTCCGCACCGAGCAGGACGGGAAGGCCGGAACGCAGGGGGTGGGTGATGGACTTGAGCGCCTTGCCGAGCCCGGTGCCGTCCTCGCCCCGGTAGGGGTGGGAGTGGAACCGCCCCTCCAGCACCACGGGCGCCTCCCGCCGCAACACCTGCCGTACGACGTCCACGTACTCCCGCGTCGCGGTCAGCGGTGACTTCGGGAACGGCCGTCCGTACCAGCCCTCCACCACCTGCGGACCCGACAGCCCGAGCCCGAGCATCATGCGTCCGCCGGAGAGATGGTCGAGGGTGAGCGCGTGCATGGCGGTGGTGGTGGGCGACCGGGCCGCCATCTGCGCAACCGCCGTGCCCAGCTTGATCCTTGACGTCTGCGCGGCGATCCAGGTCAGCGGCGTGAAGACATCGGAACCCCACGACTCGGCCGTCCACACGGAGTCGTACCCGAGCCGCTCGGCCTCCTGCGCCAGCGGAACGTGGTCGGGGGAGGGACCACGGCCCCAGTAGCCGAGGGCGAGACCGAGCCGCATGACGCCTCCACGGAATACCTGACGGTCAGTCAGTCAGTGGCCTGTGGGCTGCGACTGTACGACAACGGCCCCCCACCCGGAAGGGCGAGAGGCCGTCGTACGGTCTGTGGGGCGTCAGCCGCGCTGGATCCCGGAGGTGTCCTGCAGCACGCCACGACGGCCGTCCTGCGTCTGGGCGACCAGACCCGGGCCACGCTGCTCGACGGCCAGGTACCAGGTGCCCGGCGCGAGTTCGGCGATCGGCGTCGGCGAACCGTCCTCCGCGAACAGCGGCCGCGGCACCGGAACGGCGAACCAGAAGGGCGAGAAGTCCCCGGCCGGCTGCTGCGCCTGCTGCGCCTGCTGGGGCTGCCCGCCAAAGGGCTGCCCGGGCTGCGGCTGCCCACCGTAGGGCTGCCCGGCCTGCGGCTGCTGGCCGCCGGGGTAGCCGTAACCACCCTGCGGCTGACCGCCGTAGGGCTGCGGGGCGACGGGCTTGGGGGCGGGGAGGAGGGCGGCCTGGAGGGGCGGGGCCAGCGGAGAGGCGACTGCGGCTCCGGCCAGGAGCAGGGCGGCGATCAGGCCGAGGATGAGGCCTGCGCCCCTTTCGACACTCAACCCGCCCGTGTCGAGCGACCCTGCCGGGTCGAAGATCGTCCAGAGGGCGGTCCACGCGGCGAAGACCGTCAGTGCCACGCCGAACTGGCCGAGGTCGAGGCCGACGACCTTGCGGGGTTGCGGCAGCGCGCGTGCGACGACGACCAGGACCGCGCCTGCGATGCCACCGATGTACACGCTCATCAGCAGTCCGAGGTTGTCCCAGGCGTTGGGGATGTTGCTGCTGTCGCCGCCGTACGTGTCGAGAAACGACGCGATGAACAGCAACACCGCTGCTCCGATCACCACGCCGTCGCCTCGTGTGAGGGAGCGGATATTCACTTCAAAGGTCCTTCGTAGGTCGTCTCGTCGTCGGTAGACCCTATCGTCCGTCCGACCACGGTGTCCGCCGGGAGCAGCCCGCTGATCACGAACCGTGCAGGAAACTCACTATTCCCTCAGAAATTCCTTGCGCGGCCTGCTGTCGCCATGCACCGCTCGTGAGCAGTGCCGCGTCCTTGGTATCGCGCATGTTGCCGCACTCGATGAACACCTTGGGAACCGTTGACAGATTGAGACCGCCCAGGTCCTTACGCGTGACGAGACCGGTACCGTCGCCGATGTAGTTGGACGGTGCCGCGCCCGTGACGCGGACGAAGTTGCCCGCGACGCGTTCGCCGAGTTCGGCGGAGGGGGCGACGATCGAGCGGGTGTCGGCGGTGCCCGCGTGGACGCTGCCCGGGAGGATGACGTGGAAGCCGCGGTTGCCGGCCGCCGAGCCGTCCGCGTGGATCGAGATCGCGGCGTCGGCGCGTGCCGTGTTGCCGATCGCCGCCCGCTCGTCCACACAGGGGCCCCAGGCCGGGGAGCCGGTGTCGTGGGTCAACTTCACCGTGGCGCCCTGCTTTTCGAGGAGCGCCTTCAGTCGGTGGGACACGTCCAGGGTGAACTGGGCTTCCGTGTAACCCGCGTTGGTGGACGTGCCCGTGGTGTCGCACTCCTTCCAGTTCGTCCCGATGTTCACCTTGCGGTTGATCGCGGACGTGTGCTGGAAGTTGCCCGAGTTGTGACCGGGGTCGATGACGACGACCTTGCCCTTGAGGGAGCCGGAGCCGGAGCCGGAGCCGGAGCCGGGGTCGGCAGGGGCCGACGAGGTGGGCGAGGCGTGGGTGGGCGTCGCGCTCGGGTTCTTGCCGTCGTCGGTGGCGGGGGAGGAGGCGGGAGTACTGGACGCCGCCGTCGCGGACGTCCGCACGGTCGCCGTGCCCGCCGCGCCGCCGTCGTTCCCCGTGCCGCCCACCGCCTCGTACACGAGCCATCCGAGCAGGGCGCCCGGCACGAGCGCGGCGACCGCGACGGTCAGGGGCCGGCGACGGGAGCGGCGGGGCTGGGGAGGATCGAAGTCAGGGCCTACGTACGACACGTCAGCCACCCTAGCGGCCGTCGAGGGCCTGCACGTGATCCTCTCCCCGGCCCGGGGTGCAGAAGTATGGCGCTCATCTGGTACGGAAATGTCGTACCAGTACGGTACTGTTATGTCGTACCGTCCGAGAGGGAGTGTGGAACATGTCGATAAGTGCCAGCGAAGCCAGGAAGACCCTGTTTCCGCTCATCGAGCGTGTCAACACCGATCACACCCCGGTCAGGATCAGCTCGAAGAGCGGCGACGCCGTGTTGATGTCTGCCGACGACTACGACGCATGGCAGGAGACCGTCTATCTGCTGCGCTCCCCCGCCAACGCCCGACGCCTCATGGAGGCCGTCGCCCGCGACAGGGCAGGTGAGGCGGGAGTCACGAAGTCGATCGATGAACTCCGCGACCTCGCAGGTGGTGAGGCATGAGGAGTGTGTCCTTCGATCCGGACGGGTGGGAGGACTTCCTGTACTGGCTTGCCTCCGACCGTAAAACGGCCCGGAGAATCACACGGCTGATCGGCGAGATCCAGCGCACCCCGTTCGAAGGCATCGGCAAGCCGGAGCCGCTGAAAGGCGACCTGTCCGGCTACTGGTCGCGTCGGATCGACGACGAACACCGTCTGGTGTACCGGGCGGACGACAAAGAAGTGAAGATTCTCAAAGCCCGTTACCACTACAGCTGAGACTGGAACTGGCGGGCCTTCAGATCCCTGCGCCCGTTCGCCGCAGGACACGCAGTGAGTCGGTCGCCGAGATCTCCGTGAAGGCGCCGGAGCCGAGGGCCCGGAGGTGGACGCGGTACGGGGCCTGGCCGGTGAACTCGTCCTCGGGGTCGGGGAAGACGTCGTGGATGAGGAGCAGCCCGCCCTCAGCCACGTGCGGGGCCCAGCCCTCGTAGTCGGCGCTCGCGTGTTCGTCGGTGTGGCCGCCGTCGATGAAGACCAGGCCCAGCGGGGAGTTCCAGATCGACGCGATCTGCGGCGAACGGCCCACCAGCGCCACCACGTGCTCCTCCAGCCCGGCTCGGTGCAGCGTGCGCCGGAAGGTGGGCAGTGTGTCCATCAGGCCGAGTTCGGGGTCGACCGTCTCCGGGTCGTGGTAGTCCCAGCCCGGCTGCTGCTCCTCGCTGCCGCGGTGGTGGTCGACGGTCAGCGCGGTGACGCCGGTCTCGCGGGCCGCGTCGGCGAGCAGGATCGCGGAGCGCCCGCAGTACGTGCCGACTTCGAGGAGCGGAAGGCCGAGCCGCCCGGCCTCGATCGCCGCCTCGTACAGCGCGAGGCCCTCGTCCACGGGCATGAACCCCTTCGCGGCCTCGAAGGCGGCCAGGGTCTCCGGCTTGGGTGCCGCGGCCATGGGGTTCCTTTCGGTCGTACGCGCGTCTCGGCACACATGCTGCCGCACCCCCCCGCCGGCCATGGGACAGGGGGTGCGGCAAGCGTGCATTTGAAGGGGGTGCGGCACTCTTGCTTTCAGGGGCGCGGGGAACTGCGCGACCAGCCACAATGAACCCGCAGCCGCCGGGCTGCCGGAGCGCCGCACCCTGCTGGGCGCTAAGCGGTCACGGCCTCACCGGGCAGCGACAGATCCAGGTCCACCGGCCGCTCCTCGCCCCCGTGCGTAGCCGAAGAGGCAAGCGGACCGTGCCCCGCCGCCCGCGCGGCCAGGACGTAGGCTCCCTCGGTCGGCACGGCGAGCGCATAGCTGCCGTCCTCCTCCGAGAGCGTCGCCCCCGCCTGCCGGCCCCGCCGGTCGATCAGCGTGACCTTGGCACGGGCGACCGGGGAGCCGGCGGCGTCCAGGACGCGGCCGCGAAAGCCCCGCAGGACCTCCTCGGCGCGCTCCACGACGGCGTCGTCCTCCTCGCTGCTCGCGCGCAGCTGCGGCGCACGGTTCGCCTTCGGCAGGAACAGCGCCATCAGCAGGCCGACGGCCACCGCGCCGGTCGCGATCAGGAAGGAGACGCGGAAGCCGTGCATGGTCGGGACGGCAACGCCGCCGACGTTGTTCGCGGTGTTGGCCAGCACCATGCCGATGACGGCGCTCGACACCGACGTACCGATGGAACGCATCAGCGTGTTCAGGCCGTTTGCCGCGCCCGTCTCCGAGGCCGGGACCGCGCCGACGATCAGCGCGGGGAGGGAGGAGTAGGCGAGGCCGATGCCGGCGCCGAGGAGCACCGCGATGACGAGGCTCTGCCAGGCGGCGCTCATCAGGCCGAGGCCGGCGCCGTAACCGATCGCGATGATCAGCATGCCGAGGATCAGGGTGACCTTGGGGCCGTACTTCGCCGACAGGCGGGCGTAGACCGGCGCCGTGAGCATCATCGTCAGGCCCAGCGGCGCGACCAGCAGGCCCGCGGTGACCATCGACTGGCCGAGGCCGTAGCCGGTGGCCTTCGGGAGCTGGAGCAGCTGGGGAAGGACGAGGGAGACGACGTAGAAGGAGACGCCGACCATGATCGAGGCGAGGTTGGTGAACAGGACGGCCGGGCGGGCCGTGGTGCGCAGGTCCACCAGCGGGGCCTTCATGCGCAGTTCCATCACGCCCCACAGGACGAGGACGACGGCCGACGCGGCGAACAGGCCGAGCGTGGTGCCGGACGTCCAGCCCCAGTCGCTGCCCTTGGTGATCGGCAGGAGGAAGAGGACGAGACCGGTGGAGAGGCCTATGGCGCCCAGGACGTCGAAGGAGCCCTCCGCGCGCATCGGGGACTCCGGTACGACGAGGAGGGTGAGGAGGATCGCGAGCGCGCCGAGGCCGGCGGCGACGTAGAAGAGGGCGTGCCAGTCGGCGTGCTGGGCGATCAGGGCCGCGAGCGGCAGCGCGAGTCCGCCGCCGACGCCGATCGAGGAGCTCATCAGGGCCATGGCCGAGCCGAGCTTCTCGCGCGGCAGCATGTCGCGCATCAGGCCGATGCCGAGCGGGATCGCGCCCATCGCGAAGCCCTGCAGCGCACGGCCGGCGATCATCGTGAGCAGGTCGCTGGTGAGGGCGCTGACCAGCGCGCCGACCACCATCACGGCGAGGCTGAGGATCAGCATGCGCCGCTTGCCGTAGAGGTCGCCGAGGCGGCCCATGATCGGCGTGGCCACGGCTCCCGAGAGCAGCGTCGAGGTCAGGACCCAGGTGGCGTTGCTGGGCGCGGTACCCAGCAGCTGCGGCAGATCCTTGATGACCGGGACGAGCAGGGTCTGCATCACCGCGACAACGATGCCCGCGAAGGCGAGCACCGGAACCACGGCTCCGCTCGCTTTCCGCGCGGGCTGGTCGGTCGTCGTGTGCGTCATTGAGTGAGGCCTCCCGTGAGATGAGTGCTGGGTAAACCTCGTATGCGCAGGCAACTATTCCGTTGCTTCAGGTCTCTAATGAATTCTTGACCTTGTCATGGGTATCTGAGGCCCCGTCAGGCCTGGTGGGGTCGAGTGGAACGTGTTCTGATCCGGCGCGCCATGAAGGTCCGCGTCGCGGGGATGTCGTGCGGGAGGTGCAGGTCGGGCGGACGGTGTAGGTCGGGCGGCCCAGGGCCGGGTCGGGCGAAATACCGATGCAGGGGGCGTAACAGGGTTGAGAGCATGACAGGCATGCTGGAAGCCGCTGACGTCACCCGGACCTCCTCCCGCCGTACGGCGCCGCCCACATGGCTGGTCGTGGCGCTCGCCTGCGCCGGACAGTTCCTGGTCGTGCTCGATGTGTCGGTCGTCAATGTGGCGTTGCCGTCGATGCGGGCCGACCTGGGGCTGAGCCCGCAGGGACTGCAGTGGGTGGTGAACGCGTACGCGATCGCCTTCGCCGGTTTCATGCTGCTCGGCGGGCGGGCCGGGGACCTGTACGGGCGCAAGCGGATGTTCCTGGTGGGGCTCGCCCTGTTCACGCTGGCCTCGCTCGGCGGCGGGCTGGCGCAGGAAGGCGGGCAGCTGCTGGTGGCGCGGGCCGTGCAGGGGCTGGGGGCGGCGGTGCTCGCGCCGTCGACGCTGACGATCCTCACCTCGGCGGTCCCGGAGGGGGCGGCGCGGGCGCGGGCGATAGCGACCTGGACCGCGGTGGGTGCCGGTGGCGGAGCGGCGGGCGGGCTGGTCGGCGGAGCGCTGGTGGACGGGCTGTCCTGGCGGTGGGTACTGCTGATCAACGTTCCGGTCGGGGCGGTCGTGCTGGCCGGCGCGACGCGATGGCTGGCGGAGAGCCGCAACGGGGGCGGGCGGCGGCTCGATCTGCCGGGTGCGGTGCTGGTGACGGCAGGGCTCGCGACCCTCGCGTACGGGATCTCGCAGACGGAGTCGGAGGGGTGGACGGCGGCGGACACGCTCGTGCCGTTGGCCGCCGGGCTCGCGCTGATCGCGCTCTTCCTGGTCGTCGAGTCGCGTACGGCGGTCCCGCTCATGCCGCTCGGGCTGTTCCGGGTACGGGCCGTGTGGTCGGCGAACGCGGCGATGTTCCTGTGCGGCTCCGCGATGTTCTGCATGTGGTTCTTCATGACGCTGTACGCGCAGAACGTACTCGGCTACACGCCGCTGGAGGCCGGGCTGGCGCTGGTGCCCAGCTCCCTGGCGGTGCTCGTCGGCTCCAAGGCGGCGCCCCGGTTCATGCCGGTGTTCGGCGCGCGCAAGGTGGCCGTGCTCGGGACGGTCGTGGCGGCGGCCGGCTTCGGCTGGCAGTCGATGATGACGCCGGAGGGCGCCTATCCGACGGAGATCATGATCCCGGGGATCCTGATGATGCTGGGGGCCGGCCTGACGGCGACCCCGCTCGCCGCGCTCGCCACGGCGGGGGCGGCTCCCGGAGAGGCAGGACTGGTGTCGGGGGTGGTCAACACCTCGCGCACGATGGGCGGTTCACTGGGGCTCGCGGTGATGTCGACCATCGCGGCGACGCGGTCGGCCGGGAGCGATGCTCCGGGGGCGCTCACGGAGGGGTACGCGCTGGTGTTCCGCACGGGGGCGGGGGTGCTGCTCGCGGGGGCGGTGCTGATGCTGGTGTGGCTGCCCCGGAGAACCTCCGCGCAGTGAGGCCGCGGAAATTCTCGGCGGAGTGAGGCAACGGTCCGGGCCGCTCATGGACTCCTTCAGACATCTAGGAGGTGCCCATGGGGGATCGCAAGGAGGCTCGGGACAAGGAGTTCCAGAGCTTTGTCATCGGCCGCTGGCCGCGGCTGATGCGCACGGCATATCTCCTCACGGGGGAGCAGCACGCCGCGGAGGACCTCGTCCAGTCGACGCTCGAACAGGTCTACGTGGCCTGGCGCCGGGTCGGCTCGGCGGACGACCCGGAGGCGTACGTACGGCGCGTGATGATCAACGCGCATGCGCGCAAACACCGCAGGAAACTGCGGGAGTTCCTGGCGCCGAAGGACGATTCGGGCCTGGTGCGCGAGATCGCTGACACGGGTGACCGCATGGCCCAGGCCGACGACCGGGGCGTCCTGCTGACGGCGCTCGCCCAACTGCCCGTACGGCAGCGGGAGGCGGTGGTCCTGCGGTACTGGGAGGACCTCACGGAGACACAGACGGCGGAGGCGATGGGCTGTTCCGTCGGCGCGGTGAAGAGCAACGCGGCCAAGGGGATCGCGAAACTCCGCGCCATACCGGGACTGGCGGACATGGTGACGACTGGGGGAGGGCGTAAGTGATGAGCGCGGACCGGGAGACGAACCACGACATGACGCACACCGACATCGCCGTCCTGCTCGCCGACGCCGCGGACGGGGTCGAGATCGGTATAGCCCCCACCCAGGCGGTGATCCGCGGTGGCCGGCGGCGCAGGGCCCGTCGCTGGGCGGTGGCGACGGCGGCGGCGCTGGCGATCGTCGGGACGACGGGGACGCTGGCGCTCGCGGGGCTGCCGGGTGACGGGGGCGGGCATCGGGGAGCGCAGGTGGCCACCCACCCGCCGACGACCGCGGCGCCGCGGCTCGGCGAGCCGCAGTCGACGACGCTGGCGAGGGGGACCGAGGACGGCAAGGAATGGGACGTCTGGATCAACGTGTGGGGCGCACCGCGCAATGCGGCGGAGGCGCAGACCCAGTTGGTGGCCATGGCCGAGTACGGGGAATTCCCCGGGGACATCCGCAAGGCCTCCGACCTGATCGGCAAGAGCGCCTACTTCGTGCGCAGGAGCTATGGGGACCAGCGGTCGCTGGTGATCTACAGCACGCTCCTCAAGGAGAGCAGGCTGGCGGACACGGACCTGGAATCCGGCTCGGCCCGGTTGCGGCCGGCTTCCGGGGGGCCCGTGCGCCTGGTGATCGGCCGGGTTGGCAAGTCCGCTCAGGAGGTCACCTGCACCTGGCAGGACGGCACCCGCACCAAGCTTCACAGGCTTTCGGGGGAAGCCGTGGATGCCCGTCAGGAGCAGGGCATCCGCCCGGCCGACGGGTCCCCGGACAACTGGTTCGTGTGCCTGGCGCCGAAGAGTACGGGCTTCAAGTCGGTGTTCGTGACGAAGTAGGCGCGGCTGTCACAGCCACCCCTGCTGCCGGGCCTCCCGCATCGCCTCCATGCGGTTGCGGGTGCCCGTCTTGCCGATCGCGGACGAGAGGTAGTTGCGGACCGTCGACTCGGACAGATGCAGCTTCGCGGCGATGTCGGCGACCGTCGCGCCGTCCACGGACGCCTTGAGGACGTCGCACTCGCGCGCGGTGAGCGGGCTCGGCCCGGCGCTGAGCGCGGCGGCGGCCAGCGCGGGGTCGATCACGGTCTCGCCGGTCAGCACCCGGCGGATCGCGGCGGCCAACTCCTCTACGGGGCCGTCCTTGACGAGGAAGCCGGCCGCCCCGGCCTCCATCGCGCGGCGCAGATAGCCGGGCCTCCCGAAGGTGGTGAGGATCAGCACCCGGCAGTCCGGGGCCTGTTCGCGCAGCTCGGCAGCCGCGTCCAGGCCGCTCATGCCCGGCAGTTCGATGTCCAGCAGGGCCACGTCCGGCCGGTGGGCCAGCGCGGCGTCCACGATCGCGTCGCCCGTCCCGACCTGGGCGACGACCTCCAGGTCCTCCTCCAGGCCGAGCAGCAGGGCGAGCGCGCCCCGCATCATTCCCTGGTCCTCGGCGAGCAGAACCCTCACACACTTCGTCGGCCGGTGGCCCCGGGGCATCTCGTTCACGGGTCAAGGGTAGGGCGTGGGCCGGGCCCGGGGCCCGAAGGGAAACTCGTCTAAAGACTTGTCATGGTTCCGTTCCGTGACTCTTGACGGTGCGCCGAGTTCGGCCCAACAATCGCCCCTGCATTGAGAGTTCACCTTTGTCATTGCTGTGCCTTCTCCCCACCCGCAATTGTTCGGTATTTCGATCGGTGAAATAAGTTCGGCATTTCAGTCGAACACCGTTCGGGATATCGGACAGTGAAAGAGGTCAGCCTTGTTCCCAAGACTCAGAACCGCGACCCTGGCCGCGCTCTCGGCGCTCGTCACCGTCCTCGCGCTCGCCGTCGGCATCCCGCAGGCCCAGGCCGCGAACTCGCTGCCCTGTGACATCTACGCCGCCGCGGGCACCCCCTGCGTCGCCGCGCACAGCCTCGTCAGGGCGCTCTACTCCTCGTACAGCGGCTCGCTGTACCAGGTGCAGCGAGCCTCCGACAGCGCCACGGCGAACATCGGGCTGCAGGCCGCCGGCGGTTACGCCAACGCGGCGGCCCAGGACTCCTTCTGTTCCGGCACCACCTGCATCATCACCAAGATCTACGACCAGTCCCCGCGCCACAACGACCTGACCGTCGAAGGGGCCGGCGGGGCCGGCGCGGCCGATGTCGGCGCACCCGCCGACGCCCTGCCGGTGACCGTCGGCGGCCACCAGGTCTACGGCCTGGAGATCTCGGCCGGCATGGGCTACCGGGACAACTCCACCTCCGGCGTCGCCGTGAACGGGCAGGCCGAGGGGATGTACATGGTCACCTCCGGCACCCATGTCAACGGCAGGTGCTGCTTCGACTACGGCAATGCCGAGACGAACAACAAGGACACCGGCAACGGCCACATGGACGCGATCAACTTCGGCACCGAGTGCTGGTTCTCGCCCTGCTACGGCGGCGGCCCCTGGGTGCAGGCAGACCTGGAGAACGGCTTGTTCCAGTCGGACGCCGGCCACAGCAAGAACACGTCGAACACCGGTACCGGGGCGATGCCGTTCGTGACCGCTTTGCTGAAAAACAATGGTCAGGACCATTTCGCGCTGAAATACGGCAATGCCCAATCAGGCAGCCTCACCACCACCTATTCCGGCGGTGAACCCACCACGAGCGGCTACTCGCCGATGCACCAGGAGGGCGCGATCGTCCTCGGCACGGGCGGCGACAACAGCAACGGTTCGATCGGGTCCTTCTTCGAGGGCGTCATGACCTCGGGCATCCCGACGGACGCCGCCGACAACTCCGTGCAGGCCAACATCGTCTCCGTGGGCTACGGCGGCTCGACCGGCTCCACCGGTTCGCTGAACCCCGGTTCGGAGATCTCACTGCGTGCGACGACCTCGTGCTGCACCAGCGACTACATACGCCACCAGAACGACGCGGGAGTCGTCTAGCCCATCACGTCGAGCAGTTCGGCGCTCGACAAGAGCGACGCCACCTGGATCGTCCGCCGGGGCCTGGCCCGCAGCTCCTGTGTCTCCTTCGAGTCACGCAACTACCCCGGTGACTTCCTGCGGCACTACAACTACCAGCTCCTGCGGCAACCCATGGACGGCACCGCGCAGTTCAGATCCGACGCGACCTTCTGCCCGGCGGCCGGAAAGAGCGGCACGGGCACCTCGTTCGCGTCGTACAACTTCCCGGCCAAGTTCATCCGCCACTACGACTTCAACGTCTACGTAGCGAGCAACGGCGGCTCCAACACCTGGGACAGTGCCACGTCCTGGGCGGACGACGTGAGCTGGGTGGTCAGCCAGCCCTGGGCACCGTAAGCAGAGCGGTGTCCGCCAGGCCGCCCGGCTCCACGGGGAGTTCGGCGGCCACCGTGAAACCGCCTCGCGGTGACGGGCCGGCCCGCAGGGAGCCGCCGGCCGCCGCGAGGCGCTCGGTCAGCCCCTTCAGGCCGGTGCCGCCGATGCCCGGCAGGGGCGGCGTCGACGAGGGGACCGGCTCGCCCGACCCGTTGTCGGCGATCGTGAGGCGGACGTGCTCGGGGGTGCTGTCCACGGTGATCTCGCAGCGTGTGGCGCAGGCGTGCCGCACGATGTTGGTGACCGCCTCCCGCACCACCCAGCCCAGCAGCGCCTCGGTCTGCGGAGCCAGCGGCGTGCCCGAGCGGACCACCACCGGTTCGACGGCCGCCGCGGACAGGGCCGAGCGGGCCCGGTCCAGTTCGGTGGCGAGGCTGCCCTCGCGGTAGCCGGTCACGGCCTCGCGGATCTCCGTGAGCGCCTGGCGGCCGACCGACTCGATGTCGGAGATCTGGATGAGCGCGGCGTCCAGGTTCCGCGAGGCCAGCCGCCGGGCCGCCTCCGACTTCACCACGATCACCGACATGGTGTGCCCGAGCAGGTCGTGCAGATCGCGGGAGAAGCGCAGCCGCTCCTCCTCGACCGCCCGCCGGGCCAGTTCCTCACGGGCCGCGCGCAGTTCCCGTACGGCCTCGGAGAGAGACAGGATCGCCGCGGTCACCATCGTCGAAAGGAAGGTGCCGTACGCGACGTTCACCGCGTCCCAGCCCGCCCGGAACACGGAGACCGCCGCCGCGAGCGCCGTCAGGCCGAGGCCGGCCTTGCCCAGCCACGGGCCTCGCACGACCGCTCCGGTGGCCAGGCCCAGCAGCGGGAAGAAGTACAGCCAGCTGCCGCCGTACCCGATGGCCAGTGCGCAGGTGATCACGGCCATCGCGGCGAGCGCCCCCCGGGTCGCGGCCGCCTCGCGCGTCTCCTTCACGAAGGCGCGGAACGTCACATAGATGTAGAGGGAGTTGAAGGCGAGCAGGCCCACGCCGCCGATCCAGGGGCTGGCCGTCTTGCCCTGGAAGAGGTTGGAGAAGGCGCCCATCCCCATCAGCAGCCACGGCAGCAGCGCGAAGCCGGTCGGCGGAGGACCCGGGTTCTCCGGCATCTTCCCGCCGGTCCTGCGTGCCTCCTTCTGTGCGGCCTTGAACCGCTCCATGTCCGCGCGCCACTGCGCCCGGGCCGCCCGCCACCCGCCCACCTGACAGGTGATCCCTCGCATCCAGAACATGTTCTCGCTCCCCGTTCAGACGGTCCGGCCGGACCGTCGGTACGACAGCACAGCGTACGAACCGAACGCCAGCAGCCAGAGGGTGAGGACCGCGACCGCGCCGAGCGCCGGGGCGTGCCCGTCGGCGACCGAGGTGCCCAGCTCGGCGAAGCGGTACGTCGGGGTGTACGCGGACAGGGTGCTCAGCCAGCCAGGGAAGAGGGTGACCGGGAACCACAGGCCGCCCAGCACCGCCAGACCCAGGTTGCACGCCATGTTCGCCACGCCCGTGGTCTGCCCGGTCAGCCGGTAGCCGTTGCCCAGGCCCAGCAGGGTGAAGGGCACCGAGCCCAGCCACAGCAGCGCGGCGATCGCCGCCCACTGCCAGACATCCAGGCGTACGCCGTTGACCAGGCCGCCCGCCGCGAGGACCGCGAGGATGGCCGGCAGTACCGTCACCGAGCCGGTCAGGGTCCGGCCCACGACGACCTGGCGCGGTGTCATCGGTGTCACCCGCAGCTGCCGCAGCCAGCCGATCGCCCGGTCCTCGGCGACCCCGCCACCGGTGTTCAGAGCCGAGCCGACCGCGCCGTACCCGGCCATGCCGACCATCGCGCCGGTCTTCCAGCTGCCGTCGTCCGCGCCGAGATTGGTGAACAGCAGATACATCAGCACCGGCATCGCGATCCCGCCGACGACGAAACCGGCGTCGCGCAGGGTCCGGCGCACCTCGAGCCGCAGATAGTCCAGCATCACGCAGCCTCCTCGACTCGTGCGGTGAGGGCCAGGAACGCGTCGTCGAGCGACGCCGGGGCGACCTCCAGGCCGCGTATCGCATGCCGCTTCGCCAGCGCGACCACCGTCGCGTCCGGGTCGTCGCTGCGCAGTCGGGCCCGGTCCCCGCGCACCTCCACCGACCGTACGCCGGGCAGCAGCTCCAGGCCCTCGGTGGAGCGTCCCGCGAGGTCGAAGGCGACCAGGCCGCCGCCCACCGACCGCTTGAGCTGCTCACCGGTGCCGTCCGCGACGATCCGGCCCCTGTCGATGACGACGATCCGGTCGGCGTGGGCGTCCGCCTCCTCCAGGTGGTGCGTGGAGAACAGAACGGTGTGGCCGAGACGGGCGTAGGACCGCATCGAGGTCCAGAAGGCCTGCCGCGCCTCCACGTCCAGGGCCGCGGTGGGCTCGTCCAGGACGATCACCGACGGGTTCCCGGCGAGCGCGACGGCGAACCGTACACGCTGCGTCTGACCGCCGGACAGCCGGTCCACGCGCCGCCCCGCCAGCTCGGCGATCCCGGCCAGCCGCAGCGCCCGCGCGACGGGCATCGGGGCCGGGTAGCGGCGGGCCACGAAGGTGACCAGCTCCTGCACGGTCACCCTGGGCACCGCGCGCCCCTCCTGCAGCATCGCGCCGACCCGCCCGGCGCGCACCGACCGCTCCGGGGCGGCGCCGAAAAGGCGCACCGTGCCCTCGTCGGGTTCGTTCAGGCCGAGCAGCAGCGAGATCGCCGTCGACTTGCCGGCGCCGTTGCGGCCCAGCAGGGCGACGGTCTCGCCGGGCGCTACGGCCAGGTCGACGCCGTCGACGGCGCGTACGGCGCCGAAGGTCTTGACCGCCCCCGTGAAGGACACCGCGGGCTCCGCCCCGGCTCCCGTCCCAGTCGTGTTCGTCATGACGACGACGCTACGGAGGAAGGGCGGCCGTCCGGCAGATCCGCCTGTACGGACTCCGGCAGGACAAATGTCACGGCCCGACTGCCGCGGCACCCCAAGCTGACACTCCGTCAGGAGCCTTCACAACTGACGGGCGCTGGGCTATACAGAGGGCGCCGGACTGGAACGCGTTCTAGATCGGCCCGTAGCGACCTCGGTGCGGCCGACGGTGCGGACGGCCGCACCGGGGTCTTCATGCCGCCCCATGTACAGGAGCCGTATGCCCATCGACGCAGCGCAGGCCCTCGCCGCCGAGCCCCGTTCCGGCGAGATCACCTGGGACCGCAAGGACGTCCAGCTCTACCACCTCGGCGTCGGGGCGGCCGCGAATCCCGACAAGGACAGCCCCGCCACCGACCCCGACGAACTGCGCTACACCCTGGAGTCCCGGCTGCACGTGCTGCCGAGCTTCGCCACGGTCGCGGGCTCCGGCTCGCCCGGCGTGATCAGCAGTCTGTCCATGCCCGGCATCGAAGTCGACCTGGCCCGCGTCCTGCACGGCGGCCAGTCACTGACCCTGCACCGCCCGATCCCGGTCGCGGGCACGGCCACCGCCACCGGCCGCATCGCCGCCGTGTACGACAAGGGCAAGGCGGCCATCCTGGTCATGCGCACCGAGGTCGCCGACGCCGACGGCCCGCTGTGGACCAGCGACGCGCAGATCTTCGTCCGCGGAGAGGGCGGCTGGGGCGGCGACCGCGGCCCGTCCACGCGCCTCGAACCGCTCACCGGCGCCCCCGACCGCACCGTCCAGCGCCCGACTCGCGAGGACCAGGCCCTGCTCTACCGCCTCTCCGGCGACTGGAACCCGCTGCACGCAGACCCCGACTTCGCCAAGGTCGCCGGGTTCGAACGGCCCATCCTGCACGGACTGTGCACCTACGGCATGACGCTCAAGGCGGTCGTCGACACGCTGCTCGGCGGCGACGTGACCCGGGTGCGCTCGTACTCCACCCGGTTCGCGGGCGTCGTGTATCCGGGGGAGACGCTGCGCATCCGCATGTGGCACACCTCGGAGTCCACCAGGGTCGCCGTGAGCGCGGCGGAGCGGGACGACGCACCCGTCCTCGCCGACACGATCGTCGAACACCCGTGATCCAGCGGGCAGTTGAGCAGACAGCGCGGAAGCAGGCAGTTGAAGCAGGCAGTCGAAGCAGGTACCAGGCAGGCAGTTGAGGGGAGCCCGCACCATGCGCGCAGCCGTACTGCACGAGATCGGCCAGGACAAGCTCGAGGTCTTCGACGACGTCGAGGCGACGGGCTTCGGGCCCGGCAAGGTGAGGATCCGGGTGCGGGCCACCGGGCTGTGCCACTCGGACCTGTCGGCGATGAGCGGGGTGCTGCCGCAGCCGGCGCCGTTCGTGCCCGGGCACGAGGGCGCGGGCGAGATTGTCGAAGTCGGGGAGGGCGTACGGAATGTGAAGGCCGGCGACCGGGTGGTCGTGTGCTGGCTGCCGGCCTGCGGTGCCTGTCCGGCGTGCCGGCGCGGGCAGACGGAGCTGTGTCTGGCCGGGTTCATGAACGCGGGCACCCCCAACTTCAGGCGTCCCGGCGGAGCCCCTGCCGATGTGTTCGGCTTCGCGGGCACCGGCACCTTCGCCGAGGAAGTCGTCGTCGACGCGGGCTGCGCGGTGCCGATACCGGACGACGTGCCCTTCGACATCGCCGCGCTGATCGGCTGCGGGGTGACCACGGGCCTGGGCGCCGCCCTCAACACCGCCGACGTGGAGGCCGGTTCGTCGGTCGCCGTCATCGGCTGCGGCGGCGTCGGCATCTCCGCGATCCAGGGCGCGCGGCTCAAGGGCGCCGCCGAGATCGTCGCCGTCGACCCGGTCGCCTCGCGCCGCGAGTCCGCCCTCAGGTTCGGTGCCACGAAGGCGGTTTCGCCGGACGAGCTGGCCGACGCCAGGCAACAGGTCACCGGCGGCGAGGGCTTCGACTACGTCTTCGAGGTCGTCGGCAGGTCGGCCACCGCCCGGACGGCGTACGAGAACACCCGGCGCGGCGGCACGCTCGTGGTCGTCGGCGCGGGCGCCATGGACGACTTCCTGCAGCTCAACATGTTCGAGCTGTTCTTCGACGAGAAGCGGATCCTGCCCTCGATGTACGGCGGCGGCGACGTCCTGCGCTCCTACGAGCGCACCATCGCCCTGTGGCGCGCGGGCCGCATCGACCTGGAGGGCCTGATCACGCACCGGGTGCCGCTGAGCGAGATCAACGAGGCACTGGACCAGATGCGGACGGGCACGGCGCTTCGTACGTGCATCGAGATCTGACGACTCCAAGGATGCGTATGTCACTGCCACTTGAGGGACTGTCGGCCATCGTCACCGGCGCCGGCCGTGGCCTGGGCCGTGCCGAGGCGCTCGAACTCGCCCGGCTCGGCGCCGCCGTCGTCGTCAACGACTTCGGGCAGCCGGGCCGGGACGGCTCGGGGGACGCCTCCGCCGGCCCCGCCGGACAGGTCGCCGCCGAGATCCGCGCGGCGGGCGGCAGGGCGCTCGCCCACACCGGGGACGTGGCCGACTTCCCACAGGCCCGCGAACTGGTCGAGTCGGCGATCGCCGAGTTCGGCAGGCTGGACATCCTGGTCAACAACGCGGGCATCCTGCGCGACCGAATGGTCTTCTCCATGACCGAGGAAGAGTGGGACTCGGTGATCCGCGTCCACCTCAAGGGCCACTTCAACACGACCCACTTCGCGGCCGCGCACTGGCGTGAGCGGTCCAAGGCGGTGGGCGGGCCGGTGTTCGGGCGGATCGTGAACACCTCGTCGGAGGCGTTCCTGGCGGGCTCGGCCGGACAGCCCAACTACGCGGCGGCGAAAGGCGGAATCGTCGGCCTGACCACCTCCACGGCCCTCGCCCTCGCCAAGTACGGCGTCACGGCCAACGCCATCTGCCCGCGTGCCCGCACCCGGATGACCGAGGACGTCTTCGCCGGCTTCGAGCAGCCCGCGGAGGGGCTCGACCCACTCGCCCCCGAACACGTCGCCCCGCTCGTGGGGTATCTGGCCTCACCCGCCGCCGCCCGCGTCAACGGGCAGCTGCTCGTCGTACACGGCGGCATGGTGGCGGTCATCGAACGGCCCAGTGTGCAGGCCAAGTTCGACAGCAAGCAGGACACCTTCACCTACGACGAACTCGACGCCCTGCTCACCCCGCACTACGCGGAGCGGCCTGCGGGGGAGACGTTCGCGGCGGCGGAGGTGCTGGGACTGGGGCGCGGATAGAGAGGGAAGAGCCCCGCACGTCGATGTGCGGGGCCCTTCCCTGCGTAACCGTGTAACCGTCAGGCAGCCGCCTCGGTGTTCTCGTCCGGCCTGCGGTGCCGGCCGCGAGGGGCCGAGTCACCGTCTTGGGCCGAGACCGGACCCCGGTGCCGGCCTTGGCCGGCGTCTTCCTGGGTCTCGGCGGACAGCTGCATGGTGCGTGTGTCGCTCATCGGAAGGATTCACCCCGTTGACATGATCTTTCTAACAGCCGGGCGAGTTTAACCGGCTGGCCTCTGTTCGAATCCAGACGGGCGCGCCCATCGGCACTATTTCGTTACAAGACGTCCCAAGGGTGCCTGCTGCAACGGCACGGGACGCGGCGCGACGGGCTCAGGAGGATCTGACACGG
Organism: Streptomyces sp. NBC_00078; assembly: GCF_026343335.1. NCBI lineage: Bacteria > Bacillati > Actinomycetota > Actinomycetes > Kitasatosporales > Streptomycetaceae > Streptomyces > Streptomyces sp. NBC_00078. The sequence goes on along the minus strand of NZ_JAPELX010000001.1, from coordinate 2,653,018 downwards.
ACGCGGACGGCGCGCCCGGCGACGGAGACGAACTCCCGTCCGCCGCCGGGGCAGCCGCACCGTCCCGGACCGGATCCTCCGGCCCTGGGCCCCCCGATTCCCCTGCGCCCCCCGTTTCCCCCGTCTCCCCCGGGGGCGCCACCATCCACGCCACGCCGCACGGCATCTCGGCCGTGGCGTACGGCAGTTGGAGCACCCCGTCCCTGGTCCACAGTCCGGCGCCCGCCAACCACCCCTCGGGCGCCGGGAGATGGTGCAGCCGCCGCCGGTCCGGCCGCCACAGCCCCACCCAGCTGCCGACGGGCCCGTCGGCCCGAAACGCCACCCCGCAGCTCTCCGGCATCAGCACCTGCCCCGGCTGGATGGCGAAGGGCGTGACGGCACAGCCGGGCAGGCGCAGGCACTCCGGGAAACGCACCGGCAGCGTGCTGCCCAGCACCCCCCAGCCCAGCCGCTCCTCGCCCGGCGACGGCGCGTCCGAGCGGATCAGCAGCAGGCCGCTGTCCGGGTCGGCGAGCAACAGCCGGTCGTCGCTGGCGTCGGCGATCTGCAGAAGGGGCGAGACCTCGCCGGCCCGCTCCAGGTCGACCACCACCGCCTTGGTCCGGCCGTCGATCTCACGGTCCAGCACCAGCATCCGTCCCGTGCGATCCAGCCACACCCCGCCCGAGCAGCGCCCCGGGACGTCCGCCACGTGCTCGGGCCCGAAGGCGCCGCCCGCCACCAGCCACACCGTGCTGGTGTGCCGGCCCACGGCGAGGGCGTACGCCTGCTCGCCGCCCGGCGCGGGAGGCAGCAGCCGCAGCCGGGTGCCCTCGTCCGGGCACTCGACCGCGCCGATCAGCACCTCGCCGGTGCCGGGCCCGGTCGGGTAGAGCAGGGAGAAGACATGCCGCCCGTCCATCGGCCGGCGGATGAGCACCCGCCCGTCGCCCATCGGCTGCACCTCGGTGCCGGGTTCCTCGGGCTGGTTGCCGGGCAGCGGCACGGCGTACGGCTCGGGGCCGTCCAGCGTCCAGCGCTCCGGGAACCAGGAGCCGCCGTCCTGGGCGAGCCGGGCGGCGTAGGCGCCGTCCGCGGTGATGGTGCAGCCCGATTGCGGGGCGCCGTCCTCGGGGGCAGCCTCGGGCTCGATCGCACACGCCGTCATGGTCTGGTCACCTCCGGCGACGAAGCTAGTTTTCGCACGCACACACGTGGGACCACGAGCCTCCTGCTTCACACATAAGGGTGGCCAAGGAACGATTCGCCTGAGGAAACGGGGGCCGGTGTGCTGACGGGGGCCGGGGGCGCGGCCGGGTGCGGGCACCGTCCCGTTCGTTGCGACCGGGATCGTGGTGCCGGGACCCGCACATCGGTTCAGCGGCACAGATCAGGCAGGTAGCCTTTTGCCCGTGCCCCGTCTGTCTGAAGTAATCACCGCGCTGGAGAACCTGTGGCCCGCCGAGCGGGCCGAGTCCTGGGACGCGGTCGGCACCGTCGTGGGCGACCCCGACCAGGAGGTCACCCGGGTCCTGTTCGCCGTCGACCCGGTCCAGGAGATCGTCGACGAGGCGGTGAAGCTGGGCGCCGGCCTGCTCGTCACCCACCACCCGCTCTATCTTCGCGGTACGACGACGGTCGCGGCGAACCACTTCAAGGGCCGCGTCGTGCACACCCTGATCAAGAACGACATCGCGCTGCACGTCGCCCACACGAACGCGGACACGGCCGACCCGGGCGTCAGCGATGCGCTGGCCGGCGCGCTGGACCTGCGCGTCGTAGGGCCTCTCGTGCCGGACGCCACCGACCCGTCCGGACGCCGGGGCCTCGGCCGCGTCTGCGAGCTGGACCACCCGCTGCCCCTGAAGGAGTTCGCGGCCCGTGCCGCCGAGCGGCTGCCCGCCACCGCGCAGGGCATCCGGGTGGCCGGCGACCCCGAGGCGACGGTCCGTACCGTCGCCGTCAGCGGCGGCTCGGGCGACAGCCTCTTCGACCAGGTCCGCGCGGCCGGAGTGGACGCCTTCCTCACCGCGGACCTGCGCCACCACCCGGCTTCCGAGGCCACCGCCCAAAGCCCCCTCGCGCTGCTCGACGCGGCGCACTGGGCCACCGAGTGGCCCTGGTGCGAGCTGGCCGCAACCCAGCTCGACGAGATTTCCGACCGGCACGGATGGGACCTCAGGGTCCACGTGTCCAAGACGGTCACCGACCCCTGGACGGCCCATGCGGCCTCCTCTGATGCAACCGCAGGAGCCCCCAACTGAACGCCGCGCCCGCCGACCAGATCCGACTCCTCGACGTCCAGGCACTCGACGTCCGGCTGCAGCAGCTCGCCCACCGGCGGAAGTCGCTGCCCGAGCACGCCGAGATCGACTCGCTGACCAAGGACCACGTCCAGCTGCGCGACCTGCTCGTGGCCGCCCAGACCGAGGAGAGCGACACCGCCCGCGAGCAGACCAAGGCCGAGCAGGACGTGGACCAGGTGCGCCAGCGCGCCGCCCGCGACCAGCAGCGCCTGGACTCCGGTGCCGTGACCTCGCCGAAGGACCTGGAGAACCTCCAGCGCGAGATCGCCTCCCTCGCCAGGCGGCAGGGCGACCTCGAGGACGTCGTCCTGGAGGTGATGGAGCGCATCGAGTCCGTGCAGGAGCGGGTCGCCGAACTCACCGAGCGGGTCTCCTCCGTCCAGTCGAAGATCGACGACGCGAGCGCACGCCGCGGCGCCGCGTTCGAGGAGATCGACGGCGAGGTGGCCACGGTGACGAAGGAGCGCGAGGTCATCGCGGGCACCATCCCCGCGGACCTGCTCAAGCTCTACGACAAGCTGCGCGAGCAGCAGGGCGGCATCGGCGCGGCCAAGCTGTACCAGCGCACCTGCCAGGGCTGCCGTCAGGAGCTGGCGATCACCGACATCAACGAGATCCGCTCGGCCGCCCCCGACACCGTGGTGCGCTGCGAGAACTGCCGTCGCATCCTGGTGCGCACGGCCGAGTCCGGTCTGTAAGCAAGGACAGGACTGGAAAGGGCGATTGCCACCGCGATTGCAGGGGCGACTGCCAGGGCGACTGTAAGGGGCTTGTGCCGTGCGGGAGTTCATCGTCGAGGCGGACGGCGGGTCACGGGGAAACCCGGGGCCCGCGGGCTACGGATCCGTCGTGATCGACGCGGCGACGGGGGAGACGCTGGTGGAGGCGGCCGAGTACATCGGCGTCGCCACGAACAACGTCGCCGAGTACCGCGGCCTGCTGGCGGGGCTGCGTGCCGCCCGTGACCTGGACCCGTCGGCCACCGTGCACGTCCGCATGGACTCCAAGCTGGTCGTCGAGCAGATGTCGGGCCGCTGGAAGATCAAGCACCCCGACATGAAGCCGCTGGCGACCGAGGCGGCTCGCGTCCTCCCGCCGGAGCAGGTGACGTACGAGTGGATCCCGCGCGAGCGGAACAAGCACGCGGACCGGCTCGCTAACGAGGCGATGGACGCGGGCAAGCGCGGCGAGCAGTGGTCGCCGTCGGCGTCCACGGCAGAGCTGGACGCACGCGCCGCCCGCCTAGCGGCCCCGGAGCCGTCCGGCCCGCCGGGCGACGCGGCGGCGGGCGCGGCGAGAGCACGCGCGGCGCTGGCGGAGGCGCGCCCTGCCCCCACCGGCTCCGCTCCGGCGGCCCCGGCATCTTCTACCGCAGCCAGCGCTTCCACTGCGGCGGCTCCTGCCACTCCCGCCTCTCCCGCGGCCCCCGGATCTCCGTCCGCGGCCACCACTTCGCCTTCGGCGGTTCCCGTAACTCCGTCCGCGGCCTCGGCCTCGGCTTCGTCTTCCGCGCCCCCCGCGAGCCCGTCCGCGGCCCCGTCCGCGACCTCCGCGTCTTCTTCCGCCGTCCCCTCCGACCGCAGCGGTGCGGTGGAGGCCAGGGGGGAGATAGGCGGTGCTGGGGCGAAGGCGGAGGCTGACGTCCGGGCCGCGCGCACCGTCGCCAGTCCAGGCTGGGCCCCCGCCGACATGGGGGCGCCCGCGACCTTCGTCCTCCTGCGGCACGGTGAGACCCCGCTGACTCCGCAGAAGCGGTTCTCGGGGAGCGGCGGTACCGATCCGTCCCTGTCGGACGTCGGCCGGGAGCAGGCCGAGCGGGTCGGGGCGGCGCTGGCCAGGCGAGGCACGATTCAGGCGATCGTCGCGTCGCCCCTCGCCCGTACCCGCGAGACCGCGAACATCGTCGCCGCACGTCTCGGCCTGGAGGTGAGCGTCGACGACGGGCTGCGCGAGACGGACTTCGGCGCCTGGGAGGGGCTCACGTTCGGCGAGGTCCGCGAGCGCTACCCCGACGACATGAACGCCTGGCTGGACGACCCGGAGGCCCGGCCGACCGGCGGCGGCGAGAGCTTCGCGGCCACCGCGGCCCGGATCGCGGTGGCACGGGACAAGCTGGTGGCGGCGTACACGGGCCGCACGGTCCTCCTCGTCACCCACGTCACCCCGATCAAGACGTTCGTACGCCTCGCCCTGGGCGCCCCGCCCGAGTCCCTGTTCCGCATGGAGCTCTCGGCCGCCTCCCTCTCGGCGGTGGCCTACTACGCGGACGGCAACGCGAGCGTACGACTCTTCAACGACACCTCTCACCTGCGCTGACCTTCACTTTTCCGAAGGATCTCCGCGGGCGGGTCCGGGTCCTCAACCGGTCCGTGCCGGAGTGCGGAGCAGGTCAGCCGCGCGGCCCGAGCCCCGCCGCCTCCCGGGCCAGCGTCTCGATCCGCCCCCAGTCCTTGGCGGCGACGGCGTCCGCGGGGATCATCCAGGTTCCGCCCACACAGCCGACGTTGGGCAGGCTGAGGTACTCGGGTGCGTTCGCGGCACCGATCCCGCCCGTCGGACAGAACCGCGCCTGCGGCAGGGGCCCCGCGAGGGACTTCAGGTACGCCGTCCCGCCCGCCGCCTGCGCCGGGAAGAACTTCATCTCCCGCACCCCGCGCTCCAGCAGTGCCACCACTTCCGACGTGGTCGACACCCCCGGCAGGAACGGCACCCCGGACGCCCGCATGGCTTCCAGAAGCATGTCCGTCCAGCCCGGGCTGACCAGGAAGCGCGCCCCGGCGGCCACCGACTCCTTCACCTGCTCCGGCGTGATCACGGTGCCCGCCCCGACCACCGCGTCCGGCACCGCACGGGCGACCGCGCGGATCGCCTCCAGCGCGGCCGGCGTCCGCAACGTCACCTCGATCGCCGGCAGCCCACCGGCGACCAGCGCCCGCGCGAGCGGTACGGCGTCGGCGTCGTCATCGAGGACGACGACGGGCACGACGGGGGCGAGATCCAGCAGCGAGGTGGGCATGGCGCCATACTGCCCAGGTGACGCAGCATGCGCAAAGCTCATTGCGCATGCTGCAACGATGGCCGCCCAGGCGTGGGTGCCGGTGACGTCTCGTCGGACGCCTGATCGGACGCTTGATAGGACGTCTGACGGGACGTCTCAGTGGAGGTCCGTGCGGATGTATCAGTGAACCTCGTCCACCAGGACATCCAGCGTCCAGGCCTTCCCGGCCCCCTTCGGCGGCTCCACCTCCACCACATGACCGAGGTCCCGCAGCGCCTCCACCAACGCGGCCGGCCCCTTGGGCGCCGCGCCCGCCGTCAGCAGACTCCGTACGATCCGCCCCTTGGTCGCCTTGTTGAAGTGGCTGACCACCTTGCGGGTCGGCGCGTGCAGCACCCGTACGCTCGCCGTCCGTCCGGCGACCTCGCCCTTCGGCTTCCACGCGGCCGTGTACGCGGAGGAGCGCAGATCCAGCACCAGCCCGTCCCCGGCGGCCTCGGGCAGCGCGTCCGCCATCGCCGTCCGCCAGTGGGAGCCCAGCGCCCCGAGCCCCGGCAGCTTCACACCCATCGAGCAGCGGTAGGAGGGGATCCTGTCGGTCACCCGGACGGCACCCCACAGTCCGGAGAAGACGAGCAAGGACCGGGTGGCACGCCTCTTCGCGGCAGCGTCCAGGGAGGCCAGGTCGAGGTTGTCGTACAGCACACCCGTGTAGATCTCCCCCGCGGGCCGGGCCCCGGCCGTCGGCAGTCCGGCGTTCTTCGCCACCTCGCCCCGCAGCCCCTCGCTCAGCCCGAGCACCTCGCGCGCCTTCTCCTCGTCCCCGGCACACAGGTCGACCAGCTCGCCGAGCACGGCCTCACGGGCGGGGGTCAGTCCGGGCAGGGACAGCGACTCCAGTTTCAGCGGGGCGCCTCGGCCGGAGGTCGCCTTGCCTTCGGAGGGAGGCAGCAGGACCAGCACGGAAGATCTCCTTCTGTTTGAGCTCTGCGACAGCGTACGGCGTGCCCCGAGGCGGCCACGGCCCTACGCTCGCTACATGCCCCGCCGCCACATCCGCGTGACCGGCGCCCCCGAAGCCCCCCTCCGGGCGGCCCTCACCGCACTGCGTTCCGGACTCGGCGTCCCGGAGAGCTTTCCGCCCGAGGTGCTCGCCGAGGCCGAGCGGGCCGCGAAGGCCCCCGTCCTTCCGTCGTACGACGCCACGGACATCCCCTTCTTCACCATCGACCCGCCGGCATCGACCGATCTCGACCAGGCGATGCACCTGTCCCGACGGGACGGCACCGGCTACCGCGTCCGTTACGCCATCGCGGACGTCGCCGCGTTCGTCGCGCCGGGAGCGCCGCTGGACGCGGAGGCCCACCGGCGGGTGGCCACGCTGTACTTCCCGGACGAGAAGATCCCGCTGCATCCCGCGCCGCTCAGCGAGGGCGCCGCCAGCCTCCTCCCGGACCAGGTCCGACCGGCGGTGCTCTGGACGATCGACCTCGACGCGGAAGGCCGCACCGGCGCCGTCGACGTCCGTCGTGCCCTCGTCCGCAGCCGGGCCAAGCTCGACTACACCGGCGTACAGCGGCAGATCGACCGGAGGACGGCCGAGGAGCCGCTCGCGCTGCTGGCGGAGATCGGGCAGGCGCGGCAGCGGCTGGAGGCGGAGCGGGGCGGGATCTCGCTGAACGTGCCCGAGCAGGAGATCGTCGAGCGAAACCACGCGTACGAGCTCGCCTACCGGGCGCCGCTGCCCGCCGAGGGATGGAACGCGCAGATCTCCCTGCTGACCGGGATGGCGGCCGCGGATCTGATGCTGGCGGGTGGCACGGGCGTGCTGCGCACCCTTCCTGCCGCCCCGGACGGCGCCGTCGGCCGTCTGCGCCGTACCGCGCAGGCGCTGCACATCGAGTGGCCGCACCATGTCTCGTACGCCCAGCTGATCCGTTCCCTCGACCCGCACCGACCGCGGCACGCGGCGTTTCTCCAGGAGTGCACGACTCTGCTGCGCGGCGCGGGCTACACCGTCTTCCGGGACGGGGCCCTTCCGCCGATCACCACGCACGCCGCGGTCGCCGCCCCCTATGCCCACTGCACGGCGCCGTTGAGGCGGCTCGCCGACCGCTACGCGGCCGAGATCTGCCTCGCGACCGTGGCCGGCGAGCCCCCTGCGGACTGGGTGCTCGCGGCGCTGGGCGTGTTGCCGAAGGAGATGGCCGACGGCAGCCGGCTCGCGGGCGCGGTGGAGCGCGCGTGCGTGGACATCGTGGAGGCGGTGCTGCTCAAGGACCGGGTGGGCGAAGTCTTCGACGGGTACGTGGTGGAGGTCGAGGAGCGCCAGCCCGCGGGCCGTCAACTCACGGTGGGGAAAGTCCAGTTGGAGTCTCCGGCGATCATCGGCCGGATCGAGGGCGAGCACCTGCCCCTGGGCGAGCGCCTGCGGGTCCGGCTCACGCAGGCCGACCCGGAAGCAGCCACCGTGCGCTTCGCGCCTGCCTGACCGCTGGTGCAATCGGCTGCGCAATCGCCTGCGTAATCGGCCCTGTTCTCGTATAGCTACCGCCAGGTGGCGTGTAGCGCTCAGTAACCTTCCGGCCACAGTTGTGCTCTTCTGATCTTCTCTCCGGCTCCGCCTCGCCACCCTGTGGTGATCCAACTGGTTGGGCGAGGGAGCATGGGTGCGGCAGGACTGGGAGCCGGAAGACCTGATCGAGGTCTGGACGCTGCTCGAAGACGACATGAAGAAGGTGCGGAACAAGTCCGGGGCGACCCGGTTGGGCTTCGCGCTGTTGCTGAAGTTTTTCGAGGTGGAGGCCCGGTTCCCGGAGTCCGCCAGGGAGATGCCCGCGGCGGCGGTGGAGTACGTGGCCCAGCAGGTGAAGGTTCCCGCCGGGGCGTGGGCGGACTACGACTGGCAGGGCGACCGGATCAAGCGGCACCGCAAGGAGATCCGGGAGGCGTACGGGTTCAGGGCGAACACCGAGGAGGACCAGGAGCGGCTGGCCGAGTGGCTTGCCGCCGAGCTGTGTCCGGTGGAGCTGTCGCGGGAGCGGCTGGCAGAGGCGGTGGTGGCCCGGTGCCGTAACGACCGTATCGAGCCGCCGGCCCCGGGGCGGGTCGGGCGGCTGGTGGGCAAGGCGGTCACGGACTTCGAGGCCCAGTTCTGCCGCAGCCGGGTGGAGCGGATCTCGCACGCGACGCGCTCGCGCCTGGAAGATCTGGTCGCCGGCAGCGGGGAGGAGACGGGCGAGGGAGTGGACGGTGAGGGTGCGGTGTCGGGCGGCGGGCGGTCGCACTTCGCCGAATTGAAGGCCGACCCGGGGGCGCCGGGGCTGGAGAGTCTGCTGGCGGAGGTGAACAAGCTGAACCGGGTGCGGCGGTTGTAGTTGCCCGCGGACTTGTTCGCGGACGTGTCGGAGAAGGTGGTGGACGCGTGGCGGGCGCGGGCGGCGAAGGAGTACCCGGCGAACCTGGAGCTGATGAAGCCGCCGCGGCGGCTGACGCTGCTGGCTGCGTTGTGTCATGTGCGGCAGACGGAGATCACCGATTCGCTGGTGGACCTGTTCATCCAGCTGGTGCTGAAGATCAACACCCGGGCGGAGCGGAAGGTCGACAAGGAGCTGAACGCCGAGCTGAAGAAGGTCCGGGGCAAGGAGGGGATGCTGCTGCGGGTCGCGGAGGCGGCGCTGTCGGAGCCGTCCGGCACGGTGCGGCGGGTGATCTATCCGGTGGTCGGCGGGGAGAAGACGCTGAAGGCACTGGCGGCGGAGGCCGCGGCGAACGAGGCCCGCTACAAGGCGAGGGTCCGTACGGTGCTGCGGTCGTCGTACTCGGCGCACTGGCGCCGGATGCTCTAGCCGCTGCTGGGCGCGTTGGAGCTGAAGTGCAACAACACGGCCTACCGGCCGGTGATGGACGCGATCGATCTGCTCCAGCGGTACCTGGAGCAGCCGCTGAAGGAGGGGGCGTTCTTCGATCCGGCGGAGAGTGTGCCGCTGGCGGGGGTGGTGCCCGAGCAGTGGCGGGCGGCGGTGGTGGACGAGAAGGGTCGTGTCGAGCGGATCCCGTACGAGCTGTGCGTGCTGGTCGCTTTGCGGGACGCGGTGCGGCGCCGGGAGATCTGGGTGGTTGGGGCGAACCGGTGGCGTAACCCGGAGGATGAGCTGCCGGCGGATTTCGAGGACAACCGGGACGTGCACTACGCCGCGCTGGGCCAGCCGCAGGACGCCAGGGAGTTCATCGCCGCTCTGCAAGGCAAGCTCCGTACCTCGCTGGACCGCTTCGAGCGGGCGCTGGCGGAGGGCACGACGGGCGGGGTGGCGATCGTCAAGAAACACGGCGAGCCGTGGATTCGCGTCTCCCCGCGCGGCAAGCAGGAGGAGCCCGAGAGCCTGGTGGCGGTCAAGGGCGAGATCGAGCGGCGCTGGGGCACCATCGACCTGCTGGACATCTTGAAGTACGCCGAGTTCGACACGGACTTCATCGCCGAGTTCGCCTCGGTCGCCACCAGAGAGAATCTGTCCAAGGACGTGTTGCGGCGCCGGCTGCTGCTGGTCCTGTTCGGTCTGGGCACGAACATGGGGATCAAGCGGGTCGCGGTGACCGGCAAGCACGGCGAGTCGGAGGCGACGCTGCGGCGGGTGCGGCACCTGTTCGTCAACCGCGCCAACATGCGCGCGGCCCTGCGGAAGCTGGTGAACGCCACCTTCGCCGTCCGGGATGAGATGTGGTGGGGTACCGGCACTGCGTGCGCCTCCGACAGCCGCAAGTTCGGCGCCTGGTCCTCCACGGACGAACTGATGGTCGTGGTGCGCGGCCGAGGTGTGTCAGGCAAGGGCGAGGAAGAGTTTTTCGAGTTCGGCTTCGCCCATCGGGGGTGTGTCCTCGTCGGCGGCGGTCATGCACTGGCGCATGCCACTGGCGATGATTTTGAAGCCGGCGCGGTCCAGGGCGCGGGAAACCGCGGCGAGCTGAGTGACGACGTCCTTGCAGTCGCGGCCGGCCTCGATCATGGCGATGACACCGGCGAGCTGCCCCTGGGCGCGACGGAGGCGGTTGAGAACGGCGGTGCTGGCTTCCTCGTCGACCTTCACGGGCGGCTCCTCCGAGTGGGTTTATTACGGTCGATCGTACCCCCTGGGGTATCGGTGACCCCGGCGCGGGGCCGGAGGCCACCAGGGCAGGGGGCGGTCAGTCGTGGGAGAAGCGGATGTCGGGCAGGACCCTGCGCAGCCACGCGGGGCTCCACCACGCGGCACGGCCGGTGACGCGGAGCAGGGCGGGGAGCAGAACGAGTCGGATGAGGAAGGCGTCGAGGAGAACGGCGGTGCCGAGGACGATGCCCATCTCCTTGGGCGGGAGCGGCTCGGCGAGGGCGAAGGTGAAGAAGACGGCGACCATGACGCCCGCTGCCGCGAAGATGACGCGGCCGGAGTGCGCGAGGGCGGCGGTCATGGCCTTACGGGGGTCGCCCGTGCGCTCGAAGTGCTCCTTGGCGGAGGAGAGCAGGAAGACGGTGTAGTCCATGGCGATGGCGAAGATCATCGCGAAGAAGAAGACCGGACCCCAGCCGTCCAGGAATCCCTGCGGGTCGAAGCCGAGCAGCCCGGAGCCGTGGCCGTCCTGGAAGATCAGCCGGGCGACGCCGAAGGCGGCGGCGGTGGCGAGGAGATTGGTGAGCACCCCGAGGGCCGCGATCAGCGGGGCCTGGAGGGCGATGAGCAGCAGGACGAAGCCGAGGGCCAGGATGACGCCGATGACCAGCGGGGCCTTGTCGTCCAGGGCCTGCTTGAGGTCGATGTTCTCCACGGCCGCGCCGCCGACCGACGCCTGGCTCGGGAGTTCGGCCCGGAGGGTCTTGACGGTATTTGTCAGTGACGCGTCGGAGGGGTCGACCGACGGCATGGCCTGGATCAGGCTCCAGCGCGAGCCGTCGGCGGCCGGCTGGGCGGGCAGGACGGCGGCGATGCCGTCGGTGGAGGCGAGGGTGCGGGCCGTGGCCGGTGCCTGGGCGGTGGGCGTGACGATCTGGAGCATGCCGGGGGCGCCCTTACCGAGGGCCTGCTGCACCATCTCGTAGCCCTGCCGTGAGCTGTCGGAGGCGGGGACGACGGTGATGGACGGCATCGCGGTCTTCAGCCCGAACACCGGGACAGCGAGCGCGACCAGGACCAGCACCGCGGGGACCCCGTAGCGCAGCGGGTGACGCCACAGCTGCTCGCCCCAGGCGCCGAAGCGGGGGGAGACGACCTGGTCGGTGCGGGTCCGGGGCAGGGCGAGCTTGTTGATGCGCGGGCCCAGCCTGCCGAGGACGGCGGGCAGCAGAGTCAGAGTCGCGGCGAGCACGAAGACGACGGAGAGCATGATGCCAACGGCCATGGTGCGGACCGCCGGGGCGGGCACGAGCATCACGGCGGACAGGCTGACGAGCACGGTCAGTCCGGACAGCAGGACGGCCTTGCCCGCGGTGTCCATGGTCTCCTGCACCGCGCGGCGTGGGTCGCCGTGGCGGGCGAGGGCGCCGCGGAAGCGGATGACCAGGAAGAGCGCGTAGTCGATACCGAGCGCCAGGGCGAACATCAGGGCGAAGTCCATGGCCCAGATGGAGATCGGCGTGACATGGCTGATCAGGACCAACGAGCCCACGGAGGCGGCCAGCCCGGCCATGGTGAGCAGCAGGGGAAGGCCGGCGGCGACGAGCGAGCCGAAGGCGATCACCAGGACGACCAGGATGACCGGCCAGGACAGAATCTCGGCCTTGATCATCGCATCCAGGTTGGCGGTGTTGAAGTCGCTCCACAGGACGGACGCCCCAGTGGCCCGCACGTCGATGCCGTCGGTGGACAGCGCGCGCAGCGGATCCTTGAGGTCGTCGGAGGCCCGCACCATGTCGTCCGGGTTGGCCTTGGCGCCGCCCAGCAGCACGGCGGTCCTGCCGTCCCGGCTGATCGTCGCCCCGGCCCGGGGCTGGACGACCTCGGAGATCCGGTCGTCGGCGGTCAGCAGCCCGGTCGCCTTGGCGAGCACGGTCCGCACGGCGGGGTCGGTGACCGGCCGGTCGGCGTGGACGACGACCTGGATCGCGGTGGAGCCGGTGCCGCCGAAGTGCTGCTGGGCCAGCTCCCGGACCGCGACGGACTCCGATCCGTTGCTCTGCCAGCCCGCACCGGACAGTGCGGTGGTCACCTGCGGCGCGAAGACACCGAGCACGGCGACCACGATCACCCACCCCACCAGGACGGTCCTGAAGCGGCTCGCTGTCCAGTCGCCGAGGCGCCCCAGCGGGCCGGGTCGGGAGGGTGGGAAAGGCGGGGCTCCGGTCTTCGGGGCGTGGTCGACGCTCGTCATGGAATCCTCCTGAGATACCCCGGGGGGTAATTTGGTCTGCGGCGACGAGCGTACACGATACCCAGGGGGGTATTGTTGAGTGTGTTCGCATGCTTGCCCATCAGGGGAGAAACCCGTGAGCTACGACCGCACCGTCAGTCTGACCAGCGACTTCGCCACCACGGTCGATGCCGTACGCGAAGCCCTCGCCGCCCAGGGCTTCGGCGTCCTCACCGAGATCGACGTCACGGCCACCCTCAAGGCCAAGCTCGGCCACGACATGGAGGACTACCTGATTCTCGGCGCCTGCAACCCGTCCCTGGCCCACCGCGCCATCGAAGCCGACCGCGCCATCGGTCTGCTGCTGCCCTGCAACGTCGTCGTACGCCGAGAGGGCGACCACACGCTCGTCCAGGCACTGGACCCGAACACCATGGTCACTCTCACCGGCCTGCCCGCCCTGCAGCCCGTCGCACAGGAGGCCGCTGCCCGCCTGGACGCCGCCCTTGCCTCGCTCGCCTGACCGCCGGCGAGATCGCCGCCTTGTGAGGAGCGACCTAACGCGCCGCTGTGGATTATCGCCAGGTACGGGCGGCCCCCTCACGGCCGCTTGGCTCCCGGAGAGGATTGCGCGAAGGCGAGGGCCCACGTCGCGCGCACCCGATCCTCACCGGTCGCTCCGTGCGGGGCGCAGGCACGACAGCGCCCAGCTTCCCCCGGTAATGCCTGATGCCCACTGCGCCCGGTGACCACCACCCGCACAGGACGCGGTCGCCGGGTGAGGGCTCGCGAAGCTGCCACCGCGCAGCTGTGCGTGACAGTCATCGTGTTGCGCGATTCTCACAAATGACCCAGTAAGGCACACGGGGGCCTCCCTCGTCGGCTTCGCGGACCAGGCGCACCTGACCCGCTGGTTCCGCCGGGTGCTGGGGGTGACTCCGGCGGCGTACCGCAACAGCGTTCAAGACGGCGGGTACTGAGCGCGCGCATGGTTTCCGCATGACTGCACGCGGCTGGTTCCTGTTCTCCCTCATGGGAGTCGTCTGGGGCATCCCCTACCTGATGATCAAGGTGGCGGTGGACGCCCCGCTCTCCCCGTCCATGGTGGTGTTCACGCGCTGCGCCCTGGGCGCGGTCCTGCTGCTTCCCTTCGCGATACGGCAGGGCGGCCTGCTCCGCACGGTCCGTACGCACTGGATACCGATGCTGGCCTTCGCGTGCATCGAGATCATCGGCCCCTGGTTCACGCTGACGGACGCGGAGAGGAACCTGTCCAGCTCGACGGCCGGCCTGCTGATCGCGGGCGTCCCGATCGTCGGCGTGGTCGTGGCCCGCTTCTTCGGGGACACGGAGCGCCTGGGCGTACGGCGGATGACGGGTCTGGCGCTGGGCCTGGTGGGTGTGGGAGTCCTCACCGTCCCGCACCTGACCGGCGCAGACGCCCGCTCCCTGGGCGAGGTCATGCTCACGGTCCTGGGCTACGCGACGGCACCCCTGATCGCGGCGCGCCGGCTCAAGGACGTCCCGACCCTCCAGCTGACGGCCCCCTGCCTGGCACTGGCGGCACTGGTCTACGCGCCGGCCGCGGGGGCGACGTGGCCCTCGGAGATGCCGTCGGCACCGGTGCTGGTGGCGCTGGTGGGCCTGGGCGCGATCTGCACGGCACTCGCCTTCGTCGCGTTCCTGGAACTGATCAAGGAGGTCGGCCCCACCCGGGCGACGGTCTTCACGTACGTCAACCCGGCCGTGGCGGTGGCGGCGGGAGCCCTGTTCCTGGGCGAGGAACTGACGGCGGGCATCGCGGCGGCCTTCACCCTGATCCTGGCGGGCTCGGTCCTGGCGACGGCGGGACCCGGTTCCGGCTCCGGTCCGGTCGAACGCACACGCCGGGTAGCATGGTCGACACGGCAGACGAGCCGGGCGGACGGCCGCGTGGAGTCCTCTTGACGGAGGCTTCCCGAGGAACGTCCGGGCTCCACAGGGCAGGGTGGTGGCTAACGGCCACCCGAGGTGACTCGCGGGACAGTGCCACAGAAAACAGACCGCCGGGGGCTTCGGCCTCCGGTAAGGGTGAAACGGTGGTGTAAGAGACCACCAGTGCCCAGGGCGACCTGGGCAGCTAGGTAAACCCCACCCGGAGCAAGGTCAAAAGGAAACACCCCGGTGTTTCTGCGCGGACGTTCGAGGGCTGCCCGCCCGAGTCCGCGGGTAGACCGCACGAGACCGGCGGCAACGCCGGTCCTAGATGGATGGCCGTCTCCCCGGCCGCCGCGAGGCGACCGGGCGACAGAACCCGGCGTACAGCCCGACTCGTCTGCCCCCAAGAGTCCCTGGCCAGTGAAAGTGCCGGTCAGGGGCTCCTTTTGTGGAATCTGAGGCTTAGTCAGAACCCGTACCGCACCGGTTCAAACGGGGTCGCACGGCTACGTGCGTAGCCATGAAAGCAGCCATGGGCTCCGAGGGTGGAGATTGGCGGCGACGGGTTCTGGCCTGCGGCAAGAGGCCTCTGCCCTGCGTGATCCGGATGGTCCGGCTGCGAAGCCTGGGCAAGGCGCGAAGCTTCGTGAGCTTGTACCTCTTCGACAATCCGGCTTCGTGGGCAAGCTGCATGCTTGACATTTGCCCCCGGGCGGATGCGCCCCGGCTTGGCCCGGGGGCGACGTGGATGCCGACCCCCAGGCCGGGCCGATCGAGGCCCCGCCGGCGGATTCCGACCGGCCGCCGCCGAGCACCACGGGGCACTGTTCGGCCTGCTGTGCGCCAGGACTGCGAGCCGCGTTCCCGCACGCGAGACTGCACCCTGCCCGCCCGCAACGAGCAGGCAGGCAGGGTGTGTTGTGGCATTCGGCAGGCGTCAGGTCAGGGTGAGTTCCAGGACCGTGACGGAAAGTGCCGGCACGGTACTGGTGAATGTTGCCGCGGCGCCCTTGACCGTGCTGGTGCTGGGTACGAGGGTGTTGGGGTCGGCCAGGGTGTTGGTGGTCGTGCGTGAAGGGCCCGTCAGGACGGTGGCGGTGGCGTTCTTCTTGACACCCTTCGCCAAGCCCTTCAGTTCGACCGGCACGGTCGCCTTCTCCGTCCCGGAGTTGACGATCGCGACGTAGAGACGGTTGCCGGAGCGGGTGGCCACGGTGGCGAGGCCGGGCAGCGCGCGTGCGGTGGCCGGCAGCACCGTTTTGCCCAGTTGGCTTGTCAGCATTTGCTGCGCCCAGTAGCTGGGCGACACGTAGCTGGTGAGGTTGTCGTAGGCGATGAGGTTGGTGGCCCACACGTTGTTCTTGACGTGGGAGAACAGCGGCGCGTAGCACTCCATCAGGACCTGGTCCGAGTTGCGGATCAGTCCGGCCAGCCAAGCGGCATCGCCCAGCGCGGCGTTGAGGTCGGGGGTGGGGCGGCCCTCCTGCGCGGCCCACTCACCGACGAAGACCTTCGTCGAATTGCGGTCCCGGTTGTCGTACTTGTGGGTGGAGGCCTGGGCGGCGGACGGCGCGAGATAGTAGTGCTCGTCGATCAGGTCCGGCGTGCGGCTCGTCACCGACGTCGTGGCGATCAGCTTCAGGTGCGGGTACTTCGCCTTGATCGCGTCGTGGAAGGCCGTGAACCGCTGGTCGTAGGACCCGGACGAGTCGAACCAGTCCTCGTTGCCGATCTCCACGAACTCCAGTGGGAACGGCTCCGGGTGTCCGTCGGCGGCCCGTTTCGCGCCCCAGGTGCTGGTGACGGGGCCCGTGACGTACTCGATCTCGTCGAGGGCGTCCTGGACGTACGGCTTGAGTGCGTCGCCGGTGACGTGTTCGCCCTTCAGCGTGTAGCCGGCGAAGACGGCGAGGACCGGCTGGGCGTGCATGTCCTCGACCCATTGCAGGTATTCGAGGAGTCCGAGCCCGTCCGTGGACCAGTAGCCCCAGGCGTCGTCCATGTGGCCGGGGCGCTCCCAGACCGGTCCGATGGTGTTCTTCCAGTCGAACCGCGTCGCGATGGTGCTGCCCTCGAGGAAGTTCCCGCCGGGGAAGCGCAGGAACTTCGGCTTCAGGGCGACCAGTTTCTCCATCAGGTCGATGCGCAGGCCGTTGGGGCGGTTGTTGTAGGTGGGTGGGAAGAGGGAGACGTGCTGGAGCCAGAGGGTCTCGCCCGCGGCCGCGGGATCGGCGGTGGTGACGGTCAGCCTCGCGTCGCCGGTCACGGGGGCGCCTGAACCGGTGCGCAGGGTCAGCTCGAAGGGGTGGTCGGGGAAGGCGGTACCTATGTGGGGCACCCGTGCGGAGGCGTACACCGTCGCGCCGTCCGCCGACTCGATGGCCACGGTGAGCGGGCCGATTCGGCGCGATGCCTTGGCGAAGAGGCGGGCGGTGTAGGTGGTTCGGGGGCGCACGGGTATGCCCCAGAAACCGTCGTTGGCCACCCCGGCCCGGTTTCCGGCTCCCGTACCGTTCGGCAGCACGACCTTGAGGGAACGCTTGAGGACGTCGTTGAGGGGAGTGGTGGTGTCCAGCGTGAGGGTGGTTCCGCCGACGGCGGACCAGTGGGCGGGCGTGGTGTCGCTGGCCATCATCGAGCGGTTCTGCACCAGCTCGGCGTAGATGCCGCCCTCGCCGGAGTGGTTGATGTCCTCGAACATCAGGCCGGGAAGGATGGGGGAGACCGCGTGCGCGGGGTGGGCGACGTCCACGCTCAGCAGCGGTGTCGTGGACTCCACCGGCACTCCGGCCAGCGTCGCGACCTGGTCGGAGGTGAGGGCGGCCGGGAACATCCATACGTCGTCGATCAGGCCGTGCCACTGGTCGACGTGCCCGCCGCCGTAGAGCGCCCGGCCGATCGCCGTGTCGCCGGTGCCGGTCCAGCCCGCGGTGTAGGCGGTTTCGCCTTCCAGCACGCCGTCGACGTAGAGGCGGGTGACACCGGCCGAGGGGTCGCTGACGCCGACCAGATGGGTCCAGGTGCCGGTGGTGGGGGCCGAGGCGGCGGCCGCCACGGCGGCGTTCTGGGTGGCGTCCGCGTCGAGGCGGGCGAAGGCGAAGGTGCCGGTGTCGTCGCGCAGCCCCAGGTAGAAGGAGCTGACCACCTTGCCGTCGATGCTGACGGCGGTCTGGTAGCCGCCCAGCTGACTGAGGTTGACCCAGGCGGCCACCGAGAACGCCTTGGAGGTGTCGAGGACGGGCCCGGACGCGGTGGCGTTGCCGCCTGCCGTGAGGCTCAGGCTGTGGGCGCCGACCTTGCCGGTGTCCCAGGCGGCCGCACCCTGGAGCGTGGCGGGGTGAGCGTTGCCGGACGAGTCGGCGGCGGAAGTACCGGAGCCCTCGTCGAAGGTCCAGTGTGCGGTTGCGGCGGGCAGGTCCGAGGCGGTGGCGTCCGCGGCCGTGCCGGAGCGCTCGGCGGCCCGGGCGGGAGCGGAAGCAGCGAAGGTCCCGGCCAGGGACGCGGCACCGAGGGCTGTCAGGACGGTTCTGCGGGGCAGTCCGGCTTCTGAAGGCATGCGGCAATTCCTTTGCGAGACGGATCGGTCGGACACTGCGTGTGGGGCGCGGCGGGTGGAACGAGGCTGACCCGGGGGAGAGAGGTAAGTGCCTTTCCGCCGGCGGCGGCTGGATGTGCGTGGAGCCCAGGCGCGGATCAGTGCGCTCCGGGCCGGCTGTGGAGGGTGAGGTCCGGGCAGTCTGGAGGCCCGTCCACCGATCGCGCTCCAAGACGGGCCGATGGTCCGCCGTCGGGGAGGTCGGCGGGCCATCGGCGACTCGTCGTTCGGTCAGGGCGCGATGTTCCACTGCTGACAGGTGTTGTCGAGCTGCTGCCACTGACGGACCGCGGTCCCGTTGGCCGTTGAGCAGTTCGTCACGTCGAGCACCATGCCGGTGTTGACGTTGCTGATGGTGTAGTGACTGCCGACGGCGGTGACGTCCCACTGCTGGCAGGTGTTGCCGAGCGAGGCCCACAGCTGGACGGCCGTGCCGTTGGACTGACCGCAGTCCTTGTCGTCCAGGACCGTGCCGCTGTTGACGTTGGTGATCGTGTAGTGGCCGTTGCCCGCGCCGGCGAACTTCCACTGCTGGCAGGAGTTGCCGAGCGAGGCCCACTGGTCGATCGCGGTTCCGTTGGCCGTCCCGCAGTTGACGGCGTCGAGGACCTTGGAGCTGTTCACGTTGGTCAGGCGGTAGGCGGTGCCGGCGACCGGGAAGCTCGCGGTCGGGGTGGTGTAGCCGACCGAGGTGACGTTGGCCTGTACGGCGTTGTCGGCGGCGTCCGTCGGATATCCGGAGGTCATGACGCCTTCGAAGAAGGATCCGGCCGAACCGTTGCTGTTGTCACCACCGGTGCCCAGGACGATGGCGCCTTCCAGGCTCATCGGGGTGTATCCGCCGAGGTTGGGCAGGGCCCCGTTGTACCAGGTGGTCAGGCTGCCCGACTGGGCGTTGCCGCCCTTGATGGCGTAAGTGGTCTTGCCGTTGTTCTTCTCCAGGGCGGTGACGAACTCGCTGGAGTTGCCCTTGTTGTTCGAGTTGGCTCCGTTCCCTCCGAAGAAGAGCCCGTTCTCCAGGTCCGCCTCGACCCAGGGGCCCGATCCGGCGCCGGAACACGAGAACCAGCACTCCGTACCGAAGTTGATCGCGTCCATGTGGCCATTGCCGGTGTCGTTGCCGGACGTCTCGGCGTTGCCGTAGTCGAAGCAGCAGCGGTTGTTCACGTGGTGGCCGCTGGTCACCATGTAGGCGCCCTCGGGGGAGCTGCCGGTGGCGATGCCCGTGGTGCTGTTGTCGCGGTAGCCGACGCCGGCGTTCACGAAGATGCCGTACGCCTTGTGGCCGCCGACCGTGACCGGCAGAGCGTTCGCGATCGCGCCGACGTCCTGTCCGCCGTTGCCCCCCGGCCCCTCGATGGTCAGGTCGTTGTGGTTCGAGCTCTGGTCGTAGATCTTGGTGATGACGCAGGTCGTGCCGGAGCAGAAGGAGTCCTGCGCCGCGGCGTTGGCGTAGCCGCCGGCACTGAGTACGCCGATGTTGGTGGTGGCGGAGTCCGAGGCGCGCTTGACCTGGTAGAGAGAGCCGTTGTAAGAGGCGTAGAGCGCCCGCGTGGTGCTGTGCGCCGCGGCGCAGGGCGTCCCGGCGGAACCGTAGATGTCGCAGGGCAGCGACGAGGCGGCCTGGGCCGTGCCAGCGGTGCTGATGGTGGCGGCCAGGATGCCGGCGAGCAATGCCAGGACCGCGCCCACCACCCTCAGCCGGAGCCCTCTCAGATGTGTGGCTATCACTGTGGACCTCTTCCGTCTTGGGTTCGACCCGCCGAGCAGGGGAATTGTGAGCGCTAACAATGGGGGCTCTCGGATGCCGCCACTTATCCGAGCTGTATGGGGACGGGGGTACGGTCGGCCTGTCGGACGCCCTGTTGGAGCTGGACCGGGATGCTGTGCCTGCACTGTTCTCGCGAGGTCGATGATGATCGACCGGTCTCGCGACTCCGTCTTTTTACGCCGGGATGAACATCCGGTCAACACTGCTGAACAGTCAAGAGTGTGCAAACAAAGGTCATGCACTCCCATAGCTCCGGCGCCCGGTCGGCATTGCGTAGGCGACGCTGGCGGCGACAAATGGGCAGGTCAGAGCGGTTCTAGGGCCTGTCAACCCGGTTGAGAATTCCGAAAGAGAGCGGTTGGAGCGCCTTGACTCTCAGGATGTGTGCGCTAACAATTCGCCCACGACGCGCTGCCCCCCATCGGAGAAGGCGCCGGATCGGATACATGATGGTGCGTGAGAAGGTGGAGCATGGACGCGGATCGTGCACCGGTGATGGCGGACGTGGCCCAGGTCGCGGGCGTCTCGCACCAGACCGTCTCACGGGTCCTCAACGACCACCCGAACGTGCGGCCGGCCACCCGGGACCGTGTGCTCGCCGCCGTCCGTGAACTCGGCTACCGCCCCAACGCCGCCGCCCGCACCCTGGCCACCCGCCGCACCCGCACCCTGGGTGTGATCAGCTTCAACAGCACGCTGTACGGCCCGGCTTGCATGCTCTACGGCATCGAGCAGGCGGCCAGACAGCACGAGTACTTCGTCACCGTGGCCGCGATCGGCACGCTCGACCGGCGCTCGGTACTGGATGCCGTCGACCGGCTTCGGGACCAGGGCGTGGAGGGGATCATCGTCATCGCGCCGCAGAGCACCGCGGTCGCCGCACTGGCGAACGTGCCGTCGGACGTGCCCCTGGTCGCGGTCGGCTGCGGCACCCACACCTCGCTGGCCTCGGTCGCCGTGGACAACGAGGCGGGTGCCGAACTCGCCACCTCCTACCTGCTCGACCTTGGTCATCGCACGGTGCACCATCTGGTCGGGCCGCGCTCCTGGCTCGACGCGCAGGAGCGCGAGGCCGGTTGGCGCAACATGCTGGGGAAGCGTGGCGCTCCGGTGGTCGAACCGCTGGGCGGCGTCGACTGGACGGCCGGCACCGGGTACGAGCTCGGTCAGCGGATCGCCGCCGACCCCGATGTCACCGCGGTGTTCTGCGCCAACGACCACGTGGCCCTCGGCCTGCTGCGAGCCCTGCAACAGGCCGGGCACCGAGTGCCCGAGGACATCAGCGTCGTCGGTTTCGACGACATGCCGGAGACCGAGTACTTCGGCCCGTCGCTGACCAGCGTCCGTCAGGACTTCGACGAACTCGGCCGACGTGCCCTGCGGGCGCTGATCGAGATCGTCGGCGATCCCGACGCCGGGATCCCGGCGTCCGGCGAGACACCCCACATCGTCATCCCGCCCACTCTTGTGGTGCGAACCTCGGCCACCCGCCCCCGGCGCTGACCGGCGTCGCCCCGGTCGCACCACCGGCCTGCACTGAGAAAGGGAAGTCCGCCATGGACCGCTTCCCGTCAGCGTGAGCGCCGGCCATTCGGCTGGGGGACCACCCCCGATCACCAGGGGTCGTCACAGCGAGTGCCATAAGCCGAACGACCGTTGCTGCCAAGCCACTTGGGTCGCGATCCCGGCGAGGCTGGCCGTCCTCCGCTCCGATGGCCCCCACGACCTGACCCACCGTCAGGCACTCACATATCGTCACCGTGCCGCCCTCACCGCGGCCGTTCACCACGGTCGGCGCTTTCGCACGGCCACAGCAGGCCACTCGCCCGCCTGTGCTTGCTGACTGCACCACCACCGACCATCCCCGCCCGCCTCCCAGGCACCGCCATGCCAACGGCCGGAGACCGTCGGCGGGACCGTGACCTCCGACGCGGAGACCATCCTGGCCAACAACCCCGACGTCAACGGCCTGTACGGGGTCTACGGCGAAAAGTGCCTCGGGCAGAGCTGAGAGTCCCTGAGAAGTCCCTGGAGCGGAGGGGCGCAACGCCCTTTCGAGGATCCTTGCCGGCCGGAGTGACGGGCGTCAGTTCGTGGTGACCAGCTCGTCGAGTAGCTGTTCCAACAGATTGTTGTCGCCGAGGAAGCTCTTCACTGAGGCGTCCTCGTTGCGCTGAGGGTCCAGGATCGACCAGTTCAGGTCGTAGCCCGCGTCGGCGCTGAGCTGGGTCAGGAACGCCCGCTGGGTGCGGCCGTTGCCCTCGCGGAACGGGTGGATGACGTTCAAGTCGCCGTACAGCGCGGCAAGTCGGATGACGAATTCCTGCCGGGGGAGATCCCGTAGGTGGCCGGACGAGGCGAGACGGCCGAAGACCTCTGCGGCATAGGGCATCAGGTTTCTTACCGGGCAGAATGGTGTGCGCTTGGCGATGTTCACGGTGCGTAACTCACCTGCCCACGGATAGATGTCACCGAAGATCGTGGCATGGAACGCTTGGAGATGGCCGAGGTCGTACGCGCCGGGTAGGGGGCGTTCGGCGAGAAGGACGAGGCGTGCCCGGGTGATGTCCGCCTCCGCCGCCGCGAGCAGCTGATGGTCGGTGATGCCGAGTTTGTTGCGCAGCACGCCGTTGGGCATGGCGTACGGATCGTTCACCCTGCCCGCCGCTCCGAAGTCTGTCGGTGGCGGGCGATCGCGCGGGCGACAAGGGTGTCCGCGTCGAGGTCGCCCTTCACATATGCCTCGGTGTCGCGGTCGGAGGCCTTGGATGCCTGGAGCCCCTCGGCCTCGATGGAGCCAGTGGCCGAGGCGACGGCCGCACGTCGTGCCGCTCGGCCGCTCAGCGCCTCGAAGGCCTCGACGGACAGGAGGACGCCCTGGGGCTTGCGGTGGGCGCCGATCAGGACCGGGTCGGCATCCGCGCCGGACTCCGACAGGTCAGTCAGGATCCGCGACAGTCTCGCGCGCGCATCGCTGACGGTCACGACCTCAGGGATCTCCATGCTGTCACCGTACCCATATAGAGGCTTGATTCTGTACAGATTCTAGTACGGATTCCAGTGAGCGTCCCGTCCCGGGCCGGTTCGCCGTCCTGGAAGCGGAGCTGGACAACGGGCCGGTGGCGCCACGGGGGCTGGGCAGGTGTCGAACCGAGCCGAGACCGCGAGGTCCTCGCCCGTGTCGGCGGGGTTGAACGGGACCATCGGTGCATCGCGCCGATTGAGTTCGGTGATCACCATGTCGAAGGTGATGTCGTCCGCATTGGCGGCCACCAGAACCGGTGCCGAGAACGACGAGGCCCCCGTCCGGACCGCTCCGGCGCGGGGCGCCTCCTTACGTAGCCATCAAGGTAGCCACGGAAACGCCCTCCCTGCACGTTTGTGCAGTTCATAGCGTTGCGGTAGCTCTCCCCGGCGTACAGCCCGACTCGTCTGCCGCTCCAAGTTCAGGTACGGCCCCGTACGCTGCTCAGGTGTGCTTTTGACGGTAGGGCGGATGCAGGAACCGTGACTGAACTTCAGCCCGTACGGACGGCATTCGTGCGGCTCGACGATCCGCCGGTTCCGGCGGCCATCGGTATCGGCGTGCACGGACCGGCCGGCCGGGTGGACGAGTTCAAGCTGCCGGACCTCTGGCAGCTCCATCTCTACGACTACGAGGCCGACCTGAGAGTGGGCGGCGTCGAGTACGCCATCCGCCCCGGCAGTGTCAGCCTGGTGCCACCCGGAACGCCGGTGCGCTACCGCTACCGGGGGCGCTCCGAACACCTCTACGTCCATCTGCGGCTCGGCGCGTGCGGAGAGCCGCGTGAGGTGGCGACGGTTCAGCATGCCGGGGCCCAGACCGTCGTGCTGGACCGGCAGTTGCGGCAGGCACTGGCTGCCTGGCCGCACGCGACGGGGCGGGCGGTGGCCGAGGTGTGGGCCGCGCTGTGGCGGGTGGCCGAGCTCGACCCGCCCCGCGACCGGACCGCGCAGGCCGCCCATCCGGCGGTGGCCGTGGCGGTGGCCCTGATCGAGGCGCGGCTCGCGGAGCCGCTGACCGTACCCGAGATCGCGAGGGAGGCCGGAGTCTCCCACAACCACCTGACGCGCCTGTTCCGCGCGGCCACCGGGCAGACGGTGATCGGTTATGTCCGTGCGCGCAGGATGGCGCAGGCCCGGCACCTGCTGCGGGCCAGCACCTTGTCCGTCTCCGCCGTCGCCGCGACCGTCGGCATCCCCGACCTGCAGGCGTTCAACAAGGCCTGCCGCCGTGAACTCGGAGCCTCCCCGCGCGCCGTCAGGGAAGGAAGCGGAGGGTGAGAATCAACCAGTGGACGGTGAACGCCGCCCACGCGATCCGGCGCGTCAGCTCCTAGCGTGTGGGTCATGGAAGAAGCCGAGAACGAGACGAAGAAGACACTGCAGGCGGGCGGAGCGCTGCTCAGTTCGGTGCAGATGGCACGCTTCGTGGCGCGCGGGTCGCTGCGCCTCGACGCGGTGGTCCCGCCCGAGATGAACGCCCAGGCGCTGCGGGTGCTCGCGGACGGCATTGCGCCGGTGCCGTACGGAACACCCGTGACCCAGGCCTTCGCACCGGGGTCCTTCGCCCGCCGACTGCTGGAACTACCTGCAGTAGCAGGGGCGTTGCACAGCCTTGTCGGTCCGGGCCCGACCGTCGACCACCACGCCGTGCACACCCGCGAGCCGCACGAAGGACAGGCCCAGCCGCTGCACGCGGACGCCATCATCGACGTACGGCCGGACGCCTTCGACGTCCAGCTCATGTACTACCCGCAGGCGGTGACCCTGGAGATGGGCGGCACGCTCAGCGTGCCCGGCAGCCATCTGCGGCGGATCAACGAGTCCGACACCGGCCGCTACCAGAATCTGCGCGGCCAGGACCGCCTTGTCTGCCCGGCCGGAACTGTGGTGTTCCTGCACCACGGGATCTGGCACGGTGGCCGTCGCAACGACAGTGACATCCGCCGCTACATGTTCAAGATCCGGTTCAACCCCCGGGTGCGGCAGCGGCTGCTGTGGGACACCACGGACCTGCACGACCCCCGCGTGCACACCGAACTGGACGCGACGTTCCCCTGGTACGAGCAGGCGGCGGGCCGACTGGAGCGGTACAACCGCGTCCTGCTGTGGCGCGAGCTGACCGGTGACGACGCATTCGACATCGACTACTGGGTGACCAGGACCGCCAACCGCCCCAAGGCACCCGCCGACATCCGCCCTCAGGAGACAGCCGCATGACCGTCGACACCTCCACCACGGCAACGACACTGCGTCAACAGGTCCTGGTGCTGTACCTGTCCACCTCCGCCCTGGACTCCTGGGTCGTCGGCTGGTCGCGCTACGACGGGACCGGCCGCACCACCCCGACCTCGGGCGACAGCGACGAACCGCCCTACGAGACGGGCCTCGAAGCCCTTCTCGACGGCTGGCGGCTGATCCAGGCCTCCCAGCTGATCCCGCCCACCCCGGGGCGTGAGTACGACGTCTCCTTCCTCAAGCACGAGTTCCTGTTCGAGCGGATCGTGGACGTACGGGCGCAGCCGTGACCGGCGCTCGCCACCGCGTGAGCTGAAGCGGACGCGGGTTCGAAGCGGGGGGGGGCACCACCGGCCACGGGCCGGGCCGGGAGTGCCGCGCCCGTTCCCGAACGCTCAGTCCTGCGGCGGTGGGGCCGTGCTCTCACGGACCACGAGACGTGTGGCGATCTCCAGGCCGAGCTGGGGGACCTGCTCGCCGCGGCCGAGCTTCAGGGCCAACTCCGTTGCCGCTGCGGCCATTTCGGCGAGCGGCTGGTGCACGGTCGTCAGCGGCGGGTCCGCCCAGGCCACGACCGGCACATCGTCGTAGCCGACCACGCTCAGGTCCTCCGGGATGCGCAGCCCGGCATCGCGCGCCGCCTGGTAGACGCCGAGCGCCTGCAGGTCGTTCGCCGTGAAGATCGCGGTCGGCCGGTCGGGGCGGGCAAGGAGTTTGTCCGCCGCGGCCTGTCCGTCCTCCCGGGTGAGTCCCGTGCGGATGATCAGTTCCAGGTCCGCCGGAAGCCCGGCCGTCTCCA
Organism: Streptomyces sp. NBC_00078; assembly: GCF_026343335.1. Lineage (NCBI taxonomy): Bacteria > Bacillati > Actinomycetota > Actinomycetes > Kitasatosporales > Streptomycetaceae > Streptomyces > Streptomyces sp. NBC_00078. The sequence continues at coordinate 2,627,071 of NZ_JAPELX010000001.1, read as the reverse complement.
GCACCGAGCGGTAGCCGGCCACCCGCGCCAGGCAGAACGCGTGATCGGGACCGCTGATCATCGCGATACGCCGGTGGCCGAGGCCGGCCACGTGGCGTGCCGCGGACCGACCGCCCCTGAAGTTGGTGGCGCCGACGTACGGGACGCCGTCGGGGACGTCGTCCATCGGGTCGAAGACGGACGGGTCACCGTGTCCGGGCTCGATGCCAGGGGGCGGGGCTGATGGCCGAGGTCATCCCGATGCGGGCCGGTCCGGGATATCCGTGATGTCCGTGATGCCTCGGGAGCGTGCGTAGTGGACCGCGGCGGCTCTGTCCCGGCTTCCGGTCTTGGCGAAGATACGGTTGATGTGCGTCTTCACCGTGGCTTCCGTGACGAACAGGGTGTGCGCGATCTCCCGGTTGGTCTGGCCCTGCACGATCAGCCGCAGTACGTCGGTCTCGCGCGCGGTCAGACCGCCCGGGTCCTGCGACAGCAGGGGGCCGCCGGCGGCCGCGGCCAGCAGTCGGGTCTGCACGGCCGGGTCGAGGATGGCCTGGCCTGCGGCAGCGGCCGCCAGGGCACGGCCGATCTCGGCCTGGGTGGCGTCCTTGGTCAGAAAGCCCAGCGCCCCGGCTTGCAGGGCGTGCAGGATCGACGCGTCATCGTCGTAGGTGGTCAGGATGACCACCTGCACATCCGGATGGTCGGCGCGGATCGCCCTGGTGGCTTCGATCCCGTCGCGGCGCGGCATGTGCAGATCCATCAACACCACCTGCGGCGCGTGCCGGGCAACCGCTTCCATCGCCGCGTCGCCGTCGCCGACCTGGGCCACCACCTCGATCTCGGGCAGCAGGCCGAGCAGGAGACCCAAACCTTCACGGACAGCGGTCTGATCGTCGGCGATCACGATCCGGATCGGCGCCTGCGCGCTCTGGGCACTGCTTGGGACACTCATGACGGAATCCTCGCCGTAAGCTGCCAGCCGCCGTCCAGCGGGCCCGCGCTGAGTTGCCCGCCGGCCAGCTCGGCCCGCTCGCGCAACCCGGTCAGGCCGTAGCCCGCGCCGGTGTCGGCCAGCGGTGCCGCCGCGTCGGACGCCGGATTGGTCACCGTGAGTCTCGTCTCCGTGTCCTGATAGTCCAGGGTGATCGACACCGGCGCGTCCGGCGCGTGCTTGCGGACGTTGGTCAACGCCTCCTGAGCCGTACGCAACAGCGCCAGTCCGGCTTGCGCGGGCAACGCCTTGACGTCGCCCGTGACCGCCAGGGTCGCGGCCGAGCCGTCGGCGTCCTGATAGTCCTCGGCCAACGTGGCGAGCAGCGCCGGTAGTTGCACGGCGTCGTCCTCATGGTCCTCACGCAAGGCGTGGATGGCGCGCCTGGTCTCGATCAGCCCTTCACGCGCAAGACTGCTGGCCCGTCTGACGCAGGTGGACGCCGTCGCGAGATCCGGATGCTCAGGCAGACCATCACTGTCGAGCAGTGCCGAGGCGGCCTGCAACTGCACTGACAGCGAAGCCATCGAATGTGCGAGCACATCGTGGATCTCCCGGGCGATCCGCGCACGCTCGGCCAACGCGGCCACCCTTGCCTCCTCTATGGACAACCTCGCACTCTGCGCAAGTAACTGCTCGGCCTGTCGAGCGCGCGCGGAGTAGTCGTCGCGGACGCGTCCGGCGAAGAAGAACCAGCAGTACAGCAACAGGCTGACGGCGAGTTTGGCCGTGCTGCCGCCCACGGCGAGCTGCCCGCACGACGCGCCCAGGCAGGCGAGCGCTGTGACACCGAGGGCGGCCGTCAGCTCCAGCAGGTAGCCGGCCATGAACCCGGCCAGGCAGCCGAACACCAGGCTGACACCGTGGTGTTGCAGTGAGGCGAGCAGGCCGCCGCCCGCCGCCAGACCGCCGAGCGCCAGCGTCAGGACGCGCCGGTCGAGCACCTCGGCGAAGACGCACAACGCCCAGCACAGCGCGGCGACCGACAACGCCAACGCGATGGCGAGTCCACGGCCCTCGGCGCCCGGAGCCGGATGCCCGGTGAGGCTCTCCGCAATGACCAGAACGAGGCCGAGGGCGCGCGCGGTCCGCAAGGGCCAGGCGAACCACGCGGACCGCGGGGCTGAAGCGGGCATTCAAGCTCCTTCGAGATGCTGCGCTCTTTCCAGAGAGCTTTCCAGAGATCTTCCACCAGTCCGAATTCCAGAACGCTGCGCCGGAACTTTCGGCGGTGGTACCCAAGTGGCCGGAAACGTACGGCAGTCCGGAGTCGCCGTTCGCACGGCAGCGGCGTACTGGGTTCCCGGGTTTCTCGGCGCACGCGGCGCGGGTGTGCGGACCGACGCCCGGGTGGAGACCGGGTGGAGGCCGACGGTTCCACCCGGCATCCACCCGGCTTCAATCCGCAGGCTGAGGCGTCGACAGCACGCGATTCCTAGCCTTGAGGATGTCGGAACCACCGGAGTGACACAAGGAGATGCTCATGGGCGCCAGCGTTTGGATCGTCAACCTCGCGGTGCTGATTGCGGTGCTCGAGGCCGATCTGGGTCGCCGCAAGATCACCTGGTTCCGGATCGCCAGGCCACTGCTGCTGTCCGCAGTGATCATTCCCGTGTACATCAAGCACCCCGCGTCCAGCGGTTCCGGACTCGCCCTCGAGGTGGCCGGCGCCGTGGTGGGCATCCTGTTCGGGCTCTCGGCGGGCGCCGTGATGAAGGTGCACCGCGACCCGGCGACCGGGCGGGCGGTCTCCTACGCGGGTATGGGCTACGCCGCGCTGTGGATCGCGGCGATCGGCGCCCGTCTCTTCTTCGTCTACGGGGCGAACCACATCTTCGACCGGCAGCTCGGCCACTGGCTCGTGAACAACCAGATCAGCTCCGACGCGCTGACCGATGGCCTGATCTTCATGGCGGTGACGATGACTCTCTCGCGCACGGCGACTCTGGTCACCAGGGCTGTGACGGCCAAACCGGCGGCCGTCACGCAGGCCGGATCGCTGGCTGCCGTCAATTGACAACTGCCGGGCGAGGCGGCCCTGTCGGACCCGGGTCCCGCACCGTGGCAGATGCGGCAGATGCGGCAGATGCGGCAGATCTGATGTCCCTGACGAACCAGAAGTCCCCGTCGGCCTTGCTGCCGACGGGGATTTCTCGTACCCGCATCCGCGGCCGACCCTGCCGTGATCGATCTTGATGTCGCCTCGACGGCCTCGACCACGGCTATAGGGCAACCTGCTGTGGAGCCCTCGTCACCCTGCGTCTCCCAAAGGGGCGTTCCACTGCTGCCGAAGTGAGCAGTGCGCAACCTCGCAGAAGCCCGTCTGTAGCCTGCGGCGCGGCCATCCTGAGATCCTTGCGAAGGAGTCAGGCCCCTAACCGCTGTATGACCGGGTTTAGGGGATTGAGTCAACACGGGGAGCACGATGAAGAACTGGAATATCGCCATGACCGCGCTCAGCGCATTGTGCCTGAGCTTGGCGGTGTCGCTGGGTGCGCATTATGCGGGACCCTCTGATCAAGCGTCAGCTGCTGTTCAGCACGCTGCGGCCGGAAATTCAGGTGCCGTGGGCATCTCGTTGTGCATATCGGTATCGCCGGACGATCCGGGCTGGGACTGCACCACGTAGCCCGCCAAAGGCGCGCCGCGTAATTCTTGAATTCGCGGCGCGCCGCTGCGCGGCATTGATGAACGAACGGAGTGGTCAGAGACAAGGGGGACGTTCATGGAATTGCGCATTCTTGGGCCGATCGAAGCCTGGCATTCCAACGAAGAAATACGACTTGACGGGACCAAACAACGAACATTCTTGGCTTCATTGCTGCTCGGTCGGGGACGCATCGTTCATGACGTCCGGCTGGCCGAACATCTGTGGGGAACGAATCCGCCGTCCACGCTGGACGCCCAGCTCTACACGTACGCCTCGCGACTGCGTTCCTACCTGGACGGGCATGTGCGCGTTGTGCGCCGGGCTCCGGGGTATCTGCTGCACACCGACGGAGCGTGGATCGACATCGTCGAGTTCGACAGGCAGCGCCGTCGGGGCGACGCGGCACGGGACGGAGGCCACTACGCGGCAGCCGCCGCTGCCTACCGCGACGCGCTGGCGCTGTGGCGAGGACCCGCGCTCGCCGGGGGCGCCGACCCGCTGATCAGCGCCGAGGCCGCCGCCCTGGAGGAGACGCGGCTGGCGGTGCTGGAACGGCGCATCGAGGCCGAGGTCGAACTGGGCCGTGCCGTCGAACTCCTGCCGGAGCTACGCTCGCTGGTGTCCTGCCATCCCCTGCACGAAGGCTTCCGGGCTTCGCTCATGGCCGCCCTCTACGGGGCGAACCGCCAGTCGGAGGCCCTGCTCGAATACGACAAGATGCGCCGCATCCTGCAAGAGGAGCTCGGCGTGTATCCGGGGCCGGGGCTCAGCAGGCTGTTTCAGGGGATCCTGGCCGGCGAACTGCCCCAGAAGGTCGCCTGAGGTGAGCCTTGCCGTGATGCTCGTCGACGATCACGCGATCGTCCGCGAGGGGTTCAAGCACGTGCTGCAGGCGCAGGACGGCATCGACGTCGTGGTCGCAGCGGACCGATCCCCGCAGACGCATGTGCTGGCCCGTCGGCACGAGCCGGACGTCATCCTCGTCGACACCCGGATGGACGCCGGCAGCGGCCAGGCATTCCTGGACCGGCTGCAGACCTCGGTCCGCGCGGAGCGGACCAGGATCGCGTTGCTGACCGACACGGCCGACGACGCGGAGTTGTTCCGGGCGTTGCGCGCCGGGATCAGCGGAGTCCTGCTCAAGGACATGTCGGCGCCGGAGCTGGTCCACGCGGTCCGGTCGATCGCCCGCGGGCATGCGGTGATAGGGCCGGCGCTGACGCGCCGGCTCATCGACCGCTTCGAGATCTTCCTGCCGCCCGAGGACGCCTTCAGCTACACCGTCAGCGTGCTCACGGAGCGGGAGCGTGACGTCCTGACCGCCATCGGCAACGGTGGCTCCAACCAGCAGATCGCACGTGATCTGCATCTGACGACCGCCACCGTGAAGTCGCACGTGTCCAACATCCTGTCCAAGCTGGGCCTGCCCAGCCGCGTGCACGCGGCACTGCTCGCTTATCGCATCGGGCTGGTGCGCGGACATGGCGGCCCGGAACGTCACACGGCTTCCGCAATGGTCCACACGTTCAACGCGACCAGCGCGCAGGACAGTGCCGTCGCCACCGCTGTCGTCCAGACGCCGGCCCGGCGTTCGCCCATCACGTCCTTGCGGCGTGAGAGCCAGATCAACGGTGCCAGGCCGAACGGGACTCCGAACGAGAGCACGATCTGAGACAACAGCAGCGCCCGGGTGGGGCTGACCCCGGCGCTCAGCAGAATCAGCGACGGGACGAGTGTGACCAGCCGGCGTACCGTCGCGGGAGGCGAACGCCGCAGGAAGCCGCGCATCACCTCCTGGCCGGCGTAGACGCCGACTCCGGTCGAGGCGAGTCCGGCCACGAGCAGCGCCAGGGCCAGGATCAGTGCGGCCGTGGGGCTCTGTGCCGCCAGGATGTGATGCGTCTGCTCCATCGTCACCGAGGCGTCGGCGCGTCCGTGCAGTGCCGCGGCGAAGATGGCGAGCATCGCGAGGTTGACGATGCCGGCGACGGTCATCGCGGTCATCACGTTCAGCCGGTGCGCCCTGACCCCCGCGTCGGCGTCGACGCGGGGCGTCCGCGCGGCCAACGCCGAGTGCAGATAGATCACATGCGGCATGATCGTCGCGCCGACCAGGCCGGCCATCAGGGCGGCCCCGTCGCCGGCGGGCAGCTGCGGAGCGAGTCCGGCCGCGGCCCCGTGGACCGACGGACGTACGACGGTGACGACGGCGGCGAAGCAGACGAACACCGTCGTCAGCGCCGTGGCCATCACCCGTTCCACCCCGCGCCGGCCGCCCGGCGTGGCAGCCATGATCAGGAAACCGACCGCACCGGCGAGCAGCCCGCCGGCGAGCAGCGGCATGCCGGTGAGCATGTTCAGGGCGGTGGCCGTGCCGGCCACCTCGGCCAGGTCGGTGGCAGCGCACACCAACTCGGCCTGCAGCCACAGCGGCCACACCGCGGCCGGCCGTAGCCGCTCCCGGCAGAGCTGGGACAGACCCGCGCCGCTGACGGCGCCGAGCTTGGCCGCAAGATACTGCACGAATGCCGCGGCGACGCTCGCGGTGAGCGCCGCCCACATCAGTGCGTACCCGACCCCGGCCCCGGCGGCGGCGCTCGCCGCGAAGTTGCCGGGATCCACATAGGCCATGCCGGCCACCGCGGCAGGGCCGACGAGCGACGCCGCCCTCCCGGCCGCGGGCTGCACAAGGCGCCGGGAGCGGCCGGGAGGGCGCGGCGGGGAAAGGAGGGGTGTCACCTCGCCTCGGCGACCAGATCGATGATGTCGCCGACCGTACGCAGGTCCTTGATCTTGTCGTCGGAGACGGAGACCTGCAGCTCGTCCTGGATCGTGACGGCAAGCTCCATCATCGTCAGCGAGTCGATCCCCAGGTCATCGACGAGCCCTCGCTCCGGAGTGAGCTCGGCCGCCGGGATCGCGGCGATCAACTCGAAGATCTCCGCCACCTTGGTCGTGGCTTCCTGCCTGGTCAGGGGCTTGGCCTGCTCGGCGGGTATGGTCATGATGTCCTCCTTGTGATGGGGTGGGCGGCACGGTCTCTCGCGTTCGCCGCCTCGATCTGTTCGGTCTGCCGGGCGGCCGCCCGGTCCAAATCGGCCATGAACTCACCGAGCCGCTCCTGTGCGGCGCCGGCCTGCGCGTCGAGACCGCCCGTGTCCAGGACTTTCAGGTAACGCAGCAACGGCGAGGCGACCTCGTCGTGGTGGGTGCGCAGATTGAAGATCCCTGATCTGGCCACGGCCAGGCTGCGCCGGGCGAAGCCGGGAATGCCGCGTCCTGGCATGGCGAATTCGCGCAGGATCCGCTCCACGGCGATGACCGTCGCCGACGGGTCTATGTTCAGCGCGGTCTCCACCAGGGTGCGGTAGAACACCATGTGCAGGTTCTCGTCGACGGCGATCCTGGCCAGCAGCCGGTCGGCGATCGGATCGCCGCAGGCGCGGCCGGCGTTGCGGTGCGCGACGCGGGTGGCCAGCTCCTGGAAGGTGACGTAGACGACGGAGCTGAGCGGATCGTCTCCGCGGCCCGGGTAGCCGATCCCGACCGCGGCCATCCGGGTGCGCTCCAGGCCGATCGGATCGACGCCCCGGGTCACCAGCAGATAGTCGCGCAGCGCCTGTCCGTGCCTGCCTTCCTCAGCGGTCCACCGGTGCACCCAGGTGCCCCACGGTCCGTCCAGGCCGAACCGCTCGGCGATGATGTGGTGGTAGGAGGGCAGATTGTCCTCGGTGAGCAGATTGATCTCCAACGCCGCCTGCGCCGCGGGCGAAAGGCGCGACTGACCCGGCTCCCACGGCTCGGTGTCGAAGTCGCGCCCCGCGGACCAGGGCACGTACTCGTGCGGAAACCACTCCTTGGCGGTCGCCAGATGGCGGTTGAGGTTCTGCTCGACCACCGGTTCGAGCTCGGCGAGCAAATCGAGTTGTGTCACGGGTGCTTCCCTTTTCGTGGTTCGCCGATTCACGGTTTGACGAAGGCGAGCACGACGTTGTGACCGCCGAACCCGAACGAATTGGACAGCGCGGCGTCGACCCGGGTGTGCAGCGCCGTGGTGACCACGTCGAGCTTGATCTGCGGGTCCTGACGGTGCAGGTTGCGGGTCGGCGGGAGCACGTCGTCGCGGACCGACAGCGCGGTGAAGACGGCCTCGACGGCGCCGGAGCCGCCGATCATGTGCCCGGTGCCCGCCTTGGTCGCGCTGACCAGGACGTGGCCGCCGACACCGTCCAGGAGCGCAGTCGCCTCGGCGATGTCGCCGGCCGAGGTGCCGGTGGCATGCGCGTTGACGTGCACCACGTCGGCGGCGCGCAGCCGCGCCTGTTCCATGGCGTCGCGCAGTGCCCTGATCTGGCCGGCCGGGTCCGGGGCGGTCATGTCCCGCCCGTCGGAGGTGAGTCCGGCGCCGGCGAGCCGGGCGTGCACCCGTGCGCCACGCGCCCGGGCGTGCTCCTCCGTCTCCAGCAGCATGGCCCCGGCACCCTCGGCGAGGACGAAGCCGTCCCGGTCGGAGTCGAACGGGCGCAACGCGCCCTCCGGATCGTCGATCCGCCGGGACAGGGCCCGCATCTGATCGAAAGCGGTCAGGCCGAGCCGGTGAATGAAGGCGTCGGACCCGCCGGCGAGCACCGCGTCGGCGCGGCCGGACCTGATCAGCGCGAGACCGGTGGCGATCGCCTCGGCACCCGAGGCGCACGCGCTCACCGGCGTGTGGACACCGGCCCGCGCGGTCAGCTCGATACCGATCGTCGCCGCCGCGCCGCTGGCCATCTGCATCGGCACGGAGAACGGGCTGACCGACTGCGGTCCACGGCTGCTGAGCACCGCGTCATGGCCGAGCACGGTCAGCGGCCCGCCGATTCCGGTGCCCATGACGACGGCGAGACGGAACGGATCGACCTCCGGAGACCCGGCACAGGCCCACGCCTCACGCGCGGCGATCAGGGCGAGCTGTTGACTGCGGTCCAGCCTGCGGACCTTGACCCGTTCCAGGACCTCGGCGGGTTCCACCTTCACCCGTGCCGCAATCGGCACGGCCAGCTCCTGGGCCCACGGTTCGGTCAGCCGTGCGGCGCCGCTCTCGCCGGCCAGCAGCGCCCGCCAGGTTCCGGGCACATCGCCGCCGAGGGGAGTCGTCATGCCGAGACCGGTGATCACGACCTGCTGTTCTTCGCTCCTCGTCACGCCGCGACGGTAACCACGCGGCGGTGCGCGCCGGCACCGGCGATCGGGCGGGATTCCCCCCTACCAAAGGAGGAGATCGAAGCCGCCGGGTGGCCGTTGTGACGGCGCCGCGAACACCAGGAGGCTGAGCACACATCTGGTGTCAAAGGAGCGCAGCAGCATGCCATTGGAATCCGGGCGCTGGCCGACCCTGGTCGACATGTGCGCGTCGAGAGCCGCCGAGGATCCCGGTCGCGTGTACTTCACCTATCTTCCCGACGGGCGCACGGTCGGGGCGTCGCTGACCGCCGAGGCGGTGGACCGCGACGCCAGGGCACTGGCGGTGCTGCTGCTGCGGCACGCCGATCCCGGCGACCGGGTTCTGCTGGCGTATCCGCCCGGCCTCGAGTTCATCGTCGGATTCTTCGGCTGCCTGTACGCCGGCCTGATCGCCGTACCCGTACCGCCCGTTGAGATCGGCCGCACCGGACCGAAGACCGACAAGGTGGACGCGGTCTGCGGCAGCGCCGAACCCAGGGTGCTCCTGACCACGCAGTCCGCGCTCACGCGGCTGGACGGGGGCCGGGCCGTCGCGTCGCTGGCCGACGTGGTCTGTCTCGCCTCGGACACGGTGCTCGGCGAGGGCGCACGGGAACTGGCGGAGAAGTGGAGCCCTCCGGAGATCGAGCCGGGCTCGGTCGCGTATCTGCAGTACTCGTCCGGCTCGACGGGTGTTCCCAAGGGCGTGACCCTCACCCATCGCAACGTGCTGCACAACCTGGAACTCATCCGGGCCAACGCCTATCGAGGCGAGCTGCGCGCCGGTGAACGCCCGGCGCCCAACGTGCTGTTCCTCCCCTTCTTCCACGACATGGGTCTGGTCAACGGAGTCCTGTCGCCGCTGTACCGCGACTACGAGGCCGTGCACATGTCGCCGATTGCCTTCGTGCAGCGTCCCGTCAGCTGGCTGCGTGCCGTTTCGGACCGCGGCAGGGCGGTGAGTGTCGCGCCGAACTTCGCCTACGAACTCGCGGTGCGCCGGGTCCCCGAGGAGCAGGTCGCCGAACTCGACCTTTCCGGGTGGGAGTTGGCGGGCGTGGGCGCCGAGCCGGTGCGGCCGAAGACGCTGGAGGCCTTCAGCGCCAAGTTCGCCGCCGCCGGATTCCGCAGCTCCGTGTTCTTTCCCTGCTACGGGCTGGCCGAGTCGACGGTGATGGTCAGCGGCGGTCCCGCACTGCGCGACCCGGTCATCGCCTGTTTCGACGCCGAGCGGCTGGCGGCGGGCCGGGTGGTTCCGGTCGCCGCCGGCCGCGGTGTCGCCGGCGTCCAGGAGCTGGTGGGGTGCGGGCAGATCCAGGACACTCTGTGCCTGCGCATCGTCGCTCCGCTGACCCGCCGCGTGTGCGCCGCGGACGAGGTCGGTGAGATCTACATCGCCGGACCCAGCGTCAGCGAGGGTTACTGGAACGCGCCGCGGCTGACCGCCGAGACGTTCGGGATCGAACTGGCCGAAGAGCCCGGGCTCCGCTTCCTCGCCACCGGCGACCTCGGATTCGTCCACGGCGGCCAGGTGTTCGTCACCGGCCGGCGCAAGGACGCGATCATCCTCAACGGACTCAACTACTACCCGCACGACATCGAGGCCGCGCTGCACGGAGCCCATCCGGCGTTGCGCGAGGACCGGTGCTGTGCCTTCTCGGTCGACGACGGCAGCCGGGAACGGCTGGTCGTGCTGACGGAAGTGCAGCGCCGGTACCAGGTGGTGCGGGAGGCGGGGACCGCGCAGGACTCGCTGCGCCGTCCCGTGGAAGCGGCCGAAATCGAGACGGCGGTCGTCGCCGCCGTCGCGTCCGCACAGGGAGTGCGGGTGGACGAGGTGGTGCTGCTGGCGGCCGGTTCACTGCCCTACACCAGCAGCGCCAAGATCAAGCGCGCCGAATGCCGGAGCCGATATCTCGCCAAGCAGCTGGACCTCCTCTGAGCGAGGCCGGCACTTCGGAAAGGAACGAACCATGACGAACGAAACCGACTCACCAGCCCGGCGCACTGGTTACGCGTCGTTGAACGCGGGCGGCATCGACTGGGACATGCTGCCCATGCGGCTGTTCGCGAAGGGCAACCGCAGGTTCTGGAATCCGGCGGACCTCGACTTCACCCGCGACGCCGAGGACTTCGCGGGACTGTCCCCGCAGGCCCAGGAGGCCGTGGCGGTCATGTGCGCCCAGTTCGTCGCGGGCGAGGAGGCGGTCACCCGGGACATCCAGCCGTTCATGTCCGCCGTCGCGGCCGAGGGACGGCTGGGTGACGAGATGTACCTGGCGCAGTTCTGCTTCGAGGAGGCCAAGCACGTCGAGGTCTTCCGCCGGTGGATGGACGCCGTGGGGCTGCACGACGATCTCAACGAGCTGGTGACCGGCAACCCCGGCTACCAGGAGATCTTCGGCATCGCCCTGCCGGAGGCGCTGGAGAAGCTGCACCACGATCCGAGCCCGGCCAACCAGGTGCGGGCCTCGATCACGTACAACCACCTCGTCGAGGGCACGCTCGCGCTCACCGGCTACTACACCTGGAACCGGTTCTGCACCGGACTGGGGATCTTCCCGGGCATGCGCCGGGTCGTGGAGCTGATCGGCGACGACGAGCGGCGGCACATGGCGTGGGGCACCTACACCTGCCGTCGTCACGTCGCCGCCGATCCGGAGAACTGGAACGTCGCCCAGAGCACCATGCGGGAGCTGATACCGCATGCGCTGCGGCAGATCGACTTCGCCGCCAAGTCCTACCCCGCGGACCTGTTCGACATCCCGGTCAAGGAGATCCTGCTGTACGCGAGCAGCCGTCCGCGCCGACGGCTGCGCGCGATCTCGTCGGCGCTGAACGAGTCGGCGGGCGAGGTCGAGCGCGACATCGTCGCAGAGCGGCTCGAGGAAGAGTTCGCCGACGAGGACCGCCGCAAGGCGAGTACGCCGCGGTGAACGAGGCGTACGACTACGTCGTCGTCGGCGCCGGGGCGGCGGGCGCACCGCTGGCCGCCCGGCTCAGCGAGGACCCGGACACGACCGTGCTGGTGCTTGAGGCGGGACCGGCCGACGACCTGCCCTCGATCGCGGTCCCTGCCCTGTTCCCCGGCTTGTTCGGCAGCGCCGTCGACTGGGCCGACGAGACCGCCCCGCAACAGCGGCTGGCCGGACGGCGGGTGTACTGGCCGCACGGCAGGACCCTCGGCGGCTCGTCGTCGATCAACGCGATGATGTGGGTCCCCGGCCAGCGAGCCGACTACGACCGCTGGGGCGAACTCGCCGGCCCGCAGTGGTCCTACGAGGCGGTCCGCCCCGTGCTGTCGCGGATCGGCTGCGACGACGGCGCGCCCATGCGTATCGCGGGGCTGCCGGATCCGGCCCCGGTGACCTCGGCCTTCCTGGACGCCTGCGGCAAGGCCGGAATTCCCCTTGCCGCTGACGAGATCGGCTCGGCGTACGACGGCGTGCGGCACACCATGGTGACGCAGCACGGGGGGCGGCGGCGCAGTACGACGGACGGATATCTGCGGCCCGCCGCGCACCGGCCCAACCTCGTCGTGCGCCACCAAGCGGCCGTACAGAAGGTGGAGATCGTCGACCGGCGGGCCGAGGGGGTCCGGTACTGCGTCGACGGCAGGCCGGTCACGGTGACGGCCCGCCGCGAGGTCATTCTGTGCGCGGGGGCCGTCGACTCGCCGCGACTGCTGATGCTGTCCGGGATCGGGCCCGCCGGCCGACTGCGCGACCACGGGATCGAGTTGGTCGCCGACGCGCCGGAGGTCGGGCGCAACCTGCGCGACCACCTGGCCGCGATGCTGCTGGTCGAGGCGGCGGAGCCCGGCCCCGATCCGCGCCGTGCTCCGGGCGCGTTCGCGCAGTTCCGCGCGAACGGCCGCGGTCCGCTCACCTCCAACCTCGGCGAGGCGTACGCGTTCGTGCGCAGCGACCCGGCGCTGCCGCACCCGGACATCGAACTGGTGCTGCTGACCGGGCAGTTCGTCGACGAGGGGCGCACCCGGTCGCAGTCCGCCGGATTCACCCTCGCCGTGGTACTGCTCCAGCCGCGAAGCCGCGGCGAGATCGCGCTGCGCGACGCGGATCCGCTGTCCCGGCCGCTGATCGATCCGGGATATCTGAGCGATCCGGAGGACCGGCGAGTCCTGGACGCCGGGCTGCGCATCGCGGAGGAGGTGCTCGCCACCGAGCCCCTCGCCTCCGAGGCCGGCGCCCCCGTACAACCGGCGCTGCCCCCCGGCCCGGACCGCCGTCACGCCGCCGTCCAGGCGGCGCAGTCCCTCTACCACCCGGTCGGGACATGCCGGATGGGGACCGACTCGGCGTCGGTCGTGGACGAACGGCTCCGGGTGCGCGGCGTGCGCAACCTGCGGGTGGCGGACGCTTCCGTCATGCCGGAGATCGTGCGCGGACACACCGCCGCGCCGTCGATGCTCATCGGTGAGCGCGCCGCGGAACTGATCGCGGCCGAGCGAAGGGGCTGACCCATGCGGCGCACTGTCTACGACGCCGACCACGAGGCGTTCCGGCGCGTGATCCGCGATTTCCTGCAGGCGGAGGTCGTGCCGCACCACCACGAATGGGAACGAGCCGGCCAGGTTCCGCGCCGGCTCTACCGGCGGCTGGGCGAGCTGGGTGTGTTCGGCATCCGCGCCCCGGTCGCGTACGGCGGCGCGGGAGAGCGCAGCTACAAGTACAACGCGATCCTCATCGAGGAGACCACCAGGGCCGGCGTCGGTCTGGGCGCCGCCCCGGTCCACTTCAACCTGGTGCTCCCGTATCTGATGACCTTCGCCGACGACGAGCAGAAGGAGCGCTGGCTGCCGCCGTTCGTCAGCGGCGAGATGATGACCGCCATCGCGATGACCGAACCGGGGGCGGGTTCCGACCTCGCCGGGATCACCACCACCGCGACGCTGTCCGAGGACGGCAAGCACTACGTGCTGCGCGGATCCAAGACGTTCATCTCCGGCGGCGCCCAGGCGGATCTGGTGCTGGTGGTGGCACGCATACCCGGCGACGAACGGCGCGGCCTGTCGGTCCTGTGCGTCGACGCCCACTCGCCCGGATTCACGGTGGGCAGGCGGCTGGAGAAGATCGGACTGCACGCCCAGGACACGGTCGAGTTGTTCTTCGACGAGGTGCGGGTGCCCGCGGCCAACCTCCTCGGTGAAGCGGGCCAGGGATTCAAGTACCTGGTGCACAACCTCGCCGAGGAACGGATGGCGATCGCCCTGGGGGCGACGGCACAGGCAGCCGCGGCGGTCCGCCATACCGTCGCCTACGTCAAGGAGCGCAAGGCGTTCGGCCGGGCCGTCTCCACTTTTCAGAACACCAAATTCGTGCTCGCCGACTGCACGGCACGAGTACAGGCCATGCAGGCGATGACCGATCGGGCGCTCGACCTTTTCGACGCGGGCGAACTGAGCGCGGTCGACGCGGCCGCCTGCAAACTGTTCGCCTCCGAGACGGCCGGCCAAGTGATCGACCAATGCCTGCAGTTGCACGGCGGCTACGGGTTCGTCACCGAATTCCCGATCGCCCGCCTGTACGCCGACACCCGGGTGACCCGGCTTTACGGCGGCACGTCAGAGATTATGCGCGGCATCATTGCCGACGATCTGCTGCACCGTCCTGATTCGGTATAGGTCCGATATAGCGCTGCTTTCGACAGTGGACTTCAGGTCGAATGAGGGGAACGCTGTGACAGAGCAGACAGAACAGGCGGCACCGACCCATCTGGTGGTGCGCAACGACGAGGACCAGCACTCCATCTGGTGGCTCGGACGTGAGCTTCCGGCCGGATGGCATGCGGAAGGCTTCGAGGGCACCGAGGACGCGTGCCTGGCGCACATCGCCGAAGTGTGGACGGACATGCGGCCGGCCAGCCTTCGCCGACGCATGGGGCAGCTCAGTTGAGCCCGCTGCTGCCTGCCCGGATCGTAGATCAGGCGGCCCGCACCCCGGCAGCGGTCGCCGTCGTCGACGGCGACCGGTCGCTCACCTACGGCGAGCTCGTCGCCGCGGCGGACCGGGTGGCCGACACGCTGCGCGCCCGCGGCCTCGGCCCGGAGGACCGGGTCGGCGTACTGATGCCGCGTGGTCTGGATCTCGTCGTCGCGCTCCTCGGCGTGTGGCGGGCAGCGGCGGCCTACGTTCCGCTCGACCCGGCCCATCCCGCTGAGCGGACCAGGTGGATCGTCGCCGACGCCGGTGTGCGCGCCGTCCTGACCGACGACGCGCACGCCGGCGTCCTGCCGGCCGACGCGGTGCCCACCCTGCTGGTCGGCGCGGGCGACGAACTGACGGCCGCGGCGCGGCCGTCGGACGTCGCCCGTCCGGCGCCGGATCCCGCGAACGCCGCCTACGTGCTGTACACGTCCGGGTCGACCGGGCACCCCAAGGGCGTCGTCATCACGCACGAGGGGATCGCCGGCTACGTCGACTGGCGGGTCAGGACCCACGGCCTCGGCCCCGGCGACCGGGTGCTGCAACGCACACCGGTGGGGTTCGACGCGGCCGGCTGGGAGATCTTCGCCCCGCAGGCCTGCGGCGCCACCCTGGTGATCGCCCCGCCGGGAGCCGAACGCGACCCGGCCGAGATCGTCAGGGCGGTCCTCGACGCCGAGGTGAACGTGCTGCAGGTCGTGCCCTCGATTCTTCGGCTGCTCGCCGACGAACCCGGGTGGTCGCGCTGCCACAGCCTCAGGGTCCTGACATCCGGCGGCGAATCGCTGCACGCCGAGTACCTGGCCGCCGTGCCCGCCACGGCGCAGGTGTACAACACCTACGGGCCGACCGAGTGCACCATCGACGTCGCCGCACACCCATGCGACCGGAACGTGTCGTCCGGGCCCGCTCCCATCGGACGGCCGGTGACCGGCGTACGACTGCTGGTTCTCGACCCGGGTGGCGAGCCGTGCCCGGTCGGCGTGCCCGGCGAGCTGTACGTGGGAGGCGTGGCGCAGGCCCGCGGCTATGAGGGCCGCCCGGACCTGACCGCGCAGCGTTTCGTCCCCGATCCCCACGGACCGGCCGGCGGCCGGCTCTACCGCACCGGCGACCGCGTCCGGTGGCGCGAGGACGGCAACCTGGAATACCTGGGCCGCCTCGACCAGCAGGTGAAGGTCGGCGGCGTCCGCATCGAGCCGGGCGAGGTCGAGACGGCGATCGCCGCGCATCCTCAGGTCACGGCCGCGGTCGTCGGCACGGCGGCCGGATCCGACGGAGCGGCCCGGCTGACGGCGTACGTCGTCGGCGACGTCGCTCCGGCGGCCCTGCGCTCGTTCCTGCGCGAGCGCCTGCCCGCGCCGATGATCCCCTCGGTGCTGACCTCGGTCGACAGCTTCCCGCTGCTGTCCAACGGGAAGATCGACAGATCGGCGCTGTCGAGCATGGAGTCGGTGCTCGCCTCGCGCCCGGCCTACCTCGCGCCCCGCACCGACGCCGAACTCGCCGTCGCCGAGGTCTGGCAGGAACTGCTCGGCGTGGAGAAGGTCGGAGCCGACGACGACTTCTTCCAGCTGGGCGGCTACTCGCTGCTGCTCACCCGGCTCGCGGGGCGGCTGACCCGGGCGACGGGAAGGGACGTCGGTCTCCAGGATCTCTACACCCACACGACCGTCGCGGACCAGGCGCTGCTGGTGGCACCGCGGGCCGACGGCTCCGGTCGTGAGGAGCCGCCGCCGATCGTCCGCGTGGCCCGGGACGGCCGGCTCCCGTTGTCCTTCGGACAGCGGCGCATGTGGTTCCTGGACCAACTGCGCCCGGGCAGCGGCGAATACACCGTTCCGCTGTTCGTGCGCCTCCATGGGAGGGCCGACCCGGGGCAGGTCCGAGCGGCGCTCGGCCGGCTCGCCGAGCGCCACGAGATCCTGCGCACCCGGTATGCGCAGGAGGACGGCGAGCCGCTGCAGATCATCGATCCGTCCACCCCGGTCGAACTGCGCACCAGCGAGAGCTCGAACCCGGTCGGTGAGGTGAGCGCCGAGATCGCCCGCGGCTTCGACCTGGCCGCCGGCCCGGTCTGGCGGGCGCTGCTGGTGCGCTCCGCGGACGGCCGCGGGAACGACCTGCTGTTGCTGACCCTGCACCACATCGCCTGCGACGGCTGGTCGGCGGTCATCCTGGAACGGGACTTCCACGCGCTTCTCGCCGGAGACGAGCCGGCACCGCCACCTGTTCAGTACGCCGACTACGCGCACTGGCAGCGGCAATGGCACACCGACGCCCGCACCGACCGCGGTGTCGCCGCCTGGCGGGACACACTGGCGGACCTCGAACCGCTCGTACTGCCCGCGGACCGCCCGCGCCCGCCTGTCCGCGACGAGGCCGGCGCCCTGGTCACCTTCGACGTGCCCGCCGAGACCGCCGAGGAACTCGTACGGATCGGCCGCCGGTGCGGTGCCACGCCGTTCGCCGTGCTGCTGACCGGGCTCACCGCGTTGCTGGCACGCCGGACCGGACAGTGGGACGTGGCCGTCGGCACGCCGACCGCGGGCAGGCTGCACCCGGAGACGCAGGGGACCGTCGGCTTCTTCCTCAACTCCCTGATCGTGCGTCCCCGGCTGCGTCCCGAGGAGGACTTCGAGCGGTCGGTGCGGCGAGTGGACGAGGCCCGGCGCTTCGCCCTGGCGCACCAGGACGTGCCGTTCGACCGCCTCGTCGACGCCTACGCCGGCGAGCGGGACCTGTCCAGGACCCCGCTGTACCAGGTCGCGTTCGACCTGCACGACCAGGAACTCACCGGCGGCATGTCCGGCTCGGACGACCTGGCGGCGATGCGCGAGGCGTGGCGGGTGGCGAAGACGGATCTGACCGTCTTCGCACGCCGCAGACCCGAAGGTTCGTACGCCTTCGGCTTCGAATACGCCACCGCGCTGTTCGACCGCGACACGGTCGAGGCGCTGGCCGGCCAGTTCCGTCTGCTGCTCGAACGCCTCGCGGCCCGCCCCGAACTGCCGTTGCGCGAAGTCGATCTGCTGTCCCAGGCCGAGCACACGCGATTCGACGCGTGGAATCGTACGGAAGCCGCGTTCGGCCCCGAGACGGCGCTCGCGCTCTTCGAGCGGCAGGCGGCGAAGACCCCGGACGCGCCGGCGGTGACGTACTCGGGCACGGCGATGAGCTATCGCGAGCTGGACGTGAAGGCGAACCAGTTCGCCGGACTGCTGAAGGACCTCGGTGTGTGCCGCGGCGACGCGGTGGGCGTCCTGGTCGGACGCGGGCTCGACCTGCACGCCGTACTGCTCGGCGTGTGGAAAGCGGGCGCCGCCTACGTGCCGGTCGACCCGCTCTTCCCGGCGCAACGCATCGGGCACATGCTCGCCGACGCGCGAGCGAGGGTGCTGGTCAGCGAATCGTGCTACCGCACCCTGCTGCCCGAGGCCTTCGACGGCGAACTGGTCATGGTGGATCTGCACCGCGAACGCGTCGAGAACCGGCCGGGAGATCCGGTCGGCCCGCCCGTCACACCGCAGGACACCGCCTACGTCATCTACACCTCCGGTTCCACCGGCAGGCCCAAGGGCGTGCGGGTGGCGCACCGGGGGCTGGCGAACCATCTGCAGTGGGCCGTCCGCGATCTCGCCTCGCAGGGGACGACCGGGGCGCCGGTGTTCTCGTCGACCGCGTTCGACCTGGTGGTGCCCAACCTGTACGCGCCGCTGCTCGCCGGGCAGCCGGTGCACATGGCCCCGCGTGACCTTCCGGTTGCCGAACTCGGCCGAGTGCTGGCCGAGACGGGTCCGTTCAGCTTCATCAAGCTCACCCCGGGCCACCTCGAACTCCTCGCCCACCAGCTCGGCGACGCCGCCGCGGCCAGTCTCGCCTCGGTGATCGTCGTCGCCGGCGAGGCGCTGCCGGCGCGCCAGGCCGAGCACTGGCGCCGGCTGCTCGGCGACGGAAGGCTGATCAACGAATACGGCCCCACCGAGGGATCGGTCGGCTCGACGATCCATCCGGTGGCCGGCGAGCCCGAACAGCGGATCGTGCCGTTGGGCAGAGCGCTTCCGGGCGTCACCGTGCACGTGCTCGACGAGGCGTTGAACCGCGTACCGGCCGGGTCGCCGGGCGAACTGTGCGTCGGCGGTGCCGGCGTCGCCGACGGGTATACGGGCGATCCGGCCAGGACGGCGGCGCGGTTCGTGCCCGACCCCTACGGTGCACCGGGCGAGCGCCTCTACCGCACCGGGGACCTGGCCAAGTTCGGGCCCACCGGCGAGGTGATGTTCCTCGGCCGGATGGACGGCCAGCTCAAAGTACGCGGCTACCGGGTGGAGACCGGCGAGATCGAGGCGGTGCTGCGTGAGCACCCAGGCGTCCGAGACGCCGTGGTGATCGCGGCGGCCACCGGATCCGGCACACCCCAGGACCCCGAACCGGGCGATGTCCGGCTGCACGCCTACTACGTGCCGGTGGGCGCGGAAGTCCCGAACTCCGAACTCACCGCCCACGTCGTACGGCGGCTGCCCGACTACATGGTTCCGGCGGCGTACGCGGCGGTCGAGCTGATTCCGCTCAACCGCAACGGAAAGGTCGACCGGTCGGCGCTGCCGCGGATCCGGGTCGACGACACCGCTCTCGCGCACGGCGACACTCCCACCGGTCCCGCGCAGATCCGCGTCGCGACGATCTTCTCGGCGCTGCTCGGCGCCGACCCCGGAGCGCATACGAACTTCTTCGCCGCCGGCGGGAATTCGCTTGCCGCGGTGCGGCTGATCGCCCGCATCCAGGACGAGTTCGACGTCGACCTTCCGGTGCGCACCGTCTTCGCCGGGCCGACCGTCGCCGAACTCGCCCAGGCGGTGGAGGACGCGATCCTGGCCGAGATCGACAACATGTCCGACGCACAGCTCGCGGCGGCCCATCAGGAACAACTGGAACAGCAGTGAAGGAAGTTGGCCACGATGACCGGCGTTGAAACCTCTGCCCCTGACGAGCTGCGCGCGCAACTGCTGCGCAGCCGTCTGGCGGGCGGCGCGGGAGCGCGCTCGGGTGCGAGCTCCCGTATCGCACCGACCGACCGCTCGCGTCCGCTGCCGCTGTCGTTCGGGCAGCAGCGGCTGTGGCTGATCGACCGGATCGACCCCGGATCCACGGAATACGTCGTTCCGCTGGCGCTGCGCCTGCGCGGCAGGCTGGACGCGCCGGCCTGGAACCAGGCGTGGCAGGACGTCGTCGCGCGCCACGAGGTGCTGCGGACTCGCTACGTCGAACGCGGCGGCGAGCCGCGGCAGTTGATCGATCCGCCGGTCGCGGCCGCCGAGCTGGAGGTGGTCGATGTCGCCTCGGCGCCGGATCCGCTGGCCCTCGCGCACGAACTCGCGACCGAGCTCTCGTCGCGACCGTTCGACCTGGCCGCCGACTGGCCGGTGCGTGCGCTGCTGATCCGGCTCGGCGAGCAGGACCACGTACTGGCCCTGTCCTGCCATCACATCGCGCTGGACGGCTGGTCGATCGACATCCTGGTGCGCGAGCTGCGCGCGCTCTACCAGGCCAGGGTGGAGGGCAGGCCGTCCCCGCTGCCGGCGCTCCCCATCCAGTACGCCGACTACGCGGTGTGGGAGCGCGAGACGCTGGCCCGCCGGGAGAGCTTCACCTCGGCGCAGCGGTACTGGCGGGAACAGCTCGCCGGCATCGAGCCGCTGGAACTGCCCACCGACCGGCCGCGGCCGGCACGGCGGGACTGGACCGGCCGGATGGTTCCGTTCGACATCCCGGCCGAGCTGGCCGACCGGCTCCGGGCGATCGGCCGGGACCAGGACACCACCCTCTACGCGGTTCTGCTCGCGTCGTTCAACGTACTGCTGCACCGCTACACCGGCAGCCGGGACATCAGCGTCGGGTCGCCGGTCGCGGGCCGCGGCCGTCCCGAGGCGTCGAACCTGATCGGCTTCTTCATCAACACCCTGGTTCTGCGCAACCGCTGGGAGGGCGATCCCACCTTCGCGGAGCTGCTGCGTCACACGGGCCGCACCGTGCAGCAGGCGCTGATCAGCCAGGAGGTTCCGTTCGAGCACCTGGTGCGGGAGCTTGCCCCGGACCGGGACCCGGCCCGCTCACCGCTGTTCCAGGTCATGCTGGGCCTGCGCACCACCGGTGCCTACGAGGCCAACCTGGCCGGGCTCACCGTCAGCGAGTTCCCGATCGCCGCCAAGTCCTCGCGATTCGACCTGACCGTACTCGCCAGCGAACATCCCGACGGTTCGCTCAACGGCGAGATCCTCTTCCCGACGGCACTGTTCGACGACGCCACCGTGGAACGGATCGGGCGGCACTACCTCGCTCTGCTGCGATCCGTGGCCCAGGCGCCCCAACTGCCGCTCTCACGGCTGTGCTTCCTGGACCGGGCGGAGATCGACCTGCTCACCGGAGCGGGTTCACGACCGCGCGCCGACACCTTCGACCACGATGTGCGGGCCACCGTGCACGAGCTGTTCGAGGCCCAGGCCCTGCGCACCCCGGACGCGACCGCCCTGGTGGTCGACAGCGGCGACGGCGCGCCCGCCGCGGAACTCAGCTACGCCCAACTGAACCAGCGGGCCAACCGGATCGCGCATCGGCTGCGGCAACTCGGTGCCGGCCCGGAGCAGATGATCGGAGTCTGCCTGGAACGCGGCGAACACCTGGTCCCCGCGCTGCTGGGCATCCTCAAATCAGGGGCCGGATACCTGCCGCTGGATCCGGCTGCACCCTCGGACCGCCTGGCCTACGTCATCGGCGACGCCCACGCCCCGATCGTTCTCACCCAGAGCGAGCACGCCGAGAAGATCGCCGCCGTGCACACCGGTGCCGTGCTCGACCTCGACTCCGAGGACCTGACCGGTCTGCCGACCGCCGACCCCAAGCCGTTGTCCGGCCCGGACAACCTGATCTACACGATCTACACCTCCGGGTCGACCGGCAAGCCCAAGGGCGTCGTCCTCACGCACGCCCATGTGGCGCGGCTGCTCACCTCCGCCGAGCGTCACTACGGGTTCTCGCCGCAGGACGTCTGGCCGCTGTTCCACTCCTACGCGTTCGACGTCTCGGTGTGGGAGCTGTGGGGCTCGCTGCTGTACGGCGGCAAGCTCGTCGTCGTCCCCGCCTCGGTCACCCGGTCACCGAGCGACTTCCTCGATGTGCTGGTGCGCCACGAGGTCACCTTCCTCAACCAGACGCCGTCGGCGTTCCGCGCTCTGGTCGCCGCAGCCGCCGACGACGATCCGCGGATCGGGCGTCTGGCGTTGCGCGCCGTGGTGTTCGCGGGCGAGAAACTCGAACCGGCGGAGCTTCGGCCGTGGACGGACCGGCTCGGCCTCGACGCGCCGTGCCTGTACAACATGTACGGGATCACCGAGACCACGGTGCACTCCACCTTCCACCGGATCACCGAGCAGGACCTGGCGCAGGGCGCCCCCAACGCGATCGGCCGTCCCCTGGACGACCTGCGCATCTACCTGCTGGACGGCGACGGAGGGCTCGCCCCGGTCGGCGTGCCGGGGGAGATCTACGTCGGCGGAGCCGGGGTCGCTCGCGGATACGCGGGCCGCCCGGACCTGACCGCGGCGCGCTTCGTGCCCGATCCCTTCGGCAGGCCCGGCGCCCGGCTCTACCGCAGCGGCGACCTGGCACGCCGGCGCGCCGACGGCTCGCTGGAGTTCCTCGGCCGCGCCGACCACCAGGTGAAGATCCGCGGATACCGCGTCGAACTCGGCGAGATCGAGGCGACGGTGGCGTCGGCGCCGACGGTGCGGGACGCCGTGGTGATCGTGCGCGAGGACACACCCGGCGACAAGCGGCTGGTCGCCTATGTCGTGCCGGAGGAGGGCGCGGCCACCGAGCAGCGCACCTGGGCCGCGGGGCTGCGCTCGGTCGCCGAGGCGGCGCTTCCGGCCTACATGGTCCCGTCGGCGTTCGTGACGCTGGCCGCGCTGCCGTTGACGGTCAACGGGAAGCTGGACCGACGGGCCCTGCCCGCGCCGGACGGCGCCGCGCTCGCCGTCACCGCGCAGTACGTCGCGCCGCGCACCCATGAGGAGCAGCGGGCGGCCGAGATCTGGCGTGAGGTCCTGGGCGTCGACCGGGTCGGCGTCGAGGACGGATTCTTCGAACTCGGCGGGGACTCGCTGCTCGCCGTGGCGTTGACCGGAACGATGCGCGCGGCCGGTTTCGACGTGGCGGTCAAGGACGTCTTCGAACAGCGCACCGTGGCACAGCTCTGTGCCCACCTGGCCGGACGGGACCCGCTGGTCGAGCAGCGGCCGCCGGTCGAGCCGTTCGCGCTGCTCGCGGAGCAGGACCGCGAGCGGCTGCCCGCCGGCGTCGTCGACGCCTACCCGGTCTCGGGCGTCCAGCTGGGCATGGTGGTCGAGATGCTCGCCGACAGCGGGGAGCGCAACTACCACAACGTCACGTCGATGAAGATCGACGACGACGCGCCCTTCGACGCCGACGCCTTCGGGCGGGCCGCCCGGGCCGTGGTCGCGCGGCACGAGAACCTGCGGACCTCGTTCGACCTGGACGGCTATTCGCGTCCGCTGCAACTGGTGCACGAGAGCGCCGGGATCAGCGTCGGCGTACGGGATCTGCGGGAGCTGGGGGAGCAGGAGCAGCTCGGTGCGATGCGCGCGTGGATGGTCCGCGAGCGCGAGACGCCGTTCGATCTGGCCCGGCCGTCCCTGATCCGGCTGGCCGCCCATCTCACCGGCGAGAACACCTGGTGGCTGACGATCACCGAGTGCCACGCCGTGCTGGAGGGGTGGAGCTACCACCAGATGCTGATGGAGATCATCGATCTGTTCGGGCTGTTCCGCTCCGGCCGACAGCCGGAACCCGTGCCGGCGGCCGCGGTGCGCTACGCCGACTTCATCGCCGCCGAGCTGGAATCGCTGGCCGACGGCGAGGACGCCGCGTACTGGGCGGGGATCGTCGCCGGCCGTCCGGCGTTCCGCCTTCCGCAGGGCTGGGGGGCCGACCCGGCGACGCCGCGTGAGACCTACCGGACCGGTGTGTCCTACCTGGACCTGCTCCCGCAGATCAAGGGATTCGCCGCGCGCGCGGGCGTCTCGGTGAAGGCGGTGCTGCACGCCGTCCATCTCAAGGTCATGTCGATGATCACCGCGGAGGAGCGCTTCTTCTCCGGGCTGGTGTGCGACGCGCGGCCCGAGGCGGTGGGCGCCGACCGCGTCTACGGCATGTACCTGAACACCGTGCCCTTCCCGTTCGAGGGCACCGACGGGACGTGGACCGAGCTGGTGCGGCGGGTGTTCGCCACGGAGATCGACCTGTGGCCGCACCGCCGTCACCCGATCCCGGCGATCCAGCGGGCCGCGGGCGGCGAGCGGATGATCGACGCCTACTTCAACTTCATCGACTTCCATGTGGTCGACGGCGAACGCGTCGACTACCTCAAGACGATGGACATCAGCCCCAACGAGTTCTCGCTTCGGGTCACCACCCAGGCCAAGCACTTCTCGGTCACCGTCAACACCCACGTCGTCAGCAGGGCCAACGCCGACCGGCTGGCGGCCATGTACCGCTCGGTGCTGGAGGAGATGCTCACCGACCCGGACGGCGAGGCGTCCCGGGTTCCGCTGGCCGACGACGATCTGCGGGTGCTCGACGGGCTGGTCGGCGCACCGCTTCCCGCCGAGCGGCGTCCGGCGGCGCCGGCCGCGTTCCGGACGCTGGCCGTGGAGCGTCCCGATGACATCGCGGTGGTCTGCGACGGCGAGCAGGTCGCCTACGGCGAACTGGACCGTCGCTCCGACCAGGTCGCGGCACTGCTGCGACGGCGGGGTGTCGCCCGCGGAGACGTCGTCGCGGTGTCGATGCGTCGTACGCCCGCGATGATCGCGGCCCTGCTGGGCGTGTGGAAGGCCCAAGCGGCCTATCTGCCGTTGGACGTGGGGCTGCCGGCGGAGCGGGTGCGGTACATGCTCGCCGACTCCGGCGCGCGCATCGTCCTCGACGACGCGCTCTCGGATCTCGCCCAGGACTCGCCGGCACCGGCACCGACGCCGTCCACGACGGACTGGGCGGACTGGGCGGAGGACGATCTGGCCTACGTGATCTACACGTCCGGCTCGACCGGCAAGCCCAAGGGCGTGGAGATCGGACACGGCGCACTGGCCAATCTGCTCGCCTCGATGCGTGACGTCGCAGGCGACGGCTGCTGGCTGGCCTCGACCGCGCTCTCCTTCGACATCTGCGGACTCGAACTGTTCGGCCCGCTGACCGCGGGTGGACGGATCGTGCTCGCCGCGGACAGCCAGCTGCGCGACGGCGCCGAGCTGGTGCGGCTGGTGGAGGAACACGGTGTCGACCATGTGCAGGCCACCCCGTCCGGCTGGAAGATGCTGCTGGCGGCAGGGTTCGACCGGCCCGAGGTGACCGCGCTGTGCGGCGGCGAGGCGTTGCCGCTCGATCTGGCCCGTGACATCCGCGGCCGGGTCGGCCGCCTGCTCAACGTGTACGGACCCACCGAGACCACCATCTGGTCCACCGCGTGGGAGGTGCCGGTTCAGCCGGACCGGGTGGTCGTCGGCGCCCCGCTCGCCGACACCCGGCTACGGGTGCTCGACGCGCGCGGAGCCCGCGTCCCGGTCGGCGTCGTCGGCGAACTCGTCATCGGCGGTGCGGGCGTGGCCCGCGGATACCACGCGCAACCGCGGCTGACCGCGGCCCGTTTCACCCCGGCGCAGACGGGCGGCCGGGAGTACCGCACCGGGGATCTGGTCCGGGTGGGCGAGGACGGCGGGATCGAGTTCCTCGGCCGCGCCGACGATCAGGTGAAGGTACGCGGGCACCGCATCGAACTCGGTGAGATCGAGACGGTGCTGCGCACCGCGCCGGGCGTGCGCGACGTCGTCGTCACGGCCCGCGGTGTGCAGGACAAGACGCTGGTCGCCTATGTGATCGGCGCCCTCGACGGCCTGGCCGGGTTCGCCGCCGAAGCCCTGCCCTCGTACATGGTGCCCTCGGTCTACACGGCGTTGGAGGCGTTCCCGCTCAATCCGGCGGGCAAGGTCGACCGCCTGGCGCTGCCCGAGCCCGCGTACACGGCGGCCGAGACGTTCACCGCGCCCAGCGGCGTCGACGAGGAGCGGATCGCGTTGATCTGGCGGCAGGCACTGGATGTGCCGCGGGTCGGCGCCCTCGACGGGTTCTTCGAGCTCGGCGGCGATTCGATCAAGGCGGTCGGCCTCGTCGGCGCGCTCCGGGCGGCCGGCTACGACGCCTCGGCCCGGGACGTGTTCGAGCACTCCACGGTGCGCACGCTCGCCGCGCACCTCAGCGGCCGTCCCGCGCCGCGTCAGTCCGCGGCCGCGGTCGAACCGTTCGCGATGGCGCCGAACGACGTCGCCCTGCCGGACGACGTCGTGGACGCCTATCCGTTGTCGATGGTGCAGCTGGGGATGGTCGCCCAGATGCTCTCCGGCACCGGCAGCAGCCGCTACCACACGGTGACCGCCTTTCCGGTCAACGACGGCGTCCCGTTCGACGAACAAGCGCTGCGGCGGGCGACGGCCGTCGTCGTCGAGCGGCACGAGATCCTGCGGACATCCATCGAGTTGACCGAGTACGGCACGCCGCTGCAGTCGGTGCACGCGCACGCCGAACTGCCGGTCGCCGTCAGGGATCTGCGCGGATACGGCACACACGAGGCGAGCGAGGCCATGCAGGGCTTCGCCGCCGTGGAACGCACCACACCGATGACGCTCACCGACGCGCCGCTGATGCGTTTGACGGCGTCCGTCGTCGACGACGGCACCTGGTGGCTGTCGATCACCTACTGCCACGCGATCCTGGAGGGCTTCAGCCTGCACGCGCTGACGACCGAGCTGCTGCGCGCGTACGCGACCCTGCGCGACGGCGGTGAACTGGAGCCGTGGCAGGCTCCGGCGGTGCGCTTCGCGGACTACATCGCCGCGGAGCTCGCTTCGCTCGACTCCGAGGAGGACCGCGCCTATTGGGCGTCCGTCGTCGCCGGCCGGCGCAGTGCCGTGCTGCCGGCGGGGTGGCACGACCCCGACCTGCCGAGGTCCGACTACCGCCGCCGGATTCCCTTCCACGATCTGCGGCCGGGCCTGACCGCCCTCGCGGTCCGCTCCCGTACCTCGCTCAAGAGCGTTCTGCACGCGGCGCATCTGAAGGTGATGAGTTCGCTCCTGGGCGACGAGCCGTTCTTCGACGGGCTGGTGTGCGACGGACGTCCCGAGACGATCGGCGCGGACCGGGTGTACGGCATGTACCTGAACTCGGTGCCGTTCGCCTTCGACGGGATCGCCGCGGGCAGCACCTGGGTGGACCTGGTCCGCACGGTGTTCGCGCGGGAGGTCGAGCTGTGGCCGCATCGGCGCCACCCGCTGCCGGAGATCGCCCGCAGCGCAGGTGAAGGGCAGCTGCTCAGCGTGCTCTTCAACTACCTCGACTTCAGCGCGTTCTCCTCCGATCTGGTCGACGCCGGGGAGGCGATCGGCGAGGGGGCGACCGAGTTCGACCTCGCGGTCACCACGGGCGGCGGCCACGTCACACTGGCCACGCACACCGGCGTGTTGTCGCTGCGCAACGCCGACCGCATCGGCCAGATGTACCGCGCCGTGCTGGAGGCCATGGCCGCCGACCCGGACGGCGACGCGTGCGTCGCCCACCTGCCGGACGGCGAACGGGAGCGGGCGACGTCCGCTCGCGGGCCCGTCCTCGACCGCGGGCCCGGCGTTCTGGAGACCATCGAGCTGCAGGCACTCGCCACCCCCGACGCAGACGCCGTCATCCACGGCGACGAGCGGATCAGCTTCGCCGAACTGGACGCGCGCGCGAGCGCACTCGCCGTCCGGCTGCGAGAACACGGCGTCGCCGCCGAGTCGACGGTCGGCGTGCTGCTCGGCCGCACCGCCGAACTGCTGGTCGCGTTCCTGGGCGTCTGGAAGGCGGGCGGCGCCTATGTGCCCATCGATCCGACGCTGCCGCAGGAACGCGTCGACCATATGCTCGGCGACTCCCGGTCCTGCGCGGTGATCACACTGGACCGGCATCGGCACCTGCTCGGTGGATTCGGCGGACCGGTGATCGACGTCGCCGGCGTCGAGCCGGGCACGCCGATCGAGAGCGGCCGCGACCTCGATCCCGACTCGCTCGCGTACGTGATCTACACGTCGGGATCGACCGGCAGGCCGAAGGGCGTGCAGAACACCCACCGTGGCGTGGCCACCTATCTGCACTGGTCGGTCGAGCAGTACGCCGGCGCTCCGGGCGGCGCCCCGCTGTTGTCCTCGCCGTCGTTCGACATGGTGGTCACCATCCTGTACGCGCCGTTGATGACCGGAAACCCGGTGACGATCTTCGACGAGGAGACCCCGGTCGAGGATCTCGGCCTGTTGCTGCTGGAGTCCGGGCCGTTCAGCTTCGTCAAGGTCGCACCGACCCTGCTCGACCTGCTGTCCGGCCAGCTCGGTCCGCGGCAGGCGGCGGAGGTCGCCGCCGTCGCGGTCGCCGGCGGAGAGGTCTTCGACACCGGACTGGCGCGGCGCTGGGCACGGTTGGCGAGGGGCGCCCGTGACGGCCGGACGGTGCGGATCGTCAACGAGTACGGCCCCACCGAGATCACCGTCGGAAACAGCGCGCACCTGGCCGACGGCACCGAGGGCGGCGACCAGCTGCCGATCGGACTGCCGATCCCGAACACCAGCATGTACGTGCTCGACCGCCACAGGGAACCGGTGCCGGTCGGCGTCGTCGGCGAGATCCATGTCGGCGGCGACGGACTGGCCCGCGGCTACGGGCAGTTGCCGGACCGCACCGCGGCGGCCTTCGTGCCCAACCCGTACGGCCCGCCCGGATCGCGGCTCTACCGCACCGGAGACCGCGGCCGGATGCGGCCGGACGGCGAGTTCGAGTTCGTGGAACGCGTGGACGACCAGGTGAAGGTGCACGGCTACCGGATCGAGCTGGGCGAGGTCGAGGCGGCGCTGTCCGGCTGCGCCGGCGTCCGCCGGGCCGTCGTCACCGTGCGCGGCGGCGACGGTGCCCGGGAGCTGGTCGGGTACGCGAGCCCGGAACGCGGAGCGGTGCTGTCCGCCGCCGGCCTGCGCGCCGAACTCGCCGCCAGGCTGCCCGGCTACATGGTGCCGACCTTCATCGTGCCGGTCGCGAGCATTCCGGTGACCGCCAACGGGAAGGTCGACCGCGCCGCGCTGCCCGAACCGACGTCGGTCGAGCGCGAGCAGCGGAGCGACGCGTCGCCGATGACCGCGCAGCAGGAGGCGGTCGCCGCGGTGTGGCGCGAGGTGCTGGGTGTGGAACATCTTGCGGTCGACGACGCGTTCTTCGACGTCGGCGGCGACTCGATCAAGGCCGTGAGTCTGGTGGGGGCGCTGCGCGCGAGCGGATACGACGTGTCCGTGCGGGACGTCTTCGAACAGCGCACGGTGGCCGGGCTGGCCGAGGCGCTGGCCTCCCGCGAGACCATCGCGGCGCCCGCCGCCCAGGGCGTGGCGCGGTTCGCCCTGGCGCCGGAGGGATCGGTCTTCCCGGACGACGTGGTGGACGCCTATCCCATCTCCCAGGTGCAGTTGGGCATGCTCACCGAGATGCTCGCCGCGGATCCGGAGCATGATCGTCCGTATCACACGGTCACCGCGTTCCCGGTCAGCGACGGCCGTCCGTTCTCCGAGCGGGCGTTGCGGGACGCCGCCGCGATCGTGCTGCAGCGCCACGAGGCGCTGCGGACCTCCTTCGACCTGACCGGTCATCCGATCCCACTGCAGCTGGTGCACGGCCAGGTCGCCGTGCCGGTCACCGTGCAGGATCTGCGCGGCCGTCCGGCGACGGAGCGGGAGGCGTCGATCCGCTCGGCGGTGGAGCGGGAGACCAGGGCGCTGTTCGATGTGGAGCAGGCGCCGCTGATGCGCATCGGCGCGTATCTCGTCGCGGACGACACCTGGTGGCTGTGCCTGACGCACTGCCACGCCGTACTGGAGGGCTGGAGCCATCACAGCCTGCTCGCCGAGCTGATCGGCGCGTACACGCGGCTTCGTGACGGCATCGCGCTTGAGCCGCATCGTCCGCAGGCCGTGCGCTACGCCGACTTCATCGCGGCGGAGAACGAGGCGGTCCAGGCCGGTGACGACGTCGAGTTCTGGCGGCGACGCGTGGACGGCGTCGCCAAGTTCACCCTGCCGCAGCAGTGGGCGGTGCCGGGGGGCCGGCCGAAGAGGTTCCAGGTCCGTGTTCCCTTCGCCGACCTGGCGACCGGGCTGCGTTCGGCGGTGTACGCGTCGCAGACCTCGATGAAGGCGGTGCTGCATGCGGCCCACCTCAAGGTCATGAGCATGCTCACCCATGAATCCCGCTTCCACACCGGCCTCGTCGTCGACGCCCGTCCGGAGGCGGCCGGTGCCGAACGCGTCTACGGGATGTACCTCAACAGCGTTCCGTTCGTGTTCGAGCGCACCGCCGCCACCTGGAGCGAGCTGGCCAGGCAGGTGTACGACCAGGAGACAGAGCTCTGGCCGCACCGGCGGCTGCCCCTGCCCGCCCTGCAGCGCGCGGTCAAGGAGAGCGACCTGATCGACGTGCTCTTCAACTACCTGGACTTCCACGAGTTCGAGGCCGGGTACGAGGCGATCGCCCCCGACGCGCAGGCGGCGGTGATCGGCGCCGGCTCCAACGACTCCCCGTTCTCGGTGACCACCGGCGGCGGCTTCATCACCATCGCCACCGACACCCGGGTGCTCTCCCAGGAGCACGCCGGGCGGATCGCCCAGCTGTACCGGGCCGTCCTGGTGGCGATCGCCACGGACCCGGACGGCGACGCGACCGCGACCTTCCTGCCGGACGGCGAGTCGGACCGCCAACTGCGGGTCTGGAACAGCAACGAGAAGCCGCGCCCGCAGGAATCGGTGCTCGCCACGATCGAGCGCCGGGCGTCGACCGACCCGGACGCCTGCGCGGTCGTCGCCGGTGAACAGCGGCTCACCTTCGCGGAGTTGGACGCACGGGCGGCAGCGCTGGCGGCCCGGCTGCGCGCCGCGGGTGTCGGCGCCGAGACCACCGTGGGCGTTCTGCTGGACCGGGGCCCCGAGCTGATCGTCGCGTTCCTGGCGGTGTGGAAGGCGCACGGCGCGTACGTGCCGCTCGATCCGGACCTGCCGGCCGACCGCATCGGATACATGCTCGCCGATTCCGGTGCGCGGGTTGTCCTCACCGAATCCGAGGAGCGGTTCGCGGCGATCCTGCAGGGATACGACGGCACGGTCGTCACCGACTTCGGCGCCGGGGGAACGCCACCCGAGCGGACGGCCGACCCCGACCCGCAGAGCCTCGCCTACGTGATCTACACCTCCGGATCGACGGGCCGGCCCAAGGGCGTGCAGATATCGCACGCCGGTCTCGCCAACTACCTGTGGTGGGCGGTGGAGGGCTACGGCGCCTACGGAAAGGGCGGCGCGCCGCTGTTCTCGTCGATCGCCTTCGACATGGTGGTTCCGAACATCTACGCGCCGCTGATGGCGGGCGAACCGGTGACGTTGCTGCCGCCGCGGTTCGAACTGGACGATCTGGGCCAGCTGCTGGCGCGGGGCGGCCCGTACAGCTTCATCAAGCTGACGCCGGGCCATCTGGACCTGCTCACCCACCAGCTCGGCGCAGAGCAGGCCGCGACGCTCGCCGGAATGCTCGCCGTCGGCGCGGACTCCTTCCCCGCCCGGATCGCCGAACGGTGGTTCGAGCTCGTGGGCGTCGGCCCCGGCCCGCGGATGCTCAACGAGTACGGCCCGACCGAGATCTCGGTGGCCAACAGCGTCCATCACCTCGACGGACCGGTCGAGGGCGAGGTCGTCTCGATCGGCCTGCCCGTACCCAACACCACCATGTACGTGCTCGACGGGCGTATGCGGCCACTTCCGGTGGGGTCCGTCGGTGAGATCTACATCGGCGGGGCGGGCCTGGCCCGCGGTTACGCCAACCTGCCCGCACGCACCGCCGCCGCGTTCGTGCCCGACCCGTTCGGTGAGGCCGGTTCGCGGCTCTACCGCACCGGCGACCTGGCCCGGATCCGCCCGGACGGCAACGTCGAGTTCCTCGGCCGCGCCGACCACCAGATCAAACTGCGCGGATACCGCATCGAGCCGGACGAGGTCCAGCAGGTACTCGCCGCGCATCCGGCGGTCAAGGACGTCGTGGTGATCGTCCGCGAGGAGACGCTCGTCGCGTATCACGTGCCGACGTCCGAACCGGCCGCGACGCCCGAGGAACTGGCGGCGCACTGTGCGAAGAAGCTGCCCCCCTACATGGTTCCGGCGGCCTTCGTCGCGCTGGGTGGTCTGCCGTTGAACGCCAACGGCAAACTCGACCGCGGCGCGCTGCCGGCGCCGGGAGCGGGCGGACCGAGCGCCGTGCCCCTCGTCCCGCCGGGCACCCCGACCGAGCGGGCGCTTGCGGCGCTGTGGAGTGCCGCACTCGGCGTCGACGAGATCGGTGTCGAGCACGACTTCTTCGCTCTGGGCGGCCACTCGCTGCTCATGCTGCGCATCGTCGCTCAAGCCCGTAAACAGGGAATGGCCCTGTCCGTACGGGACTTGGTGCGGGAGCGCACGGTGAAGCGGCTCGCGGCGCATGTCGACTCGCAGGCCGCGGCACGCAGCGCGGCGCTGGTGTGGCTGGCCGAAACCGGGCCACGGCGCACCCTGTTCGTTCCGCACACCGAGGGCGGCAGCGCGCACTGGTTCGTGCCGCTGGCGGACCGGCTGGACGGAGTGCGTCCCGTGGCCGCGTTCGAGGTCGTCGAACCCGGCTCGGTCCGGCAGATGGCCGAGCGCTATCTGCCGGAGCTGCTCGCCGCCCAACCCGAAGGGCCGCACACCCTGTTGGGCTGGTCCTCCGGGGCGACGATCGCCTGGGAGATGTCCCGGCTGCTGGTCGAACGCGGCCACGGCGCAGCGGAACTGATCCTCGTCGACCCGCTGGCCGATCTGGAACCCACGGCGTCCGCACCGACGCACGCCGGTGAGATCCTCACCGAACTGCTCGACGCGCGCGGCCTGGACGACGCGGTGCGCGAGCAGGCGGTTTCGGAGCTGCTGGCCAAGATCGGCATCACCGGCGGGGCCGGCGCCCTCGACGACGTGGCCGGCCATGTCGAGTCGTGGCGGACGCTGACGCGCGCGTGCATCGACTACCGGTACGAGGACACGGTGTCGCCGGTGCGCCTGATCGTCACCGACGCGTGCGCCGAGGGAACGCACTCCGTGTCCCGTGGCCACTCCTACCGGTCCTATCTGAGCCGGTGGGCGCAGCTGTGCGGCGCGGGCCTGCGGGTCGACCGGTTGCCGGGAAGCCACGAGGCGCCGTTCGCGAAGCCCGGCACCAGCCTGCTCGCCGCGTTGGTCAACGAGGTGATGACGGATTGAGTCCGCCCCGGCCGCTGCGCGCCAACCGGGACTTCCTGCTGCTGTGGACCGGCGCGGGCCTGGCCTTCGTCGGATCGCGGATCAGCACGGTGGCCTATCCGATGCTCGTCCTGGCCTATACCGGGTCGGCATCGGACGCCGGGATCGTCGGCTTCTTCGCCAATCTGCCGTACCTGCTGCAGCTGGCCGGCGGGGTGCTCGCCGACCGGGTCGATCGCAGACGGCTGATGATCGTGTGCGACCTGGGGCGGATCACCGCCGTCGCCACCCTGATCGCTGCCCTGGCGTGGGGGCGGTTCTGGCTGCCCCAGGTGGCCTGCGTCGCCTTCTGCGACAACGGGCTGGCGATCCTGTACCGGATAGCCGAGCGTGCCTCGGTGCGCAATCTGGTGCGTGACGACGATCTTCCGGTCGCGCTGTCCCGCAACGAGGCGCGGCAGCGCGGCGCCGGCCTGATCGGAGCCCCGATCGGCAGCTTCCTGTTCGCCGTGGCCCGTTGGGCGCCGTTCGTCTCCACCCTGGTCAGCTCGCTTGCATCGCTGGTGTCGCTGCTGATGATCCGCAGCAAGTTCCAGACGGAGCGGGTGAAAGGGCCACGTCGTTCGATGACTGCGGATCTCAGAGCGGGTCTGGCCTGGGCGTGGCATCAGCCGATCGTGCGGGTGATCGCCCTGCTGATCGCCGGAAGCAACATGCTGTTCGCCGCCCTGACGCTGTCGCTGCAGTACATCGTCCGCAATGAGTACTCCTCGGCGGCCCAGGCGGGCGTGGCGATCGGCGTGATCTTCGGGATCTCCGGCGTCGGCGGACTGCTGGGC
Organism: Streptomyces sp. NBC_00078; assembly: GCF_026343335.1. Lineage (NCBI taxonomy): Bacteria > Bacillati > Actinomycetota > Actinomycetes > Kitasatosporales > Streptomycetaceae > Streptomyces > Streptomyces sp. NBC_00078. The sequence continues at coordinate 2,593,037 of NZ_JAPELX010000001.1, read as the reverse complement.
GCGCTAAACGCGGCGTGGTGGACACGGGTCGCGTCGCTGCCCGCGCTCGTCATCGGATGCAACGTCGTCTGGGCCGTGCTCATGCCCCTGGTCGCGGTGGTGCGCTCGCCGGCCGGCCTCGGCGCCCTGTTCGCCGGAATGGGATACGCGGGCGCCCTCTGGAACGTGGCGGCTGCCTCGTATCAGCAGCGAGTGACGCCGGACGAACTCCAAGGGCGACTACTCTCCGTAGCCATTCTGGTCGCGTACGGTACCGTTCCCCTGGGATCCATGGCAGGAGGATTCCTACTGAACGCATGGGGCACAGCGCATACCGTGCTGGCGTTGGGGGCGTGCATGGCGGGACTGGCCGTGTGGACCGCACTCAGCCCGGCGATCCGTGAACTCGCGACGGCACCCCACGACTTGGCGTCGCAGACCTGAAGATCCACAGAGCGAGAGGTGCATCCCCCCATGTCCCGTAGCCGTCTTGTTTCCCTCGTCCCCTCGTCCCCTCGTCTGCTCGCGGCGGCCGCGGTCGTCTCGGCGGCCGTGCTCGGCGCGAGCGGATGCCAGGGCTCGGCCCTGAACGAGGGCCCCCTCAAACAGATGAGCGCCGACGCGTCGGTCACCGGCCGCGTCACCTCGGTCTCCATCCAGGACGGGCGCCACGGCTCCGTCCGTGTGCACCCCGGCAACGACCGCACCGTGACGATTCACCGGACCGTCCACTACCACGACAGCGCGAAACCGCACCCGGGCCAGTCGCTTTCCGACGGGTCGCTCACCTTCAGCAACGGATGCGACGACTGCTACATCGACTACGACCTGACCGTGCCCGCGACAGCGAAGGTCAGCGCGAGCAACAGCAGCGGCGCGGTCGACATCACCGGGGTCGCCGCCGTCAAGGTGAGCACCGATTCCGGCGAGGTCACTCTCGATCGCATCGCCGGCGCGGTGGACGTCGACAGCTCGTCCGGCGCGGTGCACGGCGCGGGCCTGGGCACGGGCGCGGCGACCGCCAAGTCCAGCTCGGGCCGCATCGATCTCGCGTTCGCCAAGCGGCCCGACTCGGTCACCACGCACAGCAGTTCCGGCGCGGTGGAACTGGCCGTGCCCGGCGGACCGTACGCCGTGACGGCACACACGTCGTCAGGGAGCCGGTCGGTGAGCGTGCCCACGGGATCCGGGCCGGCCATCTCGGTCACCACCTCGTCGGGCGACGTGGTCGTCAAGCCGGCCTGAGCCGGACGGCGGGGACGCCGAGGTTCCGGTACCCGGCCTCCCCGCCGATAGCTCCTGTATAGACGGTCCTGTGACGCTGGGGCGATGATCAGTGAGACTGGCACGGCGCCGACCACAGACGAGATCCGCCGGTGGCTGACCGAGCGAATCGCCTTCTACGTAGACCTCCCGATCGAGCGGATCGATCCGGACCGGAAACTCACCGAACTCGGACTCGACTCGATCTATGTGCTGACCATGTGCGGCGACATCGAGGACGAGCTCGGCGTGGTGGTTGACGCGGCCATGATCTGGGACCATCCGACGGCCGCATCGCTGGCCGGGCGGCTGGCCGAGGACGTCGCGGAATCGCGATGACACGGCTGCTTTCGGTCGGGCAGGAAGCCTTGTGGCTGATCCATCGCATGGCGCCGGAGAGCCCGGCGTACAACGTGGTGGTGGCCGCGCGTATCGTCGGCGAGCTCGACCCGGACGTACTGCGGGCCGCGCTCCGGGCCACCGCGCAACGGCACGACATGATGCGCTCCGCATTCGTCGAGACCGACGGCGGGGTGCGCCGCGTGGTGCACGACGCCGACTCGGTCCGCCTGGAGTTGCACGAGACGCCGGCGGACATCGGCGAGGACCAGCTCCATGAGCTGGTCCACCGCAGTACGGCGCAGCCGTTGCGGCTCGCCGAGTCCGCGTTCCGGGTGGCGTTCTTCCGGCGCACCCCCCTCGACGGCGTACTGGCCGTGACCGCGCATCACGTCGCCACCGACGCGAGTTCCCAGGGAATCGTCATGCGCGATCTGATCGACGCCTGCGCGCAGGGCGGCGATCCGGACTGGGAGCCGTTGCCCGCCACCTGGGACGACCATGTCGCCGCGGAACAGGCGCTGTTACGAGGTCCGGGCTTCGCGGAGCACGAACAGTACTGGCGGGAGATCTGCGCCGGCGCCCCGACCGTGGTCGACCTGCCGACGGACCGCCCCCGCCCGGCGCGTTCGCGCCTGCAGGGCGACACCGTGGAGGTCAGGCTCCCCGACCAGCTCACCGGACGGCTGCGCGAGAGCGCGTTCGGGCGTGGCTTCACGCCGTTCGTCTTCCTCACCGGGGTGTTCCAGGCGGTGGTGCATCGGCACAGCGGTCAAAGCGACTTCCTGACGGGCTGGCCGACCACCACGCGGCTGACGCGCGACATGCGTGAGGTGGCGGGCTCCTTCGCCAACTCCCTGGTGCTGCGCGCGGCTCTCGACCGGGACACGACCTTCGACGATCTGTTCCGCGCAGTGGACAGCCAGGTGAAGCAGGGCCTCTCCCATGTCGGCTACCCGTTCGCCCTGCTGCCGAAGGCGCTGGGGCTGCCGCACGACCCCTCCCGGCCGCCGCTCACCCAGGTCGCGGTGACCATGGTGACGGCCAATCGGCTCCGTCCCCTCTCCGACGTGCTGGCCGCGGGGGAGCAGGGCGGACGGGAGCACACGGCGGGGCCGCTGCGGGTGCGGGCGTTCGACGTCCCGCAACAGGAGGGCCAGTGCGACGTGATGCTGGAGATCGTGCAGAGCAGCACGTCGATCCGGGCCTTCTTCAAGTACGACGTCGCGTTGTTCGACCGCGCGTGGGTGGAGCGCTTCGCCGATCGGTTCATCCGGTTCGTGGAGGTCGCGACCGACGACCCGGACCAGCAGGTCGGCCGGGTGTCGATTCTCAGCGAGCCGGAACGCCAGGCGCTGCTGGCGATCGGCGTCGGGTGAGGGGGACGATCACCATGACGACACCGAGAATCTCCGCCGAACGTCTCCTCGACGACATCGCCGGCTTCGCGAAGTTCGGCGAACGCCCGGACGGGGGCGTCGACCGGATCGCGGGATCCGCAGCCGACCTGCAAGGGCGGGCCTGGCTGCTCGGACGCATCCGCGAGGCGGGTCTGACGGGTTCGACGGACGAGATCGGCAATGTCTTCGCCGCCGTACCCGACGGCGAGGACCGGTATCTGCTGACCGGATCCCATACCGACACGGTTCCGGCAGGAGGACGACTCGACGGCGCCTATGGCGTGATCGCCGCGCTCGAGGTGCTGCGCACGCTGCACGAGAACCGCCATCCTGCGGCGCGCAGCCTGAGGGTGGCGGGGTTCTTCGACGAGGAGGGCGCGCGGCCGGACTCACCCGGCGGGCTGATCGGCTCGACGGCGTTCGCCCGGTCGGCGGCCATCGCCGATGTCGAGGCGTTCATCGAACTGCACATCGAGCAGGGACCGCGGATGGAGGACGCCGAGCTGGATCTGGCGGTGGTCGAGGGCATCGTCGGCATCGACCGCTACGCGGTCACGATGACCGGGTCGGCCAACCACGCGGGCACCACGCCGATGGGGCAGCGGGCCGACGCCGGGATGGCGGCGGCCGGCCTGGCGACACGAGTGCGCCGGATCGCTTCGGCGACCGATCCGGCGATGGTGGTCACCGTCGGCTTCATCGAGTTCCTCCCCGGCGCTCCCAACGTCATCCCCGGTGAGGCCAGGCTGGTGGTCGAGTGGCGGTCCGGCTCCGAGCGCGCACTGGGTGAAGTGGCCCTCGCGCTCAGGGCCGCGGCGGACGAGGCGGCCGCGGCGGAGGGGTGCACCTGCGACGTGGTCCGCATCTCGGCGAAGCCGGTGACGACCTTCGACGCGCGGCTGTGCGAGGTTCTGGAACGAGGCTGCGGCCGTGCGGGCGGGACGAGGTCACGGCTGTTCAGCTACGCGGGACATGACGCCAGCGTGCTGGCCGCCCGGGTGCCGACGGCGATGATCTTCGTACCCAGCGCTGCGGGGGTGAGCCACAACCCGAAGGAGGACACACCGGCTCCGCAACTGGTGCGCGGTGCCCAGGCGTTGCTCGAATCAGTCGTCGCCCGTGAGCCGGGTACCGGCCAAGGTCTGTGATCGGGGTGAGGACATGACGCAGAGCGCGGCGGAGCGCCTGCTGAAGAAGTGGTTTCCCTACGGCGACGGCCCGGGTTCGGGACCGCGACTGTACGCCGTGCCGCATGCGGGCGGCGCGGCGTCGGCCTACCGGGAGTGGATCGCCGAGCTGGCTCCCGCGACCCGCGTGGTGCCCGTACAACTGCCCGGACGTGAGGGGCGGTTCGGCGAACCCGTGGCCGACTCGGTGCAGGCGGTCGCGGCAGAGGCGGCCCAGGCGCTGATCGAGCATGCGCAGGACGATCCGTTCGTGCTGTTCGGCCACAGCATGGGGGCCCTGATCGCGTTCGAACTTGCCTGTGTGCTGGCCGAGGCGGGGCGCGCGCCGTCCTCGCTCGTCGTGTCCGGGTATCCGGCGCCGCATCTCCTGAGGGAGAGTCCCGCGGTGCATCTGATGTCCGACGACCAACTGCGCGACCATCTGGCGTCGTTGGGCGGCACCCGGGCCGAAGTCCTGACCGACTCCGCCCTGTTGGAGCTGCTGGCCCCGACGATCCGAGCCGACTACCGGCTGTGTGACAGCTATGTCTGCGAGCGGCGCACCCCGCTGGAGATACCGGTGTCCGCCATCGGCGGCCTCGACGATCCCCGCGTCGGCGCCAAGGAACTGCTGGCCTGGGCGCGCACGACGACCGGGCCGTTTCGTGTCCGGCGTTTCCCCGGCGCCCATTTCTATCTCGGCGAACAGCGTGACGAGGTGCTCGGGTTCCTGCTGCGTGAACTCACGGTGGCCCGAAGCGAACCCCTGATCTGAGCGGTCGTTTCGCCCAGGTACACACCCGCGTTCACGGGAGCGGACCGAGAGGACCGAGAGGACCGAACCGGCCTTGTTCACGGCGGCGCCTCGGATCGGCACCCAAAATGTCGGTCAAAAAAACACTCACAGAGCGTCACGGTGACGTCGCTCGGTTCGAGGCTCGGGTGTCGCGCCGGTCCGGGGTGGGTTCGCGGGTGACCGTCGGCTCGATGAGGCCGATCATCGCGATCCGGAATATGGCGCCGGAGTGGCGCGGGTGGTCCTGGCCAGGGGCGCGTCGGACGACCACGGCGTCGATTCCCGGGCCGGCACGCCAGAAAGCCGTTGTGCAGGGCCGAAGTTGCCCTCTTTCGGCCAGCCGGTGAAGTGCCCGTTGCGCCGCCTCCCCCTGGGCATCGGCCGCCCGCGCCCGTGCACGACCTGCGCCGCGTCGTGGAGGCCGTGGAATATGGGCGGTGCCGTGTCCTGTTTCAGTAGTACCGTCTGGCGCAGTGTCGCCGTGCCTCTCATGGCCTAAACGGAATCAATGGCCGCGTGCGCTGCCTGTGTTGGCCTCAAGCGCATCTGTCCCACATGTCCCACACGACTCGCCATGCAGTGCCCCGAGCAACACTCCCGCTGGGGCAAATATCTCCCTCAGGGCCGTCGACATGCTTCGTACACATGATCCATAGCGTCAAGTAGCATCGCCGCAACATGCCAGATGACACGGGGAGGATTCATGGCGGTTTCCGATCAGTTAAGAGCCACTCACTCCACTGGACCTGGTGGCTCGGATCCCGCTGGAGGACGTCTGCTGGCACGTGCGCGCAGGGTGGAGAATGATCTGCGCGACCTGCTGGGCGAGTTGGGTGATGTGCTGGGTCGCGGCGCCACACCGTCACTGCCGGAGTACGAACCGAAGGCGGGGGCGGAGCCCACCGGCAGGTCCACGTGCTTGATCTCCGGTATGAAGAAGATCAACGATACCATCCGCTTCACCCTCGAATCCTCGCGCGAAGAGGTACTGCTCGCCCAGCCCGGCGGCGCCCGATCCAAGTCAACTCTGGCCAAGGCGCTTCCCACGCACCTGGACTGCCTTGAGCGCGGTGTGACCACCCGGACCCTGTACCAGCATCCCGCGCGCTACGACCAGCCCACGAAGGACTACGTCCGTGCGACGACCGAGCACGGTGCCCAGGTGCGCACCCTCGACGAGTTCTTCGACCGGCTCATCGTCGTCGACCACCATGTGGTGATCGTGCCCACCAACTCCGAGCGCACCGAGGCGGCGATGTTCACCGACCCCGCTGTGGCGCGGTTCGCAGGGGACCTGTTCGACCGCTTCTGGAGCCGGGCGATCATCTTCGAGTCCGCCCCGCTCGCCGAGACGGCGAACCTGGTCGGCGCCGAGGTCCAGGAGGCGGTCAAGCGCCTGGTCATCGAGGGCAAGACCGACGAGCAGATCGGCCGGCGCGTCGGACTGAAGCCACGGGCGGTCCAGAACCACCTGCGGCGGATCAAGAACGAGCTGGGCGCCAGTTCCCGGTCGGAGCTGTGCTTCCTGCTGGGGCAGCAGAGCGTGCTGGAGGACCTCGCCCTGGAGGAGACGCCTGGCCCGTGAGCCCCGACGCCCTGTGCACGTAGGAAGTATCGATCAAATATTGCCCGCTCCTCCATCCTGGGCGCCCTGTTCGAGATGGAACGGAGCATCATCATGGGCCGCACAGGGAGCGCCGACACCGGTGACATCACCCTGACCACGTCCGAGCGTGCCGCGGTGGCCGCGGTCGGCGCGGATCTGGTCGGAGAGGAACTGCCGAGAATTGACGAGGACGCCTGGGTCGCGCGCGCGAGAGAGTTCTCCGTGCGCCTGCCGGTTCGGCTGCGCGAAGCGGTGCGCCACTACCGGCACGATCCAGGCGTCGACGGCCTGCTGATCGTCCGCAATCTGCCGGTCGACGAGTCGGCCCTGCCGCCCACTCCGACGGCGGCGGAGTCGGTCGTACGCACCCCCACCGCGCCCGCGGCGATCATCGCGCTGCTCACGTCGTGCCTGGGCGAACTCGCCGCGTATCGGGCGGAGAAGGGCGGCGCGCTCGTGCAGAACGTCGTGCCGGTACCCGGCCGGGAGGGCAGCCAGAGCAATGCCGGCTCGGTGTCGCTGGAGATGCACGTGGAGAACGCCTTCCACCCGCATCGTCCCGACTACGTAGGGCTGTTGTGCCTGCGCAGCGACCACGACGGCCAGGCCGGCACGGTGGTCTCCTCGATCCGACGAGCCCTGACCCATCTTCCCCAGGCGGCCCGGCAGGTGCTGCACGGTCCGCGTTTCGTCACGGACCCGCCGCCGTCGTTCCAGCAGGGCGACGCCGGTGCGGCGCACGCCGTGCTCGCGGGAGCACCGGAGGATCCCGATGTGCGAGTGGACTTCAACGCCACCGTCGCCCTGGACGACGAGGCGAAGCAGGCACTGGAACTCCTGCGCGATGCGTTCGTGGGCGTTTCCACGCAGCTGACGCTGGCCGCGGGCGAACTCGCGTTCGTGGACAACAGGATCTCGATCCACGGTCGTACCGCCTTCACCCCACGCTACGACGGCCGGGACCGCTGGCTGCATCGCACGTTCGTCCATCTCGACGCACGCCGCACCCGGGGACACCGGCCGGGCGGATCAGCGGTGCTGGCATGAGCGGTGCGGGTATGAGCGGTGCGGGTATGAGCGGTGCGGCGATGGTGGGCCTCGGGACGTTCCGTCCGCGGCGCGTGGTCGACAACGACGAGATCTGCCGGGTGCTGGACTCCACCCCGGAATGGATACAGCGCCGCACCGGAATCAGTACGCGCCGTTTCGCGCAGGCTGACGAGACCCTGGCGGAGATGGCCGCCACGGCAGGGGAGAAGGCGCTGGCCGACGCCGGCGCGAGTCCCGCGGAAGTGGATCGGGTCATCATCGCGACCATGTCGCAGGTGAGCGACGATCCGGTGGACCTGCCCTCGGTGGTAGCGGCGCGGATGGGCGTGCGCGCGCCTGCCGTCCAAGTGAGCGCCGCCTGCTCCGGATTCGCCGTGGCGCTGCGTCTGGCCGCCGACGCGGTGACCACGGGCGGCGCCAGAACCGCCCTGGTGATCGGCGTCGAGCGGATGTCGGACCTGCTCGATCCCACCGACCGGAGCACGGCCTTCATCTTCTCCGACGGCGCGGGCGCCGTACTCGTCGCCGCGAGCCGTCGTTCTCAGATCGGTCCCGCGGTGACGGGCGGGCAGCCGAGCCTGGCCGAGGCGATCACCGTCCGCTGTCGCCCGGAGCTGCCGGACCGGGGCCCCGTCATCCGGATGCAGGGTCCGACCGTGTTCCGCTGGGCGCTGACCGAACTGCCCGGCGTGGTGGGGCAGATCCTTCAGGGCGCCGGCCTGACACCGGGCGGGATCGATGCCTTCGTTCCGCATCAGGCCAACCTCAGGATCATCGACGCCGTGGCACAGAGCGCGGGCTTCGGCGGCGCCGTCGCCCGCGACATCGTCGAGCAGGGCAACACCTCGGCGGCGTCGATTCCGCTGGCAATGGAGCGGATGCGCTCGTCGGGACAGGTCAAACGAGGCGACCTCGCGCTGCTGCTCGGTTTCGGCGCGGGTCTGAGCTATGCCGGCCTGCTCGCCACACTGCCCTAGGACCCATGCCCGGGGCGGCACGTATAGGGGTGCTATAGGGCCGACGCGAAGGATCGAGTTGTGGCAGAACATGGACTCACCGGCATCCTTTCCGCCGTCGGCAGCACCCCACTGATCGAACTGGAGCGGTTACGTCCGGGATTCGACGGACGGATCTTCGCCAAGATGGAGCGGTTCAATCCGGGCGGCAGCATCAAGGACCGCCCCGCGGTCACCATGCTGATGGACGAGATCCGCTCCGGCCGGCTGGTGCCGGGCCGCTCGGTCGTCGTCGAATCCAGCTCGGGCAATCTCGCGGTCGGCCTGGCCCAGGTCTGCCGCTACCACGACATCCGCTTCATCTGTGTCGTGGACGCCAAGACCACGGAGCAGAACCTGGCGATCCTGCGGGCGCTGCACGCCGAGGTCGAGGTGGTGACCGAACCGGACGCCGACGGCGAGTACCTGTCGGTGCGGCTGCGCCGGGTCAAGGAGCTGGTGCAGTCGATCCCGCATGCGTACTGGACGAACCAGTACGCCAACGAGATGAACCCGCGCGCCCACACCGGGACGATGCGGGAGATCGTCGAGGCGCTCGACGGTCGCGTGGACTACCTCTTCTCCGCCACCAGCACCACCGGAACCCTGCTGGGCTGCAGCAGGTACGTGCGCGAGCAGGGGCTGGACACGAAGGTGATCGCGGTCGACGCCGTGGGCAGCGTGCTGTTCGGGACGGACCCCGAGTCCGGCCCGCCGCCCCGGCGACTGATCCCGGGCCATGGCGCTTCGGTGCGCTCCGCGCTGTTCGAGCCGGGCGCCGCCGACGAGGTCGTCCATGTCACCGATCTGGACTGCGTGGTCGGCTGTCGCCGGCTGAGCCAGCGCGAGGCGCTCCTGGCCGGCGGCTCGTCCGGGGCGACCGTGGCCGCGTTCGAGCGGTTGCGGCCGCGGCTCCCGGCCGGATCGGTGTGCGTGCTGATCTTCCCGGACGGAGGCGACCGCTATCTGCACACCGTCTACTCGGACAGTTGGGTGCAGGAGCACTTCGGCGAAGTCTCGCACCTGTGGAAGACCCCTGATTCGGTCGCCGCGACGCAGCGGGAGAAAGGGTAACGATGCTCATCATTCGACAGCGCGAGGTGCGGGAGATCCTCGACGGTCGCGAGCACGATCTGATCGACCTCGTCAGCGAGGCGTACGCGGCACACGCACAGGGCGCGTCGATGCTGCCGCATTCGGTCTTTCTGCGGTTCCCCGACGACGCGCGCAGACGCATCATCGGGCTGCCCGGCTATCTGGGCGGCCCGCACGAGAGCGCGGGGGTCAAGTGGATCGCCTCCTTCCCCGGCAACCTCGACGTGGGGCTGGAACGGGCCAGCGCGGTCATGGTGCTCAACTCGCCGCGCACCGGCCGGGCGCAGGCCCTGCTCGAAGCATCGCTGATCTCCGCCAAGCGCACCGCCGCGAGTGCCGCGCTGGGCGCCGCGATGCTGGTTCCCGCGCCCGAGCGAGTGCGCGGAGCCGGTCTGATCGGAGCCGGGGTGATCAACGCGGAGATCCTCGCCTTCCTCGCCGCCAAGCTGCCCGCGCTGGCCGAGGTGACCGTCTTCGACCAGGACGCCGAGCGGGCGCGGACGTTCATCGAGAAGGCCGCGGGGCGCCTGCCGGAACTGCGGTACACGATCGCCGCGACGATCGACGAGGCGCTCGGCGCCCACGAACTGGTCTCGCTGGCCACCACGGCGGCGACCCCGCACACCGGGCTTGAGGCCTGCCAACCGGGCGCGACGGTGCTGCACATCTCCCTGCGCGACATCCGCCCCGACGCGATTCGCGGTGCGCACAACGTCGTGGACGACACCGACCACGTACTGCGCGAGAAGACCTCGCTGGATCTGGCCCGGCAGGAGGCGGGAAACCACGACTTCGTCGACGCCCAGATCGGTGACCTGCTGACCGGACACACGCAGCTGCGGCGTGAGCCCGGCCGCGTCGCGGTCTACTCGCCGTTCGGACTCGGCGTGCTCGACCTCGCCGTGGCCCGGCTCGTCCTCGACAGTGCGCGGGAACACGGATCGGGAGTGGACGTGACCGACTTCCTCGACGGGAGCGACTCGTGACCGAGGCGTCGGCGCAGGCGACCCGCCACACCCGGGGCATCGGCGTCTTCTGCGGCTCCAGAGCGGGGACGAGGCCCCAGTACACGGACGTCGCGGCCGAGTTCGGGGCGGCGCTCGTCGGCAGGGGCGTCGGGCTCGTGTACGGAGCCGGTGGCGTCGGAGTCATGGGCGCACTGGCCAGCGGAGCCGTCGACGCGGGCGCTCGGGTGACCGGCGTGATCCCGCACGAGCTGTTCGACCGGGAGCATCCCGACCGGGTCGGCGCGGAGCTCTTCATCGTCCGCTCCATGCACCAGCGCAAGGCCCTGATGTACCGCCTGGCCTCGGCGTTCGCGGTGCTGCCCGGCGGGTTCGGCACGCTGGACGAGCTGATGGAGGTGGTCACCTGGAACCGGCTGAACCTCCATGAGAAACCCGTGGTGCTGCTCAACATCGACGGCTTCTTCGATCCGCTGACCGCGCTGCTCGACCACCTGCACGCGGAGGGCTTCATCAACGCGTCCGAGCGGGCGCTCGTGCAGGTCGCCCAGGACTGCGAGCAGGCGCTCGACCTGCTCGGCCAGGCCCCCAGGGTCCCCGTTGCGACAGGTTTGGAAGGCCCCACATGAGACATCTGATATCGCTCGACGATCTCAGCGACGCCGATCTGGAGGCGATCGCCGCCCGCGGCGTCCAGTTCCGCCACGGCCTCGCCGCGGCGGGCAAACCGCTGGACGGTCAGATCGTCGGCACCTACTTCCGCAAGACGTCGACGCGAACCCGCACCGCGTTCTCGGCGGCGGCGCTGCGGCTGGGCGCCCAGGTGCTCGCCTACGGGCCCGGGGACCTGCAGCTGAACACCGGCGAGTCCGTCGCCGACACCGGGCGCGTGTTCTCCGGCATGCTCGACCTGCTGGTGGCTCGCACCGCCGGCGACCCGCAGGAGCTGCGTGACTTCGCGGCGCCCGGCGGCATGTCGGTGGTCAACGCGATGACAGCCGACGAGCACCCGACCCAGGCGTTGGCGGATCTGACGACGCTGCTCGACAGGTTCTCGACCATCGAGGATCTGCGCGTGCTCTACGTCGGCGAGGGCAACAACAGCGCGGTCGCGCTGGCCCTCGCGCTCAGCCGGTTCTCCGGCGTCCGCTTCGAGCTGCGCACGCCGCCCGGATACGGCCTCCCCGACGGCGTTCTCGCCAGGGCCGAGCGGCAGGCCGAGAAGCACGGCGCGTCGGTGCTGGAGCGGAGCGAGCCGCCGGCCGCGGGCGCGGCCGGGCAGTTCGACGTGGTGTACACGACGCGCTGGCAGACCACCGGCACCTCCAAGCCGGATCCGCGCTGGGGCGAGGTCTTCGCCCCGTTCCAGGTCGACGAGCGGCTGTGGGACGGCGGAGCGGACGCGCTGTTCATGCATGATCTGCCTGCCCACCGCGGCGAGGAAGTCAGCGCGCACGTGCTCGACGGAGAGCGGTCGATCGCCTTCGAGCAGGCCGAGAACAAGATGCACAGCGCGATGGCGGTCCTGGAGTGGGTCCGTTCCGAACGGCCCTGAGATCGGCGCGGTCGCGGCGAGGCACAGGCCGCGGGGACTCCGCACGGTTCAGGACGTGACCTCGCCGGATCGAGAAGGCCGTGATCAGCACCTGAAGCCGTGCGGCAGGCGGGCCCTCCAGCCGAGGGCCCGTTCGTCTACAAGGAGGAATGAAGCCATGGAAAACAACACCACGCGCGACCAGCAGGACCTTGCCGAGAGCTACGAGCCGCCGGCGCTGGTGGCCGTCGGGGAGTTCTCCGAGGACACGCTCGGGTTCGGCAGCGACCACACCGACGTGCTGGGCAAGCAGGGCTGGTAGGGGCCGTCGAGGTCCGATGACATGAGCAAGGGGTTTGTCGTCCTTCCGGACGCACCAGGAATCCGCGTCACCGACGCCCCAGGGCCGTTCAGCAGTCCGAACGTGATCGAACATCCCTCGGGGCGGCCGTGGTTGATGGGCGAATGGGATCCGGACGAGATCCTTGAGGTGACGGCATCCCCCGTGCGGGTGGTGGTGATCGGGTTCTGCCCGGTCACCACCCACCGGCTCGCCGGCCACTGCCGGCGCATCCGCACCCTGTCCGAGGCAGGCGCCCTGATGACGCAGCTGCCGGGCAGTTTTCATCTGGTGGCCGCCGCCGGCTCCGCGACCCATGTCTACGGCAGTCTGTCCGGCCTCCGGCAGGTCTTTCACACACGGTCGGGCCACCTGTCGATCGCTTCCGACCGGGCCGACGTGCTCGCCGCCATGACCAGGGCCGGCGTGGACGAGAAGGTGCTGGCTGCTCGGCTGGTATGCGGGGGCCTGCTCCCACCGCCCCTGTCCGACAGGAGCGTCTGGGCCGGCGTGAGCACGGTGCCGCACGACCACCGCCTGGTGCTGGAGCCCCACGGAGCGGGAGAAGAACGCTGGTGGCACCCGCCAGAGCCTGACGTTCCGCTGCTCGAAGGTGCCGCACACGTCAGAGACGCGCTGGTGACCGCGATGGACGGCCGCCGAGCCGGCGGCGGATCGCTCGGCGCGGACCTCTCGGGTGGCATGGATTCAACATCGCTGTGCTTCCTCGCGGCCCGCCACACGCCCGACCTGCTGACCTTCAGATGGGGCGAGGCCGAAGCCGGCAACGACGACGCCCATTACGCCGCGGAGTCCGCGCGTTCGCTGCCCGAGGCCCGCCATGTCGTCGCCGGGCAGCACGAACTGCCGCCCGTGTTCGCGCATCCCGACGCAGCGGCGGACACCGAGCGCCCGTACCTGTTCTCTCGCACCCTGGCACGCGTGCGCCACTCCGCCCGCCTGCTCGCGGAACACGACGTTCGCCTGCACATCGCGGGGCACGGAGGGGACGAGCTGTTCGGCCGGGCCCCCGGCTATCTGTACCGACTGGCCCGCCGCCACCCGGCGATCGCACTGCGGCACCTGCGGGGTTACCGCGCACTGCACCGCTGGCCGTGGGGCGGAGTCGTCCACCAGTTGAGGCGCCGGGGCGGCGTGCGGGACTGGTGGCTCGGGCAGGCCGCGGAACTGACACGTCCGGCGCCGCCGCGCCGCACTCCCTCCCTGGACTGGGGACTCGCAGCGCTGCGTGCTCCGGCATGGGCCACGGACGAGGCGGTCCACGCCGCGCGAGAAGTACTCCGGGACACCGCCCAGCACGCACAGCCCTTCGCCCATGACCGCGGTCAGCATCAGTTCCTCACCGCACTGCGGACCACGGCGCCGGCCTATCGCCAGGTGGCCCGCCTGTACGAGGAAGCAGGCGTGCGCCTGCACCAGCCGTACCTCGACAACCAGGTCGTGGAAGCGGCCCTGGCCGTGCGTCTCCATGAGCGGGTCACTCCCCGGCGGTACAAGCCGCTGCTGGCCACCTCCATGCGCGGCCTCGTCCCGGACGTCGTGCTCGACCGCACCACGAAAGGAGAGTTCAGCGCCGACCTGCGTGCCGGACGACAACGCAACCTGACAGCCCTTCTGGAACTGTTCTCCGACTCGGTCCTGAGCGACATGGGGCTGATCTCCACCGGAGTGCTGCGCGGTCAACTCCTGACTCCCCACTCCGGCATCTCCACCGACATAGCGGTCGAAGACCTGATCGGCGTCGAGGTCTGGGCCCGCGCCGCCTGCCACCCTGCACCAACCCCTGGGAGACGATGATGCCCCAGCGTCTGCACCCCGACGTGGTGATGGCCGAGACCGACGACGGCGCCGTCCTTCTCCATCAACGCACCGGCCGTTACTGGCAGCTCAACCGCACCGGTGTGCTCGTACTCAACAGCCTGCTCGACGACGAGTCGGACGAGCGCGCCGCTCAGGCGCTGGTCGAGCGGCACCACATCGTCCCGGCGCACGCCCACCGTGACGTCTCAGCGGTGGTGGCCCAACTGCGGGCGGCCGAACTGCTCTTGGACGCCTCATGAGCGCCCCGCTGGCTCTGCCCGAGCACCACAGCATTCCGCCTCATCGCCGCCTGGCACCGTTGCTCGCGGTCGCCGCGGCCCGCGTGCTCGCCTCCCGCAGGCCGGGCCGGCTGCGCTCGGTTCTTGAGTTCCTTCGCCGGGGTGCGCCACCCGCCACGGCGGATCAGGCCCTGGAAGCCCGCCGGGCGATCGTCTCCGTAAGCCTGCGCTGCGCGGGCCAGGCCTGTCTGCAGCGGTCGATCGCAGTGGCCCTCCTGTGCAGGTTCCGCGGAGTGTGGCCGACGTGGTGCACCGGAGTCCGCACCAGCCCCTTCGCGGCCCATGCCTGGATCGAGGTCGCAGGCCGGCCCATCGGTGAGCCGGTCCCGGCGGGCCACTACCGCCCCCTGCTCGTGGTCCCTCCGGCCACCGGGTCGAGCCAGAAGGCACATCGGTCGGCCTGACCGGGGCTGCACGGCACCCTCCGCGCGCCCGACCGCCCGGGCGCGTCAGCCGGTGACCGTGAACCAGGTCGCGCGGGACCTGCCACTCGGTGCGGTCGAGGGCCTTCGCCTCAGTGCCGTGGCCGCAGAGGTCGGCCGAGCCGTCGTCCCTTTCGTCGGCACGAGGTCGACGAGAAGGGTCAGCGGGCCTCACCAACTGAGCGGGACGGGCGTAGGTCCGACGGATGAACAGCCGCGGCCGGCCCGAGGGAGCGTGCGGTGACCTTCTCCAGATGGCGGGTGAACACCTCGCGGGTGTCGGGGGTGAGGGTGCGCAGGGCGACCAGGGCGGTGATCGCGACATCGCAGAGCTCGCCCTCCACGTCCTCCCAGGTGTGGGTCACGCCCTTGCGCGGGTTCTGCCCGGTCGCGCCGATCACCGCCTGCGCGACCTCGCCGACCTCCTCCGACAGCTTGAGCACGCGCAGGAGCAGGCCCTCCCGGCCGCCGTGCGCACGGTTCTCGTCCAGCCAGGTCCACAGGTCGTCGACAGATTCCCAGAGGTCGGTCATGGGCGCAGCCTGCCCACCCAGGTCACTCCCTGAACAGCGCTTCCTCCTCCTCGAACAGGGCCTCCTGCTCGCCCCTTTCCTCCTTCCGCAGCCTCTTGTTCCGCAGGCCCACGACCAGCGCCGTGACCGCGGCCGTCGCGCCGAGTGCCGTCGGGACCATCCAGCCGCGGTCCAGGACGTGGCCGAGCGCGTGGTCGAGGGAGAGGCGGCCGGGGCCGGTGACCGCGAGGCCGGTGGCGGCCAGGGCCAGGGTCGCCGCGTACTCGTAACCGCCCTCCATGTTGAAGAAGCCGTTGGGGGCGTGCACCGCCGACGCTCCCGCCATCGCGCCGGCCGCCGCCGCGCCCGCCGCAGGCGTCGCCAGGCCCAGCGCCAGCAGCGTGCCGCCGCCGGTCTCCGCGAGGCCCGCCGCGGTCGCGCTCGCCCGGCCGGGTGCGTAGCCGACGGACTCCATGAACTGGCCGGTCCCCTCGATGCCGTGTCCGCCGAACCAGCCGAACAGCTTCTGCGCGCCGTGTGCCGCCAGCACACCGCCGGTACCCAGCCGGAGCAGCAGCAGCCCCAGATCACGCCGGTCGTAAGAGGTCATGGTTTCTCCTGGAGCAACTGGAACAAGTCGACAGGAACAGTCCCCTCCGCGTGTCCACCGTCGCACCTCGCGCACTGCGGTACCCGCCCGCGCCGCCGTACGGGTGGCGGGTCCCGGCGGGCGGTGTGAGTCTGCTGGCATGACGATTCAGCCTGCCAGACTCAGCGACCCGGCCGTCCGCGCCTTCGTCACCGCCGTCAACGCCCACGACCGCTCGGGCTTCCTGGCCCTTCTCACGGAGAACGCGACCATGGCGGACGACGGCTCTGACCGCGATCTGAACGAGTGGATCGACCGGGAGATCTTCTCCTCCAACGGTCACCTGGACGTCGACAACGAGTCGCAGGGCGGCCGCGCCCTCCTCGCCCAGTACCGCAACGACACCTGGGGCGAGATGCAGACCCGGTGGAGCTTCCAGGTCGAGAACGACGGCAGGATCTCCCGCTTCGAGACCGGTCAGGCGTAAGCGGCGCGACCCGGTCCTTGCCTTCGTGTGCGCTCCAGCTCCTAAGGTCCTCGCCCATGGAGACGAACAGGACTCTCGGACGCGGCGGCATGGAAGTAAGCGCGCTCGGCTTCGGCTGCTGGGCCATCGGCGGCGAGTGGCAGGCGGCCGACGGACAGCCGCTCGGCTGGGGCAAGGTCGACGACGACGAGTCCGTACGGGCGGTCCGCCGCGCCCTCGACCTCGGCGTGACCTTCTTCGACACGGCGGACACCTACGGCGCCGGGCACAGTGAGCGGATCCTCGGGCGGGCCCTCGGCAAGCGCCGTGACGACGTCGTGCTCGGCACCAAGTGGGGCAACGTCTTCGACGAGGACACCCGCACCCTCACCGGCAGCGACGACTCCCCGGCGTACGCCCGCCGCGCGCTGACCGCGTCGCTGAAGCGCCTGGACACCGGTCACATCGACCTCTACCAACTGCACCTCAGCGACCTCGACCCGGCGCGTGCGGCCGAACTCCGGGACGCCTGCGAGGAGTTCGTGCGGGAGGGGCTGATCCGCGCCTATGGCTGGAGCACGGACGACCCGGCCCGTGCCGCCGTGTTCGCGCAGGGGGAGCACGGCACGGCCGTACAGCACGCCCTCAATGTCCTGCAGGACGCGCCGGACATGCTGGCCCTGTGCGAGGAGTCGGGGCTCGCGAGCATCAACCGCAGTCCCCTCGCGATGGGGTTGCTGGCGGGCAAGCGCCAGGGCAGCGCGGATGCCGGGGACATCCGCAGCAGGCCGCCGGCCTGGCTCCAGGGCTTCGGGGACGGCGCGGGCGTCGACCCGCAGTGGCTCTCCCGCGTCGACGCGCTCAAGGAGATCCTCACCAGCGACGGCCGAACCCTCGCCCAGGGCTCCCTCGCCTGGCTGTGGGCACGCAGCCCGCACACGATCCCGATCCCCGGGTTCCGCTCGGTCGCCCAGGCCGAACAGAACGCCGGCGCCATCGCCAAGGGCCCGCTCGCCGCTGGGCAGCTGGCCGAGATCGACCGGCTGCTCGGGCGGTGAACTCCTCCCGTGGGGGCGGCGCTCAGCGGCCCTGGCTGCCGCATGGGGGGTACCGCTGATGGCGGTACGTCTGCCGCGTCCGGGCGCGCATCGGGGCCGGTTTGGCCTCGCTGACGCGCGCGAGGTCGACACCGTCCGGCGCGCCGCTGCCCCCGGTGGGGCGGTCCAGGCCGCCGATCATCCGCAGTACGGTGGACCAGCGCCGCCGGTGGGTGCCGTACCGCCAGGTAGCTCCTGTCGGGTGCGGTGTACGGTCCCGGAATGCGCGATTCTTCTCCGGTCACCCGGCGTGCCGCTCTCGGCCTGACCGCCGCCGCGATTCCGTTCGCCGCGGCGACTCCCGCTTCCGCCGCTGCCACCGTCGTCGGCGGTGCGCGACTTGCCCGCGCGGGAATTCAAGTGAGCGGCGTCACAGGTCTGCCCGGGAAGCTCACCGCGAGCGCCTGGCTCGTCGCCGACTGCGCCACCGGAGAGGTGCTCGCCTCCAATGCCGCGCACCGGCGCCTGGCCCCCGCCTCCACGCTGAAGATGCTCTTCGCCGACACCGTGCTGAAGAAGTTCGACCGCACCGAGCGGTACACGGTGACCGAGGCCGACCTGGCCGACATCCCGGCCGGCTCCAGCCTCGTCGGGGTCAAGCCCGGGATCACGTACACCGTCGAGCAGTTGTGGCAGGGCGTCTTCCTGCGCTCCGGCAACGACGCCGTGCACGTGCTCGCCCACATGAACGGCGGAGTGGCGAGGACGGTCGCCGAGATGCAGGCCAAGGCCGAGGACCTGCAGGCCCTGGACACCCATGTCGTCAGCCCCGACGGCTTCGACCACAAGGGCCAGCTGTCCTCGGCCTACGACCTCACCCTGTTCGCCCGGCACGGACTGAAGAACGCCGACTTCCGCGAGTACTGCCACACCGGGACCGCGAACTTCCCGGCCGGCGGCAGGAAGACCTTCCAGATCCAGAACACCGACCGTCTGCTCACGGGCGCGTGGGGCGTGAAGACGTACGACGGACTGATCGGGGTCAAGAACGGATTCACCAGCAACGCCGGCAACACCTTCACCGGTGCCGCCACCCGCGGCGGCCGGACTCTGCTGGTCACCGTGATGCATCCGAAGAGCGGCTACAACGCTGTGTACGAGGAGACGGCCGCCCTGCTCGACTGGGGCTTCACGAAGGGGAGTTCGGCGCGGGCGGTGGGCGCGCTGGTCGAGCCGCTGAGCGAGGGCGGGGCGAAGGTGACGCCGAGCCACGGGGCGGTCAGGGCGGCGGCCGGCGCTCCGGGCGCCGCGTCCGGCACTCCCTCTGCCTGGCGGCTGCTGGAGGGCGCGGGCGGCACGGTCGCCGTGCTGGCGGGCGGCGTGTGGGCGCTGCGGCGGCGGGCCAAACGCGGGAGCCGGCAGGCCGATTGACGTGCCGGCGGCCGACTGACGTACACGGCAGCCGTTCCACGCGCCGGTGCGTATCCCGCGGTCTCACGCGGAATCCACCCCCACCCGGCTCGCTGGAACGGCTGCCGTCTCCCCCCTGGGTTTTGGCTACGGAACTACTCTCCCCCAAGTGTGAAGCTCTTGTGGAGGAGATTTGAGCATAGGCCCACGACCGGCCGCAATCCTCCGGAATCTCAAATTCCGGTTGTGCAAGTTGAAGAGTTGAGGTCTGCGGGTGCGGTCAGCCGCGCCCCACGTACGGCATGGCGGTCGCCAACACCGTCGCGAACTGCACGTTCGCCTCCAGCGGCAGCTCGGCCATGTGCCGCACCGTGCGCGCCACGTCGGCGGCGTCCATCACGGGCTCGACCGCGACCTCGCCGTTGGCCTGCAAGGCCCCGGTCTGCATCCGCGCGGTCATGTCGGTCGCCGCGTTGCCGATGTCGATCTGCCCGACCGCGATGTTGTACGCCCGCCCGTCCAGCGACAGCGACTTGGTCAGGCCGGTCAGCGCGTGCTTGGTCGCCGTGTAGGCGACGGAGAACGGCCGGGGCGTATGGGCCGAAATAGACCCGTTGTTGATGATCCGCCCGCCCTGCGGGTCCTGTTCCTTCATCTGCCGGTAGGCCGCCTGCGCGCACAGGAACGCCCCGTTGAGGTTGGTGTCCACCACATGC
This sequence comes from Streptomyces sp. NBC_00078, assembly GCF_026343335.1. Taxonomy (NCBI): domain Bacteria; kingdom Bacillati; phylum Actinomycetota; class Actinomycetes; order Kitasatosporales; family Streptomycetaceae; genus Streptomyces; species Streptomyces sp. NBC_00078. The sequence goes on along the minus strand of NZ_JAPELX010000001.1, from coordinate 2,573,237 downwards.
CGCCAGGCGTCGTACGGCAGTTCCTCGACCGGAACCCCGCCGGGACCGAACGTCCCCGCATTGTTGAACAGCAGGTCGACCCGCCCGAAGCGGTCGACGGCGGCGGCGAACAGCGCGGCCACGTCGTCCGGTTGCGAGACATCCGTCCGTACGGGGAGAGCGGCCCCGTCGGGCACCAGCGCCGCCGTCTCCTCCAGCGTCCCGAGGCGCCGTCCCGCCAAAGCCACCGACCAGCCCGCACCCAGCAGCTCCACGGCGACCGCCCGCCCGATGCCGGACCCGGCGCCGGTCACCACCGCGATGCTCGACCGCGTCTCCGTCTGTTCCCGCTGTTCCCGCTGCTCGGTCTGCTGAGTCCGCATGGCATCCATGGCCCGGAGCGTAGGCGAGGAGGCGGGGGAGCAGGGGGTCAGGCGGGCGTGACTGCGTCTGGTGTGACGGCCTCTCCCAGGTCCTCTCCCGGGTAGCGGACGCCGATACGGTCCCGGATCGCGTCGAGCGTCCGCATCACCGCGAGGGTGCCATCGAGCGGGACCAGCGGCGACTCGGTCTCACCGGCCCGCAGCGCGCGCATGACCTCCCGCGCCTCGTGCCGCAGACTGTTCCGCGCTCCGTCCGCCGGATCGGCCACGAACTCCTCGGGGTCCCGGCCGTCCCGGTGCAGCACGAAGCGGTCCGGGAAGAAGAAGCCGTACGGGACGTCGATACGGCCCCGCGAGCCGGTGACCGACGCCGAGGTCGCCGTACCGCCGACGATCGAGCAGTGCACCGAGGCGAGCGCACCGCTGTCGAAGGAGAGCAAAGCGCCCGTCTGGAGGTCGACGCCCTCCTCGGAGAGGGTCGCCCGCGCCGCCACGTCGGCCGGCTCACCGAGCAGCAGCTGCGCGAACGACACCGGGTACACGCCGAGGTCCAGCAGCGAGCCCCCGCCCTGCCCGGGATCACGCAGCCGGTGCGACGCCGGCAGTATCCCGTCCCTCGCCTCCGGCAAGAGGTGACCGGCGAGCCCGAAGTCGGCCTGCACGCTGCGGACTTCACCGATCACGCCGTCGTCGACGAGATCCTTCAGGCGCCGTACGAGGGGATTGCAGTACATCCACATCGCCTCCATCAGGAAGCTCCCGCGCTCCCGCGCCAGCGCGACCAGCTCCTCGGCCTCGCGCGCGTTGAGCGTGAACGCCTTCTCGCACAGCACGTTCCGCCCGGCCCGGAGGCACAGGCCCGCGGCCGCCCGGTGCGCCGAATGCGGGGTGGCGACGTAGACGACGTCGATGTCCGCGTCCTCGGCGAGCGCCGCCCAGTCGCCGTACGCCCGCTCGATCCCGAACCGTTCCGCGAACGCCTTCGCCGACGCCTCCGTTCGCGAGGCCACCGCTACGACCTCCGCGTCCGGCAGATCCACCAGGTCCGCCGTGAACGCGGCGGCGATCCCGCCCGTCGCCAGGATCCCCCACCGCACGCTCTCCGCCGTCATCACGGACCCCGCCCTCGCTCATGTGGCCTTCGGCACTGTGTACGAGCTGAGAGCATAGGTGGCCGGGGGTCCGGGGGCTGCCCCCGGGAAAATGCAGCGCTCGGAAAGGGAGGGGCACATGGCCGAGCAGGAGGCCTCGACACCACACATAGAACAGGCGGCCGGACCGGAAGCGGAACCGGCCGCCCCCGCTGTGCGCCGCACCGGTCTGCTCGTCACCGTGATCCTCGGCGGCCTCACCGCCACGCCCCCACTGGCGATGGACATGTACCTCCCCTCGCTCCCGGAGGTCACCAGGTCCCTGCACGCGCCCGCGGCCACCGTCCAGCTCACCCTCACCGCCTGTCTGCTCGGAATGGCGCTCGGGCAGCTGGTGGCCGGGCCGATGAGCGACCGGTGGGGCCGCCGGCGCCCGCTGCTGGTGGGGCTCGTCGCCTATGTCGTCTCGACCGTGCTGTGCGCTTTCGCGCCCACCGTCGAGTCCCTGGTCGCCTTCCGGCTCGCGCAGGGCCTGGCGGGCGCGGCGGGGATCGTCATCGCACGGGCCGTGGTCCGCGACCTGTACGACGGCGTGGCGATGGCCCGCTTCTTCTCCACCCTCATGCTGATCGGCGGGGTCGCCCCGGTCGTCGCGCCGCTGATCGGCGGACAGATCCTGCGGGTGACGGACTGGCGGGGCGTCTTCGTGGTGCTCACGGTCGTCGGGACGGTGCTGACCGCCTTCGTGTGGACGAGGCTGCCCGAGACCCTCCCCGTGCGCGAGCGGCACGGCGGGGGAGTCGGCGAGGCCCTGCACTCGATGCGGCGCCTGCTCGCCGACCTGCCCTTCACCGGCTTCATGCTCGCGGGCGGCTTCGCGTTCGCGGCGCTCTTCGCCTACATCTCGGCCTCGCCCTTCGTGATCCAGGAGATCTACGGCGCCTCCCCGCAGACCTTCAGCCTGCTGTTCGGCCTGAACTCGGTCGGGCTGGTCGCGGTCGGCCAGTTCAACGGGAAGGTGCTGGTCGGGCGGGTGAGCCTGGAGCTGGTCATGGGCGCGGGCCTGGCCGTCGTCATCGCCGCCGCGACCGCCCTGCTGCTGATGTCCACCGGCGTCCTCGGCACGGTCGGCCTGGTGCCCGTCGCCGCCGCCCTGTTCGTCCTGATGTCCGCGATGGGCGTCACCCTGCCCAACGCCCAGGCGCTCGCCCTGATGCGCACCAAGCACGCCGCAGGCTCCGCGTCCGCGCTGCTCGGCACGTCCTCGTTCCTCATCGGCGCGGTCGCCTCCCCGCTCGTCGGGATCGCCGGCGAGCACACCGCCGTCCCGATGGCCGTCGTCCAACTGGCCGCAGCACTGGTGGCACTGGCCTGCTTCGTGGGAATGTGCCGTCCTTGGAACGGGCGGGCGGGCGCGGAGGGAGCAGAGAGCTGAGCGCACCGAGACTGCGCAGGGACAGTCCGGAACGGGCCGGACTCGACCCCGAGGAACTCCGCCACCTCGTCCAGGAGGTCCGGGATCTCAGCGCCGGGGAGAACCCCTGGGCCGCGGGCACCGTCGTGGTCGCCGGGCGCGGCCCGGTGATCGCCGTCGAGGACGCGGCGGGCTGGGCCGTGCGGTACGCGGCTCACGACGCCGGGACCGACCGCGGCATCGAGCTGCCCGCCGAGGCGCGGGTCCCGATGACCGTGGACACGCCCTTCGACCTGGCCTCCCTCACCAAGCTGTTCACCGCGGTCGCCGCCGTGCAGCAGATCGAGCGCGGCACGCTCGGCATCGACGCACGGGTCGGCGCCTACCTCCCCGAGTTCCGCGCGGCCGTCCGGCACCGCATCACCGTACGGGAGCTGCTCACCCACACCTCCGGGCTGCGCCCCGAACTCCCGCTGTACGACTGCGCCGACGACACCGAGCGGCTGGCGAAGCTGCGCGCGGAGGCGCCGGTCGGCGTACCCGGCACCTACGCCTACTCCGACCTCAACCTCCTGCTGCTCCAGTTCGTCCTGGAACGGATCACCGGCCGCACGCTCGACGTCCTGATCAACGACGGGATCACCCGGCCGCTGGGCATGCTGTCCACCGACTTCGGGCCCTGCCCCGGTGCGGCGGCCACGGAGGACCAGCGGCGGCCCTGGGCCAAGGTGGACCGGGGGATGGTGCGGGGCGTCGTCCACGACGAGAACGCGTGGGCGCTCGGGGGGATCGCCGGCCACGCGGGCATGTTCTCCACCGGGCGGGACCTGGCGGTGTTCTGCCGGACGCTGCTCGCCGGCGGCTCCCACGGCCCCGCCCGCATCCTCGGCTCCGACTTCGTGGAACTGCTGCTGACCCCGCCGGGGCTGGGCTTCGCCGTCGACCAGCCGTGGTTCATGGGCGAGCTGGCGGGCCGGGGAGCGGCGGGGCACACGGGGTTCACGGGGACGTCACTGGTGCTGGACCCGGCGACGGACACGTTCCTGGTGCTGCTGGCGAACACGGTGCATCCGCGCAGGCGGGCGGCGGACAACAAGCCGAGGGCGGCTGCGGCGACGAGGGTGGCGCGGGCCGTGCGGCCGGCCTGACGCGGTGGGTGTGCCGACCGTTGCTGGGGGCTCGCCGCCCCCAGACCCCCGCTTCGGCCTGAACGGCCTCGTCCTCAAACGCCGGACGGGCTGGATGTGCCCCGGCCGGGAGTGGGAGGGTGCCGGCCCCCAGCGAGAGGGTGCCGGTGGGCAGCGAGAGGATGCCGGTCGGCAGTGAGGAGGTGCTGGCCGGCAGGGAGGGGTTGGGCGCGTTCTAGAATCGGGCGGTGAACGTCCCCGCACCACCCGCCGAGACTCTGCGCCACAGCCTCGCCGCTCTGCTCGACGGGCTGCCGCCCAAGCAGGCCGCGCAAGCTGTCGAGCGGCTCATCGCCAGTTACCGCGGGGTCACCCCGACCGACGCCCCCATCCTCCGGGACCGGGCCGACGTCGCCGCCTACGCCGCCTACCGGATGCCCGCGACCTTCGAGGCGGTGTGCTCCGCGCTGGAGGCGTTCGCCGACGCCGTGCCCGACTGGGTGCCCACCAGTCATGTGGACGTCGGTGGCGGGACCGGCGCCGCGACCTGGGCCGTCACCGCCACCTGGGACGGCACCCGCCCCGTCACCGTGCTCGACTGGGCCGAACCCGCCCTCGCCCTGGGCCGGGAGCTCGCCGCCGCCAACCCGGCGCTGGAGCAAGCCAGTTGGCGGCGCTCGCGGATCGGCGCCGCGCTCACCTTCGACGAGACCGACCTCGTCACCGTCTCCTACGTCCTGAACGAACTGACCGCCCCCGACCGCGCCTCGCTCGTCGACGCCGCGGCAGCCGCCGCGCAGGCCGTCGTGATCGTCGAGGCCGGCACCCCGGCCGGCTACGCCCGTGTCATCGAGGCCCGCGACCGCCTGATCGCGGCAGGCTTCCACGTCGCCGCGCCCTGCCCGCACAGCGCCGCCTGCCCGATCGTCCCCGGCGAGGACTGGTGCCACTTCTCGGCCCGGGTCAGCCGGTCCTCCCTGCACCGTCAGGTCAAGGGCGGCTCCCTGCCGTACGAGGACGAGAAGTTCAGCTACGTCGCCGCCACTCGCCTCCCGGCAGGGCCCGCCCCCTCCCGAGTCGTCCGGCGCCCGCAGATCCGCAAGGGCCAGGTCCTCCTCGACCTGTGCGAGGCCGACGAGCAGCTGCGCCGCACGACGGTCACCAAACGCCACGGCGACCTGTACAAGGCGGCGCGGGACGCGGACTGGGGGGACCCCTGGCCGCCGTACACCTCACCGTCGTAGTCACCGGCGCAGAAACAGGACGAGACGCTCCGTCTCACTCCTTGGTACGGTCTTGGCATGGCCAAGAAGCCCGCTCCCGACTCCACCCGCCGCAGCGAGAGGTCCCGTCGCGCGATCTACGACGCCGCCCTCGCGCTGGTCGGCGAGGTCGGCTACCCGAAGACCAGCATCGAGGGCATCGCCGCCCGGGCCGGCGTGGGCAAGCAGACGATCTACCGGTGGTGGGAATCCAAGGCGGACGTCCTGCTGGAGGCGTTCCTCGACCTCAGCGCGGAGGCGGCACGGGAGGCGGGCCAGGAGCCCTACGTCATCCCGGACACCGGCGACCTCGCCGCCGACCTCAAGGCCGTGCTGCGGATGACCGTCGACCAGCTGAAGGACCCCAGGTTCGAGGTGCCCTCCCGCGCCCTGGCCGCAGAGGGCCTGGTCAACGAGCAACTCGGCCGGGACTCCGTGGCCAAGCTCCTCGAACCCTCCCTCCAGCTGTACGTCGCCCGGCTGCGCTCCGCACAGCGCTCCGGCGAGGTCCGCCCGGAGATCGACCCGCGCATCGCCCTGGAACTCTTCGTCTCGCCCCTGGCCCAGCGCTGGCTCCAGCACACGGGCCCGATCTCGTACGACTACACGGACACCCTCGTCGACTACGCACTCCACGGACTTGCCCCACGTACCCCGGATGTCCCTTCTGGTACCCCGGAGCACCGGTTGGTGGGACCATAGGGCATGCTGTTCCGCACGACAGCAAGGCGAGGCGATAGATGAGCGCGGAGTTCGGTGGCCGCACCGGCCGGCAGGGCAAGCTCTCCCAGTGGCTGCGTGGCCGCCGCCCGAAGGAGACCGGCGCCGATGACGCCGGCCGAGAGGCCCTGCTGCTCGCCGCCGCCGGAGCGGGACTGCCGCTCGCCCCCGCCGCGCATCCGGCCCCCGGTTACCGCTGCTCCTGCGACCGCGTCGGCTGCCCCACCCCGGCCCGGCACCCGGTGTCGTTCGCCTGGCAGACCCAGTCGACCACCGACCGCGGGCAGATCGAGCGCTGGGCCCGCCACCAGCCGCAGGCCAACTTCATCACCGCCACCGGCATGGTGCACGACGTCCTCGACCTGCCCCTGGAGGCGGGAAGAGAAGCGCTGGAGCGGCTGCTCGCCGCCGGCATCGAGGTCGGCCCGGTCGCGGAGAGCGACGACGGCCGGCTCCTCTTCTTCACCCTCACCCGCGGCACCCCCGAGGACGAGGACGAGTGGTGGCCCTGCGAGCTGGACTGCCACCCCGAGACCGCGGACGAGCATCCCGGACTGCGCTGGCACTGCCGCGGTTCCTACGTCCTCGTACCGCCCGCCCGGCTCCCCGGCGACCAGGGCGTGCACTGGGTACGCGGCCCCGAGCACGCCCTGCCGGACCCGCTGAGCCTGCTTGAGATCCTCACCGACGCCTGCGCCCGCCACGTCGGCGAGGAATCCGACCAGGCAAGCTCCGCCTGGCCCCTGCGCCGCTGAGCCCCGGGCCCGCACCGCTGGTGGCACAGCGGTACAGCGACATAGCGGTATGTCGGTGTACGGGGTGGCTACGAACCCACCGCCGACGTGAGCCCCTCGATTCGTCCCAGTACGCCGACCTGTGCCTTCCCCGAGCCCTGCGCCGGGTCAAGAGCCACCTGGTTCGACCTCAGCTCCATGGTCAGTGACTGCTTGACCTCGCCCTTCGTCAGGGCCTGCACGTCCTTGGTGGGCGTGGGGAGCGACGTGCCCGGGTAGGCCGTCTCCTTCGCGTAGTAGCGCGTGGTGAAGAACACCAGGGCTCCGCCGTTCGCCGTCCGCAGGGCCAGTGGTGCGTAGTCCCCGCTCGTCAGCGGCTCGTCGATGTACTGGGTGACCCGCCCCGGCTGCTGGGCGCTCTTCTTCCGCTTCGCACGCCACCCGCTGGTGTTCGCGCCGTCCGCGAAGGAACTCCCGCCGCTCTTCAGGTAGGTCGCGTAGTCCTTGCTCAAGTCCGCGGGCCTGACGGCCAGTTCCGTCGAGTCCGCGGGCACGGCCTCGGCCCAGCCGTCCGCGTCCTTCTGGAACTTCGGCATCTGGCCGGGCACCACCAGCGTCAGATACGCCACCTGCCACGACTCGTCCGGGCCGCCCCGCAGGAACACGAACACCCAGCGCGAGTTGCCGCCCTTGTTGGCGGACGCGTCGGCGACGAACCAGCGCGGCCAGCCCGCCTTCTTGGGGATCGTGTACGTCACGTCGCTCAAATTCAGCGGCGTGTGCGCCGGATTGCCGCCCGGGTTGTTCGCGTGACCGGCCTTGAGGCGGGCCGCGTCGATGTCGCCCAGGGCGCCGGTGACATGGTCGGCGTCGAGCGAACTGTCGTACGCCTTGTCCGCCTTGTTGTACGCGGTGGTGAACTGCCGGAGCGCCCTGACGGCCTCGCCACGCGTGGAGGAGGGGAGCACCTCGCGCTCCCCGTGCACCACCACGCAACCGCTCGCCGTCAACGACAAAGCGGTCACCGAGGCCGCGATCAGTACGCGCCGGTCAAGCCTGCGGAGCCTTCGAGGGCCGCGATCCCTGCTCATCAGGTGCCTTCACCTTCCCCTTCCCGGAGGCGAACCCTACCGGGGCGAAGAACAGCGCGAGCGTCGGGATCAAGTACAGCAGCCACACCGTGACCTGGAGGACGGTCGGGTCCGGCTGGAAGTTGAACACGCCCTTCAGCAGCGTGCCGTACCAGCTGTCCGGTGGGATGGTGCCGCTGATGTCGAAGGCCAGGCTCGTCAGGCCCGGCAGCCAGTCGGCCTCCTGCAGATCGTGGAAGCCGTACGCCAGCACGCCCGCCGCGACCACGACCAGCATGCCGCCGGTCCAGGTGAAGAACTTCGCGAGGTTGATCTTCAGGGCGCCCCGGTAGAACAGCCAGCCCAGGAAGACCGCGGTCGCCAGGCCCAGCGCCACGCCGACCAGTGGGCGCGGGGTGCCGTCGCTGGCCGCGTGGACCGACGCCCACACGAACAGCGCCGTCTCCAGTCCCTCACGGCCGACGGCGAGGAACGCGGTGGCGACCAGCGCGCCCGTGCCCATCGCGAGGGCGGCGTCCAGCTTGCCGTGCAGCTCGAACCTCAGGTGCCGGGCGGTGCGCCGCATCCAGAAGACCATCCACGTCACCAGGCAGACCGCGACGATCGACAGCGAACCGCCGAGCGCCTCCTGCGCCTGGAACGTCAGCTCCTGGGAGCCGAATTCGAGCGCGCAGCCGAAGCCCATCGCGATGAACACCGCCACGGCGATGCCGATCCAGATCGGCCGGATGGCGTCCCTGCGGTCCGTCTTGACCAGATAGGCGATCAGGATGCAGACGACCAGGCTGGCTTCCAGGCCCTCGCGCAGACCGATCAGATAGTTGGAGAACACGGGCTACGCCTCCTTGGAGAACAGTGTGCTGCCCCACCAGTCGTCCTTGTCGCGGACGCCCGGCGGAACGGCGAACACCGCCGAACCCACGTGCTGGATGTACTCGTTGAGCGCGTCGGAAGCCGACAGCCTGCGCTGCAGCGGGATGAATCCCTTGCGCACGTCACGCATGTAGGCCAGGAAGAACAGCCCCGCCTCCAGGCGGCCCAGACCGTCGGTGCCGTCGGTGAAGGAGTAGCCACGGCGCAGGATCGTGATCCCGTTGTTGGAGTCGGGGTGCGCGAGCCGGACGTGCGCGTCGGGCTTCATCGCCTTCAGGAACGGCGCGTCGTGCTCCTTGGCCTTGCCGACCGGGGCACCTTCGCCCTTGTCGCGGCCGAACACGTCCTCCTGCTCCTGCAGCGACGTGCGGTCCCAGGTCTCGATGTGCATCCGGATGCGCCGGGCGACGAGGTAGGACCCGCCGGTCATCCAGTCCGAGTCCTTGCCGCCGTCCTTGTCCCCGACCCACACGAACCTCTTCAGCCGGTCCGTCTCGGTGCCCGCGATGTTGCGGGTGCCGTCCTTGAAGCCCATCAGGTTGCGCGGGGTCTGCGCGTCGGGGGTCGTCGACGAGGTCTTGCCGAAACCGAGCTGCGACCAGCGGATACTGACCTTGCCGAAGCCGATGCGGGCCAGGTTGCGAATCGCGTGCACGGCGACCTGCGGGTCGTCGGCACAGGCCTGGATGCACAGATCGCCGCCGGTGCGCGACTTGTCGAGGGCGTCGCCGGCGAACTGCGGGAGGTCGGCCAGGGCCTCGGGCCGCCGGTCCTTGATCCCGAACGTGTCGCCGTACTTCTCGAACAGCGACGGACCGAAGCCGATGGTCAGCGTCAGCCGCGAGGGCTTCAGACCCAGCGCCTCGCCCGTGTCGTCCGGCGGTGCCTCGGCGAGACCGCCGTACGCGCCGTCACCGACCGCCTTCCCGGCGGTCATCCGGCGTGCGGCCGCCGTCCAGTCCTTGAGCATCTGCACGAACTCGGCGCGGTCGTCGGTCTGCACGTCGAACGCGGCGAAGTGCAGCCTGTCCTGCACCGGTGTGGCGATGCCGGCCTGGTTGGCGCCGTGGAAGGCGACCGCGGCGCCCGTCTCGGCGGCGGCCGGAGCCGCGTCGTCGGCGGAGTCGCCCACGCGGGTCATCGCCACCGCACCGCCGGCCGCGGCGGCACCGAGCGCGAGCCCGGCCCCGCCCCAGCCGATCAGCGAACGCCGGGAGGGCTGCTTGTCCGCGGCGGCTTCCGCGCCCGTTGCTTCCTGAGTGTCCGTCATGGTGGTCCGTCCCCTACTTCACAACGGCGGCGGCGAGCTTGGACAGCGGCTCCGCGAGCGCGTTCACCGCGTCCGAGAGTTCCTTGCGCTGGTCCTCGGTGACGGTGTCGTACGACACGAACCCGTTCTGTTCCGTTCCCTGCGGATCGTCCGTGCGGTACTTGTCGAGCGTCGAGTTCAGCGAGGTGAACTGCTTGTCCAGCTCGGTGGTCAGCGCCTTGTCGTTCTTCTGCGCGACCGGCTTGAGCAGCTCGTACGCCTTCTGTGCGCCCTCGACGTTGGCCTTGAAGTCGCTCAGGTCGGTGTGCGAGTAGGCGTCCTCCTCACCGGTGATCTTGCCGGTGGCGACCTCGTCGAGCAGTTCCTTGGCGCCGTTGGCCATGGAGGTCGGGGTGATCACGGCCTTGCCGACCCGCTTCTGCCAGTCCTTGAGGTCGGTGACCAGCTGGTCGGCGAGCGTCTTCTGCGCGGCGCCGATCTTCTTGTCCTGCCACAGCGCCTTCTCCAGCGCGTGCCAGCCGGTCCACTTCTGGCCCTTCTCCAGGCCGTCGGCGCGGGTGTCGGTCTCGGGGTCGATGTCCCCGAAGGACTCGGCGATGGGCTCGGTGCGCTCCCAGCCGACGCGGGACGGGGCGTAGGCCTTCTTGGCGGCGTCGAGGTCGCCGGCCTTGATCGCCTCGGCGAAGGTCTCCACCTTCGGGAGGGTGGCGTCGGCCTGCTCCTGCGCGTATTCGCGGTAGTCGGCGACGGCCTTGTCCAGCTTGGGGTCGCGCTTGGCGACCGCGCCGGAGCCGGTGACCGTGAGCTTCTGCCGGACGCCGTGCCCCTTCATCCCCGGGCGGCAGGCGATCTCGTACGCTCCCGCCTTCACCTCCGCGGTCAGCGTGTACTTGGTGCCCGGCCCGATGTTCTCCTTCTCCGACACGATCCGGTCGTCCGGGAAGAGGATCTCGACCTCGGTCGCCCGCGAACCCTTGTTCTCGATGCTCAGCGTGACCTGGCCGGCCGGCACCGACTTGGCGGAGGTGTCGCACGTGGAGTCGGCGGCGGTCACCTTGACTGCCGCGTCACCGTCACCCTTGCTCTTCTCCGTGCACCCCGTGACGGCGGTCAGTGCCGCCGCCGTGACGACGGCGGTGACGACGGAGAGTCTGGCGGCTCGCATGCAGGCTCCAAGAGGTGGCGAAAAATCGCGTGTCGGGCCTCACGCAGGGATGGTGAGGCTCGCCTAACTTATCTAAGGCTTGCCTGCGTGATACCCACCCATGTGGTGATTCAGCTCTCATGGACGGTGTATGAGCACGGGCTGATCACGCCGGCCAAAAACGGACCCCAAGGAATGGTCAAGGGAACTCCAAGGATTTCGTTTCGGGTGACCGGAAGGGCCCCCGCCGTGGGCGGCCGCGGCACGCCTTGAGGGGCGGTGTTTGAATGCCCCGGTGACTGACTACGACGTACTCCGCGTCTTCTGCGGGCCGAACGGCGGTTACGGCAACGAACTCGGCGTCGTCCGCGAGGGCTCCGTGCTGCCGGACCCGGGCGAGCGGCAGGCGTTCGCCGGGAAACTCGGGTTCAGCGAGACGGTGTTCGTCGACGATCCCGAGCGCGGAGTCGTCGACATCTACACCCCGACCCTGCGGCTGCCCTTCGCCGGCCACCCCTGCGTCGGCACGGCCTGGCTCCTCGACGTGCCCGAGCTGGTGACACCGGCCGGGGTGGTCGGGGCCCGCCAGGACGGGGAGTTCAGCTGGATCGAGGCGCGCGCGGAGTGGGCTCCGCCGCGGACGCTGCGCCAGTACGCGACGGCCGCCGAGGTCGATGCCCTGCCCGTGCCGGCCAAGGGGGAGTGGATCTACGCCTGGGCCTGGGAGGACGAGCCGGCGGGGCGGGTCCGGGCGCGCGGCTTCCCGGGGCGCGACGACGGCATCGAGGAGGACGAGGCGACGGGTGCGGCGGCGCTGCTCCTGACGGACCGCCTCGGCCGGGCGCTCAACATCACCCAGGGCGCGGGGTCGCAGATCCTCACCGCTCCGCAGCCGTACGGGTGGGTGGAGATCGGCGGCCGGGTCTTCCTGGAGCGTGAGCCGGAGCGCTAGCCGGCAAAGAGGCCCGCCCTGGTACTTCCGTTGAGGGCGGGCCTCGGGGGTGCGCTGCGGAGAGCGATCCCTGGCGTGCGCTAGGGGAGCGTGAGGATCTCCGCTCCCGTCTCCGTCACCACCAGCGTGTGCTCGAACTGGGCCGTCCGCCTGCGGTCCTTGGTGACGACCGTCCACCCGTCGTCCCACATGTCGTAGTCGTGCGTCCCGAGCGTCAGCATCGGCTCGATGGTGAACGTCATCCCGGGCTGCATGACCGTCGTCGCGTGCGGGCTGTCGTAGTGCGGGATGATCAGGCCCGAGTGGAACGAGGAGCTGATCCCGTGGCCCGTGAAGTCGCGGACCACTCCGTACCCGAAGCGCTTGGCGTACGACTCGATCACACGGCCGATGATGTTGATCTGGCGGCCCGGCTTGACCGCCTTGATCGCGCGGTCCAGCGACTCCCTGGTGCGTTCGACCAGCAGGCGGCTCTCGTCGTCGACGTTCCCGACCAGATACGTCGCGTTGTTGTCGCCGTGCACCCCGCCGATGTACGCCGTCACGTCGAGGTTGATGATGTCGCCGTCCCGGAGCACGGTCGAATCCGGGATGCCGTGGCAGATCACCTCGTTGAGGCTGGTGCACAGGGACTTGGGGAAGCCGCGGTAGCCGAGCGTCGAGGGGTAGGCGCCGTGGTCGCACATGTAGTCGTGCGCCACCTTGTCCAGCTCGTCGGTGGTGACCCCGGGGGCGATGAGCTTGGCCGCCTCCGCCATCGCCTGCGCGGCGATCCGGCCGGCGATGCGCATCGCCTCGATCGTCTCGGGCGTCTGCACCTCCGGCCCGGTGTACGGCGACGGCGCGGGCTTGCCGACGTACTCGGGACGGCGGATGTTTCCGGGTACGGAACGGGTGGGAGACAGCTCCCCTGGTACGAGCAGCGACTGGCCAGACATGCCAGCGAGTCTAACCAGCGGGCATGGGGGAACATGTCGGAGGCGAGAGGAGCCGGTCATGGCCTTGTTCAAGAAGCGGACCGCCGGGAAACCGGGCGAATGGTACTACTGCCTGGAGCACAAGAAGGTCGAGGAGGGGCCGGAGTGTCCGGCCAAGGACCGGTTCGGGCCGTATGCCTCGCGTCAGGAGGCAGAGGCCGCGATGGCGACGGCCCGCGAGCGCAATCTCGAATGGGAGAACGACCCGAAGTGGCACGACGCCCCCGCCGGAACCCCTGACGACGACTGATCCCGATCCCGATCCCGATCCCGATCCCGATCAGGACTGGGCGGGTGCGGGCGTCTTCCGCCGGTCGCGCAGGCGTAGCGCGTGCTCGTTCGTGCGGACGTCGTACGGGGCGAACTCCCAGGCGGCCGGGAAGGTCACCAGCGCGCGGGTGGTGGGGCAGTGAGATGGTCGGCCAGGCGGTACAGGCGGTCCCTGAGCCGGCGGTTCCCCCTCGGTGCCGGGAGCGCGTTCTCCCCGGCCGCCGCACTGACCAGGTGCTGCACGGTGTCCAGGTCCAGCTCCGAGCCCTCCGGCACGGTCAGCGACTCGTGGGCCATGGGGGCGAGTTCGCCCCCGCCGGGGCCGAGTGCCAGCACCCTCGCCCCCGCCCGCCGTGCGTCGTGCACCCGCTCCAGAAGCGGGGCGCCCGGTCCTCCCGGCGACACGACCAGCAGCGTCTCGCCCCGGCGCGCCGCCGCCAACCGGCCGAGCCCGACTGCCAGATGCGCCGGATCGGACGGGCACGCGCCGTGCCGTACCAGGGTCGGGGCCAGCTCCGGCGTCCCCGACCACGCGGCCTCGTCCACCAGGTGGGCCGCCAGATGCCACGGCTCGTACTCCTGCGTACCCACCAGGAGCAGCCCGCCGCCGTGCGAGACCACGGATCCGCGCAAAGTCCCCGCGAAGCGCCGCGTGGCGCCCAACCACTCGGTTCCTGCGAGCACTTCGCGCAGCAGCGCGACCCGTACGGCGTCCATGCGTCCGCATCCTGCACCAATCGGTCACTCGTGACCTGGAGTTCACCACGAATTCGCCCGACCTGGGGACGTTGCGCGGATGACCGAAGCCACTGTCCCCTTCCGCGCGGACCCCCTTCCGCCCGCAGGCCGGTCTCGACGGCCCGGTGTGCGAGGGCAGCCTGCTCCAGCTCCGCGACCCCGACGTCCTGCTGTTCTCCGGCCCCGCGTACGCCTTTGCCCGCGCGCTGATGACCATCCGTGCGTCGGCGGACAACGGCACGACCTGGCGGCCCGTGCACACGGGCCGCCAGGTCGTGGGTCTGCCCGCCGCCTACTCCGACCTGGTGCGGATCGACTCCTCGACCGTCGGACTCCTCTACGAGACCGGGGACTTCGGCGCGTACGAGCGGATCGTCTTCCGGCGGGTGCCCGTGACGCGGCTCACCTGACCGGCGGGGGCGTCCGGGGCGGACGTAAAGTCGGCCCATGACCTCTACCGACAGTGCTGCACAGGTCCCCGCGAAGGCCCCCGCCAAGGACCCCTGGGACCTCCCCGACGTCTCCGGGCTCGTCGTCGGCGTCCTCGGCGGGACCGGGCCCCAGGGCAAGGGCCTGGCCTACCGGCTGGCCAGGGCCGGCCAGAAGGTGATCATCGGCTCGCGTGCCGCCGAGCGCGCACAGGCCGCCGCCGACGAGCTCGGGCACGGCGTCGAGGGCGCGGACAACGCCGAGTGCGCGCGCCGCAGCGACATCGTGATCGTCGCCGTGCCGTGGGACGGCCACGGCAAGACCCTGGAGTCACTGCGGGAGGAGCTGGCCGGCAAGCTCGTCGTGGACTGCGTCAACCCGCTCGGCTTCGACAAGAAGGGCGCGTACGCGATCAAGCCGGAGGAGGGGAGCGCGGCCGAGCAGGCCGCCGCCCTGCTGCCGGACTCGCGGGTGACGGCGGCCTTCCACCACCTGTCGGCGGTGCTGCTGCAGGACCCCGAGATCGTCGAGATCGACACCGACGTGATGGTGCTGGGGGAGGTGCGGGACGACGTCGAGATCGTGCAGGCCCTGGCCGGACGTATCCCCGGCATGCGCGGCATCTTCGCCGGCCGGCTGCGCAACGCCCACCAGGTCGAGTCGCTCGTCGCCAACCTGATCTCGGTGAACCGGCGGTACAAGGCGCACGCCGGGCTGCGTGTCACGGACGTGTAGGGAGACGGAGGGGGATGGGGGACACTGGTCGGCGTAGCAGTGTCCCCCCGAAGGCCTGAACCCGAGTCCGCCGACAGGAGCCGATCGAAATGCCCCGCCTTGGACTGTATGCCCTGATCGTCTGTGTGCTCGCCGTGGCCGCGGCCGTGGTCGCCTTCGCGCAGGGCAGCTGGCTGGGGATCGTGTGGGTGCTGCTGGCGGGGCTGTCCAGCAACATGTGCTGGTACTACATGAAGCGGGGCAAGACTCGTAGGTCGGTCACGGGCTGACCGAGCAGAACTCGTTCGTCCCCTGCCAGAAGCGGTAGAGCTCCTGACCGCAGTACGTGTGCGATGATGTGCTCTGTAGAGGGGGGCCTCATCATGCCGAAGCAACTGCGCGGCCTGCGCGCTATCCGACTGTCTGTACTCACGGACTCCACGACGAGCGTCGATCGTCAGAGGGAGGCGGGCAACCGATCTGCGGCGGCGCTGGACATCGACTTTGGGGAGGGTGACTCCCTTCGCGAGGCTGTCGATCTCGACGTCTCAGCACTCAAGTTCAGCCCGTTCGACCGCCCGCAGCTTGGGGCGTGGCTTGCGCGCTCCGGTGAGTTCGACGCCATCGTTTGGTGGCGGTTCGACCGTGCCATTGCGTCAATGTCGGACATGCATGACCTCGCGAAATGGGCGAAGGAGCATCGGAAGATGCTCGTATTCGACGAGGGCGTAGGCAACGCCGGCCGACTCATCTTCGATTTCCGAAATCCCATGGACCCCATGTCGGAATTGATGATGATGCTGTTTGCGTTCGCGGCTCAGGTCGAACGCCTCAGCACCAAAGAACGTGTGACGGGTGCTCACGCGGCGCTCCGTCAGATGAAGGGCCGGTGGAAGGGTGGACGACCGCCATACGGCTACGAGCCCAAGCGACTTGAAGGCGGTGGATGGACGCTGAAGCCTGACGTCGAAGCCGTCAAGGTGGTTCAGCGGATCATCCGTGAGCTAAAGGGCGACGACTCCGACGTGAAGCGCGGGAAGTCCTCTACCGCTATCGCCGCGGACTTGACGGCGGATGGTGTTCCCACGCCGTGGCAGTACTGGGACGCAAAGCGTCGTGAACTCCGGGAGGCGCAGACCGCGACGAGTGGCGAATTCGTCGAAGAGGATCCCGCAGGTAACGAAGAATCCGAGCCGGAAGGCGCATCACCCATACGTGGATGGACCGGTGCGACCATCAAAGGCATGCTGACGGATTACGCCATGCTCGGCTGGAAGACATACAAGGGGCAGGTCGTCAGGGAGGCACAGTCGGAAGCCCCTGTGACGTTCACCGACGAGCCGATCATGACGCGCACGGAGTTCGATCATGTGGGCGAGATCTTCAAGTCACGTGCGCGTCAGCCAGTCGCGCGCAAGGGTACGAACGCGTTGCTCCTGGGGGTGCTTCTGTGCGACGCCTGCGGAGGGCGCATGTACCTCCAGCGGCGAACAGAAGCGCAGAACTATGTGTGTCAGGGCTTCAGTTCCGGACCACAGTGCTCGTCCCCCTCGTCCATCAAACAGCAGTGGGCGGAAGAGTACGTGGAGCGGGAATTCCTGCGCAGGCTCGGGGGCGTGCGCGTGCTGGAGCACGAAACGATTCCGGGGTACGACCCAACTCCGGAGATCGAGGAGACCGAAGCTGAGTTCAAGGCACACCTTGTAGAGCGTGGCAAGCAGAAGTCCCGCGCTGCCCAAGGCGCGTGGCAGGAGGTTCACGACGCGCTCGACGCTCGACTGATGGAGCTGGAGGCACGTCCCAAGACGGAGCCCCGCACGGTAGTTAAGGCGCAGTCGGCCACGTATGCACAGATGTGGGACGCGGCCGATGACCTCGACAAGCGCTCCCTTCTCCTGGACTGTGGCGTCGTTACCAAGGCCAAGCGTGGCAAGTCCGGGGGGTGGCGGAAGCTCGACGAGTCGCGCGTCTCCTTCGACGTCACCGCTGAGTTTTTCGCTGACGCTGCGGGGGAGATGCTGGAGATCGCCGACGAATTGGGCGTGTAGCTGCTAGTGTCTCGTGATCCTGATCGCGTTCCTCGGTTGCGTACGCAACAGGGCTACTGACCAGCGACGTTATGGGCTATGGAAGTAACACTCACGGGATCACAAGACACTAGGTACGACAGAGCCCCCACCGGACTACTCGGGTTCTAAAGGTCCCCGCAACACCCAGAGATTCTGGAGGTTGCGGGGACCATGTCGTTGACGGGTGATGAGCGCGAGGCGTGCAGGACTGAGTTCTTCGAGGCGCTGGAGCGGTTGGGGAATGTGACGGCGGCAGCTCGTGAGGTCGGGCATCGGCCGCTACGTCTGACGCACACCACACGCACACACGGGCCGCTCGTCGCCATGACGAGCGGCCTTTCCACGCCCCGCCGGCCGACATGGTCCGCGGGGCGTTCGACTTGAGAGGACCGACCATGGACTACACGAAGAGCGCGAAGAGCCAGTGCAACGCTGACTGCCTCCACTGTGGCGCCCCGCTGACGCAGACGGAGGGACGCGGGAGGATCCGCCAGTTCTGCACGCCGCACCATGGCCGGAGTTGGCGACGTCGCATGCGTCTCGCCGGGTGGCTGTAGGCGCTCAGCGTCTCTGAGCGGCTACCGCTCCCGTGTAGGTCTCGCGTGTCAGATCAGCAGCGCTGATACCGAGATCCGACAGGACCGATCGGACGTCGGCGAGTGCTTGCGACAGCTCAGATTCTTCGACGAGGGTCTCTACCTCAAGGAAGGTGCCGTCGATCTCAGGGACGCGGACGAGGGTGGCGAGCACGTGTCGGCCGTGCGCCTCGAAGTCGTAGTTTCGGCACCGCTTCTCGAAGGCGATCAGCTCGACGTGTCCCAGCCCGCGGAGGATCGCGTGTGCGGCGCCCGCATCCTCGACGACCGTTTCATGTTCGGGTTTGGAGCCGGAATCCTCGTCGACGGCCGCGCCCTTGAACGTGAGGACCGTACGGGTTCCATCCGCACCGTGGACGGTCCGCACGCGCAATTCCTGGTCGGCTTTCTCCAGGGATCCGTCAGGCCGGTCGTAGTAGGTGTCTCGGTACACCTCGACGCGGGCCGTCGCGCGCTCGTCGAGCTGCCGCATAACTGCCTCTGGCGAGTGGACGCGGACCTTCAACTCAGCCTCAATCACGGGCCGTTCCTCTCTGCTCAGACCGTGCGCTGCGCGCCGTCGATGACAGCACCAAACATCCTTCGGAACCCCCGGAACAGGGGCCCGTGCGGAGTCTCCATCACCTTGTACGTAGCGCTCTCGTGGCCCTCCCACCCGGCGTCGAAGGCGCTGACGAACATGGTGGCGTCCGTGCGGATGAGCCGCCAGGTGGGAAACAGGCGATACCGGTACACCTGGATGTCGCAGCCGTCGGCAAGTAGCTCTCGAAGTCGGGCCTCCGTCAGGCGTACTCCGCCGGCGAGGGACTCGGCGGACTCCCCGATTTCGGCCGCTCGTCGGGTGAGCGCGTCGGAGTCCGGATCAAGTAGCAGCACCCGGACGCGGATCCCTTTGCCGCCCCGTTCGCGTGGGAGACAGGCGCGCAGGAGGCTGTCGTTCAGCCCGATCAGGCCGAGACCGCGCACGGCCAACACGTCCAACTCTTGTGCCGCGCGGGCTTGCTGCTGGATCTCGGAGGCTGCGGAATTCTGAGCGGCATAGACGCGGACGACTTCAGGGAACGCCGCCAGGTCGAAGGCGGCGCCACCGGTTCGTTTCTCGCGGCTGGCCGCCAGACCGAGGAGGTGTCGCGCGTCGTCGGGCATACGCAACCCGTCGGCGATCCGCTCGTACACATCGAGGCGTGTCACCTCCCGACGCCTGTTGATGATCTCGTTGACGCGAGCCTGCGTCATCCCTGTGGCCGTCGCGATGCGCGACTGACTCGCGCCGGCGTACTGCTGCACGTGGCGGAACACGGCGCCGATGTCCCTTGCCCGCAGTGACTGACGTACCTCTGCACGCTCCCATGACCACTCAGGTAGGTCGATCGGTACTAATGCTGTCGACATAGGAAGCCCCCGGTATCTCCGCGCGAGCGAAAAGCCATCTCACGGTGAGATTACCGGCGGGGGATCGTAAGTGTGCTGCTCCTCACGCAATCGTGTTGACCCTGAGAAGACAGTTAGCGGAGGTGTAGTCGTGTCGCATACGACGCAGGGGAGGCCGGTGGAGCTTCCATTTTTGACGTTAGCCGCGCCGGAACCGGTTCGTGGATGTGACGTCTGCGGAGCATGCGCGCGGCAGTGGAAGGAGGCATCGAACCCCAATAGCGTTGCCTACGATCCGTCGCACGCGTCGGATCTGGCAGTCGAAATCGGCCGTCATCCGCACCCGCGGAAGAGGGCGGAGCAGTGAAGATAGATCCGTTTCCTGAGGTGCGTTCGGGCGTCGAGCTGGACGAGGCTCCGGAGAGCCGATGGGACGAATGCGTGCACTGCATAGACCACAAGTCACTGAACGACGGCACGGATCCGACACTGTGGGCCGAGCTGCACGCCGAGCAACGTCCCGGCCATGTCCGCTTCCGTACCGTCGTGCAAGCCAACTTCAGCGTTGCCCCGTCCAGGCTCATTGCGACGCCATGAGCCACGCCCCGGAGGGCGCGGACCGGCAGGCGAGAGCCGCCTACCTCCGATGGGAGGGCAAAGGGTTCCGGCTCATCGCCGAGTTCTTCGGCTACGCGTCCGCTGACGAGGCTGAGGCCGACGTTCAGGCCTTTATGGACGCACGCCAACGCTCACATGCTGAAGCCCCCTGAACCCGCGTCCTGGCGCCCCGTGGTGCCGGCGCGCGGTGGGAGCGGCAGGAGCCGGACAGCTGGTGAGGTCGGCCCTCCCGGCTCCTGCACGCTTCCCTGACCCCTCACGGCCCTACTCTCCCGCGTCCGCAGGGCCGTGAGGTTCCCCGCCCAACCCCCGTGCGCCGCCGACGGCGCGGGCGGGGACGAAGCCCCGTTCTCCCCGGTTCCTCAGTCGGAGTGGACGGGGCTTTTGCGCGCCGCCTCAGGCCGCACAGCCGAGGTTCGGGCCGTTGTCCCGGAGGAAGCTGAATACATAATTGTAAAAGTACTGACCGCAGTACGTGTCGAAGTCGCCGATTCCGAGGCTTCGCAGGATCGAGTCGATCACGTCGAAGAACACGCTGTTGACGGCCGGGACCCACAGCAGGGCGAACACGAACAGTAGGCCGAACGGCGCGAAGGGCTCCACCTGTCGCTTGATGTTGCCCGACAGCCAGGGCTCGATCACGCCGTAGCCGTCCAGGCCGGGCACCGGCAGGAAGTTCAGGATGGCGGCCGTGACCTGGAGCAGGGCGAGGAAGGCCAGCGCGAACCGGAAGTCCCGCGGCACGCCGTCCAGCGCGTGCAGCCAGAACGGAGCGGTGCACACGGCCGCGAACAGGACGTTCGTCAGCGGGCCGGCCGCCGAGATGAGACTGTGCCGCCAGCGCCCCTTGATGCGGTTGCGCTCGATGAAGACGGCGCCACCGGGCAGACCGATGCCGCCCATGATCACGAAGAGGACGGGGAGGACGATGCTGAGCAGGGCGTGCGTGTAGGCGAGAGGATTGAGGCTCAGGTAGCCCTTCGAGCCGACCGTGATGTCGCCGCCGTGCAGGGCGGTACGCGCGTGTGCGTACTCGTGCAGACACAGGGAGACGATCCACGCCGCCGTCACGAACAGGAACACGGCCAGGCCCGGCTGCTCGGAGAACCCGGTCCAGGTGGCCCAGCCGGTCACCGCCGTGACGGCCAGGATCCCGATGAAGACGGGGCTGATCCGCCGGTCGCTGCGGCTGGTGGTGGCGGTGGTCATGGGGCTCCCTGGACGGTGCGTGCGCGCGGTGGGACTGCCCGACGGTACCGGGCGTACCGGGAAAACGTCTCGCGGTGGGCCGGGGGTTCCGTGGAAGGGTAAGGACATGCGGGACCTTGAACCGCCCGCCCGTACCCGGTTCCGAGCCCGTTTCCGTACGACCGAAGACTTCCCAAGACTTCCGAAGACCTCCGAGGCCGACGCACCGTCGGCCCGAACCCCGTGACCGGCCCCGACCTCTCCGGAGACAATGGATCCCGTGCGCTATCGCATCCTCGGCACCGCTCAGGCTCTCCGCCCCGACGGCACCCCCGTCCAGGTCGGCGGGGCACGGCTGCGTGCTCTGCTGACCGTGCTCGCGCTACGGGCCGGTCGCACGGTCCCCGCCGGCGTCCTGGTCGACGAGGTGTGGGGCGGCGATCCGCCCGCCGACGCGCCGGGCGCGCTGCAGGCGCTGGTCGGCCGGCTGCGCCGGGCGCTCGGCGCGGACGCCGTGGCCTCCGCCGAGGGCGGTTACCGGCTCACGGCCCGGCCCGACGACGTGGACCTGCACCGTTTCGAGCGGCTGACCGGCGAGGGCACGCGCGCGCTGGCCGACGGCGACCCCGCCAAGGCGGCCGTCGTCCTCGACGACGCCCTCGGCCTGTGGCGCGGTCCCGCCCTCACCGACCTCCCCGACCGCACCGCCGAGGCGGCCCGTTGGGACACCCGTCGCCTGGACGCCCTGCGCGCCCGCCACACCGCCGCGCTCGCCCTGGGCCACGCCGAGCAGTCCCTGCCCGAACTGACCGCCCTCTGCGACACCCACCCCCTCGACGAACCCCTCCAGGTGCTGCGCCTGCGCGCCCTGCGCGACGCGGGCCGCACGGCGGAGGCGCTGGACGCGTACGACGACGTACGGCGGCTGCTGGCGGACCGGCTGGGCTCCGATCCCGGTCCCGAACTGGCCGCGCTGCACGGGGAGTTGCTGGCCGGAGGCAGCCCCAGGGCCGCAGCCGGTGGGCCGGCCGTCGCCCCGCCCGCCGGCCCCGGTGCCCCGCTGCCCGGTAACCTCCGCGCCCGGCTGACCTCCTTCGTCGGCCGGGAGGCCGACATCGATGCCATTCGGGGTGATCTCGCGTCGGCCCGACTCGTCACGCTGCTCGGGCCGGGCGGGGCCGGGAAGACACGGTTGTCGCAGGAGACCGCCGAGACCGTGCGGGACGCGGCCCGGGACGGGGTGTGGCTGGCCGAGCTCGCACCCCTGGACGACCCGGACGCCGTACCGGAGGCCGTGCTCACCGCGGTGGGAGCCCGCGAGACCGTGCTGTACGGCGCCGGAGCGGAAGCCATGCGGGCGGCCGGGAGCGACCGCAACGACGATCCGCTGGAGCGGCTCGCCGAGCACTGCGGCAGGCGGCGCATGCTGATCGTCCTCGACAACTGCGAGCACGTCGTCGACGCGGCCGCCCGGCTGGTGGAGCAGCTCCTGGAGCGCTGCCCGGAGCTGACGGTGCTCGCCACGAGCCGTGAACCCCTCGGCGTACCGGGGGAGGTGCTGCGGCCGGTGGAACCACTGCCGGAGCCGGTGGCCCTGCGGCTGCTCGCCGACCGGGGCGCCGCCGCCAGGCCCGGGTTCCGCATCGACGAGGATCCCGACGCGTGCGCCGAAATCTGCCTGCGGCTCGACGGACTGCCCCTGGCCATCGAGCTCGCCGCCGCCCGGCTCCGTATGCTGACGCCCCGCCAGATCGCCGACCGGCTCGACGACCGCTTCCGGCTGCTCACCTCCGGCAGCCGCACCGTCCTGCCCCGCCAGCAGACCCTGCGCGCGGTCGTCGACTGGTCCTGGGAGCTGCTCGACGAGGCCGAACGGGACGTGCTGCGCCGCCTGTCGGTGTTCGCCGGCGGCTGCGAACTCGCCGCCGCCGAGGCCGTGTGCGGGTCCGGAGCGCTGGAAGCCCTCGGATCGCTCGTCGACAAGTCCCTGGTCGTGGCCGCTCCCTCGGGCAGTGGAGAGATGCGCTACCGGCTGCTCGAAACCGTCGGCGAGTACGCCGCCGAGCGGCTCGACGAGGCCGGGCAGCGGGCCGGGGCCGAGCGCGCCCACCTGACGTACTACCGCGAACTCGCCCGCACCACCGACCCGTTGCTCCGCGGCCCCGGCCAACTCGCCGCCATCGGACTGCTGGAGCGCGAGTACGAGAACCTCCGCACCGCCCTGCGCCATGCCGTCAGCGAGCGCGACGAACAGGAAGGCCTCTGTCTCGTCCTGTCGCTGGCCTGGTACTGGCAGATTCGCGACGTGCGGATCGAGGCGCGCAACTGGTGTGTGGAGGTCATGGCCCTCGGCCCCGACCCCTTCACCGCCCCCGTCCGGCGAGCCGCCCCGGTCTGGCAGCGCTGCACCGACGTCCCGCCCCCGCTGACCGGCGAACTCCTCGCCGAGGCCCGGCGCGGTCTTCATCTCGCCCATCTGGCCTGCATGGACACCGAGTTGGAGGCCTGGGACTCCCCGCGGGCGAAGGAGAAGCTGCGCCTGATCACCGAGGTGTACGAACCCGGCGCCCCGCAGATCTGCCGCACCCCCGGCATGGTCTGGTTCTACGCGGTGATGCTGACCGGCGGTGTGTCGCGGCTGCCCGCCATCCTCGACGCCTCCGTCCACACCTGCCGCACCACCCCCGGCATGGAGTGGGAGCTCGCCGCCACGCTCCAGATGCGCGCCAACGTCCTGGCCAACCGCAGCGACTGGGCGGGCGACGCGGCCCGCGACGCCGACGAGTCACTGGAGATCTACCAGCGCATCGGCGACCTGTGGGGCGCGGCCGAAGCGCTCTCGGCGCGGGGCGAGGCCCGTGAACGGATCGGCGAGTACCGGCGCGCCGCCGACGACTACGAGTCGGCGATCGAGTATGCCGAACGGCTCGGTGCCAATGCCCAGATGGCGGTGCTGGGTGCCCGGCTCGGCGCCGCGCTCATGGAGGCGGGCGAGGCCGAGGAGGGCGAGCGGATCCTGCGCGAGGTGATCGAGATGCCGTTCGGCCCGGGCAACGAGGCCATGCCCGCCGCCCGGATGTTCCTCGCGGGGCGGCTCGCCATGACCGACCGGCTCACCGAGGCGCGCGAGCAACTGCGACTGCTGCGTGGGGAGTTCAGTAGTTCCCACTTCGTCGTCTTCGACGCTTTCATACTCGGCTCGGAGGCCTGGGTGGAGGCGGTCGACGGCAATCACGATGCCTCCCTTGACAAGGCCAGGCAGGCCCTGCGGCGGGCCGGCGATCCGGTGTCCGAGGCCATCGCCCCGCATATGCGGCCCCTGTACCTGGCCCTCTCCGCGATCGGCCTGGCCGTTTCGGACGGCGGCAGCCGGGCCCGCGACGCCGCCCGCTGCATCGGGGCGGCCCGGGCGGCACTGCCGTCGAGCCATGTCCCGACATCCCTGGAACGCGCGGTGTACGAGCGCGCGGAGCGGCAGGTGCGGGCCGTGCTCGGCGACCAGGCGTACGAGGCCGCGCACGCCGAGGGCGGCGGCCTCTCTCCCGAGGAGGCCACCGCCCTGGTGTGACGTGCGCACCGGCGTGAACGTCAGCTCTTGGTACGGAACTTGTGGATCGCGTAGGGCCCCGCCACCGCGGTGATCGCCACCGACCAGCCCAGCGTCACCCACAGGTCGTGCGCGACCGGGCCGCCCACCATCAGCCCGCGGGCCGCGTCCGCGAGCGTGGACAGCGGGTTGTAGTCGGTGAAGGCCTGCAGCCAGCCCGGCATCGAGTTCGTCGGCGCGAAGATCGACGAGCCGAACTGCAGCGGGAAGAGGACCAGGAAGCCCATCGCCTGCACGGACTGCGCGTTCTTCAGGGTCACGCCCAGGGTGAGGAACACCCACATGATCGAGGAGGCGAACACGGAGGCCAGGCCGACGGCCGCGAACAGACCGCCCCAGTGGTTGATGTCGAACCCGACCAGGACGGCGACGATCATCAGCACGGTGGTCGCGAACAGCATCCGCGCCAACTCGACCGCGATCTTCGCGAACAGCACCGAGCCGCGGCCGATCGGCAGCGACCGGAAGCGGTCCATGACACCGGAGTTGAAGTCCTGGCTGAACCCTGTGCCGACGCCCTGTGACAGCGACATGCTCATCATCGCGATCATGCCCGGGATGACGTATTGCACGTACCCGTGCTGACCGCCGCCCAGGGCCTGCCCGATCGAACCGCCGAAGACGAACACGAACAGCAGGGTGAAGATGACCGGCATCAGCAGGGCGTCGAACATCGACTCGGGGTCCTGCTTGATCCACAGCAGGTTGCGGCGGATCAGGGCGCCGGTGTGACGCAGTTGGCCCCGCAGCGGGATACGGGCGTCGGCGACGGCGGCCGGAGCGGTGGCGGTGGCGGTTGCGGCGCTCATGCGGCGACCTCCTCGCGGGTCTCGGTGGGTACGGCGTCCTGCGGGGCACTGGCGCGGTGGCCGGTGAGGGACAGGAACACCTCGTCCAGGCTGGGCAGTTCGGTGGTGATGGAGCTGATGGTGATGCCGCGTGCCATGACCACGCTGACCACGGCGGTCAGCTGCTCGTCGCTGAGGACCGGGACGAGCACGGTGCCGCCCTCGGTGTCGACGGTGGTCGTGGCGAGCCCGGTGATGCCGAGCTCGTCGAGGGCTCCGGCGAGGGGGCGCAGGTGCAGCGGATCGGCGGGCTTCACCCGCAGCGTCCGTCCGCCGACCCTGGCCTTCAGCTCGTCGATGGCACCGCCCGCGATGACCTTGCCGTGGTCGACGACCGTCAGCTCGGAGGCGAGCTGCTCGGCCTCCTCCATGTACTGGGTGGTCAGCACGACGGTCACGCCCTCGCCGACCATCGTCTTGACCTCGTCCCACACCTCGTTGCGGGTACGGGGGTCGAGTCCGGTGGTCGGCTCGTCGAGGAACAGCACCTCGGGCCGCCCGATCAGGGAGGCGGCGAGGTCGAGCCGCCGCCGCATACCGCCGGAGTAGGTGCTCGCGGGGCGCTTGGCGGCGTCCGTCAGCGAGAACCGCTCCAGCAGTTCGTCGGCCCGCGTGCGGGCCTGCTTGCGGGGCAGGTCGAGCAGCCGCCCGATCATGTAGAGGTTCTCCCAGCCGGGCAGCTTCTCGTCGACCGAGGCGTACTGCCCGGTGAGTCCTATCACCCGGCGCAGCTGCCGCGGCTGCCGCAGCACGTCGTATCCGGCGACGGTCGCCTGCCCGGCGGTCGGCTGCAGGAGAGTGGACAGAATCCGTACGAGGGTGGTCTTACCGGCCCCGTTCGGCCCGAGCACACCCATCACGGTGCCCTCGCGCACGTCCAGGTCGACGCCGTCCAGCGCCTTGGTCTCGCCGTAGTGCTTGACCATCCCCCGTACGGTCACGGCGATACCGCCGTCACTGGAGTTCTTGTCGAATCGCGTCATGCCGAGAACGGTGCCAGGCCCCACCGACAAACGACCGACAGCTCACCTACAGGCCCGGACAGGGCGCCGACATCGGCCGGCTCGGCGCCCGTCCGGCGTCGGAGGACGAAGCCTTTCGGGCCGATGGCGGTCTGCGGGCGAAGCCCCAGACACGGCCGGAGCCACAAGGCAGCAGCCCGCCGACGGGGGAAGATCGGCGGGCTGCCTCTGTACCGCGATGGCTCTAGTGGACGGAGTTCTCCTCCGACGGGAACGTCCCGCCGACCACGTCCTGGGCGAACTCCTTGACCGCGTCGCCCATGACCTCGCGCAGGGCCGCGTACTTCTTGACGAACTTCGGGACCCGGCCCGGGGTCAGGCCCAGCATGTCCGTCCAGACCAGCACCTGTGCGTCAGTCTCGGGACCGGCGCCGATCCCGACCGTGGGAATGTGCAGCACCCGCGTCACCTCGGCCGCCAGCTCCGCCGGAACCAGCTCCAGGACCACCGCGAACGCGCCCGCGTCCTGCACGGCCTTCGCGTCCCGCAGCAGCTGCTGGGCCGCCTCCTCGCCGCGCCCCTGCACGCGGTAGCCCATGGCGTTGACGGACTGCGGGGTGAGGCCGATGTGGGCCATGACCGGGATGCCGGACTCCACCAGGAGGCGGATCTGTTCGTGCGAGCGCTCGCCGCCCTCCAGCTTGACCGCCCCGACGCCGGCCTCCTTGACCAGCCGGGTCGCCGAGCGCAGCGCCTGCACCGGGCCCTCCTGGTAGGAGCCGAAGGGGAGGTCGCCGACGATCAGGGCGCGCTGGGTGCCGCGTACCACGGCAGCCGACAGCATGGTCATCTCGTCGAGGGTGACCGGCACGGTCGTCTCGTACCCGAGGTGGCAGTTGCCCGCCGAGTCGCCGACGAGGAGCACCGGGATGCCGGCCTCGTCGAAGACGGACGCGGTCATCGCGTCGTAGGCGGTGAGCATGGGCCACTTCTCGCCGCGTTCCTTGGCGAGGGCGATGTCGCGAACGGTGATACGGCGTGTGCCCTTCCCCCCGTACAGCGCCTTGCTGCCGTCGGAGGGCCTGTTCTGGACAGTCTGGGCAG
This sequence comes from Streptomyces sp. NBC_00078, assembly GCF_026343335.1. Classification (NCBI taxonomy): domain Bacteria; kingdom Bacillati; phylum Actinomycetota; class Actinomycetes; order Kitasatosporales; family Streptomycetaceae; genus Streptomyces; species Streptomyces sp. NBC_00078. Next base: position 2,545,706 of record NZ_JAPELX010000001.1, on the reverse strand, counting down.
CCGAGAGCTGCGTCATTGCAACGGCTCCTTCAGTCATCTCGAGGCGCCCTCACGGCGTCCCCGGATCACCTCCATGGTGGCACTTCGTGCCAGAGAGAGCCAGAGGGACGTCCATCACGTAGCGATGGAGGCCGGATGGACGTCTCTCACGTAAGGACTGGGTAAAAACATTTCGATACGGCACGGTCTCGTATCTGAATTACCTAGTCTGGTCCCATGACCTCTCCACCCGTTCCTGCCACCCGGGTACCCGAAGCCGTGTACCGGCGCCGCTGGGCGATCCTCGGTGTGCTGATGCTGAGCCTGCTGATCGTGGTGCTCGACAACTCGATCCTGAACGTCGCCATCAAGACGATCTCGACGCCGGCCCCGACCGGCCTGGGAGCCACGCAGAGCGAGCTGGAGTGGGCGATCAACGCCTACACGCTCGTCTTCGCGGGCCTGCTGTTCACCGCGGGCCTGCTCGGCGACCGACTGGGGCGCAAGAAAGTCCTGCTCGGCGGTCTCGCCGTGTTCGGCATCGGGTCGGCGCTGGCCGCCGAGTCCGGCTCGGCGACCCAGCTCATCGCCTTCCGCGCCCTGATGGGCCTCGGCGCGGCCTTCGTCATGCCGGCCACCCTCGCGGTCCTGATGAACGTCTTCGAGCGCGACGAGCAGCCCAAGGCCATCGGCATCTGGGCGGGCGGCGTCGGTCTCGCCATCGCCATAGGGCCCATCACCGGCGGTGTGCTCCTCGACCACTTCTGGTGGGGCTCCGTCTTCCTCATCAACGTGCCGATCGTGCTCCTCGCCCTGGGGCTGATGCTGTGGCTGGTCCCCGACTCCCGCGACCCGAAGCCCGGCCGTGTCGACCCCGTCGGTGTCGTCCTGTCCGTGGTCGGCCTCGTCCTGCTCGTCTACGGCATCATCAAGGGCGGCGAGCTGGCCGACTTCACCGACGTCAAGGTGCTGTCGACCATCGCCGCCGGCGTCGTGGTCCTCGCAGCCTTCATCGTGTTCGAGAAGCGCAGCGACCACCCTTCGCTCGACGTCACGTACTTCAGGAACAAGGTCTTCTCGGCCGCCATGGCCGCCATCGCGCTGGTCTTCTTCGCGCTCATGGGCGTGACCTTCTTCTCGGTCTTCTACACCCAGAGCGTGCGCGGCTACTCGCCGCTGCAGACCGGTCTGCTGATGCTGCCGCTGGCCGCCGCCCAGCTGATCTTCGCGCCGCGCGCCCGGCTGGTCGTCGACCGCTTCGGCAACCGGGCCACCACCACGGGCGGCATGGTGATCATCGCGGCGATGCTGGCCGCGTTCGCCACGCTGGACGCGGACACCCCGATCTGGCTCCTGGAGGTCATCTTCTTCCTCATGGGCACCGGCATGGCGCACATCATGACGCCGACCAGCGTCGTCATCATGCAGGCCCTGCCCCGCGAGAAGGCCGGCTCCGCGTCCGCGCTCAGCAACACCTTCCGCCAGGTCGGCGGCGCGCTCGGCATCGCGGTCCTCGGCTCGGTGCTGTCCACGGCCTACCGCAACGGCATCGAGGGCAAGCTCGGCCCGCTGCCCCCCGCCCTGCGCGACACCGCCGGCGAGTCCATCGAGGCCACGCTCGGCGTCGCCGCCAAGCTCGGCCCGCAGGGCAGGGCGCTGGTCACTCCGGCCAACGACGCGTTCCTGCACGCCATGCACCTCACCGCGCTGTGGGGCGCGGGCGTGGCGGTGGTCGGCGCGGTCGTCGTGGCGCTGTTCCTGCCGGGGAAGCCGCCGGCCCGTCAGGAGGGCGCGGACGCCCAGGAGTTGGTCACAGCGGCGGAATAACGCCGTCCGGCCTGCGGGGTGGTGTCGTACGCAAGGGAGAATCGGGTTCAGCACACCGAAGGGACGCAGTGAAGTGAGCCTCGCCGACAGCCAAGCCGCTCCCGAGGGACCCGCCAGGGGCCGCCCCCGCAGTGAGGCCGTCGAGCGTGCGATCGTCGAGGGCGTGATGAAGCTGCTGGAGGAGGGCGTGCCGCTGGCCGAACTCTCCATCGAGCGCATCGCGCGCACGGCGGGAGTCGGCAAGGCCACCATCTACCGCCGCTGGAACGGCAAGGAGGAGCTCTTCGTCGACGTCGTACGAGGTGCCGAGCCGCCGGATCCGCAGCTGCCCGGCACCTCGATGCGCGACGACCTGGTGGCGATGCTGGAACAGCTGCGCAGGCGCGCCCTGCTGACCCGCTCCTCGCTGCTGCTGCACAACGTCTTCGCGCAGATGAAGAGCAGCCCGAAGATCTGGGCGGCGTACCACGCCTCGGTCGTCGAACCGCGCCGCAGGCGCCAGGTCGAGGTCCTGCGGCGGGGGCAGGCGAACGGCGAGATCCGGGCGGACGTCGACATCGAGTTGCTGAACGACATCGTCGTCGGCCCGATGCTGCTGCGCACCGTCATGCGGCCCGACGCCGATCTGCCCGAGGGCCTTTCGGAGCGGCTGGTCGACACGCTCCTCGAAGGGCTACGGCCCGTCAGTTCCCCGAAGCCATAGCCCGAATGCGCAGCCCGAATGCGCAGCCCGAATGCGCAGCCCGAGTGCGCGGCCCGAGTGTGCGCCGTTCGTCACAGACGGCGCTTTCCACGGCCGTAAGTGGAACTCCCGGCGCCGGGTCGGTCGTCCTCGTCCCCGTACGGCCGTCATGTGACGGCAGGTCCAGGGCCGATCATCCCCTAGGGTCTAGGGGGGTGTTCGGCACCCCCGTGGTGCGGGGGACGGACGGTGTTGCAAGGCAGGCAGTGAGGCGACGCGGTATGGCGCAGCAGGCGTACATGACGGAGACGGACAACGGCGGCTCGGGGCCCGAGCGCCGGGGAGACCGGTTCCGGCGCCTGATGGGCCGCCTGGCCTCCGGATGGCGCGGCGACCCAAGAATCTGGCGCCGAGGCGTCGTCGTTGCCGCGACCGCGGTGCTCCTCGCCCTGGTCATGCTGCTGCACGCGCGGATCCCGAACCGCATCGGCAACCTGGGCAGCCTCACCGACACCTTCCTGCCCTGGCTGGGCTTCCTGGTCCCGGTGCTGCTCCTGCTCGCCCTGGTGCGCAGGTCGGCGACGGCCCTGATCGCGGTGGTGCTGCCGGCGATCGTGTGGCTGAACCTCTTCGGCGGTCTGCTCTCCGACAAGACCGGCGGCGGCGGTGACCTGACCGTCGCCACGCACAACGTCAACGCCGACAACCCCGACCCGTCCGGCACGGCCCGCGACGTGGCCGCCTCCGGCGCGGACGTGGTGGCCCTGGAGGAGCTGACCGCGTCGGCGGTTCCGGTGTACGAGAAGGCGCTCGCGTCGACGTACAGGTACCACTCGGTGCAGGGCACCGTCGGCCTGTGGAGCAAGGACCCGATGACCGGCGTCAGGGCCGTCGACATCAAGCTGGGCTGGACACGCGCCATGCGCGCGACGGTCACCACGCCCGAGGGGCCGGTCGCCGTCTACGTCGCCCACCTCCCGTCGGTGCGTGTGAAGCTGGAGGCCGGGTTCACGGCCCGCCAGCGCGACAAGAGTGCCAACGCCCTGGGCGAGGCCATCGCCGACGAGCCGCTGAAGCGGAAGGTGCTGCTCGGCGACCTGAACGGCACGATGAACGACCGCGCCCTGAACGGCGTCACCTCCCAGATGCGCTCCACGCAGGGGGCGGCCGGCAGCGGCTTCGGGTTCAGCTGGCCGGCGTCGTTCCCGATGGCGCGGATCGACCAGATCATGGTCCAGGGTGTCGAGCCGGTGAGCTCGTGGACGCTGCCCGCGACCGGCAGCGACCATCTGCCGATCGCGGCCCGTGTGAGCCTCGACACCGACTCCTAGCGGGCCGGAATACTGGGCCTGAGAGGTTTTGTTCCGCGAGTGAACATACACTCGTGGAACACACACTCCTCTGCACTCCGGAAGGAACAGGCCCCTCCATGCCCCTGGCCCTGCTCGCACTGGCCGTCGGCGCTTTCGGTATCGGCACCACCGAGTTCGTGATGATGGGCCTGCTGCCCGACGTCGCGAGCGACCTGAACGTCTCGATCCCCACCGCGGGTCATCTGGTCTCCGCGTACGCGCTGGGTGTCGTCATCGGCGCCCCGCTCCTCGCCGCCGTCACCGCGCGGATGTCCCGCCGTACGGTCCTGATCGGCCTGATGGCCCTGTTCGTGGTCGGCAACGCGCTGTCCGCGTTCGCCCCCGGCTACGACTCGCTCCTGGCCGCCCGCTTCCTGAGCGGTCTGCCGCACGGCGCCTTCTTCGGCGTGGGCGCCGTCGTCGCCACGAACATGGTGGCGCCGGAACGCAAGGCACGCTCCGTCTCGCTGATGTTCCTCGGCCTCACGGTCGCCAACGTCGCCGGCGTCCCGGTCGCCACGCTCATGGGACAGCACCTGGGCTGGCGGGCCACCTTCCTCGGCGTGGGCGCGATCGGCCTGGCGGCGATCGCCGCGCTCTCCCTGCTGATCCCGCACGCCCCCACCCAAGCCGCTGCGGCCGGGGGCCTGCGCGGCGAACTGGCCGCCCTGCGGTCCGTGCCCGTCTGGCTGGCGCTCGGCACGACCGTCGCCGGCTTCGGCGCCCTGTTCGCCGCGTACAGCTACATCACGCCGATGCTCACGGACGCCGCCGGGTACGCCGAGACCAGCGTGACGCTGCTGCTGGCGCTGTTCGGCGTCGGCGCGACGGCGGGCAACCTGGCGGGCGGCCGCCTCGCCGACCACTCCCTGCGCGGGACGCTGTTCGGCGGGCTGGTGTCACTGGCGGCCGTACTGGCCCTGTTCCCGCTGCTGATGTCCACCCAGTGGAGCGCGGCCCTCGCCGTGATCCTGCTCGGCGCGGCGGCCTTCATCACCGGCTCGCCCCTCCAGCTGATGGTCATGGAGAAGGCGTCGGCGGCCCCGTCCCTGGCGTCCTCCGCGAACCAGGCCGCGTTCAACCTGGCCAACGCCGGGGGCGCGTGGATCGGCGGCGTGGCCCTGGCCGCCGGCTTCGGCGTGACCTCGCCGTCCCTGGCGGGCGCGGCGCTGGCCGTGCTCGGCCTGGGCGTCGCGGGGGCCGCGTGCGCGGTGGACCGGCGGCGGCCCGTCCCGCAGGCGCGGGCCGTACGGGAACGCGTGGTCGCCTCCCATGTGCCGCAGCAGTCGGAGGCGCTGCACCGCTGAGGCACGGGTCGGTGTCTTTCGGCCCGACCGGCCTTCGAGGACGAGGCCCTCGGGCCGATGGGGCCGATGAGGGCGATGGGGGTCCTGGAGGCGCAGCCTCCAGGGCCGCGTACCGCCAACCCTGCCGCGCGGGACTGACCGGCCAGCCCCGACAGACAACGTTCGAACTAGTCGAAGCGGGAAAGATCCCGCAGCCATGCGGTCGCCGAGCTGTCCGACGGCGCGCGCCAGTCGCCGCGCGGTGACAGCGAACCGCCGGCCGACACCTTGGGCCCGTTCGGCATGGCCGACCGCTTGAACTGCGCGAACGCGAAGAAGCGGCGGCAGAAGACCTCCAGCCACTGCCGGATCTCCGGCAGGTCGTACGCCACCCGCTTGGCCTCCGGGAAGTTGGGCGGCCACGCGCCGGTCTTCTCGTCGTGCCAGGCGTGCCAGGCCAGGAAGGCGATCTTCGACGGCCGGAAGCCGTACCGCAGGACATGGAACAGCGTGAAGTCGTGCAGCGCGTACGGCCCGATCCGGGACTCGGTGGACTGCATCTCCTCGCCCGGTACGAGTTCCGGGCTGATCTCGGTGTCGAGGATCGCAGCGAGCGTCTGGCCGGTCTCCTCGTCGTGCTGACCGCTGCTGATGACCCAGCGGATCAGATGCTGGATCAGCGTCTTCGGCACACCCGAGTTGACGTTGTAGTGGCTCATCTGGTCGCCCACGCCGTACGTGGACCAGCCCAGCGCCAGCTCGGAGAGGTCACCGGTGCCGAGCACGATGCCGCCGCGCTGGTTGGCCAGCCGGAACAGGTAGTCGGTGCGGAGCCCTGCCTGCACGTTCTCGAAGGTGACGTCGTACACCGGCTCGCCGGACGCGAACGGGTGGTCCATCTCCTGCAGCATCAGCCGTGCGGTCGGCGTGATGTCCAGCTCGGCCGCGGTGACGCCCAGGGCGGCCATCAGCTTGTGGGCGTTGTCCTTGGTGTGGTCGCTGGTGGCGAAGCCGGGCAGCGTCCAGGCCAGGATGTCGCTGCGCGGGCGGCCCGCGCGGTCCATCGCGCGGGCGGCGACGATCAGCGCGTGCGTGGAGTCGAGGCCGCCTGACACCCCGATGACCACCTTCGGGCCGCCGATCGCCGCGAGCCGCTGCTGAAGGCCCTCCACCTGGATGTTGTACGCCTCGTAGCAGTCCTGGGCCAGGCGCTCGGCGTCGGCCGGCACGAACGGGAAGCGCTCCAGGCGACGGCGCAGACCCAGGTCGGTGAGCGGCGGATCGAGTTCGAAGGCGACCGTACGGAAGTCGCTGGTGCGCGCGCGGTGCGTACGGCGGTTGTCGTCGAAGGTGCCCATCCGCTGCCGCTCCTGCCGCAGCAGGTCGAGGTCCACGTCGGCCACCGCGTACTCGTCGCCGAGCGGGAACCGCTCCGTCTCGGCCAGCAGCAAGCCGTTCTCGTAGACCATGGCCTGGCCGTCCCAGGACAGGTCGGTGGTCGACTCGCCGAGGCCGGCCGCCGCGTAGACGTACGCGGCCAGGCAGCGGGAGGACGCCGAGCGGCACAGCAGCTTGCGGTCCTCGGCGCGCCCGACCGTGATCGGGCTGCCGGAGAGGTTGACCAGGACGGTCGCACCGGCGAGGGCCGCCTCCGCGCTGGGCGGCACGGGCACCCACATGTCCTCGCAGATCTCCGCGTGCAGCACGAGTCCCGGGACGTCGTCCGCCGCGAACAGCAGATCCACGCCGAACGGCACGGCCTCGCCCGCGACCCGGATCGACCCGCCGCGTTCGTCGGCACCGTCACCGATCTGCCGGCGCTCGTAGAACTCCCGGTAGTTCGGCGGATACGACTTGGGCACGACGCCGAGGACGCGGCCGCGGTGCACGATCACGGCGCAGTTGTAGATCCGGTTGCGATGGCGCAGCGGGGCGCCGACGACCAGCACCGGCAGCAGGTCCGCGGACCCGGCCACCACCTCCCGGAGCGCCGCCTCGACCCCGTCGAGCAGCGCGTCCTGCAGCAGCAGGTCCTCGATCGAGTAGCCGCACAGCCCCATCTCCGGGAAGACGGCGACGGCGACACCCTCCTGCGCGCATCGGCGTGCGTGACGCAGGACCGCCTCGGCGTTGGCAGGGGGGTCCGCGATGACGGTGTGGCCCGTGCACGCGGCGACCCGTGCGAAGCCGTGCTGATAGATGGACCAGAAGTTCGACTGAGGCACGAGGGCCAGTGTAATCGTCAGAGCGACGCGATGGGGGGCGGGTCTCGTGCCCGCCCGCCGGCCCGCCATGATTGGCGTGATCATGGCACGGCCGTATGCTGAATTGTCTTCGCCGGGACGTGCCGCACGATTGCCGCGGTCTCCCGCCGAAAGCGCCGAAGGCCGAAGCAGGAGGCGCCGTGCAACGCAAGGCTCTCGCGGTCCTGGGCGACCGTGCGTCGGAGTGGGGCTGGTTCCTGGCCTGGCTCGCGGTCGGCGGGTGTGTCGCGCTCGGGCTGGCCGCGCTGCTGTCCGTGGGCCCGGTCCTGATCGTCCTGGGAGCCCTGGCCGCCGTGTTCCTGCTGCGCAAGGGGCACCGCAACGCCGTCGCCGGGGCCGTCACCGGCCTGTCTCTGCCGCTCTTCTACCTCGCCTACCTCAACCGGGGCGGCCCTGGGAACGTGTGCCGGGCGACGGCCGGAGGGGAGACCTGCACCGACGAGTACGCCCCGGTGCCCTTCCTGATCGCCGGTGCGCTGCTCTTCGCCGCCGGATTCCTGGTCTTCCTGACCCTTGACCGCCGGCCCGGACGAACCGGCTGACCTGCGCAAGCCCAGGGCGCACACGCGTGCGCCCGCCCCTCCCGGTGAGGAGGAGCGGGCGCACGGTGCTCGGAAGCCCGTAAGACGTCAGTGACGCTTGTACGAGTCCACGTAGCCGTTCGTGGGCGAGCCCACGCCGGTGACGTCGTCGTAGCCCTTCACGGCCGACAGCGAGCTGTCCTTGCCGAGGCTGCGGACCGAGGTGGCAAGACCACCCGACGCGTCAACGCCGTTCACGAAGTCGACGCGCGCGACCGCCAGGTCGGAACCCGTCGGCTTGTCCGTGACGTCGTGGTACAGCTTCGACCCGAACTTGGAGTAGATCGACGGGTTGGCGAAACCGATCGCCTTGCCGCCTGCCGCCTCCTGGGCCAGCGCCTGCACGGCCGCGATCACCGGAGCGGCGAGCGACGTGCCGCCGATGCGGTACTCGCTGTACTTCTCCGACCCGTCCGGGAAGGTCTGCGTCTGGCCGACCAGGAAACCGGTGTTGGGGTCGGCGATCGCCGCGATGTCCGGGACCACACGGTTGCCGGCCGCGTTGTTGGCCTTGGCCAGCGCGTCCGGGACGACACCCTTCTGGTAGAAGGGCTCGCCGACCGTCTTGCTGGTGCCGCCGCCCGCACCCGAGGTGAACGCGCCGGGGAATCCGGTCCAGCTCTTGCCGTCCGCGGACAGCGTGGCCTTCTCGGTGCCCCAGCCGGTCTCCCACAGGTACTTGTCGCCCTTGCCGACGGCGAGGGAGGTACCGCCGACCGCCGTCACCCACGCCGAGTTGGCCGGGGTGTCGACCTGCTTCGTCTTGGTGTTGGCGACCTCGTCGCCGTTGTCACCGGAGGAGAAGTAGAAGCCGATGCCCTCGACCGCTCCGAACTGGAAGACCTGGTCGTAGGCGGCCGCGAGGTCCGGCGTCTGGTTGGCCTCGATGTCGCCCCACGAGTTGGAGACGATGTCGGCGAGGTGTTTGTCGACCACCTTGCTGAGCGAGTCCAGCAGGTCGGGGTCCTGGCAGGACGCGGCGCCCACGTACGTGACGTGCGCGTCCGGCGCGACCGCGTGCACGGCCTCGACGTCGAGGGTCTCCTCGCCGTACCAGCCCGAGGCGTCGCACTCGTCGGCGCCGGTGTGCGTGTACTTCTTGGGCAGCGACTGGCTCAGCTGACCGGTCTTCCACGCGGCGTCGCCGTGCTTCTTCGCGTAGTTGGCGGCATCGTAGGCGATGGTCGGCGAGGCGTACGCGTCCGTGATGGCGACCCGGACACGCTTGCCGGTGTACTTGCCGGCGCCGTAGGCGGAACGCAGCTGCTTGCCGGTGTAGCCCTTGATGGCGTACGGGATCTTCGTTCCGTACGCGTCGGGCAGCGTGCTCGCGATGTTCGAGCCGTAGTACGAGGAGAACGGCCCGGCGTTCCTGAACGCGTCGCCCGGACCGGGCAGCTGGTCGTCGTGGCTCGCCTTGTGCGGAGCGTTGTCCAGGCCGGTGACGGTCAGGACGGCGCCCTTGAGGCCGTCGGGCACCGAGGCTGCCTTCGACGGCGCGCGGTACGTCTTGGAGCCCTTTGTGTAGTTGTGCAGCTGGGTGCCGAACGCCTTCTCGGCGGCGGCCACATCACCGGTGACGGAGACGTAGTGCTGCGAAACTCCGGTCACCTTCAGGCCGTTGGCCGTCAGCCACGACCTGACCGCGGCCACCTGGGCCTTGGTCGCGCCGAAGCGGGACTGCGCCTTCTTGGCGCTCAGGTACTTGCCGTACGACGGCGAGCCCGGGTCGGAGACGGACTTCGCGTACGCGGCGAGGCCCGCGGCGTTCTTGCCGGCCAGGTAGACCCTCAGCGAGACCTGGGAGCCGTTCGAGGCGTCGCCCTTGTCCGCCTTGGCCGTCGCCCACGCGGGCTTGGTGCCCGCGAGTGTGTCCCGGCCGGGATTGTCCGCAGCTTGTGCCGCGGGTATGCCGAGCGCCAGCGCACCGGCGATCATGGGCAGCGTCGCTGCCATGCTCACGGTGCGCAGTGTGGCGCGATTGGATCTCATAGAACCCCCTGCGATGCGGTTCTCCGCATGTGTGGTCGGTCGTCGGTTGATCCGCGTAGACCCGCTCCGCGGCGGAGGGGCGGGCAATGGATCAAGCGATGGGGGCCACTCTCTCGATGAACCGTCCATGTCAGGGAAATGAGTAAGCCAAGAGAAACCCAAGGAACCGTCAGGTGGGGCGATTTGAGGCCTTTGTTCCCGGCAGGGGATCAGGAACGCGCTTTCCCGCCGCGCTCCTTGAGCATGCCCGCCATCAGGTCGATCTCCGACTTCTGCGCGTCGACCATGCCCTGCGCGAGGTCCTTCTCCACGCCGACGGTGCACTTGGCGACGCAGCCCTCGGCCATGTGGATGCCGCCCTTGTGATGGGCCGTCATCAGCTGCAGGTAGAAGACCTCCGCCTGCCTGCCGTTCAGCGTGCCGAGCTTGCGCATCTCGGTGTTCGTCGCCATGCCGGGCATCAGTGAGCCGTCCTTGCCGGAGGCCATGCCGCCCATGCCCATCCAGGTCATCGGCGGGTCGGCCGACACCTTCGGCAGCCCCCACAGATCGAGCCAGCCCAGCAGCATCCCGCGCTGGTTGGCCTGCGTCTGCGCGATGTCGTAGGCGAGCCGCCGCACTTCCGTGTCCTTCGTGCGGTCACGCACGATGTACGACATCTCGACGGCCTGCTGGTGGTGCACGGCCATGTCCCGCGCGAACCCGGCGTCCGCGGATCCTGCCGACGGCGTGCTCGCGCCCGCCCCGCTGTCCTCGGCGACCGCGTAGGTGATCGCCCCGGCGGCGACGAGCACCGCCGCGGTCGTTCCGGTGATCCAGCCGATGTGCTTCTTCATGTCACATGGTCCCGCCGGTGCACGAGGCGCCCGGCTCGGGAGTCTGCTTGCCCTGCACGTACGTCTCGAAGAACGCGCCGACCTTCGGGTCGCTCGCGCTCGTCACGCTCAGCTGATGCCCCCACGCCGACAGTTCGATCGGGGAGGCCTGGTTCGCGTACGGGCTCATCAGCGAGTACGGCGTCTGCTTCACCTTCGCGGACAGCGCGTCCACGTCGGACTTCTTCGCCTTGTCGGTGTACGTCACCCAGACCGCACCGTGCTCCAGCGCGTGCACGGCGTTCTCGTTCTTGACGGCCTTGGTGTAGACGTCGCCGTTGCAGTTGAGCCACACCGGGTTGTGGTCGCCGCCGACCGGAGGGTGCATGGGATAGTTGACGGTCCCCTGGACGTGGTTGCGGGCCAGCTTGCCCGACCAGGTCCGCACGCCGTCCTTGCCGGTCACGAAATGCCCCGAGGCCTGCGCCTTGCCGTCGCCCGCGGTGCCGCTCCCGCCGCCGTCCTGCGACTTGACGACGAAGACGGCGCCGACCACCAGAGCCGCGACGACCACGGTGCTCGCGGCGATGACCAGGATCCGGTTGCGCCGCTCGCGGGTCTGCTCGGCGCGCCGCATCTCCTCTATTCGCGCCTTGCGTGCCGTGCCGGTGGTCTTGTTGGCGGAGCCCATGGGGTGTCCTTCTGCGAAAGGGACGATCGGGTCCGCTGATCGTAATGGGGGACCTGGGGCGCCTCGAAGGGAGGTCACGGGAATGGCCGGATCGACAGGTACCCGACAGGAATCCGCCGAAGGTAAGCGGTGCTCCTCGCGTGCGAGGTGGGGCCGGGCATTACGGATGTCAGTCCGAGCAGGCAATATGGGCTGTAGAGCCGTACACCTGCCGTATGCCAGGCATTCAGACCGAGGTCGCCGCGTCGATCATGGTCGGCAACGCGGCTGAAATGCTGTTGTGGTGTGATGCTCAGGTGCCCGACCGCCTCCTGCGTGAAACGGAGACAGGCGGCCTGACCAGCAAGGATGGGGAAGCGGAAGATGGACAAGCAGCAGGAGTTCGTGCTCCGGACCTTGGAGGAGCGCGACATCCGGTTCGTACGCCTGTGGTTCACGGACGTGCTGGGCTTCCTCAAGTCCGTGGCCGTGGCCCCGGCCGAGCTGGAACAGGCCTTCGACGAGGGCATCGGCTTCGACGGCTCGGCGATCGAGGGCTTCGCCCGGGTCTACGAGTCCGACATGATCGCCAAGCCGGACCCGTCGACGTTCCAGATCCTGCCCTGGCGCGCCGAGGCCCCCGGTACCGCCCGCATGTTCTGCGACATCCTCATGCCGGACGGCTCCCCGTCCTTCGCCGACCCGCGCTACGTCCTCAAGCGTGCCCTGACCCGCGGCTCCGACCTGGGCTTCACGTTCTACACGCACCCGGAGATCGAGTTCTTCCTGCTGAAGGACCGCCCGCTCGACGGCACGCGCCCGACCCCGGCCGACAACTCCGGCTACTTCGACCACACCCCGCAGAACATCGGCATGGACTTCCGCCGTCAGGCGATCACCATGCTGGAGTCGATGGGCATCTCGGTCGAGTTCTCCCACCACGAGGGCGCCCCGGGCCAGCAGGAAATCGACCTCAGGTACGCCGACGCGCTCTCCACGGCCGACAACATCATGACGTTCCGCCTGGTCATGAAGCAGGTGGCGCTGGAGCAGGGCGTGCAGGCGACGTTCATGCCGAAGCCGTTCTCGGAGCACCCGGGCAGCGGCATGCACACGCACCTGTCCCTCTTCGAGGGCGACCGCAACGCGTTCTACGAGTCCGGCTCGGAGTACCAGCTCTCCAAGGTCGGCCGCTCCTTCATCGCGGGCCTGCTGAAGCACGCGGCGGAGATCTCGGCGGTCACCAACCAGTGGGTGAACTCCTACAAGCGCATCTGGGGCGGCTCGGAGCGCACCGCCGGTGCCGGTGGCGAGGCCCCCTCGTACATCTGCTGGGGCCACAACAACCGCAGCGCCCTGGTCCGCGTCCCGATGTACAAGCCCGGCAAGACGGGCTCGGCGCGGGTCGAGGTCCGCTCGATCGACTCCGGTGCCAACCCGTACCTGGCCTACGCCACCCTGCTGGCCGCCGGCCTCAAGGGCATCGAGGAGGGCTACGAGCTCCCGCCGGGCGCCGAGGACGACGTCTGGGCCCTCTCGGACGCCGAGCGCCGCGCGATGGGCATCGAGCCGCTCCCGCAGAACCTCGGCGAGGCGCTCACCCTCATGGAGCGCAGCGACCTGCTCGCCGACACCCTGGGCGAGCACGTCTTCGACTTCTTCCTGCGCAACAAGCGCCAGGAGTGGGAGGAGTACCGCTCCGAGGTCACGGCGTTCGAGCTGCGGAAGAACCTGCCGGTGCTGTAGTCGCAGGTCAGAGCGGGTTTCCTGCTCATTTGGCAGTGGGGGCCGACGGTCGTGGACCGTCGGCCTTCTCGCGTCTCACGGTTCCGGGGCCGTGCCGGTGCCGGGAGGGGCCCTCGCCGCTTTTACTCTCCGCGCATCAGCTCCACCTTGTCGTGGAGGTCGGGGTCCATACCCACGAACGCGGGCGAAACAGCCGCCGTGCTGATGCGCCGCGGCTTTCCCGTGCCGTCGGCCGGGACCGTGTACAGGTCCGCCCCGTAGTCCCCGGGCAGGGCGTAGACGATCGTCCGGCCGTCGCGCCAGACGGCCTGGTCGTCGACGCTGCGAGGCTCGGCGAGCGGGGTTTCGCGCATCGTGTGGAGGTCGAGGACGTACAGATGCCACGGGGCGTCCTTCGGGAGGCCCGGCACCCGCTTCTTGTAGGCGATGCGGGTGCCGTCGGGTGAGAGGGACGGGCACTCGACGTTCGCGTGGAGGATGGTGACCGTGCGGGCCCGCAGGTCGCCCCGGACAAGGTGGGTTCTGCCCCTGGTCGCCAGCGTCGCGTAGAACGTGCGGTCGTCCGAGGCGAACGTCACTCCCCAGAAGTTCACGTCCGCCGCGCGGTAGGCGTGGCCGTCCTGCACGATACGGAACGCCTCCAGCGTCGGGATCAGCTTTCCCGTCCGTACGTCCACGATGGCCGCGCGCGTCGAGAAGTCCGTGCCCGCGTACGAGTCGCCGCCCACGAACGCCGTCCAGGCGGCGAAGTGGCCGGTGGGGGAGACGCGGGCGCGGGAGGGTATCCCCGGGACGTCGTAGCGGGCCCTCTCCTTGAGGCGGGCGTCCAGGACGAGGGCGCGGTAGGTGTCCGAGACGGTGCCGTGCACGGCCTGCAGGCACACGCCGGTGCCCGAAGCGGCGTAGAAACGAAGGCACTTGACGCCGGAGGCGGTGCGCGGGCCGGACGGGTCCGATGCCGGGACCGTCGTCAGTTCGTCGCGGTGCGGGCCCCAGGCCATGTTGCGGAAGACCATGCGGCCGGGGGTGGTGAGGGTGACCGGCCCCGAGGTCACGCGGGGCCCGCCCGGCTGGGTCCGGTGCAGGCGGTCCGCGCGCGCCGACGCGTGCAGGACCGACGCCACGGCGACCGCCGCGAGGGCGGTCAGGGCCGCCAGCAGGATCAGGATGCGGTTGCGTACGGTCATGCGTCGGCCTCCCGGGCAGCGGGGCGCAGGGTCGTCAGGGAGAAGGCGGCGCACAGCGCCAGCGCCGCCGTCGACGCCAGCAGGGCCGTACGGTCGCCCCGCAGCGTCCACGCCGCGCCGAAGCCCAGCGAGCACACGAACCGGGCCAGCGCCTGCCCCGTCTGCACCACCGCGAGGCCCGACGAGCGCAGCTCCTGAGGCACGCAGTCCGAGGCCACCGCCATGAGCACGCCGTCGGTCGCCGCGTAGAAGGAGCCGTGCAGGAGCAGGACGGCGTAGGGGAGTGCCGGGCCGTGCCAGGAGGTGAGCAGGAGCGTGTACGCCGTCAGGAGCGCCCCGTGCCCCGCGAGGAAGACGCGCCGGCGGCCCACCCGGTCGGCCAGCCGGCCCAGCGGAACCGCCAGCAGCAGGAACGCGGCCGCCGTGCCCAGCGGGAGCAGCGCGAACCAGCGGTCGGGGACGCCCAGACGGCGCTGGAGCAGGAGATAGACGAAGGAGTCGCTGATCGTCGCGAGACCCAGGAGCAGCGCGCAGATCGTGATACGGCGCAGCTCGCGGTGGCGCAGGAGGCCGAGGGCGGCACGCAGGGTGGGGCGTGGGCGTACGGCCTTCTCGGCCGCCGGAGCCGCGGACGCGCCCGGCACGAACAGCACCAGCACCAGGACCCCGGCCACCGCCACGCAGAAGCTCACCGTGAACACGGCGTCGTAGCCGTCCACCGTGGCGCGCAGGATCAGGAACGCCGCCAGCGGGCCGAGCAGCGCGCCGGCCGTGTCCATCGCACGGTGCACGCCGAAGGCGCGGCCGCGGGTCTGCGGTGTGGCCGACAGGGAGATCAGCGCGTCGCGCG
This sequence comes from Streptomyces sp. NBC_00078, assembly GCF_026343335.1. Classification (NCBI taxonomy): domain Bacteria; kingdom Bacillati; phylum Actinomycetota; class Actinomycetes; order Kitasatosporales; family Streptomycetaceae; genus Streptomyces; species Streptomyces sp. NBC_00078. The sequence goes on along the minus strand of NZ_JAPELX010000001.1, from coordinate 2,530,475 downwards.
GGGCCGTGCGCAGGCCCTTGCCGGTGCGGTCGGCGGCCAGGACCAGGCCGATGGGGGTGAGGGAGTGGGCGAGCAGGAGCAGGGGCTTGCAGAGCGCCGAGATGCCGTAGCCGAGCCCGGCCACCCACTTGTGGCGGCCCCCGCCGCGGTCGGCGAGATGGCCGCCCACGAGGCGTACGAGCGCCGAGAAGCCGTTGTAGATCCCGTCCAGCAGCCCGAAGCCCAGCGGGGACAGGCCCAGGCCCGCCACCAGGTACAGGGGGAGGACGGCCGTCACCATCTCCGACGAGACGTCGGTGATCAGGCTGACCGTGCCGAGGGCGAGGACCGTGGGGGCGACCGCGGCGCGGCGCCGCCCGGCGAGGGGCCGGACGGCACCGTCCGCGGACGCCGGCGCATCAGGAGTGCCTGCGCGGCTGTCCGCTACGTACATCTCAGGAGGCCCAGATCCCCGTGATGTCGGACGCGGAGGCGGCGTTGCCCGCGTGGGTCGTCAGGCCCTGCGAGTCCTCCAGGGTGCGGAGCAGGTTGTAGTGGTTGTACGTGGTGGAGCTGCTGGACCCCGCCGTCACCGGCTGGCCGTACAGGACCGTCGGGATGCGGTTGCCGGCCAGGCGGTTGTCCTCGTCGAAGGTGACGACGAGGAGGCTGTTGTGGGTCTTGGCCCAGGTCGCGTAGGCGCCGAGGTTGTTCTTCAGCCAGGTGTCACCGGTCGACACCGAGCAGTCGTGCATGTCGCTGCACAGGTTGGGGGTGACGAAGGAGACGTCGGGGAGGGTGGAGTAGTCGGCCGGGAACTGCGCGAAGGTCTTGGCGCTGGACGTCGGGACGTTGCTGAAGCCGAACCACGGGTTGTGCTTGCGCGCGTAGTCGCCGCTGCTGCAGGTCGTGGAGCCCTGGCTGGGCAGCGTCTCGTTGTAGCTGGCCCAGGTGTGTCCGGCGGCGATCAGCTCGGAGGCCAGGTTCGGGGCCGAGGAGAAGCCGGGGGTGTAGCAGCTGTCGTCCGTGATGCCCTGGGTGGAGCCGGAGAACAGGGTGAAGTAGTTGGGCTGGCTCGGGTGGGTCTCGGCGTACGACTGACTCAGGTTGGCGCCGCCGGTCTTGAGCGAGTTGATGTACGGGGCGCTGGAGGAGTCGATCACCTGGCTGTAGGCATGGTTCTCGAAGACCACGACGACCACGTGGTCCGGGGCCGGCACGCCGGACGCCGCGGACGCACCGGACGCGGCGGACGAGGAGCCACCGAGGCCGGTCCACAGACCGACGGCGGCAGCGGTGAAGGCGAGCGTGGACGCCACGGCGGCACGGCTGCGGCGGTACGCCGAACTGGCCGAACTGGTTGAACTGCCGGACACATCAACCTCCGGAGGGGGGAAGGACGGGGGCGGCGGTGCGGACAGAGCATGCACACGCCAAGATGCCCCCGGCCCATCTCGCCCAACCCGAATGGTGAAGATCGGATGAACTACTGCCGGGTGAACCGTTGCGGCATCAACTACCCCTGTCGGGCGGCCAGATCGGCCAGCACCTTGTGCAGCGGCTCAGTGGCCCGGCGCCGGTACTGCTGGATCGCCCAGCCGTTGCCGTCCGGGTCCTTGAAGTACATGAAGGTGGCCCCGTCCTGCGGCGCGAACTGCTGCGGCTCGCTGACCTCCAGGCCGCGCGCGGTCAGCTCCTCGTACGCGGCCTTGGCGTCCGTCACGCACAGCTGCATCCCGTGGTACGTCCCCGGCTGCGGCGTGCCCGTCGGGACCTGCAGTCCGTCGACCAGCGCGATCGAACATCCGGAGCCGGGCGGGGTGAGCTGCACGATCCGCACGCCCTCCATCACCTCGCCGTCGAGGTCCACGTGGAAGCCGACCCTGTCCCGGTAGAACTCCTTGGCCCGGTCAACGTCCGAGACCGGCAGCAACAGCACTTCGAGACTCATGTCCATGGAACGACTCCTTTGCCGTGCGTCAGGTGAACCGCCAGCGCGTCTGGCTGAAAGGCTCCCCTTTACCGAAGCCGAAGACCGTGCGCGGCGCCACCGCGAAGACGAAAGCGTGCCCGGCACCATGATGGAACGCCCCGTTCCGCACGTCGAAGTGCCAGAAGCTGCCGTACTTGGCCTCCCACGCGGCGGCCAGGCGGCGCAGCCGTTCCTCCTCGACCACGCGCACCGCCTCGCCCTCCACGACCAGGTCGTAGCCCTTGTCCCAGGTGTTGCTGCCGGTCGTCAGCGCGACATGCGGATCGGCCGCGAGGTTCCTCGCCTTGCGCTCCTCGGGCCCCGTGCAGAAGTGCAACGCGCCGTCCGACCACACCGCGGGCAACGGCGTCACATGCGGCCGCCCGTCCGGCCGCACGGTGGAGATCCAGAACGACTCGGCCGCGGCAAGCCGAGCCTCGGCCTCGGACCAGTCGGTCGCGGTGGCCCGCGGGTCGCTGTAGCGGGGGTCGAGACGGGTCTGTGGGGTGGTGTCCGCCATGAGCTGCCCTCTTCTCCTTCAGTGCTTTCCATGCCGACGGCCTGTACGAAGAGGTGACCGTGCGCGCCGCGGGAAATCATCGGTCGAAGAACTCATCGGTCGCCCGGTCAGGGCACAGCGGCTGCCCGGACCCAACAGGGGGCCGGACCCGGCCGCGACGACCACCCGCCGAAACCGCCGTCCCGTCCCAGCGCTTCTGTCAGTGTCTCCGGTTACGCTCGGGCCAGGACGACCTTGATCCGACAGGAGGGCGGGGATGACGGTGCCGGGGCGCAGGAGCAGTACCTTCTCTCGGCTGCTGCGGCACGGCTTCACCGGTCCCTCGGCCGCCGAGCGGCTCCTGGACAGCGCTGACCTGATGCCCGTGCGCGACGACCCGGTGCTGCTCGACGCGCTGGGCGCGACCGCCGACCCGGATCTGGCGCTGCTCGGTCTCGTACGGCTCCTGGAGGCCCAGCCCAGCCCCAGCGCGCGGCGCGAGCTGCTCGACACGCTGATAGCGGCCAAGCCCCTGCGCGACCGGCTGCTCGGCGTGCTCGGTGCCTCCGAGGCCCTCGCCGACCACCTGGCCCGCCACCCGCGCGACTGGGAGGCGCTGGTCACCTACGAGCCGCGTGACCTGCACCCCGGGGTCGAGGAGTTCGAGGGGGGCCTGGCCGAGGCCCAGGACCCCGTCTCCCTGCGCGTCGCCTACCGCCGCTGCCTGCTGTCCATCGCCGCCCGCGACGTGTGCGGCACCACCGACCTCGCCGAGAGCGCCGCCGAGCTCGCCGACCTCGCCACCGCCACCCTGCGCGCCGCCCTCGCCATCGCCCGCGCCGCCGCACCCGAGGACGCCGCGCTGTGCCGGCTCGCCGTCATCGCGATGGGCAAGTGCGGGGGCCATGAGCTGAACTACGTGTCCGACGTCGACGTCATCTTCGTGGGAGAGGCCCTGGGGGCACCCCCAGGCCTTTCAGGCACTGGGGGAGGCGCCGACGAGGCCAAGGCCCTGCGCTCCGCCACCAAGCTCGCCTCGCACATGATGCGGATCTGTTCGGAGACGACCGTCGAGGGCTCGATCTGGCCCGTCGACGCCAACCTCCGCCCCGAGGGCAGGAACGGCCCGCTGGTGCGCACCCTCTCCAGCCACCTCGCCTACTACCAGCGCTGGGCCAAGACCTGGGAGTTCCAGGCGCTGCTCAAGGCCCGCCCGGTGGCCGGCGACATCGAGCTGGGCGAGGAGTACGTGGCCGCTCTCGAACCCCTCGTCTGGAAGGCCGCCGAGCGCGAGAACTTCGTCGCCGACGTGCAGAAGATGCGCCGCCGCGTCGTCGAGAACATCCCCGCCGCCGAGGTCGACCGCGAGCTGAAGCTCGGCCCCGGAGGCCTCAGGGACGTCGAATTCGCCGTACAGCTCCTGCAGTTGGTGCACGGCCGGGCGGACGCGGCGCTGCGCAGCGGCACCACGCTGGACGCGCTGCAGGCGCTGGCCGCGGGCGGGTACGTGGGGCGCGCCGACGCCGTCCAGCTCGACGAGGCCTACCGCTTCCTGCGTTCCATGGAGCACCGCATCCAGCTCTACCGGCTGCGGCGTACGCACCTGGTGCCGGAGGACGAGTCCGACCAGCGCCGTATCGGGCGCTCCCTGGGCCTGCGCACCGATCCGGTCGCCGAGCTGAACCGCGAGTGGCGCCGGCACGCCGCCGTCGTCCGCCGTCTGCACGAGAAACTCTTCTACCGCCCACTGCTCGACGCGGTCGCCCAACTCGCCCCGGGCGAGTCCCGGTTGAGCCCGGAGGCGGCCCGGGAGCGGCTGGTCGCGCTCGGGTACGGCGACCCGGCCGCCGCCCTGCGTCATCTGGAGGCGCTGGCCTCCGGGGTCACCAGGAAGGCCGCCATCCAGCGGACCCTGCTGCCCGTGCTGCTGGGCTGGTTCGCGGACTCCGCCGACCCGGACGCCGGTCTGCTCAACTTCCGCAAGGTGTCGGACGCGCTCGGCAAGACCCCCTGGTATCTGCGGCTGCTGCGGGACGAGGGCGCCGCGGCGGAGAACCTCGCCCGCGTGCTGTCCGCCGGGCGCCTCGCCCCCGACCTGCTGATGCGTGCCCCGGAGGCGGTGGCGCTGCTCGGCGACGGGGACGGCGGCAGCGGCCTTGAGCCGCGCGGGCGCGGCCAGCTGGAGCAGGAGATCCTCGCTGCGGTCCGCCGCGCGCAGAACGCGCAGCAGGCGGTCACCGCGGCCCGTGGCGTCCGGCGCCGGGAGCTGTTCCGTACGGCCGCCGTCGACATCGTCGGCTCCTACGGCACCGAGACCCAGCCGGCCGAGGCCGACCAGGGGGCGCTGGTGGACCGGGTCGGCGGCGCACTGTCCGATCTGACCGCGGCGACGCTCGCGGGCACGCTGCGCGCGGTGGTGCGGGAAGGCTGGGGCGACACTCTGCCGACCCGGTTCGCGGTCATCGGCATGGGACGCTTCGGCGGACACGAACTGGGCTACGGATCCGACGCCGACGTGCTCTTCGTGCACGAACCGGGCGAGGGCGTGGCGGACCAGGAGGCCTCCGAGGCGGCCAACCGGGTCGTCTCCGAGATGCGGCGGCTGCTGCAGATCCCGAGCGCGGACCCGCCACTGCTGATCGACGCCGACCTGCGACCGGAGGGCAAGTCCGGCCCGCTCGTACGGACGCTCAACTCCTACGAGGCCTACTACCGTCGCTGGTCCCTGGTCTGGGAGTCGCAGGCGCTGCTGCGTGCCGAACCCGTCGCCGGGGACGAGGACCTGGGCCGCCGCTTCATCGAGCTGATCGCCCCGCTGCGGTACCCGGCGGAGGGGCTCGGGGACGACGCCGTACGGGAGATCCGGCGGCTGAAGGCCCGGATGGAATCGGAACGACTCCCGCGCGGCGCCGACCCGAAGCTGCACACCAAGCTCGGGCCCGGCGGCCTGTCCGACATCGAGTGGACCGTGCAGCTGCTGCAGATGCAGCACGGGTGGGCCGAGCCGGGCCTGCGCACGACCCGCACCCGCGAGGCACTTGCGGCGGCCTGCGCGGCCGGGCTGATCGCGGCCGAGGACGCGGAGATCCTGGACGAGGCCTGGGTGCTCGCCACTCGCGTGCGCAACGCCGTGATGCTGGTGCGCGGGCGGGCCGGGGACACGTTCCCGTCCGACGGACGGGAACTGGCCGCCGTGGGACGGTACCTGGGGTACGGGGACGGGCATGTGGGCGACATGCTCGACGGGTACCGGAGGACGGCGCGGCGGGCGCGGGCGGTGGTGGAGGAGCTGTTCTACGGCGCGTAGGCCTCCGGCGGTGGGGCGGGAGACGGCGCGAGGCTGTGGGGGTTCGCGTTCCTGGGGGCTGCGCCCCCAGACCCCCCGTCGGCCTTGCGGCCTCGTCCTCAAACGCCGGACGGGCTGATGGGTGCCGGGCGGGCTGCGGTGTTATGTGCGGCGCAAAGCTCGCGCATGGTTCAGGAAGCCCTCCAGTCCCACCTCGAAGGCCCGGTCCGCCCGGCCCTCGCCCACCGCCGCCAGTGCCTCCGCCAGCTGCGGTGTCCGGGCCTCCTCCGTCAGGACCCACATCGTCTCGGGGGCCGCGAGGTCGAGGGCCGAGCCCAGGACCAGGTTCTCCAGGGCGATGGTCAGCGGCATCACGTCGGCCGGTGCGAAGCCGGCGTCGAGCAGCAGGGTCACCGCGCGTTCGTACTGCTCCAGCACCCCGGGCGCTCGTACGGGTGACGTCATCAGCAGCGGGATCGCCTTCGGGTGCGCGGCGAAGGCGGCCCGGTAGGAGCGGGCCCAGGCCTCCAGTGCGCCGTCCCACGGCTGCAGATCCAGCGTCCCCGGGTCGATCGAGGCGGCGACCCGCTCGCGCAGCAGCTCCACGATCCCGTCCCGGCCGTCCACATGGTGATACACCGAGCCGGTCTGCGCGCCGAGCCGCCTGGCGATCTGCGGCACGCTGAAGTCGCCCTGCTCATCGACGAGTTGCAGTGCCGTCGTGGTGATGCGCTCACGGTCGAGGAGCGGTGTGCGCGGCCGTCCCATACGTGTTTTCTCCCCTGAAGGTGCGAGACAGGTCTTCCCGGATGCCCAGGAGGAGGCTACATTGCCGAAACCGAAAGCCTTTAGGTTTACGGGTCCGGAGGCGCCGGCCCATCACGACGCGCCCCCGGGAGCACCGGCCATCCCGCCCGCCCGGAACCCTCCCCGTCTCCTGCGTTCGAAGGGCTTCCCCATGTCCGTGACCACTCCCGACGCCTCCGAGGAGAGCATGCCGCCCTCCGCGGCGGCGACCCTCCGCTCCGGCTCACTCGGCACCGCTGACATCGCCTTCTTCGTGGTCTCCGCCGCCGCCCCGCTCACCGTCATGGCCGGTGTCGCCCCGCTCGCGATCCTGCTCGGCGGCATCGGCGCCCCCGTCGGCTACCTCATCGCCGGCATCACCCTCGCCGTCTTCGCCGTCGGCTTCACCACCATGAGCCGCCACGTCAAAAGCGGCGGCGCGTTCTACGCGTACATCACCCGCGGCCTCGGCCGTCCGGCCGGCATCGGCGCCGCCCTGCTCGCCCTCATCGGCTACAACGGCATGGAGATCGGCGTCTACGGGCTCCTCGCCAGCGCCACCAAGGACAGTCTGCGCGCCCTGTTCGGCACCGACGTCCCCTGGCTGCCGATCTCCCTGGCCGGTCTGCTCCTCATCGGCTACGGCGGCTACCGCTCCATCGAGTTCGGCGCCCGGCTCCTCGGCGTCCTGCTCCTGGCCGAGACCGGCATCCTGGTGCTGCTCGCGGGCGGGGTGCTCGTCAAGGGCGGGGCGCACGGACTGTCCGGCGCCTCCTTCGCCCCGGGCCAGGTGTTCGTCTCCGGCACGGCGGTGGTGCTGGCCTTCGCCTTCGCCGCGTTCACCGGCTTCGAGTCGACCGTCATCTACCGGCGCGAGGCCCGCGACCCCGAGCGCACGGTGCCGCGCGCGACGTACCTGGCGATCGCGTTCCTCGGCCTGTTCTACGCGTTCATCGTCTGGATCGTCATCCAGGCATTCGGCAACACGGACGTGATCGCGGCCGCGGCCAAGGACCCCGGCGGCCTCTTCTTCTCCGCCATCACCACCTACGTCGGCGGCTGGGCGGCCGACCTGATGCACATCTTCATCGTCACCAGCGTCATGGCCTCGCTCCTCGCCTTCCACAACGCGATCAACCGGTACTCGCTCGCCCTCTCCGAAGAGGGCGTACTGCCCAGGACGCTGGGCCGCATCCACCCCCGCCACCGCTCTCCGTACGTCTCCGGAATCGCCCAGACCGTCCTCGGCGCAGTCGTCGTCACCGCCTTCTGGGCGGCCGGCGCCGACCCGTACAAGCAACTCCTCCTGTGGGTCAACACCCCGGGAATGATCGGCCTGTTCCTCCTCCAGCTCCTCGTCGCGATCGCCGTGCCGTGCTACTTCCGCCGGGTGACCCACCAGGAAGGCACGCTGCGCACGGTCGTCGCGCCGGTCGCCGCCGCCCTGCTGCTCGCGACCGCGATAGGGCTCGTCATCACCCACATCGGCCTGTTCACCGGCGCCTCCACGACCGTCAACACCGTCCTGATCGTCACCGCGCCCGCCGTCTTCGCCGTAGGCCTGGCGCTTGCTTGGTGGCTGCGCCGCGAACGGCCGCAGGTGTACGCGGACTTCGCCGCCGAACCTGCCGAATAGCCGTACGGAACAAAGGAGTTCACGCATCATGCACACCCCCGGCCTGATCCTCACCGGCGCCAAGGTCCGCACCCTCGACTCCGTCCGGCCGTACGCCACCGCCGTCGCCGTGCGCGACGGGGTGATCGCCGCGGTCGGCGACGAGGGCGACGTACGCGACTGGCGCGGACCGGGCACCGAGCTGGTGCACCTGGAGGGGGCACACCTCGTGCCCGGGCTCGTGGACGCGCACAGCCACCCCGTGTGGGGGCTGGACATGGCGAGCGGGGTGGATCTGTCGGGGGTGACGGACCTGGCGGGGCTCAAGGCGGCCCTGGCCGCGGCCGAGCGGATCGACGGGTGGGTGATCGGTTTCGGGCTCGACCACAACGCGTTCGAGGGCCGGGCCGTCGACCGGGCGCTCGTCGAGGACGTACTCGGCGGGGCGCCGGCCTTCCTGCGCCTCTACGACGGTCACTCCGCCCTCGCGACCGGCGCGGCGCTCGCCGCGGCGGGCGTGAGGGGACCGCGGGACTTCGCCCAGCGTTCGGAGGTGGTCTGCGACGCCGCCGGACGGCCGACGGGGCACCTCGTCGAGCACGCGGCGATGGACCTCCTCACCGGCATCGTGCCGCGGCAGTCCTACGCCACCCGCCGGGCCCGCCTGGTCGAGCTGCTGGCGGCGATGGCGGCGACCGGGCTGACCGGGGCGCACGTCATGGACGCCGGGGACCCGGAGCTGGTCGGCTCCGTGGCCCGCGAGACGGTGCTGCCGGTGCGGTTGCGGTTCGCGCCGTGGTGCATGCCGGGGGTGGACGAGGCGGGTCTGGCGGAACTGATCACCCTCCAGGGGCGCGGAGGCCGGCACTGGCGGGTCGGCGGGGTCAAGTTCTTCATGGACGGCACCGTGGAGGGCGGCACGGCCTGGCTGGAGCACGCCGACTGCCACGGCCAGGGCACGGAGGCGTTCTGGCCGGACCCCGAGGCCTACGCCGCCGCCGTACGGCACCTGCACACGGCCGGTGTCGGTACCGCCACGCACGCCATCGGGGACGCCGCGGTACGGCACGCCCTGGACGTGGTGGCCGGGCTCGGGCCGGCCGGCCGGGACCGGCACCGCGTCGAGCACATCGAGACGGCCCCGGACGACCTGCTGCCGCGGTTCGCGGAGCTGGGGGTGGCGGCCTCGATGCAGCCCCCGCACACCGCGTACACCAGGGCCGACGGCAGCGACGAGTGGTCCCGCCGCCTGGGCACCGCCCGCGCCGCCCACGCCTGGCGCCTGCGGGACCTGCGCGACGCGGGCGCCACGGTCGCCCTGGGCTCGGACTGGCCCATCGCCCACTACGACGTACGGGCCGTCCTGGCAACAGCTCGCGCACCGAGGGGCGCGGCCTCGGCGCGCGCGGGCCTGACGGGGCTGGAGGCCCTGGAGGGCTGCACGAGCCACGCGGCGCGGGCAGCGGGGGAGGGGGAGGTGGCGGGCCGTATCGCGGTCGGATACCGGGCCGACCTCACGGCCCTGGCCCTTGACCCGGTGGAAGCCCCGGCAGACGAACTGACGGAGGCGCCGGTGCGGCTGACGGTGACGGGCGGGCACGTGGTGCACCGGGGGTGACTGCGCGCTCCGAAGGGAAGCGGGGCCGTATCGATACTCGGCTCAGCCGCGCGGGCGCGACCAGCCACAACGGCGCCGCGGACGGCAGACGGCCTAGTCCGGCACTTCCCGCCGAGCCCCCCGCGTCCGCGGAGCGCGTGGCAGCGCGTACGGCAACGCCCCGTACCAGACCCGCGCCACCGTGAACCCGAAGGCCAGGCACAGCAGCCCCCCGACCGCGTCCAGCCAGAAGTGGTTGGCCGTCGCGACGATCACCGTGAGCGTCACCACCGGATAGAGAAGGCCCAGCACCCGCACCCACGGCACCCTGGACAGGGCGAAGATCGTCAGACCGCACCACACGGACCAGCCGATGTGCATGGACGGCATCGCGGCGTACTGGTTCGACACGTGCTTCAGGTCGCCCGAAGCCATCGACCCCCAGGTCTGGTGGACCATGACCGTGTCGATGAAGTGGCTGCCGGTCATGAGACGCGGCGGCGCCAGCGGATACAGGTAGTAACCGACCAGGGCCACACCCGTCGTCGCGAACAGCACCAGACGTGTCGCCGCATAGCGGCCCGGGTGACTGCGGTACAGCCACACCAGCACACCCAGCGTGACCACGAAGTGCAGCGTCGCGTAGTAGTAGTTCATGCCGACGATCAGCCAAGTCACCGAGTTCACGGTGTGGTTGACGGACTCCTCGACGGCGAGGCCGAGATGGTGCTCCATCCGCCAGAGCCAGTCGGCGTTGCGCAGTGCCGTGCCGCGCTGCTCGGGGACCGCGTTGCGGATCAGTGAGTACGTCCAGTAACTCACCGCGATGAGAAGGATCTCGAACCAGAGGCGGGGACGGCGCGGGGTGCGCAGCCTGCGCAGGAAAGCCGGACCTTGCACGGCCGTGAGGGAGCCTGGAGCGGCCGTCTGCTCACGGTCTTCCAGACTGGTCACGGTCGAGTCACCCATAGGCACAAAGTCTGCCAGAAACGCCTTCAGTCACCGATCATCCCTCGGTCGCGTTCGGGCCGCATGTTCTACGACAAGGAGATGCCCGCGCCTACTCCCGGCGCGCTGCACGAACCTCCGGGCTCTCCTCCTCAGGGACGATTCCGGTCCCCAGGGGCCGAAGCGGTCGAACCCCGCACCACCAGCTCCGGCATGAACACGAACTCACTGTGCGGCGCGGGCGTCCCGCCGATCTCCTCCAGCAACGTCCGTACCGCCGCCTGCCCCATCGCGGGGACCGGCTTGCGGACCGTGGTCAGCGGCGGATCCGTGAAGGCGATCAGGGGGGAGTCGTCGAAGCCCACCACCGAGACGTCGCGCGGGACGTCGAGCCCGAGCTGCCGGGCCGCCCGTATCGCGCCCAGCGCCATCATGTCGCTGGCGCACACCACCGCCGTGCAGTCGTGCCCTATCAGCGCGGTGGCCGCGGCCTGCCCGCCCTCCAGGGTGTACAGCGAGTGCTGGACGAGATCCGTCTCGATCGTCTGCGCGCCGAGGCCGAGCTGGTCCTGCATCGAACGGACGAAGCCCTCGATCTTGCGCTGCACCGGCACGAAGCGCTTGGGGCCGAGGGCGAGGCCGATCCTCGTGTGCCCCAGTGACACCAGGTGCGTGACCGCCAGCGTCATCGCCGCACGGTCGTCGGGGGAGATGAAGGGTGCCTGCACCTTGGGCGAGAAGCCGTCCACCAGCACGTACGGCACGCCCTGGGCGCGCAGCCGCTCGTAGCGCTCCATGTCGGCGGTGGTGTCGGCGTGCAGACCGGAGACATAGATGATGCCGGCGACACCGCGGTCGACGAGCATCTCCGTCAGCTCGTCCTCGGTCGAGCCGCCCGGGGTCTGGGTGGCGAGCACCGGGGTGTAGCCCTGCCGCGTCAGCGCCTGGCCGATGACCTGGGCCAGCGCCGGGAATATCGGGTTCTCCAGCTCGGGGGTGATCAGGCCGACCAGGCCCTCGCTGCGCTGCCGCAGACGCACAGGGCGCTCGTAGCCCAGGACGTCGAGGGCGGCGAGCACGGACTGGCGGGTGGTGGCGGCGACGCCCGGCTTCCCGTTGAGGACGCGGCTGACGGTCGCTTCGCTCACCCCGGCCTGAGCAGCGATGTCGGCTAGCCGTGTGGTCACAGGGGTGGACTGTACCGGCCGACTGTCACTTTGCACACCAATCGGGCGCCGGGCACGAGCGGTTGCACGGCCCCGTGCGGGTTGCTGCGTCATCGCGTACCTCGTGTTCGGGTGGGCGCCTGATACGGCAAGAGCTTGCAGAGTCTTGCACAAGACTCCCACTGCCCGCTCGGCGGCTTCAATACGGGGTTGTGCGGGGGTCGAGGAGCGGAGTCGGGAGGTCACGGGTGGGTAACTCCCGCGCCGCCTTGCAATTTTTTGCTGCAAGGACTTTCGCGGTCGCGGACATCGCTGTTACGTTCACGTCGCCCGGCGGCAGCAACGGCGCAGTCGGCAAGACGAGAGCGGCGGACGGGGCCCCTCTCGCACCACACGGGCTTTCACCCTCAAGGAGAACTCATGCGGCGTGGCATAGCGGCCACCGCGCTGATGGCGTCGTTCGCCCTCGCGGCGACGGCCTGCGGCGGAAGTGACAGCGGCAGCGACAAGAGCGACGGGCCGGTCACCATCACCTGGTGGGACACCTCCAACGCCACCAATGAGGCGCCGACGTACAAGGCCCTGGTCAAGGAGTTCGAGGCCGCCAACAAGGACGTCAAGGTCAACTACGTCAACGTCCCCTTCGACCAGGCGCAGAACAAGTTCGACACCGCCGCCGGTTCCAAGGGCGCCCCGGACGTGCTGCGGTCCGAGGTCGGCTGGACGCCTGCCTTCGCGAAGAAGGGCTACTTCCTTCCGCTGGAGGGCACCGGGGCCCTCAAGGACCAGAGCAAGTTCCGGTCCAACCTGATCGAGCAGGCCAAGTACGAGGGCAAGACCTACGGCGTTCCGCTGGTCACCGACACCCTCGCCCTCGTCTACAACAAGGCCCTCTTCAAGAAGGCCGGCATCACCGAGGCCCCCAAGACCTGGGACGAGCTGAAGGCCGACGCCTCCAAGATCGACGCCAAGGCCAAGGTCTACGGCTACTGGGGCTCCACCCAGGCCTACTACGCGCAGACCTTCCTCTACGGCGAGGGCACCGACACCGTCGACGCCTCCGCCAAGAAGGTCACCGTGAACTCGGACGCCGCGAAGAAGGCCTACGGCACCTGGCAGAGCCTCTTCTCCGGACAGGGCCTGCACAAGGCCGACGTCACGGCCGACGCCTACGCCCACATCCAGGACGCGTTCGTCAACGGCAAGGTCGCCTCGATCATCCAGGGCCCCTGGGAGATCACGAACTTCTACAAGGGCTCGGCCTTCAAGGACAAGTCCAACCTCGGCATCGCCACCGTCCCGGCCGGCTCCACCGGCAAGGCGGGCGCCCCGACCGGCGGCCACAACCTGTCCGTCTACGCCGGCTCGGACAAGGCCCACCAGGCGGCCGCGCTGAAGTTCGTCAACTTCATGACCTCCGCGAAGTCCCAGACGCAGATCGCCCTGAAGAACTCCACGCTGCCCACCCGCGACGACGCCTACACCGCCGAGGTCAAGGCGGACCCGGGCATCGCCGGCTTCCAGACGGTCCTGCCCGCCGCCCAGCCGCGCCCGGCGCTGCCCGAGTACAGCTCCCTGTGGGGGCCGCTGGACACCGAGCTGCCGAAGATCGCCGGCGGCAAGGAGTCCCTCGACAAGGGACTGAGCAACGCGGAACTGGCCATCGCCAAGCTGGTGCCGGACTTCAGCAAGTAAGCCCCGTGTGGCCGCCGGGTCCCTTGAGTCATGGGGGAGGGATCCGGCGGCCACCGGCCTGCGCCCAGCCTCTTCTCAGAGCCGTAGAACTTCCAGAAGGTGTCGAACATGACAGTCGCCATCGACCGCGCCACCGGCAAACGCCACGGTGACCGCGCGCCGCGGCCCGGGCTGGGCCAGCGCCTCAGACACGGCTACCAGAAGCACTGGTACGCCTACGCGATGATCGCCCCGGTGATCGTCGTACTCGGCGTCCTCGTGCTGTACCCGTTGGTGTACGGCCTCTACCTGACGCTCACGGACGCCAACAGCCTCAACACCGCGCGCACGATCGGCGTCAACCACATCGACGCCACCTACAAGTTCATCGGGCTCGACAACTACAAGGACATCCTGTTCGGCCCGACGTCGTACGACCGCTTCTGGTCGCACTTCATCTGGACGATCGTGTGGACCGCGCTCTGTGTCGCCCTGCACTACACGATCGGCCTCGGTCTCGCGCTGCTCCTCAACCAGAAGCTGCGCGGCCGCACCCTCTACCGGCTGATCCTCATCCTGCCGTGGGCCGTGCCGACCTTCGTCACCGTCTTCGGCTGGCGCTTCATGCTCGCCGACGGCGGCATCATCAACCTCGCCCTGGACGCACTCCATCTGCCCGCGCCGGACTGGCTGGAGGACACCTTCTGGCAGCGGTTCGCCGCCATCATGGTCAACACCTGGTGCGGTGTGCCGTTCATGATGATCTCGCTGCTCGGCGGACTGCAGTCCATCGACGGCTCCCTGTACGAGGCCGCCGAGATGGACGGCGCCACCGCCTGGCAGCGCTTCCGCTACGTCACCCTGCCGGGCCTGAGGGCGGTCAGCTCCGCCGTCGTCCTGCTCGGCATCATCTGGACGTTCAACCAGTTCGCCGTGATCTTCCTGCTGTTCGGCAACACGGGTCCCGACGCCCAGATCCTGGTGACCTGGGCCTACTACCTCGGCTTCGGACAGCAGCCGCGCGACTTCGCGCAGTCCGCCGCCTACGGCATCCTGCTGCTGGCCATCCTGATCGTCTTCACCTCCTTCTACCGCCGCTGGCTGAACCGCAATGAGCAGCAGCTCGCGATCTGAGGCAGGAGTCCCCATGAGCACCGCAACACCGCCCGAGATCAAGCCAGGCAGCCCAGTGACCCCGCAGGTCCTCGCCGCATCGCGGCTCCGCCCGGTCCGTCGTGGGGAGCGCGGCCCCGTCGCCTCCCTCGTCTCGCACGGCCTCCTGATCGTCGCAAGCCTGATCGCCTTCTTCCCGGTCGCCTGGCTGGTCTATCTGTCCCTCGGCCCGGACAAGGACGACTACCTGCACCCCGGCGGCATCTGGGCCAAGATGTCGTTCTCCAACTACTCCTTCGTGCTGCGGCACACGGAGTTCTTCGACTGGCTGAAGAGCTCACTGATCGTGTCGCTCGGCACCACCGTCATCGGTGTGCTGATCGCCGCGACCACCGGCTACGCGGTCTCCCGCATGCGCTTCCCGGGCTACCGGAAGTTCATGTGGGTGCTGCTGGTCACGCAGATGTTCCCGGTAGCCGTACTCATGGTGCCGATGTACCAGATCCTGTCGGACCTGCAGCTCATCGACAGCTACCTTGGACTCGTCCTCGTCTACTGCTCGACAGCCGTGCCCTACTGCGCCTGGCTGCTCAAGGGCTACTTCGACACCATCCCGTTCGAGATCGACGAGGCGGGACGCGTCGACGGGCTGACCCCCTTCGGCACGTTCGCGCGACTGATCCTGCCGCTCGCCAAGCCGGGCCTGGCGGTCGCCGCCTTCTACAGCTTCCTCACGGCCTTCGGGGAGGTCGCGTTCGCCTCGACGTTCATGCTGTCCGACACGAAGTACACCTTCGCGGTCGGGCTGCAGACCTTCGTCAGCGAGCACGACGCCCAGCGCAACCTGATGGCCGCCACGGCGGTGCTGATCGCGATACCCGTCTCCGTGTTCTTCTACCTCGTGCAGAAGAACCTGGTGACCGGTCTGACGGCCGGCGGTACGAAGGGCTGACCGCCTGTTGAGCGAGGAGGGCCGTTCGTTGTCTGCGGCGCCGTCGTGGCTGGTCGCGCCGTTCCCCGCGTCCCCCTTTTTTTGGGGGACCCCAAACACCCTTCAGACCCGAGGCGGTCGCGGTGTCCATCCGACCCCGCTGTCACCGCGGCCGCCTCGTCAACGCCGCCGTACGCACACCTGACCCCATGACCCCGTTACGCACCAAGGACGCCATGAGCCAGCAGCACTCTGCCATCGCCCCGGCCCCCGCCCCCGCCAAAACCAGGCGCGGCGACTGGTGGCGGGACGCGGTGATCTACCAGGTCTATCCGCGCAGCTTCGCCGACAGCAACGGCGACGGCATGGGTGATCTGGAAGGCGTACGCTCCCGCCTGACCTATCTGCGCGACCTCGGCGTGGACGCCGTGTGGCTGAGCCCCTTCTACGCCTCCCCGCAGGCCGACGCCGGCTACGACGTCGCGGACTACCGGGCCGTCGACCCCATGTTCGGCAACCTGCTCGACGCGGACGCGCTGATCCGCGACGCCCACGAGCTGGCCTTGAGGATCATCGTCGACCTCGTGCCCAACCACTCCTCCGACCAGCACGAGTGGTTCAAGCGGGCCCTGCGCGAGGGCCCGGGCTCCCCCCTCCGCGAGCGCTACCACTTCCGCCCCGGCAAGGGCGCGGACGGCGAACTCCCGCCCAACGACTGGGAGTCCATCTTCGGCGGCCCGGCCTGGACCCGCGTCACCGAGCCGGACGGCACGCCGGGGGAGTGGTACCTCCACCTCTTCGCCCCCGAGCAGCCCGACTTCAACTGGGAGCACCCCGCCGTCGGCGACGAGTTCCGCTCGATCCTGCGCTTCTGGCTCGACATCGGCGTCGACGGCTTCCGCATCGACGTGGCCCACGGCCTGGTGAAGGCAAAGGGCCTGCCCGACCTCGGTTCCCACGAGCAGCTGAAGCTGCTGGGCAACGATGTCATGCCGTTCTTCGACCAGGACGGCGTGCACGAGATCTACCGCCAGTGGCGGCTCATCCTCGACGAGTACTCCGGAAATCAAAAAGGGCCCGAAGGGCCTTCCTCGGAAGGGCGGGGGAGGGAGACGGGCGGGCGCATCTTCGTGGCCGAGGCCTGGACGCCGACCATCGAGCGCACCGCGAACTACGTCCGCCCCGACGAGCTCCACCAGGCCTTCAACTTCCAGTACCTGAGCACCGACTGGGACGCCGCCGAGCTTCGCGAGGTCGTCGACCGCACCCTGGACGCCATGCGCCCGGTCGGCGCCCCCGCCACCTGGGTCCTGTCCAACCACGACGTCACCCGCCACGCCACCCGCTTCGCCAACCCGCCCGGTCTTGGCACCCAGATCCGTACGGCGGGCGACCGTGAGCTGGGGCTGAGGCGCGCGAGGGCCGCGACCCTGCTCCTGCTGGCGCTGCCCGGATCCGCGTACGTCTACCAGGGCGAGGAACTCGGCCTGCCGGACGTCGTCGACCTCGCGGACGAAGTCCGGCAGGACCCGGCGTACTTCCGCGGCGCCGGCCAGGACGGCTTCCGCGACGGCTGCCGGGTGCCCATCCCGTGGACGCGCGAGGGCTCGTCGTACGGCTTCGGCAGCGGCGGCAGCTGGCTGCCGCAGCCGGAGAGCTGGGGCGAGTTGAGCGTCGAGGCGCAGGACGGCGTGCCGGGCTCGACCCTTGAGCTGTACCGCTGTGCCCTCGCGGCCCGCCGCGAGCAGCCCGACCTGGGAGCGGGCGACGCGGTGGAGTGGCTGCGCGCCCCCGACGGCGTACTCGCCTTCCGGCGCGGGGACTTCGTGTGTGTCACCAACACCAGCGGTGAGTCCGTCACGACTCCCGCATACGGTCGTGTCCTGCTCACCAGCGGCGAGGTGACCGAGGCGGACGGCGAGGCGAAGGTGCCGGCGGACACGACGGTGTGGTTCACCACGCGCCCCTGAAGTTTCTTGCATCAACTTCACACGGCCCGCTGCCCTTTCAGGCAGCGGGCCTTTAACATCTCCGTCACCGCAAGTTGGTTGAAAACTTGCAGCAAGAACCTTCAAAGGTGAAGGAGACCCCACATGGCACGCAGAACCCTCGCGGCGACCGTCGCCCTCACGGCGGCCGCCCTGGTCATGAGCCCAACCCCCGCGCATGCCTCCCCGCCCGGCACCAAGGACGTCACCGCCGTTCTCTTCGAGTGGAACTTCGCCTCGGTCGCCAAGGAGTGCACCAACACGCTCGGCCCCGCGGGCTACGGCTACGTCCAGGTCAGTCCACCCGCCGAGCACATACAGGGCTCACAGTGGTGGACCTCGTATCAGCCGGTGAGCTACAGGATCGCGGGCCGGCTCGGTGACGCGACGGCCTTCAAGAACATGATCGGCACCTGCCACGCGGCCGGTGTGAAGGTCGTCGTCGACACCGTCATCAACCACATGTCGGCGGGCAGCGGCACCGGCACCGGCGGCTCGTCGTACACGAAGTACAACTACCCCGGCCTGTACTCCTCGGCCGACATGGACGACTGCACCTCCACGGTCGGCGACTACACCAACCGCGCGAACGTCCAGAACTGCGAACTCGTCGGCCTCGCCGACCTGGACACGGGCGAGGAGTACGTCCGCGCCACCATCGCCGGCTACATGAACTCCCTGCTCGGCTACGGCGCCGACGGCTTCCGCATCGACGCGGCCAAGCACATCCCCGCGGCCGATCTCGCCAACATCAAGTCCCGGCTCGGCAACCCGTCGGTGTACTGGAAGCAGGAAGTCATCTACGGCGCCGGCGAGGCCGTCCAGCCGACCGAGTACACGGGCAACGGCGACGTCCAGGAGTTCCGCTACGCGTACGACCTCAAGCGCGTCTTCAACAACGAGAACCTCGCCTACCTGAAGAACTACGGCGAGGGCTGGGGCTACCTGAACAGCTCGGTGGCCGGAGTGTTCGTCGACAACCACGACACCGAGCGCAACGGATCGACCCTCAACTACAAGGACGGCGCCAACTACACGCTGGCCAACGTCTTCATGCTCGCCTACCCCTACGGCGCCCCGGACATCAACTCCGGCTACGAGTGGTCCGACGCGGACGCCGGACCGCCCAACGGCGGTCAGATGAACGCCTGTTGGCAGGACGGCTGGAAGTGCCAGCACGCCTGGCCCGAGATCATCCGCATGGTCGCCTTCCGGAACGCCGTGCGCGGTGAGTCGGTGACGAACTGGTGGGACAACGGGGGCGACGCGATCGCCTTCGGGCGCGGAGCCAAGGGCTACGTCGCCATCAACCACGAGTCGAGCAGCCTGACCCGCACCTACCAGACGTCCCTCCCGGCCGGGACGTACTGCGACGTCCAGAGCAACACGCCGGTGACGGTCAACAGCTCCGGCCTGCTCACCGCCACCCTGGGCGCCAACACCGCGCTCGCCGTCTACGTGGGCAGGACGACCTGCTGAGCCTGCCCACGGCCAGGTGACGGGCGCTGCCAAGCGGAGCAGTCCCGCATGCGTGCGACCCGGCCCGGGGCCGAGGCTGGCCCCATGAGCATCCGTCCGTGGGTCGTCGTCGAGGCACCGGACGACCGCGGCCTGCGCCGCGTCACCTTGGCCCCGGAGAGGCCGGGGGCGATGGGGGCGGTGGCGGAGGCGTGCGAGCGGGAAGCCCGGACGGGGCGAGCACGCCCGGCCCCGCTGCGCCGCGGGCAGAGGTCGCCGGCAGGGCGGCCACGGGACCCGCGGCCATCACCAGTGCCGTGACCACGGCGGACGCGCTGGTCACGTGGAGGAGGTGTCGCTGCGTGTTTCTGGCCATCGGAGATCCAGAGGGACGGCTCCGCACGAGATCCGGAGGGCTGCTCGGCGCCGGATCCGGAGGGGGTGCTCTGCGCCGGATCCGAAGGGGCTGCTCCGCGCCCGGCGGCGTGCGCCACACCAGCCACCCTTCCCCCATCCGGCGCACCCCGCAAGGCGGCAGCCGGCCGACCGCAGCCGGCCGGCCCTGAGCCGCCCCGGGGCGGCTTGTGAAAGTTCTTGCCATGTGTTTCAACTCTCTTGCTGTAAACCTTGCGTGAGCGATACGGTCGCGCGGGGTCGGACCCACAGAGCCGTCATCGCAAGGAGTTCCCGCCTGTGATACCGAGATGGGCGGCGCCGCAAAAGCGCCGCAGAACCCATGCCGGACGGGTCGCGGCTGTCGCCGTCGCCGCCCTCGCCGCCGCCCTGGTCCAGCCGCTCGCGGCACGTGCGGATTCCCCGCCCCCGCCGCCCTCCGACGCGCAGCTCGCCGCCGCGCCCGCCCGGCACGACGACACCCGGGAGCAGTTCTACTTCGTCATGCCGGACCGTTTCGCCAACGGCGACACGTCCAACGACAAGGGCGGCCTGACGGGTTCGCGGCTCAGCACCGGCTACGACCCCACCGACAAGGGCTTCTACCAGGGCGGTGACCTCAAGGGCCTGACCAAGAAGCTCGACTACATCAAGGGCCTCGGCACCACCGCCATCTGGATGGCCCCGATCTTCAAGAACCGTCCCGTGCAGGGCACCGGTGCCAACGCCTCGGCCGGCTACCACGGTTACTGGATCACCGACTTCACCCGGGTCGACCCGCACTTCGGGACCAACAGGGACCTGGAGACGCTCATCTCCAAGGCCCACGCCAAGGACATGAAGGTCTTCTTCGACGTCATCACCAACCACACCGCCGACGTCGTCGACTACAAGGAGAAGTCCTACGACTACCTCTCCAGGGGAGCCTTCCCGTACCTGACCAAGGACGGCCGGCCCTTCGACGACGCCGACTACGCGGACGGAAGCAGGAAGTTCCCCGCCGTCGACGCCGGATCCTTCCCGCGTACTCCGACCGTTGCCGCCGCGGACAGGAACGCCAAGGTCCCCGCCTGGCTCAACGCCCCGACGCTGTACCACAACCGGGGTGACTCCACCTTCGCCGGTGAGAGCGCCACGTACGGCGACTTCGGCGGCCTCGACGACCTGTGGACCGAGCGTCCCGAGGTGGTCAGCGGCATGGAGAAGATCTACGAGCGGTGGGTCAAGGACTTCGGTATCGACGGTTTCCGGATCGACACCGTCAAGCACGTCGACATGGACTTCTGGACCCAGTGGGCCACGGCTCTCGACGGCTACGCGGCCCGGCACGGCCGTAAGAACTTCTTCATGTTCGGGGAGGTCTACTCCGCCGACACCTCGGTCACTTCGCCGTATGTCACCCGGGGCCGCCTGGACGCCACCCTCGACTTCCCCTTCCAGGACGCGGCCCGCACCTACGCCTCCCAGGGCGGCAGCGCGCAGAAGCTGGCGTCCGTCTTCGGCGACGACTACAAGTACACGACCGACAAGGCC
Organism: Streptomyces sp. NBC_00078; assembly: GCF_026343335.1. NCBI lineage: Bacteria > Bacillati > Actinomycetota > Actinomycetes > Kitasatosporales > Streptomycetaceae > Streptomyces > Streptomyces sp. NBC_00078. The sequence goes on along the minus strand of NZ_JAPELX010000001.1, from coordinate 2,509,537 downwards.
AACGCGTACGAGCAGGTCACCTTCCTCGGCAACCACGACATGGGGCGGATCGGGTACTTCCTGAAGCAGGACAACCCGAAGGCCACGGACGCGGAGATCCTCAAGAAGGACGAGCTGGCCAACGAGCTGATGTTCCTCAGCCGCGGCAACCCGGTCGTCTACTACGGCGACGAGCAGGGCTTCACCGGCTCCGGCGGCGACAAGGACGCCCGTCAGACGATGTTCGCCTCCAAGGTCGCCGACTACCTCGACGACGACGAGATCGGCACCGACCGCACGCACGCGAGCGACGCGTACGACACCAAGGCGCCGCTCTACGAGCAGATCAGCGCGCTGAGCAGGCTGCGCAGGGACAACCCCGCCCTGACGGACGGCGTGCAGACCGAGCGCTACGCGGCCGACGGCCCGGGCGTCTACGCCTTCAGCCGCACCGACGCGAAGACCGGCCAGGAGTACCTCGTCGCCTTCAACGACGCGGACGAGGCGAAGTCGGCCACCTTCGCGGCAGGCTCGGCGGACATGAAGTACCGCGCAGTCCACGGCACTTCGGACGACGTCACCTCCGGCGCCGACAAGAAGGTCACGGTCACCGTCCCGGCCGGATCCGCCGTCGTCCTCAAGGCGGCCGGAAAACCCGCCAAGCCGTCGACGGCTCCGACCCTCACCCTCAAGGCCCCCGCCGCGGGCGCCACCGGCACGGTCGAGCTCTCCGCCGGCGTCGACGGCGGCGGGCTCAGCCGCGTCGTCTTCGCCGCCCAGGTCGGCAACGGCGCCTGGCAGACGCTGGGTTCCGCCGACCACGCGCCGTACAAGGTCACCCAGACCATCGGCAAGAAGGTGGCCGCCTCAACCGCCCTGCGCTACAAGGCGGTTGCCGTCGACTCGGCCGGGCACACCGCGAGCGCCACGGCCGCCTCGACGACCGGCACCCCGCCCGCGCCGGAGACCCCCACCGCCTCCTCCCGTGACTACGCGGTCGTCCACTACAAGCGCACCGACGGCGACTACGACAAGTGGGGGCTGTACGCCTGGGGCGACCTCGCCGACGGCGAGTCGACCACGTGGCCGGCCGGCCATCCCTTCACCGGCCGTGACGCCTACGGCGCCTTCGCCTACGTCAAGCTGAAGCCCGGTGCCTCCAGCGTCGGCTTCCTGGTCGTCGACAAGGACGGCGACAAGGACGTCTCCGCCGACCGCACCATCGACGTCACCAAGACCGGCGAGGTCTGGATCGAGCAGGGCAAGGAGGCCGTGCAGACGACGCGGCCGGACTACCCGGCACAGGACAAGACCAAAGCCGTCATTCACTACCACCGCGCCGACGGGGACTACGACGGCTGGGGGCTGCACGTCTGGACCGGAGCCGCGAACCCCACGGACTGGTCGAGCCCGCTGAAGCCGGCGAAGACCGACGCCTATGGTGCGGTCTTCGAGGTGCCGCTCAACGACGGTGCCACCAGCCTCAGTTACATCATCCACAAGGGTGTCGAGAAGGACCTCTCCACCGACCAGTCGCTGGATCTCAAGTCCAACGGCTGTGAAGTGTGGCTGTTGAACGGCCAGGAGAAGTACCTGCTGCCGCAGCCGGCGGGTTCGGCCGCCGCTCTCGACCTGACCACGTCCAAGGCGATCTGGATCGACCGGAACACCGTCGCCTGGAACGGCTCCGACGCGGCCGTATCCACCCAGCTGCTCTACTCCCACGACGGCTCGATCGCCGTCAAGGACGGGGCACTGACCAGCGACGACGAGCGCTGGCTGCGCCTTACGAAGACGCCGCTCAGCGATGCCCAGAAGGCGAGGTTCCCGCATCTGAAGGACTACACGGCCTGGTCCGTCGACCCGCGCGACCGCGGCCGGGTGCGCGCGGCGCTGGACGGCCAGATCGTCGCCTCGCAGCGCGCCGCGAACGGCGCCGTGGTGGCGGCGACGGGCGTGCAGATCGCCGGTGTGCTCGACGACGTGTACGCGAGGGCGGCCACGTCCGAGCTGGGCCCGACGTTCCACAACGGCCGTCCCGGGCTTGCCGTTTGGGCGCCGACCGCGCACAGCGTCTCGCTGGAGCTGGACGGCACGCTCAAGAGGATGCAGCGCGACGACGCCACCGGCGTCTGGTCCGTCACCGGGCCGCCGTCCTGGAAGAACAAGCCCTATCGGTACGTCGTGAAGGTGTGGGCGCCGACCGTACGGAAGGTCGTCACCAACAAGGTCACCGACCCTTACTCGGTCGCCCTGACCGCGAACTCCGAGCGCAGCCTCGTCGTCGACCTGCACGACGGGTCCCTCGCGCCGAAGGGCTGGTCCTCCCTGGCCAAGCCCAAGGCGGTGCCGCTGAAGGACGCCGAGATCCAGGAGCTGCACATCCGGGACTTCTCGGTCGAGGACAAGTCGGTGCCGGCCGCTCACCGCGGCAGCTACCTCGCCTTCACCGACAAGGGCAGCGACGGGTCCGCGCACCTGCGTGAGCTGGCCAGGTCCGGGACGTCGTACGTACATCTGCTCCCGGCCTTCGACATCGCCACCATCCCCGAGAAGAAGGCGGACCAGGCGAGCCCCGACTGCGACCTCGCCTCCTACGCGGCCGACTCCGGCAAGCAGCAGGAGTGCGTCGCGAAGACCGCGGTGAAGGACGCCTACAACTGGGGCTACGACCCGTTCCACTACACGGTCCCCGAGGGCTCGTACGCGACCGACCCGGACGGCACGGGCCGCACGGTCCAGTTCCGCAAGATGGTCCAGTCCCTGAACCAGGACGGTCTGCGGGTCGTCATGGACGTCGTCTACAACCACACGGCGGCCGCCGGCCAGGCGGACACCAGCGTCCTGGACAAGGTCGTGCCCGGCTACTACCAGCGGCTCCTCGCGGACGGCTCGGTGGCGAACAGCACCTGCTGCGCCAACACGGCCACCGAGAACGCCATGATGGGCAAGCTGGTCGTCGACTCCGTCGTCACCTGGGCCAGGGAGTACAAGGTCGACGGCTTCCGCTTCGACCTGATGGGGCACCAGCCGAAGGCCAACATCCTCGCGGTCCGCAAGGCGCTCGACGCCCTGACCCTCGCGAAGGACGGCGTCGACGGCAAGAAGATCATCATGTACGGCGAGGGCTGGAACTTCGGCGAGGTCGCCGACGACGCCCGCTTCGTGCAGGCCACGCAGAAGAACATGGCGGGCACCGGGATCGCGACCTTCTCCGACCGGGCCCGGGACGCCGTCCGCGGCGGCAGCCCCTTCGACTCCGACCCCGGCGTCCAGGGCTTCGCGTCCGGTCTGTACACCGACCCCAACTCGTCCACGGCTAACGGCACTTCGGCCGAGCAGAAGGCCCGGCTGCTGCACTACCAGGACCTGATCAAGGTCGGGCTCGCCGGCAACCTCGCCAACTACCGCTTCACCGACACCGACGGCAAGGAGGTCACCGGCGCCGAGGTCGACTACAACGGCCGGCCGGCCGGCTACGCGGACGCGCCCGGCGACGCGGTCGCCTACGCGGACGCGCACGACAACGAGTCCCTGTTCGACGCCCTCACCTACAAGCTGCCCAAGGGCACCTCCGCGGCCGACCGCGCCCGGATGCAGGTCCTCGCGATGGCGACCGCGACTCTCTCGCAGGGGCCGTCCCTCTCGCAGGCGGGCTCGGACCTGCTGCGGTCGAAGTCCCTGGACCGCAACTCCTTCGACAGCGGTGACTGGTTCAACGCCATCCACTGGAACTGCGCCGACGGCAACGGTTTCGGCCGCGGACTGCCGGTGGCGGCCGACAACGAGTCCAAGTGGCCGTACGCCAAGCCGCTGTTGAGCTCGGTTCGAGTGGGCTGCCCGCAGATCGAGGGCGCCTCGGCCGCGTACCAGGACCTGCTGAGGATCCGGTCCACGGAGAAGGCGTTCTCGCTCGGCACGGCCGGGCAGGTGCAGTCCACGCTGTCCTTCCCGCTGTCCGGGAAGGACGAGACCCCTGGCGTGATCACGATGGAACTCGGCGACCTGGTCGTCGTGTTCAACGCGACGCCCGGCAAGCAGGAGCAGCACGTCCAGTCGCTGGCCGGGACCGGCTACCGGCTGCACCCGGTACAGGCGAAGGGCGCGGACCCTATCGTCAAGAGTTCTTCCTACGAGCGGGAATCGGGCACGTTCGCCGTTCCGGGTCGCAGTGTCGCGATATTCTCCCGGATCTCCTGACCGGGCATTATTTTGGTGGGGCGGACCTCGAACCGGGGTCTGCCCCACCGGTGTTGTCCAAGGGCTCAGAGATGGACGTCGACGGCAAACTGACAGACACGACCGTGCTGGTCGTGGACGACGTGGCGGCCAGTCGGTACGCCATGGGCACCGTGCTGCGCCGGGCCGGACACCAGGTCGTACCGGTCGCCACCGGCGGGCAGGCTCTCGTCGAACTCGACGTACGGCTGCGCAAGGGCATGCTGCCCGACGTGGCCCTGGTAGACGTCAACCTGCCTGACATGAGCGGCTTCGAACTGTGCCGCCGGCTCAGGGAACGGCCGCACATGGCGGCCCTGCCCGTCGTGCACTTCTCCGCCGCCGCCGTGGCCCCGGGCGACCGCTGCCAGGGGCTGGACGTGGGCGCCGAGACATATCTGACGGTGCCCGCCGAGCCCGAGGAGATCGAGGCGGTGGTCCGGGCCGCGGTGCGCACCGCGCGCCTCAGGGCCGACGACCAGGCGCTGGTGCGGCGGCTGACGCTGCTGTCGCAGGCGATCGTCACCATCCAGGCGGCGCGCTCCCTGCAGGAACTCGCGGACGCGGCCGCCGACTCCACCGCCCGGCTCACCGGCACTCCCGCAGCCGTCTTCGTCCTCGGACCGGACGAGGAGCTGTACTGCGGCACCTCCCGGGACCGCACCTCCCTCGCCCTGCCCGACGCGGGCGCCCACCGGGCCGTGGCCGGTCTGCTGCGGCGGCTCACCCGGGGACAGTCGGGAGTGCAGATCACCACGGTGCCCGCGCCGCTGTGGCCCGCCGGGTTCTTCCGGCCAGGAATGCAGCACGACGGCCGGCTGGCGATGGTCCTCACCCAGGACGGCAAGGCCCCGGTGTGTCTGGCCACGCCCACACGCGGGGTGCGCCGGGTGAACCCCGAGGACGAGGCCCTGGTGGCCCGGCTGGCGCAGGCCACCGCGCTGGCCGCCGAGCCGCTGCTCATGTACCAGGTCGAGCGGCACGTCGCCCTCACCCTCCAGCACAGCTTCCTGCCCCAGCCGCACCGGCTGCCCGAACTGCCGGGCATGGACGTCGTGGTCCGTTACGTGCCCGCGTCGCAGGAAACGGAGATCGGCGGCGACTTCTACGCTGCCCTGCGCACCGACGAGGGTGTACTCACGGCGGTGGGTGACGTGGTCGGGCACTCGCTGGAGGCGGCCACCGTGATGGTCGAGATCCGGCACGCGCTGCGCGCCTACTGCGTCGAGGAGAGCGACCCGGCCGTGCTCGCCGAGCGCCTCGACCGAATGCTGCAGCACTACCATTCCGAGGTCACGGTGACCGTATGCCTGGCCCTGATCGACCCTGGTACCGGGCGGACCCGGATCGCCAACGCCGGGCACATTCCGCCGCTGATCCTCAGGGACACCGGCGACGCCGAGTACGCGAAGGCCGACGGCCCGCTGCTCGGCCTGGGACTGCCCCATCCGCCGCCCACCGAGCTGTTCCTGGAGCCCGCCGACCGGCTCCTCATGGTCACCGACGGCCTGATCGAGACCCGGGGCACGGACCTGACGATCTCGATGGAGCAGCTCCGCTCGGCGGCCATCGGCTCCCTGCCCGGCCTGGACGCCCTCTGCGACACCCTCCTGGCCTGTTTCGGCCACGACCGCGAGGACGACATCGCGATGCTGGCCCTGCAGCTGAGGAAGGAGGGGAACTAGTGTGCTGCGCCAGGCAGCGTTCGCCCCGTCGCGACGCCCGGCACGCTCCCCCACTGCCTCAAGGGCGTGAGAGGTCCCCCGGTCGCCGCACCGGCCACAGGCCCGAGTACGTCCAGTACGAGGGCCCGCCCCCGGTACTCCCCAAGCCTCCGGCCGGGGGGACCCTCAGAGCAGGCCCCCGGAGCACGCACCGGACGCCGCTCCTTTACGGGCAAACGTTGCCTGCCGGGGCATTAGGCTGACCCGGTCGCAGCCGTAGAACGGGAGTGCCCATGCCGCAGATCAGCGTCGACTACTCGAAGACGATCACCCACGCCTTCGACCGGGACGCCTTCGCCCGCGCCCTGCACGAGGCGACCGTCGAGATCGCGGCGGCCAAGCCGGAGGCGTGCAAGACGCAGTTCCGGCCCAGCGAGTACACCGCCTTCGGCTACGAGGACCCCGCCGAGCTGCGCCACGCGATCGTCCACGTCACCTTCGGACTGCTCGCCGGGCGTACCGAGGAGACCAAGGCACGGCTCACGGAGGCCGCCCTGGAGTTGCTCCGCAAGCACATCGCGGACGAGGGAATCGTGCTGCACGCCTCCGCCGAGGTCCGCGACCTCGACCCGTCGTACCGCAAGTTCGAGCGCTGAGCGCTCCGCCGGGGGGCCGCCCTGAGGCGCCGGCGCCTCAGGAGTCGAGCGCGATCAGCCGGCCGACCAGGTGCGCGAAGGGCCCGTCAGCCGGTTCGTCCTCGATCATCCGGCGCAGCAGTGCGCCCATCTCCTCGTCGTAGGCGGCGCTCACGGCGGCCAGCGCGGCGAAGTCGTGCACGAGCTGGGCCTCCAGCTCGGCGCGCGGGATGCGCCGGCCGTCCAGCCAGATCAGCGCGGTCGACTCGGCGAGCGAGATCCAGGAGCGTACGACCAGTTCCAGCCGCGCGGGCGGATCCTGGACGCCCAGATGCGAAAGGATCTGCTCGTACGCGGCCTGCCGCACGGAGTCGATGAGCGCGTTGGTCGCCGAGGAGCCGACGGCCGGTCCGCCGCGCATCAGCGCCGCGAAGCCGGGGCCGTGGTCGTCGACGAAGTCGAAGAAGCGCCGCATCACCCGCAGCAGCCGCGCCCCGAGCGGCCCCTCACGCGGCTCGTCGAACCGCCCCGCAAGATCCTGCGCGGCACGCCTCAACGCGGCCTCGTACAGGCTGAGTTTGCCGGGAAAGTAGTGATAGACCAGCGGGCGCGAGATGCCCGCGGCGGACGCTATCTCGTCGATGGAGACGTCGTCGGGAGAGCGTTGGCTGAACAGTTCGAGGGCGACGCCGATCAACTGCTGCCGCCGCTCTTCCACTCCCATTCTGCGGCGCACCCCGGTAGTCATACGAACACCTTACCGATCGGATCCGGCCCCGAACGGACCGGACCGGCCAGCGGTGTTCACATATCCAGCACGAGACGCTCACTTCGGGCCCGCGACACACAGATCAGCATCGAGTCACCGCGCTCGGTGTCCTCCCCCACTGCCTTAAGGGCGTGGGAGGTGCCCCCAAGCTCGGACCGGTGCTCCACCTCGCCCTCCAGGACCCGCTGCTCGCAGGTTCCGCAGAAGCCCTGCTCGCAGGAGTAGGCGGTGTCCGGCAGCTCGGCGCGCACGGCGGCCAGTACGGTCACGTCGGCCGGCACCGTCAACGTCCGTCCGCTGCGCCGGAGTTCGACCTCGAAGGCGACGTTGCCGTCGGCGGCCGTACGGGGTGCGAAGCGTTCGAGGCGGACCTGCGGGAACCGCTCCTCCACCGCCGCGACGAGGCCCTCCGGCCCGCAGCAGTACACGGCGGCCCCCTCGGGCACATCCCCCAACAGGCCGTCGAGATCGGGCAGTCCGTCCTCGTCCTCGGCGACGACGGTCACCCGGTCACCGCCCAGCTTCTCCACTTCCTCCAGGAACGGCATCGACGCCCGCGTCCGCCCGCCGTACAGCAGCCGCCACGGCCTACCGTCCCCGAGCGCCCGCAACATCGGCAGCACGGGAGTGATCCCGATGCCGCCGACGACGAAGACGTACGAGGGCGCCTCGACCGGCGGAAAGCGGTTGCGCACCTCCTCCAGGGCGGGCATCGGCCACAGCGGCGAGGTCCGGATGCGGCGCCGCAGCGCCCGCCGGACCAGCACCGCGGTGCCCGCGACGACCACGACGGAGCAGGGGTCGCCGGGTGGGCGGGGCGGCCCTAGCCCAGTCCGCCGATCGGCCGGCCGTCGTCCAGGACGCCCTTGAGTTCGGCCCGGGCCCCCTGCTCGGCCCGTACGGCCAGCAGACCGCCCCGGGCACTCGCCCGCACCCCGCCCGTCGTGCTGATCGACGAGGTCTGCCGGCTTCCGGCCGCGAGGAGATACCAGCTGCCCGTCTCCGACTTCCACAGCACGCCGGCGAGCACATGCGGGTCCTTCGCCCCGCACGCCGGCACGTTCTCCGCCTTCGCGACGATCGCCCCGTACGCCCCGCCCGGCGTGTGGAACTGAGCCAGCACCCGTGTCCCGCCGCCCCGCCAGGTCTCGGCCCGTGTGCACACCCACTCCGCCGAGCCCGATCCGCCCTTCGGGCCGGAGGCCGCCCAGCCCGCTTCGCTCGCGTCGGGCAGCGGCTGCCGGGCATACGCCCAGGCGTTGACGTCGCGCACGCCCGCCGAGCGCAGCGAGCCCAGCGAGCAGGCGTACGGCGCCCACGCGCGCAACGCCTGTGTGCCGGACACCTCGTGGGGGGAGCCGGGCCGTCCGGTGGTGAGGCGGGCGGGGACCAGCTCACCGAGGTCGGTCATCACGCGCGTACCGGTGGAGTCGGTCAGCTGCAGCACGTTCCACGACGTGCAGGTGCCGGTCTGTGCCGCGGGGCCGGCCAGCGGCGCCGTGACACCGCCGGTCAGCGGCAGGCCGATCGCACCGGCGTCCGGCTTGAGCAGGTTCCGCTCCGCGGCCTTCGTCACCCAGGGCGCCGTCAGATAGCGGACGTTGCCGTCGGCCCGGTTCAGGACCAGCGCGCTCGCCTCGGACCGGCCGGCGTCGTCGACCCGCGCGAAGTCCAGGGCGGCGCCCTTCGTACCGTCCTTCGGCTCGGCGTACCGGGCGACGCGCAGACCGTCGTAGAGGAGCACCACGTGTGCGCTGTCGACGGTCCCCGCGTACAGCAGCTGAGGCGGGCCGGAGGGGCCGCCGGACTGGGTGCCCGGGGTGGCGGAGACCTGGACGCTCTCGCCGGGGCGGGCCCAGACGGCGAGGGCGCGGCGCAGCAGGGCCTTGTCGCCGGTGAGGTCGCCGCGGGCCGGCCAGACGGAGAAGTCGGTGCGTGCGGAGGTCTCCCAGGCGGTGGGGGCGACCCGGGCCAGCCCGGCGGGGTCGAGGGCGGCCTCGGCGGCCGGGTTCTGCGCGTACACGGGGGCGGCGGCGCCGTCGGGCGCCCAGCCGTCACCGGGCAGCCCGAGGAGCGTCCCGCACACGGCGAGTGCCGCGGCGGCGGCGAGCGCGGCCCTGGTGTGCTGCCTGCGCCGCATCAGGTCGGTGGGCCGGGCCTGCAGCGAGCAGGGGTCGAACTCGGGGGAGTCGAGCAGTGGACACTGCGTGGCCGACACGTCGTCGGCCTCGCTCAGTGCCGCGTCCGGGTCGGCGCAGCCGGCGGAGTCGAGGATCTTGCGAACGTCGTCGTCGGACAGCTTCTCCAGGCCGCGCAGGACGAACGCCGCACGCGCGGGCCCGGACAGGGCGGACAGGCGCTGGTCCAGGGCGAGTTCATCGGCCCCGCCCGAGCGCGGGAACAGGCGCAGGCCCCAGACCTGGGGGAGGAGCGGGGGCAGCTGGGAGCGCTTGGGGAACGCTGCGCGCCGCAACGGCAGGCCCGCCTCCAGTGCCGTACGCAAGACCTGCAGACGGACGAAGGCGTACCCCGGGTCACCGTCGCGGCCGGTCGACTGGGCCGGGATCACGGGCGCCGGTGTCCGGCCACTGGGCAGGGCGCGCTGGGTGAGGGCGTGCGCGGTCACGACGCGCCGGTTGCGCCCGAGGCTCGGCGGCAGCACCAGGTAGGCGAGCCGGACCAGCCGGGGGTAGTGCTCGACGAGCGCGGCCTCGGCCTGCTCGACGTCGACGACCGGGTCGGAGGAGGAAGGTGCGGGGCGTGGGGCGACATCCTGTGACTGCACGTTCAGCAAAACGAGCGAATCGTGCGATGGTCACCGCAACCCGGGTGGCGCAGTCCCCGGGTCAGTCCAGCGGGTCGACGAGCGCCCGCGCGTAGTTCGCCATCGACCGCTGGTAGCGGGGGAGATGCGACGCCAGGGCGCCCAGGACGAGGGAGAGACCCTCGCGGTCCCGGCCGAGGCTGGACAGGCACAGCGCCAGACATGCCCGTACCGCGTCGTCCAACTCGTCCGAGGGCGCGACCAGTTCGGCTGACAGCAGCTTGACGCCCTCCTCGGCCTGCCCGATGTTCCGGAGCGAACTGGACAGCTGGATCTTGGCGCGGCGGCCCTTGTAGCCGCTGGCCTGGCTGAGCCCGAGGGCCAGCGCCTCCCGGTACAGCGGGACCGCCCGGTCCGAGTGGCCCGTCGAGTCCCAGGCGCAGGCCTGCTCGAAGGGGCCGAGCGGACTGCCCTCCGGCAGCTCGGCGACGAGGGCGTCGACCGCGGCCCGGAAGTCGGCGGCGTCCTCTTCCGCGTAGTCGTCGAAGGCGGCCCAAGTGGCGGCCACGCGATCTTCCCAGTCCTGGTTCACGGGCCATACCCTCGCACACCCGTACGCGCGGCCACACCGGATTTGAGTGCACCGCCTGGATTTGAGTGCCCCGCGGCCCACAGCCGTATCGAAGGGGACGGGCCCGAGGGCCAGCAACGCGACCGGAGGAACAGATGAGGTTGACCCGACCGATGATCGCCGTGGCAGGCACCGCGGCCGTCCTGGCGCTGGCGGGCTGTGGATCCGGAAACAGCGACGCTGCCGCCAAGGTGCCGACGACCGCCACCGGCAGCCTGGAGAGCCTGGCCGCCAAGGTGAAGTGCAAGCCGGACATGCAGATCGACTCCGACGAGGTCCGCCAGGCCATCTGCAAGACCTCGGACGGCAAGTACGTCTTCGCCACCTTCGCCACCGACCGCGGCCAGCGCGAGTGGATCAACGACGCCAAGGACTACGGCGGTTTCTACCTCGTGGGCCGCAAGTGGGTCGCCGTCGGCGACGACAAGGTGGTCAAGGCGCTGCAGGGCACGCTGGGCGGCGAGGAGGAGATCGGCACCGACCACAGCGCGCACGGCTCACACAGCGGTTGAGTTCTACGGCACACACGAAAGCGGGCGGTGGGAGATTCCCACCGCCCGCTCTCCGCTTTCCTAGGGGCTCGTCACTGGCAACGCTGCCCGCCGTTGAGGCAATTCGCGATCTTGTTCGCCAGGCCGCCGGTCGTGACGCTGATGAAGTCGTCGTGGTCGGTGGCCGCCTTGTGGAGCTGCTCCGGGAAGCCGTCGACCGCGTACGGATTCTTGACCTGGCCGTTCTCGATGGTCGGGGTCGGAACGTCGTACACCAGGCGCATCGTCAGCTGCGGAATCGCCTTGAAGCCGTTCCCGCAGGCACCGCTCGCCGGGTCAGCGAAGGCCACGTGCGTGCGGTGGTTGGCGCTGTCGATGTTCTGGCCGTCCCAGCAGCTCTGGAAGGCGAAGGTGCGGACCACCTTGCTGCCCTGCGGGCAGATCGGGTACTGCTCCGTCAGCTGCACCTTGTTCTCGAAGCCGGTGCAGCTCCAGTGCGCGTTGGCGTTCGCCAGGCCGTTGGTCGTGGTCTTGGCGTCACCGGTGATGATGCGCAGGAACTGCGGCATCGCGACGACCTTGCTGGTCGGGTTGCCGACGTACTTGATCTCGGCCTGCTGGGCGGTGAGGATCTTGCCGACGTTGCCTTCCTTGCCGCCGCCGTCCTTGTTCTGGTCGAACTCCTGCGTGCCGTCCTGCAGTCGCAGCACCGGCCAGTAGTACGCCGACAGGTCGTTCTTGTTCTGGCAACTGGTCCCGCCCTGCAGGAAGTTGCCGTTGTCGGAGAACGCGTTGATCTTCTGGTTGCCGACGTAGTCGTGCGTGTGGTGGGCGCCGTTGGTCACGCCGGGCGCCACGATCACGTTGTCGGTGTTGAAGATCTTGTTGGCGTTGACTCCGCAATTGGTGGTGAACGTGCCGGTCGAGGCCTGGCCGCCGTTCTGCGGCTTGCCCTGGACGTTCGCGGAGACCTTGGTGATGTCCACGAAGTCGGCGGCGACGGGACCGTTGCCGGCCTGACCGCCGATGTTCTGACCGGCGCCGGCCTGGCCGTTGCCCTGCTGCTGGCCGCCGTTGTTCTGGCCACCGTTGCCCTGCTGCTGGCCGCCGTTGTTCTGGCCGCCGTTGTTGTTGTTCTGACCACCGTTGTTGTTCTGGCCGCCGTTGTTCTGGCCGCCACCGGCGTTGTTCTGGTTGGCGTTCTGCGTCGTACAGGCTGCGAGCGCGGTCAGCCCGGACGCGTCGACCTGGCCGCCGACCCGCTGGATGTCGATGCGAATCCGGTCGAGGGTCGCGTTCCGCTTGTCCTTGAGCGGACCGACGATGGCGTTCTGCACGAAGTTCGCGTCGCCGGCCTGCGCCTGGCGGGTGGAGGCGAGACGGGCGTAGGCCTCGGTGATCTGCTTGTCGAGGTTCGCCAGCTCCGTGGCCACACCCTGACGGGCCTTCTCCGGCACATTCGTCAGCTTCTGCTGAACGTCCGGGCAGGCGATCGTGGCCACCTGGCCGGCGGCGGCCTTGGTCTGGTTCTGCCCCGAGTTGTTCGACTCGTGAGCCGAGGCGTAGAAGTTCGCCCAGATCAGCCCGCCCCCACCGAGCGCTAGAGCCGCCGATGCGGCTATGGCCTTGGTGGCCAGCGGCGTACGGCGCTTTCGTGTGTTGCGTACCATGGAACTCCTCTGACTTCCTTGCGGGCTTGGCGGGGCTTCTAGGCGCCCGACAGGAGTGAAGCGGCGCCCATTGATACGGGCGTGGCCCCAGGGGTGTTCAGCAGCCCCGCAAACAAATCAGAGGATTACTCGGCCGACGGGTCCCAACAGTCGCCTGAACAGCGGAAGTTCCGGAGAATACGCGGCCGTTCACCGGTCCTGGTCCAGATAGGCGAGGACCGCCAGAACGCGACGATTGTCATCATCCGACACCTCCAGGTCCAGTTTGGCGAAGATGTTGGAGGTGTGTTTGGCGATGGCCCGTTCTGTCACCACCAGCTGCCCCGCGATCGCCGCGTTGGAGCGGCCCTGCGCCATCAGCTCCAGCACCTCGCGCTCACGGGGCGTCAGCCGCCCGAGAGGCCGGTCGTCGGCCGCCCGCCGGGACAGCAGCTGCTGGATCACCTGCGGATCCATCGCGGTCCCGCCGGCCGCGACCCGCCGTACGGAGTCGATGAACTGCTCCGCGTCGAACACCCGGTCCTTGAGCAGGTACCCCACCCCGCCGCTGCCGTCGGCGAGCAACTCGCGCGCGTACAGCTGCTCCACGTGCTGGGAGAGCACCAGCACCGGAAGCCCGGGTCTGTCCCGGCGGGCCCGCAGTGCGCACTGCAGCCCCTCGTCGGTGTGCGTCGGCGGCAGGCGTACGTCGACCACGGCGACGTCCGGCTCCAGCTCGGCCAGTGCCTGGGTGAGCTCGGGGCCGGACTCGACGGCCGCGGCGATCTCGAAGTCGTAGGCCTCCAGAAGCCGGACCAGTCCGTCGCGCAGCAGGAAGAGGTCTTCGGCTAGGACAACTCGCAAGGGATCTCCATGGTGACCATGGTGGGACCGCCCGCGGGGCTGCTGACGGCCAGGACGCCGTCGAATGTACCCAGTCGCCGCTCGACTCCGGTCAGCCCGGAGCCCGACCCGATCACCGCGCCGCCCTTGCCGTTGTCGGTGACGGAGATCCGCAGCATGCCCTCGCTGTGATGCAGGTCGACCCCGATCCGGTCCGCGCCGGAGTGCTTGACCGCGTTGGTGAGCACCTCGCTGACGGCGAAGTAGGCGGCGGACTCGACGGGCGCGTCCGCGCGGCCGCTCAACTCGACGTTCACCTCGGTCGGGAGGGGCAGCCGGAGTGCCAGCGCCCTCACCGCGTCGCCGAGTCCGCGCTCGGCCAGGACCGGCGGGTGGATGCCGCGGACCAGGTCGCGCAACTCGCCGAGGGCGTCCACGGAGGACTGGCGGGTCCGGGCGATGAGCTGCTTGGCCTTCGCCGGGTCCTTGTCGAGGAGCATTTCGACGGTGCCCAGGTCCATGCCCATGGCGACCAGCCGGGCCTGCGCCCCGTCGTGCAGATCCCGCTCGATGCGGCGCAGTTCGGCTGCGGAGGTGTCGACGGCGTCACGGCGGGTCTCGGTGAGGACGCGGACGCGCTCGGCCAACTCGGCCTGGCTCGCGCCGAGTACGGCTCGGGTGAGCCGGAAGTGGGCGGTCAGCAGCCGCGGGGCGTAGGGAGAGCCGAGGGCGAGGATCGCGACGGCCAGCACACCGGCGCCGAGCGCGGAGGCCTGGCCGGTGACATGCACGAAGCCGTACCAGTAGCCGCCGCCGTCCGACAGCGGCCGCCACAGCCCGGCCGCGACGGCCAGGCCCTCGAAGGGGTAGAAGAGGAGCACCGCCGGCAGCAGCGCCGTCACGTACCCCGCCGTCATGTCCACCTGCAGCCACCGCAGGTCCCGCCAGATCGCCGGGTCGCGCAGCATCGCGTACGTCCGCGTCCAGGGTTTGGCGTCCTCGGGGACCGGCCGGTACGCCGACGGGATCGGCACCCCGCTCCACTTCGCCGCGAGCGCCCGCCGCCAGTCGGCGAACGCCCGCACTCCCGTCAGCACCCACGGTGTCGTGACGAGTCCGATGCCTATCGGGATGAGCGCGATGGACAGGAGGGAGAGGGTGAAGCCGAGAACCGCGCCGGGCAGGGACACCAGGGCCAGCACGAACCCCCGCCCCGCCGCCAGAGCGACGGCCCGGGCCCTCGTGGTAAGAGACCCGTTCTTCGTGTTGGTGTTCATGGCAGCCAGTCTGGCCGAGCACGCACCGACGGTCACTGGGCTGAGCCCCCCGGCCGACGGGTGGTGCCACGTACACCCCTCGGCGAGGAGAGCAGTGGACCGCTAACCCCGCAGCACCTTGGCCTCCACGGCGGGGTCCAGTCCCACCGGGGGCCGGTCGGGGCGCTGTGGTGCCGTGCCGCCGATGTCCTGGAGCCAGCGCCAGGTGTCGGTCACGGTTTCGGCGACGGGCCGGCAGCGCAGCCCCGTAGCGAGCGCGCGGGAGACGTCCCCGCCGTGCAGGCAGTCGTGCTCCTCGCTGTCCGGCGGCACCCACACCGGCAGTTGGGTCCACGGCTCGATGCCCGCTTCGAGGATGGCCTCGGGGTCGGTCCAGCGCAGCTCCGCGTCCGAGCCGGTGACGGCGACGCACGCGTCGAGCAGATCGCCCATGGTGGCGTGCCCCTGCGCACTGACCAGGGTGTACGGCCCGCTCAGCTCCTGCTCCGCCGCGCCGAGGATCCACTCGGCCAGGTCGCGCACATCGACGTACTGCAGGGGCAGGTCCCGCGGTCCCGGGGCCAGTACGGGCCCGCCACGCGCGATCCGGCCGAGCCACCAGGGCAGGCGGCCGACGTTCTCGTACGGGCCGAGGATCAGCCCGGCCCGTACGAGAACGGACCGGTCCGCGCCGAACGCCTCGACGGCGGCGATCTCGGCGCCCCGCTTGTCGCGCGCGTAGTCGGTCCTGTCCGCGTCGGGCTCGGCGCCCTCCACCAGCGGCGCATCCTCGGTGTGTCCGCGGGGCGAGGGCCACGCGTACACCGAGCGGCTCGACACGTACACATACCGTCCGGCGCGGCCCCGCAGCAGTCGCGCCGCCTCGTGCACGGCCCGGGGCGCCGCCGACCAGGTGTCGACGACGACGTCCCACTCGCCGTCCGTGAGGGCGGCGAGCCCGTCGGGCGTGGTGCGGTCGCCGTGCAGGGACCGCACGCCCGGGGGCGGTCGGTGCCGTCCCCGGTTGAGGACGCTCACGTCCCAGCCGCGCCCGAGCGCCGCCTCCACGACGGCCCGTCCCGCGAACTCCGTACCACCCAGCACCAGAAGTCTCATGCCGGTGAGCCTGCCCGGACCGGACGCGTGACGGAACGGCAATCTGCCGTCAGCAGAGGATCAGCGGCAGACCGGCGGCAGGTCGGCAGCAGGTCGGGAGTGGTCAACGGCCGGTCGGCGGGGTGTACTTGTAGCCGACCCGGCGCACGGTCTGGATGGCCGCGCGGTGCTCGGCGCCCAACTTGCGGCGCAGCCGGGCGATGTGGACGTCGACGGTGCGGCCGTCGCCCACGTGGCCGTACCCCCACACCGTGGTGACCAGCTGGTCGCGGGTGTGCACCCGGTGCGGGTGCGCCACGAGATGCGCGAGCAGCTCGAACTCCAGGTAGGTGAGGTCGAGTTCCCGTCCGTCCACGTCGGCCGTGCGCTGCACGGAGTCGATGCGGACGAGCGGATCGCCGCCCTGGCCGCCGGCGTCCGCGCCGTGGGCGATCACGGCGTCGGTGCGGTCGGGCACCGCCACCGGCAGGAACGGCGGCTGCTGGTCGGCCGGGACGAGCACCAGGTAGCCGATCATCGGCGGCCGGCCCGGCAGGGTGGGCAGGGTGTGCTGCGGAGCCGGCAGCCAGGTGGCGCCGGGCGGCAGGAAGTCCGCCACGTCCACGACCTCGTCCCGGTCGACGGCGCGCAGCCGGTGCCGGGCGCCATGGGCCGGGGTGACGGTCGGGGCGGCGGTGAGGGTGGCGGGGGAGAGAGAACGAGTGGTCGCCATGAGGGGTCAGCTCTTTCGCGCGAGGAGTTCGTCTGGGAGGACGACGGGCCGCGAGTTCACGGTCGGGCTCGTCGAGGGACGTACGTCGTTTCGCGTCGGACGAAGGCCGGGGTGTACGGCTTTAGAGGGCCGACGCGTTCATCGCGCGGCAACACACCCGGTCGAAGTCGTGGTGCTGACGGGAAGGCCAGAACGGCTCGAGGTCATGGCGACCCGTCGCGGTGTGGTTCTGGAAGCCGGCCATGGCTCCATTGAAGCAGACGCTGCCCGCGGCGAGGAGCCTCCTCTCACTGCTTGGGCGCTTCCCCGGTATGAAACTCACGTCGCGGACCTCACCCTGTGAGGCGTTTGTGCCAGGTCAGGGGCGTGACCTCGATCGCCTTCGCCGGATCGCCGTCCCAGTCCGTGGGCAGCCCGGCGGCACCGAGCGCGGCGACGACCTCGTGGCCGACGGCCGTGGTGGTCCGCGCCGAGTCGTCGAACCCGCCGTAATAGAGCGTCAGTCCGCCGCCCTCCGCCGCGCCGCGGGTGCCCTGGTGGTGGAAGAAGACGAAGCCCCGCGCGCCCTGGACCGAGTCCGCCTGCGCACCTATCTCGGTCATGCCGCAGCCATGGCAGCAGGCGAAGTTCTCCCGGGCGACGATGCCGGTGCGCTCCAGAGCCGCGAACGCCCGCTCCAGCCGGTCCGGGCCGGTCGGCGCCGTCCAGGTCTCCTGCGCGTCGACACGCTCCAGCCACAGCCGCTCGACGATCCGGCGGGCCTGGGCGGGGGAGAGCGCGTCCTCCATCAGGTACACGGTCTCGCGGACCAGCTCGTCGATGCCCAGGTAGCCGTCCTGAAGCAGCTCGCGCACATACTGCTCGGCACGCCCCGCGGCCCGGGGGTCGGGCGCGGGAACCTCCTCGGGCGGTGCGAGCTCGTCGCGCCGCCAGGTGACGCCCGCGTCCCAGTCCCGCTCCTGCCGGGCCCAGCGCACCATCACGTCCGCGACGAGGCCGGGATCCGTCACCTCGGTCACCCACATGTGCGGGACGGAGCCCGTGCGGTGCTGGAACTCGTAGACCCCGCGCGGCTCGTGTGCCACCTGGATGAAGAGCCCCGGCCGGTCCGGTATCCGCTGCACGACGAGGAAGTGGTCGTCCGCACCGCCGATCCGGTGCACCAGCTCAACCAGCCGCTCGGCCGAAATCCGCGTGTGCGCCTGCCCGTTCTCCGTCCGGACCCTGACCGCGAGGCACCCGTCGGTCTCCGTGCTCCGGCCGATGCCCAGGTCCCCGTCGCCCGCCGGTCCCCGGTCGTTCTCCATGCCCCCGTTGATCTCCATGGCCCAACCCTCGCACGCACCACTGACAACGCGAGGGGGCGTCCACCGCGATCGATGGGCGCCCCCTCGCAGGAGTCGGGTCGGATCAGACCTGGCCGGCCTTCTCCAGCGCGGAGCAGCAGGTGTCCACGATCAGGCGCGTCACCAGGTACGGGTCCACGTTGGCGTTCGGACGGCGGTCCTCGATGTAGCCCTTGCCGTCCTTCTCGACCTGCCACGGGATACGGACCGAGGCGCCGCGGTCGGAGACGCCGTACGAGTACTCGTTCCACGGGGCGGTCTCGTGCAGGCCCGTCAGGCGGTCGTCGATGCCGGCGCCGTAGTTCTTGACGTGGTCGAGCGGCTTGGAGCCCTCGCCCAGCGACTCGGCCGCGGTGATGATCGCCTCGTAGGTCTCGCGCATCGCCTTGGTGGAGAAGTTGGTGTGCGCACCGGCGCCGTTCCAGTCGCCCTTCACCGGCTTCGGGTCCAGCGTCGCGGCGACGCCGAAGTCCTCGGCGGTGCGGTAGAGCAGCCAGCGGGCCACCCACAGGTGGTCGGAGACCTCCAGCGGGGAGACAGGACCGACCTGGAACTCCCACTGGCCGGGCATGACCTCGGCGTTGATGCCGGAGATGGCGAGGCCGGCCGCGAGGCAGTTGTCCAGGTGTGCCTCGACGATCTCACGCCCGAAGATCTCGTCCGCGCCGACACCGCAGTAGTAGCCGCCCTGCGGGGCCGGGAAGCCGCCCTTGGGGAAGCCGAGCGGGTAGCCGTCCTGGAAGAACGTGTACTCCTGCTCGATGCCGAAGATCGGCTCCTGCGCGGCGAACTTCTCGGCGACCTCGGCCAGCGCGGCACGGGTGTTGGACTCGTGCGGCGTCATGTCGATGTCGAGGACCTCGCACAGGACGAGGATGTCGTCGCCGCCGCGGATCGGGTCCGGGCAGGTGAAGACCGGCTTGAGGACGCGGTCCGAGGAGTGGCCCTCGGCCTGGTTCGTGGAGGACCCGTCGAAGCCCCAGATCGGCAGCGTGTCCAGACCGACGGGCCCGCCCGTGATGATCTTCGTCTTGGAACGGAGCTTGGCGGTCGGCTGGGTGCCGTCGATCCAGATGTACTCAGCCTTGAAGGTCACGAGCCACTTCCTTCGGGGGTGTGTCTTACGCACTTGCGGGTGCTGCGGCGCTGCGGCACTGGGGCGCCGCTCTTGTGCCCGCGAGCCTGTCAACAGGCGATTTCCCGGCCGTTGCTCGAATGTGAACCCCGTGTTACCTGAAGGTGGTGTGGTGCGAGTCACGGTGTGAGAACGCGCGGACCGGTCAGTCCCGCTCCGTCGCCGCCTCCGCCAGCCCCTCCAGTACTCCTTCGAGGAACCCCTTGACGGCGGCCAGTTCCCGCTCGTCGTACACACGAAGCAACTCCGCCGCCCCTCCGATCAGCCGTCCGAAGGAGGCCCATCCGAGCTCGACCGCCTGCTCGGTCACCTCGACCAGGACCTTGCGCCGGTCTCCCCCGGCGCGCACCCGGCGCACATGTCCGGCGCGTTCCATCCGGTCGACGAGCGCGGTCGTTCCCGCCGAGTTCAGCCCGAGTGCCGCGCCGAGCCGCCCGGCCGTCGTCTCCTCACCGGCCCGTGAGGCGTCCATGAGGGCGATGAGTGCGCGTACGTCCGTGGGGTGCATGCCGTTGCGGCTCGCGAACCGGGCGCTGTGCAGGCCGAGTTCGACCGTCACCGCGCGCAGCAGATGGACGACCTCCATCTCGGGTCCAAGGTTCCGCAAGACCGGCCTCCGCTCTATTATCTCGTTCATCGAGTATCTCGTTCAGCGAGATAATAGGGGAGGGGCAATGAGGTCCGCCTACGACATGGACGGCTTCCTGGCCGCGTACGACAAGGTCATGGGCAAGTGGCCCGCCGAGCGGGAGGCGGTGACCGTCCCCACCCCCTTCGGCACGACGTACGTCAATGTCTGCGGCCCGCCGCACGGCCCTGGGGTGGTCCTGCTGCCCGGTGGCGGCGGAGCCACCTCCGCGACCTGGTACGCCCAGGCCGCCGGCCTCGCCCGCACCCACCGCGTCTTCGCCGTCGACCTCCCCGCCTGCGCGGGCCGCGGAACCGAGGCCGTCGACCGTCACCCCCGTACGGTCGCCGACCTGGTGGCCTGGCTGGAGGGGGTTCTGGACGAACTCGGCCTTGAGGAGGCGGACCTGGGCGGGCACTCGTACGGCGGCTGGATCTCCCTGCACTACGCACGGCACGCACACACGCGCGTGCGCCGCCTCTTCCTCCTGGACCCCGTCATGTGCTTCGCCGGCTTCCGGCCGGCGTACCTGCTGCGCGCCCTGCCGCTGATGCTGCGTCCCACGCCCGCTCGTGCCCGCGCCTTCCTGGAATGGGAGACCGGGGGAGCGACCGGGGGAGTGCCCCTCGACCCCGACTGGCTCCGTCTGCAGGAGGCGGCCGCCGGCTTCCCCTCCGTGTCGAAGCCGGTGACCCGCCCGCGCCCGGCGCCGGACGCGCTGCGCGGACTGACCGCGCCGGTCCTGCTGCTCCTGGCCGGGAACAGCAGGACCCATGACGCGTACAAGGTGGCATCGAGGGCGGATGCGCTGCTGCCGCGTGTCGAGACGGTCGTACTCCCGCATGTCTCCCATCACGCGCTGCCGCAGTCCGCACCCGCCGGACTCGGCCGCCGCCTCACGGAGTTCCTGAACCCCTGAGGCTCACCCCACCTTCTCGATCAGCGCGCGTCGGATCAGGAACTTGCCGGGCTCCCGGACCTGTTCGAAGGCCGCGTTGTTGAGCAGGGCGCAACTGCCGGACACCGAAGTGACCTTCACCGTCGTGGACTTGTTGTTGTCCAGGTTGGTGACCTTCAGCGTCGTCCCCGCCGGGAACTGGTTGCTGGAGGCGGCAGGCGCGCCGCCCTCGCCGGAGAGGGTGACAGTGGAGCCGTTGCACACCTGCTGCCCGGAGGCGGCAGCGCCGCCCGCGTTCCCGCCCGCGTTTCCGGCGGGCGCCGAGGCGGTCTGCGAGGGCTGGGCACCCCCTGCCTGCTGACCTGCCTGCTGTCCTGCCTGCTGTCCCGCGCCGTTCTGCGCCGGCTGCGTCGCCTGGGAGTCCTGAGCCGACTCCCCAACGGCGCAACCGGACGCCTTCTGCTGGACCTTGATCTGCGCGATGACGGCCTCGCGGTTGGCGATCCGCGCCGCGGACTGGGCGTCCGGAGCGGCCTTCTGCCCGTCGATGAACCTCTGGTTGTTCCCGAGGGCGGTGGCGAGCCCCTGGCAGACGTTCGAGTCCGCCGCGGACAACGTCCTGGGGCCCGGACTCTGCGCGGCGTTCGAGGTGCTCGCCATGACGAAGGCGCCGCCTCCCGCCACCGCCGCCGCGCTCACCAGCAGCGCGATCTTCTTCTTCGTACCGAGACTTCTCCTACGCGACATGCGCGCCTCCTGAGAGGTAGGGGAGCGTACGCCGCTATGTACGAGATACCGAACGAGGTTACTCAGCGGTTACAGGAGTCACTGAAGTAACGCGCGTCACACGGAGGTTGGTGAGACGGTCAGCGGGACAGCGCATCCCGCACGGCGTCCTCCGAACGCCCCACCACCGCCGTGCCGTCCTGTGCCGTGATGATCGGTCGCTGGATCAGCCTGGGGTGTTCGGACAGCGCCTTGATCCACCGGTCTCGCGAACTCTCGTCCCGCGCCCACCCCTTGAGGCCCAGCTCCGTCGCGTCCGCCTCCTGGGTGCGCGTGATGTCCCACGGTTCGAGACCGAGCCGGTCGAGTACGTCCCTGATCTCGTCCTCGCTCGGTACGTCCTCCAGGTAGCGGCGGACGGTGTAGTCGGCGCCCTCGGCGTCGAGCAGGCTGATGGCGCTGCGGCACTTGGAACAGGCCGGGTTGATCCAGATCTCCATGCCCTCACGGTACGCGAAAACCCGTCCTCCACCTGCGTCACAGCGGCCCCGAAAGCCCTTGTGGCCAGGGGCTTTTGTCAGTGGCGGGCGCTAGAATAGAAGCAGTGTTCGAGGGAATCGCCGGGGTCGACGTAGTCCCCGGTGAGGGCCCTGACCGCGACAGGAGGATGCCTGTGCCCGCTGCCGCACTGAAGCCGAAGCCGATGCAGTCCACAGCAAAGCGCCCCGTTCTGCTCGACCTGCCGTACGACCCCGTGGAGAAGCGCCCGCTGCCGGCGGGCCGTCCGCGCGACTGGTATGTCACGCACAACCGTCGCCTCAAGGCGATGCGGCTCGCGATCGCCCTGCTCGACTCGGGGGTCTACATGCCGAACCAGGCCCGCAACGAGACGATACGGAGCGCCGCCGAACTGATCGGCGTCCATCCGCCGTCGGACACGACGTGCCACATGGTGCGGGCACTGATGCGTTACTCGCGGTGAGCCGGCCGGCCTAGTCCGCGAACGCCGGGCGGGCTGAAAATCAGCGCGTCCGGCGTCCGGCGTCCGGCGTCCGGCGTTTGCGGAGCGAGGTCCGGGGGGCCGGCCCTCATGGCGGGACGGTGGGGGCGACGGGGCGGAAACCCTTACCGCCAACTCCCACTCCGCCAACCCCTACCCCGCCAACTCCTTCTCCACCGGCGTCCGAAACCGCGGCGTCACCCTGGTGGACCCCAACCACCCCTGAAGCCGCTGCACCTCGGCACCGATCGCCGACTCCGCCTCCCGCCCCACCCCGGAGGGCAGCAGCGCCCGCCACACGATCTCGCCGTCCCGGCGCTGGGCCCAACCCCCCACCACCCGCCCGTTCCACCACACCGTCGGCCCCACGTTCCCGCTGCCGTCGAACAGCTGCGGCCGCAACTCCGGTGCCAGATACCAGTCCCGCTCCCGCCACCCCATCGCCGCCGGGTCCAGGCCGGGCAGCAGTGCGACCCACGGCTGCGCGGGCCCGGCCACCGGCCCTACGTCCCCGTCGACGACGTACCCCGTGCCCTCGTCCAGTGCCACCGACCGCGCGCCGATCGCCGTCAGCGCCCGCCGGACGTCGGTCACCTTCCACCCCGTCCACCACTTCAGGTCGTCCTCCGTGGCCGGCCCGCACACCGTGAGCCACCGCCCGAGCAGCGCCGCCTGCGCCTCGGCCACGTCCAGTTCGGGATGCGGGGGTGCCACCGCCCAGCGGAACTGACTGGACGTCCACGACCCGAGCGGCCGCCCCCGCACGACCCTGCCCTCCACGCCCAGCACCCTCAACAGCCGGGTCGAAACGGTGTGCACACCCTCGTAGCTCTTCCCGGCCGCGTACGCGAACTGTTCCCTCAGGCGCGGCTCGTCCTGCGCGAGTTCGGCCGCCGTCGCCTGACCGCGCCGCGCAAGCGCCGCCAGCGCCGACTCCTCGACCTCCTTCAGCCAGGCCGCGTCCGGTGCCCCGGCCTTCGCCATGTCCTTGAGCAGCGCGGCCCGCTCCCGGGCGGCGACCGTGAGGCCGGTGGAGGCGTGCACGACGGCGGTGAGGTCCGTGGGGAACACGAACACGGTGTGCCGCATGCCGTGCATACGGACCAGGGAACGGTCCGCGTACAGGGCCCGCTCCGTCTCCGGCACGGTCGTCGCCGCGTCCGCGAGCCGTGCGCCGACAGCCAGATACACCGTCGCCGGGTCCGTGCCGTGCAGCGCGACCAATGAGTCGGCGACCTCCTCCGGGCTCCCCGCCCGCGCCCCCGGCGCCAGCCGATGCCGCAACGCCAGCCGAGCCCGCCGCTCCGCCGCCCCGATGTACCGCACGCCGTCACCCATCCCGGCCACCCCGCCTCCCCGTCGCATCACCCTTGATCCCATCTTGCAGGAGGGCACTGACAAGGGGCCGCAGGGCCGCCGTAGGGCCGGGAAGAGAAGGAAAGACGCCCCGAGGTCTCAGCACATGTGCGCCGTACCCGATCCACGTCACCCCACCCCGCGTCACCCGTTCGCCGTACCCGGCATGCGCGTACCCCCGCACCCGCCTTCACTGCGATCAGGAGGCGGCGGAACCCGGGTGACGACCGTGCGGGGGCGGCGGACGGGACCGCCCCGTGCGGACACGGCCGGCAGCGGGAGGCGTGATGGGCAGGCGCGGCAAGCGTTGGTGGACCCCATGAGTACCGCTGCCTCACGCTACGACCGCGGCAGGGCCGCCCGCCGCCGCGTCGCCCGTTCCGCGCACGCCGCGTGGATCCCGCCCGTCGACCGGCCCGACCCCGTCGCCGTACTGGAGCGGCAGGGCCGCGACCGGCTGCCGGAACTGCTGCCGATCCGGTACGGGCGGATGGCGGCGTCACCCGTCGCCTTCCTGCGCGGCTCGGCCGCCGTGATGGCCGCCGACCTCGCCTCCCGGCCGCACACCGGGCTGACCGTGCAGCTGTGCGGCGACGCCCACCTGCTGAACTTCGGCCTGTACGCCTCCCCGGAACGCGCCCTGCTCTTCGATCTGAACGACTTCGACGAGACGTTCCCCGGTCCCTTCGAGTGGGACGTCAAACGGCTCGCGGCCTCCGTCGCCGTGGCGGCCCGGGCGAACGGGCACGCCGAGGCAAAGGTCCGCCGCTCGGCGCTGGAGGCGGTGGCCGCGTACCGGACCACCGTGCGGCGGCTGGCCCGGCAGGGCGAACTCGCCGTCTGGTACGAGCGCATCGACGCCGAGCACCTGCTGCCCCTCGCCCACTCCGCGCACCGCCGCGGACAGGCCAGCCTCACCCGGGCTCGCCGCCGCACCAGCCTGCACGCCGTCGGCAAACTCACGGAAGTGGTCGACGGACGCCGCCGGATCATCCAGGACCCACCGCTCCTCGAACCCGCCGGCGCCTCCGACATGGCGTCGCTGCGCAAGATCTTCAGCGACTACCGCTCCACCCTCCCCGAGGAGCGCCGCCTCCTCCTGGACCGCTACCGCTTCGCCGACGCCGCCCGCAAGGTCGTCGGCGTGGGCAGCGTCGGCATGCGGTGCTTCGTCGTGCTGCTCACCGGACGCGACCAGGACGACCCCCTCTTCCTGCAGATCAAGGAGGCGCGGGAGTCCGTGTGGGAAGAGCATCTGCCGACCGGGCCCTACGTCCATCCCGGGCATCGGGTCGTCGCAGGTCAGCGGTTGTTGCAGACGGCCGGTGACGTCTTCCTCGGGTGGATGTCGGGGCCGCAGGGGCGTGCCTACTACTGGCGGCGGCTGCGCGACATGAAGGGCTCGGCGGACGTCGCGGGGATGAAGCCGGCCGACCTCCTGGCGTACGCGCGGCTGTGCGGCACCGCCCTGGGCCGTGCTCACGCCCGCTCCGGCGACCGCATCGCGATCGCCGCCTATCTGGGCGGCGCCGACACCTTCGAACAGGCCGTCGCCGACTTCGCCCTCCACTACGCGGACCAGAACGCCGCCGACCATGCCGCCCTGGGCGCGGCGGTCGCCGCCGGCGTGATCGCGGCGGCCCCGGAAGTGTGACTCCGGACTGCCCCGCAGTCGATTCACATACCGCCCCTGGCGAGACAACGGCAAGCGTACGATTCCGCCATGGCCGCCGATCCGCGCGCCAAGGTGTACCGGGCCGCTTGGACGGTCTTCATCCACCTCGGCTGTCCGGTGGCCGACGCACGGGAACCCATCGAGGCACGCGCGTTCGCCGAGGGCTCCTCCGCTCACTCAATGGCACAGCGCGTCCTCCGGGCAGAGCTGAGGCTCGGCCCAGGCGGGGCAGACCGCGGGGGCGCGGGCCAGGAGGACTGCGGTCGCGGGCCCGCGGGAGACGGATCTCCGCAGAGGCGAAGGGAATTCAGCTGATGAGCACGATGTCCCACCCGCCGCGGCGGCTGGCGCAGGCGTTCGTCGACCTGGCCGCCAGCCCGGTCACCGAGGCGTCCGATCCGACCGGGCTCCTCGCCGCCCTTGCCGCACGCGGAACCGAACTGCTCGGTGACTGCGCGGCGATCGTGCTGTACGCCTCCGACGACAGTGCCCATGTCGAGGTCGCCGGCGCCGGCGATGAGCCGATGCGCCTGGCGTGTGATGCCGTCGGCTGGGGTGAGGGACCAGGCCCGGAGGCCCGCCGCACCGGCCGGCCGGTGCCGGACACCGCCCTCGACGGCGACCGGGCCCGCCGTGACTGGCCGCGCTACACGGGCCGGGCCCTGGAACTCGGCTACGGCCGGGCCGCCGCCCTGCCCCTGCACGTCGGCCAGGACACCCTCGGCGCCCTGGTGGTGCTGGGCTCCGGCGGCAGGCCGCTGGCCTCCGGGCTGCTGGCCCTTGGCCAGTCACTCACCGACGCCGCCGGCTGGGCTCTGGAACGGGACCGGCGCCTGCGCGAGACCCGAGCCCTGGCCGACCAGCTGGGCGAGGCCCTGACCAGCCGTATCGTCATCGAACAGGCCAAGGGCACGCTCGCAGGCCGGCTCTCCATCTCGGTGGACGAGGCCTTCGGCGTCCTGCGCTCCCACGCCCGCTCCCGCCGCCGCCGTCTGACGGAAGTGGCCCGGGAGGTCGTGGACCGGAAGCTGGACCTGCAGGCCGAGTAGCCAACTACCGAGTAGCCGAGAAGGGGGTATCCGGCGCCCCGCACCCCTGGGGCGCGAAGAAAACCGGATGCACTCCCGGTGACCGGCTCCCTACGCTGGACAAGCACAGCAAAGCTGCCCACCACGGCTTTCCGCAGGACCGGCATCACCCCGCGGACTCGGGGCTACTCTCTACGCACCGACGGACGGACGCCCATCCCCAGCGCCCCGTCGGGACGACACACCTACCGCTCGATCACCCACGCCCACGGAGGCCCGTCATGGGCACCATCTTGATATCCGGGACCGTCGTCCTGGCGCTCTTGGGATTCGGAAACCACGTCTGGTGGCTGGCCGCGGCCGGCGTACTCTTCCTGTACCTGCAGTACGGGCGGGACCGCTCCGTCTCGGGGCCCTCGTCGCCGGGGGGATCCCCGTCCGCCGCCACGCCGGCCTCGTACCAGGCCTACCGCAAGCGCCGTGACCAGCAGGCGAAGTGGGAGCGCCGCTACCGCCGCGAGCGCCCCCTGGAGACCCGCCGCCAGGAGCGTGAGAAGAACAAGTAGGACCGGCGAGGCCGTGCGTGGGCCCTACAGGCCGGGCGCGCCCCACACCGGGAACCAGCGGCTCAGGTCCTGCTCCATCCGCAGGTCGTCGCCGAGTGCCGCCTTCACCTGCAGCTCCAGCGCGTTGTCACGCCGCTGCCCCTCACCGGGCAGCGGCGCGAACGGGTAGAACGTGCCGCGCTTGTAGAGATAGACGAGCGCGAGCCGCCTGCCTCCCGCGCCCTGGAAACCGGCCAGGGAGCACAGCAGCTGCGGCCCGAAGCCGTTCACCTCCATCGAGCTGTTCACCGCGTGCAGATCGTTGACCAGCTCGGACAACTGGTCGGGGGAGCGGCGGGAGAGCAGCCAGGAGTAGCCGTACTCGTCCTGGCGCAGCTCCACCGGAGGGCCGTCCCGGTCCGCGTCCGCGTCCAGCAGGGCCTGGACCTCCCGGTGCGTCTGCTCGAAGGCCGAGCCCTCGACCGTGGCGAAGCACACCGCGCCCGTGCCGGTCGGCGTGAAACCGGCCGCGGCCTCAAGGGTCACGGCCGCCGACGGCAGGGCGAAGAGGCGGTCCAGATCGGGCAGGGCCGGTTTCGTACGGCCGAGCAGAATGTCCAGGAGCCCCATGCATCAGCCCTTTCCGGGGGTGGCCGCCTCACCCAACTCGGCGGAGATCCGCCCCAGTTGGTCGAGCCGCTGCTCCAGGCTCGGGTGCGTGGAGAAGTACCGCTCGATGCCGGGCTCCTTGCCGGTCGCCGGGGTGAAGTAGAAGGCGTTGAAGGCCTGGGCGGTCCGCAGGTCCTTGGTCGGGATCCGCGCGATGTCACCGGACACCTTGGTCAGCGCGGAGGCCAGCGCCGAGGGCCGCCCGGTGAGCAGCGCCGCCGCCCGGTCCGCGGCCAGCTCCCGGTACCGCGACAGTGCCCTGATCAACAGGAAGCTGATCGCGTACACCGCCGCGGACACACCCATCACGGCGGCGAAGACCATCGCGGTGTTCTGGTCCCGGCGTCCGCCGCCGAACAACTGCGAGTAGAAGGCGAACCGCACGATCAGTCCCGCGATCACACCGAGGAACGACGCGATCGTGATCACGGCGACGTCCTTGTGCGCCACGTGCGACAGCTCGTGCGCGAGCACGCCCTCCAGCTCTGCGGGCTCCAGTCGCCGCAGCAGCCCGGTCGTCACACAGATCACGGCGTGATCGGGATTCCGCCCGGTCGCGAACGCGTTGGGCATGTCCATCTCGGACACGGCGACCACCGGTACCGGCATGTCGGCGATCGCACACAGCCGGTCGACCACCGCATGCAGTTCGGGATACTCCTCGCGCTCCACGACCCGCCCGCGCATGGCGAACATCGCGATCCGGTCGGAGAACCAGAACTGCGCGACGAACATCGCCGCCATCAGTGCGACGACCAGCAACCAGGACTTGAGCAACACGATCAACGCGGCGAAGAACGCCACGTACAGCAATCCGAGCAGGAACATCGTGACCGTCATCCGCACGGTCAACCGCCGGTCGCTCCGGAAGCGGCTCTGCATCTGCCTCACCCCGCAGTCAGGCACTCGTCCCACTGCCAGTGTGCACCCGGCCACTCCCATGAAGTGGTCGCGATCGGCCCTAGGAGCCGCAAAGGTCCCAGTAGTGATCTAGTAGGGCGCCCGGAACCGTGCGTACCCCAGCAGCAGGATGATCGCGGCGACGCTGCCCATCACGATCGCCGTCGACACCCACGACGACCGGCGTGGAGCGACCGGCTCCGGGTCGCCGCGGAACGGCACCGGCTCGGGCGGGTTCTCCTTCCAGCGCGCCGCGAGCATCCGCGCCCGGGCCGAGGGCTCCTTGTGATCGGCGCTGTCCGCCCACCTGAGGTCGAACTCCCGCTCAGCGTCGTCCTGTTCGGACATCCCGGCTCACCCCGTTGTCTCTGTCGAAGTCGACTGCATCGAACAGCAGTGCCAGAGCATACGACGACGCCCCCGCCCTGCAAAAGCAGGAACGGGGGCGTGGCCGAGCGGCCTACGGGCCGGTCACACGTCGAAGTACAGCTCGAACTCGTGCGGGTGCGGACGCAGCTGCAGCGGGGCGATCTCGTTCGCGCGCTTGAAGTCGATCCACGTCTCGATCAGGTCCGGCGTGAAGACGTCGCCCGCGAGCAGGAACTCGTGGTCGGCCTCCAGGCGGTCCAGGACGGCCGGGAGCGAGGTCGGGACCTGCGCGACGTTCGCGTGCTCCTCGGGAGCCAGCTCGTAGAGGTCCTTGTCGATCGGCTCGGCCGGCTCGATCTTGTTCTTGATGCCGTCCAGGCCCGCGAGCAGCAGCGCGGAGAAGGCCAGGTACGGGTTGCCGGAGGAGTCGGGCGCCCGGAACTCGACGCGCTTGGCCTTCGGGTTCGAGCCGGTGATCGGGATACGCATGGCCGCGGAGCGGTTGCGCTGTGAGTACACCAGGTTGATCGGCGCCTCGAAGCCCGGGACCAGACGGTGGTACGAGTTCACCGTCGGGTTGGTGAAGGCCAGCAGCGACGGGGCGTGCTTGAGGATGCCGCCGATGTAGTAGCGGGCGGTGTCCGACAGGCCCGCGTAACCGGCCTCGTCGTAGAACAGCGGCTGGCCGCCCGTCCACAGGGACTGGTGGACGTGCATGCCCGAGCCGTTGTCACCGAAGATCGGCTTCGGCATGAAGGTCGCGGTCTTGCCGTTGCGCCAGGCCACGTTCTTCACGATGTACTTGAAGAGCTGCAGGTCGTCGGCCGCGGCGAGCAGCGTGTTGAACTTGTAGTTGATCTCCGCCTGGCCGGCGGTGCCCACCTCGTGGTGCTGGCGCTCGACCTGGAGACCGGACTTGGCCAGCTCCAGGGAGATCTCGGCGCGCAGGTCGGCGAAGTGGTCGACCGGCGGGACCGGGAAGTAGCCGCCCTTGTAGCGGACCTTGTAACCACGGTTGTCCTCGAGGGCGCCGGTGTTCCAGGCGCCGGCCTCGGAGTCGATGTGGTAGAAGGACTCGTTCGCGCTGGTCGCGAAGCGCACGGAGTCGAAGACGTAGAACTCGGCCTCGGGACCGAAGTACGCGGTGTCCGCGATACCGGTCGACGCGAGGTAGGCCTCGGCCTTCTTCGCCACGTTGCGCGGGTCACGGGAGTACTGCTCGCCCGTGATCGGGTCGTGGATGAAGAAGTTGATGTTGAGCGTCTTGTCACGGCGGAAGGAGTCCACGCGCGCGGTCGACAGGTCGGCGCGCAGGGCCATGTCGGACTCGTGGATCGCCTGGAAACCGCGGATCGACGAGCCGTCGAAGGCGAGCTCCTCGTCCGGGTCGAACGCCTCGACGGGCAGCGTGAAGTGCTGCATGACGCCCGGCAGGTCGCAGAAGCGGACGTCGATGAACTTGACGTCCTCGTCCGCGATGAACTTCTTGGCCTCGTCGGCGTTCTGGAACATCCAGCTCCTCCTACTCCCGACCGCCTCGCCGGGGTGGTAGTTCGTTCGTGCGGCCAGTGCGGTGGCACACGCTGGCCCCGACACTAGGGACGCGTGATTTCTCGGGCGTGACCCATTTGTTTCGCTCAAGTTAACCGGACTCGGTCCGGTGTACCCCACCTGTCCGGATCGCGAAACGCCCGCAGTACCGTGGATGGGTGGAGAACAGGGATGCAATCGGCTCGTGGCTCTCGGGCCCCCGCGCGGCCGCAGAGGAAGCCGGTGTCGACTTCGGATACCCGGGCCGGCAGCTCGGCCTGCCGCAGGAGGGGCCGGGCTCCGTAGCCCGCCCGGGCCGCCGGTTCGGTGCCCTGGCCGTCGACTGGGCTCTGTGTCTGCTGATCGCATACGGCCTGATCACGCACGGCTATGAGCAGGCGACCGGCAACTGGGCCCTGCTCGTCTTCTTCCTTCTCGGCGTCCTGACGGTCGGCACGATCGGCTTCACCCCGGGCAAGCGCCTGTTCGGCCTCCGCGTGGTCGCCCTGGACACCGGCCGCCCCAGCCCCCTGCGGGCCGCCCTCCGCACGGCCCTGCTGTGCGTGGCCATCCCGGCCCTGATCTGGGACCGCGACGGCAGGGGCCTGCACGACCGCCTCGCGCGCACGGTCGAGGTCCGCATCTAGCGCGTACGACGAACGGGTATGAACGGGTACGAACGGGTAAGACGAATGGGCACCCGTCGCCTTGGGTTCTAGGAGTCGTTGCAACACCCCAGTTCAAGGGGTGCGATGGACTTCGAGATCCGTAAGAACCGGACGAAGCCTCAGGGCAGGAACAAGCTCACCCGGGAGCGGGAGGCATACTCCAGGCTCATGCAGCAGGGCGTGAGTAACCGGGAAGCGTGCCGGATCGTCGGGATCGACGAGCGGACCGGCCAGAAGTGGCGCAACGGGCGTCACGCATACGGAAACCGGAAGGCGCTGCCACCGATCAACGCGGTAGCAGCGCCTACCGGGCCGTCCCGGTACCTGCGCGAGGAAGACCGCATTCACATCGCTGACCGGCTGCGGGAGAAGGCGACCGTGCGGGCGATCGCCGCGGAGCTGGGCCGCAGCCCGTCGACGGTCAGCCGGGAGATCCGCCGTAACCGCCACCCGGTCAGGGGCCAGTACCGCCCGCACGCGGCCCAGGCCCGTGCCGATGCCCGGGGCCGGATCATGCGGCGGGGATCGTGGAGGCGCAGGAAGAATCTGGCCGTATGACCTGGGTGTGGTGGCGGTCCGGAGTGGAAGTGCGTGATACGTGTCCGGTGTATCGGTTCGGGGATGAGGACCGGGTGGACAACGACGCGTGCGGCCTGTTCGCGGGGCACGAGGGCGACCACTCTTGGCCGTAGCAGGCGCGGGGCTGGCCGTGAGGGTCGTGCGTCCGGATCGGTGTCTTGGGTGCTGGATGCCGTGCGTCACGGGCCAGAGTCCACGGGATGAGGCGGGCACAGTGGGCCGTGCTGGAGCTGGCTCACGTCTGGGCTCGCCTGGTGTGCGCCGGGGGCGGCGGCGCCCCGTACCGGACCGGCCGAAGGCCGCATGCCGGGACGGGGTGCGGCAAGCCGCCCCGGCGGCGCGCCGAAGGCGCGCCTGGACGGCAAGTGACGATGATCCTCCAACTCATCCGGATAAGTGGTCTGGTGGGTGTGTTCTGGAGGTGCCCTGTGTTCAACACCTTGCCTGAGGTGGCCACGTCGACCAGCCGCTCTGCCCAGCTGGAGCGTGAGAAGCGTCTGTGAATGCTGTCCGATGTCGACCGGGACATCGTCCGCCTGGCCAACGATCCCCAATTTCCGTGCTGGCTGGCGCAGATCAAAGCCATCGGGGGCTGTGCCCATCCTGTTTACCTGTCCGGTTCGACGATCACCCGCGATGCCGTCACGGGTGAGGTGCTCTCGTCCTATTCGATGGACGGGGAACCCGGCCGGTCCCGGTGATCCGTCCCCGGACTGGGCAACGGCCGAACTGCTTGCCGCCGCCGTCCGCGCGGCTGCCGCAGCGGCGAACGCCCGCGTCCCGGAATCCGGTGCCTACGGAACCGAAC
The DNA here is from genome assembly GCF_026343335.1 of Streptomyces sp. NBC_00078. Lineage (NCBI taxonomy): Bacteria > Bacillati > Actinomycetota > Actinomycetes > Kitasatosporales > Streptomycetaceae > Streptomyces > Streptomyces sp. NBC_00078. The sequence continues at coordinate 2,476,950 of NZ_JAPELX010000001.1, read as the reverse complement.
TCCTCATGTTCGGCGCGCAGTTGGACGTGCGGCCCATCCTGGCGTTCGCCGACGGTGAAGGACCCACCGATGATGCGGTCGCCGCCTACGTGGCCAAGTACGTATCCAAGGGCACCGCCGAAACCGGCGCCGGACTCGATTACCGGATCACCGGTCCGGACGACATCCGCGCGGCGGTCGTCACACCTCACGTGCGGGCCCTGATGGGTACCTGCTGGCGCCTGGGCGGCCTGCCCGAACTGGAACACCTCCGGCTCCGCTCATGGGCTCACAGCCTCGGCTACCGGGGTCACATCCTCACCAAATCCCGCCGCTACTCCACCACGTACGGCGCACTACGCGACGAACGGGCTGAATACCAGCGCGGCGGGAAAGAATCGACCGAAGATCCTGCCGCCATCACAGAGTCGAACTGGCGCTACATCGGATCCGGTTACACACCCGGCGCTGCCGAATTCGCCGCCGGCATCGCGGAAAGCATCGCCCGTAACCGCGAAATCGCCCGCGAGGAAATAGAGGACGCGAAGCAATGGGATACTTGGGATTGGGTGGTTGGGGGATGAGTCGGCCTCCCAAGGAAACTCGGGGGAGTAATAAAATTCGGTCTGAGTGGACGCTAGATCCCGCTGAAACGGATCCTGGCCGAAAGGTTATTTGGTACGCGACGGAGGAGCCGGGATCGAAAGCGGCGCATCGTCGAATACTGGAAATCCTGTTCGCGCCCGAGTAGGGCGATCATCGCGTATAGTCGACGGATCACATGGGTGACCCCGGCAGCGTTGGCGCGCTCCGGGGTCTGGCCAGTCTGGAGGGACTGACATGGGTAAGACTCTCACGTCTTCAATCGACGTGGCAGCAGGGGCGACCACGCTCCGGGCGGTCGACTACCTGAGGGTATCGACCGAAGACCAGGCCAAGGGCTACGGCGTGGCCTACACGTCCAAGAAGACCGCGCGCTACATCGAGCGCAAGGGCTGGAACCACGCAGGCACCTACACCGACGAAGGCGTGAGCGGCAGCCTGGAGGCTCACCAGCGGGGCGACCTCAAGCGGCTCATGGAAGATGCTCACCGGGACCCTCGCCCCTTCGACATGGTGGTAGTGAACGAAGGCCGGGCCATCGGCCGTACAGGCCGGGCATTCTGGCGCTGGGTCTGGGACCTCGAAGAACTCGGGATCTTCGTTGCCGTCGTTAAGGATGACTACGACAATGCAACGGCTTCCGGACGCTCGAAGATGCGAAAAGATGCCGATTATGCGGAGGGGGAGCGCGAGAATATCCGCAGCCGTACGCAGGGAGGAATCCAAGAGAAGGCGGAGGAGGGTGGATTTCCCGGCGGGCAGGCTCGATACGGATATCGAATCGCCGATAAGGGAAAGAAGGGTGAGCAAAGGCTTGTCGTTGATGAATGCGATGGAGGAGAGTACTGCTCTCGAACGTCACCGTGTACCACGCTCCATGAAGCCTTGGTGCTCCGCCGGGCACGGGGGTTCGCGGTCAAGTTCCGGGGGAACTGGCGAAAGGTGGCGCTGAGCCTCAACGCTGAGGGGCTGGTGAGCCGGTCCGGTAAGCCTTGGAGTCACGCCAATATCCGGTCGCGATTGATGAACGACGATCTATTGAATGCCCGGTTCGTCTTCAGGAACGCCAAGAATGCGGAACTGGGGTTGGACGGGCGCCCCGTGTGGGGCGAGAGCATCGTTATGGCGTTGGACCCGATGTTCACCCCGGAAGAAGTCGCCGAACTTCGTCGAGCGACCTCCAAGCCTGCCCGTGCCGCTGCGGGAACTGGTCGCGTGTATTCGCTCTCGGGCCGGATCATCAGTCCTTGCGGCAAGCACTACGTCGGTGCCACTCGCGCTGACGCAACGACGCGGCATTACCGCTGCACGGGAAAGGTCGAGGCCTACCCTGGTGCGCCCACCTGCTCCTGCTCCCAGATCGGCGCGGGCGGCGTGGAGAAGTGGGCATGGACGGAAGTCTGCGGCCTCCTCGGCGACCCTGAGCGCCTCCGGACCATGGCTGAGGAGTGGGTGGGAACGACTGTCGGGCAGAACGTCGACCTGACGTCGAGGCTCGCCGAACTTGACCAGCACATCGCGGAGCAGAACGACACAATCGATGTCACGACAGTCGTGGTGACCAAGCGGGAAGTGCGGCGCTCTCCGAAGGAAACCGAGGCTGCTGCAGAGCGGGCCGTCAAGCCCCTGTTGGAGGAGCTGGCGTACCTGGAGAAGACCCGCGAAGAGGTCGCCGCGTGGCAGGCTGAAATGGCCATGGGGGAGGAGCGCGCGAAGAACCTTCAGGCGCTCGCGGAGATGGCACACCATCGCTTGGAGGAACTCTCCGAGCAGCAGCAGGAGTTCATGGAACTCCTCAACATCCGCATCAAGGTGACCGGTCCTCCTCCGCCGATGCGTAAAGGGCTCGTCTGCTCGGTGGCGGAGTGGTTCCGGAAGAACGAACGCCTAGTCCCGGATCTCACAGACGCGGCTTGGGATCGGGTCGTGGGTACGGTCCGTTTCCCAGGCGGAGGTCTTACCCCGCGCCAGAAGGGCGGGCTGGCGCCGCGCACCGTGTTGCAAGCGTTCTTGGAGAAAGCGCGGACAGGTGCCCGTTGGTCTGAGTTGGACGCGAAATTCGGCTCTAAGGGACTGCGCGGGCACTGGCGGCGCTGGACCGCGTCGGGGCTCTGGGAAGAAGTCATGGGCGCCCTGAAGGGCTCCGAGGGCGCCCCTCCCGTTGATCCTCACCCCCTGCCGCGCATGGAAATGAGCGGGGAGGTGAGGCCGGGCGTCATCCTCGCGGTGACCGGGGGGTGCGACCGGGAATGCCACGTCCAGGAATCGGCCCCTTCGGCAGCGGCATGTTGCTCATCAGGTCGCCCATGGCGCGCAGCCGGTCGTTCGTGGCCGTCACCTGCGGCCCCGTGAGGACGCGCGGCAGCTTCAGCATGGTGGTCCGCACCTTCTTCAGCGCCACCTGGCCCTCGCCCGCGCCGACCAGGATGTCGTGCACCGGCACGTCCGCGACGATGCGGTTCATCTTCTTCTTCTCGGCGGCCAGCAGGCTCTTCACCCGGTTCGGGTTGCCCTCGGCGACCAGGACGATGCCGGCCTTGCCGACGGCCCGGTGCACCACGTCCTGGCTTCGGTTCATCGCCACCGCGGGCGTCGTCGTCCAGCCCCGGCCGATGTTGTCCAGTACCGCCGCGGCCGCGCCCGGCTGGCCCTCCATCTGCCCGAAGGCCGCCCGCTCGGCCCGGCGCCCGAAGATGATCGCCGTCCCGAGGAAGGCGAGCAACAGGCCCAGAATCCCGAGATAGATGGGGTGACCGATCAAGAAACCGATCGCGAGGAAAACACCGAAGATGCCGATGCCGACAGCCGCGAGTACAAGACCGATTTTCTTGTCGGCCTTGCGGGTCATCTTGTAGGTCAGAGCGATCTGCTTCAGTCGCCCGGGGTTCGCAGCGTCCGCTGCCGTGTCCTTCCTCGCCATGCCACGAAGTCTACGTGGCCCGGGGACCGCCGTACGACGGCAGTGCCCCGAGGGCGGGATTCAGGGGCGGGGCAGGAGCGTCTGGTCCAGGACGCGCTGGGCCTCGACGCGGTCCTTGGCGCGGCGGCGGTCCTCCAGGACGGAGGTCCAGGCGTTGCGACGGGCGGTGCGCTGGCCGCTGCTCATGAGCAGCGATTCGACTGCACGCAGTGCAGTGGTGAACGACGGGATTGCGGTGGCGCGAACCGGCGCGGCCTGCATGGTGGAGGTCCCCCCTCGGGATACGGGCACGGGTGTGGGTGTACGTGGCGTGAGTCCAGCGTCACTGATTGGTGTTACCAGGGCGTGACCGACCGGTCAAACACCAATGAAGCCTTGATGCGACGAGCGAAAACGTCGACGCGGCCCTGACGGCGCCCTCATCTGCGAGGACGGCCAGGGCCGCGTCGAATCAGCCGTTACCGGCGGGTAGTTTCTTGTGCGCAGATTCACACGGAGAGGTGGCACTCCGTGCCATTTGGCGGGCGGGCCGGGCGTCCCTCAGACGGCCTGCGAGGCGACGTAGCTGCCGCCCTGCTCCGGAGCGGCTGACTGACGCAGCTCCATCGCCATCTGGTACAGCCGCCCGGCGCGGTACGAGGAACGCACCAGCGGCCCGGACATGACCCCCGAGAAGCCGATCTGCTCGGCCTCCTCCTTCAGCTCCACGAACTCGTGCGGCTTGACCCAGCGCTCGACCGGGTGGTGACGCACGGAGGGGCGCAGGTACTGCGTGATGGTGATCAGCTCGCAGCCGGCCGCGTGCAGCTGGCGGAGCGCGTCGCTGACCTCCTCACGGGTCTCGCCCATGCCGAGGATGAGGTTCGACTTGGTGACGAGGCCGTAGTCGCGGGCGGCCGTGATGACCTGCAGCGAGCGGTCGTAGCGGAAGCCGGGGCGGATGCGCTTGAAGATCCGGGGGACGGTCTCGACGTTGTGCGCGAACACCTCGGGGCGCGAGGAGAAGACCTCCTCGAGCTGCTCCGGAACCGCGTTGAAGTCGGGGGCGAGCAGCTCCACCTTCGTCCGCCCGTCCGCGCGCCCGGCGGTCTGCGCGTGGATCTGGCGGACCGTCTCCGCGTACAGCCAGGCGCCGCCGTCCTCCAGGTCGTCGCGGGCGACGCCGGTGATGGTGGCGTAGTTCAGGTCCATGGTGACCACGGACTCGCCGACGCGGCGCGGCTCGTCGCGGTCCAGCGCCTCGGGCTTGCCGGTGTCGATCTGGCAGAAGTCGCAGCGCCGGGTGCACTGGTCGCCGCCGATGAGGAAGGTGGCCTCGCGGTCCTCCCAGCACTCGTAGATGTTGGGGCAGCCGGCTTCCTGGCAGACCGTGTGCAGGCCCTCGCTCTTCACGAGGTTCTGCATCTTCGTGTACTCGGGGCCCATTTTCGCCCGGGTCTTGATCCACTCGGGCTTGCGCTCGATGGGGGTCTGGCTGTTGCGGACCTCCAGGCGCAGCATCTTGCGTCCGTCGGGTGCGACTGCGGACACGACCGGCTCCCTAGCGATTGATTCTTCGGCGTGCTCAAGGGTACGCCCGTTGATTTGAATGCCTGTCGTGGTGTTCAGGCTGCCGGTGTCTTCTCGATCACCCTCGGCTGCAGGTCGGCGTTCTCCAGTACGTCCGCCAAGTGCCGCTCCACCACCGGCAGCACCTCCGCGATCGTCACGTCGCGGCCCAGCTCGCCGGCCAGTGACGCTACGCCCGCGTCGCGGATGCCGCACGGGATGATGCGGTCGAACCACTTGTTGTCCGGGTTCACGTTGAGGGCGAAGCCGTGCATCGTGACGCCCTTGGCCACGCGGATGCCGATCGCCGCGATCTTGCGGTCCTCGCGGCGCTGGCCGGCGTTGGAGGGGGCGTACTCCGGGCCGTTCATGCGCGGGTCGAACTCCTCGTCGTGCAGACGGGGGTCCAGGTCGAGGGACAGCCCGCCGAGCGACGGACGCTGCTCGACGGGATCGCCGAGGATCCACACCCCGCTGCGGCCCTCGACGCGCATGGTCTCCACCCCGAACTCCGCGCAGGTGCGGATCAGGGCCTCCTCCAGGCGCCGCACATGGGCCACCACGTCCACCGGGCGCGGGAGCTGCTGGATGGGGTAGCCCACCAGCTGGCCCGGGCCGTGCCAGGTGATCTTGCCGCCGCGGTCCACGTCGATGACGGGAGTGCCGTCGAGGGGGCGCTCGTTGTCCGCCGTGCGCCGGCCCGCCGTGTACACGGGCGGGTGCTCCAGGAGCAGCACGGTGTCGGGGATCTCGTCGGCGAAGCGCGCCGCGTGCACCCGGCGTTGCTCGTCCCATGCCACCTGGTAGTCGACGGCCTCGGCGCCGAATCCCATCCGGACGAACCGCAGCTCACTCACGGCAAGCGCCTCCCTGGAAGGTCGTAAGGCACGAAACGTGCCTACGCCACTGTACGACCGACCGTCTCGCGTCAGCCCCGCGGGTAATCCTCACACGATCGGATGAACGAACGGCGAAATGTGCGATCGCCTGCTCACTCTCCGCTACATTCGCGCCGTTCGCACAGGCCATAAGGGCTGCTCACAGGCAATCCGGGCGCAACGGAGCCGACACCGGCACCGGAGGTCCGAAAGGCAGGAGACCGCACCGCAGATGACGGAACGACCCGCGCAGCGCACTCCCAACCGCCAGCTCGCCGCGCTCATCGCAGAAGCCGGGTTCTCCAACGCGGGTCTCGCCCGTCGAGTCGACCAGCTCGGTCTCGAACACGGGCTTGATCTTCGATACGACAAGACGTCGGTCACCCGCTGGTTGCGCGGGCAGCAGCCACGCGGCACCACTCCCGCCCTGATCGCCGAGGTCTTCACCCGCCGTCTCGGCCGCCGTCTCACCGCCCAGGACCTCGGCCTCGACGCCTGTGCGCCGGTCTACGCCGGACTCGAGTTCGCCGCCACCCCAGAGGAGGCCGTCGACATCGTCGGCGGCCTGTGGCGCAAGGACTCCGGCTCGCACGCCGAGCTCCGCAAGATCGCGTTCACTCCGGCCGGCCTTGTCGTGCCCAGCCGCGACTGGCTGATCGGCCGCGCCGACGACAGGGTCGCCCGGGGCGAACAGCCCATCCGTGTTCCCGCCCAGGGCCGCCCGGTGGTACCCCGCCAGCGCGGTCAGGCCGAACGCGGCGCCGGCCAGCGGGTCACCACCGGCGACATCGCCGCGCTCCGCTCGGTCGGCGAACTGTTCCGCACCCTCGACAACATGTACGGCGGCGGCCACGCCCGCCAGGCCCTCGTGCGTTACCTGGAGCACGAGTGCGAGCCGATGCTGCGCGGCACCTACGGCGAACAGACCGGCCGCCGGCTGTTCGGCGCGGCCTCCGACCTGACGCGGCTCGCCGGCTGGACGTCGTACGACATCGCCGCGCACGGGCTCGCCCAGCGCTACTTCGTGCAGGCGCTGCGGCTCGCGCAGGCGGCCGGGGACCGGGCGTACGGCTCGTACGTGCTGGTCACCATGAGCCGCCAGGCCGTGTACCTCGGGCACGGGCGGGAGGCCGTGCAACTGGCGCGCGTGGCCCAGCAGGGTGTGGGCACCAGTGCCCCGCCCGTCGTACAGGCCCTGCTGCACTCGGCCGAGGCGCGCGGGCACGGCGTGCTCGGCGAGGTGCGCAACTGCACCGCCTCGCTCGTCCGCGCCGAGCGGGCACTGGAAACGGCCCGCGCAGGTGACGAAGTCCCGTACTGGGCGCGGTTCTTCGACGAGGCGCAGCTCGCCGACGAGTTCGGGCACGCGCACCGTGACCTGCAGCAGTTCCGTGCGGCGGCGCAGCACGCCGAGCGGTCGCTCCAGCTGCGGGCTCCCTCCTTCGCCCGCAGCCGGCTGTTCTGCCGGGTGGTCCTCGCCTCCGCCCGGCTCGGGCTGGGTGAGCTGGACCAGGCCTGCCAGCTCGGTGCGGAGGCCGCGGGGGCTGCCGCGGAGATGCGGTCCGTCCGGGCGATCGAGTATGTCCGGGACTTCGAGCGGCGGTTGGAGCCGTACAAGGATGCGGCGCCGGTGCGGGGGTATCGCGACAAGGTCGCTGCGCTGGGCTAGTGCCCGGCAGGCGACGTTCGCCCCGTCGCGACGCCCCGCAGCGCTCTCGCCGTAGCAGGCGCAGGCCCCGGTACGTCCGGTACGAGGGCCCGCACCCGGCCCCCCAGCCTCAGGCCGGGGGGCCTCCGGTGCACGCGGCGGAGCCGCACATCGATACGAGCCCCGCGCCCCTTTCGGGGCGCGTTTCAGGCGGCCTGGGTTGTGGGGGCGGGGTCTGCCCCGTGCAGGGAACCTGCCGCTCCCAGGTCCGTCAGGATCGCCGTCGAGGCCCGGTGGCCGGAGTGCAGGGCTCCCTGGACCGTGCTGGTGTCCCGGTGGTCGCCGCAGACGTAGAGGCCGGCCAGGAGGCGCACCGGGCGGCGTAGGTCGTGCGGGGGGCGCATGGCGGGCACGGCGTCGGGGGTGTGGTGGACGGCCAGGGATTCCCAGCGCCGGGTCGAGGTGCCGTAGAGGCGTGCGAGATGCATGCGTACGGCGGTGTCCAGGTCGACCGGGGGAGTACCCAGGACCGTCGAGGAGATGAGGGCGCGACCCGCGGGCGCGCGGCTCGGGTCCACCGCGCTCACGACCGCCGTGTGCGCGACAGGGCCGCCGCGGTCGGCGTCCAGGAGCAGGGACGCGCCCGTCGTCGGTGGCTCGTCCGTGGTGTGGTGCAGCACCGTCAGCGGGTGGAAGTCCGGTACGCGCAGGCCCGGCAGGAGTTCGGCGGCGGCGCGCGCGTCCGTGGCCAGCAGGACTGCCCGGCAGCGGATCACGCCGTGCTCGGCCGTGGTCACCGCGCTCGTGGAGACCGAGGTGACCCGGACGCCGGTGTGCACGGTGCCCGGTGGCAGCGCCCGGGCGAGCAGCTCCGGGAGCATCTCCGCACCGCCCTCCGGCAGACACAGCCGCCCGCACGCGAAGGCGCGCAGCGCGAGGTCGGCGCACCGGCTGGACGTGGTCAGCTCCGGGTCGCACAGCAGGGCGGCGAGCAGCGGGCGCACGAAGCCGTCGATCGTGCGGGCGGGGACACCACGGGCCGCGAGGGCCTGGGCGGCGGGCAACTCCGGCCGGGACAGCAGCCGTTCGATCGGCGTCGTCGCGAGCCGGGCGAGCGCGGTGCCGAGACGGGCCTGGTCGACGGCGGTGCCGAGCGGGGCGCCGGACCGGGGAGCGCTCTTCGCCGGGGCACTCGCCAGGGCGCGTACGGCGTGGAGTGCGCCCCTTGCGCCCCCTGCGCTCGCCGGAGGCAGCGCGCGATGGTGGCGTCCGTCGCTGTGCAGCAGGACGCCCGGAGCGAAGGAACGCAGCACGAGCGCGTCCAGTCCGGGTGTCAGCCGTAGCTCGGGATACGCCGTGGACAGCAGTTGGCCGACCCGGTCGAGCCGGAAGCCGTCGACCTTCTCCGTCGACATGCGGCCCCCCACGCAGGGGGCGGCCTCCAGGACGGCGGTCGTCACTCCTGCGCTGGTCAGCCGATGCGCCGCCGAGAGTCCGGCGACCCCGGCTCCCACGATCACGACGTCCGCCTGGTACGCGGGCTCAAGCACGTGCCCCTCCCCGAGGTTGCGCGGCCGGTGGAGACGTCATGCCCCCAACAGGCTCTGGGAATACCCGAGTTCGGGTCGAGGTTAAGGTGGTAACCGGTCAAGAACAGTCGCGCATGGGCAGAGCACGGTCGCACGGCGGTCGCATACGGTCACAGTGCGGCTTTGATCGCCTCCTGGATGTCCGGGAACGCGAACGTGAAGCCGGACTCCAGCAGCCGCTTCGGCAGCACCCGCGCACTGCCCAGCACATCCCCCGCCATCTCGCCGAGCACCGTCCGCAGCACGGGAGCGGGCACCGGGAACAGCGTCGGCCGGTGCAGCACGCGCCCCATGGCCGCGGCGATCTCCCGGTTCGTCACCGGGTTCGGGGCGGTGAGGTTGAACGGCCCGGACAGCCCGTCGGTGTCGATGAGATGCCGGATCGCGGCCACCTCGTCATGCAGCGAGATGTACGACCAGTACTGCCGCCCGTCGCCCATCCTCCCCCCGAGCCCCGCCTTGAACAGCGGGAACAACCGCCCCCAGGCCCCGCCCTCGCGGGCCACCACCAGCCCCGTCCGCGTGAACACGGTGCGTACGCCCGCCTCCTGCGCCGGTGCCGCCGCGCCCTCCCACTCCACGCACAGCTCCGGCAGGAACCCCGTCCCGGGCGGCGCGCTCTCGTCGACCGCCCGGTCGCCGGTCTCGCCGTAGAAGCCCATCGCGCTGCCGTTGACGAACACCCGCGGCTTCTTCTCCAGCGCGGCGACCGCCTCGGCCAGCGTCGCGGTGCCGAGGACCCGGCTGCACCGGATCCGGGCCTTGTACGCGTCCGTCCAGCGGCGGTCGCCCACACCCGCGCCCGCGAGGTTGACCACGGCGTCGCACCCGGCGAGCCCGGCCGGATCCACGCGTCCGCCCTCCGGGTCCCAGCGGACCTCGTCCTTCGCCCGGGGAGCCCGGCGCACCAGCCGCACCACCTCGTGCCCCTCGGCGGTCAGCGATCGCACCAGTGCGCCACCGATGAGCCCGGACGCACCGGCCACCACGATTCGGGAAGGTTTCATGGCCTCCATTCTGCTTGAGTGGCGGACGTAGGGTTGCCGCCATGCCGGTTCCGTACATACGCCATGCCACCCTCGACGACGAGGAGACGCTGGGCCTGCTCGACCGCGTCACCTGGTCCCCGCTGCACTCCGTCCAGCCGCGACCGCAGCCGCCCTACGAACCCTTCTTCAACGAGCGGTTCGGGCCCAGGGACCACCTCGTCGCCGAGCTGGACGGCGCGGTCGCCGGTTACGTCCGGCTCGGCCGTCCGACACCCCTCGTGTGCAATTCCCACGTCCGCCAGATCCAGGGGCTCGCCGTCGCCGAGGAGGCGCGCGGCAGCGGAGTCGGACGGGCGCTGCTGCGGGCCGTGCGGATCGAGGCCCGGCAGCACGGCGCACGCCGCCTCACCCTGCGAGTGCTCGGGCACAACACCCCGGCACGGCGGCTCTACGAAGCCGAGGGGTTCGTGGTCGAGGGGATCCTTCCCGGCGAGTTCCTGCTGGAGGGCGAGTACGTGGACGACGTCCTCATGGGGTGCGCTCTCTGACCGGCACGGGGTGCGCTCTCCGACCGGTCATGACGTGACCAGTGCGCCCGTGTCGACCGTCGCCGTCGCCCTCGCCCCGCGCTCGGCGTCGGAGGCGACCTCGGCCGCCGTCAGCACGTAACCCGTCTCGTTGTCCGAGGTCGAGCGCGCGAAGACGACGCCGTAGACCCGGCCGGCGGTCGTCAGCAGCGGGCCGCCGGAGTTGCCGGGCCGGACGGTGGAGCGGATCGAGTAGATCTCGCGGGTCACCATGGCGTCGCTGTAGATGTTCTGGCCCCTCGCCCGCACCCGGTTCGCGACGGTCGCCGCCTGGAGGTTCAGGTCGCCGTCCTGCGGGTAGCCGGCCACGACCGCCGAGTCCCCGCGTGCTGCGCTGTCGTCGAACTTCAGGACCGGTGCGCGCAGCCCGGGCACGTAGAGCACGGCCACGTCCTTGTCGGGGTCGAAGAGCACCACCCGTGCCTCGTACGACCGCCCGACCCCGCCGATGCGCACGCTCGGGAGGTCGATGCCGGCCACCACGTGCGCGTTGGTCATGACGTGGTCGCGTGCGTACACGAACCCGCTGCCCTCGCGGCCCTGGTCGCCGGAGACGCCCTCGATCTTCACCGTGCTCAGCTTGGCCGCGCTCGTGGCGCTCGCCGTGACGCTGTCGCCGGTGGGCCTCGCCACCTCGGCCGTCGACTCGTTCTCGAACGGGTTGAAGACCTGGGGGAAGCCCGCCTGGGTGAGCGCGGTCGTGGCCCGGGAGAACCAGGTGGGGGTCGTGTCCGGCATGGCGTTCTGTACGGCGCCGAGCAGCGTCGAGTCCCGGATCGCCGTCGTGAGCAGCGGCGAGGAGGAGGCGCCGAGCACGCTCGCGGCGACCCACGCCACGATCAGCACCGCCACCGAGTTCGCCGCGGCCCCGCCGACCCCGTCGGCCACCCTGAGCGGACCGAGACTGGCACGGCCCAGCTCCCGGCGCAGCCGCAGCGCGAGCCGCCCCGCCAGCTCGTGCCCCACCACGGCCGGGACCAGCACGGTCAGCACCGCGGTCACGGTCGCCCGGGTCGTCCCCGCCGTCACCAGGTCCATCATCCAGGGCAGGAGCCACACGCCGAGGACCGCGCCGCCGACGAACCCGGCGAGGGAGACACAGCCGGCCACCAGTCCGCGCCGGTAGCCGGACGCCGCGTAGGCCACAACGACCAGCAACAGCAGGATGTCGAGCAGGTCCACGAAGCCGCCTTTCTCTCAGACTCCCTATTACGCGCGGGACGGGCCCAGTGATCAGCCACGCGCGCGTGGCGGCGGGATCCGGCCACGCGTGCGTGCATCAGGAAAAACGCCTCGGACCAGGACGATGGTTCCACCGGGTGGCACAGCACACATCGCGGACGGAGCGGATCCGGCCGAAAGTGAAGTCATGCGTGTCCGCAGATCTCCAGGAGCACGGCAGGCCGGCGCAGCGCGCATACCCCGCGCCGCGCGGCGGCTGCTCGCCTGGCTGCCCGGACTGGCCGCCGTCCTCGGACTGATCCTCTGCGCCGACGGCATCGGACACACGGGCGCGGGCCGCCGGCCGCCGGTCGCGGCCCGCCCCGCCGCCCTGCACCCCGCGACCAAGCCGCACATCGTGCCCAGATCGGCCTGGCTGGATTCCCTCACCCGGCACGCCCAACCGCCCCCGCGCTACGACGACAAGGTCGTCGCGGTCTTCGTCCACCACACCGACTCGCCGAACGGCTACGACTGCGCCGACGTGCCGCGCATCATCCGCTACCTCTACGCGGGCCAGACCGGCGCCCGGAACTGGGACGACATCGGCTACAACTTCCTCGTCGACCGCTGCGGCACCATCTACGAGGGCCGCGCGGGGGGCGTCGACCGCCCCGTCACCGGCGCCCACACCCAGGGTTTCAACCACCGCTCGGCCGGCATCGCCGCCATCGGCACCTTCACGGCCGGCGCCGCCGTGCCGAAGGCGATGACGGACTCGATCGCCGCCGTCGCCGCCTGGAAGCTGGGGCTCGCCGACGTCGACCCGCGCGCCGAGGTGCATCTGGTCTCCAGCAACAGCCTCAGCCGCTACACCTCCGGCACCACCGCCACCCTGCCCGCCCTGGCCGGCCACAAGGACGCCTACATGACGAGCTGCCCCGGCGCCGCGCTCAGTGCCCGCCTTCCCGCGATCAGACAGCAGGCGGCACGGCTGCAGGGCCGGATTCCCTAGCAGGGCCGGATTCCCTAGCGCCCCGGCGGGCAACGTTCGCCCCGTCGCGCAAACGTTGCCCGCCGGGGGCACTTGCGGACAGCGCCCGCGCCCTCACCTGCGTCCGAGATACGCCCCCAGTGCCCGTTGCAGCACCTTGCCCTGGCTGCCCACCGGGAGCTTCCACTCCCCGAGGTACTCCACGGCCCGGCCGCCCGCTCCCGTCTTGAAGCGCAGCCTGCCCAGCAGGCGGTCCTCGGTGAGGGCAGGGGTGATGGAGCGCAGGTCGTACGTCTCGGCTCCCGCCAGCCGCGCGTCACACAGCATCCGCCACAACAGCGCGCTGCTGGGCCGCAGTTCACGTCCCCTGCGGCCGGACGCGGCGTACGAGTGCCAGGCACGGGAGCCGACGTTGATCATGAGTGCCGCGGAGAGCACCTCGCCGTCGTACTCGGCGAGATAGAGCCGCACCTGGTCGTCGTCCTCGGCGTTCAGGGCCTTCCACATGCGCTGGAAGTAGTCCAGTGGGCGGGCCTTGAAGCCGTCGTGGGCGGCGGTCGAGGCGTAGAGGCGGTGGAATGCGGGCAGATCGGCGGCCGAGCCCCAGCCGACGCGGACACCCGCCTCCTCGGCCGTTCTCAACGACTGCTCCCAGTGCGGTGCCAGGGCCTCGCGCAGCTCGTCCACCGAGCGGCCCGCGAGCGGGATGTGGCAGCCGTAGCGCGGCTGGCCGAGCCCGAAGCCGCTGCCGTCGTCCTCCTCGCACCGCCGCCACCCGAGCCGCCCCAGCCGCTCCGCCACGTCCAGCGCATACCCGTCGAGGCCGTCCGCCGGCAGATCGTGGAGATGGCGTACGTCGGGGTCGGCGATGCCCGCGGTGACACCGGGCGCCTCCCAGTGGCGTACGACGAGCGGCGGTCCGATCCGGACAGAGAACGCCCCGCGCCCCTCCAGATGGGCGACGAGCGGATCCAGCCACCGCTGAAGTCGCGGGGAGCGCCAGTCGATCGCGGGCCCGTCGGGGAGGTAGGCGAGGAAGCGCCGGGTTCCGGGCAGCGGCCGGTACAGCACGAGCGCCGTCGCGACCAGCAGCTTCCCCTCGAACCAACCGACGCTCTCCGCCAGCCAGTCGGGCTTCACGTCGCCCCACTCCGGTATCTGGAGATGGCTCGTGTCGGGGTACAGCCGGAGGTGGGCCAGGTGTTCCTCGCGGGTGATCTCCTTCACGTGGGGGCTGGTCATGGGCAGGGCCTCACAGGTTTCTCGTAGCCGCCTCACGGATCGTCCCGAGGCAGCCTCCCTATCGTCATGCACACGCACTGACTGGAGGTGGGGAAGAAGTGAACAGTCACCACGGCATCCCGCACAAGACGGACGGCCGGATCCGGAGCTCCCACGGCGCCTGGGCGGCGCTCTGCGCGGCCGCCGCCGTGGTCCTGGGCCCGGCCGCCGTCACCGCGTCCGCGCTCCACCAGGCCAACGCGGCCCCGATGCACGTCGTGAAGGCGGACCGGACGCAGGCCCACATCCCCTCCGACACCGGGCGCCGGGGTACGTCCGTGGCCTGAGTGCCTGGTGCCTCACTGCGGGCGGTCGCCGCCGGACAGTCCGAGGAACTGCTCGCCGGACGGGTCGATGTCCACCCCGAGCCCGTTCATGAGGCCCGCCAGCATGACGTAGTAGCCGACCGTGGTGACGATCTCGACCACCTGCCGATCGGTGAAGCGGGCGCGAAGAGCCGCCAGCGTGTCCTCGGCCAGGGTGTGCCGGTCGACCAGCTCGAACACGGCGGTCACCGCCGCCGACTCCGGCTCGTCGAACTCCGGGCCGCCCGCCCTCCGTTCGGCGATCGCCGTCAGCTGTGCGGGGGTCGCCCCCGCGTGCAGCGCGATCGGGTGGTGCTGGGCGGACTCGTACGCACACCGCGTCCCGCTCGCGACGGCCATCACGACAAGCTCGCGCAACCGCACCGGGAGCGTCGACTCACGGAGCACGGCCATGCCCAGGTCGATCGCCGGGCCCGTCAGCGGCGTGGCATGGGAGAGCATGCGGAAGGCGTTGAGCGGCACGGGCAGTGCGGCTACGGCGTCCGCGGGACGCTCCGGGTACGGAATGCGGGCCAAGGTCCCCCCAGTGATGAAGTCGTGAACGTCAGCCCCTGAAGCGTTCCCACAGTTTGGGATAGCGCTGCGCGAGCACCCGCTCGTTCTCGAAGTCGAGCGACGCCCCCTCCGGTTCGGAGGCCGCGGGCGGGATCCCGAGGTCGGGGGCGACGGTCCCGGTGAGCTGCTCGTAGGCCTCGTCGGCCGCGTAGCCCAGCTCCTCCCCGTCCCCGTCGATCTCCTCGTCGAAGTCGTCCAGCAGTTCGGCCAGGGCGTCGGGGTGGTGCACGGCCCCCTCGTACACCTCCCGCCCCTGCCCGATCAGCCAGCAACGGAAGAAGTCGAACGCGTCGTCGCTCGCCCCGTCGAGCAGGACCCATGCGGCGCCCCACAGATCCCACCGGTAGGCGCGGTTGTAACGGGCCTCGAAGTGACGGGCGAAGTCGAGGACCATGTCCGGGTCCAGCTGGAGCAGCCGGTCCACGAGCAGGTCGGCCTGCTCCTCGGGGTCGCCCTCGGCGGCCTCGCGGGTGGCGTCCACCAGCTCCCAGAACTCCGTCTCGTCCATCACGGGTACAGCATCGGCCCTGGGAGGGTGGGGCGCACGTGGAGTGCGGCGGATTGTTATGTCCCGTACAGACGGCCCAGTCGTATCGCGTCATCGGCGAAACGCGCCCGCAGGCTCGGCGGAGCCAGCACCTCCACCTCCGGCCCGAGCCCCGCGAGCTGTGCGTGGGCGACCTTCTCCGACTCCACGGCGAGCGTCACCGTCAGCCACCCCTCCTCGTCCGGGGCGCCCGCCTCGGCGAGGGCCTCCCGCGCGGAGGCGGGATCGACGGCGTACGGAAGCCTTCGCGCCCCGTCGGCGGAGACCCGCACCACCACCTCGGCCCGCAGGATCGACCGCGCGAACTGCGCGGCCCGCTCCGCCCAGAAGGCGGGCAGATCGAACTCCTCGTCCCGCTCGAACCGCTCCCCGCCCGCCTCCGCCGCCGTGAACCGGTCGATCCGGTACACCCGGAAGGAACCACCCTCGGTGACCCGCGCGCACACGTACCAGACGCCCGCCTTGAGCACGAGCCCGTAAGGCTCCAGCACCCGCTCCACCTCGGTCTCCCGGCTCCGGTAGCGCGCGGTGATCCGGCGGTCGTCCCACACCGCGTCGGCCACCGCGGGCAGCAGCGGGGGTGTCCCCGGTTCGGCGAACCAGTTCGGGGCGTCCAGATGGAAGCGCTGCGCCGCCGCACGGGAAGCGTCCCGCAAGGAGGGGAGCAGGGCCGCCGACACCTTCAGCCGGGCGGCGGACGCCGCGTCCTCCAGACCCATCTCCCGCAGCGCCCCCGGGACGCCGGACAGGAACAGCGCCTCGGCCTCACTCCGCGCCAGCCCGGTCAGCCGGGTGCGATACCCGCCGATGAGCCGGTAGCCGCCCGCCCGGCCACGGTCCGCGTACACCGGAACGCCCGCCTCCGACAACGCCTGCGCGTCGCGCGTCACGGTCCGCTCGGACACCTCCAGCTCCCGCGCCAGCTCGGCGGCGGTCATGGCGGGGCGGGACTGGAGCAGCAGCACCATCTTGATGAGCCGGGCAGCACGCATACGGCCATGATGCCGGGGCGCTCCGCGGCTTGGGCGGGGTTGAGCGGGGTGGGGCGCGTGTTCGGCTGCGGGCCGGTGGGGGCCGCAGCCGACAAACGGCCGGGAAACGGTGTGGGGCCCGACGGCCGTCAGCCGCCGGGCCCCACACCAGCGCGGGCCTACAGCCCGTACTTCGCGCGTGCTTCCTTCACCGCCGTCGCCTTGACCTCGCCGCGCCGGGCGAGCTGGGCCAGGGCCGCCACGACGATCGACTCGGCGTCGACGCCGAAGTGGCGGCGGGCCGCCTCGCGGGTGTCCGAGAGACCGAAGCCGTCGGCGCCGAGCGACGAGTAGTCCTGGTCCACCCACTGCGCGATCTGGTCCGGGACCTGGCGCATGTAGTCGGAGACCGCGAGCACCGGGCCCTCGGCGCCCTGCAGCGCCTGGCGGAGGTACGGGACCCGCTCCTCGCCCTGGAGCAGTGCCGCGTCGGCGGCCAGCGCGTCGCGGCGCAGCTCCGTCCAGGAGGTCGCCGACCACACGTCCGCGGCCACGCCCCACTCCTCGGCGAGCAGCCGCTGCGCGGTGAGGGCCCAGTGGATCGCCGTGCCGGAGCCGAGCAGCTGGATGCGCGGCGCGTTGGCCACCGGCGTCAGCCCCGCCGACTCGGCCGTGTTGAAGCGGTACAGGCCCTTGACGATGCCCTCGTCGATGCCGGGTGCGGACGGCTTCGCCGGCTGCGGCAGCGGCTCGTTGTAGACGGTCAGGTAGTAGAAGACGTTCTGGTCCTCACCCGGGGTCGCCTCGCCGTACATACGGCGCAGACCGTCCTTGACGATCGCCGCCACCTCGTACGCGAACGCCGGGTCGTACGACAGCGCCGCCGGGTTGGTCGCCGCGATCACCGGCGAGTGACCGTCGGCGTGCTGCAGGCCCTCGCCCGTCAGCGTCGTACGGCCGGCCGTGGCGCCGACGAGGAAGCCGCGGCCGAGCTGGTCGCCGAGCTGCCACATCTGGTCGGCCGTGCGCTGCCAGCCGAACATCGAGTAGAAGATGTAGAACGGGATCATCGCTTCGCCGTGCGTGGAGTACGCGGTGGACGCGGCGATGAAGTCGGCCATCGAACCGGCCTCGGTGATCCCCTCGTTGAGGATCTGGCCGTTCTTGGCCTCCTTGTAGTACATCAGCTGGTCGCGGTCGACCGGCTCGTACGTCTGGCCCTTGGGGGAGTAGATCCCGAGGGACGGGAACAGCGACTCCATGCCGAAGGTGCGCGCCTCGTCGGGGACGATCGGCACCCAGCGCTTCCCGGTCTCCTTGTCGCGGACCAGGTCCTTGACCAGGCGGACGAAGGCCATGGTCGTCGCCATGTTCTGGGCGCCGGAGCCCTTGTCGAAGGAGGCGAAGGCCTTCTCCGCCGGGGCGGGCAGCGGGGGGAGCGCGTGGAGACGGCGGGCCGGGGCCGGACCGCCGAGCGCCGCGCGGCGCTCCTGGAGGTAGCGGACCTCGGGGGAGTCGGCGCCCGGGTGGCCGTAGGGCACCTGCCCGTCGGTGAACTGCGCGTCCGAGACCGGGAGTTCGAGAAGGTCACGCATCTTCTTGAACTCGTCCACCGTCAGCTTCTTCATCTGGTGGTTGGCGTTCTTCGACGCGAAGCCCTCACCGAGCGTGAAGCCCTTGACGGTCTGGGCCAGGATGACGGTCGGAGCGCCCTTGTGGTCCAGGGCCGACTTGTAGGCCGCGTACACCTTGCGGGACTCGTGGCCGCCGCGGGAGAGGTGGAAGCACGCGAGGATCTTGTCGTCGCTCAGCAGCTTCGCCATCTCGACGAGCGCCGGGTCCTTGCCGAAGAAGTCGGCGCGGATGTAGGCCGCGTCGCGCGTCTGGTACGTCTGCACCTGGGCGTCGGGTACCTCGCGCAGGCGCCGTACGAGCGCACCGGTGGTGTCCAGCTGGAACAGCTCGTCCCAGGCCGTACCCCACAGCGTCTTGACGACGTTCCAGCCGGCGCCGCGGAACTGGGCCTCCAGCTCCTGAACGATCTTGAAGTTCGCGCGGACCGGGCCGTCGAGGCGCTGGAGGTTGCAGTTGATGACGAAGGTCAGGTTGTCCAGGCCCTCGCGGGAGGCCAGGGCGAGTGCCGCCGTGGACTCCGGCTCGTCCATCTCGCCGTCGCCGAGGAAGGCCCAGACGTGCGAGTCCGAGACGTCCTTGATGCCGCGCGCGGTCAGATACCGGTTGAAGCGGGCCTGGTAGATGGCGGAGAGGGGGCCGAGGCCCATGCTCACCGTCGGGAACTCCCACAGCCAGGGCAGGCGCCGCGGGTGCGGGTACGACGGGAGGCCGTTGCCGCCCGCCTCCTGGCGGAAGTTGTCGAGCTGCTGCTCGGTCAGCCGGCCGTCGAGGAAGGCACGGGCGTAGATGCCGGGGGAGGCGTGGCCCTGGATGTAGAGCTGGTCGCCCGAGCCGTCGGCCTCCTTGCCCCTGAAGAAGTGGTTGAAGCCGGTCTCGTACAGCCAGGCCGCGGAGGCGAAGGTGGCGATGTGGCCGCCGACGCCGTGTTTGGCGCCCCGGGTGACCATGGCGGCCGCGTTCCAGCGGTTCCACGCGGTGATACGGGACTCCATCGCCTCGTCACCGGGTACGCCCGGCTCGGCGGCGGTCGGAATGGTGTTGACGTAGTCGGTCTCGAGCAGCTTGGGCAGCGCGATGCCGTTGCCCTCCGCGCGCTCCAGCGTGCGGCGCATCAGGTACGCGGCACGGTGCGGGCCCGCCGCCTTGGCGACCGCGTCCAGCGAGGCCTGCCATTCGGCGGTCTCCTCGGGGTCCCGGTCGGGGAGCTGGTCGAGCTCGCTCGGCTGGATGGCGTGGGGGTCGGTCATGTCGCCGCCTTCCTCAGTCGAAGGGGGTTCCCTCATCGGCAAGGGTTCGGGGATGCCCTTTGTCTTTGGCAGGACAGGGCGTGAGGCTCTGTGGTGCTGTAACACCTTGCGGCTTCCGCCGCGTGGCCCGTCGGAGACTGTAACTCCCTGATCGATGATCGATCAAAGGTTCGCGGGCAAAATCTCTTGATCACGAGAAAGTAGGCACGGCGTGCCTTTCGGGCAGGCACCGGGTGCCGCGACTTTCCGGGGTTTTCGCAGGTCGGAGGCGCGTTTGAGCGCTGCCTCGCTCAAGGTTCACGCCCGCGGCGCGCACCCGAGCACATGTGCCTTCACCATCTCCGCGATCCGCGGATCCCGGCGACGGAACGCCGCCACCAGCTCCTCGTGCTCCTCCGCGTACGACTGCTGCACCGTCCCCAGCCAGCGGATCGAGAGCGCCGTGAACACCTCGATGCCCAGGCCCTCCCAGGTGTGCAGCAGGACCGAGTTGCCGGCCGCACGGACCAGTTCGCGGTGGAAGCCGACCGTGTGCCGCACCTGGCCGGTGCCGTCGGCGTTGCGGTCGGCCTCGTAGAGGGCGGCGACGTGCGGTTCCAGGGCCGAGCAGTCCTCCGCGAGCCGCTCCGCCGCCAGCTCCGCCGCGATCGCCTCCAGGCCGGCCCGGACGGGGTAGCTCTCCTCCAGGTCGGCCGCCGTCAGGTTCCGTACCCGCACGCCCTTGTTCGGCGCCGACTCGATCAGCCGCAGGGACTCCAGCTCGCGCAGCGCCTCCCGCACCGGTGTCTGACTGACCTCCAGCTCGGTCGCGATCCGCCGCTCCACGATCCGCTCGCCCGGCTTCCAGCGCCCGCTGACGATCCCCTCCACGATGTGCTCGCGGATCTGCTCGCGCAGCGAGTGGACGACGGGCGCGGTCATGAGGGCTCCTTAGGGAGGGGCTCTTCGGCCCCCCGAAATGCTTACCTCAACTCTAAACGGCGCAGGTCGGATACTTCGGTGGGGCGGGTGGATCCGGTCGAGACTCCTGGTCGAACCGTTGGTGTAACAACCTTCGAGCCGAGGGACGGCGCCTCCTCGCCGCAGGGTCTGCGGAGAGATAAAACGCCTGTGGAGCCCACGTAAGACCCCGCAAGCCGGGGCAGCGGGCGGCGAAGCAGGAACCACCTGGCGGCTAAACCGCCTGGAGGAAACCAAGTTTAGACAATAAGGCCGCATCGCACGCAGCCCCCGCACCGGCGTAAGCGCATCCCGCACGGGCGCACGGGGGCGCTTTCCCGCAGGTGAGACGAGACTTACACCTCGCAGATCCGCGCCGCCTGTAAGGACCCGCACCGGGGCCGGTGTGGGTGGAGACCCTGTGGGCCTGGAGCGACCGCACTCTGACGCCGCGATAGATGCGGGAAACGCTGGTGCCCCCGCCCGGAGAACTCCGGGCGGGGGCACCAGCGTACGGCCGCTGAGGCTTACAGGCCGAGCTCGACCTCGAACTCGCCCGCCTCCAGGATCGCCTTGACCGCGGTCAGGTAACGGGCCGCGTCGGCGCCGTCCACCAGACGGTGGTCGTAGGAGAGGGTCAGGTAGGTCATGTCGCGGACGCCGATGACCGTGCCCTCCTCGGTCTCGATGACCGCCGGGCGCTTGACCGTGGCACCGATGCCGAGGATCGCGACCTGGCCCGGCGGCACGATGATCGTGTCGAAGAGCGCACCGCGCGAACCGGTGTTGGAGATGGTGAAGGTCGCGCCGGACAGCTCGTCGGGCGTGATCTTGTTGGCGCGGACCTTGCCCGCCAGCTCCGCCGTGGCCTTCGCGATACCGGCGATGTTGAGGTCGCCCGCGTGCTTGATGACCGGGGTCATCAGGCCCTTCTCGGAGTCCACCGCGATACCGATGCTCTCGGTGTCGAAGTAGGTGATCGTGCCTTCGCCCTCGTTGATCCTGGCGTTGATGGGCGCGTGCGCCTTCAGCGCCTGGGCCGCCGCCTTCACGAAGAACGGCATCGGGGAGAGCTTGACGCCCTCGCGGGCCGCGAAGGAGTCCTTCGCCCTGCCGCGGAGCTTCATCAGGCGGGTGACGTCGACCTCGACGACCGACGACAGCTGCGCCTGCTCGTGCAGCGCCTTGACCATGTTGTCGCCGATGACCTTGCGGATGCGCGGCATCTTGACGGTCTGGCCACGGAGGGGGGAGGCCTCCAGGGCCGGCGCCTTCTTGGCGGCCGGCGCGGCGGCGGCAGCGGGAGCCGGAGCAGCGGCGGCGGCCTTCGCGGCCTCGGCGGCGGCGATGACGTCCTGCTTGCGGATACGGCCGCCGACGCCGGTGCCCTTGACGCCGGCCAGGTCGACGCCGTTCTCGGCGGCGAGCTTGCGCACCAGCGGGGTGACGTAGGCGCCGTCGTCACCGGCGGTCGCAGCCGGAGCCGGAGCCGGAGCCGGGGTGACGGGGGCGGGCGCCGGAGCAGGGGCGGACGGAACCGGCTCGGGAGCCGGGGTCGTGACCTGCTGCGGGGCCGGGGCCGTCGGGGCCTGCGGGGCCGGAGCCGTCGGGGCCTGCGGGGCCGGGGCGGCCGGAGCGGGCGCCGCAGCCGCCGGAGCCGGAGCCGGAGCTGCCGGGGCAGCGGCGGCGGGCGCCGGAGCGGCGGGGGCCGGGGCAGCCGCCGGAGCGGCACCGGGCGCGCCGATCACGGCGAGCTTGGCGCCGACCTCGGCGGTCTCGTCCTCGCCGACCACGATCTCCAGCAGGACGCCGGCGACGGGCGCCGGGATCTCGGTGTCGACCTTGTCCGTGGAGACCTCGAGCAGGGGCTCGTCCTCCGCGACCTCCTCGCCGACCTCCTTCAGCCAGCGGGTGACGGTGCCCTCGGTGACGGATTCGCCGAGCGCGGGCAGGACGACGTCCGTGCCTTCGGCGGAGGCGCCGCCGGCAGCGGCCTCGGCGGTGGGAGCGGGGGCCGGAGCCGCCTGCTCGGTGGACGGGGCAGCGGCCTGCGGGGCGGGCTCGGGAGCCGCGGCGGGCTCGGGCTCGGCAGCGGGGGCCGGGGCGGCAGCGGGCGCGCCCGTGCCGTCGTCGATGACGGCCAGCTCGGCGCCGACCTCAACGGTCTCGTCCTCGGCGACCTTGATGGACGCCAGGACACCGGCGGCGGGCGAGGGGATCTCGGTGTCGACCTTGTCGGTCGAGACCTCGAGCAGCGGCTCGTCGGCCTCGACGCGCTCGCCCTCGGCCTTCAGCCAGCGAGTGACAGTGCCCTCGGTGACGCTCTCACCGAGCGCCGGAAGGGTTACGGAAACCGCCATGGTTTCGGTTGCTCCTTAGTGCGGAAGTCTGTGTCGTCGCGTTCTTCGACCGAGGGTCAGTCGTGCGAGTGGAGGGGCTTGCCGGCCAGAGCCAGGTGGGCCTCACCCATCGCCTCGTTCTGCGTCGGGTGGGCGTGGATGAGCTGCGCGACCTCGGCGGGCAGCGCCTCCCAGTTGTAGATCAGCTGGGCTTCGCCGACCTGCTCGCCCATGCGGTCGCCGACCATGTGGACGCCGACCACGGCACCGTCCTTGACCTGGACGAGCTTGATCTCGCCCGAGGTGTTGAGGATCTTGCTCTTGCCGTTGCCCGCGAGGTTGTACTTCAGAGCGACGACCTTGTCCGCACCGTAGATCTCCTTGGCCTTGGCCTCGGTGATGCCCACGGAGGCGACCTCGGGGTGGCAGTACGTCACCCGGGGCACGCCGTCGTAGTCGATCGGGACGGTCTTCAGGCCGGCCAGACGCTCCGCCACCAGGATGCCCTCGGCGAAGCCGACGTGCGCGAGCTGGAGGGTCGGGACGAGGTCGCCGACGGCGGAGATGGTGGGCACGTTGGTGCGCATGTACTCGTCGACCAGGACGTAGCCGCGGTCCATGGCGACGCCCTGCTCCTCGTAGCCCAGACCGGCCGAGACGGGCCCGCGGCCCACCGCGACCAGCAGGAGCTCGGCCTCGAACTCCTTGCCGTCGGCCAGGGTGACCTTGACGCCGTCGGCGGTGTACTCGGCCTTCGAGAAGAAGGTGCCCAGGCTGAACTTGATGCCGCGCTTGCGGAAGGCGCGCTCAAGAAGCTTGGAGGAGTTCTCGTCCTCGACCGGGACGAGGTGCTTGAGGCCCTCGATGACCGTGACGTCCGTGCCGAAGGACTTCCAGGCGGAGGCGAACTCGACGCCGATGACGCCGCCGCCAAGAACGATCGCCGACTTCGGGACGCGGTCCAGGACGAGCGCGTGGTCCGAGGAGATGATGCGGTTGCCGTCGATGTCCAGGCCCGGCAGCGACTTCGGCACGGAGCCGGTCGCGAGGAGCACGTGACGGCCCTGGACGCGCCGGCCGTTCACGTCGACGGAGGTCGGGGAGGACAGACGGCCCTCACCCTCGATGTACGTCACCTTGCGGGAGGCGATGAGTCCCTGCAGGCCCTTGTACAGGCCGGAGATGACACCGTCCTTGTACTTGTGGACGGCGGGTACGTCGATGCCCTCGAAGGTGGCCTTGACGCCGAACGTCTCGCTCTCGCGGGCCTGGTCGGCGATCTCGCCCGCGTGCAGCAGGGCCTTGGTGGGGATGCACCCCCGGTGCAGGCAGGTACCGCCGACCTTGTCCTTCTCGATCAGGGCGACGTCCAGGCCCAGCTGGGCCCCGCGCAGCGCCGCGGCGTAACCGCCACTACCACCGCCGAGGATCACTAGGTCGAAAACGGTGCTGGCGTCGTTCGCCACGTCACGTCCTCCATGCATGTGCGCCACGCCGGTCAGCAGTGACCGGTCGGCGGCTGGTGTCCGGCCGCTCTTTCTTCGGCCCTGTGGTGGGGGCCCTGTCCTGCCGAGCCCCATCTTCGCACTTGTCGGGGGCGAACGAGACGCCGGGCCGGTGTGTGAGACGTCCCACGTTCGGTTGAGCGCGCAGGGCGCGTCCGGCTGAGCGCGCAGAGAAGAGGGGGCTCCGCCCTACCCGCGCGCGGAGCCCCCTCACCCGTCGTGACGTCAGCCCAGGTCGCCCGCCGCGGTCAGCTCCGCCAGCCGCACCAGCGTCCGTACCGCCGTACCCGTACCGCCCTTGGGGGTGTACCCGAAGGGTCCGCCCTCGTTGAAGGCCGGGCCCGCGATGTCCAGGTGCGCCCAGGTGATGCCCTCGCCCACGAACTCACGCAGGAACAGACCGGCGACCAGGCCGCCGCCCATCCGCTCACCCATGTTCGCGATGTCGGCGGTGGGGGAGTCCATCCCCTTGCGCAGGTGCTCCGGCAGCGGCATCGGCCAGGCCGGCTCACCGACCTCCTCGGCGGCCTCGTGCACCGCGGAGCGGAACGCGTCGTCGTTCGCCATGATCCCGAACGTCCGGCTGCCCAGCGCCAGCATCATCGCGCCGGTGAGCGTCGCGACGTCGACGATGGCGTCCGGCTTCTCCTGGGACGCGGCCCACAGCGCGTCCGCGAGCACCAGCCGGCCCTCGGCGTCCGTGTTGAGGACCTCGACCGTCTTGCCGCTGTACATGCGCAGCACGTCACCGGGCCGGGTCGCGGAACCCGAGGGCATGTTCTCGGCGAGCGCCAGCCAGCCGGTGACGTTGACCTCAAGGCCGAGCCGCGCGGCGGCGACGACGGCCGCGAAGACCGCGGCGGCACCGCTCATGTCGCACTTCATCGTCTCGTTGTGGCCCGCCGGCTTCAGCGAGATGCCGCCCGAGTCGTAGGTGATGCCCTTGCCGACGAGCGCGAGGTGCTTCTTCGCCTTGGAGGAGGTGTACGACAGCTTCACCAGCCGCGGGCCGGCTGCGGAACCGGCGCCGACGCCGAGGATGCCGCCGTAGCCACCCTTCTCCAGTGCCTTCTCGTCGAGCACCTGCACCTTGATGCCGTGCTCCTTGGCCGCGGCCTGCGCGACGGCGGCGAAGGCCTCCGGGTCGAGGTCGTTCGGCGGGGTGTTGATCAGGTCGCGGGCGCGGTTGAGTTCCTCGGCGACGGCGGTGGCGCGCTCGACGGCCGCCTTGTGCGCCTTGTCGCGGGGCTTGCCGCCGAGGAGGGTGGCCTCGGCGAGCGGTGCCTTGCCGTTCTTGGCCTTCTCGTTCTTGCCGTTGTCCTTGTAGGCGTCGAAGGAGTACGCGCCGAGCAGCACGCCCTCGCCGATCGCGCCGATGTCGGAGGGGTCCCCGACCGGCAGGGCGAAGGCGGCCTTCTTGGCGCCGACGAGGGTACGGGCGGCGGCGCCCGCCGCCTTGCGCAGGACCTCGGCGTCGAAGGCGGCCCCGTTCGCGTCCTTATCGGGCTGCGAGCCCAGGCCCACCGCCACCACGACGGGGGCCTTGAAGCCGGAGGGCGCGGGCAGCTTGGTCACCTCGCCCTCGGCGCCGGAGGCACCGAGGGTCTCCAGGACGCCGGCGAGTTTGCCGTCATAGGCCTTGTCCACGGCCTCGGCGCCGGGCGCCACGACCAGGTCCCCAGATGTGGAGCCGGTGCCCTTGGCCACACCGATCACGATCGCATCGGCCCGAAGACCGGGCGCCGCGGCGGTGCTGAGAGTGAGAGCAGTCACGGTGGTGAATTCTCGCTTCCGATGTGAAGTTCCTGTGGTCGATCTGTGTGGGTCGACCGGGCCCGACAGCCGACCCTAGATCCGACCTGAGGGCGCGGTCTCAGCGGGGCCGTCCCGGTGCGGCGAACACTCCGGCTGAGCCTACGCGCGTGCGCCCGTTCACTCGGTCCCGGCGGACCTCGTGGCCGCCGCCGTCCACCCCGGCGGGATCGCCGCCCTGCCGGTGTCCGGCGGTTTGTCGGACGGCCGGTTGCCGGACGACCGGATGTGCGAGCGGTACGGCCCCGAGAACGGACAGCGGGTACGGCACCAGGAACTAAAACGGACGAACCGGGGGTGTGGCGCCGGGCCCGGTGATCCCGAAGCCGGTCACCGCCGTGCCCGCCAAGCGGTCGGCGAGGGAGCGGCGGGTGGGCGAGAAGACCGGCAGCGCGTTGAGGAAGAAGATCGTGACGGCCAGTGCCCACACGAGGACCGACAGCACGAAGTGACCCTCGACCAGCAGGATGCAGGCGACGGCGTAGACGGCTATGTCCGCGGCGGTGGTGACGGCGGCGCGCACGGCGGCCCGGCGAGGAGCGCTCGGTGTGACCTTCAGCCCGAGCAGTCCCTTGCCGATGGTCCGTCCGGCAAGCGCGAGGCAGCCCCACTGGTACAGGAACGTCGCCACGATCAGCGCCCCGAAGGCCTCCTCGACCTGGAGCACGACCTTGCCCCACAGCGACAGCCCGACGCTCTCCGAGGCGCCGATGACGTCGCCGCGCGAGCTCACCAGGTCGAAGCCGCCGCGGGTGGCGAGTTCGGGCACGTCGGTGACGAGCGCGGAGATGCGGTGGAAGGTGAGCGCAGCCAGTGCGGCGGCCAGTGCGAGCACCAGCGCGAAGTCGATGAACCAGGCCATGGCACGACGAAGTTTCGGCACGAACGTCCCCCGATCACGATCTTTTGTCCGTACGGCCGAAAAGACTACTGCCCCAGTGACAGCACCAGGAGCGAAACCGTCGCCGCGGTCTCCGCCAGCCCTCCGAACACATCGCCGGTGACCCCGCCGAAGCGGCGTGTGCAGTGGCGGAGCAGGAGTTCGGCGACGGCGAGGGAGGCAAGGACCGCCGCCGCCGTACGGACCATGTCGTACGTCCCGGTCAGCGCACCCCCGGCGGCGGCCGCCCCGGTCACGACGACCGCCGCGACCACCGCCGCGCGTACCGGCACCACGCCCGCTACCGCCGCCCCCAACCCTTCGGGCCGGGCGGCCGGCACGCCCGCCCGCGCGGCCAGGGTGAGCGCGAGCCGGGCGGCGGTCGCCGAGACGACGGCGGCGAGCGCACCCCGCCCCCACGAGTCGCCGTACGCCTGAGCCAGCACCGCCACCTGCGCCAGCAGCACCAGGACGAGCGTGATCACCCCGAACGGCCCGATGTCCGACTGCTTCATGATCCGCAGCGCGTCCTCGGCGGGCTTGCCGCTGCCGAGCCCGTCCGCGGTGTCCGCGAGCCCGTCGAGGTGCAGTCCGCGGGTGAGGACGGCGGGTACGGCGGCGGAGGCGACGGCAGCCGGCAGCGGACCGGCGCCCAGTGCCGACAGCGCCACACCGGCCAGCGCCGCGCACCCGCCGACGACCAGTCCGGCGAGCGGGGCGCAGAGCATGCCGCCGCGCGCGGCGTCCCGGTCCCAGCGGGTCACCGGGACGGGCAGCACGGTGAGGGTGCCGAAGGCGAAGCGGAGGCCGTCCGGCCAGGGGGTCTTGAGCACCGGCGCAGGTTACCGGGCGGTCGTCGGGACAGCCGCGGCGGCCGTGGCTGCGTTCTTCCGGGGGACAACCCCCGGACCCCCGGCCGGAAAGGCCGGCCGGCAGGTGTGAGGGGTGCGGATGCCGCCAGGCACAGCTGAGTAAAGTGCGCATATGGGACATTGGTTGCAGCGGAACATCATCGAGCCCGGCAAGCTGCCGTTGCTGCTCGCCCTCACCGCGTTCGTGCTGACGTTCCTGATCACCCGGATGATCGTCCGCCTCATCCGGGCGGGCAAGGGCCCCTTCGGCAACGTCAAGGCGGGCGGGCTGCACATCCACCATGTCGTGCCCGGCGTCGTGCTCACCGTGCTCGGCGGCTTCGGAGCGGTCGCCAGCAGCCGGCACGGGTTCGGCGCGGCCGCCTTCGCGGTGGTCTTCGGCATGGGGGCCGGCCTGGTCCTCGACGAGTTCGCGCTGATCCTGCACCTCGACGACGTCTACTGGAGCGAGGAGGGCCGCAAGAGCGTGGAGGTCGTCGTGCTGACGGCGGCCCTGGTCGGGCTGATGCTCGCGGGCTTCTCGCCGTTCGGCGTCAACGACATGAGCCAGGGGGAGCTGCAGGACCGGGGCAGCGTGATCTCGACGGTGGTGATCAACTTCCTGTTCGCGCTGGCCGTCCTGAGCAAGGGCAAGGCCAGGATGGCGATCTTCAGCGTGATCATCCCGCTCGTCGGTCTGATCGGTGCCGTCCGCCTCGCCCGTCCCGGCTCACCCTGGGCCAGGCGCTTCTACCGCCGCCGCCCGCGCGCCCGGGCCAGGTCCACCCTGCGCGCCTACCGCCACGACCGCCGCTGGGCCGGCCCCCGCCGCAGGCTCCAGGACCTCGTCGGCGGAAAGCCCGACCCTGAACCGACCCGCGCCCTGGGCCGGTGAGAACTCCCGAGCGCCGGGACCCCCGGACCTCGGCCGGGGATGTCAGGATCTTGTCGGCGGCGGGCCCGGACGGGAGCTGAATCGCGCCCGCCCACTCGGCCGGTGGCGGCGGCGGTGGCGGTGGCGGTGGCGCAGGGTCGAGACGGCGCACAGGAGTACCACCGTCGCGATCGCCGCCAGGTGTTCCTTGCCGGCGAGGTTTCCCTTCAGCAGCACCTCGATCGCCATCGCCGCGATCACCGCACCGGCCGTGACACGGGCGCCGTAGCGCCAGCCGAGGAAGACGGCGAGGCCCACCACGGCCGCCGACGGGCCGGTGTCCACGACCCGCGCGTCCGAAGTGGGCAGCCCCAGCGGGCTGTCGAAGCCGAGCCAGATGCCCAGGCGGGCGTACAGCGTTCCGGCGAGGGTGGCGGCGTAGGCGATGACGAGCGTGCGCCACCGGCCGATGCAGATCTCCGCGATCCCGAAGACGAAGAGGATCTGCGCGAGTGCGCCCCAGACCGGGAGGTCCAGCGCCGGGACGAACAGCGAGAGGGGAGTGCGGACCAGCGCCAGCCACAGCGGGTCCTCGGCGCGCACGGCCCCGACGTCCTGCACGAACCGATAGCCCCACGACTGGTTCTGCACGATCTGCACGACCGTCGTCAGCGCCACCGCCCCGAGCGTCATCGGGATCGCCCGCAGGCGCCGCTCGACCAGCGGGTCACGCGCCGTGCGGTACAGGAGTCCCCATTCGGCGCGGGCCCAGCGTGCGAGCCTGTTCATCCGGCGGTCCTCACCTGTGCGTTTCGAGGTGCTTGCGGTGCAGCCACTTCGGCAGCCCGGGCGCCTCCAGAAACCCTTCCGCGCGAGCCGACGCGATACCGATGCGCGGCAGGTCCGCGCTCTTCTCGAAGAGCAGGAACCGGGGCTCCCAGATGGGCCGGTACTTGGCGTTGGCGCGGTACAGCGACTCGATCTGCCACCAGCGCGAGAAGAAGCTGAGCAGCGAGCGCCACAGCCGCAGCACCGGCCCGGCACCAAGGCGCGCCCCACGTTCGAAGACGGAACGGAACATGGCGAAGTTGAGCGAGACCTGCCTGACCTGGATCTCGTCGGCGCGGCGCAGGAGTTCGAGCACCATGAACTCCATCAGCCCGTTGTCGGAGTCGCGGTCGCGTCGCATCAGGTCGAGGGAGAGCCCGTGCGGCCCCCAGGGCACGAAGGACAGCAGCGCCCTCAACTCGCCCTCACCGTCCGTGCATTCGAGCATCACGCACTGGCCGTCGTCCGGATCCCCGAGCCGGCCCAGCGCCATGCTGAACCCACGCTCGGTGGCCCCGTCGCGCCAGTCGTCCGCCCGCTTCAGCAGGTACGTCATCTCGTCGTCGGGGATGTCCTCGTGCCGCCGGACGCGCACGGTGTACCCGGCCCGCTTCACCCGGTTGTAGGCCTGCCGCACCGTCCGCATGGCGCGCCCCTCCAAGGTGAACTCGGCGACCTCCACCAGGGCCTCGTCGCCGAGCTCCAGCGCGTCCAGGCCGTGTCGCGCGTACACGGTCCCGGCCTCCTCGCTCGCCCCCATCACGGCCGGGATCCAGCCGTGCGCCCGCGCCTCGGCCAGCCACGGCTCGATCGCGCCGGGCCAGGCCTCCGGGTCGCCGATGGGATCACCGGACGCCAGCGAGACGCCCCCGACGACCCGGTACGCGACAGCCGCCTTGCCGGTCGGCGACCACACGACGCTCTTCTCCCGGCGCAGCGAGAAGTAGCCGAGCGAGTCCCGCTCGCCCTGCCGCTCCAGCAGCTCCCGCAGCCGCTTCTCGTCGTCCTCGGTGAGCGGGTCGACGGCGCGCCGGGACCGGAAGGCGGCGTAGAAGACGGCGAGGACGAGGATCGTGCTGAGGACGTTGATGGCGACGTTGATCCAGTTCGGCGCCTCGACGCCCGGGAAGTGGGATTCGTCGACGGCGATGGAGACGAGGCGGAAGGTGCCGTAGCGCCACCGCTCGGGGAACGTCGAACGGGACGCGTCCGCCGCCTCGTTGGTGACCGTCACCAGCAGCGCCGCCAGCAGCGAGGCGACCAGTGTGCCGCCCACCGCGACGGCGGCGGCGAGCTTCGGGTTCGAGCGGTCGCCCTTGGCGTAGAACTCCCGCCGCCCGACCAGCAGGGCCACGACGAAGGCGGCGGTGAGGGCCAGCGAGATCCAGTTCTGCACGTACTGCCGGATCTCAGGGAACGTCATGGCGAAGGAGAACAGCCCGAGGAACGGGCCCGCCAGGGCGAGGTTGAGGATCCATGCGGCGCGCTTGCGGCGCCGCATGGTGATGGCGAGGAACGCCGTGAAGACCCCGGAGGCGAAGCCAGCGGTCAGCAGGTACGGGGTGAAGAAGTTCTCCTGGTTGTGCCGTCGCACGTCCTGCCCCAGAGAGACCCAGACGGCACTGAGGAAATTGACGAACGCGACGGCCCGCAAGTACCAGACGGCGAAGGCGGCGGCACGCCGCGAGGCAATTCGGGCATCTCCCATGGATGAGGATCATATGGGCGATGCCTCGATGAACCTCACCATCTTTGGTCTGAGGCCGGTCGACTTTCGGCGGGTTCTTTGGCCTACCCCTTCTCCTCCGCCTCGGTCTCCTCGCCCTTCTTCCCGGGTTCCTCGGACTTCTCAGCCACCTCGGCCACCTGCGGCTTCTCCGGTAGCTCCGCGGCCAGCGCCGCCGCGGCCTGCACCAGCGGCAGCGCCAGCAGTCCCCCCGCGCCCTCGCCCACGGTCACCCCGTGCGACAGCAGCGGCTCCAGCGCCATCCGGTCCAGCGCCTTCGCCTGGCCCGGCTCCCCGCTGTCGTGCGCGGCCAGCCACCAGTCCGGTGCCCGGAACGCGACCCGCTGCGCCACCAGCGCACAGGCCGCCGCCACGACCCCGTCCAGGATCACCGGCGTCTTGCGCACCGCGCTCTGCAACAGGAAACCCGTCATCGCGGTGAGATCGGCCCCGCCCACGGCCGCCAGCAGCTGCAGTTGGTCGCCCAGCACCGGCCGGGCCCGCCTGAGCGCGTCCCGGATCGCCGCGCACTTGCGCATCCAGGCCAGGTCGTCGATGGTGAGCCCGCCCCGCCCGGTGACGACGGACGCGTCGGTCCCGCACAGCGCGGCGATCAGCACGCCGGCCGGTGTCGTCCCGCCGACGCTCACATCGCCGAGCACCACCAGATCCGTACCGGAGTCGGCCTCCTCGTCGGCCACCGCGACCCCGGCACGGAACGCGGCCTCCGCCTCCTCGGCCGTCAGCGCGTCCTCGATGTCGATACGTCCGCTGCCGCGCCGCACCCGGTGCCCCGCGACCTCCTCGGGCAGCGCCTCCGGATCGCAGTCCAGCGCCATGTCGACGACGCGCACCGGCACGCCGAGGCGCCGGGCCAGCACCGACACCGGACGGCCGCCCTCCAGGACCTCGCGCACCAGGGCGTCCGCGCTGCCCGCGGGCCGCGCCGAGACGCCGAGTTCGGCGACCTTGTGGTCACCGGCGAACAGAATGACCCGCGGTCGTTCGATCGGCCGTACCGGCACCGCCGACTGTGCCGCGGACAGCCACTCGCCCAGGACGTCGAGGCGGCCCAGCGACCCGGGGGGCACGATCTGACGCTCCCGGCGCTCCTCGGCGTCGCGGCGCACCCCGCCGTCAGGGCGCTCGATCAGATCGGTGAAGTCGTCGAGATTAAGCGAGCTCATTCGCCGAACAGTACCGCCACCGATCGAACGTGACAGCGCCACATGGGCACCACGCGCGCGTGACGTCGTTGCTCCCAAGATCTGGATCCCATACGTTCCGTTTTGCAGCGGATTGTCGTACGTCTTCGGGAGCCGCCATGAACAGCCTGCGCACCCGCGTCAGTGTCCTCGACCGGCAAAGACGCCACCGTTCGACGGCCCGGGCGATCTGGCGGCTGCTGCCCGAACCGGAGAGCTGGCTGGACGTGGGCACGGGCGACGCCCACTTCCCCGAGACAGCGCGACAACTCTTCCCCTACACCTCCATCGACGGCCTCGACCCCACCCCGCGCGTGGCGTACGCCCGTCACGCCGAGCGGGTCGAGGAGGCGTACGCGGGGCATGTGACGGATCCTCACATCACGACGATCCTGCGTGCCCGCTACGACGTCGTCACGCTCCTGGAGCGCCGCTCACCCGCCCCGGACCCGGCCGCCGAGCTCCACGCCGCCCTCACCCTGCTGCGCCCCGGCGGCCTGCTCCTTGTGGAGGCGGCCCCTCCCGAGGCCCATGGCCTGCGCGCGCAACTCGAGTCCCAGGGCTGCACGATCGTGGCGACGAGCCGTCACGTCCTGGACCGGCTCCCGTACACATGCCGGATCATCGCCCGCCGAACGGCGTCAGCCGCGTAGCACCAGGGCCTGTCCCGCCACCACGAGCACCACCTGTTCGCACTCTCCGGCGAACGCCGCGTTCAGCCGCCCGAGCTCGTCCCGGTACCGCCGCCCCGACGCGGTGGCCGGGACGATCCCCGACCCCACCTCGTTCGACACGGCGACCACGGTCCGCCGGGTCGCCCGCACCGCCGCCGTCAGCTCCCGCACCCGCTCGCGCAGCGCGCGCTCACCGCCGTCCGCCCACACCGCGTCGTCCCACGCCCCGGCGGAGTCCATCGCGTCCGTCAGCCACAGGGACAGACAGTCGACGAGCAGCGGCGGTCCGTCGTCCTGGAGCATCGGCACCAGGTCGCAGGTCTCGGCGGTCCGCCAGGACCCGGGCCGGCGCTCCCGGTGGACGGCGACCCGCGAGGCCCATTCCGTGTCCCCGCTGCGGGAGCCGCCCGTCGCCACGTACAGCACCTCGGGAAAGGCCTCCAGGCGCCGCTCGGCCTCCACCGACTTCCCGGACCGGGCGCCGCCCAGCACCAGCGTCCGCCGCGGCACATCGGGCACGTTCTCGTAGACCCCGACGGTCAGCGTCGTGCCGTCCGGCACGGCCCGCGCGCCCGCCGCGGCGAGCCGCCGCCGCAACTCGGCACCGGGCGGCACGTCATGGTCGAGGTGCACGGCGACGACGTCGGTGGTGGGCCCCAGCGCCCCCACCGCCCGCAGCTTCGCCAGCGCGTCCGGCCGCCCCACGACATCGGCGAGCACCATGTCGTACGACTCCGCGGACCCGTTCTCCAGCCCGGCCGGTGCGCCCCCGGGCGGCAGATACAGCAGCCGCTGCCCGGTGGGCCCGGTCACCGCGTAGCCGGTGCCCGGCGCGTCCATCGCCACCGCCCGCACCCGATGTCCCGTCAGCAGCGCCAACTCCCGCCCGTCGGGCACCCGCCCGGGCTGCGGCAGACCCGCGGGCACCTCGACGGCCGGCCCGTCGTGCGGATGCGACAGCAGCACCTGCCGTACGCCGCCCAGCGACTGCCCGGCCCGCGCGGCCGCGAACGCCGCGCCCGGGGTCAGGTCGAGCAGCAGGGTCCCGTCCACGAGCACGGCGGTCGCCGCCCGCGCGTCGGCGCCGAGCGCGACCGCACAGGCGGCACAGGGACAGTCGGGGCGGGGCAGGCCCGCGGGGGCACCGGTGCCGAGCAGAGTCACTTCCACGGAATTGATTTTCGCCGGTTGCGTCCGGTCCCGCGTCACGGAGGCGCCCTTAAGGGGCGCGGGGCCGTATGGGATATGCGGCTACCGCAGTGTGGGCGCGACGAGCCGACGACGACCCGCACGCGACCGACTACCGTAGGTTGATCACGGCCTAACCAGCGGAGCGAGGAGGCGTACATGGCGTCATGGACGTGGCGGTTCGAGAAGGCCGACGGGGCGGAGGTCCAGCCCGCCGTGCAGCCCGAGGAGTTCACCACGCAGGGGGACGCCGAGTCCTGGATCGGGGAGTACTGGAAGCCGCTCCAGGAAGGCGGCGCCGACCAGGCGCGTCTGTTCGAGGACTCCACGGAGATCTACGGGCCGATGAGCCTGCACGCCGAGGACGCGTAGGCGGGCGAAGCCCCGGGCGGAGGGGGCGGCCGCGACCCGGCCGCCCCCTCCGCTCACTGCTCGCCCAGCGTCACCTCGGTCTTCTTCTCACTCCCGTTCCGGGTGAACGTCACCGACGTCTTCTCGCCCGGCTGGTCCGCCGCCAGCGCCTCGGACAGGGACGTGATCGTGGTGATGCCCGTGTCGCCCAGCCTGGTGATGATGTCCCCGGCCTGGATGCCGGCCTTGTCGGCCGCCCCGCCGCTCTTCACCTCGACGACGGCGACCCCGGCGGCCTGGTACCGGCTGTCGACGACCGTACGTCCCGTGATGTTCAGCGCCGCCCGGCCCGAGTCGGTGACCTTGCCGTCCTTGATGATCTGGTCGGCGATCGTCCTCACCATCGATGAGGGGATCGCGAACCCGATCCCGGGCGCCGCGCTGCCCCCGAGATCGGGGTCGGTGGCGGCGAGCGTCGGAATGCCGATGACCTGCCCGTCGAGGTTGACGAGGGCGCCGCCGCTGTTGCCGGGGTTGATGGCCGCGGACGTCTGCACCATGTTCCCGATCGTCGCGCCCGTGCCGCCGCCCGAGCTGCCCTCGGTGACGGTCCGTCCGGTCGCCGACACGATGCCCTGCGTCACGCTGGACGACAGCCCGAGCGGCGAGCCCATCGCCAGCACGATCTGCCCGACCGCGACCTTCGAGGAGTCCGCGA
Source organism: Streptomyces sp. NBC_00078 (assembly GCF_026343335.1). NCBI lineage: Bacteria > Bacillati > Actinomycetota > Actinomycetes > Kitasatosporales > Streptomycetaceae > Streptomyces > Streptomyces sp. NBC_00078. The sequence continues at coordinate 2,441,602 of NZ_JAPELX010000001.1, read as the reverse complement.
AGGTCGCCGCCTGGAGCCCGCCGGGCGCCTCGTCCAGCTTGATGACGGCGAGGTCCTGGTCCGGGTACGAGTAGACCAGCTTGGCCGTGTGCACGTCCTCGCTGTTGGCGGTCGTCACCTGGAACGTCTTCTCACCGCCGACGACATGCGCGTTGGTGACGATGTGCCCCTGGTCGTCGTACACGATCCCCGACCCCAGATCGTTGCCCGCCTGGATCTGCACGACCGACGGCAGTACGTCCTTGATCACCTTCTGGTAGTCGCTCTGCAGATCGCTGGTCGTCATGGGGACGGCGGCCTGTGCTGCCTGCGCGGTCGACTTCTCCGCCCCGTCCCGGGAACCGGAGTCGGAGCAGGCCGAGACGAACGCGACAGAGCAGCAGAGAGCGGCGGCAGAGGCGAGCAGCCGTAGGGCACGGGTGCGGGAGACGTCCATGCCCCGAGTCTCACTTCGGAGTGAATCCCCGGCTTGTGGTGCACGCCCGAATGGGGCTCAGCCGCGTACCCCGCACAGGTGCAGCAGTGCCGCCACCCCGCGGTACGGATCCGTCCGCCCCGCCCGCTCCTCGGCCGCCAGCAGGGTCTGCGCGTCCGCCGGGATCTCCGCCCCGTCGGCCGCGGTGTCCGTGAACACCCGCACCCCGTACCAGGCGTGCAGCGGCGCGCCGATCCCGGCCAGCGTCGCGGTCAGCGTCCCCAGCCGGTCGGCCCGGACGTCCAGGCCCAGCCGGTTGGTGTACGACACCGTGTCGAAGGCGCTCAGCGCGGACGCCCAGTCCCCGGACAGCCCCGGGCGCATCGCCAGCGCGTCGGCGTTGCGCACGAGCAGCGACAGCAGTCCGCCGTGGGCGAGCATCCTGGCCAGTCCGGCCAGCAGCGGATCAGGCTCCTCGACGTACATCAGGACCCCGTGGCACAGGACCACGTCGAAGCTGCCCGGCAGGAAGTGCACGCCGGTGTCGCGGCCGTCGCCCTCGATGATCCGCACCCGCTCCCGGATGCCCTCGGGCTCCTCGGAGAGGGCCTCGCGCGCGGCGGCGACCATCGTGGAGTCCTGTTCGAGCCCGGTCACCTGATGCCCGGCCCGGGCCAGACGCAGCGCCTGAGTGCCCTGGCCCATGCCCACGTCGAGCACCCGAAGCCGCTGCCCCACCGGGAAACGTCCCGCTATCTGCTCGTCGAGCTGCCGGGCCACCAGCTCCTGACGTACGACATCGCGCAGACCGCCCAGCGTGTTGAGCCAGGCATCCGCCGCGCCCCCGGAGAACGACGTAGCGCTCAGGGCCGCTCTCCGCGCTTGACCTGCGGCTTCGGCAGCCGGAGTCTACGCATCTGGAGGGAGCGCATCAGGGCGTATCGGGTGGCGCCCTTGGTGTTCTGGTCCGGGAAGCGCTCGGCGAGCTGCTTCCTCAGCCGGAAGGCGCTGACGATCGCGTCGAGCACGATGAGCACGATCACCACGAGCCACAGCAGCAGCGCGATGCTCTGCAGCGAACCCACCCGCACCATGCTCAGCACGAGGATGACCACGGCCATCGGCAGGAAGAACTCCGCGACGTTGAAACGGGAGTCGATCCAGTCACGGGCGAACTTCCGCACCGGCCCCTTGTCGCGGGCGGGCAGATAACGCTCGTCGCCGCCGGCCAGCGCCTGGCGCTGCCGGTCCATCGCGGCACGCCGCTCGTCGCGCTGGCGCTTGGAGGCGTCCTTGCGCGTCATCGAGGTGTTGGCGACGCTGCGGCGCTGGGACTGGGCCGCACTGCGCTTGGGCGTGGGCCTTCCCTTCTTGGCCTGAGGGTCACGGGGCTGCTTGGAGTCGGTCAGCGACGCCTTGTCGGCGCCTGCGGCCTTCTCTTCCTTGGCACGGCTACGGAACACAAAACCCAAGGGTACGGGGTGCCCGGGGTTGGACCCCAGCCCCGCGGGGAACGATCCGGCAACACCAGTCGTCATGTAAGGGACAGAGGGGACGTTGCGCCTGCTTCCGGCCCCGGTGTCCGTCAGGGGTTTCCTTGGGGGGACACCTACTCCCTACGCCGGAGCGGGAGCGGTGGCAGTCGTCCTTGGGGATGAGCGCATCCGTCCCCGAACAGTGCGTCAATGGATGCAGGGCCCGTACTGTGGGTCCTGTCGCAGAGCTGGACGTCAGAAGGGGGCGCGCGAAGCCCATGAGCGGTGTCATGAAGCGTATGGGGATGATCTTCCGCGCGAAGGCGAACAAGGCCCTTGACCGGGCCGAGGACCCGCGCGAAACCCTCGATTACTCGTACCAGAAGCAGTTGGAGCTACTGCAGAAGGTGCGGCGTGGTGTGGCCGACGTGGCCACGTCGCGCAAGCGCCTGGAGCTCCAGCTCAACCAGCTGCAGTCGCAGTCGACGAAGCTGGAGGACCAGGGCCGCAAGGCGCTCGCGCTGGGCCGTGAGGACCTGGCCCGCGAGGCGCTCTCGCGTCGTGCCGCGCTCCAGCAGCAGGTCACCGACCTGGAGACACAGCACGCGACGCTGCAGGGCGAGGAGGAGAAACTCACTCTGGCGGCCCAGCGGCTCCAGGCCAAGGTCGACGCCTTCCGTACGAAGAAGGAGACGATCAAGGCCACGTACACCGCCGCCCAGGCCCAGACCCGGATCGGCGAGGCCTTCTCCGGCATCTCGGAGGAAATGGGCGACGTGGGCCTGGCGATCCAGCGCGCCGAGGACAAGACGGCGCAGCTGCAGGCCCGGGCAGGCGCCATCGACGAACTGCTCGCCTCGGGCGCCCTCGACGACCAGTCCGGCATGCACAAGGACGAGATCCAGGCCGAGCTGGACCGGATCTCCGGTGGTACGGATGTAGAGCTGGAACTGCAGCGCATGAAGGCCGAACTGGCCGGCGGCTCCTCGTCCCCCCAGGCGATCGAGGGCGGCGCGGGCGGCTCGCAGTCCCAGCAGCAGCCGAAGGACACTCCGCGCTTCGACAAGCAGTAGCGGCCCACGCCGAGGAGGGCGACATGATCGTACGGATCATGGGGGAGGGGCAGGTGAGGCTGGCCGAGGGCCACCTCACCGAGCTGAACAAGCTGGACGACGTCCTCCTGCAGGAAATGCAGAACGGCGACGGCCCCGCCTTCCGCCGCACCCTGCAGGCCCTTCTCGCCAAGGTCCGCGAGCTGGGCGACCCCCTGCCCGACGACTCCCTGGAGCCTTCGGAACTGATCCTCCCGTCCGAGGACGCCACCTTGGAGGAGGTCCGGGACCTGCTGAGCGACGACGGCTTGATCCCCGGGTAGGTCACGGGGCGTTTTCCGCCCGCCGGACGGCACGTCTCGACGCCGGTCCGGCAATGTGCCGGCCCGTCCGGCGTTCGAGGACGATGCCCTCAAGGGCCGAAGCGGGGGCCGGGGGCGGCAGCGCCAGGGCGCGGCCACGTCAAGGTGCGGCCACCACCCGTTCCGGCCGGGTCGGGCGCCCCGTACTGTTCAGGAGTGAGCGGCACGCTAGAACGCACCAGATGCCGGCTGAAGGCGCACCCCCTCGCGTTGGACGCGACCCTGGCGGCCGGCGTACTCGTCTGCATGGTGGCCGGCTCCTTCGTGGACCCAAGGGGCGGCAACGACACCACCTGGGGCATCCGCACCCCCGACGTCCTCGCCCTCGTGCTCATGGCCCTCGGCGCCCTCGCCCTGGTCTTCCGGCGCCGCGCCCCGAGGACGGTCCTCGCCCTCACCGGCACCGTCGCCCTCGTCGAGTGCGTCGTGGGCGATCCCAGGGCCCCCGTCGCCATGGCCGCGGTCATCGCCCTCTTCACCGTCGCCGCCACCACCGACCGCCCCACCACCTGGCGTCTGGGCCTGCTGACGATGACCGTCCTGACCGGTGCCTCCATGCTGGCCGGCCCCCTGCCCTGGTACGCCCAGGAGAACCTCGCCATCTTCGCCTGGACCGGCATCGGGGCCACCGCCGGCGACGCCGTCCGCAGTCGTCGCGCCGTGGTCCAGGCCATCCGCGAGCGCGCCGAGCGGGCGGAACGCACCCGCGAGGAGGAGGCCCGCCGCCGGGTCGCCGAGGAGCGCCTGCGTATCGCCCGGGACCTGCACGACGTCGTCGCCCACCACATCGCCCTGGTGAACGTGCAGGCCGGTGTGGCCGCGCACGTCATGGACAAGCGGCCCGACCAGGCCAAGGAGGCCCTCGCCCACGTCCGCGAGGCCAGCCGCTCCGCGCTCAACGAACTCCGCGCCACGGTCGGCCTGTTGCGGCAGTCCGGCGACCCCGAGGCCCCCACCGAACCGGCGCCCGGCCTGGAGCGCCTCGACGAACTCGTCGGCACCTTCCGCAGCGCCGGCCTGCATGTCGAGGTCGCCCGCGCCGACCAGGGCACCACCCTTCCCGCCGCCGTCGGCCTGGCCGCCTACCGCGTCATCCAGGAAGCCCTGACCAACGTGCAGAAGCATGCCGGTACGGAGGCGAAGGCCGAGGTCAGCGTCGTACGCGTCGGCCCCAACATCGAGATCACCGTCCTCGACAACGGCTCGGGCGAGGACAACGACCTCACGAGCGGCGGCGGCCACGGCCTGCTCGGCATGCGCGAGCGGGTCAACGCCCTGCGGGGCACCCTCACCACCGGCCCCCGTTACGGCGGCGGCTTCCGTGTCCATGCCATCCTGCCGGTCAAGACCCGCTCCCGCGCCGCGGAAGAAGCCGTATGACGCCCCCACCCCCTGCGGAGGACCCCGTATGACGACGATCCGTGTCCTGCTCGCCGACGACCAGGCCCTGCTGCGCAGCGCCTTTCGGGTACTCGTCGACTCCGAGCCCGACATGGAGGTCGTCGGTGAGGCGTCCGACGGCGCGGAGGCGGTGCGGCTGGCCAAGGAGGAGCGGGCCGACGTGGTGCTGATGGACATCCGGATGCCCGGCACCGACGGTCTCGCGGCCACCCGCATGATCAGCGCCGACCCCTCCCTCGCCCAGGTCCGCGTGGTGATCCTGACGACCTTCGAGGTCGACGACTACGTGGTGCAGTCCCTGCGCGCCGGTGCCTCCGGCTTCCTCGGCAAGGGCAGTGAACCGGACGAGCTGCTGAGCGCGATCCGCATCGCGGCCGGCGGCGAGGCGCTGCTCTCCCCGGCCGCCACCAAGGGCCTGATCGCCCGCTTCCTCGCCCAGGGCGACGCCTCCGACGACGGCCGAGACCCGGCCCGCGCCGAGCGGCTCGCCGCCCTCACCGTCCGCGAGCGCGAGGTCCTCGTCCAGGTCGCCGGCGGCCACTCCAACGACGAGATCGCCGAACGCCTCGAGGTCTCCCCGCTCACCGTGAAGACCCACGTCAACCGCGCCATGGCCAAACTGGGTGCCCGCGACCGGGCCCAACTCGTCGTGACCGCCTACGAGTCCGGGCTGGTCCGTCCAAGGGCGGAGTGAGCTTCGACCGAGCCAGCAGGAAGTCCACACCGGCAAGCGGGAGTCGGAGCTGGGGCGTAGCGGCCTCCGCACCCGGTCCGAAGGAACCGCTGCCCGCCGGCATGTGACCTTCTCGTAGGGGCGGCCGGGCCCCCGGCCGGCAGAGTCCCCTCGCTGCGTATTCTGTGCCTCCAACTTCAGTACGCGGGAAAGGGATTCGGGCGTGCCCCTGCGCAAGGACGACCCGAAATCGGTCGGCGGCTACACCTTGGCCGATCGGCTCGGGTCCGGTGGCATGGGCATCGTCTACCGGGCCAGATCCCGCTCAGGCCGCGAGGTCGCGGTCAAGGTGGTGCACGCCCAGTACGCCGAGGACCAGGTCTTCCGGGCCCGCTTCCGCCAGGAGATCGAGCTGGTCCGCAAGGTGAGCGGAGCCTTCACCGCCCCTGTCGTGGACGCCGACCCGGAGGCGGTACGGCCCTGGATGGCCACCCAGTACGTGCCCGGCCGCTCCCTCGCCGAGCGGATCCGTGGGGAGGGCCGGCTGCGCGGCGCCGAACTGCGGCAGCTGGCCCTGGGGCTGGTGGAGGCGCTGCGGGAGATCCACCGGGCCGGGGTCGTGCACCGGGACCTGAAACCCGCCAACGTCCTGATGGCCGAGGACGGTCCCCGCGTCATCGACTTCGGCATCTCCCGCGCGGCCGAGAACCACAACACCCTCACCGAGACCGGGCAGATGATCGGCACCCCGCCCTTCATGTCCCCGGAACAGCTCACCGACGCCCGTACGGTGGGCCCCGCCTCGGACGTCTTCTCGCTCGGTGCCCTGCTGGTGTTCGCCGTCACCGGCCGGGGCCCGTTCGACGCCGACAGCCCCTATCTGACCGCCTACCGCGTGGTCCACAACGAGCCCGTGCTGGAGGGGGTGGCGCGCCCGTTGCGCACCGTCCTGGAGCGCTGCCTGGCCAAGGAGGCCAAGGACCGGCCCGAACTCGACGAACTGGCCCACGAGTTCGCGGCAGTCCTGCCCGAGCCCACGGAGGACGAGCCGCTCACGACGACCCTGCGCCGGTCCGCGCCGCGGGCCGACGCGGAGACAGGCCCGGGGATCGCGTCCGGCCGTACCACCACTACCGGCTCCGGCCGCCGCGGCCGTCTACGCCCGGTGTGGGCCGCGGTCGGCGCACTGGGCCTGGGGCTGCTGGTCTACGTCGGGTTCGGGCCGGGGTTTTCGGACTCCCCGCCGGTGGGCCCCGCCTCGTCCAGCCGGCCGGGGCTCCCGGCCGGCTGGAAGCCGTGGCAGACGGGGGTGACCGCAACCGCCGTGAGCGGAGTGACGAAGGCGCCGGACGTGCACGGCACGGACATGGCGCCGCACTGCGCGGTGGACCAGGGCTCCGTCTACTGCGGCGGCAACGCACTCCTCCCGGAACGGATCGACGCCGCCACCGGCACGATCCTCTGGCGCGCCGGCATCGCGCCCGCCGGGGTCCCGGCCGACCGGTACGTGTCGTCGGTCGTCGGCGCCGAGGGCGACGTGGTGCTCGTCCAGCTGCTCGTCAACAACAAGTTCGGCTTCACCCAGGAACAGTCCCTCGTCGCCCTCGACCGCGACAACGGCGGGAGACTCTGGTCCCGGAAGGTGTACAAGGGCAGCCCGGGTTCGATCGACGTCGCCGGACTGGCCCTCATGCTGGAGGCCGACGGCCGGTCGGTGACCGCCCGCTCGGTGGCCGACGGCAAGGAGCGCTGGAAGGCGTCCCTGCCGGCGAAGCACTTCTGCACCCTGCTCGACCTGGAGGACCGTCCGTACGTCGAGTGCGTCACCGACTCGGCGGACGACGACACGGAGTTCATCGTCATCGACCCCTCCGACGGCTCCGTACGGCGCCTGTCCTCACCCGCGGACAGCGGCAGCTTCGTCGGCGCCCTCGACGGGAAGCTGCTGTTCGTGGAGTCCGACGCGGACGCGGTCGCGGTCAGCAAAGACCTGACGTACACCCGTATCGTGCGCGTCGACCCCGGGAGCGGGAAGCGCGAGGTGACAGCACTGCCCCAGCGGTACCGGGGGACCGTGGCCCTGGCACGCGGCACGCTCTACTTCTCCACCTCCAGCGGCCTGGTGACCGCCGTCTCGCCGCTGACGGGGGCGCGGGTCTGGGAGTCCCGCACCACCCTGGAGTCGTCCGGCCAGGTCTCGGTGGACGCCGTGGGGCGCACCGCGTACGTGGCCGGCCCGAGCGGACGGGTGGCGGCCCTGGACGTGGCGCGGGGCACGGTGCTGTGGGAGACCGCTGCCCGTGCCGAGGTGCTGGCCAGTGGGCTCGAGCCCGTCGTGCTGTTCGACAAGGGCGCCCTGGTGGTGGCGACCGCCGACGGCACGATCTTCACCCTCGACCCGGCCCACCCCGGCCGGACACCGGTCTCGGCGGGGTGAACGGGGGCCGCGGCAGACGGGCTACGGCAGCGCCAGCATCCGCTCCAGCGCGAGCTTCGCGAACGCCTCGGTCTCCTTGTCGACCTCGATCCGGTTGACCAGATTGCCCTCGGCCAGCGACTCCAGGGCCCAGACCAGGTGGGGGAGGTCGATGCGGTTCATGGTCGAGCAGAAGCAGACCGTCTTGTCGAGGAAGACGATCTCCTTGCCCTCGGGCGCGAAACGGTTCGCCAGCCGGCGCACCAGGTTCAGCTCCGTGCCGATGGCCCACTTCGAGCCGGCCGGGGCCGCCTCCAGCGCCTTGATGATGTACTCGGTCGAGCCGACGTGGTCCGCCGCGGACACCACCTCGTGCCGGCACTCGGGGTGCACGAGCACGTTCACCCCGGGGATGCGGGCGCGGACGTCCTCGACCGACTCCAGGCTGAAGCGGCCGTGCACCGAGCAGTGGCCGCGCCACAGGATCATCTTCGCGGCGTGCAGCTGCTCGGCCGTCAGCCCGCCGCCCGGCTTGTGCGGGTTGTAGACGACGCAGTCCTCCAGGGACATGCCCAGCTCCCGCACGGCGGTGTTGCGCCCGAGGTGCTGGTCGGGCAGGAACAGGACCTTGGTCGCACCGGGCCGACCCTGCTCGAAGGCCCACTCCAGGGCCCGCTCGGCGTTGGACGAGGTGCAGATCGTGCCCCCGTGCTTGCCCGTGAACGCCTTGATGTCGGCGGACGAGTTCATGTACGAGACGGGCACGACCTGCTCGGCCACGCCGGCCTCGGTCAGCACGTCCCAGCACTCGGCGACCTGCTCGGCCGTCGCCATGTCGGCCATCGAGCAGCCGGCGGCGAGGTCGGGCAGGACCACCTTCTGGTCGTCCGACGTCAGGATGTCCGCGGACTCCGCCATGAAGTGCACACCGCAGAACACGATGTACTCCGCCTCCGGACGAGCCGCCGCGTCCCGGGCCAGCTTGAAGGAGTCACCCGTGACGTCGGCGAACTGGATGACCTCGTCGCGCTGGTAGTGGTGGCCGAGCACGAAGACCTTGTCGCCGAGCTTCTCCTTCGCGGCGCGGGCGCGTGCCACGAGGTCCGGGTCGGACGGCGAGGGCAGGTCACCGGGACACTCGACGCCGCGCTCGCTCTTCGGGTCGGCCTCGCGGCCGAGGAGCAGCAGGGCAAGAGGAGTCGGCTGTACGTCGAGCTCCGGGGTCTGGGCGGTGGTCACGACACGCACCCTTTCTGTTCTGCGGGAGTGCTTTTCGTCGAACTGACGTTATCTATCATAACCCGGTTCACGTCAGTTTGACGATGGTCATAACGTCGATGTGACATGAATCCCGGTGCCGTGCCGGAGGGGGCCATTGGGCCGCTGTTCGCTTCGTCGCGGGTGTGCGAGCATGAAAGGACAGGCGAAAAGACAAGTTGCCCGGCTCGGAATGAATCCGTGCCTCCGGCGGTTGAAAACGTCGGCAAGCAGTCTCCGTACAACCCGGGAGAGATGTAGATGTCCGTATCGGACGAGACCAGCACCGTCACCGACGGCATCATCCTGTCCGACGCCGCCGCGGCGAAGGTCAAGGCCCTGCTCGACCAGGAAGGCCGTGACGACCTGGCCCTGCGTGTCGCCGTCCAGCCCGGCGGCTGCTCCGGCCTGCGCTACCAGCTCTTCTTCGACGAGCGCTCCCTCGACGGCGACGTGGTCAAGGACTTCGGCGGCGTCAAGGTGGTCACCGACCGCATGAGTGCCCCGTACCTGGGCGGCGCGTCCGTCGACTTCGTCGACACCATCGAGAAGCAGGGCTTCACGATCGACAACCCGAACGCGACGGGCTCCTGCGCCTGCGGCGACTCCTTCAGCTAAGCCCCGCCGACCGGCCGAAGCTCACTGGACAACTGAACACGCCGAAGGCGGCGGCCCCCTCCGAGGGGGCCGCCGCCTTCGCGTTTCTCCGAACGGCTACTGCACCCCGGCCGCAGCGCGCGGCAGCCGCGCTCCCGGCTTCACCAGCGCGATCCCCCTGCCGTCCGAGCCCACGACCTTCCGGTCACCGAGCGGCTCGTCCAACTGCAGCGTCTTCTGGAACTCCTTGGCGATCATGATGCAGATCTTGCCCTTCCAGGGCTTCTCGGTCACCGTCACGGTCACCTCGTCCGCGCTCTCGCTCGCCTTCGCCGTGTAGTCGGCGCACACGCCGCCCGTGAAACTCACGGTCAGCTCCTTGCCGTCCGCCGTGTAGCCGTCCACCTTGACGTCCCGGGTGGCCGGCGCCGAGGTCGGCTCGTCGCCCGGGGCGCTCGCCGACGGGGTCGGCTCCTGGGACGCGGTGCCCGAGTCCGACGCCAGGTACTTCGGGTCGACGGCCGGATACGTCACCGAGAAGCCGTGCCGCGCGCCCGCGCCCTTCACCTCGAACAGCCAGGACGGCACCAGCGCCTGCCGCCCGTCCACGGGCCGGGCGGCCAGCCCGAACACCGCGCCGTCGATCGTGACGGTCTCCTTCGCCGGCTTCGCACCGGCCCCCGAGGTCGACTGACCGCACGGCGCCTCCAGCCGGTCCTTCAGCGGTACGGGGCTGGCGCAGCCGCCGATGCCCATGCGGTGGCCGGTCGTGGGCGCCGAGTTCAGCAGCTCCAGCGTCTTCTTCGCCCCCAGCACGGGATACGTGTCGCCCTTGACCGGTGCCTTCAACTGGCCGCTGCCACCGACCACTTCGCCCTGTGCGCTCACCGTCAGCCCGGTCGTCCAGCCGTATGTGGGCAGCCCGCCGACCAACGGGTTCGCGTTCACCGCGCGCTGGGCGCCCATGACCTGGCTCGCGTCCACCTTCGCGTCGTCCTGGCCTACCGCCTTCAGCACGGGCGCCGCGGCCTTCTTCGCGGCCGCCTCGCTCACCGTGGCGCCGGCCGGGTTCGCGGGATCCTTGGTGCACGCGGTGATGCTCTGGCAGGCGTCGGTGCCGGCCGCGTACCGGTGGAACGTCCACGTCCCCGGCGCCTGCCTGTTCACCACCAGGCTCGGCCCCGACCCGTCCTTGGCGGGCCCGACCTGCCAGCCCTGCCCCCGCGCCACCGGCGCCCCGGCCAGACCGAGGGACTTCGCCAGCCGGGCCACCTCGTCCTTGGTGACCTCACCGGCCGCCCGGTACACGGGCGCGGAGCCGGGTCCGGCGGGCAGAGTGCCGTCGACCTTGTACGTCACGCCGTACGGGTTGGGCTCCCCGGGCGCGATCCCGTTCGAACCGCCCTGGGAGTAGCCGTCGAGCGCGAGTGGCGGGGGAGTGCTGTCGTCGCCGGAGGCCCCGGAGCCGGTACGACCGCCGGACCCCCCGGTGGCGGATGCGGTGAGATAGGCCCCGCCGCCTCCCACGAGCAGCACGGCGGCGACGACGGAGGCGACGAGCACGGGGGAGCGGCGGCCGGGCGGCCGCGGGTGATCCGCGCCCGGATCGGGTGTGGCGTCGGGGACACCGTCGTCACCTTCGTCGGCCACGGAAGCCTCGACGGCCTCGGCGTCACCTTCGTCGGCCACGGAAGCCTCGACGGCCTCGGTCTCCTCGACCTGGGCGCCGGCGGCCTGTGCGCCGTCCCCCTGGGCGCCGGAACCCTCGGCGTCCTGTCCGGCCACGGCACCCTGCTCCGCCGCGGAGCCGGTGTCGCCCCGCTCCTCGTCGGAGCCGTCGGCGTCGTTGTCGGGTCGCTCGGTGTTCACCGCATCGCTCCTTCTGCTGTCCCATGACCCTGACCCGGCCCTGTCAAAACGGCCTGCTGGAGGGTCGTATCGCGCATCCCCTTTACGGGGGACGGCGATGGGACGCAGCGGGGGAGCGCGCGGTTCCCTCGAATGCGCCGATCGGGTACCACCGAGCCGGGTTCAGTCGCCGTAGTCCGACATCGCGTCCAGCAGGCGGGCCGACTTCTGCGGCACCCTCACCCCGTGGATGAGTGACGGGGAGACCGGAAGGGAAGTGACCCGGTCGGGAGCGGTCCAGTGGGGGACCATCCGGGCACAGTCGCCGCGCAGCGACGCGAGGTCGCCTTCCAGGTCGACCGGGACCGGGGCATGGACCTTGAGGTTCGTCATAGCGGAACGGTATGCACGTACCAGCCTGCGAAGAAAGATCTACTATCGGGTAGTTCTGGCCTCTTCGGAGCCCCTCTTCAGCGCCCCGCTACGACCCGGTAGCGTGAACTGTCAATCCGTCTCCCCACAGGAGAGATCCCCCGTGCGCATCGCAGTCACCGGCTCCATCGCCACCGACCACCTCATGACCTTCCCCGGCCGCTTCGCCGACCAGCTCGTCGCGGACCAGCTGCACACGGTCTCGCTCTCCTTCCTGGTCGACAACCTCGACGTACGCCGGGGCGGCGTAGGCGCGAACATCGCCTTCGGCATGGGCCAGCTCGGCACACAGCCGATCCTGGTCGGCGCCGCGGGCTTCGACTTCGACGAGTACCGCTCCTGGCTGGACCGGCACGGCGTCGACACCGACTCGGTCCGCATCTCCGAGACCCTGCACACCGCCCGCTTCGTGTGCACCACCGACGCCGACCACAACCAGATCGGCTCCTTCTACACGGGCGCGATGAGCGAGGCCCGCCTGATCGAGCTGAAGACCGTCGCGGACCGCGTGGGCGGCCTCGACCTGGTCCTGATCGGCGCCGACGACCCCGAGGGCATGCTCCGGCACACCGAGGAGTGCCGCTCCCGGTCGATCCCCTTCGCCGCCGACTTCTCCCAGCAGATCGCCCGGATGAACGGCGACGAGATCCGGATACTGCTGGAGGGCGCCACGTACCTCTTCTCGAACGAGTACGAGAAGGGCCTCATCGAGTCCAAGACCGGCTGGAGCGACGAGCAGATCCTCGCCAAGGTCGGTCACCGCATCACGACCCTGGGCGCCCGCGGAGTCCGCGTCGAGCGCAAGGGCGAGGACCCGATCGAGGTCGGCTGCGCGCAGGAGGAGCGCAAGGCCGACCCCACGGGCGTCGGCGACGCCTTCCGCGCCGGCTTCCTCTCCGGCCTGGCCTGGGGCGTCTCCCTGGAGCGCGCGGCCCAGGTCGGCTGCATGCTCGCCACGCTCGTCATCGAGACGGTCGGCACCCAGGAGTACCAGCTGCGCCGCGGTCACTTCATGGACCGCTTCACCAAGGCGTACGGCGACGAGGCGGCGGCCGAGGTCCAGAAGCACCTGGCCTGAGCTACGACACCCGGCGGACCAGGTACGCGAAGCCCTGGTCCGCCGGCTCCTCGCCCAGGTACTCCTGCCCCCGCATCTCGCACCACGCAGGAATGTCCAGCCGCGCCGCCTCGTCGTCGGACAGCACCCGCACCGTGCCGCCGACCGGGACGCCCCCGATGACCTTGGCGAGTTCGATCACGGGGATCGGGCAGCGCCTGCCGAGAGCGTCGACGACGAGAACGTCCTGCTGCACGGTCGTGGCCGGGGCCGGAGCCCCGAGCTTCTCCCGCACCCCCGCCACCGCCCCCGGCAGCACCTCCAGGAACCGCTCCACTTCCTCCCGGGTCGTCCCCGTCGGCAAAGAAACCCGCACATTCCCCTCACTCAGCGCCCCCATCGCCTTCAGCACATGGCTCGGCGTCAGCGTGCTGCTCGTACAGGACGATCCGGACGAGACGGAGAAACCCTCCCGGTCCAGCTCGTGCAGCAGTGTCTCCCCGTCGACATAGAGACAGGAGAAGGTGACGATCCCCGGCAGTCGCCGCTCCGGATCCCCGACCACTTCCACGTCCGGCACCGACTGAGCCACCCGGACCCGGATCCGCTTCGTCAGTTCCCGCAGCCGTACCGCCTCTTGTGCCGCCTCCGCGCGCACCGCCCGCAGCGAAGCCGCTGCCGCGACAATGACAGGCAGGTTCTCGAAGCCGGGCGCACGCCCCGACTCCCGCTCGTCCACGGGCCCTTGCGGCGCGAACCGCACCCCTTTCCGTACGACGAGCAGTCCCACCCCCGAGGGCCCACCCCACTTGTGAGCACTGGCCGCGAGCAACGACCAGTCGCCCTCGACCGGCCCCCACCCCAGCGACTGCGCCGCATCCACCAACAGCGGCACCCCGGCCTCCCGGCACCCGGCGGCAACGTCGGCCACCGGCTGCTCGGTCCCCACCTCGTGATTGGCGGACTGAAGACAGGCGAGCGCGGTGTCGGGGCGCAGCGCGTCCACGTACGACCGTGCGTTCACCGCTCCCGTGCGGTCCACCGCGATCTGCGTGACCGTCCCCCCGCCTGCTTCGTGGGCTTCGGCCGAATGGAGCACGGAGGAGTGTTCGACCGCTGACACGATCAGGTGACGTCCCACGCGCTGCCGCCCGGCCAACGCTCCCGCGATCCCCGCGTGTACGGCCCGCGTGCCGGAAGAGGTGAAGCTGAGTTCGTCAGGCCGGCACCCCACGGCCTCGGCAGCAGCCTCCCGCGCGGCGTCCAGCAGCATCCGCGCCCGACGGCCTTCCCGGTACAGCCGGGAAGGGTCGGCCCACCCTTCGTCAAGAGAGGCCAACAGCGCCTGACGGCCAACGGGATGGAGAGGGGCAGCGGAAGCGGCGTCAAAGTAGGACACACGGCAACGCTAACTCCCTGGGGGCACCGGGAACTGCGCGACCAGCCCCCATGCACCCGCAGCCGCCAATCCAGCGAACCCCCCACCCGGTAGGCACCCCTCCCCGCGACCCCCTGGAACGCGTCGGCTAGGGTTTGGTCCGCATAAACATCCAAACCCCTGCCCGACGCAGGGCGGCGACCGACCAGCGAGAAGGCCGCAGCCGATACGCGCGGGCGAGACTCTCGGGAAGGCGCTACGTGAGTCCCAACGGCTCCGACCGCTCGCCGCGGCGCCCGATGCGGCGGAAGCTGCTGCAGGCAATGACCGCGGGCCTGGTCCTGGCGACCGCCACCGGTTGCACATACAAGGACTTCCCCCGCCTTGGTATGCCCACCCCCACCACGGAAGAGGCTCCGCGGATCCTCTCCCTGTGGCAGGGCTCCTGGGCTGCCGCGCTGGCCACCGGCGTGCTGGTGTGGGGCCTGATTCTGTGGAGCACGATCTTCCACCGGCGTAGCCGTACCAAGATCGAGGTTCCTCCGCAGACCCGGTACAACATGCCGATCGAGGCGCTGTACACGGTCGTTCCGCTCGTCATCGTCTCGGTGCTGTTCTACTTCACGGCCCGCGACGAAACGAAGATCCTGAGCCTCGACAAGAAGCCGGACGTCACCGTCAACGTCGTCGGCTTCCAGTGGAGCTGGGGCTTCAACTACATCGAGCCCGTCGACGGTTCCACCGGTGACGCGAAGACCGACAAGAACCTGGCCGCCATTCCGGACCGGTTCAAGACCGACTTCCCGGCGAACGCCGGCGGTGTCTACGACGTCGGTACGCCCGCCACGAAGAACCCGCAGACCGGCAACCCGGGCCCCACGCTGTGGCTGCCCGAGGGGAAGACGGTTCGTTTCGTCCTCACTTCCCGTGACGTCATCCACTCCTTCTGGGTGGTGCCGTTCCTGATGAAGATGGACGTCATCCCGGGCCACACCAACTCCTTCCAGGTGACCCCCAACAAGGAGGGCACCTTCCTGGGCAAGTGCGCCGAGCTCTGCGGCGTCGACCACTCCCGGATGCTGTTCAACGTGAAGGTCGTCTCCCCCGAGCGCTACGAGCAGCACCTCAAGGACCTCGCCAAGAAGGGGCAGACCGGTTACGTTCCCGCCGGCATCGCGCAGACGAGCCACGAGAAGAACCGGGAGACGAACAACCTGTGAGCATCGTCAACGAACCCCAGGGTGCCCCGGCAGCTGAGGGACACTACTCAGACGAACTGCCGGTCCGGCGCAAGCAGCCCGGCAACGTCGTGATCAAGTGGCTCACCACCACTGACCACAAGACGATCGGGACGCTCTACCTCGTCACGTCGTTCGCGTTCTTCATGATCGGCGGCGTCATGGCGCTGCTGATGCGCGCCGAGCTCGCCCGGCCCGGTCTGCAGATCATGACGAACGAGCAGTTCAACCAGGCGTTCACGATGCACGGCACGATCATGCTGCTGATGTTCGCGACGCCGCTGTTCGCCGGCTTCACCAACTGGATCATGCCGCTGCAGATCGGCGCCCCGGACGTGGCGTTCCCGCGGCTGAACATGTTCGCCTACTGGCTGTACCTGTTCGGCTCGACCATCGCGGTCGGCGGCTTCCTCACCCCGTCCGGTGCGGCCGACTTCGGCTGGTTCGCCTACTCCCCGCTCTCCGACGCGGTGCGCTCGCCGGGCATCGGCGCCGACCTGTGGATCATGGGCCTGGCCTTCTCCGGCTTCGGCACGATCCTCGGTGCGGTCAACTTCATCACCACCATCATCTGCATGCGCGCGCCCGGCATGACCATGTTCCGCATGCCGATCTTCGTGTGGAACGTGCTGCTGACCGCGGTGCTGGTACTGCTCGCCTTCCCCGTCCTGGCCGCCGCGCTGTTCGCGCTGGAGGCGGATCGGAAGTTCGGGGCACATGTCTTCGACGCGGCCAACGGCGGCGCCCTGCTGTGGCAACACCTCTTCTGGTTCTTCGGCCATCCAGAGGTGTACATCATCGCGCTGCCGTTCTTCGGCATCATCTCCGAGGTCATCCCGGTCTTCTCCCGCAAGCCGATGTTCGGCTACATGGGCCTGATCGGCGCGACCATCGCGATCGCCGGCCTGTCCGTGACGGTGTGGGCCCACCACATGTACGTCACCGGCGGTGTGCTGCTGCCGTTCTTCTCCTTCATGACGTTCCTCATCGCCGTACCGACCGGCGTGAAGTTCTTCAACTGGATCGGAACGATGTGGAAGGGGTCACTGAGTTTCGAGACCCCCATGCTCTGGGCCACCGGCTTCCTGGTCACCTTCACCTTCGGCGGCCTCACCGGCGTCATCCTGGCCTCGCCGCCGATGGACTTCCACGTGTCCGACTCGTACTTCGTGGTGGCGCACTTCCACTACGTGGTGTTCGGCACCGTCGTCTTCGCGATGTTCTCCGGCTTCCACTTCTGGTGGCCGAAGATGACCGGCAAGATGCTCGACGAGCGGCTCGGCAAGATCACGTTCTGGACGCTGTTCATCGGCTTCCACGGCACCTTCCTGGTCCAGCACTGGCTGGGCGCCGAGGGCATGCCCCGTCGTTACGCGGACTACCTCGCGGCCGACGGCTTCACCGCCCTGAACACCATCTCGACGATCAGCTCGTTCCTGCTCGGCATGTCGATCCTGCCGTTCCTCTACAACGTGTGGAAGACGGCCAAGTACGGCAAGCCGGTCGGCGTCGACGACCCGTGGGGCTACGGCCGCTCGCTCGAGTGGGCCACCTCGTGCCCGCCGCCGCGGCACAACTTCCTCACTCTGCCGCGGATCCGCAGTGAATCCCCGGCGTTCGACCTGCATCACCCTGAGATCGCCGCTCTCGACCAGCTCGAGAACGCGCCTCACGGTGAGAAGGCTCTGGCTGGTGGCAAGGAGGCCGGCAAGTGAAGGTTCAGGGCAAGATGTTCATGTGGCTGAGCGTCTTCGTCCTCGCCATGGCGGTCGTCTATGGCGTGTGGTCGAAGGAGCCGGCCGGTACCACGGCCCTCTTCCTGGCGTTCGGTCTGTGCATCATGGTCGGCTTCTACCTGGGCTTCACGGCCCGGCGGGTCGACGCGGGTGCCATGGACAACAGGGACGCGGACGTCGCGGACGACGCCGGCGAGGTCGGGTTCTTCAGCCCGCACAGCTGGCAGCCGCTCGCCCTCGGTTTCGGTGGCGCGCTGGCCTTCCTGTCGATCGCGATCGGCTGGTGGCTGCTGTACTTCTCCGCTCCGATCATCATGATCGGCCTCTACGGCTGGGTCTTCGAGTACTACCGCGGTGAGAACCGCACCCAGTAGCACGCGCAGAGCGCAAAGGGAGCCCGGACACTCCGTCAGGAGCGTCCGGGCTCCTGCTTTTGCCGCAATACCGTTCGCTCGAACGAGTTACCCGGCGCGCCGTGCTTGACGAACGTCCCTAGCGTGAGGGACATGAACCACTCTCCGCGCACCCGCATCGTCGTCAGCTGCACGCTGCTGGTGATCGCCCTCGGCGCGGGCGGCACCTCTTGCAGCAGCGGCGGCAACCCGCTGACCGACAAGCCGTACGACGCGACGGACCAGATCTCCTTCAAGGGCCCCACGGGAGACGGGAAGAAGGCCGACCCGGACAAGCCCCTGGAGGTCACCGCCGACGACGACCGCATCACCGACGTCACGGCCGTGGACGCCACAGGCCGCTATGTGACGGGCGAACTCTCCGCCGACGGCTCCCGCTGGCACAGCACCTCCCCGCTCGCCGCCAACGCGCACTACACGGTGCGGGTGAGCACGGAGGACGACGACGGGGCACCGGGGCGCAAGGTCCTCGAATTCGACACCACCACGCCCACCACCAAGAAGACCCTGGGCGTGACGTTCGGGCCCAAGTCGGGGACGTACGGCGTCGGCCAGCCCGTGACAGCCGAACTCGACAAGCCCGTCAAGGACAAGGCACAACGGGCCGTCGTCGAACGGGCCCTGCGGGTGGACGCCGTGCCCGCCGTGCAGGGCGCCTGGCACTGGGTGAGCGACAAGGAACTCCACTACCGCCCGAAGGACTACTGGCCCGCCCAGGCCACCGTCCAGGTCCACAGCGACCTCGACGGCGTCAAGGTCGGCGACCGCCTGTGGGGCACCAAGAGCAAGGCGCTGAAACTCACCATCGGCGACAGCATCGTCGCCGTCACCGACGCGGCGTCGCACTCCATGACGGTCTACAAGAACGGCGAGGACATCAAAGAACTCCCCGTCACCACCGGCAAGCCCGGCTTCGAGACCCGCAACGGCGTCAAGGTGATCCTGGGCAAGCAGTACTTCGTACGCATGCGCAGCGCCACGGTCGGCATCGCCGAGGGCAGCTCGGACTCGTACGACCTGCCCGTCTACTACGCGACCCGCCTGACCTGGAGCGGCGAGTACGTGCACGCCGCCCCCTGGTCCGTCGGCTCCCAGGGCTACGCCAACGTCAGCCACGGCTGCACCGGCATGAGCACCAGCAACGCCGAGTGGTTCTTCGACACCGTCCACGAGGGCGACGTGGTGAAGGTCGTCAACTCGGGCGGCGACACCATGGAGCCGTTCGGCAACGGCTTCGGTGACTGGAACCTCACCTGGCAGAACTGGCGCACCGGCAGCGCGCTGGTCGCCGGCACGCCCGACGGGCCGAGCTCGGCGGAGCGAGCCCGGCTCAGGCCGCGGAGCGTCTGAGAAGCTCCTAGGCGCTCTGCTGAAGCCCCTTCTGCCGTAGCAGGGAGGCCAGGGCGGCCGCGAACTCCACAGGATCCGCAGGGAGCGTCACAGCCGCCTCCGCGCGGCTCCAGGTCGCCAGCCACGCGTCCTGCGGCCGGCCGATCAGCAGCAGCACCGGCGGGCAGTTGAACACCTCGTCCTTGAGCTGGCGGCACAGGCCCATGCCGCCCATGGGCACGGCCTCGCCGTCCAGGACGCAGACGTCGACACCGCCCCTGTCCAGCTCCTTGAGGACGGCCGCCGGCGTGGCGCATTCCAGGAACTCGACGACGGGAGCGTCCGGCGCAGGCCTGCGTCCGGTCGCCAGCCGGACTTGTTCGCGGGTGTTGGAGTCATCGCTGTAGACCAGCACCGTGGCGGTCGCCTGCATCGTTCCTCCGCATCGTTGGTCGGGAACATCGGTTACCGATGGGGCGGATGCTACTCCCATGAGCACCGCGTCAACACCTGTTGGAACACGGCTTCGATGGGCCATACGGGCAGTACACGCGGTACGGACACTCCGAACGGCACCCCCCGGAGTGAGGGCGGGATAAGGGACCGACATAATGTCGGTCGTGGCGACAGCAACGACAGTAGAAACCGGGCACGCGCACCCGTCGGTCAACCGGCCGAACCTCACCAGCGTCGGAACCATCATCTGGCTGAGTTCCGAGCTGATGTTCTTCGCGGCCCTCTTCGCGATGTATTTCACCCTGCGATCGGTGACCGGTCCGGATCACTGGAAGGAGATGGCGAGCCATCTCAACCTTCCGTTCTCCGCGACCAACACCACGATCCTGGTGCTCTCCTCCCTGACCTGCCAGCTCGGCGTCTTCGCCGCCGAGCGCGGGGACGTGAAGAAGCTCCGGGGCTGGTTCATCGTCACCTTCGTGATGGGTGCGATCTTCATCGGCGGTCAGATCTTCGAGTACACGGAGCTGGTGAAGAAGGACGGGCTCTCCCTGTCCTCCGACCCGTACGGCTCGGTGTTCTACCTGACCACCGGGTTCCACGGCATGCACGTGACGGGCGGCCTCATCGCCTTCCTGTTCGTCCTCGGCCGCACCTACGCGGCGAAGAGGTTCACCCACGAGCAGGCGACCGCGGCCATCGTCGTGTCCTACTACTGGCACTTCGTCGATGTCGTGTGGATCGGCCTCTTCGCCACGATCTACCTGATCAAGTAGCCGGGACCGTTCCCGCGTGCGCCCACGGGCGCACATCCCAGAAGCATCGACGCAGAAGATCCTGACACCGGGGTAATCCGTGAAAAAGCTCTCCGCACGACGACGCCATCCCATGGCGGCGCTCGTCGTCCTACTCCTCGCGCTGGCATGCACCGGGGGGCTGTACGCCGCGTTCGCACCTGCGAGCAAGGCGCAGGCCGATGAAACAGCCCAGTCTCTCGCCATCGACGAGGGCAAGAAGCTCTACTCCGTGGGCTGCGCCAGCTGCCACGGCACCGGCGGTCAGGGCACCTCCGACGGTCCGAGCCTCGTGGGAGTGGGCAGCGCGGCCGTCGACTTCCAGGTCGGCACCGGCCGTATGCCTGCCCAGCAGCCGGGCGCGCAGATCCCGAAGAAGAAGGTCATCTACACCCAGGCGGAGATCGACCAGCTCGCGGCGTACATCTCCTCCCTCGGCGCCGGCCCGAACGTGCCGACGAAGACGCAGTACGGCCCGGACGGTGCTGACATCGCCAAGGGTGGCGAGCTGTTCCGCACCAACTGCGCGCAGTGCCACAACTTCACCGGCAAGGGCGGCGCGCTGACGCACGGCAAGTTCGCGCCGAGCCTCGAAGGCGTCGACCCGAAGCACATCTACGAGGCCATGCAGACCGGCCCGCAGAACATGCCGTCGTTCCCCGACACCACGCTGTCGGAGCAGAACAAGAAGGACATCATCGCGTACCTGAACGCGGTCAACGGTGACGACACCGAGAGCCCCGGCGGCCTTGAGCTGGGCGGTCTCGGCCCGGTCTCCGAGGGCCTGTTCGCCTGGATCTTCGGACTCGGCGCGCTGATCGCGGTCGCCGTCTGGGTCGCCGCTCGGACCGCAAAGGCCAAGAAGTCATGAGTAGCCAAGACATTCCAGAAGAGAACCTGCCCGCAGAGCAGGACGCGCACGGCACCGTGAGCATCGCGGACGAGAAGCACCCGTTCGCGGACCCCGGTCTGCCGCCCCACGAGCACCGTGTCCAGGACATCGACGAGCGGGCCGCCAAGCGGTCCGAGCGTGTGGTGGCCATGCTGTTCACGGTCTCCATGCTCGCCACGGTGGGCTTCATCGCCTCGTACGTGGCGATCCCGCACGACAAGGCGATCTTCGTCTTCCCGATCGGTCACATCAACGCGCTGAACTTCGCGCTGGGCCTGACGCTGGGCCTCGCGCTGTTCGCCATCGGCGCGGGCGCGGTCCACTGGGCCCGCACCCTGATGTCCGACGAGGAGGTCGCCGACGAGCGTCACCCGATCGAGGCCTCGCCCGAGGTCAAGGCCAAGGTGATGGACGACTTCCGGCAAGGTGCCAAGGAGTCCGCGCTCGGTCGTCGCAAGCTGATCCGCAACACGATGTTCGGTGCGCTGGCCCTGTTCCCGCTCTCCGGCGTCATGCTGCTGCGCGACCTCGGCCCGCTGCCGGGTACGAAGCTCCGCCACACGCTGTGGTCCAAGGGCAAGCTGCTCGTCAACATGAACACGAACGAGCCGCTGCGTGCCTCGGACGTCGCGGTCGGATCGCTCACCTTCGCCAAGCCCGAGGGCCTGGAGGAGCACGACGAGAACTTCCAGACCGAGATCGCCAAGTCGGCCCTGATGATCGTCCGGATCCAGCCGGCCGACATCAAGGACAAGCGCGAACTCGCGTGGTCGCACCAGGGCATCGTGGCGTACTCGAAGATCTGCACCCACGTCGGTTGCCCGATCTCCCTGTACGAGCAGCAGACGCACCACGTGCTGTGCCCCTGCCACCAGTCCACCTTCGACCTCTCCGACGGTGCCCGGGTGATCTTCGGCCCCGCCGGTCACGCCCTGCCGCAGCTGCGCATCGGCGTGAACGACCAGGGCTACCTCGAGGCGCTCGGCGACTTCGAAGAGCCTGTCGGTCCTGCATTCTGGGAGCGCGGATGAGCACCAACGAGACCAACGGGACCCCCGGGAACAACGCGGGGCGGCGCGGCAAAGCGCCCGCCGGCGAGCGCGTCGCCGACTGGGCCGACGGCCGTCTGGGGATCTACTCCCTGGCCAAGTCCAACATGCGCAAGATCTTCCCCGACCACTGGTCGTTCATGCTGGGCGAGGTCTGCCTCTACAGCTTCATCATCATCATCCTCACGGGTGTCTACCTGACGTTGTTCTTCCACCCGTCGATGAACGAGGTGGAGTACCACGGCAGCTACATCCCGCTGCAGGGCCAGATGATGTCCGAGGCGTTCAACTCGACCATGCACATCTCCTTCGATGTGCGCGGTGGTCTGCTGATCCGGCAGATCCACCACTGGGCCGCGCTGATCTTCCTCGCGGGCATGTTCGTGCACATGATGCGTGTGTTCTTCACGGGCGCGTTCCGCAAGCCGCGTGAGGTCAACTGGCTGTTCGGCTTCCTGCTGCTCGTCCTTGGCATGTTCACCGGCTTCACCGGTTACTCGCTCCCGGACGACCTGCTCTCCGGCACCGGTGTCCGCTTTATGGAGGGCGCGGTCCTGTCCGTGCCGATCGTCGGCACGTACCTGTCGATGTTCCTCTTCGGCGGCGAGTTCCCGGGCGGCGACTTCGTGGCCCGCTTCTACTCGATCCACATCCTGCTGCTGCCGGGCATCATGCTCGGGCTGCTGGTCGGCCACCTGATCCTGGTCTTCTACCACAAGCACACGCAGTTCGCGGGCGCCGGACGGACGAACAACAACGTCGTGGGCATGCCGCTGCTGCCGGTCTACATGGCCAAGGCCGGAGGCTTCTTCTTCCTGGTCTTCGGTGTCATCGCGGCCATCGCGGCGATCGCCTCGATCAACCCGATCTGGTCCATGGGCCCCTACCGGCCCGACATGGTCTCCACGGGCGCACAGCCCGACTGGTACATGGGCTTCTCCGAGGGCCTGATCCGTGTCATGCCGGGCTGGGAGATCAACCTCTGGGGCCACACGCTCGTCCTGGGCGTGTTCATCCCGCTGGTGATCTTCCCGCTGGTCCTGGTCTCGATCGCGGTCTACCCGTTCATCGAGTCCTGGGTCACCGGCGACAAGCGCGAGCACCACATCCTGGACCGTCCGCGCAACGCCCCGACGCGTACCGCGTTCGGTGCCGCGTGGATCTCCTGGTACTTCGTGCTGATGATCGGTGGCGGCAACGACCTGTGGGCCACGCACTTCCACCTGTCGATCAACTCGATCACCTGGTTCGTGCGCGTCGGCTTCTTCGTCGTGCCGGTCCTCGTGTTCATCGCCACCAAGCGGGTCTGCCTCGGCCTCCAGCGCCGGGACAAGGACAAGGTGCTGCACGGCCGCGAGTCGGGCATCATCAAGCGCCTGCCGCACGGTGAGTTCATCGAGGTCCACGAGCCGCTCAGCCAGGACGCGCTGCACACCCTCACGGCGCACGAGCAGTACAAGCCGGCCGAGATCGGCCCGACGACCGACGGCAACGGCGTCGAGCGCAAGGTGAAGGGCTCCGAGAGGCTGCGCGCCAAGCTCAGCGAGGCGTACTTCGGCGAGGAGTCCCAGATTCCGAAGCCCACCGTCGAGGAGTACAAGGAGATCACGAGCGGCCACGGCCACCACTGATCGCTGCGGCGTCGCCACGCCACGGAAAAGGGCCCCGTCCGGTGTTCGGACGGGGCCCTTTGCCATGCCTTCCGGCTGGATAGGGTGGGGGTCGCGGACTCTGCTACGAGTTCACACTTCTCTACGACACCCAGGAGCGGCCCCATGAGCGCTGTGACCCCCGCTGGAGGCGACACCGCGGCGGGCCGTTCCTGGCCCGAGGTACTGAACGCCCTGCTGTACGGCCGCGACCAGAGCGCCGACGCGACGGCCTGGGCGATGGACCAGATCATGCGGGGCGAGGCGACGGACGCCCAGATCGCGGGCTTCGTCGTCGCCCTGCGCGCCAAGGGCGAGACGGTCGAGGAGATCACCGGCGTGGTCCGGGCGATGTACCAGCACGCCAATGTGATCGAGGTGTCGGGCCGCACGGTCGACATCGTCGGCACGGGCGGCGACGGTGCCAAGACGGTGAACATCTCCACGATGTCCGCGCTCGTGGTGGCCGGCGCCGGCGCGAAAGTCGTCAAGCACGGCAATCGCGCGGCCTCCTCGGCGTCCGGCGCCTCGGACGTCCTGGAGAAGCTGGGCGTCAACCTCGACCTCACGCCCGGGCGGGTGGCCGAGGTGGCCGAGGAGGCGGGCATCACGTTCTGCTTCGCGGTGAAGTTCCACCCGGCGCTGCGCCATGTCGCCGCCGCCCGCGGCCAGTTGGGCATCCGGACGGTGTTCAACGCGCTGGGCCCGCTGACCAACCCGGCGAAGGTCAAGGCCCAGGCGGTCGGCGTCGCCGACCCCCGGCTGGCGCCGATGATCGCGGGCGTCCTGGCCGAGCGAGGCAACTCCTCGCTCGTCTTCCGCGGCGACGACGGCCTCGACGAACTGACCACGACGGCGACGTCCCACGTCTGGATCGTCCGGGACGGCAAGGTCACCGAGGAGTCCTTCGACCCCCGTGACGTCGGCCTCGAACTGGTGCCGGTGCAGGCCCTGCGCGGCGCCGACCCGTCGTTCAACGCGGAGGTCGCCCGCAGACTCCTGGACGGTGAGACGGGCCCGGTCCGCGACGCGGTACTGCTGAACTCGGCGGCGGCGCTGGTGGCGCTCGATCCGGGCTCCGGGACGCTGGCAGAGCAGCTGCGGGCCGGCATGGGCAGGGCGGCGGAGTCGATCGACTCGGGTGCGGCCAAGCAGACGCTGGAGCGCTGGGTGGCGGCCAGCAACCGCTGAGGTGTGACGCGGGGCGCAGTCCAGAATCCGGACTGCGCCTTGCGGACCGAAGATCGTATGGCAAGATGTCGTACCAGGTCATGAGTGACAGTCATGAGGCCCCGGCCGACTGTCCGGCAACCCTCCGTCCGTGGCGGGGTGCCCCGGGTGAAGACCAGGCCGTGCACAAAAGGTGTGCGGCAAGCGCGGGCCCCTCCCACTGCCAGGGGTCCTGGTCGTCGAGGAGTCTTCTGTGAGCAAGCGAATGCGATAGGGCGTAGCCCTGCCTCCGCGTACCCCTTTTCACTTTTCCTTGCCTCTCACGGGAGTTCCCCCATGTCTGTCTCCTCCGCTGCCGTCGCCCAGACCATTTGTGCCCCGCTGCCCGTTCTGGGCCGGGATGTCACCGTCCCGCTCGTGACGGGCGGCGAGGTCACCTACGCCGCGCTCGACTACGCGGCCAGCGCCCCCGCCCTCCAGCGGGTCTGGGACGACGTGGCGGCTTACGCCCCGTACTACGGCAGCGTCCACCGCGGTGCCGGGTACCTCTCGCAGCTGTCGACCGACCTGTTCGAGAACGCCCGCAGGACGGTCGCGGAGTTCCTCGACTGCCGTGCCGACGACCAGCTGGTCTTCACCCGCTCCACGACGGACTCGCTCAACCTCCTCGCCGCCGCCCTGCCCGCCGACTGCCAGGTCTTCGTCTTCGAGACCGAGCACCACGCCGCCCTGCTCCCGTGGAAGGACGCTCGGGTCACCTGCCTCGACGCCCCGCGCACCCCGCGGCAGGCCGTCGAGATCCTGGAGCGCGCCCTCGCCGACCGCACCGTGCCGATCGACGGGGGGCACGGCCCGGCACTGGTCTGTGTGACCGGCGCCTCGAACGTCACCGGCGAGCTGTGGCCGGTGCGCGAGCTGGCGGCGGCGGCGCACGCCCACGGTGCCCGCATCGTCCTGGACGCGGCCCAGCTCGCCCCCCACCACCCGGTCTCCGTGCGGGACCTCGACGTCGACTGGGTCGCCTTCTCCGGCCACAAGCTGTACGCGCCCTTCGGCTCCGGCGTGCTGGCCGGCCGCGCCGACTGGCTCCGGGCCGCAGACCCCTACCTCGCGGGCGGCGGCGCCAGCCGCAAGGTCACGCGGCGCGAGGACGGGGGAGTGGACGTGGAGTGGCACGAGAGCGCCGCCCGCCACGAGGCCGGCTCCCCCAACGTGATCGGCGTCTACTCCATCGCGTCGGCCTGCAAGGCCCTCACCGAGGCCGGCTTCGACACGCTGGTCGCCCGCGAGCAGCACCTGATCGAGAAGGTGAAGGCGGGCCTCGCCCAGGTCCCGGAGGTCCGGATCCTCTCCCTCTTCGGCGAGGACGCGCCCCGGGTCGGCGTGATCTCCTTCGTCGTCGAGGGCTGGAACAGCTCGCACTTCGCCGCCGCCCTCTCCGCCGAGTACGGCATCGGCGTCCGCGACGGCCTCTTCTGCGCCCACCCGCTGGTCCGCACGCTGCTGGGCAGCGACCCGCACACCCAGGGCGAGTGCGGCGCCCCCGAGGCCGCGCCCGGCGAGAAGTCCCTCAACGCGATCCGGGTGAGCTTCGGCGCGGGCACCCCCGACGAGCACGTCGAGCGCTTCGTCAACGCCGTGAAGGAGCTGGTGAGCGACGGAGCGAAGTGGCAGTACCGCACGGAGGGCGGCCGCTGCGTCCCCTCGGTCTGAGCCGGGCTACGCCTTCGGGCGGCGTCCGCGACCGGTCAGGAGTCCAGGCCGATCGCGAACGCCGCCTCCAGGTCGTGCTGGGAGTAGGTCCGGAACGCCACGTGCGTGTCCGTCCCCTCCACGCCGGGGATCCTGCTGATTCGGCCCGGGATGACCTCGGCCAGGTCCTCGTGCTGCTTGACCCGCACCATCGCGATCAGGTCGTAGGTACCGGTGACCGAGAAGACCTCGCTCACCGACTCCAGCGCCGCGATCGACTCCGCGATCTCGGGGATCCGGTCCACGCTGGTCTTGATGAGGACGATCGCGGTGATCACGGCTGGTTCTCTCCCTCGGGGGTCGGAGCTGGGGCGGACTTCACTGTAGTCGCCCGCCCGTCGCCCACCACCGCCCTTCCCGGGCCGCCCTTCGGTCCCTCGCCACGTCCGAAGCGGACCCAGGCCAGGAGGAAGCCCAGGCCGAAGCCCACCAGGTGGGCCAGATAGGCCACCCCCGGGCCCGCGGGCGCCCGCCCCGCCGCCAGCCACTGCAGGGCCGCCCAGAAGGGCAGTACGACCCAGGCGGGGAAGCGCACGGGCAGGAAGAAGAGGAACGGGAGCAGGCTTGTGACCCGGGCCCCGGGGAAGAGGTACAGAAACGCACCCAGGACTGCCGAGATCGCCCCGGACGCACCGACCAGGGACTGCTCGGACGTGGCGTTGGCGGCCGCGTACCCCAGCAGGGCGAGATATCCGCAGCAGACGTAGAACACGGTGAACCGCAGTGGGCCCACGCGTTGCTCCGTCATCACGCCGAAGACGTAGAGGAACAGCATGTTGCCGAGCAGGTGCACCCAGCTGCCGTGGATGAACAGGGCCGTGGCGGGGGTCAGGGCGGCCCTCGGGGAGCCCTGGAACAGCTCGGCCGGGACCACACCCCAGCGGTGGAAGTAGGCGCGCTGGGCGGCGACCAGCGCGTCGCCGGAGCCGTAGACCGGATTCAGGCCTGCGGCCGGACCGGTGACGAAGGCCAGGAAGCACAGGGCGATCAGCGCATATGTCACGGGCGCCGCGGGGCGCCGGATCGCTCTGCTGACGGTCGGGCTCCAGTTGCCGGTCATGAGTACAGAGCATGACGTAACGGGACGCAGCAGCGCAGACCGCCTCGCCGCCCTGGACGGGCGGGCGGCGAGTCCTCACCAGGCCGTAGGGTTACGAGCCATACGCCCAGGGAATCTGGGGCGTCACTGACAATGGAAGCCTAGAAGGAAAGAGCACAGGCACGATGACGGTTCCCCTGCCGACCGCCTCCACGCGGTGGCGCTGCACCCTCTGCGGCAACCTCACGCGCTTCGACGTGACCCGCTCGTCCAAGGTCGTCGAGTACGTCCACCTCGATCTGGCGGGCGAACCGAAGGTCGAGGAGCGCGAGGTGGTCAGTGAGACCATCGAGTCCGTGCGCTGCCGGTGGTGCAACGCGGTGGATCAGGTGGAACTCGTGGACAGGCCGGGCGCCGACTCCTGAGCGGAGCGGCCCCACAGGTATTGGGGTGTGACGGATGGCGGAGACCACAGGCGGGGGGCCGGGCGACGGCACCGCCGAGGTGCTTGACCGTCCGCTGCCCGACGGAGTGCGCCGCAGGGTCGTCCAGATCGTCTCGGACGCGTTCGGCGGACTGACCGTCGGTGAACTGCCCGCACAGCTCAGGCAATACGCCCGCTTCGCGCCGAACCGCCGGGCCAAGTTCGCCGGCAACGCGATGGCGGCCGCCCTGGAGACCGATCCGCTGTTCCGACAGCGCATCGGGGAGAAGCTGAGAGAGGTCCAGCCGGAACTCACCGGTGCTCTCGACTCCGGCTCGCCGCCCCCGGCCGCGGATCCGCTCGATGTGGCGGCCGCGGCCTACGTTCTGCGGCCCACCGGTTGGGTCAAGCTCGTGACCGCGGCCGGCGAGGAGGCCCAGCGGGCCGGTGCCGAGCGCGCCGACGAGGAGAGCCGGGCCGAACTGGAGCGGCTGCGCGAGGAGCTCGACCGCGCCCGGGAGCAGACCCGGGCCGACACCGAGCGGCTGCGGGCCGAGCTGGAGGCCGCCAAGAAGGAGGCCGACTCGCTGCACCGGAAGCTGCGTGCCGCCCACAGCGACGTCAAGCGGCGCGAGGCGGCCCTGCGCAAGACGCAGGGCGAGATGGAGGCCGCACGCGCCGAGGGGCAGGCACAGCTGTCCGCCGCCGAGAGTGAGACCCGGCGCCTGAAGTCGCGGCTCGGCGAGGCGGAGGCGGCCCTGGAGGCCACGCGCAAGGCGGCGCGCGAGGGGCGCAGCGTCGAGGACATGCGCGTACGACTGCTTCTGGACACCGTGCTGGACGCTGCCCAGGGGCTGCGCCGGGAGCTGGCGTTGCCACCCGTGTCCGTACGGCCGGCCGAGACCGTCGATGCGGTCGAACCGGGGCGAATGACACCGAAGGACATCGCCGCGCGGGCATTGTCCGAAAACGACCCCGCGATCCTGGACCAGCTGCTCGCGCTGCCGCAGGCGCACCTGGTCGTCGACGGCTACAACGTCACCAAGACCGGCTACCCCCAAATGCCCCTGGAGAAGCAGCGGTTGAGGCTCCTGGGGCAGCTCTCGCAGCTCGCCGCGCAGACCGGCGCCGAGGTCACCTGCGTCTTCGACGGGGCCGAGCTGGCCGCCCCCGTGCTGCTCGCGCCACCGCGCGGGGTCCGGGTGCTGTTCTCCAAACCCGGCGTGACCGCCGACGAGTTGATCCGGCAGCTGGTGCGCGCCGAGCCGCCCGGGCGGCCCGTCATCGTGGCCTCCACCGACCGCGAGGTGGCCGACGGAGTGGCTCGCGCGGGGGCGCGTCCGGTCGCCTCGGCGATGCTCCTGAAGCGGCTGACCTGAGCCCATGTCCCGAAGGTCGAACTTCTCGGTTTAATGACCGAATTGGCGGGATCGTCACGCAACGTAGCGTCAACCGCGCATCACTGCATGTGCGTTGAGTGCAAAGAATGCATTGCGTGACGGGATTTTTTTGTGTGAGGATTTGATCTGATCACAGGATGGTCACTAGGGTCTGCCCCGAACCTCCGAACGGGTGATCACTCTCAAGAAGGAGTCCGCGTCCGTGGCGTCCCACCGTCGACCCAGGCAGCCGAGCCGCACTCGCGTGACCGTGCTCACCACCGCAGCTGCTGCCGCCGTTGCTTTCAGCGCCCAGGCCGCCAACGCCGCGCCGAGCGAGAAGCCCTCCAAGGACGAGGTAAAGGCGAAGGTCGACAAGCTCTACGAGCAGGCCGAGCAGGCCACCGAGAAGCTCAACGGCGCCAAGGAGAAGCAGGAGAAGCTCCAGAAGGAGATCTCCACCATCCAGGACAAAGTCGCCCGCGGCCAGGATGACCTCAACGAGCTGCGTGACTCGATCGGGCTGGCAGCAGCCGCCCAGTACCGCACGGGCAGCATCGACTCCTCCCTCCAGCTCTTCCTCTCGTCGAACCCGGACGACTACCTGGACAAGGCCTCCACAGCCGACCAGCTCAGCGCCCAGCAGGTCGGGGCGCTGAAGAAGATCCAGGAGAAGCAGCGCGAGCTCGCACAGGAGCGCGCCGAGGCCTCCGACAAGCTCAAGGACCTCGCCTCCACCCGCGCCGAGCTGGCCAAGAAGAAGAAGCAGGTCCAGGGCAAGCTCGGGGAGGCGCAGAAGCTGCTCAACACCCTGACGGCCTCGGAGCGGGCGGCGCTCGCCGCCGCGGACAGCCGCGCCAGCCGCTCCTCCGCCGAGCGCGTGGACCTCGGCGACTCGAAGGCCGCCTCCGGCCGCGCGGCCGCCGCCTTCCGCGCCGCCCAGACCCAGACCGGCAAGCCGTACGTCTACGGCGCCACCGGCACCGCCTCCTACGACTGTTCGGGCCTGACCTCCTGGGCCTACGCCCAGGCCGGCGTCTCCATCCCGCGCACCTCGCAGGCCCAGGCCAACGCGGGCACGCGGATCTACAGCGAGAGCCAGCTCCAGGTCGGCGACCTCGTGCTCTTCTACGGCGACCTCCACCACATCGGCCTCTACGCCGGCAACGGCCAGGTGCTGCACGCCCCGCACAGCGGTGCCACCGTGCGCTACGAGTCGATCGGCAACATGCCGTTCCAGTTCGGCGTCCGGATCTGACCGTGCCGCCCGAACGGGCGAATTGCATGACCCCACGCTGACCCCACGCCCCGCCGATGACCTGCGTCAGAGGCGGGGCGTCACGTTGTGTGGCCATGGAGGTCTTTGGCCGTCGGCCCGCCGCGGGGCTACTGTCTGCCGCGTTTCCCTGCTGCGGCGGGGAGGCAGTCCTTGTCGCCAACGGAAGGAGTGCGGCTTCCCGTGAGGTCCCATCGCCGCCTTGCACCGACGTCCGGGTTCAACCGGGGCGCCGGGGCCGCCCTGTGTGTGCTGTCCGCCGCGGCCTCCGCCCTCGGCGCCGTGCCGGCGACCGCCGCTCCGCACGACACCACCAGGTCCGAGGTGGACCGCCTGTACGAGGAGGCCGAGAGGGCGACCGAGGCCTACAACAAGGCCGACGAGACCGCCGACACGCTGCGCAGGCAGGTGAGCGACGCGCAGGACCGCATCGCCCGGCAGCAGCAGCGCATCAACACCATGCGGGAGTCGCTCGGTTCGCTGGCCGGCGCCCAGTACCGCTCCGGCGGCATCGACCCGACCCTCGCCC
Organism: Streptomyces sp. NBC_00078; assembly: GCF_026343335.1. Lineage (NCBI taxonomy): Bacteria > Bacillati > Actinomycetota > Actinomycetes > Kitasatosporales > Streptomycetaceae > Streptomyces > Streptomyces sp. NBC_00078. Next base: position 2,410,114 of record NZ_JAPELX010000001.1, on the reverse strand, counting down.
TGCTGTTCTCCCACGACCCGGCCGACTACCTCGACAAGGCCTCCGCCCTCGACCGCATCACCGCCCACCAGGCCGGTGAACTCAGGGACCTGCAGTCCGCGATGCGCGAACTCGCCCAGGAGCGCGTCGAGGCTGTCGGCAAGCTCGCCGAGCTGACCAGGAACCGCAAGGCCGTCGCCGTCCACAAGAAGACCGTCGAGAAGAAACTCGCCAAGGCACGCCGGCTGCTCAACTCCCTTCCGTACGGGGAACGTGCCGCATACGACCGTGCCTCCCGCGGCGACCGCGGCGACATCCCCTACCTCGGAAGTTCCCTCCCCGCCTCGGCCCGCGCGGCTGCCGCGATCGCCGCCGCCCGCTCCGCGCTCGGGACGCCGTACATCTGGGGCGCCACCGGCCCCTCCGGCTTCGACTGTTCGGGCCTGATGCAGTGGTCGTACGCGCGGGCCGGAATCCAGCTGCCGCGCACCTCGCAGGAGCAGCGGTACGCCGGCCGGCAGATCCCGCTCTCCCAGGCGCGCCCCGGTGACCTGGTCACCTACCGGACCGACGCCAGCCATGTCGCGATGTACATGGGCAACGGCCAGGTGATCCATGCGCCCTATCCCGGCGCACCCGTGCGCTACGACCCGGTGAACATGTTGCCGGTGTCCTCGGTCACGAGGGTCTGACAACCGCCCTGTCGGCCTTACGATCGGAAAGATGGCTGGTCGTAGGCGGGCGTCGAGGTCCGCGCTGGTGGTGCTCGTGCTGCTGCTCGTCTCTCTGGTGGCGTGCGGCGGCAGACCCGCGGGCGACACCGCCAAGGCCGATCTGCAGCGCGTCCTGGACCGGCGGTCCACCGCCGTCCTCGACCGTGACCGGGGCGCCTTCCTGACGACGGGTGAGCTCGGCTGGTTCGAGAACCTCCGCGGGGTGCCCCTCTCGGCCTGGTCGTACCGCGTGACGTCCCTGCACCGCACCGGCGACGAGGCCACCGCCGCCGCCGAACTGCGCTACCGCATCGAGGGATACGACAACGCACCTGTCACCGTGGGCCGCACCCTGACCCTCTCCCGGGAGACGGACGGGCAGTGGTACGTCGACGCCGACAAGCCCGCCAGGAAGGCCGCCCAGCAGCTGTGGGACCAGGGCGGGGTGACCGTCGTGCGCGGCAGGCACAGCCTCGTCCTGGGCACCGGACACTCCAGCGAGGCCCTGCACACGTACGCCGGCCTCGCGGACAAGGCGGTGCCGGCCGTGTCCGGCGCGTGGGGCCTGGAGTGGACCGGGAAGGTCGTGGTGCTCGTACCGGGCTCGGTGGAGGGCATGGCGGGGCTGCTCGGCTCGCCCGCGTCCCAGTACCGCGGGATCGCGGCGGTCACCACGGGCGAGGTGGGCGGCCCGCCGAACGCGCCCGCGGACCGCATCATCATCAACCCTGACGCGTACTCCCTGCTCGGGCCCCTGGGCAAGCAGGTCGTGCTCACCCACGAGACCACCCATGTCGCCACCCGCGCCCACACCACCGCCGCCACCCCGCTGTGGCTGTCCGAGGGATACGCCGACTGGATCGGCTACCTCGGCACCACCCGCACCCCCTCCGAGGCCGCGCCGGAGCTGGCGCGCGCGGTGGACGAGGGGCGTGTGCCGGACAGCCTGCCCACCGACGGGGACTTCGGCTTCAGCGGCGACGCGACGAAGCTCGCGCAGTCCTACGAGGCCGGCTGGATGGCCTGTCGGATGATCGCCGGGCAGTGGGGCCAGGAGCGGCTCGGCCGGTTCTACCGCGCCGTGGGCGACCATCAGCAGCGGGCCGGTTCCGTCGAGAACGCGCTGAAGACGGTGCTCGGCACGACATCGGAGAAGTTCACGGCGCAGTGGCGGGACTACCTCCAGGCTCAACTCGGCTGAGCCCGGCAGGGAGATGGCTTCCCCGAGCCCGGCGCGCTCCGCCGCGCCCGTGCCCGAGAGGCCCGCGCCGCATCCCCGACGGTGTCCGCGTTCTCCGCCTGCCTCGGGTGTCGCCCACGGCCGCCGACTTCACCGCGCGCGAGGGCGGTGCGCGGGTCCTGGTCGTGGTCGCGGTCGAAGTTGTGGTTGTGGTCGTGGCCCGGCCCGGGGCTGACGGCCGTGGCGGGTGCTCGATCGCGTAGACGGCCATGACGGCCGCCACCATGGCCTTCTACGCGGTGCGGCGGGCAGCCTTCAGCGCGGGGTGCCGGTGTCGCCCACGCCGGGTTCTGTTCCTCCACTGCTGCGGGTGACGGTTCTCGGCACGGCGGTCCAACTGCCGTTCCCGTACGGCCTGTCGGGGCTCGGGCTCGGGCTCGGGCTGCTCGGCTGTTTCGGCGCCGGCGCTCACGATGGCGGTGCGGTGGCCGTGCTGTTGCGTAGCGCCCGGCGTCAGGACGAGGTCGAGGTCTCCCTCGTGCGGGTCGCCTGGGCGGGCAGGGGCGGTACCGGCTCGCGGGAGACCGTCGACTGCCACAGCTCCACGGCCGCGAGCAGGGCGGCGACGACCAGCAGGCCGTTGCGGACGACCAGGAGGGTGACGCCGAGGGTGTCGCTCATGACCACGTGCTGGAACCAGACGGGGAACTCCAGCACCGTCACGAATGCGGCCGCGACGACCAGGCCCACGGGCAGCCCCATCCGGCTGCTGCGGAAGCACAGGCAGACGGCAGCCGTGCCGACCAGCCACACCATGTACTGCGGGCTGATCACCCGGCTGGTGACCGTGAACATCAGCACCGCCGTGAAGGCCGCGTCGGCGAGCGTGTTCGGCAGGAACCGCGTCGCCATCAGCCGCCACAGCAGCAGCCAGCCGAAGGCCACGCCGGTGAGGAACAGGGCGGCCGAGCTGATGACGGTCACCCAGGGGCCGAGGAACTCGATCGAGCCGTAGTTCAGCAGCACCTGGCCGTCCCAGCCGAACTGCCGGGCCACGTGGATGACAAGGGCCCCCAGCGACTCCACCTCGGTGCCGCGGTTGCGCTGGAAGGTCAGGAAGGCGAAGGCGCCGGGCATGCTCACCGCGAACGCCGCCGCCAGCGCGGCCGCGCTCGCCGCCGCCCAGGCCCACGCGCCGCGCTTGCGGGCGCCGAGCAGCAGCAGCGCCGGCCACACCTTCAGCATCGCCCCGAAACCGACGAGGGCGCCCATCACGCGGGGATGCCGGGCGCCCGCCAGGAGCCCTGCCACGGCCACGGCCGTGACCATCACGTCGTAGCGTGCGTACACGGTCGGTCCGAGCAGCGGTACGCCCACCACCCACACCCAGGCTCCGCGAAGCGTCCTGCCGGGGCGCAGGCCCGCGTACCCGAGCAGTGACAGGACGACCAGGTCGGCGAGGAAGGCGAGGACGAAGAAGGCCTTCGTGTACTCCAGGAAGCCCAGCAGCGCGGGCGAGAGGATCGCCAGGGCGGCCGCGGGCGGGTACTGCCAGGTGACGTCGTCCAGCGGGAAGGTGCCGTGCCGCAGCGTCTCGTACCAGCCCTGGTAGATCACGGACACGTCGGTCGTCACGTCCGGGCCCGGGAAGACGAACACCTTGAACACGAACAGCAGCAGGACCAGCCTGGTCAGGCCCCAGGCCCCCAGCAGCCCCGCCAGGCACCGCCTCGCACCCGCAATGTCCACCGGAGCCCCTGTTCGTCCGCGTCCCGTCTTGAGGGGAACATGATGTCCTGCCGGGCTGTGTGGGTGCCATAAACGTGGCCGTGCCCGGCTGCCCGCGCCCGTTGGATAGGGTCGGCGGCGATGCACAAGACCCTCATCGTGACGAACGACTTCCCGCCCCGCCCGGGCGGTATCCAGGCGTTCCTGCACAACATGGCGCTGCGCCTGGACCCCGAGCGCCTCGTCGTCTACGCCTCCACCTGGAAGCGCGGCCGGGAGGGCGTCGAGGCGACGGCCGTCTTCGACGCCGAGCAGCCGTTCACCGTCGTACGCGACCGTACGACGATGCTGCTGCCCACCCCGGGCGCGACCCGGCGGGCCGTGGGCCTGCTGCGTGAGCACGGGTGCACGTCGGTGTGGTTCGGTGCGGCGGCGCCGCTCGGGCTGATGGCGCCGGCGCTCAGGAAGGCGGGCGCCGAGCGGCTGGTGGCCACGACCCACGGGCACGAGGCGGGATGGGCGCAGCTGCCCGCCGCGCGGCAGCTGCTGCGCCGGATCGGGGAGTCGACGGACACGATCACCTACCTCGGCGAGTACACACGCTCGCGGATCGCCGCCGCGCTGACACCGGACGCGGCCGGCCGGATGGTGCAACTGCCGCCGGGGGTCGACGAGAAGACCTTCCATCCGGCCTCGGGCGGCGACGCGGTCCGGGCCCGGCTGGGGCTGACGGACCGGCCGGTGGTCGTGTGCGTGTCCCGGCTGGTGCCGCGCAAGGGGCAGGACACCCTCATTCTCGCCATGCCCGGCATCCTGGCCGCCGAGCCGGACGCGGTGTTGCTGATCGTCGGCGGCGGCCCGTACGAGAAGGACCTGCGCAGGCTGGCCCGGGAGACCGGGGTCGCCGGTTCCGTGCGCTTCACGGGTGCGGTTCCCTGGTCCGAGCTGCCGGCCCACTACGGCGCCGGGGACGTCTTCGCCATGCCGTGCCGGACGCGCCGCGGAGGCCTCGACGTCGAGGGTCTCGGCATCGTCTACCTGGAGGCGTCGGCGACCGGCCTCCCCGTCGTCGCCGGCGACTCGGGCGGCGCCCCCGACGCCGTACTGGACGGCGAGACGGGTTGGGTGGTGCGGGGCGGTTCCGCCGAGGAGACGGCCGAGCGCGTCGCCGTACTCCTCGGCGACGCGGAACTGCGGCGGCGGATGGGAGAGCGGGGCCGCGAGTGGGTCGAGGAAACATGGCGGTGGGACTCGCTCGCCGAGAAGCTGAAGGCGCTTCTCTAGTGCCCGGACAAAACCCGCAGCCGCCCGGCTGAGCACCCGGCACCCCGGACGGCGTCCCAAAACCGGCGGAGCCTATTGGCGGAACCGGAAAATCCGCACATGCTGCGCGCATGACAGCAAAACTGATGCAGCGTCAGCTGACGAGACGTCAAATCCTGGGCATGGCAGCCCTCCAGACGGCCGCCGCGGCCGGACTCACCCGTATCGGCCTCCAGTCGGCGCAGGCCGCCGAGGAAGCGGCCGCCGTCGACAACGCCCCGGCGATCGTGGTCGGTTCGGGCTACGGCGGGGCCGTCGCCGCCCTCCGCCTCGGCCAGGCCGGTGTCCGCACCCTCGTCCTCGAAATGGGCCGGCTGTGGAACACCCCCGGCGCCGACGGCAAGGTCTTCTGCTCCACCGCCGCCCCCGACCAGCGCTCCATGTGGTTCCGCACCCGCACCGAGGCGCCGCTGGCCACCTTCCTGTGGCTGGACCTCGTCAACAGGGACATCAGCGCGTACCCCGGCGTCCTGGACCGCGTGCACTTCGACCACATGTCCGTGTACGTGGGCCGCGGGGTCGGCGGAGGCTCCCTGGTCAACGGAGGCATGGCGGTCACCCCGCTCCCGTCGTACTTCAGCGAGCAGTTCCCCACCGTGGACGCGGGCGAGATGTACAGCACGTACTTCCCGCGCGCCCGTTCCGAGCTGGGTGTCAACAGCGTCGACCCCACCTGGTTCGAGTCGACGGAGTGGTACCGGTTCACCCGGACCTCACGGAAGGCCGCGGCCAACGCCGGCCTGAAGACCACCTTCGTGCCCAACGTCTACGACTTCGACTACATGGCGCGCGAGGCGGCCGGCACGGCGACCAGGTCCGCGCTCGGGCAGGAGGTCATCTACGGCAACAACCACGGCAAGCGGAGCCTGGACACGACGTACCTGGCGTCGGCGCTCGGCACCGGGAACGTCACCATCAACACCCTGGAGCGGGTGAAGGCGATCAGCCGGGCGGGCGACGGGAGCTGGATCCTGACCGCCGACCGGATCGACAACACCGGCGCGGTCGTCGGGACCAGGCAGTACAACTGCACGTACCTCTTCCTCGGCGGCGGCAGCGTCGGCACCACCGAACTCCTCGTCCGGGCCCGGGACACCGGAGCCCTGCCCGCGCTCAACTCCAGCGTCGGCGCCGGCTGGGGCACCAACGGCAACACCATGCTGGGCCGCGCCAACCACATCTGGGACACCACCGGAGCCAACCAGTCGACCATGCCGGTCATGGGCATCGACGACTGGGCCAACGCCGACAACCCGGTCTTCGCCGAGATCGCCCCGCTGCCCATCGGGTTCGAGACCTGGGTCAGCCTCTATCTGGCGATCACCAGGAACCGGGAGCGGGCGACGTTCACGTACGACGCCGCGAGCGACGGGGTCAAGCTCGGCTGGAGTGCCGCGCAGAGCGCCGTCTCGGTGGCCATGGCCAAGAAGCTGTTCGACCGGATCAACTCGGCCAACGCCACGATCTACCGCTACGACCTGTTCGGCTCGTCGAGCAGGGTCTTCGCCGACGACTTCTGCTACCACCCGCTGGGCGGCTGCGTGCTGGGGAAGGCGACCGACGACTACGGCCGGGTGAAGGGCTATTCGAAGCTGTACGTCACCGACGGCTCGCTGGTGCCCGGCTCGATCGGCGTGAACCCGTTCGTGACGATCACCGCGCTCGCCGAACGCACGATGGCGCGGGTCCTCGCCGAGGACACCGCGCCATGAGCCGTACGACCGTGACGTACTACTTCTGGTAGATCGCCTCGATCTCGTCCGCGTAGTCCTTCGCCACCACATTGCGCTTGAGCTTGAGGGACGGCGTGAGGTGACCGGACTCCTCGGAGAACTGGGAGGACAGAATGCGGAACTTCCGCACCGATTCCGCCTTCGACACCGCGGCGTTGCCGTCGTCGACCGCCGACTGGATCGTGGCCAGCAGGTCCGGGTCCTGGCGCAGCGACGCCGCGGTGGAGCCCGCCGGCTTGCCGTGCTCATCGGCCCATCGGCCAAGGAACTCGTCGTCGATGGTGACCAGCGCGCCCACGAACGGCCGCCCGTCGCCCACCACCATGCACTCCGCGACCAGGGCGTGCGCCCGGATGCGGTCCTCGATCACGGCCGGGGCGACGTTCTTGCCGCCCGCGGTGACGATGATCTCCTTCTTGCGGCCGGTGATCCTGAGGTACCCGTCCTCGTCGAGGGTGCCGATGTCACCGGTGTGGAACCAGCCGTCGGCCAGTGCCTCCGCGGTCGCCTGCTCGTTGTTCCAGTACCCCTTGAACAGGTGCTCGCCGTGCAGCAGCACCTCGCCGTCGTCCGCGATCCGGACCACCGAGCCCGGCAGCGGCTGGCCCACCGTGCCGATCTTGGTCCGGTCCCAGGGGTTGAAGGCGGTGGCCGCGCAGGACTCGGTCAGGCCGTAGCCCTCCAGGACCGTGAAGCCGATGCCGCGGAAGAAGTGACCGAGGCGCTCACCCAGCGGCGCGCCGCCGGAGATCGCGTACTCGCCGCGGCCGCCGAGCACCGCGCGCAGCTTGCTGTAGACGAGCTTGTCGAAGGTCTTGTACTTGATCTTCAGGCCGAGCGAGGGTCCCGACGGGGTGTCGAGCGCCTTGCTGTACTCGATCGCGGTGTCCGCCGCCTTGTCGAAGATCTTGCCCTTGCCGTCCGCCTGCGCCTTGGCGCGCGCGGAGTTGTAGACCTTCTCGAAGACCCGCGGGACGCCGAGGATCAGCGTCGGGCGGAAGGACGCCAGCTCGTCGGTGAGCTGCTTGATGTCCGGCACCATGCCCAGCTTGATCGGCGCCATCAGCGGCGCGATCTGCACCATCCGGCCGAAGACGTGCGCGAGGGGCAGGAAGAGCAGGACCGAGCAGTCGCCGGTACGGAACAGCGGGCGCAGCCGCTCCACGATGTTGCCGCACTCGGCGAAGAAGGCACGGTGGGTGAGCACACAGCCCTTGGGACGGCCGGTCGTGCCGGACGTGTAGATGATCGTCGCCGGGTCGTCCGCCCTCGCCAGCGAGCTGCGGTCCTCGACCGTCGCGTCGGTGACTTCCTTGCCGAGCCGCCCGAGCTCCTCGACGGCACCGGCGTCGATCTGCCAGACCTGCTTGAGCGCGGGCAGCCGGTCGCGCACCGACTCCACGGCTGCCGCGTGGTTGTCGAGCTCCACGACGACGGCGCTCGCGCCCGAGTCGGAGAGGATCCACTGCACCTGCTCCGCGGAGCTGGTCTCGTACACCGGCACGGTGATCGCGCCGGCGCTCCAGATCGCGAAGTCCAGCAGCGTCCACTCGTAGCGGGTGCGGGACATCAGGGCGACCCGGTCGCCGGGCTGGACGCCGGAGGCGATGAGCCCCTTGGCTGCCGTGTGCACCTCGGCCAGGAACGCGGTGGACGTCACGTCCTGCCACACACCACCCACCTTGCGGGCGATGACGGCGGCGTCAGGATGCTGCGCGGCGTTTCTCCGGACGATGTCGGTCAGATTGCCGTCCGCGGGGACCTCGTACAAAGCCGGAAGGCTGAACTCGCGCAAGACTGCTGCTCCTCATAGGGCGCCGGCGCCACGACGTTGTGTGATGCGACGGTGCGGGTCCAAGGCTCGGGCAGGTACTCAGGTGTTCAGTGGTTGAAATCCTGAGCACGACTGGACTGCCCGGACGTTACCCGCCGGTATGGCTCTTCGACAGGGGGGTCCGGCGAGATGTTCGCTGCGTCACACAGATTGGTGTTCTTTTGCGTACGGTAGTCCACCTGCTAGCCGACTGGCCAGTAACCGCAGGGTCCGCCGGCACTGTTCACGTACACCGCACACGCTTACCCTTGATCGCCATGGCATCCACATCAGCCGGTAATCGCAGGACGCGTGTTCATGTGGTCAGTGATGTGCACGGCAACGCCCGCGACCTGGCCGCGGCCGGCGAGGGTGCCGATGCCCTGATCTGCCTGGGCGACCTGGTCCTCTTCCTCGACTACGCCGACCATTCGCGCGGGATCTTCCCCGAACTGTTCGGCGCGGAGAACGCCGACCGCATCGTCGAGCTGCGCACCGCACGCCGCTACGAGGAGGCACGGGCGTTCGGTGCCCGGCTGTGGAGCGGTGTCGGCCCGGACCGGGCCGCCGTGATCGAGCAGGCGGTGCGCAAGCAGTACGCCGAGATGTTCGCCGCCTTCCCCACACCGACGTACGCCACCTACGGCAACGTCGACGTGCCGCCCCTGTGGCCGGAGTACGCCGGGCCGGGTACCACCGTGCTCGACGGCGAGCGCGTGGAGATCGGCGGAAGGACCTTCGGCTTCGTCGGCGGCGGCCTCAAGTCCCCCATGCGCACCCCGTACGAGATCAGCGACGAGGAGTACGCGGCGAAGATCGAGGCCGTCGGCGAGGTGGACGTGCTGTGCACCCACATCCCGCCGGAGGTTCCCGAGCTGGTCTACGACACGGTCGCGCGCCGCTTCGAACGCGGCAGCCGGGCCCTGCTGGACGCGATCCGCCGCACCCGCCCCCGGTACGCGCTGTTCGGCCATGTCCACCAGCCGCTGGTCCGGCGGATGCGGATCGGCGCCACGGAGTGCGTGAACGTAGGTCACTTCGCCGGGACCGGAAAGCCGTGGGCGCTGGAATGGTGACCACCTCCCGACCACGGCCCGTGCTACGGGTATGCGGGTGAAGTCGGCTGGTCGGACGCGCGGTAGCCTTCACGCTGCACCCACGTGCGCATCACGACATGAGTACCGGCCCGCATCTGGAGGAGCCACAGCGATGGCGGAACACACCAGCTCGAGCATCACGATCGAGGCGGCACCGGCCGACGTCATGGCGGTGATCGCCGACTTCGCCCGCTATCCGGACTGGACCGGCGAGGTGAAGGAGGCGGAGGTCCTGGCGGCGGACGCCGAGGGCCGCGCCGAGCAGGTCAGGCTCGTCATGGACGCCGGAGCGATCAAGGACGACCAGGTGCTCGCATACACCTGGACCGGTCGCAGCGAGGTCTCCTGGACCCTGGTCAAGTCCCAGATGCTGCGTTCGCTCGACGGCTCGTACCTCCTGAAGCCGGCCGGAGCGGCCGCGACCGAGGTCACGTACCAGCTGACCGTGGACGTCAAGATCCCGATGCTGGGCATGATCAAGCGTAAGGCCGAGAAGGTCATCATCGACCGGGCGCTGGCAGGGCTGAAGAAGCGCGTGGAGTCGGGGGAGAAGTAGAGGCGGCCGAGCAGCCTCCGGGGACGGTCCGGCAGCCCATCAGGCACAGGTACCGTTCAGGCCCATGCGCACCATCCTGATCACCGGCCCCGGCGGCAGCGGACGTACCACCCTCGCGGCCGCCACCGCGCTCGCCGCGGCACGCGAAGGGGCCCGCACCCTGGTCCTCAGCGCCGACCGCACCGACATCCTCGGCGCGGCCCTCGGTGCGAAGACGGGCTCGACGCCGACTCGGATCGCTCCGCATCTCACCGCCTGGCGTCCCGACGCCGCCGCCGGTTTCCGGGACGACCTCGCAGCGTTCCAGGAACGCGCGGCCAATGTCCTGGACCTCCTTGGCGCCTCCCGCCTGGACGCCGAGGAGGTCACCCCCCTCCCCGGCGCCGAGGAGCTCACGCTGCTGCGCGCCCTGCGCGACGCCGCCCTCGCCGAGGCGCACGACCTGCTCGTCGTCGATCTCCCGCCCGCTCCGCAGGCCCTCGCCCTGCTCGCCCTCCCCGAGGAACTGCGCCGCTATCTGCGCCGGCTGCTCCCGCCCGAGCGGCAGGCGGCCCGTGCGCTGCGCCCCATCCTGGGACGGCTGGCCGGTGTCCCCATGCCGTCGGAGTGGCTGTACGAGACCGCCGCCCGCTGGGACATGGAGCTGGCCGCCGTCGAGGCCGTACTCGCCGACCGCGGCACTGTCGTACGGCTGGTCGCCGACCCCGGCCCGGCCGGCGCCGACACAGTCCGCGACGTCACTCTCGGCCTCGCCCTGCGCGGGCTGCGCCCCGATGTCCTGATCGCCAACCGGGTGCTGCCGGAGCGGGCCGCGGACGGCTGGCCGGCCGGACCCGTCGCCCAGCAGCGCAAGGTCCTCGACGCGTGGCGGGAGGCGTATGACGTCCGGACCGTCGCCCATCTCGGCCACGACCCCCGCGGCACCGACGACCTCGCCGCGCTCCACGTACCCGCGGTCAACGACACGACCTCCACCGTCGAGTGGCCCGTCGTCGACCGGCTCGCCGACGACGGCGTGCTGGTCTGGCGGCTGCCCCTGCCCGGCGCCATACGCGACGACCTGGACCTCATCCGGCGCGGCGACGAACTCGTCGTCGCGGCAGGCCAGTTCCGCCGTATCCTCCCCCTCCCGTCCGTCCTGCGCCGCTGTACCGTCGACGGGGCGGCGCTGCGCGAGGGCGAGCTGCGGATCCGGTTCGCGCCCGACCCGCAGCTGTGGCCGCAGACCCGGTGAAGCACGTGCGCCCGTTCGGGTAACGTCGTAGAGACGAACCGTAATCAGGAGGTCGTCATGAGCGAAGAGCTCCCTCCGTCCGACGCGTCGGGGTCACCCCGTTCGAGCGAAGCCGAGAGTGGGGGCGAGCACGAGGCGATCGACGAGGCGCGGGCGACCGACGCCGACGCCTGGTCGACAGCGTGCGCCGAGGACCTCGCGGCGGAGAAGGCCCGCCGCCGCGCGGAGTACGGCCCGCCGCAGAGCTCGGCCGCCGAGGAACTGCGCAGGCTCGTCGACGCCGTCACGGACAAGCTGTCGACGATCCAGTCCCCGCTGCTCGGCGCGGTCGCCGGACCCGCCGCCCAGCAGGTGGTGAAACAGGTCGTCCAGCAGGCCAGGGCCGCGGTCGAACCCGTCATCGAACGCAACCCGGACGTCTTCGACCACCTCGCCGCCGCGGGCACCGAACTGCTGGCCGCCTACCGCTCCGCGGTCCAGGCCCAGGAACAGCGCTGGACGACCCGCACGACGGACCTGCACAAGGACCTGGACGAGCACCGGGACGGCGACGAGGGCACCGGACCCGGGCAACGCATCGACCTGGACTGAGAGTCCCCCGAGGCCCTGCCGTCGGAGTCCCGCCCGCCTGTCCTCCAGGCGGACGACGGGACTCCGACGGCAGGGCCTCGGGTACGGTTGGCCGTAGCGGGGCTACACCGAAACTGAGGGATTCATGGGACTCACCATCGGCGTCGACATCGGCGGTACCAAGATCGCGGCCGGTGTGGTCGACGAGGAAGGCAACATCCTCTCGACCCACCAGGTGCCGACCCCGGGCACGCCCGAGGCGATCGTGGACGCCATCGCCTCCGCCGTGGAGGGCGCACGCGCCGGTCACGAGATCGTCGGCGTCGGCATCGGCGCGGCCGGCTACGTGAACCGGCAGCGCTCCACCGTGTACTTCGCGCCGAACATCGACTGGCGCCAGGAGCCGCTGAAGCAGGCGGTCGAGACCCGCGTGAGCCTCCCCGTCGTGGTGGAGAACGACGCCAACGCGGCCGCCTGGGGCGAGTACAAGTTCGGCGCGGGCAAGGGCCACCGCAACGTCATCTGCATCACGCTCGGCACCGGCCTGGGCGGCGGCATCATCATCGGCAACAAACTGCGCCGCGGCCACTTCGGCGTCGCCGCCGAGTTCGGCCACATCCGCATGGTTCCGGACGGACTGCTGTGCGGCTGTGGCTCGCAGGGCTGCTGGGAGCAGTACGCCTCCGGACGCGCCCTCGTGAGATACGCCAAACAGCGCGCCAACGCCACCCCCGAGAACGCCGAGATCCTGCTCGGCCTCGGCGACGGCAGCCCCGAGGGCATCGAGGGCAAGCACATCTCCATGGCCGCCCGCCAGGGCGACCCGGTCGCCGTCGACTCCTACCGCGAGCTCGCCCGCTGGGCCGGCGCCGGCCTCGCCGACCTCGCCTCGCTCTTCGACCCGTCCGCCTTCATCGTCGGCGGCGGCCTCTCCGACGAGGGCGAGCTGGTCCTGGACCCGATCCGCAACTCCTACAAGCGCTGGCTGGTCGGCGGCAACTGGCGCCCGGTCGCGGATGTCATCGCGGCTCGGCTGGGCAACAAGGCGGGCCTGGTGGGCGCGGCGGACCTGGCTCGGGAACCCGACCCCATCATGTGACGCACGCAGCCTTCGCCAGGTGCGGTCAGTGCACGTGCTCCAGGGGCGCGGGGCTGTATGAACACGCGGCTTCGCCGTGTGGGCGCGACAAGCCACAAGGAACCGGCGGTCGCCCATATACCTCGCGCCCCGCGCTCCAAGGCGTAGATTGATCCACATGGAGCCGCTGCCCAACTCCCGCACCGAACCGGACGGTTCCGCCGTCATCCGGGTCCTCAGCTACAACATCCGCTCCATGCGGGACGACACGGACGCCCTGGCCCGCGTCATCACCGCCTGCGGCCCCGACCTGGTCCTCCTCCAGGAAGCCCCGCTCTTCTTCCGTTGGCGCAAGAAACTCGCACGGCTGGCGGCCGCCTCCGGCCAGGTGATCCTCACCGGAGGCGCCACAGCCGCCGGCCCGGCCGTCCTGTGCACCCTTCGTGCGACGGTCGAACGCACCGAGGACGTCCTCCTGCCGCTCACCCCCGGCCAGTTCCGCCGCGGTTTCGCCACTGCGGTGCTCCGCTTCGGCGCCACCCGCCTCGGCGTTCTCAGCTGCCACCTCTCGCTGCAGAAGGACGAGCGCTACGAGCAGAGCGGCATGCTCCTGGACCGCCTCGCCGGCCTGGGCGTCGATCACGCGATCGCGGGCGGCGACCTCAACGACCGCCCCACCGGCCGCACCTTCCGCCGTCTCGCCGACGGCCTTCAGGACTGCCGGGCCACCGCCCCCTGGGGCGGCGAGTTCACCTTCACGCCGGTCACACCCTTCCAGCGCATCGACGCGATCTTCGCCACCAAGGGCATCGAGGTGCTCGGCTGCGGCGTCCCCCTCGGTCACCCCGGAGTGACGGAGACAGATCTGAGGGCGGCCACGGACCACCTTCCGGTCCTGGCCGCCCTCAGGATCCCGGCCGGCTAGACGACGGCTCCGCGCCCCGGATCGTCGTCGTCCTCGTCATCCGTCCGCATCCGCATCACCAGTGCGGCGAATCCGCCCAGGAAGCCGCCGATGCCGAGCGTGGCGAGCCACCAGGTCATGTCCCATCCGAGCAGCACCGCCAGCAGGAGCAGGATCGGACCGCCGATCACTCCCAGCCAGGCGAACTTCGCGGTCGCGTCCGCGGCGGGCAGCGGCGGCGGCTCCGGCGGTACGAAGTGGCCCTCGTCGTCCTCGTCGAAGTCGTCCTCGGACGGCGCCGCGGCCGGGTAGTCGCGCGGACCGACGCCGGGCGCGAAGGAGACCGAGCCGCCCAGGGGGCCGGCGGGCTTGTCCTGCTTCGGCGCGTCGTCCGCGGAGTCGTTGCTCTCCGGCTCGAGCAGCGCCAGGTCCTCGACCGACTTGAAGGGCTTGGCGCCCGGCGGGTCCGTCGGCTCGTCGCCATACCCGGCGACGATCGCGGCCCACGCGGCGTCCTCGTCGAAGGGGACGCCCTGCTCCTCCGGCTCGAGATCCTCGCGGTCCGAGTCGTGCTCAGCCACCTGCGGCCGTCCCTTCCTTGCCGACACTGGGTGCGAGCCGGCCGATGAACGCGAGGCTCTCCTCGAAAATCCGGTCCGCGTCGTGGTCCAACGTCGCGACGTGGTAGCTCTGTTCCAGCAGGACCTCTGTCACGTCCCGTGACGACACCCGGCCGAGGATCCGCGCCGAGTCGGCCGGCGGCACGACATGGTCCTGCGGGCTGCGCAGGACCAGGAGCGGCTGCGTGACCTGCGGCAGCTCGCGGTCGACCAGCCGGAAGAAGTTCCGCAGCGAATGGGCCGCGTGCAGCGGCACCCGGTCGTACCCCAGCTCGGCGCCGCCCTCCCTGGCGATGTCGCTGGCGATCCCCTTCGTCGTCCGTACGAGATGGCGGGCCACCGGAAGGGCGTACGGGGAGAAGCCGTGCATGCGGTTCGCCGGGTTGACGACCACCACCCCGCGGACCCCCTCGCCGTGCTTGGCCGCCAGGCGCAGCGCCAGGGTGCCCCCCATCGACAGGCCGGCCACGAACACCTCGCCGCAGCGCTCGCGCAGGGACCGCAGCTCGCGGTCCACCTCCGCGTACCAGTCCTGCCAGCCGGTGAGCTGCATGTCCTCCCAGCGCGTGCCGTGCCCGGGCAGCAGCGGCAGCGAGACCGTGAGGCCGCGCTCGGCGAGATGCTCCGCCCAGGGGCGCAGCGACTGGGGGGAACCGGTGAAGCCGTGGCAGAGGAGGACGCCTGTGGCTCCGCCCTCATGGCGGTACGGCTCGGCTCCAGGAAGGACCGGCACCTTCGGTCTCCTGTTCATGGAAGAGGGGTCATGGAAGGGGTCGCGGAAAAGGGGGTCGGGGGAGGGGGCAAGGAAGGAACGGGCACACAGTGGGTGGAGCGCCTGCAGAACCTTCACCGTACGCGACCGCACTGACACCGACCAGGGCCGTCGGCGCCTTTGACAGTGCTCCGGGTTAAGGTCTGATCGACGGAAACGGGAGGCACTCGGTTGTTGTACGGCACGATGAAGGTTGCCATCGGGGGACCGCTGAAGGTCGCCTTCAGGCCCTGGGTGGAAGGGCTCGAGAACATTCCGGCGGAAGGCGCCGCCATCCTGGCGAGCAATCATCTCTCCTTCTCCGACTCGTTCTTCCTGCCCGCGGTCCTCGACCGCAAGGTCACCTTCATCGCGAAGGCGGAGTACTTCACCACGCCCGGTGTGAAGGGCCGCCTCACGGCCGCGTTCTTCAAAGGTGTCGGCCAACTCCCCGTGGACCGCTCCGGCGCGCGCGGCGCGGGTGAGGCCGCCGTCAAGAGCGGCATAGACGTCCTGGAGCGCGGTGAGCTGTTCGGCATCTACCCCGAGGGCACGCGCTCGCCCGACGGCCGTCTCTACCGGGGCAAGCCCGGCGGCCTCGCGCGCGTGGCGCTCGCCAGCGGCGCGCCGGTCGTCCCGGTCGCGATGATCGACACGGAGAAGATCCAGCCGCCGGGCAAGGTGATGCCCAAGCTGATGCGCCCCGGCATCCGCATCGGCAAGGCCCTCGACTTCAGCCGCTACCAGGGCATGGAGCACGATCGCTTCGTCCTGCGCGCGGTCACCGACGAGGTCATGTACGAGATCATGAAGCTTTCCGGCCAGGAGTACGTCGACATCTACGCGACCGCGGCCAAGCGGCGGATCGCCGATGCCGCGAAGGCGGAGAAGGAACAGGCTAAGAAGGAGAAGTCCGGGGCCTAGGCTCCTGGTTGTGGGGGTGGCGGAAATGGCCAGGCGCGAGCAGGTCATGCGGATGTCGGTCGAGCAGCCGCTGTGGCGTGCGCTGACCGCGTACCGGGTGCTGACGATGCTGTACGCGGTGGGCCTGTTCGCCACCGCCTACGACGAGTACGACCGTGCGGGCATCGCCATCGTCTACTACGTCGTCCTGTTCGTCTGGACGCTCGCCACCCTGCCCCGCGTCCAGAGCGCGGTCGCCTGCACCAAGCGCTTCCTCGCCGTCGACCTCGCCATCGCGCTCACCGGCATCCTCCTCACCCCGATCGCCGCCGACGACGCGCACATCCACAGCGGCGGCCCCACCCTGCCGTCGATATGGACGGCAGGCTCGGTTCTCGCGTACGCCATCAAGGGCGGCTGGCGCTGGGCCGCGTTCGCCTCCACGCCGGTCGCCGCCGCCAACCTGATCGAGCGCGGCGCCCCGGCCCGCGACACCGTCCACAACGTGATCCTGGTCTGGGTCGCCTCCATCGCCATCGGCTACGTCGTCGAGGTCGCCCGCGCCTCCGAGCGCACCCTCGCCCGGGCCCTGGAGATCGAGGCCGCGACGAGGGAGCGGGAGCGGCTGGCCCGGGACATCCACGACGGCGTGCTGCAGGTGCTGGCCATGGTGCAGCGGCGCGGTGCCGTCATCGGCGGGGAGGCGGGCGAGCTGGGCCGGATGGCCGGCGAGCAGGAGGTCGCGCTGCGCACACTGGTCTCCGGCGGGCTGGTCCCCGTCTCCCGGGCGTCGGAGGACGCCGCCGAGGGCGCGGTCGTACGGGCCGTGGAGGAGCCGTCCTACGACCGGGACGGTCCCGTGGACCTGCGCGTGTTCCTCGCTCGGTACGCCGCTGCGAAGGTCAGCTTCGCCGAGCCCGGCGCCCCCGTGCTGCTGACGATGCCCGCCGCGAAGGAGCTGGCCGCGGCCGTCGGCGCCGCCCTGGACAACGTACGAAAGCACGCCGGCGAGCACGCGCGCGCGTGGATCCTCGTCGAGGACGAGCCCGACGAGGTCGTGGTGACCGTACGGGACGACGGACCCGGCATCCCGGAGGGGCGGCTCGCCCAGGCCGAGGGTGAGGGACGGCTCGGCGTCGCCCTGTCCATCCGGGGCAGGCTGCGCGAACTCGGCGGCAGCGCCGAACTGATCTCGGTGCCCGGGCAGGGCACGGAGGTCGAACTGAAAGTACCGAAGGACGCGAAGGACCCACGGGGTAAGAAGGCGGAGCGGCGATGACGGTTTCCACCGACGGGCAGCGGGACCCGATCAGGGTCATGGTGGTCGACGACCATCCGATGTGGCGCGACGCCGTCGCCCGCGACCTGGCCGAGTCCGGCTTCGACGTGGTCGCCACCGCCGGCGACGGCGACCAGGCCGTGCGCCGCGCCAAGGCCGCCGCCCCCGACGTCCTGGTCCTCGACCTGAACCTGCCGGCCAAGCCCGGCGTCCAGGTCTGCAAGGAACTCGTCGGCCACAACCCGGCGTTGCGGGTCCTCGTGCTGTCCGCGAGCGGCGAGCACGCCGACGTCCTGGAGGCCGTGAAGTCCGGCGCGACCGGCTATCTGCTGAAGTCGGCGTCGACCGAGGAACTCCTGGACGCGGTGCGCCGTACGGCCGTCGGGGACCCGGTGTTCACACCGGGCCTGGCCGGACTGGTCCTCGGCGAGTACCGCCGTCTCGCCTCCGAGCCCGGGCCCGCCGCCGACACCGGCGAATCCAAGGTCCCGCAGCTCACCGACCGCGAGACGGAGGTGCTGCGCCTGGTCGCCAAGGGCCTGAGCTACAAGCAGATCGCCGAACGCCTCGTCATCTCCCACCGCACGGTGCAGAACCACGTCCAGAACACTCTCGGCAAGCTCCAGCTGCACAACAGAGTCGAACTCGTGCGTTACGCGATAGAGCGCGGACTTGACGACGAGTAAACCGCGCGCCCGACAGTTCACCGGAATTGCCCTTCACGCCCATCCCTGTGTGACCTGGATCACCATTAGCGTGGCCCTCACAGGCAACCGCGGCGAAGGGACATTTCCATGCGGGTCGGAGTACTGACCGGAGGCGGCGACTGCCCCGGGCTCAACGCCGTCATCCGGGGCATCGTCCGCAAGGGCGTGCAGGAGTACGGCTACGACTTCGTCGGCTACCGGGACGGCTGGCGCGGACCGCTGGAGGGCGACACCGTCCGCCTCGACATCCCCGCGGTGCGCGGCATCCTGCCCCGCGGCGGCACCATCCTCGGCTCCTCGCGCACGAATCCGCTGAAGCAGGAGAACGGCATCCGCCGGATCAAGGAGAACCTCGCCAAGCAGGAGGTCGACGCGCTCATCGCGATCGGCGGCGAGGACACCCTGGGCGTCGCGGCGCGCCTCACCGACGAGTACGGCGTGCCCGTCGTCGGCGTGCCCAAGACCATCGACAACGACCTGTCCGCCACCGACTACACCTTCGGCTTCGACACCGCGGTCGGCATCGCGACGGAGGCCATCGACCGCCTGCACACCACCGCCGAGTCCCATATGCGGGTCCTGGTCTGCGAGGTGATGGGCCGTCACGCCGGCTGGATCGCACTTCACTCCGGCCTCGCGGGCGGCGCCAACGTCATCCTCATCCCCGAGCAGCGCTTCGACGTCGACCAGGTGTGCTCCTGGGTCACCTCCCGCTTCAAGGCGTCGTACGCACCGATCGTGGTCGTCGCGGAGGGCGCCATGCCGAAGGACGGCGACGTGGTCCTCAAGGACGGGTCGCTGGACTCCTTCGGACACGTCCGTCTGTCGGGAGTCGGTGAATGGCTGGCCAAGGAGATCGAGAAGCGCACCGGCAAGGAGGCCCGTACCACCGTCCTCGGCCACATCCAGCGCGGCGGTACCCCCAGCGCGTTCGACCGCTGGCTCGCCACCCGCTTCGGCCTGCACGCCATCGACGCCGTCCGTGACGGTGACTTCGGGAAGATGGTCGCCCTGCAAGGCACCGACATCGTCCGGGTCCCGATCGCGGAGGCCACGGCCAAACTGAAGACGGTGGACCCGAAGCTGTACGAGGAGGTCGGGGTCTTCTTCGGCTGACGGCAGGCCGAGGCGGAGGTCCGGGGGCGCCGGCCCCCGGACGGCCGCGCGGCCGGCTACACGGTCGTGTTCCGCAGCCGGCCGACCAACTCCCGCACCACGGCGGCGCCGTTGAGCGTGAGGATCGACTCCGGGTGGAACTGCACTCCGGCGAATCCCGGGCCGCGCAGCGCGTGCACTTCGTACGACGGGCTCCGGCTGACCTCGACGCCGTGCGCGGCCAGTTCCCCCGCGGTCTCGTCGTCGCAGCGCGCCACGAAGCTGTTGTAGAAGCCGACGGTCTCGCGCCGCCCGAACAGGCCGACCGTCGTCTGCGCGCCCTGGTAGGGCACTTCCTTCCGTACGATCTCCAGCCCCAGCTCGGCCGCGATCAGCTCGTGTCCGAGGCAGACGCCGAGGACGCCGTGCCGGTGGTCCTGGATCACCGCGGCGGTCAGCTCCCGCAGGAACCGCATCCTGGGATCGTCCAGGTCCGAGGGGTCACCGGGGCCGGGGCCCAGCACGAGTGGCCCCTCATGCGCGAGCACGGCGTCCCGCAGACCGGGCTCGTCGTGGCGCCGGACGGTCACCTCCAGACCGCTGGAGCGCAGCACATGCGCGAGCATCGCCGTGAAGGTGTCCTCCGCGTCGACGACCAGGGCGTGCCCGGTGAGCTGAGCGGACTGCTCCTGCATCCGCAGCCAGAAGGGGGCCAGCGAGGCCCGGCGCCCGTCGAGCGCGGCACGCACGCGTGGATCGTCGGCGAGCCGTGCGCGCGTGTGCTCCTCACGCGGCCGTGACGGGCGTACGCCCAGGGCCGCCAGCACACCCGCCGCCTTCGCGTGCGTCTCCGCGACCTCGCTCGCCGGGTCCGATCCCCGTACGAGGGTCGCGCCGACCGGCACCCGCAGCCGCCCGTCCGCGTCGATGTCCGCGGTACGGATGAGGATGGGGGAGTCGAGCGTCTGCGCGCCCCCGGAGTCCCGGCCCAGCAGGGCCAGCGCGCCCGCGTAGTAGCCGCGCCCACCGACCTCGTGCCGCTCGATGACCCGGCAGGCGTTCTGCACGGGCGACCCGGTGACGGTCGCCGCGAACATCGTCTCCTTCAGCACCTCACGCGCGTCCAGTGAGGACTTCCCGCGCAGCTCGTACTCGGTGTGCGCGAGATGGGCCATCTCCTTCAGGCGAGGGCCGACCACGATCCCGCCCATGTCTCCGACGGTGCACATCATCTTGAGCTCCTCGTCGACGACCATCGACAGCTCCTCGATCTCCTTGCCGTCGGCGAGGAAGTCGAGCAGGTGTTCGGGTGTCGGGCCCTCGGCGGGATACCGGTACGTCCCGCTGATCGGGTTCATGACGACCGTGCCGCCGGACATCCGGACGTGCACCTCGGGACTGGCGCCGACCAGCGTGCGGTCCCCGGTGTGCACGACGAACGTCCAGTACGCGCCCCGCTCGCCCTCCAGCAGCCGCCGGAAGAGCGCGAGGGCGTCGGCCCTGGAGAATCCCGGGATCCCGCCCTCGTACGTCCGCCGGATCACGAAGTTCGCGCCCTCGCCCCGCCCGATCTCCTCCCGCAGCACCCGCCCGACGATCTCGCCGTACTCCTCGTCGCCGACGTCGAAGCCGCCGCCCTCCACCCGCACGTCGTGCGTCGGGAGCTGCGCGAGAGCGTCGGCGAGCGGGATCTCGTACGACTCCTCGGGGGTGAGGAACGTCAGCGGGGTGCCGTCGTCGCGGACGTCGAAGCCGCGCTCGCGGATCTGACGGAAGGGGACCAGGGCGAGGCCCTCGTCAGGGAGGTCGGCGAGGCGGTCGTAGGCGGCGACCGGGCCGAGGAGCAGCTCGACCGTCGCGCTTTCCTCGATGGCATGGCCCGGCGCGCGGCGGCGCAGCAGGGCGAACGGCCGGGGGTCGTGCGGCAGGTCCAGCAGGTTCATGGGTCCGGGTTCCTTCTCGGTCTCGTCGTCGGCGGGGAGGACGGAGAGGAACGACCCGGAAAACACCGAAGGCCGCCCCTCGGGCGGCCTTCGCGAAGTTTTGCGTACGCGCAGTCAGTGGGCCGCCGGATGAGCGGTCCACCACCAGGTCTGGGTCGAATGCGCGAACATGCGACGCACCCTACCGCACCGCCCGGCCGTCCGGACGGTGATCGCCCCGTCTCACCAGTCGAGCCGGGAGATAACCAGTCGACACGACCCCGTAATGTTTACGGGGTGACCGTGAACGCAACGACCAGCGCGAGCGCTGGCAACACCTGGCGAAACCTGCCCGCGGCGCAGCAGCCCGAGTACCCCGACACCGAGGCTCTGCGCGCAGTGATCGCGGACCTCGAGTCGTATCCGCCGCTCGTCTTCGCGGGCGAGTGCGACCAGCTGCGCGCCCGGATGGCGGCCGTCGCCAAGGGAGAGGCGTTCCTCCTCCAGGGCGGCGACTGCGCCGAGGCCTTCGACGCGGTGTCCGCCGACCAGATCCGCAACAAGCTCAAGACCCTGCTCCAGATGGGCGCCGTGCTGACGTACGCCGCCTCGGTGCCGGTCGTGAAGATCGGCCGGATCGCCGGCCAGTACTCCAAGCCGCGCTCCAAGCCGACCGAGACCCGCGACGGCGTGACCCTGCCGACCTACCGCGGCGACTCGGTCAACGGCTTCGACTTCACCGAGAGCGCCCGCATCCCGGACCCCGAGCGCCTGAAGCGGATGTACAACGCCTCCGCCTCCACGCTCAACCTGGTGCGCGCCTTCACCACCGGCGGTTACGCCGACCTGCGCCAGGTGCACGCCTGGAACCAGGACTTCGTGAAGTCGTCCCCGTCCGGTCAGCGCTACGAGCAGCTGGCCCGCGAGATCGACAACGCGTTGAACTTCATGCGGGCCTGCGGCACGGACCCGGAAGAGTTCAAGACCGTCGAGTTCTACTCCTCGCACGAGGCGCTGCTGCTGGACTACGAGTCGGCGCTGACCAGGGTCGACTCGCGTACCGGGCAGCTGTACGACGTCTCGGCGCACATGGTGTGGATCGGTGAGCGCACCCGTCAGCTGGACGGCGCGCACATCGAGTTCGCCTCGAAGATCCGCAACCCGATCGGCATCAAGCTCGGCCCGACGACCACGGCCGAGGAGGCGCTGCAGTACATCGAGCGCCTCGACCCCGACCGTGAGCCCGGCCGGCTGACCTTCATCGTCCGCATGGGCGCCGACAAGGTCCGCGACAAGCTGCCCGAGCTGGTCGAGAAGGTCAGCGCGTCCGGCGCGACCGTCGCCTGGATCACCGACCCGATGCACGGCAACACCTACGAGGCGGCCTCCGGTCACAAGACCCGCCGCTTCGACGACGTGCTCGACGAGGTCAAGGGCTTCTTCGAGGTCCACAAGGGCCTCGGCACCCACCCGGGCGGCATCCACGTCGAGCTCACCGGTGACGACGTGACCGAGTGCGTGGGCGGCGGCGACGAGATCTTCGTCGACGACCTGCACCAGCGCTACGAGACGGCCTGCGACCCGCGTCTGAACCGCAGCCAGTCGCTGGACCTGGCCTTCCTCGTGGCGGAGATGTACAGGGACCAGTAGGGACCAGTGACGGGGGCACCCGTTACAGGACGTGAATGGGGCGCGGATCACATACGATCCGCGCCCCGCCCCACTTTTGCGGCTCCTGAACGCCGGGTAAGGTTAGGTTAGCCTCACCGATCAATGGGGGCGGCGAGACTGGTCAATCCCGGCGGGAGGTGGAACCGCGTGTACGTCTGCAGTTGCTTCGGCATCACCGAGCAGCAGGTCAAGAAGCATGCCGAGGACGGTGCCGGCACCCCCCGCCGGCTGGCGTCCGCCTGCAAGGCGGGCACGGACTGCGGTTCGTGCGTCCGGCGGATCCAGGCACTCCTGGGCCGGGGCGAGTGCCCCCGCCGTGAGTTCGCCGCAGAACAGGGCAAGCCGGTCCTGACCGGTCTGGACGAGGCCGCCTAGCTCTCCGGCTGCTCGATCAGCTGCGCGATGTAGAGCGCCTCGCCGAGCTTCTCGACCAGTTCCAGCTGGGTGTCGAGGTAGTCGATGTGGTGCTCCTCGTCCGCGAGGATCGACTCGAAGATGTTCGCGGACGTGATGTCGCCCTTGGCGCGCATCACCTCGATACCGCGCTTGAGCCGGTCGATCGCCTCGACCTCGACCTGCCGGTCGGCCTCGAACATCTCCTTGACGGTCTGCCCCACGCGCACATGGAACAGCCGCTGGTAGTTCGGCAGCCCCTCCAGGAAGAGGATGCGGTCGGTGAGCACCTCCGCGTGCTTCATCTCGTCGAACGACTCGTGCCGCGTGTACTTCGCGAGCTTCGTCCAGCCGAAGTTCTCCTGCATCTTCGCGTGCAGGAAGTACTGGTTGATCGCGGTCAGCTCGCCGGTGAGCTGCTCGTTGAGGAATTCGATGACCTCGGGGTCGCCCTGCATCGCAGAGGCTCCTTCCAAGCGGGGGGACTGGCAGTTTGCGCCGCATGATTGCACCGGCAACAAAGATCGTCCAGTAAGTCTTCACTTAGTAAGTAAGTGCATGCTTAGTCGTAGTTGCCCACATTTGATGGGGCAGGTCAAGCGCACTGTCACGGGTCTGTCAGGATGGAGTCATGGGTCAGCCGGCGGAGCGTGAATCGGGAGAACGCGATTCAGGAGGAGCAGCACAGGCCGGGCTTCCGCCGGGGCAGCGCCTGCAACGCGGCTGGCCGGTCACGCACTACGGGCCCGTCCCCAAGTTCCGCCCGGAGCGCTGGGAGTTCAGGGTCTTCGGCGCGACCGCGGACGGCGAGAAGCACTGCTGGACCCACGAGGAGTTCGCGGCCCTGCCGTACACCACGGTCGTGGCCGACCTGCACTGCGTCACGAAGTTCAGCATGCTCGGCGCCGAATGGGGCGGCATTCCCGCCGCTGCGATTCTTGAGATCGCGCCGCCCGCGCCCGCGGTCACCCATGTCATGGTGTGGGCCGAGTACGGCTTCAGTTCGAACCTCCGCCTGGCGGACTTCGCTTCCGGGCGGACCATCTTCGCCACCCACAAGGACGGCGAGCTGCTGACGGCGGAGCATGGCTTCCCGCTGCGCCTCGTCGTGCCCCATCTGTACGCCTGGAAGGGCCCGAAGTGGGTGCGCGGCGTGGAGTACATGACCGCCGACCGCCGCGGCTTCTGGGAGGAGCGCGGCTACCACAACGTCGGCGACCCCTGGAAGGAACAGCGCTACTCCTACCAGGAGGAGCTCGGGGACGGCCCCGAGCTCTGACTCCCGGCGGGCGTCGTCAGTGGTGGTAGCCGTGCACCACCGCGTGGCCCTTCCCACGGCCGATCATCCACTTGTTGACGGGCGTCGTCACGACGAAGGCGATCGCCAGGGAGATCGCGAGGGAAGCCCAGAACAGCAGGTCGGCCAGCTGGGCGTCCATCGCGTCCGGCCACAGCACGATCACGCCGTTGTCGATCAGCTCCATCACGGCGATGGACAGGGTGTCCGCGGCGAGCGCCACCCGGAAGGCCGTACGGAAACCGACGCCGGCCCGCAGCACCCCGCGCAGCGTCAGTGAGTAGCCGAAGAAGAACGCGAGCACGATCGCCACAACCGTCGTCGCGACGTTGCCCCAGCCGAGCGCCGTGCCGACGACCATGCCGAGCACCTCGCCGATGGCGCAGCCGGTCAGGCAGTGGAGGGTCGCCTGGGCGGCCATGCCCCAGGTGGCGGCGGCCGGGTGATGGTGGTGTGCGTGTTCCAGATGTGCCTGATGTGCCTCGTGCCGCATGGCGCTGCCCCCAATGTCAGGTGACGGTTCCCGCATGGAGCAGAACCCTTATACCCCCCAGGGGTATTCCCTGATGTTGCGGGAATTCCTCAACACCTGAAGAAACGCCTAGGAATCGCGCAGTTTCTTCAGGCGCTCCACGTCCGCGGCATGCCCTTCCTTGCCGCCGGGCGTCTCGATGACCAGCGGTACGCCCTCGGTCGAGGGGTGGGTCATCAGTGCCCGGAACGGGTCCTCGCCGATGTGACCGGCGCCGATGTTCTCGTGCCGGTCCTTGTGCGCGCCGACCACGTCCTTGGAGTCGTTGGCATGGATCAGCTTCAGCCGGCCCTCGCCCACGGTGTGCACCAGCAGGTCCAGGGTCTGGTGCATGCCGCTGGGGCCGGTCAGATCGTGGCCGGCCGCGTAGATGTGGCACGTGTCCAGGCAGACGCCGAGCTTCGGATGGGCGTCCAGCGCCTCGAAGTACGGGCCGAAGTCCCAGGTCCGCGAGCAGAGCGAGGCGCCCTGCCCGGCGGTCGACTCCAGGAGCAGGAACGGGTCGTCGTCGTGGGTGAGCTCGTCGAGCAGCGGCAGCATGTGCTCCCGCACCTGCTTCAGGGCTACGGAGCGGTCCCGGCCGCCGGTCGCGCTGCCCGTGTGCACGACCACCCCGAGCGCCCCGATCTCCCGCCCGCGCCGCAGCGAGTGCCGCAGCGACTCCACGGACTTCTCGACGGTCGCCTCGGTGTGCGAACCGAAGTTGATCAGGTACGGAGCATGCACGTACGCCGGGATCGACTCGGCCTCGCACGCCGCGCGGAACTCCTCGTCCTGTCGCGGATTGCCGGCGGGTGTGGCCCAGCCGCGCGGGTTGGCGACGAAGACCTGCACCGTCTCGGCCTTCAGGTCATGGGCGTACGACAGGCCGACGGAGTGGAGACCGCCGGCCACGGGAACATGGCCGCCGACGGGGTTGCGGGACTGCTGACTCTTCACCCGTTCAGGGTGTCACGCAGCCTGACGTGCTCCGTCACCGGATCTTGATGGTGATCGTCGACCCCTTGGGCGCCTTGTCCCCGCCCTCCACGGACTGGCTCTTGACGGTGTCGCCGAACAGTCCGAGCAGACCGCGGTCCTCGTCGACCTTGAAGCCGGCGTCTTTCAGGGCCTTGTTCGCGTCGTGGACGTTGTCACCGGTGACGTCCGGGACCTCGATCATCTCGGGGCCCTTGGACAGGGTCAGCGTCACCGTGTCGCCCTCGGCGGCCTGGGTGTCGCCCCGGGGTGTCTGCGCGGCGACCTGCCCCTGGTCGTACTCGGAGTTGACCCGCTCGGGGGCGACCTTCACCGTCAGGCCCGCGTCCTCCAGGTCCGCCTTCGCGTCCTGAAGGTCCTCACCGGTGACGTCCGGCACGTCCACCGGGCTGCCCTTGCTGACGACCAGCGCGATCGCGGAGCCCGCGTGCCGCTTCGTGCCCGCCTCCGGGTCCGTGGAGATCACGGAGCCCCTGGGGATGTCGTCGCTGAACTCGCGGGTGACCATGCCGGGATCGAGGCTGTGCTGCTTCAGCTGTGCTCTCGCCTCGGCCAGCGTCCGGCTCTCCAGGTCGGGCACCTGCACGGTCTCCGGGCCGTCGGAGAGGGTGAGCGTCACGGACGCGTTGTCGCGGACGCGGGTGCCGGGCACGGGGTCGGAGCTGATGACCGTGCCCCGCTTCACCGTGTCGCTGTAGGCGTGCTTGACCCGGCCGAGGTCCAGCCCGGCGTCGTCCAGCTGCTTCCGCGCCTCCACCTGGGTCTTCGCCAGCACCGGCGGGACCTTGGTGAACTGGCCGGAGTTGATGTACCAGACACCCGCGCCGACCCCGAGGATCAGCAGCACCGCGACGACGATCGCGAGCGGACCGCGCCTGCCGCGGCGGCGCCTGGGCAGCGGTGGGGGAGTCTCCAGCACGCTGGTGTGGTGCAGCGCCTGCCGGTCGTCGTCCTCGTTCACCGGCAGCGGGCGCTGCACCGTCAGCCCGCGCGGGATCACGCTCGTACGGTCCGCGGAGATGTCCCGGTGGTCCGAGACGAGCGCCTGCGGGGGCATCGCGTCCAGCTGGTCCACGCTGAGCGTGGCGCGCACCTCGCGCGCCTGCGCGAGCAGCGCCACCGCGTCCTGCGGACGGATGTCGGGAGTGCGGGCGGTGGC
The DNA here is from genome assembly GCF_026343335.1 of Streptomyces sp. NBC_00078. Lineage (NCBI taxonomy): Bacteria > Bacillati > Actinomycetota > Actinomycetes > Kitasatosporales > Streptomycetaceae > Streptomyces > Streptomyces sp. NBC_00078. Next base: position 2,382,899 of record NZ_JAPELX010000001.1, on the reverse strand, counting down.
CGACGCGACCAGCCCGTCCAGTTCGTACGCCAGCCCCGGCACCGCGGCCGACGGCGGCGGGACGTCCTCGTGGATGTGCTTGTAGAGGACGGTGGCCGCGGAGTCCCCGTAGTGCGGCCGGTCGCCTGTGAGCATCTCGTACAGGACGACACCGCACGCGTACACGTCGACCCGGGGGTCGGCGGTGCCGTGCTCGATCTGCTCCGGCGCGAGGTAGGAGATGGTGCCGAGGATGGTCCCGGTGGTGTTGGTGACCGTGTCCACGGAGCGGACGAGGCCGAAGTCGGCGACCTTGACCCGGCCGTCATCTCCTATCAGCACGTTCTCCGGCTTCATGTCCCGGTGCACGAAACCGGCGCGGTGCGCGGCACCGAGCGCGGCCAGCACCGGCTCCAGGATGTCCAGAGCGGCGCGCGGCTGCAGCGCCCCGCGCTCGCGCAGCACGTCCCGCAGGGTGCACCCGGCGACATACTCCATGGCGAGATAGACGTACGACCCGTCGGTGCCCTGGTCGAAGACCTGCACGACGTTCGGATGGGCCAGCCGGGCGACGGACTTCGCCTCCCGGATGAACCGGTCGACGAAGGTGCCGTCGGCGGCGAGCGAGGGGTGCATCACCTTGAGCGCGAGCACCCGGTCGAGGCGGGTGTCCAGGGCCCGGTAGACCGTGGCCATCCCGCCGACCGCGATCCGCGCCTCCACGCGATAGCGCCCGTCGAGCACCTGCCCGACCAGAGGGTCCTGAAGGGTCGTATCCACGCAGGTGAGTGTACGAGCCGTGACTGACAGGGCCGTCGATTCCTGCGGGATCGGGGCGTGACTGCAGCCGAGCTGTGACGGACATCGCAGCGAGTTCCGGCCAGTGTCGAACGTCCGTTCAGAAAGCGGGCCGCTCCGGGTCCAGTCGTGCCAGGCCCTCCGCGGGGGACGACGCCGCCGCGAAATGCCGCCGCGGAATCCGCCCCGCGAGCCGGGCCAGCCGCCCCGCCTCCACTGCGTGCTTCATCGCCTCGGCCATCAGCTGCGGCTCCTGCGCCCGCGTCACCGCTGAGGCGAGCATCACACCCGCGCACCCCAGCTCCATCGCGAGTGCCGCGTCCGACGCCGTACCGGCGCCCGCGTCCAGAATCACCGGCACGCGGGCGTGCTCGGTGATCAACTGGAAGTTGTGCGGGTTGCGGATGCCGAGCCCGGAGCCGATCGGCGAGCCGAGAGGCATGATCGCCGCACAGCCCACGTCCTCCAGCTTCCGGGCGAGGACGGGATCGTCGTTCGTGTACGGCAGCACCGTGAAGCCCTCGTCGACGAGGGTCTCGGCGGCGTCCAGCAGTTCGATCGGGTCGGGCAGGAGGGTGCGCTCATCGGCGATGACCTCAAGTTTGACCAGTTCGGTGCCGAGCGCCTCGCGCGCGAGGCGGGCGGTGAGGACGGCCTCGCCGGCGGTGAAGCAGCCCGCCGTGTTCGGCAGCACCTGGATGCCGAGCCTGTCCAGGACGGACAGCACCGAACCGTGCACCGAGGGGTCCACGCGCCGCATCGCCACCGTCGTCAGCTCCGTGCCGGACGCGACCAGCGCCCGCTCCAGCACGTCGAGGCTGGGAGCACCGCCGGTGCCCATGATCAGGCGGGACGTGAAGGACGTACCGCCGATGACAAGGGGATCGTCGGCCATGGGTCAGCCTCCTTGGACGGCGGTGAGGATCTCGACGCGGTCTCCCTCGCGGAGGGACGTCGACGGCCACTCGGCGCGTGGGACGACGGTTTCGTTCAGGGCGGCGGCCACTCCGGAGGAGGCCGGGGTCAGCGTGTGTACGACGGAGTCGAGAGCGGTGCCGGGAGTGAACTCCCGCGCCTGACCGTTGACGGAGATGTTCATGCGGGCTGCTCCATGAGCGCGAAACGCCTCGGGGTGAACGGACGGGCCTCGTCCGGGAGTTCGCCGATGGTCAGGACGTGCGCCATGGCGTCGCCGGTGACCGGCGTGAGCAGCACGCCGTTGCGGTAGTGGCCGGTGGCCAGCAGGAGTCCGGGCAGCTGCGTAGGGCCGAGCAGCGGCGCGTTGTCCGGGGAGCCGGGACGCAGGCCCGCGCGCGTCTCCGTCAACGGCAGCTCGGTGATCCCGGGCACCAGCTCGTGCGCGTCGCGCAGCAGCTCGTACACGCCGCCCGCGGTGACCGTCGTGTCCCAGCCCAGCTCCTCGCTGGTCGCGCCCACGACCAGCTCGCCGTTCTCGCGCGGCACCAGGTAGACATGGCTGCCGCGGACGACCGCGCGCACGGTGCGGCTCAGGAACGGCGCGTACCGCTTCGGCACGGTCAGCCGCAGCACCTGCCCCTTCACCGGCCGCACGGGCGGCAGCACGTCGTCCGGGACGCCCGGGAGGCGCCCGCTGAGGCTGCCGGCGGCCAGCACCACCTGGCCCGCGCCCAGCTCGTCACCGTCCGCCGTGGTGACACCGGTGGCCCGCTCTTGTACGACGTGGAAGCGCTCGGCCCACGCGCGGTGGAAGACCACGCCCGCCAGCTCGCACGCCGCCACGAGCGCGCGTGCCAGGCGCCGCGGATCGATCTGGTGGTCGCCGTCGACCCTGAGCCCCCCGCGCACGCCGGGCGCGAGCATCGGCTCCAGGCGCCGGCAGTCGCGCCCCGACAGCCATTCGGAATCGAGCCCCGACTGCCGCTGCAGGACATGCAGTTCGCGCAGGTGGGCACGGTCGTCGGCGTCCAGGGCGACGGCGAGCGTGCCGCACTGGCGGTAGCCGAGATCGAGGCCCGTGAGGTCGGTGAGCTCGGCCGCGAAGTCCGGGTAGCGGCGGGCCGACTCCAGATTGAGGCCGAGCAGGGTCTGCTCGCCGTAGTGCAGCTCGGTGACGGCGGCCAGCATCCCGGCGGCCACCTGGGCGGCCCCGCCGCCCGGTTCGGGGTCCACGACGGCCACGGTCAACCCGTGCTGCGCGGCCCGCCAGGCAGTGACCAGGCCGATGATTCCGCCCCCGATCACGAGGACGTCTGACGTACGTGACGACATGGGCGTCCAGCCCCTCCCTTCGCCGGCATGACCCGGATCAGGTTCGTACGGTCGGAGGCCGCCAGCCTCCCTCTCAGCCCGGTGCGTCCGGGCTCCCGCGAGTGCTTGTACGTTGGCCACCCTAGCCCGACCCGCCGCGCCTCTGTAAGGAGCCCTCTGCCATGCCCCGCTCGCTCGACGGCCTCGTTCTCGCGCCCGTCGCCGACCAGGCCCCAGGTCAGGTGGGTACCCGTACCCGGTTCACGTACCACGAGAAGGACGGGGCGATCTGGGCCGAGTACGCGGGCGGTGACGTCGTACGCGGGCATCTGGTGGGTACCCGGACGGGGGACCGGCTGGACTTCCGCTACGTCCAGCTCAAGCACGACGGGACGACGTCCTCGGGGCACTGCGTGTCGACGGTGGTGGAACTGCCGGACCGGCGGGTGCGGCTGGAGGAGACCTGGGAGTGGGAGTCGCAGCCGGGCAGCGGGACAAGTGTTGTGGAGCAGGTCACTGAGCACGACCGCTGACTGACGAATTGTCAGTTGTCTATGGTGATCAGGTGAGCGAGCAGAGGCGGGAAATGAGCACGTCACCGGCGCGGCGCGTGGTCGTCGTCGGCGCGGGGATGGCCGGCGTGCAGACCGCCGTCGCCCTGCGCGAAAAGGGCTTCGACGGCACCGTCACACTGATCGGCGCCGAGCCCCACCAGCCGTACGACCGGCCGCCGCTGTCCAAGGCCGTCCTGCTCGGCAAGTCCGAGGGCTCCGCCTTCGACGTCGACTTCGAGGCGCTCGGCATCGAACTGCAACTGGGCCGCGAGGTGCTCGGCGTGCGTCCCGGCGAGCACGAACTGGACACCGAGGCCGGGCCTGTCCCGTACGAGGTCCTGGTCCTCGCCACCGGCGCCGAGCCGATCACCCTGCCGGGCACGGAGGGCGTGCCCGGCGTGCATCTGCTGCGCACCCTGGACGACGCCGAGCGACTGCGGCCCGTGCTCGCGCGGCAGCACGACATCGTGGTCGTCGGCGCGGGCTGGATCGGCGCCGAGTTCGCCACCGCCGCGCGCGAGTCCGGCTGCGCGGTGACCGTCGTCGAGGCCGCGGACCGGCCGCTCGCGGGAGCGCTGCCGGCCGAGGTGGCCGCACCGATGGCGGCCTGGTACGCCGATGCCGGCGCCGTGCTGCGTACGCACGCGCGCGTGCAGCGCGTCGAGCCCGGAGCGGTCGTCCTGGACGACGGCACGCGGCTGCCCGCGGGCGCGGTCGTGGTCGGCATCGGCGCGCGCCCCGCCACGGCCTGGCTGACCGGCTCCGGCATCGAACTCGGCGCGCACCGCGAGGTCGTGGCCGACACCCACCTGCGCACGTCCGCACCGGACGTCTACGCCGTCGGAGACTGCGCGTCCTTCCCTTCGGGGAGATATGGCGAGCGCCTGCTGGTCCACCACTGGGACAATGCCCTCCAGGGGCCGCGCACGGTGGCGGCGAACATCGTCGGCGAGGCCACCGACGAACCCCTGGCGGTCTACGACCCGGTCCCGTACTTCTGGTCCGAGCAGTTCGGCCGCTTCGTCCAGTACGCCGGCCACCACACGTCCGCCGACACGACCCTGTGGCGCGGCGACCCGTCGGGACCCGCCTGGTCCGTCTGCTGGTTGCGCGAGAACCGGCTGGCCGCCCTGCTGGCGGTGGGCAGGCCGCGGGACCTGGCGCAGGGCAGACGGCTGATCGAGGCGGGAACGCCGATGGACCCGGAGCTGCTCGCGGATCCGGCGAAGCCATTGAAAGCCGCCGCGATCTAGTGCAAAAGCCACAGGTCGGACGCTCCTGGCTTCCGGCTGTCAGTGCGGGATGGCAGGCTTGATTCCGTGACCGAGATTGACGCAAAGACCGATGCTCTCATCCCCGCCTGGCTCACCCTGCCCGACATCGCAGAGATGCTCGATGTCGAGGTGACGCGCGTGCGACAGCTGGTCAAGGACGGCCAAGTCATCGCCGTACGCCGTGGTGAGAACCGTGCGCTGCACGTCCCCGCCGCCTTCATCGACGGGGTCGAGCAGAAGGTCGTCAAGGGCCTGGCCGGCACTCTGACGCTCCTGCGGGACGACGGCTTCACCGACGAAGAGATGCTCGAATGGCTCTTCACCCCCGACGAGAGCCTGCCCGGCACCCCCGCGCAGGCTCTGAGCGAGAATCGAGGCACGGAGGTGAAGCGCCGGGCCCAGGCGCTCGCCGTCTGATCCGAACAGGCTGATCCGAACACCGTCCGGCGTACGGGCCGGGGCCGGGGCCGGCCACGGCCTGGGCCCGCGGTTCACTGCGGCCCCCAGGCCGCGGACCCGCAGGCTCGCAGGCCCGCAGGTTCGACAAGGTCCGCAGGGGCCGACGGCCACGGCCGTCTCCGAGCCCGTACGCCGCCGACACGGAACGACACCGGGGGGACCCTCGTATGCCCGACACCGCCGTCACCGCACGCGCCCGGCTCGCCGACGCCCGCGTCTACCTGTGCACCGACGCCCGCAGGCGCCAGGGCGACCTGCCCGAGTTCCTGGACGCCGTCCTGGCCGGTGGTGTCGACATCGTGCAGCTGCGCGACAAGGGCATGGAGGCGGCCGAGGAGCTGGAGCACCTGGAGGTCCTCGCCGACGCCTGCGCCCGTCACGACAAGCTGCTGGCGGTCAACGACCGCGCGGACATCGCGCACGCCGCCGGCGCAGGCGTACTCCACCTGGGCCAGGGCGACCTCCCGGTTCCCGCGGCCCGCGCGATCCTCGGCGACGGCGTCCTCATCGGCCGCTCGACGCACGCGGAGGCGGAAGCGGCGGCCGCCGCCGTCCAGGAGGGCGTCGACTACTTCTGCACCGGCCCCTGCTGGCCGACGCCCACCAAGCCCGGCCGGCACGCTCCCGGCCTCGGCCTGGTCCGGTACACCGCCTCCCTCGGCACCGACCGCCCCTGGTTCGCCATCGGCGGCATCGATCTCGGCAACCTCGACGAGGTGCTCGCGGCCGGCGCCCGCCGGGTGGTGGTCGTCCGCGCGATCACCGGGGCGGACGACCCCGGAGCGGCGGCGGCCGACTTCGCGAAGCGGCTGCGGAATCCCTGAGCGGGCAGGCGGAATCCCTGAGCGGGCAGGTTGTCCAAGGGGTGGACAACAAGTCGACAAAACGGGCAAATTTCCGGCGCTCGGTTGGGGGACCGCCCACCCCTGGTTAACCTGCGAGTATGGCCCTCGGAACCGCATCCACCCGGACTGATCGCGCACGCACCGTGAGCGACATGCTCGCGAGCGGCAAAACGACCTACTCGTTCGAGTTCACGGCGCCGAAGACCCCCAAGGGCGAGAAGAGCCTGTGGAACGCGCTCCGCAGGGTCGAGGCGGTGGCCCCCGACTTCGTCTCCGTCACCTACGGAGCGGGCGGTTCCACGCGTGCGACCACGGTCAGGGAGACCCAGCAGATCGTCGTCGACACCACGCTCACCCCGGTGGCCCACCTCACCGCGGTCAACCACTCGGTCGCCGAACTGCGCAACATCATCGGCCAGTACGCCGACGCCGGGATCCGCAACATGCTCGCCGTGCGCGGCGACCCGCCCGGCGACCCCATGGGCGACTGGGTGCCGCACCCGACGGGCCTCAGCTACGCCGCCGAACTCGTCCAGCTCATCAAGGAGTCGGGCGACTTCTGCGTAGGTGTCGCGGCCTTCCCGGAGATGCATCCGCGCTCAGAGGGCTGGGACGCGGACGTCGCCCGGTTCGTGGACAAGTGCCGGGCCGGCGCCGACTACGCCATCACGCAGATGTTCTTCCAGCCGGAGTCCTATCTGCGGCTGCGCGACCGGGTCTCCGCGGCGGGCTGCGAGACCCCCGTCATCCCAGAGGTCATGCCGGTGACCAGCGTGAAGATGCTGGAGCGGCTACCCCGGCTCAGCAACGCTCACATCCCGTCCGCCCTGAAAGAGCGAATCCTCACAGCAAAAGACGATCCGACCGCTGTACGCTCCATTGGCATCGAATTCGCCACGGAGTTCTGCGCGCGGCTGCTGGCCGAGGGCGTGCCCGGACTGCACTTCATCACGCTCAACAACTCCACGGCGACGCTGGAAATCTACGAGAACCTGGGCCTGCACCATCCGCCGCGGGCCTAGACCGGCCGCACGGGTATACGACACACTGCGTAGCGGCGACTGGGAGAGGGGCGTACATGGGCTATACGGTCCTCTACATCGCGTTCGGAATCGTCGCGCTGTGGCTGCTGGGTGAGGTGCTGCTGCAGTACAAGGCACGGCTGCGCTGGCGACTGCTCGCCTTCGCCGGCTTCCTGTGCGTCGTGGCCGGGGTGCTGATCTCGCAGGTGATCGTCATCGGCCTTGGCGCGGCCGCGTTCGCGGTCGGCCAGACATACGTCACGCTGTCGTTCCGCCGTGGCTTCTCCTCGGGCTGGGCGGTAAAGCGCCCCGACGAGGACGGCGCCGGCACCAAGCGCAGGCGTGGCACGGCGGACCGTCAGGACCCGACCCTGGAGGTCTCCGACCTCGAGCCGGATGAGAGCGGATACGGCGACCAGGCGGCCGCCTACAACCGCGAGAGCGTGTCGTACAAGGACGACGAGTACGACCGCGACGACGTCTTCACCCCCGCCCGCTCCGCTGCCGAGCCCACGGCCGCCGAGTCCACCGCGGTGTACGAACCGCAGCCCCTGCCCGACGACACCGGCTCGTACGGCATATACAACGACAACGCGTACACCGCGGCCGGCGACCCCTCCTACGCGAACGCCGGCCAGGCCCAGGACCAGTACGCGACGGCGGCCCAGGGCAGCGATCAGGCCTACGCGTACGACTACTCCGGGTACGACCAGCAGCAGTACGGCTACGACACCACCGGCCAGCAGCAGTACGCCGCCTACTCCGACCCGTACATCGGCACCCAGACCTACGGCGGCGGCTACGACGCCACCTACGGTCAGTACGCGCAACAGGGCTACGGACAGGACCAGTACGCCACCGGCACCTACGGCGGCGAGACCCCGGCCGGCGGCGTGTGGGTCCCGCAGCAGCGCACCGACGAGACCTACGGCGGCGAGCTCCCGCAGGAGCAGCCGTACCCCTACCAGGACGACAACGGTCAGGGACAGGCGCAGGGGCAGGCGCAGGGGAACGGGTACGACGAGCAGTACCGCTTCTGAGAGCCCCTCAGCGGGTCCCTCAGCGCGGGGTGCTCACTGGGAACCCCTGAACTCCGGCCCCTCCACGATCAGTCCGGCCACCAGCGCGCCCGACATGCCGGCATGCGCGAGACCGCCGCCGGGGTGGGACCACCCGCCGACCCGGTACAGACCCGGGAACCGGGTGGTGTTGGCCGGGTGCAGGAAGCGCCCGCTCCCCGCGGCGAGCGAAGGAGCGGACAGACCACCGAACCCGGCGCCTGCCTCCTTCTCACGGTGTTCCGGCGGCCGCACCTCGCGCCACATGATCCGCTCACGCAGCCCCGGTATCGCGGCCCCGGCCGCTGCGACGAGAGCGTGGGCGAGGCGTTCGTCCCGCTCCGGCGGATGCCGGTCGGACCCCGTCGCCACCACCGCGGACAGGACCACGGACTCGTGCCCGTCGTCCGGTCTCAGCGCCGGGTCGTCCGGCCGCAGCACGGTCACCGTGGGCCGGACGGGCTCGGCCGCGCCGGAACCCAGCGAGTCCAGTTCGGCCGCACGGTCGGGCGCGTGCACGACCGTGTGATGAACCGCCCCGGCCTCCCGCGGGCCGCGCAGCGCCAGCAGCACGGTGAACCGTCCGGGGCGGGGGGCCGCGTCGGGCCGTACATCGCCCTCCTCGTCGAGCAGACGCTCCGTCAGCCCCCGCAGACGTACGGGATGCACGCCGGCCACCACATGGTCGGCCTCCACCAGGGAGGTGCCCCCGGACAGCTCCACCCCCGCCGCGCGTCCGTCCTTCTCCAGCACCGCGGTCACCTCGGCGCCGAAGTGGAACTCGACCCTGCGGGCCACGCACCGCTCGTACACCGCGCGCGCCAACTCCCTTACGCCGCCGCGGACATACCAGCTCCCGAAGGCGTGCTCCATGTACGGCAGCACGGCCGCGCTCGCCGGAGCTGACCGCGGATCGAGGCCGTACGAGAGGGCGTAGCTCTCCAGCAGGGCCGTGAGCCGGGGATCGCGCAGCTCCCAGGCACCGACCTCGGCGAGCGTGGTGGCGCGCCGGGTGCGCAGCAGCCGCTTGTGCGGGACCGCCGGGTACGGCTCGCGCTCGGCCAGCACCGACCAGTTGGGCCACAGGGGCTCCTCCAGCAGGGGCCGGCGGGTGCGGTCCCAGGCCTCACGGGCCCGCACCAGGAAGTCGCCCCAGCGCCCGCCCGCGCCCGCTCCGAGGGCCTCGTCCAGGGCCGCGACCGCGCCGGCGCGCGAGGCGTTCGGCAGGGACACCTCCGTGCCGTCCGCGAAGACGTGCCGTGAGGACGGATCGACCTGGACCAGCTCGACGCACGCCTCCAGCGGCTCCTTGCCGGTCTTGACGAACAGATCGCGCCAGACAGCGGGCAGTGTGAGCAGCCCCGGACCGGCGTCGAAGCCGAACCCGTCCCGCTCGAAGCGGCAAACCGCCCCGCCGTACGTCTGAGCACGCTCGTACACCGCGACCCGGTGGCCCGCGACGGCCAGCCGGGCGGCGGCCGCCATCGCGCCCATCCCGGCGCCGATCACCGCAATCCGTCCCATGCCCGCGACCTTACCGACCGCCACTGACAGCCACGGCACGCGTGGTCCGCCGGCCGGCGTCCGGCCCGCGCGGCGAGTCCGCGTTCCGCCCGTCGCTGGGCCCCGCGGCGCGGGAACCCCCGGATCCGGGAGACCGGGAAGATCGGCCGAGGGGAGTCAGGGGGAGTACGGACACGGAGGCGATCGGGACCAGTCGGCAACGGAGCGCCCTGGGGGTGAGTGCGCAGCACTGAGTATGCGTACCTAGTGAGTGAGATGAGTACGCGCGCGGATGGGCCCGACCTGCGTGAACGAGAGAGTGGAGACACGGAAAGGGGCGCGGCTCCGGCACCGGCGACACGGGGCGCCGGAACGGAGCGGCCCCGGATCCGCTCCTTCCGCCGACCGAGGTCGGCGGGAGCGAGGCACGGGGGAACCCGGGGGAACCGACCGAAACGGGGGTCCCAACGGGGGAAGAGAAAACGGGGGAGTACGGGACGGCGCCGGTTCGAGGTGGCCCGCGGGGGACGCGGCCACATCGGACCGGCGCTTTCGTGTGCGCTCAGCCCTGGCCGCTCACGCGCCCCTGGAGCAGCCGGGACAGCGCCGCGTGGACATCGTCGAGGGAGCGCTCCGGCTGGAAGGACTGCCAGTCCAGGGCGGCGACCAGGACCATGCCGACCAGCGCCGACGCGGTCAGTGACACATCGATCTCGTCGCTGAACTCGCCGTTCGCCACGCCCTCGCGCAGCACGTCCTCCACGACCGCGACCGCCTGCTGCCGGACCACCATCAGCGTGGACTGCCAGGCCCTGTTGGTGCGCCACATCTCGGCCACGTACAGCTGGGTGAAGGCCGGATAGCGGTCGATGAAGACGAGACCGGCCCGGATCATCGCGTCCAGGGCGTCCACCTTGCTGCCGCCGTCCCTGGCCGTCCGCTCGGCCGCCTCCCGCAGGGAGGCGGTGAGGAGCCCGACGCCGTGCCGCAGCAGCTCCTCGAAGAGGACGGACTTGCTCGCGAAGTTGTAGTAGACCGTGCCCTTCGCGACCCCGGCACGCTCGGCGATCTCGTCCACCGTGGTGGCGGAGAAGCCCTGCTCGGCGATGAGCGTGACGGCCGCCTCGTAGAGCTTCTGCCGGGTGGCCTCGCGGCGGGTGCTGCCGCCCGACGTGGCACTGCTGCGTTCCATGGTCCTGATTGTCACAGGAGCCGTACCTCCGGACGTCACCGCAGGGCTCACAGGGTCAGCTCCGGGTGCAGCCGGTCCAGCGTCCACACCTGCCGGCGGCGGGCCGACACCGCGGTCAGTGCGAGGGCACCCGCGGTGAACGCCGAGAGCACCACGCACGCGTGCCACACCGGTCCCATGCCGCCGCCCGTGATGAGCCTCCTGAGGGCCTCAACGACGTAGCTCATCGGCAGGAAGGGGTGGATCGCGTTGAAGAAGCCCGGACTGGTCTCCACGGGGTACGTGCCGCCCGCGGAGGTCAACTGGAGCATCAACAGGGCGAGGACGAGGATCCGGCCCGCAGCCCCGAAGCGCGCGTTCAGCCACTGCACGATCGCCCCGAAGCACGCCGTCACCAGGAACAGGAAGCCGACGGTGCCGGCCGCCCGGTCCAGTTGCAGGCCGATCGCCCAGTGCAGCACCGACATCAGGGACACGGTCTGCAGTACGCCGATCGCGACCACCGGGAGCCAGCCCGCCAGCGCGATCCGCCACGCCGGGGCGCCCGTGGCGAGCGCGCGCCGGTTCATCGGCGGGATCAGCATGTACGCCACCATCGCGCCCACCCACAGGGACAGCGGGATGAAGTACGGGGCGAACCCGGTGCCGTAGTTGGGCGCCTTGTGCAGGTCCTTGGAGACGAGCCCGACCGGGTCCGCCATCACCTGGGTGCGCCTGTCGCGGTCCTGCTTGTCGTAGTCGGGGATCTGCCCTGCGCCGTCATGCAGCCCGCCCGCGAGCTTCCCCGAGCCGTCGACGAGCTTGTACATGCCGCCGTTGAGGGTCTGGGCGCCGGTCTTCAGCTTGCCGAGGCCCTCGTCCAGGTCTCCGGCACCGCTCTTGGCCGTGCCGAGCCCCTTGTGCAGCTTCTTGGCGCCCGCGGCGACCTTCACGGCGCCCTCGTTCAGCTTGTTGACCTTGGAGACGGCGTCGTCGAGGTCCTCGGAGAGGTGCGGCGCGCGGTCGGCGAGAGCCTGGGCCTGCGTCTGGAGGGTGGCCAGGTTCTTGTCGAGCTTCTTCAGGTCGCCGTCCTGGTCGCCGATCAGCGTGTTCAGGTCGTCGGCGATCGTCGACACGTCGTCGGCAGCCTCCTTCGCCTTCTTCAGGTCGGAGCAGGCCGCGTCCGGCAGTACCGGGTTCTCGCAGCGCACCTTGTAGACGTCGTCCAGCGTGTCGGAGGCCGCACGGGCGCTCTTGGCGGCGACCGGGGCCGTCTTGACCAGGGTGCCGAGGTTGTGGCGGATCGCCTTGGAGGAGTCGGCGACCAACTGGGCGGTGTCCCCGATGGTCTTCTCGTTGCCCTTCAGGAACGGACCCACCTTCGTGTCGATCCCGTTGACCGTGTCGGCGAGCGTCTGGGTGCCCGCCGCGACCTGCTTCGAGCCGTCCTCCAGGTCGCCGGCGCCCGTGTCGAGCTTCCGCACGCCCTTGGAGAGCCTGCCGCTGCCGTCCTTGGCGTCCTTCAGCCCGTCGGCGAGGTCCTTCGACCCCTTCTCCGCCTTCCCGATGCCGCCGCTCAGCTTGTCGGCGCCGTTCGCCGCCTTCACCGTCGCGCCGTGGATGTCGGAGAACGAGATGAAGATCTTGTCCAGGAAGGACCGTGACGCCTTCGTGGACGCGGCCTGGCGCACCTCGCTGAACACCGTCCGCGAGATCTGCCCGACGATGTAGTTGTTCGCGTCGTTCGTACGCACCTGGAGTGCGCCCGTCTGTGGCGAGTCGCCCGCGCTGGACGCGATTCGCTCGCTGAGGTCGGCCGGCATGGTCAGCGACAGGTAGTACGTGCCGTCCTCCACGCCCGCGCGTGCCTCGTCGGAACTCACCTCGTGCCAGTCGAAGACGTCGCTGTCGCGCAGCCCTTCGGTGAGGGTGTCGCCCGCCGCGATCCTCTTCCCGTCGGCCGTCGCCCCCTTGTCGTCGTTGACGAGCGCCACCGGGATGCGGTCCAGACGGCCGTACGGGTCCCAGAAGGACCACAGGTACAGGGCTCCGTACAGCAGCGGCAGCACCAGGAGCGCCACCATGGCGGCGCGCGGCAGCCTGCCCCTGCCGAAGCGCCTCAGCTCAAGAGCGGCCAGTTTCGGCGAGCGCATCGGCCCTCTCCTTTCCCTCGGTGGCTACGACGTCCTGAACGGCAGCGACTTCCTTGGTGGCCGCGACGTCCCCGGTGGCTACGGCGACGGTGTCGTCCGGAGCCTCGCTGCAGACCGCCACGACGGTCGTCCCGGACTCGGCGATCGACCTCAACAGCGCCCAGACCTCGCCCCGTTCGGCCTCCGAGAGCTTGAGGTCCGTGTCGTCGACACCGAGCAGCCGAGGGCGCCCGAGCAGGGCGAGCGCCAGGGACAGCCGCAGCGCCTCCAGCCGCTCGAGATCGCGTACGGCCGTCCGGGAGCCCTTGGGCAGCGCCTCCCGGTCCAGTCCGGCGGCGGCCAGCGCGGTGTCGATCCGCAGCCCGGCCTCGGCGACGCGCTCCGCACGCGGCCGCAGCAGCCCACGCAGCGAGTCCCCGAACCGCCGCTGCAGCAGCGCCCGTTCGTGCAGGTGCTCGCCCACGGTCAGCGCGGGGTCGAGATCGGTGACCGAGCCGACGTGCGCGAGCCCACTGACCCGGCGCACGGCCGCCATCTGCTTGGGCAGCTTCCACTCGCCCACCCCTGCCGCGCCCTCGGTGGTCTTCATCCGTCCCGTGAGCGCGAGCAGCAGGCAGGTGCGGCCGGACCCGGAGGGTCCCTCGATCGCGATCAGCGAGCCGGGCTCCGCGTCGAACGTGACGTCGCGGAAGGCCCAGCCGCGAGGGCCCCTGAGTCCGAGGCCGCGGGCCGTGACAGCGATTCCGGGCACGGTTCCCCCCATTCCCCTGAATTGAACTGACTGGTCAGTGCAAAAACTAACGCGAACTTTCGATCGAAGCAAAAGCCCAGGTCAGAACGGATTGTCAGTGGCATACCGCACGATGGGCACATACGGCGGCCCGTATCGGGGCATGCCGTCACGCAGACGACAGGAGGTTCGTCATGGCCAGCTATCACGCAGCAGCCGCCCGCCGGCGCCGTGCCACCGGTCCTGCCCCCTCACTGACCGGCCCGGCGAGCGACGTCCACCCGGTGCTCCGCCGGACCACGGCCCCGCCGGCCGCCCTCGACCTGCTGGCCCAGGCCCGCGCCGGACTGGACGAGGCAGCCGCCCTCGAAACGCCGAACGAGCGCTATGCCACCGCCCACCTCGCCGCCCTGCGCACGGCCGCCGCCGTACTCGCCGCGCGAGGGCGCCCCGAGCCGTCCTCCCGACGCCGGGCCCGCATCCGGAGCGCTTGGGAAGTGCTCCCCGAAATCGCGCCCGAACTGACCGAGTGGAGCGCGCTGTTCGCCTCCGGTGCCCGGCGCCGCGCCCGGGCCGAGGCGGGCATCCCGGGTGCGGCCGGCCGCCGGGACGCCGACGACCTGATACGCGACGTCGCGATGTTCCTGCGCCTCGTCGAGCGGATGCTCGTCCTCCAGCCGGTCCTCCCGCAGCCGCGCCAGGACGCCGACCATCCGCAGAGCGAGGTGGAGAGTGACCGTGACTTACCGAACACGGGATGACCCCGTCCGCCGACCCAACACGGGATGGCCCGTCGCTGGCCGAACACGGGATGACCCCGTCCGCCGTGCGAGACGTCGGGTGGGGCACGCCACCGCGGTGACCAGGCAGGGCACCGGAGGCAATAGGGTGGAAGGCGCCTGAAGCCTTCCCTCCCGCATCCCGGCGGGGAAGGCACTCCGTTCGCTCCGCCGTGCAAGGGGCGGTGCCGCGCCGAGGAGTCAACTGCCGTGTCGGACCCGATGCGCCCGCCCGTCTCCCACCACCACCCCCAGACGACGTCGTCACGCACCGACCCCCCTCGCCCCCGCGCCTCCCTCCGTACCGCCGTGGTCTGGGAGGTCCTGCAGGAGGCCCTCGAACGCCGGGTGAAGGCCACGGGCCGGGAGTCGCTGGACGTCCTCGACACCGGGGGCGGCAGCGGCAAGTTCGCGGTGCCCGTAGCCCGTCTCGGCCACCGGGTCACCGTCGTCGACCCCAGCCCCAACGCGCTGTTCGCTCTGGAGCGCCGCACCGCCGAGGCCGGCGTCTCGGACCGGGTGAAGGGCGTCCAGGGCGACGCCCACGGCCTCTTCGACGTGGTCGAGCGCGGCGGCTACGACGTGGTGCTGTGCCACGGCGTCCTGGAGTACGTCGACGACCCGGCCGAAGGCGTGCGCAACGTCGTGGCCGCCCTGCGGTCCGAGGGAGTGCTCAGCCTGCTCGCCGCGGGGCTCGGCGGCGCCGTGCTCGCGCGCGCCCTCGCCGGCCACTTCAAGGAGGCCAAGCAGGCCCTCGAAGACCCGAACGGCCGCTGGGGCGATGGCGACCCCGTGCCGCGCCGCTTCACCGCCGCGCAGCTCACCTCCCTGGCCGAGGGCGCGGGCCTCAGGGTCGGTGCCGTGCACGGCGTACGGGTCTTCGCCGACCTCGTCCCGGGCGTCCTCGTGGACACCGAGCCGGGCGCCCTGGAGGCGCTGCTGAAGCTGGAGGAGGCGGCGGCCGAGCTCCCCGCCTTCCACTCGGTCGCCACCCAGCTCCACGTGCTCGGTGAGACGCAAGGGGCCTCATAGGCCTGAGCCGCCTCCCGCGGCGCACCGCTGATCAGGGACTTGGCCGCACATGGAGTAGGCCACAGGCCCCCCGATCGGACGCTCAGCGCCGTATGATCGAGGGAGACCACCCGGCATGACGGGTCGGCCGCTGGGGAATGCAAGCTTCAGCGAGCCGAGACGCCCATGGCGGATTCCGGTTGGCCAATTGGCGCAGAGGGGCGGGTTTCACGGGGGCGATTCCCTGCCTATCCTGAAGGGACCCCCCGGGTCGCCCCGGCGACTGCACGATGAGGAGGACTCCGTGCCGCTCTCGGAGCACGAGCAGCGCATGCTCGAGCAGATGGAGCGAGCGCTGTACGCCGAAGATCCCAAGTTCGCGACAGCGCTTGAGGGAAGCGGGCTGCGTACGTACACCCGGCGACGGGTCTACCAGGCGGTCGCCGGCTTTCTCGTGGGTATCGCGCTCCTCATGGCTGGAATGGTCGCCAAGCAGGTCTGGCTCAGCGTGGTGGGTTTCCTCGTCATGCTCGGCTGTGCGGTCCTCGCCGTGACCGGCTGGCGCAAGGCCCCCAAGCCG
Source organism: Streptomyces sp. NBC_00078 (assembly GCF_026343335.1). Lineage (NCBI taxonomy): Bacteria > Bacillati > Actinomycetota > Actinomycetes > Kitasatosporales > Streptomycetaceae > Streptomyces > Streptomyces sp. NBC_00078. The sequence continues at coordinate 2,366,754 of NZ_JAPELX010000001.1, read as the reverse complement.
GGTGAACAGTCCGCCGCCGGTGCCCCGCACGCGCGCCGTCAGGGACGGCAGAAGCGCTCCATGATGGACCGCATCGAGCAGCGCTGGCAGCGCCGCCGCGACGAGCAGGGCCACTAGCACCTCCCCGACGCAGATGAGGGGGTGACCACCCGCCCGGTGGTCACCCCCTCACGCGCGCCCGGAAGACCGGGGCGCCGTCAGCCGCTCTGCTGTCCCGGCCGTCGCACCAGCGTCGACCAGCGGTCCGCCCAGCGGGCCTTGAAGACCGTCCAGCGGTCCGTGAAGTCCCACACCGCGCGGATGGCCGACCGGGGCGCCACGACCGCCCGTACCCGGGTGGTCCAGCCGACGCTCGACCGCAGCGCCACCCGTAGCCGGTGCACATCGTCGGCCAGTCCGGGCACAGGCTGCGGCTCAGGCGCGAACAGCACCTGCTCCACCGCACTCGCCACCCGGTGCACCGCCTCGGCGGTGGCCGCATCCAGCCGCCCCAGCCGCACGATGCGCGCGGCCGCCTTCCGCGGGGTCAGTGCGTCGTCCGGCGCGATGCCGTAGTCCCAGGCCGTGTCGGTGAGTTCGCGCCAGACGGCCAGGACATGGCCCGCGGCGACCTCGGCGGCGTATCGCGCGTCGGCCTCGATCTGCAGGGCCGTCACCTCGACGTCGCCGGCGGAACCCGCGTCGGCCCCTCGCGCCGTGCGGCCCTCTCGGGTCAGCCGCATGCCCGACGCGGAGTGCTGGGCCGACGTCAGTCGCACCGAACGCCGTCGCAGACGCCACAGCATGGGCAGCAGCGGTACCGCGACCGCGAGGAGACCCAGCAGGGCCCAGCCGGCGATCTTGTACCAGGGGAGGCCGTCGTCGCCCTGCGTGGCGGTGTCCAGCGGGAGCGCCGCCGCGCAGGCCTCGAGCTTCTTCTGCTGCGCCGAGCAGCTCGTGCTCGCGGACGGCGCCGCGGAGGCGGACGAGCCCGCCGACTGCGAGGGCCGCGTCACGTCGGGAAGGCTGTTGCCCGGCGTGTCCGTCTGCGTGTACGAGGGGGCCACGCCGCGGTTCGGGGTCGGCTCGAAGCGGGTCCAGCCCACGCCCTCGAAATACAGCTCGGGCCAGGCGTGCGCGTCCTTGAGACCCACCGACACCGAGCCGTTCGCCTGCGGCGTGCCCGGGGCGAAGCCCACCGCGACCCGGGCGGGGATGCCCAGGCTGCGGGCCATCGTCGCCATCGCGAAGGAGAAGTGGACGCAGAAGCCCTCCTTGTCCTTCAGGAAGCGGGCGATCGCCTGCGGGCCGTTGCCGACCTGCACCTGGGTGCTGTACTGGAAGCCGCCGTTCATCGCGAAGTAGTCCTGGAGCTTGACCGCCTGCTCGTAGTGGCTGGTCGAGCCCTTGGTGACCGTGCGGGCGGTCCTGCCCACCACCGCGGGCACCGAGTCCGGAAGCCTGGTGTAGTCACGCTGGAGAGCCGCGGGCGGAGCCGGGGCGTCGGCGAGCTGCTGCGCCGTCGGCTGCACATCGAGGCTCTTGACCAGATAGGTCTTGCGGCGCGTGGTCTCTCCGTGGTCGCCGACCAGCGTCATGCCCACAGGTTCGTAGCGCCACTTGCCACCGACGTCCACGCCACTGGGCGGGTACGGCATCGGCAGCCAGTCCTGGGCGTACCAGTCGGCGGCCGAGATCCGGGTCTCGATCTCCGCCCGCTTGACGTCCGGGGCGAGGCCGACCGGGGTCGGGAACTTGTCCGGTACGCCGGTGACATGCCGCTTGGACGGTTTCCAGGTGCTGCCGTCGAAGTCGTCGAGCGACACGATCCTCAGGTACATGTTCGAGAGGTCGTTGCTGTTCGTCTTCAGGGACAGGACCTGGCGGTCCTCGTCCACGTTCAGACTGTCGCGCAGCGACACCAGGGGGTTCACCGCGGAGATGGTGCCGCCGCTGCCGTTGCCCGAGCCCACGCCCGTCCCCGCCGCGTCCAGCAGTCCGCCGTTCATCGCGGGCAGTGCCACCGGCACCACCAGGGCGACGCCCAGGGCGACCACACCGATGCGCCGCCCGGTGCGGACCGGTGCCACCGCGCCGGGCTCCCCGCCCTGGGAGCGCGCCGCACCGCCGAAGACCCGGCCCCACTGCGAGAGCCGTTCCCGTCCCTCGGCCAGGAGCAGCATCAGATAGCCGCCCGCCGCGACCAGGAACCACAGCCAGTCCGTCCCACCGTCGGACAGCCCCGCGGCGACGGAGTACAGCGCGAGCAGGGGCAGTCCGGCGGGGGCGGCGCTGCGGAAAGTCACCGCGAGCGTGTCCACCGCGAGACCGATCAGCAGGACTCCGCCGAAGACCATCAACCGGATGCCGGCGGACTCCAGGGGCGCCGGGATCGCATACCGCGCGATGTCGTCACCCCCCTGCCGCAGCAGATCGGCGAAGTGACGGAAGGCCTCAGGACCCGGGACGATCCCGAGCAGCGCCTGCTGCCTGGCGAAGACCAGGGTCAGCATCATCAGCGTGACGAGCGCCTGTGCGGCCGTTGTCAGCGGCCGCGCCAGGGGCACCCGCCGGGTCGCCGCGCCCACGCCCGTCTGCACACCCAGCATGACGGCCACCTGAAGGATCCACGTGGCCGGGGAGAGCAGGGGCAGCAGGGCGAAGGACGTCATCAGCGTGGCCGCCCAGGCGCACAGCGCCAGTCGTGCGCGCCCGCTCATGAACCCACCCCCTCACCGGTCGTCCCGTCCGCCACGGCGAGGCCCGTGCGCTCACGGTCCGCCTGGCGCCACAGCCCAGCCAGCGCAGCGCCCCGGGGCACCCTGAGGGCGGTCCAGCCCGCCTCCCGCAGCATCCGCAGCCGCTCCTCGCCCCTGTCCAACGGACCGGGCACATCGGTCGGTTCCCGCACCCAGCCGCCGGTGTCCAGCAGGAAGGCGACCGCGCCTCCGCTGCGCTGCCGCATCTTGGCGGCCACCGCGGCCTGTTCCTCGTCCAGATCGCCGAAGAAGGCCACGAGAAGCCCTTCGTTCCCGCGGCGCAGTACGTCGTACGCCCGGGACAGGCCCGTGCCGTCCGAGTGGTCGACCACCGCGAGGGTGTCCATCATCAGCCCGGCAGAGTCGGCCGTCTCCTGGCTCGCGCCCGCGAACCCGTCGGCGCCCTCGCCGGGCACCGAGGTGCCGGTGTCGGTCAACAGGCGGACGGAGAAGCCCCGTTCCAGCATGTGCACCAGGACGGACGCCGTGCCCGACACGGCCCACTCGAAGGCCGAGTCGGGGCCCGCGCCCTCGAAGGCGATGCCCCGGGTGTCGAGCAGCACCGTGCAGCGGGAGCGCTGGGGCTGCTCCTCGCGGCGTACCATCAGCTCGCCGTAGCGGGCGGTCAGGCGCCAGTGGACGCGGCGCAGGTCGTCGCCGTAGCGGTAGCCGCGCGGGATCACGTCGTCCTCGCCGGCCAGGGCGAGCGAGCGCTGCCGCCCGTCGCCGTACCCCTTCGCCTCGCCCGTCAGCCGCACCGGGGGCAGCGCCTCCACGCGCGGGATCACCGTCAGGTCGTCGTACGTCGAGAAGGACCGGGTCAGTTCGCACATCCCGAACGGGTCGGTCAGACGCAGCTGCAGCGGGCCCAGCGGATAGCGGCCGCGCAGGTCGGAGCGGACCCGGTAGGACACCTCACGGCGGCCTCCCGGCTCCACCCGGTCCAGCACGAAGCGGGGGCGCGGGCCGAGCACGTACGGCACCCGGTCCTGCAGCATCAGCAGGCCGGTGGGCAGCCGCGAGACGTTGTCCATCCGCAGATGGACGCGGGCCTCGCTGCCGGCGGGCACGCGCGCGGGAGAGAGGCGGCGGCTGCCGGCCACCCGGTAGCGCGTGCGGTACAGGAACAGCGCGCAGACCAGGGGCAGCACGGCGAGCAGCAGGCCGACCCGCAGCAGGTCGCTCTGTCCCAGGACGTAGGCGCAGACGGCGGCCGCCACGCCGGCCGCAAGGAAGGAGCGTCCGCGGGTGGTCAGGCCCGCGAGGGCCGTACGGACGCCGCCCTTCTCGCTGTGGCCGGTGTCCGGGCGGGCCGTCCCCCCGGTGGTCATCACAACCTCCGCGGTGGTTGTGAGCCGTATGCGGCACTGCCGTGGCCCAGGGTGCCGTAGCCGCTCTGCTGCTGGGGAGCGGCGGGCACCGGGATGCGCTGCAGGATCTCCTGCACGACCTGCTCCGCCGAACGGCGGTTGAGCTGGGCCTGGGCGGTGGGCAGCAGGCGGTGGGACAGGACGGCGACGGCGAGTGCCTGCACGTCGTCCGGCAGCGCGTACTCCCTCCCGCTCAGGGCGGCGGACGCCTTCGCCGCGCGCAGCAGATGCAGCGTCGCGCGCGGGGAGGCGCCGAGTCTGAGGTCGGGATGGCTGCGGGTGGCGGCGACCAGGTCCACCGCGTACCGCCGGACCGCGTCGGCGACGTGGACGCCGCGGACGGCCTCGACCAGCTTCACGATGTCGTGTGCGTGCGCCACCGGCTGCAGGTCGTCCAGCGGGCTGACCCCGCCGTGGATGTCGAGCATCTGCAGCTCGGCCTCCGCGCTGGGGTAGCCGATGGAGACCCGGGCCATGAAGCGGTCGCGCTGGGCTTCGGGCAGCGGGTAGGTGCCCTCCATCTCGACCGGGTTCTGCGTGGCCACCACCATGAAGGGGCTGGGCAGCTCGTAGGTCGTCCCGTCGATGGTGACCTGGCGCTCCTCCATCGACTCCAGCAGAGCGGACTGCGTCTTCGGCGAGGCGCGGTTGATCTCGTCGCCGATCACGATCTGCGCGAAGATCGCGCCCGGCTTGAACTCGAAGTCCCGGCGCTGCTGGTCCCAGATGGACACCCCTGTGATGTCCGAGGGCAGCAGGTCCGGGGTGAACTGGATTCGTCGCACCGAACAGTCGATGGACTTGGCCAGCGCCTTGGCCAGCATGGTCTTGCCCACACCGGGGACATCCTCGATCAGAAGATGTCCCTCGGCGAGCAGTACGGTCAGCGAAAGCCGCACGACCTCGGGCTTGCCCTCGATCACTCCTTCCACCGAACTGCGGACCCGCTCCACAGTGGAAGTCAGATCTGTAAGGCTCGCTCGATCGTCATAGGTCGTCACCCGGCCCTCCTCGGCCCGTTCTTTCTCCGGGCCGTCGCTCTGCGATGCGGACCGGCCCACCCCGAAACACGGACACCACGCGTGAATAGTTCCGCGCGACGTCACACACCGCATTCTTGCTGCCGTTACCGATTCGTGTCACTCGACTGTGGACAACTGGCTGCGATATGTCGGGTTTTGTAGCGCTTGGTCTTCAGCGTGTGGCGGTTTTGCGAAAAACGAGAAGGGCCGGGGACGGTCACACGGGGTCGATCTCGCGCAGCAGGCCCGTCCTCACGTCGAAGACGAAGCCGCGTACGTCTTCGGTGTGCAGCAGGAACGGCGAGGTGCGCACGCGCTGCATGGACTGCCGCACGTCCTGGTCGACGTCCGCAAAGGCCTCGGCAGCCCAGGCGGGGCGCTGCCCGACCTCCCGCTCCAGTTCGGTGCGGAAGTCCTCGGTGATCGACTCCATGCCGCAGCCGGTGTGGTGGATGAGGACGATGCTGCGGGTGCCGAGCTTGCGCTGGCTGATGGTGAGCGAGCGGATCACGTCGTCGGTGACCACGCCGCCGGCGTTGCGGATGGTGTGGCAGTCGCCGAGCTGCAGGCCGAGCGCCTTGTGCAGGTCGATGCGGGCGTCCATGCAGGCCACGACCGCGACGTGCAGGACGGGGCGGGCGTCCATTCCGGGGTCGGTGAATGCGGCGGCGTAACGTTCGTTGGCGTCCACGAGGCGGTCGGTGACGGTGCCGCCCCGTATGGCGCCTTCGGACTCGGTGGGAACGGATGCAGAAGTCGTCATATCTATAACGTTACTGGTCACAAGCGATCCAGTCGCGGTGTGAGAGCGGGAAAAGGGAGTCATCACAGTCCTCTTGTGAGGTACCCCACAGGGGTGGCCGGCAGGGAGCCGTGCGGGTGATTTTCCCGGATTCACCGCATCGCATTCATGCCGGACCGCGACGCGCAGGCCGGTTGATTGACCGCGAGACACCGTGGACTAAAGTGACGCGAAGCGGGAGGCGAGGCTCTCCCTGCTGGACTGAACACCCCGGAGGCCCCGGCTCGCGCACGGACGGTCTCCCCACGTGCGCGGCGCGTACGTACGGCTCGGCCTCCTCCCGCTCCCGGTCGGCTGACGCTCTCGGCGCCGGCAGGCCTCCCCTTCACGAGCGGGCGGGGACCCGGCGGTGCGTACACCGTGCCGGATCTGAGAGGGCCCCTTGAGCCAGAGTCGACACGTCCCGGTGATGCTCCAGCGGTGCCTGGACCTGTTGGCCCCCGCCCTGCGGCGGCCGGGAGCGGTGGTCGTCGACTGCACGCTCGGCCTGGGCGGCCACAGCGAGGCACTCCTCACCCAGTTTCCCGAGGCCCGGCTGGTCGCTCTCGACCGCGACAAGGAAGCGCTGCGCCTGTCGGGTGATCGGCTCGCGTCCTTCGGTGAGCGGGCCACCCTGGTGCACGCGGTCTACGACGAACTCCCGGACGTACTGCAACGGCTCGGCCTCGCGCGCGTGCAGGGCGTCCTGTTCGACCTCGGCGTCTCCTCCATGCAGCTCGACGAGGCGGACCGCGGCTTCGCCTACGCCCGGGACGCCCCGCTCGACATGCGCATGGACCAGACGACCGGCATGAGCGCCGCCGAGGTCCTCAACACCTACCCCCCCGGTGAACTCGTCCGGATCCTGCGCGCGTACGGCGAGGAGAAGCAGGCCAAGCGGATCGTGTCCGCGATCGTGCGTGAGCGCGGGAAGGAGCCGTTCAGCAACAGCGCGCGGCTCGTCGAGCTCATCAGGGACGCGCTGCCGCAGGCCGCCAAGCGCACCGGCGGCAATCCCGCCAAGCGCACCTTCCAGGCCCTGCGCATCGAGGTCAACGGCGAACTCTCCGTCCTGGAGCAGGCGATCCCGGCCGCGGTGAAGTCGCTGGGCGTGGGCGGACGGATCGCCGTCCTGTCGTACCACTCGCTTGAGGACCGCCTGGTCAAGCAGGTGTTCGCAGCCGGCGCCGCGAACACCGCCCCGCCCGGCCTGCCGGTGGTCCCCGAGCGCTACCAGCCCCGGCTCAAGCTGCTCACGCGCGGTGCCGAACTTCCCACCGAGGAAGAGGTCGCCGAGAACCGGCGGGCGGCACCGGCGCGGCTGCGCGGCGCCGAGCGCATCAGGGAGGACACCGAGTGAGCCGGATTTTCGAACGAGCCGGGGAGTGAGCGAGTTGGGAAACCGGACTCACTGGAGGTCTTGTGAGTAGGAAACCCGAACTGAGAGGGCGGGCCGCCCGGCTCGCCCGGCTCTTCCCGGGACCGGGAAACCGCGGACAGGCGGCCCGTACGCCCTTCGTCCTCCTCGTCGTGCTCCTCCTCGGCGGCGGACTGATCGGGCTGCTGGTGCTGAACTCCGCGGTCAGCGAGGGCTCGTTCCGGCTCGACGACCTCCAGAAGGACACCAAGAGCCTCACCGACGAGGAACAGGCGCTCCAGCGCGACATCGACTCCTACTCCGCCCCGGAGGCCCTCCAGCGCCGCGCCCGCGAGCTCGGCATGGTCCCCGGTTCGGACCCCGCCTTCCTGAACCCGGACGGCACCGTGAAGGGCGTCCCCTCGGCCGCCGCCGAGCAGTCCGCGGCGCAGATGCCGCTCGTCCTGCTCCCGCCGGAGGCCCTCGCGTCCGCACCGGACCCCGGCACGCCCCCCACTCCGGAGGCCACTCCCACTCCGGCAGCCGCCCCCGCCCAGGCGGCCGCCCCCGCCCAGACGACCACGACCCCCGGCAGGTGACGGAAGTGTCCGACAGGGAACCGCCGCGCCGTCGCGTGCCCGGCCCCGCACGTCCCGCCCGTCCCGTCGCCGGTCAGCGCCGCCCGAGCCCCGGTGCCCGCCCGGCCCGCCGCCCGGCGTCGGCCCGCCCCGCGGCCCCGAACGCACTGAGGCTCGGCAGCCCCCGCCCCCGGCTGCGCATGGTCAGCCTGGCGCTCACCCTGGTGCTGATCGCCTTCGTCGTACGGCTGCTGCAGGTGCAGGCCGTCGACGCGAGCGCGTACGCGGCCAAGGCCGAGCAGAACCGCTACGTCGGCCACGTCCTGGCCGCCGAACGCGGCGGCATCACCGACCGCAACGGCGTGGCTCTCGCGGCCAGTGTGGACGCGTACGACCTCACGGCCGACCCCACGATGTTCAACCGCAAGCAGCTGAAGATCGACGACGGACCCGAGCAGGCGGCCGCGCTCCTCGCGCCGATCCTCGGCATGGACCAGGACGCGCTCCTCAGGAAGCTGCGCCCCCGGAACAGGGAACTGCGCTACGTCCTGCTCGCTCGCAGGCAGACCCCGCAGGTCTGGAAGCAGATCAAGGACCTGAAGGCCGCGCTCACCGCCAAGGGCGAGAAGGACAAGTCCACGGTCAACGTCCTCGCCGGCGTCTTCGCCGACCCGAGCAGCAAACGCATCTACCCCAACCAGGACCTCGCCGCCGGGATACTGGGCTGGGTCAACGACGACGGCAAGGGCGGCGGAGGCGTCGAGCAGGAGTTCAACCAGGACCTGGCCGGCAAGGACGGCAAGATCCGCTACGCGCAGTCCGGCGGCCGCCTGGTGCCCACCGCGGGCTCCGCCGAGACGCCCGCCGTGCCCGGCAGCGACGTCGAGCTCACCATCGACCGCGACATCCAGTGGGCGGCGCAGAACGCGATCACCGAGCAGGTCAAGGAGTCCAGGGCGGACCGCGGCTACGTGATAGTGCAGGACACCCGGACCGGCGAGATCCTCGCCATGGCCAACTCACCCGGCTTCGACCCCAACGACCTGTCCAAGGCGGATCCGAACGCCCTGCACAACTGGGCGGTCGAGGACGCCTTCGAGCCCGGCTCCACCGCGAAGATCATGTCGATGGCGGCCGTACTGCAGCAGAACGTCGCCACCCCGCTCACGCATGTCGTCGTGCCGAACCGGCTGCACCGCGGCGACCGGCTCTTCAAGGACGACATCGACCACGCCACCTGGAACCTGACGCTCAACGGCGTGCTCGCCAAGTCCAGCAACATCGGCACCATCCTGGCCACCGGCCAGCTGGGCAAGACACAGGCGCAGGCCAACAGGGTCCTCTACTCGTATCTGCGCAAGTTCGGCATCGGCAGCTACAGCGGACTCGGCATCCCGGGGGAGACCAAGGGCATCCTCGCGCCGCCCGACAAGTGGTCGACATCGCAGCAGTACACGATTCCTTTCGGCCAGGGTGTGTCCCTCAACGCGATGCAGGCGGCCTCCGTCTACTCGACCATCGCCAACGGCGGCGTCCGCGTCGAACCCACGCTCGTGCGCGGCACAAAGGGTGCCGACGGACGCTTCACGCCTGCCGCGCAGCCCAAGAAGACGCGGGTCGTCAGCGCCAGGACGGCGAAGACGCTCGCCCAGATGCTGGAGTCGGTGGTGGACGACGAGCAGGGCACGGGCACCAAGGCGCGCATCCCCGGCTACCGGGTCGCGGGCAAGACGGGTACGGCCAACCGCGTGGATCCGGCCACCGGCAAGTACCGCGGCTACACCTCGTCGTTCGCCGGATTCGCACCTGCGGACAACCCCCGCATCACCGTCTACTGCGCCATCCAGAACGCCACGAGCGGCAGTTACTTCGGCGGCCAGATCTGCGGACCCATCTACAAGAAGGTGATGGAGTTCGCACTGAAGACCCTTCAGGTCCCGCCCACGGGGGCCAGGGCCGCGAACCTGCCCGTCACCTTCACGCCCTGATCAGCGCAACCAGCCAGGAACGCTCCGTGACCATGATCACCCCCGGCCCGGGCAACCCGGGCACCCCCCGCCCCTCACTTCGCCCGCAGGCGGGTGCGCCCGGTACGCTCACCGCCGTGCCACACGCTGATCAGTCCCAAACCACCCAGAAGGGCGCATCCGTGACCTATCCGGGGCCGCCCAGGCCGGTGCAGCTCTCCGTCACACCCCTCGCGGAACTCGCCGATCAGCTGGGTGCCACAGCGCCGGAGGGCGCCGCCGAGGTCACGGGCATCACCCATGACTCGCGCGCCGTCCGACCCGGCGACCTGTACGCCGCCCTGCCGGGCGCCCGGCTGCACGGCGCCGACTTCGTCGTCCAGGCCGCCGGCCTCGGCGCGGTCGCCGTGCTGACCGACCCGACGGGGGCCGAGCGCGCATCCGCGACCGGCCTGCCGGTCCTGGTGGTCGACAATCCGCGCGCGCAGATGGGCGAGCTGGCGGCCACGATCTACGGCCACCCGGGCCGCGACCTCCTCCAGATCGGCATCACCGGCACCTCCGGCAAGACCACCACCGCCTACCTCGTCGAGGGCGGTCTGCGGACCAGGAGCGACGCCGGCGAGAGGGGCCGACGCGAAGCGTCGTCGGTCGAGGGCGGTGGTGGGCGACGGGTGGGCCTCATCGGCACGGTCGAGATGCGCATCGGCGACGAGCGCATCAAGTCCGAGCGCACCACGCCCGAAGCCACCGACCTGCAGGCCCTGTTCGCAGTCATGCGCGAGCGCGGCGTCGAGGCGGTCGCCATGGAGGTCTCCAGCCATGCGCTGGTCCTCGGCCGGGTCGACGGCTGCGTCTTCGACATCGGCGTCTTCACCAACCTCAGCCCGGAACACATGGAGTTCCACTCCGACATGGAGGACTACTTCCGGGCCAAGGCACAGCTGTTCACGCCCGAGCGCAGCAGGCTCGGCGTGGTCAACGCCGACGACGAGTACGGCAGACGCCTCGCCAAGGAGGCCGCGGTCCCGGTCGTCACCTTCTCCGCCGAGGGCCACCCGGACGCCGACTGGCGCGCCGAGGACGTCGAGATCGGCCGACTGGACTCGACGTTCACGGTGATCGGCCCCCAGGGCGAGCGCATCCACGCCAAGTCGCCGCTCGCCGGCCCCTTCAACGTGGCCAACACCCTCGCCGCGATCGTCGCCCTGGCCGCAGCGGGCCTGGACCCGCAGACCGCCGCCGACGGCATCGCCGCCGTCCCGGGGGTGCCGGGGCGTCTGGAGCGGGTGGACGCCGGTCAGCCGTATCTCGCGGTCGTGGACTACGCCCACAAGACCGACGCCGTCGAATCGGTCCTGCGCGCCCTGCGCAAGGTCACCGAGGGGAACCTGCACGTCGTGCTCGGCTGCGGCGGCGACCGGGACAGGACCAAGCGCGTGCCGATGGGCGCAGCCGTGGCCCGGCTCGCCGACACCGCCGTACTGACCTCCGACAACCCCCGCTCCGAAGACCCCCTCGCCATCCTTGCAACCATGCTCGAGGGCGCCGCGTCCGTACCGGCACACGAGCGCGGCGAGGTCCAGGTCTTCGAGGACCGGGCCGCCGCGATCGCCGCAGCCGTCGCCCGCGCGCGGCCCGGCGACACCGTGCTGGTCGCCGGGAAGGGCCACGAGCAGGGCCAGGACATCGCCGGGGTGGTTCGTCCCTTCGACGACCGCCAGGTGCTTCGCGAAGCTATCCAGAAGACCCAGGGATGAACTTGTGATCGCCCTCTCTCTCGCCGAGATCGCAGAAGTCGTCGGCGGGCAGACGCACGACATACCGGACCCGTCCGTCCAGGTCACCGCTCCGGTGGTCCGTGACTCCCGCGAGGTGGAGCCCGGCAGCCTCTTCGTCGCCTTCGTCGGCGAACGCGCGGACGGCCACGACTTCGCCCGTCAGGTCGTCGAGGCGGGCGCGGTCGCCGTCCTCGCCTCGCGTCCCGTGGGCGTGCCCGCGATCGTCGTCGAGGACGTCCAGACGGCACTCGGCGCCCTCGCACGTCATGTCGTACGACGCCTCGGTGCGACCCTCGTGGCCCTCACCGGCTCCGCGGGCAAGACCAGCACCAAGGACCTGATCGCCCAGGTCCTCCAGCGCAAGGCGCCGACGGTGTTCACGCCCGGCTCGCTCAACAACGAGATCGGGCTGCCGCTCACCGCCCTCACCGCCACCGAGGAGACCAGGTTCCTCGTCCTGGAGATGGGCGCCCGCGGCATCGGCCACATCCGCTACCTCGCGGATCTGACGCCCCCGAAGATCGGCCTCGTCCTCAACGTCGGGACCGCCCACATCGGCGAGTTCGGCGGCCGCGAGCAGATCGCGCAGGCCAAGGGCGAGCTTGTGGAGGCCCTCCCCGAGGACGGCGCCGCGATCCTCAACGCGGACGACCCCCTCGTACGGGCCATGGCGGCTCGTACGAAGGCGAAGGTGCTCTTTTTCGGCGAGGCCGACGAAGCGGACGTACGCGCCGAGAACGTGCGACTCACGGACAGCGGACAGCCCGCCTTCAGGCTTCGCACACCCTCCGGTGCAAGCGACGTGACCATGCGCCTGTACGGTGAGCACCACGTGTCGAACGCGCTCGCCGCGGCCGCCGTCGCCCATGAACTGGGCATGTCCGCGGAAGAGATCGCCACCGCGCTCTCCGAGGCGGGCTCCCTCTCCCGCTGGCGGATGGAGGTCACCGAGCGACCGGACGGCGTGACCATCGTCAACGACGCCTACAACGCCAACCCCGAGTCCATGCGAGCCGCCCTGCGCGCGCTCGCGGCCATGGGCCGGGGGCGGCGGACCTGGGCGGTGCTCGGCAAGATGGCCGAGCTCGGGGACGAGGCGCTCGCCGAGCACGACGCGGTCGGACGGCTCGCCGTCCGGCTCAATGTCGGCAAGCTCGTCGCGGTCGGGGGCAGGGAAGCGTCCTGGCTGCAACTGGGCGCATATAACGAGGGTTCGTGGGGTGAGGAGTCGGTGCACGTGTCCGACGCACAGGCGGCGGTCGACCTGTTGCGCAGAGAGTTGCGCCCGGGGGACGTCGTCCTCGTGAAGGCGTCCCGTTCGGTCGGCCTCGAGAGTGTCGCCCAGGCGCTGCTCGCGACCGGTGCCGAGGGTGAGGTTGCCGCCCGATGATGAAGCAGATCCTGTTCTCAGGAGTCATCGGCCTGTTCCTGACCCTGGTGGGCACCCCGCTGCTGATCAAGCTGCTGGCCCGCAAGGGCTACGGCCAGTACATCCGCGACGACGGCCCGCGCGAGCACGCCAGCAAGCGCGGTACGCCGACGATGGGCGGTATCGCCTTCATCTTCGCGACGGTAGCCGCGTACTTCCTGTCCAAGGTCATCACCGGTTACACGCCGACCTATTCCGGTCTGCTGGTGCTCGGTCTGATGGTCGGCATGGGCCTGGTCGGCTTCCTCGACGACTACATCAAGATCGTCAAGCGGCGTTCGCTGGGCCTGCGGGCCAAGGCGAAGATGGCCGGCCAGCTGATCGTCGGCATCAGCTTCGCGGTGCTCGCCCTGCAGTTCCAGGACGCTCGCGGCAACACCCCGGCCTCGACGAAGCTGTCCTTCATCACCGACTTCGGCTGGAAGATCGGCCCGATCCTGTTCGTGGTCTGGGCGCTGTTCATGATCCTCGCGATGTCGAACGGCGTGAACCTGACGGACGGTCTGGACGGCCTGGCCACCGGCGCATCCGTGCTCGTCTTCGGCGCCTACACCTTCATCGGTGTCTGGCAGTTCCAGGAGTCCTGCGCCAACGCGCAGACCCTCACCAACCCGCACGCCTGCTACGAGGTGCGCGACCCCCTCGACCTGGCGGTCATCGCCTCGGCACTCATGGGGGCCTGCCTCGGCTTCCTGTGGTGGAACACCTCGCCGGCCAAGATCTTCATGGGTGACACCGGTTCGCTCGCCCTCGGCGGTGTCCTCACGGGCCTGGCCATCCTCTCCCGCACGGAACTGCTGGTCGCCATCATGGGTGGCCTCTTCGTCCTCATCACCATGTCGGTCGTCATCCAGGTCGGCTCCTTCAAGCTCACCGGCAAGCGGGTCTTCCGGATGGCGCCACTGCAGCACCACTTCGAACTCAAGGGCTGGTCCGAAGTCCTTGTGGTGGTCCGCTTCTGGATCATCCAGGGCATCTGCGTGATCGTCGGACTGGGCCTCTTCTACGCGGGATGGGCAGCGGACAAGTGACCGACTGGCAGGGCAGGCACGTCACGGTCGCCGGGCTCGGCGTCTCCGGAATCCCGGCGGCCAAGGTGCTGCACGCGCGCGGGGCCGTCGTCACGGTCGTCAACGACGGCGACGACGCACGCGCGCGTGAGCAGGCCGCCGAACTGGAGGCGCTGGGCATCACGGTGCGCCTCGGTGACGGAGCGACCCTGCCCAAGGGCACCGAACTCGTCGTCACCACACCCGGCTGGAAGCCGGACAAGCCGCTGTTCGAGGCCGCGCGTGCGGCCGGTGTCGACATCTGGGGCGACGTCGAACTCGCCTGGCGCCTGCGCGGCCCGGACGCGCCACCCTGGCTCGCCGTCACCGGCACCAACGGCAAGACGACGACGGTGCAGATGCTCGCGTCGATCCTGGCGGCAGCCGGTCTGCGCACCGCCGCCGTCGGCAACATCGGTGTCTCGCTCCTCGACGTGGTCCTCGGCGAGGAGCAGTACGGCGATCTCGATGTACTGGCCGTGGAGTTGTCCAGCTACCAGCTCCACTGGGCCCCCTCCCTGCGCGTGCACTCCGCCGCCGTCCTGAACCTCGCCCCGGACCACCTCGACTGGCACGGCTCCATGGAGGCCTACGCCGCCGACAAGGGCCGTATCTACGAGGGCAATCGCGTCGCCTGCGTCTACAACGTCGCGGACAAGGCCACCGAGGACCTGGTGCGCGAGGCCGACGTCGAGGAGGGCTGCCGGGCCGTCGGCTTCACCCTGGGCACTCCGGGCCCCTCCCAACTCGGCGTGGTGGACGGCATCCTGGTCGACCGCGCTTTCATCGAGAACCGGCAGCAGAACGCCCAGGAGCTCGCCGAGGTCTCCGACGTCAACCCGCCGGCCCCGCACAACATCGCCAACGCTCTTGCGGCAGCGGCCCTCGCGCGCGCCTTCGGGGTGCCCGCCGCGGCCGTACGCGAGGGCCTTCGGAACTTCAAGCCGGACGCGCACCGCATCGCGCACGTGGCCGATGTGGACTCGGTCGCGTACGTCGACGACTCCAAGGCGACCAACACCCATGCGGCCCAAGCCTCGTTGGCGGCGTACGAGTCCATCGTGTGGATCGCCGGCGGCCTCGCCAAGGGCGCGACCTTCGACGAACTGGTCGCCAAGTCGGCCAAGCGACTCCGCGGTGTCGTGCTCATCGGCCGGGACCGGGCCCTGATCCGTGAAGCCCTGGCGCGACACGCGCCGCAAGTACCCGTCGTCGACCTCGACCGGACCGACACTGGGGCGATGCTCGCGGCTGTCCAGGAGGCCCAGCGGCTCGCGGTCGCCGGCGACACGGTGCTGCTGGCCCCGGCCTGCGCCTCCATGGACATGTTCGCCAACTACAACAAGCGCGGTGACGCGTTCGCCCAGGCGGTCGGCGAACTCGGCGCGGGCGCCTGACGGCGGGTCTCGGCCACATAGGGTGCTTCGGGACCCTTGGAGGGACGAATGACTCGGATGTGGCGCGGGTTCGGTGGGTTGGCGCGAGGAGCCGGTAATGTCCAGTAGCCGTACCGGCCGTCCCCCGGTGCAGCGGCCGGCCAGACGGCCCGCAGCGCCCCGTCCGCCCCGCGACAACCCCGTACGCCGGCTGTACCTCAACGCCAAGCGTGCCTGGGACCGGCCGCTGACCGCGTACTACCTGATCTTCGGCGGCAGCCTGCTGATCACCGTGCTCGGCCTGGTGATGGTCTATTCGGCCTCCCAGATCACGGCGCTGCAGATGTCCCTGCCGGGCTCGTACTTCTTCCGCAAGCAGCTGCTGGCGGCCGTGATCGGCGGCGTCCTGCTGCTGATCGCCTCCCTGATGCCGGTGAAGCTGCACCGGGCGCTCGCCTACCCGATCCTCGCGGGCGCCGTGTTCCTGATGGCGCTGGTGCAGGTACCGGGGATAGGGATGTCGGTCAACGGCAACCAGAACTGGATCTCGCTCGGCGGCTCCTTCCAGATCCAGCCCAGCGAGTTCGGCAAGCTGGCGCTGGTGCTGTGGGGCGCGGACCTGATGGCCCGCAAACAGGACAAGAAGCTGCTGAACCAGTGGAAGCACATGCTGGTGCCGCTCGTCCCGGCCGCCTTCATGCTGCTCGGCCTGATCATGCTCGGCGGCGACATGGGTACGGCGATCATTCTCACGGCGATCCTGTTCGGCCTGCTGTGGCTGGCCGGCGCGCCGACCCGGCTGTTCGCGGGCGTGCTGTCGATCGCCGCCGTCCTCGGTGTGATCCTCATCAAGACCAGCCCGAACCGCATGGCCCGGCTCGCCTGCATCGGCGCCACCGAACCCAAGTCCGGGGTCGCGGACTGCTGGCAGGCCGTGCACGGCATCTACGCGCTCGCATCAGGCGGAATCTTCGGATCCGGGCTCGGCGCGAGTGTGGAAAAATGGGGCCAACTCCCGGAAGCGCACACAGACTTCATCTTCGCCGTCACCGGTGAGGAACTGGGCCTGGCGGGGACGCTGTCGGTACTCGCCCTCTTCGCGGCTCTAGGCTATGCGGGTATCCGCGTGGCCGGACGCACGGAGGACCCCTTCGTCAGGTATGCCGCGGGAGGCGTGACCACCTGGATCACCGCGCAGGCGGTGATCAACATCGGTGCGGTGCTCGGCCTGCTGCCGATCGCAGGTGTCCCCCTCCCGCTGTTCTCCTACGGAGGATCCGCCCTGCTGCCGACCATGTTCGCCATCGGGCTGCTGATCGCGTTCGCGCGTGACGAGCCCGCTGCGCGGGCGGCGCTTGCCATGCGGCAACCCCGCTTTGGTAGAAAGCGGGCGAGAGGCGTGCGGGACCGGGGGCCTCGGAGATGGAACACAATGCGACGGCGTGCCTCGGCGGCGCGCTCGTCCGGAGAGCGGTGAATTTCGGTGCATGTCGTACTCGCCGGCGGGGGGACCGCCGGCCACATCGAGCCCGCGCTCGCCCTCGCGGACGCCCTGCGCAGGCAGGACCCGACCGTGGGGATCACGGCCCTGGGCACGGAGCGGGGCCTGGAGACCACGCTCGTTCCGCAGCGGGGCTATGAACTCGCGCTGATCCCTGCCGTGCCGCTGCCGCGCAAGCCCACGCCCGAACTCATCACCGTCCCGGGCCGGCTGCGCGGCACGATCAAGGCGACCGAGCAGATCCTGGAGCGCACGAAGGCGGACGCCGTCGTCGGCTTCGGCGGTTACGTCGCCCTGCCCGGCTACCTCGCCGCCAAGCGGCTCGGTGTGCCGATCGTGATCCACGAGGCCAACGCCCGCCCCGGCCTCGCCAACAAGATCGGCTCGCGCTACGCCGCCAGGGTCGCCGTCTCCACTCCCGACAGCAAGCTGCGTGACGCCCGCTACATCGGCATCCCGCTGCGCCGGGCCATCGCCATGCTGGACCGGGCCGCCGTCCGCCCCGAGGCGCGCGCGATGTTCGGCCTCGACCCCAACCTGCCCACGCTGCTGGTCTCCGGCGGCTCGCAGGGCGCCCGCCGCCTCAACGAGGTCGTCCAGCAGGTCGCGCCCTGGCTCCAGCAGGCGGGCATTCAGATCCTGCACGCGGTCGGTCCGAAGAACGAACTGCCGCATGTACAGCAGATGCCGGGTATGCCCCCGTACATCCCGGTAAGTTATCTGGACCGGATGGACCTCGCGTACGCGGCGGCCGACATGATGCTCTGCCGTGCGGGCGCGATGACCGTCGCCGAACTCTCCGCCGTCGGACTCCCGGCCGCCTACGTCCCGCTGCCCATCGGCAACGGCGAACAGCGGCTGAACGCCCAGCCGGTGGTGAAGGCCGGCGGCGGACTGCTGGTCGACGACGCGGAACTGACGCCCGACTGGGTACGGGGCAACGTCCTGCCCGTGCTCGCCGACCCGCACCGGCTGTACGAGATGTCCCGTGCCGCCGCCGAGTTCGGCCGTCGGGACGCCGACGACCTGCTCGTCGGCATGGTGTACGAGGCGATCGCCGACCGCCGTGCACGTCAATAGGACTGTATTTCAATGTAGGTGAAGGGCAGGAAGCGTGGCCGGACCGACCACCGCCGAACGCGGTGAACGCCAGCAGGAGTCGTCCGGCCCGCCTCCGGCACGGCGGTTGTGGCCGCCCCGCCCTCGTACGATCATCATCATGGTCGTCGCGCTGATCCTTCTCGGGGCGGGCGCCGTCTGGCTGTTGTACGGCTCGCACTGGACGCGCGTGGAGCGCGTGTCGGTCTCCGGCACCAGCGTTCTGACACCCGCCGAGGTGCGCGAGGCGGCCGAAGTCCCGGTCGGAGCGCCGTTGATTTCCGTCGACACCGACGCGATCGAGACGCGCCTCAGCCGAAAGCTGCTCCGAATTGACACGGTTGACGTGGTCCGTTCCTGGCCCCACGGAATCGGCCTGAAAGTGGTTGAGCGCACTCCGGTTCTGATTGTCCAAAAGGGCGGAAAGTTCGTCGAAGTGGACGATGAAGGTGTCCGTTTCGCCACGGTTTCCCAGGCCCCGAAAGGCGTTCCGCCACTGGAATTGACAGTCTCCTCCCCGGGTTCGTCCGCCGCGAGCCTGCGGCGCTTCGGCGAGGACGGGCTGGTGCGGGAGGCGGTGCGCGTCGCCGGTGCCATCCCGGGCTCCGTCGCACACGTCACCAAGGCCGTCAAGGTGCGTTCATACGACGACATCTCACTGGAGTTGGGCGACGGCCGGAGCGTCGCCTGGGGGAGTGGTGAGAAGGGTGCCGCCAAGGCCCGTGCGCTCACCGCTCTCATGAAAGCAGCTCCCGACGCGCGGCACTTCGACGTTTCGGTTCCCACCGCGCCTGCGTCATCAGGGAGTTGACGCACATCCGCGCAGGCCAGCACCCTGGTTGGTCACTGCTACGGCTGATCACATAGGGTGAAAAGAAAAACGGGAGGTTCGGCGTGTTCGTTGAACGTGCGCCACTTGTCGACTTAGTGTCCTGTTCAGAAGACTCCAGGGAACAGACACACTGGTAACCCTAAACTTCAACGTTAGGGTTCGGGTCGGCGCTATGGACCGTCCCATTCGGCATCAGTCGTCGGATCACGGGCAACCGCGAGAGGGCGACACGTAACTCGAGGCGAGAGGCCTTCGACGTGGCAGCACCGCAGAACTACCTCGCAGTCATCAAAGTCATCGGTGTCGGCGGCGGTGGTGTCAATGCCATCAACCGGATGATCGAGGTCGGTCTCAAGGGCGTCGAGTTCATCGCCATCAACACCGACGCTCAGGCGCTGTTGATGAGCGACGCCGACGTCAAACTCGACGTCGGCCGTGAACTCACCCGCGGACTCGGCGCCGGAGCCAACCCGGTCGTCGGCCGCAAGGCCGCCGAGGACCACCGCGAGGAGATCGAAGAGGTCCTCAAGGGGGCCGACATGGTCTTCGTGACGGCCGGAGAAGGCGGCGGCACCGGCACCGGCGGCGCACCCGTCGTGGCCAACATCGCACGCAACCTGGGCGCCCTCACCATCGGTGTGGTCACCCGCCCCTTCACCTTCGAGGGCCGGCGTCGCGCCAACCAGGCCGAGGACGGCATCGCCGAACTCCGCGAAGAGGTCGACACCCTCATCGTCATCCCGAACGACCGGCTGCTGTCCATCTCGGACCGCCAGGTCTCGGTGCTGGACGCATTCAAGTCGGCCGACCAGGTCCTGCTCTCCGGTGTCCAGGGCATCACCGACCTCATCACCACCCCCGGCCTGATCAACCTCGACTTCGCCGACGTCAAGTCCGTGATGTCCGAGGCCGGTTCGGCCCTCATGGGCATCGGTTCGGCGCGCGGGGACGACCGTGCGGTGGCCGCGGCCGAGATGGCGATCTCCTCGCCGCTGCTCGAGGCGTCGATCGACGGCGCCCGCGGTGTGCTGCTCTCCATCTCCGGCGGCAGCGACCTCGGTCTGTTCGAGATCAACGAGGCCGCCCAGCTGGTCAGCGAGGCCGCCCACCCCGAGGCCAACATCATCTTCGGCGCGGTCATCGACGACGCCCTCGGCGACGAGGTGCGGGTCACCGTCATCGCGGCCGGCTTCGACGGCGGTCAGCCGCCCTCCAAGCGGGACAACGTCCTTGGTTCGTCCTCCACCTCGGCCCGCCGCGACGAGCCCACTCCGGTACGGCAGTCCGAGAGCCGTCCGTCCTTCGGCTCGCTCGGCAGCGTCACGCCGAAGGAAGACACGGAGCCCGCGCCGGAGCCGGCGAACGAGATCCCGGTCGCCCCGCCGGTCCCGCCGTCGCGGTCCTACGACAGCGCAGCCGAGGAACTGGACGTGCCGGACTTCCTGAAGTGATAGGACAGCGCTCCGGAACGAGCACTGTGAGCGGCGCGCACTTCGCCTTCACCGACCGGTGGGGCGGGGTGAGCGCCGTTCCGTACGAGGAGCTCAACCTCGGCGGAGCGGTCGGCGACGACCCCGACGCCGTACGGACCAATCGCGAGCTGGCCGCCAAGTCCCTTGGTCTGGACGCGGTTCGGGTGGTGTGGATGAACCAGGTGCACGGTGCGGAGGTGGCGGTGGTCGACGGGCCGTGGGGCGATCGTCCCGTACCCGAGGTCGACGCCGTCGTCACGGCGCGGCGCGGTCTCGCGCTCGCCGTTCTCACCGCCGACTGCACGCCCGTCCTGCTCGCCGACCCTGTCGCCGGGGTCGTCGCCGCGGCCCACGCGGGGCGGCCCGGCATGGTCGCCGGCGTCGTCCCGGCCGCCGTACGGGCCATGACGGAACTCGGTGCCGAACCGGGCCGGATCGTCGCCCGCACCGGCCCCGCCGTCTGCGGCCGGTGCTACGAGGTGCCGGAGGCGATGCGCGCCGATGTGGCCGCCGTCGAGCCGGCCGCGCACGCCGAGACGAGCTGGGGCACGCCCGCGGTCGACGTGACCGCCGGAGTGCAGGCGCAGCTCGAGCGGCTCGGGGTGCACGACCGGGAGCAGTCGCCGGTGTGCACGCTGGAGTCGGACGATCACTTCTCGTACCGCCGCGATCGCACCACGGGGCGACTCGCGGGATATGTCTGGTTGGACTGAGAGGTATGACGGACCGTAAGGACGAACTCGCCCAGAACCTGGCGAAGGTGGAGCGTCGCATCGCCGCGGCGTGCGCGGTCGCCGGCCGGAAGCGCGAGGAGGTGACCCTGATCGTGGTCACCAAGACGTATCCGGCGAGCGACGTGCGGATCCTGGCGGAACTCGGTGTGCGGCATGTGGCCGAGAACCGCGACCAGGACGCGGCTCCCAAGTCTGCGGAATGTTCGGATTTGCCCCTGACTTGGCATTTTGTGGGTCAACTGCAGACCAACAAGGTTCGTTCCGTGGTCGGTTATGCCGGCCTGGTGCAGTCCGTCGACCGCACTCGGCTCGTCACGGCGCTCTCGAAGGAGGCGGTGCGGCAGGAGCGCGAAATCGGCTGCCTGCTCCAGGTCGCGCTCGACGCGCAGGAGCCTGCGGCGGGAGGGGGCGGACGCGGGGAGCGCGGTGGCGTCGGGCCCGACGGCGTCGAAGAGTTGGCCGAATCGGTGGCGCGGGCGCCGGGACTGCGACTGGACGGTCTGATGACCGTCGCGCCGCTCACCGGCCCTTACGCGGGACGTGAACTGGCTGCATTCGAGCGGTTGATGGATTTGTCGACCGACCTGCGCCGAGTCCATCCGGCTGCGAACATGGTCTCGGCGGGAATGAGTGCGGACCTCGAACAGGCCGTGGCGGCCGGAGCGACACATGTACGCGTCGGTACCGCGGTACTCGGAGTCCGCGCCAGGCTCGGGTAACGTCGCCAGGAAGTCGGACCACAGCAGAAAATATGGTCAATGCCGCCGAAGGCGGGCGTAACGACCTCGTGGATCGCGGGCACTTGGCAGTCGTCAGCCCGATCCACCACAGAGCGGAGGACTCAGAGCATGGCCGGCGCGATGCGCAAGATGGCGGTCTACCTCGGCCTCGTGGAGGACGATGGGTACGACGGCCGGGGATTCGACCCCGATGACGACTTCGAGCCCGAACTGGATCCCGAGCCCGAACGGGACCACCGTAGGCACGAGCCGTCCCACCAGTCACACGTAGCACATCAGTCCCAAAGGGACGAAGAGGTGCGAATCGTACAACCGCCCGTGTCTCGCGAACCGGTGCCCCGTTCCGCTTCGCTAGCCGCGGAATCCGGCCGTCCGGCGCGCATCGCGCCCGTGGCGTCCATCACACAAGAACGCGCAAGCCTGGAGAAGAACGCACCGGTGATCATGCCCAAGGTCGTGTCGGAACGAGAGCCTTATCGGATCACCACGCTTCACCCGCGGACCTACAACGAGGCCCGTACCATCGGGGAACACTTCCGTGAGGGCACCCCGGTGATCATGAATCTGACTGAGATGGATGACACAGATGCGAAGCGACTTGTCGACTTTGCGGCTGGTTTGGTGTTTGGTCTTCACGGCAGCATCGAGCGGGTGACGCAGAAGGTGTTCCTGTTGTCGCCTGCTAACGTCGATGTCACGGCGGAGGACAAGGCCCGCATCGCAGAGGGCGGGTTCTTCAACCAGAGCTGAGACGCACGACCGGAAACAGCGATACAAAGCAGTACCAGCAGCACGGAAACAGGGGAGAGGGAAGCGCGGGTCATGAGCGTGGTTTTGGATGTCATCTACATCGCGCTGATGTGCTTCCTCATCGTGCTCATCTTCCGGTTGGTCATGGACTACGTCTTCCAGTTCGCCCGCTCGTGGCAACCCGGCAAGGCGATGGTGGTCGTTCTGGAGGCCACTTACACTGTCACTGATCCACCGCTCAAGCTTCTGCGGCGGTTCATTCCGCCGCTGCGTCTCGGGGGCGTGGCGCTCGATCTGTCCTTCTTCGTACTGATGATCATCGTCTACATCCTGATCTCGATCGTGAGCCGGCTGTGATCGATGTGACCTACCGTCTTGCCGAATGCCGACGACTACGTTGAGGTGAAGAGATGCCGTTGACCCCCGAGGACGTGCGGAACAAGCAGTTCACGACCGTCCGCCTCCGAGAAGGCTATGACGAGGACGAGGTCGATGCCTTCCTCGATGAGGTCGAAGCCGAACTGACCCGCCTGCTCCGGGAGAACGAGGACCTGCGCGCCAAACTGGCCGCGGCGACGCGTGCTGCTGCTCAGAACCAGCAGAACATGCGCAAGCCCCCGGAGGGCCCCGGTCCGCAGGACCAGCAGCAGGGTATGCCCCAGCAGGGCGGTATGCCCCAGCAGGGTGGGATGCAGCAGCAGGGTATGCAGCAGCAGGGTATGCGTGGGCCGGGCGGCCCCGTGCCCGCCGGCATATCGGGCCCGCCGCAGCAGCAGATGGGTGGCCCCATGGGTGGCCCGCCCCAGCTGCCGAGCGGTGCCCCGCAGCTGCCCGCCGGTCCCGGCGGTGGTCAGGGTGGTCCCCAGGGTCCCGGTCCGATGGGCCAGGGTCCGATGGGTCAAGGCCCCATGGGCCAGGGCCCGATGGGCGGCCAGCCTCCCATGCAGCAGCAGATGGGTGGCCCGATGGGCGGCCCCATGGGAGGTCCCATGGGCGGTCCGATGGGCGGCCCCGGTCAGGGCCCCGGTGGCGACAGCGCCGCCCGTGTCCTCTCGCTGGCCCAGCAGACCGCCGACCAGGCGATCGCCGAGGCCCGTTCCGAAGCCAACAAGATCGTCGGTGAGGCCCGCAGCCGCGCCGAGGGTCTTGAGCGTGACGCCCGTGCCAAGGCCGACGCGCTGGAGCGGGACGCGCAGGAGAAGCACCGCGTCGCGATGGGCTCCCTGGAGTCCGCCCGCGCCACGCTGGAGCGCAAGGTCGAGGACCTGCGCGGCTTCGAGCGCGAGTACCGTACGCGCCTGAAGTCGTACCTCGAGTCCCAGCTGCGTCAGCTGGAGACCCAGGCCGACGACTCGCTGGCTCCGCCGCGTACCTCGGCGGCCGCGTCTCTGCCGCCGTCCCCGGCGCCCTCCATGGCACCGGCCGGCGCGAGCGCTCCGTCGTACGGCGGCAACCCGACCATGGGTGGCGCCCCGGCTCCCGCTGCTCCGTCCTACGGCGGCCAGCAGCAGATGTCCCCGGCGATGACCCAGCCGATGGCTCCGGTGCGGCCGCAGGGCCCGTCGCCGATGGGTCAGGCTCCCTCGCCGATGCGCGGGTTCCTCATCGATGAGGACGACAACTGACCGCGGCACGGTGAGTAGTACGCCGTAGACGCCGGCAGCGTTCAAAAGGGCGGGGCCCCGGATTTCGATCCGGGGCCCCGCCCTTTTACGCGCATTGAGGGAGCGGTGCCCGCGCCGTCCTCGACGGGGCGGACTGTGTCATCAGCGGTTCCGCCGCGGGGAGTTGGTCGCGCCCCGGCGGCGGAACCGCTGATGACGAGCGGCTAGACCTTCCGGAGGCGGAAGGTCAGCGACAGGCCCTCGTCGGTGAACGGCTCGCCGTATGTGTCGTTCGCCTCGCCCTGGGCGAAGTCCGTCGCCAGGACCTCGTCGGCGATCAGGCCCGCATGGCCGCTCAACGCCGCGATGACCGCGGGGTCGGTCGAGGTCCAGCGCAGCGCGATGCGGTCGGCCACGTCGAGGCCGCTGTTCTTGCGGGCCTCCTGGATCAGGCGGATCGCGTCACGGGCGAGCCCCGCCTGGCGCAGCTCCTCGGTGATCTCCAGGTCGAGGGCGACGGTGGCACCCGAGTCGGAGGCCACCGACCAGCCCTCGCGCGGGGTCTCCGTGATGATCACCTCGTCGGGAGCGAGGGTGATCGTCTCGCCGTCGACCTCGACCGAGGCCGTGCCCTCGCGCAGCGCGAGCGAGAGCGCCGCCGCGTCGGCGTTCGCGACGGCCTTGGCCACCTCCTGGACGCGCTTGCCGAAACGCTTGCCGAGGGCGCGGAAGTTGGCCTTCGCGGTCGTGTCGACCAGGCTGCCGCCAACCTCGCTCAGGGACGCGAGCGAGCTGACGTTCAGCTCCTCCGTGATCTGTGCGTGCAGTGCACGGTCGAGGGTGTCGAAGCCGGTCGCGGCGATGAGCGCACGGGACAGCGGCTGCCGGGTCTTCACACCCGACTCCGCGCGCGTGGCGCGGCCCAGCTCGACGAGCCGGCGCACCAGCACCATCTGCTTCGACAGCTCCGGGTCGATCGAGGCCAGGTCCGTCTGCGGCCAGGAGGCGAGGTGCACGGACTCGGGCGCGCCCGGGGTGACCGGCACGATCAGGTCCTGCCACACCCGCTCGGTGATGAACGGGGTCAGCGGGGCCATCAGCTTGGTGACCGTCTCGACGACCTCGTGCAGGGTGCGCAGGGCCGCCTTGTCGCCCTGCCAGAAGCGGCGACGGGAGCGGCGGACGTACCAGTTGGACAGGTCGTCGACGAAGGCCGACAGGAGCTTGCCGGCGCGCTGGGTGTCGTACGCCTCCAGGGACTCGGTCACCTGGTCCGTGAGCGCGTGCAGTTCGGACAGCAGCCAGCGGTCCAGGACCGGGCGCTCGGCCGGGGCCGGATCCGCCTCGCTGGGCGCCCAGTTGGAGGTGCGCGCGTACAGGGCCTGGAAGGCGACCGTGTTCCAGTACGTCAGGAGCGTCTTGCGGACGACCTCCTGGATGGTGCCGTGGCCCACGCGGCGTGCCGCCCACGGGGAGCCGCCCGCCGCCATGAACCAGCGGACCGCGTCCGCTCCGTGCTGGTCCATCAGCGGGATGGGCTGCAGGATGTTGCCCAGGTGCTTGGACATCTTGCGGCCGTCCTCGGCGAGGATGTGGCCGAGGCAGACGACGTTCTCGTAGCTGGACTTGTCGAAGACCAGCGTGCCGATCGCCATCAGCGTGTAGAACCAGCCGCGGGTCTGGTCGATCGCCTCGGAGATGAACTGCGCCGGGTAGCGGGCCTCGAAGAGATCCTTGTTCTTGTACGGGTAGCCCCACTGAGCGAACGGCATCGAACCCGAGTCGTACCAGGCGTCGATGACCTCCGGCACGCGCGTGGCCGTCTTCGCGCACTGGGGGCAGGCGAAGGTGACGTCGTCGATGTACGGGCGGTGCGGGTCGAGTTCGGACTGGTCGGTGCCGGTCAGCTCGGTGAGTTCCGCGCGGGAGCCGACGACGGTGAGGTGGTCGTCCTCGCAGCGCCAGATCGGCAGCGGGGTGCCCCAGTAGCGGTTGCGGGACAGTGCCCAGTCGATGTTGTTGTTCAGCCAGTCGCCGTAGCGGCCGTGCTTGACCGTGTCCGGGAACCAGTTGGTGTTCTCGTTCTCCTGCAGCAGGCGGTCCTTGATGGCCGTGGTGCGGATGTACCAGGACGGCTGCGCGTAGTAGAGGAGCGCGGTGTGGCAGCGCCAGCAGTGCGGGTAGCTGTGCTCGTACGGGATGTGCCTGAAGAGGAGGCCGCGCTGCTGGAGGTCCTCGGTGAGCCGTTCGTCCGCCTTCTTGAAGAAGACGCCACCGACCAGGGGGACGTCCTGTTCGAAGGTGCCGTCCGGACGGACCGGGTTCACCACCGGCAGGCCGTACGCGCGGCAGACCTTGAGGTCGTCCTCACCGAAGGCGGGGGACTGGTGGACCAGGCCCGTACCGTCCTCGGTCGTGACGTATTCGGCGTTGACCACGAAATGGGCGGCTTCCGGGGTGTGCCCATCGGTTCCCTCGCTGACGCTCGGGAACTCGACGAGCTCGAACGGTCGTTGGTACGTCCAGCGCTCCATTTCGGCGCCCGTGAAGGTCTGGCCGGTGGTCTCCCAGCCCTCGCCGAGCGCCTTGCCGACGAGCGGTTCGGCGACGACGAGCTTCTCCTCGCCGTCGGTCACGACGACGTAGGTGACCTCGGGGTGCGCGGCGACGGCGGTGTTGGAGACCAGCGTCCAGGGCGTCGTCGTCCACACCAGGAGCGCGGCTTCGCCGGCGAGCGGACCGGAGGTGAGCGGGAAGCGGACGTACACGGACGGGTCGACGACGGTCTCGTAGCCCTGCGCCAGCTCGTGGTCGGAGAGGCCCGTGCCGCAGCGCGGGCACCAGGGGGCGACGCGGTGGTCCTGGACCAGCAGGCCCTTGCCGAAGATCTCCTTGAGCGACCACCAGACCGACTCGATGTACTCGGGGTCCATCGTGACGTACGCGTCGTTCAGGTCGACCCAGTAGCCCATGCGGGTCGTGAGCTCTTCGAACGCGTCGGTGTGGCGGAGCACGGACGCACGGCACTTGTCGTTGAAGGCGGCGATGCCGTACGCCTCGATGTCCTGCTTGCCGCTGAAGCCGAGCTCCTTCTCGACCGTCAGCTCCACCGGGAGGCCGTGGCAGTCCCAGCCTGCCTTGCGGGCCACGTGGTAGCCGCGCATGGTGCGGAAGCGGGGGAAGACGTCCTTGAAGACGCGGGCCTCGATGTGGTGGGCGCCCGGCATGCCGTTGGCGGTGGGCGGGCCCTCGTAGAACACCCACTCGGGGCGGCCCTCGGACTGCTCCAGGCTCTTGGCGAAGATCTTCTGCTCGCGCCAGAAGTCGAGCACGGCGTGCTCGAGGGCGGGCAGGTCGACCTGGGCGGGCACCTGGCGGTACGTCGGCGTTGTCATCAGCGAGCTTCCTCCGGCGGACTTGCTGCCTTCCGTCCGGAGGGACGAGAGCTGTGTCACTTCCTGCGCCGGGTTCGGCGCGCTCCCGCGGTACCACCCTCCTTGGCTCCCCGGTGCGTGCTGTGCACCTGTGAGCCCCCTCATTGGGGTCGCGATGCCGGCTCTACTCGCCCTTGTGGGGCTTTCTTCCGGCGGCTCCGGGGTGATCTTCACGTCGCGCCTGCCCCCGGGCTCCCACCGTCCCCGGGTCGCTCTGGGCTGCGTACGCCGCTACTCGTCCCCATCCACGCTTTTCGCTCCGCCCAGTGTACGGCGCCGCGCGGACAGCGGCCGACCGGTTTTCGGGTCCCCGGGGGCGCGGGTGCCGGACGGGCGGCGATGACCCGAATGGAGCGGTACGCCTGTTCGGATCCTGGGACGGTCGGTCCGGCGGATTACCCCGCGGGGAGCTGGGCACAACGCATGCAGGCTTGCGAGCGGCGGACGCGGGCCGGGCGAATCTGGGAGTGTGCCCCGTTGCCGCGGGGCTCAAGTCGATTTATCGTCCCAGCATGATTCGCGTGCAAGATCACAATATGTGAAGGGGCCGCGGCCATGGTGGCGAAGAAGACCGCCGTACAGCAGTCGGCGTCCGACGGGTCCACGCAGGCCTCCGGCGATGCGGCCAAGGACGTGAGCGGGAAGAAGCGCGCGCGGGGAGGGGCCCCGGCGCGTGCGGCTGAGGTGGCCGCGAAGTCGGTGAAGTCGGTGCGGGGGGCCGCCGGCGGCGGGGGGCCGGGGCCCGCGAAGAAGACGGCGCCGGGGAAGCAGAGCACCAGCAGGAAGGCGACCGCCTCCAAGGCGACGGCGTCGAAAGGTGCGGCCGCGGAGGAGCCCGAGAGAGCTGCGGGCGCGGGGACGGCGGCCGGCGGTGGCAGGGCCACGGGCGGCAAGGGGGCGGCGGCTGCCGGTAAGGACGTCGAGAAGACGGGGGCTGCGCAGAAGGCCGGGGCGAAGAAGGCGGTCACCAGGAAGGCGGTCACCAAGAAGGCGGCTTCGAAGAGGTCAGCCGCGAAGGAGACGGTCGCGAAGAAGACGGTCGCGAAGAAGGTGGCCGGCAAGAAGGCCGCGGGCAAGAAGACCGCCGTCCCGGAAGGCGCCGCCGAACCGGGCGGCGTCGAGCGACGTGTCGGTAGGAAGACCGTGACCGAACAGGACTCGGACGAGCGGGACGCGGGAACGAAGACCGTGGCCGGCGCCGGCGCCGGAGCCGGGAAGACCGCGGGCAAGAAGGCTGCGAAGCGGGCGGCCGGGAAAGCCGGGGGCGCGAAGGGCGCGGGCGCGAAGGGTGCGGGTGGGGCGCGGGGCGTGGGGGAGGGCGCGGCCGCGAAGAGTGTGGGTAGGAAGCGTACGGCCAGGACGGTGGGTGCGGCGGAGGCCGCGGAGCAGACGGGAGCCACGACAGTGGTTGCGAAGAAGACTCCAGGCACGGCCACAGCGGCGAAGACCGCCGTACCCAAGGCACGGCTCGCCGCCGCGGAGCCGGGCGAGCTCGCGGTGCGCCCCGGCGAGGAGCCCTGGACCCCGAAGGAGGTCGAGGAGGCGCGTGCCGAGCTGCTGTCCGAGGGGCAGCGGCTGCGTGACGAGATCACCGCGTCCGAGAACGCCGTCGCCGGCCTGATGCGGGACTCCGGAGACGGCGCGGGCGACGACCAGGCGGACACCGGCACCAAGAACATCACCCGGGAGCACGAGCTGGCTCTCGCGGCCAACGCGCGCGAGATGCTCACGCAGACCGAGCACGCCCTGCAACGGCTGGACGCCGGCACCTACGGGCTGTGCGAGAACTGCGGCAACGCCATCGGCAAGGCCCGCATGCAGGCGTTCCCCCGGGCCACCCTGTGTGTCGAGTGCAAGCAGAAGCAGGAACGCCGGTACTGAGGGTCGGGGGAGGCGTGTCGTACCCTCGTCCTCAGTCAGGTACCTAGGTTGAGGACTCACGTGTCAGAGGCGGAACGCATCATCGGTACGCCGGATTCCCCAGAGGCGGCGGGGACCGAGCCGGAGCAGGGCGAGACCGCCCGTCCCAGGGGCAGGCGCCGTATCGCCGTGCTGTTCGCGGTCGCCGCCTTCGCGTACGCCCTCGACCTGGTCAGCAAGATGATCGTGGTCGCCAGGCTGGAGCATCACGCGCCGATCGAGATCATCGGGGACTGGCTGAAGTTCGAGGCGATCCGTAACGCGGGCGCGGCCTTCGGCTTCGGCCAGGCCTTCACCGTGATCTTCACCCTGATCGCGGCGGCCGTGATCGTGGTGATCGCCCGGCTGGCCCGCAAGCTCTACAGCGTGCCCTGGGCGATCGCACTCGGCCTGCTGCTCGGCGGTGCGCTGGGCAACCTCACCGACCGGATCTTCCGCTCGCCCGGAGTCTTCGAGGGCGCGGTCGTCGACTTCATCTCGCCCAAGGGCTTCGCCGTCTTCAACCTGGCCGACTCCGCGATCGTGTGCGGCGGCATCCTGATCGTGCTCCTTTCGTTCAGGGGGCTCGACCCGGACGGCACCGTCCACAAGGACTGATCGGGGCCCGAGCGGGACCTGAGCGAGGACTGAGAGCACAGGCTGGCGTACGGGGCTGTCCGAGCCGTCCGGCATACTCGACGGGTGAGCACCGTTCCCGAGATCCGTACCCTGCCCGTGCCCGACGGCCTGGAGGGCGAGCGCGTCGACGCCGCCATCTCCCGCATGTTCGGCTTCTCCCGGACGAAGGCCGCCGAACTCGCCGCGGCGGGGAAGGTCTCGGTCGACGGCTCGGTGGTCGGGAAGTCCGAGCGGGTGCACGGTGGGGCCTGGCTCGAGGTCGAGATGCCGCAGGCGCCCGCGCCGGTGCAGATCGTCGCGGAGCCGGTCGAGGGCATGGAGATCGCGTACGACGACGATGACGTGGTCGTGATCGTCAAGCCGGTCGGTGTCGCCGCCCACCCCAGCCCCGGCTGGACCGGGCCGACCGTCATCGGCGGTCTCGCCGCGGCCGGCTACCGCATCTCCACCTCCGGTGCCGCCGAGCGCCAGGGCATCGTGCACCGGCTCGACGTCGGCACGTCCGGCCTGATGGCCGTGGCCAAGTCCGAGCGCGCGTACACGTCGCTCAAGCGCCAGTTCAAGGAGCGCACGGTCGACAAGCGCTACCACACGCTCGTGCAGGGCCACCCGGACCCGACCAGTGGCACCATCGACGCCCCCATCGGCCGCCACCCCAACCACGACTACAAGTGGGCGGTCACGGCCGAAGGCAAGCCGTCCGTCACGCACTACGACCTCATCGAGGCATTCCGCGCGGCCTCCCTGCTCGACGTGAAGCTGGAGACCGGCCGCACCCACCAGATCCGTGTGCACATGGCCGCCCACCGCCACCCCTGCGTCGGCGACCTGACGTACGGCGCCGACCCGACGCTCGCCAAGCGGCTGTTCCTGACCCGGCAGTGGCTGCACGCGGTGCGGCTCGGCTTCGAGCACCCCGGCGACGGACAGTGGGTCGAGTTCGAGAGCGACTATCCGGCGGACCTGCAGAAGGCCCTGGACCAGGTTCGCGAGGAGACATACGGATGAGCCCGCACGCGTACGTGCTGCGCGTCGCCGAGGACCCCGCCGACCAGGAGATGTGCTTCGCGGTCCGCAAGGAGGTCTTCGTCGGCGAGCAGGGCGTGCCCGAGGACATCGAGTACGACGCGTACGACGCCGTGGCGGTGCATGTGCTGGCCGTGCGGGCGGACGGGGTGCCGCTCGGCACCGGGCGGCTGCTGCACGGGGAGCGGGCCGCGGCGAAGACCGACGGCGACCTGACGGTGGGTTCGCTCGGGCGGCTCGCGGTGACGCAGCAGGCGCGCGGGCTCGGCATCGGGGCGGCGCTGGTGCGCGCCGTCGAGGACGCTGCACGCGCGCGTGGGCTCGCAGCGGTGGATCTGCACGCGCAGACGCATGCGCTCGGCTTCTACGAGCGGCTCGGCTACGAGGCGTACGGACCGGAGTACCCGGAGGCGGGCATCCCGCACCGGGCGATGCGGCGCGCCCTGTAACAGCGGGCGGGCCCGGAGCGGCAGGGACGGTCGCGTGGCAGGCTTGAGATCCGCCGCCCGTACGTCGACCCTCCCGGAGCGCTGAGCGTGGATCAGCTGGCCCTGTTGTTCGTGCTGTTGCTCGGGGCCCTGGTGAGTGTCCCGGTCGGGGATCGC
This sequence comes from Streptomyces sp. NBC_00078, assembly GCF_026343335.1. Taxonomy (NCBI): domain Bacteria; kingdom Bacillati; phylum Actinomycetota; class Actinomycetes; order Kitasatosporales; family Streptomycetaceae; genus Streptomyces; species Streptomyces sp. NBC_00078. Next base: position 2,334,972 of record NZ_JAPELX010000001.1, on the reverse strand, counting down.
TTCGGGCTTCCGGCGCCGGTGCTGATGACTCTGCTGGGGATCGTCCTCGCCGTACTCGACTTCGTGCCGAACGTCGACGTCCCGCCCGATCTGATCCTGCCCCTGCTGCTCCCGCCGCTGCTGTACGCGGCGGTGCGGCGGACGTCCTGGCGGCAGTTCGCGGCCAACCTGCGGCCGATCTTCCTGCTGGCCGTGGCGCTGGTGTTCGTCACCACCGTGTGCGTGGCCGCCGTCGCGCACGCGATCGTGCCGGGGCTGCCCGTCGCCGCCGCCGTGGCGCTCGGCGCTCTGGTCGCCCCGCCGGACCCGGTCGCGGCGACCGCGGTCGCGGGCCAGCTCGGGCTGCCGCGTCGCCTGGTGTCCATCCTGGAGGGCGAGGGGCTGTTCAACGACGTCACGGCGATCGTGCTCTACCACGTGGCGATCGCCGCCGCCGTCAGCGGCGAGTTCCATCCGGGGCGGGCCGCCCTCGACCTGGTGCTCTCCGGCGTGGTGGCGGTGGCGATCGGGGTCGCGCTCGGCTGGGGCGCCAACAAGCTGCTCGATCTGCTCGACGACCCGACCCTGCAGATCGGGCTGACGCTCCTGGTGCCGTACGCCTCGTATGTGCTCGCGGAGGAGCTGCACGGGTCCGGCGTGCTCGCCGTGCTGATGACCGCGCTGTTCCTCGCCGAGTACGCCAACGACGCCGACGACGTGATGACGCGGCTGGCCGGGCACACCTTCTGGAACGTGGTCGACACGCTCGTCACGGGCGTCGCGTTCGGGCTGATCGGCCTCGAACTGCACAACGCGATCCGGACGGCGGCCGGGCGGTGGGGCGAGATGCTCGGCTGGGCGGGGGTGATCGTGGCCGTGGTGGTCGTCGTACGGCTGGTGTACCTGCTGCCGGCGACCTGGCTCACCAAGCGGCTGCACGCCAGACGGGACCACGACGAGGACATCCCGATGACCTGGCGGGAGACCGTCGTGATGTGGTGGTCGGGGATGCGGGGCGTGGCCTCGGTGGCGCTGGCGCTGGCGATTCCGCTCAGGACCGACGAGGGGTCGGTCTTCCCGGACCGGGACGAGATCGTGTTCATCGCCTTCGGGGTGATCATGGGCACGCTGGTGCTGCAGGGGCTCACTCTGCCGTGGCTGGTGAAGCGGCTCGGGGTGCGGGCCGACACCGAGCGGGAGAAGGACTTCGAGAAGGCGCTCGCCGTCCGGGCGGCCCGGGCGGCCAAGCAGCGGCTGAGGGAGATCGAGGAGGGCGAGGAGCTGCCGGAGGAGCTGTCCGAGCAGATGCTGCGGCGGGCCTTCGACATCGGGGTGCGGATCAGCCCGGACATGGGCGACGAGGAGCGGCGGGAGGCGCATGAGCACCGGGCGCGCCGGCTGAAGCGGGTGCGGCGGATCCAGGGCGAGATGCTGAGCGCCGCGCGGCACGAGGTGCTGGCGGCGCGCAGCGAGCCCGGAGCGGACCCGGAGATCGTGGACCGGGTGCTGCGCCATCTCGACGTGCGCAGTCTGCGGTGACCCTCCGGCTGCGATGACTTGCCGGGTCCTTTCGCGTTCGGCGGGTCTCGGTGCGTAGGGTCGGATCATGACTCGTAATGTCGTAATCAGCGGTGGCGGTACGGGTATTGGACTCGCGGCGGCGCAGGTGTTCGCGGCGGACGGAGACCGTGTCCTGTTGCTAGGGCGGCGCGCGGAGGTGCTCGACAAGGCCGCGGTGCCCGGGGCGTCGACGTACGCGGCCGATCTGAGCGATCCGGCAGCGGTACGGGGGGTCGCCGACCACGTGGCGCGGGAGTTCGGGACCGTGGACGTGCTGATCCACTCTGCCGGAGGCACCGGGCAGCTGGAGCCCGCGTCGGACAGCGCCGATCCGCTCGACCGGGTCGCGCACGACTGGACCGTCAACTTCCGGATCAACACCCTGACCGCCGCGCTGCTCACGGAGGCCCTCAAGGACCGGCTGGCCACGCCGGGCGGACGGGTGCTGTTCGTCAGCTCCATCGCCGCCTACCGGGGGTCCGGCAGCGGGGCGTACGCGGGAGCCAAGGCCGCGTTGCACCCGTACGCCCATGACCTCGCCCGCGAGCTCGGACCGCGCGGGATCACCGCGAACGTCGTCGCGCCCGGGTACGTCGAGGACACCGAGTTCTTCGGGCCGCGGATCGACCCCGGGCGGCGCGAGCGGCTTGTCGGGGACACCCTGAACAAGCGCGCCGGCACCCCCGGCGACGTGGCTGCGACCCTGCACTGGCTCGCCTCGCCGGTCGCGGGGCATGTCACCTCGCAGGTCGTCCAGGTCAACGGGGGTGCGGAGCGCGGCCACTGAGACCTCGTACGGTCTCGGCGCGGGCCTCAGCCGCGGCCGGTCCGGGGCGGCTCGTGCGCGCGGCGGGCCGCGCCGTCCGGGAAGCCGTCGGGCGAGCGCCGGTCCGCGAGCAGAGCCGCGTCCGCCGTGTTGACCCGGGGCAGGGCGTACGGGTGCCGCTCGCACAGCCAGCGCACCATCTGCTCGCGCACCGTGACCCGCACCGTCCAGATGTCGTCCGCGTCCTTGGCCGTCACCAGGGCCCGCACCTGCATGGTGTTCGGGGTGGTGTCGGTGACGGCCAGGCCGTAGTCGCGGCCGTCCCAGGCCGGGCACTCGCGCAGGATGTCGCGGAGCTTCTCGCGCATCTGCTCCACCGGCGCCGAGTGGTCGAGGTGCCAGTAGACGATGCCGGTCATCTGCGGGGTGCCGCGCGACCAGTTCTCGAACGGCTTGGATGTGAAGTACGACACCGGCATGGTGATCCGGCGCTCGTCCCACGTCCGGACGGTCAGGAACGTCAGCGTGATCTCCTCGACCGTGCCCCACTCGCCGTCCACCACGACCGTGTCGCCCAGGCGCACCATGTCGCCGAAGGCGATCTGCAGCCCCGCGAACATGTTGCTGAGCGTGGACTGGGCGGCGACACCGGCGACGATGCCGAGGATGCCGGCCGAGGCCAGCAGCGAGGCGCCGGCCGCGCGCATCGCCGGGAACGTCAGCAGCATCGCGGCCACCGCCACCACACCGACGATCGCCGTCACCACGCGCATGATCAGCGACACCTGGGTGCGCACCCGGCGGACCCGGGCGGCGTCGTGGTGGGCGCGCGCGTAGCGGGTGTACGTCGAGTCGACGACGGCGGCCGCGATCCGCACCACCAGCCAGGCCGTGGACCCGATCAGTACCAGCGTCAGCAGCTGGCCGACGCCGACCCTGTGCTCCTCGGTCAGCTGCGCCTGGTCGTAGGACCCTCTCAGTATCGCCGCGCACAGCACGAGCTGGTAGGGCACGCGGGCGCGGCGCAGCAGGCCCCACAGGGGCGTCTCGCGGTGCCGTTGGTCGACCTTGAGCAGCAGTAGATCGGTGGCCCAGCCGATGAGCAGTGTGATCACGGCCGAGCCGCCGATCACGATCAGCGGGCGGAGTATGTTCTCCATGCCTGCGAACGTAACCGGCCCGAGGGGCTCATGAACATGTGACTTCGGGCGCGCAAGGGGTACGGGCGCCGGACGGCGTTGTCAGTACCGGCTGGCACCATGACCTCATGAACATCATGCTCTTTCACTCGACCTACGGCCTCAGGCCCGCGGTGCGCGAGGCCGCGGACCGGCTGCGCGGCGCCGGGCACGAGGTCTGGGCACCGGACCTCTTCGACGGGCGTACGTTCGAGACGGTCGAGGAGGGCATGGCCTTCAAGGACGAGACCGGCAAGGACGAACTGCTCAAGAGAGCCGTCCTGGCCGCCGCCCCGTACTCGGAGCGGGGCCTTGTGTACGCCGGGTTCTCGCTCGGTGCCTCCATCGCGCAGACCCTCGCACTCGGCGACGAGAAGGCCCGCGGGCTGCTGCTCCTGCACGGCACCTCGGACATCGCGTCGAACGCCTCGGTGGACGACCTGCCGGTCCAGCTGCACGTCGCCGAACCGGACCCGTTCGAGACGGACGACTGGCTGACCGCCTGGTATCTGCAGATGGGCAGGGCGGGCGCCGACGTCGAGGTGTACAGATACGCGGGCGCCGGCCACCTCTACACCGACCCAAAGCTGCCGGACTACGACGAGGAGGCGGCCGAGGCCACCTGGCGGGTGGCACTCGGCTTCCTCGAAACGCTCTAGACCGGGTCGTACGTCCGCTCGACCTTCTGCGTGCCGGTGCGTGTGCGGTACGAACGGGCCCAGGAGGACGTCGCGTCGGCCTTCGTGCGGTCGGACAGGACGTAGTAGTCCATCTGCGCGCGGTCGGCGGTGATGTCCAGGACGCCGTAGCCGTGGCGGTCGGTGTCGACCCAGTGGACGTGCCGGTTGGCGGCGCGGATGATCGGCGAGGCGATCGCGGAGACCGTGCCCTCGGGGACCTTCACGATGTCGTCGAGGTTGTCGGAGGTCACCGAGGTGACCACGAACTCCGTGGCGGCGGAGGCCGACAGCGGGTACGTACCGGCGTCCACGGGCACGTCGTTGGCCCAGGCCATGTGGATATCGCCGGTGAGGAAGACGGTGTTGCGGATCGCGTTGGACTGCAGGTGGGCCAGTACCTCGCGGCGGTCGTCGGTGTAGCCGTCCCACTGGTCGGTGTTGGCGGCGATCCCCTCCTGCGGCAGCCCGAGCAGCTTGGCCAGCGGCTTCAGCAGGTCGGCGGAGAGCGAGCCGAAGGAGAACGGCGAGATCATCACCGAGTTGCCGACCAGCCGCCAGGTGGTGTCGGAGGCCTTCAACCCGGCCTTCAGCCAGTCGAGTTGGGCACGCCCGGTGATCGTACGGTCCGGGTCGTCGACCGAACCGCTCGCTGTGGACGCCTGCTGGGAGCGGAAGGAGCGCAGGTCCAGCAGCGACAGATCGGCGAGCTTGCCGAAGCGCAGTCGGCGGTAGGTGGTGCCCGCGATCGCCGGGCGGACCGGCATCCACTCGAAGTAGGCCTGCTTGGCGGCCGCCTTGCGGTCGGTCCAGGTGCCCTCGGCGCCCTCGGTGTGGTTGACCGCGCCGCCGGACCAGGCGTTGTCGGCGAACTCGTGGTCGTCCCAGATCGCGACGACCGGCGCCTTGTGGTGCAGGGCCTGCAGATCCGGGTCGGTCTTGTACTCGCCGTGCCGGGTGCGGTAGTCGGTGAGCGTGATGATCTCGTTGGCCGGCGCGTGCGGGCGGACGACCGTGCCGCGGGCCGCGTACTCACCGGACTTGTACTCGTAGATGTAGTCGCCGAGATGCAGCCAGGCGTCCAGGTCGCCACGGGCCGCGAGATGGCGGTACGAGGCGAAGTAGCCGCCCTCCCAGTTGGCGCAGGAGACCACGCCGAAGCGCAGACCGGACACGGCCGCGTCCGCCGCCGGCGCGGTGCGGGTGCGCGCCACCGGGGAGTTCACGCCGCCGGAGGTGAAGCGGAAGTAGTAGTCCGAGGCCGGCTGGAGGCCGCGTATGTCGGCCTTCACGGTGTGGTCCGAGGCGGCCGTGGCGGTGGTGGAGCCCTTGGCGACGACCTGGGTCAGCGCCTTGTCCGTGGCGACGACCCAGCTCACCTCGGTGTCCGGGCCGAGCCCCGAACCCGGTCCGGCCTCGGCTGTCGGCGTCACCCGGGTCCACAGCAGGATGCCGTCGGGCAGCGGGTCGCCGGACGCGACGCCGTGCAGGAACTGAGGGGTCTCGGCGGCGGCGCGGGCCGGGAGGGCGGCGGCGAGCGGGCCGGCCAGGACAGCGGTCGCCGCCGCGGCCTTGACGACCGTACGGCGGCGCGGGGAGAGGGAGTTGATGCCCTCGGGCGATGTGGATGCTCTGTATCGACTGGTCACGGCGCATCAGGTTACTGATCGGTACGTCATGCGCGCGAGTGAACTCCCAAATGTGCCCTATTGTTTGGTTTGGGGTTCCCGGGAATTCCAGGTCGACATCGAACTTGCGTAAGGTACCGTCCCTGACGATCAATGGCGCACTGACCAGCGCCATGAGAGTTCAGCCTTGATGTTGGCCGAAAACTGAAGGGGAGGGGCTCGCGGCGGGGCGGTCGTCGCCGCGATAGCTATCGGTACGTCGCCGGCATTCGCGAGTTGAACCCGCCGGGGATCACGGCCTGGCGGGGGCCTGTCGCCGGGAGGGCGGACGGGCGTGGCGGGACCGGGATCCAGTCGGCCCTGCCGGCTTCAGCCTTTCCGCGCCCCGCCGTCGGTCCTCCCTTTGAAGCGGAACGTGAAATGCGTCACGGTTCGCATTCGCCGTTCGCTGCCGCCCCCATCACAACAAAACGCCCCCTCGGACCCATTACAGGAATTCCGAGGGGGCGTTTCAAGCAATTGCGGAACCGGCCGGATGTCAGCCGATTCGGACGCCGGTCAGCAGTGCTTCACCGTGCCCGACTTGAGAGCCAGGTGTCCGTTGTAGATCCATCCCTCGTTCACGCGGGTCCACTGGTTGCCGTAGCTGTTGATGGTGTAGCACCAGGCGTTCAGGTCGTGGCCCGGCGCCATGCTCCTCAACGCCGTGCACTCCGACGCGGGCTCGCTGTACGCCGTCGCGCCGCCCACGACCACGACAACCCCGTTGGATATGTTGCTCGCCGACACGTGATCGCAGGCTGCGGCAGCCGCCGTGCCCGCGGTCGCCACGTTCACCGCGATGCCGCTCATGGCCAGCGCAGTCGCCCCCAGTACCCCCGCCAGCTTCTTGCGGAATCCCATGTGCATCCTCGTTTTCTTACCAAGGTCATCTTGCGGACCTTGATTCAACCGGCTGCCGATGGAGCCCACCACAGGGTTTTCAGAAAACATCTGGCCGAATTATTCCCCGGTGGGAGCGCGATTGCCGCGCCGCGATTCCCGCCGGGACGCGAATTCGTCGTCCCGGGGCGGACGGCCCGGGACGGCCAGAGCCCCGGAATGCGGCCGTTGCGGAAGAGGTCGACGAAGATCTGGTGGTCGGCGCGGGCGTGGGCGCCGCAGGAGTGGGCGAACTCCACCAGCCCCGCGGCGAAGCCGTCCTCGTCGCGGGTGATGGCGGCGTCGATGGCGCCCCACATGAGAAGACCTCTTATGACGGGTCGGTCACCACGACAGACCAGGCCAAGGGAGGTTACGCGCATTTTGTTGCGAACGGTGACAAGCTCGCCGTCTGTGATCGCAACGGGGATGTAATGCGTGCAGTGGCGCGAATCGGCTCGCCCCCTGGATAGCGGATACATCGAGTGACGACGGGTGTGTTTCGTCAAGGACTACGACCCCAGGGAGAAGGAGAACCGCAATCTCAAGGTGGAGGCGTGTCTGCAGGACGGGGCCCACGGGACTCATAAGTGCTGCAACCACACCTGGGGCCGAGGCGTAATCGCCTGACTTTTGAGTCGTAAGTCGAATGGGAAGTGTCTCGGGCTTGAATCCGGCCCGTGACACTTCCCACTTCGTGAGGCTGCGGAACTAAGAGTTGAGAGCCTTATTCATTGCGGTATTGAAGTCGGTTACCGACATGGGGGCATTCTTGCCGTCGCTGCCGGTGACAGTCTTGCCGTCCATACGTAGCGTCGGGGTCCCCTGGAAACCGTACTTCTTTCCGTCGGTGTTGAACTTGTCGCTCATCACGAGGGCCCACTTGTCGTAGGTCCCCTTCTTCACGGCATTCTGGAACGCCTTGTTGTTCTTGAGGGCGCTCACCGTGTTCGCCACCTTGATCAGGTAGTCGTCGCTCTTGAACTTGTCGTCCTGCTCATCCGGATGGTATTTCGTCGAGTAGAGAGCGGTCTTGTATTCGAGGAACGCCTCGGGGCTGACGTTCAGGGCCGCGCCCAGTGCACTCAGCGCGTTCTTGGAGCCCTCGCCCGGGATGTTGTTGTCGATGAACGTGGCGCCGACGTACTGAATTTTGAACTTGCCGGCATCGAAATCCTTCTTGACCGTCGAGCCGACCGTCTGCTCGAACTGGGCGCAGACCGGGCAGCGCGGGTCCTCGTACATCACGAGGGTCTTTTTGGCGGTGCTCTTTCCGATGACGACGGTCGTACCGTCCGTCCCCGTGCTGTTGGCCGGCTTGACCAGCTTCTCCTTTTTCACCGCATCCCAGCCGCTGGGCTTGTTGGCCTGGACGACGGCGTAGCCTATGCCGCCGGCCGCCGCCAGCACGGCGACGACCGAACAGGCCACGATGATCTGCCGCTTGGCCTTGGCCCGCTTGGCCTGACGCTCGCGCTCCTGACGCAGCCGCTCTCGGGCCGCCGTCTTCGAGGTCTGGCTGTTCCGCTTGCTCATGTTGGTGTTCTCCATGTGGGACGCGCACTTGTCGTACGCGGGATACGTGTGGGGGAGTGATCGTGCTCGGAGGTGTCGCTCAGACCAGGGCGACCGAGCACGGCGGTCCACGCCGTCCCAGGGAGTGCACGAAAAGCCGGTCGCGGACGACGGCGGCGGTCCGGCCGGGGCGCAGGACGCGCCGTACGGTCGCGGGCGCCCGCACAGCCACCGCGGCGGCCGCCAGCTGCAGGGGTCGGACCGCTGTCCAAGCTGTCGCGCCGACCGCCTGCAGCAGCTGGGCCAGGGCGCGCTCACCGCGGCGCAGCCAGGCGGCGGCGAGCAGGCCGACTCCGACGTGCGCGCCGAGCAGCAGCCACGCGGCGGCCGGGTCCGCGTGCGCGAGCAGCGCCGCGAGCCGGTCGCCGCCGGTGCGGGTCACCCGCGTCAGCGGAGTGCCGACCTGTGTGCTGCTCCCGCACAGCAGGTCCCAGCCGACGGAACGCAGGGCGCCCGCCACCGGGCCGCCCGCCCGGCCGTAACAGACGTGCTGTCCGGTGGTGAAGACCGTGTCGGCGGCCAGCTCCAGCGGGATCAGCAGGGCGGCGATCGGTCCGTAGCCGCGCTCGCGGCCGGCCAGTGCGTACGCGACCGCGAACACGGCGACGGCTACCGCGGCCACCGTGTTCAGCGGCAGCGGGACTTGCGACAGCAACACGTGCGACGCGGTGCTGAGGGTCACGACGAGTGCCGTGAACAGCGCCGCGCGAAGCGCTCTGAGTCGGGTCCCGGATATGTCCATAGCGAGGGAGAGTCTGTCACGAGCCCTGCTAAGGGAACCCTAAAAGGTCCCTGTGAGATCTCCGACCGTCACAGACCCGGAATCCGGCCGTTGCGGAACAGGTCCACGAAGATCTGGTGGTCGGCTCGCGCGCGCGTGCCGTAGCTGTGCGCGAAGTCGGTCAGCAGGCCCGCGAAGCCGTCCTCGTCGGCGGCGATCGCCGCGTCGATGGCCCGCTCGGTGGAGAAGGGCACGAGGGACTCGCCGGACTGGTCGTCCGCCGCCGCGTGCATGGTGGCCGTGGCCCGGCCGAGGTCGGCGACGACGGCCGCGATCTCCTCCGGGTCGTCGATGTCGCCCCAGTCCAGGTCGACCGCGTACGGCGAGACCTCGGCGACCAGCTGCCCCGCGCCGTCCAGCTCGGTCCAGCCCAGCCACGGGTCGGCGTGGGCCTGCAGGGCGCGCTGCGAGATCACCGTGCGGTGGCCCTCGTGCTGGAAGTAGTCCCGGATCGCCGGGTCGGTGACGTGCCGGGAGACGGCAGGCGTCTGGGCCTGCTTGATGTAGATCACCACATCGTTCTCCAGGGCGTCGCTGTGGCCCTCGAGGAGGATGTTGTACGACGGGAGGCCCGCCGAGCCGATGCCGATGCCGCGCCGCCCGACGACGTCCTTCACGCGGTACGAGTCGGGGCGGTCCAGCGAGGCGTCCGGCAGCGTCTCCAGGTAGCCGTCGAAGGCCGCCAGGACCTTGTAGCGGGTCGCCGCGTCCAGCTCGATGGAGCCGCCGCCGGGGGCGAACCGGCGCTCGAAGTCGCGGATCTCCGTCATCGAGTCCAGCAGCTCGAAGCGGGTCAGGGAGCGGGCGTCGCGCAGGGCGTCCAGCAGCGGGCCCTGGGCGGTGTCCAGGGTGAACGGCGGCACCTCGTCGCTCTTGGCGCCGGTCGCCAGGGCGTGGATGCGCTCGCGGTACGCGCCCGCGTACACCTCGACCAGCTCGGTGATCTGGTCGTCGCCGAGCGCCTTCGCGTAACCGACGAGGGCGATGGAGGCGGAGAAGCGCTTGAGGTCCCAGGTGAAGGGGCCGACGTACGCCTCGTCGAAGTCGTTGACGTTGAAGACCAGGCGGCCGTTGGAGTCCATGTACGTGCCGAAGTTCTCCGCGTGCAGGTCGCCGTGGATCCACACGCGCGAGGTGCGCTCGTCCAGGTACGGTCCGCCCCGCTTCGAACCGAACTGGGAATTCGCGGTGAGGTCGTGGTAGAAGAGGCACGCCGTGCCCCGGTAGAACGCGAACGCGGAGGCCGCCATCTTGCGGAACTTCACGCGGAACGCGGCAGGGTCGGCGGCCAGGAGCCGGCCGAAGGCGGTGTCGAACACGGTGAGGATCTCCTCGCCGCGCTGCTCGTCGTTGAGCTCGGGTACCGACATCGCGGGGTGCCTCCTGGTGCCTGGATGTGTACGACGGCGTTTCTCTAGTTTCCAACGGGTGAGGGTGCGCGGAAGTGCCCGCGATCCTCGCAGTGAAGGTACGCGGGGGAGCCCCCGGAGTGTCAGTGCCGAGGCATAGACTTCGACGCTGTCCCCCAGACTGGCCGCCCGCCTGTCGCCGAGTGTTTTCCATGGAGGCCACGCCGTGTCAAAGCCGCCGTTCACGCACCTGCACGTCCACACCCAGTACTCGCTGCTGGACGGTGCCGCGCGGCTGAAGGACATGTTCGACGCGTGCAACGAGATGGGCATGACCCACATCGCCATGTCCGACCACGGCAACCTCCACGGTGCGTACGATTTCTTCCACTCCGCGAAGAAGGCCGGAGTCACCCCCATCATCGGGATCGAGGCGTATGTCGCCCCCGAGTCGCGGCGCAACAAGCGCAAGATCCAGTGGGGCCAGCCGCACCAGAAGCGCGACGACGTCTCCGGTTCCGGTGGCTACACACACAAGACGATCTGGGCGGCGAACGCGACCGGTCTGCACAACCTCTTCCGGCTCTCCTCGGACGCGTACGCCGAGGGCTGGCTGCAGAAGTGGCCCCGTATGGACAAGGAGACCATCTCCCAGTGGTCCGAGGGCCTGATCGCCTCCACCGGCTGCCCCTCCGGCGAGGTACAGACCCGGCTGCGCCTCGGTCAGGAGGAGGAGGCCCTGAGGGCGGCCGCCGACTACCAGGACATCTTCGGCAAGGACCGCTACTTCCTGGAGCTGATGGACCACGGCATCGACATCGAGCACCGGGTCCGTGACGGTCTCCTGACGATCGGCAAGAAGCTCGGCATCCCGCCCCTGGTCACCAACGACTCGCACTACACGTACGCGCACGAGGCGACCGCGCACGACGCCCTGCTGTGCATCCAGACCGGCAAGAACCTCTCCGACCCGGACCGCTTCCGCTTCGACGGCACCGGCTACTACCTGAAGTCCACGGACGAGATGTACGCCATCGACTCCTCGGACGCCTGGCAGGAAGGCTGCCGCAACACCCTCCTGGTGGCCGAACAGGTCGACACCGCCGGGATGTTCGAGGCCAAGAACCTCATGCCGAAGTTCGACATCCCCGAGGGCTTCACCGAGGTCACCTGGTTCCAGGAGGAGGTCCGCCGCGGCATGGAGCGCCGCTTCCCCGGCGGCATCCCCGAGGACCGTCAGAAGCAGGCCGAGTACGAGATGGACGTCATCATCCAGATGGGGTTCCCGGGCTACTTCCTCGTGGTCGCCGACTTCATCATGTGGGCCAAGAAGCAGGGCATCGCCGTCGGTCCCGGCCGTGGCTCCGCGGCCGGTTCGATCGTCGCGTACGCCATGGGCATCACCGACCTCGACCCGATCCCGCACGGTCTGATCTTCGAGCGGTTCCTCAACCCCGAGCGCGTCTCCATGCCCGACGTCGACATCGACTTCGACGAGCGCAGGCGCGTCGAGGTCATCAGGTACGTGACGGAGAAGTACGGCGCCGACAAGGTCGCCATGATCGGCACCTACGGCAAGATCAAGGCGAAGAACGCCATCAAGGACTCCGCGCGCGTGCTGGGCTACCCGTACGCGATGGGGGACCGCCTCACCAAGGCGATGCCCGCCGACGTCCTCGGCAAGGGCATCGACCTCAGCGGCATCACCGACCCCGCGCACCCGCGCTACAGCGAGGCCGGCGAGATCCGGGCGATGTACGAGAACGAGCCGGACGTCAAGAAGGTCATCGACACCGCCAAGGGCGTCGAGGGCCTGGTCCGGCAGATGGGCGTGCACGCCGCCGGCGTCATCATGTCCAGCGAGCCCATCGTCGACCACGCCCCGGTCTGGGTGCGCCACACGGACGGCGTGACCATCACGCAGTGGGACTACCCCCAGTGCGAGTCGCTCGGCCTGCTGAAGATGGACTTCCTCGGCCTGCGCAACCTGACGATCATGGACGACGCCGTCAAGATGGTGAAGTCCAACAAGGGCATCGACCTCGACCTGCTGGCCCTCCCGCTCGACGATCCGACGACCTTCGAACTGCTCCAGCGCGGCGAGACCCTGGGCGTCTTCCAGTTCGACGGCGGCCCCATGCGCTCGCTGCTGCGCCTGATGAAGCCCGACAACTTCGAAGACATCTCCGCCGTCTCCGCGCTCTACCGTCCGGGCCCGATGGGCATGGACTCGCACACCAACTACGCGCTGCGCAAGAACAAGCTCCAGGAGATCACCCCGATCCACAAGGAGCTGGAGGAGCCCCTCGAAGAGGTCCTCGCGGTCACCTACGGCCTGATCGTCTACCAGGAGCAGGTGCAGAAGGCCGCCCAGATCATCGCCGGCTACTCGCTCGGCGAGGCCGACATCCTGCGCCGCGTGATGGGCAAGAAGAAGCCCGACGAACTGGCCAAGAACTTCGTCCTCTTCCAGGCCGGCGCCCAGAAGAAGGGCTTCAGCGACGAGGCGATCCAGGCCCTGTGGGACGTGCTGGTCCCCTTCGCCGGCTACGCGTTCAACAAGGCGCACTCGGCCGCGTACGGCCTGGTCTCGTACTGGACGGCGTACCTCAAGGCCAACTACCCGGCCGAGTACATGGCCGCCCTGCTGACGTCCGTCAAGGACGACAAGGACAAGTCGGCGATCTACCTCAACGAGTGCCGCCGCATGGGCATCAAGGTGCTCCCGCCGAACGTCAACGAGTCGGTGCACAACTTCGCCGCGCAGGGTGACGACGTGATCCTCTTCGGCCTGGAGGCCGTACGCAACGTCGGCACGAACGTGGTCGAGTCGATCATCAAGAGCCGCAAGGCCAAGGGGAAGTACGCCTCCTTCCCCGACTACCTCGACAAGGTCGAGGCGGTCGCCTGCAACAAGCGCACCACGGAGTCGCTGATCAAGGCCGGCGCCTTCGACACCATGGGCCACACCCGCAAGGGCCTCACCGCGCACTTCGAGCCGATGATCGACAACGTGGTCGCGGTCAAGCGCAAGGAGGCCGAGGGCCAGTTCGACCTCTTCGGCGGGATGGGCGAGGAGGAGAGCGGCGAGCCCGGCTTCGGACTCGACGTCGAGTTCACCACCGACGAGTGGGAGAAGGCCTATCTGCTCGCCCAGGAGCGGGAGATGCTCGGTCTGTACGTCTCCGACCACCCGCTCTTCGGGCTGGAGCACGTACTGTCCGACAAGGCCGACGCGGGCATCTCCCAACTCACCGGAGGCGAGCACGCGGACGGCGCGGTCGTCACCATCGGCGGCATCATCTCGGGCCTGCAGCGCAAGATGACCAAGCAGGGCAACGCCTGGGCGATCGCCACGGTCGAGGACCTCGCCGGCTCCATCGAGTGCATGTTCTTCCCGGCGACCTACCAGCTGGTGTCGACCCAACTCGTCGAGGACGCGGTCGTGTTCGTCAAGGGCCGCCTCGACAAGCGCGAGGACGTGCCGCGGCTGGTGGCGATGGAACTCCAGGTGCCGGACCTGTCGAACGCGGGCACCAACGCGCCCGTGATCCTCACCATCCCGGCCACCCGGGTCACCCCGCCGATGGTCAGCCGTCTCGGTGAGATCCTCAGCCACCACCGGGGCGACAGCGAGGTCCGGATCAAGCTGCAGGGCCCGACCAGGACGACCGTTCTGCGCCTCGACCGCCACCGGGTCAAGCCCGACCCGGCGTTGTTCGGCGACCTGAAGGTGCTGCTCGGCCCCTCCTGCCTGGCCGGCTGAGGGCGGGCACACGGACATGCGCGAGGGGCGCACCCTGCACGGGGTGCGCCCCTCGGGCTGTGCCTGGGTCTCAACAACCCTTTATGCAGATGTCAGTTGTGACCGAAGCTCTTCTGCCGGCCCTTGCGTGGCATGTCGCCCGGGGTGATCTGCGTGGCACGCTGCTCGGCCTGTGCCTCCATCGAGGACTCCTGGGCCTGCTGCTGTCCGCGCTCGGACTGCGGCTGCTTACGGTTCTGCTTCTTGTTCTTGGCCATGGTTCTGCCTCCTGTGGGGGATCTAGGGGCCAGGGCCGGGACCAGATTCACATAGGCTGACAACGAGCGCATTTCGGATAATTACCGTCTGTGACAGGGCTTGTCGGAGCGCGAGGATGCGAGGTCCGCCCCGAAACGCCACGCCGAAGATCGAGTTCGGGCCGTTAACCCCCGCGCAGTCGGGCAGACTCGAAGCAAGCCCGAAGCAAACCTCCCGGAAAGAGGGTGGAACGCGTGGACCGCTGCATCGTCCTGGTGGACGCCGGGTATCTGCTGGGGGCCGCCGCCAGTCTCCTCGCCGGTGAGCCGTCACGCTCCCGCATCACCGTCGATCACACCGCCCTCATCCAGGCCCTGCGTGAACGCGCCGAGTCCGAGACCGAGCGGCCGCTGCTGCGCATCTACTGGTTCGACGGCGCCCCCGACCGCGTCCCGCAGCCCGAGCACCGCCGGCTGCGCGTGATGCCCCGGGTCACCGTCCGGCTCGGCGCCCTGACCCGCAGCGACGGACGCTGGGCCCAGAAGGGCGTCGACGCCGCCATGCACGCCGAGCTGACCGAGCTGGCCCGCAACCGCGCCTGCTCCGACATCGTCCTCGTCACCGGCGATGGTGATCTGCTGCCGGGCATGATGGCCGCCAAGGAGCACGGCGTCGCCGTACACCTGTGGGCCGTTCAGGCGGCCGACGGTGACTACAACCAGTCCGAGGACCTGGTCGCCGAGGCGGACGAGCGGCGCGTCCTGGACCGTACGTGGATCACCAAGGCCGTACGCGCCAAGGACCTCGGCGGAATCTGCGCGCCGTCGCCGGTCCCCCGGCCCGAGATCGCCGCGATCCTCTCCGCGCCGCTGCCCGAGTCCTCGCTCGCCCAGGGGCCCGAGCGGACTGCCGAGGAGGTCGAGCACGCCCCGGCCGCGGCCTCGGAGAACGGCACACAGGAGCGGGTGCCCGCGCCCAAGGGAGGAGTGCCCACCCCCAAGGACCTGGCCGCGCTGCGTGCCCCCGGAGTGCAGCCCGCTCAGCATCCCGCCAACGCGACCCTGCGCTGGTCCTCCGACAAGGGCTGGGTCGACCGGCCCGTCGCGGAGGCGCCCGAAGCCGCCTCGATGCCGACGCTGGCGCAGCTGACCACGGCCGAGCAGCGGTGGGCCGACCGGGAGGAGGACATCACCACGGTCGGCGGAGACCCGTTCGAGGTCGGGCAGGTGTTCGCACGGCGGTGGATGGAGCGGCTGGGCGACCAGAGCCATCTGCAGAAGCTGTCCGGGATGTACCCGCGGGTCCCGCACCGCGTCGACGGGGAGCTGCTGCGCTACGCCGCCCGCTTCGGGCTGCTCGCCCACAAGGACGACCAGATCGACGAGCACGACCGGTACGCGATCCGGGCCGGGTTCTGGCGGGAGATCGACGTACGGACGGCCGCGGAGCACGCGCCTGCCGGGGAGTAGTTCCCTTCCGGTGGGTGTGCCGTCATGGGGCGACCCGAGAGCGGCCGGACGCCGCGGACCCCGTACCCTCGTCCTTTGTGAGTACGCGCGCGGCACAGGCACTTCGGCACGGTGGGGATGTCGTGTGCGCGGTACGCGGGCTGACCAAGACCTATCCAGCGGTACGGGCGCGCCGGGGTGTGCCGGGGACGCCCGCGGTACGGGCCACCGACGACGTACGGCTGGACATCCGCCGGGGTGAGATCTTCGGTCTCCTCGGCCCCAACGGAGCCGGCAAGTCCACCCTCGTCCGGCAGCTGACCGGGCTGATGCGGCCCGACTCCGGGCGGGTCGAGATCCTCGGGCACGACATCGTGCGGCACCCGGAGCGGGCCGCGCGGATCCTCGCCTACCTGGGACAGGAGTCCAGCGCGCTCGACGAGCTGACCGTGTCGCTGGCCGCCGAGACGACCGGGCGGCTGCGTGGCCTTCAGACGCGGCAGGCGCGGGACGAGCGGGACGCCGTACTCGAAGAACTCGGCCTTACGGCCATCGGCGGGCGGGCGCTCAAGAAGTTGTCCGGCGGGCAGCGGCGGCTCGCGTGCCTCGCCGCCGCGCTGGTCGGGGAGCGGCCGCTGCTCGTGCTCGACGAGCCGACCACCGGGATGGACCCCGTGGCCCGGCGGGCCGTGTGGGCGGCGGTGGACCGGCGGCGGGCCGAGCGCGGGACGACCGTGCTGCTCGTCACCCACAACGTCATCGAGGCCGAGACCGTCCTCGACCGGGTCGCCGTCCTCGACCGGGGCCGGGTCATCGCCTGCGACACCCCCGCCGGGCTCAAGGAGCAGGTCGCCGGGGAGGTCCGGGTCGAGCTGGTGTGGCGGGAGACGGCGCCGCTGCACGTCCCCGAGGTCGCCGCGCTCAAGGAGCGGGCCACCGAGTCCGGGCGCCGCTGGACGCTCAGGCTCGCCCCCGAGGAGGCGCGTGCGGTCGTCGCCACCGTCACCGGCGGCAGCGCCTTCGCCGCGCTCGACGACTTCACCCTGGCCACGCCCAGCCTTGAGGACGTGTACCTGGCGCTGGGCGGCGCCGCGCAGCAGGGGTTGGTGAAGGCGTGAGCGACGTGGTCGTGAGTGCGCGGGCCGCCGCAGCCGTATGGTCCCTACGAGAGAGGCCCAGCGCCTCAGTGGGACCGAGCGAGAAGGGGAACAGCGCGACGTGAGTGCCCTACCCGCCGATGCCCTGCCGGGCAGTGCCCTGGTGGTGGAGGAGGCCGACAGCGGCGCGGCCGAGCTCGGGCCGCGGGCGCGGATGTGGCCTGCTCTCGTGGCCGTGTACCGGGCGCAGCTGTCGCGCGCGCGGGTCGCGCGGATTCCGCTGCTCTTCGTGGCGACCTTCCAGTCGGTCGGGATCATGATCCTGATGCGCGGGGTCGTGGACGGCGGGGGCGAGGCCGAGTCGGTGGTGGCCGGGGCGTCGGTGCTGGTGGTGGCCTTCGTCGCGCTGAACCTGCTGGCTCAGTACTTCGGGCAGCTGCGGGCGAGCGGTGGACTCGACCACTACGCCACGCTGCCCGTGCCGCCCGCATCCGTGGTGCTGGGGGCGGCGGGCGCGTACGCGTCGTTCACCGTGCCGGGGACCGTGGTCACGGCGGTGTTCGGGTGCGCGCTGTTCGGGTTGCCGATGGCGCACCTGTGGGTGCTCGTCGCGGTCATTCCGTTGGCGGGTGCCGCACTGGCGGGGCTGGGGGCGGCGCTCGGCCTGCTCGCGCCCCGGCCGGAACTGGCCACGCTGCTCGGGCAGATGGGCATGTCCGCGGCGCTGCTGCTGGGGGTGCTGCCGGCCGACCGGATGCCGGGGGCCGTGCGGTTCGCCCGGGATCTGCTGCCGTCGACGTACGGCGTCGAGGCCTTCGCGCGGACCTTCGGGCCGCATCCCGACTGGGCCTTCGTGGCCGGGGACCTCGCCGTGTGCGCCGGTGTGGGTGTCCTCTCGCTCGCCGTCGCCACCTGGGCGTACCGGCGGGCTGCCGTCCGGTGACGCGCCACACAGGCGGGCCTGGCACGATGGCAGGGTGACCGCACCGTTGACTCCGCCTCCGCCGCCGCATGAACCGACCTCGCACCATGCGTGGCAGCCGCCGGCTGCCGGGCATGTCGCTCCCGCGCCGCATGACGCGGCCTGGGACGGTACGTACGGACAGGACGGACCCGGGATGAAGACCGAAGTGCGGGAGGCCGCCGTGATCACGGTGGCGGTGACGCTCGCCGGTGTGCTGCTCGGGGTGCTGTGGTGGTGGCTGGCGCCGCATGTGCCGCTGGTCGGGGACGTGGCCGACAAGAGGTGGATCGTCTATCTCGCGGACAGCGAGGGGGAGCAGGCGATCGGGGTGGACGGAACGTTCACTCTGCTTGCGGTGGCCTTCGGTGCGGTGAGTGCGCTCGCGGTCTTCCTGTGGCGGCGGCGTGGCGGCGTGCCGTTGGTGGTGGCGCTGGGGGTCGGGGGGCTGCTCGGGTCCCTGCTGGCCTGGAAGATCGGGGTGTGGCTCGGGCCCGCGCAGGATGTGATCGCCCATGCGAGGGCTGTGGGCAAGGGGGTCAGGTTCTCTGCGCCGCTGAAGCTTGGGGCCAAGGGGGCGTTGTTGGCGTGGTCGTTGGCCGCGCTGGTGGTGCACCTTGGGCTGATGGCGTTGTTCGGGCCCCGGGATCCGGAGCCGTCTCAGGAACACGGGGGTGTTCCCGAGGGTCCTTACGGGGCGCCGAGGGCGTAGGGCGTCGGGCGGGGCGGTGCCGTTGTGGTCGCGGCGGTCACTTTTCGCCCCCGCCGCCCCGTCCCGTCCCGTCCCCAGGGGCTCCGCCCCTTCGGCCCCGCCGGGGGCTTTACCCGGGCTTTACCCCCTGGACTCCCCATCGGCCTGAACGGCCTCGTCCTCAAACGCCGGACGGGCTGAGAGGGCGCGGCCCTGTCTGGGTTGGGGGGTGGGGATGGTGGGCTCGCCCTCGAATGGCGGACCTTGAGAGGGCGCGGCTCTGTCTGGGTGGGGGGATGGTGACCTCGTCCTCGAATGGCGGACGGGTCGGCGTGCCGCGGTCGGCCTTTGAGGGGCGGGGCACGGTTATGCCCGGCGGTGGCCGTGGTGGGAGCGGGCCTACGTGGTGCGCCACTGGCGTTTTGGGGTTTTCTTCGGCATGTCCCTCGTACTTGACCGAGTAAGGGGCAGTCGTCGAGGCGTCAGGCGCGCCCGATGGAGGCCAGGACCGCTTCCGTCAGCTTGGTCAGGTCCTCGGGGGAGAGTTCTACCTCAAGGCCGCGGCGGCCCGCCGAGACGCAGATCGTGGTGTGGGCCGAGGCCGAGGCGTCCAGGACCGTGGGGAGCTTCCGGCGCTGGCCGAGGGGGGAGATGCCGCCGCGGACATAGCCCGTGGTGCGCTCGGCCAGGGACGGGTCCGCCATCGCGGCGCGTTTGCCGCCGACGGCCGAGGCGAGGGCCTTCAGGTCCAGCTGGCCGGCCACCGGGACCACCGCGACCGTCAGTGCGCCGTCCACGTCCGCCACCAGAGTCTTGAAGACCCGGTCCGGAGAGACGCCCATCGCCTCTGCGGCCTCCTCGCCGTACGACGGGTGGGAGGGGTCGTGGTCGTAGGAGTGGACCGTGTACCTGACGCCGGCGGAGGTCAGGGCCACCGTCGCCGGTGTGCCGCCCGCCTGCTGCTGTTTCTTCGGCTTCTTCGCCATCGGGGGCCTTCGCGGTGAGGTCAGTTGAGACTCGTCTGGCCGCGCGTCAGGTCCGACGCCGGCAGTGACGGCAGGCTACGGATGATCGACGTCTCGGAGCGAAGGAGTTTCAGCTCGTCGCGCAGCCGGGACGCGGTGTCCGGGGCCTGGAGCAGACGCTGCTTGGTGGGCGTGTCCAGCATCATCGCCGCCGCCACCAGGTAGGAGACCACGGACGGCTCGTCCGGGAGGTCGGCGCCCGTGGAGAGCGAGCGCTCGCGCGCGCCCGCCAGGCGCTTCTGGTACTGGCGGAACGCGCGCAGCACGCCCTCGGCCAGCGCGCCCGCCTCGTCACCCGGATCCTCCGGCAGCTCTTCCAGCTCCGCCGTCAGATACGGGCCCGACGCGTCCACGGACACCAGACGCACCCGGGTCGTCCCCGTCGCCAGGACCTCGAAGGTGCCGTCCGCGCGCTCGCGGATCGTCGCCGCGTCCGCCACACAGCCCGTCGCGTGGAACGACTTGGCGGGGTCGGGGCCGAAGCCCGCCGAGGGCCCCCGGTCGGGCAGGGCCGTGGGGTCCGGCATGCCGGGCGCGCTCGGTGCCACCTCGTGGCCGTCGCGGATCGCCACGACGGCGAACCGGCGCGGTTCGTCCTCGGGTGCCTTGAGCAGTTCGCGCATCATGGCGCGATAGCGCTCCTCGAACACGTTCAACGGAAGCACCAGCCCCGGGAACAGCACCGAGTTCAGTGGGAAGAGGGGGAGACGGACGGTGGTCACGGCGCAAAAGCCTAATGGTCGCCGGAGCCGGCGCGTCCGCCGCGCCCACTCCGTGGATACCGGGACGGGGCCAGGGGGCCTGGCGTACGGGCGCGGATGTCGCCGCGAACCCTGAGAAACAGGGCCAGCGGGTCGTCCGACATCCGGTCCCAGGGGAAGGACGTGGCACAGGCGCCGATCCGGTTGACTTCGACAAGGGCGTCCTGCCAGCGGTCCAGGCGTACGAGGACGTACAGCAGCTTGTTGCGGATCTCGGCCGGCCACGGGTCGGCGACCGGGAAGCGGGCGGACAGCGCGATCGCCCGGTCGGCCGCCGCGTCCAGCCGCTCGCGTGGCACCTCGGCACCGCCGACGCCGCCGGTCAGATAGGCCAGCGCCGCACGTGAAGGCAGCGCCTGGATGAGGGAGTCCGGCGGGGCGTCCTGTGCGGCCCGGTCGGCGAAGTCGAAGCACTCGAGGTGGGAGCCCTGCCAGGAGGCGGCCAGATAGCGCAGGGCCGCCACATGGCAGCCGTAGTGGTGCGGGGCACGGCGCAGTGCCGCCTCCCAGAGTTCACCGAAGTACTTGGGCCCGGCCTCGGTGCCGCGCGCGTGGTCCAGCGCGAGCCGCCACGGCACCGGGTCGCGGTCGTCGCCGAGGGCCGCCGCCGTGATCAGGGGGCTCACCCCGCGCAGCAACTCCGCGCGCGCCGGGGAGCGCCAGGCGTGGTCCACCGCGAGCTGGGCTCTGAGCAGCAGCACGTCCGGGTCGTGCGGGGCGTCGGCGTACCAGCTCTCCAGCCACTGCGGGCGGGAGTGCGCGAAGGCCGCGAGCCGTCTCGCGTACCGGTCGCGGTTCTCCCAGGCGGCGGTGGCGCGCGTGGCGGCGAGCAGTGCGGCCGCGGGGCCGTGCTCGCCGCGCGCGGACGCGACCAGCGCGGGGCCGAGGCGGTCGTCGGGCGCGTCGAGGAGCACCTCGTCGTCGGCGGGAAGTCCGGTGACGGGGCGCGGCGTGGTCCGGGACGTCCGGGCCGTGCGACTGAACGGGTGCAGCAGAGCCATGGTGTCGACCATTGAAAGGCCGCAGGTCAACCCGGCGCCAGGGCCTATCGGCAACTCGTGGAAAGTTGTACGCAGATCGGTCAAGTGCAGGTAAAAGGTGATTGTTCAACAACTGTTCGACTGTGAAGGACCAAGCCACGGGTCCCGCCGTACGTCAGTTGCGCCGCAGCATCCTCGTGGCCCCCGCCGCCACCGTCGTCGCCAGGATCCAGCCCAGCAGGATCATCGCCGCCGCCAGCCACTGCCAGCCGCCCTGCAGCCGCCAGACACCGACCTGGCCCAGGTCGATGACCGGGAGCAGCAGGTCGAGGGCGAACAGGGCCGGGTTCCACGGGGGATGCCCCCCGGGCTGCACCGGCGGATGGCTCGCGTGGGCGAAGGCCAGCGAGCCCGCTGCCCACAGCACCGCCATCCACACCGCCGCCCGCCCCGGCCGGTACCCGTAGGCCACCGTCCAGTCCTGCGCGTACCCCCAGAGCTTGGCGGCGATCGGCAGGCTCTCGCGGCGTCGCCGCTGCTTGGCGAGGAGCACCTCGCGGGCGTCCTCGTCCTCGCCGCCGGACCGCAGCACGGACGCCAGTCGCTCGTACGGCTCCGGGTTGTACTCGGCGGTCGCGGCGGCCACCCACTCCAGCCGCTCGGTGAGGGGGAAGGGCCCCTGCGGTACGAGGTTCTCGTACTGGAAACCACCCATGTGCAGGTTGCCGGGGGGCGGCCAGGCGCTCGCCCGGTCGATCAGGTTGACGACCCGCGCGCCCGACAGGACGATTTTGCCGCGCTGCGGACGCTCTCCGAGGAAGCGCAGCTCGGGCGTCTGCACCCGGCGCAGCGACAGTTCCTGGTCCTCGGTGAAGGTGAACCGGGCCCGCTCCAGGTCGACCGCGTCCTCGAACCGTCCGTCGTCCAGCCGTACTCCGCCCTGGCACTCGAACCGCTGGATCCGCGTCCCGCGCGCGGGCGTCGCGCCGCTCAGCATCGAGGCGCCGACGCCCGCCGGGGTCAGGTACAGCGTGCGTCCGACGGTCAGCTGGGGAGCGTTCAGCGCGAGCCGGGAGTACGGGTTGGCCAGCCGCGCGCCGCGCAGGCTCAGCGAGACGCCGACCTTCGCGCTGCGCAGGCTCAGCTCGCCGTGCGACTCCAGCAGCTCGGCCTGGAGGTCCTGGCCGACGGTCATGCCGTCGGCGGCGATGGAGCGGCCGCTGCGGTCGCGGTAGACGATCGCCTGGTTGATCAGCAGATCCGTGCCGATGTGCGCGTCGGTCAGCCGGATGCCGTTGTTGAAACGGCACCGCGGGAGGTGCAGATCGCCCTCCGTGCGGACGCGGGCCGCCTCCAGGCGCGGCACCGAGCAGTCCACCAGCCGCAGGGTCGTGAAGTGGGCCTCCGGCAGCAGGACGTCCCGCTCGAAGCGGCAGGCGCGCATCTCGACGTACGGCGTGACCGTGCCGCCCGCGAGGTCCAGGGTGCCGCTGATCTGCACACCGCGCAGCTTCAGGGACGACACACGGCCGGCCAGCGCGGGCGGACCGTCCAGCAGCAGCCAGCACACGATGCGCGCCCGCACGGTCCGCCCGGGCCCCCAGGGGTGGCCGCCGTGCGGATCGTCGACGAGCGTGTCTCCGCTGCTCAGGTCGTACACACTGCCGTTGCGGAAGGCCTGCCACATGCCGGCCTCGGCGGCGGTCAGGTCCTCCGGCAGGTCTCCGGTGCGGATACCGGCCCCCTCGGTCACTGCTCTTCCCGCACTGCTTTTCCAACCTCCTGGCTCACCCGTTTCGCACAACTGTTCATGCCCGCTGTGTGACGCCTCGAACGCTAGACGTGAAGGCGATCTTCCGGGTTCCGCCGAGTTCTGTATCAGCCATTGATACGCGCGAACGACGCCGGACCAGGGTCTGAGAGAATTGAGCCCGTGCTGCAATATTCGCTCTTGGCCCGAATCGATCTGCGCGGCGACGCCCTTCCCGAGGGACCCGCCCTGCGCGACCTGCTGCCCCGAGCCGACTTCGACGTCTCGGCCGCCCTGGAGAAGGTGCGTCCGATCTGCGAAGCCGTGCATCATCGGGGTGACGCGGCGCTGATCGACTTCACCGAGAAGTTCGACGGGGTGCGTCTGGAATCCGTACGGGTCCCGGCCGCGGCGCTCGAAAAGGCTCTTGAGGAACTCGACCCCGCCGTGCGCGCAGCCCTGGAGGAGTCCATCCGGCGCGCCCGCCTCGTCCACCGCGAGCAGCGCCGCAGCAGTCACACCACCCAGGTCGTGCAGGGCGGCTCGGTCACCGAGAAGTGGGTGCCGGTCGAGCGGGTCGGGCTGTACGCGCCCGGCGGGCGGTCCGTCTACCCGTCCTCCGTGATCATGAACGTCGTACCGGCCCAGGAGGCCGGCGTCGCCTCGATCGCGCTCGCCTCGCCCGCCCAGGCCCAGTTCGGCGGACTGCCCCACCCGACGATCCTCGCCGCGTGCGCGCTGCTGGGCGTCGACGAGGTGTACGCGGCCGGCGGCGCGACCGCCGTCGCGATGTTCGCGCACGGCACAGAGTCGTGCGCCCCGGCCAACATGGTCACCGGCCCCGGCAACATCTGGGTCGCCGCCGCCAAGCGCTACTTCGCCGGCAAGATCGGCATCGACGCCGAGGCCGGCCCCACCGAGATCGCGATCCTCGCGGACGACACGGCCGACCCGGTGCACGTCGCCTCCGACCTGATCAGCCAGGCCGAGCACGACCCGCTCGCCGCCGCCGTCCTGGTCACCGACTCCGTCGCCCTCGCGGACGCGGTCGCGAAGGAGCTGGAGACGCAGGTCGCGGCCACCAAGCACATCG
Source organism: Streptomyces sp. NBC_00078 (assembly GCF_026343335.1). Taxonomy (NCBI): domain Bacteria; kingdom Bacillati; phylum Actinomycetota; class Actinomycetes; order Kitasatosporales; family Streptomycetaceae; genus Streptomyces; species Streptomyces sp. NBC_00078. Next base: position 2,310,749 of record NZ_JAPELX010000001.1, on the reverse strand, counting down.
AGGACCGGATCCGCCCGGCCCTAGCCGGCCGGCAGTCCGCGATCGTGCTCGTCGACGGCGTGGACGAGGGACTGCGAGTGGTCGACGCGTACGGCGCCGAGCACCTGGAGATCCAGACGGCCGACGCGGCCGCCGTGGCCGACCGGGTGAAGAACGCCGGCGCGATCTTCATCGGCCCCTGGGCGCCGGTCTCGCTCGGCGACTACGCGGCCGGCTCCAACCACGTGCTGCCGACCGGTGGTTGCGCCTGCCACTCCTCGGGCCTGTCCGTCCAGTCCTTCCTGCGCGGCATCCACATCGTCGACTACACGAAGGACGCGCTGGCCGAGGTCGCGCACCACGTGGTCACGCTGGCGGAGGCGGAGGACCTGCCGGCGCACGGCGCGGCGGTCAAGGCACGGTTCGGCTGGAAGGTACCCGAGAGCAAGTGACTGGCATCGACGATCTCCCCGTACGGGACGAGCTGCGCGGCAAGTCCCCTTACGGCGCGCCCCAGTTGGACGTCCCCGTACGGCTGAACACCAACGAGAACCCGTACCGGCTGCCCGAGCCGCTGGTCGAACGCATCGCCGAGCGCGTCCGTGAGGCGGCCCGAAACCTCAACCGCTACCCGGACCGGGACGCCGTGGAGCTGCGCACCCAGCTCGCCAGGTATCTGACGGACACGTCGGGCCACGAGGTAGGCCTGGCCAACGTCTGGGCGGCCAACGGCTCCAACGAGGTCATCCAGCAGCTGCTGCAGACCTTCGGCGGACCGGGCCGCACGGCCATCGGCTTCGAGCCGTCGTACTCGATGCACGCGCTCATCGCGCGCGGCACGGGCACCGGCTGGATCTCGGGCCCACGCACCGAGGACTTCACGATCGACCTCCCGGCCGCCGAGCGGTGGATCGCCGAGAACAAGCCGGACGTCGTCTTCATCACCACTCCCAACAACCCCACCGGCAACGCGGTCCCGCGCGAGACGGTCCTCGCGCTGTACGAGGCCGCGCAGGCGGCGAAGCCGTCGATGGTGATCGTGGACGAGGCATACGTCGAGTTCAGCCACGGCGACTCGCTGCTGCCGCTCATCGAAGGCCGGCCGAATCTCGTCGTCTCCCGGACGATGTCGAAGGCCTTCGGCGCGGCCGGACTGCGGCTCGGCTACCTCGCGGCCCACCCGGCCGTCGTCGACGCCGTCCAGCTCGTACGACTGCCGTACCACCTGTCGGCCGTCACCCAGGCGACCGCGCTGGCCGCCCTGGAGCACACCGACACGCTGCTGAAGTACGTCGAGCAGCTGAAGACGGAGCGGGACCGGCTGGTGAGCGAGCTGCGGGCGGCCGGTTACGAAGTCGTCGAGTCCGACGCGAACTTCGTGCAGTTCGGCAGATTCGACGACGAGGGCGGCTCGCACGCGGTCTGGCGGAGGATCCTGGACCGGGGCGTCCTGGTCCGGGACAACGGCGTACCCGGGTGGCTGCGGGTGTCCGCCGGAACCACCGAAGAGAACGACGCGTTCCTCGACGCGGTCCGTGAACTGAAGAAGGAGCAGAGCACATGAGCCGCGTAGGACGCGTGGAGCGGGTGACCAAGGAGACCTCGGTCCTCGTCGAGATAGACCTCGACGGGTCCGGCAAGGTCGACGTGTCGACAGGCGTCGGCTTCTACGACCACATGCTCGACCAGCTCGGCCGGCACGGTCTGTTCGACCTGACCGTGAAGACCGAGGGCGACCTGCACATCGACTCGCACCACACCATCGAGGACACCGCCCTCGCGCTCGGCGCCGCCTTCAAGCAGGCCCTCGGCGACAAGGTCGGGATCTACCGCTTCGGCAACTGCACGGTCCCGCTGGACGAGTCCCTCGCCCAGGTGACGGTGGACCTGAGCGGCCGCCCGTACCTCGTGCACACCGAGCCCGACAAGATGGCGCCGATGATCGGCGAGTACGACACCACGATGACCCGGCACATCCTGGAGTCCTTCGTGGCCCAGGCCCAGATCGCGCTGCACGTGCACGTGCCCTACGGGCGCAACGCGCACCACATCGTCGAATGCCAGTTCAAGGCGCTCGCGCGGGCCCTGCGCTACGCCTCCGAGCGTGACCCGCGCGCGGCCGGCATCCTTCCGTCCACGAAGGGCGCGCTGTAAAGCCATGAACGGACTGTCGACCATCCTGATCGTCGTCGGCCTCTTCCTGGTCGGCGGCATCATCTCCTTCGCCAAGCAGCAGATGCCGAAGAGCCTCATCGTGCTGCTCTCCATCAGCGCCGCGATGTGCCTGCTCGCGGGCGTGCTGAGGCTGGAGGTGTGGAATTGAGCAGCCCCAAGAAGGTCGTGGTCTTCGACTACGGCTTCGGGAACGTCCGCTCCGCCGAGCGTGCCCTCGCCCGTACCGGAGCCGACGTCGAGATCACGCGTGACTTCGACACGGCCATGAACGCCGACGGCCTGCTCGTGCCGGGCGTCGGTGCCTTCGCCGCCTGTATGCAGGGCCTGAAGGAGGCGCGCGGCGACTGGATCGTCGACCGCCGGCTGTCGGGCGGGCGTCCGGTCATGGGCATCTGCGTCGGCATGCAGATCCTCTTCGCGCGCGGCATCGAGCACGGCGTGGAGACCGACGGCCTCGACGAGTGGCCCGGCTCGGTCGAGCCGCTGCAGGCCGAGATCGTGCCCCACATGGGCTGGAACACCGTCGAGGCACCGGCCGACTCCGAGCTGTTCGCCGGCCTGGACGCGGACGCGCGCTTCTACTTCGTGCACTCCTACGCCGTTCACGACTGGTCCCTCGAAGTGCTCAACCCGGCGATGCGCGCCCCCAGGGTGACCTGGGCGACGCACGGCAAGCCGTTCGTGGCCGCCGTCGAGAACGGCGCCCTGTGGGCCACCCAGTTCCACCCCGAGAAGTCCGGCGACGCCGGAGCGCAGCTGCTCACCAACTGGATCGGAACCCTGTAGACCATGGCCAAGCTCGAACTCCTCCCCGCCGTCGACGTCCGCGACGGCCAGGCCGTCCGCCTCGTGCACGGCGAGTCCGGCACGGAGACCTCGTACGGCTCCCCCCTGGAGGCGGCCCTCGCCTGGCAGCGGTCGGGCGCCGAGTGGCTGCACCTGGTCGACCTGGACGCCGCGTTCGGCACGGGTGACAACCGCTCGCTGATCGCCGAGGTCGCGAAGGCGATGGACATCAAGGTGGAGCTGTCCGGTGGCATCCGCGACGACGACACCCTCGCCGCCGCCCTCGCCACCGGCTGCACCCGGGTGAACCTCGGCACGGCCGCCCTGGAGACCCCGGACTGGGTCGCCAAGGTCATCGCCGAGCACGGCGACAAGATCGCTGTCGGTCTCGACGTACGGGGCACCACTCTCCGCGGCCGCGGCTGGACCCGCGACGGCGGCGACCTCTTCGAGACGCTGGAGCGCCTCAACAAGGAGGGCTGCGCGCGGTACGTCGTCACGGACATCGCCAAGGACGGCACCCTGCAGGGCCCCAACCTGGAGCTCCTGAAGAGCGTCTGCGCGGCGACCGACCGCCCGGTCGTGGCATCCGGCGGCGTGTCGTCCCTCGACGACCTCCGCGCCATCGCGGAGCTGGTACCCCTCGGTGTCGAGGGCTCCATCGTCGGGAAGGCCCTGTACGCGAAGGCGTTCACCCTGGAAGAGGCCTTGGAGGCGGTGGCCCAGTGAGTGAGGTACGACGGGTGAAGACGGGTGCTCCCTGGGAGGAGGCCTTCGGCTACTCCCGCGCGGTCGAGCTGCCGAACGGCCTGGTGCTGGTCTCCGGCTGCACGTCCATAGTGGACGGCGAGATCGCCGGCGGCGGCCCGTACGAGCAGGCGGTCAACGCCTTCAACGTCGCGCTGACGGCGCTCGGGCAGGTGGGCCTCGGGCGTGACGACGTCGTGCGCACGCGCATGTACATCACGCACGCCCGGGACGTGGAGGACGTCGGGCGTGCGCACAAGGAGCTGTTCGACGCCGTCCGCCCCGCCGCATCGATGATCATCGTCTCCGGTTTCGTGGACCCCAGCCTGGTCGTCGAGGTCGAGGTGGAGGCGTTCCGAGGGGGTTCCGCATGAGCCTTGCGGTCCGAGTCATCCCCTGCCTGGACGTGGACAACGGCCGGGTCGTCAAGGGCGTCAACTTCCAGAACCTGCGCGACGCGGGCGACCCCGTCGAGATGGCCAAGGTGTACGACACCGAGGGCGCCGACGAGCTGACGTTCCTGGACATCACCGCCTCGTCGGGCAACCGCGAGACGACGTACGACGTGGTGCGCCGCACCGCCGAGCAGGTGTTCATCCCGCTGACCGTCGGCGGCGGTGTGCGCACCGCCGAGGACGTGGACAAGCTGCTGCGGGCGGGTGCGGACAAGGTCGGTGTCAACACCGCCGCGATCGCCCGTCCGGACCTGATCCGTGAGATCGCGGAGCGCTTCGGGCGGCAGGTGCTGGTCCTGTCGGTGGACGCGCGCAGGACCGAGAGCGGGTCCTTCGAGGTCACCACCCACGGCGGCCGCAAGGGCACCGGCATCGACGCCGTCGAGTGGGCCCACCGGGCCGCGGAGCTGGGCGCGGGCGAGATCCTGCTCAACTCGATGGACGCGGACGGCACGAAGGACGGCTACGACCTGGAGATGATCGCGGCGGTCCGCAGGCACGTGACCGTCCCGGTGATCGCCTCGGGAGGCGCCGGCAAGCTCGCGCACTTCCCGCCGGCCGTCGCGGCGGGCGCGGACGCGGTGCTGGCGGCGTCGGTGTTCCACTTCGGTGATCTGCGGATCGGGGAAGTGAAGCAGGAGCTGAAGGCCGCGGGACACCCCGTCCGCTGACACCGGCCTCGGAGACATCACCCTCGGAGAGACACCACTCCGGCAGAAACGAAAGAGAAGTTGCGCAAAATAGATTGCGCAACTTTCCTTTCGTTTCTAGCCTGGGGGCATGCCTGAGAGGGACAGAGACCGCCGGATCACGGACGTGGGCACGCTCAAGGCCCTCGCCCACCCCCTGCGGGCGCAGCTGTACCGACTGCTGATCATCGCGCGGGCGGCGACCGCCTCACAGCTCGCCGAGCAGGTCGACGAGGCCGTCTCGCTCGTCAGCTACCACCTGCGCAAGCTGGCCGCGCACGGGCTCATCGAGGAGGCCGAGGCGCGCAGCGGGGACGGGCGGGAGCGATGGTGGCAGCCTGCCTCGGACGGCGTGAGCGTCCACGACGAGGACTTCCGGGACGCGCCTGAGAAGGCCGCCGCGCACACCGCGGCCGGCCGCCTCTTCTTCGAGCAGCGCGCCGACATGTACCGACGCCACCTCGACGAGCGCGCCCACTGGGGCGACGCGTGGACGGCGGCGTCCGACTCCTCCGAGTGGCTGCTGCGGCTCACCCCGGACGAACTGGCCGAGCTGGCCAAGGAGATGAACGACCTCGTCCGCCGCTACGAGGAGCACGGCCGCGCCGCCGTGGCCGCGGGCGACACCGAGGGCCGCGAGAACGTCGCGGTGCACACGTACGGCTTCCCCTTCCGCGTCTGAGAGGACGGTCCGCCGTGACCACCACGCTCGCGCCCCGGGGCGGCCTGGACGACCGGCCGGCCCATCGCGACCCCAACGTCCTGCGCTGGCTCGGCGCCTACGCGTCGTCGATGGCCGGCGACGGCGTCTACTACGTCGCCCTGTCCTGGGCCGCCGTGCAGGCCGGTTCCGCCACCCAGGCCGGTCTGGTGATGTCGGTCAGCGCGCTGCCGCGCGCGGTACTGATGCTGGGCGGGGGAGTGGTCGCCGACCGGTTCGGGCCGCGCCGTGTCGTCATCGGCAGCGACGCGGTGCGCTGCGCGTCCGTGCTCGCGGTGGCGGGGCTGCTGTTGCTCACCGGCCCGGGCCTGTGGCTGCTGGCGGTGCTCGCCCTGGTCTTCGGCACGGTGGACGCCGTGTTCGTACCCGCGGTGGGTGCGCTGCCCGCGCGCATCACCGAGCCGGGCCAGCTGGCCCGTGTCCAGGGCATGCGGGGTCTCGCGTACCGGTGCGCCGTCATCGTGGGCGCCCCGCTCGGCGGTCTCGGTGTGGCGGTGGGCGGGGCCGCGGCCGCGTTCGGGCTCGCCGGGCTGCTGATCGCGGTGTCCGTGCCGCTGCTGGTCTGCGTACGGATGCGGGAGCTGCCGGCGGACGACACGGTGGCCGGGCGGGACCGGACCGCCTGGGCCGACCTGCTGGCCGGGCTGCGGTACATCCGCCGCCACCGGGTCCTGGCCCCGTTGGTGCCGGCGATCGCCCTGGGGGACTTCGGGTTCGTCGGGCCGCTCAACGTGGGCCTGACCCTGCTCGCGGACGAGCGCGGCTGGGGGGCGTCCGGGATGGGCTGGGTGCTGGCCGGGTTCGGCGTGGGCGCGGGGCTCGTCTCGCTGCTGCTGGCCGTGCGGGGCCGGCTGCCGCACGCCGGACAGGTGTCCGGGTACGCGCTCCTGGCCGGGGCGGTCGCCATCGCCGCGCTGGCCTTCGTACCGACCCTCCTCGCGGCCGTGGCCGTCGCGCTCGCCGTCGGACTGCTCGCCGGGCTCAGCGGCGCCATGTGCGGTGCCCTCCTGCAGACCCAGGCCGACCCCGCCTTCCTCGGCCGCGTCACCGCCGTCTCCAGCCTGGTCAGCCTCGGACTGACCCCCCTCAGCATGCCGCTGTCCGCAGCCGCGATCGGCGCCTGGGGCACCGGCCCGGTCTTCGTCGTGAGCGCCGTGGTGTGTGGTCTGGGCGGCGTGGTCGCGCTGGGTGTACGGGACCTGCGACGCGCTGAGTTGCCGGGCTGATCTCGGGCGTTCGGTGGTGGCGGGCGGGCTTCCTTCGGTGGAGGCGGGCGGCCTTGATCGCGGCGGCTCGCGGGTGGTCGGGGCCGGCGTGGTGGGTGCCTGGGGTGTCCGGGACGTGTGGCGCGCCGAGGAGCCTGGTCGGGCTTCAGCTCTCGGCGCGCGTCACCTCGGTCGATCGCGAGCCGTCAGATGCCCAGCTGCCTGGCCTCGTGCAGCTTCGCGACCGCGTCCTTGTCGCCGTCCAGTTCCACCGTGGCGGCGCTCTGCCGGCCGTAGGAGAACAGGAGCAGTTCGGACGGCTCGCCGGTCACCGTCACCACCGGTGTCCCGCGGTGGGCGACCGCCGTCTGTCCGTCCGGGCGGCGCAGCACCAGGCCCGTCGGGGCGCTGCGGCCCATCAGGCGGGCCGAGCGTTCCAGGCGGGACCACAGGGTGTCCTGGAAGACCTGGTCCAGCTCGCGCGGCGTCCAGTCCGGCTGCGCGCGGCGGACGTCCTCCGTGTGGACGTAGAACTCCACCGTGTTCGACAGTTCGTCGACCTGCTTGAGCTGGAACGGCGAGAAGCGCGGGGGACCCGTACGGATCAGCTGGATCAGCTCCCCGTAGGGCTTCGCGGTGAACTCGGCCATCACCCGCTCAAGGCGCGGCGCGAGCTGCTTGATCAGGATGCCGCCGGCGGCATCGGGGCGGCGCTCGCGCACCACCACGTGCGCGGCGAGATCGCGGGTCTGCCAGTCCGTGCAGAGGGTCGGGGCGTCCGGGCCCTCGGCCTCCAACAGGTCGGCCAGGAGAAGTCGTTCACGCTTGGCGAAAGTCGACATGCCAGCCAGCCTACGACTGCCCGGGGGGTCCGCCCAGTGGACACCCCACCGTCACTGTCAGTGGTGCGCGGCACAATGGCACCCATGAGCAGCACGCCCAGGCCCAGCAGCCTCGCCCCGGACCTCGCCGCGCGCCTCAAGCGCAGCGCCGACGGGCTGGTCCCAGCGATCGCCCAGCAGTACGACACCGGAGAGGTGCTCATGCTCGGCTGGATGGACGACGAGGCACTGCACCGCACCCTCACCACCGGCCGCTGTACCTACTGGTCGCGCAGCCGCGGGGAGTACTGGGTCAAGGGCGACACCTCCGGCCACTTCCAGTGGGTCAAGTCCGTCGCGCTGGACTGCGACGCGGACACCGTGCTGGTCAAGGTCGACCAGGTCGGCGCCGCCTGCCACACAGGGGCGCGCACCTGCTTCGACGTCGACGTGCTCCTCAAGGACGCCGATTCCGGCGTACCGGCGCAGGATCAGTAAGGTCAGCCGCCATGGACCTCGAGACGTTCCGCAAGCTGGCCACCGACCGTCGTGTCATCCCGGTCACCCGCAAGCTCCTTGCCGACGGCGACACTCCGGTCGCGCTCTACCGCAAGCTCGCCGCCGAGCGCCCCGGCACCTTTTTGCTGGAGTCCGCGGAGAACGGGCGCACGGCTTTTCAGTGGTCCCGCTACTCGTTCGTCGGCGTGCGCTCCGCGGCCACCCTGACCGCGCGGGACGGCCAGGCCCACTGGGTCGGCAGCCCGCCCGTCGGCGTCCCCCAGGACGGCGACCCGCTCGCCGCCCTGCGCGCCACCATCGAGGCCCTGCACACCCCGCACCAGGAGGGCCTGCCGCCCTTCACCGGCGGCATGGTCGGCTACCTCGGCTACGACATCGTGCGCCGCCTGGAGAAGATCGGCCCGGGGGAGAGAGACGACCTCCGGCTGCCCGAGCTGACCATGCTGCTCACCAGCGACCTCGCCGTCATGGACCACTGGGAGGGCTCGGTCCTGCTGATCGCCAACGCGATCAACCACAACGACCTCGACACCGGCGTCGACGAGGCCCACGCGGACGCGGTGGCCCGCCTGGACGCCATGGAGGCCGACCTCTCGCTTCCGGTCGCCCAGCCTCCGGCCGTCCTCCCGCCCTCGGAACTCCCCGACTACACCGCGCTCTGGGGCGGCCCCGACTTCCGGGCGGCCGTCGAGGACGTCAAGGAGCGCATCCGGGCCGGGGAAGCCTTCCAGGTGGTCCCCTCCCAGCGCTTCGAAACACCGTGCACTGCAAGCGCGTTGGACGTGTACCGGGTCCTGAGGGCGACGAACCCCTCGCCGTACATGTACCTGTTCCGCTTCGACGGCTTCGACGTCGTGGGCTCGTCCCCCGAGGCCCTGGTGAAGGTCGAGGACGGACAGGCGATGGTCCACCCCATCGCCGGCACACGGCATCGCGGGGCCACCCCGCAGGAGGACCAGGCCCTCGCCGACGAACTGCTCGCCGACCCGAAGGAGCGCGCCGAGCACCTCATGCTGGTCGACCTCGGCCGCAACGACCTCGGACGGGTCTGCGAACCCGGCTCGGTGGAGGTCGTCGACTTCATGTCCGTCGAGCGGTACTCGCACGTGATGCACATCGTCTCGACGGTCACCGGCAAGGTCGCAGCCGGCCGCACGGCCTTCGACGTCCTGACGGCCTGCTTCCCGGCCGGCACCCTCTCCGGCGCGCCCAAGCCGCGCGCGATGCAGATCATCGACGAACTCGAGCCGTCCCGGCGCGGGTTGTACGGCGGCTGCGTCGGCTACCTCGACTTCGCGGGCGACTCCGACACCGCCATCGCCATCCGCACGGCCCTGCTGCGGGACGGCACGGCGTACGTCCAGGCGGGCGCCGGCATCGTCGCCGACTCCGACCCGGTCGCCGAGGACCAGGAGTGCCGCAACAAGGCGGCGGCGGTCCTGCGCGCGGTCCACACGGCGAACAGACTGGGCGAATAGGGCGCATTCCCCCGCAGCGGGGTGCTTCTCACGTGAACCCCGGGTGACGGTTCACCCGGGGTTCGGGCGATAGTGGAGTACGTGACTGCTGCTCCTCACCCCCGTTCCGAAGCCGACGGCCCCTCCCGGGCCGGCCGCCGGAGTCTCGCCCTTGCCCTGCTGTGCGGTGCGCTGGGCGCGGCCGTGGCGCTGCTGGCCACCCGTCAGCGCTGGTCCGAGGGGACCGCGACGGTGGCCGGCGCCCCCTTCTCCCTGACCGCCAAGGGAAGCGACGTCACCGGCGTCCCCGCGGCGCTCGCCATAGTGGGCCTCGCCGCTCTCGTCGCCGTCTTCGCCGTCCGCAGGGCCGGACGACTGCTGGTCTCGGCCCTCCTCGCGCTCTCCGGCGCCGGTACGGTCGCCGCCGCCCTGCTGGGCGTCTCCGACAGCTCCGCACTGGACGAGAGGGCCGCGCAGGCGGCGGGCGACACCTCGGCCACCGTGCACGCCCTGAGCCACACCGCCTGGCCGTACGTCGCGGCCGCGGGCGGCGCCCTGCTGCTCGTCGCCGGCCTGCTCGCCCTGCGCTACGGCCGGCAGTGGCCCGCGATGTCCGGCCGCTACGAACGCGGTGGCGCCCCCAGGACCCGCCGCAGGGCCGCGGTCGTCGACCCCGACCGGCCCGAGGACATCTGGAAGGCACTCGACCGCGGCGAGGACCCCACCAGCGCGTAGGTACCACCTCTCCGGGCGCCGACGCGCGTGGAGCGACCCCCGAGCAGCGCACGCGTGCGCGTGCGGGACAATGTCCGTTGAGCGTCCGGCTCACACACGTACACAGCAACGAGGAGCAAGTCATGGCGGGCAGCAGCCACGGTCACACCCCGGCCGCCTGGACCGGTGTCACGATCGCCTTCATCGGTTTCTGCGTCTCGGGTGCCTTCATGGTGGTGGCCGAGCCCGTGGGCTTCTGGGCCGGCATGGCGATCGTGGTCGTCGGCGGCATCGTCGGCTGGATCATGAGCGCGATGGGCCTCGGCCAGGCGAAGGACGCGCACGAGACGTTCCAGGACGCGCTGGAGCAGAGCCAGGCGGCGCACGCCAAGAGCTGAGCGCGTACGACTGCTGAGGGGCGATCCGGCATCGGACCGCCCCTCACGCGTGCGCGGCCTGCGATCGGGAGGACAATGCGAGGTGTGAACGCCGAGAGCCAGCCTGTGACGCCGCCCGGCGCCCCGCCGACGGTGGCGGCGAGACTGGCCGTCCCCGCCGGGATGTTCGCGGCCGTCGCCGGGGCCTTCGCCTACGTGGGCACCGTGGACCCGAACCAGCCCGGCCACTACCCCGTCTGCCCGCTCTACCGCTTCACCGGCGTCTACTGCCCCGGCTGCGGCGGCCTGCGCAGTGCCTACTCGTTCGTCCACGGGGACTTCCTGGCCGCACTCCAGGACAACGCCCTCGCCGTGATCGGCTATCTGGGCGTCGCCGTGCTGTGGACCGTATGGGTGGTGCGCTCGGCGCGCGGACGGCCGCTGCGCATCGACCTCGGGCCGGTGCACCTGTGGACGCTGGGGACGTTGCTGCTGGTCTTCACGGTTGTCCGGAACTCGCCGTTCGGCGGCTGGCTGCATCCTTGATCAATGGGTGAAAGTCCAGGTAGAGGGGCCGGCGTCAACAGGATGTGAGGCCTAAGCCTTCCTGCGGATACCATCGCAGTGACCATCGGTTTTAACCGAAGGTCAACCGCTTGAACAGTCAACCGTCTGGAAGGGGGCCGCTCGCGTGAGTGTGCTCGACGAGATCATCGACGGAGTCCGTGCCGACCTCGCGGAGCGGCAGGCGCGCGTCAGCCTCGACGAGCTCAAGGAGCGCGCGGCGAAGGCTCCCGCTGCCAAGGACGGACTGGCCGCACTGCGCGGCGACGGCGTCAAGGTCATCTGCGAGGTCAAGCGTTCCAGCCCTTCCAAGGGCGCGCTGGCCGCGATCGCCGACCCGGCCGGACTCGCCGCGGACTACGAGGCGGGCGGCGCGGCCGTCATCTCCGTCCTCACCGAACAGCGCCGCTTCGGCGGCTCGCTGGCCGACCTGGAGGCGGTGCGCGCACGGGTCGACATCCCGGTCCTGCGCAAGGACTTCATCGTCACCTCGTACCAGCTGTGGGAGGCCCGGGCGTACGGCGCCGACCTCGTGCTGCTCATCGTCGCCGCCCTCGACCAGCCGGCCCTGGAGTCACTGATCGAGCGCGCCGTCTCCATCGGCCTCACCCCGCTCGTCGAGGTGCATGACGAGGACGAGGTCGAGCGCGCGGTCGACGCGGGCGCGAAGGTGATCGGCATCAACGCACGCAACCTCAAGACCCTGGAGGTCGACCGGGGCACCTTCGAGCGCGTCGCCCCAGAGGTCCCCGCACACATCGTCAAGATCGCCGAATCCGGCGTCCGCGGCCCGCACGACCTCATCGCCTACGCCAACGCCGGCGCGGACGCGGTCCTGGTCGGCGAGTCCCTGGTCACCGGCCGCGATCCCAAGTCGGCGGTGTCGGACCTGGTGGCAGCGGGCGAGCATCCCGCACTCCGGCACGGCCGCAGCTGATCACCCGCTAGGCTTACCCTCGATGACTCCCACCATGACGACCGTGGACCGGTACGCCCGCCTCGCGCGCGGCTGCCGCCCCCGTGGCTGCCGCGCCCCGGCACGCCGCGTACACGGTCGTAGGGTCAGGTACGTCATCGGAGACGAACCCGGGCAGGTGAACGGCCGTCGATGGCAGCGCGCCCACTAGGGGCGCGGAGCTGTCTTTGATGTGCGGCCACCGCCGCGCGGGCGCGACCGGCCACAGCGGTCCGCGGTCAACCACCATCTCCGCCCCCACGGCGATCAGTGTCTTTTCCACGCACTCACCGTGAGGTTTCCGCATGCCCAGCGAGTTCTTCATCCCTGACCCGGAGGGTCAAGTCCCCAGTCCCGAAGGCTACTTCGGGGCATACGGCGGCAAGTTCATCCCGGAGGCCCTCGTCGCCGCCGTGGACGAGGTGGCCGTCGAGTACGACAAGGCCAAGCACGACCCCGAGTTCGCCCGCGAACTCGACGACCTGCTGGTCCACTACACCGGCCGCCCCAGCTCCCTGACCGAGGTGCCGAGGTTCGCCGAGCACGCCGGCGGTGCCCGGATCTTCCTGAAGCGGGAAGACCTCAACCACACCGGCTCCCACAAGATCAACAACGTGCTCGGCCAGGCGCTGCTCACCAGGCGAATGGGCAAGACCCGCGTGATCGCGGAGACCGGGGCCGGCCAGCACGGCGTCGCCACGGCGACCGCCTGTGCCCTCTTCGGCCTCGAGTGCACGATCTACATGGGCGAGATCGACACCCAGCGCCAGGCCCTGAACGTGGCCCGCATGCGCATGCTCGGCGCCGAGGTCATCGCCGTGAAGTCCGGCAGCCGTACCCTCAAGGACGCCATCAACGAGGCCTTCCGCGACTGGGTCGCCAACGTCGACCGCACCCACTACCTCTTCGGTACGGTCGCCGGCCCGCACCCCTTCCCGGCCATGGTCCGCGACTTCCACCGCGTCATCGGCGTGGAGGCCAGACGCCAGATCCTGGAGCGCGCCGGCCGCCTCCCGGACGCCGCCGTCGCCTGCGTCGGCGGCGGTTCCAACGCCATCGGCCTCTTCCACGCCTTCATCCCGGACGCCGCCGTACGCCTCATCGGCTGCGAGCCCGCCGGTCACGGCGTCGAGACCGGTGAGCACGCGGCCACGCTGACCGCGGGCGAGCCCGGCATCCTGCACGGCTCCCGCTCCTATGTCCTGCAGGACGACGAGGGCCAGATCACCGAGCCGTACTCGATCTCGGCCGGTCTGGACTACCCGGGCATCGGCCCGGAGCACTCCTACCTCAAGGACAGCGGCCGCGGCGAGTACCGCGCGGTTACCGACGACGCGGCGATGCAGGCCCTGCGCCTGCTCTCGCGCACCGAGGGCATCATCCCGGCGATCGAGAGCGCACACGCCCTGGCGGGTGCGCTGGAGGTCGGCAGGGAACTGGGCAAGGACGGCCTGATCGTCGTCAACCTGTCCGGCCGCGGCGACAAGGACATGGACACGGCCGCCCGTTACTTCGGCCTGTACGACACCGACGCCGAGGTCGCGGCCGACGCCGCCGACCTCGCCGAGATCGAGGGGGACGCCAAGTGAGCGGGAACATCCAGCTGCTGACGGACACCCTCGCCGGTGCCAGGGCCGAGGGACGCTCCGCCCTCATCGCCTACCTCCCGGCCGGGTTCCCTACCGTGGACGGCGGCATCGAGGCCATCAAGGCCGTCCTCGACGGCGGGGCGGACGTCGTGGAGGTCGGTCTGCCGCACAGCGACCCCGTCCTCGACGGCCCGGTCATCCAGACCGCCGACGACATCGCGCTGCGCGGCGGCGTCAAGATCGCGCACGTCATGCGCACGGTCAAGGAGACCTACGAGGCCACCGGGAAGCCGATCCTCGTCATGACGTACTGGAACCCCATCGACCGCTACGGCGTCGAGCGCTTCACGGCCGAGCTCGCCGAGGCGGGCGGCGCGGGCTGCATCCTGCCCGACCTGCCGGTGCAGGAATCGGCGCTGTGGAGGGAGCACGCCGACAAGCACGGCCTCGCCACGGTCTTCGTGGTCGCGCCCAGCAGCCAGGACGCGCGACTCGCCCAGATCACCGCGGCGGGCAGCGGCTTCGTGTACGCCGCCTCGCTGATGGGCGTCACCGGCACCCGTGAGTCGGTGGGCGCGCAGGCCCAGGACCTGGTGGAGCGCACCCGGGCCGCGGGCGCGGACCTGCCCGTGTGCGTCGGCCTCGGCGTCTCCGATGCCAGGCAGGCCGCCGAGGTCGCCGGCTTCGCCGACGGCGTGATCGTCGGCTCGGCCTTCGTGAAGCGGATGCTGGACGCGCCGGACGACGCGGCCGGCGTCGAGGCCGTCCGCGCGCTCGCCGGTGAGCTGGCCAAGGGCGTGCGCGGACAGGCGTAGCCGGGCAGTTGATGTCACGCGGGTCCTCCGAACGGGTGGATCTGCAACCGGGGAGGCGCAATGCGCCTCCCCGGTTCGTTCTGGGGGTGTGAGCGAGAAGAACCGTGAGGGAAAGCGCACCGCCCGGGATCGGCTGGCGGTCGAGCGTGAGAAGCAGAAGACCGCGGACAAGCGACGGCGGACGCTGATCATCGGTGCGAGCGTCGTCTGTGTGCTGGGACTCGCCGCAGTGATCGGCGTGGTCGCCGCGAACGCGGGCAAGGACGACAAGGCCTCGGGCCCGGCCGTGGCGCCCTCCGGGGCGCAGGGCAAGGACGGTCTCGCGATTCCGGTGGGCAAGGACGGCGCCAAGTCGACGCTCACGGTCTGGGAGGACTTCCGCTGCCCGGCCTGCCAGGCCTTCGAGGCGGCGTATCGGCCGACAATCCACGAGCTGACCGACTCCGGCCTGCTCAGAGTCGAGTACCACCTGGTCAGGCTGATCGACGGCAATCTCGGCGGCACCGGCTCCCTTCGCGCGGGCAATGCCGCCGCCTGCGCGCAGGACGCCGGAAAGTTCTCCGCCTACCACGACGTGCTCTACGACAACCAGCCCAAGGAGACCGTCGACACCTTCGGCAGCAACAGCAAGCTGATCGAGCTCGCGGGCAAGGTCAAGGGCCTCGACACGGCGGCCTTCCGCCAGTGCGTCAACGACAGCAAGCACGACAGCTGGGTCGACAAGTCGAACGCCGCCTTCAAGTCCGGCGGATTCTCCGGGACGCCGACCGTGCTGCTCGGGGGCAAGAACATCTACCAGGACCAGACGATGACACCGGCCAAGCTGAAGCAGATGGTGCAGGAGGCCAACAAGGGGTAAGGCGGTTTCACACCCGCCCGTTATGGACCCGTAGCCGGGCTGCCTGCCGTCGGCCCGGTCCGGCACGGTAGCGTCGACCCTGCCATGGAAGAACTTGCCTACATTCCGAGCCCGTCGCATGGGGTGCTGTATCTCGGCCCCATTCCGCTGCGCGGCTACGCGTTCTGCATCATCATCGGCGTCTTCGTCGCGGTCTGGCTCGGCAACAAGCGCTGGATCGCCCGCGGCGGGCGGACCGGCACGGTGGCCGACATCGCTGTCTGGGCGGTGCCGTTCGGCCTCGTCGGCGGCCGGCTCTACCACGTGATCACGGACTACGAGCTGTACTTCAGCGAGGGCCGTGACTGGGTGGACGCCTTCAAGGTGTGGCAGGGAGGTCTCGGCATCTGGGGCGCGATCGCGCTCGGTGCGGTGGGCGCCTGGATCGGCTGCCGCCGTCGCGGCATCCCTCTGCCCGCCTACGCCGACGCCATCGCGCCCGGCATCGCCCTCGCCCAGGCCATCGGCCGCTGGGGCAACTGGTTCAACCAGGAGCTGTACGGCAAGGAGACGAACGTCCCCTGGGCGCTGCACATCACGTCCTCGGAGGACGGCCGAGTGCCCGGGTACTACCACCCGACGTTCCTCTACGAGTCCCTGTGGTGCATCGGCGTCGCCCTGCTGGTCATCTGGGCCGACCGCCGCTTCAAGCTGGGACACGGGCGGGCCTTCGCGCTGTACGTCGCCGCGTACTGCGTGGGCCGGGCGTGGATCGAGTACATGCGGGTCGACGACGCCCACCACATCCTGGGTCTGCGTCTGAACGACTGGACCGCGATGATCGTGTTCCTGCTCGCGGTGACGTACATCGTGGTGTCGTCGAAGAAGCGGCCGGGCCGGGAGGCCGTGGTCGAGCCGGCCGCCGCGGAGGACGAGGCCGCTGACGAGGCCGTCGAGAAGGACGGGGCGGACTCTTCGGCGCCGAAGACGGACGTGGAGAGCGCTGCCGGCGAGGCCGACGACGTCGACGAACCCGCTGGTGCCGAGGAAGAGGCGAAGGACGGCGCCGAGTCGGCCAAGAAGAGCTGACCGGTCGGCCGTTGGCCGATCATCACGGTTGAGGGGCGCCCGCGGTTTTCGCGGGCGCCCCTCAACCGTGGTTCCGGCGGGCGAGGGACAGGGTGCGCTGCGCTGCCGCCACCACCGCCGCGTCGATGAACCGTCCGTCCGGAAGGGCCTGTGCGCCCTGCTGCGCGGTCGCCGCCTTGACGATCGTCTCGGCCTCCTCGACCTCTCTCGCCGTGGGCAGGTAGGCCCGTTCGATGATGGGGAGCTGGCGCGGGTGGATGGCCGCGCGGCCGAGGAAGCCGAGGGCGCGGCCGCGGGCGCAGGAGGCTGCCAGGCCCTCCAGGTCGCGGATGTCCGGGTGGACCGACTGGGGGGAAGGGGGCAGGCCCGCCGCCCGTGCGGCGCCTACGATGCGGGAGCGGGACCAGTCGAGGCCCGCGTCCTCGCGTACGCCCAGGTCGGCCCGTAGGTCCGATTCGCCCAGGGCGATGCCGCGGAGGCAGGGGTGGGCGGACGCGATGGCGTAGGCGTGCTCGACGGCCAGTGCGGATTCCAGCAGCGCGTACAGGGCGGGGGCGCCTCCTGCTGCAGCGAACCGTTCCGCGGTGCGGATGACCTGCTCCGGAGCCGTCACCTTCGGCAGCCGCAGACCCGCGAGCCCGGGCAGCGCGGCCACCGCCTCCAGGTCCCGCGGAGCCAGCGGGCCGTCCAGGGCGTTCACGCGGACGTGGACCGGGACCGGCTGCGGGTGGGAAAGGAGTTCGGCGGTCGCGGCGCGGGCGTACTCCTTGCGGTCCGGGGCGACCGCGTCCTCCAGGTCGATCACGACGACGTCGGCGCCGGCCGCCAGGGCCTTGGCCACCACATACGGGCGGTCTCCGGGGGCATAGAGCCAGGTGAGCGGGGGCGTGGTCATACGGCGCCCTCCTCGCGCAGGGCCGTCAGCTCGGCCGGGGTCAGACCGAGCGCGGTCAGGATCCGGTCCGTGTCCGCACCGTGCGGGCGGCCTGCCCAGCGGATCGCGCCGGGGGTGGCGGAGAGCCGGAAGAGGACGTTCTGCATACGCAGGGGGCCGAGGTCCGGGTCATCGAGGGTCGTGATCGTGTCCAGGGCCGCGTACTGGGGGTCCGTCATCACGTCCCGGACGTCCTGGATCGGGGCCACCGCCGCCTCCGCCTTCTCGAAGGCGGCCAGGACTTCGGTGCGGGTGCGCTCGGCGATCCAGGTGCCGACCGCCTCGTCCAGGACGTCGGCGTGCCGGGCGCGGTCGGCGCCCGTCGCGAACCATGGTTCGTCGATCAGCTCCGGGCGGCCCACCAGGTGCATCACGCGTTCCGCGATCGACTGCGCGGAGGTCGACACGGCGACCCAGGCGCCGTCGGAGGTGAGGTAGGTGTTGCGCGGGGCGTTGTTCTGGGAGCGGTTGCCCGTGCGCGGCTGGACGTGGCCGAGCTGGTCGTACCAGATCGGCTGGGGGCCGAGGGCGGTCAGGATCGGCTCGATGATGGCCATGTCGACGACCTGGCCGTCTCCGGTGCGGTCCCGGGCGGCGAGCGCGGTCATGACGGCGTACGCCGTGGCCAGGCCCGCGATGGAGTCGGCCAGACCGAAGGGCGGGAGCGTCGGGGGTGCGTCCGGTTCCCCGGTGATCGCGGCGAAGCCGCTCATCGCCTCGGCCAGGGTGCCGAAGCCGGGGCGGTGCGCGTAGGGGCCGAACTGGCCGAAGGCGGTGACCCGGGTGAGGACCAGGCGGGGGTTGGCCGCGGACAGCTCAGCCCAGCTCAGGTCCCACTTCTCCAGCGTGCCGGGGCGGAAGTTCTCGATGACGACGTCCGCGGTGGCCGCGAGGCGCAGGAGGGTGGCGCGGCCGCCGGGCTTGGAGAGGTCGAGGGTGATGGTCTGCTTGTTGCGGCCGAGGAGCTTCCACCAGAGGCCGACGCCGTCCTTCGACGGGCCGTGGCCGCGAGAGGGGTCCGGCTTGGCCGGGTGTTCCACCTTGATGACCTCGGCGCCGAAGTCGCCGAGCATCGTGGCGGCGAGCGGCCCGGCGAACAGGGTGGCGAGGTCGAGGACGCGCAGGCCGGTGAGCGGGGCTTGGTTCATGACGTGAACCGCGTTTCGATCTCGGCGCGGTACGGCATCGACGCCGACGCGCCCGGCCGCTGCACGGAGAGCGCTGCGGCCGCTCCCGCCCAGGCCAGCGCCTCCGTCATCGGCCGTCCCTCGCCGAGGGCCACGGCGAGCGCGCCGACGAACGTGTCACCCGCGCCCGTCGAGTCCACGGCCGTGACCTGTGGTGCCGGGACGGCGAGCGGGTCGGTGCCGCGGGCCGCGTACAGGCTGCCCGCCGAGCCGAGGGTGACGACCACCTCAGGCACCTCGTCGAGCAGGGACGCGGCCGCGCTGTGCGGGTCGGTGACACCGGTCAGGGCCGCCGCCTCGTGCTCGTTGGGCACCAACAGGTCGGTGGCGGCCAGGAGTTCGGGCGGCAGCGGCCGGGCGGGGGCCGGGGTGAGGATCGTACGGACGCCGTGGGCGCGGGCGGTCCGCGCGCCCGCCACCACCGCGGCCAGGGGGATCTCCAGCTGGAGGAGCAGGGCGTCGGCGGAGGCGATGAGGCCTTCGTCGCCGGGGACGAGGTGGTCGACGGTGCCGTTGGCGCCGGGGATCACGACGATGGCGTTGCCGCCTTCGTCGCCCACGACGATGTGGGCGGTGCCGGAGGGGGCCTCGACGGTGCGGAGGTGGTCCGTGTCGACGCCCGAGTGTTCCAGAGTGGAGCGGAGGCGGGTGCCGAAGGCATCGTTTCCGACCGCGCCGATCATCGAGACGGTGGCGCCCGCGCGGGCCGCGGCGATCGCCTGGTTGGCGCCCTTGCCACCGGGGATCGTACGGAACTCCCGTCCCGTGACGGTCTCGCCGAGCTGTGGGGCCTTCTCGACGTAGGCGACGAGGTCCATGTTCGTGCTGCCCAGTACGACGATGTGGGTCATGGTCGGGATGCCTCCCGGTGGGTGAGATGGGCCAGGGCGTCGAAACCGATGCCGTTGAAGTCACCGACGGAGGTGGCCAGCCGGTTCTTCAGGGGGGTCGTCCAGCGGCCGGGAAGCGCGCAGGGGGAGCCGGCGAGGAGGGCGGCGATGCCGCCGGCGGTGGCGCCGTTGGAGTCGGTGTCCCAGCCCCCGGACACGGCACGGCAGATGGAGCCGGCGAAGTCGCCGTCCGCGTGGGTGAGGGCGGCGGCGAGGAGGGCTGTGTTGGGGACGGCGTGGACCCAGTGGTGGGTGGCGGCGTGGGCGGCGTGGAGTTCGTCGACGACGGTGTGGAAGTCCGTGTGTTCTTCGGCGAGGCGAACGGCGTGACGGACGGCCCTGGCCAGGCGGGAGCCGGGTGGGATCACCGTCAGGCCGGTGCGGAGGCAGGCGTGGACGTCATGGTCGCCGGTCACCGCGGTGGCGATGGTGGCGGCCGTGAACATCGCCGCGTAGACACCGTTCGCGGTGTGGGTGAGGGTGGCGTCCCGGTGGGCCTGCTGTGCCGCGGCCGCCGGGTCGCCGGGGTTGGTCCAGCCGTGGACGTCGGCGCGGATGAGGGCGCCGATCCATTCGCGGAAGGGGTTGCGGTGACGTGCTGTGCGGGGCGGTTCCAGGCCGAGGAGGAGATTGCGGTAGGCGACGCGCTCGGCGGTGAACGTGCGGCCCGCCGGGAGTTCGCACAGCCACAGGTCCGCCACGTCGGTGGTGGTGAACCGCCTGCCGTGCCGCTGGAGCAGCAGCAGGTTGAGGAGGGGGTAGTTGAGGTCGTCGTCCTCGGGCATGCCGTCGATGTTCTCCGCGAGGGAGGTCGTCGCGGAGCGGCGGTTCCAGGGGTGTCGCGAGGCGAGGTCCTCGGGGACTCCGCGGGCCGTGAAGTAGGTGTGCAAAGGCCAGTTGCCGGTGGACCGGGCCAGCTCGCGGATGCCCTCCAGGGGGAGTTTCTCCACGGGTTTGCCCAGGAGGCATCCCGCGGCGCGGCCGAGCCAGGCGGCTTCGAGGCGGGACGGTGAAGGGAGCGTGGGCGAAGTGGGGTTGGTGGCGGGCCAGTTGGGGCACAGGGCCTTGATCTTCCGCAGATCCGTCGGCTCACACTCGCCCAAGGCGCTCGGCAGGTCCGCCAGTTCGTCCAGCAGGTCCTTCGCGAGCAGCCGAAGATAGCGCGTGGCCGGTTCCGGGGACGCGCCGGCCCGCAGCGGGGCCTGCGTACCGCCCGCGGCTCTCCATCGCGCCGCGATCGCCGACGGCTCACGGCCGTCCAGGGCGGCCTGTCTCAGCTCGTGGCCGATCAGGTCCTCGGGCTGGACCCAGGTCACTCGGAGCATCTCAGGCCCCCGATCTCGGTGAACGCCGCCTCGTGGGCCCTGCGGCGCTGGACGTCCCGGTCGAAGATCTCCCGGGTCACCCGCGCGAGCGTCGCCGCCGGCTCCCACAGATCCAGACGGCTCGCCTCCGCCACCGTCTTCGACCAGTCCTCGGGGATCTGGGAACCCAGAGCCCCGGCGAGCGCGCCCGCCATCGTCGCGATCGAGTCGCAGTCGCGGCCGTAGTTCACCGCGCCCAGGACCGCGTGCCGGTAGTCGCCGCGAGACAGCACCAACATGCCCAGGGCGACGGGCAGTTCCTCGATCGAATGGAGGCGCGACGGGCGGCGGGCCCCGAGGGAGGGGGAGCGGTAGTCCGGGCCCACCGTGTCGTACGGGGCCACCGCCTCGCGGAGTGGAATCAGCGCGGACTCGAAGTCCGAGTGGCGCAGGGCCACTTCGCAGACCCGCTCGATCGCCGTGCGGGTGCCGTCCTTCGCCAGGGAGAGCGCGGCGGTGACGACCGAGTCCGGTGTCGCTGCGGGGGCCGCTGCCGCTGCCACGGCAGCTGCGAAGACACCCGCCGCCTCGCGGCCGTACGACGACTGGTGGGCGCCCGCGATGTCGATCGCCTCGGCGTAGGCGGCCGTCGGCGCGGCCGCGTTCACCAGGCCGACCGGGGCCATGTACATCGCCGCACCGCAGTTGACGATGTTGCCGACGCCGGCCTCGCGCGGGTCGACATGGCCGTAGTGGAGACGGGCCACCAGCCATTTCTCCGCCAGGAAGACACGGTGCAGTGGGATGGTCTCCGTCTCCAGCTCCGGGATCCAGCGCGGTTTGGTCATCAGGTCCGGGACCAGGTGCTCCGCGATCGCGTACGCGTCCAGGTGGTCGCGGACCTGTGCGTACACCCGGACCAGCGCATGCGTCAGCAAGGTGTCGTCGGTGACGTGGCCGTCGCCCTTGTGATACGGCGCGATGGGGCGCGCCGTGCGCCAGTCGTCGCCGCTCCAGGGGCCGACGATGCCGTGGACGCGGCCGCCGTGGCGCTGCAGGATCTGGTCGGGTGAGTAGCCCTCGACGGGACCGCCGAGCGCGTCGCCCACCGCCGCGCCCACGAGGGCTCCGGTGATCCGGTCATCGAGGCTGTTTTCTGCCTGTTTGGGCATCATGGCCGAATCATCCTCCTGGCGGGGCCGGTTGCGTGGCTTCCAGGAGTTCGGCGAGTTCCACCAGGTCGGTGCCGGTGAGGCGGGGGAGCGCGCAGCCGGAGAGGGTGCGGCAGGCCTCCCGCCAGGACGGCGGGATCGAGTCGCCGCCGCCCAGCGCGCCGGTCAGGGCGCCCGTGAGGGCCGGGGCCGAGTCGGCGACGCGGGACAGACACGCCGCGGCCGGCACCGCTTCCGCGATCCTTCCGCCCGAGGCGGTGGCCAGGGCGAGGGCGACCGGGACCGTTTCCGCGGCTGCGATGCCGTAGCTGTAGACGTGGTCGACGATCTGGTGTTCCAGGAGAGGGATCAGGGTGAAGGCGGTCTCGGCGTCGGCGGCCAGCTTGAGCGCGTGGCGGGCGTTGCGGCCGATCTCCGTGGCCTCGGGGAGTTCGGTGAGGGCTGCTGCCACGCAGGTCCCGACGTCCGCGCCGGCCAGGGCCAGCGCCAGTGCCGCCGCCATCGCCCGGGCACCGCGTACTCCGTCGCCGTCCTGGGTGTAGCGGGCGTCGAACTCGGCCAGGTCGGCGGCGAGTCGGGGGGCGCCGGGGTGGGCCACGGCGAGGACACAGGCCCGTACGCAGGCCGCGTCGTCGAAGTAGTGGGGGTTGTCGTGGCCGGTGGCGGGCGGGCGCAGGCCGGTGGCGAGGTTGCCGAGGCCGGCGCGGACGGAGATACGGGCGCGCAGGGGCAGGACGGCGGACTCGACCTCCGGGGCGCGGTCCGCCGCGGCGGCGACCTCGCTGGCCACGGCGTTCCAGGTGAGGTCGATGGCGGCGCGGGCGCGGCGTTCCCGGCTCAGGTCGCCGAGCACGGTGTCGTCCCCGGCCCGCAGAAGGGCCTCCGCGGCGAAGGCCGCCCACTCGGCGTCGTCCGAGGGGCCGAGCCGGAGTGGCTCGGGGGACTGGTTCAGGGCGATGGGGACGGGGAGGGTGGTGGTGGCGTTCTGTTCGGCGAAGGTGTCGAGTTCGCGGGTGAGCCGGCGGGTCCACTCCGGCATACGGGCGGCCCGGTGGCGGGCGGCGGGCCAGCCCGCGGCGTCGCCCGCGGCCAGGCCGAGCAGGAGGCCCTCGATGCGACGTCCCTGCGGGCGCGGTGGGGCGTGAACCTCCTCGGCTTCGCCTTCGGCTCTGCTCTTCCCACCCGCACCGGCCGCGCGGCTTTCGTCGTCGGGTGCCGGTGGCCTCTGCACGGCGCCCTCGCCGCCGCCGGCGGCCGCGAGTCCGTTCGGCTCCGCCGTGACCGTCGGCCGCGGTGTGACCGGCGGGTTCGCCGTGACCGTCGGGTCGGTGGCGGCGGGATGGTTTGCCGGGGCGGTGGGGCCCGCCCCCACCGCCCATGGCCCGGGCGGTCTCACCGGGCCGCCTCCGCCTCGTCGTTCGCTGCCAGGGTGAAGGCGGTCGCGTCCGGTGGCGGGCAGTCGGCGCGGACCGGTACGTCCGGTGGGAGTTCCTGTACGGTCACGCCCCCGCCCTGTACCAGCAGCTCCGCCACGTCCAGTACGTGATGGCCTGCCATCGCCGGCAGGCAGCTGCCCCGCGCCGGCCCGATCGCCGCCGCCCACTCCGCCGGGATCGCGGAGACTCCTTGTGTCGCGCCCGCCAGAGCGCCCGCCACCGCGGCCGTCGTGTCGGCGTCCCGGCCCATGTTCACCGCGGTGAGGACGGCCTGCCTGAAGTCGCCGTCGGCCGCCGCGTACGCCCCGAAGGCCAGCGCGACCGCCTCCGGAGCCAGGTCGGTCCACGGGTAGCCGCCGATGACGACCGCCGAGCGGACCGCTCGTTCGCCGCGGTGGGCCACCGTCACGGCCCGGCGCAGCGAGCGGGCCGTCCACGAGTCGTCCGGGATCACGGCCAGCGCGGAGGCCACGACCGCGATCGGCGGTGCCCCCGCCATCGCAGCCGCCACCCCCGCCGCGACCGCCTGGCCGCCGTAGATGCCCTCGCCCTCGTGGCTCACCGAACCGTCGACGGCCGCGAGCCGGGCCGCCTCGGCGGGGCGGCCCGCGGCGAAGACGCCGAAGGGGGCCGCGCGCATGGCCAGGCCGTCGCTCCAGGCGTGGCGGTGCTGGGCGGAGATGGGGACGGCGAGGCCGCGGCGGAGGTTCTCCAGGGTGCCGCGTTCGCTGAAGCCGGCCCCCCGGAACGGGCCCTCCGCGCGGTCCGCGATCCACTCGTGCCAGGCCGCCTCCACATGGGCCGGGGTGAGGGCGCAGCCGTGCCGGGCCAGGAGCAGACCGGAGAAGATCGCGTACTCCGTGTCGTCCGTGCCCGCCGGCCGGTCGGTCACGTAACCCGTGATGCGGCCCCAGCGGGCGCGGATCTCGGACGGCTTCATGTTCTCCGCGGGGGCGCCGAGGGCGTCCCCGACGGCCAGGCCGAGCAGTGCACCGCGTGCCCGCTCGCGGAGGTCGGCGGCGTTCCCGGGTGAGGGGACAGAAGGAATGCAGGCGATCGATGCCATACGCGGCTTCTCCTCCGAGGGTTCCGGGCGGCTCATTGGCGGGCCTCTCAGGGCGCGGACCCCTTTCTCGGATGTGTCCCACCGGAGGGGTTTCGCAGAGCCGGACGGGACTCAGCATCACCCGGTCGACATATGTGCGGTCCCATACACGGATGAGCGTCGCGAGGTAAAGCCGCAGGTTAGCCGAGCCTTTCCTTGCTGGCGGCGGCGGAATCGGTGGCGTAACTTTTGCGTTGTCGAGGAGTAGAACTTGTCCAAAGTTAGCTTTGGCTTAGCTTCCTGGGGGACCCCCGCAATGGCGATCATCGAAACCGAGGCCGCGCTGCACGTGGCGCACCGGGACAACCACACGCACCGGGATGTGAACGGCGGCTGGCTGCGCCCCGCCGTCTTCGGCGCGATGGACGGCCTGGTCTCCAACCTCGCCCTGATGACCGGTGTCGCGGGTGGGGCCGCGGGCCAGCAGACCATCGTGCTGACCGGGCTCGCGGGCCTCGCCGCCGGCGCCTTCTCGATGGCCGCGGGCGAGTACACGTCCGTCGCCTCGCAGCGTGAACTCGTCGAGGCCGAGCTGGACGTGGAGCGCGCCGAGCTGAGGAAGCACCCCGCGGACGAGGAGGCCGAGCTCGCGGCGCTCTACGAGGCCCGCGGGGTCGAGCCCGAGCTGGCGCGCGAGGTCGCCCGTCAGCTGTCGACGGACCCCGAGCAGGCCCTGGAGATACACGCCCGCGAGGAACTCGGCATCGACCCCGGCGATCTGCCCTCGCCGCTCGTCGCCGCCGTGTCCTCCTTCGGCTCCTTCGCGCTGGGCGCGCTGCTGCCGGTGCTGCCGTATCTGCTCGGTGCCACCGTGCTGTGGCCCGCCCTGCTGCTCGCGTTCTTCGGGCTGTTCGCCTGCGGTGCGGTGGTGGCCAGGGTGACGGCGCGGACCTGGTGGTTCAGCGGGCTCAGGCAGCTCGCTCTCGGTGGTGCGGCGGCCGGTGTGACGTACGCCCTGGGCATCCTGTTCGGGACGGCCGTAGGATAGGACGGCTGCAAGTTATGCGTTGGGCCGCATAAGTAGCCGTTACTCACTGGTTTCGAATGCTTAACCACTGGGCATGAGCCGTAAGCGCTGTGGGCAATGAGGCTTGCCGCGCACCTGCGGGGTGGCGAAGACGCTCCCCTCGCGCACGGGCCGTCGGACATCGATCTGTTCGCATCGGTCCCCATAGCTTCCACCGTCGGTCGCGGTATCCCGCCGCGATCCCTTCGGTGTCCGCATGTTGGAACGTGATATCCCGGTTCCCGAGATTCGCTCCATCATGTAACCTGCACGAAATTTTGCACTCAGCAGAGGGCCAACGTCGTCCCTCGGCAATCTGCATATGCCATATGAGACGACGACGGGAGAGCCGATGCGTACGCCGCGCCAGCCGTCCCAGCATTCCGCGAATGGCCAGAACTGGTCCTTCATGGATGCTCGCCCTGCTGCGCAGGGTATGTACGACCCCCGCAACGAACACGACGCGTGCGGCGTCGGCTTCGTGGCCACCCTCACCGGCGAGGCGTCCCACACCCTGGTCGAGCAGGCCCTGACGGTGCTGCGCAACCTCGAGCACCGCGGCGCCACCGGCTCCGAGCCCGACTCGGGTGACGGCGCCGGCATCCTCTCCCAGGTTCCCGACGCCTTCTTCCGTGAGGTGGCCGGATTCGAACTGCCGGAGGCGAGTGGATACGCCGTCGGTATCGCCTTCCTGCCCGAGGACGGCACCGAGGACGTCGTCTCGCAGATCGAGACGATCGCCGGCGAGGAGGGCCTCACGGTTCTCGGCTGGCGTGAGGTTCCGGTCGCTCCGGAGCTGCTCGGTGCCACGGCCCGTTCGACGATGCCGGTCTTCCGGCAGATCTTCGTCACGGACGGTCTGAGCAAGGACATCGACCTCGACCGCAAGGCCTTCGTGCTGCGCAAGCGCGCCGAGCGTGAGGCCGGTGTCTACTTCCCGTCCCTCTCGGCCCGCACCATTGTCTACAAGGGCATGCTGACCACCGGTCAGCTGGAGCCCTTTTTCCCGGACCTGTCCGACCGCCGCTTCGGCTCGGCCGTCGCCCTGGTCCACTCGCGCTTCTCCACGAACACCTTCCCCTCGTGGCCGCTCGCGCACCCGTACCGCTTCGTCGCGCACAACGGCGAGATCAACACCGTCAAGGGCAACCGCAACTGGATGGTCGCCCGCGAATCGCAGCTGGTCTCGGACCTGTTCGGGGACAACGGCCTGGAGCGGGTCTTCCCGATCTGCACGCCGGACGCCTCCGACTCCGCGTCCTTCGACGAGGTGCTCGAACTCCTGCACCTGGGCGGCCGTTCGCTGCCGCACTCCGTGCTGATGATGATCCCGGAGGCGTGGGAGAACCACGACTCCATGGACCCGGCCCGCCGCGCCTTCTACAACTTCCACTCCACGATGATGGAGCCCTGGGACGGCCCGGCCTGCGTCACCTTCACCGACGGCAAGCAGGTCGGCGCGGTCCTCGACCGCAACGGCCTTCGCCCCGGCCGCTACTGGGTCACCGACGACGGCCTCGTCGTCCTCGGCTCCGAGGTCGGCGTCCTCGACATCGACCCGGCCAAGGTCGTGCGCAAGGGCAGGCTGCAGCCCGGCCGGATGTTCCTCGTCGACACCGTCGAGCACCGCATCATCGAGGACGACGAGATCAAGGCCGGCCTCGCCGCCGAGCAGCCGTACGCCGAGTGGCTGGAGGCCGGGGAGATCGAGCTCTCCGACCTGCCCGAGCGCGAGCACATCGTGCACACGCACGCCTCGGTCACCCGCCGTCAGCAGACCTTCGGTTACACCGAGGAGGAGCTGCGCGTCATCCTGGCGCCGATGGCCAAGGCCGGTGCCGAGCCGATCGGCTCGATGGGCACGGACTCGCCGATCGCCGCACTGAGCGAACGCCCGCGGCTGCTCTTCGACTACTTCACCCAGCTGTTCGCGCAGGTCACCAACCCGCCGCTGGACGCCATCCGCGAGGAACTGGTCACCTCGCTGCGCTCGTCGCTGGGCCCCGCGAGCAACCTGCTGGAGCCGAGCGCCGCCTCGTGTCGCTCGGTGACCCTGCCCTTCCCGGTCATCGACAACGACGAGCTGGCCAAGCTCATCCACATCAACGCCGACGGCGACATGCCCGGCTTCAAGGCCGCGACGCTCTCCGGCCTGTACCGGGTCTCCGGCGGCGGCGACTCCCTCGCCGCGCGCATCGACGAGATCTGCGCCGAGGCCGACGCCGCCATCGGCAACGGCGCCCGGCTGATCGTCCTGTCGGACCGCCACTCCGACGCCGAGCACGCGCCGATCCCGTCGCTGTTGCTCACCGCGGCCGTCCACCACCACCTCATCCGCACCAAGCAGCGCACCCACGTGGGCCTGCTGGTCGAGGCCGGCGACGTCCGCGAGGTCCACCACGTCGCCCTGCTCATCGGCTTCGGCGCCGCGGCGGTGAACCCGTACCTGGCGATGGAGTCCGTCGAGGACCTGGTCCGCGCGGGCACCTTCCTCTCGGACATAGAGGCCGAGCAGGCCATCCGCAACCTGATCTACGCCCTCGGCAAGGGCGTCCTCAAGGTCATGTCCAAGATGGGCATCTCGACGGTCGCCTCCTATCGCGGCGCCCAGGTCTTCGAGGCCGTCGGTCTCGAAGACACCTTCGTCCAGAAGTACTTCAACGGCACGGCCACCAAGATCGGCGGCGTCGGCCTCGACGTCATCGCCAAGGAGGTCGCCGCCCGCCACGCGAAGGCGTACCCGGCCTCGGGCATCGCGCCCGCGCACCGCGCCCTCGACATAGGAGGCGAGTACCAGTGGCGCCGCGAGGGCGAGCCGCACCTGTTCGACCCGGAGACGGTCTTCCGCCTGCAGCACTCCACGCGCACCGGGCGCTACGACGTCTTCAAGCAGTACACGGACCGGGTGAACGAGCAGTCCGAGCGGCTCATGACGCTCCGTGGGCTCTTCGGCTTCAAGTCCGACAGGCAGCCGATCTCCATCGACGAGGTCGAGCCGGTCTCCGAGATCGTCAAGCGGTTCTCGACCGGTGCCATGTCGTACGGCTCCATCTCGCGCGAGGCGCACGAGACCCTCGCCATCGCCATGAACCAGCTGGGCGCCAAGTCCAACACCGGTGAGGGCGGCGAGGACGCGGACCGTCTCTACGACCCGGCTCGGCGCAGCGCCATCAAGCAGGTGGCCTCCGGCCGCTTCGGCGTGACGAGCGAGTACCTCGTCAACGCGGACGACATCCAGATCAAGATGGCGCAGGGTGCCAAGCCCGGCGAGGGCGGCCAGCTGCCCGGTCACAAGGTGTACCCCTGGGTCGCCAAGACCCGGCACAGCACCCCTGGCGTGGGCCTGATCTCCCCGCCGCCGCACCACGACATCTACTCCATCGAGGACCTGGCCCAGCTGATCCACGACCTCAAGAACGCGAACCCGCAGGCGCGGATTCACGTCAAGCTGGTCTCCGAGGTCGGTGTCGGCACGGTCGCCGCGGGTGTGTCCAAGGCGCATGCGGACGTCGTCCTCATCTCGGGTCACGACGGCGGCACGGGGGCCTCCCCGCTGACCTCGCTGAAGCACGCGGGCGGTCCCTGGGAGCTCGGCCTCGCCGAGACCCAGCAGACGCTGCTGCTCAACGGCCTGCGCGACCGCATCGTCGTACAGACCGACGGCCAGTTGAAGACCGGCCGTGACGTCGTCATCGCCGCGCTGCTGGGCGCCGAGGAGTTCGGTTTCGCGACCGCGCCGCTCGTCGTCTCCGGCTGCGTCATGATGCGCGTCTGCCACCTGGACACCTGCCCGGTCGGCATCGCCACCCAGAACCCGACCCTCCGGGACCGGTTCGCGGGCAAGGCCGAGTACGTCGTCAACTTCTTCCAGTACATCGCCCAAGAAGTCCGCGAGATCCTCGCCGAGCTGGGCTTCCGCACCATCGAGGAGGCCGTCGGCCACGCCGAGACGCTCGACGTCACGCGTGCCGTCGACCACTGGAAGGCGCAGGGCCTCAACCTGGCGCCGCTGTTCCACGTGCCGGCGCTGGCCGAGGGCGCGGTGCGCCACCGGGTCATCGAGCAGGACCACGGCCTGGAGAAGGCGCTCGACAACGAGCTGATCAAGCTGGCCGCCGACGCCCTGGCCGCGTCCAGCGCGATCGACGCCCAGCCGGTGCGTGCCCAGGTCGCGATCCGCAACATCAACCGCACGGTCGGCACCATGCTCGGCCACGAGGTGACGAAGAAGTTCGGTGGCGCGGGCCTGCCCGACGACACCATCGACATCACCTTCACCGGTTCGGCGGGCCAGTCCTTCGGCGCCTTCCTCCCGCGCGGTGTCACGCTGCGCCTGGAGGGCGACGCCAACGACTACGTCGGCAAGGGCCTCTCCGGCGGCCGCGTCGTCGTCCGCCCGGACCGGGGCGCCGACCACCTCGCCGAGTACTCGACGATCGCGGGCAACACCATCGCCTACGGCGCGACGGGCGGCGAGCTGTTCCTGCGCGGTCGTACGGGCGAGCGGTTCTGTGTCCGCAACTCCGGCGCGACGGTCGTCTCCGAGGGCGTGGGCGACCACGGCTGCGAGTACATGACCGGCGGTCACGCGGTGGTCCTCGGCGAGACGGGCCGCAACTTCGCGGCCGGCATGTCGGGCGGTATCGCGTACGTCATCGACCTGAACGCCGACAACGTCAACGCCGGCAACGCCGGCGCGATCGAGTCCCTGGACGACACCGACAAGCAGTGGCTGCACGACGTGGTCCGCCGGCACCAGGAGGAGACGGCCTCCACCGTCGCCGAGAAGCTGCTCGCCGAGTGGGACACCGCGGTCGACCGCTTCAGCAAGATCATCCCCAGCACGTACAAGGCAGTGCTCGCCGCCAAGGACGCCGCCGAGCGAGACGGTCTGTCCGAGACCGAGATCACCGAGAAGATGATGGAGGCGGCGATCAATGGCTGACCCGAAGGGCTTTCTGAACCACGGCCGCGAGGTCGCCAAGTCCCGTCCCGTCGACGAGCGCCTCAAGGACTGGAACGAGGTCTACGTTCCCGGTTCGCTGCTGCCGATCATCAGCAAGCAGGCCAGCCGGTGCATGGACTGCGGCATCCCGTTCTGTCACAACGGCTGTCCGCTCGGAAACCTCATCCCCGAGTGGAACGACTACGCCTACCGCGAGGACTGGGGCGCCGCCTCCGAGCGTCTGCACGCGACGAACAACTTCCCGGAGTTCACGGGCCGCCTGTGCCCCGCTCCGTGCGAGTCGGCGTGTGTGCTCGGCATCAACCAGCCGGCCGTCACCATCAAGAACGTCGAGGTCTCGATCATCGACAAGGCGTGGGACACCGGTGACGTCGCCCCGCAGATCCCCGAGCGCCTGTCGGGCAAGACGGTTGCGGTCATCGGCTCGGGCCCGGCAGGCCTGGCCGCCGCCCAGCAGCTCACCCGGGCCGGCCACACCGTCGCCGTCTACGAGCGCGCGGACCGCATCGGAGGCCTTCTCCGGTACGGCATCCCCGAGTTCAAGATGGAGAAGCGGCACATCAACCGCCGTATCGAGCAGATGCGCGCGGAGGGCACCCGCTTCCGTACCGGCATCGAGATCGGCCGCGACCTCAAGGCGACCGATCTGAAGAAGCGGTACGACGCCGTCGTCATCGCCGCCGGTGCGACGACCCCCCGTGACCTCCCGGTCCCCGGCCGCGAGCTCAAGGGCATCTACCAGGCGATGGAGTACCTGCCCCTGTCGAACAAGGTCCAGGAGGGCGACTACGTCACCTCCCCGGTCTCGGCCGACGGCAAGCACGTCGTGGTCATCGGCGGCGGCGACACCGGCGCGGACTGCGTGGGCACCGCCCACCGCCAGGGCGCGGCCTCGGTGACGCAGCTGGAGATCATGCCGCGCCCGGGCGAGGAGCGGAACCCGGGCCAGCCGTGGCCGACGTTCCCGATGCTGTACAAGGTCACCTCCGCGCACGAGGAGGGCGGCGAGCGGGTCTACTCCGTCTCCACCACCCACTTCGAGGGCGACGAGGACGGCAACGTCCAGTGGCTGCACCTCTCCGAGGTCGAGTTCATCGACGGCAAGCTGACCTCGAAGCCGGGCACGGAGCGCAAGATCCCCGCCCAGCTGGTCACGCTGGCGATGGGCTTCACGGGCACGGACCGCGAAAACGGCCTGGTCGAGCAGTTCGGCCTGGACCTCGACGAGCGCGGCAACATCGCCCGCGACGCCGACTTCCAGACCAGCGTCCCCGGCGTCTACGTCGCCGGTGACGCGGGCCGCGGCCAGTCCCTCATCGTGTGGGCGATCGCGGAGGGCCGTTCGGCCGCCCGCGGCACCGACCGCTTCCTGACCGGAGCCAGCGACCTGCCGGCCCCGATCCGTCCGACGGACCGTTCCCTGATGGCCTGACGGTCCCTCATATACGTCCCGTACAAAGGCGTACGGGCGGGTTTCTGGGGGGAATACCCCCAGACCCCCCAAGCACGGCGCTTGCCCTGTCCCCGACCGGACGGTGGGCAGGCGCCGTCGCATGTCCGGATGGATGGGGTCGGGCCGGGGCCGGGTGCCTCTACGGCACCTTGTACGTCTCCCCGTACACCTGCCAGGTCAGCGGCGTCTTCAGGTCGAGGTTCCCGTCGTACAGGAACCGTCGCTGGGCGGTGTCGACGCGGGAGGTGTCGATGCCGGGGCGCTTCGTCTTCATGGCTTTGACGCGGATGTCCAGGAAGATGTCCAGATAGTTCTTCTCCGAGCCGCCCCGCGACGGGGTGTCCGCCTCCCGCATCGCGCGTTCGCGCAGGCCGTAGAAGCCGGTCGAGCCCGTGCCCGGACCGTGGAAGACCATGGCGTCGTAGTAGATGAACTGGCCCAGTGTGCCGAGGCCGTCGAGCTTGGCGAGGCGGACCGCCGGGTCGAAGTAGACGCGGTCGCGTTCCTCGTCCTGGGCCTTGCGGAAGGCGGGCAACTCGGCCTCGGCCTTCCAGGCGGCCGTGAAGCCGGGGTCCAGGCCCTTGTGGGAGTCCGTGCCGTCGACCTGGTGCAGGGCGGGGAGGTAGCGGGCGAGGCCGTTGCCGGGGTGGGCCTTGGTGTAGCGCTCGACCAGGGTGAGCAGGTCGTGGGTGCCGGTGCAGAAACCGACCGTGCCGGCCGTGTAGCCCTGGCCGTCGCCGATGTCCTCCACGTAGCCGTAGGCGCTGCGCCAGTCGAGGGTCGAGTTCTCGGCGCTGGCCACCAGTTCCTGGGCCAGTTCCTTCTTGGCGGGGGCGGCGAGACCGGCCGGCAGCCCGGCGATCACCTGATCGCCGTCCGGCTTCTCCCGCTCGGCCCCGCGCTTGGCGTCCGTGGCGGCGTGCGGCGCGGCGGAGCGGGAGGGGGAGGCGGAGGCCTTCGACGTGCCGTCGTGGGAGTGCGTGGGCGTGAGGGCGTAGACCCCCGCCGTGATGACGACGGGGAGGGCCGCGAAAAGGAGGCAACCGGCACGCTTCATGGTGCACACACTACGTGCGCATCTTTCATCGGACGGTCACATGGTCAGTTCCGCGGCCTTCGCCATCGCCAGGACGGCCAGCAGCACCGACAGGGCGAGGCAGGCGCCGGCCTGGACCAGGGTGCGGCGCCGGTCCCCGGGCGCGTACGCGTACGCCACCGTCACCACGGCGCCCGCCAGCAGGCCGCCGAGGTGGCCCTGCCAGGACGTGAGGCCCGCGGAGATCAGCAGCCACACCAGCAGGCCCGCCATGAAACGGTTGACCTGGCTCATGTCGGCGCCGAGGCGGCGGGCCATGACGTAGTAAGCCGCCCCGAGCCCGAAGATCGCGCCGGACGCGCCGAGCGTGGGGGTGTCGGGCGCGATCAGCAGGACGAGGACCGAACCGCCGAGCGCGGACAGCAGATAGAGCGTGAGGTAGCGGACTCGGCCCAGCTGGGACTCCACGACCCGGCCGATGTTCCACAGCGACACCATGTTCATCACGATGTGCAGGATCCCGAACGTCCCCTCGGCGACCGGCAGATGCAGGAACGCGCCGGTCAGCAGGCGGTACCACTCGCCGCCCACGATGCCTTCGGGGTGGTAGTCCGAGGGGTGGTTCGCCAGCCACATGTAGTGACCGCCGTCGGGTCCGACCAGCCCCCGGCCCAGCATCTCGAACCGGTCCACGACCGCCGGACGCACCAGCTCGGCCAGGTACGCGAGCACGTTGAGCCCGATCAGGGCGTACGTCACCACGGGTGCGCCCGTGATCCGGCCGCCGAACGCCGTGCGCGCCTGCCGCATCGACCGCGCGCCCTCCCTCACGCACTCCGGGCATTGGTGGCCGACGGCCGCCTCCCGCATGCAGTCCGGGCAGATGTACCGGTCGCAGCGGGTGCAGCGGACGTGGGACTCCACCTTGGGATGGCGATAGCAGGTGGTGACGGCGGACTCGGACTCCACGTACGGCTCCAGCGGAAAAGGGGTGGATGGTGGTCAGAGGGCGGGTGGGCCGGTGGGGTCGGCGGCGAACAAAATAGCGAATACACGTGAACGGTGGGAGCCTGGTGCCATGATTGTGATCTTCCGACGGGTCGTCCGGTGACCCGCTTGTTCCCGGCCGCCGAACGGACCGCCGTGCCCTGGAAGAACGGCGGCGGCATCACACGCGAGATAGCCGTCCGGCCCGAGGGCGCGGGCATGGACGACTTCGACTGGCGGGTGAGCCTGGCGGAGGTCGGCGCGGACGGGCCCTTCTCCGCCTTCCCCGACGTCGACCGCACGCTGACCGTCGTGCAGGGCGCGGGGATGGACCTCACGGTGGGCGGCGAGCGACGGCTCGTCGATGCGCGTCACGTACCGCAGGACTTCCGGGGCGACGTCCCGACCGACTGCCGCCTGCTGCGTGGCCCCGTGGTGAACCTCAACGTCATGTGGCGCCGAAGCGGTGGCCGTACGGCCCCGACGGTGGCTGTCGTGCGCGGGCGCCTCCCGCTCGCCGGGGGCACCCTGGTCGTCGTGCTCGACGGCACCGCGGAGGTGGCCGGGCTAAGCCTCGCGCGCTACGACGCCGTACTGCTGGCCGGCGAGGACGCGGTGCTGCACGCAGGAGGCCGGACAGCTGTGATCGGGGTCGGCACGAGGGGTTGAGGCGAGGCGGTCACTCGCGTGGCTGTCGGCACCGTTGGCTTGGCTGCCCCACCATGTCACCCTGAAGATGATCCTACGGGGAGGCGACGAACGTATGGACGGCGCACGATCGGGGAACGAGGCGGCGGCTTCCGCGCGCAGGGAGCCGGAGGGCAAGGGCGAGAAGCTCGCGAACTGGGCCGACGGGCGGCTGGGCCTCTACAGCCTGGCCAAGGCCAACATGCGCAAGGTCTTTCCCGACCACTGGTCCTTCATGCTGGGCGAGGTCTGCCTCTACAGCTTTCTCATCCTGATCCTCACCGGCATCTATCTCACCCTGTTCTTCGAGCCGAGCGGCGTCGAGGTGATCTACCACGGCTCGTACGTCCCGCTCAACGGCGTCTCGATGACCCGGGCCTACGAGTCCACACTCGACATCAGCTTCGACGTGCGCGGCGGGCTGCTGATCCGGCAGATCCACCACTGGGCCGCGCTGGTCTTCGTCACCGGCATGCTCGTGCACATGATGCGGGTGTTCTTCACCGGCGCGTTCCGCAAGCCGCGCGAGATCAACTGGCTGTTCGGCTGGACCCTGCTGATGCTCGGCATCATCACCGGCCTGACCGGCTACTCGCTCCCCGACGACCTGCTGTCCGGCACCGGCATCCGCTTCGCCGACGGCGCGATCCTGTCGATCCCCATCGTCGGGACGTATCTGTCGATGTTCCTGTTCGGCGGCGAGTTCCCGGGGCACGACATCATCTCGCGCCTCTTCCCGGTCCACGTCCTGCTGCTGCCGGGGATCATGCTGGGCCTGGTCGTCGCCCATCTGATCCTGGTCTTCTACCACAAGCACACGCAGTACCCGGGGCCCGGACGGGACCAGAAGACCGTGGTCGGCATGCCCTTCCTGCCCGTCTACATGGCGAAGGCGGGCGGTTTCTTCTTCCTCGTCTTCGGTGTGCTGGCGGTCATGGGCGGCATCGCCAGCATCAACCCGGTATGGGCCTTCGGGCCGTACCGGCCGGACCTGGTGACCACGGGCGCCCAGCCCGACTGGTATCTCGGCTTCTCCGAGGGCCTGATCCGGGTGATGCCGGGATGGGAGCTCAACTTCTGGGGCCACACCCTCGAACCGGGCGTCTTCATCCCCTTCTCGCTGTTCCCGCTGATCCTGCTCGCCCTCGGCCTGTATCCCTTCGTCGAGGCCTGGGTCACCGGCGACAAGCGCGAGCACCACATCCTGGACCGGCCGCGCAACGCGCCCGTCCGCACCGGCCTGGGCGTCGCCTGGCTGAGCCTGTACGTGGTGCTGCTGATCGGCGGCGGCAACGACATCGTGGCCACGCATCTGCATCTGTCCATCAACGTGATCACCTGGTTCGTGCGGATCTCCTTCTTCGTGATGCCGGTGCTCGCGTTCCTCGTCACCAAGCGGGTCTGCATGGGCCTGCAACGCCGGGACCGGGACAAAGTGCTGCACGGCAGGGAGAGCGGCACCATCCGCCGGCTGCCGCACGGCGAGTTCGTCGAGGTGCACGAACCCCTCCCACAGGACCAGCTGTTCACCCTCACCCAGCACGAGCAGAACCCGCCCTACGAGATCGGTCCGCTCGTGGACGCCAACGGCGTGCGCCGGCGGGTCAAGCCCGGCCAGCGGGTGCGGGCCCGGCTGGCCAGGGCGATGTTCGGGTCCGAGTCGCACATCCCGAAACCGACGGCGGAGGAGTACCGCGAGCTCACCAGCGGCGATCACCACCACTGAGGACCAGGGCCCGGCACTCGCGGGGTCCGCCCCACGCGGTCCGCAGGGCGCGGGCCTTGGTCAGCCACAGGGACAGGTCGTACTCCGCCGTGTAGCCGATCGCGCCGTGCAGCTGCAGTGCCGTGCGGGCGGTGGTGTACGCCGCCTCGCATGCCGTGACCTTGGCGGCGGCGACGTCGGCCGCCGCCATCGTGAGGGCGGCTCCGAACAGCACGGCGCGCGCGAACTCCAACGCGATCTTCGCATCGGCCAGCCGGTGCTTGACCGCCTGGAACGACCCCACGGGGACGCCGAACTGGCTGCGCTGCCCGACGTGGACGACCGTCCGGTCCAGCAGCGCCAGCCCGACGCCGAGGGCCTGCGCGGCGGTGGCGAGGCGGCCGGTGGCCAGGGCGTGGGCGGCGGCCCCGGCGACCTGCGGACCCGATGCGAGCAGCTCCCCGCCGGGCGGGAGGCGGAACAGCCGGCGGGCGGGATCGAGGGAGCGGTGGACTTCGGCCGCTCGGACCGCAGGCGCGAGATACAGATCGGTGGTCCCCGGCGGCGCGGTCAGCGGTTCCGGCGTGGTCAGCCGTACGTCCGCCATGTCCGCGTCCAGGGCGTACGGGCCCGGCGCCCGTGCCCCGGCAGGCAACGTCTGCCCCTCAAGGAGCGGCGTCCGGTGGGTGCTCTCGGCGGGCCGGTGGGAAGTCCTCGTACTGGACGTACCTGGGCTTTCGGCCGGCGCGGCGACTGGGGGCACGTCCCACGCCCTTGAGGCGGTGGGGGAGCGTGCCGGGCGCCGCGACGGGGCGAACGTCGCCTGCTGGGGCACTAGCGTCGCCGTCGACTCGCCGGAGGTCAGCGTGGGCAGGAGGCGTTCGGCCGGGCCCGGGTCGTCCAGTCCGAGGAGCAGCGCCGTCGCGGCGACCGTCTCCACCAGCGGGCCGGGCACGGCGTGCCGCCCCAGCTCGACGAAGGCGACGACGAGTTCGACGGGCCCGGCGCCCAGCCCGCCGTACTCCTCGGGGACGGTCAGCGCGAACACGCCCGCCTCGGCGATGCGGGACCACAGTGCGCGGCCGCTCCCGTGCTCGCCGCGGCTCCACTCCCGTACGACCGAGGGAGTGCCGGCGGCCGTCAGCATCGCGTCCAGCGAGTCGGCGAACGCCCGCTGCCCGGCATCGAGGACGAAGCGCATCAGCGGCGTCCCTTCGGCAGGCCGAGGAGGCGCTCGGCGACGATGTCGCGCTGGATCTCGTTCGTGCCCGCGTAGATCGGGCCGGCGAGGGAGAAGACATATCCCTCGGCCCAGTCGGAGTCCGCCGACTCGCCCTCGTCGCCGAGGAGATCGAGCGCGGTCTCGTGCAGCGCGATGTCGTACTCGGACCAGAAGACCTTGTTCAGGCTGGACTCCGGGCCGAGTGAGGCGCCCTCCAGGAAACGGGAAGCGGCCGCGTACGTGAAGAGCTGGTACGCCCGGGCGCCGATCAGGGCGTCCGCCACCCGGTCATGGGCGGACGGCGGACTTCCCTGCTGCCGCCAGAGTCTGCGCAGCCGGTCCGCGGCTGCCAGGAAACGGCCGGGGGAACGGAGCATCAGGCCCCGTTCGTTGCCCGCCGTCGACATCGCGATGCGCCAGCCCTCGCCGGGCTCACCGATCACGTCGCGGTCCGGCACGAACACCTCGTCCAAAAACAGCTCGGCGAACGCCGGCTTCCCGTCGAGCCGGCCGATGGGGCGCACCGTGACACCGGGCGCGCGCAGGTCGAACATCAGGTACGTCAGCCCCTGATGGGGTTTCGGCGCCCCGGGGTCACTGCGGAACAGTCCGAAGGCGCGGTCCGCGAAGGCCGCCCGTGACGACCATGTCTTCTGCCCGCTCACCCGCCAGCCGCCGTCCGTGCGCACCGCCTTCGACCGCAGGGACGCCAGGTCCGAGCCCGCCTCCGGCTCCGACCACGCCTGCGCCCAGACCACCTCGCCGGTCGCCATGGGGGGCAGTACGCGTGCTCGCTGCTCCTCGGTGCCGTGGTCGAGGAGGGTGGGGGCGAGCAGACTGATGCCGTTCTGGCCGACCCGGCCCGGGGCGCCCGCCGCCCAGTACTCCTCCTCGAAGACCAGCCAGCCGATCAGGCCGGTCTCCCTGCCGCCGTACCGTGCCGGCCAGTTGACGACCGACCAGCGCTCCGCGGCCAGTTCGGCCTCCCACGCGCGATGCGCCGCGAAGCCCTCCGCGGTCTCCAGGGACGGCAGGGGGGAGCCCGGCACATGGGCCGCGAGCCAGGCCCCGGCCTCGGTGCGGAAGGCCTCCTCTTCCTCTGTGAACGCGAGATCCATCGGCTGCCATCCTTCCCTAACAAGTGTTTGGTAGGTTAGCGTGGCGGTATGACAGTCGTCGAGAGCCCGTCGTACGAGCCGGGGCACGGCCTGCTGAAGGGGCGCACGGCCGTCATCACCGCGGCTGCCGGAGCGGGCATCGGCGGCGCGAGCGCGCGACGCTTCCTGGAGGAGGGAGCGCGCGTGCTGATCAGCGACGCGCACCCGCGGCGGCTGAAGGAGCACGCGGCCCAGCTCGCCGACGAGTTCGGGCCGTCCTCGGTCGCGGCCCTGCCGTGCGACGTCACCGACCAGGTGCAGGTGGAGGCCCTGTTCGAGGCCGCTGTGAGGGAGCACGGGCGGCTGGACATCGTCGTCAACAACGCGGGCCTGGGCGGCACCTCGGATCTCGTCGACATGAGCGACGAGCAGTGGTCGAAGGTGCTGGACGTGACCTTGACGGGGACGTTCCGGTGCGCCCGCGCGGCCCTGCGCCTCTTCCGTGCGGAGGGAAGCGGCGGCGTGATCGTCAACAACGCCTCCGTCGTCGGCTGGCGCGCCCAGGCCGGACAGGCGCACTACGCCGCGGCCAAGGCCGGGGTGATGGCACTGACCCGGTGCGCGGCGATGGAGGCGACGGCCTACGGGGTGCGGGTCAACGCCGTGTCGCCGAGCCTCGCCATGCATCCGCACCTGGTGAAGGTGACCACTCCCGAACTGCTGGAGGAGCTGACCGCACGCGAGGCCTTCGGGCGGTACGCGGAGCCCTGGGAGGTGGCCAACGTGATCGTGTTCCTGGCGTCCGGATACTCCTCGTACATGACAGGAGAGGTCGTCTCCGTCAGCAGCCGGCACGCCTGAGGACCGGAGCGGATGACAATGGACCCGTGCCGACCAAGAAGAAGCCCCAGGTGACCGCGGCCCCCGCCCGGCGCCG
Source organism: Streptomyces sp. NBC_00078 (assembly GCF_026343335.1). Taxonomy (NCBI): domain Bacteria; kingdom Bacillati; phylum Actinomycetota; class Actinomycetes; order Kitasatosporales; family Streptomycetaceae; genus Streptomyces; species Streptomyces sp. NBC_00078. Next base: position 2,271,130 of record NZ_JAPELX010000001.1, on the reverse strand, counting down.
CGAACTCCTCGACACCGCCGCCGAGGTGTTCGCCGAGCAGGGCTACAACGCCACCACCGTACGCAAGATCGCGGACCACGCGGGCATGCTCGCGGGCAGCCTCTACTACCACTTCGACTCCAAGGAATCGATGCTGGAGGAGATCCTGCGCACCTTCCTCGACGAGCTCTGGGGCGGCTACGACACCGTCCTGGAGGCCGAGCTGGGACCGCGGGAGACCCTGGAGGCCCTGGTCATCGAGTCGTTCCGGGAGATCGACCGGCACCGCGCCGCCGTGGCGATCTACCAGAAGGAGAGCAAGCAACTGGTCGCGCAGGAGCGGTTCGTGTTCCTGGCCGAGTCGCAGCGCAAGTTCGAGAAGGCGTGGCTGTCCACGCTGGAGCGGGGGGTCGAGGCCAGCGTCTTCCGGGCCGACCTCGATGTCCGGCTCACCTACCGGTTCGTGCGCGACACCGTGTGGGTGGCCGCGTCCTGGTACCGGCCCGGCGGACAGCACAGCCCGGAGGAGATCGCCCGGCAGTACCTGTCGATGGTGCTGGACGGGATCGCCGTACGCACATAGCCCTTTCACGTTTCCAAGTGCCCCTTTCCGTGAGGGAGTCGTCATGGCCGAGGCCTACATCGTCGAAGCGGTCCGCACGCCCGTCGGGCGACGCCGGGGAGGGCTGAGCGGGGTCCATCCCGCCGACCTCGGTGCCCATGTTCTGAAGGAGCTGATGGCCCGCTCGGGCGTGGACCCGGCCGCCGTCGAGGACGTCGTTTTCGGCTGTCTGGACGCGGTGGGGCCGCAGGCCGGGGACATCGCACGGACCTGCTGGCTGGCCGCCGGACTGCCCGAGGAGGTGCCGGGCGTGACGGTCGACCGGCAGTGCGGCTCCTCGCAGCAGGCCGTGCACTTCGCGGCGCAGGCAGTGCTGTCGGGCACGCAGGACCTGGTGGTCGCGGGCGGCGTGCAGAACATGTCGCAGATCCCCATCGCCTTCGCGACCCGCCAGGCCGCCGAGTCGCTGGGCTTCACGCAGGGTCCCTTCGCTGGCAGCGAGGGCTGGCGGGCACGGTTCGGGGACCAGCCGGTGAACCAGTTCGCCGGGGCCGAGATCATCGCCGCGAAGTGGGGCATCAGCAGGCAGGACCAGGAGGAGTTCGCGCTCCGGTCGCACCAGCGGGCGCTCCGGGCCATCGACGAGGGCCGCTTCGAGCGGGAGACCGTCGCCCACGGCTCGGTCGCCGTCGACGAGGGCCCCCGCCGGGACACCTCCCTGGAGAAGATGGCCGGGCTCAAGCCGGTCCTCGACGGCGGCACCGTCACCGCCGCCTGCTCCTCCCAGGTCTCCGACGGCGCGGCGGCCATGCTGCTCGCCTCCGAGCGGGCGGTGCGCGAGCACGGGCTGACGCCACGCGCGCGCGTGCACCACCTCTCCGTGCGCGGCGAGGACCCCATCCGCATGCTGTCCGCGCCGATACCGGCCACCGCCCACGCCCTGAAGAAGACCGGCCTGACGATGGACGACATCGATCTGGTCGAGATCAACGAGGCCTTCGCGCCGGTCGTCCTGGCCTGGCTGAAGGAGACCGGCGCCGACCCGGAGAAGGTCAACGTCAACGGCGGCGCCATCGCCCTCGGCCACCCCCTCGGCGCGACCGGCGTCAAGCTGATGACGACCCTGCTGCACGAACTGGAACGCACCGGCGGCCGCTTCGGCCTGCAGACCATGTGCGAGGGCGGCGGCCAGGCCAATGTGACGATCATCGAACGGGTCTGACCGGGGCCGGTGGGAGGGTGGGCTGGTGGCTGTTGGCCGGCGGTCGGTGCCCGGCGACGGGTGGGGTGAGGGGGACGGGTGCCCGTCGGCCGTCGACAGCCGGCGGGGAGACCGCCGGCAGCCAACGGGGAGACCGCCGGCGGGCGACGGGTGAGTGGCGTCAGCTGCTGAGGGAGAAACCCAGCGTCTGTGCGGTTTGCATGGCCTGGGCCATCACCCCTTCCACCAGCTCCGCGCACGACGGCAGATCCTCGATCACTCCCGCGACCTGCCCCGACGCCATCACTCCGAGGTCCGTGCGGCCGTCCACCATCGCCGACCTCAGCAGCATCGGGGTGTTCGCGGCGAGCAGGACCTGGCTCCAGGACAGGTCCTTCCCGTGCTTCAGGGCGAGACCGTCACGGACCAGCTGCGGCCAGGTGAGCCCGGACAGCTTCCGGAAGCCCGCCGCCCGGCGAACGGCGTGGAACAGGGCCCGCGCGCGACCGGAGTTCTCCAGGCAGGACACCAGGTCCGTACGCAGCATCCGGTGCGGCAGCCCGTCGACGGCCGTCGTGACCGTCACGTCCTTCACCGTCGCTGCCAGATATCTCGCCTTCACCGCGTCCGGCACGGTCGAGTCCGACGTCAGCAGGAACCGTGTGCCCATCGCGACGCCCGCCGCCCCGTACGCCAGCGCCGCTACCAGCCCCCGCCCGTCGAAGAAACCGCCCGCCGCCACGACGGGTATCCGCACCGCGTCCACGACCTGCGGCAGCAGGACGGTCGTCGCGACCTCGCCGGTGTGGCCGCCGCCCTCACCGCCCTGCACGATCACGGCGTCCGCGCCCCACGCCGCGACCTTCTCGGCGTGCCGGCGGGCACCGATGGAGGGGATGACGACGACGTCCGCCTCCTTCAGCTCCGCGATCAGCCCGGCGGAGGGGGCGAGCGCGAAGGAGGCCACCCGTACGCCCTCCTCGATCAGGATCCGCACGCGGTCGCCGGCGTCCGAGGCGTCCGCCCGCAGATTCACGCCGAACGGCGCGTCAGTACGGGACTTGACCTCCCGTATCGCCTCGCGCAGCCGGTCGACGGGCATGGTCGCGGAGGCCAGGATGCCCAGCGCGCCCGCGTTCGCCGACGCCGAGACCAGGCGCGGGCCCGCCACCCAGCCCATGCCCGTCTGCACGATCGGGTACCGGACCCCGACCAGCCGGGTGAGCGCCGTCTCCATCACGCCTCGACCTCCCTGCCGCGCGTGCCGGCCGGGTCGATGACCTCGCGGATGAGCCGGAGTTCCCCGGGGGTCGGTTCACGGGTCGGCGGTATGTCGTCCGGGACCGTCAGCTCGAAGGCGGTCGCCTCCCTGACCTGGTCCGGCGTGACACCCGGATGCAGCGAGGCGAGCCGCATCGAGTGGTCGCCGGTGTCGAAGTCGAAGACGCCCAGGTCGGAGACGACACGCGGGATGCGGTGGAAGCGGGCCGTGTCAGGATGCGCGGCCGCATGGTCGTAACCGACCCCGCAGATCATGTCGACCCTCTCGACGAAGACCCGCCGGGAGTGTCTCGGCACCCAGTAACTGGTCGGATTGTTGAGGGTGTTGACCGGGGCGCCCCGCACCCCGAGCAGTTGCCGCCTGGGCTTCTCCCAGTCGCCGATGCACGAGATGTTCTGGTTGCCGAACCGGTCGATCTGGCTCGCGCCCATCATCACGTGCCGTCGGCCGCCGGTGACCAGGGCCAGATGCTGCCGGTAGGGGAGCCAGCCCTCGACGGTGCCGTCCAGTCCGACCAGTAGTGCCTCGCCGTCGGTGAGCAGCAGGTCCGGCGCGAAGGTGCGCTTGGCGAGCCGCGCGCCGATCGACGGGATCACACCCATCGGGCTCGCCAGGATCTCGCCCGCGCCGCGCCAGGCCTCGGCGCAGGCGATCACGCAGTACTCGGCACGGGTGGGCGGGAGAAGAGGGGTGGTGGCAAGAGGGGTGCCGGGGGTCTCGCTCATGTCTCCTCCCCGGCCGCCGACCGGTACGCCTGCTCGTCTCCCGCGAGGAAGCGTGCGGCGAACTCCGGCCAGGGCGTGGACGCGTACCGTTTCTGGAAGGCCTCGTCCCGGCCGTAGTCGGGTACGCAGGATGTGAAGTGCGCGCCGTTCGGGGCCTCGACGACACCGGTCACCGTGTGACGCTTGACGAGCAGCGTCTGCGGAGCGGCCTCCTTCGTCAGCTCGGCCGTGTCGACGATTCGTTCGCACGAGAGGTAGGCCGTGTCCGCCGCCTCGCAGAACAGGTCGTCGAAGTACGGGTCCGGGCCCAGATACTGCCCGTTGCCCAGCCGGTCGGCGCGGTTGACGTGCACCAGGGCCGCGTCCAGTCGCAGGGCGGGCATCGCCACGAACGTCTCCCCGTCCTCGTACGGCGAAGTGACCGTCCTCAGGCCCGGGGCGACCCGCATCACGTCCGAGCCGATGCCGGCCCGCACCGGCAGGAACGGCAGCCGGTTCGCGGCCGCGTGCAGCCCCCACATGAACATCGCCTCGTCGATCTCCGTCAGTTCGAAGGCGCCGCGCTCGCGGGCCGCGCGGTAGTGCGGTTCGAGCGGGATCGAGTCGAGGGTGACGAAGGCCGTCACCAGCTTCCGCAGCCGGCCCGCCGCCGCCAGCATGCCGACGTCCGGGCCGCCGTACGAGACGACCGTGAGGTCGGTGACGTCGGACCGCAGCAGCGCTCTCACCAGGGCCATCGGCTTGCGCCGCGATCCCCAGCCGCCGATGCCGAGGGTCATGCCGCTCTCCAGACGGGAGACGACCTGCTCGGCGGTCATCGTCTTGTCACTCATCTACGCACCCTCCTTCCCGAACGTGTCCCTGACCCGGTCGGCCACCCCGACCGCGTTCGCCTCGAACGTGAACCCCTGCTCGAAGCGGTAGCTGCGGCGCACGTCGACCGGGTCGATGCCGTTGATGGCGGCCTTGGCCAGGCGCAGCAGCTCCCCGTCCTTGGCGGCTATCTCGCGCGCCAACTCCAGTGCGGCGGTGTGCAGTTCCTCGCGCGGCACCACGCGCCACACCGAGCCGTGCGCGTGCAGCTCGGCCGCGCTCGCGGTGCGCGAGGTGTAGTAGAGCGCGCGCATCAGGTGCTGCGGGACCAGACGGGCCAGATGTGTCGCCGCGCCCAGGGCGCCCCGGTCCAGCTCCGGCAGGCCGAAGACGGCGTCCTCGCTCGCCACGATCACGTCCGCGTTCCCCACCAGTCCGATGCCGCCGCCCAGGCAGAAGCCCTGCACCGCCGCCACCACCGGCACCGCGCACTCGTACACCGCCGCGAACGCCTCGAAGCAGCCGCGGTTGGCGCCGACCAGCGCGCTCGGTCCTTGTGCCTGTATCTCCTTGATGTCCACGCCCGCGTTGAACCCCCGCCCCGGTGCGGTCAGCACCACGCACCGCACCTGCGGGTCGCGGCCCGCCGCGCGCACGGCGTCGGCCAGCGCGAACCAGCCGTCCACCGGCAGCGCGTTCACCGGCGGGAAGTCGACCGTCACGACCGCGATTCCCTCCTCTTCGGGCCCGCTTTCCGGAAACGAGGTGGAGACACCCATGCGCGCATCAGCTACCTTTCCAACCAACGCCTTTCCACCAAACATTTGTTAGGTGTGAGGCTTCGAAGCTAGCAGCCGTCGGATCGGAGCGGGAAGGCCTGTGGATACCGCACTATTCCGAGGGGCGACCCCCGGACCCCCAGCAGGAAAAGCAGGCCAGAAGCGGTGGCCGAAGCGGACATCGCGAGGCGAACATGAGTGACGTTCGCCGGCCGCAACTGAGCGGCAGGACCGTCGTCGTCACCGGCGGCACGCGCGGCGTCGGGGCCGGGATCGCGAAAGCCTTCGCCGAGGCCGGCGCGCGAGTCGTCGCAGTTGCGCGCAGACCGCCCGAAGTGCCCGCCGAGGGTGTCGAGTTCGCCCCGCTGGACCTGCGCGATCCACCCGCCGTACGCGCCCTCTTCGACGCGCTGCCCCGGCTCGACGTCCTCGTCAACAACGCGGGCGGCGGCCCCTACCGGCGGCTGGCCGACGCGGACGCGGAACGGCACGCGCGCGTACTCGAACTGAACCTCGTCGCTCCCCTGACGGCCTCCCTCGCCGCGTACGAGCACCTCAGACGGGCCGGGGGCGCAGTCGTGATGATCGGCAGCGTCAGCGGCAGCCGCCCGTCGCCCGGTTCGGCGGCGTACGGGGCGGCCAAAGCGGGCCTGGAGAACCTCGCCCGGTCGATGGCCGTGGAGTGGGCGCCCCAGGTCCGTGTGAACACCCTCGTCGTCGGCATGGTCCGCACCGAGCTGGCCCACCTCCACTACGGCGGCGAGGACGCCGTCGAGGCGGTCTCCCGCACGGTGCCGCTCGGCCGCCTGGCCACACCCGCCGACGTCGGCGCGGCCGCCGTCTTCCTCGCCTCCGACGCGGCCGCCTACATCAGCGGGGCGAGTCTGCTGGTGCACGGGGGCGGGGAGCGGCCGGCGTTCCTGGACGCGGCAACTGCCAACAAGGAGACGTGAGATGAGCGGAATCTGCGACGGCCGGGTCGTGATCGTCACCGGCGCCGGCCGTGGGCTCGGGCGCGCACACGCGCTCGCGTTCGCGGCGGAGGGCGCGCGGCTGGTGGTCAACGACCTGGGCGTGGGGCTGGACGGGACACCTGGCCCCGACAGCCCGGCCGGCCGGGTCGTGGACGAGATCCGCACGGCAGGCGGCGAGGCGGTCGCCCACGGCGGCGACATCGCCACCACCGACGGCGCGTCCTCCCTGATCACGACGGCCCTCACGACGTACGGCCGGCTCGACACCCTCGTCAACAACGCAGGCTTCCTGCGCGACCGGATGCTCGTCAACCTCGACGAGGACGACTGGGACGCCGTCCTGCGCGTCCACCTGAAAGGCCACTTCCTACCGCTGAGGCACGCCGCAGCGCACTGGCGGGCGCAGGCCAAGGCAGGACGCGTACCGGCGGCCCGGATCGTCAACACCAGCAGCGGAGCCGGGCTGCTGGGATCGGTCGGGCAGGGAAACTACAGCGCCGCGAAGGCCGGCATCGTGGGGCTCACGCTGGTCGCCGCGGCCGAACTCGCCCGCTACGGCGTCCAGGTCAACGCGATCGCGCCCGCGGCCCGGACCCGCATGACGGAAGGCACCTTCGCCGACACGATGACGGCGCCCGTGTCCGGCTTCGACGCGATGGCCCCCGAGAACGTGTCGCCGCTCGTCGTCTGGCTGGGCTCCGCCGCAAGCACCGGTGTGAGCGGGCGGGTCTTCGAATCCGAGGGCGGCCGGATCACGGTCATGGAGGGCTGGCGGCCGGGGCCGAGCGCCGACAAGGGGGCGCGGTGGAGTCCGGGGGAGACGGGGGAGGCGGTCCTGAAGCTGCTGGCGGGGGCCGAGGTGCCGGGGGCGGTGTACGGGGCGTGAGGGGGCGTGCCTGAGGGGCCGTGCCTGAGGGGTGTCCCGCCCCCGCCGCCCCTACCCGTCCCCTCGACGTCTGGCGTCTCGCCCGACGCGTCAACGTCTCGGGCTCGCCACCGGTCAGCACCAGCTCGGCCTTCGGTCGTCCCGTCCTCGCCACCCGGCCATCACGCCCAACCAGTACGGACTTACGCAGCGAATTCCCGACTCAGAACACCAGTAGTCGGGGCGCCCTGGGCGAACCTCACCCCCGGCGACCGACTGCAAGGCTCCATGCCAGGCCCGGTTCCTGCATGAGATCATGCAACTCGGCCTACACAGCCGCGATTTCGAGAGGGACGACCGTGGGAGACCCAAGTACCCAGCCGAAAGTGGACAATCCATACCTGGCCTCCTTGGAGAGCCTCAAAAACAGCCTCAAGACCGAGACCGAGATGCTGAAGAAGCAGCTCGAGACCGCCGCCAAGGACATGGGTAGCAAGAAGGTCTGGGTCGGCAAGGCAGCCAGTAACTGGGCCAAGGATCTCGAGGGGCGACGGTCGCGTATGAAGGTCCTGGTGGAGAAGCTCATTCCGGCGGTGGATGCGGAGATCGCCAAGTGTCCGGAGAAGGTGACCCCGGGCGAGGCCAAGATGATGCGCATGGATCTGCAGGGCTACTGATGCCAGGCGTGTGGTGACAGCGCACGTACCACCAACGGGGAGAGGGACATGGGCGAGTTCTCGGGGATCGACTCCAAGGCGCTGAACGGCATGATCGGCTCAGTCAAGAAGGACAAGGAGCGGTTGCGCGACAGCGTGTCCTGGATCAAGTCGAACTTCGAGCGGCACGGCATCGACACACAACCTTTGACCCAACTCCTCGGCATCTGCGGCTGGCTGGACGACCAGGTACCACTGCTGATCCGCCGCTACCACCTAGCCCTGGCCGTCACCGGCAACGGCAACGGTGGGAAGCCGTATCCGAATGCCCCCAAGGGCACGGCGATGGTAACGATCGACGAGGCCATGGTGGGCCAGAAGGCCGCAGCCGAACGCAACGGAAAGGCGCTGGCGGAGCGGTTCAAGAAGGACTTCCGCGGCAGCAACTCGGCGGAACTCTTCGCCGCCCTGGAGGCGAATGCCGACGACGGTGACTTCGTCAAGGCCTTCTACAGCACCCTCGGACCGGACAAGCTGGTGTGGCTGTCCAACGAGATGGCCGACGATCCCTACGACGACTACTACGACAAGCACCCGGACGCGCTGACCCATGACCGGAATCTCGTCGCCAGGACACTCGGCACGTTCACGCAGGTGGCCTTCGACGGCAAGACCACCAAGGAGAAGCAGGCCAACTGGAGCAAGTGGTTCGACAAGTTCGCCATGGACCCGCAGCGCGGCTTCCGACCGGACCGGCTGATGCCGCTTCTCGCCGGCGGGACGTACGACAAGGACTTCTTGGTCGCACTCGGCGGTCGGGTCTTCTCCAAGGACCAGAAGACCTTCGAGAACGAGTGGATGAACAGCAGCGGGAAGGGCCCCTGGGAGGCCGACCACTACGCACAGTTGTTCAACGCCATCGCCAGCAACCCCGAGGCGTCCGGCGAATGGATGAGCCATGACTACGACACCATCCAGAACATGCTCTACAACCCTGCCGGTACATGGGACAAGTCCCGCTCGGCCGCCCTGGTCAAGGTGCTGCACTCCGCCACCATCGCCCTGCGCCCGACGAACGAGGCTCTCGCCGAGAAGCTGACCGCGCACCTCATGTTCGACAACTACAAGCACATGAACGGTGATGAAAAGGACATCCACCCCATCGAGAGTGTGGACTACTTCTACTCGCAGCTGGTCACTTCGTACTGGAAGGACATGGAGAACGGAATCACCTCTCCCGTCGCCGACAAGTTCTGGATGGGCGATGCGACATCTGGCGGTTTCGCGGAGGAAGCCTCCAAGTGGGATGAGAAGGCATTCCTGAACGGCCAGGACCCGTCCCGCATCGGCCTGGAGGCGGGTGCACCGATGTGGCAGGCGCTGATGAACGAGGCGGCTCGGGACCCACGGGCGGCGGGCGAGCTGAGTGCGCTCTTCGACACATACCGTAAGCAAGTCGACAACAAGCGTGTACACACAGACCGTTCGGACGACCATGCAATCGAGTACCTGGCGATGAAGCGCGGCCTGATGATGAAGGCGTATGGCACGGCCTTCACCTACGCCAAGGGATCCATCGAAGGCGACGCCAAGGCGTGGGCGGACAGCGTGAACGAGTTCCGCAAGAAGCTGATCGAGACGGCATTCGACGGGGCGAAGGCGGCCGCGACGGGCGGCACCACTGCCGTCGCCGACATGGGCAAGGAACAGCTCACCGGGCTCGGCGACTCCGCGCAGGGCCTGCTCACGGACTGGCTGGCAGAACAGGTGAGCGTCAAGCCCGAGGAGGCGCCGGGCGGGCTTGCGGACAAGTACAAGAGCCTGTCAGAGGCCGAGTTGGACACGTCGTGGCGCGATGCTTACCAGAGACTCGCGAACAATCAGCTTGCCGGGGACTCGGGCAGCGGTGTGAAACCCGGGTTCGACCCCACTCTCACCAAACCGGTCACTGTCGGGCCGCACGGCAAGGACGGCACGACGTACACAGGCGACCCGAAGAACTACATCAAGAGCCCAGCCGGCAACTTCCTGACTTCTGTGGGGCAAGTGATGGACCCGAACAAGATGAGCCCGCGGCAACTGAACGCGTACTCACGGTGGCTTCAAGACTACGCCGTGGTCACCAAAGTGCAGCGCGACGGTTTCCAGGCATCTCAGGAGTTCCAGAACATCCCAGACTGATGCTCACTGCGACGGTGCGATTTTCAGGGCGTTGATGAAGGTTCGGAGATAGGCGGGTGCTTCGGCGGATACGATCTCGCGGTGGTTGAGCATGGGAGCCAAGGTGACGTCGGTAGTGTTGTTGTGCCAACCGCACGTGGTGAATGTGACCGCACCGGTGGTGATGTCCGCGCACCGAATCTTTCCGCCGACGGCACCCGCCGGATACGTCTTGACCCGTCGCGGATCGATCGCCGAATTGTAGACCGAGCGAAGTTCGTCGTTCGGTCCCGCCGGTTCGAGGGTGGCATGCGGCCAGTATTGGGCACGGATTATCAACGCCTTCCCACCCGGAGCTCGATAAGTCAGGTTGACCCGCCCCTTGGTGATATCAGTATTGACCGAGTCTGAGCCGATTTCGGTCCATTCAGTATCGTGAGGCGCAGCCTCCTTATACCCCGCGAACGCGGTCGGCAGCACCGGTGCATGCTGTGCGGAGTCATCGCTGCCACCCCTCGTGGCCAACCATGTACCACCACCGACGAGCAGGGCGGCGACGACCACTGCACCTCCAACGATTAGCCACCTCCGGCGGCGCTGATGCTCGGCATCGGGCAATGACCGGTTGAGAAGGGATTGCGCCTTGGCATCGTCACTGAACGAGGAGTCGGTCATGTGTGTTCCTGTAAGTGATGAGGGCTCAGGATGTGTGCTCAGCGAAGAGGCTTGGTTGCCCAGCCCGGGGGCAGGCCCTGACTGCATGGGGGGATTCGGTCGATCGTACAGGCGTACGCCGTTGCTCAGGAGCCTGGTCAGGCGAAGAGGGCATAGGGGAAGGTCAGGGGGCTCCGACCCGAGCACAAGCGGGCCTCGCGCCCTCACGCAGTCAGCGGTTGACGGCCTGGATCTCCTGGACCACGACGTCCTGGGTGGCGCCGAAGGTGCCGTCGGGCAGGTCGCCACCCGCTCCCCCGGAGCCCGTCCAGTTGATCTTCCAGGTGACGGTGGCCTTGAGCGAGTAGGTGCCATCGCCCGACGAGTGCAGGTACTTCACTCCGCACAGCGGGGCCTCGTTGGCCTTGCCCTTGGCGTAGGGCTCGCCGATGGAACCATCGGCGTTGAGCTGGCACTCGCCGGAAGCAGGGTAGGTGATGGCGTCGTCAGTGCCCGGGTCGATCTTCAGCGACACCGGCTCGGCGGTCGCCGTGGCGTAGGTGCCCAGCAAGGGGGACTCTCGCCGTCACTGATACCGGCTTGAACTTGGCCGCATCAAGCCACGCCCAAGTCGGCAGGTTGACCTTCGTCGCGCCGGCCGGGGCAAGCTTCACAGTCGTCGACGGCACCCGGGTCTCCGCGTATGCCAGTTCAGCAAGCACTTTGGGGGTGACGGCCTGTGGAGCGTCGGCAGGCGGATCGTCGCCCTTGTCGACCCAGAAGATCGACTTGTCACACTTCAGAGACGCCGGGTCGCCTTCTCGTCCCGGTGTGACATGCGAGTCCCACCAGTAACCCTTGTCGGCGTTCTCTTTGTTGAAGTCCTTGTAGGGATGGCCGTTGACGTAGTAATCGCGCTGCTTGGCGTCCCATTCGTAGCCTGTTGACTCTTGCGCCCAGATCGGTTCCAAGTACGCCTTGAGATCGGCGGGGGTATAGGTCGGGGAGTAGTAGCAGGCCGGCGGCGTCCACGTGGTGGTCGAGGCAACCGGGCCTGCTGATTGACCGGAGCCGTTCTTGGAGCGGTCGAAAACGACCGATCCGGCTCCGACCGCAACCTTGTCCCCGCTGGTGTCGGCCACCACATCGGTGTCGGTCTCATGGCTTCCGTCCCCAGGGGTGATGCCTGCCCAAGCGCTCGATGCATTCAGCGTGACGAGAGCCGCAGCGAGGACGAGGACACCGAGTGCTCGTTTCGCTTTCACTTCAGGCACTGCTTCGCTCCCGCCGTTGAAATGATGCGCGAGGTCTGCCAGACCCCAGCTTCGTTCTTCTCCAACCGGGTGTTGTAAAGGATGAAGTCATCGTCGGAAGGAGCAGTGACCTTGGCCTTGTTGGTCTCGAGGTCCTTGGCGTACCCCTTGCTCTCGTCGGAGCAGAACACGACCGAGGCTGCCTTGCTGCCGTCGAGTGTCACCGTCCGGTCGTAGTACCGGATCGCGCCCGTCATGCCGAGGTTGGCCTTTTTGAACTTCCCCACCCAGGTCACGGCAGCTTGCAGCGCCCTGCCGGTGTCGTAGAAGTTCAGTGCCTGTTCCTTGGGGTCCGTCCCTGCAATTGCCGCATTGACAGCACGCATGCGTTCAGCGCTGTCAGCGAGTACGGCGTCCTTGACGGAGTCGCCCGTCTTCCCGCCCTCGAACGCCATGGTGAGGTCCGACGGCAGTTTGATCTCGGGGCGACCGGCAACCGTCGAAGTGGACGCACTCGGCGAGGCCGTTGCCGACGAGTCGTTGCCGGCGTCCGCCCCTGCGATCTTGTCGTTGCCCTTGGAGCTGTCATCACCGCTCCCGCAGGCGGACAGCGACAGGGCCGCGACAGTGGTCAGCGCGGCGGCTGCGAGCACGGTGGAGCGGCGGTTCACGGATGACTCCCGGTGAGGCGAGGGTTTCACGAGTGTGCCAACGCTATCGGCGGGATTTGGGTGACACCAGGCGGCTTTTACGTCAAGGCCGGCCGCCCAACCGGGTCAAATCGGGCAAAGGTCACCGTGAGTAACCGTGAACTGAGGTGTCGCATGGTCACTGTTTCGTAACGCAACGAAGTCTGTGAACATGGCTGCGCCTCCGAACACGAACCCCAGGAGTCCTGGATGGAAGCACATCCCGTACCCGAACCACGGCAGGTACGCCCTCGGAGCCGAGCGGGAGCGCTACGCGAAGATCGCCGCTGAGAGGTACGCCGCCGGTGCTTCCATCCACGAGATCGCCGACGAACTGGGCCGCAGTCGCAGCTTCGTGAACGGCCTGCTGCATCGCGACACGGACGTAGAGGTCCGACCGCGCAGCGTACCCAGGCGGCTGGTTTCGGGCACCTGATGGCGGTCAGGTCGCGCCCTGCGGTGAAGGTGCGGTGGTGGGCGAGCGACACAAAGTGCTGGTGGCTCTCGTCAAGGCGTCTGAGGAGAGCCACCGTTGCCGCGACTACTGGTGTTCTGAGTCGGGAATTCGCTGTGTAAATCCGTACTGGTTGGGCGTCGTGGCCGGGTGGCGAGGACGGAGCGACCGAAGGCGGAGCTGGTGCTGACCGGTGGCGAGCGCGAGACGTTGACGTGTTGGGCGAGGCGCCGGGCGCCCTTCCGGGCGCTGGCTCTGCGGTGCCGGATCGTGTTGGAGAGCGCAACGGGCGCTTCGAACAAGGATGTTGCGGACCGGCTGGGCGTTGAGGCGCACACGCTGAGCCGGTGGCGGGCCCGTTTCGTCCAGGAGCGGCTGGAGTGCCGAAGACGGCGGACGAAATCCTCGAACGCCTCGCCGGATATCTGAACCGATTTCCCGACTCAGGACACTAGGTGTCGCACTCCAGCACCGTCCTGCACAGCGCACACCGCGCGCGGACGCGCCCCCGTACCGGCACCCTGATGCGCTGATGGCAGGTGGGGCAGGGGAACGACACCCGCAGCGGGCCGCGGCCGTCGGGGGTGAAGGTGTACGGGGTTCCCGGGCGGGCGGACGCCGGGGCGTGGGTGTCCTGGGCGTGGCGGCGGTCGCGGGCGTAGCGGCGGCGGCCCGCCCAGCCGGCCGCCGTCAGCGGGGGCTGCTGTTCGTCGTGGCGGGCCTGCGCCATGCCGCGGGTGTAGGCCTCGTAGGCCTGGGGGCTGGTGAACCAGACGGACGGGTCCTCGTCGAAGACCAGCGCTCGCTTCGCCAGGACGTAGCCGAACTCCTCGGGTGTCAGATAGCCGAGCTTCTGGGAGGACGCCGAGTCCTCCCGATAGGCGTCCAGCAGCAGCCAGCCCGCCCCCAGGTATGTCGTCGCCGTGTCCGTGAGTATCTCGTTGTCGCGGGTGCCCGGGAAGGACAGGTCCAGGCGGTGCAGATAGACATGCATGACCTCGTGGGCCAGGGCGGCGCCGATGTCGCGGCGGTGGGTGCGGAAGCGGTCGTTCAGTTCGACGAAGTACTCGGGGCCCGCGGCGAGTTCGACGTTCGCCGCATGCTGCATCTCGCGGAAGCCGACGATCATGCGGGCGTCCGGAAGGCGGTAGTGCCGGACGAGTTCGCGGGCCACCCGCTGCGTACCCAGATAGAGATCGTCCGTGTCGCCGAACGCCACGTCGGCGGGCGCCACGCTGCTCGAGAACGTCTGGATGGTGTCGTACGACAACCGCTTGTAGAGCGCGGTGATGGCGGCCCGCACCGTCTCCAGGTGTGGGTAGCCGTGCTCGACCGGTCCGCCGTTCGCCACGCCTGAACCCCCAAGACGCCCTGAACCCGACTCCACTCTACGGGGACGCGAGCGGATTTGCCCTGGCCGGGTCCCGGGACGAGCTGCGCGCCGGCTCCGTACACGCCGGCGCCCACGCTCTCGACGGTCGGACAGGATGCTCTCGACGGGTCCTACGGGTCCTACGGGTCCTACGGGTCCTACGGGTCCTACGGGTCCTACGGGTCCGACGGGTCCGACAGGTCCGACAGTCCGCAGGAAAACGGTGCCCGTCCCGGCCGTGGCCGACTCCTCGAACTCCAGCACCACCGATGATCGAACTCCCGCACGCCACGTAGGGTGGATGCCCATGACCACCAGCAACACCGGCACCAGTGACGTGGACCCCGCCGTCCGCGCCGAACTCGCCCGGCTGCGCGACAGCATCGACAACATCGACGCGGCCGTCATCCACATGCTCGCCGAGCGGTTCAAGGCCACCCAGCAGGTCGGCCACCTCAAGGCCGCACACCGGCTGCCGCCTGCCGACCCGGCCCGCGAGGCCCGCCAGATCGAGCGCCTGCGCTCCCTCGCCGAGAGCGCCAAGCTGGACCCGGCGTTCGCTGAGAAGTTCCTGAACTTCATCATCGCGGAAGTGATCCGCCACCACGAACGCATCGCGGGCGACGCGGTGAACGGCTCCACGCAGGCGGCCAATTGACCTCGCCGGATACCACGGGGGGCGTGACAGGAGGGCCTTCAGGGGGCATGCTGCGCTGTGCACTCCTTGTCAGCTGACGAGCACGCCACGTCAGCACCTCGACATAAGCTGGTTGTCCACGCGGGAGGGACGACGGGCCATGCCGGAAGCCAAGATCCTCATCGTGGACGACCACGAGGACACCCTGTACGCCCTGGAGAGCGCCCTGGCCCCGCTGGGCTATCTGCTGGGCCGCGCCACGAACGGCGACGAGGCCCTCAAGCAGGTGCTCCGCGGACAGGTCGGCCTGCTGCTGCTGGACGTCCGCATGCCCGGCGTCAGCGGCCTGGACGTGGTCCGCTACATGCGCCGCGTGGAACAGACCCAGCACATACCGGTCATCCTGCTCACCGGCTTCGGCGTAGACCACGTACTGACCTCCGCGGCCTTCGGGCTCGGCGTCGCCGACCTCGTCATGAAGCCCATCGACCCCTGGGCGCTGCGCACCAAAGTGCGCTACCTCTACGACGCCCACCGCCGCTACCTCGACCTGGCGCAGGAGGCCCGCGACCTGCGTGCCCTGGTCAAGGACCACGCCGGGGCCACGGAGCACGCCCCCCGCACGCCCGCACCCGCCCCCGGCGCACCCGCCCTGCCCCACCCGGACACCCACGTCCCGCTCCAGCGCGCGAGCGAGGCCCTGGGCGGGGAGCTCGAAGGGGACCGCACATAGGCGACCGCACAGGGGCCCGTACCGGCGCGTACCGGTCCGCCCCTGTGCCTTGTCAGTGCCATCGGGCAGCATTGCCTGCATGTCCGTACTGACGCGCGACGAAGCGCAGACCCGTGCCAAGCTCCTCGACGTCCACCGGTACACGGTCGACCTCGATCTGACCACCGGCGACGAGACCTTCGACTCCCGGACGGTCATCCGCTTCACCACGCGCACGGACGCCGGCACCTTCGTCGAGGTCAAGCCCGCACAGCTGCGCTCCGCCACCCTCGACGGGCAGCCCCTCGACCCGGAGACCCTGGACGGCAACAGGCTGCCCCTGAAGAACCTCACCGCCGGCGAACACGAGCTGCGCATCGAGGCCGCCATGCGCTACTCCCGCACCGGCGAGGGCATGCACCGCTTCACCGACCCCACCGACGGCGAGACGTACCTCTACACACAGCTGTTCATGGAGGACGTCCAGCGCGTCTTCGCCGCCTTCGACCAGCCCGACCTCAAGGCCGTCTTCGAGCTGACCGTCAGGGCCCCCGAAACCTGGACCGTCCTGGCCAACGGCACCACCGAACACCTCGGCGAGGGCCGCTGGCAGGCCGCTCCCACCCCCCTGATCTCCACGTACCTCGTCGCAGTCGCCGCAGGCCCCTGGCACTCCGTGCGCACCGAGCACCGCGACCTGCCCTTCGGCCTGCACTGCCGCCGCTCCCTGGCCCCCCACCTCGACGCGGACGCCGACGAACTCTTCGAGATCACCCGGCAGTGCTACGACCGCTACCACGAGAAGTTCGAGGAGCCCTACCCCTTCGACTCCTACGACCAGGCGTTCGTGCCCGAGTTCAACGCCGGCGCCATGGAGAACCCGGGCCTGGTCACCTTCCGCGACGAGTTCGTCTACCGCTCCGCCGTCACCGACACCGAGCGCCAGACCCGCGCCATGGTCATCGCCCACGAGATGGCCCACATGTGGTTCGGCGACCTGGTCACCCTGCGCTGGTGGGACGACATCTGGCTGAACGAGTCCTTCGCCGAATACATGGGATACCAGACCCTCACCGAAGCCACCCGCTTCACCGACACCTGGACCGACTTCGGTGTCGCCCGCAAGGCCTGGGGCTACGACGCCGACCAGCGCCCGTCCACGCACCCCGTAGCCCCCGAGAACGTCGACGACACGGCCTCCGCCCTCCTCAACTTCGACGGCATCTCCTACGCCAAGGGCGCCTCCGCACTACGCCAACTCGTGGCCTGGCTCGGCGAGAAGGACTTCCTCGCCGGCATCAACACCCACATCGCCCGCCACAAGTTCGCCAACGCCACCCTCGCCGACTTCATCGACTCCCTCGCCTCCGCCACCGAGCGCGACGTGCACGCCTGGGCCGACGCCTGGCTGCGCACCACCGGCGTCGACACGCTCGGCGCGCTCATCACCCCCGGCGACGAGGGCACATGCACCCTGCGGGTCGAACACACCGGCAGCCGCCCGCACCGCATCGCCGTCGGCCTCTACGACCAGGACATCACCGACGAGGGCCGCCACCTCACCCTGCGCGAACGCCTCGACCTCGACGTCCCGCAGACCACACCCCAGCCCCTGGGCAAGCGCCCCGCCCTGCTCCTCCTCAACGACGGCGACCTCACGTACGCAAAGATCCGCTTCGACCCCGAGTCCTTCGAAGCGGTCCGCACCAGCCTCTCCGGCCTCCCCGACCCCCTCACCCGGGCCGTCGTCTGGAACGCCCTGCGCGACGCGGTCCGCGACGGCCAACTCCCGCCCACCGCCTACCTCGACACGGCCCGCACCCACCTCCCGCACGAGACCGACCTCGCCCTCGTCCAGGGCGTCCTCGCCTTCGCCGCCACCCACATCGTCGACCGCTACCTCACCCCCGAGCAGCGCCCCGCCGCCCTGGCGACCCTCTCCTCCCTCTGCCGCGACCTCATCCGCCGCACCGAGGACGGCGACAACCCCGGCCTGCGCCTGATCGCCGTACGCCACAGCATCGACGTCGCCGCACACCCCGACACCATCGCCGCCTGGCTCGCCGACGGCACCGTCCCCGGCGGCCCGGAGCTGGACCCCGAACTGCGCTGGAGGGTCCTCGCCCGGCTCGCCGTTCTCGGCGCCACCGACGAGGCGGCCATCGCCGCCGAACTGGACCGCGACCCCTCCGCCACCGGCCAGGAGGGCGCCGCCCGCTGCCGCGCCGCCCTGCCCGACGAGCACGCCAAGGCGAAGGCCTGGGAGGCCATGTTCGGGGGCGACGACCTCTCCAACTACCTCTTCGTCGCCACCGCCCAGGGCTTCTGGCAGCCCGAACAGACCGACCTGGTACGGCAGTACGTGCCGCGCTACTACGGCGACGCCGTGACCGTCGCCGCCCGCCGCGGCCCCGCCATCGCCGACGCCGCCGGCCGCTGGGCCTTCCCGGCGCACGCCGTCGACCCCGAGACACTCCGCCTGGGCGAGGCCTGCCTGAGCGACGCCAACCCGATCCCGTCCCTGCGCCGCAAACTCGCCGACCAACTCGACGACCTGGGACGGGCGTTGCAGGTCAGGGAGACGGAGGGAGAGGGCTAGGGAGGGCGGGCACGGGAAGCTGAGGCCGAGCGCCCGGACGGGCACTTTCAGCAGCATCCGAGGGCGCAGCCCCCGGCCACCGGCACGCCCGCCCTAGCCCCGCACGGGCACCACAGGGACACCCTTTCGGGTTCCGATCGTTGAACTTTTCGGGCACGCGCACGCATCCGCGTACAAGCTGGAACTCCCTCTGCCTGCGCGCCCGGGAGGAACCCATGAGCACACCGAGCCTCGCCTCGGGCCCCGAAGGCCTCCGCGCCCTGCGACCGCTCCTCGACACCGTGCTCGACGCCCTGAACGCGGGCGCACGCGCCCGCGGCGGACCCCTGCCCGCCGGCGGACCGGACGCGGTCGCCACGCGGGTGCGGGCCGCCGCCGGAGACGTTCTGCCGCAGGACGGCGACCCGGACGCCCTGCGCGCCCTGGTGCACGCCCTCGCCGAAGGCGCCGCCGACCCCGCCGACCCCCTCTGCGCAGCCCACCTGCACTGCCCGCCCCTCGCCGTCGCCACCGCCGCCGACCTCGCCGCCAGTGTCCTCAACCCGTCCCTCGACTCCTGGGACCAGGCACCGGCCGCCTCCGAACTCGAAGCCCTCGTCACCCGCGCACTGGCGAGAGAGGCCGGCGCCTCCGACGCCCTCGTCACCACCGGCGGCACCGAATCCAACCAACTCGCCCTGCTCCTGGCGCGCGAGGCACACGGCACCGGCGTCCGCCTCGTCTGCGGCGCCAACGCCCACCACTCCCTGCCCCGCGCCGCCTGGCTCCTCGGCCTGCCCGACCCCGTGATCGTCCCCGCCCCCGCCGGCACCCTCGACCCCGCAGCCCTCGACGAGGCCCTCACCCACCTCCCCGGCCCCCACGGCTCCGTCGTAGTAGCGGCCACCGCAGGCACCACCGACGCCGGACTCATCGATCCCCTCCCCGAGATCGCCGCCCTGTGCACCGCCCACCACGCCCGCCTGCACATCGACGCCGCCTACGGCGGAGGCCTCCTCTTCAGCGACCGCCACCGCGGAAAGCTCGCCGGCCTGGACCGCGCCCACACCATCACGCTCGATCTGCACAAACTCGGCTGGCAACCCGTCGCCGCGGGCATCCTCGCGGTCCGCCATCCCCGCGACCTCGCCGCCCTCACACAGCACACCGACTACCTCAACGCCGACGACGACACCGCCTCAGGCATCCCCGACCTCCTCGGCCGCTCCGTGCGCACCACCCGCCGCCCCGACATCCTCAAGATCGCCGTCACCCTCAAGACCCTCGGCCGCACCGGCCTCGGCGCCCTCGTCGACCAAGTCTGCGACCGGGCCCAGGAGTTCGCCGCCCTCGTCCACGAGCACCCCGGCTTCGAACTCCACGACCGGCCCACCATCAGCACAGTCCTGTTCCGGCCCGCGCACACCACCGACGACGCCATCGCCGCCGTACGCCGAGAACTCCTCCACCAGGGCCGCGCCGTCCTCGGCCGGGCCCGCCTCGACGGCCGCCTCTGGCTCAAGGCCACCCTCCTCAACCCCCACACCCGCCCCGACGACCTGGCCACCCTCCTCACCCTCGTCGAAAAGGCCACCGAACATCACGCCGGACAGGCCGTCGGAGAACCCGCCGAAAGACTCGCGGAAGGACACATCCCCCGATGAGCACCACCCCCCACACCCAGCCCCACCCCCCACACCGCGAGCCCGACGCACCCCGCGACCTCGTCGGCATCGGCATCGGCCCCTTCAACCTCTCGCTCGCCGCCCTCGCCCACCCCCTCACCGAACTCGACACCGCCTTCTACGAACAGCGCCCCACCTTCGACTGGCACTCCGGCCTCCTCATCGACGGAGCCCGCATCCAAGTCCCCTTCCTCGCCGACCTGGTGACACTCGCCGACCCCGCCAGCCGGTGGACCTTCCTCAACCACCTCAAGGCCCGCGACCGCCTCTTCCCCTTCTACTTCGCCGAGCGCTTCCACATCCAGCGCGCCGAATACGACGCCTACTGCCGCTGGGTCGCCGCAAGCCTCCCCGGACTCCACTTCGGCCACCAGGTCGACGCCGTCCGCTGGAACCCCGAACGCGACGTCTTCGAAGTCGACTTCACCCAGCTCGACACCGACGGCGAAGCCGAAGCACTCGGCCGTACCTACACGAGGAACATCGTCCTCGGCATCGGCACCGAGCCCTACGTCCCCGACCCCCTCAAACCGCTCGTCGAAGCACCGGCCGTCCCCGTCGTCCACGCCGCCGACTACCTCACCCACCGCGACACCCTCCTCGCCGCCGACCACGTCACCGTCATCGGCTCGGGACAATCGGGCGCCGAGATCTTCCTCGACCTGCTCCGTGCCCGACCCGCAGGCCGCGAAAAACTCCACTGGCTCGGCCGCACCGAGGCCTTCGCCCCCATGGAGTACTCCAAACTCGGCCTCGAACACTTCACCCCCGACTACACCCGCTACTTCCAGACCCTCCCCGAAGGCGTCCGCGACCGCCTCGTCACCAGCCAGTGGCAGCTCCACAAGGGCATCGACACCGACACCATCGCCGCCATCCACGACGAGCTCTACCACCGCACCCTGCACTGCGGCTGGCCCGACGTCGTCCTCACCCCCGGCGTCCAGGTCCGCACCGCGGGCCGCATCGCCACCAGCAAAGTCGAACTCCACCTGGAACACCTGCAACAGGACACCCGCTCCCGGCTCACCACCGACGCCGTAGTCCTCGCCACCGGCTACCGCGAACGCCCGCTCGACCGCATCCTCGCCGGCCTCGACCCCTACCTGCGCCGCGACAGCAGCGCACGCCCCCGCGTCGACGAACACTTCCGCCTCGCCCTCGACCCCTCCATCAGCGGCTCCGACTGCCACATCTACGTCCAGAACGCCGAACGCCACACCCACGGCGTCGGCACCCCCGACCTGGGCCTCGCCGCCTGGCGCAGCGCCACCATCCTCAACTCCCTCACCGGAAAAGAGACCTACCCACTCCCCACCCGAACCGCCTTCACCACCTTCGGACTCGACCAGCAGTCACAGCCGCGCATCCCGCACGCACGACACGCCCAGGTGCTCACACCGCTCGTCGACAAAACACCGGAACGCCGAAGCTGAAAAAACCCGAACGCCGGGAAGAACCCCGACGGCCCAGACGTTGGCCCCGCCATGACCACCACCTGGATCGCAGCCCACCGCGCCGCCGTCATCAACCCCCACGAGACCTTCCACCTCTTCGAACCCCGCTCCTTCACCGACCAGACCCTCAGGCAGTCCCTGCGCCTGGCCGGAGGAGGTGAAGCACTGAGAGTGCGGCTCAGCAACCGCTACGGCAAGGAACCCCTCGAACTCGGCGGCGCCCACCTCGCCGTACGCACCAGAGGCAGCCGCATCGACCCCACCAGCGACACACCCCTGCACTTCTCCGGCGCCAAGACAGTCAGCCTGCCCGTCGGCGAGGAAATCGTCAGCGACCCGGTCGAACTACCCGTGAGCGCAGGCGAAGAACTCACCATCAGCCTCTACCTGCCGGGCGACACAGGACTCACCACCTACACGGCGACTCCCTACGACATCGGACACGCCGTCAGCGGCAACCACCTCTCCGACGAACTCCTCGACGAATCCGAGGAGCTGCCCCTCGGCCACTTCCTCACAGGCGTCGACGTCCTCGCCCCCGAAACCACCCGCATCGCCGTAGCCTTCGGCGACTCCTGGATCGAAGGCGCGGCCACCACCCCCGGCACCGACAACAGCTTCCCCTCCCAGCTCGGCCGCCGCCTCGACCGCGGCTGGATCGTCAACCAGGGCATCTCCGGCAACCGCCTGCTCACCGACGAGATCGGCGACCACCTGCTGTCCCGCATCGACCACGACGTCCTCGACGTACCCGGCGTCAGCCACGTCCTCGTCCACGTCGGCCTCAACGACCTCGGCCTGCCCGGCGCCATCGCGGACCCCGAACCCGGCCAACTCCCCACCGCCGACGACCTGATCACCGGCCTCACCACCCTGGCCGACCGCCTGCACTCCGCCGGCCTCACCGTCATCGGCAGCACCATCGGCCCCTACGCCGGCACCATCTACCCCGGCTACGACACCGAGGAGGGCCAGGCCGTACGCCACCGGGTCAACACCTGGCTCCTCGGCGACGACCACCCCTTCGACGCTGTCGCCGACATCGCCACCGCCGTCGCGGACCCCGGCCAACCCACCAGAATCCGCGACGAGTTCAACAGCGGCGACGGACTCCACGTCAACGACGCCGGCGCGAAAGCCATCGCCGACGCCATCGACGTAACCCTGCTGAACCTCTAGAGGACTGCCGCCAGAACACCGCGGCCAGAACACCGCCTCCAGAACCCCACCTCTAGAACACCGGCGTGCCGTCCCGGGTCAGCCTCCAGTCCGCCGACGCGAAGTCCTTCGGGTCCAGCACACCCTTCGCCGTCACCCACTCGGCGATCCGCGTCCGGATCTCCGTCGACTCCGACCACAGCTCCTTCGCCGACGCCACATGCGGGAACGCACCACCGCCATTGGCACGGTAGTTGTTCACCGCCAGCACGAACTGCTGCCCGTCGTCCAGCGCGGCCCCGCCAAAGGTGAGATTCCTGATCCGCGACCCGGCCGCCTGGGCGATGTCGATCTCATACCCGAGACCCGACACATAGTCGTAGTTGTAGTCCGGGCGGCCGTTCGCGTTCGTCAGCTTCTCCACGTCGACCGCCTCACCAGCCGCCGTCCGCACGAAATACTCCGCCGAATACTCCAGGTACGCCCGCAACTGCCCACCCGTCAGCACCTTCGCCACCAGCGTGTTGTCGTACACATACAGAGACGACAGATCCCGGATCGTCACCTCGCCCGCCGGGATCTCCGAAGTCCGCGAAAACGGCGAGGCCTGCGCGATCACCGGCAGCGTCGCGAACTCCGTGCCCGCCAGCGCCGCCTTCACCACATCCTCCTGGACCTTGGTGATCAGGTCGATGATCGGCGCGTCCCTGTACCGCGCGTCGACCGTCGTCAGCGTCTCGGTCGCCCTACCGACCACCTGGTTGACGTAGTTCACCACCTTCGCATGCTCGTCCGACAGCAACTTGGTGATCTTCGGGTCGTCCTCGACCGAGTTCGAGTTCAGCAACGACGCCGCCACCGACTCCACCTCCCACCGGCCCGAGCGGAACACCAGCTCGAAGTCGAACAACGACAACCGCTCCGCGAAACACAGCGGCTCGGACAGCACCACCGTCCTGCCCGTCCGCTCGTTGGTGACCTTCAGCTCCGGGATCTCCACATGCGCGTGCCCGACCAGAATCGCGTCGATACCCGGCACCCGCTGAGCGACCAGCGCCGCCGAGTTCTCGACATACGGCAGCTGGTCACCGTACGACGACGTCCCCGACGAACCGGAGTGCGCCGACACGACCACGACGTCCGCACCCATCGCCCGCAGCTTCGGCACCCACTTCGCCGCCTGCTCCTCAAGCCCCGGAAACGTCAACTTCCCCTGCACATACGCCTTGTCCCAGATCGCGATACCCGGATTGGTCAGACCCAGCACCGCCACCTTCACCGGCGGCAGACCCGGCACACGGAACCTCTTCATGAAGTACGGCGCAAACGCCGGCTTCTGCGTCTTCGCGTCCAGCGCGTTCGCACCCAGCAGCGGGAAATGCAGCTGGCCCTCGAACTTGCGCAGCGTCTCCAGCCCGTAGTTGAACTCATGGTTGCCCAGCGCCGCAGCGTCATACCCGATCGCGTTCATCGCCTGCGCCATGGGATGCACCGGACCGCCCTTGGCGGTGATCGGATCCACCTTCGCGTAGTAGTACGTCAGCGGCGTGCCCTGCAGCGTGTCACCCGCGTCCAGCAGCAGCGTGTTGCAGCGCCCCCTCTCCGCCCGCACCCGGTTCACCAGCGTCGAGATACGCGCCAGGCCCATCGCGTTGCCGGCCTTGTCGGAGTACTCCGCGTCCTTGAAGTAATCCCAGTTGAAGACGTGCCCGTGCAGGTCGGTGGTGCCCATGACCGTGAGCGAGTACCGCCTGGCAGGTCTGCGCCCCTGAGCGGCCTCGGCCGACGGAGCCGCCACGGCACCGGCCAGCGCCACCCCCGCCCCGGTCACGGCGGACTTCTGCAGGAACTTCCTACGGTTCAAGGGCATGTCTGGATCTCCTCGCGAAATAGTCAACAACGCGCGTAGATTCTGACCCGGACACGGCAAAACGCAACAGGCCCCACAGGTTTCGATCTGATGACCCAACCGCACCACCCACGGCCCCCAAACAGCCAACAAGTGCCAGAGTGGAACGCATGGCCACCCCTCCCACCGACGACACACCCCCCGCCGTCCCCTACGGCACCCCCGACGCCCCCCGCATCGCCGTCCGCGGCGAAGCCCGCCTCGAAGTCGACCCCGAAATCGCCCGCATCGGCATCACCGTCGCCTCCCGCGGCAAAGACCGCCGAACCGCCCTCGACGACCTCACCCACCGCAACACCACCGCCCTCGACCTGATCAAGACATACGGCGACGCAGTCGAACGCCTCGAAACCGGCGCCTTCTCCATCAGCCCCGAACTCAAGGACAAAGGCCGCGGCGAACGCATCCACGCCTACCACGGCCGCGTCCACCTCACCGCCGAACTCACCGACTTCACCGCCCTCGGCGAACTCACCACCCGCCTCGCCGACCTGGACCTCACCCGCGTCGACGGCCCCTGGTGGACCCTGCGCCCCGACTCACCCGCCCACCGACAAGCCCGCCAGCAAGCCGTGAAAGAAGCAGTCCAACGAGCCCGCGAATACGCCCAAGCACTCGGCACCACACTCGCAGCACTCGTCGAACTCGCCGACATCGGAGCAGAGGACGCACAGCCCCACCCACAGCCCCCCGGCCGAATGCGCTCCATGGCCTACGGCGCAACCGCCGAAGACGCAGCCCCACCACTCGACCTCGAACCCCAACGCCAGCGAATCTTCGCAGCCGTGAACGCCCGCTTCACCATGGCACCACCGCAACTGTAGAAATGCTCATCGGAGCACCTCCACGCACACTTCAATACTTGTCAACACCCCTTCACCCAAAGGTTGTTGAGCAGACATGTGCGACCAACTCTCTACCCACCGGTAAGGCCTAGGCTCACACCATGCGCCGAGCAAAGATCGTCTGCACACTGGGGCCCGCCACCGACTCCTACGACCAGATCAAAGCCCTGGTCGAAGCCGGAATGGACGTCGCCCGCCTCAACCTCAGCCACGGCACCCACGCCGAACACGAGGAGCGCTACCACCACGTACGAAAGGCCTCCGACGAAACCGGCCGCAGCGTCGGAATCCTCGCCGACCTTCAGGGCCCGAAAATCCGACTCGGCCACTTCACCGAAGGCCCCGCACTCCTTGAACGCGGCGACACCTTCACCATCACCACAGAAGACGAAGCCGAAGGAAACCAACAAGGCTGCGGAACCACACACCCCGGCCTCGCCACCGACGTCACCCCCGGCGAACGCATCCTCGTCGACGACGGCAAAGTCTGCCTCCAGGTCACCGACATCGACGGCCCCCACATCCACACCACCGTCATCGAAGGCGGCATCGTCTCCGACCACAAAGGCCTCAACCTCCCCGGAGCCGCCGTCTCCGTCCCCGCCCTCTCCGACAAAGACGAAACGGACCTCCGCTGGGCGCTGCGCACCGGCTGCGACGTCATCGCACTCTCCTTCGTCCGCAGTGGCCGCGACATCCAGGACGTCCACCGCATCATGGACGAAGAAGGCCGCCGCCTCCCCGTGATCGCCAAGGTCGAGAAGCCCCAGGCCGTCGAAGCCATCGACGACATCGTCGCCGCCTTCGACGGCATCATGGTCGCCCGCGGCGACCTCGGCGTCGAAATGCCCCTCGAACACGTCCCGATCGTCCAGAAGCGCGCGATCAAACTGGCCAAGCGCAACGCCAAGCCGGTCATCGTCGCGACACAGATGCTCGACTCGATGATCGACAACTCCCGCCCGACCCGCGCGGAAGCCTCCGACGTCGCCAACGCCGTCATCGACGGCACGGACGCGGTGATGCTGTCCGGCGAGACCAGCGTCGGCAAGTACCCCATCGAGACCGTCCGGACCATGGCGAAGATCGTCGAGGCGGCGGAGGAGGACATCCTCGCCAAGGGACTCCCGCCCCTGACCGAACGCAACAAGCCCCGCACCCAGGGCGGCGCGGTCGCCCGCGCGGCAGCCGAAATGGGCGACTTCCTCGGCGCCAAGTTCCTGGTCGCCTTCACCCAGTCCGGCGACACGGCCAAGCGCCTGTCCCGGTACAGGTCCCCGATCCCCCTCCTGGCCTTCACCCCGGACCCGGCGACACGGTCCCAGCTGACGCTGACGTGGGGCGTGGAGACGTTCCTGGGCCCACACGTCGACTCCACAGACGCGATGGTCGACCAGGTGGACGAGCTGCTGTTGAAGTACGGCCGCTGCCAGAAGGGTGACGTCGTGGTCATCACGGCGGGCTCGCCCCCCGGGGTCTCGGGCTCGACGAACCTGGTGCGGGTGCATCACATCGGGGAGGACGACAGCCCCAAGTAGGCGTCCACTGAAGTGCCCTTCGCGGTTCAGTGCTTGGGGCCCACGTGGGCGTCCATCAGGGCTACGGAGGTTTTGCGGGCGACGGAGATGTTGCGGGGGTTCGCCTGACGCCATTCGACGCCGACGTGCTCCAGGGCTGCAGTGAAGAGCCGGATGATGTCCCCCGAGAGGTTGGTGAAGAAGTACCGGGGGTATTCGTAGCGCTTGAGCTCACCGGCGACCAACCGTGTGGTCCAGTTGGTGATGCGGCAGCCGTCGGAGTGGATGAGACCCCGGATGAATTCCCAGGAGTGGGTGGCGACGATGGTTTGCTGCCAGGGTTCGAGAGCGATCGTCCGCTCGTGTTTCTTGCCGGGGCCATGTTGGGGAAAGAGGACGGGCCAGTGCCGGCTGTAGCTCGTGACCATCGTGCAGCCCTCTTTCTGCATGAGGTAGACACGAACAGCGGGCCGCACCTTCGTGATGGCGTCGCGACACAGTTCGATGAGCCCCGGCCACGCATCGGCGCACGCGATCCGCAGGTAGTAACCGGTGCCGCGCGAGTGGGGGCTGATGCAGCCGTCGCCGAGGTAGAGGCCCAGTAGGTAGGCGTACGCGCACTCATCGGCAGGTGGCCCGGGGTCCGGAGGTGCCATGCGTGGCAGCGGTTCGAGGCGACTTTGCCAGGAACGGATTGCGGCTCTGGAGATACCCGTTTCCCGGCTCACCGAGTTGAGGCTACGGCCCTGTGAAACCAGTGCGAGTGTCTGTCTGCGTGTGCTGACGTCGTACATGTGGTCACCCTGCGAGAGTGATCGCGACGACACGCAGCAAAAAGCGGATGTTCACGAGAACGTGTACATCCGCTTTTGGTGGCAACCTTCGATTCGAAGGAAAAGTGCCCCGAGTCGGATTCGAACCGACGCTGTATGGGTTTTGAATCCATGGCCTCTACCGCTGGGCTACCGGGGCCCCTTCAATATGAAGGTCAGCGGTCACCCGCTGTGCCCCCACCTTATCGCAGCTAGGTAGGCTCTTGTCAGCAGCACCCCTGCCCTGATCAAGGAGCCCCCGTGACCGCCCCCGAGTCGCCCCAGCCCGTAGACGCGCCCGACGACGACAAGTCGCACGTGCCTCCGCTGACGACCCGTGTCGTCATCGCCGAGGACGAGGCCCTGATCCGGCTCGACCTCAAAGAGATGCTGGAGGAAGAGGGCTACAGCGTCGTCGGCGAGGCCGGTGACGGTGAGCAGGCCATCGAGCTGGCCCGTGAGCACAAGCCGGACCTGGTGATCCTCGATGTGAAGATGCCCAAGCTGGACGGCATCTCGGCGGCCGAGAAGATCGCCGAGGAGGGCATCGCCCCGGTGCTGATGCTCACCGCGTTCTCGCAGCGCGACCTCGTGGAGCGGGCCAGGGACGCCGGTGCGATGGCGTATCTGGTGAAGCCGTTCAGCAAGAGTGATGTCGTACCGGCCATCGAGATGGCTGTCTCGCGGTTCACCGAGCTGAAGGAGCTGGAGAAGGAGGTCGCCGACCTCACGCTCCGGCTGGAGACGCGCAAGTTGGTGGACCGGGCGAAGTCGATCCTGCAGACGGAGTACGGGCTGTCGGAGCCGGCCGCGTTCCGGTGGATCCAGAAGACGTCGATGGACCGTCGGATGTCGATGCAGCAGGTCGCGGAGGCGGTTATTCAGGACGCGGACGAGAAGAAGGCCGCGAAGGGCTGACCCTCGCGCAGCAGACGGACGATCGAGGCCCGCGCCCCTGGTTCAGGGGTGCGGGCCTCGGTCGTGTGTGTCCGGTGAGGGGGTTAGTCCTCGCCGAGGTAGGCCTTGCGTACCGATTCGTCGTGCAGGAGGTCCTGTCCGGTGCCGGAGAGGACGATGTTGCCGACCTCCATGACGTGTCCCTGGTCGGCGAGCGAGAGGGCGGCCTGGGCGTTCTGTTCGACGAGCAGGATGGTGGTCCCTTGGGACTTCAGCTCGACGATGGTGGACATGATCTTCTGCATCATGATCGGGGAGAGGCCCATGGAGGGTTCGTCGAGCATGAGGAGTTTGGGCTGGGACATGAGTGCGCGGCCCATGGCGAGCATTTGCTGTTCGCCGCCGGAGAGGGTTCCGGCGGCTTGTTTGCGGCGTTCGCCGAGGATGGGGAAGAGGTCGTAGGCGCGCTGGATGTCCTTTTCGATGCCTTCTTTGTCCTTGCGGAGGAAGGCGCCGAGTTGGAGGTTCTCCGCGATGGTGAGGCGCGGGAAGATGTGCCGGCCTTCGGGGGAGTGGGCGAGGCCGAGGGCGACGATCTTGTGGGCGGCGACGCCGTTGAGGGGCTTGCCGTCGAACATGACCTTGCCGGAGCGGGGCTTGAGGAGGCCTGAGAGGGTGCGCAGGGTGGTGGTTTTGCCGGCGCCGTTGGTGCCGATGAGGGTGACGATCTGGCCGGCTTCGACGGTGAAGGAGATGCCCTTGACGGCTTCGATCTTGCCGTAGGCGACCTTGAGGTCTTCGACCTCCAGGAGTGCGGTCACTGGGCGTTTCCTTCCGTGCTGGTGGTGCCCTGTGCTCCGGTGGCCTCGGCTGCTTCGACTTCGGCGGCTTCGTCGTCGCCGGGGGCGCCTTCGAAGGGGGTGCCGAGGTAGGCGGCGACGACGCGTTCGTCGCCCTGGACGACGTCGGAGGTGCCTTCGACGAGTTTTTCGCCCTGGACGAGGCAGGCGACGCGGTCGCACAGGTTGAAGATGAAGCGCATGTCGTGCTCGATGACGAGGACGGCGACGCCCATGTCGCGGATGGCGAAGACCAGTTCCTCGGTGGCGCGGGTCTCCTGGGGGTTCATGCCGGCGGTGGGCTCGTCGAGGAGGAGCAGGCCGGGGTCGCTGGCGAGGGCGCGGGCGATTTCGAGCTTGCGTTGTTCGCCGTAGGGGAGGTTGCGGGAGAGGTGGTCGGCTTTGTGGGCGAGGCCGATGAACTCGAGGAGTTCCATGGCGCGTTCGCGGGAGGCGGTTTCGGCTTTGCGGAAGCCGGGGCCGCGCAGGAGGGCCGACCAGAGGCCTTCTTTGGTGCGGGTGTGGCGGCCGACGAGGACGTTTTCCAGGACGGTCATGTTGGCGAAGAGCCGGATGTTCTGGAAGGTGCGGGCGATGCCGGCGCTGGTGACGAGGTGGGGTTTGGGGGGCAGGACGGTGCCTTTGTAGGCGACTTTGCCCTCGGTGGGGATGTACAGGCCGGTGAGGCAGTTGAAGAAGGTGGTTTTGCCGGCGCCGTTGGGTCCGATGAGGCCGACGATTTCACCGGCGTTGACGGTGAGGTCGACGCTGCGTACGGCGGTGAGGCCGCCGAAGCGCATGGTGACGCCGCTGGCTTCGAGGACGGGGCTGGTGGCCGTGGTGGTGGTCATGGTGGTTACGCCCCTGCCTTGGTGACGCCGACGGTGGTGTCGGGAAGGCTCTGTTCGGGGATGTCGCCCTGTTCTGTTTCGTGGAATTCGAGTTGGCGGCGCCGGTTGGCGATGATTCCCTCGGGGCGGAAGCGCATGAGGATGACGAGGGCCAGGCCGAAGGCGAAGAGTTGGTATTCCTTGAGGAAGCTGAGCTTCTCGGGGAGGAGGTAGAGCAGGGTGGCGCCGAGGATGGGTCCGCCGACGGTGCCCATGCCGCCGAGGACGACTGCGGCGAGCAGGAACGCGGAGTTGGGTGGTACGGAGCCGGCGAACTGGTAGGGGGCGGGGTTGACGCTGTAGCCGACGTGGGCGCTGACGGTGCCGGCGAGGCCGGCGAGTGAGGCGCCGAGTGCGAAGGCGATGAGTTTGACCCGGAAGCCGTTGATGCCCATGGCGGTGGCGGCGGTTTCGTCTTCGCGGATGGCGATCCAGGAGCGGCCGATGCGGGAGTCGGCGGCGCGGTTGAAGACGAGGACGACGATGGCGGTGATGACGAGCATCAGGAGCAGGTAGTTGGCGAATCGGCCGACGGTGATGGAGCCGATGGTGTGGCTGGTGCCGAGGTTGAAGCCGAAGATCTCGAGGTCGGGGATCATCGAGATGCCGTTGGGGCCGTTGGTGATGTTGGGTCCGGAGGAGCCGTCGAGGTTGTTGACGGTGATGCGGAAGATTTCTCCGAAGCCGAGGGTGACGATGGCGAGGTAGTCGCCGCGCAGTCGCAGGGTGGGGGCGCCGATGAGGACGCCGAAGATGAGCGATGCGGCCATGCCGGTGAGCATGGCGGCCCAGAAGGGGAACTGGACGCCGGAGAAGCGGGAGAACTCGGAGCCGGAGACGAGGGCTGCGGCGTAGGCGCCGACGCCGAGGAAGGCGACGTATCCGAGGTCGAGGAGTCCGGTGAGGCCGACGACGATGTTGAGGCCGAGGGCGACGGTGGCGACGACGAGGATGTTCACGCCGAGGTTGGCGTTGTGTTCGTTGTTCTCGACGAAGGGGAAGATCGCGGCGGCGAGGAAGGCCATGGAGGTGGCGAAACCTTTGTGCCGGGCGTTGATGACGGAGAACCGGTCGGCGAGTCCGGCGGCGAGCAGGGCCCAGGAGCCGAAGATGACGAGCAGCAGGAAGCCGATGAAGGTTTCGCTGGCGTCGGGGTCGACGCCGATGCCGTAGGCGAAGGCGATGAGGCCGACGCCGGTGGCGGCGGTGATGACGAGGCGTTCGCCCCAGGCGGGGAGTTTGCCTGCCGGGGGGATGTTGTCGGGCTTGCTGACCCAGGCTTTGGCGGTGTTGCCGGGGCTGGGCAGGGCGAGGGCGCCGAGGAGGGCGATGAGGGAGGCGACGGCGGCGAGGTAGGCGCCGGGGTCGAGGTTGACGAGTCCGCCGAGGTCGATGGCGATGGCGAGGGCGCTGAACCAGCTGACGGCGAAGGCGGCTGCGGCGGCGAGGAACACGGGGGCGGTGGCGCCGGCCGGGTTGAGCCAGTTGAGGCCGCGTATGTTCCAGCGGGTGAGTGCGTAGAGCAGGGTGAGGACGCCGGCGACGAGGTCGAGGATCTGGAGGCCTGCGGGGGAGCCGTAGTAGGTGAGGTCCCCGGGGAAGTCGGAGGTCCAGGTCCAGGACATGTAGGTGCTGGCGATGGTGCCGATGGCGCCGGTGGCGATCAGGGCGCGGGCGGCGGACTGGGGCAGGGGGATGAGGCCGCGCGGGGTGTCCGGCGTGGTGGGGGTGGTCTTTTCGGTGGTTGTCATGGTGGTCACGCCCTGTCCGCTACGCGTTCGCCGACGAGGCCTTGTGGCCTGAACAGCAGGACGAGGATGAGGAGGACGAAGGCCCAGACGGAGGACCAGCCGCCGCCGCCGAGTTGCTGCATGCCGGGGATGTCGTCGATGTAGGAGGTGGCCATGGTTTCGGCGAGGCCGAGGACGAGGCCGCCGATCATGGCGCCGTAGATGTTGCCGATGCCGCCGAGTACGGCTGCGGTGAAGGCTTTGAGGCCCATCTGGAAGCCCATGTCGTATTTGATCTGTCCGTAGCGCAGGCCGTAGGCGATGGCGGCGACGGCGGCGAAGAAGCCGCCGATGGCGAAGGCGATGACGATGATGCGGTTGGTGTCGATGCCCATGAGCTGGGCGGTGTCGGGGTCCTGGGCGGTGGCCTGCATGGCGCGGCCGGTGCGGGAGAAGCTGACGAACATGGCGAGGGCGGCCATGCAGAGGGGGGCGGCGATGATGACGAAGAGCGATCCGCTGCTGATGTTGATGGAGCCGAGGTGCCAGGGGCCGGCGTCTATCTGGGGGAAGTTGCGGTCGGTCTTGGCGTCCGGGTACCAGTTGAAGACGGCCTGCTGGAGTGCGAGGGAGAGGCCGATGGCGGTGATGAGGGGTGCCAGGCGTGGTGCGCCGCGCAGTGGTCGGTAGGCGAAGCGTTCCGCCCCGACGGCGATGAGGACGGAGACGAGTCCGCCTCCGATGAGCATCGCCGGGAGGGCTATCCACATGGATGTGCCGTTGGGCAGGACGTAGAGGTAGACCGTGAGCGCGCCGAAGCCGCCGGTCATGAAGATCTCGCCATGGGCGAAGTTGATGAGCTGGACGATGCCGTACACCATCGTGTATCCGATGGCGATCAGCCCGTACATCGAGCCGAGGAACAGCCCGTTGGCCAGCTGCTGCGGCAGGGTGTGCACCGCATGGCCTCCATGTGGTGGGGAGTGAGCGGGGGGCGTGGAACGGGCCGCGCGGGTGACGTGTGGTCGGCCGCGCGGCCCTGGGGTGGTGCTAGCGGCGGTTCGGCTGGTTGGTCAGCCGTTGAACGTGCCGCTCTTGACGGCCTTCCACTTGCCGTTGGTGACCTGGTAGACGGTCAGCTGCTTGTTGGTGGTGTCGCCGTACTGGTCGAAGGCGACGGGGCCGGCGACGCCGTCGAACTTGGTCTTGCCGACCTCGTCGACGATCTTGGCGCGGGCGTCGGAGGGGACCTTGCCGTCCTTCACGACGTTGCCGATGGCCTTGATGATGGCGGTGGCGGCGTCGTAGGAGTAGCCGCCGTAGGTGCCGTAGTCGCCCTTGAGTCCGGCTGCCTTGTACTTCTTGATGAAGTCCTGGGCGGAGGCGAGGGTGTCGACGGGCTGGCCGACGGAGGTGGCGAGGTCGCCTTCGGCGGTCTTGCCGGCGGTCTGGATGTAGGTGTCGCTGAACATGCCGTCGCCGCCGAAGAGCGGGAGCTTGGCGCCGCCGTCCTTGAGCTGCTTGGTGAGCTTCTCGGACTCGTCGTACTGGCCGCCGTAGTAGACGAGGTCGGCCTTGGAGTTCTTGATCTTGGTGACGAGGGCGGAGAAGTCGGTGTCGCCGGTGTTGACGTGGTCGGTGCCGGCGACCTTGCCGCCCGCCTTGGTGAAGCCGGCGGTGAACAGCTTGGCCAGGCCCGCGCCGTAGGTCTGCTTGTCGTCGACGACGAAGACGCTCTTCTTCTTGAGCGTGTTGTACGCGTAGTCGGCGGCGAAGCCGCCCTGCAGGGCGTCGGTGGTGGCGGTGCGGAAGTAGGTCTTGAAGGGGCGGACCTTCTTCGTCTGCCAGTTCTTGCCCTGGGTGAGCTCGGGGGCGGTGTTGGACGGCGAGATCTGGACCAGGTTGGCGGTGGCGAAGACCTGCTGCATCTGGGTGGCGACGCCGGAGTTCAGCGGGCCGACGACGCCGAGCACCTTGTCGTCGTTGACGAGCTGGGTGGCGTTCTGCTGGCCGCTGGCGGGGATGGCCTTGTCGTCGAGGGCCTGGACCTTGAACGTCACGCCGGGCACGAGGTTGTTCTTGTTGGCGTCGTCGACGGCGACCTGGACGCCGCCCTGGATGCCGAGGCCGGTCGCGGAGTTCTGGCCGGTCAGCGGTGCGTCGACGCCGATGATGACCTCGGTCTTCTTGCTGCCGCTGTCCCCACCCTTGTTGTCGTCGCGCGAACCGCAGGCGGTCAGCGTGAGGGCGCCCGTCGTGAGTACGGAGGTGAGTATGACCAAAGAACGGTGTCGCACGATGAATCCTCTCCCTGGCGCCGGCAGTCCTGCTGGGCTGCCGTGTGTCTCGCCGGGCCGTACTGGGTCGAGCTGGGCTGTTCTGCAGACGCGCCCGGCGGCGCGGTGACTGGGCGTGACTCTAAGCCTGTCTGTCAGGTGGGGGCATCGGTGTGGGCTGGCTTGTGACTTTCTTGTTATGACGTGCCGGAAGGTGAGCCTTGGGGAAGTTCGCTCTCGGCCGGTTTGGCGGGAACACGTCGGGTCCACATGGTGAGAACGCGCACTTCCCGTTGGACGCGGGGCGAGGGGAGCGTCCGGGTGGCGTCGCAGGCTGCGTGGAGGAGGTCGGAGAGGTCGTGCGAGTAGCTGCCGCCGAAGATGAAACTGTAGTGCTGTATTGCGTGTGTGTTACGCAGCGTTACGTCGAGGAAAGGGAGGTTGACGTTGAGGGGGAGTCCGCCGCAGTCGGTCACGGTGATCCGCACGGTGATGCGGTGGGTGGTTCCGGCGTGCACGGTGAAGGGTGTCGGGGGTGCGGTGCGGGTGTGTATGCCGGTGGGGGCGGCGGTGATGTCGGAGACGGTGACGGGGGGTCCGTCGTGTACGGAGACGTCGAAGCGGAAGTCCCTGGTGGTGGCTGTGCCCGGGTGCCCGGCAACTCCCTTGTAGTGGAAGGCCGTTGTGGTCGAGGGCGAGGGGGTGGCCGGTTCCTTCGGCGGTGCGGGCGGGGGTTGGGCGGTCAGGAGCCATACGGCCGCGGCCAGGGTGGCCGCGGCCGCTGCCAGTGCGGTGCCGCGGGTGCGCGGGAGCAGTGTGTGCCAACGGTCGGTCAGCCGGGGGGAGTCGGTGCCGATGACGTCGGGTGGCGGTACGTCCTGGGGGGTGGCGGGGTCGTCGCCGGTGTTCGCCTCGACGGGGCCGGCGGGTTCGACGGGGCCGATGCCGCTCATGTCCGGGGCCTCATGGGGAAACGGTAGGCGCGGCGGACGCGCCCGGACAGTGCCCGGTGGGGGGAAGGCGCGGCCGTCAGCCCGCGGCGGGCAGCTGTACGTCGCGCAGCAGGCAGGTCAGTCGCGCGCTGCACACGCGCCGCCCTTCCTCGTCGCTGATCACGATCTCGTACGTCGCTGTGGAGCGCCCGCGGTGCACCGGTGTGGCCACGCCGGTCACGAGGCCGGATCGCGCGCCTCGGTGGTGGGTGCAGTTCAGGTCGACGCCGACCGCGATCTTGGAGCTGCCGCCGTGCAGCATGGAGCCGACGGAGCCGAGGGTTTCGGCGAGGACCGCGGAGGCGCCGCCGTGCAGCAGTCCGTAGGGCTGGGTGTTGCCCTCGACCGGCATGGTGCCGACGACGCGGTCGGCCGAGGCTTCGATGATCTCCACGCCCATGCGGGTGCCGAGGTGCCCGGCGGAGAACAGGGCGGGGAGGTCGACGCCGAGTGCGGCGTACTCGTCGATGACCTCCTGCGGGAACTTCACGTACTGTTGCTCGCCCATGGGCCCGGCTCCGTTCGTCCTGATCGCTCGTCCAGCTGCCTGAGCAAACGCTCAGTGGGTTGGTGATTGTTCCAGACGTACGACGACGGACTTGCTGGCCGGGGTGTTGCTGATGTCGGCGGTGGAGTCCAGCGGGACCAGCACGTTGGTCTCCGGGTAGTAGGCGGCCGCGCAGCCGCGTGCCGTGGGGTAGTGCACGACCCGGAATCCGGCGGCCCTGCGTTCCACGCCGTCCTTCCACTCGCTGACCAGCTCGACGTACGACCCTTCGGCGACCTTGAGTGCCCGCGCGTCCTCGGGGTGGACCAGGACGACCCGGCGGCCGTTCTTGATCCCGCGGTAGCGGTCGTCGAGGCCGTAGATCGTGGTGTTGTACTGGTCGTGCGAGCGCAGCGTCTGCAGCAGCAGGCGGCCTTCGGGCAGCTCGGGGTACTCGACGGGCGCGGCGGTGAAGTTGGCCTTGCCGGTGGCGGTCGGGAAGCGGCGTTCGTCGCGTGGGGCGTGCGGGAGGGCGAAGCCGCCGGGGCGGGCCACGCGCGCGTTGAAGTCCTCGAAGCCGGGGACCACTCGGGCGATGCGGTCGCGGATGGTGCCGTAGTCCTTCTCGAACTCCTCCCACGGCACCGGGTTCTCCGCGCCCAGCACGCGGCGTGCCAGACGGCAGACGATGGCCGGCTCGGACAGCAGGTGCCTGCCGGCGGGCTCCAGTCGGCCGCGGGAGGCGTGCACCATGCCCATGGAGTCCTCGACGGTCACGAACTGCTCGCCGCCGCCCTGGAGGTCGCGCTCGGTGCGGCCCAGGGTGGGCAGGATGAGGGCACGCGCGCCCGTGACCACGTGCGAGCGGTTGAGCTTCGTCGACACGTGCACGGTCAGCCGGGCGCGCCGCATGGCCGCCTCGGTGACCTCCGTGTCGGGGGAGGCGGATACGAAGTTGCCGCCCATGGCGAAGAAGACCTTCGCCGCGCCGTCGCGCAGGGCGCGGATGGCCTGGACGACGTCGTAGCCGTGCTCGCGCGGCGGCGCGAAGCCGAACTCCTTCTCCAGGGCGTCCAGGAAGGCGGGTGCGGGGCGCTCGAAGATGCCCATCGTGCGGTCGCCCTGGACGTTGCTGTGTCCGCGGACGGGGCACACTCCGGCCCCCGGGCGGCCGATGTTGCCGCGCAGCAGAAGGAAGTTGACCACCTCGCGGATGGTCGGCACGGAGTGCTTGTGCTGGGTGAGGCCCATCGCCCAGCACACGATGGTGCGCTTGGAGGCGAGGACCATCCGCAGGGTCTGCTCGATCTCCTCGCGGGTGAGACCGGTGGCGGCGAGGGTCTCGTCCCAGTCGGCGGTGCGGGCGGTTGCCGCGAACTCCTCGTAGCCGTGGGTGTGTTCGGCCACGAACTCCTCGTCGACCGCGCCGTCCGCATCGAGGATCAGCTTGTTGAGGAGGCGGAAGAGGGCCTGGTCGCCGCCGATGCGGATCTGCAGGAACAGGTCGGTGAGCGCGGCGCCCTTGAGCATGCCCTGTGGGGTCTGCGGGTTCTTGAAGCGCTCCAGGCCCGCCTCGGGCAGCGGGTTGACGCTGATGATCTTCGCGCCGCCCGCCTTCGCCTTCTCCAGCGCGGAGAGCATGCGCGGGTGGTTCGTCCCCGGGTTCTGGCCGGCGACGATGATCAGGTCGGCTTTGTAGAGGTCCTCCAGCAGGACGCTGCCCTTGCCGATGCCGATCGTCTCGTTCAGTGCCGAACCGGACGACTCATGGCACATGTTGGAGCAGTCGGGCAGGTTGTTCGTGCC
Source organism: Streptomyces sp. NBC_00078 (assembly GCF_026343335.1). NCBI lineage: Bacteria > Bacillati > Actinomycetota > Actinomycetes > Kitasatosporales > Streptomycetaceae > Streptomyces > Streptomyces sp. NBC_00078. Next base: position 2,233,485 of record NZ_JAPELX010000001.1, on the reverse strand, counting down.
GAGCTGCCTGGCGAACAGCTGGTAGAGGAAGGCCGCTTCGTTGCTCGTGCGGCCCGAGGTGTAGAAGAGGGCCTCGTTCGGGGAGCCCAGGGCGGCGATCTCCTCGGCGACGATGTCGAAGGCGCGCTCCCAGCTCACCGGCTCGTAGTGGGTGCCCCCTTCGGGGAGATGCATGGGATGCGTCAGCCGGCCCTGCTGGCCCAGCCAGTAGCCGCTGCGGTTCGCGAGATCGGCGACGGAGTGGGCGGCGAAGAACTCCGGGGTGACCCGGCGCAGGGTGGCTTCCTCGGCCACCGCCTTCGCGCCGTTCTCACAGAATTCCGCCTTGTGCCGGTGCTCCGGCTCCGGCCAGGCGCAGCCGGGGCAGTCGAAGCCGTCCTTCTGGTTGACGCGCAGCAGCGTCAGCGCGGTCCGCTTCACACCCATCTGCTGCTGGGCGATGCGCAGCGTGTGCCCGATGGCGGGGAGTCCCGCCGCGGCGTGCTTCGGCTCGACGACCTGCGGCGCGTCCTGAACCGGGTCGCCCTTGGGCGGCTTCGTCGCCATCGCGCACTCTCCTTCGCATACACGCACATACACGCTTCACCTACGCGTGCGAGCCATCCGCTCGATCCTCGCACGGGGCGCTGACAGCGAGGGGGCCAGGGCGTAAGGGGGTCTCAGTGTCAGTGGCTCGTGACAGGATCGGGGGCGTGGCAGAGACAGCATCGAAGAAGACCGAGAAGACATCCGGCGGCAAGCGGCCCCGCCTCATGCTCATGGACGGGCACTCACTGGCCTACCGCGCGTTCTTCGCGCTGCCCGCGGAGAACTTCACGACCGCGACGGGCCAGCCGACGAACGCGATCTACGGCTTCGCGTCGATGCTCGCCAACACCCTGCGTGACGAGGAGCCCACACACTTCGCCGTGGCCTTCGACGTCTCCCGCAAGACCTGGCGCTCCGAGGAGTTCACGGAATACAAGGCGAACCGTTCCAAGACCCCGGACGAGTTCAAGGGCCAGGTCGAGCTGATCGGCGAGCTGCTCGACGCGATGCACGCGTCACGCTTCGCGGTCGACGGCTACGAGGCGGACGACATCATCGCCACCCTCGCCACCCAGGCCGAGGCCGAGGGCTTCGAGGTGCTGATCGTCACCGGCGACCGCGACTCCTTCCAGCTGGTCAGCGAGCACACGACGGTGCTGTATCCGACCAAGGGCGTCTCCGAACTGACCCGGTTCACCCCGGAGAAGGTCTTCGAGAAGTACGGGCTGACACCCGCGCAGTACCCCGACTTCGCCGCCCTGCGCGGTGACCCGTCCGACAACCTGCCGGGCATCCCCGGCGTCGGCGAGAAGACGGCCGCGAAGTGGATCAACCAGTTCGGTTCGTTCGCGGAGCTGGTCGAGCGCGTCGAGGAGGTCAAGGGCAAGGCCGGGCAGAACCTGCGCGACCACCTGGAGGCCGTCCAGCTCAACCGCCGCCTCACCGAGATGGTGCGTACGGTCGAGCTGCCCAAGGCGGTCACCGACCTGGAGCGCGTCGCCTACGACCGCACGGCCCTCGCGATGATCCTGGACACCCTGGAGATCAGGAACCCCTCGCTGCGCGAGCGGCTGCTCGCCGTGGACCCGGGCGGCGAGGAGGCCGAGGCGACGCCGGTGGCCCCCGGGGTGGAGCTGGACGGGACGGTGCTGGCCACGGGCGAGCTGGCCGGCTGGCTCGCCGAGCACGGCACGCAGACGCTCGGCGTGGCCACGGTCGACGCATGGGCGCTGGGCGCCGGCTCGGTCGCCGAGGTCGCGCTCGCCGCCGCCGGGGGACCGGCCGCCTGGTTCGACCCGTCCCAGCTGGACGAGGCCGACGAGAAGGCGTGGCTGGCCTGGCTGGCCGCCGAGGACCGCCCCAAGGTGCTGCACAACGCCAAGGGCGCCATGCGCGTGTTCACCGAGCACGGCTGGAGCATCGCCGGTGTCTTCATGGACACCGCGCTGGCCGCCTACCTGGTCAAGCCGGGCCGTCGCTCCTTCGACCTGGACGCGCTGTCCCTGGAGTACCTGGGCCGTGAGCTGGCTCCCGCCGCCGCGGCCGACGGCCAGCTCGCCTTCGGTTCCGACGACGGTGCCGAGGCCGAGGCGCTCATGGTGCAGGCCCGCGCGATCCTCGACCTCGGGGAAGCGTTCCGGGGCCGTCTTGAGGAGGTCGGTGCCGCGGACCTGCTGCGCGACATGGAGCTGCCCACCTCCATCCTGCTGGCCCGCATGGAGCGGCACGGCATCGCGGCCGACCGGGCCCACCTGGAGGCCATGGAGCAGATGTTCGCCGGCGCCGTCCAGCAGGCGGTGAAGGAGGCGCACGCGGCCGCGGGGCACGAGTTCAACCTCGGCTCGCCCAAGCAGCTGCAGGAGGTCCTCTTCGGCGAGCTCGGCCTGCCCAAGACGAAGAAGACCAAGACCGGCTACACCACGGATGCCGACGCCCTGGCCTGGCTCGCCACCCAGACGGACAACGAACTGCCGGTCGTCATGCTCCGCCACCGCGAGCAGGCGAAGCTGCGGGTCACCGTCGAGGGCCTGATCAAGACGATCGCCGCCGACGGCCGTATCCACACCACCTTCAACCAGACGGTCGCCGCGACCGGCCGCCTGTCGTCCACGGACCCGAACCTGCAGAACATCCCGGTCCGCACGGACGAGGGCCGCGCGATCCGCCGGGGCTTCGTGGTCGGCGAGGGCTTCGAGTCGCTGATGACCGCCGACTACAGCCAGATCGAACTGCGCGTGATGGCCCACCTCTCCGAGGACGAGGGCCTGATCGAGGCGTTCACCTCCGGCGAGGACCTGCACACCACCGCGGCCTCCCAGGTGTTCGGCGTCGAGCCCGCCGGGGTGGACGCGGAGATGCGACGCAAGATCAAGGCCATGTCGTACGGCCTGGCGTACGGGCTGTCGGCGTTCGGACTGTCCCAGCAGCTGAACATCGAGGCGGCGGAGGCGCGCGGCCTGATGGACGCGTACTTCGAGCGCTTCGGCGGTGTCCGCGACTACCTCCGCCGGGCCGTCGACGAGGCGCGGGCAACGGGCTACACGGCGACGCTCTTCGGCCGCCGCCGTTACCTCCCCGACCTCAACAGCGACAACCGCCAGCGCCGCGAGGCCGCCGAGCGCATGGCTCTCAACGCGCCCATCCAGGGCACCGCGGCGGACATCGTCAAGATCGCCATGCTCAAGGTGGACGACGCGCTGAGGGCGGCGGACCTCACCTCCCGCATGCTCCTCCAGGTCCACGACGAAGTCGTCTTGGAGATCGCCCCCGGGGAGCGCGCGAAGGCGGAGGAGATCGTCCGCCGCGAAATGGCCGACGCCGTTCACCTGACAGTGCCGCTGGGCGTCTCGGTGGGCGTGGGGACGGACTGGGAGTCGGCGGCGCACTAGCCTCCGGCGGCGGAGCGGGGGCCGGGTCGCCTGCCGGGGGCGGCGGCCTCCCGACACCGCCCCCGCCAGGCGGCCCGACACGGGCATGGATCGGCGGCACGGGGTCTGGCTGCGGTGGTGCGGAGCGCTCTGCATGCTTCAGGGCCGCCCAGGCCGGTCTGGGCAGGGGCCGGCACTCGGGTGGGTTCGCGGTAGGGCGCGCCTCGACGTCGACGCCCACACTCCGGCGGCCCGGCGGGCAGCCCGCTACCGGCATGGATCGGCGGCACGGGGTCTGGCTGCGGTGGTGCGGAGCGCTCTGCGTCCTCTACGGCGGGTCTCCGTAGGGCCCGTCACTCAGGTGGCCCTCGCGAAAAGGGCGCCACCGCCTCGGCCCCGTCAGGATGCGGGCATGGGTATACGCATGCTCAACCGCCGGACGGCGAGAGCGCAGGCGAGTGCCGAGGCGGCGTCCGCCGCACCGCCCGCGCCGGTGCCGGCCTTCGCAGCCCGCGCAAGCACCGCCCGCATCCCCACCGACCTCGTCGTCGTTCTGCGCCGCACGGCGACGCACCTCCGGCGCCGACTGCGCCGCCCGGCAAAGACCTCGGGTGAGCCGTCCGTCTGGCGGCTATGGGCAGGCCTGGGCCGCAGCTACCTGACCGCACTCATCGCCCGCACCCGCCACACCCGCGCCGCCCGCGCCACCCGCACGATCCCCGTCTTCATCGTCACCACGGGCACTTTCACCAGGGGCAGGGACGGCGGCGCCGGGCACTGACCAATGGCCAGGGCGCACGTCGTGACCGCGGGCACCCTCACCCAGGGTCAGGTCGACCCTCAGGCGGCGGATACCGGCTCCGGGTCCGCGGCGTCGGGCGCGGGCCGGCGCCACACCCTGACTCCCACCGCGTACAGCAGCAGACCCAGCACGAGCCCCGCGCCCGCTCCGAAGCAAACCGCCGGGATGAGTTCCCACGGCTTCGCGGTCGAGCCCCAGTACGCCCACCACCGGGTCGCGCGCTGCACGGCCCCCGCCACCGCACACCCGCCGATCACGGCACCGGCCCACCACCGGTCCCGTAGCGACAACCAGGCGACACCCGTCGGCCCGGCACCTGCCCGCCCCGAAAGCAAGGCGACACCCGTCGGCCCGTCCCCGGCACGTCCCGCGCTCAACGGCCCGGCGGCGGAGGACGCCCCGGCCGTCTCCTGACGCGACGTGGGCCCGTCCCCGGCACGCCCCGTGCTCACCGGCCCGGTGGCGGAGGCGAGTCCGGCCGTCTCCCGACGCGACGCGGGCCCGTCCCCGGCACGTCCCGCGCCCACCGTCCCGGCGGCGGCGGAGGACGCCCCGGCCGTCTCCTGACGCGACGTGGGCCCGTCCCCGGCACGTCCCATGCTCACCGGCCCGGTGGCGGAGGCCGCCCCCGTCGGCTGGCGCCGCAACGCCCACCCCGCCCATACGGCGATCACGCCCGCAGCCACGGCCGAGCCGCCGTACTGCAGGTACCAGTACAACGGGAAGCCGTCTACCTTGTGTCCCAGGGCGGGGAAGAGCCGCATGCCCCAGCGGTCGAGGTGGGTGAACGCGTCCCACACGACGTGAGTCAGGGCGCCGAGCGCGGCGGAGGCGTACCACCGGGCCACCAGGGACGGCCGGACGCGCGCGCGTGGCGCCCCACAGTGCAGCAGGGCGGCCGGCCGCGGTTGCCAGGCCCGTGGCAGCAGCGCCACCAGCGGCTCGCGCAGCAGCAGCCACAGCCCGACCAGCGCCCAGGCCACCAGCACATCGACCGTGAAGACGCCGGGAAAGGAGTGCGTGACGTCCCCGAACTCCATCGCCCCGGACACCGCACTCGCTGCGTAATAGGTCATATCCGGCGCGAAGGAGCCGGCCACGAGTACGGCCGGAATCAGCCGACCTCGACCGGTCCCGTCGGCGCGCACCGCGGGAAGGACGGCGGCCGCATGGCTCAGCGTGAACGGCAACTGGGCTCCTCACGCGGGACGTTGCCCGGGCGGGCGGCCCGGGTGATCACTTCGGTCCAGTATGCGTGCCGCGACTGTGCCCCGGCCGCGCATGGCCAAGGGGTGAATATCGGGCACGAACGGGTCCCCGTGGAAAGGAAGTTGTCGTAGGGTCGCCTGGGTCACCGCTTCGGCAGCACGTTCGAACACGCGAACAGGGCAACTCGCCGTCGACGTCGGCGACGCAGGCGGTACCAGTGACGCGAGCGAGACAAGAGCAATATCGAGGGCAACCCGCACGCCGGGTCGATCGTCACATCAAGGGCGGGCGCAGCGCGTGCCCGACAGGACGAAGACGGACGCTGGTGCGTCCACGGGAGGGGTTCACCTTATGGCGGCGCAATTCGGCAGGAGGCTGGCCAAAGGGGCGGCGACCACCGCCGTGGCAGCGGTCGCGGTAGCGGCCCTGTCCGCCTCTCAGGCTCCGGGGGTGACCGTCGACGACCACGGCAGACGGACCGCCTCGGACGCCCAGCCCTCTCCCGACGCGACCGCGGACGCCGGCGCCGCCACCGGCAACTCGCCGTACTACACGGACCTGCCGCCGCTGCACAGCCCGAGCCCGAGCCCGAGCCCTTCGCCGTCCGCGAGCGGCACCCCCGTCGCGCAGGGCGACTTCGAGTCCGGCATACCCGCTACCGTCCTCGACGCCTACAAGAAGGCCGAGGCCGAGCTGCGCGAGTCCAAGCCCGGCTGCAACCTGCCCTGGCAGCTGCTCGCCGCGATCGGCAAGGTCGAGTCGGGCCAGGCCCGCGGCGGCCGCGTCTCCGCAGACGGCACCACCATTTCCCCGATCCTCGGTCCGCAGCTCGACGGCAACGGCTTCGCGATGATCAAGGACACCGACGGCGGCAAGTACGACGGCAACAGCTCGTACGACCAGGCCGTGGGCCCCATGCAGTTCATCCCCTCCACCTGGGCGTGGGCGGGCCGCGACGGCAACGGCGACGGGGCCAAGGACCCCAACAACGTGTACGACGCCGCCCTCGCCGCCGGCCACTACCTTTGCCGCTACGACTGGGACTTGTCGACCCCGTCCGACCTCAACCGCGCGATCCTCAGCTACAACAACTCGCAGGACTATCTGAACCTCGTCCTGTCGTGGCTGGAGTACTACCGCAAGGGCACGCACGAGATCCCGAACGGCAGCGGCGGTGTCCCCTCGGGCCGCAACGACGACCCGGCGGGCGCCGGCCCGTCTCCGTCGCCCTCGCAGCCGGACAGGCCGAAGCCGGGCTCGGGCTCGACCAGCCCGTCCGCACCGCCCACCCCGTCGACGCCGGGAAGTCCGTCGCCCACCCCCACCCCCACCCCCACCCCCACCGACACGGTCGACCACCTGGAGGACGCGGGTACCGCGAAGCTCACCGCGATGGCCGGCGACGCGTTCACCAAGAAGATCAGCACAAGGGCCGAGACCAAGGCCGGCAAGGCGGTCGGCAAGGTCAGGGTCCGCTTCACCATCGTCGGCGACACCGACACCACCTTCACCGGTGGCGAGCGCGTCGCCGCGGTCCTCACCAACAGCTCCGGTGTGGCCGTCGCTCCCGCGCTGCGGGCGGGCGAGAAGACCGGCGACGTCACCGTCCGTGCCACGCTCATGGGCCGTTCGGTCAGCGGCCTCGACTACACGGCCACCGTCACCGAGCGCGTCGCCGACACCCTCGTCCGTACCAGCGACACGGCGCTGACCTGCACCCCGGGCGGCGAGTTCGCCGACCAGGCCGAGGTGAAGGCCACCTACAAGGGTGCCGTCGCGGACAAGGTCGCGGTCACCGCGACCCTGATCAAGTCGGTGCTCGACCCGACCGAGGACGACAAGGGTCCGTACTTCAAGGACGCCGACGGCAAGGCCGTACGCACGCTGACGGGCCTGAAGACGGACGCCAAGGGCGTGCTGAAGCTGCCGAAGCTGTACTCCGACGACAACACCGGCACCTTCATGCTCCGCGTCACCACCGCGGGCGGTGCGGCGCTCAACGTCCCGCTGACCGTGGCCCCCGCCGCCTCGGCAAGCCCCAGCCCCAGCCCGTCCGCGAGCCCGAGCTCGTAGTTTCTCCGTACGACGACGACTGCGGCGCTGCCTCGACCGGAGGGAGCGCCGCAGTCGTCGTGTGTGCAACGTGTTCTCATCTCGCCCACCCGTTGCTACGGTGCCGGACCTGACGATGTATCAGTTCCATGCGGTTTCCACTCCGTCGGGAGGCAGGCATGCGCGCCCTGATCGCCGCCGCGACCGGTCTCGTCCTCGCGTTCGCGCTGATCCTCACGATCACGGCCATGGGCGGTCCCACGGGCAGGACGTCCCCGAAACCCCTGCTGACGACGGTGCCCGCCCACCCGTAACCGCCCGGTAGGGAGGCCGAGATGCGCCGCAAGGCCAGTCTGGTCCTGCTCGCCTTCGCCGTGTTCTTCGCGGCTCTGTCCCCGATGCTGCGCTGGTACGCCTTTCCCCGTCTCGCCAAGATCCCGGCCGGCCAGTACCAGGACATGGTGCTGGAGGCGAAGGGCGCGACCCTCCTCGACTACGGCACGATGAAGGCACGCAAGGTCTCCGAAGTCACCATCGTGCAGACCCTCAAGGGCAACGTGGAGGCCGCGAAGGAGATCGAGAGGACGGCCGGCCGCGACGTCGTCGTCTGGGACGGCCTGTCCTACGTCCAGGGCCCCGACGGGAAGATGGTCTCCCGCATCCCCGAGCGCTACATCTTCGACGCCCACAGCCAGGCCCCGGTCCACGCCACCGGCGAGATGGTCGACGGCGCCCCGGTGAAACGGGACGGCATCGAGTTCAAGTGGCCCTTCCTGACACAGAAACGGGACTACGAGTACTTCGACGCCCAGACCCGCACCACCAACCCCATCCACTACAAGGGCACCCAGAACTTCCGCGGCCTGGAGGTCTACTACTTCGAGCAGACCATCCCCTGGACCAAGGTGGCGTTCCCCAGGACCATGCCGGTCAAGGGCATCACCCCCGAGTCGGTCGCCAGGACCGGCACCACCCGCTGGTACACCACGGTCCGCAGGTTCTGGGTCGAGCCCGTCACCGGCGCTCCCGTCTACGGCGAGGAACTCCACAAGGAGGAACTGCGCGGCGGCACCCTCCTCGGCGGCCGCGACAAGGTGACGGCGTTCGCCGGTGACGTGAAGATGCGCGAGGACTACACCAGGCACACGGTCGACCTGGTCAAGTCCAACCGCACCCTCGTCCTGCTGCTGACGTCGTACCTGCCCTGGGGCTTCCTGGTCCTGGGCGTCCTGCTCCTGTCCCTCTCCCTCTGTCTGGAGGCACGCGGCCGGCGCCCGGGTGATCCGGAACCGGCCGAGTCGTCCACGCCGGAACCGGTCACCGCCTGAGCCGCGCGTTGGTGTGCCGCGTCGGCTCCGCGGCGGCCGGATCCTCGGGCCAGGGATGCTTCGGATACCGGCCGCGCAACTCCGCCCGAACGCCCTTGTAGCCCTCCCTCCAGAAGGAGGCGAGATCGGCGGTGACGGCGGCCGGGCGCCCGGCGGGGGACAGGAGATGGACGAGCAGCGGCACCCCCGCGACGGCGGGCGACTCGTGCAGCCCGAACATCTCCTGCAACTTCACGGCGAGTACGGGCTGTTCGGGATTGCCGTAGTCGATCCGGATTCTGGATCCACTCGGTACGGTGATGCGCTCCGGAGCGAGCTCGTCCAGCCGGCCGGCCTCCCCGGAGGCCCACGGCAGCAGCCGGGCGAGCGCCTGCCCGGCGTCGATCCGCGCCAGGTCGGCGCGCCGTCGGGCCCGGCTCAACTCCGGCTCCAGCCATTCGTCCACGCGCGCGTGGAGCGCGTCGTCGGACATGCCGGGCCAGGGACCGCCGAGATGCGCATGAAGGAACGCCAGCCGCTGCCGCAGTACGCCGGCGTCGGCGGACCAGCGCAACAGGCCGAGCCCTTCCTGCCGTAGACCTTCGAGCAGGGCGGTCCGTACGAGGGCGGGGCCGGCGTCGCGCAACGGCCGTGCCGTGAGCTCGATCGCCCCCAGCCGCTCGACGTGGCGCGCGACGACGTCCCCGTCGGCCCAGTGGACCTCCTGGGCCTCGGAATACAGCGACGCGGCAGCCGACAGCGCGATGTCCTGGTCCACCGCGGCGGCGAGCTGCACGCGCGCGTGCCCCTTGCCGACGGGCCGGTCTGCGACGGCCACGGCGATCCACGGGGCCCCGCGGAGGGCGGATCCGTCGCGCAGCTCGGCGCGGGTGCCGGAGGCCATGAGATAGGAGCCGCCGTCGGCCTTCGCGACGCGCTCGGGGAAGGCGAGGGCGGCGACAAGCCCGGCAAGGCCGTGTTCCCCGGTGGGAGGGGCACCGGCGGCCGGCTCGGCGAACTGCGCGGAGACGGACCGCAGCCGCCGCACCTCCGTGCGCCAGCGCGTCGCGTACCCGTCACCTCCGCTCCGTGCCGCCCGCAACGCACCGGCGAGGTCGTCCCCGTACTCCCGAGGCGCCTCCTCACTCAGCAGCGCCACCACCTCGGCGGCCCGATCGGCACCGGCGTCCAGCAGGGCCCGCCCCAGCCGGGGATGCAGCCCCAGCCGGGCCAGACGAACGCCCCTGTCCGTGGCCCGGCCGGCGGCGTCCACCGCGCCGACGGCCGTCAGCACACCCCGCGCCGCGGCCATCGCCCCGCCCGGCGGCGGATCCAGCAGAGCGAGGCCCGACGCGTCCGGATCGCCCCAGCACGCCGTCTGCAGGGCGAACGCCGTCAGATCGGCCACCTTGATCTCCGGCGAAGGGAAACGCGGCAGCCGGGCGTCCTCGGCCTCCGCCCAGCACCGGTACACCGCACCCGGCGCCTCACGCCCGGCGCGCCCCGCCCGCTGCCTCCCGGCAGCCTGCGAGGCGCGCACCGTCGTCAGCGCACTCAGCCCGCGCGCGTGGTCGACACGCGGCTCCCGCGCCAGCCCCGAGTCGACGACCACCCGCACACCGGGCACCGTCAGCGACGACTCGGCCACAGAGGTCGCCAGCACCACCCGGCGCCGCTGCCCCGAAGCCAGCACCGCGTCCTGCACGGCTGCAGGCGTCCGCCCGTGCACCTGCAGCACCTCGACGCCGCCCAGGTCCCCCAGCTGCCCTGCCACGCGCGCGATCTCACCGACACCCGGCAGGAAACACAGCACGTCCCCCTCCCGCTCGGCCAGTGCCCGCCGCACCACCGACGCCACGTACGCCGGCAGTGCCGGATCGACCCGCATGCCGTGCGGCGGACGCATGGGGCGCAGGGGCGGCGCCCACACCACGTCGACCGGATGCAGGACCCCGTCCGCCTCCACCACCGGCGCCCCGCCCAGCAGCCGCGCCCACCCCTGCGCGTCGGTCGTCGCCGACGCGGCCACCAGCCGCAGCTCCGGCCGCAGCGTCTGCCGTACGTCCCACAGGAACGCCGCCGTCGTGTCCGCGTCCAGGTGCCGCTCATGACACTCGTCGAGCACGACCACGTCGACGCCGGTCAACTCCTGGTCTCGCTGCAGCCGCTGCAGCAGCACACCCGTCGTGACGACCTCCACGCGCGCGTGCCGTGCGACGACCCGCTCGCCGCGCACGGTGTAGCCGACGCTGTCGCCGGCCTTCTCGCCCAGCAGCCACGCCATTCGCCGTGCCGCCGCCCGCGCCGCGATCCGCCGCGGCTCGGCGACGACGACCCGCCGTGCGGGCCCCTCCCCGAGCAGTCCCGCCAGGGCGAGCGGCACCAACGTGGTCTTGCCGGTGCCGGGCGGCGCGCACAGCACGGCCGTACCGTGCCCCTCCAGCGCGTCCCGCAGCGCGGGCACGGCGGAACGGACGGGCAGGAGGTCGAGGGCGTCTTGGCGGATCACCGCCTCAGTGTTCCAGCCGACGCGTCGGGCGAGACCGTCACGGAAGGACCATCAGGTCGCAGCGCTCGCAGATCAGCTTCCTCTTCCACTCGCCGTAGCGGCGGTACGCCTCGAAAGCGCTGTTCCTGACCGCCGTCAGCCACACCAGCCCCGCTGCCACCACGACCAGCCCGAGCAGCGAGCCGGTGACGAGCAGCCCGCCCCCCAGGACCAGCAGCCCGACAGGCGGCGAGTACCGGGCGTCGTAGAGGACGGGCGGCGCGAGGTGCGGTACCTCGGTGCGGCCGTCGACCGAAAGCGTCCTCCAGTGGCGCCCGAGGCTGGTGAGCCTGTCGCTCTGCTTGCAGCGCGTGCAGACGGCCATGCGCGCACCCCCGTGTGCGTACCTCGCGGGAACCGCGGTTCAGGACGGGGAACCGCAGTTCAGAACGATGTGGTGGCCAGACGGTTTTTCCCTGACGGCGCCCGGAGCATGCTCCCTGCAGCCGGGCGCGCCGGGGATTGGCCGGAACGCGCCGCTCAGTCCCGCTCGCACACGAAGATCGCCGTACCGGGGATGAGATTGCCGCGCAGCGGCGACCATCCGCCCCACTCCGAGGTGTTCCACGCGGGCCACTCAGGCTCGACCAGGTCGACGAGGCGGAAGCCGCCCGCCACCACGTCGCGCACGCGGTCGCCGATCGTCCGGTGGTGCTCGACGTAGACCGCGTCGCCGTCCTCGCCCTGCTCGACGTACGGCGTGCGGTCGAAGTACGACGCCGACACGCTCAGCCCCTCGGCGCCCGGCTCGTCCGGGAACGCCCAGCGGATCGGGTGGGTCACCGAGAAGACGAAGCGGCCGCCCGGGCGCAGCACCCGGCGCACCTCGCGCAGCACCATCACCGGGTCGGCGACGAACGGCAGCGCGCCGTACGCCGAGCACGCCAGGTCGAAGGAGCCGTCCGTGAAGGGCAGCGCGCCCGCGTCGGCGCACACCAGAGGGAACGGGCCGCCGATGCGCAGCGCGTGCTGGAGCTGGCGGTGCGAGATGTCCAGGGCGACCGGGCGGGCACCCTGGCCGGCCAGCCAGCGCGCGCACTGGGCCGCGCCGGCGCCGATCTCCAGGACGTCCTTGCCCTTCAGGTCCTCCGGCGGCCCGAGCAGCACCGCCTCCACCTCGTCCAGGCCCTCGGGACCCCATACGAAACGGTCGTCGCCGAGGAACGTGCCGTGCTCGACCTGGTACTCGTCCGCGTTCCGGTCCCACCAGCCCCGGTTGGCCCGGGCGCTTTCCGCGATGTCCGACTCACGCCGGGTCGCTTCCGGTTCGAACGCTTTGGCCTCTTGGATGATCGGCTCCCTCGTCGTACTCTTCCGTCACCTTCACGACGCCGTCGACCCTCTTGGCGGTGTCACGGAAGGGGTCTCACAGGCCTGCGTGGCCTCCGGAGACGGTTCTTGTGCCGGGTATGGGGCGATCCGCCCCGGGTGTGCGCCTTCGCGCATTGACCCTGCCCGGCTGCCCCCGTATGCTACAAGTTGCGCTGTGGGCCTGCGCACCTCAGACGTAGCAGGCTGCGCTCGCATCTGTTGTATGTCCCCTCGGTTGTCGAGGCGCCATCACCGATATCCGGTGGGGCGCTTCCTTGGCTGTCCGGCTTCTTCAGGGCGATACGGGCTCCCGGCGTAGCAGTACCTACGACTCACCGTCCGTACCGGAGCCCTTTCCCACATGACGAGCAGCACCGAGACCACCGCCACCATCCCGCAGGTTGCGGTCAACGACATCGGTAACGAGGAAGCCTTCCTCGCCGCTATCGACGAGACGATCAAGTACTTCAACGATGGTGACATCGTCGACGGCGTCATCGTCAAGGTTGACCGGGACGAGGTTCTCCTCGACATCGGTTACAAGACCGAAGGTGTCATCCCGAGCCGCGAGCTCTCGATCAAGCACGACGTCGACCCGAACGAGGTCGTCGCCGTCGGTGACGAGATCGAAGCCCTTGTTCTCCAGAAGGAGGACAAGGAAGGCCGCCTGATCCTCTCGAAGAAGCGCGCCCAGTACGAGCGCGCCTGGGGCACCATCGAGAAGATCAAGGAAGAGGACGGCATCGTCACCGGCACCGTCATCGAGGTCGTCAAGGGTGGTCTCATCCTCGACATCGGCCTCCGTGGCTTCCTGCCGGCCTCCCTTGTCGAGATGCGCCGTGTCCGCGACCTCCAGCCCTACGTGGGCAAGGAGCTCGAGGCGAAGATCATCGAGCTGGACAAGAACCGCAACAACGTGGTCCTGTCCCGCCGTGCCTGGCTCGAGCAGACCCAGTCCGAGGTTCGCCAGACGTTCCTCACCACCCTGCAGAAGGGCCAGGTCCGCTCCGGCGTCGTCTCCTCGATCGTCAACTTCGGTGCCTTCGTGGACCTGGGTGGCGTCGATGGTCTGGTGCACGTCTCCGAGCTCTCCTGGAAGCACATCGACCACCCCTCCGAGGTTGTCGAGGTCGGCCAGGAAGTCACCGTCGAGGTTCTCGACGTCGACATGGACCGCGAGCGTGTCTCCCTGTCGCTGAAGGCGACGCAGGAAGACCCGTGGCAGCAGTTCGCCCGCACCCACCAGATCGGCCAGGTCGTGCCCGGCAAGGTCACGAAGCTGGTTCCGTTCGGTGCGTTCGTCCGCGTGGACGAGGGCATCGAGGGTCTGGTGCACATCTCCGAGCTGGCCGAGCGCCACGTGGAGATCCCGGAGCAGGTCGTCCAGGTCAACGACGAGATCTTCGTCAAGGTCATCGACATCGACCTCGAGCGCCGTCGCATCAGCCTCTCGCTGAAGCAGGCCAACGAGGCCTTCGGTGCCGACCCGGCGACGGTCGAGTTCGACCCGACCCTGTACGGCATGGCCGCGTCGTACGACGACCAGGGCAACTACATCTACCCCGAGGGCTTCGACCCCGAGACCAACGACTGGCTCGAGGGCTTCGAATCCCAGCGTGAGGTGTGGGAGAACCAGTACGCCGAGGCGCAGACCCGCTTCGAGCAGCACCAGCAGCAGGTCATCAAGTCCCGCGAGGCCGACGCCGCTGCTGCGGCCGAGGGCGGCGACACTGCGGGTGCGGCTCCGGCCGCGTCCGGTGGTGGCGGTGGCGGCGGTTCCTACTCCTCCGAGGGCCCGGACAACTCCGGCGCGCTGGCCTCGGACGAGGCGCTTGCCGCGCTGCGCGAGAAGCTGGCGGGTGGGCAGAGCTGAACGCTCGCCGCTGAGGTCTAGCCGGTAGCTGATCAGCCGGTAACTGAGGGGCCGTACCTTTCGAGGTGCGGCCCCTCAGCGTTGCCCTGGCCCGGTTGTCCGGCTGCCGGCCAGTGGGGGCCTGTCGCGCGGTTCCCCGCGCCCCTTCCGAGCGTTGTCCTGCCGCCCGGTCATAAGAAGGCCATAAGAGAGGCCTGATCAGGGGGCCGGGTGGGAATGCCCCTGCTCCAGGGGGTGTTGTGCTGTACGAACACGAGGAGGAGCGGTCACAGTGCTTGATCCGCAGGGTTTGTACGCATGGGAGCCGAAGGGCCTCGCCGCGGTCGACATGGCGCTCGCCCAGGAGTCGGCCGGCCTTGTCATGCTCTACCACTTCGACGGATACATCGACGCGGGCGAGACCGGGGACCAGATCGTCGACCGGCTGCTCGACTCGCAGCCCCACCAGGTCGTCGCCCGCTTCGACCACGACCGGCTCGTGGACTATCGCGCCCGGCGCCCGCTGCTGACCTTCAAGCGCGACCGGTGGACCGACTACGAGGAGCCCACCCTCGACGTGCGGCTCGTCCAGGACGCCACCGGAGCACCCTTCTTGCTGCTGTCCGGCCCCGAGCCGGACGTGGAGTGGGAGCGTTTCGCCGCGGCCGTACAGCAGATCGTGGAGCGGCTCGGCGTCCGCCTGTCGGTGAACTTCCACGGCATTCCCATGGGTGTCCCGCACACCCGCCCCGTGGGCCTCACCCCGCACGGCAACCGGACCGACCTCGTCCCCGGCCACCGCAGTCCCTTCGACGAGGCGCAGGTACCCGGCAGCGCCGAGTCCCTGGTCGAGTACCGCCTCATGGAGGCCGGGTTCGACGTCCTCGGCGTCGCCGCGCACGTGCCGCACTACATCGCCCGCTCCCTGTACCCGGACGCGGCGCTGACCGTCCTGGAGGCCGTCACGGCCGCCACCGGCCTGGTGCTTCCCGGCATCGCGCACGCCCTGCGCACGGACGCACACCGCACGCAGACGGAGATCGACCGGCAGATCCAGGAAGGGGACGACGAGCTCACCGCCCTCGTCTCGGGCCTGGAGAACCAGTACGACGCCGTTGCGGGCGCCGAGAGCCGGGGCAACATGCTCGCCGAACCCGTCGACATCCCGTCGGCGGACGAGATCGGCCTCGAGTTCGAGCGGTTCCTGGCGGAACGCGAAGGCGACAACTGACAGACACCCGGTGCGCCGCCGTCAGGACCAGGGCCTAAGCTCCCACTCATGCTGAAGGTGGGCCTGACCGGCGGGATCGGTGCCGGCAAGAGTGAAGTGTCGCGGCTGCTCGTCGAGTGCGGTGCCGTGCTGATCGACGCCGACCGCATCGCGCGGGAGGTCGTCGCGCCGGGCACGGCCGGACTGGCGGCGGTCGTCGAGGCCTTCGGCGAGGAGGTGCTCGGCGCCGACGGCGGCCTTGACCGGCCCAAGCTGGGATCGATCGTCTTCGCCGACCCGGAGAAGCTGGCCGTCCTCAACTCGATCGTGCATCCCCTCGTCGGCGCGCGGTCACGTGAGCTGGAGGCGGCGGCCGCCGAGGGCGCGGTCGTCGTCCACGACGTGCCGCTGCTCGCCGAGAACAGCCTGGCGCCGCTCTACGACGTCGTGATCGTCGTCGACGCGAGCCCCGAGACACAGCTCGACCGGCTGGTGCGACTGCGCGGCATGACGGAACAGGACGCACGCGCCCGGATGGCCGCCCAGGCGACCCGCGAGAAGCGCCGGGAGATCGCGGACGTCGTGATCGACAACGACGTACCGCTGGAACAGCTGCAGCGCCGCGTGCAGGACGTCTGGGCGGACCTCGTGCGCAGAGCGCGGGCGCAGCCGGCGTCGTCACCGCAGGCTCAGGAATAGCGGCCCCCTTCAGGGGCGTTGAACCCGCCCAGTGAGGGAAGGACTGTGCCGTGCCCGAGATCAGCGGTTCGACCGGACGTACTCCGGAGACGCATGTCATCGACTTCCGTGCCGCCGAGCAACTGCTCAACGCACGGGACCCGCGGGGCGCGGTGAAGCTGCTCGACTCTGTCATCGCCGCGCACCCGGAGAACACCGCCGCCCGGCTGCTGCGCGCGCGTGCCTTCTTCGCCGCCGCTCAACTGCGGCCCGCGGAGCTGGAGTTCACGATCGTCCTGGAGCGCGAGCCGGACAACGCGTTCGCGCATTTCGCGCTCGCCCGGACCTATGAGCGCCGCGGGGAACCCGAGTCGGCCAAGCGTCACTTCCGGCTGGCGGCCGCGCTGGACCCCAACCCGGAGTACCTGAAGGCGGCGCAGTTCGACGCGTGAGCGCCCACTAGCGGGGCCGCCTCTCGGGCGGGCGGTACGGGGGGATGTCCGGGCCCGGCTGGTAGTGCGGGCCCTGCCGGATGTGCCGGAGAATGACGGTCATGTCCACGGTGATCACCAGCCACAGCACACCGCAGGCGGCCGCCCACCCGGGGCGTCCCACGAGGGCGAACGCGGCCGTGCCGAAGACCGCCCACACCAGTCCCCACATGCTCAGCCAGAAGCGCGCACGCAGCGCACTGCGCGCGGTTGTCGGCTCACTGCCCGTACGCATCGGGAACATCGCTCCTGTTTGCAACGTACTCTTCGGGACGGACGTTCACCAAACGGAACGGGACTAGGGGGTCGCCGCGTGCTGCCGGATGCCGACGAGCTCGCCGAGGTGCTGCTGGATCTCGCCGTACCGCACGAGGACATCAATAAACTCGTCCGGATGGGCCGACGCGTGACCGACGACCCGGAACTCCTGCACGTCCTTGAGGCGTCGGTCGAGGAGCTGGTCCGGGGCATGGGGGAGATCGACGGCGCGGTCGACCTGCCCCAGCTGGACTGGGCGTCGGGGCCGCTGCAGCGTTGCTTCCCCGTGTACGTGTTCGTGGCCGCGTTGCCGTACACGCGCGCCTACCACCGCGCGCGGGGCGTGCCCGACGACGTGTCCCGGCGCACCCTCGCCGACCTGGGACGGAACATGGCCGTGCACCGCAGGCGGCACGGCCGGGCGGGTGTACAGGCGCCGTGGTGGCTCACCCACCACTTCCGGGGCGAGCTGTACCAGCTGGGACGGCTGCAGTTCGAGCGGGCGAAGCACGGGCAGCGCACATCGCGGGTGCTCGCGTCGGCCGGCCTGGACGTGGCACCCGGCATGCCGTGCCTGAACATCCACATCCCCGACTACCTCGGCCCGCTGTCACCGGCGGCGTGCGAGCGCTCGCTGGCGCTGGCGGGGGAGTTCTTCACCCGGTACTACCCCGAGGAGAAGTACCGGGCCGCGCTCTGCCACTCCTGGCTGCTGGACCCGCAGTTGAGGGAGTATCTGCCGGCCGGCTCGAACATCGTCCGGTTCCAGGAGCGCTTCCGGGTCGCCCGCGAGGACAGGGAGGCGGCCGACACGGAACCGGTCCAGTTCGTCTTCGGCGACCCGGCGTTGCCCATCGAGAGCCTGCCCCGGCGCACCGCGGTGGAGCGGGCGGTCGGAGACCACTTGAGGGCGGGCGGTCATTGGTACATCGGGCACGGGTGGTTCCCGCTCTAGGGTGCCTGCGAAACCCCGCTCGGCGGCGATGAGTTCCGGCGCGACGGCCGGTCTACCCCTGTGACAGCACGACGAACCGCTCACCACAGGAGAACTCCATGTCCGAGACCACCGTCCCCGTCGCCTCCGTAGCTTCCGCCTCCTCCGGCAGCGTCGTCGCCGAGTCCGCGACCCCCCGCGGCCGCCGCGCCCGGATCGCCCTGCGCACCCTGCAGGTGCTGATCGCCCTCTTCTACGGCATCGCGAGCGCCCTGCCCAAGCTGATCGGGAACTCCTACGCCGTCGACGCCTTCGACAAGATCGGTTGGGGCAGCGCGGGCATGTACACCATCGGCGCTCTCGAACTGGCCGGTGGCGTGGCCCTGTTGATCCCTGTGCTGCAGTCGGTGGCCGCGATCGCGCTGAGCGGGCTCATGGTGGGCGCGTTCGTCGTCCAGACCACCGTCTTCGACGGTGAGAACGCGGCGGCCCCGCTGATCCTGATCGTGCCGCTCGCCCTGATCGCCTGGGCCCGGCGCGGCTCGAACGCCGATCTGCTGCGACTGGTGCGACGACGGGCGTGAACACGGGAGCGGCGGCGGGCGTGACGCAACGCGTCACGACAGGTGTGACGACGGGTGCGATGACCTTCCCGACTTTCGCGACTTCCACGAACGACAGCGGTGGCGTCCGGCGGGACCTCAGAGGTCCCGCCGGACGCCACCGCCGTATGTACAGCCGGCCTCCTGCGGCAGCACTTGTGCGCCGTCGGTCTTCCCGCGGGCCCTGGTGCCGCCGGGCTCACCGCGTCGGCGTCAGCGTCCGTCCGGGCGCCCGCTGCCGTCGCTGCCGCCCGTCTGGCCCCGCAGCCGTTCCATGTCGCGGCGGTCCCGCTTGGTCGGGCGGCCCGTGCCGCGGTCGCGGATGCCCGCCGGGGCGAAGACCTGTCGGGGCGGCGGGGGCGGGGAGTTGTCGACGTAGCACTGGGCCGCCACCGGTGCGCCCACCCGCTTGCGGATCAGTCGCCTGACGATGACGATCCGCTCCCAGCCCTCCTGCCGCACGCGCACCTCGTCGCCGATCCGCACGGAGTGCGCGGGCTTCACGCGGTCACCGTTCACCTGCACATGGCCGCCCTTGCAGGCGGCCGCGCCGAGCGAGCGGGTCTTCGTCAGACGTACGGCCCAGATCCAGCTGTCGATCCGCACCGTCTCGCCGTCGTCCGGGCCCGCGGCCTCCGCGGCCGCGATGGCGGCGGCGATCTTGGGATCGGCCTCGGCAGGCGCACCCTCGGCGGAGCCCGGACCGCTCTTCTCCTCGTCAGCTTCGGAAGCCATAGCTCCGACTTTAGTCCGTCGCAGCGGCCGGGCCGGACGATTTTCCGTGCGCGGCCCGCAGAAACGAAACAGGGCGACCGCCCCGGCGACGTAGCCGGGAACCCGCCTCTGACCTGCGGCGATGACGATCCACTACTAGACTTGGAGCCCGGCACCGGCCTGAGAAGGTGGGTCCGGTCTGGTCCGGCCGGGTGTGGTGCGGGAAGGCGGTGGCACTGGATGCTGTACGTCGCCGTGAGCGCGCTGAGTCATCCCGGGCTGCTCCGTGAGCGGAACGAGGACAGTCTCGTCGCCGGACCGTGGACCCTGTGCGCCACCGTGACCGACTGCCCGCAGACGCTGGTCTTCCCGCTCGGGGCTCCTCTTGTCGTCGCCGTGGCCGACGGGCTCGGCGGGCATCCCGGCGGCGATGTGGCCAGCGCCCTTACCGTCCGCCGGATCGCCTCGCTCGGCCCCGCCCTGACCGGCGAGGACACCGTCCGTGCGGCCCTGAGCAACTGCAACCGCGCCGTGTACGAGGCGGCCGGCGGCGACGCGGGAGGCGAGTTCACCGCCATGGGGACGACCGTCGCCGGACTCGTCGTGCAACCCGACTCACTGATGGTGTTCAACGTGGGCGACAGCCGCGTCTTCGCGTCCTCGCGCGAAGGGCTGCGCCAGGTGAGCGTGGACGACAGTCCGCCGCTCCGGCCCGGGCAGCACAGCACGTCACTCGTCACCCAGTGCCTGGGCGGCTCTCCCACCTACCGTGCCGTCCAGCCGCATGTGACCACGGTGCCCCTGGCGCCCGGCGTCCGCTACCTCGTCTGCACGGACGGCCTGACCGACCCGGTGCCGACGGACGTGATCGAGGAGGCCATGCGGGAGCACGACGACGGCCGGGCCGCCTTCGAGCTGTGGAAGGCCGCGACCGACGCCGGCGGCCCCGACAACATCACGCTGGCCGTCGTACGCATCGGGGGCGAGGGCGAATAGCCCGCGCGGGGGCACGGGCGCACCGCCCCTCCGGCCCGGGACTACGCCGTGCTGTTCCACACGTACGGTCCGCCGCCGCGCCACTCGATCAGCTCGGGGTCGTCGACGGCCCGGTCCTCCTCGGCGGGCAGGCCCGCGCGGTGCACGAAATCCAGCACGTCGAAGAGGTTGTAGGCGGTGCCGACACGCTCGCCGTTGACCGTCACCCGCCGTCCGCCGTCCGACTGCGGCGGAAGCACGACGACAGGGGGGCTCTCGTCCATGCCTCCAGCATGCGTCGGGACGAGCAGGACCGCAGGTCAGCGGGGGCCAGTCCGGTGGTTCTACGGTGGAGGGCATGGACAGCCTGGCCGATCTCGACGCCCGGATCTGCGGATGCACGGCATGCCCTCGGCTCGTGGACTGGCGCGAGGAGGTCGGCCGGACGAAACGGGCGGCCTTCCAGGACTGGACGTACTGGGCCCGCCCGGTGCCCGGCTTCGGACCTGCCGACGCCCCGCTCCTGATCATCGGCCTCGCGCCCGCCGCCCACGGCGGGAACCGCACCGGCCGCATGTTCACCGGGGACCGCTCCGGGGACGTGCTGTACCAGGCGCTGTACGACGTGGGGCTGGCGAACCGGCCGGCCTCCGTCAGCGCCGACGACGGCCTGGAGCTGCTCGGCGTCCGCGTCACCTCGCCGGTGCACTGCGCCCCGCCCGAGAACAAGCCCACCCCGGGGGAGCGGGACACCTGCCGGCCCTGGCTCGTCCAGGAACTGACGCTCCTGCGGCCGGCCCTGCGCGCGGTGGTCGTGCTCGGCGCGTTCGGCTGGCAGGCCGCGCTGCCCGCCTTCGCCGAGGCCGGCTGGACGGTTCCCCGCCCGCGGCCCGCCTTCGGGCACGGCACGCGCGTGTCGCTCGGCGGGGGCCTCGACCTCTTCGGCTGCTACCACGTCAGTCAGCGCAACACCTTCACCGGCAAGCTCACCCCCGAAATGCTGCGGGACGTGCTGCGCAGGGCGGCGGAGGCGGCGGGACTGCCCGTCCGGACGGCCGGGAAATAAGGCGACGGGCCGACCGTACGGAGGTTACGGTGCCCGGGTGCCTCTTTACCCGGAGACCGAGCCGTACGACCACGGCATGCTCGACGTCGGCGACGGCAACCGCATCCACTGGGAGGCCTGCGGGAACCCCGGGGGCAAGCCCGCGGTCGTGCTGCACGGCGGGCCGGGGTCCGGCTGCGGCCCGTTCTTCCGGCGTTACTTCGACCCGGACGCGTACCGGATCGTGCTGCTCGACCAGCGCGGCTGCGGGCGGTCCACACCGCATGCGAGCGCGTACGACACCGACATGAGCGTCAACACGACGGCGCATCTCATCGCCGACCTGGAGCTGCTGCGGGCGCACCTGGGGATCGAGCGGTGGCTGGTGTGGGGCGGTTCGTGGGGGTCGGTGCTCGGGCTGCGGTACGCACAGACGCATCCCGCGGCGGTGTCCGAGCTGGTCCTGACCCTGGTCGCCACCGGCGCCGACGCGGAACACGCGCTGCTGACCAGGGGACTGGGAAAGATCTTCCCGGAGGCGTATGAGCGGTTCCTGGCCGAACTGCCCGCCGACGACCGGGACGGCAACCTCGCCGCCGCTTACAACCGCCTCCTGGAGTCCCCCGACCCCTCGGTGCGGAAACGGGCGGCGCGCGCCTGGACCGACTGGGAGACGGCGATCATTCCCGCGCCACCGCGCTCGGTCCAGCGTTTCGAGGACCCGGAATTCCGCATGGGCTTCGCTCGCACGGTCACGCACTACTGGGGCAACGACTGCTTCCTGGGCGAGGGCAACGACGAAGGCGTGGTCCTGCGGGACGCGCCCGTGCTCAAGGACATCCCCGGCACCCTCGTCCAGGGGAGTCTCGACTTCGGCAACCTCCTCGGAACCGTCTGGCGTCTCCACCACGCCTGGCCCGGCAGCGAGTTGACCGTCGTCGACGAGGTCGGGCACAACATGGGGGCGCCGGGAGTTGCCGAGGCGCTGGTGGCGGCGACCGACAGGTACGCCCGCCGCTGACTGCCCGTCAGGCCTCCGCGTCCTCCAGATCCTCCGCGTCCCCCCGGCCCTCCCTGCCCTCTGTGTCCCCGAACAGATGCCGCACCGTGGAGCGGTAGTTGGTCCGCACATGGGCGAGGGCGTGCGCGCGGGCGCGGTCCGGGTCTCCGGAGGCGATCGCCTCGTACAACTCGCGGTGTTCCACCAGGAGTTGGGGCCACTCCTCGTTGCGCCGGGTCATCCAGCGCAGTCGGCCGGCGACCGGCTCCAGTGCCTCGGTCAGCAGGCTGTTGCCCGCCATGGCCATGATGCGGTCGTGCAGACGGCTGTTGATGTCGGTGATCATCTCGGCGTCCCCCGCCTCGGTCGCGGCGGCGGCGCGGCCGAGGAGTTCCTCCGCCTCGGCCAGATCCTCCGGCGTCGCGTGTGACGCGGCGAGCCCGGCTGCGTAGACCTCCAGGGCCTCGCGCAGCTCGAAGAGTTCCCGGACGTCCGTCGGGGTGAGACGGCGTACGACCGTGCGGCGTGGCGTCTCGAAGTGGACGAAGCCCTCGGCGACCAGCGCCCGGATAGCCTCGCGCACCGGCACCCGGGACACCCCGAAGTGCTCGGCCAGCTCCCGTTCGACCAGTCGGTCGCCCGGCAGCAGGGTGCCGGCGATGATCTCCTGCCGCAGGCCGGCCAGAACGCGTTCGCGGACCGCGCCCAGAGGTTCGATCTTCGTCGTGGAGGAGCTCATGGAGTCATCTTCTCCGACCTCGGGGCTGTTTTACCGAGCGTTAATGGCAGCGACATCGGTCCGAACGCTTGACGGGAGGACTATGACCGCAGTTTGGTATACCAAACGGTTGCAGTCCTCCGTCCGCCCGTCCCTGGAGGCCCCGTGTCCCTCGCCGACCGTGCCGAAGCCATCGGCGCTCCACCGTTCACCCCCGACCCCCGGCTCACCAACGAAGACCTGGCTCCGGCCGAGAAGCGCAACTGGAAGGTCTTCGACCTCTTCGCCATGTGGATGTCCGACGTCCACAACCTCGGCAACTACACCTTCGCCGCCGGTCTGCTCGTCCTCGGCATGAACGTGTGGCAGGTCTTCACGTCCCTGCTCGTCGGCTTCGTACTCATCTACGTCGGCATGAACTGGATGGGGAAGGTCGGCCAGCGCCACGGCGTGCCCTTCCCGGTCGTCAGCCGTATCAGCTTCGGCGTCTGGGGAGCCAACATCCCGGCCCTCATCCGGGCCGTGATCGCCATCATGTGGTACGGCATCCAGACCTATCTGGCCTCCGTCGCCGTCAACGTGATGCTGCTGGCCGCCTGGCCGGGCCTGGAGTCCTGGACGCACCACTCCTTCGTGGGACTCGACGCGCTCGGCTGGGTGTCGTTCCTCTCGTTGTGGCTGGTCCAGGCGCTGATCATCAGTCAGGGCATGGAATCCGTGCGGAAGTTCCAGGACTTCTGCGGTCCGGCGATCTGGCTGGTGATGATCGCGCTGGCGGTGTGGGTGCTGTGGAAGGCCGACTGGAGCATCTCGCTCACGTCCACCCCGCATCCGGTCTCCGTGGGGGAGCAGTGGCGGCAGTGGTTCGGCGCGATCGGGCTGATCCTCGCCACATACGGCACGCTGATGCTCAACTTCTGCGACTTCTCGCGCTTCGCACCGGACAATCGCACCGTCCGGCGCGGCAACTTCTGGGGCCTGCCCATCAACTCGACCGCCTTCGTGGTCGTCTCCGTGATCGTCACGGCCGGCTCGCTGAAGGTGTTCGGTGAGGCGATCACGGACCCCGCGGAGCTGGTGGCGAAGGTGGGCAACACCTGGGTGCTCGTGGTGGGTGCGTTCACCTTCGCCGTCGCCACCATGGGCGTCAACATCGTCGCCAACTTCGTCTCACCGGCGTACGACCTGGCCAACGTCTGGCCGCAGAAGATCACCTTCAAGGTCGGCGGCATGATCAGTACGGTCGCCGCCCTGGTCGTGACCCCGTGGAACCTCTTCTCCAACCCCACGGTCGTCAACTACTTCCTGGGCGGTCTCGGCGCCTTCCTCGGCCCGCTGTTCGGCGTGATCATGCTCGACTACTACTGGGTCAAGCGCGGCCGTGTCGACGTGAACGAACTGTTCGACGCCCGCCCCGGCAGCCGCTACTACTACCGCAAGGGCGTCAACCCGAAGGCCCTGTGGGCGTTCCTGCCGTCGGCGGGGGTCGCGGCCGTACTCGCGCTCGTGAAGACCTTCAGCGACGTGGCCCCGTACTCGTGGTTCATCGGCACGGCGCTGGGGGCAGGCCTGTACGCGCTGCTGTGCCGGTCCGAACGGGCGGCTACGGCTGCGGCTGCCGTACCGGCCGTGTCCGCCGGGTCTGCGGAGGTCTGAGCGGAGTGCGGATCGTCGTCACCAACTGCAACACCACGCAGGAGATGACCGAGGAGATCGTACGAGGTGCCCGGGCCGCCGCAGGCCCGGGCACCACCGTGCTCGGGCTGACCCCCACATGGGGCCCCGAGTCGGCGGAGAGCTGGCTCGACAGCCATCTGTCGGCCGCGGCCGTCCTCGATCTGCTGCGGACGTACGAAGGACCGTCGTACGACGCCGTCGTCATGGCCGGCTTCGGGGAGCACGGGCGCGAAGGCGTACGGGAGTTGGTCGACGCGCCGGTGGTCGACATCACGGAGGCCGCGGCGCATCTGGCGTGCTTACTGGGCCGGAGGTACGGCGTTGTCACGACGCTGGAGCGCTCCTGCGGCCAGATCGAGGACAGCCTGGAGCTGGCTGGGGTGGGGCGCAACTGCGCCGCGGTGGTCGGTACCGGTCTCGGAGTTCTCGATCTTGGGGACCCCGACCGCACGGAGGCGGCGTTTCTGACGGCGGCCGAACGGGCGCTGGAGGCCGGGGCCGAGGTGCTGGTGCTCGGGTGCGCCGGGATGACCGGACTGCAGCAGGTGGTGGGGGAGAAGCTCGGGGTGCCGGTGGTCGACGGGGTCGCGGCGGCGGTGAAGCTGGCGGAGTCGCTGGTGACGATGGGGCTGAGGACGAGCAGAGCGGGGAGTTATGCGAAGCCGGAGCGCAAGAGGCGGGTGTGGGGGCGACCGCAGAACCTGTGATCACCTTCACCGACAATCAATGGCATGAACCTTCCCGACGGACTCACCCCGGTCGCCGACGGACTCCACCTGTGGTCCCCGGGCCACGCGGGCACCTGGGGCTACGCCAACTGTCTGCTCGTCACCTCCGGCGAGCAGGCGACGCTGGTCGACACCCCGTACGACCGGCCCATGACCGAGGCCCTCATCGCCGCCGCCCGGCCGGTCCTGCCCGCGGGCGCCGCCGCCGTGCGGACGATCGTCAACACCCACGTCAACGGCGACCACACCTTCGGCAACGGCTGCTTCCCAGGCGCCGAGATCATCGCCACGAAGGCGAGCGCCGAGCACCTCTGCCACGAACCCTCCCCGCAGCAGATGCACTTCCTCACCCACCAGACACCGGCCGACCAGCCGCTCGGCTGGTACGCGCGCGAACACTTCGGCCGCTACGAGTACGAGGGCGTCGAGTCCGTCCCGCCCACCACCACCTTTTCCGGCCGGTATTCGCTGCGGGTGGCCGACATCGAGGCCGAACTGATCGAGGTGGGACCGGCCCACTCAGCCGGCGACCTCATCGTCCACTTTCCCCAGCAGCGGGTCATCTGCGCCGGGGACGTCCTGTTCGCCGACGACCACCCCGTCCACTGGAACGGCCCGCTCGCCCGGATCATCTCCGCCGCCGAGACGATCGTCGCCCTGGACCCCGTAGTGGTGGTCCCCGGACATGGTCCGGTGATGGGCCCGCAGGACGTACGCGACTACATCACCTACCTGCGCGAACTCGAAGCGCTCGTGCAGGCCCACCACGCGGCGGGCGTCCCGGCGGGCGAGGCCGCCGCGGACATCCTCGCCTCCGGGTTCTACGACCACCTGGGTCTGCGGGAACGGATCGTCATCCTCACCGCCGTCGAATACCGCCACCTCGACGGCGACGAGAGCGACCCGGACCTGGTCCGGCTCGCGGCCCAGGCGGCGGACTGGGCCTACCGGCATCACGGCCCCGGGTCATCGGGCTAGGGCGGGGGCGGCGGGTGCGGTGAGAGGCAGGGCACGGGTGGTGCGGCAGGCCTCCGCAGAGCGTCCTCAGGGCTGCCACACATAGCGCACGTCCGGCTCACGCTCCTCGTTCCCGCTGCCGTCCGTGTACTCGACGGCGACGAAGCCGTGGCGCTCGTAGAACCGGTGGGCCGGCCTGTTGACCTGGAAGGTCCACAGACTGAGCCCGCCCGGTCTGCACTCCTTGGCGAGCGCGACGAACCGATCACCGATGCCTCGCCCACGCCAGTCGGGCTGCAGATAGAGCTGGGAGAGCTCGTCGTCGTGGAGCACCATCACCCCGACGATCCCGCCGTCGGCCCCGGCGTCCGCGACCCAGGTCTCCCGCAGGGGAACCACGACATCCCGGAAGTAGCCGCGCACCTCGTCGGCGGAACGAGGGCTGACGACCGTCGGCAGCGCGGCGGCGAAGGAGCTGAGCCAGACGTCGGCTGCGGCAGAGGCATCGCCATCGGGAACCGAGGCCGCCCGCCGGAGTGTCACCACGGACGGTTCGGAAGCTGGGGATGGTTCGGCACGCAAGGGCGGATCCCGTCGGTAGCAGTAGCGGTGGTCATCGCCAGTCGTCGTTCGTCGTCGTCAGCCGTCAGGGGTCCAGGAGGCGGTCGTGGTGATGGGCGCCGTAGAAGTCGGCCTGGCGCGCCATGATGTCCCGCATGGAGGTGCCGCGGGCCACGCCGTAGACCGTGCCCGGAAAGTCCAACTCCCGCTGCACAGCCCATAGTTCGTCATGCTGCTCGGGTGAGAAGAGCCGCGCCAACGGTGCTCCGGCCGCGATCCAGCCGATGGGTACGACAGTGCCGGGCGCCAGTACGGAGTTGACCTGCAGCACGCTGTTGATCCGCAGCTCGGAACCGGCGCCGGCGACGGCACCCGGGAAGACGGCGGCCCCGGTGGCGACGAAGACCTCGTCCTCGATGGCCGCTCCGTTGACATGGGCGTGCGGTCCGACGAGCACGGCGTCACCGAGCACGGCGGGGTGCCCGGCGCGGCCTCGCACCAGCGCGTTCTCCATGACGACGACGTCCGAGCCGACGCGGACCTCACCGTCCTCGGCGGTGAGTACGGCGCCGTGCAGCACACGGGCACGCTCACCCAGGGTGACGGCGCCGCAGAGTACGGCCGTCGGCGCCACGTAGGCGGACTCGGGGACCACGGGACGGCGCCCGCGATGCTCGATCAACATGCAGCCTCCTGTTGAGACCAATTGAGACCCATTGGGACCTATTGAGACCTACGGGGACCCGCGGGGCCTCGACGGAGGCCCACGGTCCTCATCGGCCTTCGGGAACAACGGCAGTAGCCGTAATCTCCACCAGCTGTCCTCTGTACCCGAGACACGCCACGCCTATCAGTGTCGAAGAGTGGGGTCCGATGCTGAGCCCGGACGCCTCGACGACGTCCCAGACGGCGGAGAGCACGGCGGTGTCACCGCTCACCACATACACGTCGGTCGCGACGACATGCGCCAAGTCGGTACCGGCGGCGCGCAGTTGCTCCTTGAGATTCACCAGCACCTGCTCGGCCTGCCGCACGGGATCTCCCTCGCCGACCAGCTTCCCCTCGGCGTCGAGAGGGACGGAACCGGCGAGGAACGCGAGCTTGGCGCCGGCCTCGACGACGGAGGCGTGGGAGTAGGTGGGCGGCGGGAAGAGAACGGGAGAGGTGACACGGCGGATCACGGGGCGGCTCCTGGAGCAGATGCGGGACAACTCGACGATGGTCCGGGCAGCCGACCGGGGCCGCATCCGAATTTCACGGGACGCGGGCGCGTCACGCCCGTGCCGCGTGGCGATGGCCGGCCGCCGCGTATGTCATTCCGGCGGTGGACCGCTCACGCTCACGCAGCTGCCGTTCGCACCCACGTGCAAGGTTCCGTACTTCGAGTGACGAACTCGCTGATAATGCGTGGCGCCGGCTGTCGCGTGCGGGGCAGGCTGGCCGTCATGGCTGAGATGGACGGAGGTGACCGGGGATTCCTCGACAGAGTCGCCGACCGCCTCGCCGCCGTCCCCGCCGTCCCCGCCGTCCAGGATGTCGCCCTCGATGGCTCCCGCGCTCAGGGCACCCACCGGCCCGACAGTGACTGGGACATGGCGGTCTACTACCGCGGCCTCTTCGACCCCGCCGACCTCCGCGCCCTCGGCTGGGAGGGCGAGGTCTCCGAGGTCGGGGGATGGGGCTGCGGCGTGTTCAACGGCGGCGCCTGGCTGACGATCGACGGGCGGCGTGTGGACGTGCACTACCGCGATCTCGACGTCGTGGAGCATGAGTTGGCGGAGGCGGAGGAAGGGCGGTTCCGGGTGGAGCCGTTGCTGTTCCATCTCGCAGGAATTCCGACTTACTTGATCGTCGCCGAGTTGGCGGTCAACCGGGTGCTCAGGGGCGAGCTGCCACGGCCGGCGTCGTATCCGGAGAAACGGGGATCGACGCGGTGCTCGGTCAACTGGGCACGGATCCCGAGGCGTTGACCCGGGCCGTTACCGACGCGGAGGCCCTCTTCGCGTCCCTCTTCACGTCGGCCGACGAAGAATCCGGCTGATCCGGCGAATAATCATTCGAGTAACTCCAGTACCCGCTGCTACCGTCCCGGACGTGGCGAAACTCAATCAGATCATCGCAGTGGAGAAGGGCATCAAGTCCAAGGCGCACCAGGACCTGACGGCCGCTCATCACGGGCTGCAGAAGCCCGCGTTGCTGGCCGGAATCTCGCGTACCTACCAGCCGAAGGACGAGGAGGGCGAGCAGTTGCCGCCCGAGTCGACGCGGGTGCAGGTGCAGGCCGAGGGTGTGTTGCGGGAGACCGCGGCGACCCTGACCCGGCTGTTCGACGTGACCGCCACCAAGGACTGGGCCAACTGCGCCGCCCGCGCCGACGTGAAGGTGGACGGGCGGGTGCTCGTCGCCGACGTTCCCGTGTCCTACCTGCTGTTCCTGGAGAAGCAGCTCGTCGACCTCAACACCTTCGTACGGAAGCTGCCCGTCCTCGACGCCTCCGAGGCGTGGGTTCAGGACCCTTCGACGGATGCCTGGAAGACGGAGCCCGTTCGGACGCTGCGGACCAAGAAGGTTCCCCGTAACCACGTCAAGGCCGAGGCGACCGAGAAGCATCCCGCTCAGGTCGAGGTCTACTACGAGGACATTCCCGTCGGGTACTGGACGACCGTGAAGTTCTCCGGTGCGCTTCCGGCCCGTCGCGTCAATGAACTCCTCGACCGGGTCGAGAAGTTGCAGCAGGCCGTGAAGTTCGCCCGTGAGGAGGCGAACGGCGTCGATGTCGTCGATGAGCGGGTCGGGGACGCCGTGTTCGGCTACCTCTTCGGTAACGGGTAGCCTCATAGAATCCCCGGTCCGTTGCGGCCGGGGTGCGCGAAGAGCGCAAGCTGAAGCTGAAGCTTGTCGTGAATGCGCGGTTCCAGTGGAGGTTCGAGTCCTCCTCGCGGCATCAAGAACCACCTCCTTGCCGCGGTAGCCCAACTGGCAGAGGCAGACCGCGATCAATCTCAGACTCTCGCTCCAGACTCAGCATTCGCCGTCGATCGCCGGATCGACCGGGTTCAGGCCCCAGTACGTCGAAATGCTGGTTCAAGTCCAGTCCGCACAGCTCGATGTGCGGTGGTCCAAAGGCAGGACGCGACGACATGACGCTGACCTGGACTCTCAAGTGTGCCGGCGTGTGAATATGGGCGGCATCACAGGGCCCGGGGGCAGGCTACGCCCCCGGGTCCGCCTTCGTTTCCGCGGGCGCGCAGCCGCCGCAGCGGGATTGTGTTCATAAAGAACGCGGCTTTCCCTTCGATCGTCACATTCTGGAAATACCAGCGTCCCTGTTTCTCCAAGGACGCGCTCTACCGTGGACACCACACCAGTCCACAGCCCGGCCACCGTCGCCCGAAGGCTCACCCCGCCATCGTCGAGACGACAGGAGCCCCGTGTCCCGCCCCGCCGTACCGTTCGCCCCGCCGCCCTGGCTCGCCCACGCGCTCCGTGCCCAGCGCGGCCCGGTTCCCTGGAGCGCGGTCGTACGCGGGGTCCTCGCCGCCGGCCCCCTCCTCCTCACCGCCGTCCTTCTCGACCGCACCTCCCTCGGCGTCGTAGCCGCCATCGCCGCCATGCTCGCCGGGATCAACGACCGGCCCGGCAGCCGTCGGGTGTCCGTCAAGCGGCTCGGGCTGCCTGCGCTTGCCGGGGCCGGGGGGCTCCTCGCCGGAACGTATGCCGGGGACCATGTCGGAGCGGTCGCGCTCACCCTTCTCCTCACCGGCATCGGGCTCGTCGCCGGCGGTATCAGTGCCATCGGGCCCGTCGCCTCCGCCGCGGGTACGCAGGTGCTCGTCGCCTCCGCCGTCGGTGCCGGGATGCCGGTTCCGGAGGCCGGGTGGCTGAGGGCACTCGCCTTCCTGGCCGGGGCAGGGTGGCTGCTCGCGCTGCGCCTCGCCCTTCCGACCCCTGGCGCCATCGCCGGCGACTTCCGGTTCGACGGCGAGCGGGACGCCGTAGCCGTCGTGTACGACGCCGTCGCCGACCTCCTCGATGCCGTCGGGACCGACGACGCCACCGCCCGTCGCGTCGCGCTCACCGCCGCCCTCGACCATGCGCAGGACGCCCTCGCCGGGCCCCGGCTGCGGCGTTACGCCTCCTCCTCCGCCGAGCGGCGGCTGCACGCGCAGTACGCCGCCGCGCTGCCGCTCGGCGAGGCCGCGACGGCCCTCGCATGGGCCGGGCAGGCCCTCCCCGGGCGGGCGTCAGAAGCGCCCCGGCGACTCGCAGCCGCCGTACGGGAGAACACGCACACCGGGCCGCTGCCGGCTCCCAACCGTTCGGCTCCTGCCCTGCGCGCCCTCGATGACGCCCTGCTGCGCGCCGCGGAGGCCTTCGACCAGGGCAACGGCGGTGACCTGCACACCCGGCGGCGGTCGGCCCGGGACCTGCTCCGGCTCACCTTCGGCGCCGGTGGGCGGGAGTACGGCCTGCGCGTCGCCCTGTGCTTCGGGGCCAGTGCCGCTGTCGCGCAGGCTCTGCATCACAGCCGTTGGTACGGGCAGCACGCGCACTGGTACTGGCTGCCCGCCACTGCCGTCTTCCTCGTCAAGCCCGACCTCGGGCCCCTCGCGTCCCGAGTGCTCAACCGCGCGGCAGGGACGGTTCTGGGGGCCTTGCTCTTCGCCGGCTTCGCCGCCGTACTCCCCCGGCCGGAGGGGCTCATCGCGCTCGTGGCCGTCAGCGGCGCCCTCATCCCCGTCGCCACACGGCACTTCGCCGCCCAGACCGCGGTCGTCACCGTCCTCGTCCTCGCCCTGGTGATGGTCGGCGGGGAGCCTCAGGCCTCCGCCAGCAGGATCGGCGAGACGCTGCTGGCCTGCGCGATCGTGCTCCTCGTCGGGCATCTGCCGATGCCGGGGCAGCGGGGCGGGGGAGTGCGGGCACGCGTCTCGGCGGCGAGCCGCGCGGCGTACGCCTACCTCGCCCACGTCCTCCGTGAGTCCCACGACCCGGACCCGGCGACCGGCCCGGCCGGCTCGCCGGCTGACATCGAAACCGGCTCCGCCTTCCGCGAACCCGCCGCCGACTCCCGCGCCTCCCGCTGGACCCTCCGCCGCGAGGCCTACCGCACACTCGCCGAGGCCCATACCGCCATCGTCCTCGCCGCCGCCGAACTCCCCGCGCTCGCCCGGCACTCGGAGGGCGCGGACGAGGTCGTCGCCACCCTCGAACGGCTCGTGGACGCCACCACCTCCTGCGCCGTGCACCTCGACGACTCGGGTTGCCTCTCGGACGGCGACCGGGAGCAACTCACCCTGATTCTGGCTGAGTTGGAGACGGAGCACGAGCGGACAAGGCTACGGCTTCCCGAGTTGCCCCTGGCCGTGTAGCGGGGGCACCGCAGCACTGCATCGCGGCAGGGCCGGGGTGCCGGAGTGCCGGAGTCTCCCCATCGCGGGCCGGACGGCGTGGCGCACTGAGTTCCCGGGAGCCACCGGCCGGGCGCCCGTCGGCCACGTCAGCCACCGGCCCGGAGCCCGTGAGCCGCGCGGGCGACCTCGCGGCCGCGATACGCGTACTTCGCCACCGAGCCGGACCCGAACCTGCTCCTGGCCCGCCTGAACCACGAACGGGGCCGCTGACCAGTCATGAACTACTGCCCCACACGCACCCACACCGGCGCATGGTCCGACCCCGGCTTCCCCTGCCGCTCCGCCGGATCCGGCCCCACCGACGGCAGCCGCAGCGTCCCTTCACCGGGCAGCCCCGTTCCCGCCGCCGTCACCCGCCGGACCAGGCGGTGGCTCACCAGGATGTGGTCGATCAGCTCGCGCCGCCCCGAGTCGACGCGGGAGTAGCGCTGCTCGGCGGGGATCAGCGGTGCCACGTCCCACAGCCGCTCCGCGTCGCCCCTGTCCGGCTTGTCGTAGCCCGGTGTGCCGATCTCGGAGCCGGGCGGGCCGAGCAGGATCTGGGTGGTCGCGGCCTGCACCTCGTCGTTGAGGTCGCCCAGCACGGCAACGTCCCGTGCGCGTCCGTCCCCGGCCAGCAGGTCGTCGGCCAGCGCGCAGGGTCGTCGCCTCGGCGGCCCGACGATAGAGGGCGTAGGCGCCGAAACGGGCCCGTTCGCCCTCGTCGTGAGGGAAGAAACGGCCTCCCGGATACGACAGCAGCTTCGACTTCAGGTGGGCCACGGCCACCCGCAGCGGACCTGCGTCCGTCGCGACCTCCACCGCGAGGAACCCGCGCCCCGCCGCCGACACCTGCGCACCCGAGTCGTCCTCCTGTACGGGGCGCAGCTTCGCCGGGAACGCGTTCGTGTCGGCCAGCACCTCCAGCGCCGTACGGCTGAGAAAGCCGACCCGGATGCCCCGGCCGTACGGATGCCCCGGCCGTCCGGGTGCTGCGACAGCGCGACGTGCCAGTCGCCGTCCAGCATGCCGACCAGGTCGTCCAGCGCCTCGGGCTCGACGGCCTCCTGCACACCGAGCAGCGCCGGGTCGAGCTCCGTGATCACGGCGGCGAGGGCCGCGAGTTTCGTGTCGTAGGCGGCCTTGTCCTTGGGGCCGAAGGGGCCGCCGGGCCGGTACAGGTTCTCCAGGTTCCAGGTGCCGTCGACGGGCGGGTGCTGATGCGCGACCGCGAGCTGCTCACCCTTGATGTCCCGGCCGTGGTGCGGGAGTTGGCGGAACGGATGCCGGCACTTCTCGACCGGAGCCATGGCCGACGCGTCCAGGAATACAAGACCTGAAAACCGGTCGCAGAGCAGTACTTTGGCGCCAACCACCGGTAACCGGGCCGTCACGCGAAGTGGTTTCACGCTACACATGAAGGCCGGGACGCAGGTGCCTGACGGGAGGCCGGCCGGTGGAGCTGACGATCGATGTCGCGGTGCTGCTCGCAGTGATCATCGTCCTGCGGCTGGGGCGCCGCACGGAGGCCCGAAGCAGGAACGACGAGAAGCTGACCGTGGCCATCGTGCTCGTGTTCGGCATATTGATCGCCCCCACCGCCTTCGGCCAGGGAGTCCTCGGCGTCGTCGGTCAACTCGCCCAGGGCGTCACGCAGTCGGGCAGGTGATCGCGCCGGTGCCCGGGCGCCCCTACGCTGAACCCATGGATCCCGCCGACGGCCTCCTCGACCACCCCTACGACGTCTACCGGCGGCTGCGCGAGACCGCACCCGTGCACCGCATCGCCGGACCGGACGGCACGCCCGCCTGGCTCGTCACCCGCTACGACGACGCTCGCGCGGCCCTCGCCGACCCGCGGCTCTCGCTCGACAAACGGCATGCCACAGCGGGCACCTACAAGGGCTTCTCCCTGCCGCCGGCGCTCGACGCCAACCTCCTCAACATGGACCCGCCCGACCACACCCGCATCCGCCGCCTGGTCGGCCGCGCCTTCACCACCCGCCGTATCGAGAAGCTCCGCACGCCCATCCGCCGCACCGCCGACCGACTCCTCGACGCGCTCGGCCCGCACGGCACCGCCGACCTGATCGCCGCCTACGCCGCGCCCCTGCCGATCACCGTCATCTGCGACCTGCTCGGCATCCCGGACCAGCACCGCCTGGACTTCCGTGTCTGGACCGACACCCTCGTCGCCCCGGACCCGGCTGCGCGGCCCGAGGCGGCCAGAGAAGCGGTCGTCGCCATGCTCGGCTACTTCACCAGGCTTCTCGCGGACAAGCGCAGCGCGCCCGCCGACGACCTGCTCTCCGACCTGATCTCCGTGCGTGAGGAGGGCGACCGGCTCAGCGAGGACGAACTGATGTCCCTCGCCTTCCTCATCCTCTTCGCCGGTTACGAGAACACGGTGCAGCTCATCGGCAACGCCGTGCTCGCTCTGCTGCAACACCCCGAGCAGCTGGCCGCCCTGCGCAAGGACATGACGCAACTGCCCGCCGCGGTCCAGGAGTTCCTGCGCTACGAAGGCCCCGCCCTGCTCGCCATCCGGCGTTTCCCCGTCGAGGACGTGACCATCGGCGGCGTCACCGTCCCCGCCGGCGAGACGGTCTGGGTGTCCCCGTCCGCCGCCGACCGCGACCCGGACCGCTTCCCCGGCCCCGACCGACTCGACCTGACCCGCGACGCCTCCGGCCACCTCGCCCTCGGCCACGGCATCCACTACTGCCTGGGCGCACCCCTGGCCCGCGCGGAGACCGAGATCGCCGTAGCCGCTCTGCTGGAGCGGTTTCCCGAACTCGGCCTCGCGGACGACGACCTGCGGTGGCGCCGCTCCCTGCGCGCCCGTGGCCTGGTCACGCTCCCGGTGGCGTACTCGACCTGAACCCGCCCGAAGAACCTGCCGGAACTGCCCGAAGAAATCTGCCGAGCGGCGATGAGTTCCGCCCCTCCCGTCGGTCACCACCCGGAACGGACCGTTGTACAGGAGGAGCCATGTCGCTTCCGGAGATCGTCTCGCGCGAGCAGTGGCTTGCCGCACGCGAGGAACTGCTTGCAAAGGAGAAGGCCGCCACACGCGCGCGTGACGCGCTCAACGCCGAGCGGCGCAGGCTGCCGATGGTCGAGGTGGACGAGGCGTACGTCTTCGAGGGCGGCGACGGGAAGGCCACCCTGCCCGACCTGTTCGAGGGACGGCTTCAACTCGTCATCTACCACTTCATGTTCGCGCCCGAGTGGGACGCCGGCTGCCGCAGCTGTTCGGGGTTCCTGGACCAGATAGGGCATCTGGCGCATATGTGGGCACGGGGGACGACTTTCGTGGCCGTCTCCCGTGCGCCGTACACGAAGATCCTGCCGTTCAAGGCCCGGATGGGGTGGACGGTGCCCTGGTACTCGTCGTACGGCAGCGACTTCAACCGTGACTTCGACGTGACCCTGGAGCGCGAGGGGGAGTCGGTCGAGCGGCCCGGTGTCAGCTGCTTCCTGCGGGACGGTGAGCGGGTCTTCCACACCTACTCGACGTATGAGCGCGGCCTCGACGGACTCGGCTCGACCACGGGCTTCCTCGACCTGACCGCGCTGGGCCGGCAGGAGGAGTGGGAGGAGCCCAAGGGGCGCGCGTCCACTCTCGGAGCGCCGGCGGGGAGCGAGCGCATCCGGTATCACGACGAGTACGAGATCTGACACGTTCGGTAGCGCATATGACCGCACAGTGACCGGAACCTCACAATCCGCAGTGGACGAGTGTCAACTACGTCTCAGTACCGCAACTGAGCGAGGCGTTCGGCCCCTGGAAGGCGTTAACTCCAACAACGACGCTTTCTGGAGGTGCGAGATGGTGAACGGGCGAACAGTGCTCGAACGCTTTCCCGCAGGTGGGCCGCGAGGCTCGTGGCCCGCGGAGGAGTTCGCGCATGCGCGGCGACTGGAAGGACTGCCCGCCGAGGTGGTCATGGACCTGGCGACGGACATGTTCCTGGTGATCGTCCGCCCGGGTGAGGCAGCCGACGCGACGGCCTGAGCAGCTCCAGGGGGCGGTCTCAGGTGACGTCAGCCCGCCTTCGGGGCGGGCACCGGCACCGTGAACTGCTCCGCCTGGAGCGAGTACAGCTCCGCGTAGATGCCGCCGCTCGCCAGAAGCTCGTCCGGGGTGCCGGACTCCGCGAGGCGGCCCTGGTCGAGGACGTGCGAAACCAGCCTTCACAACGGCTCGCGGCGCGGAAGGAGAGGCGGTCGCAACGCTGCGGACCGGAAAGCCCCCGCCGGCGCGGCAGGTGCTCGGCGGAACTCAGAGGGCGTGGCGTGGAGCGGTTGCCGCGTTGTGCCGCTGCGGGTCAGCGGGACTCCGCGATGCCGAGGGCGGTCAGGGCGTTGTGGATGCCCTCTTCGAGGAGCTCGTCGGAGAGTTGCCGGTCGGCCAAGGCGCGGGAGAGCTGCAGGGTTCCGACCATCATGGCGTAGACGCTGAGGGTCTTTTTGCGGACCGAGCGCGGATCGGCCGGCGCGAGGCGCTCGGCGATGCTGTCCGTGACGGCCAGTACGCCGTCGGTGTAGGCCTGCTTGGTCGCGTCCCCGCACCGCCCGATCTCGTCGAGGAGTGCGGCGGAGGGGCAACCCTCGTCGGGGTTGTCGCGGTGCTGGGGCGACAGATATTGCCGCACGATCTGCTTGAGTCCGACGATGCCCGGTGCCGCCTGCGTGACGACGTTCGCGTTCAGTGTGCGCAACTGGTCTGCGACCGCGGTGGCGACGAGGTCGTCCTTGGACTCGAAGTGGGCGTAGAAGGCACCGTTGGTCAGTCCGGCGTCCGCCATGAGTGTCGAGATGCCCGAGCCGTCGATGCCGTCGCGCTTGAACCGACGGCCGGCGGTCTCGATGATCCGCTGCCTCGTCACCTGCTTGTGCTCTTTGCTGTACCGCACCACGGGCTCCTCCATGCGCCGGAAGGGCCGCCTGTCCTCAGTCGGCCCTCTCGGCGTATGGTATTGCGAACGTACTCCAATGGTGGCCTACGGCGTCTGAGGATGCCGACCGCCACCTGCTGGGCATGCGCGCTCATGTTCCCTCGGGTTGGGCCAACCGCCGTATGAGGTCGACCCACGTGGCCTGCAGGCGCGTGGTGGGCGCCCCGAGCTCCTCGCGCAGGTAGTCCGCCGCATCGAGGCTGGTGAAGGCGAGCAGGGCGTGGGCGAGCATTTCATGATCACCGTCAAGTCCCAGGTCGCGCAGGAGAGTTGGGACGTGGCGGCGGAAGGCCCGGCCGCTGCCCGAGTCGGCGCGGCGGGCGTAGGTGCACCTGGCGTCCCAGCGCTGCGCCCAGGTCCGCATCGGTGGCGATGCGCCCGAGAATGAATTACGATCGACATTCAATCGGGGGGGCGATGGGACGTGTGTCACAGGCGCAGGCTCGGGAGAACCGGGAGCGGGTCGTGCAGACCGCCTCCCGGCTGTTCCGGGAGCAGGGGGACCCACATCGGCGTCGCCGGACCTGATGAAGGCTGCCGGTCTGACCCACGGCGGCTTCTACCGGCAGTTCGCCTCCAAGGAGGCGCTGATCGACGAGGGCACAACACCCGCCTTCGACGAACTCGCCCACCGCCGCAGTCGAGCAGGGTTCCGGCCGACGGGAGGGCGCCCAGCACGCGCTGATCGACGGCGAGATCCTCGTCGCCGCGCGCAGCCCTGACGGAAGCCGGCTGACACCGCTCACGACGGAGAGGCCGGTGCTCTGGCGGGGGGTCTTCCCGCTGGTGTCTGGCGAGGAACACCGCACCCGATCGGCGGTGTGCATGGCGGCGTCTTCGTCACCCCGCTCGACTCTGCGGCGGACGGGGCCGTCCACTCGACACAGCCACAGGGCATGGCTTACACCTTGCTCGATCCGACGGTGAAGTTCCTTCGGCGGATCACGGTGGAGACCGGCAAGGTCCGCGCCATCGGCACGGTCGTCAACAGGGGCCGCCAGCAGGCTCTCGCCCCGATGCCCGCCAGAGCAGCGGAAGCAGCGCCGGGTGCAGCACGGTCAGCGCGCTCGCCGCCGCGATCAGTGAGATCATCGCGTTCACCACGCGCGTGGCGTACGAGATCATCCGCCGGGCCGAGGAGGCGCCGTACTGCGCGGTGTCCAGCAGCTTGTGGAACGAGTGGTCCTCGATCGCGGCCGGCTCCACGGCCGCCGCCCGCTCCAGGTACGGCTCCGTGGCCACTCGCTCCACCTTGGGCTCACGTCGTCCGGTGGCATACACCGACGCCGCCCCGCAGCAGCGCCCCGACCAGCATGACGGCGGCCATCGCGACCAGCGCGGGAACGGCGCCGCGCAGCCGGCCTTCGACCGGACCGCCGGTGATCAGCCGGCCCAGCACGCTGTTGACCGCGAGCAGGCTCACCGCCTGCATCGCGCCCCGGCCGACCTCGGCCGCCAGCACGGTCCGCGCCGCCCGCCGGTCGGCCTGCCAGGCGAGCCGGATACTCGACCCCAGCAGGGCCGGCAGCCGCGTCACCATGGCCCGGAAGCTCAGCTCCAGAAACGCTCCCGGTGCTGGTTCCAGCCCATGTCGTAGCGCAAAGGCCCCCCGAAGAGCAGCTGCTCCGACTCGGAGACCTCGGGTGCCTCGACACCGCCCCTCTTCCCCCGCCCGCCCGAGCCCCGCGTCTTCCCCCGTCGGCCCGAGCCCCGCGTCTTCTTCCGCCCGCCCGAGCCCCGCGTCTTCCCCCGCCCGCCCGAGCCCCGCGTCATCCCCACCGAAGCCTCCCTCGGTTCACCTCGACGAACGGCCACTATCGCGGGGCCGGGTCCATCGGGGGAGGGCGTGTGTCGGAGAGGGGCGAGCGCGTTGGCGTACGCCCTGCGAGGGCGATGTTTACGCAATCACGAGGGTCACGCGGCGGCCGGCCGTGACCATGCGGGCGTCGTTCCCGTGACCCGGCACAGGACCAGATACAGCGGGATCGGCGGGGTGTAGGGGACCGTGCCGGACGGCCGGTGGACGAGGTCGGGGACCGCCGGGGCGTCCGGAACCACCGCCCCGGCGGCGTACTGCGCGGGCTCAGGCCACTCGATCGCGTAGTCGGAGTCGGAGGGGACGAGCCACCACCAGTGCGCCTCGTCGGCGTAGACGCACCCCACGCGTGGCAGCCGAGGCAGCACCAGCGGGCCGAAGCGCGCGGGTACCTCCACCGCGTCGCAGCCCAGCGGGGCCGTCATGCCCTCGGGCACGGGCAGCCGCTGGTGCGCACCCGGCGTATGCAGTCCGCGCCGGAGGCGGACCAGCGTGTCCAGGCTCAGCACCTGCCCCCCGGACGCAGCCCTCACCGCCATGGGCTTCCCGTCCCGTGCTGCCGTTGGTGTGCATCGGCCTCGTCCTCGTCGCCCGAACCGCCGGCCGGGCCCGGCTTGGGGCGGGCTCCCCAGCCCAGGTCGTTGCAGGGGCCGCAGTCGTGACGGGGCGTGTCCGCCTTGCGCGGCAGCTCCGCCCAGACCAGCAGTCCCGGGCCGTGGTCATGGGCGCCCCATGCGTCACAGAGCGCGTCGATGAGGAGCAATCCCCTCCCGTGCTCCTCATCGGGCCGCGCCCGCGACGGATGAGGCTCACCCGGTGCACAACCCTCGTCACGCACGGCTATGCGCACCAGGTCGTCATTGCCGTGCAGCTCGCAGACTATGTGGCTGCTCGCCGTGTGCATGAGGGCGTTGGTGACCAGCTCGGAGATGACCAGAGCCGCGGTGTCGCAGATGTCCTCGCACACTGACCACACGTCCAGCCGAGCCCTCGTCAGGCGTCTGGCCTGCGCGGGAGACCCCGGATGTGCGGCCAGCTCGAAGCGGAACCGGCGCTCGGCAGCGGCCCTGTCGGGCCTCACTCCCGAGGCGGCACCGAGACCGAGGGGGCGGCCTGCGGCAGCGTCTGTTCCTAAGGGCGCGGACGGAATCACGCTTGCCACTATCGCCCCGCCGTGAACACTTGGCAAGTGTCACTTTGAAAAATGCAGAGTGCGTGTGACGCGGTGAAGTGCCGTGGCACACTGCTCGCAACAGCACCTTGGGCGGCGCCAGTTGGGATCAACGGAGATCCGTACAGATCTTCGAATAGGTCTTCGAATGGCGCCGCAGGGCTGTCAGCATGCTTTTGGACTCTCGGCGGCCAGTGGAGGTGGAGCGTGAGTGAACCGCGGTCCGCGCCGACGGTCGGTCAAGTCGTCCTCGGCCGCCGTCTGCTGGACCTGCGGGAGCGCGCCGGCCTCAAGCGCGAGGAGGCGGCCCGCGTCCTTCGGGTCGCTCCCGCCACCGTCCGCCGCATGGAGATGGCCGAGGTCGGCCTGAAAATCCCGTACCTCCAGCTGCTCCTGAAGTCCTACGGCGTCTCGGACGAGGAGGCCGAGGTCTTCGTACGGCTGGCCGAGGAGGCCAACAGGCCCGGCTGGTGGCAGCGGTTCCACGACATCCTGCCCGGCTGGTTCTCCATGTACGTCAGCCTGGAGGGTGCGGCCGCGCTGATCCGCTCGTACGATCCGCACTTCGTGCCCGGCCTGTTGCAGACCGAGGAGTACGCGCGCGGAGTGCTGCGGTCGGGCGCGATCGGCCAGACCAGGCCCGACGACATCGAGCGTCATGTGGCCCTGCGCATACAACGCCAGGAACTGCTCACCCGTCAGGGCGCGCCTCGGTTCTGGGCCGTGTTCGACGAGACCGTGTTGCGCCGCCCCGTCGGCGGCCCGGAGGTGATGCGTGCCCAGATCGACAAGCTGCTCTGGGCCGCGAAGCTGCCCAACGTGACCCTGCAGGTCGGGCCGTTCACCAACGGGCCGCACCCCGGCACGTACGGGCCCTTCGTGCTGTTCCGATTTGCCATGTCAGAACTGCCGGACATGGTCTACAGCGAGTACCTGACCGGCGCCGTCTATCTCGACGCGCGCCCGGAGGTGGCGACCCACCTCGAGGCCATGGACCGCATGGCGGCGCAGGCCGCTACGGCACATCGCACGAAGGAGATCCTCCGGGACCTCCGCAAGGAGCTGTGAATGGATCGCATCAAACCGCGCAAACACGTCTACAACGGCATGCCCGCGCGGGAGTTGGGGAGCGAGGGCTGGCACAAGCCGTGGAGCGGCGGCAACGGTGGGAACTGCCTGGAGGCGATGAAGCTCGCCGACGGCCGGATCGCCGTACGTCAGTCCACCGACCCGGACGGGCCTGCGCTGATCTACACCACCGACGAGATGACCGCGTTCATCCAGGGTGCCAAGGCAGGGGAAGCCGACTTCCTGCTCTCGTGAGGTCATTGCGTGATATTCGCTGAACTCCTGGCTCGTGGCTTCTGGCTTCTGAACCTCCCGGCTTCTGAACTTCTTCCTTGTGTTGCTGCTGAATTGACGGGCGCCAAGCAATGGTGGAGAACCGTCCCGTCGGCGAGTGGATCAGGCGGGATCCTCGGGGCCGCCCGGCGGCAGGATCCGGCACAGCGCTTCCAGCGCGGTCCCGTACGCGTGTTCCAAGGGCGTCGCGTAGCCCACGACCAGACCGTCGGGCGCGGCCGTGTTCGCGTCCGGGTGCCGGAACCCGGCGAGCCCTTCGAGCGCGACGCCCTGCCAGGTGGCGGCCTTG
Source organism: Streptomyces sp. NBC_00078 (assembly GCF_026343335.1). NCBI lineage: Bacteria > Bacillati > Actinomycetota > Actinomycetes > Kitasatosporales > Streptomycetaceae > Streptomyces > Streptomyces sp. NBC_00078. The sequence goes on along the minus strand of NZ_JAPELX010000001.1, from coordinate 2,191,470 downwards.
ACGGTGGACCGCTCGGTGCCTGGCGGCAGTCGCAGCACCGCGTGCAGCCCGGCCGCGACTCCGGTCACCGCGATCCGCGGCGTGTGCGGGGCGAGCGCCGCGACGAGGCGGTCACGGCGGCTCCGGTATCGCTGCCGCATGCGCCGTACATGACGGTCGTACGACCCCGAGGCGATGAAGTCGGCGAGGCTCAGCTGGTCCAGGACGCTCGCCCACGCCTCCCGTTCGCCCTTGGCAGCGAGCACGCCGTCCACGTACCGCTCCGGCAGCACCATCCACCCGAGCCGTACCGCGGGGGACAGGCTCTTGCTGACCGAACCGATGTAGATCACGCGCTCGGGATCGAGACCCTGGACGGCCCCGACGGGCCTGCGGTCGTACCGGAACTCCCCGTCGTAGTCGTCCTCCAGGACCACCCCGCCCCGCGCGCGTGCCCAGTCGACCACCGCTGAACGGCGCTGGGCGGCCAGCGGTCCGCCGGTCGGGAGCTGGTGGGCGGGCGTGAGCAGCACGGCGCGTTCGCGTGCCAACCGGTCGATACGGGCGCCGTGTTCGTCGAGGGGGAGTGGCACCGTCCGTACGCCGGCAGCCGCGAGCAGTTCCCGGTGGAAGGGCAGCCCGTACGCCTCCACGGCCAGTGGTCCGCCCAGGATCCGGTTCCGGCCGTCGAAGAGCAGGCGCAGCGCGTGCGCGAAGCCCGAGCAGATCACGATCCGCTCCGGCTCCGTTCGCACACCACGCGCGCGTGCCAGATACTCCGTGAGCGCCTCCCTGAGCTCGACGCGACCGGCGGGATCACCGGGCCCGAACACCTCGTTGGGCGCCTGCTGCAGAGCTCGCCGGTAGGAGGCCAGCCAGGCCGCACGCGGGAACGCGGACGCGTCCGGGGTGCCCTGGCGCAGATCGTGCCGGGGGCCACGCGCGGGTGCACGCGCCTTGGACCCACGCGCGCGTGCAGGTGCGTTCCGGAGCGCGCGCGGACCGTGGCGGAGAGGTTCGGTACGGGCCGCCACCCTGGTGCCCGAGCCCTGGCGGGCGGTCAGCCAGCCCTCCGCGACCAGCTCCGCGTACGCGTCGGCGACCGTGTTGCGGGCGACACCGAGGTCGGCGGCGAGCGAGCGGTACGGCGGCAGCCGGGTGCCGGGGGCGAGCCGCCCGCCGCGCGCGGCCTCGCGCAGCGCCTCGATGAGCGCGGCCCGCCGCCCACCCGCTTCGGTCAGCTCAAGATGCAGGTCGGCCCCGATCCGCTCCGCTGAATTGACCCATGATTCCGCCATGGAAATGCACCCTACAGCGGGTCTTTCCAGCTCGTATATTGATGCACATGACGACGAACACGACGAACACGACGAACACGACCGACTCGGCAGGCGCGATGAACACGTCGAGCACGCCTGACGGCCACGGCCACGTCGCGGCCGTGGCCGAAAAGGGCCGCCTGGACTTCGGGAAGTCCGCCCCCAAGGTGTTCCGCGCCCTCATCGGATTCGACGCCGCCGCCCGCGAGGGCCTCGACCCGGCCCTCGTGGAACTGATCCAGATCCGTGCCTCGCACCTCAACCACTGCGCGTACTGCCTGCACATGCACACGGGCGATGCCCGCAAGGCCGGTGAGAGCGAGGACCGGCTGCACATGATCGCCGTCTGGCGCGAGGCCCGACACTTCTTCACCGAACGGGAGCAGGCAGCTCTCGCCCTGACGGAGGCGGTCACGCTGGTCGCCGACGGCGGCGTCCCGGACGAGGTCTACGCCCAGGCCGCGGCCCAGTTCGGCGAGGAGGAACTGGCCCACGTGCTCGCCCTGATCTTCACGATCAACACGTGGAACCGGGTGGCGCTGTCGACGGCCAAGGTGGCGGGGGCGGACGGACGACGCTGACCTTCGACGGCAATCCGCTGCCGTCTCAGGCCACACCGCTGCCGTCGGAGGTGACACGGGCGTCGGCGATCACACCGCCGTCGGCTAGACCGCCATCGGCCGGTCGTACGGCCCTATCGGCGCGGGCAGTTGTGAACTTCCCGTCAGATGGCGGTCGACGGCCGCCGCCACCGCCCGGCCCTCCGCGATCGCCCACACGATCAGTGACTGCCCGCGCGCGGCGTCCCCGGCCGCGAACACGCCGGGCACGTTGGTCGCGAACCCGACGTCCCGGGTGATCGTCCCGCGAGGCTCCATCGCCAGCCCCAACTGGTCCACGAGTCCGTCCGCCCGGTCCGGTCCGGAAAAACCGAGCGCGAGCAGGACGAGGTCGGCGGGCAACGTCCGCCCGCTCTCCGCCAGCGGTCGGCGCTGCGCGTCGACCTCGACGAGGTGCAGCGAACTCACATGCCCGTTCGCGTCGCCCTCGAAGCGGAGCGTGGACGCCGCGAACAGGCGCGCGTCCGCGTCCGCCGCCGGCGCCGTCCGAAGATCGCGGGCCTCCTCGTGGGCGGCCGAAAGCCGGTAGATCTTCGGGTACGTCGGCCAGGGCTCGGTGTCCTCGTCGCGATCGGCGCCGGGCCGGCTGTAGATGTCCAACTGCGTGACGGACGCGGCCCCTTCACGCACCGCGGTGCCCAGGCAGTCCGCCCCCGTGTCACCGCCGCCGACGATGACGACGTGTTTCCCGGCGGCGCACATCGGGGAACTCTGCAGGTCCCCCTCGCGCACCCGGTTGGACAGCGGAAGATACTCCATCGCCTGCTGTATCCCGGCCAACTCCCGTCCCGGCACGGTCAGTTCGCGCCACGCAGTGGCCCCCGTCGCGATCACCACGGCGTCGTAGCGCGACCGCAACTCCGCCGCGCCGATGTCCCGCCCGACCGCCGTCGACGTACGGAACTTCGTCCCCTCGGCCCGCATCTGCTCCAGCCGCCGGTCCAGATGGTGCTTCTCCATCTTGAACTCGGGGATGCCGTACCGCATCAGCCCGCCGAGCCGGTCGTCCTTCTCGTACACGGCGACCGTGTGCCCGGCCCGGGTCAGCTGCTGTGCCGCCGCGAGCCCCGTGGGCCCCGACCCGATCACCGCGACGGTCCGCCCGGACAGCCGGTCCGGCGCTCTCGGGGGTGCGAGGCCCAACTCCCAGGCCCTGTCGGCGATGGCGACCTCGACGTTCTTGATGGTGACCGCGGGCTGGTTGATGGCGAGCACGCACCCCGCCTCGCACGGCGCCGGACAGAGCCGGCCGGTGAACTCCGGGAAGTTGTTCGTGGCGTGCAGCCGGTCGGCCGCCGCCCGCCAGTCGTCCCGGCTGACCAGGTCGTTCCACTCGGGGATCAGATTGCCCAGCGGGCAGGCGTCGTGGCAGAACGGGACACCGCAGTCCATGCAGCGGTCGGCCTGTCCGGTGACGATCGGCAGCAGCGCACCGGGAACATAGACCTCGTTCCAGTCCCGGACCCGCTCCTCGACCGGCCGGCGGGGCCACTCCCGGCGAGGCGTGGTCATGAAACCCTTGGGATCGGCCATGGCCGTCTTCCTTGCCTACGCGTACGACGAGCCGTGCGTCATCGGGCGGCGTTCTTTCGGCCACGATACGACTCCTCGGCCCTGTGCGCAGAGGGGACGGACAGCGCTTTCTGCCCCACCCCTCTCGGCGTTCCCCCAGCGCCCGCCCGGAACTTCTCAGCCGCCTCTCAGGTGAGCGCCAGCACATAGGCCAACGCGGAGCCGGCCGAGGCGACCATGCGGACGTGGTTCCAGAACGTCCACTCGCGCACGTACGACGGCCAGTACGCTGCCGCCTCCGCGGTGCCCGGATCCATTTTGAGCAGGGCGTCGTTGCGCGGCACGTTCGCGACCATGGTCACCCCGAAGCAGCCGAACAGATACAGCGCGCTGCCCACCAGCAGTTCCACCGTGCCCTCGTCCGGCCACAAGACGAACGTCACCACGGCGAGCACCGCGCACAGCACCGCCGACCCCACGAACACGAGCATGAACGCGGGCATCACCGCGCTCACGTTGATCGCGTTCATCGCGGCGACGCCCTGCGCCGGCGGCAGCGCGGCGAGCCCCCTCATCACGAACGTCGAGAAACCGCAGAAGACCCCGGCCACCAGACCGGTCCCGAGCACACCCAACACCGTCAGCCAGAGGTACGGCCCATCGATCACTTCAGGTCAACTCCCCGTATCGAGCCGAGACCTCGCCCGGCACCTCCTACCACCACAAGTGAATTCCCGTACGGGCCCGGTGACCATGCCGAAGGGCGCGGGCACATGTGCGGGCGTCCAGGCGGGCGCCGCCGGACCGCCGTCCGTGCGCGGCCGGCTAGGCGCTCGCCGCCCGGTCCCTGTCCGTCAACCGGCCTCCGCCCTGTCCGACCGCCACCCCCGCAGCACCGTCTCCACCCCCGCTCCGATCCGCCGCCGGGCCTCGTGCCGCGGCACCCCGCTCATCAGCAGCTGGTCGTACGGCGTGTCCACATGCCGTACCGACGCCACGACCGCCGAGACCACCGCCCCCTCGGACAGCGCCCGCCCCGCGGCACTCCGGCCCACCCGCCCGCTGCCCCGCACCGACGAGTGCTCCGCGATCTCCCGGGCCCGCTCCACCGGGCACGCGGGAAACAGCCGCCGTATCTCCGCCGCGAACGCCTTCGTGAACCGCACGTCCTCCGCGGCCCGTCGCCGGGCGTCCCGCACCCGACGCCGCCGCCGCGCCTCGGCGTCCGCGAGGCACCGCCGCTCGGCCCGGGCGAGCCCCGCCTCCTCGACCAGGACGCCCTGCCGCTCGTACCGCGCCTTGCGCCGGTTGAAGCGCACCACGACCGCCGACAGTGTGCTCTCCTCCCGCGACCGACGCGTCAGCGCCGTGTCGCCGCGCGGCAGGAACACCAGATGCCCGAGATCGGCACAGTCGAGACACCGCGGCGCTCCCTCTTCGATCACGAGCAGCGTCAACGGTCCGGCTTGACACTCCTTGCAGTGCCGTCTCCGGAGAGGCTGGAAGACGAGAAGCCCGATGCGGGGCGGGGGAGTTGTCAGACGTGCCATGGCTGGTTCTTTCCCCCCGACAGGACCTTGGACCACCGCGCAACCGCCCTCTGCGCCCGCGCTCCGCACACCCTCCTCCCGTACACCTTCCCTGCCAGCGGGTGTGCGACGCATCCGGGCGGGCGGCTGGCGCATCATGGGCCGTGTGCGACTCGAAGCGATCACCTGGGACCGGCTCGGCGACCTCCTGGCCGAGCGTCTGCTCGACCTCAAGCCGGCCGACGGCGGCTCCTGGCCCCGCATCGCCTTCGACGGAGCTCCGGCGGCCCGCCCCGGAGACCTCGCCGAGCGGGTCGCCGAGGCCCTGCGCATACTCGGCCGCCCCTCGCTGACCGTCGGCGCCGAGGGCTTCCTGCGGCCCGCCTCGCTCCGCCTGGAGTACGGCCACCAGGACGTCGACGCCTACTACGACGGCTGGTTGGACACCGGCGCCCTGTGGCGCGAGGTGTTCGGACCCCTCGAAGCAGGCGGCGACGGACGCGTCCTGCCCGACCTGTGGGACCCGGCCACCGACCGCGCCACGCGCAGCCCCTACGTCCCACTCCCGCCCGGTGGCTTCCTGTTGCTGCACGGCCCTCTCCTGCTGCGTCACTGGTTCCCCTTCGATCTGACCGTCCACGTCCTCCTCTCACCCGGCGCGCTGCGCCGCCGTACCCCCGAGGCCGACCACTGGACGCTCCCCGCCTTCGAGCGCTACGCGGACGAGACCAACCCGGCGGACACGGCCGACGTCCTGGTGCGTGCCGACGATCAACGGCATCCGGCATGGAGAGGGTGATCGGCCGCGAGATGGCACCCCACCACTTTTATATGCGCGTGCATTTAGTTATGGTGGTCCCATGCCGACCGCATCGAGTGATCCCGTCCTCTTCGCCGACTCCGTCCGCGCCCTTCTCGACGGCAGGAACTTCGCCAGCGTTGCCACCCTCGGCCCCGACGGCGCCCCGCAGAACTCGGTGGTCTGGATCAAGCGCGACGGCGACACCGTGCTCTTCTCCTCCACCGACGGACGCCAGAAGGTGCGCAACCTCCGCCGTGACCCCCGCATCAGCCTCTCGGTCTTCGACCTCGCCGACCCTTACACCTCGGTCGAGATCCGCGGCACCGCCGAGATCCTCGCTGACGAGGGCAAGCGGCTCCCCTACGAGCTCTCGCACAAATACCTCGGCATCGACCCGCACGCCGAGAAGGACGACGAGGTCCGCGTGATCATCCGCATCGTCCCCCGGCGGATCGTCGGTTTCTCGGCCTGACGCCGCCTTCCCGGGCCGCCTGCTACCGCGGGGTTCCGGGTGCACGGGGCGGGCCGCGCGGCGAGAATGTAGGGCGCCGGGACTAGCGGAGCGTTCCCGCGCCGCGCCGGCCTTCCGGCACCGGGAGGTACTCCATGACCACCGCCGGAGACATCATGCACCGTGGCGCCCAGTGGATCCCCGCGAACGAGACGCTGGACCGCGCGGCCCAGCTGATGCGCGAGCTGAACGTCGGAGCCCTGCCCATCAGCGACCAGAACGAGCGGCTCTGCGGCATCCTCACCGACCGCGACATCGTCGTCGGCTGTGTGGCCATGGGCCACGACCCGGCCAAGGTCACCGCGGGCGAGATGGCTCACGGCACCCCGCGCTGGATCGACGCGAGTGCCGACGTCGGCGACGTACTCCGGGAGATGCAGGACCACCAGATCCGCCGGCTCCCCGTCATCGAGAACAAGCGGCTGGTCGGGATGATCAGCGAGGCCGACCTGGCCCAGCATCTGACGGAGGACCAGATCGCCGACTTCGCCCACAGGGTGTACGCGAGGGGAACGAGCCGCTGACCCGCCGGGCGCGGCGCGTCACAGCCAGCCGCTGCGTCTGAAGCCGCGGTACAGCACCAGACACGCCAACGACATCACGCCTATGACCAGCGGATAGCCGAACCTCCAGTGCAGCTCCGGCATGTGATCGAAGTTCATGCCGTACACGCCGCAGACCATCGTCGGTACGGCGATCACCGCGGCCCAGGCCGTGATCTTCCGCATGTCCTCGTTCTGGGCAACGGTGACCTGCGCGAGATGAGCCTGCAGAATCGAGTTGAGCAGTTCGTCGAAAGAGGCGATCTGCTCCTTCGCCCGCATGAGGTGATCGAAAACATCCCTGAAGTAGGTCTGTATCTCCGGGCCGACCACCCGCACAGGCCGCGTGGCGAGGTCCTCGACCGGGCGGCCCAGGGGGACGACGGCGCGCTTCAGCTCCAGCAGTTCACGCTTGAGCTGGTAGATCCGGCCCGGGTCGGCCCGCGCGCCGCCCTCCGCGAACACGTCCATCTCCACCTGGTCGATGTCCGCCTGTATGGAGTCGGTGACGTGCAGATAGTCGTCGACCACGTGGTCCGCGACGGCGTGCAGCACCGCCGCCGGCCCCTTCGCGAGCTGGTGGGGGTCGGACTCCAGGTCCTCGCGCAGCGGGCCCAGCGAGCCGTGCATCCCATGCCGGACGGTGATCACGAAGTCCTCACCGACGAACAGCATAATCTCGCCGGTGTTCACCACCTTGCTCGTCGCTGTCAGCTCCTCGTGCTCGACGTAGCAGACCGTCTTGAACACGGCGAACAGTGTCTCGCCGTAGCGCTCCAGCTTCGGTCGCTGATGCGCCTCGACCGCGTCCTCGACCGCCAGCGGATGCAGGTCGAAGAGGTCGGCGATGCCGGCGAACTCCTGATCCGTCGGCTCGTGCAGCCCCAGCCACACGAACCCGTCCCCCTTCTTGCGCACGCGCTCCACGGTGTCCACCAGATCGCTGCCGCCGGGGACCCGCATGCCGTCCCGGTAGGTCACGCAGTTCACCACCGAGGAGCCCAGCGGGGACCTGGCCGGGTGACTCAGGTCGACGCGAGGGCGCCGCCTGGCCAGCCGTGCCACCGTACGGAGGCCGCCGACCCTGCCGAGGTGGGTGACCTTCCGCAGATTCCCTGCCATGGACATCTGGATCTCCTTGCGTGGATCTCCGGCTCGATGCGTGGTGCGCGGTTCACCTGCGTGATGAACCGCCTGCTTGTGCCTTGGCGCGCCAGTGTGCCAGGTCTGTGTAAGCGGCGGGTGAGCCTGTGGGAGCAGGGCATTCCGCTTGGTTCCGGCCTGTGGACGAAGGGTTCCCCGACGACCGGGCCGGCGTCCCGTGCAAGCCGTGCGCCGAGGCGCCGACGGCTTCCGCCGAGCCGGCCGCGCGGCTGGGATGATCGCGCCATGACGCGATCCGACGGATACCTCCTCGGCAACCAGCAGAACGAGGCGGGAGAGCGCTTCGGCGCCTTCGCCACCCTCTTCGACCCGACGACCTTCCGGCATCTCGAAGCGTTGGGCGTCGGATCCGGCTGGCGCTGCTGGGAGGTGGGCGCGGGCGGCACCTCCGTGGTGTCCTGGCTGGCCGAGAAGGTCGGTGTGAGCGGAAAGGTCGTCGCCACGGACATCGACACGTCCCTGCTCGCCTCCGTCGCCCGTCCGCCGGTGGACGTGCGGGTCCACGACGTCGGCGCCGAGGAGCCGCCAGGCGAGGGCTTCGACCTGGTGCACGCCCGGCTCGTCCTCGTCCATGTGCCGGACCGCGAACGGGCGTTGCGTTCGATGGTCAAGGCCCTGCGCCCCGGCGGTCGGCTTCTGATCGAGGATGCCGATCCCGCCCTGCAACCCCTGGTCTGCCCCGACGAGCACGGCCCCGAGCAGGAGCTCGCCAACCGCCTGCGGCACGGCTTCCGCCAACTGCTCGCCGACCGGGGCGCCGATCTCGCCTACGGCCGCCGCCTCCCGCGACTGCTCCGCGAGGCAGGCCTGGGCCAGGTGGAGGCCGACGCGTACTTCCCGCTCACCTCGCCGGCCTGCGCCGCCCTCGAATCGGCCACTGTCCGCCAGATCCGCGACCGCCTCGTCAGCGCGGACATCGCCACGAACGAGGACATCGACCGCCACCTGGCGAACATCGCATCCGGCGCAATGGACCTGGCCACGGCGCCGATGATCTCGGCATGGGGATGCAAGGCGTAACCCCCGACCCGGCCCTCCGTCTCCGGCGAGCGGCAGCTCCGGGCAGGCCCTTGCGGCCTGTGGGAGACGGCACCAGCCTGAAGAACATGACGGATAACACGACACGTCTCGACCATGTCGTCCTGTGGGTACATGACCCGGTCGCCGCGGCCGGCTTCTACGAGAAGGCCGTCGGACTGCGCCCCCTGAGGATCACCGAGTTCTCCGAGGGGAAGGCTCCCTTCCCCTCGGTACGGCTCAACGACGAGACCATCATCGATCTCATGCCCCGCACCATGGCGGCGCACATGAAGATGCTCCCCGGCGCCCCCGAAAGCGCGGGCCACCCGGTCAACCACGTCTGCCTGGCCCTGACCGGCGACGACTTCGACGCCCTGCACAACCGCCTGACGGAACGCGCCGTCCCCATCTCGGAGTTCTCGTACGACTCCTACGGCGCCCGCGGGAAGGCCAGGCGCAGCTTCTACTTCCGCGACCCGGACGGAAACGTCTTCGAGGCCCGGCACTACGACTGAACAGGCACGGGAGACCACGACCGACAGGGCACGGGGCCCCACTGCCACCCAGGGCGCAGAACCACGACCACCAGGGCATGGCGGGTGCCCACGTGTGCGTGGGCACCCACTGCTCAGGGCCTCAGACCTGGCCGTACGCAGGTCAGCGCCCGGTGCGGATCGAGCACGTACGTGTGCCGGCGCCCTGGTCGAACTCGGCGTCGCCGCGCGGCGCGTCGTCCGTACCGATCACGGTCGCGTTGACCGCCGCGTCCACCTCCGAACCCTCGGATGCCAGTGGTCGTGCGCATGGCGGAGTCTGCTGCCCGTTCCGCTTCCCGGCCACCCTTCGCGCGCCCCTTTGAGTATCAGAACAGCGGCTCGGGCAGCACTCCCTCCAGAGCGAGCAGCTTGCGCTTCGTCTCCAGCCCGCCCCCGAACCCGCCGATGCCCCCGTGGCTCTCCACCACCCGGTGACAGGGCACGACGACCGGCAGCGGATTGGACCCCATCGCCACCCCGACCGCCTGGGCCGCGCCCGGCTGGCCCACCCGCCCGGCGAGGTCGCCGTAGCCCACCACCGCGCCGTACGGGACACCGCCGGCCAGTTCGCGCAGCACCTGCCGGTTGAAGCCCGAGATCAGCGACCAGTCCAGCGCCAGCTCGAAGTCGCGCCGATCGCCCGCGAAGTACGCCTCGACCTGACGTATCGCCTCGGTCAGCAGCGGCGAGCCGGGTGCCTCGACGGGCTCGCAGCCCAGCCGGGAGGCCAGCCGGTCGAGCGCCATGTCGCGTGTCGCCCCGGTGGCGTGGAACACGACGTTGACCAGGCCTTCGCGGGTCGCGGCCAGCAGCAGCGGGCCGATCCCGGTGCCGACCACCGCCCACACGACCTGCTGTTCGTACTGCCCATCGCTGTCCATGCGCCCACCGTACGACCCGGCACTGACAACGCCCGGCGAGCCGGGCTCAGGGGGCCTGCAGGGCGGCCCGGACCACATCCGGCCTGTTGGTGATGAGGCCGTCCACGCGGTACCGGGCGACCCGGCGGGCGGTGTCCGCGTCGTCGACGGTCCAGGCGAAGACGGCGAGCGGCCGGCCGTGCGGTCCCGTCACGGAGTGCACGGCGGCGACGTAACCCCGAGAGAGCGATCCGTACGACGGGTTGATCCCGTCGGTGAAGCTCGCGTACCCGGGCAGTTGCGAGACGCGCGGCATGCCGAGGAGGCCCGTCCTGACAGCGGGTTTGAGGTCGTGGACGATCCGCAGGCTGTCCGCGCTGAAGCTCTGCACGATCAACCGGTCGGCCAGATGCCGCCGGTCGAGCCAGCCCTCGTTGCCGAGGACCTTCAGGGTCTGCCCCTCGACGCCCGGATACAGGTCGGGGTTCTTGATCTCCAGCAGCAGCTTCTGGTGGTTGTGCTCGACGCGGCGCATGTACTGCGTCAGCGTCGGCACGCGCGCGCACCCGTACCCGGAGCCGAACCAGCTGCCCGCGTCGAGGCGCGCGACCTCGGCCGCGGTGAAGTCCTTCACCTTCCAGGGTGCCCGGTGGGGGAACACCTGCTCGACGTCCGTGGTGCGCTGCAGGCTGTCGTCGTGGATGACGACGAGCTCGCCGTCCTTGGTGCGCTGGACGTCGTTCTCGACCCAGGTGATGCCCAGCTCGGCCGCCTTGTCGATGGAGGCCAGCGTGTTCTCGGGCGCGTAGGCGGCCGCCCCCCGGTGGCCGATGACCAGCGGCCGCACCCCGGCGTCGCCGGCCCGGGCGGCGGAGCCCGGCAGCAGAAGGGTGGCGGTCCCCAGGAGAGCGGCGGTGATGGCGGCGACTGCGCGCGCGTGCATGCGTACTCCTCGCGTCGGTCGATCACGGTCAGATCAACTGTGACAGCAGAGCGTCAACGGCGGAGGGGTACAAGATGGCCACACATTGAATGCAGATCCCCCAAGTGCGCTCACTGTTGCCGCACAACTGAGGCAACGCCGTGTTTCTTTGCCGGAAAATCGTTCGACCATTCCGGTGGGAGTCATACTCTCTGCCTCACCCCTGACCGCTCGGGCGGTCCCGGGAGGGGCGTATTTCAGGGAATTACGGGACGTACGAAGGCGGGAAGGGCAGCCGCGCATGCAAGGCACGGTCGACGGATTCAGCTACGGACTCGTCACACCGCTGGTGGCCTTCTTCATGGCCTCCCTCGGCGGCGCTCTCGGCCTGCGCTGCACCACCAGATCCATGGTCGTCTCGCACTCCTGGCGGCCCGGCTGGCTGGCCCTCGGTTCGGCGGCCATCGCTTCCGGTATATGGACCATGCACTTCGTCGCGATGATGGGCTTCAAGGTCAAACAGACGCCCATCCACTACGACAGGACGATGACGTTCGCCAGCCTCGGAGTCGCCATCGTCATGGTGGGTATCGGCATATTCATCGTCGGCTACAAGGGTGCGAAAGGTACGGCCCTGTTCACCGGAGGCACGATCACCGGCCTGGGTATTGCCTCGATGCACTATCTGGGCATGGCCGGAATGCGCCTGAACGGACAGCTGGAGTACAACACGGTGACCGTCGCCGTCTCCGTCGTCATAGCGATGGCGGCCGCGACCGCCGCTCTGTGGGCGGCCGGACAGGTCAGAGGCTTCCTGTGGAGCGTGGGCGCGAGCCTCGTCATGGGGCTCGCCGTCAGCGGCATGCACTACACGGGCATGGCGGCCCTCAGCGTCCACATCCACGACACGGGGGCACCCACCGCCGGCGCATCGCCCGCCGAGCTGCTGTGGCCCATGCTCGTCGGTCCGCTCGCCTTCCTCCTGCTCGCGGGGGCGGTCGTGGTGTTCGACCCGCTGATGGTCACGGGGAAACCCGACTGGACCCCCGTCGAGCACAAGCCGGGCGTGCCGGCCCATCCGGCGGTCCACCACCCGGCCCACCGCCCCCCGCTCCGCCCGGTCCGGCAGCCGGGCCGGCGCACCTCGCGCACCCCGCAGAACCGCTGATCGGTCCGCGTTGTCAGTGCCGGGTCGTACGGTGGATTCCATGCGGCCCGTTTCCAACATCGAACGCACGGTGGCGCCCTTCGAGGTCGTCAGCCCCTACCAGCCCAGCGGCGACCAGCCGGCGGCCATCGCCGAGCTGGCCAAACGCATCGAGGCAGGCGAGAAGGACGTCGTCCTGCTCGGCGCGACCGGCACCGGCAAGTCCGCCACCACCGCGTGGATGATCGAGAAGCTCCAGCGCCCCACGCTCGTGATGGCGCCGAACAAGACCCTGGCCGCCCAGCTGGCGAACGAGTTCCGAGAGCTCCTGCCGAACAACGCCGTCGAGTACTTCGTCTCGTACTACGACTACTACCAGCCCGAGGCCTACGTCCCCCAGTCGGACACCTACATCGAGAAGGACTCCTCGATCAACGAGGAGGTCGAGCGCCTGCGCCACTCCGCGACCAACTCGCTGCTCACCCGCCGTGACGTCATCGTGGTCGCCTCGGTGTCCTGCATCTACGGCCTCGGTACCCCGCAGGAGTACGTGGACCGCATGGTCCCCCTCCGGGTCGGCGACGAGATCGACCGGGACCAGCTGCTGCGCCGCTTCGTCGACATCCAGTACACACGCAACGACCTGGCGTTCACGCGCGGCACCTTCCGCGTCCGCGGCGACACCATCGAGATCTTCCCGGTCTACGAGGAACTCGCCGTCCGCATCGAGATGTTCGGCGACGAGATCGAGGCGCTGTCCACACTCCACCCGCTCACCGGCGAGATCATCAGCGACGACGAGCACCTGTACGTCTTCCCGGCCTCCCACTACGTCGCGGGTCCCGAGAGACTGGAGCGGGCCTCCAACGACATCGAGAAGGAACTCGGGGAGCGCCTGGCCGAGCTGGAGAAGCAGGGCAAGCTCCTGGAGGCCCAGCGCCTGCGGATGCGCACGACGTACGACCTCGAAATGCTCCGCCAGATCGGCTCCTGCTCGGGCGTCGAGAACTACTCGATGCACTTCGACGGCCGCTCGCCCGGCTCCCCGCCCAACACCCTCCTGGACTACTTCCCGGAGGACTTCCTGCTCGTCATCGACGAGTCGCACAACACCGTGCCGCAGATCGGCGCCATGTACGAGGGCGACGCCTCCCGCAAGCGCACCCTCGTCGACCACGGCTTCCGCCTGCCCTCGGCCCTCGACAACCGTCCCCTGAAGTGGGAGGAGTTCCAGGAGCGCATCGGGCAGACGGTCTATCTGTCGGCGACCCCGGGCAAGTACGAACTCTCGCGCGGGGACGGCGCCGTCGAGCAGATCATCCGCCCCACCGGCCTGATCGACCCGGAGGTCGTGGTCAAGCCCACCGAGGGGCAGATCGACGACCTGGTGCACGAGATCCGGACGCGTACCGAGAAGGACGAGCGCGTCCTGGTCACCACCCTCACCAAGAAGATGGCCGAGGACCTCACGGACTACTTCCTGGAACTCGGCATCCAGGTTCGCTATCTGCACAGCGACGTCGACACCCTGCGCCGCGTCGAGCTGCTGCGCGAACTGCGCTCCGGTGAGTTCGACGTCCTGGTCGGCATCAACCTCCTGCGAGAGGGCCTCGACCTTCCCGAGGTGTCCCTGGTGGCCATCCTCGACGCCGACAAGGAGGGCTTCCTGCGCTCCGGCACCTCCCTGATCCAGACCATCGGCCGCGCGGCGCGCAACGTCTCCGGCCAGGTCCACATGTACGCCGACAAGATCACCCCGGCGATGGAGAAGGCCATCGACGAGACCAACCGCCGCCGGGAGAAGCAGGTCGCGTACAACACGGCGAACGGCATCGACCCCCAGCCCCTCCGCAAGAAGATCAACGACATCGTCGCGCAGATCGCCCGCGAGGACGTCGACACCGAACAGCTGCTCGGCTCCGGGTACCGCAAGCTGAAGGAGGGCAAGGGCGCCAAGGCACCCGTGCCCGCCCTCGGCGGCAAGGCGGCAGGCGGCGCCAAGTCCGCCAAGGGCAAGGCCAAGGAGACGGTTCCGACCGACCGGCCCGCGGCCGAACTCGCCGAGCAGATCGAGGAGATGACGGCGCGTATGCGGGCCGCGGCCGCCGACCTCCAGTTCGAGATCGCGGCCCGACTGCGCGACGAGGTCTCCGAGATGAAGAAGGAACTGCGTCAGATGAGGGAGGCGGGTCTGGCCTGACCTCCGCGGGCCACCGCCGGACCTCGGCCTACGCGCTCTGTGTTGCAAGACCGACACAAAGTACGGGTCGGGGTACGGCACGGTCAGGGGCCCTGCGTAGGGTTCGGATCAACCGCGGACTCTGCGGCAACAGGGGACAGTTCGAGAGGGGAATCAGCGCGTGACCGTCAACATGACCAAGGGTCAGGCCATCAGTCTGCAGAAGAACGACGGAGGCAGCCTGACCGCGGTGCGCATGGGTCTCGGCTGGCAGGCGGCTCCCCGGCGCGGCCTGTTCGGCTCGCGCACGCGGGAGATCGACCTGGACGCCTCCGCGGTCCTGTTCGCGGACAAGCAGCCGATCGACGTCGTCTTCTTCCGCCACCTGGTGAGCGACGACGGCTCGGTGCGCCACACCGGCGACAACCTCGTGGGCGGTGTCGGCCAGGGCGGCGACGACGAGGCGATCCTCGTGGACCTGGCACGCATCCCGGTGCACATCGACCAGATCGTCTTCACGGTGAACTCCTTCACGGGCCAGACCTTCCAGGAAGTGCAGAACGCGTTCTGCCGTCTGGTCGACGAGACCAACGGCCAGGAGCTGGCCCGCTACACGCTGGCGGGCGGCGGCGCCTACACGGCCCAGATCATGGCCAAGGTGCACCGCTCGGGCCCCGGCTGGACGATGACCGCGCTCGGCACCCCGGCCAACGGCCGCACCTTCCAGGATCTGATGCCGTCGATCCTGCCGCACCTGTAGGGCAATCCCGCCAGGGCCTGTCGGAGGGCAGGCCCTGGCGGCACAGGACACGACAGACCAGCACACAGGGGGACGAGGGCGATGACGGCCGAGCTGGTGCGGGGGCAGAACCACTCGCTCTCCCAAGCCCGTCTCGAGATCCGGGTCTCGGCCGGCGCACCGGTCGTGGCCTCGGCCACGCTCAGCGACGAGCAGGGCAGGGCACGCGGCGTGGAATGGGTGGCCCACCCGGGTGCCCCCACGCTGCCGGGGCTCGAGGTCTCCAAGCAGGCGGCCGCCGATCACCGTCTCGCGGTGGATCTGGACGCCATGCCGGAGGCCGTGCACCGCGTCGATGTGCTGCTCGCCCTGCCCACCGGCGGCGGGGGGCCGGTCCGCTTCGGCGCCGTGGCGGCCCCGTTCGTTGCGGTCACCGGCCTCGACGGCACCGAGGTCGCCAGTTACACGATCACCGGTCTCGACGCCGAGTCGGCCGTCGTCGCCCTGGAACTCTACCGACGGCAGGGCGCCTGGAAGGTGCGTGCCGTCGGCCAGGGCTACGCGGGCGGCCTCGCCGAGCTCTTCGCCGACCGGGGCCTGCCCGAGGCCCACCACCTCGCGGGCATGATCAACGAGGCCGTGGCTCAGGGCCTGGCCCGCTCGGTGCCGGCACCTCCGCAACGCACGGCGGACGGCGACCGTACCCGCCAGGCCGTCGCACCGGCGCCGGGCCCCGACCAGGGCGGGCCGGCGCCGCAGGCCACCGCTGGTCACGCGACCCCGCAGCCCACGTCCCCGTACGGTCCACAGGGCACGCAGTCCGGGTATCCAGCGGACCCTTCCGCGGCCACCCAGCCGTCCGTTCCCCAGGCCGGCAGCCCGGTCAACTACAGCCACCCCGGGCGGCAGAACGCCGCACCGCCCACGCCCCCGCCGGCCGCGCCCGAGGCCCCGCCCGGGCAGCCCGCGCGGCCCGTCGCGGGCGACGCCACCGGCTGGTCGATGGACGAGCGGCTGTACAACCAGGTCTGGGGGATGTTCGAGGATCTGGCCCGGACCACGGCCGCGTACCGCAGCGCCGTCGACTTCGCCGACTCACGCATGGAGAAGGAGCTCGACGAGGTCCTGTCCGACCCGCGCAGCAGGATCGGTGGACAGGGCGACGCCGCCCGCGAGGCGGCCCGGGGCAAGCACGCGCAACTCGTCGACCAGGCCCGCCAGGCTCTCGACCGGGACCTCGCCCAGCTGGCCGCGGAGTCCGATGTCGTGGAGCCCGCGCTGCCACCCGCGTACGCACGCTGGGACAACCCCGTCTGGCACGCCTACCGGGTGCCGATGGAGATCCCGATGGCCGTGCGCCTGGGCGACCTGTACCTGCCCGAGAGCGAGCTGCTGCGCATCCCCATGCTGGTCCGCCTGCCGCTCGAACGCGGTGTGTGGATCGACAGCGGACGCGCCGGAGCACTCGACGAGTCGTACGCGTACGCGGACGCCCACGCACTGGGGCGCCTCGCGATGGACACCGCGGTGGCGCTGACGGCCCGGCTGCTCGCGGTCTACCCGGCGGGCGAGTTCGCCGTGCACGTCATCGATCCGGCCGGCTCCGGGGCTCAGGCGCTCGCGCCGCTGGTGCAGACCGGCGTGCTCGCCTCACCACCCGCCCCGGGCGCGGCAGGGGTGTCGGACGTCCTGACTCGGCTCACCCAGCGTGTCGACCTGGTGCAGATGGCGGTGCGCGGTGGTGCGCCGGACTCGCTGCCGCCGGGCTTGGACACCGCCGAGCAGCTCCTGATCGTCAACGACTTCCCGCACGGCTTCGACGACCGTGCCGTGACCCAGCTGCGCTATCTCGCGGACGAGGGCCCGGCCGTCGGCGTCCACCTGATGATGGTCGCGGACCGCGAGGAGGCCGCCGGATACGGGCCGTTGCTCGACCCCTTGTGGCGTTCGCTGCTGCGACTCACGCCGCTGCCCGACGACCACCTCGCCGACCCGTGGGTCGGCCATGTCTGGACGTACGAGCCGGCGCTCGTGCCGCCCGGCAGTCAGGTGCTCCAGCAGGTGCTCAGTCAGGTCTCACAGAGCCGCACCAAGTACATGTAAAGCTCCCTGACCAGCTAACTTGGCATTTATTTTACCAATTGCTTTACCTTTCCTTGGTGATTGAGGTATTGTTTACCTCACGGAGGGGAGTACTCCCTATCTGCTGCGGCGCACTCGTCAGTACGGATCAACCAGATCCCGGGGCGTCGGCCCAGGGCCCGTGCCTGGGTGGAAGAGACCTCCGGCAGCGACGACGCTGACATTTGCCGTTACGTACTGCCGGAGGCGCAGTGAATGTTTCCCCGACCCTGTGGGTCCTGACCATCGTGGGCCTTGCCGCCCTCATCGCGGTCGACTTCTTCATCGGCCGCAAGCCGCACGACGTCTCGATCAAGGAAGCCGGGATCTGGACGGTCGTCTGGATCGCCCTCGCCGGGCTCTTCGGGCTCGGCCTGCTCGTCTTCGGAGGCGGCCAGGCAGGTGGTGAGTTCTTCGCGGGCTTCATCACCGAGAAGTCGCTGAGCGTCGACAACCTCTTCGTGTTCGTGCTGATCATGGCGAAGTTCGCCGTGCCGTCCCAGTACCAGCAGCGGGTCCTGCTCGTCGGTGTCCTCATAGCCCTGGTACTGCGGGCGATCTTCATCGCAGCCGGGGCAGCCATCCTCGCCAGCTTCGCCTGGGTCTTCTACATCTTCGGCGCCTTCCTGATCTGGACGGCCTGGAAGCTCATCCAGGAGGCCAGGGCCGACGAGGAGGACGAGGAGTTCGAGGAGAACAAGCTGCTCAAGGCCGTCGAGCGCCGCTTCGGCGTAGCCGACCGCTACCACGGCACCAAGCTGTGGATCGCGCAGAACGGCAAGCGGGTCATGACGCCGATGCTGGTCGTGATGCTCGCGATCGGCACCACCGACGTCCTCTTCGCGCTCGACTCGATCCCCGCGATCTTCGGTCTGACCCAGGACCCCTACATCGTGTTCACGGCGAACGCGTTCGCGCTGATGGGCCTCAGGCAGCTGTACTTCCTGATCGGCGGACTGCTGAGGAAGCTGGTCCACCTCAGTTACGGCCTGTCGATCATCCTGGGCTTCATCGGCGTCAAGCTGGTACTGCACGCGCTGCACGAGTCGGGGGTCCACGTCCCCGAGATCGGCATCCCGTTCTCGCTCGGCTTCATCGTGCTCGTCCTGGCGATCACCACGATCACCAGCCTCAGGGCGTCCAAGAAGCAGGCGGCAGCCGAAGCGGCGCAGGCGGAGAGCGAAGGCGCTCCGAAGGACAGCATCCAGGCCTGACCACGACCGACGTAGGGACAACCACCACCGGGAGCGGTACGCGGCGAATTGCCGAACACCGCTCCCGGTGCTTCGTTGGGTGCTGAGCGCTCCCGCTCCGGGAGAGCCCTGGCCGGGTGGAGGCACCGTGGACGCACCGATGAAGTTCGTGCAGATCGTCGACTTCGAAACCGACCGCATCGAGGACATGCAGACCCTGTCCGAGGAGATGGAGAAGAAGTTCGCCGGCCGCAGTGGCGGCCCGACGCACCGGCTCGTCCTGCACGACCGCAACAAGCCGGGCCGCTATCTCGTCGTGATCGAGTTCAACTCGTACGAGGAGGCCATGCGCAACAGCAACGACCCCGAGACGACGAAGATGGCCGAACGGATGGCCGCGTTGTGTACCAGGCCGCCGTCCTTCACGGACTGCGACGTGCTGGACATGGCCGAGTTCCGGTGACGTACACGGGCCCCGCACCGCCGGAGTGCGGGGGGCCCGTACGCCTCTGCGACGACCACTCCATGATCGCTCGGCTGAGGACGCTCACGACACAGTGGACGTCCCTCGTGCCGGCGCTCGCTGTCGTCCTGCTGGTCTTCACCTGGGGGCGTGATCTGCCCGGGGCGGTCGTCGCCCTGGTGACACTCGTCCTCGCGGGCGCGGTGCTGGCGGCCGTCCATCATGCCGAGGTGGTCGCCCACCGGGTCGGCGAACCCTTCGGCTCCCTCGTGCTCGCCATCGCCGTCACGGTCATCGAGGTCGCCCTGATCGTCACCCTCATGGTGGATGGCGGCGACAAGAGTTCCTCCCTGGCCCGGGACACCGTCTTCGCAGCCGTGATGATCACCTGCAACGGCATCGTCGGCATCTGCCTCCTCGTCGCCTCACTCCGGCACGGCCTGGCGGTCTTCAACCCCGAGGGCAC
This sequence comes from Streptomyces sp. NBC_00078, assembly GCF_026343335.1. Classification (NCBI taxonomy): domain Bacteria; kingdom Bacillati; phylum Actinomycetota; class Actinomycetes; order Kitasatosporales; family Streptomycetaceae; genus Streptomyces; species Streptomyces sp. NBC_00078. The sequence continues at coordinate 2,171,846 of NZ_JAPELX010000001.1, read as the reverse complement.
CGGCGCCGCCCTCGCGACCGTCGCCACCCTGGCCACGCTCAGCCTGGTGCTGCCGACGTTCACCACGAGCAAGCCGGGCCCGGAGTTCTCGGGCGTACAGCTCACCTTCGCCGCGATCTCCTCGCTGATCCTCTACGGCCTGTTCGTCGCGACGCAGACCGTGCGGCACCGCGACTACTTCCTGCCCATCACCCGTCACGGCGAGGTGATCACGGCGGAGAGCCACGCCGACGCGCCGTCCGCCCGTTCCGCCTGGACCAGTCTCGGGCTGCTCGGCCTCGCGCTGATCGGCGTGGTCGGGCTGGCCAAGGGAGTGTCGCCGACCATCGAGTCCGGCGTGGAGGACGCCGGACTGCACCACGCCGTCGTCGGAGTGATCATCGCCCTGCTGGTACTGCTGCCCGAGACCATCGCCGCCCTGCGCTCCGCCCGCCGGGACCGGGTGCAGACCAGTCTGAACCTCGCCCTCGGTTCCGCCATGGCCAGCATCGGCCTGACCGTCCCCGCGGTGGCCCTGGCGTCCATCTGGCTGTCCGGCCCGCTCGTCCTCGGCCTCGGCTCCACGCACATGGTGCTGCTCGCGCTGACCGTGGTGGTCAGCTCCCTGACCGTGGTGCCGGGCCGGGCCACGCCCCTGCAGGGAGGCGTCCATCTGGTGCTGTTCGCCGCCTACTTGGAGCTGGCGATCAATCCATGACCGGCGCCGCGACGGCCACCGGCACCGGCCGCGTCTCGGGCAGCAGCGCGAAGCAGCCCAGGCTCAGCAGCGCGATCGCCGTCAGATACGCGCCCACGCCCCGCGGCACCCTGCCCCCGTGCTCGGCGAGTGCCGTCGCCGCGATCGGCGTGAGAGCACCCCCGAGCACCCCACCGAGGTTGTAGCCGACCGCCGCAGTGCAGCGCACCCGCGGCTCGTACAACTCGGGCAGATACGCTGCGATGACTCCGAACATCGTGATGAACGCGATCAGCGCGCCCAGGAAGCCCGTGAACATCAGCAGCGGCTCAGAAGGCACTCGCCACGTGAGGCCGATGCGCCGGGAGGATACGGGCCGGTCCAGCGTCGACACAGCGTGATAAACCGGTCCGAGCAGCGGTCCTTCGCCGGATCGCCCACCCGACCGGACCGGAGGAACCGTGCCCCGCACCCTGGCCAACGCCCCGATCATGATTCTCAACGGGCCCAACCTGAACCTGCTCGGCCAGCGCCAGCCGGAGATCTACGGCAAGGACACCCTCGCCGACGTCGAGGCCCTGTGCGCCAAGGCGGCGGCCGCGCACGGCGGCACGGTGGACTTCCGTCAGTCCAACCACGAGGGCGAGTTGGTCGACTGGATCCACGAGGCGCGGCTCGACCACTGCGGGATCGTCATCAATCCTGGTGCCTACTCCCACACGTCGGTTGCGATTCTGGACGCTCTCAACACCTGTGACGGGCTGCCCGTGTTGGAGGTGCACATCTCCAACATCCACCAGCGCGAGTCGTTCCGGCACCATTCGTACGTCTCGCTCCGTGCCGACGGCGTCATCGCCGGGTGCGGTGTGCAGGGTTACGTGTTCGGAGTGGAGCGCGTCGCGGCGCTGGCGGGGGCGGCGCAGGCCGACGCGTAAGCCCTGATGGCCAGGCGGGCGGCCCTTACAGCCGCGCCGGCGCTTTTAAAGCCGCCCCGCCTCCACGATCCGCCGCAGGAACCGCTGTGTGCGCTCCTGCTGCGGATCACCGAAGACCTGCTCCGCCGTCCCGCGCTCCAGCACCACGCCCCCGTCCAGAAAGCAAACCTGGTCGGCGACGTCCCGGGCGAAACCCATCTCGTGCGTGGCCAGCACCATGGTCATGCCGTCGTCCTTGAGGTCACGTACGACAGCGAGGACCTCACCGACGAGTTCCGGGTCGAGGGCCGCGGTGATCTCGTCGAACAGCAGCAGCCGGGGCCGCACCGCGAGAGCACGCGCGATCGCCACACGCTGCTGCTGACCGCCGCTGAGCCGGTCCGGGAACTCGCCCGCCCTGCCGCCCAGACCGAGCCGCTCCAGAAGCTCCCGGGCGCGCTCCTCGGCCTCCGCGCGGGAGACGCCGTGCACGCGCCGCGGGGCGAGGGTGATGTTGTCCAGGACGGTCATGTGCGGAAAGAGGTTGTACGCCTGGAAGACGACGCCGATACGACGGCGTACCGCGTCCTGGTCGGTGCGCGGGTCGGTGATCTCCTCACCGTCCAGCCAGATCGCGCCGTCGTCGATCTCCTCCAGGAGGTTGGCGCACCGCAGCAGCGTCGACTTACCGGAACCCGAGGCGCCGATCAGCGCGGTCACCGTGTGCGGGGCGACCTCCAGGTCGACGTCTCGCAGGACGACCGAGTCACCGAAGGTCTTGCGCACGGACTCCATGCGCAGCACGGACGCGTCGCTCATATCGATCCTCCCTGGGCCCGCCGACGGTCCATCCGGGCCGTCACCCAGTCCGTGAAGCGGGTCATCGGGATGGTCAACGCCACGAAGACCAGGCCCGCGACGATGTACGGCGTGTAGTTGAGGCTGCGCCCCACGATGATGTCCGCGGCCCGTACGGCGTCGATGGCACCGCCGATCGACACGAGACCGGTGTCCTTCTGCAGCGACACCAGGTCGTTGAGCAGGGGCGGCACCTGGCGGCGCACGGCCTGCGGGAGGACGACGTGCCGCAGCGCCTGCCGGTTGGTGAGGCCGAGCGAGCGGGCCGCCGCGCGCTGCGAGGGGTGCACGGACTCGATGCCGGCGCGGAACACCTCGGCCACGTACGCCGAGTACGTGAGCGTGAGCGCCGTACCGCCGAGCAGCACCGGGTCGACGGTCACACCCTGCAGGCGCAGCGCGGGGACGCCCAGGACCACGATCATCAGGTTGATGATCAGCGGCAGCCCGCGGAAGAAGTCGGTGTACGCGGCGGCCAGGAACCTCAGGGGGAAGAACACGGGACCGCGCAGTGTGCGCGCGATGGCGATCAGCATGCCGAGGACCAGCACCGCCACGCCGCAGATCAGCAGCAGCCGCACGTTCAGCCACAGTCCTTCGAGGACCTTGGGGAACGCCTCGCGCGCGTACTGCCAGTCGAAGAACGTCTCCTTGGTGCGCGGCCAGCCGGGCGCGTTGACGACGATCAGGTAGAGGACGATGCCTGTGACGAGGGTCGAGAGCGCCGCGAGAGCCGTCGCGCGGCGGGCACGCGCGCGTTTGAAGGCCTCGCGCTCGATCCGCCGCTGCGACGGGACGTAGCCCTCGCCCCCGCCGGGCATGTCACCCTTGTCGTCCGCGCCGCCGCGGCCGGACTCCTCCTTCGCGAGCGTCACTTGAGGACCGGGGCGTCGACGGCGTCGGAAAGCCACTGCTTCTCGATCTTCGCGAGCGTGCCGTCCTTGCGCAGGGCGTCCACGGCGCTCGTGACGCACGAGGTGAGCGCGCTGCCCTTGTCGAGGACGAGCCCGAACTGCTCGGGCGTGCCGCCCTGGTTCTCGAACTGCCCGACGATCTTCGCGTCCGTCACTTCGGCGGCGGTGATGTAGAAGGCGGTCGGCAGGTCGACGACGATGGCGTCCACCTGGCCGTTCTTCAGCGCGGACTTGGCCTGGTCGTTCTTGGCGTAGACCGCGGCCTCCTGCTTCGGCTTCACCACGTCGGTGATGTAGTCGAGGCTGGTGGTGCCGACCTGGGCGCCCAGCTTGAGGCCCTTCAGATCGGCGATGCCGGACACCTTCGCGGCCTTCGAGCCCTTCAGGGCGATCACGGCCTGGCGCACGTCGTAGTAGCCGGACGAGAAGTCGACGGCCTTCCTGCGCTCGGCACTGATCGACACCTGGTTGATGTCGAAGTCGAAGGTCTTCACACCGGGCGCGAAGGCCTTGTTGAAGGGCACGCTCTGCCAGACGACGGCGCTCTTGTCGTAGCCGAGCCGCTGTGCCACGGCGTAGGCGACGGCCGACTCGTAGCCCTCGCCGTTGGCGGGCTTGTCGTCCTTGAACCACGGCTCGTACGCGGGCTCGTCGGTAGCGATCGTCAGCTTGCCGGACGTCTGGGTGGCCAACTTGCCCTTGGCGCAGGTGTTCCCGGCCGACCCGGACGGCGTGGCCGCCGCCTTCTCCTCCGGCTGCGGGGCACAGCCGACGGCTGTGGCAAGCAGGGCGATGGTTGCCGCGGTGACGGCGCGGCGCAGTGCGCGAGGGGCGAGGTGCATGGCCGGAGATTGGCAGTACGACGGCTCGTTTGTCGAGGTCACGACCACAATTGTCCGCATGGTGGGAACGGGTGTTGCAGTCCTGTGAACACTTTCGGGACGGGGAACGCGCCGGGGCCGCCGGTCGAGGGCGGGGATCGAAAGACCGGCGGCCCGTACCGCGCAGGAGCCGTCATCCTGTGCGGGGCTGTTTCCAGTTGACTGCGCAACAAGGTGCGCCGGGAGCGTGCACTTGGCTCCGGCGTGTGTGAACGGTTCACACGGGGCGTGTGCGGTGAACCGCGCGCGGGGCGCAGGCAACTCCTGCGCGGCCCCGCCCGACGGTGTTCACCACCCGCGCGCGTGCCACTCCGGCAGATGCGGTCGTTCCGCGCCCAGGGTCGTGTCGTTGCCGTGCCCCGGGTAGACCCACGTCTCGTCGGGGAGCGCGCCGAAGATCTTCGTCTCGACGTCGTCCATCAGGCTGGCGAACGCCTTCGGGTCCTTACGGGTGTTGCCGACACCCCCGGGGAAGAGGCAGTCTCCCGTGAACACATGAGGATGCCCGTGCGGGTCGTCGTACACGAGGGCGATCGAGCCCGGCGTGTGCCCGACCAGATGGCGCGCGGTCAGCTCCACGCGCCCTACCCGGACCGTGTCGCCGTCATCGACGAGGACGTCGGTCGGCACGGGGATGCCGGTGGCGTCGTCCCGCCCCGCGTACGTGCGGGCGCCGGTGGCCGTGACGACCCGGGCGAGCGCCTGCCAGTGGTCGCCGTGCTGATGCGTCGTGACGACGGAGGCGATGCCGTCGTCACCGATCATGCCGAGCAACGTGTCCGCGTCGTTGGCGGCGTCGATCAGCAGCTGCTCATCGGTGGCCCGGCAGCGCAGCAGATAGGCGTTGTTGTCCATCGGGCCGACCGCGATCTTGGTGATCATCAGGTCCTTCAGCTCGTGCACATCCGCCGGGCCGCCGACCGTAACCTGTCCGCTGTACGTCATGGCCGCCAGCCTATAGCGGGGGAGCGCACCCCGGTCCCCCCGTCATCGGCGGCGAGCGCACCCTGGTCCCCCGTCATCGGAGGCGAGGTCACAGCGGGGGAAGCGCCGGCAGTGAGCCGCCCTCCACGGTCAGCGCGGAGCCGTCGCGGCGTCCGGCGAGCCAGCCGAGCAGTTCGGGCGCCGGGCCCGAGACGCTGACATCCGGCTCCCTCGCCTCCCGGCCCGTCCGCCACGCGCGTGTGCCGTCCGTAAGACGTGCGGCGGTCACCTCGGGGTGCCCCGAGAAGCGCGCGGCGAGGAAGTCGATCTCCCGCTGCGAGAACTCCGTCGGCACATCCTCCAGCTCGTACCCGATGCCGAGGTCCACGTGGTGCAGCTCCACCTCGGCCCATCGACGGAACGGCACACTGGATGCCGAGTCGGTGACCCCGTTGCGCAGCTCCACCGTGCGCGACCAGTCCGCGGGTGCGGCTCCGGTTTCCTGGAAGCGGGCCGCGCTCTCGCGCAGGTCGGCGAGCTGGACGTCGATCGGGCGCGGGGCGTCCCGCTCGATGTCGGCGTCGCGGGCTTCTCCGGAGGCGTACATGGGGCGCCCCCGGAGGACGTTCACGAGGGCGTCCGCGTTGCGGGCGAGGTGGGCGAGGACGTGGCCGCGGGTCCAGCCGGGGAGCCGTGACGGTCCGGCCGCCGAGGCGTTGTCCAGTTTGGCGGCTGCAGTGAGCAGCCGGTCGGTCGCGTCACGTACAGACGCCAGGTCATGACCGTGATCAATCATGGTGCTGACCCTAGCCCCGCCACACCTTTGGGTGAAGGTGGTGAAGCCGTGCCGTAAATCGAAAGCACGTGCTATATGGTCGGGAGTGGCGTCGGGCATGCTGGATGGGCGGGGATTGTTATGCATCCCGGAATCCGACCGGCGTTGTCAGTGGCTCCCCCTAGTCTGAGAAAGCACGGGGGCCTCGCCCCTGTCACTTCTCTCAAGAAAGGTGCGGACCGGCGTGGCCGACCGTCTCATCGTCCGTGGCGCGCGCGAGCACAACCTCAAGAATGTCTCGCTCGACCTGCCGCGCGACTCGCTCATCGTCTTCACGGGCCTGTCGGGGTCGGGCAAGTCCTCGCTGGCCTTCGACACCATTTTCGCCGAGGGGCAGCGGCGCTATGTGGAGTCGCTCTCCTCGTACGCCCGTCAGTTCCTCGGCCAGATGGACAAGCCGGACGTCGACTTCATCGAAGGTCTCTCCCCGGCCGTCTCCATCGACCAGAAGTCGACCTCGCGCAACCCGCGCTCGACGGTCGGCACCATCACCGAGGTCTACGACTACCTGCGTCTGCTCTTCGCGCGCATCGGCAAGCCGCACTGTCCCGAGTGCGGGCGTCCGATCTCGCGCCAGTCGCCGCAGGCCATCGTCGACAAGGTCCTGGAGCTGCCGGAGGGGAGCCGCTTCCAGGTGCTGTCGCCGCTCGTGCGCGAGCGCAAGGGAGAGTTCGTCGACCTCTTCGGCGACCTGCAGACCAAGGGTTACAGCCGTGCGCGCGTGGACGGCGAGACCGTCCAGCTCTCCAACCCGCCCACGCTGAAGAAGCAGGAGAAGCACACCATCGAGGTGGTCGTCGACCGCCTCACGGTGAAGGACTCCGCCAAGCGCCGCCTCACCGACTCCGTCGAGACCGCCCTCGGGCTGTCCGGCGGCATGGTCGTGCTGGACTTCGTCGACCTGCCCGAGGACGACCCCGAGCGCGAGCGCATGTACTCCGAGCACCTGTACTGCGCGTACGACGACCTGTCCTTCGAGGAGCTGGAGCCGCGCTCCTTCTCCTTCAACTCGCCCTTCGGCGCCTGCCCCGACTGCACCGGCATCGGCACGCGCATGGAGGTCGACCCCGAGCTGATCGTCCCGGACGAGGACAAGTCCCTCGACGAGGGTGCCATCCACCCCTGGTCCCACGGCCACACCAAGGACTACTTCGGCCGGCTGATCGGAGCCCTGGCGGACGCCTTGGGATTCCGGACGGACATCCCCTTCGCCGGCCTGCCGCAGCGCGCCAGGAAGGCACTCCTCCACGGCCACAAGACACAGATCGAGGTCCGCTACCGGAACAGGTACGGACGCGAGCGCGTGTACACGACGCCCTTCGAAGGCGCCGTCCCCTTCGTGAAGCGCCGGCACAGCGAGTCCGAGAGCGACGCCAGCCGCGAGCGCTTCGAGGGCTACATGCGCGAGGTGCCCTGCCCCACCTGTCAGGGCACGCGCCTCAAGCCGATCGTCCTCGCGGTCACGATCATGGGGAAGTCGATCGCCGAGGTCTCCGGCATGTCCATCAGTGACTGCGCGGGCTTCCTGGGCGAGCTGAAGCTCAACGCCCGCGACAAGAAGATCGCCGAGCGCGTGCTGAAGGAGGTCAATGAACGGCTGCGGTTCCTGGTCGACGTCGGCCTGGACTACCTCTCGCTGAATCGCGCGGCCGGCACTCTCTCCGGCGGCGAGGCCCAGCGCATCCGTCTGGCCACCCAGATCGGCTCCGGCCTCGTCGGCGTCCTGTACGTCCTCGACGAGCCGTCCATCGGCCTGCACCAGCGCGACAACCACCGGCTGATCGAGACTCTGGTCCGGCTGCGCGACATGGGCAACACGCTCATCGTCGTCGAGCACGACGAGGACACCATCAAGATCGCCGACTGGATCGTCGACATCGGTCCCGGCGCGGGTGAGCACGGCGGCAAGGTCGTGCACAGCGGCTCACTGAAGGAACTGCTCGCCAACGCCGAGTCGATGACCGGCCAGTACCTGTCGGGCAAGAAGTCGATCCCGCTGCCCGAGATCCGGCGCCCGCAAGACCCGACACGTCGGCTCACGGTGCACGGCGCGCGGGAGAACAATCTCCAGGACATCGACGTCTCGTTCCCGTTGGGCGTGTTCACGGCCGTGACGGGTGTGTCGGGCTCCGGCAAGTCGACGCTGGTCAACGACATCCTGTACACACACCTGGCCCGCGAGCTCAACGGCGCCCGCAGTGTGCCCGGGCGGCACACGCGCGTGGACGGCGACGACCTCGTTGACAAGGTCGTACACGTCGACCAGTCGCCCATCGGCCGCACCCCGCGCTCCAACCCGGCCACGTACACCGGCGTCTTCGACCACGTCCGCAAGCTGTTCGCGGAGACCACCGAGGCGAAGGTCCGCGGCTACCTGCCCGGCCGCTTCTCCTTCAACGTCAAGGGCGGTCGCTGCGAGAACTGCGCGGGCGACGGCACGATCAAGATCGAGATGAACTTCCTCCCGGACGTGTACGTCCCGTGCGAGGTCTGCCACGGCGCCCGCTACAACCGGGAGACCCTGGAGGTCCACTACAAGGGCAAGTCCATCGCCGAGGTCCTGAACATGCCGATCGAGGAGGCGACGGACTTCTTCGAGGCCGTCCCTGCGATCGCCCGCCACCTCAACACCCTCAAGGACGTCGGTCTCGGCTACGTCAGGCTCGGCCAGTCCGCGACCACCCTCTCCGGCGGCGAGGCGCAGCGCGTCAAGCTCGCCAGTGAGCTGCAGCGCCGCTCCACCGGCCGTACCGTCTACGTCCTGGACGAGCCGACCACCGGTCTGCACTTCGAGGACATCAGCAAGCTGCTGACGGTCCTGTCCGGCCTGGTCGACAAGGGCAACACGGTGATCGTCATCGAGCACAACCTCGACGTGGTCAAGACCGCCGACTGGGTCGTCGACATGGGCCCCGAGGGCGGTGCCGGCGGCGGACTCGTCGTCGCCGAGGGCACACCCGAGGAGGTCGCCGGGGTCTCCACGAGCCACACCGGCAAGTTCCTGAGGGAGATCCTCGGCGCCGACCGGATCAGCGACGCGGCTCCGGTACCGGCCCCGCGCAAGACGACGGCCAGGAAGACCGTCGCGGCCAAGAAGACGGTCGCGCCGAACAAGACCGTCGCAGCCAAGTCGACGGCGAAGAGGACGACGACGGCCAGGACCGCCGACAGCACGGCCACCAAGAAGGCGGTCGGTGCCACGAAGAAGGCGGCACCCGCGAAGAAGACGACGCGGGCGCGGAAAGCCTGAACAATCCGGAAATGTGCGGCGCCCCGCGGGAACTCCCCGCGGGGCGCCGCTCGTTGCGAGATCAGCCGCCTGATCCGCGGCTACGACGCACCTTGACACCTGAACAGTGGAATTAGTGATGGAAAGCCGAACACCCCTTACCAGTCCCCGAGTTCGGAGGCGTACGGCGGCTCTGCCCCTGCCCGGGAGCAGGTGATCGCGGCTGCGCGCGCCGCGAATCGCAGCAGCCTCGTCCAGCCGTCGGCGCCCAGTCCCAGGAGCGCCTCGGCGGACAGGGCGCCCTGGGCGGCCAGACCATGCAGGAGAGCGGCGTTCACGGTGTCACCGGCACCGATGGTGTCCACCACGTCGACCTTCTCGCCCGGCACGGCGTGCACCGCTCCGCCCCGGGTGAAGGCGGTCAGCCCGTCCCCGCCATGGGTGATCACGACCGCCGCGGGTCCGGCGGCCAGCCACTCGCGCGGGGTGCCGCCCAGCCAGAGGGCGTCCTCCTCGGAGAGCTTGAGCAGCGCCACCGAGGGCAGCCAGCTCGTGAAGCGGGCCCGGTAGGCGTCCGCATCAGGGATCAGCCCCGTCCTGATGTTGGGGTCGAGCGCGGTGAAGACGCCCTGGGCGGCAGCGGTCCGCATCAGGCTCTCGTAGGCGGTGGCGCCGGGCTCCAGGACGAGCGAGCAGGTGCCGAAGGACACGGCTCGTGTCCCGGCGGGCAGCGCCTGTGGTGTCGCGAACAGCCGGTCGGCGGTGCCCTCGACATAGAAGGAGTAGGCGGCCGAGCCGTTCCCGTCGAGCGTGGCGAGGGCAAGCGTGGTCGGCTCCGGACCGCGCTGCACGGCCGAGACATCCACGCGCGCTTCCCGGAGCCGGTCGAGCAGCGCCTCGCCGAAGGCGTCGTGCGAGGTGCGGGAGCAGAAGGCAGTGGGGGAGCCGAGTCGTCCGAGGGCCAGGGCCGTGTTGAACGGGCCGCCGCCGAGTGCTGGTTTCAGGTCCGCGAGGGCACCCGTGCCGTGCGGTACCAGGTCGATCAGAGCCTCACCGGCGACGACGATCACGAGACGGTTCCTTTCTCGAACTACTCGGGTTTCTCGAACTCTGCGGTCTTCTCACACTCGGCCCCTTCGGCCTTCGAGGCCTCGTCCTCCTCGAACTCCCCGCGCGGCGCAGGCTGTTCGGGACGTGCGAATAGCGGCGGCTCGAACTGCACCGACCCCTCCGGACAACCGCACGAGGTGCGGTGGACCAAGGTGCAGGGGAGTCGCAGAGTGCGGGCGGGGCGGTCAGGGGAGGCGAGGCGTTCCAGGAGGACCCGCACCGCCTCGGCGCCCAGCTCCCTGCTGGGCTGGGCCACGGCGGTGAGCCGGGGCGAGAACAGGTCCGCCCAGGCGAAGTCGTCGAAGCAGCACAAGGCGATGTCACCGGGCACGGACAGGCCGCGTTCCCGCAGCGCACGCAGTGCGCCGATGGTCATCGCATTGTTGGCGGTGACGAGCGCGGTGGGCGGGTCGGTGAGGGAGAGGAGCTGCGCAGTGGCACGTTCGGCGCCGGCGGACTCGGAGTTGCCGTGCACCACGAGGTGTTCGTCGCGGAGGAGCCCGGAGGCGGCGAGGCCGCTGCAATATCCGGCGATGCGTTCGCGGGTGGTGCTGAACCCGGGCGCGCCGGCGACCAGGGCGATCCGGCGGTGGCCGAGCTCGGCGAGATGGGTGACCAGCCGGGCGGTCGGCTCGGTGCTCTCGGTACAGACCTGGTCGTAGCGCGGTGTCCCGTCGGCGGGGGAGTCCACACGGCGGTCGAGGAAAACGGCCGGGACGCCGTGCCGGCCCAGATAGGCGACGAGTTCGCTCGGGTCCGCGGACGGGGCGACGATCATGCCGTCGACTCGGCGTTCGTGCAGCAGCTGGACGACCTTGCGCTCGTGCTCCGGGTCGTCGTGCGGATCGGCGATGAGGAGGCTGTAGCCATGTTCCAGGGCGGTCGCCTCGACACCCTGGAGGATCTCCGTGAAGTACGGGTTGCTGATCGCCGACACCGCGAGACCGATGGACCGGGTGCACGAGGTCACCAGGGAGCGGGCGAGGGTGTTCGGGCTGTAGCCGAGCCGGTCGACGGCGTCCATGACGGCCTGGCGGGTGTGAGGGAGGACGGGCCGGGTGTCGTTCAGGACGTGCGAGACGGTCGCGACGGAGACGCCGGCGCTCCGAGCGACATCGGCCATGGTGGCCATGACGTACCCCCTCCTGGACCGTGGCCCTCCGCCGGCAGAGCGTGCCTTCAGGCCGGGACGGTATCCCATTCGAGGGCGGACGTAAACGCTTGCGCAAACGTTTACGTCACCGACCGTGCGCCTGCGGGCGTCCCTCACCCGGGAACTCTGCGTGAGCCGGCCCGGCCCCTTACGTCCGGCTCACTCCCAGTCCCAGCCGATCCCCACGATCCCCGACCGCACCCGGGGCTCGACGAGGTGGACCGAGTGGTGGCGTCCAGTGAGGGCGAGTTCCTGGCGTCCGCTGCGTGGAGCCGCCGGAGAGTGCTGGGCGAAGCGGTGGCACTGGGACGGCAGGGCCTGCTCGTCGAAGCGCACCTGGAGCGCGTACTGCCCGCCCGCCGGCCCGAAGCTGCGCACGTACTCGCGGCACACACCCGCGGTGCCGTCCTCGATGCCGTAGCGGAACAGGAAGGTGTCGCCGGCCCGTAGGCGGGTGTCGAAGAGGAGCTCGGCGACGAGCACACCGGTCTCGTGGTGCACGCGTGTGCGTCCCGTACGGCAGTTCTCCAGCGCGTGCACCCCCATGCGTTCCGGAGCGCACCCCGGGTCGCCGTGGTGGACGGCCACGAAGCGGTCGACGCCGTCCTTGTGGGCGCGCACGATGTGGTGGGACTCGCGCCCCGCCAGCTCGCGGTGCGATCCGATCCGTATCCGCTCGTGATGCCCCAGGGTGTGCAGCCCGCTGTCCAGGGGCGAGCCCAGTTCTGCCAGCAGCCGTTCCAGGACGCCCGACGCCTCCACGAGGGAGCGGTAGGAACGGCCCGAGGCCCGTTGTGCGGACGGGCCTTCGTCGGTCTCGGCGAGCAGCCGGATCAGGGACTCCTCCGGCAGCTGGAGGATCTCCTCCAGCGCCCGCACGGCCCGCAGGGACTCGGGGCGCTGCGGTCGCCGGGCACCCTGCTGCCAGTAACTCAGGCTGGTGACGCCAACCTTGACCCCGTAGCGCGACAGATGGTGCTGCACGCGCTGCAGCGGCAGCCCACGGGCGGCGATCGCGGCACGCAGCGCGGCGTGGAATGGGCCACCCCGCAGGGCCGAGTCCAGTTCCGCGGTGGCGACGTCCGCGTGCTGTGTGGCGTGCGGCATGCAGGGGCCTTTCTGTGAATGCTCGCTACGGCTGGTCGGGCCGGGTTCGTGCTGTCTGCCGGGGCCACCCCGTCGGCGCCGGGGCGTCTTCCCATCCGTACGCCGTCGTTCACGGCCCCGAGTTCCCCCGCATTGAAGCGTGTTGACCAAGTCCCGACAACACCTGACGCCCAACAGCCGCGTACTCCTGGCCGAGACGCGATCGGCTCTCTCGGGCCGGTCGGGTCGTCCCTTCGTCGCCGAGCACCTCCTTGATCGCCCGCGCCGACAGGCCGGACTTCTGCAGGAACGTCGATCCGGCCGTCGCAGGTGGTGTCGCCCGGTGTCTTCCGCGCCTTGGGCAAGGCGCTGAAACAAGTCCGAGTCGAACTCGTCAAGCTGCCCGAACAGCGCCCGCCCCCTGCCGCGCCCTCGCGAAGATCGTCCTGGACCGGGCGCCCGTCAGGGCCGCGCTCGGCCGGGCGGTCCAGGCCATCGACAAGGACCAGGCCGACCACCAGCACCACCAGCACCACCCGCCCACCGGCCCCTGAGGAGACCCGTCGCTGGTGGCTGGGCTGTTCGCGGCCAACCGGCCCGACGACCCGTGTCCCACCTCAGTGCCCGGGCGCGCGGGGTCCCGGCCCTGATGGCGGAGGGCCGCTCGAACGCGGGCATGGGCCGCAGGCCGTGGGTCACCGAGGGAACTGCCGGGAAACACGTCCGCAGCATCCTGGGCAAACTCCGCCGCACCGGGGACACCGACGACGACCGCAGCGTCCTGGCCGGCCTGGCCGTTCTCACGTTCCTCGAGTTCCGGTAGTCCCCGCAGCGGGGTTGTCCACAGGCCGGCCGCAGTGTCAGCCCTCGCCAGTAGGGTGTGAGACATGGCCGATCCCTCCAGCTACCGCCCCAGGCCGGGTGCGATCCCGGACTCTCCGGGGGTGTACAGGTTCCGCGACGAGCACCGCCGGGTGATCTACGTCGGAAAGGCGAAGAGCCTGCGCCAGCGCCTGGCGAACTACTTCCAGGACCTGACGAACCTGCACCCGCGCACCCGGACGATGGTCACCACGGCCGCGTCCGTGGAGTGGACCGTGGTGTCCACAGAGGTCGAGGCCCTGCAGCTGGAGTACTCCTGGATCAAGGAGTTCGACCCCCGGTTCAACGTCAAGTACCGCGACGACAAGAGCTACCCGTACCTCGCGGTGACCATGAACGAGGAATTTCCGCGCGTCCAGGTGATGCGCGGCCACAAGCGCAAGGGCGTGCGCTACTTCGGGCCGTACGGACACGCGTGGGCGATCCGTGACACCGTGGACCTCCTCCTGCGCGTCTTCCCCGTGCGCACCTGCTCGGCCGGCGTCTTCAAGAACGCCGCGCGCACCGGCCGGCCCTGTCTGCTCGGCTACATCGGCAAGTGCTCGGCGCCCTGCGTCGGCCGCGTCTCGGCCGAGGAGCACGACGAACTGGCCGAGGAGTTCTGCGACTTCATGGCCGGCCGCACGGGGACGTACCTCCGCCGCCTGGAGAAGCAGATGACCCAGGCGGCCGAGGACATGGAGTACGAGCGGGCGGCCCGCCTGCGCGACGACATCGGGGCCCTGAAGAAGGCCATGGAGAAGAGCGCGGTCGTGCTCGCCGACGCGACCGACGCCGACCTGATCGCGGTCGCCGAGGACGAGCTCGAGGCGGCGGTCCAGATCTTCCACGTCCGCGGCGGACGCGTGCGTGGCCAGCGCGGCTGGGTCACCGACAAGGTCGAGGAGATCACCACCGGCGCCCTCGTCGAGCACGCGCTGCAGCAGCTGTACGGCGAGGAGAAGGGCGACTCCGTCCCCAAGGAGGTCCTCGTCCCCGCCCTGCCCGACCCGGTCGAGCCCGTCCAGCAGTGGCTCGCCGAGCGCCGGGGCTCGGGCGTCTCCCTGCGCATCCCGCAGCGCGGCGACAAAAAGGCCCTGATGGAGACGGTGGAGCGCAACGCGCAGCAGTCGCTGGTGCTGCACAAGACCAAACGCGCCTCCGACCTGACGACGCGCTCGCGCGCCCTGGAGGAGATCGCCGACGCCCTCGACCTGGACAGCGCACCCCTGAGGATCGAGTGCTACGACATCTCGCACCTCCAGGGCGACGACGTCGTGGCGTCCATGGTCGTCTTCGAGGACGGTCTGCAGCGCAAGAGCGAGTACCGCCGCTTCCAGATCAAGGGCTTCGAAGGTCAGGACGACGTCCGCTCCATGCACGAGGTGATCACCCGCCGCTTCAAGCGGTACCTCGTCGAGAAGGAGAAGACCGGCGAGTGGGTCGACGAGGGCCAGGACAACCACGTCGACGGTGATCCCGGCAACGGCCTCAAGGACGAGGAAGGCAGGCCCAAGAAGTTCGCCTACCCGCCGCAGCTCGTCGTCGTCGACGGCGGGCAGCCCCAGGTCGCGGCCGCCAAGAGGGCCCTCGACGGGCTCGGCATCGACGATGTCGCGGTGTGCGGCCTCGCCAAGCGTCTGGAGGAGGTGTGGCTGCCGGACGACGACGACCCGGTGGTCCTGCCCCGCACCAGCGAGGGCCTCTACCTGCTGCAGCGCGTCCGCGACGAGGCCCACCGCTTCGCGATCACCTACCAGCGCACCAAGCGGGCCAAGCGCTTCCGGTCGAGCCCCCTGGACGACGTGCCGGGCCTCGGAGACACCCGCAAGCAGGCACTTCTCAAGCACTTCGGTTCGTTGAAGAAACTGCGATCCGCCACCATCGACCAGATCTGCGAGGTCCCCGGTATAGGCCGCAAGACGGCCGAGACCATCGCCGCGGCCCTCGCCCAGGCGGTCCCGGCCGCGCCCGCCGTGAACACGGCGACTGGAGAGATCATGGAGGAGGAATCCGGCACCATGGGTTCCAGTGGGGAGCCCGTGACGATGGGCGCCCCGGACGAACGACGGGGGCAGGAGACATGAATGTGAACGAGCACGACGGGCAACAGACCCCAGCCGGAGACGGAGCACAGGTGAGTACGGGCAGCGAAACACCCGGGGTGCCCGAGTCGGCCATCCCCGAGCTGGTGATCATCTCCGGCATGTCCGGTGCGGGCAGGTCGACGGCAGCCAAGTGTCTTGAGGACCTCGGCTGGTTCGTCGTCGACAACCTGCCGCCCGCCCTGATCCCCACCATGGTGGAACTCGGCGCCCGCTCGCAGGGCAACGTGGCCAGGATCGCGGTCGTCGTCGACGTCCGCGGCCGCCGCTTCTTCGACAACCTCCGCGACTCACTCGCCGACCTGGAGTCCAAGCACGTCACCCGGCGGATCGTCTTCCTGGAGTCCTCGGACG
The DNA here is from genome assembly GCF_026343335.1 of Streptomyces sp. NBC_00078. Taxonomy (NCBI): domain Bacteria; kingdom Bacillati; phylum Actinomycetota; class Actinomycetes; order Kitasatosporales; family Streptomycetaceae; genus Streptomyces; species Streptomyces sp. NBC_00078. Next base: position 2,155,946 of record NZ_JAPELX010000001.1, on the reverse strand, counting down.
AGGCCCTGGTGCGCCGCTTCGAGTCGGTACGACGCCCGCACCCCCTCCAGGGCGACGGCCGCATCGTCGACGGCATCGCGGCCGAGCGCGAACTGCTGCGCGAGCTGCGCGGCGACGCCGACCTGGTGATCGACACCTCCAGCCTGAACGTGCACGAGCTGCGAGCCAAGATGGACGCCCAGTTCGCCGGCGATCAGGAGCCGGAGCTGCGGGCCACCGTCATGTCCTTCGGCTTCAAGTACGGCCTCCCGGTCGACGCCGACCTGGTCGCGGACATGCGGTTCCTGCCCAACCCGCACTGGGTCCCGGAGCTGCGCCCCTTCACCGGCCTCAACGAGGAGGTGTCGGCGTACATCTTCAACCAGCCCGGCGCCAAGGAGTTCCTCGACCGGTACGCCGAACTGCTCCGGCTCATCGCGGCCGGCTACCGCCGCGAGGGCAAGCGTTACGTGACCATCGCCATCGGTTGCACCGGCGGCAAGCACCGCTCGGTCGCCACCTCGGAGAAGCTCGCCGCGCGCCTCGTGGCCGAGGGTGTGGAGACGGTGGTCGTGCACCGGGACATGGGACGGGAATGACAGGACGTTCCTCGCGGCTGAGCAGGCTGCGCCGGACGATGCCCGAGGGGCGTGTGAGCCGGCCGGTCGAGACCCGCGGTGCCAGGCCCCGCCGACGCGGCGCCCAGCCCAAGGTGGTCGCCCTCGGCGGCGGCATGGGCCTGTCCGCGTCGCTCGCCGCACTGCGCCGGATCACCGGCGACCTCACCGCCGTCGTCACCGTGGCCGACGACGGCGGCTCCAGCGGACGTCTGCGCGACGAGCTGGGCGTCCTGCCGCCCGGCGACCTGCGCAAGGCGCTGGCCGCGCTGTGCGGCGACGACGACTGGGGCCAGACCTGGGCCCGGGTCATCCAGCACCGCTTCCAGTCCAAGGGCGACCTGCACGAGCACGCCGTCGGCAACCTCCTGATCGTCGCTCTCTGGGAACAGCTCGGCGATCACGTCCAGGCCCTCGACCTGGTCGGCAAGCTGCTCGGAGCGCACGGGCGGGTGCTGCCCATGTCCGCCGTACCCCTGGAACTGCAGGCACTGGTCAAGGGGCATGTCCCGGAGCGGCCCGAGGACGTCGAGACAGTGCGCGGCCAGGCGACCGTGGCGCTCACGCCCGGCGAGGTGCAGTCCGTGCACCTCGTGCCGCACGACCCGCCGGCGGTCCCCGAGGCCGTGGAGGCGGTCCTGGACGCCGACTGGGTGGTTCTCGGCCCCGGCTCCTGGTTCTCCTCGGTCATCCCGCACCTCCTCGTGCCCGATCTGCTGGACGCACTCATCGAGACCAAGGCGCGCCGAGTGCTCCCGCTGAACCTCGCCCCGCAGCCCGGAGAAACCGAAGGCTTCTCACCGCAGCGTCATTTGGAGGTTTTGGGACGACACGCCCCTAAACTCGCCCTGGACGTGGTGCTGGCCGACGAGGCCGCCGTGCCCGACCGCGACGTGCTCACCGAAGCTGCCAAGCGACTCGGAGCCGCGGTCGAGCTGGCGCCGGTGGCCCGGAGGGACGGAACCCCTCGGCACGACCCGGAGCTGCTGGCCGCCGCGTACGACCGTATTTTTCGGATGCATGGAAGGATCGGCCCATGGCGATGACGGCAGCGGTGAAGGACGAGATCTCCCGGCTCCCCGTCACCCGGACCTGCTGCAGGAAGGCGGAGGTCTCCGCCATTCTGCGGTTCGCCGGCGGCCTCCACCTGGTCAGCGGGCGGATCGTGATCGAGGCGGAGCTGGACACCGCGATGGCGGCCCGGCGCCTGAAACGGGACATCCTGGAGATCTTCGGCCACAGTTCCGAACTGATCGTGATGGCACCGGGCGGACTGCGGCGCGGTTCGCGCTACGTCGTCCGTGTCGTCGCCGGAGGTGATCAGCTGGCCCGGCAGACCGGCCTGGTGGACGGCCGGGGCCGCCCGATCCGCGGTCTGCCCCCGCAGGTGGTCTCGGGGGCCACCTGCGACGCGGAGGCCGCGTGGCGCGGGGCCTTCCTCGCGCACGGCTCGCTGACGGAGCCCGGCCGCTCGTCCTCCCTGGAGGTGACCTGCCCCGGGCCCGAGGCCGCCCTCGCCCTGGTCGGCGCCGCCCGCCGTCTGTCGATCGCCGCCAAGGCCCGTGAGGTGCGCGGAGTGGACCGCGTGGTCGTCCGTGACGGCGACGCGATCGGCGCCCTGCTCACCCGCCTCGGCGCGCACGAGTCGGTGCTGGCCTGGGAGGAGCGCCGGATGCGCCGCGAGGTGCGGGCGACGGCGAACCGGCTCGCCAACTTCGACGACGCCAACCTGCGCCGCTCCGCCCGCGCCGCGGTCGCGGCCGGTGCCCGTGTCCAGCGTGCCCTGGAGATCCTCGGCGAGGAGGTCCCCGAGCACCTCGCGGCCGCCGGGCGTCTGCGCATGGACCACAAGCAGGCCTCGCTGGAGGAGCTGGGCGCGCTCGCCGACCCGCCGCTGACGAAGGACGCTGTCGCGGGCCGTATCCGCCGGCTGCTCGCGATGGCCGACAAGCGCGCCTCCGACATCGGCATTCCCGGCACGGAGTCCAGCATCACCGAGGAAATGGCCGACCACCTCGTCGGCTGACGGCGCGAAGGATCGCTCAACACGCCGGTGCCGACGCCCTGTTGGGGCGTCGCCACCGGCGTTCGTCTGTCATGGGGCACCCTTGACTCGATCATGGAGTGTCATGAACCTGGCAGCAGTTCGCCTACTGTGGCGGACCACTGCTAGGGGGGTTCATGAGACCTAGAGCGAGATCGATCCTCGCTGCCGGCGCGCTCCTGATCGGCGGAGCGAGCCTCGCACCCATCGCCCATGCGCAGAACGGAAGTTCGCAGGGATCCGACCCCAACGAGGTCAGGGTCTTTCGCGCCGACGTCACCGCCAGGCAGGTACCCCTGCTGCTGGCGGCCGGGCAGGACAGCCACGAACTCGGTGAGCTCCCGGACAAGGGCACCGCATCGGTCGAGGTCTATCTGACCGACCAGCAGGCCCACAAGCTGGAGAAACAGGGCGTCGACCTCACCGAGCACACGCTTTCGGCCAAGGCGGAGAAGCGCGTCGACGCGGCCGCTCAGGGCGTGTTCCGCCCGTACGGCGGAAGTGGTGGACTCAAGGAGGAGATCGTCCGGACCGGGCGGGAGAACCCGAACCTCACCAAGGTCGTCTCCATCGGCAGGACGGTGGGCGGCCAGGACATCCTCGCGGTCAAACTGACCAAGGGGGCGAAGAAGTCCAAGGACGGCTCGAAGCCCTCCGTTCTCTACATGTCCAACCAGCACGCGCGCGAGTGGATCACGCCGGAGATGACCCGCCGGCTGATGCACTACTACCTGGACAACTACAAGACGGACAAACGCATCAGGAAGATCGTCGACTCGACCGAGCTGTGGTTCGTGATCTCCGCCAACCCGGACGGCTACGACTACACGTTCCAGAACTCCGACACCCGCCTGTGGCGCAAGAACCTGCGGGACGTCAACGGCGACGGTGTCATCTCCACCGGCGACGGCGTCGACCTCAACCGCAACTTCGCCTACAAGTGGGGCTACGACGACGAGGGTTCCTCGCCCAACCCGACCAGTGAGACCTATCGCGGCGCGAGCCCCGGCTCCGAGCCCGAGACCAAGGCGCTCGACGCCTTCGAGAAGCGGATCGGCTTCACGTACGCCATCAACTACCACTCCGCCGCCGAACTCCTGCTCTACGGCGTCGGCTGGCAGGTCGCCACGCCGACCCCGGACGACGTCGTCTACAAGGCCCTCGCCGGTTCGCCGGACAACTCCGCGATCCCCGGCTACCACCCGCAGGTCTCCTCGGAGCTGTACACGACCAACGGCGAGGCGGACGGTCACGCCGGGAACGTCAACGGCATGTCGATGTTCACCCCCGAGATGTCGACGTGCCAGACCGCCTCGAACGCCGACCCGGGCGACCAGTGGAACGCGGCCGACTGCCAGTCCGTCTTCAACTTCCCGGACGACGAGAAGCTGATCCAGGCGGAGTTCGCGAAGAACGTCCCGTTCGCACTGTCAGTCGCCGAGACCGCCCCGCACCCCGACACGCCGTCCTCCTCGCTCGGCCTGAGCGCCGCCGACTTCACCCCGGCGACGTTCTCCACCTCGTACTCCCGCGGCGCCGACCAGGAGGTCTCCGTCGTCGTACGCAAGGCCGTCCGCGACAAGAAGCTCAAATACCGCGTCGACGACGGCCGTACCAAGGACGTGGCGCTCAAGTCCTGGAAGGGCGGCGAGACCTACGGCGGTGCGGACAACCTGTACTTCGACGAGTACCGGGCCAAGGTCAAGGACGGCGACCCGGGCGACAAGGTCGAGGTCTGGTCCACCGGGAAGACGAAGAGCGGCAAGAAGGTCTCCAGCGGGCACTTCACCTACACCGTCGCCCAGCGGCCAGTGGCCGACACCCTCGTCGTCGCCGAGGAGGGCACGGCCGCCACGCAGGCGCAGACGTACGTGGACGCGCTGAAGGCGAACGGCCGCAAGGCGATCGTCTGGGACGTCGCCACCCAGGGCGCGCCCGACGCGCTCGGCGTGCTCAAGCACTTCACAACGGTCGTCCACTACACCGGCGCGAGCGTCCCCGGCAACGCCACCCAGCTGCAGCTGCGCGCCTTCCTCAACGAGGGCGGCAAGTTGATCGAGGCGGGCGAGCAGGCCGGCGGCAACGTCGATCTCGGCGGCGGCACCCTGTCGAACGACTTCAGCCAGTACTACCTGGGCGCCTATTCGCGTACATCGACGCCCGGGGCGACCGGCATGACCGGTTCCGGCAGGCTCGACGGCTTCAGTGGTGCGCTCGGTGCGGCGCCCGGCAACCCGCTCGACAAGGCGGGCACCTACAGCGTCACCTCCGAGGAACTGCCCGCCGGCACCTATCCGCAGTTCGCGAGCGCGGGCGCGGGCCGGTTCGCCGGGACCGTCGACCCGTACGCGCCGTACGCGGGCTCCTCCATGGCCGCGGCCGTCCACACCGACGACTCCTACAAGCGCCTCACCCGCACCGTCGACCTCACCGGCGTCACCGCCGCCGAACAGCCCGCCCTGCGCAGCCGGCTGCTGTGGGACACCGAACCCGGCTACGACCACGTGATCGTCGAGGCGCACACCACCGGCGCAGACGACTGGACGACGTTGCCGGAGGCAGGCGGCGCCACCAGCCAGAAGGTGCCGGCGGAGTGCGAGGCGGGCTTCCTGGTGAAAGAGCACCCGTGGCTCAAGCACTACCTCACCGTCGCCTCCGGCGGCTGCACCGCGAGCGGCACCAGCGGTTCCTGGAACAGCCTCACCGGCGCCTCCAGCGGCTGGCAGCAGGTCAACTACGACCTGAGCGCCTACGCAGGAAAGTCCGTCGAGGTCTCCATCAGCTATGTCACCGACCCCGGCACGGGCGGCCACGGTGTCCTCGCCGACGAGGCCTCGCTCGTCGTCGGCGGCGCGGCGACGCAGACCGAGGGCTTCGAGACGTCGCTCGGCGCCTGGAGCGTGAGCGGACCGCCCGCGGGCAGCCCGGCCGTGCTCAGGGACTGGGTGCGCTCCGGAGCACTGTTCAAGACCTACGGAGCGGTCACCACCGACCGGAGCGTGCTGCTGGGTTTCGGCCTGGAGCACGTCCCCGCGGCCGCGGATCGCAACATCCTCGTCAAGAAGGCACTCGCGGCTCTCCGAGGCTGAAACACCTGGTCAACGATGACTAGCACTCCGTAGTCAGAAAGAGTGATCAGAACTTTCGAGCCGGGCGGTCCGTACCCCTACTGGCGGGTACGGACCGCCTGCCCGTGTATGCGGCATCTCGATGTCACCGCGGGGCCCGCAGGGAGGTAGGGTCGGGGTTGGTCGGGGACATCCCAAACAGAGCTCGCCGGCACCGCATAGCCGGCGTACCAACGAGGAGATCGGTTCGTGACGATCCGCGTAGGCATCAACGGCTTCGGTCGTATCGGTCGCAACTACTTCCGCGCGCTGCTGGAGCAGGGTGCAGACATCGAGATCGTGGCTGTCAACGACCTGGGTGACACAGCGACCACCGCTCACCTGCTGAAGTACGACACCATCCTGGGCCGCCTCAAGCACGAGGTCTCCCACACCGCCGACACCATCACGGTCGACGGCAAGACCATCAAGGTCCTTTCCGAGCGCAACCCCGCCGACATCCCGTGGGGCGACCTCGGCGTCGACATCGTCATCGAGTCGACCGGCATCTTCACCAAGAAGGCCGACGCCGAGAAGCACATCGCGGGCGGCGCCAAGAAGGTCCTCATCTCGGCTCCGGCCAAGGACGAGGACATCACCATCGTGATGGGCGTCAACCAGGACAAGTACGACGCGGCCAACCACCACGTCATCTCCAACGCCTCCTGCACCACCAACTGTGTGGCGCCGATGGCCAAGGTCCTCGACGAGAACTTCGGCATCGTCAAGGGCCTGATGACGACGGTCCACGCGTACACCAACGACCAGCGCATCCTGGACTTCCCGCACTCGGACCTGCGTCGCGCCCGCGCCGCCGCCGAGAACATCATCCCGACCACGACCGGTGCCGCCAAGGCCACCGCCCTGGTCCTCCCGCAGCTCAAGGGCAAGCTCGACGGCATCGCGATGCGCGTCCCGGTCCCGACCGGTTCCGCCACCGACCTCGTCGTCACGCTCCAGCGCGAGGTCACCAAGGACGAGGTCAACGCCGCGTTCAAGAAGGCCTCCGAGGACGGCGACCTCAAGGGCTACCTGGCCTACACCGAGGACCCGATCGTCTCCTCGGACATCGTCAGCGACCCGGCCTCCTGCACCTTCGACTCCTCCCTGACCATGGTCCAGGAGGGCAACTCGGTGAAGATCCTCGGCTGGTACGACAACGAGTGGGGCTACTCCAACCGCCTCGTCGACCTCACGGTCTTCGTCGGCAACCAGCTCTGATCCACAGAGCAGGCACTTGATGTGACGGCAGGGCTCGGGCGGCGCAGCGACGCGCCGCCCGGGCCCTGACTCACGTACGGACCGGCCCTCTTACGATCACGAGCACCACAAGTCCTCCTCGGGAGCCCTCGCAATGAAGACGATCGACGAACTCCTCGCCGAAGGCGTGGCCGGCAAGCGGGTCTTCGTCCGCGCCGACCTCAACGTGCCGCTGGACGGCACCACCATCACCGACGACGGCCGTATCCGCGCCGTGCTGCCCACCGTGAAGGCCCTGGCTGAGGCCGGCGCGCGCGTCGTCGTCGCCTCGCACCTCGGCCGCCCCAAGGGCGCGCCCGACCCGGCCTTCTCCCTTGCCCCCGCCGCCGCGCGCCTGGGTGAACTCCTCGGCGCGGACGTGGCGTTCGCGACCGACACGGTCGGTGACTCCGCGGGGTCCACCGTCGCGGGCCTCGCCGACGGCCAGGTCGCCGTGATCGAGAACCTGCGCTTCAACGCCGGCGAGACCAGCAAGGACGACGCCGAGCGCGGCGCTTTCGCGGACCAGCTGGCCGAGCTCGCGGACGTCTACGTCGGGGACGGCTTCGGTGCGGTGCACCGCAAGCACGCCTCGGTCTTCGACCTCCCGGCCCGTCTGCCGCACGCCGCCGGTTACCTCATCACGACCGAGGTCGCCGTCCTGAAGAAGCTCACCGACGACGTCAAGCGGCCCTACGTCGTCGCCCTGGGCGGCGCCAAGGTCTCCGACAAGCTCGCCGTCATCGACCAGCTGCTCGGCAAGGCCGACCGCATCCTCATCGGCGGCGGCATGGCGTACACCTTCCTCAAGGCCAAGGGCTACGAGATCGGCAAGTCCCTCCTTCAGGAGGACCAGATCCCGGCGGTCCTGGAGTACGTCGAGCGCGCGGAGAAGACCGGCGTCGAGCTGGTCCTGCCCGTCGACGCGGTGGTCGGTCCCGCGTTCCCGGACCTGAAGACCAAGGCTTCGGCCGGCGCCACCACCGTCGCCGCGGACGCGATCCCCGCCGACCAGATGGGCCTGGACATCGGCCCGGAGTCCCGCAAGCTGTACGCCTCGAAGATCACCGACGCCGCCACCGTCTTCTGGAACGGCCCGATGGGCGTCTTCGAGCACCCCGATTTCGCCGAGGGCACCAAGGCGGTCGCCCAGGCCCTCCTCGACTCCCCGGCCTTCACGGTCGTCGGCGGTGGCGACTCCGCCGCGGCCGTGCGCCTCCTGGGCTTCGACGAGAACGCGTTCGGACACATCTCGACCGGCGGCGGCGCCTCCCTCGAATACCTCGAGGGCAAGACGCTCCCCGGCCTCGCCGCACTGGAGGACTGACCTTTATGGCTTCATCTATTTCTTCTGGGCGCACGCCGCTGATGGCGGGCAACTGGAAGATGAACCTCAACCACCTTGAGGCCATCGCCCATGTCCAGAAGCTCGCCTTCGCTCTCGCGGACAAGGACTACGAGGCCGTAGAGGTGGCCGTCCTGCCGCCCTTCACCGACCTGCGCTCCGTGCAGACCCTGGTCGACGGCGACAAGCTCAAGATCAAGTACGGCTCCCAGGACATCTCGGCGCACGACTCCGGCGCCTACACCGGCGAGATCTCCGGCTCGATGCTGGCCAAGCTGAAGTGCACGTACGTGGCGATCGGCCACTCCGAGCGCCGCCAGTACCACAACGAGACCGACGAACTGGTCAACGCCAAGGTCAAGGCCGCCTACAAGCACGGCCTGACCCCGATCCTGTGCGTCGGTGAGGAGCTGGAGGTCCGCGAGGCGGGCAACCACGTCACGCACACGCTCGCCCAGGTCGAGGGCGGCCTCAAGGGCCTCCCGGCCGAGCAGGCCGAGACGATCGTCATCGCCTACGAGCCGGTGTGGGCCATCGGCACCGGCAAGGTCTGCGGCGCCGACGACGCCCAGGAGGTCTGCGCCGCCATCCGCGGCAAGGTCGCCGAGCTGTACACCCAGGAGCTCGCCGACCGGGTGCGCATCCAGTACGGCGGCTCCGTGAAGGCCGGCAACGTCGCCGAGATCATGGCGAAGGCCGACATCGACGGTGCCCTGGTCGGCGGTGCCTCGCTGGACGCGGACGAGTTCGTCAAGATCGTGCGCTTCCGCGACCAGTGAGTAGGCCATAGCGGCGATCCGTCGTACCCTTGCGGGGGCATGGTAGGGAGCTACCGTGCCCCCGTCGTTCATCCGAATCCGAGAGAGTTGGTCCAGCCGTGGTTTTGGGGTTCTCGATCGCCCTGATCGTCTTCAGCCTGCTGATGATGCTGCTGGTGCTGATGCACAAGGGGAAGGGCGGCGGCCTCTCCGACATGTTCGGTGGCGGCATGCAGTCGTCCGTCGGCGGCTCCTCGGTCGCCGAGCGCAACCTCGACCGCATCACCGTGGTGATCGGTCTGCTGTGGTTCGCGTGCATTGTCGTGCTCGGCATCATCATGAAGACGAACAGCTGAGCAGCAACGCACACACAGCACCTGGATTCCGCACGTAAGGCCCCATGTTCGGTACGCGCAGCTGAGCGCGGCCTATCATGGGGCTTGCGTCTGGATGTAGGGGATGTAACTCCAATCACTGGACGCGCGTTGGGCCTTACGTAGACTGAGGCGCTCGCAACGAAGCGACACGCCGACTCGCTTCGCGGCACCATCACGCAGGGAGTTACGACCGTGGCAAGTGGCAACGCGATCCGAGGAAGCCGGGTCGGGGCGGGGCCGATGGGCGAGGCCGAGCGTGGCGAGTCCGCGCCGCGTCTGCGCATCTCCTTCTGGTGCTCGAACGGGCACGAGACGCAGCCCAGCTTCGCCAGCGATGCGCAGGTTCCGGAGACCTGGGACTGTCCGCGCTGCGGCTTCCCGGCCGGACAGGACCGGGACAACCCGCCGGACCCGCCGCGTACCGAGCCCTACAAGACGCACCTCGCGTACGTCCGGGAGCGGCGCAGCGACGCGGACGGCGAGGCGATCCTCGCCGAGGCGCTCGCCAAACTGCGGGGAGAGATCTAGGAGTTGAGACCGGCCGGGTACCCAGGGTGCCTGGCCGGAGTTGTTTCGTCATCGGCCCCTTTCGCGGCCCCTTACGTCACCGGCGAACGGCCGCCCGCGGACCGATTGTCAGTGGTGCCCTCTACGGTTTGTGCATCGGCGAATCGTGAGGGGGAGACGTGGCGACGGTCGAGGGGGCGGGCACGTACGCGCCCGCGTGGCGCGGGGGTTTCGGGCGGCTGTGCACGGCCGCGGTGGTCTCCCGGTTCGGGGACGCGCTGCGCGGCGCGGCGCTGCCCCTGCTCGCCACCTCACTGACGAGCAGGCCCCTGCTCATCGCGTCGGTGACCGCCTGTGGCTATCTGCCGTGGATCGTCTTCGGGCTGCTCGGCGGCGCGGTCGCGGACCGGGTGGACCAGCGGCGCGCCATGTGGACCGTCGATGCGGTACGGGGGCTGCTCGTCGCCGTCTTCGCCGTGGCCGTCGCCCTCGGGCACGCCTCGATCGCGCTGCTCATCGCGCTCGCCTTCGTACTGACCACCCTCCAGACGCTCTTCGACAACGCCTCCACGGCCCTGCTGCCCGCCCTAGTCGACCATGAGGCGCTCGGCCGTGCCAACGCACGGCTGATGACCGGGCAGCAGATCGCGGGCGGTCTGGTCGGGGCGCCCGTGGTGCCGCTGCTGATCGCCGCGGGGGCCGCCGTTCCCTTCGCGGCCGACGCGGGGACCTTCCTGCTCGCCGCCGCGCTGGTCGCCTCCCTGCGAACCGAAGCCCCCGGGCGCGCGCCGAGACCGGCGGGCAGCACTCTGCGCCGGGAGATCGCGGACGGTCTGCGCACCCTGTGGCGCGACCGGGCCCTGCGTGGACTGTGCACCGCCACAGCGCTGTGCAACATCGGCATGGGCGCCCTGATCGCCACGCTGGTGATCCTGGTGACCGGCTGGCTGGACGCCGGCATCTCCGGATACGCGGCGGTGACCACCGCGTACGCGGCCGGCGGCCTGGCCGGGGGAGTGGTGAGCGGGCGGGTCGCCACGCGGCTCGGGCCCATGCGGGCCGTGCTGCTCGCCGGCCTGGTGCAGATCGGTGCCCTCGTGGTCCTGGGCAGTGTGCGCCGCCTGGCCGTGACGGCGGCCGCCCTCGCCGTCTTCGGCTTCATGGGCATGGTGTGGAACGTCAACACCACAACGCTGATGCAGCAGCGCGCCCCCTCCGGCATGCTTGGCCGGGTCAGTTCGGCCTTCCGTACCCTGGCCGTCGCCGGGGCCCCGGTGGGCGCCCTGCTCGGCGGGGCCGTCGCCACCGCCTGGGGTCCGAACACACCGGCCCTGCTCACCGCCGCCTTCTTCGTCCTGTCCATCCTCGCGCTGATACCTGCCCGCAAGCGGGACGTACCTGTTGTTGCGGCGGACGACGACGCCACGACGGCTCACGCCCCGCGCTGATCAATTAGGTTGGAACAGCTGGGACAGGCACGAAAGAAGGCTGAAGTCGGACATGAACGCAGGCGGCCGTACCAGGCTCAACCAGACGCCCGAGTGGACCGCGCTGGCCAGGCACCGTGAGGAGCTCGCCGGCACCGGTCTGCGGGAGCTGTTCACCACCGACCCGGGCCGCGGCACCGGTTACACGCTCCAGGTGGGCGACCTGTACGTCGACTACTCCAAGCACCTGGTCACCGACGAGACCCTGCGGCTGCTGCGCGAGCTGGCCGCCGCCACGGATGTGTTCGGCCTGCGGGACGCCATGTTCCGTGGCGCGAAGATCAACACGACCGAGGACCGGGCCGTGTTGCACACCGCCCTGCGCGCTCCGCGCGACGCGGTGATCGAGGTCGACGGCGAGAACGTCGTCCCTGATGTGCACGCCGTCCTCGACAAGATGGCCGGCTTCGCCGAGCGGGTCCGCTCCGGCGCCTGGACCGGCCACACCGGCAGGCGCATCAAGAACGTGGTGAACATCGGCATCGGCGGCTCCGACCTCGGCCCGGCGATGGCGTACGAGGTGCTGCGCAGCTTCACCGACCGCGACCTCACGGTCCGCTTCGTGTCGAACGTCGACGGCGCCGACCTGCACGAGGCCACCCGTGATCTGGACGCGGAGGAGACGCTGTTCGTCATCGCCTCCAAGACCTTCACCACGATCGAGACCATCACGAACGCGACCTCGGCGCGCGAGTGGCTGCTCCGTGAGCTGAAGGCCGGTCAGGAAGCCGTCGCGCAGCACTTCGTGGCACTGTCGACGAACGCCGGGAAGGTCACCGGGTTCGGCATCGATCCGGACAACATGTTCGAGTTCTGGGACTGGGTCGGCGGACGGTACTCCTTCGACTCGGCGATCGGCCTGTCGCTGATGATCGCCATCGGCCCGGACCGCTTCCGGGAGATGCTCGACGGATTCGCGCTCGTCGACGAGCACTTCAGGTCGGCGCCCGCCGAGTCCAACGTGCCTTTGCTGCTGGGTCTGTTGGGCATCTGGTACGGCAACTTCCACGACGCCCAGTCGCATGCCGTGCTGCCGTACAGCCACTACCTGTCCAAGTTCACGGCGTATCTGCAGCAGCTGGACATGGAGTCCAACGGCAAGTACGTCGGCCGCGACGGGCGGGAGGTCGACTGGCAGACCGGGCCGGTGGTGTGGGGCACGCCGGGCACCAACGGGCAGCACGCCTACTACCAGTTGATCCACCAGGGCACGAAGCTGATCCCGGCGGACTTCATCGGCTTCGCCGAGCCGGTGGGCGAGCTGAGCGACGGGCTCAAGGCGCAGCACGACCTGCTGATGGCCAACTTCTTCGCGCAGACGCAGGCCCTCGCCTTCGGCAGGACGCCGGACGAGGTTCGGGCGGAGGGCGTACCCGAGGAGCTGGTGCCGCACAAGACCTTCAAGGGCGACCACCCGACCACGACGATCCTCGCGCGTGAACTGACACCGTCCGTGCTCGGCCAGCTGATCGCCCTGTACGAGCACAAGGTGTTCGTGCAGGGGGCGGTCTGGAACATCGACTCGTTCGACCAGTGGGGCGTCGAGCTCGGCAAGGTGCTGGCCAAGCGGGTCGAGCCGGCGCTGACCGAAGGGGCGGAGGTTCCCGGTCTGGACGAGTCCAGCAAGGCACTGGTCGCCAAGTACCGGGAGCTGCGCGGGCGGGTGTGACACCGCCGCCAGAGGTTCGGGAAGCGAGGCGGCGCCTGGCCGTCCGCTTCCCGTAGACTGCCCCGGCGATCATGAACACGACCGCTCGGGGGAGCACACCGTGACTAACGCACAGGGGAGTTGGCTCAGCGAGAGGCTGGACGCCCGGTCCTTTCTGAAGCCTCATCACATGGCGCGGGCGGTGTTCCATCCGGCGTGGATACCCCAGGCGGTCGACCCGTCCGTGGAGCAGCTCAAGCGGGTGCGGATCATCGCCGGGGCGGTCGCGGCGCTCGGCGTCTACACTTTCGTCGAGGGCGGGTTCGCCTTCGACGAGATGCTGGACAACGCGGTCACCGCATCCGTCGTCCTGCTCTTCCTCACCCCGCTGACGGTCGGCGTGATGCTCTACGTCTGGCGGCGCGGTGGCACGGTGCGGCAGTTGCGGGTGCCACTCGTCAACGCGCTCAAGCTGCTGCTGCTCTTCATCGGTTCGGTCCTTGTGACCGTGCTGCTCTTCCGGCTGGGCGACGCGTTCGGAATCCTCGCGAGACTCGTGGTGAGCGTCGCCGGACTCTGGATGGCCTGGTTCGTGATCGCGGGCGCGGTCAAGCTCACCGGGAACTTCTTCGGCACCGCCGCCGTGCACCGCGGCCTGCCGCCGCTGCTCGCCACGGTGACGACCTGGCTGATGGCCCTGCCCGACCTGTTCACGGGAGATCTGCACGGTCTGAGCCTCGGCATGGGCATCGTGTTCATCCTGGGCGCTCCCGTGACGGTCACCGCGATCGCGGTTCTGGAGCTGCGGCGGCTCAGACAGCGCTACGGCGTCCGGCTGACGGCACATCCGCTCACGCTGCCGCGGATCGCTCCGCCGCCACCGCCGCAGTACGCCCCCAACGGCTTCGTCCCTCCGCAGGGCAACCCGTACGGTCATCCGTCGGGTCATCCGTCGGGTCATCCCTCCGGGAACACATACGGGAATCCGTACGACCCGCGCCCGCCGTACCTCCCGTCGAATCCCTACGGCAACTCCGCGAATCCCTACGGAAGTTGAGCTGCTCTCGCGTTGTGGTCAGGTCAGCGCGCTGAGGGTGTCCGCGAGCCGTCGTCGTGCCGCACGTGCGGCGGGCAGGGCCGCGAGCCCGGCGGCGCCGAGCACCGCGGCCACGCCGAACAGCACCAGCAGCGCGGGCGACGGTCCTTGGGCTATCCCTGCCCCGATGCCGCTCGATCTGCCCTGGGCGTCGATCAGCCAGTGCGCGAGGGGTGCGCCCAGGGCCGTACCGGCGAGGACGGCGGCCAGCGAGGTGCAGACGGTGGCCGTGACCGTGATCGCGGTGATCTGGCGCGGGGACAGTCCGATGGCCTTGAGGGCGAGCAGATCGCGTTCGCCCTCGCGGACCGTGCCGCCGATCGCGGTGAGCAGTTCGACTAGCCCGATGAGGGCGAGGACGACGATCAGGCCGATGACGACCGACCGCAGCGGGGAGAGCCCGTCGGCCGGGTTGGTCACGGCATGCACGTCCAGATGCCCGTGGCCGGCGGTGGTCAGCCGGCCGGCGACCGTGTGAGGGTCGGCACCGGGGCGCAGGCGGAGCTGGTAGAGGCTCGGGGTGAGGTGGGGGTCGTTCTCGCGAAGGGTGTCGAGCGAGGTGGAGATGACCCGGCCGGCGTTCTCCGGTTCGATGCTGCGGCCCACGATGTGCAGGATCTGCGGTTGCTCGCCGACCGTGATCCGCACCCAGTCGCCGACACGGGCGTCCAGCAGGTCGAGGAAGCCCTGCCCGGCCACCGCCTCGTCGCTGCCGTGCGCGCGCCGGCCCTCGACCAGGGCGTACGGGTAGGGATCCTGGCGGGTGCCCAGGCCGCGCAGGGCGATCGTGGCCGTCTGGCCGGGGACCAGGGCGGCCACCTCGACGCCGGGGTAGGCGGCGGCGACCTGTGGGTCGCGATCCAGCAGTGTGCGCGTGGCGGGGTCGCTGAGACCCGCGTCCGTGTGGACGGTGAGTGCGGTCGGCAGGCCCATCTGCTCGGGGCTGCTGTGGAAACGGTCGATGGTGGTCCAGGCACTCATCGCCACGACGATCAGCAGCAGGGGCAACGCCAGCCGGGCCACGGTGGCCAGGGACCGCATCCGACGGACAAAGGCCGTGTGCCAGCCCAGCACCAAGGCGGGCGACACCCCCACCCCGAGCGCCGACCGGGCCATACCCGAGAGCTGCCCGACGGAGCGCGCGGTGGAGGGCGGAGCGGAGGGGGCGCGCCCCCCGGCGCGGGTGAGGCCAGGAGCCGGGGCGGGATTCCCGCGCGCCGCCCCCGGCAGCCTTCCGCCCCTCACGGCCGAGGGCCGTGTCACCGGGACCGGTGGTACCTGGCCCGCTCGCCAGGCCGCGAGGCCCGTCGTCGCGGTGATGAAGAGGATCGCGCCCACTGGGATGGCGAACAGGGCCGCCGTGTGGCCGGGGAGGCTCTGCCATACGCCGAGTGCGTCTCCGAGGCGGCCCGGGAAGCGGCTGCCGAGGGCCTGGGTCAGTGCTGCCGCGGACACGGCGCCGAGGACGGCGTAGGCGATGTGCTGGAGCAGGAACACGCGGACGACCTGGCCCGGGGTGAAGCCGATCGCCTTCAGGACCGAGATGTCCCGCAGGTGGCCGCGGATGCGGGTGGCGATCGCGCCGTGCACAGCGAGGCCGGCGGCGACCAGCGCGCCCAGCCCGAACAGACCCAGCACCTGGCCGAGCAGCCGGTTGTCGCCCTGCGCCTCGGCCCGGGCCTGCTGCCAGGTGGAGACCTCGCCGATGGCGCCGGCGCCGAGGACGGTGACGGCGCGCTGGACGGCGTAGGCCGTGTCCTCGGGGTCGCTGAGGCGCAGGCCGATGACCTGCCCGGTGGGGTGGGACACCGCGGAGGGGAGCGCCCAGACCAGGCCCGGCTGCTCGCCGGGGCGGTATCGGGGCTCGGCGCTGTCGGCCACGCCCAGCACGGTCACCGTGCGTGCCGTGCCCGGCAGGGTGAGCGTGTCGCCCGGTTCGGCGAGCAGGGCGCGGGCGAGTCGGCTCTCCAGGACCACGCCGTCGGGCGTGGCGGGGTCCAGCCAGTGGCCGGCGGTGAGCAGCGGATGGCCGATGGCGGGGCGCTCGGGCGTCGCACGCAGTTCGACCGACGCGCGGGTGCCGCGCGAGGCGAGGGTGGCGGGGGCGGTGGGGTAGGGGCCGGAGACCGACTCGACGCCGGCCAGGTCCGCCAGTCTGCGCACCTTGGCGGACTCGCTGGTGTGGATCCAGACGTGCGCCCCGCGCTCCTGCGTGAAGATCCGCTGCCAGGGGTTGGTGGCGTACCCGAACAGCGCCGTGGCCAGCAGCAGCGACACCACTATTCCGGCGGTGGCGAGCACCAGGAACAGCGCCTCACCGCGATGCGTGCGCAGATCGGAGTGCGCCCAGCGCAACGTCGCCCGCATGCGGCTCAGCCCTTCCGGGGGTCGTCGTACAACCGCATGTCAGTCCCTGAGTTCGAGCACACCGGATATGCCCGTCCCGCGCGACGGCGCGCCGTCGAGTGCCGCGTCGTCGGCTATCCGGCCGTCGAAGAAGCTGATCACCCGGTCCGCGGCGCTCGCCAGCCGGGCGTCATGGGTGACCAGCACGATCGTCTGGCCGCGCTGGTGGAAGCGGGACAGCAGCCGCATCACCTCGCGGGTGCCCTTGCTGTCCAGGCTGCCCGCGGGTTCGTCGGCCAGCAGGAGCGGCGGATGGTTGACCAGGGCGCGGGCCAGTGCGACCCGCTGCTGCTGGCCGCCGGACAGTTCGCCCGGCAGGTTCCGCTCCTTGCCTTCAAGACCCAGTTCGCCCAGCAGCTCCTCCCGCTCGGCACGCGCCCGCTTCGGCGAGACCCCGGCCAGCAGCGCAGGCAGCTCCACGTTGTCGGCGACCGACAGACCGGATACGAGATTGAAGAACTGGAAGACGATTCCGATCCGTTTCCTGCGCTCCACCGCCCAGCGCGCTTCACTCCACGCGTCCGTGCGCTCGCCGTCCAGCAGGATGCTGCCGCCGTCGGGCCGCTGCAGTCCGCCCAGCAGGTGCAGCAGCGTCGACTTGCCGGCGCCGGACGGGCCGGTGACGGCCACGAACTCGCCCTGCCGCACCCGCAGCTCGACCCCGCGCACGGCATGCGCCGGTGCACCCTCGCCGTAGTGCGTCTTGACCAGGCCTTCGGCGCGCAGCACGGGAGCGGGGCCGTCACTCAACCCAGCACTCACTCCAGCTCCTCCAGCTCTTCCTGACACCGTTCCAGCCAGTCGAGGTCGGCCTGCAGGTGCAGCATCGCGCCCTCGATCAGCAGATGGGCGATGCGGTTGTCGCGGTCTTCGGCGGCCGCCAGCTTCGACAGGTCACGCATAGTGTTGAGGTACTGGCGCCGCTGCTTGTTGATCAGGGCGATCTGCTCGGCGAGACCCGTCTGCGGAGCGAGTGCCAGTTTCATGAAGAACTCGTCCCGCACCCGGGGCTCGTCCTCGGGCTCCTCGAACCAGGCGCGCAGTGCCGCCCGCCCGGTGTCGGTGAGGTCGTAGACCTTTTTGTTGGGCCTGCTCGACTGCTCGACGTCTTTGCCCTCGATCAGGCCTTGCTTCTCGAGGCGGCCGAGGGTTACGTAGATCTGGCCGACGTTCGGCTGAGGGTACGCGGAGCCCAGCAGTTGCTCAAGGTCCTGCTTCAGCTCGTAGCCGTGGGCCGGGCCGCGTGCGAGGAGTGCCAGGAGGGGCAGGCGCACGTGTGCTGTCCTCCCGTCCTCGTAATGTGCTCCAGGCCCTAGTATCGCGCATACCTAACAGGTATACATGGCCTCTGTCCCCGGGCGAGGATGCCCGTGGTGCCGGTGTACAGGGAGGAACCTATGCGGTGGATCCATGCCGCCGGTAGGGGCCTCCTCGTTCTCGTCGTGGTCATGACCGGGTACATAACCTCCGGTGCGCGCGCCGACGAGGGCACGGCGGGCGGCCGCGGGCCCCTGACGCTCGCCACCGCGGGAGACCTCACCAGCTATCTCGGCCCCCTGCTGGAGGGCTGGAACCGCACCCACCCCGGCGAGAAGGTCACCCTCGTCGAACTGCCGGACTCAGCCGACGAGACCCATGCCCAGATGGTCACCGACCTGCGCGGCGGCGACCGCAGCCGGTTCGACGTCCTCAACATCGACGTCAACTGGACCTCGGAGTTCGCGGCGGCGGGCTGGATACGGCCACTGCCCCGCGACCGCTTCCCGCTGAAGAGCTTCCTGGATCCGGTCGTCGACACGGCGACCTACGACGGCCATCTGTACGCCGTCCCTTACGTCACCAACGCCGGCCTGCTCCTCTACCGCAAGGACGTCCTCGCCAAGGAGGGCGTCCCGCCGCCGCGCACCTGGGCCGAACTGGAGCACGACGCCAGAACCATCGCGCCGAAGTACGGACTCGACGGCTACGCGGGGCAGTTCCTTCCCTACGAGGGCCTCACCGTCAACGCCGCGGAGGCCGTCTACTCCGCGGGCGGCAGCATCCTCGGCGACGAGGGCGCACGGGTCACCGTGAACTCGGCGGCCGCAGGCGAGGGCATCGGCTTCCTCGCCCGGGGCGTGCGCGAGGGCTGGATCCCGAAGAAGGCGCTGACGTACAAGGAGGAGGAGTCCAAGCAGGCCTTCCAGGACGGCCACCTGCTCTTCCTCCGCAACTGGCCCTACGCCTACGTCGCCGCGTCCGCCAAGGGCTCCCCGGTCGCCGGCAGGATAGGCGCCGTACCGCTGCCCGGGCCGGACGGGCCGGGGAAGAGTGTCCTCGGGGGCTCCGACCTGGCCGTCAACACGCACACCCGGCATCCCGACTCGGCCGCGCGCCTGATCGCGTACCTCACCAGCGAGCCCGTCCAGCGCCAGGTCCTCACGCGCGGCGCGCTGCCGCCCGTACGCGCCGCGCTGTACGAAGATCCCGCACTGATACGGCAGTTCCCGTATCTGCCGACCCTGCGCAAGAGCGTCCTCTCCGCCCAGCCGCGTCCCAAGAGCCCGCGTTACGACCAGGTCAGCCTGGTGGTGCAGGCGGTCGTGCAGGACGCGATGACGGGGCACGAGACGCCCACGGCGGCGGTGCGACGGCTGGCGCGGGAGCTGGCCGCCATCCCCGGCCGATAGCTCTCTTAGTTACTTGTTAGGTAACGCGACGGTCTCTCTTGGGTTCATTGCAGCCCATTAAATAGGCATATAAAGGGTTGACTGCTCGGTAGCTTCCGTCTGTTCATTGACACCCTCTCGACACGTCTACCTAACATGCATGCATGTTGAGTAAGTACCGCCGCTGGTGGCGTGACGCGGTGATCTACCAGGTGTACGTCCGTAGCTTCCTGGACAGCACCGGCGACGGCATCGGCGATCTGGCCGGGGTCCGGGCCGGTCTGCCGTATCTGAAGAAGCTGGGTGTGGACGGGATCTGGCTGAGCCCCTTCTATCCCTCGCCCCAGCACGACCACGGCTACGACGTGGCCGACTACTGCGACGTCGACCCGCTCTTCGGCGACCTCGCCGAGTTCGATCTGCTGGTGGCGGCCGCCCGGCGGCTCGGTGTCAAGGTGCTCCTCGACGTGGTGCCCAACCACTGCTCCAGCGCGCACCCGTGGTTCAGGGAAGCGCTCGCCGCGGCACCCGGCAGCGCGGCCCGAGCCCGCTTCCACTTCGCCGACGGACGCGGCGCGGACGGCTGCGAGCCGCCCAACAACTGGCACTCCATGTTCGGCGGCCCCGCCTGGACCCGGGTCGTCGAGTCCGACGGCCGCCCCGGCCAGTGGTACCTGCACATGTTCGCGCCCGAGCAGCCCGACTGGAACTGGCGCGTCCCGGAGGTCGCCGCCGAGTTCGACCGGGTGCTGCGCTTCTGGCTCGACCGGGGCGTCGACGGCTTCCGCATCGACGTCGCCGCCGGCCTCTTCAAGCACCCCGGCCTGCCCGACTCGGACGACCCCGAGGCCGACGCCCGCACCCGCGACTCCGTCAACCCTCTCGCCTGGAACCAGCCCGAGGTGCACGACGTGTGGCGGCACTGGCGGGCGGTGTGCGAGCAGTACACGGCACGGGACGGCCACGAGCGGCTGCTGGTCGGCGAGGTGTCGGTGCCCAGCGCCCGCGAACACGCCAAGTACGTACGGGCGGACGAACTCCACCAGGCCTTCTTCTTCGACCTGCTCAGCGCCCCCTGGAACGCGGACGCCTTCCGCAAGGTCATCTCCGAGGCCATGCAGGACATCGCGGGAACGGGATCCACGGTCACCTGGGTGCTCAACAACCACGACCAGGTCCGCACCGTCACCCGCTACGGCGAACCCGCCACCGGGGGCAGCGGCCTCGGCGCCGCCCGCGCCCGCGCCGCCGCGCTGCTGATGCTGGCGCTGCCCGGCGCCGCGTACATCTACCAGGGCGAGGAGCTGGGCCTGCCCGAGGTCGTCGACCTGCCCGACGACGTGCTCACCGACCCCATCTTCCGCCGCACCGGCAGCCGGGCCCGGATCCGCGACGGCTGCCGGGTGCCGCTGCCGTGGTCTGGGCAGGCGTCGCCCTTCGGCTTCACCTCCGGCGCCGAGAGCGCACGGCCCTGGCTGCCGCAGCCGTCGTACTTCGCCGAGTACGCCACCGACCGCGCCCTCGCCGACACCCGCTCCTTCTGGCACCTGTACCGCGACGGCCTCCAACTCCGGGCCGCGCTACCCCAGTTGGGCGAAGGGATGCTGCGCTGGCTGGACACCCCACCAGGCGTCCTCGCCTTCACCCGGGGCGACGGCCTCGTCTGCGCCGTCAACTTCGGAACGGCGCCCACGCCCGCGCCGGTCTCCGGCACTCCCCTGCTGGCCAGCGGCCCGTGTCCGATCGGGGTGCTGCCCGGCTCGACGGCCGCGTGGTGGATCAACGACCTCTGACCACCGTCACACCCCGTTGATCACCGCGCACTCCTCTGACTGTTCATCAGTTATCCACCTATTGAAGGGACATCAACGATGATGCGACGACGTACGACCATGCTCGCGGGCTGCACCGCCCTCGCCCTGGCCCTCGGCGCTACCGCCTGCGCAGGCGGCGGTCCGGTCTCCGCCGGGGGTGGTGACAAGGCGCTCAGCGGGCAGACGGTCACCGTGGCCGGTGTCTGGTCCGGCAGTGAGCAGAAGAACTTCCAGAAGGTGCTGGACGCGTTCACCGCGAAGACCGGCGCCACGACGCAGTTCACGTCCACCGGGGACAACGTCTCCACCGTCGTCGGCAGCAAGATCGAGGGCGGCAACGCGCCGGACGTGGTGATGGTCCCGCAGGTCGGCGTGTTGCAGCAGTTCGCGAAGAAGGGCTGGCTCAAGCCGCTGTCGGCCACCACCGAGAAGTCCCTGGACGCGGGATACTCGCCCGTCTGGAAGAAGTACGGCAGCGTCGACGGCCGCCTCTACGGCCTCTACTTCAAGGCCGCCCACAAGTCGACGGTCTGGTACAGCCCGGACGCCCTCGACCAGGCCGGCGTCAAGCCGCCGACCACGTACGACGCGATGCTGAAGGCCGGACACACCGTCTCCGACTCGGGCCTGGCCGCCTTCTCGGTCGCCGGTCAGGACGGCTGGACCCTCACCGACTGGTTCGAGAACATCTACCTCTCGCAGGCCGGCCCCGAGAAGTACGACGCCCTGGCCGCCCACACGTTGAAGTGGACCGACGCCTCGGTGGTCAAGGCACTCGGCACGCTGGGCAAGCTGTTCAAGGACCGGCAGCTGATAGCCGGCGGCCAGAAGGGGGCCCTCAACACCGACTTCCCCGGCTCCGTGGAGAAGGTGTTCGGCCCCAAGCCCGAGGCGGGCATGGTGTACGAGGGCGACTTCGTCGCCGGGGTGGCCCACGACCAGTTCGGCAAGAGCATCGGCGCGGACGCGAACTTCTTCCCCTTCCCGGCGGTCGACGGGGGCAGGGCGCCCGTGGTCAGCGGCGGCGACGCGGCCGTGGTCCTGAAGGACGGCAAGAACACCAAGGCCGGCATGAAGCTCCTGGAGTACCTCGCGACCCCCGAGGCCGCGGCCGTGTGGGCGAAGGCCGGCGGCTTCCTGTCCCCGAACAGGAAGCTGACCCTCGACTCCTACGGCGACGACGTCACGCGTGCCACCGCCAAGTCCCTTGTCTCAGCCGGGGATTCGGTCCGCTTCGACATGTCCGACCAGGCGCCGGCGGCCTTCGGCGGGACGAAGGGCGCGGGGGAGTGGAAGCTGCTCCAGGACTTCCTGCGCGACCCGTCCGACCCGAAGGGCACCGCGGCGCAGCTGGAGACCGCGGCGGCCCAGGCGTACAAGGGCTGACGGGCCATGACCGCGACTCTGCTCAAAGAGACAAGTCCGCCTGGACTCGGGGCGGTTGAGCGTGCTCGCCGCTCACGGCGGCGGGCGCGGTTCATCGCCGTGCTGTTCGCGTTGCCGGCACTGCTCCTGCTGGGTGCGCTCGTCGTCTACCCGGTGCTGTTCTCCGTCGGCCGCAGCTTCTTCGACGCGTCCGGCACGCGCTTCGTGGGCGGCGAGAACTACACCGAGATGTTCCGGGACCCGGCGACCCTCAAAGCCGTTCGCAACACGGCCATCTGGGTCGTCTTCGCCCCGGCGCTGCTGACCGGCCTGGGCCTGATCCTCGCCGTCCTGGTGGAGAAGGTCCGCTGGGCGACGGCCTTCAAATTGCTGCTCTTCATGCCGATGGCGGTGTCCTTCCTGGCCGCGGGCATCATCTTCCGGCTCGCCTACGACGAGGACCCGAACAAGGGCGTGCTGAACGCGGCCGTGGTCGGCGTGCACGACGCCTTCGAGAACACCTCGCAGTATCCGGCCGCGCGGGCTCGCGAGGGCCAGGGGCTGGTGGCGCGGCCGGACGGCTCGTACCGGACGAACGGCCATCTGTCGCCGGGGGGCTCGGTGGCGCTGGGTCTGGTGGGCGTCGCGCCGAAGGACCTGCCGGGCGATGCCGGGCCGGCGTACGCGGCCGCGCACCGCAAGGCGGCGGCCGACGAACTGCGCGGGGTCGTCTACCTGGACTTCACGCCCGGCGGGGGAGGGAAGCAGGGGCAGGTCGACCGGCGGGAGAGCGGGCTGCCGAAGATGAGGGTGGAGGCGGTGCGGGACGACGGTACGACCGTCGCGCATGCGACCACCGCGTCCGACGGTTCCTTCCGCTTCACGGGCCTCAAGTCCGGCTCGTACGCGGTGCAGTTGCCGGCCTCGAACTTCGCGCAGCCGTATGACGGGGTCTCCTGGCTCGGGCCGATGCTCGTCACACCGGCCATCATCGGGGCGTATCTGTGGATCTGGACGGGATTCGCGATGGTACTGATCGGCGCAGGGCTGGCCGCGCTGCCACGCGACGCGCTGGAGGCGGCGCGGATGGACGGCGCGAACGAGTGGCAGATCTTCCGCCGGATCACGGTCCCGCTGCTCGCGCCCGTACTGACCGTGGTCTTCGTGACCCTCGTGATCAACGTGATGAAGGTCTTCGACCTCGTCTACATCATCGCGCCCGGCCCGGTGCAGGAGGACGCGACCGTGCTCGCCACGCAGATGTGGCTGGTGTCGTTCGGCGGCGGCAACAACCAGGGACTCGGCAGCGCGCTCGGGGTGCTGCTCCTGCTGCTGGTGGTGCCCGCCATGGTTCTCAACGTCCGTCGTTTCCGAAGGAGTCAGCGATGAACGCGGTGCGGCGTACGCTGAGCAGCGGTGTGGTGCAGGCCTTTCTCGTGCTGATCGGCCTGGTGTGGGTCACGCCGCTGGCGGGGCTGTTCCTGTCCTCGCTGCGGTCCACGCAGGACTCGGCGAGCAGTGGCTGGTGGACGGTGTTCACCAGTCCGGGTCAGCTGTCCTTCGACAACTACTCGGCGTTGCTGAAGAACGCCGGGATGACGCAGGCGTTCTGGAACACGGTGCTGATCTCGGTGCCGGCGACCGTGCTGGTCGTCGTCCTCGCGGCGCTGGCCGGATACGCCTTCGCCTGGCTGGACTTCCCCGGGCGGGAGGCCGTCTTCCTGGTCGTGGTGGCCCTGTTGGTGGTGCCGGTGCAGATCGGACTGCTGCCGGTGGCCAAACTCTTCGGAGAGCTGGGGCTGTTCGGGACGATTCCGGGGGTCGTGCTCTTCCATGTGGCCTACGGCCTGCCGTTCGCCGTGTTCCTCCTGCGCAACTACTTCGCCGAGATGCCGAAGGAGATGCTGGAGGCGGCTCGCATGGACGGTGGCAGTGAGTGGCGGATCTTCACACGGCTGGTCCTGCCCGTGGGGCGCCCGGCGATCGCCTCGCTGGCCATCTTCCAGTTCCTGTGGGTGTGGAACGACATGCTGGTGGCGCTGCTGTTCGCGGACAGTTCCTCGCAGCCGTTGACTGTGCAACTCCAGTCGCAGATACGGCAGTTCGGGAGCAACATCGATGTGCTGGCGCCGGGGGCGTTTCTGTCGCTGGTGGTGCCGGTGGTCGTGTTCTTCGCGTTCCAGCGGCACTTTGTGCAGGGGGTCATGGCGGGGTCGGTGAAGTGAGAGGGCGGCGGGAGTCCTCACCCCCGCCGCCCCCACCCGTCCCATCGGGCCGCCCCCCGGACCTCGCTCTGCAGACGCCGGAGAGGCTGAATTCGGCTCAGCCGAGCCTCACGGTGTAGCCGGTGGATACAGCGATCGCGGCAGCTGTGATGCCGCCGTCGCGTCCAGGAGCCACAGTGTGCGGGAGCGGCCGCGCGCGCCCGCCGCCGGGGCCTGGACCTCGCCCGCCCCGGAGAGGGCGATCGCCGCGGCCTGCGCCTTGTCCTCGCCGGCCGCCAGCAGCCAGACCTCGCGCGCCGCACGGATCGCCGGAAGGGTCAGGGTCACACGCGTCGGCGGCGGCTTGGGCGCGCCGTGCACGCCCACCACCGTCCGCTCCGCCTCCCGGACGGCGGGAAGCTCCGGGAACAGGGACGCCACGTGCGTGTCCGGACCGACACCCAGCATCAGGACGTCGAACGTGGGCACGGCACCGTGGTTCTCGGGGCCGGCCGCACGGGCCAGCTCCAGGGCGTACCCCTCCGCCGCCGCTTCGACGTCCGGTCCGTACGGGCCGTCCGACGCCGGCATGGCGTGCACGCGCTTCGGGTCCAGCGCAACGGCGTCGAGCAGGGCCTCACGGGCCTGCGTGACATTGCGCTCGGAGTCGCCCTCGGGCAGGAAGCGCTCGTCTCCCCACCACAGGTCCAGCCGGCCCCAGTCGACCGCGTCCCGGGCCGGGGCGGCGGCCAGGGCGGCCAGCAGGCCGTTGCCGTTGCGGCCGCCCGTGAGGACCACGGACGCATAGCCCCGGGAGGCCTGCGCGTCCACGATCTTCGTGATGAGGCGGGCCGCGGCGGCCTGCGCCATCAGTTCCTTGTCGCGGTGCACGACCACCTGCGGAGTGCTCACTTCGCCGCCGCCTTCTTCGCCACGTCGGTCACCGCCGCCTCCGCCGCCGCTTCCTTCGCGGGAGCTTTCGCAGCGCCTTCGACAGGGGTTTCGACAGGGGTTTCGACTCGGCCCGGTTCTCCTTTGGCCGGCTCCTCGGCCGCGGGTTGCGCCGACGGCGCGGGCGCCGACGGGTTCAGCCGCTCCACCCCGAACCGCAGCGCCGACGCATAGGTGTCGTCCGGATCCAGCCGCCGCAGCTCCTCCGCGATCAGCTCGGCCGTCTCGCGTCGCTTCAGCGCCACCGCACGGTCGGGCTGGCCCTGGATGGAGAGGGTGGCGAGGGAGCCGTCCGCGCGGTCCAGGACCACCTGGCCCGTGTCGGTGGCCATACGGACCGCCGTCAGACCCGGGCCGTTCGACAGCGACCGCTTCACCGGCACGTCCAGCCGGTCCGCCAGCCACATCGCGAGCAGCTCGCAGCTCGGGTTGAACTCCTCGCCCTCCACCTCGACGGACTCCACCTTGCAGGTGACCTGGTCGAGGGCGGCGGCCAGCATCGAGCGCCAGGGCGTGATGCGGGTCCAGGAGAGGTCGGTGTCGCCGGGGGTGTAGGTGTCGGCCCGGGCCGTCAGCTCCCGTACCGGCTGTTCCGAGGCATATGTGTCCGTCACACGGCGCTGGGCGAGAGCGCCCAGGGGGTCCCTTGCCGGGTCGAGGGGCGCGTTCACCGGCCACCAGGCGACGACGGGTGCGTCCGGCAGCAGCAGGGGGAGCACGACCGACTGCGCGTGGTGCACCACTTCGCCGTACAGACGCAGGACGACCGTCTCGCCCGACCCCGCCTCCGCGCCCACCCGGACCTCGGCGTCCAGGCGCGACTGCGTACGGTCGCGGGGAGTGCGTGAGACGCGCTTGATGACCACCAGAGTGCGTGAAGGGTGCTCGTGCGAGGCGTCGTTCGCCGCCCTCAGGGCGTCGTACGCGTTCTCCTCGTCCGTGACGATGACCAGCGTGAGCACCATGCCCACGGCAGGCGTGCCGATGGCCCGCCTGCCCTGCACCAGCGCCTTGTTTATCTTGCTGGCCGTGGTGTCCGTGAGGTCTATCTTCATGGCCGGCGCCAGCTCCGTCCGTCTCGCTCAAGCATTTCGTCCGCCTCCACGGGCCCCCAGGTGCCGGACTGGTACTGGGCGGGCTTGCCGTTCTGGTCCCAGTACTGCTCGATCGGGTCGAGGATCTTCCAGGACAGCTCGACCTCCTCGGTGCGCGGGAAGAGGTTCGAGTCGCCCAGCAGCACGTCCAGGATCAGACGCTCGTACGCCTCCGGGGAGGACTCGGTGAAGGACTCGCCGTAGGCGAAGTCCATCGACACGTCCCGGATCTCCATCGAGGTGCCCGGCACCTTCGAGCCGAAGCGGACCGTGACACCCTCGTCCGGCTGGACGCGGATGACGATCGCGTTCTTGCCGAGTTCCTCCGTCGCCGTGTGGTCGAAGGGGGAGTGCGGCGCCCGCTGGAAGACGACCGCGATCTCGGTGACCCGGCGGCCGAGGCGCTTGCCGGTGCGCAGATAGAACGGGACGCCCGCCCAGCGGCGGTTGTCCACCTCCACCTTGATCGCCGCGTACGTGTCGGTCTTCGACTTGGCGTCGATGCCGTCTTCCTGGAGGTAGCCGACCGCCTTCTCGCCGCCCTGCCAGCCCGCCGCGTACTGGCCGCGCACGGTGTCGCGGCCCAGGTCCTTCGGCAGTCGTACGGCCCCGAGCACCTTGGTCTTCTCGGCGGCCAGCGCGTCCGCGTCGAAGGAGGCGGGCTCCTCCATGGCGGTGAGCGCCATCAGCTGGAGGAGGTGGTTCTGGATGACGTCGCGGGCGGCGCCGATGCCGTCGTAGTAGCCGGCCCGGCCGCCGATGCCGATGTCCTCGGCCATGGTGATCTGCACATGGTCCACGAAGGACCGGTTCCAGATCGGCTCGAACATCGTGTTGGCGAAGCGCAGCGCCAGGATGTTCTGGACGGTCTCCTTGCCCAGGTAGTGGTCGATGCGGAAGACCTGGTCCGGGGCGAAGACCTCGTGGACGACCTTGTTGAGCTCCTCGGCCGACTTCAGGTCGTGCCCGAAGGGCTTCTCGATGACCGCGCGGCGCCAGGAGCCGCCGGTCTGCTCGGCCAGGTGGTGCTTCTTCAGCTGCTGGATGACCACGGGGAACGAGCGCGGCGGCACCGACAGGTAGAAGGCGAAGTTGCCGCCCGTGCCCTGCGCCTTGTCGAGTTCCTCGATCGTGGCGCGCAGGCGCTCGAACGCGTCGTCGTCGTCGAAGGTGCCCTGCACGAAGCGCATCCCCTGGATGAGCTGCTGCCAGACCTCCTCACGGAACGGCGTACGGGCGTGCTCCTTGACGGCGTCGTGGACCTCGGCCGCGAAGTCCTCGTGCTTCCACTCGCGGCGCGCGAAGCCGACGAGGGAGAAGCCCGGCGGCAACAGACCCCGGTTGGCGAGGTCGTACACGGCGGGCATGAGCTTCTTTCGGGACAAATCGCCCGTGACGCCGAAGATGACCAGGCCCGACGGCCCCGCGATACGCGGGAGCCGTCGGTCCGCGGGGTCACGAAGCGGATTCGCTCCGGAACCGGAGAAAGGAGCCAAGAGATCAGCCCTCCGAGGGGGCGAGGCGCTCCAGCTCCGCCTCGGTCGACTTGAGCAGGTCGTTCCAGGACGCCGCGAACTTCTCGACGCCCTCGTCCTCAAGCACCTGGACCACGTCGTCGTACGAGATCCCGAGCTTCTCGACGGCGTCGAGGTCCGCGCGGGCCTGCTCGTACGTACCGGCGACGGCGTTGCCGGTGATCGAGCCGTGCTCCTCGGTGGCCTGCAGGGTGGCCTCCGGCATGGTGTTCACCGTGTTCGGCGCCACCAGGTCGTCGACGTACAGGGTCGGCTTGTACGCCGGGTCCTTGACGCCGGTGGAGGCCCACAGGGGACGCTGCGTGCGGGCGCCCGCCTTCTCCAGCGTGCTCCAGCGGTCGGACGAGAAGACCTCTTCGTACGCCTGGTAGGCGAGACGGGCGTTGGCGACGGCGGACTTGCCGCGCAGCGCCTTGGCCTCGTCGGTGCCCAGTTCGTCCAGCCGCTTGTCGATCTCGGTGTCCACACGGGACACGAAGAAGGACGCCACCGAACGGATCAGCGACAGGTCGAGGCCGCGCTCCTTGGCCTTCTCCAGGCCGGAAAGGTAGGCGTCCATGACCTCGCGGTAGCGCTCCAGCGAGAAGATCAGCGTGACGTTGACGCTGATACCGAGGCCGATGACCTCGGTGATCGCCGGCAGACCCGCCCTGGTGGCCGGGATCTTGATGAGCGTGTTGGGGCGGTCGACCAGCCAGGCGAGCTGCTTGGCCTCGGCGACCGTCGCCCTGGTGTTGTGGGCCAGGCGCGGGTCCACCTCGATCGACACGCGGCCGTCCTGGCCGTCGGTGGCGTCGAAGACCGGGCGCAGGATGTCGGCGGCGTCGCGGACGTCCGCCGTGGTGATCATGCGTACGGCCTCTTCGACGGTGACCTTGCGGGCGGCGAGGTCCGACAGCTGCTGGTCGTAGCCGTCACCGCCGCTGATCGCCTTCTGGAAGATCGTCGGGTTGGTGGTGACGCCCACGACGTGCTGCTGGTCGATCAGCTCGGCGAGGTTGCCGGACGTGATCCGCTTGCGCGACAGGTCGTCCAGCCAGATCGCGACGCCTTCTTCGGAGAGGCGCTGGAGTGCGTCTGTCATGGAATTACATCTCCTACGTGTCGTATGTGAGCGTCAGTTCCGGGCGGCGGCGGTGTTGCCAGCCGAATCGAGCGCAGCCCGCGCCTGGGCGGCCACGTTCTCGGCAGTGAAGCCGAACTCGCGGAAGAGCACCTTGCCGTCGGCCGAAGCACCGAAGTGCTCCAGGGAAACGATGCGGCCGGCGTCCCCCACGTACTTGTGCCACGTCAGACCGATACCGGCCTCCACCGCGACCCGCGCCTTCACGTTCGGCGGCAGGACGCTGTCCCGGTACCCCTGCTCCTGCTCCTCGAACCACTCCACGCACGGCATGGACACGACCCGTGTCGGCACCCCGTCGGCCTGGAGCTGCTCGCGCGCCTCGACGGCGACGTGCACCTCGGAACCGGTGGCGATCAGGACGACCTGCGCGGCTGCGCTCTGCCCTTCGGGCCCTTCGGCCTCGAACAGGACGTAGCCGCCCTTGACCGCGTCCTCGTTGGGCTCGTACGTCGGCACGCCCTGACGGGTCAGCGCCAGGCCGTGCGGGGCGCCCTCGCCGTAGACCTTGGTGTAGCGCCTGAGGATCTCGCGCCAGGCGATCGCGGTCTCGTTGGCGTCGGCCGGGCGGACCACGTTCAGGCCCGGGATGGCGCGCAGCGAGGCCAGGTGCTCGATGGGCTGGTGGGTGGGGCCGTCCTCGCCCAGACCGATGGAGTCGTGCGTCCACACGTACGTCACCGGCAGGTGCATCAGCGCCGACAGGCGCACGGCGTTGCGCATGTAGTCGGAGAAGACCAGGAACGTACCGCCGTAGACACGGGTGTTGCCGTGCAGGGTGATGCCGTTCATCTCCGCGGCCATGGAGTGCTCGCGGATGCCGAAGTGGATCGTGCGGCCGTACGGGTCCGCCTCCGGCAGCGGGTTGTCCGCCGGCAGGAACGAGGAGTTCTTGTCGATGGTCGTGTTGTTGGAGCCGGCCAGGTCGGCCGAGCCGCCCCACAGCTCGGGGATGACCGCGCCCAGCGCCTGCAGCACCTTGCCGGAGGCGGCACGCGTGGCGATGCCCTTGCCCGGCTCGAAGACCGGGACCTTCTCCTCCCAGCCGGCGGGCAGCTCACCCGCGTGGATGCGGTCGAAGCCGGCCGCGCGCTCCGGGTTGTTCTGGCGCCACAGCTGGAACGACTTGTCCCACTCGGCCTGCGCCTCGCGGCCGCGCTCCAGCGCCTGCCGGGTGTGCTTGAGGACCTCGTCGGAGACCTCGAAGGACTTCTCGGGGTCGAAGCCGAGGACGCGCTTGGTGGCCGCGACCTCGTCGTCACCGAGCGCCGAGCCGTGCGCGGCCTCGGTGTTCTGCGCGTTCGGGGCGGGCCAGGCGATGATCGAGCGCATCGCGATGAAGGACGGCCTGTCGGTGACCTTCTTCGCGGCCTCGATCGCGTTGTAGACAGCGTGCGGGTCGATGTCGCCGTCCGGCTTCGGGGCGACGCGCTGGACGTGCCAGCCGTAGGCCTCGTAGCGCTTGACGGTTTCCTCGGAGACGGCCGTCTCGGTGTCGCCCTCGATCGAGATGTGGTTGTCGTCCCACAGCAGCACCAGATTGCCGAGCTTCTGGTGGCCGGCCAGCGAGGACGCCTCGGCGGAGATGCCCTCCTGGAGGCAGCCGTCGCCGGCGATCGCGTAGATGAAGTGGTCGAAGGGCGACTCGCCCTGCGCCGAGTCCGGGTCGAACAGGCCGCGCTCGTAGCGGGCGGCCATGGCCATGCCCACCGCGTTGGCGACACCCTGCCCCAGCGGACCGGTGGTCGTCTCCACACCCTTGGTGTGGCCGTACTCCGGGTGGCCGGGGGTCTTCGAACCCCAGGTCCTGAAGGCCTTCAGATCGTCCAGCTCCAAGCCGAAGCCGGCCAGGTAGAGCTGCGTGTACAGCGTCAGGGACGAGTGTCCGGCGGACAGCACGAAGCGGTCCCGCCCGACCCAGTCCGGGTCGGCCGGGTCGTGGCGCATCACCTTCTGGAAGAGGGTGTACGCGGCAGGCGCCAGGCTCATGGCCGTACCCGGATGGCCGTTGCCGACCTTCTGTACGGCGTCGGCGGCCAGGACGCGGGCGGTGTCCACGGCCCGCTGGTCCAACTCGGTCCACTCGAGGTCTGTGGTGGTCGGCTTGGTGCTCACCCTGAGTCAGGGCTCCTCTCCACATGTCACGCATGTCGAATGCCGGCGCACTGGACGCCCACCGGCCGGTGTCGAGCCTACCCCCGTAAGTACGTGCGTCTTTTCGAGTCATTCCAGACTGCCGGGACTCCCGGGGATCTGCCTCCCGACCGGGCTGGATCGCCATTCGGCAACTGAATACGCAGGCGCTCGTCCGAGTGCTCAAGCGAGTGGCGGCGGGCTCTTGTGACGGCACCTTTCAACACGACCCGACCCCCGCGAAGGCCCGGCTATGGGCAACGTCTAAAGTGGCGTGGTACGCGCGAGCCTTTACCGGGACTTCACACGGGTCGGGCTTGCTGGGATGTCTCTGTAGGGGTGTGCGTGACGGCCGTCGAATCCCGTCCAGCGGGGGTACTCGGTGCGAGCGAGAGCCCGCGTCACCGGCCGTTCGGGGCCCGTGTCAAGGCGTTCGTGGCGCTGACCAAGCCGCGGATCATCGAGCTCCTGCTCATCACCACGGTCCCGGTGATGTTCCTCGCCCAGCAGGGTGTGCCGGACCTGACGCTGGTGCTGCTCACCTGCCTCGGCGGCTACCTCTCGGCGGGCGGCGCCAACGCGCTGAACATGTACATCGACCGCGACATCGACGCGCTGATGGACCGCACCTCGCAGCGCCCGCTGGTCACCGGCATGGTCAGCCCGCGCGAGTGCCTCGCCTTCGGCATCACCCTCGCGGTGGTCTCCACGCTCCTGTTCGGCCTCACCGTCAACTGGCTGTCGGCGTGGCTGTCACTCGGTGCGCTGCTCTTCTACGTCGTCGTCTACACGATGATCCTCAAGCGGCGCACCTCGCAGAACATCGTGTGGGGCGGCATCGCCGGCTGCCTTCCGGTGCTCATCGGCTGGTCGGCCGTCACGAACTCCGTGTCGTGGGCGCCGGTCATCCTCTTCCTCGTCATGTTCTTCTGGACGCCGCCGCACTACTGGCCGCTGTCGATGAAGGTCAAGGACGACTACGCGCGTGTGGGCGTGCCGATGCTGCCGGTCGTCGCCTCCAACAAGGTGGTCGCCAGGCAGATCGTGATCTACAGCTGGGTGATGGTGGCGGTCTCGCTCCTGCTCACCCCCCTCGGCTACACGGGCTGGTTCTACACGCTCGTCGCGCTGCTGGCCGGCGGCTTCTGGCTGTGGGAGGCGCACGGGCTGCAGAACAGGGCCAAGGCGGAGGTGACGGGCGGGAAGCTGAAGGAGATGCGGCTGTTCCACTGGTCCATCACCTATGTGTCGATCCTGTTCGTGGCGGTCGCGGTGGACCCCTTCCTGCGCTGACGCCCCGGTGACGTCCGACGGGCGGGGTGCGTGGCCAAGGCCACGCACCCCGCCCGTCGCCGTTCGATCTACCCGTCGGTAGCATCCTGGCCATGGCAGAGACTCAGCAGGTTGACCCGAAGGCCGAGCGCAAGGTGGCGCGCCTCGCCAAGCAGATCAACGCCTTCTCCAAGGCGCACGGCGGAGCCGAGGGCCAGGTGGCCCACATCGGTGAGCGCGGCGCGCGCATCGTCCTCGTCGGTGAGGACGGCGGCTGGGGTGACCTCGTGGCGCCCTCGTACGAGCTGGCCGAGAAGGCGGTGGAGAAGTCCGGCATCACCGTTCACGAGGACTTCGACGGCGAGTTCGCGGCCAAGGTGAAGACGGGGCCGTACGAGTGGACGCGCATGGCGGGGATCCAGGTGGGCGGCCCGTCGAACACCTGAACGCGCCCGGCTTTTCGCACGGGGCGCGCGAGAGCAACACCTAGTACCCCGGTCACCCGTTAGGACCTGTAAGGCACCGCACGGTCCAGGTACACGGGGAGTCCGGATGATCGAAACGCCGTCCCTCGTGGACCAGTACTGCCACGGCGTACTGAGGACGGAGCTGGGCCTCGGCACCTTCGAGGCCCAGCTGGCCCGCACCGAGGGACCGCCGGCGCCCGGCACTACCCTCTTCGACACACAGACCGGTTTCGCCGTACGCCGCTGGTGCCCCCCGCTGCTCGGTCTGGAACCGCACTGTCCCCCCGCCCGCTATCTCGCCCGGCGCCGTGAACTGGGCGTACCGGAGACGGGCCGCCGACTCCTGCGCGGCAGCGGCATCACGACGTATCTGGTCGACACGGGGCTGCCCGGTGACCTCACCGGACCCACCGAGCTGGCGTCCGCCGGGGCCGCCGAGGCCCGCGAGATCGTCCGCCTCGAGTTACTGGCCGAGCAGGTCGCCGACACCTCCGGCACCGTCGAGTCCTTCCTCGCCAACCTCGCCGAGTCGGTGCACGGCGCCGCCGGAAGCGC
This sequence comes from Streptomyces sp. NBC_00078, assembly GCF_026343335.1. Lineage (NCBI taxonomy): Bacteria > Bacillati > Actinomycetota > Actinomycetes > Kitasatosporales > Streptomycetaceae > Streptomyces > Streptomyces sp. NBC_00078. Next base: position 2,122,175 of record NZ_JAPELX010000001.1, on the reverse strand, counting down.
CGTGGCCTTCACCTCCGTCGCGGGCGTACGGCACGGTCTGGCGCTCGCGCCCGAGCCGCCCGGGCCCGGGGAGGTGCGGGGTGCCGCCGGGCGGTGGCTGGCCGACCGCAGGGTGGGCGGCGAGCTGACCGACCCGGTTCTGCTACGGCACCTGCTGTGGATCGCCGTGGCCTCCGGGCTGCCCCTCCAGCTCCACGCGGGACTCGGCGAACCGGGCCAGCGCATCGACCGCACCGACCCCGTGCTGCTCACCGACTTCGTCCGCGCCACGGCCGGACTGGGCACGGACCTGGTCCTGCTGCACGGCTACCCCTACCACCGCCACGCCGCCCATCTCGCGGGCGTCTTCCCGCATGTGTACGCCGACTCGGGGGCCGCCCTGGTCCGCACCGGCGCCCGCGCGGCCACCGTCCTCGCCGAGATCCTGGAGCTGGCCCCCTTCGGGAAGATCCTCTTCTCCAGCGGGGCTCACGGACTGCCCGAGCTGCATGTCGTGGGAGCGCGGTTGTTCCGGGAGGCCCTGGGGCGGGTGCTGGGTGGCTGGGTCGCCGAGGGAGCGTGGTCGCTCACGGACGCGCAGCGGGTCGCGGGGATGGTGGCGGCCGGGAACGCGCGCAGGGTGTACGGACTGGAGTGAGCGCCTGCGCCCACGTGGACACCGTCCGGAGTGAGCGCCTACGCGCGCGTGCCCACCGTCACCTCGGCCGAAGGCCCCGGCAGGTCCGCCACCGGCTCGGGCCGCTCCCGCATCGCCAGCAGGACCCGCAGCACCCCGATCCACACCAGGGCCGAGCCGAGCATGTGCAGGCCGACCAGGGCCTCGGGGAGGTTGGTGAAGTACTGGACGTAGCCGATGACGCCCTGGGACAGCAGGATCAGGAAGAGTTCGCGGGTGCGGTGCAGGGGGCTCCTGGGGGCGTCCACCGCCTTGAGGATGAACCACAGGGCGAAGGTCAGCGTGACCACGATCCAGGCCAGCACGGCGTGCAGCTTGCTCACGGTCTCCCAGTCCAGCGGCATCCGCTCGACCTCGCGCGAGTCGCCCGCGTGCGGACCGGCGCCGGTCACCACGGTGCCCACCGCGATCAGCAGCACGGAGGCGGTGACCAGGAACCACACCAGCTGCTGCACCGGCCTGCCGACCAGCGGGCGGGGCGCCCCGTCGCCCTCGCGGGTGCGCTGCCACATCACGGTGGCGACCGCGATCAGCGCCGAGGCGAGCAGGAAGTGGGCCGCGACCGTGTACGGGTTGAGGCCGACCAGGACCACGATGCCGCCGAGCACCGCATTGCTCATGACCAGCCAGAACTGCACCCAGCCGAGCCGGGTCAGGCTTCGCCGGTACGGCTTCTCCGAGCGCGCCGCGATGATCGCCCAGCCGATGGCGGCGCACAGCACGTACGTCAGCATGCGGTTGCCGAACTCGATCGCACTGTGGAAGTTCATCGCACCGGTGGGAGCGAGCGAGTCCGCGGTGCACTTGGGCCACGTCGGGCAGCCGAGCCCGGAACCGGTCAGTCGCACCGCACCGCCGGTGACCACGATGACCACCGACATGACGAGCGCGGAGAGAGCCGCCCGCCGGACCGTCCCGGGTTTCGGGGTCCAGCGTGCGGCGATGAAGGAGAGCGGGTTGCGCAGGGCCGCCACGGCGTCGGCGTGGGTCACGTTTGGCACGCGCACCATCGTAGGCGCCCACTTGTGCACGCTTTCACGAGGGTCCGCCCCGCCCCTACTCCCAGCGGAAGAACCTCCCTGCGGCGGCAAGCCCCACGACGGCCCACACGGCCAGAATCCCCAGGTCGCCCCAGGGCATGCCGGCCCCGTGCTGCAGCACGTCCCGCAGACCGTCCGAGAGGGCGGAGATCGGCAGGAGTCCCAGCACGTCCTGAGCGCCCTGCGGGAACTTGTCCATCGGCACGATCACGCCGCCGCCCACGAGCAGCAGCAGGAAGACCAGGTTGGCGGCAGCCAGGGTCGCCTCGGCCTTCAGGGTGCCGGCCATGAGGAGGCCGAGGCCGGAGAAGGCCGCCGTGCCCAGGACCAGCAGGAGCAGGACGGCCGCCGGGTTGCCGTCCGGGGACCAGCCCAGCGCGAAGGCGATCACCGTCAGGAGGATCACCTGGAGGACCTCCGTGACCAGGACCGAAGCCGTCTTCGCGGTCATCAGGCCCCAGCGGGGGAGCGGGGAGGAGGCCAGGCGCTTCAGTACGCCGTAGCGCCGCTCGAAGCCCGTCGCGATCGCCTGGCCCGTGAAGGCGGTGGACATGACGGCGAGGGCCAGGATGCCGGGCGCGAGGAAGTCCACCGCCTCGCCCGCGCCGGTGTCGACGATGTCCACCGAGCTGAACAGCACCAGCAGCAGCGTCGGGATCACGACCGTCAGCAGAAGCTGCTCGCCGTTGCGCAGCAGCATCTTCGTCTCGAGCGCTGCCTGGGCCGCGATCATGCGGGGAAGGGGGGCCGCGCCGGGCTTCGGCGCGTACGTACCGGTTGCGGTCGTCACGAACGCAGCTCCTTGCCCGTGAGCTCGAGAAAGACGTCTTCGAGCGTGTGCCGTTCGACCGAGATCCGGTCCGGCATCACCCCGTGCTGCGCGCACCAGGACGCCACCGTCGCCAGCAGTTGCGGGTCGACCTTGCCGACGACCCGGTACGAGCCCGGCGTCAGCTCCGCCGCCGAGCAGTCCGCGGGCAGCGCCTTCAGCAGGGAGCCCACGTCCAGACCTGGACGGCCGGTGAAGCGCAGTGTGTTCTCGGCGCCGCCGCGGCACAGCTCGTCCGGGGAACCCTGGGCGATGACCCGGCCGGAGTCGATGATCGCGACGTCGTCGGCGAGCTGCTCGGCCTCGTCCATGTAGTGCGTGGTGAGGATCAGCGAGACACCGTCGGTGCGCAGGTCGCGGACGAGGTCCCAGGTCGCGTGCCGGGCCTGCGGGTCGAGGCCGGCGGTCGGCTCGTCCAGGAACACCAGCTCGGGACGCCCCACGACGGCCATCGCGAGCGCGAGGCGCTGCTGCTGTCCGCCGGAGAGACGTCGGTAGGTCGTACGGCCGCACGAGCCGAGGCCGAGTCGCTCGACGAGCGCGTCCACGTCCAGCGGGTTCGCGTGCAGTTTCGCCACGTGCCGCAGCATCTCGTCGGCACGCGCGCCCGAGTAGACGCCGCCGGACTGCAGCATCACACCGATGCGCGGGTGCAGCTGACGTGCCTGCCGTACCGGATCCAGCCCCAGGACGCGTACCGCGCCGGAGTCCGGCCTGCGGTATCCCTCACAGGTCTCGACGGTGGTGGTCTTGCCCGCGCCGTTCGGGCCGAGTACGGCGGTCACGCCCGCCTTGGCCACCAGGTCGAGGCCGTCCACAGCGGTTTTCGTGCCGTACCGCTTCACCAGGGCCTGAACCTGGACCACGGGCTCACTTCGCATGGGTCCAGAGTCTAGGTACGCCGTCGGCGGCCCGGACCGGGGGGTGCAGGATCTCCACTCGCCGAAGCGCTGCCGGGCGCCGTGGGGATCTCGTCCTCCCGCGACCGGTGCAGCGCCAGCCACCGCTCCGCGTACGCCACCGCGTCCGCCACGGGAAACAGCCGGGCGTCGGCGGCGCCCACCGTTTCGCGGACGACGGCACGATCCCGCTCGAAGTCATGGCCCAGCTCGGCGAAGTTCTCCGAGGTGATCGACACCTCGGTCACCACCTCCCAGCCGCCGCCCGGAGCCGGCCGCCCGACCCGGACGAGCGGCGACGGTATCCGGTACTCGGCGAGATGGAAGCTCGTGCATGCCGCGTAGCCGACGCCGAGCAGCAGGACCCGGGCGCCCAGCCGCTCCAGCCGCGCCAGCGGACTCCGCTCCCCGAGCCGGCAGTCGGGAGCGTGGCCGTCGACGACCTCCGCCGCGCGCGGGCCGAGCGCCGCGAAGGACGTCTGCGGGTGCGCGCTGCGCCGGGCGCCCGGCCAGCCGCGCACGGTCTCCGGGATCACGCCCACCCCGCGCGAGGGGGTGAGCAGGGGGTCGTACGCGGGCATCGTGGCCCGGATGCGGTCCCACCACTCCTCGGGCACCGGCGGGTTTCCCCACAGGGCCGGGTCCGACAGGTCGCCGGTCTGGGTGGGGACGACCAGAGTGCCCTCTTGGCCGAGCGCGTCGAGCAGTCCCTGGACGACTGCGACGGCGCCTCCGCAGACCCAGCCGAGGCTGCTGAGGGAGGAGTGCACCAGAAGAATCTCGCCGGTCTCCACACCCAGCATGCGTACCTGTGCGGCGACAGTGTCGCGGGTGACAAGAGGGCCGGTCGGAGGGGGTGTCGACATGGTTGAGCAGTGTCCGGGAAGGTGCCCGCAGATGCCACCGAATTGGCTGCCCCCTGGTCGGCCAAAGATCGTTTTCGCAGGTCAGGTTAGGTGTGCCTAAGTGACACAGGGCACCGTCCAGTCCGCGGGACGCGGGTTGCCCGGCCCTGAGGAATTACGCAACAATGGTGTTGTGAAAAACGTCGGCGAGGCTCTGGAGACCCCCACGGGGGTGTACCAGGAAGAGCACGCGAGCGGGGAGCGCTCCACGCGCAACCGGGTCGCGCGATCGATCCTGGACCACGGGCCGTCGACCGTCACCGAGCTGGCCGGGCGGCTGGGGCTCACCCCCGCGGCCGTAAGGCGCCATCTGGACGCGCTGGTCGCCGACGACGTCGTTCAGGCGCGGGAGCAGCGGGTGTACGGCGCGCGCACGCGTGGACGGCCCGCCAAGGTGTTCGCGCTGACCGACTGCGGCCGCGACGCCTTCGACCAGTCCTACGACAAGCTCGCCGCGGACGCCCTGCGCTGGATCCAGGAGCGGTTCGGCGGGGACGAGGCGGTCGTCGCCTTCGCCCGCGCGAGGATCGCCGAGCAGGCCACTGCCTACCGCCAGGCGATCGAGGCCGCCGCCCCCGAACAGCGCACCGAAGCCCTGGCCAAGGCCCTGAGCGTGGACGGGTACGCTGCTACGGCTCGCAGCGCCCCCCTCCCGCGAAAAGGTGAGCAGCTCTGCCAGCATCACTGCCCGGTGGCCCATGTGGCGGAGAAGTTCCCGCAGCTGTGCGAGGCGGAGACCGAGATCTTCTCGCAGCTGCTGGGTACTCACGTCCAGCGGCTGGCGACCATCGCGCACGGTGACGGCGTCTGCACGACGTTCATCCCCAAGATTTCCCAGACCACTGACAACGCATCTGCAAGCACCGCCGGGAGGAACCCCGCATGACGCTCCCCATCGAGGAGACTGCCCACCCTGAGCTCGAGGGTCTGGGCAACTACGAATACGGCTGGGCCGACTCCGACGTGGCCGGTGCCTCTGCGAAGCGCGGCATCAACGAGGACGTCGTCCGGGACATCTCCGCGAAGAAGAACGAGCCGGAGTGGATGACCAAGCTCCGTCTCAAGGGCCTGCGCCTGTTCGACAAGAAGCCCATGCCCAACTGGGGCTCGGACCTGTCGGGCATCGACTTCGACAACATCAAGTACTTCGTGCGCTCCACGGAGAAGCAGGCGGAGTCCTGGGAGGACCTGCCCGAGGACATCAAGAACACGTACGACAAGCTCGGCATCCCCGAGGCGGAGAAGCAGCGCCTCGTCGCCGGTGTCGCCGCCCAGTACGAGTCCGAGGTCGTCTACCACCAGATCCGCGAGGACCTGGAGGAGCAGGGCGTCATCTTCCTGGACACCGACACCGCCCTGAAGGAGCACCCGGAGCTCTTCAAGGAGTACTTCGGCACGGTCATCCCGGTCGGCGACAACAAGTTCGCGTCGCTGAACACCGCCGTGTGGTCCGGCGGCTCCTTCATCTACGTGCCGAAGGGCGTGCACGTGGAGATCCCGCTCCAGGCCTACTTCCGTATCAACACGGAGAACATGGGCCAGTTCGAGCGGACGCTGATCATCGTCGACGAGGACGCCTACGTCCACTACGTCGAGGGTTGCACGGCCCCGATCTACAAGTCGGACTCCCTGCACTCCGCGGTCGTCGAGATCATCGTGAAGAAGGGCGCCCGCTGTCGCTACACGACCATCCAGAACTGGTCGAACAACGTCTACAACCTGGTCACCAAGCGTGCCGTGGCGTACGAGGGCGCGACCATGGAGTGGATCGACGGCAACATCGGCTCCAAGGTCACGATGAAGTACCCGGCCGTGTACCTGATGGGCGAGCACGCCAAGGGCGAGACCCTCTCCATCGCCTTCGCGGGCGAGGGGCAGCACCAGGACGCCGGCTCCAAGATGGTCCACATGGCGCCGAACACCTCCTCCAACATCGTCTCCAAGTCCGTGGCGCGCGGTGGTGGCCGTACCTCCTACCGTGGTCTGGTCGAGATCGGCGAGGGAGCCCACGGCTCCAAGTCGAACGTGCTGTGCGACGCGCTGCTCGTCGACACCATCTCCCGCTCCGACACGTACCCCTACGTGGACGTCCGTGAGGACGACGTGTCCATGGGCCACGAGGCCACCGTCTCCAAGGTCTCCGAGGACCAGCTCTTCTACCTGATGAGCCGTGGTCTGAGCGAGTTCGAGGCGATGGCGATGATCGTGCGCGGCTTCGTCGAGCCCATCGCGAAGGAGCTGCCCATGGAGTACGCCCTCGAACTCAACCGGCTGATCGAGCTGCAGATGGAAGGCGCGGTCGGTTAAGACCGCTCCGCAGAAAAGCAGCCAGCGAAATCTGACGTAGGAAGAGAGCAGACCGACAGCCATGGCTGAGGCTCAGAACTCCCCCACCCTCAACTCCGTTCGGGCGGGGGGACCCCCACCCGTGGGGTCCACCACCGCGGGCCAGATCGCGGTGGCCGCCGAGTCGACCGTCGCCACGCGCATGAGCGCGCCCCCGTCCTTCGACGTCGCGGACTTCCCGGTCCCGCACGGCCGCGAGGAGGAGTGGCGGTTCACCCCGCTGGAGCGCCTGCGCGGGCTGCACGACGGCACCGCCGTCGCGACCGGCGAGGCCGTGAAGGTCGCCGTCGAGGCTCCCGAGGGCGTCACCGTCGAACAGGTGGACCGTGACGACGCGCGCCTCGGCAGGGCCGGTGCCCCGGTGGACCGCGTCGCCGCCCAGGCCTACTCGGCGTTCGAGAAGGCCGGTGTGGTCACCGTCCCCAAGGAGACGGTCCTCACCGAGCCGATCCGCATCGCCGTGCACGGCGAGGGCGGTGTCGCCTACGGCCACCAGGTGATCGAGCTGAAAGCCTTCGCCGAGGCCGTCGTCGTCATCGACCACACCGGTGACGCGGTGATCGCCGCCAACGTCGACTACATCCTGGGCGACGGCGCCAAGCTGACCGTCGTCTCAGTCCAGGACTGGGACGACAAGGCCGTGCACGTGGGCCAGCACAACGCGCTGATCGGCCGGGACGCCACCTTCAAGTCGTTCGTGGTCACCTTCGGCGGTGACGTGGTACGCCTGCACCCCCGCGTCTCCTACGCCGGCACCGGCGGCGAGGCCGAGCTGTTCGGCCTGTACTTCACGGACGCCGGCCAGCACCAGGAGCACCGACTCCTCGTCGACCACAACACCCCGCACTGCAAGTCGAACGTCGCCTACAAGGGCGCGCTCCAGGGCGACGGCGCGCACGCCGTGTGGATCGGCGACGTCCTCATCGAGGCGAAGGCCGAGGGCACGGACACCTACGAGATGAACCGCAACCTGGTTCTGACCGACGGCGCCCGGGTCGACTCGGTTCCGAACCTGGAGATCGAGACCGGCGAGATCGTCGGCGCCGGCCACGCCTCGGCGACCGGCCGCTTCGACGACGAGCAGCTCTTCTACCTGATGGCCCGTGGCATCCCGGCCGACGAGGCCCGTCGCCTGGTGGTCCGCGGCTTCTTCGCCGAGCTCGTCCAGCAGATCGGTGTCGACGACATCGAAGAGCGCCTCCTCGTGAAGATCGACGAGGAGCTGGAGGCGGCGGTCTGATGGCTGCTTTCGTACGCGCCTGTGGACTGGGCGAGTTGGAGGAGGACACCCCCAAGCGGGTGGAAATCGACGGCACGCCGGTTTCCGTCGTCCGTACCGAGGGAGAGGTGTTCGCGATCAACGACATCTGCTCCCACGCGAACGTCTCGCTCTCCGAGGGCGAGGTGGAGGACTGTCAGATCGAGTGCTGGCTGCACGGCTCCAGCTTCGACCTCCGCACCGGCAAGCCGTCCGGCCTTCCCGCGACGCGCCCCGTCCCCGTATACCCCGTAAAGATCGAAGGGGACGACGTTCTCGTCTCCCTCAACCAGGAGTCCTGAGGCACCCATGGCAACGCTTGAAATCCACGACCTGCACGTCACCGTCGAGGCCGACAACGCCACGAAGGAGATCCTCAAGGGCGTCGACCTCACCGTGAAGCAGGGCGAGACGCACGCCATCATGGGCCCCAACGGCTCCGGCAAGTCGACCCTCGCCTACTCCCTCGCGGGCCACCCGAAGTACACGATCACCGGCGGCAGCGTCACCCTCGACGGCGAGGACATCCTGGAGATGTCCGTCGACGAGCGCGCCCGCGCCGGCCTGTTCCTGGCGATGCAGTACCCGGTCGAGGTCCCTGGCGTCTCGGTCTCCAACTTCCTCCGTACGTCCGCCACCGCCATCCGCGGCGAGGCCCCCAAGCTGCGCCTGTGGGTGAAGGAGGTCAAGGAGGCCATGGAGCGCCTCAACATGGACACCGCCTTCGCCGAGCGCAACGTCAACGAGGGCTTCTCCGGCGGTGAGAAGAAGCGCCACGAGATCCTCCAGCTCGAACTGCTCAAGCCGAAGATCGCGATCCTCGACGAGACCGACTCCGGCCTCGACGTCGACGCCCTTCGCGTCGTCTCCGAGGGCGTCAACCGCGTCCGCGAGAGCGGCGAGGTCGGCACCCTGCTGATCACGCACTACACGCGCATCCTGCGCTACATCAAGCCTGACTTCGTCCACGTGTTCTCCGCCGGCCGGATCGTGGAGTCCGGCGGCGCGGAGCTCGCCGACAAGCTGGAGAACGAGGGCTACGAGGCATACACGAAGGGTGGCGTATCCGCGTGACACAGCTGCCGGGCCTCCTCGACACAGAGGCGATCCGCAAGGACTTCCCCATCCTGGACCGCCAGGTCCACGACGGCCAGAAGCTCGTGTACCTGGACAACGCGGCGACCTCGCAGAAGCCGCGCCAGGTGCTCGACGCCCTGAACGAGTACTACGAGCGCTACAACGCCAACGTCCACCGCGGTGTGCACGTGCTCGCCGAGGAGGCCACGGCGCTGTACGAGGGTGCGCGCGACAAGGTCGCCGCGTTCATCAACGCGCCGAGCCGCGACGAGGTGATCTTCACCAAGAACGCCTCCGAGTCGCTCAACCTCGTGGCGAACATGCTCGGCTGGGCCGACGAGCCCTACCGGGTGGACCACGAGACCGAGATCGTCATCACGGAGATGGAGCACCACTCCAACATCGTCCCGTGGCAGCTGCTCGCGCAGCGCACGGGCGCGAAGCTGAAGTGGTTCGGACTGACCGACGACGGCCGCCTCGACCTCTCCAACATCGACGAGATCATCACGGAGAAGACGAAGATCGTCTCCTTCGTGCTGGTGTCGAACATCCTCGGCACGCTCAACCCGGTCGACGCGATAGTCCGCCGCGCCCAGGAGGTCGGCGCGCTGGTCTGCATCGACGCCTCGCAGGCCGCCCCGCACATGCCGCTGGACGTCCAGGCCCTGCAGGCGGACTTCGTGGCCTTCACCGGCCACAAGATGTGCGGCCCCACGGGTATCGGCGTGCTCTGGGGACGGCAGGAGCTCCTGGAGGACCTGCCTCCGTTCCTCGGCGGCGGCGAGATGATCGAGACGGTGTCGATGCACTCGTCGACATACGCTCCCGCCCCGCACAAGTTCGAGGCGGGCACCCCGCCGATCGCGCAGGCGGTCGGTCTGGGCGCGGCGATCGACTACCTGTCCTCGATCGGCATGGACAAGATCCTCGCCCATGAGCACGCGCTCACGGAGTACGCGGTCAAGCGCCTCGGGGATGTTCCCGACCTGCGGATCATCGGCCCGACCACGGCCGAGGACCGGGGCGCCGCGATCTCCTTCACGCTCGGCGACATCCACCCGCACGACGTGGGCCAGGTCCTCGACGAGCAGGGCATCGCGGTCCGGGTCGGCCACCACTGCGCGCGGCCGGTCTGCCTGCGCTACGGAATTCCTGCGACCACGCGAGCGTCGTTCTATCTGTACTCCACGCCGGCCGAGATCGACGCGTTGGTCGACGGCCTGGAGCACGTACGGAACTTCTTCGGCTGAAGGGCGTGAGCTGAGAGATGCGAGGTTTGTCCGCGTGAAGCTGGACTCGATGTACCAGGAAGTCATCCTGGATCACTACAAGAACCCGCACGGGCGTGGTCTGAGGGATGGCGACGCCGAGGTGCACCACGTGAACCCGACGTGCGGCGACGAGATCACCCTGCGGGTGAAGTACGACGGCACGAGGATCGAGGACGTCTCGTACGAGGGCCAGGGCTGCTCGATCAGCCAGGCCAGCGCATCCGTCCTCAACGAACTGCTCGTCGGGAAGGACCTGGCGGACGCCCAGAAGGTCCAGGAGACCTTCCTGGAGCTGATGCAGTCCAAGGGCAGGATCGAGCCGGACGACGCCATGGAGGAAGTACTGGAGGACGCGGTCGCGTTCGCCGGTGTCTCCAAGTACCCGGCCCGGGTGAAGTGCGCCCTCCTCAGCTGGATGGCATGGAAGGACGCGACGGCCCAGGCGCTGGGCGCCGACGCCGAAAGGAAGACGGCATGAGCGAGACCGTTGAGATGAAGCCGGCCTCTGAGGAAGAGGTCCGCGAGGCGTTGTACGACGTCGTCGACCCCGAGCTGGGCATCGACGTCGTCAACCTCGGCCTGATCTACGGCATCCACATCGACGACGCGAACATCGCGACCCTCGACATGACCCTGACCTCGGCGGCCTGCCCGCTGACGGACGTCATCGAGGACCAGGCCAAGTCCGCCACGGACGGCCTCGTCAACGAGCTGCGCATCAACTGGGTCTGGATGCCGCCGTGGGGCCCCGACAAGATCACGGACGACGGGCGGGAGCAGCTGCGGGCGCTGGGCTTCAACGTCTGAGGCACCCGGAAAACATCTGCGGCACCCGTGAAACGGCCATACCTTCTCCGGTATGGCCGTTTCGCTGCATCACCTCGTCGTCGACGCGCACGACCTTCCCGGACTCGCCCGCTTCTGGTGCCGGGTCCTCGACTGGAAGGTGCTGTCCGAGAGGGAACGCGAAGTCGTCATCGGACGGGACGAGTTCGCGCCGACGGGCATCTGCTTCATGCCCGTCGAGGACCCGAAGCACGTCAAGAACCGGCTGCACTTCGACCTCGCCCCGGACGACCAGGGGGCCGAGGTCGAGCGCATCCTCGCACTGGGCGCACACAGGGTCGACATCGGGCAGGGCGACGAGGCCGGCTGGGTGGTGCTGGCGGACCCCGAGGGCAACGAGTTCTGCGTACTGCGGCCGAAGACCTCGCTGATCGCCTTCCGTGACGCGTAGCACGCCCCGGCTCAGGCCAGTCCGTCCACCAACCGGAACGCCGAGTCCGCCCGGAACAGATCGCTCTGCTGATACGGGTCCAGTTCGAGCTGGAAGTTCTGGTGGCGCAGGAAGCGGCCCGGGTAGTTCGCCGACTCCAGCATGACCGCGCCCGAGTACGACGAGGTCCGCGGGCAGAACGTCGCGTCCTGTTCGAACAGGGGGGACCCGTCGCTGCGTTCGGAGCGCAGGACGAAGTCGCGGTGGCGGAGGTAGGTGCCGTCCGACGTCGCGAAGGAGTAACAGGACGCGTTCCACAGGCCCTTGACCAGCTTGAACGTGGCGTCGCGGCGGGCCGGGGCGGAGGCGATCGGGTCCAGTTTCACGAAGTCGCCGCTCACGTGCCAGTAGCGGTCGGGGTAGTTCACCGAGCGGACGGACCTGTAGGTGGCCGACGGCTTGGGGCGACCGGGTGAACTCGCGTGGGACGTGGGCGGCTTGGATGCCCCCGCGCCACCGTTCGCGGACTCGTGCGGGCTGGCTGCGGGGGACGCCTTGGTCCTGGTGGACGACAGGCCGCTCCGGCCGGCGGGCGTCGTGGCGTCGGCGGTGGACGGGGTGGCGTAGGAGATCAGACCAGGGACCGTTGCGGAGCCCGAGGGCGACGCCCGTACCGGATCGTCCTTCTCGTGGTCCATCACGGTGATCGCCGTCACGCAGGCGACGATCGTGGCCAGGGCCAGCACGCCGGCCAGCCAGAGTCTTCGGGTGCCGGGGGCCCGGGACGTGTCGGGGGCCCAGCCGTTCTCCCAGGGCTTGTTCTGGGACGGCTCGGGGGTGGTGTCTGGCATGCGCTGTTCCTCCAGCGGCGCCCGAGGCGGCGGCCGGGGATGTGAGAGTGGGGTGAGTGAGCGCTGAAACCCTAGTGGAGCAGGGCTGACGCGGGGAGTGGTTTCAGCGAGCGATTTCTATGAGGATTGGACTTCCTCAAGTGGAGCCTCGCCCTTCACATCTGCCACTCAACGCCGCTCCCGTCCCGGCTTGCCGGCCGGCGACGGCCTGGCGTGGTGAGGATGGCCGGCAGGCCTCGGCGTGTGGACCGCGGAGCGAACGGGACAGCGCTTGCCCGGGCCGGGCGTGGGCGCGGGCGGGTGACCGCGCGGGTCGAGCGCGGGTCGCCGATCCGACGCCTGTCCCTCGCTCGCGTGGCGGAACCCGCCCGCAAGACCTGGCACCGGCCTGTGGCGGCGCGCTGGGCGTCCTGCGCGCGCGGGCGGTGGACGGAACATGCCGACGGCTGTGGCTGACGCGCAGTCATATCCGGCTGCACGAGGCGGAGTTGGGTCGTGCTCGACTGCTCGCTGCAGTCGCGAGGTCGGTGGCGTGGCGGCCCTTGCCCGGCGGGGTCGGTGGTCGCCGGGGCTGCTGCGCGAACGCCGTTATGTACACTCGTACGCATGGCATTCCTCATGCTCCTCGCGGCCATAGCCGCCGAGGTGGGCGGCACCACCGCCATGAAGTTCAGCGACGGCTTCAGCCGGCTGTGGCCGTCGCTGCTGACGCTCGCCGGATACGGCGTCTCCTTCGCGCTGCTCGCGCAGACGCTGAAGACCATGTCGGTCGGCGCGGCCTACGCGGTGTGGGCCGGCCTCGGCACCGCCGCCATCGTGGCGATCGGGATGGTGTTCCTCGGGGAGCAGATGACCGTTCAGAAGGCCGCCGGGATCGCGCTGATCATCGTCGGGGTCGTGGTGCTCAACCTGGGAGGCGCGCACTGATGCCCCGCCGTTACGACCCCGACCGCCGCCAGCGGATCACCGACGCGGCCATCCGGGTCGTGGGGGAGAAGGGCCTGGCCGGCCTGAGCCACCGCTCGGTCGCCGCCGAGGCGGACGTACCGCTCGGCTCGACGACGTACCACTTCAAGACCCTCGACGAACTGATGGTCGCGGCGCTGCGGCAGGCGAACGAGGGCTTCGCCAAGGTCGTCGCCGCGCACGGTGCCCTGGAGGACACCGGGAGCGATCTGGCCACGGACCTCGCGCAGATCCTCGGCGAGTGGCTGTCCGGGGACCGCACGGGCGTCGAGCTGGAGTACGAGCTCTATCTCGCCGCCCTGCGCCGCCCCGCCCTGCGCCCCGTCGCCGCCGAGTGGGCCGAGGACCTGGCCTGCCGGCTCGCCCGGCGCACCGACCCGGTCACCGTGCGGGCGCTGGTCGCGCTGATGGACGGCATCTGTCTGCAGGTGCTGCTGACGGGGGCGCCGTACGACGAGCGCTTCACGCGCGAGATGCTGGCGCGGGTCATGGCAGGCGCCGCCGGTGGCTCGGCGACGCCGTGAACGCTGCGGCCGTCGAGGCGGCCCCCGCCCGGCGCGGCGGCCCGGTACCTGAGACACCGTCCCCGGCGGTTGGCCTCCGTGCCCTCCTGCCGGTTAGGTTGCCCTCATGTTCTAACCAAAAGGGTCTTTTGCCAGGTCGGAGACGGTGTTGAGAGATCATCTCTCACACTCGTCACACATCGAAGGTGAAAGCCGCCGATAGCGGGCCCGAATGCTGCCGCAGCGCATCCACCCCAGGCTTCAGGTAGTGCTTCCGCGTGACCTCAACGGCAGCGTGGCCCGCCCACGCCGCGATGACGATGTCCGGCACGCCCGAGACGGCCAGCAGCGTCAGGCATGCCGCACGGGCGTCGTACAGCCGTACGCGACGCAGCCCGAGAGTGCGCACGGCCTGTACGTGTAGTACCGCAGGTGCCGGGTGGTCAGCGGCTGCCCCAACTCGTCCACGAACATGTACGCGCTCGGGGTGTACGCCTCGCCCGCGTCATGCTGTTCCGTGCTCTGCCGCAACTGGAACGCCATGAGGGCGTGCAGCACGGGATCGGGGAGCGGGAGGGTACGCGTGCCCGCTGCGGTCTTGGTGCCCTTCTCGATGGTGACGGCATTGCCGATCATGGTTCGCGTGTTCGTGATCGCCAGGGTGCCCGCGTCCAGATCGATGTCCGACCACCGCAGGCCGCAGACCTCTGCGGGCCGCAGGCCCATCAGGGACAGCAGGAACGGCGCGTACAGGCGCTCACTGCGCACGCCGACGAGGAACGCCCGGATCTCGGTCTCGTCCCAGGGGAGCACGGGCGGGTGCGCCTGCTGGTCGGCGTTGACGGCCAACTTGGGCAGGTGCACGTACATCGCGGGATTCGCGTTGATCATCTTGCGCACCGCTGCGTAGTCGAGTGCTTCTCGGAACCTCTGAAGTGCGCCCGCCGCGCTGGACGCCCGCAAGCCGGTTCCGGCCGGGCCACCACGGCGGCGGGCACCCGCGAGCAGCCAGGACGCGAACGCGATCACGTCCTCTTCCGTGATGTCCTGCAACGGCAGGCAGCCTAGCCGTTCGCGAGCGTGCATGAGGGCGTTGCGGTACCCGTTGAGCGTGCTCGCTTCGATGTCCGGGGCGCGCCGCTCCAGCCACTTGTCCAGCCACTCGTTCAGGGTCATCTTGCTCGGGGCCACGAGCGTGCCGTTGCTGCGCTCATTCGTGAGCCGCGCTATTTCGTTCTTGACCTCTTTCGAAGTGTTGCGCGTGACCGTGATCTGGCGCCGCTTCCCCGTCTCGGCGTCGTCGCCGATGTCCACCACGGCGCGGTATCTGACCTGCCCCGACTTGTTGGGCGGGAGCTTCTTAATCGTGGGCATGATCAGTTCTCCTCGATTGCTTGGCAGTCGTTGCAGACGCGAGGGCCGGGGCCGGTGATTTCGCGGCTGTCGTAGCTGTGGCCGTTCAGTCGGCAGGCGCAGTCCGGGTCTTGCGGCATGCCGGGGAGCAGGGCGGCAGGCCGGACACCCAACACGGCCGCGAGGGCGGCCACGTCGTCCACGGTGATGGCGCGATTGCCGGACTCCAGCCGCGTCATGGTGGTCTGGTGCGTGGGCCGCCCTGCTTCGGTGAGGCGTCGTGCCACTTCAGTGGTGCTGAGCCCTGCCTGTTCACGCAGGTCACGGATGGTTTCGGCCACGTGCCGGGTGTACGGCCCCGGCGGACGTTTCTGGGATGGCATAGCAGCATAGTACTGCGACCTGCGTCAGACGCATAGCTGCTGAATAGTGTCGTTTAAACGCGCCATGCATTATCTGAAAGTCTGTGCATTCCTACAGGTCGCCGAAAAGGTGCAGGTCGGTGATGAAGTACCAGGCGTACAAAGCTACCTACGCTACCTCTGAGCTGCGACTTTCAGGCGAAGAGCACCTCTCGGAACGTGAGACTCTTATGGATAGAGAAAGAATTCCCGCACTCAATCCGAGGGGGATAGACGGATGCAGACTTCTGTACGTAAGAAGGTCGCGCCGACGCTCGCAGAGGTCAAAGACTGGCCCGCCACCATCAGCGCCGAGCAGTGCGCCCGAGCGCTCGGGATCTCGCGGGCGCACATCTATGAGCTGCTGAAGCAGGGCGCGTGCCCGGTCAAGTTCCTGGCCTTGGGCAGCGGCCGGAAGGTCTTCCTGACCGCCTCGCTCGTGCGGGTGCTGTCTGGCGAGCCCGACCCCCAGCCGCCCGCCCCGGTCTCCGCCCTCGTGGCGGCCTGACATGACGGCCCTGGATAGCCGTTTCTACCTCACCGCCGATGGCGGCGGCCGGGTGGAGACGGCGACGCATCCGGACACCGGCGAACGCGTCTGGTCCTGCTCCGCGTGCACCGCACGCGGTGAGGGCGAGGACCACGGCCGCAAGCACGCGACCAGCCACACCACCGCGAGCAGGACCGGCCTGTTCGCCCCCGATCACTTCAGCTAGGAGACGATCATGCAGTTCGCGTATCACTCTCACGACCGGGACGAAGCTCCGACGATCGTCGGAGGCGTGCCCAACACGGGCGACCCGATGGCGGACCAGCTCATCACCAGCCTCGCGAACGAGGTGGTCACCGGGCTCGGTGATGGCAACCGGCCCGTGCGGTTCCACGAGGTCTCGCTTGTCCGGGACGAGGACGCGGCACCCGGCCGCGCGGACGCTCTGCTCCGCAACTATCAGAGCGTGGGCGGGAATCTCGTCTCGGTCTTCGAGTCGCCCGACGACGGCGGGACGTTCGTCTTCTGCTTCGGGTGCCAGACCCGGCAGGACCGCTCTTTCGGCTGGCAGGAGAAGTCCTACGCCGACGCCAACGACCACGCGGCGGCCTGCCGCGCGGGGACCGTCGTCCGGAACGTGGGCGCCTGACATGACGAAGCAGACTGAAGTCCAGATCGTCGTCCGTGCCCGGCACACCGGGGCGCGCGTGAGGGTCGAAGACGACCGGTTCCACTGCGAGGGATGCGGCGGCGGGTACGCCGACGCCGACCCGCTGACGGCGGCTCGGGAGCACGCCCGCGACTGTCTGATCCTCCCGCTGTCCTGACCCCGGAAACACCGAAGCGGTGTCCGCCCAAGGGACACCGCTCCGACTGACGAAGTGCAGACCTGACCCGATCGAGAGCCCGGTAGCCCTTTCAGGATACCGCCCCTCCCGCTTGGTCTCCCGGTCCGCGAAACCGATCCCCCTCTCGCCCGGCACGCGAGTCACATCGACTTTCAAGGGAGATCGAAATGATCAAGTCCAGCGCTCGCGAGGGGCACGCCTGGAAACCGTCGATCACGGATGAGGAGTACCAGGCGAAGCTGATCCGCGAGTCCTATGACGACTTGCGTGCGGTCGCCATTGCCACCGGCCAGTCCATGACCGCGCTGACGGTCGCCATCGCCACCCGCAAGACCGAGGAGGGGTCGCCGTGGAAGTGACCCCGCCCGAGCCGGTAGAGACCCCTGATGACCCGTGGGCCGTCTTCTGGCGCCGTCTGCTGGAGCTGTTCGAGGCTCAGGCAGGGGGCCGGTCGTGAAGTACGTGAAGGGCGCCAAGCACCCCGAACTGCCCCCGCTGGCACCCGAGTCCGCCGATGCTGGGAACGGCGCCCTGTCGGACCCTGACGGCCTGCTGGCGGCGGCCCTGGCGCTCGCGGCGGAAGGCGTGAAGGTCTTCCCCTGCCACCGGGTGACCGAGGACGGGTGCACCTGCGGTAACTACGGCTGCAAGTCGCCCGGCAAGCACCCGCGCAACGACCACGGCTCGAAGGACGCCACCACTGACCCGGACGCGATTCGCATGTGGTGGATCAAGTGGGGGCAGCACGGACGGCTGAACTTCGGGCAGACCCTCACCGGCCGCGCCGTGGTTGACGTGGACGTGGCCGAAGGGAAGCCCGGAGAGGCCACCTGGGAGGCACTGAGCGCCGCTCAGGACACCCCGAGCACCCGGACGTACCGGACGGGCCGGGGAGGGCTCCAGATGGTCTTCCAGCTTCCGGACGGGGAGGTGGGTGGGAAGGCGGACGGGTACGCCAACTCCCTCGGAGAGGCCGTGGACTTCAAGACGGGTCCGAACTCGTACGTGATGGTGCCGGGGTCGAAGACCGAGAGCGTTTACACGGTTCTTCACGACGCTTACCCGGCGCCGCTCCCCGGCTGGGTGGCGGAGAAGGCCCGTTCGGCTGAGCCCGCTACGGGGTCCGGTACGGCTGGCAGCGTGGTACTCGCCGGCTGGGGGTCACAGCTCTCCGACCTGCTGTCTCTCCCCGCCGACGATCCTGGGCGCGGGAATGACTGGCTTACGGCGGTCGCCGGGCACTACGCGGCCGACGCTTGGAAGTTCGCCCCGCCGCGCGGCTGGTCTTGGTACTCGGACATGGTGCGTGCCGCCAATGCGACGTCCGCCGACCCGATCGGTGAAGCCGTCCTGACCAAGACCATGCGGTCCATCTGGGACACCGAGGCCCGACAGCACGAGCAGGCCGACGCGGAGGCCGTGGAGGACCGGGCTGCCGCTCTCTTGGACGAACTGCTGACGCTGGACGATCTGGCGGCTTTCCCTCCGGCCCGGCCTGTGCTGAAGGGCTACCTGTACCGGGACACCGTGGCGCGCATGTACGGCGCCTCCGGCTCCATGAAGTCCTTCCTGGCGCTGGACGTTGCTATCCATGTGGCGAACGGCTGGGACTGGCACGGGCACCGCGTTGAGGCCGGTCCGGTGGTCTACATCGTGGCCGAGGGCGCGGCCGGTGTGTGGAAGCGCGGCGCCGCCTGGCAGCAGCACCACGGCAAGAAGATCGGCCCGGACCTGAAGTTCCTGCCCCGCCCTGTCCAGGTCACCGGCTCCGAGTGGGACGCGCTGGTGGTGGCCTGCGAGCGGCTGCGCCCCGTGCTGGTGGTTCTGGACACGCAGGCTCGCATCACGGTCGGTGTGGACGAGAACAGCAACACCGACATGGGCGAAGTCGTGGCCCTGGTGGACCGGTTGAAGGCCGCCACCGGGGCGTGCGTCTGGCTGGTGCACCACACCGGGCACAACGCCGACCGCTCGCGGGGCGCATCGGCGGTGAAGGGCGCGATGGATACCGAGTTGTCCGTGAAGCGGGACGGCAAGGAGTTGAACGAGACGACGGTGACGCTCGGGGTGGAGAAGCAGAAGGACACCGAGGAGCTGCCGGACAAGGTGTTCCAGCCCTTCCAGGTGGTCTTGGACGGCTTGGCTGACGAGGACGGTGACCTGCTCACGTCCGTGGTCTTGGTGCCGCTGAAGCACGCGCCGCGCGACCCGGACAAGACGGCGCCGCTGAAGGCCGCGATCCTCGCGCACCTCCGCCAGTCCGACCCCGAGCCGGTATCGCAGGCCCGGTTCCGCGCGGGGACGTACAAGCCGGAGAAGACCCACAACACCGCCGTATCGGCGGCCTTCGGGGAGTTGGAGAAGGCCGGGCGGATCGTCCGCCTCGGGGTCAAGGGCTACGTGCTCGGGGACGCTGAGAAGGCCGCCGGACCTGTTCAGACGATCTTGGGATCCGACCCCTGTTCTGAACAGGTCTGAGACTCCGACCTGTTCAAGCGTCTGAACAGGTATCACCGCAGGTCAGGTGACCACCTGTTCAACCTGTTCAGCCCTGTTCAGAACAGCCGGGGACCTACCTGTTCAACCTGTTCACACTCCGCAGGAGTGAACAGGTGAACAGGTCCCCCGAACCCCGAACTGCGGTCCTCGCACTGGGGACCGACGAGAAGCAGAGGAGCAAGATCGTGAGTGAGGCGATCAACCCCATGCGCGCGTCCCGGCGGCCAACAGCGGCGCAAGCGGCCCGGAGGCGCCCGGCGACGGCCGCTGCACGGCACGTACGCGGTCGGGTGGCCGGTGCCGGGGTATGGCGGTCACCGGGGCCACGGTGTGCCGGATGCACGGTGGTGCAGCGCCGCAGGTGCGGGCCGCCGCGCAACGCCGGGAAGCTACGGCCGAGTTCCTGCGCACCTACGGCGACGTGGATGGTCCGGCCGAAGACCCGGCGGTCGTCGTCTCCCGGCTCATCCGGCAGGCGTCCGGCCATGTGGCGTGGCTGCTGGAGCGTGTCCAGGAGACCGAGGCCGAGGCCCTGGTGTGGGGCATGACCTCCGAAGTGGAGCGGCAGGGCGGGGAGTTCCCCGGTGTGGACACCACGTACAGCGCGGCCGTGAACGGCTGGGTGCGTCTGTACGGCGAGGAGCGGGACCGGCTGCTGAAGATGTGCGACCTCGCGGCCCGCATGGGTGTAAACGAGCGCCTGGTGACGATCGCCGAGGTACAGACGAAGATCATGTTCGAGGCCATGAACCGGGCTCTGGACGCGCTGGAGTTGACGGCTGCTCAGCGGGCGCGTGTGCCGGACGTGATGGCCGGTCTTCTCCGGGGCCTGGCCGCCGAGGAGCGGTCGGAACTCGCGGCCGGTGGCTCCTGATCAGGCCGGGGCGAGAGCCGCGTACTTCCGGGGCTGCGGCTCGCTACTGTGCCATTCGTGAGCCGGAGCGATACCACGCTGCCGACGCTACCCTTGAAAGCTCAACACGTGGCAGGTAGCGGGGAATCGGGCGATCATGGCGGACGACGAGACGAGCAGTGCCGAGGCAATGCAGGCGTCAGCGGACGAGGCGGCGGGCATACGGCAAGAGCTTCGCAGGATCGACGAGCGCTTGCAGAGGCAACAGGCGCTCTTCGACGACCCGTCACTGACAGTCGATGAACGGGAACACGTCGAGCGCGAAATGCATAGCCTGACGGGAATGCAAGAACGCCTGGTCAGCAGGCTGTCATTCACAGACTATGTGTCAGCCCAGAGCATCGTTGTGACTGGTGGTTCGCATGCCGTATTCAACACGGGGCATGTCGTCGCTGAGAACCAAGGGCTCGTCTTCGAGCAGCAAGGGTCAGAGCGGGGTGCCAAGTCCTCTACCGTCGCAGACAAGCGTGCGGAGTTCGTATTTGGTGCGCTACAGGAAGAGCGGACCCAGGCCAACTTCGCTTATTGGCTGAGCCTCGGGGTGGCAGCGGTGGCGGCCGTCATTGCCTTGGCTGCGGCAGTGCTTGCGCTTTTCCATGGAAGCGGTCAGGGCGCCAAGTGGGTTACGAGCATCATCTCTACAGCCGTGGCGATCGCCGGTGGCGCGTGGCATCGACAGGCGCGACAGGCCCGCGACAAGGTGTCGGAACATGTGAAACGTGTCGAAGCGCAAGTCAACGCCGATGATCAGTTCGAGAAGGCGAGTTGGCTGGTAGAGCAGGTCAAGGATCCCGCGACGAGAGACAACATCCTAGGTACAGCGGCCCTGTATCAGTTCGGAGTGCCACCCAGTTCCGAGGGGACTCCCGAACTTCTGCCTTCCCCTGAACTCACCGATGGTGACCACGACCCCGGCACGACCACCTAACCTGGACACAATGAAGCGGCAGTTCACGTGAGCTGCCGATTTCTGCAGATGTCGAAGAAGCGCCAACTGCGACGTCCGGCTCTAGCTACCATCCGCCGATGGAATGGTGGAAGACGATCGCGCCCCTCGTTGGCGTGATACTCGGCAGTTTTGGCACCTTGCTGGCTCAGAAGTTCTCGGACGGCCGTGCGCTCAGGCGTGACCGATTCCTTGCCGAGCAAGAAGCCAAGGCTCGCTATCGGGCGGAGTGGGTGACGCTTCGACGTGAGACCTACATGGATCTCCAGCGGGCGCTGGAGGTGTACGCCAATATCCGGCGCGTGCCAAGGACCACGCGGCTGAGCGACGAGGCCCGCCGAGAAGGGATGGCGTCAACGATTCAGATGCATGCCCTGCTCGCGCGGCTGGAAGACCGGCAGTTGGCGTCTGACGCTCGGGAATGGACGGACCGCACATTCGAGAACGACGCCGCTATGAGTGCTGCTCTGAGGCCGATCCAGGAGAGGTTGGGCGATCACCTACGAGCGCTCTATGCGAACGAGCCGGACTAGCGAATCCGCGACCTCCCACCGGTCACACGAGCAGCAGGTGACCGTAGTCCGTGAGCACTTCACGCGCCTCGGGCACGTCCTCGTACTCCTTCAGGCGGCGCAGCACCGTACGGGTACGCTCCGCCGTCCGCTCCGAGGACAAGTCGCCGGACGCGTCAATGACTTGCCGGGCTTCTTCGGCGGCCTGCTCAGGCTCGTTGGCGTCCGCCAGGGCCACCGACAGCCACGAGCGATACAGCGCCACCTCACGGGCGTGAGTGGCGTCGTAGCGTCCCAACACGTCCTGTAGCAGCGGCACCGCGCGCAGCGGGCGGCGCAGCTCGGTGAACACGCGGGCGTCCATGACCTCCAGCTCTTCGCGGCTGACCCAATACGCCCACGAGGGCGCCGGAGCGCCGTCTGTGGCGCTCAGGGCTGCGTGGGCCTCCCCGAGTGCCCGAAGGGCCGGTTGCGGCTCGCCTGCACGTGTGTGGGCCCACGCCACGCGATCCATGAACAAGGCGCGCGTCACGGCCGGAGCGTCCGGCCCGGCCTCCATCACAGCAGCCTTCGCCAACTCCAGACCCTCGCGCTCGCGGCCGGTGTTCGACAGGTGGTAGCCGAGACTGCCCGCGAGCTGCGCCACGAGCACCGCATCGCCCGCCTGCCGGGCGGCCGAAATCCCCAGCCGGTACGCCCGTTCCGAGTCCTCGGCGTGCCCGGCGTCCGAGGCGATCCAACCGGCGATCTGTCCCAGCTCCCCGATCTGCACCAGCAGCGCGCGGCCGGTGTCCTCGGAGTGGCCGGATTCCTGGAACAGCCGGACGGCGCACCGTAGTTCACGGAAGGCGGGCCCGATCAGGTCACCACCGGACAGCACGTCATCGGCAAGCCGGAGGCCGTGGACGCGGGCCGCCAGACCCTCCACGGTGGTGGTGCTGATCCGGCGCCCTCCGGGGGCCGCCAGAGCCTCCAGCGCGTCCCCGTTGGGCAGCAGGTCCGCGAGGGTCATTGTGATGCCTGGAAGCCTCGCCAGGCTGTCCCCTCGGGCGTACGTGGCGGCCTGTTCCAGCTCGGTCAGCGGCACCCCGAGCACCTGCGCGAGGGCGGGAAGCCAGACGTCCGGGACGCGGTCCCCGCGCTCCCACCGGGAGACCTCGTTGCGGGTGATCGACTGTGTGCCGGAAGCTGCGCAGAGCGCGCCAGCAAGCTGCCGCTGCGAGCGGCCAGAGCGCCGCCGAAGGCTCGCGAGGTAGGCGCCGAACTGCTTACGCCGCTCCGTGCTCGTCATGCTGGCCCCCTTCGATATCCAGTCTGGCCCCTCCCTGGCCCCCTGCGTGGCTCCTCCGCCTCTTTCCACCCTTCGGTTGCATGGGTTGACGGTCCGCCGCTCTCCCGCTCCCCAATGAGGCCTGATGACCACCACAGCACGCCCTACCGGGCGCCCCGGATACTCCGAGACCATGCCGCGCAAGCCGGAGAGCGCCGCCACCGCCCGGAACCTGGTCCGCGTCGCGTTCGGCGTCTGGGGTCTTGACGATCTGGCCGACGATGGCGCTCTGATCGTCTCCGAGCTGGTGGGGAACGCCGTGCGGCACGCGAGAGCCAGCGTCATCAGGGTCACGGTCACTCAGCCCGCCCCTGGGCTAGTTCGTATCGGCGTCGTCGACCGATCCCAGGTGTTCCCGACCTTGCGGAATCCCGACGACGAAGACGAAGACGATGACGACGCCGCCGGGGGACGTGGCCTGTGGCTCGTGGACGCCATGACCCACCGCTGGGGCACGGACGCGCTGCCATGGGGAAAACGGGTATGGGCCGAGCTTCGCGAGACGGAACGGGGATGAGCGTGCGCGCAGTGATTCGGCACGAGACATGGACCTTGGAGCCGGACCGTGAGCCGGACGCGGAGCCGACCACGTACGCGATGAAGTGCGCGGTGTGCGGGGAGTCCTCGGAAGCCTCAGTGGACTTCGCAGAGGGGCAGTTCTGGGTGCTGAAGCACTGCGGAAAGAACCCGTCCCACCACACCTTCCGCGAGGTGATCACCCGCCCGTGGCGTACCTGGCGCCGGTCCTGATCTGAACAAGCCGAAGCCCCGCCTGGCGTGCTGCCGGGCGGGGCTTCGTCGTCTCACGCGGTCTCACACAGATCTCACGGACTGTACGGAGCGAGACGGAAAAACTGGCGCTGACGTGGACTTGCACAGACTGGGTGGACTCCATAGACCCCCAGCGACAGGCCTTAAGATTCCCTCATGACCGACACGACTGCTCCTCGCACCACCGGCGCCGTGGCCACCGGACTCGCCACGATCGCCGCCGACGGCACTGTTCTCGACACCTGGTTCCCCGCGCCCGAGCTGAGCGAACAGCCCGGACCGTCGGGCACCGAGCGGCTGTCCGCCGAGAAGGCCGTGGAGCTGCTCGGCGAGGGCGCGGCCAAGGCGATCGGGCCGGACGCCCGCCGGGGCGTCGAGGTCGTCGCGGTGCGCACAGTCATCTCCTCCCTCGACGAGAAGCCGATCGACACGCACGACACCTACCTGCGCCTGCACCTGCTCTCGCACCGCCTGGTCAGGCCGCACGGCCAGAGCCTGGACGGCATCTTCGGTCTCCTCGCCAACGTCGCCTGGACCTCGCTCGGCCCGGTCGCCGTCGACGACATCGAGAAGGTGCGGCTCAACGCCCGCGCTGAGGGGCTGCACCTCCAGGTGACGTCCGTCGACAAGTTCCCGCGCATGACGGACTACGTCGCCCCCAAGGGCGTCCGGATCGCCGACGCCGACCGCGTACGGCTCGGCGCGCACCTGGCCGAGGGCACCACCGTCATGCACGAGGGCTTCGTCAACTTCAACGCGGGCACGCTCGGCACGTCCATGGTCGAGGGCCGTATCTCCGCGGGCGTCGTCGTGGGTGACGGTTCGGACATCGGCGGCGGCGCCTCCACGATGGGCACGCTCTCCGGCGGCGGCAACGTCCGCATCACGATCGGCGAGCGCTGCCTGGTCGGCGCCGAGGCGGGCGTCGGCATCGCGCTCGGCGACGAGTGCGTGATCGAGGCCGGCCTGTACGTCACGGCCGGCACCCGTGTGACCATGCCCGACGGGCAGATCGTCAAGGCCCGTGAACTCTCCGGCGCCTCCCACATCCTCTTCCGCCGCAACTCGGTCACCGGCACGGTCGAGGCCCGCCCGAACAACGCGGTCTGGGGCGGTCTGAACGAGATCCTGCACAGCCACAACTGAGCGGTACGACGACCACGGGCGCCCTTCTGCCGACAGGCGGGAGGGCGCCCGGTCATGTCCGCAGCTCTGCCGCGAACCGGGCCAGGGCCGTGAAGTCGCCCTCGCGCAGGCCCAGGCGCGGGCTCACATGGTGGAGCAGAGTGGGCCCCGAATGGTGGGCGGCCACGTACTCCTGGTCCGCCGGGCCCTGCTCGTCGTCGACCCAGGCGAACGGCCGCCCCTCCGCGTACCGCACGATGGCCTCCGTCTTCCAGTACACCCCGTCGGGGCGGAAGGCGAACAGGCCCTCACCGAAGTCGACATACGGCAGCTCGGGCAGGCCGACGACGGGGCCGATCCAGCGGTTGGCGGCGTCCATCCACGTCGTGGCCCAGCACAGGTCGTAGTCGAGGGCCAGCAGTGCCGGTCCGTGGGAGGGGCTCAGCCACACCCGCAGCGCGCGGCCGGGATGCAGGGCCACCCTGATCGTCGTATAGCCCTCGGGGCGTCGCTCGGGCTTTGCGGCATACGGGTTGAGAGGGCCGTCGACGTCGAGGAAGAGCAGAGGGCGGCTCACGGCACCAACGTACGGCACGACGGGTGCGAGGCCGCTGGAAAATTCTTCGCCGGCACAGGCATAGACCGCGGGCGGCCGCACGCGTCACAAGAGATGGTCACCATCGGCAGCAACAAGGAGGTGCCGCTCAGCGGCTTCCGCGAGGGCAACGACGGAGCCGCCGGACGCTGGGAGCCGGTCTTCGCCCAGCCCTGATCGGTCAGCCCGCCATGAGCTGCTCGTACGCCCCCAGCAGCCCGTCGACCGCCTCGCGGCCGGCCGGCTGCAGCGGGGCGCGGACCGGGCCGGCGGGCAGGCCGAGTTCGCCCAGGAGGGCCTTGACGGTGACCGAGCCGGGCAGGCCCGCCGACATCATCGACTCGATGAGGGGCGTGGCGCGTTGCTGGAGGTGGGCGGACACGGGAGTGTCGCCCACCTCGAACGCGTCGAGGACCGCGCGGAGTTGCTCCGGTACAACGTTCGCGACCGTGCTGATGTAGCCCGCGCCGCCCACCGCGTACAGGGCGAGGTTGTGCTCGTCGCAGCCCGCGTAGTACGCCAGGTCCGTGCGGGCGAGCACCTTCTGGGCGGCGAGGAAGTCGTGGGAACAGTCCTTCACCGCCACGATCCGGGGGTGCTCGGCGAGGCGGATGATCGTGTCGGGCTCGATGCGGGTGCCGGTGCGGCCCGGGATGTCGTACAGCGTGACCGGCAGGCCGACCGCGTCGGCGACGGCCAGGAAATGTGCCTCCAGCGCGTCCTGCGGAGGCTTGCTGTAGTACGGGCTGACCACCAACAGGCCGTCCGCGCCCGCCTTTTCGGCCTCACGGGCGAGCTCCAGGGTGTGCCGGGTGTCGAAGGTGCCGACGCCCGCCACGACCGACGCCCGGTCGCCCACCGCCTCCCGTACGGCCTCGACCAGTGCCGCCTTCTCGGCGTCCGTGGTGGTCGGCGACTCGCCCGTCGTACCGGACAGCACGAGCCCGTCGCAGCCCCGGGAGACCAGGTGGTCGGCGAGCCGCTGCGCCCCGTCCAGATCGAGGGCGCCGCCCTCGGAGAAGGGCGTGATCATCGCGCACAGGGCGCGGCCGAAGGGTGGCACCGAGGGCGCGGTCGTCGTCATGCTCTCAGTTTCGGCCACACGACAGTGAAGCTCCACTTAAATCTTCTACGAGATATTGATAAGCACTGGTTCGGCATGGCGGGCTGACCAGGCCCTATGTCCATTTCGCCCGTCATGAGTCACCATGGCCAGGACGGTGACCGGCATCAGTCCATGGAGGCGTCATGAAGCTCGGCAAGGCACTGGCCACCGGAGTCGCGGAGGAGCAGCCGCGTATCCACGAGGAAGAGTTCGAACTGCCCGAGGAGATCGAGAACGCCGGGAACGCCGGGAACGCCGAGGCGTCCGCTCCCGAAGAGGTTCCGGCGGCCCGATGAGGCTGCGGCTTCCGGAGGAACGCCCGACGGAGCCGCCGACCGGATACAAGATCGCCCACCCGGTGCTGTCCCAGGACGGCACCCGGGCCGGGTTCACCGGTGTGTCGCTCGGCGGCGCGCTCCCGTACGGGGTGCTGGCCGACGCGTCCTGCGTCTACGGCCTGCGCCACAGGGCACCGCACCGCCGCTGCGACTGCGGCTTCCACTGTGTGCATGACCGGGTGGCGGCCGAGGCGCTGCTGTGCACGGCCGAACACCGTGCGGCGGTCCTCCTTGAGGTCTCCGTGCTCGGCGCCTATATCCGCTTCGAGCGCGGCTTCCGCTACGCCCGCCAGCGGGTACGGACCGTCACGGTCGGCTCCTGCGCCTGCGGCACTGTCGCCGCGGCACTGGCCGACGCCGGCTGGGGCCGCCCCGGCTGGCTCGCCCTGGCTCCCTCCTGCGCGGGCTGCGTCGACGGCCGCCCGTCCCTCTCGCTCGCCGCCTTCGCACGGCTCGCCGGGGAGGGGCTGCGAGTGGTGGCCGGGGAGGGGCTGAGGGTGGTGGCCGACAGCGGTGGCGCGCGGACACCGGTGGGCCTCGGAGCGGCCGAGGGGCTCGGCGTGCCCGAGCTCATCGCGGAGGCGGCTCTGCTGCAGGCCCGCCTCGACTGGTTCCAGACCCAGCTCGGCCGCCTTGGCGGGGGCGGCGGCCGGCAACGGTGATCCGCTGCCCGTCGTCGACGGTCCGCCTTTCGGCGGTCGAGGGGCTCGGCGTACTCGAACTCGTCGTGGGGGCAGGTCTGTTGAAGGATCGGCGTGGCCGGTTGCGGACAGGCTTCGCCGCCTCGGCGAGCCCCGGGCCGGGCGGCGGCCGGCAGGGGTAGCGGGGGCGGGCAGGGGTACCCGGGATGTTCCGGACGAGAGGAACTCAAGAGGACATGAGAGGAGGCGACACCGTGACCGGGACCATGCACCCCGGGCCGGTGCGCGACGAGCACCATTCGGTGGGCGAGCTTGTCGGGCAGGCCACCGAACAACTTTCCCGGCTCGTACGACAGGAAGTGGCCCTCGCCAAGGAGGAGCTGGCCGCCAAGGGCCGGCGCGCCGGGCGCGGCGGCGGACTTCTCGGTGCCGCGGGCGCGTTCGCTTACGCCGGTCTGCTCGCCCTGGCCGGCACGGCCGTCGCCGCTCTGTCGCTGACGCTGTCGGTCTGGGCCGCGGCGCTCATCGTGACGGGCGTGCTGTTCGCGATCGCGGCCGTGCTCGCCGCGACCGGCCGCGTTCAGCTGCGCCGCGCCGCACCCCCCACGCCCGAGGAGACCCTCGGCAGCGTCAGGGCCGATGTCGAGGAGATCAGGGAAAGGGCGCACCGATGACGGACAGGGCAGCGGCGTCAGGCGCCGAGGGACCCGATGAGCTGCGACGGCAGATCGAGCGGACGCGCAGCCAACTCGGCCGAACTGTAGAGGAGCTGGCGGGAAAAATGGATGTGAAAGGACGCGCGCGGGCCCGGACGGCCGACCTTCGGGACAAGGCGGGTGCGATGACCGTGCAGCTGCGCAGCTCCGCCGCGCAGGCCGGGCACATGGCGCAGGAGAGGGCCACCAAAGCCGGGCACATGGCGCAAGAGAGGGCCACCAAAGCCGGGCACAGGGTTCACGACGGAGCGACCAAGGCCGGACACCGGTTCCAGGACGAGGCGACCAGGGCCGGTCACAAGGCGCATGACCGGGCGCTGCAGGCCGGACACAAGGCCCATGACCGGGCGCTGCAGGCAGGTCACTCCGCCCAGGACGCGACGTCGGGGACGGGACACGAACTGGAGCACGAGGCGGAGCACAGCGTGCCGCGGCCCGCCCGTTCCGTCGTGAGGGCGGTTGCGCGGCATCCGCGGCCGGTGCTCGTCGTCGGCGCGGCGTTCGCCGTGGCCGTGGTGGTGGCGTGGAGGTACCCCAAGAAGTAGGCGAGAGGCAGCCGAGCCGCAGCCGAGAGGTGCCAGGCGCAGGCACGTCACGCTGAGTGTGGGCGCACACCCGGAGGCCGGGTGCGCGCCCACGCCCATGCCCACGTCGACACCCCTCGCCGCATCCGGAGACGGCGTCGGGTCGGCCACGGCCCAGTGGGAGCGCGTACAGACCCCGGCCCGGACTGAAGAGCAGCACGGTCAGCCGCTACGACCATGCGCTGCGCATCCTGCCGTGACCCGGACCTGCCTCGTCCGGGACCCGTCCCATCCCGGATCCGCCTCGTCCGGGACCCGCCTCATCCCGGATCCGCCTCGTCCGGGACCCGCCTCGTCGAGGACCCACCTCATCCCGTGCCGACGCTCCCCACCGAAAACCAGAGCAGTCTGGACAAAAAAAGTTTTCGGTGGGACGGTGGACACATGTTGGACGTCACCGTGATCGAGGACCCCGAGGCCGCCGCCGTGTCCCTGGACCCGATAAGGGCGAGGCTGCTCGCCGAGCTGGGGGCCGGCCCGGCGTCGGCGGCGATGCTGGCCGGCCGGGTCGGCCTTCCGCGGCAGAAGGTGAACTACCACCTCAAGGCGCTGGAGCGGCACGGCCTGGTCGAGCTGGCAGGGGAGCGCCGCAAGGGCAACGTCACCGAGCGGCTGATGCGGGCGACCGCGGCGTCGTACGTCATCTCGCCGCTCGCGCTCGCTGCCGTGCAGCCGGACCCGGACCGCTTCCGCGACCAGCTGTCCGCGCGCTGGCTGCTCGCGCTCGGTGCCCGTCTGGTGCGGGACGTGGGCTCACTGATCACCGGCGCCGCGAAGGCCCGCAAACGGCTGGCGACGTACGCGCTGGACGGCGAGGTGCGCTTCGCCTCGGCCGCCGAACGGGCCGCGTTCATCGAGGAGTTGACGGCCGGCGTGACCGGCCTGATCCGCAAGTACGACGCCCCGGACGCCGAGGGGGGCCGTGATCACCGGATCGTCGTGGCCGTCCATCCCACGCTCAAGCAGACCGAGTTGGAGTAGATCATGTCCAAAGAGTTCGAGATCGCCCGGGAGTTCGAGGTCGACGCCACCCCCGAGGAGGTGTGGGAGGCGGTCACCGCAGGCACCGGAGGATATCTGTGGCCGATGGAGCCGCCTGAGCCCCGGGTCGGCGGCAAGGGGCCCTTCGGGTCAAAGGTCACCGCCTGGGACCCGCCGCACCGCTACACCAACCGCGTCGAGGACGTCGAAGGCATCTCCGAGCAGACCCTCAACCAGCTCGACTACACGGTGGAACCCCGCGACGACGGACGCCGGGCCTGGGTGCGGTACGTGCACAGCGGAATCTTCGTCGACGACTGGGACAACCAGTACGACGGTGCGGCCAAGCACACCGACTTCTATCTGCACACCCTGCGCGAGTACCTGGTCCACTTCGCGCCCCGGCCGGCGGCCTTCGCCACGTTCGACGGGCCCGAGGCGTCGAAGGCCGCGGACGCGCTCGCTGTCGTCGGGCGTGCGCTGGGAGTCGGCGAGGACGTGACCGCCGGCACGCGAGTCACGGTCCACGGGCCCGATGATTTCGACGCCGTGGTCGACTTCCGGAACCCGTACTTCATCGGACTGCGGACGGACCGGGGCCTCACCCGCGTCTTCGGGCGCAACCACTGGGGCCACCCGGTCGGCATCTCCTTGCACGACTTCACGCCGGGCGGCGACATCAAGGAGTGCGAAGCCGCCTGGCAGGGCTGGCTGAACGGAGTGTTCAACCAGCCCTGACCAAACGGGAGTTACGAACAGGAGCTGCCGGCCTGCGCTACGAGCCCGGGCTACGAGTCCGAGTCACGGCCTGAAGCGCAGCACCTGCGGGTCGTGGTCGCTGATCTGGTCGTTGAACTCCGAGTTGACGTGCACGCTGTCGTACGCGAAGTCACAGCCGCGCCGGATCGCCGGGCTGATCAGGATCTGGTCGAGGACCTGCTGGTTGCCCTGGTAGTCGTAGGTGTAACGCTCGCTCTTCGGCAGCGACTTGATCGCGGACCAGAGCGCGCCGTCACCCTCCAGGATCCTGGCGGTGCCGGAGAACTCGAAGTCGTTCATGTCGCCGAGCGCTATGACGTCCGCGTTCTTCTGGACGTCCAGGATGTTCTTGACGAAGGCGTTGACCAGCGTCGCCTGCGCGTGGCGCTGGATCTCCGAGCTGCGCACTGCCGGCTGGAACTGCGAGGTCAGCCCCTGGTCGCCACCCTTGGAGTTGAGGTGGTTGGAGATCACGAAGACGGTCTTGCCGTGGAAGACGAACTCGGCGGCCAGCGGCTTGCGGCTGGACTTCCAGGCGTCGTTCGCCGGGGCGACGCGGCCGGGCGAGGCCGTCAGCTGCGCCTTGCCGTGAACCCTGGTGACGCCGACCGCGGTGGTGGAGTCGCCGCCTGCGCGGTCCGTGAAGGACACCCGCTCCGGGTTGAACAGGAAGACCTGGCGGATGTTGCCCCCGGGCTCGCCGCCGTCCTGGTCGTTGACCGGGTCGATCGAGCGCCAGTCGTACTTGGGGCCGCCCGCCGCCACGATCGCGTCGATCAGCTTGTTCACCGTCACGTCGGCGGCGACCGTACCGTCGTCCGTGGCGCCGTTGTTGTCCTGGATCTCCTCCAGGGACACGATGTCGGGTGACTGCAGGTTGTTCACGATCGCGGCGGCGTGCGCCGCGAAGGTGTTGTCGGACGGGTCGAGGTTCTCGACGTTGTACGTCGCGACCGCCAGCTCGCTCCGCGACTGCTTCTTCGTGGTCTCACGCTTGAGGCCGCCGCTCTTGAGCGTGCCGATCTCGTTCGCGACGAGGGTGTAGCCGCCGAACTGGTTGTAGTCCATCGGGCCGGTCGTGGTGCCGGTCAGCGTGTCGCCGACGTTGGCCACCGGGAAGGCGGCCGTGGAACCCAGCGACTGGATCTGCAGCCGGCCGGTGTTCTGCGAGTCGTACGAGCCGTACAGCGTGCCGCCGCGGCGGGTGGGGTTCTCGTGCGGCTTCACCGTGACCCACAGCTCGGTGTACGGGTCGGTCGCGGTGACCACACGGGTGTCCTTGACCTGGACGTTCATACCCTCCAGGGACTCGTAGAAGTCCAGGGCGTACTTCTTCGGCTGCAGCGTCAGGCCGTTGACCGAGTTGCTCGCGGCCGAGTCGCCGGCCGGGGTGTACCGGCTCGGCACCGACTTCGCGTCGATCACCGTGGCGGCCGGGACCGCGTTGCCGCTGGAGACGACGGTGATCGTCGGCTTGGTGATCTCGGTCAGCGACTGGTTGCCGGTCGAGGTGCCGCCGGGGACGAACTCCGAGACCGTGCCGGTGACTGTGACGGAGTCACCGACGGCGACCTTCGGGGCGGAGCTGGTGAAGACGAAGACGCCCTCACTGGTCGCCGGACTGTCGTCCGGGTTCGGGTCCTGGATCCAGAAGCCTTTGGAGGAACCGTAGGCGCGCACGCCGGTGACGATTCCGGCCACGTCGGTGACCTTCTGGCCGGCGTACGGAGAAGTGCGCGTGCTGCCCTGGATGTCATGGATGCGCACGGAGTCCGCGTGCGCGGGAGAGGTCAGGGCGACGGCGGAGGCCGCGGAACATACGGCAGCGACGGTGAGCGCGGCGAGACGCGCGGAAGACTTGCTCGGCAACGGAAATCCCTCCGGGGACGTGCTTGGGCGCCGGGACGAGGGTGGTGCGTGGGACGGTCGGAGGCCGCGACCTGTGGGGCGGAGGCGACGCGCGTAGAAAACACAGTGAACGGCTGTCCGCTCGATTTCTACGCGCGTCAATCTCCAGCCTGGTCCGGCCAGTTGTCAAGGTTTCGGCCATGTACGGCGACCGTCGGAGAGATGAACCGGGCGGCATGGGTGGAAATCCGTCTAGGCTGAGCGGCTGAGTGGTACGACACGCCCGAGGAGAATCAGCCGATGTCAGACAGCTCCCCCCTGCCGCCGGTGCGGCTGCACCCCGAAGCGGAGCTGGCGCGGGACGCGCTGTCCACGCCCCTGCTCTCGCGGGCCGCGCGGCTGGCCCGCTGGGCCGGCCCGGACATCCGGGTCGACGCCGGGGGCGGGCTCGCCGACGAACAGTTGCCGGCCGCCGCCGAGGTGCTCGGGCTGAGCGGCAACGACGCCGCGGCCTTCGCGAGCGAGGCCTGGCGGGTCGCCGTGGACACCGGACTCGTCGAGATCGTCGACGAGGACGAGGGCACCGTCGCCCCCGGAGAGGACCTGGCGCTGCTCGTCTCCGGTTCGCCGCACGACGTACTGGCCGTGTGGCAGGGGGCCCTGGAGACCGTGCTCGCCGACGCGAGCGTGCCCGACCTGGACGACCTGGAAGGGGCGCTGGACGAGGGCGGCGAGATCGACTTCTCCCGGCTGGAGTGGGATCCGGAGGCGGAGGCCGAGTTCCTCGACGGCGTCCTCGGCAACCTGTACCTGCTCACGGTCAGCGAGGACGGCCCCGCCGACTCGCCCGTGCCGCTGCCCGCCCTGGCCGCGTCGATGATCGTGCCCAGCGACATGGGGGAGCCCACCAACGACGTCCTGGAGCAGGTCTCCGACGCGATGATGCGGCTCGACGACCAGTTCCGGCTGCTGGAGCCGACGGGAATCGTGGAGTACCAGCCGGTGGACGAGGCGCTGATGGCGGACGCCGACGAGGAGCCCGCGGCGCTGCCGGACGACACCGACGTCTCGCGCTACGGCATGGTGCGGCTGACCCCGCTCGGCCTGTACGGGCTGCGGGCGCGGCTGCTGGAGGCCGGGTTCACGGCGCCCGCGGTCGGCGACCTCGCGGACAAGGGGGCCGACGCGCTGCTCGACGGGGCGGCGACCTTTCCCCAGGCGGCGGCGCAGGCCGAGACCGAACAGTGGCTCGCCCGGCGTGAAGTCCTCGCCGCGGCACGGGAGTTGCTGGCGGCGGCACGCGGCGCGGACGCCGGGGCGCCGCTGCGCCGGCTGCGCTGCCAGCAGGCGCTGTCGCTCGTCGGCGCGGAGGCCGAGCCCGCGTTGCGGGAGGTCCTCGATGACGCGGAGCTCGGCGGACTCGCCCGGGTCTGGCTGACCGAGCACGGGGCGCCCGACGTGCCGGCGCCGTCCCAGGCGATGATCTTCTGGCTGACCATCGACACGATCGCCGCACAGCTGGCCGCCGAGGGCAACTCCGAGGAACTGCGGGGGCTGGTCCAGGGGTTGGCCGCCCAGCACGGCGGGTTCTTCGAGGCCGCCTGGCGCGTCGACCATCCCGCCACCGCGGATGTGCTGGAGGCCATGGGGCGGCTGCACCCGGACAAGCGGATCGCGAAGGAAGCACGGAAGGCCGCTTTCAAGGCGCGTTCGCAGCAAGGCAGTTGACCACCTCCGTTCGGTCCGCGACCCGCGTTCGGTCCGCGACCTGTACTCGGCCCGTGACCCGCGCTCGGCGTGGGGCACGGGCCGGTGTCCTTGCGGGTGCGGGTGCGGGTGCGGGTGCGGGTGCGGGTGCGGGTGCAGGTGCGGGCGCGACGTGCGGTCACTCCGGCGCGCCTCCTCGGGGCCGCCTCCTGGGTTCCACCTCCTCGGGTCCGCCGCCTCCGGGCCTCAGGTGATTGGGGCTATTTGGTGTAGTTTGGTCTCATTCGCGAAGATTCGTCCGGCCAATTACCGGGACATGAGTATTTTTTGAGTCCCGTGGTCTGGTGCGTACGAATTCTTGGAAGCGTGTCTGTGTGCGTCGCCCGGTATTCAACTCCCGTTCAGACGCGGGCGGGACGGTGGCGCCGACCCGAGGCCGCCACCCTCCACGGCACACCCACCGTCACAGGAGACACCATGTCGCTCACTCGCAGGGACTTCGCCAGAAAATCCGCGGTCACCGGTGCCGGTGTCGCGCTGGCGGGCAGCGTCGGCGCCCTGGCCACCGCCCCGAACGCCCTTGCGTCCACGGAGACCGAAGACGTCGAGGGCGCAGCCGAGACCTCGGCGCACGGGCACGGACACGGCGGCGTCGGGTACGGGCCGCTCGTCCCCGACCCCGACGGCATCCTCGCGCTCCCCGCCGGCTTCAAGTACCGCGTCGTCACCTACAGCGGCCGCACCAAGCTGGAGTCCGGCGAGATCACCCCGTCCAACCACGACGGCACCGCCGCCTTCTGCGGACCGCGCGACGTGACCCTGCTCGTCAACAACCACGAACTCAAGGGCCCGCGCGCCGACTGGCAGTACCCCGTGCCCCTCACCGAGGACCATGTCTACGACCCGGCCGCCGCCGGCGGCTGCACGGTCGTCGAGGTACGCCCCGGTGGCCATGTCGCCGAGTGGGTCGGCATCGCCGGCACCTCCACCAACTGCGCGGGCGGCGCCACCCCGTGGGGCACCTGGCTATCCGGTGAGGAGACCGAGGACAAGGCCGGCCAGAACGGCATGACCAAGGACCACGGCTACATCTTCGAGGTCGACCCCGCCGACCGCCGCGCCAACCGCGACCCGAAGCCCGTCAAGGCGTTCGGCCGGTACGCCCACGAGGCCGTCGTCATCGACCCCAGGCGCGGCCACGCCTACCTCACCGAGGACGCCGCCGGTCCCAACGGCCTGCTGTACCGCTGGACCCCGCCGGAGCACTTCCACCATGGCCGCGGCAAGCTCCGCACCCTCGCCGACGACGCCGGCGTCCTCCAGGCCTTCAAGTGCTTCGACTCCGGCGGCAAGTTCGTCGACGACCTCTCCCGGGCGACGAAGATCGGCACGGTCTACGGCGTCGACTGGGTCGACGTCCCCGACCGCGACGCCAAGGCCACCCCCGTCCGCAAGCAGTTCAGCGACGGCCAGGTCACCCGCGCCCGCAAGCTCGAAGGCATGTGGTGGGGCGACGGCGGCACCTACGTCGTCTCCTCCTACGCCCGTGACGAGAGCCCCGTCCACCACGACGGCCAGGTCTGGTTCTACGACCCCAAGCGCCGCACCCTGACGCTGAAGGTCCTGCTGGGTGTGAACCCCGACCCGTCCAAGGACGGTGCCTTCGACGGCCCCGACAACATCACCGTCTCTCCCTACGGCGGCCTGGTCATCGCCGAGGACGGCGAGGGTGTCCAGCACCTGTTCGGCGCCACCGACAGCGGCCGCACGTACCCCATCGCCCGCAACGAACTGAACATCGGTACGCAAGAGGCCCCCGAGTACAGCGAGTTCACCGGCGTCACGTTCTCCCCCGACGGCAGGACGCTGTTCGCCAACATCCAGACGCCGGGCATCATGCTGGCGATCACCGGCCCCTGGAAGCGCCAGAAGCGCGGCTGAGGCTCCGCCGTGGCCCGCACTCTTCGGGGGAGCGGGCCACACTCTTGTCCGCCGCCCTTGCCCGTCGCCGTGATTGACATCTAACATTTCAGTCGTGGAGTCGATGCGACCCGTCCAGCGCACCCTCCTGAGGGACCGTGCCTACGAAGTGATCCGGGACGCCATCGTGGCCGGCGAGCTGGAACCCGGCGCGGTCGTGCGCGACGGTGATCTCGCCGAGCGGCTGGGGCTGTCCCGGGCGCCGGTGCGCGATGCCTTCTCGCGGCTGGTGGACGAGGGCCTGCTGGAGAGCAAGCCGCAGAGTTACACGCGGGTCACCCCGGTCGTCGCCGCCGATGTGCGGGACGCCGCCGCCGTGGTCGGCGCCATGCACGAGCTGGCCGCACGGGTCGCCGTGCCCCGGATGTTCGCCGCGGACGTCCAGGCGATGCGCGCGGCCAACGAGCGGTTCGCCGCCGCCGTCGGCGCGGGTGACGTCGACGGGGCCCTGCGCGCCGACGACGACCTGCACGACATCCTCCTCCGCGTCGCCGGAAATCACGCGGCCGCCGCCACCATCGCCCGCTACACCCCCCTCATCCGACGCCTGGAGCGCCGCCGCTTCGGGGAGAGCACCTGCCGTTCGGCAGGACTCCACGAGCAGTTGATCGACGCCTGCGCGGCGGGAAGCGCGGACGAAGCGGTCCGCATCACCGCGGAGATCTGGCGCACCCTCGCCGACCTCGCCGACGGCGACTGATCCCGACCTCCGGGAGGACCCATGTCCCTTTCCTCGTACGACCGTTACCCCCTTCTCTTCGGCCCCTCACCGGTGCATCCACTGGAGCGGCTCACGGCCCACCTCGGCGGCGCCTCGCTCTGGGCCAAGCGCGAGGACTGCAACTCCGGTGTCGCCTACGGCGGGAACAAGACCCGCAAGCTGGAGTACCTGGTCGCCGACGCGCTCGCCCAGGGCTGCGACACGCTCGTGTCGATCGGCGGGGTCCAGTCCAACCACACCCGTCAGGTCGCCGCGGTCGCCGCCCGTGCGGGGCTCAAGTGCGTGCTGGTTCAGGAGAGTTGGGTGGAGTGGCCTGACTCCGTCTACGACAAGGTCGGCAACATCCTGATCAGCAGGCTGGCCGGAGCGGACGTACGGCTGGTGAAGGCCGGGTTCGGGATCGGGTTCAAGGAGAGCTGGGAGCAGGCGCTCAGGGAGGTCGAGGAGTCGGGCGGCAAGCCGTACGCGATCCCGGCCGGCGCGTCGGACCATCCCCTCGGTGGTCTC
This sequence comes from Streptomyces sp. NBC_00078, assembly GCF_026343335.1. Lineage (NCBI taxonomy): Bacteria > Bacillati > Actinomycetota > Actinomycetes > Kitasatosporales > Streptomycetaceae > Streptomyces > Streptomyces sp. NBC_00078. The sequence goes on along the minus strand of NZ_JAPELX010000001.1, from coordinate 2,084,668 downwards.
GGGTTCGCCGGGTGGGCGTACGAAGTCGCTGAGCAGGAGCGGGAGTTGGGGGTCTTCTTCGACACCGTGGTGGTGTGCTCGGTGACCGGGTCGACGCAGGCGGGCATGGTCGCCGGGTTCGCCGCCCTGGAGGAGACGGGGGCCCGGCCACGACGCGTGCTGGGCATCGACGCCTCGGCGGCGCCCGTCCGGACCCGGGAGCAGATCGCCCGGATCGCGCAGGGCACCGGCCGACTCATCGGTGTCAAGCGGGAGTTGACCGAGGCGGATGTCGAGCTGGACGAGCGCTACCACGCGGGCACGTACGGCATCCCCGACGAGACCACCCTTGAGGCGATGCGACTCGCGGCCCGCACCGAGGGGATGATCACCGACCCCGTGTACGAGGGGAAGTCGATGGCGGGAATGGCGGACCTGGTCGCGCGGGGAGAGATCGCCCGTGAGTCCACCGTGCTCTACGCCCATCTGGGCGGACAGCCGGCGCTGAACGCGTACAGCGCGCTCTTCTAGCCGTCCTGACCCCTGACCTCGGAGCCGGAGCCGGAGCCGGAGCCGGAGCCGGAGCGGGCGTCGGCGGACCGCCGGGCGCCCCCTTTCGCCGGGGGCGCCCATGACCGTCGTACGGCCGGCGCTATAGCCCCCACAGGCAATGTTCGCCCCGTCGCGACGCCCGGCAGGCTCCCCCACTGCCTCAAGGGCGTGGGAGGTGCAGGTGCCCCCACTCGCCGCACCCGGCCGAAAGCCCAGGTACGTCCAGTAAGAGGGCCCGCACCCGGCACTCCCCCGCCTTCGGCCGGGGACCCCCGGAGCACGCACCGGACGCCGCTCCTTTACGGGCAAACGTTGCCTGTACGGGGCACTAGTAGACTGTCGCGACTTAATTTCGCTATGCGGTTGGGTAGAGGTGGCGCAGTTTCACGCGTGCGTCGTCGGTGGTGAAGTGCCAGTCGACTTGGCGCTGGTTGCTGTTGGTGTGCTGCTGCCAGGCGGCGAGTTCGGTGTTGAGCACGGTGAGGTCGTCGATGCGGCGGTCCAGGCACTGGCGGGTGAGGGCGGAGAGCTCGATCTCGGCGATGTTGAGCCAGGACCCGTGTTTGGGGGTGTGGTGGATCTCCAGGCGCTGGGCCAGCGCGAAGGCCTTTGCCGGGTCGAACGCTTCGTAGAGCGAGGCGGTGGTGTGGGTGTTGAGGTTGTCCATCACCAGCACGACCGTGGCGGCGTCGGGATAGTCCACGGTCAGCAGGTGCTCGACCTGGTGCGCCCAGTCGACCCTGGTCCGGCGGGGCCGGGCGTCGACGCGCCGCCATCCGCGCAGCGGCTCGACCCAGCAGAAGATCGAGCAGGTCCCCGAGCGGACGTACTCGTTGTCCTCGCGCCGGTCACGGCCCGGCTGCGCGGGAAGCGGATCGCGGACGTGGCCGAGGAGCTGGTACGGCTTCTCGTCCATGCACACCACCGGGCGCGCCGGATCGAAGGGTCGGTGGTAGACCGCCAGGACGTCCTCCATCGCCGCGGCGAAGGCCGCGTTCGCAGCCGGCGGGATGGTCCAGCACTTCTTCACGTGAGGACGCAGTTCCGTTTTTTTAACACCCGGCCGATGGTGGAGTGGTCCAGATCCGGGATGTCCTCGACCAGCGCGACGTGCTTCTCCAGCAGGCGCAGCGACCACCTGGCGTGTCCTTTGGGCGGCGTCGAGCAGGCCAGCGCGATCAGCCTCGCCTCGACCTCGCCGGTCACCACAGAGGGCACCGGCGGGAGTGCGCGTTCCTTCCGGCCGACCGTGGCCCACACATCGCCGCCGGTCTCCGCGTAGCGCTTCGAGATCAGGCGGACCGAATCGCACGAGACCCCGACCCGGTCCGCGATCACCGCCCGCGGATCGACCTCACCGACCGAGGTGTCCAGCGCGAGCAGTACCCGCGCCCGCCTGATCATCGACGCGCTGCGGACCCCCGTCGTCGTCACACGCTCCAACGCCCGACGATCTTCGGCGCTCAACGCGACCGGATACTTCTTCTGCGAGGACACGGCACCCCTGCCCAGCCGAACGGAAGCGACAAGCGAAGCTCGCCCGACCCCAACTCTGCCAACCAGCACGACACTTAGTCGCGACAGTCTACTAGAGCGCCTGGGCGGCCGGCTTCACCATGTTGCGGACCGTGCGGGCCTTGACGAAGGCGCCCATGGCCGTCATGTCCCACTCGCCGGAGAACTGGCGGATCAGCTTGGCCATCAGAACGCCGGTCTGGGCCTCGGCGCCGGTGAGGTCGAAGCGGACCAGTTCCTCGTCGGTCGCCGCGTCGATGAGGCGGCAGTAGGCCTTGGCGACCTCGGTGAACTTCTGGCCGGAGAAGGAGTTCACCGTGAAGACGAGGGCCGTGACCTCCTGGGGGAGCCGGCCGAGGTCGACCACGATCACCTCGTCGTCCCCGCCGCCCTCGCCCGTGAGGTTGTCGCCGGAGTGCTTGACCGCGCCGTTCAGGATGGTCAGCTTGCCGAAGTAGCAGCTGTCGATGTGGTTGCGCTGCGGGCCGTAGGCGATGACCGAGGCGTCGAGGTCGATGTCCTTGCCGTGGAAGGCCGGCTCCCAGCCGAGGCCCATCTTGACCTGGGTGAGCAGCGGGCGGCCACCCTTGACCAGGGACACCGTCTGGTTCTTCTGGAGGCTGACCCGGCCCTTGTCGAGGTTGATCTTCCCGGCGCCGGGAGCGGGGGCCGCAGGGGCGGCCGGGGCCACCGGGGTCTGGAGGGTGGGCGCCGGCGGAGCGGCCGGCCGGGGCGGGGCGGCGGCCGGGGCCGGCTCCTCCACCGTCACGCCGAAGTCGGTGGCGATGCCCGCGAGGCCGTCGGCATAGCCCTGGCCTACCGCACGGGCTTTCCAGGCGCCGTTGCGCTGGTAGATCTCGACGACCACGAGTGCCGTCTCGGTGCCGAGCTGCGGGGGCGTGAACGTGGCCAGGACGCTGTTGTCGTCCGCGCCGCGGATGGTGGCCGTCGGTTCGACGCCCTGGAAGGTCTGGCCGGTGGCGTCCGGGCTGGCGGTGACGACGATCTTCTCGATGCCCGGGGGGAGCGCGGCGGTGTCGACGACGATCGCGTCCGGAGCCGTACCGCCGCCGGACCGGTAGGTCACGCCCGGTCCGGCCGGCTGGTTGTAGAAGATGAAGTCCTCGTCGGAGCGCACTTTGCCGTCGGCGGTGAGCAGCAGGCCCGACACGTCGAGCCGCACCGGGGCGGCGACGTCCACCGTCACGCGCGCGACGGGGAGAGGGATGTTCGAGCCAGGGGTCATAGCTGTCATGCCGGGTGAACGAGCGAGGCCGCTTTACCGTTCCCTTACCAAGCGGCCAATTCGCCGGAGCTTGCCCGTGCCCCTGGGGGCTGCGGCCCCCAGGGGCACGCTTTCGGCCTGAAGGGCCTCGTCCTCAAACCCCGGACGGGCTGCAATTCAGCCCGTCCGGGGCTGGCCCCCTACGGCACCACCACGATCTTGCGGCCCACCCCCGATGCGAACTGGTCGAGGGCCTGGGGGTACTGGTTCAGGGGGATGCGGTCGCTGATGAAGATCTCGGGGTCGAGGACGCCGTTCGCGAACAGTTCGGCGGCGCGTTCGAAGCTGTGCAAAACCGCCATCGAGCCGGTGATGGTGATCTCCTGGTTGTAGATCCGGTACGGGTCGATCGTCACGCGGGTCGCGTAGTCCGCCACCCCGAACTGGAGGAACGTACCGGCCTTCGCCACCCGCCCCAGGCCGTCCTGGATCGCGGCCGCGTTGCCGGTGGCGTCCACGACCACGTCCCACCCCTGCGGGCGGTCCAGCTCGTCCGCGTTCGCCGCCGACCCCGAGACGCCGAGGCGCCGCGCCGTCTCCAGGCGGGTGGGGTTCAGGTCGACCACGTCAACGCTCGCGGCGCCCGTGCGCTTGGCCAGCTCCAGCATCATCAGACCCATCGTCCCCGAGCCGTAGATCAGCACGTGGGCGCCCAGGCGGGAGCGCAGCACGTCGTAGCCGCGGACGGCGCAGGAGAGGGGTTCCACCAGCGCCGCGTCCTGCGTGCGCACGTGCTCGGGCAGCTTCACGCAGTTGGCCACCGGCGCCACCGCGAACTGCGCCGCGCCTCCGGCCGTCGTGACACCGATCGCGGCCCACCGCTCGCAGAGGTTGTTGTGGCCCGTACGGCAGTGGCGGCACTCGTAGCAGTAGAGGGACGGGTCCACCGCCACCCGGTCGCCGACCTCGATCTCCGTCACCTGGGTGCCGACCCCGACCACCTGGCCCGCGAACTCGTGTCCCGGCACGATCGGCAGCTTCGGTGCGAACTCGCCCTGGAGGATGTGCAGGTCGGTGCCGCACAGCCCGCAGGCGGCGACCTCGACGACGACCTCGCGGGGACCGGGCGTCGGGTCGGGGACCTCGGTGACGACGGCACGGCCCACGGACTCGATGACGGCGGCCTTCATTTCACGGCTCCGAGCGACAGGCCCTGGACCAGTTTGTCCTGGGCGGCGAACCCCGCGGCGAGCACCGGCAGGGAGACGACGAGCGACGCGGCGCACACCTTCGCCAGGAACAGGCCCTGGCTGGTGATGAAGCCGGTCAGGAAGACGGGGGCGGTCTCCGCGACCACGCCCGTCAGGACCCGGGCGAAGAGCAGTTCGTTCCAGCTGAAGATGAAGCAGATCAGAGCTGTCGCGGCGATGCCGGGCAGGGCGATCGGGGCGACCACGCGCGCGAGGATCGTCGGCAGCCGGGCGCCGTCGATCTGCGCCGCCTCGATCACGGCCACCGGGACCTCGGCGAGGAACGACTGCATCATCCACACCGCGATCGGCAGGTTCATGGAGGTGTAGAGGATGACCAGCAGCCAGATGTTGTCCAGCATGTCCGTGTTCTTGGCGAACAGGTAGATCGGCAGCAGGCCGGCCACCACGGGGAGCATCTTCGTCGACAGGAAGAAGAACAGGACGTCCGTCCACTTCTTCACCGGGCGGATCGAGAGGGCGTACGCGGCCGGGAGGGCCAGCAGCAGTACCAGGACCGTCGAACCCACCGACGCCACCACGGAGTTGACCAGTGCCGGCCAGGGACTCGCGCCGCCGCCCGTGCCGAAGAACTCGCGGTAGCCGTCCAGGGTCAGGGCGGCCCCGAAGGACGGCGGGTTGGTCGCCGCGTCCGACTCCGAGTGGAAGGACGTGAGCGCCATCCACGCGATGGGCAGGAAGAAGACGATCCCGAGCAGCCAGGCCACCAGGCCCAGGCCGGCTCCCTTGCGGCGAGGGGAGGTCGATCGGGTTGATGCGGCGACCGTGCTCATGCGCGGGACACCTCCTCGCGGAAGAGGGACGACACGACGCGCAGGGCGAAGGTCGCGATGATGATCGAGCCGATGACGACCAGGACGCCCGCGGCCGAGGCGAGGCCGTTCTCGTGGGCCTGGTAGAAGCTCTGGTAGACGGTGTAGGGCAGGTTGGCGGTGCCCAGGCCGCCGGACGTGATCGTGAAGACCGCGTCGAAGTTCTGGACGATGTAGATCGAGCCGAGCAGCGCGCCCAGTTCGAGGTAGCGGCGCAGGTGCGGAAGCGTCAGATGGCGGAAGATCTGCCAGTCGTTCGCGCCGTCGACCCGCGCGGCCTCCAGCTGCTCGTTGTCGCGGCTCTGCAGGCCCGCCAGCAGGATCAGCATCATGAACGGCGTCCACTGCCAGATCAGGGATGCCTCCACCGCGAGCAGCGGGGTGTGGGAGATCCAGTCCGGCTGGGGGCCGCCCACATAGTGCAACAACCCATTGAGGAGGCCGTATTCGGGGTTGTAGAGCACATGCTTCCAGAGGAGGGCCGCCGCTACGGGGACCACCAGAAAGGGCGCGATCAGGAGCGTGCGGACCACGCCGCGGCCCTTGAACCTGCGGTCCAGAAGCAGGGCGAGTGCCAGGCCCAGGATCAGGCTGACCAGGACCACCGTCGCCGTCAGCAGGACCGTCGTCCACACCGAGTGGCGCAGGTCCGCGTCGCTGAGAACCTCCCGGTAGTTGTCGAAGCCGGTGAAGTGGCGGGCCTTTGGATACAGGGCGTTCCAGTCGAAGAACGAGATCACCAGGGTGGCCACGAACGGCAGCTGCGTCACCGCGATCATGAAGACCAGGGCGGGCAGCAGCGGCGCCCGGGTGGACCAGGCGCGCAGCCGGGCGGAGGGCCGGCGGGTCGTGCGTACGGGAGTTGCCGCTATGGGGGCGGTCGTCGTCGCGCTCATCGTCCCTCGTACTCCTTCGAGATCTTCTCGGCGAGCTGCTGGGACTTCTTCAGGGCCGAGTCGACGGACTGGCGTCCGGCGATGGCCGCGCTGATCTCCTGGGAGACCTTGGTGCCGAGATCGGTGAACTCGGGGATGCCGACGAACTGGATGCCGGGCGCGGGACGCGGCTGCACCCCCGGGTCGTTGGGCTTCGCGCCCTCGATGGCCTCCTTCGTCGTCTCCTGGAAGGAGGCGGCCGACTTGCGGTAGTCGGCGTTCGCGTACGTCGACGCGCGCTTGCCGGCGGGCACGTTGGGCCAGCCGCTGGTCTCGCCGACCAGCTGCTCGTACTGCTTGCCGGACGCCCAGGACACGAACTTCCAGGCCTTGTCGGAGTTGCGGGACGCTTTCTGCATGCCCCAGGCCCAGGTGTAGAGCCAGCCGGAGGAGTCCGTCTTCTCGACCGGGGCGGGGACGTAGCCGAGCTTGCCCTTGACCGGGGAACCCGCCGCCTCCAGGGACCCGGCCGCGGACGTGGCGTCGTACCACATGGCGACCTTGCCCTGGGTCATGTTGTTCAGGCACTCGGCGAAGCCGGACTGGGCGGCACCCGACTCACCGTGCTTGCGCACCAGGTCCACGTAGAACTTCGTCGCCTTCTCGAACTCGGGGGAGTCGAGGCGCGCCGTCCAGTTCTTGTCGAACCAGGTGCCGCCGAAGGTGTTCACCACGGTGGTCAGCGGAGCCATCAGCTCGCCCCAGCCGGGCAGACCGCGCAGACAGATGCCGCGCATCCCGGACTTCGCCCCGTCGACCTCAGCGGCGATCTTCGCCACCTGGTCCCAGGTGGGACGGGCCGGCATCGTGAGGTTCTTCTCGGCGAGGATGTCCTTGCGGTACATCAGGAAGGACGACTCGCCGTAGAAGGGCTGTCCGTAGAGCTTTCCGTCGTCGGCGGTCAGGGACTGCCGCATCGGTCCCAGGACGTCCTGCTCGTCGTAGGCCGGGTCCTTGGCCACGTACGAGTTCATCTCGTGCAGCCAGCCGTTCTTGGCGTAGATCGGTATCTCGTAGTTGCTGAGCGTCGCCACGTCGTACTGGCCCGCCTGGTTGGCGAAGTCCTGGCTGATCTTGTCGCGGACGTCGTTCTCCGGCAGCACGGTGAAGTTCACCCTGATACCGGTCTCCTTGGTGAAGTGCGCCTTGGTGAGCTTCTGCAGCTCCACCATCTGCGGGTTGTTGACCATCAGGACGTTGATGGAGTTGCCGCCGGAACCGGACCCGCCCGCCCCGACCCAACAGCCGGAGAGCAGCGGGGCGAGCAGCGTCCCTGCGGCGGCCATGGCGAGCGTGGCTCGCGGTGGCCGTCGTCGGCTCTGGGTGCGCATGAATCGCTCCTGGACATCGGGGATATGAGGGGCGTTCTTGGGTGTGGGAATGCCTTGGGTGACATCTGGGTGGACCGGTTGGACAGGTCAGACCCTGATGACCTGTGGTCCCAGCAAGGAGTAGCGGTGGGCCTCGGCCGAGGGGAGCAGCGTGCTCGTGACGATCGTCTCCAGCGCGCCGATCTCCGCGAAGCGGCAGAAGCTGACCGCCCCGAACTTGGTGTGCACGCCCGCGAACACCGTGCGGCGGGCCGCACGGATCGCCTGCGCCTTGACCTCGCTGACCGCGGGGTCGGGGGTGGTCAGGCCGTGCTCGCGGGAGATGCCGTTGGCGCCGATGTAGGCGAGGTCGATGACGAAGCCGGCCAGCATCTTCGTCGTCCAGTGGTCGACGGTGGCGAGGGTGCCGGGGCGTACCCGGCCGCCGAGCAGCAGTACGGAGACGCCGTCGGCCTCGGCGAGCGAGCCCGCGACCGGCAGGGACGCGGTGACCACGGTCAGCGGCCGGTTCCCGGGCAGTGCCTCGGCGATGAGCTGCGGGGTGAAGCCCTCGTCGACGAAGACCGTCTCGGCGTCCCCGATCAGCTCGGCCGCGGCGGCCGCGATCCGGCGCTTCTCGGGTACGTGGCTGGTGGCGCGGAATTCGAGCGTCGTCTCGAAGCCGGCGCTCTCCACGGGGTAGGCGCCGCCGTGGGTGCGGCGGACCAGACCGTGGTCCTCCAGGGCGCGCAGATCCCGCCGTACGGTCTCCTTGGCCACGCCCAGTTCGGTGGCGAGCGCGGTGACGTCGACGGAGCCGGCGGTGCGCGCGGCACGCACGATCTCCCGCTGGCGTTCCTCCGCCGACTTCGCAGTGTTCGCCGTCATCGCCGCACCTGCTTCCTTGCCGCTGCCCGTTCGGGCCCGGTGAGGCCCACGGGGGAAGTTCTACCCCCGGCGTGCACCACTGACCAGGCCTGTTGCAGGCCCGATGCTGCCCGTGTGGGTCCGTTTGCCGAGCGGAGTGCCCGCCTCGGACCTGCGTGACTGTGAGCGGGGGCGTGAGATCGGGCAGGTGTGGTGCCCGAATGCGACGCGGGCGGGCCCGTTCGGTGCCCGCCCGCCGTCGCGAACGATCGTTTCGGGCCGCTCGGCGGCCTCGGTGAGGGACGTCAGTACGGCCAGATCGGCGGGTCGTTCACGAAGGCGCCGCCCAGGTAGGCGTGCCCGATGTTCTCCGGGTCCAGCTCACCCTGCTCGGCGATCAGCTTCTGGGCGTACGGCTCGGAGTCGTCCTGCGGCTCGTAGCCCAGCGCCCGTGCCGTCGACAGGTCCCACCACAGGCGGGTGTTGGCGGAGGAGCCGTAGACGACGGTGTGGCCGACGCCCTGTGCGGTCAGGGCCGCGTGGAAGAGGCGGGCGCCGTCGGGCGGGCTCATCCAGATCGACAGCATGCGCACGCTGGTGGGCTCGGGGAAGCAGGAGCCGATGCGTACCGACACCGTCTCCAGGCCGTACTTGTCCCAGTAGAGCTGCGCGAGGTCCTCGCCGAAGGACTTGGACAGGCCGTAGAAGGTGTCCGGGCGGCGCGGGGTGTCGATGGGGATCAGCACGCTCGGATCAAGAGGTGTGTCGCCCGTGGGGCGCGGGGTGAAGCCGACCGCGTGGTTGGAGGAGGCGAAGACGATGCGGCCGACGCCTTCCTCGCGCGCGGCCTCGTACAGGTTGTAGGTGCCCTCGATGTTCGCCGCGAGGATCTTCTCGAAGGGGGCTTCCAGGGAGATGCCGGCGAGGTGGATGATCGCGTCGACGCCCCGTACCGCCTCGCGCAGGGCCTTCTTGTCGGCGAGATCCGCGGTGACCGCATCCGGGCCGCCCTCGATCGGGCGCACGTCGAGGAGGCGCAGCTCGTAGCCGAAGGCCGGGAGCAGGTTCCGCATCAGGGTGCCGAGCCCGCCGGCGGCGCCGGTGAGCAGAACGGTGCGTGGGGCTGGCATCCGCGCTTCTCCTTCGGTTGAGCGGCTGTATGTGTGCACGCTATTCACATCCATGGACACGCTAGGGAGCCGGAGCCGGGCCCGTCAAGTATTCCGCAGGCGACGCGCGGGCGGCGGAAATCCGCTGGTGTGATGCGGGTTGGCGCGCTTGACCGGCCGTGAGGGGGCGGCTTAGCGTGTGAGTGTTCAGAAATATGGACGCCGATCATAAACATGGAACCGGGAGCGCCCGTGACGCCAGCCCCCCTCGCCGAGCGACTCAGCATCCCCAGCGGACCGCTGTTCTTCCCGGTCACGGCCTACGGTCCCGACGGCTCGGTCGACGTCGACGTGTACCGCGCGCATGTGCGCCGCGGGGTCGAGGCCGGGGCCGCCGCGGTCTTCGCATGCTGTGGCACCGGTGAGTTCCACGCGCTCACGCCGGAGGAGTTCGAGGCCTGTGTGCGGGCGGCCGTCGAGGAGACGGCCGGACGCGTGCCGGTCGTCGCCGGCGCCGGGTACGGCACCGCGCTCGCCGTGCGGTACGCGCGCCTCGCCGAGGCCGCCGGTGCGGACGGCCTGCTCGCCCTGCCGCCGTACCTCGTGGCCGCCGGACAGGAGGGGCTGGTGCGGCACTACCGGGCGGTGGCCGCGGCGAGTGGCCTGCCCGTCATCGTCTACCAGCGCGACAACGCCGTGTTCACTCCGGAGGGCGTCGTCGAGCTGGCCCGCACCGACGGGATCATCGGCTTCAAGGACGGCCTCGGCGACCTCGACCTCATGCAGCGCATCGTCAGCGCCGTACGCACCGAGGTCCCCGGCGACTTCCTCTACTTCAACGGCCTGCCGACCGCCGAACAGACCCAGCTCGCCTACCGCGGCATCGGCATCACGCTCTACTCCTCCGCGGTCTTCTGCTTCGTCCCCGAGATCGCCCTCGCCTTCCACCAGGCCCTCCAGACCGGCGACGACGCCGTCGCGCACCGCCTCCTCGACGGCTTCTACCGCCCGTTCGTCGAGCTGCGCGCGCAGGGACGCGGCTACGCCGTCGCCCTGGTCAAGGCCGGTGTACGGCTGCGCGGACTGGACGTGGGTGAGGTCAGGCCGCCCCTGCACGAGCCGGCCGAGGACCATGTGAAGCAGCTCGCCGAGCTGATCGACCGCGGATACGAGCTGCTGGAGGAAGACAAGTGAAGGCGTCGACTTTCGTCTACCCCTGGGACGTCAACGGGGACCCCGAGGCCGCCGCGCGCATCGCCGGGCTCGGCGTGCGGCAGGTGACCCTCGCCGCCGCCTACCACTCCACGCGCGCGCTGACGCCCCGCCACCCGCAACGCCGCATCGTCACGGCCGAGCACGCGGCGGTGCTGTATCCGGCCGACGGCCGCTGGGAAGGGCGTGCGCTGCGGCCGTACGCGGCCGGCGACTGGGCGCCCGGGGACGCCTTCGGCGAGGCCGCGACGGCGCTCGCGGACGCCGGTCTGGAGGTGCACACCTGGGTCGTGCTCGCGCACAACTCCCGCCTGGGCGCCGAGCATCCGGACACTTCTGTCGTCAACGCCTACGGCGACCGCTACCCCTGGGCCCCGTGCATCGCCCAGCCCGCCACGCGCGCCTACCTCGTCGACCTGGCCGCCGAGGCAGCCGTACGACCGGGAGCGCGCGGCACCGAACTGGAGTCGCTCGGCTGGTACGGGCTCCAGCATCTGCACGCCCACGACAAGACCGGCGGGGTGCCGCTCGGGGACGCCGGGATGTACCTGATGGCGCTCTGCTTCTGCCCCGCCTGCCGGCAGGGATACGGCGAACAGGGCCTGGACGCAGACGAGTTGGCGGCCGCCGTGCGTGAGGCGCTCAAACCGCTGTGGCAGGGCGCACCCGACGCCGGGGACTGGGCCGGGGTCGAGAAGCTGCTCGGCGAGGAGAAGGCGGCCGCCACGCGCGCGTGGCGCGACCCGGTCGCCCGCACCCTCCAGGAGACGGCGGTCCGCGCGGTGCGCGACGCGGCGCCCGAGGGCTTCCAGGTACTGCTGCACGCCGACCCGGTGACGTATCACGTCGGCGCCAACCCGGGCGTCGACCCCGAGCACATCCTGTCCGTCGCGGACGGCGTCGTCGTGCCGTGCGGCGACGGTACGGGCCCGTTGAGCCCCTTCTCCGAACAGGGCCTCGAAGAGGCCGTCATCGCCGCCAACTTCCCCGTGGTCTCCGGGATGGGCGGCAGCCCGGACACGCTGGCCGCGGACGCGGCCGAGGCCCGGGGCCGCGGCGCCACCGAACTGCGGCTGTATCACGCCGGGTTGGCGTCGGACGGGGACCTGGAGGCGGTGCGGTCGGCGCTCGCCGGGCTGTGAAACAGCGGGACCGCCGTAACCAGCAGTCCCGCTCCCAGGATCAGCAACAGCAGCCGGTAGTCGGCCAGTTCGACCAGGAGGGCTCCCACGACCAGCCCGATCACGTTGGGCGTGAACATCAGCGTGTTGGCCGTGGCGGTCGTACGGCCCAGCAGCGCGTCCGGAGTCTCGCGCTGCACGGCGGTCAGCGCCGCGATCAGAACGCACGGCAGTCCCACTCCGCTCGCCGCGCTGCACGCCACGGTCACCGGGTCGGAGGCGACGGCACGCAGCGCCACGGCGACGGCGGTGAGGGCGATGCCGCACGCGGCGAACCGCCGCTCGCCGAGAAGGCGCAGGGCGGGCCCGGACAGCAGCCCTACCACCACCGAGCCGGCACCCTGGACGGCGTACAGCACACCGGCGTAGGCGGGCGAGTGCCCGAGGCCCGCGACGACCGCATAGAGCAACGCGCCGCCGACGCCCGCGAAGAACATCATGGCGCCGCCCGCCAGGACCAGCGGGCGCAGGCGCGGGTGGTGCCGGAGGTGGTGGGCGCCTTCCGCCGTCCGTGCCCGCCAGGTGCCGACGGGCGGCTCAGGCCTGCGCTCGGGGACGCGGAGGCGGCAGAGCACACCCGTGGCGAGCACGAACGTCACGGCATCCAGGAGGGCGACGCTGCCGCCGCCGTACGCCGAGTACAGGCCCGCCCCGGCCAGGGGTGCCAGCAGCTTCATGCCCTCGGTCGCCGTCATGCGCAGCCCGTTGAAATCGCCGAGCAGGGCCGCGGGGACCACCGCGGCGACGAGAGCGGACTCGGCCGCCTCATGGACGACGCCCGTGGCGCCGTAGACGAACAGGACCGCGTACAGGAGCCACAGCGCCTTGGGGGAGTCGACGGTGAGGAGGGTGAGCAGGAGGGCGGCCAGGAGCAGGTTCGAGCAGATCAGGAGGGGTTTGGGCGGGTGCGGTCGGCGAGGGTGCCGAGCGCCGGCCCGGCCAGGGCCGGCGCCCACATGGCGAGCAGGCACAGCGCGGCCAGGCCGTCGGAGCCGGTGAGGTCCTTGACCCACACACCGGAGGCCAGCCACAGCGCCGAGGTGCCGAAGCCGGAGACCACCACGCAGGTGAGATACAGCCGTGCGTTGCGCTCCCGCAGGACGCGGGGCGCTGTCCAGGTCGATGTCGTCATGCCTGGTCATCGTGGGGCTAAGGCCCTGCCCGGGGGATGGGGCAGTTGCCCTATGTCCTGACGGCGATGAGTTTTCGGGCGCCGGCCGGTCTACTCCCCAGAACCAGAACCAGAACCAGAACCGTGAGGAGTGCTGTGGATGACTGAAAAGACCCTCGACCTCGGACCACAGACGCGTGTGATCGCTCGGCTCGTGGAGGGCGTGCGCGAGGAGCAGCTGACGGCGCCGACGCCCTGCCCCGACTGCGCGGTGCGCAACATGCTGGGCCATCTGCTCGGCCTGTCCGTCGCCTTCCGCGACGCCGCCCGCAAGGACCTGGGCGCCACGACCGATACCGCCCCGGACGCCGCCGCACCCGACATCGGCCCCGACTGGCGCGCGGAGTTCCCGAAGGTTCTCGACGAACTGGCCGACGCCTGGCGCACCCCCGACGCCTGGAACGGGATGACCCGCGCGGGCGGACTCGACCTGCCCGGCGCGGTCGCCGGCGCCGTCGCGGCCGACGAGCTGGTGATCCACGGCTGGGACCTGGCCCGAGCCACCGGCCAGCCCTACGACCCCGACCCGTCCGCCCTCCAGGTCTCCCACGACTTCCTCCTGGCGGCGGCCAACGACCCGAGCCGGGGCGGCGGCATCTTCGGCCCCGTGGTTCCGGTCCCCGCGGACGCGCCCCTGCTGGACCGCGCGGTGGGCCTGAGCGGACGGGACCCCGGCTGGCGGACGGGAGCCCAGGGAGCCTAGTGCCCCTGGCGACCTGGAGCTCGACTCGTTGCCGCGGGTACGGGCGTCGGCACGTGTGACTGCCCGCCGCGGAAGCTCAGCGGCCCCTGCGCCCGGTGCCGCGCGCGGGGCGCTGCTCGGGCAAGGTCTCCACGTCGCGAAGGGCCCGCCGAAACGCCTTCCGTGCCCGCCCCTGCCGCGCCTTCTTTGTCAGAAGCATTGACGAACCCTGCGCCCCCTCCTACCTTCAACGCGTCGGACTTCATACGTCATATATGAGACGCGATACGCGAGATCAGATACGCGAGGTCGGATACCCGGGATCTGACACGTGACTTCGGAGAGGCGCGCATGACCTCTGTGCCCATCCCCATCCCCGTGCCCATCCCGTCCCGCACCCAGTACGTGCTGGACGCGATCAAGCACCGCATCCTCACCGGGCAGTTGACGCCTGGCCAGGCCCTGGTCGAGACCGAGCTGGCCGCGCAGTTCGGGGTGTCCAAGACCCCCGTGCGCGAGGCGCTCAAGACCCTGGCGGGCACCGGGCTGGTCGTGATGAGCCAGTACAAGGGCGTCACGGTGCGCATGGTGGACTCGGACATGGCGCGCGAGGTCTACGACGTGCGGCAGCTGCTCGAACCCGAGGCGCTGAGGCGCGCGGTGCAGCGCGGCGCCTCTCTCGACGCCGCGCGTGACGCGCTCACCCGCGCCGACGCCGCGACCGACGCCGCCGAACGCTCCCTCGCCAACCGGGAGTTCCACCGCGCTCTCTACGTGCCGTGCGGCAACCCGCTGCTCGGCCGGATGCTCGACGAGGTCCGCGACCAGGCGGCCCTCGTCGCCGCCGTGGCCTGGGCTGCCCACCCCTCCTGGGAGCGGGAGGCCGCCGAGCACCGCGAGATCCTGCGGCTCGCCGTGGAGGGCGACGCGGACGCGGCCGCGCGTGCGCTGCACGCCCACATCGCGTCCTTCGTCCAGCGGGCGTTCCCCGAGGAGCCGGAACAGGAAGGCCAGGAATGAGCAGCGTGACGTTCGAGGCCCAGCGGGCGGCCCTGGCCGACGTGGTGGCGATCCCGGTGACACCGTTCGCCGAGAACGGCTCCGTCGACCAGGACGCCCACCGGGCCCTGCTGCGTCGGCTGCTCGACGGCGGCGTCCAGATCCTCACCCCGAACGGCAACACCGGCGAGTTCTACGCCCTCACCCCCGAAGAGCGCTGCCTGGTGACGGAGTTGACCATCGACGAGGCCGGCGACCGCGCCGCGATCCTCGTCGGCGTCGGTCACGACGTGCCCACCGCCGTCGCTTCCGCACGCCACGCCCGCGACCTCGGCGCCCAGATGGTGATGGTCCATCAACCCGTCCACCCGTACGTCTCCCAGGGCGGCTGGGTCGACTACCACCGCGCCATCGCCGAGTCCGTTCCCGAGTTGGGCGTCGTCCCGTACATCCGGAACGCCCAGCTGTCCGGTGCCCGCCTGGCCGAACTCGCCGACGCCTGCCCGAACGTCATCGGCGTCAAGTACGCCGTACCGGACGCCGCCAGGTTCGCCGCCTTCGCGCGCGACGCCGGGCTCGACCGCTTCGTGTGGGTCGCCGGGCTCGCCGAGCCGTACGCCCCCTCGTACTTCTCCGCGGGCGCCACCGGCTTCACCTCCGGACTCGTGAACGTCGCCCCGTCCGTCTCGCTGAACATGATTGAAGCGCTTCGATCCGGTGACTACGCGGCAGCCATGAAGGTCTGGGAGCAGATCCGCCGCTTCGAGGAGCTGCGTGCGGCGGGCGGCTCCGCCGACAACGTCACCGTCGTCAAGGAGGCCCTCGCCTCCCTCGGCCTGTGCCGTCGCGACGTCCGCCCGCCGAGCAGGGCGCTGCCGGAGGACGAACGCGCGGAGGTCGCCGCCATAGCCGCGGGGTGGTCGATATGACCGACAGAAAGCGCCCCGAAGAACTCAGAAGCCATCAGTGGTACGGCGCCGAGGGCCCGCTGCGCACCTGGTCGCACAACGCCCGTATGCGCCAGCTCGGCTACGAGGCGGAGGAGTACCGGGGCCGCCCGGTGATCGGGGTCCTGAACACCTGGTCCGACATCAACCCCTGCCACGTCCACCTTCGTGAGCGCGCCCAGGCCGTCAAGCGCGGGGTGTGGCAGGCCGGAGGCTTCCCGCTCGAGTTCCCGGTCTCCACGCTCTCCGAGACGTACCAGAAGCCGACCCCGATGCTCTACCGCAACCTGCTCGCGATGGAGACGGAGGAGCTGCTGCGCTCCTATCCGATCGACGCGGCGGTGCTGCTCGGCGGCTGCGACAAGTCGACGCCGGCGCTGCTCATGGGCGCAGCCTCGGCCGACATACCGTCGATCTTCGTCCCTGCGGGTCCGATGCTGCCGGGACACTGGCGCGGTGAGACCCTCGGGTCCGGTACCGACATGTGGAAGTACTGGGACGAGCACCGCGCGGGCAATCTGACGGACTGTGAACTACGAGAACTACAGGGCGGGTTGGCGCGTTCTCCCGGTCACTGCATGACCATGGGGACCGCCTCCACGATGACCGCGGCGGCGGAGGCCCTCGGCATGACGCTGCCGGGCGCCTCATCGATCCCGGCCGTCGACTCCGGGCACGAGCGGATGGCCGCCGCCTCCGGGCGCCGCGCCGTGGAACTCGCCTGGACCGGGCCCAAGCCGTCCGGGATCCTCACCCGCGAAGCCTTCGAGGACGCCGTCACCACGGTGCTCGGGCTCGGCGGTTCCACCAACGCGGTCATCCATCTGGTCGCGATGGCGGGACGCTGCCAAGTGCCGCTCACCCTCGACGACTTCGACCGCATCGCGCGCACCGTGCCGGTGCTCGCGAACGTCCGGCCCGGCGGACAGACGTACCTCATGGAGGACTTCCACTTCGCCGGCGGCCTGCCCGCCTTCCTCTCGCGGATCACCGACCTGCTGCACCTGGACCGGCCGACCGTGGACGGCACCCTGGGGGAGCGGATCGAGGGCGCCGTCGTCCACAACGACGACGTCATCCGCACCCGCGAGAACCCGGTCGCCGGCGAGGGCGGGGTCGCGGTCCTGCGCGGCAACCTCTGCCCCGACGGCGCCGTCATCAAGCACATCGCCGCCGAGCAGCACCTGCTCAGGCACACCGGTCCCGCGGTCGTCTTCGACGACTACAGGACCATGCAACGCACCATCAACGAACCGGAGTTGAACATCACCGCGGACAGCGTGCTGGTGCTGCGCAACGCCGGCCCCAAGGGCGGCCCCGGCATGCCCGAGTACGGGATGCTGCCGATCCCCGACCACCTGCTCAAGCAGGGGGTGCGGGACATGGTGCGGATCTCCGACGCCCGGATGAGCGGCACGAGCTACGGCGCCTGCGTGCTGCACGTCGCGCCCGAGTCGTACATCGGCGGACCACTCGCCCTCGTCCGCTCCGGGGACCTCATCACCCTCGACGTCGAGGCGCGTGTCCTGCATCTCCACGTGGACGACGAGGAACTGGAGCGGCGCAGGGCGGACTGGACACCGCCGCCCACCCGTTACGAGCGCGGCTACGGAGCGCTCTACAACGAGCAGATCACCCAGGCCGACACCGGCTGCGACTTCGAGTTCCTGGCCCGGCCGGGCAAGGCCGCCGACCCGTACGCGGGCTGAACCACCGCACCACCCCAGGCAAGGCCAGGAACCGGCCGCGCACCCGGAGAAAGCGCTTCCCGGACGCTGCGCGACGCACCGTACGCACCACGCACCGTACGCACCACGCACCGTACGCACGACGTCCCGAGAACGGAGACCAGTCATGGCCCAAGCCGCAGCCGTGGCGAAACCGCCCGCGCCACCCCGGCGACGCCGTGCCTCCGCCACGCCCCGCAGGCTCCCGTACCTGCTGATCGCCCCGGCGGCCCTGCTCATGCTGGGTTTCATCGCCTACCCGGTCATCAGCGTCTTCTACTACAGCCTGCAGAACTACAACCCCACCAAGCCGTGGCGGAACGGCTACGCGGGGTTCGACAACTTCGTCCACGCCTTCACCGACGATCCGCAGTTCTGGGACACGCTGACCTTCAGCGCCAAGTGGGTCGTCGTCGAGGTGGGGCTGCAGCTGCTCTTCGGTCTCGCGCTGGCCCTGATCGTCAACCAGACCTTCGTGGGGCGGGCGGTGGGCCGCGCGCTCGTCTTCTCCCCGTGGGCCGTGTCGGGTGTGCTGACCTCCGCGATCTGGGTGCTGCTCTACAACTCCCAGACGGGTGTCACCCGTTACCTCGCGGACATGGGCATCGGCTCGTACGGCACCAGCTGGCTGTCCGACACGTCGACCGTCTTCCCCGCGGCGATCGTCGCCGATCTGTGGAGAGGGGTCCCCTTCTTCGCGATCCTCATCCTCGCCGACCTGCAGTCCGTCTCGCAGGATCTGTACGAGGCCGCCGAGGTCGACGGGGCGAGTCGCATCAAGCAGTTCTGGCACATCACGCTGCCGCACCTGAAGGACGCGATCGTGCTGTCGACGCTGCTGCGTGCCGTGTGGGAGTTCAACAACGTCGACCTGCTCTACACCCTCACGGGCGGCGGACCGGCGGGAGAGACCACGACGCTCCCGCTCTACATCGCCAACACCAGCGTGGACGCACACAACTTCGGCTACGCATCCGCCCTGACCACGGTGGCCTTCGTGATTCTGCTCTTCTGCTCGATCGTCTATCTGCGGCTGAGCAAGTTCGGAGGTGGGGAGAAGTGATCACCGAGATCGCACCCGCTCCCGAGCGCGCGGAGCCCCAGCCGCCCCCGTCCCGCGGCAGGCTCCGCGCCTGGGACGAGGCCCCCCGCTGGCAGATCTACGTTCCCCTGTCGATCTACCTCCTCTTCACCCTGATCCCCTTCTACTGGATCCTGCTCTTCGCCCTGCGCCCGGCCGGGTCGACCTCGCTCGTGCCCTGGCCGATGACCTTCGACCACTTCGAAAAGGTCTGGAACGAGCGGGCCTTCGGCACCTACTTCCACAACAGCGTGCTCGTCGGCGTCGCGACCCTGGTGATGACGACCCTGGTCGCGCTGGCCGGCGGCTACGCCCTCGCCCGGTTCGACTTCAGGATCAAGAAGGCCTTCATGCTGGCCCTGCTCTGCACGCAGTTCGTGCCGGGCGCCCTGCTCCTGGTCCCGCTCTTCGAGATCTTCGCCAACCTGCAGATGATCAACTCGCTGGCCGGCGTCATCATCGCGGAGACCGTCTTCCAGCTGCCGCTGTCGATGATCCTGATCAGCGGCTTCATCCGGAACGTGCCGTACTCTCTGGAGGAGGCCGCCTGGGTCGACGGCTGCAACCGGTTCACCGCGTTCCGGATCGTCGTACTCCCGCTGCTGCGGCCCGGGTTGATCGCCGTCGGCTCCTTCGCCTTCGTGCACGCCTGGAACCACTTCCTGTTCGCCCTGATGTTCCTGAGCGACCAGGGCAAGCAGACCATCCCGGTCGGCCTCAACACCCTGATGAGCGCGGACAGCGTCGACCTCGGCGCGCTCGCCGCGGGCGGCATCATCGCGGCCGTACCCGTCGTGATCGTGTTCGCCTTCATCCAGAAGTGGCTGATCACCGGCTTCAGTGCGGGGGCGGTGAAGGGATGAGGCGGATACGGATTCTTCAACTCGCTGCCACTGTCGGCCTGTTGGCGATCCCGGGCACACCTGCGGGCGCCGAGGACCGCGACATCAGTCGCGACACCGTGGCCCCCGACGACGGCTGGGCGGCATACGGCACCGGAACCACCGGCGGATCGGCCGCCGACGACACCCACGTCCACACCGTCACCGACCGCGCCGGCCTCGTCCGCGCCCTCGACGGCGGCAGCGACACCCCGAAGATCATCAAGATCGCCGGGACCATAGACGCCAACACCGACGACGACGGCCACCGCCTGGACTGCGCCGCGATCTACGACGCCTACAACTCCGGCAGCGAGCGCGACCTCACGGCCGACGTCGGCTGGACGCCTACCCTGCACACAAAGATCGACAGCGCCGCGGTGGCCGACCGTGAGGTGGCGCGCGGCGCGGGCGCAGGGAGGATCCCATGACCGTACCCATCGTTCTCGCGGGCGCACGAGGCCACGGCCGCTGGCACCTCGACAACATCCGCCGCCTCCAGGACAAGGGGATCGTGCGGCTGGCCGGCATCTGCGAGCTGACCCCGCTGAGCGGGAACGAGATCCCGGACGGCCTCGGCGCGCCCGAGCAGTCCGCCGACTTCGGCGCGCTCCTCGACTCCACCGGCGCCCGGATCGCCGTCGTCTGCACGCCGATCCCGACCCACACCGACCTGGCGCTCACGGCCGCAGGCAAGGGCGTGCACCTGCTGCTGGAGAAGCCGCCCGCTCCGTCGTACGCCGCGTTCCGCCGGATGGCCGACGGGGTCGCCGAGGCGGGCGTGGCGTGCCAGATCGGCTTCCAGTCGCTCGGCTCGCACGCCGTCCCCGCGATCCACGGGATGGTCGCCGAGGGCGCGATCGGCGAGGTCGTCGGGGTCGGCGGGGCTGGTGCCTGGGCGCGCGCCGAGGCCTACTACCGGCGGGCGCCCTGGGCGGGCAAGCGGCGCCTGAACGGCGTCGACGTGATCGACGGAGTGCTGACCAACCCCCTCGCGCACGCCGTCGCCACCGCCCTGGCCCTGAACGGCACCACGCGTGCCGAGGACGTCACCGAGATCGAGACCGAGCTGCTGCGCGCCAACGACATCGAGTCCGACGACACCTCCTGCGTCCGCGTCACCACCGCCCACGGCGGCCAGGTCACCGTCGCCGCGACCCTGTGCGCCGAGGACCCCGACGAGCCGTATGTCGTCGTGCACGGCACCAGCGGCCGGATCACCTTCTGGTACAAGCAGGACCGCGTCCTGCTCCAGCGCGCCGGCCACGGTCCCGAGGAGTACGAGTACGGCCGCACCGACCTGCTGGAGAACCTGGCCGACCACCTCACCGACGGCACCGAACTGCTGGTCACTCCCGACGCGACCGGCGCCTTCATGAAGGTCGTTGAAGCGATTCGACTGGCCCCCGACCCGGCCCCGATGCCGCGGGAGGCCTGGCGGCTGATCCCCGACGAGGAGCGCAGGGTCGTCCCCGGCATCGACGGCCTCGTCGCGGCCGCCGCCGACACCCTCGCCCTCTACTCCGAGCTCGGCGCCACCTGGGCCCTACCGAAAGAGGTGAGACAGTGACGACGTACACGAACCCGATCCTCGACGCCGACTGGTCCGACCCGGACGTCGTCCGCGTCGGAGACGACTACTACCTCACCGCCTCCAGCTTCGGCCGCGCGCCCGGCCTCCCGCTGCTGCACTCCCGCGACCTGGTCAACTGGACCCTGGTCGGCCATGCGCTGCACCGCCTCGAACCCGCCGCCGAGTTCAGGACCCCGCGCCACGACTGCGGCGTATGGGCGCCCTCGTTGCGCCATCACGACGACCGCTTCTGGATCTTCTGGGGCGACCCGGACCAGGGCATCTTCCAGGTCAACGCCCCGGAGATACGCGGCCCTTGGGCCCGCCCGCACCTGGTGAAGGCCGGCAGGGGACTCATCGACCCCTGCCCCCTGTGGGACGAGGAGACCGGCGAGGCCTACCTCGTGCACGCCTGGGCCAGGTCCCGCTCCGGCGTCAAGAACCGCCTCACCGGCCACCGCATGCGCCCCGACGGCCTCGAACTCCTGGACGAGGGCAAGCTGATCGTCGACGGCGACCTGATACCCGGGTGGTTCACCCTAGAGGGGCCCAAGCTCTACCAGCACGACGGCTGGTTCTGGATCCTCGCGCCCGCCGGGGGAGTGGAGACCGGCTGGCAGGGCGCCTTCCGCTCGCGCGACTTCTTCGGGCCCTACGAGGAGAAGATCGTCCTGGAGCAGAAGGACACCGACGTCAACGGGCCGCACCAGGGAGGCTGGGTGCGCACCCCGACCGGCGAGGACTGGTTCCTGCACTTCCAGCATCGCGGTGCGTACGGCCGCGTCGTGCACCTCCAGCCGATGAGCTGGGGCGATGGAGGCGCCTCCCGCTCGGGCGAAGCCGAGGGTGGGGGAGGCTGGCCGGTGCTCGGGGACGACGGCGCCCCCGTCGCCGTGCACCGGCGTCCCGACCTGCCGCCGCAGCCGCCCGCCGCGCCCGCCACCGACGACGACTTCCCCGGCGGCCGCTTCGGCCGCCAGTGGTCATGGACCGCCAACCCCCAGGACGGCTGGGCCACCCAGCACTCCGGCGACGGCCTGCGGATGACCTGCGTCCGCTCGGCCGACGCGCACGACCTGCGCCGACTCGCGAACGTGCTCACCCAGCGGCTGCCGGGTACGCCGTCCGCCGTCGAGGTGGAGCTGAAGCTGCACAGCGATGAACCCGGAGCGCGGGCCGGGCTGGCGGTGCTCGGGGACGCGTTCAGCTGGATCGGCCTCCAGCGGGAAGCCGACGGGACGGTCCATCTCGTGCACCGCTTCGCCGAGAGGGTCGCCGAACGCGAAAGGGACACCGACCCTCCGCGGCTCGCACCCGAGGGTCGGGTAAGGCTGCGGATCGAGATCGGCACGGGGGCGCGCTGCCGGTTCCGCTACGACATCGGTGACGGCTTCCGGCCCTCCGGTCCCGTCTTCGCCGCCACGCCCTGGCGCTGGGTCGGCGCCCTGCTCGGCCTGTTCGCGCTCGCGCCCGTCGGTTCGGGTCCCGCCGGCACGGCAACCTTCACGCACTTCAGGATCGACTCCTTGTAACCCACCGCACCCGTATGCCTGTTGGGATCCGCAATGACGCAGCACCTTCATAGCAAGCGCTTGCCGAGACCGGGAGCCGGTCGAAGGTCGTGAGCGATGCGCCGGAGCAGTCGTTTCACCTGGGGCGGCCGTGGCATCCGGGCGGTGAACCGGAGGCCGTCGCACAGGTGCTGATCCGGGACACCGAGCTGCCGGCCGCGGTCAGGACGTCGCCGTGGAGCGACATGAGCGGGTTCTCGTGGAAGGACGCGCGGTTCACCGAGTACTGGACTCAGTGCCGGGTGCGGGTGTGACGGCCCGCCGGCCACAGATGAGTGGCGCCGACGCGAAGACGTACACCGTCGCCAACTGCCTCAAGGGCAACGACAACTGGGCGCCCTGGGCCAGTCACTGATCCCCCACAACTCCACATCTCCGCCCTGATCCAGAAGAAGAGAGCCGACCAATGAAGAGCAGCATCCGCAGAAGCAGGCGCGCGGCCCTCGCCGTCGCCCTGGGCTCCGTGCTCGCGCTGACCGCCACCGCCTGCGGCGACGACGGCAGCGGAAGCGCGGGGGACAAGGGCAACGAGGGGTCCGGCAAAGGCGAGATCACCTTCTGGGACAACAACGGTGGTGTCCGTACCGACATATGGAAGGAGATCATCGCCGACTTCGAGAAGAAGAACCCGGACATCAAGGTCAACTACGTCGGCATTCCCGCCGCGAGCGCCCAGTCCAAGTACGACACCGCGATCCAGGGCGGCGGACTGCCGGACGTCGGCGGCGTGGGCACCGCGATGCTCGCCGAGGTCGGGGTCCAGGGCGCGCTGGAGCCGTTGGGCAGCCGGCTGGGCAAGAGCTCGCTGAACGGCAAGCTGAGCCAGAACCTGGTGGACAGCAGCAAGGCCGCGGGCGGCGGCGACCAGCTGTACCAGATCCCGACCTCGGTCAACAACGGCACCCTGTGGTACCGCACCGACCTGTTCAAGAAGGCGGGTCTGGACGCGCCGACGACCTGGTCGAAGTTCTACACGGCCGCCGACAAGCTCACGGACAAGGGCAAGAACCAGTTCGGGTTCACCATCCGCGGCGGTGAGGGCTCCATCGCGCCGGCCCTGGACGCGGCGTACGGCCAGAGCGGCATCACCTCGTTCTGGAACGGCGACAAGACCACGGTCAACGACCCGAAGAACGTCGCCGCGTTGGAGAAGTACGTCGCGCTCTACAAGAAGGACACCCCGTCCGCCGACGTCAACAACGACTTCACCAAGATGGTCGCCCAGTGGGACAGCGGCACGATCGGCATGCTGAGCCACAACCTCGGGTCGTATCAGGACCATCTGAAGGCGCTGGGCGCCGACAAGTTCCGGGGGCTGCCCAATCCGGCGCAGGACGACGGCACGCGGGTGCAGATCTCCAACCCGGTCGACGGGATGAGCCTGTTCAAGTCCAGCAAGAACAAGGCGGCCGCCTGGAAGTTCATCGAGTTCGCCGTCTCGCACGAGGAGAACTCCAAGTACAACGAGTCCGCGGGGCAGATTCCGGCGAACACGGAAGCCGCGAAGGATGCGTGGATCCAGAAGGCCGAGCCCACGAAGCTCGCCGCTGCCGCGCTGAACGGGGCCGACACCAAGATCGTGCAGCTGCCCTACTACCTGCCGGACTGGAACACCATTTCCAAGGCCGACAACGAGCCGAACTTCCAGAAGGTGCTGCTCGGAAAGATGAGCGCGAAGGAATTCTTGGACACGTTGGCCGATCAGCTCGACGCTGCTCAGGCCGACTGGAAGAAAAACCACTGAACTCGGGTGGATTCCGTTGTGGGGGACTGCCGGCCGGTCGGGGCCGGTCGTGCGGTTCCCCGCGCCCTCAAAAGACTAAAAGCCTGAAAGGTGCACGGTCTTGTCACTAACCCGCAGACGGGTGACCGCGGCTGCGCTTGCCGCCGTTCCTCTCGCTTTCACAGGCATCGGTACCGCACAAGCAACGCAACGCCATCGCACGCTTTACATCGCCGGTGATTCCACCGCGGCCCAGAAATACGCCGACGCCGCTCCCGAGACCGGGTGGGGCATGGCATTGCCGTTCTTCCTGCACAAGGATCTTCCCGTCGCCAATCACGCGGTGAACGGGCGCAGTTCGAAGAGTTTCATCGACGAAGGCAGGCTCGATGCCATCCTCGGACTGATCCGGCCGGGGGACCTGCTCCTCATCCAGTTCGCGCACAACGACGAGAAGAGCGACGACCCCACCCGGTACACCGAGCCCTGGACGACGTACCAGGACTATCTGCGGCAGTACATCGACGGCGCCCGCGCGCACGGTGCCCGGCCGGTGCTCGCGACACCCGTCGAGCGCCGCAGATTCGACGCGGACGGCAACGCCGTGCCGACCCACGGCGACTATCCGGCGGCGATGCGCGCGCTCGCCGAGGAGGAGCGGGTGGCGCTGCTCGACGTCGAGGCGTTGTCGCTGGCGCTGTGGCAGGAGCTCGGCGTCGAGAAGACGAAGGTCTATTTCAACTGGACCGCGACCGAGCAGGACAACACGCACTTCAATCCGCCGGGCGCCATCGCCGTGGCGCGGCTCGTGGCGCGGGAACTGCTGCGCGCACGGCTGCTCGCGCCGCGGGACGTCGTCCGGCTGCACGACGACATTCCGACGTCCTGGATCACCTGGCCCGAGGCGACCGACGCCTCGGTCGCGTAACCAAGGAGAGCCGCACAGTGCGTATACAGAAATGTCATGGACGCGTCATAGCATCCCTTGTGGGCTGCACCGCCCTCGTGCTCGGTGTCACGGGGACGTCCGCCGCGCAGGCCCGGTCCCGGGACCTCGGCCGGCAGGTACTCGGCGCGCAGGACGGCTGGGGGGCCCACGGCACCGGCACCACCGGTGGCGCGGCCGCCGACGCCGCGCACCTCTACACCGTCACCGACTGGGCCGGCTTCAAGGCCGCCCTCGCCGCCGGCGGCAGCGCACCGAAGATCATCAAGGTGAAGGGCGTCATCGACGCCGACGGCCCGAGCTGTGAGTCGTTCCAGGTGCCCGGATACGACTTCGACGCCTATCTCGCACAGTACGACCCCGCCGTCTGGGGGCACGACAAGACCCTGGACGACGAGCCCGACGACAGCCCCGAGGGCCTGCGCCGTGCCTCCGCCGCCAACCAGGACACGTACATCAAGGCCACCGTGCCCGCCAACACCACCATCATCGGCGTCGGCGGGAACGCGGGCTTCAACGGCGCCAGCCTGCAGATCAAGGGTGTCGACAACGTCATCGTCCGCAACCTGACCTTCGAGAGCCCCCTCGACTGCTTCCCGCAGTGGGACCCGACCGACACCGCCGACGGCAACTGGAACTCCGAGTACGACAGTGCGGTCGTGTACGGGGCGACGCATGTGTGGATGGACCACGACACGTTCACGGACGGCGACCACCCCGACAGCACGCTGCCGTCCTACTACGGGCGGATCTACGAACAGCACGACGGTGAGCTCGACGTCGTCAAGGGCGCCGACTACGTCACCGCGTCCTGGAACGTCTTCGAGGACCACGACAAGACGATCCTCATCGGCAACAGCGACAGCGCCTCCACGGCCGCCGTCGACCGTGGCCACCTCAAGGTCACCTTCCACCACAACCTGTTCTCGAACCTGGTGGAGCGGGCTCCGCGCGTGCGCTTCGGGCAGGTCGACTCGTACAACAACCACTTCGTGGCCAAGGACGGCTACTCCTACAGCTACGGCATCGGCATCGAGTCCCAACTCGTCGCGGAGCACAACGCGTTCACGCTGCCGGGCGGGGCCGGTGCCGGAAGGATCCTCAAGCGGTGGAACGAGTCGCCGCTCACCGCCGACGACAACTACGTCAACGGTGAGAGGACCGATCTGATCGCCGTCCACAACGCCGAAGTACCCACCGAGGTCCTGCGGTCGGGCGCCGGCTGGACACCCACCCTGCGCACCAAGGTCGATCCGGCCAAGGCGGTGCCCGGAATCGTCGACCACCGCGCCGGCGCGGGCAACCTGCGCTGACACGACCCCTTCGCAACGGGCCGGGACGACCGACCTCGTCCCGGCCGCACCCCCACGCCGAGGAAGTACCCGCACGACCCACCCGAGCCGCAACCCCGAAGGAGCAGCCGCATGCCCTCGCCCCACCACCGACTCCCCCTGTCCAGAAGGGGTTTCCTCCTGACGGGCGCCGGGGCGGCCGCCACGCTCGGCCTCACCTCCGTCCCCGCACGGGCCGCTGCCGGCGGCCCCCGCCCGTTCGGCCGGTACGGAACACCGGCCGCGCGCCCGAACCTCAGGACCCTCTACGTCGACCCGTACGGCCGCGGCGACTTCACCACCGTCCAGGCCGCCGTGACCGCGGCGGAAGGCAGCGGCTGGACACTGGTCCTCGCGCCCGGCACCTACCGGGAGACGGTGGCCGTCGACATCAGCCGTACGGAGGCGACCTGGATCGGAGCCTCGGAGGACCCGCGGGACGTCGTGATCGTCTACGACAACGCCGCGGGCACCTCCAAGCCCGGCGGTGGCACCTACGGCACCACCGGTTCCGCCACCACGACCGTGCAGGCGGACGGCTTCACCGCCCGCTGGATCACCTTCGCCAACGACTGGCTGCGTGCCGACCACCCGGACATCACCGGCACCCAGGCGGTGGCCATCAAGGTGCAGGGAGACCGGAGCGCGTTCACCCACTGCCGCTTCCTCGGCCACCAGGACACGCTGTACTCCGACTCGATCGCGCTCGGCACCTTCGCCCGCCAGTACTACTCGCACTGCTATGTCGAGGGCGACTTCGTCTTCGGCAGGGCGACCGCGGTCTACGAGCAGTGCCACTTCCGCACCCTGAACCGCACCGACCTGGCCGCCGCCCCGTACGGCTTCGTCTTCGCGCCCTCAACGGCGGTCGTCAACCCGCTCGGTTTCCTGGTGTCACGGAGCCGGGTGAGCAGTGAAGCCCCGGACGCCTTCTACAAGTTGGCCCGACCCTGGGTGCCCGGCTCGGACACCACCGCCCGCCCGATGCTCACCGTCCGGGACACCCGCCTCGGCCCCGGCATCGACGCGGTCGCGCCCTACACCAACATGTCGGACACCTATCCGTGGCAGAGCCAGCGGTTCGCCGAGTACCGCAACGGCGGCCCCGGGGCCGTGATCACCGTCTCCGAGAACAGGCCCCGACTCACCGCGGAGCAGGCCGAGTCGGCGACGCGCGCGGTCTACCTCGGCGACTGGGCGCCATGGCAGGAGGGCTGCTGAGATGCCGGCCCGGCGCACCCTCCTCACCGGCATCGTCGGCGGTCTCGTCGCCGTCGGCACCGCTCCCTCCCCGCCTCCGCCTTCGCCGGAGCCCGCCATGTTCTGCACGTGCGCCCAGGTGACTCCGGCCGGGCAGCCGTGGACGACGTGGATCTGGCGCCCCCGCCACGCCGAGGAGCGGTTGCACCTCAAGACGTGGCCCGACCTGGGCCACGTCTTCGTCGACCGCATGCAGGACGAGGTCTTCAGCCGGCTGGACACGGTCCTGTGAACCGCACCCTGTGAACCACCCTGCGAACCATCCCCCACCCGCACGCACGAGAAGGGAACCGCTCTCCATGTCTCGTCGTACCGCACTCGCCACCCTGGCGGCCCTGACCCTGGGCGCCGGCCTCGCCGTCCTCCCCACCCGGGCGCAGGCCGCGACCGTGGTCGTCAGCAACTCGACCGACCTCGTCAGCAAGGGCTCCTCGGTCACCTCGGCCGGCGACAACTGGGACTCCGGGATCTCGACGCCCGCCTTCAAGTCGACGGACGCGAGCAGCACGTACAACGCCCGCAGCTCCAGCGGCACCCTGCCCACCACCACGTTCCTGACGACGGGCAGCACGACCATCGGGGCGACGATGAACTGACCGGGTATCGATCCGGAACCGTTCCGTCCAGAGCGCTTGACCCGTTTTTTGCCTGTGGAAGAGATATCGATCGGGCAACGGGTCTCGCGCACATGAGGGTGACGCGCGTAGAAACCTGTCATGCATAAGCCACTGCGTATCGCGGCGATCACCGCAGCGTGTGCCCTCACCGGCGCTGCTCTCTACGGCGCCGGTGCGGCCACGGCCGGACAGTCCACGGCCAACTCCACCCACGAGCCCTACAACATCGGGCTCCTGGTGAAGGACATCGACACCTACTACGGCACCACGGCGGACGCGGACGGCGTGTACCAGGCGTCCCAGTACAGCCCGTACGCCAAGGACCTGGCGCGTATCGACTCCGCCGCCCGCAAGTACATCGACCAGGCGGCCCGCAAGGCCCACCACCGGGGTGAGAAGCCCGCGGTCGTCTTTGACATCGACGACACCCTGCTGCTCAGCCTCGACTACGAGAAGCGCTACAACTACACGTACAACTCCGCCACTTGGGCGGCGTACGTCAACAAGGCGGACCGTCCGGGCGTCTTCGGCAGCGCCGGGCTCGTCCAGTACGCGCAGAAGAAAGGCGTCGAGGTCTTCTACAACTCCGGCCTCAGCGAGGCGCAGCGCACCGCGGCGGTCGAGAACCTGAAGAAGACCGGCGCCGACGTGAACCTCGACGCCGGCCACATGTTCCTCAAGGATGCCGCGAACCCGCCGTCCTACCTGAGCGCCTGCGCCACTCCGGGCACCTGGACCTGCACGACCGTGCAGTACAAGTCCGGCACGCGCAAGCACATCGAGAAGGACCTCGGGTACGAGATCGTCGCCAACTTCGGGGACCAGTACTCGGACCTGGACGGCGGCTACGCCGACCGGACGTACAAGATCCCGAACCCGACGTACTTCGTCAGCTAGAGCGCACCGGTCCGACCGACTCCAGGGTCGGCAGCACCGGCTCGATGGTGCCGTCCGCCGCGAACGTCAGGCGGTCGACGGTCGTCTCGCGGTGCATGCCGTCACCGCCGGGCCTTCCGGGGCCGTTCAGGGCGAACCGGTGATAGACGATGTACCAGTCGTCGGTGCCGGGGGTGTTCACCACGGAGTGGTGGCCGGTCCCGAGGATCCCGTACTCGGGCCGCTTCGAGAGGATCGTCCCCCGCTCGGTCCACGGGCCGAGCGGGGGACGGTCCCGTCGCGTAGGCGACCTGGTAGTTCTCGCTGCGGGTGTCGTCCTCGGACCACATGAAGTAGTACGTGCCCCTGCGCTTGATCACGAAGGATCCCTCGCGGAAGTTGTCCGGGGTGATGTCCTTCACCTTCGTCGCGTCGTACGACACCATGTCGTCGTTCATTGGCACGACGTACCCGTGGCGCGCGCCTGTACGACAACTCCGACGACGGCCTCGACCTGTGGCAGTTCTCGTCGCCGGTCACCGTCGAGCACTCCTGGGCCTTCGGCAACGGCAGGAACCGCTGGAACGACTCCGCCTTCGAGGGCAACGGCAACGGCTTCAAACTGGGCGGCGGGGGCGTCACGGTCGCGCATGTCGTCAACAACGACGCCGCCTGGGGCAACACGCTGAACGGTCTCACCGAGAACTCCAACACCGGGGCGATCGTGCTGAACCGCAACACCGCGTACGCCGACACCGGTGCCGGCTTCTACTTCGCCACGGGCAGGGCGCGCCTCGCGCGAAACCCCGCCGTGGGCGACAAGGGCGGCCCGGACAAGCTGAGTCCGTCCGCCGTCTCCGCCGCGAACAACTGGGACAGCGGGGTGAGTACGCCGGACTTCCGGTCGAAGGACGCGACGAGCGCGTACGGGGCGCGGAAGCCGGACGGCTCGCTGCCCGCGACGACGTTCCTGACGACGGGTTCCACCACGATCGGATCCACCATGAACTGACCGGACATCGAAGCGCCCCCGCCGGCCGTCGCCGGCGGGGGCGCTCTGTCGCCGACGAGGGGGCTCAGTCGGCGGCTGCCGGACGAGGGGGGCTCAGACCGGCAGGTTCAGGAGGCGTCCGTGTGCCACGTACTGGTAGTGACGTTGAAAACGGACGTCAGGTTGGCTGCTGACGGGGACATGGTCGGCATGGTCGTGAAACCTTGTGCCCCATGGTCGCCGCCGGTGAGGAAAGGGTTGCCGCGGCGGCGGAAATTTCCTACGAGTCACTCTCGTCGTCCGCGTGAGCCGCGAAGCCGCCGCCCACCGAGCGCTGCTCCTTGTCGGCCGTGGCCCTGATCGTGTAGCTGTCGTTCTTGGTGTCCCGGCTGCCGCTCTTGTGGTTGTACTGCGCGGCGAAGACCCACTCACCCTTGGGGACCGTACGGCCCGCCTTGAGCACCCAGGTGTAGACCACGAAGCCGTCCTGCTCGCCGACGGTGAGGTCGAAGTCCTGCTCCGGCAGCGCGCGCCAGGCACCGGTCGAGCTGACCCCGCCGGTCTGTGCGACCTTCAACTGCACGGTGAGGGAGGTGAGCTGCTCGGTGTTCTTCAGGGTGAGATCGCTCTGCGCCCAGAAGCCGTTGCTGTGCGGGTCCACCGTGCCCTCCGACGACAGCGGACCGTCCTTGTCGCCCGCCGCGGGGGGCGGCAGCACGGAGGAAGAGGGCTTCGTGGAGGGGGTGTTGTCCGCCCTGGAGGACCCGGACGATCCGCTCGGCGCCGGATCCACCGGCGGGACGGGCGCGCGGCTCGTCGCGTCCTGCGACGGCGTCGGGGATACCGGGACCGTCTGCTGCGCGGGAGGGTCGTCCTTCACCGCGGACGCCACGGCGTAGCCGCCGACCGCGAGCATGCCCGCCACGGCGGCCGTCGCACCCACCACCCGTGCCCAGCCCCATACCGGCGGACGGGTCGCCCGGTGGCCGACGCGGTCGTGCATGCCCCGCTCGACGCGCGCCAGGATCCTGGCCCGGTCCGGCTCGTGCGTCTCGGCCGCCTCGTGCAGCCGGGCGCGCAGCTCGTCGGGCACGTCCTGCTGCCTCATCGGTCCGTTCCTCCGCTCTCGCCGCCACGCACCATGGTCGCGTGCACCCTGTGCGGCGCACCCTGGGAGCCCAGCAGCTTCTTCAGCTCGGCCATCCCTTTGGACGTCTGGGACTTAACCGTACCCACGGAAACACCCAGGGCGAGAGCGGTGTCCTTCTCCGAGAGATCGAACGCGTGCCGCAGCACCACACACGCCCGCTTCCGGAACGGCAGCCTGCGCAGGGCCTCCTGAACGTCGACGACCCCCGCTATGTCGGGATTCTCGGTCTTCTCCTCGCGCTGCGACCAGAACAGAGAGATCCGCCGGCGCTCGCGCACCGCGGTGCGGATCCGGGTGCGGGCCAGGTTGGTGACGACTCCGCGGGCGTAGGCGACCGGGTGGTCCGCCGCGCGCACCCGGTCCCAGCGGTGCCACAGGGCGAGCAGCGCGTCGGCCGCGAGGTCGTCGGCGGCGTCCGCCTCACCGGTCAACAGGTGGGCGAGCCGGGACAGTTCGGCGTAGTGCCGCTCGAAGAAGGTGTGGAACTCCACGGAGGCTGTGTCGTCGACGACAGTGCCCACGGGTGAACCTCTCTGTGTGTGTCATGCGAATGACATGTGATCATCCGAAGGTGACCTGGACGAGATCCGGAAGCGTAGCAGTGATCAACCTCCTGCTTCGTACAGGACTTCGAACGCAGTCTGACGGGCCGACTCTGATTCCGTAACACGGAGAAAACCTGAAACCCGTTCAAGACGGGAACAATCCAGCCAGCATCCGCACACTGATCAATCAGGCAACGAGGAGTACCCGCCATGCCCGACACCCAGAAGAAGGCCGACCGGTCAAGTACCGCGCCACCAGCGGCGAACGGCGTCGACCGGTTCTTCAGGATCTCCGAGCGGGGATCCACCTTCGGCAGGGAGATACGCGGCGGCTTCGCCACGTTCTTCACCATGGCCTACATCCTTGTCCTGAATCCCATCATCCTCGGCAGCGCGAAGGACAAGTTCGGCCACACGCTCGACACCGGCCAGCTCGTCACCGCCACCGCCCTGGTGGCCTGTGTGATGACGATCATCATGGGTGTCGGCGGCAACCTCCCGCTCGCCATCGCGGCGGGCCTCGGCCTCAACGCCGTGGTCGCCTTCCAGCTGGCCCCGCTGATGAGCTGGTCCGACGCGATGGGCCTGGTCGTCCTCGAAGGCATCCTGATCTGCGTCCTGGTGCTCACCGGACTGCGCAAGGCGATCATGGACGCCATTCCGCAGCAGCTCAAGCAGGCCATCGGTGTCGGCATCGGCCTGTTCATCGCGTTCATCGGCTTCGTCGACGCCGGGTTCGTCAGCCGGATCCCGGACATGGCCCACACCACCGTGCCGGTCCAGCTGGGCGCGGTCGGCCGGCTGACCGGCTGGCCCGTTCTGGTGTTCTGTCTCGGCGTGCTGCTCACCATCGCGCTGCTCGCGCGCAAGGTGAAGGGCGCCATCCTGATCAGCATCGTGACCATGACGATCGTCGCGATCGTCATCGACGCGGTGGCGGACATCAAGAGCTGGGGCCTGACCACCCCGCACGTGCCCGACAAGATCGTCTCCACCCCGGACTTCGGACTCGTCGGCCACTTCAGCCTGTTCGGCGGCTTCGCGAAGGCCGGCATCCTCACCGCGGTCCTGCTGGTGTTCACGCTGATCCTGTCGGACTTCTTCGACGCCATGGGCACGATCGTCGGCATCAGCGCCGAGGCCGGGCTGCTCGACGAGGACGGGCAGGTGCCGGGCCTCGGCCGCGTGCTGTTCATCGACGGCGCCGCGGCCGTGGCGGGTGGCCTCGGGTCGGCCTCGTCCAACACCGCGTACATCGAGTCGGCGGCGGGCGTCGGCGAGGGCGCGCGGACCGGATTCGCGAACCTGATCACGGGCGGGATGTTCGGCCTCGCGCTGTTCCTCACGCCGCTGCTGACGATCGTCCCGCTGCAGGCCGCCGCGCCCGCCCTGATCGCCGTCGGCTTCCTGATGATGACCCACGTCAAGCACATCGACTGGGACCGGTACGAGATCGCCATCCCGGCGTTCCTGACGATCGCCACGATGCCGTTCACGTACTCGATAACGGACGGCATCGGGGCGGGCTTCCTGGCCTACGTCCTCATCAAGGCGGTGCTCGGAAAGGCCAAGGAGGTGCACTGGCTGCTGTGGGCGGTGTCGGCACTGTTCCTGGTGTACTTCGCGATCGATCCGGTGGAGCAGATCCTGGGCGTGAAGTAGCCGACCGCGCTCAGTTCTTGAGGGCCGCCTCCATCATGGCCTTGGCCACGGGGGCGGCCAGGCCGTTCCCGCTGACCTCCGAGCGGGCCGCGTTCGACTGCTCGACGAGGACCGCCACGGCGACCTCCCTGCCGCCCGCCTTGCCGTAGGAAGTGAACCAGGCGTACGGGGTCTTGCTGTTGTTCTCGCCGTGCTGGGCCGTGCCCGTCTTGCCGCCCACGGTCGCGCCCGGGATCTGCGCGTTGGTACCGGTGCCCTTCTCCACGACCGTCTGCATCGCCGACTGCAGTTGCCGGGCCGTCCCGGAGCTGACGATCTCCTTCGTGCTCGCGTCGTCGTCGTAGTTCTTCAGCACGTCGCCGCCGCTGTCGGTGATCTGGGAGACCATGTGCGGCGAGACCAGCTTGCCGCCGTTCGCCAGAGCGGCGGACACCATGGCCATTTGGAGTGGGGTCGCGGTGACGTCGTACTGGCCGATGCCCGTCAGGGCCGTGGAGGAGCGGTCCATGCCGGAGGGGTAGACGCTGGTGTAGGCGCGCACCGGAACGTCCTGCTCCTTGTCGTTGAAGCCGAATTTCTCGGCCATCGCCTTCACCTTGTCCTGGCCCAGGTCGACGGCCATCTTGGCGAAGACGTTGTTGCAGGAGTACTCCAGCGCGGTGCGGATCGAGGCGTTCTCGCAGGGAGCGCTCGGGTTCTCGTTCGACAGGTCCTGGGTGGTGCCCGGGAGCGTGTACGGGTCGGGGCTCTTCGTCTTCTCGTCCACCGACGAGTACAGCCCGTCCTCCAGCGCCGCTGCCGCGACGACCAGTTTGAACGTCGAGCCCGGCGGCAGCGGCTGGCGCAGCGCGCGGTTGGTCAGCGGCTTGTCCGAGTCGGCGTTCAGCTGCTTCCAGGCCTTGCCCGCCGTGTTGGCGTCGGTCAGCGACGACGGGTCGTACGAGGGCGTCGACACGACCCCGAGGATCCTGCCGGTCTTCGGGTCGATCGCGACGGCCGCGCCCTTCTTGTCGCCGAGCGCGTCGTACGCCGCCTTCTGCACGTCCGGGTCGATCGTCGTGACCACGTTGCCCGGATCGGCGCGCTTGCCGGTGACCGTGTCCATCACGGTGTTGAGGCGGCTGTCCGTGCCGTCGAGGAGGTCCTGGTAGACGCCCTCCAGCTGGGTCGGTGCGTAGGCCTGCGAGGCGTAGCCCGTCACCGCCGCGTACAGCTTGCCGTCCTTGTACGTGCGCTTGTACTTGAGGTCGCTGTCCTTCGTCGCCGCGGAACCGGTGATCGAGTCTCCGGCCACGATGATGTTCCCGAGCGGCTCCGCGTACGTCTTCATCGCGTTGCGCCGGTTGTCGGTGTCGTCCGCGAGGGCCTTGCCGTCGTAGAACTGCACCCACGTCGCCCTGAACAGAAGAGCGAACACGAGCAGCAGTGTGAAGACGGAGGCCCGCCTGATCGTCTTGTTCATCCCGCTCAGCAAGACGAGCGGAAGGGCGGGAATCGTTCCCGTCCGCCCCGATTTCTCATCGGGTGTTCATGAAGCCGGCCTCTCACCCCTCCAGCGTCAGCACGACCTCGTCGATCTCCTCGCCGCGTGCGTTCGCGAACCCCGACGCCCGGGCGGTGAGCCGGAAACCGCACTTCTCCAGGACCCGCCGCGAACCGGCGTTGTCCGCCGCGGCGCGCGCGTACAGCGGGCGCTCGCGCACCTCGACCAGCAGCTCCCGCAGCGCGGCCGTGGCCACGCCCCGCCCCCAGTAGGCGCGGTCCACCCAGTACGTGACCTCGCGCTCGCCCGGAGTTCCGTACACCGCCGCGCTGCCGACCACGTCACCGTCGGCCAGGACCGTCCGCGCGACGGCGTCCGACGCCCGGATCCGTTTCCAGAGGGATGTGAAGGCGTCCCAGTCGGCCGGGTCCTTCGGAGTGAAGGCGGCCATCCGCTGGGCCTCCGGATCGTTCATCTGCCGGAAGAAGACCGGCAGATCGCTGTCGTGGGTCTCGCGGAGAACGACGTCCATGGAGGCGGAGCCTACTGCCGGGGCACCAGGTGTCAGAGCCTGCGGGTCGCCAGGGCCAGCCGGTCCCGCGCGTCGAACAACGCGTCCTTCACCAGCTGCTCGTGCGCGGGAGTCAGCCGCGCCACCGGAACCGAGCAGCTGATCGCGTCACGTGCTGGAGTGCGGTAGGGGATGGCGACCCCGAAGCAGCGCAGGCCCAGCGTGTTCTCCTCGCGGTCCACGGCGAAGCCCTGGTCCCGGATCTGGCGCAGCTCCTCGATGAGCTTCTCCCGGTCCGTGACGGTGTTCTCGGTGAGCGCCGGGAGCGTCTCCGGGAGCAGCTTGCGGACCTGCTCGTCCGTGTACGTGCTCAGCAGCGCCTTGCCCAGCGAAGTGGAGTGCGCGGGCAGGCGGCGGCCCACCCGCGTGAAAGGGCGAAGATAGTGCTGCGACTGGCGGGTGGCCAGGTACACGACGTTCGTGCCGTCCAGGCGGGCCAGGTGGATCGTCTCCGTGGTGTCGTCCGACAGCCGGTCAAGCGTCGGCCGGGCCGCCGCCACCACCTCGTCGCCGTCGATGTACGACGTGCCGACCAGCAGCGCCCGCACCCCGATGCCGTACCGGGTGCCCGTCGCGTCCGTCTCCACCCAGCCCAGCTCCACCAGTGTGCGCAGCAGCATGTACAGGCTGGATTTGGGATACCCGACGGCCTCCTGGACCGACGCCAGGGAGTGCATACCGGGGCGACCGGCGAAGTACTCGAGCAGTTCAACGGTCCGTACCGCGGACTTGACCTGCGCCCCGCCGCCTGTCTCGGCTACCGACATCGCCCTTGACCCCTTCGTTCGACGGGAAATAGTCTCCAACAGCATATTCATCATCAGAGACAGCGTTCAGTATATCGAACGAACTGGTGAGTGACCCAGAAATACCTGGAGGGACCCGCGGTGGCAGCAGCACCAGTCTGGAGTGTCGACCCCCGTACCGGGAAGCAGCGTGAACAGGTTGCGGTGGAGGCCACAGCCCAGGAGGTGGACGCCGCCGTCCGGGCCGCGCACGCGGCCCGCGGCGCGCTCGCCGACCGTGCGGTCCGCTCGGCCTTCCTGCGCACCGCCGCCGAGCAGCTCGAAGCCGCGAAGGAGTGGCTCGTCGAGACCGCCGACGCGGAGACCGCGCTCGGCCCGGTCCGCCTCACCGGCGAACTCGCCCGTACCTGCTACCAGTTGCGGTCCTTCGCGGACATCGTCGACGAGGGCGCCTTCCTCGACGTGATCATCAACCATCCGGACGGCACGGCGACCCCGCCGATCCCGGACCTGCGCCGCTACAAGGTGCCGCTGGGCGTCGTCGCCGTCTACTCGGCATCCAACTTCCCCTTCGCCTTCTCGGTCGCCGGCGGTGACACCGCGAGCGCGCTCGGCGCGGGCTGCCCGGTCGTCGTCAAGGCCCACCCCGACCACCCGGCCCTGTCCGAGCTGGTCGCCAAGGTGCTGCGCCGGGCCGCTGCCGCGCACGGCGTTCCCGAGGGCGTCATCGGCCTGGTCCACGGCTTCGAGGCAGGCGTCGAGCTGGTCAGGCACCCGCTGGTCTCGGCGGCCGGCTTCACCGGTTCCGTACGGGGTGGCCGTGCCCTCTTCGACGCGGCCGCCGCGCGTCCGGTCCCGATCCCGTTCCACGGCGAGCTGGGTTCCCTGAACCCCGTGGTCGTCACCGAGGCCGCGGCGGCGGAGCGTGCCGAGGAGATCGGCACGGGGCTCGCCGGATCGATGACCCTGGGCGTCGGGCAGTTCTGCGTGAAGCCCGGCCTGGTGCTCGCCCCGTCCGGAGCGGCGGGCGACCGCCTGGTGAAGTCCCTGACGGACGCGGTGAGCGACACAGAGGCGGGGGTCCTGCTGGACCACCGCATGCGGGACAACTTCGTCGCCGGAGTCGCCGAGCGCACCGAACTCCCCGACGTGGACTCCCCGGTGACACCGGGCGCGGGCGGCGAGCACACGGTGAGCGCGGGCTTCCTCACGGTGTCGGCGGACAAGCTGGCGCAGGAAGGCCAGTACGACCTGCTCCTGGAGGAGTGCTTCGGGCCGGTGACGGTCGTGGCCCGCTACGAGGACGAGGCGGAGGTCCAGGGAGTGCTGTCGCGGCTGCCGGGCAACCTCACGGCGACGGTTCACCTGTCGGCGGAGGAGGCGGCCGGCGAGGGCCGCGGCGCGGAGCTCCTGGCCGAGCTGACCCCGCTCGCGGGCCGTGTCCTGGTGAACGGCTGGCCGACGGGTGTCGCGGTCGCGGCCGCCCAGCACCACGGCGGTCCGTACCCGGCGACCACGTCCACGTCGACGTCCGTCGGCGGTACCGCGATCGAGCGCTGGATGCGGCCGGTGACGTACCAGACGGCGCCCGAGGCGATCCTGCCGCCCGAACTGCGGGACGACAACCCGCTGGGACTGCCCCGCCGGTTCAACGGGCGCCTGGAGCGGTAGCGCTCCGCCGGGTGTGCCGCAGGGGCGCGGGTCGGCCGCGGGGTGCCGGCTCGTCGTCGCCTGTCGCGCCCACGCGGCCGAGCCGCATGTCGATACAGCCCCGTGCCCCTTGGGCATGCCGCAGGTGCCCTGAGACACTCTGGCGATGGACTTGGAACTTCCCGAACTGCCCTTCTCCCTCCGCACCTACGGCCCCGACGGGCACTGGTCCTATGAGGACGGCATCCTCAGCGGATGGGCCGGGTCCCGGCAGGACCGCTTCGTGCCGCCCACCGATGAGGCTCTGGAGCCCGCCTCCGACGCGCCGCGTCTGCTCGGGGCGCCCGAAGGGGACTTCCAGCTGATCGCTCGGGTCACGGTCGGGTTCGCCGGGGCCTTCGACGCCGGGGTGTTGTACGTCCACGTCGGCGAGCGGGCCTGGGCCAAGCTCTGCCTGGAGTACTCCCCGCACGTGCCCACCGTCTGCACGGTGGTCACCCGGGGGCACTCCGACGATGCCAACTCCTTCAGCGTGGACGGCAGTTCGGTGTGGCTCCGGGTGAGCCGCACCGGACGTGCCTTCGCCTTCCACGCCTCTCGCGACGGCAAGCACTGGACCTTCGTCCGGCTCTTCACCCTGGGCGCGGAGAAGGAGACGGAGGCCGCCCTGATCGGCTTCATGACGCAGTCGCCGATGGGAGAGGGGTGCGTGGTGACGTACGACCACATCGAGTTCAGGGACAACTGGCCGGCGGACCTGAGAGACGGCAGCTGACTCAGCCCGTCGGTTCTTCGGGGACGCCGGTCGCTGCAACTCAGCCCGTCCGGCGTTTGAGGACGAGGCCCCTTCAGGGCCGAAGCGGGGGTCTGGGGGCGGCAGCCCCCAGCACTACCGCAACCGAGACGTAGCCGCACCCGTCAGCACGAGCGCCCCCGCACTGATCACCAACGCCGACCGCATCCCCTCCGCGAACCCCCCGGAGACCAGCGTCCCGAAGACGGCGATCCCAAGGCCCCCCGCCACCTGCCGCGCGGCGTTGAGCACGCCGGCCGCCAGCCCCGCCCGCTCCACCGGCACCGCATCCATCATCGCGGCGGTCAGCGGCGGCACCACCAGCGCGCACCCCAGCGCCAGCGGCACGAGCAGCACGGCCACCAGGACGGAAGACGTGCCGGCATCGACGTACAGCAGGACGAGCAGTCCTGCGACCGCCAGTGCCTGCCCCACCAGCATCGGCAGCCGCGCGCCGTAGCGCCCCGCGAGCTTGCCCGCCACCACGTTCGTCACCGCGATCAGGCCCGTCATGGGCAGGAACGCCAGCCCGGCCTGCAGCGCGGACAAGCCCTGGACCTGCTGGAAGAAGAGGGAGAAGACGAACACCACACTGTAGAAGGCCACGCTGACCGCCGCTCCCGCGGCGACCACCACGGCCACCGTCCGATTGCGGAACAGGCCGAGCGGCACGACCGGATGCGGGCTGCGGGCCTCGACCCGCCAGAACACGACGGCCGCCACGACGGCCACAGCAAGCGCCGCCCACCCGGCCGCCCCACCCTCGATCACCGCGAACGTGAGGGCTGTCAGCGCCACGACCGCCGTCACCTGCCCCGGCAGATCCAGCGGTGCCGGCCGGCGCTCCGAGCGCGGGGTCCGGAGCAGAAGTGCCAGAATCAGTGCCCCCAGCGGCAGATTGACGAAGAAGATCCCGCGCCAGTCCCAGGCCGTGGTCAGCAGACCCCCCGCCACCGGACCCAGGGCCACCGCCGTCGAACCGCCCGCCGCCCACGTGGCCACCGCCCGCGCCCGCCGCGCCGGTTCAGGAAACGCCTGCCGCACCAGCGCCAGCGAGGCCGGGAGCACCACGGCCGCCGCCATGCCCTGCACCACCCGCGCGCCGATGAGGGCCGGCAGGTTCGGCGCCAGTCCGCAGGCCGCCGAGGCAAGAGTGAAGACCGTGGTGCCCAGCGCGAACGCACGGCTCGCCCCCGCCCGGTCCGAGAAGGCGCCCGTGGACAGCATCAGCGCGGCGAACGACAGGGTGTAGGCGTCCACCACCCACTGCAGGCCGGCCATTCCGCCGCCGAGGGAGGAGCCGATCGCGGGCAGGGCCACGTTCACCACGGAGGCGTCGAGGCCGATCAGCGCGAAGCCGAGGAGGGCGGCGGTGAGGGTGAGCGCGGGGGAGGGCCTCTTGGGCGCCAACTCGCGCTCGGGGGAGGCGAGTTCATCGCACCTGTGGATCTGGTTCGTCGTCATGCGTCCATGCTGCGGATCCCCGCCGTCGTACAGTAGTGGCCTGAATGTCATACGCCCGGAGGTTCTGGCCATGTCCGAGGAGCTCGTCCCGCACCGCATCGCCGTGATCGCGCCGTCACCCGTCTCGATGTTCAACCTGGCCATCCCCGAGCTGCTGTTCGGCAAGGTCCGGGTACAGGGGCGGCCCGGCTACGAGGTGGTCATCTGCGCCGCCGAGCCGGGGCCGGTTCCCACCAGCGGAGGGCTCGACCTGTACGTGCGCCACGGTCTGGGGGCCGTGCTGGAGGCGGACACGGTGGTCGTCGCGGGCACCGGTGCGCCCTACGATCCGGACCCGCGGA
The DNA here is from genome assembly GCF_026343335.1 of Streptomyces sp. NBC_00078. NCBI lineage: Bacteria > Bacillati > Actinomycetota > Actinomycetes > Kitasatosporales > Streptomycetaceae > Streptomyces > Streptomyces sp. NBC_00078. The sequence continues at coordinate 2,043,919 of NZ_JAPELX010000001.1, read as the reverse complement.
TCGTGGCCGCCGTGCGCGAGGCGGACGACGCCGGAAAGCGGATCGCGTCCCTGTGCACCGGCGCCTTCCAGCTCGCCGAGGCGGGCCTGCTCCAGGGCCGCAGGGCCACGACGTACTGGGCGCACGCCGAGGAGCTGCGCAGGCGGTACCCGCAGGTCGACCTCCAGGGTGACGTGCTGTACGTCCAGGACGGCCCGTACGTCACGGCGTCCGGCTACGCCGCCGGCATCGACCTCTGCCTGCATGTCATCCGCACCGACTACGGCGCCGCCGTCGCCAACGAGGTCGCCCGCCTCACCCTGGTGGCCCCCGTACGGCCCGGCGGCCAGACCCAGTTCGCGCACACCCCGCTGCCGCCCGAGCGCGGCCATGCCTGCGCCGACACTCGCGGCTGGGCCATGCGCAACCTCGACAAGCCCCTCACCCTGACCGAGCTGGCCCGCCACGCGGGAGTCTCCGTCCGCACCCTCACCCGCCGCTTCCATGCCGAGAGCGGCGTCAGCCCCCTGCAATGGCTGCTGCACCAGCGCATCGAGCGCGCCAGGGAACTCCTGGAGAGCACCACCCTGCCCATGGACCAGGTGGCCCGAGCCTGCGGACTGGGCACGGCCGACTCACTGCGTGCCCACGTGGTCCGCCGCACGGGTCTGACGCCGAGCGCGTACCGGGCGCAGTTCACCCGGCTGGGAACCGCGACCGCCGAGGGCACGTCCTCCGCCGCATGATCAGAGCGAACCGGACCGTCGACTCCCTGGTGATCAGAACCGCCCTGGGGGCGGAAGCCGCCGCCGTCGCCGCGCTGCACGTGCGCGCCCGCTCCACCTACTGCCCGGACGGCCTCCCGGACGACGGACACGACTGGCCGGCCGCCTGGAGCCGGGCCATCGAGCGGCCCGACGGCCAGGTGCTGTGCGCGGTGCGCGACGCCCGCCTGGTCGGCATCGCCTCCTTCCGCACCGCGGAGCGCGCCCCCGCGGACACGGTCAAGCTGTTCCAGTTCCACGTCGAACCCGACCAGTGGCGCTCCGGCGTGGGCACGGCCCTGCACGCCGCCTGCGTCGAGCAGTGGCAGGCGGACGGCAGGCGTACGGCCGTCCTCGACGTGCACGCGGGCAACGACCGCGCCCAGGCGTTCTACGCCCGTCGGGGCTGGACCCCGGACCCGGAGAACCCGCCGATGCCCGGGGACCACCACCGGTATCTGCGGTATGCGGTGCCCGGGGAATGATCCTCGCTGCTTGAACGTTCATCCACTCGGCGGAGGGAACCTCCGTACCCGTACGAGCTGGAGAGAACATGAAGGTCGAGATCTGGTCGGACATCGCCTGTCCCTGGTGCTACGTGGGCAAGGCCCGCTTCGAGAAGGCCCTCGACGCCTTCCCGCACCGCGACCAGGTCGAGGTCGTGCACCGCTCCTTCGAGCTGGACCCGGGCCGCGCCAAGGGCGACGTCCAGCCGGTGATCACCATGCTCACCAAGAAGTACGGCATGAGTGCGGCGCAGGCGCAGGCGGGCGAGGAGAACCTGGGCACGCAGGCCGCCGCCGAGGGCCTGGAGTACCGCACCCGGGACCGTGACCACGGCAACACCTTCGACATGCACCGCCTGCTGCACCTCGCCAAGGACCAGGGCCGGCAGGACGCACTCATCCAGGCTCTGTACAGGGCGAACTTCGCCGAGGAGCGGTCGCTGTTCACCGAGGGCGACGAGCGGCTGGTGGAGCTGGCCGTGGCCGCCGGGCTGGCGGCCGAGGACGCCCGCAGGGTGCTCGCCGACCAGGCCGCGTACGCCGAAGAGGTCCGCGCCGACGAGCGCGAGGCCGCCGAGCTGGGTGCGAACGGCGTGCCCTTCTTCGTCCTCGACCGCAAGTTCGGCGTCTCAGGCGCCCAGCCCGCGGAGGTCTTCACCCAGGCGCTGACCCAGGCGTGGGGCGAGCGCTCGCCGCTGAAGCTGATCGACGAAGGCGCGGCGGGCGGCGCGGAGGCGTGCGGCCCGGACGGGTGCGCGGTGCCGCAGCACTGATACGTGCAGGTGAGGGCGGAACTATAAGCACCGCTTAGGGGTACCACGTATAAATCGGCAATGGACCATGACTTCTCCCGGGTTCACAGTGGAGCCATGGAGACGACCTTCGAGAGTCGCGTCCGAGCCGAGTTCGCGCCGAAGAAGACCTATCTGAACACCGCGAGCACCGGGCTGCTGCCCGCGCGCACCGTGGCCGCCATGCGCGCCGCCGTGGCGGCGGCCGCGGTCGGTGACCCGACCGACATGTTCGCGGACGTCGAGGCGAGCCGCGCTTCCTGCGCGCGGCTCGTCGGCGTCCCCGAGCGCCGGGTGGCGGCCGGGGCCTCCGTCGCCGTCTACAGCGGACTGATCGCCGCCTCCCTCCCGGCGGGCGCCGAAGTCCTCACCGCGGAGGGCGACTTCAGCTCCGTCGTGAACCCCTTCCACGTCCGGTCCGGCCTCAAGGTGCGGATCGTGCCGCTGGAGCGGATCGCCGAGTCGGTGCGGCCCGGCACCGCCCTGGTCGCGGTCAGCGCCGCCCAGTCCGCCGACGGGCGGGTGGCGGACCTGTCCGCGATCAGGGAGGCGGCGCGCGAGCACGGGGCGCGTACGTACGTGGACGCGTCCCAGGCCGCCGGCTGGCTGGACTTCGACGCGGACGCCTACGACTACTCCGCCTGCGTCGGCTTCAAGTGGCTCGTCTGCCCGCGGGGCGTGGCCTTCCTGGTCGTCCCGGAGGACATGGGGGGACTCACCCCGCTGTTCGCCGGGTGGGTGGCGGGCGAGCACCCCTGGGACACGTGCTACGGCCCCATCGACGAACTCGCCCACTCCGCCCGGCGGTTCGACGAGAGCCCCGCCCTCTTCTCCTACGCAGGCGCCCGCCGCTCGCTCGAACTGCTGGAGGAACTCGGCACGGACGCCGTACGCGCCCACGACCTCGCCCTCGCCGACCGCTTCCGCGCGGGCCTGGCCTCCCTCGGTCACCAGCCCGTCCCGTCCCCCGGCTCGCCGATCGTCGCCGTACCCGGACTCGGCCGCCGCCAGGGCGAGTTGAGCGGCGCCGGGGTGGAGGTCTCCGACCGCGCGGGCAACCTGCGCGCGGCCTTCCACCTGTACAACACGTCCGCCGATGTCGACCGCCTGCTGGACGTCCTGTCTCCCTGAACCGCCGGCGCGGTCCCTGCCGGGAACTCCCGGGAGGGACCGCGCCGCCAAGGGGACGAGGGTGCCGTCCGCGACGAAACTGGAGCGGGCGGCGTCACTGTCGTGGCTGTGAAGCCAGTGACGCCGCCCGCTCCAGTGAGGGTCACCGTACGGGCGTGAAGTCCCTCGCTCCAATGAACGCGGGCCGCCGGATGGGTGCCGCGAACGGCTCCACGGCCTCGTTCTCCACGCTGTTGAACACGATGAACACGTTGCTGCGCGGGAACGGCGTGATGTTGTCGCCCGAGCCGTGCATGCAGTTGCAGTCGAACCAGGTCGCCGAACCTGCCTTGCCCGTGAAGAGCTTGATGCCGTACTCGCTCGCCATCTTGGTCAGCGCCTCGTCCGACGGCGTGCCCGCGTCCTGCATCTGCAGCGACTGCTTGTAGTTGTCCTTCGGGGTGGCGCCGGCGCAGCCGAGGAACGTGTGGTGCGACCCCGGCATGATCATGAGGCCGCCGTTGGTGTCGTAGTTCTCGGTCAGCGCGATCGAGACGGACACCGTGCGCATGTTGGGCAGGCCGTCCTCGGCATGCCAGGTCTCGAAGTCCGAGTGCCAGTAGAAGCCGCTGGCCCCGAAGCCCGGCTTGACGTTGATCCGCGACTGGTGGACGTACACGTCCGAACCGAGGATCTGCCGGGCCCGGCCGACGACCCGCTCGTCGCGCACGAGCCGGGCGAAGACCTCGCTGATCTTGTGCACCTCGAAGACCGAGCGGATCTCCTTGGACTTCGGCTCGATGATCGACCGCTCGTCCGCCCGGATCGCCGGGTCGGCGATGAGCCGCTCCAACTCCTGGTGGCAGACGGCGACTTCGTCGTCCGTGATGAGCTCCTCGATGGCGAGGAAGCCGTCACGCTCGAACGACTGGAGGCCGGTGGCCGGGATCGGGCCGGGGGCGTCGGGGGCGCCCCAGACGACGGGGTCCTGGCGCGGAACGGACACCTCGGTGGCGCCGCGGCTGGGGTAGAGATCGGTGACGGTGGTGGTCATGGTGATGTCACACCTCCTCGGGCTCGGTGAGCAGCGGGTAGATCCCGTTCTCGTCGTGGTCCTCCCGTCCGGTCACGGGCGGGTTGAAGACACAGATGCAGCGGAAGTCCTCCTTGATCCGCATCGTGTGCCGCTCGTGCCCGTCGAGGAGGTACATGGTGCCGGGCGTGATGGTGTACTTCTGCCCGGTCTCGTCGTCGGTGAGTTCGGCCTCGCCCTCGACGCACACGACGGCCTCGATGTGGTTCGCGTACCACATCGACGTCTCCGTACCCGCGTACAGGATCGTCTCGTGTACGGAGAAGCCGACCCTCTCCTTGGCGAGGACGATGCGTTTGCTCTCCCACGTGCCGGACGCGGCCTTCACATGGCGGTCGGTGCCTTCGATGTCCTTGAACGAACGGACGATCACGGTGCTGCACTACTCCTTTTTTGCTAGACGGTTTCGCGTACGGCGCGGGCGAGGATGCTCAGACCCTCGTCCAGCTCCTCGGGGGTGATGGTGAGCGCCGGGAGCAGCTTGACGACCTCGCTCTCCGGGCCCGAGGTCTCGATGAGCAGCCCGAGTTCGAAGGCGCGCTTGGCGACCCGCCCCGCCCGCTCCTTGTCGTGGAACTCCAGGCCCCACACGAGTCCGCGGCCGCGGTACTCCTTGATGTCGGCGAGGTTCTCCTCGGTGATCGCGATGAAGGCCTGCTCGACCTGCTCACCGCGCGCCCGGGTCTGCTTCTCCATCGCGGACCCGTCCGCCCAGTACGCCTCCAGGGCGGCGGTGGCCGTGACGAAGGCGGGGTTGTTGCCGCGGAAGGTGCCGTTGTGCTCGCCCGGCTCCCAGATGTCCAGCTCGGGCTTGAACAGGCACAGCGACATGGGCAGCCCGTAGCCGCTGATCGACTTGGACACGGTGACGATGTCCGGCGTGATGCCCGCCTCCTCGAAGGAGAAGAAGGCACCGGTACGGCCGCATCCCATCTGGATGTCGTCGACGATGAGCAGCATGTCCTGGCGCTCGCACAGCGCGGCGAGCGCCTGCAGCCACTCGCGGCGCGCGACGTTGATGCCGCCCTCGCCCTGCACGGTCTCGACGATCACGGCGGCGGGCTTGTTGAGCCCGGAGCCCTGGTCCTCCAGCAGCCGCTCGAACCACAGGAAGTCCTCGACCGTGCCGTCGAAGTAGTTGTCGAACGGCATGGGGGTGCCGTGCACCAGCGGAATCCCGGCGCCGGCCCGCTTGAAGGCGTTGCCGGTCACGGCGAGCGAGCCGAGCGACATGCCGTGGAAGGCGTTGGTGAACGACACGATGGACTCGCGCCCCTTCACCTTGCGGGCGAGCTTGAGAGCCGACTCCACGGCGTTGGTCCCCGTCGGACCCGGGAACATGACCTTGTACGGCAGGTCGCGCGGCCGCAGCACCAGGTCCTGGAAGGTCTGCAGGAAGGACCGCTTGGCGGTGGTCGACATGTCGAGCCCGTGCGTGACGCCGTCCCGCTCCAGGTAGTCGATCAACGCCCGTTTCAGGACGGGGTTGTTGTGGCCGTAGTTCAGCGAGCCGGCCCCGGCGAAGAAGTCCAGGTACTCGTGGCCGTCCTCGTCGTACATCCGGCTGCCCTGCGCGCGGTCGAAGACGGTGGGCCAGCCGCGGCAGTAGCTGCGCACCTCGGACTCAAGGGTCTCGAAGACGCTGAGGTCGGGCTGGGTGATGGTCACGACGAATCGCTCCTCGTTGCGTGGGGGAGTGCGTGGGGGTCGTCAGGGAAATTCGGGGGAGGTCGGTGGAAGTCGATGGGCGCCGGCGAGGACTCGCCGGAAGCGGGGGGGCGCCGGAGATCAAGGCCTCACAGGGAGAGGGGGCCGATGCGGTACAGGACCTCGGGGTCGTGCGGCCCGTCGGGGAACAGGCCCTCGTCGAACAGCACCTCGCGCTCCACGAGGGCACCGTGCCGCTCGGCGAACGAGGTGAACAGGCGCTCGGAGCCGGTGTTGCCCGGCGTGATGGTGGTCTCGACGGCGGTGATCCGATGTGCGGCACCGGCCCGGGCGACCAGCCCGTCGAGCAACGTGCCGGCCAGCCCGCGCCCGCGGTAGGCCTCGTCCACCGCCACCTGCCACACCAGCAGGGTGCGCGGACGGTCCGGCCGTACGTACCCGGTGACGAAGCCGACCGGGCGGCCGTTGTCGTCGCGAGCCACGGCCGAGGTGGCGGCGAAGTCGCGACACCACAGCAGATAGCTGTACGACGAGTTCAGGTCGAGGGCCTTGGAGTCCTTGGCAATCCGCCACAACGCGGCTCCGTCCGCGACCTGCGGACGGTCGATGTGGAGATCTGCTTGCGCGGCAGTCATGCGAATTGAATTTACCGAGGGAAATTTAAAAATGCATCGCCGGTGAGGGTTACGAACGGCTGGCCCATGTGTTATCACGCGGGCGCGAGCGGCCCTACCGGGTGGGGTTGAAATGCGGGGTATTGTCCGGAAAATAGGGGGCAAATCTACCACAGTGTGTAACGCGTCACAAGCATGTAACCCCCACGAGATCTGCCCGAATTCCCCCGGTTGGCGTTCGCAGAATCTTTGCGTTTAGGTCGGGGAAAAGCGGGCAGAAGAATACGGGAAGCTACGCCGAATTGAATTCCAAAATTATGCCCGGAATTATGCCCGAGTTGGGCTCGGAATTAGGTGCCTGTTCCTCCGTGGAGAAGAAACCGGCGACTACCGCCTGGTGTCCTCCAGCGCGGTGCCCAGCGCTGCCAGGCACGCCTGCACCACCCCGGCCGTCGCATCGGCCCCGTAGTGATTGACCCGGATCATCTCCTTGGCCAGCGCGCCCCCGCCCGCCGCCAGCGGCAGGGTGGGATCCGACTCCAGGGCCCGCGCCACCAGCTCCGACGCGACGACCCCCGAAGGTGTCCTCAGCGTCGTGGCGACGGGTGCCGCCTCCCGGGCCTCGTGCACATACGGCTGCAGGCCGGCACCCAGGGTCACCGCGCCGGCCCGGGCCGCGGCTGCGGCAGACGCGTGCCGGGCCATGACCGTCTCCAGCCCCACCGCCTCGATCCGCTCGACGCACGCCTGAAGCGCCAGCATCTCCAGCTGGGCGGGCGCGTGCAGCAGCGCCTTCCGTCCGCCGTCGATCCACCGCTCCTTCCAGTCCAGCAGCGACAGGTACGACCGTCGCGGTGCCCGCGGGTTCGCCGCCATCCGCGCCCACGCCCGCTCGCTCACCGACACCGCGGACACCCCGGCCGGCCCGCCCATCGCCTTCTGCGCCCCGATGACGCACAGATCGACGCCCCAAGCGTCCGGCAGCACCGGCTCCGCCCCGATGGAGGCCACGGCGTCCAGATAGAACAGCGCCCCCTGCTCCCGTACGGCCTCCCCGATCTCCGCGACGGGGTTGGTGTTGCCGGTCGCCGCCTCCGCGTGCACCAGGGAGACGAAGTCGATCTCCGGGTGCTCCGCGAAGGCCTCCCGGATCTGCCCGGCGCTCACCGCGGTGTGGAAGGGCACCGCGAGGTCGATCACCGTCGCCCCGCAGTCCCGCAGCCAGTTCCCGAAGGTCTGCCCGTACGGCCCGGTGATGACGTTCAGCGCCGTCGTGCCGGGACCGGCCGTCCCCCGGATCGCGCCCTCGAGCGGCAGCAACGCCTCGCCCTGCATGATCACGACGTCCTGCTCGGTGCCGAGCAACCGCGCCACGCGGTCCTCGATCGAGGCGAAGTGCGCGGCGCTCAGCGGGGGCAGATCGAGGAAGGGGTGGGTCACGGCGGATGCTCTCTTCACTCATGAGTGGTCAACTCGGTTGAGGGTATCCGCCACCCGTGGCCCTCCCTTCACACGCCTTCACTTGCGACTTCTTAGGCCGGACAGCCCCGTAACCATCGGTTTAGTTTGAGAGACTCAAACTTCTCCTTATAATCGGAACCCATCAGTTCCCACACAGGAGGCCCCCCCGTGCAGACGTTCTCCGGGCGCCGGACCCGCGTTCTGGCCGCCACCACCGCGACGGCCGGGCTGGTGCTCGTTGCTGTCACCGCCTCCGGCTGCACCTCCAGCGGCAACGGCGGCAGCGGGACCAAGACGGCCGCCGGCGGGGTCGAGCTGGTCAAGGCCGGACAGCTCACCACCTGCACACACCTGCCGTACCCGCCCTTCCAGTCGGAGATCGACGGCAAGGTGCAGGGCTTCGACGTCTCGCTGATCGACCTCGTCGCGAAGAACCTCGGCGTGAAGCAGCAGATCCTCGACACGCCCTTCGAGAACTTCAAGACCGGCGCGTTCCTCAACTCCGGCGAGTGCGACCTGGCCGCGGCCGGCATGACCATCACCGCCGAGCGCAAGAAGAACGTCGACTTCTCCGACCCGTACTTCGACGCCACCCAGGCCCTCCTGGTCGACAGGAGCAGCGGCATCACCTCGCTCGCCGACGCGAAGGCCAAGAAGGTCAAGCTCGGCGCCCAGGCGCAGACGACCGGCGAGGACTACGCGAAGAAGCAGGGCTTCGACCCGGTGTCCTTCGAGACCTCGGACGCGGTCCTCAACGGCCTGCGCACCGGCCAGGTCAAGGCCGTCATCATCGACTACCCGGTCGTCCAGGGCTGGCTGAAGAGCAAGGCGAACGCGGACGCCTTCAAGCTGGCAGGCAACATCAACACCGGTGAGCAGTACGGCTTCACGGTGAAGAAGGGCAACACCAAGCTCCGCGACGCCATCAACAAGGCGATCAAGGACGCCAAGGCCGACGGCACGTACAAGAAGCTGTACGAGAAGTGGATCGGCCCCTACACCGCCTCCGCCGCCTCTCCGTCCACCTCCGCGTCCTGACCCATGGCCGATACGGACGTACCACTCCAGCCGAGGAAAAAGGGCCTGACCCGGCGTCAGAAGCGAAGCCTGTCACGCGCCGCCCAGTACGCCGTCTTCGTCGCCGCCGTGATCGCCTTCGCGGTCGGCGCCGACTGGGGCCGGCTGAAGAACCAGTTCGCCCAGTGGGACATCGCCCGGCAGATGTTCCCGGACGTCATCACCCTGGCGCTCAAGAACACCGTGCTGTACACCGTGTCCGGGTTCGTCTTCGCCCTGGTGCTCGGCCTGGTGGTGGCGCTGATGCGGCTGTCCTCCGTCGCCCCCTACCGCTGGGTCGCCGGCGTCTACATCGAGATCTTCCGTGGCCTGCCCGCCCTGCTCATCTTCATCTTCATCGGCGTGGCGATCCCGCTGGCCTTCCCGGGCACGGAGATCATCGGCGGAACCTACGGCAAGGCCGCCATCGCGCTCGGCCTGGTCGGCGCCGCCTATCTGGCGGAGACCTTCCGGGCCGGCATCCAGGCGGTGCCCAAGGGCCAGACGGAGGCGGCGCGTTCGCTCGGCTTCTCGCCCGCCCGGACCATGATCTCGATCATCATTCCGCAGGCGTTCCGCATCATCCTGCCGCCGCTGACCAACGAGTTCGTGATCCTCTTCAAGGACTCCTCCCTGGTCCTGCTCCTCGGCGTCACCCTGGAGGAGCGCGAACTGTCCAAGTACGGCCGTGACCTGGCCAGTACTACCGCCAACTCCACACCGATCCTGGTCGCCGGCCTGTGCTACCTGCTGGTGACCGTTCCGCTCGGCTTCGTCGTGCGCCGCATGGAGACGAAGGCCCAGGAGGCCGTGAAATGAGCCGACCGGAGATCCAGGTCAAGGGCCTGCACAAGTCCTTCGGCGACAACGAGGTGCTGCGCGGCATCGACCTGGAGATCGGCCAGGGCGAGGTCGTGTGCGTCATCGGCCCGTCCGGCTCGGGCAAGTCCACGCTGCTGCGGTGCGTGAACCTCCTGGAGGAGCCCACCAAGGGCCAGGTGTTCGTGGGCGGCACCGAACTCACCGATCCCGACGTCGACATCGACGCCGTACGCCGCCGTATCGGCATGGTCTTCCAGCAGTTCAACCTCTTCCCGCACCTCACGGTGACCGACAACCTCACGCTGCCGCAGCGCCGGGTGCTCAGGCGGGACAAGGCGAAGGCGGCGCGGGTGGCCGCCGAGAACCTGGAGCGGGTGGGCCTGTCGGAGAAGGCGCACGCCTACCCCGCCGCCCTCTCCGGCGGCCAGCAGCAGCGCGTCGCCATCGCCCGCTCGCTGTCGATGGGGCCCGAGGTGATGCTCTTCGACGAGCCGACCTCGGCCCTCGACCCGGAGCTGGTCGGGGACGTTCTCGCGGTCATGCGGAGACTGGCCCGGGAGGGCATGACCATGATGGTCGTCACCCACGAGATGACCTTCGCCCGCGAGGTCGCCGACCGGGTGGTCTTCATGGACGGCGGCGTGATCGTCGAGGACGGAAGTCCCGACCGGGTCATCACGAACCCGGCCCACGACCGCACCCGCCACTTCCTGTCCCGGCTCCTCGACCCGGCGATGGCCGAGGTGGAGGAGGAGACGTCGGAGAAGGCGGGCGGCGACGCCTGAAGACGACTGAAGACGACTGAAACGGGCATGGGCGCCTCTGCCGCCCAGGGGTCTGCAGCCCGAGTACACCAAGGGGCTCGATGCGCGGGCCTTCGCTCCCCGCCCTTCCCGGCCTGGGCGGCCCACCGGGGCGCAACCGCGCCCGGCGTCGGGGCCGCGGTCCTCTACGGCGTGTTCATGCTGGGTTTCGAAGGGCCGCCGTCCTGGGGGCAGTGACGCCCGGGCCCGCTGGTTAGGGTGCAGTCCATGAGCGATCACGCGGTGCTTCACGTGAAGGGCCGGGTCCTGGCCGGGCCCGACGACGTCCGTGACGAACTGTGGGTCGTCGGCGGCCGGATCTCCTACGACCGTCCCGCCGGCGCCCGCGACATCCGTACCGTCGAGGGCTGGGCCCTGCCCGGCCTGGTCGACGCCCACTGCCACGTGGGCCTCGGCCCGCACGGCCCGGTCGAGCGGGACGTGGCCGAGAAGCAGGCGCTGACCGACCGCGAGGCGGGCACCCTGCTCATCCGCGACGCGGGCTCTCCCTCGGACACCCGCTGGGCCGACGACCGCGAGGACCTCCCGAAGATCATCAGGGCGGGCCGCCACATCGCCCGCACCCGCCGCTACATGCGGGGCTACGCCTGGGAGATCGAGCCGGAGGACCTGGTCGCGTACGTCGCCCAGGAGGCACGCCGCGGCGACGGCTGGGTGAAGCTGGTCGGCGACTGGATCGACCGCGACCTCGGCGATCTGGCCCCCAGCTGGCCGCGGGACGCGGTGGAGGCGGCCATCGCCGAGGCCCACCGCCTGGGCGCCCGCGTCACCGCGCACTGCTTCGCCGAGAACTCCCTGCGGGACCTGGTCGAGGCCGGCATCGACTGCATCGAGCACGCCACCGGCCTGACGGACGACCTCGTCCCGCTCTTCGCCGAACGCGGCGTCGCGATCGTCCCCACCCTCGTCAACATCGCGACCTTCCCGGAGCTCGCGGACGGCGGCGAGGCCAGGTTCCCGCAGTGGTCGGCCCATATGCGGCGGCTGCACGAGCGCCGCTACGACACCGTGCGGGGCGCCTACGACGCGGGGATCCCGGTGTACGTCGGCACCGACGCCGGCGGTCACCTCGCCCACGGGCTGGTGGCGGGCGAGGTGGCGGAGCTGGTCGCCGCCGGCATCCCGCCCGTCGAGGCGCTGTCGGCGACGACATGGGGCGCGCGGAAGTGGCTCGGGCGGCCGGGGCTGGAGGAGGGCGCACCGGCCGACCTCGTCGTCTACGAGGACGATCCGCGGGCCGACGTACGGGTGTTGGCGGCGCCGCGACGGATAGTGCTGAACGGGCGGGTCGTCGGCTAGTTGACGCGATGCGCTCCGGCTTGTGCGCCGCTGCGTCAACCGTCGTATTCGGACAGAAGGTGGTGCGGCGGTGAAAGCGTGGAACGCCTGTGCCGTGGGATTCGAAAATGTTCACGGGGAACGCACGATGGGGTGAAGTGGCGCTGGAATGCCGCCGGTTCACTCGTCGTGGGTAATTCTTGGCGGGTCCCGAGCATGTCTCCTCCGAGGGGTCCCGCCTTGAACGGCAAGAACTTCCCGCTGTCCGCACGCCGTCTCGTCACCGTCGCGACGGCCACGGCCCTCGCCGCCGGTCCCGCGGCCCTGGCCGGCGCGGCCAGCGCGCACGCGACCGGCGACCAGGGGCACGCGAGCGCCGTGGTGCTGCGCACCGGGCTCGATGTGTCCCTGCTCAACAAGACCGTGAACGTCCCGCTCGCGGTCTCCCTCAACCAGGTCGAGGCCCCGCGGAACGCCGAAAAGACCGCACTGACCGCCACGCTGGACGGCGTGGACGGCGGAAAGCCCTTCAGCGTGCTGGACGCGAAGGTGGCGACGGCGAAGGCGTCCGTCACCTCCGCCGCGGCCGAGGGCTCGACCAACCTCGCCCACGCCAGCCTCCATGTCCCCGGCCTGCCGCTGCTGTCCCTCATCGACATCGAGAAGGTCACCTCCAAGGCGACCTGTGTGCCCGGGAAGACGCCCGTGGCCTCCTCGAACCTGCTCGGCTCGGTGACCGTCCTGGGCAAGAAGGTCACCCTGACGACCGGCGGCACCACGGACGTCAAGGTGCCCGGCGTCGGCGAGGTGCGCCTCGACCTGTCGAAGACGCAGACCACGTCACGCACGGCGGCCGCCACCGCACTGGAACTCAACGTCTCCGTCAACCCGTTGAAGCTCAACGTGGCCGATGTCGAGGGCACGCTGACCCTGGCGAAGGCGACCTGCGAGGCACCGGCCGCGGCGGCGGTGAAGCCGGGCGCGGATCCCTCCGGTGACGTCGAGGCGCAGGGTGCCCGCGGCGAGGAGGCGGGTCTTGCCGAGACCGGCGGCAGTTCCATGACGCCGTACGTCGCGGGCGGCGCGATCGCCCTGCTCGTCGCGGGCGGAGGAGCGGTGGCGCTGGCGCGCCGCGGTCGGAGCCGAACCGACTGAACCGACAGCCCCAACGACAGCCGAACGACAGCCCTGACAGGGAAGGGAAGCCTTCTCTGTCCGGGCTGTCGACCCGCCTGATGCACGGTCGACGTGAACACCGGTGGATCAGTGATGCGACGCCAGCGTCAGCGCCCGGTCCAGTGCCTGCAGAAAGGAGTTGACCGTCGCCCGGTCCCGTACCGCAAGGCGCAGCCACTCCTCGCCCAGCCCCGGGAACGTGTCACCGCGCCGTACGGCGAAGCCCAGGTCCCGCAGATGCCGGCGCACGGCCACCGCCCTGGGCAGCCGTACGAGGACGAAGGGGCCCTCGGCCGGTTCGGCGACCCGCAGCCCGTCCGAGGCGAACTCCCGCAGTCCGGCGACCAGATGGGCCCGGTCCGTGGCGACGCGGTACGCCGCATGGGCCGCCTCCGCCAGCGCCTGCGGGGCGACGCAGGCCTCGGCGGCCGCCAGTGCGGGCGTGGACACCGGCCACAGGGGCTGGGCGCGCTCCAGGTCGGCGATGGTCTCCGGGGCGGCGAGGACGTAGCCGATCCGGAGTCCCGCCAGCCCCCAGGTCTTGGTCAGGCTGCGCAGGACCACCAGACCCGGCACATCCGTCCGGCCGGCCAGCGCCTCCCGCTCACCGGGCACCGCGTCCATGAACGCCTCGTCGACCACCAGCGTCCGCCCAGGACGGGCGAGTCGAGCGATGACCGAGGCGGAGTGGAGGACGGAGGTGGGGTTCGTCGGGTTGCCGATCAGCACCAGGTCCGCGTCGTCGGGGACGGCCGCCGCATCCAGCCGGAAGCCGTCCTCCGCCCGCAGCAGGACCCGGTGCACCGAGTGGCCCGCGTCCCGCAGTGCCGCCTCCGGCTCCGTGAACTGCGGGTGGACCACCACCGGCCGGCGCACCTTCAGCGCCCGGGCCAGCAGCACGAAAGCCTCGGCCGCGCCCGCCGTCAGCAGCACCCGCTCCACCGCAAGCCCGTGCCGCGCCGCCACCGCCGCCCGCGCGGCCCGCCCGTCCGGATAGGCCGCGAGCGAGCCGAGGGAACGGGCGATGCGCTCGCGCAGCCAGGCCGGCGGTGTGTCCGCGCGGACGTTCACCGCCAGGTCGACCAGCGCGGAGCCGTCGTCACGGACCTCGGCGTCCCCGTGGTGGCGCAGGTCGGGCCCGGCGCCGTCCTCAGTGCGCATGGGCATGTCCGCCGTGGTGGTGATGGTGACCGTCGTCGTCGGGGTGGAAGTGCGGCTGCTGCGGCAGACCGACCTTGTCCTCGAAGCCGGGCAGCGCGATGCGGTACACGCACGAGTCGCAGTTCATCCGCAGATCACCCTTCACGGCCTCCTCGTACCGCTCCATCACGAGGTCGAGCAGCTCCGGCTCCGGGCCGATGACGTCCGCCGAGCGCACCTCGGCCTCCGGGTGCGCGGCCGCCCAGTCCTCGGTCTGCTGCTTCACCCGGTCCGGCAGGATGCCGGTGAAGAGGAAGTACGGCAGGACCACGATCCGCCGGGCGCCCAGCCTGACGCACCGGTCCAGGCCGCTGGGCACGTCGGGTGCCGCCAGCGACACGAACGCCGTCTCCACACCCGCGTACCCGCGCCCCTCCCACAGCAGCCGCGCCGCCTTGTGCACCTCGGCGTTGGCATCGGGGTCGGTGGATCCGCGCCCGACCAGCAGCACGGTCACGTCGGCGCGCTCCTCGGGCGAGGACACGGTGGAGCCGAGCGCCTCGTCCAGCCGCCGCTCCAGGACCGCGAGCAGCGAGGGGTGCGGGCCCAGCGGACGCCCGTACGCGTACGAGATCCCCGCGTGCCGCTCCTTTTCGCGCGACAGCGCCGCCGGGATGTCCCCCTTGGCGTGCCCGGCGGACACCAGCATCAGCGGCACGGCGGCGAAACGCCGTACCCCCTGCTCCACCAGCTCGGTGACCGCCTCGCCCAGCGGCGGCGGAGACAGCTCGATGAAGCCGCCGGCGACGGGCAGATCGGGGCGGCGGGCTCCCAGCTGCCGTACGAAGTCGCGGAACGCCTCGGCTCCGGCCTCGTCCCGGGTGCCATGACCGGCGATGAGCAGGGCGGGCGGCGGGGTGGTCACGATGTCTCCTCGGGATGTGCGGCGGACTGTGCTGCAGGCTGTGTGGCGGGCCGGGTGGCGGGCACTGACTCGGGCGGGGAAACGGGGTGGCACCGGACGGCCCGGGAGGGCCGCCGGACCGCCGGAAGCACACGGTTCACCGGGCGCCCTCCTGCCCCTGCCCCGCGGCGGAGCCGCTCGTCGTCGACGTGTCCTGCCAGCGGTAGCCGCGCGGGGTCACCATGCGGCCCGCGATCTCACGGGTCGCCGTGTTGCCCACGGTCACCACCGTCATCATGTCGACCGTCGCCGGGTCGAGCGAGACCAGGGAGGTGACCCGGCTGGACTCGTCCGGCCGGGACGCGTTGCGTACGACACCGACCGGCGTCGTCTGCTCCCGGTGCTCGGCGAGGATCGCCAGCGCCTTCGGCAACTGCCAGTCCCGGCCCCGGGAACGGGGGTTGTAGAAGGTGACCACGATGTCGGCCTCGGCCGCCGCGCGCACTCGCCGCTCGATGACCTCCCACGGCGTGTGCAGGTCGGAGAGGCTGATCGAGACGTGGTCGTGGCCCAGCGGTGCGCCGAGGATCGCCCCGGCCGCCAGCGCGGCGGTGACACCCGGTACCCCGATCACGTCGATGTCGTCCGAGGCCTCGGCGAGCGCCGGGGAGGCCATCGCGTACACGCCGGCGTCCCCGCTGCCGATCAGCGCGACGGCCTGCCCCGTCCGGGCCTCGGCCACCGCGGTCCGCGCCCGCTCCTCCTCCGCGCCCAGCCCGGACTCCAGGATCCGGGTACCGGGCCGCAGCAGGTCGCGGATCTGGTCGACGTACTGGTCGAGGCCCACGAGCACGGCGGCGCGGCGCAGTTCGGTCGTGGCGCGCGGGGTGAGCAGATCGCGAGCGCCGGGGCCGAGCCCGACGACCGCGAGCCGGCCGCGCGCGGGACGTCGTACGACAGCGCAGGTCGCCATCGAGGCGTGCCCGTCGGCGCGCGCCGACCTCCGCTTGGGGACGAGGAGTTCACCGCCCCGTACGAGCGCGGCGGCCTCGGCGACGGAGGGGGTACCCACGGCCGAGAGAGGCGCGTCGGAGGGGTTGGGGACCTCGACCCCCGTCAACTCCTGGGCGGAGTACGTCATCAGGGGCACCCCGAGCCGTGCGGCCGCCTCGACGATGCCGGGCTCCTCGCGCTTGGCGTCCACGGTGGCGAGCCGGGCGACGCTGAGAGGCGACAGTCCCGCGTCCCGCAACGCGTCCTCGACCAGGGCGAGTACCTCGTCGGCCGGGGCGCCCCTGGACGCGCCGACACCCACGACGAGGGACGGCGGACGCAGCAGCACCTCACCGTCGGACGGTTCGACAGCGCGATCCGTGAGCCGGACGGTGTGCGTGCCCCGCGCCGCGAACGGCAACGGCGGCAGTGGCCATGCCACCTCGGCGTCCATCGCGACCGGCTCGCCGTCCAGCAGGACCCGCGTCACACCGGCGACGTCGCCCTCCACGGGAAGACCGAGCGTGTCCAGGCCGGGGATGCCGACGGCGTCCGTCGCCGTGGTCACCACCGGCTCGGCACCCAGCAACTCACCCACCTGCACAGCGAGTTCATTGGCGCCGCCCCCGTGCCCACCCAGCAGCGACACGGCGAACCGCCCGCCCTCGTCGACGCACACCACACCCGGGTCGGACGTCTTGTCACCCAGCAGGGGCGCCACAAGCCGTACGACGGCCCCGGTCGCCAGGAAACACACGAGCTGCTCGCACTCCGCGAACGCGGCCCGTACGGCGTCCTTGACGGGACCCTCGTACACCCGCGTGCGGTCCGGCCACGCCGCGGCCAGCCGGTCGCGTGCCGCCGCCCCCGCCGCGGTGGCGGAAATGAGGCCGATCACAGAGCAACTCCTTCACTGGAGACGGGGGTTCGTGCACCCCACAGCAGGAAAACGGGATTGGTCGCCGCCAGCCGGGACACGTCCCCCGGCAGTGGCGCCAGCCGTGACGACTGCAACAGCACTCCGTCGCAGTCGAAACCGGCGCCGGTGAGCGCGGTGCGTACCGCGGGTACCCGGTCCAGTGCGGCCAGGGCGACCACGACCGTCCGCCGGGCCCGCCGCGCGCACGCGCCGACGATCCCGGGCAACTCGCGCCCACCGCCCCCGACGAACACCGCGTCGGGATCGTCGAGTCGGGACAGCACCGCGGGCGCCTCCCCGTGCACCACGTGCACGTCGACACCGTGCGCACCCGCGTTGGCGCGGATCCGCTCCACCCCGTCCGGGGCCTTCTCGACCGCGCTGACCGCGGCGCCCAGCCGCGCGCACTCCACGGCCACCGAACCCGACCCGGAGCCGACGTCCCAGACCAGGTCGCCGGTGCGCGGCCCGAGCCGCGCCAGGGCCAGCGCCCGCACCTCGAACTTGGTGATCATCGAGTCGCGGTGCGCGAAGTCGCCCTCGTCCAGCGCCCACCCCGCCGGCGGCAGGGCAGCCGCGCAGGCGAGCGTCCGTACGGGACCGAGCACCCGCGTCTCGTCCAGGCACAGCACGACGCTCACCGCCGTACCCCAGTCGCGGCCCGCGGCCTCGGCGGGGGAGACCCGCTCCAGGCGCTCCTCCTGAGAGCCGAGCGCGGAGGCGACGACGAGGACCCGCCCGGGCGCCGTGCGGGCGAGCGCGGCGCCGAGTTCCGCCGGACCGGCACCGGGACCGGTCAGCACGGCGACCTTCGGGTGCGCCCGGCACACGTTGACGGCCGTGCGCGGATCCCGCCCGTGCGCGCTGACGACGACCGCGTCGTCCCAGGTCAGCCGCAGCCGGGCGAAGGCGGTGGCGACGGAGGAGACACCGGGCCGCACGTCGAGGCGCCGCGCACCGAACCGCTCGGCCAACGCCCGCACGATCCCGAAGAACCCGGGGTCCCCGGAGGCCAGCACGACCACGCGCCGGTCCTTACGGACGTACTCCTCCATGGCGTCCAGGGCGGGCGCGAGCGGCCCGAGGACGATGCGCTCGGCGGTCTCGGGCAGCCGTACGGCGTCCAGGTGCCGTCGCCCGCCCACGACGAGCTCGGCCCCCGCCACCGCATCGAGCGGAACCGGCGCGCCCGTCCCCGTACCGACAACCGTGATCACGTACTGGCACCCCGCGAGCGCAGGGCCTTGCGGGCCTCCGGGTCGGCCTTGCGATAGCCGTGGAAGTGACCGGGGTGGTACAGGTGCGAGCGGGTGCCCTCGGCGCCCAGCGCCGGCCCGACCAGGAAGAGGGTGTGCTTCCAGAGCTTGTGCTCCTTGACCGTCTCCTCCAGCGTCCCGATCGTGCACCGCACCACCAGCTCCTCCGGCCAGGTCGCCTGGTAGGCGACGACGACCGGCGTGGACGTCGGATAGCCGCCCTCCAGCAGTTCCCGCACCAGCTGCCCGCTGCGGGCGGCGGACAGGAAGATCGCCATGGTCGTGCCGTGCTTGGCGAACTCCCGCACCTCCTCCCCGGGCGGCATGGGCGTCTTGCCGCCGCCGAGCCGGGTGAGGACCACCGACTGCGCGACCTCGGGAATGGTCAGCTCGCGCTGCGCGAGAGCGGCGACGGCCGAGAACGCGGACACGCCCGGCACGACCTCCGTCCCGATGCCGATCCGCGCACACCGGTCGAGCTGCTCCTGCGTACCGCCCCACAGGGCGGGATCACCGGAGTGAATACGAGCAACACGCAGGCCCTCGTCCCGGGCCCGCTCGTAGACGGCGACGACGTCCTCCAGCGACATCGTCGCCGAGTCGAGGATCTCCGCACCCTCGCGCGCGTGCTCGAGGACCTCCGCCTGGACCAGGCTCGCGGCCCAGATCACGACGTCGGCCTCGGCGATGGCGCGCGCGGCACGGAACGTCAACAGGTCGGCGGCGCCGGGGCCGGCACCGACGAAGGTCACCTTGCCGGTGGGGGCATCGGCCATGGAAATCGGTCCTCTCTCGTACAAAAGGTCTTAAGGGTGGCGCCGGAACGGCCGCCGGATGTGCGCGGACGGGGGTTGATCGGATAGCAAGGGCACATGGCGGTCTTCGTCGCGCTCGGCGCGTTCCTGATGACGCTGGCCGGCGGCTGGACGGCACAGCGGGTGACCGACCGTCGCCATCTGGTCCTCGGCCTGGCCGGCGGCCTGATGCTCGGTGTGGTCGGCCTGGACCTGTTGCCGGAGGCGCTCAAGGCGGCGGGCGGCGAGGTCTTCGGCGTCCCGGCGGCCCTGCTCCTGTTCGTGGCAGGGTTCCTGCTGGCCCACCTGGTGGAACGGCTGCTGGCCGCCCGCCAGGCCTCCCACGGCGGGGAGGAGACGGACGGCCGGGCTCCCGAGGTGGGCCTGACCGCGGCCGCCGCGATGGTCGGGCACAGCGCCATGGACGGCGTGGCGATCGGCGCGGCCTTCCAGGTCGGCGGAGGCATGGGCACGGCGGTCGCGCTGGCCGTGGTCGCCCACGACTTCGCGGACGGCTTCAACACGTACACGATCACGAGCCTGTACGGGAACGCCCGCCGCAAGGCGCTCACGATGCTGTTCGCGGACGCGGCGGCACCGGTCGTCGGCGCGGCCTCGACCGCGTTCGTCACCATCCCGGCGGGCCTGCTCGGTGGCTATCTGGGTCTCTTCGGCGGCGTACTCCTCTATCTCGCCGCGGCCGAGATCCTGCCCGAGGCGCACCACGAACACCCCGCCCGCTCGACCCTGCTGTGCACGGTGGCGGGCGTGCTGTTCATCTGGCTGGTGGTGGGCATCGCGAGCTGAGACGGGCCCTTCGCCGAGTCTCACAACTTGCCGCCCCGCCCGCCCTCACGCCGCGCGGGCGCGATGAGCGTGGAAAGGTACGGCAGCGGGGCGCCGTCGATTTCGGCGGCCGGCCGGATCGACTCGGAGTCCAGCCCCAGCGCCGAACCCCACACCGCGTCGGCGAGCCGCCCGGTCTCGCGCAGCGCCTCGGCGACCTCGCCGGCCTGCCGCCCGAACTTGTAGGCGACGACGGTGCCGGGCCCGTTGAGCGCGTCCTTGAGTACGGCCGCCCCGGCGGTGACGGGCACGAGGGTGAGCGGCTCGGTGCCCTCGGTGAGCACAGCCCCCGACCGCGCCGCCAGATCCTGCATCGCGGTGATCCCGGGCACGGTCTCCACCACGGTCCCCGGCACCAGTTCGGCGATGGTCAGCGCGAGATAGGTGAAGGTCGAGTACACGTTGGGATCGCCGATGGTGGCGAACGCGACGGTGCCGCGCTCCCGCAGCAGTCCGGCGACCCGCTCCCCGGCCGCGTCCCAGGCGGCCTCCCGCCGCGCCCGGTCGCTGCGCTCGTTGAGGGCGAACACGACCCGGACGACCTTCTCCTGCGGAACGTAGTGCAGCACGGTGGCCTCGGCCCGCCCGCGCTCCCCGCCGTCCTTCCCGTCGGGCGAGGCCATCACGGGTACGACGACGACATCGGCCGCCCGCAGGGCGTTGACGCCCTTGACGGTCACCAGCTCCGGATCCCCGGGACCCACCCCGACCCCGATCAGCCTGCTGCTGCTCATGACGTCCGGCACCTCTCCACGAACCGACGGGCGACACCGGGCTCGGACGCCCAGTGCGTGTGCACATAACTCGCGTGCACACCTTGTTGTACGAAACCTTCGACGCGCGGCGCCGGGGCGCGCACGCCCCATGCGGGAGACGCTCCCGCCCCGGGCTCGACGACCGTGCGATGAAACTCGTGCCCCCGCATCCGGGTCCCGGCGGCGGCCAGCACACTGTCGCTCACGGCGACGGCATCCCGATACCCGAGGGTCAGCCGCTCGGACATGCGCGCGTCGGCATCGAGCACCCCGCACATGGGCAGCCCGTCGATCTCCCGGCACAGGTACAGCAGCCCGGCACACTCGGCGGCGACGGGAGCGGCGCTCGCCGCGAGGTCCGCGACGGCTTTGCGCAGGGGTTCGTTGGCGGACAGCTCAGCGGCATACACCTCGGGGAATCCGCCTCCGATGACCAACCCGCTTGCCCCGTCGGGCAGTTGCTCATCCCGCAGCGGATCGAAGACGACGACCTCGGCACCGGCGGCAGCCAGCAGTTCACCGTGCTCGGCATAGGAGAAGGTGAAGGCGGCCCCACCGGCGACGGCGACCACCGGCCCGTCCGCCGTCCGAGGACGAGGCCCTGCGGGCCGAAGCGGGGGTACGGGAGCGGCAGCCCCCGGGGACGCGACGGGAAGGGGCGGCGGGGGCGAGGAAGCCACTGCCTCAGCCGCATCCCACCCCGCACACGACAACGCACCCGCGCTGCGCGCCAGCGCGACCAACCCGTCGAGATCACACCCCGCGCTCACCTGTGCGGCCATCGCGGCAACAGCCTCCACCGCCGCGGCCCGCCGCTCGGCGACCGGCACCAACCCCAGATGCCGAGACGGCGTGTCCACCTGCGCGACCCGTCGCAGCACGCCCAGGACAGGCACCCCGGCCGACTCCAGCGCCTCCCGCAGCAACTCCTCGTGCCGGTCGGACGCGACCTTGTTGAGGATCACACCGCCGACCCGCACCGCGGGATCCCAGGACGCGAACCCGTGCACCAGCGCCGCCACGGACCGCGACTGCGACGAAGCGTCGACGACCAGCACCACTGGTGCCCCGAGCAGCTTCGCCACATGAGCCGTGGACGCCAGTTCACCTTCCCCCGCGGCCCCGTCGAACATGCCCATCACACCCTCGACGACGGCGATGTCACACCCGCGGGCCCCGTGCAGGAACAACGGCCCGACCAGCTCCGGCCCGCACAGGTACGCGTCGAGGTTGCGCCCCACCCGCCCGGTGGCGAGCGCGTGATACCCGGGGTCGATGTAGTCCGGGCCGACCTTGTGGGGAGACACGGCAAGCCCCCGCGCGGCGAGCGCGGCCATCAGACCCGTGGCGACGGTGGTCTTGCCGCTGCCGGACGTCGGCGCGGCAATGACCAGCCGGGGCACTGCAGTTACCACTCGATGCCCCTCTGACCCTTCTGGCCCTCGTCCATCGGATGCTTGACCTTGGACATGTCGGTCACGAGGTCGGCGAACCCGACGAGCTTCTCCGGCGCGTTCCGCCCGGTGATGACCACGTGCTGGGTCCCCGGCCGCTCCCGCAGCACCTCCACGACCTCGTCGGTGTCCACCCACCCCCAGTGCATCGGATACGCGAACTCGTCGAGCACATACAGCCTGTACGTCTCGGCGGCGAGGTCCCGCTTGACCTGCTCCCAGCCCTCCCGGGCCTTCTCCTCGTTGTCCATCTGGGAGTCCCGCTGAACCCAGGACCACCCCTCGCCCATCTTGTGCCAGTCGACGCTTCCGCCTTCACCCGAGGCGCCGAGCACCCGCAGCGCGTTCTCCTCGCCGACCTTCCACTTGGCCGACTTGACGAACTGGAACACCCCGATCGGCCACCCCTGGTTCCAGGCCCGCAGCGCCAGCCCGAAGGCGGCCGTGGACTTGCCCTTCCCGATGCCCGTGTGCACGACGACCAGCGGCCGATTACGTCGCTGACGGGTCGTCAGTCCGTCGTCCGGCACCACACTCGGCTGCCCCTGCGGCATTACGCGGCCCTCCTCGAAGTTCCCTGCGTGCCCTGTACATCCCTCACCAGGCCGGCGATCGAGTCCGCCCGCAACTCGTCGAGCGTCACCGCCGCACCGCCGAGCTCCCCGGCGAGCTGTCCGGCCAGCCCCAGCCGTACGGGCCCCGACTCGCAGTCGACGACCACGGAGGCGACCCCCTCGGCCGCGAACAGCCGGGCCGCCCGCCCGGCGAGCGCGACCGGCTCAGGGCCGCCCGTGGCCCGCCCGTCGGTGACCACCACGACCAGCGCCCGCCGCGCCGGATCGCGCAACCGCTCCACCCGGAGCACGTCGTGCGCCTTCAGCAACCCGGCCGCAAGAGGCGTACGGCCACCGGTCGGCAACGTCTCCAGCCGGACGGCCGCCGCGTCCACGGACGAGGTCGGCGGCAGCGCGACATCGGCGGCCGCCCCCCGAAACGTCACCAGCCCCACCTTGTCCCGCCGCTGATACGCGTCCAGCAGCAGCGAGAGCACGGCGCCCTTCACGGCACTCATCCGCTGCCGGGCCGCCATCGACCCGGAGGCGTCGACCACGAACAGCACGAGGTTGCCCTCGCGCCCCTCCCGGGTCGCCTGCCGCAGATCGTCCCGCCGCACGACCAGCCCCCGCCCCGACCGGCCACGCGCCCGCTGATGCGGCGCGGCGGCCTGCACGGTCGCCGCCAGGTGCAGTTTGGTGAGCGCGCCCCGGGGCCGTCGGGCACCCGTCGTCCGGCCGTGCTCCGTCCGCGCCCGCGAACGCCGCCCGGACGCGCCCTCACCGATCCCGGGCACGCTCAGCACCTTGGTGCGGAACGGCTCGGCGGCGCGTACGGCGGACTGCTCGGCCGCTCCCGAGGCCTGCGGCTCGCCGCCCTCCCCGGGCTCGGGCCGGGCACCGGTGTCACCACCCTGCGGACCGTCCGACTCGGAGGGCGGCTGCCCGCCACCCCCACCACCGGGCCCGTCCGGCCCAGGATCGTCGTCCTCGGGCTCCCCGAACTCCTCCAGCGTCTCGTCGAGCTTGTCCTCGTCAAGTCCCGGAGCGTCAAAGGGATTACGCCGCCGCCGGTGCGGCAGCGCGAGCAGCGCCGCCTGCCGTACGTCCTCGGCCAGCACCTCGGTCCGCCCGGCCCACGCAGCCAGCGCGGTCGCGGTACGGGCCATCACGATGTCGGCCCGCATGCCGTCCACCTCGAAGGCGGCACAGGTCGCCGCGATCTGCCGCAGCGGCCCGTCGCCCAGCCGCACCGACGGCAGCAACTTGCGTGCGGCGACGATCCGCTGACGTACCGCCCTCTCCTCGTCCGCCCAACGCGCCGCGAAGGCGGGCGGATCGTCGTCGTGGGCGAGCCGCCGCCGTACGACCTCCACCCGCTGGTCGGGCTCCCGGGAGGCCGCCACCTCCACCGTCAGCCCGAACCGGTCGAGCAACTGCGGCCGCAGTTCGCCCTCTTCGGGGTTCATGGTGCCGACGAGAAGGAAACGGGCGGCGTGCCGGACGGAGACGCCCTCGCGTTCGACATAGGAGGCGCCCATCGCGGCCGCGTCCAGCAGCAGGTCGACGAGGTGGTCGTGCAGGAGATTGACCTCGTCGACGTAGAGGATCCCGCGGTGCGCGTCCGCGAGCAGGCCGGGCTCGAAGGCCTTGACGCCCTCGGCCAGCGCCCGCTCGATGTCGAGGGCGCCCACGAGCCGGTCCTCGGAGGCGCCGACGGGCAACTCGACCATCCGCGCGGGCCGTTGAGTGCCGGAGCCGGCCTCGTGCGGCCCGTCCGGGCATTCCGGGTCCGGCTTCGCGGGATCGCAGGAGAAGCGGCACCCGGGGACGACCGCCACCTCCGGCAGCAGCGCCGAAAGCGCGCGTACGGCCGTCGACTTGGCGGTGCCCTTCTCGCCGCGCACCAGCACACCGCCCACGGCCGGCGACACGGCGTTCAGCAGCAGCGCGAGCCGCAGGTCGTCCTGGCCGACCACGGCCGTAAAGGGGAAGGGGGTGGTCACTGGTCGCCCTCCAAGTCGCCTTCAAGCTCCAGGTACGTGGCGCGCAGCTGCTCCAGCGTCTGCGCGTCCGGCTCGGCCCACAGGCCGCGGTCCGCGGCCTCCAGCAGGCGCTCGGTGATCCCGCGCAGCGCCCACGGGTTGGACTTCTTCATGAACTCCCGGTTCTCCGGGGCGAAGACGTACTCGGCGCTGAGTTTCTCGTACATCCAGTCGTCCACGACGCCGGCCGTGGCGTCGTAGCCGAAGAGGTAGTCGACGGTCGCCGCCATCTCGAAGGCGCCCTTGTAGCCGTGCCGCCGCATCGCCGCCATCCAGCGCGGGTTGACCACGCGGGCGCGGAAGACACGGTGGGTCTCCTCGCCCAGCGTCCGGGTCTTCACCTGGTCCGGGGTGGCGGAGTCGCCGACGTACGCCTCGGGACTCTCGCCCGTCAGATGCCGCACCATGGCGACCATGCCGCCGTGGTACTGGAAGTAGTCGTCGGCGTCGACGAGATCGTGCTCGCGGGTGTCGACGTTCTTGGCGGCGACGTTGATCCGCCGGAACGCGGTCTCCATGTCCCCGCGAGCGGCCCGTCCGTCGAGCCCGCGGCCGTACGCGTAGCCGCCCCACACCGCGTACACCTCGGCGAGGTCGGCGTCGGAGCGCCAGTTGCGGGCGTCGATCAGCGGCAGCAACCCCGCCCCGTAGGCCCCCGGCTTGGAGCCGAAGACACGGGCCGTAGCGCGCCGCCGGTCGCCGTGCTCGGCCGTGTCCTCGTCGGCGTGGGCCCGCACGAAGTTCCGGTCGGCGGGCTCGTCCAGCTCGGCGACCGCGCGGACGGCGTCGTCGATCAGCCCGACGACGTGCGGGAACGCGTCCCGGAAGAAGCCGGAGATGCGGACGGTGACATCGATGCGCGGGCGGCCGAGCTCCGCGAGGCCGACGACCTCGAAGCCGGTCACCCTGCGCGAGGCGTCGTCCCACACCGGCCGGCAGCCCAGCAGCGCCAGGATCTCGGCGATGTCGTCGCCCTGGGTGCGCATCGCGGACGTGCCCCAGACCGTCAGGCCGACGGACTTCGGATAGTCGCCCGTGTCCTGCAGGTACCGCTGGACGAGCGAGTCGGCGAGGGACTGGCCGACCTCCCAGCTCAGCCTGGAAGGGATGGCCTTGGGGTCGACGGAGTAGAAGTTCCGGCCGGTCGGCAGGACGTTGACCAGTCCGCGGGTGGGGGAGCCGGAGGGACCGGCGGGAACGTAACCGCCGTCGAGGGCCTTGAGGATGTGGCCGATCTCGTCGGTCGTCCTCGCCAGCCGGGGCACCACCTCGTTGCAGGCGAACTCCAACACCGCGACGGCGTCCGGGAGTTCGGTGCCGAGGACGTCACGCGCGAGGGCGCGGCTCTCGGTGACGGCCCACTCCCTCGCCTCCATCCCCTCCGCGATCCGCCGGCACAGCTGCTCCAGCAGGTCGATGGCGTCGGCGGCCGTACGGGACGGCCCCTCGACGAGGTCACTCAGCTCCACCGGCACCTTCACCGGCGCACCCGGCTCGGCGAGCAACTCCTTCTCGGCCAGCCCGAAATGAGCCGCGAGCGAAGCCCTGAGCCCCGGCAGCGCGTTCGCCTGTCCGCCCCACACCTGCGAGGCACGCAGCACGGCGAGTACCAGATTGACGCGCGGCTCACCGACCGGTCCGCCGCCGAGAATGTGCAGACCGTCCCTGATCTGCACGTCCTTGATCTCGCACAGATAGCCGTCGATGTGCATGACGAACTCGTCGAAGTCGCCGTCCTGCGGCTGCTCGTCCACGTGCAGGTCGTGGTGCAGCTCGGCCGCCTTGACCAGCGTCCAGATCTGGGCCCGCACGGCAGGCGCCTTCGTCGGGTCCAGGTCGGAGACCAGCGCGTACTCGTCGAGCAGCTGCTCCAGCTTGGCCAGGTCGCCATAGGTGTCGGCACGGGCCATCGGCGGTACGAGGTGGTCGACGACCGTGGCGTGCCCGCGCCGCTTGGCCTGGGTGCCCTCGCCGGGGTCGTTGACGATGAAGGGGTAGATCAGCGGCAGTTCGCCGAGCACGGCGTCCGGCGCGCACCCGCGCGAGAGCCCCAGGCCCTTGCCCGGCAGCCACTCCATCGTGCCGTGCTTGCCCATGTGGACGATCGCGTCGGCGCCGAAGCCCCCCTCCGATGTCGCAGCCTCCAGCCAGCGATAGGCCGCCATGTAGTGGTGCGAGGGCGGCATGTCGGGGTCGTGGTAGATCGCGATCGGGTTCTCGCCGAAACCACGCGGCGGCTGGATCATCACGACGACGTTCCCGAACTGCAGGGACGCGAGCACGATGTCGTCCCCGTCGACGTAGAGGGAGCCCGGCGGCTCACCCCACGCCTCCAGCATCCCGTCCCGCAGCTCGGGGTCGAGCTTGTCGAACCACGCCTGATAGTCCGCGAGCGGTACGCGGGCGGGCGCGGAGGCCAGCTGCTCCTCGGTCAGCCACTCGACGTCGTGACCGCCGGCCGCGATGAGCCGGTGGATCAACTCGTCGCCGCCCGCCGGGTATGCGGTGACCCCGTACCCGGCGTCCTTCAGGGCGTCCAGCACCCGGACCGCCGAGGCGGGCGTGTCCAGGCCGACCGCGTTGCCGACGCGCGAGTGCTTGGTCGGGTAGGCGGTGAAGACGAGCGCCAGCTTCTTGTCCGCGTTCGGCTTGTGCCTCAACCGTGCGTGCCGTACGGCGATTCCGGCGACCCGCGCGGCCCGCTCCGGGTCGGCGACGTACACGGGCACGTCCTCGGGGCCCTGCTCCTTGAACGAGAACGGAACGGTGATCAGGCGCCCGTCGAACTCCGGGATCGCGACCTGCATCGCCGCGTCCATCGGGGACAGCGCGGCGTCCGACTCGTCCCAGGCGTCCCGCGAGGAGGTGAGGCACAGGCCCTGCAGGACGGGGACGTCGAGATCGGCGAGCGCCCCGATGTCCCATGCCTCCTCGTCGCCGCCGGCCGAGGCGTGGGAGGCGTGCGTGCCGCCCGCGGCCAGGACCGTGGCCACCAGGGTGTCGGCCCTTGCGAGGGTCTCGTACAGCGCCGGGTCCGCGCCGCGCAGCGAACCGCAGTACACCGGAAGGGCGTTGGCGCCGCGTGCCTCGATCGCGTCGCACAGGGTGTCCACGAAGGCGGTGTTGCCGCTCAGCTCATGGGCCCGGTAGAAGAGCACGCCGACGGTCGGCCGCCCCTCGGTGAACTCCCGCTCGCCGTGGACGCCGTGTTCGGGCATCTTCTGCGGTTCGAGGAAACCCTCACCGGTCAGCAGCACGGTGTCGGACAGGAACCGGGCCAGCTCGGTGAGGTTGGCGGGCCCGCCCTCGACGAGGTACCTGAGCGCCTCGGCGACCACACCGGCGGGCACCGACGACTCGGCCATCAACTCCGCGTCCGGCACGGTCTCCCCGCCGAGCAGCACGGTCGGTACGCCGGACGCCCTGAGCGCGGCGAGCCCGTCCTCCCAGGCCCGCTTCCCGCCGAGCAGCCGTACGACGGCGATGTCCGCGCCGTCGAGCAGCCCGGGCAGTTCCTCCGCCACGTCCACGCGGGTCGGGTTGCCGATCCGGTAGTCGGCACCGGAGGCGGCCCGGGCCGCCAGCAGATCCGTGTCGGCGGTCGACAACAACAACACTGTGCTCATGCGGGCGCTCCCGGTGGAATGAAAGGCAGTCCTTGCGGCGCGCCCGACTCGATGAGCCGCCACAGCGCGTCCGTGTCCGCGTGCTGTTCGATCAGGTCGCCGAGCCGGTCGAGCTGCTCCTCGCGCAGCGCGGCGAACGAGGTGTCGGGGGCCGGCACGAAGCGGCGGCCCGCGGCGGCCGCCACCTCCCGCAGGAAGGCCCGCCGGAAGCCGTCCGACTCCAGCGAACCGTGCCAGTGCGTGCCCCAGGTCCGGCCGACCCGGCAGCCGTCCAGGCTGTGTCCCCCGTCGTCGGAGATGAAGGCTTCCCCGCCGGTGACCTCGGCGACCCCGTGATGGATCTCGTACCCCTCGACGGGCTCGCCGAGGGCTTGGCCAACCGGCCGCGTGAGGGTCTTCTCGCGGGCGAACCGCACCCGCACGGGCAGGACTCCGAGGCCCTCGACGTGTCCGCGCCGGCTCTCGACCTCGTCCTCGATGTGCTCGCCGAGGATCTGGTAGCCACCGCAGATGCCGAGGACGGGCCGCTGCTCCAGCGCCCTTCGCACCAGGACGTCCGCAAGGCCGCGCTCCCGCAGCCACTCCAGGGCCTTCACCGTGCCCCGGGTGCCCGGAACGATGACGAGGTCGGCGTCGGCCAGCTCCTCGGGCCGGTCCACGAACCGCACGAGGACACCCGGTTCGGCGGCCAGCGCGTCCACGTCGGTGAAGTTGGACATGAGGGGGACCGCGCAGACGGCGACGCGCAGCACGTCCTCACCGAGGGGCGGCGCGACGTTCGACTCGAGCGCCGTCCCGCGCAGGGCTGTGCTTGATTTGAAGGCGGGCCGCAGGCCGTCCTCCTCGTCGATGCCGAGACCGTGCCGGAAGGGCAGGACGCCGTAGGTGTGCCGCCCGGTGAGGCCGTGCAGCATGTCGAGCCCGGGCTCCAGCAGGCCGACGTCTCCCCGGAACTTGTTGACGAGGAACCCGGCGACGAGTTCCTGGTCCTCGGGCGAGAGAAGTGCGACGGTCCCGAAGAAGGAGGCGAAGACGCCGCCACGGTCGATGTCCCCGACCACGAGCACGGGAAGCCGCGCGTTCCGGGCGATCCCCATGTTCACGATGTCGGTACGCCGCAGGTTGATCTCGGCGGGAGAACCCGCCCCCTCACAGATCACGGCGTCATACGTGCCCCGCAACCCGGCGAGGCAGTCGAGGACGGTGCCGAGAAGCTGCTGCCGCCCCCCTTGCAGGCCGCTGCCGGGGGGCGACCCTCCGGGCTCCGCGAAGAACCCGCGCGCACTCAGCTCGCCGACCGGCTTGCCCATCAGCACGACCTGACTGCTCTGCTCGCCACCGGGCTTGAGCAGCACGGGATTCATGAGCGCGGTGGGTTCGATCCGGCAGGCCTGCGCCTGCATGGCCTGAGCCCGCCCGATTTCGGCGCCCTCCCGGGTGACGAACGAGTTGAGCGACATGTTCTGCGCCTTGAAGGGCGCGACCTTGACGCCTTGCCGCACGAGCCAACGACAGATCCCGGCGGTGACGACGCTCTTGCCGGCGTCGGAGGTGGTACCGGCGACGAGCAGACCACCGCTCATTTCCTGTGTCCCTTCACCATGAGGCGCGCGGCGACACTGACGCCGAGCGCGAGCAGTCCGACGCGGCGCGAGAGCCGTACGGCCCGCTCGATGTCGGGCACGCCGACGGCCCGGCCCACCCGGTTCAGGACCGGCCGGTGCTCGACCCGCCCCCCGTACGACAGGGTCCCGCCGAGCCGTACCCCGAGAGCCCCGGCGAACGAGGCCTCCACGGGACCGGCGTTGGGGCTCGGATGCCCGCCGGCGTCGGACCGCCAGGCCCGTACCGCGCCACGCGGGTCATCACCGGCGACCGTCGCCAGTACGGCGGTCAGCCTGGCTCCCGGCCAGCCCGCCACGTCGTCCAGCCGCGCGGAAGCCCACCCGTAGCGCCGGTACGTGGGCGACCTGTGCCCGACCATGGCGTCGAGGGTGTTGACGGCCCGGAACCCGAGCAGCCCCGGCACCCCGCCGACGGCCCCCCACACCAGGGCCCCCACCACCGCGTCGGAGGTGTTCTCCGCGACGGATTCGACGACGGCCCGCGCGATCCCGTCGGCGTCCAGAGCCTGCGGATCCCGCCCGCACAGATGCGGCAGCCGGGTCCTGGCACCCTCGACGTCACCCGACTCCAGTGCGCGCCCGATGCTCCGGGCCTCACGAGCGAGCGAAGTCCCCCCGACGACGGCCCAGGTGGCGGCGGCGGTCACCGCGACGGAGGCGGCGGGGGAGCGACGTACGGCGGAGACGGCGACCGCACCGATCCCGACGGCTCCACCGGCGCACACAAGGGCATGCAACGCGCCCCACCCGCGGTGGTCACGCCACAACACCCGTTCCACGGCACCGGCGGCCCGCCCGAACGCGGCGACCGGATGCCCACGGCGCGGATCGCCGAGCAGGAGGTCACCGAGAAGGCCGGCGGCGGCGCCGTACGCGAAGACGCGATCGGCACGCAAGGGGCTCAGCCGATCGCTGGGTCGGATAGGGCTCGGGCTCGGTCGGTGCCCCTCAAACGGCAGCCGCGCATGGCGATTTGTCCTCACTCAGGGTGTCCACGCCCTGGTTCGACGAGACCGACGGTGAGAGTTCCTGGCTCCCGGGACTACCTACCCCGGTGACAGTGGCGGGACCGCGCCGGACTTCCACCGGCTTCCTCTCGCGCCGTCGTACATGGCTCCGGCAGTCCACCACGGGCCCGGAAGAGCAGTCAACTTGCTGTTGACCTGGGACGGAGGAGTGTGCGCAGGCCCACATCCAAGAGGTCGCCGGGGTCACGCAAACGCGTGGTGCCGGGACGGATCACCGTCCCGGCACCCAAGGGGTCCCAGGCCTCAGGCCTTGGCCACCACCAGATAGATCCCGTACGCCACCGCCGCCGCGCATGCCGCGAAGCACACGTACGCGGCCGTGACCGCGGCCGCGGCCGAGTCGCCCTGCGTGGCGGCGCGTTCGCGGCGTGACAGGCCCATGATGCCGAGGGTGAACAGGGCCACGAGGCCCACGGTGACCGCGAGGCTGACGCCGAAGACAGAGCCCAGAGCTGCCCAGTCGATCTTCATGCTGCTTCTCTTCCTTCGTACCGGGTGCGCGGACTCAGACGGCCGCGGCCGGCGGGATCGCGGGGTCGGGGACGGCCGTGGCGGCCGTGGCCGGGGCGGGGATGGTGGCTGTCAGGTCCTCGGCCACCGTGCCCGCCGGGGGCGGGGCCACGGCGGCGATCGCCGTGGTCACCACACCGGCCGGTTCCTCGGTCTCGTTGACGTTCGTCGCGTCGACGACCTCGCGCCGGGAGAGCTTCCAGATGGCCGCGCTGGAGGCGATCAGGAAGACGGCGACGACGGCGGTGCCCCAGGCGCCGAGATCGGTGACCGACTCGGCCAGCGCGCCCACCAGGGCCGCGGCCGGCAAGGTCAGGCACCAGGCCACGAGCATCCGGGTCGCCGTCGACCAGCGGACCACGCCGCCCTTGCGGCCGAGGCCCGCACCCATCACCGAACCGGAGACGACGTGGGTGGTGGACAGGGAGAAGCCGAGGTGCGAGGAGGCCAGGATCGCGGTGGCCGCGCTGGTCTGGGCGGCGAAGCCCTGCTGCGGCTGGAGTTCGGTGAGGCCCTTGCCCATGGTGCGGATGATCCGCCAGCCGCCGAGGTAGGTGCCGAGCGCGATGGCGAGACCCGCGGAGAGGATGACCCAGGTGGGCGGGTCGGAGTCCGGGGCGACGGCGCCGCCGGCGACCAGGGCGAGGGTGATGATGCCCATCGTCTTCTGTGCGTCGTTGGTGCCGTGGGCCAGCGAGACCAGGCCCGCGGAGGCGATCTGCCCGGCCCGGTAGCCCTTCGCGGCGGCCTTGCCGTCGGCCTTCCTGCCCAGGGTGTACGACAGCCGGGTCGCGAGC
This sequence comes from Streptomyces sp. NBC_00078, assembly GCF_026343335.1. Taxonomy (NCBI): domain Bacteria; kingdom Bacillati; phylum Actinomycetota; class Actinomycetes; order Kitasatosporales; family Streptomycetaceae; genus Streptomyces; species Streptomyces sp. NBC_00078. The sequence goes on along the minus strand of NZ_JAPELX010000001.1, from coordinate 2,011,531 downwards.
ATCGCTGCGAGGCCCGCCACGACCGGGGCGGCGAGCGCGGGGATGAGCACCTTGGTGACGAGCACGTCGCCGTGCACGGCGCCCGTACCCGCCGAGGCGACGGTGGCGCCGATCAGACCGCCCATCAGGGCGTGCGAGGAGCTGGAGGGGAGCCCGACCAGCCAGGTCAGCAGGTTCCAGAGGATCGCGCCGACCAGCGCCGCGAATATGACCTCGGGACGTATGCCGGTCTCGTCGACGAGACCTTTGGAGATCGTGTTGGCGACCTCCACCGAGAGGAAGGCGCCAACAAGGTTCAGCACGGCGGACATGGCCACCGCGACCTTGGGCTTGAGCGCGCCGGTCGAGATGGTGGTGGCCATCGCGTTGGCGGTGTCGTGGAAACCGTTCGTGAAATCAAACGCGAGTGCGGTTACGACCACAATCGCGAGGATCAGCGAGAAGTTTTCCATTTACCCAGGCAATCGTTCGAAGTCATCGGTCGGTTGACCGTAGGAAACCTGAGTGAACGGAAGATGAACTGGGGAGGTCTCTGGAGTGTCTGGATGAGGGGGTCGCCGTACCGCCCGCTTTCGGCGTCCCCCTGGCCCCTTCTGTCCCCTGGTCACTGGCTCCGGGCGAACCTCCTCAGCTGCGCCTGGGACCCGTTGAAGAGATTCTGGTCACCCGGCAGGCTGCCGCTGTTGTCGTACTGCCAGAAGGTCCAGAACGACCACCCGGCCGGCAGTGATCCCGCGTCCGCCGAGTCGTGGCGGGCGATCCACAGCGCGTGGTTCGAGGCGAAGGCGCGGCTGCGGCCGGTGCATGTGTTCCACCAGTGGGCGGTCGTGTAGATCACCGGGCGACGGCCGGTGAGCTGCTTCAGCTCGTCGCTGAACGACTTGATCCAGTCGACCATGCCCGCCTTGCTCAGGCCGTAGCACTTGTGCCTCGAGTCGTACGGGTTGTACTCGATGTCGAGCGCGGGCGGCAGAGTCCAGCCGTCCGCGCTCCACCTTCCGCCGTTGCGCACGAAGAACGCTGCCTGCGTCGCGCCCGGCGACCTGTCCGGCAGCGCGAAGTGGTACGCACCGCGGATGATCCCTGCGGTGCGGGCGCCGCCGTACTGCCGGCCGAAGTACGGGTTGCGGTAGTCGGTGGACTCGGTCGCCTTGACGTATACGAACCTGGCGCCTCCGGCCTTCGCGTCGGACCAGTTGACGTCCCTCTGGTGCGAAGAGACGTCGTGCCCCTTCGGCGGGCTCGCCGCCGAGGCCGGAAGCTCGGCGAGGACGGACGTCCCGATGGCGAGTGCGGCCGCACAGACCGCTGTGACGCGGGCGCGACGGCGGAACGGTTTGCGATCACGAGCCATGTTTCCCCCCGGAATGGCGACGTGCACGACAAAACAACCGGAGATTACTGGAAGATCGTTGAATGTTCGTCGATCTCCGGCCAAGCGCGAAGACAGGGGGATGTGTCCGCGTACGGGGACTTTCGGAGGTCCGGCTTCCGCCCTAAAGTGCCCCTGCCCGGCGGCGGGTTGGGGGTGCGCCTGACAGGATCGGCGTATGGGTGAGCGGCAGCGGGACCAGCGGGGCGAGCGGTATGCGCCAGAGGGTGCACGGGATGTGCCGGAGGGGCGGGGGAGGGGTGTGGGTGACGAGGAGGCGCACGCCTGGGACGCGCTCGTCGCGACCGCCCGCCGCACGGTCCTCGACGGTCTCGTCGTCGGCACGTCCGGCAACGTCTCGGTGCGCGTCGGGGACACCGTGCTGGTCACGCCGTCGGGCGTGCCCTACGACCGGCTCGCGCCCGCGGATGTGACCGGCGTCGACCTCGACGGCCGGCAGGTGCTCGGCACCCTGGCCCCGACCAGTGAGCTACCCATGCACCTCGCCGTCTACCGCACCACCGACGCCCGCGCCGTCGTTCACACGCACGCCGTGCACGCGACGGCCGTCTCGACACTCGTCCCCGAACTCCCGACGATCCACTACATGGCCGGCGCCCTCGGTGGGCCTGTCCGGGTTGCCCCCTATGCGGCATATGGCACCGACGAGTTGGCCGAGAACATGCTCCACGCCCTCGCCGACCGCGCCGGCTGCCTCCTCCAGAACCACGGCACGATCACCTACGGCACCACCCTGGACCAGGCCTACGACCGCACGGCCCAACTGGAGTGGATGTGCCGGCTGTGGCTGACGGCGTCGTCGGTACCGGGCATGTCACCGGCGCTGCTGTCCCGCGAACAGATGGCGGAGGCGGGCGAGAAGCTCCGGGGGTACGGGCAGCGGGGCTGAGCGCACCACGCCCGCAGCGGTGCCGGGCACCCTCGCCCCGAGAGTGCCGGTACCGCAATCGGCATCACCCCGTTCCGCCCTCCCGCTGGCCCGTGACCGGGTTGGCCAGGACACTGGACGGGTGCGCACCGTCAAAGCAACGGCCGCTGCCGTCACCGTAGCCCTGGCAGCCGGCGCGGCCTCCGTGGCCGCCGGCCGGTTCGCGAGCGACGCGGCACTCAAGACGCCCCCGGGCAGGCCGCTGCCCACCGAACCCCGGCTCACCGTGCACGCCACGGCCGCCGGCCAGATCGCGCTCACCCGCGACCTGGCCGCCCTGCGCCCCGGCACCTACGGCCTCTCCGGCGACGGCACCCACGCGGTCGTCGGCCCCGTCCTCGACACCGCCACGCACTCCGCCGACACCGTCGTCCGCCGCCTGGAGCGGGTCACGCACGGCGCCCTGGACCCCGGCGACAAGGTGTGGCTGACCCCGAACGTGCACATCGGCAACCCGAGCACCGCCCTCGGCCTCGACCACACCGACGTGGACATCCCCGGCGAACTCGGCTCCCTGCCCGCCTGGTTCGTGCCCGGCGTCCGGAACACCTGGGTGATCACGGTGCACGGCCTGGGAGCCACCAGGGAACACCCCATGAACGTGATGGAGTTCCTGCACCGGCAGCGCTTCCCGGTGCTTGACCTCGCCTACCGCGGCGACCGCGGCGCCCCCCGTTCCCCGGACGGTCTGAACCACCTCGGCGAGACGGAGTGGCGCGACGTGGACGCGGCGATCCGGTACGCCGTGAACCACGGCGCCAGGCACGTGGTGCTGCACGGCTGGTCCACCGGCGCCACCATGGCGCTGCGCGCCGCCGCGCACTCCGCGCTGCGGGAGAGCATCTCGGGGCTGGTCCTGGACTCCCCGGTCCTCAGCTGGGCCACGACGCTGCGCGCCCTCGCCTCGGCCCGCCGCACCCCGGGCGCGCTGCTCCCGCTCGCCGTGCGGGCCGCCCAGGGGCGCACCGGCCTGGAACGCGATCGCACCGCCGGGGCCGCGCAGCTCACCGTCCCGACGCTGATCTTCCACGGCCCCGACGACACGCTGGCCCCCTGGGAGTACTCCCGCCGGCTCGCGGACGCGCACCCCGGCCTGATCGCCCTCCGCACGGTGCCGCAGGCTGGGCACGGAGCGATGTGGAACGCCGACCCGAAGGCCTACGAAGAGGCGTTGCGCCGCTTCCTGACCCCGCTGATGTGACCCTGCCGAGGTGACCGTCCGCCAGAGGTGAGCAGCAGCGGAGCTGAACAGCACACGCGATTCCGTTTAAGGCCGTACCACTGGCCGGTTCTCGGTCCCGAGCCGCTCGCCCGCCCCCGTCCGTTGGCCAGTCCCGTCGCCCCCCGTGACATTCCGTTTGGGTTTTCCGACCGTCAACCGGAAGACTGCACCCGTGACGTCCCGTATCCCGCGCGACTCCAGGCTTCGACTCGTCCGCCCGCGACCCCTGGCCGCCGCCCCCTCAGCTGTGAACCAGCGGCGCTCGCGCCGCCCCGCGCCCCGCCCTCCGGAGGGCACACCGGCGCCCGCGGAGCTGGCCAGAATGGCGCGCTCCGGTCTGGCCGCCGCGGCCCGCGTCGCCCGCTGGGCGGACGCCGCCCTCGGCCCGGGCGGCGACAGCGCGACAGCCGACGGCAAGGCCACCCTCGCCGAGGCGACCGCGGAACGGGCCTCCCGCGACCTGGGCCTGACCGCGGCTCAGGTCCGCGCCGACTGGGACACCGCCCGTCTCGCCGGCCTCGTCGAGGTGCACGGCGACAGCGCCCGCCCCGGCTGGCGGCTGCGTGCCTGGGACCGCGACGACAGCGCCGTACTGCGCGGCTGGGTCGCCCTGTTCGACGCCTGGTCGCTCGCTCACGCCGAGCCCGCGGAGCACGAGCCCGCGGCCGTCGCCGAGGTCGTCTCGGCCATGCCTCAGGTGCTCTCCTTCCTCCAGCTGTCCGCCGGACCCGTCCCGGTCGACCAGCTTCTGGACCTCCTGGCGCAGCGGGTCACCGAACTGCGCACGGAGCGCTGCGAGATTCCCTACGGACCGCAGCCCGACCCCCTGCAGCAGCCCCAGGCCCCCGACACCCCGCTCGCGCCCCTCCTCGACTGGGCCCTGTACGCCCTCGGCTCCGTCGGTGCGCTCACCTACGGAGACGGACAGGCCACGCTCACCCCGCTCGGCAGCTGGGCGGTCTGGGTCAAGCTGGAGCAGATCTGCGTCGCCGCGCAGAGCCCCGCCGGGAACATCGAGCAGGCCGCCGAGGACATGCTCCGCGGCTGCGCCCAGCTCCGTCCCAACGCGGCCCGCGCCGAGTACCGCGCCTGGCTCGCCGCCCGGCCCGTCGGCAGCGCCGTCAGCGAACTCATCGACGCGGCCCGCGGCGACGACGCCCTCCTGCGCGGCCTCGCCTTCGAGGCGCTGCGCGTGGTCGGCGCCCCCGCCGAGCCCGACGTCAGCGCCGTGGCCGACGAGCCCACGCTCCGGCCCTACGCCCTGCTGTGGCTCGCCGAGCACGACGGCGTCGACCCCGAGGACGCCTACGAGGTCCTCACCCGGGAAGAGGCCACCTGGCTGTGGGTCGACACCGCGGCCGCCGTCGCCGACCACGGCGAGGCCCCGATGCTCGTACGGCACCTGGAGTCCGCCGTCCAGCCGACGGTCCCCATGCTCCTGGACGAGGTGCGCGCCGTCGGCCACCCCCGCACCGTGCAGGTCCTGGTCGCGCTCGCCGCGGCGCACCCGGACCCCGCCCTGGCGAAGGCCGTGCGCCGCGCCGCCTTCCAGGTGCACACCGGGGGCGATTAGGAGCAGTCGGCGGCTATCCGGGGCGCGTACGTGCCGAAGCTCCGGATGGTGCCCTCGGCGTCCCCGGCCAGGCGGCTCCGTGAGCCGTGGCGGGCCCTGGTCCGTCGGGGGCATCAGCGTTCTCCATGGCGCTCCATGGCGCGCCATGGAGGTGTGCCTCGGCGTCGTCCACGGTGACGTACACCCCGCTCGGGGCCCGCGCCCTTCCTCGCCGAGTCGTGGACGCCGCCGCGGCCCTTGGGCCGGAAAGGCGCTCGGCCGCCCGCTGCCCGGTGCCGGCCATGCCGATCACCCTCTTGTGCTCCCTGCCGGAATCCGCCCCGCTGCCCGGCGGCACAGCGACCACTGACCACACCCCGGGACCGCCCTTCGAGGCCGGCGAAGGGGCCGAACGGGGGACGTGCCCGCTCACCCCGCCGTGTCACGACCGCACACCCCGGCCGCCGTACCCGCTCGTGGCTACGCTCTGCGCCGGATCCGAGGGTGATGGACGCGGAAGGGGGGCACGGTGGGCGATCTGCCGGTCGAGACGACGGGGGCGCGCCGCGCCGCCCCGGAGACCAGTGAACTCCCGGGCGCCCGCCGCGTCCGCCGCCCGCTCGTCGCCACCCTGGCCTTCCTCCTGGCGGTGCCCGTCCTGGCCGCCGTTTACGAGTCCCGCCCCGCCCCCTACGGGGACCACTTCACCGCAGGCGCGCGCTACACGCGCGACGGCCGCCATCCGCTCGCCGTGCTCCGCGCGCGTGGGGACGCCATCACGCTCTGGGACGACGGACTGGTCACCGCCGCCGACGGCTCCGCCGTCCGCTGGCACCGCGCCCTCCCCGCGAGCGCCGACTGGCTTCCCGCACAGGGCGGCACCGGAGTCCTGCGCCCCCTCGGCCGTGGGCTCCTCGCCGTCGTCACCCCGCCCCGCATCGCCGCCTACCGCATCGCCGACGGCGACCTGCGCTGGGTGGTGCCCGCGCGCGGCGGGTGCGCCTTCGCGCCCGAGCGTGCCGTACGTCACGCCGCCGGAGCGCTGCTCGTCGCCCAGCTCTGCCCGGAATCGGCGTGGACGTCCCAGCTCATCGCCGTGGACGAGCTGGGCCGGACGACCCTGCACCGTGCGCCCCTTGGCGACAGCCTCGCCGGCGGGCGGCCCGAACACCCGAACACAGAAAAAGTGGTTGCACAGCCCCGTTAGACTTGGCCCATGGCCATTCTCCTCGCGCATTAGACGGCGGGAACGTCCTCAGTCGCCCACCCGTCATCCCAGTCTGCCCTGGAGCCTGTCCGTGATCTCCGCCTCCGGTATCGAGCTGCGCGCCGGTGCCCGCGTCCTCATCGAGTCCGCCTCCTTCCGTATCGCCAAGGGCGACCGCATCGGACTGGTCGGCCGCAACGGCGCCGGCAAGACCACCCTCACCAAGGTCCTGGCCGGCGACGGCATCCCCGCCGGAGGCACGGTCACCCGCTCCGGCGAGGTCGGCTACCTCCCGCAGGACCCGCGCACCGGCGACCTCGACATCCTCGCCCGCGACCGCGTCCTGTCCGCGCGCGGTCTCGACGTACTGCTCCGCAAGATGCGCGAGAACGAACAGCGGATCGCGAACGGCCAGGGCGCCACCCGCGAGAAGGCGCTCAAGCAGTACGAGCGCAACGAGACGGAATTCCTCACCAAGGGCGGGTACGCCGCCGAGGCCGAGGCGGCCACCATCGCCGCCGCCCTCAACCTGCCCGACCGGGTGCTCGGCCAGCCGCTGCACACACTCTCCGGCGGTCAGCGCCGCCGTATCGAACTGGCCCGCATCCTCTTCTCGGACGCGGACACCCTGCTGCTCGACGAGCCGACCAACCACCTCGACGCGGACTCGATCGTCTGGCTGCGCGACTACCTGAAGACCTACCGCGGCGGCTTCATCGTCATCTCCCACGATGTCGACCTGGTCGAGACGGTCGTCAACAAGGTGTTCTACCTGGACGCCAACCGCGCCCAGATCGACATCTACAACATGGGCTGGAAGCTCTACCAGCAGCAGCGCGAGGCCGACGAGAAGCGCCGCAAGCGGGAGCGGGCCAACGCCGAGAAGAAGGCCGCCGCGCTGCACTCGCAGGCCGACAAGATGCGCGCCAAGGCCACCAAGACGGTCGCCGCGCAGAACATGGCCCGGCGCGCGGACAAGCTGCTCTCCGGCCTGGAGGCGGTGCGCCAGAGCGACAAGGTCGCCAAGCTGCGCTTCCCCGAGCCCGCACCGTGCGGAAAGACGCCCCTGACCGCCGAGGGCCTGTCGAAGTCGTACGGCTCGCTGGAGATCTTCACCGACGTCGACCTGGCCATCGACAAGGGTTCCCGCGTCGTCATCCTCGGCCTGAACGGCGCCGGCAAGACCACACTGCTCAGGCTCCTCGGCGGCGTCGAGAAGCCCGACACCGGCGAGGTCGTCGAGGGCCACGGCCTCAAGCTCGGCTACTACGCGCAGGAGCACGAGACCCTCGACCCGGAGCGCACGGTCCTGGAGAACATGCGGTCCGCCGCCCCCGACCTGGACCTCGTCGAGGTGCGCAAGACACTCGGCTCGTTCCTGTTCTCCGGCGACGACGTCGACAAGCCGGCCGGCGTCCTCTCCGGCGGCGAGAAGACCCGCCTGGCCCTGGCGACCCTGGTGGTCTCCTCCGCGAACGTCCTGCTGCTGGACGAGCCGACCAACAACCTCGACCCGGCCAGCCGCGAGGAGATCCTCGGCGCCCTGCGTACCTACAAGGGCGCGGTCGTCCTCGTCACCCACGACGAGGGCGCCGTCGAGGCGCTGCAGCCGGAGCGGATCATCCTGCTGCCGGACGGCGTCGAGGACCTGTGGGGCGCCGACTACGCGGACCTCGTCGCCCTCGCCTGAGAGTCAGCACCGCGTGATCGAAGGTGTGATCCACAGCGTATGGATCATTCGGCCGATCCGTGATCCATCATCTGTGTGAGATCTCCTCGTACCGAGGTGTGTCCTACATCGAATTCGCGGCCGAGCCCTTTATCGACAAGGGTTCGGCCGTAGTACGTCTCTGACCTGGTGCTTCGCAACACAACCCGTTCGGCGGTACGAACGCCGAGGGGAGGAATTACAGATTCCGCTTGTGGGGATGCGCTCCCGTCGTCACAACCCTGTCTCACGGACCTTGCCGAATGGGTGGCCATGAACGCCTTGAGGGGTGATCATGAGGGGACCAGAGCGCACTTCCCACGAGGAGGCACGGGTGGCCGAGACTCTGAAGAAGGGCAGCCGGGTAACCGGCGCCGCGCGCGACAAGCTCGCGGCAGACCTGAAGAAGAAGTACGACTCCGGTGCGAGCATTCGGGCACTGGCCGAGGAAACCGGCCGCTCGTATGGCTTCGTGCACCGGATGCTCAGCGAGTCGGGCGTCACGCTCCGTGGGCGTGGCGGGGCGACGCGGGGCAAGAAGGCCGCCTCGTCCTGATCCCGGGAGGCTCATCGGCTTCGATGGTGGCCACCCGGTCGGTCGGCAGATCGGCCGGGTGGTTACTGTGCAGTCACTTAGCTTCGCTCTGCTGACCGCACTCATCGGAGGCATTCCATGGCTTCGCCTGCCCAGGACCTCGGTCCGCTGCTCGACAAGGACGGCGTACGGCTCACCGTCGACGACGCGATCGCCACGGTGACGCTGACCAACCCGGCCAAGCGCAACGCGCAGAGCCCCGCTCTGTGGCGTGCGCTCGCCGAGGCAGGTCGGATCCTGCCGGGGTCCGTGCGTGTCGTCGTGCTGCGCGCCGAGGGGCAGTCCTTCTCCGCCGGGCTCGACCGGCGCATGTTCACGCCCGAGGGAATCGAGGGCGAGCCGACGTTCGTCGACATCGCGCGCAGCAGCGACGGCGAACTCGACGCGATCATCGCCGAGTTCCAGGCCGGATTCACCTGGTGGCGGCGCAGTGACCTCGTGTCCGTCGCCGCCGTGCAGGGGCATGCCATCGGCGCGGGCTTCCAGCTGGCGCTCGCCTGTGACCTGCGCGTGGTCGCCGACGACGTGCAGTTCGCCATGCGCGAGACCAGCCTCGGACTCGTACCCGACCTGACCGGCACGCATCCGCTCGTCGGACTGGTGGGCTATGCCCGCGCACTGGAGATCTGCGCGACCGGCCGCTTCGTCCAGGCCGAGGAGGCCGTCAGCACGGGGCTCGCCAACCTCGCGGTACCCGCCGAACAGCTTGAGGGCGCCGTGCACGACCTGGTGTCGGCGGTCCTGGCCGCACCCCGGGACGCGGTGATCGAGACCAAGGCGTTGCTGCGCGGGGCACAGGGCCGGGACTACGACGCCCAGCGCGCCGCCGAGAGGGCCGCGCAGGCACGGCGCCTGCGGGACCTGGCCGGCCTGGGCGAGTGAGCCGACCGGGCGGGTGGGCCGACCGCACCGGACGCCGCCACGACCGCTCGCCCACGGCAGTGGTCACTCCACGGCAGTGATCAGCCCACGGCTGTGATCAGTACCGCCACCGTCAGGTGATCCGCCGGCGACGCGGAGACCGCCGCCCGCACCTCCCGGGCCACGTCCAGGGCCCGGTGGCCCGCGTCCACCGCCAGCTCCACGCGCGCGTGACGGTGCGGCAGCGCGCCCTCCTCGTGCCGCTCCTCGATGTGCACGGACCGGCCCAGCCCGCCCGTCAGACGGGCAACTCCCGGGACGGCGAGGGCGGCAGCCGCGGCGCGGCCCTCGTCGCCGGTCCCGGACCCGGCGGCGCGCGATGGCTCAGGCGGCCGCACCGGCACGGCCTCCGGGACCTCGTCCAGCAGCGCCGTGACCCGCAGGTCGACATCCGCCACCACCAGGCCGAGCAGTTCGGTCGCCGCTGCCGTCAGCGTCGCACGCAGCAGGGTCGCGGTCGTCGGCAGCGGCTGAGCGGCCGTCGCCGCGAAATCCGCCGTCAGCCGTAGCGGTCCGGGCGGCAGGGCGCTCGGCGGGGGCGGCACGGCGGGGTCGGCCGCGGTGTCCGGGTCGGCGAGCGCGATCCGCAGCCCGTCCAGCCGTACCCAGCTCAACTCCCCGGCCGCGCGCCTGAGCACCGCCTCGGCCGCCGCCTCCGAGATCCACGCGCCCTCGCGCGGTCCGCCCAGGGGCAGAAGTCTGCCCAGGCCCAGTTGATGCCGTACCTCTTGCGCCCACCGTTCCGCCGTCATTCCTCCAGCCTGCCGCATCCCCGGCGCGCGGTGGCGCAACCTCACTTACCGTGGTGAAAGGAGGACGAATCGAAGGGACGTGCGGCGATGACCGACATGACGGAGCAGAACCGGACGAGGAGTCCCGGAGAAGCGAGTGAGGCCCCGGAAAACCCAGCGCTGCGGAAGTCGACGCGGCGCGGCGGGGGAGACCCGGCCACCCGGGGACGTACGACGATCGCCGACGGGGTCGTGGAGAAGATCGCCGGACTGGCCGCGCGCGACGTGGTCGGCGTGCACGCCATGGGCAGCGGGATCAGCCGCACCTTCGGCGCCGTGCGCGACCGGGTACCGGGCGGGGCGAAGTCGGTGACACGCGGCGTGAAGGCCGAGGTCGGCGAGGTGCAGACGGCGCTTGACCTGGAGATCGTCGTCGACTACGGCGTCTCGATCTCCGACGTCGCCCATGACGTGCGCGAGAACGTCATCGCGGCGGTGGAGCGGATGGCCGGCCTGGAGGTCGTGGAGGTCAACATCGCGGTGAGTGATGTGAAGCTGCCGGAGGAAGAGGACGACGAGCCGGAGTCGCGGCTCCAGTGACCTCCTGGAGACCGGACAACCGCACCGCTGAGGGGAGTGCACGATGAGCATGGCCGTGGTCGGCATGATCGCCGGAATGGCGCTGGGCTTCGCCGGGTACTTCGGCGGCTTCGGGGCCTTTGTGCTGGTGGCTGCCCTGGGCGCCATCGGTTTCGTCGTCGGCCGGTTCCTGGAGGGGGACCTGGAACTCGGCGACTTCTTCCGTACGCGTGACGACCGCCGGCGGTGACATCGGTGAGCGAGGGTGCCACTGAGCTTCGCAGCCCCCCGGCGGCCGTCGCACCGGGGGAGCGCGGTGCCACCAGGATCGCCGACCGGGTGGTCTCGAAGGTGGCCGCTCAGGCTGCCCGCGAAGTGCTCGCCGACCAGTCCCGGGACACCAGGCCCGCGCAGGCCGCCGTCGTGGTCCACCATGGCGCCGCCCATGTCCGCCTGCACATCGAGCTCGACTACCCCTGCGACATCGGCGCGCGGTGCGCGGATGTGCGTCGGCATGTCGCTTCGCGGGTACGCGCGTTGGTGGGCATGGAGGTGCCGGAGGTCGCCGTTCACGTGGAACGGCTGCACCTGACCCCGGCGCACGGCGCGGCACAGGGGAGGACGCGATGAGCGAGCCCCAGGGCTCCGAGGGCACCACACAACGACTGCCGGTCATGGAGAGGGCGCCCGGCGGCGACTTCGACCACGCACCACCGCCCCCGCCGGCGGCCGACGACGTACGCGAGGGCCGCTTCTGGTCCGCGCGCCGCGTCCCCGCGGGCATCGTCGCGGTCCTGATCGTGGCGGTCGCGGGCGTGTTCCTCTACGACGTCGCGGCGGTGCGCGCCGGCCGTCCCGCGATGGGCTGGCGCCGCGAACTCGCCCGGCAGCTCGCCGAGCGCCCCCTCGACGACACCTGGGTGCTCGTGGGGGCCGGCGTCGCCGCGGTCCTCGGCCTCTGGCTGATCGTGCTGGCCGCCACGCCGGGCCTGCGCGGCGTCCTGCCGATGCGGCGCCCCGACACCGACGTACACGCCGGTCTGTACCGGGAGGCGGCCGCGCTGGTGCTTCGCGACCGTGCCATGGAGGTCGCCGGTGTGCAGTCGGTACGGGTGCGGGTGCGCCGGTCCCGGGCCGACGTCTTCGCCGTCTCGCACTTCCGTGAACCGGACGATGTGCGCGCCGACCTGGACACCTCGCTCGCGGAGGCGGTCGACGGCCTGGGGCTGTCCCGGCCCCCCGCGCTGTCGGTGCACGTACGGCGTCCCGGACGGAAGAGGTGAGGGCGATGCTCAGGACCGTCAACCGAGTGCTGATCGGGATCGCCGGGCTCGTGCTGCTCCTGCTGGGCGGCTCCGTACTGGCGGTGGGACTCGGCCTGAAGCCCCCCTCATGGTGGATCCACGACGGGCGGCACGACGTACTGCTCAGCGACGCCGAACGCACCCACTGGCGGGACGCCGGCTGGTGGTGGCCCACCGTCATCGCCGTACTGGCCGTCCTGGTCCTGTTCGGCCTGTGGTGGCTGACCGCGGTCCTGCGCCGGCGCCGCCTCGCCGAGGTCTTGGTCGACACCGGCGACGGCGAGGGGGCGCTGCTGCGGGGCCGGGCCCTGGAGGGCGTACTGGCGGGCGAGGCGGGCGAGCTGGACGGCGTGGCGCATGCCCACGCCCGGCTGACCGGCAACCGCGACGCCCCGAAGGCGCGCGTGCAACTCCACCTGGAACCGCACGTGGACCCGGCAGCGGCCCTGCACCACCTCACGCACCAGGCCCTGATGCACGCGCGCCGTTCGGCGGCCCTCGCGGCCCTTCCCGCAGAGGTGCGACTGAAGGGTGTCAAGCACCGTGCGGTAAGGGTGAGTTGACCTGGCCGGGCGTCAGAACCCGTGCCGCATACCGCCGTCGACCGGGACCATGATGCCCGTCAGATAGGAAGCGGCCGGTGACAACAGGAAGGCGGCCGTCCGCCCGAACTCCTCCGGCAGCCCGTAGCGCCGCAGCGGAATGCGGGACTCATGGGCCGCCCGTGTGGCCTCGGGGTCGGCGGACAGAGCGTCCAGTTCGCGCACCCGGTCCGTGTCGATACGGGCCGGCAGCAGCCCGACGACCCGGATTCCCCGCGGTCCCAGTTCGTCCGAGATCGATTTGGCGAACCCGGCCAGGCCCGGCCGCAGCCCGTTCGAAATGGTCAGTCCCGGAATCGGCTCGTGCACCGACCCGGACAGCACGAACCCGATCACACCCCCGGCCTCGAGTTCCGCGGCCGCCGTCCGCGCCAGCCGGACCGCTCCCAGGAACACCGACTCGAACGCCGACTGCCACTGCTCGTCCGTGTTGTCCGCGACGAATCCGGGTGCGGGCCCGCCCACGCTGATGAGGATGCCGTCGAAGCCGCCGAACCGCTGCCGCGCCGCCTCGACGAGCCGCGCGGCCGCGTCGGTGTCCGCGTTGTCGACGGCCACCCCGGCCGCGTTCGGTCCCAGCGCGGCCGCCGCGTCGGCGACCCGCTTCTCGTCCCGCCCCGTGACGACCACCTTCGCGCCGTCCGCGACGAGTTCGCGCGCGGTGGCGTGGCCGAGGCCGCGCGTGGCTCCGGTGACGACGTACACCCGGTCCTTCAGTCCAAGATCCATGGCCCTTATCCTGCCTCGTCGTCCCCGAAGAGGGCGAGGGCGGTGTGCACCAGACCGACGTGACTGAAGGCCTGCGGGAAGTTGCCGAGCAGACGGTCGCCCACGGGGTCGTACTCCTCGGACAGCAGGCCCACGTCGTTGGCGAGCCCCAGCAGCCGTTCGAACAGTTCCCGTGCCTCCTTCTTCCGGCCCGTCTTGTGCAGTCCGACCGCGAGCCAGAACGAGCAGACCAGGAAGGTGCCCTCCTCGCCGGACAGCCCGTCGATCGTCGTCTCGTCGGTGCTGTAGCGGCGCAGGAAGCCGCCGTGGCTCAGCTCTTCGCGGACGGCGTCGATGGTGCCGAGCACGCGGGAGTCGTCGGGCGGGAGGAAGCCGACGCGCGGGATGAGAAGGAGCGCGGCGTCCAGTTCGCGGGAGCCGTAGTACTGCGTGAAGGTGTTCCGCTCGCGGTCGAAGCCCTTCTCGCACACTTCGCGGTGGACCTCGTCGCGCAGGGCGCGCCAGCCGTCGAGATCGCCCTCAAGGCGCGGGTTCTCCTCCAGCGCGCGTACGGCACGGTCCGCGGCCACCCACACCATGACCTTGGAGTGGACGAAGTGACGTCGGCCGCCGCGTACCTCCCACAGCCCCTCGTCGGGCTGTCGCCACTCGGACTGCAGCCACTTCATCAGCGCGGCCTGGATCGACCACATGTGCGGTTTGGTGGACAGGCCCGAACTCCGGGACAGTGACAGCGAGTCCATGACCTCGCCGTACACGTCCAGCTGCAGCTGGTTCACGGCCTCGTTGCCGATGCGTACGGGTGTCGACCCCGCGAAGCCGGAAAGCCACGGCAGTTCGGACTCGGGCAGCCGTCGCTCGCCCGCCAGGCCGTACATGATCTGCAGGTCGGCCGGATCACCCGCGACCGCGCGCAGCAGCCAGTTCCGCCAGGCCTCGGCCTCCTGGTGGTAGCCGCAGGTCAGGAGCGCGTCCAGGGTGAAGGTGGAGTCGCGCAGCCAGCAGTAGCGGTAGTCCCAGTTGCGCACCCCGCCGAGCTCCTCGGGCAGGGAGGTGGTGGGGGCGGCGACGATGCCGCCGGTCGGCGCGTAGGTGAGAGCCTTGAGGGTGATCAGGGAGCGCATCACGGCGTCCCGGTGAGGACCGTGGTAGTGGCACTGGGACGCCCATGCCTGCCAGTCCGCGACGCTGGCGCGCAGCGCCTCGTACGGATCCATCTGCGGCGGACGCTGACGGTAGGAGGGGTGCCAGGTGAGGACGAACGCGACCTTCTCGCCCTCCTCGACCGTGAACTCCGAGTGCGTGGCGAGGTCCTCGCCCCAGGTGTGCACCGCGGGGTCGCTGCGCAGCCAGACCGAGTCCGGGCCGGCGACGGCCACCCGGTGCTCGCCGGACCTGCGCATCCACGGCACGATCGACCCGTAGTCGAAGCGCAGGCGCAGTGTGCTGCGGACGGTCACCCTGCCACGCAGGCCCTCGACGACTCGTACGACCTCGGGGGCGCGTTCGCGCTGCGGCATCAGGTCGCTCACGCGCACCGCGCCCTCGTCCGTCTCCCACTCGGTGTCCAGGACGAGGGTGTCGGGGCGGTAGGCCCGGCGGGTGCAGGGACCGTCGGCGCCTTTGGGGGCGATGCGCCAGTGGCCGTCGCCCTCGTCGCCGAGCAACCGGGCGAAGCAGGCCGCCGAGTCGAAGCGCGGCAGGCAGAGCCAGTCGACGGAGCCGTCCCGGCCGACCAGGGCCGCGGTCTGCTCGTCGCCGATGAGAGCGTAATCCTCGATACGGGGGTGCACGGAGTTGCGGGTTCCCGGTGAGCACCCCTGGCAATCCGGGCGGGGGCCGTGGGAGTGACGGCCGCCCGGGGCGGGGGAGTGAACGCCGCCTGGGGGCGGGGGAGTGAAGGCCGCCTGAGGGGGCGGGTCCGGCCCCGCTACACCGTCGCCGGTTCCGCTGCCTCCGCCTGCTCACTGGCTGCGGCTTCCGCCCGGTCGCGGAGTTCGCGTCGCACCAGGACCCACCAGCCCACGGGGACGCCCGCGGCGAACAGCCACCACTGGATCATGTACGCGTAGTTCAGCGGTGCGTCCTCGCTGCCGGGATCCGAGATCTGCTCGGGGCTGTCGCCCTTCGCCTCGGGTGCCGTCTGCTCGACGTAGCCGCCGAGGACCTCGGCGCCGAGCCGCCGCGCCTGCTCCTCGCTGTTGATCAGCATGATCTGCCGGGCCGGCAGCCCCTTGATCTCCTTGATGCCGCTCGTCGCGGTGGTCTCGTCGGCCTTCAGCCGCCCCTCGATGGTGACCTTGCCGGCCGGGGGCGCGGGGATCTTCGGGAAGGCGGTCTGCGCGCCGTTGGCCGGGATCCAGCCACGGTTGACGAGCACCACCTTGCCGTCCGTCAGGACGAGCGGGGTGAGGACGTGGAAGCCGACCTCGTCGTCGTCGTTGGTGCGGCGCCGGACGACGACCTCGCGGGCGGTGTCGAAGGTGCCCGTCGCGGTGATGGTGCGGTACTTCTCGGTGCTGGTGACCGCATGCCCGGGGGAGGTCAGCCGCTGCACGGGGACCGGCTTCGCGTGCAGCGCCGAGGAGACGAGGTCGTTGCGGGCGGTCCGCATCTCGTAGCGGTGCTTCTGCCAGATGCCCAGCCTGATCATCGTGGGGATCAGGACAAGGGCGATCAGGGTGAGGATCACCCACTGCCGGGACAACAGGAAGCGGTACACCCCACGACCGTACAACTCGGTCGTGGGGTGCGATCGGGCGGGTCACGGGTTACACCTTGTCGATGATCCCCACCTTGCCCTCCGCACGGGCACAGTGCGCGCCGCAGTACCACTGGCCCTCGACCTCGACGCCCTGGCCGATGATCTGCACACGACAGTGCTCGCACACGGGTGCCATGCGGTGGATCGCGCAGGAGAAGCAGTCGAAGACGTGCACCGCTCCTTGTGCGTGCACCTCGAAGGACATTCCGTAGTCATTGCCACATACTTCACAGGTCGCCATGCGCCACAGGGTGAGCCTTCGCTGCCGCGCGGGCGAGCGGACGGCGGGCGAGTCGCGTGGCAATCACCCGTCCGTACGGGTCACCCGTCCGCGGGCTCCACGTCCCTGAGCAACTGCCCGAACGCCGCCTCGTCCACCACCGGGGTGCCGAACTGCCGGGCCTTGACGACCTTCGACGTGGTCGAGTCCGGGTCGTTCGTGACGAGCAGGCTGGTCAGCCGGGACAGGCTCGTCGCGACATGCAGCCCGGCCTCGACGGCGCGGTCCTCCAGCAGGTCGCGCTCGACCGAGGTGTCTCCGGAGAAGGCCACCCGCATGCCCTGCTTGAGGGGTTTGCCGTCTTCGTAACGGCCTGGGTTGGGATGGGGGCATGCGGGCCTTTTACGGGAAGGGCGCCAACTGGTCGGCCGATAGCCGTCGTAGCCGCCGCCGGACTGGCGCGGCACCGGCCGGTCGCTCCACTCCGTCAGCGGCCGGCACTCCAGCAGCGGCAGCCGTACGCCCCGCGCCGCCGCGGCCCTCAGGCTCGGCCGGAACGCCTCCGCCAGCACGCGCGCGTCGTCCAGCGCGTGGTGCGCGCGCTGCTGTACGACGCCGAAGTGGGCGGCCAGCGACTCCAGCTTGTGGTTGGGCAGCGGCAGGGCCAGCTCCTTGGAGAGCGCGATGGTGCACAGCCGCTGCCGCACCGGTGCCTCGCGCTTCGCGCGCGCGTACTCCCGCGCGATCATCTGCCAGTCGAAGACGGCGTTGTGCGCGACGAGCACCCGGCCGTCCAGCCGGGTCGCGAACTCCTCGGCGATGTCCTGGAAGAGGGGCGCGCCCTCCAGCGCCTCGCTCGTCAGACCGTGGATCCACACCGGCCCCGGGTCCCGCTCCGGATTGACCGTGGTGTACCAGTGGTCCTCGACCTCGCCGCGTGCGTCCAGCCGGTAGACGCCCGCGGAGATTATCCGGTCGTCCCGCGCCAGGCCGGTGGTCTCCACGTCAACGACCGCGTATCCCTGCGGATACGCGGCCGGCCACGTCGTCGGGGAGGACGCGGCGGTCGTCAGGTCTTCGAGCATGGTCCCTGAGGATACGGGCCGCCACTGACAGTCCTGTCCGTCAGGTGCCCTTGCGTGCCCGTCTGTTCGAGTGCCGCGAATGGCGCGAATGTCTGTGCCCACGGCTATGGACCTTTTCGGCACCCGGTGCAAGCGTGCTGCCCGCCCGGCGTGTGACGGTCGACGGAAGGGCGGTACGACGTATGGCACGCGTACGGTACGGCGCACGGACCGAGGCGGAGATCGCCGCCGCGCGCACAGCGAGCGCACGGCTTCCCGACATCTGGTCCACCGGTGTGGCGGCCCTCTGGGAGACCGACCCGGACGCCCTCGCGGCGGTCCTGCCGCCGCCCCTGAAACCCACGAGCCGGCCTCTGGCCCGGGTGAACATCAGCAAGGTCGAGCTGCCCGGATACCCGCTCGGTGCGGGCTCGTTCGCGGTCGCCGCCTCGCACGCCGGCGTCGACGGCTGGTATCCGCTCGTCATGCCGATGACCCACGAGCGGGCCCTCACCGGCGGCCGCGAGGTCTTCGGGGAGCCCAAGAAGCTCGGCGAGGTGACTCTTGAGCGTGACGGCCTCGTCGTCCACGCCTCGCTCGCCCGGCACTCCGTCGCCTTCGTCGAGGTGCGCGGCGCGGTGAGCGAGGAACTGCCGCTGCCGGAGCCGAGCCGGAAGACCGACTTCTACTTCAAGTTCCTTCCCGCGGTGGACGGTTCGGGCTTCGACGCCGGCCCGGTGCTCGTGCACTGCCTGCGCGAGGAGAAGGTGCGCCGGCTGGAGCGCGTCACCGGGGACGTCATGCTGCGCGAGTCCATGTACGACCCGGTGGCCGACCTGCCGGTCCGTCGCCTGATCGGCATCACGATCGGCGAGAAGACGAGCGGCCAACGCGGCAAGGTCGTCGAACGGGTGAGCGCCGAGGCCCTGTTGCCGTACATCCACCAGCGTTACGACGATCCGCGGCAGATCCTCGACGCGCCGCCCGAGGGGAGTGCCTGATGGAGCTGATGTCCGGACAGGTCGCCGTCGTCACCGGCGCGGCGAGCGGGATCGGGCTCGCGATGGCCCGGCGGTTCGCGGCCGGAGGCCTGAAGGTGGTCCTCGCCGACGTCGAGGCGAGCGCCCTGGACAAGGCCGCCGCGGACCTGCGTGCCGAGGGTGCCGACGTGCACGCGCGCGTGGCCGACGTCGGCGAGCGTCAACAGGTCCTGGACCTCGCGGAGTCGGTGTACGACAGGTACGGCGCCGTACACGTCCTGTGCAACAACGCCGGGGTCGGCTCGGGTGCCGAGGGCCGGATGTGGGAGCACGAGCCGAACGACTGGAAGTGGGCGTTCGCCGTCAATGTGTGGGGTGTCTTCCATGGCGTCCAGGCGTTCGTTCCACGGATGATCAAGTCGGGTCAACCCGGTCATGTCGTCAACACGTCCTCCGGCGACGGCGGTATCGCCCCGCTGCCCACGGCCTCCGTGTACGCCGTCACGAAGGCGGCCGTCGTGACCATGACCGAGTCCCTGTACGCCCATCTCCGAGCGGAGCACGCACGCGTGGGGGCGTCCGTGCTGTTCCCCGGGCCGCACATGCTGCGCACCGGCCTGTGGGAGTCGCACCGCAACAGACCCGCCTGGTACGCGAAGGAGAGGCCGCGCAAGACGCCGTACCGCAGCCTCGGCCAGTGGGAGTCCGCAATGCGCTCGGCGGGACGGGAAGTGCGCTTCACCCCCGTCGAGGAGGTCGCGGACCTCGTCTTCGACGGCATCCGGGCCGACCGCTTCTGGCTGCTGCCGCCCAGTGAGCACAGCGACGCCCAGATCCGCGCGCGGGCCGAGTCGATGCTCGACCGCACGAACCCGTCGTACCTCGAGCAATTCATCCTTGACTGAATCGTTGCCGCGCTTGTCCGCCGACGGTGCCACGCGGTCGGCCGGGTGCCCGGGGCGTCCCCCGGGAAGCGCAGCATTCCGGACCGAGGGGCCGATGTGACCGACCAGGACCCGTATCTGATCATCTCCTCCGACTGCCACGCCGGGCTGCCCACCGAGGAGTACCGGCCCTATCTGGACGCCCGTTTCCACCGGGACTTCGAAGACTTCCTCGCGGGGCGCGAGCGGCGCCGCGAGGAGATGACGCGGCTCGGCATCCGCAACGAGGCGTTCGCGGCGAAGTGGTTCCAGGACAACGAGGAGGGCCTGCGCGGGGGTTGGGACACCGCGCGGCGCCTGAAGGAACTCGACGGCGACGGGGTGGCCGCCGAGGTCGTCTTCCCGGACGCCGACGCCGTCGACAGCCGGACCGCCGCTCCCTTCGGCGTGGGCCTCGGCCTCTCCGGCGACCAGGACCCGGAGCTGGGCATGGCGGGCGCGCAGGCCCACAACCGCTGGCTGGCGGACTTCGTGTCGGAGCACCCCGAACGGCACTGCGGGGTCGCCCTGTTGCCGATCACGGCGCCGACGCGGCGGGTCGTGGCGGAGATCCACCGCGCCAGGGAGTCCGGCCTGCGCGCGCTGATGATTCCGTCCATGTGGGTCGACAAGGAGCCGTACCACGACCGCCGTTACGACCCGGTGTGGGCGGCGGCCGCCGAATGCGGAATGCCCGTGGTGACGCACTCGGGCGCGGCGCCGCGGCGCGAGTACGGCGACCACCTCGGGATCTTCGTCTCCGAGATCACCTGGTGGCCCGCCCGGCCGCTGTGGTTCCTCCTGTGGTCCGGCGTCCTCGAACGCCATCCGGGGCTGAAGTTCGGTGTGGCGGAGTCGGGTTGCTGGTGGCTGCCGAACCTCCTGTGGTTCATGGACCGCCTCTTCCTGGGCGCGCACGGCGGCAAGAAGCTGTCCCCCTTCCAGGAGGTGAAACGCCCGCCGCACGAGTACCTGGACCGCCAGCTCTTCATCTGCGCGACCAACACCAAGCGCCGTGAACTGGCCCAGCGTTACGAGATCGGCGTCGACAACATCCTCTGGGGCAGCGATTTCCCGCATCCCGAGGGCACCTGGCCCGACACGCGCGCGTGGCTGCGGCGCACCTTCCACGACATCCCGGTGGCCGAGACCCGCCGCATGCTGGGCCTGGCGGCTGCGGAGGTCTTCGGCTTCGACGTCGGCGAACTGACCCCGCTGGCCCGCCGCATCGGCCCCACACCGGCCGACCTCGGCCAGCCGGACGACCAGGCGTCCGTGGCGGCGTCCTGGGCGCGTTCGCGCGAGGTGGGCCGGCACTGGCTGACCGACCACGACTTTCCGGCCCTGGGAGTGGACCGATGACCGCAGACGACCGCTACACCGTCATTTCCGCCGACTGCCACGCGGGAGCCGACCTCCTGGACTACAAGCCGTACCTGGAACGGCGCCACCACGACGAGTTCGACGTGTGGGCGGCGACATACGTCAATCCGTACGAGGACCTGCTCGCCGACACCGCCGACAAGAACTGGAACTCCGAGCGCCGGGTGGCGGAGCTGGAGGAGGACGGCATCGTCGCCGAGGTCCTCTTCCCGAACACCATTCCGCCGTTCTTCCCGTCCGGCTCCCTGATGGCTCCCGCGCCCACCGCCGAGGAGTTCGAACGGCGCTGGGCCGGCCTGCGCGCCCACAACCGCTGGCTCGCGGACTTCTGCGCGGCGGCACCGGGCCGGCGGGCGGGCGTCTTCCAGATCCTCCTGAACGACGTGGACGCGGCCGTGCAGGAGGTCAGGTGGGCCGCCGAAGCGGGCCTCAAGGGCGGCCTGATGCTGCCGGGCACACCGCCGGGCTCCGGTCTGCCGGAGCTCTACTCGCAGTCGTACGACCCCCTCTGGGCGGTCTGTGCGGAGCTGGGCGTCCCCGTGAACCACCACGCGGGGTCGGCGTCCCCGCCGCTCGGCGACGAGCCGGCCGCCCGCGCGGTCTTCATGGTCGAGACGACCTGGTTCTCCCACCGCGCCCTGTGGCACCTGGTGTTCGGGGGCGCCTTCCGCCGCCACCCGGAGCTGAAGCTGGTGCTGACCGAGCAGGGCTCGGGCTGGATCCCCGGAGTGCTCGACATGCTGGACTACTACCACGGCCGCCTGGTCGCCGCGACGAAGGCGACCACCGCCGAGTCCAAATTCGGCGCCGGCCTGGCCGCCCGCATGGGCAAACCGCCCTCCGAGGTGTGGCACGACAACTGCTTCGTCGGCGCCAGCTTCATGCGCCCCCACGAGGTGCCCCTGCGGGACCGCATCGGCGTCGACAAGATCATGTGGGGCAGCGACTACCCGCACGACGAGGGGACGTACCCGTACTCCAGGGAGGGCCTGCGCATCGCGTACGCGGGCGTGCCGCGCGAGGAGGTCGCGGCCATGATCGGCGGCAACGCGGCCCGCGTGTACGGCTTCGACCTGGACCTGCTGGACCCGATCGCGGCAAAGGTGGGGCCGGCCGTGGCGGAGCTGGCCGAGCCGCTGGCAGTACCGCCGGCCGACGCGACGAGCCCGGCGTTCGCGAAGGGGGCGTCGGTGCGGGTGTGGTGACACCCGGGGTGGGATCCTCCCCGGGTGACGCAACCAACGCACGACGAGGCGCACGGGGGCTCGCTGGGCACGCGGCTGAACTGGCTGCGGGCGGCCGTCCTGGGCGCGAACGACGGCATCGTGTCCACCGCGGGTCTCGTCGTCGGCGTGGCCGGCGCGACGGACGACCGCTCGGCGCTGCTCACCGCGGGGCTCGCGGGCCTGCTGGCCGGGTCGATGTCGATGGCCGCGGGCGAGTACGTGTCCGTCTCCACCCAGCGGGACTCGGAGATGGCGGCCCTCGCCCTGGAGCGGCGGGAGCTGCGCGAGCAGCCGGAGGCCGAGCTGGAGGAGCTGACCCAGCTGCTCCAGGAGCGGGGGATGTCGCGCGAGGTGGCCAGGGAGGCAGCCGAGCAGCTGACGGAACGCGACGCGCTCAGGGCGCACGCGCGCGTGGAGCTCGGCATCGACCCCGACGAGCTGACCAATCCGTGGCACGCGGCGTGGGCGAGCTTCCTGTCGTTCACCGTGGGGGCGCTGCTGCCGCTGCTGGCGATCGTGCTGCCGCCGTCGGACTGGCGGCTGTGGGTCACGGTGGTGTCGGTGCTGGCCGCTCTCGTCCTCACCGGCTGGACCAGCGCACGGCTCGGCTCCGCGGCGCCCGGGCGGGCGGTCCTGCGGAATGCGGTGGGGGGAGCCCTGGCGATGGGGGTCACCTACGCGGCGGGGAGGCTGCTGGGGGTGGCCGGGGTCTGACGACCCCCGCCGGCGGGTCTCGGTGCGTGACGGTCCTTGGTGGCGGGTCTCGGTGCGTGGCCGCCCCCGTCGAAGGATCTCGATGCGCGGCCGTGTCCCTGTCGGCGGATCTTGGTGCGTGACGGTCCCTGGTGGCGGGTCTCGGTGCGTGGCCGTCCCCTTCGAAGGATCTCGATGCGCGGTCCCTGCCGACGGACCTTGATGCGCGGCCGCCCCGGTCGCGACGTACGGTGAAGTGCGCTCGCCACCCCTGAGCGCAGCCACGCCACCGCACGAGAAGGATCCTCGCCATGCGCGCCACCACCATCCACGCCCCGTACGACATGCGTGTGGAGGATGTGCCCGAGCCCGTGGCGCAGCTGCCCACCGACGCCGTGGTGCGGGTGCTGCGCGCCTGCATCTGCGGCAGCGACCTGTGGGCCTACCGCGGCGAGGCGGCCCGGCAGCCGGGGCAGCGGATCGGGCACGAGTTCCTCGGCATCGTCGAGGAGACCGGCTCCGAGGTGGACAGCGTGCGCCGTGGTGACCTCGTCGTCGCGCCCTTCATGTGGTCCGACGGCGTCTGCGACCACTGCCGCGAGGGCCTCACCACCTCCTGCGAGCACGGCGGCTTCTGGGGCGCCGTCGGACACGACGGTGGCCAGGGCGAGGCCGTACGCGTGCCGTTCGCCGACGGCACCCTCGTACAGCTCCCCAAGGACGCCGCCTCCGACGACCACCTGCTGTCCTCCCTGCTGACCCTCTCCGACGTGCTCGGTACCGGTCATCACGCGGTGCTCGGTGCGGCCGCCCGCCCGGGAGCCACGGTCGCCGTCGTCGGCGACGGAGCCGTCGGCCTGTGCGCGGTGCTCGCCGCCCGGCGCCTCGGCGCGGAGCGGATCATCGCGCTCGGCCGCCACCAGGTCCGCACGGACATCGCGCGCCGCTTCGGCGCCACCGACGTCGTCGCCGCACGCGGGGACGAGGCCGTCGAAGCCGTACGCGAGCTCACGCGTGGACAGGGCGCGCACGCGGTCGTCGAGGCCGTCGGTACGGAACAGTCCATGCGTACGGCGGTCAACATCACCCGCGACGGCGGCGCGATCGGCTTCGTCGGCGTCCCGCACGGCAGCGCCACCGGTCTTGACCTCGGCGTCATGTTCGACCGGAACATCGCGCTGCGCGGCGGCGTCGCACCGGTCCGCGCCTACATCCCGGAGCTGCTGCCCGATGTCCTGGACGGCACCGTCGACGCCTCGCCGGTCTTCGACATGACGGTCGGTCTGGAGGGCGTCCCCGACGGCTACAAGGCGATGGACGAGCGCACCGCACTCAAGGTGCTGGTGACCAACTGACGTTCACCGTCCGGGCGTCCGCCGGCATTCACCATCTGATGGGCAGCGGCAGCGCCGTCAGCAGCCCGGACACCACGACCACCACCCCCAGGGCGACGACCTCGGCACGCGCGGGGCCGCGGGCGGTCAGCGGATCGGGGGCGCGGCGCAGCCGGACCCGCGCCCACAGGGCGAGCACGGCGACGACGGCCACGAGGATCACCTTGGCGAGCAGGGTGCGCCCGTACGCCGTCGTCGCCAGCTGGTCGAGGATCGTGTGGGACGGCATGCGGCGCAGCGAACTCCACACTCCGGTGGCGGTGATGACGGCGAGCAGAACGGCCGCCACGCGCGCGTAGAGCCCGAGCAGTGCAGCGCCCGCCTCCGAAGGCCCCCAGCGGCGCAGCGTACGCACCGCGTGCAGCAGACCGCCCGCCCACAGCGTCGCGCACGTCAGGTGAACCAGCGTCAGGCCCGCCCCCAACAGCGGTCCGTGCTCCGTCGCGGGATGCGCCCGCAGCGCCTCCGCCACGACCACGGCGGCCAGCGGCCACGCCTGGGTCGCCGGACGGCCCGAGAGGGCACACAGGCCGGCCGCGAGGAAGCCGTTGACCTCGACGAGCGCGAGCCTGCCGTCTCGCGAGTCGGACAGGCCGCCCACGTCGATCTCGGAGAGGCTGTGCGGCACCAGGTTGCCCGTGGCCACCACCGAGGCCAGCCCCAGGGCGGCGACGAAACCGGCGGCGGCCGTGTACGGGGCCCAGCTGCGGGGCGCGTCCGCGGGGGCACCGGGCAGCGAACGGGCCAGACGGTTCACGAAGAGCTCGCCCACCGGGACGCACAGCGCGGCGAACAGCAGCGCTCGCAGCAGCGCGATGCCGCCGACACCGGGTGCGGCGGCCTCCCCGGTGCCGTGCAGCGCGGCGGACGGGCCGAGCAGCGGTATCAGTGCCGCCGACGCCACCAGGACGAGGACGGCGACGGCCCGGCCGGCACCAAGACGCCGAACAGGCCCGCCGGCGTCGGCCGCCCCGGCCGGTCGTCTCATCAAAGTCACCTCAAGATCTTCACCAACCGTCGCAGAGCCGGGCAAGTAAAGGCGAACAACTGGCGGTGCGGCATTCCGCCCATGGGTACGTTTTCGGTCGCCCCGGAACTCAGAGCCACCGCGCGCGATCCGTACCCCAGGGCACCGGCGGCCGCGCCCAGTCGACGGGCCCGCCCGCGAAGGACACCGGCGGCAGCGTGTACCGCAGCCGTCCCAGCGCGCTGTCCGTCCCGGCGAGCCAGGGCCCGGGCCCGTCGTACGCCTCGTCCCCGGCGGCACCGGCACCGGCCCCGCTGCCGTGCACGAGCCACTGAGCCGTCCGCGCCAGCGCCAGCCGGACGAACCGGCTCCCACCCTCG
Organism: Streptomyces sp. NBC_00078; assembly: GCF_026343335.1. Classification (NCBI taxonomy): domain Bacteria; kingdom Bacillati; phylum Actinomycetota; class Actinomycetes; order Kitasatosporales; family Streptomycetaceae; genus Streptomyces; species Streptomyces sp. NBC_00078. Next base: position 1,986,066 of record NZ_JAPELX010000001.1, on the reverse strand, counting down.
TGCGACTGCTCGGTCAGCGCTCGCAGCACCGCGCCCGCGAGCAGATAGCCCGTGCCGTGGTCGAGAGCCTGCGCGGGCAGTGCACCCGGCTGCTCCTCGGAGCCTTCGGTGGCGGCGATCCCCGAGGCCACCTGCACCAGGCTGTCGAAGCCACGCCGGTCCCCCCACGGCCCGTACACGCCCCAGGCGGACACCTGCGCGACGACGATCCCCGGGCGCCGCTCGGCCAGCGCCTGAGCCGACAGCCCGAACCGGTCGAGGGCGCCCGGCCGATACCCGGTGACGACGACGTCGGCCTTTGTGAGCAGATCCTCGAAGATGCCCCGGTCCGCCGCCAGGTCGAGGGTCGCGAGACGCTTCCCGAACCCGGTGTCGGCGTGCTGGTCGGGCAGTTCGGGCAGCTGCGGCGGATCGACGCGCAGTACGTCCGCGCCCAGCAGGGCGAGTGTGCGGGTGGCGATCGGGCCCGCGAGGACCCGGGTCAGATCCAGGACGCGCAGCCCGGCGGCGGGCAGCAGGGGAGACCCGTCGACCGGCGTGAGCACGCGCGCGTGCGCGGAGTCGAGCCGCTCGCGCTCCACCAGAGGCCGTGCGGACAGGGCGGCCGCCTGCCCGTGCGCGGCCCACTCCTCGGGCGTCCGCAGGGCCACGGCCAGCTCTCCGGCCGCGTACACCGCCTCCTCGACGTCGACCGCGGACCGCTCGGCGAGGGCCGCCCCGAAGGGCGCGGGCAAGCTCGCGGCGCAGCTCTGAGCGTCCTTGGACGTAGAGAGCCTGGTAGACCGTCTCGTGGACCACGTGCATCTCCGGCCGCTGGGGGAACTGTGCCCGAAGAGCCTGGCAGATCTGCTCCGGACTCCACCGAAGACGCCGGCGGCTCTGGATGAAGTCCCGCAGCTCGGGGTTCTGTCCGATCTTCCCTGGCTTGGGGCGGGGCCGGCGGGCATCGGCGCGGGCCTGGGCGGCGTGCGGCCGGTACTGCCCGTTGGCCGGGTGCCGGTTGCGGCGGATCTCCCTGCTGATGGTGGACGGGCTGCGGCCCAGTTCCGCGGCGATCGCCCGGACGGTCGCCTTCTCTCGCAGCCGGTCGGCGATGTGGATCCGGTCGCCCTCGCGCAGGTACCGGGACGGACCGGAAGGCGGCACCACCGTGTCGATCGGTGGGGCCGCCTTCTGCCTGCTGCCGGCGCTACGGCCGTTGCGCCACTTCCTGCCGGTCCGCTCGTCGATACCGACCAGCCGGCAGGCTTCCTTGTTGCTGTAGCCCTGCTGCACGAGCCGGGAGTATTCCGCGCGCTCCCGGCTCAGCTTCACAGGCCCCTGAGCCGTCCGGTTCCTACGGATCTCGAAGTGCATTGCATCCCCTGAACTGGGGTGTTGCAACGACCTCTAGAACTGAAGGGTGCCCGTCCGGCCCTTGACCCCGCTCGCGCAGGTCCTACTTCACCGCGCGCAGTGCGTTGACGATGCCGAAGCCGTAGAAGCCGTTGAACCGCTTGCCGCCCACGCAGGTGGCGTCGACGACACCGTCGCCGTTGCCGTCGTACGGGCCGGTCGGGCAGCCCGGGTTGTCGGCCTGTGCCTTGAGGAGCGCCTGCAGGCGGGCCGGGGACGCGTGCGGGTGCGTCGACTTGAGCAGCGCTGCGACACCCGCGACGTGCGGCGAGGCCATCGACGTGCCCTGGAGGTAGCCGTACTGGTTGTTCGGCAGAGTCGACAGGATGCGGCCGTCCTTCGACGGCGTGTCCGCCGCCTTGTACTTGTCGCCGCCGGGCGCCGCGACGTCGATGACGCCGTCACCGTAGCTGGAGTAGTACGACTTGGCGCCGGTGACGCCCGTCGCGCTCACCGTGACGACACCCGGCAGCTGCGTCGGCACGTCGAAGCACTCGTGCGGGTCGACCGTCCGGGTCGCCGGGGTCGAGTCGTCGGGGCTGGAGGCATCGGTGAGGGCGTTCGAATCGAGGTCGTCATTGGAATTGCCCGCCGAGGCGACATTGAGCGTGCCCCTGCGTTGTGCGTACAGCTGGGCCCTGTTGACCGAATCAACGATGGCACGTTGATCGGGATCGTCCATGCAGTTGTACAGCCACGGGTCAACGTAATAGCTGTTGTTGGTGACTTCGACGCCGTGATCGGCGGCGAAAACGAAGGCGCACACGACGCTCTCCGGGAAGAACAGCGAGTTCGCGTCCGGCTGCGCCACGGTGATGCTCGCGACCTTCACTCCGGGTGCGACACCGGCGACGCCTATGCCGTTGCGGGCCGCGGCGATCTCACCGGCCACGTGCGTGCCGTGGTAGTGGTTGCCGTCGTTCACCGGCCGCCAGGAGCCGTACGTGGTGTCCGCCTTGCCGCTCGCACAGTTCGCGGACTGCGAGGCGGAGAAGTTGGGCGCTATGTCCGGGTGGGTGTCGTCCACGCCGGTGTCGATGACGGCAACGGTCACCTTCTTGCTGCCCGGGTCGATCCGGGCGGCCTTGTCGGCGCCGATCGCCCTCAGGTCCCACTGGTCGGCCTCAAGCGGTTCTTGGCCGGTCGCCGAACTCCCGGCGGCCTTCGCCGCCTCGGCCTTGGACAGGTACTGGACCGCTCCCTCGTCCGTCGTCCCCGCGGCGGTCACCGGCGAGGTACGCGAGGCGCCCGCCGACTGGACGCCGCGCACCGTGCGTATCCGGCGGGCGAAGTCGGGGTTCGCGGAGTGGGCGACGAGCACGCCGATCCTGTCGTACGCGGCGACTACGCTGCCGCCGGCGGCAGTGACCGCCTTCTTGACCGACTCGATCGTGTGACGGTCCGTCCTGGTGTTGACGAGATACGCGAAATTCTCCGCGTCGGCCGACGGGGCCGTGGACTGCGCGCGCGGGGCGGCCTGCGCGGCCGCCGGCAGGAAGCCGAGCGAGGCGGTCAGCGACAGTACGACCGGCACCGCGAGGGCGAGCCGACGTCTGGAACGCAGATGAGCCATGGGATCTCCACATCATCCGGAAACGAAACCGCCCGAGACACGGTGGCGCTCGGGCAGGTGCATGACGGGTGGTGCAGGCAGAAGTTATCCCCCGAAGCCGCTGGTCAGCAATGAGTTCCCCAAGACGAGTTCGGAAACTGGTCAAGCGAGTTGAACCCGCCCTCGCGTGGCGCCGTGACCTTGGACAGGGAGCACTAGGACACTCGCCCCCGATCCCCGTAACACACCGCATCCGCAACTCGAGGAGACTCCGTGGCCACCGAGACACCTCCCCCCTCGAAAACCCAAGCCCGGCTCCCGTCCACCGAGGAGTTCGTCGCGGAGCAGGAGAGCGCGGAGTTCGGTGAACTGCGCCGCTCCCACCGCTCCTTCGCCTTCCCGCTGACCGTCGCCTTCATCGTCTGGTACCTGCTCTACGTCCTGCTGTCGAACTACGCGGGCGATTTCATGGGCACCCAGCTGTTCGGCAACATCAACGTCGCCCTGGTGCTCGGCCTCGCCCAGTTCCTCACCACGTTCCTCATCGCCTGGTGGTATTCGCGGTACTCCGCCGCGAAGCTCGACCCCAAGGCCGAGGCAATCAAGTCCCGTATGGAGGGCGACGCATGAGCATCGCGCAGCAGACCGTGCTCGCCGCCGGTGAGGCGAGCGAGCACCGGCCGCTGATCATCACCCTGTTCTCGGTCTTCGTCCTCGCGACCCTCGTCATCACCGTGTGGGCGGGCCGCCAGACCAAGGACGCCGCCGACTTCTACGCCGGCGGACGGCAGTTCACCGCCTTCCAGAACGGCCTCGCGGTCTCCGGCGACTACATGTCCGCCGCGTCCTTCCTGGGCATCGCGGGCGCCATCGCCCTCTTCGGGTACGACGGCTTCCTGTACTCCATCGGCTTCCTGGTCGCCTGGCTGGTCGCCCTGCTCCTGGTCGCCGAACCGCTGCGCAACTCCGGCCGCTACACCATGGGCGACGTCCTCGCGTACCGGATGCGCCAGCGCCCGGTCCGTACGGCGGCCGGCACCTCCACGATCGTCGTGTCGATCTTCTACCTGCTGGCCCAGATGGCGGGCGCCGGCGTTCTCGTCTCGCTGCTGCTCGGCATCACCAGCGACGCGGGCAAGATCGGCATCGTCGCCCTGGTCGGCGTCCTGATGATCGTGTACGTCACCATCGGCGGCATGAAGGGCACCACCTGGGTGCAGATGGTCAAGGCCGTCCTGCTGATCGCGGGCGCCATTCTGCTCACCTTCCTGGTGCTGCTGAAGTTCAACTTCAACATCTCCGACCTGCTCGGCTCGGCCGCATCCAACAGTGGCAAGGGCACGCCCTTCCTGGAGCCGGGCCTCAAGTACGGCGCGACCTCCACGACCAAGCTCGACTTCATCTCCCTGGGCATCGCCCTGGTCCTCGGCACCGCGGGCCTGCCGCACATCCTGATCCGCTTCTACACGGTGCCCACGGCAAAGGCCGCCCGTAAGTCCGTGAACTGGGCGATCGGCCTGATCGGCGCCTTCTACCTGATGACGCTCGCGCTGGGCTTCGGCGCCGCGGCCCTCATCAAGCCGGACGAGATCATCGCCTCCAACAAGGCCGGCAACACGGCCGCGCCCCTGCTGGCGCTCCATCTGGGCGGCGTCGACTCCAACTGGGGCGCCATCCTGCTCGCCTCCATCTCCGCGGTCGCCTTCGCCACGATCCTCGCGGTCGTCGCCGGCCTGACCCTGGCCTCGTCCTCGTCGTTCGCCCACGACATCTACGCGAACGTCATCAAGAAGGGCCAGGCCACCGAGAAGCAGGAGCTGCGCTCGGCCCGCTGGGCGACGGTCGCGATCGGCGCCGTCTCGATCTGCCTCGGGGCCATGGCCCGCGACCTGAACGTGGCGGGCCTCGTCGCCCTCGCCTTCGCGGTCGCCGCCTCCGCCAACCTGCCGACCATCCTCTACAGCCTTTTCTGGAAGCGGTTCACCACCTCCGGAGCCCTGTGGTCGATCTACGGCGGCCTGATCACAGCGGTCGGCCTCGTGCTGTTCTCGCCGGTGGTCTCCGGCAAGGAGACGTCGATGTTCCCCGACGTCGACTTCCACTGGTTCCCGCTGGAGAACCCGGGCCTCATCTCGATCCCGGTCGGCTTCCTGCTGGGCGTCATCGGCACCTACCTGTCCAAGGAGGAGCCGGACACCGACAAGTACGCCGAGCTGGAGGTCAGGTCCCTGACCGGCACGGGCGCCCACTGACAGCCCGCGCAGCCCGTTCCCCGAGCGGCCGCGTCGTAGGTCCCTACGACGCGGCCGCGTCGTACCTCGTGGGATCGGGCCGATGTCGTTGTCAGCGGTGTCACGTAGGCTCGCACGTGACGGGAAACAACTGATCCGCACTGATCCGCTACGAGGGAGGGGGCCCACGTGCTCATCGACACCTACGGCCGAGTGGCCACCGACCTGCGCGTCTCGCTGACCGATCGGTGCAATCTGCGATGCACGTACTGCATGCCCGAAGAGGGCCTTCAGTGGCTGGCCAAGCCCGATCTGCTCACCGACGACGAGATCGTCCGCCTCATCGACATCGCCGTCACCTCACTGGGCATCGAGGAGGTCCGCTTCACCGGCGGCGAACCCCTGCTGCGTCCGGGCCTGGTCGGCATCGTCGAACGGGTCGCCGCTCTGCACACCCGCCCCCAGATGTCCCTGACGACGAACGGCATCGGCCTCAGGCGCACCGCGACCGCCCTGAAGGCGGCGGGCCTGGACCGGGTGAACGTCTCACTCGACACCCTGCGCCCGGACGTCTTCAAGACCCTCACCCGCCGGGACCGGCACAAGGACGTCATCGACGGCCTGGAGGCCGCCCGCGCCGCGGGCCTGACCCCGGTCAAGGTCAACACCGTCCTGATGCCCGGCCTGAACGACGACGAGGCCCCGGACCTGCTCGCCTGGGCGGTCGAGCACGAATACGAACTGCGCTTCATCGAGCAGATGCCCCTGGACGCCCAACACGGCTGGAAGCGCGAGGGCATGGTGACCGCGGGCGACATCCTCGCCTCGCTGCGCACCCGCTTCGAGCTGACCCCCGAAGGCTCCCAGGAGCGCGGCTCGGCCCCCGCCGAGCGCTGGATCGTCGACGGCGGCCCGCACCGCGTCGGCGTCATCGCCTCCGTCACCCGCCCGTTCTGCGCGGCCTGCGACCGCACCCGCCTCACCGCCGACGGCCAGATACGCACCTGCCTGTTCGCGCAGGAGGAGACGGACCTGCGCGCCGCCCTGCGCTCCGACGCCCCGGACGAGGAGATCGCCCGCATCTGGCGACTGGCCATGTGGGGCAAGAAGGCGGGCGCGGGCCTGGACGACCCGTCGTTCGTCCAGCCGGACCGCCCGATGTCGGCGATCGGCGGTTAGCGCCCCGGAACTAGGAACCCTCGGGCGCTTCCCAGTCGTCGAACTTCACGACGTCCTTCAGCAGACCCCGGACTCCGAGGAACTGCGACAGATGTTCCCGGTGCTCCTCACACGCCAGCCACGTCTTGCGCCGCTCCGGAGTATGGATCTTCGGGTTGTTCCACGCCAGCACCCACACGGCGTCGGTACGGCAGCCCTTGGCGGAGCAGATCGGGGTCTCGTCACTCACGGATTCGTCTCACAGGCGGGCCGGAAAAGGCGCTGAACAAGGCGACGCCGAGCAGCCACGGGGGGAGCTGCCCGGCGTCGGTCTGTCGCTCCGACGGGGGATGCGGAGCGCGTACGAAGTATGTCACGGGGAAGCTGTCGCCCGGCACCGGAACAACATGATTGATCTGAGCTTTTCTTGAGCTTGGCGCGGAGTCGACTGCCGTCCGCGACGCTGCCGCGGCCGCTCACGCGCGGTCGTGCGGCTCGCTTCGTGCACCCGGTGCGGGCTCGGCCGCGACATCTTCCGGGTTCGGTTCCGCGAAACCGTCGTTCGTCCCCTGCGGCGCAATCATGGGACGCATCGGCGCGATCACGAACGTCGACGGGAGCGATGGCGCGTTCTCCCGCCCCGCGTTCGCGATCACCACGGCGATGTAGGGAAGAGCCGCCCCGAGCACCAACGCCACGATCGCGACGGGCCGTTCGACGTTCCACAGTGTGGCCGCGAGGATCACCGACACCGTTCGGATCGACATGGAGATGACGTAGCGGCGCTGCCGCCCGCGCACGTCCTCGTCCAGGCTGGTCCGTGCCCCGGTGATCCGGAACACCTGGCCGTTGGCACCGCCATGCTGCTTCCGCATCACATTCCACCATCCGTCCGCATCGGACACTCCCCGTCCCCGTGCCCGGTACACCCCCGTCGGGGGACGACACCCGGACACGTCCCACGTTACGCCGCGCCTGCGCCGCCTACGAGACCGGGTCACCTCCTGCCTGGGCGGACGGCCTCAGCAGGAGCACGTACGGCCGTGGCCGACATGCGCCGTACGGCGCACGGCCCGACACTGGGCGTAATGCTCACGTCGAGCCGTACGAGGAGGCAGCCATGGGCTGGTTGTGGGCGATCATCGTGGGATTCGTGCTGGGCCTGATCGCCAAGGCGATCATCCCGGGCAAGCAGCACAGCCCCCTCTGGCTGACCACCATCTGCGGCATGCTCGGCGCCATCGCAGGCAATGCCATCGCACGCGGCTTCGGCGTCGAATCGACCCGGGGCATCGACTGGAGCCGGCACGCGTTCCAGCTCGTCGCCGCGATCGTCATCGTCTTCCTCGTCGACATGGCGTACATGGCGACGATCGGCAAGAGAAAGCAGACAGTCTGAGGGCAGGCACGACGAAGGGGGCGGACGCCCCATGCGAGGAAGTCCGCCCCCTTCGTGCGCGGTCTAGGCTCCTGTGACCTCGACCGCGGCCAGGTTCTTCTTGCCCCGGCGCAGCACCAGCCACCGCCCGTGCAACAGATCCTCCTCGGCCGGCACGGCGTCCTCCGCGGCGACCTTCACGTTGTTCACGTAGGCGCCGCCCTCCTTCACGGTCCGGCGCGCGGCCGACTTGCTGGCCACCAGGCCGACCTCGGCCAGGAGGTCGACGACGAGCCCCAGCTCGGAGACCTGGATGTGCGGCACCTCGGAGAGGGACGCGGTCAGCGTCTTCTCATCGAGGTCCGCCAGCTCGCCCTGCCCGAACAGAGCCCTGGACGCGGCGGTCACGGCGGCCGTCTGGCCGGCGCCGTGCACCAGCGTCGTCAGCTCCTCGGCCAGAGCACGCTGAGCGGCCCGGGCCTGCGGACGCTCCTCCGTCTGCTTCTCCAGCTCCTCGATCTCCTCGCGGGAGCGGAAGCTGAAGATGCGCAGGAACTTGGAGACGTCCCGGTCGTCCGCGTTCAGCCAGAACTGGTAGAAGGCGTACGGCGTGGTCATCTCGGGGTCGAGCCAGACCGTGCCGGACTCCGTCTTGCCGAACTTGGTGCCGTCGGCCTTGGTGATCAGCGGCGTGCCCAGCGCGTGCACCACCGCGTCCGGCTCGACCTTGTGGATCAGGTCGGTGCCCGAGGTGAGGTTGCCCCACTGGTCGCTGCCGCCGGTCTGCAGCGTGCAGCCGTACCGCCGGAACAGCTCCAGGTAGTCCATGCCCTGCAGGATCTGGTAGCTGAACTCCGTGTAGCTGATGCCCTCCTGGGACTCCAGGCGCCGGGCGACGGCCTCCTTCGCGATCATCTTGTTCACGCGGAAGTGCTTGCCGACGTCCCGCAGGAACTCGATGGCCGACATGCCCTGGGTCCAGTCCAGGTTGTTGACCATGACCGCCGCGTTCGGGCCCTCGAAGTCCAGCAGCGGGGCGATCTGGCCGCGCAGCCGCTCGACCCACTGGGCGACGACCTCGGGCGCGTTGAGCGTGCGCTCGGAGTTCGGCTTCGGGTCACCGATCAGACCGGTGGCACCCCCGACCAGGCCCAGCGGACGGTTGCCCGCCTGCTGGATCCGGCGCATCGTCAGGATCTGCACGAGATTACCGAGGTGCAGGCTGGGCGCGGTCGGGTCGAAGCCGCAATAGAACGTGACAGGACCGTCCGCGAACGCCTTGCGCAATGCGTCCTCGTCAGTGGAGAGGGCGATCAGCCCGCGCCACTTCAGTTCGTCGACGATGTCCGTCACGGTTCTCGTATCTCCTTGGTGATCATCAGGCAGCCGGGCGACTACCGGCTACGAGGTTATACGCCCTGACTGACAGAGCTCATATTGAAGTCCGGCACCCGCAGCGCGGGCATCGCAGCCCTAGTGAACCAGTCGCCCCACTCCCTGGGCAGCGTCTTTTCCGTGCGTCCCGCCTCCGTCGCGCGCCCCAGCAGGTCGATCGGCGACTCGTTGAACCGGAAGTTGTTCACCTCGCCCGCCACCTCGCCGTTCTCGACGAGGTAGACGCCGTCCCTGGTCAGGCCGGTCAGCAGCAGCGTCGCCGGATCCACCTCGCGGATGTACCACAGGCACGTCAGCAGCAGACCGCGCTCCGTGCCGGCGACCATCTCGTCCAGGGAGCGGTCGTCGCCGCCGGTCAGGACGAGATTGTCGATGGCCGGGGCAACGGGCAGCCCGGTCAGGCCCGCGCTGTGCCGGCTGGTCGTGAGGTGCCGGAGCTCGCCCTCGCGGACCCAGTCGGTGGCGGCGAGCGGCAGGCCGTTGTCGAAGACCGACTGGTCACCCTCGGAGGAATGCGCGATCACGAAGGGAGCCGACTCCAGGCCCGGCTCGTTCGGGTCGCTGCGCAGGGTCAGCGGCAGCTCGCTGAGCCTGTCGCCCACGCGCGTGCCGCCACCCGGCCTGGAGAACACCGTGCGCCCCTCGACCGCGTCCCGGCCCGAGGCCGACCACAGCTGATAGATCAGCAGGTCCGCGACGGCGGTCGGCGGCAGCAGCGTCTCGTAGCGCCCGGCCGGCAGCTCGACGCGTCGCTCGGCCCAGCCGAGGCGCACGGCGAGCTCCGCGTCCAGCGCCGCCGGGTCGACGTCCTTGAAGTCCCGCGTGGAACGGCCCGCCCACGCCGAGCGCGTACGGTCCGGCGACTTGGCGTTCAGCTCCAGCGTCCCGTTGGGCTGGTCGTGACGCAGGCGCAGACCCGTCGACGTACCGACGTAGCTCGACACGAGCTCGTGGTTGGCGAAGCCGTACAGCTCACGGCCGCCCGCACGCGCGCGTGCGAAGGCCTCGCCGAGCGCCGGAGCGAAGTCGGCGAACACGGCGGAGGTCGTCTCCGCGGGCGCGTCCGTGAAGTCCGGCGCCTGTGTCACGCCCGTGACCAGCGGCTGCGCGTCCTCCGCGGGCCCTGCGGCACGCGCGGCGGCCTCGGCGGCCCGGACCAGCGGCTCCAGCTCGTCCACGGTCACGGCCGAGCGCGAGACGACACCCGAGGCGGTGCCCTCCCTGCCGTCGACGGTCGCGACGACCGTGAGGGTGCGCCCGCGCGTGACGCCGTTCGTCGTGAGCGTGTTGCCCGCCCAGCGCAGGTTGGCGGTCGAGTGCTCGTCGGCGATCACGACGCAGCCATCGGCGGCGGACAGCTCCAGGGCCCGCTCGACGATGTCGTGCGGCTTGTTGGTGCGGGCGCTCATCGACCGGCCTCCTGCGTGGTGTTGAGGATGTTGACGCCCTTGAAGAGGGCCGACGGGCAGCCGTGCGAAACCGCGGCGACCTGACCCGGCTGGGCCTTGCCGCAGTTGAAGGCGCCGCCGAGGACGTAGGTCTGCGGGCCGCCCACCGCGGCCATCGAGCCCCAGAAGTCGGTGGTCGTCGCCTGGTACGCGACGTCCCGCAGCTGCCCGGTGATCCGCCCGTTCTCGACCCTGAAGAACCGCTGGCCCGTGAACTGGAAGTTGTAGCGCTGCATGTCGATCGACCAGGACCGGTCCCCGACGACGTAGATCCCGCGGTCGACCCCGCCGATCAGGTCGTCGGTCGACATCCCGGCCGGATCCGGCTGCAGCGACACGTTGGCCATGCGCTGTACGGGCACATGCCCGGGGGAGTCGGCGAACGCGCAGCCGTTGGAGCGATCGAAGCCGGTCAGCTTCGCGATCCGCCGGTCCAGCTGGTAGCCGACCAGCGTGCCGTCCTTCACCAGGTCCCAGGACTGGCCCGCCACGCCCTCGTCGTCGTAGCCGACGGTCGCCAGGCCGTGCTCGGCGGTGCGGTCACCGGTGACGTTCATCAGCTCGGAGCCGTACCTCAGTTTGCCGAGCTGGTCGAAGGTGGCGAAGGAGGTGCCGGCGTAGGCGGCCTCGTAGCCGAGCGCGCGGTCCAGTTCGGTGGCGTGACCGATGGACTCGTGGATGGTCAGCCACAGGTTGGACGGGTCGACGACCAGGTCGTACAGACCCGCCTCGACGCTCGGCGCGCGCATCTTCTCGGCGAGCAGCTCCGGGATCTGCTCCAGCTCGCTCTCCCAGTCCCAGCCGGTGCCGGTGAGGTACTCCCAGCCGCGTCCGACGGGCGGCGCGATGGTCCGCATCGAGTCGAACTCACCGCTCGTCTCGTCGACCGCCACGGCCGTCAGCTGCGGATGCAGCCGGACGCGCTGCTGCGTCGTCACGGTCCCCGCCGTATCGGCGTAGAACTTGTTCTCGTGCACGGTGAGCAGCGAGGCGTCGACGTGGTTGACGCCGTTGGCCGCGAGCAACCGTGAACTCCAGTCCGCCAGCAGCGCCGACTTCTCCTCGTCGGGTACGGAGAAGGGATCGATCTCGTACGACGAGATCCAGGTCCGGTCGGCGTGCACGGGCTCGTCGGCCAGCTCCACGCGCTCGTCCGAGCCGGCTGCCTTGATCACCTGGGCGGACAGTTTCGCCATCGCCACCGCCTGCGAGGCGACCTTGGCGGCCGCGTCGAGCCTCAGATCCACCCCCGAGGCGAAACCCCAGGTACCGCCATGCACGACGCGCACCGCGTACCCCAGATCGGTGGTGTCCGACGACCCGGCGAGCCTGGCGTCCCTCAGCCGCCAGGACGCGCTGCGCACCCGCTCGAACCGGAAGTCCGCGTGCTCGGCGCCCAGCGCACGCGCGCGGGCGAGCGCGGCGTCGGCGAGGGCGCGTAGGGGAAGTGCCCTGAAGGCTTCGTCGATGGTATGAGGCACCTGCGTCTCTTCCTGTTGGCATGACAGTGACCGGCGGTTGCTCCGATCATGTCGTGGCGACCGGCCGGCGGACCACACGTTTGCCGGTGCGGTCGGCACCTTTCTGTAGGGATCCGACAGCGAGTCCCCTAAGCCACTGTCGGTGCCCGATTGTCCGCGGGCGGCCCGGGCCCGATAGGTTTCCGAGGAAGCCGCCTGTCATCCAGGTGTTCGGGCGGGGGTATTCAGACCGCAATCGAAAGGGTGATCCGTTGAGCCGCTCGGTTCTCGTCACCGGAGGCAACCGGGGCATCGGCCTCGCCATCGCCCGCGCATTCGCCGACGCCGGCGACAAGGTCGCGATCACGTACCGCTCGGGTGAGCCGCCGGCAGGCTTCCTGGCCGTCAAGTGCGACATCACCGACACCGAGCAGGTGGAGCAGGCCTACAAGGAGATCGAGGCCGAGCACGGCCCGGTCGAGGTCCTCGTGGCCAATGCCGGCATCACCAAGGACCAGCTCCTGATGCGCATGTCCGAGGAGGACTTCACCTCGGTCATCGACACCAACCTCACCGGCACCTTCCGTGTGGTCAAGCGTGCCAACCGCGGGATGCTGCGCGCCAAGAAGGGCCGCGTCGTCCTCATCTCCTCGGTCGTCGGGCTGTTCGGCGGCCCCGGCCAGGCCAACTACGCCGCCTCCAAGGCTGCCCTCGTCGGCTTCGCGCGCTCCCTCGCCCGTGAGCTGGGCTCACGCAACATCACCTTCAACGTGGTCGCGCCCGGCTTCGTCGACACCGACATGACCAAGGCGCTCACCGACGAGCAGCGTGAGGGCATCGTGAAGCAGGTGCCGCTCGGCCGCTACGCGCAGCCGGAGGAGGTGGCCGCGACGGTGCGGTTCCTCGCCTCCGACGACGCCTCGTACATCACTGGAGCCGTCATCCCTGTTGACGGCGGACTGGGAATGGGTCACTGATCACCATGAGCGGAATTCTCGAGGGCAAGCGTGTCCTGATCAGCGGTGTGCTGATGGAGTCCTCCATCGCCTTCCACGCCGCCAAGCAGGCCCAGGAGCAGGGCGCCGAGATCATCCTGACCGCGTTCCCGCGGCCCACGCTGACCGAGCGCATCGCCAAGAAGCTGCCGAAGCCCACCAAGGTCATCGAGCTCGACGTGACGAACGACGAGCACCTCGGCCGTCTGGCCGACGTCGTCGGTGAGGAGCTGGGCGGCCTCGACGGCGTCGTCCACTCCATCGGCTTCGCGCCGCAGGACGCGCTCGGCGGCAACTTCCTGAACACGCCGTTCGAGTCGGTCGCCACGGCCATGCACGTCTCGGCGTACTCCCTGAAGTCGCTCACGATGGCCTGCCTGCCGCTGATGCAGAACGGCGGCTCGGTCGTCGGCCTCACCTTCGACGCGCAGTACGCCTGGCCGCAGTACGACTGGATGGGCCCGGCCAAGGCCGCCCTGGAGGCCACCAGCCGCTACATCGCGCGCGACCTGGGCAAGCAGAACATCCGCTGCAACCTCATCTCCGCGGGCCCGCTCGGCTCCATGGCAGCCAAGTCCATCCCGGGCTTCAGCGACCTGGCCGCCGTCTGGGACGAGCGTTCCCCGCTGGAGTGGGACCTCAAGGACCCGGAGCCGGCCGGCAAGGGCATCGTCGCCCTGCTGAGCGACTGGTTCCCGAAGACCACGGGCGAGATCATCCACGTGGACGGCGGTCTGCACGCCATCGGCGCGTGATCGCTGTCGCTGCGGCTGCCGTTGCCGCTGCGGTCTGACCGACGATCCAGGGCGCGCGTCCCGCCGGGCGCGCGCCCTGCGCATATCACCCGTTCGGCCTATCCGGCCGGGCGGGTCCGGGCTCAACTGCGCACTCTGGATTACGTGTTCAGCACGTGATTCCCTCCCCAGCACGGCCGAGGAGGTCTCCTTGTGCGCCTGTTCCGCAGTCTGGCCTCAGTGACCGTCGCCGTCGCTCTCGTGATGTCCCTGCCGTGCGAAGCGCTTCCCCACGCGCGCGTGCAGCCCGGGAAGCCCCCCTCCCCGCAGCCCTTCGGTGCGGCGTGCCGCACCAAGGTCACCGGCTCCCATGTGACCACGTACTGCCACAACCCGTATCCGCAGACCGACGGCGTCAGCCTGCACGTCGAGTGCGCCCGGTGGTGGGACATCGACACCGACGGTGTGCGGGTCGACACCGGCCCGGCGATGACCGTACGGCTCACCGGACGGTGCTGGGAGGAAGTCCGCTCGGTGTGGATCAGCCACCAGAAACGGTGAACCGTCCGGGACGGCACAGGAACGGGTAACTCGCCGCCTCGACGCCGGCCGCCTCGGCGTCCCCCGCGCGGATCGCGTCGACCAGCCGGGTGTGGTCCATGTACGTCTCCGGTGTCAGCTCCGCGCCGACGTCCTCGCGCAGCCAGTCCCGCAGCACCTCGCCGAGGTCCGCGTACATCGCGCTCATCACGTCGTTGTGGGACGCCGCCACCACCGCCAGGTGGAAGGTCGCGTCCGCCGTCACGAACGCCTCCGTCTCGCCGGACTCCCAGGCCTCCTCGCGCCGCACGAGAAGCGCGTCGAGCTGCTTGAGGTCCTTCTCCGTGCGCCGCCCGGCGGCCAGCCGCGCGGCCGCCGACTCCAGCGTGGCGCGCAGCTCGGCGATGTGCCGCGGGTCCGCGTCGGCGAAGCGGCGGTGCATCACACCCGCCAGTTCACTGGTCGCCGCGACATAGGTGCCGGAGCCTTGGCGGATGTCCAGCAGGCCGTTGTGCGCGAGTGCGCGGACGGCCTCACGGACGGTGTTCCGTGCGACGCCGAGCTGCTCGACCAGCTCCGGCTCCGTCGGGATGCGTGAGCCGACCGGCCACTCGCCCGAGGTGATCTGGTGCCGCAGGGCCGCGATGACCTGCTCGGACAGCGCCGAACGGCGGGGGTGACTCAGGGGCATGGCACACCTTCGCACGAGATGGCCGGGAGCGGCCGGCCCGGCAGTGGACAACCAATCATCCCATGATTCTATGATGGGTGTCATGGCAAGCCAGGAAACCAGGACGACGACATCCCCGGCCGTGCGCAGTCCGGCCGCGGACGAGCCCCAGCGACCCGCCACGCGCGCGTGGACGATGCGACTGCTCGTGATCGGCATCGTCCTGTCGGCGCTCAACCTCCGCCCCGCCATCACCAGCCTCGGCGCGCTCCTCGAAGAGGTCCGTGACGGACTCGGCATGAGCGGCAGCGTGGCCGGACTGCTCACCTCCGTGCCCCCGCTCTGCTTCGCCGTCTTCGGCGTCACGGCAGCGCGCCTCGCCCGCCGTTTCGGGCCGGGCGCGGTGGTGTGCGCGGGCATGGTCGCCATCACCGCGGGCCTGCTCATACGGCCGTACACGGGCAGCACGGCCGGCTTCCTGGCCGCGAGCGCGCTCGCCCTCATGGGCATCGCGGTCAGCAACGTCCTGATGCCGGTCATCGTCAAGCGCTGGTTCCCGGACCGGGTGGGCTCCATGACCGGCCTCTACTCGATGGCCCTCGCCCTGGGCACGGCCGCCGCGGCGGCCGTGACCGTGCCCCTGACCGACGCACTGGGCGGAAGCTGGCAGTCGGGGCTCGCGGTGTGGGCGGCTCTCGCCGTGACGGCGGTGGTGCCGTGGATCCCGTTCGTACGACAGCGGGGGCCGGAGCCCGCCGAGCAGCCGGCCGTACCGAGGGAGCACGCGCGCGTGGAGGCACCCGCGCTGCGGATCACCCGGAGCCGTACCGCCTGGGCACTCGCCGTCTTCTTCGGGCTCCAGGCCACCGCCGCCTACATCACGATGGGCTGGATGGCGCAGATCTTCCGGGACGCGGGAGTGCCCGCGGGCACGGCGGGGCTGCTGCTCGCCGTCACCATGGTGATGGGCGTCCCGCTGGCCTTCGTCATCCCGCGGGTCGCCGCCAGGCTGCCGCACCAGGGGCCGATCGTGATCGCGCTGGGCGCCTGCGGACTCGCCGGTTACGCCGGCCTGTATCTCGCACCGGCCGCCGGGGCCTGGGTCTGGGCACTACTGCTCGGCATCGCCAACTGCGCCTTCCCGCTCGCCCTCACGATGGTCGGCATGCGGGCCAGGACCGGCGCGGGCGTCGCCCAGCTGTCGGCCTTCGCGCAGAGCACCGGCTATCTGATCTCCATCCCCGGCCCCCTCCTGGTGGGCGTGCTCTACCAGCACAGCGGCGGCTGGGGTCTGCCGATCGCGCTCATGGCCGCGCTGATGGTCCCGCAGATGCTGGTCGGCGTCCTGGCCGGGCGCAATCGCACGGTGGAGGACGAGGCGGCCCGCTGACCCCGCTGACCCCCGGGCGAACGGTCGCGGGCGCGTGGTGCGAGACTTGCCGTATGCCAGTGCTCGACCCGAATCCCCAGAACGGCCAGAAGAAGATGCTGCTCGTCTTCGGCTCGTTCCTCGCCATCTTCGTGATCATCGCCGTCATCGCGACGATCGCCTCGCCGTGACGCCCCGGGCAGGGGCCCGGTAGCGGGACCCGGCAGCGGGATCCGGTGCCGGGACCCGATGGTGGTGCTAGCACCACCATCCCTTAGGGGGTGAGTGTCAGGGTCAACTGGGTGGATCTCCGGATGGGTTGAGGACTGCGGAGTCCGTAACTTCGGAGTGTGGCCGCGAGAGGCGGGCCACCGACCACTCGAAGACCCGCGGAGGCATCCATGTCGGCCCACACGCACACCCGGCCCCACCCGGCGTCCACGGGTGGCGTGGACATCCGGCTGCCCTGGTGGGCCCTCGTTCTGCCGACGCTCGCCTTCATCGTGCTCCTCGCGCTGATGCTGAATCCGACGGACGCGCAGGCGGCGGCGAGCGACCCGGCTATCGCCCACCTGTTCGAGCGGGCGCAGCAGCTCATAGCGCGTTGAACACCGGCTGGACCGCTGGTCAACTACCCGCGCCCTGTGGCCTGTTTCATGCGAAGCTGGATCCCATGAGCGTCGCAGAACCCCGCAGGATCGTCCTTTTCCGGCATGCGAAAGCCGACTGGCCACAGGTCGCGGACCACGAGCGCCCCCTCGCGGAGCGGGGCCGATCGGACGCCGCAGTCTCCGGACGCAAGCTGGTCGACACCGGCATCCCCTTCGATCTGGCCCTTTGCTCCACCTCGCTCCGGACCCGCGAGACCTGGAAGTTCGCCGTCCACGAGTTCCCGCACCGGCCGAAGACCGTCTATGAAGAGCGGATCTACGAGGCCTCGCCGGGCGAGCTGATCGCGCTGCTCAACGAGGTCCCCGACGACGCGCAGAACGCCGTACTCATCGGTCACAACCCTGGCGTGCAGGGCCTCGCCGACGTCCTGGCCGGTTCGTCCGAAGGCGACGCCCGCGAGCGGATGGACCGCCGGGGCTTCCCGGCCGCCGCCTTCGCCGTCCTGTCCTTCGAGGGCTCCTGGAAGAGCCTGGAGCCGGCCGTGGCCACACTGCTCGACTACTGGGCGCCGACCGAGTAGCCGACACCACGACCGAGGGGCCCGGCACCACCACGGTGCCGGGCCCCTGGACGTCAGGGACGCTCACTCCTCGTCGTGGGTGTCCGCCGCCTCGACCTCTTCGCGGGTGACGCCCAGCAGGTACAGGACCGTGTCGAGGAAGGGCACGTTCACCGCGGTGTGCGCCGCCTCCCGTACGACCGGCTTGGCGTTGAAGGCGACACCGAGACCGGCCGCGTTCAGCATGTCAAGGTCGTTGGCGCCGTCGCCGATCGCCACGGTCTGGGCGAGCGGTACGCCCGCCTCGGCGGCGAACCGGCGCAGCAGCCGTGCTTTGCCCGCGCGGTCGACGATCTCGCCGGTGACCTTGCCGGTCAGCTTCCCGTCGACGATCTCCAGGGTGTTGGCCTGGGCGAAGTCGAGCCCGAGCCGCTCCTTGAGGTCGTCGGTGACCTGGGTGAACCCACCCGACACCACACCCACCTGGTACCCGAGCCGCTTCAGCGTGCGGATCAGGGTGCGGGCACCGGGTGTCAGCCGTACCTCACTGCGCACCTTGTCCACCACGGAGGCGTCGAGCCCCTCCAGGAGCGCCACGCGCGCGTGCAGTGACTGCTCGAAGTCCAGCTCGCCGCGCATCGCCGCAGCCGTCACGTCGGCGACCTTGTCCTCGCAGCCCGCGTGGGCGGCGAAGAGCTCGATCACCTCGTCCTGGATGAGGGTGGAGTCGACGTCCATGACGACCAGCCGCTGCGCCCGCCGGTGCAGCCCCGCCGCGACGACCGCCACGTCGACACCGAGTGCCGCCGCGTCCGTCACCAGCGCGGTGCGCAGGGGTTCGGTCTCGACGCCGGAGACCGCGAACTCGACCGCCGTCACGGGGTACTTCGCGAGGCGGAAGATGCGGTCGATGTTGCCGCCGGCCTTGGTGATCTTGGCGGTGATCCGGGCGGTCGCCTCCGACGTGAGCGGATGCCCGAGCACGGTGACCAGGGAGCGTCCGAGGCCTCGTGGCCGGTTGTCACCGTGGCCGGAGATGATCTCGGCCTGCATCTTCATCGACTCGGCCCAGCTGTGGACGGTCGCCCGCAGATCCCCCTCGAGTCCGTCCGCCGGAGGGGTCACGAGCGCGCACAGCACGATCCGGCCACGGGTGACGACCTGCTCGATGTCGACCACGTCGACGGAGTAGGCGGCGAGGGTGTCGAAGAGACCGGCCGTGATTCCCGGCCTGTCCTTGCCGAAGATCTTGACGAGGAGAGTGGGAACGTCAGAGGTCGAGGTCTGCGATGCGCTCATGGTGTACCCACCGTATCCGGCACGCAGTGCCTACCGCCGCCGCGGTCCGCCTAGCGGACACGGAACAGTGGGTGTCGGCCGCATGACGGCCTGCTGAAGAGTCGGCCACGTCCGCGCCGACTGCCGCGGTCGACGACGGGCGCAGTCACACCGGCACCACCGACGCGTCAGGCTCACGGGCGGCCCTTGGGCCTTCCTGGCGGGGGAGGAGGAGGCGGAGGCGGGCCCTCGTCCGGTGAGGAAGGCGACCGGTTTCCGGGCTGCGGCCTGGGCGGACGGCGCGGCGATCGCGGAGGCGGACCACCGAGCGGCCGCGCCACCGTGGGCGCGCCGTACACGCCGCTGTTGCCGGCGTCGGGCGGCGGCTTGCCGGGCCCTCGCCTCTCGCCGGACCGCGGCCGTACGTCCTCCGGTTCCGGTTCCCGCAGCTCGTCCGGCAGCCGCAGATACGGATTGGTGGCGGGGTTCGGAGCCCGGTAGGACGCACCGGGTGTGTACGGCCCCGAAGCATCTCCCGGCGTGGCCGCCTCGCCGGCAGGCATTCCGGTCCCAGCCGCAGCCCCGGCCTCGCGCGCGTACTGCGGATGATCGGCGCCCCCGGCCGGCGCCGCCCCTGGCGCGCCGCTCAGCGCAAGCGGCGCCGCCCGCCTCCCCGCAGCGCCGGACGCCCGTGCCAGCAGCGCCCCGGCGGCCCCGGCCCCCGCACCCCACAGAGCGCCCAGGAGCAGTGCCATGCCGAGGTGACCCTGCAGCTCGATCCCGGCGCCGAACGCATCGAAGCCCAGCACCGACAGCGAGGCGTCCACCGACACCTCCGTCAGCCACGCGAGCAGCGGCAGAGTCAACGCGGCGACGACGCCCAGCCGCACCGCACACCGCCCCGCGTGGCCGAGGGCGCCCGGCCCCCGTACGCCCGCAGGGCCCGCCCCCGCCGGGCCACCCCCGACGGCGACCGGCGTCCGTACCGCGGTCAGCACCCCCGCCAGGAGCATCAGCACGGCCGCCGCCACCGCCAGCAGCCACACGCGGCCGTCCAGGTCCGCCAGCCGCCCCAGCGTCACCGACCGGTCGGTCTTCGCGGTGAGCAGGCCGTCGAGCGGGTGGGGCAGGACCTTGGTCAGCGCGCCCGTCGCACTGCCGTCGTACGGAACGAACAGGCCGATCGGGATGCCGAGCCAGGTGCCATTGGGTGCGCCGAGCAGCGCGGCGCCGAAGATCCGCTTGGGATGGTCGTCACCGATCGCCGCGTACACTGCCGCCGCGCAGCCCGCCGCCACCGCCACCAGCATCACCGCGACGACCGCCGACACCGCCGGCCGGACGACCCTGTGCACGGCCTCCCAGCCGCGCGGCAGAGGGGTGCGGCGCGAGGCCAGCAGGGCGATCAGCAGGATGCCGGCCGACCAGCCGAGCCCGCCGAGCAGCGTGGGCGCCGTGTCGACGGTGAAACCGACCGCCGCCTTCGCGTGGATGAGGTTGCCGATGTTGTCGGGCAGCAACCCACCGATGTCACTGATGTCGCCCAGACCCGGGATGTTGACGCCGCCATCGCCACCCCCGCCACCGGGCAGCTTGTCCAGTCCCAGCGAGCCCCCGTCGATCGTGATGACGTCGTGACCCGCCCAGGTAAGCCCCCCCAGCATCGCCACGAACAGCGCCACCACCGCGCCCGCGCGCGCGAGGAGTTCGGCCGGCGCGATCACAACTCCGGCCGCACGCAGGGACCGTAGGAAGAACCAGGACAGCAAAAGCGCGCCGACGAGGCTGACACCCAATGGCGTGATCGTGACGGCCGTGTGGGCCTCCGCACCTTTCAACCCGAACGCGGACACATCGCCCGACGGGGTCACCGAACCGCCGGCCCCCAGTGCCACGACCGCCGCGGTCATCGGGCCGAGCGAACCCGACGCGTCCGCCTCCAGCAGATGCAGGCCGAGCGCCGCCGTGCCCGCCATCCCGATCAACGCCCAGCTCACGGAGGCGATCGCGGACAACACAACATCTCCCCACGGCACTTGTGTGCCGCGCGTGCCGTTCTTCGCGGTCTCGAACCTCGACGACGCGCTCATCGCAGACCCCCCGATCCGCAGCACGGCACGGTGGCCGCGCATGTCCCCCTCGCGTGGATTACCACTCTCCGGGTCGGTTTCAACCCCGTCAACGGAACCGGCCGACGCGTACGTGCGTGATCTTCACCAGGCCCGACTTTCGGTCAGGGGGGCGAGCCTGAAATAGTTCCCGACGATGTTCGACATCCCTAGACTCCCTGTGATGGGGGTAACTCGGGGGACTACTCAGTGGGGCTGGAGTGCCGGAACTCGTACTGGAATTGAATGGACGCACCTGGACGCTCGATCCGTCCAGGCCGTACACCCTCGGACGCGATCCGCAGGGCGACATCGTGCTCGACGACGCCAGGGTGTCCTGGCGTCACGCCACGATCAGCTGGGGCGGCCGTAGTTGGGTCATCGAGGACCACGGCTCCACCAACGGCACGTTCGTGCAGGGGCAGCGGATCCATCAGATGGAAATCGGGCCCGGCTCGGCGGTGCACCTCGGCAACGCGACCGACGGCCCGCTCGTGAGCGTCGGCGGCGCGGCGGCCGGCGTGGCCTCACCGCAGGCTCGGCCTCAGCCTCAGCAGCAGCCGTACGCCGCACAGGGCGCGAGCCCCGGCTGGGCGCAGCAGGCACCACCGCAGCAGCAGGCACCGCAGGCAGGCTGGCAGCAACCGCAGCAGGCCGCGCCGATCCCGCAGCAGCAGGGCCCCGGTGGTGGCGCGGGGGCGCCGCCGGTCTACGGCGACCGCAGCCCGACCACGTTCCACCAGTTCTCGCTGGGCCGTGTGATGCGCATCGGCCGTGCGCTGGAGAACGAGCTGGTCGTCTCCGACCTGCAGGTCTCCCGCCACCACGCCGAGTTCCACGCCACCCCCGACGGCCGCTTCGAGATCCGCGACCTGGGCTCGCACAACGGCACGTACGTCAACGGCCAGCCGATCACCAAGGGCGGCTCCCAGCTGCTCGGCCCGAACGACATCGTGGGCGTCGGCCACTCCACGTTCCGGCTGGTCGGAGACCGCCTCGAGGAGTTCGTCGACACCGGTGAGGTCTCCTTCTCGGCCCGCCACCTGACCGTCACGGTCGACGGCGGCAAGCAGATCCTCAAGGACGTCTCCTTCGGCGTACCCGAGAAGTCGCTGATCGCGGTCATCGGCCCGTCCGGCTCCGGCAAGTCGACCCTGCTCAAGGCGCTCACCGGCTACCGGCCCGCCAACCAGGGCGATGTCCTCTACGACAACCGGAACCTGTACAAGCAGTTCGCCGAGCTGCGCCAGCGCATCGGTCTGGTCCCGCAGGACGACATCCTGCACAAGGAGCTGACCGTCAAGAAGGCCCTCAAGTACGCGGCCAAGCTCCGCTTCCCGGCCGACACCACGACCGCCGAGCGCGAGGCCCGCATCGACGAGGTGCTGCGCGAGCTGAAGCTGGACATCCACAAGGAGAAGAAGGTCACCTCCCTCTCCGGTGGCCAGCGCAAGCGCGTCTCGGTGGCCCTGGAGCTGCTCACCAAGCCGTCGCTGATCTTCCTGGACGAGCCGACCTCCGGTCTCGACCCGGGCATGGACCGCGACGTCATGCAGCTGCTGCGCGGTCTCGCCGACGACGGCCGCACCGTTCTCGTCGTCACCCACTCGGTGGCCGAGCTGGCGATCTGCGACAAGCTCCTGGTGATGGCGCCGGGCGGCTCGGTCGCCTACTTCGGCCCGCCGGATGAGGCACTGAACTTCTTCGGCTACGACACCTGGGCCGACGTCTTCTCCGCCTTCGAGAACTACCGCGACTACGACTGGGCGGGCCGCTGGAAGGGCTCGCAGCACTACCAGATGTACGCCGCGGACATCGACGCCGTTGCGCCGCAGTCCGTACAGATGCCGCCGATGCAGGCGATGAAGCCGCCCAAGCCGCAGGGCTGGATGTCTCAGTTCGTCACGCTGGTGCGCCGCTATACCTCGGTCATCGCATCCGACAAGGGCTTCCTGGCCCTGACGGTGATCCTGCCGCTCGTCCTCGGCTCGGTGAGCCTGCTCATCGACTCGGGGAAGGGCCTGCTGCCCAACCCGATGATCAACCAGGCCACCGGACAGCCCGTCCCGAACGGCACGGCCACCACGGTCCTGCTGATCCTCGCGGTCGGCGCCTGCTTCGCCGGAGCCGCGAACTCCGTCCGTGAGCTGATCAAGGAACGGGTCATCTACGAGCGGGAGCGCGCCACCGGCCTGTCCCGTTCGGCCTACCTGATGTCCAAGGTCTTCGTGCTCGGCGTGGTCACCGTGCTGCAGGGCCTGATGGTCGGCGTCATCGGCTTCGCCAGCCGCGAGATCCCCAAGGAGGGTCTGGTCTTCGGCAGCGCCACACTGATCGAGCTCTCCGTGCCGATCATGGCGCTGGGCTTCAGCTCGATGATGTTCGGCCTGATCATCTCGTCGCTGGTGAAGACGGCCGAGAAGACCATGCCGCTGCTGGTCATGTTCGCGATCATCCAGGTCGTGTTCACCGGCTGCCTGTTCACCCTGAACGGCTCGATCGGCGCCAACCAGATCTCCTACCTGATGCCGTCCCGCTGGGCGGTCGCCGCGGCCGGCGCCACACTCGACTTCAACAAGATCAGCCCGCCAGGCAAGGACAAGAGCAACGACCCGCTGTGGCAGCACACCGTCGGCGCCTGGGGCATGGACATGGCCGCCCTGATCGTCCTCGGCATCATCTGCGGCTTCTTCGTGGCCCGCTTCCTGCGTCGCCACGAGCCGGAAGTCATGCGCAAGTAGTTCTGACCACAGGTCATGCGCAAGCAGTTCTGATACGACCGCGAAGGGCGGCACCCGTCAGGGGGTGCCGCCCTTCGGCGTTCACGTGCAGAGGTCCGCGCTGACCTCAGTACGCGCTGTTGACGTTGTCGATCGAGCCGTACTTGTCGGCCGCGTAGTTGGCGGCGGCGGTGATGTTGGCGACCGGGTTGTAGATGTTCCAGGACGTGCCCGAGACGTGGTAGGCGCTGAAGGTCGGCGGGATGACCTGCAGCAGCCCCTTCGACGGGATGCCGTTGATGGCGTTGATGTCCCAGCCGTTGATGGCGTTCGGGTTGCCCGAGGACTCCCGCATGATGTTGCGGTGGAGGCCGTTGTAGGAACCCGGGATGCCCTTGTTCTTCATGATGTCGAGGCTGTGCTTGATCCAGCCGTCGAGGTTGTTGGCGTAGTACCTCGGCGAGGCCTTCTTCAGCGCGGCGCGCTTGGCGGACCGGCTCGCGGCCTCCTTCGCCTTGCGCGCGGCGGCGGCCTTCTTGGCAGCGGCCTTCTTCTTGGCGGCGGCCTCGGCGGCCGCCTTCTTCTTCGCGGCGGCAGCGGCCGCGGTCTTCTTCTTCGCGGCGGCCTTGGCCTCGATGGCCTGGGCCTTCAGGCTGGCACCGGCGAGCTGGTCGGTGACGCTGGCCTTGACGTCCTTCACCTGGCCGGAGCCGTACGCCACCTTGGCTGTGGAAACGGTGGCCTCGTTCGTGGTCGTCTCGGCGTTGCTGGGGACCGCGGAGAACGCGATGGCGGCGGCACCGAGGGTGGCGACACCGGCTATGGCGATCTTGTGGTGGCGGTTCAGCGAGCGACTGAGTCGGCGAAAATCGGTGTTCTTGGGCATGGCAACGGACCTCTTCGAATAGCGCGGAGTCGCTCTCTGTCCGGCGGGGGACACGGGTCCTTCCCGCACAAACGCCGCGGGGGGAACCCGCGGCGTCGAGCGACAGCAGCCATTCTTAGCGGCCGCAAAATGCCGTGGCAAAGGTGTGACGTACGATCCCGGGTAGTTGACCAGGGAAGGGCAAAATGGGACAGACCAGACTGTCTGTCCCGCTCAAAAGGGGACGGTTTATCTCCTAACGTGCTTCGTACGTGATCTGCGCCCTATGCGCGGGCTCACATCGAGCCCATAGCGGTCTCACCGCTAGTTGCTGGAGCAATGCTCTGTGTGAGGAGACTCCTGCGGGAGGATGAGGTGGATGTCCCCGAACTCGTGCCACAGGTAGAGCCCGTGCAGCGCCTCCTCGTAGCTGCGGTCGACCGCGGCCCGGCCGGCGATCGCCTCCAGCATCAGCAGATGCGAGGCCTGCGGCTCATGCAGCCCGGTCAGCAGTCCGTCCACCACCCGCACCCCGCGCTCCGGGGTGACGACGAGGTCCGTCCACCCCGCACGCGCGCGTACGACGCCGTCGGTCCCGGCCGCCGACTCCACGGCCCGCACGGCGGTCGTCCCCACCGCGACGACCCTGCCGTCCCCCGCCTTCGCGGCGTTGATCAGCCGTGCCGACGCCTCCGGCACCGAGAACCTCTCCGGATACGGCGGCTCATGTGCCTCCGCCGAGGCGACCCCGGTGTGCAGGGTGACGGGCGCGAACTGCACCCCGCGGCTCACCAGCTCCGTGACCAGCCGCGCCGTGAAGGGCCGGGCCGCACTCGGCATCTCCGCACTGCCCGCGCCGTCGGCCGACGGCAGCGCGAACACCGTCTGGTACACGGACAGCGGCTGGTCCCGCTCCGTATAGGAGTAGCGGATGGGCCGCCCGTGCTCCCGCAGCATCCCGAGGACCTCCGCCCCCGAAGCCCGCGCCCACCGCAAACGCTCGCCACCCACGCTCAGCGGCTCCTCCAGGAGTAGCCGCACGCCGCCGGGCAGACACACCTCCTTCCCCGCGGGCCCACCCGCACGCGCGCGTGCAGTGCCCTTCCCGTCGGGATCCACACGCGCGCGTGTGGTGCCCCTCCCGTCGGTATCCCGCAGCTCCACCGCCCACCGCCCGTCGTCGCCGCACGTGGAGAAGTGCACCACCACGCGCGCGTGCCCGACCCACCCGTCCACGGCGGCGGCCAGCGTGGGCGAGGTGTTCACGACGAGCAGATCGCCGGCCCGCAGCAGCCGCGGCAACTCCGTGAACGCGTGGTGCGACACCTCGGTCCCGCGCGACACGAGCAGCCGTACGGCATCCCGGTCGAGCCCGGGCCCACGCTGCTCGACCGGGAGGCGGGCCGACAACTCCTCCGGCACCTTCACCGCCACCGTCATCCCTGCACCTCCAGCAGCGCCGAAGCCGCATAGCGGCCGCTCGCCGGACGCTCCTCCAGCAACCGGAGGAAGGCCGGCACCACACTGGCGGGCGCCGGCCGCGGATCGTCGTCGTCCGGTACGGCCGCCGCGTACAGGTCCGTGGCCATGTCCCCCGGATCGACCGCCCACACCCGTAGCCCGGGCTCCTCCTCGCCCAGCACGGCCGCGAGCTGGTCCAGGGCGGCCTTGGACGACCCGTACCCGCCCCACGTCTCGTAGGCCTCGGCGGCCGCGTCCGAGCTGACCGCGATCACCGAGCCTGCCTCGGACGCGCGCAGCAGCGGCAGCGCCTCCTGGACCAGGCCCAGCGCGGCCACCACGTTCACCTCCAGCGCCCGCCGCAGCCCCTCAAGGGCCAGATTCTCCAGCCGTACGAGCGGCTCGGCGCCCAGCGCACTGGCGTTGCTCACCAGCAGATCGACGCCGCCCAGCTTCCACGCGGCCGCCACCAGCTCCGCCCGGTGAGCGGAGTCCGTGACGTCCCCGGGCACGGCGGTCACGCGCGTGCCGTACGCCGATACGGCCCCTGCCGCCTCGGTGAGGGCCCCCTCGCTCCTGGCGTCGAGCACCAGATCCCAGCCGCGCGCGGCCAGCGCCTCGGCGAGCGCCCGTCCGAGCCCCTTCGAGGCCCCCGTGATGATCGCTACCGGCATGACACTTCCCCTCGTCCAGCCCGCCTGTCGATCGGCGGTGACATCACCGTAGGAACGGGCCCGCCCGCGCCGCCTCGGACGCGGGCCGCAGACAGCCGGGGCCCTTCGGCCTAAGCCGCGGGCCCCGGACCCAGGACCTAGGCCACCGGCCCTAGGTCCACCGGCGCAGGCCCCGCCGTCACAGGTCCGATCCGCGGTGTCACACCCCGCCGGTACCTTGAGGACATGAGCCAAGGCCCCCGGTCCGGCCTCGCAGCGGTGAGTTCCGCGCTGCTGGCCATGAGCAGGCACCTCGAGGTGCGTGACGTCCTCAAGACGATCGTCGCCTCGGCCCGCGAGCTGCTCGACGCGCAGTACGCGGCGCTCGGCGTCCCCGACGACCACGGCGGCTTCGCCCAGTTCGTGGTCGACGGCATGAGCGACGCCCAGTGGAAGGCCATCGGCCCGCTCCCCCGCCAGCACGGCATCCTCGCCGCCATGCTGCAGGAGGCGAAGATCGAGCGCCTCGCCGACGTGCGCGAGGACCCCCGCTTCGAGGGCTGGCCCTCCGCTCACCCCGACATGTCCGACTTCCTGGGCCTCCCCATCAAGGACGGCGACGAGGTCATCGGCGCGCTCTTCCTCGCCAACAAGACCTGCCCGAAGCCGAAAGGCGGCTGTGGCTTCACCGAGGAGGACGAGGACCTGCTCGCCATCCTCGCCCAGCACGCCGCGATCGCCCTCACCAACGCCCGCCTGTACGAGCGCAGCCGCGAGCTGACGATCGCCGAGGAGCGCTCCCGCCTCGCGCACGAACTGCACGACGCAGTCAGCCAGAAGCTCTTCTCCCTGCGCCTGACCGCCCAGGCCGCCGCGGCCCTCGTCGACCGTGACCCGTCCCGCGCCAAGGGCGAGCTGCAGCAGGTGGCCGTGCTCGCCGCCGAGGCGGCCGACGAACTGCGCGCCGCCGTCGTCGAGTTGCGCCCCGCGGCCCTCGACGAGGACGGCCTCGTCGCCACCCTGCGCACCCAGATCCACGTCCTCGACCGTGCCCACACCGCGCGCGTGACCTTCGACAGCTGCGGCGTGCGCGCACTGCCCGCCGCGCAGGAGGAAGCCCTGCTGCGCGTCGCCCAGGAGGCCCTGCACAACGCCCTGCGGCACTCCGGGGCGGAGCACGTGGAGGTGGCGCTGGCCCGGCGCGGCACCGCAGTCGCTCTGCGCGTGACGGACGACGGCAGCGGCTTCGACCCCCAGTCGATACGACGGGCCGGACGCCATCTGGGCCTGGTGTCCATGCGCGACCGCACGAGCGGGGTCGGCGGCAGGCTGACGGTGCAATCGGAGCCCGGCAAGGGCACCACGATCGAGATGGAGGTCCCCGGTGGCTGACCCAATCAAGGTGCTGCTCGTCGACGACCACCAGGTGGTCCGCCGCGGCCTGCGTACGTTCCTCGAAGTGCAGGACGACATCGAGGTCGTGGGCGAGGCGGCCGACGGCGCCGAAGGAGTCGCCCGCGCCGAGGAGTTGCAGCCCGACATCGTCCTGATGGACGTCAAGATGCCGGGCATGGACGGGGTCGACGCGCTCCGCAGGCTCCGAGAGCTGGCGAACCCCGCGCGCGTACTGATCGTCACCAGCTTCACCGAACAGCGCACGGTGGTCCCGGCCCTGCGCGCGGGCGCCGCCGGTTACGTCTACAAGGACGTGGACCCGGACGCGCTCGCCGGAGCCATCCGCTCGGTCCACGCCGGGCACATCCTGCTCCAACCCGAGGTGGCGGGCGCCCTGTTGGCCCAGGAAGGGGCCAACTCGGGCCAGGGGAGAGGCGGTTCACTCACGGAGCGGGAGCGCGAGGTGCTCGGCCTGATAGCGGACGGCCGCTCGAACCGGGAGATCGCGCGTGCCCTCGTCCTGTCCGAGAAGACCGTGAAGACCCACGTCTCGAACATCCTGATGAAGCTCGACCTGGCGGACCGCACCCAGGCGGCGCTGTGGGCAGTACGCCACGGCGTGACCGGCTGATACGCGCCGCTCGCGCCGGTACGCAGCGGCAATACGGAGGGTTCCCTTCCGGGCTGAGATTCATACCGTCGTGGGAATGTCCCCCGGATGGCGCATCCTTCGTGGATCTCCGCCGTTCTCCAGTGCGTGCTGCGGCGATTGCCGCGGCTACCGCTAGGGAGGGCTAAGAAAGTGAAGAACCTGAAGAAGGCAGCGGCCGTGACGATGGTGGCCGGCGGCCTGATCGCCGCTGGTGCCGGCATGGCTTCCGCCACTGACGCGCACGCCGATGGCACGGCCGTGGGCTCCCCGGGCATCGTCTCGGGCAACCTCGTCCAGGCCCCGGTTCACATCCCGGTGAACGCGGTCGGCAACAGCGTGAACGTCATCGGCGTCCTGAACCCCGCCTTCGGCAACCTGGGCGTCAACCGCTGACGACCGCCACACGGCGTGCATAGACCTCCGGCCTCCCGAGCATTCCCGGGAGGCCGGTCAGTTTTCGCCCGGTGTCACACGCAGACCTGTACAACGCCGGTCGGGCAACATCAGCCCGTCCGGCGTTTGAGGACGAGGCCGTTCAGGCCGATACGGGGGCCTGGGGGCAGAGCCCCCAGAAGCGGCCACCCGAACTCCGGTCACCCAGGACAAACAGGCTCACCGAACCCCCCGCTCCCGCTCCTCCACAACGGAGTTGTACGCAGCGACCTGAGCCCGCCGAGCCACCCGCTCCACCGGCCGCAACACCCCCGACCGCGCCGCCATCTCGGCGGAGCTGACCGCACCCCCGTGCCCGTTCTCCTGGGCGAGGGAGATCAACAACCCGATCCGCTGCGCCAGCTCCAGCACCCGCACCGCCCGCGGCGGATACCCGGGTGCCAGCACCTCCCGCTCCCGCTCGGCCCGCGCCCGATACGCGTCGATCGCCGCCTCCGCCACCGGCCCCGACGCCGCGACGTCCAACCGGGCCAGAACCTCGGTGGCCTCCCGCAACGCCTCGGCCAGCTCCCGCTCGGCCTCGCCCAGCGAGGGCACGTCGGCCGGCGGAGCCTCCCGCACCGCCAGACAGTGCCAGACGACCTCGACATGCACATCGCCGTCGGGCCCGGCCTCGTACACCTCGGGAACCAGCCCGAGCGCGGCGCCGTAACAGACGACCGCCTCCTCGGCCTCTATTGCCCGCGCATTGAACTCCGCCGGCCCGCTCAGGCCCAACGGATGCCCCGGCGCGGGCAGCGCGAGCCGCAGCCCCGTCACGCCGAGCGCCCGCAGCCGCCCCAGCGCGAGCGTGAGCCCGACCGGCCCCGACTCCCCGGGCAGCCCCTCCATCCTGTGCAGTGCGTCGTCCCCGACGATCGCGAGCACGGCGTCGTCAGGTGAGACAAGTCCGGCCAAAAGGGCGTTTCCCCAAGCGGCAAGGCGTCCTGAACGTGGTTCCGACAGCATGCCTCCACCCTAAGGACCGGACCGATGGAATGGAGCTGCCGACCGGTGGCGTAGATTTCTTCGAGGGCGGCGCCACAGGCGCCCGCGACCGCCGAGATGCCGAGACCGGTCACACTGCAAGGGGAGACAACGCGCTCATGAGCGATGTTCTGGAGCTTCAGGACGTATCCGTGGTCCGGGAGGGCCGGGCTCTGGTGGACCAGGTCTCCTGGTCGGTCAAGGAAGGCGAGCGCTGGGTCATCCTCGGCCCGAACGGCGCCGGCAAGACCACCCTCCTGAACGTCGCGTCCAGCTACCTCTACCCCAGCACGGGCACGGCGGCCATCCTCGGCGAGACCCTCGGCAAGCCCGGCACCGACGTCTTCGAACTGCGCCCGCGCATCGGCATGGCCGGCATCGCCATGGCCGACAAGCTCCCCAAGCGCCAGACCGTCCTGCAGACCGTGCTGACCGCCGCGTACGGCATGACCGCCGGCTGGCACGAGGACTACGAGGACATCGACGAGCAGCGCGCCCGCGCCTTCCTCGACCGCCTCGGCATGACCGAGTACGTGGACCGCAAGTTCGGCACCCTCTCCGAGGGCGAGCGCAAGCGCACCCTCATCGCCCGCGCCCTGATGACCGACCCCGAGCTCCTCCTCCTCGACGAGCCCGCCGCCGGCCTCGACCTCGGCGGCCGAGAGGACCTCGTACGCCGCCTCGGCCGGCTCGCCCGCGACCCGATCGCCCCCTCGATGATCATGGTGACCCACCACGTCGAGGAGATCGCCCCGGGCTTCACCCACGTCCTGATGATCCGTCAGGGCAAGGTTCTCGCCGCGGGCCCGCTGGAGCTCGAGCTCACCTCCCGCAATCTCTCCCTCTGCTTCGGCCTCCCGCTCGTCGTGGAACAGGTGGGCGACCGTTGGACCGCTCAGGGCCTGCCGCTGTCCTGACTCTGTCCTGACTCTGTGAAGTACCCGCGAAAACACGGGTAAGAAGCCCTCCTCACCACATCGCGCCCTGTCCGAGGCGGGACCCGCGGTCCTACCATGACCATGTGAACGACATCGACGCATGGGTGTGGTGGCTCGTAGGCGCGGCTGCGCTCGGAATCCCGCTCGTGGTGACGGCGATGCCGGAGTTCGGCATGCTCGCGGTGGGCGCAGTCGCCGCCGCCGTCATCGCCGGACTGGGCTTCGGAGCGGTGGCCCAGGTACTCGCCTTCGTCGCCGTCTCGGTCGCCCTCATCGCCGTCGTACGGCCCATCGCGGCCCGGCACAGTGCACAACGCCCTCAACTCGCCACAGGCGTCGAGGCGTTGAAGGGCAAGCAAGCCGTCGTACTGGAGCGCGTCGACGGCTCCGGAGGCCGGATCAAGCTGGCCGGCGAGGTCTGGTCGGCACGCTCGCTCGACACCGACAGCGCGTACGAAGTGGGGCAGGAAGTGGATGTCGTGGAGATCGAAGGGGCCACCGCGATTGTCATCTGACCTCGTACGACTCAACTGAACCGAACAGCACACGAGTTGTGCGACGGTCTGTCAGACTCGACCAGCAAGATCTTCAACAACCATAAGATCTTCCGAAAGAGCCGAGGCGGAGAAGGGTACGGGGAACGACGATGGAACCGGTCATCATCGTCCTGATCATTCTGGTGGTGTTGGTCTTCATCGCCCTGATCAGGACAATCCAAGTCATCCCACAGGCCAGCGCCGCCATCGTCGAGCGCTTTGGCCGTTATACGCGGACACTCAACGCGGGCCTCAACATCGTCGTCCCGTTCATCGACACGATCCGCAACCGCATCGACCTGCGCGAGCAGGTCGTGCCGTTCCCGCCCCAGCCGGTGATCACCCAGGACAACCTTGTCGTCAACATCGACACGGTCATCTACTACCAGGTGACCGACGCCCGGGCCGCCACTTACGAAGTGGCCAGCTACATCCAGGCAATTGAGCAGTTGACGGTCACCACGCTGCGCAACATCATCGGTGGCATGGACCTGGAGCGGACCCTGACCTCCCGCGAGGAGATCAACGCGGCCCTGCGCGGTGTCCTCGACGAGGCCACCGGCAAGTGGGGCATCCGCGTCAACCGCGTCGAGCTGAAGGCGATCGAACCGCCCACCTCCATCCAGGACTCGATGGAGAAGCAGATGCGCGCCGACCGTGACAAGCGCGCCGCGATCCTCACCGCGGAAGGTACGCGCCAGGCCGCGATCCTCACCGCCGAAGGTGAGAAGCAGTCCCAGATCCTGCGCGCCGAGGGTGAGGCCAAGGCGGCCGCCCTGCGCGCCGAGGGCGAGGCTCAGGCGATCCGTACGGTCTTCGAGTCCATCCACGCCGGCGACCCCGACCAGAAGCTGCTCGCCTACCAGTACCTCCAGATGCTCCCGAAGATCGCCGAGGGAGACGCCAACAAGCTCTGGATCGTCCCCAGCGAGATCGGCGACGCACTCAAGGGACTGTCCGGCGCGATGGGCAACTTCGGCCCCTTCGGCGGTAATTCAGGCGGAAACTCAGGCGGCGGAGGCAACTCCGGCGGCTCGGAACGCCGAGAGAAGCCGTCCATCGACTGACGGCTCCTTCCAGAACTACGTCAGACCCCGCGCCCCCACTTCGAGGGGCGCGGGGCCGTAGCCCGGCTGACGCTTAAGCGGCCTCCCGAGCCAACCAAGCCGGCAGCGCCTGAAAGTCCTCGGCCCCCAGCGTCAGCAGCATCGCATCCTGCGGCGTCGGCTCGAACGGCTGCCGCAGCAGCGGCATCCCCGCCTGCTCCGGAGTCCGGTCCGCCTTGCGGTGGTTGTCCTCCGCACACGAGGCGACCGTGTTGAGCCACGAGTCCCTACCGCCCTGAGCCCGAGGCACCACGTGGTCCACCGTCGTCGCCCGGCGACCGCAGTACGCGCACCGGTGCCGGTCCCTGACCAGCACACCCCGCCTCGACCACGGAGCTTGTCTTCGGAACGGCACCCTCACGTACCTGCACAGCCGGATCACCCGGGGCACGGGTATGTCGACCGCGGCTCCGCGCATGCGCAGTTCGGGGTGGGCCTGCTCGACAACGGCCTTGTCCTGCAGCACCAGAACGACGGCTCGATTCAACGTCACCGTCGACAGCGGCTCGAAGCTCGCGTTCAGCACCAGCGTGTCCCGCATCCAGCCCACCTCCCATGCGCACCGGGCCCACCCTCTGGCGGGCTTGGATCAACTCTGGCCGGGCACGCCGAGATGGACAACGCAATAAAAAATGCCCGCCCCCGATCACTTCCATGACCAGGGGCGGGCAAACGTTCAATGAACGCTCTGCTTACTCAGCTCTCCGCGGGACTCTCGTACGCGCCGATGAGCTGGGCACGCGCGATCGCGTGGAACCGCAGGTTGAAACCGACGACGGCGGGAGAGGCGTCGGAATCCGGACCGAGCTTCTCCTGGTCCACGGCGTACACGGTAAAAACATACCGGTGCGACCCGTCCCCAGGCGGGGGAGCAGCCCCGCCGAAGTCCTTGCTCCCGTAGTCGTTGCGCGCCTGCACGGCACCCTCGGGCAGTCCCTCGAACTTGCCACTGCCCGCGCCCACCGGAAGCTCGGTCACCGAGGCCGGGATGTCGAACAGGACCCAGTGCCAGAACCCGCTGCCCGTCGGGGCGTCCGGGTCGTAGCAGGTCACGGCGAAGCCCTTGGTCTCCGGCGGGAAGCCCTCCCACCGCAGGTGCGGCGAGGTGTTGCCGCCCGCGTAGACCTGAGCGTCCCTGAGCGTCGCACCCTCCTCGACGTCCTCACTCGTGACCGTGAACGACGGCACGGGCGGATGGAAGTCATGCGGGAGCGGACGCCTCTTGAGCTCGGTCACGTCGGTACCTCCTGATCGATTACTGGAATCAGCAGTTCCGAGCCTAGAACCAGCTGCGCTTGCTGCCGACCTCGGACAGCCACTGGTTGAGGTACGCCGCCCAGTCGGTCGCGTGGAAGTCGTGCAGACCCACCTGGAACGACCGGAACGTGTCACTGCCCTCGCT
Source organism: Streptomyces sp. NBC_00078 (assembly GCF_026343335.1). NCBI lineage: Bacteria > Bacillati > Actinomycetota > Actinomycetes > Kitasatosporales > Streptomycetaceae > Streptomyces > Streptomyces sp. NBC_00078. The sequence continues at coordinate 1,952,037 of NZ_JAPELX010000001.1, read as the reverse complement.
GAACAGCCCCGGCTTCTTGTCCATCTCCAGGATGACGTCCATCGCGTGCTCGTCGGCCACGAAGCTCAACTCGACCTGGTTCAGTCCGCGGTACTGCGACGGCGGGAAGAACTCGATCTCCTGGTAGAACGGAAGCTTCTGGCGCGTGTTCCGGATGTGCCCGCGCTCCATGTCCGCGTTCTTGAAGCGGAAGCCCAGCTGGATGAAGGCGTCCAGGATCGCCTTCTGCGCCGGCAGCGGGTGCACGTTGATCGGGTCCAGGTCGCCGGAGTCCACCGCCCGCGCGATCTCCAGCTCGGTCCGCACACCGATGTGCATGCCGCGCAGGGCCTGCCCGTCGATCGTGGTGACCGGCGTCTCCCAGGGGATCTCCAGCCCGAACGGCATGGCGTGCGCGGCCCCGGCCTGCAGCTCGAAGGCGCCACCGAGCCGCACCATCGTGAACTCGATGTTCTGCTTGTACTCCTGGTCGCCGCTCTCGACCTCGACCTGCGCCTGCAGGCCCACCGACAGGCCCTCGATCTCCTGGTTCACAGACCCGCCCTGGATCCGCACCTCGCCCTGGACGACGCCGCCCGGAACGACGTTGACCTCGGTCAGCACCGTCTCGACCGAAGCCCCGCCGGCCCCCAGGCTCGCGAGCAGCTTCTTGAACGCCATGTCTCTCCTCTTACGTATGGACCCTTGATCCCTACAAACGCGATCCGGGCGCGCCCGGTTCCGCGCCCTCACCCTGGCAAGCAGACGGAACCTTGACCACCCCTTGGCCCCCACCCGTCTGGACTAGGCTCGGGCGCCATGATCGCGTCACCGGACCGTATGCCACTCCCCAGGGAGTTCTTCGACCGCCCCGTACTGGAAGTCGCCCCCGACCTCCTGGGCCGACTCCTCGTGCGTACGACCCCGGACGGTCCGATCGCCCTGCGCCTCACGGAGGTCGAGGCGTACGACGGCGCGAACGACCCGGGCTCCCACGCCTATCGCGGCCCCACGCCCCGCAACGGCGTGATGTTCGGTCCGCCCGGGCACGTGTACGTCTACTTCACCTACGGCATGTGGTTCTGCATGAACCTGGTGTGCGGCCCCGAAGGGCGGGCGAGCGCCGTCCTGCTCCGGGCCGGCGAGATCGTCGAGGGTGCCGAGCTCGCGCGTAAACGTCGACTCTCGGCCCGAAACGACAAGGAACTGGCCAAAGGGCCCGCACGCCTGGCCACCGCCCTGGACGTGGGCCGGGACCTGGACGGCACGGACGCATGTAGCTCCGGAGACACTCCCCTCCGCATCCTGACGGGCACTCCGATCGCCCCCCACCAGGTGCGCAACGGTCCCCGCACCGGCGTGGCCGGTGTCGGGGGCGTCCACCCCTGGCGCTTCTGGAGCGCCAACGACCCCACGGTGAGCCCCTATCGGGCGCACGTCCCGAAGCGTCGCCGAAGTTGACTCGCCCTTGGAAGGTGCGTAATGTAGCCCGAGCCGCTGAACCGGGTATGGCAATCGCCAGCAGCCGGAAGCGGCCAAACCACTACCTACGATCACCCCTCAGCGGGGGCGAATTCAGCGTGCCCGCATGCCTGAATTCCAACTCGCGGAACTCGATTATGAGTAGCAGAGGGAATCGGCTAACGTGGTGAATGTCGAAAGGCCCCGCCGACAGGGAATCAGGCCCGAAAGGATCTGATAGAGTCGGGACCGCCGGAAAGGGAAACGCGAAAGCGGGATCCTGGAAAGCACCGAGGAAATCGGATCGGGAAACGGTCTGATAGAGTCGGAAACGCAAGACCGAAGGGAAGCGCCCGGAGGAAAGCCCGAGAGGGTGAGTACAAAGGAAGCGTCCGTTCCTTGAGAACTCAACAGCGTGCCAAAAATCAACGCCAGATATGTTGATACCCCGTCCGCCGGACTTGTTCCGGTGGTCGAGGTTCCTTTGAAGTAAAACACAGCGAGGACGCTGTGAACGGCTGGGCTTATTCCGCCCGGCTGTTCCGCTCTCGTGGTGTCATCCCGATGACGGGAGAACATTCACGGAGAGTTTGATCCTGGCTCAGGACGAACGCTGGCGGCGTGCTTAACACATGCAAGTCGAACGATGAAGCCCTTCGGGGTGGATTAGTGGCGAACGGGTGAGTAACACGTGGGCAATCTGCCCTTCACTCTGGGACAAGCCCTGGAAACGGGGTCTAATACCGGATATCACTGTCACTCGCATGGGTGGTGGTTGAAAGCTCCGGCGGTGAAGGATGAGCCCGCGGCCTATCAGCTTGTTGGTGAGGTAATGGCTCACCAAGGCGACGACGGGTAGCCGGCCTGAGAGGGCGACCGGCCACACTGGGACTGAGACACGGCCCAGACTCCTACGGGAGGCAGCAGTGGGGAATATTGCACAATGGGCGGAAGCCTGATGCAGCGACGCCGCGTGAGGGATGACGGCCTTCGGGTTGTAAACCTCTTTCAGCAGGGAAGAAGCGAAAGTGACGGTACCTGCAGAAGAAGCGCCGGCTAACTACGTGCCAGCAGCCGCGGTAATACGTAGGGCGCAAGCGTTGTCCGGAATTATTGGGCGTAAAGAGCTCGTAGGCGGCTTGTCACGTCGGGTGTGAAAGCCCGGGGCTTAACCCCGGGTCTGCATTCGATACGGGCTAGCTAGAGTGTGGTAGGGGAGATCGGAATTCCTGGTGTAGCGGTGAAATGCGCAGATATCAGGAGGAACACCGGTGGCGAAGGCGGATCTCTGGGCCATTACTGACGCTGAGGAGCGAAAGCGTGGGGAGCGAACAGGATTAGATACCCTGGTAGTCCACGCCGTAAACGGTGGGAACTAGGTGTTGGCGACATTCCACGTCGTCGGTGCCGCAGCTAACGCATTAAGTTCCCCGCCTGGGGAGTACGGCCGCAAGGCTAAAACTCAAAGGAATTGACGGGGGCCCGCACAAGCAGCGGAGCATGTGGCTTAATTCGACGCAACGCGAAGAACCTTACCAAGGCTTGACATACGCCGGAAAGCATCAGAGATGGTGCCCCCCTTGTGGTCGGTGTACAGGTGGTGCATGGCTGTCGTCAGCTCGTGTCGTGAGATGTTGGGTTAAGTCCCGCAACGAGCGCAACCCTTGTCCTGTGTTGCCAGCATGCCCTTCGGGGTGATGGGGACTCACAGGAGACCGCCGGGGTCAACTCGGAGGAAGGTGGGGACGACGTCAAGTCATCATGCCCCTTATGTCTTGGGCTGCACACGTGCTACAATGGCCGGTACAATGAGCTGCGATACCGTGAGGTGGAGCGAATCTCAAAAAGCCGGTCTCAGTTCGGATTGGGGTCTGCAACTCGACCCCATGAAGTCGGAGTTGCTAGTAATCGCAGATCAGCATTGCTGCGGTGAATACGTTCCCGGGCCTTGTACACACCGCCCGTCACGTCACGAAAGTCGGTAACACCCGAAGCCGGTGGCCCAACCCCTTGTGGGAGGGAGCTGTCGAAGGTGGGACTGGCGATTGGGACGAAGTCGTAACAAGGTAGCCGTACCGGAAGGTGCGGCTGGATCACCTCCTTTCTAAGGAGCACTTCTTACCGATCCCCACGGGGTGAGGTCAGAGGCCAGTTCATCGGCGAACGTCCGGTGCTGGTTGCTCATGGGTGGAACGTTGATTATTCGGTCCGGTTCTCGGGTCGGAGGCTGTGAGTACTGCTCTTCGGAGTGTGGAAAGCATGATCTCCGGGCGGGAGTCGGGTCGGGCACGCTGTTGGGTGTCTGAGGGTGCGAGCGTTGCTTGCCCTTCTGATGCCGGCCCCAGTGCACTCGGACTTAGGTTCGGGGTGGTGGGTGGCTGGTCGTTGTTTGAGAACTGCACAGTGGACGCGAGCATCTGTGGCCAAGTTTTTAAGGGCGCACGGTGGATGCCTTGGCACCAGGAACCGATGAAGGACGTGGGAGGCCACGATAGGCCCCGGGGAGTCGTCAACCAGGCTTTGATCCGGGGGTGTCCGAATGGGGAAACCCGGCAGTCGTCATGGGCTGTCACCCTTGCCTGAACACATAGGGCAAGTGGAGGGAACGCGGGGAAGTGAAACATCTCAGTACCCGCAGGAAGAGAAAACAACCGTGATTCCGGGAGTAGTGGCGAGCGAAACCGGATGAGGCCAAACCGTATGCGTGTGAGACCCGGCAGGGGTTGCGTATACGGGGTTGTGGGATCTCTCTTTTGCGGTCTGCCGGCCGTGAGACGAGTCAGAAACCGTTGATGTAGGCGAAGGACATGCGAAAGGTCCGGCGTAGAGGGTAAGACCCCCGTAGTCGAAACGTCAACGGCTCGTTTGAGAGACACCCAAGTAGCACGGGGCCCGAGAAATCCCGTGTGAATCTGGCGGGACCACCCGTTAAGCCTAAATATTCCCTGGTGACCGATAGCGGATAGTACCGTGAGGGAATGGTGAAAAGTACCGCGGGAGCGGAGTGAAATAGTACCTGAAACCGTGTGCCTACAAGCCGTGGGAGCGTCGGAATGTGCTTGCACATTCTCGTGACTGCGTGCCTTTTGAAGAATGAGCCTGCGAGTTTGCGGTGTGTTGCGAGGTTAACCCGGGTGGGGAAGCCGTAGCGAAAGCGAGTCCGAATAGGGCGGTATAGTAGCGCGCTCAAGACCCGAAGCGGAGTGATCTAGCCATGGGCAGGTTGAAGCGGAGGTAAGACTTCGTGGAGGACCGAACCCACCAGGGTTGAAAACCTGGGGGATGACCTGTGGTTAGGGGTGAAAGGCCAATCAAACTCCGTGATAGCTGGTTCTCCCCGAAATGCATTTAGGTGCAGCGTCGTGTGTTTCTTGCCGGAGGTAGAGCACTGGATAGGCGATGGGCCCTACCGGGTTACTGACCTTAGCCAAACTCCGAATGCCGGTAAGTGAGAGCGCGGCAGTGAGACTGTGGGGGATAAGCTCCATGGTCGAGAGGGAAACAGCCCAGAGCATCGACTAAGGCCCCTAAGCGTACGCTAAGTGGGAAAGGATGTGGAGTCGCACAGACAACCAGGAGGTTGGCTTAGAAGCAGCCACCCTTGAAAGAGTGCGTAATAGCTCACTGGTCTAGTGATTCCGCGCCGACAATGTAGCGGGGCTCAAGCGTACCGCCGAAGTCGTGTCATTGCAGCAATACTCCCAACGGAGGCTGTGATGGGTAGGGGAGCGTCGTGTGCCGGGTGAAGCCGCGCCGGAAGGCAGTGGTGGACGGTTCACGAGTGAGAATGCAGGCATGAGTAGCGATTCACACGTGAGAAACGTGTGCGCCGATTGACTAAGGGTTCCTGGGTCAAGCTGATCTGCCCAGGGTAAGTCGGGACCTAAGGCGAGGCCGACAGGCGTAGTCGATGGATAACCGGTTGATATTCCGGTACCCGCTGTGAAGCGTCAAACATTGAATCAGGCGATGCTAAGTCCGTGAAGCCGTTCCGGACCCTTCGGGGAATGGAAAGTGGTGGAGCCGATAGACCAGACTTGTAGTAGGTGAGTGATGGGGTGACGCAGGAAGGTAGTCCAGCCCGGGCGGTGGTTGTCCCGGGGTAAGGGTGTAGGCCGTGCGGTAGGTAAATCCGTCGCACATGGGGCTGAGACCTGATGCCGAGCCGATTGTGGTGAAGTGGATGATCCTATGCTGTCGAGAAAAGCCTCTAGCGAGTTTCATGGCGGCCCGTACCCTAAACCGACTCAGGTGGTCAGGTAGAGAATACCGAGGCGTTCGGGTGAACTATGGTTAAGGAACTCGGCAAAATGCCCCCGTAACTTCGGGAGAAGGGGGCCATCACTGGTGATTGGATTTACTCCATGAGCTGGGGGTGGCCGCAGAGACCAGCGAGAAGCGACTGTTTACTAAAAACACAGGTCCGTGCGAAGCCGTAAGGCGATGTATACGGACTGACGCCTGCCCGGTGCTGGAACGTTAAGGGGACCGGTTAGTGCGCTTTCGGGCGTGCGAAGCTGAGAACTTAAGCGCCAGTAAACGGCGGTGGTAACTATAACCATCCTAAGGTAGCGAAATTCCTTGTCGGGTAAGTTCCGACCTGCACGAATGGCGTAACGACTTCTCGACTGTCTCAACCATAGGCCCGGTGAAATTGCACTACGAGTAAAGATGCTCGTTTCGCGCAGCAGGACGGAAAGACCCCGGGACCTTTACTACAGTTTGATATTGGTGTTCGGTTCGGCTTGTGTAGGATAGCTGGGAGACTGTGAACTCTGGACGCCAGTTCAGGGGGAGTCGTCGTTGAAATACCAGTCTGGTCGTGCTGGATGTCTAACCTGGGTCCGTGATCCGGATCAGGGACAGTGTCTGATGGGTAGTTTAACTGGGGCGGTTGCCTCCTAAAGAGTAACGGAGGCGCCCAAAGGTTCCCTCAGCCTGGTTGGCAATCAGGTGTTGAGTGTAAGTGCACAAGGGAGCTTGACTGTGAGACCGACGGGTCGAGCAGGGACGAAAGTCGGGACTAGTGATCCGGCGGTGGCTTGTGGAAGCGCCGTCGCTCAACGGATAAAAGGTACCCCGGGGATAACAGGCTGATCTTCCCCAAGAGTCCATATCGACGGGATGGTTTGGCACCTCGATGTCGGCTCGTCGCATCCTGGGGCTGGAGTCGGTCCCAAGGGTTGGGCTGTTCGCCCATTAAAGCGGTACGCGAGCTGGGTTTAGAACGTCGTGAGACAGTTCGGTCCCTATCCGCTGCGCGCGCAGGAATATTGAGAAGGGCTGTCCCTAGTACGAGAGGACCGGGACGGACGAACCTCTGGTGTGCCAGTTGTTCTGCCAAGGGCATGGCTGGTTGGCTACGTTCGGGAGGGATAACCGCTGAAAGCATCTAAGCGGGAAGCCTGCTTCGAGATGAGTATTCCCACCCACTTGATGGGGTAAGGCTCCCAGTAGACGACTGGGTTGATAGGCCGGATCTGGAAGCCCAGTAATGGGTGGAGGTGACCGGTACTAATAGGCCGAGGGCTTGTCCTCAGTTGCTCGCGTCCACTGTGTTAGTTCTGAGGCAACGACTGTTGCCGGCTTTGAGCTGATAAACAAGTGAAGAGTGTGCTTGTTCGCTCGAAACCATTAGGGTTTCGGTGGTTATAGCGTGAGGGAAACGCCCGGTTACATTTCGAACCCGGAAGCTAAGCCTTACAGCGCCGATGGTACTGCAGGGGGGACCCTGTGGGAGAGTAGGACGCCGCCGAACAATCTTTGGAGGACCCCTGGTCCCAGCGTCAAGCTGGGACCAGGGGTCCTTTTGTTTTTTCTGAAACAAACACAGCCCGAAGCGCGCCGGATACCCGGCTGCGCGAGAATGACTTGCGGTACCGAAGACAGGAGTCACCCATGTCCACCAACTCTCCCGACGACCGACCGGAGCGCGACCAGCGGCGACGGGACAGTGGGGACCGCGATGACCGTGGGGGTTACCGTCGGGACGACCGTCGCGGCGACAACCGTGGTGGTGACAACCGTGGTGGCGGGAACGGCCGGCGAGACGACCGGCGTGAGGGCGACCGTGGCGCGCGTCCGGCGTTCCAGCGCGACGACCGTGACCGTGGGCCGCGTCGCGACGACCGTGGGGAGAGGCCTCCCTTCCGGCGTGATGACCGAGGAGAGCGGCGAGACAGCGACCGCGGTGGCTTCCGGCGGGACGACAACCGTGGTGGCGGGTACGGCCGTAGTGACGACCGTCGCAGTGATGACCGCGGTGACCGTGGCGGTTTCCGCCGTGACGACAACCGTGGTGGTTCCGACCGTGGGCCGCGTCGCGACGACCGCGGGGAGCGTCCTCCCTTCCGCCGTGACGACCGCGGGGAACGTCCCTCCTTCCGGCGTGACGACCGTGGTGACCGTGGTGACCGTCCCCCCTTCCGGCGTGACGACCGTGGTGACCGTGGCGAGCGTCCCCCCTTCCGGCGTGACGACCGTGGTGATCGCGGCGAGCGTCCCTCGTTCCGCCGTGATGACCGTGGGGAGAGGCCTCCCTTCCGGCGTGATGACCGAGGAGAGCGGCGCGACAGCGACCGCGGTGGCTTCCGGCGGGACGACAACCGTGGTGGCGGGTACGGCCGTAGGGACGACCGTCGCAGTGATGACCGCGGTGACCGTGGCGGTTTCCGCCGTGACGACAACCGTGGTGGTTCCGACCGTGGGCCGCGTCGCGACGACCGCGGGGAGCGTCCTCCCTTCCGCCGTGATGACCGCGGTGACCGTGGGGAACGTCCCTCGTTCCGCCGTGATGACCGTGGTGACCGTGGGGAACGTCCCTCGTTCCGCCGTGATGACCGTGGTGATCGTGGCGAGCGTCCCCCCTTCCGGCGTGACGACCGTGGTGATCGTGGCGAGCGTCCCTCGTTCCGGCGTGATGACCGTGGGGAGAGGCCTCCCTTCCGGCGTGATGACCGAGGAGAGCGGCGCGACAGCGACCGCGGTGGCTTCCGGCGGGACGACAACCGTGGTGGCGGGTACGGCCGTAGGGACGACCGGCAGGGCGATGCCCGTGGTGGACGCGGCGGTCCCCGTCGTGACGACCGCGGTGGTCGGCCCGGGGGTTCCGGAGGCTTCCGGGGGCGTGACGACCGGCAGGGTGGTGGCGGCCGGTTCCGTGACGAGCGGGATCGTGACCGCGACCGTGAGCCGATCAAGCGGCTGCCCATCCCCGAGGACGTCACCGGCGAGGAGATCGACAAGGACGTACGGCAGGAGCTGCAGAGTCTGCCGAAGGGGCTCGCGGAGGATGTCGCCAAGAACCTGGTGATGGTCGCACGGCTCATCGACGAGGACCCCGAGGGTGCCTACGGTTACTCCAAGGTGGCGCTGCGTCTGGCGTCGCGTGTCGCCGCGGTGCGTGAGGCGGGTGGCTTCGCCGCGTACGCGAACCAGAAGTACGCCGAGGCGCTTGCCGAGTTCCGGGCCGCGCGGCGCATGTCCGGCAGCGCGGAGCTGTGGCCCGTGATGGCCGACTGCGAACGTGGGCTGGGGCGGCCGGAGAAGACGCTGGACATGGCCGGGGCGCCCGAGGTGCAGAAGCTGGACAAGGCCGGGCAGGTCGAGATGCGGCTCGTCGCGGCCGGCGCCCGGCGCGACATGGGGCAGCTCGACGCGGCCATCGTGACGCTGCAGAGCCCCGAGCTGGCCTCCAACTCACTGCAGCCGTGGACCGCGCGGCTGCGGTACGCCTACGCCGACGCGCTGCTCGCCGCCGGTCGCAAGGACGAGGCGCGGGAGTGGTTCGCGAAGGCCGTCGAGGCCGACAAGGACGGCAGCACGGACGCCTCGGACCGGCTTGCCGAACTGGACGGTGTGGAGTTCGTCGACGCCTTCGAGGAGAGCGACGAGGCCGACGGTGCCGAGGCCGAGGTCGAGGTCGAGGACGAGGTCGAGGACGACAAGGACTGATCTGGGTTTGAGGGGCGGGGCCGCGTGGTCCCGCCCCTTTCGCATGTCAGAGGTCGAGTGCGCGCAGCACCAGTCCCGAGGCCGGCTTCGGGCCGAACGACGTCGACTTGCGGGGCATCGTCACTCCCTGGCGGGCCAGGTCGCGGACGACCTCCTCGCGCACCGGGTGCATCAGGACGGCCGTACCGCCGTCGCGTTCGGCTTTCTCGACCGTGGCCGCCGTGTCGTGGATGTACGCGATGTGGGCCGGAGAGTCCTCGGGGATGTGCCAGATGTGGTCGAGGAGAGTGGAGTGCAGGACCGTCGCGTCAAGGGTGCGCCAGGCGGCGGGGCGGTCGGCGGGGATCGTACGGGCCAGGAGGTCCGGGTCGGGGCGGTCGACCAGGTGGAAGGCGCCGTCGCCGGCAAGCAGGAAGGCGTTGCCCGCGCAGGCGCTGTCCGCGAGCGCGTCCAGGGCTTCCGGCAGCGGCACGGGCAGGTGCCGTATCCGGAATCGGCCCTCCATCGCAGCGAGCGCGTCGGCGACCGGCAGGCCGTGCAGGAGGCGGTGGATGGCGCGGACGCGCAGGGGGTAGCGGGCCGTGTCGACCAGCAGGACGAGGCCGTAGTCCCAGGCGCTGGGGGAGGTGTGTTCCCCGCGAAGGCGCCGGTACGTCGCCCAGCGGTGGTGGCCGTCGGCGATCAGCGCCTGGTGCTGGGCCAGGTCGGACTGGATGCGGTCGAGGTCGGCCGGGTCGGTGACCGACCACAGGCGGTGGCTGAAACCGTCCTCCGTGGTGGTGGCCAGGAGCGGGGGCCGGTCGGTGACCTGTTCCACGACGTCTCTCGCGGCCGACGCCGAGCCGTTGCCACGGTAGGTCAGGAGCAATGGTTCGAGGTTCGCGGAGGTGGCGCGCATCAGCGCAGCGCGGTCGGCGACCACATGCGGCATGACGTCCTCGTGCGGCAACACCACGCCCTCCGAAGGGTCCGAGACGCGCAGGGCGCCGATGATGCCGCGCTGCAGCATTCCGTCCCCGTCCTGCTGCTCGTAGACGTACAGGCCCGGTTGTGAGTCCGCGGCCAGTACGCCCTCCGACAGCCAGCGGCGCAGGGTGTCGGCGGCCTGTTCGTTGCGCGCGGTGGGCGTGGTGGCCTGCGGCAGGATCAGGCGGACGATGTTGTACGGGTCGGCGGACTGGAGGTGGTGCAGGCCGTCGGGGCGTACGACGACATCGTAAGGAGGGGACGTCACAGCGGCCAGGCTGCCGACCCGGTCGGGGTCGTAGCGAAGGCCTCGGAACGGGGTGAGTTCCAGGCCTCGGCGCGCCGTTGGTTCCGAGTGACCCGCTGTCTTCATCCCGGCATCGTACGTGTGTCAGAGGCGTGAGGGATGATCGAGGGAAAGCCGTCGAGCGAGGAGCGATGTGGAATGAGCCAGAGCGTCAGGACGAGGCCCGAGGGCAGTGGCCAGGCCCTGAGCGAGGCGTACGACACGGCGCTGCTCGATCTGGACGGGGTGGTGTACGCCGGGGGCAATGCCATCGCGCACGCGGTCGAGTCGCTGGCCACCGCCCGGGCGGGCGGGATGCGTCTCGCGTACGTCACCAACAACGCGCTGAGGACGCCGGACGCGGTGGCCGGTCACTTGACCGAGCTGGGGATACCGACTGGCGCCGATGACGTCATCACCTCCGCGCAGGCGGTCGCCCGGCTGATCAGCGAGCAGGTGCCGGCGGGGGCACGCGTGCTGGTGATCGGCGGGGAGGGGCTGCGGGTCGCGCTGGCGGAGCGGGGGCTTGAGCCCGTCGAGTCGGCGGACGACGATCCGGTGGCGGTCGTGCAGGGGTACGGCGGGCCCGACTTGCGGTGGGCCCGGTTCGCGGAGGCCTGCTTCGCCATCGCGCGCGGGGTGCCCTGGTACGCGTCCAACACCGACCTGACGATTCCGGGCGCGCGCGGGATCGCGCCGGGAAACGGCGCGGCGGTGGAGGTCGTACGGATTGCGACCGGTGCCGAACCGCAGGTCGCGGGTAAGCCGTTGCCGCCCATGCACCGCGAGACGATCCTGCGGACCGGTGCCGAGCGACCGCTGGTGGTCGGGGACCGCCTGGACACGGACATCGAGGGCGCGTTCAACGGGGAGGTGGACTCGCTGCTCGTTCTCACCGGCGTCACCGACGGCGCGCGGCTGCTCGCCGCACCGCCGCAGCACCGGCCGACGTATGTCGACGCCGATCTGCGCGGGATGCTGACGGGACAGTCCGAGGTCAGCGAGACGGGAGAGGGATTCCGGTGCGGCGGCTGGACGGCGACGGCGGGCACGGACCGGCTTGAGCTGGACGGTGACGGTGAAGCCCTGGACGGACTGCGGGCGTTGTGCGCGGCGGCCTGGACGGCGGCGGGTGAGGGTGTGTGCAAGCTGGATGCGGCGAAGGCGCTGGCGCGGCTGGGGTTGTGAGCCGACGCACGGTGCCGGGCGGGAGCAGGGAACCTGTGCATCGCATGGCCGCCGAGACAAGGGGTAGGGTCAAGGGTGAATGTAAGGGTAGGCTAACCTAATTAGGTGTTGGTCGACAGTCCTCCCGAACAGTGCGCGGAGACCGCCCCCGCGCCCCCAACCCGCCGGGCGATACGTGCCATTGGGCTTCTCGTGCCCGTCGCCGTCCTGGTGCTCGTCGCCCTGACGAGCATCGCGATCGGCGCGAAAGAGCTCTCCCCGGAGCAGGTCTGGCACGGGCTGTTCCAGGACACGGGGACCTACGGCGACGTCGTGGTCGGCGAGCGGCTGTCGCGGACCGTCCTCGGCCTGCTCGCCGGCGCGGCGCTCGGCCTCTCCGGGGCGGTGCTCCAGGCACTCACCCGCAATCCGCTCGCCGATCCGGGGCTGCTCGGCGTCAACGCGGGCGCGTCGGCCGCGGTCGTCACGGCGATGACCTGCTTCGGTGTCACGAGCCTCAACGGCTACGTCTGGTTCGCCTTCCTCGGAGCGGCCGCCGTAGGAGCGCTGGTCTGGTTCCTCGGCGGCAGCCGGGGTGCGACGCCCGTGCGGCTCGCGCTCGCCGGTACCGCGATCAGTGCCGCGCTCTACGGCTATCTGCAGGCCGTGATGATCACGGACCAGGCGGCGCTCGGCAAGATGCGCTTCTGGACGGTCGGTTCACTGTCCTCGGCGACCAACTCGACGATCCTGCAGGTGCTGCCGTTCCTCGCGGTCGGCACGGTCCTCGCCCTCGCGCTGGCCCGGCCGCTCAACGCGGTGGCCATGGGCGACGACACCGCCAAGGCGCTCGGCGCGAACCTGAACCGCACCCGGGCGCTGTCCATGCTCGCCGCGACCGTGCTGAGCGGGGCGGCGACCGCCGCCTGCGGGCCGATCGCCTTCGTGGGTCTGATGGTCCCGCACGTCGTACGGTCCTTCACCGGCCCCGACCTGCGCTGGATCCTGCCGTACGCCACGATCCTGTCGCCCGTGCTGCTGCTCGGGGCCGATGTGATCGGCCGGGTCGTCGCCCGCCCCTCGGAGCTGCAGGCCGGCATCGTCACCGCGCTCATCGGCGGGCCGGTCTTCATCTTTCTGGTACGACGGCGAAGGACGGCGCAGGTGTGAGGGCCAACCGTGTGGTGAGGGCGCCGGGCGGGCTGTCCGTGCGCCTGGACGTCCGGGCCGTCACCGTCGTCGGTCTGCTGCTGCTTGCCGCGCTCGCCGCGAGCGTCGCGCTGATCGGCACCGGCGACTTCCCGATCCCGGCGGGCGACGTACTGAAGACGCTGGCCGGGAACGGAGACGCGGGGCAGGAGTTCGTCGTCAACGAGCTGCGCCTGCCGCGCGTGCTGGTCGGGCTGCTGGCCGGCGCCTCTCTGGGGCTCGGCGGTGCGCTGTTCCAGGCCCTCACCCGTAATCCGCTGGGCAGCCCGGACGTGCTCGGACTCGGGCAGGGGGCGACGGCCGGGGCGCTCGTGGTGATCGTGCTGTTCTCCGGAACCGCCGCCCAGGTCACCCTGGGTGCGCTCGTGGGCGGTCTGGCGACCGGACTCGCCATCCATCTGCTCGCCTGGAAGCAGGGCGTGCACGGTTACCGACTGGTCCTGGTCGGTATCGGCGTCTCCGCGATCCTCACGGCGGTCAACGGCTATCTGCTCACCGTCTCCGACATCGTCGACGCCACCCGCGCGGTCGTCTGGATGACCGGGTCCCTCAGCGGCCGCGACTGGGACCAGGTCTGGCCGCTGCTCGGGCTGTGCGCCGTGCTCGTACCGCTCGTGCTCGCCAACGCGCGCGGGCTGCGAATGATGGAGATGGGCGACGACGTCGCGAACGCCCTCGGGGTGCGCGTGGAGCGCCTACGGGGGCTGCTGATGGTGGCCGCCGTCCTGCTCACCGCAGCCGCCACCGCCGCCGCGGGCCCCGTCAGCTTCGTGGCCCTCACCGCGCCGCAGCTCGCCCGCCGCCTGGCCTTCCCCCGCTGCCTCAAGGGCGCGGGAGGTACCCCCGCGCCCGGCCCCCACCTGTTGTCGTCCCTCTGCATGGGCGCCGCCCTCCTGGTCACCGCCGACTGGGCCTCGCAGCGCGTCTTCGGCGCCGACCAGCTGCCCGTGGGCGTGGTCACCGGAGTGCTCGGCGGCGTCTACCTGCTGTGTCTGCTGGTCACCGAGCGCGGGGCGGGCCGGATATGAGCGCCCACGCCACCACCGGCAGCGGGCCGAACAACCAAGCGGGCCGAACAACCAAGCGGGCCGAACAACCAAAGGAGCACCGTGAACCGTCTGTCCGCCGAGAACGTCACCCTCGCCTACGACCAGCGGGTCATCGCGGAGCAGCTAGCGGTGGAGATTCCTGACCACTCGTTCACCGTGATCGTCGGTCCCAACGCGTGCGGCAAGTCGACGCTGCTGCGTGCCCTTTCGCGGATGCTGAAGCCGAGCCGGGGCCGGGTGCTGCTCGACGGGCAGGTCATCCAGTCGATGCCGGCGAAGAAGGTCGCGCGGACGCTGGGCCTGCTGCCGCAGTCGTCGATCGCGCCCGACGGGATCACCGTCGCCGACCTGGTGGGCCGTGGCAGGTACCCGCACCAGGGCATTCTGCGCCAGTGGTCGGCGGAGGACGAGCGGGTGGTGCAGGAGTCGATGGCGCGGACCGGGGTCGCCGAACTCGCCGATCGATATGTCGACGAACTGTCGGGAGGACAGCGGCAGCGCGTGTGGATCGCCATGGCGCTCGCCCAGCAGACCCCGCTGCTGCTGCTCGACGAGCCGACGACCTACCTCGACATCCAGCACCAGATCGACGTCCTCGACCTGTGCGCCGAGCTGCACGAGGAAGAGGGGCGCACGCTGGTCGCCGTGCTGCACGACCTCAACCACGCCGCCCGGTACGCCACCCACCTGATCGCGCTGCGCGAGGGGCGGATCATCGCCGAGGGCACGCCGAACGACATCGTCACGGCCGCACTGGTCGAGGAGGTCTTCGGGCTGCGCTGCCAGGTCATCGACGACCCGGAGACGGGGACACCGCTGGTGGTGCCGGCGGCGCGGAGTTCGCGGACTGAGGCGAGGGCCGACCGCAGGAAGATGACTGCTACAGAAGCTTTCTGAGCTGGAGCAGGTCGCGCAGGCCGGCCTCCAGTTTCACCCGGCCCGAGCCCCAGGCCTTGGCGAAGTTCAGCTCGCCGTCGACCAGCGCCACCAGGTCGTCGCCCGCCATGGTCAGCCTGATCTGGGCCTTTTCGGGTGGTGGCCCCTGGATCGTGTCGTGCACCACGATCCGGCCGCCGGTGAGCCGGCCCATGAAGGTGACGTCCAGGTCGGTGATCCGGCAGCTCACCGAGCGGTCCAGGGCAGCGGCCGTGCGGACGTCCCCTTCGGCGTGCTGCATGTTGTCCGAGAGCTTTTCGAGTGCGGCGCGGCACTCCTCGATCGTGGCCATCGCGATCGACGGTACCCCAGGGCTTCGGGGTAGCGTCTGGGCATGAGCGACACAGTGCCGGAGAGCGAGGCTCCCCAGGAGCCGGTGGTCGAACCCGTGTACGACCCTGCCGCCCCCGCCCCGCTGAACGTGCCCCGGACTCCCACCGGTAACGCCGACGTGGACGCCCAGCTTGAGCGGCTCACCGACGCCGACCACCTCGCCACCGACGGACATCTCGAGGTGTACGAGGATGTACACCGGGGGCTGCGCGACGCGCTCACCGCGCTCGACGCCCGCCCGGGACCTCCGGCGCCCTCACCGACGTATGACACGAGGACGCCTTCGCCCTCGTACGGAAAGAGGAGCTGAACCGAACGTGGCAGGAGTCGCACGCCGCCGGCTGGACGCGGAGCTGGTCCGCCGGAAGCTCGCGCGCTCGCGTGAGCATGCCGGCCAGCTGATCGCGGCCGGACGGGTCACCGTCGGCAAGACCGTCGCGACCAAGTCCGCCACGCAGGTGGAGACCGCGGCGGCGATCGTGGTCACGGCCGACGGCAGCGATCCCGACTACGTGTCCCGGGGCGGGCACAAGCTTGCGGGCGCGCTGCAGGCGTTCGTACCGCAGGGGCTCGTCGTCGAGGGCCGGCGGGCGCTCGACGCCGGCGCCTCCACCGGCGGCTTCACGGATGTCCTGCTCCGCTCGGGGGCCGTACACGTCGTCGCGGTCGACGTCGGATACGGACAACTCGCCTGGACTCTTCGCAGCGATGAACGCGTCACCGTCAAGGACCGTACGAACGTACGCGAGTTGACGCTTGAAGAGATCGATGGGGAGCCTGTGGATCTTGTCGTGGGGGATCTGTCCTTCATTCCGCTCGGGCTGGTTCTGCCCGCTCTGGTGCGGTGCGTGAAGCCGGACGCCGACCTGGTGATGATGGTCAAGCCGCAGTTCGAGGTGGGGAAGGAACGACTGGGGAGCGGGGGAGTCGTACGGAGTTCGCAGCTGCGGGCGGACGCCGTGCGGGGTGTGGCCCACAGGGCGTGGGAACTCGGGCTCGGAGTGAAGGGTGTCACCGCCAGTCCGTTGCCCGGACCCTCCGGGAATGTCGAGTATTTTCTGTGGCTGCGGGCCGGGGCACCCGAACTGGACCCGTCAGATGTTGACCGTGCAGTGGCGGAGGGGCCGCGTTGACACAGAACCGAGCTCGTACTGTTTTCCTGCTCGCCCACACGGGCCGGCCGGCGGCCATCCGCAGCGCCGAACTCGTGGTCAAGGGGCTGCTCCGCGAGGGCATCGGCGTGCGCGTCCTGGAGTACGAGGCCGCCGATCTGCCGCTGCCCGAGGAGGTGGAGCTGGTCAAGGAGGCCACTCCGCAGTGCCTCGACGGGTGCGAGCTGCTCATCGTGCTGGGCGGCGACGGGACGCTGCTGCGGGGCGCCGAGTTCGCCCGGGCCTCCGGGGTGCCGATGCTCGGCGTCAACCTCGGGCGCGTCGGTTTCCTCGCGGAGGCCGAGCGGGACGATCTCGACAAGGTTGTCGACCGGGTGGTGACGAAGGCGTACGAGGTCGAGGAGCGGATGACCGTCGACGTCGTCGTTCACCGCAACGGCGACATCGTGCACACGGACTGGGCGCTGAACGAGGCCGCCGTGCAGAAGGTGTCCGCCGAGAAGCTCCTCGAAGTCGTCCTGGAGATCGACGGCCGGCCCGTCACCGGGTTCGGCTGCGACGGGATCGTCCTGTCGACGCCGACCGGGTCCACGGCCTACGCGTTCTCCGCGGGCGGACCCGTGGTGTGGCCCGAGGTCGAGGCGCTGCTGATGGTGCCGATCTCGGCGCACGCGCTGTTCGCGAAACCGTTGGTGACGTCACCGGACTCGGTGCTCGCGGTGGAGGTCCTGCCGCACATTCCGCCGGGTGTTCTGTGGTGCGACGGACGGCGGACGGTCGAGCTGCCGCCGGGGGCCAGGGTCGAGGTGCGGCGAGGGGCCGTGCCGGTGCGGCTGGCCCGGCTGCATCACGCGTCGTTCACGGACCGGCTCGTGGCGAAGTTCGCGTTGCCGGTTTCCGGGTGGCGCGGGGCTCCGCACTAGAGCCCGGTCCCAAGCAGCGTTGGCGTGTACGGGTCCGTCGTGGCCTGTCGCGCCTACGCGGCGGCGCCGTACATCGACACAGCGCCGCACCCTGAGGAACCTCCACTCGGCCGGGTGATAATGCGCGGCCGATGCACATTCGTCACCTGCACCTTCACATAACGAGCCCGGGGGCCGTCGCACTCCCCGGTGCGGACCTCGTAAGGTCGTAGCCGTGCTGGAAGAGATGCGGATACGGTCGCTCGGAGTCATCGACGACGCGGTCGTCGAGCTGTCGCCCGGGTTCACTGCCGTCACCGGTGAGACGGGTGCGGGCAAGACCATGGTGGTCACCAGCCTCGGGCTGCTGCTGGGTGGGCGGGCGGACCCGGCGCTCGTGCGGATCGGGGCCGGGAAGGCGGTCGTGGAGGGGCGGATCGCCGTACCCCCGGGCGCTGCGGCCGTCCTGCGTGCCGAGGAGGCCGGGGCCGAGCTCGACGACGGGGCGCTGCTCATCAGCCGTACCGTTTCCGCCGAAGGACGGTCCCGGGCGCATGTCGGCGGGCGCAGTGTGCCGGTCGGGCTGCTCGCCGACCTCGCCGACGACCTCGTGGCCGTGCACGGGCAGACCGATCAGCAGGGGCTGCTGAAGCTGTCCCGGCAGCGGCAGGCGCTCGACCGGTATGCCGGGGACGCCGTCGCCGGGCCGCTCGCGAAGTACGGCGAGGCCTACCGGCGGCTGCGGGCCGTCACCGTCGAGCTGGAGGAGATCGTCACGCGCGCGCGTGAGCGGGTCCAGGAAGCCGACATGCTGCGCTTCGGGCTCGACGAGATCGCGGGTGTCGAGCCGCGCGCCGGGGAGGACGTCGAGCTGGCGGAGGAGGCGGAGCGGCTCGGGCACGCGGAGGCACTGTCGTCCGCCGCCACGGCCGCCCACGCGGCCCTGGCGGGCAACCCCGAGGACCCCGAGGGCATCGACGCCGCCACACTCGTCGCGGGAGCCCAGCGCGCGCTGGACGCCGTGCGGTCGCACGACCCCTCGCTGGCCGCGCTCACCGACCGGATCGGGGAGATCGGGATCCTGCTGGGCGATGTGGCAGGGGAGTTGGCGGGGTACGCCGACGATCTGGACGCGGATCCCCTGCGGCTGGCGGCGGTTGAGGAACGGCGGGCGGCGCTCGGGGCGCTGACGCGGAAGTACGGCGAGGACGTCGCCTCGGTGCTGGCGTGGGCCGAGCAGAGTGCCACGCGGCTGACGGAGCTGGACGGTGACGACGAGCGGATCGACGAGCTGACCGCCGAGCGGGACGCGCTCAGGACCGAACTGGGCGGGCTGGCACAGGCGTTGACGGATGCACGGGCGGAGGCTGCGGAGCGCTTCGCGGCCGCCGTGACCGCGGAGCTCGCCTCGCTGGCCATGCCCCACGCGCGCGTGTCGTTCGAGATCCGGCAGACCGAGGATGCGGAGGGCGTGGAGGTCGGCGGTCGTACGGTCGCCTACGGGCCGTCCGGCGCCGACGAGGTCGAACTGCTGCTAGCCCCGCACCCGGGGGCGCCGCCGCGGCCCATCGCCAAGGGTGCGTCCGGTGGTGAGCTGTCGCGCGTGATGCTCGCCGTGGAGGTCGTGTTCGCGGGGACGGATCCCGTGCCGACGTATCTCTTCGACGAGGTCGACGCCGGCGTCGGCGGCAAGGCGGCGGTCGAGATCGGGCGCCGGCTTGCCAAGCTCGCCAAGTCCGCGCAGGTCGTGGTCGTGACCCACCTTCCGCAGGTGGCCGCGTTCGCCGACCGGCAGCTGCTGGTCGAGAAGACGAACGACGGGTCCGTGACGCGGTCCGGCGTGAAGGTGCTGGAGGGCGAGGAGCGGGTGCGGGAGCTGTCCCGCATGCTGGCAGGCCAGGAGGACTCGGAGACGGCCCGGGCACACGCCGAGGAGCTGCTGGCCACGGCTCGGGCGGACGGCTAGTGCCCACGCGGGCAGCGTTTGCCCGTAAAGGAGCGGCGTCCGGCGCGTGCTCCGGGGGTCCCCGGCCGGAGGCGGGGGAGTGCCGGGTGCGGGCCCTCGTACTGGACGTACCTGGGCTTTCGGCCGGGTGCGGCGAGTGGGGGCACCTGCACCTCCCACGCCCTTGAGGCAGTGGGGGAGCCTGCCGGGCGTCGCGACGGGGCGAACGTCGCCTGGCGGGGCACTTGCGCGGGCGGTGCGCGTGGGGCGTCGACTCGTAGGGTGGCCGGATGGCCAACCGTGCTCGCAGAACCCGTTCGTTCGGACTTGCCGCCTCCCTCGCCCGTGCCGGGATCGCCGGCCTGCGGGCCGAGGCTCCTGGGGGCCGCGGGCGTTGGGAGCGGACGAACTACGCAGGACGGACCGTCGAGTTGTACGCCGGGCCCGCCGCCGCCGCGGCGGCCGCTGTCGGGGCCGGGCGGGTCCGGCCCGCCGCGGGGTTCGCGGTGCTCGTGGCCGGGGCCTGCGGGGCCTACGACGACGTCGCCGGGGCCGGTGACCCGCGCCGCGGGTTCCGGGACCATCTCCGTGCGCTTCGGGACGGCGAGGTGACCAGCGGGGCGGTCAAGCTGTTCGGGATCTCCGCCGCGGGGCTCGTCACCGGCGCGCTGCTCAAGGAGCGGGCCTTCGACAAGGTGCTGGCGGGCGTCGTGATCGCCGGAGCGGCCCACTTCGTGAACCTGGTGGACCTACGACCGGGCAGGGCGGCCGGGGCGGTGGTCGCGCTGGGGGCACCCGGGCTGCTGCTCCCGGGCGCCGGCGCTGAACTGGCGGCCGTCGCGATGGGCGCCGCCGCGGCCGTCCTGCCCGACGACCTCGGCGAACGCGCGATGCTCGGTGACACGGGCGCACACGCGCTCGGCGCGGCTCTGGGCGCCGCCGTCGTCGCGGGCAACGGGCGCGCAGGTCTCCTCGCCCACGCCGCCGCCCTCGTGGCCGCGGCCGTGTACGGCGACAAGGTGAGCGCGGCGGCGACGGCGTTGTGATCGGTCTCGTGTGAGGTGTCACGGGCCGCCTGCCGTGAAGGCATTCAGCACCCTCACCCCGCGCGTAAACGGCCTCTTCTCACTCGTGTGAGTGACCAACCCCACCGCGACGCCGCCCCCGTCCCGCCTCCACGGTGCCGGAACACCCGTGCGTGCTGGCATCCTTGGCGTAGTACGTGGAGGAAAGCGCGCGGTTCACCCCCTCCGCTCGATCCTTCTGTACTTTCTTCGTGACCGCCCGACGCCGAACCAGGAGCCCCGGCCACGTGAGCCCCGTGAGCAGCCACTCACCGCACGGCCAGTCCTCGCTGCGCACCGTGCAGGTGCTGGGCGGAGGCAACGCCGGCAGCAGCGCACATGTGCGTTCGCTGGCGTCAGGGCTCGTCGCGCGGGGCGTGCGGGTCACCGTGTGCGCCCCCGACGAGGCCGATCGCACCTACGACTTCACGGGGACCGGCGCCGAACACGTGCACGTGCCGCGCAGCAGCGATCCGGG
Organism: Streptomyces sp. NBC_00078; assembly: GCF_026343335.1. Taxonomy (NCBI): domain Bacteria; kingdom Bacillati; phylum Actinomycetota; class Actinomycetes; order Kitasatosporales; family Streptomycetaceae; genus Streptomyces; species Streptomyces sp. NBC_00078. Next base: position 1,931,197 of record NZ_JAPELX010000001.1, on the reverse strand, counting down.
ATCCGTGGCCGCGCTGCGGGAGGCCTGCAGGGACGCCGACCTCGTGCACGCGCACGGGCTGCACGCCTCCTTCCGTGCCGTGCTCGCCCTCAGCGGGCGGCGGACCCCGCTCGTCGTCACCTGGCACAACCGCGCACAGGCCGAGGGCGCGCGGGCGCATCTGCTGCGGCTGCTGGAGCGGAGGGTGGTGAAGGCCGCCACGGTGGTCCTCGGCACCACCTCGGACCTCGTGGAGCAGGCCCGCAGGACCGGAGCACGGGACGCACGGCTCGCCGCCGTCGCGATGCCCGGACCGCGCCGGTCCGCCGATCAGGAGGACCCCGAGCGGATCGGCTCCAAGATCCGGGCCGAACTCGGCGCCACCGGACGCCCGTTGCTGATGGCCGTCGGCTCGCTCGACCGGCATCGCGGTTACGACACCCTGCTGGATGCCACGCGTACGTGGCGATGCCTGGACCCCGTGCCGCTCGTGGTGATCGCGGGGGAGGGACCGCTGCGCACCCCCCTGCAGCGCCGTATCGAGGACGAAGGGCTGCCGGTCCGGCTCATCGGACGGCGTGACGACATCGCCGACCTGCTCGCGGCAGCCGAACTCGCGCTGCTGCCCAGCAGTTGGGAATCGCGTTCCGTGCTCGCGCAGGAGGCCCTCCGCGCGCGCGTGCCGCTCGTCGCGACCCGCGTCGGTGGCATCCCCGAACTCGTCGGCGACGCCGCCGAACTCGTCCCGTACGGCGACGCGCAGGCCCTCGCCGACGCCGTCACCGGTCTCCTCGCGGATCCGGAGCGCCGCGAGCTGCTCAGGGAGAAGGGCACCCGGCAGGCCGCCGGCTGGCCGAGCGAGGACGAGACCGTGGCCCAAGTACTCAGCGTCTACGACGAGTTGACCCAGCACCGCCCGTTCGCCTAGGGGACGTGCCGGCGTGCTCGCAGAGCGAGGCTCAACGCCAGCACCGTCTGCGGGTCGTCGAGGTCCGTGCCGAGCAACTCGCCGATCCGGGCGAGCCGGTTGTAGAGGGTCTGCCGGTTGAGATGGAGCTCGCGGGCCGTCTCCGCCTTGCGGCCCGCGTGCGCCAAATACGTCTCCAGAGTGGGCAGAAGGGGCGGCCGGGAGCGGTTGTCGTGGTCGCGCAGGGGGCCGATCGCACGGTCCACGAAGGCCGCCAGGTCCGGTTGGTCACGCAGTCGCCACAGGAGCAGGTCGATGTCCAGGCGGCGGGCGTCGTACCACGCCCGGTCCGACAGGCCCTGCGCCGCCGTCGCCGTCTCCGCCGCGTGCCGCATTCCCGCCGACGCCGCTGCCCAGCCGCCCGCCACCCCGACGACCACCACCGGCGGCTGAGCCCCGGGCCGCTGCATCCCGGCACGCTCCACACCCGCCCGCAGCGCCGCAGCGACCCGGTCCGCGACCGCCGGCCGCTCCGACTCCGAGCGCAGGCCCAGCAGCACCGGGACACGGCCCTCGACGGGTCGTACGCCCAGCAGGACCGGAACCCCCACCGAGGCCAGCTCCTCCGCGACCGCGCGCGCCAGCACCGCCCAGCCCCCGCCCGGTGACACGGTGTCGCCCAGCCGCATCACGACCGGCAGCAGCGGACCGTTGCCGGGCTTGAAGCCCAGCACGCGCGCCTGCGCGGGCGCGTCCTCCGCGGCGATACGGCCTTCGGCGAGATCCGTGAGGAAGTCACCGCGGCCGCGCGCCGCCAGTTCCTCCTCCTGGCGCGCCTGCATCAGGACCACGGCCAGGATGGCGGCGGCCCGCTCGGCCGCGATCCGGTGCACCGGGGCCAGCGGGGCCCGGACGGGGAGGAGGACCAGGCGGGCCCGCACCGACCCCGATCCCGTTCCGCCCCCGGGAACGTCCACGAGGGCCGACCCCGATGGCGGCGGGGTGTCCTTGTGCTGGCCGCGCAGCCCCTCCCACACCTGGAGCGGGTCGGCCCCCTCGGGGCCGGCGCCGGCCGCGTACAGCAGCCGGCCGTCCGTGGTCTCCAGGAAGACCGGGTTGCCGCTGAAGTCCGCCAGGATGCCCAGCACCTGCGGCACCCCGCCGCCGCCGAGCAGGGCCTCGGTACACCGGCGGTGCACCTCCTCCGCCTGCTGCAGCAGCGCGTAGTGGCCGTTGACGATCTCGGTGTGGACCTCCTCGGTGACAGCCACGAAGGGCACCTCGCGGTGCAGCTGGACCAGCGGGAGCCCCGCCGAGCGGGCCGTGTCGACGAGCGCGGCGGGCAGGCGCGTGAAGCGTGGGCCGAGCTCCACGACGAGCGCCGCGATGCCCCGCTCGGCCAGGGTGCGGACGAACGCCCGCTGGTCGGCCGGCCGGGTCCCGAGGCCGTACCCCGTCGTCAGCAGCAGTTCGCCGCCCTTCAGCAGCGACGCGATGTTCGGCACCTCGCCCGCGTGCACCCAGCGCACGGTGCGCTGCAGCCGGTCGGCGCCCGCGAGGACCTCCGGCAGCCCGCTGCGCAGGCCGGGCAGCTCCAGCGCCCGCTGAACGGTGATCCCCGCGCCCTGGGTGCCGAATCTGCTGTCCATACCGCTGTCCATGAGCCGGACGCTACCCGTGCCCGCGCCCGTGGGACATCTCCGGGCGGGGTTGGGGCTCAGCCGGCCGGGTAGCGGCCCGGGCATGGACTTCAGCGTGGTCGCCGCGGGACGGGAGGACGACGGCGCGGTGGACGAGCCGTTGCGGGTGGCGGCGGTCGCCGACCTGCTCGGATACCGCGAGGTGTGGGTCGGGGAGGGTCCGACCTGGGACTCCTTCGTGCCGGCCGCCGCGATCGGCCGGGTCACCGAACGGGCGGTACCGCGACCGGCAGGTCCAGCTCACGGGCGAAGGGCACCGACCGCACGACGTCGGCCTCGTCCACGCACTGCGCGATCACGGCCGGACGCCGGTCGATCGTCGCGTTGAACACGGTCCGGGCCTCGTCGTAGCCCGGATCCCCCGGGGCGAACACGTCGCCGACCAGATCCTCGCGCAGCGCGGCTACGGCCGCGCCCGCCTTCGATGGGGAGGCCATGCGGCGCCCCTTCCGTGCAGGGGCTGTTGGCTCCAGCGTAGGCGGGCCCGGTCCGGCGGTCCTGTTCAGCCGCCGTCGGTCACCGATCCGTAAGGTTCAGCCGCCGTACGCCCCCGACGCCGTCAGGCGCAGCGCCGTGTCGATCAGCGGGACGTGGCTGAAGGCCTGCGGGAAGTTGCCGACCTGGCGCTGGTGCTTGGGGTCCCACTCCTCGGCGAGCAGGCCCAGGTCGTTGCGGAGCGCGAGCAGCTTCTCGAACAGCTTGCGGGCCTCGTCGACGCGGCCGATCATCGCCAGGTCGTCCGCCATCCAGAACGAGCAGGCGAGGAAGGCACCTTCGTCGCCGGGAAGCCCGTCGACGCCCTCGCTCTCGCCCTCGGTCGGGTAGCGCAGGATGAAGCCGTCCGGCGTCGACAGCTCGCGCTGGATCGCCTCGATGGTGCCGATCACCCGCTTGTCGTCCGGGGGGAGGAAGCCCATCTGCGGGATCAGCAGCAGCGACGCGTCCAGCTCCTTCGAGCCGTACGACTGCGTGAAGGTGTTGCGCTCCTTGTCGTACCCCTTCTCGCACACGTCCCGGTGGATGTCGTCGCGCAGCTCGCGCCACCGCTCCAGCGGGCCATCGGCGTCGCCGGACTCGATGAGCTTGATCGTGCGGTCCACGGCGACCCACGCCATGACCTTGGAGTGCACGAAGTGCCGGCGCGGGCCGCGCACCTCCCAGATGCCCTCGTCCGGCTCGTCCCAGTGCCGCTCCAGGTAGCGGATGAGCTTGAGCTGGAGCAGGGAGGCGTAGTCGTTACGGGCCAGGCCCGTCATGTGGCCGAGGTGCAGGGCCTCGGTGACCTCGCCGTACACGTCCAGCTGGAGCTGGTGTGCCGCGCCGTTGCCGACGCGCACCGGGGCCGAGCTCTCGTACCCGGGCAGCCAGTCCAGCTCCGCCTCGCCGAGCTCGCGCTCGCCTGCGATGCCGTACATGATCTGCAGGTTCTCGGGGTCGCCGGCCACCGCCCGCAGGAGCCACTCGCGCCAGGCGCGGGCCTCCTCGCGGTAGCCGGTGCGCAGCAGCGAGGAGAGGGTGATGGCCGCGTCGCGCAGCCAGGTGTAGCGGTAGTCCCAGTTGCGGACGCCGCCGATGTCCTCGGGGAGGGAGGTGGTGGGGGCGGCGACGATGCCGCCGGTCGGGCCGTAGGTGAGCGCCTTGAGCGTGATCAGCGAGCGGATCACGGCCTCACGGTAGGGACCGTGGTACGTGCAGTGCTCCACCCACTCGCGCCAGAACTCCTCCGTCGCCTGCAGCGACTGCTCCGGCTCCGGCAGCGCGGGCGGTTCCTTGTGCGAGGGCTCCCACGAGATGGTGAACGCGATCCGGTCACCCGGCGCGACCGTGAAGTCCGCGTACGTCGTGAGCGACTTGCCGTAGGTCTCGGCCTCCGTGTCGAACCACACCGAGTCCGGACCGGCGACGGCGACCGTACGACCCTCGTGCTTGTGCACCCACGGCACCACACGGCCGTACGAGAAACGCATCCGCAGGGCCGAGCGCATCGGCACGCGGCCCGAGACGCCCTCGACGATGCGGATCAGCTGGGGGGCGCCGTCACGCGGGGGCATGAAATCGGTCACCCTGACCGTGCCGCGCGGGGTGTCCCACTCGGATTCCAGGATCAGGGAGTCGCCGCGATAGCTGCGCCGGGCCGCGGTGGGCGGCTGCGCGTCGGACGCGTGGGCGGGGCCGAGCCGCCAGAAGCCGTGTTCCTCGGTGCCCAGCAGGCCGGCGAAGATGGCGTGCGAGTCGAAGCGGGGCAGGCACAGCCAGTCCACCGTGCCGTCCCGGCAGACCAAGGCAGCGGTCTGCATGTCTCCGATGAGTGCGTAGTCTTCGATGCGCCCGGCCACGTGCAACTCCAGTCGAACGGCCACGTCACCCCCAAAGGGGGCTGTCGCTGATGCGGTCAAGGGGTCGTTGTAATGCGTCGTTGAGCGGTGAAGCAAAGCAGGCGTCAAGCCGTGTGGCAAAACGACAATCTCTGCTCAACGAACTGACGAGCTCTCGTTTTCCGGTGCGTACGGGCGGGGGTGGTGCCGTGTTGCAGGCCGGGCTCGGCAGCGAGTGTCCGAGCAGGATACGACGCACGTAGATGATCTGCGTGCCGCTCCGGGCAACCCGAATAGGCCGAACGGGTGAGCAACGGGTGAGAAACATGTGCGCCTGTGCACGTCCGTGGTGACTCGTGTACGGAGCGTGCCCGGAAGCCATGCCGTCCGGGCGCTGATACCCTGGTAGCCCGTGGACCGGTGGGCACGAAACCCCCGAACCGCAGCGACGGCAGCACCGGAAATCTCCGGTCGGCAGCCGCACAGCACCCCAGACCGCGACCACGGGAGCCCCCCTTTGGCCATGCCGCCCGCTGCTTTCCGAAACAGCACAGCCACGACGACCAAGCACATCTTCGTCACCGGGGGTGTCGCCTCCTCGCTCGGCAAGGGCCTCACCGCCTCCAGCCTCGGCATGCTGCTCAAGGCGCGGGGACTGCGCGTCGTGATGCAGAAACTCGACCCGTACCTGAACGTCGACCCGGGCACGATGAACCCCTTCCAGCACGGTGAGGTCTTCGTCACCAACGACGGCGCCGAGACCGACCTGGACATCGGACACTACGAGCGCTTCCTCGACCGCGACTTGGACGGCTCCGCCAATGTCACCACGGGCCAGGTCTACTCGACGGTGATCGCCAAGGAGCGGCGCGGCGAGTACCTCGGCGACACCGTGCAGGTCATCCCGCACATCACCAACGAGATCAAGCACCGCATCCGCCGCATGGCGACCGACGAGGTCGACGTCGTCATCACGGAGGTCGGCGGCACGGTCGGCGACATCGAGTCGCTTCCCTTCCTGGAGACGGTCCGCCAGGTCCGTCACGAGGTCGGCCGTGACAACGTCTTCGTCGTCCACATCTCGCTCCTGCCGTACATCGGCCCGTCGGGAGAGCTGAAGACGAAGCCGACCCAGCACTCGGTTGCGGCCCTTCGGAACATCGGTATCCAGCCGGACGCCATCGTGCTGCGCTGCGACCGCGAGGTCCCGACCGCGATCAAGCGCAAGATCTCGCTGATGTGCGACGTCGACGAGGCCGCCGTGGTCGCCTGCCCCGACGCCCGTTCGATCTACGACATCCCGAAGACCGTGCACGGCGAGGGCCTGGACGCCTACGTCGTCCGCAAGCTGGACCTGCCCTTCCGCGATGTGGACTGGCGGACCTGGGACGACCTGCTCGACCGCGTCCACAACCCCGACCACGAGATCACCCTCGCCCTGGTCGGCAAGTACATCGACCTGCCCGACGCCTACCTCTCGGTCACCGAGGCGCTGCGCGCCGGCGGCTTCGCCAACAAGGCCCGCGTGAAGATCAAGTGGGTCACGTCCGACGACTGCAAGACCCCGGCCGGTGCCGCGGCGCAGCTCGGCGACGTCGACGGCATCTGCATCCCCGGCGGCTTCGGCGACCGCGGTGTGCTCGGCAAGGTCGGTGCGATCAAGTACGCCCGCGAGAACAAGATCCCGCTGCTCGGCCTCTGTCTCGGCCTGCAGTGCATCGTGATCGAGGCCGCGCGCAACCTGGCCGACATCCCGGACGCCAACTCCACCGAGTTCGACTCGGCCACCGGCCACCCGGTCATCTCGACCATGGCCGAGCAGCTCGACATCGTCGCCGGCGAGGGCGACATGGGCGGCACGATGCGGCTGGGCATGTACCCGGCCAAGCTGGCCGAGGGCTCGATCGTGCGCGAGGTGTACGACGGCAAGGAGTACGTCGAGGAGCGCCACCGTCATCGCTACGAGGTGAACAACGCCTACCGCGGGGAACTGGAGAAGAAGGCCGGCATCCTGTTCTCCGGCACGTCGCCCGACGGCAAGCTCGTGGAGTACGTGGAGTACCCGCGCGAGGCGCACCCCTACCTGGTGGCGACCCAGGCGCACCCCGAGCTGCGCTCGCGTCCGACCCGGCCGCACCCGTTGTTCGCGGGCCTGGTGAAGGCCTCGGTCGAGCGGAAGAATTCCAACTGACACGAGAGTTGTACGGTGACCGGGGTGCCCGCATTCAAAAGGCGGGCACCCCGGCTTCATGTGGTGTGCCGTCTCAATGCGTGCGGAAGGACTGGGCATGACGATCAAGGACTCTCCCGAGGAGTGGGAGATCCGGGCGACGGAGATCCCCTTCGTCGGCAACAAGACCTCCGTGCGCACGGACGACGTGGTCATGCCCGACGGGCATGTGGCCCGCCGCGACTACCAGGTCCACCCCGGTTCGGTCGCCGTCCTCGCCCTCGACGGCACCGGGCGGGTCCTGGTCCTCCGCCAGTACCGCCACCCCGTGCGCCACAAGCTGTGGGAGATTCCGGCCGGCCTGCTCGACGTGCCCGGCGAGAACCCGCTGCACGCCGCCCAGCGGGAGCTGTACGAGGAGGCGCACGTCAAGGCCGAGGACTGGCGGGTGCTGACCGACGTCTACACCACCCCCGGCGGCTGCGACGAGGCCGTGCGCATCTTCCTGGCCCGCGACCTGTCCGAAGCCGAAGGCGAGCGCTTCGAGGTCGAGCACGAGGAGGCCGACATGGAACTCGCGCGCGTGCCCTTGGACGTGCTCGTACGAGGCGTGCTCGCGGGCGAGCTGCACAACAACTGCCTTGTCGTCGGCGTCCTTTCGCTGATCGCCGCGCAGAACGGGGACGGGCTCGACGCCCTGCGCCCGGCCGAGGCCCCGTGGCCGGCGCGTCCCTTCGAGTCCTGAACGCATCCGCACCCGTACCAGTGTGACCATCGGCTGATCCGATCGAGGGACGTGTCCGCCGCGCTCCGCCCGGTAGGTAGCAGAGCGTGAACTAGGCTCTGAGCACGCCCGAACCGGAGTCCCGGCGGGCTTGCGCGTGCGGTGGGACGGGAGCGTGGCCCGTGACGGATCAGGCGGTGGACAAAGACGGCACAGGGCGGTCGAGGCACGCTGCTGACAAGAGCCCGTTCCTGGGCCGTACAAGGGAGTTGAAGGAGCTGCGCGCCGACATCGAGCGCGCGGGCCTTGACACCCTCTCCGGCCGCAAGCCCCCCCGCGCGCGCGTGCTGCTGATCGCCGGCAGACCCGGATCCGGTCGCACCGCACTCGCCGAGGAACTGGTCCGGCAGGTTGCAGACCGTTACGACGACGGGGTGCTCCAGGCCCGTCTGAGTGAACACGACGGCACGCCCGTCCCCGTCGAGCGCACCGCCCGCGAACTGCTCGCCGCCCTGCAGCTGCCCACTCCCGCCGGAGCCGCCGACGACGACCTGGCCGAGGCGCTGCGCGCCGCCCTCGCCGACCGCCGGGCCCTGGTCCTGCTCGACGACGCGGCGCACGCCGAGCAGGTCGACGCCCTGTTGCCGGACACGCCGGACTGCCTGGTCGTGGCCGTCTCCGACGGTCCCCTCACCGGTATCTCCGACGTCCGCCCCTGCACCCTGGGCGGCCTCGACACCAAGTCCGGCCTGGAGCTGCTCACCCGGCGCATCGGCTCGGTCCGCATCACCGTCGACCCCCGCGCCGCCGAGGGTCTGGTCGAGGAGTGCCAGGGCCAGCCCGCCGCGCTGGTGCTGGCCGGGGGCTGGCTCGCCGCCCGCCCCAAGGTGGCGGTCGCCGACCTCGCCAAGCAGCTGCACACGGAGGGTGACGAGGGCACGCCCCTCAGCCGGCTCTTCGGGCTCGTCCACAGCTCACTGCCCGCGCCGACCGCCCGGACCCTGCGACTGCTCTCCCTCGCCCCTGCGGGCCTCGTCGACCCGCACACGGCGTCCGCACTCGCCGGCTGCTCGGTGAACGACGCCCGCACCGCGCTGGACGGCTTCGTCGGCCTCGGCCTGCTGCGGGCGACGGACTCGCCGCAGCCGCAGTACGAGGTGCCGAGCTGTCTGCAACCCCTGCTGGCAGCGCTCGCCGCGACCCAGGACCGCCCCGGCGAGCTGCAGCTGGCCCGTGCCCGCATGCTGGAGCGGACAGTCCGGTTGCTGCAGTCGTGCCGCACGATCACCGAGACGGACGACCCCGAGGCGCGCGAGAAGCTCCAGGACATGCCGCGCTCCCTGCGCTTCCCCACCCCGCGCGCGGCCGAGGAATGGCTGAGCGTCCGCAGGCCCGCCCTGCTGGCCGCGGCCCGGCTCGCCGTCGCCGACGGGGAACTGGACACGCTCGCCCGCCGCCTGATGTCCCAGCTGGTCAAGGCCATGGTCGCGCACTTCGGCACCCAGGCCGCCGCGCCCGACCTGTACGGCATCCACCGGCTCGTCCTGGACGTGGCGGAGCGGCGGAAACTGCCCCGCGAGAAGGCCGCCGCCCTGCTGAACCTGGGCGACCTGGACGCCCAGACCGGCCGTACCCGGGAGGCGCTGGCGCGGTATCGGGCCGCGCTGGACGCCGGACGGCAGGCGAATGACCCGTATGCGACCGGTCGCGCGATGGAATCCGTAGGCGGTGCGCATCTGGAGGTCGGGGACTACGACCGGGCCGCCGACTGGTTCGGCCGCGCCCTCGCCGAGCGTCTGGCCCGGGACGAGCGCGTGGGCGCCGCCCGCCTCTACGGCCGGATCGCCGTGGCCCACACCTACGCGGGCCGCTACGGGGAGGCGCTGCGCTGCTGGCGCGCGGCGGTCGCCGGATACCGCAAGAGCGGCGATGTAGCCGCCCACGCGCGGGCGTTGAGCGAGCTCGCGCGCGTCCAGGAGTACGCGGGACGGCACGAGGAGTCGCTGCGCACCTGCCACGAGGCGGTGGAGCTGGCGCGCCGCGCCGAGGACGTACGGCTGCAGGCGGCGCTGCAGCTGCGGCTCGCCGACACGCTGGAGCGCCTGGGCGATCCCGCCTCGGCCCAGCTGCACCGGGGCACCGCCGAGCGGCTGCTGGGGGAGGTGCGCGAGGAGGGAGAACAGGAGCTGGAACCCCTTGATCCACAGCAACAGGACATTAACGCCTACGAAATCCGTAGTGCTTCCGACAGAGATTGATGCAATGAAAGGCTAGACAGAGAGAACACCTTCATTAGACTGGCTCTGCCGCACCTTCTCCTGCGGTGTCTCCCGGTGTGCTCGTGCATGCCTGGGTATGTGTTGTATTGCCCTACACCCACTGAGCCAAGGACCGTGATCCACGTGAAGGTCGGCATCCCCCGCGAGGTCAAGAACAACGAGTTCCGGGTGGCCATCACCCCCGCCGGTGTGCACGAGCTGGTGCGCCACGGCCACCAGGTCGTCATCGAACGGGGCGCCGGCATCGGCTCCTCGATCCCGGACGAGGAGTACGTCGCCGCCGGCGCCGGGATCCTGGACACCGCCGACGAGGTGTGGGCCACCGCCGACCTGCTGCTGAAGGTCAAGGAGCCCATCGCCGAGGAGTACCACCGCCTCCGCAAGGACCAGACGCTCTTCACGTACCTGCACCTGGCCGCCTCCAAGGAGTGCACCGACGCGCTCATCGAGTCCGGCACCACGGCGATCGCCTACGAGACCGTCGAGCTCCCCAGCCGCGCGCTGCCGCTGCTCGCCCCGATGTCCGAGGTCGCGGGCCGGCTGGCCCCGCAGGTCGGCGCCTACCACCTGATGCGCTCGGCCGGCGGCCGCGGTGTGCTCCCCGGCGGTGTCCCCGGCACCCAGCCCGCGAAGGCCGTCGTCATCGGCGGCGGGGTCTCCGGCTGGAACGCGACGCAGATCGCCGTCGGCATGGGCTTCCACGTCACGCTGCTCGACCGCGACATCAACAAGCTCCGCGAGGCGGACAAGGTCTTCGGCACCAAGGTCCGGGCGATCATGTCCAACGCCTTCGAGCTGGAGAAGGCCGTCCTGGACGCCGACCTCGTCATCGGCGCCGTCCTCATCCCGGGCGCGAAGGCGCCGAAGCTGGTCACCAACGAGCTGGTCTCCCGGATGAAGCCGGGGAGTGTCCTTGTCGACATCGCGATCGATCAGGGCGGCTGCTTCGAGGACTCCCGTCCGACCACGCACGCCGAGCCGACCTTCACGATCCACAACTCGGTCTTCTACTGCGTCGCCAACATGCCCGGCGCGGTGCCCAACACCTCCACCTACGCGCTGACCAACGCCACGCTGCCCTACATCGTCGAACTCGCCGACCGCGGCTGGGTGGAGGCGCTGCGCCGTGATCCCGCGCTCGCCAAGGGCCTCAACACCCATGAGGGCAAGGTCGTTTACCGCGAGGTCGCCGAGGCGCACGGCCTTGAGCACGTGGAGCTCGAAACCCTCCTCGGCTGAACCCCGGTCGAGCGGCTCGTCGTCGAGCCGCTAAGTCACCATTCGGTAAAAGGCGATACGTCAACACAGGTCGTCAACAGCGCGCACCAGGCCGGACCTTGCCCGACAAGGTCCGGCCGGATGTGTGTATGGTCACTTTGCGGCTCTCGGCCAACTCGCCTCGAACGTAACCCTTTGGTCGATTCGCACACCGGTGATACCTGCCGTGCGACGGCCGTACGCCCTTGACAGAGGGATGTTTCATTGCCGACACATCCTGCCGGGTCCGGCGGATTGTGTTGCTGCGGATGCCCGACACGCCATAGAGTCGCCAACCGTCGGCTTGGTGTCACGCCGACCTGTCTAGAAGTTTCCTGGTCACCAAGGAGGTAAGACGACTTGTGAATGAGTCGACATTTTCTCCCGGGGGTGGTCAACCAGGAACGCCTGTACGGGACCAGGGTCCCGCGGGGTTCGAGGCTGTCGGCTCCGTTGCTGTGCGTACCTTCGCAGCCCGACAGAGCCCGGGTCCGCAGGTGATCCGGACAGCACACAAGAGCATGGATGGCCATCACGTGAACGCCATGGCCGGCGACGGAAGTGGCGCGCCCCACAACCACCTCGCCGTCTACGACGAACTGCCCGAAGGGCACTTCTACGACCCCGACGCGGAGTACGAGCCGGATCCCGAGTACGCGGCCACGCTCGCGCCCGACGCCGCCCGGCAGCGCCGTGAGCGAGTCGGCCCGACCGGGCGCCCGCTGCCGTACTTCCCGATCCCGGGCCCGCTGACCGACCACGGTCCCGCGAAGATCATCGCGATGTGCAACCAGAAGGGCGGCGTGGGCAAGACGACGTCGACCATCAACCTGGGTGCCGCGCTCGCGGAGTACGGCCGACGCGTACTCCTCGTTGACTTCGACCCGCAGGGCGCGCTGTCGGTGGGCCTCGGCGTCAATCCGATGGAGCTCGACCTCACCGTCTACAACCTGCTCATGGAGCGGGGCATGGCGGCCGACGAGGTACTCCTGAAGACGGCGGTCCCGAACATGGACCTGCTGCCCAGCAACATCGACCTGTCCGCCGCCGAGGTGCAGCTGGTGAGCGAGGTCGCGCGCGAGTCCACGCTCCAGCGCGCCCTGAAGCCGCTCATGGCCGACTACGACTACATCGTGATCGACTGCCAGCCCTCGCTCGGCCTGCTCACCGTCAACGCGCTGACGGCCGCGCACAAGGTGATAGTGCCTCTCGAGTGCGAGTTCTTCGCGCTGCGTGGTGTCGCCCTGCTGACGGAGACCATCGAGAAGGTCCAGGAGCGGCTCAACCCCGAGCTGGAACTGGACGGCATCCTCGCCACGATGTACGACTCGCGCACCGTGCACAGCCGTGAGGTGCTCGCGCGTGTCGTCGAGGCGTTCGACGACCACGTCTACCACACGGTCATCGGGCGCACGGTCCGCTTCCCGGAGACCACGGTCGCCGGTGAGCCGATCACCACGTACGCCTCCAACTCCGTCGGCGCCGCCGCCTACCGTCAGCTCGCCAGGGAGGTGCTCGCCCGGTGTCACGCCGAGTGAGTCTGCCGGGGGCCGACGAACTCTTCCGTACGACAGGGGGAACGGCGCTCCAGCCGTCCACTCCGCGGCGGGGGGCCAACGGCGAAGCCCGTGTGCCCGCCCCCGCGGGGGAGAGCGACGGGGCCGCGGCCCCGTCGTCCGAGGACGCCCCGCAGTCGGTGCCCGTGCAGGGCGGCGACGGCGAGGGGGCGGAGCATGCGGCCGCGGAGTCGGCCGACGGCGGAGAGTCCCGCAGCCGGGCCGCGACCGGGGAGAGCTCCGGGCGACGTCAGGGGGTGCAGGAAGGTTCTGCCGCGGCCTCCGGCAACGGCCAGCCCCGCAAGCGCGGACGGAGCCCCTCGCGTCGCCCCAGCGGGCGCGAGCGGCACGACGAGAAGATCACCGTGTATGTGTCCGCCGAGGAGCTCATGGACCTGGAGCACGCGCGCCTGGTGCTCCGGGGCGAGCACGGGCTGGCGATCGACCGCGGGCGGATCGTCCGTGAGGCGGTCGCCGTGGTGCTGGCCGATCTGGAGTCCCGCGGGGACGCGAGCATCCTCGTACGCCGACTGCGCGGGCGGTAGCGGTAGCCTGCGGAGGCCATGACCTCCGACGACGTTCCCGCCCCCGGCGCCTCCGCCGGCCGTCGGCGTGCGCTGGGGAGAGGCCCGGCCGCGGGAGTTCCGCGGGCCGAGCCCACGGCACCGCCCGCGGAGGAGCCGCCCGTCGCGGAGGATCCGGCCCCGACGGAGGCGCAAGCAGAGGCGGTCTTCCCCGAGCCGGTCCCCGAGCCGGCGCCTGTGGTCTCGGCGCCGGAGGCGGTTTTCGAGCCGGAGGCCGTGGCGCCTCAGGCGGCTCACGTGCCCCAGGCCGTGGTCCCGGAGCCGGGCCGTGAGCCTCGGGCGGTGGTCCCGGCATCGGTTTCCGCCCCCCAGGCCGTGCTCCCGGAGGGCTTCGTCGAGTCCGGCGTCGGCGCGGGGCCCTCGGAAGCGGGAGGGGTGCCCGAAGGCGCTTCCGGTGATCTTGATGAAGCCGACGACGGTGTCTTCAAGGTCCGGCTGTCCAACTTCGAGGGCCCGTTCGACCTGCTCCTGCAGCTGATCTCGAAGCACAAGATGGACGTCACCGAGGTCGCGCTGTCCAAGGTGACCGACGAGTTCATGGCGCACATCCGGGCGATGGGGCCGGACTGGGATCTGGACCAGACGACCGAGTTCCTGGTCGTCGCGGCCACACTGCTCGACCTCAAGGCCGCCCGGCTGCTGCCCTCCGCGGAGGTCGAGGACGAGGCCGACCTCGCGCTTCTCGAAGCGCGCGACCTGCTGTTCGCGCGGCTGCTGCAGTACCGCGCGTACAAACAGATCGCGGACATCTTCAACCGCCGTCTCGACGAAGAGGCCCGCCGCTATCCCCGTACCGTCGGCCTCGAACCGCATCACGCCGAGCTGCTGCCCGAGGTGGTCATCAGCATCGGCGCGGAGGGCTTTGCCAAGCTCGCCGTCAAGGCGATGCAGCCCAGGCCCAAACCGCAGGTGTACGTCGACCATATCCACGCGCCCCTGGTCAGCGTGCAGGAACAGGCCGGGATCGTGGTGGCCCGGCTGAGGGAACTCGGCCGGGCCAGCTTCCGCGTGCTGGTCGAGGACACCGACGACACGCTCACCGTCGTGGCGCGCTTCCTGGCGCTGCTGGAGCTCTACCGCGAGAAGGCCGTGACGCTGGACCAGGAGACGGCTCTCGGGGAGCTGTTCGTGCGCTGGACCGGTGGGGACGGGGACGAGACGCCCAGGGTGACGGACGAGTTCGACAGGCCACCCGAGGCGCCCACGAGCGGCAAGGACGGCCAGGACGGCAAGGGCGAAGGCAAGGAGGAGAAGGCGTGAGCGAGGAGACCACCGATGTTCCGGCCGGGTTGCGCACCGTCGCCGACCTCGACCTCAAGCCCGCTCTGGAGGCCGTCCTCATGGTCGTGGACGAGCCGGCGACCGAGGAGAACCTCGCGAAGATCCTCCAGCGGCCCAAGCGGCAGATCGGGGACGCGCTGCGGGAGCTCGCCGACGAGTACACCGTCCAGGGCCGCGGTTTCGAGCTGCGGCTGATCGCCGGCGGCTGGCGTTTCTACTCCCGCCCCGAGTACGCGGCGGCCGTGGAGGCCTTCGTGCTGGACGGCCAGCAGGCCCGTCTCACCCAGGCCGCACTGGAGACACTGGCGGTCGTCGCCTACCGTCAGCCGGTGAGCCGCAGCCGCGTCTCGGCCGTACGAGGAGTCAACTGCGACGGGGTCATGCGCACCCTCCTGCAACGCGGTCTGGTCCAGGAGGCGGGCACGGAACCCGAAACAGGTGCGATCCTGTACACGACGACGAACTACTTCCTGGAGCGGATGGGCCTGCGCGGCCTGGACGAGCTCCCGGAACTCGCGCCCTTCCTCCCGGAGGCGGAGGCGATCGAGGCCGAGACGCTGGAAGGGGTCCCGTCGTTCGATCCGGACGCACCGGATGCAGATGCAGACGACACGACGACGACGGAACTTTGATGCGAAGCAGTGGCAGCGGCAGTGGCAGGAACAACGGGCGCGGCAACCCCCGCGGAAGCGGTGGGGGCGGCTCCCAGCCGAAGGGCGGGGGAGGGCGCGACGACAGGCCGAAGCGCACGGGCAAGCCCCGTCCCGAGGAGCGCCGCTACGACGTGGGCCCCGGCGCCACCCACGAAGGACCGAAGTCCGGGCGCGGCGCCTCCGCACGGGGAGGGGCCAAGGGCGGACCCAAGCAGGGCCAGGGCACCGGGCGTGGCCGTTGGGTCCCGGCGACCTCCCGCGAGTACGAGGCGCGGGCCGAGGAGCGCAACCGCGAGCGGTACGCGGGCAAGAAGGACGTCAAGCCGCCCAAGACCTTCCCGGGCGCCGAGCAGGAGGGCGAGCGGCTGCAGAAGATCCTCGCGCGCGCGGGCTATGGCTCCCGGCGTGCCTGCGAGGAGCTGATCGAGCAGGCACGCGTCGAGGTCAACGGCGAGATCGTCCTGGAGCAGGGCAAGCGCGTCGACCCTGAGAAGGACGAGGTCAAGGTCGACGGCCTGACGGTCGCGACCCAGTCGTACCAGTTCTTCTCGCTGAACAAGCCGGCCGGCGTCGTCTCGACGATGGAGGACAACGAGGGCCGGCAGTGCCTCGGCGACTACGTGACGAACCGCGAGACGCGGCTCTTCCACGTCGGCCGGCTCGACACCGAGACCGAGGGTGTCATCCTGCTCACCAACCACGGTGAACTGGCGCACCGGCTGACCCACCCCAAGTACGGCGTGAAGAAGGTCTACCTCGCGCACATCGTGGGCCCGATCCCGCGCGACCTGGGCAAGCGGCTCAAGGACGGCATCCAACTGGAGGACGGGTACGCGAAGGCGGACCACTTCCGGGTCGTCGAGCAGACCGGCAAGAACTACCTCGTCGAGGTCACCCTGCACGAGGGCCGTAAGCACATCGTCCGCCGGATGCTCGCCGAGGCCGGCTTCCCTGTCGACAAACTGGTGCGCGTCGCCTTCGGGCCGATCACCCTGGGCGACCAGAAGTCGGGCTGGCTGCGGCGGCTGTCCAACACCGAGGTCGGGATGTTGATGCAGGAAGTCGACCTCTAGAGATCCGCTTTCCAGCGATTCGTTTTCGCTCCCTCGCCGGTCTGTACTGCGTGACCGGCGAGAGGAGTGGGCAGGCATGGCTGCTACGACGACGGACCGCGACGAGTTCGTCCGGCTGACGGACCCCTACCGGCGGGAGCTGCTCGCGCACTGCTACCGGATGCTCGGCTCGGTGGACGAGGCCGAGGACCTGGTGCAGGAGACGTATCTGCGGGCCTGGCGGTCCTACGACGGCTACGAGAGCCGGGCCTCCCTGCGGACCTGGCTCCACCGCATCGCCACCAACACGTGCCTGACGGCGCTGGAGAGCCGCGCGAGGCGCCCCCTGCCCTCGGGGCTCGGCGCGCCGTCCCAGGCGCCTGAGGAGGCGCTGAGGGCCCCCGTCACGGACGTTCCCTGGCTGCAGCCGCTGCCCGACTCGCTCCTCGACCCGGCGACCGTCGTGACCGCCCGCGGCAGTCTGCGGCTCGCCCTGGTCGCCGCGCTCCAGCACCTGCCCGCGCGGCAGCGGGCCGTGCTCATCCTGCGGGACGTACTGGCCTGGCGGTCGCCCGAGGTCGCGGCACTGCTCGGAACGTCGAACGCGGCCGTCAAGAGCACTCTGCAACGCGCGCGTGCCCGGCTCGACGAGGTCGCCCCCGACGAGGATCTCGTCGTCGAGCCCGAGGGAGCGGCGGACCGTGACGTGCTCGACCGGTACATGGCCGCATTCGAGCACGCCGACATGGACGCGCTGCTCGGCCTCCTCCAGGACGGCGTCGAGCTGGAGATGCCGCCCCACCTGGAATGGTTCCGCGGCAAGAAGGACGTGCTGCTGTTCCTGCGGTCGCGGGGGCACGGGCAGGACCGCTACCGGATGCTGCCCACGCGCGCGAACGGGCAGCCGGCCCTCGTCATGTACGTGCGCGGAGCCGACGGTGTTCTGCGCGCGCACTCGGTGCAGGTGCTCACCGTCGTAGGCGGCACGGTGGCCCGCATCACGGCCTTCATCGACCTGGACCAGGTCGGCCGCTTCGGGTTTCCCCGGGTGATGTCGTGCGGAGCGCTCCCGGGGGACGCCGTGGCAGGCGCCGTATCCCACAGGGGCTCCGCCGCGGGCCGGACCCCGGGCCGGTCCGGGAGCGCGCCCGAGCCGACAGGGCAGGGTGGACTCCGGTGAACGCCGGGGACTTGCTGGAGCGTTCGCTGGCGTATGCGCTGGGGAGCGTCGCCGGGGTGGCGCCCGGTGGGCTGGGCCGGGGCACGCCGTGCGGGCGGTGGGACCTGCGGGAGCTGCTCACGCATCTCGACGACTCGCTGGACGCCCTGCACGAGGGGCTGACGGGCGGGCGGATCGGGCTGTTTCCCCAGGAGCCGGAGGCCGTCGACCTCGCGGTTGCGTTCCGCACGCGCGCGCGTGCCGTGCTCGGTGCCTGGGCCGCCGGGCCCGGGGTGCGGGTCCTGGTGGGTGAACTGCCGCTGGACGTGCGGGTGATGGCCGCCGTGGGGTCCGTGGAGATCGCCGTGCACGGATGGGACGTCGCGCAGGCCTGCGGGCGGCCGCGGCCCATCCCGGCCCCGCTCGCGGCCGAGCTGCTGCCCGTCGCGCGGTGCCTGGTCGCCGACGAGGACCGGGGCGTGCGGTTCGCCGAGCCGGTCACCGTGGGGGCGTGCGCGCCGCCCCAGGTCCGGCTGCTGGCCTTTCTGGGGCGGCGCGATTCCTTTGCGGGATGAGGGCGGTCTGCCTTCCGTGAGCGACCTCAAGAGCTCACGGAAGGAACCCCCGTCATGACCGGCACACTGAGTGTCTCCGTACCCGAACAACCCACCGAAACGGCCCCGGCCCGCCGGGTGTGGACCGTCGTCCTCGCCGGACTGGGCGCGCTGCTCTGCTCCCTCGACGTCGTGGTCGTCGCCACCGCGCTGCCCGCCCTGCGGGCCGATTTCGGGGCGAGCCTGTCGGACCTGGAATGGACGATCAACGCCTACAACCTGGTCTTCGCCTGCCTGACCCTGACCGGCGCCGCGCTCGGCGACCGGTTCGGACGGCGCCGTATGTACCTCGTCGGGCTCGCCGTCTTCACCCTCGGCTCCGCCGCCTCCGCGCTGGCGGGCGGCCCCGGACCGCTCATCGGTGCGCGCGTGGTGCAGGGCGCCGGCGCGGCCGTACTCCTCCCGCTCACCCTGACCCTGATCAGCGACGCGTTCCCGGCCGAGAAGCGGGGCGTGGCCATCGGTGTGTGGGGCGGGGTGACCGGGCTGGGAGTGGCCGCCGGACCCGTGCTCGGCGGGGCCGTAACCGAGGGCCTGTCCTGGCAGTGGATCTTCTGGCTGAATGTGCCGATCGGGCTCGCGATGCTGCCTCTCGCTGCCACGAAGCTCCGCGAGAGCTACGGCACCCGGCCCCAACTCGACCTTGTTGGCCTGGTGTTGGCGGCCGTCGGTCTGACGGGCCTGGCCTGGGCGCCGGTGCGGGCGCCGCAGGCCGGGTGGGGGAGTGCCGAGGTGCTCTCCGCGCTGGCCATGGGGATCGTGTTCACGGTGGCCTTCCTCGCCTGGGAGCGCAGGGGCGCCCGGTACCCGATGCTGCCGCTCGGGCACTTCCGAAACCGCGGTTTCTCCACCGCCAACGCGGTCGCCTTCCTTCTCTTCGGGTCCCTGCTGGGCGCCCTCTTCATGATCACGCAGCTCTTCCAGACCGGGCTCGGCTACTCCCCGCTGGAGGCCGGCGTGCGCATCCTCGTCTGGAACGCCATGCCGCTGCTGGTCGCCCCGGTCGCGGGCGCGCTCGCGGACCGCTTCGGCACCCGGCCCTTCATGCTCGCCGGCATGGTCCTGATGGCCACCGGCCTGGCCCTGCTGGCCTGGCAGGTCGAACCCGGCGTCGGGTACGGCCAGTTGGTCGTCCCGCTGATCATCGCGGGCATCGGCATCTCCATGGTGTTCCCGAGCGTCGCGAACGCCGTGACCTCGTCCGTGCCCCTCGGCGAGGCGGGCGTCGCGGCCGGCGTGAACAACGCGCTGCGCGAACTCGGCGGGGTCTTCGGCGTCGCCGTCGCCGCCCTCGTCTTCACGCAATACGGCGGCTACGGCTCGCCGTCCGCCTTCCTGGACGGCTGCGCGCCGGCGCTGTGGGTGTCGGCGGGGGCCGCGGGAGCCGGGGCGGTGGTGGCGGCGTTCGCCCCCTCACGCACCCGCGCGTGATCTCGGTCCGTGCCGTCGAGCAGCCGCTGCATGCTCTCGGCGGCACGGACCGCGGCCGCGCCGCAGCAGTTGTTGAACAGCACGTGGAGCTGGTCGACCCGTGTGGCCAGAGCCCGCAACCGCGGCAGCCACCCGGCGAGTTCGTCCTCGCCGTAGTCGTACCGGAACCGGTCCTCCTTGCTTCCCGACCCCCAGGCGGCGCTCCGCCCGTGGAACCGGACGACGGACAGCCGCGGCGAGGTGACCGGCGTGACCGGCGGCACGGACGAGGGGAGCGTCTGCGTCATGTCGACCGCGACGGCGGTCATGCCGTACCGGGCGAGCAGCGCGCACGTCGCGTCCGCCCACTCCTCCCGCCACCAGGCGGGATGCCGGAACTCCACGGAGACCGGCCACCCGGCGGTTCGCTCGGCGCACTCACGGAGGAACTCCCCGGCCCGCTGCCCCGGTCGGACCCACGGCGGTAACTGGAACAGCACGCTGCCGAGCCGACCGGCCGCCCGCAGCGGCTCGATGCCCTCGGCGAACCGCGCCCACACCTCGTCGAGCACCTTCGGGTCCCCCGGATCGGCGGGCAGCCCGTCCGGCATCACCGAGGTCCGCGTCGGATGCCCGGTGAGCAGCGAGAACGCCTTCACGTCGAAGACGAAGCCGTCCGGTGTGCGCTCGGCCCACAGCCGGCAGTTGCGGGCGCCGGGCAGCGCGTAGTACGCCGAGTCGACCTCGACGACCGGGAAGCGCCCGGCGTAGTGCCGCAGTCTCCCCTCCGCGTCCCGCCGCCCCGGCGGATACCAGCCGCTGCCGACCAGCGCCCGGTCCGTCCACGAACACGTGCCCACGAGGATCTCGCCCATGGGGCCCCGGGTACCCCCGCAGGGGTTGTGGAAGCCCGCCACGCCTGTTTATAGTCGTAATGACTATTAAGGGAGCGGGTGAACATGGTCTTCGACAAGAGGAGTTACGACAAGTACGCCTACGAGCCCTTCGCTGTCACCGTCGACCTCGCTGTCCTCACCGTCCGATCCGGCGCGCTCCATGTGCTGCTCGTCGAGCGCGGACACGAGCCGTACGCCGGACGCTGGGCGCTGCCCGGCGGCTTCGTGGAGCCGCGTGAGTCGGCGGAGACGGCCGCCCGGCGCGAACTCGCCGAGGAGACCGGCCTCGCGGACGTCACCGGTCTCCACCTGGAGCAGCTGCGGACGTACAGCGAGCCCGGCCGCGACCCCCGGATGCGGGTCGTGTCCGTCGCCTTCACCGCGCTGCTGCCCGACGCGCCCGAACCGCACGCCGGCAGCGACGCGGCGCGGGCGAGCTGGCTGCCTTACGACGCGGCGGGCCCGCTCGCCTTCGACCACGACCGGATCCTGGCCGACGCCCACGAACGCGTCGGCGCCCAGCTCGAGTACACCTGCCTCGCCACCGCCTTCTGCCCGCCCGAGTTCACGCTCGGCGAGCTGCAGCAGGTCTACGAGACCGTGTGGGGCACCGCCCTCGACCGGCCCAACTTCCGCCGCAAGGTGCTCGCCACGCCCGGCTTCGTCGACCCGGTCCCCGGCGGTGCGCGCCTGACCGGCGGCCGCGGAAAACCGGCCGCGCTCTACCGCGCGGGCCCGGCCACCAGCCTCTCTCCGCCGCTTCTGCGACCGCCCCCGGAAGGACGCCCCGCATGACCACAACAACCGTCAGGAAGCAAGCCGCCACAGGCGCGTTGACCGGACTCGCCCTCGGGGACGCGCTCGGCTTCCCCACCGAGTTCAACGACGTGCCCTCGATCCTCGCCAAGTGCGGGCCGTGGCGGGAGATGCGGCTGCCGACACCCGCGATCGTCAGCGACGACACCCAGATGACGCTGGCGCTGGGGCGGGGACTGCGGACGGCGATGGACCGGGGAGTGCTCGCGCCGAAGAGGCTGGAGCGGCCGGTGCGCGAGGAGTTCGTGGACTGGTACCAGTCGCCGCAGAACAACCGGGCGCCGGGAAACACCTGCCTGCGAGCCTGCAACCTGCTCAAGGACGAGACCCTCCCCTGGCAGGACGCCAGCCAGGTCGGCTCCAAGGGCTGCGGTGCCAACATGCGGGTCGCTCCCGTCGGGCTCGCCCCCGGTCTGAGCGACGAACAGCGGGCCGGCGCGGCCCAGTTGCAGTCCGCGCTCACCCACGGGCACCCGACGGCGCTGGCCGCCTCCGACCTCACCGCCCGTGCCGTACGGCTGCTCGCGCAGGGTGCCCGGCCGGCCGAACTCGTGGACCTGCTGCAGCTGTACGCGCACGACAACCGCAGTCAGTACCACCACCGCTGGCTCGGCGACCTGTGGACCCGCGGCGAGGACCCCACACCCGAGCAGTTCATCGCCCGCGGCTGGGACGAGTGCCTGGAGACCCTCGGCCGCCTTCGCGACGCCGTGCACTCGGCCGACCCGGAGGCCGACCCGTGTCTGGCCACCGGTGCCGGCTGGATCGCCGAAGAGGCTCTGGCGACCGGCCTGTTGTGCTTCCTGCTGTTTGTCGACGAACCGGTGACGGCCGTCCGGCGGGCCGCCTGCACCTCCGGCGACTCGGACTCCATCGCCTGTCTGACGGGGGCCTTCGCGGGGGCGTGGCTGGGCGCGGAGGCCTGGCCCACCGAGTGGGTGGACCGGATCGAGTACCGGGGCGACCTGCTGACCTTCGGAGCCCTCTGGGATTCTTGAGGGATGATCGACGCCCTGGACATCGACCTGACGCCCGTGGTGGCCGAGCAGTCCGACCCGGTGCTGTTCGCCACCGTCTCCGGTGCCCACCTCTACGGCTTCCCGTCCCGCGACTCGGACGTCGATCTGCGGGGTGTGCACCTGCTGCCCGCGGCCGACCTGGTGGGACTGCGGGAGCCGGAGGAGACCCGGTCCCGGATGTGGGACCGGGACGGCGTCGAGATGGACCTGGTCACCCACGACCTGCGCAAGTTCGTACGGCTGATGCTGCGCCGCAACGGCTACGTCCTGGAGCAGCTGCTCTCGCCCCTGGTCGTGCACACCACCGAGGCACACCAGGAACTGGCGGCGCTCGCTCCCGGCGTCCTCACCAGCCACCACGCCCACCACTACCGGGGGTTCGCCGTCACCCAGTGGCGGCTGTTCGAGAAGACCGGCGAACTCAAGCCGCTGCTCTACACGTTCCGGGTGCTGCTGACCGGTATCCATCTGATGCGCGGCGGCGAGGTGCAGGCCCATCTGCCCACGCTGCTGGGCGAGGTCGACGAGGCGCCCGCGTATCTGCCGGAGCTGATCGCCGCGAAGGCGGAACACGAGCACGGGGCCGCCGATGCCGACCACGCGCGCGTGCAGGCCGACATCGAGCGGCTGCACGTCGTGCTGGACGAGGAGCAGGCGACCTCGGCCCTACCCGACGCCCCCGGCGTCCACGACGCCCTGCACGACTTCGTCGTACGCATCCGGCTCGACCGGCCGGAGAGCTGAGGCACGGCGTACGCGGACGAGGAAGTCCTCGACGCGGCGGTGGTCCGGTTCCTCGGGCAGCGGGCTGTGCCGGGCCGCCTCGTCCGACTCGCCCGCCAGGCGGTTCATCCAGGACTCGACGTCCGGCCAGGAGACCTCGCCACGCCTGACCGCCAGCAGCGGCTCGCGCCGGTCGCCGACGTCGATGGTGAGGGTGCCCGTGCGCAGCAGGTCACGGGAGGTCATCAACAGGCGCAGCAGGTGCATGGCGTGCTTCCAGCGCGGGGCTCCGTGCGTGCGGACGTCGGCCTCCAGCTTCTTGCGCTGGCCGAGTGCGTAGCGCGTGAACGTCGCGTGGGCCCGGCGGGACAGGAACGCCCCGCGCAGCGCGAGGAGCTCACGGCCGGTGTCGTCGACGTACTCCACGAGCGGGGAGTGCAGGCACTCCAGGATGTTCGGGTTCGCCCGCAGCGCCAGCTCGCAGAAGCGCTCCAGCTCCCAGCCGAACTGCTCCTCGGCCGGGCCCTCCACGTGCGTCGGCGGCTTCTCGAAGCGCCAGAACAGGGGAGTGGGGGCCACGAACACGCCCCGGCGGTCGGTGTCGCTGCCCTCCGTCGCCAGACCGAAGGCACGCGAACCCATCACGCACGCGTAGATCGTGTGGTCGCGTACCAGGGTCTTCGGGTGCATGCCCGGGAGCGTACGCGGAGCCTCACGCCAGGCGGATCGAATTTCCCTCCACCTTGATCTGCTTCGCGGGCAGGGGCCTGGGCGCCGGACCGCCGGCCACCGAGCCGTCGGCGACGTGGTACTTGCTGCCGTGGCAGGGGCAGTCGATGGTGCCGTCCACGACCTTGCTCACCGTGCAGCCCTGGTGGGTGCAGACCGCCGAGAAGGCCTTGAACTCGTTCTTCTTCGGCTGGGTGACCACGACCTTCTCGTCCTTGAAGATCTTGCCGCCGCCGACCGGGATCTCGGACGTCTTCGCCAGCTCCTGCCCACCGGAGGCGTTCACGGAGGAGGACCCGGAGTCGCTGTTGTTGTCGCCGTACTTGCTGCAGCCCGCGGCGAGCGTCGCCGCGCCCGTCGCCAGGAGAACCGTGCGCCGCGTCGAGCGCTGGGTCATGTCGTCACTCCGAAGGTACGGAAGAACCAGAGGGCGGAGGTCAGCCAGATGAGGGTCAGGGCGGTGAAGACCAGCCCGCCGACGAGCGGCAGCAGCCAGCCGGGCAGCCGCTGCGAGCGGAGCAGCAGCATCTTGGCGCTGAACGCACCGAAGAAGAAACAACCCATGACAGAGTGCCACAAAACGCGCGTTTCGTATGTCTGATAGCCCAGCGCGTACAGGCAGTGCACGGCGACGGGGACCGCCACCAGGAACGCGATGCGGCCGGACCAGCGGTGCAGTGCCGGCGCCCAGCGCGGGCCCGGCAGTTTGCCGTACACCATGAACGCGCTGACGACCTGGACGAGCGCGAAGAAGAAAGCGGTCGTGGCCAGCCACGACTTCACCGCGCCCGTGCTGCTGAACCCCGCGATGTTGTAGGCGGTCCCGGCCGGGTCGTGGGTCTTGCCGTACACACCGAGGCCGACGGCCACCGCTGCGGCGACGAGGGCCGGCACCAGGTAGCGGGCAGGGCCGGGCGCGCGGTGGGCGGGCTCGGGCGAGGGGAAGTTCTGGGTGGCGGCGTTCGGGTCGACGGTCATGGTCGGCTCCCTGGAGCGGACGACGGTGTCAGGGGGTGGCAGGACGTGCCGTGAGCTGCTGTCCGTCGACCGTCACCGCGCCCGTCTCCGGGGCGATGGCGGGTGCGGCCGAGGCGTCTTTGCCGCGGGTGACGACGCCGACCTGCCTTCCGCCCGGCAGGACGATCCAGCCGCCGTCGAGCCTGGCACCGCGCACCGTCGCGGTGGCCCGGTACAGCCCGGACGGCTTCCTGGCCTCGTCGGCGGTGAAGGCGTAGTGTCCGCCGCCCACGTCGGCCGAGCCGTGGATCCGCTTGCCCTGCTGCAGGGTGCCGTTCAGCTCGTCGCCGCGCCTGCCGGTCAGCCGCATGCTGCCGTCGTCCTTGACGTCGCCCTTCAGCCACGACTCCTTGGAGTGGCCGTCGCAGAAGTACGCGATCGCCTTGCGGTCGCGCACCGTCACGGCCACGGCGGAGGAGTCGTCGTCGGTCCGGCCGGCGTAACTGGCGTCGGGCGCCGGTACCCGCGACGGCGACGGGCCGGGCGACGCGGTGGTCTTCGTGGGAGCCGGCGACGCCGTGGCGGGCGGCGACTCCTTCTTGGGCGTGGACGAGACGGTCTTCGTACCCGTCGTCACGTTGAGCGACAGCATGAACAGGCCGAGCAGCAGTCCCGCGAGCAGGGTGATCAGCGGTCCAGGACGCTTCATACGGGCCTCCCCCGAGGCGAGTGTCCTGCCATCAGAGCGGACCGGCGGCCCGGCGTAAAGAGGCGCAGAGGGGCATCGCGCGCCAAGTAGCGAAATCAGGGTGATTCGGTGACATTGGCAATGTCTCCGGTACGCGCGGCGAGCGGTGTACGCGGTGCTCCCCCGTCTCAGCGGGCGGGCGTCGCGTACAGCGCCCGCCGTGGGCTGACTAGGCTGGACGGTCGTAGAGCCGATCCGTACATCAGCAAGGAGCCAAGCCGTGGCGGTACGAGCGGTCCGGGGAGCCGTCCAACTGGAACGGGACGAGGCCGGCCACATGGACGAGCAGGTCGGAGCCCTGCTCACCGCCATCCTCGAGCGGAACGACCTGACCGGCGACGACCTGATCAGCATCTGGTTCACGGCGACGCCCGACCTGCACAGCGACTTCCCGGCGGCCGCCGCCCGCAAGCTCGGCATCGTCGACGTACCGCTGATCTGTGCCCAGGAACTGGACATCGAGGGCGCCCTGCCCCGCGTCGTCCGCGTCCTCGCGCACATCGAGTCCGAGCGGCCCCGCGCCGACATCGCCCACGTCTACCTCGGCGCCGCGGCGGCCCTGCGCAAGGACATCGCCCAGTGAGGACCGCGCTCGTCATCGGCACCGGCCTCATCGGTACGTCCGCCGCCATCGCCCTGTCCCAGCGGGGCGTCGTCGTGCACCTCGCCGACCACGACCCCGAGCAGGCCCGTACGGCCGCGGCGCTCGGCGCCGGCACCGACGACGCCCCCGACGGGCCGGTCGACCTCGCGATCATCGCCGCGCCTCCCGCGCACGTGGCCGGGGTGCTGGCGGACGCCATGCGCCGGGGCGTGGCCCGCGGCTACCTGGACGTGGCCAGCGTCAAGGGCGGCCCGCGCCGCGAGCTGGAGACGCGGGGCCTGGATCTTTCGGCCTACATCGGTACGCACCCCATGTCCGGCCGGGAGAAGTCCGGTCCGCTGGCGGCGACCGGCGACCTCTTCGAAGGCCGGCCCTGGGTGCTGACGCCCACCCGGGACACCGACACCGAGGTGCTGAACCTCGCCCTGGAGCTGGTCTCGCACTGCCGTGCCGTGCCGGTCGTCATGGACGCCGACGCGCACGACCGCGCCGTCGCCCTCGTCTCCCACATGCCCCACCTGATGTCCAGCCTGGTGGCCGCGCGCCTGCAGAACGCCGAGGAGGCTGCCGTACGACTGTGCGGTCAGGGCATCCGCGACGTGACCCGGATCGCAGCCTCCGACCCGGGGATGTGGATCGACATCCTCTCCGCGAACCCCGGCCCGGTGGCCGACCTGCTCTCCGACGTCGCCGCCGACCTGGAGGAGGCGGTGCAGGCGCTGCGGTCCCTGCAGTCCTCCGACGAGGCCAAGCGGCGTGCGGGCACCTCCGGCATCGAGGACGTCCTGCGGCGCGGCAACGCCGGACGGGTCCGCGTCCCCGGCAAGCACGGATCCGCTCCGCGGGCGTACGAGATCGTCGCCGTCCTCATCGACGACCAGCCGGGTCAGCTGGCACGGATCTTCGCCGACGCCGGGCGGGCCGGGGTCAACGTCGAGGACGTACGCATCGAGCACGCGACCGGGCAGCAGGCGGGCCTGGTGCAGCTGATGGTGGAGCCGCAGGCGGCGCCGGTACTGACGGCGGCGCTGCGGGAGCGGGGCTGGGCGATCCGGCAGTAGGTTCTCGCCCCCCGCCGCCCCTGCCCGTCGCGTCCTCCGGGGGCGGAACCCCCTGGACGCACGATCGGCCTGAACGGCCTCGTCCTCGAACGCCGGACGGGCTGGGGTGCGGCGGCGCCCCCCGGCCAATGACCACTCGTCCGGTTGAGTGGTCCGCACCCAGTAACCTTGTGCAGGGCACGATCGCGCCCCACACTGCCACCGCACCGCACCAGGAAGGTGTCCCCCCGTGGAAAACGGCGTCGCCAAGCCCGTGATTGTCGCCATCGACGGTCCGGCCGGCACGGGCAAGTCGAGCACGTCGAAGGCCGTCGCCGCGCAGCTAGGCCTGAGCTACCTGGACACCGGCGCCCAGTACCGGGCGATCACCTGGTGGATGGTGAGCAACGGGATCGACATCGACGACCAGTCCGCGATCGCCGCCGTGACGGGCAAGCCCGAGATCGTCTCCGGCACGGACCCGGCCTGCCCGACCATCGAGGTCGACGGCATCGACGTGGCCGGCCCGATCCGCACCCAGGAGGTGTCCTCCAAGGTCAGCGCGGTCAGCGCGGTGCCCGAGGTGCGCACCCGGATCACCGAGCTGCAGCGATCGGTGGCCGCCGCCGCGGAGCACGGCATCGTCGTCGAGGGCCGCGACATCGGTACGACCGTGCTGCCCGACGCCGACGTCAAGATCTTCCTCACCGCTTCCCCGGAGGCCCGCGCCGCCCGCCGCAGCGGCGAGCTGAAGGGCGCCGACGTGCACGCCACCCGCGAGGCGCTGATCAAGCGCGACGCGGCCGACTCCTCCCGCAAGACCTCGCCGCTCGCCAAGGCGGACGACGCGGTCGAGGTGGACACCACCGAGCTCACGCTCCAGCAGGTCATCGAGTGCGTCGTCACCCTCGTCGAGGAGAAGCGGGCCGGCAAGTGACCGCACCCTCCCTCCCCTCCGAGAAGGGCGCCGAGGTCGGCCGGCGTATCGGCGTCGGCCTGATGTACGGGCTGTTCAAGCCCCGTGTGCTGGGTTCCTGGAAGGTGCCCGCGAGCGGCCCGGTGATCTTCGCCGTCAACCACTCGCACAACGTCGACGGCCCGATGGTCATGGGCGTGGCGCCCAGGCCGACGCACTTCCTGATCAAGAAGGAGGCGTTCATCGGCCCGCTCGACCCCTTCCTGCTCGGCATCGGGCAGGTGAAGGTCGACCGGTCGGGCGCCGACCGAGGGGCGATCACGCAGGCCCTGGACGTCCTGTCGGCCGGGGGAGTCCTCGGTATCTTCCCGGAGGGCACCCGCGGCGAGGGTGACTTCGCCGCACTGCGCGCCGGACTGGCGTACTTCGCGGTCCGCAGCGGTGCCCCGATCGTCCCGGTCGCCGTCCTGGGAAGTTCCGACAGACCCGGACGGTTGATAAAGGCGCTGCCTCCGCTGCGCACCCGCATCGACGTCGTCTTCGGCGATCCCTTCGAGGCGGGCGACGGAAGCGGGCGACGTACGCGCAAGGCGCTCGACGAGGCGACCGAACGCATCCAGAAGCAGCTCACCAGCCACCTGGAAAACGCCAGGCGCCTCACCGGGCGCTAGGCGACACTGAGTAGTGGATCAACCGGCGGAAACCGGGTGCTCCACCGACCACCACGAATGAACGACGAGGTACGGACTTCATGAACGACCACATCCCCTCCGACGGCTCGGGCGAGGAGCACGACCACGGAGCGCTTGGCGACGCCGAGTACGCGGACTTCATGGAGCTCGCCGCGGAAGAGGGCTTCGACATCGAGGACGTCGAGGGCGCCATCGAGGCGGCGGGTCACGGCCCGCTGCCCGTCCTCGCCGTCGTCGGCCGCCCGAACGTCGGCAAGTCGACACTCGTCAACCGCATCATCGGCCGCCGCGAGGCCGTCGTCGAGGACAAGCCGGGCGTCACCCGCGACCGCGTGACCTACGAGGCCGAATGGTCGGGCCGCCGCTTCAAGGTCGTCGACACCGGCGGCTGGGAGCAGGACGTCCTCGGCATCGACGCCTCCGTGGCCGCACAGGCCGAGTACGCGATCGAGGCCGCCGACGCCGTCGTGTTCGTCGTCGACGCCAAGGTCGGCGCGACCGACACCGACGAGGCGGTCGTACGACTGCTGCGCAAGGCCGGCAAGCCCGTCGTGCTGGCCGCCAACAAGGTGGACGGCCAGAGCGGCGAGGCGGACGCGGCCTACCTGTGGGCGCTGGGTCTCGGCGAGCCGCACCCGGTCTCCGCGCTGCACGGCCGCGGCACCGGCGACATGCTGGACGCGGTCCTGGAGGCGCTGCCGGAGGCGCCCGAGCAGACCTTCGGCACCGCGGTCGGCGGTCCCCGCCGCATCGCCCTGATCGGCCGGCCGAACGTCGGCAAGTCCTCGCTGCTGAACAAGGTGGCCGGCGAGGAGCGGGTCGTCGTCAACGAGATCGCGGGCACCACCCGCGACCCGGTCGACGAGCTGATCGAACTCGGCGGCGTGACATGGAAGTTCGTCGACACCGCCGGTATCCGCAAGCGCGTACACCTCCAGCAGGGCGCCGACTACTACGCCTCGCTGCGCACCGCGGCCGCCGTCGAGAAGGCCGAGGTCGCGGTCATCCTGATCGACGCCTGCGAGTCCATCTCGGTGCAGGACCAGCGCATCGTCACCATGGCCGTCGAGGCGGGCCGCGCGATCGTCCTCGCCTTCAACAAGTGGGACACCCTCGACGAGGAGCGTCGCTACTACCTGGAGCGCGAGATCGAGACGGAGCTGGCCCAGGTCGCGTGGGCGCCCCGGGTGAACGTCTCGGCGCGCACCGGCCGGCACATGGAGAAGCTGGTCCCGGGCATCGAGACCGCCCTCGCCGGCTGGGAGACCCGCGTCCCCACGGGCCGTCTGAACGCCTTCCTCGGTGAGCTGGTCGCCGCCCACCCGCACCCGATCCGCGGTGGCAAGCAGCCGCGCATCCTCTTCGGCACCCAGGCCGGCACCAAGCCCCCGCGGTTCGTGCTCTTCGCCTCCGGCTTCATCGAGGCGGGCTACCGACGCTTCATCGAGCGCCGGCTGCGCGAGGAGTTCGGCTTCGAGGGAACGCCGATCCATATCTCGGTGCGGGTGCGCGAGAAGCGCGGCAGGAAGAAGTAGCGCAGACGCAGACATGGTGGAGGGGCGGTCCCGACCGGGGCCGCCCCTCCACCATGTCTCACACGCCGTGTCTCACAGGATGCCGCGCGGACCGGGTGGCAGCGCCGCCGGCACATGGTGCATTCCCGTGCCCGGCTGCCCGCCGTGCCCGACGCGCTGCCACTGCGACTGCTGCCGGGCGCTGAAGGCCCCGGCGCTGTAGGCGCTGTAGGAGCTGCTGAACGACCCCGGCCGGTGCTCGCTGTGCTGCACCGTACTGTGCGGGATGTTCCCGAAGGCCGTGAAGCCCAGGTTCTCCTCGCCGCTGCGGTCACCCGGCAGTGTGCGGAAGGACTTGACGTACTCGGCGTAGAGCGCGTCGTAGATGGGCGTGGCCGAGGGGTCGCCCGACATGTCCTGGGCCGACCGCGCGGACGGAATCGGCTGAAGGGACTGGCGGCGGGGAACGTCGTATGTGTGCACGTATGTCCAAACGACCCCGAACTTCAAGGGATGCGGTTCGGACATGCCCCTTTGGGAGCTCTCAGGTCCCCGCCAGCGGCATGGCGACGCCGACCAGCTTCCCGTTCGCAGCGGCCTTGTCCAGCGCGTCCCGCAGCAGGTCCTCGCGGGGCTGACGCCCGATGGACCCCACCGGCGCGGCGAACATGAGCACCTGCTGGTGCTTGTTGGCGGCGGCCCGCCAGCCCTCGGTCACCTGCAGCGGCTGGTGCGCCTGCCACCAGGCCACGGGCTGCCCGGCGTTCGACCCGGGCTGCAGAACGGCGTGCAGCCGGCCCATGGCGAGCAGCACCGACCAGCCGTGCAGCACGGGTGGCACCTCGGCCAGGTGCGTCAGCGGCATGAACCCCTGCTCGATGAGCAGCGGCAGGAAGTCGTCGCCGAGCCCGGCCGAGCCCGGCCGCACGATGGGCCCGGTCGGCTCGACGACCAGCGCCGGGTGCAACTCCCCGGTGATCAGGACGAGTCCGCTGGTCACGCCGAGCACGGCCGGCTCGGGGGCGACCTGCTCGGGGTCCAGGTCCACGGTGTCACCGGAGATGGACCGCACCGCCCCCCGGAGCTGCTCCTCGGTGACCTGGACGACCTGCGAGGGCAGACAGGTGGCGTGGGCGAAGGCGAGGACGGCCGTCTCCTCGCCGATGAACAGGACGGTGCTGGTGCGCTCCTGTTCGGAGTCGCCCGGAGTGCGGCAGGACGTGCAGTCGTAACTGCCAGGGGCGTTGTCTCCGGCGAGCAGCCGGTCGGCTTCTTCGTCGCCGATCTCGGCGCGTACCTCGTCGCTGACGTCGAGCATGCGCGGCACGGGTGGCTCCCTCGGGGGTGCGTGGCGGGGCCGGGTGGCTCCCGGCCCGTGAACCGGGTGGGCCCCCGGCTCATGAAGGAGACAACGGGCGATCTGTGGCCGGAGTCACGCCCCACGGCGAACGGAATCGAACCATCCATCGCAGAGGGTCACCACAGGTGCGGAAGCGGGCACTCACCGTCAATTCCCCGGAAAGCCAAGGGAGTTGGTTGCGTGAAGTGGGTCACAGCCCGGGTGGATGAGTGGTCGACAAATCAGGAAATCGGCGAATGAAGTGGGTGACCGAAAATAGTCGATACCCGGGGTAACGGCGAACTGGCCTGGAGTGACGAGCAGTTGCTTGCTGACGCCTCGACGGAATCTCTACATTCCTCGGCCGTGTGCAACGAGCACCGCTCGGGAACGTCCGCCGGCCGCACCAGACCAGCCAGCACCACCACTCCGGCGGACGGGGCGGAGCGCGACGACCGCGTCCATGCGTGGGAAGCGCGCCCCGCCCTGGGGGACCCCGGGTTGTTCGAGAGGGAACTTCATGTCCGAATGTGCCGATACCACTCACGGCAAGAATCGTCACGACGGCGCCGGCGGCGACAACGCCCGTAAGGCACAGTCTCGTACGACGGCGGTCCTCGCCGGGGCCGCGTTGCTCGCCGCCCCGCTCGGACTGCTGGCCGCGGCCGGCAACGCAGCCGCGGCGGACGGCGGAGTGTGGGACCGCATCGCCCGGTGCGAGAGCGGCGGCAACTGGCACATCAACACCGGCAACGGCTACTACGGCGGGCTCCAGTTCTCCGCCGGCACATGGCGCGCCTACGGCGGCACGGCCCATGCGCCGACGGCCGACCGGGCCTCCAAGGGGCAGCAGATCGCGGTGGCCGCCAAGGTCCAGCGCGCCCAGGGATGGGGCGCGTGGCCGACCTGCTCGGCACGGGCCGGAGCGTACGGGAGCGCACCCGCGGACGCCTCCGGCCCCGTGACACCCAAGTCCTCATCGGTCGCCGCGTCGAAGCCGTCGAAGGCGCCGGCACGTTCGACGGGCCACACGAACCGCGGCGCCTCGCGCGGCGACTACACCGTCCGCACCGGCGACACCCTGAGCAGGATCGCCGCACGGCACGGGACCACCTGGCAGGGGCTGTACGCCGCCAACAAAAGCGTCATCGGCGGTGATCCCGACGTGATCGTGCCCGGGCAGCAACTCGAACTCTGAGAGGCTCCCCCTTCCAGGGCACGGGCCCCGTCCGGTCGTCCGACCGGGTGGGGCCCGTGGGCGTACCGGACGCGCCGACGCGGCCGCGAGCCACCCACTGCTTACCGTGGCCCGATGTTCCGCACGCATCGCAGGCCACGCACGCACCGCATGCACCGCACACCGATCGTCCTCGTCCTGGCCGCCGCCCTGCTCGGCGTCCTCGCGCCCGCCGCGGCCCAGGCGGTGCCGCCACCCCCGCAGCCCGGAGCGCTTCCGGTGACCGCGTCCCTCGACTGCGCCAAGGACCACTGGCCCTGGGGCTGTCTGGCGGAGTGCGAGAGCGGCGGGCGCTGGGACGCCAACACCGGGAACGGCTACTACGGGGGTCTGCAGTTCTCGCCGTCCACCTGGAAGGCGTTCGGCGGCCTGAAGTACGCCGCGCGCGCGGATCTCGCCACGCGCGAGGAGCAGATCGCCGTCGCGGAGAAGGTGCTGGCCGAGCAGGGCTGGGAGTCCTGGCCCGTCTGCTCCCAGCGGTACAAGCTCGAAGGGCGCATGCTGGAGGTGCAGCGCGGCGACACACTGGTGTCGATCGCCGGCATGTACGGCGTCCACGGCGGCTGGCGAGGGCTCTACCGAGCCAACAGGGACATGATCGGCCGCCGTCCTGACCGGGTGAACGCCGGCACGCTGCTGCTCATCCCGAAGGGCTCGGCCCGCGCCGGGGAGGCGCATCGGGCCCCCGCGGTGTTCGGCCCGCCCCTGACCTCCGTTCCCGCTCGCCCGCCTCTCCGCTGAAGACGACGGCGCCGCGGCGCAGTTCGTGGACGAAGACCCCCTTGCGGCCCTGGAGCCCGGGCGGCAACCGCTGCTCGGCGACGACCACACACGCGTCGAGGGCGCCCAGCAGGTCGTAGGTGCGGGCCGCCACCGGGGGCGACATGCCCTGGGCCGGTTCGTCGACGAGGACCACGCGCGCGCGTGCAAGCAGCGCGCGGGAGAGAGCGAGCATGCGCTGCTCGCCACCGGAGAGGGTGCCGGCGCGTCCCAGCTCGACGCGGCGCAGTGTGCCGGTGGGCAGGCCCGCGGCGGGCAGTGCGCGTACCGGTCCGTCGAGCGCCAGCAGCCGCAGCGCGCGCTCCACCGCTCCCGGGTCGCTCACCCGGCCCTGCTCGGCACCCACGCGGACGTTCTCGGCGACCGTCAACGACGGGAAGACGGCGAGCTGCTGGAAGGTCCTCGCGATGCCGAGGCGGGTGCGTGCCTGCGCCGTCAGCCGGGTGATGTCCCGGTCCCCGAGACGTACGTGCCCGCGCGTGGGGCGCAGCGTGCCGGCCAGACAGTGGAACAGGGTGCTCTTTCCCGCGCCGTTGGGGCCGACGACGGCGGTGACCTGGCCGGGGCTGACGTCGAGATCGACACCGTCGAGCGCGGTGAAGCCGACCGGGCGCGTGTACGGCGTCGGGCTCGGCACCCGCGCGTACGCCGAGCTCCGCGGCCGCCACGCATCCGTCCAGGCACGGCGGAGCGAAGTCCTCGCCGACTGCACCGAGTTCCGCTTCAAGGTGGTGTACGGCGCCCTGGAGCCGGGCGTGTGGGACCTGAGGCTGCGGCCCGCGGGGAGACGGGGCCGGCGGTGCGGATCGCCCGGCTGCTCGACGACGTGGCAGACAGGAAGCCCGTGTTCGCCTGTCCACGCGTGCGCGTGGACGCGCCGTACGGGCCGGTGGAGGCCGGGCCGTACTACACGCGGGACAACGACCTGTCCGTGGCCGTCACCGCGGTGCCCCGGGCAGGGCACCGTTGAGGACCGTAGCTGTCCGCGATCCCTGGCAGACTCGGCGCCATGTTGGAGACCTCGGCACGACTGCTGCGCCTGCTCTCGCTCCTCCAGGCACACCGAGAGTGGTCGGGCGCCGATCTCGCCGGCCGTCTCGGCGTCACTCCGCGCACCGTGCGCCGGGACGTCGACCGGCTGCGTGAGCTGGGCTACCCCGTCAACGCAAGCCCCGGTACCGGCGGCGGCTACCAGCTGGGCGCGGGCGCCGAGCTGCCGCCGCTGCTGCTGGACGACGACGAGGCGGTCGCCGTCGCCGTCGGGCTGCGCACGGCCGCCGGACAGGGCATCGAGGGCATCGGCGAGACCTCCGTACGGGCCCTCGCCAAGCTGGAGCAGGTGCTGCCCGGCCGGCTGCGCCGCCGTGTCGGCGCCCTCAACGCGTTCACCGTGCCCATGCTGCGCGGCCCCCAGCCCGACGCCGTCGACCCGGCGGTCCTCACCGAGGTGGCCAACCTCTGCCGGGACTCCGAGCGCCTGCGTTTCGAGTACCGCAGCCACGACGGCGTCTCCACCCGCCGTACCGTCGAACCGCACCGTCTGGTGTGCACCGAGCGCCGCTGGTACCTGGTCGCCTGGGACCTGGACCGCGAAGACTGGCGTACGTTCCGCGTCGACCGCGTCACACCCAAGCCGCCGCACGGCCCGCGCTTCGCCCCGCGCACCCCGCCCGCCGAGGATCTCGCCGCGTATGTCTCCAAGGGCGTCTCCACGCGCGCGTACGCCTCGCACGCCGTCGTCCGGCTGCTCGTACCACTGGAGGAAGCCAGGGAGCGCGTCTCGCCCTCGGCCGGCCGACTGGAGGCGGAGGGCCCGGACAGCTGCATCCTGAACACCGGGGCCGCGAGCCTCGACGTGATGGTGATTCACGTGATGCTGATGGGTTTCGAGTTCGAGGTGCTGGAACCCGCCGAACTCACCGAGGCGATCAGGACCGCTCGGGACCGGCTGTCTCGCGCTCTTCTCCGCGAGGCTCCTCACGGCTCGCCGCGAAATCGGGATGGTGCAGGTCGAACGCCGGGGACTCGGAGCGGATCAGGGGCAGCGTCGTGAAGTTGTGCCGCGGCGGCGGGCAGGAGGTCGCCCACTCCAGGGAGCGGCCGTAGCCCCACGGGTCGTCGACCTCGACCTTCTCGCCGTACTTGGCGGTCTTCCAGACGTTGTAGAGGAACGGCAGCGTCGACATGCCGAGCAGGAACGCGCCGATCGTCGAGATCGTGTTGAGGGCCGTGAACCCGTCCGCCGCGAGGTAGTCGGCGTACCGGCGCGGCATGCCCTCCACGCCCAGCCAGTGCTGCACCAGGAACGTGGTGTGGAAGCCGACGAACAGCGTCCAGAAGTGGATCTTCCCCAGCCGCTCGTCGAGCATCCTGCCGGTGAACTTGGGCCACCAGAAGTAGAATCCTCCGAAGATCGCGAAGACGACCGTGCCGAACACGACATAGTGGAAGTGCGCGACGACGAAGTAGGTGTCCGAGACGTGGAAGTCCAGCGGCGGCGAGGCCAGGATCACCCCGGTCAGACCGCCGAACAGGAACGTCACCAGGAAGCCCGTCGACCACAGCATCGGCGTCTCGAAGGACAGCGAGCCCTTGATCATCGTGCCGATCCAGTTGAAGAACTTCACACCGGTGGGCACGGCGATGAGGAACGTCATGAAGGCGAAGAACGGCAGCAGCACCGCTCCGGTGACGAACATGTGGTGCGCCCACACCACCACTGACAGCCCGGTGATCGCCATCGTCGCGCCGACCAGCGTCAGATAGCCGAAGATCGGCTTGCGGCTGAAGACCGGGATGATCTCCGAGATGATCCCGAAGAACGGCAGCGCGATGATGTACACCTCGGGATGGCCGAAGAACCAGAAGAGGTGCTGCCACAGCAGCGCCCCGCCGTTGGCCGCGTCGAAGACCTGCGCCCCGAAGCGCCGGTCCGCCTCCAGACACAGCAGCGCCGCCGCGAGCACCGGGAACGCCATCAGGATCAGGATCGACGTGAACAGCGTGTTCCAGGTGAAGATCGACATCCGGAACATCGTCATGCCGGGGGCGCGCATCCCGATGATGGTGGTGATGAAGTTGACCGCGCCGAGGATGGTGCCGAAGCCGGCCAGCGCGAGCCCCATGATCCACAGGTCGGGTCCGAGACCGGGTGAGCGCACCTCGCTGTTGAGCGGCGCGTAGGCGAACCAGCCGAAGGCGGCTGGGCCCCCGGGCACGATCAGCGAGCCGAGCACGATCAGGCCGCCGAACAGGAAGAACCAGTACGACAGCATGTTCAGGCGCGGGAAGGCGACGTCGGGGGAGCCGATCTGCAGGGGCATCAACTCGTTGGCGAAGCCCGCGAACATCGGGGTCGCGAACAGCAGCAGCATGACCGTGCCGTGCAGGGTGAACAGCTGGTTGAACTGGTTGTTGTCCATGATCTGCAGCCCCGGCCGGGCGAGTTCGGCGCGCATCAGCAACGCCATCACCCCGCCGGCCAGGAAGAAGGCGAACGACGTGATCAGGTAGAGGTGCCCGATCTTCTTGTGGTCGGTGGTCGTCAGCCAGTCGACGATCACCCGCCCCTGACCGGTCGGCACGGGCCGCGCCGCCGTCTGCACCGTCTG
The DNA here is from genome assembly GCF_026343335.1 of Streptomyces sp. NBC_00078. NCBI lineage: Bacteria > Bacillati > Actinomycetota > Actinomycetes > Kitasatosporales > Streptomycetaceae > Streptomyces > Streptomyces sp. NBC_00078. The sequence goes on along the minus strand of NZ_JAPELX010000001.1, from coordinate 1,893,936 downwards.
GTTCGCCATCGCTCGCTCGCCCCTTCGCTCGTCGCGCCGCGGGTCCGCCGAAGCCCACGCACGTGTACCCGCGATCTCACGTCATGATGCTCACGTCGCCGCTCGCTCCGACAGGGGGTGTGCGGGGGTTGTGTGCTGGAACCGTGCATTTCCTATGCGGTGTCAGCTCCCGCGAACCCGCCCGGAATCGGCGGGAAATCGAATCCGGGAGTGTCCCGGTGGCGGTACTCACGGCACTTTCCGTCCGGCTATTCGACAAGCCGTCGCGACACGCGGGAATTACGTTCGATTGCCTGCGTAAGGCGTACGGAACCGCTCGTACGTGTGAGTGAGTCGAGCCGAAACGCCTGTCGTGGTCCTGTGACAGAAGTGTGACCGGAGGGGGACTCGTGACCCCTGGGACTGGGCCGGGCTTCCCCGGTCGACGGGGAAGGCCTAGCGTGGCGGCATGGCACCGATTCCCACTCCTCAAGCGGAGCCCCAGGACAGTCCGGACGGGTACGTCGGCCTCGAAGCGGCCAGGGCCGAGCGGCTCGCGCGCGAGAAGGGCTGGCCCACGGTGCGCTCACTGCCGCCGGGCGCGATCATCACCATGGAGTACCGCGTCGGGCGGCTGAACTTCGAGGTCAAGGACGGCATGGTGGCCCGGGCCTGGAAGGGCTGAGCAGGGCCGATGCACGACGGCTGAGCGGGGCCGATGCACGACGAAGGCCCCGGTTCCTGGACGGGAACCGGGGCCTTCGTGTGCGGGGATTGGCTGTGCGTACCGGACCCCGCTGTCCTGGGGGGTCAGCCGCCTGTGAGGGGGCGGGCCGTGGAGGCCGTCGCGCCGCGTGGGAGGCGGTCCGAGTGCGGTGGGCGGCGGCTGCCGACCGGAGTGACCGGGGTGCGCTCCGAGCGGGCCGTGTGCGGGCCCGGGGCGAGGTAGGCGGGCGCCCGGGCGGAGCGGGGTGAGGAGGAGACCGACTCGCGCGCCGCGACGTCCTCCTGCGCGGCCGGCCGCCGCTTGAGCAGTACCGGAGAGCCGACCGGAGCGGCCGGTGCCGGGGCGCCGCCACGAGCGCGCCAGCGGTCGCGCAGGTCGAAGATCGCGACCTCGGCCCTGGCGATCAGCGGCTCGCACCACGGAAGGGCCAGCAGGATCAGCAGGCCGGCGGCCCAGCCGAGGAGCACGTCGCTCAGCCAGTGCGTACCGAGGTAGACGGTGGCCATCCCGACGCCCAGCGAGGTCACCGCGGAGACGGCGGACAGCCAGCGGCGGGCTCGCGGTGTGGAGGCCAGGTAGGCCAGGATTCCCCAGGTCACCACGGCGTTCGCGGTGTGGCCGCTGGGAAATATATCGCCGCCCAGACCCATCTCGTTCGAGCCGATCGTGGTCGCGTAGTGCGGTCCCAGGCGGCCCATGCCGAGTTTGGCGGCGCCGACCGTGATGTTCAGCAGCAGCAGCGAGGCGCCCAGCGTCAGCAGCGGGCGCAGTGTGTGCTGCCGCCAGGAGCGCCAGCCCAGCCAGGCCGCGACCATCACCGCGGTCGGGCCGCGCTGGCCGAGCACCACGTAGTAGTCGACGAACCAGTGGATGCCCTGCCACTGCTGGTACGGCCGGAAGAACATGACCTGCCAGTCCAGGCGGACCAGCCAGGAGGTGGTCACCACGGCCCACACGATCGCCAGATAGAAGGCCAGGGTCCCGGTCAGCAACGCGACCCTGTGCCTGCTCATCTTCGGTACATCGATGTGGGCCGGCCGTTCCGGCTCCCGGTCCAGCCTCGCGAACACCCGGTCCAGACGGGTGAGGTTTCGTTCGGTACGCACCCAATCGACGTTACAGCGGGGGAGCTCAGTTCTCCGTCGAATCAGCTGCTTTGTGATGACGATGTGATGTGGGATTCCTCTCAGGAGGTCGTCTATTTCCAAGGAATCCGCAATGCCGGACGATGCGTCCCTTCAATTCCTTTGATCATTCCGCGAATCAGTTTTATGGGACTTATGAATTCGTTCACCGAATGCTGGGGCGGATTTTTCCGGGCGCTCACCCGGCCCGGCGGGCGGATCACGGTGGACCGGAGCCGTTCAGCCAGAACGCTCCGTACACGGCCGATACCATCGCGAAACCGCCGACCACCAGCGCCGACCTGGGGATACGCAGCCGCGCGAGGGCCGTGGCGAGGGGCAGCAGCAGCGGGAAGGCGGGCAGCAGCAGGCGCGGTTTCGAGCCGAAGTAGCTCGACGCGCACAGGGCGAGCGCGGTGACCACGCCCGCGTACACCAGCAGCGCAAGCGGCTGACGCTGCCGTACGCAGACGACGTACAGCCAGACCAGCAGCCCGACCCCGACGATCAGTCCGACGCCCGCCAGGGCCGACGGGAACGACGTGAACTTGCCGGCGACGAAGCGGGCGAAGGCGGCCCCACCGTCGAAGCCGTTGCGCCAGCCCGCCTGGACGTCCAGATAGCCCAGCGGGCCCTTGCCGGTGTGATGGCCGACCCACAGGACGTAGCCGGCGGCGCCGAGCGGGGCCAGCAGCATGGCCAGGGCGCGTCGTACGACGCTGGGGGCGCGCGCCGCATCTCGCGCGCCGTCGAGCGCGGCCACGCGCTCTGCGGGACGATCCCCGGACGGCGCTGGGGCGCGTTCGCCCGGACGAGCGACCTGCCCGCCCGCCGTGCTTCGCTCTCGCCCGAACGAGACCACCGCGGCGGCCCACAGGGCGGCGACGACGGCGAGCCCGACCGGCCGGGTCAGCCCCGCCAGCGCGGCCGACAGGCCCGCCGTCATCCAGCGCCCGGTCAGCACCGCGTACAGCGACCAGGCGGCGAGTGCCGTGAACAGTGACTCGCTGTACGCCATCGACTGCACGATCCCGACCGGCAGCACGGCCCACAGCAGCACCGCGCAGACACCGGTCCTGCGGCCGTACACATGGTCCGCGACCGCGAAGATCCCCCAGGCCGCCGCGAGCGAGGCGAGCAGGCTGACGGCGAAGCCGGCGCCGGCGTACGACAGGGGCGTGACGGCGTGCAGCAGCCGCTCCAGCCAGGGCAGCAGCGGGAAGAAGGCCAGGTTGGAGTGCACGTCCCCGTTCGGCAGGCGCACCTCGTAGCCGTAGCCGAGCTCGGCGACCCGCGAGTACCACAGCGCGTCCCAGCGGGCCGTCAGCAGTGTGTACGCGCTCTTGTCGCGTGCACCGGTCCACAGGACCAGGGCGAGCAGACCCAGGGCGCGCACGGCCGCGTACCCGAGCAGGGCCGGGGCCGCTCTGCGCAGGGCCGTGTCGCCAGGGGCTGTCACGCGCGTCGCGAGATCGGTCACGGGCTCGATTATCGACGGCCCACGGAACCGGGAGGCCGGACGGGGCGTGGACGAGGAGGAGAGGAGTGGCGTACGCCACACGGGTGGGTGCGAAGTCTGAGAGGTCCGCCACGTGACCCTGGCGCGAACTCGCGTACGCTCATGTGTCACTCGCCTTCGTTGCGCGGGCCGGAGACCACCGCTCTTCTCCGGCCGAGATCACGGGGAGCCCCCACCCCGTGTGCCCGCCGACCGCGAGGGAACATCTGGGAGGTACGTACATGTCCGGGACGACCACGGCCGCCGCTGCGCTGCGCCGTCGGGCGGCCGGGGCCGGTGCAAACCGCTGGGTCGTCCTCGTCGTCCTCTGTACGAGCCTGCTGCTCGTCGCGGTCGACGCGACGGTGCTGCACGTCGCAGTGCCCGCCGTCACCGAGGACCTCAAGCCCGGCGCGATATCGCTGCTCTGGATCGTCGATGTCTACCCGCTCGCCTGCGCCTCGCTGCTGATCCTCTTCGGCACGCTCGGTGACCGGGTCGGCCGCAGACGGATCCTCCTGCTCGGTTACGGCCTCTTCGGCGTCGCCTCCGGTCTCGCGGCCCTCGCCCACGACCCGCTGGTCCTGATTCTCGCGCGGGCGCTGCTCGGCGTCGGCGGCGCGATGATCATGCCCGCGACGCTCTCGATCCTCCGCCAGGTCTTTCCCGACCGGCGCGAGCGGGCGGTCGCGATCGGCGTCTGGAGCGCGGTCGCCGCGGTCGGCGCCGCGATCGGCCCGCTGCTCGGCGGCTTCCTGCTGGAGCACTTCTGGTGGGGCTCGGTCTTCCTCGTCAACATCCCGCTGATGCTGGTCAGCCTGCCGGTGGGCCGGCTGCTGCTGCCCGAGTCGCGGGGCGTCGGCGACGGCCCCTGGGATGTCGTCGGCGCGCTGATGGCCGCTGCCGGACTGTTCGGCGTGGTCCTGGGCGTGAAGCAGCTCGGCGGCGGGCCGGGCGCGCTCGCCGTGGTGCCCCTGGCCGTGGGTGCCCTGCTGCTGGTCCTTTTCGTACGACGGCAGCGGCGCCGTACGCATCCGCTCGTCGACCTCGGAATGTTCGCGCGGCCCGCCTTCAGCACGGCCGTGGGGTGCATCGTGCTCGCGATGCTCGCCCTGGTGGGCCTTGAGCTGATCGCGGCGCAGTATCTGCAGCTGGTGCTGGATCTGTCACCGCTGGAAACGGGCCTGCGACTGCTGCCGCTGACGTTCGCGGCGATGGCGGCGGGCCTGGCGGGGGCACGCATGCTCCGTCGTTTCGGCCCGCGCCGGATGGTCTGCTTCGGGTTCTGCCTCACCGCCGTGGCGGTACTGGTGCTCACGGCGATGGGCGCGACCGACAACACGGGCCTGCTGCTGTTCGGGTTCCTCCTGCTGGGCTTCGGCCTGGAGACGACGCTCTTCGGGGCGTACGAGTCGATGCTGAGCGAGGCCCCGCCCGCTCAGGCGGGTGGCGCGGCGGCGATCGGCGAGACGTCGTACCAGCTCGGGGCGGGCATGGGCATCGCCCTCCTGGGCACCGTCATGAACGCGGCCTACGCGCCCGGCCTCTCGAAGGTGCCCGGCGTCCCCGCCTCGGCGTCCTCGGCCGCGGGGCATTCGCTGGGTGAGGCGTACGACGTCGCCGCGCGGCTCGGCGGGCCCCTGGGAGTGGCGCTGCGACGGGCGGCCCGGGACTCCTTCGTGCACGGGCTGCATGTGACCTTGCTGGTCAGCGCGGGGCTGTTGCTGCTGGGTGCGGTGATGGCGCTGCGGCTGCCGCGGGTCATGCAGTGCGGCGAGCCCGCGGCGCCGCCGGTGGAACTCCCGGCGCCCCGCGAGGTCGCGGACTCCCGCGTCTCGGCCTGACCCCTCCCACTGGACGTACGGGACACTGCGTCGTAACGTCGCACCAAACTGTAACTAGCGGTGCTAGTTTTCATGCGTGCCGGAGGTTGCCCCATGTCCGCGTCCTCGAAGTTGCCACCCTTCGATCCCGCCGACCCGCTCGGGATCGACGACCTGCTGGAACCGGAGGACCTGGCCGTCCGCGACACGGTGCGGGCCTGGGCCGCGGACCGGGTGCTGCCGTTCGTGGCCGACTGGTACGAGAAGGGGGAGCTGCCACAGATCCGGGAACTCGCCCGTGAGCTCGGCGGTATCGGTGCCCTCGGCATGTCGCTCAGCGGATACGGGTGCGCGGGGGCGAGTGCCGTGCAGTACGGGCTCGCCTGCCTGGAGCTGGAGGCCGCCGATTCCGGGATCCGGTCCCTGGTCTCGGTGCAGGGATCGCTCGCGATGTACGCGATTCACCGGTTCGGGAGCGAGGAGCAGAAGCAGGCCTGGCTGCCGCGCATGGCCGCCGGTGAGGTCATCGGCTGCTTCGGGCTGACCGAACCCGACCACGGCTCCGACCCCGCCGCGATGCGGACGTACGCCAAGCGGGACGGCGGCGACTGGATCCTCAACGGACGGAAGATGTGGATCACCAACGGCTCCGTCGCCGGGGTCGCGGTGGTCTGGGCACAGACCGATGCCGGGATCCGGGGGTTCGTCGTGCCCACCGACAGCGCCGGGTTCTCCGCGCCCGAGATCAAGCACAAGTGGTCGCTGCGGGCCAGCGTCACGAGCGAACTCGTCCTCGACGACGTACGGCTGCCCGCCGACGCCGTACTGCCCGAGGCCGTCGGCCTCAAGGGCCCTCTCAGCTGTCTCTCGCACGCCCGTTACGGCATCGTCTGGGGAGCGATGGGCGCGGCACGCAGCTGCTTCGAGGCCGCCGTCGACTACGCGAAGTCGCGGGAACAGTTCGGGCGGCCCATCGGGGGGTTCCAGCTCACCCAGGCCAAACTCGCCGACATGGCGGTCGAACTGCACAAGGGGATTCTGCTCGCCCACCATCTGGGGCGGCGCATGGACGCCGGCCGCCTGCGTCCCGAGCAGGTCAGCTTCGGCAAGCTCAACAACGTACGAGAGGCGATCGAGATCTGCCGTACGTCACGCACGATCCTCGGCGCCAACGGGATCTCGCTCGAATACCCCGTCATGCGGCATGCGACCAACCTCGAGTCGGTGCTGACGTACGAAGGCACCGTCGAGATGCACCAGCTCGTACTGGGCAAGGCGCTCACCGGACTCGACGCCTTTCGGTAAACCCTGCGCGGGGGCAGGGCCGGTGAGCGGCCCTGCCTCAGCTCTGGTTGAAGAAACCGTCCGCACGGCGCGCGGCCGGTTCCCCGCTCACGATCTCCGTGTCGGCCGGAGTGAGCAGGAAAACGCGGTTGGACACGCGGTCGATCGAACCGCGCAGGCCGAAGATGAGCCCGGCCGCGAAGTCGACGACGCGCTTGGCGTCGCCCGCCTCCATGGCGGTGAGGTTCACGATGACCGGCACGCCTTCACGGAACAGCTCGCCGATGGCGCGGGCGTCCCGGAAGCTGTCCGGGGTCACCGTGCCGATGCGACGGTCCCTTTCCTCCGCGGCGTCCGAGGCCACCTTGACCCGCGGGTCCGTGACCCAGGCCTCCCCGGGCTGCTCGGTCCCTTCGGAGTAGTCGTCGTCGTAGTAACGCTCGTCATCGTTGTCGTCGACGAGGCCAAGCCAGGCACTTGCCTTGCGTACCGATCCCATGGACGCCTCCTCTCACAGCGGTCCTTCTGCTTTCCGCACCCCTATGGTCATCCATGATGCGGTTGGCGCGCCAAGTGGATAGACGCCGCGCGGGGGGTTTGTGACGGTACTGGTGCAGAGCGAATCCGTCGAGAGCCCGGGTATCCCAAGGGCGTTGCAGTATGCCGATGCTGACTGTGAGTGAAATATGATTCTTCACGGCGTACGGGTGATGGGCGGGGCGTACGGGTGAACGGGGTGGTCGATACGCGGCCGCCGCTCAACGCCGCATCAGAAGTCACATGCGTCACGGGGGATCATCGTGTTCGGAATCGTCAGGCCCTGCCGTCATCGGCTCGGTGAGCGTCTCAAGTCCCAGTGGATGGCGCACTTGTGCGGGCTGTGTCTCGCGCTGCGCAAGGATCACGGGCAGTTCGCGCGGGTCGTCACCAACTATGACGGACTGCTCATATCGGTTCTGACGGAGGCTCAGGCGGAACGGGCCGGGGCATGGCGGCGTACGGCCGGGCCCTGTCCGTTGCGCGGGATGCGCACCGCGTCGGTCGCGCAGGGAGAAGGAGCGCGGCTCGCCGCCGCCGTCTCGCTGGTGCTCGCCTCGGCCAAGGTCAGGGACCATGTCGCCGACGGGGACGGGCTGCTGGCGCGCAGGCCGGTCGCGCTCGCCGCACGCCGGGTGGCGTCGAGCTGGGGTGCGGCAGGGGCCCGTACGGGATCCGAGGTCGGGTTCGACACGGCGGTTCTCGTGGACGCCGTGGAGCGGCAGCTCGGCATCGAGGCGCTCGCCGGGCCCGGGACGCCGGTGCTGACGGTCACCGAACCGACGGAGACGGCCACCGCGGCGGCCTTCGCGCACACCGCTGTCCTGGCGGGACGGCCGGGCAACGCCGAGCCGCTCGCCGAGGCCGGGCGGCTCTTCGGTCGGCTCGCGCATCTGCTGGATGCCGTGGAGGACAAGGAAACTGACGCCTCGTCGGGTGCGTGGAACCCCCTCACCGCGACCGGGACCTCGCTCGACGAGGCCCGGCGGCTCGCCGACGACGCCCTGCACGGAATACGGCTCGCGCTGCGCGAGGTGGAGTTCGAGGAGGGCAAGCTGGCGCATCGGCTGCTCGTGCACGAGCTGCGCGTCTCCGTCGACCGGGCCTTCGGTACGGCGGCCTGTGCGCACGGGCCGGCCCCGACGCCGGCCGGGTCGTACGCGCCGCCCGGCGGTCCGCCGCTGCCCCCTCAGCCGCCTCGGCGCGACAGGCGCGGGCTGCTGGCGGGCTGTGCGGTGTGGGCCGGGCTGGCCTGTACGTGCCAGATGTGCTGCGGCGAGTACGACGATCCGTGGAGCCATGAGCGCAAGGACGGACTCTGCAAGGACACGGACTGCGGCGATTGCTGTGAGTGCTGCAGCTGCTGCGACTGCGACTGCTGTGATGGCTGCGACTGCTGCGACTGCGGGTGTGACTGCTGAACCGCGGTCCGCCATTTCCTGGCGTCCACGATGAACGGTGAACGGCCCATGCCCGTAAAGCCTGTTGGGGATGTGACAGTCGTGCTCGAAAGGATCGGGGATCATGTCCGGGCGCTCTGGCAGGATCGTCCCGCTCGCCGTGAAGGTCGTGGTGAGCGGGGGACTCGGGGTGGGCAAGACCACGTTCATCGGGGCGATCTCGGAGATCGAGCCGCTGGACACGGAGGCTGCGATCACACAGGTCTCCGTGGGTGTGGACTCGCTCGAAGGGGTCGAGTCGAAGACGACCACGACCGTTGCGCTGGACTTCGGGCGGATCACTCTCGATCCGACGATCACGCTGTATCTGTTCGGCACGCCCGGGCAGGGGCGGTTCTCCTTCATGTGGGAGGAGCTGGCGGAGGGGGCCCTGGGGACGGTGGTCCTCGCGGACACCCGGCGGATCGAGGACTGCTTTCCGGCTGTTGACTACTTCGAAGCCCGGGGCGTGCCCTTTGTCCTTGCCGTGAATCTCTTTGACGGGGCCGAGCGCATCGAACTGGACGAGGTTCGCGAGGTGTTGGGCCTGCGTGAGGATGTGCCGGTACTTGAGTGCGATGCGCGGGAGCGGTCCTCCGTGCGGGATGTTCTGGGGGTGCTGATGGACCGGGTCCTGGGTGTTCGGGGTGCGTCCAGGAAGGGGGTGGTGATGGTGCCTTAGCGGGTGCGGGTCAGTTTTCCGGTTCGGGCGGGGAGTCCAGTTCCGAAGGGGAGATCTGGGACTTCTCGATCGCCGAGCCCGTCGTGCTCCCCTTCTTGAGGATCTTGGCGTAAGTGCCGTCCGCTATCAGCCTGTTCACCGCCGACTGGAAAGCGGGCGCGAGCTCCGGGTTCCTCTTGAAGGCGAAACCCGACATCGAAGCGGTGGTATTCGCTGAGGAACATCACGCCTTGCCGGTGGGCCGCCGCGTAATGCAGGCCATTGATGGTGGACATCACGACATCGCTGCGGCAGGTCCTCTCGGTGAGTTCCGGCTCGTGGCCGGCCCCGGCCCGGCGGACAAGGCGCGGCCAAACCCCATAGTTCGTTCAAAGGCTGACGGCCGAAAGGCGCCCTTGCGCCTACCGGCCGTTCGGCCGAATACTCCCCGCAAGCGCTTGTCAGGGGCACGGCCTGTCCGGAATCCGGACGATCAGTGCCCTGGCTGCGCCTCACAGGCCCCGACCCCACGCGGGCCCCTTACTTCCCCTTGGGAGGAACGAACGTGAGGATCAAGCGCACAACCCCCCGCAGCGGTATCGCGAGACGGACCCGGCTGATCGCCGTCACCACCGGACTCGTGGCCGCCGCAGCGATCGCGGTCCCCAGCGCGAACGCGTCCACCGCCACTCCCTTCAGCACCGCCCAGCTCAAGAGCGCCAATGCCTCGGTGCTGAAGGCCGACGTGCCGGGCACCGCCTGGTCCGTCGACAGCAGGACCAACCGTGTCGTCGTCACCGTCGACAGCACGGTCTCCCAGGCCGAGATCGCGAAGATCAAGAGCCAGGCCGGCGGCAACGCCGGTGCCCTGACCATCAAGCACACCCCGGGTACGTTCAAGAAGCTGATCACCGGCGGGGACGCCATCTACGGCGGCTCCTACCGCTGCTCGCTCGGCTTCAACGTGCACAGCGGGAGCACCTACTACTTCCTGACCGCCGGTCACTGCGGTGAGGTCGCCTCGACCTGGTACTCCAACTCCGGCCACTCCACGGTGCTGGGTACCAACGTCGGCTACAGCTTCCCGACCAACGACTTCGCGCTGGTGCGCTACACCAACTCCTCGGTTGCGCACCCGAGCGCGGTAGGCAGCCAGACCATCTCCAGCGCGGCCACTCCGAGCGTCGGTACGACGGTCTACCGTCGAGGCTCCACCACCGGCACCCACAGCGGCCGGGTCACCGCCCTGAACGCCACGGTCAACTACGGCAGTGGCGACGTCGTCTACGGCATGATCCAGACCACGGTCTGCGCCGAGGGCGGCGACAGCGGTGGGCCCCTGTACGGCGGCAGTGTGGCCTACGGTCTGACCTCCGGCGGCAGCGGCAACTGCAGCTCCGGCGGCACGACCTTCTTCCAGCCGGTCACCGAGGCCCTGAGCTACTACGGCGTGAGCGTCGGCTGACGAGCCGGTTGCCCAGCGAAGCGTCCGGCAGCAATCAGTAGCAGCAACCAGTAGCTGCAGCCAGCAGAAGGTGAGCCCCCGCAGGCAACTGTCGTGCGGGGGCTCGCCCTTGTCCGGGTCCCGGAGTTACCTTCGACGTACAGGCGGAACTCCTCTGTAATACGCCCACTTCGGACCCTGGGGGCCGGCATGGTCGAGGAGCTGGTGGCGGCGGGAGTGACCCTCGCGTCCGCCGGTGTGGTGTACGCGATGGCGGCCGCTCGGGTCGTCAAGCAGTACGAACGGGGTGTGGTGTTCCGCCTCGGCAAACTCCGATCCGAGGTGCGGGAGCCCGGGTTCACGATGATCGTGCCGTTCGTGGACAAGCTCCAGAAGGTCAACATGCAGGTCGTGACCATGCCCGTGCCCGCGCAGGAGGGCATCACCCGGGACAACGTCACGGTGCGGGTGGACGCGGTCGTCTACTTCAAGGTGACCGGGCCGTCCGAGGCGATCGTCCGGGTGGAGGACTACCGGTTCGCGGTCGCGCAGATGGCGCAGACCTCGCTGAGGTCCATCATCGGCAAGAGCGAGCTGGATGATCTGTTGTCCAACCGTGAAAAGCTCAACCAGGGCCTGGAGTTGATGATCGACAGCCCTGCCGTGGAGTGGGGTGTGACGATTGACCGGGTCGAGATCAAGGACGTCTCGCTGCCCGAGACCATGAAGCGCTCCATGGCCCGGCAGGCCGAGGCCGACCGTGAGCGGCGCGCGCGGGTCATCAACGCCGACGCCGAACTCCAGGCGTCGAAGAAGCTCGCCGAGGCGGCCCAGCAGATGGCGGACACCCCGGCCGCGCTGCAACTGCGGCTGCTGCAGACGGTGACGGCGGTGGCCGCGGAGAAGAACTCCACGCTCGTTCTGCCGTTCCCGGTGGAGTTGCTGCGGTTCCTGGAGAGGGCGCAGCAGAACACCGGGGCGCCGCCGCAGGTCGTGCAGCAGCCAGTGCAGCAACCGGTGCAGGAGCAACTGCCTTCTGCCGCGCCCCGCTTGGATCCGGAACCCGGAGAGTCGAAATCCGGACAGGACTAGACCTCACAGAGCGCACACAGGCTACTCGCTCGTAGTGTTTGCAGAGCGAAGACGTGAGGTGACCGTGGACTGTCAAAAACGAGGGGGCGTGCGAAGCGTGTTCTACGCGCGTCCTGAAGAAGCCCTTGTGTGCTCCCTGCCCGTCTCGGGATAGTAGGCGCTGTTCAACGCCTTCCGGTTCGCGAGATCCCCACAATCTCCCGGGCCGACCCCCCACAGGAGGACGCGAGTTGAAGCACCGACGCATACCCAAGCGACGCGTGGTCGTGGCAGGTGCGGGCATCGCCGCGCTGGTCGCCGCGGCAGTCACTTTCCAGACTGCGAACGCCAGTGAGGCCCCGAAGGCCTCCGTGCCCCAGACCCTGTCGGTCACGGCGGCCGGAAAGCTCGCCTCGACCCTCGGCGAGGACCTCGGCACCGACGCGGCGGGTACGTTCTACGACGCGAAGGCCAAGAGCCTCGTCGTCAACGTGCTGGACAAGAACGCCGCCAAAACCGTCGAGGCGGCCGGCGCCAAGGCGAGAATCGTCGAGAACTCCCTCGCCGAACTCAAGAGCGCCCATGCGACGCTGAAGCAGGACGCGACGATCCCCGGCACCTCCTGGGTGACCGACCCGACCACCAACAAGGTCGTCGTCACCGCCGACCGCACGGTCTCCAAGGCCGAGTGGGCCAAGCTGACCAAGGTCGTCGACGGGCTCGGCACGGTGGCCGAAGTCCAGCGCACGAAGGGGGAGTTCAAGCCCTTCATCGCGGGCGGCGACGCGATCTCCGGCTCGGGTGGGCGCTGCTCGCTCGGCTTCAACGTGGTCAAGGGCGGCCAGCCGTACTTCATCACGGCCGGGCACTGCACCGAGGCCATCTCCACCTGGTCCGACTCCAGTGGCAAGGAGATCGGCACCAACGAGCAGTCCAGCTTCCCGGGCAACGACTTCGGCCTGGTCAAGTACACCTCCGGCACGGCTCACCCGAGCGAGGTCGACCTCTACAACGGCTCCTCGCAGGCCATCACCCACGCCGCCGCCGCCACGGTGGGCGAGAAGGTGACCCGCAGCGGCTCCACCACCAAGGTGCACGGCGGCACGGTCACCGGACTGGACGCCACCGTGAACTACGGCAACGGCGACATCGTCAACGGCCTCATCCAGACCGACGTCTGCGCCGAGCCCGGTGACAGCGGCGGCTCGCTCTTCGACGGCGACGCGGCGATCGGCCTCACCTCCGGTGGCAGCGGTGACTGCACGGCCGGTGGGGAGACCTTCTTCCAGCCGGTCACCGAGGCGCTGTCGACCTTCGGTGCCGAGATCGGCTGACCGTCACACCAGTTGTGTGAAGTCCCGCCCCGCGCGCGAGGGGCGGGACTTTCGCGTGCGGGTGCGGGTGCGGGGTGCGGGGTGCGGGGTGCGCGTGCGCGAGCGGGTGCGGGGTGCGTGGTGCGGGTGCGCGTGCAGGTGGGGACGGGCGTATGCCTGCGGCGCCTGTGCGGGTGGTGGGGGTGCGTGTGGCGCCTGCGGGGGCAGGGTGGAGTCGAGGCCGGGGCGGGGGTGCCCGTCCTCGGTCCGGCGGTGCTGTTTGCTGGGTGGCGCCCGGTGATGGACGCCGGCCGCTGCGGCCGGGCACCCCCGCCCCGTCCCCTTCCCGCCGCGGGCGAGTGCGGGTTTGCGGTGGCCTGGTGTTGGGGGCGGGGTGCTGGCGTTGTCCGCTTCCCGCCGTGGGTGAGTGTGCTGTGTTGTCCGGTTCCTGCTGTGGGTGAGTGCGGGTTTACGGTGGCTGGGGTGGTAGGTCGGCGGCCTGGTGTCTGGTGCGCAGGATTGCTGCCAGGAGTGTGATGACGATTCCGGCCGCCGCCCAGGCCGACAGCACCAGTAGGGCGCCCGTCGTGGCGTTGCCCTGGAAGTACGCGATCGAGCGGGCCACCCATGTGCCGGCACCCGGCGGCAGCGCGGGGCCGATCGCCTTCCAGAACGGGGGCAGCAGCGGAAGTGGGAAGGCGCCGCCGGCGCTCGGGTTTCCCGCGATCACCACTAGCAGGATCGCCAGGCCGATGCCGGCGATCCCGAAGATTCCCTGGAGGGCGAGGGTTGCCGCGCCGACCGAGAAGGTGACCAGGGCGCCGAGTCCCCAGAGGGCCATCACGCTGCCCGGCAGGGCGCCCAGGATCGGGCCGATGACGACCGCTCCGCCGAGTCCGCCGATGATCGAGGCCAATGCCATGACGGTCAGTCGGATCACCGCACGGCGCGGGTTGGCGGGGCGGGCGCCCGTGCTGATCGCCAGGACCGAGGCGCACAGATAGCCGCCGACGCACCAGCCCACCACCGCGTAGAAGGAGGACAGTCCGTCGAAGTCCTGGGAGGAGGCCGGGGCCACGTCCAGTGTCCGGATGGTCCGCTGCTGGGAGGTCTCCAGGAGGGTGAGGTATCTCTCCAGGGTGGTCGCGAGGACGGTGCCGCCGCCACTGGCGACCAGGAGCGTGTCGGTCGTCCGGGCCGGGTTGATGATCAGCGCCCCGTCGATGTCCCGGTTCAGCATCTGCTGTCGGGCCGTTGCCTCGTCGGCCACCACGCGCGGGTCCAGTGGGGACCCCGGCAGCTGCTCCAGCCGGGTCACCGCCTGCTCGGCCGCGGCCCGGGGTGCGACGACTCCGAAGGGCACGTCCTTGGGCTTCGGGTCGTGCAGCGCGCCTACATAGGAGGCGATGAACAGCAGCTGGAGCGCGATCACGCCGATGACCAGCAGTGTGGTGCGCGGGGTGACCGCGTCCTTCACCTCGGCGAGAAGGCGGCTCCTCTGTGTCATGTCCCCACAGTCCGCGGCGGTGGACGTTTTCGCAGGTGGGAGAGGGCCGAACGACTGTCGTACATGCATTCGATTTTTGGTCTATGGTGGGGGTGAGGTGCTCGGGAACTGATGTTCGATAGTGGAGGTGCGGATGTCCGGCTTCACACATCTGCACACCGTCTCCGGGTTCTCCCTGAGGTACGGGGCCTCGCATCCGGAGCGGCTGGCGGAGCGTGCCTGTGAGCGGGGCATGGATGCCCTGGCCCTCACCGACCGCGACACCCTCGCCGGTACGGTCCGCTTCGCCAAGGCCTGCGCGACGGCGGGCGTCCGCCCGCTGTTCGGCGCGAACCTGGCGGTGGAGCAGCCCGCACGGGTACGGGACGGCGAGTCCGTACGACGGGAAAGGCGCCGTACCCCTGTGCGTGGCGGTGCCTTCATCGACGAGTCGACACCCCGTGTCACCCTCCTCGCCCGGGACGGCGCCCGCGGCTGGGCCGACCTGTGCCGGCTCGTCACGGCCGCCCACGGCGCCGAGGGTGCGCCCCGGCTGCCCTGGAGCGGCAACCACGCCGACGGCCTGACCGTTGTGCTTGGATCCGACTCCGACGTCGGCCGCGCACTGGCCGCGGGGCGTCCGGACCGAGCCGGGAGACTCCTCGCGCCCTGGCGTGAGATCTACGGCGACGCCCTGCGCCTGGAGGCCGTCTGGCACGGGCGCAAGGGCACCGGCCCCGGTTCGCTGCGCCTGGCCGCCCGCACCGTGGGCTTCGCCGCCGAGCAGGGGATCCGGCCGGTGCTCAGCAATGCCGTGCGCTACGCCGACCCCGGCCTCGGCCCGGTCGCCGACGTCCTGGACGCCGCCCGCCGTCTGGTCCCCGTCGACCCGGGGAAGGAACTGGACTCAGGGGAGGCCTGGCTCAAGGACGCGGGCGCCATGCTGGATGCCGCCGAGCGGATCGTCGAGGCCGCGGGCTACCGGCGCGACACCGCCCACCGCCTGCTGGAGCAGACGCAGGCGACGGCTGCCGAGTGCCTGGTCGACCCCGAGGACGACCTCGGCATGGGCGCCGTCCACTTCCCCGAGCCGCACCTCGTCGGCGCCGGCCGCCGCACCGCCCAGCGGGCGCTGGCCTCGCGGGCGGCGGCCGGGATGGTGGCGCACGGCCACTCCGGGAAGCGCGCCTACTGGGAGCGGATGCACCGGGAGTTGGACATCATCGCCCACCACGGCTTCGCCTCCTACTTCCTGACGGTTGCTCAGGTGGTGGACGACGTAAGGGGGATGGGCATTCGGGTTGCCGCGCGCGGCTCCGGCGCGGGGTCGCTGGTGAACCACCTTCTGGGTATCGCGAACGCCGATCCGGTTGAGCACGGGCTGCTGGTGGAGCGCTTTTTGTCGAAGGAGCGGGTGGTGCTGCCCGATATCGACATCGACGTGGAGTCCGCGCGGCGGCTGGAGGTCTATCGCGCGATCATCGGCCGGTTCGGCGAGGAGCGGGTCGCGACCGTCGCCATGCCGGAGACGTATCGGGTCCGGCATGCGATTCGTGACGTGGGGGCGGCCCTGTCCATGGACCCGGCCGAGATAGATCGTGTCGCCAAGTCCTTTCCGCACATCAGGGCGCGTGATGCCCGGGCGGCGCTGGAGGAACTGCCCGAACTCAAGGCGCTGGCGGGGGATAAGGAGCGGTACGGGCGGTTGTGGGAGCTGGTCGAGGCTCTTGACGCCCTGCCTCGCGGAGTCGCCATGCATCCGTGCGGGGTACTGCTCTCCGACGCCTCCCTTCTCTCTCGTACGCCGGTCGTGCCGACCAGCGGCGAGGGCCTGCCCATGTCGCAGTTCGACAAGGACGACGTGGAGGACCTCGGGCTGCTCAAGCTGGACGTGCTGGGGGTGCGGATGCAGTCGGCGATGGCGCACGCGGTCGCCGAGGTGGAGCGGGCGACGGGGGAGCGGATCGACCTGGATGCGTTGCGGGGTGGCGATCCGGCGACGTATCGGCTCATCCGTTCCGCCGAGACGTTGGGATGCTTCCAGATCGAGTCGCCGGGGCAGCGGGATCTGGTGGGGCGCCTGCAGCCGGCCACCTTTCATGACCTCGTCGTCGACATTTCGCTGTTCCGGCCCGGGCCGGTCGCCGCCGACATGGTGCGGCCGTTCATCGAGGCGCGGCACGGGCGGGCGCCGGTGCGGTATCCGCATCCGGATCTGGAGGAGCCGCTGAAGGGGACGTACGGGGTCGTCGTCTTCCACGAGCAGATCATCGACATCGTCGCCATCATGGCCGGCTGCGGGCGGGGGGAGGCGGACCGGGTGCGGCGCGGGCTGTCCGACCCGGAGTCGCAGGGGCGGATCAAGGTGTGGTTCGCGCAGCACGCGGCCGCCAACGGCTATGACGTGGAGACGATTCAGCGGACCTGGGAGATCATCGAGGCGTTCGGCAGCTACGGCTTCTGCAAGGCGCATGCGGTCGCCTTCGCCGTGCCGACGTACCAGTCGGCGTGGCTGAAGGCTCATCATCCGGCCGCCTTCTATGCCGGACTGCTCACGCACGACCCCGGGATGTATCCGAAGCGGCTGCTGCTGGCGGATGCGCGGCGGCGTGGGGTGCCGGTCCTGCCGTTGGACGTGAACCGGTCGGCGGTCGCCCATCGTATCGAACTGGTGTCTGAATCTGGGGTCTGGGGGCTGCGGTTGGCGCTCTCCGACGTGCACGGCATCAGTGAGACCGAGGCGGCGCGGATCGCGGACGGTCAGCCGTACGCCTCGCTGCTCGACTTCTGGGAGCGGGCACGGCCGAGCCGCCCGTTGGCCGGACGGCTGGCCCAGGTCGGCGCGTTGGATGCCTTCGGCGCCAACCGCCGTGATCTGCAACTGCACTTGACCGAGCTGCGGCGGGGTGCACGAGGTGCGGGTGGCGGCCAACTCCCGCTGGGGGGTGGGCGGAAGACGGCGCCTGCGGGACTGCCGGATCTGTCCGACGCCGAGAAGCTCAGCGCCGAACTAGGGGTGCTGTCGATGGACGCCTCGCGCAACCTGATGGACGATCACCGGGCCTTCCTCGACGAGCTGGGAGTGGTGTCGGCGCGGCGGCTGCGCGAGGCCCGGCACGGAGAGACGGTCCTCGTGGCGGGTGCCAAGGCGGCCACCCAGACGCCGCCGATCCGCTCCGGCAAGCGGGTCATCTTCAGCACTCTGGACGACGGTACGGGCCTGGTCGACCTCGCCTTCTTCGACGACTCCCACGACGCCTGCGCCCACACCGTCTTCCACTCCTGGCTGCTGCTGGTGCGAGGGGTGGTGCAGCGGCGCGGCCCGCGCAGCCTCAGTGTGGTGGGCGCCGCCGCCTGGAACCTCGCCGAACTGGTCGAGCGGCGTGCCGAGGGCGGCCTCGACGAGGTGGCGGCACGGCTGGCGGAACCCGTGCCGGAAGGGACGGGCGGAGATCCGGCACGGGGCCGGCGGATCCACATGCCCACCGGATACGAGATGAACCCGTGGGCCGATCTGCGGCCGGCCGGTCAAGAGCCATCACAGATACGGAAGTTGTGGCACCAGAGCCCGGGGAGTGCGGGATGACCATCGTGTGCGTACGTTTCCAGCTGCCTCCGACGCGCGAGGCCGCTCTGCCGGAGCTGCTCGGGTTGCTCGAGGAGTTCACTCCCGTGGTGGAGGCCTTGCCGCCGGACGGTGCGCTGGCCGATCTGCGGGGCGCCGAACGGTACTTCGGGCGCCGCGCGCTCGAACTGGCGGCGGTGATCCGCGTCCGCGCCCTCGCCCTGCACGGTGTCGACTGCGTGATCGGCGCCGGGCCGGGCCCGATGCTGGCCCGTGTGGCCCTGCGCGACGCCCGCCCCGGGCAGACGTGCGAGGTCCCCGGCGATCCGGACGGCATCTCGGCGTTCCTCGCGGACCGTCCGGTCACCGCGCTCCCCGGCGTCGGCACGGCCACCGCACGCACCCTGTGCGAGTACGGTCTCGACACCCTGGGCCAGGTCGCCGCCGCACCGCTTTCCACGCTGCAGCGGCTGATCGGTGCGAGAGCGGCCCGCGAACTGCACGAGAAGGCGAACGGCGTCGACCGCGGCCGGGTCGTCCCGAACGGCGTCGCCCGTTCCCTCGCCGCCGAACGCCCCTTCACCCGCGACGAGTTGTCCCCGGACCGGCACCGTCACGCGCTGCTCTCCGCAGCCGAGGAACTGGGCACCCGCCTCCGCGCCCTGGACAAGGTCTGCCGCACCCTCACCCTCACGGTCCGCTACGCCGACCGCTCCTCGACGACCCGCACCCGCACCCTCAAGGAACCGACCGCCCACTCGGCCGCACTGGCCAGGGCGGCCTACGACATGTACGAGGCCCTCGGCCTCCAGCGCGCCCGCGTCCGCAGCCTCACCCTCCGCGCCGAATCCCTCACGCCCGCCGAACAGGCCTCGCACCAGCTCACCTTCGACCCCGCCGACGAGAAACTCCGCCGCGTGGAGGCGGCCGCGGACCGGGTGCGGGCGAAGTTCGGGCCGGGGGCGGTGATGCCGGGGACGTTGGCGGCGTAGGGCTCAGTTGGCCCAGGGCGGAGTGATCCGGGTGCCGTCGGCCAGTTCGGCCTCCAGGCCGATGGAGGTGGTGACCCAGGAGATCGCCGTTTGATCGGTGCGGTTCTCGACGCCGAGGGTCGCGCCCCGGTTGACGATGACCGTGTCGCCCGCGGTGATGCGGTCGGTGCGGCCGTCGAGGGTGATGAACAGCTCGCCGACGAGGAGGTGGAAGATCTCCTCTCGGTGAGGGTGTCGTCGCTCGTGGATTCGAGGGGATCAGGCCCGCTCACGGCTTCGCTTTCACACGGCTCGCCCCGGACGGTGCGACCGTCACCGAGCTGGCCGCTCACCTCGGCGTGACCAAGCAGGCCGCCAGTCAGCTCGTCGACGAGATCGTGCGGAAGGGGTATGCCGAGCGCCGGGCGCATCCCGTGGACGGGCGGGCCAAGCTGGTCGTGCTGACCGAACAGGGGTGGGCGTGCACCCGGGCCGCGGAGGAGGCGGCCGCCGCGGTCGTGCGGGGGTGGGCCGACGTGCTCGGGGAGGGTGAAGTGCGGGTGCTGCGCGATCAGTTGGCGCGCATCGCGCCCTATGGCCCCATCAGGCCCGTCTGGTGACGCTTCGTCAGCGTCTACTGCGAAGTCAGTTACCACTGGAAGTTTTTACTGACGCGTAACTTCACACTTGCACTACTCGTCCGTAACTTGACGAGTGAACAGCATCCTTCGTGATCCGGATCACAGGGCGTAAGGCCATCGCAACTCCCTTGAGCCGCAAGGAGATCACACGATGCTGCCATGGAAACGTGTGCTCAGACCCCTGGCCGCGCTGCTGATGACCGCAGCGATCGCCACCGTCCCCGCCACCACCGCCCACGCGGCCGCGACCTCGTCACACGGCTGGAACGACTACTCCTGCAAACCCTCCGCCGCCCATCCACGCCCCGTCGTCCTGGTCCACGGCACCCTCGCCAACTCCGTGGACAACTGGCTCGGCCTCGCGCCCTACCTGGAGGACCGCGGCTACTGCGTCTTCTCCCTCGACTACGGCCAACTGCAGGGCGTCCCCGTCTTCTACGGCCTCGGCCCCATTGACAAGTCGGCAGAGCAGCTCGCCGCGTACGTCGACAAGGTGCTCGCCGCGACCGGCGCCGCCAAGGCCGACCTGGTCGGTCACTCGCAGGGCGGCATGATGCCCCGCTACTACCTCAGGTTCCTCGGCGGAGCCGCCAAGGTGAACGCCCTCGTCGGCATCGCGCCCGACAATCACGGCACCGACCTGGACGGGCTGACCAACCTGCTGCCGTACTTCCCCGGCGCCGCGGACTGGATCTCCGCATCGACGCCGGGGCTGGCCGACCAGATCGCGGGGTCCGCGTTCCTCACCAAGCTCAACGCGGGCGGCGACACCGTTCCCGGCGTCCACTACACGGTCATCGCCACCAAGTACGACGAGGTCGTCACGCCCTACGGCAGCCAGTTCCTGAGCGGCTCCGACGTGCGCAACGTCCTGCTGCAGAACCTGTGCGCGGTCGACTTCTCCGAGCACGCCCTGATCGGGCTGACCGACCGGATCGCCTTCCACGAAGTGGCCAACTCCCTGGATCCGGCGCATGCCACCGCCACCACCTGTGCGTCGGCGCTGAGCTGACGCACTTCCCGGGGCCTGTCCGACCTGAGCCGCCGGACAGGCCCCGCGCTTTTCGCCCCGGTCAGCGGCCCTGCCGTCGTCCGCTGTTGCCGGTCGCACCGCCGACGGCGATGTACGAGGCGCTGTCGTCGCCGCCCGTCTCGGCGAGGGCCTCCGAAGAGCCGGCCGCCCGGGGCTCGTCGGCCGCGGCGACGGTCGTCGCAGCCGTCGACGTGCTCGCGCCGGCGTCACCGTGACCGTGGTGCTCGACCGCCGGCTTGCCGGCACCCTCCGCGATCTGCTCGTCGGAGGGGGCGGAGGCGGACTGCGAGACCCGGCTGACCGGATCACCCGTCCTGCCGTGCGCGGACGCCGGGGCGGAGCCGAGGCGGGTCAGGGCGAGCGGGACGACACCGAGGGCGGCCACGGCGGCGACCGTGCGGCGGCGTACGGGCATGCGGAATCTCCTCGGGACGGTCCTGACGCGTGGGGCGGGTCCCGTGGGGGCGAATCCCGTGGGGCGCGATCAGAAGCTAGCCCCAAGAAACCGTGGAATCGCCTGCTGGGGGCGGGTGATGGAGATCCTTATGGCGGCGTTAAGGGAGTGCTCAGACTGGGATCAGGTAGGTACCGTGCGCGGCATGGAAGAGCACGACATCCGGGCTGCCGTCGCCGCCGACGTACCGGCCGTGAAAGCCGTGACCGATGCCGCCTACCACCGCTACATCGAGCGCATCGGAGTGGTGCCGGTGCCCATGGAGGCGGACCACGCGGCGAACGTGGCCGCGGGGAAGGTGTTCGTGACGGGAGACCCCGTCATCGGCCTGGTCGTGCTGGAGGAGCACGGCGACCATCTGTTCCTCGACAGCATCGCCGTCCACCCCGACGCGTCCGGCGGCGGCGTGGGGCGGCGGCTGCTGGGGTTCGTGGACGCACGCGCGCGTGCGCTCGGGCTGCCCGAGGTCAGGCTCTACACCAACGCCATGATGTGGGAGAACCAGAAGACCTATCCGAAGTTCGGTTACGAGGTCGTGGAGCGCCGGGTCACCGGTCCGTACGACCGCATCCACTACCGCAAGCGGCTGGACTGACTGCCGTCAGCCGTCCGGCCACCACGTTCGTGCGATGTCCTTGCGGACCTCCGGGCGTCCGCCGGGACGCTCGTCGGCCTCCTCGCGGACCTTGCGGGAGTCCGTCCTGCTCAGGGGCTTCTGCACAGTGGTCCGGCGCATAGCTGCCTCCTTCAGTGTCTACCGAGTTCCCGTCTTCACACGGAGGCAGACCCTTTCCGGGAGAGTGACTCATCGGTCCGGGTCTGTCAGTGGCGGCTGTCACGATTCGACTGTCAGTGGCGCGTGTCACTCTGGGGCGCATGACGGATGACATCGAGCGCCTGACCGGGGCGGATGCCGATCGGCCCGACTGGGACGCGCAGGCCGCCTCCTTCGACGACGAACCGGATCACGGGCTGCGCGACCCGAAAGTGCGCCGGGCCTGGGCCGGCCGGCTCGGCTCCTGGCTGCCCGCGCGGGCGAGCGACGTCCTCGACCTCGGCTGCGGTACCGGCAGCCTGTCGCTCCTCGCGGCCGAGCAGGGACACCACGTCACCGGCGTCGACCGGTCGCCGGCGATGGTCGACCGCGCGCGAGCGAAACTGGCCGGGCGTGACGCGGTGTTCCTCGTCGGTGACGCGACGGCACCGCCGGTGGGGGAGCAGCGCTTCGACGTCGTCCTGGTACGGCACGTGCTGTGGGCGCTTCCCGACCCCGGCCGGGCCCTGCGGCACTGGCGGGAACTGGTGCGCCCGGGCGGCCGGCTCGTGCTGGTCGAGGGCGTGTGGGGCACCGTCAGCCCGGTCGGCATATCCGCCGGCCTGCTCACCGACCTGCTCGCCCCCCTCACCGCGGACGTGCGCGTCGAGCGACTGTCGCAGGACGCGGTGCTGTGGGGGAAGGAGGTGGCGGACGAGCGGTACGCGGTGGTGGCACTGGTGTGAGCCCCGGACGCGCGCACTGTTGCCGGGCGGCCCTCCTGGGAGTTTCTCAGGTCAGGAGGGTGTCGAAGCCGCCATGGAGGGCCAGCCTCTCCAGCTCTTCCAGGGCGGCCACGGCGGCGGCCGCGGCCTGCGGATCCCGCTGCGCCAGACCGCTCTCGGCGAACTCCTCCTCGTCCAGGCGCAGTACGTTCTCGCCGTCGGCGGAGCGCCACAGGTCCAGGTCGAGGTCCTCGACGATCAGCTCGGTGCCGGAGAGGACGGCGGGGCGGGTGACGTCGCAGTACCAGCCCTTCACCACACCCGCGGAGTCACGGACCTCCTTCACCGCGTACCAGCGGTCCCGCCAGTAGTACTCGGTGAAGACGTCGCCCTTCTCGAAGCGGACGAAGCCGAAGTCGCGGACGCCCTCGCCCGCCCAGGGGGCGCGGACCGCGATGCGCGTACCGTCGTCGCCGATCAGGCCGGCCGCGTAACGGATCTTCGTACGACCCGCCTTGACGAGGACGACGTCCAACTGGCCGGTCGGATCAGCCGAGGTCGCGGACATGGCGCACCTCCGTCGCACAGATCTCGTACCCGAACCACTTGTTGATCGCGAGCATCGGGCCGTTGCCGTCGTCGTTGCCGGTGAGCGCCTCGGTGAAGCCGGCGGCCCGGGCGTCGTGCAGGGAGGCGTTCTTGGCGAGCTTGGCCAGGCCGCGGCCGCGGAAGGCGCGGGCGGTGCCGGTCATGGCGGTGGCGTAGCGGCCGGTGGCGACGTCCGTCCAGGCCAGGCTGAACGCGGCGGGGCGGCCCTCGACCAGCGCGACCTTGGTCAGCTCCCGGTTGAGCAGCGGGTGCTTCCAGCTCTCCTCGACCCAGTTCTCGTAGTCGGTGAACTCGGTGTCCACGTCGCTCGGTTCGTCCCGGGCCGTCTCCGCGTCCAGTTCGAACAGCGGGCGCGGATCCTCCGCGAAGTCGGCCGCGCTGCGCAACTCGACGCCGGGCGGAGGGGTTTGGAGCGGCGGCAGCGTGCCGCCGGTCAGGTCCAGGCGGAGGAAATAGGCCGAGCGGCTGGCGCCGTAGCCGTGCCGCTCGGCGAAGGCCCGGTTGGCGGGCTCGTCCAGCACCCAGGCGTACAGCTTCGTCGCGCCGTGCTGGCCCAGGTACTCCTCGGCCGTACGGACCAGGAGGTCACCCGCGCCGCGGCGGGTCCTTCCCGGGTGCACGTAGATGTTGAGCATCCCCAGGCCCGGTTCCGGGCTGTCGTGCGCCAACTGCACCTGCGCCGTGCCGATGACCTCGCCGTCCTCCTCGGCGACGAGCGAGACGAAACGCGCGTCGGGGTGGGTGTGGGCGAGGCGGTGGACGATGGCGTCCGGGGTCCACAGGATGTAGGGGAGGGCCAGGTGCCGGACCCGGGCGAAGGCCTCGACGTCGGCCCGGTCGTCGGGGCGCAGGGCACGCACGATCACAGTCATGAAGGCGCACGCTACGTGGGGACGAGCGCGAGCGCCCCTCATTATTTTCCGGCGGGTGCGGGACAATCGAGCCGTGACCTTGAAGATCCACATCGACGACAGTGCCGCCCCCTACGAGCAGGTGCGGGCGCAGATCTCCGAGCAGGCACGGTCCGGGGTGCTGCCGGTCGGGTACCGGCTGCCGACCGTGCGGGGCCTCGCCGAGTCGCTCGGACTCGCGGCCAACACGGTGGCCAAGGCGTATAGGGCGCTGGAGAGCGACGGGGTGATCGAGACGCGGGGACGCAACGGCACGTTCGTCGCTGCCGCGGGCTCGGCGGCGGAGCGGGAGCTGGCCTTGGCGGCCCAGGCCTACGTGGAGCGGGCCCGGCGGCTGGGATCGGACGAAGCCGCGGCGCTTGCCGCGGTAGGTGACGCCCTGCGGGCGGCCTACGACGAAAGCTGAGCGCTCCGCTGGAAACGCGGTGACGAACGCGCGGGCCGGTGGGGGCCGCTCGCGCCCGCGCGGCGCGGCCGCACAGCGATACGGCCACGCGCCTTCAGGGGCGCGATGCCGCCCCGGAAGGCAGGCGTTGCGGTGTGCGGGTGACCGCCAGGCCCATCGAGCGAGCCGCCCCCGCGAACGCCATCGCGTCCTCCACTGCCGCCCCGGTCGCGTCGTTGTTGAAGTACGCGTACACATCGTCGTCGGCCGTCCACGACTTCGCGATCCGCCCGGCCCACGTCTCCAGCGCCCGCCGCCCGTAGTGCGGCCACGCCCGTGCGCGGCCCTCGTGGAAGCGGACGTAACCCCAGTCGGTGGTGCGCCACAGGGGCGTCACCGGGCGGGAGCGGGCGTCGGCCCAGCACAGGGCCGCGCCCCGCGCCTCCAGCACCTTTCGAACCGCGGTCGTCCACCACGAGTCGTGCCGCGGCTCCACCGCCACCCGCGTACCCGAAGGGAAGCAGCCGAGGCACTCGTCCAGCAGTTCCGCGTCCTCCTTCAGCGTCGGCGGCAGCTGCACGAGCACCGGACCCAGCCGGTCACCCAGACCTGCCGCGTGGCTCATCAGGCGGTCGACCGGTTCTTCCGGGTCCTTGAGGCGCTTGATGTGGGTCAGATAGCGGCTCGCCTTCACCGCGACCACGAAGCCCTCCGGCACCCGGTCCCGCCAGGCCGTGAAGTTCTCGCGCGTCGGCAGCCGGTAGAACGCGTTGTTGAGCTCCACCGTGGTGAATTGCTCCGCGTACTCCTCCAGCCACAGCCGTGCCGGACACCCGGCCGGGTACAGCACGCCCCGCCAGTCCTTGTACTGCCAGCCCGACGTCCCGACGAACAGGGTCATACGACCATCAAAGCACCACGGGGTTACAGATACAGCCCCGCGTCGACCCCGTCCCTCGGCTCCGGCAGCGCCGTCGGCGAGGTGCCCCGGCGCAGCGCGTACAGCTCCGCCAGGGTGGCGCCCTCCCGGCCCACGCCCTCCTCCGTGCCGAGCCAGCCCACGGCCTCCCGGCGGGTCAGCGGGCCCACCTCGATGCGGGCCAGACAGCGGCCGGGGCGGACCACCGCCGGGTGCAGGCGCTCCAGGTCCTCGTTGGTCGTCACACCGACCAGGACGTTGCGGCCCTGGCCCAGCAGGCCGTCGGTGAGGTTCAGCAGCCGCGACAGTGCCTGGCCCGCGGTGTGCTTGGCCTCGCCGCGGATCAGCTCGTCGCAGTCCTCCAGGAGCAGCAGCCGCCAGCGGCCCTTGCCCGTCGCGTCCTCCTCGCCGATCGCGATGTCCATCAGATAGCCGACGTCGGAGAACAGGCGCTCGGGATCGAGCACACAGTCCACCTGGCACCAGTCCCGCCAGGAGCGGGCGAGGGTCCGCAGCGCCGAGGTCTTGCCGGTGCCCGGCGGGCCGTGCAGCAGCAGCAGACGGCCCGCGATGCTCTCCGGCGTCGTCTTCATCAGGCGGTCCATCGCGCCCGCCACCGGCGCGGTGTAGTTCTCCCGCACCTCGTCCCAGGTGCCCGCGGAGATCTGCCGGGTCGTGCGGTGCGGGCCTCGCCTGGGGGAGACGTACCAGAAACCCATCGTCACGTTCTCCGGCTGGGGCTCGGGCTCGTCCGCCGCGCCGTCCGTCGCCTGGTCGAGGACCTTCTGCGCCAGTTCGGCGGTGGTCGCCGTGACCGTGACGTCCGCGCCGCGGTTCCAGCGGGAGACCAGCAGCGTCCAGCCGTCGCCCTCCGCCAGCGTCGCGCTGCGGTCGTCGTCGCGGGCGATGCGCAGCACGTGGGCGCCCGCCGGCAGCAGCGTCGCCCCGGACCGGACGCGGTCGATGTTCGCCGCATGTGAGTACGGCTGCTCGCCCGTCGCGAAGCGGCCGAGGAACAGCGCGTCGACGACATCGGACGGCGAGTCACTGTCGTCGACGTTGAGCCGGATCGGCAGAGCGTCGTGTGGGTTGGCAGACATGGCGTCCATGATCCGGCACCGACGCATCCCGCGCACTGGATTTCCCGCGCCCTGTCCTCCGTGTCACCCCATGCGCCGAGTTCGTCGACGTCATGCCGCGGGCCCGGCCCGCGGCGCAGCCGCGATCGAATGCGCGTCCCCTGGAAATGCAGCAGAGCTGTGCTTTCACAACATCTGCCCTACTTGGCGTTCACACGGTTAGTGTTGCCCTCGATGGGACGTCATGAGTGGACTTCGGGGGCACGACGGTGGCAGCTCACCGCGCTGCTCGGCGTGGGTGTGGCGGCACTGGCCCTGATCGTCACCCTGATCAACACGCTTCCCGGGGGCGGAAGCACGGCGGGCACCTCGCGCAACGGCGACACGGTGCACGGCACTCCGGCGACCCCTCCCGACCAGGACAAACCCGAGGTGGGCTGGGGCTTCACCCACACCCAGTACAGCGCCGACGAGGGCAGCTCCGCCGCCACCGACCGGGTCGACGGGCTGATCTCGGACGCCGGGGGGATGCCGCAGGACCAGGCGGTCATGGGCTGGGGCGCGGACAATCCGGAGCCGGTGAAGGGGCGTTACGACTTCGACGCGATGGACCGCCGTATCGACTTCATCCGCAAGTCCGGCGGCACCCCGGTCGTCACCCTGTGCTGTTCTCCGGACTGGATGAAGGGCGGCAGGGCCGGCGTCGACCACACCAACTGGAGCCAGTCCGCCCTGGAGACGGCGCCGCAGCCGGAGCACTACGCCGACTTCGCCGCGCTCGCCGCGACGGTCGCCAAGCGCTATCCGGACGTACGCCACTTCATCGTGTGGAACGAGTTCAAGGGCTTCTGGAACGACGCCAAGGGCCGCTGGGACTACGAGGGTTACACCAAGCTGTACAACCTCGTGTACAAGGCCCTGAAGAAGGTCGACAAGGACATCATGGTCGGCGGGCCGTACCTGGTCATGGACAGTGTCGACCCGCGTGCGGACGAGGCGTCCTCGACCTTCAGGGGTCCCTGGGGCGCCATGGACCAGCGCATCCTCGATGCCTTCGACTACTGGAACAAGAACAAGGCGGGCGCCGACTTCGTCGTCGTGGACGGCTCCAGCTACACCAACGACGACGAGATGCTGCCGAACGAGTTCGCGGCGACCGACAAGTTCACCGCGGTCGGCAGGTGGGTGCGGAAGCAGACGGACAACCTGCCGCTGTGGTGGGCCGAGTACTACGTCGAGCCCGCCGACGGCAACGACGACCGCAAGGGCTGGTCCGAGACCCGCCGGGTCGCCGTCCAGGCCGCCGGAATGATCGCCATGGTCAAGGGCGGCGCCTCCTCGGGCTTCTACTGGAACCCGGAGGACGAGAAGGGCAGCGACTGCCCAGGCTGTCTGTGGACGCAGACCGACGGTTCGAGCGGCGGCAGGAAGCTGCCCATGTTCGACCTGGTCTCCCGCTTCAACCAGGAGTTCCCGCCCGGCACGACGTACAAGGCCGTCGCGGTCGCCGCGGACGACGTGCCCAACGTCCGCGTCCTCGCCACCGGCAAGACCGTCCTGGTGGTCAACACCCTCGACCGGTCGATCAGCGCGAAGGTCGACGGCAAGCGGTTCGAGATGCAGGCCTACGAAGTGAAGTGGCTCACCAGGTAAGCCCGGCAAGCCACTTCGGCGACGGCGACGACCCCCACGTCATGGTCACTTCATGCTCAGGAACCTCTGCACCAGCGCGGCCAGCAGCACCGCCAGCAGCGGCAGCGAGAACCAGAAACTGCTCTGCAGCCGGCGCAGCTGCCGCACACTCGGCCGCGTCGCGACCCGTACCACCTCGCGCGCCGTCAGCAGCACGATGAGCGCGAGGGCGGCGAGGCCGCCGACGACCGACCACGGCGTCCAGGTGATCTGCGGTCCGATCGGACCTGGATCGGGCGCCGGCACCTTGCCCTCGGGCTGCTTCCTGAGGGCGTAGAGGGTGGCGTCGGCATTGACGTAGACCTTCTTCAACTCCGGCCGGTGGTCCAGGTTCTGGAGGAGCCGGGGCTGCCAGGTGTCCGAATAGCCCACGTCCATCTGGAGATAGGTCATCTGGCCGGCGTTGATCATCAGGTACGAGTTCGGACCCGCGTCCTTCAGCGCCTTGACCAGGCTCGACACCAGCACCGGGTCGGCCGGAGCGAGCGTGGGCACGTAGTTGACCCGCTCCATGTCCCTCGCGCCCCACGGCATCGCCGGCGTCACGTCGTTGACCGTGTCGTTGCTCAGCCACAGCAGCCGGACGGTCGGCTTGTCGTGGGCGTACACATAGTCCATGGCCGCGACCTCGCCGGGCCGGACCCGCTCGAAGGGCTCGTTGCCCCAACGGGCCACCAGGAAGCCGCCCATGAGGAGCAGCCCGGCCAGGAGCGCGGCCAGCGGGGCCAGGCTGACCCGGTCCTTGTCCCGTTCCTCGGCGGTGACGCCGGTGCGCGGGAACAGGGCGAGACCGGCCAGCAGCGCCGCCCCCGGCACGGCGAACATGAAGACGCGCAGGGCCATCTCGCCGCCGTAGGACTGCATGCCGAAGCCCAGGAAGGGGACGAACGTCAGCACCAGCAGCGACCGCTCGCGGTACTTGTGGTCGCGCCGCCGCCACCAGCCCCAGCAGGCGAACGTCATCACGCCGCCGGCCAGCAGGACGCGCGTGTACAGCACGAGCTTGTGGGTCGAGTCGCCGCCCTGGATACGGCCGGAGACCGACGTGGACACATTGCTGCCGACGCCGCCGACACCGCCGAACAGGTCGTTGAAGTGCCCCGACCAGTACGGCTCCGCCATGAAGCCCAGCCAGCCGACGACCAGGACGCCGAACAGGATGGGCAGGCCGCGCAGTTCGGAGCGGCCCACCATCACGAGCACCGCGAGCACGCCCAGCATCACGAACGGCGTGAGCTGGTGGGCCGGCACGCTCGCCGCGAACAGCCCGATCACCACGCCCAGCAGGACGGCCTTCTGACGGCGGCTGGTCGGCTCGACCTCCGCCTCGCCGGGCCGCCGCTTCGTCCAGATCACCCGCGGCGCCCGGAACCAGACCAGCAGGATCGCCACGAACGCCAGGTAGAGGAGGAAGGTGAAGCCCTGCGGCGAGAAGTAGTCCTGCCCCACCCAGCCGCTGAGCACGAAGATCCAGATACCCGTCCACTTGGCGCGCCAGCTCGCCCGCATCGAGCGCACGAGCAGGAACATCGGTGCCAGATAGAGGAGTTGGATGGCCAGCGGCCACCAGCGGATGAGGTCGGTGAGGTCCGTCGTCCCGCAGGCCCTGGTGACGAACGCGGCCACCGCGAAGAAGCCGGGCCAGCTCCAGCGCGCGTCCAGGTCCGGTACGGCGGACCCGGTGCGGTCGATGTAGTCCAGGAACCCGAGGTGCTGCCAGGCGGTCGGGAAGCGCGGCTCGGTCTCGATCACCGCGGGCAGCGCGTGCAGCGACACCACGGTCGCGAGCAGCGTCACCAGCAGCAGCGCCTTGTGCTCCCGGCCGAGCCAGAGCAGCGAGGCGAACACCGCGACCAGCAGCGCCGCACCGACCAGGGTGGGCAGCGGCAGTACCGAGACGAGGCCGAGCCCGCCCATCTCCTCCAGATCCGCCTCGCCCAGCCGCAGCGCGGGCACCCAGTACAGCAGCAGCGCGGCCACCAGCAGACAGCCGAGGACGACGCCGAAGCGGGTGGGCTGAAGGCGCTCGCGCAACGACAGCGGAGACGGCGCGACGGGCACCGGCACCTCTTCGCGTACGGATGCCTCCTCCCGGACGAGCGACGCCCTCGCCCCTCCTGCGGCCCCTTCGTCTTCGCCCCCCTCGAAGCCGGCCCCGAACTCCGCCTCGAACGGCGCGTCCACCTCCATCTCGGCCGGTCCCAGGGATGCCTCGGAACCCGGCTCACGCTCCTCCACCGGCAGGCCCAGCTCCGGGTTCTTCGCCCAGGACGGCCGGTGGTCGGCGGGTGCCACGGGGGTGCCGGTAGGCGGTGTGCCGGGACCCGGGCGGACGTCGGGACGGCGTTCCTGGTGGTCGAAGTCGACGTGGATGCCCAGCGCCAGGGTGTCGCTGTCCAGCGCCCAGGCCGGCCCGCGCCTGCGCGTCGTCTCCGTGGCAGGGACCTCGCGCGCCCCCAGGTCGGCGAGGTCCCCGTCGGGTGCCGCCGCTTCGGGGACGGCGGCGGCCGGTGCGGCCCTGAGCGTGCGGTACAGCCTGGGCGCGGCGATCAGGACGATCACCGAGAGCGAGGAGATCTCGGCGACGCCGGCGCCGGTCAGCCCCATACGGGGGAGCAGCAGCAACGTCAGTCCGAGCACCAGGACGCACAACAGGCCCTGCAGCCAGGCGAGTCCGGCGGTACGGCTCTGCGCGCGCAGCACCGCGAAGTACGTCTCCATGACGACCCGGAGCAGCGCACCGCATGCGAACCAGCGCAGCAGCGGGGTCGCCGCGTCCGCGTAGCCCGCGCCGAAGACGCCGAGGATCCACGGCGCCCCGATGAACAGCAGCCCGCAGATCGGCAGCATGATCCGCGCCATGCGCCGGAGCGCGGCCCGGGTGTTGGCGGCCAGCCGGGCCGGGTCGTGCGAGCCCTCGACGGTGAGCGAGGCGCCCATGTTGATGGCGAGCAGGTTGACGGTGCCGCCGATGGTGGTGGTGATGTAGAAGTAGGCGTTGTCCTCGGAGCTGACCTGCGCGGCGATGATCACCGGGACGAGATAGACGACGGCGAGCGAGAAAAGCGAGCCGGTGTAGTCGCCGGCCAGGAACCTGCCGATCTCCTTCAGGGTCGGTGTCTTCGTACGGTCCGCCGTGGCCTCGATGTGCCGGGGGGCCAGCTTCCGGAACACCAGGATGCCCAGCGGCACCACGGAGGTGGCGATC
Source organism: Streptomyces sp. NBC_00078 (assembly GCF_026343335.1). Classification (NCBI taxonomy): domain Bacteria; kingdom Bacillati; phylum Actinomycetota; class Actinomycetes; order Kitasatosporales; family Streptomycetaceae; genus Streptomyces; species Streptomyces sp. NBC_00078. Next base: position 1,862,604 of record NZ_JAPELX010000001.1, on the reverse strand, counting down.
GCCAGGACCCAGGAGACGAAGACGCCGGTCGTCGGCATGCTGACGGCCAGTCCGACCAGCAGCGCCAGCTTCACCGCGGAGAACACCGTGTTGCCGACCGGCACCCACGGCGCACTGCGCAGCCCGGTCAGCACCCCGTCCTGCAGCGTGAGCAGGTTCCAGGAGGCGACGGCCATGATGAAGCCGAGGCCCTTGACCGACCCGTGCAGGAAGCTGTACGACGGCCCCCAGGAGTCGAGGGTCAGCAGAAAGATTCCCGCCGCGAACGACACGACGACGCAACTCGCTGCGTACGTACGGAAGATGAGGCGCCCGGTGGCGCGCCCGGCGACCGGGATGAAGCGGGCCAGGGCGCCCGTCAGGGCCACCGCCGTCAGACCGGCCAGCAGCTTCATCGCGGCGATCGCGGCCGAACCCTGGCCCACCGCGGACTCGGAGTAGTAGCGGGCGGCGATCAGCCAGTACCCCAGGCCCAGCACCGCGGAGATGCCGGTGTTCAGCATCAGGGCGTAGGCGTTGCGGAACAGCGGGCTGCCGCCGCCCTTGGGACTGCCCATTCCGGGCAGCCGAAGACGGCGCCCCGACTGCTCGGGCGCCTCGGTCACGGGCTGTGAGGCCTCGGTCGTTGTGGTCGTGTCAGACACGGGAACGGATGGCCTTCCGGCGGACCTGTCGTGCTCTGCGGACCATCGCGTACCCCTTGGTGAGGGCACGGTCCCTGGCGAAGTCACGGGCGATCGAACGGCCCTCGACCAGCCGCCCGAACTCCTCGATGCCGGTGCTGCGGCGGACGGTCACGCGCTGCACGGCGTACGGGCCCTGGCGGCGGCGCGCGAGGCCGTTGCCGACCGCGAGCGCCTGGGCGTAGCCCGTGGCCCGCACCGCTTCGCGCACCCGGCGGCTGGAGTAGCCGTACGGGTAGGCGAACGAGGCCGGGACGGCGCCCAGTTCGCCGGCGACGATCTCCTTGCAGTGGATCAGCTCGTGCCGCAGGGTGTCGTCGTCGAGCTGGTCGAGCTGCGGGTGGGTGTGGCTGTGCCCGCCGATCTCGACGTCCGCGGCGGCCAGTTCGCGCACCTGTGTCCAGTCGAGCATGGTGTCGAGGCCGCCTCCGGTGTCGTGGGCGCCCTTGATCCAGCCGGTGGAGACGAACAGCGTGGACGCGAAGCCGTGCTTGGCGAGCACGGGCAGTGCGTGCCGGTGCACGCCCTCGTAGCCGTCGTCGAAGGTGATCAGGACCGGGCGCACCGGCAGCGCGCGGCCCGAGCGCCAACTCGCCGCCAGATCAGCCGTGGTGACCGGGTTGAGGCCCCGGTCGCCGATGAGCGCCATCTGCTCGGCGAACGCCTCGGGTGCCACGGACAGCGCGCGCGTGGCGTCGTTCGGAGCGGTCGCGACCGAGTGGTACATGAGGATCGGCACGGGCGCTTCAGTCATGAGATCCCCCCTGGTCTTTGCCGCTGATCCCGACCACGGAGAACGTGGCACCGCCCCTGCGGGCCCGCACGCTCCCCACCACGTACCCGCCCACCGCCGTGAGCACCCCGGCGACGATCGCGCCGGCCCGGCCCGCGCCGCCCGGCCGGGCCAGCACGGCGTCGCGCAGACCGCGCACGACACCGGCCGGCAGGACGCGGGTGGTGTACCGGCGCTCGGACTCAAGTCCCTTGTCCGCACCCACACTTCGCGCCACCAGCGCCTTGGACAGGCCCTCGGCGTACGCACGCGTGCGGAAGTACCCGAAGTGCTCGCGCGCCTCGGGCACCCGGTGATGGATCACCGCACGGTCGTCGATCAGCAGGATCGCGTCCGGTCTGGCGCGCGTGAGACGGATGCACAGCTCCGTCTCCTCACAGCCCAGCGGCCGCTTGTCGCCGTCGCGCCCGATGCCGGTCGCGAAGCCGCCGGCGGCGTCGAACGCCGTACGACGGAACGAGGCGTTGCCGCCCAGGACGTTGCGCACCCGGACCAGGCCCGGCGGCAGCCCCCGGTAGGTGCAGCCCACCACCCAGTCGAACTCCTCGGGGAACCAGGCCGGACGCCGGCCCGACGCCCAGATCGGCATGGTTCGGCCGCCGACGGCCATCACCCGTGGATCGGCGAATCCCTCGGCGAAGCGGCGCAGCCAGTCCCGCTCGGCCACGGCGTCGTCGTCGAGGAAGGCGATGACCTCGCCGCCCGCGGCCGCGATTCCGGTGTTGCGGCCGGCGGACAGGCCGCGGGGGCCCGCGTTGGCGAGCACGCGGACCTCCTCGACCTCCTTGTACTCCTTGGTGAGCCGGTCCAGCAGGGCCGGATTGTGGTCGACGGCCAGCAGGGTCTCCAGGGCACGGTGGGACTGCGCCCGCACCGAGGCGACCGCCGCGAGGATGTCCTCCCAGCGGTCCTCGGTGTAGACGCAGATCACGACGGAGATGTCGAGATCGCTCAAGACGCCTCTCCCCGGACCGAGCCGAGTTCGACCGAGCCGAGTTCGACCGAGCCGAGTTCGGCGGAGTCGAGCCCGACCGAGCCGAGTTCGACCGAGTCGAGCCCGACCGAGCCGAGTTCGACCGAGTCGAGCCCGACGGTGTCGAGTTCGACCGAGTCGAGCCCGACGGTGTCGAGTTCGACCGAGTCGAGCCCGACGGTGTCGAGTTCGACCGAGTCGAGCCCGACGGTGTCGAGCATCGGCGAGTGGTGTTCCTGCCGGCGCAGCTCCCGCCGGTTGGACCGCTCCTTGAGGATCACCCTGAGCACCCGGAACCCGTCCCGCACGGCCCGCAGATTGCTCGCGCCGTGGATGCGCAGGTACTCGTAGCTCGGGATCTCCTGCACCTTGAGCCCGGCCTTGACCACCCTGATGTTGATCAGGGTCTCGATCTCGAAGCCGGTGCAGTCGAGGTCGATCTTGTCGAGGCAGTGCCGCCAGAACGCGTTGTACCCGTAGCAGAGGTCGGTGTAGCGGGCGCCGAACTTACGGTTGACGACGGTGCACAGCGCCCAGTTGCCGAGCTTGCGGATGAACGTCATGTCGTCGGTGCCGCCGCCGTTGGCGAAGCGGGAGCCCTTGGCGAAGTCCGCGCCCGAGACGAGGGCGGAGACGTAGCTGACGATCTCGTTCCCGTCGGCCGAGCCGTCGGCGTCGACCATGACGATGATGTCGCCGGTGCAGGCCTCGAACCCGGTGATCAGGGCATCCCCCTTGCCCTTGCCCTGCTGTTCGACGACCTTGACCTTCGGCCACAGCTCGCGCGCCACGTCGACGGTGTTGTCCGTCGAGTTGCCGTCCACGAGGACGACTTCGTGTATCCAGTCCGGAAGTGTCTTGAACACGTAGGGGAGATTCTCCGCCTCGTTCATGGCGGGAATCACCACACTCACCGGCGGCGCGATGGCCAGGTGAGAAGAGATCGGCCGGTATTTGTTGGCAGTTGACGGATCCAGGTCCGTTGTCCCCGGCTGCAGAACAGAACTCATGAGTCTGGTCCCTCTCGTCCGGTGGACCGCCCGCCCCTGGGCGGCCCGGCATTGTGTCCGGTTCGAAAGGGGGGTTTCACGCCTGTGGCATGACGAAGTGGATCTACGTGCACGCCGAGGCGAGCTGGCAAAACTGGCCGTCTGCCGCCTTGACGGCAGCCGGTCCGCGCGGCACGACTCGGTCACAAGTGCGGTCACCGAGCACGGCACCCCCCTACCGCGCCCCACGCCGGATCCATCGCGGTCCTTGAGCCCTCCCCTGGAGCCGCTTGATGATGGGCCGATGCGGGTGAGATATACGACGGTATTGATGATTGAACCCGTATGGCAAGACCTGGAACGAGGCCTCACCTTTTTGTTGGTTTGACCGTTACACAGCCTAGAAGCAGCAGAAAACTGATCACGGTCACGGCGATGATTCCGCCAGGCACCGACCAGCGGTGAACAGCCAACATGCCTTGCGCCACCAGCATGTTGAGGACGATTGCGCCCGCGACCGCGGTAAGTGTGCGGCCGAGGGGCTCCAGCCCGCGCAGCGCGGCCCCGAGGGCCGTCGCGGGCGCGGCGAGCAGGAAGAACAGGGTGAGCGGGCCGCGCAGGGGTGAGTCCGAGTCGGCGAGCGCCAGAAGCGCGCCGAATCCCCCAATGGCCGTGGCGGCGCCCGCGAGCAGTGGCGACAGGTCCCTCCCCGGTCCTGGTCGCGCTCGCTCGGTGCCGTCGGTCGAAGGTCTCTTGATACGGATGGTCTGCATTGGCGACTTTGCCCCCCAGCGCGCCGGATGCCGGACTTCAATGTCGCGCAGGGCAAGAGCGGCCGTCAAGACGTGGACGCGGTCCGTACCTGTCCTTGTCGATTCTTAAACGTGTGTTCGCCCGGACGGGGTGACTGTCGGACGAACCGGATCGCCTTGGCATGGACACTTCCGATCAACACGCGTAGTTGGTACGACGGTTATGGCAGAGATCCTGCTAAAGGGAGGTTCCATGAGACGTTCCCGAATTGCCGTTTTCGTGAGCTCGATCCTCCTCGCCGCCGGCACGGCCCTCACCGGGGCCACGGCGGCGCAGGCGTCCGGGCAGGCCGCCGCCACCGGCTATGTGGCCCTCGGCGACTCCTACTCCTCCGGGGTCGGGTCGGGCAGCTACACCAGCTCCAGCGGCGACTGCAAGCGCAGCACGAAGGCCTACCCCTACCTCTGGGCCGCCGCCCATTCACCCTCGACGTTCGACTTCACCGCCTGCTCGGGCGCCCGAACGGGTGATGTTCTGTCAGGACAGCTCGGCCCGCTCAGCGCCTCCACCGGACTGGTGTCCCTGTCCATCGGCGGCAACGACGCCGGCTTCTCGGACGTCATGACGACCTGTGTGCTCCAGTCCGACAGCGCCTGCCTCTCCCGGATCAACACCGCGAAGGCCTACGTCGACTCGACGCTCCCCGGACAGCTGAACAGTGTCTACTCGGCGATCAGCGCCAAGGCCCCCAACGCCCACGTCGTCGTCCTCGGCTACCCCCGCTTCTACAAGCTCGGCGCCACCTGCATCGGCCTCTCCGACACCAAGCGGAAGGCGGTCAACGACGCGGCCGACTACCTGGACACCGCCACCGCCAAGGTCGCCGCGGACCACGGCTTCACCTTCGGTGACGTCCGCACCACCTTCACCGGCCACGAGATCTGCTCCGGCAGCAGCTGGCTGCACAGTGTCGAACTGCTCAACATCGGCGAGTCCTACCACCCGACCGCGGCCGGCCAGTCGGGCGGCTACCTGCCCGTCATGACCAGCGCGGCCTGACCCGTCACTGGGAGGGCGAACCGGAAGTGGAAGGGGAGGAGGCGCCGCCCGTCGGGGTCTCCTCCTGGCAGGACAGCGAGAACGGCACCGAATTGGACGTCGCGTGCACGGGATCGCGGACCTCCACGCTGATCACGTCCTGGAACTTCCCGCTGTCGTCGCGCGTGGTGATGAACTGCCTGTCCTGCTGGGACCTGCCGCCGCCGGCCGGGAAGGAGGCCGTCTTCCAGCTCCCGGACAGCGAGCCGTTCTCCGTCACCCAGCGATAGGTCACCGTCGCCGGAAGCCGCCCGACCGTCAGTGTGGCCGTGAAGGTCGGGGCATCGGACTTCGAGGGCGGACAGGTGCCCGAGTAGTCGGTGTCCGCGCCCGCGAGGCTCACCTTCACGGACTGGGGTGTCGTCGTACGACTGCTGCTGGGGCTCGGCGTGGGGCTCGCGGCCCCGCCGCCGGGTTTGCTTTCGGCAGCGGTCGGCGAAGTTCCCGCCCCGGAACGGGTGTTACTGCCGTTGTTGTCGCTCCCGTCGCCGTTGTCCCGGTGCAGCAGCGCGTACGTCAGTCCTCCCAGTGCCAGCGCGAGGGCGAGCACGCCGACGACCAGGACGGCGGCGGCCCTGCGGTTGCGTTCCGGCGGCGCGGTCGTGGCCGTCGTCCCGGGCGCCGGCACGGGCCCGGTCCGTGCGGCCGCGTACGGGGTCGGCAGGGCCGGCGTTCCGCGCTGCGGGTATTCGGCGATCGTCGGCCCGTACGGCGTCGTCGGCAGCACTTCGGTGCGGGGTGTGCCGCCCGCCCCGATGATCCGCAGGTCCTGCTCGGCCCGGTCGGCCGTCAGCCGCTCGGCCGGATCCTTGCGCAGCAGCCCCTCGATGACGGGTGCGAGCGGTCCCGCCCGCAGCGGTGGCGGCAGCTCGTCGTCGACGATCGCGCGCAGGGTGTTGAGCGGAGTGGCCTGGCGGAACGGGGAGTTGCCCTCCACCGCCGCGTACAGCAGCACGCCGAGCGACCACAGGTCCGACTCCGGACCCGGGGTGCGGCCCAGTGCCCGCTCCGGTGCGAGGAACTCGGGCGAGCCGATGACCTCGCCGGTCATCGTCAGAGCGGAGCTGCCCTCCACCATGGCGATGCCGAAGTCGGTGAGTACCACCCGGCCGTCGTTCGACAGCAGAACATTGGCCGGTTTCACGTCCCGGTGCAGCACTCCGGCCTCGTGCGCCGCCCGCAGTGCCGCCAGTACCTCGGCACCGATGTGCGCGGCCCGCTGCGGCGGCAACGGGCCCTCGGCGTCGAGGAGTTCGGCGAGTGAGATACCGCGGACCAACTCCATGACGATCCAGGGCCGGCCGTCCTCGGTGGCCACGTCGTACACCGTCACGACATTGCGGTCGGCGACCCGTGCCGCCGCCCACGCCTCGCGCTCCAGACGGGCGTACATCCGCTCCACGTCCGAGGCAGGCAGCCCGGCGGGCGCGCGTACCTCCTTCACGGCGACCTCGCGGTGCAGCACCTCGTCCCGGGCCCGCCACACCGTCCCCATGCCGCCCTCGCCGAGAGGGGACAGAAGACGGTAGCGGCCCGCGACCACACGCTCACTGCCCGGTTCTTCGGACACGGGCGTCCCCCATTCGCATCCGCGTGTTTTCTCCACTCCGCGTGATTTCTCCACAAACGTAACTCAGCCGAGTGCGGATGCCGCCCCCTTGAGCACCAGTCCGACGCCGAGGGCGACGACGAGGAACGCGGACGCCAGTGGGGCGGTTCTGCGTACGAGGGTCGCCATCGGGTGGGTGGTCCAGCGGGGGCGCCTGTCCAGCACACGGTTCATTCCCGTACCCAGCTTGACGACGGCGAACCCGGCCGCGGTGAGGGTGAGGGCGAGCCCGACGCCGTACGCGACGACCAGCAGCAGCCCGAACCAGGCCTTCCCGAGCGCCGACGCCCCGACGAGCACGACGACGGCGGAGGGGCTGGGCACGAGACCGCCCGCGAAGCCGAGCAGGATCGTGCCGCGGAGGGTCGGGGCGGTGGAGTGGGTGTGGGTGAAGCCGCCGTGGGTGTGCTCGACGGTGTGGGAGTGGCTGTCGTGGCTGTGTGCGTGGTCGTGGGTGTGCGGGTGGGTGGGCGCGTGCTGGTGCGAGTGGGCCTCGGTGGTCGCCGACGCGGTCTCGGTGTGGGCGGCGACCAGGACCAGCTCGCGCCTCTCGGGCCCGTCCGTCCCGTTCGTGTGGGTGTGCCCGCCGGGGCCGTCCGGATGCGGGTGCGGGTGCGGATGTGGGTGCGCATGCGGATGGTCGTGGTCGGGCGTATGCGCGTGCCCGGGCTCGTGGCCGTGGGGGGGCCCGGGAGTGCGGTTGCGCCAGATCCGGCGTACGAGGGTCGCGCCCGCGCAGGCCACCATGACGCCGCTCGCGATTCCCAGCCAGGCGATCACCGAGGGCGCCGCCGCCGAGCCGGCCGTGACCAGCAGGCCCAGGGCGACCACGCCCAGGGTGTGGGTGACCGTCACCGAGGCGGCCAGCGGCATGACGTCCTTGAGGCGCGCGCGGCCGCCGCGGGCGGCTGCCGTCGCGGCCATCAGGGTCTTGCCGTGGCCCGGCGCGAGCGCGTGCATCGCGCCCAGCACGATCGCGACGAGCAGCGCGAGCGCCGCGAAACCGAGGGTGAGGTCGTGGCGGGCGACCAGGGAGTCCAGGGCGCGGGTCCAGCGGTCCGCGCCGCGCGGCAGCACGGAGGCGGCCGGGGCGTCCTGCCGCTTCTCGACCAGGGCCGGTCCGCCGGCGCGCACGCGCAGGGACGCGGCCGAGGTGTCGGCGGGGGAGGACAGCAACTCCTTGGGATAACCGGTGAGTTCGTGTGAGACCGAGGTCTTCGGTACGTCCGTCGCGGTGAGCGTCATACGGTCGCCGCGCGCGGTGATCTCCCGCCAGCCGGGCCCGGAGGAGGCGCCCGCGCTGTGGAAGCCGAGGTGCACGGTGTCGCTCTTCGGGAGCGGCGCGCTCAGCCCGCACTCGACCCGCAGCGTGTTCAGCCCCGCCTGCCCGGGCCGTAGGTGCGCCCGGCTGCTGCCGACGGTCAGGGCGGTGGCCCGTCCGTCGACGGTGACCTCGCTGCCGTCCGCCGCCTTCGCACACCGCTGCCGCGCCCACTCGCTCATGCCGAGCCGCTCGATGTCGGGCCTGGCCTGGGTGGCCGGGATCTCGGCGAGGTCCTCGACGTGGTCGACGCGCAGTGTGCCGGGGGCGGCGACGAGGCCGTCGTACCGGTTGACGGTGAAGTTGCCCAGGGGGTGCGCGCTCGCGCTGATGGAAGGGAACAGCGCGAGCGCACAGGCCGCCGTGAGGACGGCCCCTGTGGAGGCGAGCAGCCGACGTGCTTTCACTTCGCCGCCTCCAGGTCCTTGAGCGCCTTGCGGGCCTCGCCGGCGCCCAGTGGTGAGAAGCCGGGGTTCAACGTGAGTGCCGCCTGCAGCGAGGCGCGGGCGTCCTTCGCGTGGCCGGTGGCGCGCTCGATCACTCCGCGGTGGTAGAGGAACGAGGCGTTGCGGTAGCCGGTGGCCGTCGCCTCGCGGGCGTACGGGAGGGCTTCCTCGTCGCGGCCGTTGACGTGCAGGGCCCAGGCCAGGGCGTCCGCGGTGTGCACGGTGTGGCGGCGGGCCCACTCGGCGCGGGCGGCGCGCAGGGCGGAGGTCTTGTTGCCGTGGTCGGCTGCGGCGAGCGCGGTGTCGAGGTCGGCATTGACGCCGTTGGCCCGGGCGAGGGCGATCCAGGCGTCGACCAGGGCGTACTGGTCGCGTGCCTTCTCCTTGTCGCCCTCGGCGCCGCGGTCCTCGTACATCTCGCCCAGCTCGACGAGCGGTTGCGGCAACGGGTAGCGGGCGACGACCTGCTCCATGCCCCTGACCGCGGCCGCCCTGTCTCCGCTCGCGTACTGCGCGCGGGCGCGGCCCTCAAGGGCCGGGAGGTAGTTCTCGTCGGCGGCGAGGGCGCGGGCGTAGTAGGTCAGGGCGCTCTTGTAGTCGCCCTGGTTCCAGGCGAGTTGGCCGAGCTGGGCGGCCACGTAGGAGATGTCTCCGCGGGCGGTGGAGGTGGCGAGGGCCTGCTCCAGTACCCGCCGGGCCGTCTTCACGTCCCCGCGCAGTTCGTGGACGTACGCGTACCGGGTGAAGACCGGGCCGCCCGGGCGGCGGGAGTCGGCGGTGTCGGCGGCCTTCGACGCGTCGGCGTAGCGGCCGAGTTCGACGAGGGCGTCGATGCGGGAGGAGAGGGCGTTCTGGCTGTAGGGGTTCTCCTTGAGGACCTGGTCGGCGTACTTCAGGGCGTCCTTGAAGTCGTGCCGGGCCGCGGCGAGGGCGGCTTGGCCGGTGAGTGCCTGCTCGTTGCCGGGCCTCAGGCCGAGGGAGCGCTTCAGGGCCTTATCGGCCTGCGGGTAGCGGGAGGGGTCGCCCTTGGTGCGGGCCTGCTCCACATACGCCAGACCGAGCGTCGCCCAGCTGCCGAAGTCCTTGGGCTGCGACCGGAGTTGGGCCTGCAGAGCGGCGATACTCGCGTCCAGGCTGCCGCTGGAGAGCAGAGCCGGAGACACGGCGCCGGCGGCGGAGACGGCGACCGTCGTGCCGCCGTTGTCCCGGATGGCCCCGTAGGCGATCGCTCCCGCGGTGAGCGCGACGGCCAACAGCACGGCGGTGCCGCCGAGTTGAAGCGCCCGCATCCGCCGTCCGGCTTCGCCCACCCGGTGAACGGCGTCGACCCGCTGCCGGGCGGAGGGGTCGGTTTCGGCACGCGCGGGGTCGCCGGGGCGTGACGGCTTCTCCTCCGCCCCACCCTCGGCGCCCGCCGCACGGGACACCGCCTCGACGGCGGGTTCCGCGACCTGCCCACGCGACCCGGCACCCGGCGCCTGCGCGGGGCTGCCTGCCGGGGCGCCCGGGGCCGCCGCGAGAGGCATGACTTCGGTGGTCGTCGACCTGGACACCGCTTCCGTTACGGGCCGCGTGGTGCGGTCCGTGCGAGGCCCCTCCACAGGGCCGCTTTCCCGGACATCGGCCGGGGTGCGCCGGTCGGCAGCGGTGTGGTCCGTGGCGGGATGTGCGGTCCGGCCGGTGGGCGGGCCGGTGGTTGCTGCCTGGGCGGAGGGGGTGTCTTCGGGGGTGTCGGCCGTCGTGGTGGAGGGCTCTGGCCCGGAGGCCGGGGTGCCGGGCTCGGTCCCGGACCGCTCGGCGGCCGGTGCGACCTCGGGGTCCGGTGCGGTGAGCGGCGTGGTGCCGTTCTCCTTCTCCGGCTCGGTGCCGTTCGTACGCGGGGCCATGCCCTCTCCTCAATCGGCGTGCTGTGAAAGGAAGGTGCGGGGTGTGCGGCGCGGCCCGGCCGTGGGGGATGGATACGAGCGGGCCGCGCCAGTCGGCGGGGCGGCCCGGGCGGCGCTGTTCAGCAAGCGACGCCCGGCCCGCAGGGGAGGGCCTAGTACGCCCGGCTCCGCATCCGGCGCCACCACATCAGGCCCGCGCCGATCAGCGCGATCCCGGCGGCGCCGCCGCCCGCGGAGGCGGCGATCAGGCCGGTGTTGCTCATACCGGTCGAGGAACCCGCCGGCTGCAGCGCGTCGCCCAGCTGGTTGCGGACGTCGTTGCCGCTGGTGACACCCTTGGCGGTGGCACCGCGCGAACCGGCCGTCGGGTTGGCCAGGTACGGGAAGGAGTGGCCGAAGCTCTTGTCGTTCTTGTCGACCGCGTCGCCCAAGTCGTTCTTGGAGCCGACCAGTTCACCCTCGACGACCTGCAGCGCCTCGTCGATCACGTCGTCGGTGAGGCGACGGCCGTTCGGGAAGCCCGCGTTGTCACCGTCGAGCACGCCCAGCCGCTTCGGGTAGGCGGTCGGCTTGATCGAGGTGTTCAGGCGCAGCTCCTCCGCCGGGCGCACGTTCGGCGGCTGGTTGAGGCCCTTGACGCCCTTCAGGAAGACGTCGACCAGGTCGTTGCGCGGCTCGGCGGGCGCCTTGATCTTGTAGATCCCCTCGATGAGCTTGGGCAGCTCCGGGTTGGTCACGTTCTTCAGGAACTGCGCGTCGTACCACGGGGAGGACGCGTTGAACTTGTCCTTGTCCTTCAGCGGGTTGACGACCTCGTTGACCAGCGGGTTGCCCAGGCGGGAGACCTGCTCGTAGTAGCCCTGTGCGTTCCTGCGCTGCGTCGTCGACCAGACGCCGACGACCGGCTGGTCCTTCGACTCCGTGATCATGTCGGTCGGGACCTGCAGGGCGATCGAGTTGACGTTGTAGCCCTTGAGGGTGTCCCGGCCGACCTCGGAGAGGTTGCCGCCGTACAGCAGGTCGAAGACGCGCAGGTCCAGGAAGAACGGGTCGTCGGCCTGCCCGGCGAACGTCTGCGCGCCGTTCGCGAGCTTGTAGACCGCCTGCTTGCGCAGGGTGTTGTAGTCCGGCATCGACGCCTTGCCGACGTCCGACGGCGCCACCGGCACGTTGTCGGCGAGCTTCGTCTTCGACATCACCTTCTGGTTGTGCAGCTTGACCAGGTCGATGTCGTACGTCTGCGTGATGTTCAGGTCGGGGTCGTCCAGACTGGTGACCGCGCCCGTGTTGTAGAGGAACGTGTTCTTGTTCTTCGTATGCGTCTTGAAGGTGTAGCGCAGCAGCAACTCGCCCTGAGCGTCACCGTTGTTGTCGATGTGGATGTCGTACTGAGCGTCGTCCGCGAACGTGAAGAAGTTCGGGCCGCCCGCCGGGTCCTCGAAGGGGATCCAGTTGGCGATGATCGTCGTCGTGTCCGGCTTGTCCGGGCTGACGAACGCGTACACGTCCGTGTTGTCGTACTGGGGCTGCCCCGAGATCAGCGGAGCCTCCCGGTGGCTGGAGGCGGAGGCCGCCCCCGGTTCCAGCGTGGCCACGCCGGCGGCTGCGAGCCCCCCGGCGGCCAGCGCGCCGGCTATCAGGGTCGCGATGCTCCCGCGTCCCGCACCGCTCCTGGAGATAGGTGTCATGCCGTCCGTCCTCAGTCCCAACTTGCCTGACGAACGCTGATTCGGAGCGGTCGGCAGGGTGGATTGGTCGAATCCCAAACGTTCTTACGGCGAACTTGGAATCTTGTTTCAGACGAGCCGGGAATCTTCTGTCGGCGAGCGTGGATTCATGGAGCGCGGACCCGCGTTTTGGGCACGACGATCCGTAACCCCATCCGGAGGTGCGTTCGTTGCGAATGCCTGGTGTGACGGGACGGGGCCCATGCGGCCGGCGAGAGGGGGACCGAGTGGAGGCGGACGAGCTTCTGGTACTCGTGGCAGGCGGCGACCAGAAGGCATTCGAGGCGCTGTACGGGATGGTGTCAGGTCCGGTGTTCGGACTGGTCCGACGTGTCGTGCGGGATCCGGCGCAGTCGGAGGAGGTGGCCCAGGAGGTGCTGCTCGAACTCTGGCGGTCCGCCGGGCGGTTCGACCCCGGACGCGGCAGCGCCCTGTCCTGGATCCTCACCCTCGCCCACCGCCGCGCCGTCGACCGGGTGCGCAGCGCCCGCGCCGCAGGCGAACGAGAGCAGCGCGAGGCCCGCCGGTCCCACAACCCCGCCTTCGACCAGGTGACCGAGGAGGTCGAGGCGGGCCTCGAACGCGAGTGGGTCCGCCGCTGCCTGGACCGCCTCACCAGCCTGCAGCGCCAGTCCGTCACCCTCGCCTACTACGACGGCTACACGTACCGTGAAGTGGCCGAGCGGCTCTCGCTGCCGCTGGGCACGGTCAAGACCCGTATGCGCGATGGACTCACCCAGCTGCGCAAGTGCCTGGGAGGTTTCGCATGAGTCTCCTCGACAGACTGCTGCGCCGCGGGGACCTGCACTCACTCGCGGCGCCCTACGCACTCGACGCCCTGGAGCCCGCGGAACGGCTCCGCTTCGAAAAGCACCTCACGTCGTGCGACAGCTGCGGCGCCGAGGTGCGCGCCCTGTCCGAGGACGCCGTCCGCCTCGCCTGGTCCACGGCCGCTCCGGCACCGACCGCGATGCGCAACCGGGTGCTGGCCGCCGTACGGGCCACGCCGCAGGAGCCGGGGGCCGCACGGGAGCACACACCCCAGCTGCCGCCGCACGTGTGGGGTACCCAGCCGCCGCCGGCGCGCTCCCGTGCGCCTCGTGAGCGCCGCCCCTTCTTCGTACCGTTCGCCACGGCGACCGCCGCCGCGGCCCTCGTCGTCGCCTCGCTCTTCGCTGTCCAGGCGAACAAGGCCCAGGACACCCTGAACGCCGAGCGCTCCCAGGCACGTGAGATCGCCCACGTTCTCGCAGCTCCCGACGCCCGCGTGAACTCCGGCAAGGACTCCCGGGGCCGAAGTATCGGAGTGGTCGCCTCCGTATCGGAGGGGCAGGCGATCGTCACGCTCAGCGGATACGGCGATCTGCCCAGCGGACGCGTGCACCAGCTGTGGCTCATGCGCCCCAACGTGCAACCGCGCTCCCTCGGACTCTTCAAGGGCGGCGACACACCCTTGGTCGCGTCCGACCTCGACAAGTCCGCCACATCACTCGCTGTGACCGTCGAGCCCGGCGGCGGCTCGCCGCAGCCCACCAGCCAGCCCATTGTCCAACTCGCCCTGAAATCGGTTGGATTCGGAGAGTGACGAACGAAGAGTCGTCAACACCCTTACGGGGAAGGTGAATCCTGTGACCGCGATACACGAGTGCCCCGACGGGGCGATAGGGTTACCCTGCCCGGGCCGGGTGGACTCGTACGGGTGGGGAGTGACATGGAACAGATAACAGTGAGCAGCAGGGCCAGGGTCCCTGCGATCACGTGCGGGAGCAGCGCGACCAGTTCGCGCCTCGACCGCCATCTCTCGGTGCTGGCGGGTCCTGCCGTCCCACAGCGGGAGACGGCCGAGGCGACCTTGCTGATGCGCGAGCTGACGGCGCGTGACACCCCGCGTGAGCGCAGTGCAAGGGGCAAGCGCGTGAGCCGTGTCCTGCTCTTCGCGCCACTGCGCCGACTGCGTCGTTCGCTGTTCGGCGGACGCTGAGCGAAACCGGCGTTCGTTCCGCAAAGGGCAGCGCCCGGAGCGCCGCGCCGTCCGGCGCGACGCTGCGATCTCGCCGTCCGGCATCCCCACGGCATGCGGCGACGCCCGGGCCCGCGCCCGGGCGTGGCCACATCTCCCGATCCGTCACCTCCGGCGTACCTCCCACCCGCTCCGTACCCCGAGGCAACACACCCTGTGTTTCCGGCCGTTGAGGTCAGCGCTCCCCGCGCGCATACCTGCGCACCGCGAGCGGCAGGAACACCGCGATCAGCACGGCGCACCACATCAGTGACCCGGCGACCGGGTGCGCCACCGGCCAGGCCGCGTCCCCCGGCACCGGCGCGTTGCCGAAGAGGTCCCGCAGGGCCGTCGTCACCGCGCTGATCGGATTCCACTCGGCGACCGTCCGCAGCCAGCCCGGCAGCCCCTCGGCCGGGATGTAGGCGTTGGACAGCAGCGGCAGCATGAAGGTCGCGCCACCCAGCTGACCCGCGGCCTCCTCGTTCCTGGTGAGCATGCCGAGGAAGATCCCGACCCACGTCGTCGCGAACCGGAACAGCAGCAACAGGCCGACGGCGCCCACCGCTTCGAGCGCGCTCCCTTCGATGCGCCATCCCACGGCGAGCCCCACCAGCAGGAACGGCACGGTCCCGGCGGCCGTGAGGACGACGTCCGCCACGGCCTGGCCGAGCGGCACGGCCGTCCGGCTGATCGGCAGCGTCCGCAGCCGGTCCATGACGCCCCGGTGCGTGTCCTGGGCGGCCTGGAACATACCGCTCATGATGCCGTTCGCGGCCGTCGCCACCAGCAGCCCCGGCACCAGGAAGGACCGGTACTCCCCGCCCGGCATGGCCAGCGCGCTGCCGAAGACGTAGCCGAAGAACAGCAGCATGCTGATCGGCATCGTCTGGGAGAGGATCAGCAGCCCCGGGTTGTTCCGCATCCGCCGCAGCTGACGGCCCAGCAGGGCGGTCCCGTCGTACGCCACCATGCTCATGCCGCACGCTCCTTGCCGTTTTCGGTCAGCCGGAGGAAGGCCTCGTCGAGCGTCGGTGGTCGCAGGCTCGCGTCGAGCAACGGCACGCCCGCCGCGTCGAGTTCGCGCACCAGGCGGGGCAGCGTGAGTGTGCGGTCCCGGGTGACCGCGCCGACGGCGCGCCGCTCGTGGTCGAACGACGGCTCGGCGCCCGTGAGTTGGTCGAGCACGCCGGCCGCCTTCGCCATCGCGTCCTCCTCCGTGACGATGACCTCGACATAGGCGCCGATGAGCGCCTTGAACTGCGAGGGTGACCCCGTCTGCGCCACCCGTCCCCGGTCCACCAGGGCGATGTCGTCGGCGAGTTGGTCGGCCTCCTCCAGGTACTGCGTGGTCAGCAGCACCGTCGTGCCGTCGGCCGTCAGCTCACGCACCGCGTCCCAGATCAGGTTGCGGCTGGAGGGGTCGAGCCCGGTCGTCGGCTCGTCCAGGAACAGCACGTCGGGGCGGCGGATCAGACTGGCCGCCAGGTCCAGCCGGCGGCGCATGCCGCCCGAGTACCCGGACGTGGGCCGGTCCGCCGCCTCGGCCAGTCCGAACCGGTCGAGGAGCTCCCCGGCGCGCTGCCCGGGCGCCCGCACCCGGTGCAGCCGTGCGAACAGCCGCAGGTTCTCGCGGCCCGTGAGGTCGCCGTCGACCGACGCGTACTGCCCGGTGACGCCGATCCTGCGCCGTACGGCCGCGGGCTCCCGGACGAGGTCGTGCCCTGCGATCCGCGCCGAGCCCCCGTCGGGCCGCAGCAGCGTCGTCAGCAGGCGTACGGCCGTCGTCTTGCCCGCCCCGTTGAGCCCGAGGACGCCGCAGACCGTGCCCTGGGCCACCGCGAGATCCAGCCCGCGCACCGCCTGCACCTTGCCGAACCTTTTCTTCAGACCTTCACTAAGTACAGCGTACGTAGAAGTCATGCCCCGACCATAGCGCACTACGTACGCCGTACGTAACTAGGATGGTGGCCGAGGTGATGATCGATGGCGGGCCGAGCGGCGGTACCCGAAGTGATCTGGGCGCGTCCCGAGCGGACGGGCCGGGGGCCGAGGCCGGCGTACACACGCGCCGACATCGCGGCGGCGGCGGTGCGCATCGCCGACTCCGGTGGCCTGGAAGCGGTGTCGATGCGGCATGTCGCGGCCGAGCTGGGCTGCGGGACCATGTCGCTGTACAACTACGTCCCCCGTAAGGAGGACCTGTACGAGCTGATGGTGGACGCGGTCGGCGGCGAGCACGAGCTGTGGGAGCCGTCGGGGGACTGGCGGGGCGACATGCGCCGGGTCGCCGGGCAGACCCGGGCGCTGATGCACCGGCATCCGTGGATGACCCGGCTGATGTCACCGGTCTACGGATTCAGCCCGAACGCCCTGCGCTACCTGGAGCACTGCCTGGCCTGCCTGGATCCGCTCCAGGCGCGCTACGGCATGAAGATGCAGTTGGTCGGCATGTTGAACGGGTGCGTGACGTCGTACGTCGCGACGGAGCTGGCCGCCGCCGAGCGGACGCGGTCGCTGCCGTGGTCGGCCGAGGAGGAGAGCGCGGTACGCATCGCCTACCTGGGGAGCCAGGTGGCCGGCGGAGCCTATCCGCGGATGGCCGCGGCGTTCACGGAGGATCCGGGGCCGATCGATCTCGACGGAGCCTTCGAGTTGATGGTGGAGCGGATGCTGGACGCCTTCGCGCCGGGGCGCTAGATGTGGGAAACCGGACGGCGTGGGAACGGGGCCGCAGCACTAGTAGACTGTCGCGACTTAATTTCGCTATGTGGTTGGGTAGAGGTGGCGTAGTTTCACGCGTGCGTCGTCGGTGGTGAAGTGCCAGTCGACTTGGCGCTGGTTGCTGTTGGTGTGCTGCTGCCAGGCGGCGAGTTCGGCGTTGAGCACGGCGAGGTCGTCGATGCGGCGGTCCAGGCACTGGCGGGTGAGCGCGGAGAGCTCGATCTCGGCGATGTTGAGCCAGGACCCGTGTTTGGGGGTGTGGTGGATCTCCAGGCGCTGGGCCAGCGCGAAGGCCTTTGCCGGGTCGAACGCTTCGTAGAGCGAGGCGGTGGTGTGGGTGTTGAGGTTGTCCATCACCAGCACGACCGTGGCGGCGTCGGGATAGTCCACGGTCAGCAGGTGCTCGACCTGGTGCGCCCAGTCGACCCTGGTCCGGCGGGGCCGGGCGTCGACGCGCCGCCATCCGCGCAGCGGCTCGACCCAGCAGAAGATCGAGCAGGTCCCCGAGCGGACGTACTCGTTGTCCTCACGCCGGTCACGGCCCGGCTGCGCGGGAAGCGGATCGCGGACGTGGCCGAGGAGCTGGTACGGCTTCTCGTCCATGCACACCACCGGGCGCGCCGGATCGAAGGGTCGGTGGTAGACCGCCAGGACGTCCTCCATCGCCGCGGCGAAGGCCGCATTCGCAGCCGGCGGAATGGTCCAGCACTTCTTCACATGAGGACGCAGTTCCGTTTTTTAACACCCGGCCGATGGTGGAGTGGTCCAGATCCGGGATGTCCTCGACCAGCGCGACGTGCTTCTCCAGCAGGCGCAGCGACCACCTGGCGTGTCCTTTGGGCGGCGTCGAGCAGGCCAGCGCGATCAGCCTCGCCTCGACCTCGCCGGTCACCACAGAGGGCACCGGCGGGAGTGCGCGTTCCTTCCGGCCGACCGTGGCCCACACATCGCCGCCGGTCTCCGCGTAGCGCTTCGAGATCAGGCGGACCGAATCGCACGAGACCCCGACCCGGTCCGCGATCACCGCCCGCGGATCGACCTCACCGACCGAGGTGTCCAGCGCGAGCAGTACCCGCGCCCGCCTGATCATCGACGCGCTGCGGACCCCCGTCGTCGTCACACGCTCCAACGCCCGACGATCTTCGGCGCTCAACGCGACCGGATACTTCTTCTGCGAGGACACGGCACCCCTGCCCAGCCGAACGGAAGCGACAAGCGAAGCTCGCCCGACCCCAACTCCACCAACCAGCACGACACTTAGTCGCGACAGTCTACTAGTGCTCTGACCACATTGGTTCGCCGGGTTGGTGGTCGGGGCGGTTGGATGTGCGGTGACGTCCGATCCGAGTGCTGGGGGTGCGGTGGCTGAGCCTGTCCGCGTGCGCAGGTTGACCGACCAGGAGGGGCAGAAGCTGCAGCAGATCGTGCGCCGGGGCAGCACCAGTTCGGTGCGCTTCCGACGCGCGATGATGCTACTGGCGTCGGCTGGCGGGAACCGGGTCCCGGTGATCGCCCAGCTGGTGCAGGCCGACGAGGACACAGTCCGGGATGTGATCCACCGGTTCAACGAGATCGGCCTGGCCTGTCTGGACCCTCGGTGGGCGGGAGGCCGTCCCCGCCTGCTCAGTCCTGACGACGAGGACTTCGTCGTCCAGACGGCCACCACCCGCCCGACCAAGCTCGGCCAGCCCTTCACCCGCTGGTCCATCCGCAAACTCGCCGCCTACCTGCGGAAAGTCCATGGGCGGGTCATCCGCATCGGTCGCGAGGCATTACGCCGTCTGCTCGCCCGCCGCGGCATCACCTTCCAGCGCACCAAGACGTGGAAGGAGTCCCCGGACCCCGACCGCGAGGCAAAGCTGGACCGGATCGAGGAGGTCCTGGACCGCTTCCCGGACCGGGTCTTCGCGTTCGACGAGTTCGGCCCGCTCGGAATCCGCCCCACCGGCGGTGCGTGCTGGGCTCCCGCCAGTCATCCCGAGCGGCACCCGGCGACCTACCACCGCACCCACGGCGTCAGGTACTTCCACGGCTGCTATTCGGTCGGCGACGACACGCTCTGGGGCGTCAACCGCCGGAAGAAGGGGGCCGCGAACACCCTGGCCGCGCTCAGGTCGATCCGGGCCGCCCGCCCGGACGGCGCCCCGATCTACGTCATCCTGGACAACCTGTCCGCCCACAAGGGCGAGACGATCCGCCGCTGGGCGAAGAAGAACCGCGTCGAGCTGTGCTTCACGCCGACATACGCGTCCTGGGCCAACCCGATCGAGGCGCACTTCGGACCGTTGCGGCAGTTCACCGTCGCGAACTCCAACCACCGCAACCACACCGTGCAGACCCGGGCCCTGCACGCCTATCTGCGCTGGCGCAACGCGAATGCCCGTCACCCCGACGTGCTGGCAGCCCAGCGCCGCGAGCGCGCTCGCATCCGCAGCGAGAAGGGCATCCGTTGGGGCGGACGTCCCCTCGC
The DNA here is from genome assembly GCF_026343335.1 of Streptomyces sp. NBC_00078. Lineage (NCBI taxonomy): Bacteria > Bacillati > Actinomycetota > Actinomycetes > Kitasatosporales > Streptomycetaceae > Streptomyces > Streptomyces sp. NBC_00078. The sequence goes on along the minus strand of NZ_JAPELX010000001.1, from coordinate 1,843,133 downwards.
CGATGCCGCTTGACCGGCCGGATATCTTTCCCGGCCGAGTCCTAGCAGTAGCCGTCCACGCTGGCGCCGACTGGAGCGAGGTTGGGCCAGGGACGCCCTGCTCTGTCGGAGGCAGCGGACCGTAGGAGGTCAAGAAGAGTGCACCCTGGGTAGCCCCGGAAGCTCGCGTAGGTGCCCCGGTAGTAGCAGTTCCAGTAGCTCACGACCCGCCGTTGCGTGCGTGCGAAGAAGGCCGGGTTGTCCACGATGAACTGCCCGTAAGCGAGGTGGCCGCAGGTGCCGGGCGTGGCGAGGCCACGGAGCTCATCGCAGATGACCACCAGGATTTCCAAGACGTACTCGCCAACCAGCTGCACGACGAAGGGGACGACCCATGGGTCCGTGGAACCAACGACCTTCTCCAGATGACGCTGTCTGACCACCCCGTCGCAGTGCCTTGAGTACAGACAGTGCAGAAGCTGCCGTTGGCGCGACGAAAGCGACGCCACCGCGTCAGTTGGCGGCTCGCCGTTGTAGAGGCGGCCGGGGATCAAAACCTGCTGGCCCTCTACAGCGACCGAGAACGAGGCATGCGGCGGGAACCGAGAATCAGGCATCACCGCCAGGACTGCCTCGGCATCGCTTGCAAGCTCGGCTGGGAACGCCGTGACCAACGGATTGCTGCTGTCGGAAAGCGGCTGCACGAGCCGAGCATAGGCGGATGCCACGGCCAGGTAGCCGGCATCAATGGCCACACACCCGCTCAACCCGGCGAAGGTATGCGGTCAGAGCACTAGATCAGGGCGAACTGGCCCTCGGGTCCCTCCTCGTGGTGATCGAGGACTGAAGCCGGCTTCCGTGTCGTCTCCGGCGCCGGAAGCACTCCGGCCTTGTGCAGTTCGGAGGCGGTGACGGGTGCCGTCATCGTCAACTCCTCCTGCTGTGAACGCAGTTCGGCCAGCAGGGCCAGGACCGTGATCAGCTCCAGCAGCTCCGAGGTCCACGTCTGCGGCCATGTCGTCGGCCGGATCGCCGTCAGGGTTCCCGGCTCTGCCCGCGCCGTGCGGGCCGTGAACCACTGCTCCAGGACCCGGACGCCGGCCGCCTCGAAGTCCCAGGCCTCGGGCGGCACCGGGGAGATGCGGCCGTCGTCGAGCAGCAGCGTCTCCTCGTCGCGGTCGTAGTCGATGGTGAGCGGCCGTGACGGCAGCGGGGCGCGCACATACGGCCTGCGGCCCCCCGGCAGCTTGGGACGGTCGCCGTCCCGGCGCATCAGCCAGAGAGTGCGGCGGCCCAACTCCACCCCGCGAGACCAGAGTTCCGCGTCCTCGGTGAGCGGGACCGTCAGGTCGGGCCGTACGGCCGAGAGCGTCCAGGCGAGGAAGTCCGGCGCCGTGGGGGAGTGGCCGAGCCGGGCGCCCAGGTGGTCCAGCAGCCCTGGCGTCAGGTTGGGTTCCGTGCCGCCGGGGCGGCGGTACAGGGGGCGGATGCGGCCGGGGCGGAGCAGGGAGAGGCAGGACGTGGCCAGGACGCGGGGGGCGGCCGTCTCCGACGGGGTCTCCACCATGAAGATCTGCTGCTTGTCGGCCACCCGCCACAGCTCGGGACGGGCCGCGTCGATCAGCCGGTGGTCGGGGATCAGCCACTGCTCGTCGAACGGGGCGTGCAGGACCCGTACGGGGTCCGGGCAGGGGCCCGAGGCACGGATCAGCTTCTCGGTGCCGCTCGACTGCCCCGGGAGCCGGCCGACCGCCGTGTGCAGGGTGCGCGAGCGGCTCGGCTCGAACAAGGCCTCCCGGTCGGGGCCCTCGGCCTTCAGCAGGGCGTCCCAGCGGGCTTTCAGGGAGGTGGCGTCGGGGCCCGTCGGCCACCCCCGGCCGAGCCGCGGCGGTGCGACGGACCACGGCATGAGGTCCGCCAGCAGCGGAGCGTCGTCGTGCGTCACGCTGGGCATCGTACGGCGTGGTACGGACACTGCGGTCATGTGGCGTCCAGGGTCACCGTGAAGGAGAAACGGTCGCCGCGGTAGTGGATCACCGCCGCGTCCAGGACTCTTCCCTGCGCGTCGTAGGTCACACCCGTGTAGTGCAGGATCGGGCTGAGCAGCGGCACTTGGAGCAGCCGGGCGGTCTCCGGATCCGCCAGACGGGCCTCCACGGTGTCCGTGATGCGGCTGATGTCCGCCAGCATCACGTCACGCAGCACCTTGGTCATCGGCCAGCGCAGCAGGTCCGACGGGTCGATGCGGGCGGCCAGTTCGGGCCGGACGTAGTTGCGGGCGTGGTTGGTCGGCTCGCCCGTCTTCTCGTCGCAGCGCAGGCGGTGGTACGTGCCCACCTCGTCCATCTCCGGGAAGTACTCGGCGAGTTCGGGCGGCACGGGCGCCGGGCCGTGGTCCAGCAGTTCGGTCGTCATCCCGGACTGCTGGGCCACGATGGCGTCCACCGAGCCGAGCAGGCGGACCGGGGCGCCCCTTCTCGCCTGCGGTTCGATGAACGTGCCCCGGCGGCGGTGGCGCGTGATCAGGCCCTCGTCCTCCAGTTCCTTGAGCGCCTGCCGCATGGTCAGCACACTGACCCCGTAGTGCCCGGCCAGCTGCTCCTCGGTGGGCAGTCGCAGCGGGTCCCGGGGCGAGCGGCCGAGTATCGAGGCGCGCAGGGACTGCGACACCTGGTACCAGAGCGGCAGCTTGCGGTTCAGGACGATCGAGTCCGGGGCGAAGGAGGTCACGAGGCCATCCGTACCGGTAGTGAATCTTCAGTGCAAGGGGCGGAAATGCCGCTCCAGGCCCTGCCACACGTCGTCGTAGCGCTGCTGCAGGTGCTCCGCGCCCGCCGCGTGCGGGGTGAGCGTCACCGGCCAGCGCGTCTCGAACATGAACGCCAGCCCGTCGTCCACCTTCTGCGGCTTCAGCTCGACCGCACTCGCCCGGTCGAACGTCTCCCGGTCCGGACCGTGCGCCGACATCATGTTGTGCAGCGACCCGCCGCCCGGCACGAAGCCCCCCTTCCCGGCGGTCTTGGCGTCGTAGGCGCCCTCGATCAGACCCATGTACTCGCTCATCACGTTCCGGTGGAAGTACGGCGGCCGGAACGTGTCCTCGCCGACCAGCCAGCGCGGCGCGAAGACGACGAAGTCCACGCCGGCCAGACCCGGGGTGTCGGACGGCGACGTCAGGACGGTGAAGATCGACGGATCGGGGTGGTCGTAGGAGATGGTGCCGATGGAGTTGAAGCGGCGCAGGTCGTAGACGTACGGCACGTGGTTGCCGTGCCAGGCGACCACGTCGAGCGGCGAGTGGTCGTACACCGCCGTCCAGAGGTTGCCGCAGAACTTGTTCACGACCTCCACCGGGCCCGCCGTATCCGTATCGTCCTCGTACGCGGCGACGGGGGCCCGGAAGTCGCGGGCGTTGGCGAGGCCGTTGGCGCCGATCGGGCCGAGGTCGGGGAGGCCGAAGGGCGCCCCGTAGTTCTCGCACACGTAACCGCGGGCAAAGGCATCCAGCAGCTCCACACGGAAGCGCACCCCGCGTGGAACCAGTGCCACATGTCCCGGTTCCACATGCAGCAGCCCCAACTCGGTGCGAAGCAGCAGTCCGCCGCGCTCCGGGACGATCAGCAGCTCCCCGTCCGCATCGCTGAAGACGCGCTCCATCGACGAGTCGGCGTGGTACAGGTGCACTGCCATGCCGGCGCGCTGCGTGGCGTCGCCGTTGCCGCCGAGGGTCCACAGGCCCGCGAGGAAGTCCGTGCCGGACGCGGGTTCGGGCAGCGGGTCCCAGCGCAGGCGGTTGGGGTCGGGCACCGACTCGGTGAAGGGGGCCGTACGGATCGCGCCGTTGTCCGTGCGCGTGAACGCCGGGTGCGCGGCGGACGGGCGGATCCGGTAGAGCCACGAGCGCCGGTTGTGGGCCCGCGGCTCGGTGAACGCCGTACCGCTGAGCTGTTCCGCGTACAGCCCGAGGGGCGCGCGCTGTGGCGAGTTGCGGCCCACGGGCAGGGCGCCGGGCACGGCCTCGGAGCTGTGCTCGTTGCCGAAACCGGTCAGGTAGGTCAGCCCCTCGGCCGTCTTGCGCGCTCCCCCGCGCTCGAACCCACTCGCGCGGGCGGTACCCCCATCGCTCATCGTCGCTCCCTTGCGAACTGCCGCGGCCTGATTCCTGCGTATCTGATTCCTATGTATCACCGTAGGATTGCGGTTTCGCCGGCGCAAGGGGGCCTGGGGCCTCCTCACCAGGAAGGAACCGGGGAGGAACGAGAACCAGACTCCAGGGGGATCCGTCTGCCGGGCCGGTGTTCTACTCTCCCGGGCATGTCGTGGACGCGGGGTCTGTTTGCCGCGCTCGCGGTCTGTGTCCTGCTGCTGACCGGATCCGCGAGCTGCGGCTCCGGTGATGCCCGCGAGGGGAAGAACGGGGAGGCGGTCTCTCCGGTGGGCAAGGTCCTGAACCATACGGACAAAGAGGGCCGGCACTACCGTGAGGTCCTGAAGAAGGGCGCGCCCGAGGTCGCCATCGAGGTGCAGCCGGACGTCCATGACACCTGGGACGTCCGCCTGACCGTCCGCAACTTCCGCTTCTCTCCCGGCGATGCGTCGCCGCGCGCGGTGGCGGCCCGGGGCGTCGCCTACGTCTTCGTCGACGACCGTCTCGTCACCCGGCTCCACGGCCTCACGTACCGCCTCCCGGCGCGGCTCGTGCCCCGTGGTACGCACCATGTCACCGCCCGGCTGTACGCCGACGACGGCACCGTGTGGGCGGTGGAGGGGCAGCCCGTAGAGAGCACGGCCGACATCACGGCGTCCGAGGCGGCGGGCGCGCCGAGCGGCAGCCCGGACGCGCGCGTATTGAGTGCACCCGGCATGTATACGCGTACTGGGGGGCGAGGTTCTCCGGAGCGCGCCGGAAAGGCATCATGAAGCCCGTGCCCCATGCGACATCGCTACGCCGTGCGCCTGTGCAGCGGCGCAGTGCCGAACGGCTGACCAAAATCCTCGACGCCTGCGCCGACCTCCTCGACGAGGTCGGTTACGACGACCTGAGCACCCGGGCCGTGGCCCAGCGCGCCCAGGTCCCCATCGGCTCGGTCTACCGCTTCTTCGGCAACAAGCGGCAGATGGCCGACGCGCTCGCCCAGCGCAACCTGGAGCGCTTCACCGAGCAGGTCACCGAGCGGCTGAAGTCGGCCGGTGACGGGGGCTGGCGCTCGGCGATGGACGCCGTCCTCGACGAGTACCTGGCCATGAAGCGCACCGCCCCCGGCTTCTCCCTCGTCGACTTCGGCAACCAGATCCCGGTCGGCGCCCGGGGCGCCGAACCCAACCACCGTGTCGCCGACCGCCTCACCGACCTGCTCTCCGGCTACCTCGACCGGGAGCCGGACGAGGATCTGCGCCGCGCCTTCCTCATCGCCGTGGAGACCGCCGACACCCTGGTCCACCTGGCCTTCAGGGTGGCGCCCGGGGGTGACCCGAAGATCATCGACGAGGCGCGGGAGCTGTTGCGGGCCTATCTGGCGCGAGTGCTGGACTGAGAGGCGTCCGAGAGCGGTCCCGGAGCAGGCCGAGGGCGGTCCCGGAGCGGTCCGAGGGTCGTCCCGGAGCGGGCGGCCGAGAGCGGTCCGTTGTGCGCCTCGCAGATTTCCGACCTCATCCCCGACGCGGCCTCCCGCTCGTGCATACCAGTCGGTATGCTCGGTCGGACCCAGCGTCGCCGCCCACCGGGAGGACCCGTGTCCCGCACCGCTCTGCGTATCTGTCCCCTGTGCGAGGCCACCTGCGGGCTGACCCTCACCATCGAGGGCACCCGGGTCACCGGCGCCCGCGGTGATCGCGACGACGTGTTCAGCAAGGGGTTCATCTGCCCCAAGGGCGCCTCGTTCGGTGCCGTCGACGGCGACCCCGACCGGCTGCGCACCCCGCTCGTGCGCAAGGACGGTGAGCTGCGCGAGGCCACCTGGGAGGAGGCCTTCGACGCGGTCGCCGCGGGCCTGAGGCCCGTCGTCGAGCGGCACGGCCCGCACGCGGTGGGCGTCGTCCTCGGCAACCCCAACGTGCACACGATGGCCGGCGCCCTCTACCCGCCCGTGCTGCTCACCGGCCTCGGCACCCGCAGCGTCTTCACCGCGTCCACCGTCGACCAGATGCCCAAGCACGTCTCCAGCGGCCTTCTGTTCGGCGACGCGAACGCGATCCCCGTGCCGGACCTGGACCACACCGACCATCTGCTCCTCATCGGCGCCAACCCCCTGGAGTCCAACGGCAGTCTGTGCACCGCCGCCGACTTCCCCGGCAAGCTCAAGGCCCTCAAGTCCCGCGGCGGCACCCTCACCGTCATCGACCCGCGCCGCACCCGCACCGCGAAACTCGCCGACCGGCACCTCGCGATCCGCCCCGGCGCCGACGCGCTCCTCCTCGCGGCCATGACGTACGTCCTGTTCGAGGAGGGTCTCGTCGATCCCGGGGAGCTGACCCCGCACCTCCAGGGCCTCGACGAACTGCGCGAAGCCGTAAGGGACTTCACCCCCGAAGCCGTCGCCGCGGCCTGCGACGTGGACGCCGACGTGACGCGCGCCCTCGCCCGTGAACTCGCCGCCGCCCCCACCGCCGCCGTGTACGGCCGCATCGGCAGCTGCACCGTCCCGTACGGCACCCTCGGCAGCTGGCTCGTCGACGTCCTCAACATCCTCACCGGCAACCTCGACCGCCCCGGCGGCGCTCTCTTCCCGCAGGCGGCGACCGACAGGACGCCCCGCCCGGCCGGACCGAGCCACGGCTTCACGCTCGGCCGCTGGCACTCGCGGGTGAGCGAACACCCCGAGGCCAAGGGCGAGTTGCCGCTCTCCGCGCTCGCCGAGGAGATCGACACCGCGACCGAGCGGGGCGAGCCGATCCGGGCCCTCGTCGCCGTCGCCGCCAACCCGGTGCTGTCCGCGCCCGACGGCGACCGGCTCGACAAGGCCCTGGACTCCCTGGACTTCATGGTCAGCGTCGACCCCTACCTGAACGAGACCTCGCGCCACGCCCATGTCGTCCTGCCGCCGCCCCCGCCCTCCCAGAGCCCGCACCACGACTTCGCCTTCAACACCCTCGCCGTACGCAACCAGGTCCGCTACACCCGCCCCGCCGTCCCCCTGGAGCCCGGCCGCCTCGCCGAGACCGAGATCCTCGCCCGGCTGGTCCTGGCGGCCACCGGCATGCACGGCGCCGATCCGTCCGCCGTCGACGACATGGTGATCGCGCAGACCCTCGGCAAGGCGGTCAAGGAGCCGCACTCCCCGGTGCACGCCCGCGACCCGAAGGAACTCGCCGCGGCGCTCACCGGTGTGAGCGGCCCCGAGCGACGGCTCGACATGATGCTGCGCCTCGGCCCCTACGGCGACGGCTTCGGCGTACGGCCGGACGGGCTGAGCCTGGAGCGGCTCCTCGCGCACCCGCACGGCATCGACCTCGGTCCGCTGCGGTCCCGCCTCCCGCAGCCGCTGAAGACCACGAGCGGCAAGGTCGAACTGCTGCCGCAGCCGATTGCAGACGATCTGCCGCGGCTGCGGGCGGCCATGGACCGGCTCCCGGACGAACTCGTCCTCGTCGGCCGCCGGCACCTGCGCTCCAACAACAGCTGGATGCACAACGTCCCCGCCCTCACCGGCGGCACCAACCGCTGCACCCTGCACATCCACCCCGAGGACGCCGAGCGGCTCGGCGTGCGGGACGGCGCCGCCGTACGCGTGAAGGGCGCCGGCGGAGAGGTGACCGCCCCCGCGGAGGTCACCGACGGCGTGCGCCCCGGGGTCGTGAGCCTGCCGCACGGCTGGGGCCACGACCGGCCCGGCACCCGGCTGAGCCATGCCGCCACCGACCCCGGCGTCAACGTCAACCAGCTCCTCGACGGCAGCCTGCTCGACCCGCTCTCGGGCAACGCCGTCCTCAACGGAGTGCCGGTCGAAATCACCGCTGTGGCCGAGATGGTCATGCCTCTGACCTGAGCAAAGCCCTGACCTGCAGTTTTGCGCTTATTGCTCACACGTCAACGTCTTGTTAACGCCGTTTGAACGGACCTAACGTCGTCGCACCGCCTGCCCGGTGGGATGTTCAAGGGCGAACGTTAGGTATCCACTCATGCTGACCATCCTCGGCTTCGCCATGATCGCGACCTTCCTGGTCCTGATCATGCTGAAGAAGATGTCGCCGATCGCGGCGCTCGTGCTGATCCCAGCACTGTTCTGCGTCTTCGTCGGGAAGGGAGCGAAGCTCGGCGACTACGTCCTCGACGGCGTCACCAGCCTCGCCCCCACCGCGGCGATGCTCATGTTCGCGATCGTCTACTTCGGCGTGATGATCGACGTAGGCCTGTTCGATCCGATCGTTCGGGCCATCCTGAAGTTCTGCAAGGCCGACCCGCTGCGGATCGTGGTCGGCACGGCCGTCCTCGCCGCGATCGTCTCGCTCGACGGCGACGGCTCGACCACCTTCATGATCACCGTCTCGGCGATGTACCCGCTGTACAAGCGCCTGAAGATGAGCCTGGTCGTGATGACCGGTGTCGCCGCCATGGCCAACGGGGTGATGAACACCCTGCCGTGGGGCGGCCCGACCGCCCGCGCCGCCACCGCGCTCAAGCTCGACGCGAGCGACATCTTCGTCCCGATGATCCCGGCGCTCGCCACGGGCCTGGTGTTCGTCCTCGCGCTCTCGTACGTCCTCGGGCGCCGCGAGCGCAAGCGGCTCGGCGTGCTGACGCTGGACGAGGCGCTGGTGGAGGAGAAGGAGCACGAGACGGAGACCGTGCTGGTCGGCTCCGGTTCCGGTTCCGGCAAGTCCCTTGCGCGCACCGGCGGTTCGGGCTCGGGCACCGACGCGGAGCTGCCCGAGGAGGAGGATGAGGGCTTCCAGGGCCTCGACCCCGAGCGGGCCACCCTGCGCCCCAGGCTGTACTGGTTCAACGCACTGCTCACGGTGACGCTCCTCACCGCCATGATCATGGAGTGGCTGCCGATCCCGGTGCTGTTCCTGCTCGGTGCCGCGCTCGCCCTGACGGTCAACTTCCCCCACATGCCCGACCAGAAGGCCCGCATCGCCGCCCACGCGGAGAACGTCCTCAACGTCTCCGGCATGGTCTTCGCCGCCGCCGTCTTCACCGGCGTCCTGCAGGGCACCGGCATGGTCGACCACATGGCCAAGTGGCTGGTCGAGAACATCCCCGACGGCATGGGCCCGCACATGGCCTTCGTCACCGGCATCCTGAGCATCCCGCTCACGTACTTCATGTCGAACGACGGCTTCTACTTCGGCATCCTGCCGGTGCTCGCCGAGGCCGGCCAGGCCCACGGCGTCTCGTCCCTGGAGATCGCCCGCGCCTCGCTCATCGCCCAGCCGCTGCACATGTCGAGCCCGCTCGTCCCGGCCGTCTACGTCCTGGTGGGCATGGCCAAGGTCGAGTTCGGCGACCACACCAGGTTCGTCGTGAAGTGGGCCGTGCTCACCTCACTGGTGATCCTCGGGGCGGGAATCCTCTACGGCATCATCTGATCCGGCCCGCAGGCCGTCCGGTCTGGTCCGCCCGGCGGGCGGTCCGGTCTGGTCCGGCCGAGCACGGTCTGATTCCGGCCCGCACATCGTCTGGAGGACTTCACCATGAGGCCCGGTGGGAACCGCGGCTGGCTGCTCCGCCTCGTCATCGCCTTCGGCTTCGCGCAGGGGGCGGTGTCGATGGCCCGGCCCGCCGTCTCCGACGCTGTTGGTTAATTCGGGCCCGTGCGTGACGTCGGCTCCCAAGACCCGGTTGTGGTCTTGGGAGCCGACGTTGTCGTATGGGGTGGGTGTCGATGTCTATGCAGCCGAAGGGGTCGGGGGAAATCCCGGCGGAGACGGTGCGGGTGGCGCGGGCCGCGTTCCCGAAGGGGAGCCTGGCGATCCGGGTCCGGGACGAGCTGGGGCCGCTGTTCACCGACGAGGAGTTCGCCGATCTGTTCCCGGCGCGGGGGAAGCCCGCCTGGTCACCGGGCCGGCTCGCGCTGGTGCTGGTGTTGCAGTTCGTCGAGGGGCTCACCGACCGGCAGGCCGCCGAGGCGGTGCGGGCGCGGATCGACTTCAAATACGCCCTCGCGCTGGAACTGGCTGATCCTGGCTTCGACTTCTCGGTGCTGTCAGAGTTCCGGGACCGTCTCATCGATGCGGAGGCTGGCAGGCGGGTGCTGGACGGCATCCTGCACGCGGCCCGGGACAAGGGACTGCTCAAGACCGCCGGTCGGGCTCGCACTGACTCCACGCATGTGCAGTCCGCGGCACGGGAGCTGTGCTGGCTGGAGATGGTCGCGGAAACGCTCCGTTCGGCGTTAAACACGCTCGCGCAGGCGGCCCCCGACTGGCTGGTGGAGATCGCCGAGCCCGATTGGTTCCGGCATTACGCCACCCGGGCCGAGGACTCCCGGTTTCCCAAGGCCCACGCCAAACAGGAGGAGGTCGGCCGGCGGATCGGGACGGACGGGACGCGACTGCTTGAGGCCGTCTTCTCGCCCCAGGCACCGGCCGCACTGCGGGAGCTGGAGCAGGTGAAGGTCCTGCGGCAGATGTGGGTCCAGCACTTCCACCTGACCGGGGGCGAGGTGCGGCGGCGGGACCCAAAAGACCGCCCGCCGGGCGCGAAGCGCCTGGTCACGCCCTATGACCCCGAAGCCAGGGGCAGCAAGAAACGCGACATCCTCTGGGACGGATACAAGACCCATCTCACCGAGACCTGCGAGCCGGACACCCCGAATTTGATCACGAACGTGGCCACGACCGACGCCACCGTCCCCGACAGCGTGATGAGCGAGACGATCCACAACGGCCTCACCGAACGGGACTGCCTGCCCGGCGAGCACTGGGTCGACACCGGATATGCCACCGCCGCCCAGATCGCGGCCGCCCGCCGTGAGCACGGCATCGAGTTGCACGGACCGCTGCAAGCCGTCACCGTCGCCCAGGCGAAGAACGGCAGCGGCTACGACCAGGACGCCTTCACCATCGACTGGGACCAGCAGCACGTCACCTGCCCAAACGGAGCCACCAGCACCCAGTGGGCCCTGCGCAGCTCTCAGCAGCAGCTCCCCGTGATCCGGGTCAGGTTCTCCCCGGCCGACTGCCGCCACTGCCCCGCACTGCGGGACTGCGTCAGCTCGCCCAAGGCCGAACGCAGGGAACTCACCCTGCGGCAGCACGACGAGCACCAGACCCTTCAACGCCACCGCGCTCTCCAGCAGACCGACGGCTGGAAGGACCGCTACAAAATCCGCGCCGGAGCCGAAGGCACCATCTCCCAGGCAGTCGGGCGCTGCGGCCTGCGCAGATCCCGCTACCGGGGCCTGGCGAAGACCAGTCTTCAGCACCAACTCACCGGCGCCGCCATCAACCTCGCCCGCATCGACGCCCACCTCACCGAAACACCCCGGGCCCGCACCCGCACCAGCCACTTCGCAGCACTTCGCCCCGCCGACCAGAAGATCGACGGGGCGAAGCAACAGGCCCCGAATTAACCAACAGCGTCCGCCGTCTCCTACCGGGCCCTCGCGCTGGGCGCCGACGAGCGGGCGGTCGGCGTCATCGCGGGCGTCTACGCCCTCCTCCCGCTCTTCGCCGCCGTACCGCTGGGCCGTCGCACCGACCACGGCCGCTGCGCACCGCTGCTGCCGGTGGGCGTGGTCCTGATGGCGGGCGGCTGCGCGCTGAGCGGCATGGCGGGCTCCCTGTGGGCGATGGCGGTCTGGAGCGGAGTGATGGGCCTCGGCCACCTCTGCTTCGTGATCGGCTCCCAGTCCCTCGTCGCCCGTCAGTCCGCCGCGCACGAACAGGACCGCAACTTCGGCCACTTCACCATCGGCGCCTCGCTCGGCCAGCTGGTCGGCCCGATCGCCGCGGGCACGCTCATCGGCGGCCCGGACATGGCCCGTACCAGCGCGCTGGCCCTCGTGGTGGCGGGCGCCGGGGCAGCCGTCGCGTTCACCTCGCTGTGGCGCATCGAGGACCGTACGGCGGTGAAGTCCCGGGCGGGAGAAGCGGTTCGCGTGCCGGTCGGGGGCATCCTGCGTGCCCGGGGCGTGCCCGCGGGCATGCTGATCAGCCTCTCGGTGCTGTCGGCCACCGACATCCTCACCGCCTATCTGCCGGTGGTCGGCGAGCACCGGGGCATCGCGCCGTCGGTGATCGGTGTGCTGCTGAGCGTGCGAGCGGGGGCCACCATCGCCTGCCGTCTGGTTCTCACCCCGCTGCTGCGGCTGCTCGGCCGGCCGGCGCTGCTGACCGTGACCTGTCTGGCGGCGGCCCTGCTGTGCGCCGGGGTCGCACTGCCGATGCCGGTGTGGGCGCTCGGTGCACTGCTGGCCGCCCTCGGCTTCTGCCTCGGCGTCGGCCAGCCCCTGTCCATGACGACCGTCGTCCAGGCCGCCCCGGACGGCGCGCGCTCCACGGCGCTCGCGCTGCGTCTGACCGGCAACCGCCTCGGTCAGGTCGCCGCGCCGGCCGCGGCGGGCCTGGTCGCGGGGGTCGCGGGCGTGGCGGCGCCGTTCGTGATGCTCGGGGCGCTCCTGTTGCTCTCGGCGGGCAGTGCGCTGCGTGCCCCGGCCGCCCCGGGCGGCGACCAGGTCGCCCGGACCGCATCGGACGGGCGCCCGGTCAGAAGCCGATTGCGCCGGTCGAGCGATATCTGACGGCGCGTCGGGTGACGTTGCCGCAGGACGAGGGCTGGATGTGAAAGAGAGTCAGGTGAAAGAGCGATTTGTATGAAAATCGTCTGACTCGGAGGAACGTCCATGCCCACCTTGATGCCCCCGTCCGCCGGCGCCCGTCTCGGCGCCGTCGCCCTCACCGTACTCACCGCGGCCGGGGCTTCCTGGTTCGCGCCAACGGCCGCTGTGGCCGCCCCCGGCGACGGTGCCGACATCAGGATCCACGAGGAGCGCGTGCCCTACGGTGTCTCGAAGGACGACCCCGCGGTCTGCAGGTTCTACCTCGACGCCGCGAACTTCGGCGACGTGAGCCTTGTCTCGTACTCCATCACGGCACAGCCCCCGCTGCCCACCGCGGCCACCGTGAGCGGCACGATCTCCCTCGCCGGCGGCGCCGGTCACACCGACACCCTGGGGCTGGCCGACGGCAGGTACACGCTTCAGTGGACCTTCACACCCCTCACGCCGCCCAACGCACTGCCCGTCCGCTCCAAGGAAAAGGTCTTCGCCGTCGACTGCCACAGCAAGCACGACCCGGAACGGGGCCAGCAGGGCCCCAACCGGACGATCGAGGACCACGGTGGTCCGGGCGGCCACCAGGACGGCGGGCCGAGGGGCGGCGTCCACGCCGGGGGCGGCGGTCTCGTCGACACCGTGCAGTCGTACAACCCGCTGAGCGCGGCCGCGGGCGTCGGACTGGTGGCGGTCGGCGGAGCCGTCTACATCCGGGTGCTGCGGCGCCGCCGCTCCCACGGTGCCGCGTAGGCGCAGACGCAGGCCCTGGTACCGGACCCGCGCCTACCGCCTCGCCAGGACGGCCATGATCGTGGCCGTCCTGGTGACGGTCGTGCGGTGCGGGGGGCACCACCACCCGGCCGCGCCCGTCCGGGCCGGGGGGCCGGCGCCCGCCGAGGCACCTGCCGACCCGGCCCCCGGCGTCGCCGACGGACGCCCCCGGGCCGTCGAGCCGACGCCCTCGGCCAAGCCCGCCCCGCCGCCCCGGCCGCTGCCCCGGTCGCCGGCGACCAGCCTGCGCGTACCGTCCCTGGGGATCGACGCGCCGATCGTCGCGGTGCGGGTCGGCCCCGACCGCCAGCTCGGCACCCCGCCGCTGGACAGACCCAAGCTCGTCGGCTGGTACCAGGACGGGCCCTCACCGGGCGAGACCGGCACGGCCATCGCCGTCGGCCACCGTGACACGAGGACCGGCGCCGCCGTCTTCGCCGCTCTCGCGCAGGTGCCCCCCGGCGGCCGGATCGAGGCCCGGCGCGCCGACGGCCGGACCGCGGTCTACACCGTGGACCGCGTACGGGTCTACGACAAGGCCCGCTTCCCCGACAAGGAGGTGTACGGCCCGAGCCGGCGCCCCGAGCTGCGCGTGCTCACCTGCGGTGGTCTCTTCAGCCGCCGGACGGGCTACAGCAGCAACGTCGTCGTCTTCGCGCATCTGACGGCGACCCGCTGAGCCGGCTGAACGCGTGCGTCCGCTTTCTCGCTGGGCGGAACGAGGGGGCCGATTCCGTCCTGCGTCTTCCCCTGGCCGCGTACAGTCCGTTAACTTCCGTGACTCACAGCCCGTACGACCCGCACGGGCCATCCGACCGCGGAGCATCAGCGCTCGCTCAGTACGCCCCCGGGGGCAGTGTCATGACACGCGCCATCTCGCTGCACGACGTGAGCAAGACCTACACGCGAGGCGTTCGCGTGGTGGACCAGATGTCGCTGGACATCAGACCGGGTGAGTTCCTCGTGCTGCTCGGTCCGTCCGGCTGCGGCAAATCCACCGTGCTCAGAATGATCGCCGGGCTGGAGGAGATCACGGAGGGCAAGCTGCTGCTGGACGGCGAGTACTCCAACGACCTGTTCCCGTCCGACCGGAACATGGCGATGGTCTTCCAGAACTTCGCCCTCTACCCGAACATGACGAGCCGCGGGAACATCGGCTTCCCGCTGCGCGTCGAGAGCCCCGGCGAGGACCCGCGCTCGCGCGTGGACGCCACCGCCCGCATGCTCGGCATCGAGGACCTCCTGGAGCGCTTCCCCAGCCAGCTCTCAGGCGGCGAACGCCAGCGCGTCGCCATGGGCCGGGCCATCGCCCGCCACCCCTCCGCCTTCCTGATGGATGAGCCGCTGTCCAACCTCGACGCCAAGCTCCGCAACCATCTGCGGGCCGAGATCTCCAAGCTCACCCGCGAGTTGGGCGTCACCACCATCTACGTCACCCACGACCAGGCCGAGGCCATGTCGCTCGGAGACCGGGTCGCCGTGCTGCGCGGCGGGGTGCTCCAGCAGGTCGGCACCCCGCGTGTGGTCTACGCCCTGCCCCGTAACGTCTTCGTCGCCGCCTTCATCGGCACCCCGCGCATCAACCTGCTGCGCGGCCTGGTCCGTGCCCCGCTCGACGGCGCGATGACCATCAGCCTCGGCAAGCAGTATCTGCGGCTGCCCGAACCCCTGTGCCTGGACCACCAGTTGCTGCGCGTGCAGCAGGGCCGGGAGGTGATCGTCGGGCTGCGTTCGGAGGCCGTGCGCATCGCCGAGCGCTCCTCCGCCCGCCCCGGCGAGGTGCCGATCACCGGCCTGGTGGAGCACGTGGAGTTCCAGGGCCACGAGGTCCTGGTCCACTTCAACACCGGCTCCCGGCCCGCCGTCGTACCCGACCTCGAGGCGCCGCGGCCCGCCGCACGGTCCTCCCGGCGCCGCCGACGGGACGGCGGCCCGACCGTCCTGGAGCGCATGCGGGAGCGCGCGGGCGCCCTGCGGGCGGGCCCGGTGGTGGTCATGGACGAGCCGGAGGACGCCCGCCTTGCCCAGCCCGCCTCCTCCGAGCCCCGCCTGCCCGGGGACCTGGTCGTGCGCACCACCCCCGACATCGAACTCCGCCACGGAATGCAGGTCCCGCTCCTGGTCGACATCGCCCATCTGTTCGTCTTCGACCGGCACGGCGAGCGCATCTGCCCGTCCCCGGCGCGGCTGCCGGACCTGGACGGGTAGGCCTCCGGCGAGGGGGTGCCTGGCGTCCGAAAACTATCGCCGCTAGTTTATGTGTCGGCAGGTCGGTAGGTTTGACACGGACGACGCACCCACGCGGACGACGCACCCCGCCCCCGGAGGAGCACGATGAAGGCACACGACGGGATGTACATCGACGGCGCCTGGCGCCCCGCCACGGGCGGGGAGGTCATCGAGGTCGTCAGCCCGGTCGACGAGCAGGTGATCGGCCGGGTCCCGGCCGGCACCGCCGACGACATCGACACCGCCGTACGGGCCGCCCGCGCCGCCCTCCCGGCCTGGGCCGCGACCCCTCCGGCCGAGCGGGCCGCGCGGCTGGCCGCCCTCAGGGACGTACTCGTGGCCCGCAAGGACGAGATCGCCGAGACGGTCACCGCCGAACTCGGCTCGCCCCTGCAGTTCTCGCGGTACGTCCACGCCGCCGTACCGATCGCGGTCGCGGGCTCGTACGCCGAGCTGGCGGCGGCCTACGCCTTCGAGGAGAAGGCCGGCACCTCGATCGTCCACCTGGAGCCGGTCGGGGTCGTCGGCGCGATCACGCCCTGGAACTACCCGCTGCACCAGGTCGTCGCCAAGGTCGCCCCGGCGCTCGCGGCCGGCTGCACGGTGGTGCTCAAACCCGCCGAGGACACCCCGCTGGTCGCCCAGTTGTTCGCCGAGGCGGTGCATGAGGCGGGTGTCCCGGCAGGCGTTTTCAACCTTGTCACCGGCCACGGGCCGGTCGCCGGACAGGCCCTCGCCGAGCACCCGGACGTCGACCTGGTCTCCTTCACCGGTTCGACCGCGGTGGGCCGGCGGATCGGCGCGGCCGCGGGCGCGGCCGTGAAGAGGGTCGCCCTGGAGCTGGGCGGCAAGTCCGCCAACGTCATCCTGCCGAGCGCCGACCTGGCCAAGGCGGTCAACGTCGGCGTGGCCAACGTCATGTCCAACTCCGGGCAGACGTGCAGCGCCTGGACGCGGATGCTGGTGCACCGGGACCGGTACGAGGAGGCGGTCGCTCTCGCCGCCACCGCCGCCGCCAAGTACGGCGAGCGCATCGGCCCCGTGGTGAACGCCAAGCAGCAGGCGCGGGTGCGGGGCTACATCGAGAAGGGCGTGGCGGAGGGGGCCAGGCTGGTGGCCGGTGGCCCTCAATCACCGCGCGAACAGGGCTACTTCGTCTCCCCGACCGTCTTCGCGGACGTGACACCCGAGATGACGGTCGCCCAGGAGGAGATCTTCGGCCCGGTCCTGTCGATCCTCCCGTACGACGACGAGGAGGACGCCCTGCGCATCGCCAACGGCACGGTCTACGGCCTCGCGGGAGCCGTCTGGGCCGGCGACGAGGCGGAGGCGGTGGCCTTCGCGCGCCGCATGGAGACCGGCCAGGTCGACATCAACGGCGGCCGCTTCAACCCCCTTGCCCCCTTCGGCGGTTACAAGCAGTCGGGCGTCGGCCGCGAACTCGGCACGCACGGCCTCGCCGAGTACCTCCAGACCAAGTCCCTGCAGTTCTGAGGAGCCTATCCGTGGTTCGCGCAGCAGTACTTCCCGGCGTAGGCGCTCCGCTGGAGATCACCGACATCGACCTCCCGGCCCCCGGCCCCGGCCAGGTCCGCGTCCGGCTCGCCGCGGCCGGGGTGTGCCACTCCGACCTGTCCCTGTCCGACGGGACCATGCGGGTGCCGGTCCCGGCCGTCCTCGGCCACGAGGGCGCCGGCACGGTCGTCGCCGTCGGCGAAGGCGTCACGCATGTCTCACCCGGCGCCGAGGTCGTCCTCAACTGGGCTCCGTCCTGCGGTAGTTGCCACGCCTGCTCGCTCGGCGAGGTGTGGCTGTGCGCCAACGCCCTGAACGGCGCCGCGGACGTGTACGCCCACCGTGCCTCGGACGGCTCCGACCTCCACCCCGGCCTGAACGTCGCCGCGTTCGCCGAGGAGACGGTCGTGTCCCAGGGCTGCGTCCTGCCCCTGCCCGAGGGGGTTCCCCTCACCGACGCGGCCCTCCTGGGCTGCGCGGTCCTCACCGGTTACGGCGCCGTCCACCACTCGGCGCAGGTCCGGCCGGGCGAGACGGTCGCGGTGTACGGCGTCGGGGGAGTGGGCCTGGCGGCCCTCCAGGCGGCCCGGATCGCGGGCGCCGCACGCATCGTCGCCGTCGACGTCTCCCCGGAGAAGGAGGAGCTGGCGCGCGCGGCGGGCGCCACGGACTACGTCCTCGCCTCCGAGACGACGGCCCGCGAGATCCGGGGCCTGACGGACAAGCAGGGCGTCGACGTGGCCATCGAGTGCGTGGGCCGCGCGCAGACGATCCGCACGGCCTGGGACTCCACCCGCCGCGGCGGCCGTACGACGGTGGTCGGCATCGGAGGCAAGGACCAGCAGGTCACCTTCAACGCCCTGGAGATCTTCCACTGGGGCCGGACCCTGGCGGGGTGCGTGTACGGCAACTCGGACCCGGCGAGGGACCTGCCGCTGCTGGCCGAGCACGTACGGGCGGGCCGTCTGGACCTCGGCGCACTGGTGACCGAGCGGATCGGCCTGGACGGAATCCCGGCGGCGTTCGAGAACATGCTGGCGGGCAAGGGCGGACGGGCGCTTGTCGTCTTCTAGCCCGTCCGGCGACTGAGGGCGAGGCCGTCCAGGCCGAGGGGCATCTGGGGGCGTGGCCCCCAGATGCCCGGTACACCCACCATGCACACCCGTTGACCCCATACCGTCCGGTCAGTATGTTCCCGGGAACGTCCCCCCGCACCCACTGGAGTGTGCACACATGGACACGTTCCCCTCCGCTCACCCCACTCCCACCCCGACCGCCCTCCCCACGGTCAACCGCCGCCGTGTCGCCACCGCCGCGGCGCTCGCCTCGGCAGTCGAGTGGTACGACTACTTCGTCTTCGGCATAGCCGCCGCCCTCGTCCTCGGTGACCTGTACTTCCCGGCCGGCAACCCCACCGCCGGAGTACTCGCCGCCTTCGCCACCTTCGCCGTCGGCTTCCTGGCCCGCCCGATCGGCGGCATCATCGCCGGCCAGCTCGGCGACAAGCGGGGCCGCAAGCCGATGCTGGTCCTCGCGCTCACGCTCATGGGCGTCGCCACCACCGGCATCGGCCTGCTGCCGACGTACGACACGATCGGCGTCGCCGCACCGATCCTGCTCGTCCTGCTGCGCGTCGTGCAGGGCGTCGCGGTCGGCGCGCAGTGGGGCGGCGCGATGCTGCTGGCCACCGAGTACGCCCCCGAGGGCAAGCGCGGTGTCTACGGCAGCGTCGTCCAACTCGGCGTCCCCATCGGCGTGGTGACCGCCAACTCGGTCTTCCTGATCGCCGGGGCGTTCACCACCGACTCCGCGTTCGCGGCCTGGGGCTGGCGACTGCCGTTCCTGGCCGGCCTGCTGGTCCTCGCCCTCGCCTGGTACATCCACCGGCACGTCGAGGAGACCCCCGAATTCCGGGAGGCCGAACGGCAGCTGGCGGAGAAGGAGAAGTCCGAGCAGAACTCGCCGCTGCGCGCGATCCTGCGCGAACACCTTGGCACCGTGTTCCTGGCCGGCGGCTCCTTCGCCGTGAACACCGCGACCTTCTACATCCTGATCACCGGCGTCCTCGACTACACGACCCGTGACCTGGGCATGAAGCGGGACGCGGTGCTCACCGTCTCCCTCTGCGTCAGCCTCACCCAGCTCGTGCTGATCCCGGCCGCCGCCGCCCTCTCCGACCGCGTCGGCCGCATCAGGATCTATGCGTTCGGCGCGGTCGGCATCGCCCTGTGGGCCGTACCGATGTTCTTGCTGATCGACACCGGTTCACTGCTGTGGCTGGCGGTCGGCACGTTCGTCGCAGGCTGCTTCCTCAGCATCATGTACGGCCCCCAGGCCGCCCTGTTCGCCGAGCTGTTCACGCCCGGGATGCGCTACACGGGAGCCTCCCTCGGCTACCAGATCGCCGCCGTGCTCGGCGGCGGCCTCGCGCCCTTCGTGATGGTGCTGCTGCTGGAGGCGACGGGCACCTCCATGGCCGTGTCCGGCTACATCATCGCCCTCGCCGTGATCGCCCTGCTGTCCATCAAGGTCCTTGCGGGCAGGGTGCGTTCAGGCTGATCGGTCAGGCTGATTCCGAGGCCTGACCGGGCCGCGGCTCCGGAGTGCTCTGCGGCGCCGCGGCCCGCGCGAGAGCCTTCCGGGGCCGCGACCGCGACAGCGCCACGCCCGCCAGACACAGCGCACCACCGGCCAGCGTGAGCAGCCCCGGCACCTCGCCGAGCACCAGCCACGACATCAGCACGACCAGCGCGGGCACCGCGTACGTGGTCGCCCCCATGCGGGAGGCGGTCGTACGGGCGAGGGCGTACGCCCAGGTCGTGAACGCGAGAGCGGTGGGAAACACGCCCAGATAGACCATGTTGATCGTCGCCGACACGGGCGCGTCGGCCGCCTCGCCCACCAACTGCCCGGCGAACGGCAGACATGCCACCGCACCGACGAGACACCCGAACGTCGTCACCTGCAGCACACTCGCCCTGCCCAGAGCCGGCTTCTGTGCGACGACGCCGCCCGCATAGCCGACCGCGGCCAGCAGACACAGCACCACTCCGAGCACCGAGGATCCGCCGCCGCCCGACATCGACAGCCCGACCGCGACCGCTCCCGCGAACGACACCGCCATCCCCGCCAGCAGCCGCGGCGGCATCGGATCCCCGAGCAGCCGCGAGCCGAGCAGGGCGATGAGGATGGGCCCGATGTTCACCACCAGGGCGGCAGTCCCGGCGTCCACCTGCTGCTCGCCCCAGTTCAGGACCACCATGTAGAACCCGAACCACAGCACCCCGGACAGCGCGATCCCCCGCCAGGCCGCCCGCGGCGGCACCCCTTCCTTGCGGACGACCAGCATCACCCCGAGCACCAGCGCCCCGGAGAGCAGCCGCCCGAGCGCCAGCGCCCCCGGGGAGTACGCGTCCCCCGCACTACGGATCGCAACGAAGGCCGAGGCCCACAGCACGACGGTGACGGCGGCGGCAGCGGGGGCGAACAGGTCCGTACGACGGAGGTTCATCATGCTCCTGAGGCTAGGAGGTGGGAGAAGGCAAGGGCTCGCGGATTTCGGACGGCTCACTGCGACGCCCGGCAGGGGCGCGGGGCGCGGGACCGTACCGATCTGCGACTCCGCCGTACGGGCGCGGCCAGCCGAAGCACCCGGCCGGAGACTGGCGGAGTGGGGAGTGGGGGCACATCTGACGCCCTTGAGGCAGTGGGGGAGCGTGCCGGGCGTCGCGACGGGGCGAACGTTGCCTGTCGGGGCACGGCACTAGCGCAGTGAATCGGGCAGGACGCCCAGCAGTTCGTGCAGCGCCCGCTCACCCGGGGCAGTCACCTTCACCGCCCGCTCGGACCCGATCCGCACACACCACCCCGCATCCAGCGCATGCCGGCACAGCGCCGCACCCGCCACCCCCGCCAGATGCGGGCGCCGCTCGGTCCAGTCCAGACACGCCCGGGCCAGCGGACGCCGCCCCTTGCGTTCGAGCGCGATGCCCGTGGCGCCGAACCACCGCACCCCCGCATCGGTCAGGGCGAACCCGGTGTCCTGCCGCAACAGCCCGCGCACCGTCAACGCATCGGTCACCGCGATCCCGAGCCGCCCCGCCAGATGGTCGTAGCAGGTACGCCCCCGCGCCATCGCCGACCCGGCGCTCGACTCCCGCAGACTGCGCGGCCGAGCGGCCTCACCCGGCTTCACCTGCGCGGCCAGGTCCTCCACCAGCTGGGCGACCCGGGCGTCGGCGAGGCGTACGTACCGGTGCCGGCCCTGCCGTTCCTCGGCCAGCAGGCCGCCCGCGACGAGCTTGCCCAGATGCTCGCTCAGCGTCGACGCGGCGACCCCCGCATGCCGGGCCAGCTCGCCCGCCGTCCACGCCCGTGAGTCGAGCAGCGCCAGCAGACACGCGGCGCGCGTCTCGTCGGCGATCAGCCCGGCGAGCCGGGCCAGCTGCGGTGCCTGGGGATCCCTGGTCGTCATGGGGTCCAGCATGCGGCACGGACACTTCGGCGACCGCCGAACTGTCCTACCGTCCCTGGACGGTCCGCTTCACCTGCTCGTACTGCTGCACCAGCCCGTCGAGAAGCGCCGTGAGCCCCGTCTCGAAGGCGCGCTCGTCGATCTTCTCCTGCTGCTCGGCGAGCAGGTGGGCCTGTCCGAGGTGGGGGTAGTCGGTGGGGTCGTACGCGCTCTCGTCGTCCACGAAGCCCCCGGCGAAGGAGCCGAGCGCGGAGCCCATGATGAAGTACCGCATCAGCGCGCCGATGGAGGTGGCCTGTGCGGGCGGCCAGCCCGCGTCGACCATCGCGCCGTAGACCGCGTCCGCCAGGCGCAGACCGGCCGGCCTGCGGCCGGGCCCGGTGGCGAGGACGGGCACGATGTTCGGGTGGTCGCGCAGTGCGGCCCGGTAGGACACCGCCCAGTCGTGCAGCGCGGTCCGCCATTCCCGGCCGTCCTCGAACATCGACAGGTCGACCTGTGCGCTCACCGAGTCGGCGACCGCCTCCAGGATCTCGTCCTTGGTGCGGAAGTGGTTGTAGAGCGAGGGCCCGCTCACCCCCAGCTCCGCCGCGAGCCGACGCGTGGAGACGGCCGGGAGGCCCTCCGAGTCCACGAGCACACGTGCCGTCTCGACGATCCGGTCGGTGCTGAGCAAGGGCTTGCGCGGTCGGGCCATGGCGCACATAGTAGGGCTGCAACAAGAAACTAGCAGTGCTAATTTAAATGTACGGCTTTCAAGGTCCGTCAGTGATGGGGTGACTCGGCATGAACCTGGAGCTCAGCGAGGAGCAGACCGCCGTCCAGCGGCTCGCCCGGGACTTCGTGGACCGCGAGATCGCCCCGAACGTCATCGCCTGGGACCGCGCGGAGGACGTGGACCGCTCCCTGGTGAAGAAGCTCGGCGAGGTCGGTTTCCTCGGTCTGACCGTCGACGAGGAGTACGGCGGCAGCGGCGGCGACCATCTCGCGTACTGCCTGGTGACGGAGGAACTCGGGCGCGGTGACTCCTCCGTGCGCGGCATCGTGTCCGTCTCGCTCGGGCTGGTCGCCAAGACGATCGCGGCCCGGGGGAGCGAGGAGCAGAAGCGGCAGTGGCTGCCGCAGCTCACCTCCGGCGAGTTCGTCGGCTGCTTCGGCCTCACCGAGCCCGGCACCGGCTCCGACGCCGGCAACCTCACCACCCGCGCGGTGCGCGACGGCGGGGACTACGTGATCAACGGCACCAAGATGTTCATCACCAACGGCACCTGGGCCGACGTCGTCCTCCTCTTCGCCCGCTCCACCGACGCCCCCGGCCACAAGGGCGTCTCCGCCTTCCTCGTACCGGCCGACACCCCCGGCCTGACCCGCCGCGCCATCCACGGCAAGCTCGGCCTGCGCGGCCAGGCCACCGCCGAGCTGGTCCTTCAGGACGTGCGCGTCCCCGCCTCCGCGATGCTGGGCGAGGAGGGCAAGGGGTTCTCGGTCGCCATGTCGGCGCTGGCCAAGGGGCGGATGTCGGTCGCGGCGGGGTGCGTGGGCATAGCCCAGGCCGCGCTGGAGGTGGCGGTGACGTACGCGGGCGAGCGCGAGCAGTTCGGCAAGCCCATCGCACAGCACCAGCTGGTGCAGGAGCTGATCAGCGACATCGCCGTGGACGTGGACGCGGCCCGCCTGCTGACCTGGCGGGTCGCCGACCTGATCGACCGCGGGCAGCCCTTCGCCGTCGAGTCCTCCAAGGCCAAGCTCTTCGCCTCGGAGGCCGCCGTCCGCGCGGCCAACAACGCCCTCCAGGTCTTCGGCGGCTACGGCTACATCGACGAGTATCCGGCGGGCAAGCTGCTGCGCGACGCCCGCGTGATGACCCTCTACGAGGGCACCAGCCAGATCCAGAAGCTGCTCATCGGGCGGGCGCTGACGGGCGTCTCGGCATTCTGACCGTCTCTCAGTTCTGAGTAGGTCATAAGTACTTCGGCGGATGCGGCGGCGGCCACGTCCGCCGACGCTTGTCCCATGAGTGACACACCGGTCAAGCAGCACAACACGGCCGCCTTCTACGGCCAGGCCGTCGCCTCCTTCGGCGTCGCCATGGCCGCGACCGCCGTCGGCATCTTCCGGCTCAGCGCCGACGCCTGGGTGCGCGGTTTCCTCGCCATCGCCGTCCTTTACCTGGTCACGTCCGCCTTCACCCTCGCCAAGGTGATCCGGGACCGGCAGGAGGCGGGACAGATCGTCAGCCGCGTCGACCAGGCCCGGCTGGAGAAGCTGCTCGCCGAGCACGACCCCTTCGAGAAGCTCTGAGGCCCTTGGCCACGAGGCCCTGAGGCCGCGAAGCCGTGAGCCCTGAGCGGGCGCTCTAAGCGCTCGCTCAGCTTCGGCGGTATGGTGTTGTCCTTGTCGGTGAGAGGGGCAGCGAGCGATGAGTACGGTGGAGGAGACGGCCGGCGACGAGGCGTCGGCGTGGGGTGAGGTGACGCCCGACGCGGCCCGGCGGCTGCTGATCGCCGCGGTGGAGGCCTTCGCCGAGCGCGGGTACCACGCCACGACGACTCGTGACATCGCGGGCCGAGCGGGCATGAGCCCCGCCGCGCTCTACATCCACTACAAGACCAAGGAGGAGCTGCTCCACCGGATCAGCCGGATCGGTCACACGAAGGCCCTTGAGATCCTTCAGACGGCGGCGGGGCGCGAGGGCACCGCGACCGAGCGGCTGGCCGACGCGGTGAGTTCCTTCGTCCGCTGGCACGCGGGCGGCCGCACCACCGCCCGGGTCGTGCAGTACGAGCTGGACTCGCTCGGTCCGGGCGCCCGCGCCGAGATCCTCGCGCTGCGCAGGCAGTGCGACGCGGAGGTGCGCGGGATCATCGAGGACGGCATCGCGTCCGGCGAGTTCGACGTGCTGGACGTCAAGGGCACGACCCTCGCCGTCATGTCGCTCTGCATCGACGTCGCCCGCTGGTTCAACATCGACGGGCCCTGGACGCCCGACGAGGTCGGCGCGCTCGACGCCGACCTCGTGCTGCGCATGGTGGGGGTCAAGTAGCCCCGGGGCGGCTCAGAGGTAGAAGCGGGCCACCGACTCGGCCACGCAGACGGGCTTGTCGCCGCCCTCGCGTTCCACGGTGTAGGCGACGGCCAGCTGGACGCCGCCCGGTACGTCCTCGACGCTGCTGATCTTCCCGGTCGCGCGCAGGCGTGAGCCGACCGGGACCGGCGCGGGGAAGCGGACCTTGTTGGTTCCGTAGTTGACGCCCATCCGCACGCCTTCGACCGTGATCAGCTGCGGCCCGAACAGCGGCAGCAGCGACAGGGTCAGGTACCCGTGCGCGATGGTCGTGCCGAACGGGCCGGCCGCCGCCTTCTCCGGGTCCACGTGGATCCACTGGTGGTCCCCGGTCGCCTCGGCGAAGAGATCGATCCGCTTCTGGTCGACCTCCAGCCAGTCGGTGTACCCCAGCTGCTCGCCCACCGCCGCCTTCAGGTCGTCGGCGGACGTGAAGATCCT
Organism: Streptomyces sp. NBC_00078; assembly: GCF_026343335.1. NCBI lineage: Bacteria > Bacillati > Actinomycetota > Actinomycetes > Kitasatosporales > Streptomycetaceae > Streptomyces > Streptomyces sp. NBC_00078. Next base: position 1,817,944 of record NZ_JAPELX010000001.1, on the reverse strand, counting down.
CGGCTCTGCCATGTCCCGGCCTCCATCTGTCAAAAGTCTAAGCAACTGCTTAGCATGGTAGGGCGGGAATCCAATGTCAACGGACGACGGCCCCGACGGAGTGGGTAGGGTTCGAGAAGTGCCCCAGATTCCAGAAGAGATCCACGAGCTCACGGTCGGCCAGCTCGCCGCGCGGAGCGGCGCCGCCGTCTCCGCCCTGCACTTCTACGAGTCCAAGGGCCTGATCAGCAGCAGCCGCACCGCGGGCAACCAGCGCCGCTACCACCGTGACGCGCTGCGCCGGGTCGCCTTCGTACGGGCCGCGCAGCGCGTCGGCATCCCCCTGGCCACGATCCGCGAGGCACTCGCCGAGCTCCCCGAGGAGCGCACCCCCACCCGGGAGGACTGGGCCCGTCTCTCCGAGGCCTGGCGCTCCGAACTCGACGAGCGCATCAAGCAGCTCAACCGCCTGCGCGACCACCTCACCGACTGCATCGGCTGCGGCTGCCTCTCCCTCGACGGCTGTGTCCTGTCCAACCCGGACGACGTGTTCGGCGAACAGCAGGCGGGGTCGCGTCTGCTGGTCGAGCGAGGGGCGAGCCGGGCGAGGGAGGAGCGGAGCTAGTACGAGGGACCGGACCCGGCACTCCCCAGCCTCCGGCCGGGGGACCCCCCAGAGCACGCACCCGACGCCTCTCCTTCACGTGCAAACCTTGCCTGCCGGGGCACCGGCGGGAGTGCCTGCCCTTCGGGCAACCCCGTTCACTCGAACTCCGTGCCGCCCTTCCGCGTCAGATAGGCAGCACTCACCGCCTTGGCGATCGCCCTGCCCCCGGTCACGGGGCTGTACCGCTCGGCCGCCGGGCGGATCACGACCCCTTCGCGCAGATGCAGCTCCCGCCCGGACACGGTCTCCCGCCCGCTGGCGATCTCCAGCACCCGGTCGATGTCGTACGGCCCTTCGTACAGCCGTGGCACCAACGGCAGCTCTCCGCCGAGCAGTTCGGCCGCGTCCAGCCACCGCACCGTGCCGTCGATCTCCGCACTGACGTCGAACACCGCATATCCGAGGGTGGTCCGGCGGCCGTCGGCGCCGTACGTCAGGTCCTGGACCCCCGCGCCGTACACCTCGCCGAAGATGGCGACCCGGCGGGCGCCCACCCGCTCGGCGAGCCGGGCGGCGGCCTCGGCGACGCCGTGGCCGTGCACCGCCCGCCAGTACAGATTGCGCGGATCCTCCTTCAGGGCGAGGGACTTGGCGCCGAAGCCCTTGGAGGAGACGTGCACGCGGCCCTCAGGGGCGAGATAGGTCAGCAGACAGGCCGAGCCGTGCAGTTTCTCGGTCAGGACCACAGCCTCGCCCGATGAGAAGATGTCCGGAAACCGCTGGATGTTCTCGATGTCGACCCAGGGCAGCAGATCGGGTGCGGACTCGACGTCGCCGTCCATCGTGGGCGGGACCGGCGGCACCCACTTGGTGATGCCGAGCCGCTCGGCGAAGTCCGTGCCGTCCAGGGCGGCCCGCGCCAGGTCGACGTCCGCCAGCGCCTTCGGGCGGCACACGATGCCCTGCGACAGCTCACCGCGCAGCCGCACCGCCTTCACCCGGTCCGAGCCGCCGCCCGCCAGCCGTCCGGTCAGCCCCAGCTCCTCGATCAGACCGGCCGGCAGCACGGACTGCTCGGGGATGTAGAGGGCGGCGTCCCCGGTGCGGTACGCGCCCTTGGCGACGACGGCCCGGTACAGGCCCACCTGGGCCAGTTCGAGCGCATCGGCGTTCGGATGCTCGTGGACGGTCAGCACTTCGGCGGTGACGCGCAGCGTCGACATCGGGACTCCTCGTTCCGCAGGCCGTTCTCAGGTGTGTTTCATCGCCTCCCCACTGTCCGGACGGGAAAAGGGTGGAGCGAGCGGATTAGCGACTGCTAGCGTCGGGATCTTCGGCCGGCCCGTACGCCGCGCACGGAGTCCTGACGGGACCGACTCCCATGTCTTCAGCCGCACTTGACGCCGCCCTCGCGGACATCGACACGGTCTTCGACGGTTTCGCGAGCTTTGACGAGACCGGTGACTCTGCTGCGCAATTCGTTCAGGCGGAGAGTCTGTAGCTGAGTCGTTCGAGTCTGCTGGTGCGGGGGCGGTTGAGGGGGCCTGTGGTCCAGTGGGCGTCGAGCCTGATCACGTTGAGTGCGGTGGCGGAGAAGGCGTGTTGGAGGCGGACTTTCGGCAGGCCGCGGTAGCGGGCCCGGCGGATGCCGGTGATGTCGAGGGCCTGGTTGATGGTGCCCTCGACTCCGGCACGCAGGGCGTACTTGTTCTTCCAGGTGTCGGTCTTCTGCTCGGCGCGGGCCCGGGCGAGGTTCTCGTGGAGTTCCTCGGGACGCAGGGTGAGCATGCGGCGCCCGGTCTTCGAGGTGGTGCACTGCTTCTGGAGAGGGCAGTCCCGGCAGGTCAGGACGCTGAAGGTGATGACGATCGCGTCTTTGCCGTGCTGTTTGACCGGGTTCCAGTGGGAGCTGGTCCTGCCGGCGGGGCAGCGGACCTGGCGGGTCTTCCAGTTGATGGTGAAGGCGTTCTTGTCGAAGCCTTCGGCGGCCTTGGCCTGGTCAGAGTGGTCCTGGAGGACCGGGGTGACCATGCGGATGCCGTGTTTCAGGGCCTTGGTGATCAGGTCGGCCGACGGGTAGCCGGAGTCGAGGTAGTGCTCGCCGGGCTGCACTCCGTGCTCGGCGAGCTTGCGCTGGATCGGGGCGGTCGCCTTCACATCCGGCACGGTCGCGTCGGTGGTGTGCACGTCGGTGATCAGATTCGGCATCACCCCTGTGCCCACCCCTGTGCCCACGTCGGCGTCGGCGTCGGCGTCGGCGTCGGCGTCGGCGTCGGCGTCGGCGTCGGCGTCGGGGAGGGTGGTGCAGGTCTCCGTGAGATGGATCTTGTAGCCCATCCAGAACAGGTCGTCGCCCTTGGCCGCCCAGCGTGCGTCGGAGTCGTAGGGGGAGGCCAGGCGGAGTTGGCCGGGCGGGACGCCGTCGTCGGCGTCCCGCTTCTTGATCACCTGCCGTCCCCGGGCATCGGTCCGGACGATGTAGGTCTGCACGAGGACCTGCCGCAACAAGCCCACGGCCTCGATCTCGCGAATCCAGGCCGGAGCGTCATCGGCCCAGGCCGCCCGGCACAAGGCGATGGCATCCTGCCCGAAGACCTGGGCGAGACGGTCACGTTTCGTCTGCGAGGGCGGCATGCGCCAGCCGTCGACCCGCGGCCCGTACCGCTCGGCGAACTCAGTGACGTTGATGTGTCCGGCCAGCCAGGCCGGTGCCGCGACCGCGAGGGCCTCCAGGGCCGCCCGCACACTCTCCCCGGCCAGCTCCAGACGGTTCAAGTCCCGCACCGCACTGATCACATGGGTGGAATCGGTGCGCTGCTTGCCTCCGGCCGCCACCAGGCCGGCGTCCTTGCAGTGCTCAAGGAGCCGGTCGAAGACCACCCGCTCCATACCGTTGTCCGCGAGCCGGGCCCGGAACCGGCACAGCACACTCGCATCGAATCCGGTGTCCGTCAGCTCCGCACCGAGCGCGTACTTCCAGTCGATCGCCCGCACCGCCATCGCCGCGGCCTGCCGATCCGTCAGGCCCTCCGCGAACTGCAACACCATCACCAGCGACAACACCCCCGGCGACAGTCCCGGCGCCCCGCGCACCCCGAACGCCTCCGTGAACGGCTCATCGACGAAGACCTCCGCGAGGCGATCCCGCGCCCGTATCGCCAGGCTCCCCTTCGGAAACGCCGCCCGGGCCACCACCACCGTCTGTTCCGGGATCTCCGGCAACCCCACCGGCCGCATCGACATCCGTACCGCCTCCAGGACCGCACGACAGGAAGGCGACCCCGCCAACGATCATCGCCGACCCGGCCTTACCCCCGCAGCGAATTGCGCAGCAGAGTCACCGGTTGCGGTTACTGTCACGCACCCGAGGAGACCGCTTATCTGCGCACGCCGCACGTGCGGATACCCGTGGACGTCGTGCGGTACTACCTCTTCGAGGTGTCCGACCACTTCGACGACCACGCGGCCGTGATGCGGCGACTGCTGCCGCAGGCCGCACGGGCGATGGCCGACGGCAGCCTGGGGCCGATCAACTACGGGGCCCACGGCCTGTCCCGGGCGGACTGGCGCTCCTGGCCGGCCGGCCAAGGCGCCGCGATCGAGGCGTTCCTGAACGCCTGGTGGCGGCACACGCTTACGGTGCCCGAGCCGCCCTACGGCATCGAGGACACCTTCGAGACCTGCACCTCGATCGCCCGGACCGTGACGCCGTTCCTGGACGGCTGGGGCCGTGGTCCGGTCGCCGGCGCGCACCTCGCCCACTGCGCCGGCTCCTGGCTCAGCGACCTGCTGTCCGACGCCTCCCCGTTCTCCTGGTGGTACGACGACACCGTGGACGAGGGACTCGCAGACCTGCGCACCTGGCTGGCCGGCCCGGGCGCCTCCCGGCTGCGCGCGCACGGCGAGCCCGACCTGGCGATCCGCGCCGAGCTCCTCGCCCTGCCCTACGAGGAGCGCTGGGACCACCCGTACTGGGACAGCCCCTCGGCCACCAACTGAGCGTTGGACAAGGCTCGTTCCCCGTCCGGCAGCAGCAGCGTGTCCTCCAGGCCGATCCGGGTGGCGAGCCCCAGCCGACCGGCCAGCCGCAGCACCGGCCACACGCTGCCGTCCTCGCCGTGCAGCAGCACGGACGCGCTCCAGCCGCGCGGCCGGACCCGGTTCGGCCCAGGCGCCCGTGGTCACGCCGACCGGCGCCGACACCCGCGCCCTGATCGCATCGAGCGTCGGCGCGAGGACTCGGGGCGAGAGGGAGTCCTGGCCGCAGGGCCCTTTGGGATGGACATGGATGTCCGTCGCCCCGGCCGCGACCGCATACGCCGCCGACTCGGCCATCGCCTCCGGCGACAGCGGTACACGCGCGCTGTCCGAGGCGCCCCGAGATCCGTTGAGACACACCTGCACCATGTCCCGATGGTGCCGGTCGTGACAATGGCGGAGAAACAGGGGGTGCGGCATCCCCGGCGCACCCCCCGGCCTTGCTGTCGTCGGTCGCCGACCCTCCGCGTCGACTCCCGCCTCCGCCTTGCAGTTGTACGTTCCCCCGCTCCAGGCGTCGCGCGCGCGGGGGGATCTCCATGACCCCGCTCGGGTCAGCCAGGAGCTTGTCGTGTCCTGCAGCCGGCTCGATCCGTCGGCCGGACCCTAGGCCGACACGAGCAGCCTTCCGCGCCTTGCGTCCGCCAGGGCCTCAGCTTTGAGCACGGGCCGTGGCACGAGAATTCCACAGTGAGTGCAGACCGGACCCGTGGAGGGTTCGTGGTCCAGGTCGTACTTCCAGATCAGGCGCTGCGCGCCGCACACCGGGCAACCCGAACCCGGCTCGCGCTCCAGGCCGGTGATCAGCCGGCGCAGCACCTCGGCGAGAGGCTCACGGGGGTGCACCCGTGGGTCGTCGCACCAGGCGACACCGAAACCGCCCCAGGTCAGACGGTGCCAGTCGTCCACCGTGCCCGGCCGGCGCAGCCCGTCGTACTTCTCCTTCTTGCGCCGCTCGGCGAACTCGACCTCGTAGGCCAGCCAGACCGAACGCGCATCTTCCAACTCGTCCAGTGCGGCCACGAGCCGCACCGGGTCGGGGGAGCGGTCCTCCGGACCGAACCCTGCCCGGGAACACAAGTGGTCCCAGGTCGCCCTGTGCCCGTAAGGAGCGAACCGCTCAAGGCACTTGCGCAGTGAATAGCGCCGTAGTGCCAGATCGCACCGCGGATCGCGGACCTGTCTCGCCAGACTCCGGAAACCGGCCATCGCCCTGCACCTCCGTCACACCTGCACCTGTACTTCGGTCACTTCGGCGTCGTCGCGCGGACTTCGCGCGACGTTGACGAATAGACGTATCGACAAGCGATTCGGCTCCATCCGTTTTCCGATGACCTCCATAAGCCGCCCTGACCACTCCAAAACTTGACTCATGTTCATCTTCACTCTCGGGGCTACCGGCGGTAACGTCCCGGCTCACCCCCCGTCGGTAGGAGCTGCCATGCCTCGGCGTCCCTCACGTATCGCCCCACGCAGACTGAGAACTCCCGGCAGACTCGCCGGGTTCCTGAAGGCCGCATCCATATGCGTCCTGGTTGCCGGTCTTCTGTCCCCGCTCACCCAGGCGACCGCAGTCGCCGCCACGGCCTCGAACGACTACTGCGGCGGCCAGTGCTCCGACATCACGCCACCGGGTGAGAACGGCAACGCCACCCTGGCCCAGATCCTCCTCAACCAGGCCTTCGGCACCCAGCCCGACCACGCCGAGGACCAGCTCGGCCCCTACGCCGACCTCGCCACGGGTTCCGCCACGCTCACCGACTCGAAGATCAACACTTTCTTCAACGACGCGTCTTTCGGAGTCTCTTCCGATCAGGTCGCCTCCTCCGAGAAGCCGGCCGGCCGGACCGACGTGACGATCGTCCGCGACAAGAAGGCGGGCGTTCCCCACATCACCGGTACCACCAGATACGGGACGGAGTTCGGCGCCGGATATGCCTCGGCCGAGGACCGGCTGTGGCTCATGGACGTCTTCCGGCACGTCGGACGCGGCCAGCTGACGACGTTCGCGGGCGGTGCCCCCTCCAACCAGGGGCTGGAGCAGGAGTTCTACCGCGACGCCCCGTACACCGAGGCCGATCTGCAGGCCCAGATCGACAACGCCGTCGCCGGCAACGGCGCCCGCGGGAAGCAGGCCCTGGACGACGCCAACGCCTACCTGGCCGGCATCAATGCCTACATCGACGCCTCCGACAGCGGCCGTTACTTCCCGGGCGAGTACGTCCTCACCGGGCACAAGGACTCGATCACCAACGCCGGCACCATCGACCACTTCAAGATCACCGACCTGGTCGCGCTGGCCTCGGTCGTCGGCTCGCTGTTCGGCTCCGGCGGCGGCGGCGAGGTCAACAACGCGCTCTCACTGATCGCCGCCCAGTCCAAGTACGGCGTGGAGGAGGGCACCAAGGTCTGGGAGTCCTTCCGCGAACGCAACGACCCCGAGGCCGTCCTCACCGTCCACAACGGCGAGAGCTTCCCGTACGCCTCCAAGCCCGCCGACCCCCAGGGCGAGGCCCTGCCCGACGCCGGTTCGGTGACCCAGGAGCCACTCGTCCACGACCGCACGGGCAGCGCGGCCACCGCCGGCTCCACCGGCGCCTCCGCCACGGCGGCGGCGACCACCCTGAGCTCGGCCAGGCGCGGCATGTCCAACGCCCTCGTGGTGAGCGGCAAGTACACCGCCAGCGGCCACCCCGTCGCCGTGTTCGGGCCGCAGACCGGCTACTTCGCGCCGCAGCTGCTCATGCTCCAGGAGATCCAGGGCCCGGGCATCAGCGCCCGCGGCGCCTCCTTCGCGGGCCTGAGCATGTACGTCGAGCTGGGCCGCGGCCAGGACTACTCCTGGAGCGCGACGACCTCCGGCCAGGACATCATCGACACCTACGCCGTGGAGCTGTGCCAGGACGACTACCACTACCTGTACCACGGCACCTGCACGGCCATGGACAAGGTCGAGCAGGCGAACTCCTGGAAGCCCACCACGGCCGACGGCACCGCGGCGGGCTCGTACACGATGCGGGTCTGGCGCACCAAGTACGGGCCGGTGGAGTACCGGGCGACCGTCGGCGGCAAGAAGGTCGCCTACACCACCCTGCGCTCGTCCTACATGCACGAGGCCGACTCGATCATCGGCTTCCAGATGCTCAACGACCCGGACTACGTGAAGAGCCCGCAGACCTTCCAGAGCGCGGCGCAGCACATCAACTACACGTTCAACTGGTTCTACGCCGACTCCTCGCACACCGCGTACTACAACAGCGGCAACAACCCGGTGCGGGCGAGCGGTGTCGACGCCGAGTTCCCGGTCTGGGGGCAGGCGGCGTACGAGTGGAAGAACTGGGACCCCGCCACCAACACCGCCGACTACACGGCGGCCTCCGCGCACCCCAACTCCATCGACCAGGACTACTACGTCTCCTGGAACAACAAGCAGGCCAAGGACTACACGACCGCGTCCTGGGGCGACGGGTCCGTGCACCGCGGCAACCTGCTCGAGGACCGGGTGAAGAAGCTGGTGGCCGCGGGCGGGGTGACACGGTCCTCGCTGGTGAAGGCGATGTCGGACGCGTCACTCGCCGACCTGCGGGCCGAGGACGTGCTGCCGAAGCTGCTCAAGGTCGTCAACAGCAGTACGGTCACCGACTCCACGGCAGCGGACGCGGTGAGCAAGCTGCAGGCGTGGGTGACGGCGGGCGCCAAGCGCACGGAGACCTCGGCCGGTTCGAAGAAGTACGCCGACGCCGACGCGATCCGGATACTGGACGCGTGGTGGCCGCTGCTGGTCAAGGCCGAGTTCGAACCGGGCCTCGGCAGCGACCTGTACACCGCCTTCGGCAACAACCTGCCGATCGACGAGTCCCCGTCGGCCGCCCATGGGCCCACCGGCTCGCACGCGGGAAGCTCCTTCCAGTACGGCTGGTGGAGCTACGTCGACAAGGACATCCGGGCGGTGCTCGGTGAGCCGGTGCAGGGGCCGCCGGCGGAGAAGTACTGCGGTGGAGGCAGCCTGTCCTCCTGCCGGGACATCCTGATCAGCACCCTGAAGTCGGCGGCGGGCACGTCCGCGTCGACCGTCTACCCCGGCGACTCCCTCTGCTCGGCGGGCGACCAGTGGTGCGCCGACTCGATCGTCCAGCGCACCCTCGGCGGCATCAAGCACCGCAACATCAGCTGGCAGAACCGGCCCACCTTCCAGCAGGTGGTGGAGTACACGTCCCATCGGTGACAGGTGACCTGCCACCACCCCTCGATGGAAGGTGACACACCACTGGCGGCGGGTCAGCGGACGCGGCCCGCCGCCAGCACCACCTCGGCCAGTTCCGGGTGCACGATGTCGCTGTGCGCGCCGGAGGGCGGCCCGCCCTTCCTGACCACGGCCGCCGCGTCGACGTTGACGCAGCCCGAGGCGGGCAGACCGGAGACGAGGACGTCCGCGAGCTTGCACGCACGCGTGCCGGGCACCGCCTGCACACCGTCGTGCCCCATCGCACCCCACCTGGCGCCCAGCATCCCCGTGATGTCGAAGCCCTCGGCCACGCCCTGCGCGTCGTTCGCCATGCGCGAGGCCAGCGCATAGATCGTGCCGAGTGCCGAGTCGAAGTGGGAGTAGCAGCACACCAGGGGGCCGTCGATACGGTTCTGCTGCCCCTGCAGCACGCCCCCCGCGTGTGCGTCGTGCGGCAGCCGGGCCGCGAACGCGTAGTGCGAGAAGGCTCCTTGGAGCAGCGTCACCGACTTCACCGTGTGCACGCCCTCGGGCAGACCGCGCAGCGCGAACGACACCAGCCGGCCGCCGAAGCTGTGCCCGACCAGGTGCACACGCACGTCCGGCGCCGACGAGGCGAGCTGCCCGATCACCCGGCCGAGCCCGCGCTCGCCGACCGTCCCCGCGCGCCGCTTCATCGCGTAGTACGTCGCCTGCCGCAGCAGTTCGTGCGCACCCTCCCAGGGGTCGGGCCAGGTGAACGAGGCCTGTCCGCCCGGGGATTCGAGCTGCGCGAGCGCCCGCGCGAACTCCTCGCAGACCTCCGCCGCGGGCCGCGAGAACATGTCCGGTTCGCTCTCCGGCGCCCCGTTCGCCAGGGTGTCCGCGGCGAACAGCGGTTGCGGCCCCGGCGGTACCACCTCCACCAGCAGCCGCACCAGCCGCCCGAACTCCGCCAGCTCCGCCTCCTCGCCCGTGTGCTGGTCCAGCAGCCGGGCGAGCTGGTCGATCACGGTGGCCCGGCCGGGGAAGGTCTCCAGCAGCGCGTGCCGTGTGTCCTTGTCGAGCGCGGGACGCTCGGGCGCGTCGGCCGCGACGGAGCGCGGGAAGTCCGGGATGGGCTCGTCCGAGAACCGCATCGACGGCCACAGGACGCCCACGTACCCGAGCCCGGCCGTAGGCGCGAGAGCGGGCATCGGTGCGAAGAAGCTGCTGTAGAGGCGGATCGCGCCCGAACGGTCGTTGTTCCAGCCGTGCGCGAAGACGATCAGGTCACGGACACCGCGCCGGGTGACCTCGGCGAGCAACCGGTCCCGCTCCGGCCCGTCGACGTCCCCGTCCCCGTCGAAGGTCAGCTCCCAGAAGGGAGACACGCTCATTGCCGGCTGTGCCATGACAGGCCCCCTCGTCCCCCGCAGCTCCGCGATGTGGGCGCATCGTCCTGCTACCGGACAAGGAAGGCCATACGTCGTGAGTCATCCGTAGAGGAGGTATTCCTTTCGAACCCGCCGGAACACCGCCAGCTCCTCCCGCCAGCCCGCCACCACCTCGTCGGTGCCCGCGCCCGCGTCGATCGCCGTACGCACGCGCGTGGAGCCCGTGAGTTTGTCGATCCAGTTGTCCGGCCGCCAACCGAAGCCGCTCCACACCTTCTTGGCGGTCACCAGCAGGGCGACACCGGTGCGCACGGGGTCGTACGCGGCCCGGTCGTGCACATGGATCTGCAGGCCGCCGACCGTTCTGCCCTGGAACTTGGAGAAGGTCGGCGCGAAGTACGCCTCCCTGAAGTGCACGCCGGGCAGGCCCAGTTCACTGACCGCCGCCGCCCACCGCCCGTCGATCCCCTCCGCGCCGAGCAGTTCGAACGGGCGGGTCGTACCGCGCCCCTCCGACAGGTTCGTGCCCTCGAACATGCAGGTCCCCGAGTACACCAGGGCGGAGTCGGGCGTCGGCATGTTCGGGCTCGGCGGCACCCACGGAAGCGACCAGGCGTCGTAGAACTCCGACCGCTTCCACCCCCTCATCAGGACGGTCTCCAGCGGCACCGGCGTTTCGAGGAACTCCCCGTTGAACAGCCGCGCCAGCTCGGCCACGGTCATTCCGTGCGCCTGGGAGACCGGCTGCCGGCCCACGAAGGTCGCGAACTCCTTGTGCAGCACCGGGCCCTGGGCCGCGCGGCCGGTCACCGGATTCGGCCGGTCGAGGACGACGAAGCGCTTGCCGGCGAGCCGGGCGGCCTCCATGCAGTCGTACAGCGTCCAGATGTACGTGTAGAAGCGCGCGCCGACGTCCTGGATGTCGAAGACGACGGTGTCGACACCGGACGCGGTGAAGACGTCGGCGAGGGCCCGGCCGCTCTTGAGGTACGTGTCGTAGACGGGGAGCCCGGTGGCCGGGTCGTCGTAGCGGCCTTCGGAGCCGCCGGCCTGTGCGGTGCCGCGGAAGCCGTGTTCGGGGCCGAAGACGGCTGTCAGCCTGATGCGGGGGTCCGCGTGCATCACGTCGACGATGTGACGGACGTCTCGGGTGATGCCGGTGGGATTGGTGACGATGCCGCATCGCCGGCCGCCGAGCTGGGCGTAGCCGTCTGCAGCGAGTTGCTCGAACCCGGTGCGGAGAGGGGATCGGTGTTGTGCCGCGTCGGCGGTGGTCATGCCGGACAGAGACGTAGCTGCCGTTGTCGCTGCGAGCAGGGCTCGTCTTGATAGGCGCATGAGGGGCAACGTATTCCGCCCGCGGGTTGTACGGAAGCTTCCCGCTGTCTGCGGTTCCCCGGGCCCCGAGGGGGAGCAGTCACCCCTTTCCTGGCACATACCGACCGGTTAGTCTGGGCTGGCAGCAGAGCCGCAGTCCGAAGGAGACCGATGGTGGAAGCCGTGCAGGATGCCGGAGTGGTCGTCACCGGAGCCGGGGGTGGGATCGGGGCCGCGCTTGCCCGGCGGTTCGCCGCCGAGGGGGCCCGGGTCGTGGTCAACGACCTGGATGCCGGGCGGGCCGCGGCGGTCGCCGACGAGATCGGCGGCATCGCGCTGCCCGGAGACGCCTCCTCGATCGTGGCCGACGCCCGGGACGCGCTGGACGGGACGGTGGACGTCTACTGCGCCAATGCCGGTGTCGCCTTCGAGGACGGGAACGGCGGGCTCGACGAGAAGTCCTGGGCGACGTCCTGGGACGTCAATGTGATGGCGCACGTCCGTGCCGCCCACGAGCTGCTCCCCGACTGGCTGGAGAGCGGCAGCGGCCGGTTCGTGTCCACCGTCTCCGCCGCCGGACTGCTCACCATGATCGGCGCGCCCTCCTACAGCGTCACCAAGCACGGTGCGTACGCCTTCGCCGAGTGGCTGTCGCTGACGTACCGGCACCGGGGCCTCAAGGTCCACGCCATCTGTCCCCAGGGCGTCCGCACCGACATGCTGGCCGCCACCGGCAGCGCGGGCGAGCTGGTGCTCCAGCCCACGGCGGTCGAGCCGGCGGATGTCGCGGACGCTCTGTTCAAGGGGATGGAGGAGGACCGGTTCCTGATCCTCCCGCATCCCGAGGTCGCCGGGTACTACCAGGCCAGGGCCGCCGGCCCCGAACGCTGGCTCGCGAACATGAACCACATCCAGCAGAAGTGGGAGGAGGTGCGGTGACCGGCTCCCCGTACGCCGCCCAGCCCTGGGTGGCCCTGCTGAACGACGCACAGCGGGCCCCGATCGACCCCGCCGGCTCTCTGGTGCACGCCCTGCGCCGGTCCGTCGCCGAGGCCCCGGACCGAGCCCTCCTCACCTACTTCGACGGGCGGCTGAGCTACCGCGAGGCCGACGAGCTGAGCGACGCGGTCGCCGGGCATCTGGCCGCCCGCGGCCTGGAGCGCGGCGACCGGGTGGCGATCCTGCTGCAGAACTCCCCGCACTTCGTGCTCGCCCTGCTCGGCGCGTGGAAGGCGGGCGCGATCGTCGTGCCGGTCAACCCCATGTACAAGGCGGGGGAGGTGGGCCACGTCCTGCGGGACGGTGAGGTGACGGCGCTCGTCTGTTCCGACCGTGCCTGGGAGTCGTATCTGCGCGACGCCGCCGCCGACTCCTCCGTGCGGATCGTGCTGACCGCGTGCGAGCTGGACTTCCAGACGCGCGACGACGCGCGCGTGCTGGCCTTCGAGCGGCTGCCGCAGGCCGACGACGCCGACGACCTGGTGGCCGTGGCCCGGGCCGGGCACAAGGCGCCGGAAGGCCGGGACCCCGGGCCGTCCGACATCGCGCTGATCAGCTACACCTCGGGCACCAGCGGCACCCCCAAGGGCGCCACCAACACGCACGGCAACATCATGTTCAACGCCGAACGGCAGCGCACGGGCCTCGCCCTGCCGGACGCGCCGGTCTACTACGCGATGGCGCCCCTGTTCCACATCACCGGGATGGTCTGCCAGCTCGGCGCGTGTCTCAACAGCGCGGGCACGCTCGTGCTGACGTACCGCTTCGAGGCGGGTGTCGTGCTCGACGCGTTCGCCGAGCACCGGCCGCACTACACGGTCGGGCCGTCGACCGCCTTCATGGCGCTGGGCGCACACCCGGACGCCACCCCGGACCACTTCTCCTCCTTCGTCAACATCTCCTCGGGCGGCGCCCCCGTGCCGCCGGCCCTGGTGGAGAAGTTCCGGGCCGGCTTCGGGCCCTACATCCGCAACGGCTACGGACTGACCGAGTGCACCGCCCCCTGCGCCTCCGTGCCGCCCGGCCTGGAGGCACCCGTCGACCCGGCCTCCGGCACCCTGGCCGTGGGCCTGCCGGGCCCGGACACGATCGTGCGGATCGTCGACGACCAGGGCCGCGAGGTCCCCCTGGGCGAGCAGGGCGAGATCCTCGTCCGCGGACCGCAGGTCGTGCCCGGCTACTGGCGGCGGCCCGACGCGACGGCCGAGACCTTCCCGGACGGCGAACTGCGCACCGGCGACATCGGCTTCATGGACCCTCAGGGGTGGCTGTACGTCGTCGACCGCAAGAAGGACATGATCAACGCGTCCGGCTTCAAGGTGTGGCCGCGCGAGGTCGAGGACGTGCTGTACACGCATCCCGCGGTCCGCGAGGCGGCCGTCGTCGGGGTGCCCGACGGGTACCGCGGGGAGACCGTCAAGGCGTACATCAGCCTCCGTCCGGGCGCCGACACGGACCCGGCTGAACTCGCGACGTACTGCAAGGAGAGACTGGCCGCCTACAAGTACCCGCGGCAGGTCGAGATCCTGCCCGACTTGCCGAAGACGGCGAGTGGGAAGATCCTCCGTCGGGAGCTTCGTTCCCGACCGCGGGACAGTGACTAGAAGCAGACCGAGACCTTGGAAGGCAGGTGGCGGCACAGTGCCCAGGACGACGGACGGTGACGGTACTCCCGTCCCTCAGCGGCTGCTGGCCGCCGCCACCCGGCTCTTCGCCGAGCAGGGCTACGACCGCACCTCGGTGCAGGAGATCGTCGAGGCGGCCGGCGTCACCAAGGGGGCGCTGTACCACTACTTCGGCTCCAAGGACGACCTCCTGCACGAGGTGTACGCGCGCGTGCTGCGCGTCCAGCAGGAACGCCTCGACGCCTTCGCGGACGCCGACGAGCCGATCGAGAAGCGGCTGCGGGGCGCGGCGGCCGACGTCGTGGTCACGACGATCGACAACCTCGACGACGCGAACATCTTCTTCCGCTCCATGCACCATCTGAGCCCGGAGAAGAACAAGCAGGTGCGGGCCGAGCGCCGTCGCTACCACGAGCGCTTCCGCGCGCTGGTGGAGGAGGGCCAGCAGGCGGGCGTCTTCTCCAAGGCGACTCCGGCCGACCTGGTGGTCGACTACCACTTCGGTTCGGTCCACCACCTGTCCACCTGGTACCGGCCCGACGGCCCGCTCAGCCCGCAGGAGGTCGCCGACCACCTGGCGGACCTGCTGCTGCGGGCGCTGCGGCCGTAACCGCGGTACGGGCACAGGTCCATACGGGCACAGGTAAGGGGCGGCTGCCAAGGGCAGCCGCCCCTTACACATGGGCCATGGGGCTCACATGTACTGCTTCAGCTCCCGCCGCGCCAGCGACCGCTGGTGGACCTCGTCCGGGCCGTCGGCGAGCATCAGGGTGCGGGCGCTCGCGTACAGCTCGGCCAGCGGGAAGTCCTGGCTGACGCCGCCCGCGCCGTGGAGCTGGATCGCGCGGTCGAGGATGTCGACGACCGTGCGGGGCGTGGCGATCTTGATGGCCTGGATCTCGGCGTGGGCGCCCTTGTTGCCCACGGTGTCCATCATCCAGGCCGTCTTCAGCACCAGCAGGCGCAGCTGCTCGACGGCCACGCGCGCGTCCGCGATCCAGTTCTGGACGACGCCCTGCTGGGCCAGCGGCTTGCCGAAGGCCGTACGGGAGACGGCCCGGCGGCACATCAGCTCGATCGCCCGCTCCGCCATGCCGATCAGCCGCATGCAGTGGTGGATACGGCCCGGACCGAGCCGGGCCTGGGCGATCGCGAAGCCGCCGCCCTCCTCGCCGATCAGATTGGTCACCGGTACGCGCGCGTGGTCGAAGATCACCTCGGCGTGGCCGCCGTGGGAATGGTCCTCGTAGCCGAACACCTGCATCGCGCGCTTCACGATGACTCCCGGGGTGTCCCGCGAGACCAGGATCATGGACTGCTGGCGGCGGATGTCCGCCCCGTCCGGGTCCGTCTTGCCCATCACGATGAAGATCTTGCAGTCCGGGTTCATCGCCCCGGAGATGTACCACTTGCGGCCGGTGATGACGTACTCGTCGCCGTGCCGCTCGATGTGCGTGGTGATGTTGGTGGCGTCCGAGGAGGCCACCTCGGGCTCGGTCATCGCGAACGCCGAGCGGATCTCACCGGCGAGCAGCGGCTCCAGCCACTGCTTCTTCTGCTGCTCGTCGCCGAACTGCGCGAGCACCTCCATGTTTCCGGTGTCGGGCGCCGCGCAGTTCGTGGC
The DNA here is from genome assembly GCF_026343335.1 of Streptomyces sp. NBC_00078. Taxonomy (NCBI): domain Bacteria; kingdom Bacillati; phylum Actinomycetota; class Actinomycetes; order Kitasatosporales; family Streptomycetaceae; genus Streptomyces; species Streptomyces sp. NBC_00078. Next base: position 1,802,175 of record NZ_JAPELX010000001.1, on the reverse strand, counting down.
GGTGGGCGCCAGCTGCGGGCTGCGGCCGGTGATCTCGGCGAGCGGCGCGTACTGGAGGTTGGTCAGTCCGGCGCCGTGCTCGGCGTCCGGGAGGAAGAGGTTCCACAGGCCCTGCCTGCGCGCCTCGGCCTTCAGCTCCCCCACCACGGCCGGGGTGTCCCACGGGGAGGCCAGCGCCGCCCGCTGCTCCTCCGCGACCGCCTCGGCCGGGTAGACGTACTCGTCCATGAAGGCGAGGAGTGTGGCGCGGAGTTCCTCGGTGCGTGCGTCGAACGCGAAGTCCATGACCGATCAGCCTTCCTGAAGAGTGGTCAGGCCGTGCCCGATGAAGACAGGCACCAGGTCGCCGATGCGGTCGAAGCCCTGGCCGACCGTCTGGCCCAGCGTGTAGCGGTAGTGGATGCCCTCCAGGATCACGGCGAGCTTGAACCAGGCGAACGCCGTGTACCAGGAGACCGAGGAGACGTCGCGCCCCGAGCGCGCGGCGTACCGCTCGATCAGCTCGGCCGGCTCCGGGTGCCCGGGCGCCTCGGCCGTGGTGGAGACGGGGGAGTCCGGCATGCCCAGCGGCATGCTGTACATCACCAGCAGCCCGAGGTCGGTGAGTGGGTCGCCGAGCGTCGACATCTCCCAGTCGAGGACCGCCTTGATGCTGTCGTCCTCGCCGATGAGGACGTTGTCGAGCCGGTAGTCGCCGTGGATCACGGTCGGCGCGGGCGACGGGGGGAGCTGCCGGCCGAGCGCCGCGTGCAGCTCGTCGATGCCGGCCAGCTCACGGTTGCGGGAGGCGTCCAACTGCTTGCCCCAGCGCCGCAGTTGCCGGTCCAAAAAGCCCTCGGGTCGGCCGAAGTCGGCGAGGCCCACCGCGGCGGGGTCCACCGCGTGCAGCTCGACCAGGGTGTCCACCAGGGACAGAACGGCGCCCCGGGTGCGCTCGGGGCCGAGCGGGGCGAGCTGGTCGGCCGTGCGGTACGGCGTGCCCTCCACGAACTCCATGACGTAGAGAGGAGCCCCGAAGACCTCCTCGTCCTCGCACAGCAGCACCGGGCGCGGCACCGGGACGTCCGTCGGGTGCAGGGCGCTGATCACGCGGTGCTCGCGCTTCATGTCGTGCGCGGTGGCCAGCACATGGCCGAGCGGCGGCCGTCGTACGACCCACTTCGAGGTGCCGTCGGAGACCGCGTACGTGAGGTTCGACCGTCCGCCCTCGATCAGCCGGCCGGTCAGGGGGCCGTGCACCAGGCCGGGCCGCTCCTGGTCGAGCAGGCCGCGCAGCCGGTCGAGATCGAGACCTGGCGGGTGGTCGGGGCTCATCGGTGCTCCTAACGGGCGCGTAAACGGTTCCCGACTATGATGCCGACCGGTCGGTATGTCGTCCAGTGTGCGAGGCGAACGTGATCTGAGCCACGATAGGCCGACAGCTCCCCGCGCAGTACCGCGGGGAGCTGTCGGAGTCGGCCCGGCCCGGATTCAGTGGTCGTCCCAGTGGCCGTCGTGCGGGGCGTGCCGGTGGCCGTCGTGCAGATAGTCCACGTGGTCTCCGTGCGGGACGCTCTCGTGCCCGCAGCCCTCGCCGTGCCGGTGGTCGTGGGCGTCGTGCGGGGCGTGTCCGGCGGGCTCGCACTCGTCCCAGTGGTCGCCGTGCTCGCGGTGCAGATGCCCGTCGTGCGCGTAGTCGACGTGGTCTCCGTGCGGCACGCGCGCGTGGCCGCAGTCCGGGCCGTGCGCGTGGGTGTGGGAGGCGTGTTCCATGTGGAGGGTGGTCATGGGGCTCACCTTCGGGGGTACGGGTGGTGACGACGGACAGGCTGCCATGCGATCGGTACATATCGGGGCATTCGGGTTGCGTGGCGCCCGGGCGCCCGGGAGGGTCGGTGTCATGAAAGGCATCAGCTACAGCCGGTACGGCGGACCGGACGTGCTCGAGTACGGCGAGGTGCGCGATCCGAAGATCGGCCCCGACGCCGTGCTGGTCAAGGTCCGCGCGGCCGCCGTCAATCCCGTCGACTGGAAGTGCCGCGAGGGCTACCTCGACGGAATGATCGACCCTGTCTTCCCCGTGGTGCCCGGCTGGGACGTCTCCGGCGTGGTGGTGCAACCGGGCGTCTCCGTCACGGAGTTCACCGCCGGGGACGAGGTCATCGGCTACGTGCGCGAGGACTTTCTCTCCCGCGGCACCTTCGCCGAGTACGTCGCCGCCCCCGTGCGCACCCTCGCCCGCAAGCCGCGCAACCTCACCTGGGAGGAGGCGGCCGGGCTGCCGCTGGCGGGGCTCACCGCCTACCAGGTGCTGGTGAAGGTGCTCCAGGTGGGGCCCGGTGACACGGTCCTGGTGCACGCGGCCGCGGGCGGGGTCGGCTCCGTCGCCGTCCAGCTGGCCCGGCACCTGGGCGCCCGGGTGATCGGCACGGCGAGCGAGGGCAACCACGACTTCCTCCGGGGGCTGGGCTGCGAGCCCGTGGAGTACGGCGAGAGGCTGGCCGAGCGGATGCGCGCGCTGGCGCCCGAGGGAGTGGACGCCGTGTTCGACACCGTCGGCGGCGAGGCCCTGAAGACCTCGGCCGACCTGCTGGTCCCCCAGGGCCGTCTGGCGTCCATCGCCGACGGCGACGTCATCGGCTACGGCGGCCGGTACTGCTGGGTGCGCCCGGACGCCGAGGACCTGCTGCGGCTGACCGAACTGGTGGAACAGGGCGTCGTGTCTGTGCACGTCTCGGAGACGTTCCCGCTGGAGCGGGCTGCGGACGCACACCGCCGCAGCCAGGAGGGGCGGACGCGGGGGAAGATCGTCGTGACGGTGGACTGGGAGGTGGAGCCGGCCGGATAGACGACGAGGCCCGCTCCGCGCGCTGCGGCGGCGATCGTGCGCAGGGCGGCTGTGGTGGCGTGGCGGGGAGCCCAGCGAGGGGTGCAGCACGGGGTGCGGGTCGCGGCGTCGGCCGTGGGGATCGCCGGTGCGGTGCGGTGCGGTGGGGTGTGGTCTTGCCGGTCAGAGGATGAGGGTTGCTCCGCGCGCTGCGGCGGCGATCGTGCGCAGGGCGGCTGTGGTGGCGTGGCGGGGAGCCCAGCGAGGGATGCAGCACGGGGTGCGGGCCGCGGTGCCGGCCGTGGGAATCGTGGTGCGCACACGGGGTGCGGGTCGCGGTGCCGACCGTGGGAATCGCGGTGCGGTGCCGTGCGGTGCGGTCTTGCCGGTCAGAGGATGAGGGTCGCTCCGCATGCTGCGACGGCGATCGTGCACAGGACCGCTGTGGTGGCGTGGCGGGGGGTGAGGGCGTGGGGGCTGTCGGACGAGGACAGGGTGCGGATGCGGCGGTGGGCGATCAGGAGGAAGCCCAGCCACAGGACGCAGCACAGGGCGCAGGCCACGACGGAGAGCGGGGAGGCATCGCCGTGCAGGGCGGTCCTCATGGCGAGAACGGCCGCCACGGTGCTCGCCAGTGTCGTACGCCGCCAGGCCAGCCGGGTCCGCTCCGGCTGCAGCCCGGGGTCGCGCCCGGGCTCCGCGTCGGCGGTCATCCCTCCCACCCGACGAGCACGACGAAGACCATCGCCACGGCCACCACGGCGACGACCACACTCAGCACCGCCGGGAACCGTGAGACCGGCAGATCCTCGCCGCGGCGCATGGCACGCTCGCAGCGCATCCAGTGATTGACGGCACGCAGGGAGCACAGCGCGCCCGCTCCGAGCAGCGCGAGCGCGAGTCCGACGCGCCAGGCCCAGCGCAGGTCCGGCAGGAACTGGTCCACCGCGAAGCCGCCGCCGATCAGGGCGAGCGCGGTGCGCAGCCAGGCCAGGAAGGTGCGCTCGTTCGCCAGCGAGAAGCGGTAATCGGGAGTGCGGCCGTCCTGCCGGACCTGTTCGGGGGCGAACCAGAGCCGGATGTTTCGTGCAAGGTCGATCACGTTCAGAACTTTATCGGCCCGGAATGGGCCTCGGCCTCAGACGCCGGACGGGCCGGATGCGCCTCGGTAGGCCTTCAGGCGCTCGTACGCCGCCAGCCCGTCCGGCACCCACTCCCACTCCGCCAGACGCCGCTCCACCTCCGCCTCCGGCAGGAACGCGTGCCAGGCCACCTCCTCGGCCTGCGGGTCGACCGGCAGATCGCAGCGGACCTCGTACACCGCCGACCACCAGGTCCGGCCGGCGCCGTCGTCGTACAGGAACTTGAAGAGGAAGTGCGGGCCCGGGAGGCCAGAGACACCCAGCTCCTCCTCGGCCTCGCGCAGCGCCGCGTCGTCGTAGGACTCGCCCGCGCCGACCACTCCGCCGACGAACATGTCGTAGAGGGAGGGGAAGACCAGCTTGGTCGGGGTGCGGCGGTGGACGAAGAGGCGGCCCTGCGCGTCCCTGGCCTGGATGAAGACGCAGCGGTGGCGCAGCCCCTCGGCGTAGGCCTCGCCGCGCGGGGACCGGCCGATGACCCGGTCGTTCTCGTCGACGATGTCGAGGATCTCGTCTGCGGGGCTCGTCATACGGCCATCCAAGCAGGACGGCGTCACTTCGGCTGCAGGTCCCGGACCCGCTCGGGCTTCGCCGCGCCGCTCGGCATGCACGGGTGCAGGCCGAGCAGCACGATGCCGCCGACGATCGCCGCGAGACCGGCCGCCTCCCAGGCGAGCGCTCCCGTGTCGGTGCGCAGGCGGTCGCCCAGGAAGCCCACTCCGCAGATGATGCCGGCGAGCGGCTGGGCCGCGGTGAGGGCGGGCAGCGACATGCGCAGGGGCGCGGTCTCGAAGGCGCTCTGGACCAGGATCAGGCCGGTGACGCCGAGGGCCGCGACACCGTACGGCTGCCAGCCCGTGACCAGCTCGGTGAGGCCGCCCTCGGAGAAGCGCTGGCCGCTGACCCGGGTCAGGGCGTCCTGGACGCCGTAGAGGAGGCCCGCGGCGAGGGAGAGGAGGACCGGGCCGGAGCTGAGGCGGGAGCGCTTCGCGTAGGTGGTCAGGAGCAGCGCCAGGCCGATCATTGCGCCGATGATCAGCCAGTGCCGGAAGGGATCGCTGACCGCGGTGCCGCCGTGCGGCCGGCCCGCGACGATGAAGGCGGTGACGCCGCCCGCGAGCAGCGCGAGTCCGCCCCAGCCCTGGCGGCCCAGCGGCTGCCTGGTCTGCTTGCGGGAGAGGGCGAGGGCGAAGAGGAGGTTCGTGGCCAGCAGGGGTTCGACGAGGGAGATCTCGCCCTGGCCCAGCGCGATCGCGCCCAGGACCATGCCGGCCACCATCAGGCCGATGCCGCCCAGCCAGCGCGGCACCTGTATCAGGTCGAAGAGCAGACGCAGCGAGAGGAAGTCGCTCAGGGGTGCCCGCTGGGCCGCGTTCTGCTGGAGCACGAAGCCGAAGCCCAGGCAGCAGGCGGCGCTCACGGCGAGAATCAGAACCAGAACGGACACGCTGCGTACCTCGATCGTCGGGCCGGGCCTCGGGGTGCGTTTGGGTGACTGTAGCCTCCCGGCGCCCGGCGTGCTGCTGGGAGTGCGCGGATCCGGGGAGTCGACTCCGTCACGTTGCCCCGACGGCCGAAGGACGGTCAAGGACGGTGACGTGGCCGTCCCGTCATGGTGGGGTGCCGGAACAGGGGGCGCCATGGCGTACGCCACATCCGTGACCGTACATATCGGGACGCGTCACGCCCCTGGGTCACAAGTGTCTCTGCAGTAACGGAAGTTGACGCGTGTAACGGGCGTGCATCCCTTGACGCAAAGCATTGGTGGGGGATTTGCTGTGCGTGACCAGTCGACGGCAAGCCGAAACCAGACGACGAGCCGCGTCGCGTGAGGAAGTTCCCGCGGTGTCTCCACCCCCGCCACCCCTCGGCCGGGGCCGCAAGCGTGTGGCCGCCCAGGCGCTCGACGCGGCTCTGGACGACGCCGAACTCTCCGGCGCCCGCGCCGCGTTGGCGCAGGGGCGGTGGCAGGCGGCGCGGTCCCTGCTCGTGCGCACAGGCGACGACTGGGACCGCCGCGGGCACCGGATCACCGTACTGGCGCTGGAGCCCTACAGCGCCGCCTGGGCAGGGGACTGGCTGCTCGCCGAGCCCGACTCCGCCGACGCCGCCGTGCTGCTCGCGCTCGCACTGGTCCGGCGCGCCCTGCGAGGCAAGGAGAAACCCGACCGTGCCCGGGAGGCCTGCCGCGCCGCCGCCGCCCTCGTGCCCGCCGACCCCACCCCATGGCTCGGCCTGCTCATGCTGGCGCGCGACGTGGGCGCGGACGAGGAGACCGCACGGCTCTTCGACCAGGTCCGCGGCCGGTACGCCGACCACCACCACGCCCACCACCTGATGGTCGCCCACCTCGCCGAGCGGCACGCGAACGCCGGCCCCGACCCGCTGCACGAGGTCTACGACTTCGCCAACTGGGCCGCCGGACAGGCCCCCGCCGACTCCCCGCTGGCGATCCTGCCGGTCGTCGCCCATGCCGAGCGCTACCGCGTGCTGGCAGCCTCCGGACAGGAGCCGGCCAACCCGGCAGCCTCCGGGCACTGGACCGGCCGCCGGGCCCGCCAGGTCATGAAGACCGCCTTCGACTGGTGGCTGGAATGGGAGCACGAGGGCCACCCTCGCCGCCTGGTCGACCTCAACTTCCTCGCCCACGCCAAGGTCTGCGAGGGCCGGGGAGCCGAGGCCGCCGCCCTGTTCCACCGCATCGGCGAGCACGCCACCCCGGCACCCTGGTCCTACCCGGACCGCGAACCGCACTCCGCCTTCCGTGCCGCGCGCGCCGCCGCGCTCGGCACGGCATGACACTCCCGACGCCAACCAGAAGGACGGTCCTGCGATGACCACGGGCAGTTCCAACGCGAGCAGACCCGCCACCGACGGCATCAGTACGTATCTGGGGCAGGAGCGCGCCCTGCGCGCCGACCGCCTCGGCACGGGAGGGCTGCTGCTCTCCGTGCTCGCCGCGACCGCCCCCCTCATGGTGGTCGCAGGCGTCATGCCCACCACATTCGCGGTGATGGGGATCGTCGGCCAGCCGCTCCTGTTCGTCGCCCTCGGCGTGGTGCTGGTCCTCTTCAGCGTCGGCTACGCCGAGATGAGCCGGCACGTCCACAACGCGGGCGCCTTCTACGCGTACATCTCCCGGGGCCTGGGCGGCACCGCCGGCGCGGGCGCCGCGCTCGTGGCGCTGGTCGCCTACAACGCCCTGCAGGTCGGCATCTACGGCATCTTCGGCTTCGAGGTCTCCGGGCTCTTCTCCACCTACGCCCACCTGGAGATCGCCTGGTGGATACCGGCGCTGGCGGCCCTCGCGGTCGTCGGGCTGCTGGGCTGGCTGAAAATCGACGTCAACGCACGCGTGCTGGGCGTGCTGCTGGTCGTCGAGGTGATCCTGGTGGTGGTCTTCGACGTCGCGGCGATCGGCGACCCGGCCAAGGAGGGCCTGTCGCTGCACGCCTTCAACCCGGACACACTCAGCGGCGCCGGGGTGGGTACCGCGCTCTGCTTCTGCATCGCGGCCTTCCTCGGCTTCGAGCAGGCGCCCGTGTACGCGGAGGAGACCAGCAAGCCGCACATCCTCGTGCCGCGCGTGATGTTCCTCGCCGTCGCGGGCGTCGCCGTGTTCTTCGCCGTCAGCAGCTGGGCCCTGACCGTCGCCGCAGGCCCCACGCAGGTGGTCGGTGCGGCCCGCAAGGAGAGCGCCGGAATGCTCTTCTCGCTGACCGAGTCCCGGCTCGGCTCCACCTTCACCGACGTCCTGCACGTCCTGTTCGTCACGGGCATGTTCGCGGCCATGCTCAGCTTCCACAACGTCGTCGCCCGCTACACCTTCGCCATGGGGCGCGAGGGCCTGCTGCCGCGCACCTTCGGCCGTACGACCGGTTCGAGCGGCGCTCCCGGCAGCGGTTCCCTGCTGCAGACGGCCGTGGCGGCGGTCGTCGTGATCGCCTTCGCGGTCGCCGACGACAAGCCCACCGGCGACCCCACCGGGCCGGTGCTGCACTTGTTCACCTGGTTCGGCAACGTCGGCGCCCTCGGCGTGATCCTGCTGATGGCGGCGGCCTCCGTGTCGGTCATCGTCTTCTTCGCCCGGCGCGGCGCGGCGGGCGCCCAGTGGTGGCGCCTGGTGACCTCCGCGCTCGCCGCACTCGCCCTGCTCGTGATCGCCGGCTACACCGTCAAGGACTTCGACGTACTGGTCGGCGCCGGCCCCGGCTCGGCCCTGAGCTGGGCGCTGCCGGGCATCACCGGCCTCGCCCTGGTCGCCGGTCTGGTCCAGGGCCTGGTCCTGCGCTCGCGGGCCCCCGAGGCACACGCCCGTATCGGACTCGGCAACGAGGCCTTCCAACTGGACAGGGCGGCGCAGGAGACGTCGTAGGCACCCGGAGCGGGCAGGCATGCGGACCGGCTTTCGGGCGCCGGTATCTGAGAACGCCGTAAGAAGTGCTTACGGAACCCTGACGAGCACCCGGGATTCCTGGCCCCGCCGGGGTCGCGGGTGTTCGAATGGATACGTGAACTCCGAACAACCCGAGGAGCCCGGCAGCCCGAAGGCCCCCGAGGAGCGCGGCAAACCGATCGGGCGCCGTGTCCTGCTCGGCACCCTCGGCCTGGGCGCCCTCGGCGTGATCGCCGCGCCCACGCTGCAGAACGCCCTGGAGGGCTTCCTCGGCGCGGCGGCCGACAAGGACCCCACCGGTCTGACCGGCCTGCTCCCCAACGGCGGCGGGTTCCGCTACTACTCGGTCGCCTCCTCCGTGCCGCACAAAAACGCCACGGACTACCGCCTCACCGTGGACGGACTCGTCGACCACCCGAAGACCTACACGCTCGACGACCTGCGCGCCCTGCCGCAGACCAAGCTGGTCAAGGACGTCCAGTGCGTCACCGGCTGGCGGGTCCCCGACACCCCCTTCGAAGGCGTACGGCTGTCCCGGCTGCTGGACGCGGCGGGCGTCCGCGCCAAGGCCGGCGCCGTGCGCTTCACCTGCTTCGACGGCACCTACACCGAGAGCCTCACCCTCGCCCAGGCCCGCCGCTCCGACGTCCTGGTCGCGCTGCGCATGCAGAACAAGGACATCGGCCACGCCCACGGCGGCCCGGTCCGCCTCTACGTGGCGCCGATGTACTTCTACAAGTCCGCCAAGTGGCTCTCCGGCATCACCGTCACCGAGGACGTGAAACCCGGCTACTGGGAGCACCTCGGCTACGACGTCGACGCCTGGGTCGGCAAGTCGAACGGGCGGGACGATGACCCTACGAGCTGAGGCACACACCGCGCCGGCCACCGGAGTCCGCCGGTTCGGCCCCGTCCAGCGCTGGGTGCACCGCACGACCGCCGCAGTCATGGGCGTGTGCGTGGTGACGGCCGCGTTCCTCTACATCCCGCAGTTCGCCGAACTCGTCGGCCGCCGCGAGCTGGTGGTCCGGGTCCACGAGTGCGCCGGGCTCGCCCTGCCGGTACCCGTCCTGCTGGGCCTGGCCTCCCGTTTCTTCCGCGCCGACCTGGGCCACCTGAACCGCTTCGGGCCGCACGACAGGGTCTGGCTGCGCGCGGCCCTGCGCCGCGACAAACGCCGCTCCTCGCGCCCGGCGGCCAAGTTCAACGCCGGGCAGAAGATCTACGCGGCCTGGATCGCCGGGGCGACGCTGGTGATGCTCGGCACGGGCCTGATCATGTGGTTCACCCATCTCACCCCGATCATGTGGCGCACCAGCGCGACCTTCGTCCACGACTGGCTGGCCCTGACCATCGGCATCGTCCTCGCCGGGCACATCGGCATGGCGATCGCGGATCCCGAGGCACGCGGCGGTCTAAGGACCGGGGAGGTGAGCCGGGAGTGGGCCGAGCGGGAGCACCCTCTGTGGCGGCCCTGACGGGACTCCGGGGGACGGGAGAGCGGCGGGTGCCACGACCGTGAACGCGTGCTTCAGGCGCGCCTCGGTGGTCCCGTACCGGACGACCACGTCGACCGGTCGCGGGTAGCCGGCCAGGGACGGCACCACCGCGGACAGCACCAGCCGGTCGCCCGCCTGCGACCGCAGCACGGGCGGCCCGGCGAGCTGCCGCCCGTCGATGAACACGCTCCCCGACCGCAGCAGTTCGGACGGGTCGAAGCAGAGGTCCCGCAGTTCGACCGCGACCGTCTCGCCGGGCTGAGCCTCGCCGTCGCCGCCCGTGTCGACGCCGGCGACCCGGTAGGCGCATGCGGGCGTGCCGCCCGAGGCCCGCAGGCGCACGGTGGCGCCCGGGTGCCGCCGGTGGAAGTCCAGCAGCCCGCCGAGTACGGCGTAACCGGCCCGGCCCTTGCAGGTGTCCGCCTTCCCGGACAGACCGGCGTACTCCTCGGCCGCGCTGTCCCAGCTGCCGCCTCGGCCCTGAACCGCCAGACAGGCCGTCGCGAGCGCCCGGATCACCCGCCACTCCGGGTCGGCCGAGGCCGCCGGGACGAGATCGTGGGCGGCCCGGCACTGTCCCGGGTTCCGGAGCCCGTCGTAGACGCCGGACGGATCCGGGGTGTGGTCGGCATCGGGCGAGACCGGTCCCGGCGGGAGCCAAGCGGGGCTCAGGAGAAGGCTGTTGCCGTGGGTGGGCGAAGGGGTGGGGGAGGTGCCGGCCGGGGATGCCGTGGTGCGCTGGGTGTGGCCCGGGGTGCTCGGCAGCGCCGTGGGGCCCGCCTGCCCGGCGGGTGACTGCCGGGGAGCGGGAGGCAGGGGCGACGCAGGGGAACGGGCACTGTCCGACGGCCCGACGGTCACGATCGCCCCGTGCCCGCCTCCTCCGTCCGGTGTGCCGCTTCCGCCACCGGTGAAGGCCGCGACAGCCACCGCCACCGCTCCGACCACGAGCAGCCCCGAGACGCGCATCCCGAGGGAAACCGCCATGACGCCCCCCGACACGGTCGCCCCCCGGAGGCCGTGGCCGGGGGTCTCCTCATGATGAGGCCGAGCGGGCCGCCGGGGAAGCCGGTTCAGGCACCGAAGTCCAACAGGACCTTGCAGGACCGGCTCCGGTCCGCGGCGAGCACGAACGCCGCCTCGGCGTCCGTCACCGGCACCACCGCGCTGACCAGCCCGTCGAAGGCGGGCTCGGCGGCGAGCAGCCGCAGCGCCTCGTCGAACTCGGTGTCGAAGCGGAACGCTCCCCGCAGCTCGATCTCCCGGCTCACGACGAGGTTCCCGGCGAAAGGACTCGGCCCGGGCGGCAGCATCCCCAGCTGTACGACGACCCCGCCGCGCCGCACCAGACGCAGACAGGTGTCGAGGCCCGCGGCCACCCCGGACGCCTCGACGGCCGCGTCCACCTCGTCCGCCTCGGACGGCCACCCGGCGTCGGCCGGATCGTCGGCCCGTACGACGGTGTCCGCGCCGGCGGCACGCGCGTACTCCAGAGCCGCCGGGAGAAGGTCGGTGACCGTCACCCGTGCCGCACCCACCGCCTTCGCCGCGGCGACCACGAGGCACCCGATGGGGCCGGCACCGGTGACCAGCACATGCCGTCCGCTCACCTCCCCGGCCCGCCGCACCGCGTGCAGGGCGACGGACAGCGGCTCGGCGAGCGCCGCCCGCCGCAGTTCGAGGCCCTCCGGGAGCGGCCTCAACTGCCCGACCGGTACAGCCACTTGGGCCGCGAAACCACCCTGTACGTGCGGGAAGCGCGCCGCGCTGCCCAGGTAGCGGGTGTCCCGGCAGACGTTGTGGCGTCCGGCCGCGCATTCCGGGCACGAACCGCAAGGAGTCGCGGGGTGCACGGCCACCGCCGTACCGACGTCCGGACCCGACGCGTCCGGGGAGCCGTACGCCAGGACCGTCCCGACCACCTCGTGCCCGAGCAGCATCGGCTCCCTCAGGCGGAAGTCGCCGACCCCTCCGTGCCGCCAGTAGTGCAGGTCGGAGCCGCAGACGCCGCCGTAGCGGACGGCGATCAGGGCCTGCCCGGGGCCGGGCTCCGGGACCGGCAGCCGGTCGACCCGCAGGTCTCCCCGACCGTGGATCACGCAGCCGGGCATCTCCGTCATGTCAGCAGGCTCTCTCACAGCACGCTCGTCATTCCGCCGTCGACATACAGCACCTGTCCGCTGACGAAGTCCGCGGCGGGCGAGGCGAGGAACAGCACCCCGCCCACCAGGTCCTCGGTGCGGCCCCAGCGGCCGGCCGGTGTGCGGCGGCGCACCCAGGCGCTGAACTCCTCGTCCTCGACGAGGGGCCTGGTCAGGTCCGTCTCGATGTACCCCGGTCCCAACCCGTTGACCTGCACGCCGTACGGGCCCCAGTCCGCGCACATGCCCTTGGTGAGCATCTTCAGGGCGCCCTTGGTGGCCGCGTAGGGTGCGATGCCGGGGCGGACCACCTCGCTCTGCAGCGAGCAGATGTTCACGATCTTGCCGTGGCCGCGTTCCGTCATCCGGCGGGCCGCCTCACGGCCGACCAGGAACGCGCTGGTGAGGTTGGTGTCCAGGATGCGGTGCCAGTCCGCGTCCGTGAACTCCAGGAGCGGGGCGCGCAGTTGCACGCCCGCGTTGTTGACGAGGATGTCGAGCGGGCCGACCCGCTCCTCGACGTCCGCGATCCCCGCGGCGACGGACGGGCCGTCGGTCACGTCGAACACGGCCGTGTGGACGTCGCCGGGCAGCTCCGTGGCCGCCGTGGTGAGACGGCCGGCGTCGCGGCCGTTGAGGACCACCGTGCAGCCGGCCTCCGCGAGGCCCCGGGCGAGGGCGAGACCGATGCCGCGGCTGGAGCCGGTGACCAGGGCCGTGCGGCCGCTGACGTCGAACAGGGGATGACTCATCCTCGTACTCCTAGATGACCAGCGAGAGGAGCAGGACCAGACCGCCGGCGACCACCGAGATGATCGTCTCCATGACGGACCAGGTCTTCAGGGTCTCGCCGACGCTGAGGCCGAAGTACTCCTTGACCAGCCAGAATCCCGCGTCGTTGACATGGCTGAAGAAGAGCGAGCCGGCGCCGATGGCCAGGACGAGGAGCGCGGTGTGGGCGGTCGACATGTCGGCCGCGAGCGGGGCGACCAGGCCGGCCGCCGAGACCGTCGCCACCGTCGCCGAGCCGGTCGCCAGGCGGATGGCCACCGCGATCAGCCAGGCCAGCAGCAGCGCCGGGATCGACCAGTCCTTGGAGATGTCCAGGATCATCTGGCCCACGCCGGAGTCGATCAGCGTCTGCTTGAAGCCGCCGCCCGCGCCGACGATCAGCAGAATGCCGGCGATGGGCGCGAGGCCCTTCTCGACGAGCGGGGTGAGCCGCTCCCTGCCGAAGCCGGCGGGCCGCAGCAGCGTGAAGATGCCGAGGAGCACGGCCGCGAGGAGAGCGATCAGCGGATTGCCGATGACGTCGAAGACGCGCTGGGTGCGGTTCTCGGGGTCGTCGATGACGATGTCGACCAGTGCCTTGGCCAGCATCAGCACGACCGGCAGCAGCATGGTGCCCAGGGTGGCGCCGAAGCCGGGGCGGTTCTTCAGCTCCTCGGAGGCGCGCGGCGGCAGCATCCGGTCGGGGACCGGGGCGTCCACCCAGCGGGCCGCGACCTTCGAGAACAGCGGACCGGCGATGATCACCGTCGGGATGGCGACGAGGATGCCGAGCGCCAGCGTGACACCGAGGTTGGCCCCCACCGCGTCGATCGCGACCAGCGGGCCGGGGTGCGGCGGGATCAGGCCGTGCATCACGGACAGGCCCGCCAGGGCCGGGATGCCGATGCGCATCAGGGAGTAGTTGCCGCGCTTGGCGACCATCAGCACGACCGGGATCAGCAGCACGATGCCGACCTCGAAGAACAGGGGCAGACCGATCACCGAGGCGATCAGCACCATCGCCCAGGGCATCGCCCGGCCGCCCGCCTTCGCGAGGATCGTGTCGACGATCTCGTCGGCACCGCCGGAGTCGGCGAGCATCTTGCCGAGGATCGCGCCGAGGGCGATCAGCACGCCCACGCCGGCGACCGTGGCGCCGAGCCCGGTGCTGAAGCTGAGGATCACCTTGTCGAGCGGGGCCCCCGCGACGGCGCCGAGCACCAGTGAACCGATGGTCAGGGACAGAAAGGCGTGGAGCTTGAACCTGGTGATGAGCACGACGATGACGGCGATGCCCACCAGAACGGCGATGCCCAGCTGAGCGTGACCGGCCGAGGTGATCGGTGCCGGTGCGTCCGCTGCCAGGATCTCGACGCTGAGTCTGGTCACAGGGGTGTCCTTGCAGGTATGAGGGACGGGGAGTTCGAGGGAGGGGACCGGGAGGTGCTACCCCGCCGGGTGGGGGAGCGCGTCCAGCGCCTTCACGGCCCGTGCGGCGATCTCCTCGGGGCTGCCGGTGACGTCCACCGCGATGCCTGCCTCGTCCGGCTGAAGCGGCTGGAGCGTGGCGAACTGGGAGTCGAGCAGCGCCGTGGGCATGAAGTGGCCCTGCCGGTGCGACATCCGCTCCTCGATGAGGGCACGGTCGCCCGTCAGGTGCACGAAGACGACACCGGGGGCGACGGCCCTGAGCCGGTCCCGGTAGGACCGCTTCAGCGCCGAGCTGCTGACCACCCCGCCGAGTCCGGCCCTCCCGTGCGCCCAGGTGCCGATGGCGTCGAGCCAGGGCCACCGGTCCTCGTCCTGGAGCGGGGTCCCGGCCGACATCTTGGCGATATTGGCCTGGGGGTGGAAGTCGTCGCCCTCGGCGTACGGAACACCGAGACGGGCCGCGAGCAGGGGACCGATGGTGGTCTTGCCGGTGCCCGCGACGCCCATGACCACGACGACATGGGGGGTGCGCAGCTGCTGCATCGTGCTCTCACTGTCTTCTTCGACATCTGGACGCCATCCGGCGTCGACGACACTGAAACCGATTAGGTACGACCAATTCAAGGGTCTGTGACGAATAAGTCTGACTTTTTGTTTCTGTAAACCTCCCCGTACGCTGAGTGCATGAGCACTCTGGGCCGGGGGCTGCACGGCCGCGTACTGGACTCCCTCGGACCCGCCATCACGGCGGGCGAGTACCCGCCGGGCAGTGTTCTGCGCACCGACGAGCTGGCCCAGCGCTTCGACGTCTCACGCTCGGTGATGCGCGAGGCGGTGCGCGTCCTCGAATCCATGCACCTGGTCGAGTCACGCCGACGGGTGGGCGTGACCGTGCGCCCGAAGTCCGAGTGGAACGTCTACGACCCGCAGGTCATCCGCTGGCGCCTGGCCGGCGCGGACCGCCCCCACCAGCTGCGCTCACTGACCGTCCTGCGCTCGGCCGTCGAACCGGTCGCCGCAGGCCTGGCCGCCCGGCACGCGTCCGCCGAGCAGTGCGCCGAACTCACCGCGTGCACGCTCGGCATGGTCGCCAACTCCCGCGGCCACAGGCTGGAGCAGTACCTCGTCCACGACATGGCCTTCCACCGGGTCGTCCTCGTCGCGTCCGGGAACGAGATGTTCGCGCGGCTCGGTGACGTCGTCGCCGAGGTCCTCGCGGGCCGTACCCACCACGAGGTCATGTTCGAGGATCCCGATCCGTCCGCCGTCACCCTGCACGTCCAGGTCGCCGAGGCGATCCGGGAGGGCGACGCGGCACGCGCCGAGCAGCTGACCCGGGAGATCACGGTCGGGGCCCTTCAGGAACTCGACATCCTCGCTCCCTAGTGCCGGGCTACTGGTCGAGGAACTCCCCGTCGACGTACACCCAGGCGCCGTCGACCCGCTCGAACCGGCTGCGCTCGTGCAGCGCCCCGCCCCGGTACGAGGCGCGGAAGGTCACCGTGCCGGTGCTGTGGAAGGCCGAGCCGTCGCCGACGCCGAGGATCTCCAGGCCGCTCCACCGCATCCCCGGATCGAACTCGACCTGTCCCGGCCGGGTACGCGGATGCCAAGTCCTCAGCAGGTACTGCTCGTTGCGCTTCACGAATGCGCTGTAGCGCGATCGCATCAGCGTCTCGGCGGTCGGTGCCGCGGCCTCACCCCGGTGCAACCGGCCACAGCACTTTTCGTACGTCTCCGCGAGACCGCAAGGGCAGGAGGGGTGGTCAACTGGGGCGGAGCCGTGCTTCCGCCCAGGATGCGAGGTACGTCGGGACATGCGCCCCATTCTGCTGCACCACTCGCCGTGCGAGATCCGTGAAGCACCTGATCCGACCCGCGCGCATCGTGTGCGGGTCATGCGCCGCCGGTGCGCGTCACCGGCTTCTTCCACACCGTGCAGAAGGCGGCGGTCGTCACCGCCCCGCGAGCTGACGCCGGGCGGCCCGCCCGCCTACGCCGACTCGGCGTTGGTGGGCGGGTGCGCGGGACGTGCCGGGACCTGCGTGGGCATCGAAGGCAGCGCCGCGCCGTACACCCAGGCCTGGAACAGGCCGTCCAGCGGCTCGTCCGCGAACCGGGCCGCATGCGCCGTGAACGTCGCGGTCGTCACCGCGCCGCCGCGGTGCAGCCCCGCCCAGGCACGCAGCATGCGGAAGAAGGCGTCGTCGCCCATCGCGCAGCGCACCGCGTGCACGGTCAGCCCGCCGCGCTCGTAGAGACGGTCGTCGAACATCGACTTGCGTCCCGGATCGGCCAGCCGCAGATCCTGCGGCTGGGAGGACAGCAACCGGTGTGCGGCCGCCGCGAGTTGTTGCGCGCTACGGCCGCCCGAGCGCTCCGACCACAGCCACTCGGCGTACTTGGCGAAGCCCTCGTTCAGCCAGATGTGCCGCCAGTCCGCGATGGAGACGCTGTTGCCGAACCACTGGTGCGCCAGCTCGTGCGCCACCAGCCGCTCCGAACCCCGCGCCCCGTCCACGTGGTTGGCGCCGAACAGCGACAACCCCTGGGCCTCCACGGGGACATCCAGGTCCTCCTCGGTCACCACTACCGCGTACTCGCCGAACGGATAGGGGCCGAAAAGCTCCTGGAACACGTCCATCATCTGCGGCTGCCGGGCGAAGTCCCGTGAGAACTCAGGCAGCAGCTGCGCCGGTATGTGCCCGTGCTGCGGCACCCCGCCCGGCCCAGGGTCACCCAGCAGCACCGTCTCGTACTTGCCGATGGCCAGGCCCACCAGGTAGCTCGACGTGGGCGCCGACTGCTCGTACACCCAGGTGGTCGTCGACGCGCGTGTCGTACGGGTCAGCAGCCTGCCGCCCGCCACCACCGCGTACGCGGACGGCGTGGTGATCGAGATCTGGTACGACGCCTTGTCGGCGGGCCGGTCGTTGCACGGGTACCAGGACGGCGCCCCGATCGGCTGGCTCGCCACCAGCGCCCCGTCCTCCAGCTCCTCCCAGCCGAGCCCGCCCCAGGGACTGGTGACCGGCTTGGGGTTGCCCGCCCAGTGCACCTCCACGGTGAAGGCGGCACCGGGCCGGACGGGCTTGGCGGGGCGGATGCGCAGCCGGCCGCCGCGATGCGTGTAGTGCGGCTGCCGGCCGTCGACCCGGACCCGTCCGATCTTGAAGTCGGAGAGGTTCAGGGTGAATTCGCCGAGCGGCGAACGGCCCGCGATCGCGTTGATCCGGGCCGTCCCGGCCAGCCGGTTGGGGCCCGGCCGGTAATCGAGCGCGAGCTCGTACCGGTGCACCCGGTAACCGGTGTCACCGTGATCCGGGAAGTACGGGTCCGAACCCGCCGACTGCTGAACTGCCACTGCCGCTTCTGCTCCCTGCGCTGCGCTGCCACTCTTCGTCGCCGATGCGACGCCCACCGGCTCCGAGTGGCCCGCGTTCAGGGACGCCATGCCTCGATCGGGTTGCCGAGCCAACGGGTGTCGTCCGGAACGGACTCCGCAGCCATGACGAGCGACGCGGGACCCAGCGTGGTGCGGGCCCCGATCGTGCTGCCGGGCAGCACGATCCCGCCAGGGCCCAGTGTGGCGCCCTCACGGAGAACAACAGTATCCGTCCGCAAGATCCGGTCGTGGAAGAGGTGGGTCTGCAGCACACAGCCACGGTTCACGGTGGCCGCGTCCTCCAGGGTCACCAGGTCCGTCTCGGGCAGCCAGTAGCTCTCCACCCAGACGCCCTTGCCGATCGTGGCGCCCAGACCGCGCAGCCACGCGGTCATCACCGGCGTCCCGGGCACCGAACCCGCCAGCCACGGTACGGCCACGACCTCGACGAAGGTGTCCGCGAGTTCATTGCGCCACACGAAGCTGCTCCACAGCGGGTGCTCACCGGTGCGGTGCCGCCCGACGAGCAGCCACTTGGCGACGAACGAGACCACAGCGGCTGCCGCGCCGGTGCCCAGCAGCACCAGACCGGACAGCAGGGGAGCCCAGGGGCCGAGCAGACACAGCGCCGCCACCGTCAGCACCGCGAGGCCGGCCGAGCAGAACACCGGCACGATCCGGAACAGCTCCACAAGGCCGCGCGCCCACAGCAGTCGCGCGGGCGGGTCGTACGTCAGGCTCTGGTCGCCCGTCTCCGCGCTGCGCGGCAGCTTCACCGGCGGAAGGCCCAGGTACGAGCTGCCCTTCTTCGCCTTCTTCGGCGTCGCCGACAGCACGCCGACGAGTCCGCCGTCCGGCACGCTGCGCCCCGGCGCGGTCATCCCCGAGTTCCCGAGGAACGCCCGTCGCCCGATCTCCGCGCGCCCGATCCGCATCCAGCCGCCACCGAGCTCGTACGGCGCGGTCAGTGTGTCGTCGGCCAGGAACGCGCCCTCGCCGACCGTGGTCAGGCTCGGCAGCGCGAGCACCGTGGACACCTCGGCGCCCCGCCCGATCCGCATGCCGAGCAGCCGCAGCCACACCGGCGTGACCAGCCCGGCGTACAGCGGGAACAGGGTCTCGCGTGAGCGGTCCATCAGCTGCGTGACCGTCCAGGCCTGCCAGCCGATCCGGCTGTGCGTGGGATGCGTGCCCTCACGCAGGCCGAGACTCAGCAGCCGTACGGCAACGAGGATCAGCAGCGCGTACACCGCCCCGAACGCCAGTGTGGCCGGGACGAGGGCGAGCGCGGCACCCCGCAGGGGTGCGTCCGCGTCGATGAAGGCGTGCGCCACGAGGAACGCGACGCCGCCCGCGAGCAGCGGCAGCGCGGTCAGCGCGAGGCCCGTCAGGCCGTACATCACACGCCAGTACGTGCCGCGCTGCGGACGCTCCTTGGGCCAGTTGCGCTTGGCCTTGCCGAGCTTGACCGCGGGCGCACCGGCCCAGCGCTGACCGGTCGGGATCTGACCGGTGACCGCCGAACCCGGCGCCACCTCGGCCCGCTTGCCCACGCGGGCGCCCGGGAAGAGCATGCTGCGGGTGCCGACGGTGGCGTGCGCACCGACCCTGACCGCGCCGATCTCCAGCCGGTCGCCGTCCAGCCACCAGCCGGACAGGTCGACCTCGGACTCCACGGCAGCGCCCCGGCCGAGCTTCAGCAGACCGGTGACCGGCGGCAGCGAGTGCAGGTCGACGTCCTGGCCGATCCTGGCGCCCAGCGCCCGCGCGTAGCGCTCCAGCCACGAGCCGGTCAGCGAGGTCGCCCCGCTGAACTCGGCCAGCCGCTCGGCGGTCCACAACCGCAGATGGACGCTGCCACCGCGCGCGTACCGGCCGGGCTCGACGCCCCGCAGCAGCAGCCGCGCACCGCCGGCGGCGATCGCGAGCCGTCCGGGCGGGCTGAACAGTACGACGGCGCCGGCCGCGACCAGCCACCAGGGGGCGGACGGCAGCCAGGAGTAGGCGGGCAGCAGGTTCCCGAGCGCGGCGAGCGCGACCGTCCAGCGCAGCCCGAGCAGCGTGAAAAGCGGGACGAGAAGCAGCAGCTGGATCACCTTGGCGCGGGTCGGCACCGGGGCGATCGTGCGCCGGGCGCCGTCGTCCTGGACCGAGGCCTCCAGCCGGCGCGCCAGCTTGCGCAGGGTGGGCTGCTGGTAGATGTCGAGGACGGCCGCGCTCGGGTAGCGGGTGCGCAGCTTCGTCGTCAGCTGGGCGGCGGCCAGGCTGCTGCCGCCGATCGCGAAGAAGTCGTCACGGGCGCTGGAGACCGGGATGCCGAGGACTTCCGTCCACTGCTCGGCCAGCCAGGCCTCGGTGCCGTAGAGCTGCTCGGCACGGCCGCCGGTCTCCAGGCCCTCCAGGGGCCAGGGCAGAGCGTTGCGGTCGACCTTGCCGGACGTGCGGGTGGGGAGGTCCCCGACCGGCGCGAGCAGCGGGACGAGCGCGGCGGGCAGCTCGGCGCGCAGCTTCTCGACCGCGGCCGCGTGGTCCCAGCCCTCCTGGGTGACGACGTAGCCCACGAGGAGCTGGTTGCCGCTGCGCGCGGTGCGCACGGCGGCAGCGGCGCCCTGGACGCCGGGCAGCGCCTGCAGGGCCGCGTCCACCTCACCGAGTTCGATCCGGCGCCCGCCGAGCTTGATCTGCTCGTCGGCCCGCCCGAGGAACACCAGCCCCTCCGGCTCGGCCTTCACGAGGTCACCGCTGCGGTACGCCCGCTCCCAGCCCAGGGACTCGAGCGGTGCGTACTTCTCCGCGTCCTTCTCGGCGTCGAGGTACCGGGCGAGCCCGACCCCGCCGATCACCAGCTGGCCGCTGTCGCCCATCGGCACGGGCTCCCCGGCCTCGTCGACGACGGCCAGCTCGTAGCCGTCGAGCGGCAGACCGATCCGAATGGGCTCCTCGCCGGACATGAGCGAGGCACAGGCCACGACGGTCGCCTCCGTCGGCCCGTACGTGTTCCAGACCTCGCGCCCCTCCGTCACCAGCCGCTGCACCAGCTCGGGCGGGCAGGCCTCGCCGCCGAAGATCAGCAGGCGTACGTCGTTGAGGGTCTCCGGCTCCCACAGGGCCGCCAGCGTGGGCACCGTCGAGACGACGGTGATCTCCTGCTCGACCAGCCAGGGACCGAGGTCGGCCCCGCTGCGGACCTGCGACCGGGGCACGGGCACCAGACACGCCCCGTAGCGCCACGCCAGCCACATCTCCTCGCAGGACGCGTCGAAGGCGACCGACAGACCCGCCATGACCCTGTCAGCGGGACCGATGGGGTCCTCGGTCAGGAACAGCGCGGCCTCGGCATCCACGAACGCGGCGGCGCTGCGGTGGCTGACGGCGACGCCCTTGGGCTTCCCGGTGGAGCCGGACGTGAAGATGATCCACGCGTCCTGCTCGACGCCGGGCCGGGCGGCGGGAACGTCGCTGCGCCCGTTGACGGTGAGCGCGTGCCCCGCGCCGACGACAGCGCGGACGTCCGCCTCGCCGAAGACCAGCTCGGCCCGCTCGTCCGGGTCCTCGGCGTCCACGGGAACATAGGCGGCACCGGCGGCGAGCACGGCGAGGATGGCGACGTAGAGGTCGTTGGTGCCGGAGGGAACGCGGACCCCCACCCGGTCGCCCAGGCCGACCCCTGCGGCGGCCAGCTCGCGCCGCAGCCGCTCGACCTCGCCGGCCAGGGCACGATAGGTGAGCCGCGTCGTACCGTCATCGAGAGCGAGCTCGTCCGGGTACGACCTGACGGATGCGTCGAAGATGTCGACGAGCGTGCGCCGGGAGGCCGCGTGGCCTCCGGAAAAGCGCGCCGTGTCGCCGAACTGCTGGTGGATCTCTGCGCTGAGCTCTTCGTCGAGCAGGCCGAGAGCACTGCTCTCGTCTATCGCTGCCATCCGGTCCTCGCGTCTCGATCCCGGAAGACTCCGGGGCGCTGGTGGGCCCGCAGGTCTGCCTGGGGTTGTCCTCCTCCAGCTCCGTTCCGTAACAAGCCGGAAATTTTAGTACGAAGCTAGGTTCCCCACCGCTGATCGGCCACCCAGGAGGGCTGCCCGGAGTGGATCAAGTGCCGGCCAACCAGCTGTGAGCTGGTGTTTTCACTGGAGGGAGAGATGGCCCACACGGTGAGTGAGGAGCACCTTGCCGGTGCGGAAAAGGGCTGGTGCGGCGGAAACGACGAAGTCCCCGGCCGCTGAGCGGCCGGGGACTTCGGCTGGTGTCCGAGGGGGGACTTGAACCCCCACGCCCGATAAAGGGCACTAGCACCTCAAGCTAGCGCGTCTGCCATTCCGCCACCCGGACAAGGCGTCTGTCGTGCGAGGTTGCCCCGCGGCGACGAGGGAAACATTACCAGGCTTTCGAGGGCGCCCTGGTCACCCCCTGTCCGGCGTGAACGGCCTGTGACGGACCGGGTCCGGTCTTGGGGTGCGGCCGGAGTCGGAGGGAGGATGAGGGCAACCACCAGCAGTGACAGCGGGAGGAAGCAGCGTGAGCGAGACGGACACGGCCAGGGGCGTCACCGGCGAGGACGAGGTCGTGGACCTCTGCCGCGAGCTGATCCAGATCGACACCAGCAACTACGGCGACCACTCGGGTCCGGGTGAGCGGGTGGCGGCCGAGTACGTCGCCGGGAAGCTCGCCGAGGTGGGTCTCGAACCGCAGATCTTCGAGTCGCACCCGGGCCGGGCCTCCACGGTGGCCCGGATCGAGGGCGAGGACCCGTCGCGGCCCGCGCTCCTCATCCACGGCCACCTCGACGTCGTACCGGCCAACGCCGGCGACTGGACCCACCACCCCTTCTCCGGCGAGGTCGCCGACGGGTGCGTGTGGGGGCGCGGGGCCGTCGACATGAAGGACATGGACGCGATGACCCTCGCGGTCGTACGCGACCGGCTGCGCAGCGGGCGCAGGCCACCGCGCGACATCGTCCTCGCCTTCCTCGCCGACGAGGAGGCCGGCGGCAAGTACGGCGCCCGGCACCTGGTCGACAAGCACCCCGGTCTCTTCGAGGGCGTCACCGAGGCGATCAGCGAGGTCGGCGGCTTCTCGTTCACGGTCAACGAACAGCGGCGGCTGTATCTGATCCAGACGGCCGAGAAGGGCATCCACTGGATGAAGCTGACCGTGGCGGGCACGGCCGGGCACGGGTCGATGATCCACCGGGACAACGCGATCACCGAGCTGTCGGAGGCCGTCGCGCGGCTCGGACGGCACAGGTTCCCGGTACGGGTGACCAAGACCACCCGGGCCTTCCTCGACGAACTCGGCGACGCCCTCGGCACCGAGCTGGACCCGGAGGACATGGAGGGGACGCTGGCCAGGCTCGGCGGCATCGCCAAGCTCATCGGCGCGACCCTGAGCAACACCGCCAACCCGACCCAGCTGGGCGCCGGCTACAAGGTCAACGTCATCCCCGGCCAAGCCACGGCGCACGTCGACGGGCGTTTCCTGCCCGGGTTCGAGGAGGAGTTCCTCGCCGACCTGGACAAGATCCTCGGGCCCAGGGTCAGGCGCGAGGACGTGCACTCCGACAAGGCCGTGGAGACGACCTTCGACGGGGCGCTGGTGGACGCGATGCAGTCCGCTCTCCTGGCCGAGGACCCGGCCGCCAAGGCGATTCCGTACATGCTCTCCGGCGGCACGGACGCGAAGTCCTTCGACGACCTGGGCATCCGCGGCTTCGGCTTCGCCCCGCTCAAGCTGCCCCCGGAGCTGGACTTCGCCGGGATGTTCCACGGCGTCGACGAGCGGGTGCCGGTCGACGGCCTGAAGTTCGGCGTGCGTGTGCTCGACCGCTTCATCGACGCCTCCTGACCGCTTTTGGCGTCCGGTTTTCGCCAGTGAAACGAGACTTCAATAATCGGGCGCCCGTGCGGTATTGACTGAAAAGAGTGAATGCGACCATAAGCTCGTAGCTCGATTACTCCCTCCTCGTTACAGCTCATGTGATCCGCTACTTGGGATCGCATTTGCCAACAAGGAGGAATAATGATCAAGAAGGTCGTCGCCGCTGCGGCTGCCACTGGTGGTCTGGTTCTCGCGGGTGCGGGCCTGGCTGTCGCCGACTCCGGTGCTCAGGGTGCCGCAGTGCACTCCCCGGGCATCGTGTCCGGCAACGTCGTTCAGGTGCCGGTTCACGTCCCGGTGAACGTCTGCGGCAACACGGTCTCCGTGATCGGGCTGCTGAACCCCGCCTTCGGCAACACCTGCATCAACAAGTGACGTCGACCCGCTGAGGGTCGTTTCACGCCCGTCGGCTCCGGAGCGCGTCCCATGCGCTCCGGAGCCGACCGGCCTTTGCCGCGGATTTCTTCGCGAAATTCGCGGGATTCCAGGTCAGGATTGAAGGCAGGGAGAATTCAGCAATGCGACAGGTCACCCGCAAGGGCCTGATGACCGTGGCGGCCGCGACCGGCGTGCTCGCCGCGGCGGGCGGCTATGCCCACGCCGACTCGGGCGCGAGCGGCTTTAGTTCGGGCTCGCCCGGCGTGCTGTCCGGCAACACCGTGCAGGCGCCGGTGGACGTGCCGGTGAACGTCTGCGGCAACACGGTCAACGTCATCGGGATCCTCAACCCGGCGATCGGCAACGACTGCACCAACAAGGGCGGAGGCTCGTCCGGCGGACACGGCTCGGGCCACGGCTCGGGCCACGGCGGTTCCGGCGGGTCCCAGGCCGGCGGGCACGCCGGCGACTCACCCGGTGTCGGCGCGGGCAACCACGTCCAGGTGCCGGTCGACGTACCGGTGAACGTCTGCGGCAACAGCGTCGACGTCGTGGGTGTCGGCAACGCGGCCAAGGACAACGACTGCGCCAACGGCGGTGATTCGGGCGGCGGGCACACCACGCCTCCGGGCGGCGGTCACGAGACGACACCGCCCGGCAACCCCGGGCAACCGGGTAACCCGGGCCACCCCGCCGAGCCCGGTCACCCCGGCACCCCGAGCACGCCGCCCAGCACGGGTGGCAAGACGCCGGGCGGCTCCTCGCACGCCAACCACCCGGGCGCCCAGTCGGCGGTCACTCAGCCCCAGGGCACCGCACAGCTCGCGCACACCGGCAGTGACATGCCGCTGGGCGTCGTGCTCCCGGTGGGCGCGGGTGCGCTGCTGGCGGGAGCGGTCATGTACCGCAAGGCGCGCGCTTCGGCCTGAACCGGCGCATTCCCAAGCAAGGCACCGCGCACCTTCTGCGCCGGTGCGCAGAACGGAGCGGGCCCCGCCCTCGTGGGGCCCGCTCCGTTTCGGTCGTTTCCGTCGTCGCCCAGGCTCACCACGTGGCGCGTACCTGGCGGATGATCCGCCGTCGCAGCCGCACCCTGCGGCTGCCGTCGCGCATCAGGCTCAGACGGTCCAACTCCCAGTGTCCGTACTCGGCATGGTCCGTCAGCAGGCGTGTGGCGTCCTTGCGGGAGACACCGCGCGGTACGTACACGTCGACAAATTCGTATTCCGGCATCGCATCTATTGTGCGGTCTGGGGCCCGGTACGGATAGCGTCTGCACTATGTCTGATGCTGCGCAGCCCACCGCTGCCGAGGTACGAGCCGCCGCCGAGGCGGTCAAGACCGCGCTCGACCGCCACCTGGCCGCGGTCGAACGCAGGTCCGGGGAGGACGACCCGGCCGTCTACGAAGCGTTCAACGAGCTGGCCGCGGCCGCCGAGACCTACGACGAGCTGCTCTACGACCGCTACGACGAGGTCACGCCCTTCGAGATCCCTGGTGCGGAAGACGCGCTCCCGCCATACACGGGCCCCGAGGAGCCGAACGCGCTGAGCGTGCTCATCCGCCGCGACTACCACGTGGCGGAGCCGCACCGGCTGCTGGCACAGGCCCAGCGGGTGGAGGCGGCGGACGACGACGGGCGCGGGGCGGAGGCCTCCGCGACGGTGCACGGGGCGCTGGGCATCCTGTTCGGCGAGTTCGAACCGGACGAGATCGCCTCGCGGCACAAGGAGTTCGGGCTGGAGGAGGGCGACTCCACGCTCTGGGTGACGGCCACGGACGAACCGGCCGAGCCCGGCGAGTGGCTGGAGACGCCGTTCGACCAGATCGATCCGCAGCGGGTGGTCTGCCGCTTCGACGTCAGCGCGGTCTTCGACGACGAGATCGACGACGTCCGTCTTTCCGGCTTGGACGACGACCTGGACCCGGACCTGGACGGCGAGGAGGACCTGGAGCCGCTGGACGCCGATCGCTGACGCCGATCGCTGACGCCGGCCGCCGACGTACGGCGGCCGGGACAGGCCACGACATACCGCCGAGACGGCGGCGGCCCCGGGGTCAGAAGCCCGGGGCCGCCGCCGTTCGGTCGTCGAGTCAGCCGGCGGCAGGCACCTGGGTCGCCAGCAGGAGCGGCAGGCGGGTGGTGCGCGGCTTCGCCGGGACCTCGGCCACGGCCCGGGGAAGTGCCTGTTCCACGCCGTGGACCACGGACAGATGGCGCTCCGCCCGGCCGAACGCGGTGTAGATCCACGGCCGGCTCAGGGACTGCGCCGCGTCCCCGGGCAGCACCACGACCACCGCGGGCCACCGGCCGCCCACCGCCTGGTGCGCGGTCAGCGCCCACCCGTGCCGCACGGCCTGCTCCACCCGCTCCTTCGGTACGACGACGGGAGCGCCCGAGCACGACAGGTGCAGTCCGTCGGCGTCGGCCTTCACCACGCTGCCCGGCACCGTGCGGCCCGGAGCGGGGGAGTAGGCGATCCGGTCGCCGGGGTCGAAGCCGCCGAAGCGGCCGGGGCCGGGGTTGAGGCGTTCCTTGAGCGCCGCGTTGAGCGTGCGGGTGCCGGCAGCGCCGCCGTGGCCCGGGGTGATCACCACGGTCTGCTCGGGCGGGACGCCGATCGCCCGTGGCACCGAGTCCGCGACGAGCTGCACCGTCCGGTGCACGGCCTCGCCCGCGTCCCGCACGGGGACGATGACGACTTCCTTGCCTGGAGCCTCGACCTGCGTGAGCTCTCCGATCCCGATACCGGACACCAGCTCACCGAGCGGACCGGGGTCCGGCCGCCGGGAGGCGACCCGGGGGCAGACCTGCGCCCCCAGCAGGTCGGCGAACACCCTGCCCGGCCCGGCCGACCACAGCACCGCCGGGTCACCGGCCAGCACCAGCCGGGCCCCGTCGGGGAGCGACTCGATGAGCAGTGCGCCGGTCTCGACGTCCAGCTGCGGCGCGTCGAGCACGACGAGCAGGTCGAGATCCAGCGCACCATCGGCATCCCGCCCAGGGCCCTCGGCGCCCGAGAGCAGACCTGCGACGGTGACGACCGAGAGGGCGCTCGCCTCGGTGTCCGGTCCGGCCCCCGAAACCGCGAACCGGTCCCGGCCGGTGGGCGTGTGCGTGGCGGCCCAGGTGCGCAGGCCGAGGGCCGCCGCCGCACGTAGCAGTGCCGCCGGTTCGGCCCGGGACGCCTCGCCTCCGGTGTGCAGCACCAGGCCGTGGCCCGCGACCGCGCGGACGAGTTCGGCGGTGGAGCCCTGTGCGGAGGCGGCGGCGCGCTCCCAGTCCTCGGCCGAACCGTCGTCCTTCGGCACCGAGTTCACCAGGCGGGCCAGGCCGTCCGCCAGGCTCTCCTCGGCGAGTGCGTACCGCTCCAGGCCGACCAGGACCCGCACCGGGAGTTCCTCCGCCTCCTCGCCCTCCTCGCTCGCTTCCGGTGCCGGCGCGGTGGGGTCGAGGGCGTCCTGGAAGACCAGCGCCTCACCCTCCGCGACGGCACTCTGCACGGCCTCGTCGGCATCGGGCACACCGCGCTGGACCAGCGCCGCGGTGAGAGCGGGCATCTCCAGAGCCGTGTGTCCGGCGAGGGCCGCCTGCTCCAGCAGCCACCCCGTCAGCGCCCGCCCCCGCCGCTCGTCGTCCGGCCCGCACTCCGCGCCGAGCAGCGCCCGCGCGAAGCCGTCGGCCTGCTCGGGCCGTACGCCGCCGACCCGCAGCAACGACCAGGGATCCGCCCGCAGCACGTCGTCCGCACCTTCGCCGAGGGCGGCGGCGACCTGCGGGGCCAGTGCGTCCGGTGCGCCGCCGTCGGCCAGCGCCCGCCGTACCGCCTCGACGGCCTCCGGCGCGGGTGCCCCGGCTGCCGCGGCCGTCAGCGGCGTCTGTGGTGTCTGCGGCCGCCGCGCCGGCTCGGGCGCGGCGCGCCGAGGAGTGGGCTCGGGATCGCTGAAGACGGTGGCCGCTGGCGTCTCGCCGCTCTCCACGGCACGCACGGCGGCGAGCAGATCTGCGGCCTTCCCGCTGAGCTTCGTCCCGGCGGCGATGGGCCCCGCCTTCTCGGACTTCCGCCGCTCGATCCGCTCCCGCTCCAACCGCTGGGCGGCCAACTCCGCCTCGGCTTCGGACAACTGACCGCCGGACGCGCCGTCACCGTCCGCGACGACCGCCGCGGCCTCACCGTCGCCGCCGTCTCCCGGGTTCCCGCCGCCGTCTCCCGTGTCCACGGTGCCGGGCTCCGCTGCGGCCGGGTGGGCGGTGTCGTCCGGTTCGCCGCTCTCCGTGGTCTCGGGGTCCGTGCTCACAGCGTGCTCCAGTCGTGATCGGGATAGCGGTGCACGGGCGCCGACACGTCGTCGAGAGCCCGGCAGATCTCGTCAGGAAGACTAAGTGCCTCCACTGACAATGCCGCCGTGAGCTGCTGCGAGTTGCGCGCACCGACGATCGGGGCGGCCACCCCCGGCCGGTCGCGGATCCAGGCGAGGGCGACCTGAAGCGGCGTCACCGCGAGCCCGTCCGCCGCGGTCTGCACCGCCTCCACGATGTGGCCGGCCGTCTCGTCGAGGTACGGCTCGACAAAAGGCGCCAGATGGTCCGAGGCGCCGCGCGAGTCGGGAGGCATGGCGTCGTCACGGTACTTGCCCGTCAGAACGCCTCGGCCCAGCGGCGAGGACGGCAGCAGGCCGATGCCGAGGTCCAGTGCGGCCGGCAGCACCTCACGCTCCACGCCGCGCTGCAGCAGCGAGTACTCCATCTGCGTGCCCGCCAGCCGGGTCCGGATGCCGGGTGCCGCGAGCTGCCAGGTCGCCGCCTTGGCGAGCTGCCAGCCACAGAAGTTCGAGACGCCGGCATAGCGGGCGCGACCGCTGCTGACCGCCATGTCGAGGGCCTGGAGGGTCTCCTCCAGCGGGGTGTACGGGTCGAAGCCGTGGATGTGCCAGATGTCGACGTAGTCCGTGCCCAGCCGGGTGAGCGAGGCGTCCAGCGCGGAGAGCAGGTGCCCGCGCGAGCCGTCGACGCGGCGGTCCGGGTCCGGCACGCTGCCGGCCTTGGTCGAGATCACCAGGTCCCGGCGCGGGACCAGGCCTTCTATGAGGCGTCCCAGCAGATACTCGGCCTCGCCGTCGCCGTACACGTCCGCACTGTCGACCAGGCTGCCCCCGGCCTCCCAGAACGTCTTCAGGAGGTCCGCGGCGTCGTGCTCGTCGGTGTCCCTGCCCCAGGTGAGGGTGCCGAGTCCGATACGGGACACACGAAGGCCGGTGCGGCCGAGATACCTCTGCTCCATGAACGCCGACACTACTGGCCTGCACCAGTGGCGTGGGGGCCTGTGGACAACCGGTTTCCACACGCTAGGGTCTCCCGAACAGGGACGTTACTGATCGGTAAGGGGAATCGGCATGCAGCTCGGGATCAACCTCGGCTACTGGGGTGCCGGAATGGACGGGGACAACCTCGCGGTCGCCAAGGAGGCCGACCGGCTCGGGTACGCCGTGTGCTGGGCCGCCGAGGCCTACGGGTCGGACGCGGCCACCGTGCTCAGCTGGGTCGCAGCCCAGACCGAACGCATCGACGTCGGCTCCGCCATCTTCCAGATCCCGGCCCGCCAGCCGGCGATGACGGCGATGACCGCCGCCACCCTCGACTCGCTCTCCGGCGGCCGCTTCCGCCTCGGCCTCGGCGTCTCCGGGCCCCAGGTCTCCGAGGGCTGGTACGGCGTCAAGTTCGACAAGCCGCTGGCCCGCACGCGTGAGTACGTCGAGATCGTGCGCAGGGCGATGACGCGCGAGCGGCTGTCGTACGACGGCGAGCACTGGACGCTGCCGCTGCCCGGCGGCCCCGGTAAGCCGATCAAGCTGACCGTGCACCCGCAGCGCGAGCACATCCCGCTGTACATCGCCGCGATCGGCCCGAAGAACCTCGAACAGACCGGTGAGATCGCCGACGGCGCCCTGCTGATCTTCCCCTCCGCCGAGCACCTGGAGGACACCACGATCAAGTACCTGCGAGCCGGGCGCGAGAAGGCGGGCAAGACCCTCGACGGCTTCGACGTCTGCCCGACGCTCCCGCTGGCCCTGGGCGAGGACAAGGACGTGTCCACGCTCGCCGACGCCTTCCGCCCCTACACCGCGCTGTACGTCGGCGGCATGGGCAGCGCCAAGCAGAACTTCTACAACCAGCTCGCCCAGCGCATGGGGTTCGAGGCCGCGGCCGCCGAGGTCCAGGAGAAGTACCTGTCCGGCGACAAGCAGGGCGCCGCGGCCGCCGTTCCGCACGACCTGATCGACAAGACGACGCTGCTCGGCTCCGTGGACCGCATCGCGGACCGGATGAAGGAGTACGCGGAGGCCGGAGTCACCACCCTGAGCCTCAACCCCGCCGGATTCACGCTCGACGAGCGGATCGCCTCGCTCCGCGCCGGCACCGAGGCCCTGGAGCGCGCCGGACTGGCCTGACACGGGCCGGACATCGGGGCTGGATTGTCTGCGGCCGTGGTGGGGGCTCGGGGGTCTTCCCCGCCACGGCCGTCACGGGGAACAACGCGCCCGGGCCCGCGCGGTTACGCTCCCGGTGTGACCCCGTGGGTCCTCCTTTTGGCGGAGTTGTCGGACACATCTGTTGCAACACCCCCAAAGCCGCATTTGACTCGTTCTTTGCGGATCCGGTGGAATCCGGCGAATTCTGCGAGTCCTGCAGAGAGGTGCCCACGATGATTTCGGCAAAGAGCCTGTTCCAGGAGATCCTCGACGGCGACGACTCCTTCGCGCTGTTCTGCTCCATCGCGGCCAGCGGGGAGTCACAGGGCGGCTGGGAGAACGCCCGCATCGCCACGCTCGTACCGGAGGGCGAACGTGCGCTCGCCCCCAAGATCACCCGGCACGGCGCGGACGAGGACAAACACGGGCGGATCTTCAACGCCCTGATGAGGAAGCGTGGCCTCGACCCGGTTCCCGTACCGCCCGAGACCGACTACACGATGCTCCTGGAGAAGCACGGCATCGGCCTCGCCCACGAGAAGCTCAGGAGCGAAGAGGCGCTCACCGTGCAGGACATCGTCACCTACCTCGCACACAGCCGGGTCACCGAACAGCGCGCCTGCGAGCAGATGGAACTCCTGCGCAGGCACTTCGCCGACCACCCCGACATCGGGCGTGCAGTGAAGATGATCTCGAACGACGAGGACAACCACCTGGCCTACTGCAACGAGGAGTTGCTGCGCTTCGCGTACGCAGGACACGGCCGGGCGATCCAGCGGACGCTGCGCGAGTGCGCGCTAGCCGAGATCCGCGTCTACCGGGACGTCAGCCTCGCCGTCATGGACCACATGGGACGCATCCTCGGCTGGCCGAGGGCCAAGTCGGCGGTGCTCGCCGCCGGTATCCACGCCGTCTACGCGTACGAGCGGGCCGCGGGCTGGCGGCGGATGGTGAGCCTGCGGATGCCCGAGCGCCGCGACGCACTCGGCGGATCCACCACGACGGCGCCCGAGTTCGCCTGACCTACAGCCATCCCCGGCGCTTGAGCAGCCGGAAGAGCAGCACTTCGAGAACGGCCATCGCCAGGATCACCGCCGGGTACGACACGGTCCAGTGCAGCTCCGGCATGTGGTCGAAGTTCATGCCGTAGATTCCCGCGATCATCGTGGGGACCGCGGCCATGGCCGCCCACGCGGAGATCTTCCGCATGTCGTCGTTCTGCCGGACGCTCATCTGCGCGAGATGCGCCGACAGCACGTCCGAGACCAGCCGGTCCAGGCCCTCCACGGACTCGTTCACGCGCGTGAGGTGGTCACTGACATCCCGGAAGAAGGGCCGTGCCTTCTCGTGCACGAAGGGCACCCGCCCGCCGAGGAGACCGCCGCCCCTGAGGCGGTCCAGCGGCTGCGCCAGCGGGCCCGTGGCCCTGCGGAACTCCAGGATCTGCCGCTTGAAGGAGTAGATGCGGGACGCCGTGTGCCGCGAGCCCCCGCCGGTCGGCGAGAACACCTCCGCCTCCAGTTCCTCCAGGTCGGTGCTCAGCTCGGCCGCCACCTCCAGGTAGTGGTCGACCACGGCGTCGGCGATCGAGTACAGCACCGCCGTCGGCCCGTGCCGGAGCATCTCGGGCTCCTCCTCCAGCCGTTGCCGCACGGCCGCGAGCGGCGCCTCCTCGCCGTGCCGCACGGTCACCACGAACGAGTCGCCGACGAAGACCATGACCTCGCCGGAGGTGACGATGTCGCTCTCCTTCTCGTACCCGACCGGCTTGAGGACCAGGAACAGCGAGTCGTCGTACACCTCCAGCTTGGGGCGCTGATGCGCGGTGAGGGCGTCCTCGACGGCCAGCGGGTGCAGCCCGAACTCCTCGGTGACCCGCTCGAACTCCTTCTCCGTCGGCTCGTACAGACCGATCCACACGAAGTCGTCCGGTCCGCGACGGCACTGAGCCAGGGCGTCGGAGACGTCCTCGGGCCCCTCCGTGCGGTGCCCGTCCCGGTAGATGGCGCAGTCGACGATCACGGAGCGTATTCTCCCGCCGTCCGCCCATGGACGCACCCGGGCGTGCGCCTACCCTTGGCCCCATGCCCACGCTGATCCTGGTCCGGCACGGACGTTCCACCGCCAACACCGAGGGCGTGCTCGCCGGCTGGACGCCCGGTGTCGCACTCGACGAGCGCGGCGCCGCACAGGCCGCCGCGCTGCCCGGGCGGCTCGCCGAGCTGCCGATACGCGAGGTCGTCAGCAGCCCGCTGCAACGCTGCCAGGAGACGGTGCGACCGCTTCTGGACGCCCGTCCTGAACTGACCCCCCACACCGACGAACGGATCGGGGAGGCCCACTACGGCGACTGGTCCGGCCGCAAGCTCGCCGAGCTCGCGGACGACCCGCTGATGCAGGTGGTGCAGGCGCACCCCTCCGCCGCCGCGTTCCCCGGCGGCGAGTCGATGCGCGCGATGCAGACCCGCGCCGCCGAAGCCGTACGTGAGTGGAACGCGCGCGTGGAGCGCGACCACGGCGCCGACACCGTGTACCTCATGTGCTCGCACGGCGACGTCATCAAGTCTCTTGTCGCGGACGCACTCGGACTTCATCTCGACCTCTTCCAGAGGATTTCCGTTGAACCGTGTTCCATCACCGCCATCCGTTACACACGCCTGAGGCCGTTCCTCGTGCGCCTCGGTGACACCGGCGATTTCACGTCCCTGGCGCCGCGCGAGGAGCCCCCGGCCGAGGACGCCACGGTCGGGGGCGGTGCGGGCGCACCGTGATCGTCGGGCGCAGTAGGGTGAAGCGGTCGCAGTAGCGCCGCACCCATCCACGAATCCAGGAGACAGGACGTGTCCCGTCAGGTGTTCCTCTTCGACCCCCCGGACCGTTTCGTGGCCGGTACGGTCGGTATGCCCGGACGCCGTACGTTCTTCCTCCAGGCCGTCGCAGGCCCCCGTGTGACCAGCGTGGCCCTGGAGAAGACACAGGTCGCCGCCCTTGCCGAGCGCATGGACGAACTGCTCGACGAGGTCGTACGGCGCAGTGGCGGCAGCGCCGCCGTCCCGGCCGTGGCCTCCGCCGAGATCTCCGACACGGAGCCGCTGGACACCCCCGTCGAGGAGGAGTTCCGGGTCGGCACCATGGCCCTCGCCTGGGACGGCGAGGAGCAGCGCATGATCGTCGAGGCGCAGGCCCTCGTGGAGCTGGACGCCGACTCCGAGGAGGACCTCGCCGAGGCCGAGGAACGCCTCCTCCAGGACGAGGAGAACGGGCCCCCGATGCTGCGGGTCCGGCTGACCGGCGTGCAGGCGAGAGCCTTCGCCAAGCGCGCCCTGGACGTCGTCAACGCCGGGCGTCCGCCGTGCCCGCTGTGCAGCCTCCCCCTCGACCCGGAAGGACACGTATGTCCGCGCCAGAACGGATACCGCCGCGGAGCGTGACGCCCGTCGAACTGCTCACCAGCGGCGAGCTCACCGTGCGCGGCCGTATCCGCGAGGCGTCCAACGCCGCGTTGTACTGCACGATCTCCCATGAGGGCCGGGAGACGGCCTGCATCTACAAGCCCGTCGCCGGTGAGCGGCCCCTGTGGGACTTCCCCGACGGCAACCTCGCCCGGCGCGAGGTGGCCGCGCACGAGGTCTCCGAGATGACCGGCTGGGGGCTCGTGCCGCCCACCGTGCTGCGGGAGGGCCCGTACGGCGAGGGGATGGTCCAGCTGTGGATCGAGGTCTCCGCCGAAGGGGACGCGCCAGAGCTGCTCGCCCTGGCGGACGCTGAGGAGCCCGAGCCGGGCTGGAAGGCGATCGGCCTCGCGGAGGTCGGTGAGGGGCAGACGGCGCTGTTGGTGCACGCCGACGACGAGCGGCTGCGCCGGCTCGCCGTGCTCGACGCCGTGATCAACAACGCGGACCGCAAGGGCGGCCACCTGCTGCCGACGGCCGACGGCCGGCTCTACGCGATCGACCACGGGGTGACCTTCAACACCGAGAACAAGCTGAGGACGCTGCTGTGGGGGTGGGCGGGGGAGCCGCTGACGCCCGACGCGGTCGACGTCCTCACGGGCCTTCAGAAAGCCCTGGGTGAGCAGGGAGCGCTGGCCGCCCGTCTGTCCGCGCTGATCACCGGCGCCGAACTCGACGCCACGCGCGCGCGTGTCGCCGTACTGCTGCAGACCGGCAAGCACCCGGAGCCGAGCGGGGAGTGGCCGGCCATTCCGTGGCCGCCCGTCTAGTGCCCGGCGGACAACGTTTGCGTAAGGAGCGGCGTCCGGTGCGTGCTCTGGGGGTCCGTCCGGCCGGAGGCTGGGGGAGTGCCGGGTGCGGGCCCTCGTACTGGACGTACTTGGGCTTTCGGCCGGTGCGGCGAGCGGGGGGCACCTCCCACGCCCTTGAGGCAGTGGGGAGCGTGCCGGGCGCCGCGACGGGGCGAACGTTGCCTGTCGGGGCACTGGCAGCACACTGTCCGACACCGCACCTGCACACCGGCCGGTAAGGCGCAAGAGCTCCTTACCGGCCATCCGGCCCGGTCCGGTTCGTATGCGGAACATCCGTCCGGTTACGCTCATGACATGCATGCCTGGCCCGCTTCCGAGGTCCCCGCCCTGCCTGGTCAGGGCCGCGACCTGAGGATCCACGACACCGCGACCGGCGGTTCGGTCCCCCTGGACCCCGGTCCCGTCGCCCGTATCTATGTCTGCGGCATTACGCCGTACGACGCGACCCACATCGGTCACGCGGCGACCTACAACGCGTTCGACCTCGTTCAGCGCGTGTGGCTCGACACCAAGCGGCAGGTTCACTACGTCCAGAACGTGACCGACGTCG
The DNA here is from genome assembly GCF_026343335.1 of Streptomyces sp. NBC_00078. NCBI lineage: Bacteria > Bacillati > Actinomycetota > Actinomycetes > Kitasatosporales > Streptomycetaceae > Streptomyces > Streptomyces sp. NBC_00078. Next base: position 1,767,067 of record NZ_JAPELX010000001.1, on the reverse strand, counting down.
ACGATCCGCTGCTGGAGCGGGCGCACCGTGACGGCGTCGACTGGGTCGCCCTCGCCGAGCAGCAGACGACCCTGTTCCGCGAGGACATGACCGCCCTGCGGATGCTGCCCCCGCAGCAGTACATCGGCGCGGTCGAGGCGATACCCGGCATCGTGCCGCTCGTCGAACGGCTGCGGTACGCCGGTGCCGCCTACGAACTCGAGGGCGACACCTACTTCTCCGTCGAGTCCGACCCCGACTTCGGCAAGGTCTCGGGCCTCGACGCGTCCGCCATGCGGCTGCTGTCCGCCGAGCGCGGCGGCGACCCGGACCGTCCGGGCAAGAAGAACCCGCTCGACCCGATGCTGTGGATGGCCGCCCGTGAGGGCGAGCCCAGCTGGGACGGCGGCTCGCTCGGCCGTGGCCGGCCCGGCTGGCACATCGAGTGCGTCGCCATCGCCCTGGACCACCTCGGCATGGGCTTCGACGTGCAGGGCGGCGGCTCCGACCTCGTCTTCCCGCACCACGAGATGGGCGCCTCGCACGCCCAGGTGCTGACCGGCCAGTTCCCCATGGCCAAGGCGTACGTCCACGCCGGCATGGTCGCCCTCGACGGCGAGAAGATGTCCAAGTCCAAGGGCAACCTGGTCTTCGTGTCGAAGCTGCGCCGCGACGGCGTGGACCCGGCCGCGATCCGGCTGGCACTGCTCGCCCACCACTACCGGTCCGACTGGGAGTGGACGGACCAGGTCCTCCAGGACGCCGTGGCCCGCCTCGGCCGCTGGGGCGCCGCCGTGTCCCGTCCCGACGGGCCGCCCGCCGAGGCACTCGTCGAGGAGATCCGCGAGGCCCTCGCCGACGACCTGGACGCCCCGGCCGCGCTCGCCGCGGTCGACCGCTGGGCCGCGCGGCAGGACGCCGAGGGCGGTACCGACATCGGCGCGCCCGGTGTCGTATCGCGGGCTGTGGACGCGCTGTTGGGCGTGGCCCTGTAGCCACTCCCGCCGCAGGCACGAAAAAGGGGCGCTTTTTTTGCGGAGGAAGCGCCCCTTCGTGTGCGCGCCGTCATTCAGGCAGCGCTCAGACCCGCTGGACGCGGACGCTGCGCAGGACGTTCGGCGAGTGGGCCGCTGCCATGCCCAGTGGGGTCGAGCCCCTCGGGCGCCGGGCCCAGACAGCCCTGGCGGCTGCTGAAGTCGGGGGTGACCGGGGCACCTTCCTTCAGACGGCGGTCGTCGTCGGCCACCGTCGCGGGAACGGCGCCCGGTTCACGTACGCCGTGTCGATCCCCGGCAGGGCGGCGATCCGCGACCGCGGCTCCTGGGCGCGGCTCTCCCCGCCCCGCACCCGGTAGAACAGCGCGAGGTCGGGCACGTTCTGGTCGCCCGGCGTGGGGGTGGACTGCTGGAGTCGCTCCTCGCTGCCGAACAGCGGCTGCAGTACGAGCTGTTCGTCGCCGAGGAACATGTTGAGCGCTGAGACATCGGCACCGGCCGCCGAACGGACGCCTTCGGTCCGGGCGCAGCCGGGTCTCGGCACTGGCGACGACGATCAGTTCCTGCTCGGCTCCTCGATAGGTGAATCCCGCTCCGTCGGGGCCGGGACCACCGGCCCCGGGACCCTGCGCCGGCTGTACCTGGTCGCTCGTCGGTACCGCTCCCTTCGGTTCGGTCCGTGCGGGTGCGCCGTCGCTGCACAACCAAGCACGCGCGCGCCGAGGCGTCCAGAGTGTTTTCACCCCAACTCGGTTTGATGCAAGTTGAATTGGGCAACGTGTGCATTCCGGCTGAAAATAGGTGTCACGCCTCAATCGGGCCAAAGGTGACGATCTTCGCGCGCGTCGGCGCGGGCGTCCGGGCAACACGTGCGCGGCCGTCCGGGCGACAAGAAGGGCGGTGCGCCCGGCGCACCGCCCTTCACTCGCTCACTCCTCCGGGGACTCGTCGTCCTCCGGATCCGGTTTGGGTGGTTTCGGGGGCTTCGTACGGCCGCCGGGGTTGTCCCGCCGGTACGACGGGCCGTCGCTGCCGTCCGCGGTCGCGTGCCCGCCGCTCGACGGACCCGACCCGTCCCGGCGCCGCAGATACCGCTCGAACTCGCGGGCGATCGCCTCGCCCGTGGCCTCCGGCAGCTCCGCGGTGTCCCGGGCCTCCTCCAGCGTCTGGACGTACTCGGCGACCTCGCTGTCCTCGGCGGCCAGCTGGTCCACGCCGACCTGCCAGGCGCGCGCGTCCTCGGGCAGCTCGCCCAGCGGGATGCGCACGTCGATCAGGTCCTCCAGGCGGTTGAGCAGGGCCAGCGTCGCCTTCGGGTTCGGCGGCTGCGACACGTAGTGCGGCACCGCTGCCCACAGGGAGACGGCCGGGACGCCCGCGTGCGTGCAGGCCTCCTGCAGGACACCGACGATGCCCGTCGGGCCCTCGTACTTGGTCTCCTCCAGGTCCATGCGCTGCGCCAGGTCCGCGTCGGACGTGGTGCCGCTGATCGGGACCGGACGCGTGTGCGGGGTGTCGCCCAGCAAGGCGCCCAGCACCACGACCAGCTCCACGCCCAGCTCGTGCGCGAAACCCAGCAGCTCGTTGCAGAACGAGCGCCACCGCATCGACGGCTCGATACCCCGGACGAGGACGAGATCGCGCGGCTTCTCACCGCCGACCCGGACCACCGACAACCTTGTCGTCGGCCACGTGATCTTGCGCACGCCGCCGTCCATCCACACCGTGGGACGGTTCACCTGGAAGTCGTAGTAGTCCTCGGCGTCCAGCGCCGCGAACACCTCGCCCTTCCACTCCCTGTCCAGGTGCGCGACCGCGGTGGAGGCGGCGTCGCCGGCATCGTTCCAGCCCTCGAACGCGGCCACCATGACCGGGTCGATCAGCTCGGGAACCCCCTCGAGCTCGATCACCCAGGCCTCCTTCCGACGTGCCCTCGCTTGACCACCCAACCTTACGGCGTGCGGCGGGGGCGCCCGCAGCCCCCTTGCACGGGGGAGTGAACGCATCACTGCCCCGTTCGCCACCCATGAACACCCCTGGCCGGCCGAGCCTTACCCGGGGCGCCCGGGCCCTCACAGCGTGGAGCGAAGCCACTGCTCCACGCTCGCGATGTGCACCGTCGCCCAGGACCGCGCGGCCTCCGCGTCCCGGTCGCGCAGGGCGGCCAGGATCGCCCGGTGCTCGTGCAGGGTGCGGCTGACCGCGTCCTCCTGGGTCAGGCCGCGCCAGATGCGGGCCCGGGTGGTCGGCCCCGACAGGCCGTCCATGAGCGAGCACAGCACCGAGTTGCCGGAGGCCTGCACGATGCCCCGGTGGAAGTCGAGGTCGCAGGCGACGAGTTCCTCCACCGACGGCGCGTCCCCGAGCTTGTCCAACTGGGCCGAGAGCGCGCCCAGTTGCTGCTCACTGATCCGGGAGGCCGCCATCGCCGTGGCGGCCGGCTCCAGGATGCGCCGCACCGCCAGGAACTCAAGGACTGTGTCGTCGCGGTGGAAGTCCACGACGAAGCTCATCGCCTCCAGCAGCAGCTGCGGGTCGAGGCTGGTCACATACGTGCCGTCGCCCTGCCGTACGTCCAGGATCCGGATCAGCGACAGGGCGCGCACGGCCTCCCGCAGGGAGTTGCGGGAGAGGCCGAGCTCGGCGGCCAGTTCGCTCTCCTTGGGCAGCCGGTCGCCGGGGCGCAGCTTGCCGGAGACGATCATTCCCTTGATTTTCTCGATCGCCTCGTCGGTGACTGCCATGGCCGGCCTCCCTGTCGTTCAGACCTGTCGTTCAGACATCCGATGTCTCAGACCATTATGGGGGTCCGTCTGCGTTCGGTGGACTGAACGGGGCACCGAACGCTCAGCTCAGAGCGAGAATCTCCAGGGCGGCGAGGAGTGCGGCCCAGTGGAGGGCTCATATGCCCATGAAACCACCGGCATTGACGGACGGGCACGCAAAAGGGGCGGCTCCGTCGGCGCGGGGCCGCCCCCATCACGGGAGGCGGCCCCCCGGGGAGAGGGGCCGTTCCCCGACGCGGCCGGCCCTGGTCAGGGAAGGGGCCGGCGCGAGGTCTACTTCTTGTCGAGCAGGTCCTGGACCTTCGCGCGGACGTCGTCCGTCGCCAGCCCCCGGATCGTCAGCGTCGTACGACGGCGCAGCACGTCGTCCGGCGACTCGGCCCACTCGTTGTCCCGGGCGTAGACGACCTGCGCCCAGATCTCCGGGGCGTCGGGGTGGACGCGCCCGGCCAGCTCCGGGTTGTCGTTGGCCAGACGGGCGATGTCGAAGGCCAGCGAACCGTAGTGCGTGGCAAGGTGCTTGGCGGTGTCGGCCGCCATACGCGGACCCGGCCCGGGGTTGTCGACCAGCAGGCGGTGCGCGACCGCGCGCGGGTTGGCGACGCCGGGAAGCGGCAGCTTCTTCGGCAGGGACGAGATCGGCTCGAAGTCGTCACCCAGCGGAGCGCCCGGCAGCGCCTCCAGCTTCTGCATGACCGTACGGCCGATGTGCCGGAAGGTCGTCCACTTGCCGCCCGCGACGGACAGCATCCCGGCACGGCCTTCCGTCACCACGGTCTCGCGCTTGGCCTTCGCCGTGTCGCCGGGGCCGCCCGGCAGCACGCGCAGACCCGCGAAGGAGTACGTGATGAGGTCACGGGACAGCTGCTGGTCGCGGACCGAGAACGCGGCCTCGTCCAGGATCTGGGATATGTCCTTCTCGTTGACCGCGACGTCCGCCGGGTCGCCCTCGAACTCCTCGTCGGTCGTGCCGAGCAGGAGCATGTCCTCCCAGGGGAGGGCGAAGGTGATGCGGTACTTGTCGATCGGGGTCGCGAGCGCGGCCTTCCACGGGGACGTCCGCTTCAGGACCAGATGCGCGCCCTTCGACAGCCGGATCGAAGGGGCGGCGTTCGGGTCCTCCATGCGGCGCAGGTGGTCGACCCACGGGCCGGTCGCGTTGAGCACCAGACGGGCGTTGACGCCGAATTCGTCGCCGGAGGTGCGGTCGCGCAGGTCGGCACCGGTCACCCGGCCCTTGGTGAACCTCAGGCCGGTCACCTCGGCGTGGTTGAGGACGACCGCGCCCGCCTCGACGGCCGCACGGACCGTCATCAGCGCCATGCGCGCGTCGTTCATCTGGTCGTCGCCGTAGACCGCGACGGCCTTGAGGTTGTCGGTGCGCAGCTCGGGCACGTCCTGCGCCGCCTTGGCGGGGGAGAGGAGGTGGCCCACGCCGTCACCGAACGCGGAGAGCGCGGAGTAGGCGAAGACGCCCGCCCCGAGCTTCGCAGCGCCGTGCGGCCCGCCCTTGTACACGGGGAGGTAGAACGTGAGCGGGTTCGCCAGGTGGGGGGCCACCTGGCGAGACACCGCACGGCGCTCGAAGTGGTTCTCCGCCACCAGCTTCACCGCGCCGGTCTGCAGGTATCGCAGACCGCCGTGGAGCAGCTTGGAGGAGGCGGACGAGGTGGCGCCGGCGAAGTCGCCGGCGTCGACCAGAGCCACCCTGAGGCCGGACTGCGCGGCGTGCCAGGCGGTGGAGATGCCCAGGATGCCGCCGCCGATCACGAGAAGGTCGTACGACGCCTTGGAGAGCTGCTCCCGGGTCTCGGCTCGGCTCGGGTTCGAGGCGGAGGCCGGGCGCGTACCCAGGGCAGGCACGGACTGCAGGGTGGACTGACTGGTCATTTCGGGTTCTTACTCCTCATCAGAGCGTGCGAGAGCCGTCGGGAGCTCTCGTCAGCTCTCGTCGTCCTCGAGCCAGCCCATGGTCCGCTCCACGGCCTTGAGCCAGCTCTTGTACTCACGGTCGCGCTTCTCCGCGGCCATGTTGGGGGTCCATTCGGCGGCCCGGCGCCAGTTGGCACGCAGGTCGTCGGTGCTGGTCCAGAAGCCGACGGCGAGACCGGCGGCGTAAGCGGCACCGAGGCAGGTGGTCTCGGCGACCATCGGGCGCACCACGGGGGCGTCCACGAAGTCCGAGAGCGTCTGCATCAGCAGGTTGTTGGAGGTCATACCGCCGTCGACCTTGATCGCCGCGAGCTCGACGCCGGAGTCCTTCGTCATGGCGTCGGTGATCTCACGGGTCTGCCAGGCCGTGGCCTCCAGGACGGCGCGCGCGAGGTGCGCCTTGGTGACGTACCGGGTGAGGCCGGCGATCACACCGCGGGCGTCGGAGCGCCAGTACGGGGCGAACAGACCGGAGAAGGCCGGCACGAAGTAGGCGCCGCCGTTGTCCTCGACCGTGAGCGCGAGGGTCTCGATCTCGGCGGCGGTGGAGATCAGGCCCATCTGGTCCCGCATCCACTGCACCAGCGAACCGGTGACGGCGATCGAGCCCTCCAGGGCGTAGACGGCCTTCTCTTCACCGATGCGGTAGCCGACCGTGGTCAGCAGGCCGTTGTACGAGTTGACCGGCTTGTGACCGGTGTTCATCAGCAGGAAGGTGCCGGTGCCGTACGTCGACTTGGCCTCGCCCTCCGCGAAACAGGTCTGGCCGAACAGGGCCGCCTGCTGGTCGCCGAGCGCGGAGGCGACCGGGATGCCGCCGAGCAGGTCGCCCAGCTTGCCGCCGCTGATCTCGCCGTACACCTCGGCGGAGGAGCGGATCTCCGGCAGCATCGCCAGCGGGACGCCGATGGACTCGGCGATCTTGTCGTCCCACTCCATGGTGTGCAGGTTCATCAGCATGGTGCGGGAGGCGTTGGTGACGTCGGTGACGTGCCGGCCGCCGTTGACACCACCGGTCAGGTTCCAGATGACCCAGCTGTCCATGGTGCCGAAGAGGATGTCGCCCGCCTCGGCGCGCTCGCGCAGGCCCTCGACGTTGTCGAGCAGCCAGCGGGCCTTGGGGCCCGCGAAGTACGAGGCCAGCGGGAGGCCGGTCTCGCGGCGGAAGCGGTCCTGGCCGACGTTGCGGCCCAGCTCCTTGCACAGGGCGTCGGTGCGGGTGTCCTGCCAGACGATGGCGTTGTGGACGGGCTCACCGGTGTTCTTGTCCCAGAGCAGCGTGGTCTCACGCTGGTTGGTGATGCCGATGGCCTTGATGTCGTCACGGGTGATGCCGGCCTTCTGGACGGCTCCGGCGACGACCTCCTGGACGTTCGTCCAGATCTCGTTGGCGTTGTGCTCGACCCAGCCCGGCTTCGGGAAGATCTGCTCGTGCTCCTTCTGGTCGACGGAGACGATACGGCCGTCCCGGTCGAACACGATGCAGCGGCTGGAGGTGGTGCCCTGGTCGATCGCGGCGATGAAGGGGCCGGCGGTGTGCGCGTCGGTCACTGTGTGCTCCTGGAGTTCCGTGGATGTGGGGCTGTCTGTACGGCGCGGTGCTGGTTAAGTGCGGTGAAGCCCGGTGCTCTTAAGCAAAAGCGACGTTGTAGATGCCTGCAGCGATGGCGCCGCCGATCAGCGGACCGACCACCGGGATCCAGGCGTAGCTCCAGTCGGACCTGCCCTTGTTGGGCAGGGGGAGCAGGGCGTGCACGATGCGCGGGCCGAGGTCACGGGCCGGGTTGATCGCGTAGCCGGTCGGGCCGCCGAGGGACAGACCGATCGAGACGACCACGAGTGCGGTGATCAGGGCGCCCAGCGTGCCGAGGCCCTTGCCGCTGTCGTTCAGGCCCTGCGTGAGGACGGCCAGCACCAGCACGATCGTGCCGATGATCTCCGTGGCGAGGTTCTGCCACACGACGCGGATCTCCGGGCCGGTGGAGAAGATGCCCAGCACCGGGCCGGCGCCCGCCTCCTGGGCCTCGACGGCCTTGACCTTCGTGGCCTGCGCACCCGGACCGCCGACGATCTCCTTGTCGGTGAGGTGCGCGTGGAACTGCCCGTAGTAGGCGACCCAGACCAGGCTCGCGCCGATCGCGGCGCCGAGCAGCTGTCCGGCCCAGTACACCGGGACGTTGCCCCAGTCGCCGTCCTTGATCGCGAGTGCGAGCGTCACAGCCGGGTTCAGGTGGGCGCCGGAGAGCGGCGCCGACGTGTAGACCGCCGTGAGTACCGCGAAGCCCCACCCGAAGGTGATGGCCAGCCAGCCGGCGTTACGGGCCTTGGAGGCCTTCAGCGTCACGGCGGCGCAGACGCCGCCGCCGAGCAGGATGAGTATGGCGGTACCGATGGTCTCGCCGATGAAGATGTCGGAGCTGGACACCCGCGACTCCTTTGTCCTTCGTCCAGGGGACCGAACCCCGGGTCCCTCCGGGAGTTCGAGCTGCTCTCGGGGTGAGAGCGATGCCGGCCCTTGGCGTTGTCACACTCTAGCGCGTATTGCCGGTAGGTGTTCGACAATGCCGACCGATGGACGGGAGTCTTGCTCCGGCGTCGCCTGCGAGTCAAGAGCTCTGTGGTCGAAAGCGCGATCGTTACTGAAAGCCGTGAGCTCTCGATCTTGCAGGTCAGATGCGTACGGCGGGGTAACAAGCACGGTGCGTACCGGCTGGACGGTTCGCCGCGCTGTGTCCAGGCACGACGGAGGCCGGAACACCGAACGGCGTTCCGGCCTCCGTCCATGCCACTCAGAACCGCCCGCCGCCCAGGTCCCGCGACACCGCACGGGCGCAGTCCCGCACCGCCGCGATCAGCTCGGGGCGCAGCTCTCCGTCCCGGCACAGTCGCTCCACGGCGCCGGTGATGCCCACCGCGCCCACCGGCATCCGCCGCCGGTCGTGGATGGGCGCGGCGACGGACGCCACGCCCTCCCAGGTCTCCTCGACGTCGGCCGCGTAACCACGCGCGCGCGACATGTCGAGGATGTGCTCGAAGTCCTCCAGCCCGCACACGGTCCGGTCGGTGAAGGGCTTGCGGTCGGCCTCGACGGCCTCGCTGTGCGCGACCGGGTCGTAGGCCGACAGGACCTTGCCCAGGGCCGTGGAGTGCAGGGGCTGCATGGCCCCGATCTCCAGCACCTGACGGCTGTCGTCGGGCCGGAAGACGTGGTGCACGATCAGCACGCCCTGCTGGTGCAGGACGCCGAGATACACGCTCTCCCCGCTGGACCTGGCCAGGTCGTCCGTCCACACCAGGGCCCGCGCCCGCAGCTCGTGCACATCGAGGTAGGTGGTGCCCAGGCGCAGCAGTTCGGCGCCCAGCTGATAGCGCCCGGAGGCGTCGTCCTGCTCGACGAAGCCCTCCTGCTGGAGGGTGCGCAGAATCCCGTGGGCGGTGCCCTTGGCGAGGCCCAGTGACGAGGCGATGTCCGAGAGGCCGAGCCGTCGCTCGCCGCCCGCGAGCAGCCGCAGCATCGCGGCCGCCCGTTCGAGCGACTGGATGTTCCGTGCCATCGCCGTGCTGCCTCCGTCCCCTTCGACCGTCGACGTGCGACGCCGCTGCCGCTGTTCGGCAATGTCGAACACTACCGGTCGATGTCGACCTCCCGCTAATGGTTGGTCGTCATCCGTCGCGATCTGTTGTGTCACTCGTATCCCCTGAGTGACCTGCCCGTCACCCGGGTCCGCCCCGTGGACGCCCTGACCATCCCGGTGCGGACCCGGTTACCCTGGCGAGGTGCGCCCGCCGCGGGAGATCCGCCCAGGGGTGCAAAGCCGACAGCCGTCGCACCCAAGGGAGCCCCTTAAATGGCCTCGTCGCCACTGACCCCTTCCGCCGACAGCCGGACCCGTGTGTCCGCGCTCCGTGAGGCGCTCGCCACCCGAGTGGTGGTCGCCGACGGAGCGATGGGCACCATGCTCCAGGCGCAGGACCCCACACTGGACGACTTCCAGCAGTTGGAGGGCTGCAACGAGGTCCTCAACGTGACCCGTCCGGACATCGTCCGCTCGGTGCACTCCGAGTACTTCGACGCGGGCGTCGACTGCGTGGAGACCAACACCTTCGGCGCGAACCTCACCGCCCTGGGTGAATACGACATTCCCGAGCGCGTCGCCGAACTGTCCGAGGCCGGTGCCCGCATCGCCCGCGAGACGGCGGACGAGTTCGCCGCGCGCGACGGCCGCCAGCGCTGGGTGCTGGGCTCGATGGGCCCCGGCACCAAGCTGCCCACCCTCGGCCACACCACCTTCGATGTCATCCGTGACGCGTACCAGCAGAACGCCGAGGGCCTGCTCGCCGGCGGCGCCGACGCGCTGCTGGTGGAGACCACCCAGGACCTGCTGCAGACCAAGGCCTCCGTCCTGGCCGCCCGCCGGGCCATGGAGACGGCCGGGTACGAGGTCCCGCTCATCGTGTCGGTGACGGTCGAGACGACCGGCACCATGCTGCTCGGCTCGGAGATCGGCGCCGCGCTCACCGCGCTGGAACCGCTCGGCATCGACATGATCGGGCTGAACTGCGCCACCGGACCGGCCGAGATGAGCGAGCACCTGCGCTACCTGGCCCGCCACTCGCGCGTTCAGCTGTCCTGCATGCCCAACGCGGGCCTGCCGGTCCTCGGCCGCGACGGCGCCCACTACCCGCTCACGGCGCCGGAGCTCGCCGACGCCCAGGAGACCTTCGTACGCGAGTACGGCCTCTCCCTCATCGGCGGCTGCTGCGGCACCACCCCCGAGCATCTGCGCCAGGTCGTCGAGCGGGTCCGAGGTACCGCCCCGACCGAGCGGCACCCGCAGCCCGAACCGGGCGCCGCCTCCCTCTACCAGACGGTGCCGTTCCGCCAGGACACCTCGTACCTGGCCATCGGCGAGCGCACCAACGCCAACGGCTCGAAGAAGTTCCGCGACGCCATGCTGTCCGGCCGCTGGGACGACTGCGTGGAGATGGCCCGCGACCAGATCCGCGAGGGCGCCCACATGCTGGACCTCTGCGTGGACTACGTCGGCCGCGACGGCGTCGCCGACATGGAGGAGCTGGCCGGCCGCTTCGCCACCGCCTCCACCCTGCCGATCGTCCTTGACTCCACCGAGGTCCCCGTCATCCGCGCCGGGCTGGAGAAGCTCGGCGGCCGCGCGGTCATCAACTCCGTCAACTACGAGGACGGCGACGGTCCGGAGTCCCGCTTCGCGAAGGTCACCAGCCTCGCGCAGGAGCACGGCGCCGCACTGATCGCGCTGACCATCGACGAGGTGGGTCAGGCCCGCACTCCCGAGAAGAAGGTCGAGATCGCCGAACGGCTGATCGAAGACCTGACCGGCAACTGGGGCATCCACGAGTCGGACATCCTCATCGACACCCTGACCTTCACCATCTGCACCGGCCAGGAGGAGTCCCGCAAGGACGGCGTCGCCACCATCGAGGCGATCCGCGAACTCAAGCGCCGGCACCCCGACGTACAGACCACGCTGGGTCTGTCGAACATCTCCTTCGGCCTCAACCCGGCCGCCCGCATCCTGCTCAACTCCGTCTTTCTCGACGAATGCGTCAAGGCGGGCCTGGACTCGGCGATCGTCCATGCGTCGAAGATCCTGCCGATCGCCCGGTTCAGCGAGGAGGAGGTGCAGACGGCCCTCGACCTGATCCACGACCGTCGCGCCGAGGGGTACGACCCGCTGCAGAAGCTGATGGCCCTGTTCGAGGGGGCCACCACCAAGTCCCTGAAGGCGGGCCGGGCCGAGGAACTGGCCGCCCTCCCGCTGGACGAGCGCCTCAAGCGCCGCATCATCGACGGCGAGAAGAACGGCCTGGAGGCCGACCTCGACGAGGCCCTGAGCACCCGTAAGGCCCTGGACATCGTCAACGAGACGCTCCTGGACGGCATGAAGGTCGTCGGCGAGCTGTTCGGCTCCGGCCAGATGCAGCTGCCGTTCGTGCTCCAGTCCGCCGAGGTCATGAAGACCGCGGTGGCCCACCTCGAACCGCACATGGAGAAGTCCGACGACGAGGGCAAGGGCACCATCGTCCTCGCGACCGTGCGCGGCGACGTGCACGACATCGGCAAGAACCTCGTCGACATCATCCTGTCCAACAACGGCTACAACGTCGTCAACCTCGGCATCAAGCAGCCGGTCTCAGCGATCCTCGACGCTGCCGAGGAGCACCGGGCCGACGTGATCGGCATGTCGGGGCTGCTGGTCAAGTCCACGGTGATCATGAAGGAGAACCTGGAGGAGCTCAACCAGCGCGGCCTGGCGGCGGACTTCCCGGTCATCCTCGGCGGCGCGGCCCTCACGCGCGCGTACGTCGAGCAGGACCTGCACGAGATCTACGAGGGCGAAGTCCGCTACGCCCGCGACGCGTTCGAGGGTCTGCGTCTGATGGACGCGCTGATCGGCGTCAAGCGCGGGGTGCCCGGGGCGAAGCTGCCCGAGCTCAAGCAGCGCCGGGTGCGGGCGGCTTCGGCCGTCGAGGTCGAGGAGCGCCCGGAGGAGGGCCACGTCCGCTCCGACGTCGCCACCGACAACCGCATCCCCGCCCCGCCCTTCTGGGACACCCGCGTGATCAAGGGCATCCAGCTCAAGGAGTACGCGAGCTGGCTGGACGAGGGCGCGCTGTTCAAGGGCCAGTGGGGTCTCAAGCAGGCCCGCACCGGCGAGGGGCCGACGTACGAGGAGCTGGTCGAGACCGAGGGCCGGCCGCGGCTGCGCGGTCTGCTGGACCGGCTGCAGACCGACAACCTGCTGGAAGCGGCCGTCGTCTACGGCTACTTCCCGTGCGTCTCCAAGGACGACGACCTGATCATCCTGGACGAGCACGGCAACGAACGCACCCGCTTCACCTTCCCGCGCCAGCGCCGCGGCCGCAGGCTGTGCCTCGCCGACTTCTTCCGCCCTCAGGAGGCGGGGGAGACCGATGTCGTCGGCCTCCAGGTCGTCACCGTCGGTTCGCGGATCGGCGAGGAGACGGCGCGGATGTTCGAGGCGAACGCCTACCGCGACTACCTCGAACTGCACGGCCTGTCGGTGCAGTTGGCCGAGGCGCTCGCCGAGTACTGGCACGCACGCGTGCGGTCGGAGCTCGGCTTCGCCGGTGAGGACCCGAGCCAGATGGAGGACATGTTCGCTCTGAAGTACCGGGGCGCCCGCTTCTCCCTCGGCTACGGAGCCTGCCCCAACCTGGAGGACCGCGCCAAGATCGCCGACCTGCTCCAGCCGGAGCGCATCGGCGTCCACCTCTCCGAGGAGTTCCAGCTGCACCCCGAGCAGTCCACGGACGCGATCGTGATCCACCACCCGGAGGCGAAGTACTTCAACGCCCGCTGACAAAGGCCGGCCCCGGACACATTCGGGGACACGTCGGCGCACGTCAGGGCGCCCCCCCCCGGCGGTATTCACGGAGTGCCCGGGACCTGCTTCGGTCAAACGAGGCACTTCCGTCGCGGGCGACGTACACTGGTCGGTCCACTGCAGGCCGGTTCCCCAGCGGGAACCGGCCTGGTCGTCCCCAAGGAGGTGCGCCAGGATGACCAGTACGGTCCCCGCGCTCGGAACCCGTACGGCCGAAGGCTCAGCCCTGCAGGCCGTGCTCCTCGACATGGACGGAACCCTGGTGGACACCGAGGGCTTCTGGTGGGACGTCGAGGTCGAGATCTTCGCGGGCCTCGGCCACGTCCTCGACGACTCCTGGCGCCATGTCGTGGTCGGCGGCCCCATGACCCGCAGCGCGGGGTTCCTCATCGAGGCCACCGGCGCCGACATCGCCATGGCCGAGCTCACGGTCCTGCTCAACCAGGGTTTCGAGGACCGCATCGACCGGGCCCTGCCACTGATGCCGGGCGCCGCCAGGCTGCTCGCCGAGCTGTTCGAGTACGAGATCCCCACTGCCCTGGTCTCCGCCTCCCACCGGCGCATCATCGACCGGGTGATCGGCTCGCTCGGAGCCCACCACTTCGCCCTGTCGGTCGCCGGCGACGAGGTGCCGCGCACCAAGCCGCACCCCGACCCCTACCTGGCCGCCGCCGCAGGACTCGGCGTGGATCCGGCCAGATGCGCGGTCATCGAGGACACCGCGACCGGCGTCGCCGCGGCCGAGGCCGCGGGCTGCCACGTCGTCGCGGTCCCCTCGGTGGCCCCCATCGCCCCCGCCGTCCGGCGCACCGTCGTCACCTCTCTCGAAGACGTCGACCTGGCATTCCTGCGCGGACTGATCACCGCCTGATGACGGAAATGCGCTGAGCGTTCACCCAGCGTGCAGCGCCGATAGGACACGAATTCCAGAGCCGGTGTGCGAGGGAATTCGAATCACGGCGGATGACCGAATTCCGGTACCGATCCCCGCCGTCAGGAATGTGAGGTTCCCCACTCACTGGAGCCTCGACAGGTCGCGCACGATGTGCTGTTCGCCCCCTTACGGGGTGCGTCGGCGTGCCCTTGTGTCCCGATTCATGGAACGCTGCACTAATCCTTCCCCTGTCGGTTTTTCGGTCTGTCCACAGTCGGTTCCACTGCGTGATGGGGCCCCAAGTCCGGTGACTTCGAACCGCCGTGCAGGTGCGGACTAATCTCGTCGGGGAACCATCGCCTCTACCCCCGTGATCCGCTGCGACACCCCTGCATGCCGGGTACACGGACCTGAACAGCTCTGGAGAAACACGAGCATGAACCGCAAGACTTTGGTGCTGCCGGCCGTGGTCGGCCTGCTCGCACCCGTGCTCGCCGCGTGTGGGGGTTCCGACAGTGGCAGCAGCGGTGGGGACGCGATCACCGTCGGTACCACCGACGCCTTCACCGCCACCAAGGACGCACCGGCGCCGCTCGATCCGGCGTACGCGTACGACGTCGGCACCTGGAACATCCTGCGCCAGACCGTGCAGACCCTGATGATCCAGCCGAAGGGTGAGGGAGACCCCGTGCCCGAGGCCGCGCAGAGCTGCGGTTTCACCGACTCGGGCAACGAGCGCTACGCCTGCAAGCTGCGTGACGGCCTGAAGTTCTCCAATGGCGACAAGGTCACCGCGGCCGACGTGAAGTACTCCATCGACCGCGCCCGCGCCATCAAGGCCGACTCCGGCGTGTTCGCCCTGCTGTCCACCATCGACACCGTCGAGACGCAGGGTGACAACGAGGTCATCTTCCACCTCAAGACCGCGGACGCCACGTTCCCGTACAAGCTGTCGACTCCGGTCGCGGGCATCGTCAACCCCGACGACTACGAGAAGAACAAGCTGCGCGACGGCTTCGACGTCGACGGCTCCGGCCCGTACACCCTTTCGGCCGAGGTCAAGAACGACGCGATCGTCAAGGCCACCTTCACCAAGAACCCCAACTACCAGGGGACGCTGAAGGTGAACAACTCCAAGGTCGACATGCTCTCGTACGCGGACGCCGACAAGATGGGCACCGCGCTCGACAAGGGTGACATCGACGTCATGACCCGCACCATGACGCCCGAGCAGATCCAGAAGCTGTCCGACGACTCGGACCCGAACGTCGACCTGGTCGAGCTGGCCGGCCTCGAGATCCGCTACCTCGCCTTCAACACCAACGCCCCGAGCGTGAAGACCAAGGCCGTCCGCCAGGCGATGGCCCAGCTGATCAACCGCGGCGAGCTGGTCTCCAAGGTGTACGGCACCCAGGCCGAGCCGCTGTACTCGCTCGTCCCGGCGAGCATCACCGGCCACTCCAACTCGTTCTTCAACAAGTACGGCGACCCGAGCACCGCCAAGGCCAAGGCCCTGCTGACGGATGCCAACATCACCAGCCCGGTCAAGCTGACGCTGCACTACACGACCGACCACTACGGCTCGGCCACCAAGAAGGAATTCGAGATCCTTCAGAAGCAGCTCAACGGCAGCGGCCTGTTCGACGTCAGCATCCAGGGCGCGCCCTGGTCGACGTTCGTCCCGGCCGAGCGCAAGGGTCAGTACGACGTCTGGGGCATGGGCTGGTTCCCGGACTTCCCGGACCCGGACAACTACCTGGCGCCGTTCCTCGACAAGGACAACTTCCTCAAGTCGCCGTACCGGAACAGCAAGATCATCAACAGTCTGATCCCGGCGTCCCGCCGTGAGGCCGACCGCATCGCGGCCTCCTCCAACCTCACCGAGATCCAGGACATCGTCGCCGACGACGTCCCGATCCTCCCGCTGTGGCAGGGCAAGCAGTACGTGGCCGCCCGCGACGACGTGACGGGAACCGCCTATGCTCTCAACTCCTCCTCGACCCTTCAGTTGTGGGAGCTCGGCCGTGGAGTGAGCGGCTGATCTGTCTCGCGTTCGGGGCCCAGGGACGGCGGCCCCGGGGGGTCCCGATCCCGATGAGAAGGCATTGCAGTGAATATGCGCAACCAGTGGCCGGTCCTGCCCGTAGTGGCAGGGCTGGCCTCCGGCCTTTTGACCGGCTGTGGAACGGGCAGCGGCGATGCCGGGGGAACCGGTTCCTCCCTGGTCATGGGAATGTCCGACGACGTCCTGGCCACCGACCCCGCCTCCGGCTACGACCCCGGCTCCTGGCTGTTGTTCAACAACGTCTTCCAGTCGCTGCTCAGCTTTCCCAACGGAGGTACGGAGCCCCAGCCGGAGGCGGCCAGGTCGTGCGGATTCACGGACACGTCGACCACGGTCTACAGGTGCACACTGAGGGACGGCCTCCAGTTCAGCAACGGTGACGCGCTCACCTCCGAGGACGTCAGGTTCTCCTTCGATCGCACGCTCAAGATCAACGACGCCGCCGGCCCGGCGATCATGTTCCCCATGCTGGACAAGGTGGAGGCGCCCGACGAGAAGACGGTCGTCTTCCGCCTGAAGGTCCCCGACGCCACCTTCCCCAGCAAGATCGCCTCCGGCGCAGGCTCCATCGTCGACCACAAGCAGTACGACGCCGACGGGCTGCGCAAGGACGGCGAGGCCGTCGGCTCGGGCCCGTACAAGCTGGACTCGTTCGGCGACGACAAGGCCGTCCTCTCCGTCAACGACAGCTACAAGGGCACCGCGAAGGTGAAGAACTCCGGCGTCACGCTGAAGTTCTTCCACGGAGACCAGTCAGCCCTGAAGAAGAACCTGCTGGCCAACAAGATCGACATCGCCTACCGAGGCCTCAGCGCAGGCGACATCGCCGACATCCAGAACGCCGACAACAGCTCGAAGGCCGAGGTCGTCGAGGGCAGCAGCGCTGAGGTCCAGCACCTCGTCTTCAACATGCACGACCCGGTCGCCGGAAAGCTCGGCGTACGCAAGGCCATCGCCTACCTGATCGACCGCGACGCCCTCATCAAGGACGTCTACGAAGGCACCGCCACCCCGCTGTACTCGATCATCCCGGCCGGTATCGCGGGCCACAACACGGCCTTCTTCGACACCTACGGCGCCAGTCCCTCCCCGGCCAAGGCCGCCTCCGCCCTGAAGGGCGCGGGCATCACCGGCAAGGTGAAACTGACCCTGTGGTCCACCCCCTCGCGCTACGGTCCGGCCACCGACCAGGAACTGAAGGCGATAGCGAAGCAGCTCAACGACAGCGGTCTCTTCGACGCCGACGTGAAGTCCGTCGCCTTCGACCAGTACGAGAAGGACATCGCCAAGGGCAGGTACGGCGTGTACGTGAAGGGCTGGGTGCCGGACTACCCGGACGCCGACAACTTCACGGCCCCCTTCTTCGGCCACGGCAACGTGCTGAGCAACAACTACAGCAACAACACCATCACCGGCACGCTCATCCCGCGCACCGCCGCCGAGAGCGACCGCGCCGCGACCGACAACGACTACGGCAGGCTGCAGGACATCGTCGCCGACCAGCTGCCCGTCCTCCCGGTCTGGCAGGCCAAGCAGTACGCGGTCACCCGCGAGAACGTCTACGGCCTCGAGTACTGCCTCGACGCCTCGACGGTCTTCCGCTTCTGGGAACTCAGCAAGGACTGAACGACCGAGACCACCACGCAGAGACCGGTGCACGCGAAAGGGCGCCCCCCTCCCCCGAGGGGGGCGCCCTTGTTCGCCACGACGCCTACTGCGCGCCGGGGCGCACCAGCCCGCTCTCGTACGCGTACACCGCGGCCTGCACACGGTCGCGCAGCCCCAGCTTGGTCAGTACATGGCCGACGTGCGTCTTGACGGTGGTCTCGCTGACGAAGAGATCGGCCGCGATCTCGGCGTTGGACAGCCCGCGGGCCACCAGCTTCAGCACCTCCACCTCACGGTCGGTGAGCGTGTGCAGTGTGTCCGGCACGGGCTCGTCGCCGGAGGGCAGATGCGTGGCGTACTTGTCGAGCAGCCGCCGGGTGATGCTCGGCGCGAGCATGGCCTCGCCACCGGCCACCACCCGGATCGCCTGCACCAGCTCATTGGCCGGCGCGTCCTTCAGCAGGAAGCCGCTGGCACCCGCCCGCAGCGCCTCCACCACGTACTCGTCGAGGTCGAAGGTGGTCAGCACCAGCACCTTCGCCGGGCCGTCCCGCTCGGGACCGGTGATCTGCCGGGTCGCCTCCACCCCGTCCATGCGGGGCATACGGATGTCCATCAGAACCACGTCGGGCTGCAGGGCCCGCACCTGGTCGAGAGCCTGGAGGCCGTCTCCGGCCTCGCCGACGACCGCAATGTCCTGCTCGGCCTCCAGAATCATCCGGAAGCCGGTACGCAGCAGCGGCTGGTCATCG
This sequence comes from Streptomyces sp. NBC_00078, assembly GCF_026343335.1. Lineage (NCBI taxonomy): Bacteria > Bacillati > Actinomycetota > Actinomycetes > Kitasatosporales > Streptomycetaceae > Streptomyces > Streptomyces sp. NBC_00078. The sequence continues at coordinate 1,748,688 of NZ_JAPELX010000001.1, read as the reverse complement.
ACCAGTAGGACGCGGATGGCCACGTAAGTCTCCTTCGCTAGTCCGGCCCCATTCTGCCCTGCGTGACGTCTGCCGACTCGGCCGCCCTCACCGGCAGCGGATAGGGCGGAGGAGTGCCGCCGAATTCCGGGCAGTGCGCCTGGTGGTCGCACCAGCCGCAGAGCTTGGTGGGCCGCGGCCGCCAGTCCCCCGACTCCGTCGCCTGCCGGATCGCCTCCCACAGTGCGAGCAGCTTGCGCTCGACGCGCTCCAGGTCGGCGAGGACCGGATCGTAGGTCAGGACGTCCCCACTGCCGAGATACACCAGCTGCAGACGCCTCGGGACGACGTTCTTCAGGCGCCAGACCACCAGGGCGTAGAACTTCATCTGGAACAGCGCGCCCTCGGCGTACTCGGGCCGGGGCGCCTTGCCCGTCTTGTAGTCGACGATCCGCACCTCGCCGGTGGGCGCCACGTCGACCCGGTCGATGATCCCGCGCAGCGTCAGCCCGGACTCCAGCTCGGCCTCGACCCACAACTCCCGCTCGGCGGGCTCGAGCCGGGTCGGATCCTCCAGGGTGAACCAGCGCTCGACGAGCTGCTCCGCCTCGCCCAGCCAGCGAGCCAGCCGCTCGCCCTGCGGATCGTCCTCGAACAGCTTCACCACCTCCGGCCTCGTCTCGCGCAGCCGGTCCCACTGGGCGGGGATCAGGGACTTGGCACGCGGCGCTGTCCGCTCCACGGCCGGCGCGTCGAACAGCCGCTCCAGAACCGCGTGCACCAGCGTGCCCCGCGTCGCCGCCTCGCTCGGCTTCTCGGGCAGCCGGTCGATCACGCGGAACCGGTAGAGCAGGGGGCACTGCATGAAGTCACTGGCCCGCGAGGGCGACAGACTGGCGGGCGCTATGGCCGAACGCGGGTTCGCGCCGGCCGCGTCGCCCGCCGCCGGGTCCGCCTCGATCACCGCTGTCATCGGGTCCGCCTCGACGACCACTGCTGTCGGGTCCACCTCGACCACGACCGCCGTCGAGTCGGCCTCGGCGACCACGGCCGTCGGGTCCACCTCGACCGCCAATGCCGCCGGTTCCGCCGTCACCGGCGCAGCCGCCTGCGCCGTACCGCTGCCCTGGGCCTCCGCCGCGCCCTCCGCGCTCGTCTCCATGTCCCAGACCATACGGCCCGCCACTGACAGTGAACCCAGCCGCGGCCGCGACCGGTGCGACGCCTGTGGAAACACAGGGGGTGCCGGGGCGGAACGCGTCGCGACGGCCGCATACCATCGACCCGAGACCCCTTCCGCCCGGCAGGCGCGGAAGACGCTTCGAACGAGGGGACATCGTGGACGAGAGCGGCGGGAGCGGGCAGCCGCGGTCCGGCAGGGACGAGCCGGCCGAGCACCACGCGGGGTCCGCGACCCCGGCCGCCCCCACACCCACCCCGGCCGACGACCAGCCCACGAAAGCCACCGAGGGCGACGACGACGGCACCACCGAAGGCGACGCCGCCGGCCCGGCCGGGCCCCACGGCGCAGCCCCGGAAGCGAACCCCACCGACAGCCCCGCCGACAACCCCACGGACAAGACCCCCGTGGACCACGTCTCGGCGAGCCACGACACGGCGGGGAACAGCTCCACGGACGAACCCACCGTCGACACCATGGGCACCGACGACCACCCGGGCACCCACCCGCCCGAGCACGGCGACCGCGCCCTCGCCCACTCCGGCACCTCCAAGAACCCCCCGCCCCACCGCCCCGAATCCCCCCGAGGCGGCCTGCTCATGGGCCGGCCCTTCGGCGTGCCCGTGTACGTGGCGCCCAGCTGGTTTCTCGTCGCCGCCCTGATCACCTGGGTGTTCGGCGGCCAGCTCGACCGCGTGCTGCCCGAACTGGGCGCCGCCCGCTACCTCGTCTCCCTCTTCTTCGCGGTCGCCTTCTACGCCTCCGTCCTCATCCACGAACTGGCCCACACGGTCGCCGCCCTGCGCTTCAAACTCCCGGTCCGCCGCATCCAACTCCAGTTCTTCGGCGGCGTCTCCGAGATCGAGAAGGAGGCCGAGACCCCCGGCCGCGAGTTCGTCCTGGCCTTCGTCGGCCCCCTGCTCTCCCTGGTCCTCGCAGGCCTCTTCTACGTCGCCCTGCAGCCCGTCGAGCCCGGCACCGTCCCCGGCGTCCTGTTGGCCGGCCTGATGATCTCCAACCTCATCGTGGCCGTCTTCAACCTCCTGCCCGGCCTGCCCCTCGACGGCGGCCGCATGCTCCGCGCGGTCGTCTGGAAGATCACCGGACGCCCGATGAGCGGCACCATCGCCGCCGCCTGGGTCGGCCGCGCTCTTGCCGTCTCCGTCCTCATCGGCCTCCCGCTGCTCACCCAGTCCGGCGCCCTCGGCTCCACCGCCGAGGACAGCGTCGGCATGGACACCGTCACCGACGCCCTGCTCGCCGCGATCCTCGCCGCCATCATCTGGACGGGCGCCGGCAACAGCCTCCGGATGGCCCGGCTCCGGGAACACCTGCCGGATCTGCGCGCCCGTAAGCTCACCCGCCGCGCCGTCCCCGTGGAGACGAACACCCCGCTGTCCGAGGCGCTGCGCCGCGCCAACGCGGCCGGGGCCCGAGCCCTGGTCGTCGTCGACCCCGAGGGCAACCCCCTCTCCCTCGTCCGCGAGGCTGCCATCGTCGGCGTCCCTGAACACCGTCGCCCCTGGGTCGCCGTCAGCGGCCTCGCCCAGGACCTCACCGACGGCATGCGCGTCTCCGCGGAACTCGCGGGGGAGGACCTCCTCGACGTCCTGCGAGCGACCCCGGCCACCGAGTACCTGGTGGTCGAGGAGACCGGCGAGATCTACGGCGTGCTGTCCGCCGCCGACGTCGAGCGCGCCTTCGTGAAGGCCATGGCCAGGCCGTCCTAGTGGTCGGCGGCCCCGCCAAATCCCGGTAGGCTGTTCACATGTCCGAACCGACCGGTGCCGCCCGCAGGCGCGGGCCCTTCAAGGTCGGGGACCAGGTTCAGCTGACCGACCCCAAGGGCCGCCACTACACGTTCACGCTCGAGGACGGGAAGAACTTCCACACCCACAAGGGTTCCTTCCCGCACGACGAACTGATCGGTGCTCCCGAGGGCAGCGTTGTCCGCACCACCGGGAACGTCGCCTACCTCGCGCTGCGCCCCCTGCTCCCCGACTACGTCCTGTCCATGCCCCGCGGCGCAGCCGTCGTCTACCCCAAGGACGCCGGGCAGATCCTCGCTTTCGCCGACATCTTCCCCGGCGCCCGCGTCGTCGAGGCCGGCGTCGGCTCCGGCTCGCTCAGCAGCTTCCTGCTGCGCGCCATCGGCGACCAGGGCATGCTCCACAGTTACGAGCGCCGCGAGGACTTCGCCGAGATCGCCCAGCAGAACGTCGAGCGCTACTTCGGCGGCCCGCACCCCGCCTGGCAGCTCACCGTCGGCGACCTCCAGGACAACCTCTCCGACACCGAGGTCGACCGCGTCATCCTCGACATGCTCGCCCCCTGGGAATGCCTTGAGGCCGTCTCCAAGGCACTCGTCCCCGGCGGCATCGTGTGTTGCTATGTCGCCACCACCACCCAGCTCGCCCGGACCGTCGAGTCCATCCGCGAGATCGGCTGCTTCAACGAGCCGACCGCCTGGGAGACGATGATCCGCAACTGGCACATCGAGGGCCTGGCCGTCCGCCCCGACCACCGGATGATCGGCCACACCGGCTTCCTGCTCACCGCCCGCCGCCTCGCGGACGGCGTCGAGCCCCCCATGCGCCGCCGCCGCCCCTCCAAGGGCGCCTACGGCGAGGACTACGACGGCCCGAACGCCGACGGGGGCGGCCGCTGACGCGACCGCGTACCGCAGCCAACGTATCGGCGCTGCGGTCGAGTTCCCGGAAACCCACCGGAACTCGACTGCAGCGCCTTTCTGTTGACACTCCGCCACAAACCACCCAATCCGGGCGACCCGTGTTCGGCACCTCGGACCCCACCGTTCCGACGCGCTGTGACGTGTGGCACGATGCAGGCCACCCCCACCGGCACAGCCCTCACAGGAGACGCTCCTAGTGCAGCAATCCGCCGTTCCGGAACTGGCACACACGGACACCCGCCCGATCCACTGGGTCGCCACCGCCACGGCCGTCACGGGCGTGATGGCCCTCTCCTCGCTGCTGCAGCCCAACCCGGCGACGGCCGCCCAGCCGGCCGACACCCGCACCGGGACCGCCCACGCAGCCACCGCACCCGGCACCACGGGCGTCGACTTCCCGATCACCTGCGGCCCGGTGAAAGCCGTGGTGCAGAAGAAGGCCACCGGCGACCTCGACGGCGACGGCAACCCCGAGACCGTGGCCGTGGTGCACTGCGACGCCCCGATGGGCACCCCGCCCGACGGCGTCTACGTCATCACGCGCGCGGGTGCCGACGACAAGGCCCGCGTAGTGGCCACCCTGGTCGACCCCAAGATCGGCGACACGGTCAGCGACTTCACCATCCGCGACGGCAACGTCCTCGCCACGCTCCTCGGCTACTCGTCGAACGACGTGCCCCGCTGCTGCCCCGACGTCACGGACAGTGCGAAGTGGCAGTGGGCGAACGGCGCGTTCGTGCGCTCGACACCCGCCGGCGCACACAGCGTCTGAGCCACGCAAGCCGCGTGTGAGATATCAGACAGCAGTAACAGAACGCACCCGAAGGATCACTCGGCGTCCGGACCGTAGACCTCGACCCGGTCCGAAACCCGCCGCACATGGATGCAGTCGCCCGGACACTCCTTGGCCGAGTCCACCACGTCCGTGAGAAGCGGCAGCGGCACGGCCGTTGTGGCCCCTTCCGCCTGCAACAGCTCGTCGTCCGAGCCCTTCACGTACGCCAGCCCGTCGATGTCCAGCTCGAACACCTCGGGCGCGTACTGGGCACAGATGCCGTCACCGGTACACAGGGACTGGTCGATCCAGACCTCCAGCGCCTCATCGCCGGCCCCGGCCTCCTGCTGCACGCTCATGTCTCCTGCCGTTCAGATGTCGAGCCAAACCGGGAATCCGGCCAGCTCTGACGGGTGTTGAACACTTCGACCCTACCTCCGGCGGCTTCCCAATCATGTTCGGTGGGTATTCCCCTGGCGTGAGGGAGAGCGCAAGGGTGAAGATCGGACACACCTCGACAGTCTTTGTGATCTAGGGGTTTCAATCGACACCCACCCAGGTAGGGTCTGGAAGCGTCCAGCTCCCCTTGGAGGAGGTGAGGACCGTGGCAGCCCACGACGACGACATGAACCGCGGCATCCGCCCGGGACGCGGGTCCGACGACCCGGCCGGGCAGATTGCCTACCTTGAGCAGGAGATCGCCGTCCTGCGACGTAAGCTCGCCGACTCTCCGCGACACACGAGGATTCTCGAAGAGCGGATCGTCGAGCTGCAGACCAACCTGGCCGGCGTGTCCGCACAGAACGAGCGACTCGCCAACACGCTCCGTGAGGCCCGCGACCAGATCGTGGCCCTCAAGGAGGAGGTCGACCGGCTCGCACAGCCACCGGCCGGCTTCGGAGTCTTCCTCACGGCGAACGAGGACGGCACGGCCGACATCTTCACCGGCGGCCGCAAGCTCCGGGTGAACGTCAGCCCGAGCGTCGAGCTCGAAGAGCTCCGACGCGGCCAGGAAGTGATGCTCAACGAAGCGCTCAACGTGGTCGAGGCCATGGAGTACGAGCGCGTCGGAGACATCGTCACCCTCAAGGAGATCCTTGAGGACGGCGAGCGCGCCCTGGTCCTCGGGCACACCGACGAGGAGCGGGTGGTACGGCTCGCAGAGCCACTCCTGGACGTCAACATCCGTCCAGGCGACGCCCTGCTGCTCGAACCCCGTTCCGGCTACGTCTACGAGATCGTTCCCAAGAGCGAGGTCGAAGAGCTCGTCCTCGAAGAAGTCCCCGACATCGGCTACGAGCAGATCGGCGGCCTGGGCGGCCAGATCGAGGCCATCCGCGACGCGGTCGAGCTGCCGTACCTCTACCCGGACCTGTTCAAGGAGCACGAACTGCGCCCGCCAAAGGGCGTCCTGCTCTACGGACCCCCCGGATGCGGAAAGACGCTCATCGCCAAGGCCGTCGCCAACTCGCTGGCCAAGAAGGTCGCCGAAGTCACCGGCCAGGCCTCCGGCAAGAGCTTCTTCCTCAACATCAAGGGCCCCGAGCTCCTGAACAAGTACGTCGGTGAGACCGAGCGCCAGATCCGCCTCGTCTTCCAGCGGGCCCGGGAAAAGGCCAGCGAGGGCACGCCCGTCATCGTCTTCTTCGACGAGATGGAGTCCCTCTTCCGCACCCGCGGCTCCGGCGTCAGCTCGGACGTGGAGAACACCATCGTCCCGCAGCTGCTCGCCGAGATCGACGGTGTCGAAGGCCTGCAGAACGTGGTCGTGATCGGCGCCTCCAACCGCGAGGACATGATCGACCCCGCCATCCTGCGCCCCGGCCGCCTGGACGTGAAGATCAAGATCGAGCGCCCCGACGCCGAGGCCGCCAAGGACATCTTCGCCAAGTACCTCACCGAGCGCCTCCCGCTCCACGCCGACGACGTCGGTGAGCACGGCGGCAGCAAGACGACCACCGTCGAGAGCATGATCCAGACGGCCGTCGAGCACATGTACGCGGAATCCGAGGAGAACCGCTTCCTGGAGGTCACCTACGCCAACGGTGACAAGGAAGTCCTCTACTTCAAGGACTTCAACTCCGGCGCCATGATCGAGAACATCGTCGGCCGCGCCAAGAAGATGGCAATCAAGGACTTCCTCGACCACAACGCCAAGGGTCTCCGCGTCTCCCACCTCCTCCAGGCCTGCGTGGACGAGTTCAAGGAGAACGAGGACCTGCCCAACACCACCAACCCGGACGACTGGGCCCGAATCTCCGGAAAGAAGGGCGAACGGATCGTCTACATCCGTACCCTCATCACCGGAAAGCAGGGCGCCGACACCGGACGCTCCATCGACACGGTGGCGAACACCGGGCAGTACCTGTAAAAGACAGGGCGGCTGCGGGTGCCCTCACCGGGTACCCGCAGCCGACTGTTTTTCAGGCCACGGCTGGAGCAAGGCAATGACGCAAATGATCTCCCCACCAGCGCAAACCCGTTCTAGGCTCTTCGGTACCGCCGAGTCGCGCAGTGCGGGGACGGGCACCGCACACGCACCGGAGCGCCAGCGGTACTTGAGCGCCGCCCCCGACCGAGGGCAGCGCCGGGCAAGGAGGGCCGCATGACCGTACGGCGAGTAATGGGCATCGAGACGGAGTACGGCATCTCCGTCCCCGGCCACCCCAACGCCAATGCCATGCTCACCTCGTCCCAGATCGTGAACGCCTACGCGGCGGCGATGCACCGGGCCCGCCGGGCCCGCTGGGACTTCGAGGAGGAGAATCCGCTGCGGGACGCACGGGGCTTCGACCTCGCCCGCGAGGCCGCCGACTCCAGCCAGCTCACCGACGAGGACATCGGCCTCGCCAACGTGATCCTCACCAACGGCGCGCGACTCTACGTCGACCACGCGCACCCCGAATACAGCGCCCCCGAAGTCACCAACCCCCGCGACGCCGTCCTCTGGGACAAGGCCGGCGAACGCATCATGGCCGAGGCCGCCGAGCGCGCCGCCGCACTCCCCGGCGCCCAGCCGATCCACCTCTACAAGAACAACACCGACAACAAGGGCGCCTCCTACGGCACGCACGAGAACTACCTGATGAAGCGGGAGACCCCCTTCTCGGACATCGTGCGCCACCTCACGCCCTTCTTCGTCTCTCGGCAGGTCGTCACCGGAGCCGGCCGTGTCGGCATCGGCCAGGACGGACACGAGCACGGCTTCCAGCTCAGCCAGCGCGCCGACTACTTCGAGGTCGAGGTGGGCCTCGAGACCACCCTGAAGCGCCCGATCATCAACACCCGGGACGAGCCGCACGCCGACGCCGAGAAATACCGCCGCCTGCACGTGATCATCGGCGACGCGAACCTCTCCGAGATCTCGACCTACCTCAAGCTGGGCACGACCGCGCTCGTCCTGTCCATGATCGAGGACGGCTTCATCGCCGTCGACCTGGCCGTGGACCAGCCCGTCCGCACCCTCCACCAGGTCTCCCACGATCCGACGCTGCAGCGCCTGGTCACGCTCCGCAGCGGCCGCACACTCACCGCGGTCCAGCTCCAGATGGAGTACTTCGAGCTGTCACGCAAGTACGTGGAGGAGCGCTTCGGCTCCGACGCGGACGAGCAGACCAAGGACGTCCTGGCCCGCTGGGAGGACACCCTCAACCGCCTGGAGAACGACCCCATGAGCCTGGCCGGCGAGCTGGACTGGGTCGCCAAGCGCGAGCTCATGGAGGGCTACCGCCGCCGCGACGACCTCGACTGGGACGCCGCCCGGCTGCACCTCGTGGACCTCCAGTACGCCGACGTGCGCCCCGAAAAGGGCCTCTACAACCGTCTGGCGGCCCGGGGCCGGATGAAGCGCCTGCTGGACGAGAACGAGGTCGAGCGGGCCCGTACGAAGCCGCCGGAGGACACACGCGCATACTTCCGCGGGCGCTGCCTGGAGCAGTACGCGGACGACGTCGCGGCGGCCTCCTGGGACTCCGTGATCTTCGACCTCCCGGGCCGGGACTCGCTCCAGCGCGTCCCAACCCTGGAACCGCTTCGCGGAACGCGAAATCACGTCAAGGAGCTCCTGGACCGCTGCCGCACGGCGGAAGACCTGGTCAGGGTGCTGTCCGGCGGCTGAGCGGGCACACGTGCCCGGGCCGCCGGACAGGGTGGAAAGTCCGGTGGCAGGGAATCATCGAGGTGGCCGCCGTACGTTGTAGGAACTGCGGGGCCGATGTCGGACCCTGCTTGTAGGGTCTGATCAAGAACGTCGAACCGAGCGGGGTGAGGGTTATGGCGACCAAGGACACCGGCGGCGGCCAGCAGAAGGCGACGCGCTCCACGGAAGAGGTCGAGGAGGCGCCCGAGGCGCAGGCATCCGAAGACCTCAAGGAGCGCCAGGAGAAGCTGAGCGACGACGTGGACTCCGTGCTGGACGAGATTGACGATGTACTCGAGGAAAACGCCGAGGATTTCGTGCGGTCATTCGTGCAGAAAGGTGGACAGTAAAGGCCACCGGACCACTTTTACCTTCGAATTGAAGGCTGCGCGGGATGAGGGTGGCTGGCGACCCGAACGCGAAGCAATGCAGGAAATGCAAGCAGGACCTGCCGCTTGTTGCGTTCGCGCGGGACAGGAATCGGCGTGACGGCCTTCAGGTGCATTGCCGGGAGTGCGTGGCGGAGTACAGCGCCGCGCACTACCGGCGCCGTCAGGAGGTCATGGGTAAGCCGGTCCGGGAGAAGTTGGTTGTTCCGGCCGGACACAAGCTCTGCAGGACGTGCGGCGAGGTCAAGCCTCACAGCGAATGGCATCGCAACGCGACCGCTTCGGACGGTCTGCCGACGCGCTGCAAGACCTGCCGCGCCGAGCGCGGGCGGCAAGACCACCTGAAGCGCCAGTACGGCATCGCGGAAGCCGGACGTGACGAGTTGACCGCCTCTCAAGGAGGCGTCTGCTGCATATGTTTGTCTGCTCCGGCCGCCCATGTGGATCACTGCCACAAGACGGGTAGGGTCCGAGGCGTACTCTGCTTCAGCTGCAATGCCGCACTGGGGCAGTTCAAGGATCGGCCCGATGCCATAAGGCGGGCTGCTGCTTACGTGGAAGGAATCGCGTGGAAGCCAACACTCGTAGCACCGGGCGTCTACCAGCTGCCTTCCTGACGCCTGGGTCGTCGTCCTTCATGGACTTCCTGTCCGAGCACCAGCCGGAGATGCTTCCGGGGAAGCGTCAACTGCCGCCCACCCAGGGAGTGATCGAGGCGCCGCACGGCACCACGATCGTGGCCGTGACCTTCCCGGGCGGTGTGGTGCTCGCCGGTGACCGTCGGGCCACCATGGGCAATGTCATCGCGCAGCGGGACATCGAGAAGGTCTTTCCGGCGGACGAGTACTCGGCTGTCGGTATCGCGGGTACGGCCGGTCTGGCTGTCGAGATGGTCAAGCTGTTCCAGCTGGAGCTGGAGCACTTCGAGAAGGTCGAGGGGGCGCAGCTCTCGTTGGAGGGCAAGGCGAACCGGCTGTCGACCATGATCCGTTCCAACCTGGGCATGGCCATGCAGGGTCTGGCGGTGGTTCCGCTGTTCGCGGGGTATGACGTGGACCGCGAGCGGGGCCGCATCTTCTCCTACGACGTGACGGGTGGTCGCTCCGAGGAGCACAACTTCTCGGCCACGGGCTCGGGCTCGGTCTTCGCGCGCGGTGCGATGAAGAAGCTCTTCCGTGGCGACCTGACCGAGGAGCAGGCCACGACCCTCGTGGTGCAGGCCCTCTATGACGCGGCTGACGACGACTCGGCGACCGGTGGTCCCGATGTCGCCCGCCGGATCTATCCGATCGTCACCGTGATCACCGAGGACGGCTTCCGTCGGCTCACTGATGACGAGTCCTCCGGGATCGCCCGTTCCGTGCTGGAGCGGCGGCTGGAGCAGCCCGACGGCCCGCGGGCCGCGCTGCTTTAGGCCGGCGTCCGGCTGTTAACAAGGTGATCGCGTGAATTCGACGGAACTCCCGGAAGAAAGGGACGGATAACCGGTGTCGACGCCGTTCTATGTTTCCCCCCAGCAGGCGATGGCCGACCGGGCGGAGTACGCCCGCAAGGGCATCGCTCGTGGTCGCAGCCTGGTCGTGCTGCAGTACGCCGACGGCATTGTCTTCGTCGGCGAGAACCCGTCCCGTGCGCTGCACAAGTTCAGTGAGATCTACGACCGGATCGGTTTCGCGGCCGCCGGCAAGTACAACGAGTACGAGAACCTGCGGATCGGGGGTGTGCGGTATGCCGATCTTCGTGGTTACACCTATGACCGTGACGATGTGACCGCCCGTGGTCTCGCCAACGTCTATGCGCAGACGCTGGGCACGATCTTCTCCAGTGCGGCCGAGAAGCCGTACGAGGTGGAGCTGGTCGTCGCCGAGGTCGGTGAGACGCCCGAGGGTGATCAGATCTATCGGCTGCCGCACGACGGTTCCATCGTGGACGAGCACGGTTCGGTCGCGGTGGGTGGTAATGCCGAGCAGATCAGCAGCTATCTGGACCAGCGTCACCAGGACGGTATGACCCTGGCGGAGGCCCTCAGGCTGGCCGTCCAGGCTCTGTCTCGCGACACGAACGGCAGTGAGCGGGAGATCCCGGCCGAGCGCCTGGAGGTCGCGGTGCTGGACCGTACGCGTCCGCAGGCGCGCAAGTTCAGGCGGATCGTCGGCCGTCAGCTCTCCCGGCTGCTGGAGGGCGACGGATCGGCCGCCGAGGCGGAGAACGGCTCCGAGGGTTCGGACGAGGAGTAGTCCGTCCCTGACTTGTCCTCACCTGGGTGCCCCGGCCGTCGCTACGGCCGGGGCACAGGCGTTCAGGACGCGTTCGGCGGTGCCGTGGAGCCTCGTACGACCAGTTCGACGGGGATGTCACCCGCGTCGGGCGTACGGCTCTCCAGGACGGCCAGGAGTGCCCGCATGCCCTGTTCGCCGAAGAGTTCGGCGTCGAGGCGTACGGTCGTCAGTTCGGGGTCGAGGGCGGTGGCGAGGGCCAGGTCGTCGAGGCCGGTGACGGAGAGGTCGTCGGGGATGCGCAGGCCGAGGCGGCGGGCGGCTTTGTAGGCGCCGGCCGCCAGCTTGTCGTCGTCGCAGATGAGCGCCGTGGGTCGCGGTCCGGGTGCCGACAGGGCTGCTTCGGCGGCGGTGAGGGCGCCCTCGATGGAGATGGGGGCGCGGGTCGTGCGTACGGACGTGCCCGGGACGGTGGCGATCCGGGCGGCCAGTTCGCGCGCGCGTACCTCGAAGGTCCAGGACGCCACGTCCGCGGCGAGGTGCAGGAAACGCCGGTGTCCCAGGCCCAGGAGGTGTTCGGCGACCTGTCGGACGCCGTCCGTGATGTCCAGGTTCACCGTTGCGGCGCCCAGGCTGCCCCCGGGGTCGCTGTCGAGCATCACCAGGGGCAGTTGGTCGCCGCGGATCGCGGTGAGGGCGTCGGCGGCCATGGAGGAGGCGATGACGCCGTCCAGGGCGGCCTGGGCGGAGGCGAAGGGGTCGCGGGCCGGGCCGATGCCCTCGGGGGAGGGGTAGAGGACCACGCCGAAGCCGTGGTCGGCGGCGACTCGGGCGGCGCCGGTGTAGACGCCGGCGAAGAACTCCGTGGTGAGGGCGGGGACGACGAGGAGGACGGTGCGGGTGCGGCCGAGGCGCAGGTTGCGGGCGGCGAGGTTCGGCCGGTAGCCGAGGCCGCGTGCGGCTTCGCGGACGCGCTGCGCGGTGGCTTCCGAGACGCGGCCGCGCCATTTGTCGCCGAGGACCAGGGAGACCGTGGCCTGGGAGACGCCGGCGGCCTGGGCGACGTCACGGCTGGTGGGGCGGGTGTTGCCTGGTGCCACCGGCGGAGTGCTCCTTCGTCTGGACTGGCGAACAGCGCACATGGTACGTATGAGAGGCGACGTTATACGTAAAACTTCCGCGGATGATGCGGGCGCTGCGGGCGAGAGGAAGCGGACATGGCTGCGGGATACGTGGAGATCCTCAGGACCAGGCATGCCGCGCGGCTGCTCGCGGGCACGCTCGTGGGCCGGCTGCCGTGCGCCGTGGCCGCGATCGCCATCGTGCTGTTCGTCCGGGCGGAGGGCGGCACGTACAGCCTCGCCGGCGGGCTCGCCGCCGTGTTCGGGGTCGCCAACGCGGTGGGTCAGCCGCTGCTGGGCCGGCTCGTGGACCTCCACGGGCAGCCGCGAGTCCAGTTGCCTGCCGCGCTGCTCTCGGCGCTCGCCATGTCCGCCTTCGCCTTCGTGGGCACCGGTCCGATGGCGCTGGCGTACGCGTGCGTGGCGCTCTCCGGACTGTTCACGCCACCCCTGGAGGGCGGGCTGCGGGCACTGTGGTCCTCGGTGCTGCGCGGCGAGGGGCAGGTGCAGACGGCGTACGCGATGGATGCCGTGGCCCAGGAAGTACTGTTCACCGTCGGCCCGTTGCTGGTGACCCTGTGCGTGTCGCTGTGGTCGGCGCAGGCAGCGCTGGTGCTCATCAACGTCGTCGGCGTGCTGGGCGCCCTGTCGGTGGCCGTGTCGCCGCCCTCGCGCGGGTGGCGTTCGGCGGCGCGTGAGGCCCACTGGCTGGGCGCGCTGCGCTCGCCGGGGCTGCTCGTCCTGCTCGGCGCGTTCCTGGCCGTGGGGATCGCGCTCGGCTCCATCGCGGTCGCCGCGGTGGCGTACGCGGACGACCACGGCGGGGACGCGGTGTACGGGTGGCTGATGTCCGCCATCGGTCTGGGGGCGCTCGTGGGGGGCACGGCGTACGGCGCGCGGCAGTGGGGTGGTACGCCTGAGCGTCGACTGCGGGTGCTCGTGGGGCTTCTGGCGGTGTGTTACCTGCCGCTCGTCCTGACGCCGGGTCCGGTGGTCATGACGGCGCTGGCGGCCGTCGCCGGTCTCTTCCTCGCGCCCTGTCTCGCCTGCGCGTTCGTCCTCGTCGACCGGCATGCGCCGCGCGGGACGGTCACCGAGGCGTTCTCCTGGATCGTGACGACGTTCACGGTGGGCTCGTCGGTGGGAACGGGCCTGGCGGGCCCGGTCGTCGAGTGGGGCGGCGTGGTGTGGGGCTTCGCCGTGCCGAGTGCCGCGGGGGCCGTGTCCCTGCTGGTTCTGCTGGCCACCGGGCGGGTCCTCGCAGCTCCCGCAGGGGGTGCGGTGGTTGCGGCTTCATCGGAAAATGATCCAAACCGTGCCGTCGAACCCCGTTTCAGCTCAGGGGATCGGGCGTAATGTTCACTCATGGACCGCCGCATTTTCGGGCTGGAGAACGAGTACGGCGTCACGTGTACGTTCAGGGGACAGCGGCGCCTGTCTCCCGACGAGGTGGCGCGGTACCTCTTCCGCCGTGTCGTGTCATGGGGCCGCAGCAGTAACGTCTTTCTGCGAAACGGCGCACGCCTCTATCTCGACGTGGGCTCACATCCGGAATACGCGACACCCGAATGTGACAACGTGACCGAACTGGTCACCCACGACAAAGCAGGCGAGCGCATTCTCGAAGGACTCCTGGTGGACGCCGAACGACGCCTGCACGAGGAAGGAATCGCGGGCGACGTCTACCTCTTCAAGAACAACACCGACTCGGCCGGCAACTCCTACGGCTGCCACGAGAACTATCTGGTGGCGCGTCACGGGGAGTTCTCCCGGCTCGCGGACATCCTCATTCCGTTCCTCGTCACGAGGCAGCTTCTGTGTGGCGCCGGCAAGGTGCTGCAGACCCCGCGGGGCGCGGTGTACTGCGTCAGTCAGCGGGCCGAGCACATCTGGGAGGGCGTCTCCTCGGCGACGACCCGCTCCAGGCCGATCATCAACACCCGCGACGAACCGCACGCGGACGCCGAGCGCTACCGCCGCCTGCACGTCATCGTGGGCGACTCGAACATGTCCGAGACGACCATGCTGCTCAAGGTCGGCGCGACCGACCTGGTGCTGCGCATGATCGAGGCGGGCACGGTGATGCGGGACCTGACCCTGGAGAACCCGATCCGGGCGATCCGCGAGGTCAGCCATGACATCACCGGCCGGCGCAAGGTGCGCCTGGCCAGCGGACGTGAGGCCTCCGCCCTGGAGGTGCAGCGCGAGTACTACGAGAAGGCCGTGGACTTCTGCGAGCGCCGCGGCATCCGCACCGGCACCGTGGAGCAGGTCCTGGAGCTGTGGGGCCGCACGCTGGACTCGATCGAGGCCGAGGACCTCGACCGGATCGGCACAGAGATCGACTGGGTCATGAAGTACAAGCTCATCGAGCGGTACCGGGCCAAGCACAACATGACCATGTCGCATCCGAGGGTCGCGCAGATAGACCTCGCCTACCACGACATTCACCGTCGTCGTGGCCTGTACTACCTGCTCGAGAAGAGGGGTCAAGCAGCCCGGATCTGCAATGACTTGAAGATCTTCGAGGGCAAGTCCGTTCCCCCGCAGACCACTAGGGCCCGGCTGCGTGGCGACTTCATCCGCAGGGCCCAGGAACAGCGCCGGGACTTCACCGTCGACTGGGTCCACCTCAAGCTCAACGACCAGGCGCAGCGCACGGTGTTGTGCAAGGACCCGTTCCGTTCCGTGGACGACCGGGTGGAGAAGCTCATCGCAGGAATGTGAGCAATGGGAGGAACGCGTTCCGGTGAAAGACCGCAACGCAACACGGGCGCCGTACGTTTCCAGTGCGGCGCCCTTCTCACGCCGTAGAGTTGCGCGCACGCCATCAACAAGATCGACCGATACGAGGCCCCCACCGTGCGCCGACGCTCCCTACTCATCGCCGTACCCGCAGGACTTGTCACGATCGCCGGATGCGGCGACGACAAGTCCGACTCGAGCAAGGCCAAGGAGAGCCAGAGCCCGTCGCCCTCAGCGTCGGCCACGTCCGCCGCACCGCCGCCGAAGATCGTCGACGGCCCGCTGCCGGCCATCACCGCGGGTACGAAGTTCGGTGAGAAGCCGACCGTCGCCAAGGGCACCGGCGACCCGTCGAAGGACCTCGCGGTGAAGACGGTCATCGCGGGAGCCGGCAAGACCGTCGCGGAGAACGACTACATCCAGGCCCACTACCTCGGCCAGGTCTGGGACACGGCGAAGGTCTTCGACAACTCCTACGACCGCAAGACCCCGCTGCTCATCCAGCTCTCCCAAGGCAGCATCATCGACGGCTGGCGCTACGCCCTGGCGGGTAAGAAGGCCGGCAGCCGGGTCGTGTTCTCCGTGCCCCCCACCTGGGGCTACGGCAAGCAGGGCAACGCGCAGGCGGGCATCAAGGGCACCGACACGCTGGTGTTCGTCGCCGACATCCAGGCCACGTTCAACGCAAGCAGTTCCGCCAAGGGAAGCGACGTCGCGCAGAACGACGCGAACCTGCCGAAGGTCGGTACCAACACCGACGGCAAGGCCCCCACCATCGACATCCCCAAGACCGACGCGCCCACCAAGCTGGTGGCCGACTACGTCATCGAGGGCGACGGCGCCGTGGTCGAGGCGAAGGACAGCGTGCTCGTCCAGTACAAGGGAGTGTTCTGGGACGGCGGCAAGGAGTTCGACTCGACGTACAGCCGCAAGGCGCTGACGTCGTTCGGGCTCCAGCAGGTCGTCAAGGGCTGGGCACAGGGCCTGACCGGCAAGAAGGTCGGCAGCCGGGTCCTCATCGTCATCCCGCCGAAGCTGGGTTACGGCGACAAGCCGCCGGCCGGCAGCGGCATCAAGAAGGACTCCGTCCTGGTCTTCTCGGTCGACATCCTGGCGAAGATCTGACGTCCTCGGGGTGTAAGACTGTGCGTGTTGCCTTTCCGCAGACAAGCAGGAGCTAGAGACGTGAGCATCGAGAAGCCCGAGATCGACTTCCCGGGCGGCGAGCCCCCGGCGGACCTCGAGATCAAGGACATCTGGGAGGGCGACGGCGCGGTGGCGCAGGCGGGCCAGACCGTCACCGTCCACTACGTCGGCGTTGCCTTCAGCACCGGCGAGGAGTTCGACGCCAGCTGGAACCGCGGCACGCCCTTCCGCTTCCCGCTCGGCGGCGGCCGGGTCATCAAGGGCTGGGACCAGGGTGTGCAGGGCATGAAGGTCGGCGGCCGTCGCCAGCTGACCATCCCCGCGCACCTCGCCTACGGCAACCAGAGCCCGACGCCGGCGATCAAGCCGGGCGAGACCCTGATCTTCGTGGTCGACCTCGTCGGGGTCTGATCGCCGCAGCGACCGGACCCGATCACCTGGGGCCCATGCCTGTCTGGCATGGGCCCTCGGCTTTTGCCCGGCCACTTCGGGGCGGTACGGTCATCGTCGTAAAGCACCATAGGGAGGCGAAGGGCGTCGATGGCCATTGCCAAGGCCGAGCGGCTGATGAACCTGGCGCTGTGTCTGCTCGGGACGCGGCGGCCGCTCAGCAAGCGCGAGCTGCGTGAGTCCATCGAGGCCTACCTCGAAGCGGGATCCGACGACTCCTTCAGCCGCATGTTCGAGCGGGACAAGGACGATCTGCGCGAACTCGGCCTGGTCATCGAGACGGTCGAGAACCTCGACGGCGAGGTGGGCTACCTCGCCCGCCGAGACAGCAACCGGCTGCCGCCCATCACCCTCGACGCCGAGGAGGCCGCGGCCCTCGGTCTCGCGGCCAAGGTGTGGCAGCAGGCCCGGCTCGCGGGCGCGGCCAGTGGCGCCCTGCAGAAGCTGCGTGCGGCAGGCCTCCCCGAGGACGTCGACCCGTACGAGGCGCACGGCGCGCTGGAGCCCCGGATCCCTGTGCACGAGGCCGCGTTCGAGCCGCTGATGCTGGCGTGCCGCGACCGCCGTCCGGTCGTCTTCGACTACCGCAAGGCCACCGCCGTTCGCCCCGAGCCCCGGCATGTGGAGCCGTGGGCGCTGGAGTGCTGGCGCGGCCACTGGTACCTGGCCGGCTGGGACCGCGACCGCGGAGCCGAGCGGGTCTTCAGGCTGTCCCGGATCACCGGCAAGGTGCGCAGTCGCAGCGGGCGGTTCACCGCCGAGATCCCCGATGTGGTGACGGTCCGTGAGACCGTCGCGAGCTGGGCGGGGGAGACCGCCGACCGCTCCGCGCTGATCCGGCTGCGTTCGGGGGCGGGGTACCCCCTTCGGGCGAAGGCCGGCGCGGTGCGGGAACTCGCGGACGGCTGGGACGAGTTGGAGATTCCGTACGGGCACGGGCTGGACGCCTGGCTGGTGGAGTTCGGGCCGGACGTGGTGGTGCTGGAGCCGGCCGAGCTGCGTGCGGACGTGGTGGACCGGCTGCGTGCCGTGGCCAAGGGCTGAGGGGGAGCGGAGCAAGACAGTGGCAGGCAAACCGGTCAGGCCCGTGAACGCCATCGACCAGACCCGGCGGATGCTCTCGCTGGTGACGTATCTGAAGGAGCGCCCCGGAGCCCGGGTCGAGGACGTCGCCCGTGCCTTCGGTATCACCGAGGACGAGCTGGTCTCCGATCTCGACGTGCTGCCCATGTGCGGCACCAGCTTCCGCGGTGGCGACCTGCTCGACATCGACACCGACGGCGAGCGCATCTGGTGGCACAACCCTGCCGCTCTCGGTGAGGAAACAGCGGAGCCGCTGCGGCTGGCCGCCGACGAGGCGACGGCGCTGCTGGTGGCCGCCCGCGCGGTGTCCACCCTGCCCGGCCTGCGGGAGAGCGACCGGCAGGCGCTGCTGCGGGCCACCGCCAAGCTGGAGGCCGCGGCCGGCGAGGCGGCGGGTGCCAGTTCCCGGCTGTCCGTGACCTTCGAGTCGGAGGGCGGCGTCTTCGCCGACGTCGACCGCGCGATCTCGGAGCGCCGCCGTCTGTGGATCCGCTACTACTCGCCCGCGCGCGACGAGCTCACCGAGCGAGAGATCGACCCCATCCGGCTCGTCAGCGTCGGGCACACGTACGTGGAGGCCTGGTGCCGCCGGTCCGAGGCGCGCCGTACCTTCCGGCTCGACCGGGTCGCCGAGATCAAGATCCTGGACGAGCCGTCGGCGCCGCCCGAGATCGAACTGAGGGATCTGTCGGAGGCGTTGGTGCAGCCCGCCGCCGAGGACCCGGAGGTCGTCGTCGAGGTCGGTCCGGGTGGTCGCTGGGTCGCGGAGTACTACCCGCATGACAGTGCGGACGAGCTTGCGGACGGCGGGCTGCGCATCACCTTGCGCACGCCCGACCCGACCTCTCTGAGGCGACTGGCGCTGCGGCTCGGGCGCGACGGCCGGATCGTCGCGCCGCGCGACCTTGCCGACAGCGCGCGGCAGGCGGCCCGTGAGGCACTGTCGGCGTACGACGGGGTCGAGGCGCAGGGCGGGCAGCCGGTTCAGGACGGACAGCACGACAGGCAGGAGCAGGGCCTTTGAGCGAGTCGTCGATGTCTGATGTGCAGGGCATGTCGGTGGCAGCAGCCTTCGGCGGGATGAGAAGCGTGTCGCCGGTGACGTTCCGGGCGGGCTGCCCGGAGTGCCGCGGCAGCTTCGAGCTCGCCGCCGCTGCCCTGCGCCTCGTGATCGGCGCCACGAGCCGCACCACCTTCTACTCCTTCACCTGCCCCGACTGCGGCGCCTCGGTACGGAAGCCGGCGGGGGAGCGGATCGTGGAGCTGCTGACCGGCGGCGGGGTCAGGACACTGCGACTGCACGGCACGGTTCAGCGCGCGAATTGAGCGAGTCACCCGTGCCTGTGTTTCCTCGGGCCCTCGGCCCCGCCGCGAGAGGACGAAGCCTCTCCGAACCGTCTAGGCTCGGCTCATGTTCTGGGCGATGTTCGCGGTAGCTGTGGGTTTTCTGGGTCTCGCCGTCCTCGGGGTATTCGCCGTCCGTGTGTTCCTGGAGGCGCAGCGCCTCGGCAGGCAGGTCACGGACTCCGCGCGCCGTATCAACCGGGCAGCCGAGGACCTGGAGCGGGCCGCCGCCAGTACCGCCCGCGCTGTGGACTCCCTCTGAGACTCGCTGTGCCAAGCGTGTGAGTCCTGGGCCGGAGGCGGTTTGGGTCACTTCGACCTGTCACCGGGGCACCCCTGGCAGGTACGCTGCTGGTCGCGGCCCGGAGAACGAGGCCCGGACCGCGAACCGGGAGTACGCACGGGGATTGCCTCACGTTTACCCCTGAGCGTTACGATCGCTGTCAACACGGTCAGTCGGACGTATGTCCGACCGGTCGGACAGCACCCCACCCCCAGCCGCCTCGGTGAGAAGGTAAAGACTTATGTTCGGAAGGCTCGGCGCCCCCGAGATCATTCTCATCCTCGTCGTCGTCGTTCTGCTGTTCGGCGCGAAGAAGCTTCCCGACATGGCGCGCTCGCTCGGCAAGTCCGCTCGTATCCTCAAGAGCGAGGCCAAGGCGATGAAGGACGAGGGCAACAGCACGGCCACCCCGGCCGGTCCGCCCAACACCGACGAGCAGCCCCCGGCGCAGCGCACCATCCAGGCCTCCCCCGGCGACGTGACGAGCTCGCGCCCGGTCACGGAGCCGACGGACACCACGCAGCGCTGACGCAAGGCCGGCTACCCCCGGCCTGCCGCATGAGATGAGGACGTGGGGTGCTGAAGTCTGCCCTCAAGAAAGAGAAGGATCCCGAGGGGCGAATGCCCCTCGTGGAGCACTTGCGTGAGCTGCGAAACCGGCTCACGAAGGGCATGCTGGCGATCGTTGTCGTCTCGATCGTGGTCGCCTTCTACAGCCAGGAACTGATGTCTTTCCTGATGCATCCGGTTCCGCGCTGTACCAAGGGACTGGGTGAGTCCACGGGCGGCAGCTGCGCCGTCATCGCCTACACCGACCTGCTCTCACCCTTCACCACGACGGTGAAGGTGTGCTGCATGGCTGGCGTGATCATCTCCAGCCCGGTCTGGCTGTACCAGTTGTGGGCGTTCGTGGCACCGGGCCTGCACAGGCACGAGCGCAAGTACACGTACTGGTTCGTGTCGGCGGCCGTTCCCCTCTTCCTGAGCGGTGCCTGGCTGGCCTACACGGTCCTGCCCATCAGCATGCGTGTGCTCCTGGGCATCACACCCGACGGGTCGGCGAACATCCTGCCGATGGACAAGATCCTGGACTTCATCGTCCGAATGATCCTGATCTTCGGCGGCGCCTTCGAACTGCCCCTGATGCTGGTCATGCTCAACTTCGCGGGCATCGTCACCGGCCGCAGGATGGCAGGCTGGTGGCGTGGTGTGGTGATGGGCATCTTCGTCTTCGGAGCCGTGGCGACGCCCACCACCGACCCCTTCGGCATGATCGCGCTCGCCGGCCCCATCGTGGTCCTGTACTTCATCGCGGTCGGCATCTCCATGCTGAACGACCAGCGTCGCCGCCGTAACAACCCCGACGCCGAACTCGACGACGACGAGGCCTCGGACCTGGACCTCACCCCCGAGGACGTCGGCGAGGTCGAGACCGTCTCCGCCAGCCGGGCGCTGCCCGAGCAGGCGGGTTCGGACCGGGTCAACGGCTATGACGACGTGACCTGAGCCTCCGATCGCACCGCACACCGAGAGGTGCCCGCGTCCCCGGTGACGAGGGCACCTCTCGGTGTTTGGCTGCCCATGTTCCGGATAATGATCGTCCTGTTGTCAGTGGGGCCCGGTACGCTCGAAAGCACGATGACAGAGGACCTCTCCCCGGCTGAGCGGTACGCGGCTGCCCGCAGGCGCGCTGCCGACCAGGCCACCGCGCTCGCCTCGTTCCGCGACATGTACGACTTCGGCCTCGACCCCTTCCAGATCGAGGCCTGCCAGGCACTGGAGGCGGGCAAGGGCGTGCTGGTCGCCGCGCCCACCGGCTCCGGCAAGACGATCGTGGGCGAGTTCGCCGTCCACCTCGCCCTCCAGCAGGGCAAGAAGTGCTTCTACACGACTCCCATCAAGGCACTGTCGAACCAGAAGTACGCCGACCTGTGCCGCCGTTACGGCGCCGACAAGGTCGGCCTGCTCACCGGCGACAACAGCGTCAACTCCGATGCACCGGTCGTCGTGATGACCACCGAGGTACTGCGGAACATGCTCTACGCGGGCTCGCAGACCCTCCTGGGCCTCGGCCACGTCGTCATGGACGAGGTGCACTACCTCTCCGACCGCTTCCGTGGTGCCGTATGGGAAGAGGTGATCATCCACCTGCCCGAGTCGGTCACGCTCGTCTCGCTCTCGGCGACCGTCTCCAACGCCGAGGAGTTCGGCGACTGGCTCGACACCGTCCGCGGCCACACCGAGGTGATCGTCTCCGAGCACCGGCCCGTGCCGCTCTTCCAGCACGTACTCGCCGGGCGGCGGATGTACGACCTGTTCGAGGAGGGTGAGGGCAACAGGAAGGCCGTCAACCCCGACCTCACGCGGCTGGCCCGGATGGAGGCGCAGCGCCCGTCGTACCAGGACCGCAGACGCGGTCGCGCCATGCGCGAGGCCGACCGCGAGCGGGAGCGCCGGCAGCGGTCGCGGGTCTGGACTCCGGGGCGCCCGGAGGTCATCGAGCGGCTGGACGCCGAGGGCCTGCTGCCCGCCATCACGTTCATCTTCAGCCGCGCCGCCTGCGAGGCGGCCGTACAGCAGTGCCTGTACGCGGGACTGCGGCTCAACGACGACGAGGCGCGGGAGAAGGTGCGCGGCCTCGTCGAGGAGCGCACGGCGTCGATTCCGACCGAGGACCTGCATGTCCTCGGGTACTACGAGTGGCTGGAGGGCCTGGAGCGCGGTATAGCGGCCCACCACGCGGGCATGCTGCCGACGTTCAAGGAGGTCGTCGAGGAACTCTTCGTCCGCGGCCTGGTGAAGGCGGTGTTCGCGACCGAGACGCTGGCGCTCGGCATCAACATGCCCGCCCGCTCGGTGGTGCTGGAGAAGCTCGTCAAGTGGAACGGCGAGCAGCATGCCGACATCACACCCGGCGAGTACACGCAGCTGACGGGGCGTGCGGGGCGCAGGGGCATCGACATCGAGGGCCATGCCGTGGTGCTGTGGCAGCGCGGTATAAGTCCAGAGCATCTGGCGGGACTTGCGGGCACACGTACGTATCCGCTGCGCTCCAGCTTCAAGCCGTCGTACAACATGGCGGTCAACCTCGTCGAGCAGTTCGGCCGGCACCGCTCGCGCGAGCTGCTGGAGACGTCCTTCGCGCAGTTCCAGGCCGACAAGTCGGTCGTCGGCATCTCCCGGCAGGTGCAGCGCAACGAGGAGGGACTGGAGGGCTACAAGGCCTCCATGACCTGCCACTTGGGCGACTTCGAGGACTACGCGCGACTGCGCCGCGAACTCAAGGACCGGGAGACCGAGCTGGCGCGGCAGGGCGCGGTCGAGCGGCGTGCCGAGGCGGCCGTCGCGCTGGAGAAGCTCAAGCCGGGCGACGTCATTCACGTACCCGCGGGCAAGTACGCCGGTCTGGCGCTGGTGCTGGACCCGGGCCTGCCCGCCGGGCGGTCCAACGGCCACCGCGGCTTCGAACACCACGACGGGCCGCGTCCGCTGGTGCTCACCGCCGAGCGTCAGGTCAAGCGGCTGGCGTCGATGGACTTCCCGGTGCCGGTCGAGGCGATGGAGCGGATGCGCATCCCGAAGTCCTTCAACCCGCGCTCACCGCAGTCCCGTCGGGACCTCGCCTCCGCGCTGCGCACCAAGGCCGGCCACATCCCGCCGGAGCGGGCCCGCAAGAAGCGGTCCCAGGCGGCCGACGACCGCGAGATCGCACGGTTGCGGACCGCCATCCGGGCGCATCCCTGCCATGGGTGCAACGACCGGGAGGACCATGCGCGTTGGGCCGAGCGGTATCACCGCCTGATCCGGGACACCTCGCAGCTCGAGCGGCGCATCGAGGGCCGGACGAACACGATCGCGCGGACCTTCGACCGGATCGTGGCGCTGCTGACGGAGCTGGACTACCTGCGGGCCGACGAGGTCACCGAACACGGCAAGCGGCTGGCCCGGCTGTACGGCGAACTCGATCTGCTGGCGAGCGAGTGTCTGCGGGCGGGGGTCTGGGAGGGGCTTTCTCCCGCCGAACTGGCCGCCTGTGTCTCGGCGTTGGTGTACGAGTCGCGGGTCGGCGACGATGCGATGGCGCCGAAGCTGCCGTCCGGCAGTGCGAAGGCCGCGCTCGGTGAGATGGTCCGGATCTGGGGGCGGCTGGATGCTCTGGAGGAGGACTTCCGGATCACCCAGACCGAGGGTGTGGGGCAGCGTGAGCCGGATCTCGGGTTCGCCTGGGCCGCGTACATGTGGGCCAGTGGGAAGGGGCTCGACGAGGTTCTGCGGGAGGCCGAGATGCCCGCGGGGGACTTCGTGCGGTGGTGCAAGCAGGTGATCGACGTGCTGGGGCAGATTTCGGCGGCGGCTCCTGTCTCCGGTGGCGCGGCGTCCACGGTCGCGAAGAATGCGCGCAAGGCCGTTGAGCTGTTGCTGCGGGGGGTTGTGGCCTACACGTCGGTGGGGTGACGGCGCGGATCGCCGGGGAGCTGCTCATCCCGGCGATCGAGGTACGAACGCCAGCCGCCGTACGACGTGATGTCCTCGGCGTCCGCGAGGGCGGATGGCTCGCACAGGAAGCCGGGGACGTGGCTGCCGTCCGCCAGTTCGACGCTCCCCAGCGTCATCGGACGGGGGAGGGTGGCCAGGAGACGGCCCAGGCCCTCCGCCGGAAGGCGCCACACCTCCGTCTCGATCTCCGCGCCTCCCTCGCCGATGTGGACCAGCCCCGGCTTGGGAGGGGCTGTGCGCAAGGCGTGCAGGCGGTATACCGGCGCCGTCGTGGTCGTCCGGTCCAGGCGGGCGCCCAGGGCCAGGAGCTGGGCGTTGAGAGGCTGGCCGGTCAGATGGGCGCCCACCACCGCCACCCGGGTCTCCGGCTGGAGCAGGCCCGCGATCCGGGCCAGCCGGTCGTCCGTGAACGCCGGGCCGATCAGCATCACGCCGAACGGGAGGCCGTTCACCTCGCCGGCCGGGACGGCGACCGCCGCCAGGTCGAAGAGGTTGGTGGAGTTGGTGAAGCGGCCCAGGCGGGCGTTGGCGCCCAGGGGGTCGGCGGCCACTTCGGCGAGAGTCGGATGGCCGGGGGTGGTGGGGAGCAGCAGCGCGTCCGCGTCGGACAGCTCGCTCAGGGCGCGGCTGCGGAGGGCGGCCAGGCGGTCGGTGTCGGCGTAGAGCCGGTGGGCCGGGATGTCGCGGGCGCGGGTGATGATGCCGGTGACCGTGGGGTCCAGGCCCTCGACGCCGTCGGCGATCGCCTTGTCGACAAAACTCCCCACTGCCGTGTAGCGCTCGGCGACGAACGCGCCCTCGTAGAGCATCGCGGCTGCCTCGGTGAAGGGGGCGAGGTCCAGAGGGCGGATGTCGGCGCCGGCCGCTTCGAGCTGCCGTACCGCGGCCTCGTACGCCTCGGACCAGTGCGCGTCCAGTTCGCCGAGCTGACCGGGCGCCGGGACGGCGACGCGCCAGGGGCCCGGGGGGCGCTGGGGGAGGGGTGGGAGGGCGCGGTCCGGCGGGGAGGTCATGAAGGACAGTGCCTGTTCGGCCTCCGGGAGCGTGCGGGCGAATACCGTCACGCAGTCGAGGGAGGCGCAGGCCGGGACCACGCCCGCCGTCGGGACCAGGCCGCGGGTCGGCTTGAGGCCGACGATGCCGTTGAAGGCGGCCGGGACCCGGCCCGAGCCCGCGGTGTCCGTGCCCAGGGCGAGGTCGACGATGCCGAGAGCCACGGCGACCGCCGAGCCGGAGCTGGAGCCACCGCTGATGCGCGCGGGGTCGTGGGCGTTGCGCACCGCGCCGTGCGGCGAGCGCGTGCCCACCAGGCCCGTCGCGAACTGGTCGAGGTTCGTGGTGCCCAGCACGATCGCACCGGCGGCGCGCAGCCGGGCGACCACCGGTGCGTCGGCCTGGGGCCGGTAGGCGTACGCCGGGCAGCCCGCGGTGGTGGGCAGGCCGGCCACGTCGATGTTGCCCTTCGCCGCGAACAGACGCCCGGCGAGCGGAAGTCGCTCACCCGCCGCCACGCGTGCGTCGATCGCCCGGGCCTCCGCCTCGGCCTCCGACCGCGGGCGCACATCGATCCAGATCTCGGGGCGGTCCACGGCCTCGATGCGGGCATAGGCGGCACGGACACGGTTCACAGCGGACATCTCTTGCTCCTCGGTGTGGTTCACTCCCGTTCGCCTCGCGATGCTCGCGGCCCAGCCGCTCATGCCACAGCCCCCGGAGTGATGGGGTGGTGCGCCGCCGGGGCCAGGACGATCAGAGCCGTCCCGGCCTCCACCTGGTCGCCCGCCCTGGTCAGGATCTCCGCCACCACGCCGTCCATCGGCGCGTGCACCCTGGACTCCATCTTCATCGCCTCCAGGGCTAGGAGGGGCTGCCCGGCCGAGACCAGGTCGCCGGGTTCGACGTTCAACTGCCATACGGACGCGGCGAATTCGGCCTCGACCAGACGGCCGCCCGGCGGGATCGTCACCTCGGCCGGGGGAGCCGGCGGCGCGGTCACCGCCTCGGCCCGCGCGAACTCGCCCGCGGCCTCCCAGGCGTCCCGCTCCGCCGAGAACGCCGCCTGCTGCCGGGCCCTGAACTCCTCGATGGACACGGCGTTTTCGGCGAGGAAGCCCTGGTACTCGGCCAGCGAGAACGTGCCCTCCTCGATCCGCGGCACGAAGCGGCCGGAGGTGATGTCGGCCCGCAGCTCCAGGAGTTCGTCGGCGTCGACCGGATACCACTTGATGCGGTCGAAGAACCGGAGCAGCCAGGGCGAGCCCGGCTCGAACGCGCCGCGCTGCTGCCACCCCGACCACACCTGCGTCGTACGGCCCACGAACTGGTAGCCGCCCGGGCCCTCCATGCCGTAGATGCACAGGTACGCCCCGCCTATGCCGACCGAGTTCTCGGCCGTCCAGGTGCGTGCCGGGTTGTACTTCGTGGTCACCAGGCGGTGGCGGGGATCGAGCGGGGTGGCCACCGGGGCGCCCAGGTACACGTCGCCCAGGCCCAGCACGAGGTATTCGGCGTCGAAGACCGTGTCGTACACGTCGTTCACCGACTCCAGGCCGTTGACCCGGCGGATGAACTCGATGTTCCACGGACACCAGGGCGCGTCGTCGCGGACGCCCGCCATATAGCGGGCGATCGCCTCGCGGGTCGCCGGGTCGTCCCAGGACAGGGGGAGGTGGACGGTGCGGGAGGGGACCACGAGTTCGTGGGTGGGCGGGAGCGCCGCCGTGATCTCCCGTACCGCGGTGAGGAGTTCGTGTTGCGCCAGGCGGCCGGGGTCCGTCTGGATCTGCAGGGAGCGGATGCCGGGTGTGAGGTCCGTGATGCCGGCGGGGCCTTCCTGGGCCAGCGCTTCCATCAGCGCGTGGACGCGCATGCGCAGGGCCAGGTCGAGCTGCATGGGCCCGAACTCGACGAGCAGGTTGTCGTCGCCGCTGCGGCGGTAGGTGATGTCGCCGTCCCGGGCCAGCACGCCGCCGTCCACGATGTCCGCGCGAGGCGAACCGTCGACGGTCACCGGTGCGAAGCGCACCGTGTCGCCCGGCCGCAGCTGGCCCAGTTTCCACCGCTCGCCGCTCAGCACCGTCGCCGGGCAGACGAATCCACCGAGCGAGGGGCCGTCCGGGCCGAGCAGCACCGGCATGTCGCCGGTGTAGTCGACGGCGCCGACGGAGTACGGGGTGTCGTGGATGTTGGACGGGTGCAGGCCCGCCTCGCCGCCGTCGGTGCGTGCCCAGCGCGGCTTGGGTCCGACCAGCCGTACGCCGGTGCGGGCCGAGTTGAAGTGGACCTTCCAGTCGGCCGCGTAGAAGTCGCGGATGTCGTCCTCGGTGAAGAACTCCGGTGCGGCGTGCGGGCCTTCGGCGGCGCCCACATGCCATTCGGCGGTGAAGGCGGGGCGGTTCTCCTCAGGCACGGGGACGCCGTCGGTGGCCGTACCGCCGTGCAGTACGTCGCCCGTGCGCAGCGCCCGGCCGCCGTGTCCGCCGAACCGGCCCAGCGTGAAGGTGCTCGCGCTGCCCAGGAAGGCCGGCACGTCGAGACCGCCGGCGAAGAGCACGTAGGTGCGCAGGCCGTGCCGGGTCGGTGCGCCGATCTCGAGTACGGCGCCCGCGGGCACCGTCACCGGCTCCCACTGCGCGAGCGGCGTGCCGTCGAGGGTGACCTCAGCCGGAGCGCCCGTCACGCAGACGGTCGTGGGGTGCGTGAACCTCAACGCCGGTCCCTGGAGGGTGCATTCGAGGCCGGGCGCGCCCTCGTCATTGCCGAGCGCCCGGTTGCCGAGCCGGAAGGACAGGTCGTCCATCGGGCCGCACGGGGGCACTCCGACCTGCCAGTGGCCGGTCCGGCCCGGCCAGTCCTGCACGGTGGTGAGGGTGCCGCCGGCGACGACCTCGATACGCGGCGTCGGATCGCTCACGGAGGCCAGCGTCGCCGTGGAGTGCGAGGCGGTGGCGAAGTCCTGGCCGGCGAGCGCCGCGCGCACCAGGCCGAGGTTGGTCTCGATGCCGTCGACGCGGGTGCGGGCCAGCGCGTCGTCGAGCCTGCGGAGCGCGTGGGCGCGGTCGGAGCCGTACGCGATGACCTTGGCGATCAGGGGATCGTACGACGTCGTCACCTCGGTGCCGGTCTCCACCCAGCCGTCGACCCGGACGCCCGGCGGGAACTCGACCCGCGTCAACAGGCCCGCGCTGGGCCGGTGTTCGCGCGAGGGGTCCTCGGCGTAGAGGCGGGCCTCGACGGCGTGGCCCCGGGGTTCGCCGGGTTCGTGTACGACGCCGGACTCGCCGCGGGCCAGGCGCAGCATCCAGGCGACGAGGTCGACACCGTAGATCTCCTCGGTGACCGGATGCTCCACCTGGAGACGGGTGTTGACCTCCAGGAAGTACGCCTCCTCGCGGGCGGCGTCGTAGACGAACTCGACGGTGCCGGCGGAGCGGTAGCCGACGGACGCACACAAGTCGCGTGCGGATATGGCGAGTTGTTCCCGTAGGTGGGCCGGCAGCCCAGGTGCCGGGGCCTCCTCCACGACCTTCTGGTTGCGGCGCTGCAGGGAGCAGTCGCGGTCGCCGAAGGTGACGACCCTGCCCTCCCCGTCGCCGAAGACCTGCACCTCCACATGGCGGGCGTCCTCGACGAGCCGCTCCAGGAAGACGCCGGCGGAGGAGAAGGAGGCGGCGGCCACGCGCTGCACCCGTTCCCAGGCGTCGGTCAGTTCACCGGCGGAGCGACATGCCGACATGCCGATCCCGCCGCCACCACCGGTCGCCTTGAGCATGACCGGGTATCCGATCACGGCGGCCTGCGCGAGCGCCTCGTCCACGGAGGCGAGCAACCCCGTCCCCGGTGCCAGCGGCACCCCCGCTGCCTCGGCCGCCGCCCGCGCCGTGTGCTTGGCCCCGAACAGCTCCAGCTGCTCCGGCGTCGGGCCGACGAACACGATTCCGGCGTCCTCGCAGCGCCGTGCGAAGGCCGCGTCCTCCGAAAGGAAGCCGTAACCGGGATGGATCGCGCCCGCGCCGGTGTCCTTGGCGGCCTTCAGCACCAGGTCGGCGTCGAGATACGACTCCTTCGCGGGCGCCGGGCCGAGCCGCACCGCCTCGTCGGCGAGCCGGACATGGGGCGCGGAGCGGTCCGGGTCGGCGTACACGGCGACCGTGCGCAGGCCCAGTTCGCGGGCCGTGCGGATGATCCGGACCGCGATCTCGCCCCGGTTGGCGACCAGCAGCGTGTCGAAGGTCATGCGCCTTCCCCTTCGACGGTGCCCGCCGCGGTGACCGTCATCTCCACGGCCGTCGGTTCGAAGCCGTTGCAGGGGTTGTTGATCTGGGGGCAGTTGGAGACCAGCACGAGGACGTCGCGTTCGGCGCGCAGGCCGACCTTCCGGCCCGGTGCCGAGAGGCCGTCGACGATGCCGAGGGTGCCGTCCTTCTCGACGGGCACGTTCATGTACCAGTTGATGTTGGAGACGAGGTCGCGTTTGCCGAGACCGTGCCGCGCGCCCTCGGCGAGGAAGTTGTCCACGCACGCGTGCTGGGACCAGGTGTGGTGCCCGTACCGGAGGGTGTTCGACTCCTTGGAGCAGGCGCCGCCGACCGTGTCGTGGCGGCCCACCTCGTCGGCGGCCACGGTCATCAGCGGGGTGTGCTCGTTGGACAACAGCACGCTGCCCGTGGTCAGGAAGATGGTGCCCTGCGCGTGGATGGTGTCGGGGGCGCTGTAGCGGACCGACGTGTCGTGGGCGTCGTACACGAGGAAGTCGACGGCCTGGTTGCCGTGCAGGTCGGTGATGGTCAGCGTCTCGCCCGTGCGGACGACGCACGACCAGGCGGCGCGTGCCGGAATGACGGTCGAGGACACGGTCGTCGGCGTGCTCATGAGAGCCCCCTCGCGGCAAGGAATTCGGCGGTGTTCAGGAAGGCGCGGCGGCCTTCGGGCGTGGCCTCCCACAGCGCGTCGCCCGGCGCGGTCGGCGCGGCGCGCCAGGCGAGGACCTCCAGCGGGGTGCTGACGTAGTCGGGGCGCGGGTCGGCCGGGTGCGGCACGTTGGCGATCAGGACGGTGAGGGCCTGCTCGGCCCGGAGCGTGACGCTGCCGCCGGGGCCGGCCGAGCCGGTGAAGTCCAGGGCGCCGTCCTCGCGCACCTCCACGCCCTGGAAGAACGACAGCGACGGCGGCAGGTCGCGCGGCTGAAGGCCGTTCTTCGCGGCTGCCAGCTTCAGCAGCTCGCGCCCCGCCGGGGAGGCCGACTGGGGGGTGCCGTCGCCGTACCGCTCGGTGTTGCGTACGAGGCTGGAGGTGCCGCACAGCGCGTCGTGCCGCCCGGAGGTGTCGGTGACGACCGACGCCAGGACCCGGCCCTGGTCGGACAGCAGCAGCCGGCCCTCACCGAGGTAGGCGTTCCACTGGACCTTCACCGTGTCGGCGACGTTCAGCCGCTCCCAGGGCCGGTCGGCCACGAACAGCACGAGATGGGCGCAGGCGTCGCCGCGCACGTCGGTCAGGCGCAGCTCCGTGCCGCGGGCCAGCACCTTGTGCGTGTAGTTGCCGCCCGCCACCGTCTCGGCCCAGACCAGGTGGCCCGCCTCGCAGGGCGGGTCGGGCCAGTCGGCGGACGGGACGACGGGCATGGCCTCGGCCCGTGCGCCGTCCTGGGCGCGAGCGTGGTCGCGGGCTCCGTATGTGGTCGCTGTCGCCATGGCGGGGCCTCCGGCTCCGGGGTTGTCTCTTCCGGCGTTGATGGTGGACTGCGCTATTTCTGTCGCCCGACAGAAATTAGGAGGCGGACGGGTCGCGGGCGTTGCCCGTGTGTTGCCGCTCGGTTACCGAGCCCTCACGGAGGTCGCCCGGAGCCCTCGCGGGGGTCGCGTCGAGGTTGCCCGGCGGTCGACCGGTGATCGTTCCGGCCGGCCGTGTGCGAGGATCGAACGCATGGGAACGCCGGGTGGAGGAGTCGGCCGCCGGGTCGGCAGGCCGCGGGCCGCGCAGCGGCCGGACAGCGGTCTGCAGCCGCGCGAGGAACTGCTCGCGGCGGCCGCCGAGTTGTTCACCACCCATGGTTACGCGGCCACCACCACCCGTGCGGTCGCCGAGCGCGCCGGCATGCGGCAGGCCTCGATGTACCACTACGTCTCCGGCAAGGAGGAGCTGCTCGCCGAGCTCCTGGAGTCCACGGTCACGCCTTCGCTGACGTACGCCAGGAAGCTCCTCGCCGACGACGCGGCCCGGCCCGAGGACCGGCTGTGGCAGCTGTGCCGGACCGACGTGGAGCTGCTGTGCGGCGGCCCGTACAACCTCGGCGGGCTCTATCTGCTGCCCGAGGTGCGCGCCGAGCGGTTCGCCGGCTTCCATGCCGTGCGCGCCGAACTCAAGGACGCCTACCGGCAGTTGCTCGCCGCCACGGTCGCCGGGCGCGCGCTCGTCAAGACCGGGCTCGATCTCCGTACGGACCTGTTGTTCGGCTTGATCGAGGGCGTGATCCTGGTGCACCGCTCCGACCCCGAGCGCCCGGTGTCGGCCTTCGCGGAGGCCACGGCGGACGCGGCCCTGCGGATCGCGGGCATCTGACCGACCGGGGCTGAAGCCGGTCCCCGCTCGCCCCTTCGCCCGTCGCCCGCCCCTTCACCCGTCACGGTGAGTGGTTTTCGTATGCCCGTATGCCGTAACAGCCCGTGTTCGAACGGATCCGAGGCGTGTAAATGGAGCCGAGGGTACTCCCTGGACCCGCCCCGTTTCAGGTGCTTGCTGAATATGACACGGCGATGATCCGGTCGGACTAAGCTCGCCCGCAGCGCACCGAGTTGAGGTGTATTCGTGCGCTTGTTCCCAAAAAATACCGAAGATTCAGTGCAGTCCTATGCGTACCCCACTTGCAAGCTCCCCAGACACCCAGCCGATCTCTTTCAGAGGGCCTACATGGTGAGTGTTCAATCCCCTCCTCAGCCCCGTGAACTTCCTTACGCGCGCGTGCTGTTGCTGCCCGCCATACTGATGGCCGCGGCGACCGGAGCAGCGGTCGCCATGGTGGCCGTGCCGGCCCGGGCGGCCGTCGTCTGGTGCGGCGCCGTCGCCACGCTCCTGGTGATCGCCACGGCGGCCGAAGCGGTACGGCGAGGCCGCGCCCTGCGGACCCTGCGTGAGACGAGCGCCCGTCACAGTGCGTATCTGGAACAGCGCCTGGCCGGACATGAGCAGGAGTTGCACCGCCTGGGACACGAGATCACGCCGACCGCCATCTACTACCTGCGCGGCGGCAACTCCCCCACAGAGGTGATTCGCCAACTCGGCAACATCGACCCCTCCTACAGCGAACTGTCCGAAGCCCAGGTGGCGTTGCTCAAGCGGATGCTCGACATCGTCGACACCGAGGACGCCATGCGGGACTCCTCGCAGCGCTCCTTCGTCAGCATCGCCCGCCGCGTCCAGGCGATCGTGCACCAACAGGCCAACGAACTCCGCGAGATGGAGGAGGACCACGGCCGCAACCCCGAGGTCTTCGACGACCTGCTGCGCATCGACCACGGCACCGCGCTGATCGGCCGCCTCGCCGACTCGATCTCCGTGCTCGGCGGCGGCCGCCCGGGACGTCAGTGGCCGGCGCCCGTCCCGCTGTACAGCGTGCTGCGCGGCGCCATGTCCCGCATCCTCGAATACCGGCGCATCTCGCTGGACTCGATCGCCAAGGTCAACATCGGTGGCACCTCCGTCGAGCCGGTCATCCACGCCTGCGCCGAACTCCTCGACAACGCCACGCGCTACTCGCCCCCGCAGACCAAGGTCCATGTCACCGCGACCGAGGTGCAGACCGGCATCGCCATCGAGATCGAGGACGCCGGCGTCAGCCTCAGCGAGGAGGCCCGCGCCAAGACCGAGAACATGCTGGAGCGCGCCAAGGCCGGCGTCGACCTCCAGGACCTCGGCGAGTCCCCGCGCCTCGGCCTCGCCGTCGTCGGCCGCCTGTGCAAGACGTACGACATGCAGATCTCGCTGCGTTCCTCGGCGTACGGCGGTGTCCGCGCCGTCCTGGTCGTGCCGCGCGTGATGATGACGAACGACCCGGCGCCCGGCCTCGCCCACGGCGTCGGCGCCACCGCGGCGCCCAAGCTCGACCTCGGCGACATCGAAGGTCCCAAGCGTGCCCCGAAGCGGCGTCGCCCCACCAGCCCGCGCATCCCGGCCGGCGTGTCCATGGAGGACGAGGTCCCCGAGGTCACCGAGTGGACCGCCGGCGGGCTGCCGCAGCGGCGCAGCCGCGTCAAGATCCCGCTCAGCCAGCGGCTCGCCGAACAGGCCGCCGCCGAACGGGCCGAGCGGGAGGCCCGTGCGACCCGGCCCGCCTGGGCGACGCCGGTGCCCGACCCGGAGCCCGAGCCGGAGACGAAGGAGCCCGAACCGGGGCTCTGGGTCGAGGCGTTCTGGGAGGGACTCAAGGGCGACGCGGACCCGACCGCATTCAGCCAGTCGACCACCGAGCCGGCCCGTATCGAGGCCGACGACGAGAGGGACCACAAGTGATCCAGCAGCGAGCCAACTTCGACTGGATGCTCAAGGATCTCGCCGACGGAGTACCGGGCATCGAGATGATCGTGGTGCTCTCCGCCGACGGCCTGCGCATCGCTCGCTACGGGGGCGATCCGGACGCCGCCGACCGTGTCGCCGCGGCCTGCGCGGGGCTGCAGAGCCTCGCGGGCGCCGTCGCCCACGAGATCCCGGGCAGCGACGGCCGGATGAAGCTGGTCATCATCGAGATCAACGGCGGCTACTTCTATCTGATGGCCGCAGGAGCCAACGCCTACCTCGCGGTGCTCTCCGACGTGGTCGCCGAACCCGGACTGATGAGCAACCGCATGCGCGATCTCGTCGTACGCATCGGGGCCCATCTCACCAGCCCGCCCCGGCGCAACGGGCAGACCGTATGACTCCTCCGCAACGCCGGCGGCGACATCCCAAGGAAGAAGCGCCACCGCTCCCGCAACCCGCCAAAGAGGGCAAGGCCCCGGAGCGGCTCTATGTCGTCGCCGGGCCCGACGGGGAGCGCGCCGACATCGACCTCGTCACGTTAATCGTGGCGCGTGCCGACCCTCCGCCCTCGGCCACCCCGGAGCAGACGGCGATGCTCCGGCTCTGCACGGCACCCCTGTCGGTGGCCGAACTCTCGGCCTATCTGAGCCTGCCGTTCAGCGTGGTGACCGTGCTGCTCACCGACATGCTGACGGCAGAACTGGTACAGGCGCGCGCCCCGATCGTCCGTCAGGCGCTCCCCGACCGTTCCCTCCTCGAAGCGGTGATGCATGGACTTCAAAGGCTCTGACACCATCCCCGGACCACGTTCGGAAGATCATCTGCCGCACTCGGCGCAGGCCGCGGTGAAGATCGTGATCGTGGGCGGCTTCGGAGTCGGCAAGACGACGATGGTCGGTTCGGTCAGCGAGATCAGGCCGCTGACCACCGAGGAGACCATGACGCAGGCAGGCGTCGGCGTCGACGACAACTACGGCTCCGACACCAAGACGGCCACCACCGTCGCCATGGACTTCGGCCGCATCAGCATCACCGAACAGCTGGTGCTCTACCTCTTCGGCACCCCCGGCCAGGAACGCTTCTGGTTCCTGTGGAACGGGCTGTTCGAGGGCGCGCTCGGGGCCGTCGTACTGATCGACACCCGTCGGCTCGAAGTCAGCTTCGACGTCATAGGGCGGCTGGAGGAGCGCGGCGTGCCCTTCGTGGTCGCCGTCAACTCCTTCCCGGACGGGCCCCGTTATCCCATCGACGACCTCCGCAGCGCGCTCGACCTGGCGGACGAGATCCCGATCATCGAGTGCGACGCGCGCCGCCGGGCCTCCAGCCGGGACGTCCTGATGACCCTGATGCGCTTCCTGCACTCGCTCGCCCTGACCGGCGCACTCACCTGAGGCCCGCAGCAGCCGCACCCGACACCCGCATCCGTCCAACTCCCCAGACACCGGATCCACTTCGGAGCAACCACCGTGACGCCTGAACACCAATCTCTGACCGGCATGGACCCCACGCTCGGCCCGCCGCCCGGCTGCCCCGCCCACGGCCGTGGCCCCGGCGGGCTGCACCGGCTCTACGGTCCGGAGGCGGAGGACCTGGCCTCCCTGTACGAGCAACTCCGCGAGGAGCACGGCCCGGTGGCACCCGTGCTGCTCCACGACGACGTGCCCATGTGGGTCGTGCTCGGCCACACCGAGAACCTGCACATGGTGCGCTCGCCCTCGCAGTTCTGCCGGGACAGCCGTATCTGGAACCCGCTGGGCGAGGGCCTGGTCAAGCCCGACCACCCGCTGATGCCGCACATCGCCTGGCAGCCGATCTGCTCCCACGCCGAGGGCGACGAACACCTGCGCCTGCGGGCCGCGGTCACCGGCGCCATGTCGACCATCGACCACCGCGGCGTCCGCCGTCACATCAACCGCCACACCCAGCGCCTCGTCAACCGCTTCTGCAAGGAGGGGTCGGCCGACCTGGTCGGACAGTTCGCCGAGCACCTGCCGATGGGTGTGATGTGCGAGATCCTCGGCATGCCCGACGAGTACAACGACCGGCTCGTGCAGGCGGCCCGTGACGCGCTCAAGGGCACCGAGACCGCGATCGCCAGCCACACCTACGTGATGGACGCGCTGAGCCGGCTCACCGCCAAGCGGCGCGCCCGGCCCGAGGAGGACTTCACCAGCCACCTCATCACCCACCCCGCGGGACTGACCGACGACGAGGTCCGCGAGCACCTGCGCCTCGTGCTCTTCGCCGCCTACGAGGCCACGGTCAACCTCCTGTCCAACGTGCTGCGCATGATCCTCACCGACCCGCGCTTCAGGGCCCAGCTCAACGGCGGACAGATGACGGTGCCGGAAGCGGTCGAGCAGTCCCTGTGGGACGAACCGCCGTTCAGCTCGGTCTTCGCCTACTTCGCCAAGCAGGACACGGAGTTGGGCGGCCAGCACGTCCGCAGGGGCGACGGGCTGCTGCTCGGGATCGCGCCGGGCAACGTCGACCCGCGGGTCCGTCCCGACCTCGCCGCCAACATGCAGGGCAACCGCTCGCACCTCGCCTTCGGCGGCGGTCCGCACGAGTGCCCCGGTCAGGAGATCGGCCGTGCCATCGCCGACACCGGTGTCGACGCTCTGCTCATGCGGCTGCCCGACGTCCAACTCGACTGCCATGAGGACGAGTTGGAGTGGCGGCAGTCGATCTCCTCACGGCATCTGGTGGAGCTTCCGGTCCGCTTCGAGCCGAAGCCGGAGCAGGACGTGAAGTCCAAGCCGGGCCACGCCCCCGTCCCGCCGCAGCGCGGCAACTGGCAGGTCGGCTCCCTGCAGCCCGAGCCGGCCGCTGCCGCCGCCCCGGCGCCCCAGCCGGCCGCACCGCCCCAGCACCCGGTCCCGGCGCCCGAGGAACCGGCCCGCCCCAAGGGCGCCTGGCGCCGCTTCCTGGTCTGGTGGCGCGGTTACTGACCGGCCCAGTCGTCGTAGGAGGACCAGGCCAGCAGCGCTCGAGTGCTCAGGAAACGGTGCTCCACCCCCGTGATCGGATCGGTGAACTCCAGTGCCCGCGCCAGCAGTTGGAGCGGACGCCGGAAGTCGCCGGCCGGCACGGGTTCGGCCACCACGGGGTAGAGCGGATCGCCGAGAATCGGTGTGCCGAGCGCGTTCATGTGGACCCGGAGCTGGTGGGTCTGCCCGGTACTGGGCACCAGCCGATAGCGCCCCAGGGCGTCGCCGCGGTGTTCGACCAGCTCGATGCGGCTGACGGCGTTCGGCTCGCCCGCCACCTCGTAGGCGGCGAGCACGCCACGCTCCTTCACGATGCGGCTGCGCACGGTCCGGGGCAGGGCGAGCCCGGGATCGTACGGGGCGATCGCCTCGTACTCCTTGCTCACCCGCCGGTCGCGGAAGAGCGACTGGTACGCGCCGCGCTCCTCGGGCCGCACCGTGAACAGCACGAGCCCGGCGGTGAGCCGGTCCAGCCGGTGTGCGGCGCCCAGTGCGGGCAGGCCCAGCTCCCGTCGCAGACGCGCGAGCGCGGTCTCGGTGACATGGCTGCCGCGCGGGGTGGTGGCCAGGAAGTGCGGCTTGTCGACGACGACGATGTGCTCGTCGCGATACACCACCTCCAGTGGGAACGGCACCGGCATCTCGGCGGGCAGCTCGCGGTGGAACCACACGAACATGCCGGGTTGGTAGGCGGCGTCCGGC
The DNA here is from genome assembly GCF_026343335.1 of Streptomyces sp. NBC_00078. Lineage (NCBI taxonomy): Bacteria > Bacillati > Actinomycetota > Actinomycetes > Kitasatosporales > Streptomycetaceae > Streptomyces > Streptomyces sp. NBC_00078. The sequence goes on along the minus strand of NZ_JAPELX010000001.1, from coordinate 1,711,445 downwards.
GCGACGGCCCGCCCGTCGGCGCCGACGATCTCCCCCGCGTCGAGCATCCCGTCGACGACACCCGCGCCCGCCCCGCTGAGCCGCTCGACGAGGTGCTCGCGAACGGTGGCCCACGGTCCCTCGACGGGCAGCCGCACGCGCACGGGGTCCACCCCCTGCCGTTGTGGCAGCGGCGCGGGCGGGATCCGTGGCTTGCGACTCATCACGATGAAGCCTACGGCGCCCGGAAAAGCCGTTGGACCGGCCGCCGCCCACCGGCAGGATGCCGGTCATGCCCTACGTCACCAGCCCCGTCCTGCCCGCTCAAACCCTCTCCCGCACCCCGCAGCCCCGGCTCCCCACCGGCGACGGGCTGCTTCTGCGTCCCTGGCGGGCCGAGGACGCGCCCGCCGTCCACGAGGCTTTCCAGGACCCGCTCATGCACCAGTGGCACATCCGGCGCAGCGACTCCGAGGCGGAGGCCGCCGGCTGGATCGAGGAGTGGCAGAAGGCGTGGGAGGGCGAGCGGACCGCGCAGTGGGCCGTCACCGACGCGGACAGCGACCGGTTGCTGGGGCGGGTGGCGCTGCGCGAGATCGCGCTCGGGGACGGCGTGGCCGAGGTCGCGTACTGGACCACGGCGGCGGCCCGCGGCCAGGGCGCTGCCGCCCGCGCGACGACCGCCCTGTCCCGCTGGGCCCTCGACGAGATCGGCTTCCACCGCCTGGAACTGATGCACGCCACCGCCAACCACGCCTCCTGCCGGGTCGCCGCCAAGACGGGCTTCGCCCTGGAGGGCACCAAGCGCAGCGCCCTCCTCCACCCGGACGGCTGGCACGACATGCACCTGCACGCGCGCGTACAGGGCGACTGACCTACGCCGCGGCCTGGGTGACAGGCGTCTCCGGTACGGCACTTCGGGCGGCGGTCCGCTTTCGGTACGCCCGGTAGGCGCCGCCGGCCAGCAGCGTGACGGCGAGGAACAGCACCGTGAACCACTGGAAGTACCAGTGCCCGCCCGTCGGGTCGTACACCGCCGCACGTGGCCAGGCCAGGTTGACGGTCATGAGGAGGCCGTAGAGGAGGGCGAGGGCGTTGACGGGGATGCCCCAGCGGCCGAGGGAGAAGAGCTTCGCGCCCTTCTCGTCGGTGCCGCCGGCGGCGAACTCGCCGCGCAGGCGCCGGATCAGGAGGGGGCCGGTCACCATCGCGTAGGCCAGGTACAGCATCACGATGCACGTGGTGCCGATGGCCAGGAAGGCGTCCGGCGAGGCGAAGTTGAGCAGCAGGAGGGCCGCCGCGAGGACGCCGACGACCAGAGCGGGAGCGCTGGGCATGCCGGTGCGCTGGTTGACGTGCGCCAGGCGCCCTGAGAACGGGAGCCCGCCGTCGCGGGCCATGGAGAACAGCATCCGGGAGGCCGCGGTCTGGATCGCGAGGGTCGCCACCGCGATCGCCACCACCACGTCGGCCAGAAGCGCCCTGCCGACCCCGTCACCCAGGCTGCTGGTCAGGACGTAGCTGAGGCCGTCGACGCCGAGGTGGCCGTCGGTCAGGCTGGGCGCGGCGAGCACTCCGCCGAGGATGACCAGGCCGCCGAGCAGGCCGGCGGCGCCGAGCGCGGTGAGGATCGTGCGGGGCGCCGTCCGGCGCGGATCGCGCGTCTCCTCGCTCATCTCGCCCGCGCTGTCGAAGCCGATCATCACGTACGCCGCCGTGAACGAGCCGACGAGCAGCGCCCCCAGCAGGCCGGAACCCGCCGCCCCTTCGGTGTGGAAGGTGATGCCGGGAGAGCGCTTGGAGTGGGTGAGCAGAAGGACGACGATCAGGACCGCGCCGATGATCTCCGCGGTGACGCCGACGCGGTTGATCACCGACAGCACCCGGTTGTCCATGATGTTCACCAGCGTGGTGAGCACCAGCAGGATCACGCCCAGGACCGCTGCGTTCGCCGCGCCGTCCGCCGAGGTCGGCGCGGAGTCGGTGCCCACCAGCTGGAAGCCGGACCAGATGGCGGGCAGCACCATCTGCAGTGCCAGCGCCGCCGCCGCGACCACCACGATCTGTCCGATCACCATGATCCAGCCGGCGAACCAGCCGAAGGTGAGGTTCGAAAGGCGCGAGGACCACTGGTAGATCGCGCCCGAGATCGGATAGCGGGCGGCCAGTTCCGCGAAGCACGCGGCCACCAGCAGTTGCCCGACCAGCACCGCCGGCCAGGCCCAGAAGAAGACGGGGCCGCCGAACGCGTACCCGAAGGCGAAGAACTGGAAGACGGTCGTCAGGACCGAGATGAAGGAGAACCCGGCCGCGAAGGAGGCGTACCGGCCCAGGCTGCGGTGCAGTTCCTGGCGGTAGCCGAACTCGGCGAGGGAGTGGTCGTCGGGGGAGTGGGGCGGATCGGGGCGTATGTCGGAGGGGGCTGTTGTCGTCACGGCGGCACCTGCCTTCGGCGCGGGAGCGGAGTATGGGGCGGAGTTCCTGTCGGGCGACAGAAATTAGGGGCGGGCTGTTTCGTGCGCGTCACGTCGGCGTATCCGCGACGGGCCCAAGTCCTCACGCCCTTGCCTCCTCCGCTTAATCGCGATACATCGCGTGTATTGACGCCCTGAAGGCAGTCGCGATATGTTCGTGCACGGATATTCGGTAGCGAGGTGCGAGAGTGAGGTGCCGGCCATGGCGATGAAGCGCCGCAAGCTCGGCAACCCCCTGGCGCTCGCCGTGCTGGTGACCCTCTGGGAAAAGCCGATGCATCCGTACGAGATCGCCCAGACGCTGCGCCGTCGGGGCAAGGACACCAGCACGAAGATCAACTACGGCTCGCTCTACACGGTCGTCCAGAGCCTCGAAAAGCATGGATTCGTCGAGGTCACCGACGTGGAGCGGCAGGGCAACCGGCCTGAGCGCACGGTGTACGGGCTCACCGGGGCCGGCCGCGAGGAGATGACCGAGTGGTTGTCAGACCTCGTCGCCGCCCCGGCCAAGGAGTACCCGATCTTCGAGACCGCCCTCTCCCTGGTGGGCGCACTGCCCCCCGACGAGGTGGTGCGGCTGCTGGAGGAGCGGCTGAACTCCCTGGAGGTGCAGGCGGCGAGCGGACGTGGAGCGCTGGAGAAGCTCTGCGAAACGCTGCCGAGGCTCTTCCTGATCGAGACCGAGTACCAGTTGCACATGATCGAGGCGCAGGCGGAATGGGTCCGTGGCCTCCTGGAGGAGATCAGGAAGGGCTCACTGCCCGGCGTCGAGGGGTGGCGGAGGTTCCACGAGACCGGGGAGCTGCCACCCGAGTTCAGATAGACGAAAAAGACCCCGGCCGGGCTGTTGCAGCAGCCCTGCCAGGGTCTCGAACCCCGAGCTGAATCCGCCGTGAGGCAGTCCAGGCGATCGAGGTGCGGCACACCCAGGATAGCCCGGCACTCCTTGCACGGACGGATCAGCTGTCATCCGCTCATCAGGAGAGCAGCCATCATGAGTGCCACCCGTGCGCCCGCAGTGGAGGCGCGCCAGCTGATCAAGACCTACTCCGGTGATGTCACCGCCCTGTGCGGCATGGACGTCACCGTCGAACCCGGCACCGTCTTCGGGCTCCTCGGGCCCAACGGCGCCGGCAAGTCCACCACCGTCAAGATCCTCACCACCCTGGCCCGCCCCGACTCGGGCTCGGCGACCGTCGCCGGACACGACGTGCTGCGCCACCCCGCCCGGGTGCGCCGCGCGATCGGCGTGGTCGCCCAGAGCTCCGGCGCCGACCCGGTCGCCACGGGCCGCGAGAACCTCCAACTGCAGGGCAGGCTCTACGGGTTGAAGGGCGCCGCGCTCAACAGCCGGGTGACCGAGCTGCTCGACCGCTTCAGCCTGGCAGAGGCCGCGGGCCGGCAGGTGAAGGGTTACTCCGGCGGGATGCGGCGCCGCCTCGACGTCGCCCTCGGTCTGGTGCACCGGCCCGAGGTGCTCTTCCTCGACGAACCCACCACCGGACTGGACCCCGAGGCGCGCACCGCGATGTGGGACGAGATCGACCGGCTGGCCGGGGAGGAGGGGCTGACGATCCTGCTCACCACCCACTACCTCGAAGAGGCCGACCGGCTCGCCGAGGGCATCGCCATCGTCGACCGCGGCCGGGTGGTCGTACAGGGCACACCGGACGCGCTCAAGGGTGAACTCCGCGGCGACGCCGTCCACCTGGAGCTGCGGGAGGCGGTCGGCGAGGCCGGCCGTACCCTGCTCATGGGCGCCCTCGGCGCCCTGCCCGGCGTGCATGAGGTGCTGGTCGACGGGCGCCGCGTCAGCGTCCGCGCCGACGACGGAGCAGCCGCGGTACCCGCGCTGCTCGGGGCGCTGGAGCGGGCCGGGGTCGCGGTGGCCGCCGCGACCGTGGCCCGGCCCTCCCTCGACGACGTCTACCTCCGCTATGCGGGCCGCCGTTACTCCGAGGCCGACACCGAAGCCACCGCCGATGACCTCGTCCTCGCCGGAGGTGCGCGATGAGCACGGCCGTCTCCCAGACCTGGTACATGACGCAGCGTCAACTCATGGTGTTCACGCGGCAGCCCGCCTACGCGATCATCACCCTGATCCAGCCGGTGATCTGGCTGTTCCTGTTCGGCAACCTCTTCAAGAAGGTCGTGGAACTGGGCGGCTTCGGGACGACCACGTACCTCGACTACCTGGTCCCCGGCGTCGTCGTGATGAGTGCGCTCAGCTCCAACATGTGGGCCGGCATGGGCACGTTGGAGGAGATCCAGCGGGGCACGCTCAACCGCTTCCTGACCACCCCGGTCAGCCGGGCCGCACTGATGAACGGCAACGTCGTCAACAACGGCCTGATCACCGCCTTCCAGTCGGTCGTCATCGTGCTGCTCGCGCTGGCGGGCGGCGCCGACTATCCGGGCGGCGTCGGCGGCATCGCGATCCTGGTCCTCGCCGCCGTGCTGCTCGGCACGGTCTTCGGGGCGCTGTCCAACGCGCTGGGCATGCTGGTGCAGGAGCGGGAGTCGATCATCGGCATCAACACCTTCCTGCTGCTGCCGTTGACCTTCCTGTCCTCCGCCTTCATGGCGCCGTCCCAGATGCCTTCCTGGATGCGGCACATCGCGGACTTCAACCCGCTCAACTGGGCGATGGTCGCGGGCCGTTCGGCACTGTCCGAGCACCCCCACTGGGGTGACGTGCTCAGCCGCGGCGGGGCGCTGGTCGTGCTGGCGGTGGCGGCGGTGTGGCTGTCGATCCGGACGTTCAGGTCGTACCAGCGGTCGGTGTGAGCCAAGCATGAAGCGGCGGCGCCTCCATGAGGTGCCGCCGCTTCGGGTGTCGGCGGGTGTCTCAGGCGGCGGGGGCGGCGCCCTCCTGCTCCGTCTCGATCCGTGCGTTCCAGTCGCGCTTGGAGGCCTGCCAGCCGTCCTCGTCGTGGCCGAGCCGCCAGTAGCCGGAGATCGACAGGTCCTCGCGCCGGATCTGCCTCTCGACGCGCAGCAGTTGGCGCAGCTCCTTCACGCAGTGCGCCTCGCCGTGCACGAACGCGTGCGGGCGGCCCTGGGGGAACTGCAGCGTCCGTACGGCCTCGCACAGCATCTCGCCCACGGGCCGGTCCCCGCGGTGCAGCCAGACGACCTCCACGTCGGAGTCGACCTTCTGCTCCTCCTCGGGCCCGTGGACCTCTACGAAGGCGTGCGCCGTGACGCCCTCGGGCAGCGCCTCCAGGGAGCGGGCGATCGCGGGCAGGGCGCTCTCGTCGCCGACGAGCAGATGCCAGTCGGCGCTCACGTCGGGGGCGTAGGCCCCGCCGGGGCCAGTGAAGCGCACGGTCTCGCCCGGCTGGACACGCTTCGCCCACGGCCCGGCCAGCCCCTCGTCGCCGTGGATCACGAAGTCCAGCGTCAGCTCACGGGACTGGGGGTCGAAGGCCCGCACGGTGTACGTCCGCGTCACCGGCCACTGCTCGCGCGGGAGTTCCTCGCGGATTCGCTCCACGTCGAAGGGCTCCGGATAGGTCACGCCGTCGGCCGGGGGGAACAGCAGCTTCACGTAGTGGTCGGTGCAGGTGTCGGCCGTGAAGCCCGCCAGTCCCTCGCCGCCGAGGACCACGCGCTGCATGTGCGGGGTCAGCCGCTCTGTGCGGACGACCTGCGCGGAATAGGGCTTCCGCGGTCTCCGAGCCGGACGTTCTGCCATGACGGCCTCCCATACTTCCATGCTTAGGCTTACCTAAGTTAGCACCTCGCTCTGAGGGAACGCCCTACAGACAGCCGTTTCCGCGAAACATTGTCCACGCGCCGGTTCACGTGCCGAGGGTGGTGAGCAGCCGCTGCAGCGACCCGCCCAGCCCCCAGCGAACCGCCAGCTCCTCCACTGCCGCCGGGTCGCGCGGGGTGTGCGGCAGGTTCGTGTCGACGTCCGGCAGCGGAACGTCGTCGGCGACCTTGATCACCTTCGGCGCCACCGCGACATACGGCCGCGACTCGTCGAGCCGCCTCCGCTGCGACGGCGTGAGCTTGGCCTTCGGGTCCTCGACCGCGGCCATGATCCCGGCCACGTCCCCGAACTCGGCCAGCAGCTTCGAGGCCGTCTTCTCGCCGATGCCGGGCACGCCCGGCAGTCCGTCGCTCGGGTCGCCGCGCAGCAGCGCCAGATCCGCGTACCCCCTGCCGTCGACCCCGTACTTCTCGCGCAGCCACGCCTCGTCGGTGAGCTGCAGGGTGCCGACGCCCTTGAGCGGGTACAGCACGCGCACCCCCCGCTGGTCGTCCACCAGCTGGTACAGGTCGCGGTCGCCGGTGACGATGTCGACCGGGCCCTTCGCCCGGGCGGTGAACGTGCCGATCACGTCGTCCGCCTCGTACTCCGCGACGCCCACGCGCGCGATGCCGAGCGCGTCGAGGACCGCCTCGATGACGGGCACCTGCGGGGAGAGCGTGTCCGGCATCTCCTCCTCGTCCGGCCCCGCCTCGCGCTCCTCGGCGACACGGTGCGCCTTGTAGGAGGGGATGAGGTCGACCCGCCACTGGGGACGCCAGTCGGCGTCCATGCACGCCACCAGGTGGTCGGGGCGGTGGTCCTTGACGAGGCGGTCGATGAATTCGAGGAGCCCGCGCACGGCGTTCACCGGAGTGCCGTCCGGGGCCTTCACGGAGTCCGGCACGCCGAAGTAGGCGCGGAAGTAGAGCGAGGCGGTGTCGAGGAGCATCAGTCGTCCGGTCACGCCTCGCATCATGCCGTACGGCACTGACAGTCACCGTGCGACCGCCGCCGCATGGCACTTGTAAGCGGCTTGTGAACTGGACCACTGGCGCGTTTGGTCTGAACCGCTCGGGGCAGGCGCCGCCCCGGAGCGACGGCGATTGCATCTTCAACTGGTTACTGCCTGTCGTCTCCCTTCCCCGCCGCCGAGACGAGAAGGTACGCGTGTCATCCAGGCTTGAGGCCGAACATCTCTACAAGGTGTTCGGCAGACGACCAGACGACGCAGTCGAGCGGCTCCACCAGGGAGCCGACCGGGAGGAGCTGCGCGCAGACGGCAGCACCGCCGCAGTGATCGACGCCTCCTTCACGGTGGAACCCGGCGAGATCTTCGTCGTCATGGGCCTGTCCGGTTCCGGCAAGTCCACACTGCTGCGCATGCTCAACGGACTGCTGGAGCCGACCGCCGGGCACGTCCGCTTCGACGGCGACGACCTGACCGCGCTCGGCGACCGCGAGCTGCGAGCGGTCCGCGCGAAGAAGATCAGCATGGTCTTCCAGCACTTCGCGCTGTTTCCACACCGCAGCGTTCTGGAGAACGCCGCCTACGGCCTGGCCGTGCAGGGCGTGCCCCGCGCCGAGCGCGAGCAGCGCGCCGGCGAGGCGCTGGCCCTGTGCGGTCTGGCCGGGTGGGAGAAGTCCTGGCCGGACGAGCTCTCCGGCGGTATGCAGCAGCGCGTCGGCCTCGCCCGCGCCCTCGCCACCGACGCCGACCTGCTTCTGATGGACGAGTCGTTCAGTGCGCTGGACCCGCTGATCCGCCGCGACATGCAGGACCAGCTGCTCCAGCTGCAGCAGACGCTGAAGAAGACGATCGTCTTCATCACCCACGACCTCAACGAGGCCATGCGCCTGGGCGACCGCATCGCCGTCATGCGCGACGGCCGTATCGTCCAGATCGGCAGCGCCGAGGACATCCTGATGCGCCCGGCCAACGACTACGTGGCCTCCTTCATCCAGGACGTCGACCGCTCCCGGGTCCTGACCGCGTCCGCCGTCATGGACACGGACGTACGGGGTGACGAGGCCGACTGCGGCTGCGAGAGCGACTGCGAGACGGCGACGCCCGACACGCCGTTCACCGAACTCTGCGCGATGAGTGCCAGGTCGACGCACCCGGTGGCCGTACTGGACGGCGAACGCACACTCGTCGGAGTGGTCCAGCAGCAGCGCCTGGTCGGCTTCCTCGGCGACGAGCGGCGCGCACCCGCGCCGGGTGACTCTCCCCGCGACCAGGGCGACGAGAAGGTGATCGCCGATGCCTAGGATTCCGTTCGGCGACTGGGTCAACAGCACGGTCGACTGGCTGCTCGACCACATGGCCTGGCTGTTCGACCTGCTCAAGACCGTCTTCGAGGGCTGCTACGACGGTATCGACGCCATCCTCGAGGCCCCGCACCCCCTGCTGCTCGCGGGCATCTTCGCCATGATCGCGTTCTGGCTGCGCGGCCTGGTCGCCGGTGTGCTGACCTTGGTCGGATTCGCGTTCGTCGACTCCCTGGAGCTGTGGGACCACGCGATGATGACGTTGTCACTGGTCCTCGTTGCGACGATCATCGCCCTGGTCATCTCGGTGCCGGTCGGTGTCTGGGCGGCCCGTTCGGACCGGGTCAGCGCTCTGGTACGGCCGGTCCTGGACTTCATGCAGACGCTCCCCGCGATGATCTACCTCATCCCGGCCATTCTCTTCTTCGGCTCGGGAGCTCCCGCCGGCATCGTCGCGACCCTAATCTTCGCCCTGGCTCCCGGGGTCCGCATGACGGAGTTGGGCATCCGCCAGGTCGACACGGAACTGGTCGAGGCCGCCGACGCGTTCGGCACCACGCCGCGCGACACCCTGCTGCGCATCCAGCTTCCGCTCGCGCTCCCCACGATCATGGCCGGCGTCAACCAGGTCATCATGCTGGGCCTGTCCATGGCGGCCATCGCGGGCATGGTCGGTGCCGACGGACTGGGCGCCGACGTGAACGAGGCTCTCGGCCAGCTCAATGTCGGCCTCGGCTCCGAGGCCGGCGTCTCCATCGTGATCCTGGCGATCTACCTGGACCGCATGACCAGCGCCCTGGGCACCCAAGCGTCCCCGACGGGCCGCCGTGCTCTCGCCAAGCTGCGTGCCGCCCACGGTGTGACACTCTGGAACTTCCGCCCGCGTCCGGCGGTCGCGGTCATCGGAGTCGTCGTTCTCGCACTGGTCGCAGGCGGAATGGGTATCTTCGGCGGCTCGAACAGCGAGACCACCGTCTCGGATGCGAGGAACGTCGGCCGGGGCAGTAAGATCACCATCGGCTACATCCCCTGGGACGAGGGCGTCGCCTCCACCTTCCTGTGGAGGGAGATCCTCGAGCAGCGCGGCTTCGACGTCGAGACCAAGCAACTCGAAGCGGGCCCGCTCTACACCTCGCTCGCCTCGGGCCAGCTCGACTTCCAGACGGACGCATGGCTGCCGACCACACACGCCGAGTACTGGAAGAAGTACGGCAGCAAGCTCGACGACCTCGGTTCCTGGTACGGCCGGACGTCCCTGGAGCTGACCGTGCCGTCGTACATGAAGGACGTCAACTCCCTCGCGGACCTCAAGGGCAAGGCTTCCGAGTTCGGCGGCAAGATCACCGGCATCGAGCCCAGCGCCGGCATGATGAGCCTGCTGAAGAGCAAGGTTCTCAAGGAGTACGGCATCGACGGGCAGTACAAGGTCGTCGACAGCTCCACGCCCGCCATGCTGGCCCAGCTGAAGCGCGCGTACTCCAAGAAGCAGCCGATCGTCGTGACGCTCTGGTCGCCACACTGGGCCTATAGCGACTACGACCTGAAGAAGCTGAAGGACCCCAGGGGCGCCTGGGGCACGGGCGACGGCGTGCATACGCTCGCCCGCAAGGGCTTCGCAGCGGAGAACCCCATCGTCGCCAAGTGGCTGAAGAACTTCAAGCTGACCGAGAAGCAGCTCACCAGCCTCGAGGCCGAGATCAACAAGGTGGGCAAGGGCAAGCAGCAGGACGCCGTGCGCCTCTGGCTGAAGGACAACCCGGGGCTCGTCAACAAGCTGGCCCCGGTCCACACCACCACTGCCCCGGCCGAGGCCAAGCGCCCCGTGAACGTGGCCTGGTTCCCCTGGGACGAGGACATCGCCGTCAGCTACCTCTGGAAGAACGTCCTGGAGCGGCGCGGCTACAAGCTCAACCTCAAGCAGATGGACGTCGGCCCGGTCTACACCGGCCTCGCCTCCGGTGACCTCGACGTCAACTTCGACGCGTGGCTGCCGTACGCGCAGAAGAACTACTGGGACAAGAGCAAGGACAGACTCAAGGACCTGGGCACCTGGTATCAGCCCACCTCGCTGGAGGTCGCCGTGCCCTCCTACGTGAAGGGCGTCAAGTCCCTGGAGGACCTGAAGGGCAAGGCGAGCACCTTCGACGGGAAGATCATCGGCATCGAGCCGGGCACCGGTGAGATGAACCTCCTCAAGACGAAGGTCCTGCCCGGCTACGGCCTGGACAAGGAGTACAAGGTCGTCGACGGCTCCACGCCGGCGATGCTGGCCGAGCTCAAGCGGGCGTACGCCAAGAAGGAGCCCGTCGCCGTCGTCCTGTGGTCGCCGCACTGGGCATACAGCCAGTACGGCCTCACCAAGCTGAAGGACGACAAGAAGCTCTTCGGCGAAGGAAACACGATCCGCACCATCACCAACGAGAAGTTCCCGGAGCAGTACCCGCAGCTCACCAAGTGGATCAAGGGCTTCCATATGAGTGAGGGCGAGCTCGGCAGTCTGGAGGCCGAGATCAACAAGCGGGGTCAGGGCCACGAGGAGGAGGCCGTCGGCGCCTGGCTGAAGGAGCACCCGGACATGGCGGCCCGGATGACACCTCAGTAGAAGCCTCCGAGAAGCACGCGCGTGGGCGGTCCGTTTCGCGACGGGCCGCCCACACGCGCGTGAAGGGCGTACGAAAAGGATCCGGCCAATCACATAGAGCTACGCCCCCGCCCAAGCCTCACCGCCCTCGCGAGCGGACTTGCCGACCGCACATGCGGCCCGCGGCGCACTCCGACTCGCCGCCCCGAAGATCACGCCGACGTGGGGCGACGACCCGGCCCGGCCGGCGCCACCGGGCCGACCGCGACTTTGGCCGCCAACCGGGCGCCGTACGAGCGGAGTTCATGACCCGGCGGGCAACGCCTGATCACAGGCCTGATCGCGGCGGGCGGGCACGGGGAGCGGGCGGGAACGCAGGGGAACACAGGGGACCGCAGGCGCATTGAAAGTAAGAGCGGGAAGTCGCGCGGAGCGAGGAACGGCGATGCCGCGGGGCCCGTGGCAGCGGGTGCCCGCACGCCTGCGATTCCCGCACCGGGCGGGGCGGCCGGCCACCGGTACGCGTGCCCGGGGGGCCGCGCCCCCGCAGGCCCCGTCGTGGCTGCGGACGGCCTTTTGGTCCTCCTGGTCAGCGTCTTCGTCCCGAAGGAGGAATCCGCGCCCCGCGAGTCGGAAGAGGCCAACCACTCGCGACAGTTGGCGAATTGACCGCACGCGGTGTTTACGGGGATGTGACGGGCGCATGAAACAGTTTGCCGAACCTGCGTAAGGTGCAGAGAACTCATCAGAGAGAACTCGTCCGACGGACCGCGACCACGAGCGAGGGAGGGAGCCGGAGCGATGGGCGACCACAAAGACGACCACAAGGATCAGCCCCTGCGAGTGGGCGCGGCGGTGCGCCGCCGGCGCCGGGCGCTGCAGCTCACCCTCGCCGTCGTGGCCGAGCGCAGCGGCCTGTCGGTCCCGTTCCTGAGCCAGATCGAGAACGACCGGGCGCGGCCCAGCAGAACGTCCCTCGAAAAGGTCGCCGACGCCCTGCGTACGACAGCCGTGGAACTCCTCGCGGCGGCCGACCCGGCGTGCAGTGTGGACGTGGTGCGGGCGGAGGCGGCCGAACCGGCCCCCGAGCCGCGGGTGCGTTCCCTGGTGCGGGGTCATCACCAGATGCACGCCTCGGAGTTCACCGGCGACCATGACGCGGGCCGCGAATTCCAGTACCGCAACGACCAGTTGATGTACGTCGCCGACGGAGCGGTGGAGATCGAGGCGGAAGGGCGCGCCTACCGGCTCGGCCGCGGGGACACCCTGTACCTGACGGGCGGTGTGCGCCACCGGTGGCGGGCGACGGTGTCGGACACGCGCGTGGTCGTCGTCGCGGTGGCCGAACACGTCGAGGCGGTCCAGAACCGGACGCGGTAGTGCGCACGCGCGTCGTCTCCCTCGTCCCGTCGCTCACGGAAGCGGTGGCCGTCTCGGTGCCGGGCGTCCTGGTCGGGGTGACGGACTGGTGCAGCCACCCCGCGGACCTCGACGTCCCCCGCATCGGCGGCACCAAGAACCCCAAGCTCGACGAGATCCTCGCCCTCGCTCCCGATCTGGTGGTCGCCAACGAGGAGGAGAACCGCGAACCCGACCTGACGGCCCTGCGTGAGGCGGGCGTCGAGGTCCTCGTCACCGAGGTACGGAACGTGCCGCAGGCGTTCGGGGAACTGGCCCGGGTGCTCGGGGCGTGCGGGGCGGCGTCCCGGCCGCGCTGGCTGGACGAGGCGGAGACGGCCTGGTCGGACCTGCCGCCCCCCGAGCGCCGTACGACGGCCGTGGTGCCGATCTGGCGGCGGCCCTGGATGGTGCTCGGCCGCGACACCTTCGCCGGCGACGTGCTGTCCCGCCTGGGCGTGGACCACCTCCACGCGACCCACCCCGACCGCTACCCCCGGGTCCCGGTCGACGCACTGCGGGCGGCTGCCCCGGACGTGGTCGTCCTGCCCGACGAGCCCTACCGCTTCACGGCCGACGACGGCCCGGAGGCCTTCTCGGGCCTGCCCTGCGCTCTCGTCAGCGGACGTCACCTGACCTGGTACGGGCCGTCGCTGGCCGAGGCGCCGCAAGAGCTGGGCGAGGCGCTGCGAGCAGCGCTCCGCTGAGCAGACCGCGGGCCGTGTGCAGGGCGGCGGCGCCCCAGGCGGCGACGAGCAGGACGTACAGCCCGACCGTGAGCCAGTCGTACACGACGAGCCCGGTGTGCCGGGCGAGCGCCTCGGCACCCGTGACACACGTCCCGACGGGGAAGGTGAACGCCCACCACGTCATCGCGAAGCCCATGCCGTGCCGGCGCGCCCGCAGCACGTGGGCGGTGGCGAACACCAGCCACAGCAGCGCGAAGCCCATGACGGGCACGCCGTACAGCACGGCGAGGACGACGAATCCCTCGCTGTACGGCGCCGGTACGACACCGGGGGCGAAGTCCGCGAACTTGCCGACCGCGGTGGTGGACTGGCCGAGCGGGCCGAGCACCAGGAACAGCGTCGGGGTCAGGGCGAGGGGCAGCGGCCCGCCCGTGATCAGCCGGGCGAAGACCACGGGCAGCATCAGCAGAGTCGCGAGGAGGCTGAGCCCGAACATCGCGAAGCAGGCCAGCAGAAGGGTCGCTCGGGGCTGCCCCGGCGGCAGGTGCGGCACGAGGAGCGGCCCGAGCGCCGCGGAGACCATGGGCGCCACGACGGGCAGCAGCCACACGGGCGTGGCCTGCTCCGGTGCGACCCTGTGCCGTACGGCCATGAGGTACGGCACCGCGACGGCGGCCGCGAGCCCCACCAGCGTCCCGGCGGTGAACAGCACGGCGTCGAGAACGAGCGCGCTGTGCGGCCCGATCCAGTCCCGGCCGACGCCGACGGCGCCGCCGCCGACGGCGAGCAGGGCCATGGACAGACACCCGTAGAACGGAGCCGTGGCCGGGTCGAGGAGGTGGGCGCGGGCCTGGTCGCGATGGTGCGTCCAGTGCACGGCGCGGGCGGCGAGCAGCACGACGAGCAGGCCGAGGGAGAGCGCCCAGGCGGCCGTGCAGACGGTGCGCAGGCCGGGGACGTGCAGGGGGAGTGCCGCGCCTGCGGTGCCGACGATGGCGGTGCCCATGACGGACGCGTACCAGTTGGGTCCGAGGTGACGGACGGCGGCGGCGCGCGGAACGCGTGCGGTGACACGCGCAAGGGGCTGGGCTGCGGTGACCATGCCTTCACGGTCTCGCCGCCGGACCTCCGCGACCAGGGAGTACGTCTCTATGAGGGCATAAGCTGGAGTTATGAGCGAGGCAGAGTCGAAGGCGGAGACGGAGGCAATCGGCCAGGGCACCCCCCGGCCCGGGCCCGGTGCCGGTCCTGGTGCCGGTACCGGTCACGGCGGTGGGGGTCCGCTGGCGCATCGGGTGCCGGATCTCGGGGCGCTGGAGCTGCTCCTTGCGGTGGCGCGGCTCGGCAGTCTGGGCGGGGCGGCGCGGGAGGTGGGCATCACCCAGCCGGCGGCCAGCAGCCGGATCCGGTCGATGGAGCGCCAGTTGGGGGTGGCGCTCGTCGACCGTTCACCGCGTGGCTCCCGTCTCACGGACGCCGGGGCGCTGGTCACGGACTGGGCGCGGCGGATCGTGGAGGCGGCCGAGGCCTTCGACGCCGGGGCGCAGGCACTGCGGGACCGGCGCGACTCCCGGCTGCGGGTGGCGGCGAGCATGACGATCGCCGAGTACCTGCTCCCCGGCTGGCTGCTCGCGCTGCGCGCCCAGCGCCCCGACACGGCGGTGTCCCTGCTCGCGGGCAACTCGGCGGTGGTGGCGGAGCGGCTGCTGTCCGGCGAGGCGGACCTGGGCTTCGTGGAGGGCGTGAGCGTCGCGCCCGGTCTGGACTCCGCGGTCATCGCCCACGACCGCCTGATCGTGGTGACGGCCCCGGGGCATCCGTGGGCCCGCCGCCGACGTCCACTGGAGGCCTCGGAACTCGCGGCGACACCGCTGATCCTTCGCGAGAAGGGTTCGGGAACCCGGCAGGTCCTGGACGCGGCGCTGGGCGGCCTGGCGCGCCCCCTGATCGAGCTGTCGTCGACGACGGCGGTGAAGGCGGCGGTGGTCAGTGGGGCGGGTCCGGCGGTCCTGAGCGAACTGGCGGTGGGGGAGGAGCTGGCGATGCGGCGACTGGTGCGGGTGCCGGTGGAGGGGGTGGCCCTGGCCCGGGACCTGCGAGCCGTGTGGCCGACGGGGCATCGGCCGGTGGGGCCGGCACGGGAGCTGTTGTCGTTGACGCGGGGGTAGGACGTCTTTCAGCTCGTCCGGCGGTTGCCTGCCCGGCTGGGAAGCGGCTTGCACCAGTGCGCCCCGCTGGGAAGCGGCTCGTACCTGTGCGCCCCGCTAGGAAGCGGCTCGCACCAGTGCCTGCATGACGCGCAGGTCCTCGCCCATCTCCGGATGCCACTGCACCCCGAGCACCCAGCTCTCCGCGGACGGCAGTTCCAGCGCCTCCACCGTCCCGTCCTGCGCGTATGCCGTCGCGACCAGGCCCGTGCCGAGGCGGTCGACGGCCTGGTGATGGTAAGCGGGCACCGCCGTCTCCTCGGGGACGGCCTCGGCGTACAGCGTCCCCGGCACCGGCTTTACGGGGTGCCGGCCGAAGACGCCGACGACCTCGGCGTGGCCGTCGAGGTGCTGGACGAGGGTGCCGCCGAGGGCGACGTTCAGGAGCTGCATGCCCCGGCAGATGCCCAGCAGGGGGACGCGCGCGTCCAGCGCCGCCTCGATCAGTGCCAGCTCCCAGGCGTCCCGGGCACGGGCCGCAGGGCCGGTCCTGGGGTGCGGCTCGGCGCCGTAGCGGCCCGGCTCCACGTCCGGACCGCCCGCGATCACCAGCCCGTCGAGCCGGGCGACGGTCGCCGCCGCCCGCTCCGGGTCGTCCGGCGGCAGCATCGCGGCCAGTCCGCCCGCCCGCTGCACGAGCCGCGGATAGCCGGCCGGCAGCAGCGCCGCCTCCAGCTCCCACACGCCCCAGCGCGCGCCGGACTCCAGGTACGTACTGACACCGATCAGCGGCCTGTCCGTCATACGTCCTCCTGCCCGAGGCAATGGATCCCGCCCATACCTTTGCCGACGTGACCCCCCAGGGCAAGGTCACGCCAAAAACCCCCTGAGCAGTGCGGCGGTCCCGGCGCAGTGCTCCCGCATCATCTCCCGCGCTCCGTCCGCGTCCCCGTCCAGGACCGCCTCCACCAGGGCGACGTGCTGCCGCTGCGAGTGCTCCAGGTTGCGCACCAGGAGGGGGATGCAGTCGAGCAGGTCGTTCACCGTCGCCCGCACCGCCGCGTACTGCGCGGTCAGCGTCGGCGATCCGCACAGTTCCGCGAGGGTGAGGTGGAGCAGCGTGTCCAGTCGGCGGTACTCGGCGAGCGGAGCGTCGCCCGTGCGGTCCAGCGCCTCGCGCAGCCGGTCCGCCTGCTCGTCCGTGAGGCCGTGCGCCGCGCACAGGCCCGCCGCGCCCACCTCCAGCACCTCACGGAAGCGCAGCACGTCCTCGATGTCGCCCTCGGCGACCCGGCGCCGCAGCTCGTCCTCGCCCCCCGCGTCCGGCCTCGGCAGCACGAACGTCCCTCCGTACCGCCCGCGCCGCGACTCCACCAGACCCTGGTCCTGCAGCACCTTGAGCACCTCGCGCAGCGTCACCCGGCTGATCCCGAGCCGCTCGGCCAGCTCCCGCTCGGCCGGCAGCCGTTCGCCCCCCGGCACCAGGCCCAGCCGGACGACCTGCAGGATCTGCTCCAGCGCCTCCTCGAAGCCGTTGCCCGCCCGTACCGGCCGCAGCACAGGTGTCAGCCGGTCCTCCAAACTGCCGTCAGGATCCAGCGACATCCCGCCGCACCCCCTTCCCAAGCAATGGTTCTCGGCAATACCTTATGGCTTCCGGCTGACCAAAGAAGCCGAAGGAGGCTTTCCCGTGGCAGACCGCACACCCCCGCTCGGCGTCGAGGAGCTGCATGCCCTCGTCGCGAGCGGTGAGATCGACACTGTCGTCCTGGCATTCCCCGACATGCAAGGGCGCCTCCAGGGCAAGCGGTTCGCCGCACGCTTCTTCCTCGACGAGGTCCTGCACCACGGCACCGAGGGCTGCAACTACCTCCTCGCCGTCGACACCGAGATGAACACGGTCGACGGATACGCCATGTCCTCCTGGGACCGGGGCTACGGCGACTTCGCCATGCACCCCGACCTCAGCACCCTGCGCCGCGTGCCCTGGAACGCGGGTACGGCCATGCTCATCGCTGACCTCGCCTGGAACGACGGATCACCCGTGGTCGCCGCCCCGCGGCAGATCCTGCGCCGCCAGCTGGACCGCCTCGCCGAGCACGGCTTCACCGCCCAGGTCGGCACCGAGCTGGAGTTCATCGTCTTCAAGGACACCTACGAGCAGGCCTGGGACGCCGATTACCGCGGGCTCACGCCGGCGAACCAGTACAACATCGACTACTCGGTGCTCGGCACCGGGCGGATCGAGCCCCTGCTCCGCCGTATCCGCAACGACATGGCGCGCGCGGGTCTGACCGTCGAGTCGGCCAAGGGCGAGTGCAACCCCGGCCAGCACGAGATCGTCTTCCGCTACGACGACGCCCTGGTCACCTGCGACCAGCACGCGATCTACAAGACCGGCACCAAGGAGATCGCCGCCCAGGAGGGCGTGTCCATCACCTTCATGGCCAAGTACAACGAGCGCGAGGGCAACTCCTGCCACATCCACCTCTCCCTCGCGGACGCGGCCGGCAACAACGCCATGGCGGGATCCTCCGACGACCCCGGCGGCATGTCGGACGTCATGCGGTACTTCCTCGCCGGACAGCTCGCCGCCCTGCGGGACTTCTCACTGCTCTACGCCCCCAACATCAACTCCTACAAGCGGTTCCAGCCGGGCTCCTTCGCCCCGACCGCCGTCGCCTGGGGCCACGACAACCGCACCTGCGCCCTGCGGGTCGTCGGCCACGGCCGCTCCATGCGCTTCGAGAACCGGCTGCCCGGCGGCGACGTCAACCCGCACCTGGCGGTGGCCGGGCTGGTGGCGGCGGGCCTGTACGGCATCGAGCAGAAGCTGGAGCTGCCCGAGGCCTGTGCGGGGAACGCGTACACGGCCGAGTACGAGCACGTCCCGACGACCCTGCGTGAGGCCGCCGAGCTCTGGGAGAACAGCCCGATCGCCAAGGCCGCCTTCGGCGACGAGGTCGTCGCGCACTACAGCAACATGGCGCGCGTCGAGCTCGACGCCTTCGACGCCGCGGTCACCGACTGGGAGCTGCGCCGCTCCTTCGAACGCATGTGAGGCCCTTCTTGTCTGCCGAGTACGCACTCGAAGTACTGAACCCCGCGACCGAGGAGGTCGTCGCCACCGTCCCGGGCGCCACCGCGGCCGACGTGGACGCGGCGGTCGTACGAGCCACCGGCGCGCAGGCACGGTGGGCCGCACTCCCGCCCGCCGACCGGGCCCGGCTGCTGCGCCGGTTCGCGGTCGCCGTCGACGAACACCTCGAAGAACTCGCCGGGCTGGAGGTCCGGGAGGCGGGCCACATCATCGGCAACGCCCGCTGGGAGGCGGGCAACGTCCGCGACCTGCTCGACTACGCGGCCGGGGGAGTGGAGCGCCTGACGGGCCATCAGATCCCGGTCGCGGGCGGCCTGAACGTGACGGTCCTGGAGCCGCTGGGCGTCGTAGGCGTCATCGCGCCGTGGAACTTCCCCATGCCGATCGCCGCCTGGGGCACCGCTCCCGCGCTCGCGGCCGGCAACGCCGTCCTCCTCAAGCCCGCCGAGACGACCCCGCTGACCGCTCTGCGCCTCGCCGAACTCGCCCTGGAGGCAGGCCTTCCCGAGGGCCTGTTCCAGGTGCTGCCCGGGCACGGGCCCGTCACGGGCAACGCCCTGGTCGAACACCCGGGCGTGGCGAAGATCGTCTTCACCGGATCGACGGCCGTGGGCAAGCAGGTACTGGCGAAGGGGTCGGCGCTCCTCAAGCGCGTCACCCTCGAACTCGGCGGCAAGAGCCCCAACATCGTCTTCGCCGACGCCGACCTCAAGACCGCCGTAGACCCCTTCTCGTTCCTGGACAACTCCGGCCAGGACTGCTGCGCCCGCACCCGGATCCTGGTCCAGGAGCCGGTCTACGACGAGGTCCGCGAACTGCTCGCCGACACGCTGTCCGCCGTGGTGGTGGGCGACCCGGCCGACGAGAAGACCCAGATGGGCCCGCTGATCAGCCGCCGGCAGCTGGACCGCGTACGGTCGTTCGTTCCCGACGGCGCCCAGGCCCTGCGGGGCACCGCCCCCGACGGCCCCGGCTTCTGGTTCCCGCCGACCGTCCTCACGGGCGAGCGGCCCGAATCCGCCGCGGCCCGCGAGGAGATCTTCGGCCCCGTCGCCGTCCTGCTCCCCTTCACCGACGAGCAGGACGCGATCCGCCTCGCCAACGAGACGCCGTACGGCCTCTCCGGCTCCATCTGGACCCGCGACGTCGGCCGTGCCCTGCGCGTCTCGCAGGGTGTCCGGGCCGGCAACCTCTCCGTCAACTCCCACTCCAGCGTCCGCTACTGGACCCCCTTCGGCGGCTTCAAGCAGTCCGGGCTCGGCCGTGAGCTCGGCCCGGACGCCCTGGCCGCCTTCACCGAAACCAAGAACGTCTTCATCAGCACGGAGGGCCCCGCACAGTGACCGCATCGTCCACAGAGAACATGTGCCGGCGGCTCGTCGGCCGCACCGCCGTCATCACCGGAGCCGGCAGCGGCATCGGCCTCGCCACCGCACGCCGGCTCGCCTCCGAGGGCGCGCACGTCGTCTGCGGCGACGTCGACGAGGTCCGCGGCAAGGCCGCCGCCGACGAGGTCGGCGGAACGTTCGTGAAGGTCGACGTCACCGACGCCGAGCAGGTCGAGGCCCTCTTCAAGACGGCGTACGACACCTACGGCAGCGTCGACATCGCCTTCAACAACGCGGGTATCTCGCCGCCCGACGACGACTCCATCCTGGAGACCGGCCTGGAGGCCTGGAAGCGGGTCCAGGAGGTCAACCTGACCTCCGTCTACCTGTGCTGCAAGGCCGCGATTCCCTACATGCGCCGGCAGGGCAGGGGTTCCATCATCAACACGGCCTCCTTCGTCGCGAGGATGGGCGCGGCGACCTCCCAGATCTCCTACACGGCCTCCAAGGGCGGCGTCCTCGCCATGTCCCGCGAACTGGGCGTGCAGTTCGCCCGCGAGGGCATCCGCGTGAACGCGCTGTGCCCGGGCCCGGTCAACACCCCGCTGCTGCAGGAGCTGTTCGCCAAGGACCCGGAGCGGGCCGCCCGCCGTCTGGTCCACATCCCGGTCGGCCGGTTCGCCGAGGCCGAGGAGATCGCGGCCGCCGTCGCCTTCCTCGCCAGCGACGACTCGTCCTTCGTCAACGCCACCGACTTCCTGGTGGACGGCGGCATCGCGGGCGCGTACGTCACGCCCCTCTAGGCAGCCGGGACAAGGGTGTACTGATCGTCGGCGCCCGTCCTAGAGTGCCGGAATGAGCATGTCGCCCCCGCCCGGCTGGTATCCCGACCCGTCGGCCCCCCACCTGCAGCGCTGGTGGGACGGCACGGCCTGGACGGAGCACCGGAGCACGCCCACCGTGCCCGTGCGGCTGCCGTCGGGGGGCGGCGGTTCCGGCCGGGCGAAGGCCGTCGCGCTCACCACGGCCGGGGTCGTGCTCGTCGCGGCGATCGTCACGGGAGCGGTCTACCTCCGCGACGACGACGCGGGCGGTGCGGACGTGCAGACCGTGCCGAACCCCGTCGGGTCCTCCGCCCCGCCGGCCACCGGCGGCCCCTCGCCCTCGGCATCCGACTCGGCGCCCTCCGCCGACGACCCGGCCGTCGTCGTCGACCAACTCAACGGCATCACGCTGCCGTTGCCCGACGGCTGGGTCAGACCGCAGTACGTCGCCGAGGACGACGTCGTCATGACCACGGACGGTACCTACGGCTGCCCGGGCGACTCCGGCGTGTGCCGGCACGGCCTCGTCATCTCCCGTACGGCGACCGACACCGACGAGAACTCCCCCAAGGCACTCGCCGAGCAGGACATCCCGGATGCGGCCGACGCCGCCTACGACCGCGACCTCGTCGGCGAGCGGCCCTTCGGCGGCATCGAGTCCCACCGGCAGATCACGTCCGGTCAGATCGCGGTGGCGGGCCGCGCCGGGTACTTCGTGCGCTGGCGCGTGAAGACGGCCAAGGGGCCCGGCGGCTACGTCGAGTCGCTCTTCTTCCCCTCCAGCGTCGGCACCGAGGCACCGGTGATCGTCCGGTTCGTCTTCGACGCGGGCGCGGACGGCCCGCCGCTCGCCGACATGGACCGCATCGCCAAGGGCATCCGGCCGCTCGGCGACGCATCGACGAGCGGCGGAGTCGGCAGCAGCATCGGCCCGGCGAACTGACCCGGCGACCTGATCGTTGGACCGGCCGGTTACAGGAAGGTGTGGCCTTCCCCGCGGTACGTCGGCGCGGTCGCCGTCACGGCATCGCCCTCGATCAGGTGCAGCACGTCGAACCGCTCGCACAACTCGCCGGCCTTGGCGTGCCGGAACCACACCTTGTCGCCGATCAGCAGGTCGTCGGCGGGCGAGCCGAGCAGCGGCGTCTGCACCTCGCCGGGCCCCTCCTGGGGGTCGTAGCGCAGCCCCTCGGGCAGGCAGGGGACGGGGAGCCGGTCGGGCCCGGGCGCGCCGGAGGCCGGGTAACCGCCGCCCAGCACCGTCACGACCCCGACTCCCGGCCGCCGTACGACGGGCTGGGCGAACAGCGCGGCCGGACGCCCGCTGAACGAGGTGTAGTTGTCGAACAGCCGCGGCACGTACAGGCCCGACCCCGCGCCGATCTCCGTGACGGCGTCCTCCGCGGCGGTGTGCTGCACACTGCCGGTGCCGCCGCCGTTGACGAACTCCAGATCCGGTACGACGGCCCGCACCGCGCGCACCACCTCGCCGCGCCGCTCCGCGAGTTCCCGGCGGGCCGTGGCCTGCATGAGCCGTACGGCACGCGACCGCAGCGGCCGCCCGGCGACGGAATCACCGACGCCCGCGATGTGCCCCTCGTACGCCATGATCCCCACGACCTTGAAGCCGGGCCGCCGTGCCACGGCGCGGGCCAGGCCGGCGACCTGGGCGGGGGAGTGCAGCGGGGAGCGTCGCGCCCCGACGCGTACGCGCCCGCCCAACAGCTTCAGCGAGGTGTCCAACTCCAGGCAGACGCGGATGACTTCACGTCCGCCGGCGCGTGCCGCGTCGATGAACCCGAGCTGCGCGGGATCGTCGATCATGACGGTCACGGCGGCGGCTAGCTTGGGGTCACCGGCCAGCTCCGCGAACCCGCCGCGGTCCGCGGACGGATAGGCGAGAAGGACGTCGTCGAACCCGCTCCGCGCCAGCCACAGGGACTCGGCGAGGGTGAACGACATGATGCCCGCGAAGCCCTCCTTGGCGAGCACCCGCTCCAGCAGGGCCCGGCAGCGGACGGACTTGCTGGCGACGCGGATCGGCTTGCCACCGGCGCGGCGCACGAGATCGTCCGCGTTGGTGTCGAAGGCGTCCAGGTCCACGATGGCGAGAGGAGCGTCGAGGTGGGCGGTGGCCCGGTCGTAACGGACTCGGTCAGCGGCGCGCGCAGTCATGAACGAAGCCTGCCAGACAGGATTACCGCAGGGTAGGGGGACGTTCCGGGCAGATGCCCCGGGCTCGTGGACTGGTTCCCGTTCCGGCAGGGGCAACCCGTAGAGTGACGCGCACGTACGGCGGAACGACCACGGCTGCACATCCCGCACCTGGATGCCGGTCCATCCGTACGGGTATGCGTGTCCGGGACGGACAGATCCGGCGCCGAGCGGTTGAGCGCAAGGACGACGGCCCGCGTACAGGTAGTCGGCCCGGGCGCGAGGAAACGGGGGGTGCATGAGCACGGACGCGCAGCACGCCTCCATCCCACCGCGCCCGCCCCAGCCCCCGACGGTCGGCCGGGGTCCGGCGGACCGGCAGCCGCAGGAGACCACCGCGCCCCCGCCCGACACCGACCCCACGCCGGACTCGACGGCCGAGTCCGGCGGCGCGTGGTCCCCCTGGCACGGCTCGGAACCCTTCAACGCGTTCGCCCCCCGCCGCCCCACCCCCGCCCCCTCTCGCAACGAGCGCGAGGCCCCGAACGAGGGCTGGTCGCCGTGGAGCGACCGTGGAGGCGACGGGGAGCCGTGGCCATGGGGCGGCGGCGAAGCCGATGGAGCCCCGACGCCCCGGACGGGCAGTGGCTCCGACGGCGTCTCGTCGTCCCGACCGGTCACCGAGGCCGACACCGCCGGGCCGGCCGTCGACGGTGACGGTGACGACGGCTGGTCGTCCCGGTTCGGTGGTGAGGCGGAGGTGGGTTCGTCGTCGCGGGGCAGTGATCGCTCCAGCGGAGGTACGGCGCTCCGGCCGGGTGGCGGGGCCGAGGGCGGCCGGCCGTCCCGGTTCGGTGGTGAGGCGGAGGTGGGTTCGTCGTCGCAGGGCGATAGTGGCTCCGACGGGGGTGCCACGCTCCGACAGGGCCGTCGGGCCGGCGAGAGTTGGTCGTCGTGGGGCGTCGGTGACGGAGACGAAGGCTCCCCGCTTCGAGACGGCAGTGCGGCCGACGACAAGGGTTCGTCGTCCTGGCGAGGCAGCGAGACCGACCGGGCGTCGTCGTCCCGACGGGACAGTGCCGCCGACGGGGTTTCGTCGTCCCGGCAGGACAGTGCGGCCGACGACAAGGGTTCGTCGTCCTGGCGAGGCAGCGAGACCGACCGGGCGTCGTCGTCCCGACGGGACAGTGCCGCCGACGGGGTTTCGTCGTCCCGGCAGGGCAGTGCCGCCGACGGGGTTTCGTCGTCCCGGCAGGACAGTGCCGCTGTCGAGGGTTCGGTACCTCGGGGTGTCGGTGCAGCTGAGGGAGACGGACTGCCGGCGTCTGCGCGAGGCGGTCAGGCCGAGCGGAGCCGGGCCACGGAGAGCCGGGCCACGGAGAGCCAGCCCACGACGCGCCGGCCCCGGACGGAACCGGGCTCGGCATCCGGGCTGCGTTCCGACAGCACCGCGGACTCGTCGCGCCGCCCAAGCCCCGCGGCCGACCCGGACGGTATCCCGGCCGGCTCCCCGGACAAGCGTCCCCACTTCCCGAACCTCCGCGTGCCCTCCGCACGAGACGCCGGTCCGCTGCCCGCGCCCCCACCGCGGGCCTCGGCCCGTTTCCCTGACGCCCCTCCGACGACCGGCGGCGAGACAGGCAGCGACGGCGCCGCTACGACCGGGCGGACCGCCGAGGCCACGCCCACACAGGCCGCCGCCGACACCACCGTGCACGGCGTCTCCGGTACGAGTCCGCAGGCCACGGCCGGTACGAGCGCGCGGGGCGCCGCCGGTACGAGCACGCCGGGCGGCGTCGTACCGCCACGCCCGAGCCACCGCCCCACGCCGCCGCCCCGCCCCACGAGCGCCCCCGCGGAAGCGGCCCAGGAGACCACCAGGCGCCTGCGGCCCATCACCCCTGAGACCCTGCCCGAGGCACCTGCCCGTCCGGCCGTCCCGCCCGCCGTGACGGACGCAGGCCGCACTCCCACGGTGGCCCACCCCCTCCGTCGCCCGGGTGCGACCGCCCCACTCCTGCCGGAGTCCCGTCCGGGTTTCCGCCCCGGTTCGGCCGGTTCGGCCGCCTCGGCGAGACCGGATGCCGCCGCCCCTTCGGCCACAGCGCCGGGGACGCCAACTCCCGCCCCCGCCGATCCCGTTCGGCACACTGACTCCGCCGTGCCGCCGATGCCGGGCGCCCGCCCCTCCTCCGCGCCCGCCGATCCCGGCCGTCGGCCAGGTTCGGCCACGCCGCCCATCTCCACGTCCGGCTCGGCGGCCACTGCTCCTCTTCGGCGCCCCGGCGCCACCCCGCCGTCGGCAACGAGCCCGCGGCCCGACTCGGCCGCACCGCCCATGCCGGCCGCCCGCCCGAGCTCCACCCCGACCAACGCGTCACAGCGTCCGGGCCCCGGTGTGGGCGTGGGGCCCGATCCCGCTCTCTCCTGGAGTGCTCCGACGGTGCCCGGTGGGACGCTGGGGGCCGGGCGGCCCGTTGTGTCGTTCGCGGAGCCCGAGGGGTACGACGAGCACGCCCGGCCGCGGCCGCTCGCTCGGCGGGTACGGCCGCGTACCGCCGCGGTCGCCGCCTGCCTCGTGCTCGGCGTCGGGCTCATCGGCGGTGCCGTGACCGGGAGCTGGCTGGTCGGGGACTCGGGCGACGGCGGCGCGCGGGACACGTTCGCAGCGGCTGGAAGTCTGTGGCACAGCGTGCCCGTGGACCGTTTGTTCCCCCCGACCGTGGAGGGCACCGGCGCCGGCCCCGGCGGCGCCGACCGGACCTGGACGCGCGTCGCCGTCGCACCCGACAGCGGATGCAAGGACGCCTTCGACCCGCTGCTCAAGAAGGCCCTCGCACCGGTCGGCTGCCAACGTCTCCTCCGCGCCACCTACACCGACGCCACGCAGAGCTTCGTCACCACCGTCGGCCTCCTGTTCACCGACGCCGACGCCGCATCCATGGACGCCCTCGCCAAGCGCTTCCAGCAGGAGGGCCTCGCCAGCCGCACCGACCTCATGCCCCGCGCCTACGCGGCGAAGGACACCGCCGCCGCCCGCTTCGGCACCAGGCAGCGCGCCTCGTGGACCATCTCCGTGCTCACCGATGCCCCGGTCGTCGTCTACGCCGTCTCCGGCTGGGCCGACGGCCGCAGCGTCGACACCCCGCTCTCCGCCGAGCAGGCCACCCAGTCCGGTGCCACTTCGGCCCCCGCCCAGGCCGGCCTCGGCAACGAGGCCCAGGGCCTCGCCGACCGCATCGAACGGGCCCTGCGCAAAGACGTCACCTCGCCCACGGAGAAGCCCTCGTGAAGCGCCGTATCCGAGCGAAGAGCAGCAACGGAGCCAGGCACCGTGCCGGAGCGGTGAGCGTCCTCCTCGCCGCCTCTCTCGCCCTCGTCCCGGCCAGCGTCGCGCACGCCGACGGCATACGTGCCCAGCAGTGGGCCCTCGACGCCATGCACACCCAGCAGGCCTGGCAGACCACCAAGGGCAAGGGCATCACCGTCGCCGTCCTCGACACCGGCGTCGAGGCCGACCATCCCGACCTCGTCGGGAACGTCCTGCCCACCAAGGACATGATCGGCTTCGGGGCAAGGCAGGGGGACCGGGCGTGGGCCCGGCACGGGACCGCCATGGCCGGGATCATCGCCGGGCACGGACACGGCCCCGGCGACGACGAGGGGATCATGGGCATCGCCCCCGAGGCCAAGGTCCTCCCCGTCCGCGTGATCCTGGAGGACGGCGACTCGGCCCGCAGCAAGGCCCGCTCCTCCCGTGGCAACGCCCTCGCCGAAGGCATCCGCTGGGCCGCCGACCACGGGGCCGACGTCATCAACCTCTCGCTCGGCGACGACTCCGCCTCCGCGCACCCCGAGCCCGCCGAGGACGAGGCCGTCCAGTACGCCCTCAAGAAGGGCGTGGCCATCGTCGCCTCGGCGGGCAACGGCGGCGGCAGAGGCGACCACGTCTCCTTTCCGGCCGCCTACCCGGGCGTCATCGCCGCGACCGCCGTCGACCGCTTCGGCACCCGCGCCTCGTTCTCCACCCGCCGCTGGTACGCCACCGTCAGCGCTCCCGGCGTCGACATCGTCATCGCCGACCCCGACCACAAGTACTACGAGGGGTGGGGGACCAGCGCCGCCTCGGCGTTCGTCTCGGGCGCGGTGGCCCTCATCAAGGCCGCCCACCCGGGGCTGACCCCCGCCCAGATCAAGCAGCTCCTCGAGGACACCGCGCGCAACGCCCCCGCCGGCGGCCGCGACGACTCGCGCGGCTTCGGCCTCATCGACCCGGCCGCCGCCATCAAGGCGGCCGGCCGCCTCAAGCCGGAGGGCCTGCAGGCGGCGTCGTACGGCGACAGGTACTTCGGCTCCGGCCCCGACGCCGCCGAGTCCGATGACGACACCAGCGGCTGGGCCGCCCCACTCGCGGGCAGCCTCGGCGGGGTCCTGCTCGTCGCGGCGGTCGTCCTGTGGCGCGGCCGGCGCCGACGCTTCGACGACTTCTAGCCGCCCGACCGCTCCGGCCCTATCGGGCGGCGGAGGGGGAGGCGGAGGCGGTCGGGGTCGAGTGGGCCCCGGCGAGCGAGCCGACCGCCGCCTTCGCCGCTGTCTCGACCAGTGAAATCCCCTTCGCCTTGGTCGAGTTGCCCTTCGACAGCACCGTCACGAGACAGCGGCGGCCGTCCACCCTCACCCGCCCGATGCTGTTGATGTCCCACAGCCCGGTCGTGCTGCGGGCCAGCCAGCCGTTCTTCAGCGCCCACTCGGACCCGTCGGCCGCGGCCGACACGCCCCAGTGCTGGTCGGCCGCAATCTGCCCCATCAGCCCCTGCAGATACGTCCGCGACGCCTCACCCAGCAGGGAGTCGTCCCCGAACACCTGCTGCAGCAGGGTGAGTTGATCGGCGGCCGTGGTCTGCGTCAGCCCCCACAGCATGCCGTCGCCGCCCTCCGTGTCCGTGAGACCGAGACGCTCGTTCGCGGCGTCGAGCCCGTCCGCCTTGCCGATGATCCGCCACAGGGCCGACGCGGAGTCGTTGTCGCTGTCCTCGATCATCGTGGTGGCGTACGACTTCTCGCTCGCCGTCAGGTGCCGGGCCACGTCCTGCGCCTGCAGCAGCAGCGTCGCCAGGATGTCGACCTTGACGATGCTCGCCGTGTCGAAGGCACCGTTCCCGTACGAGGCGCTCTCCCCCGAGTCCAGGTCCAGCACCGCCACCGACACCTCCGCGTCGCTCTCGACGGACACCGACCGCATCGCCCTGGCCAGCACCGCTGCGTGGTCCACCGCCGGCTGAGCCACAGGTTCCACCGATTCCTCCCCGTCCGCCGTGGCCGACGACGATACGGGGCCCGCACCGGAGTGCGCCCGAGCCTTCGCATACACGCTCCCTGCGGCCGTACCGCCCACGACGGTCACGACCGCAAGGGCCGTGCACAACAGGGGGCGCGTCCTGGACGGACGAGCGCGGTGGCTTCGGCGGGCTCTGAAGGACTCCATGCCGCGATGCTCGGGGCGTGGACTGTGCGCGCCGTTAGGCGGAAGTTAGATGTGTGTCAGGAGATGCTGAGAAAGCAGTGAAGGCTGTGAACCACCGGTTTCCGGGGCCGCACAAGCCCAGCAGCATCCTGCCGATATCCGCCCGATAGGGTCGGTGACCGTGGCGAACAAGAACATTCCCGACTCCGGCTACTCCGACGACGACGGCACCGCCGACCCCCGGCTGAGCGCCGCGCTCACCGCCTGGGCCGAGGACCGCACGGCCGTGGGCCCCGTCCTGGAGGCCCTCAAGGGCGCCCGGCTGCTCGTCCCGGTCGTGGCCGTCCTCGGCGAGGTCGAGGAGGACGGTGAGGAGGGGCGCGAAGCTCCTCGGAAGGGTGGTGGTGGGAGACGGGAGGGCGGGCTGCGCCGCGAGAAGACCAGCGACATGGCCGTACCGACCCTCAAGGCCGGATCCCGCACCGCCCTGCCGGCCTTCACCTCCACGGACTCGCTGGCCCGCTGGGACCCGGCGGCCCGGCCCGTCGCCGTACCCCTGCACCAGGCGCTGCAGGCCGCCGCGCACGAGAAGGCGGACACGGTGGTGCTGGACCTGTCGGGGCCGGTGCCGTTCGAGCTGACCGGGCCCGCGCTGCTGGCCCTCGCCGAGGGCCGTACGACGACCGACCCCCTCGCCGATCCCGCCGTGCAGGAAGCCGTGCGGGCCGCGGTCGCCGCCGAACCCGCCGTGGTGCGCGCCCACCTCGGGCCCGGCCAGGCCGACGGCACCCTCGCCCTCGTACTCGACCGGACGACGGCACCCGCCGAGGCCGCCCGCGCCGTCGCCGAACGCCTCGCCGCCGACGAAACACTGAGGGCCCGCCTGGTGCGCGGCCTCGACCTGGCACTGCTGCCGGCCGGGGCGACGCCACCGGGCGAGCCCTTGTACGTACGCTGACGGATCCGTCGTGACGCCGGCGGACTAGCCGTAGACCGGGCCGGTGTACTTCTCGCCCGGGCCCTGGCCCGGCTCGTCCGGGACGAGGGACACCTCGCGGAAGGCCAGCTGCAACGACTTCAGGCCGTCGCGCAGCGGCGCCGCGTGGAACGAGCTGATCTCGGTCGCGCTCGCGTCGAGCAGCCCGGCCAGGGCGGTCACCAGCTTGCGCGCCTCGTCCAGGTCCTTGTACTTGTCGCCCTCCTCGGTCAGACCGAGCTTGACCGCGGCGGCGCTCATCAGGTTCACCGCGACGGTCACGATCACCTCGACGGCGGGGACCTCGGCGATGTCGCGGGTCATGGCGTCGAAGTCGGTGGGGGACTCAGGAGGGGTGTCACTCATGCCCCACAGCGTAGGCCCCGGTGCACGACGGTTCGCACCACCCCCGGGCAGCTGCTAACCTTGTGTGACGACCGGCCGGACACGTCCTGAGCAAGATCGCGTGACCGGCCCGCAAGTGGAGGCTCCGATCTCCCACCTGACCGTCCTCCGGGACGGCGGGTCACCCCGGTCAGGCGGCCACCATCGTTCCGTACGGACGATGGAGTCGCCCGAAAGCGCGCCCCGCGACTCATCGCGGCGGTGCTCCGGTAGTGCTTTGGAGCCCCGCCTGTGATCGTCGTCCGGGGCATTTTTTGTGCCTCGGCGCGGTTAGGTCTGTCGAAAAGAGACAAAACGCGGCTGTCCGCCAGACCGCCGTGTGGTGCTAACCGAGGAGGATCCATCAGCGCCGAGCCCCGCATCAACGACCGGATTCGCGTTCCAGAGGTGCGACTTGTCGGTCCCAGTGGCGAGCAGGTGGGCATCGTCCCCCTGGCCAAGGCACTGGAGCTTGCGCAGGAGTACGACCTGGACCTGGTCGAGGTGGCGGCAACCGCCCGTCCGCCTGTGTGCAAGCTCATGGACTACGGGAAGTTCAAGTACGAGTCGGCCATGAAGGCCCGTGAGGCGCGCAAGAACCAGGCGCACACGGTCATCAAGGAGATGAAGCTCCGGCCGAAGATCGACCCGCACGACTATGACACCAAAAAGGGTCACGTCGTCCGGTTCCTCAAGCAGGGCGACAAGGTCAAGATCACGATCATGTTCCGTGGTCGCGAGCAGTCCCGGCCGGAGCTCGGCTACCGACTGCTGCAGCGTCTCGCGGAGGACGTTCAGGACCTCGGGTTCATCGAGTCGAACCCGAAGCAGGACGGCCGAAACATGATCATGGTTCTCGGTCCGCACAAGAAGAAGACCGAGGCGATGGCCGAGGCCCGTCAGGCGCAGGAAGCCCGCAAGGCGGACGCGAAGGCCAACCCCGGCAAGTCGCAGAACGCCGCGGAGTCCGAGCACGCCGAGGAGTCCGAGCACGACGAGGCCTCCGCCGAGGACGCCGTGGAGACCGAGGCTCCTGCCGAGGCTTCCGCCGAGGCGTGATCCCGGGGGACAGCAGTCCTCAGGACGTAACCGAAACAAGAGCGACGCTCCACCGTGCCCGGTTTGACGACCGGGCACCGGAGCGCCACTGACGAGGAGAGAACGGCGCTATGCCGAAGAACAAGTCGCACAGCGGTGCCAGCAAGCGCTTCAAGATCACCGGCTCCGGCAAGGTGCTCCGTGAGCGCGCCGGCAAGCGCCACTACCTCGAGCACAAGCCGTCGACCCTGACGCGCCGCCTCACCGGCAACGCCGAGATGGCCCCGGGCGACGCCAAGAAGATCAAGAAGCTTCTCGGCAAGTGACATGAGCGGCGCCTGATCATTCGATCGCCGAGCGCCGTACGTCTGGACCGGGACCCAATCGTTTCCGGGCCGTGTGAGTCCAACCACGGCCCCGCTACAAGGAGTCAAACAAGTGGCACGCGTCAAGCGGGCAGTCAACGCCCACAAGAAGCGCCGGGCGATCCTCGAGGCGGCCTCCGGCTACCGCGGTCAGCGTTCGCGTCTGTACCGCAAGGCCAAGGAGCAGGTCACCCACTCGCTGGTCTACAACTACAACGACCGCAAGAAGCGCAAGGGTGACTTCCGTCGGCTGTGGATCCAGCGCATCAACGCCGCTGCCCGCGCCAACGGCATCACGTACAACCGCTTCATCCAGGGTCTGAACGCCGCGAACATCGAGGTCGACCGCAAGATCCTGGCCGAGCTGGCCGTGAACGACGCCACCGCGTTCGCCGCGCTGGTCGAGGTCGCCCAGAAGGCGCTGCCGGCCGACGTCAACGCGCCGAAGGCCGCGTGACGCTGCGCCGGTTCTAGGCCGACGTGACGGAGGACCCGCAGGCTGCGGAAGCAAGCCTGCGGGTTCTGCTGTGTCCGTGAGAAGTTCCCGAAAGTGAGCACCATGCCTCCCGCCACCCCCGAGCTGATCTCCCCCCGTTCCCCTCGCGTCTCGGCCGCCCGGCGGCTCGCCAGGCGGAACTTCCGGGGGAAGGAGCGGCTGTTCCTCGTCGAGGGACCGCAGGCCGTGCGGGAAGCCGCCGCGTACGGGGACGCGCTGGTCGAACTGTTCGCCACCGTCGAGGCCGCGGAGCGGTACGCCGACATCGTGGGGGAGGCCCGGGACGCCGGGGTCCGTATTCACCTCGCCGAAGACGACGTGATCGCCGGCATCTCCACCACCGTCACCCCGCAGGGGCTGGTGGGGATCTGCCGGTTCCTGGACACGCCCTTCGCGGAGATCCTCGCCGCCCGGCCCCGGCTCGTCGCCGTGCTCGCGAACGTCCGGGACCCCGGGAACGCCGGCACCGTCCTGCGGTGCGCCGATGCCGCCGGGGCCGAGGCCGTGGTCCTGACCGACGCCTCCGTGGACCTGTACAACCCCAAGGCCGTACGGGCCTCCGTGGGCTCCCTGTTCCACCTCCCCGTCGCCGTGGGCATCCCCGTGGCGGAGGCGGTCGCGGGGCTCAGGGGCGCCGGCGTCAGGATCCTCGCCGCGGACGGCGCCGGGACCGACGACCTCGACGACGAGCTGGACAAGGGCAGCATGGGCGGGCCGACCGCCTGGGTGTTCGGGAACGAGGCGTGGGGGCTCCCGGAGGAGACCCGCGCACTCGCGGACGCCGTGGTGCGCGTCCCGATCCACGGGAAAGCCGAAAGCCTGAACCTTGCCACCGCGGCCGCCGTATGTCTCTATGCGTCGGCCCGTGCACAGCGCGCCTCCGGAGGGTGCCGCTCCGTCACCGAGAGCTAGTAGGGTGACCAGCTCGGGGGCCACCTGCGCCGTCTGAGAGGTGGGGTACGGGGATGGGTGTCGGCACGAGCGGTGCGGGAAAGGCACTGCGGGCAGGGGACGCGCGACGTACGCCCGCGCCCCGGCACGGCGACCTCGCCGAACTCGGCATCGACCCCGACGAACTGCCCGACGGCCTCGTCGTCGCCGACGAACACGGCCACGTCATCTGCTTCAACGCCGCCGCCGAGCGCATCACCGCCGTCCCCGCCGAGGAGGCACTCGGACAGCGGCTGGAGAAGGCGCTGCCGTTAGAGGACCTGGAGGGGCGCCGCTGGTGGCAGCTGACCGACCCCTACGGCGGTCTCGCCACCCGGGTCCGCCAGCCCGAGCGGAACCTTCTGCTCCCGGGCGGTCGGGAGGTCCTCGTATCGGCCCGGTACGTCCGTGGTGAACCCACCGGGCCCGTCCGCCGCCTCGTCGTCTCCCTGCGCGACACCGAGGCCCGCCGCCGCACCGAGCGCAGCCACGCCGAGCTGATAGCCACGGTCGCCCACGAACTGCGCTCGCCCCTCACCTCCGTGAAGGGCTTCACCGCCACCCTCCTCGCCAAGTGGGAGCGCTTCACCGACGACCAGAAGCGGCTCATGCTGGAGACCGTCGACGCCGACGCCGACCGCGTCACCCGGCTCATCGCCGAGCTGCTCGACATCTCGCGGATCGACAGCGGGCGGCTGGAGGTCAGGCGTCAGCCCGTCGACATGGGCGCGGCCGTCGGACGGCACATCCAGGCGTACGTCGCCGCCGGGCAGCCCGCCGACCGGTTCCTGCTGCGCATCGAGCAACCCCTGCCCGACCTGTGGGCCGACCCCGACAAGGTCGACCAGGTGCTCAGCAACCTGCTGGAAAATGCCGTGCGCCACGGCGAGGGAACCGTCACCATCGATGTCACGGCCACGGCGTCCCCCCGCGAGGGGGAAGGCCATGAAAGCCCAGCCACGTCGGTCACGGTGAGCGACGAGGGGCCCGGCATCCCGGAGGAGTCCATGAACCGCGTCTTCACCCGCTTCTGGCGGGGCAGCAAGCGCGGCGGCACGGGCCTCGGGCTGTACATCGTCAAGGGCATCGTCGAAGCCCACGGCGGCACCATCGCGGTCGGCCGCGCCCCCCAGGGCGGCGCCGAGTTCCGATTTACGTTGCCCGTGGCAGCCCCGGCGTATCTCGCCTAGCGGCCCACGGGCGCATTCGTACACCTCCACCCCGTTAGACTCGGCCTTTGGCACCTTTGTGTCCCATGGACGGCCCTCTGACCTCTGCGTGAGTCGGTGACGGGGACCTTCAGCCAGCCAATCGGAAGCACGGGAAGAGATGTCGGCACCGAATAAGTCGTACGACCCTGTCGAGGTCGAGGCGTTGAAACCGGAAGAGATCGAGCGCATGCGGGACGAGGCGCTCGCCGCCTTCGTCGCCGCGGACTCCCTCGACGCGCTCCAGGAGGCCAAGGTCGCCCACACCGGGGGCACCTCACCGCTGGCCCTCGCCAACCGCGAGATCGGCGCCCTGCCCCCGCACGCCAAGGCCGCCGCCGGCAAGCTGGTCGGCCAGGCACGTGGCGCCGTCAACAAGGCCCTCGCCGCCCGCCAGACGGAGCTGGAGGCCGAGCGCGACACGCGCGTGCTGGTCGAGGAGGCGGTGGACGTCACGCTGCCCTACGACCGCGTGCCGCCCGGCGCCCGCCACCCGCTGACCACGCTCTCGGAGCGCATCGAGGACGTCTTCGTCGCCATGGGCTACGAGGTCGCCGAGGGCCCCGAGCTGGAGGCCGAGTGGTTCAACTTCGACGCCCTGAACATCGGCCCGGACCACCCGGCCCGCGGCGAGCACGACACCTTCTTCGTCGAGGGCCCGCAGGGCGGCACCGAGTCCGGTGTCGTGCTGCGCACCCACACCTCACCGGTCCAGATCCGCTCACTGCTCAGCCGTGAGCTGCCGGTCTACGTGATCTGCCCCGGCCGTGTGTACCGCACCGACGAGCTGGACGCCACGCACACGCCCGTCTTCCACCAGGTCGAACTGCTCGCCGTGGACGAGGGCCTGACCATGGCCGACCTCAAGGGCACCCTGGACCACATGGTCCAGTCGCTGTTCGGCGAGGGCATGAAGACCCGGCTGCGGCCGAACTTCTTCCCCTTCACCGAGCCGTCCGCCGAGATGGACATGGTGTGTTACGTCTGCCGCGGCGAGTCCGTCGGCAACCCCGACCGGCCCTGCCGCACCTGCTCCAGCGAGGGCTGGATCGAGCTCGGCGGCTGCGGCATGGTCAACCCGCGGGTGCTGACCGCCTGCGGCGTCGACCCGGAGAAGTACAGCGGCTTCGCCTTCGGGTTCGGCATCGAGCGGATGCTGATGTTCCGCCACAACGTCGAGGACATGCGAGACATGGTCGAGGGTGACGTCCGGTTCACCCGGCCGTTCGGGATGGAGATCTGATGCGGGTCCCGCTTTCTTGGCTGCGGGAGTACGTCGACCTGCCGGCGACGGAAACCGGCCGCGACGTCCAGGAGAAGCTCGTCTCGGCCGGGCTCGAGGTCGAGACCGTCGAGCACCTCGGCGCCGACCTCAAAGGCCCCCTCGTCGTCGGCCGGGTACTGACGATCGAGGAGCTGGAGGGCTTCAAGAAGCCGATCCGCTTCTGCACCGTCGACGTCGGCCGGGCCAACGGCACGGGTGAGCCCCAGGAGATCGTCTGCGGCGCCCGCAACTTCGCCGTCGGCGACAAGGTCGTCGTGGTCCTGCCCGGCGCCACGCTGCCGGGCGGCTTCTCGATCTCCGCTCGCAAGACGTACGGCAAGACGTCCCACGGCATGATCTGCTCCGGCGACGAGCTGGGCATGGGCGACGACGGCAGCCACGGCATCATCGTGCTGCCGCCCGAGATCGAGGTCGGCAAGGACGCCATCGAGCTCCTCGAACTGGTCGACGAGGTCCTGGACATCGCCGTCACCGCCAACCGCGGCGACTGCCTGTCCATCCGCGGCGTCGCCCGCGAGACCGCCATCGCCTACGGCCTGCCGCTGCGCGACCCGGCGCTGCTCGACGTACCCGGCCCGAACGCCTACGGCTACCCGGTCCAGGTCTCCGAGCCCGCCGGCTGCGACCGCTTCACCGCCCGCACGGTGACCGGCCTCAGCCCCGAGGCGCGCTCCCCGATCTGGCTCCGGCGCCGGCTGCAGAAGGTCGGCATGCGCCCGATCTCGCTCGCCGTCGACGTCACCAACTACGTGATGATGGAGCTCGGCCAGCCGCTGCACGCCTACGA
The DNA here is from genome assembly GCF_026343335.1 of Streptomyces sp. NBC_00078. NCBI lineage: Bacteria > Bacillati > Actinomycetota > Actinomycetes > Kitasatosporales > Streptomycetaceae > Streptomyces > Streptomyces sp. NBC_00078. The sequence continues at coordinate 1,675,810 of NZ_JAPELX010000001.1, read as the reverse complement.
CCGATCCCTGGTCCAGGGCACGATCGGCGTGCGCCGGGCGGAGGCGGGCGAGAAGCTCGTCACCCTGGACGGCGTCGAGCGCAAGCTCGACACCGAGGACCTGGTGATCACCGACGACCGCGGCCCGATCGGGCTCGCGGGCGTCATGGGCGGCGCCAACACCGAGATCGCCGACCACGATGCCACCGAGAACGGGGCGAACGCGACAAGCGACGTGGTGATCGAGGCCGCGCACTTCAACGCGATCTCCATCGCCCGCACCGCCCGTCGGCACCGGCTCTCCTCCGAGGCCTCCCGCCGGTTCGAGCGCGGCGTCGACCCGCAGGCCGCGTCCGCCGCTGCCCAGCGCACGGTCGACCTGCTGGTGCTCCTCGCGGGCGGCAGCGCCGAGGCCGGCGTGACCGAGGTCATCGCGCCGTCCGCACCGCACACCATCACCATTCCGGCCGACCACCCGGACAAGGTGGCGGGCGTCGACTACGGCCGCGAGATCGTCGTACGGCGGCTGCAGGAGATCGGCTGCGACGTGTACGGGCAGGACGAGCTGATCGTCACCGTCCCGTCCTGGCGGCCCGACCTCCTGGAGGTCAACGACCTGGCCGAAGAAGTCATCCGCCTGGAGGGCTACGAGAACCTTCCCTCCACGCTGCCCAAGCTCCCCTCGGGCCGCGGACTGACCCACCGTCAGCGGCTGCACCGCCGCGTCGGCCGGGCGCTGTCCGGTGGCGGTTACGTCGAGGCGCCGAACTACCCCTTCATCGGCGAGCAGGTCTTCGACCAGCTGCTGATCGGGGCCGACGACCCGGCGCGCCGCGTGGTGAAGCTGACCAACCCGCTGAACGACGAGGAGCCCGCGCTCCGCACCTCGCTGCTGCCGGGCCTGTTCGGTGCGCTGCGCCGCAACAACGGCCGGGGCTCGCACGACCTGGCGCTCTTCGAGACCGGGCTGGTCTTCCTGCCGCGCGACGGGCAGAGGACCGCCGCCGCCCTGCCCGTCGACCGGCGTCCCACCGACGAGGAGATCGCCGAACTGGACGCAGTGCTGCCCGAGCAGCCGCGCCATGTCGCCGTCGTCCTCGCGGGCGCCCGCGAACAGGCCGGCTGGTGGGGCAGGGGCCGGCCGGCGGACTGGGCCGACGCGGTCGAGGCCGGGCGGATCGTCGCGCGGGAAGCCGGCGCCGAGCTGATCGTCCGCAAGGGGCAGTACGGGCCCTGGCACCCCGGCCGCTGCGCCGAGTTCGCGGTCGTCGTGGATGGCACGGAGAGGGTGGTCGGCCACGCGGGTGAGCTGCACCCGCGTGTGGTCAAGGCCCTCGCGCTGCCCGAGCGCACCAGCGCGATGGAGATCGACCTGGACGTGCTGGAGCAGGTCGGTAACGACACTCCGCAGGCACCGAGCATCTCCACCTTCCCGGTGGCCACGCAGGATGTCGCGCTGGTCGTCGACACGTTCGTGCCGCACTCGGATGTCGAGGCGGCGCTGCGTGAGGGCGCGGGTGCGCTCCTTGAGGGCATCCGGCTGTTCGACGTGTACGAGAACGACGAGCAGCTCGGTGAGGGGCGGAAGTCCCTGGCGTATGCGCTGCGGTTCCGTGCGTCGGATCGGACGCTGACCGTGGATGAGGCATCTGCCGCCCGGGATGCGGCGGTTGCCCTCGCGGGCGAGCGGACGGGTGCGGTGCTTCGGGGTTAGTGCGCCCAAGAGGTGAGGGACCGCGGTGGGTTGGCGGCCGCGGGTCTGTCGTGGCTGCACCACAGCCCGCGCCCCTTCGGGGGCGCACCCCGCGCCCTTGAGAGCACAGGTGCTCTACCTGCATAAATGCGGGTGGCCTGTGGATGGTCACTCATTTGGGTGACAAGTCCGGGTGATCTGGCCCATTACGGCCATGCGGGTCGACAGAATCGGACCGGCCTTTCGAGGCCGGTCCGATTCTGTGCTTTCGGGGCCTGTATGGGGGGCCATCGGCATGATTCGCAGCAGGGCTGGGGTCTTCCGCAGGCGCTTGCCGGCGCTGGGGCTGCCCATCGCGTGGGGCGCCACGGCGATCTCGTACAAACTGGCCTGTCCGCCCGCCCAGCAGAACGGGCTGGGCGCGCGCATCGTCACCAGTGCCGTCTTCTTCGCTGTGGGGACCGGGCTGGTCCTGAACGTCCGGCATGCGCTGGTGCGCGAGCTCAGGGAGGTCCGGCAGGTCGCGGGTGCCGCACAGAGTGTGCTGCTGCGGCCGCTGCCGCCGTGGATCGACGGGCTGAACGTCGCCGCCGCCCAGCTGTCCGCGGACCGCGGTGCGGCCATCGGCGGCGATCTGTACGAGGTCATCGCCACCGAGCACGGCGTGAGGATCGTGATGGGCGATGTACGTGGGCACGGGCTCGCCGCCATCAGTACGGTCGCCGCCGTACTCGGCAGCTTCCGCGAAGCCGCGCACGACGAGGCCGAACTGGGCTGTGTGCTGCGGCGGTTGGAGCGGGCACTGGCCCGGCATCTGCGGGAGCGGGCCCGCGCCGGGCATCCCTCGGCCGGGCCCGAGCCGGAGTGCCCGGTCTCCGAGGAGTTCGTCACCGTACTGCTGCTGGAGATCGGAACGGACGGTGGGGTACACGTCCTCAACTGCGGGCATCCCTGGCCGTATCTGCTGGGGCCGGACCGGGCCGAACCGCTGACCCGGGCCGAACCGCTGCCCCCGCTCGGGCCGTTCCCGTTGCCCGCAGAGCTGCCCGCCGTCCGCTGCGGTCAACTCCTGCCCGGCGAGGGGCTCTTCCTGCACACCGACGGTGTCGAGGACGCCCGTGACGGTCGTGGCCGGTTCTTTCCGCTGGCCGCCGCGCTCACCGAGGCCGTCGCCGCCGGGCCGGTCTCACCGCAGTCGTTGCTGCGCGCCGTCCTCGCCGGGCTGCTGCGGCACGCAGGGGGGCGGCCCGCCGACGATGTGGCGCTGCTCGTGCTGCGCAACGACCGGCGTCATGCCGTACGCGCACCGGGTGAGTCGGTCGGACACCGGGCGCACCGCCTCACGTGACGTCGAGGCCGCGAATCGCCACGCTCCCCCGCGGTGCGCCCGGCGCTCCCGCGTGGTCTGGGCGGGGCCTCATGGATGGTGCCTGCGCGGCGCGCCGTCCGCCCCGCCACGGAGTGTCGGGCAGGCAGCCGGGCGGACGGCGCGGAAGCGGGCCGCCGCACTGTACGAGGGGGAGCCGGCGGCCCGGCCGGCCTCTTGCGAGGCATTTCAGTCAACCGGCTGGAAACTCTCCGCGACAGCGCGCGCACGCTGCGGATTCGAGCACTCCGTTCGCACCCCGTGTGAAGGCGTTCGCACTACTCTGACGGCACCGAGCCACCCGGGGGGCACCCATGCAGCCCAACACTCTGCTCGACGCGATCCTGGACGAGGCGGGGATCTCGCATGCGGGGCTGGCAGCACACGTCAATCAGGCGGGGCGGGCGCGCGGCCTCGCGCTCCGGTACGAACACACCGCCGTGGCACGATGGTTGAAGGGGCAGCGGCCGCGCGGTCAGGTGCCCGACCTGATCTGTGAGGTGCTCGCGGGCCGTCTGCACCGGCCGGTCACGCTGGACGACATCGGCCTCGGCGTGCCGGGCGAGCCGTCCACCCCGCACGGCACCACCCTCTCCGGCTTCGTCGAGCGTGCCACCGCCCTGTGGCGCTCCGACGAGCAGCAGCGCCCGCACATCCTGGGCGCGCCCGCGGTCACCGGCACGCCCGCCGTCATGCCCGTGTGGGAATGGGAGAATCCGCCCGAGGACGTGGACGTCTCGCGCGGCGGCCGGCACCGGGTCACCGCGAGCGACCTCGAGATGCTGCGCGCCGCCCGCACCCACTACGAGCAGATGTACCGCAAGGCCGGCGGTATAGCGACCCGCGCCAGGATCGTCGGTTTTCTCAACGCCGAGGCCGCCCCGCTACTGCGCGGCAGCTACACCGACGCCACCGGCCGTCAACTGCACCGGGCGACGGGCGGGTTGGTGGCGATCGCCGGCATCTGCGCCTACGACTCCGACGCGCACGGGCTCGCCCAGCGCTACTTCCACCAGGCCCTCAGGCTGGCGAAGGCCAGCGGGGACCGGGGTCTGGGCGCGTATGTGATCGCCCTGCTGGTCAACCAGGCCCTGTTCATGCGGGAGTACCGGCAGGCCGTCGCCTTCGCGGAGGCCGCGCTGCGGGCCGCCGGCAGGCACATCACGCCGGCGCTCGCCTGCGACCTGTACGCGATGCAGGCGAAGGCGTACGCGCACCTGGGCGACGGTACGACCGCGCTGTCCTGCATCCGGCGGGCGGAGCAGGCCGCCGAACGCATCCGGCGTGGATACGAACCCGACGAAACCGGCTATGTCCAGCCGGGGTTGGTCAACGTCCAGGTGGCGGAGGCCCTGCTCAGCCTCGGCGAACTCGTGGCGGCGGGGGAGCACGCCGCCGCCGCCGTCGACAATCCGGCGCACGACCGCGGCCGGGTGCACCGGCTCGCCATGCTCAGCACGATCGAACTGCGCCAGGGCAATGCCGACAAAGCCGTGGCCACGGCCGTGCAGATGGCCGAACAGGCCCGGGGAATGGAGTCCCAGCGGCTGCGCGACAGACTCCGGGCGGTACGCGACCATCTGGTGCGCAGCGGCTGCGCGGGCACCTCCGAGGCCGCCGAACTGATCGACGGAGCACTGCGCGTGCCGCTGTAGACGGGTTCCTGAGCACCGCCGCTCCGCAGTCCCTGCTGCGATATTGCCACTTACTCGATGGAAGGTGGCAGAACCGTGCAGTGGACGAAACAGAGCGAACAAACTGTGTACTCAAACCGCTGGTTCAGCGTCAACCTGGCGGATGTCGAGCTGCCGGACGGCCGGCATCTCGACCACTTTCTGATACGGCTGCGGCCGGTGGCCGTGGCAACGGTGGTCAACGAGGCCAACGAAGTCCTCTTGTTGTGGCGCCACCGCTTCATCACCGACAGCTGGGGGTGGGAACTCGCCGCGGGTGTGGTCGAGGACGGTGAGGACATCGCCGTCGCGGCCGCCAGGGAACTCGAGGAAGAGACCGGCTGGCGGCCGGGACCTCTGCAGCACCTCATGAGCGTGGAGCCGTCCAACGGCCTCACCGACGCACGGCACCACATCTACTGGACCAACGAGGGCGAGTACATCGGGCATCCCGTGGACGACTTCGAGTCGGACCGCCGGGAGTGGGTCCCCCTCAAGCTCGTCCCCGACATGGTCGCCCGCGGCGAGGTGCCGGCCGCCAACATGGCGGCCGCGTTACTTCTGCTGCACCACCTCAGGCTGGGGCAGGACGCGTAGGCGCTGTGCCGGGCGGGCCACGACGGGCCGTCGATCCTGTGCGGCCCCGTCGTGGCCGGTCGCGCCCACGCGGCGGAGCCGCGTACGGGCAGAGTCCCACACGCCCCCGTCCCTCAGCGGCCCAGGGTCTGCCATATCGTCACGACGAGCGCGCCCACGGCTGCCAGTGCCGCGACCGCGGGCAGCGGCCACCGGGCGTGCTCCAGTGCGACGATCCGTGCGCTCAGGTCGTCGAGTCCCTTGTCCGTCTCCTCAGTGCGATGGTTGAGCAGAGCCAGCCCTCCCTCGACGCGCGCGTACGCGACATCGAGGCGGCGGCGTAACTCTGCGAGTTCCCCATGGACCACGGGATGCTCCGGGTCGGCGGTCACAAGTCCGCTCCTTTCCGTAGTCGTCACATCCCTTGCATGCGCATGGTGAGTCAACTCGCCTGGTGGACACGTGGGGAGAGTGTGCGAGGGGCATATGCGTGCCCGGCGCGCACACGGTGTGTGAATGACGCGGGCCCGGCACCATCAAAGGTGCCGGGCCCGCGTTCGTAGCACTGTGTAGTCAGCACCCTGGAACGGGCACTGTGCAACCGGCCGTCGGTGTCAGCCGGGGCTCAGTCAGTCGTGGCGTCGGTGTCAGCTGTAGCTGTAGAAGCCCGAGCCGGTCTTCCGGCCGAGCCGGCCCGCGTCGACCATCCGCTGCAGCAGCGGGGGAGCGGCGTACAGCGGCTCCTTGTACTCCTCGTACATCGAGTAGGCCACCGAGGCGACCGTGTCCAGGCCGATCAGGTCGGACAGTTTCAGCGGGCCCATCGGGTGGGCGCAGCCCAGCTCCATGCCGTTGTCGATGTCCTCGCGGCTGGCGATGCCGGACTCGAACATCCGGATGGCGGAGAGGAGATACGGGATCAGCAGCGCGTTGACCACGAAGCCGGAGCGGTCCTGGGCACGGATGGCGTGCTTGCCCACCGTCTTCTCCGCGAACTGCTGGGCGCGGGCGAGCGTGCCCTCGGAGGTGGTGAGCGCCGGGATCAGCTCGACGAGCTGCTGCACCGGGGCCGGGTTGAAGAAGTGGATGCCGACGACATGGTCGGGCCGCGAGGTGGCGACCGCGAGCTTCACCAGCGGAATGGAGGAGGTGTTGGAGGCGAGGATCGCGTCGGGCCGGGTCACGACCTGGTCGAGCACCTGGAAGATCTCGGTCTTGACCTGCTCGTTCTCCACGACGGCCTCGATCACCAGGTCGCGGTCGGCGAACTCGCCGAGGTCCGTGGTGAAGCTGAGCCGCGCCTGCGTCGCGTCGAGCTCCTCGGCGCTGATCTTGCCGCGCTCGGCCGCCTTGGACAGGGAGTTGAACAGCCGGGTGCGGCCGATCTCCAGGGCCTCACCGGTGGTCTCGGCGACCTTCACGTCCAGCCCGGAACGGGCGCACACCTCGGCGATGCCGGCTCCCATCTGGCCGCAGCCCACGACTCCGACGCGCGCGATGTCTCCCGCCGCGATGTCTGTCACATCGTCCCCTTCGCTGGTCTACGGGTGTGCGGCAGGACTCCGCTGGTTCGGCGCCTGCTCCGATCGTGCACGTTACCCCCAAGTATCGATGATCGATCGTGCGGGTACGGGCATCCTGGGCGGCGGAGACGATCCGTGACCGCGCGGATCCGCACAGTATGGGGGTGTTGTCACCATGGGGCGACTGTCACGCAGGGCGTTCGCGCTGGCCGCGCTGGCGACTCTGGCGACCGCGCCGGACGCGAGCGCGGTGCCGGGCACCCGGCGCGCGATCACCGGGATGCGGGGCGTGTGGCTGGCCACCGTGGCCAACCGGGACTGGCCCTCCCGGCCGGGCATGACCGCGGCCGAGCAGCGCAGGGAGCTGATCGGCCACCTCGACGTGGCGGTCAGAAACCGCCTCAACACCGTGATCTTCCAGGTGCGTCCGACGGCCGACGCCCTGTGGCCCTCGCCGTACGAGCCCTGGTCGGAGTACCTCACCGGGACCCAGGGCAAGGACCCCGGCTGGAACCCCCTGGAGACGGCGGTCGAGGAGGCCCACGCCCGTGGCCTGGAGCTGCACGCGTGGTTCAACCCGTACCGCGTCGCCGTCCACACGGACCTGACGAAGCTGGTCGCCTCGCACCCCGCGCGCAGGCATCCGGACTGGGCGGTGGCGTACGGCGGAAAGCTCTACTACAACCCGGGGCTGCCCGAGGTCCGCGCCTTCGTCCAGCGGGCGATCCTCGACGCGGTGAAGAAGTACCCCGTGGACGCCGTGCACTTCGACGACTACTTCTATCCGTATCCCGTGGCCGGCCAGACCTTCGACGACGACGAGGCCTACGCCCGCTACGGCGCGGGCTTCCCGGACCGGGCCGCCTGGCGCCGCGACAACATCGACAAGCTGGTGCGCGGAACGGCCGCCTGCATCCGGCGCACCCGGCCGGGCACGCGCTTCGGCATCAGCCCGTTCGGAGTGTGGCGCAACGCCGCCACCGACCCGCTCGGCTCCGACACCCGGGCGGGCGTGCAGACGTACGACGACCTGTACGCGGACACACGCAAGTGGGTGCGCAGGAACTGGATCGACTACCTCGCGCCGCAGGTCTACTGGAACCTGGGCTTCGCCGCCGCCGACTACGCCAAGCTGCTGCCCTGGTGGGCGGAGGTCGCGCGGAACACCGGGACGCGGTTGTACGTGGGGGAGGCGCTCTACAAGGCGGGCGACCCGGCACAGCCCGCGGCCTGGCAGGACCCGGCCGAACTCTCCCGGCATCTCACGCTGGCCGCGCAGTATCCGGAGGTGAAGGGCCACGTCTTCTTCGCCGCCAAGGACGTGGCGGCGGACCCCATCGGGGCGATGGCACGGGTCGTCGCCGACCACTACCGGCAGCCGGCGAGGCCCCCGCGCTGATCTACTGTTGCCTTTCCCTGTGCCGGATCTCGGTGTCGGGGCCGGGTGAGCAGACGCCCACATGCCCGTCATCGAAGCGGACGCGGAACGGAGGGTTGCCCCCCTGGCCCAGTACTTCGACGATCTCGCCGACCTTGTCCTGTTGTCCGACCACCCTGCCGTGCTGGACGAGCTGGTCGCCCACGGTTGCGTGCATGTGTAGGGCCTCCTCACCAAGTGCGGGAGCAGCGGTCCGTGGCCTTGAGTCTACGGCGCGAGGCCTTGGTTGGGACCGGCGCGTGCACGCCGCTCAGCCTCGCGCCCGCTGGGTGACGGCGATGCACACGAGTACCGCCGCGGCCGTCAGCGGCGCGGCCACCGTCAGGTGCTCGCCCAGCAGCAGCACCGACCACACCAGTGTGAGCAGGGGCTGGGCCAACTGCAACTGGCTGGCCTTCGGGATGCCGATCGCCGCCATCCCCCGGTACCAGACGACCAGGCCGAGGAACTGCGAGCCCACCGCGACCCACAGCAGCCCGGCCACGCTGTGCGCGGTCAACTGCGCCGGTTCGTACGACAGCGCCAGCGCGGCGGCCGGCACGCTCAGCGGCAGGCACAGCACCAGCGCCCAGCCGATGACCTGCCAGCCCGGCATGACCCGGGCGAGCCGGCCGCCCTCGGTGTAGCCGGCCGCGCACACCAGCAGCGCGGCGAACAGATACAGGTCGGCGGTCGTCAGCGCGCCGCCGCTCTGCTGGACCGTGAAGGCGACGACCGCCGCCGCACCCGCGAGGGCCGCCGTCCAGAAGGTGCGGGAGGGGCGGGTGCCCATGCGCAGGGCGGAGAACAGTGCGGTCGTGAGCGGGAGCAGGCCCACCACGACGGCCGCGTGCGCGGTGGTCGAGGTCTGCAGGGCGAGTGTGGTGAGCAGCGGGAAGCCGACGACGACACCCGCGGCGACGACCGCGAGTCCCGCCACGTGCCGCCGGTCCGGCAGCGGAACGCGCAGGGCCAGCAGGCACGTGCCCGCGATCAGGGCTGCCAGAACACTGCGCGCGGCCACCAGGGACCAGGGCCCGAAGCCCTCCAGACCCCAGGCGGTGGCGGGGAAGGTGAGGGAGAAGGCGGTGACGCCGAGGGCGGCCTGGAGCGTGCCGGTGCCGCCTGTCGTCCCGGGCGGAGTGGCGACCGCTATCCGCTGGGGCGCAGTAGCGCTATTCTGTGCTGTCATGCAAGAGCGTAGCAGCGTGGGCGAACTGGCGAATCAGCTGCGACGAGAACTTGACCGCTACTCTCCGGGTGGAAAGCTCCCGTCGAGCCGGTCTCTCGTCGAGCGGTTCCGGGTCAGCCCGGTGACCGTCTCGCGTGCCCTGGCCCAGCTGTCCGCCGAGGGCCTGGTGGTGACCAGGCCGGGAGCCGGCGCCTTCCGCGCGCAGCCGCGGGGCAGGGCCGCTGCCGTCGGGGACACCTCGTGGCAGGAGGTCGCCCTCAGCGCGGACGGCGCCGCCGACCTCGTACCGCGCTCCGTCGACGCGTCCGGAGTCACCGTGTCGCTCGCCGCGCCCGCGCCCGGAGTCGTCGAGTTCAACGGTGGCTATCTGCACCCGTCGTTGCAGCCCGAGCGGGCCATGGCGGCGGCCCTGTCCCGGGCGGGACGGCGTCCCGGCGCCTGGGGGCGGCCGCCGATGGAAGGGCTGCCGGAGCTGCGGGAGTGGTTCGCGCGCAGCATCGGGGGAGGGGTCACCGCCGCCGGGGTGCTCATCAGCGCGGGTGGCCAGTCCGCTCTCACCACCGCCCTGCGCGCGCTCGCCCCGCCCGGAGCGCCGGTGCTCGTCGAATCGCCCACGTATCCGGGCATGCTGGCGATCGCACGGGCGGCGGGTCTGCGGCCCGTCCCGGTCCCGGTGGACGCGGACGGCGTCAAACCGGCCCTGCTCGCCGACGCGTTCCGGGCGACCGGCGCGCGCGTCTTCGTCTGCCAGCCCCTGTTCCAGAACCCGACCGGCGCCGTGCTCGCCCCCGAACGCCGCGGCGAGGTGCTCCGCATCGCCCGCGAGGCAGGCGCGTTCGTCGTCGAGGACGACTTCGTACGCCGGCTCGTGCACGAGGACGCGGGACCGCTGCCGAGCCCCCTCGCGGCGGACGACCCCGACGGAGTCGTCGTCCACGTCTGCTCGCTCACCAAGGCGACCTCGCCCAGCTTCAGGGTGAGCGCGCTGGCCGCCCACGGCCCGGTCCTGGAACGGCTGCGCGCCATCCAGGTCGTCGACACCTTCTTCGTCCCCCGGCCGCTCCAGGAGGCGGCCCTCGAACTCGTCGGCTCACCCGCCTGGCCGCGCCATCTCCGGGCCATCTCCACGGAGTTGAAGACCCGCCGCGACACGATGACGGCGGCCCTGCGCCTCGGCCTCCCCGAACTCTCCCTCCCGCACATCCCGTCCGGCGGCTACCACCTGTGGCTGCGTCTGCCCGACGGTACGGACGAAACCGCCCTGACGGCGGCGGCCCTGCGCGCGGGGGTCGCCCTCACGCCCGGCCGCCCGTACTTCAGCGCTGAATCCCCGGCACCTCACGTGAGGTTGAGCTTTGCGGCGGTCGCGGGGACACAGGAGATCACTGAGGGGGTACGGCGGCTGCGCACCGCCTGCGACGAAGTGCTCTAGCCGCGGGGCGGCGGAGCCGGGCCGGCTCGGGGAAAACCGGGAAACCGGAAACCGGGAAGCCAGGAAGCCAGGAAAACCAGTCGACTCCCCGCTCCGCGACCTGCGAGTCTCCCGCCATGACCGACACCCCCGGCCTCCCCGACGGCTACGAGATCTCCGCCGACCCCGATCGCATCGACACCGAGCGCGTGCACCGGTGGCTGTCCACCGACGCGTACTGGGCGATCGGGCGGACGCGGGACAAGCATGAATCGGCGATGGCCGGCTCGCTGAACTTCGGGGTGTACGACGTGGTTTCCGGGGATCAGGTGGCGTATGCGCGGATCATCACCGACCGGGCCACCTTCGCCTGGCTCTGCGACGTGTACGTCGACCCGTCCGTGCGCGGCACGGGGGTCGGTACGGCGATGGTCGCTGCCGTCCGCGACCACCTGCGCCCCTACGGGCTGCGCCGCATCCTGCTCGCCACCCACGACGCCCACGGGGTGTACGAGAAGCTCGGTTTCCGGGAGCTGGCGAGGCCCGACCAGTGGATGGCGCTCGTCTCCGAGTGACGCGTGGGTGAGGTGTTTCGGGTGAGTTGCCCGCCAGGTCCTGACCCTGAAGTAAGGTTTCGGGCACCCTGGGTGACTCCTTGGTAACACCCCTTGACCTGCGCACTTTCCGGACTGACGATCGCCGCATGCAACTACGGGTCACTTTCGTCGCCGCAGCGCGCAGCTCCCCGCTGCTCGCCGAACGCTTCGAGGACGACCGTCCGCTCGACCAGGCCGGCTGGGACGAGGTGCAGCGTGTCGCCCACGACCTGATCCCGCTCGCGGCGGCCGAGCTGCGCTACTGCTCGCCCACGCCCCGCAGTCGCGCCACCGGTGACGCCCTCGGCTACGCCCCCCTCGTCCAGCTCGCCCTGCGGGACTGCGACATGGGCCGCTGGCGCGGGCTGACGCTCGGCGAGGCGATGGCCCGCGAGCCGGCCGCCGTGGACACCTGGCTGGGCGATCCGCGGGCCACCCCGCACGGCGGTGAGTCGCTCCTCGCCTTCGTCTCCCGGGTCGGGGGCTGGCTCGACACGAGGCCGGCCGAGGACGGCGGCCGCATTGTCGCCGTCGCCGAGCCGTCCGTCATTCGCGCGGCCCTCGTCTACGCACTGAAGGCGCCGCCGTCGACGTACTGGAACATCGATGTGCGCCCCCTGTCGACGACCACCGTCACGGGCCACGCCGGCCGCTGGAACCTCCGCTTCGACGGGGTCCCGGCTCAGCCCTCACGCGCGTAGTCGGTCGTGAGCACGAGGTCCTTGGCGGGTCCGCCCACCCGCCACACCGACCGCCAGTGGTCCGCGTCGCGGACGGTGAACTCGCCGCGGTAGAGGTCCGCCGCGCAGGGGTGGCCGGCGACATGGTGCCCGGTGGTCAGGTCCAGGCCGTGGAAGGGGCGGCCGTCGGCGAAGCGTACGTCCGCCCTGCCCGGTGAACTCCCCCGCAGGAAGCGCAGGGTCCGCTCGGCGGGCCGCGTGACGCCCTGCCAGGTGAACATGCCGGCCTCCTCGTGCAGCAGGCCGCCCTCCGGCAGCGGGCTGAAGACCGTGGTGCCCTCGAAGTGCCCCTCGTCCCCGCTCGCCAGGTCCCGCACCGTGCGCCGCACGCGCCAGCGCCCGGCCAGATGGGCCAGCACGTCGGGCACGGGCCACAGCTCGCCCGTCATCGGCCCTTCTCCCTGGGGTCCGGCAGCGGCGCGTCCATGCCTTCGACCCTACGTCGCCCTCATGGGCCCCATGGACGTGCTCGCATTCCTCCCATGCCTTGCCGTCCGAAGTGCTGGCCGCTGCCTGATATTTCGAACGATGGAGCCGTCGAGAACGACGCCCAGGAGCCGCGGAGTATCCATGCCACGCCCGACCCGTGACCGGCCGACAAGCCGACGCTCGTCGCCAAGGCGGGGTAGGTCGAAGGTCGTCAACTCCCGGTCCTCGGCGGCCCGTACGACGATCGACCTCGGGGGCGCGAAGGCCGCGTCCAGGGCCAGGGTGACCACGCCGGCCGCCGTGCCCGACGCGGTGAACGGTGAGACGAGCACGGCCGTCGGGCCGACGGCGTCCACCTTCTCGGGGGTCGCCGACACGTTCACCTGCACCTTCGAGGCGAACCCGATCACCTTCCCGCGGATCAGGCGGAGGTGGTCGCCGGCGCCGGGTCCGCGAGCTGCTGTCCGAGCGGGAGCAGTCCGCGCTCGGCGAACACCTTCTTCGCGGCGAAGGTCGCGTTCAGGGCCTTGGGAATGCCGCAGTACACCGCGGAGTGCGTCAGCGCCTCGATGATCTGCTCGGGCGTGAGGCCCACGTTCAGGGCGGCGTTGACGTGCACGTCGAGCTGGGCCTCGCAGCCGCCGAGCGCGGTGAGCATGCCCAGCGTCACCAGCTGCCGGTCGCGCGGGGCGAGTCCGGGGCGGTCGTAGATCTCGCCGAAGGCCCAGGCGACGACCTGGTGGCCGAGCTCGGGGTTGATGTCGGCGAGCGAGTCGACGACCCGCTGTCCGGCTTCGCCGTCGACCCTCTTCAGGACCTCCAGGCCGTGGGCGAAACGCTCGTCACGGGTGGTGCTCCCGCTCATGTCAGTCTTCCGTTCCCGCCTGCTCGTGCATCGTGCCGAGCAGCCGTTCGTAGTGGTCGATCTTGTCGTCCAGCGCACGGGCGTTGCGGCGCAACGCCCTGATGCGGTCCCCCAGTTCGGCGCGGTGCTCGTGGAGCATCGCCAGCCGGTCGGCGACCGAGACGTCCCCCTTCGCCCGCAGCTGCGCATACCGCTGCATGTCGGCGATCGACATGCCCGTCTCGCGCAGCCGCAGCACGAACTCCAGCCAGGCCAGGTCGGCCGCGTCGTAGCGGCGCTGGTTACCGGTGGTCCGGCCGACCCGCTCGATCAGGCCCGCCTTCTCGTAGTAGCGCAGCGTGTCGTGCGAGAGGCCGGTGCGCTCGACCACCTCGGCGATGGTCAGAGTCGGCTCCCGGTCCTGCGGGAGGGGGTGTCCGCTGGTCATGACGTAAACCGTAGAACCTGGAGCGCGCTCCAGGTCAAGCGGGCCCTGGGCGAGGCAGCCGCCGTGTGTACGTCACGATGAGTTCACCATTAAATTACCTGTCCGGAAATTTCTGTTTCCTGATTGTTCACCATTCCATTCTCATAGGTCTGCGGATTTATTCGGAACAAGTTGTGTCACTTTCCCCGGACGGCACAACCGATCGGAAACTCGGGCCGTCTTAGTCGGCGAATCAATTACCTGCGGGGAGTAACAAGGAATGGATCGCTCGACTCTGTCAAAAGCCGTTTCGGGCGGCCATTTTTCGCCGAAGAAGGCGGCGGCCCTGCTCGCCGCGGCCCTCACTGTCGCCGTGTTCTGCGCCGCGGACGTCATCGCCCGCAGCTACCCCTTCGGCCCCCGCACCCGCAGCGTCAACGACCTCGGCAACCAGTACGTGCCCTTCCACGCCCACCTGTGGGACCTGCTGCACGGCAGGGCCGACGGCGGCCTCTTCGTCAACTGGCAGTCCGGCTACGGCTCCAGTTTCCTGCCCGACCTCGGCACCTACCTGAGCAGCCCGTTCGCCCTGCTCGTCGCGGTGTTCCCGCGGGACGAGATCGACCTCGCGGTGTATGTGATCACCGTGCTGAAGACGGCGTCCGCGGGCGCGGCCATGGCCTGGCTGCTGCTGAGCCTGCGCCCCGGCCGCTGGTGGGGGGCCGGACTGCTGGGAGCGTCGTACGCGATGTGCGGCTGGAGCGTAGCGGTCGCCTCGTACAACCCGATGTGGCTCGACGGCCTCGTCGCCCTGCCGCTGCTGTGCCTTGTCGGCGAGTGGGCGATGCAGCGCCGGCACCCGCTGCTCGGCGTGCTGATCGTGGCGCTCGCCTGGATCGCCAACTTCTACACCGCGTACATGGCCACCCTCTGTGCCGCCCTGGTGCTGCTGCTCCGGCTGTGGCTCTCCGGTGTTCCGGGCCGGCGGCGGCTGGAGACGGTGGGCCGTGCCGTCGTCACCGTCGCGCTGGGAGTGGGCCTGGCCGCCCCGCTGGTGGTCGTCGTGTACTTCGGCACCAGGCACGCGTACCCCGGCAGGGTCGTCCAGTTCGCGCCGGTGCCGGCGGAGGACATGCTGGCCCGTCTGCTGCCCACGACGTACAGCTTCGGCACCCCGGCCGTCTATGTGGGCACCGCGGCGCTGCTGCTCGCCCTCGCCCTGCCCTTCCACCGGGCGGTGCCGCGCCGGGTGCGTGCCGGGTGGACGCTGCTGGTCGCCGCGGTGGCCCTGTCCCTGCAGTGGGGGCCGACCCACCTGGTCTGGCACGCCTTCGCCACACCGCAGGGCAGCGCCTACCGGCAGGCCTTCGTCCTGTGCGCACTGCTGGTGATCGCCGCCTGGCACTCGCTCTCGTACGGGCCTCCCGACCTGCGTGCCCTGGGCGCGGCGGCCGTGCTGCTCGCCCTGATCGCCGCCGTCGCGAGCCGGGGCCACCTGGTGCGCCCCGTCGGCTGGGGGGTGCTGCTGCTCGCCGTCGTCGGTGCGCTCGGCGGGCTGATGCTGCTGGGACGTACCCAGGCCGACGGCTCGGCAGGTCCGCCGGCGACCGCCCGGCGCCGCGGGGTCCTGGCCGGGCTCGCCGTGGTCCTGCTGTTCGGCGGGCAGTTCGGCGAGACGGCTGCCACCTCCGCCGTCGCCACCCGGCTCCGCCTCGGCCACATGGACGACTACGCGCCGTGGGGAGCCCGGCAGCAGGCGCAGGCGGAGGCGATCGCACAGGCCGACGGCTGGCCCCGGTACCGCACCGACCCGGGCCGTGAGCAGACCGTCGGCAACGACCCGATGCTGGTCGGCGGACAGGGGGCCCAGTACTACAGCAGCCTCACCTCCGACGTCCTCAGCCGTACGCTCACCGCACTCGGCGGCGGCTGGACCTCGCGGGCCCGCAGCGTGCAGAGCCTGGACAACGACGTCACGGACGCGATCTTCTCCGTCGGCGCACGCGTGCACTCTCCGCCGGACCCGCACCAGGGCTGGTTCCCGCAGGACGGCACCGGGCCGAGCGTGTCCCGCGAGGACGTCCCGCCGCTGGTCACGCTGCGACCGGGCGGCGCGTCCTCGGCCGGCTTCGGCCCGTCGCCGTACCGCAACCAGGAACTCCTGCTGGGCAGCCGCGTCTACACCGTGCCCCGCATCACGGTGCGCACCAGCGCCGGCAGGGCCCCGCAGGCAGGGGACAGCGCGCACCCGGGGACGCCGATCGCCGCCCACGCGTCCGTGACCGAGCGGAAACCGACGATCACCGCGCGGTGCCCGGCCGGCGACGAGGTCTACCTGTGGGCGCCGCACTACTCCGGCACGGCCACGACGGGCGACGGGCCGACCGGCCGGTTCAGGTCCGACGCGCGCGTCACCAAGATCGCCGCCATGCAGCGGCTGGGCAGGGTCCCGGCCTCCGGGCGCCTCACGATCGAACTCGCCCCCAGCCTCGACGGCCGACTCCCCGACGGCGCGGTCGGCTGCCTGGACACCACCCGGCTGCACGACGCCGTCGAGCGGCTCAGGTCCACCGGCGCCACCCGCGTCACCGTCTCCGGCAGCACGATCCGGGCCGAACTCCCGGCGGGCAGCAGGGGAACCGCGGTTGTGGCGGCGCCGCGCATCGCGGGCTGGCGCTGCGCCGCGGGCGACGCCAACCCGGTACCGGCGGGTCAGTTCCACGGCCTGATCGCCGTGCCCGTCGCCCCCTCCACGAACAGCGTCTCCTGCACGTTCCACCCGCCCGGCCTGCGCCTGGGCACCACCGTCGGGGCCGCAGCACTGCTGACCCTGATCCTGCTCGGCGCCTTCACCGCCGTACGCCGACGGCGTGCCGCACCGCCGCCGGCTCCACCGACCGCGACCACCCGCCCGCGCGAGCCCGTGACCGGCGCTCTCTGACCGCGTTCCCAGGGGGAAAACCATGCTCATATCGATCGTCGCACCCTGCTACGACGAGGAAGACGTCATAGAACGCTTCCACGACCAGGTCCAGAAGGTCGCGGAGGAACTGCTGCCGCTCGGCCACGACATGGAGTTCGTCTACGTCGACGACGGCAGCCGCGACCGTACGCTCGCCGCCCTGGAGCGGCTGGCCGACCGCGACGCGCGCGTGCGGTACGTCTCCTTCAGCCGCAACTTCGGCAAGGAGGCGGCACTGCTCGCCGGCCTGCGCCATGCCACGGGAGACTCCGTGATCGTCATGGACGCGGACCTGCAGCACCCGCCGGAGCTGATCAAGCACATGGTGGACCTGCGCGCGGACGGCTACGACCAGGTCATCGCCAAGCGGACCAGGACCGGTGACAGCGTGACCCGCACCGTCACCGCCCGCCTCTACTACCGGCTCATAAACCGCCTCGTGGACGTGGAACTCGTCGACGGCGTAGGGGACTTCAGGCTGATGTCGCGCCGCGTGGTGGACGCGATCCTGGACCTCTCCGAGTACAACCGCTTCTCCAAGGGCCTGTTCGCGTGGGTGGGCTTCCCGAGCACCACCTTCGAGTACGAGAACGCCGTGCGCGAGGCCGGCCGCAGCTCCTGGACCTTCCGCAGCCTGCTCAACTACGGTCTCGACGGGCTGCTCTCCTTCAACAACAGGCCGCTGCGCGCCGCCCTCCACCTCGGCATGGGCCTGCTGCTGTGCGCCGGGCTGTACACGGCGTGGATCGTGGGCGCCGCGGTGGTCAACGGCGTACAGACACCCGGCTATGTCACGATCATCACCGCCGTCACCGGTGTCGCCGGAGTGCAGATGATCATGCTCGGGGTCATCGGCGAGTACACCGGCCGTATCTACTACGAGGTGAAGCGGCGCCCGCACTTCCTGGTGAAGGCGACCAACGTGAAGCGGACGGAGGGCCGTGCGGCGTGCGACACGACGAAGGATCTCATCCCCTGATATCGAGGCAGATGCTGGCCTTCGCCGTCATCGGCGTCGTCAACACCGGCACGTATTACGTTGCTTACCTGCTGCTCCTCACTCGTTTCCCGTACCTTGTCGCCCATATTCTCGCGACCGCGATCAGCATGACCGGGTCGTTTTTCCTCAACGCCCGATTCACGTATCGCACGCGCCCGACCCTGCGTAAATTCCTGTTGTTTCCCCTGACGAACGCGGCGAATTTCGTGATCACGACCGCGGGCGTCTATGTGCTGGTCGACCTCCTGTACCTCGGCAGCCGGCTCGCCCCCCTGCTCGCGTCCCTGGGAGCGATCCCGGTGACGTTCGTGGTGTCCCGCTGGATCATGCTTCCCAAGGCGGAGACCGCAGAGATTGCATAAACGTGCAGCGATACGTATAGTCATGCCGTCCAGGAGGAGGATGACATGGCGGTACGTGCGGCAGTGGCCGGAGCGAGTGGGTACGCGGGCGGAGAGCTGCTGCGTCTGCTCCTGGTGCACCCCGAGATCGAGATCGGGGCCCTGACCGGCAACTCCAACGCGGGCCAGCGGCTCGGCGCGCTCCAGCCGCACCTGCTGCCACTGGCCGACCGTGTGCTGCAGGAAACCACCCCCGACGTCCTCGCGGGCCACGACGTCGTCTTCCTCGCTCTGCCGCACGGCCAGTCCGCAGCCGTCGCCGAACGGCTCGGCCCGGACGTCCTCGTCGTCGACATGGGCGCCGACTTCCGGCTGAACGACCCGGCCGACTGGGAGCGGTTCTACGGCTCCGCGCACGCCGGGACCTGGCCCTACGGCCTCCCCGAACTGCCCGGTGCCCGCGCCCGGCTCACGGGGTCCAAGCGCATCGCGGTACCCGGTTGCTACCCGACGGCCGTCTCGCTGGCCCTCTTCCCGGCCTATGCGGCGGGACTCGCCGAGAACGAGGCCGTGATCGTCGCCGCCTCCGGCACGTCCGGCGCCGGCAAGGCGCTCAAGCCGCACCTGCTCGGCAGCGAGGTGATGGGTTCCATGACGCCGTACGGTGTGGGCGGCGGCCACCGGCACACGCCCGAGATGATCCAGAACCTCAGCGCGGCGGCCGGTGAGACCGTGAGCGTCTCCTTCACGCCGACCCTCGCGCCGATGCCCCGCGGCATCCTCGCCACGTGCAGTGCGAAGGCCAGGCCCGGTGTCACCGCCGAGTCCGTCCGCGCCGCCTACGAGAAGGCCCTCGCGGACGAGCCCTTCGTACACCTGCTGCCCGAGGGCCAGTGGCCCGCCACGGCGTCCGTCCACGGTTCCAACGCCGTTCACATGCAGGTCGCATACGACGAGGCCGCGGGCCGCATCATCGCGATCAGCGCCATCGACAACCTGACCAAGGGCACCGCGGGCGGTGCCGTCCAGAGCATGAACCTCGCCCTCGGACTCGACGAGTCCACGGGGCTTTCCACGATCGGAGTCGCACCGTGAGCGACGCACGTGCAGCCACCGGGCTGCAGACGACGACGATGGCCGCACCGCTGCGCTGCACGGGCGGAGAAGCGAACAAGGAGACACCGTGAGCGTCACGGCAGCCAAGGGATTCCGGGCTGCGGGCATCGCCGCCGGAATCAAGGAGAACGGCAACCCGGACCTGGCCCTCGTGGTCAACGACGGTCCGCGCCGCGCCGCCGCGGGCGTCTTCACCTCCAACCGTGTGAAGGCCGCACCCGTGCTGTGGTCCGAGCAGGTACTCAAGGGCGGGCAGGTGTCCGCCGTCGTCCTCAACTCCGGTGGCGCCAACGCCTGTACGGGTCCGAAGGGCTTCCAGGACACGCACGCGACGGCGGAGAAGGCCGCCGAGGTCCTCGGCCGCGGCGCCATCGAGGTCGCCGTCTGCTCGACCGGCCTCATCGGCGTCCTGCTCCCGATGGACAAGCTGCTCCCGGGAGTCGAGACGGTTGCCGGGCAGCTGTCCGAGCACGGCGGTGAGAAGGCCGCCATCGCCATCAAGACCACCGACAGCGTCCACAAGACGTCCGTCGTGAGCAGGGACGGCTGGACGGTCGGAGGTATGGCGAAGGGCGCCGGCATGCTCGCGCCCGGTCTCGCCACCATGCTCGTCGTCCTCACCACCGACGCCGCCCTCGACGACGGTGTACTGGACAGGGCGCTCCGGGCGGCGACGCGCACCACCTTCGACCGCGTCGACTCCGACGGCTGCATGTCCACCAACGACACCGTGCTGCTGCTCGCCTCCGGAGCCTCCGAAGTCACCCCGGAATACGAGGAGTTCGCCGAGGCCGTACGTCAGGTCTGCGACGACCTCGGACAGCAGCTGATCCGCGACGCCGAGGGCGCCAGCAAGGACATCAAGGTCGAGGTGGTGGGCGCCGCGACCGAGGACGACGCCGTCGAGGTGGGCCGCTCCATCGCACGCAACAACCTCCTCAAGTGCGCCCTTCACGGCGAGGACCCCAACTGGGGGCGTGTCCTCTCGGCGATCGGCACGACGCAGGCCGCCTTCGAGCCCGACCGGTTGAACGTCGCCATCAACGGCGTGTGGGTCTGCAAGAACGGAGGCGTCGGCGAGGACCGCGACAAGGTCGACATGCGCTACCGCGAGGTGCACATCGTCGCCGACCTCGCCGCCGGGTCCGAGACCGCCACCATCTGGACCAACGACCTCACCGCCGACTACGTCCACGAGAACAGCGCGTACTCCTCATGAGCAACGTGACCCGCAAACACACCGCGCTGCCCAAGGCCCAGATCCTCATCGAGGCGCTGCCCTGGCTGGTCAGGCACAACGGCAAGACGGTCGTCATCAAGTTCGGCGGCAACGCCATGATCGACGAGGACCTGAAGGCCGCCTTCGCCCAGGACGTCGTGTTCCTGCACCACGCCGGCCTCAAGCCGGTCGTCGTGCACGGCGGCGGCCCTCAGATCAGCGCGGCCCTCGACCAGCACGGCATCGTCAGCGAGTTCAAGGCCGGCCTGCGCGTCACCACCGAGGACGCCATGGACGTCGTACGGATGGTGCTGGCGGGCCGGGTCCAGCGCGAGCTGGTCGGACTGCTCAACCAGCACGGCCCGCTCGCCGTCGGGTTGACGGGCG
Source organism: Streptomyces sp. NBC_00078 (assembly GCF_026343335.1). Lineage (NCBI taxonomy): Bacteria > Bacillati > Actinomycetota > Actinomycetes > Kitasatosporales > Streptomycetaceae > Streptomyces > Streptomyces sp. NBC_00078. Next base: position 1,654,919 of record NZ_JAPELX010000001.1, on the reverse strand, counting down.
AGGACGCGCACACCATCACCGCCACCAAGCACCAGCCCGAGATCGACGGCGAGTTGGTCGACATCGGGCGGGTGGGCGAGATCACCGAAATCGACACGGGCGCGATCGAGGCACTGCTCGCCGACGGCCGTATCCCGGTCGTCTCGTCGATCGCCCGAAGCCAGGACGACGGACATGTCTACAACGTCAATGCTGATACGGCGGCTGCGGCACTTGCTGCTGCGCTGGGCGCCGAAACCCTCATGGTCCTCACGGACGTCGAGGGCCTCTACGAGGACTGGCCGCACAGCGACGAGGTGATCAGCCGCCTCACGGCTTCCCAACTGGAGAAGCTGCTGCCGGACTTGAGCGCCGGCATGGTGCCGAAGATGGAGGGCTGCCTGCACGCGGTCCGCGGGGGCGTCACCACCGCCCGCGTCATCGACGGCCGGGTCCAGCACTCGATCCTGCTGGAGATCTTCACCGACGAGGGCATCGGCACGATGGTCGTGCCCGACGAGCAACAGGGGGATGCCGTATGACCGCCCATCAGGAGTACGCGCAGCGATGGCAGGGCGCGCTGATGAACAACTACGGCACCCCGCTGCTTCCCCTCGTGCGCGGCGCGGGCACCAAGGTGTGGGACGCCGACGGCAAGGAGTACCTCGACTTCGTCGGCGGTATCGCGGTCAACGCGCTCGGCCACGCCCACCCGGCGATCGTCGAGGCCGTCAGCACGCAGATCGGCACCCTGGGCCACATCTCCAACTTCTTCATGGCCGAGCCGACCGTGACGCTCGCAGAGCGGCTGCTCCAGCTCTTCGGCCGGGACGGCAGGGTCTTCTTCTGCAACTCGGGCGCCGAGGCCAATGAGGCCGCCTTCAAGATCGGCCGGCTGACCGGGCGGTCCCATGTCGTCGCCACCGAGGGCGCCTTCCACGGGCGCACCATGGGCGCCCTCGCCATGACCGGCCAGCAGGGCAAGCGTGAGCCGTTCCTGCCGCTGCCCGGCGAGGTCACGCACGTGCCGTTCGGCGACGCGCAGGCCCTCGCCGCCGCGGTCACCGACGAGACCGCGCTCGTCATCCTGGAGCCGATCCAGGGCGAGCTCGGCGTCGTCACCCCGCCGCCCGGCTACCTCAAGGCCGCCCGCGCGATCACCGCCGCCACCGGGGCGCTGCTGGTCCTGGACGAGGTGCAGACCGGAATCGGCCGTACAGGGCACTGGTTCGAGTACCAGGCCCACGAGGGCGTGCTGCCCGACGTCGTCACCCTCGCCAAGGGCCTCGGCGGCGGGCTGCCGCTCGGCGCCACGGTCACCTTCGGCCGGGCCGCCGAACTGCTGCAGCCCGGACACCACGGCACCACGTTCGGCGGCAACCCGGTCGCCTGCGCCGCCGGCCTCGCCGTCCTCGACACCATCGAGAACGAGGGGTTGCTGGACAACGTCAAGCGGCAGAGCGAGAGGTTGCGGGACGGAATCGAGTCACTCGGCCATCCGTCGATCGCTCATGTCCGGGGCGCGGGCCTCCTCCTGGGTATCGTGCTCACCGAGCCGCTCGCGCCCAAGGCGCGCCAGACGGCTCAGGAGGCCGGATTCCTGGTGAACGCGCCCGCGCCCGACGTCGTACGGCTGATGCCGCCGCTGAATCTCGGCGACGACGAGGTGGACGCGTTCCTCCGGGCACTCCCCGGCGTCCTGGACCTTGCACACGGGGACGGATCCGGAGAATGAGACGACGATGAGTCACGCGCAGGACGACGCACAGCACGCCGGGCCTGCCGTGCCGCAGACCCGCACCGCACGCCACCGCCGGATCGTTGACATCCTCAACCGGCAACCGGTGCGCTCCCAGAGCCAGTTGGCGAAGCTCCTCGCCGACGACGGGCTGAGCGTCACGCAGGCGACGCTCTCCCGGGACCTGGACGAGCTGAACGCGGTGAAGATCCGCAACAACGACGGCGACCTCATCTACGCGGTACCGAGCGAGGGCGGCTTCCGCACCCCGCGCGCGCCGCTGGGCGAGTCGGCCAAGGAGGAGCGGATGCGGCGGCTGTCCCAGGAGCTGCTGATCTCCGCGGAGGCCTCGGCGAACCTGGTGGTCCTGCGGACGCCTCCCGGGGCCGCGCAGTTCCTGGCGTCGGCCATCGACCAGGCCGAGCTGCACGACATCCTCGGCACGATCGCGGGCGACGACACCCTGATGCTGATCAGCCGGGACCCGACGGGCGGACAGGCGCTCGCGGAGCACATGCTGCGGCTGGCGCAGAACGGCCACTGAGACGGCCGCCGAGACGGCTGCTGAGGCGTGTGGTCATGCCGCCCGCCTGGTGCAGGTCGGGGGCCTGTCGCGCCCACGCGGCGGTAGCCGCACATTCGACAGGGCCCCCGCGCCCCGTTGGGGGACCCGGTCATCCGAGTCGAGCGGCCAGGCCCCCCGTACACCTCACCTCGTCGCCCGCCGTGATCAGCAGCGCCTCCACGTCCGGCAGGGACTCCAGCCAGCGCAGCCCCTGCCCCGACCCCATCGCGAAGGCCGCCGTGGCCCAGCAGTCCGCCCAGGTCAGCTCGGGTGCCACCACCGTCACCGCCACCAGGTCGGTCACCGCGGACCGGCCCGTGCGCGGGTCGACGATATGGGTGCCCCGCTCGGCGGTGCCGGACGTGGCCACCGCCAGCTCGTGCGCACCCGCCGCGGAGACGACCGCCGCGAGACCCCCCGGGCGCAGCGGGTCGGCCACTCCGACCCGCCAGGGCCGGTGCGGCTCGGGCGTCCCGAGCAGCTGGACGTCCCCGCCGCCGTTCATGCTCACACCGCTCACCCCGGGGGTCGCCGCGAGCTGCCGCGCCGCCCGCTCGGCGGCCCAGCCCTTGACGATCCCGGTCGGGTCCAGCCGCCCTTCGTAGTGCACGCTGAACCAGCCGTCGCTCACCCGCTCCGCCTCGGCGCCCAGTCCGAGCACCTCGGCGACCTCGGGATCGCACTCCTCGACGGTCAGTTCGCCCCGCGCCAGCCGGGAGACCTGGCTGTCGTCGCGGTAGGTGCTGAACACCTCGTTCACCCGGTGCAGCCCGGCGATCGCCTTCTCCAGCGCCGCCCGCACCGCACCGGGGTCCCCGCCGCGGACATCGAAGGAGAAGACGGTCCCCATGACCTCCTCCGCATGACGCACCGCAGCGGGAGCTTCTGCCCGTTCGGCCACCGACTCAACCACCGGCCTGGTCCAGTGCCGACTGGAGCGACTGCTTGTAGCCGGTGCTCGTGTACGTCGCCCCGGACACCGAGTCGATGTTCGCGCTGCCGGCCGCCACCGCCTCCTGGTTGAGCCTGGGGACGGACAGGGCGGTCTTCTGGTCGCTGGTGCCGCCCCTGGGCGCCTGCACCGCGTCGGCCTTGGTGATCTTGCCGTTGCTGACGGTGATCCGGACCTGGACGGCCCCGTACTGGGTCTGGACGACCTTGCCGGTCACGGTCCTGGCCTGGGCGGCACCACCACCGGAGCCCTGCGAGGAGCCGCTGCCCTGCGACGTTCCGGAGCCCTGGGAAGAGCCCGCGCTCGCCTTCATCCGGTCGATCGCCGACTGGAGCGACTGCTTGTAGCCGGTGCTCGTGTACGTCGCCCCGGACACCGAGTCGATCTGCGCGCTCTGAGCGGCGACCGTCTCCTGGGTCAGCCTGGGGACGGACAGGGCGGTCTTCTGGTCGCTGGTGCCGCCCTTGGGCGCCTGCACCGCGTCGGCCTTGGTGATCTTGCCGTTGCTGACGGTCAGTCGTACCTGGACGTTGCCGTACTGGGTCTGGACGACGTTGCCGTCGACCGTGCCGTTTCCGGTCGCCGCGGCGCCGCCCTGGGGCGACTCCTGTGCGGCCGCGGTCTGCTGGGGGGCGGCGCCCGCGGCGGCCCCGGCGTTCGGGTCGGACGCCGGTTTCAGCGACAGCAGCAGTACGACGCCCGACACGGTGGCGGCGCCGGCCAGCACGACACGCCGGATGGGGTGACTCTTCCTCATCGCTTTCCTAGGCTCCTGAAGTCCCGTCGCTCACATCTCGAACGACTCGTGATGGATGCGGCGGGCGGGCACTCCCGCACCGCGCAGTGCTTCGTACACGGTCTGCGCGAAGCCGGCCGGCCCGCACATGAACACGTCGTGCTTCTCGATGTCCGGCAGCTTCTGCTGCAGCCGCTCCGCCGAGATGTCGGGGCGCTCCCCGTCCGGACTGTTGACGGCGTACATCAGCCGGGCGCCGCGGTCGTCCGCGATCGCCGCGAGCTCGTCCCACAGGGCCAGGTCCTGGGTGGTGTTGGCCCGGTAGAGGAGCGTGATGTCGCCCGCCGCGCCGGGCAGCGTCTCGAACAGCGCCCGCATCGGCGTGATGCCGACGCCGCCCGCGACCAGCAGCACCTTGCCGCGGCTGCGTCGCTGCGCGGTCATCGCGCCGTACGGGCCCTCGGCCCACACCCTGGTGCCCGGTGTGAGGTCGCGCAGCCGGGCGCTGTGGTCGCCGATCGCCTTCACGGTGATCCGCAGCATGTCGGGGCGGGGCGCCGCCGACAGCGAGTACGGGTGGGAGCTGAACCGCATGCCCGGCGCCAGGAACCGCCAGCGGAAGAACTGCCCCGCCTCCGCGCCCATCCGGTGCAGCTTCCGCCCGCCGATGAGCACCGACACGATGCCAGGCGTCTCCTCGATGACCGCCTCGACGCGCATACGGTGCCGCATGTTGAGCCGGATCGGGACGAGGACGCGGTACCAGACCACCAGCGCGGTGACCGACCCGTACAGCGCGTACCAGAAGGTCTTCGCGGTCGGCTCGACGGCGAAGTCGTTGCCGGTGGTGATCTGGTGCCAGAACGTCAGGAACACGGCCGCGTAGGTCAGCAGATGGACGTGGTACCAGGTGTCGTACGGGATCCTGCGGCGCACCGGACCGATCGACGTCAGGCCGATGAGCACGAACAGACCGGTGCCGATGGCAGCCTTGCCCATGTCCGGCAGCTGGTTCACCGAGTCGATCGTCTGCTGGACGATGTCACCGAGCGACTTGCCGGCCTGCAGCGCGTAGCCCCACATGATGAGGAAGACGTGCGCGAGGACCAGGCAGAGGGTGTAGCGGCCGCTCATCGCGTGCCAGCGCGCCACCCGGTCGGAGCCGACGCGCCGCTCCAGCGCGGGCATCCGGGCCATCTGCAGCACGACCAGTGCCATCAGATAGCCCGCCAGCAGCCCGGTGATGCGGCCCGCGTTGAGGATCTTGCCGTTCTGGTCGGCGATGGACGGCGTGTTGTGCCACCACAGCCACAGCACGCCGACCGCGCCCGCCCACACGGCGAGGAGCAGGACGGTCGCCGGGGAGCGGCGCGGGCGGATGCGGCGCATCGTCTGGCGGCGGGCGGCGCGGCCGCCTGCGAGCGTGGTCGTCACTGTTCCTCCGGGGCGGGGGCAAGGGGGGTGGGCGTGGTCCCTTGGCCCAGGAATACGTGCCGCGCCGCCCGTGCGTTCAGCCGCTCGCCGAGTCCAGCGCGGACTGGAGTGACTGGCGGTAACCGTCACTTGTGTACGTGGCTCCCGAGACGGTGTCGATGGACGCGCTCTGGGCCTGCAGAGCTTCGCTGCGCAGCCGGGGGAGGGCGAAGCTGTTGATCTCCTGGTCCCGCGGGTTGTCCGTCGGGTAGGTGACGGCGGCGACCTCGGTGAGCTTGCCGTTCTTGAGGGTGATCCGGACCTGGACGGGGCCCCAGCGGGTCTGGACCGTGTTGCCGGTGACGGTCTTCGTGCCGGTGGGAGCAACGGCGCCCGCACTGCCGGACGGCGCGGGCACCGCCACCGCGACGGCGGGCGTGGAGTGCGGCTTCAGCGACAGCAGCAGCACCGTCCCGCAGACCGTGGCGGCGCTTGCCAGCACGATGCGGCGCAGCGGACGGTTCTTCTTCAGGGCATGCACGTCAAAGGCCTCACAGCTCGAACGACTCGTGGTGGATACGGCGGTCCGGCACACCGGCCGTGCGCAGCGCCTCGTACAGATCGCGGGCGAAGCCGGGCGGGCCGCACAGGTATACGTCGTGCGCGGCGAGGTCGGGGACCGTCGCGCACAGCGACCGGGCGGTGAGGCTCGGACGCCGTCCGTCCGCCCCGTTGAGCGCGTACAGCACCCGTGCGCCGCGCCACCGCGCGATCGCCTCCAACTCCCCGCCCAGGGCGAGGTCTTCCGCCGTACGAGCCCGGTAGAGGAGGGTGACCTCGCCGGGCAGGGTCTCGAACAGGGCCCGGAGCGGTGTGATGCCGACGCCGCCCGCGATCAGCAGCGACTTCTGTGCGGTCTGCCGGTCCTGGGTCAGCGACCCGTAGGGACCCTCCGCCCACACCCGTGTCCCCGGCCGCAGCAAGGAGACCGCCGCACTGTGGTCACCGAGTGCCTTGACGGTGATCCGCATCAGGTCCTGGCGCGGCGGCGCCGACAGCGAGTACGGCGTCGACGTCCAGCCCATGCCCTCGCCGAGGAACCGCCAGCGGAAGAACTGCCCCGCCCGCGCGCCCAGTTCGTCCAGTCGCCGGCCCCGCACGACGACCGAGTACACGCCCGGCGCCTCGTTGTGCACCGACTCCACCCGCAGCCGGTGCCGCAGGTTCAGCCGCACCGGCGCCAGGACCCGGAACGACAGGACCAGGAGGGCGACGCCCACATACAGCGCGTACCAGGCGGCCGTGGCCGCGGAGTTGCCGTTGAAGTCGTTGCCCAGGGACAGCTGGTGGAAGAAGGCGAGGAAGACGGCGACGTAGGTGAGCAGGTGGACGTAGTACCAGAACTCGTGGCTCAGCCGTCGTCGCGCGGCACGGACCGAGGTGATGCCGGCCGCGAACAGGAGCAGCGCGCCGAAGGTGGCCTTCAGCATGTCCGGATAGTCCAGGACCACCGTGACCGTCTCGTGCCACAGCAAGGCGCGGTCCTGGGCGGCGTACCCGAACAGGATCAGCACGATGTGCGCGAGCAGCAGACAGACCGTGTAGCGGCCGGCCATGGCGTGCCAGCGGGCCACCCGGTCCGAGCCGACCCGCCGCTCCAGCAGCGGCACCCGCGCCATCAGCCCGACGAGCACCGCGCAGGCGTACCCGCACAGCAGCCCGGCGATCCGCCCGGCCCCGGTCAGCCAGCCCGCCGCTCCGACCACGGAGGCGGTGTCCGCCCACCACAGGGCGACCACGGCCGCCGCTCCCGCCCACAGCAGTGCGAGAACGCCGCCCGCGGGGGAGCGCCGCGCGGCCGGCGCCACGGGCGGTGCCGCCCGCCGCTCGTACACGGTGGTCATGGGTGCGTCCTTTCGCCTGTACTGGACGCAACTGTGCCGCCGTAACCTCTCAGGGCGCTCTCAACGGGCATCCTCTGAGCCCACTCACAGGAAACTCAGAGCGACAGGGCCCGCCGGCCACCGCCGCCAGGGGTGATCCTGGTAGGGAGATGAACACCACCCGGTCCGGCCGCCCCGCCCTCACCCGCCCCGACGGCACCCCCCTGCGCGTCCTCGTCGTCGACGACGACCCCGACCTCGCCGAGGTGCTCTCCGGTGCGCTGCGCTACGAGGGCTGGCAGGTCCGCGCGGCCGGGGACGGCGCCACCGCGCTCACCGAGGCCCGGGAACTCATGCCGGACGCCGTCGTCCTGGACGTGATGCTCCCGGACACCGACGGCTTCGCGGTGCTGCGCTCCCTGCACACCGTGAAGCCCGATGTGTGCGTGCTCTTCCTCACCGCGCGGGACGCGGTGGAGGACCGTATCGCGGGCATCACGGCGGGCGGCGACGACTACGTCACCAAGCCCTTCAGCCTGGAGGAGGTCGTCGCCCGGGTCCGTGGCCTGCTGCGCCGCGCGGGCATGGCCCGGCAGCTGGACGAGGGCCCGCGGCTGACCGTGGGCGACCTGGTCATGGACGAGGAGGCACGCGAGGTGACCCGGGCCGGCGAACTCGTGGAGCTGTCCCCGACCGAGTTCGAGCTGCTGCGCTTCCTGATGCGCAACCCGCGCCGCGTGCTCAGCAAGGCACAGATCCTCGACCGGGTGTGGTCCTACGACTTCGGCGGCCGCGCCCACGTCGTCGAGCTGTACATCTCGTACCTGCGCAAGAAGGTCGACGCGGGCCGCGAGCCGATGATCCACACGGTGCGGGGAGCCGGGTACGTGCTCAAGCCGGTGGCCCCATGAAGCTCGTACGCCACCTGCCGCGGCCGCGCACGCTGCGGGCCCGGCTGACCTTCGGCCTGGTCGTGCTGCTCGCGGTCAGCTGCGCCGCGGTCGGCGTCGCCGCGGTGATCGAGCTGAACGGCTTCCTCATCAGCCGCCTCGACCAGCAGCTCACCCAGGCGGGCGACCGTTTCCCCCAGAGCCTGGAGCACAAGGGGCAGCCGCCCGACGACCACGACGGCGACGAGCACGGCGACACCCGCCGGCAGACGACGGGCACGTTCGGGGCCAGGCTGGTCGGCACCACGGTCACCAACTCGGACGTCGTCGGCCCCGGCAGTGTCACGGGCGTACCCCTGAGCGCGCGGGACAGGGAGCAGCTGCTCGCGGTCCGGGCCGACGGCAAGGGGCACAGCGTCGATCTCTCCAGGCTGGACGCCTACCGGGTCGTGGCCGGCCGGGGCAAGGACGGCGACGTGCTGATCACCGGGCTGCCGCTGGAACCGGTGGAGGCCACCGTCCACCGCCTCGAACTGGTCGCCGGGATCGTCTTCGGCGCCGCCCTCACCCTCACCGGCGTCGCGGGCGCCCTGTGGGTGCGCTGGTCGCTCAGGCCACTGAGCCGAGTCGCCGCGACCGCCACCCGGGTCAGTGAACTGCCGCTCGCCAGCGGCGAGGTCACCCTGCCGCCGCGCGCCCCCGAAACCGACCCGCGCAGCGAGGTGGGCCGCGTCGCCGGCGCCTTCAACCGCATGCTGGGCCACGTGGAGGACGCGCTCACCAAACGGCACGCCAGCGAGGAGCGGCTGCGCAGCTTCGCCGCCGACGCCAGCCATGAGCTGCGCACGCCGGTCGCCTCGGTGCGCGGCCACGCCGAACTCGCCCTGCTGCACCCGGGCCCGGTGCCGCCCGAGGTCACCCGTGCCCTCGAACGCATCGCCGCCGAGTCCGGCCGTATGGGCGCGATGGTCGACGACCTGCTGCTCCTGGCCCGCCTGGACGCGGGCCGCCCCCTCGAACGCCGCCCCGTCGACCTGACCCGCCTGGTCCTGGACGCCGTCACCGACGCCCGGGCGGCGGGCCCCGGCCACCGCTGGACCCTGGACCTCCCCGAGGAGCCCCTCACCGTCACCGGTGACGAACACCGTCTCCACCAGGTGCTGGCCAACCTCCTGGCCAATGCGCGCGTGCACACGCCGGCCGGCACCAAGGTGACGGTGACCCTGGAGAGCGACGACTCCTTCGCGGTCCTCACGGTCCACGACGACGGACCGGGCGTCCCCGAGGACATCGAGTCCGGCGTCTTCGAGCGGTTCACCCGGGCCGAGCACCGCCGCCGCACGGACGCCCCCGGTGGTGGGGCGGGCCTGGGCCTGTCGATCGTGGCAGCGGTGGTGGAGGCGCACGGCGGCAGTGTGGCCCTGAACAGCACACCGGGTTCGACGCAGTTCACGGTCAGACTGCCCGCCCGAGGGGCGCGGGGCTGAATCGAGGACCCGCACTCGCTCAGTACCGGGTGATCGCCGTACCTCCGCCGGCCGTGCCGATGGCGATGTGCGGCTTGCTCCAGGGCCGCACCCACGCAAGGATCCGCCGCATCGCGTCCACCGGGACGGACACACAACCGGCCGTCGCCCCACGGCCGTTGACGTGCAGGAAGATACCGGCGCCGCGCCCGTGCACCCGCTCGTGGTAGTTGAAGCCGATGACGAGGGCGTACGCGTACTGCGTCGGGTAGGAGACGAGGTGCTCGGACTCCGACGCCCGGCAGTCGGCCGGCCGCGGCTGGGTCCAGCGGTTGTAGGAGCGGGAGGCGTTGTCCTCGCACCACCACGAACTCCGCTGCACCGGACGGTACTTGTAGCGCGTCCCGGGCGGCGCGGCCTTGATGCCGAAGGCGTACGGCAGGTCGTGGAGCCCGGTGGGCGTGGTGTTCGTGTTCTGCTTCCGCGAGGCTCCCTCGACGAGCCCCTTCGCCCCGAACCGGGCGGCGGCCGAACCTGCCTGCACCCAGTGGCCGTGGCGCAGGTCCCACCAGGTGACCGTGCCGGTGGTCGAACTCGGCACCGGGGCAACGGCGGTGATCAGCTGCGTACCGCCACCCGTGTCGGCCATCCGGGCGGGAAGAGGTGCGGTGGCGGCCGGCGTGGCCGGCGCGGCACCGAGCACGAGCAGAGCGGCGGACACCAGAGCGCCGGCGGCGAGAGCTGATCGCATGGCTCAGACGGTAGAGGGCGGCAGCGGCAACGGCAGCCCGGGTAGGCCATCCAGGCTCGTGGCCACATGGTCCTTCTTGGCGAAGTACTCGCCGAGCGAGGCGTCGTCCTCGCGCGCGAAGCGCTTGCCGTGCAGGTCACGGTCCGCGTCGTAGGTCATGAAGGGAACCGCGTAACCGCAGGTGTCGCGGACGAGTTCGGCCGTGACCACGATGATCGCCCGCAGTCCGTGGGCCGTCGGGTCGATGTCCGGGAAACGGCTGAGCAGCTCCCCGAAGCGCGGGTCGTCACGGAAGACCGGCTCGCCGCGCCCGTGTACCCGCACGATGTTCGGCGGCCCCTGGAAGGCGCACCACATCAGCGTGATACGGCCGTTCTCGCGCAGATGTGCGATGGTCTCCGCGTTGGATCCGGCGAAGTCCAGGTAGGCCACGGTGAGTTCGTCGAGCACCGCGAAGGAGCCCTTGAGCCCCTTGGGGGAGAGGTTGACCGTGCCGTCGCCCGACAGGGGCGCGGTCGCGGTGAAGAACAGGGGCTGCGCCTCGATGAAGGTGCGCAGCCTGCCGTCTATGCGTTCATAAGTTTTGCCCACGCCTGACGATTATGGACGCAAACCTTTCGCCTGTCTAAGGAATTGCGAACTCCATTTGCCGGGCTCCATTTGCCGGCCCCGCCTGTCCAACTCCTTTGCCGTCCTTCGATCGCCTGCCAACCGGCCGTGACCGCCCCGGCCGGCGCTCAACCGGGGCGGCCACAGCGCCTGTCACGCGACTTACTTGGTAAGCGTGCAGGCGGCCAGGGAGTCCAGCCCGGCCGGCTTGGCCGCCGTACGCCCGATGGCGGTGGCGATGCGGTTGATCGTGGACACCCGCTTGTCCTTGAGGGGCCCCAGGATGGCGTTGTTCACGAAGTTCGGGCCGCCCTGGCCGACCGTGCTCTGCAGCCGGTTGTCGGCTTCCTGGATCTGTGTCTGCAGCAGGGTGAGGTTCCGGGTGACCTCGGCCTGTGCGGAGGCGGGGATCGCCGGGAGCTTGGAGGCGACGTCGGGGCAGGTGATGGTGCCGGCGGCGGAGGCGCCCGCCGCCTGCCCGCCGGCCGCGGTGTCGGCGCTCGGGGCCGCGGTGTTCGCGGCGGCGCCGGAGCCGGCCTTGCCCGCGTTGCCGTTGCCGGTGTTCGCGCCGCCGGCGTTCAGGGTGCACGGCGCCAGCGCGTCCAGGCCGGTCGGCTTGGCCGCCGTACGCCCGATGGCGGTGGCGATGCGGTTGATCGTGGACACCCGCTTGTCCTTGAGGGGCCCCAGGATGGCGTTGTTCACGAAGTTCGGGCCGCCCTGGCCGACCGTGCTCTGCAGCCGGTTGTCGGCTTCCTGGATCTGTGTCTGCAGCAGGGTGAGGTTCCGGGTGACCTCGGCCTGTGCGGAGGCGGGGATCGCCGGGAGTTTCGAGGCGACGTCCTGGCACGTGATGGTGCCGGGGGACGCGGCCAGGGTCCGGGCGTTGTCGCCGCTGCTCTTGGACGGCGTACCCGCGAGGGCGGAACCGGCGATCACCGCTCCGGACAGCGCCACCGCGGCGGCACCGCCGATGATCGCGACGCGGCGCTTGTTGTACTTCGGAAGAGCCCTGGACATGCGGATGCCTCACTTGGGTCAGGAGTGGGTTGACAAACGCGGCGCCGGCGTTCGGGGGGAAGTACGGGTAAGCGGTTTCGTTTGTTCAAGCTCCCTTCAGAACTTCTCCGCGACCCGTCCCGGATTGACGAATCATGCAGAGCATTGCATACTCATGCATGTCAGTGAATGCGGTGTGAGGAGAACCCCGTGACCGAGCGCGTCGTACTCGCCTACTCAGGCGGTCTGGACACCTCCGTCGCCATCGGCTGGATCGCCGAGGAGACGGGCGCCGAGGTCGTCGCTGTCGCGGTGGACGTCGGCCAGGGCGGCGAGGACCTGGACGTCATCCGCAAGCGCGCCCTCGCGTGCGGCGCCGTGGAAGCCGAAGTGGCCGACGCAAAGGACGAGTTCGCCGAGGAGTACTGCCTCCCGGCGATCAAGGCCAACGCCCTCTACATGGACCGCTATCCACTGGTCTCCGCGCTCTCCCGGCCGACGATCGTCAAGCACCTCGTCGCCGCCGCCCACAAGCACGGCGCCACGACCGTCGCCCACGGCTGCACCGGCAAGGGCAACGACCAGGTCCGCTTCGAGGCCGGCATCGTCGCCCTCGCCCCCGGCCTCACGTGCATCGCACCGGTCCGTGACTACGCGATGACCCGCGACAAGGCCATCGCGTTCTGCGAGGCGAAGAACCTCCCGATCGCGACCACCAGGAAGTCCCCGTACTCCATCGACCAGAACGTCTTCGGACGCGCCGTCGAGACGGGCTTCCTGGAGGACATCTGGAACGCGCCGACCGAGGACGTCTACGAGTACACGCAGAACCCGGCCCTCGCCCGCGAGGCCGACGAGGTGATCATCACCTTCGAGCAGGGCGTCCCGGTCGCCGTCGACGGCAGGCCCGTCACCGTCCTGCAGGCGATCCAGCAGCTCAACGAGCGTGCCGGAGCCCAGGGCATCGGCCGGATCGACATGGTCGAGGACCGGCTCGTGGGCATCAAGTCCCGCGAGGTGTACGAGGCCCCCGGCGCGATCGCGCTCATCACGGCCCACCAGGAGCTGGAGAACGTCACGGTCGAGCGTGAACTCGCCCGCTACAAGCGGCAGGTCGAGCAGCGCTGGGGCGAACTGGTCTACGACGGCCAGTGGTTCTCCCCGCTCAAGCGCGCCCTGGACGGCTTCATCCAGGAGGCCAACCAGCACGTCAACGGCGACATCCGGATGACCCTGCACGGCGGCCGCGCGGTCGTCACCGGCCGGCGCTCCGCCACGTCGCTGTACGACTTCAACCTGGCGACGTACGACACGGGCGACACCTTCGACCAGGCCGCGGCCAAGGGCTTCATCGACATCTACGGCCTGTCGTCGAAGATCGCGGCGCAGCGGGACCTCGCCTGAGCGGTCGTGACCTCGCGCAAGCAGTAGCGTAATCGCCGCCTCCCCCTACATGGCGTGGGGAGGCGGTGGCACATCGACACCTCTCTAGGAGCAACGCAAGTGAGCAGCAACAGCGGTGACGTACGGCTCTGGGGCGCCCGTTTCGCCGATGGTCCCGCCGAGGCCCTGGCGAAACTGTCCGCGTCCGTCCACTTCGACTGGCGGCTCGCGCCCTACGACATCGCCGGTTCGCGTGCCCACGCGCGTGTGCTGCACAAGGCGGGGCTGCTCACGCACGACGAGCTGACGACCATGCTGGCCGGTCTCGACCAGCTGGCGGCGGACGTCGCGGACGGCTCCTTCGTCGGCACGGTCGCCGACGAGGACGTCCACACCGCCCTGGAGCGCGGCCTCCTGGAGCGCCTCGGCCCCGACCTCGGCGGCAAGCTCCGCGCGGGCCGGTCCAGGAACGACCAGGTCGCGACTCTCTTCCGCATGTACCTGCGGGACCACGCCCGGATCATCGGCGGTCTGATCGCCGACCTCCAGGACGCGCTGATCGGCCTGGCGGAGGCCCACCCGGGCGTGGCGATGCCCGGCCGCACCCACCTCCAGCACGCCCAGCCGGTGCTCTTCGCCCACCATGTCCTCGCCCATGTGCAGCCCCTGTCCCGGGACGCCGAGCGCCTGCGCCAGTGGGACGAGCGCACGGCCGTGTCGCCGTACGGCTCGGGTGCCCTCGCGGGCAGCAGCCTCGGCCTGGACCCGGAGGCGGTGGCGAGGGACCTGGGCTTCGAGCACGGCAGCGTGGGCAACTCGATCGACGGGACGGCTTCCCGTGACTTCGTCGCCGAGTTCACCTTCATCACCGCGATGATCGGCGTGAACCTCTCCCGGATCGCCGAGGAAATCATCATCTGGAACACGAAGGAGTTCTCCTTCGTGACCCTGCACGACGCCTTCTCCACGGGCTCGTCGATCATGCCGCAGAAGAAGAACCCGGACATCGCGGAGCTGGCGCGCGGCAAGTCGGGCCGTCTGATCGGCAACCTGACAGGCCTCATGGCGACCCTCAAAGCACTCCCGCTCGCGTACAACCGCGACCTCCAGGAGGACAAGGAGCCGGTCTTCGACTCCTGTGACCAACTGGAGGTCCTGCTCCCGGCCTTCACCGGCATGATGGCCACCCTCACCGTCCACCGCGAGCGCATGGAGGAACTGGCCCCGGCCGGTTTCTCCCTCGCCACCGACATCGCCGAGTGGCTGGTGAAGCAGGGCGTGCCGTTCCGCGTCGCGCACGAGGTCGCCGGCGAGTGCGTGAAGGCCGCCGAGGCCGAGGGCAAGGAACTGGCCGACCTGACGGACGACCAGTTCGCGAAGATCTCCGCCCACCTGACCCCGGACGTACGGACCGTGCTCAACGTCCCTGGAGCCCTGGCCTCCCGCAACGGCCGCGGCGGCACGGCTCCGAGCGCGGTCGCCGTCCAGCTGGCAGAGCTGAAGGCGGACGTGGCGGCACAGTACGAGTGGGCGACGGCCAAGAACAACTGAGGGAGCGCCGGGCTCCGAGGCGGGAGTCGAAGGTCATCACGGGTACGTTGGTCGCAAGCCGTAACGGAGCCGACCGAACGGAGCCGCGATGCCCTTCGCCCGCCTGGCCTCAGCAACAACCCCCACCTGCCACATCGGACTCGGCCTCGCTGCCGTCGGCCGCCCCGGCTACATCAACCTCGGCCGGGACCAGGACCTCGGGGACAACCGCAGCGTCGAGACGCTGCGCCGCCGCACCCACGAACTCCTCGACGCCGCCTACGCCCAAGGCGTCCGCTACTTCGACGTGGCCCGCTCCTATGGCCGCTCCGAGGAGTTCCTCGCCGACTGGCTGAGCGCCCGCCCCGGCATCGACGACATCGTCGTGGGCAGCAAGTGGGGCTACACCTACACGGCCGGCTGGTCGGCGGACGCCGAGACGCACGAGGTCAAGGACCACAGTGCCCCGACGTACGAGCGCCAGCGCGCCGAGACCGACGTACTGCTCGGCGACCGCCTCGACCTCTACCAGATCCACTCGGTGACCCCGGACAGCCCGGCCCTCACCGACAAGGAACTCCACGCCAAGCTGGCGGAGGCAGCCGCCCGCGGCACCACCATCGGCTTCTCCACCAGCGGCCCCGCCCAGGCCGAGGCCATCCGCGCCGCCCTCGCCGTGACGGTCGACGGCGAACCCCTCTTCCGTACCGTCCAGTCGACGTACAACGCCCTGGAGACCTCGGCCGCTCCCGCTCTCGCCGAGGCACACGACGCCGGCCTGACCGTGATCGTCAAGGAGGGCATGGCCAACGGCCGCCTCGCGGACCCGCAGGCGCCGGACGCCCTGAAGGCCGTGGCCGCACAAACGTCTCTGGGCTGCGACGCGATCGCCCTCGGCCTGATCCTGCGCGAGCCCTGGGCCGGAGTCGTCCTCTCCGGCGCGGCGACCGTCACCCAGCTCGCCTCCAACCTGCACGCGGCGGTCGTGGACCTGGACGAGGACCAGCTCGCCCGACTCGCGACGCTCGTGCAGGAGCCGGCCGCCTACTGGGAGCAGCGCGGCCGCCTGCCCTGGCACTGACCGGTAGACCCCGTAGACCTGTAGACCCGTAAACCGGCAGACCCGATAGACCCGGCAGGCGCCGCACGACCTGCGGTGCTGAGTCATGCATGCCCATTATGAGACAGCAGTGTCTCGGATGGGCTATTCTTGTCTCATGGCTGTCGACCGTGACCATGTACTCCGCACCGCCGCGG
Organism: Streptomyces sp. NBC_00078; assembly: GCF_026343335.1. Lineage (NCBI taxonomy): Bacteria > Bacillati > Actinomycetota > Actinomycetes > Kitasatosporales > Streptomycetaceae > Streptomyces > Streptomyces sp. NBC_00078. The sequence continues at coordinate 1,638,768 of NZ_JAPELX010000001.1, read as the reverse complement.
CCCTGCTGACCAGGAAGTCCACCGCGACGATGGACGAGGTCGCCAGGGCGGCCGGAATCAGCCGGGCCACGCTGCACCGTCACTTCGCCGGACGCGACGCGCTCGTACGGGCGCTGGAGTCGCTCGGCATCGCGGAGTGCGAGGCGGCGCTGGATGCGGCGCGCCTGGAGGACGGGCCGGCGAGCGAAGGCGTACGGCGTCTGGTGCGGGCGGTCGAAGCGTCCGCCGCGCTCCTCGCCTTCCTCTACACCGAGAACCAGCTGTTCGAGAGCGGGATTCAGAACGCGGGCTGGACCAGGATCGACGACCGCATCGCGGCCCTGTTCCGGCGCGGTCAGACGGCAGGCGAGTTCCGAATCGACCTCACCCCGGCCTGGCTCACCGAGGCGCTGTACGGCCTGCTGGCCTCCGGCGCCTGGGCCGTGTCGGAAGGCCGCGTCGCCCCCAAGGACTTCACCCACATGATCGTCGAGCTGCTGCTCGGCGGCGCACTGCGCCAGGACACCTCACGGAGAGAGGAATCATGACCAGCACCCTGCGGCCGGCGACCACGACCGAGGCGGTGAAGCGCCCGGGCCGCTGGCTCGCGCTGTCCGTCCTCGTGCTCGCCGTGCTGCTGGTGGCCGTCGACGCGACCGTCCTCGGTCTCGCGACCCCCTACATCAGCGAGGACCTGAAGCCCTCCGGCACCCAGCTCCTGTGGATCGGCGACGTCTACTCCTTCGTCATCGCGGGCCTGCTGGTGTCGATGGGCAGCCTCGGCGACCGCATCGGCCGCAAGCGGATCCTGCTCGGCGGCGCCACGGCCTTCGGCGCGATATCCGTGCTCAACGCCTATGCGACGACACCCGAGTTGATGATCCTGGCCCGCGCCCTGCTCGGCGTCGCGGGCGCGACCCTCATGCCCGCCACCCTCGCGCTGATCCGCAACCTCTTCCACGACCCGCGCGAGCGCAGTCTGGCCGTGGGCATCTGGGGCGCGACGGCCTCCGCGGGTACGGCGATCGGTCCCATAGCCGGCGGTTTCCTCCTCGAACACTTCTGGTGGGGCTCGGTCTTCCTGATCAACCTGCCGGTGATGGCGGTCCTGGTGCTGGTCGGCGCCAAGCTCCTGCCGGAGTCGAAGAACCCGGACCCCGGCCCCTGGGACCTGATCAGTGTCGTCCTGTCCCTGGTCGGCGTGATCGCCATCGTGTACGCGGTCAAGGAAGCGGCGACGCACGGCTTCTCGGGGAGTGCCCTCGGTGCGGGCCTGGCCGGCGCGGCCGCCCTGTACGGGTTCGTGCGCCGCCAACTCACGCTCCCCACCCCGCTGCTGGACATGCGCCTGTTTGGCAACCGCGGCTTCAGTGCGGCGGTCCTGGCCGACCTGCTGACCATCCTCGGCCTGTCCGGCCTGGTCTTCTTCCTCTCCCAGTACCTGCAACTCGTCCAGGGTCGACGCCCGTTCGAGGCGGGTCTCGCCGAACTGCCCGCAGCGGTCGGCGCGGTGGCGGCGGGCCTGCTCGCGGGCCGCGCCGCGCGCCGCTTCTCGGTCCGCGCGGTCGTCACGGGCGGCCTCGCGGCGATCGGTCTCGCCCTGGCCGCCCTCACCGTGCTCGACCCTTCGACGGGCTACCCCCTGCTCGGCACCGCCCTGCTCTTCGTCGGCATCGGCGCCGGCTTCTCCTTCACGGTGACGGCCGACGTCATCCTCTCCTCCGTACCGAAGGAGCAGGCGGGCGCCGCCTCAGCGGTCTCGGAAACGGCGTACGAACTGGGCGCGGCCCTCGGAATCGCGGTTCTCGGCTCGATCGTGACGGGCGTCTACCGGGGCTTCGCCGCCCCGGCCGGGACCCCGTCAGGAGCACACGAGTCACTGGGGGGCGCGGTGGAGGCGGCGAAACACCTCCCGTCGGACACGGCGCAGCAACTCCTTACATCGGCCCGGGAGGCCTTCGTCCACGGCCTGGCCCTCGCGACGGGCGTCGGCGCGGCGGTCCTGCTGGCGACAGCGGCGGCGGCATGGTTCCTGCTGCGCGGCCAGCGACTGGACGGGAACTCCTCGCAGCCGTCGACGATCGTGGCCGGGTCCGCCACCGACGCTCGGCATTCCGAGTGCTCGCAGTACTCCTAGTGCGCCGGGGCACCAGCCCTCCGAGAGGAACCACGGCTTCACCCGGTGACCCGATCACCCGCGTGGAGAGCCAAACGGTCGGTGGCGCGGGAACGACGAGCCCACCGTCCCTGTCGCCGCGCCTTCACGTCTTCGCGCCACAAAAGAGCCGTACGCACCCTCGCAGGCGCGTACGGCTCCGGGAAACCCGTCGGCTCAGGCAGCCTTGGCCTTGGTCGCGTACATGTCCACGTACTCCTGCCCGGACAACCGCATGACCTCAGTCATCACGGAGTCGGTCACGGCACGCAGCACGTACCGGTCCCGGCCCATGCCGTCGTAGCGCGAGAACTCCATCGCCTCACCGAAGCGGACGGTGACCCGCCCGGGCCGGGGCATCCCCGCCCCGCCCGGCTGCAGCTTGTCCGTTCCGATCATCGCGAAGGGAACGACCGGTGCCCCCGTCATCAGGGTGAGCCGGGCGATGCCGGTGCGGCCGCGGTAGAGGCGGCCGTCGGGGGAGCGCGTGCCCTCCGGGTAGATCCCGAAGACCTGGCCCTCCTCCAGCACCCGGCGGCCGGTCATCAGCGCGGCGACACCGCCGCGGCCGCCGTCGCGGTCCACCGGGATCATGCCGACGCCCGTGAAGAACCAGGCCATCAGGCGGCCCTTGAAGCTCTTGCCGGTGACGTACTCGTCCTTGCCGATGAAGACGACCTGACGGTCGCAGACCAGAGGCAGGATCATCGAGTCGATGAAGGTCAGATGGTTGCCGGCCAGGATGACCGGACCGTCGCCAGGGATGTGCTCCGCACCCTCCACCCGTGGGCGGAACATCAGGCGCATGATCGGTCCGAGCACTGCCTTGATGAGCACGAAGCGGGACAACGGGCCCTCCGGTGTCAAGGGATTCGATACGAGTATGTGCAGGTGAGGACGATACTCGCGGTTCCCGGGGTCATGCACATCGGGTTCACCCATGTCTTACGCACTGTTGACGTAGGTTCACCTGCGGTGACACCCCGGTGCAGGGCGGTAACAGGCCCGCAATGATGTGACGGACGTCGCTTCCGTCCGGTGGGGAACTCCCCGAAACGGCCGACACCGACCGGTTACCCCGCCCCGAGGCGCCGATGCCGACGGGCCGTCAGACATTCGTTCCCATGTGACATCACGAGTCACCCGCGTGTTCCAGCCGGGGTCTCCCTTGCGCCATGTTCACGACCCTACGATCGGCGCGCGGAAAGAAGAGATCGAGACGACGTCAGGGGAGGCGCTCATGGGAACGCAGGAGAACGAGCAGACAGGCATCACCGGACGACGAGCGCTTCTCGGCGCGGCGGTCCTGGGCGCGAGCGGAGCCGTACTCGGCCTGTCCGGTACCGCGAGAGCCGCCGAGGCCGGCCGGCACGGGGGCGGCGGGCTGAAGAGCCTGCCCAAGCCGACGATCATCGGTCACCGCGGCGCCAGCGGTTACCGGCCCGAGCACACCTTCGGCTCCTACAACCTGGCCCTCGACCTCGGCGCCGACATCGTCGAGGCCGGCGACCTTGTGCCCACCAAGGACGGCCATCTGGTCTGCCGGCACGAGCCGGAGATCGGCGGGACGACGAACGTCGCCGACCACCCCGAGTTCGCCGGCCGCAGGACCACCAAGGTGCTCGACGGTGTCTCCACCACCGGCTGGTTCACCGAGGACTTCACGCTCGCCGAGCTGAAGACGCTGCGCGCGATCGAGCGCATCCCGGCCAACCGCCCGCACAACACCCTCTACAACGGCCGCTGGGAGATCCCCACCTTCGAGGAAGTCCTGAAGTGGCAGGACGAGCAGACCCGCAAGCGCGGCAAGCAGGTCTGGATCTACCCCGAGACCAAGCACCCCACGTACTTCCGCAAGCTCGGCCTGGGCCTGGAGGAGCGGGTCGCCAAGCTGCTGCACAAGCACGGCAAGGACAAGCGGAACTCGCCGGTCATCCTGCAGTCGTTCGAGCCGAGCAGCATCCAGCGCCTGAACACGCTGGTCGACAACCCCCTCGTCGTGCTGCTGTCCACCGCCGACTCCCGGCCGTGGGACTTCGTCGAGGCGGGCGACCCGCGCACCGTCGCCGACCTGATCACCCCGAAGGGCCTCAGGGAGATCGCCGGCTACGCGCAGGGCCTCGGCCCGACCCTCGACCTGGTCATCACGAAGAAGGCGGACGGCAGCCTCGACAAGAGGACCACCCTCGTCTCCGACGCGCACAAGGTCGGCCTGATCCTGCACCCGTACACGATGCGCAATGAGAACCCCTTCCTGCCGGCCGAGTACCGCAAGGGCACCGACGCGGACGCCTACGGCGACGCCTTCGGCGCCTTCAGGACGTACTTCGCGACCGGCATCGACGGCGTCTTCTCCGACAACGCGGACACCGCGGTGCTCGCCCGCGCTTCATTCGTCAACAGCTGAGCGTCCGGCCCCGGTTGGGGTGACAGCCGGCCGTCCGGGGCAACCCGGCGCCGGGCGGCCGCGTCGTGCTGCATATGACGCACGACCTGGTTGCCGCCCTGCGCCCCCTGCTCACCGCCGAGGCCTCCGCGGAGGCACATGCCTCCGGCGCCGAGCCGGGCGACCTGGAACAGGCGGTCTGGCTGCGCCTCCTGGAACATCTGGAGGTGGCCGGCCCGCCGCTCGACCCGCATCGCTGGCTGCGCAGCGCCGTACGTTCCGAGGCGCGCCGCACCCGCCGTACGAGCCGCATCGAGCGGCCGTACGACATCGAGCCCGTCGGCGACGTCGACAGCGGCCCCGAGCACCTGGCCCTCGCCGCGGCCCGCCGCCGGGCCCTGCGCGACGCGGTCCGCCGACTGCCCGGCCGCTGCCCCCGTCTGCTGGAGGCCCTGCTCTCCCCGAAAGACCTGACATACCGGGAAATCGCGGGGGAGTTGGGTATCTCACAGGGCAGTCTCGGCCCGGAACGTTCCAGATGCCTGGGATGTCTGCGGCGTTTGCTCCCGCCGGAGGTTGCGACGCATCGAGCACGGGGATAGGAGTGTTTACGACCGGCGATCAGGTGAGCGGGAGGCGTGCGCACATGGGCATGAGCGTGACCATCTCGGTGGCGACCGAGCAGGATGCAGAGCAGATCTTCAAGCTCCAGTATCTGTGCTTCCAGAGCGAGGCGGCGCTGTACGGGAACTACCGCATCGACCCGCTCGTCCAGAGCCTCGACTCGGTCCGTGAGGAGGTGGTCGCGGACTGCGTCTTCGTGGCGCGGCTCGGCGAAGAAGTCGTCGGCTCGGTGCGCGGCCGGGTCACCGAGGACGGCTCCGCCGCCATCGGCAAGCTCTGCGTCCACCCCCGCCTCCAGGGCCACGGCATCGGCGCCCGGCTGCTGCGCGCGGCCGAGTCCGCCCTCGCCGAGCAGGGCGGCGCCACCCGGTTCCGCCTAGAGGCCGGCCACCGCAGTGAGGGCAACCTGCGGCTGTACCGCCGCGTCGGCTACCAGGCCGTGGGTACGTCCCAGGGTCAGGACGGGGTACCGATGGTCGTCCTGGAGAAGCCGGCGCGGGCGTACGTGGCTACTGCGTGACGGAGCGGTTCCTGCGGAGCCAGTACAGCGCGGACAGCGGCAGCAGTACGGGGATGAAGACGTACCCCATGCCGTAGTCAGACCAGACCGTCGCGTCCGGGAAGGCCGACGGATCGACCAGGGTCCACGTGCCGACGATCAGTACACCCGCGAGTTCGGCGGCGCAGCACACCTGCGCCGCCCTGCGGGCCCGCTCGCCGCCGCGGACCAGGGAGTACGTGATGAATCCGTACACGACACCCGCCACCGCCGACAGGGAGTAGGCCAGCGGCGCCCGGTCGAACTCGGTGGCGATCTGGTAGACGGAACGCGACACCGCGCCGACGACCATCACGCCGTAGAACCAGACGAGCAGCATGCCGGGCCCGCTGATGAGCCGCTTCGGCTTCTGTTCCGCGGTGGTCATCTCACCCTCCCCAGATGTCATAGAGCCGCACCTCGAGCACGGCCAGCACCACACCGCCGGCGGCGACCGTCACCGATCCCCAGCGCGTGCGCTCCGCCAGCGACATGAACCCCGCCGCCGGGACACAGGCGAAGGCGCCGATCAGATACGCCACGAAGATCGTCGTGCCCTGATCCGCCTTCTCGCCCCGCGCCAGCTGCACGATGCCGATCACCAGCTGCACCGTGGCCAGCAGCGACACCATGGCCATGCCGATGAAGTGCCAGTCCTTCGTCGGCTGGTCGCGGTAGGCGGCCCAGCCGCACCAGGCGGCCAGCAGCAGCGCGGCGACACCGGTCACCAGCGTCAGGGCATTGAGCATGCAGCGACCTTAATACGGTCCAAACGACCTGTTGCGCCCGCCCCTGGCTGACGCCCGAGCCCGGCCCGGCCGTCCCCGGCGGCCCCCGTAGGGTCTGGACCATGACGATCCATGCACAAGCCCTTCTGTTCGACAACGACGGGACCCTCGTCTCCTCCCTCGACTCCGTGGACCGCTGCTGGACGCGGTGGGCGGCGGAGTACGGCGTCACCGCCGAGGAGTTCGGACGCGTCGAACTGCACGGGCGGCCGGCCGCGGAGATAGCCGCCGACCTGCTGCCCGCAGACGTCGTGCCGGAGGCCGTCGCGCGGATCGAGCTGCTGGAGGTGGAGGACGTGCCGGCCGGGGGCGTCCACCTGCTGCCCGGCACCAGGGGCCTCCTGGACGCGCTGCCCGCCGAGCGCTGGGCCGTCGTCACCTCCGCCACCCGCCGCCTCGCCGAGGCCCGCCTCGACGCCGTCGGCATCCGGCCCAAGACCCTCGTCGCCGCCGACGACATCACCCGCGGCAAGCCCGACCCCGAGCCCTACCTCCTCGCCGCCCGCGTACTCGGCGTCGACCCCGCGCACTGTGTCGTCTTCGAGGACGCCCCGGCCGGACTCCAGGCGGGCCGCGCCGCCGGCATGACCACCGTGGCCCTGGCCACAACGCACAAGGCCCATGAACTCGACGCCGATCTCGTGGTGAAGGACCTCTCCGCGCTGTCCGTGCGGGTCGGCGACCAGGGTGTGGAGATCTCCGTCCGCGCCTGAATCGTGTCCGCCGCTGTCCAGCATGCGGACAGCGGCGGATTGCCGGGACCGTACTTCTGTTTTACTGATCGCATGACCACGACGAGCAGCCGCATCCTTGCGACCGAGGCGACCATGACGCCCGGTGCCCGTTGTGCGTGTCGAATGTGCGCCTTCTAGAGGGCCCCAGCACGACCTGAGCCTCGCGCCCCGAAGCGAGCCGCCGCGGCTGCCCGTACGGAATGACATCCCGTACGTGATCGCCGCCGCCCGCGCGTATGGCCCCCCGGCCGCTCTGCCACCGCACGAGAACCGCGCCGCGTTCCGACCGAATGCACCCGTGCCCGGGCACACCCGCGCCCGCGCACTCGACAGTGACGGAAACCCCAGTGATCACCACAACGGGCCTGACCAAGGTCTACCGCTCGCGCGCCCGTGAGGTCACCGCCCTCGACGGCGTGGATCTGCACGTCCGCGAAGGCGAGGTGTACGGCGTCATCGGCCGGTCCGGTGCCGGCAAGTCCTCGCTCATCCGCTGCGTCAACCTGCTGGAGCGCCCCACCGCCGGCACGGTGACCGTCGCCGGGCAGGACCTCACCGCCCTGGCCGGCCGCGGCCCGCGCGCCGGCAAGGAGCTGCGGCAGGCGCGCAGCCGTATCGGCATGGTCGTCCAGAACTTCAACCTGCTGTCCTCGCGGACGGTCCAGGACACCGTCGAGCTGCCGCTCGAAATCCTCGGCATGTCCGGCAAGGAGCGCTCCCGCAAGGCGCTGGAGCTGCTGGACCTCGTCGGGCTCGCCGACAAGGCCGGGACCTACCCCGCCCAGCTCTCCGGCGGTCAGAAGCAGCGCGTCGGCATCGCCCGCGCCCTGGCCGGCGACCCCAAGGTCCTCCTGTCCGACGAGGCCACCGGCGCCCTCGACACGGAGACCACCCGCTCCGTCCTCCAGCTGCTGCGCGACCTGAACCGGCAGCTGGGCCTGACAGTTCTGCTCATCACCCACGAGATGGACGTCGTGAAGTCGATCTGCGACTCGGCCGCCCTGATGGAGAACGGCCGCATCGTCGAGTCGGGGACGGTGAGCGAACTGCTCGCGACACCCGGTTCCGAGCTGGCCTCCGCCCTCTTCCCGGTGAGCGGCGACGCCTCGGGCGAGGACCGCACCGTCGTCGATGTCACCTTCCAGGGCGAGACCGCCACCCAGCCCGTGATCTCCCAGCTCTCGCGCACCTACAACATCGACATCTCGATCCTCGGTGCGGCCATCGACACCGTCGGCGGCCTCCAGGTCGGCCGGATGCGCATCGAACTGCCCGGCCCCTACGAGGACAACGTCGTGCCGATCGGATTCCTGCGTGAACAGGGCCTGCAGATCGACGTGCTGGGCCAGGAGCCCGTACTGCTGAAGGAAGGCGCGAAGTGACCTGGGCCAGCCAGACCATGACCGTCGACCCCCGCAACCTGCAGCTCCTCTACCAGGGCAGGACCCCCAGCGCACCTGGGGACACCACCCCCTGCGAGAAGCTGCCCCACCGTCCGGGCCTGCTCACCCTGCAGCACTGACTCGCCCGATCCACGGTGACCGCGACGCGGCGGGCCGCCAACGCGCAGGCGGGGCGTCCACGACGCAGGCGACTCCACCCGCTGAGCGATACGCACCGCCTTGAGAAACCCCAGCCGCGCGCCGGCTGGGGCTCCTCACCTCGCCCGAGGTGAAGAAGTTCATCGAGGACACGTAGCAGGGCTCGGTCGTGCCGTCCTTCTGAACCGGTTGCCGGACCGGCCGCAGGGCCGGGTCACTCTGTGCCGACGGGGCGTATACGGCGTATCGCCACGCACGGGGTCCACTCGCTCACCAGGTGTGGACCCCGTGGTGCGGTTCGGTGGTTTCATGCTGCATGCTGGGCAGTTCAGCAGGCCTGAACATTTTCCAGAGGTTACGGAGCGGCGCATGGCTGGCACCTTCCCCAACATCTCCATCAGCACGGAGCGGTTGGTGCTGCGTCCCCTCGACGAGGACGACGTGCCCGCACTGGCCGAGATGATGAACGACGAGCAGGTCGGCGCCTGGACGAGTGTCCCGCAGCCCTACACCGAGGCCGACGCCCGCAACTGGATCACCGAACTCGCCCCGGCCGAACGCGCCGAGGGCCGTGGCGTCGTCTTCGCCGTCACCGAGTTCCTCACCCAGCGGCTGGTCGGAATGATGCACCTGCAGAACACCGACTGGCGCGTGCGCGCCAGCGAGATCGCCTACGTCATCGCCCCCTGGGCCCGCGGTGAGGGCTACGCCACCGAAGCGGCCCTCGCCACCGCGCAATGGCTGTTCCACGACCAGAAGTTCGAACGGATGGAACTGCGCACCGCCGCCGACAACACCGCCTCCCAGCAGGTGGCCCAGAAGATGGGCTGTATCAGCGAGGGTGTCCTGCGCAACGCGTGGATAGCGCGCGCCAGGTCCGGGGACGGGGAGTGGACCGACGTGCGTACCGACGTCATCCTCTGGAGCCTGCTGCCCGAGGACCTGGCCGGGGGCAGTGAACAACTGGCCGACACCGGCGGTTTCACCTCCTTCACCGACTGGAACTGAACACTGGGGGCATGAGGGGAACTGCGCCGCCGCAGTGGCGGCACCGTCCACCAGGTACCCTCACGGAGCCCGCCCGGGTTGCCCCGAGAACTGCGCAAAACCTCTGGAGACTGACGACGATGGCCGACCGCGTCACGGTGATCGGCTGGGACGGCTCGCCGCTGACCGCCGCGGCCCGCTCCGCGCTGAGCGCCGCCACCCTGGTGGCCGGTGCTCCCCACCACCTGACGCTTCCCGAGGTGCCGCCGACCGCCGAGCGCGTCCGCCTCGGCAGCGTCGCCCTCGCCGCCCGTCGCATCGCCGGCCACCGTGGCACCGCAGTTGTGCTCGCCGACGGCGACCCCGGGTTCTTCGGCGTCGTACGGACCGTGCGCGCACCCGAGTTCGGCCTTGAGGTCGAGGTCGTCCCGGCCGTCTCGTCCGTGGCCGCGGCCTTCGCACGCGCCGGGATGCCCTGGGACGACGCCCAGGTGGTTGTCGCACACCGCCGCACCCTGCGACGCGCGGTGAACGTGTGCCGCGCCCACACCAAAGTCGCCGTTCTCACCTCCCCGGGCGCCGGGCCCGCCGAACTCGGCCTGCTCCTGGAGGGCGTCCACCGCACCTTCGTCATCTGCGAGGAGCTCGGCACCGAACGCGAACAGGTCACCGTCGTCACCTCCGACAAGGCCCCCGACCACATCTGGCGCGACCCGAACGTCGTCATCGTCATCGGCGGACCCGCGGGTCCGAACGTCTCGGGCGAGGCCGGCGGCTGGCTCGCCGGACGGGACCCGGGAGCCGGACCCCGCGGCTGGACACAACCCGCCCAGGCCTACGACGGACCGCTCGGCGAGGGCGAGACGGACCTGCTCCGCGCGGCCCAACTCGCCCGCCTCGGACCGCGCGTCGGCGACCTCGTGTGGGACATCGGCTGCGGCAGCGGCGCCTTCGCCACCGAGGCCGCACGGGCCGGCGCCGCCGTGATCGCCGTCGACCGGGACCTCACGGCCTGCACCCGCGCGGATGCCGCCGCCCGCCGGTTCGGCGTCCAGCTGCAGATCATCCGCGGCCTCGCCCCGCACGTACTGGAGAACCTCCCCGAACCGGACGTCGTACGCGTCGGCGGCGGGGGAGCGGCCGTGGTCTCCGCGGTCGCCGACCGCCGCCCGCAGCGCATCGTCACGCATGCCGCCACCCGCGACGCGGCCGAACTCGTCGGCCGGGACCTGACGGAGCACGGCTACCGGGTCGAGTGCGCGCTGCTCCAGTCCGTCGAACTCGACACCAGGGCCTGGACGGAGACGGAGCGCAGTGTGGTGTTCCTGCTCACAGGGGAACTGGTGCGGCGCGAAGGCCCTCGCTGAGGGCAGGCGGCCGGGTGGCGGGCGGGAGTGCTCCCGGAGCGCGTGTTGTGACCCCCACGCCGTCCCAGTGATCCTGTTTTCTGCCGTACCGGTGATCCGCTGGTCGTACCGCTCGCGGTAGGCTGGCCGATCGTTGCACTGCACCTGTGGCCCGGCACTTCGTTCGTCAATGTCCGGAAAGCACGCCCCTTTTGGGGTGGGTGTGGTACGGCAGAACCGGGGGACGCGCAACGTGGCGCAGTCCACAGCGAGCCGTCGCGGATCAAGCTGTCGTGACGGTGGAACGGCCGGGACAATGCCACTGAATGGCTTTGTCGCCTTTTACGGGCGGGTCGTTCGTGCCGCTGGGCATGCACGCTCGTTCTTCACTGCGGGGGCGGTCGGTGCGCCGTTCCCGGTGAGCTGGACGTAGAAGCACTAACCGATGGGCGAGGGGTACGCATGACCGACACCGGCCAGGTCCCGGGCGAGGGACTGCCGGAGAGCGCAGGCATGGTGGAGCAGCCGGGCGTCCCCGCGCACGGTGCGTACACCTACCTCTCCGAGACCACCGCCGAGGACGAAGACCTGTTGCTCCTGCCGGGCGCCCAGAGCCCCTGGGGCAACGAGGTCGCCCCGCCCGCGCCGGAACCGGTCGTCGAGACCGTCCACGAGCCGGGCCCGCACGAGACAGCCGGCCGCGACAGCGGTTCGGTCGACCTCTCCGGCGTCCGCCTGCCCAATCCCACGCTGCCTCCGACGTCGGTCCCGCCGCGCCGTCCGCTGCACCTCGGTCCGCCCATCCCGGACGCCTCGGCGAGCCCGGTGCGCTCCCTCGCCGACCGCGGCCCCGCGGGCGCACCGGTCCGGCAGCCGGGCCCGCCCACCACCGGCCCCGAGTACTTCGACGCCCCCCAACTCCACGAGATGCCCCCGCAGGGCGCGGTCCCGTGGGGCGCCCAGGCATTGGCCGCCGTGCAGACCCCGGTCGGCATCGAGGCACCCGCTGCCGAAACGGTTGTTCCCGTGCCGGAGCCGACCCCGGAACCGGTCGTCGCGGCCCACGCCGTCATGGCCCCGGCCGCGATGGACACCGCCCCGCAGCAGCACGACGGCGAGCCCGTTCACGCCGCGCAGACCGCGCAGAACGGCGAGGCCACGTACGCGGCGGAGGCCCTTGGCGCGACGTACGACCCGGAGGCCGGGCAGATTCCGGCGGGGGTGTCGCCCGTCGAGGGCGCCGAACTCGCCGGTGCCGACCCCGGGGCCGCTGACGTCGCTCCGGGAGGTTTCGTCGTGGAGGGCGGGTTCGGCGCTCCGTCCGGGCCTGCTGCCGAGAGCGGGACCGACGGTCTGCCCGAGGGCGGCGGGGAGGTTGGAACCCTTGCCCCGATGGCGGCCGCTTCGGACGCGGACCAAGCTCCTGTTCCCTCGGCTGTTTCGGACCCCGGTCCGGCCGACGTGGTCGGTGCTGTCGCGGAGACCGGTCTGGCGCCCGGCGCCGGAGCCGCCGCGGAGGACGGGTACGCCGAGGCGGCCGTGCCCGGTTCGGAGGCTGCGCCGGCAGCGGAAGCCGGGGCTGCGCCGGAGGCCGAGCCGGCTCCTGGAGCGGTGCCTGCGCCGGAGGCCGGTCAGTTCCCGGAAGCGACACACGCCGTCGCGACTCCGCCCGCTCCGGCCGCTGCGGAAGAGGTGCCCGTGGCTGAGACCACGCCACTCGCGGAGAGTGCCGCCTCCGACGGTGCGCCGGCCGCTGACGCCGTCGCGCCTGAGGACGTGCGGCCCGTCACCGAGGCGCCCGAGCCCGAGGACGGACAGGTTGCCGGGACCGTAGCCCCCGAGGGCGCGCAGTTCGTCGACGCGGCCGCACCCGGGGACGGTCAGCTGCCGAACGTGACCGCGCCCGGCAACGGCCCGCTCCCCGAGCAGGTCGCGCCCGAGGAGTTCGCGCCTGAGGCCGGTCAGCTCCCCACAACCGTTCCGCTCCTTGAGGCCGCTCCGCTCCCCGAGCCCGCTGCGACCGAGACCCCCCAAGGCCCTCAGGCGATGGCGCCGGTGCCGGTGCCGGATGCCGGTCAGCCTGCCGAGGCCACCGCCCTCGACGCAGGTCAGCCCGTTGTCCCCGACCCTGCCCAGGCCGGCACAGCCGAGGAGCCCCTTCAGGCTGCCGACGTAGAGACTGCCCAGACGGCCGATACGGCTGTACCCGCGCAGCCCACGGACGCCTCCGCGGCACCGGCCGTAGACACCGCCGCCGCCACCGTCGCGCCCGAGCCGTCGCTCCAGCCCGTGGACGCGCCCGCGCCCCAGGACCAGAGCCCGCACCCGGCACAGCCCACGCACGACGTACCGTTGCCCGCCACGGACGCCGCCGCACAGCCGGCCGCCGCCGACCAGGCCACCCCCGAATCGTCTCCCGCACTCCTCGCCCCGGCCGCAGCCCAACCGGCCGACGCGGGATCCCCGGCGGACCGGGCGAACCCCGAAGACGCGCTCGTGCCCGAGACGGCCGCGGCCTCCGCCGAGGCCTCGCCCGCGCTCCCCATCGACGCCGTGGCAGCCGACCCGGCTGCCGGGTCCGGCCCCGGCGCGGACACCCTGCCGCCATTCGCCGCGGACCCCCAGCCGCCCGCCGCGGGCCCCGCGGAGCACCAACCCGCCGAGCAGGTCGGCCAGTTCGTCCCCGTCGAGGGCTCCGTGCCGACCACCCCGCACCTCGCCCCGACCCCACCGCACGCCCTCGTCCTCCCCGCGGCGGACGAGCAGGCGCCGGAGCCGGTCGTCACGGTGCCCGCTCCGCGCGACGGCGACTCCGAACTCGTACAGCACGCGGAGGACCTGGACACCAGGGCCGCCGACCAGGAAGAGGAGAGCAGGGCCGCAGTGGAAGACGTACGACAGTCCACCGGCCCGGCCGCGCCCGCCTACGACGACGCCGAGCGCGAGGCCGTCCTCAAGGTCATGCGGGAACGACGCGACATCCGCAACGGCTTCCGCAGCGACCCCATCCCGCACGAGGTGCTGCTCCGTGTCCTGGAGGCCGCGCACACCGCCCCGTCCGTGGGGCACTCGCAGCCCTGGGACTTCGTCGTCATCCGCTCCGCCGACACCCGGCGCGGCATGCACGAACTGGCCATGCGGCAGCGCGACGCGTACGCCAAGTCCCTCCCCAAGGGCCGGGCCAAGCAGTTCAAGGAACTGAAGATCGAGGCCATCCTCGACACTCCGGTGAACATCGTCGTCACCGCCGACCCGACCCGCGGCGGGCGCCACACGCTGGGCCGTCACACGCAGCCCCAGATGGCGCCCTACTCCGCCGCGCTCGCGGTCGAGAACCTCTGGCTCGCCGCCCGCGCCGAGGGCCTCGGCGTCGGCTGGGTCAGCTTCTTCGACGAGCGGGAGATGGTCCGCGCGCTGGGGCTGCCCGAGCACCTGGAGGTCATCGCCTACCTGTGCGTCGGGTACGTCGACGAGTTCCCGGACGAGCCCGAGCTGATGCAGGCCGGCTGGTCCAAGCGCCGCCCGCTGTCGTGGGTCGTGCACGAGGAGACGTACGGCCGCCGTGCCCTGCCCGGCGAGGAGCCGCATGACCTGCTCGCCGAGACCGTCGCCCAGATCCGCCCGCTGGACGCCAAGGCGCTCGGCGAGGCATGGGAGCGGCAGAAGCGGATGACGAAGCCGCCCGGCTCGCTCGGCATGCTGGAGATCATCTCCGCCCAGCTGTCCGGCCTGTCCCGGCAGTGCCCGCCGCCGATCCCGGAGCCCGCGGCCGTCGCGATCTTCGCGGGCGACCACGGTGTGCACGCCCAGGGCGTGACCCCCTGGCCGCAGGAGGTCACCGCCCAGATGGTGGCCAACTTCCTCGGCGGCGGAGCGGTCTGCAACGCCTTCGCGGGCCAGGTGGGCGCCGAGGTCTGCGTCGTGGACGTGGGCGTGGCCGCCGACCTCCCCGCAACCCCCGGTCTGCTGCCCCGCAAGGTCCGCGCGGGCACCTCCGACATGACGACCGGTCCCGCGATGACCCGTGAGGAGGCCAAGCAGGCCATCGAGGTCGGCATCGAGACCGCCCGCGACCTGGTGGCGGCCGGCAACAAGGCGCTGCTGACCGGTGAGATGGGCATCGCGAACACCACGGCGTCCGCCGCCCTGATCTCGGTCTTCACGGACACCGACCCGGCCGACGTGACCGGCCGCGGCACCGGCATCAACGACGAGACCCTGGCCCGCAAGACCGAGGTCGTCCGCCGCGCGATCGAGGTCCACCAGCCCGACCCGGCCGACCCGATCGGCGTGCTCGCCGCGATCGGCGGCTTCGAACACGCCGCGTTGGTCGGCCTGCTCCTCGGCGGCGCCTCCCTGCGTACGCCGGTGATCCTGGACGGCGTCAGCGCCGGCGCCGCCGCCCTGGTGGCCCGCGCGATCGCCCCCGAGGTCCTCGCGGCCTGCATCGCGGGCCACCGCAGCGCCGAACCGGGCCATGTGGCGGCGCTGAACAAGCTCGGCCTGCGCCCCCTGGTCGACCTCGACCTCCGTCTCGGCGAGGGCACCGGCGCCCTCCTGGCCCTCCCGCTCGTGCAGAGTACGGCCAGGGCCATGCACGAGGTCGCGACGTTCGACTCGGCGGGCGTCACCGAGAAGTGACCCCGAACCGGGGTGGGTGCACGCGCTCCCGAGTGCACCCCACCCCGGCCCGTAATCTGAACCCGCCTCTAGAATCCCGCACGTCAGGGCTGCTCCAGAGCCGTAGCGCCCATCGCATTGCCAGCACGAGGAGCCGCACCTCATGGCCGAAAACCCCGCCTACCCCGTAGGCCTCCGCCTCACCGGCCGCACCGTGGTCGTGCTCGGCGGCGGCCAGGTCGCCCAGCGCCGCCTCCCGGCACTGATCGCAGCGGGCGCGGACGTCCTCCTCGTCTCCCCGGAGGTGACACCCTCCGTCGAGGCCATGGCGGACGCGGGCGAGATCACCTGGCAGCGGCGGGCGTACGCCGACGGCGACCTGTCGGCCGCCTGGTACGCCCTGATCGCCACCAGCGACGCGGAGGCCAACGCCGCGGCCTCCGCAGAGGCCGAGCGGCACCGGGTCTGGTGCGTCCGGTCCGACGACGCCGACGCCGCCACCGCCTGGACCCCGGCCACGGGCACCAGCGAAGGTGTCACGGTCGCCGTCCTCACCAGCCGGGCCGGCGGCCGCGACCCCCGCCACACCGCCGCCATCCGCGACGCGGTCGTCGAGGGCCTGCGTGACGGCACCCTCGTCGCCCCCCACCACCGCACCCGCACCCCCGGCGTCGCCCTCGTCGGCGGCGGCCCCGGCGACCCGGACCTGATCACGGTCCGCGGCCGCCGTCTCCTCGCCGAGGCCGATGTGGTCATCACCGACCACCTGGGCCCCCGCGACCTGCTGGCAGAACTGCCCGCGAGCGTCGAGGTGATCGACGCGGCGAAGCTGCCGTACGGCCGCTTCATGGCCCAGGAGGCCATCAACAACGCGCTGATCGAACACGCCAAGCAGGGCAAGTCGGTCGTACGGCTGAAGGGCGGCGACCCGTTCGTCTACGGCCGCGGTATGGAAGAGGTCCAGGCGCTCGCCGAGGCCGGTGTCCCGTGCACCGTCGTTCCCGGCATCTCCAGCTCGATCTCGGTGCCGGGCGCCGCCGGCATCCCGGTCACCCACCGGGGAGTCGCCCACGAGTTCACGGTGGTCAGCGGGCACATCGCCCCCGACGACGAGCGCTCCCTGGTCGACTGGCCCGCCCTCGCCCGGCTGACCGGCACGCTCGTGATCCTCATGGGCGTCGGCACGATCGGGAAGGTCGCCGAGACCCTCGTCGCCCACGGCAAGTCCGCCGACACCCCGGTCGCCGTGATCCAGGAGGGCACCACGGCAGCCCAGCGCCGCGTCGACGCCACCCTCGCCACCGTCGCCGAGGCGGTCCGTACGCACGAGGTGAAGGCCCCGTCGGTCATCGTCATCGGCGAGGTCGTCACCGTAGGCCCGCGGGCATCCGCGTAACCCCGGGTAACACAACCCGTTCCCAGCCGTTGGCACCGCACCCAGGACAAGGCAGTATCACCCCTGTGGCCGATCTCATCACCGTTGAGGATCCCGACGACCCCCGCCTGCGCGACTACACGGGCCTGACCGACGTCGAGTTGCGCCGCAAGCGCGAACCGGCGGAGGGCCTGTTCATCGCCGAGGGCGAGAAGGTCATCCGCCGGGCGAAGGACGCCGGGTACGAGATGCGCTCGATGCTGCTGTCCGCGAAGTGGGTGGACGTCATGCGCGACGTCATCGACGAACTCCCGGCCCCCGTGTACGCGGTCAGCCCCGACCTGGCGGAGCAGGTCACCGGCTACCACGTGCACCGCGGCGCGCTCGCCTCCATGCAGCGCAAACCCCTGCCGACGGCCGCCGACCTCCTCCAGACGACCCACCGGGTGGTGGTCATGGAGTCGGTCAACGACCACACCAACATCGGCGCCATCTTCCGCTCCGCCGCGGCCCTCGGCATGGACGCGGTGCTCCTCTCCCCGGACTGCGCGGACCCCCTCTACCGCCGCAGCGTCAAGGTCTCCATGGGCGCGGTCTTCTCCGTCCCCTACGCCCGACTCGACACCTGGCCCAAGGGCCTGGACTCGGTCCGCGAGGCAGGTTTCACGCTCCTCGCCCTCACCCCCGACGAGAAGGCCAGGTCCCTCGACGAGGCCGCGCCGCACAGGATGGACCGCGTCGCCCTGATGCTCGGCGCCGAGGGCGACGGCCTGTCCACCCAGGCCCTGGTCGCCGCCGACGAATGGGTCCGCATCCCGATGTCCCACGGCGTCGACTCCCTCAACGTGGGCGCGGCAGCCGCGGTCGCCTTCTACGCGGTGGCCACCGGCCGCCCGCAGGGATGACCATGGCTCAGCGGGAGGCGATCGTCGCCGTGCTGCGCCGGGCCGGCCGGGTGCTCGCCGTCCGACGCGGCCCCACCGTCTCCCGTCCCGGGTACTGGCAGCCTCTCAGCGGCAAGGTCGAACCGGGGGAGACCCAGGAACAGGCCCTGGTCCGCGAGGTCATGGAGGAGGTGGGCCTCACCGTCTCCCCGGGCGCGAAGGTCTGGGAGTCGGAGACCGACGACGGTCACTTCCGCCTCCACTGGTGGACGGCGGACGCGGACAGCGGAGAGATCGTCCCCGACCGCGTGGAGGTCGCCGAGGCTCGCTGGGTCACCCCGGAGGAGTTTCTGGCCCTCACCCCGGTCTTCGACGGCGACCGGGAGTTCTTCGTACGAATCCTGCCGGACCTGTGACGCCCCACCCCACCGTCAGCCCGTGACGCGGCCCGGCTCCCCGAGCTGCTCATGGTGCTGCTGCCGTACGACATCGGCGTCACCGCCCAGCCCCCGCGCCGGCCCCTGACAGCCCTGGGCGGCGGCGATGCCGAGAGCCACGAGCAGTGTGACGACGACGAAGACGAACAGCCGTTGCCGCAGCAGCCGAGGATTGGCCGGCCTGCGCCCCGTCCCCGTGGTCCTGGGCCCCGGACGACCGGTACCGCTGCGCGGCGCGGGCCGGCTCCCGCTGCCCGAGCGTGTCGTGTGCCGCGAGGCAGGCGTCGGCCGTGACCCAGAGCGCTGGGACGCTGCCGGACCACTGCGGGAGGCGCTTCCGCCCCGCGAGGGAGCAGCCCCGCCCCGGACCGGCGAGGACCCGCGTGGCCCGGCGGAGGCACCCCGCGGCGGCGGAGTCCCGTGCGGGCCCGGGGGCCGGCGCTGTTCGCGCTGCTGCTCCGGGTAGGTGTCGGCGAGCCGCCCCGTGGGCCGGTCGGCCTCAGCCGAGCGGGGCGCGGGCGGACGCGGGTCGGGGAGTCCCTGTGTCTCCCGGGCGGCGATCTCCTTGAGCCGCAGTGACAGTTGCAGCGTGCTGGGCCGCTCCTCGGGATCCTTCGCCAGACACGCCCGCACGAGCGGGGCCAGCGCGTCCGGCACACCGTGCAGCTGCGCCTCTTCGTGGACGACGCGGTAGAGCATCACCTCGGAACTGCCATGTCCGAAGGGTGAATCGGCCATCGCCGCGTACGCCAGGGTCGCCCCCAGCGAGAACACATCCGTGGCCGGGGTGACGGCGGCACCGCGCACCTGCTCCGGTGCGAGGAAGCCGGGGGAGCCGACGGCCGTACCGACGTGTGTCAGCGTGGACGCCCCGGTGGCCCAGGCGATACCGAAGTCGATGATCCGCGGCCCCTTCGGGGACAGCAGGATGTTGGACGGTTTGAGATCCCGGTGCACGACGCCCGCCTCGTGCACGGCGACGAGCCCCTCCGACAGGGCGGCACCGACGGCCGCGACGTCGGCCGCGCTCAGGGCTCCCCCGTCGGCCACCTTGTCGTGCAGCGAGGGCCCGGGCACGTACTGGGTGGCGAACCAGGGCCGGTCCGCATCGAGATCGGCCGCGACCAGCCGGGCCGTACAGCCGCCCCTGATCCGTCGCGCAGCCGAGACCTCGCGCGCGAACCGAGACCGGAACTCCTGGTCCTCCGCCAGATCCGGCCGGATGACCTTCAGCGCGACCCGCTGCCCCTTCTTGTCGGAGCCCAGGTACACGACGCCCATCCCGCCCGCGCCGAGCCGTCGGTGAAGCCTGAACGAGCCGACGACGCGCGGGTCCTCGCGCCTCAGGCGCATCATCGCCATGTTCATCCCCGCTGCCCGGTCCGTGTGACGTGGCACAGCTTACGTTTCCACGGCCGCCCACGCGCAGAGGCCGCGCCCTCTCGGCCCGATGGATTGTCAGTGCCGGGTGGGAGACTTGAAGAGTGGTCAGGGAGCCGGTGAGCAGGCGGATTTCGGTCGGTCCATGACCCCAACCACCCATCGCAGAAGGGGGATTGAACACGTGAAGGGTGATCGCGTGGAAATAGTCGTGGATGCGGGGGACACGACCCGCACATACGAGGTGGTGGCGAGCAGAGCGGGCCGCCGGGTGGAGACAGCGGTACGCCGAGGTGTCGTGGAAGTGAGCGAAGTCACCCGCAATGGCTCCGTGGTCCGCACGGCCCGCTTCATGGCGAACCGAGTGCTGGCCCTGGTCGAGCAGCCGATACCCCGGGAGGACAGCTCAGAAAGGCCCGGACACTCCGCGCGTCCCCTCCGGGAAGACCCTGAGACCTAGGTCCACGTCTCCACCCAGGGGAGTACTCCCCTGGTCATGGCTCATCCTCCGGGAGGCCCGGCAATCGGTACGAGGGCATGACGTGCGACAAGCGCCGGACGCCTAGATTTGAGGTCAAGCGGCGGGTGCAGCACTCGTCCCCCGAGGTCAGACACCCGCCGCTGCCAAGGACAACTGAGAACGGTCAGGAGAGGGACCATGGCCCTAACGGCACCGCGGACACTGATCCGCACCCAGGAGAGAAACACACTCCGCCGCCGAACAGGCCGTCGCCACCCGCTGGTGGCGACACTCATGGCCCTTCCCCTGGCGGCCCTGCTCTTCTTCGTCTTCGACGGCTGGGAGACAGTGGCTACACAGGCGTCGTCCGTGGGTGTGATGCTGGGGCGCTGAGCGGCGACCCCAGGCCCGGAAGAGCGGTCCGGGCGGGGACATCCACCCATGAAACCCCGTGGGGACGGGGGTGCGGCGGACGGCAAAAATGCCGGCGCAGCTGGGGAGCTGCGCCGGCAT
This sequence comes from Streptomyces sp. NBC_00078, assembly GCF_026343335.1. Taxonomy (NCBI): domain Bacteria; kingdom Bacillati; phylum Actinomycetota; class Actinomycetes; order Kitasatosporales; family Streptomycetaceae; genus Streptomyces; species Streptomyces sp. NBC_00078. Next base: position 1,618,021 of record NZ_JAPELX010000001.1, on the reverse strand, counting down.
TGCTTTGCCCGCACACAGTCGAAAACGCGATCACCTTCCCGAACCCTGTCCGCACACGCCGGCCGGTCCGGCGTCTGTGGACCAGAACATTCCAACCGACGAGGACGCTTCATCCCGAGTTCCCACTTGCCTGCGGGGGCGGGCGCTTCTGGGTGTGGGTCGGTGTCTTTCAGTCTGTCCGGCGTTTGCGGGCGAGGATGTTCCGTCCCGAGTTCCCACTTTCTGGGCGTGGGCCGGTGTCTTTCAGCCCGTCCGGCGTTTGAGGACGAGGCCGTTCAGGCCGATCGGGGTCCGGGGCGGAGCCCCGGGAGGGGTGCAGGAGAATCGGTCTCCGCCGGGTCGAAGGGGCAGCACCCCTGGCGATGGGACGGTTGGGGCCGGCAGGGGCGAAACCCGCCCTGTCCCGCTGCAGCGCCGGGCGCCCAAGACCCCGCCGCCCTCCCCCCCCGTACCCTCACGACAGACCCGCACCGCCCCAGGGAGCCCCGTGACCGCCACCCCCTTGCTCGCCGCCCTCACCGCCCGAGCCAAGGCCAAGGCCCACACACGCACCGCCCCCTGCCCCTGCGGCGCGACCACACTCGCCGACCGCCCCGACGCCACCGTCGTCCGCCATGCCGACACCGTCGCCAAGGCCCACGCCCCGGACACCGCCCTCAGCGACCTCACCCCCCGCCTCACCACCGCCACCCACCTCCCCGGCATCCTCCTGCCCCCACTCACCCCGACGCCCGTCGACCTGCACGGCCGCCTCGTCACGTTCTGGCCCTACGGCACCCCCGTCGACCCGGACACCCCCGACGCCGCCCCCTGGGAATCCGCCGCCACCCTCCTCGCCCGCCTCCATCGCACTCCGCCCCCCACCCCACTGCCCCCCATGCGAGGCCCGGCAAAGGCCGCCCGAGCCGTCGCCCGGCTCGGAACAACAGCCCCCATCCACCCCGCCACGGCACCCGTCCTGCGGGCCTGGGCCACCCTCCCCGCCTGGGCCAGGGCCGAGACCTCCATGCCGGATACCACCACGCTGTGCCACGGCGACCTCCACCTGGGCCAGCTCGTCCGCCACCCCACCCCCGACGGCCCCTGGCTGCTGATCGACGTGGACGACCTCGGCACCGGCGTCCCCGCCTGGGACCTGGCCCGCCCGGCCGCCTGGTACGCCTGCGGGCTTCTCCCGCCCGACGAGTGGACCCGCTTCCTGACCGCCTACCGCGCGGCCGGCGGCCCGGCCGTCCCCGCCGACGGCGACCCCTGGCTCGCCCTGGACGTCCCGGCCCGCGCCCTCACGGTGCAGACGGCAGCCCGAGCGATCGCGAAAACGGTCGTGGAGGACCGCTCACTGGACGAGGTCGAAGTGTCCGTGATCGACGCATGTGCCCGAATGACTTCTCTCCCGCCGGAGTTGACCCCGGGATTCGCGAAGTAAGGTGCAACCGACCGCAGCCGGACAGTGTCTGTCCTGGCGTAACGCGAAGCAGGTCCGACCGGCGAGGAGTTGAGCCGACCATGCAGTGTCCGAAGTGCCATGCGCCGATGCACACGTACAACCGCAACGGTATCCAGATCGAGCAGTGCAGCGGCTGCCGCGGGATCTTTCTCGACTACGGCGAGCTGGAGGCGCTGACCCGCGTGGAGTCGCAGTGGTCCCAGCCGGCACCGCCGCCGGGCGCCCCACAGGCGTACCCGGCCCCGCCCGCGCCCGCCTGGGGCGCCCAGCACGGCGGTCACGGCGGCCACTACGGCGGACACCACGGCGGTCACCACCGCCACAAGAGCTTCGGCCACATGCTGTTCTCCAGCTGACCGCAACCACCGGTCCGAGCCACGCAGAAGCCCCCGGCAGCAGGGCCGGGGGCTTTGGGTGTGTGGACGATACTGGGATTGAACCAGTGACCTCTTCCGTGTCAGGGAAGCGCTCTCCCGCTGAGCTAATCGTCCTCGGGACTGCATGTACTGCGTGATCCACATGATCTACAGCGTGCGCGATACTGGGATTGAACCAGTGACCTCTTCCGTGTCAGGGAAGCGCTCTCCCGCTGAGCTAATCGCGCGGGTCGAAGCCTTGCGGCTCCAGTGGACGATACTGGGATTGAACCAGTGACCTCTTCCGTGTCAGGGAAGCGCTCTCCCGCTGAGCTAATCGTCCTTGGAGGTGGAGACGGGATTTGAACCCGTGTAGACGGCTTTGCAGGCCGTTGCCTCGCCTCTCGGCCACTCCACCAGGAGTGCTAGGGGTCGGGAAGATCCCCTTTTTCCTGCGAGCGGACGACGAGGTTCGAACTCGCGACCTCAACCTTGGCAAGGTTGCGCTCTACCAACTGAGCTACGTCCGCTTGTCGTTTCGGACCGCTCTCGCGTCCCGGCGACGAGTTGAACTCTAGCGGATTCCGGGGCCAGCACAAAAACGCGTTTGCGCAGCGTGCTGCGCTGCACCTGCTCACGGACGTGGCCGGGGTCCCCGGAGTGGCATGGCCGGGCCACCTTCACGACACCCGCCCTAGACTCGACTGTGTGCTCCACCTGCCTCCTCTCGCCCGCTTCGGTGATCGCGTCGCCACCGGACTCATGGATGTCACAGGCGATCCCGCGGCCCTCGAATCCACCGGCTTCTGGGCCGTCGTGGCGGACTTCGAGGGCCGGCTGACCTGCGCCCGCTTCAGGGACGTACGTGAGGAGCCCGTGCCCGCGCCGGTACCGGGACGATGGCGGGGGCCCGTGGTCGGTGACTGGACGTCCTCACTCGACCACGCCGCGTACACGGCCGGTGTGCTCAAGATCCGCGAGCACATCGCGGCCGGCGAGGTCTACCAGGCGAACCTCTGCCGGGTGCTGGCCGCGCCCGTCGCGCCCGACGCCGACGTGGACGCCCTGACCGCCCTGCTGGCCCGCGGCAACCCGGCACCGTATGCAGGAACGATCCGGCTGCCGGAGCACGGGGTCGAGACGGCGACGGCCTCGCCCGAGCTCTTCCTCCGGCGCGACGGCCGCGTCATCGAGTCCGGGCCGATCAAGGGCACCGGGCGCACCGAGGCGGACCTCCTGGAGAAGGACTACGCCGAGAACGTGATGATCGTGGACCTGGTCCGCAACGACATCGGACGGGTCTGCGCCACCGGCAGCGTGAGCGTCCCCGACCTGTGCGCGGTCGAGAAGCATCCGGGGCTCGTCCACCTCGTGTCGACGGTCCGCGGCGAGCTGCGCGCGGACGTCGGCTGGCCCGAGCTGCTCGACGCGGCCTTTCCGCCCGGTTCGGTCACGGGTGCTCCCAAGTCCAGCGCCCTGCGGATCATCGACCACCTCGAGACGGTGCCCCGCGGCCCGTACTGCGGCGGCATCGGCTGGGTCGACGCGGACCGCGGAACCGGCGAGCTGGCCGTCGGCATCCGCACCTTCTGGATCGACCGCGCGGAAGGTGTCCTGCGCTTCGGGACGGGTGCCGGCATCACCTGGGGCTCCGATCCCGAGGCGGAGTGGCGGGAGACCGAGCTGAAGGCGGCCCGGCTCCTCGCGGTAGCGTCGGGGACGTACGAGACGAGTGGAGAGGGACAGCAGACGCGCTGTGACGGCCCGGAGGACCACAGCCCCCGGACCCCAGGCCGGTGCGAGGCACCCGGTACGGACTTGCGAGGTAGCGACCAGTGAAGCTTTGGCTCGACGGCGGGCTGCAGGACATCGAGTCCGCCCGCGTCTCCGTCTTCGACCACGGACTGACCGTGGGCGACGGCATCTTCGAGACGGTGAAGGCGGTGGACGGAAGGCCGTTCGCGCTCACCCGGCACCTCGACCGGCTGACCCGCTCCGCGCGCGGCCTCGGCCTGCCCGATCCCGACCACGACGAGGTCCGCCGCGCCTGCGCCGCCGTCCTCGAAGCCAACCCGATGCCCCTCGGCCGGCTGCGCATCACCTACACAGGCGGCCACGGCCCCCTCGGTTCCGACCGCGGCGAGCACGGCCCCACCCTCGTCGTCGCCCTCGGCGAGACCACCCGCCGCCCCTTCTCCACGGCTGTGATCACGGTCCCGTGGACCCGCAACGAACGCGGCGCGCTCACCGGCCTGAAGACGACCTCGTACGCCGAGAACGTCGTCGCCCTCGCCCGCGCCCACGAACAAGGCGCGTCGGAAGCCCTGTTCGCGAACACCGTCGGGCAACTCTGCGAGGGCACCGGCTCGAACGTCTTCGTCGTCCTCGACGGCGAGCTCCACACCCCGCCGGTCACCTCCGGCTGCCTCGCGGGCATCACGCGCGCATTGGCGGTCGAGTGGACCGGCGCCAGGGAGACCGACCTGCCGCTCGACGTCCTGCAGCGCGCGGACGAGGTCTTCCTCACCTCCTCGCTGCGGGACATCCAGGCCGTGCACCGCGTCGACGACCGCGAACTGCCGGGCGCGGCGGGCCCGGTGACCGCCAAGGCCATGCGGGTCTTCGACGAGCGGTCGGGCCACGACCAAGATCCGTAAGAGCCCGCAAGAACATGAAGGCCCGAAAAAAATGAGCAGACTTGGACGTCGTCGGCGGGTACAACACCCCTGATGACCACAACTCTGCGGCCGACCGAGCCGCTTCAGCGCAACGACGATGGCACGCGTTCACGCCGCTTCCAGGTGTGCGTGAACAGCCGACCCGTCGGCACCCTCCATCTCGGCACCTCACCGGGCTTCGGCGACAGGGTGGCCCGCATCGTCGGTCTGCGGATCGAGGAACCGGACCGTCGCCGGGGCCGGGGCACGGTGGCCGCGCTGGCCGCGGAGGAGGTGGCGCGCGGCTGGGGATGCCGGGAGATCGAGGTGGGCGTGCCGGCCGGCGCCGAGGCCGCCCTGCGGCTCGTCGAGGCACTCGGCTACGTCCTGCGCAACCGCGGCATGGAGAAACTGCTCGGCGACACCCCGCCCGCCCTGCCCGAAGGCAGCCGGGGCCGGTCCATGACCGAGGCCGAGTACGAGGCGTGGTTCGCCCACGAGTCCGAGCACTACGCGCGCGTGTGGATGGAACGGGGCGTACCCGAGGCGGAGGCGTACGAGAGGTCGCGGCGCGACCACGAGCGGCTCCTGCCGCAGGGGCGCGCCACGCGGGACATGCACTTCAGCCTCCTCGAACACGAGGGGACGCCCGTCGGCACCCTCTGGGTGGCCCTGCTGGAGGACAAGGCCTACGTCTACGACGTCGCGGCCGACGCCGCCCACCGCGGCCGCGGGCACGGCCGTACGCTGATGCTCCTGGCGGAGGGCCGGGCGATCGCCGCCGGCCGACGCGTGCTCGGTCTCAACGTGTTCGCCGGCAACACCCCGGCCGAGCGGCTCTACGAGTCACTCGGTTACGAGACGACGCAGTACTCCCTGTACAAGTCGCTGCTCTAGTGCCCCGGCAGGCAAGGTTGGCCCGAAAAGCAGCGGCGTCCGGTGCGTGCTCGGGGGTCGTTCTGCGGCCGGAGGCTGGGGGAGTGCCGGGTGTGGGCTCCCGTACTGGACGTAGTTGGGCCTGTGCCCGGTGCGGCGAGTGGGAGCACCTCCCGCGCCCTTGAGGCAGCGGGGGAGTGCGCCGGGCGTCGCGGCGGGGCGGATGCTGCCTGTCGGGGCACTGGACAGGAACCGGGCCGTCAGGCTCCCTGCTCGGCCAGCAGCCGGTCTGCGATCTCCTCGATCCGCTCCCGCAGCCCCTCCTGGCTCTTGCCGCCGTCCAGACGCTCACCGCCGATGACATACGTCGGTGTCCCGGTCACGCCGATCGCCTTGCCCTCGGCCTGGTCGGCGTCGACGATCAGGATGTGCCGGCCGTCGATCAGAGCGGTGTCGAACTCCTCGGCGTCCAGGCCGAGTTCACCGGCCACTTTGACCAGGAAGGGTTCCCCGTCACGGTCCAGCTCCTCGACCCGCCCCAGCACGGCTTCGACGTAGTCCCAGCCCTTCCCCTGTTCGACGGCCTCCTCGGCGGCCTGCGCGCCGGCGAACGCGTGCCGGTGCTTCTCCAGCGGGAAGTGCCGCAGCCGCAGCTCCAGCCGGTCGCCGTAGCGGGCGCGCAGGGCGCGCAGGTCGTCGAGGGCGCTACGGCAGTCGGAGCACTGGAGTTCGCACCACACGTCGAGGACGGGCGCGGCGGGAGGCACGGGGGAGGAGTCGCTCATGACGCCAGTCTCCCAGCTCGGTCACGGTCGTCCCAATCCAGGCCAGGCCGCCCGAACCGCTCCCGGCTGCCTCATCCGGGCCGGGCCGGCTCATGCGGGCCCGGCCGCCCGATCCAGGCCGGGCCGCCTCATCCACCCGCCCCCTGGCCGCCCGGCCACGCCCGGCCACGCCCACCTTCACCCGCGACCTCGATCCGCTTCACCAATGTGGCGATCCGCTTCACCCACGATGCCGATCCGCCACTGGTCTTCCCCTGATCCACGCTCCTGATCCACACCCGGGGGAGTGTCCGGGACCGGCACCTGCGGAGGATCCGACCCGGAGATGTCCCTGATGTCCGCCCGGACCATGGCCGCGCGGGGGCCGGGCGGTGCACGATGGAAGGGACGAAGTGTCCCGTGACCGACTGAGCCCTGCCTGGAGGACCGGATGATTGCCGAGACAGTCTGTTCCGCCCTGTCCGCGGCCGGCCTGGGCATCGCGGCGGTCACCGCGTACCGCAAGCGTTTCCTCTCGGCCGCGCGTATCGCCGCCTACTCGCTCGTGCCCATCGGTCTGGTGATGACGGGCACCGTGCAGTGGCTGGCGGACACCGCCTTCAGCCCGACGGCCTGGGCGGGGTTCGGCGTGCTCGGCGCCGCCTGGCTGCTGTTCTCCACCACCCGCGCGGTGGAGCGCCGCCGTGGTGGCACCCGCAAACAGCGCAGGGAGGCCCGGACGGCGGAGCGGAGCGAGGCGGTCGCCCCGACGGCTTCGGCGCCCTCCATCGGCCCGGGGGCCCGTGCGGCGTCCCGGCCCGCGACCACGCCGCGCACCGGGGCCGCGGACGACTTCAGCGACATCGAGGCCATCCTGAAGAAGCACGGCATATGACCTGCGCATGACCACCGGCATGACGGCTGGCGTGACGACTGAAACGACACAGTGGATCAAGGCTGTGCCGCGAAGCGATCACGACCGGAAGCGGACTTCACGTAATTCGGCGAACAGGCGCTCAATCCGGGCGTGTTGATCGCGCCGGACGTGCTGTCTGCGTCATCATCGCCGCGAGATGCTGGACACGAAACACGGCGATACCGCGCCGCCGAAGGACGAGGCGCGCGGATGCCTCTTCGCCCTTTCCCAGCCACCGCTGATGATCTTCCTTGCGGTGATCGGGTGTCTGCTGCTCATGGCCTCGTTGCACGACCTGCTGATGCTGTGAGCCGTACCCGTGGTCCCCGGCGTCACCCGCCGGGGACCACGTCGACACCACTCTCCGGTCCGGGCGTCAGCCCGCCGCCTCCTTGCGCCGTGCCCGGTACGCCGCCACATGCAGACGGTTCCCACAGGTCCGGCTGTCGCAGTACCGCCGCGAGCGGTTGCGGGAGAGGTCGACGAACGCGCGCCGGCAGTCGGGGGCCTCACAGCGGCGCAACCGCTCCTGCTCGCCCGCCACGACGAAGAACGCCAGTGCCATCCCGCAGTCGGCCGCCAGGTGGTCGGCGACGGAGGCGCCGGGCGCGAAGTAGTGCACATGCCAGTCGTAGCCGTCGTGATCCGTGAGGCGGGGAGTGGTGCCCGCGGCGGCGACCAGCTCGTTGATCACCACGGCGGCGGTCCGGGCGTCCGGCGCCGCGAAGACCGAGGCGAACCGCCCGCGGATCTTCCGCACGGCGGACAGGTCGAACTCCGAGAGCGCCCCGACATCGCTGATTTCGTGGTTTTGCACGAACTCCTCGAGAGCCGCGAGGCCGGGCAGCCCGTCCGGCGTCGCGCCGTCCTCCGGTGCGGTGTTCACCAGATCCACCACGGTGTCGAGCGCGCACCGGGTGTCGTGGGTGATCAGCACGTTTCGCTCCCTGGCCCTGGAGGTCGGGCGGACGCCCGTCCCATGCTGGCCGATGGTAGTGGCTTGCGCCCGGCTGCGGGCGGCTGTGCCGCCGGTACGGCTCCCACGGTCCCCGGTACGGACACCGGCGCCGCCCCACGACGGAGATCGTGGTGACGGCGCTGGTGGCTACCGTATGCAGTTGTCCTGGCCCGAGCCGTCTCCCCGAGTCGACGGCGCCGGGCGGCTTCGTGGTGCCTCGCCCTAGCTTTCCGCCAGGATGTGCGAGAGCTCCTGATCGAGATCGAAATGCCGGTGCTCCGTGCCGGGAGGCACGGCGGCGTCGGTTCGCTTCAGGAAGGACTCCAGAGCCCGCGCCGGGGCTTCCAGCAATGCCTCGCCCTCCGGAGAGCTCAGGGCGATGCACACGACGCCCTGACCGTGGCTGCGCGACGGCCAGACGCGGACGTCGCCGGTGCCGGTGGGCCGGTGGAGGCCTTCCGCGAGGAGGTCGCGTGCGAACACCCACTCGACGGTCTCCTCGGCTCCGGTGTGGAAGGTGGCGTGCACGGCGTAGGGGTCGGCCGTGTCGTACCGCAGGCCTGCGGGGACAGGCAGGGAGGACTCGCTCGACACAACGAGGCGCAGGTGCAGCTCGCAGCTGACCGTGGTGTTCATAAGCGCCAGGGCCTTTCGCTCAGTGTGCGCTCGGGGATTCGCACGTCGGCGAAATCGACATGCCACCTACGGTGCCGTTGTAAACCCCTCTGAGTGTTTTGCGTGCCTTTACGTAACTCTTCCGGCCGAGAGCCCGTTCGCGAGGTTCGGCCATTCCGGTGACTGGTTTCCGCTCCGTAAACCAAGGTAAAGTTTGGCTGTATGGATACGGGGAGTGACCAGCCGGGCGAGGTCGCCGTGGCATCGGACGAGGCGCAGCCGGACGGAGCGAGGGACGAGCAGGGGCTCGGTTCCAAGGCGCCGGCATTCGTCAAGAGGCGTCGCGCGCTGCATCTGAGCTGGCAGGTCGGCGTCTTCGTCATCGGACTCGCGGTCGTGGCCGCCGGCATCGTCATGCTGCCGCTGCCCGGTCCCGGCTGGGTCGTGATCTTCGGTGGCATGGCCATCTGGGCGACCGAGTTCGTCTGGGCCCAGCTGGTCCTCCGCTGGACGAAACGAAAGGTCACCGAGGCAGCCCAGCGAGCCCTCGATCCGGAGGTTCGGCGCCGCAACATCACGCTGACGGCGATCGGCCTCGTGATCGTGGCCGCCTTGGCCGGCGTCTACCTCTGGAAGTTCGGCCTCGTGATGCCCTGGAAGATCAAGGACCAGTGATTCGCGGGAGCGGCGCGAGGGCCCGCCGGCGAGGGTTCGCGCTGTCACAGGCACCCCCTGACATGGGGTAATGTTCTCCCTGCGTCCGGGCGATTAGCTCAGTGGGAGAGCGCTTCGTTCACACCGAAGAGGTCACTGGTTCGAACCCAGTATCGCCCACCCGGATCGACGGCCCGTCTGCGAGAGCAGGCGGGCCGTCGTCGTATGAGCAGGCGCGCTGTCGTCGTATGAGCAGGCGCGCTGTCGCCGTGTGAACAGGCGCGCTGTGGCCGTGTGAACAGGCGGGCCGTCGCCGTGTGAAACAGGCCTGTCGCAGTCGTGTGAACCCCCTCCTGGTGAGCCACCGCGCTCCGGTTGGTCCCGGCCGGCAACGTCCGCGTGCGCAGGGCCAGTTGATGTTCGGCCTGTCGATCGCGCACGCCTCACCTGCGGCGATGCCCCTCCTGCGGCGAGCTCTGTCCCTGAGTTGCCGTCAGCTCGCCAGGCCGGCCCGCGATAAATTCCTGTCCGAATCATTGACGCACCCCGAGGCCCTCCGTAGCTTGTGCCAGCAAGCGCTTACTTGAAACGATTCATGCAGGCACCAACGACGCCGGGGAGGGCCCGACTGTGGGAACCAGCAGGAATGTTGAGAGGCGTACGGTTCTGAAGGCGGCCGGGGCATCGGCGGCCACGCTGGGGCTGGCCGCGACGACGGGCTGCGGCGGCGACAGCGGCACCTCCGCCGATGGGACGGTGACGATCCGTTACTCGTGGTGGGGGGCCGACGAGCGGGCCAAGAAGATCAACCAGACCATCAGGCTCTTCGAGAAGAAGTATCCGAAGATCAAGGTGAAGACGGACTTCCAGGACTACGTCTCTTTCTGGGAGAAGTTCCAGACGCAGGCGGCCGGTGGAAATCCCCCGGACGTTTTCCAAAACGCCGTCACATTCCTTCGGAAGTACGACAAGAGAAGCGTCCTGCTCGACCTCAGGTCCCAGATCGACGCGGGGAACCTGAGCCTGGACAACTTCCGTGCGGGCGTCACCAAGGTCGGCGAGGTCGACGGCAAGCAGCTCGGCGTCCCCGTCGGCTCCAACACCATGGCACTGGTCATCGACAAGAAGGTCTTCCGTAAAGCGGGCGTCGAGCCGGAGACGGGCTGGACCTGGGACGACTACTTCAAGGCCCTCAAGACCATCCATGACAGGACCAAGGTGCCCGGCGACACCGGCTACTTCAGCATCATGTACCTGTACGACCTGTACCTGCGGCAGAACGGAAAGGCGTTCTACACCAAGGACGGACTCGGCTTCGACCGGGCCGATCTGACGGAGTGGTGGCAGGACGGCTACAACCGGACGAAGGCCGGCATCATCACCAGCCCGAAGACCGTCGCGCAGGACCGCCCCAAGTCCTCGCTCTCCGCCGGGCACGGAGCCTCGGAATTCACCTGGGACAACTTCACCGTCCGCTACACGGCCGAGGGCGACAGCGACTACGGCCTCGCGCCCATCCCCACCATGAACGGCAAGGACACCGGGCAGTACCTCGCGTCCCTGATGCTGAGTGCCTCCGCGCGGACCTCGCACCCCAAGGAAGTCGCCCAGTTCATCAACTTCATGGTCCACGACCCCGAGGTCGGCAAGATCATGGGCTACGACCGGGGCATCCTCGCCGCCACCGAGCAGTACGACGCCTTCAAGCCGGCCGACGCGGTCAACAAGGAGATCGCCCAGTACGAGGCGGACACCGCCAAGGCCGGCGTCCTCGGCACGATCACCCCGCACCCCTCCGGCGCCGACACCATCGAGGCCGCTTTCCTGCGCATCGGCGGAGACCTCGGCCTGGGCAAGGTCAGGACCTCGGCCGCGGTGAAGCAGTTCTTCGACGAGTCGCAGGCCGCCTTCCAGGCCTGAGTGGACCTGACCGACCGGAACCGATGGGGAAGCACCGTGACGCTCGTCAAGGACTCACCGCCCGCCACCCGGAAGGCCCGTCCCGCCGCACCCGCCGCCGTCAGACGGCGGGGGCGCCGGGAGAACCTCGCCGGCTATCTCTTCATGTCCCCGTGGATCGCGGGCTTCGTGCTCCTGACCGCGGGCCCGATGGTCGCCTCGCTCTATTTCGCGTTCACGGACTACAACCTCTTCAACAGCCCCAAGTGGATCGGCTTCGACAACTTCACCAAGATGTTCGACGATCCACGGTGGCAGAAGTCGGTCGAGGTGACGGCGAAGTACGTCATCATCGGCACGCCCCTGAAGCTGCTGCTCGCCCTCGGGGTCGCCCTCCTGCTCGCTCAGAGCCGGCGCGGACAGGCCTTCTACCGGGCCGCGTTCTACGCCCCCTCGCTCATCGGCGCGAGTGTCTCCGTCGCCTTCGTCTGGCGGTCGCTGTTCTCCGACAACGCCGTCGTCGACCGTACGATGTCGGTCCTCGGCTTCCATGTCGGCGGCTGGGTCGGCAACCCCGACTGGATCCTCTACTGCCTGGTCGCGCTCACCGTCTGGCAGTTCGGTGCGCCCATGGTCATCTTCCTCGCCGGTCTCAAGCAGGTGCCGAAGGAGTTGTACGAGGCCGCCGCCATGGACGGCGCCGGTCCGCTGCGCCGCTTCTGGAACATCACGCTGCCGATGATCTCACCGGTGCTGTTCTTCAACGTCCTGCTGGAGACCATTCACTCGTTCCAGATCTTCGGCTCGGCCTACGTCGTCTCCAACACGTACTGCGGCCCGGCCGACGCCACGCTCGTCTACACCTGCTACCTGTACCAGCAGGGCTTCAGGAACGCCCAGATGGGCTTCGCCTCCGCGATGGCCTGGATGCTGCTGCTCGCCGTGGCGCTGGTGACCGCCGTCCTGTTCTGGTCGCAGAAGAAATGGGTGCACTACGAGAACAACACAGAGGACGCCCGATGAGCGCCACCACACCGGCCACCACTCCCGCCACCCCGAAACAGCCTGCCGGTCCCGGCCGCAAGCGCGCCGGTTCCCTCGCCTGGCACCTCGGCTCGCTGCTGGTCCTCGCGGTCGTCCTCTATCCCGTCGTCTGGGTGATCGGGGCGTCGTTCAAGCCGAGCAAGGACATCATCAACAGCCTGCGGCTGTTCCCGGCCCATCCCATACTCGAGAACTTCAAGGGCCTGGCCGACGGCATCGCCGACATCTCGATCTGGACCTTCTTCCAGAACTCCCTCCTCTACGCGGGCGGTGCCGTCGTCGGCATCCTCATCTCCTGCTCGCTCACGGCGTACGCCTTCGCCAAGATCAGGTTCGCGGGCCGCAATCTGCTGTTCTCCCTGATGATCGGCACTCTCCTGCTGCCGTACCACGTGCTGCTCATCCCGCAGTACGTCATGTTCCAGAAGCTGCAGCTGATCAACACCTACGTTCCGCTGCTGCTCGGCAAGTACCTGGCCACGGAGGCCTTCTTCGTCTTCCTGATGGTGCAGTTCATGCGGAATCTGCCCCGGGAGCTGGACGAGGCCGCCCGCATCGACGGCTGCGGGCATCTGCGCATCTACTGGTCGATCGTGCTGCCGCTGTGCCGGCCCGCGCTCATCACCAGCGCGATCTTCACCTTCATCAACGCCTGGAACGACTTCATGGGTCCGCTGATCTACCTCAATGAGCCCGGCAAGTACACTGTCTCGCTGGGCATGATGATGTTCCGTGACTCCGACGGCGTCGCAGCCAACTACGGCGGTCTCATCGCGATGTCGCTGGTCGCGCTCCTCCCCGTGCTCCTCTTCTTCCTCGCCTTCCAGCGCTACCTGATCGACGGCATGGCGACCTCCGGGCTGAAGGGCTGAGGCGGTCACCATGGCCGAAGTGCGGGTGAAGGCACGCAAGGAGTCGGTGTTCGCGGAGCGGTTCGGTGTCTTCGCCGAGTGTCTGCTCACCGGCGTGTGGATCGCGGTGGCCTCCGTGGGGGTGGTGACCTATGCCGCCGCCTTCGCCGCAGGGGCGCGGCATCTGCGCCGCTGTGCGACCCATGAGGGCGGCGGCCGACGGGAGTTCGTCGGTGACTTCCGTACGGCCCTGCGGCGCGGGTGGGCCGTCGGGCTCGCCGGGTGGGTCGCGGCCGGACTGGTCTGGGTGGACGTCCAGGCCGTGCGCGCCGGGCTGCCGGGCGGGCCGCTCGTCGGGGCCGGCGGTCTGTTCGCGCTGATCGGTGCCGCCGTGGCCGGGCTGCGTGCGACGGCGGTCTGGGAGCCGGGCGAGAGCTGGCGCGTGCTGCTCGCGGCCGCCGCCCGGCGTACCGTCCTCGACCCCGCAGGATCCTTCCTGCTCGTGGGCGGAGTGGTCCTCGTCGTCTGTTCCGCCCTGCTCATCGCGCCGCTCGCGGTCCCTGTCCTGGGGGCCGTCGCGGCGGCCGCCGTCGCCGTCGAGGAGCGGTACCGGCGTCGCTGACGGGCGGTGCCTCTCGCACCGGGCCGGCGCCGGACGCCACCCGTCTCACTGTCATGCCCCTGACGAACCGGAGGAGTCACGCCAGCTGCACCAGTTGCGCCTTGAACGGAACGACCTCCCGACGGAAAGGAAAGGCTGAACTCTCATGTCTCCCATCCCCCGCAGGTCCCTTCTCTGGGCGGCCGCCCTCGCCGGAGCCGCCGCGCAGTTCAGCTGGGCGCCAGGAGCCAAGGACGCGCAGGCCTCGCCCAGAGCCGGTGCCGCCGCCGATGCCGATCCGGTGACCCTGGACTGGCTGGAGGACGGCGGTCTGGGCGCGGCCCCCGGCTCGACGGTCGGTGTGCCCTGGCCGAAGGGCGCCCATCAGCCCGACCAGACCTTCGCGGTCACGGACGCGGACGGCAAGGCCGTGCCCGTGCAGTCCTGGCCGATCGCGTACTGGCCGGACGGATCCCTCAAGTGGTCGGCCCACGCCCTGAGTTCGGGCTCCGGAAAGCTCACCCTCGCAGCCGGCGACGCGGCCGCCCCCGCCCAGAAGGTCACCGTCCACAAGAGCGGCGGCACCATCGACATCTCGACCGGCGTCATCACCGTGAAGATCGGCAGGAACGGGTCCACGATCATCAGGTCCGTCACCCGTGGGTCGACGGAGATCGCCAAGAACGGCCGGCTCGTCCTCATCCGCCAGCCCGAGATCGAGGACGAGGACCAGGGCACGGTGAAGACCGAGCGCTTCGACGGGGAGATCGGGGCGGTGACGGTCGAGCAGGAAGGGCCCGTCCGCGCCGTCGTCCGTATCGACGGCAAGCACCGCAGGGGCGGCCGCAGTTGGCTGCCGTTCTCCATCCGGTTGTACCTCTACGCCGGTGCCGACTCCTTCCGCATGGTGCACACCATCACCTACGACGGCACACAGGAGCCGGGCAGGGCGAGCGGCGACTTCATCCGTGGGCTGGGCGTGCGCTTCACCGTGCCGATGCGGGACGAGTCGTACGACCGGCATGTCAGGATCGGCGGCGAGGGCACCGGTCTGCTGCGGGAGGCCGTGAAGGGCATCACCGGGCTGCGCCGCGACCCGGGTGCGGCCGTGCAGGCGGCCCAGTACGCGGGGCAGAAGCTGCCCGATCCGTCGACGTGGGACCAGCGGGTGACGTCCCGGCTGCAGTACATCCCGGAGTGGGGCGACTACACCCTCGCCCAGCTCTCCGCCGACGGCTTCACGCTGCGCAAGCGGACCAGGAAGGGGTACGGCTGGATCGGCGCGGGCGGCGGCAGACGGGCCTCCGGCTTCGGCTACGTCGGCGGCGTCAGCGGCGGATTCTCCTTCGGCCTGCGGGACTTCTGGGAGAAGCACCCCGCGCAGCTCGACATCCGCGACGCCCACACCGACGAGGCCGAGGTCACCCTCTGGCTCTGGTCGCCCGAGGCGCAGCCCATGGACCTGCGCTTCTATCACGACGGCATGGGGCAGGACACGTACGCGAAGCAGCTCGAAGGCCTTGAGATCACCTACGAGGACTACGAGCCGAAGTTCGGCACCCCCTACGGCATCGCCCGCACCTCCGAACTCCTCTTCTGGGCCAACGAGTCGACACCGGCCGCCGAGAAGCTCGCCGAACAGGCCGAAGCCGTACGGGTGCTGCCGCAGCTTGCCGCCCCGCCCAGGCAGCTCATCAAGGCCAAGGTGTTCGGACCGGGGCTGTACTCCGAGCCCGACCGCTCCACGGCCGCCAAGGCGAGGATCGAGGACCACCTCGACTTCCTCTTCACCTATTACAAGGACCAGGTGGAGCAGCGCCGTTGGTACGGCTTCTGGGACTACGGCGACTTCATGCACTCGTACGACACCGTGCGCCACCAGTGGCGATACGACATCGGCGGCTACGCGTGGGACAACTCCGAGCTGTCGCCGGATCTCTGGCTCTGGTTCGCGTACATCCGCTCGGGCCGTTCGGACATCTTCCGCTTCGCCGAGGCGCTGACCCGGCACACGGGCGAGGTCGACGTGTACCACCTGGGCGACTGGGCCGGCCTCGGCACCCGGCACGGTGTGCAGCACTACGCCGACAGCGCCAAGCAGCAGCGCATCGCCAACACCACCTACCGGCGCTACTACTACTTCCTCACCGCCGACGAACGCGTCGGCGACCTCATGCACGCCAACGTCGACTCCGACGAGACCTTCCTGGTCCTGGACCCGCAGCGCAAGGTGCGCACCGACCCCTACACGCCCGACCGGCACGCCCTGTCGGTCGGCTTCGGCACCGACTGGAGCGGCCTGGTGTCGGCGTGGCTGACCGAGTGGGAACGCAAGGGCCCCAAGTGGGAGAAGGCCAGGGCGCGCGTCCTGTCGACGATGGAGGGCATCGCCGCCCAGCCCAACGGCTTCGTCCAGGGCAGCGGGCTGTACGACCTCGACACCGGCAAGTTCGCCGTCGCCGCCAAACCCGTGGTCAGCGTCTCCCACCTCTCGGCCGTCTTCGGTCTCAACGAGCTGTGCGCCGAGCTGATCGACCTGGTCGACATGCCGAGGTTCAACGAGGCCTACTTCGACTACTGCCGCTACTTCAACGCCACCAAGGCCGAACAGGCGGCACGCTACGGCCTCAACTTCGGCACTCTGCTGCTCTTCCAGGGCCACTCGCGCCTCGATGCGTACGCCGCCGTCCGGACCGGCGACGAGACCCTTGCCAAGCGTGCCTGGACGAAGTTCTACGACTCCGACGGCTACAAGGAGTCGTCGCCGTGGAAGACGGAGAAGCTGAGCGGGCCGGTCACACTGGTCGCGGGGAGTGAGGCCGCGTGGGTGTCCTCGAACGACACCGCGTTGTACGGCCTCGCCGCGATCGAGAACCTGGCGCTGTTGGGCGACAGGATGCCGTGACGCTCCGCCGGGAGAGCCGGGGAACCGCGCGTGCTTTCGTCTGCCGCTCGGTCGTGGCTGGTCGCGCGGTTCCCCGCGCCCTTTCGGGGCGCTTCAGTGCATGTTCGTCAGGAGGTTCCGTACCCGCCGGGCATCTCGCAGGCGGCGTTCGTATGTTGCGCCCAGGGCGAGCAGGAGCAGGCCGGCCAGGGCGGGCGGTACCCAGCGGGGGAGTGCGCCCGCCCACTGGGCCAGATACGGGGCGAGTTCGTGCAGTGCGTCCAGGACCAGCACCGAACCGCCGAGTACGAGGGGTGCCTGGAGGCGATGGCGGGCGCCCAGCAGGGTGATCAGCAGGGCCGCCGAGCCCAGCAGCAGCGGGCGCGTCCCGTGCGGGTCGTTCCAGGCCGCGGCGAGGCTCGGCAGCAGAGTGGCGGCGAGACCGGCGCCGTACGCCGTCCAGGACGACGCCAGCGGATCGCGGGACCTGCGCCACACGCCGACGCACAGCGCCGTGACGGTGACCGGGAGCGTGTACGCCTCCACGGTGCCGACATCCCAGGCGGCCAGGCGTACCCATGTGGCCAGCAGGAACAGTACGGCCGCCGCGTAGCCGACCGGCCTGCGCTCAGAGCGTACGGCCGTGCCGGCCGCGATCACTGCGCACAGTGCCAGCACCAGGGCGAGCATCTGCGGGGCGGCGGTCGTGAGGCCGATGGCGAGCAGAGCGGCGGTCGCTCCGGTCGCTTCGACCGGCACGCGCGCGCGGGTTTCGCCCAGGCGCGCGGCGAGCAGGGCCGCGGCCACCGGGACCGCCAGGACCAGCAGCGCCGTGTGCTGGGCCTGCCAGCCCGCCGCCGCACCTGTCGCGCACGCGAGCGCGGCGGCGTACACGAGCCCGGCCGGTGCGGTGACGGGCGTGAGGTGCGGCCGCTGCGAGGCGGCCGCGAACAGGGCCGTCAGGACCGACAGCACCGTGAGCGTCGCCGTCTGGGAAGGCAGCGAGAGGAAGGTGAGGAAGACGGAGCTGATCAGGGCGAGAGCGGTGGCTGTCCTCGGCAGAACGAGGAAGGCTGCCCCCGCGAGGGCCGCGGCGGTCGCCGCCCCCTGTAGCAACAGGGCCGCGGAGTAGGGGAGTCGGAGCACGGCCGGCGCGGTCATGACGGTGACCCAGGCGAGGCAGGCCGCGCCGGTCGACGCCCATGGCCGACGGGCCTCGCCGCGGACCAGGAGGGCGAGCACGGCGACGGCCATCGGGCCGAGGAGCAGCTGGCCCGGGTAGGGCGGCCACGGCATGTGGACGGTCACCGCGGCACGCGCGTCCGACGGCGCACCGGACCACGGCTCGGCCGCCCAGCCCAGCGGACCGGGCAGCGCGACCAGGACCAGCGGCACGGCGCAGGCGACGGCGGCCGCCTGCACGGCACCGGAGGCCCGGACGACACCACGCCGTACGGGCTCCGGAAGCCGCACCCGCGCCACCGCCAACAGTGCGACACCGCAGGCCAGATACCCCGGCACGGTCCACCCTCCGGGCAGTGCCGCCCGCAGCACGCCACCGCCCGCCGCGACCAGGAGCAGACCGCCCGCCATCGCGTTGCCCGTCGCCGCGGCCGGATTCGGCAGCTGCCGGGCGGCGCCCAGTGCGATCGCCGCGGCGAGGAGGAGGAGCGCCGCCGCACGGGCGGCGGCGCTCGGGCCGGCCGCGTCGCAGGAGAGCCAGCCGGCCGCCAACGCGCCCCAGGCACCGGCGCCGTAGGCACCGAGGGCGGCAAGGACGCGTACCGTCGTGGTGGTCACGCGGAGCGTCACGCCTGTGTCGAGCCCGGCCGTCACCAGCAGCGCGGCCGTGATCCAGTACGGACCCGACGTGGCCGAGACCGCCCAGCAGAGCAGCGGGAGTTGGGCCGCGGCCAGCGTGGCGGGCAGGGGCAGACGCAGCTCGGTCGCCCGCGGCAGCAGGCCGTAGGCCGCCCAGAGCCCTGCCAGCAGCACCGCGGCGACCGCCGTGTACCCCGCGCCCCCGGTCCCCGCGAAGGCGACCTGGTGTACGGCGTACGCGTCAAGCACCGTCAGAGCCAGCGCCAGACCGGCCACCGACTCGGCCGTCGAACGCAGTCCGCGCTTCAGCAGGAGCACCGGCGCGCCGAGCGCCGCCAACGTGATCGCGCCGAGGACGAGCGCCCGCCCCGCGATCCCCATGTGCCCCCAGCTGACCAGCGTGAACACCATCGCCGCGACGGTGAGCAGGACGCCGCCGAGCAGGAGGAGCACGTTCTGCACGCCGGGCGCCGTGGCCTCCGGGCGGGACGGCCCGACAGGTGACGGCGGCACCGGGCCGGCCGGGCGCTCCGGCTGGAGCGCGGCGACCAACCAGGCACGGCGATGCAGCAACTGCGCCCTGCGGGCGTCGAGTTGCCAGAGCTCGGCATCCAGGAGCCGCAACTCCTCGGCCGGGGGCGGAACATGCGTCATGCCACGGAGTGTGGTCGGCGTCACGTCGTACGACATGAGCGCGGGTACTCAGACGGTACTCAGATCCCGCGCAAACGCCCTGCGCACGGGCACACTCCCCCCATGGACTGGACGCACTACCGCTTCCGCAGCCGATGGGCCCTGCCGGCGCCGCCCGCCACCGTGTACGAGGCACTGGAGCGGGCCGAGGAGTACCCCCGGTGGTGGCCCCAGGTGCGGGAGGTGATCCGGCTCGACGACACCACCGGCGTCATCCGGATCCGGTCCCTCCTCCCGTACGACCTGCGCTTCACCGCCCGTGAGACGCGCCGCGATCCCGCCGCGGGGGTCCTGGAGATCGCCATGTCCGGCGACATCGAGGGCTGGGCGCGCTGGACGATCACCGCGGCCGGCACCGGCACCCTCGCCCGCTACGAGCAGGTCGTCGACGTGCACAAGCCGCTGCTGCGGCGGCTGGCCGTACCGGGGAGGCCGGTGTTCCGCGTCAATCACCGGCTGATGATGCGGGCCGGACGGCGAGGGCTGGCCGCCCACCTTCGAGCGGTTTGAACGAAGCCCGCGGGGACCTGTATTGTTCAGTCCGTTCCCGGGCGATTAGCTCAGTGGGAGAGCGCTTCGTTCACACCGAAGAGGTCACTGGTTCGAACCCAGTATCGCCCACACCCGGGAGAGCGACGTAGGTCCGCAGAATACGCGGACCACGTCGCTCTTTTTGTGTTCTGCGCCGGCTTTCGTCACGCTGCCGCGGGCAGGTCCGGTCGCAGGGGCCACGCGGTGTTCACCACCTCCGGCGTGCCGCTCTTGGCGAACCACGCCTGCAGTCCGCGGGCCTGGGCGGCGTGCCACGTCGTCTGCAGGGTGTGCAGTTCGGCGGGAGAGAGACGTTCCAGCCGGGTGGCGAAACGGCGCCCGAGGGCCCGTACGACGTCCAGCGCGGCCAGAGCGTCCGCGGCCGCGTCGTGCGCGCCCTCCAGGGTGACGCCGTAGTGCGCGCACAGGTCGGTCAGGGTGCGGCGGCCCTTGCGGTAGCGGTCAAGGTGCTTGTCGAGGACGCGCGGGTCGAGCACGCGCAGCGTCGACGCCTCGAACCAGCGGTCGAGCGGCGAGGCGCGATGGCGGCGCAACTCGCGGTCCAGGAGCGTCAGATCGAAGGGCGCGTTCATCACGACCAGCGGGCGGGCCATCGCCGCCTGCTCGGCCAGCGCCTCCGCTATCTCGTACACCACCGGCGCCGGCCAGCGGCCGTTGCGCTGCAGGTGTTCGTCCGTCAGCCCGTGCACCGCCGTCGCCCCTTCGGGGACGGGCACACCCGGGTTGACCAGCCAACGGGACACCCGGGGCCGTGCGCCCGGGGCGTCCTGGACGACGACGGCGGCCGACACGATCCGGTCGGTCTCGACGTCAACGCCCGTGGTCTCGGTGTCGAAAGCGGCCAAGGGCCCCTCGTACCAGCACGTCATGCCAACACAACTCCTCGTTCACCCACGGCAGCTGACGTCCCGTCTTCTGCCTGTTTGGTGATACCCGGGCTGTTTGCGCCGTACGCCGGAAGGACACAACAGGAGTACGGGTCTTTGCAGTTCAGCGGCCCGATACGGGGATTCACTTGGCTTGGAAGGCTGTTTGGTCATGGCGATAGCGCAGCCCGAGCGGGGCGGGCTGCTGCCCGAACGCACGGGGCCCCTTCGCGGCACACTCGCCACCACCGCGTGCATGGAGACACTGCAGGTGGGCTATCTGCACGCCGTCGCCGCGGCGGCCGGCTGCTCGCTGTCACAGCCCTTTCCGGACAACGGCATCGACTGGCACGTCAGTCACGGTTCACCCGGGCACACCGTCGACGACGAGGTGACCATCAAGGTGCAGCTGAAGTGCACCTACCAGGTCCCGCCGAACCCACCGGGCCGCTCCTTCTCCTTCACGCTCGACAACGACCACCTGCGCAAACTCGCGCGCACGCCCGTCTCGGTGCACAAGATCCTGGTCGTGATGCTCGTCCCGAGATCGCAGGACGAGTGGCTTCGGGCCAGCCACGACCGCCTCGACCTGCGGCACTGCTGCTACTGGGTCAACCTCGCCGGGCAGGCGGTCACCGGCCGGACCCGGACCACCGTGCGGATACCGACCTCACGCATCTTCGACGACCGCGCGCTGTGCGAGATCATGACGCGGGTCGGGTCGGGAGGCAGACCATGACGCACCGCCCCCTCGAGGAGCCGGCCCGGCCGGTGAGGCCGCACCCGGACGACATCGCCGCGGCCGCCTGGCACCGTTCTCCCGAGCCCGGCCAGGTCGACCCCGCCGTCCTCAGCGCCCTGCTGCACCGGCACGGCTGGCAGCGCCGCGGCGGAGCCGCCGGACGGTACGGCCGCTGGACCCCGCCCGGCCCCGGAGGCGGCGGGACGAGCCTGCTCGTGCCCGAGAGCCGCGCCTTCCCCGACAGCGACGACCTGCTCGGCGAGGCGCTGCTCGCTCTGACCCGCAGCGGCACGCCCTCCGCGCGCGAGGTACTGGTCGGACTCGCCGTGCCCAGTGACGAGATCCGCTGGTGGCGGGACGCACCGACCGGACCGGCCGACTCCGCGCCCTGGACCGTCGAGGAACAACTGCGCGGCGCCGCCCGCCAGATGCTGCTCGCCGCGGCGCTCGCCACGCGCGCACGTGCGGGCTATTACGGCGTACGGCACCGCCGGGCCGCCGCTGCGCTGCTGGAGAGTGTCCTCGTCGGACCCGCGGCCGGTGACGGCCGGCTCACCGCGTTCGTTCCCGTGGGTACCGGACGGCCGCTCGCCGTACGCCTCCACCAGGCCCTGTACGCAGCCCGCGAGGCCATCGACTACCAGCGGGCCACCGGTGGCATGGACGCCTTCGAAGGCGCCGTCGAGGCGGGTGTGAGCCGGGAGCTGACCGAAGCGTTGATCTCCCTGGTGCGCGGCACCGAGGGGGCCAGGATCGGGGTGGAGTGGGCGCCGGCCGCCGGCGTTCCCGAGGGCTGCGCGGCCACCGCCGAGCCCGTCGAGTTCTCGCCCGGCGACCTGCCGGCGCTGCGCGAGGCCGGGGCCCGCTATCTGCGCGAGGAGCCGTCCGTGCCCGTCCGGATCACCGGCACCGTGGTGCGGATGCGCAGGTCGGGAACGCGCGGCGAGGGCAGCGTACGACTGCGCGTGATCGCGGGAGCCGAGGTCCCGCACGTCCGGATCACGCTGGACGAGGAGGACTACCGCATCGCGGGCCACGCCCACCTCGTGGGACTGCCGGTACGGCTGCACGGGCGGCTGGAGAGCCGGGGCGGCTTCCGGCGGCTGACGGGGGCCTCGGGGGTCGCGCCGGTACAGGTGGAGGAGGCGGAGCGGGACCGGCTGATGAAGTCGCTGCAGGAGAATCTCGACTTCTTCGAGGAGGCGTGCAGCGGGGACGACTGCGACTGATCCCGGACTGGTCTTCTCGAAGGGCAACCGTTTCGCGGTCGGAGGGTCGGGGTCGGTACGATCCCCTATTGCGCGCGCTCCTGGTATGGCGCCGCAGCCACCTTCAGTCAGGAGAGACCGGTGTCAGACGTCCGTGTGATCATCCAACGCGATTCCGAGCGGGAAGAGCGCGTGGTGACGACGGGGACTACGGCCGCCGAGCTCTTCGCCGGCGAGCGCTCGATCGTCGCCGCGCGCGTGAGCGGCGACCTCAAGGACCTGGCCTACGTGCCGGCCGAGGGCGAGGTCGTGGAGCCGGTGGAGATCACCTCCGAGGACGGCCTGAACATCCTGCGCCACTCCACCGCGCACGTGATGGCGCAGGCCGTGCAGGAGCTGTTCCCCGAGGCCAAGCTGGGCATCGGCCCGCCGGTCAAGGACGGTTTCTACTACGACTTCGACGTCGAGAAGCCGTTCACGCCCGAGGATCTCAAGGCCATCGAGAAGAAGATGCAGGAGATCCAGAAGCGGGGGCAGAAGTTCTCCCGCCGTGTGGTCACCGACGAGGCCGCCCGCGAGGAGCTGGCGTCGGAGCCGTACAAGCTGGAGCTGATCGGCATCAAGGGCTCGGCCTCCTCCGACGACGGCGCGGACGTCGAGGTCGGCGCCGGTGAGCTGACGATCTACGACAACCTGGACGCCAAGACCGGTGACCTGTGCTGGAAGGACCTCTGCCGCGGTCCCCACCTGCCCTCCACCCGGAACATCCCGGCGTTCAAGCTGATGCGCAACGCGGCCGCCTACTGGCGCGGCAGCGAGAAGAACCCGATGCTCCAGCGCATCTACGGAACCGCCTGGCCCTCCAAGGACGAGCTGAAGGCGCACCTCGACTTCCTCGCCGAGGCCGAGAAGCGCGACCACCGCAAGCTGGGCTCCGAGCTGGACCTGTTCTCGATCCCCGAGCAGATCGGCTCCGGCCTCGCCGTCTTCCACCCCAAGGGCGGCATCGTCCGCCGCGTGATGGAGGACTACTCGCGCCGCCGCCACGAGCAGGAGGGCTACGAGTTCGTCTACACCCCGCACGCGACGAAGGGGAAGCTCTTCGAGACGTCCGGGCACCTGGACTGGTACGCCGACGGCATGTACCCGCCCATGCAGCTCGACGAGGGCGTGGACTACTACCTCAAGCCCATGAACTGCCCGATGCACAACCTGATCTTCGACGCCCGCGGCCGCTCCTACCGTGAACTGCCGCTGCGCCTCTTCGAGTTCGGGACCGTGTACCGGTACGAGAAGTCGGGCGTCGTGCACGGTCTGACCCGCGCCCGTGGCTTCACCCAGGACGACGCACACATCTACTGCACCCGTGAGCAGATGTCGGACGAGCTCGACAAGACGCTCACCTTCGTCCTCGGCCTGCTGCGCGACTACGGTCTGACCGACTTCTACCTGGAGCTCTCCACCAAGGACCCGGAGAAGTTCGTCGGCTCGGACGAGGTCTGGGAAGAAGCCACCGAGACCCTCCGCCAGGTCGCCGAGAAGCAGGGCCTGCCCCTCGTTCCCGACCCGGGCGGCGCCGCCTTCTACGGCCCGAAGATCTCCGTCCAGACGAAGGACGCCATCGGCCGCACCTGGCAGATGTCGACGATCCAGCTCGACTTCAACCTGCCGGAGCGCTTCGACCTGGAGTACACGGGCCCGGACGGCTCCAAGCAGCGCCCGGTCATGATCCACCGCGCGCTGTTCGGCTCCATCGAGCGGTTCTTCGCGGTGCTCCTGGAGCACTACGCGGGCGCCTTCCCGGCGTGGCTGGCCCCGGTCCAGGCGGTCGGCATCCCGATCGGCGACGGGCACGTCGAGTACCTGGAGAAGTTCGGCGCGGCCGCGAAGAAGCAGGGACTGCGGGTCGAGGTCGACTCCTCCTCCGACCGTATGCAGAAGAAGATCCGCAACGCCCAGAAGCAGAAGGTGCCCTTCATGGTCATCGCGGGCGACGAGGACATGGCGGGCGGTTCGGTCTCCTTCCGCTACCGCGACGGCTCACAGGAGAACGGCATCCCGTTCGACGAGGCCATCGCCAAGATCGCGAAGGTCGTGGAGGACCGGACGCAGGTCTGATCCGTCGCGCTGTACGGAGGCGTCCTGAACGAACGCGTCCTGTACGGAGGCGTCCTGTACGAAGGCCCTCGGGAGATCAGCTTCCCGGGGGCCTTTCGTCGTCCTCCCGGGAGAACACCTGCAGCAGCCAGGAGGCGAAGGTTCCGGTCACCGCGCCGAGCAGCGCCAGGCCGATGGCCATGATCCCGACCGCGATCAGCCGTCCTGTCGGCGTCACCGGGGTGATGTCGCCGTAGCCGACCGTGGTGAGGGTTTCGCAGGTCCACCAGATCGCGTCCCCGAACGTCCGCATCGACGCCCCCTGCGCCCCGCGTTCCTGCTGGTAGACGGCGAGGGCGCCGGCGAAGCCGAGCAGTACCGTCGCCAGCCCGGAGTACACGATCACCCGTGCGTGCAGCGCGAGCCGTGGCTTGCCGTGCCGCCGCTGCACGGCTTCGTACACCTTGACGACCCGCAGGGGCCGCAGCAACGGCAGCATGAGCACCACTGTGTCCAGCCAGTGCGTCCGCACGAAACCCAGCCGCCGCCCGCTCAGCCTCCAGGACACCGCGTAGTCGACGGCGAACAGCGCCCAGGAGGCCAGCAGCACCGCGATACACAGGTCCTCCCACACGTCGTGCAGGCCGGGGGTCAGGACCCAGACCGCGTACGAGGCGAGGAAGGCCAGGGACGCCAACGCCAGCGGGAGTTCCGTGCGCCGCTGCCAGCGGGCCACTCGACGGTCATCGTCCACTGCCCCAGCTTCGCCCGGCGGGCTTTTCCCGCAACCCCGCCGACACGCCGCGAACGGGCGACGCAATATGCTGCACTGCATGACGAGTGAGCCGGAGCAGCAGTGGGGAGTGGGGACCCAGGACGCGTTCCAGCGTCTGTGGACGCCCCACCGGATGGCCTACATCCAGGGCGAGAACAAGCCGACCGGCCCGGGTGCCGACGACGGCTGCCCCTTCTGCTCCATTCCGGCCAAGTCCGACGAGGACGGGCTGGTCGTGCGGCGCGGCGAGCAGGTGTACGCCGTGCTCAACCTCTACCCGTACAACGGCGGCCACCTCATGGTCGTGCCCTACCGTCACGTCGCCGACTACACGGACCTCACGGACGCCGAGACGGCCGAGCTCGCCGCCCTGACCAAGCAGGCGATGACGGCCCTGCGCACCGCGTCCGGCGCCCAGGGCTTCAACATCGGCATGAACCAGGGGTCGGTGGCCGGCGCGGGTATCGCCGCCCACCTCCACCAGCACATCGTCCCGCGCTGGGGAGGCGACACGAACTTCATGCCGGTCGTCGGCCACACCCGGGTGCTGCCGCAGCTGCTGGCGGACACCCGGAAGATGCTCGCGGAGGCCTGGCCGACGGCCTGAGCGCCGTCAGCCGAAGCGGGTTCCGGGGGAGGCGGCCCCCAGAACCCACGAACCAACGGACCTACGCGTCGTAGACGTCGGCCTTCTTCGGAGTCGGGTCCTGCACGGCCGTACTCAAGAACGCGGACCTCGTGCCGAACTTCTCCGTCTCCACGCCGTTCTCCGCCAGCACCCGAATCGCCGCGGCATGCACCACCCGGAGCACCGGCGTCGCGGCACGCAGCGCGTCGTCGGCCATGAAGCGGTGGCGCCAGGGCTGGTCGGCCCAGGCGTGCCGGAGACCGAAGGGCTCGGGCAGGGTTATCGTGCCGCCCAGCCAGTTCAGCAGGGGCGGGTACCAGGAGATCGGGGCACGGACGGCCAGCCGCACGACCTCGTCGGTGTTGACCAGCGGCAGCGCCACCTTGCGGGTCTCCCAGGGCTTGAAGGACTTCTGGACTTCCTTCGTCGGGGCCTCGGGCTTGCCGGTGAACAGACCGTTCACGGGACCCAGGGCGTGTCCGGTGACCTCGATCCGCAGCGTCTCGTGCAGCACGGTCACCGTGATCATCATGGTGATGACCAGCTGCCCTTCCCACAGCGTCCACTGCACGCCCAGATAGTGCCGGTCACCCGCGCCGAACTGCTGCTTGTTGCAGATGTCCTGTATGGCGTGCGACTTGACCTGGTACGCGTCCACGTCGGTGCCCCCGGGCCGGGACACCTCCTTCGTGCCCTCCGCGATCGGCGTGACGATCCAGTGCCGCACGGACGGAGTGGGGAATCCGCCGGTGTTCAGCGTGTTCCGCTCCAGCATGCGCAGCTGGTCGTGGATCGCCCGGATGACGTCCCAGCTGCGGAAGGGATGGATCTCCCGCGTGGGATCCGCCGACACCAGGTCCTCGGCGAGCTGCCAGCTGCCCCAGCGCGTGCCCATGCCGAGGATGCCCTTGGGACCGGCGTAGAAGACCGAGTTGGACTGCTGCTCGGCGCTCAGCTTGGCGAGCGCCTGGCGCAGCTGGTCCGCCTTGGTTTCGCCCGGGCTGGTCGGCACCGCCTCGGGCACCTTGGCGCCGATGCTGCTGCCGGCCAGCAGGCTGTCCCAGCGCCCACGCAGGTCCTTCGCCGTACGCTCGCAGATCTGCTTGGCCCAGAACCAGCCGATGACGGGCATGACGACACAGGCCCGCGCATACCAGGCCCAGAACCCGGTGAACGGCATCCGGATCAGGAAGAGCACGGCCAGCGCGCCCACCGCCACCAGCAGCGTCGTCGCCATCGCGCCGGCCCGCTTGTCCTCCCGCCTGCCGATCGTGGTGCGGATCGAGAAGACCAGCAGCCACACCAGCAGTCCCGGCAGGAACAGCACGCCGCACAGCACCATGACGATGCTCAGCATCTGGTCGCGGGCCTTGCGGATGTTGTTCGCCGCGAGGCAGTGCTCGACGGTGACCTGCGGCTCGGCGCCGAAGGACTGGATGAGCGGCTTGCGGTTGGGGCCCACCATGCGGTCCACCACCGCCCGGGAGAAGGCCTCACCCAGGTTGGGCCGGAATATCGTCCCCCACTTCAGGCCGGGCTTCACGGTGGTCTGGTGCCACTCGTTGTCGGCCTTCTTGATGTCCACGACCGGGTTGTCCCGATATGCCGCAGAGGCCAGCGCGAACGTGGCTGTCTGCGCCTGGTCGCCCGTGCGCGGCACCTGTGGACCGAAGATGTCCCCGTAGCCGCTGTCAACGGTCATTCCCGCCCCCGATCGCTGCCGGATGTCGCCTCTGCGGCTTTCCCGACTTCCTTGCTTCGCACACCTGTTGATCAGGTCATCAGCGTATCCGCAGGCACCGACATTCGTCGGCGGACGGCCGAAGCCGCCCGCCGACGCGGAGGGGAGCGTTCCTCAAAAGCGACTTGAGAGCGCCCGGCGCCCAACTACGAGGCGGCGCGCACCTCTTCACGAATCCTTTCCGCGATCTGCGGTGGCATCGGCTCGTGCCGCGCGTACGCACGGTCGAAGCGCGCGGTGCCGTGCGAGAGGGAACGCAGATCGACCGCGTACCGCCCGATCTCGATCTCGGGCACCTCGGCCCGTACGAGCGTCCGGCTGCCGGTGGTCTGTTCCGTGCCGAGCACCCGGCCGCGCCGTCCGGACAGGTCGCTCATGACGGCGCCCACGTACTCGTCGCCGACCAGAATGGTCACCTCCGCCACCGGCTCCAGGAGATGGATCTTCACGCCGTTCGCGGCCTCCCGCAGTGCCAGCGCGCCGGCCGTCTGGAACGCCGCGTCGGAGGAGTCCACGGAGTGCGCCTTGCCGTCCAGCAGCGTCACGCGGACGTCGATGAGCGGATAGCCGGCGGCAACTCCCCTGGCAGCCTGGGCCCTTACGCCCTTCTCGACGGACGGGATGAACTGCCGCGGCACCGCGCCGCCGACGACCTTGTCCACGAACTCGATGCCGGAACCGCCCGGCAGCGGCTCCACCTCGATCTCGCAGATCGCGTACTGCCCATGCCCGCCGGACTGCTTCACATGGCGCCCGCGCCCGCCGGACTTGGCCGCGAACGTCTCCCGCAGGGAGACCTTGTGCGGTACGACGTCGACCTGGACGCCGTAGCGGTTGCGCAGCCGTTCCAGCGCGACGTCCGCGTGCGCCTCGCCCAGGCACCACAGCACCACCTGGTGGGTGTTCGGGTTCTGTTCGAGCCGCATGGTCGGATCCTCTGCGACCAGCCGGGACAGGCCCTGCGAGAGCTTGTCCTCGTCCGCCTTGCTGTGCGCCTCGATGGCGAGCGGCAGCAGCGGGTCGGGCATCTCCCACGGCTCCATGAGCAGCGGATCGTCCTTGGCCGAAAGGGTGTCGCCGGTCTCCGCGCGGCCGAGCTTCGCCACGCACACCAGATCGCCCGCGATGGCGTGCGTCACCACGCGCTGCTGCTTGCCGAAGGGGACGGACAGCGCACCGACGCGCTCGTCGACGTCGTGGTCCTCGTGCCCGCGGTCCGCGAGGCCGTGTCCGGAGACGTGCACCGTCTCGTCGGGGCGCAGCGTGCCGGAGAAGACACGGACCATGGAGACGCGGCCGACATAGGGGTCGGAAGCCGTCTTCACGACCTCGGCGACCAACGGACCCTCCGTGTCACAGGGCTTGATCTCGCGCGGCTTGCCGTTGATGGTCGTGACCCCCGGCGTGGGGTGCTCGAACGGCGTCGGGAAGCCGCCGGTGACCAGCTCCAGCAGCTCGACCGTACCGAGCCCCTGCCGGGCGCCCTCCGCCGCGGGGGCGGCGGCCAGCACCGGGAAGAAGACCCCGCGCGCCACGGCCCGCTCCAGGTCCTCCACGAGCGTCTTGAAGTCGATCTGCTCGCCGCCCAGATAGCGGTCCATGAGGGTCTCGTCCTCGCTCTCCGAGATGATCCCCTCGATCAGCCGGTTGCGGGCCTCCTCCATCTCGGGCAGCTGGTCCTCGCCCGGTTCGGACTCCTTGCGCTCCCCGGACGCGTAGTCGAAGAGCTTCTGTGACAGCAGCCCGACCAGCCCGGTCACCGGCGCGTGCCCGTCGGGCCCCTGCGGGCCGTGCAGCGGCAGGTACAGCGGGATCACCGCGTCCGGGTCGTCCCCGCCGAAGGCCTCCGCGCAGGTCCGCGTCATCCCCTCGAAGTCCGCCCGGGCGGACTCCAGGTGTGTGATCACGATCGCCCGCGGCATGCCGACTGCCGCGCACTCCTCCCACACCATGCGGGTCGAGCCGTCCACGCCGTCGGAGGCCGAGACGACGAAAAGGGCCGCGTCCGCGGCTCGCAGACCGGCCCTGAGTTCCCCGACGAAGTCGGCGTATCCGGGGGTGTCGAGGAGATTGACCTTGATGCCGTCCCATTCGACCGGCACCAGGGAGAGCTGTACCGAGCGTTGCTGCCGGTGCTCGATCTCGTCGTAGTCGGAGACGGTGCCGCCGTCCTCCACACGGCCCGCCCTGTTCACTGCCCCCGCGGTCAGCGCGAGAGCTTCCACCAATGTCGTCTTTCCCGATCCGGAGTGGCCGACCAGCACCACATTCCGTACGGACGCGGGGTGGTCGGCCGCTGTTGCCCTGCCGGCGGCTCCGGGGTGTGCGTTCGCCTTGTCGCCCATGGCCTTGCCTCCCGTGCACGGTGAGGTCACTGTGGGCGCGGGCATCCCGGGCCGCGTGCGGTGGCGGCTCCGATGACGCCCGCGGTTCTTCGAGCTTTCCACTCCCGTCACGGTGCGTCCATACAGAGGACGCGATCGCGCCGCCCGCCGCCGGCTGCGGGCCATCCGCCGGATCTCCGCACAGGCGTCCGGGTGCCCGGCCGTCGCACAAGCGCGCGCGTGACTACGATGGGCCAGCCGGTGGCCAGCAGGGGCCGCGGCCACACCGACCGTCGGGAAGGCCATGCTGAACAAGTACGCGCGTGCATTCTTCACGCGTGTCCTCACACCGTTCGCCGCGTTTCTCATCCGGCGGGGCGTCAGCCCCGACACGGTCACGCTCCTCGGTACCGCCGGCGTGGTCGCGGGCGCGCTGGTCTTCTACCCCATGGGCGAGTTCTTCTGGGGCACCGTCGTGATCACGCTGTTCGTGTTCTCCGACCTCGTCGACGGCAACATGGCGCGCCAGCTGGGCCGCACCAGCCGCTGGGGAGCCTTCCTGGACTCCACGCTCGACCGGGTCGCCGACGGCGCTGTCTTCGGGGGATTCGCCCTCTGGTACGCGGGAGGCGGCGACGACATCGCCCTGTGTGCCGTCTCGATCTTCTGCCTGGCCAGCGGCCAGGTGGTGTCGTACACCAAGGCCCGGGGCGAGTCGATCGGCCTGCCGGTCGCCGTCAACGGTCTCGTCGAGCGCGCCGAGCGCCTGGTGATCTCCCTGGTCGCGGCCGGTCTGGCGGGTCTGCACAAGTTCGGCGTGCCCGGCATCCAGTACCTGCTGCCGGTCGCTCTGTGGATCGTCGCCGTGGGCAGCCTCGTCACGCTGATCCAGCGGGTCGTCACGGTCCGTCGCGAGTCGGCGGAGGCCGAGGCGGCCCCGCCGGAGAACGCCTCGCAGGGGAGTGAGGCGGCGAAGTGAGCGCCCGGGATCAGCTCACCGACGCCCTTTACGGCCTCGGCTGGGGCACGGTCAAGAAGCTTCCCGAGCCGGTCGCCGTACGCCTCGGACGTACCGTCGCCGACCTCGCCTGGAAGCAGCGCGGCAAGGGCGTGCAGCGCCTGGAGAGCAACTACGCGCGCGTGCTGCCGGACGCGAGCCCCGAGCGCCTGGCCGAGCTCTCGCGCGCGGGCATGCGCTCCTACCTGCGCTACTGGATGGAGTCCTTCCGGCTCCCGGCGTGGAGCGCGGACCGCATAAGGAACGGCTTCGACCCCAAGGGCCTGCAGCACCTGACCGACGGGATCGCCTCCGACCGGGGCGTCGTCCTCGCGCTGCCGCACATGGCCAACTGGGACCTCGCGGGCGCCTGGGTCACCACGAAGCTCGAGACGCCGTTCACCACGGTCGCCGAACGCCTGAAGCCGGAGACGCTGTACGACCGTTTCGTCGCCTACCGCGAGGGCCTGGGCATGGAGGTACTGCCGCACAGCGGCGGCACCGCCTTCGGCACCCTGGCCCGGCGCCTGCGTGACGGCGGCCTGGTCTGCCTGGTCGCCGAGCGCGACCTGTCGTCCTCGGGTGTGGAGGTCCAGTTCTTCGGCGAGGCCACGCGGATGCCGGCCGGTCCCGCCCTCCTCGCACAGCAGACCGGCGCACTGCTCCTGCCGGTCACCCTGTGGTACGACGACTCGCCCGTCATGCGGGGGCGCGTGCACCCACCGGTCGAGGTGCCCGAGACAGGCAGCCGGGCCGAAAAGACGTCTGTCATGACACAGGCGCTGGCCGATGCCTTCGCCACGGGGATCGCCGACCATCCGGAGGACTGGCACATGCTGCAGCGCTTGTGGCTCAAGGACCTTGAACCGCGACCAGCCGACGGTGCGGCCGGGGAGCGGCCGTGAGGATCGGCATCGTGTGCCCGTACTCCTGGGACGTGCCCGGCGGGGTCCAGTTCCACATCCGTGACCTCGCGGAGTACTTCATCCGGCTGGGCCACGAGGTCTCCGTCCTGGCGCCCGCCGACGACGACACCCCGCTGCCGCCGTACGTCGTCTCGGCCGGCCGCGCGGTCCCGGTGCCGTACAACGGCTCGGTGGCCCGGCTGAACTTCGGCTTCCTGAGCGCCGCTCGCGTGCGCCGCTGGCTGCACGACGGCGAGTTCGACGTCGTCCACATCCACGAACCGACCTCCCCGTCGCTGGGTCTGCTGACCTGCTGGGCGGCGTCCGGACCGATCGTCGCCACCTTTCACACCTCGAACCCCCGCTCGCGGGCGATGATCGCCGCGTACTCGATCCTCCAGGCGGCCCTGGAGAAGATCAGCGCGCGCATCGCGGTGAGCGAGTACGCCCGCCGCACGCTCGTCGAACATCTCGGCGGCGACGCGGTCGTCATCCCGAACGGCGTCGACGTCGACTTCTTCGCCCGGGCCAGGCCCAAGGCCGAGTGGCAGGGAGACACCATCGGCTTCATCGGCCGTATCGACGAGCCCCGCAAGGGCCTGCCGGTCCTGATGAAGGCACTCCCGGCGATCCTCGCCGCCCGCCCGCAGACCCGCCTGCTGGTCGCGGGCCGGGGCGACGAGGAGGAGGCGGTCGAGACCCTGCCCGCCGAACTCCGCTCCCGCGTCGAGTTCCTGGGCATGATCAGCGACGGGGACAAGGCCCGCTTCCTGCGCAGTGTCGATCTCTACGTCGCCCCCAACACCGGCGGCGAGAGCTTCGGCATCATCCTCGTCGAGGCCATGTCCGCCGGCGCCCCCGTCCTCGCCGCCGACCTGGACGCCTTCGCCCAGGTCCTCGACCAGGGCGCGGCGGGCGCACTCTTCGCCAACGAGAACTCCGGCGCGCTGGCCGAGGCGGCCCTGCGGCTGCTGGGGGACCCGGAGCGCCGGGCCGAGCTGCGGGAGCGGGGAAGCGCGCACGTGCGGCGCTTCGACTGGTCGACCGTCGGGGCGGACATCCTGTCGGTCTACGAGACGGTCACGGCGGGCGCGGCCGCGGTCGCGGCGGCGGACGACGACCGCGGGCCGGGGCTGCGGGCGAGGCTGGGGCTGGCGCGGGACTGACCACGGCGGGTCCGGTGGTGAGCACGCCGGGTCCCGGCGGTGACCACGGCGGGGTCCGGCAGGCCGACCGGAATCCCGCCGCTTCCGTCCCGGCTGATCACAACTGCCCCTCGGTACCCCGGTAACGTGACCGCCCGTGACCGCAACCCTCATCTGGATCCTCGTCGCCCTGCTCGCGATCGGCCTCTACCTGAGCTGGACGGCGGGCCGCCTTGACCGGCAGCACGCCCGGATCGACGCAGCCCGTGCCGCTCTCGACGCGCAGCTGCTGCGCCGGGCCTCCGTGGCGCAGGAACTCGCCACCTCCGGCGTCCTCGACCCGGCCGCCTCGATCGTCCTGTACGAGGCCGCGCACGCGGCCCGGCAGGCCGAGGAGGAGCAGCGGGAGGTCGCCGAGAGCGAGCTGAGCCAGGCATTGCGGGCC
This sequence comes from Streptomyces sp. NBC_00078, assembly GCF_026343335.1. NCBI lineage: Bacteria > Bacillati > Actinomycetota > Actinomycetes > Kitasatosporales > Streptomycetaceae > Streptomyces > Streptomyces sp. NBC_00078. The sequence continues at coordinate 1,584,560 of NZ_JAPELX010000001.1, read as the reverse complement.
GTGTTCGCGGTGCCGCAGCAGGTGGAGGTGGTGCGCGAGGCACCCGGTGGGGACGAGGCCGCCCACGAGCTGACCGAGGCGGTACTGCGGGTCCCGATGGCCCGCCGCTTCCACAACGACGCCGTGGGCGCGGCCCGCAGGCTGCGCGAACACCGCAAGGTGCGCTGGTTCCGGCTGGCCGGACACGCCCCCTTCCCGATGGCCTTCGAGATGGACGACGAGCCGCCTGCGGCACTGGCCGACAGGATCGCCCAGCAGCCGTAACTCCACCGCGGTCCGGAAAAGGATCCACCGGCTTCCCATTGGCCCTTGCTGTGGACTGGCCCATTCGCGTTTCCTCGGTATCTGCAGAAACCCTCTTTCACCGAGTGAGGTCAACCCGTGTCCAGCACGCTCTCCGAAAACCAGGCCCCCGAGACCGGCACCGCGCGCGTGAAGCGCGGCATGGCCGAGCAGCTCAAGGGTGGCGTGATCATGGACGTCGTCACGCCGGAGCAGGCGAAGATCGCCGAGGACGCGGGCGCCGTCGCCGTCATGGCCCTGGAGCGGGTCCCGGCCGACATCCGCAAGGACGGCGGCGTGGCCCGTATGTCCGACCCGGACATGATCGAGGGCATCATCGATGCCGTCTCGATCCCGGTCATGGCCAAGTCCCGCATCGGCCACTTCGTCGAGGCCCAGGTCCTGCAGTCCCTCGGCGTCGACTACATCGACGAGTCCGAGGTCCTCACCCCGGCCGACGAGGTCAACCACTCCGACAAGTTCGCTTTCACCACCCCCTTCGTCTGTGGTGCCACCAACCTCGGCGAGGCCCTGCGCCGCATCGCCGAGGGCGCGGCCATGATCCGCTCCAAGGGCGAGGCCGGCACCGGCAACGTCGTCGAGGCCGTCCGTCACCTGCGCCAGATCAAGAACGAGATCGCCCGTCTGCGCGGCTACGACAACAACGAGCTGTACGCCGCCGCCAAGGACCTGCGTGCCCCGTACGAGCTGGTCAAGGAAGTCTCCGAGCTCGGCAAGCTCCCGGTGGTCCTGTTCTCCGCCGGTGGCGTCGCCACTCCCGCCGACGCCGCGCTCATGCGCCAGCTCGGCGCCGAGGGCGTCTTCGTCGGCTCCGGCATCTTCAAGTCCGGGGACCCGGCCAAGCGTGCCGCCGCCATCGTGAAGGCGACCACCTTCTACGACGACCCCAAGATCATCGCGGACGCGTCCCGCAACCTCGGCGAGGCCATGGTCGGCATCAACTGCGACACCCTCCCCGAGACCGAGCGCTACGCCAACCGCGGCTGGTAAGGACCACTGGTAGCCATCCCATGAGCACTCCTGTCATAGGCGTCCTGGCCCTCCAGGGCGACGTCCGGGAGCACCTCGTCGCCCTGGCCGCGGCCGACGCCGTGGCCAGGCCGGTGCGGCGCCCCGACGAACTCGCCGAGGTGGACGGCCTCGTCATCCCCGGCGGTGAGTCCACCACCATCTCCAAGCTGGCCGTCCTCTTCGGCGTCATGGAGCCACTCCGCGCGCGCGTGCGTGACGGCATGCCCGTCTACGGCACCTGCGCGGGCATGATCATGCTCGCCGACAAGATCCTCGACCCGCGCTCGGGCCAGGAGACCATCGGCGGCATCGACATGATCGTGCGCCGCAACGCCTTCGGCCGCCAGAACGAGTCCTTCGAAGCGGCGGTCGACGTCCGGGGCGTCGCGGGCGATCCCGTGGAGGGCGTCTTCATCCGCGCCCCCTGGGTCGAGTCCGTCGGCGCCGAGACCGAGGTACTCGCCGAGCACGAGGGCCACATCGTCGCGGTCCGTCAGGGCAACGCCCTCGCCACGTCCTTCCACCCGGAACTGACAGGCGACCACCGCGTGCACTCCCTCTTTGTCGACATCGTGCGCGCGAACCGGACGCCGGAGTCCTTGTAGGATCTCAGGCGTTGGTTGCAGAGATGGGTTACGCGAAGGAGACAGGCAGATGTCCGGCCACTCTAAATGGGCTACGACGAAGCACAAGAAGGCCGTGATCGACGCCAAGCGCGGCAAGCTCTTCGCGAAGCTGATCAAGAATATCGAGGTGGCTGCCCGGATGGGCGGCGTCGACATCGAGGGCAACCCCACTCTCTACGACGCCATCCAGAAGGCGAAGAAGTCGTCGGTCCCGAACAAGAACATCGACTCCGCGGTCAAGCGCGGCGGCGGCCTTGAGGCCGGCGGCGCCGACTACGAGACGATCATGTACGAGGGCTACGGACCGAACGGCGTCGCGGTGCTCATCGAGTGCCTCACCGACAACCGCAACCGCGCCGCCTCGGACGTGCGCGTCGCCATGACCCGCAACGGCGGCAACATGGCCGACCCCGGCTCGGTGTCGTACCTCTTCAACCGCAAGGGCGTCGTCATCGTCCCCAAGGGCGAGCTGAGCGAGGACGACGTCCTCGGGGCCGTCCTGGACGCCGGCGCCGAGGAGGTCAACGACCTCGGCGAGTCCTTCGAGGTGCTCAGCGAGGCCACCGACATGGTCGCCGTCCGCACCGCCCTCCAGGACTCCGGGATCGACTACGACTCCGCCGAGGCCAACTTCGTCCCGACCATGCAGGTCGAACTGGACGAGGAGGGCGCCAGGAAGATCTTCAAGCTGATCGACGCGCTCGAGGACAGCGACGACGTGCAGAACGTCTTCGCCAACTTCGATGTCAGCGACGAGGTCATGGAGAAGGTCGACGCGTAACACGGCCTCGAACGCGGCGGTTTCGGCGGGCCGGTGGGACACGTCCCACCGGCCCGCCGCTGTTGTCGGTGGCAGCGGATAGCCTGGCGTGAAGTCAAAGATCACCGAGGGGAGGGGCACGTGCGCGTACTGGGGGTGGACCCGGGACTGACGCGGTGCGGCGTGGGCGTCGTCGACGGGGTCGCGGGCCGGCCGCTCACCATGGTGGGCGTCGGAGTCGTACGGACGCCCGCGGACGCCGACTTGGGGCACCGCCTCGTCGCCGTCGAGCACGGCATCGAGCAGTGGCTGGACGAGTACCGGCCCGAAGTCGTCGCCGTGGAGCGGGTGTTCAGCCAGCACAACGTACGGACCGTGATGGGCACCGCCCAGGCCAGCGCCGTCGCCATGCTGTGTGCCGCCCGCCGCGGCATCCCCGTCGCCCTGCACACCCCCAGCGAGGTCAAGGCCGCGGTCACCGGCAGCGGCCGCGCCGACAAGGCACAGGTCGGCGCCATGGTCACCCGGCTGCTGCGGCTCGACGCGCCCCCCAAGCCGGCCGACGCCGCGGACGCCCTCGCGCTCGCCATCTGCCACATCTGGCGCGCCCCCGCCCAGAACCGACTCCAGCAGGCCGTCGCCCTGCACGCAGCCAAAGCACCGACCCCGTCGAAAGGCCGTACGGCATGATCGCCTTCGTGAGCGGCACGGTCGCCGCCCTCGCCCCGGACGCCGCCGTCGTCGAGGTCGGCGGTGTCGGCATGGCCGTGCAGTGCACCCCCAACACGCTCTCCACCCTTCGCATCGGCAAGCCGGCCAAGCTCGCCACCTCCCTGGTCGTCCGCGAGGACTCGCTCACGCTGTACGGCTTTGTGGACGACGACGAGCGCCAGGTGTTCGAGCTGCTGCAGACGGCGAGCGGAGTCGGCCCTCGCCTGGCCCAGGCGATGCTGGCGGTGCACTCCCCGGACGCCCTGCGCCGAGCCGTCTCCACCAGCGACGAGAAGGCTCTCATCGCCGTCCCGGGCATCGGCAGGAAGGGCGCCCAGAAACTGCTGCTGGAGCTCAGGGACCGGCTCGGCGAACCGATCGGCGCCCCGGCCGTCGGTACGGCGGTCACCTCCGGCTGGCGCGACCAGCTGCACGCCGCCCTGATCGGCCTCGGGTACGCCACCCGCGAGGCCGACGAGGCCGTGTCCGCCGTGGCACCGCAGGCCGAGGCGGCCGAGGGTACGCCCCAGGTCGGTCAGCTGCTCAAAGCGGCCCTGCAGACCCTCAACCGCGCCCGCTGACCCACCTGCACGAGCCCAGCTAGGAGATCTCAGTGAACTGGGACGACCCGACCGACACCCCCGCCGCCGAGCGGCTCGTCGGCCCCGCCGCGGAGCGGCTGGTGGACTCTGTTGCCGATGGCGAGGACCAGGCCGTCGAGGCCGCCCTGCGCCCCAAGGACCTGGACGAGTTCATCGGACAGGAGAAGGTCCGCGAGCAGCTCGATCTCGTGCTGCGCGCCGCACGCGCGCGTGGCGCCACCGCCGACCACGTGCTGCTCTCCGGCGCCCCGGGCCTCGGCAAGACCACCCTCTCGATGATCATCGCGGCCGAGATGGACGCCCCGATCCGCATCACCAGCGGACCCGCCATCCAGCACGCCGGCGACCTCGCCGCGATCCTCTCCTCCCTACAGGAGGGCGAGGTCCTCTTCCTCGACGAGATCCACCGCATGTCGCGGCCCGCCGAGGAGATGCTGTACATGGCGATGGAGGACTTCCGCGTCGACGTCATCGTCGGCAAGGGCCCCGGCGCCACCGCCATCCCCCTCGAACTGCCCCCGTTCACCCTGGTCGGCGCCACCACGCGCGCGGGCCTGCTGCCGCCCCCGCTGCGCGACCGCTTCGGCTTCACCGCGCACATGGAGTTCTACGAGCCCGCCGAGCTGGAGCGCGTCATCCACCGCTCCGCGAACCTGCTCGACGTCGAGATCCAGGCCGACGGCGCCGCCGAGATCGCCGGCCGCTCCCGCGGCACGCCCCGTATCGCCAACCGCCTGCTGCGCCGCGTGCGCGACTACGCCCAGGTCAAGGCCGACGGATTCATCACCCGCGACATCGCCGCGGCCGCGCTGAAGGTCTACGAGGTCGACGCCCGCGGCCTCGACCGCCTCGACCGCGGAGTTCTGGAGGCCCTGCTCAAGCTGTTCGGCGGCGGTCCCGTCGGCCTCTCCACGCTCGCGGTCGCGGTGGGGGAGGAGCGCGAGACCGTCGAGGAGGTCGCCGAACCGTTCCTCGTCCGGGAGGGCCTGCTCGCCCGCACCCCGCGCGGACGGGTCGCCACCCCCGCGGCATGGGCGCATCTCGGCCTCACGCCGCCCCGCTCGGCAACTGCGGGAAACGGACAACAGGACCTGTTCGGGACGTGATGGGTTCGTGACGGCGAGGGCATTGGCCCGGTCAGGAACCCAGGTGCCATGCTGAGCGTTGTTCCCTGCGCGTGGACTCGCTTAGACTCCGCCGATGCCGCCTTTGTCGGCGGTATACATACCCCCATCCATGAGGCCGCTCTCCATCGCGGTCGTGCGAAGGAAATACCGTCCCGTGAATATCACCATGCTCCTCCCCTTCATCGTGCTCATCGGGGCCATGTTCCTCATGACCCGCTCGGCCAAGCGCAAGCAGCAGCAGGCCGCCGCGATGCGCAACGAGCTGCAGCCCGGCAGCGGCGTCCGCACGATCGGGGGCATGTACGCGACGGTCAAGGAGGTCAACGACGACACGGTCCTCCTCGACGCCGGCCCGGGAGTCGAGCTCCTCTTCGGGAAGAACGCCATCGGTTCCGTGCTCAGCGATGACGAGTACAACCGCATCGTGCACGGCATCGAGCACGACCTGAAGTCCGACACCGACGTGGTCCCGGACGACGCCTCCTCCCTCACCGAGTCCGACGACTCCGCCGACGAAGCTGCCGCCGCCTCCGACGACAAGTCCGTCGACCTCGGCAAGAAGGACGCGACCGAGGAGCCGGCCGACGACACGACGGCCGCCGAGGCCACGTCGGACGCAGAGCCGAAGAAGACCGACGGCGACTCCGAGGCGAAGTAGCCATGCCCCAGGGCGTGCGGTCCGCTTCCGCGCGCCCCGGATCATGCGCAGCTCGCACGGGATCCCGACACCATGTCATGGCCGTCCGCCCGAAGATCCGGCGCGGAGCGGCCCGAGAGGGAGTACGAGAAGGTGGCAGCACCTAAGAAGGGCCGAAGCGCGAGCGCCCAGAGCAAGCCAGGGCGCTCGCTGGCCCTCATCCTGATCGCCATCGTGGCGCTCACCGGAGGAATGTTCGCCTCGGGTCATACCACTCCGCGTCTCGGCATCGACCTTGCCGGTGGTACGAGCATCACGCTTCAGGCGGAGAACGAGCCGGGCCAGCCCAACGCAATCAACAAGACCAACATGGACACCGCGGTCGCCATCATGAACCGCCGTGTCAACGGTCTGGGCGTGTCCGAAACGGAGGTCCAGACCCAGGGCGCCAGCAACATCATCGTCAACATCCCCAAGGGCACGAACTCCAAGCAGGCGCGGGAGCAGGTCGGCACCACCGCCAAGCTGTACTTCCGGCCGGTGCTCACCACCGAGGCCTCCGGCGCCGCCGCCACGACCAGCCCGACGCCGAGTGCCTCCAGCAGCCCCTCGGGCAAGGCGACCGGTAAGCCGAAGGCAACCTCGTCCTCCTCCGCGAGTCCCTCGGCCACCGCCACCTCGCAGGGTCGCGCCGTGACCGACGCGCTGAAGGCGGACTCGACGCCGAGCGCCAGCGCGAAGGCGTCCTCCAGCCCCTCCCCGTCGCCGAGCGGTAGCTCCGCCGCCAGTGACGCGGCCGCCAAGCTGAAGGCGCAGTACGCTGCCCTCGACTGCACCAAGCAGTCGGTCCGGACCACCGCCGGCCAGGGGGCCAAGCCCACCGACCCCACCGTCGCCTGCGGCCAGAACTCGCAGCATCAGTGGCAGAAGTACGTTCTCGGCCCCGCCGCCGTCGACGGCACGGACGTCAAGAAGGCGCAGGCCGTCTTCAACACGCAGACCGCCGCCGGCTGGACCGTCACCATGGACTTCACGTCCCAGGGCGCCAAGAAGTTCGCCGACATCACCGGCCAGCTGGCCAAGAACCAGACCCCGCAGAACCAGTTCGCGATCGTCCTCGACGGCAACGTGGTCTCCGACCCGTACGTCAAGCAGGCGCTGACCGGCGGCAATGCAGAGATCTCCGGCAGCTTCAACCAGCAGGAGGCCCAGGGCCTCGCCAACATGCTGTCCTACGGCGCGCTCCCGCTCTCCTTCAAAGAGCAGAGCGTGACCACCGTGACCGCCGCGCTCGGCGGCGAGCAGTTGCACGCCGGTCTGGTCGCGGGCGCGATCGGCCTCGCTCTGGTCGTCATCTACCTGCTGGCGTTCTACCGCGGTCTGTCGGTCGTCGCGATCCCCTCGCTGCTGGTGTCCGCGATCCTCACCTACGTGATCATGTCGCTGCTCGGCCCCGCGATCCACTTCGCGCTGAACCTCCCGGCCATCTGCGGCGCGATCGTCGCGATCGGCATCACCGCGGACTCGTTCATCGTGTTCTTCGAACGCATCAGGGACGAGATCCGCGAGGGCCGCACGCTGCGCCCCGCCGTCGAGCGGGCCTGGCCGCGCGCCCGGCGCACCATCCTGGTCTCCGACTTCGTGTCGTTCCTGGCCGCCGCCGTGTTGTTCATCGTGACCGTCGGCAAGGTCCAGGGCTTCGCGTTCACGCTCGGTCTGACCACCGTGCTCGACGTGGTCGTCGTCTTCTTCTTCACCAAGCCGCTGATGACGCTGCTCGCCCGACGTAAGTTCTTCGCGAGCGGCCACAAGTGGTCGGGGCTCGATCCGAAGGGCCTGGGCGCCAAGGCCCCCCTGCGCCGCACCCGCCGTCCCTCCGGCCCCGTCGCCGGCCCTGTCGACCCGAAGGAAGCGTGAGCGATGTCGAAACTCGGCAACCTCGGCGCCCGACTCCACCGCGGCGAGATCAGCTACGACTTCGTCGGCAAGCGCAAGATCTGGTACGGCATCTCCATCCTGATCACCATCACCGCCATCGTCGGCCTGGCGGTGCGCGGCCTGAACATGGGCATCGACTTCCAGGGCGGTGCCGTCTTCACGACCGGGAAGACCAGCGTCTCGGTGGCCCAGGCGGAGACCTACGCGTCCAAGGCCGCCGGCCATGACGCGGTGGTGCAGAAGCTCGGCACCGGCGGCCTGCGCATCCAGATCGCCGGCATGGACACGGCGAAGTCGGACGCGACGAAGGCCAAGCTGGCCAAGGACATGAACGTGTCCGCCGAGTCCATCGCCGCCGACCTGGTCGGCCCGAGCTGGGGTGACCAGATCGCCAACAAGGCCTGGGAGGGCCTCGGCATCTTCATGGTCCTCGTGGTGATCTACCTGGCGATCGCCTTCGAGTGGCGAATGGCGCTCGCGGCCCTGGTCGCGCTGATCCACGACATCACCATCACGACCGGTATCTACGCCCTGGTCGGCTTCGAAGTCACGCCCGGCACGGTCATCGGTCTGCTGACGATCCTCGGTTACTCGCTCTACGACACGGTCGTCGTCTTCGACAGTCTCAAGGAGCAGACGAAGGACATCACCAAGCAGACCCGCTTCACCTACAGCGACATCGCCAACCGCTCGATCAACGGCACCCTGGTCCGCTCGATCAACACCACGGTCGTCGCGCTGCTGCCGGTCGCGGGCCTGCTGTTCATCGGCGGCGGCTTCCTCGGCGCCGGAACGCTCAACGACATCTCGCTGTCGCTGTTCGTCGGCCTCGCGGCCGGTGCGTACTCCTCGATCTTCATCGCCACGCCGCTCGTCGCGGACCTCAAGGAGGCCGAGCCGCAGATGAAGGCCCTGAAGAAGCGCGTCCTCGCCAAGCGGGCCCAGGCCGCCGCCGAGGAGGAACTGGCCGGGGCGCGCCTCGGCGTGGACGAGCCGGAGGACGCGGCCCCGGCCGTCGTCGGTCCGCGCGACCAGCCCGCGTCCCGCAACCGCGGCCGTGGCCGTCCCTCCGGGAAGCGCCGATGACGGACATCAAGGAGCTGCTGCTCAGCCGCATCCGGGATGTGGCCGACTACCCGGAGCCGGGTGTGATGTTCAAGGACATCACCCCGCTCCTGGCGGACCCGGCGGCCTTCACGGCGCTGACGGACGCGCTGGCCGAGATCGCCACGAACACCGGTGCCACGAAGGTGGTCGGTCTGGAGGCCCGCGGCTTCATCCTCGGCGCCCCGGTCGCCGTCCGGGCCGGACTGGGCTTCATCCCGGTCCGCAAGGCGGGCAAGCTCCCCGGAGCGACGCTGAGCCAGGCCTACGACCTGGAGTACGGCTCGGCGGAGATCGAGGTGCACGCGGAGGACCTGTCCGCCGACGACCGCATCCTGATCGTCGACGACGTCCTCGCCACGGGCGGCACCGCCGAGGCCTCGATCCAGCTGATCCGCCGGGCGGGCGCCGAGGTCGCCGGCCTCGCGGTCCTGATGGAGCTGGGCTTCCTTCGTGGCCGCCCCCGCCTGGAACCGGCGCTCGCGGGCGCACCACTGGAGGCCCTGCTCCAGGTCTGACACCGCAGTACCTCACCACGAAACGGCCGGCCCGGCCTCACCGGGCCGGCCGTTTCGCACGTCAGCGGCCCCACGGGTCACGCCCCGGGCGTGCCCCGTGCGGGGCCCGGCCCTACGTCGTGCGCCCCCACACGGCTCCAGAACCGCCTTGCGGCCCGCGGGCCCACCTGGCCGCTCACCCCCGCTTCAGCGCCGCCCCTCGGCATGCCTGCGGTCCCCGCAGCCCCCATGCGGCCTTTGGGCCTGTGTGTCCGGCGGCTTCTGTGCGGCCTTTGGGCCTGTGCGCGGTCCCGCAGCTTCCCCGCGGTCTTTCAGACCGCGTGCGGTCCCGCAGCTCCCCCGCCACCTCGGCCCTCGTGCCACCCCGCCACCCCGCCACCTCGGCCCTCGTGCCACCCCGCCACCTCGGCCCTCGCGCCACCCCGCCACCCCGCCACCTCGGCCCTCGTGCCACCCCGCCACCCCGGCCCTCGTGCCACCCCGCCACCTCGGCCCTCGCGCCACCCCGGCCCCCGTCCGCCCCCGGCCCCGCGCCCCCGCCAGCTCTCCGTCACCCCCAAGACGCCCCCAGCTCGCCCCGAAGCCGTGCTCGGGAATCCGGCAGGTGCCTCTTCTGTTTCGTGGGTAGACGGTCCTCACAGTGGCCTGAAGGCGATCCTGCGGCCCAGGATCGCTACCATGGGGTCTCCGGAGCCTGACCGGGGGACCCGGATCGCGCACGAGGAGTCCTCTTGCCAGACGAGGCCCAGCACCTGACCGCCGCCAAGCCCGAGTCCGCCTCGGCAGCCGCGGCCAAGCCCGCGCCGAACACACCGCACGCGAAGAACGACGCCCGCGGGCCGGTCGAGCACGCCCAGGCGGCCCCCGTAGGCAAGTCGGCCGAAGAGTCGCGCCCCAAGCCGTCCCCCGCTCTCGACTCCGCCCAAGCGGCGGGAGCCCCCTCGGGCGAGCGAACCGCACCCACGCCGCCCGCGGTCCGCCCGAACACCGGCCAGCCCGCCCGCTCCGGCTCCTCCAACCGCGTCCGCGCCCGGCTGGCTCGCCTCGGCGTCCAGCGCTCCAACCCGTACAACCCCGTGCTGGAGCCGTTGCTGCGGATAGTGCGCAGCAACGACCCGAAGATCGAGACCGCCACGCTGCGGCAGATAGAGAAGGCCTACCAGGTCGCCGAGCGCTGGCACCGCGGCCAGAAGCGCAAGAGCGGCGACCCGTACATCACCCACCCGCTGGCCGTGACCACGATCCTCGCCGAGCTGGGCATGGATCCGGCCACCCTCATGGCCGGGCTGCTGCACGACACCGTCGAGGACACCGAGTACGGCCTCGACCAGCTGCGCCGCGACTTCGGCGACTCGGTCGCGCTGCTCGTCGACGGCGTCACGAAGCTGGACAAGGTCAAGTTCGGCGAGGCGGCGCAGGCCGAGACCGTGCGCAAGATGGTCGTAGCCATGGCCAAGGACCCGCGCGTCCTGGTCATCAAGCTCGCCGACCGCCTGCACAACATGCGCACCATGCGCTACCTCAAGCGCGAGAAGCAGGAGAAGAAGGCGCGCGAGACGCTGGAGATCTACGCGCCGCTCGCCCACCGCCTCGGCATGAACACCATCAAGTGGGAGCTGGAGGACCTCGCCTTCGCGATCCTCTACCCGAAGATGTACGACGAGATCGTGCGGCTCGTCGCCGAGCGGGCGCCCAAGCGGGACGAGTACCTGGCCATAGTGACCGACGAGGTCCAGCAGGATCTGCGGGCCGCGCGGATCAAGGCCACCGTCACCGGCCGCCCGAAGCACTACTACAGCGTCTACCAGAAGATGATCGTCCGCGGACGCGACTTCGCGGAGATCTACGACCTGGTGGGCATCCGTGTACTGGTCGACACGGTCCGCGACTGCTACGCCGCCCTCGGCACCGTGCACGCGCGATGGAACCCGGTCCCCGGCCGGTTCAAGGACTACATCGCGATGCCCAAGTTCAACATGTACCAGTCGCTGCACACGACGGTCATCGGCCCCAACGGCAAGCCGGTCGAGCTGCAGATCCGCACCTTCGACATGCACCGCCGCGCCGAGTACGGCATCGCGGCGCACTGGAAGTACAAGCAGGAGGCCGTCGCCGGCGCCTCCAAGGTGCGCTCGGACCAGCCGAGGACCACCGGCAAGGACGACCACCTCAACGACATGGCGTGGCTGCGCCAACTCCTCGACTGGCAGAAGGAGACGGAGGACCCCGGCGAGTTCCTGGAGTCCCTGCGCTTCGACCTGTCGCGCAACGAGGTCTTCGTCTTCACGCCGAAGGGCGACGTGATAGCGCTGCCGGCCGGTGCCACCCCGGTGGACTTCTCGTACGCGGTGCACACCGAGGTCGGCCACCGGACCATAGGAGCGCGGGTCAACGGCAGGCTCGTACCGCTCGAATCCACCCTGGACAACGGCGACTTGGTGGAGGTCTTCACCTCCAAGGCGGCCGGCGCGGGCCCGTCCCGCGACTGGCTGGGCTTCGTGAAGTCGCCGCGTGCCCGCAACAAGATCCGGGCCTGGTTCTCCAAGGAGCGCCGCGACGAGGCGATCGAGCAGGGCAAGGACGCCATCGTCCGCGCGATGCGCAAACAGAACCTGCCGATCCAGCGCATCCTCACCGGCGATTCACTCGTCACGCTCGCGCACGAGATGCGTTACCCGGACATCTCCGCGCTGTACGCGGCGATCGGCGAGGGCCATGTCTCCGCGCAGAACGTCGTGCAGAAGCTCGTTTCCGCACTCGGCGGCGAGGAGGCCGCCACCGAGGAGATCGACGAGTCGGTCCCGCCGACCAGGAGCCGCAGCCGCAAGCGCCGCTCCAACGCCGACCCGGGCGTCGTCGTCAAGGGTGTCGACGACGTGTGGGTCAAGCTGGCCCGCTGCTGTACGCCGGTCCCCGGTGACCCCATCATGGGTTTCGTCACGCGCGGTAGTGGCGTATCGGTTCATCGCAACGACTGCGTGAACGTGGGCTCACTGTCCCGCGAGCCCGAGCGCATCCTCGAGGTCGAGTGGGCGCCCACCCAGTCCTCGGTCTTCCTGGTCGCCATCCAGGTCGAGGCACTGGACCGCTCCCGGCTCCTGTCGGACGTCACCCGCGTCCTGTCCGACCAGCACGTCAACATCCTGTCCGCGGCCGTCCAGACCTCCCGCGACCGGGTCGCCACCTCACGCTTCACCTTCGAGATGGGCGACCCGAAGCACCTCGGCCACGTTTTGAAGGCTGTGCGGGGCGTGGAGGGCGTGTACGACGTGTACCGGGTGACGTCGGCGCGCAGCAGGTCGTAGAGCCGTGAGGAGTTGTAAGGAACCGTAGGGGATTCACACGCAGGGAAAGGGCCCCGTACACGAGGTACGGGGCCCTTTCCCTGCGTCTCGTCAGGCGGTCAGCCGCCGAACTCGTGCAGGCCCTTGAGTGCCTGGTCCAGGAGTGCCTGGCGGCCCTCCAGCTCCCGTTCGAGCTTGTCGGCCCTGGAGTTGTTGCCCTGGGTCCGGGCCTGCTCGATCTGGCCCCGCAGCTTGTCCACGGCCGCCTGGAGCTGGCCGGTCAGACCCTCGGCACGCGCGCGTGCCTCCGGGTTCGTCCGGCGCCAGTCGGCCTCCTCGGCCTCCTGGATGGCGCGCTCGACGGCGTGCATCCGGCCCTCGACCTTCGGCCGGGCGTCGCGCGGCACATGGCCGATGGCCTCCCACCGCTCGTTGACCGAGCGGAACGCGGCGCGGGCCGCCTTCAGGTCCGTGACCGGGAGGATCTTCTCGGCCTCCCCGGCCAGCTCCTCCTTGAGCTTCAGGTTCTCCGACTGTTCGGCGTCCCGCTCGGCGAAGACCGAACTGCGGGCGGCGAAGAACACGTCCTGGGCGCCACGGAAGCGGTTCCACAGGTCGTCCTCGTGCTCGCGCTGGGCGCGGCCCGCGGCCTTCCACTCCGTCATCAGGTCGCGGTAGCGCGCCGCCGTCGGACCCCAGTCCGTCGAGCCGGACAGCGCCTCGGCCTCGGCGACCAGCCGCTCCTTCGTCCTGCGGGCCTCCTCGCGCTGCGCGTCCAGCGAAGCGAAGTGGGCCTTGCGACGCTTGGAGAACGCCGACCGGGCATGCGAGAAGCGATGCCACAGCTCGTCGTCCGACTTGCGGTCCAGGCGCGGCAGACCCTTCCAGGTGTCCACCAGCGCCCGCAGCCGCTCACCGGCCGACCGCCACTGGTCGGACTGCGCCAGCTGCTCCGCCTCGGTGACCAGATCCTCCTTGGCGTGCCGAGCCTCGTCCGACTGCTTCGCCCGCTGCTGCTTGCGCTCCTCACGACGCGCATCGACGGTCTGGACCAGCTTGTCCAGACGAGTCCGCAGGGCGGCCAGATCGCCGACCGCGTGGTGCGCGTCGACCTGCTCGCGGATGTGGTCGATGGCGGTCTGCGCGTCCTTCGCGGACAGGTCGGTGGTCTTCACGCGCTTCTCGAGGAGGCCGATCTCGACAACCAGGCCCTCGTACTTGCGCTCGAAGTAGGCCAACGCCTCCTCAGGGGAGCCGGCCTGCCAGGAACCGACGACCTGCTCGCCCTCGGCCGTACGCACGTACACGGTCCCCGTCTCGTCGACGCGGCCCCACGGGTCGCTGCTCACAGCGCCTCCTCCACATGATGCCTGCGAAGGGCCTCACTGCCCCCGGGCATCGTCCACAGTTTCGTCACGGCCAACATAGGCGACCGGCGGGTTGCCTGTCCGCATCCCGCGCGACCGAAATTCCGCACTTGACGCTCAGGATTTGGTGACCGTCGCCTTGTTGATCACGACCGTTGCGTTGGGCGCCGAGTTGCCGCTCGTGGGGTCGACGGCCTGCGCGCCAGCGGCGGCGATCTTATTCAGGACCTTCATGCCCGACGCGGAGATCGTGCCGAACGGGGTGTAGTCGGGCGGCAGCGGACTGTCCTGGTAGACGAGGAAGAACTGGCTGCCGCCGGTATTGCGACCCTGCTTTTTCTGCGGATCGTAGTGGTTGGCCATAGCGACCGTACCCGCCGGATACATGTTCCCCTTGAGGCTCTTGTCCTTCAGGTTCTCGTCGGGGATCAAGTAGCCGGGACCGCCGGTGCCGGTGCCCGTGGGGTCGCCGCACTGCAGGACGTAGATGCCCTGGGTGACCAGCCGGTGGCACTTGGTGTGGTCCAAGTAGCCCTTGCCGACAAGGAAGTTGAACGAGTTGACGGTTCGCGGCGCCGCCGACGCCTTCAGCGCGATGTCTATGTCACCGCATGTCGTGGCGAGATCCATCGTGTACTTCGCCGACTTGTCGATGGTCAGCGCCGGCTCCTTCTTCCAGCTCAGCTTCTTCACCGAGCCCTTGGCCGGCTTCGCGCACGGGTCCGGCGCCTTGCTGGTTGGGGGGGCGCTGGGCGTCGTCTCCGCGCTCGCCTTGGCCTTGCCGTCGTCCTTGAGCGCACCGGTCGTGTAGAGCGCCACACTGCCGATCACGACCACGCCGAGCACCGACGCGATCACCGAGTTGCGCATGTTCGCCTTGCGGCGCGCGGCCGTACGCCGCTGCTGCTGGCGCAAGAACTTCTCCCGGGCGAGCTGACGCTTCCGCTGTTCCTGGGTGACCACCGGGTTCTCTCCTCGTGCGTCTCGTATGTCGACTGGGACGCGTGCGTCTTGTGAGTCGACCGCCTGCGTGTGCCCCGTACCGTATATGGGTTCGCTGAGGATTCGGCAGCGCCGGTAGGCTCTGGCAGAGGCTGCAGCCATTCGTTCACAGCTGCAGCGGCTGCCCGTATCGACACAACGAAGGACGATCGTGCTCATTGCCGGGTTCCCCGCCGGGGCCTGGGGGACGAACTGTTATCTCGTCGCCCCCGCCGCCGGAGAGGAGTGCGTGATCATCGACCCGGGCCATCAGGCCGCCCAAGGTGTCGAGGAAGCGCTGAAGAAGCATCGGCTCAAGCCCGTCGCCGTCGTCCTCACCCACGGTCACATCGACCATGTGGCCTCGGTCGTCCCGGTATGCGGCGCGCACGACGTGCCGGCATGGATCCACCCCGAGGACCGCTACATGCTGGCTGACCCGGAGAAGGCGCTCGGCCGTTCCATCGGTATGCCGCTGATGGGCGAGCTGACGGTGGGGGAGCCGGACGACGTCAAGGAGCTGACCGATGGCGCGCGGCTCGCGCTCGCAGGTCTGGAGCTGTCCGTCGCGCACGCGCCCGGACATACCAAGGGGTCGGTGACGTTCCGGATGCCCGAGACCACGGAGATTCCTTCCGTGTTCTTCTCCGGGGATCTGCTGTTCGCCGGCTCCATCGGACGCACCGACCTGCCCGGCGGCGACATGGCCGAGATGCTCGACTCGCTGGCCCGAGTGTGCCTGCCGCTCGAGGACTCGACCGTGGTGCTGTCCGGCCACGGCCCCCAGACGACCATCGGCAAGGAGCGCGCCGCCAACCCGTATCTGCGGCAGGTGGCCGCCGGCCCGGGAGCCGGCGCCGACGCTCCCCGACGAGGAATGTGACGAGACCTTCCGTGAGCACCTTCAAGGCCCCCAAGGGCACGTACGACCTGATCCCGCCGGACAGCGCCAAGTTCCTGGCGGTCCGTGAGGCGATCGCCGCACCGCTGCGCAACGCCGGCTACGGCTACATCGAGACGCCCGGCTTCGAGAGCGTGGAGCTCTTCGCGCGCGGTGTCGGCGAGTCCACGGACATCGTGACCAAGGAGATGTACGCCTTCGAGACCAAGGGCGGCGACAGGCTCGCCCTGCGCCCCGAGGGCACCGCCTCCGTGCTGCGCGCTGCGCTGGAGGCCAACCTGCACAAGCTGGGCAACCTCCCGGTCAAGCTCTGGTACTCGGGCTCCTACTACCGCTACGAGCGCCCCCAGAAGGGCCGCTACCGGCACTTCTCGCAGGTCGGCGCCGAGGCGATCGGCGCGGAGGACCCGGCGCTGGACGCCGAGCTGATCATCCTGGCCGACCAGGCGTACCGCTCGCTGGGCCTCAGGAACTTCCGCATCCTGCTGAACAGCCTGGGCGACAAGGAGTGCCGTCCGGTGTACCGGGCGGCCCTGCAGGACTTCCTGCGCGGCCTGGACCTGGACGAGGACACCCTGCGCCGCGCCGAGATCAACCCGCTCCGCGTCCTGGACGACAAGCGTGAGTCGGTCCAGAAGCAGCTCGGGGACGCCCCGCTGCTGCGCGACTACCTCTGCGACGCCTGCAAGGCCTACCACGAAGAGGTCCGCGAGCTGATCACGGCGGCGGGCGTCGCCTTCGAGGACGACCCCAAGCTGGTGCGCGGTCTGGACTACTACACCCGTACGACCTTCGAGTTCGTCCACGACGGTCTGGGTTCGCAGTCAGCGGTGGGCGGCGGCGGCCGTTACGACGGGCTGTCGGAGATGATCGGCGGCCCCGAGCTGCCGTCCGTCGGCTGGGCCCTCGGCGTCGACCGCACCGTCCTGGCGCTGGAGGCGGAGGGCGTCGAACTCGAACTCCCCTCCACGACCAGCGTGTTCGCGGTGCCGCTGGGGGAGGAGGCGCGGCGTGTGCTGTTCGCGAAGGTCACGGAGCTGCGCAAGCTCGGCATCGCCACCGACTTCTCCTACGGCGCCAAGGGCCTCAAGGGCGCCATGAAGAACGCCAACCGCAGCGGCGCCCGCTACACGATCGTCGCCGGTGAACGCGACCTCGCCGAGGGCGTCGTCCAGCTCAAGGACATGGAGTCCGGCGAGCAGACGGCGGTCGGGGTGAACGAGATCGTGGCGGAACTGGAGTCCCGGCTCGGCTAGTCCGTCCGTCACGACCGTCCGCCGCGTCGTCGAGGGCGCCGGATGCCCGCAGGGGTATCCGGCGCCCTCGTCATGGTCGAGCAGCCCGAAGCGCGTCGCACTCGTCACCGCCGCCGTCCGGTCGTCGACCTCCAACTCGCCGAAGGCGCGCACGAGGTGGGTCTTCACTGTCGACTCGCCGATGAACAGACGCCGGCCCGTCTCCGCGTTCGTGCAGCCCTTCGCCACCAGCCGCAGAACCGCCGTCTCCCGCTCCGAGAGCCGCGGCCGCTCCGGTCTTGTACGCAGCCGGTCCACCAGTCGCACCGCCACCGACGGCGCGAGCACGGCCTCGCCACGCGCGGCCGCCCGCACCGCCTCCGCCGACTTACCCCGTGGCATGTCCTTGAGCCGGCAACCGGCCGCGCCAGCCTCGCCTTCCCCCGCAGGATGTCCCGGTCCGTCTCGTGCGTCGCCAGGAGCTTCACCCAGCACGACAGCCCCGCCTCTCCCTCTCCCATCCGCACGATGGAGTCAACGCCCCCGCCGCCCGGCATCCGCAGGTCCATGAGCAAGGGCGAAACGGCGTACGGTCTCGCGCACCGTCAACCCGGTGAGTCCCGATTCGTCCTGCCAGACGATTCCGACACGCGACCTCCACGCGCGCGTGCCGGTCGCCGGGTCCGACCCGAGCACCGACACCTCGCCCGCGTCCCTGGAGCGGTCGCCCTGGAGGATCTCCACCGTGGTGCTCCTGCCCGCGCCAGTGGGCCCCAGCAGGCCGAACACCTCGCCCCTGCGGATCCTGAGATCGATGCCGTCCACGGCGGTCACGTCCCCGTACCGCTCGCGCAGCCCCCGTACGTCCACCGCGAGTTCGTTCGCGTGCGCTGTCATGCCGTCCACCATTGTCCGGAACCGAACGCTCAGGGACGACCGTGCGTACTTCCTTATGTCCACCGAACGGTGGACAGTGGCCACGGTGCGGCACAATGGCCCCTGCCAGAAGAAGGTCCAACTCTCAAGCAGACGGAATCGGCGTGATGAGCAAGACCACTGTCAAGGACGTCTCCACCGAGCCCGAGCCCGCTCCGGACCATGACCCCGCCGGACCGCCCACAGTGGGCGGCAGCCGTGCGTTCGCGCTCCTGCTGGTGATCACCGGCGCAGCCGGTCTGCTCGCCGCCTGGGTCATCACGATCGACAAGTTCAAGCTGCTTGAGGCCAAGGTCGAGGGCAAGACGTTCACCCCGGGATGCAGCCTCAACCCGGTCGTCTCCTGCGGCAGCGTCATGGAGTCGAAGCAGGCCGCCGCCTTCGGCTTCCCCAACCCGATGCTCGGCCTGGTCTGCTACGGCATCGTGATCTGCGTCGGCATGAGCCTGCTCGCCCGCGCCCGCTTCCCGCGCTGGTACTGGCTCACCTTCAACCTCGGCACGCTCTTCGGCGTGGCCTTCTGCACCTGGCTGCAGTTCCAGTCGCTCTACCGCATCAACGCGCTGTGCCTGTGGTGCTCCCTGGCCTGGGTCGCGACGATCACGATGTTCTGGTACGTGACCTCGTTCAACATCCGCAACGACCTGCTGTCCGCCCCGCGCTGGCTGAAGAGCTTCTTCGGCGAGTTCACCTGGGTCGTGCCCGTGCTGCACGTCGGCATCATCGGCATGCTCGTCCTGACCCGCTGGTGGGACTTCTGGACCAGCTGACCCCTGGCCCCCAGGGGCCCGGAGGGATTGTCAGTGCGTTGAACTAGGGTTTCAGCGTGGAGCCCGACCTGTTCACCGCCGCCGCAGAAGAACGCCAGGAGAAGGATCCGGCAGGAAGCCCCCTGGCGGTGCGGATGCGCCCGCGCACCCTCGACGAGGTGGTGGGCCAGCAGCACCTGCTCAAACCGGGCTCGCCCCTGCGCCGACTGGTCGGCGAGGGCGCGGGCGGCCCGGCCGGACCGTCCTCGGTGCTCCTCTGGGGCCCGCCCGGCACCGGCAAGACGACACTGGCGTACGTCGTCTCCAAGGCCACCGACAAGCGCTTCGTCGAGCTCTCCGCGATCACCGCGGGCGTCAAGGAGGTCCGCGCGGTCATCGACGGCGCCCGCCGCGCCACCGGCGGGTACGGCAAGGAGACCGTCCTCTTCCTCGACGAGATCCACCGCTTCAGCAAGGCCCAGCAGGACTCCCTGCTCCCGGCGGTCGAGAACCGCTGGGTGACCCTGATCGCGGCGACGACGGAGAACCCGTACTTCTCGGTGATCTCCCCGCTCCTGTCCCGCTCCCTCCTCCTCACCCTCGAACCCCTCACCGACGACGACGTCCGGGGGCTGCTCAAGCGGGCGCTGAGCGACGAGCGCGGCCTCAAGGGCGCGGTCACCCTCCCCGAGGACACCGAGGACCACTTCGTGCGCATCGCCGGCGGCGATGCCCGCCGCGCCCTGACCGCGCTGGAGGCCGCGGCCGGTGCCGCCCTCGACAAGGGCGAGACGGAGATCTCGCTGACCACCCTGGAGGAGACGGTCGACCGGGCGGCGGTGAAGTACGACCGCGACGGCGACCAGCACTACGACGTCGCCAGCGCCCTGATCAAGTCCATCAGGGGCTCGGACGTCGACGCCGCCCTGCACTATCTGGCCCGCATGATCGAGGCCGGCGAGGACCCCCGCTTCATCGCCCGCCGCCTGATGATCTCGGCGAGCGAGGACATCGGCCTGGCCGACCCCAATGCCCTGCCGATCGCCGTCGCCGCCGCCCAGGCCGTCGCCATGATCGGCTTCCCCGAGGCCGCCCTCACCCTCAGCCACGCCACCATCGCCCTCGCCCTGGCTCCGAAGTCCAACGCCGCGACGACGGCGATCGGCGCCGCCATGGACGACATACGCAAGGGACTGGCCGGATCCGTGCCGCCGCATCTGCGCGACGGCCACTACAAGGGCGCCGCCAAGCTCGGGCACGCGCAGGGGTACGTGTATCCGCACGACCTGGCCGAGGGCATCGCCGAGCAGCAGTACGCCCCGGACGCCATCAAGGACCGCGAGTACTACACACCGACCCGGCACGGAGCCGAGGCGAGATACGCGGACGCGGTCGAGTGGACCAGGAAACACCTCGGTCGTAAGCGGTCCTGAGCACCCTGTAGACTTCGCCGAAGTGCTGAGTCCTGTGCTGTCAGAGCGGGACAGTCAGCCGGAGACCGGTCCCTCGCGGACCGACTCCAGGAGCGTCGCGCACCGTCGATCGGTGTCGCGGGCAGCCCACCACCACTCGGAGTTCCGGGACCGGTCGGTGGGCCACTCGCGTGCTGCACGTATGTGCCCAGACCAGGGGAGCGGCTGCCCACCCCGTCCGCCAGGACGAGATGGGTTTCCCCGGCTGCGGATGCGACCTCCCATCACCCTGGCAAGCCGGAAACCTGAGAAAAGAGACAGACACAGTGGCGAACCAGTCCCGCCCCAAGGTCAAGAAGTCGCGTGCCCTCGGCATCGCGCTGACCCCGAAGGCCGTCAAGTACTTCGAGGCCCGCCCCTACCCGCCGGGTGAGCACGGCCGTGGCCGCAAGCAGAACTCGGACTACAAGGTCCGTCTGCTCGAGAAGCAGCGTCTGCGCGCGCAGTACGACGTGTCCGAGCGTCAGCTCGTCCGCGCCTACGAGCGTGCCTCCAAGGTCCAGGGCAAGACCGGTGAGGCCCTGATCATCGAGCTCGAGCGCCGTCTCGACGCCCTGGTCCTGCGTTCGGGCATCGCCCGCACCATCTACCAGGCCCGTCAGATGGTCGTGCACGGCCACATCGAGGTCAACGGCCAGAAGGTCGACAAGCCCTCCTTCCGCGTCCGTCCCGACGACGTCGTGATGGTCCGCGAGCGCAGCCGTGAGAAGACCCTTTTCTCCATCTCCCGTGAGGGCGGCTTCGCCCCCGACGGTGAGACCCCGCGCTACCTCCAGGTGAACCTCCGCGCCCTGGCCTTCCGCCTGGACCGCGAGCCGAACCGCAAGGAGATCCCGGTGATCTGCGACGAGCAGCTCGTCGTCGAGTACTACGCCCGCTGATCACCAGCAGGCGGTAGCACCACTCAGCCCGCCGTCTCCCCGCCCTTCCGGGTCGGGAGGCGGCGGGTTCGTGCATGTTCACGCTCGCCGTCGCATACCGCACCGGCCCCCGCGGCGACGGGACGGCGGCCTGCGGCCGTTCCAGCGCCTTCGGCACCGCCGCCTCCCGCACCAGCCGCGCCCCCTCCGCCACGCAACTCGCGTACCGCGGGTCGCTCAGCCGCTCCCGCGCCATGTCCTCGCACAGCTCGTGCGGGGCGTTGCAGTACGCCGAGCCGAACAGGGGCAGACCCACCGACCGGACATCCGCGCCGCCGCGCCCTGCACACCGCCGCCTCCGCCGCATCGCCCTGCACCGCCACGGCCAGTGGTCTGCGCCCCACCCCGAGCACCCTGAGCCCGGGCAATCGGCCCAGCAACTCGCCCACCAGAGAGGCACACGCCTCAGCCGGATGCTCGAACCCGTCAAGAACCAGCAGGAGTTGACGCTCGGCGAGATGTGCGAGCAGCGTCTCGCGCGAATGCCGCGTCGTGTGGTCGGTCAGCCCCAGCGCCTCCACGACGGTGTGGTCGACGAACTCCGGATCGCGCACCGGCGCCGGCTCCATCCGCCACACCCCGTCGCGCGGTGCGCAGCGCACGGCCGTCCGCGTCGCGAGCCGTGACTTGCCGACTCCGACGCCGACGGCGCCCGTCACCTTCACCTGGCGCGCCGCCCCGAGTGCCCGCGCCAGTGCGGCCAGTTCGGCCGAACGCCCCACGAACGAGTCGAGCTCCAGAGGCAGATCGCCGTCCGCCCGGCCGGCGCCGCGCTGACGATCCCGCAGGGAACACGGAGCGTGCTGAGCCGTATTCGGTTCGTACCGCCGCTTCCCGCGACGTGGCGCCGCGCAGAGGGGTAATCCGGTGCGGAGCCCCATCCCCGGCGCGATAGGCTCGGCCCACTACTTTTCTCGATGTTCAGGCACGTTTCAGGGAGCGGGTGCACGCGGTGTCCGGTGGAGAGGTGGCCGGGATCCTGGTGGCCGTCTTCTGGGCGATCCTGGTCTCCTTCCTCGCCGTGGCACTGGCGAGGGTGGCCCAGACGCTCAAGGCGACCACCAAGCTGGTCGCGGACGTGACCGACCAGGCCGTTCCGCTGCTGGCCGACGCCTCCTCGGCGGTGCGCTCCGCGCAGACCCAGATCGACCGGGTCGACGCGATCGCGACCGACGTCCAGGAGGTCACGTCGAACGCGTCGGCGCTCTCGACCACCGTCGCCTCCACCTTCGGAGGCCCCCTGGTCAAGGTTGCCGCCTTCGGCTACGGCGTCCGCAGCGCCCTCGGAGCCCGCCGGGACGACGTGCCCGCCAAGGAGTCCCGGCGTACCGTGATCGTGGGCCGGACGGTCCCGGCCGCGCGGCGGGAGAAGCGCAAGGATCGCGAGAACCGCGGAAAGAGGGACTGAGTCAACCGATGTTCCGCCGTACGTTCTGGTTCACCACGGGCGTCGCCGCCGGCGTGTGGGCGACAACCAAGGTCAACCGCAAGCTGAAGCAGCTGACCCCCGAGAACCTCGCCGCCGCGGCGGCCAACAAGGCGCTAGAGGCCGGTCACCGCATCAAGGACCGCGCGGTCGGTTTCGCCCTCGACGTCCGCGACAACATGGCTCAGCGGGAGGAGGAACTGGGCGACGCGCTCGGGCTGAACGCCTCCGTCGACCCCGAACTCCCCGCACCCCGGCGGTACGCCGCCATCGAGAACCGCAACAACCCGAAGTACGTCGAGGGCTCGACGTACCAGACGTACTCGTACAACCGGAATGAGGACCACTGATGGAGTCGGCCGAGATTCGCCGCCGCTGGCTGAGCTTCTTCGAGGAGCGCGGGCACACCGTCGTCCCTTCGGCGTCGCTCATCGCGGACGACCCGACTCTGCTCCTGGTTCCCGCCGGCATGGTGCCCTTCAAGCCCTACTTCCTGGGTGAGGTCAAGCCGCCCTTCCCGCGCGCCACCAGCGTGCAGAAGTGCGTGCGCACGCCCGACATCGAAGAGGTCGGCAAGACCACCCGGCACGGCACCTTCTTCCAGATGTGCGGCAACTTCTCCTTCGGCGACTACTTCAAGGAAGGCGCCATCAAGTACGCCTGGGAGCTGCTCACCAGCCCCCAGGACAAGGGTGGTTACGGCCTGGAGCCGGAGAAGCTCTGGATCACCGTCTACAAGGACGACGACGAGGCCGAGCGCATCTGGCACGACGTTGTCGGCGTGCCGAAGGAGCGCATCCAGCGCCTCGGCATGAAGGACAACTACTGGTCCATGGGCGTCCCCGGCCCCTGCGGCCCCTGTTCCGAGATCAACTACGACCGCGGCCCCGAGTTCGGCGTCGAGGGCGGCCCCGCCGTCAACGACGAGCGGTACGTGGAGATCTGGAACCTCGTCTTCATGCAGTACGAGCGCGGCGAGGGCATCGGCAAGGACAACTTCGAGATCCTCGGCGAGCTCCCGAGCAAGAACATCGACACGGGCCTCGGCCTGGAGCGGCTCGCCATGATTCTGCAGGGCGTGCAGAACATGTACGAGATCGACACCTCGATGGCCGTCATCAAGAAGGCCACCGAGCTGACCGGTGTCGAGTACGGCGACGCGCACGCCTCGGACGTCTCCCTGCGTGTGGTCACCGACCACATGCGCACGTCGGTGATGCTCATCGGCGACGGAGTGACACCGGGCAACGAGGGCCGCGGCTACGTGCTGCGCCGCATCATGCGCCGTGCCATCCGCAACATGCGCCTGCTCGGCGCCACCGGCCCGGTCGTCCTGGACCTCATCGACACCGTGATCGGCATGATGGGCCGGCAGTACCCCGAGCTGGTCACCGACCGCGAGCGCATCGAGAAGGTCGCCGTCGCCGAGGAGAACGCCTTCCTCAAGACGCTGAAGGCCGGCACCAACATCCTCGACACCGCCGTCACCGAGACCAAGGCCTCCGGCTCCGAGGTCCTGCCCGGCGACAAGGCGTTCCTGCTCCACGACACCTGGGGCTTCCCGATCGACCTCACCCTGGAGATGGCCGCTGAGCAGGGCCTCTCGGTGGACGAGGACGGCTTCCGGCGGCTGATGAAGGAGCAGCGGGAGCGCGCCAAGGCCGACGCCCAGGCAAAGAAGACCGGCCACGCCGGCACCGGCGCCTACCGCGAGATCGCCGACAAGGCCGGCGAGACGGACTTCCTCGGCTACACCGACACCGAGACCGAGTCGACGATCGTCGGCATCCTGGTCCACGGCGCCTCCTCCCCGGCCGCCACCGAGGGCGACGAGGTCGAGATCGTCCTCGACCGCACCCCGTTCTACGCCGAGGGCGGCGGCCAGATCGGCGACACAGGCCGCATCAAGGTCGACACCGGTGCCGTCATCGAGATCCGCGACTGCCAGAAGCCGGTCCCCGGCGTCTACGTCCACAAGGGAGTCGTCCAGGTCGGCGAGGTCACGGTCGGCGCGAAGGCCCAGGCCTCCATCGACCAGCGCCGCCGCAAGGCCATCGCCCGCGCCCACTCCGCCACGCACCTCACCCACCAGGCCCTGCGTGACGCCCTCGGCCCGACGGCCGCGCAGGCCGGTTCCGAGAACCAGCCCGGCCGCTTCCGCTTCGACTTCGGCTCCCCGTCCGCCGTTCCCACGGCCGTGATGAGCGACGTCGAGCAGAAGATCAACGAGGTGCTCGCCCGCGACCTCGACGTCCGCGCCGACGTCATGGGCATCGACGAGGCCAAGAAGCAGGGCGCCATCGCCGAGTTCGGCGAGAAGTACGGCGAGCGCGTCCGCGTCGTGACCATCGGCGACTTCTCCAAGGAGCTGTGCGGCGGCACGCACGTGCACAACACCGCCCAGCTGGGCCTGGTGAAGCTGCTCGGCGAATCGTCGATCGGCTCGGGTGTCCGCCGTATCGAAGCGCTCGTCGGTGTCGACGCCTACAACTTCCTCGCCCGCGAGCACACGGTGGTCAACCAGCTGACCGAGCTGCTCAAGGGCCGTCCGGCCGAGCTGCCCGAGAAGGTCTCCGCGATGCTCGGCAAGCTGAAGGACGCCGAGAAGGAGATCGAGAAGTTCCGCGCCGAGAAGGTGCTCCAGGCCGCCGCCGGTCTGGCCGAGTCCGCCAAGGACGTTCGCGGCGTCGCCGTCGTCACCGGCCAGGTCCCGGACGGTACGACCCCCGACGACCTGCGCAGGCTGGTCCTCGACGTGCGCGGCCGCATTCAAGGTGGACGGCCCGCGGTGGTGGCCCTGTTCACGGTCAACAACGGCAAGCCCCTCACCGTCATCGCCACCAACGACCCCGCCCGTGAGCGCGGTCTCAAGGCCGGCGACCTGGTCCGTACGGCAGCCAAGGCCCTCGGCGGCGGCGGTGGCGGCAAGCCGGACGTCGCTCAGGGCGGCGGCCAGAACCCGGCCGCGATCGGTGACGCGGTGGACGCGGTGGAGCGTCTTGTGACCGAGACGGCGAAGTAGGGCCGAAGAGATGCGCAGAGGCCGTCGACTCGCGATCGAC
Source organism: Streptomyces sp. NBC_00078 (assembly GCF_026343335.1). Taxonomy (NCBI): domain Bacteria; kingdom Bacillati; phylum Actinomycetota; class Actinomycetes; order Kitasatosporales; family Streptomycetaceae; genus Streptomyces; species Streptomyces sp. NBC_00078. The sequence continues at coordinate 1,558,890 of NZ_JAPELX010000001.1, read as the reverse complement.
GTCGGGGACGCCCGGATCGGGGTCGCCTCGTGCGACCCCGACGGGATCCTCGCCACCCCGGTCGAAACCGTCCCCGGCCGGGACGTTCCCGCAGCTCACCGTCGGCTCAAGCGCATCGTCGAGGAGTACGAGCCGATCGAGGTGGTCGTCGGCCTCCCTCGCTCTCTCAAGGGGGGCGAGGGCCCCGCCGCGGTGAAGGTTCGTGGCTTCGCCCAGGAGCTCGCCAAGGGCATCGCCCCCATCCCCGTCCGGCTCGTCGACGAGCGGATGACCACGGTGACGGCCAGTCAGGGACTGCGCGCCTCGGGCGTGAAGGCGAAGAAGGGCCGCTCCGTCATCGACCAGGCCGCCGCTGTGATCATCCTCCAGCAGGCCCTCGAATCCGAACGGGTGTCAGGTAAAGCACCCGGCGAGGGCGTCGAAGTGGTCATCTGATCGCGATACGGTAACGTTCCGCGCGACTGCGCCGCTGTTCGAACAGCGGCTGCACAGCAAGAGGCGGGACGGAAACCTGGCCAGAAGCCGCGTAACTGCCGCCTCGCGGCTCTAGGGGATCGATGACTGAGTATGGCCGGGGCCAAGGCCCCGAACCGTGGCACCCGGAGGACCCGTTGCACGGGGACGACGGGTGGGGCGGACAGCAGGCCCAGGTGGGCCGGCAGTCCCCCTACGGCGGCCAGCCACAGCACTATCCGGAGCAGCCGCAGCAGCAGCACTACGGTGACTGGGGCGACGGCGGGCAGTCCTCCTACGGGCAGGCGCAGCAGTATCAGGGCTACGACCAGCAGTACTACGCCGGTCAGGGTCAGCAGGGTTACGACCAGGGGCAGCAGGGCTACGACCAGGGGCAGCAGGGCTACGACCAGACCCAGCAGTCGTACGACCAGGGCAGCTGGGGCACTGGCACGCACACGCATGTCCCATACACGGACCCCTCGGACCCGTACGGCCAGCAGGCCGCCGCGTACGCCGCGGACCAGCCCGACTACTACAACGCGCCCGACGCCTACCCGCCCCCTGAGCCGCCCAGCCGCAGGCAGGCCGAACCCGAGCCGCGGACCGACTGGGACCCCGGCCCCGACCAGGGCGAGCATGCCTTCTTCGCGGGCGGGAACGAAGACGAGGACGAGGGTGACGACCCCCGGGCCGACCGCAAGAACCGCGGCGGCAAGAAACCGAAGAAACGTCGCAGCGGATGTGCCTGCCTGGTACTGGTGGTGGTCTTCGCCGGAGGCGTCGGCGGGGTCGGCTATTTCGGCTACCAGTTCTACAAGGACCGTTTCGGCGCGGCACCCGACTATGCGGGCGACGGCGACGGCGCACAGGTCACCGTCGTCATCCCCAAGGGTGCCGGCGGTTATGTGATCGGCCAGAAGCTCAAGGAAGCGGGCGTCGTCGAGAGCGTCGACGCGTTTGTCTCCGCGCAGCAGTCGAATCCCGACGGCAAGAAGATCCAGGACGGCGTCTACACCCTGCAGAAGCAAATGTCGGCCGCGAGCGCGGTCGAACTGATGCTCAGCAACAAGAGCCGCAGCAACCTGATCATCGCCGAGGGCTATCGCAACACGGCTGTCTACAAGCTGATCGACACGCGGCTCGGAGTCGCCGAGGGCACCACCGCGAAGATCGCGAAGAAGGACTACAAGAAACTCGGCCTGCCCGGCTGGGCGCTGGAACACCCGAACCTGAAGGACCCGCTGGAAGGGTTCCTCTACCCCTCCAGCTACGCGGCCACGAAGGGGCAGAAGCCCGAGACGGTCCTGAAGGAGATGGTCTCCCGGGCCAACGACACATACGAGGAGCTCGGCCTCGTCAAGAAGGCGAAGAGCCTGGGACTCGACAGCCCCTGGCAGCTGCTCACCGTGGCGAGCCTGGTGCAGGCCGAGGGCACGAGCCACGACGACTTCCGCAAGATGGCCGAGGTCGTCTTCAACCGCCTCAAGCCCGGGAACCCCGAGACCTACGGCTCGCTCGAGTTCGACTCCACGTACAACTACGTGAAGAACCAGAGCAAGATCGACCTGAGCATCGCCGAGCTGCGGAAGTACAACAACCCCTACAACACGTACTACATCAAGGGCCTGCCCCCCGGGCCCATCGACAATCCCGGTGCGGACGCGCTCAAGGGCGCGCTCGCACCGACGCACGACGGCTGGTACTACTTCATCTCGCTGGACGGCAAGACCAGCAAGTTCACGAAGACGCTCGCCGAGCACAACAAGCTGGTCGACGAGTTCAACGCGTCGAGGAAAAAGGGCTGATGACGACGACCCGCAGGGCGGCCGTGCTCGGCTCGCCCATCGCCCACTCGCTGTCCCCGCGGTTGCACACCGCGGGATACCGGGCACTCGGCCTGGAGGGCTGGTCGTACGACAGGTTCGAGATCGACGAGGACGCGCTGCCCGGGTTCCTCGCACAGCTCGGTCCCGAGTGGGCCGGGCTGTCCCTGACGATGCCGCTGAAGCGTGCCGTGATCCCGCTGCTCGACGAGATCACCGACACGGCGGCCTCCGTGGAGGCCGTGAACACGGTGGTCCTCCGGCCCGACGGGAGCAAGACCGGCGACAACACCGACATCCCCGGACTGGTCGCCGCGCTGCACGAGCGCGGAGTGGAGAAGACCGAGTCGGCGGCGATCCTGGGTGCCGGCGCCACCGCCTCCTCCGCCCTCGCGGCGCTCGCCCGGATCTGCACGGGCGAGGTCACCGTCTACGTGCGCAGCAAGCGGCGCGCCGACGAGATGCGGCAGTGGGGCGAGCGGCTCGGAGTCCAGGTACGCCCGGCCGACTGGACCGATGCGGCCCGGGCCTTCGAGGCACCCCTGGTGATCTCCACGACGCCCGCCGGGGGCACCGACGCGCTGGCCGCGGAGCTGCCTGCGCACATCGGCACCCTCTTCGACGTTCTCTACGACCCGTGGCCCACTCCCCTCGCCGCGGCCTGGGAAGCGCAGGGAGGGCACGTCCTCGGCGGCCTCGACCTGTTGGTGCACCAGGCGGTCTTCCAGTTCCGCCAGTTCACAGGCGACGCGCGTTCCCCGCTGGCCGCGATGCGCGAGGCCGCCGCCCTGCGGGACTGATCGGTCCGCTCCTCCCACGTCCGTCTGCCGGACTCGGACCGATGCCGCCTGCCGGACGTGGGAGGATCGAGGGTGGCGGGCCAGGGCCGCGCACCTGGTCGAGCCGTCGACGTACGCGAGGACGTGCGTACGCAGGGCAGTACCGGGGCGCGAGCACTGAGGAGCACCGTTGAGCAGGTTGCGCTGGCTGACCGCGGGGGAGTCCCACGGTCCCGCACTCGTGGCGACGCTGGAGGGCCTTCCCGCCGGCGTGCCGATCACCACGGAGATGGTGGCGGACCACCTGGCCCGGCGCCGACTCGGCTATGGACGCGGTGCGCGGATGAAGTTCGAGCGTGACGAGGTCACCTTCCTCGGTGGTGTCAGGCACGGCCTCACCCTCGGTTCGCCGGTCGCGATCATGGTGGGCAACACCGAGTGGCCGAAGTGGGAGCAGGTCATGGCGGCCGATCCCATCGATCCGGAGATCCTGGCGGGCCTGGCCCGCAACGCCCCGCTGACCCGGCCGCGTCCCGGTCACGCCGACCTCGCGGGCATGCAGAAGTACGGCTTCGACGAGGCCCGGCCGATCCTGGAGCGCGCGTCCGCCCGGGAGACGGCGGCGCGTGTCGCGCTCGGCGCCGTGGCACGGTCGTACATCAAGGAGACGGCCGGGATCGAGATCGTCAGCCACGTCGTCGAGCTGGCCTCCGCGAAGGCCCCGCAGGGCGTCTACCCCACGCCGGCCGATGTCGAGAAGCTGGACGCCGACCCGGTGCGCTGCCTGGACGCGGACGCGTCGAAGGCGATGGTCGCGGAGATCGACCAGGCCCACAAGGACGGTGACACCCTGGGTGGGGTGGTCGAGATCCTCGCGTACGGCGTGCCCGTCGGGCTGGGCTCGCACGTGCACTGGGACCGCAAGCTGGATGCCCGGCTGGCCGGTGCTCTCATGGGCATCCAGGCGATCAAGGGCGTCGAGATCGGTGACGGGTTCGAGCTGGCGCGGGTGCCCGGTTCGAAGGCGCACGACGAGATCGTGAAGACCGACGAGGGCCTCCGGCGTACCTCCGGCCGCTCCGGCGGCACCGAGGGCGGGCTGACCACCGGCGAGCTGCTGCGGGTGCGGGCGGCGATGAAGCCGATCGCGACCGTGCCGCGCGCCCTGCAGACCGTCGACGTGAGCACCGGCGAGGCCACTCAGGCGCACCACCAGCGCTCCGACGTGTCCGCGGTGCCGGCGGCCGGCATCGTGGCCGAGGCGATGGTCGCGCTCGTCCTCGCGGACGCGGTGGCGGAGAAGTTCGGCGGTGACTCGGTGGCCGAGACCCGGCGCAACGTGCGGTCGTACCTCGACCACCTGGCCGTCCGGTGAGCGCAGTGCCTGTCGTGGTGCTGGTCGGTCCGATGGGTGTGGGCAAATCCACCGTCGGACAGCTGCTGGCCGAGCGGCTCGGTGTCGGCTACCGGGACACCGACGACGACATCGTGGCCGAGCAGGGCCGCACCATCGCGGAGATCTTCGTCGACGAGGGCGAAGCTGCCTTCCGGGCGATCGAGAAGGCCGCCGTGCACCGGGCGCTGGCCGAGCACGAGGGTGTCCTCGCCCTCGGCGGCGGCTCGATCCTGGACGCGGACACGCGCGCGCTGCTGGGCGGGCAGCGCGTGGTCTACCTCTCGATGGACGTGGAGGAGGCGGTCAAACGCACCGGCCTGAACGCGGCTCGGCCACTGCTCGCGGTCAACCCGCGCAAGCAGTGGCGCGAGCTGATGGAGGCCCGGCGCTCGCTGTACGAGGAGGTCGCCACGGCGGTCGTGGCGACCGACGGCCGTACGCCCGAAGAGGTCACCCAAGTCGCCCTGGACGCACTGGAGTTGAAGGAAGCATGAGCGAGGCAGTCACCCGGATCCAGGTCGGGGGCACGGCCGGGACCGAGCCGTACGAGGTCCTGGTCGGTCGTCAACTCCTGGGAGAGCTCGGCGGGTTGATCGGGGAGAAGGCCAAGCGGGTCGCGGTGGTCCACCCCGAGGCGCTCGCCGAGACGGGCGAGGCGCTGCGGGCCGATCTGGCAGGGCAGGGCTTCGAAGCCGTCGCCATTCAGGTGCCGAACGCGGAGGAGGCCAAGACCGCCGAGGTCGCCGCCTACTGCTGGAAGGCGCTGGGCCAGTCCGGGTTCACCCGCTCCGACGTCATTGTCGGCGTCGGTGGCGGATCCACCACCGACCTCGCCGGTTTCGTGGCCGCCACCTGGCTGCGCGGGGTGCGCTGGATCGCGATCCCGACCACGGTCCTCGCGATGGTGGACGCGGCCGTCGGTGGCAAGACCGGCATCAACACCGCCGAGGGCAAGAACCTCGTCGGCGCCTTCCACCCGCCCGCCGGCGTGCTGTGCGACCTGGCCGCGCTGGACTCCCTCCCGGTCAACGACTACGTCTCCGGGCTCGCCGAGATCATCAAGGCCGGTTTCATCGCCGACCCGCAGATCCTGGAGCTCATCGAGGCCGATCCGCAGGCCGCCCGTACCCCGGAGGGCCCGCACACCGCCGAGCTCATCGAGCGCTCCATCCGGGTCAAGGCCGAGGTCGTCTCCTCCGACCTGAAGGAGTCGGGCCTCAGGGAGATCCTCAACTACGGCCACACGCTCGGCCACGCCATCGAGAAGAACGAGCGCTACAAGTGGCGGCACGGCGCCGCGGTCGCCGTCGGCATGCACTTCGCCGCCGAACTCGGCCGCCTGGCGGGCCGGTTGGACGACGCGACGGCCGACCGCCACCGCACCGTCCTCGAAGCGGTCGGCCTGCCGCTGCACTACCGCTACGACCAGTGGCCCAAGCTGCTGGAGACCATGAAGGTCGACAAGAAGTCCCGCGGCGACCTGCTGCGCTTCATCGTCCTCGACGGCCTGGCCAAGCCGACCGTCCTGGAAGGCCCCGACCCGGCCGTCCTGCTGGCCGCGTACGGCGAAGTGGGCGAGTAAGTCCGGCGGAGCGCGATCCGTCCGATTTGCCTTGCAGGCATGGGCACTTCGGGCCGTCCCCGGCCGTTCACCAAACGGCGGCCGGGGACGGTACCGTTCGGTAGGGAGCGGGCCTCGCGCCCGCTGCCAGCGCCAATTGCCTGTACGAGACGGAGTGGCACCGGATGCAGCATGCAGTGGGTTCTCCGCTGCCGCCGCCCCATCAGCCGGGGCACGGACCGGCCGCAGGCTGGTCGCCGGCCGCACACCAGCCGGGCCAGCAGCAGGCGGCTCCGCACCATGGCGCCGCCCCCGTGCCCCCTGCGCCGGGCTACCCCCAGGTGCCTCCGGCGCCGGCCCCGCCCGCCCCGGACACCACCGGCCATGTCCCGCTGCCGCCCGGCGGCCCGGTCGCCATGCCCAGCGCACCGCCCGCCACCACGGTGCCGGACGCGACCAGCACGACCCTCGCGGTGCTGCTGATCGGCCCCGCGGGTGCCGGCAAGACGAGCGTCGCCAAGTGCTGGGCGGACCACCGCCGGGTCCCCACCGCCCACATCAGCCTCGACGACGTACGCGAATGGGTCCGCTCGGGCTTCGCCGATCCGCAGTCGGGGTGGAACGACGGCTCGGAGGCGCAGTACCGCCTGGCCCGCCGCACCTGCGGCTTCGCCGCCCGCAACTTCCTGGCCAACAACATCTCCTGCATCCTCGACGACGCCGTGTTCCCGGACCGTCCGGTTGTCGGCCTCGGCGGCTGGAAGCGCCACGTGGGCCCCGGCCTGCTCCCGGTCGTCCTCCTCCCCGGCCTGGAGATCGTCCTGGAACGCAACGCGGAACGCTCCGGCAACCGCCGCCTCACCGACGAGGAGGTGGCCCGCATACACGGCCGTATGGCGGGCTGGTACGGCTCGGGCCTGCCGATCATCGACAACTCCCAGCTGGACGTCCCCCAGACGGCGAGGGTCCTGGACGACGTACTGGCACGGTCCATCGCCAGTCCGCCGAACTGGTAGCCACCGGGAGGCTGACCGGCTTTGCGGGGCGCGAGGCCGCCCAGGCATGCGGCAGCGCCGCCGGGGCGCGCTCGAACCCCCACCGCGATCAGCCCCGTCGGCCCGCACCTCGCACACGACAGGAATCGGCACCCCCATCCCCCAATCGGCACCCCAACCGGCACAAATCACCCACCGCTCCTACGCTCGTGTCATGTCAGAGGTGTACGCAGTCCGCCGAGCAAGGCTGAGGGAACGCTGCAAGGCCGGCGGCAGCCAGGCCGCGCTGATCTCCCGCCCCGCCAACGTCCGCTACCTCGCGGGCGCCGCCCCACAGGGCGCCGTCCTGCTCCTGGGCAAGACCGAGGACCTTCTCCTGTGCGCCGGCCCACCGGACGAGAGACCCCCGCAGGGACGACCGGACGATTCGCTGCGCGTGCAGGCCCTGCCCGGCAGTGCGGGCGATCCCGCCGTCGCCGCCGCCGATCTCGCCGAGGCCCAACGCGCCGACACCCTCGCCGTGGAGGAACACCACCTCACCGTGGCCCGGCACCGGGAGATCCGCTCGGTGGTCCCGCGGCTGCGCCTGGCCGACCTCGGTGGCGCGGTCGAACAGCTCAGAGTGGTCAAGGACGAGGAGGAGATCTCCTGCCTCCGCATCGGCGCCGAAATCGCCGACCAGGCTCTCGGTGAACTCCTGGAGTCCATCCTGGTCGGCCGCACCGAACGCCATCTCGCCCTCGAACTGGAGCGCCGCCTCGTCGACCACGGCGCCGACGGCCCCGCCTTCCCGACCTCCGTGGGCACCGGCCCCAACGCCGGCAGACGCGCGCACCGGCCCACCGACCGCCGCGTCGAAGAGGGCGACTTCCTCTCCGTCTGTCTGGGCGCCGCATACCGCGGCTACCGCTGCGAGATCGGCCGTACCTTCGTCATCGGCACGTCCCCCGCGGACTGGCAGATCGAGCTGTACGACCTGGTCTTCGCCGCTCAGCGTGCCGGACGGGAGTCGCTGGCGCCGGGTGCGGCCTGCCGCGATGTGGACCGCGCCGCACGTCAGGTGCTGGACTCCGCGGGCTACGCGGAAGGGCTGACGGCGCTGACGGGGCACGGTGTGGGGCTCGAAATCGACGAGGACCCGCAGCTGGCCCCTGCGGCCATGGGTAAACTGGACGCCTGCGTGCCGGTCACCGTCGAACCGGGGGTCCACCTCCCGGGCCGGGGCGGTGTCCGGATCGATGACACGCTCGTCGTTCGCCCTGAGGCGGACGGCGGACCCGAGCTACTCACCATCACGACCAAGGAGCTGCTCGCGCTCTAGCTTGTCGGCTACGCGCGTGCGCCGGGGTCGTCCACGTCAGTCCAGGAGATTCCGCAACCGTGGCTTCCACGAACGACCTCAAGAACGGCCTTGTGCTCAAGCTCGAAGGCGGCCAGCTCTGGTCCGTCGTCGAGTTCCAGCACGTCAAGCCCGGCAAGGGCCCGGCCTTCGTGCGCACCAAGCTCAAGAACGTGCTCTCCGGCAAGGTCGTCGACAAGACCTTCAACGCCGGCGTCAAGGTCGAGACGGCCACTGTCGACAAGCGCGACATGCAGTTCTCGTACATGGACGGCGAGTACTTCGTCTTCATGGACATGGAGACGTACGACCAGCTCATGGTCGACCGCAAGGCCGTCGGCGACGCCGCCAACTTCCTCATCGAGGGCTTCACGGCCACCGTCGCGCAGCACGAGGGCGAAGTGCTCTTCGTCGAGTTGCCGGCTGCCGTCGAACTCGTCGTCCAGGAGACCGAGCCGGGCCTGCAGGGCGACCGCTCCACCGGCGGCACCAAGCCCGCCACCCTGGAGACCGGTCACCAGATCAACGTCCCGCTCTTCATCACCACCGGTGAGAAGATCAAGGTCGACACCCGTACGAGCGACTACCTCGGCCGGGTGAACGGCTAACCGTGGCTGCCCGCAACACGGCCCGCAAGCGCGCCTTCCAGATCCTCTTCGAGGGCGACCAGCGTGACGTCGACGTCCACACGGTCCTCGCGGACTGGATCCGGCTCTCCCGGGACGACACCCGGCAGCCGCCGGTCAGCGAGTACACGATGCAGCTTGTCGAGGGTTACGCGAAGCACGCGCGGCGCATCGACGAGCTGATCGCGCAGTACTCGGTCGGCTGGACCCTCGACCGCATGCCGGTCGTGGACCGCAACGTTCTGCGCCTCGGGGCCTACGAGCTGATCTGGGCCGACGAGACCCCGGACGCCGTCGTGCTGGACGAGATGGTGCAGCTCGCGAAGGAGTTCTCCACGGATGAGTCGCCCGCCTTCGTCAACGGCCTGCTGGGCCGGCTCAAGGAGCTGAAGCCCTCGCTGCGCCGGGACGAGGCGTAAGGCACGGGAACGCCAGGGGGCCCGCAGTGTGATTGCTGCGGGCCCCCTGGCGTTCCCGTGCCTGCGAGGCCGTCGAGGGCCGCAGAACGCCGCCGGGGTGGCCGGAACAGTGAAGTTCCGGCCACCCCCGGGCGGCACGTTTCTGCTGGATGCTGTCAGACCTCTTCGTGGGCGACGGCTCGGCGCGCGTCCGCGTCCAGCACGCCCCAGCTGATCAGCTGCTCGGTGAGGACCGAGGGGGACTGGTCGTAGATGACGGCGAGTGTGCGCAGGTCGTCCTGGCGGATCGACAGCACCTTGCCGTTGTAATCGCCGCGCTGCGACTGGATCGTCGCCGCATACCTCTGCAGCGGGCCCGCCTTCTCGGCCGGCACGGTCGCCAGCCGCTCCAGGTCCAGGACCAGCTTCGGCGGCGGCTCGGCGGCGCCGCCCGGGGTGGTGCCCGGCAGGAGCTCCTGCACCGGGACCCCGTAGAAATCCGCCAGCTCGGCGAGGCGCTGTACGGTCACGGCACGGTCACCGCGCTCGTACGAACCGACCACGACCGCCTTCCAGCGTCCCTGGCTCTTCTCCTCGACACCGTGGAGGGAAAGGCCCTGCTGGGTGCGGATGGCCCGGAGCTTGGCCCCGAGCTGTTTGGCGTATTCGCTGGACATATAGCTCCCCGGACACTGTGTCGACGCGGCTGCAGAGGGTCCGAGCCGCGCGTCTGGTAACTCACTGTGAGGTTACGCAGCGTGACTCTCGCGCGTCAAGCCGAATGGTCCACACCGACTCTTCCGTGGCCGCGGTGGCTGGTTACGCCAGGCGGGTGATCAGGGGTGTCTCAGGGCCTGCTACCGTGGATGGCGCAAATCCGACGTCCTTTAAGGTCCGTCCCGTGAGGCGGAGAAGGAGGTCCGTTTCTTATGGACAAGCAGGACAAGCAGGACACGCAAGGCTCCGATGCCCGGCCCGTTCTCGAAGGCCCCGACATTGCGCGGGTGTTGACCCGCATCGCCCACGAGATCGTCGAGCGTGCCAAGGGCGCCGACGACGTGGTGCTCCTCGGCATTCCGACCCGGGGCGTCTTCCTCGCGCAGCGGCTCGCCGCCAAGCTCGAGGAGATCACCGACCGGAAGATCCCGGTCGGTTCGCTCGACATCACCATGTACCGCGACGACCTGCGCATGCATCCGCCGCGTGCGCTGGCCCGCACCGAGATTCCCGGTGACGGCATCGACGGCCGCCTGGTCGTCCTCGTCGACGACGTGCTCTTCTCCGGCCGCACCATCCGCGCCGCCCTCGACGGCCTGAACGACATCGGGCGCCCGCGCGCGGTGCAGCTCGCGGTCCTCGTCGACCGCGGCCACCGCGAACTGCCCATCCGCGCCGACTATGTCGGCAAGAACCTCCCCACGTCGTTGCGGGAGACGGTCAAGGTCCAGCTCGCCGAGGAGGACGGTCGCGACACCGTGCTGCTCGGTGCCAAGCCGGCCGCCCCGGGCGAGCAGCAGTAGCACGCACGCGTACGTCACCCCCGTACGCCTGCTCAGTGCGCCCCTGCACGAGCCCGCCTGCCCGGAATCTCCCCAACCTGAACTGCCCTACGGAGCCTGACAGATGCAGCGTCATCTCATCTCGGCCGCCGACCTCACCCGCGACGACGCCGTCCTGATCCTCGACACCGCCGAGGAGATGGCCAGGGTCGCCGACCGGCCGATCAAGAAACTGCCGACCCTGCGCGGCCGCACCGTCGTCAACCTCTTCTTCGAGGACTCCACGCGCACGCGTATCTCCTTCGAGGCCGCCGAGAAGCGCCTGTCCGCGGACGTCATCAACTTCACCGCCAAGGGTTCGAGCGTCTCCAAGGGCGAGTCCCTGAAGGACACCGCCCAGACGCTGGAGGCCATGGGCGTCGACGCCGTGGTCATCCGGCACGGCGCCTCCGGAGCGCCGTACCGCCTCGCCACCTCGGGCTGGATCGACGCCGCCGTCATCAACGCCGGTGACGGCACCCACCAGCACCCCACGCAGGCCCTGCTCGACGCGTTCACCATGCGCCGCCGTCTGGTGGGCCGGGACGCCGGCCTCGGACAGGACCTGTCCGGCAAGCGGATCACGATCGTCGGGGACGTCCTGCACAGCAGGGTCGCCCGCTCCAACGTCGACCTGCTGCACACCCTCGGCGCCGAGGTCACCCTCGTCGCCCCGCCCACCCTGGTGCCGGTCGGCGTCGAGCGCTGGCCCTGCGAGGTGTCGTACGACCTCGACGTCGTACTCCCCAAGTCCGACGCCGTGATGATGCTCCGCGTCCAGCGCGAGCGCATGAACGCCGCCTTCTTCCCGACCGAGCGCGAGTACTCGCGGCGCTACGGCCTCGACGGCGAGCGCATGGCGCGGATGCCCGAGCACGCCATCGTGATGCACCCCGGCCCGATGGTCCGCGGCATGGAGATCACCGCCGAGGTCGCCGACTCCGACCGCTGCACCGTCGTCGAGCAGGTCGCAAACGGAGTGTCCATCCGGATGGCCGTCCTGTATCTGCTGCTCGGTGGCAACGAACCCGCCGTCACCCACGCCCGCACCATCGAGGAGAAGTAGGAACCATGAGCAAGATCCTGATCCGTGGTGCGAAGGTGCTCGGCGGCGAGCCGCAGGACGTGCTGATCGACGGTGAGGTCATCGAGGCCGTCGGGACGGGGCTCTCCGACGAGGGCGCCGAGGTCGTCGAAGCCGGCGGCAAGGTACTCCTGCCGGGACTCGTCGATCTGCACACCCACCTGCGTGAGCCGGGCCGCGAGGACTCCGAGACCGTGCTGACCGGCACGCGCGCGGCGGCGAGCGGCGGCTACACGGCCGTCTTCGCCATGGCCAACACCTTCCCGGTCGCCGACACCGCCGGCGTCGTCGAGCAGGTCTGGCGGCTGGGCCGTGAGCACGGCTACTGCGATGTGCAGCCCATCGGCGCCGTCACCGTCGGCCTGGAGGGCAAGAAGCTCGCCGAGCTGGGCGCCATGCACGAGTCGGCGGCGGGCGTCACCGTCTTCTCCGACGACGGCAAGTGCGTGGACGACGCCGTGATCATGCGGCGCGCCCTGGAGTACGTGAAGGCCTTCGGCGGGGTCGTCGCCCAGCACGCGCAGGAGCCGCGGCTGACCGAGGGCGCCCAGATGAACGAGGGCATCGTCTCCGCCCAGCTGGGGCTCGGGGGCTGGCCCGCGGTGGCCGAAGAATCGATCATCGCCCGGGATGTCCTGCTCGCCGAGCACGTCGGCTCCCGCGTCCACATCTGCCACCTGTCGACCGCCGGGTCCGTCGAGATCGTCCGCTGGGCCAAGTCCCGCGGCATCGACGTCACCGCCGAGGTCACCCCGCACCACCTGCTCCTCACGGACGAGCTGGTGCGGACGTACGACCCGGTCTACAAGGTCAACCCGCCGCTGCGCACCGAGCGCGACGTGCTCGCCCTGCGCGAGGCGCTCGCCGACGGCACGATCGACATCGTCGCCACCGACCACGCCCCGCACCCGCACGAGGACAAGGACTGCGAGTGGGCCGCGGCCGCCATGGGCATGGTGGGCCTGGAGACGGCGTTGTCAGTGGTGCAGGAGACCATGGTGGACACCGGGCTTCTCACCTGGGCCGGGGTTGCCGAGCGCATGTCCGTCAAGCCCGCCGGCATCGGGCGGGCCCAGGGGCACGGCCGTCCCGTCTCGGCTGGTGAGCCCGCCAACCTCACGCTCGTCGACACGGAATACCGTGGGTCGGTGGACCCCGCGGGCTTCGCCTCGCGCAGCCGGAACACCCCGTACGAGGGGCGTGAGCTGCCGGGCCGTGTCACGCACACGTGGCTCCGGGGCAAGGCCACGCTCGTCGACGGGAAGCTCACGTGACACCTGCAACTCTGCTCGCCGCCGGACTCGCCGCCGAAAAGAAGTCGGCCGAGGTCACCGACTGGGCCGCCCGCGCGGGCTGGCTCGTCGGCCTCGCCCTCTTCGTCGCGCTCGTCTACTGGCTGATGCGCGAGGGCTGGAAGTGGCGCGGCACGCTCCAGGGCGACATCCCCGAGCTGCCCGCACGCCCGTCGACCTCCACCACCCTCGACGGAGGCGGCAAGCCGCCGCAGTCCGGAATGCCGGACGAGGCCGGCGAGGTGAGACTGACGATGAGCGGCCGCTACCACGGCTCCACGACCGCCGGTCAGTGGCTGGACCGCATCGTGGCGCACGGCCTCGGCACCCGCAGCCGGGCCGAGCTCACGCTGACCGACGCGGGACTGGACGTCGTACGTCCCGGGGCGACGGATTTCTTCGTCCCCCTCGCGGCTCTGCGCGAGGCCCGGCTCGACAAGGGCATCGCCGGCAAGGTCCTGACCGAGGGCGGGCTGCTGGTGGTGACCTGGACACACGGCGACCGACTGATCGACTCCGGGTTCCGCTCCGACCGGGCGGCCGAGCACACCGAGTGGGTCGACACCATCAACTCCATGATCAACAAGACGGAAACGGAAGGCGCACGATGACGACCTCCACAAGGGGAGCCTCCAGGGTTCCCGCGGTACTCGTCCTGGAGGACGGCCGGATCTTCCGCGGCCGTGCCTACGGGGCCGTGGGGGAGACCTTCGGCGAGGCCGTGTTCTCCACCGGCATGACCGGCTACCAGGAGACTCTGACCGACCCGTCGTACGACCGCCAGATCGTCGTCGCGACCGCCCCGCAGATCGGCAACACCGGCTGGAACGACGAGGACGACGAGTCGAGCCGCATCTGGGTCTCCGGCTATGTCGTGCGCGACCCCGCGCGCGTGCCGTCCAACTGGCGCGCCAAGCGTTCCCTGGACGACGAGCTGGTCGCGCAGGACATCGTCGGCATCAGCGGCATCGACACCCGCGCGCTCACCCGCCACCTGCGCGAGCGCGGCTCCATGCGCTCCGGGATCTTCTCCGGCGAGGCGATCGCCCCCGAGTCCGAGCTTCTCGCGCGCGTGCAGGCCCAGCCGCACATGAAGGGCGCCAGCCTCTACGAGGAGGTCGCCACCAAGGAGACGTACGTCGTCCCCGCGGTCGGCCCCGACGGCGAAGCCGTTCCGATCGGCACCGCGAAGTTCACCGTCGCCGCGATCGACCTCGGCATCAAGGGCATGACCCCGCACCGCATGGCCGAGCGCGGCATCGAGGTGCATGTGCTGCCGGCCACGGCCACAGAAGAGGACGTCTACGCCGTCGCCCCCGACGGGGTCTTCTTCTCCAACGGGCCCGGCGACCCGGCGACCGCCGACGGCCCGGTCGCGCTGATGACCGCGGTCCTGGAGCGGAAGACGCCGCTGTTCGGCATCTGCTTCGGCAACCAGATCCTCGGGCGGGCGCTCGGCTTCGGCACCTACAAGCTGAAGTACGGCCACCGGGGCATCAACCAGCCCGTCCAGGACCGTACGACCGGCAAGGTCGAGGTCACCGCGCACAACCACGGCTTCGCCGTGGACGCGCCGCTCGACAAGGTCAGCGAGACGAGGTTCGGGCGCGTCGAGGTCTCGCACGTGTGCCTGAACGACAACGTCGTGGAGGGGCTCCGGCTGCTCGACCAGCCGGCCTTCTCCGTCCAGTACCACCCCGAAGCGGCAGCGGGCCCGCACGACGCCGCCTACCTGTTCGACCGCTTCACGTCTTTGATGAGCACAGTCCCGATGGAGGGCCAGCGTGCCTAAGCGCACCGATATCCAGTCCGTCCTGGTCATCGGCTCCGGCCCGATCGTCATCGGCCAGGCCGCCGAGTTCGACTACTCCGGCACCCAGGCGTGCCGCATCCTTCGCGCCGAGGGCCTCAGGGTCATCCTCGTGAACTCCAACCCGGCGACGATCATGACCGACCCGGAGATCGCCGACGCCACGTACGTCGAGCCGATCACCCCGGAGTTCGTCGAGAAGATCATCGCCAAGGAGCGCCCGGACGCCCTGCTGCCCACCCTGGGCGGCCAGACGGCCCTCAACACGGCCATCTCGCTGCACGAGGCGGGCACGCTCGACAAGTACGGCGTCGAGTTGATCGGCGCCAACGTCGAGGCCATCAACAAGGGCGAGGACCGCGACCTCTTCAAGGGCGTCGTCGAGGCCGTCCGCCAGAAGATCGGCCACGGCGAGTCCGCCCGCTCGGTCATCTGCCACTCCATGGAGGACGTTCTCGGGGGCGTCGAGACGCTCGGCGGCTACCCGGTCGTCGTCCGGCCGTCCTTCACCATGGGCGGCGCCGGCTCCGGCTTCGCGCACGACGAGGAGGAGCTGCGCCGCATCGCCGGCCAGGGCCTCACGCTGTCGCCGACCACCGAGGTGCTCCTGGAGGAGTCCATCCTCGGCTGGAAGGAGTACGAGCTGGAGCTGATGCGCGACAAGCACGACAACGTCGTGGTCGTCTGCTCCATCGAGAACTTCGACCCCATGGGCGTGCACACCGGCGACTCGATCACCGTCGCGCCCTCGATGACGCTGACCGACCGCGAGTACCAGATCCTGCGGGACATCGGCATCGCCGTGATCCGTGAGGTCGGTGTCGACACCGGCGGCTGCAACATCCAGTTCGCGGTGAACCCCGAGGACGGTCGCGTGATCGTCATCGAGATGAACCCGCGCGTGTCCCGCTCCTCGGCCCTCGCGTCCAAGGCGACCGGCTTCCCGATCGCCAAGATCGCGGCCAAGCTCGCCGTCGGCTACACGCTCGACGAGATCCCGAACGACATCACGCGGGAGACCCCGGCCTCCTTCGAGCCGACGCTCGACTACGTGGTCGTGAAGGCCCCGCGCTTCGCCTTCGAGAAGTTCCCGCAGGCCGACTCCACGCTGACCACGACCATGAAGTCGGTCGGCGAGGCCATGGCCATCGGCCGCAACTTCACCGAGGCCTTCCAGAAGGCGCTGCGCTCGCTGGAGAAGAAGGGCAGCCAGTTCACCTTCGTCGGCGAGCCCGGCGACAAGACGCTCCTCCTCGAAGAGGCCCTACGGCCCACCGACGGCCGTATCAACACCGTCATGCAGGCCATCCGCGCGGGCGCCACGCCGCAGGAGGTCTTCGAGTACACGAAGATCGACCCCTGGTTCGTCGACCAGCTCTTCCTGATCAAGGAGATCGCGGACGAGCTGGCCCAGGCGCCGGAGCTGACCCGGGAGCTGCTGGCCGAGGCCAAGCGGCACGGCTTCTCGGACCAGCAGGTCGCCGAGATCCGCGGTCTGCGCGAGGACGTCGTCCGCGAGGTCCGGCACGCTCTCGGCATCCGCCCGGTCTACAAGACCGTCGACACCTGCGCCGCCGAGTTCGCCGCGAAGACGCCGTACTTCTACTCCTCCTACGACGAGGAGACCGAGGTCGCGCGGCGCGAGAAGCCCGCCGTCATCATCCTGGGCTCAGGCCCCAACCGCATCGGCCAGGGCATCGAGTTCGACTACTCGTGCGTCCACGCGTCCTTCGCGCTGAGCGACGTGGGCTACGAGACGGTGATGGTCAACTGCAACCCGGAGACCGTCTCCACGGACTACGACACCTCCGACCGTCTGTACTTCGAGCCGCTGACGCTGGAAGACGTACTGGAGATCGTCCACGCGGAGCAGCAGGCCGGCCCGGTCGCGGGTGTGATCGTGCAGCTGGGCGGCCAGACGCCGCTGGGTCTCTCGCAGGCACTCAAGGACAACGGCGTGCCGATCGTGGGCACCCCGCCGGAGGCCATCCACGCGGCCGAGGACCGGGGCGCGTTCGGGCGCGTGCTGGCGGAAGCCGCCCTCCCGGCCCCCAAGCACGGCACCGCCACGACCTTCGCCGAGGCCAAGGCCATCGCCGACGAGATCGGCTACCCGGTCCTCGTCCGGCCGTCGTACGTCCTCGGCGGGCGCGGCATGGAGATCGTCTACGACGAGACCCGGCTGTCGTCCTACATCGCCGAGTCGACCGAGATCAGCCCCTCCCGGCCGGTCCTGGTCGACCGCTTCCTCGACGACGCGATCGAGATCGACGTCGACGCGCTCTACGACGGCACCGAGCTCTACCTCGGCGGCGTGATGGAGCACATCGAGGAGGCCGGCATCCACTCCGGCGACTCGGCGTGCGCGCTGCCCCCGATCACCCTGGGCGGCTTCGACATCAAGCGCCTGCGGGCCTCGACGGAGGCCATCGCGAAGGGCGTCGGCGTACGCGGCCTGATCAACATCCAGTTCGCGATGGCCGGTGACATCCTCTACGTCCTGGAGGCCAACCCGCGCGCGTCCCGCACCGTCCCCTTCACCTCGAAGGCGACCGCGGTTCCGCTGGCGAAGGCCGCCGCCCGGATCTCCCTGGGCGCGACCGTCGCCGAACTGCGGGCCGAGGGACTGCTTCCGGCGAACGGCGACGGCGGCGAGCTCCCGCTGGACGCGCCGATCTCCGTCAAGGAGGCCGTCATGCCGTGGTCGCGCTTCCGCGACATCCACGGCCGCGGCGTCGACACGGTCCTCGGCCCGGAGATGCGCTCCACCGGCGAGGTCATGGGTATCGACTCCGTCTTCGGCACGGCGTACGCCAAGTCGCAGGCGGGCGCCTACGGTCCGCTGCCGACCAAGGGCCGCGCGTTCATCTCGGTCGCCAACCGCGACAAGCGCTCGATGATCTTCCCGGCGCGCGAGCTGGTCGCCCACGGCTTCGAACTGCTCGCCACCTCCGGCACGGCCGAGGTCCTCAGGCGCAACGGCCTCAACGCCACGGTCGTCCGCAAGCAGTCCGAGGGCACCGGACCGAACGGCGAGAAGACCATCGTCCAGCTCATCCACGACGGCGAGGTCGACCTCATCGTCAACACGCCGTACGGCACCGGCGGCCGCCTCGACGGCTACGAGATCCGTACGGCGGCCGTGGCGCGGTCGGTCCCGTGCCTGACGACGGTCCAGGCGCTCGCCGCCGCCGTCCAGGGCATCGACGCCCTCAACCACGGTGACGTGGGCGTCCGTTCGCTCCAGGAACACGCGCAGCACCTGACCGCGGCCCGCGACTAGCAGCCCTGAGGGGGACACCGGAAACGGTGTCCCCCTCTTCGTGAGGACACCATGTACAAGATCTTCTTCAACCTCGTCTTCAAGCGGATGGACCCGGAGCGGGCCCACTACCTGGCCTTCCGCTGGATCCGCCGCGCCGTCCGCGTCCCCGTGCTGCGCACTTTCGTCGCCGCCGCGCTCGCCCCTCGCCACAAGGAACTGCGCACCGAGGCGTTCGGGCTGCGCATGCACGGCCCCTTCGGGCTCGCCGCCGGCTTCGACAAGAACGCCGTCGCGATCGACGGCATGTCGATGCTCGGCTTCGACCACGTCGAGATCGGCACCGTGACCGGGGAGGCGCAGCCCGGCAACCCCAGAAAGCGGCTGTTCCGGCTCTTGAAGGACCGGGCGCTGATCAACCGCATGGGCTTCAACAACGAGGGCTCGATGGCGGTGGCGGCCCGTCTGGCGTCCCGTGAGCCGGTCTTCCGGACCGTCGTCGGCGTCAACATCGGCAAGACCAAGGCCGTGCCGGAGGACGAGGCCACCGCGGACTACGTGAAGTCCACCGAGCGGCTGGCACCGTACGCCGACTACCTGGTGGTGAACGTCTCGTCCCCGAACACCCCCGGACTGCGCAACCTGCAGGCCACCGAGGCGCTGCGCCCGCTGCTGAGCGCCGTGCGCGAGGCCGCCGACCGTACGGTGACCTCCCGCCGTGTCCCCCTGCTCGTGAAGATCGCGCCCGACCTCGCGGACGAGGACGTGGACGCCGTCGCCGACCTCGCCGTCGAACTCGGCCTGGACGGGATCATCGCCACGAACACCACCATCGCGCGCGAGGGGCTCGGTCTGAAATCCGAACCCTCGCTGGTGAAGGAGACCGGCGGGCTGTCCGGCGCGCCGCTGAAGGCCCGCTCCCTGGAGGTGCTGCGGCGCCTGTACGCGCGCGTGGGCGACCGCATCACCCTCGTGGGCGTCGGCGGCATCGAGAACGCCGAGGACGCATGGCAGCGCGTCCTGGCCGGCGCCACGCTGGTCCAGGGCTACAGCGCCTTCATCTACGAGGGCCCCTTCTGGGGCCGCGCCATCCACAAGGGCCTCGCTGCCCGCCTCGCCACCAGCCCGTACGCCACCCTCGCCGACGCGGTCGGCGCCGACGCAAGGAAGACCACGTGAGTGCTCTCGAACCCTTCGGCACCCGTCTGCGCCACGCGATGGACCAGCGTGGGCCGCTGTGCGTCGGTATCGACCCGCACGCGTCCCTGCTCGCGGAGTGGGGCCTGAACGACGATGTCGCGGGCCTGGAGCGGTTCAGCCGCACGGTGGTGGAGGCGACCGCCGACCGGGTCGCCGTCCTGAAGCCGCAGAGCGCGTTCTTCGAGCGCTTCGGCTCCCGTGGCATCGCCGTCCTGGAGAAGTCGGTGGAAGAGGCCCGGGCGGCCGGGGCGCTGGTCGTGATGGACGCCAAGCGCGGCGACATCGGCTCGACCATGGCCGCGTACGCCGAGACCTTCCTGCGCAAGGACTCCCCGCTCTTCTCGGACGCGCTCACTGTCTCGCCCTACCTCGGCTACGGATCGCTCTCGCCGGCCCTCGCGCTCGCCCGGGAGAGCGGCTCGGGCCTGTTCGTGCTCGCGCTCACGTCCAACCCTGAGGGCGGTGAGGTGCAGCACGCGGTGCGCGCGGACGGACGGAACGTCGGAGCGACGATGCTCGCGCACCTAGCCGCCGAGAACGAGGGGGAGCAGCCCCTGGGGTCCTTCGGGGCCGTCGTGGGCGCCACGCTGGGCGATCTGTCGTCCTACGACCTGGGCATCAACGGGCCGCTCCTGGCACCCGGCATCGGAGCCCAGGGCGCCACCGCGGCCGACCTTCCCGGTGTCTTCGGGGCGGCGGTGCGCAACGTCGTGCCGAACGTCAGCCGGGGGGTGCTGCGGCACGGTCCCGACGCCGGGGCGCTGCGCGCGGCCGCGGACCGCTTCGCGGAGGAGATCAGGGCCGCCGTGGCGACCGTATGAGACGTTCGTGACGGTCGTCGTCGGTGTTCGAGACGCTCGCTCGGCTCCTCCGCTGAGTGCCCGGACGAGTGGCGCGAGGCCCACTTGAGTCTGAATACATCCTCAAATCCTGGGCATTATGTCCTAAATGTCCGGCCTGACGGAGGCTGACCAGGACTTTTCCGCTGTTCTCGCTGACTCTGGCGGACTTGCCCGCTAGTCTCCGACGAGAGTCAACGGGCGAGCGTGTTGTTCGTGGCTCCCCAGGTGAGGGGCGACTAGGTTCCTCACCGGTCCGTATCCGACAGTTCGACATCCGAGGTGACGTAGGCGTGGCTCTTCCGCCCCTTACCCCTGAACAGCGCGCAGCCGCGCTCGAAAAGGCCGCCGCGGCTCGCCGGGAGCGGGCCGAGGTCAAGAATCGACTCAAGCACTCCGGCGCCTCCCTGCACGAGGTCATCAAGCAGGGCCAGGAAAACGACGTCATCGGCAAGATGAAGGTCTCCGCCCTGCTCGAGTCGCTGCCGGGCGTGGGCAAGGTCCGCGCCAAGCAGATCATGGAGCGACTGGGCATCTCCGAGAGCCGCCGTGTGCGTGGTCTCGGTTCCAACCAGATCGCCTCTCTGGAGCGTGAGTTCGGCAGCACCGGCTCCTGAGTCCGGCTCACGCCGGACCAGGAGTCCCGGGCACTCCGGGATTGCTGGAATAATCGCTGTATGGCTGCAACATTCCGGGGGACGACCCCCGAGCCCCCGGACGTACGTCCGCGGCTGACCGTGCTCTCCGGCCCCTCCGGGGTCGGCAAGAGCACGGTCGTCGCCCATATGCGCAGGGAACACCCCGAGGTCTGGCTCTCGGTGTCGGCGACGACCCGTACGCCACGCCCCGGCGAGAAGCACGGTGTCCACTACTTCTTCGTCTCCGACGAGGAGATGGACAAGCTGATCGCCAACGGCGAGCTGCTGGAGTGGGCCGAGTTCGCCGGCAACCGCTACGGCACCCCGCGTGCCGCCGTGCTGGAGCACCTGGAGGACGGCGTGCCCGTTCTCCTGGAGATCGATCTCCAGGGCGCCCGGCAGGTCCGCGAGACCATGCCGGAGGGTCGGCTGGTGTTCCTGGCTCCACCCTCCTGGGAGGAGCTGGTGCGCAGGCTCACCGGTCGGGGAACCGAGCCGCCCCAGGTGATCGAGCGCCGTCTCGACGCGGCGAAGATCGAGCTGGCGGCCGAGCCGGAGTTCGACATGACCTTGGTCAACACCTCCGTCGAGGACGTGGCTCGCGAGCTGCTAGCCTTGATGGATGTTGTGTGATCACAGGTGTTGTGATCACGACCGATCTTTTCCCATCCATCGGAAGGTAGAGCGTGTCCTCTTCCATCTCCGCGCCCGAGGGCATCATCAACCCTCCGATCGACGAGCTCCTCGAGGCCACCGACTCGAAGTACAGCCTCGTGATCTACGCGGCCAAGCGTGCCCGCCAGATCAACGCGTACTACTCGCAGCTCGGCGAGGGCCTCCTCGAGTACGTCGGTCCGCTGGTCGACACCCACGTCCACGAGAAGCCGCTCTCGATCTCCCTGCGTGAGATCAACGCCGGACTGCTGACGTCCGAGGCCATCGAGGGCCCCGCGCAGTAGCGTTTCCGGTTTTCGATCGGCTTTTCCACAGGCCCGGCAGCGCGACTGCCGGGCCTGTGGTCTGGCGGGAGTGCGGGGGACGTTCCCCGCCGTGATGCAGCATGGGGTCGTACGTTGCCGAGCCGGGGAGAGACGGTGGACAAGCCCAAGGTCGTGCTGGGGGTCAGTGGCGGTATCGCCGCCTACAAGGCCTGTGAGCTGCTGCGCAGACTGACCGAGTCGGGCCATGACGTCCGCGTCGTGCCCACTGCCTCCGCGCTCCACTTCGTCGGCGCCGCCACCTGGTCCGCCCTCTCCGGCCACCCCGTCTCCACCGAGGTCTGGGACGACGTGCACGAGGTCCCGCACGTCCGGATCGGGCAGCACGCCGACCTGGTCGTCGTCGCCCCGGCGACCGCTGACATCCTCGCGAAGGCCGCCCACGGCCTGGCCGACGACCTGCTCACCAACACGCTCCTGACGGCCCGCTGTCCTGTCGTCTTCGCGCCCGCCATGCACACGGAGATGTGGGAGCACCCGGCCACCCAGGAGAACGTGGCGACTCTGCGGCGGCGCGGCGCCGTCGTCATCGAACCGGCCGTCGGCCGCCTGACCGGCGTCGACACCGGCAAGGGGCGGCTGCCCGACCCGGCGGAGATCTTCGAGGTGTGCCGCCGCGTGCTCGCCAGGGGAGTGCGGGAGCCGGACCTCGCCGGCCGGCACGTCGTCGTCAGCGCCGGTGGCACCCGCGAGCCCCTCGACCCGGTGCGCTTCCTCGGCAACCGCTCCTCCGGCAAGCAGGGCTACGCCCTCGCCCGCACCGCCGCCGCCCGCGGCGCCCGCGTCACGCTCATCGCCGCGAACACCGTGCTGCCCGGCCCGGCCGGTGTGGACGTCGTCCAGGTCGGCACGGCCGTGCAGCTGCGCGAGGCGGTCCTGAAGGCGGCCCCTGAGGCCGACGCCGTCGTGATGGCGGCCGCGGTAGCGGACTTCCGTCCGCAGACATACGCCGCCGGAAAGATCAAGAAGAAGGACGGCCAGGACCCGGACCCCATCGTGCTGGTGCGGAATCCGGACATCCTCGCCGAGATCTCGGCGGAGCGCGCCCGCCCCGGACAGGTGATCGTCGGCTTCGCCGCCGAGACCGACGACGTCCTGGCCAACGGCCGTACCAAGCTGGAGCGCAAGGGCTGCGACCTGCTGGTCGTGAACGAGGTGGGGGAGCGCAAGACCTTCGGCTCCGAGGAGAACGAGGCCGTGGTGCTGGGCGCCGACGGCACCGAGACCCCCGTACCGCACGGTCCGAAGGAACACTTGGCCGAAACCGTCTGGGACCTGGTGGCGGAACGCCTCGGCTGAATGTTTCAGTCGCTTCTCGGTCCCCTCGAAACGTCTGCTTCAGGGGCGCGAAACCTCTGCCACCGGGGCGTGGCGGCCCTGGCCAAGGCCGCACGTAATTGGGCAGAATGCCCGTGCCGCAGGTCACAGCCCTCCCGAGAGGCGAGACAGGGAGGCCGATGAACGAGTACGACCGATAAACTGTTCTCGGACGATGCCGGGCGCAGCCACCGGGCCCGTCCGCCAATGATCAGCCAGCAGCCGCTGCAACCCCAGGGAGCGTTGTGTCCCGTCGCCTGTTCACCTCGGAGTCCGTGACCGAGGGTCACCCCGACAAGATCGCTGACCAGATCAGCGACACCATTCTCGACGCGCTTCTGCGCGAGGACCCGACCTCCCGGGTCGCCGTCGAGACGCTGATCACCACCGGCCTGGTCCACGTCGCCGGTGAGGTCACCACCAAGACCTACGCGGACATCGCGACCCTGGTCCGCAGCAAGATCCTCGAGATCGGCTACGACTCCTCCAAGAAGGGCTTCGACGGCGCCTCCTGCGGCGTCTCGGTGTCCATCGGCGCGCAGTCCCCGGACATCGCGCAGGGTGTCGACACGGCGTACGAGAACCGTGTCGAGGGCGACGAGGACGAACTGGACCGCCAGGGCGCGGGCGACCAGGGTCTGATGTTCGGCTACGCGACCGACGAGACCCCCACCCTGATGCCGCTGCCGATCTTCCTGGCGCACCGCCTGTCGAAGCGCCTCTCCGAGGTCCGCAAGAACGGCACCATCCCCTACCTGCGGCCCGACGGCAAGACGCAGGTCACCATCGAGTACGACGGCGACAAGGCCGTCCGCCTCGACACCGTGGTCGTCTCCTCGCAGCACGCGAGCGACATCGACCTGGAGTCGCTCCTCGCTCCCGACATCCGCGAGTTCGTCGTCGAGGCGGAGCTGAAGGCTCTCCTGGACGACGGCATCAAGCTGGACACGGACAGCTACCGTCTCCTGGTCAACCCCACCGGCCGCTTCGAGATCGGCGGCCCGATGGGTGACGCCGGCCTCACCGGCCGCAAGATCATCATCGACACGTACGGCGGCATGGCCCGCCACGGCGGCGGCGCCTTCTCCGGCAAGGACCCGTCCAAGGTCGACCGCTCCGCCGCGTACGCGATGCGCTGGGTGGCGAAGAACGTCGTCGCCGCCGGCCTGGCCTCCCGCTGCGAGGTCCAGGTCGCGTACGCCATCGGCAAGGCCGAGCCGGTCGGTCTCTTCGTGGAGACCTTCGGCACCGCCAAGGTCGACACCGAACAGATCGAGAAGGCCATCGACGAGGTCTTCGACCTTCGCCCGGCAGCGATCATCCGCGACCTCGACCTGCTCCGCCCGATCTATGCCCAGACCGCGGCCTACGGCCACTTCGGCCGCGAGCTCCCGGAGTTCACCTGGGAGAAGACGGACCGCGTGGACGCACTGCGCAAGGCGGCGGGGCTCTGAGTTCCGCGACACGACGCTTGGCGAGGCCCGGCTCCCTTGGGGGGCCGGGCCTCGGCGTGTCTGCGGCGCGTGTGACGCGCAGATCGTGACGTCCAGATCGTGATGCGTGGGTCTCGTGCGCGTTCGGACGGATCTGGGGCCGCCGTCGGTTGTCAGTGCCGTTTGGTAAGAATGCAGGTGTGAGCAGCGAGGACGGGGCGGTGGACGGCGGCGTCGAGGGGGCGCCGCCCGAGCAGCTTGCGCTGATCCGGGAAACCGTGCGCAACGCCGAGGTGCCCAGGGCCAAGCCGCGGACGTGGCGGGGTGCCGCGCTGGCCAAGGAGTTGCCCGTCGCGCGGGTCCTGGTCGACAAGGGTGTGCTGCATCTTGACCGGTACTTCGACTACGCCGTGCCCGAGGAACTGGACGCGGACGCGCAGCCCGGGGTGCGCGTGCGCGTGCGCTTCGGAGCCGGGCGGCATCGGGTGCGGGACGGGCGGCGTGAGGGCGGAGGGCTGATCGACGGGTTTCTCGTCGAGCGGCTCGCGGAGTCCGACTACTCCGGGCCGCTGGCCGCGCTGGCGCAGGTCGTCTCTCCCGAGCGGGTGCTGAGCGAGGAGTTGCTCGGGCTGGCCCGTGCCGTTGCCGATCGGTACGCGGGGAGCCTTGCCGATGTCCTTCAGCTGGCCGTGCCGCCGCGCAGCGCGCGGGCCGAGCAGCGGCCCTCCCCCGAGCCAATGCCGGCCCCGGGAATCCCGGAGGCGGAGTCCTGGGCGCGGTACGAGCGGGGGGCGGCGTTTCTGGAGTCGCTGGCGTCGGGGGGTGCGCCGCGCGCGGTCTGGAACGCGCTGCCCGGACCCGAGTGGAGCGATGAGCTGGCGCGTGCCGTGGCGGCGGCCCTGGCCTCCGGGCGGGGCGCCCTGGTGGTGCTGCCGGACGGGCGGGCGGTCGCGCGGGCCGACGCCGCGCTGACCGCGCTGCTGGGGGAGGGTCGGCACGCGGTGCTCACCGCCGACGCCGGACCCGAGAAGCGCTACCGGGAGTGGCTCGCGGTGCGGCGGGGAGCGGTGCGGGCCGTCATCGGCACCCGCGCCGCCATGTTCGCACCGGTCCGGGACCTCGGTCTTGTCGCCATCTGGGACGACGGGGACGACAGCCACAGCGAGCAGCACGCGCCCCAGCCGCACGCACGGGAAGTCCTGCTGCTGCGGGCCGCGCTGGACAAGTGCGGGTTCCTGCTGGGCAGCTGGAGCTGCACCGTGGAGGCCGCACAGTTGGTCGAGAGCGGCTGGGCCCTGCCGCTCGTCGCCGTACGGGAACAGGTGCGGGCGGCCGCTCCGCTCGTACGGACCGTCGGGGACCAGGATCTCGCGCGGGACGAGGCCGCCCGGGCGGCCCGGCTGCCCACGCTCGCCTGGCAGGCGGTCAGAGACGGGTTGCGGCACGGGCCGGTGCTCGTGCAGGTGCCTCGGCGCGGGTACGTCCCTCGGATGGCGTGTGCCGGCTGCCGGGCGCCCGCGCGCTGCCGGCACTGCTCCGGGCCGATGGAGGGACAGGAGGCGGGCGCCGCGCTGCGGTGCGGATGGTGCGGAAGGGACGAGAGCGGCTGGCATTGTCCGGAGTGCGGCGGATTCCGGTTGCGGGCGCAGGTCGTGGGGGCGCGGCGCACGGCCGAGGAACTGGGGCGGGCGTTTCCCGCCGTGCCGGTGCGGACCTCCGGACGTGAGCATGTGCTGGACACCGTGCCGGACGCACCCGCACTGATCGTGAGCACGCCGGGGGCCGAGCCCGTCGCCGAGGGCGGATACGCGGCGGCGCTGCTGCTCGACGGCTGGGCCATGCTCGGGCGGCCCGATCTGCGCGCCGGTGAGGACGCGCTGCGGCGATGGATGGCGGCTGCCTCGCTCGTCCGGCCGCAGGGCGCCGACGGCACCGTGGTCGTCGTCGCCGAGCCGACACTGCGGCCCGTGCAGGCGCTGGTGCGCTGGGATCCCGTCGGCCATGCCGTGCGGGAACTCGCCGAGCGGGCCGAGCTCGGCTTTCCGCCGGTGTCGCGGATGGCGGCGTTGTCCGGGGAGGGGGAGGCGGTCGCCGAATTCCTGCGTACGGTCGAACTGCCCCGGGAGGCCGAGGTGCTGGGGCCCGTGCCGGTGCCGGTCACGGTGACCGGGCGGCCGCGGCGGGTGGGGGCGCCGCCTGCCGGTGAGCACTGGCAGCGGGCCCTTGTGCGGGTGCCGCCGGGCAGTGGGGCCGCGCTGGCCTCGGCCCTGAAGGCCGCGCAGGCGGCGCGGATGGCCCGGGGGGCCGGGGAGGCCGTGGTCCGGGTGCGGATCGATCCGCCCGACATCGGGTGAGGTGGCTCGTCCTGCGGCGGGTGAGGGCGCGCGGTGTCGCGAGGGCGCATGGCGTCGGCGAGGGGTGGCCGAGTTCCTCGGGCGTGGCTCCGCGTGCCGCACTGCCTGCGTCCAGACAGGCCTCCCCACGCGCATTCAGGCATGGCCCACCACATGCGTCTGCCCTCCCGGATGCGTGCCGGGAGGGCAGGGGAGGAAGGTGGCTCAGCCGTTGCGGGGGCCGGGGAACGCCGTCGGCCTGACCTCGTCGCGGAGGGTGGGGCTGCCGGCCGTCGGCTGGGTCGGCATGGAACGGGCGGCGGGGACCGTCGGCAGACCGGTGTTCACGCCGACCGGCAGGGATCCCGCCGGTTCGGCGGTCCGCTCGGCTTCGGCGGCCGCCTGGGCCGCGGCCCGACGCGCGCCGTAACGGCGGTGCACCGCCTGCTTGGTGACCCCGAGTGCGGAACCCACCGCGTCCCACGAGAAGCCGAGGGAGCGGTCGAAGTCGACAGCGGCCGTGACCAGGGTCTCGACACTGTCGCGCAGCTCCTGCGCGAGACGGACCGTAGGGGCGGGAGCGCGTCCGTAGACGACGAAGCCCGTGGAGGGGCCCGAGCGGCGAGGGCGGTAGACGTTGCCCAGCTGGGCGGTGAGCGTGCGCAGTGCGTCCACCTGCCGGCGGACCCGCTCGATGTCCCGCACCAGCAAGTGCAGGCTGGCCCGAGCCTGGGCGTCGTAGGTTGCGTGGTCGGCCATGAACAAGCCTCTCGAACCGGCGTTGAAAAGGATCCGGGCCGCGCGATCGCGGCCCGTTGTGGTCAATCTTTCTTGACCAACGTGTTTTTGCTTCGGGGGTCACGGTCTGGGGGCGTGGGGGCATATGCATACGCCCCCAGGTGCCGGTTCCCGCTGCGGACCTCGCCCGAGTCCTTCCCGTCGGCACAGGTGGCGGTAAGGCTTTCACGGCGTGGTCCTGGAGCCTGCCGGGCGAGGTCATAGACTTGCATGTCGCCGCAACAGCCCCCGTCCGAGAGGCCCCGCCCACCCATGAAGCTCGTCTTCGCCGGTACCCCCGAGGTCGCCGTTCCCGCTCTGGACGCTCTCATCGCCTCCGGGCGGCACGAGGTGGCCGCCGTCGTCACGCGGCCCGACGCGCCGGCCGGGCGGGGACGCAGGCTGGTGGCGTCCCCCGTGGCGCAGCGGGCCCAGGAGGCCGGGATCGAGGTGCTGAGGCCGGTCAAGCCGCGGGACCCGGAATTCCTCGAGCGGCTGCGGGAGATCGGCCCCGACTGCTGTCCCGTCGTCGCCTACGGCGCCCTGCTGCCCCGCGTCGCCCTCGACGTCCCCGCCCAGGGCTGGGTCAACCTGCACTTCTCCCTGCTGCCGGCCTGGCGCGGCGCCGCGCCCGTGCAGCACGCCATCATGGCCGGGGACGAGATCACGGGGGCTTCCACCTTCCTCATCGAGGAGGGCCTCGACTCCGGGCCGGTCTACGGCACCGTCACCGAGGAGATCCGGCACACCGACACCAGCGGCGACCTGCTGACCCGGCTCGCCTTCGCCGGCGCCGGGCTGCTCGCCGCGACCATGGACGGCATAGAGGACGGCACGCTGAAGGCCGTACCGCAGCCGGCCGAGGGCATCACCACCGCGCCGAAGATCACCGTCGAGGACGCCCAGGTCGACTGGGCCACCCCGGCGCTGCGGGTCGACCGGGTCGTGCGCGCCTGCACCCCGGCGCCCGGCGCCTGGACCACCTTCCGGGAGGAGCGGCTCAAGCTGATCCAGGTCACGCCCGTGCCGGAGCGGACCGACCTCGCGCCCGGGCAGCTCGCCGTCGGCAAGAACAGCGTGCACGTCGGCACTGGTTCGTACGCCGTCGAGCTCCTGTGGGTTCAGGCCCAGGGCAAGAAGCCGATGCGGGCGGCGGACTGGGCGCGGGGCGTGCGGATCGCCGACGGGGAGTCCCTCGGGTAGCAGGGTGGTGGGCGGGAGGTGGCGGCGTGGTGGGCGGGAGGTGGCGGCGTGGTGGGCGGGACGTAGGCTTGGCGCGTAGCCCGACCAGACATACCGGAGCACCTTTTTCGTGAGTGACACCTCCCCTGCGCCCCGCAAGTCCCCCAAGCCCTATCGGCGGCCCAAGAAGGACCCCGTCCGCATGCTCGCCTTCGAGGCGCTGAGGGCTGTGGACGAGCGGGACGCGTACGCCAACCTCGTTCTGCCGCCGTTGCTGCGCAAAGCACGGGAGAAGGAGGGGCCCGACACGTTCGACGGGCGGGATGCGGCGCTCGCGACGGAGCTGGTGTACGGGACGCTGCGGTGGCAGGGGACCTACGACGCCGTCATCTCCGCCTGTGTGGACCGGCCGTTGCGCGAGGTCGACCCGCCTGTACTGGACGTGCTGAGCCTCGGGGTGCACCAGCTGCTCGGGACGCGGATCCCGACCCATGCGGCCGTGTCCGCCTCGGTCGAGCTGGCCCGGGTGGTGCTCGGTGACGGGCGGGCCAAGTTCGTCAACGCCGTGCTGCGGAAGGTCGCGCAGGACGATCTCGGCGGCTGGATCGAGAAGGTCGCGCCGCCCTACGAGGACGACCCCGAGGATCACCTCGCCGTCGTCCACTCGCATCCACGCTGGGTCGTGTCCGCGCTGTGGGACTCCCTCGGCGGCGGCCGGGCCGGCATCGAGCGGCTGCTGGCGGCGGACAACGAGCGGCCCGAGGTGACCCTGGTCGCGCGGCCCGGGCGGGCCACGACCGAGGAGTTGCTCCGGGAGGAGGCCGCGGTCGCCGGGCACTGGTCGCCGTATGCCGTACGGCTCACCGAAGGCGGTGAGCCCGGTGCGATCGAGGCCGTGCGGGACAATCGTGCGGGAGTGCAGGACGAGGGCAGTCAGCTCGTGGCGCTCGCGCTGGCCGGCGCCCCGCTGGACGGGCCGGACGAGAAGTGGCTCGACGGGTGTGCCGGGCCCGGCGGGAAGGCGGCGCTGCTCGGGGCACTGGCCGCCGAGCGGGGGGCGACCCTGCTCGCCTCCGAGAAGCAGCCGCACCGGGCCGGCCTGGTCGCGAAGGCGCTGCGCGGCAACCCCGGCCCCTACCAGGTCATCACCGCCGACGGGACCCGCCCGCCGTGGCGGCCCGGCTCCTTCGACCGGGTGCTGATGGACGTGCCCTGCACCGGGCTCGGCGCGCTGCGGCGGCGGCCCGAGGCGCGCTGGCGGCGCCGTCCCGAGGACCTGGACCAGTTCGGGCCGCTCCAGCGCGCCCTGCTGCGCTCCGCCCTGGACGCCGTACGGGTCGGCGGCGTCGTCGGCTACGCCACCTGCTCGCCGCACCTGGCCGAGACCAGGGCCGTCGTCGACGACCTGCTCAAGCAGCACCCGGGCGCCGAACTCGTCGACGCCCGTCCGCTCCTGCCGGGCGTGCCGGACCTCGGCGCAGGTCCGGACGTACAGCTGTGGCCGCACCTGCACGGGACCGACGCCATGTATCTGGCCCTCATTCGGAGGACTGGCTGACCCGCTCCGCCTCGGTCACCGAGGCGCCGCCGTCCTCCTGCGCCAGCCGATGCGGCCACCACACCTTCGGGCCCACGTCCAGGAACAGTGACGTGACCAGCACCGACCGTACGACGAAGGTGTCCAGCAGGACGCCGAGCGCGACCGCGAAGCCGATCTCGGCGAAGGCGACCATCGGCAGGGTGCCGAGGGCGGCGAAGGTGCCGGCCAGGACGAGGCCGGCGGAGGTGATGACAGCGCCCGTCGCGGCGAGGCCCGTCACCACGCCCGTCCGGGTGCCCTGGTGGCCGGCCTCCTCGCGGATACGGGTGGTCAGGAAGATGTTGTAGTCGATGCCCAGGGCCACCAGGAACACGAAGACGAACAGCGGGAAGTCCGTCTGTTCGCCTGCGTAGTCGAAGATGTGCCGGAAGGCGAGCGCGCTGGCGCCGAGGGCGGCCGTGAAGGACAGCACCACCGTGCCGATCAGCAGCAGTGGGGCCACCAGGGCGCGCAGCAGGAGCCCCAGGATCAGCAGGACGACCGCCAGGACCGCCGGGATGATCACGAGGTTGTCGTGCTTGGTCGCCGCGTCCATGTCGAGCAGCGCGGCGGTTCCGCCGCCCACCTGAGCGTCCGCGTCCGGCACGGCGTGCACGGCGTCACGGACCCGGTCGACCGTGTCTTTCGCGGCGGCGCTGTCGGACGGATCGGTCATCGTCGCCTCGAACAGGATCTGGCCGTCGTGCGTCGGTTTGGTGCCGGGCGGCACGGCGAGACTGCTCGGCACCACGCCCTTGGTGGAGGCGACCGCGTCGCGTACCTGCGTGCCCTGCGCCTGGTTGGCGATGACGACCAAGGGGTCGCCGCTGCCGGCCGGGAAGTAGCGGGCCGAGATCTCCTGACCGGTGATCGAGTCCGGTTTACCGGTGAAGGCGTCCGCGTTGCCGAGGCCCTCGGCACGGATCTGGAGGAGGCCGAGGGAGACGACGGCCAGTGCCAGGGCCGTGGCGGCCCAGACGGTGCGCGGGCGGCGGGCGATGCTGTGTCCCATACGGGCCCACACCCCGCGTTCGGTGGGGTCGGCCGAGCCGAAGTGCGGGATCACCGGCCAGAAGATCCAGCGGCCGCAGATCAGCAGCAGGGCGGGGAAGAGGGAGAGCATCACGAGGAGCGCGACGGCCACGCCGATGGCGGCGACCGGGCCGAGGCCCCGCGTCGAGTTCATCTCGGCGGCCAGCAGCACCAGCATGCTGATCACGACGGTCGCGCCGGACGCCAGTACGGCCGGGCCCGCGCGGTGCAGGGCCAGGGCCATCGCCTCGTGGCGGTCCTCGTGGCGGCGCAGTTCCTCCCGGTAACGTGCCACCAGCAGCAGGGCGTAGTCCGTCCCGGCGCCGAAGACGAGCACCGTCAGAATGCCCGCGCTCTGGCCGTTGACCGTCAGGCCCGCGTGTGTGGCCAGCAGATAGACCAGCGCCTGTGCGGTGAACAGGGAGACGACCACGCCGATCAGCGGGACGAGCAGCAGGGTCGGGCTGCGGTAGGTGATCAGCAGCATCACGATGACGACGCCCATCGCCGACAGCAGCAGCGTCGAGTCGATGCCCTCGAAGGCCTTGGAGAAGTCGGCGGAGGTGCCGCCGGGCCCGGTGATGTGCACGGCCAGATCGCCTGTGCTCCGGCCGGTCTGGTCGCGGAGGGAGTCGACGGCGGGCGTGATCTCCTGCCAGCCCTTCTCGTCCATCGTGATCGGCACGTAGATCTGGGCCGCTTCGGGTGCCGAACGCTTGTTGTAGACGGGGCCGCGCGTCTCCGGGCCCCGGATGCCGTGCGCGGTCAGCTTCCTGATCCGGTCGGCGTCCTGCGCGATCTTGTCCTTGTCCTGGGCGGTGAGTCCGCCCTCGCGCGCGTAGACGACGACGGCTGGGATCTGCTCCGGCCTGAACTCGTTGGAAGTGTTCAGGACCTGCGTGGACTCCGCGGAGCCCGGCAGCCAGGAGGCCGCGTCGTTGTCCTGCGCATCGGTGAGCTTCGAGGCGAGCGGCGCCGCGACCACGAGCACCACCAGCCACAGGGCCACGATGACCCACTTGCTGCGCTGCCCGGTCAGGAATCCGATGAGACCCTGACGCACATGGCGCCCATGTCCTTTGCCGTCCGTCATGGCGACCCCCGTGGACGTACGTGGTGCCGATCGGCGGCCCAGCATGGCACGCGCCGTCCGCGCACAACATCCGATGAACGGCTTAGGTCTGGACCGGCGCGAACAAACGTGCCCGGACATGGCAGGCTTGGGGCATGGCCGTGCAGATCAACCCCAGCATCCTGTCCGCCGACTTCGCCCGCCTCGCGGACGAGGCGAAGGCGGTCGAGGGAGCCGACTGGCTCCACGTAGACGTCATGGACAACCATTTCGTCCCGAACCTCACGCTCGGTGTGCCGGTCGTAGAGTCCCTGGCCCGTGCGACGGACACCCCGCTGGACTGCCATCTGATGATCGAGGCCCCCGAT
Source organism: Streptomyces sp. NBC_00078 (assembly GCF_026343335.1). Classification (NCBI taxonomy): domain Bacteria; kingdom Bacillati; phylum Actinomycetota; class Actinomycetes; order Kitasatosporales; family Streptomycetaceae; genus Streptomyces; species Streptomyces sp. NBC_00078. The sequence goes on along the minus strand of NZ_JAPELX010000001.1, from coordinate 1,525,763 downwards.
CGCTGGGCTCCGCAGTACGTCGAAGCGGGGGCATCGTCCGTCACCTTCCACGTCGAGGCGGCCGCCGCGCCCGTGCGGCTCGCCCGGGAGATCCGGGCCAAGGGCGCTCGCGCCTCCATGGCCCTGAAGCCCGCGACGCCCATCGAGCCCTACGAGGACCTGCTCCCCGAGCTCGACATGCTGCTGATCATGACGGTGGAGCCGGGCTTCGGCGGGCAGGCCTTCCTCGACATCATGCTCCCCAAGATTCGCCGCACCCGCGAGTTGATCAGGAAGCACGGCCTGGAGCTGTGGCTGCAGATCGACGGCGGAGTCTCCGCTTCCACCATCGAGCGCTGCGCGGAGGCCGGCGCCGACGTCTTCGTCGCCGGTTCGGCGGTGTACGGGGCCGAGGACCCGGCCGAAGCGGTACGTGCACTGCGCACCCAGGCGGAGAAGGTGACCGCCCAGGCGTCCTGGGCATGCGACCACTGACCAACAGGAACGTGAACAGCTACGTGAACGCCGCCCATCGGGGCGGATCAAGTACGCCGGATCTGCAAGGATGAACGGCGAATCCAGAGCGTGAACAGCAGTGAGGAGATCGCCGTGTCGGGTATGTCGGCGGGCCGGTCAGCAGTGCGGATGGGACCCGCTGAGCTGGTGCAGGCGGCGGCCATGGCCCGCCGCTTCTACCTCGAGGGCAAGTCCAAGATCCAGATCGCGGAGGAGTTCGGCGTCAGCCGCTTCAAGGTGGCCCGGGTCCTGGAGACGGCTCTCGAACGGGATCTCGTGCGGATCGAGATCCGCGTCCCGGCCGAGCTGGACGCGGAGCGCTCGGACGCGCTGCGTGCCCGCTACGGCCTCAGGCACGCCGTAGTGGTGGAGTCCCCCGCCGACGCAGAGGAGTCGCCCGACCCCGAGAACCTCGGTGAGGTGGCCGCCGACCTGCTCGGTGAGCTCGTCAACGAGGGCGATGTCCTCGGCCTTGCCTGGGGCCGCTCCACCATTCACATGGCTGCCGCGCTCGACCGGCTGCCGCCGTGCACGGTGGTGCAGCTGACGGGTGTGTACGACGCAGGGACCGCCGAGCGCGGATCCGTCGAGGCCGTGCGCCGCGCCGCGCAGGTGTCCGGCGGCGACGCCCACCCGATCTACGCGCCGATGCTGCTGCCGGACGCGGCGACCGCGGCGGCGCTGCGCAACCAGACCGGGATCGCGCGGGCCTTCGAGTACTTCGACAAGGTCACCGTCGCCTGTGTCTCCATCGGCTCCTGGGAGCCCGGCATCTCGACGGTGCACGACATGCTCAGCGACGAGGAGCGTGCGCACTACGCCTCGCTCGGTGTCGCCGCCGAGATGTCCGCGCACCTCTTCGACACCGAGGGCCGCCGGGTCGGACGTGACCTCGGCGAGCGGTGCATCACGGTCAAGACCGACCAGCTCCGCCGTGTTCCCGAGGTCGTCGCGATCGCGGGCGGCGCGCGCAAGGCCTCCGCGATCGACGCGGTGCTGCGCTCCGGGCTCGTCACCAGCCTGGTGACGGACACGTCGGCCGCGGACGTGCTGATGACGTCGGGTCAGGCTCCGAAGCCGGCGCTCAACCGGGCGGATCCGGACGGGGCCTGACGGGAGGTCAGGAGGGGGCGGCCGTGGCAGCATCGACGGCATGATGCTGCGGTTCGTCCCCAGGGTGCTGGCCGGGGTTCTGGTCTGTCTCGTCGTCCTTCTGACGGGGTGTTCGTCGACAACGGGGACATCTGGGACATCGGGGACGACAGGCGGCCGGTCAACTGCCGCCACTCCCGCATGGGTCGGCGACCTGGCCACCGTCCAGGCGTCCCAACTCCCCGCCGAGGCGCGGCAGACGCTCGCGCTCATCGACAAGGGCGGGCCCTTCCCGTACGCCAGGGACGGCGTCGTGTTCGGGAACTACGAGGGGCTGCTGCCCGGGCAGCAGCGTGGCTACTACCACGAATACACCGTCAGGACGCCCGGCTCGCGCGACCGCGGAGCCCGGCGCATTGTCACCGGGCAGGGCGGCGAGATCTACTACACCGATGATCACTACGAATCGTTCAGGGCGGTGTTGAGATGACGGAACTCGTGGTCATGCTGGACCTCGACGGGGTCACGGACAAGGCGGGTCTGATGGAGCGCTCCGCGCTCGCCCTGCGGCTGCCCGACTGGTTCGGCCGCAACTGGGACGCCCTTGTGGACAGCCTCGCCGACCACACGGTCTGGCCCGAGGGCGCGGTGGAGCGGGGGCTGCTGGTCGTCGTACGGAACTGGCGGCCGTATGCGAAGGCGCGGCCGGAGGAGTGGCAGACCGCTCAGGAGGTCTTCTCCGAGGCCGTCGACCGGACGCCCGCGCTCTGCGTGGCGCTCGCTCTCGGGAGTGCGGCGCGATAGGGCTTGGAGGTTCCTCTGAAAGCGCCCCTGACCTGCCTGGATGATTCGACCGGGCAACGCATTCCGGCCGACATGGGACAATGAAGTACGTGCTCTTCCCTCTGGCAGACCTGTCCGGGGGCCGCCTCTGATCGACTGGGATGTGCAGCACGTGCGTTTCCTCAACGACATCCAGCCCCCGTACGACCTGACGTACGACGACGTCTTCATGGTCCCGAGCCGCAGCGCCGTCGGCTCGCGGCAGGGCGTGGACCTCAGCTCCCCGGACGGCACGGGCACCACCATCCCGCTGGTCGTCGCCAACATGACCGCCATCGCGGGCCGCCGTATGGCCGAGACGATGGCCCGGCGCGGCGGCCTCGTGGTCATCCCGCAGGACATCCCGATCGAGGTCGTCACCGACGTCGTCACCTGGGTGAAGAGCCGCCACCACGTCCTGGACACCCCGATCGTGCTCGCCCCGCACCAGACCGTCGCCGACGCGCTGGCCCTGCTGCCGAAGCGCGCGCACAACGCCGGTGTGGTCGTCGACCAGGACGGCAGGCCCGTGGGCGTCGTCACCGACCAGGACCTGACCGGCGTCGACCGCTTCACCCAGCTCGAGGTCGTCATGTCCCGCGATCTGCTGCTCCTGGACGCCGACATCGACCCGCGCGAAGCGTTCAACCGCCTCGACGCGGCCAACCGCCGCTACGCGCCCGCCGTCGACAAGGACGGCAAGCTCGCCGGCATCCTCACCCGCAAGGGCGCCCTGCGCGCCACGCTGTACTCGCCCGCCGTGGACGCGCAGGGCAAGCTGCGTCTCGCCGCCGCCGTGGGCATCAACGGCGATGTCGCGGGCAAGGCCAAGCAGTTGCTCGACGCGGGCGTCGACACGCTCGTCATCGACACGGCGCACGGTCACCAGGAGTCGATGATCAGCGCGATCAAGGTCGTGCGGGCGCTCGATCCGCAGGTCCCGATCGTCGCCGGCAACATCGTGGCCGCGGAGGGCGTGCGGGATCTGATCGAGGCCGGCGCGGACATCATCAAGGTCGGTGTGGGCCCCGGCGCCATGTGCACCACGCGCATGATGACCGGCGTCGGCCGGCCGCAGTTCTCCGCGGTCCTGGAGTGCGCGGCGGAGGCGAAGAAGTACGGCAAGCACGTGTGGGCCGACGGCGGTGTCCGCCACCCGCGCGACGTGGCCATGGCGCTCGCGGCCGGTGCGTCCAACGTGATGATCGGGTCGTGGTTCGCGGGCACGTACGAATCCCCTGGCGACCTTCAGCAGGACGCGAGCGGCCGGCTCTACAAGGAGTCGTTCGGCATGGCGTCCTCGCGCGCGGTCCGCAACCGCACGTCGGACGAGTCGGCGTACGACCGCGCCCGCAAGGCGCTGTTCGAGGAGGGCATCTCGACCTCCCGCATGTTCCTCGACCCGGCCCGTCCCGGCGTCGAGGACCTGATCGACTCGATCATCGCGGGCGTCCGCTCCTCCTGCACCTACGCCGGCGCCGGCTCCCTGGAGGAGTTCGCCGAGAAGGCCGTGGTCGGCATCCAGAGCGCCGCCGGCTACGCGGAGGGCAAGCCGCTGCACGCCAGCTGGAGCTGAGTGAACTCCCTTGCGTACGGCCCCTGTTGTCCCCTCGGGAAGCGGTCCCGTCGGGAAGATCGGGGGCCGTCGGCATGCCCGGGACCACGTCAAGCCCTCGTGGCGTCAAGCGGTCCTGACACAAACCTGGATGCATGACGACACCTCGGAGCATCGAGCCGCAGTACACGCTCCTGACCGCCGCGGCCCGTCTCGACGAGCCGCGCATGCGCGAGTCCCTGGCCGTGGAGGCACTCGACCCGCGTCGAAGCTGCTCGGCCGCGCGTGCTCGACCAAGGCGCACCCCCGCAAGGCCACACCACCCACGCCCCACCGTCCCCGGGCGTCGGCGCGCGCCTCATGCGTCGCAAGCCTGTGGAACGCCTGGTCGCGGAGGGCGGCCAGGGCGAGGGAGGGAGCCTTCGCCGCTCCCTCGGGCTGTGGCAGCTCACCATGATCAGCATCGGCGCCACCCTCGGCACCGGCATCTTCGTGGTCCTCGGCGAAGCCGTCCCCAAGGCCGGCCCGGCCGTCACCCTCTCCTTCGTGATCGCCGGTCTGACGGCGCTGTTCTCGGCCCTCTCCTACGCGGAGCTGGCGGGCACCATTCCGGTCGCAGGGTCCTCCTACTCGTATGCATACGCAACGATGGGTGAGCTGATCGCCTGGATCTGCGGCTGGTGTCTGGTCCTGGAGTACGGCGTCTCGGTCGCCGCCGTGGCAGTCGGCTGGGGCGAGTACCTCAACGAACTGCTCGACGGGACCATAGGCGTCACGATCCCGGACGCCCTGTCCGCGCCGCCCGGCGACGGCGGCATCTTCAACCTGCCCGCCCTGATCGTCGTCCTGCTGGCCATGGCGTTCCTGCTGGGCGGCGCCCGGGAGTCCGCGCGCGCCAACACGATCATGGTCTGTGTGAAGATCGCCGCGCTGGTGCTGTTCTGCGCCATCGGCATCCAGGGCTTCAGGTCCGGGAACTACCAGCACTTCATGCCGCTGGGTATGGCGGGCGTCAGCGCGGCCGGAGCCACGCTCTTCTTCTCCTACATCGGCTTCGACGCCGCCTCCACCGCCGGTGAGGAGGCGAAGAACGCACAGCGCGACCTGCCGCGGGCCATCATGCTGTCGCTCGTCATCGTCACCGCGCTCTACGTGCTGGTCGCAGCGGTCGCCGTCGGCGCGAAGCCCTGGCGGCGGTTCAACGACTCGGAGGCCGCGCTCGCCCAGATCATGCGCGACGTCACCGGCCAGACCTTCTGGGGCACCCTGCTCGCAGCCTGCGCGGTCATCGCCATCGCGAGCGTCGTACTGACCGTGCTCTACGGCCAGACCCGCATCCTCTTCGCGATGGCCCGGGACGGCCTGGCCCCCAAGGTGTTCGCGAAGGTCCACCCGAAGAGCGGTGCGCCGCGCGCCAACACGGTCATCGTGTCCCTGTTCTGCGGTGTCCTCGCCGCCGCGATTCCGCTCGGCCAGCTCGCCGACGCCACCAGCATCGGCACGCTCTTCGCCTTCGCGCTGGTCAACATCGCCGTGGTCGTGCTGCGCCGGACCCGCCCGGAGATGCCCCGTACCTTCCGTGTCCCGCTGTCGCCGGTCCTGCCGGCCCTGGGGCTCGCGTTCTGCGTCTGGATGATGGGCAGCCTGTCCGCCGTCACCTGGATCGTCTTCGGGGGCTGGATGGCGGTGGGGCTCGTGTTCTACTTCGGGTACGGCTACCGCCGGTCCCGCCTTGCCACGCCAGAAGTTCTCGCGCCTGAAGAGAAGTGAACGACCAGCAGTGCTGAACGATCTCGACGAACGCATCGTGCACGCCCTCGCCGAGGACGCCCGCCGTTCCTACGCGGACATCGGGCAGCTCGTCGGCCTGTCCGCGCCCGCCGTGAAGCGGCGCGTGGACCGGCTGCGCGCCACCGGGGCCATCACCGGCTTCACCGTACGGGTGGACCCGGCGGCCCTGGGCTGGGAGACCGAGGGGTTCGTCGAGATCTACTGCCGCCACAACACCTCGCCGGACACCATCCGGCGGGGCCTTGAGCGCTACCAGGAGGTCGTGGCCGCGTCGACCGTCACCGGCGACGCGGACGCGATCGTCCAGGTCTTCGCCTCCGACATGCGGCACTTCGAACGAGTCCTGGAGCGCATCGCGGGGGAGCCCTTCGTCGAGCGCACCAAGTCCGTGCTGGTGCTGTCACCGCTGCTGCGCCGCTTCTCGTCGGGGTCGCCGACCTGAGGGCGGGAAAGTCACCTGACGAACGTGCCAGGTCCGCCTACCATCGGTGACATGACCTGGCGACATTGATCCACCAGCCGTGCCTCCCGAGGACCGCCTCGGACGCCGTACCTCCGGCATCCGATCCGTCCCTGCGGGAAGGCCCCATGACACTCTCACCTGCGCGCGTGCCCGTCACCGCCGGCATCCGCCGCCTCACGGCCACGCTGTACGGCTACGCGTTCCTCGACGACTTCGTCCTGCTCTACCCGGTGTACGCCCTGCTGTTCAGCGACACCGGCCTGTCCGTCTGGCAGATTTCCTCCCTGTTCGCCATCTGGTCGATCACGGGCGTCGTGCTGGAGGTGCCCTCCGGCGCCTGGGCCGACGCCGTCTCCCGGCGGCTGCTGCTCCGGCTGGGCCCGCTGCTCACCGCCGCGGGCTTCGCGCTGTGGATCCTCACCCCGTCGTACTGGGCCTTCGCCCTCGGCTTCGTCCTGTGGGGCGCGCGCGGAGCGCTCGGCTCCGGTGCGCTGGAGGCGCTGGTGTACGAGGAACTGGAGCGGCTCGGCGCGGCCGAGCGGTACGCCCGGATCATGGGCCGGGCCAGGGCGGCGGGGCACATCGCGATCATGGCGGCTCTGGCACTCGCCGGACCCGTGTTCGCCTGGGGCGGCTACCCGGCCGTGGGCGCGGCGAGCGTACTGGCCTGTCTGGCGAGCGCCGCGACGGCGACCCGGTTCCCGGAGAACCGGGTGGAGCCGGAAACCGCGGGTGACGGCTGGGCCATGACCCTGCGGGACGGGCTCGCCGAGGTCCGTCGCAGCCGGTCGTTGCGCGGCGCGCTGCTGCTCGTCCCGGCGGTCGGATCCGTGTGGGAGGCGCTCGACGAGTACACGCCACTGCTGGTGCGGGACACCGGGGTGGCCGAGGTGACCGTCCCCTGTCTGCTCCTGTTGATCTGGGCGGGAGCCACAGCCGGGAGCCTGCTGGCCGCGAGGTGCGAACGCATGGGCACGCCGGGACTGGCGGCCGTCCTCGTGGGCGCCGCGCTCGCCCTGGCCGTGGGCGCCGCGGCCGGGACCCCCGTCGCACTGGGCCTCGTGGCCCTCGCCTTCGGCGGCTTCCAGCTGGCGACGGTGCTGGCCGACGTCCGGCTCCAGCAGTGCATCGACGACAAGCGCCGAGCCACCCTGACCTCGTTCGCGGGCCTGGGCAGCGACCTTGCCACGGTCGCGGTGTACGGCGGATACGCGGCCGTCGAGACGAGAGCCGCGCACAGCACCGCCTTCGCCCTGTTCGCGCTGCCGTATCTGGCGACGGCGGTGCTGCTGGTGCTCGGGCGGCCATTGCGGTCCCGGCGCAGCATCCCGTAGGTTGTGCGGCGATCGCTACCGACGGGTAACACTGGCGAGTAACACTCCAGGGGGAGAGCATGCGCCGGCTCATCGGCCGTCCCAGAACGGTCCGCGCCCGGATCGTGGTACTCGCGCTCGCTCCGGTGCTCGCCCTGCTGGTGCTGTGGGTTTCGCCATGGTTTCCGTCACCGGCGAACTGCGGTCGCTCGTCCGGGTGCAGGACGTCTACGAGGAGTTCGGCACCCCCGTCGACACGGCGATCGGGCAGATCCAGATCGAACGGCGGCTCGCGGCCACGTACTTGGGCACGAGCCGCCGTAGGCAGGGCTTCGGTGCCCAGGGGGCGGAGGGCGTGTCGGTACGGGCGTCCCTGCCGTGAGCGACGAGCACTGGTACGAGGACGAGACGGGGGCGCTGGTACGCCCCTAACACCGTCACCGGTGGCCGCACCCGCCCCTCCGACCAGCACCGCGCCGATCTGATGTCGCAGGTCACAGCCCTACGCGGCGGCGACGCACCGTACCGCGCCGATCCCGAGCTGCTGCGGGAGATCGTCGAGCGGCTGCGCGAGCTGTAGCGCGAGCCCCGGCGGGCAACGTTTGCCCGTAAGGAGCGGCGTCCGGTGCGTGCTCCGAGGGTCCCCCGGCCCGAGGCTGGGAAGCGCCGGGTGCGGGCCCTTGTACTGACCTGCACCTTAAGGAGGACCGGAGCTACGCCCGCAGGCGCGCAACGAATCGCCGCCGGACCGATGGCGTACGCAACGATCCGCGCACCGGCGCGCAACGGCTCCGCCTTGTCCGCCCGAGCCCCCCGCCCGTACCGTCTATCTGGCCCCCAAACCCATACGTACCGCTGAGGAACACGCATGCGCACCGCCCTGCTCCAGAGCTCCGGCCGCCCCGGCTCGGTCGCCGAGAACCTCAAGGTCCTCGACGCGGCCGCGGGCCGTGCCGCCGCCGCGGGCGCCGTGCTGCTGGCCGCACCGGAGATGTTCCTCACCGGGTACGCGATCGGCGACGACATCGGCCGCCTCGCCGAACCCGCGGACGGCGACTCCGCGGACACGATCGCCGACATCGCCTCCCGGCACGGGCTCGCGATCGCCTACGGCTACCCCGAGCGTGACGGCGACACCGTCTTCAACTCCGCCCAGCTGATCTCCGCCGGCGGCGACCGCCTCGCGAACTACCGCAAGACCCACCTCTTCGGCGGCTTCGAGCGCGACCACTTCACGCCGGGGGAGCAGCCGGTCGTCCAGGCCGAGCTGAACGGCCTCCGCGTCGGCCTCATGATCTGCTACGACGTCGAGTTCCCGGAGAACGTCCGCGCCCACGCCCTCACCGGCACCGACCTGCTCGTCGTGCCGACCGCGCAGATGCACCCGTTCCAGTTCGTCGCCGAGTCGATGATCCCGGTGCGCGCCTTCGAGAACCAGATGTACGTCGCATACGTCAACAGGGTCGGACAGGAAGGGGAGTTCGACTTCGTCGGCCTCTCCGCGCTGGCCGGCCCCGACGGGGTCGCCCGCGCCCGCGCCGGACGCGGCGAGCAACTCGTGCTCGCCGACGCCGACCCCGCCTTCCTCGCCGCATCCCGCGAGGCGAACCCGTACCTGAAGGACCGCCGCCCCGGTCTCTACGGGTCCCTGGTCTGAACCCGGCCGAAAAACAGCCTTCCGCCAGCAGCTTCAGCAGCTTTCCCGCAAGGAGTCCGCACCCCATGACGTCCACCGTGCCCAACGCCGTCGAGCACGCAGACGAGCACCAGCGGCCGATCACCATGTTCGGCCCGGACTTCCCGTACGCCTACGACGACTTCCTCGCCCACCCTGCGGGCCTCGGCCAGATACCGGCGACCGAGCACGGCGCCGAGGTCGCGGTCATCGGCGGCGGGCTGTCCGGCATCGTGGCGGCCTACGAGCTGATGAAGATGGGCCTGAAGCCGGTCGTGTACGAGGCCGACCGGATCGGCGGACGACTGCGCACCGTCGGCTTCGACGGCCCGGGCACCGAGGACCTCACCGCCGAGATGGGCGCGATGCGCTTCCCGCCCTCCTCGACGGCGCTCCAGCACTACATCGACCTGGTGGGACTCGAGACCCGGCCATTCCCCAACCCCCTTGCGGAGGCGACCCCTTCGACGGTCGTCGACCTCAAGGGCGAGTCGCACTACGCCGAGACGGTCGACGACCTGCCGCAGGTGTACCGGGACGTCGCCCACGCCTGGAACACCTGCCTGGAAGAGGGCGCCGACTTCTCCGACATGAACCGCGCCCTGCGCGAGCGGGACGTGCCGCGCATCCGTGAGATCTGGTCGAGGCTCGTCGAGAAGCTGGACAACCAGACCTTCTACGGCTTCCTCTGCGACTCCGAGGCCTTCAGGTCCTTCCGCCACCGCGAGATCTTCGGTCAGGTCGGCTTCGGGACGGGCGGCTGGGACACCGACTTCCCGAACTCCATCCTGGAGATCCTGCGGGTCGTCTACACCGAGGCCGACGACCACCACCGCGGCATCGTCGGCGGCTCCCAGCAGCTGCCGCTCCGGCTCTGGGAACGTGAGCCGGAGAAGATCGTGCACTGGCCGTACGGGACCTCCCTCAAGGCCCTGCACGTGACCGGCGAGCCCCGCCCCGCCGTGACCCGGCTGCACCGCACCGCCGGCAACCGGATCACCGTGACGGACGCGAACGGCGACATCCGCACCTACCGGGCCGCCGTCTTCACCGCCCAGTCCTGGATGCTCCTGTCGAAGATCGCCTGCGACGACTCGCTCTTCCCGATCGACCACTGGACGGCGATCGAGCGCACCCACTACATGGAGTCCAGCAAGCTCTTCGTGCCCGTCGACCGGCCGTTCTGGCTGGACAAGGACGAGGTCACCGGCCGTGACGTCATGTCGATGACGCTCACCGACCGTATGACGCGCGGCACTTACCTCCTGGACGACGGTCCGGACAAGCCGGCCGTCATCTGCCTCTCGTACACCTGGTGCGACGACAGCCTGAAGTGGCTGCCGCTGTCCGCGAACGAGCGGATGGAGGTCATGCTGAAGTCGCTCGGCGAGATCTACCCGAACGTCGACATCCGCAAGCACGTCATCGGCAACCCGGTGACCGTGTCCTGGGAGAACGAGCCCTACTTCATGGGCGCGTTCAAGGCCAACCTGCCGGGCCACTACCGCTACCAGCGGCGCCTGTTCACGCACTTCATGCAGGACCGGCTGCCCGAGGACAAGCGGGGCATCTTCCTTGCCGGCGACGACATCTCCTGGACGGCAGGCTGGGCCGAGGGCGCGATCCAGACCGCGCTGAACGCGGTCTGGGGCGTCATGCACCAATTCGGAGGTGGGACGGACACGACCAACCCGGGCCCGGGCGACGTGTACGACGAGATCGCGCCGGTCGAGCTGCCGGAGGACTGACCAGTGCCCGGGCGGGCGACGTTTGCCCGTAAGGAGCGGCGTCCGGTGCGTGCTCTGGGGGGTCCCTCCCGGCCGGAAGCTGGGGGAGTGCCGGGGGCGGGCCCGCGTACTGGACGTACTTGGGTCCGTGCCCGGTGCGGCGCGTGGGGGCACCTTCCACGCCCTTGAGGCAGTGGGGGAGCATGCCGGGCGTCGCGACGGGGCGAACGTTGCCTGTCGGGCTAGACGCCGGCCGCGCGAGCCTTCTCGTACACCTCCGCGGCGACGTCCTTGAGTTCCTGGACGTCGCGCAGGTGGCCCTGGAGTCCGAAGAAGAACTCGTCGAGGCCGATCTCGGCGTGGGCGGCCAGGTCCTCGACGATCTGGTCGTCGCTGCCCTGGAACGCCGCCCGGTCCGCGGCGTCGTACGCCTTGGCGGTGTACTGCGCGTTCACCCGGACCGCCGAGCGGATCGGTCGTGCGCGGCCGCGAGATCCTGCAACTGCCGCCACTGGTCGGCAAGTTGTCCGGCTCCCATGGCGATGGGCATCCAGCCGTCGGCCCGGTCGACGAGCCTGATCATCGCCTTCCTGCTGTGCGAGCGCAGCAGGATGGGGATCGGGCGGGCGGGCTTGGGCCCGATCGCGGACGAGGCGATCCGGGTGTGGCGGCCCTCGTAACGCACCGGGTCCGGGCCCCACACGGCACGGCAGACGTCGATGATCTCGTCCAGGACACGGCCGCGTTCCTCGAAGGGGGCCACGCCCGCGGCCGCGTACTCGTCGAGCGACCAGCCCGTGCCGAAGCCCGCCACGACCCGGCCACCGCTCGCCGCGTCCAAGGTGCCCAGCGTCCTGGCCAGTTGGAACGGGCCGTGCAGCGGAGCGACCAGGACGCTGGTGCCCAACTCGGCGCGCTCGGTCGCCGCGGCGGCCGGCGTCAGCGTCACCAGGGGCTCCGGGGACGCCGCGGTACTGGTCGGGCCAGGGGACCCCGTCCATGCCGCCCATGCCCTGGGGCGCGGGATCCGGGAAGAGGGCGCGTTCGTAGACCCAGAGACTGTCGTAGCCGATCCGCTCCGCGGTGCGGGCGACGTCCGGCACGTCCCGTCCGATGTCGTAGTGCCGTGCTTGGGGAAGACTCAGGCCCAGCGAATGGGCATGCGTACGCTCCTGTGCGCCGTTCTGCCTCAAGTGGCACCTCGACCAACGTAACGCGACCGGATCAGTCCGGCAGCGGCGTGAGCAGCATCCGCCCCGCGAAGCCCACCGCCGCGTCCAGACGCTCGGTGAACTCCTCGGCCACGTCGGGCATTCGGCGCAGCGCCCACAGGGCACGCGCCGCCGACCAGGTCGCGTCCCGGGCCCGTTCCAGGCTGAAGGCCCCGAGCAGGTGGGTGAGCGGATCGGCGATCTGGAGGAGGTCGGGGCCCGGCATCAGATCTTCGCGGATGCGCTCCTCCAGCGAGACGAGGAGGTCACCCACGCGATCGAACTCGTCTTCCAGGTCGGCCGGTTCGCAGTTCAACGTACGACAGCTGTCCACCACGGCGAGCGCCAGGTCGTGGCCGATGTGCGCATTGATGCCCGCCAGCGCGAACTGCAGCGGTCGTACGCCGGGATGGCGGCGGAACTGGAACAGGGGCCGCCAGCAGGCCGGTGGGCGCCGTTCGTCGGCCACTGCGTCGACGGCGGCGAGATAGCGCTCCGCGAACCGCACGTCCAGCGTGATCGCGGCCCGGGCGTCCGGGAACCCACTGCCGGCGATACGGCGGTCGACCGCCTCGGTGACGGCGAGGTAGACGCGGTTGAAGACCGCGACGCCGTCCCGCTCGGGCAGCATCGCGTCGAGGGCGCGCATACGGGAGACGACTGCGTCTACAGAAGTGGTGAACTGTTCCAATTGCCCCATGGGGGAAGGGTCTCAGTCATAGGCTGACGGCGGTGTCGGCGGGTCCGGCGCTTCCCCAGAACGGGGGAACGCATCCACCGTCGCGAGAGGGGGACCAGCACTGTGTCAGGCCTTCGTGCCCAGCTTCTGGCCGCACGCAGGGCCGAGCGCAGGCGCGCCGCCCGCCGTGGCGCCATGGTCGCGGCGGCCTCCGTGGTCGTCGCCGTCGGCACCGTGACCGGCATGATGACCGCGCTCGACGACGGCCGGGGCACCGACGAGGCGAAGCCCGAGGTGACCAGCTCGCCGCAGCTGAACCAACTGCCGGTGGTGCCGTCCCCGTCGGCGACCCACCCGTCCTCCTCCGCCTCGGCGAAGAGGAAGAGCCCCGCCCCCTCCCCGAGCCGGACGGAGGAGAAGCGGCAGGCCGCCCCGGCGTCCGCGAGTCTGTACCGCCACCCCGGTTCCCAGGTGCTCGACTGGGTCCGCTCCCACCCGGGCGACCCGCGCACGCCGGTCATAGAGTCCCGCATCGCCGACCAGCCGGCCGCGGTGTGGTTCGCCGACTTCACCCCGTCGACCATCACCTCCCGGGTCCGCGCCGTCACGTCGGCGGCCGGGGCGCAGGGCCGGGTGCCGGTCGTGGTGGCGTACGCGATACCGGGCCGCGACTGCGGCGGTGCCTCCGAGGGCGGGGCGCCCGACCTCGCCGCGTACGACGGATGGGTCGACAGGTTCGCGGCGGGGCTGGGGTCCGGCGAGGTCGTCGTCATCCTGGAGCCCGACTCCATAGCTCAGGCCGACTGTCTGTCCGAGGGCGGGCGCGCGGACCGGTTCGCCTCGTTGGCCCGTGCCGGCCGGGTCCTCAAGGCCGCCGACCCGAAGGTGCGGGTGTACTACGACGCCGGCCACTCCGGCTGGAACGCGGCCGCGACGCAGGCGAGTCTGCTGAAGCAGGCGGGCGCGGCTTCGGCAGCGTCCTCCGACGGGATCTTCAGCAACGTCTCCAACTTCCACACCACGTCCGACGAGATCGCCTACGACCGGCGGGTCCTCGCCGACCTCGGCGGCCCCGCGAGCCTGGGCGCCGTCATCGACACCAGCCGCAACGGCAACGGTGCCCCGGCCGACGGCGACTGGTGCGACCCGTCGGGCCGCAAGATCGGCCGGGCGCCCTCACTCAGCACCGGCGAGGCCGGGATCGACGCCTATCTGTGGGTGAAGCTGCCGGGGGAGTCGGACGGCTGCAAGGGCTCGCCCGGGACGTTCACCCCTTCGTACGCCTACGAGTTGGCCTCGTCGTAGGGCGCGGGGGTCCGCCCGGCACCGTGCAGTGGCCAGCGCACGCCGAGGTCCATGGTGAGGTTTCGCTTTCTCTGTACGTGAAGACCGTCCGGACCATTGTCACGGGTACCAGGGGGTCCTACGCTCGCACGGTCCTGCTCATGAACTGTGTTCACGTATCTGATCGATCGTTCGACTGATCGGAGTGCTTGATGAGTGGAAGATCCCGTGCTGCCGTCCTGCTGGCCGCAGTCGTGACGCTCGGAGCCGTCCTCGTCCCCTCCGCGCAGGCGGCTCCCAGGGCGCCCGACACCGCAGTTCTCGACGGCGCCCGGCTGCAGCAGACGAAGCTCCGCCTGGACCGAGGTGATCCCCAACTGCACCGAGCCCTGCGGAACTTGACGACCCGCGCGGACAACTGGCTGGACCAGGGCCCCTGGACGGTCGTCGACAAGCCGAAGCCGGCACCCGGCGGCGACGTCCACGACTACCTGAGCCAGGCCCCGTACTGGTGGCCCAGCACGGCCCCGACGGCCGACAACCCCTGGGGCTGCCCGTACGTCCAGCGGGACGGGCAACGCAACCCCGAGGTCGACTCCGGCACCGACCGCCAGGATGTCGAGAAGGTCTTCGACTCGACGTACGACCTGTCCCTGGCCTGGTACTACACGGGCAGGCGGACGTACGCTGAGAAGGCGGCGCAGGTGCTGCGCACCTGGTTCCTCGCCCCGGCCACCCGGATGAATCCGAACCTGAACCATGCGCAGTTCATCCCCTGCAAGTACGACGGCCGGGCCATCGGCATCATCGACTTCTCGCAGTCGTACACCAGCGTCGTCGACGCCCTCGCGATCCTCGGCACGGGCGCCCCCGGCTGGACGAAGGCCGACCGGAAGGGGATGACCCGGTGGAACTCCGACTTCCTCGGCTGGCTGAAGAACAGCGGCTTCGGCAGGGAGGAGGGCGCGGCGGCCAACAACCACGGCACGTTCTACGACATGCAACTCGCCGCCCTCGCCTACGCGACCGGCGACCGGGCGCTGGCCCGGCGGACCGTGCTCGACGCGCGCGCCAAGCGCATCGACCCGCAGATAGCCGGCGACGGCAGTCAGCCGCAGGAGCTCGCCCGCACGCGCAGCTGGCACTACTCGACCTTCGACCTGGTCGCGTACACCCGGCTCGCGGCGATCGGCCGGCACGTCGGCGTCAATCTGTGGTCGTATCAAGGGCCGGACGGACAGGGGCTGTTGAAGGCGGTGGACTATCTGCTGCCGGCCGCGACCGGGGCCTCCCCATGGCCGCACCCGGAGCTGGAGTTCCACCGCTATGCGGCGAGCGATGTCGTCCAGGCGGCGGCGGACGCGGGGGACAGGGCGGCGCAGAAGGCAGTGCCGAAGCTGGAGACGCCGCCCGGCGGTGACCTCTGGGCGCTGCGTCCGGCGGCCGGGCAACTGGACTCGATAGCGGGCTGATCAGGACCTTTCCGACCGGACTCCTGAGCGTCCGGGGGCGTGGAATGCCCCCGCCGCGGCCCCCCGTCGCTTCGTCTCGGCGTTCAGGAGTCCGCCCCTTCGTCCCAGCGCTCGGGAGCCCTGCTTGTGACCGCCGAAGCCCTCGGGCTGCCCGCCGTTGCCCACGGCATCCGCGTCCTGGTCCGATGGACCCGGACGCGATACGCCCCGCGCCGTGGAGCGAGCGGCTCAGGGACGTGGGTCGGGGACTGCCGCGCTCGGAGGGCCGACCTTCGGGCGGTTGCGCTCGCCGGCGCGGAGCACGCCCGCGAAGAGCGCGAGCCCGCACGCAAGAGCGGTCACCAGTCCGAAGGACACGACCAGACTCGTCGCCTGAGCCACCCCGCCGATCAGGCTCGGGGCGATCAGACCGGACGTATACGTGATGGTCGCGACACCCGCGATGGCCTGACTCGGGTTCGGGCCGCTGTGACCCGCCGCCGCGAAGCACAGCGGCACAACGACCGCGATACCGAGGCCCATCAGTGCGAAACCGCCCATGGCCACCGCCGGATCGCCCGCCACGACCACGAGCAGTCCGCCGAGCACCGCCACGGCACCGCCGGCCCTGACGGTGCGGACCGCACCGAACCGGTTGACCACCACATCGCCCACGAGCCGCGCGATCGCCATCGTGAGCATGAAGCCGGTCGTGCACGCGGCGGCAAGGCCCGCCGACGTGTCCAGCTGGTCGCGCAGATAGACCGCCGACCAGTCGAGGCTGGCGCCCTCCGCGAACACCGCACAGAAGCCGACGGTCCCGATGAGCAGCGCGGACCGGGGCGGCAGCGCGAACCTCGGCGGAGGGTCCTCGTCCTCGGCGGGCCGCAGGTCTGGCACCCAGCGGCAGGCCACTGTCCCGAGCAGGGTGAGGGTGGCCGCCGCCAGCGCGAAGTGCAGGCGGGCGTCCGAACCGAGGTGCGCGGCCAGCGTGCCCGCCGCGGAGCCGATGAGGGCGCCCGCGCTCCACATGCCGTGCAGGCTCGACATGATCGACCTGCCGAGCATTCGCTCCACCTCGACGCCCAGTGCGTTCATCGCGACGTCCGCCATGCCCGCGCTCGCGCCGTACGCGAACATCGCCAGGCACAGGGCCAGCATGTTCGGCGCGAGCGACGGCAGGACCAGGGCCATCGTCCACAGGACGATGAGGCCGCGCAGAGCCCTGCGACTGCCGAAGCGGTGACTGATCCGGCCGGCCAGCGGCATGGAGCAGGAGGCGCCGAACGCCGTGAAGGCGAGGGCGAAGCCGAGCTGTCCCGCACTCAGCGAGGCATGGTCCTGGACCCATGGCACACGGGTCGCGAACGAGCCGGTGACGGCGCCGTGCACGGCGAACACGGCGGCCACGGCGTACCGTGCCCGCCTCACCTCGCGCAGGTCGCAGACCACGTCGCTCATTCTCGGCCCTCCCGGTTCCTGCGCTTCCCCACTGGCATCGCGTAAACTATCAGGAACCCTGCCTGATAGATAGGGGATTACTGGCCGCGCGGTGCGGAGCCGGGGCCACCGGTCATGTCCTGCGCGTCCCTGCCGATCTGGGAGGATCCCGGCATGCCCGCATCCCCGAGCACCGCCCGGGCCATCAACGACCGGCTCGCCCTGCGTCTGCTGCAGCAGGAGGGCCCGTTGACGGCAGGGCAGTTGAAGCAGCTGACCGGTTTGTCCCGGCCGACGGTCGCCGATCTCGTGGAGCGGCTCACCGCGTCCGCTCTGATCACCGTGGTCGGTGAGGCGGGGGAGCAGCGGCGCGGGCCGAACGCGAAGCTGTACGGCATCGTCGCCGACCGCGCGCATCTCGCCGCCCTCGACGTCCGGACCGAAGGCGTCTCCGTGATCGTCTCCGACCTGCTCGGCCGGGTGCTCGCCGAAGCGTCCGTGCCGATCGTCGACGACACCGGGACAGGTCCCGCGGTCGAGCAGGCGGTCACGATGGTCGAACGTGTGGCGAAGGAAGCCGGCGCCGACCGCCTGCACACCGTCGGGATCGGCGCGCCCGGCCTGATCGACCCGGCCACCGAGGAACTCCGCGACTCCTCGGGCCTGCCCGAGTGGCACCGCCGCCTGGTCGCCGCCCTCCAGGAACGCCTGCCCGAAGCCCGCGTCAGCGTCGACAACGAGACCAATCTCGCCGCCGTCGCCGAGCAGCGCGAAGGAGCCGCGCGCGACCGCGACACCTTTGTCCTCCTCTGGCTCGGCCACGGCACCGGCGCCGCCGTGGTCCTGGACGGCGCACTGCGCCGCGGCGCCTCCGGCGGGACCGGCGAAATCGGCTTCCTGCCCGTGCCGGGAACGACCGCACTGCCTTCGGCGACGGACTGCGAGGGGGGATTCCACTCCTTTGCGGGGTCGGCGGCGATCGTGGAGCTGGCGAGAGGGTACGGGGTGACGGTGGAGGGGGCGGCGCGTGAGCCGGCGGCCGCTGGGGTGGTGCGGGCGGCGGTGGCGCGGGCGGGCGGGGAGGCGGGAGCAGCGCCGACGCGAGCCGGCATCGCCGCTGCGGATGCCGGGCCGGCCGCCCGTTTCCTCGACGCCCTCGCCGACCGCCTTGCCGTCGGTGTCGCTTCCGTGGTGGCGATTCTCGACCCCGGATGCCTCGTGCTGGGCGGCGAGGTCGGCCAGGCCGGCGGGGACGAACTCGCCGGCCGCGTGTCCGAACGGGTCCGGCGCATGTCACCGCTGCCCACCGAGGTCAGGGCGAGCGCCCTCGGTGGGGGTGCCGTACTTCGCGGAGCACTGCTCACCGCACGGGACGGAGCTCAGGACGACCTGTTCGCACCTCCCGAACGGTAACCCCCGCATGCAGAGGGCGCTTTGCGTCTCCAGAGCGGTGACCTGCTTGCTCCCGGAGGGGTGGTTCCTCTGCCGGAACGTGTCCGGCACCAGCACGATCCCAAGCCCGAGCAGGGCCTGCGTACTCCCGAGCGGCACCTGCGTATGGCGAGCAGCCCCGGGAAGCCCGTACTCCAAAAGGACTAGACCAAAGGGTCCAGCAGGTCAGGGGAGTTGAGAAGTCCAGCGGCGCATCCTGTGAGCAGGCCCACACCGTTCGCCTGTATGGACCTCGATCAGGCGTGGCAGACTGGCCCTGTACCAGAAGCAGCGCACTCCGGGGTCGGTGAAAGTCCGAACCGGCGGTTACAGTCCGCGACCCGGTCGCTTCCAGCGGCCGGTTGACCAGGTGAAATTCCTGGACCGACGGTTAAAGTCCGGATGGGAGGCAGTGCGCGGCGGGCGGGCATTCGTGCGCGCCGCCGTATCGGTCCGTCCTTCGGGACGGTTGCGTCCGGCGTCGCCCCCGGTGTTCTCGCTCGTACATTCTGTCGTCATCGACAGCCCCGGAGTCCGTGCCCGAAGAGGCAGGAGGACCCGGGAAGTGTTCACCGGAATCGTCGAAGAGCTGGGCGAGATCACCGCCGTCGAGAACCTCGGCGATGCGTGTCGCTTCCGTCTGCGCGGCCCCGTCGTCACCGAGGGTGCCAAGCACGGAGACTCCATCGCGGTGAACGGCGTCTGCCTCACCGTCGTCGACCACGAAGGCGACGAGTTCACCGCCGACGTCATGGCGGAGACCCTCGACCGATCCAGCCTCGGCGCCCTCGCCGTCGGCTCCCGCGTCAACCTCGAACGCCCGATGGCCGTGGGCGCGCGCCTCGGCGGCCACATCGTCCAGGGCCATGTCGACGGCACGGGCAAGGTCCTGGAGCGCAAGCCCTCCGAGCACTGGGAGATCGTGAAGGTCTCGCTGCCCGCGGACCTGACCCGCTACGTCGTCGAGAAGGGCTCCATCACGGTCGACGGCATCAGCCTCACCGTGGTCGACGCGGGCCCCGACCACTTCACGGTCAGCCTGATCCCCACCACCCTCGCCCTGACCACGCTCGGCCGCAAGCAGCCCGGCGACCCGGTCAACCTCGAGGTCGACATCGTCGCCAAGTACGTCGAGCGGCTGCTCGCCAACAGCCAGGGGGCGGCCCGGTGAACTGGCTGAACTCGGAGGCCTTCACCCTCCTCGACCAGCACATCATCTGGTCGGACATGATCGGCAACATCCTCGGCCTGATCACCCTGGCCCTCGGCTGGCGGCGCTCGCTGATGACCTGGCCGGTGCAGTTCCTCTCCGGCCTGGTCCTCTTCATCGCCTTCTACGGCCACCTCGCCGGCAGCGCCGGCAAGCAGGTCGTCGTCATGGTCGTCGCCCTGTACGGCTGGTGGCAGTGGAACCGCGACAAGGGCCGGTCCGCCGACGGTCACATCACCCCGCGGTTCGCCACCTGGCGCGAGCGCGGCGCGATGGTCGCCGCCGCCGCCGTCGGCACGGTCGCGGTCGCCCTGCTCTTCAAGGCCTACCCGTCCCTGTCCTGGGACCCCTGGCCGGACGCCTACATCTTCGTCGGCACCATCGTCGCCATGTACGCCCAGGCCCGCGGCATGGTCGAGTTCTGGATCGCCTGGCTCCTGGTCGACGTGGTCGGCGTCCCCCTCAACTTCGCCAACGGCTACGCCTTCTCCGGCTTCGTCTACGTCATCTACGGCGCGCTCGTCCTGTGGGGCATGCGCGACTGGTGGCTGCGCTCCCGTGACAGCGCGCGGCCCGTCCTGGAAGGAGCGCCGGCATGACATCGGCACCGATTCTCTACACCGCAGACGGCATCGAGGACTGGTCGCTCGACCCGATCGAGCAGGCCATCACCGACATCGCCGCCGGCCGCCCGATCGTGGTCGTCGACGACGAGGACCGTGAGAACGAGGGCGACCTGGTCGTCGCCGCCGAGAAGGTCACCCCCGAGATCGTCGCCTTCATGATGAGCGAGTGCCGCGGCCTGATCTGCGCCCCCATGGAGGGCGAGGAGCTGGACCGGCTCGAACTCCCGCAGATGGTCGCGGACAACACCGAGTCGATGAAGACGGCGTTCACCGTCTCCGTGGACGCCTCCGCCGCGCACGGCGTCACCACCGGCATCTCGGCCGCCGACCGCGCGACCACGCTCCAGCTGCTGGCGAGCGGCGACGCCGAGGCGGGTGACTTCGTGCGCCCCGGCCACATCTTCCCGCTGCGCGCCAGGCCCGGCGGTGTCCTGACCCGCGACGGCCACACCGAGGCCGCCGTCGACCTCGCCCGCCTCGCGGGGCTGCGGCCGGCCGGCGCGATCGTCGAGATCGCCGGCGAGGACGGCCGGATGCTGCGCCTGCCCGAGCTGATCCCGTTCGCCCGCAAGCACGGCCTGACGATCATCTCCATCGAGGACCTGATCGCCTACCGCCGCACCTCCGAGCCCACCGTCCGCCGCGAGGCCGAGACCCAACTGCCCACTGTCTACGGCGAGTTCACGGCCTACGGCTACCGCTCCACCGTCGACGGCGTCGAGCACGTCGCCCTCGTGCACGGCGAGCTCGGCGACGGCGAGGACGTCCTGGTCCGCGTCCACTCCGAGTGCCTGACCGGCGACATCTTCGCCTCCCTGCGCTGCGACTGCGGCCCCCAGCTGGAAGCCTCCCTGGAGCGCATCCAGGCCGAGCGAAGGGGAGTGGTCGTCTATCTGCGCGGCCACGAGGGGCGCGGCATCGGCCTGCTGTCCAAGCTGCGCGCCTACGAGCTCCAGGAGCGCGGCCGTGACACCCTCGACGCCAACCTCGAACTCGGCCTGCCCGCCGACGCCCGGGACTACGGCGCCGGCGCGCAGATCCTGGAGGACCTCGGCGTCCACAGCCTGCGCCTGATGACCAACAACCCCGCCAAGACCGACGCGCTCGTCCGCCACGGACTCAAGGTCACCGGCCGCGAGCCGATGCCCGTACAGGCGGGCGAGCACAACCTCCGCTACCTGCGCACCAAGCGGGACCGGATGGGACACGACCTGCCCTGGCTGGACACGGCCCCCGTGTCCACCTGCAGCACCCAGTAAAACGACCGTCAGACGTCACGAGGAGACAAGAGAACGTGAGCGGCAAGGGCGCACCGGAACTGTCCGTACGCAACGTGGGTGACCTGCGGGTCGCCGTCATCGCTGCGCAGTGGCACGAAAAGGTGATGGACGGCCTGGTGGACGGCGCCCTGCGCGCCCTGCACGACCTGGGGATCGACGAGCCGACCCTGCTGCGGGTCCCCGGCAGCTGGGAACTCCCGGTCGTCGCCAAGGTCCTCGCGGGCCGCGGCTACGACGCGATCGTCGCCCTCGGCGTCGTGATCCGGGGCGGCACCCCCCACTTCGAGTACGTGTGCCAGGGCGTGACCCAGGGCCTCACCCAGGTCTCCGTCGACACCGGCGTCCCCGTCGGCTTCGGCCTGCTGACCTGCGACACCGAGGAGCAGGCCCTGGACCGGGCCGGAATCGAGGGCTCGAACGAGGACAAGGGGCACGAGGCGGTGACGGCGGCGGTGGCGACCGCGGCCACCCTCCGCTCAGTATCCGAACCATGGCGCTAGGCCGGTCGGCACACCGCGTAAAGTGGGCGCCACCATGTCCAATAAGACGTTCGAGGAGCTGTTCACCGAGCTCCAGCAGAAGGCCGCCCACGGCGACCCCGCCACTTCCCGCACCGCAGAACTGGTCGGCAAGGGCGTCCATGCCATCGGCAAGAAGGTCGTCGAAGAGGCCGCCGAGGTCTGGATGGCCGCCGAGTACGAGGGCAAGGAAGCGGCCGCCGAGGAGATCTCGCAGCTGCTCTACCACGTACAGGTGATGATGGTCGCCCGCGGGATCTCCCTGGACGACGTCTACGCCCACCTCTGAGCCGCACGCTCCCCATCCCGTACGAACGAACGAAGGAAGCCGACCTCATGCTGCGCATCGCCGTCCCCAACAAGGGTTCCCTGTCAGGCCCTGCGGCGGAGATGCTGCATGAGGCCGGCTACCAGCAGCGCCGTGAGTCCAAGGAGCTGCGGATCGTCGACCCGACCAACGAGGTCGAGTTCTTCTACCTCCGCCCCCGCGACATCGCGATCTACGTCTCCTCCGGCCGCCTCGACATCGGCATCACCGGCCGCGACCTGCTGGTCGACTCGGACGCCAATGCCGAGGAGATCCTCCCGCTGGGCTTCGCCCGCTCCACCTTCCGCTTCGCGTCCAAGCCGGGCACCGCGAACGGCATCGAGGACCTGACGGGCAAGACGGTCGCCACCTCCTACGAGGGCATCGTCGCCAAGCACCTCGCCGACAGCGGTGTCGACGCCTCCGTCGTCCACCTGGACGGAGCGGTCGAGACCGCCATCGAGCTGGGCGTCGCCGAGGTCATCGCCGATGTCGTCGAGACCGGCACCAGCCTGCGCAACGCGGGCCTGGAGGTCTTCGGCGAACCGATCATGAAGTCCGAGGCCGTCGTCATCCGCCGCACCGGCGCCGACGGTGAGGAGGCTGCCGAGCCAAAGGTTCAGCAGTTCCTGCGCCGTTTGCAGGGCGTCCTGGTGGCGCGGACGTACGTGATGATGGACTACGACTGCCGCGTCGAGCAGCTGGAGAAGGCCGTCGCGCTGACCCCGGGCCTCGAGTCGCCGACCGTCTCCCCGCTGCACAACGAGGGCTGGGTCGCCGTCCGTGCGATGGTCCCGGCCAAGGAAGCCCAGCGGATCATGGACGACCTGTACGACATCGGCGCGCGGGCCATCCTGACCACGGCCATCCACGCCTGCCGTCTCTGACGGACGGCGACCCGAGAGACACCGGAAGATGTCCGATCTGCCTACCCTCCCCGTCACGTTCCGGCCGGGCCGCACCCGGGCCGTCCTGCTCACGAGCGGCGCCGCGATCTTCGTGGTGATCACGACCGTCGCGTTGCTCCTGGAGCAGCTCAGCCCCGGCGAGAAGCTCAGTTTCGTCTTCACGGGGGCGATCCTGTTCGGGGTGCTGGCCCTGCTCGCCCGGGTGAGGGTCGTCGCCGACGAGAGAGGCGTCACCGTCGTCAACATCGCCACCAGGCGGCACCTGGAGTGGGCCGAGATCCTCCATGTGAACCTGCGCCCCGGCGACCCCTGGGTGTTCCTCGACCTCAGCGACGGCACCAGCCTGCCCGCGCTCGGCATCCAGCCGGGCATCGCCAAGGAGCGTGCCATCGCCGACGCCCGCGCCCTGCGTGCCCTCGCCGAGTCCCGTTCGACGAGGGATCTGCCGTAGAGACCCATGTCTTGATTAATCTGTTGGCGGAGGCGTTTTCGTTGCACCTCCGCCGCTGATGCTCCCGCCGGTCTCCGCCGGTCCTCAGAGGCTCCCTGCTACCCGAGGAGTGACTCCCTCCAGCGATGGACGGATCGTCCTGTAGTACCTGCGCCGCCACCTCACGACCCATCGAGGCGGCGGCATCATGACCACCCCCCTGCTGCTCCTGGGAGCGGCCCTCCTGCTGATCCTGGCCAACGGCTTCTTCGTGGCCGCCGAGTTCGGCCTGGTCACGGTCGAGTCGACGGACGCCGAGAAGGCCGCAGCCGAAGGCGACAAACGGGCCCTCAGGGTCGCCCAGTCGCTCAGGGAGCTGTCCTTCCAGCTCTCCGGCACCCAGCTCGGCATCACCATCACCTCCCTCGTCGTCGGCATGCTCGCCGAGCCCGCGCTCGCGCAGCTGCTGCACGGCCCGTTCAGCGCGATCGGCATCCCCGAGGGCGCCGTCTCCGGTGTCGCGGTGATCGTCGGCATGCTGCTGGCCTCCGCCGTGCAGATGGTCATCGGCGAACTCGTGCCCAAGAACTGGGCGGTGTCCAAGCCGATGCAGGTCGCGCGCTTCGTCGCCGGCCCGCAGCACGGGTTCGCCCGGCTGTTCCGACCGGTCATCGCCGCGTTGAATGCGGTCGCCAACCGCCTGGTCCGCGCCCTGGGCGTGGAGCCCGCCGAGGGGCTGGCCTCCGCCCGCACCCCCGGCGAACTCGTCTCGCTGGCCCGGCACTCCGCGCAGGCCGGCGCCCTGGAACAGGACACGGCCGACCTCTTCGTACGAACGCTGTCGCTCGCAGAGCTGACCGCGCAGCACGTCATGACCCCGCGCGTGAAGGTGAGTGCGCTGCAGTCGACGGCCACCGCCGAGGACGTGGTCAACCTCACCCGCGCCACCGGCCTGTCCCGCTTCCCGGTCTACAAGGAGCGGATCGACGAAATCGTCGGCATGGTCCACCTCAAGGACGCGCTGGCCGTCCCGGTCCACGACCGCCTGCGCACCCCTGTGGGCCGTATCGCCCGCCCGGCGCTGCTGGTCCCCGAGACCCTGCCGGTCCAGCCCCTCCTCGCCCAGCTGCGCAGCGAGCAGCCCATCGCGGTCGTCGTCGACGAGTACGGCGGCACGGCGGGCGTGGTGACCCTGGAGGACATCGTCGAGGAGATCGTCGGCGAGGTCCGCGACGAGCACGACGGGCAGGACGTGCCCGAACTCGCCGCGGCCCCGCCGGAGGACGGCAGGCCCTCCTGGGACGCCGACGGCAGCTGCCGCGTCGACATCCTGCAGCGCATAGGCCTCGACGTGCCCGAGGGGCCGTACGAGACCGTCGCCGGGCTGGTCGCCGACCGGCTCGGCCGGATCCCGGCCGTCGGCGACAGGGCGGAGCTGCCCGGCTGGCGGCTGACCGTGCGCCGCGTGGGGCACTACCGCGCCGAGCGGGTCCGCCTGGTGCGGACCGGACCGGTCGTGGAGGTCACCCGGTGAGCGTGATCCAACTCCTGTTCGCCGGGCTGCTCGTCCTCGCCAACGGCTTCTTCGTCGGCGCCGAGTTCGCTCTCGTGTCGGTCCGCCGCAGCCAGATCGAACCGCTCGGCACCGCTCGGGCCCGCCAGGTCCTCTACGGCCTGGAGCGGCTGCCGCAGATGATGGCCGCGGCCCAGTTCGGCATCACCGTCTGCTCGCTGACCCTGGGCGCGGTCGCCGAACCGACCGTCGCGCATCTGCTGGAACCGGTCTTCGCATGGGTCCACCTCCCGGACGGGATGATCCACCCGCTGGGATACGTCATCGCGCTCGCCGTCGTCGTCTTCTTCCATCTCGTCATCGGCGAGATGGTCCCGAAGAACCTCGCGATGGCGGCACCGGAGAAGGCCGCCGTGTGGCTCGCGCCGGGCCTGGTCGCCTTCGCGCGCCTCTGCAAGCCGATCACCATCGCCCTCGGCGCCTGCGCCCAGGGCATCCTGCGGCTCTTCCGGGTCGAGCCGAAGGACGAGGTCGAGGCGGTCTTCACCAGCGAACAGCTCAACCGCCTGGTGGAGGACGCCGGCCAGGCGGGCCTGCTCGACCCCGAGGAGCAGGAACGTCTGGAGGACGCGCTGGAACTGGGCTCCCGCCCGGTGACGGACGTGCTCCTGGGGCGGGAGTCCCTGGTGACGGTTCCGCCGTCGGTGACACCGGGCCGGATCGTCGAGCTCACCGCCCGCACCGGTTACTCCCGCTTCCCGATCGCCGCGGAGAACGGCGCCTTCATGGGCTATCTGCACGTGAAGGACGTACTGGACCTGGAGGACTCGGACCGGGCGGTGCCGCAGCAGCTGTGGCGCCCCATGACGACGCTGCGCTCCGAACTCCCCCTGGACGACGCCCTGACGGTCATGCGCCGCGCCGCCACGCACCTGGCCCAGGTGGCCGACGCGTCGGGCAAGGTGCTCGGCCTGGTCGCCCTGGAGGACGTACTGGAGCTCCTGGTCGGTGAGGTCACCGACCACGCCCACCGGGAAGTGCCGGAGGTGAAGGTGACCGAGCCGCGGGTAAGCGGCGCGCCGGAAGGGGCGTTGACAGGCTGACGAACGGGCCGTGGCCCGTGGGTCCGTCACATCGGGGACGGATCCTGCGGGCCGCGCCCCGACAGCACCTCGCCGTAGGCCTGCATCAGGTCGGGCAGCCGCAGCGTCGACAAGTCGTCCCGGGACAGCAGTCCCGGATACGTCGACAACCGCAGATCCCGGTAGGCGCAGCTCTTCTCGTACAGAGTCCGCAGGAACCGGCCGTTGCCGAGCTCGTCGATCCATGCCTGGTCCACCACGTGCCCGGCGATCGAGCGCAGCTCGTCCAGGGCCTCCTCGTCCCACACGTCGCCGTTCTCGGTGGCCAGCACCTCGCCGATCGAGGTGAGTTCGAGGGGCCGGTACGACGGGAAGTCGACGCGGGTCGTGAAGCGGGAGGAAAGGCCGGGATTGGCGGCCAGCAGACGGTCCATGCCCTCCGGGTAGCCGGCCAGGATGACGACCAGGTGGTCGCGGTTGTCCTCGGCCCGCTTCAGCAGCACCTGCAGCGCCTCGTCGCCGTACGCGTCGCCCTTGCCGTAGCCGGAGTTGGAGAGCGAGTACGCCTCGTCGACGAAGAGCACACCGCCGATCGCGGAGTCGATCAGTTCGTTGGCCTTCACGGCTGTCTGGCCCAGGTACTCGCCCACCAGGTCGGCCCGTTGGGCCTCCACGAGGTGGTCGCCGCCGAGCAGTCCGAGGGCGTAGAAGACACGGCCCAGGATGCGGGCCACCGTGGTCTTGCCGGTGCCCGAGGGGCCGGAGAAGACGAAGTGCCGCTTGGGCGGCTGCACCGGCAGGCCCTGGCCCGTGCGCAGCCGTGCCATGTTCAACTGCGCAGACAGTGCCTTGACCTGGCGTTTCACCGGCTCCAGGCCCACCATGCGCTCCAGCTCGGCGAGCGCCGCTTCGAGCAGCTCGGGGTCGGTGGGGCCGGCGGGCAGCGGAGAGCCGGCAGGGCCGACGGTCTTGTGGCGCACCGCGGGGTCGATCGCCGACGGCAGCGGGCCCACCGGAGGCAGGTCGGAATCGGAGATCCTCAGGTCCCGGCCCTCGGCGCCGAACAGCGGGTCCAGGGTGTCGGGGCCCTCCAGCGCGTCCTGGCCACCGGAGAGAGTGATCGCCGCGAGGTCGGTGGCCTCGTCGTACCCGTCGCTCTCGGCGATCGCCGCGAGCCGGGCGGAGGTGTCCATGAAGGCGGGGTCGACGCGGTGCACTGCTCGGTACAGAGGGAGAGCGGCGGCCGAGCGGCCGGTGCCCTCGTGGGCCCGCGCGAGCCAGTAACGCAGCTCCTTGCGCTGCGGCTGCTCGCTGCGGCAGCGCATCAGGGCTGTGGACAGAAGGGGTTCGGCCTGCCCGTACGTCTCCAGGCGGACCCGCGCCATGCCGCCGAACAGGCCCGCCTCGATGCCGAGCAGGGCGTCGTCGATCAGGGGGTCGGTGTGGCGGACGAGCTGGTCCCAGTCCTTGACGAGATAGGCGCGGCAGGCGTGCAGAAAGCGGACCTGGGGGTCGGTGTCCACGGGCGGCAGGCCCGCGAGCGCCCGGTCCAACTCGGGGACATGGCGGCCGTCCAGCCAGTGCGAGGCGTGCGCGAGCAGCAGATCGCGCGGGCTCTCCAGCACGGGCTGCACCCACCAGCCCAGCCAGTACCAGGAGTTGAGGGCCCGGCGGTGCCGGGCGCGCTGTTCCCCGAAGCGGTCCCGGTGCCGGAACATCCGTAACAGTGCGGTCGTCGTGTCGACGCGCAGCGCGTGCAGTCCGAGCCAGCCGTCGGCCATCCCGGGATCCATCCGGACCGCGGCCCGGAACTCCTCCTCGGCCTGCGGATAGGCGCCCATCGTGTAGGCATCCACACCCCGCAGCCAGGCGAGGTCGGCCGGTGCCTCGGGGCCCTGCAAGCCGAAATCCATCACGTCCCCCACAAACCGTGCCCCCGTCGGTTGACCGCCGGACCGTCGCCGTCGGCCTCCTAGATCGAACCGCCGTACCGCGGACCGGAGTTGCGGTGCGCGCAGCCGTCCGAAGGTCGCACCGAGGGCATCGTACCTGCGCCGGTGTCACCCGCCGAAGGGTGCCGCACAGGCCGTTTGACGAGGTGGGAGCGGACGGGGCGCACTTCGGACGGTGACCGTGGGTGAGCAAAACCCGCCGCGAGGCGTCCGGAAAAGTGGGGTGTGGGCAGAACGAAGCCCCCGATCACGGGGGAACAACCGGGGGCTTCGCGACTGCGGGCGGCTTCGAACGGCCGCACATTCAGAACGTAAGTCCTGTACGGCCCGTCGGTCAAGCCGAGTTGAGGCACTCCGGGAAGTTCTCCGGAGGCGGTCTTCACAAGTTCAGCACACTGCCGCTGGTCCGTCACCGTGCGTGATTTTCTGGTCCGGTCCAACCGTCGTCGCGGGCCCCGGCAGCACCTCGTACCCCTTCTCCGACTGCCGCACCAGAAGGTCGGCGAACGGTCGCGAGGGATCCGCGGCGAAGTGCCGTCGTTCCGCCCTGACCCACCCGGCCCAGAAGTCCCTCTGCTCCTCCCCGTCCCGCTGCTGTCCCCGCGCCCAGGACTCCTCGTGCGGCAGCTCCATCCACAGGAGGGCCGCAAGATGCGGGCGCAGTGCGCGGCGGCCGGCGCCGACGCCCTCGACGAGGACCACCGGTGCGGGCGGCAGTGCGCGGGGCGGTCCGAAGCGGCGGGTGTGCCAGTCGTAGGCGGAGTAGTGGGCACTCTCGCCGCGGCCCAGCGGTTCGATCACCTCGGTCAGCAGCCGCCCGCTCCACTCGAACAACTCGTCGTGGCTGGCGATGTCGTCGAGGTGCAGCACGGGCGCCCCGTCCAGTGCCCGGGCCAACTGCCCGGCGAACGTGGACTTTCCGGAGCCGGCGTGTCCGTCGACGCCGATCAGGCGGACCGGGCCGCAGGACGGCGGCAGGCGACGGAGCCGGGAGGCGAGGTTTCGAATGGTCGTTTCCTTGTGCGGCGCGGGCGGGCATATTCGGCGGGAACATTCTAGTGGTGGGTGAAATCGGAGTGTATGGGGGGCGTCTGCGGGCCCCCTGAAAATGGTGTCGCATTGAACTAGTCGTCGGCCGGCCGCGAGCCGGTGTTATTCCCGCGCCGGAACCTCGACACGCCTTATCGAAAACGGCGTTCCGGTTGCGCTCCTCGCTGAGTAAGGTGCCAGGTGCACAAGTGTGCGACGTCGTACGGGGAGACAGGAGCAGATGGCCGCAGGGTTATTCGAAGGGCAGTATGTTTGGCATCCGGCGGCCGACGACCGCTTGCTCGCGAGCGTATGCGTCGACATCCGCGCGGGCCGCTATCGCAGCGCACACGAAGCTCTCACCGAAACCCGCGACGACTTCGGGCTGCGCGCCCACCGCTCGCTGGTCCTCGCCTCGGAGGCCGCCGACTCCGATCTCGCCGAGCGCTGGCTGGCCGAGGAGCCGACGCCTGAGGCCGCGCTGTTGTGGGCGCGGGTGGCGGTGCTGCGGGCGCTGGCCGCGGCCGACGCGCACGACGAGCGGGCGAAGGCCCTGGAGCGGATCGCGCTCGCGGCCTGCGACCGGGCGGCCGCCGCGAACCCGGCCGATCCCACGCCCTGGGCGGCCCGGCTGGCCATGGCAAGGCTGCACCGGCTGAACGAACCCGCCCCGCGGGGGCTGCTCACCGCACCGCCCGGGCCCTGGCGCCTGTTCGCACACGTGCTCTCCCTCGACCCGTGGCACCGCGAGGCCCATCACCGCTTCCTGGCCTGCTTCTTCACCCGCCACGGCGGCTCCGTGAACGCCGCCTGGGACGTCGCCGCCTTCCTCGGCCAGCGTGCACCCGCCGACTCCCCGCTACGACTGCTGCCGCTCGTCTCCCTCGTCGAGAGCTACAACCCGACCCAGCTGCTCGCCGACCGCGTCTGGGAGGAGCCGCAGTGGCGCTCCACCGCCCTCGCGATCTACCAGAACTGGCTGCCCACGGTGGCGGGCCACCGCTTCACGCCGGTGCTCGACCTGGCCTATCTCGCACACGCCCTGGTCATGGGCAAGCGCGAGTTCGAGGCACGGGCGGTCTTCGCGGCGATGGGACCGTACGCCTCGCGCATGCCCTGGTCGGCCTTCGGGGAGCCGGCCGACCAGCTGTCCCGGGCCCGTCGCGCCTGCGGTCTCCCTGTCCCCCCATAGAGAGAAAGACCCGGCAGATGTCAGAACGAACAGCAGATCCGAAGGCGCTCGACGACGACGCCACCCTGCACGCGATGGGTTACCCGAGAAAACTCACGCGCCGCTTCAAGGCCTTCGACAATTTCGCCATCTCCTTCACCATCATCAACATCATCTCGGGCATTTTCTCGAGCTTCGGATTCGGTATGAATGCCGGCGGTCCCCGTATTCTGGTGTTCGGCTGGACAGGCGTTTCCGTCATGGTGCTCTTCGTCGGTCTCGCCATGGCGGAAGTCGCCTCCGCCTATCCCACGAGCGGTGCGCTCTATTTCTCCGCCGGTAGACTCGCCAAACGGCACAGGGGAGCCTGGTCCTGGTACACGGGCTGGCTGAACTTCGTGGGCCAGATCGGCGGCACGGCCGCCACCGGCTATGCGGCGGCCACCTTCATCCAGGCCTTCGTCGCCCTGCAGTGGTCCTCGTACGTGCCGACCGCCCACCAGACGGTGCTGATCACGGCAGTGCTGATCGTGCTGCAGGGGCTCGCCAACACCTACACCATCCAGCTGGTCGCGGTCCTCAACCGGATCTCCGTGTGGTGGCTGCTGGTCGGGCTCGTGGTGATCGTCGGCGCCCTGACCGTCGGACCCGACCAGCATCAGCCGACGTCCTTCGTCACGCATTTCGCGAACAACACCGGTTTCACCAACGGCCTTTACGGCGGGATGCTCGGCCTGCTCGTCACCAGCTGGACCTTCACCGGCTTCGACGGCAGCTTCCACATGTCCGAGGAAACGGTGCGGGCCACCGTCAACGCCCCGAAGGGGATCACGCGCGCGATCGGCTACTCGGCGATCACCGGACTGATCCTGATGCTCGCATTGGTCTACAGCATTCACGACTACGACCGTGTGGCGAGCGCATCCGCTCCGCCCGTCCAGATTCTCATCGACGGACTCGGGCTGGGCACCGCCAAGGTGCTCCTGCTGATCGTGATCGGCGCGATGCTCTTCTGCGGTCTCGCCAATCTCACCAGCAACACCCGGCAGATCTTCGCCTTCTCCCGCGACGGCGCCATGCCCGGTTCCCGGCTGTGGCACTCGGTCTCACCGCGCACCCGCACCCCCGTCAAGGCCGTCTGGCTGGCGGTCGGCTGCTCGCTGGCCCTCGTCCTGCCCGGCTGGTGGTCGCACACGGCGTTCACCGCCATCGTCAGCGTCAACGTCGTCGGACTCTTCCTCGCCTACGGCATACCGATCCTGCTCCGGCTGAGCCTGGGCGCGGAGTTCCAGCCGGGACCGTGGCACCTGGGCCGCTGGAGCCGGCCCGTCGGCGTGGTCGCGGTGGCCTGGATCCTGCTCAGCAGCGTCCTGTTCATGCTCCCGCAGGCCTCACCGATCACCGTCGACTCCTTCAACTACGCGCCGATCGCGCTCGCCGCCGTGCTGGCCGTCGCCACGGTCTGGTGGTTCGCCACCGCCCGCCGCCGCTTCCAGGGGCCGGTCAGCTACGGCCGCCCCGACGAGGTCGCGGCGATGGACCTGATCTGAGTCGCGGCGGCCCGGCGCACCCCCACCGTGTGCCGGGCCGGACGGCGCAGCAGGTCATGCCACTGGTGGAGACCAATATTCGTGGGCGTGGCATGGGCCGAAGTGCTGGCAGGACGTCACGCCTGCGGCCATAGTTGGCGCACGTGCGGCACCACGTGCAGCGCAGAAGTGCCTTTGTATCCGTCCCGACTCGGACACTTGGGGGTCCTTCCGCCCATGAGCAGAGCCGAACAGCCGTCCCGCAGAAACGTCCTGGCCGCCGCGGTCGCCGCGGCGCTGGTGGCCCCGATGGTCACCGCCGGAGTGGCCCGGGCCGCGACGCCCCCGGCAGGCCCGGTCGACCACCACGCCTGGACCAGGGTGCCCGACTGGCGCGCCGGCACCGCGAAGGGCACCCGCAGCGTCGTCGGCGCGCGGCCCGGCGTGGTGCTCGCCACCCCCGCCGGCACGACCGACTACACGGACCCGCACACCGGCACGACGGCTGCCTGGGAGTACGCGACCTGGACGTCCCCCGTGCACCGGCTCCGCGTCCCCGCCACCGAGGTCATCGCCTCCTGGAACGCGCACACCCCGGCCGGTACCTGGCTCCAGATCGAGCTGCACGGCACATACTCCGACGGCAGCGAGACCCCCTGGTATGTGATGGGCCGCTGGGCGGCCGGCGACCAGGACATCAAGCGGACCTCGGTCGACGGCCAGACCGACGGCAAGAGCACCATCTGGACGGACACCTTCGCCATCGACGACGCGACGACCGGCCTGCGTCTGGTCTCGTACCGTCTGCGCCTCACCCTCTACCGCAAGCCCGGCACCAAGCTCACCCCCACCGTGTGGCGCGTGGGCGCGATGGGCTCGGACGTCCCGGACCGCTTCACGGTCCCGGCCTCCACACCCGGCCTCGCCAAGGAGCTGGCCGTCCCGCGCTACTCGCAGGAGATCCACAAGGGCCAGTACCCCGAGTACGACAACGGCGGCGAGGCCTGGTGCAGCCCCACCTCCTCGCAGATGATCGTCGAGTACTGGGGCGGTCGGCTCAGCCCCGCGCAACTGGCCTGGGTGGACCCGGCGTTCGCCGACCCGCAGGTGTGCCACGCCGCCCGCTTCACCTACGACTACCAGTACGAGGGCTGCGGCAACTGGCCGTTCAACGCCGCCTACGCGGCCACGTACCAGGGTCTGCAGGGCGTGGTCACGCGGCTCGGCTCGCTCACCGACCTGGAGACGCTGATCGCGGCCGGTATCCCGGCCATAACGTCCCAGTCGTTCCTCAAGGAGGAGCTGACCGGGGCGGGTTACGGCACCTCGGGGCACCTGATGACCGTCATCGGGTTCACCGCCGAGGGCGATGTGATCGCCAACGACCCGGCCTCGCAGGACGACTCCGCCGTGCGGCGCGTCTACAAGCGGCGCGAGTGGGAGAACATCTGGCTGCGCACCAAGCGCTACAACGCCGCCGGCAAGGTCGTCTCCGGCACCGGAGGCGTCTGCTACCTGTACTTCCCGGCGCGTCCCACGGCGCACCAGCGCAGGGCGCTGGCGGCGGTCGGCGTGCGCTGAGCCGTCCCGGACCGTGCGAAGGCCCCGGGAAACCGGGGCCTTTCGACTGTGACCAACGTCTCTGCCGCAAAAGCCGTTCCAGGTGGCAAGGTGGACAAAGCCATAGAGGGAGTCCACCGCACGTCCGACCTCAGCGAGATGCCATGACCGCACACTCAGCCACCACCGCCCGCACCCGCACCGGCGGCCCCGAGGGCGACGGCCCGAAGATCCTTGAGCACGTCATGGGCTGGACCCTCGTCGTGGTCGTCGCGATGCTCGTCGCCCAGCTCGGCCTGCTGTGATCTGACCCGTCCCGACGGGCTCCCGCCGCACCCACCACAGTCGATCAGACTCGAACGAGTGGGTGGTTGTTCTGACATACTGCGGATGTCCCGCCGCCCGCTGGAGACCAGGGTCGAAATTGAAGATCAGCCACCAGAGCGACACCAACCGCCCCCGGGCGCGCGGCACCGAGCGCTCGCTGGCGCGCCGCGCCGAACTCATCACCATCGGGCGGAAGTTGTTCGCCGACACCTCGTACGACGCGCTCTCGATGGATGACATCGCACGTCAGGCACGTGTCGCCAAAGGGCTGATCTACTACTACTTCCAGTCCAAGCGCGGCTACTACCTGGCCATCATCCACGACTCCGTCGCCGACCTGATCACCTACGCGGGCAGCGGTCTGGAACTGGAACAGGTGGACCGGGTCCACCGCACCATGGACGGCTATCTGCGCTACGCCGAGCACAACCAGGCCGCCTTCCGCGCGATCGTCAGCGGTGGCGTCGGCTTCGACGCGGAGGTGCACGCCATCCGGGACGGCGTGCGCGAGGCGATCGTCGCGACCGTCGCCGAAGGGGCGTACGGCCGCACGGACATCGCCCCGCTCGCCCGCATGGGCCTGCTCTCCTGGGTGTGCAGCGTCGAGGGCGCCACCCTCGACTGGATCGACCGCCCCCAGCTCTCCCGCGACCAGCTGCGTGAGCTCCTGGTCAAGACGCTCGGCGGCACCATGCGGGCCATCGAGGAGATGGACCCGGCCTACCCTGCTCCCGTCCCCGCCCGCCGGGGCGCGTGAGCGAGGGGCGGAGGCTCCCGCGCCCCCGCCCCGACCACCGTACTCCCGAGGTCAGTTGATCGACTTGATCAGCTCACCGTTCGCGGTGTCCCCGCTCAGCTCCCAGAAGAACGTGCCGCCCAGACCCTGCTGGTTCTTGTACGTCATCTTCGTGCCGATGGTCGACGGTGTGTCGTAACTCCACCAGTCGCGCCCGCACTTGGCGTACGCGGTGCCGCCCACCGTGCCGGTCGCCGGGCACTTGGACTTGAGCACCTTGTAGTCGTCGATGCCCTGCTCGTACGTCCCCGCTGCCGGACCGGTCGCGCTGCCGCCGGGTGCCGCCTGCGTGACACCGGTCCAGCCGCGGCCGTAGAAGCCGATGCCGAGCAACAGCTTGGCGGCCGGGATGCCGAGTCCCCTGAGCTTCGCTATGGTCGCCGAGGTGCTGAAGTCCGCCTTCGGGATGCCGGAGTAGGAGTTCAGGGGCGAGTGCGGCGCCGTCGGCCCGGTCGCGTCCCAGGCGCCGAAGTAGTCGTACGTCATCGGGTTGTACCAGTTGACGTACTGCGCCGCACCCGCGTAGTCGGCGGCGTCGATCCTGCCGCCGCTCGTGGCGTCCGCGGTGATCGCCGCGGTGACCAGCGAACCGCCGCCGAACTTCGAACGCAGCGCCCCCATCAGGTTCTTGAAGGCCTCCCTGCCACTGGTGTCGCAGCTGTTGCCGCAGGCGTTCGGGTACTCCCAGTCGATGTCGATGCCGTCGAAGACGCCCGCCCACTTGGAGTTCTTCACCAGGTCGTAACAGGACTGGGCGAAGGCGGCCGGGTTCTTCGCGGCCTCGCCGAAGCCGCCCGACCAGGTCCAACCGCCGAAGGACCACAGGACCTTGAGCCCCGGGTGCTTCTTCTTCAGCTTCAGCAGCTGGTTGAAGTTGCCGCGCAGCGGCTGGTCCCAGGTGTCGGCGACCCCGTCCACCGACTCGGCCGCGGTGTAGGCGCGGTCGGTCGCGGCATAGGAGTCGCCCATCGCGCACTTGCCGCCGGTGACATTGCCGAAGGCGTAGTTGATGTGCGTGAGCCTGGCCGCCGAGCCGGACGTCTCGACGTTCTTGACGTAGTACTTGCGGTCGTAGGTGCCCCATTCGGTGAAGTAGCCGACGACCTTGGACCCGGCGGCTTGCCGGGACGACTGTTCAGCGGCGGCGGCAGTGCCCGCGCCGGCCGGCAGCCCGGCGCAGAGGACCGCGCAACACGCGGCGGAGACGAGCGCCCGGAACGAGGCGCGGGGGCGGTGCGGAATGTGCATCGGGTGTCTCCTCGTGGGGGAGAGGGAAACGCGCGCCGATTGGCATGAACGCGGTAAGGCGTTGGTCGGGAACAGTAGGAGGACTAGACCAGTGTGGTCAATGGTGCGGACCAATTTCACGGGGAGTCGCGAGGGCTTTCCGGCGGGCCGGGATATTCTTGAAGTGAGCGGTCGTTAACTGGTGACGTGATGCCTCCGATCGGGCATACTCACAGCGCACAGCCGCTGGTCAGCAGCTTCCGAGACCCGGGAGAGCGAGCGTCGGCCAGGTGTCGGTACGACCCGGCGGAGCCGCCCCCACCCAGGGCGCGCATCGCCGATGTGCCCGAACAGGGAGGAGAGCGTCGCCATGCCCGACCGCGCCGCGCAGCCGGTGGACCGTCAACTGCCTACAGACGAGGCCCGGGATCTGATCTCGCTCGTCCGTGACATCGCCCAGCGGGAGATCGCGCCGAAGGCGGCCGAGGAGGAGGACGCCGGACGCTTCCCTCGCGAGGTCTTCACGCTGCTCTCGGAGGCCGGCCTGCTCGGCCTGCCGTACGACTCCGAGTACGGCGGTGGTGACCAGCCCTACGAGGTCTACCTCCAGGTCCTCGAAGAGCTCGCGGCGGCCCGCCTCACCGTGGGCCTCGGCGTCAGCGTGCACACCCTCGCCTCGTACGCGCTCGCCGCCTACGGATCCAAGCAGCAGCAGGTCGAGCACCTGCCCGCGATGCTGGGCGGCGGCCTGCTGGGCGCCTACTGCCTGTCCGAGCCGTCCTCCGGATCCGACGCCGCGTCCCTGCGGACGAAGGCTGTCCGCGAGGGCGGGGACTGGGTGATCACCGGCACCAAGGCCTGGATCACGCACGGCGGCATCGCCGACTTCTACACGGTCATGGCCCGTACCGGCGAGGAGGGCCCCCGTGGAATCACCGCCTTCCTGGTCCCCGGGGACGCCGAGGGGCTGAGCGGGGCGGTGCCCGAGAAGAAGATGGGCATGAAGGGCTCACCGACCGCGCAGGTGCACTTCGACGGTGTGCGGGTGCCGGACGAGCGGCGCATCGGCGAGGAGGGCCAGGGCTTCGCGATCGCCCTGTCCGCGCTCGACTCCGGCCGGCTCGGCATCGCGGCCTGCGCGATCGGCCTCGCCCAGTCGGCACTCGACGAGGCGGTCGCGTACGCCACCGGTCGGCAGCAGTTCGGGCGGCCCATCGCCGACTTCCAGGGGCTGCGCTTCATGCTCGCCGACATGGCGACGCAGATCGAGGCGGGCCGGGCGCTGTATCTGGCGGCGGCGCGGCTGCGTGACGCGGGGAGGCCGTTCGCCAAGCAGGCGGCCATGGCCAAGCTGCACTGCACGGACACCGCGATGAAGGTCACCACGGACGCCGTCCAGGTCCTCGGCGGATACGGCTACACCGCGGACTTCCCGGTCGAGCGCCATATGCGCGAGGCCAAGGTCCTGCAGATCGTCGAGGGCACCAACCAGATTCAGCGGATGGTCATCGCCCGTCACCTCGCGGGTCCTGAAACCCGCTGAACTGTCCCGGTGCGACCTGCGGGGCCGCCAGCCTGACCCACTCCGGGTCGTGGCGGCCCGGCAGGGTGCGGCCCCGGTCGGCCCAGGTGCGCAGCAGATCGCGGTAGATCGGCGGGTCCTGGAGCTGCGGCGCAGGCGGAACCGTTCCTGCGGGCGGCGGGACGAACGCGCGGCGCTGACGCCCAAGCGCGATGTAGGTGGGGGTCATACCAGGGCAACGCGGAGCTAGGCGGACAGGTCACCCACCCGCGAAATCGACCGTGAGTTCGCGCACGTCCCACTCCCTCTCTGGCCACCGCCAGTTGTCTGACGTACCGTCAGCCCAGCCGTCTCCAGGGAGGTTCGGCGTGGCTGACGACCGCCCCGTACCGCTCGACGAGTACCCCGTGCACCAGGTCCCCCTGTCCATGAAGCACCTGGCGACCGGGGACCGGAACGCCTACGACCGATGCATCTTCCACGTCCTCGACCACGAGGGGCGCGCGCTGCTCATCGTGGGCCTCGGTGTCTATCCCAACGTCGGCGTGATCGACGCGTACGCGACCCTGCGGACCGGGGACACACTGCACGCCGTGCGAGCCTCCGACGCCCTCGGCGACGACCGCATGCGGCTCGCCGTCGGCCCGCTCAGGATCGAGGCCGAGGAGCCGCTGCGCCGGCTGCGGCTGGTGTCGGACGACGAGTTGCACTCGGACCTGCCCGTGCCGAAGGTGCTGTGGCTGGAAGAGGACCCCGGCCCGCTCGGAGCGCCGTTCTTCGTGATGGAGCGAGTCGAGGGGCGCGTGCCGCCCGACGTGATGCCCTACACCTACGAGGGCAACTGGCTGCACGCGGCGAGCGACGCCGAGCGCGAGCACCTGGAGGCGGCCTCGGTCGGGATCCTGGCCCGACTGCACGACCAAGTACCGCCGGAGGAGG
Source organism: Streptomyces sp. NBC_00078 (assembly GCF_026343335.1). NCBI lineage: Bacteria > Bacillati > Actinomycetota > Actinomycetes > Kitasatosporales > Streptomycetaceae > Streptomyces > Streptomyces sp. NBC_00078. The sequence continues at coordinate 1,487,408 of NZ_JAPELX010000001.1, read as the reverse complement.
CCGAGTTCCTCGCGCTGCCGGGCGAGGGCGACGCCCTGCGCCGCCATGTCACCGCCCAACGCGCCTACTACGACTGGGTCGTCGACGGACGCGCCCGCTCACCCCTCATCGAGGCCGCCTTCGACCGGCTGGAGGAGCTCTGGCCCCGCGACCCGGGCGCTCCGGTCCTCACCTGGGGCGACGCACGCATCGGGAACGTCGTCTACGAGGGTTTCGAACCCGCGGCCGTCCTCGACTGGGAGATGGCGGCCCTGGCCCCGCGCGAGGTCGACCTCGGCTGGACCGTGTATCTGCACCGCTTCTTCCACGACCTGACGGTCACCTTCGGACAGCCCGGCCTGCCGGACTTCCTGCGCCGCGACCGGGTCGAGGCACGCTATGCCGAACTCACCGGCCACACACCGCGCGACATGGACTTCCACACCCTGTACGCCGCCCTGCGGCACGCGGTCGTCATGCTGCGTGTCGCCTACCGGCAGGTGCACTTCGGCGAGGCCGCCGTCCCGCCGGATCCGGACACACTGATCCTGCACCACGGCAGCCTGCGGGCCATGGTGCAGGGCAGTTACTGGGATCGGGCGAGGCCTTGAACCGAACCGGATGAAGGCTGCTCAGGCGGCGTGGCGCCGTATGACGGGGACCCTGATCGGGCGCGAGCCCGGGCCGCCGACGTGCGAGAACGGCTGCGTTCGCCAGTCGAGCCCCTGAGGAAGTGTCAACAGCAGCGCGGTGTCCTGCTCCTGGGGCTCGGCCGACTCGTCCGCGGACCGGGCCTCGGCCGCCCTGCGGCCGGTGCCGTCGCAGACCGTGAGGCCGAACGGGTTCCACGGCGAGGCACACAGCGCGTGCTCCGGAAGGACCTCCTCGTCCGCGAGCAGGGCGATGGGCTGCACGCAGTCCGGGCAGATCACCCGGTACATCTCGAAGGTGTCGTACGCGTCGAATTCGTCATCGAAGGCGTCGGGTTCGACACCCTCCGGCTCGGGTTCGACAACTGCCTGGAGCCGCTTGGGCACGGTACGACCAGGGCGCTTAAGACTCTGCATGGATTAACTCCCCCTCGGGCTGGGCCGTAAGGCGCTGCGGCCTCGACCACAGCAAGCACTTCCCGCCCGCTCATGGCGGTAATCACGGGACCATCACGGAGGCGTCTCGACTGGTGTGGTGTTCGTCACATGCCGCCCGCAGATGCCGATGGTGCGCGTTTTGTCCCCCGGACGGCACACGGGCCGCTCCCGGCCACATCACAAACCGGGTATGACCTGGGCTGCTCAGGTATCCGAGGAGATCAGGAGCACTGTAGGTTCTTGCGCCATGGAGGAGCTGGACCGTCAAATCGTGCAGCTGCTCGTCAAGGACGGGCGGATGAGCTACACAGACCTGGGCAAGGCCACGGGCCTGTCCACGTCGGCCGTGCACCAGCGGGTGCGCCGGCTGGAACAGCGTGGCGTCATCCGCGGCTATGCCGCGGTGGTCGACCCCGAGGCCGTTGGTCTGCCGATGACCGCGTTCATCTCGGTCAAACCGTTCGACCCCAGCGCCCCCGACGACATCGCGGACCGCCTGGCCGGAGTGCCGGAGATCGAGGCCTGCCACAGCGTCGCGGGCGACGAGAACTACATCCTCAAGGTGCGCGTGGCGACCCCGCACGAACTGGAGGAGCTGCTGGCGCGACTGCGCAGCCTGGCCGGCGTCTCCACGCGGACGACGGTGGTCCTGTCGACACCGTACGAGGCCCGGCCACCGCGGATCTGACATACCTGCGTGCAGGCCGGCCTCGGTGAGGCGCGAGACTGTTCCCCATGAGTGAGCGCACCCCCGGCCCGAAGACCGTCCTGCTCCGCCGCGGAGAGGTCCACAGCCCCGCCGATCCCTTCGCGACCGCGATGGTCGTGGAGCGCGGCCAGGTCGCCTGGGTCGGCTCCGAGGGCGCCGCCGACGCCTTCGCGGACGGCGTCGACGAGGTGGTCGACCTGGACGGCGCCCTCGTCACCCCCGCGTTCACCGACGCCCATGTGCACACCACCTCCACCGGCCTCACGCTCACCGGCCTCGACCTCTCCGACGCGCCCTCCCTGGAGGCGGCCCTAGCCCTCGTACGGGACTTCGCCACGGCCCGCCCGCAGGACAAGGTGCTGCTCGGTCACGGCTGGGACGCCGCCCGCTGGCCCGGCGGCCGCCCCCCGACGCGCACGGAACTGGACGAGGCCACCCAAGGCCGCCCGCTCTACCTCTCCCGCATCGACGTCCACTCGGCGGTCGTCACCACGGCCCTGCTCGACATGGTCCCCGCATCCGGCACGGGGCCCGGCGCACCGGACGCCCCGCTGACCGCCGGCGCCCATCACGCCGTACGCGCCGCCGCGTTCGCAGCCGTGACGCCGGCCCAGCGCGCCGAGGCCCAGCGCACCGCCCTCGCGCACGCCGCGTCCCTCGGCATCGGCTCGGTCCACGAGTGCGCCGGGCCGGACATCTCCTCGGAGGGCGACTTCACGGATCTCCTGCGCCTGGCCGCAGTGGTGCCGGGCCCTCGGGTCATCGGGTACTGGGCCGAGCAGGACGTGGACAAGGTGCGCGAGCTGGGCGCGCTCGGCGCCGCCGGGGACCTCTTCGTCGACGGCGCGCTCGGCTCGCACACCGCGTGCCTGCACACGCCCTACAGCCACGCCGGCCACTGCGGCACCGCCTACCTCGATGCCGGCGCCGTCGCCGCGCACGTCACGGCGTGCACCGAGGCGGGCCTCCAGGCGGGCTTCCACGCGATCGGCGACGCTGCCGTGACCGCGGTGGTCGAGGGCGTGCGTGCCGCAGCCGAGAAGGTGGGCCTGGCCCGCGTGCGCGCCGCCCGCCACCGCGTCGAACACGCCGAGATGCTCACCCCGGAGACGATCGCGGCCTTCGCGGAGCTGGGCCTGACGGCCTCCGTCCAGCCTGCCTTCGACGCGCTGTGGGGCGGCGAGGACGGTATGTACGCCCAGCGCCTGGGCGCCGACCGGGCCCGCACCCTGAACCCGTTCGCGGCCCTGCTCAGGGCCGGCGTCCCGCTCGCCTTCGGTTCCGACAGCCCGGTCACGCCCCTCGACCCGTGGGGCACGGTCCGCGCCGCCGCCTTCCACCGCACGCCCGGGCATGGCGTGTCCGTGCGTGCCGCGTTCACGGCCCATACGCGCGGGGGGTGGCGGGCGATCGGCCGGGACGACGCGGGTGTCCTGGCGCCGGGCGCACCCGCCGACTACGCCGTGTGGCGCACCGACGAACTCGTGGTCCAGGCCCCGGACGACCGGGTCGCCCGCTGGTCCACCGACCCCCGCTCCGGCACCCCCGGCCTGCCCGACCTCACCCCGGGCCGCGACCTGCCCGTATGCCTGCGCACCGTGGTGGGCGGGCGGACGGTGTTCGTAGGGCCGGGCGAGTGATCTCCCGGGGTGGCGCGGCGCCGATCGTCGCCCGCCACCGCGTCGCGCGACCTGCGTATCCTCTGCCCTGACCAGGGCATTGTCGAAAGAACCGCAGGTCAAACGGCTGTTGACAGCCGATGGCAGGGGGCCGGTAGGTTCGGCCGAGTCCACCACCGGACGCCCGACCGGGGAACTTCCGCGCACTCGTCGCGGCGCCGCTGCGTCAGGACGGTGTGCCGCACCGGGGCACCGCCACTGGGAGCCAGGCTCAGCGTCCGCGCCGCGACGAGGGAACGTTCCGGCCGGTCGGGGAGGTGCGACCCGGGTGGGGCCCGGACGCTCAGTAGACAACGGCTTTCGGTCGATCCGCAGCCAGCGGGTCCCAGGTCGGCCCGAAGGGCGCCGGGCCCCCATCCGTAGTTCGCCAAAGTGCCCGAAAACACGCTCTTACCCCGCTCTTGTGGAATCGACACCGCCATACGAACGTGCTGTCGCGTCATTGCAGGCCGCGGCCACTATGGTGGATGTCTGTGGACGGACATGAAGGGGCAGTAGTGAACGACGGCGACGGGACCCTCTCGGCAAAGGCCCAGGGGAGGCAGTTCGGCCCGCTCGGCACGGCCTTGGTGATCATTCCGACCTACAACGAGGCGGAGAACATCAAGTCCATCGTCGGCCGGGTACGCAAGGCCGTCCCCGAGGCGCACGTCCTCGTGGCCGACGACAACAGCCCCGACGGCACCGGCAAGCTCGCCGACGAACTCGCCGTCGAGGACGACCACGTCCAGGTCCTGCACCGCAAGGGCAAGGAGGGCCTCGGCGCCGCCTACCTCGCGGGCTTCCGCTGGGGCCTGGGAAAGGGCTACGGCGTACTCGTCGAGATGGACGCCGACGGCTCCCACCAGCCTGAGGAACTGCCCCGGCTGCTCACCGCGCTCAAGAGTGCCGACCTGGTGCTCGGCTCGCGCTGGGTGCCCGGCGGCAGGGTCGTGAACTGGCCCAAAAGCCGCGAGGCCATCTCTCGCGGCGGCAGCCTCTACTCCCGTCTCGCTCTCGACCTGCCCCTGAAGGACATCACCGGCGGCTACCGCGCCTTCAGGGCCGAGACTCTCGAAGGTCTCGGCCTGGACGAGGTCGCCTCCCAGGGCTACTGCTTCCAGGTCGACCTCGCCCGCCGCGCGGTCAAGGCCGGCTATCACGTCGTCGAGGTGCCCATCACCTTCGTCGAGCGCGAACTCGGCGACTCCAAGATGAGCCGCGACATCCTCGTGGAGGCCCTGTGGCGGGTCACGGCGTGGGGCGTGGGGGAGCGGCTCGGCAGGGTCACGGGCCGCGTCAAGAAGTCCTGACGGCCGTCTCGTCCGCCCGCACAGGCCTCGCGTGCGGCTTCACAGGCCCCGTTGATCATTCACTTATCCCGAGCTGAGCCGGGCCCAGGCACACTGGACGCATGACGACTGGTGCTCCGACCCCCACCTACCCCGCCCGGCCCCGCCGCTCCCGGCTGCGGACGTTCCTGCCGCTCGGCGTCGCGGCCTGGCTGGTGCTGGAGATCTGGCTGCTGACCGTGGTCGCGGGTGCGTCGAGCGGGTTCATCGTGTTCCTGCTGCTGCTCGCGGGCTTCGTGCTCGGCGCGGCGGTGATCAAGAAGGCGGGCCGACGCGCCTTCCAGAACCTCAACGAGGCGCTGCAGCGCGGCGGCACCCCACAGCAGAGCGGGGGCAACGGCCTGCTGATGCTCGGCGGCCTGCTCCTGATGATCCCGGGCCTGATCTCGGACGCGGTGGGCCTGCTCCTGCTGATCCCGCCCGTCCAGAAGGCTCTGAGCCGCCTCACCGAGCGCACCCTCGACCGCAAGCTGCGCGAGGCCGGCGCGGGCGGCTTCACGGACGCCTTCCAGCAGGCCCGTATCCACCGCCCCGACGGCAAGGTCGTCCAGGGCGAGGTCATCCACGACGAGCCGGGTGACGACACCCCGCAGGAGCCGCGGCCGCCGCTGACCCGGTGATCGGTGAGCACACCGTGGGGCGGCGGGCTGCGGAGCACGGTCGAGCACCGGACACGCGACGTACCGGGCGCACGACGTAGTGGACGCACGACGTAGTGGACGCACGACTGCGGGCGCCTACGTGAATTCACGTAGGCGCCCGCAGTCACTTGCTCGTGTGCTTGTTGGTCCGTTCGACCCCGGCGGGGACTAAGCCGACTTGCGGCTGTCCCGCGGGTGGACCGCGATGTTCATCGCGCCCGAACGGAGAACGGCCAGGCGCTCCTCGAGGACCTCTTCGAGTTCCTCGCGGGTGCGCCGCTCCATCAGCATGTCCCAATGTGTACGCGCGGGCTTGGCCTTCTTTTCCTCAGGGCCGTCGCCGTCAACGAGGAGTGCCTGAGCCCCGCAGACCTTGCACTCCCACTCCGGCGGGATCTCCGCCTCGACCGAGAAGGGCATCTCGAAGCGATGGCCCTTCTCGCATGCGTACTCCACGGCCTGGCGCGGAGCCAGGTCGATACCGCGGTCAGTCTCGTAGCTGGTCACCACGAGGCGCGTGCCGCGAAGAGCTCGCTCACTCATGAATCGTGCCTCCCGGGCTTGTCGCCCACAGGACAGGTGTCGCTGTCGTCGTCATCCGGTCAACGTCCGGTCGGCGGTAAAGATTCCCGTTCCGTGTCCCGTTCCGGGTCATGCGTCGCCGTCGTAGCCGCCCCTTGTTGTACCCACCGTCGCCCGGTTTGTCACATCTGCAAGCAGATGTCACCCAGCGTTTCGTCATCTTTGACGCGCAGTAACGGTACGCCTGGCAGGCCAAACGCGTACACTACAGCCCTTTCGCCTCGGATGCTAAATCCTCTTCGGAATCGGGTTGCCCGCCTCCAAGATCGCCTGCCGCACCGGAACCCTCGCGAGCAGGGCGAATCCGATGACGAAGAAGGCCACGAGCGAGATGATCGCGTCGCGGTAGCTCCCCGTCAGCTGGTAGGTGATCCCGAACAGAAGCGGGCCGAGCCAGCTCATACCCCGGTCGCTCATCTCGTACGCCGAGAAGTACTCGGCCTCTTGGCCGGGTGGGACGAGATGGGAGAAGAGGGATCGGGACAGGGCCTGGCTGCCGCCCAGGACGAGGCCGATGCCGGAAGCCAGGACGAAGAACCACACCGGCGCGCCGGCCGGCAGGAAGTACCCGGCGGCCAGAATCAGCGTCCAGGCCGCCAGTGAGCCGAGGATCGTGCGCTTGGCTCCGTACGTCCGGGCGAGTCGGCCCATCCCCAGTGCGCCCGCCACCGCCAGGACCTGGACCATCAGGACCGCCGTGATGAGCGTGGACTGGCTCAGGCCCAGTTCCTCGGAGCCGTACACCGACGCCTGCGAGATCACCGTCTGGATGCCGTCGTTGTAGATGAGGTAGGCCAGGAGGAAAGCCAGGGTGAGCGGCTTGCCCCGCATGTTCCGGAGGGTGGCTGCCAGCTGCCGCCATCCGTGGACCGTGGGCGCCGTGGATGTCGTGCGGCGGTCGCGCAGCCGCTTCAGCGGGACGAGGGTGAAGGCGCCCCACCACAGTCCCGCGGAGGCCAGACAGATGCGGACGGCCGTCGACTCGGAGACCCCGAAGGAGTCGTGCGCCGTGAACAGGACGAGGTTCACGATCAGCATCGACGAGCCGGCCGCGTAGCCGAAGGCCCAGCCCCGGGACGAGACCCGGTCGCGGTCCTCGGGCGGTGCGATCTGGGGGAGGTAGGAGTTGTAGACGACCATCGAGACCGCCACGGCCGAGTTGGCGACGATCAGCAGAAGGCCGCCCAGCAGGTAGCGGTCCCCGGACAGGAAGAACAGGCCGGTCGTGGCCGCCGCCCCGACGTAGGCGCAGGCGGCGAGCATCGGCTTCTTCCGCCCGGTGCGGTCCGCGGCCGCACCCACCAGCGGCATGACGAAGATCGACACGATCACGGACGCGGAGACGCAGTACGCGAAGAACGAACCGGCCCGCACCGGGATCCCCAGCGGGTGCACGAACCCGTCCGCGCCCGCCGCCGACTTGGCCACCGACGTCAGATAGGGGCCCAGGAACACGGTGAGCACGCTCGTCGAGTAGACGGAGCAGGCCCAGTCGTAGAAGTACCAGCCGCGTTGCTCGCGCTGCCGGTCGATGGCTTCCGTCCGCACGGTGTCGGCGCTCACCCGTGCCCTCGCTTCCCCGCTGAAGTGCCGTGCCAAGGATCGGGGGGCGGGGGCCGCCGGGCGCTCAGGCCCAGACGCCGCGTTCTTCCATGACCTTGCGCAACGTGTCGATGTGATCGGTCATGATGCCATCCACTCCCAGGTCCAGGAGCCGGTGCATGCGATCGGGTTCGTTGATGGTCCACACGTGCACCTGCAGCCCGCGCGCGTGGGCGGCGCGGACGAAGCGGTGGTCGACGACCTGGATGCCGGACTGGGACTCGGGCACCTGCGCCGCGACCGCGGATGCGCGCAGCGCCGCAGGGACGCCCCAGGAGCGCAGCCGGAGGTTGAGGACGCCCCGGGTGCCGTACGACGTGGCCAGGCGCGGCCCGGCCAGCCGCTGGGCGCGCAGCACGCGGGCCTCGGAGAAAGAGCCGACGCAGATCCTGTCCCACGCGTGCGTGCGCTCGATCAGGTCCAGGAAGGGGTGCAGCGAGGCCTCCGCCTTGAGGTCCACGTTCCAGCGCACCTCGGGAAGGGTCTCCAGCAGCTCTTCGAACAGCGGCACCGGCTCCTTGCCCGCCACGCGCGCGCGGCTGACGTCCCGCCACGGCAGATCGCCTATCCGCCCCGCGCCGTCCGTGACCCGGTCCAGTGTCGAGTCGTGGAAGGCGACCAGTTTGCCGTCCGCCGTCGTGTGGACGTCGGTCTCGATGTAGCGGTAGCCCGTTGCCACCGCCCGCCGGAACTGCAGCACGGTGTTCTCCAGGCCGTCCGCGGCCCCGCCCCGGTGGGCGAAGGCGATCGGGCCGGGATGGTCGAGATAGGGGTGGCGTATCCGCGTGGTCACGGACGCAGTATCGCGTCCTGCGGTTGCCCTTCGGCAACGACTGTGCTGCTGTCGGATGCCGGCGGGACGTCGAACATCCGCAGGAAGAACTGGGCGAGCGGGCCGATCGACACCGCGTACAGGACGGTGCCGATGCCGACGGTGCCGCCGAGCGCGAAGCCGGTCGCGACGACGGCCACCTCGATCGCCGTACGCATCAGCCGGATCGAGCGGCCGGTGTGCCGGTGCAGGCCGGTCATCAGGCCGTCGCGCGGGCCGGGGCCGAAGCGTGCGGAGATGTAGAGGCCGGTCGCCACGCCGTTGAGCAGGATCCCGGCAACCAGGAGCGGGATACGGACGGCCAGGGAGTGCACGTTGGGCACCAGGGCGAGGGTGCCGTCCATGGCGAGGCCGACGACGAAGACGTTGGAGACCGTGCCGAGACCCGGGCGCTGACGCAGGGGGATCCACAGGAGCAGCACCGCCGAGCCCACGATGATCGACTCGACGCCGATCGTCAGGCCGGTGAGCTCGGCCAGACCCTGGTGCAGCACGTTCCAGGGCTCGAGGCCCAGGCCCGCCTCGACGAGGAGCGCGGAGCTCGCGCCGTACAGCGCGAGGCCGGTGTAGAGCTGGATCAACCGTCGCCCGAGACGGCTCTGCGTGGACAAGTGGTGCCCCCAGTGGTGGTAGTGGCCTGCCTCATGACACCCTGTGGCTTGGATACAAGCATCATCCATGGCCAATTCAGGGAAGGTGGACTGATTTCCATGGCGCAGTGGACCTCAGCGATGGGTGCGGCGCAGCTCGCCCGGCTGCTCAGTTCCCAGCAGAACCGCCCGGCGGGCCCCGGCACGCGCCGCCCGCCCGCTTACCGCGCGCTGGCCGACGGTATCCGGCTGCTGGTGCTGGAAGGCCGTGTCCCGGTGGCCGCCCGGCTGCCCGCCGAGCGTGAACTGGCCCTGGCCCTGGCCGTCAGCCGTACGACGGTCGCGGCGGCCTACGAGGCGCTGCGTACCGAGGGATTCCTGGAGTCCCGGCGCGGTGCCGGCAGCTGGACGGCCGTACCGGCCGGTAATCCGCTCCCCGCGCGCGGCCTGGAGCCCCTTCCGCCGGAAGCCCTGGGGTCGATGATCGACCTGGGCTGTGCGGCACTTCCCGCGCCCGAGCCATGGCTGACCCGCGCCGTCCAGGGCGCCCTGGAGGAACTGCCCCCGTACGCCCACACTCACGGGGACTATCCGGCCGGGCTGCCCGCGCTGCGCTCGATGATCGCCGACCGGTACACCGCGCGCGGAATCCCGACGATGCCCGAGCAGATCATGGTGACCACGGGGGCCATGGGCGCGATCGACGCGATCTGTCACCTGTTCGCGGGCCGCGGCGAGCGCATCGCCGTCGAGTCGCCGTCGTACGCCAACATCCTCCAGCTGATGCGGGAGGCGGGGGCGCGGCTGGTGCCGGTGGCGATGGCCGAGGGACTGACCGGCTGGGACCTGGACCGATGGCGGCAGGTGCTGCGGGACGCCGCGCCCCGGATCGCGTACATCGTCGCCGACTTCCACAACCCGACCGGTGCGCTCGCCGGCGACGACCAGCGACGGCAACTCGTGGAGGCGTCCCGCTCGGCGGGGACGGTGCTGATCGCCGACGAGACGATGAGCGCGCTGTGGCTGGACGACGACCTCGACGAGGCAACGATGCCGCGGCCGGTGTGCGCCTTCGACCCCGCCGGGTCCACGGTGATCACCGTCGGATCGGCCAGCAAGGCCTTCTGGGCGGGCATGCGCATCGGCTGGGTCCGCGCGGCACCGGATGTTATCCGCAGCCTGGTCGCCGCGCGCGCGTACGCCGATCTGGGCACCCCGGTGCTGGAGCAGCTTGCCGTGAACTGGCTGTTCAGCACGGGCGGCTGGGAGCAGGCCGTGGAAATCCGGCGCGAGCAGGCCCGGGAGAACCGGGACGCGCTGGTCGCCGCGGTACGGCGGGAACTGCCCGACTGGGAGTTCGAGGTGCCCAGGGGCGGGCTCACGCTGTGGGTGCGCACCGGAGGGCTGTCGGGTTCCCGTCTCGCCGAGGTGGGGGAGCGGGTCGGACTGCGCGTGCCGTCGGGGCCGCGCTTCGGGGTCGACGGCGCCTTCGAGGGCTATGTGCGACTGCCGTTCACCGTGGGGGGCGCGGTGGCGGATGAGGCGGCGGTACGGCTGGCCGCGGCGGCGCGGCTGGTGGAGAACGGCGCGTCGGGTGGCGGCGAACCGCCGCGGACCTTCGTGGCGTAGCTGCTGGGCTGGCTGCTGGGCCGCCGGACGGCAGGACGGTCTGACCTCCGGGCTGTGGGACGGTCGGGTCTTTGGGCTGCCGGGTGGCTGGGTCGTTTGATCGGCGGAGCGCCGGACCGCTGGGCCGTTGGCCCGGTGCCGAGCCGCCGGGCCGCCGTAGCCGTCGCGGCGTGAGCGCTCGTGGCATAGCCGCCGGGCTGCTGGACGGTCGGGCCTTCGGGCTGCCGGGTGGCTGGGCGGCTGGGTCGCTTGGCCGGCGGGGCGCCGGACCGTCGGGCTGTTGGCTGGACAGGTGTCGAGCCGTCGGTTCGAACCGGCGGGGCTGTCGGTTTGCCAGGTGCCGCCGCCATAGCCGCCGCGGCCTGGGCGGTCGTGGTCGCGACGCAGTGCCGCAGCCCACGGCGCTCCGCCACCACGGTTTCTGCGGTTACCGGCTCCGCCTCGGCCTGCTCCGGCGCGGCAGCGCGGGAGCGCCGCGGCCTACGGTGCCTCCGCCACCACGGCGTCCGCCGGTACCGGTTCCGCCTCGGCCTGCTCCTCCTCGACAGCCTCCGCTTCGAGAGCCTTCGCCGCGGCAGCCTTCGTCTCGGCAGGCGTCGCCTCGACCGGTTCCGCGTCCGCCGGGGTGGTGCGTGGCGGCAGCAGTGCGAGCACGGCCTTCCTGTCCGTGTCGCTGGTCGCGTCGTCGTACGGGTCGGGGGTTGACGGAACCTGAAGCCGGTGCACCGGTCCCGCGCCCAGGCGGGCGTACCCGCGGCCGGGCGGCACGTCGGCGGCCGGCGTCGTGGCCGGGAGGGCGCCCAGGGCCCCTGCCAGCTGGTCGGCCGTGGCGGGACCCAGAACGACACGCGCGCGTGTGTGCTGTCGTACGGCATCGCTCAGCGCGTCGGCGTTGTCCAGCTGGTCGGCCACCACCACCGTCACGTTCGCCGCGCGGCCGTGCCGGAGGGGGACCTGGAGCAGGGACTGCGGGTCCTGTCGGCCGTCCGCGGCCGCCAGGTGGGCGAAGGCGCTCGGGCGGTCGAGGAGGAGCCACAGGGGGCGTTTGGTGTCCTCCGGTGGCGGGTGGCCGGCCTGGCGGGCGCGGTTCGCGGCGATCAGGCGCCGCTCCGTCTCGTGGGCGGCCCACTCCAGGGCCGCCAGCGCCCCGGCCAGCCCGCACTCGATCGCCAGGACGCCGTCCCGGCCGGTCAGGCACGCGTACTCGCCGGGGCCGCCCTCGATGATCACCACGTCGCCGTGCTGCAGCGCCTGGAGGGCGATGGAGCGCAACAGGGTCGAGGTGCCGCTGCCCGGCTGGCCCATGATCAGAAGGTGCGGCTCGGTGGAGCGGACGCCGGTGCGCCAGACGACCGGCGGGACGTCGCGCTGTTCCTCGCCGTAGCTCAGCGGAAGGGTGCGCCGGACCTGGGTGGGGTCGGTGAAGCCGAGGACCGTCTCGCCCGGCGTTGTGACGAATCGCTGGGCGGCGATGTCGGTGGGCAGTGGGGACAGGACGGTGACGGTGAGCCGGTTGCCCTCCTCGTCCCAGGTGAAGTGGTATTCGCGGCCGCGGCCCGACTTGGCGTGCAGCAGCTGCTCGATCCGGGTGCGGGAGTCGGCCTCGCCGTCCGTGAAGTAGGCCGGGTAGCGGATCACGAGGTGGGTGACACGGCCCGATCCGTCGAACTCGTACGCGGGGAACGCCTTCTCCCACTCGCCGCCGTGGGCGTAGAGGGGGGAGGGGTCCCCCGCGAGTGAGAAGTACGGGACCAGGGCCTCGTACAGCGATTTCAGGCGCTCGGTCTGGGACTCGTCGGGCCCTTCGGGCTTCGACGGCTTGCGACCCTCCCGGCCCTGCCAGGCTGCCGCCGCCATCAGGGTGACGGCGGCGAGCAGCGGTCCGTACGGCACCAGCGCCACGACCAGGACCACCGAGGCCACCAGGAACAGCAGCGGCCCGCGTCTGTCCTTGGGAGTGTCGGCCCATCTGCGCCGCCCGGCCGCAGCCAGCCGGCGCAGTCCGCGGGTGAGCGTGATCAGCGGATGGAGGACGTCGGTGGCGCTGTCGGCCGCCGTCCGGGCCAGATCCCGGCTTCTGGCGATCTGTGCGCTGCCTGTGCTCAGGATGCGGGGGAGGGGGCGCCGAGCCACTGCTGTCTCCTGTTGGTGCGTACGGACGGGAGAAACGGCGTCAGAACTTGATGCCGCCGAGGAGGCTCGCGAGGCTTTCGCCCCCGGCCTTGATGCTCGGGGCGATGGCCGTGCTCGCGAGGTAGAAGCCGAACAGGGCCGAGACCATGGCGTGTGACGCCTTGAGTCCGTCCTTGCGGAAGAAGAGGAAGACGATGACGCCGAGCAGGACGACACCTGAGATGGACAGAATCATTTGAGTTCTCCTGGTTTCACGGGGGACAGTCACCATGAGTACTTCCAGGATCACAGCATGTATCCATACTACAAAAGGTGCAACTGGGTGAAATTCGGTGGATTTACCTCGGATGGTGGTGTGTCTCGGGCGTGTCGTGCGGTTCCTGCGTCCTGTCGGGGCTGGGGTGATCTTTACCTCCGGCGGATCGGGTCATGTACGGCGCGAGCCAGTACCCTTGCGATTCACCTGAACGGTTGCATGGAGAGGCGGTCCGTCCGATGGCTGAAGCCCCCGACCCCGAGGTCGTGGAGCTGGCGACCAAGATCTTTGATCTGGCCCGGCAGGGACAGACCGAGGCGCTTGTGGCGTACGTGGATGCGGGTGTTCCGGCCGGCCTCACCAACGACCGGGGCGACTCGCTCGTGATGCTCGCCGCCTACCACGGGCACGCCGAGGCGGTGCGCGCCCTGCTCGCCCGTGGCGCGGAGGCCGGCCGGGTCAACGACCGGGGCCAGACCCCGCTCGCCGGGGCCGTCTTCAAGGGTGAGGCGGAAGTGATCAGAGTGCTTCTGGAGGGGGGCGCCGACCCCTCCGAGGGGACTCCGTCGGCCGTCGACACCGCACGGATGTTCGGCAAGACGGAACTGCTCGAGTTGTTCGGCGCACACTGATCCGAATGTTCTGACCAGCGAAAACACGGAAAACGGGGGAGGCGGTACAGGGCCGCCGAAATTTCGGTCGCGGCAGGTCGAAGTGCCGAGTCATCATGACGTCGTGATTCACGGACGTGATGGCCGGGCAGGCGTTGCCGCACCGCGCGGGCCGTGATGCGGTCCGCATGGGCCACCGACGAGAGGCAGAGGAAAATGGTCTACAGCAAGCAAGAGACGGCGGGCGCCCCGACGTTGTGTCACGCGGCCAGGTAGTGCGCGGTTCCCGGTTGCGTCGACGCTTGATGTGAGGCTGTTTCCCATGTTCGATCCGGTCATAGCGCCCAGCGGAACCCTGCTCGGCCTCCTCCAGAGGGGCCGTGGCGACGGCACGCTGCACGCACTCACCGCACCGCGCTCCGAGGCGCTCGCGGCTCTGAACCACTGCGTGCTGCGTGATCCCCGCCACGACTGGCAGGTGGAGAACCGCTCCCTCTACTACGCCCGTCTCTACCTCGACCTGAACGGCGAGCTGGACGAGATCGAGGCGCACCTCTTCGACGTCGAGGACGTCTTCGACACCGAGGAGTCCCGCACCGGGCTTGCGCTGGCCGTCCTCGGCCACCTCGCCTCGTACGGCAGGCTGGACGCGCTCGAACTGCTGCGCCGTTACGCCGCCTCCGGCTCCAACTGGGCCTGGGCCCTGGACGAGCTGGCGCTGCGGGACGACGACGCCGGCCTGCGGGCCCTCGCGGCGCCCGTGCTGGCCCGCTTCGCCGCCGATGCCCAGGGCGAGGCCGAACTGGCAGCCGTGGTCCGCGACTCCTTCGAGCCCCGGCCGTGGCGGCTGTGGGCCGAGGATCCGCGTGAATCGATCTCCACGCGGGTGCGTGCCGCCCAGGAGACCGGCTGTTTCGACCGCTGGCAGCGGCAGATGCGACCATCCGGGCCCCGTCCGGGGTGGAGCGTGCAGGCCGTGTTCGAATGGGCCCAGCAGGGCATCGAACGTGGCGCCGCGCTGCACGTCCCGGCCGCCCGCTGCCTCACCGCCGTCGCAGGCCCCGAGGACCGGCCCGAGATCGTGCAGGCCGCCAAGGACGGCACCGACGGAGCCCGCTGTACAGCGCTTCGCTATCTGGCCGACAGCAATGATCGGGACGCCCTCGACCTGATCGAGGTCGCCGTGGTCACCGGCTCGGCGGCCGTCGCGGAGGCCGCCGTCGACGCCTTCGAACGGATGCGCAATGTCGCCGCCGTCGACCGGGCCCGCGGCTGGGCCCACCGGCCCGACCCCCTCGGCGCCGCCGCCGGCCGCATGCTCGCATGCCGGGGCGGCATGGAGGACAAGGACCTGGTCCTCGGCGCGCTGCGCGAAGCCGTACGGGGCGAGGGGCCGGACGCCCCGACCCTGTGGACCCTCGTGGACGGCACCGGCCGGCTGGGCATCGCCTGCGCCGCCCCCGTGCTCCGCCACATCTACCGCGAGACCGCCTCCTCCCATCTCCGCGGCCGGGCGGCCCGCGCCCTCGCGGCCACCGATCCCTCCTTCCCCGCCGGCTTCGCCGTCGAGTGCCTCTGGGACTGCGAGGAGACCACCCGCGAAATCGCCGCCCGGCATGCCGAAACCGGTGACGCCCGGGTCGTCGAGCAGCTCCGTCGGCTCGCCGCCGATCCGGCCGAGGAAGCCGAAGTGCAGACGGCCGTACGAAGCCGCATCGCACCCGAGGGACCCGCTGTCTGAACCGGTCACGCAGATGTACACAAGGTGGCGGCACGGCTGCCGGATGAACAGCGGATGACCCGCGGGTCAGGCGGTCATGGACACGGCCTGACCTGCTCGGGTGTGCAGGGGAACGCTCACGGGACGTTCACCGTTCGCAAAGATCCACGTTGACGCGACCACGTCCAGCAGGGCGAGAACACGGGTATGCGTGTCGTCATCGTGACCGAATCCTTTCCCCCCGACGTGAACGGCGTGGCCCACTGCGCGCTCCAGACCGCCCGGCACCTCGTAGATCGCGGTCACTCTCCGCTCGTTGTCGCCCCGGCCAGCACCGCCCTCATCGGGCGGGCCGGTACCGGGCCCGATGCTCAGGCGCCGTGCCCCGTCGTCCGAGTCCCCTCCCTGCCGCTCCCGGGCTACCCCCAGGTCCGGGTCGCCCTGCCCAGCCGCCGCCTCGCCGCGGCCGTCGTCGAGCACCGGGCCGACGTCGTCCACCTGGCCAGCCCCTTCGTCCTCGGCGTCCGCGGCATGGCGGTCGCCGCCCGCTTCGGCGTCCCGGCCGTGGCCGTCTACCAGACCGATCTGGCCGGATACGCCCGCACCTACATGGGCGCAGGCGAGGCCGCGGCCTGGCGGCGCATCCGTTCCGTCCACTCCGCCGCCGACCTCACCCTCGCCCCCTCCAGCGCCTCGATGCACGACCTGGAGACCCACGACGTGCCGCGGGTCAAGCTGTGGCAGCGCGGCGTGGACACCGTCCGTTTCCGCCCCGACCTGCGCGACGAGGCCCTGCGCCGCGAACTCGCCCCGAACGGCGAGGTGATCGTCGGCTACGTCGGCCGGCTCGCCCCCGAGAAGCACATAGAGCTCCTGGCCGGCGTGTGCGGCCTCGAAGGAGTGAAGGTCGTCGTCGTGGGCGACGGTCCGAGCCAGCCGGCCCTTGCGGAGGCACTGCCGGGGGCGGTCTTCCTCGGCCGCCGTACCGGCGACGAGCTCGCCCGGATCTACGCCTCGCTGGACGTCTTCGCGCACACCGGTCCCTTCGAGACCTTCTGCCAGACCGTGCAGGAGGCCATGGCGAGCGGCGTCTCCGTCGTCGCCCCGGCCGCCGGCGGGCCCCTCGACCTGGTCGCCAACGGGCACACCGGGCTGCTGGTGGCGCCCCACGATGCCGACGCCGTACGGGACGCCGTGCGGTCCCTGGCCGCCGACCCGGCACGGCGGGCCGCCTTCGGCGTCACCGCACGCGCCACGGTCGAGGGCCGCACCTGGGCGGCCGTGGGTGATCAGCTGATCGGCCACTACGCGGATGTGCTCGCCGCGCGGAAGAAGACGGCGGTGGCGGCATGAGTTCTCTGCGGATCGTGCGCCTCGCGAACTTCGTCGCCCCCTCCTCCGGCGGTCTGCGCACCGCCCTGCGGGAGCTGGGCAAGGGCTTCAAGGCGGCCGGACATGAGCCGGTGCTCATCGTCCCCGGTGAGCGCGCCGACGACCGCGACACCGAGCAGGGGCGTGTCATCACCCTGCCTGGGCCGCTGCTGCCCGGCACGGGCGGGTACCGGGTGCTCACCGACAAACGGCGCGTGGCCCGGCTCCTGGAGGAGCTGGCGCCCGACCGCCTGGAGGTCTCCGACCGTACGACCCTCAGGTGGACCGGAAAGTGGGCGCGGCGCGCCCGTGTGCCCGCCGTGATGGTCTCCCACGAGACCGCCGACGGCGTCCTGCGCACCTGGGGCCTGCCGGAGGGGGCGGCCCGGCGCGCCGCCGACGCCCTCAACGTCCGTACGGCACACACGTACGCGCGCGTGGTGTGCACCACCGAGTTCGCCGAGCGCGAGTTCGTGCGGATCGGCGCCCGCAACGTCGTACGCGCCCCGCTGGGCGTCGACCTGGTCGAGCGGCGTCCCGCGCTGCACGACCCGGGGCTTCGCGCACGGTACGCGCGCGTGGACGAGTCGCTGCTCGTCACCTGCACGCGGTTGTCCGTGGAGAAGCGGCCCGGCACGGCGCTGGACGCCTTGGAGGCGCTGCTGCGACGGGGCCGGCGGGCGGTGCTGGTGGTGGCCGGGGACGGGCCGCTGCGCCCGCGGCTCGCACAGCGGGCGCGTGAGCGCGGGTTGCCCGTCACCTTCCTCGGACATGTCTCCGACCGCGGCGAGCTTGGCTCGCTCCAGGCCTCCGCCGACGTGTGCCTGGCGCCCGGGCCCGCCGAGACGTTCGGACTGGCCGCGCTGGAGGCGATGGCCTGCGGTACGCCCGTGGTGGTGAGCACGTCGTCCGCGCTGCCCGAGGTGATCGGATCCGCCGGCGCCGTCGCGGCGGACCACGGGGACGCGTTCGCGGACGCCGTCGACATGCTGCTCGAACTCCCCGAGCGGGAGCGGCGCGAGACGGCACGCGCGCGTGCGGAGTGTTTCAGCTGGAACACGGCCGTGGACGCATTCCTCGCCGCGCACGACGCGACGGTACCGGTGCGTCGTTTCGTGCCCGGGGGCGTGGCATGAGACCGGTACGTTTCGTGGCCCTCGGGGACTCGCTGACCGAGGGCGTCGGCGATCCCGTCGCAGACGGGTGGCGCGGCTGGGCCGCGCTGCTCGCCGGCGGGCTGGCCATGGAGTCCGTCGAGTTCACCAACCTCGCGGTGAGCGGGGCGCAGACCCGTGAAGTGCTGGAACTGCAGACGCCGGCCGGCCTCGCGCTGAAGCCGGACGTCGCGTCCGTGGTGATCGGCGTCAACGACACCCTGCGGTGCACGTTCGACATCCATGCCGTCGCCGAACGGCTCGACAAGGTGTATGCCGCCTTCACCGGGCAGGGCGCGACCCTGCTCACGGCCTGTCTGCCCGACCCGGGCTCGATGCTCGGCCTGCCGGGTTCACTGGCCCGTCCGCTGGCCCGGCGGCAGCGGGCGGTCAACCGGGTGGTCCACGCGCTGTCCGAACGCTACGGGGCCGTCCATCTGCACGCGGCCGAGGAGGACTGGATCACGGACCGTGCGATGTGGAGCGCGGACCGGCTGCACCCGGGCGAGCGGGGACACCGGCAGCTGGCGGCGCGCTTCCACTCGCTGCTGGCGGAAGAGGACCGTGCCACGGGCACCGCGCCCTCGTCCGAGCCGGAGTACCCCGTGCCCACCAGGTCGGCGAGCATGGTGTGGCTGGCCACGGCGGGCACCGCGTGGTTGGCCCGGCGGTGCACCGACCTGCTGCCGCAGCTCCTGCGTCTCGCCGCCGACGAGATGCGGCACCGGGTGCGGGGGACCAGCGCGCGGCTGGATCTGCGGGCCGCTGCCGCAGTCTCCGCGGCCTTGGCCGCGGTGTCGGTCGAACAGCCGGACGTGGCGTGAGCGCTGCGCCGAGGGCCGTTACGGCCGGTGGGCCGGTGCCGGTCCGTTGCGGCTGGTCGCGCGGTTCCCCGCGCCCCTTTCGGGGCGCAGGCGGCTGCGTGTCCTGACGAAGCGGGCCGGGGTGCCCGGTGGGGCCTGGGCCGCTGCTGCGAGGTCCTGGGCGCAGACGACGCCGATCACCGGATAGCCCCCGGTGGTCGGGTGGTCGGCCAGGAAGACGACCGGTCCGCCCTCCGGAGGCACCTGGACCGCACCGAGCACCATGCCCTCGCTGGGGAGTTCGCCCGGCAGGGCTCGCTCGAGGGCGGGGCCCTCCGTGCGGAGACCGATCCGGTTGCTGGCGGAGGAGACCCGATAGGTGCCGGACGTGAAGGTGCGTACTGCCTCCGGTGTGAACCAGTCGTCGCGTGGACCGAGAGTCACCCGCAGGACGAGTTCGGTCGGGGGTGCCGGCTGGGGGGCGACATCCACACGCGCGTGGGTGCCATCGGGCGTCCCCAGGGGCAGCACCATGCCGTCCGCGAGGCGTGCCGGGCCCAGGCCGGACAGCAGGTCCGTGGAGCGGCTGCCGAGCACCGGGTCGACAGCGATGCCACCCGAGACGGCCACGTAGCTGCGCACTCCGGAGACGACCGTTCCCACGTCCAGGAGCGCACCGGAGGGCACGCGCACCGGTGCTCCCCAGGCGACCGGCCGGCCGTCCAGGGTGACCGGACAAGGGGCGCCCCCGACGGCCACCGTCACGGAGGACCGCGGCCGTACGGCACAGCCGTTGACCGTGGTCTCCAGGACGGCGGCCTCAAGCGGGTTGCCGACCAGCCGGTTGACGAGCCGCGTCGCGGGGCCGTCGAGCGCTCCGGAGCGGGGTACACCGAGATGCGCGTACCCGGGGCGTCCGCGGTCCTGGACGGTGGTGAGCGCTCCGGCCCGTACGACGACGAGCGCCCGGTCGGTCATGAGCACTCCACCGGGACGAAGCGCACGCGCGTACCGGGCGACAGCAGCGCGGCCGGTACGCGCGCGTGGTCCCACAACACGGTGTCCGTGCGCCCGATCAGCTGCCATCCGCCCGGCGACGAACGCGGGTACACACCCGTGTACGGGCCCGCCAATGCCACCGACCCCGCCGGGACCGACGTACGAGGGGTGGCCCGGCGCGGGACGTCGTACCGCGGCGGAAGACCGGTGAGGTAGCCGAAGCCGGGGGCGAACCCGCAGAAGGCGACGCTGAATTCGGTGGCCGCGTGGATACGGGCCACGTCCTCTTCGCGGACACCCCAGTGGGCGGCGACATCGGCCAGGTCGGGACCGTCGTAGCGCACCGGGATGTCCACGGTGTCCTGTTCGCTGCGGGCCGCGACGGGCACTTCGGCGGAGGTCAGTTCGGAAGCAAGACCGACCGGGTCGTCGAGTCCGTCGAGCAGGACGGTGCGCGCCGCGGGAACGATCTCGCGCACCATGAGGAGGCCCTCCGCGCGGCGGCGCAGCAACTCCGCGTGCAGCGCCCGGGCCTCGTCACCGGAGGACACCTCGACGAGCAGGGCACCGTCTCCGACGGGCAGCACCCTCATACGAAGGCCTCCACCCGGACACCGGCCTCCTGCAGGCGTTCCCGGACCCGCCGGGCCAGCTCCACGGCACCCGGCGTGTCCCCGTGCAGGCACAGGGAACGCGCGCGTACGTCGACCCGCGCACCGGAGTGGGAGGTGACCGTACCGAAGCGGGCCAGGCCCAGGGAGCGTTCCACCACCGCCTCCGGGTCGGTGACCAGGGCACCGTCGTGGCCGCGCGGCACGAGGGTGCCCTGAGGGGTGTACGCGCGGTCCGCGAAAGCCTCAGTGACGACAGGGAGGCCCGCCTCCCCGGCGAGCTCCAGCAGGCGCGAGGCGGGCAGGCCGAGGACGGGCAGCGTGGCGTCGGCGAGCCGCACGCCGTCCACGACGGCGCCGGCCTGCTCCTCGTCGTGCACGACGCGGTTGTAGAGCGCGCCATGCGGCTTGACGTACGACACGCGCGTACCCGCGGCGCGTGCGAAGACCTCCAGCGCACCGATCTGGTACGCCACTTCGGCCGCGAGTTCCGCGGGCGGCACGTCCATCGCGCGCCGCCCGAATCCGGCCAGGTCCCGGTAGGAGACCTGGGCGCCGATCCGGACGCCGCGCTCGGCCGCGAGCTCGCACACCCGCCGCATGGTGGCCGCGTCCCCGGCGTGGAAGCCACAGGCCACGTTGGCGCTGGTGACGACGGACAGCAACTGCTCGTCGTCGGTCAGCCGCCAGCGGCCGAAACCCTCGCCGAGGTCGGCGTTCAGATCGATCGAGGTCATGGATCCTTCGTTCACGTCTCAGGCCACGCGGTACTGCTCGTCGCGGGCGTCGGTCAGGAGCATCTGTCCCGGTGCGTGCGTGATGGCGAAGGGCAGGAGCGAGGCCGTCACCGCCGCCTGCGGGGTCACTCCGCAGGCCCAGAACACCGGGATGTCGTCCGGCTCCGCGTCCACCGGGTCGCCGAAGTCGGGGCTGCCGAGGTCGACGATGCCGAGCCCCGAGGGATCGCCGCAGTGCACGGGGCTGCCGTGCACCGCCGGGAGCAGGCTGCTCTCCCGGATCGCCGCCGCCAGGTGCACCGGCGGCACCGGCCGCATGGACACCACCAGCGGGCCGTGCAGCCGCCCGGCCGGACGGCACTGACGGTCGGTCACGTACATCGGCACGTTGCGGCCCTGCTCGACGTGGCGGATCGGGACGCCCGCCCCGGCCAGCGCCCACTCGAAGGTGAAGCTGCAGCCGATCAGGAACGACACCAGATCGTCGCGCCAGTGCTCACGTACGTCCGTCGGCTCGTCCACCAACTCGCCGTCCCGCCACACCCGGTAGCGCGGCAGATCGGTGCGCAGATCCGCTCCGTCCGCCAGGACGGTCGTGACGGAGCCGGCGTCCGTCACGTCGAGCACCGGACAGGGCTTGGGGTTGCGCTGGCAGAACAGCAGCATGTCGTAGGCCCAGTCGGCGGGCACCGAGATCAGGTTGACCTGGGTGTGGCCGGCCGCGACTCCGGCGGTGGGGCCGGTGAGCCCGTCCCGGAACCGGGCCCGGGCGGCTTTCGGGCTCCACGCGTGCGCGTGCTCGTCGACGACGGTCACAGGGCGGTCTTCCGTCTGGTTCACGCGAGTTCCCTTCCACGGGTCTCCGGCAGCCCGAGCAGTGCCAGGGCCGCTATGCCGTAGCCGATCGCGCCGAACACCAGCGCGCCGCCCACACCCCAGCTGTCGGCCAGGAAACCGACCGTCGTGGGGAAGACGGCGCCCACGGCGCGCCCGGTGTTGTACGTGAAGCCCTGGCCCGTGCCCCGGACCGCCGTCGGGTACAGCTCGCTCAGGTAGGACCCGAAGCCGCTGAAGATCGCCGACATGCAGAACCCGAGCGGGAAACCCAGCACCAGGAGCAGGGTGTTGGCGCCGCTGGGGATGTTCGCGTACGCCAGGATGCAGACGGCCGACAGCAGAGCGAACAGCCAGATGTTGCGCCTGCGGCCCAGCCGGTCGGTCAGATAACCGCCGGTCAGATAGCCGAGGAACGCGCCGGAGATCAGGAACGTCAGGTAGCCGCCGGTGCCGACGACCGACAGACCGCGCTCGCTCTTCAGATAGGTCGGCACCCAGGTGGCGAGTGTGTAGTAGCCGCCCTGTACGCCGGTGGAGAGCAGCCCGGCGAAGATCGTGGTGCGCAGCAGGCCGGGCTTGAAGATCGCCGTGAACGAGCCCTTCTCGGCGCTCTGTTCGCGTACGGCGGTCGCCTCCGGGGCGTCGTGCACCCGGCGCCGCACCCAGATCACCAGCAGCGCCGGCAGCGCGCCCGTCCAGAACATGATGCGCCAGGCAAGGTCGGCGCCGGCGAACGAGAAGACCAGGGTGTAGACGATCGCGGCCAGCGCCCAGCCCACGGCCCAGGAACTCTGGACCGCGCCGAGGGTACGGCCCCGGTGCCTGGCGCTCGCGTACTCGGCGACGAGGATTGCGCCGACCGCCCACTCACCGCCGAAACCGAGGCCCTGGAGCGCCCGGAAGACCAGCAGCGTCTCGTAGTTGGGCGCGAAGCCGCAGGCCACGGTGAAGACGGCGTAGGTGATCACCGTGACCATCAGTGCCCTGACCCGGCCGACCCGGTCCGCCACCACGCCCGCGACGGCGCCGCCGACCGCGGAGACCACGAGCGTGACCGTCGTGAAGAGGCCGGTCTGGCCGCTGTCCAGGCCGAAGTACGCAGCCAGCGCGACCATGCTCAGAGGCAGGGTGAAGTAGTCGTACGAGTCCAGGGCATAGCCGCCGAACGCGCCGGCGAACGCGCGCCGGCCACGCGGCCCCAGAGCGCGCAGCCAGCCCAACGCGCCGTCGTCGAGTGCGTGTTGGTCTGCTTCGGAGTGCTCGGTCAGGGCCTGCGGTGGAGGGGTCGTGCTCATGGGCACCTCGCAGAGGGAGGACGGAGGGTGCTTCAGGGATGAGCCGTGCCGTGCGGGAGCGGTCGGCGCCTCGGTGCGGGAGACGGCGCCGTGCACAGCAAGGTAGAGGATCGTTGAACGATCCTTCAATACCCCTGTTGATGCGTTCTTGGATCTGCGATTGAATTCCGGGCATGGCAGAGCAGCTGACAGGACTGGCCGACGACCGGGCTCTCCTGGGGCGCACCAGCACCGCCGAGCGCGTCTCGGACATCCTCAGGGGCCGTATCGCCGAGGGGTTCTTCCCACCCGGGACCCGGCTCTCGGAGGACAGCATCGGCGGCGCACTCGGCGTTTCCCGCAATACGCTGCGGGAGGCGTTCCGGCTGCTCACGCACGAACGTCTGCTCGTCCACGAGCTGAACCGGGGCGTCTTCGTCCGGGTCCTGACCGTCGAGGACGTGGAGGACATCTACCGCACCCGCGGCCTCGTCGAGTGCGCCGTCGTCCGCGGGCTCGGCGGGCCGCCGTACGGCCTGGACGCGCTCGCCGGGGTGGTCGAGGAGGGGCAGCAGGCAGCGCGCGAGGGTGACTGGAAAGGTGTGGGTACCGCCAACATCCACTTCCACCGGGAGCTGGTGGCCCTCGCCGGCAGCGCCCGCACCGACGAGCTGATGCGCAGCGTCTTCGCCGAACTGCGCCTCGCCTTCCACCTCGTGGACGACCCGCGGCGGCTGCACGAGCCCTACCTCGCGCGCAACCGGCAGATTCTGCAGGTCCTGCAGGCGGGGGCTCGGGCGGAGGCGGAGAAGCTGCTCGCGGTCTACCTGGAGGACTCGCTGGAGCGCGTGGTCGAGGTGTACAGGCGAAGGGTGGGCGCGGACAGCGCCACTTAGCGGCGGGCGCGGGGCCGTACCGATATACGGCTCCGCCGCGTGGGCGTGATCAACCCCCGCCGGCCCGCACACGAAGAACGTCCGGCAGCCGTCCGCCCGAGCGCCGGAGGCGATCCGCGCCGTTTGGGTCGTTGTCAGACCGAGGACCTAGTCTGTGCACCGTGACTTCGCCTGCAACGACGGACCGTGTTCCGCCCCAGCTCAGCGCGGGGCCGCGCCCCGCACCGGGCCCGGCCGCCGACGAGGGTCTGGCGCGGCGCCTGCGTGCGCTCGCCTGCACCGCGCCGCTCCACGACCTCGACGTGCGCAAGGCGAACCTCGCGGGTGAGTACTCGGTGTACGGCATGGCGGAGGTGGCCCTCGCCGCCATCGACCTGGTCACCCTGAACATGGACTTCGACACGGGTGCCGACCACGACCAGATAGTCGCGCGCCTCATTCCGCGCATCGCCGCCCAGGCCCCGCAGCGGCCGGTCGCCGAGCACGAGCGCGTGGCCCGCTGGGTGCTGGAGAACCTGGTCAACGTCGGCAGTGTCGACCGAGGCTTCAGGGCCGTCTACGGCACGTTCACGACCGACGGCAGCTACGTCCGCCGTGACTACGACTTCAAGCTGATCGAGGAGGTGCCCGGCCCCGGCGGCACCGTCTACCTCCGCACGACCGACGAGGCGGTCAACGTCCTGGTCGGCGCCCTCGACACGGACGTCACCAGCGCGCAGATCGCCGCCGAGGTCAAGCTGGAGGTCCTGATCAACCGGGGCCGCCTCGCCGACGCCCAACTCGCGGCCGAGCAGGCCCGCTACCGGACCGTGCAGTACTCGGAGACACTCCGCAGAGCCCTGGACGCGACCCGGCGCAACGTCCGGGCGGTGGACTGGCTCAACTCCGTGCCCGACATGATCGCCGAAGCGCTGGACCACGTGGCCGACCGGTACCGCCACGAGAACGCGATCCTCACCAACATCCGCAAGGCGCGGGACGAGACGGAGGACGCCGAGCACAAGCGGCGCGCCGCCGAGCTGGTCGACATCGTCAAGGACTGCATCCGGCGGCACACGCAGCTTCAGTCCCGGCTGCTGGAGGCGGGACCCCTGTTCCGCGCCGAGCAGGACCGGCAGGCCTTCGCCACGCCGATGACATCGTCGGGCATCGACCTGTACGGGCAGCTGGTCTCACCGATCCTGCCGCTGCCCCTGGAGCAGGCGGTGCGCGTCACGGACGCCTACTTCGCGCGCGGCACCGGGTTGCGTACGCCGGTGTCGGTGCGGGTGACCGACCTGGTCGACATCCTGCTGACGCCGCCGGTGGAGCGGGAGCACCTGGGTGCCGAGATGCCCGAGCCGGATCTCGTCGCCACGCCGGACGACAGCCGCTTCAGCGAGGAGCAGCTGGCGGCGGCGACGGAGCTACTGGATCTGCCGGCCGACGCACCACGCCGGCTTTCCGGGCTGCTTGCCGAGGCCCGGCGGCAGGATCCGGATCTGCCGTATCTCGTGGCCCTGCTGGCCGTTCACGCGGCGAGTCCGGCGGTGGGGACCGCCTACCGGCAGGGCGAGGAAAAGCTGCTGTTCGCCGTGGACGACGGGACGGAGTTGGACGACTCGGAGTTCGGCGGGGCGGACCTCATCGTGGGGACCGCGTTGCTGGACGCGGTGGGGATGGCGGCCGACAGGACGGAGGCGGCGTGATGCGGCCCCCCGGCCCCGGACCCGTTGCGGCTGGTCGCGCAGTTCCCCGCGCCCCCGCCGGGGCGCATCCCGGCACCCCCGATCATCAGACCAAGGAGTTGCAGTCGTGAGTGAGCACGTCGAGTGGAGTGACACGGAGGCCCCGGCCCCGTCGGCGACCGCCGCCGTCACGCCCGCCGACGCCGCCGACGCGGCCCGGCTCGTCGCGTTCGGACTGCAGCCCAAGCTGCAGCCCGCGCGGGACCAGGAGTACGCGGACCTGCTGCGCCGGTATCGCGAGGACCCGCCGTTCGCGCGCCTTGCGGACGCCGTGGCCGCCGGGCTCGGGCTCGTCGTGCTCGAGGTGTCCCCGCGCGCGGGGATGGCCGTGACGGCGGCCGAGGACTCCGTGTTCGCCGTCCGCATGGGCGACTACGCGCGTCGTACCTCCGCCGACGGCGGGGACCGCTTCCTGCACGGGCTGGCCCACCTCGCCGTCGCCGCCATGGCGTTCCCGCGCCCCGAGGACCTGGCCGACGACGGATACATCGGGCGCGTGACCGTCAACGGCGTCGACGCCTTCGTACGGCAGGCCTGCCGCCGCCTGGAGGAGCGGGCCGCGGAACACGGCGACAACACGGACCCGGCCACCGACGCGCCCGGGCTGGAGGCCGCGTGGCGGATCTGGGCCAGACGCAGTGCTGCCGGTGCCACCAAGGACGCGCGCAGACTCGCCGGTTCGACAACCGGCATCGTGGGCAAGGCGGCCGCCTTCCTCACCGACTCCGGGTTCCTGCAGCGCACCGGTGACGACAACGGCGGCACCTACCGCACGACCGCCCGCTACCAGCTCCAGGTACGTGACATGGCGGGCAGTGCCGCGATGGCCGAGCTGCTGGAGCTGGGCGTGGTCCCGGTGACCGACGGCATGCCCACGCTGCTGCCCGCCGAGGACACCGACGACCTGGAGCCGGTGGCCGACGCCGGGCTGCCGTTCCACGCGTCCAGCTCCTGAACCTTTCCGACCTGCCGAAGACTTACGAGAGTCCGCCATGTACGAGCTGTCCCGGATCCGCCTCTACTCCATCGGTCCCGCCGGTGCGCGCTACGCCGACACCGTGCTTGACCTGCGAGGCGTGGGCGAGCCCGTGCCCGACCCCGCGCCCGCCCAGGCGGAGTTCTTCGAGGAGGAGCCCGTCGGCCCCCCGCGCCGCCCCGCACCCGCCGGCGTGCTCTTCCTGGAGAACGGCGGCGGCAAGTCCGTGCTGCTGAAGCTGATCTTCTCCGTGATGCTGCCCGGTCACCGCAACACCCTGGGCGGCGCCAGCTCCGGCGTGCTGCGCAAGTTCCTGCTCGCCGACGACTGCGGGCACGTCGCCCTGGAGTGGCAGCACACGCTGACCGGCGAGTGCGTCGTCGTCGGTAAGGCCAGCGAGTGGCGAGGCCGCCAAGTCTCCAACGACCCGCGCAAGTTCGCCGAGGCCTGGTACTCCTTCCGGCCCGGCCCCGGGCTGTCCCTGGACAACCTGCCCGTCGCCGAAGCCACATCCGTACGGCCGACTGCCGAGGGCCAGTCCGGAGCGCAGGGCCGGCGGCGCACCATGAAGGGCTTCCGGGACGCCCTCACCGAGGCGGGCAAGGCGTATCCGCATCTGGAGGTGCACTGGGAGGAGATCCACGACCGGTGGATCGAGCACCTCGGCGACCTCGGTCTGGACCCCGAACTCTTCCGCTACCAGCGCGAGATGAACGCCGACGAGGGCGAGGCCGCCGGCCTCTTCGCGGTCAAGAAGGACTCCGACTTCACCGACCTGCTGCTGCGCGCCGTCACCGACACGCGGGACACCGACGGGCTTGCCGACCTGGTCAGCGGCTTCGGTAACAAGTTGGGGCGCCGGGCCGAACTGATCGCCGAACGGGACTTCACTGCTGGATCGGCGGACCTCCTGGGACGGATCGTCGAGGCCGCCGACGCCCGCTCACGCGCGCGTGACATCCACACCGCTGCCGAGCGCCGCACCCGCGCACTGGCACGGCGCCTGTCGGCGCGGGGCGGGCAGGAGCGCGTCCGGGCCGCCGACCTCGCCCAGCGCGTCACCGCGGCCGCCTACGCGGTCACCCACTCCGAGGCGGGCCGGGAGCGCAGCGCGCTGATCGCCGCCGAACTCGCCTACCGCAACGCCTCGCTGGCGCTCGCCGCGTCCGAGAAGTCCGCCGCCGGGCACAAGCGCGAGCTCGCCGACGCCCGCACGCTGCACTCCGCGTGGCAGGCCGCCGAGGCCGTGTTGCGCCATCGCGCCGCCGCCGACCGGGTCGCGCGGGTGGCCGCCGCGATCCAGGAGGCCGAGCGGGACGCAGCCCCTGCGCTCGCGGCCCGCACCAAGGCCGCCGTGGATCTCGTACGGGCCCTGCACACGGCCGCGGGAAGCGCCGACAGCCTCGCCAACGAGGAGGAGGAGCGGTCCGCCGCGCTGCAGGAGGTGAGCGAGGCCGCCCACCGGGACTCGACCGCCGCCGCCACCGAAGCACAGCGGGCTCGCAGCGAGGTCGGGCATCTGCGGCAGCGCCTCACCGAGGTCGAGCAGGAGACCGCCGAAGCGGTGCGCGCGGGCTGGCTCGACGACAGCGCGCCCGACGCCGACCCGGCCCGCGCCGCCCTCGCGGCCAGCGACGCCGAGAAGACGGCGGTCGCCGCCTGGGACACGGCGCGCGAGGCATCGCGCAAGGCCACGGAACACGCGCGCGAGGCGGCCTCGGCGGAATCCCGCGCGGAGCTGACGGCGGCACGCGCGGCGGACGCGGCGACGGCGAACCGGCGGTCGTACGAGGCCGAGCGCCGCATCGCCGAGGCTCTGGCCGCGGAAGAACGGCTGGCGGAGTTGCTGAGCGTCTCCGGCAGCGACACACGGCCTCTGGTCCCGCATCCCCGGCACGAGACGGAGGGCAGCCGGCCGGCCCTCGGCCCCGAAGAGCTAGACCGGTTCGCCGACGAACTGCGCGAACTGCTCGACGACTCCGTCTCGTCCGCCGAACGGCAGCTCTTCGAGCTGCGTACCGCCGCGGCCGACGACTCCCGGATCCTCGGCGCACTCGGAGACGGGGGACTACTGCCGCCCGGGCCGGACGTGCTGGCCACTGTGGAGTTCCTCGGTGAGCACGGCATTCCGGCGCTGCCCGGCTGGCGCTACCTCGCCCAGGCCGTGCACCCCGCCGATCACGCGCGCGTACTCGCGGCGCGGCCGGAACTGGTCGACGGCGTGATCATCACCGATCCCGACACGCACGCACGGGCCCGCGAGACCCTCAACGAGGCCGCGCTGCTGCCACGCTCCGCCGTGGCAGTCGGCACGGCAGCCGCCCTGCTCGCACCGACCCCGGCCGCGGACTCTGGCGACAGCAGCGTCTTCCTTGTTCCGCCGAACCCGGCCATGCACGACGAGCACGCCGCCGACGAGGAGCGGCAGACGCTGCGCGCGCGGGCGGGCGAGCGGGACGAGGAGATCAGGACACTCGCCGCGCGCCTCGGCAAGGACCGGGAGCTGGCGGCGCGGCTCGCCTCCTGGCGCACCGGCTGCCCGGCCGGGCGGCTCGTCGAGCTGGCCCGGGCCGCGCAGGACGCGGGGGCGTTCGCCGAGGAGGCCGAGGCCGAGTTGGCCGAGGCGCGCACGGTGCGGGCCGAGGCCGACGAGGTCGCCGCCGAGGCAGCGCAGGTGCGGGACGAGCGGCAGGAGGGCGCGCAGAAGGCCCGGCGCGCGGCCGACGCCCTCGCTGGACTCGCCTTCCGACTGCGTGAACGGGCCGGATGGCAGGTCAAACTGCGCGAACTGGCCGACGAGGGCGCCGAGTCGGAGGCTCGCGCCCAGGCCTGTCTGGAGCGTGCCCGCGCCGCCGACGAGGACCGTCGCGGCGCCCAGCGCGCCGCCGACGATGCCCGCCGCACGGCCCGGGCCCTGCGCGCCGAGCGCGCGGAGATCGCGGGCGCCCCCGACGACGTACCGGAGGACGCCGAGGCAGCCGCCAAGCCGTCACTGCCTGCCCTCCGTGAGGCCTACCGCGCCGCATCCCAGCTCTATGAGAAGGTCGGCGTCGGCGCCGACCTGCGCGCCGAGCAGGCACGCGCGGAGAGCGACGAGAGCACGGCCCGCACCGAGTTGGACCGGCTCAGCAACAAGGTCCGCACGCGCGCGGAGCAGTTGCTGCAGTCGCCGGACGGCTCCGACGGACCCTCCCGACAGGCTGCCGCCGCGCGGGCCGAGGAGCTGGTGCAGCTCCTGGAGACCCGGATGTCGACCGCGAGCGAGCAGCTCGGACGGCTGCGTGGCGAGACCGAGCGGCATGCGCCCGAGGACGGCGAGGTCCACACCGAGCTGCCCGAGGAGTTCCGGCCGCGCGACGCCGAGCACGCACAGGCACTGCTGCGCACGGCGACGGCCGAACTCGCCTCCCGCAGCGATGCGTTGACCCAGTCCCGGGAAGCCCACGCCGAACTCCTCGATGCGCACCGTGCGGCCGAGGACGCGGCAGGCGGCTTCGACGAGATCACCGCGATGCTCCGCGACCTGCTGCGCGAACACGCCTTCGACGAGGAGCAGGAGGAGTCGGAGCCCTACACCGGCAGCCTGGAAGAGGCCCGGCACTCTGCCGCCGAGGCCCGCCGCTCCCTGCGCGGCTGCGCCGCCGACCTGTCGGCCACCGAGGCCGCCGTGCGGGAGGCGAGCGACGTGCTCGTCCGGCACGCCAACTCCACACGCTACGAGCAGGTCCGCACTCCGGCACGGCAGCAGATCCGCGAGCTGCCCGCTTCCGCACTGCCCGAGCACGCCCAGAAGTGGGCTGACGCGTTCGCGCCCCGACTTCGTGTGCTCACCGACGAGTTGGTGCAGCTGGAGCGGAACAGGGACTCGATCGTGGACCGGCTGCGCGGGCTCGTGGAGTCGGCGCTGGCCACGCTGCGGTCCGCTCAGCGGCTCTCCCGGCTGCCCGAGGGGCTGGGGGAGTGGTCCGGGCAGGAGTTCCTGCGCATCCGCTTCGAGGAGCCCGACCAGGCCACGCTGACCGAACGGCTCGGCGAGGTCATCGACGAGGCGACCCGGGCGGCCGTCAAGAAGAACTCCGACCTGCGCCGTGACGGAATGTCCCTGCTGCTGCGGGGCGTGGGCGCGGCACTTCAGCCCAAGGGCGTCGCCGTGGAGATCCTCAAGCCGGACGCCGTGCTGCGCGCCGAGCGGGTGCCCGTCGGGCAGATGGGCGACGTGTTCTCCGGCGGCCAGCTGCTCACCGCGGCCATCGCCCTGTACTGCACGATGGCCGCGCTGCGGTCGAACGACCGGGGCCGCGACAAGCACCGGCACGCCGGCACGCTGTTCCTCGACAACCCCATCGGGCGCGCCAACGCCACCTACCTCCTGGAACTCCAGCGGGCCGTGTCCGACGCGCTCGGCGTCCAACTCCTGTACACCACCGGTCTGTTCGACACGACCGCGCTGGCGGAGTTCCCCCTGGTCATCCGGCTGCGCAACGATGCCGACCTGAGGGCCGGGCTGAAGTACATCAGCGTGGAGGAACACCTCCGTCCGGGTCTGCCGCAGCAGGCCCCGGCCGGAGAGGGCGATGCGGTGCACAGCGAGATCACGGCGACACGGATGTTCAAACGCCCTGCCCCCAGCGTCCCGTAGGACCGGCACCCAGCACCGTGCAGACGGGGCGGGTCAGGGGTGTGACAACTGCCCGGCCCCGCCGCGCCGACGTATCCGCTCCTGGGCCCGCTCGGTGGCCTTCAGCTGCCGCCGGTCCCGGCGACGCTCGCGGCGCAGGGTCCGGGCGCTGCTGCTGGGTGTCGATACCACGCCGTTGCGCTGGTTCCAGACCTGACGGGTCACCCAGACGTCGAGGGCGCCCCAGGTGGCCACCACCGTGCTGACGACGCTGCTGATGACCATCGGGAAGGCGAGCCAGGATCCGGCCATGGTGCACAGGAAGGCCACCATTGCCTGTATCAGCGTCACAGCGATGATGATCACCGCTCGCACCGCCGCCGTACGCACCGGATCGGGCATCCGACGCCGCCGCGCCGGCTCCTCGACCCACAACGGGCTGTAGGACGACCGCACTTCGTCCTTCCTCCGTCCAGCAGCCGCGGTGCTCGCGTACCCTGCCGCCCCGTCACTCACATCCGCCGGCACGCCGCGGCCGCCTCTCCTCTCGTGCGTGTCTGCTGGAATGTCGCGATCCCGTGCCTCCTGGCCCGGCTGCCCCGCCAGCTGTGCCGTCAAGCCGTCCCCGGGCGCCTCGCGCCGCTCCGCCGTGCCCATCAACGTGTCACTCCCCACCGCCAGCAGACCGCTCGCCCCGTGCCCGATGGCACGGCTCCCCAGTGGCTGCCCGGCTTGCGCTGTTTTACGCCGCCGGGGTGCGGGATACGGCTCCTGTGGCTCATTCCGCACCCATTCCCCGTAGAGAAGGACGAACGAGTCGTCCCGAAGATTCCCGCCGAGCGTAAATTTCAGGCCAACTGGCCGGGTAGGTCGGCCGGATACGTTTCTGCGGTCGTCCAGGGAATCGGGGAGGCAATCTCCCGCAATGACGGGACAACTCCCCATGTCTCGTCGCCCGCGCGGAAGTTCAGCTTCCGGACTGCTCTTCGAGATACCTGTTCGTCGGTAGTAGGCTCGCGCCGTTTGTTGACGTACATGTGTACCCCCGGCTGCTGGGGGTCGAGCTGGGGGAGGCCATGCGCTTTCGCGGGAAGTCGATCCGCCGGAAGATCGTGGCGCTGCTTCTCGTGCCGCTGGTGTCCCTCACCGCGATCTGGGGCTTCGCCACGGTGCTCACGGGGCGCGAGGCAGAAGATCTGTTCAACGTGTCGGACGTGGTGGAGAAGATCGGGTATCCGATGGAGGACACCGTCCGTGTCCTGCAGCAGGAACGCCGACAGACCCTCGTCTACCTGGCCGACCCCCGGGCCGCCGACGGCCTCGCCGATCTCAGGCGCAGCAGGACCGCCACGGACAAGGCCGTCGCCGAGATCCGGAAGAACTCCAAGAACCCCGATGTGCGCGACGCGATGGGCGACGGCACGGGTGAGAGTCTGGGTGCAGTGCTGGATGCCTTCGACGGCATCGAGGCCCTGCGCCGCAGCGTCGAGGACGGCACGGTCGACCGCGCCCAAACCCTCGACCTCTACAACCACCTGGTCGACCCCTGCTACGTCCTGCTCGGCAATCTTCACGTCGTCGACAACGCCGAGATGGACAAGCAGTACCGCGCACTCGTCAACCTCGCGCGGGCCCGCGAACTGCTCTCCCGCGAGGACGCCCTCCTCGGCTCCGCTCTGATCGTCGGCAAGCTCACACGCGGCGAGAGCCGCGACATCTCCGACCTCGTCGCCCAGCGCAGCCTGATGTACGACGTCAACCTGCCGCTGCTGCCCTCCTCGGACCGCGGACGCTACGAGCGGTTCTGGAAGAACGCCGCTACGGCCCCGCTGCGCGTGGCCGAGCAGGACGCCGTCTCCTCCGCCGACGGCAGGCCCGGCGAGGTCACGGCGCAGAGCTGGGACACCTTCGCCGGAAGCGTGCTCGACAAGCTTGGCACCCTCAATGACCAGGCGAGCGACCGCTATCAGGACCGCGTCCGTCCGGTCGCCGTGGGGGTCATCGCCAAGGCGGCCGTCGCCGGCGTACTGGGCCTGGTTGCCCTGCTGCTCTCGCTCTTCCTGTCCGTGCGCGTCGGCCGTGCCCTCATCCGTGACCTGAGGCAACTGCGACTGGAGGCCCACGAGGCGTCCGGCCTGCGGCTGCCCAGCGTCATGCGGCGCCTGTCTGCGGGCGAACAGGTCGACGTGGAGACCGAGGTGCCGCGCCTCGAATACGACAAGAACGAGATCGGCGAGGTCGGCCAGGCCCTCAACACCCTGCAGCGCGCCGCCGTCGAAGCCGCCGTCAAACAGGCCGAACTGCGCGCCGGGGTCTCAGAGGTGTTCGTCAACCTCGCCCGGCGCAGCCAGGTCCTCCTGCACAAGCAGCTCACCCTGCTCGACACCATGGAGCGCCGGACCGAGGACACCGACGAGCTCGCCGATCTGTTCCGCCTCGACCACCTGACCACCCGTATGCGACGGCACGCCGAGGGCCTCGTGATCCTCTCCGGCGCAGCCCCTTCCCGGCAGTGGCGCAAGCCCGTCCAGCTCATGGACGTCGTCCGGGCCGCGGTCGCCGAGGTCGAGGACTACGAACGCATCGAGGTCCGCCGCCTGCCGCGGATCGCCGTCACCGGTCCAGCCGTCGCCGACCTGACCCACCTCGTGGCCGAACTCCTGGAGAACGCCACGGTGTTCTCCCCACCGCACACGGCCGTTCAGGTCCTGGGCGAACGGGTCGCCAACGGCTTCACCCTGGAGATCCACGACCGCGGCCTCGGCATGGCCGCCGACGCTCTTCTGGATGCCAACCTCCGGCTCGCCGAGACACCGGAGTTCGAACTGTCCGACACCGACCGGCTAGGCCTGTTCGTGGTCAGCCGGCTCGCGCAGCGGCAGAACGTCCGAGTCTCCCTGCAGCCGTCCCCGTACGGCGGCACCACGGCGGTCCTCTTCGTCCCCGACGCGCTGCTGACGGACGACGTCCCCGACACCAACGGCATCGGCTTCCGCCTCGACCGGCCCCACCCGACGAAGGAGGCCGACCTGGAGGAGAGCCGCCGCACCGCGCTCTCCCCGAGGCCCGTGCCGCTTCCCGGTCGGCCCGCCGCGCTTCTGGACGGGCCGGTCGAACTGGAGGCGCCCGTCGACCTCGACGCCATCGAGGACTTCCCGGGCGCGCTCGACGACGAGGACAGCGAGCGCGGCGGCATCTTCCGCCCGCGCCGCTCCATCTCTCTCGCGCACGACGAGAGAACCGGCCGCAGCGACGGTCCCCTTCAGGACGAAGCCGGCACCCATGAACCGGACCGCATCGACGCTGCGGACGGAATCGGCGAGCCGGTCCGGCTGCCCCGTCGCCGGGCACCGAAGCTCGTCAGCTCGCACGGACGCCCGGTCACCGAGCAGCGCTCGCGCCGCGAGGACGCCGCCGGGGAACCGCCGGCGAGCCCGGGCGGCCGGCCCGAGCCGGAAGCCGCCGCACCGCCGCCCTCGCCCCGCCGGGGCGAGGAGCCCGCGGGCGGCCGCGGCACGAGCAGGCCCGACCAGGGAGCGCCACCGCTGCCGACACGGCGGCGTGGAGCCTCACCGCTGCGCCCGGGCGCGGGTGGCGCCGACCGGCCCGCTGACGGCGTTGTGTCCCCGGCACCCGAGCGACCGAGTCCCGGTGAGAGCCCGCAGGCTCCCGCCCTCTCCATGCGCAACCGTCCCGCCGCGATCACCATGGGCGAGGGCACCGCGGCCAAGCGCCCCGGCACCGCCCCGCAGGAGACCGGCTCCGGCTCGGGCCCGCTGCCCCGGCGCGTACGGCAGGCCAGCCTGGCACCGCAGCTGAAGCAGAACCGGCGGGACACGGAGGACGCCCCGGAGCCCGTGGAGCGGGACGCCGACGAGGTCCGCAGCCGGATGGCCTCGCTCCAGCGCGGCTGGCAGCGCGGCCGCGACGAGAATGCCGCGGCTGACGACGCCCACAGCGGCACAGCACCACAACGAACGACAAGGGGGGACGGTCGATGACCGCACCGAAGACGACCGGCCACACCGCGACCAACAAGTCCGGGGAGCTCAACTGGCTCCTGGACGACCTGGTGGACCGCGTCGCGAGCATCCGCAAGGCCGTCGTGCTGTCCGGCGACGGCCTGCCGACGGGTGTGTCCAAGGATCTGACCCGGGAGGACAGCGAGCACCTCGCCGCCGTCGCCTCCGGGTTCCACAGCCTCGCCAAAGGCGTGGGCCGCCACTTCGAGGCCGGCAACGTCCGGCAGACGGTCGTCGAGCTGGACGAGGCCTTCCTCTTCGTGACGGCCGCCGGCGACGGCAGCTGCCTGGCCGTCCTCTCGGACGCCGACTCGGACGTCGGCCAGGTCGCTTACGAGATGACGCTCCTGGTGAAGCGGGTCGGGGTGCATCTGGGCGCTGCCCCGCGCACCGATCTGTCCGCAGGCGGGTAGTGAGATGTCATGAACGCTGACGGTCAGGGAAGAAGCCACTGGTTCGACGACGAGGCGGGACCGGTCGTCCGTCCGTACGCCATGACGCGCGGTCGTACCACCAGTGAGGGCCAGCATCGCCTCGACCTGATCGCGGTGGTCGTCACGGAGCCGCAGGCGGACGACCCGGACACCGACGCGATGCTGTCTCCGGAACACGTGGACATCGTCGATCTGTGCCGCGCCGCGCCCCAGTCGGTCGCCGAACTCGCCGCAGAACTCGATCTGCCCATCGGAGTGGTGCGCGTCCTCATCGGCGACCTCGTGGCCGGCGAATTCGTCCGTGTGACCCGGCCCGTACCCCCTGCCGAACTGCCGGACGAGAGTATTCTGCGCGACGTGATCAACGGCCTCCGGGCACTGTGAGCGGCGCGGAATCGGGGTACTGAGGTGGCTGGCTGGCAGTTCTGGGTCGATCGGGGTGGCACGTTCACCGATATCGTCGCGCGACGCCCCGACGGCCGCCTGCTGACGCACAAACTGCTGTCGGAAAACCCGGCGCGCTACTCCGACGCGGCGGTCGCGGGCGTCCGTGAACTGCTGGCCGGCTCCCAGGATCCGGTCGAGGCCGTCCGCATGGGAACGACGGTCGCCACCAACGCGCTCCTGGAACGCAAGGGCGAACGCACCCTGCTGGTCGTCACCCGGGGCTTCCGGGACGCCCTGCGCATCGCCTACCAGAACCGGCCGCACATCTTCGCACGCCGCATCGACCTCCCCAAGCTGCTGCACGAACGGGTCGTGGAGGTCGACGAGCGCATCGCCGCGGACGGCACGGTCCTGCGTGCCCCGGACCTCGACGCTCTCACCGGACCCCTCCAGGAGGCGTACGACGACGGCCTCCGCGCCGTTGCCGTCGTCTGCATGCACAGCCACCTGCACCCCGCCCATGAGCAGGCCGTCGGGGAGTTGGCCGCGCGCATCGGCTTTCCGCAGATCTCGCTGTCCAGTGAGGTCAGTCCGCTGATGAAGCTCGTGCCCCGCGGGGACACCGCGGTCGTCGACGCCTACCTGTCGCCTGTGCTGCGCCGCTACGTCCAGCAAGTCGCCGACGAACTCCGAGGCGTACGGCTGATGTTCATGCAGTCCAACGGAGGGCTCGCGGAAGCCGGTCAGTTCCGTGGCAAGGACGCCATCCTCTCCGGGCCGGCGGGAGGCATCGTCGGCATGGCCCGTATGTCGCAGCTGGCCGGCTTCGACCAGGTCATCGGCTTCGACATGGGCGGCACCTCCACCGATGTCTCGCACTTCGCGGGCGAGTACGAGCGTGTCTTCATCACACAGATCGCCGGAGTCCGACTCCGCGCCCCCATGCTCGACATCCACACCGTCGCGGCCGGCGGCGGCTCGATCCTCCACTTCGACGGATCCCGCTACCGCGTAGGGCCGGACTCGGCGGGCGCGGACCCGGGACCCGCCTGCTACCGCGGCGGCGGCCCGCTCGCCGTCACCGACGCCAACGTCATGCTCGGCCGAATCCAACCCGCGCACTTTCCCGAGGTGTTCGGCCCGGGCGGAGACCAGCCTCTCGACGCGCCGCTCGTGCGCGACCGCTTCGCCGTGCTCGCGCACGAGATCCGCAGCAGGACCGGAGACGACCGCACGCCCGAGCAGGTCGCCGAGGGCTACCTGCAGATCGCCGTCGCCAACATCGCCAACGCCGTCAAGAGGATCTCCGTCCAGAAGGGCCATGACGTCACCCGCTACGCCCTCACCACCTTCGGAGGTGCGGGTGGCCAGCACGCGTGCATGGTCGCCGACTCGCTCGGCATCCGCACGGTCCTCGTACCGCCCATGGCAGGTGTCCTGTCCGCGCTGGGCATCGGCCTCGCGGACACGACCGCCATGCGCGAACAGTCCGTAGAGGCACCCCTGGAGCCGGCGTCCATGCCGGCCGTCCTCAGGACGGCCGACGACCTGGAGCGAGCCGCCCGTGCGGAACTTCTTGCCGAGGACGTCCCCGAGGAGCACATCCGGATCACCCGCCGCGCGCAGGTGCGGTACGACGGCACCGACACCCCCCTCACCGTCGAGCTGACCGAGCCCGACACGATGCGTCACACCTTCGAAGAACGTCATCGCGCCACGTACTCCTTCACGCTGGAGCGCCCGATCGTCGTCGAAGCCCTCTCCGTCGAAGCCACCGGCATCACACAACCCCCCGATCTCTCCGTGCTCGCCCCCTACGAAGCCGCCCGCTCGGGCGCCGCGGCCGCGCCTGTCCGCCTCCACACCGGCGGCGCCTGGCGCGACGTACCCCTCCGCCGCCGCGAGGACCTCCCTCCCGGCGAGACCGTCACCGGCCCCGCGATCATCGCCGAGGCCGGCGCGACGACCGTCGTCGACGACGGCTGGCAGGCCGTGGCACGAGACGACGGGCATCTGGTCATGGAACGCGTGGCGATTACGCAGAGTTCCGATCTCGACACAGAAGCTGATCCGGTTCTCCTTGAGGTCTTCAACAACCTCTTCATGTCCATCGCCGAACAGATGGGCGCCCGGCTGGAGTCCACCGCCCAGTCCGTCAACATCAAAGAGCGCCTCGACTTCTCCTGCGCCCTCTTCGACCCGGACGGAAACCTGGTGGCCAACGCCCCTCACATCCCCGTCCACCTGGGCTCGATGGGCACGAGCGTCAAGGAGGTCATCAGGCGTCGGGGCACCTCGATGCGGCCCGGAGACACATACGCCGTCAACGACCCGTACCACGGCGGCACCCACCTGCCCGACGTCACCGTGATCACCCCCGTCTTCGACACGCAGGGTGACCGAATCCTCTTCTACGTCGCCTCCCGCGGCCACCACGCCGAGATCGGCGGCATCGCCCCGGGCTCCATGCCTGCGAACAGCCGCACCATCGAGGAGGAAGGCATCCTCTTCGACAACTGGCTGCTCGCCGAAGACGGCCGCTTCCGCGAGGCGGAGACTCTCCGCCTGCTCACCGAGGCGCCTTACCCCTCCCGCAATCCCAGGACCAACCTTGCCGACCTGCGCGCCCAGATCGCCGCCAACAGGAAGGGCGTCGACGAAGTCGGCCGCATGATCGAGAACTTCGGTCTTGATGTCGTCCAGGCGTACATGAAGCACGTCCAGGACAACGCCGAGGAGGCTGTACGCAGGGTCGTCGACACCCTCGACGACGGCGAGTACGCCTATGAGACAGACTCGCGGGCTGTCATCCGGGTACGCGTGCGCGTGGACCGCGAAAACCGCTCCGCGACCGTGGACTTCACCGGTACGTCACCGCAGCTGACGAGCAACTTCAACGCGCCCTTGGCCGTGGTCAACGCGGCCGTTCTGTACGTGTTCCGCACGCTCGTCGCCGACGACATCCCGCTCAACGACGGCTGTCTGCGCCCCCTGGACATCGTCGTGCCGCCCGCCTCCATGCTGGCGCCCGAGCCGCCGGCCGCCGTCGTCGCGGGCAACGTCGAGACCTCCCAGGCCATCACCGGCGCCCTCTATGCCGCGCTCGGCGTGCAAGCGGAGGGCTCCGGAACCATGAACAACGTCACCTTCGGGAACGAGCGCTACCAGTACTACGAGACCGTGGCCTCCGGATCCGGCGCGGGCAAGGGCTTCCCCGGCGCGCCCGTCGTGCAGACCCACATGACCAATTCGCGGCTCACCGATCCCGAGGTCCTGGAATGGCGGCTGCCCGTCCGGGTCGACGAGTTCACCGTCCGCTACGGCAGCGGCGGCGCCGGACAGTGGCACGGCGGGGACGGCGCCGTGCGCCGCATCCGCTTCCACGAGCCCATGACGGTCTCCACGCTGTCCCAGCACCGCAGGGTCCCGCCGTACGGCATGGCGGGCGGCGAGCCCGGCGCACTGGGCGCCAACCGTGTGGAGCACGCGGACGGCACGGTCACCGCGCTCGGCGGCAGCGACTCCGCCGAGGTAGGACCCGACGACGTACTCGTCATCGAAACCCCAGGCGGCGGAGGCTACGGCCTGCCGTCGTCCCACCCCCATCAAGCAGGAGAAGAAGTCGATGATCTTCGGGCGTTCTGAGCGCGGGAAGCCACCGGTCGAGCCCGTCACGCTCAAGATCCTGGTGGCCGGCGGCT
The DNA here is from genome assembly GCF_026343335.1 of Streptomyces sp. NBC_00078. Lineage (NCBI taxonomy): Bacteria > Bacillati > Actinomycetota > Actinomycetes > Kitasatosporales > Streptomycetaceae > Streptomyces > Streptomyces sp. NBC_00078. Next base: position 1,447,479 of record NZ_JAPELX010000001.1, on the reverse strand, counting down.
TCGGCGTGGGCAAGACCACCCTCGTCGGCGCGGTCAGTGAGATCAGGCCGCTGCGCACCGAGGAACTGCTCACCGAGGCCGGCCGCCCGATCGACGACACGAGCGGCGTGGAGGGCAAGCACACCACCACCGTGGCCATGGACTTCGGCCGCATCACACTTCGCGAGGACCTCGTGCTGTACCTGTTCGGCACGCCGGGTCAGGAGCGGTTCTGGTTCATGTGGGACGAGCTCTCCGAGGGCGCCCTCGGCGCCGTCGTGCTCACCGACACCCGCCGCCTGGAGGACTGCTTCGCCGCCGTCGACTACTTCGAGCGGCGCTCCATACCCTTCCTCGTGGGCGTCAACTGCTTCGAGGGATCGGCCCGTTACCCTGCCAAGGACGTCCGCCAAGCCCTCGACCTGGACGACGGCGTACCGGTCGTGCTGACGGACGCCCGTGACCGGGAGTCCGTCAAGGAGATCCTCATCGGCGTGGTCGAGCACGCGATGGCGCATGCGGCCGACCGACGGGAGCCCGTCGCCACCTGAACCGCGCGGAGGCGGCCCGTACCCCCGCCGACCGGGGTACGGGCCGCTGCCTACGGCTCACGCACGCGCGCGTGTGCCCAGTGCCCGGCAGGCAACGTTCGCCCCTTCGCGACGCCCGGCACGCTCCCCCACTGCCTCAAGGGCGTGGGAGGCGCCCCCATTCGCCGCACCGGGCACAGACCCAGGTACGTCCAGTACGAGGGCCTACGCCCGGCACCCTCTGCCTCCGGCCGGGGGCCCTCAGAGCACGCACCGGACGCCGCTCCTTACGGGCAGACGTTGCCCGCCTGGGCACTAGTAGACTGTCGCGACTTAATTTCGCTATGTGGTTGGGTAGAGGTGGCGTAGTTTCACGCGTGCGTCGTCGGTGGTGAAGTGCCAGTCGACTTGGCGCTGGTTGCTGTTGGTGTGCTGCTGCCAGGCGGCGAGTTCGGTGTTGAGCACGGTGAGGTCGTCGATGCGGCGGTCCAGGCACTGGCGGGTGAGGGCGGAGAGCTCGATCTCGGCGATGTTGAGCCAGGACCCGTGTTTGGGGGTGTGGTGGATCTCCAGGCGCTGGGCCAGCGCGAAGGCCTTTGCCGGGTCGAACGCTTCGTAGAGCGAGGCGGTGGTGTGGGTGTTGAGGTTGTCCATCACCAGCACGACCGTGGCGGCGTCGGGATAGTCCACGGTCAGCAGGTGCTCGACCTGGTGCGCCCAGTCGACCCTGGTCCGGCGGGGCCGGGCGTCGACGCGCCGCCATCCGCGCAGCGGCTCGACCCAGCAGAAGATCGAGCAGGTCCCCGAGCGGACGTACTCGTTGTCCTCACGCCGGTCACGGCCCGGCTGCGCGGGAAGCGGATCGCGGACGTGGCCGAGGAGCTGGTACGGCTTCTCGTCCATGCACACCACCGGGCGCGCCGGATCGAAGGGTCGGTGGTAGACCGCCAGGACGTCCTCCATCGCCGCGGCGAAGGCCGCGTTCGCGGTCGGCGGAATGGTCCAGCACTTCTTCACATGAGGACGCAGTTCCGTTTTTTTAACACCCGGCCGATGGTGGAGTGGTCCAGATCCGGGATGTCCTCGACCAGCGCGACGTGCTTCTCCAGCAGGCGCAGCGACCACCTGGCGTGTCCTTTGGGCGGCGTCGAGCAGGCCAGCGCGATCAGCCTCGCCTCGACCTCGCCGGTCACCACAGAGGGCACCGGCGGGAGTGCGCGTTCCTTCCGGCCGACCGTGGCCCACACATCGCCGCCGGTCTCCGCGTAGCGCTTCGAGATCAGGCGGACCGAATCGCACGAGACCCCGACCCGGTCCGCGATCACCGCCCGCGGATCGACCTCACCGACCGAGGTGTCCAGCGCGAGCAGTACCCGCGCCCGCCTGATCATCGACGCGCTGCGGACCCCCGTCGTCGTCACACGCTCCAACGCCCGACGATCTTCGGCGCTCAACGCGACCGGATACTTCTTCTGCGAGGACACGGCACCCCTGCCCAGTCGAACGGAAGCGACAAGCGAAGCTCGCCCGACCCCAACTCCACCAACCAGCACGACACTTAGTCGCGACAGTCTACTAGTTCTCGCCGTCCTCCTCCCAGCCGAAGCTCTTCTCCACGGCCTTGCGCCAGTTGTGGTACTCGCGGTCGCGTACGGACGCCTCCATGGCGGGCGTCCACTCGACGTCCTTGCGCCAGTGGGACTTCAGCTCGTCGAGGTCGTTCCAGACACCGGTCGCGAGCCCGGCCGCATACGCGGCGCCCAGACACGTGGTCTCGGAGACCTTCGGCCGGACCACCGGAACGTCGAGCACATCCGCCTGGTGCTGCATCAGCAGGTTGTTCTTGGTCATGCCGCCGTCCACCTTCAGGGTGGTGATCTGCACCCCGGAGTCCTGGTACATGGCGTCCACGACCTCGCGCGTCTGCCAGCTCGTCGCCTCCAGCACGGCCCGTGCGAGATGCGCCTTGGTGACGTAGCGAGTCAGCCCCGTGATGACACCGCGCGCGTCGGAACGCCAGTACGGTGCGAAGAGGCCGGAGAAGGCGGGCACGATGTACGCCCCGCCGTTGTCCTCGACGCTCTCCGCCAAGGGCTCGATCTCGTCGGCGGTACGGATGATGCCCAGCTGGTCGCGGAACCATTGCACGAGGGCGCCCGTTATCGCTATCGACCCCTCCAGGCAGTAGACCGGTGCCTCACTCCCGATCTTGTAGCCCATCGTCGTCAGCAGCCCGCTCTTGGACGCCACCGGCCGGTTGCCCGTGTTGAGCAGCAGGAAGGAGCCCGTGCCGTACGTGTTCTTCGCCGTGCCCACGTCGTAGCAGGCCTGCCCGAACACCGCCGCCTGCTGGTCGCCGAGGGCCGACGCGACCGGCACTCCGGCCAGCTGGCCGACCGCGGTGCCGTACACCTCGGCCGAGGACCTGATCTCGGGCAGGACGGCCTCGGGGATGTTCATCGCGGAGAGGATGGACGGGTCCCACTGGAGGGTTTCCAGGTTCATCAGCATGGTGCGCCCGGCGTTCGTCACGTCGGTGACGTGCTGTCCACCGTCGGTGCCGCCCGTCAGATTCCAGATGAGCCAGGAGTCCATGGTGCCGAAGGCGATCTCGCCGTTCTCGGCCCGGGCCCGCAGGCCGGGCACGTTGTCGAGCAGCCAGGCCGCCTTCGGGCCGGAGAAGTAGGTGGCCAGCGGCAGCCCGGTCTGCTCGCGGAAGCGGTCCTGCCCGTCCGAGCCGCCGAGCTGGTGGGTCAGCGCCGCGGTGCGCGTGTCCTGCCACACGATGGCGTTGTGCACGGGCTTGCCCGTCACGCGGTCCCACAGGAGCGTGGTCTCGCGCTGGTTGGTGATGCCGAGGGCGCTGAGCTGGTCGGCGCGCAGTCCGGCCTTGGCGATCGCTCCGGCGACCACGGCCTGCACCTTGGACCAGATCTCCGTGGCGTCGTGCTCCACCCAGCCCGGTTTCGGGAAGATCTGGCGGTGCTCGCGCTGGTCGACGGCGACGATCGCCCCGTCCTGGTTGAAGACGATGCAGCGGCTGGAGGTGGTGCCCTGGTCGATAGCGGCGACGAACTTGTCCGTCATGACGTCCCCTTCGTCGTTCCTTCGGGAGGCTGCTCTGGATCAGAAGGCTGCTTTGAGGATGAGCCCGGAAAGCGCCCCGCCGATCAGCGGTCCGACAACCGGGATCCACAGGTGGCTCCGGTCCGGGCGTCGTCCCGGGCCACGGCTCGCGGTGACGGCATGGCCCATGCACCCGCCGTGCGACGGCCCACCGACGCCGCAGCCGCGGCCTTCGCCGTGGATGTCTCCGTTGCTCATGGCGGCTCCTAGGCCCTGTCCGGGGGTGATCGGCCCCGGTCCTCCGTGCAGGGTGCGTTTCCCGTGGCGACTTCAGCCGAAGGCAGGGAAGCTCCCGCGCCCCGCACGGCGTCCGTGACGAGTGTGCCGTCGCAGCCGAATCGCCCGTGGGGAACGGGCCTGTTCTTCAGTCGGTGCCCGCGCGGCGCGTGCCTGGATACACCGTTTATGTACGGCGATGTCGACTGACACCGGAAGTGTTCACCGGCGCCCACAGAGCGTCAAGGTCGCCGACGGCAACGGTGACAGCCGCCGCGGTGTCCGTGCGAAGGAGGATCGTCCGTCGGTTATGACGATCAGCCTAGGCCGGGTTCCGTCACCGCGCACCCGGCCTGGGCGGGCGCCGCCCTCGACCCGCGCCGGATCTCGTGGCCCGCCAGCCCCGCCCGGCCCAGTACCCAACTCGCTCCCTGCAGCGATTTCGCGGCCTTCTTCAGCGGCGCCAGACACGCGGCTGCCTGACGGTGGTCCATCACACTCCCCGGCGGACACAAGACGGTGGCCAGGGACAACGTGACAGGACGCCCGCCGGCCGACCAGGGCGCGTCCAGCATCGACACAGCCAGCGGATCCAGCCACTCCGGCTCGGTGAGCACCAGGAAGTCGTCCCCGCCGATGTGGCCGACCCGGGTGCTTCCGGACGCCGCGTGCTGCAAGGCCCGACCGACCGACCGGATCAGCTCGTCGCCTGCCGCGAATCCGGCTACGTCGTTGACCTGCTTGAAGTGATCCACGTCCAGCCAGCTCAGCGAGAACGTCCGGCCGTCCGCGATGCGTCGGTCCACTTCGCCGGTGATGGCGTCCGAGCCCGGCAGCCGTGTCAGCGGATTGAGCCCGGCCGCCTCCTCGACCCTGCTCTCGGCCAGCGCCCGCACCAGGTCCGCGAGCCGCACCACACCGACGCACCTCCCCTGCCGGTCCACGACGGCCACATCGTCCGAAGTGCGGCTGCGGCCACCGACGGCCACCACGTCCAGGACCTCCCAGGCGGTGGCATCGACGCCCACCGTCCGCGGGGGGTCCCCGAGCTTCGCGGCGGGGCGGTCGGCGTACAGCGCATGGCCATAGCGCCCCGACATCGACAGCAGAAAGCGCGAGCGGTGCACGGAACGGACCGGGAGCCCGTGCTGGTCCACGAGCACTACCCCGGACACCTCCGGCGACCCGGTCAGCAGTGCCCGCACCTGACCGGCCGACGCGGTGGCCGGCAGCAGCGCCGCGGGCCGCACGAACTCCAGCACCGAAGGCCCCGGCCTCGGAACCGACACGGCACCGGGAGAGCGGGGCGGAACGTACACGTCCGCCGCGGGCAGCCGGGCCGGCGGCGCGAACAACTCACCCTGTGCCAGCTGGGCTCCGGCCGAGATCGCGGCCCCGCACTGCAGTTCCGTCTCCACGCCCTCGACGGACAGGAGCGCTCCCAGCTGCTCGCACAGCGTCCGCATGGCCTTCACCGCCGCAGGCCGAGCCAGCAGCGACGCGTCCAGTTTCACCAGGTCGGGCCCCATATCGGTGAGCAGTCGCAGGGGTACGTCACCGTCCCCGACGCCGTCCGCGCTGATCCGGAAGCCCTGGTCCCGCAGCGCGCTCACCGCTTCCAGCAGCGCCTGGTGCGGGACGTGCGTGTACGGCGGCCCGATGTCGATCGTCACCTCCCACGGCAGCCGTCCCGCCGCGCGCACCGCGTCGTGCAGCGGAGTGAGGCCACCGAGGTCTGCGAGGGTGCCGGCGAAGACGTTGACGTGCAGCGGTAGCAGCGTCTCCTTGCGCGCCGCCGCCCGGACCGCCAACACCGCCAGCCGGCCGTCGAGTTCAGGGTCTCGGCGAGCCTCGGCCAGGATGTCGCCGGCCTCCGGGCGGGCGAGTATCTCCAGCCCCGCGACTCCTCCGGTGGCCAGGTTGACCACCGGTTGGAAGGCGAAGCGGAGAGTGTCCGTCCAGGAGCGCACGGCAGCATGATGGCGCCACCGGAGAACGCCCAAGGCCAGTTCATGAGACGTTCACACAGGATTCCGGAGCAGTCACTCAACGTAAGGGAAAGGGCTTGCACTGCGCGACGGTCATGTTCTTCCGTCCGGTCCCCGAACGGCCGCTCACCGCGCTGCGCTCACGGCCTCACCCCACAGCATCAGTCCACCGCATCACCGCACCGCATCACGCTCACCGCACTGCGATCACCGCCGACCCGTGCCCGAACAATCCCTGGTTCGCAGTGATCCCCACGCGAGCTCCCGCGACCTGCCTCTCAGCCGCCTCCTCCCTCAACTGCCAGGTCAGCTCGCATACTTGGGCTATCGCCTGAGCCGGAACCGCCTCGCCGAAGGAGGCCAGCCCACCGCTGGCGTTCACCGGTATGCGGCCACCCAGGGCCGTCGCGCCCTCCCGCAACAGCTTCGCGCCCTCTCCCTGCCCGCACAGCCCCAGATCCTCGTACCACTGCAACTCAAGGGCGGTGGACAGGTCGTATACCTCCGCGAGGGAGAGGTCCTCGGGTCCGACGCCCGCCTCCTCGTAGGCCGCTCGCGCGATCGAGGCCCGGAAGGGGTCGGCGGCCGGCTCCAGGGCCGCCGCCGAGTCCGTCGCGATGTCGGGCAGATCCAGCACCGTGTTGGGGTAGTGGGGTGTCACCGTGGACACGGCCCGGATCCGCACCGGCTGGTTCGTCGCGTGCCGGCGCGCGAACTCCATGCTGGACAGCACCAGCGCGGCACCTCCGTCCGACGTCGCGCAGATGTCGAGCAGCCGCAGCGGATCGGCGACCACGGCGGAGGCGGCGACCTCATCGGCGGTGACCCGCGTGCGGTAGCGCGCGTTCGGATTGAGCGCCCCCAGCGCGGAGTTCTTCACCTTGACCTGTGCGAAGTCCTCCAGCGTGTCACCGTGCACGGCCATGCGACGGCGGGCGTACAGCCCGAAGTACGTGGGATTGGTCGCGCCCAGAACGCGGAAGCGAAGCCAGTCCGGATCGTCTGGCCGGTCTCCGCCCGCAGGCCGGAAGAATCCCTTGGGTGCCGCGTCTGCGCCCACCACGAGGACCACGTCCGCGAGCCCCGAAAGGATCTGCGCCCGCGCGGTGTTGACGGCCTGCGCCCCGGACGCGCAGGCGGCGTACACGCTGGTTACCCGGGCCCCCTGCCAGCCCAGGGCCTTCGCGAAGGTCGCCCCGGCCACATACCCCGGATAGCCGCCGCGCACGGTGCCGGCCCCGACGACCGAGCCGACGTCCCGCCACTCGAGCCCGGCGTCGGCGAGCGCCGCACGGGCCGCCGCAGTCCCGTACTCGACGAAACTGCGCCCCCACTTGCCCCACGGGTGCATGCCCGCGCCGAGCACCGCCACCTCACCCGTCATGCCGTCACTCCCGTCGGCCGCCAGTGCCAGGTCGTCCAGATCGTCTCCGTGTCCTCATGGAGCACGCCGGGGACGACCTCCACCTCCATGCCCACCGCCAGATCGGCGACGGTGATCCCCTCTGCAGCCTGCCCCAGCACCACGATTCGCTCAGGCTCGAGCTCCACAGCGATCAACGTGTACGGCTCCCACGGAAGTTCCGGATCGGTCACATAGGGTGACGGAGGTCGATACCGACTGTCCGTGTACGACCAGACGAGCCCCTGTCGTGACAGAGGCACCTCCTCGAGATGTCCGCCCGGGCACCCAGGGTTGCGGCAGTGCGCGTCCTCGCGGGGGAAGAAGAGCGAGGTGCACGCCGCGCAGCGTGTCCCGAGGAGCCGGAAGCCGTCCCCGTCGCCGGTGAACCACCCGTCGACCACAGGCGTGCGTGTACGCGACAAAGTTCCTCCTCGCTGGGGAATCTGACGGAACGTCAGAAGTCTCCCACGGGCATCCGGAAATCGGCAGTGTGCTCGATCGAACCGAACCGGCCCTTGGTGCGTCGTCGTTACGGAAGAGGCGGCCGGGGTCCACGGGGGTGGTTCCGGCCGTCCTTTCCCGCATCCGGGGTGAACCGCACCCGGTCACTTCCCGGACGCGGCGCCTTCCTGATAAATGCAGGAGACATGACACGTGTCTCCCGTGCAGTACGCGGTGTGATCACCGCACTCGCCGTGGTGCTGGCCGTGACCGCCGCATCCGCCACCGCCCGGGCCAGTACGACGACGGACCCCAGGGCACCGAAGGACTTCGTGGCCCTGAGAACGGTGGACCCGACGATCATCCAGGAGATGCGCTACTTCACTCCGCACAACTTCGTCGGCGAACGCGTCGACGGCTATCAGCAGCCGATCTGCATCCTCACCCGGCCGGCCGCCGAAGCGCTCCACAGGGCCCAGGCGAGGCTGTTGCGGAAGGGCTACACCCTCAAGGTGTACGACTGCTACCGGCCGCAGCGCGCCGTCAACCACTTCGTCCGCTGGGCCGAGGACCTCGACGACCAGGCGATGAAGGGCGAGTTCTACTCGAAGGTCGACAAGGCGCGCCTGTTCGAGGACGGTTACATCGCGGAGAAATCCGGCCACAGCCGCGGCTCGACCATGGACCTCACCATCGTGAGGCTGCCCGCGAAGCCGACCCGGCCGTACCACCCCGGAGAGCCGCTCCTGCCCTGCTACGGGCCCAAGGCCGAGCGCTTCCCCGACAACTCCGTCGACATGGGCACAGGCTTCGACTGCTTCGACACCCTCGCCCACACGCTCGCCCCGCGCATCCAGGGCGATCAGCGCGCCAACAGGCTGCTCCTCAAGGGCACTCTGGAGGGGCTCGGATTCGTGAACCTCGCCGAGGAATGGTGGCACTACACGTACAAGCCCGAGCCCTACCCGGACACCTATTTCGACTTCCCCGTGTCCTGGAGGTCGCTCACCAGCGACCACTGAGTGGCCTGCCGGAGAGGCTCCTCCCGTGATCGGATACATTCCGCTTCGTGTCCGAAACTCAAGCCTCACCCCCCAACTCCGCGCCCGACTCCCACTGTTCGAGCTGCGGAGCGCCCTACGAGGAGGGCGTCTCCGGTTGGCCCCGCACCTGTCCGGCCTGCCGTGCGGTGGCCTACCGCAACCCGCTGCCCGTGGCGATCGCGCTCCAACCCGTGTATGACACGAAGGGCACTGCCCTCGTCGTCATCACAAGAACCATCGCCCCCGCGCGCGGGGGCATAGCCCTGCCCGGCGGTTACATCGACGACCGCGAGGACTGGCGGCAGGCCGTCGTCCGTGAACTCAAGGAAGAGACCGGTATCGACGCGGCGAGCCGTGACGTACGGCTCATCGACGCCATGAGCTCCCCGGACGGGCATCTGCTGCTGTTCGGGCTCCTCCCGGAGCGATCGGCCGAGGGTCTTCCCCAGTCTGCGGCCACGGACGAGACGGAGGGCTGGCACCTCCTGCGCAGAGCGGAAGAACTCGCCTTCCCGCTGCACACGCTGGCCGTGCGGGCCTGGTTCGAAGGCCGGTACGTCTGACTCAGCTCTCCTTGAGGCCTCGCACGCGCACCGGGTAGGGCGGCTCGCTCACGCCGCCCTCGTCCTCCCGCTCGACCACCAGCCGTCCCCCCGCCCAACGGGCGACGTAGCGCTCGAGTTCCGGCTCGTCCCACCCGTCGCCCGCGTCCTGCACCACCAGTCCGCTCCCCGTCCGGCCCTGGGCGGGAGCCCACACCTCCAGTTCCAGCCCGCCGTCGTCCCCGCGTACGGGGACGACGGCACCCGCGCGCGCGAGCACCGGAATCCGCGACAAGGGGGCATCGAGGAGCACCTGTCCCGGTCCCTCGTACACCTGCTCCGTCACTGTGTCGTACCAGCGCCCACGGGGCAGATGCACCGCACGCCGGTCCGCGCCCGGATCGAGCACCGGTGCCACCAACAGGCCGTCGCCCAGCAGGAAGGCGTCCTCACAGTCGCGCAGCGCACGGTCCTCCGGCGCCGACCACCACAGGGGCCGCACATAGGGCGCTCCCGTGCGGCGGGCCAGGTGTGCGAGCGTCATGAAGTAAGGCAGCAGCCGCCGCCGTTCGACGAGCGCCACGCGCGCGTGCTCCAGCACCTCGGCACCGAACTCCCAAGGTTCCCTGCGCCCCGCACGCAGACTCGCATGCGTCCGGAACATCGGCAGATACGAGCCCAGTTGGAACCATCGCAGATACAGCTCGGGTGACGGACTCCCGTCGAAACCGCCCACGTCCGGGCCCGAATACGGCACTCCGCACAGCCCGAGCCCCATGACCAGCGACAATGTCGCCCGCAGCCCCGGCCAGCCCGTAGCCACGTCACCGGACCACGCGCCCCCGTAGCGCTGCATACCGGCCCAGCCGGAGCGCGAGAAGACGAACGGACGTTCCTGGGGAGCCAGTTCGCGCAGCCCTTCGTAGCCTGCCCTTGCCATGCACAGCGCATAGACGTTGTGCGCCTCCCGGTGGTCCCCGCCTCGGCCTTCGAGCGCGTGCCTGGCCGACCGCGGCAGTGTCGTCTCCCCGAAGGCGCTGAACGACGTGGGTTCGTTCATGTCGTGCCAGAACCCCGAGAACCCCTGCCCGAGCCGCTCCTCGTACAGACGACCCCACCATGCCCGCACGCGCGCGTGCGTGAAGTCCGGGAACACCGCCTCGCCGGGCCACACCACCCCTCGTACGACCCGCCCCGAGGCGTCCCGCACGAACGCGTCCTCGCCCGTCCCGCTGTCGTACACCTCGTTGCCCTCGGCCGCTCGGACGGCAGGGTCGACGATCGACACCAGCCGGATCCCGTCCCGCCGCAGCTCCTCGGCCAGTACTGGCAGCTTGGGAAAGTGCTCGTGGTCGACGGTGAACACCTGGTGTTCGTTGTAGTGGTCGATGTCCAGATGGACGGCGTCGAGCGGCAGCCCGCGCTCCTGGTAGCCGGAGACGATCCGCCGCACTTCCTGTTCACTGCCGAAGCCCCAGCGCGCATGGTGATGACCCAGCGCCCACGCCGGCGGGAGCGCCGGTGCACCCGTCAATGAGGCCCAGACGAGCAGCACGCGCGCGGGGGTGCCCACGATCACCCAGCAACGCAACGGACCGCCGTCCATCCGCAGTTCGGAGGACCCAGCCCGGTCGTGCCCGGAACCGGCGCCCTCCTCGCCCTCCCGCAGCGTCACCGTGCCGTTCCAGGAGGTGTCGTGGAACACGAGATGCGTCGCCGCGTCCGCCGCCACCAGCTGCACGGGCATCGTGATGTACAGGGGATCGTCTCCGGGAGCGAACGCGTGGCCCGGATCCGTGTTCCACAAGCGGTACGTCCCATCGCGCAGCCGAGGGCCCGACGACCGTCCCCCGAGCCCGAAGAACCGCGCGTCCGCGGCCACCTCCGACCGCTGCATCCAGCGTGCCGTGCCACCCTCGACCGGCTCCCACCACCGGGGAGGCAGATCGCGGCGCAGGGTCACACCACCGGGCGTACGCACCTCGACGGCTCCATGGCGCGAGACGACGACCGTCACCCGCTCGGCCACGACCCGCCAGCCACCGTCCTTGTCCGGCTCCAGGACCGTCCGGGGATCGGGCTCCGGGCAGCGGCCCGCCAGCGCGTACGACGGCTCGGGAGAGGCCCCGTCCCAGCCCCAGAAGACGGCTCCGTTCACCGCAACGACGATGCGCAGCTCGGACCGGCTGAACCGGAGGACCCCACCGCCCGGGCCGGGCTCCACCTCCTGCACGGGCCCCGGCACTCGCGCGCGCTCGGCGCCTCGCGACGGCAGGGCGGAGGCGTCCGCACGCCTTCTGCGCCATGCGGCTCGCACGATGCGCAACCTCTGGGCCGCCCCCGAAGAACCGACCGCTTTTATCGAACGCACCAGGTCACGACCGTCCATGCTGCTCACCCTGCCATTGAACGCCCCACACGTGTGTGCCGTTCAACTGCCGTTCACCCGTGCTGGGACCACATCTTCACGGCACGGACTATGTGGGTCGCGCCCTAGTGTAGAAGTCGATCACATGGCATCGTCCGTGTCAGCCGCGTCACGCGCACACCCCAGCACGTGCGCGCCAGACGCACACGACGCGCACAGTCCGGGAGCCGCCCCATGTCGACCGTGAACCCCCAGCCACTCTGGCAGCCAGATCCGGAACGCAGCGCCCAGGCGCAGATCACAGAATTCCAGGCCTGGGCGGCCGAGCACCACGGCGCACCGGCCGAGGGCGGCTATGCGGCACTGCACCGCTGGTCCGTCGACGAACTGGACACGTTCTGGAAAGCCGTCACCCAGTGGTTCGAGGTACGGTTTTCGACTCCCTACGCGCGCGTGCTCGGCGACCGCTCGATGCCGGGTGCGCAGTGGTTCCCCGGGGCGACGCTGAACTACGCGGAGCACGCCCTGCGCGCGGCCGCGACCCGCGGGGACGAACCCGCCCTCCTGTACGTCGACGAGACGCACGAGCCCCGCCCGGTGACCTGGTCCGAGCTGCGCCGCCAGGTCGGCTCCCTGGCAGCCGAGCTGCGCGCCCTCGGCGTAAGCCCCGGAGACCGCGTCAGCGGTTACCTCCCGAACATCCCGCAGGCCGTCGTCGCCTTCCTCGCCACAGCGGCGGTGGGCGGTGTCTGGACGTCCTGCGCCCCCGACTTCGGCGCCCGCAGCGTCCTCGACCGCTTCCAGCAGGTCGAACCGGTCGTCCTGTTCACCGTCGACGGCTACCGCTACGGCGGCAAGGAGCACGATCGCCGCGACATCGTCGCCGAGCTGCGCCAGGAACTGCCCACGCTGCGTGCCGTCGTCCACATCCCGCTCCTCGGCACCGAACCCCCCGAAGGCGCCCTGGAGTGGTCGGCCCTGACCGGTGCCGACGTGGAGCCCGTCTTCGAACAGATCCCCTTCGACCACCCCCTCTGGGTGCTCTACTCCTCGGGCACGACCGGCCTCCCCAAGGCCATCGTCCAGTCCCAGGGTGGCATCCTGATCGAACACCTCAAACAGCTCGGCCTGCACTGCGACCTGGGCCCAGAGGACCGTTTCTTCTGGTACACGTCGACCGGCTGGATGATGTGGAACTTCCTTGTCTCCGGCCTCCTCACCGGGACGACGATCGTGCTCTACGACGGCAGCCCGGGCTTCCCGGACACGGGCGCCCAGTGGCGCATCGCCGAGCGGACCGGAGCCACCCTCTACGGCACCTCGGCCGCGTACGTCATGGCCTGCCGCAAGGCCGGCGTGCACCCGGCGCGCGACTTCGACCTCTCCAGGGTGAAGTGCGTCGCCACCACCGGATCCCCGCTGCCCCCCGACGGCTTCCGCTGGCTGCACGACGAGTTCGCAAAGAGCGGGGCCGATCTGTGGATCGCGTCCGTCAGCGGAGGCACGGACGTGTGCTCCTGCTTCGCAGGAGCGGTACCGACCCTCCCGGTGTACGTCGGCGAACTCCAGGCCGCCGGCCTCGGCACCGATCTGCAGTCCTGGGACCCGAGCGGCAAACCGGTGATCGACGAGGTCGGCGAACTCGTGGTCACCAACCCCATGCCGTCCATGCCGATCCGCTTCTGGAACGACCCCAACGGCAGCCGCTACCACGACAGCTACTTCGACACGTATCCCGGCGTGTGGCGCCACGGCGACTGGATCACCGTCACCTCCCGCGGCTCCGTCGTCATCCACGGCCGCTCCGATTCCACGCTCAACCGCCAGGGCGTGCGCATGGGCTCCGCGGACATCTACGAGGCCGTGGAGCGCATCCCGGAGATCAGGGAGTCCCTCGTCATCGGGGTCGAACAGCCCGACGGCGGCTACTGGATGCCCCTCTTCGTACACCTGGCCCCCGGCGCACCCTTGGACGACGCCCTGCTGGGCCGCATCAAGCAGACCATCCGGGAACAGCTCTCACCGCGCCACGTCCCCGACGAGATCATCGAAGTCCCCGGCATTCCGCACACCCTCACCGGCAAGCGCATCGAGGTCCCGGTCAAGCGCCTTCTCCAGGGCACTCCCCTGGAGAAGGCCGTCAACCCCGGCTCGATCGACAACCTGGATCTGCTGCACTTCTACGAGGACCTGGCCCGCAAACGCTCCTGAGTCGGCGGCTCAACCACCGTAAGTGGCCTCGGACTCACCGAGCACGGCAGCGAAGTCCGAGGCCAACCGCGCCCCGTCGGCTGGCGCGAGCGTGGCCACGGAGATCCGCACCCCAGGTGGCGACGACGAACGGAACCTGGCCCCGGCCGCGACCCACCAGCCGTACGAGCGCAGCCCGTTCACCACGGCCGACTCGTCCCGCGCGGGTACCCACAGATTCATTCCGCTCGCCCCATGGGCATCGATTCCGCGCCCGCCCAGCTCGTCGAGCAGAGCGCCGCGTCGCAGCGCGTACGTCTCCTGAGCGGCGGTCACCGACGCGCGCGTGGCGACATCCGTCAGCAGCCCGTGCACGATCTCCTGGAGCAGATGACTGACCCAGCCCGACGTCAGCTGCAGCCGGCCGTCGTGGCGTGCCAGCGTGGTCGCGTCGCAGGCCGCCGCCGCCCACCGCAGGTCGGTGCCCAGGAACTTGCTCACCGTCCGCACATGCACCCAGCGCGTCAACCCGCCGGCGGCCAGCGAGTGCAGGGGGGCACCGGAGACCTCCGACGCATGGTCGTTCTCGACGACGAGCACATCGGGTTCGTCCCGGAGCACTGCCACAAGCGCCTCCCGGCGCGCAGCCGAAAAACAACCGCCGTACGGATTCTGCGCCCGTGGACTGCACACCAGGGCCCGGACACCCGCCCGCAGCGCCCCGCGCACGGCGTCGGGACGCAGGCCCTCGTCGTCCACGGCCACCGGGACGATCCGCAGCCCCAGAGCAGTGACCAGATCCAGCAGATGGTGATATCCGGGGTCCTCCATGGCCACGGCATCGCCGGGCCGCAACTCCACGGACAGAAGCCGGCCGATCAGATCCAGCGCTCCGTGCGAGAAGGTCACGTGTTCGACCGGCACACCCTCGGACCCGATCCAGTCGCGCACGACCTGCTCCAGCCGCGCCAGTCTGGGCATTGAGCGATGCGCCCGGACACCGGGTGACAGACGCGACGGCGGTACGAGTGCGGGAAGAAGCGAGGGATCGGGGTGCCCGCCGGACAAGTCCCGCAGGCCCTCCGGCACTTTGGGCGGCCGGCGTGACGCCACCGCGGGAGCGGGCGCCACCACGGTCCCGCCCCGCCCGCGCGTGATCACGATTCCACGTCGGCGCAGTTCCTTGTAGGCCGCGGCGACCGTACCGGGACTGACCCCGAGGCCGTCCGCGAGCCGTCGCACGGGAGGCAGCGCGGCCTGGGGCCCCAACGATCCCTCCGCCACGGCCCGTTCGACGGACGCGGCAATTCCCTTGGCCGTCGCACCAGTGATCCCATATTGTGTTGCCACGTTGGAAATTATGTATCAGTACATAATCGAAGGCAAGGGGGAGCAGTGCACCGGACGTACCGCACAGCCGCACGGTCGAGCCGGATACCCGGAGGGCGCGACGGACGCAGAATGCTCGTCATCGCGCTCGTCGACCGGACCGGCAGTGGACTCTGGGCCTCCGTCTCAGTGTTGTATTTCACCTACGTCTCGGGCCTCTCGGTCGCTCAGGTCGGCACGCTCGCTGCGACCGCCGGAGCCATCGGCATCGCCGGCGCACCCCTTGGCGGTCGCATCGCCGACCGGTTCCCCCTCACCCGCGTCCTGCTCGTCGTCCAACTCCTGCGCGCGCTGGCCTCCTTGGCGCTGCTCACCACGAACGACTTCGCCCTGCTCCTCGCCTTCTCCGCCGTCGGCGGCCTCGGCGACCGCGCGGCGAGCGTCCTCACCAGGCTCTACGCCACCCGGGTGGCAGGACCGGACCGCGTCCGTTACCAGGCCGTCCAGCGCACCGTCGCCAACGCGGGCTGGGCCCTGGGAGGCCTAGCTGCCGCCGCGGCCCTTGCGCTCGGCACCTCGGCCGCCTACCAGTGGCTCCTGGCCGGCGACGCCGTGTCGTTCCTCGCCTCCGCATTGCTCACCCTGCGCTGCGACGAACCCCCGTCCCCCTCCCGCACGGTGACCACCTCGAAGTCCCCGGCACCGAAAGCCAAGACGACGAGCGCAAGCCCCTGGCGCGACCGCACGTACCTCGCCTACGTGTCCACCGAAACGGTCCTGTTCCTCGACGACGCGGTCTTCAAGGTCGGCCTGCCTCTTTGGATCGCGCACACGAGTACCGCACCACACGGCCTCGCGCCTCTGCTGATGGTCCTCAACAACGTGATGGTGGTGGCCCTCCAGGTCCCCCTGGCCCGCTTCGGGGCCACCTCCGCCGCCGCTCGCAGACTCCTTGTCCCGCTCTCGGCCGCCTTCGTCCTCGGCGGTCTTGCCATGGCGTTCTCGGCCACGAGCGGCGCCGTCACCGCGACCCTGTTCCTGACCGCCGCGGCCGCCGCCTTCACCGTGGCCGAGATGCTCCACGCCACCATTTCCTGGGAACTGTCCGTCGCCCTCGCCCCCGGCACCGCGCAGGGCGCCTACCTCGGTGTGCACGGCCTGGCCCAGTCCGCGCAACGCAGCATCGGACCACTCGCGGTCACCGCGGCCATAGCCACCGGCCCGGCAGGCTGGACCTGCTTCGGTACCCTCATCGCCTTGACCTGCGTAATTCAGCACCGCCTGGTCCGCGGTCCCCTCACCCAGAAGTCATTGTCAGTGGGGCCGGTTACTGTGAGTGAGCATTGATCGACCGTGCACAGGGGGAAAGATGGCGCACACCGACCACCAGACCATGCGACGCGTCCTGCGGCGCGAAATCGCGGGCACCATCGGCCTGCTCACCGACGAACACGACTTCCGCGCCATGCGGCGCTACCGCAGCTTCACCTTCGACGATCACACCAGCTATCTCCGGCAGGTCGAGGCCCTGCTCAAGACGCGCGCCGCCCAAGGCAGCCACACCACCGTTGCCCTCTTCGACCCGCAGGAGTACGCCGCATTCTGCGAGGACACCGGCCTCGACCCTGACGTCCAGTCCAGCCGGACACGCTTCACCGCCGAACTGGCCACCACAGGACCCCTCCTTCCCTACGAAGGACAGCCCCTGGCCGACCTCGTTCCGGCCCTTGTCGACGAAGCTGTTCGCCAGGCCACCCGGGAGTACGCGTCCACACTCCTCGCCCGCCTCGGCGCCTGCGCCTCCTGCGGCGAGGACATCGGCCGAGCGGCCTTCACCCGCGCCTCGCACCTCCTCGTACGTATCCTGGACACAGCAGAACCGGGCAACCGCCACCTCGTGTGCAGCGTCTCCGCAACGCCGGAAACTCTCTTCTCCGTGCTGCACGCCGATCAGGACGACCACGGTGCCCTACGACTCGACGAGGCCGAAGCCCTCGAATTCACCACGGTCCTGGCTCTCGGCATCGCCACCCAGAGCTCGGGCGGACTCGTGATGCGCACCAGCGCCCCCGGGGCCATCGACCGCGTCTACGGATGGCGCCTGCGCGGAGAGAACCTCGAACCCCTCACCGCCGGCGAGGTGTTCGACGCCTACTGCACCGACATCGAATCCGGAGACCTGATCTCCCCGGAATCGGACGTGGACTACTGCGTACCGCCCGACCTCGGGCAGGAGGGACCGGAGCCGGGACACCACCACTGAAGCAAGAGGGGCGCTTCATCCATGGATGAAGCGCCCTCTTGCTTCAGTGGTGGTGAAACAGCAGCCGATCTCGGCCCGACTACTCGCCGGACAGCACCGCCTGAGCCGCGTTGCGCGCCTCCTCGGCGCTCTCCGTGGCCCGGGCTGCCGCGGCGGCACGCTCGCACTGGGCGAGCGTGTACTTGCCCAGCGTGGCCCGGACGTAAGGAATCGACGCCGCCCCCATGGAAAGGGAGGTGACACCCAGACCGGTCAGCACGCACGCGAGCAGCGGGTCGGACGCAGCCTCACCGCAGACTCCACAGCTCTTGCCCTCGGCCTTCGCCGCCTCGGCGGACAGCGCGACCAGGTCGAGCAGCGCGGGCTGCCACGGATCCTGCAGCCGGGACACCGCGCCCACCTGACGGTCGGCGGCGAATGTGTACTGCGCGAGGTCGTTGGTCCCCAGCGACAGGAACTCGACCTCCTGCAGAATCGACCGAGCCCGCAGTGCGGCCGACGGGATCTCGACCATCGCGCCGAACTTCGCCTGCAGCCCTGCCTCACGGCACGCATCCGCGAACGCCTTGGCGTCGGCACGGTCCGCCACCATCGGAGCCATCACCTCGAGGTAGACCGGCAGACCCTCGGCAGCTTTCGCGAGCGCTGTCAGTTGGGTGCGCAGCACCTCCGGGTGGTCGAGCAGCGTCCGCAGACCGCGCACACCGAGCGCCGGGTTCGGCTCGTCGGCGGGCGTGAGGAAATCCAGCGGCTTGTCCGCACCGGCGTCCAGCACCCGTACGACGACACGGCCCTCAGGGAACGCCTCGAGAACCTGTCGGTAGGCCTCGACCTGCTTCTCCTCAGAGGGGGCGTTCTTGCTGTCGTCCAGGAAGAGGAACTCGGTGCGGAACAGACCGACGCCCTCGGCCCCGGCCTCCACAGCGGCCGGCACGTCGGCGGGACCGCCGACGTTGGCCAGCAACGGCACCTTGTGACCGTCGGAGGTGGCACCGGGCCCCGTCGTGGCAGCGAGCGCGGCCTTGCGCTCAGCGGCCGCGGCCTCCAGCTGCGCCTTCTTCTCAGCGCTGGGGTTCACGAAGATCTCGCCGGTGCTGCCGTCCACCGCGATCACAGTGCCCTCGGCGAGCTCACCGGCGCCCGGCAGCGCCACCACGGCAGGCACACCGAGCGCCCGCGCCAGAATCGCGCTGTGACTGGTCGGCCCGCCCTCCTCGGTGACGAAACCCAGGACCAGGGTCGGGTCCAGCAGAGCCGTGTCGGCAGGCGCAAGGTCGCGTGCAATAAGAACGTACGGCTCGTCGCTGTCCGGGACACCCGGCATCGGCACCCCGAGCAACCGGGCGACGATACGATTCCGCACGTCGTCCAGGTCGGCCACGCGACCGGCGAGGTACTCGCCGGCACCGGCCAGCAGGGCGCGGTAGGCGGCGAAGGCATCGTAGACAGCGCGCTCCGCCGTGCTCCCCACGGCGATACGCCGCTCGACGTCCGCCATCAACTCGGGGTCCTGGGCCATCATGGCCTGCGCCTCGAGCACCGCCTGGGCTTCGCCCCCCGCCAGATTGCCGCGCGCCATCAGGTCGGCGGCCACAGCTTCCACGGCCTGGCGAGCGCGCCCCTGTTCACGCTCTGCGTCCTCCGCCTGAATCTGCTTGGCAGGCGGCTCCAGTACCGCCGTTCCCATGTGCCGAACCTCGCCGATCGCCACACCATGGCTCACACCGACGCCTCGCAGCGTTGTCTCCATCTCACCCGTCTCCGATAGTGCGGCGGGTCCCGCCGCCGCGGTTGTTGTCCTACTTGCCGTCATACGACGGCACTGACGTCACTTCCAGACGAAAAGGCTGTCGCCGGCCTTCACGTCGCCGTCGTCACGAAGTTCGGTGAGAGCCTCGGCTGCGGCCTCGAGTGCCACGATCGGGCAGACCGCCGACTTGCCGGCGACCTCCACGGCGGCAGGGTTCCAGCGCACCACGCTCTGTCCCCGTGTCACGGTGTCGCCCTTGTTCACGAGCAACTCGAAGCCCTCGCCGTTCAGCTGCACCGTGTCGATGCCGAGGTGGGTCAGTACGCCGTGGCCCTGCTCGTCGACCACGACGAAAGCGTGGGGATGGAGCGAAACAATGACTCCGTCCACGGGAGCAACGGCCTCGGAGGGCTCGCGCACGGGATCGATAGCGGTACCCGGGCCGACCATGGCCCCGGAGAAGACCGGATCCGGCACTGCTGCCAGTCCGATGGCGCGACCTGCGATCGGGGACGTCACGGTGGTCATGGGGAGCCTCCCAGAGGTGGAGATCCATATGGGCCGTCACTACCTGTATGGGACGGCGCACTGTGGAGCAGGTTAAGTCATATGAAGTACCGGTTCCGCACGAAAGATACCTGATAGTGGTCTAGACCACCAGCTCAATCGATTTGCACCTGCTTCCCGGCCCCGTGTACTGTCGTACCCCTGCTTGAGGCCGAGCGGCGCGACCAAGTGCCCTTGCTCAGCAGCACCCATACTCGTCAGATCCTATCCCGGGGTCACCTTCTGCATGCCCGCAGGAGCGTGGTCAGGGGGCGGAAAAACACTGATAGAGTCGGGATCGCCGGAAAGGGAAACGCGGAAGCGGGATCCTGGAAAGCACCGAGGAAATCGGATCGGGAAGCGGTCTGATAGAGTCGGAAACGTAAGACCGAAGGGAAGCGCCCGGAGGAAAGCCCGAGAGGGTGAGTACAAAGGAAGCGTCCGTTCCTTGAGAACTCAACAGCGTGCCAAAAATCAAAGCCAGATATGTTGATACCCCGTCCGCCGGACTTGCTTCCGGTGGTCGAGGTTCCTTTGAAGTAAAACACAGCGAGGACGCTGTGAACGGCTGGGCTTATTCCGCCCGGCTGTTCCGCTCTCGTGGTGTCATCCCGATGACGGGAGAACATTCACGGAGAGTTTGATCCTGGCTCAGGACGAACGCTGGCGGCGTGCTTAACACATGCAAGTCGAACGATGAAGCCCTTCGGGGTGGATTAGTGGCGAACGGGTGAGTAACACGTGGGCAATCTGCCCTTCACTCTGGGACAAGCCCTGGAAACGGGGTCTAATACCGGATATCACTGTCACTCGCATGGGTGGTGGTTGAAAGCTCCGGCGGTGAAGGATGAGCCCGCGGCCTATCAGCTTGTTGGTGAGGTAATGGCTCACCAAGGCGACGACGGGTAGCCGGCCTGAGAGGGCGACCGGCCACACTGGGACTGAGACACGGCCCAGACTCCTACGGGAGGCAGCAGTGGGGAATATTGCACAATGGGCGGAAGCCTGATGCAGCGACGCCGCGTGAGGGATGACGGCCTTCGGGTTGTAAACCTCTTTCAGCAGGGAAGAAGCGAAAGTGACGGTACCTGCAGAAGAAGCGCCGGCTAACTACGTGCCAGCAGCCGCGGTAATACGTAGGGCGCAAGCGTTGTCCGGAATTATTGGGCGTAAAGAGCTCGTAGGCGGCTTGTCACGTCGGGTGTGAAAGCCCGGGGCTTAACCCCGGGTCTGCATTCGATACGGGCTAGCTAGAGTGTGGTAGGGGAGATCGGAATTCCTGGTGTAGCGGTGAAATGCGCAGATATCAGGAGGAACACCGGTGGCGAAGGCGGATCTCTGGGCCATTACTGACGCTGAGGAGCGAAAGCGTGGGGAGCGAACAGGATTAGATACCCTGGTAGTCCACGCCGTAAACGGTGGGAACTAGGTGTTGGCGACATTCCACGTCGTCGGTGCCGCAGCTAACGCATTAAGTTCCCCGCCTGGGGAGTACGGCCGCAAGGCTAAAACTCAAAGGAATTGACGGGGGCCCGCACAAGCAGCGGAGCATGTGGCTTAATTCGACGCAACGCGAAGAACCTTACCAAGGCTTGACATACGCCGGAAAGCATCAGAGATGGTGCCCCCCTTGTGGTCGGTGTACAGGTGGTGCATGGCTGTCGTCAGCTCGTGTCGTGAGATGTTGGGTTAAGTCCCGCAACGAGCGCAACCCTTGTCCTGTGTTGCCAGCATGCCCTTCGGGGTGATGGGGACTCACAGGAGACCGCCGGGGTCAACTCGGAGGAAGGTGGGGACGACGTCAAGTCATCATGCCCCTTATGTCTTGGGCTGCACACGTGCTACAATGGCCGGTACAATGAGCTGCGATACCGTGAGGTGGAGCGAATCTCAAAAAGCCGGTCTCAGTTCGGATTGGGGTCTGCAACTCGACCCCATGAAGTCGGAGTTGCTAGTAATCGCAGATCAGCATTGCTGCGGTGAATACGTTCCCGGGCCTTGTACACACCGCCCGTCACGTCACGAAAGTCGGTAACACCCGAAGCCGGTGGCCCAACCCCTTGTGGGAGGGAGCTGTCGAAGGTGGGACTGGCGATTGGGACGAAGTCGTAACAAGGTAGCCGTACCGGAAGGTGCGGCTGGATCACCTCCTTTCTAAGGAGCACTTCTTACCGATCCCTCCGGGGTGAGGTCAGAGGCCAGTTCATCGGCGAACGTCCGATGCTGGTTGCTCATGGGTGGAACGTTGATTATTCGGTCCGGTTCTCGGGTCGGAGGCTGTGAGTACTGCTCTTCGGAGTGTGGAAAGCATGATCTCCGGGCGGGGTCGGGTCGGGCACGCTGTTGGGTGTCTGAGGGCATGGCCGTGATGGTCTGTCTTCGGTGCCGGCCCCAGTGCACTCGGACTTAGGTTCGGGGTGGTGGGTGGCTGGTCGTTGTTTGAGAACTGCACAGTGGACGCGAGCATCTGTGGCCAAGTTTTTAAGGGCGCACGGTGGATGCCTTGGCACCAGGAACCGATGAAGGACGTGGGAGGCCACGATAGGCCCCGGGGAGTCGTCAACCAGGCTTTGATCCGGGGGTGTCCGAATGGGGAAACCCGGCAGTCGTCATGGGCTGTCACCCTTGCCTGAACACATAGGGCAAGTGGAGGGAACGCGGGGAAGTGAAACATCTCAGTACCCGCAGGAAGAGAAAACAACCGTGATTCCGGGAGTAGTGGCGAGCGAAACCGGATGAGGCCAAACCGTATGCGTGTGAGACCCGGCAGGGGTTGCGTATACGGGGTTGTGGGATCTCTCTTTTGCGGTCTGCCGGCCGTGAGACGAGTCAGAAACCGTTGATGTAGGCGAAGGACATGCGAAAGGTCCGGCGTAGAGGGTAAGACCCCCGTAGTCGAAACGTCAACGGCTCGTTTGAGAGACACCCAAGTAGCACGGGGCCCGAGAAATCCCGTGTGAATCTGGCGGGACCACCCGTTAAGCCTAAATATTCCCTGGTGACCGATAGCGGATAGTACCGTGAGGGAATGGTGAAAAGTACCGCGGGAGCGGAGTGAAATAGTACCTGAAACCGTGTGCCTACAAGCCGTGGGAGCGTCGGAATGTGCTTGCACATTCTCGTGACTGCGTGCCTTTTGAAGAATGAGCCTGCGAGTTTGCGGTGTGTTGCGAGGTTAACCCGGGTGGGGAAGCCGTAGCGAAAGCGAGTCCGAATAGGGCGGTATAGTAGCGCGCTCAAGACCCGAAGCGGAGTGATCTAGCCATGGGCAGGTTGAAGCGGAGGTAAGACTTCGTGGAGGACCGAACCCACCAGGGTTGAAAACCTGGGGGATGACCTGTGGTTAGGGGTGAAAGGCCAATCAAACTCCGTGATAGCTGGTTCTCCCCGAAATGCATTTAGGTGCAGCGTCGTGTGTTTCTTGCCGGAGGTAGAGCACTGGATAGGCGATGGGCCCTACCGGGTTACTGACCTTAGCCAAACTCCGAATGCCGGTAAGTGAGAGCGCGGCAGTGAGACTGTGGGGGATAAGCTCCATGGTCGAGAGGGAAACAGCCCAGAGCATCGACTAAGGCCCCTAAGCGTACGCTAAGTGGGAAAGGATGTGGAGTCGCACAGACAACCAGGAGGTTGGCTTAGAAGCAGCCACCCTTGAAAGAGTGCGTAATAGCTCACTGGTCTAGTGATTCCGCGCCGACAATGTAGCGGGGCTCAAGCGTACCGCCGAAGTCGTGTCATTGCAGCAATACTCCCAACGGAGGCTGTGATGGGTAGGGGAGCGTCGTGTGCCGGGTGAAGCCGCGCCGGAAGGCAGTGGTGGACGGTTCACGAGTGAGAATGCAGGCATGAGTAGCGATTCACACGTGAGAAACGTGTGCGCCGATTGACTAAGGGTTCCTGGGTCAAGCTGATCTGCCCAGGGTAAGTCGGGACCTAAGGCGAGGCCGACAGGCGTAGTCGATGGATAACCGGTTGATATTCCGGTACCCGCTGTGAAGCGTCAAACATTGAATCAGGCGATGCTAAGTCCGTGAAGCCGTTCCGGACCCTTCGGGGAATGGAAAGTGGTGGAGCCGATAGACCAGACTTGTAGTAGGTGAGTGATGGGGTGACGCAGGAAGGTAGTCCAGCCCGGGCGGTGGTTGTCCCGGGGTAAGGGTGTAGGCCGTGCGGTAGGTAAATCCGTCGCACATGGGGCTGAGACCTGATGCCGAGCCGATTGTGGTGAAGTGGATGATCCTATGCTGTCGAGAAAAGCCTCTAGCGAGTTTCATGGCGGCCCGTACCCTAAACCGACTCAGGTGGTCAGGTAGAGAATACCGAGGCGTTCGGGTGAACTATGGTTAAGGAACTCGGCAAAATGCCCCCGTAACTTCGGGAGAAGGGGGGCCATCACTGGTGATTGGATTTACTCCATGAGCTGGGGGTGGCCGCAGAGACCAGCGAGAAGCGACTGTTTACTAAAAACACAGGTCCGTGCGAAGCCGTAAGGCGATGTATACGGACTGACGCCTGCCCGGTGCTGGAACGTTAAGGGGACCGGTTAGTGCGCTTTCGGGCGTGCGAAGCTGAGAACTTAAGCGCCAGTAAACGGCGGTGGTAACTATAACCATCCTAAGGTAGCGAAATTCCTTGTCGGGTAAGTTCCGACCTGCACGAATGGCGTAACGACTTCTCGACTGTCTCAACCATAGGCCCGGTGAAATTGCACTACGAGTAAAGATGCTCGTTTCGCGCAGCAGGACGGAAAGACCCCGGGACCTTTACTACAGTTTGATATTGGTGTTCGGTTCGGCTTGTGTAGGATAGCTGGGAGACTGTGAACTCTGGACGCCAGTTCAGGGGGAGTCGTCGTTGAAATACCAGTCTGGTCGTGCTGGATGTCTAACCTGGGTCCGTGATCCGGATCAGGGACAGTGTCTGATGGGTAGTTTAACTGGGGCGGTTGCCTCCTAAAGAGTAACGGAGGCGCCCAAAGGTTCCCTCAGCCTGGTTGGCAATCAGGTGTTGAGTGTAAGTGCACAAGGGAGCTTGACTGTGAGACCGACGGGTCGAGCAGGGACGAAAGTCGGGACTAGTGATCCGGCGGTGGCTTGTGGAAGCGCCGTCGCTCAACGGATAAAAGGTACCCCGGGGATAACAGGCTGATCTTCCCCAAGAGTCCATATCGACGGGATGGTTTGGCACCTCGATGTCGGCTCGTCGCATCCTGGGGCTGGAGTCGGTCCCAAGGGTTGGGCTGTTCGCCCATTAAAGCGGTACGCGAGCTGGGTTTAGAACGTCGTGAGACAGTTCGGTCCCTATCCGCTGCGCGCGCAGGAATATTGAGAAGGGCTGTCCCTAGTACGAGAGGACCGGGACGGACGAACCTCTGGTGTGCCAGTTGTTCTGCCAAGGGCATGGCTGGTTGGCTACGTTCGGGAGGGATAACCGCTGAAAGCATCTAAGCGGGAAGCCTGCTTCGAGATGAGTATTCCCACCCACTTGATGGGGTAAGGCTCCCAGTAGACGACTGGGTTGATAGGCCGGATCTGGAAGCCCAGTAATGGGTGGAGGTGACCGGTACTAATAGGCCGAGGGCTTGTCCTCAGTTGCTCGCGTCCACTGTGTTGGTTCTGAAACCACGAACAGCCCCGTTACCGGTGATGGTGATGGTGTGGCAGGTTCGACAGTTTCATAGTGTTTCGGTGGTTATAGCGTGAGGGAAACGCCCGGTTACATTCCGAACCCGGAAGCTAAGCCTTACAGCGCCGATGGTACTGCAGGGGGGACCCTGTGGGAGAGTAGGACGCCGCCGAACTCCTTTTAGAGCGCTGGCTCTTGGGCAGACAAGCCCAAGAGCCAGCGCTTTTTTGCGTTGGGGTAAGGTCAGGGAGCATCGTTGGCACATTTCCCACAGGAGGCTCCCGGGTGGAGGTCCAGGAGACCCGCGTCCAGACAGACCGGGTCCTCACCATCCCCAACATCCTCAGCATGGCTCGTCTCGCCGGCGTGCCGGTCTTCCTGTGGCTGGTTCTCAGGCCTGAGTTCGGAGGCCCCAAGAGTGACGGGTGGGCGCTGCTGGTGCTGGCTCTGAGCGGAGTCAGCGACTACCTCGACGGCAAGCTCGCGCGGCGTTGGAACCAGATCAGCAGCCTCGGCCGGCTCCTCGACCCCGCAGCCGACCGGCTCTACATTCTCTCCACGTTGGTAGGCCTCACCTGGCGCGAGATTCTGCCGATCTGGTTGACCGCTCTACTTCTGGCGCGCGAGCTGGTCCTCTTGGTGATGGTGGGCATCCTCAGGCGGCACGGCTATCCGCCGCCGCAGGTGAACTTCCTGGGGAAGGCAGCCACCTTCAACCTGATGTACGCCTTCCCGCTGCTCCTGCTCAGTGACGGAACCGGTTGGATCTCGTCACTCGCTGCTATTTTCGGATGGGCGTTCGCAGGATGGGGTACAACGCTCTACTGGTGGGCAGGAGTCCTCTACGTGGTACAAGTCCGCCGCCTGGTCCGTGCGGACGCCATGGCCGATTGAACTCGCCGATTCCTGCCGCCGTAGCGGCTCGATGGGCCCGCGGCGGAAAAGTGCGGGACAATCTGGATGGGTGAAGTCGGCTAGACCGTCGTCTTTTTGAGGAGGACGCTTCCGACATGAAGGCCGTCGTGATGGCCGGAGGCGAAGGCACACGCCTTCGCCCCATGACCTCAAGCATGCCCAAGCCGCTCCTGCCCGTGGCCAACCGCCCGATCATGGAGCACGTGCTACGGCTGCTCAAAAGGCATGGGTTGAACGAGACCGTCGTAACTGTCCAGTTCCTGGCCTCATTGGTCAAGAACTATTTCGGTGACGGCGAAGAGCTCGGAATGGAGCTCTCCTACGCCAACGAGGAGAAGCCACTCGGTACCGCTGGGAGCGTCAAGAACGCAGAGGAAGCGTTGAAGGACGATGCTTTCCTCGTCATCTCCGGTGATGCCCTGACTGACTTCGACCTCACCGAGCTGATCAACTTCCACAAGGAAAAGGGTGCGCTCGTCACTGTGTGTCTGACGCGTGTGCCCAATCCGCTGGAATTCGGTATCACGATCGTCGACGAAGAAGGCAAGGTCGAGCGCTTCCTCGAGAAGCCGACCTGGGGCCAGGTTTTCTCCGACACCGTGAACACGGGCATCTATGTCATGGAGCCCGAGGTCTTCCACTATGTCGAGCCCGATGTGCCCGTCGACTGGTCCGGGGATGTCTTCCCGCAGCTGATGAAGGAGGGCAAGCCGATCTATGGCTATGTCGCCGAGGGCTACTGGGAGGACGTCGGCACGCACGAGAGCTATGTGAAGGCGCAGGCCGACGTCCTGGAGGGCAAGGTCGACGTCGAGATCGACGGTTTCGAGATCTCCCCGGGTGTGTGGGTGGCGGAAGGCGCCGAGGTACATCCCGATGCCGTTCTCCGTGGACCCCTCTACATCGGTGACTATGCCAAGGTCGAGGCCGGCGCGGAAATTCGCGAGCACTCGGTTGTGGGCTCGAACGTCGTCGTGAAGACCGGCGCTTTCCTGCACAAGTCCGTGGTGCACGACAACGTCTACGTGGGGCAGCACAGCAATCTGCGCGGCTGTGTCGTCGGAAAGAACACCGACATCATGCGTGCCGCACGGATCGAGGACGGCGCGGTCATCGGTGACGAGTGCCTCATCGGTGAAGAATCGATCGTTCAGGGCAATGTGCGGGTCTACCCGTTCAAGACCATCGAGGCCGGCGCCTTCGTCAACACCTCGGTGATCTGGGAGTCCAGGGGGCAGGCACATCTCTTCGGCGCTCGTGGCGTCTCCGGCATCCTGAACGTCGAGATCACGCCAGAACTCGCGGTGCGGCTCGCCGGTGCCTACGCGACGACCCTGAAGAAGGGCTCCACTGTCACCACGGCCCGCGACCACTCCCGTGGTGCGCGTGCGCTGAAGCGGGCGGTCATCTCCGCTCTGCAGGCCAGCGCGATCGACGTACGCGACCTGGAGAACGTACCGCTGCCCGTCGCCCGGCAGCAGACCGCGCGGGGCAGCGCCGGCGGGATCATGATCCGGACCACGCCCGGGGTGCCGGACTCCGTGGACATCATGTTCTTCGACGGGAACGGCGCCGATCTGTCCCAGGGCAGCCAGCGCAAGCTGGACCGGGTGTTCGCACGGCAGGAGTACCGGAGGGCGTTCCCCGGTGAGATCGGGGATCTGCACTTCCCCGCCAGCGTCTTCGACTCGTACACAGGGTCGTTGCTGCGTAATGTCGACACGACCGGGATCAAGGAGTCCGGACTGAAGGTCGTCGTCGACGCGTCGAACGGCAGTGCCGGTCTGGTCCTGCCCAGCCTGCTCGGCAAGCTCGGCGTGGACTCGCTGACGGTCAACCCTGGGCTCGACGAGTCGCGGCCGACTGAGACCGCGGATGTTCGGCGGTCCGGGCTGGTGCGGCTCGGTGAGATCGTGGCGTCCTCGCGGGCAGCCTTCGGGGTGCGGTTCGACCCGGTCGGCGAGCGGCTGTCGCTGGTCGACGAGAAGGGGCGGATCGTCGAGGACGACCGTGCGTTGCTCGTCATGCTCGATCTGGTGGCCGCTGAGCGGCGCAGTGGGCGGGTGGCGCTGCCGGTGACCACGACGAGGATCGCCGAGCAGGTGGCGGCCTACCACGGGACGCAGGTGGAGTGGACGACGACTTCACCCGACGACCTGACACGGGTCGGCGGTGATGACTCGACCATCTTCGGCGGTGACGGCAAGGCCGGCTTCATCGTCCCGGAGTTCAGCAGTGTCTTCGACGGTACGGCTGCCTTCGTACGGCTGATCGGGCTGGTGGCGCGGACGCAGCTCACCCTGAGCCAGATCGACGCGAGGATTCCGCGTGCGCACGTCCTGAAGCGCGATCTGGCGACCCCCTGGGCCGTCAAGGGACTTGTGATGCGGCGGGTCGTCGAAGCGGCCGGAGACCGCTTCGTGGACACCACCGACGGCGTGCGGGTAGTGGAGACCGACGGGCGCTGGGTGATGGTGCTGCCCGACCCGGCCGAGGCGGTCACCCACCTGTGGGCGGAAGGGCCGGACGACGCCTCCGCACAGGCTCTGCTCGACGAGTGGTCGGTGGTCGTGGACAGCGCCGGCCGCTGAAAAACGCTGCACGCGCGCGTGCCGGACAGGTGTGCCCAACGGGCCTGTCCGGCACGTGGGTGGGGCCGTTCGGAGGTAGTGGTCGCGACGTGCGACGATGTGCTGCATGCCGCAGCAGCCCCCCGTTCGGAGCACACCCACGCGATCATCGCGTCCGGACGCCTCCATGTCGCTGCTCACCAACGTCATGGACCACAGCCTCGACGACGGCTACGCCGAGGCGGCTGCCCGGAAGAAGGCCGAGGGCGCGGGTGGCATGCCTAAGCCCCTCCGGTCCAGGCTCGGTCTGGCCGCCGGGCTGGTGCTCGCGGCTCTCGTCGTGACCGTCGGAGCGGCACAGGCGCGCGTGGCGGCCCCCGTCGTCGCCAAGGAGCGCGAGGAGCTGATCGACCGCATCGACCGCGAGACCGCGGCGGCGGACAAGCTGGAAGGTTCCGTGGACACGCTGCGCGACGACGTGAGTGCGCGGCAGCGCGAGGCCCTGAAGCACAGCGGTGGCGGCGACAAGAGCGAGCTGGTGGGCATTCTGTCGGGTGCGGTGGAAGTGCACGGCCCCGGCGTGAAACTCGTCGTGAACGACGCCAAGGAAGCCACCAGCGGTGGGAACGGCGACCCGCGCGAGACCTCGGACTTCTCCGACACCGGGCGGGTGCGCGACCGCGACATGCAGCGCGTGGTCAACGGGCTGTGGGAGTCGGGGGCCGAGGCCGTCTCCATCAACGGCCAGCGGCTGACGGCGCTGTCGGCGATCAGGGCCGCGGGAGACGCGATACTGGTCGACAACAAGCCACTGGTTCCGCCCTATACGGTGCTTGCCGTGGGGAACGGCAAACAGCTGAGCACCAGGTTCCAGAACAGTGCCGACGGGCTGTATCTGCACGCCCTGCAGGAGAACTACGGCATCCGGACCAGGATCTCCGTGGAGAGCGATCTCCGGTTGCCCGCAGCACCGAGTGTGATCGTACGTACTGCACAGCCGAGCACCGAGAAAACTGAGAAGGGCACATCGTGATCGCCGTACTGGGCCTCGTCGTGGGAGTCGTGGCCGGACTGTTGGTCCGGCCCGAGGTTCCGGCGGTCGTCGAGCCTTATCTGCCGATCGCCGTCGTCGCGGCGCTCGACGCCGTCTTCGGCGGTCTGCGGGCCATGCTCGACGGGATCTTCGACGACAAGGTCTTCGTGGTGTCGTTCCTGTCCAACGTGGTCGTGGCCGCGCTGATCGTGTTCCTGGGGGACAAGTTGGGCGTGGGTGCTCAGTTGTCCACCGGTGTCGTCGTGGTGCTCGGTATCCGCATCTTCTCGAACGCCGCGGCGATCCGACGGCACGTGTTCCGGGCGTGAGGCCGATGAGCGACCAAGAAGAGACGCCGGAGAACAGGCTGCGCAAGGAACTCCCGAAGGAGGTCCCCGCAACGGCTCCCGACGCCGCGGCAGCCCCCGAGGAGAACCTGACGGAAAGCCCCGAGGAGAGCCTCAAGGAGAACCCCGAGAAGCAGGGGGAACCCGCTCTCACCGGGCGGCAGCGGCTGGTGAAGGGGCTGTGGCCGCCGCGCCTCACCCGCGCCCAACTCATCGTCGCCGTCCTGCTGTTCGGCCTGGGCTTCGGTCTGGCCGTCCAGGTGGCCTCCAACAGCAACAGCGACAGCGCCCTGCGTGGCGCGCGTCAGGAAGATCTCGTTCGCATCCTGGATGAACTCGACGACCGTACTCAGCGTCTTGAGGACGAGAAGCAGGGACTGGAGAAGCAGCGCGACGAGCTGGAGAACAGCTCCGACCAGGCGGAGGAGGCCCGCAAGCAGACCGTCGAGAAGGAGAAGCAACTCGGCATTCTGGCGGGCACGGTGGCCGCGCAGGGTCCCGGCATCACGATGACGATCGAGGACACGAAAGGTACGGTCCAGGCGGACATGCTGCTCGACGCGATCCAGGAGCTGCGCGCGGCCGGTGCCGAGGCGATCCAGGTGGACGGCGTACGCGTCGTGGCCGGCACGTACCTCACCGACTCCGGCAAGAGCGTGAGCGTCGACGGGAACAAGATCAACGCGCCCTATCGTTTCAAGGTCATCGGCAAGCCGGAGGACCTGGAGCCGGCGCTCAACATCCCTGGAGGCGTGGTGCAGACTCTGGAGAAGGAGCAGGCCACCGTGACCGTCGAGCGGTCGACCAAGATCGTCGTGGACGCCTTGCGAGCGGCGAAGCGGCCTGACTACGCTCGGTCGTCCTCCTAGTGAACCGGCGGTGCATGGGCGACGTCCGGCAGGGGCATGAGGTTGCGGGGGGTCGGCGCACCGAATGGGTGGTGCGTGGTGGAAACTGTCTGGTGGATACGGACGTTGTGAGGATGTCCGGGTCGGCCGGTGTATGCAATCAGGGTTCGTCCTGCCCCACGGGCGGGTCTGTTTCGGTCAAGGGGAATCGCCCGTGAAGTTGTTTGCGAAGTTGTTCGGCAGGAACGCGCGAGAGGACAGCGCCAATGCGACCGCTCGTCATCGCGCGCAGCCCGACGCGGAGGGCCAGCGCCCGCTGTTCCGGGACCAGATTCCTGGTCCGGGCGGCGACATTTCCGGAGGTCAGGGCGCGCCGTCTGTTGACCCTGCGCAGTCCAGCGGCATAGGTTTCGGGCAACCGTCAACCTCAAGTACGGGTGGAGGGTTTTCCCCTATGTCGGCCCTGGTGTGTACGAGGTGCGGTAACCGCAACGCGGAGAACAGCCGCTTCTGTTCCAACTGCGGTGCGCCGCTGCGGGCAGGGGCGACTCCCGAGCGGCCGTCCGAGACGACGTCCACGATCTCCATTTCCGGTATCGAGGCCTACGACGCCGAGGTCACCGGACAGACGCAGATGCCGGCGCTCTCTCCCGAGGCGCAGGCGGCCGTCGACGCGCTGCCCTTGGGGTCCGCGCTTCTGGTCGTGCGCCGCGGACCGAACTCGGGCAGCCGCTTCCTGCTGGACGGTGACCTGACCACGGCCGGGCGTCATCCGCAGAGCGACATCTTCCTGGACGACGTGACGGTCTCGCGCCGTCACGTGGAGTTCCGCCGCGGTGCGGACGGCGCGTTCACGGTGGCCGACGTGGGCAGCCTGAACGGCACGTACGTCAACCGCGAGCGGATCGACCAGGTCGGTCTGAACAACGGCGACGAGGTCCAGATCGGCAAGTACCGACTGGTCTTCTACGCGAGCCAGCGGGGCTACTGACCCCTCCCTCAGGGAATGCCCATGCTTCGAACACCGAGCGGCGGTGCCGGGCACGGTACCGCCGCCACGGACAGTGGTCTGATGAGCATCGGCACGGTGCTGAACGTGCTTCGCGAAGAGTTTCCCGAAGTCACCATCTCCAAGATCCGTTTCCTGGAGTCGGAGGGGCTCATCGAGCCGCAGCGCACCCCCTCGGGGTATCGCAAGTTCAGCGCGGACGACGTCGAGCGTCTCGGCCACGTCCTGAGAATGCAGCGGGACCACTACCTGCCCCTCAAGGTGATCCGTGAGCACCTGGACGCCATGGAGCGAGGTGAGGCCGTACCCCTGCCCGCCGTGGGGCGTCAGCGGGACGGGGAGGCCCTGCTGGAGCCGTCCGAGGGGTCCACGGCGGCCCGGATCGGGCGGGCCGAGCTGCTCGCGGCCGCCGGGATCGGTGAGCAGGAGCTCGACGAGTGGGAGTCGTACGGACTCGTCGCACCGCTGCCGGACGGGGCGTACGACGCGGAGACGGTGACCGTGGCGTCGCTCGTCGTGGAGCTGGGGCGGTCCGGGATCGAACCGCGGCACCTGAGGGCCATGAAGGCCGCCGCCGACCGTGAGGCAGGTCTCGTGGACCAGGTGGTGGCTCCGTTGAAGCGCCACCGCAATCCACAGACGAGGGCGCATGCGCAGGCGCGTACGAAGGAGCTGGCGGCGCTCACGGTGAAGCTGCACGCGGCGCTCATGCAGACCGCGCTGGGTGTGCGGCTGCCGTGACTCCGGCGCCTGCACGAAGGCCGGATCGTCCCCCCGTTTTCAGCCCGACTACCCAAACATCCCGAGCACGTCCTAGGGTTGCTGTGTGAACGAGCTCGATGTCGTAGGTGTCCGGGTCGAAATGCCCTCCAACCAACCGATCGTGCTCCTGCGTGAAGTGGGAGGCGACCGCTACCTCCCCATCTGGATCGGACCGGGGGAGGCGACGGCGATCGCCTTCGCCCAGCAGGGCATGGCCCCCGCCCGACCGCTGACCCACGACCTGTTCAAGGACGTGCTGGAGGCCGTCGGCCAGGAACTCACCGAAGTACGCATCACGGATCTGCGTGAGGGCGTCTTCTACGCGGAGCTGGTCTTCGCCAGCGGGGTCGAGGTCAGTGCCCGTCCGTCCGACGCCATAGCGCTGGCCCTGCGCACCGGCACGCCGATCTACGGCAGCGACGGCGTGCTCGACGACGCGGGCATCGCGATCCCGGACGAGCAGGAGGACGAGGTGGAGAAGTTCCGCGAGTTCCTCGACCAGATCTCGCCGGAGGACTTCGGGACCAGCAGCCAGTGAGGGCGCCTCACACGCCGGCAAGTGCCGGTGGTGGGTGAGTGCGTCCTGCGGCCCCCTCCGAGCGCATTCGGCTAGCCTTTCCCCGCGATTGGGTGCGGGAAACCACTCCTAGGGTGATTATCACTCGGCGTGCCGAGTGTGGCGGTCGTTGACGCACCACTGGTGGCTGCCTACCGTCGAGGGGGCAGGTCAAGGACGGAGGTCGGCGTGAGAATCAGCGGCGACGGTACGGCTGGGGGTGCCTCGGGACGCAGTCTCGGGGACAGTGGCCCGTACCCGCTTCACGGCAGCGCGGCCGATCACGCTCCGCAGCGACCGGCGGGTGTGCCGAGCAGCGGAGGGGCGACGTCCATGGCGTTGGATCAGATCGGCTACCGCGGCCCGACGGCCTGCGCGGCCGCCGGCATCACCTACCGCCAACTGGACTACTGGGCCCGCACCGGCCTCGTCGAACCAAGTGTGCGGCCCGCGAGCGGCTCGGGGACGCAGCGGCTGTACAGCTTCCGGGACGTCGTCGTCCTGAAGATCGTCAAGCGGTTTCTGGACACCGGTGTGTCGCTGCAGAACATCCGCACGGCGGTACAGCACCTGCGTGAGCGCGGCTTCCGGGACCTGGAGCGTATGACGCTGATGAGCGACGGTGCCACGGTCTACGAGTGCACCTCGCCCGACGAGGTGCACGCGCTGCTCCAGGGCGGCCAGGGCGTCTTCGGGATCGCCGTCGGTGTGGTGTGGCGGGATGTGGAGAGCGCCCTCTCGCAGCTGCACGGCGAGCGGATCGACACCGGTGAGACCCTGGTCGGGCACAATCCGGCGGACGAGCTGGCGCGGCGCCGAAACCGGGCGGTCTGAGCGAACGTCCCGAGGTGCCGCGGGGCGCCCGGGCGGTCGTACGACGGCATTGTCAGTGGCGTAGGGCAGCATCGGACATGTGAGAAACGCGCCCACGATCCTGCATCTCGACATGGATGCCTTCTACGCCTCGGCGGAGCAGGCGTCCAAGCCGAGCCTGCGTGGGAAGGCCGTGATCGTGGGCGGGCTGGGGCCGCGAGGCGTGGTCGCGACGGCTTCGTACGAGGCGAGGGTGTTCGGGGTGCGGTCGGCGATGCCGATGGCCCAGGCACGGCGGCTGGCGCCGAACGCCGCGTATCTGGTGCCGCGCTTCGGGTTCTACCGGTCGATCAGCGAGCAGGTCATGGGGTTGCTGCACTCGCTGTCGCCGCTCGTGGAGCCGCTGAGCCTGGACGAGGCCTTCGTGGATCTGGAGGCCGGGGAGGTGGCCTGGGACGCGGCGTCGGCGCGGCTGGTGGGTGAGAAGCTGCGGGCCGACATACGGGCAGGTACGGCGCTCACCGGGTCCGTGGGCCTCGCCGCGTCCAAGATGCTCGCGAAGATCGCCTCCGAGGAGGCGAAGCCGGACGGGCTGGTGCTGATCGAGCCGGGGACCGAGCGGGCGCTGCTCGGGCCGATGTCGGTGCGGACGCTGCCGGGAGTGGGGCCGGCGACCGGGGACCATCTGCGGCGGGCCGGGATCACCACGGTCGACGAGATCGCCGAGGCGGGCGAGGACGAGCTGGTCCGGCTGCTGGGCAAGGCCCACGGGCACGCGCTGCACGCCATGGCGCTGGCACACGACGACCGGCCCGTGGTCGCGGAGCGTGAGGCCAAGTCGGTGTCGGTCGAGGACACCTACGACGTGGACATCCACGACCGGCTGAGGGTGGGCCTCGAGGTGCAGCGGCTGGCCGAGCGGTGCGTGCGGCGGCTGCGCGGCGCGGGGCTTTCGGGGCGGACCATCGTGCTCAAGGTGCGGCGCTACGACTTCTCGACGCTCACCCGTTCAGAGACGCTGCGGGGGCCCACCGACGATCCGGGAGTGGTGCGGGAGGCGGCCGCCCGGCTGCTGGACATGGTGGACACCACCGGTGGCGTACGACTGCTCGGTGTCGGGGTCAGCGGGCTCGCCGACTACACGCAGGAGGATCTGTTCGCGCAGGCCGCGGGGGAGCGGGCGGAGGTGTCGGTGGAGGAGACGGCGGACGAACCCGCACCGGAGCAGGAGACACCCGCCGAGCGGCGCTGGCCCGCCGGGCACGA
The DNA here is from genome assembly GCF_026343335.1 of Streptomyces sp. NBC_00078. Classification (NCBI taxonomy): domain Bacteria; kingdom Bacillati; phylum Actinomycetota; class Actinomycetes; order Kitasatosporales; family Streptomycetaceae; genus Streptomyces; species Streptomyces sp. NBC_00078. The sequence continues at coordinate 1,412,019 of NZ_JAPELX010000001.1, read as the reverse complement.
CGTGCGGCATGCCGGGTTCGGGCACGGGTGGGTGCAGGGCAGCGGGCTCGGGCGGGTCACCGTGCGGTTCGAGACGCCCGACTCGGAGCCGGGGCGGGTGCGGACGTTCCGGACCGACGACCCCGATCTGGAGCAGGCGGATCCGCTGCCGTTGGTGGCGGGTGGATCCGGGGCTTCCGTGAAGGGGGACCCATGTTGACGTGCCTCAGGCGTCGGCATCCTCCGCGCCCGCGATTCTGCCGAACGACCGGTCCGGGACCGAGGGAGGAGAGGCGATGTCGAGACCGTAGTGGTGGTAGAGCTGAAGCTCCTGTTCGGGGGAGAGGTGGCGGCCGACCCCGAAGTCGGGGGCGTCCTTGATGAGAGTGCGGTCGAAGGGGACGTGGAGGGTGCCCTCGACCAGTTCACTGGGCTCCAGGGGGACGAAGGCGTCCCGGGAAAACAGGCCGGTGCGTATGGCCGCCCACTCCGGCACGCCGGTCGCGTCGTCGAGATAGACCTCGTCGATGGTGCCGAGCTTGGTGCCGTTGCGGTCGAACGCCTTGCGGCCGATCAGGTTGCGCGGATCGATGTCGGTCTGCACGGGCCCTCCACTTGGTCGCAACTCATTCGTAAGCACTACAAAAGAGCACATAGGGGCAGGCGGCCACTCGAAGGACCGGGTGGTGCGCTCGCTGGTAGGCTGACAGCGGCTGCTGACCCCGTGCGGGAGAGTCCTCCGGACGCCACCGGAGGCGCCGAAGGAGCAAATCCTCCCCGGAATCTCTCAGGCTCACGTACCGCGCGGACGAGGTCACTCTGGAAAGCAGGGCGGGTGTCGACGGCTTCCGCTCTCACCGACGGTGAAAGCCGGACATCCTCGGGTGATCCGGTGAAGCTCTCAGGTCGAGATGACAGAGGGGGAGGCCGATCGGGTACCCGCGCCGTGGTACCCCTCGAAGGTCGTGGCAGACCAGGAGGCCTCCGCAAATGACCGCCCATCGCATTCCGCTCTCCGAGCTCGAGAAGGGGATTCCCTTCGAGCAGCGTCACATCGGCCCCGATCATGAGGCTCGGGCCAAGATGCTCGCGCATGTCGGCTACGGCTCTCTGGACGAGCTCACGGCCGCCGCGGTGCCGGATGTGATCAAGAACGCCGATGCCCTGGATCTGCCGGGCGCGCGTACCGAGGCCGAGGTGCTGGCCGAGCTGCGTTCGCTGGCGGATCGGAACCAGGTTCTCGATTCCATGATCGGGCTGGGGTACTACGGGACCTTCACCCCGCCCGTCATCCTGCGCAATGTGATGGAGAATCCCGCCTGGTACACGGCGTACACGCCCTACCAGCCGGAGATCTCGCAGGGGCGCCTCGAAGCCTTGCTGAACTTCCAGACGATGGTCGCCGACCTCACCGGGCTGCCGACCTCCGGTGCCTCGCTGCTCGACGAGGGCACGGCCGCCGCCGAGGCCATGGCGCTGTCCCGGCGCATGGGCAGGAACAAGAAGGGCCTGTTCCTCATCGACGCGGACGTGCTGCCCCAGACCGTCGCCGTGATCGAGACCCGCGCCGAGCCGACGGGCGTGGAGGTCGTGGTCGCCGACCTCAGCGAGGGCATTCCGGCGGAGATCGCCGGGCGTGAGATCAACGGCGTGCTGGTCCAGTACCCGGGTGCCTCCGGTGTCGTACGCGACATCAAGGCGTTGATCGACCAGGCACACGAGCTCGGCGCGCTCGTCACCGTCGCCGCCGACCTGCTCGCGCTGACGCTGCTGAAGTCGCCCGGCGAGCTCGGTGCGGACATCGCCGTCGGTACGACGCAGCGGTTCGGTGTGCCGATGGGCTTCGGCGGGCCGCACGCCGGCTACATGGCCGTACACGAGAAGTTCGCGCGCAGCCTGCCAGGGCGGCTCGTGGGTGTGTCCGTGGACGCCGACGGGCACAAGGCCTACCGGCTGGCGCTGCAGACCCGCGAGCAGCACATCCGGCGCGAGAAGGCGACCAGCAACATCTGCACCGCCCAGGTGCTGCTCGCCGTCATGGCCGGTATGTACGCCGTGTACCACGGGCCCGAGGGGCTGAGGGGCATAGCTCAGCGCACCCACCGGTACGCCACGATCCTCGCCGCGGGGCTCACCGCCGGCGGTGTCGAGGTCGTGCACGGCTCGTACTTCGACACGCTCACCGCGCGCGTCGCCGGGCACGCAGCCGACGTCGTCGCAGCCGCGCGCGAGAACGGCGTCAACCTCCACCTCGTGGACGCCGACCATGTGTCGATCGCCTGTGACGAGACCACCGCGCGGGCCCAACTGGGTGCCGTGTGGGCCGCTTTCGGGGTCGAGGGTGACATCGAGGCGCTGGACGAGGCCGCCGGGGAGGCGATCCCGCAGGCCCTGCTGCGCAATGACGCCTTCCTCACCCACCCCGTCTTCCACGAGCACCGCTCCGAGACCGCGATGCTGCGCTACCTGCGCCGGCTCGCCGACCGCGACTACGCGCTCGACCGCGGCATGATCCCCCTGGGCTCCTGCACCATGAAGCTCAACGCGACCACGGAGATGGAGCCGGTCACCTGGCCCGAGTTCGGGCAGCTGCACCCGTTCGCGCCCGCCGATCAGGCGCAGGGGTACCTCACGCTCATCCGTGAGCTGGAGGAGCGGCTCGCCGAGGTCACCGGGTACGACAAGGTGTCGCTGCAGCCCAACGCCGGTTCGCAGGGCGAGCTGGCCGGGCTGCTCGCCGTCCGCGGATATCACCGGGCGGCCGGGGACGAGCAGCGGACCGTGTGTCTGATCCCGTCCTCCGCGCACGGCACGAACGCCGCCAGCGCCGTCATGGCCGGCATGAAGGTCGTCGTCGTGAAGACCGCCGAGGACGGTGAGATCGACGTCGAGGACCTGCGGGCGAAGATCGAGCAGTACCGCGACGAGTTGTCCGTGCTGATGATCACGTACCCCTCCACGCACGGTGTGTTCGAGGAGCATGTCGCCGACATCTGCGCGCAGGTGCACGAGGCCGGCGGGCAGGTGTACGTCGACGGGGCCAACCTCAACGCCCTGGTGGGGCTTGCGAAGCCGGGGCACTTCGGCGGTGATGTCTCGCACCTCAACCTGCACAAGACCTTCTGCATTCCGCACGGCGGTGGCGGTCCCGGGGTCGGTCCGGTCGGTGTGCGTGCGCACCTGGCGCCGTATCTGCCGAACCACCCGATGCAGCCGGCCGCCGGTCCCGAGACGGGTGTCGGGCCGATCTCGGCGGCTCCGTGGGGTTCCGCGGGGATCCTGCCGATCTCCTGGGCGTACGTCCGGCTGATGGGCGGCGAGGGCCTGAAGCGTGCCACGCAGGTGGCGGTCCTCAGCGCCAACTACATCGCCAAGCGGCTCGAACCGCACTACCCCGTGCTCTACAACGGCCCCGGCGGCCTGGTCGCGCACGAGTGCATCATCGACCTGCGTCCGCTGACCAGGGCGACCGGTGTGAGCGTCGACGACATCGCCAAGCGGCTGATCGACTACGGGTTCCACGCGCCGACGATGTCGTTCCCGGTGGCCGGCACGTTGATGATCGAGCCGACCGAGTCCGAGGACCTGATCGAGCTGGACCGGTTCTGCGAAGCGATGATCGCCATCCGTGCGGAGATCGAGAAGGTCGCGGCGGGCGAGTGGCCGGCCGAGGACAACCCGCTCCGAGGCGCGCCGCACACGGCTGCCGCGCTCGGTGAGGAGTGGGAGCACGCGTACACGCGTGAGGAGGCTGTCTTCCCGGCCGGGGTGTCGGCCGCCGACAAGTACTGGCCGCCGGTGCGTCGCATCGACCAGGCCTTCGGTGACCGCAACCTGGTCTGCTCGTGCCCGCCGCTGGACGCGTACGAGAACTGAGCCGGAACGAGGGGGCCCCGCTTCGGCGGGGCCCCCTCGCGTCACGCCGTCGCGAGCGAGATCTCGGTCGACTTGATCAGGGCGACGACCGTTGTGCCGGATGCCAGGCCGAGGTCCTGGGCGGCGTCCCTGGTGATGGCGGAAGTGAGTTCGCCGTCCTCGACGGTCACCTTGACGGAGGCCATCGCACCGCCGGAGGTGACCGCGGTGACCGTGCCGGGCAACTGGTTGCGGATGGACAGGCCCTTGACCGGGCCGGTGGCGAGGGAGACCTCTGTCGACTTCACCAGGGCGCGGACCGCGGAGCCCGGGGCGAGCGCCAGGTCCTTCACGGCTTCAAGAGTGATCGCCGCGGTGAGGTCCTGGCCGCCGGTGAGGCGGATGCCGACGGTGGCCATCGCCTCGCCGGGGGTGATGGCGGTGACGGTGCCGGACAGTTGGTTTCGGATGCTCAGGGTCATGGCATCACGGTAGAGCTTTGAGCGCCTTATGCCGGGTATGCGTGGGTCTGTGTGGCCTTGACCGTCGCCCAGACCGTTGTGCCCGGGCGCAGGTCGAGTTCGGCCGCGGCGACCGTGGTGAGGTCGGCGGCCAGGGGGAGTTCGCCGGCGAGGTCCGCGCGGATCTGGTCGCCGTGGGTCTCCAGGCCGGCCACCTCGCAGCGCCAGTGGTTGCGGGCGCTGGAGCCGGTGGGTGGGTTCCGGAAGAGCGTGACGGCGCTCGGCGGGAACGCCACGAAGACCGGGCCGGACAGGATCTCGGTGGTGGTGATGGCCGGGCCGGTGTCGAGGCGGACGGTGTGGCCGTCGGCCTGTCCGCGGTAGAGGTTGAGGCCGACCAGCCGGGCGATGTAGTCCGTACGGGGATGGCGGGCGATGTCGGAGGGCGTGCCCTCCTGGACGACGCGGCCGTGCTCGACGACCACCAACCGGTCGGCCAGCACCATGGCGTCCAGCGGGTCGTGTGTGACCAGTACCGCCACCGCCTCGAACTCGGCCAGGTGGCGGCGGAGTTGGGACCGTACGTCGAGGCGGGTACGGGCGTCCAGGGCGGCCAGCGGCTCGTCGAGGAGCAGCAGCCGGGGGCGGGTGGCCAGGGCGCGCGCGACGGCGACGCGCTGGGCCTGGCCGCCGGAGAGACGGCGGGGCCTGGCGCCGGCGTGCTCGGCGAGGCCCATGCGATCCAGCCACTCGGCGGCCAGGGCGCGGGCCTCCGCCTTGCCGGCGCCCTGGCAGCGCGGGCCGAAGGCCACGTTGTCGAGGGCGGTCAGGTGAGGGAAGAGCAGGTAGTCCTGGAAGACCACGCCGATTGGGCGGGACTCGGGTGGCGTACGGTCCAACTCGGCGCCGTCCAGCCGTAGATGACCGCCGCTGAGCGGGACGAGGCCGGCGAGGGCGCGTAGGGCGGTGGTCTTGCCCGCCCCGTTGGGGCCGAGCACGGCGACCACGTCTCCAGGGGCCGCGGTGAGTGTCACGTCGAGGCGGAAGGTTTTCCGGTCGACCACCAGGTGGGCGTCGAGGCCGTCGGACGATTGCGGGTTCGAGTTTGGGTGGGTGGGGGGTACGCCGCCTTGGGCCGGGTTCGGGTTGCCACCCGCACTGCCCGTGCGGCCTTCGTGGTCGGGTGCGGGTGGCGCCTGTGGGGGCTGGGCGTCGTCGGCGGCTGCCGGGTGCGCGTTCGTCACGGTGCTGTCATCCAACGGTCTCTCAGCCCCGCCAGTACCGCGATCGAGACCGCCAGCAGGACGAGGCTGAGCGCGATGGCCGCCTCGGGGTTGTTCTGCAGGGCCAGGTAGACCGCCAGCGGCATGGTCTGGGTGCGGCCCGGGAAGTTGCCCGCGAAGGTGATCGTCGCGCCGAACTCGCCCAGGGCCCGTGCCCAGGCCAGCACGGCGCCGGCCGCGATGCCCGGCGCGATCAGCGGCAGGGTGACCCGGCGGAAAGCGGTGAAGCGGGACGCGCCCAGGGTGGCGGCCGCCTCCTCGTAGCGAGGATCTGCGGCACGCAGGGTGCCCTCCACGCTGATGACCAGGAACGGCATGGCGACGAAGGACTCCGCGACGACGACCCCCGCGGTGGTGAAGGGGAGCGTGATGCCGAACCAGGAGTCCAGCCACTGGCCGACCACGCCGTTGCGGCCGAGGGCGAACAGCAGGGCCACGCCGCCGACCACGGGGGGCAGCACGAGCGGGAGGGTCACCAGGGCACGTACGAAACCGCGTCCGGGAAAGTCCGTGCGGGCCAGCAGCCAGGCCAGCGGGACGCCGGCGACCAGGCTCACCGCGGTCGCCGCCGTGGCGCACACCAGCGACAGCTTCAGCGCCTGCCACACCTCGGTGCTGGTCAGCTGATCGGGAAGAGTGCTCCACGGGGCCCGCACGAGGAGGGCGACCAGGGGCAGCAGGAGGAACGCCAGACCGATCAGCGCGGGCACCAGCAGGGGCAGCGGAACCCCGCGGCGGCCCGACCGGACAGGTCCGCGCCGCGGGCCGCCCTGGAGGGTGTCGGCCGCGGCGTCGGACTTGTCGGTCGAGGTCACGGCTTGAGGAACCCGGCCTCGGACAGGACCTTCTGGCCCTCGGCGGACTGCACGAGCGCGATGAACGCCTTGGCGGCCCGGGGGTTCTTCGCGTCCTTGAGCAGGGTGATCGGGTAGTCGTTGATCGCGCCTGCGGACTCGGGGAACTCCACGCCCTCCACCTTGCTGCCCGCTGTCTGCACGTCCGTCTTGTAGACGACGGCGGCGTCGGCCTCCTTCAGCACCACCTTGTTCAGGGCCGACTTGACGTCCTGTTCGTAGGAGACCGGGGTGAGCTTCAGCTTGCTCGCGTCCAGCGCCTTCTGGGCGGCGGCGCCGCACGGCACCGTCCTGTCGCACAGCACGACCTTGAGGCCCGGCTTGGTGAGGTCCTTCAGGGAGGACACCTTGTCGGGGTTGCCCGGCAGAGTGGCGATCTCAAGCTGGTTGCGGACGAAGGTGGCCGGCTCGGCGGCGTTGTCCTTCTTGTCCGTCACGACGGCCATCGTCTTCGGGCTGGCGGAGGCGAAGACGTCGGCCGGGGCACCGCCGGTGATACCGGCGGCGAGGCTGTCACTGCCGCCGAAGCTGAAGGTGACCTTCGTGCCGGGGTGGGCCTTCTCGAACTCCTTGCCCAGGGTCGTGAAGCTCTCCTGGAGGGAGGCGGCGGCGAAGACGGTCACGTCGCCGGACAGCTTGGGCGACGAGGGTGACGACGCCGAGGAGCCGGACGTCGTGGCGCCGGAGTCCGAGTCGGACGACGAGCAGGCACTCACGGCCAGCAGCACGGCGGCTCCAGCGCCGGCCACCTGCAGGGTCCGGCGGCGCCGGCGCGCGGAACGGGTCATCACGGGTCCACTCCCTCTGACTTCTACGGGAACGAGGCCGTCGGCCTCTTCCGATGCACAGATCATACTGGCGCATATGCGAGGTGTAAGTCTCCTGTCGCATCGCATGAGCTGGGCCTGAGGGCGACAGGGGACGCATGTGCGTTCGTACGGAAGTGGCGGGTGCGTCAGGCGCGGTCGATGTGGACGTTGGTCGACTTCACCCGGGCGGTGGCCTCCATGCCGACCTCAAGGCCCAGTTCCTCGACGGCCTCGCGGGTCAGCAGGGAGACCAGGCGGTGGGGACCGGCCTGGATGTCGACCTGGGCCGCCACGTCGCCGAGTTTGATCGCGGTCACGATGCCGGGGAAGGCGTTGCGGACGGAGGTGTACGAGGTCTCCTCCTCGGCGCCGCCCGCCCTGGCGAGTTCGACGGAGAAGGCGGCCAGATCCCGGCCCTCGATGAGTCGGCGGCCGCTCTCGTCGCGATGGGTCGCCACCCGGCCGGCGTCCGCCCAGCGGCGTGCGGTGTCCGGGCTCACGCCGAGCAGTCGTGCTGCCTGGCCGATCGTGTAGCTCTGCATGCGGTCACGATAGGGCCGCGAACCGGCCCTGGTGGACGTGGGGTTGAATGTGGGGTGTAACGCGATATAGCGTTAGTCCGTGACTGGGATTCGGAGTGCGTCCATGTCGGGTGAGGTGTCACGGAGCGGCGAGTCGTCGCTCGGCCTGCGAGCTTCGCACGCGGACCGGGACCGGGTCGTGGACGTGCTGCGGATCGCGGCCGGGGACGGCCGGCTCACCGTCGAGGAGCTCGACGAGCGCGTGGAGGCCGCCCTGTCCGCCCGCACGATGGGGGAGCTCGCCGTCCTGACGACGGACCTGCCGGCGGTCGACGCCGAGGCCGCGGCCGAGGTGAAGGACGTCGTCCGCATCGATCAGAGAGGCGGTTCGGCCCGGCGCGGCGAGGAGTGGGTGGTACCGCGTCGGCTTGAGATCGAGTCGGAGTGGGGCGATGTGACGCTCGACTTCACCGGCGCGGTGATCACACACGACACCCTGCACATAGACCTCGACATGCGTGGCGGAACACTGCGGCTGATGACGCGGCCGGGCGTCGTCGTGGACACCGACTCACTGGTGATCGACTACGCCAAGATCAAGGAACGCTCGTCCGGCGGCCAGGACATGCCCGTGGTGCTGCGGGTCGTGATCGGTGGGCGTATGAGCTTCGGCCGGGTGGTCGTACGACCGCAGCGGCGTGGACTCGCCAGGAAAGCCCCGACGCCCTGAGCACCGCCCGGGCGGTCTCGTCGTCGATCCGGTGACCGATCCGGCGCAGGGCGTCCGTGCCGTGTCGCAGCGTGCCCCGCTCCAGGGAGGGGCGCACTCCTGCGCCCAACTCGTGCCGCGGCAGCGGGTTGCCGCGAGGACGCGCCGGTCGAGATGCAGGTTGCCCCGAGCGCCGCGCCACGCGGGAGCACGCCTTACGGCAGAGCGCTCTGCCCGGGTGTGCCGGTCGTGCCGGAGGGTGGCTCAGCCGGTGTGGACGCGTGGGCGACGGGTGCGGTCCGGCTCTGCCTCGCGGAGGACCTCGCGGGTGACCGGGGCGACCTCGCCCTGGCCGAAGAGGAAGAAGCGCAGGAAGTTGGCGAAGGGGCCGCCTTCGGTCCACTCGAAGTAGATGTGCGGCGTGCAGTCGGTGGTGTCGCGGACGTACAGGAGCAGGGCGGCCAGCGCGTTCGGGATGGAGGAGGACTCCAGGGTCAGCACCCGGTAGCGGTTGTGCAGGACCTCGCCGCGCACCCGCAGCCCCGCCTCGAACTCGGACGGGTCGAGGACCGTGACCTCGACGAAGACGAAGTCCTCGCCGGGGATGTCGTTGTCGTTGCGGATCTGCTCGATCTTGTCGCGGTACTCGGCCTTGTCGCGCTGGTCGGGCTCGTTGGCGATGAAGCGGATCTTGCGGCTGGACATGTCCCGGATGAAACGTTTCGCCATGTCGTCCAGCTCGACGTCGGTGACGCGGAGCTCGAAGGCACGGGCCAGCCGGGAGAGCAGCGAGACCAGGATGATGCCGGCGATGAAGCAGGCGCCGATCTTGACGCCGTCGGGGCGTTCGATGACGTTCACGACCGTCGTGTACAGGAACACCGCGGAGATCACCGCGAAAGCGATGGTCCAGTTCCGCTGCCCGGCCTTGCGGGCGGCGATGGTCACCGCGACCGCGGCCGAGCTGATCAGCACCAGCACGCCGGTGGCGTAGGCGCCGCCCTGCGCGTCGACGCTCGCGTCGAAGATCCAGGTGACCAGGAAGGCGATGAGCGTGAAGACGATGACCATGGGGCGCACCGCCCGCGCCCAGTGCGGGGCCATGCCGTAGCGCGGCAGATAGCGCGGCATGAGGTTGAGCAGACCGGCCATGGCGGAGGCGCCGGCGAACCACAGGATGGCGATCGTCGAGACGTCGTAGACCGTGCCGAAGGCGCCGCCCAGGTAGTTGTGCGCCAGGTAGGCAAGCGCACGCCCGTTGGCTTGGCCGCCCGTTTTGAACTCCTTCTCCGGGATCAGCAGCGTGGTGATGAAGCTCGTCGCGATCAGGAAGACGCTCATGATCAGGGCGGCTGTGGTGAGCAGCTTCTTCGTGTCCCGGATGCGGCCCGTGGGCTGCTCCTCGGTGTCGTCCGGGTCGCCCTTGACGTGCGGCATGACCGCGACGCCGGTCTCGAAGCCGGAGAGGCCGAGCGCGAGTTTGGGGAAGACGAGCAGGGCCACCCCGACCATCGCGAAGATGTTTCCGTGCTCGGTCGTCAGAGCGCTCGACCAGTCCGTGATGACGTGCCTCGCGGTGACGACGTGCCACAGGCCGACGAACACGACGACGACGTTCAGCGACAGGTAGATGCCGACCAGGGCGAACGCGACGCCGACGGCCTCCAGGAAGCCCTTGAGGAACACCGCGCCGAGCAGGGCCACCAGGATCAGGGTGATCAGCATCTGCTTGTCGTGCAGGGCGCTGTTCAGATGCGGGTTCTCGACGAGGTGGGTCGAGGCGTCCGCGGCCGAGAGGGTGATGGTGATCAGGAAGTCGGTGGCGGCGAAGCCGAGCAAGGTCAGGACGAACAGCTTGCCCTGCCAGAACGACAGCAGCCGCTCCAGCATCGCGATCGAGCCTTCGCCACGGGGACTCTCCTCGGCGACCCGCCGGTACACGGGGAGGGCACCGGCCAGGGTGACGATCACCAGCACGATGGTCGCGATCGGTGAGAGCAGGCCGGCCGCGAGGGCGGCGATGCCCGGCTGGTAGCCGAGGGTCGAGAAGTAGTCCACGCCGGTGAGGCACATGACCCGGTACCAGGGCTGGCCCTGGGATTCGAGCTTGGGCTTGGGCGTGGGCTCGGCCTCGGGGGCGGCCGCCTGCTGGAGGTGGCCCTTGCCCATCTCGGACAGGCCCTCCAGCATCCAGGCGCGCAGCCGACTGGGAGGCGGCTGTTCGGTCGTGGCCATCGGCGTGCTCCTGATGTGCGGCTCAGCGTGTGGGTTCCGGCCATCACGCGGACGGCGGCACCAGCGTAAGCGGAGAGTGCTTCCGTTAAGACCCGCAGGCGGGGCGCCGGCCGGGCATCAGGCGGGCCTTCTGTATCGCCATAGGCGCATATTGAGATAGATGGGGGATTGGTGGTCTCGCAGCCGGGAGCGGACACCCTGCGTCATGACCCCGCGCCCCGGTAAACGACCGGTCCCCGTTTGCCTGATCCCGACCACGATCGGCGCGCTGCTCTCCGCGATCGGTATCGCGGGTATGGACCGGATGGTGCAGCGCAATGTACTGGCCATGACCGGAAGGGCGGTCGAGGCTGCCGGCGACGTGTCGATGCTGCCGCTCGACAGGACCGGCACCATCACCCTCGGCAACGGGCAGGCCGCCGAGTTCGTCCCGGTGAGCGGTACGACGCAGGCACAGGCGGCTGATGCCGCCCGGCTGTCGTCGCCGGCCGGAGACCCCGGAGGGCCGCTCCATCGTCGTCCTGGCCGAGGAGACGTACGAGACGTACGGCGTGCGCGTCCGGCCAACGGGCTGGGTGAAGCACCTGCTCCAGGAGGTCTGGCGAGTCTCCCAGCGCGACAAGACCATCCACCTGCGGGTTTACATGGCCCAGCTGCGCCGCAAGTGGGAGGCGGACCCCTCGCACCCGCGCCACCTCATCACCGAGCCCGGTATGGGGTACCGCTTCGAAGGATCAACGTCCCGTCAGCGCGCCGTCGGAGTCTGACCTGTCGACGTCTCCGCGGCCGGCCGGCCACGCCGTGCGGACGCAGGCCTGATCCGAACGACAGGTCCCTGGGCCGGCCTTAGGCCTCCTCGTCTCCTGGGCCCCCGGCCGAGGGCAGTCGTTCACGGATCTCGTCCATGACCGACGAGTCCGTGAGCGTGGTGACGTCACCGAGCTGACGGTTCTCGGCGATGTCCCGCAGCAGCCGCCGCATGATCTTCCCCGAGCGGGTCTTGGGGAGTTCCGCGACGACCAGGATCTGCCGGGGCCGGGCGATCGGGCCGATCTCCTTGGCGACGTGCGCGCGCAGTTCGGTCGCGGTCTCCTCCGCACTGCCCGCCTGTCCGCCGTCGCCGCGCAGGATCACGAAGGCGACGACGCCCTGCCCGGTCGTCGGGTCGGTCGCGCCGACGACGGCGGCCTCGGCGACCATCGGGTGCGAGACGAGGGCGGACTCGACCTCCGTGGTCGAGATGCGGTGGCCGGAGACGTTCATGACGTCGTCGACCCGGCCCAGCAGCCAGATGTCGCCGTCGTCGTCCTTCTTCGCCCCGTCCCCGGCGAAGTACATGCCCTCGAAACGGGACCAGTACGTGTCGATGTACCGCTGCTCGTCGCCCCAGATGGTGCGCAGCATCGCGGGCCACGGATCCGTGAGCACCAGGTAGCCGCCGGAGCCGTTGGGCACCGGCTTGCCCGTGTCGTCGACGACATCCGCATGGACACCGGGCAGCGGGCGCAGCGCCGAGCCGGGCTTGCAGGTGCTCACCCCGGGCAGCGGGCTGATCATCTGGGCGCCGGTCTCCGTCTGCCACCAGGTGTCGACCACGGGGCAGTCGTTCCCGCCGATGTTCGTGCGGTACCAGATCCACGCCTCGGGGTTGATGGGTTCGCCGACGGAGCCCAGCAGCCGCAGCGAGGTGAGGTCGAAGCCGGCCGGAATGTCGCCGCCCCACTTCATGAAGGTGCGGATCGCGGTCGGGGCGCAGTAGAGGATCGTCACCCGGTACTTCTCGACGAGCTCCCACCAGCGGCCCTTGTGCGGGGTGTCCGGCGTCCCCTCGTACAGGACCGAGGTGACACCGTTGGCGAGTGGCCCGTAGACGATGTACGAGTGGCCGGTCACCCAGCCGATGTCCGCCGCCGTCCAGAACACGTCCCGCTCCGGCTTGACGTCGAACACCGCCCAGTGCGTCCACGCCACCTGGGTGAGATAGCCGCCCGTGGTGTGCAGGATGCCTTTCGGACGAGCGGTCGTACCGGAGGTGTACATGATGTACAGGGGATGCTCGCTGTCGAACGCCTCCGCCTCGTGCTCGGCGGGCTGCTCCGCGACCAGGTCGTGCCACCACACGTCCCGGCCGTCGGTCCACTCGACCTCCTGCCCGGTGCGCCGGACCACCAGGACACTGCGGACGTCGGGACACTCGCGCACGGCCTCGTCCACCGCCGGTTTCAGCGCGGAGGGGGTGCCTCGGCGATAGCCTCCGTCCGCCGTGATCACCACACGGGCGTCGCAGTCCAGGATCCGGCCGCGCAGCGCCTCCGCGGAGAAGCCGCCGAAGACCACGGTGTGCGGGGCGCCGATGCGGGCGCAGGCCAGCATCGCCACCACCGTCTCCGGGATCATCGGCATGTAGATGGCCACCCGGTCGCCGGCGTGGACCCCCAGGGACTGCAGCGCGTTGGCCGCCCGGCAGACCTCCTGGGTCAGCTCGGCGTAGGTGAGGGTGCGGGTGTCGCCCGGCTCGCCCTCCCAGTGGAAGGCGACCCGGTCGCCGAGACCGGCCGCGACATGCCGGTCCAGGCAGTTGTACGCGGCGTTGAGCCGCCCGCCGGTGAACCAGCGGGCGAACGGGGCGCCGCTCCAGTCGAGCACCTGCTCCCACGGCCGGGCCCAGTCCAGTCGGGCCGCCGCCGCAGCCCAGAAGCCCTGGCTGTCGGCGTCGGCTCGCTCGTAGTCGGCCCTGGTGGCGTTCGCTGCGGCGGCCAGCGCGGGAGGCGGCGGGAATCGCCGCTCCTCCCGCAGCAGGTTGGAGAGCGTCTCGCTGCCGGAGTCACTCATGTGTGGGCTCCGGCGAACGGGCCGCCGTGGTGGGAGCGGTGGAGGTGCAGGCGCTCACCCAGGTTCGGGAAGACCGGCACGACCGCGCGCTGGTAGGTGGAGTTGGTGACGCCGGCGAACGACGCGTACCAGGCGCACGCGGCGGTGACCAGGCCGAGCCAGCCGCCGGCCTTGGTGGTGTCCGGGGACTGGGCGAAGTCGCCGATGCACAGGACGATGAACGTCGCCGACAGGGTGACGAACACGGCCAGCACCGCTCCTGTGGTGCGCGTCGCGGCGATGGTCATGTACACCGTGAAGATGGCCCATGCCAGCAGGAACAGGCCGCTCGCCTGGTGCGCGGTGGACGTCGGCAGGCCGCCCGCGACGTACTTCGCGTAGGCGGCGTACGCCAGCCAGAAGGCGCCGAAGGAGGAGAAGGCTGTGGCGCCGAAGGTGTTGCCCTTGCGGAACTCCCACATGCCGGCCAGGAGTTGTGCCAGCCCGCCGTAGAAGAGTGCGAGGGGGAGGACGACGGCGACCAGCCTCTTGTCGGTGATGAGGTCGGCGTTGAAGACGCTGAGGACGAACGTCGTCATGGCGAACGCGCCGAGACCCAGAGGCCCGGGATCGGCTATGGGGCCCGGATTTGTCGTTGGTGTGCTCATGTGCGCTTCCTTCGTGATCTGGATCACACGGATGCGTAACTCAGTGTATGCCGCACGAGGCTCATCCGGGCCAAGTGGACGTACAGATCCCCGCCGGGCACGGCCCGGCTCGTGCGCTGGTGCACGGCTTCCGTCGGTTCGTCTCCGTAATGTTCGCTGATGAGGCCGAATGTTTCGAGCCCCCGGACGGTGCGGCTTGCCGGGATGGTGGGGTCCGACTGCACAAGTTCGAGCGGTTCACCGCGTACAAGGGGTTGCCACCGTTTGGAAGCTGTCTCTAGGGTGCGGCAACAACGCATCTTTCTGGATCAACTCCGAAACATTCGGTCCCAGCGGGCGGTCGTGAACACGCCGTCCTTACCCAAGGAGCGCATGATGGTCGACCGGGCACTGTCCCGCCGCGGCTTCCTGGCGGCCTCGGCCGCAGCCGGTCTGGGCATGACGGCACTGAGCGCGTGCGGCGGCGACTCGGACGGAGGGTCGTCGGACGGGACGACCACCGTCGAGTGGTGGAACATCTCCACAACCGAGCCGACGAAGACCGTCTGGGCGGGTCTGGCCAAGAAGTTCGAGGCCCAGAACCCCAAGGTGAAGATAAAGATCGTCCAGCTGGAGAACGACGCCTACAAGGCGAAGATGACGGCGCTGACCGCCTCCGGCAAGCTCCCCGACATCTTCCACACCTGGGGTGGCGGCGTCCTCCAACAGCAGGTGGACGCAGGGCTCGTCGAGGACATCACCGACAGGACCAAGCCGTGGGCCGACACCCTGTTGCCCGTCTCGAAGCAGGCCTACATCCTCGACAACAAGACGTACGCGATCCCCTTCGACATCGGAATGATCGGCTTCTGGTACAACAAGGCGCTCTTCAAGCAGGCCGGCATCGCCGCGGCCCCGACCACCTGGAGCGGCTTCCTCGACGCCGTGAAGAAGCTCAAGGCCAAGGGAATCACCCCCCTCGCCCTCGCCGGCAAGGAGAAGTGGCCCGGCATGTACTTCTGGGCCTACCTCGCGATGCGCACGGCCGGCATCGACGCTCTGCAGAAGGCCAATGACGACAAGGACTTCACCGGACCCGGACTCGTCCAGGCCGGACAGCACCTGAAGGAGCTGGTCCAACTCCAGCCGTTCCAGAAGGGGTTCCTCGGAGCCGCCTACTCCACCCCGACCGGACAGGCCGCGGCCGTCGGCAACGGCAAGGCGGCCATGGAGCTCATGGGCCAGTGGGCACCGGTGGTGGAGGCCGACGCGGGCAAGGGGCTCGGCGCGAACCTCGGCTTCTTCCCCTTCCCGGCGGTCGAGGGCGGAAAGGGCGCGATCACCGAGGTGTTCGGTGGCGGCGGCGGGCACGCCCTGCGCAAGGGCGCACCGCAGGCCGCCGTCGACTTCCTGAAGTTCTTCGCCTCCGAGTCCACCGACGTGGAACTCGTCAAGAAGACCAAGACGCTGCCCATCGTCCCGGGCGCGGAGAAGGCGCTCACCGACCCCAACACCAAGGCCGTACAGGCACAGTTGAAGGCCGCCACCGGCTTCCAGCTCTACCTCGACCAGGCCTACGCCCCTGCCCTCGGCCAGGAGATCAACGACAGCGTCGCCGCGCTGATCGCCGGCTCCAAGTCGCCCGAGCAGGTCACCCAGTCGATCACCAAGACCGCGAAGGAAGAGCAGTAGCCGCCGATGACCTCCACGTTCCTTCCGGACAAGCGGCGCGGCCCGGACGTCGGACTCCCGCCCCCGGCCGCGGACTTCGCGCGGGGGCGGGCCCGGCGGCGCCTGGTGAACTGGCTGACCGCGGTCGGCTTCCAGGTGCCGGCTCTGGTCCTGTTCATCGGGCTGGTCCTGCTCCCGATGCTGTTCGCCCTGTACGTCGCCTTCTTCCGCTGGGGCGGCTTCGGCATGCCCTCCGACTACATCGGCGGCGACAACTTCACCCGGCTGTTCCAGGACGACGTCTTTCTGGGCGACCTGTGGCGCTGCCTGGTCCTGGTCGTCCTGTCGCTCGTGCTGCAGCTGCCCTTCGCACTCGCCATGGCGGTGGCGCTCAACCAGCGGCTGCGCGGCCGGGCCGTGTACCGGCTGCTGTTCTTCGCGCCGTACGTCCTGTCCGAGGCCATCACCGGCGTCCTGTTCAGCATGGTCTTCGCCCCGGACGACGGGCTCGCCGACCACGTGCTCGGCAGCATCGGCCTGGACGGTCTGGGCGGGGAGTGGTTCGCCGACCCCTCCTACGTCATGGCGACGCTCTTCCTCGTCATGATGTGGAAGTACTTCGGCTTCCACATGATGCTCTACCTGGCCGGACTCCAGGCCATCCCGGCCGAGTTGACGGAAGCCGCGCTGATTGACGGCGCGAACGCCTGGCAGCGGTTCCGCAACGTCACCCTGCCGCTGCTCGCGCCCACCCTGCGCGTCAGCGTCTTCCTGTCGGTCATCGGGTCCATCCAGCTCTTCGACCTGGTGTGGGTGGTCACCCAGGGTGGCCCCGACCACCACTCCGAGACGATGGCCGTGACCATGTTCCAGTACGGCTTCAAGCGCTACCAGGTCGGCTACGCCAGCGCGATCAGCGTGGTCATGTTCGGCATCTGCCTCGTCTTCGCCCTCGCCTACCAGCGGTTCGTGCTCCGCCGCGACCTCGAAGGGGCCACCACGACGATGAGGGGGGCCGGCACGTGAACCGCAAGGCCGTACGCACTCTGCCGCTGCACGTGATCCTCGTGGCCGTGGGCGTGGTGATGCTCGTACCCGTGGTGTACGCCGTCGTGTCCGGCTTCAAGTCCACCGACGAGCTCTCCCGCAACCCGTTCGGGGTGCCCGAGCACTGGCTGAGCGGCAACTACACCGACATCATCGTCTCGGGCGACTTCTGGCGGCTGCTCGGCAACAGCACGCTGATCGCCGTGGCGACGGCCGTGCTCGTGGTCGCCGTCTCCGCGCTCGCCGCCTTCTCCTTCGCCCGGTTCGCCTTCCGGGGGCGGGAGTTGCTGTTCACCTTCTTCACGATGGGGCTGATGTTCCCCTTCGCGGTGGCCGCACTGCCGCTGTTCCTGCTGCTGCGCCAGCTGGACCTGCTGGACAACCCGCTGGGCGTGATCCTCCCGCAGGCCGCCTACGGACTTCCGATGACGATCATCATCCTGCGGGCCTTCTTCCGGCAGATCCCGGGCGAGCTGGAGGAGGCGGCCACCCTCGACGGCTGCAGCCCCTTCGGGTTCTTCTGGCGGGTGCTGCTGCCCATGGCGCGGCCCGCGCTCGGCACCGTCTCGGTGCTGGCCGTCGTCGCCAGCTGGAACAACTTCATGCTGCCGCTGCTGGTGTTCACCGACTCCAGGTGGTGGACCCTGCCCCTCGGCGTCGCGCAGTTCCAGGGCCAGTACTCGACGGAGTACGCCCGTGTCTTCGCTTACCTCGTCCTCGCGATGGTTCCCGCCCTCGCCTTCTACTCGGTCGCCGAGCGCCAGCTCGTCGGCGGCCTCACCGCCGGCGCCACGAAGGGATGAGCGCGCGCCCGCGGACGTACGGCCCCACACCACAGCACGTGAGGAGTCGCACCATGCGCAAGACCACCCGGCTCAGACTCGCCGGAGCACTCGCGGCCGCCCTGGTCGTCGCCGGCCTCGCCACCGGCCCCACGGCCCAGGCGAGTTCCAAGAAGCCGACACTCGCGGAGCTGGCCCAGCGCCACGGCCGCTACTTCGGCAGCGCCACCGACAACCCCGAACTCACCGACACCGCCTACACGGGCCTGCTCGGCAGCGAGTTCGACATGATCACGCCCGGCAACGGCATGAAGTGGTACGCCACCGAGCCCCAACAGGGCGTCTTCGACTGGACCAACGGCGACGAGATCGTCGGCCTCGCCCGGCAGAACCATCAGAAGGTCCGCGCCCACACTCTGGTCTGGCACAGCCAGTTGCCCAGCTGGCTGACCGGCCGGGAGTGGACGGCAAACGAGCTGAGGGCCGTACTGAAGAAGCACATCCAGACCGAGGTCCGGCACTACCGCGGCAAGGTCTACTCCTGGGACGTCGTCAACGAGGCGTTCAACGAGGACGGCACCTACCGCGAGACCATCTGGTACAAGACGCTCGGCCCCGGCTACATCGCCGACGCCCTGCGCTGGGCCCACCAGACAGACCCGCATGCCAGGCTGTACCTCAACGACTACAACATCGAGGCGGTCGGCCCCAAGAGCGACGCCTACTACCAGCTGGCCAAGGACCTCAAGGCGCGGCACGTCCCGCTCGACGGCATCGGCCTCCAGGCCCATCTGGCTCTCCAGTACGGCTATCCGACCACTCTGGAGGACAACCTCCGACGTTTCTCCCGGCTCGGCCTCGACACCGCGCTCACCGAGGTCGACGTACGGATGGCCCTGCCCGCGGACGACGCCAAGCTGGCGACGCAGGCCGCGTGGTACCGGGACCTGACCAAGGCGTGCCTCGCGGTGCGGCGGTGCGTGGGCATCACGGTGTGGGACTACACCGACAAGTACTCGTGGATCCCGGCGGTCTTCCCCGGGGAGGGGGCCGCGCTCCCCTGGGACGAGCAACTCCGGCCGAAGGCGGCGTACTTCGCGATCAGGGAGGCTCTCCGGTAGTTCGACGGCGTGCCGGGGGTGCGGTGCTGGACCGCACCACCAGCTCGGTGCCCAGTTCCACGCGCGGGGAGTCCGGCTGTTCGCCGCGCGCCAGGAGCAGCACCGTGCGAGCGGCCCACTTGCCCATGTCGGCGAGCGGTTGGCGGATCGTGGTCAGCGGTGGGGCCGACCAGCGGACTTCCGGAAGGTCGTCGAATCCGACCAGGCTCATGTCCTGCGGCACCCTGAGGCCCCGGCGGCGCAGTGCCTCGATCGCACCGAGTGCCATCTGGTCGCCGGCCGCGAACACGGCGGTCGGCGGCCGAGGCAGGTCCAGGAGCCTGTTGCAGCCGGTGAAGCCGGACTCGGGGTGGAAGTCGCCCGGGACGACGAGGGACTCGTCCGGCGTGAGGCCCGCGCCCTCCAGCGCGGCACGGTAGCCGTCGAACCGGGCCCGTGAGCACAGCAGCCCGGGCGGGCCCGTGATCAGGCCGATCCTGCGGTGCCCCAGCGACAGCAGATGCCCGGTGGCCGCCATGCCGCCCGACCAGTTGGCGGCGCCGATCGTGGGGACGTCGAGGGCGGGGGAGCCCGCCGGGTCGACGACCACCAGCGGGACGCCCAGGGCGCGCAGCTCCTCGCGCAGTACCGGCTCCAGCGCCGAGGTGACGAGGATGACGCCGTCGGAGGCGCGGGCCCGGAGATTGCGCATCCACGCGCGGGCGCCCCCCGAGCGGACGCGGATCGCCGACACCACGACGCCGGTCCCGGTCGCGTGCGTGACCTCCTCGACACCCCGGATGATCTCCACCGCCCAGGGGCTGTCGAGGTCGTTGAAGACCAGGTCGAGCAGGGCCGCACGGGAGCCGGAGGCGGCGGCGCGCTTGCGGTGGCCGTACCGGAGCAGGAGGTCCTCGACCCGGGCGCGGGTCTGCGGCGCAACGTCGGACCGGCCGTTGACCACCCGGGACACGGTCGGCACCGAGACCCCGGCCCGCCGGGCGATCTCCCTGATGGTGACCTTGCCGCGGGCCTCGGACGCTCCCTCGGTGACGGCCTCGCCTGCTGCCAGTTCCCCCACCTCCATCGACATGTGCCTCGAAACGCCGGGACGATGACCGCAGCAGACACACGGAACTACACGGAGTGATCCCCTCCGGACATGCGTCGGGGCCGGTCCGCAGCGTGTCCTCGCGACCGGCCCCTCAAGTCTCCGGGCGGTGACTCACCCCCGCCCGGTGCCGCTCAGGCGGCCGTCATCACCTGACGGTGCGGGGCGATGATCTGGCCGTCGGGCAGGAGCTCACCGGTGTCCTCGAAGAGCAGAACGCCGTTGCACAGCAGGCTCCACCCCTGCTCCGGGTGATGCGCCACAAGTCGGGCGGATTCCCGGTCGGCGGAGTGGGCTGTCGGACACGGTGGCTGGTGCTGGCACATTGATGGGATCTTTCGCTCTGTCGTGATGAGTGGGATGGCTGTCGTTTCTGTCCCGCGGCTTGAAGCTCCGTTCATGGCCGCCCCCCGTAGTGATAAGTCGGTCCAGTCCCAGTGTTGCCCCACGGGCGTCGATCCGCAGGGATTTCGCGGCACCGCTTCTCACAGGTTGAGGACGCATCACCCACGCGGACGGTTCAGTCCAACTGCACTGTCAATTCGGGTGGTTCCCCGTGGCCGGATAGGGCTAGTCCTTACAGGTCAGCGGCGCTTTCGGGCTCGTACGAGCAGTTAATAGCTCGTACGAGCGAATTGCGGAGGAGAAGCGGAGGGAGAGGCGAGAAGGAGAAGCGGAGGAAAAGCGTCGTACCCCGCCTCGGAATTCCGGGGCGGGGTACGAAGGACCTTGCGAAGGTGGCGTTCAGGCGGGCGAGATGAGCAGCGGGGCGGGAGTCGCCCGATGGGTGAGGACCGGGAGCAGTTCGGCGACGCGGTGCGGGCGGTGAGCCGCGATGCCGGGAGGTGCCGGCGCCAGCGGGACGAGCAGGTCTGTGGCGGCGGGGTGGCCGGCGGCACCGTCCGCCGTGCAGTCGCCGTGCAGCCACAGTGTCAGCATGTACAGACTGGGTACCGAGAGCAGGCGGGGCTGGTAGGGCTGTTTCATCGCCTCGGCCTGGCGCAGGGCGCGCTCGGTGGAGGCGATGTAGGGCCCCTCGAAGAAGTGCGAGAACGCCCAGCCGTCGGGGGTCAGCATGGTGTCGGCCGCGGCCACCGCGCGCTCGCCGCAGCGGATCAGGAAGCGCCACCCGGCCAGCCGGGTGGCGGTTTCGCCCGCGGGGGTGAGCCGGTCCAGTACGTGTACGGGCAACGGGAGTTCGGGTGTGCAGGGCCCCTGGGAGTGCAGAAGGGAGGGAGTTCGGGCCTCGCGTACCGCAGTCGGTGAACCGAGAGCGGTGAGGACGGTGCGAAGGGCGGGCGCGGGAGCCGGGGGGACATGCAGCGGCATGGTGGGTCGCCTCTCATTCGACAGGCACAGTGGCGCGAGGGCGGGGGCGGACGGCGCTGTCTGCTCACGGGGCCAGAGGGGAAGGGGCCGGGCGGGGGAACGAGGAGTGTGAGTGAGGCGTGCCTCACGTCACCTCGACGGCAGGTTCCATGACCGCGGGCGCCAACCCTCTGTCTTGTGTGCGGAGTTTATACGACATGTGTTCAGACCGTGTTTCGTCTAACCGTTTCCGGTGCACTCGGCAAGGGTGTATGCAGTCAGCGAAACGTGGGAATCGTCCCGATTCCGGTCCGAGCTTACGCCGGTGACCTCGGGAAATACCCCGGAAGCGGTCGGCCAATTCTCGTCGGCGTTTTTCACGAGTGCGTCGTCGGCCGGAAACTGCGGCGTGTCCATGCCTGGCGAATGTGCCTCCGGTCACTTTCGTCAGCGTAGCGGGCGGTGGGCCCGCGTGGGGACGTTATTGATCGCCGAGGCTGGGCATCATCCCACGTGACCCGAGACCGGCCGACGATGCGCCGGGCAGGCCCGCTGGGGCCGCTGATCGTAGGAGGGACACGTCGATGGGGGAGAAGGTCGTGGCAGGGCGGTTCGACCTGTCCGATCGGCAGCACTATCGCGACAAGCTCCGGCGGTGCCTGTCGGGACTGGAGCGGCTCCTGGAACAGAAGCGGTTCGATCGCCCGAAGAACCTCATGGGGTTGGAGATCGAACTGAATCTGGCCGGCCGCGACGGCATGCCGAAAATGCTCAATGCGCAGGTCCTCGAACGGATCGCGAGCCGCGATTTCCAAACAGAACTCGCCATGTTCAATCTGGAAGTCAACATAGCCCCACACCCTTTGGGCGGGCGCGTATTCGACCGTCTCGCGGAGGAACTTCGGACGTCGCTGGCATATGCCCACAGAAAAGCGGGCGAGGTGGATGCGGGAATCGTGATGATCGGCATTCTGCCGACTCTCGACCGGGACGACCTGGTCTCCTCCAACCTCTCCGACGTCGACCGCTACGCGCTGCTCAACGAACAGATCACGGCCGCCCGCGGCGAGGACTTCGCCCTCGACATCGACGGCGTGGAGCACCTCACCTGCACCTCGAAGTCCATCGCGCCCGAAGCCGCCTGCACCTCCGTGCAACTGCACCTTCAGGTCACCCCGGGCCGTTTCGCCGACGTGTGGAACGCCGCTCAGGCCGTCGCCGCCGCCCAGATCGCGGTCGGCGCCAACTCGCCCTTCCTGTTCGGCCGTGAGCTGTGGCGCGAGTCCAGGCCCCCGCTCTTCCAGCAGTCCACCGACACCCGCCCGCCGGAGCTCCAGGCCCAAGGGGTGCGCCCGCGTACCTGGTTCGGGGAGCGATGGATCTCCTCGGCGTACGACCTCTTCGAGGAGAACCTGCGCTACTACCCGGCGCTGCTGCCGATCTGCGACGAGGAGGACCCCCTTGAGGTCCTCGACGCGGGCGGCATCCCGAAGCTCGCCGAACTCGTCTTGCACAACGGCACGGTGTACCGCTGGAACCGCCCCGTCTACGGCATCGCCGACGGCGTCCCGCACCTGCGGGTCGAGAACCGCGTACTGCCCGCCGGGCCCACCGTCACCGACGTCGTCGCCAACGCGGCGTTCTACTACGGCCTCGTCCGCGCCCTCGCCGAGGAGCCGCGGCCCGTATGGACCCGGCTGCCCTTCGAGGCGGCCGCCGCGAACTTCGACGCCGCGTGCAAACACGGCATCGACGCCCGCCTTCAGTGGCCGCGGCGCGGACGGTACGGCGGCATCACACAGGTCGACGCGGTGAGCCTCGTGCGCGACGAACTCCTGCCGCTCGCCGAGGCGGGCCTGGACGCGTGGGGGGTCGAACCCGCCGACCGGGATCTGTACCTCGGTGTCATCGACGAGCGCTGCCGGCGCCGGGTCAACGGCGCGTCCTGGCAGGCGGCGACCTTCCACCGGGCTCTGGAGGCGGGCCACTCGCGGGATGCCGCACTGGCGGCCACGACCCGGCGGTACGCCGAGCTGATGCGCATCGGGGAGCCGGTGCACACCTGGCCGGTGGGCCTGCCGGAACCCGTACCCCTGGGCTGAGCGGCACGCGGCACAACCAGCCGGACCAGCCGGAGCAGCAGGACCAGTCGTCGCCCTTCGCCGCGACCGCCGCGACCGCCGCGATCGCCGCGATCACCTTCGGGATCACCGACTGGATCTGGGAGGGGCTCCTGACCGGCCGGCCCGAGCCACCGGTCACCTTGGCGAGCCCTTCGGCCTCGTCCCGGCCGGCGTACCGAACGAGAGCAGCCCGCCTTGACCGCGCCCGCTTTGCCGCCGGCGACGGTGAGGGACGAGCACCGTCGCAACGGCCCGGTGCGGCGGCGCGCGCGTGGACGGGGGTCGCTGCCGCCCGCCCCATACTGATCGGGCAAGCTGTGACGTCCCATGACGGTGGCGCCCCTCCCTGTTGAACCTCGTGCCGCGATGCGGCCGTATGGCATGCAGAAAGGGAGGTACGCCCCGTACGGCGTCCGTCCCCCTGACGGCCGAGCGCACGATTTTCGTCACTTCATTCGAGGTGGTAGCGGGGCGGTGGTGGTGGGGATGAGGCTGGATCACTCAACTGGAGGCAGGTGTGCAGGCAGAGGCGGGCCCGGTGGCGGACTCTTTTCCGCCGGAACGTCCTTCGCGGCGGATTCTCCGTGACGAGACACTGCTCGTTCTGGCGCTCTCACTCGGCGCGAGTGGGTTGTCCGCCCTGATCAGCTTTGTCGGATCGGTCACGAAGCCCGGCGGTCTCAAGGACCAGGCGGCCACCCTCAACGCCTCGGCCGCGCCGGGCCGCCCCTGGCTCGATCTCGCCTGGCAGCTGTTCGGCATCGCCACGGCTCTGGTGCCGGTCGCGCTCGTCGCGCACTTCCTGCTGCGCGAGGGCGAAGGCCTGCGCACCATCGGGTTCGACCGCACCAGGCCGTGGCCGGATCTTGGTCGCGGGGCGGCGATCGCGGCAGTGATCGGCAGCACCGGAATCGCCTTCTACCTGGCTGCACGCGGGCTGGGCTTCAACCTCACGGTGGTACCGGAGGCACTGCCCGACGTGTGGTGGAAGTACCCGGTGCTGATCCTTTCGGCGATGCAGAACGCGATCCTCGAAGAGGTCATCGTCGTCGGATATCTGCTGCGCCGGCTGGGGCAGTTGGGCTGGACGCCCGGCACCGCCCTGGTAGCCAGTTCCGTACTGCGTGGCTCGTATCACCTCTACCAGGGCATCGGCGGCTTCGTCGGCAACATGGTGATGGGCGTGGTGTTCGTGTACCTGTACCGCAGGTGGGGCCGGGTGGGTCCCCTGGTGGTCGCGCATTCCCTGCTCGACATCGGGGCGTTCGTGGGATACGCGCTGCTGGCCGGCAAGGTGGGCTGGCTGCCGACGGCGTGAGGCGCGGCTACACCAGCAGCTCGCCCTCGATGACGGTGACCGCGCGTCCGCTCAGCAGCGTGCGGTCGCCGCGCAGCTCGGTGCGGACGTAGCCGGAGCGGGACGAGGCCTGCAGTCCGGTGAGGTCGGGGCGGCCCAGCCGCTCGGACCAGAGCGGGGCGAGGGCGGTGTGGGCGCTGCCGGTGACCGGGTCCTCGTCGATACCGACGTTCGGGAAGAAGCAGCGGGAGACGAAGTCGTAGCCCCGGGACGGGTCCTCGGCGCGCGCGGTGGCGATGATGCCGCGCTTGGAGTGGGGGGCGAGTGCCCTGAGGTCGGGGGCGAGGGCGCGGACCGTTTTCTCGTCGGTGACTTCCAGGACCAGGTCGCCGATGTTCGGGCCGGTGTCGAAGGCGGCACGCGGCTCGGTGCCCAGCGCCTCGGCGACCCCCGCAGGGACCGCGACCGGCGTCAGCGGTGCCGTCGGGAAGTCCATGGTGATGGAGCCGTCCTCCCGGGGCGTCGCGACGAGAACACCGCTGCGGGTGGCGAAGCGCGCCGTGCCCTCGTGGGCGCCGGTGGTGTGCAGGACGTGGGCGGTGGCGAGCGTCGCGTGGCCGCACATATTGACCTCGCTGGCCGGAGTGAACCAGCGCAGCGCCCAGTCGGCCTCCCCGCCCTCCGGCAGCCGGTGCGCGAAAGCCGTCTCGGCGTGGTTGACCTCCAGGGCGATCTTCTGCAGCCGCTCGTCGTCCGGGAAGGCGTCGAGGAGCAGGACACCGGCGGGGTTGCCGCCGAAGGGACGGTCGGTGAAGGCGTCGACGATTCGGATGCGCATGCTCTGACGCTAGGCGCTGCCGCGGCCCTTCGGAAAAGGCCAATTCCGGGAAGCTGGACCGATTTCGGCGTGCCGTTCGCCCGGACGGCTCACTCGCCCCGAGCAGAGGAGGACCGCCGCGCGGTGCGCCTCCTGCGCGGTGCGCCTCCTGCGCCGGGCGCCTTCCACGCCGGGCGCCTCCCACGCCGGGCGCCTCCCGCACGGGAGGCGCACCCGGCCCGTGCGTCCGACCGAGCCACAGGGCTCGGAGAACCGGCCGTCGGCTGACACCCTGTACACGCAGGCGTTGACAGTCCGACTCCGCCAGGAGGCCGTCATGTCCCAGCCGTCCGTGCTCGCCGCTCTGCTGTCCGCGCTGCGCAGTGGTTCGATCGAGGTCGTCGACCTCACGTCGCCGCTGTCGTCGTCCACCCCCGTGATCCAGCTGCCGCCCCAGTTCGGCCAGACCCAGGTCTTCGAACTGGAGGAGATCAGCCGCTACGACGACCGTGGCCCGGCCTGGTACTGGAACAACTTCCGCAGCGGTGAGCACACAGGCACCCACTTCGACGCACCCGTCCACTGGGTCACCGGAAAGGACCTCTCCGACGTGGCGTCGGTGCCGGCGGGCCGGCTGATCGCACCGGCGGCCGTGCTGGACTTCTCCGCGCAGGCCGCGAAGGATCCCGACTTCCTGGTCCAGGTGGACCACATCAAGACCTGGGAGGCCGACAACGGGCCCCTGCCCGACGGGGGCTGGCTGCTGCTGCGCACCGGCTGGGACGCCCGCTCCGCGTCACAGGAGGCGTTCCTCAACGTCGACGAGAACGGCCCGCACACGCCCGGTCTGTCACCGGAATGCGCGCGCTGGGTGGCCGAGGAGTCACCGGTGCGCGGATTCGGCACGGAGACGGTCGGCACGGACGCGGGCCGTGCGCACTCCTTCGAGCCCCCGTTCCCCTGCCACTCCTACCTTCTGGGCGCCGACAAGTACGGGCTGACCCAGCTGCAGAACCTCGCGGCACTGCCCCCGACCGGCGCCCTCGTCATCGCGGGGCCGCTGCCCATCGTCTCCGGATCCGGTGCACCCGCGCGCGTGCTCGCTCTGGTGGAGCGGTCATGAAGGTCGCCGAAGCCGTCGGACGGGCGCTGACCGCCTCGGGGATCGACCACGTCTTCGGCGTCGTCGGCTCGGGCAACTTCCATCTGACCAACGCGATGGTGGCGGCCGGCGCCCGGTTCGTCGCCGCACGGCACGAGGGCGGCGCGGCGACCATGGCCGACGCGTACGCCCGCACGAGCGGCTCGGTCGCCGCGCTCAGCGTCCACCAGGGGCCCGGCCTGACCAACGCCCTGACCGGCATCACCGAGGCGGCCAAGAGCCGCACGCCACTGCTCGTGCTGGCCGCCGAGGCGACCGCGCAGCGGTCCAACTTCCGTATCGAACAAGCGGTGTTGGCGCACTCCGTCGGGGCCGTCACCGCACGCGTGACGACAGCGCACGACGCGGTCGAGCAGGCCAGGGCCGCCCTGCGCAGGGCCCGGCACGAACGGCGCACGGTCCTGCTCAACCTCCCGCTGGAGGTGCAGGCCCTCGACGTGCCGGCCGGCGTGGCACCGGACGCCGAACCGCTGTCCGCACCGGAGCGGGCCGAGCCGTCGCAGAGCGCGGTGGCGGATCTGGTACGAGCGCTGGAACGCTCCCGGCGTCCGGTCTTCGTGGCCGGCCGCGGCGCCCGCACCCCTGCCGCCCGTGACGCCCTGGCCGCACTCGCCGACCGGCACGGCGCACTGCTCGCGACCTCGGCCGTCGCCCGGGGCCTGTTCCACGGCAGCCCCTGGTCACTCGACGTGTCCGGCGGCTTCGCCTCCCCCCTGGCGACCGAACTGATCCAGGGCGCCGACCTGATCGTGGGCTGGGGCTGCGCGCTGAACATGTGGACCACGCGGCACGGCAGTCTGATCGGGGCCGACGCGACCGTCGTACAGGTCGACGACGACCCCGAGGCGCTCGGCGCGCACAGGGAGATCACTCTCGGCCTCACCGGAGACGTGGAGCGCATCGCACGACGGGCGCTGGAGGCAGGCGGCGAGGGGGATGTGGGCTATCGGACGCCGGGCATCGCCGAAGCCCTCGCCGCGCGGGGACGGTGGCGGGACGTGCCGTACGAGGACGAGGGCACCCGGGAGCGGATCGATCCGCGCACGCTCAGCATCGCGCTCGACGACATCCTCCCCGCCGAGCGGGTCGTCGGCGTCGACTCGGGCAACTTCATGGGCTACCCGAGCGCCTACCTCTCGGTCCCCGACCAGGACGGGTTCTGCTTCACCCAGGCCTTCCAGTCGATCGGCCTCGGCCTCGCGACGACGATCGGGGCGGCCCTGGCGCAGCCGGACCGCCTGCCCGTGGCCGCCCTCGGGGACGGAGGCGCGCTGATGAGTGCAGTGGAACTCGACACCGTGCGCCGGCTCGGCCTGCCGATGGTGGTCGTCGTCTACAACGACGAGGCCTATGGAGCGGAGGTGCACCACTTCGGCCCAGACGGCTTCCCGCTCGACACGGTCACCTTCCCGGAGACGGACATCGCCGCCGTCGCCCGCGGCTACGGCTTCGAGGCGGTGACCGTCCGAACGCCGGCCGATCTCAAGGCCGTACGGGACTGGGTCGCCGGACCGCGCTCGGCACCTCTCCTCATCGACGCCAAGGTGACCCGCGACCACGGGGCCTGGTGGCTGGAAGAGGCGTTCCGCGGCCACTGACAGCCCACGGACCGCCCTATTCGCAGGTTCTGCCGGCGACGTTCCGTCGTCACGGCGTGCGGTGGTCGGACCGAACAGGGTGACTGCTGCCGGTCTCAGGCCGGGCTGCCGCTGTACGGGTCGGGCAGTCAGGTCCTGGCGCCGGCGACTCCTGAGCTGTCCATGTAGTCGCGGACTCGCGTGATCAGTCCGTTGCGGACGTGGAGTATCAGGAGACCGGGGACGGTGAACCAGGTGGCCTTGGTCGGCAGCGTTCCCACCACGACATGCTCGGCGATGATCACTTCCGGATCGGCGGTCTCATGGGCCGCGATTCTCCTGACCTCCTGCACCTTGGCGGGGCTGGCGCCCCACGCCGCCCGGTATCCGGCGCGCACGGCCTCACGACCCTCGAAACACGGAGGGAAGCCGGGTGCGGTGAACGGGAACTCGTGCACCGCGTCGATGGCGTAGAGATCGGCGAGATCGTCTGGCGACTTGTCGAGCATGGCTTGGTAGTAGCAGGTCAGCACCTCGTGAGGGGTGCGAACAGCAGGTGTGTCCAGAGACGGCACAGGGGTCATTCCCTTCACTCAACACTTGTTGACCCATTCACCGTAGGGTCGGCCGGAGGTTCGGTCAACGGCTGTAGAGTGAATCGGTGTCCACTCCTCGCCAGTCCCGCGCCGACCGCCGCCGAGCGACCGAGGTGCGCATCCTCGACAGCGCCCGGGAGTTGTTCGCCGAGAAGGGATTCGAGCGCACCACCATTCGCGCCGTGGCGACCGCGGCGAACGTCGATCCAGCTCTGGTCATGCAGTACTTCGGCTCGAAGCGTGAGCTGTTCGGCCAAGCCGTGCAGGCGTTGCCCGCCCCGCTGACGGCAACTGACACCGACGAGCTCGTCGATCAGTTGCTGGCCTCCCTCGGCCTCAAGCTCGGCGGTCTTCCCGAGGGCACGCTGGCGATGATCCGGTCGATGCTCACCGACCAGGCGGCAGCCGATCACGTCCGTGCCGCTCTCGGCCGGCAGATCGACAGCGTCGGTGCCGCCCTGCCCACTGCCGAGGATCCCGAACTGCGTGCCGCGTTGCTTGTCACCGCGTTGCTGGGCGTGACCATCGGCCACCAGCTCCTCGGCCTGGCCTCGCTTCGTGAGGCCTCTGCGGATCACATCGCCGCGTTGCTCCGCCCGGCCATCAAGGCCCTGGCGGGACCGCCGGTGTGAACCCACTGCCCTCATCGCTTCCAGGGCCCCCGGCACGCTCAACCACGCGACCAGGTCGCTGAGGCAGAAGCCCGAACCACTCGGTGCGTTGAGAAAACGACTCGATTGAGTGAGGCAGGACACAGCCGCCTTCCCTGGGAGCCTTGTCATGCGAACTATTCCGATATATCGTTGACGCATCGCGACAGATCAACGATGGAATGGAGTGATTGCGATGCGTCCCCATGGATTCGAACGTGGACACGGTGGACCCGGCTCTCGTGGTCGGGGTGGTTTCGAGGGCCGGCGTGGCGCCTTCGGCCCCTTCGGGCCGGGTGGTCCGGGCGGCGGTCCGGGCCCCGGTTTCGGTTTCGGCGGACCCGGCTTCGGTCCGGGCCCCTGGGGCCCGCGAGGGCGTGGCGGACCACGCGGCAGGGCGCGGAGGGGCGACGTGCGAGCGTCGATCCTGGCCCTGCTGAAGGACCGGCCCATGCATGGTTACGAGATGATCCAGGAGATCGCCGAGCGCAGTGGCGGGGCGTGGAAGCCCAGCCCGGGTTCGGTGTACCCCACTCTCCAGCTGCTGGAGGACGAGGGCCTGATCGCCAGCGCGAGCGAGGGTGGCAAGAAGCTGTTCTCACTCACCGAGTCCGGCCGTGTGGCGGCCGACGAGGGCCCGGACGCGCCCTGGGAGGAAGCCTCCCGTGGTATCGACTTCGAGGCGCTCGGTGAGATCCGTCAGGCCGGCTTCGGTCTGATGGAGGCCTTCGGCCAGGTCTGGAAGACCGGCAGCAAGGAGCAGCGCGAGAAGGCGCTGACCGTCATCAACGAAGCCCGCAAGAAGCTGTATCTGATCCTCGCCGACGAGGACTGACGGTGGCGGCCTCCCCGCCGTGAGGGAAGGCGCTCCGTGGAGCGATCCACGGGGCGCCTTCGTGTCTGCGCTCTCTGCGCTGTTCGCGCGGCCTCAGGCCACCAGTCCGGCCAGTTTTCGCAGCGACTCGTTCAGCGCGGCCGTCGCCGAGTCCTTGAGCTTGCCCGCCATGAGCGAGACGGCGGCGCCCGTGAACTCGCTGTCGATGCGCACGGTCGTGGCGTCGCCGTCGGGCGTCAGCGTGTAGCGGTTGGCGACGTTCACGGCCATCGGGCCCTTGCCCCGGGTGCCGAACACCCGGCCCGGTTCCAGCTCCTCGATGGTCCACTCGACCTCTGCCGGGAAGCCCATGAGCTTCATGTTCTCCTGGAACGTCCCGCCCACTTCGAGGCTGTCGGGGCCGCCCTTGGGGAAGCTGGTGTGGGTCGCGTTCCACTCGCCGTACGCGGACCAGTCCGTGAGCTGTGCCCACACCTTCTCGGCGGGGGCCCCGATACGAGCCTCCGCGCTGACTTCGGCCATGCGACCACCCCTTCGTGTCGGGCTTCGGTGTCGCGGAAAGTAGCCGCAGGGGTCGCAACATTCAATACTGATGAACCGTCAGGAATTGTGGAGGGTGGTTCAGCCGGAAGGAATGCCGGAAGGAAGCGGTGGGGAGCTTCAGCCGACCCGGCGTATCACCGCAGCGTCGAAGAGATCCCACGCGCGCGGTAAGGCGCTCTCGTCGTGGCAGTGCCAGGCGTCCCAGAACAGGTCGGCGGGCAGTGCGTCCTCCGGGGCGTACACCCGGTACACGTACTGCTTGCCGTCGACGGCCGGCAGGGACACCAGCCAGGACCTGCTCTCCATGCACCTGCGGGGACGTGCGACGGGCGCGCCGTGGTTGCGCGCGCGGCGCACGGCAAGGCTGCGCACGCCCCAGCGGGGAAAACGGCCTGATCTCATCCGTAAGGAGGAGATTCCAGCTCGCCGAGTCCACTCTCTGTGGGACGCCGAAATGCTTCCCCTCGGGGATGACCGGAGGCGAAGAGACTGATGGGGTTGGGGATGTGCAACCCCGTATCCCTCCGCAGTCGCTCGGCGAGCAGGCCGTCGGTCCCCGCGCGGACAACGATGCCAGGCTCACTGCCGAACTGGCAGCGGTGGTGTCCGGTGCCCGCCGCCGGGCCGTACGCGGCGGGGACCGCCAGATCGACACGGCCCATCTGCTGCACTCGCTCGTGGAGAACGACCCCGAGGTGCGGAGCGTCTTCGACGACGGGCCCGAGATCGCCCGGCTGCTCGGCTACCTGGTGCAGCGCAGCATCGGCTACGGCCTGCGCTGGCAGGGTTCCGTCGAGGACTCGGGCGCCGTACCCGTGGTGACGGAGTCCGAGACCTTCTCGCCGCTGGCCGCGGGTGCGATGGACCACGCCTGCGACCGCGCCGCCGCCCGTGGCCCCGAACCGGCCACCGGGATCGACCTCCTCGCCGCGATCGTCGTCGACCCACAGGCGCGGGCCGTCGAGGTCCTCGGCCGGGCCGGTATCGAGACGAGCGCCGTGCTGGCCCGCATCGAGGAACGACACCCACAGAGGGGCCGGCCGAGCCGCTGAGCCGTCGCGGACCGCCGGGGCAGGGGACGTTGCCGGGAAGTGAGGCTCGTCCAGTCAATGAGACAGGTGTCATTGAGGGTGACGCTCCTGTCGTGGACTGTCATCATGTGCCGGTGCATACGTCTGAGAGCCGGCGGGGCGGCCGGAACGGCAGTGGCAGCGGCAGCGGCAAGGGTGTCGGGTTGGGTCTCGCCCTCGGGTCCGCGCTCGCCTTCGGCGGATCCGGTGTCGCGGCGAAGCCGCTGATCGAGGCGGGGCTCGACCCGCTCCACGTGGTGTGGCTGCGCGTGGCCGGTGCGGCCCTGGTGATGCTGCCGGTCGCCGTGCGTCACCACGCCCTGCTGCGTCGCCGCCCGGCACTGCTCGCCGGGTTCGGACTGCTCGCCGTGGCCGGTGTGCAGGCCTGCTACTTCGCGGCGATCTCCCGGATACCCGTCGGGGTCGCGCTGCTCGTCGAGTACCTCGCGCCCGCCCTCGTCCTCGGCTGGGTCCGGTTCGTGCAGCGCCGCCCGGTGACGCGTGCCGCCGCGCTCGGCGTGCTCCTCGCGGTAGGCGGGCTCGCCTGCGTCGTCGAGGTCTGGTCGGGACTGAGCTTCGACGCCGTGGGCCTGTTGCTCGCGCTCGGCGCCGCGGGCTGCCAGGTCGGCTACTTCGTCCTGTCCGACCAGGGCAGCGACGCCGGCGACGACGCGCCCGACCCGCTCGGCGTCATCGCGTACGGCCTGCTGATCGGCGCCCTCGTCCTGACCGCTGTGGCCCGCCCCTGGACCATGGACTGGTCCGTGCTGACGGGCACCGCGCAGATGGACGGCACCCCGGTATCCGCCCTCGCCCTGCTGGCCTGGATCGTCGTCGTCGCCACAGTCCTCGCGTACGTCACCGGTGTGCTGTCGGTGCGCAGGCTCTCGCCGCAGGTCGCGGGCGTCGTGGCCTGCCTCGAAGCGGTCGTCGCCACCGTCCTGGCCTGGGTACTGCTCGGCGAGCACCTCTCGGCGCCGCAGATCGTCGGCGGCGCGGTCGTCCTGGCGGGCGCCCTCATCGCGCAGTCGTCGGCACCCGCCAAGGCGTCTTCGGAGCCGGTGGCGAGCGGCGGCCCGGAAAGGCAGTCGTCCTCCCGCGAAACCGCCGCATAGGCTGCGCGATCATGCACCCGAACGCACTCGTTCTTCCGCCTCCGGCCGCCTGAGGCGGGCCTCCGGAATCCACGCCCGACCTGGTCGGGTGGACGGTGCTGCCCGCAGAAGAAGTCCACGGCCCCGCTGACGCCGGGCCCTTCCGAACTTCTGCACTCTGCGGAGACCCTTCGTGTCGAATGCTGCTTCTGGCCTGCCCGTCGGGCGAGGCCTGCTCTTCCTAATCGTCGCCGGTGTCGCCTGGGGCACCGCGGGCGCGACCGCCTCCCTGGTCTACCGGACCAGTGACATGGGCTGTTCCGCCCTCTCCTTCTGGCGCTGCGCGGGCGGCCTCGTCCTCCTGCTCGCCGCCAGCCTCCTGCGCCCGCGCGTCCGCACCGTCGTACGCGAGCCGCTCGGCCGCAGGGCGCTGCGGGTGGGTGTCACCGGTGTCGGAGCCACCGTGTCCGTGATCATGCTGCTGGAGCCGGTCGGTGCGGCGATCCTGGCGGTCGCCCTGCTCGGTGAACGGCTCACCGCGGCCACCGTGGCGGGCACACTGCTGATGCTCGGCTCGGTCGTGGGGCTGGCCCTGGCGGAGGCGCGGGGCGCGGCGACAAAGGACCTGGTGCTCGGCTGAGGCGGGGGGTGCGGGGGCCGGCCCCGGCCCCCGCACCCCCCGCCTCAGCCGGGCCCCCGCACCCCGGTCTTCGCCGGGTCGTCCACCACACGGGCCCGGCAACGGAGTTGGACCGCCGCGTAGAAACTCGTCGGTGTGCCGTGCTCGGACTGGGCGTCCGGCGGGGCCTGCCAGGGGCCGGGGACATACACGTAGTCGTCGACCACGCTCAGTACGACGTCCGGGTTCGCCTCCAGTGCGGGCCACAGGGGGTTGGGCCGGGCGAGGTGGGTGAGGACCTCGCCGCGCTCGGCGTCGTACAGGAAGTGGAGCGGCTGGACGTACGGTGGCTCGCCCGGCAGGCCGTTGACAGCGAGCTGCCCGAAGTCGTGGACGGAGAGCCACTGTTGCCACTCGTCGTCGTCGCGAGCGGCGTCCCAGGGATGGATCAGCATCACCGCACCGCCAGATAGCCGGGCAGCTCGGTGCCGGGTGCCAGGCCGGCGTCGGGCACCGGGAGTTCATGGCCCTTCCTCAGCGGGACGACGCCGGCCCAGTGCGGCAGGGCGAGGTCCTCGGGCTCGTCGTTCACGCCGCCCGTGCGGAGCTTGGCGGAGACCTCGTTCAGGTCGAGCCGGATCACGGCGGTGGCCGCCAGTTCCTTCTTGTTCGCGGGCCGGGAGTCGGCCGCCCGGCCCGGCACGACATGGTCCACCAGCGCGTCCAGGGCCGCCCGCTTCTCCTCGGGCTCCGTCACGTCGTGTGCGATCCCGTGCACCACCACGGACCGGTAGTTGATCGAATGGTGGAAGGCCGAGCGGGCGAGGACGAGTGCGTCGACGTGGGTGACCGTCAGGCACACCGGGAGCCCGGGGTCGGCCTGGCCGGTCATCCGCAGCGGCCGCGAGCCCGTCGAGCCGTGCACGTACAGCCGGTCGCCGACCCGCCCGTACAGCGTCGGCAGCACCACCGGCGCCCCGTCGCGGACGAAGCCCAGATGGCAGACATAGCCCTCGTCGAGTATCGCGTGGACGAGGTCCTTGTCGTACGACGCCCGCTCCGCGGACCGGGTGGGGACGGTGCGGTCGGTCGGCGTGTAGGCGGTGGGCTGCGACGTCGGCTGTGGCTGGGTCCCCTGCATTGCGATCTCCGTTGCTCTGCGCGTTGCTGCTGTCCGTGTTGCGAAGTGTATTGCACTAGTGCATAATCTTGTTTGTGCTAGAAGGATATCGGATCGAAGGGCGACGCGCAGCGGAGATTGCGTCGAGCGTCGAGCGTGCGGTGGGGTCCGGCGAGCTGGAACCGGGTCAACTGCTGCCGCCGATGCGGGAGTTGGCGGTCGAGCTGGGCGTGAACGCCAATACGGTCGCGTCCGCGTACCGGATCCTGCGGGAGCGTGGGGTCATCGAGACGGCCGGGCGCAGGGGCAGCCGGGTGCGGTCCAAGCCGGCCACCACCGGGCGCGACCACGTCCGCATGGATGTGCCGGAAGGGGTGCGGGACGTGGCGAACGGCAACCCCGATCCGGCGCTGCTGCCGTCGCTGGCGAAGGCGTTCGCGGCGGCGGGTGAGCAGGGTGACCGGGAGCCCGTGCTGTACGGAGACGCCCTCGTGGAGCCGGAGTTGGCGCGGATCGCGCGCGCGGCACTGGACGCCGACGGGGTGCCGGAGGGTCCACTGACCCTCGCGTCCGGCTCACTGGACGCCATCGAGCGCGTGCTCGCGGCACATCTCAAGCCGGGGGACACCGTCGCCGTGGAGGACCCGGGGTGGGGCAGCCTGCTGGACCTCGTCCCGGCGGTCGGGCTGCGCACGGCGCCGGTGGGGGTGGACGACGAGGGGCCGCTCCCCTCCGACGTACGGCGGGCCCTGGAGGCCGGTGCACGCGCCCTGATCGTCACGGACCGCGCACAGAACCCGACCGGCGCCGCGGTGACCGCCACCCGCGCGCGTGCCCTACGCGCCGTACTCCGTGAGCACCCGGAGACACTCCTCGTCGAGGACGACCACGGCCACGGCATCGTCGACCTCCCCCTCCACCCCCTCGCCGGCGTCACCCGGCGCTGGGCGTTCGTGCGCTCGGTCGCCAAGGCCTACGGCCCCGACCTGCGCCTCGCGGTCCTCGCCGGCGACCCCGTCACCGTCGACCGGGTGGCCGGCCGGCACCGCCTCGGCCCCGGCTGGGTCAGCCGTGTCATCCAGCGTGCCGTCGTACGGCTGTGGGCCGACGGCGTACTCGACACGCGCACGGTGGCGGCGGCCTACCGCAGCCGCCGGGACCTGCTGATCGACGCCCTCGCGGAACGCGGCGTCGAGGCCCACGGCCGCAGCGGCCTGAACGTCTGGATCCCGGTGCCCGACGAAACCGGCGCCGTCGCCCGCCTGCTGCACGGAGGGTGGGCGGTGGCCCCGGGTGCCCGCTTCAGGATGAGTGCCCGGCCGGGCATCCGGGTCACGGTCGCGACCCTTGCGCCGGAGGAGGCCGGCCCCTTGGCGGACGCGATCGCCGAAGCCTTGGTCCCACCGTCGACCCGGACTTACGTCTAGCAGCGGCGGAGGTAGCGGCGGTATAGGCGGCAGCGGTGGGTCAAGGGGCGCGGGGCTGTATCGATGCGCGGCTTCGCGGCATGGAGGGTGCGACGAGCCGCCTCACATTCCGCCCGTGCCTGCGGCTCTGGCGTCCGCCCTCGTGCCTGCGGCCCTGGTATCCGCACCTTCAGGCGCCCCGCCGAGCCTGAGTAAGTGCCGCCCCGGCCAGCACCACCACCGCCCCGACCGGAGTCGACCATCTCAGCGACTCACCGAGGATCGCAACCCCCGCCGCGGTGGCGATGACCGGAATGAAGTAGGTGACCATCTGCGCCGTCGTCGGCCCGACTTCGGCGACCAGCCCGTACTGGATGAGGAGGGCCAGGCCCGTCCCGAGCGCCCCCAGTGTCGCGATCGCAAGCAGCGGCACCGGAGGGAAACGCACCGGGAACGACGTGAACAACGGTGTGACGACGGCAAGTTGTCCTGTCGCCAGCAACAACTGCGCACTCGTCATGGACAGATGGGAGTGCCCACTCCCGGCCAGGGTCCGGCGGACGTAGATCCAGCCGATCGGATAGCTCAGCGACGCCAGCAGAGCCATCGCCGTGCCCCTGGCGTCCAGGCCGCTGAATCCCTGCCACGCGCCGAGGACCGTCAGAACGCCGAGGAACCCGAGACCGAGACCCGCGACACGGACCCGCGTGGGCCGGTCCTCGGAGAGGGCGACCAGGGACAGGGCCATGCCCCACAGCGGCGAGGTCGCGTTGCAGATACCCGCCAGCGTGGAGGGGATCGTCAGCTCGGAGTAGGCGAACAGCGAGAAGGGCAACGCGTTCAGCAGAAAGGCGGCGACCGCCAGGTGCCCCCACGTCCGCGCCCCGCGCGGCAGCCGCTCCCGCTTCACCGTCATCGCCACCGCGAGCACCGCCGTCCCGAACACCAGCCGCCCCAGGGTGACCTGGAAGGGTGCGTATCCCTCCGTGCCGACCTTGATCAGCAGGAAGCTGAAGCCCCAGATCGCGGAGAGGACGCCGAAGCGCACACGCCAGTCGAGAGCGGGGCGGCGGGCGGAGGCGCGGACGGGGGTCCGGGGCGCGGTCGCGGTGGTCATGGTCGTAACGATGCTGCAGACTACGTCGTAGCACAATCGAGTTTTCTCATCGGCCATGTCGTAGCATTGCTTACATGTTGAATCTGGAGCGTCTGCGCACCCTCGACGCCCTCGCCCGGCACGGCTCCGTCAGCGGTGCCGCCGAGGGGCTGCACGTCACGACGTCGGCGGTCTCCCAGCAGATGTCCAAGCTGGAGCGCGAGATCGGCCAGCAGCTCCTCGCGAAGAACGGACGCGGTGTGCGGCTCACGGACGCGGGCCGCCTGCTCGCCGAGCACGCGGCACGCATCCTGTCGCAGGTCGAACTCGCCCAGTCGGACCTGGAGGCTCACCGCGGTGAAGTGGTGGGGGAGTTGCGGCTGGCCGCGTTCCCGACCGCGGCGCGCGGTCTGTTCCCGGCCGCGCTGTCCCGGCTGCGCTCGGTGCATCCTGGTCTGCGCGTCACCTCGCGGGAGATGGAGCCCGAGCCCGCCGTACTCGCCGTCATGCGCGGTGATTTGGACCTGGCCGTCGTCCTCGACTGGTACAACCGGCCGCTGCCGGTGCCCGACGGGCTCGCCAAGGCCGTCATCCTCGACGACACCGCCGACGTGGCGATGCCCTCGGACCACCCGTACGCGGACCGGGCCGAGGTGGACCTGGAGGACTTCGCCGACGACGACTGGATCACCTGGGGCGAGAGCGAGTTCTGCCATGAGTGGCTGATCCACACACTGCGCTCCAAGGGCATCGAGCCGCGCGTCGCCCACCGCGCCGAGGAGCACCCCACTCAGCTCGCCCTGGTCGGCGCGGGCCTCGGGGTGTGCGTGGCGCCGAGGCTGGGGCGCGGTCCGCTCCCCGAGGGCGTGCGGGCCGTGCCCGTGCGCCAGTCGGTGCGCCGGCAGATCCGCGCCGTCTGGCGCGCGGACGCGGACCGCCGCCCGTCGATCCGGGCGGCGGTGGAGGCGTTGCAGGAAGCGGCGCGGCAGGTCGGCTGACCGGGCGGGACTACGCCGGACCCAGCTTTCTGAAGTCCCAGGACACGATCTTCTCCGGGGTCAGCCGCACCCAGGCGTGCCGGCCGTCGTGCGGCATCTCCTCCAGGTTGAAGTTCTTCCGGGCGAACAGCGTCTCCGGGACGTCGAGTTCGGCACACAGCTCCCCGGTGCGGGGGAACTCGCCGACGAACTCGACCGATCCGGACAGCTCCACGCCGCGCAGCTCGTCGTACTCCTCGCCGGTGTCGACCACGACCGCGACCCGGGCATCGCGTCGCAGGTCCGTCCAGCGCTTGCTGCGCACGACGGAGTACAGCCACATCGATGTGCCGTCCCAGGCGAACCACAGGGTGCTCACGTGCGGAGCACCGCCCGCCGAGACGGTGGCGACCCGGCAGGTGCGCTGGATGGCGAGGAACTCGTCCAGCTCGCCCGGCGTCATCATGATCTTCCGGCCACGGCGCTGAGTGACGGTCATGCGGCCCCCTCTTTCGCTCACGTCGTGTCAGAGGAACTCCAGTGATCCTCTGACATCACGTCAGAAAAGGATGAGACGTCTTCCGTCCATACGCAATGGCCGTTACGCTCGCGCGCTCCGGACCGCCGTCCACGAGGGGGAACCGTGCCGTCGTACGAACAGCTCAGCGAACTCCTCGACCCGGCGGCCACCGTGCTGCTGACGGTCGAGTGCCAGCAGGGGGTCGTCGGCCCGGACAGCGCGTTGCCCGAACTGGCCCGGGAGGCACGCTCGTCGGGAGCCCTCGTCAACATCGCCCGGCTGGTGGCGGCCGCGCACCAGAGCGGCATCCAGGTCGTCCACGCGATCGCGGAGCGCCGTCCGGACGGCCGCGGTGCGAACCGCAACGCCCGCCTCTTCCGCGCCGCCGGACGCCTGCCCGTCCAGCAGTTGTCCGGCACCACGGCGGTGCGTGTCGCCGCCCCGATCGAGGTCACCGAAGAGGACTTCGTCGTACGACGACTGCACGGGCTGTCCCCGATCCAGGGCACCGACGTCGACGCCCTGCTGCGCAACCTGGGCTGCCGCACACTGGTCGTGACCGGTGTCTCGGCCAACGTGGCGATCCCGAACGCCGTCTTCGACGCCGTGAACCGCGGCTACACCGCCGTAGTGCCGTCCGATGCCGTCGCAGGGGTGCCTTCCGACTACACCTCCGCGATGATCCGGCACACCCTCGCTCTGGTCGCCACGGTCGCGACCACGGACGAGGTGCTGGCCTGCCTCACACGGCAGCGCCGGATCAGGCCAGCGTGATCGAGTCCCCGTCCACGGTGATCTTCTTGGCGCCCAGCGGTTCGAGGGCGGGACCGTGCTTCACACTGCCGTCGGTGACGGAGAAGCGGCTGCCGTGACAGGCACAGACCAGAATGTCGTCCTGGAGGTCCGTCATCGGGCACTGCCGGTGGGTGCAGATGGTCGTGAAGGCCTTGAACTCGCCCGCCTTCGGCTGCGAGACCACCACCTGATGGTCACTGAAGACCTTTCCGCCGCCCTCCGGTATGTCGGAGGTCTTGGCGAGGGCGGTGCCGCCGGAGCCGGACGAGGCGTTGCCGCCCGCGCCGGAGTCACCGCCGCTCGCGTTCGCGCCGGCCTGCGTGTTCGCGGAGTCGGAGGAGCCGTCGTCCGATCCGCATGCGGTCAGCGCGACGGCGAGTCCCGCCGCGCCCACCGCCGCGATGACGGTACGGCGGGCAGGGCCCGCAACGGGGGGAAGTGATTCGCGGCTCATGCTGACGTTCCCTTCCAATCAAGATTCACAGATCTGTCAGGGGGTACGGGCTGCGCGCACCGGTTGTTCAGACGCAGTCGAGAGCTTGACCCCATCTCGCTCAGAGGTGGGTAAAACCGCGCTGTCGCTTTGCTGTCGATGCCGGCGCACCGCGCGCCCGGGGCCCACCGCCTCCCCAGTAGCCTGGGGCGATGCTCAAGGAAGTGATCGCGACCCGCTACATCACGCCCCTGCGGGAGGGCGGATCGCTGCCGGGACTCGTCGAGGCCGACGACTTCGGGACGTACGTCATGAAGTTCACCGGCGCCGGACAGGGCCGCAAGACGCTGGTCGCCGAGGTCGTCTGCGGTGAACTCGCCCGTCGGCTCGGCCTCCGGGTGCCGCGACTGGTGACGATCGGCCTCGACGCGGTGCTGGGGCTCGGCGAGCCCGACCAGCAGGTGCAGGAGCTGCTGAGGTCCAGCGGCGGCACCAATCTCGGCATGGACTTCCTCTCCGGTGCCCTCGGTTTCGACCCGCTCGCCTTCCGCGTGAGCCCCGAGGAGGCCGGGCGGATCGTCTGGTTCGACGCGCTGGTGAACAACGTCGACCGTTCGTGGCGCAACCCCAACCTGCTGATGCACCGCGGCGAGGTGTGGCTCATCGACCACGGCGCCACGATGATCTGGCACCACAACTGGCCCGGCGCGGAGGCCTCCGCGCTCCGCCCCTACGACGCCTCCGACCACACCCTCGCCCGCTTCGCGCCCGATCTCGCGGGCGCCGCCGCCGACCTGGCACCCCGCGTCACCGAGGACCTGCTGGCCGAGGTCACCGCCGAGATCCCAGACGTCTGGCTGACCGACGAACCCGGTTTCGGCTCACCGGACGACCTCAGACGGGCGTATGCGCGCCCCTTGCTCGCCCGGGCCGCCGCCGTCCACGAGCGCGTGACCGGAATCGAGGAGAGCAAGTGAGCGAGCGCCACATCCACATGGCCGGACATGTGGTCGAGCGCCACATCATCAGGGGCAGCGAGGCCAACGACCGGGATGTCTTCGAGTACGCCCTGCTGCGCGTCGTGCCGCGTGTCGAGCGTGGCGAGTGCATCAACGCCGGGGTGCTCCTGTACTGCCGCGCCCAGGCCTATGTGGGCGCCCGTACCCACCTGGACGAGGCGCGGCTGCTGGCCCTCGACCCGGGCGCGGACGTGGCCGGCATCCGGGCCGCCCTCGACGCCGTCGAGGGCGTGTGCGGCGGCGGGGACGCGGCGGGCCAGGCCGCGGGCGACGACGCCGGACGGCGCTTCCGCTGGCTGATCGCGCCGCGCTCCACGGTCGTCCAGCCCGGTCCGGTGCACACTGGGCTCACCGCCGATCCGGCGGCCGAAACGGAGCGCCTGCTCGACCTGCTGGTGAGGTAATGGATCACACCGGCGCCGCGTGCCGTTGACACCGAGTGCCAGGCCTTCTAGCGTCACGTCTGCCGAAGGTACTAAGCGGTCGCTCACCCAGCGGGCGTAGAGTCGGGTCGACGTACTTTCCAGCCGACGTACTTTCGAGCGGGCCTACTTTCTCGAGGGCGAGGAGAAGCAGACATGTCCACCACTGAGCAGCGGGTCGCCGCGGTCACCGGAGGGGCGCGCGGCATCGGTGCCGCCACCGCCGTACGACTGGCCGCGGAGGGCCACGCGGTCGCCGTGATCGACCTCGACGAGGCCGCTTGCAAGGACACCGTGGAGAAGATCACCGCGGCCGGCGGCAAGGCCCTCGCGGTCGGTGCCGACGTCTCCGACGAGGCGCAGGTCGAGGCCGCCGTCGCGCGCGTCGCCGAGGAACTGGGCGCGCCGACCATCCTCGTCAACAACGCGGGCGTGCTGCGCGACAACCTGCTGTTCAAGATGAACGTCTCCGACTGGGACACCGTCATGAACGTGCACCTGCGCGGCGCCTTCCTGATGTGCAAGGCAGTTCAGAAGCACATGGTCGACGCCGGCTTCGGCCGTATCGTCAACCTGTCCTCGTCCTCGGCGCTCGGCAACCGCGGCCAGGTCAACTACTCGGCCGCCAAGGCCGGTCTGCAGGGCTTCACCAAGACCCTCGCCAAGGAGCTCGGCAAGTTCGGCATCACCGCCAACGCCGTCGCCCCCGGGTTCATCGCCACCGAGATGACCAAGGCCACCGCCGACCGCGTCGGCATGGGCTTCGAGGACTTCAAGGCCGCGGCCGCCACTCAGATCCCCGTGGCGCGGGTCGGCGAGCCGGACGACATCGCCAACGCCATCGCCTTCTTCGCGGGCGAGGCGGCCGGATTCGTCTCCGGCCAGGTGCTGTACGTCGCCGGCGGACCGCTCGACTAGGAGAACACGACCCCATGACTGAACTGCCCGAACTCTCCGGCAAGGTCGCCATCGTCACGGGCGCCAGCCGTGGCATCGGCTACGGCGTCGCCGAGGCGCTGATCGCCCGCGGCGACCGTGTGACCATCACCGGCCGCAACGAGGACGCCCTCAAGGAGGCCGTCGAGAAGCTCGGCGCCGAGCGCGTCATCGGCGTGGCCGGCAAGGCGCACGACCTGGGCCACCAGAGCGAAGTCGTCGCGCGCACGATGGAGGCATTCGGCCGCGTCGACCACCTGGTCAACAACGCCGGTACCAACCCGGTGTTCGGCCCGATCGCCGACCTCGACCTGGACGTCGCGCGCAAGGTCTTCGAGACCAACGTGATCTCCGCGCTCGGCTTCGCGCAGAAGACCTGGCACGCCTGGCAGAAGGACAACGGCGGGACGATCGTGAACATCGCGTCCGTCGCGGGTCTCGCGCCCTCGCCCTTCATCGCCGCGTACGGCGTCAGCAAGGCCGCGCTGATCAACCTGACCCAGCAGCTGGCGCACGAGTTCGCGCCCAAGGTGCGGGTCAACGCGATCGCCCCGGCCGTGGTGAAGACCCAGTTCGCCAAGGCTCTCTACGAGGGCCGGGAGGAGGAGGCGGCCGCCGCCTACCCGCTGGCCCGGCTCGGCGTGCCCTCCGACATCGGTGGCGCGGCCGCGTTCCTCACCTCCGGGCAGTCCGCCTGGGTCACCGGCCAGACGATCGTCGTCGACGGCGGCATCTTCCTGAACGCCGGCGTCTCCTGACGCGACCCGTTGCGAACGTAACGATCGGGCACCCAAGGGCGCCGTTTCCTTGACGGAAACGGCGCCCTTGTCGTCGCACGGGAAGGGCGCAGCCACATGACAACGTCGTCATGAACGAGCTGATCAAGGGCCCTGTGCCAACCGGGTTCAACCCTCGCGGCACTGCGGTATGGTCTGCCGACCCTTGGCGGGGACGAGCGAGGAGCGAGCGCGTGTTCAACCGGAACCGAGGTCTGCGGCGAGTGGCGGCCATCGCGTCCATATCGTCGCTGGTGGCCGGGTGCGGCATCCTGTCGTCGGGCTCCTCCGACGACAAGGGACCCATCGTCGTCGGGACGACCAGTGCGCCCAGCACGCTGGATCCCGCCGCTTCCTGGGACCAGTCCTGGGAACTGTTCCGCAACATTTACCAGACGTTGCTCAGCTACCCCTCCGGAGCGACCACCCCGCAGCCGGACGCTGCCGACAACTGCCGCTTCTCGGACAAATCAAACACGGTGTACACCTGTGAGCTGCGCTCGGGACTGAAGTTCTCCGACGGGCACACGCTCGACGCCAAAGCGGTCAAGCACTCCATCGACCGGATCCGCCGGATCAACGTCAACGGCGGGCCCGCCGGCCTGCTCGGCAGTCTCGACCGGGTGCAGGCGCTGGGCGACCGGGACGTCGTCTTCCATCTCAACAAGCCCGACGCCACCTTCCCGTTCGTGCTCGCGACGCCGGCCATGTCGATCGTCGACCCCGAGGAGTACCCGGCCGGCTCCCTGCGCAAGGACGACAAGGTCTACGGCTCCGGGCCCTACACGCTCCATGCGTACGAAGAAGGCAAGAAGGCCGAACTCGTCAAGAACGACGGCTACAAGGGATACGCCGAGCGCAGGAACGACGCGGTGACCATCCGCTACTTCCAGGACTCCGCCTCCATGGTCACCGCGCTGAAGGACAAGAAGCTCGACGTCGCCTTCCGCGGTATCAACGCGGACGACATCGTCGACCTCCAGAAGCACGACGCCGGCGGGAACGTCCAGCTCGTCGAGGGCGCCGGCACCGAGATCAACTACCTGGTGTTCAACCCCAAGGACTCCTGGGCCGCCAAGGCCGCGGTCCGCAAGGCCGTCGCGCAGGTCATCGACCGCGGCGCGATCGCGCACAAGGTCTACCAGGACACGGTCGAGCC
Organism: Streptomyces sp. NBC_00078; assembly: GCF_026343335.1. Taxonomy (NCBI): domain Bacteria; kingdom Bacillati; phylum Actinomycetota; class Actinomycetes; order Kitasatosporales; family Streptomycetaceae; genus Streptomyces; species Streptomyces sp. NBC_00078. Next base: position 1,367,794 of record NZ_JAPELX010000001.1, on the reverse strand, counting down.
GCTGTACTCCATGGTCCCGAAGGGCCTGACCGGCCACACCACCGACTTCTTCGACGACTTCGGAAGCCCCAGCGCCACCAAGGCCCGCAAGATCCTCACCGCTGCGGGCATCACCCAGCGCGTCCCGCTCACCCTCTGGTACACCAGCGACCGCTACGGCTCCTCCACCAAGCTGGAGTTCGCGGAGATCAAGCGCCAGCTGGACGACTCCGGGCTCTTCACGGTCACCCTCAGGAGCCGTCCCTGGAAGACGTATGTGACGGGTTACCAGAAGGGTGAGTATCCGGTGTTCGGGCGCGGCTGGTCTCCCGACTTCCCGGACCCCGACAACTTCATCGCGCCGTTCGTCGGCAACCAGAACGCGCTGGGCACGCCGTATCCGGCGCCCGAGATCACCGGGGTGCTGCTGCCCCGCTCCCGCAGCGAAAGCGACCGGGCCGACGTGGTCTCGGACTTCGAGCAGGCCCAGCAGATCCTCGTGAACGACGCACGGCTGCTGCCGCTGTGGCAGGGCAAGCAGTTCGTGGCCGCGAGTGACGAGATCTCCGGGGCGGAGCGGGCGCTGGACCCGTCGACGATCATGCTGATGTGGGAGCTTTACCGCAAGACCAGCTGGTAGCGCCTGGTCTGTGCGGTGGCCGGGCCGATTGTCAGTGCCCGCCTGTAGGTTCTGAGGCCTGGACGTGAGCACACCTCCAGGGCCACCGTTCGCCGCACACCGTAAGGAAGTTGACGTGACCGACATCGCCATGCTGCCCGAGTCCTGGCGCGGGGTCCTGGGCGACGAGCTGCAGCAGCCCTACTTCAAGGAGTTGACGGAGTTCGTCGAGGAGGAGCGGGCCAAGGGGCCGGTCCATCCTCCGCGCGAGGAGGTCTTCGCCGCCCTGGACGCGACGCGCTACGACGAGGTGAAGGTCCTGATCCTCGGCCAGGACCCATACCACGGCCAGGGCCAGGGCCACGGACTGTGCTTCTCGGTACGTCCCGGAGTGAAGACCCCGCCCTCCCTGCGCAACATCTACAAGGAGATGAACCAGGAACTGGGCACCCCGATCCCGGACAACGGCTATCTCATGCCGTGGGCCCAGCAGGGCGTCCTGCTGCTCAACGCGGTGCTCACGGTGCGCGGCGGCGAGGCCAACTCGCACAAGGGCCGCGGCTGGGAGAAGTTCACCGACGCGGTGATCCGTGCGGTGGCCGACCGGCACGACCCGGTGGTCTTCGTGCTGTGGGGCAACTACGCGCAGAAGAAGCTCCCGCTGATCGACGAGAGCCGCCACGCGGTGGTCAAGGGCGCGCACCCCTCGCCGCTGTCCGCGAAGAAGTTCTTCGGCTCCCGCCCGTTCACGCAGATCAACGACGCGGTCGCGGCCCAGGGCCACCAGCCGATCGACTGGACGATTCCGAACCTGGGCTGACGTTCGTGGCTGCCGGCGCGGCAGTTCCCACGGGCGCGGGGCTGTGTCGATACGCGGCTCCGCTGCGTGGGCGCGACCGGCCCCACCGGCCGGCAGTGACCGGCCCTCGGCACAACGGCGCAGCCTGACCAGGATTCCAGCCCCAGCCAATTAGCGTCGGGAACGGACAAACCGACAACGCCCCGGAGGGCAGCGTGGCCAAGGGACAGGAGCAGGCGGCACCGGATGCCGTGATGACGCGGATCGGGCAGGTCGTCATGCTGCATCACGCGGGCGACCGCGAGGAGGCCCGGCACCGCTACCTGGAGCTGTGGGCCGAGATCGGCGAGGACGGCGACCCGCTGCACCGCTGCACCCTGGCCCACTACATGGCCGACGCCCAGGACGATCCCGCGGACGAACTGGCTTGGGACCTCAGGGCGTTGACGGCCGCCGAGGAACTCACGGACGACCGGCTCGCCGGACACGGGAGCGTGCTCGCGGTGCGCGCCCTGTGCCCGTCCCTGCATCTGAACCTGGCGGCCGACTACGTGAAGCTCGGCCGCGGCGGAGCCGCCCGCACCCATCTGCGCCGTGCCCGCGACACGGCCGGGGCGCTGGGCGACGACAGCTACGGGGACGGGGTGAGGGCGGCCATCGAGCGCCTGGAACTGCGGCTGGGGGAGAGCGGGCCGGACGGGGACGGATGGCGGGGGCCGCCGCGGCAGCGGCTCTAGCCGGACGCGTCGCGGCCGCTTCAACTCCCGTACGTCTGCTCGCAGATGATGGCCTCCGGACTGCCCGCCCGCCAGCCCCCGTACTGCCTGCCGAGGGCGCACATATCCGTCCCCTTCGTGACCGGACCACCCGTGTCCGGGGCCTCGACGCGCGGCTGCCGCTGGTGCCCGGAATCCGGATGCGCCACCCGGGGACGGGAGTGCCGAGGCGGGCGAGGTACCGGCTGCTGCCGGGCCGTGGCCGGCGGCCCGTGCCGCTCGGGTGCCCTGGGCTCCGCCCGCCGGGACGGGCCGATCATCTCCAGTGCCTCACGGGCCGGCGCCTGCACGATCTGCGGCTCAGCCGCGTCGGCGGTGTGCGACGCAGACGGCAGGGACGGCGTCGTCGGCGGCCCGGGCGCGGGTGGGCGCTGGACCGTTACACAGCCGGTGAGGGCCGAGACAGCCACAGTGACCAGGAGTATTGCGGTGGTTGTCGTTCGCTGCACCCGGCAACAATGTCGGTTTTGGTGGCCAGGCGGACAGCGGACGGGTGCAGGATGCCCCGCACGGGTGATCTCCCGCCCCGTACGGAGGCCGCGCACCCGGGCCCGGTGACGTCAGTCGCCCGTGGCACCGTCGATGCGCTCGCGGATCAGGTCGGCGTGGCCGTTGTGCCGCGCGTACTCCTCGATCATGTGGGTGTGGATCCAGCGCAGGTTGAAGCGCTCACCGGTGCGCCGGTGTTTGCCCTTGGAGATGTCGTCCAGGGTGAGGCGGGCCGCGTTGCTCCGGGCGATCGCGATCTCGGCCTGCCAGGCCGCGTACGTCTGCTCCCAGGTGTCCGATTCGGTGAGGCGGAACTCGCCGTCGGGGTCGTCCTCGTAGCTGAAGTAGAGGGGTGGTGCGTCCTCGTTGTCGAGGACCCGGCGGTACCAGGATCGCTCCACCTCCGTCATGTGCCTCACCAGTCCCATGAGCGACAGGTTGGAGGGGTCCACCGAAGCGGTCCTGAGCTGTTCGTCGGTCAGGCCCTCGCACTTCTGGGCCAGGGTCTGCCGGTGGTAGTCGAGCCAGCCGTCCAGCATGGTGCGTTCGTCGGCGGTTGTCGCGGGTTCGTGCCGTTCGGTCGTCATGACCACATCCTTTCCCAGCCGCTCCGATCCGACCACGAGTTTTCTCAGCCGCCGGACATGCCGCCCGGCAGTTCCCGCAGCCCCGACCGCACGTCCTCCAGGGCCGGTGTCCCGGCGCTGTCGATGTCGCGCGCCTGAACATGACGGGCAACCGGGCGCGCATGGCCGTACGCGACACGGCGATCGCCGTACTGCCAAGGCCGCGCCCGCGCTGCCGCTGCGCGGCTTCGGCTCCCTCGCCGACCGGCGGCCGCCGCCGCAGCAGCCGTATGCTTCCGGCAGAACCCCGGCAGGCAACCGCTAGGAGATCGCCCCGTGAAGGTCGGCTGCATCGGACTCGGCGACATCGCGCAGAAGGCCTACCTTCCGGTGGTCGGCGGTTTGCCCGGCGTCGAGCTGCATCTGCAGACCCGGACGCCGGCGACGCTCGACCGCGTCGGCGACGGCCTCCACCTCCCGGCCGACCATAGGCACACCACCCTGGACGCACTGCTCGCCCAGGACCTGGACGCCGCCTTCGTGCACGCCCCCACCGTCGTGCACCCGGAGATCGTGACCCGCCTCCTGGAAGCGGGCGTGCCGACCTACGTCGACAAGCCGCTCGCCTACGAACTCGCCGACTCCGAGCGGCTGGTGACGCTCGCCGAGGAGCGCGAGGTCTCCCTTGCCGTCGGCTTCAACCGGCGCCACGCCCCCGGGTACGCGCAGTGCGCCGAGCACCCGCGCGAGCTGATCCTCATGCAGAAGAACCGCATCGGGCTGCCGGAGGAACCGCGCTCGATGATCCTCGACGACTTCATCCACGTCGTGGACACGCTGCGCTTCCTGGCGCCCGGCCCTGTCGACGACGTGACCGTGCGCGCCCGCGTCGTGGACGGGCTCCTGCACCACGTCGTGCTGCAGCTGGCCGGCGAGGGGTTCACCGCGCTGGGCGTGATGAACCGGCTCAGCGGTTCGGCGGAGGAGATCCTGGAGGTGTCCGGGCAGGACACCAAGCGTCAGGTGGTCAACCTCGCCGAGGTGATCGACCACAAGGGCCAGCCGACCGTGCGGCGGCGCGGTGACTGGGTGCCCGTGGCCCGGCAGCGCGGCATCGAGCAAGCGGTGCACGCCTTCCTCGACGCCGTGCGCGCGGGCGAGGTGCTCAGCGCCCGGGACGCACTGGCGACTCACGAACTGTGCGAGCGGGTGGTACGTGCGGTTCAGGACCGGGCCGCCTGAGCCGGACGGTCCGTACGCCTTCGCTCGCGCACCACACGGCGAGGATCAGGAGGGCGGCGTGCACCGGCCAGTCACCGTGGCGGACGTACGCGGTGGTGCCGTGCGCCAGCGGAATGTCGAACACCTGCGCGCTGCTGGAGCCCGTGCCGAGCCACGAGCCCAGGCGCTGCCCGCTCGCCCCGTACACGGCCGAGACTCCCGTCAGTGTCGCGTGCACCAGGGGGCGGCCGGTCTCGGCGGCGCGCAGCGCGGCGAGCGAAGCGTGCTGCTCCGGGGCCCAGCTGTGCTGGAAGCTGGAGGTCGACGACTGGGCTATGAGCACGTCGGCGCCGTCGTCCGCGAGATGGCGGCTCATGTCGGGGAACGCCGACTCGAAGCAGACCATCGGGCCGACGCGCAGCCCGTGCCCGACGTTCATCACGACCTGCTCCGTGCCGCGTTGGCGGTCCTCACCGGCCGCCTTGCCGACGGACGTCACCCAGCCGAGCGCCGAGCGGAAGGGCACGTACTCGCCGAACGGCACGAGCCGCATCTTGTCGTAGCGGTCGCCGGTCAGGCCGTCCGGGCCGACGAGCACCGAACTCTTGTAGATACCGGGCCTGTCGGAGCGGCGGGCGTCCACGTTGACGAGGATGCCGGCTCCCGTCGCGCGTGAGAGAGCCGCGATCCGCTTCGCGAGGTCGGGCCGGTCGCCGAGGTCGAAACCGACGCTGCTCTCGCCCCAGACGACCAGGTCGACGTTCTGTCCGGCGAGTTGCCGGGTGAGCAGCTCCTCGCGGTCGAAGCGCCGGTCGGCACTGTCCGCGCCGTCGATGACGCCGGGCTGTACGACGGCGATCCGCACCCGGCCGTCGACATCGGGGCGCGGGGACCACACCCAGGCCGCCGAGGTCGCGGCGGCGGTCGCGACGAGGCCCGCCACTGCCGGAACCCGCGACTCGCGGACGGACACCAGCACGGCGAACGACACGTTGACGGCCACGACCAGGAAGCTGAGCAGCCACACCCCGCCGACCGACGCGAGCCGCAGCGCGGGCTGCACCTGCCACTGACTGGAGCCGAGGACGCCCCAAGGGCCGCCCAGCCCCTGCCAGGAGCGGACGAGCTCGACCGCCAGCCATGCCGACGGCAGCACGACGAGGGCGGCGATGACCCGCCCCGGCCCGGGCACCCCGCTCAGGAGGCGCCGCACGAGCCAGCCCCACGGGGCCCACAGTGCGCCCAGCAGCGCGGCGATGAGGAAGATGAACACATGCAGGCTCGGCAGCAGCCAGTGGTGCACGGCCACCAGGTAGCCGAACCCGCCGCACCAGCCGTCGTAGGCCGCCCGTTTCCCGGTCGGCGCGGAGCGGACCAGCACGATCCAGGGGATCAGGGCGACATAGGCGAACCACCACAGCGACGGGGCGGGGAACGCGAACACGGGCAGGGCGCCCGCCAGTACGGCGATCGCCGAGCGCCGCCACGGGGAGGCGAGCCACGGACCGAAGGTCTTCATACGGCACCTCCCTACCCAGTGGTGGCTCCAGTGTGCGTGCTGTCGATGCCCGTGGACAGAGGGCCCCCGGGTCAGTCGGCCGCGGAGGCGGCGTGCGGCTCGGGGAGACGGCGCCACTTCTCCTGTACGACGACCTCGCTCAGCCGCCAGCCGTCGTGCGTCCGCAGCAGCCCGAAGGCGTAGCGGCCGCCGCACACGAAGTCGGGAGCGGCCGACTCCCCTCCGTCCGCCGCGAACCGCATCGGATTGATGTAATCCGCCCGCACGCGCGCGGTGTCGCCTGCGTCCTGATCCAGGATCCCGAACCGCACCCGCCGGTTGACGATCAGATGCTGTCGCATCGGGAACAGCAGCATGCTCTCGGCGAGCCAGGCGGCGACCTTGCCGGAGCTTCCCTCGATGCCGCCGGCCGAGCGGTAGTCCGCCCGCCCTTTGAGCGTGAACAGCCCCCGGTACGCCTCCCAGTCGCCGTCGTCCACGGCCGCCGCGTAGTCGGTGACCACCTCGTCCACGGCCAGCCGGTCCATCACGGTCGCGAGCTCCACGCGCTGCGTCATTGGATCAGTGTTGGGCATGGGGCGTGCCCGGCCAAGGGGGTGTGCGGCATCAACCCGACTTCGCATTCGCCAGACCTCGCCTCAACCCAACTTCCGCGCCCGCGCACGCCGTTCGAGGCCCACGGCGCACGGACACCGAGGCTGGATCAAAACGTCTGGGTCACGAACGGCCGGGTCACGAACGGTGGCGAGCGCTCAGTCGGCCGCACCTTGGAAGATCCGGTCCAGATGGTGGTGCAGCACCTTGGCGGCCGCCTCCGGGCTGCGCTGGCCGACGAGGACGCTCGTGCCGAGCCCCGCGGACATGGCGAGCAGGCTGACCGCCTCCAGCTGCGCGTCCGCGCCGGGGTACAGGAGCCCCGCTTCACCGGCCTGCCGCAGCAGCGAGGTCAGGGCCTGCTCGGCGGCATCGGGGTTTCTGATGAAGGGCTGAGCGGCAAGCGCCTCGTCCGTCACGGCCAGCACGGTGTACGAGGTGTAGAGGAAATGGAAGGTGCGGCTCTCCTCGTCGGCAGGCAACGCCGCCATCAGCAGCGCCTCCGCGACCGCGCGCGGGCCCGGACCGTCCCCCGCCGCCGCGACCCGGGCGGCGACCCGCTCCCCGAACCTTTCCGCCAGCTGCTGCAGACCGAAGATGAGCAGCTTCTCCTTGGTCTCGAAGTAGTACTGGACCAGCCGTAGCGACACATCCGCCTCGGCCGCGACGTCGCGCATCCCCGCGGCGTGCAGTCCGCGCCGCCCGGCGACCCGGATGAGCGCCTCCGCGATCTCGGTCCGTCGTTGTGCGTGATCCACACGCTTCGGCATTTTCCCTGCCTCGCCCTCGGTCCAGCTGAGCGGCCCGGCGGCGGGCCACATCCGTCGCCGTCATGGTACATCCGTACCAAATAGATGGTACGGTCGTATCACGAACAGGTGATCGCTTCTGGAGATGGACATCCGTGCCCGAGACCACGACCCGAGACCGTGCCCGTCCGGCGGCCTGGAGAAGGTCGGTCTGCGTTTCTTCGTCTGGATCTTCGTCAGCCTGTTCGCGACGTTCGCCCCGAAGGCTCTGCGGCCCCGGCTGGCCCGCCTGCTGGAGCAACCGGTCCTGATCGTGCCGGAGTTGCGGACGATGATCCGCCTGGGCGTCCGCGCCTACCGCATACGACGTCCGGCCCCACTCCCGCTCTCCGACGCCGAACTCTCCAGCGTCCGCACCCCGCTCCATCTGATCCTCGGCAGGCGAAGCCTTCTGGTGCACCCGCGGCGCCAGGTGGAGCGCGTACCGCGCCTTGTGTCCGGCGCCAGGGCCGAGATTATCTCGAACACGGGCCACGGACCGCAGGTCGACCATGCGGACGACGTCAACCGGCGGATGGTGGCCTTCATGGAGGGGGTTGGCTGATGCCTGATGCCTGATGCCTGATGGCGGCAGGAGGCTGGGGGCTCGGGCTGGGGGCGGGGGCTCCTTCATGTGCGGGGCGTATGCAAGGTGCCCCATGCCGAGGGGCTCAAGACCCTCGCCTTCAAACCGCCTTCAGGCCGCCTTGATGACGCCGCTCCGGATCGCGGCCGCCCACTCGACCACCAACAGCTCGTACTCCGCGCGCTCCTGGGCCGAAAGGGAGCCGCCCGCGCGCATCCACAGCGCACGGATCTGCTCGTTGACCTCGGCGGCAGAACGCACGGAACCAGGCGATAAGGAATCCGGGGACATGCCACAAGCCTAGGGGCAGGCACTGACACTGCGCTACCGGACGGCTACCCGGGACGTATGTGATTGGTCACGGATTTTCGTGGCAACACGCGTGCGCGCAGCCGCTGTTCGGCCCGCGGCCGGGACCGGTCCAGGAACGCTCCCATCACTGTGACCAGGTCGGTGCCCAGCGGTGTGAGCTGTCAGGTCCTCTCGGAGGCGGGCCGGTGTCGGTGGGTCAGCCCGCCGACTCCGCCGCGTGCGGGCTCAGCGCGCCCGTCGCGACAAGGGCGATGATGACGATGCCGAGCGCGATGCGATACCAGACGAACGGCATGAAACTCTTGGTCGAGATGAACTTCATGAACGAAACTATGTCGACGTGTCCTGAGCGGCTTTGACCTGCTGGTTTCCACCACTTTTCAAGATCGAATGGTAGAGCGGTGGGAGATGGCGCCTTTCCAGTGCCCTCCCTCGCCGACCACGAACGGCGCAGCCACCTGCTTTGCAGCGAATCGGCAATCTCCTGCTCCATGGCCAGGGCAACGTGCGAGTGGAGACCATCCACGCCGGCGACCTCGCGGCCCATGCGGGTCTCCACGGCGATGCGACTGTGTCGATCTTCGTCCAGCCACTCCTTGCCGCCGTGACGAAGCAGGTACAGCCGCTTTCCGGCGTTCGTGGTCGCGGGGAACCGGCCCCTGACCCGCGGCCAAACTGTCCAACAAGGCACTGGCCGCAGTGCGCGCCTCGGTCGCTCACCAGCCCGGATGAGATCTTCGGCAAGGGCAGGATGCATGAGGCCGACTGGGACGACAGCGGTGCCCCGGATGAGCTGATCGGCACGCGAAGAGCTGTGCCGCGGTGACCTGCATGCCCTGGCGGTCGCCGGAGGCGCTCCAGCGGTCACCGCACCCCAGCGGGCGCTGGCCGCGTTTCTGCGTCTGCCCGCCGGGTGATCCCCGCACGGGGGCACCGCTGCTCTGGCACTCGTGCCCGTGCGGGGCGGTGTAGCCGGTGGTCGGGTGCACGGTCGCCTCAGGTTGTCGGTGCCGTCGGCTAGCGTGCGCGGTATGCGCTACTTCAATACGGCCGGGCCGTGCGTCCCCACGCGTCACTACATGGTGCCGGCCCAGGAGCGGCTGCCCAGGGCCCGCGGGTACATCGAGCAGGGTCAGTACTTCGTGGTGCACGCGCCACGGCAGACCGGGAAGACGACGGTGCTGGCGGCGATGGCCCGGGAACTGACGCCCTCGGGCCGGTACGCAGCGCTGCACTTCTCGTGCGAGAGCGCGGAGGTGGCCGGGGAGGACTACGGCCAGGCCGAGCTGCTGGTGCTGGAGGCGATTCGGCGGTCCGCGGAGTCCGCTGGGCTTCCTGATGAGCTCGCGCCCCCCGCATCCAGGCCCGACGCGGTGCCCGGGTCCCGGCTCACGCGGGGGCTGGCTGAGTGGGTGCGGAGCTGTCCGCGTCCGCTGGTGCTGTTCTTCGACGAGATCGACGCGCTGCGGGGGGAGAGCCTGCGCAGTGTGCTGCCGCAGTTGCGCGATGGCTTCACTGTCAGCCGTGGCGGCTTCCCGCATGCGGTGGTGCTGTGCGGGCTGCGGGATGTGCGTGACTACAAGGCGGCCTCGGGCGGGGATCCGGGGCGCCTTGGTACGTCGAGTCCGTTCAACATCAAGGTGGCGTCGCTGCGGTTGGGCGACTTCACCGAGGCCGAGGTCGCCGAGCTGTACGGGCAGCACACCACGCAGACGGGCCAGGATTTCACGGTGGATGCGCTGGAGCGTGCCTTCAGCTTTACCCAGGGACAGCCGTGGCTGGTCAACGCGCTGGCCCGGGAGGTCGTCGAGGAGATGGGGGTGCCGTCGGACACGCCGATCACGGCCGAGCACATGGAGGAGGCGAAGGAGCGGCTGATCCTGGCGCGTGCGACGCATCTGGACTCGCTGGCCGCCAGGTTGGGCGAGGACCGGGTGCGGCGGGTGATCCAGCCGGTGATCGCGGGCGAGCTGCTCCTGCCGACGGACACGTACGACGACGATCTGGCGTACGTGCGTGACCTGGGGCTGGTCGCTCCGGACGCGCCGGTGCGGGTGGCCAATCCGATCTACCAGGAGGTGATTGTCCGGGTCCTGGGAAACAACACGGAGGGCCAGGTCGTCGCCGCCCCGAGCAGCTTCCGGCTGCCGGACGGCCGGATCGACATGGACAAGCTGCTGTGCTCCTTCGCCGAGTTCTGGCGGGAGAACGGCGAGATCCTGGCCACCGCCTCGACCTACCCGGAGGCCGCAGCACAGCTGGTGATGATGGCCTACCTGCACCGGATCGTGAACGGGGCGGGTTTCATCGACCGGGAGTACGGGGTCGGCCGGCGGCGCGTGGACCTGCTGATCCGCCAGCCGTACACCGCTGCCGACGGTTCGCGGGCGGTGCAGCGCGAGGCGCTGGAGCTGAAGGTGTGGCGCCAGGGCCGCACCGACCCCCTCGCCGAGGGGCTGGCACAGTTGGACGACTACCTGGACCGCATGGAGCTGTCCACGGGCACCCTCGTCGTCTTCGACACCCGCTCGCAGGCAGCCCCGGTCCACGAGCGCACCGCCTTCTCGCAGCAGACCACGCCCTCCGGGCGCACCGTCACCCTGCTGCGCGCCTGACGGCCGGGAGACCTCAGCCAGGAGCGCCCCCGGATCTTCCTCCCGTGGCCGTGTTCCCGGAGCAGCACGGGTTCGGTGCGGGAGCCGAGATCTTCGGTGCCCAGTACGCGACGTGCCCGGCCACCCGGGTCACTGGTGGCTGGCCTGCGACGTGTCGAACTACGGCATCGCCTGCAGACACTGCAACAGCGGCGGAGCCCGCTACGACGGTGTCCGGGAAGGCCGCGCCAAGGGCAGCCAGTTGCCGGTCATAGGCGGTACCCGCGCCCGCGCATCAGCCGACGACCTGGACCGCGAACAGCCGCTGCTCCTGGACCCCGCCCACCACAGCGACCCCGACCTGCTCGGCTTCGACAGCGCCGGCTACGCCCGGCGCAGCAGCACCCCCTACTCGCAGGCCGAAGCGAAACGCGGCCTGTGCCGCGCCGACGAAACCATACGGATCCTCGCGCTCAACGACTCCCACCTCGTCCCGCTCCGCAGCCGCCTCATGGGGGCGGTCGGCGTGCTCGCCCGCTACGGGGACGATCCCGCCATACAGCAGCTGATCGACGACAAGGTGGGGGCCCAAGGCGCCATACAGCTCAGCAGTCGCCATGGCCCTGGCCCTGCAGCGCGCCTGCGACCGGCCCGCCGCCGCGCCCACACCGGCCGCAACGACGCCCGGCATCACACCCACCATCGACCCGACACGCTCCCGAGTCGACCTGCAAGACCTGCTGGAACATCTGGACCCGGACGACCTGAAGGTCGGCATCACCCTCACCGGCCGGCACGAGAAGAAGGCGCACCAGGCAGTCCTGAACCACGAGGGCCAATTCAAAGTCCTGGGCCGCCCCTGGCGCACCCCGACCACCGCCGCCAGGGCCGCGACCGGCAGCAACAAGATCGACGGCTGGGACTTCTGGCGTCTGACCATCGCCGGTGTGGAGCAGACCCTCGCCGAATTCCGCGCCACGCACTTCCCGCCCACCGCACCGGTGTGAGAGGGCGGAACTGTCCGCCTCGCCGGCGGCGGTCTCCTGCTGATCCCTTCGGTCTTCGTCGGGAATATCGCCGCCCACCTGGAAGACCCCTGGCTCAGGACCTTGATCTACCCTGCCCGCGGCACCGCCGCCCTGCGGGGCGAACGGGAGACCGTCCCTCAACCGGACGCGCTGACCGCTCTGGTCGGCCGGGCCCGAGCCCGGCTGGTCGCGATGGCGAGGTCCGAGACAGCGAGCGGACCCGTCTGGCGCAGGGCCATCAGGAGGGCGAGGCGCCCGGGATCGGAGAGCAGGGAGAACCGCTCCGCCCAGGCGCGGACGTGGTCGGGCTCGCCGATGGCGGCGACGGCGTCGCAGACCCGGTGGCCGTCGATGGCGCGGCGGTCTGCGCGTTCGGCGGGGACGAGATGCATGGAGGCATCCTCGCAGGCGGCAGTGTGATCTTGGATACCTGCGCAGCTGTGCAGGTATCCAGGCGTGAGGGGGCGCCCGTACGGTGGGCGGGCCGTGGTGTTCGGGAAGACCGGTGACGGCCCCTCGTGGTTCGGGGGGTTCAGGCCGGAGCGGCCCTCGCCACTGTGATCGGGGAGTCTTCGTCCCAGTTGTGCACGGTCACTGTCCGCCCCCGGGCGGACGGGAAGGCCGGGACGAAAGACGCGCGCACCCGTCAGCCAGGAGACCGGCCACGGCACTTCACGAAGTGATCCACGAGGTGCTGGAGCGTGACCGTATGACCCTGCCCACCGGGCCCGACGTGCCCACCGCTTTTCGATGGCGGCGCGAGGACACCGTCCGTACCGCCGGGCTGCTGGCGGTGATCGCCGCGCTGCACGTGCTGGCGTTCGGCATCCTGTTCCTGCTCGTCGTGCCGGGGCACTACGAGGTCGGTTCCAAGGCGTTCGGGATCGGCCTCGGGGTGACCGCGTACACGCTGGGCATGCGGCACGCGTTCGACGCCGATCACATCGCCGCGATCGACAACACCACCCGCAAGCTGATGGCCGACGGCAAGCGGCCGGTGTCGGTCGGGTTCTGGTTCGCGCTCGGCCATTCCAGCGTGGTGGTCGCCATGGCCGCCCTGGTCGCGGGCGGCGCGCAGCTCGCCGGCACGCTGTTGAACGACGACTCCCGTACCCACCAGACGCTCGGTGTCGTCGGCACGACGGTTTCCGGGACCTTCCTCTACCTCATCGCGGCGCTCAACCTGGTGGCGCTATCCGGCATCCTGCGGGTCTTCCGGGCGATGCGCTCCGGCACGTACGACGAGGCCGCTCTCGAACAGCACCTGGACTCGCGGGGGTTCATGAACCGCATCCTGGGCCGTTTCACCAGGTCGATCACCCGGCCCGGGCAGATGTTCCCGCTGGGCTTCCTGTTCGGCCTCGGCTTCGACACCGCCACCGAGGTCACCCTGATGGTGATGGCGGGCAGCGGCGCCGCGGCCGGGCTGCCCTGGTACGCGATCCTGTGCCTGCCGCTGCTGTTCGCGGCGGGGATGAGCCTGTTCGACACCCTCGACGGGACGTTCATGAACTTCGCCTACCAGTGGGCGTTCTCCAACCCGGTGCGCAAGGTGTTCTACAACCTCGCCATCACCGGCCTGTCCATCGCGGTCGCCTTCCTGATCGGCACCATCGAACTGGTCGGAGTGCTGCACGAGAAGCTCGGTCTGCGCGACGCGGTGACCGGCTGGATCGCCGGCCTGGACCTGGGCAACGTCGGCTACATCATCGTCGGCCTGTTCGTGCTCGTGTGGGCGGCGGCGCTGGTGTACTGGCGGCTGGCCAAGGTGGAGCAGAGGTGGGCCGCCCGTCTCGCCGAGGGCGGCTGACACCCGACGCGCGATCCGCTGCCGGACCGTGCGGCCGGGGCGGTGAAGAGCGAGGACGGCCCTGTTCCCGGCGTACTTGCTTGTCCCGGCCTCTGTGCCAGTGCCGGGAACCGGACGGTGCCCGGGTCCGACTGCTGAGAGGAAGGCGGACTGCGCCGGACCGGACGCCGTGGTGGTGTTCCTGCCCAGGCGGGGGAAGAGATCCGTCGGCCGCATGGCAGCATCGGGGCATGAGTGCGTCCCCGGCGGTACGGAGCTTGCGCGCGGTGGTGTTCGCCGCGCTGTGCGTGCTGCTCGCCGCCGGGGGGCACGCGCTGGCGATCGGTATGGCACCGCCCGTGTGGGTGCAGGCCGCCGGGTTCGTGCCGGTCTTCGGCGCCGGCTACCTGCTGGGCCGCCGGGAGCGGTCGCTGGCGGCCATCGGCATCGGCACAGTCACCGCTCAGGGCGCACTGCACCTCGCGTTCGGCGCCGCCCGGCCGCACGCCACGATGGGCATGCAGGGCATGCGCATGTCCCACGCGCATGCCCTGACCCCGCACGCCACCGCCGCTCACGTCGCCGCGGCCCTGGTACTGACCTGGTGGCTGCAGCGCGGGGAGGTCGCACTGTGGTCGCTGCTGCGCCGGGCCGCAGCGCTCGTGCCGGGCCTGATGGCCTGGTGGCTGGTGAGCGGCGGGGTACGGCTGGTGCCGGACGTGCGGGACGTCGTAGGAGCGCGTCGGTGGGCCGACGGGCCGCGCCTGCTCAGAGGCCTCCTGCTGCGGCACGCGGTGCAGCGGCGCGGACCGCCGCACGGGAGCGCGTACCCGATCTGACCCGACACGCCCTTCCAGTACGGAGATCGACCCACCCATGTCCCGAGTACGCATCACGCTGCGCCGCGTCGGCGCCGTCACCGCTCTCGCCGCGGCCGGAGTCCTGGCCGCCGCGGGCATCGCCTCCGCGCACGTCACCGTCCACCCCGACAGCTACGCCAAGGGCGCCACCGACGGCGTCCTGACCTTCCGCGTCCCCAACGAGGAGGACACCGCCTCCACCACCAAGGTCCAGGTCTTCCTGCCCACCGACCACCCCGTCCTCGGCGTCCTCGTCTCCCCGCGCGACGGCTGGAGCGCCAAGGTCACGAACACGAAGCTCAAGACGCCGGTCAAGACCGACGACGGCACCATCACCGACGCCGTCTCCGAGGTCACCTGGACCGGCGGCAAGATCGACCCCGGGCACTACGAGGACTTCGACGTCGCCTTCGGGCAGCTGCCCGAGGACACCGGCCAGCTGACCTTCAAGACGCTCCAGACCTACTCCGACGGCAAGACCGTCCGCTGGATCGAGGAGGCGGCGCAGGGCGACGAGGAGCCGGAGAACCCGGCTCCGGTCCTCAAGCTGACCGCGAAGAACGCGTCGGACGAGGCCGACGTGCCGACCGCCTCCGCGTCCCCCTCGAAGACCTCCGCGTCCGCAGCCTCCGACAGCAGCGACTCCACCGCCCGCGGTCTCGGTGTCGCCGGGCTGGTCGTGGGCGTACTGGGCCTGGCCGCGGCGGCCTTCGCCATCGTGCGTGGCCGCTCCGGCGGTTCCCGGCCCGAGTGAGGCGGCGTGCCCTGCCGATGGTGAGCAGTCGGCAGGGCACAGCGTCGTCGAGCCGTTGACATATACGTGGCGCACGCCGTAGGACCGCTCCAGGGGTCGGACCCTCGCCCGTCCGACCCTTGGACGGGTGCAACTCGATTCGCCGGAAGTGGAGGCGTACGCAGCGACTGCCCGGCTGAGCCGTGCGCACGCGGGTGCCTTCTGTGGGGCGACATCTGTGGGGCCGCCTGGGAGGAACTGACCGGCCCGGCGTCCGCGAACTGCTCACCGGCGTGCGAGCCTGCCTCGACGTTCTCGGTCAGGCGGGTACAACACCGGTTACCCATGTGACGCAAGTCACGATTTGGTGCTGGAACTCGACGCTCTGTCGACTCGACTACTGGAGTGCTACGGCTACAACCGCCGTCTCTCGCAGGACGGTTCGATGCGACCAGGAAGGTCGGGCATGGCCGATATTCCCTTGTCACCCCCCTCCGCCGGCGGGGCCGCCCGCAGACTGCTGCCGGCTCCCGCGCTCTGCGGGTTCCTGCTTCTGCTGGCGCTGGTGTTCTCGGTGTCCTACGCCGTCGGGTCGGCGGCGGGGCCGGTGGCGCCGGGTATGCACGGCACCGGGAGAACCGGGAGCAGTGGCGGGAGCGGCGGGGGCGGCGGTGGCGGCGGTGGCATGGACGACATGCCCGGGATGGGCGGCCATGGGAGCGGTGAGTGATGGCGGCCGAACCGATGGCGAGCCTCGTGGTCACGGACGTCACCGTGGGCGGGATGACCTGCGCGGCCTGCGTCCGGAGGGTGGAGAAGAAGCTCGCCAAGCTGGAGGGCGTCACGGCCACGGTCAACCTGGCCACGGGGCTCGCGCGGGTCAGCCACCCGGCCGCCGTCGCGCCCGAGGATCTCGTCACCGCGGTCGAGCAGGCCGGATACCAGGCCGCCCTGCCCGTGCGTGAGGACGAGGAGCCGACCGAGCAAGCGGACGAGGCCGCGAGCGACGAGGCCCGCCGTGAGCGGGAACGGATCGTGGTCACCGCTCTGCTGGCGGTGCCGGTCCTGGTGCTGTCGATGGTGCCGGCCCTGCAGTTCCGCAACTGGCAGTGGCTGTGCTTCGTGCTGGCCGCCCCGGTGGCGGTGTGGAGCGCCTGGCCCTTTCACATCAGGGCGCTGCGGGGGCTGCGGCACTCTACGGCCACCATGGACACCCTCGTCTCGCTCGGCGTCGCGGCGTCCTTCTCCTGGTCGGTGTACGCGCTGTTCCTCGGGGGAGCGGGCGAGCCCGGGATGCGGATGTCGTTCAGTCTGGTGCCCTCCGCGTCGGAGGGCATGGCGCACCTGTATCTCGAAGCCGCCGTCAGTGTGCCGCTGTTCGTGCTGACCGGGCGGTTCCTGGAGGCGCGGGCGCGGCGGGGGACCGGTGCGGCGCTGCGGTCGCTGGCGGAACTGGCCGCCAAGAAGGTGTCCGTCCGTGACGAGGACGGTGAGAGGTCGGTCTCCATCGAGCAGTTGCGGGTGGGGCAGGTCTTCGTGGTGCGTCCCGGTGAGCGGGTCGCCACCGACGGGCGGGTCGTGGAGGGCAGTTCGGCGGTGGACCTGTCGCTGGTCACCGGCGAGAGCGAACCCGTGGAGGTGTCTCCCGGTTCGGCCCTGGTCGGCGGGGCCGTCAACGCGGGCGGGCTGCTGCTCGTCGAGGCGACGGCGGTCGGCGCGGACACCCAGCTGGCCCGGATCACCCGCCTCGTGACGGAGGCGCAGGCCGGCAAGGCGCGGGCGCAGCGGCTGGCCGACGCGGTCGCGGGAGTCTTCGTTCCCGTGGTCCTGGCGATCGCGGTGACCGTCCTGGGGTTCTGGCTGGGTGCCGGAGCCGACCCGCAGGCGGCGCTCACCGCCTGTGTGGCCGTCCTGGTCGTGGCCTGCCCGTGCGCGCTGGGGCTCGCGACGCCGACCGCCCTGATGGCGGCCACCGGGCGGGGGGCCCAGCTGGGTGTGCTGGTGAGCGGGCCGCAGACGCTGGAGGCTCTGCAGCATGTGGACACGGTCGTGCTGGACAAGACCGGCACGCTGACCACCGGCCACATGACGGTGGCCAAGGTCACCGTGCTGCCGGGCGCGCTCGGGCAGGATGCGGTGATGCGGCTGGCGGGGGCGGTGGAGCGCGGCTCCGAGCATCCGATCGGGCGGGCGGTCACCGCGTACGCGGGCCGCACACAGGCGTCCGGACCGCTGCCGGACGTGACGGACTTCGTCGCGGTGCCGGGACACGGCGTGAGCGGCCAGGTGGACGGCCTCACGGTGGAGGTGGGTGCGCCGGACGGCAAGCTGCCGCGCGCGCTGGCCAAAGCGCTGGCCGAGGCCGAGGAGGCCGCGCACACCCCGGTCCTGGTGCGGGTCGACGGCCGGGCCAAGGCACTGATCGCGGTCGGGGACCTGGTGCGCCCCGGCAGCTACCGGGCCGTGGAGCGGCTGCGCCGACTCGGTATCCGCCCGGTGCTCGCCACCGGCGACCGCACGGCGCCCGCCCAAGCGGTCGCCGCCGCCCTGAACATCGACGAGGTGCGCGCCCGCTGCACCCCCGAGGACAAGGCCGCCCTCGTACGGCAGTTGAAGGAGGAGGGCGCCAGGGTCGCGGTGGTCGGCGACGGCGTGAACGACGCCGCCGCACTCGCCGAAGCCGACCTGGGCATCGCCATGGGCAGCGGCACCGACGTGGCCATCGGCGCCGCCGACCTGACCCTGGCCCGCGGGGACATCGAGGCGCTCGTCGACGCCGTCCTGCTCGCCCGGCGCACCCTGGGCACGATCCGGGCCAACCTGGTGTGGGCGTTCGGCTACAACGTCGTCACCGTGCCGCTGGCCATGGTCGGACTGCTCGATCCGATGTTCGCCGCCGCGGCGATGTCGGTGAGTTCCGTGCTGGTGGTCGCCAACAGCCTGCGGCTGCGCACCTGGCAGCCCTCTGCCGCCCGCGGCCGGAGCCGTCCCGGGACGCGGGGCGCGAAGGCCGGTGCCCGATGAAGCCGATCACGGACCCGCTGTTCTCCCTCAAGCGACTCGACCGGCGGCGGCTTCGGGACGCAGCGCTCGCCGCTCTCGTGCCCGTCGCGGCGTGCAGTGTGGCGCTGGCCGGCCTGACGGCCTGGGTCGGGACGGGCCGGGCCGGCAGCCCGGCGGTCGTCCGGGTCACGGAGGGCAAAGTGCTGCTGCCGTCCGACGGAGTCCCGGAGACGGCGGCGTTCTTCCACATCGCCAACGAGGGCGGCTCGGCCGACACCCTGGTCCGGATCACGGCGCGGGATGTCCCCGGTGAGATAACGCTCTCCCGGCACCGCATGCGGCAGGGCAACGCGGCCTACCGGTCCACGATCGACTCCGTCTCCGTCGCGGCGGGCGACAGCCTCGCCATGTCGCCGAGCGGGGTGGACCTGACCGTGCCCGTGCCCTCGGACCAGTGGCGTTCAGGTGATCTCGTGTCGTTCACCCTGGAGTTCCGGCGCAGCGGCCGGGTGAAGGTCCTGGCCGTTGTGGTGCCGCCGGATTCGGCATCGCTCACGTAGTCGTTCCCGGCTGGCCCCGAGTTCCCGTGCTCCCGGTGTGACGTGTGTCACCTCGTTGCCGGTGAGTCGAGGGACGGGAGTTCGTACGTACCCTCTGACGACGATCAGACGCCGGGTGCGAGGATGAGCGGGCTATGACTGTCCGAGGGTGGTGCCGCGTGCTGCGGGCCGGCGTGTTCGCCGCCGTCTGCGTGCTGCTCGCCGCCCTCGGGCACGTGACCATGTCGGGGACTCCCGTTCCGTGGTGGGCGATGGCCGCCGGAGCGACCGCGACCGGCGTGGCCGGATGGTTGCTGGCCGGCCGGGAGCGTGGCCGCACGCCGATCGTCGTGGTCGTGACCGCCGCGCAGGCGGTGCTCCACGAGACGTTCACCCAGGCGCAGAAGCTCGCGTCGGCGCCGGAGCCTGCCGTCATGCCCGGCGCCGGCGGCTCGACGGGCACGAGCACCATGGGCATGGGCTCGACGGGGTCGATGGACATGGGCTCCATGGGCGGCATGGACATGGGGTCGGCCGCGCACTCGGTGCACGGCATGGCCGGCGTCGGACACCTGCACGACATGCACGGCATGAGCGGTGCGGCTTCGGTCGGCATGTTCGGCGCGCACCTGCTGGCCGCGGTGCTGTGCGGGCTGTGGCTGGCCCACGGCGAGCGGGCCGTGTTCCGCGTCCTCAGGGCCGCCGCGGCCTGGCTGACGGCCCCGCTGCGGCTGCTGCTGGCGGCCATGCCCGCACCGCTGGGCCGCCCGTCCGTGCGCAGGCGCCGTGACTTCGCCTGCCCGGCTCCGGTGCGGCTGTTGCTGTGCTGTTCTCTCACCTTCCGTGGGCCGCCCGCGGGTGCCGCTGTCATCTGAGACAGCCGGATCCACCCGGGGCCCAGCCCTGCGCCTCCCGTCGTCCTGCGACGCACTCGCGCGGATCTGCCGACGGTCCTCTCGCGGCGGCGCGCTCACGCGCCGCCGCCGGCAGGCAGTCCCTCACGGGCCCCGGGCATCGCCGTACCTCTCGCGTACGGACGCACCCCATGTGCCGGTGTGCCGTGCCCTCGTGCGGGCCCGGTCCCGGAAGACCTGAGAAGGACATCACGTGATGATCTCTGTCCTGCCCGCTGTCCGCGCGGATCGTGCCTCCGTGGACGCGTCGGCGACCGCCTGGGCACTGGCTGCCCGCGGCGGCGACGCCGACGCGGCCGATCACTTCGTCCGTGCCCTGCACGGTGACGTGCTGCGCTACGTGGCCCACCTCAGCGGTGATCCCCAGACCGCCCACGACTTGACCCAGGACACCTTCGCGCGGGCGTTCGGCAGCCTGCACCGCTACGAAGGCCGTGCCTCGGCCCGGACCTGGCTGTTGTCGATCGCCCGGCGCGCGGTCGCCGACAGCCTGCGCCGGGCCGCGGTCCGGCCCCGGATCGCGGACGCCGTCGACTGGCAGACGGCGGTGGAACGCTCACAGCCGTGCGGCCTGCCGGGCTTCGACGAGGGGGTGGCCCTGCTCGACCTGCTGGAGAGCCTGCCCGACGAACGCCGGGAAGCGTTCGTGCTGACCCAGGTGGTCGGTCTGTCGTACGAGGAGACGGCCGGGTTCGTCGGCTGCCCCGTCGGCACGGTCCGCTCCCGGGTCAACCGAGCCCGCGCCACCCTGGAGCGGTTGCTGCAGGAAGCCGAGACACCGAGTGCCCTCGCGGCCTGACACCGGGGCACTTCCCCCGGCGGCGCGGTCCCGAGAAGGGGCCGTGCCGCCGGGAACTCGGCGGCCTGGGCGGGCGACTACTGGGACGTGACAGTCAACAGCGAGCGATCCCGCTCTCCAGTACCGCGGTTGTGGCCACGTGCGGCCGATCCGCTCGCACTGGACGTAGGACTGAGGGCCGTGACCTGCGCAGGCGCCCAGGAGCTGACGCTGGACGTCGCGGCCGGCGAACGTGTCGCCCTGAGCGGCCGGGACGGGGCGACAGCCACGGCGCTGCTGCGCGCGGTGGCCGGGCTGAGCCCGGTGGGCGGCGGGCAGATCACGGTGGGCGGCCGGGGCAGCCGCACTCCCGCCGAGCGGGCGTGGCGTGCCAGGGCCTGCGCCTGGCTCCCCCGGCGCCCTGTCCCGGCCCGCTCGCAGGCGCGGGCGGCCGACGTACTGGCCCGCAGCGCACACCCGGCAGCGGCTGCCTTCGCCGCTGACCTGCTGGGCGTCGCAGAACTGACGAACCGCCCCCTGTACGGCCTCACGTCGGGCGAGATCCAGCGCCTGCACTGGGCCAGGGTGATCGGCTGTGTGGCGGCAGGCGCCGGTGTGCTGCTGGCCGACGAGCCTGCCGAAGGACTGGAACCGGACGACCGCGAGGCTCTTGTGCTCCTGCTCGCCGAACTGCCAGTGACCCTCCTGATGGCGACCGCGGACCCGGTGCTCACGGCCCTGTGCGACCGGCGGGTGGGTACGACGTCCGACCGCTCCGGCGCACCCTGTACACCCCTCGCGACTGGCGTCGGGCCCAAGTCCCTTGCCTCTCTGCAGAATTGACGGAACATCGCGGGAACTCCCCGGCTTCTTCACCCGACTACTACTGCGACACCGGCTCGTCAGCCGACCACGGCGGTAGTGGCCAGGAGGGGCCTGCATGACACCCGAGATAGACGACGCCTTCGCGGCGATCAGAAGCACGCACGGCGCGGACTCGATCCAACGCGTGGAACAGATGCTGGAGCCCGGGGGCGGGGCGCGGCGCCACCCGCTCCAGAAGGGCGCCAAGTGGATCCTCCCGGGGCTGTCCCCGACGCCCTGGCACGACCCCCACGGCCATCCCGAACTGGCTCCGGTCGTCGAGGCGTTCGAAGCCGCCCATCCGGCGATCAAGGAGGAACTGGGCGCGGCCTGGGCCGGGCACCGTGAGGCGTTCTCGGACTACGAGCACTACCTGACCCGCCAGCAGGACTGGCAGGCCCTCTACCTGTACCGGAACGGGGGACTGGTCGAGGAATCCGCGGGAACCGCACCCACGGCATACAAAGTCCTCAAAGAGTTCGCCGCCGAGACGGACCTGATCTGCCCCCTCCTGGAATGCCATTTCTCCACCCTGCTGCCCGGGGCGGCCATCGCCCCGCATTGCGACCTGTGGAACTTCAGCATCAATCTTCATCTCGCTGTCGACATTCCGGACGGGTGCAGCATCACGGTCGCCGGTGAAACCCGATCCTGGCAGGAGGGGAAGTGCCTGCTCTTCGACTACTCCTTCGAGCACGAGGCGCGTAACGACGGCGACCGCCCGCGAACCTGCCTGCTCGTGGACCTGTGGCACCCGGAGACCACCGTTCCGGAACGACAGGCGCTGACCGCGCTCATCACGGAAGTCAGGCGCCTTATGGGAAACGACTGACCAGCTGAATCAGGGAGCGATAAGCCATCCGGCAGCAGCACTGTCGGCTTTCCGCGCTGCCCGAAAATGCATTTAACACCCTCGATTAACGCCTTCCCTGCGGGCCATTTTCAAGCCGTGCTGCCGGTGTTATGGTGACTGAAAATTATCGACCGATTCAATTCGGCGACCTGAATTTCTTGGGGTTTCTTTTTTTCGCTGATGAGTGAGGAGGACGTCGACCGGTGCGAGCACGACTTTCCCTTCTCGTTCTGGCGCTGGCCCAGCTGGTCATCGCGCTCGACTACAACATCGTCTACGTCGCCCTCCCTGAGATTGGCGCCGGACTCGGTTTCTCCCCGCACGACCTGCAGTGGGTGGTCAGCGCCTACGTCGTCACGACGGGCGGCTTCCTCCTGCTCGGTGGCCGCACGGCCGATCTGCTGGGCCGGCGTCGGACCTTCGTCGCCGCGGCGCTCGTCTACGCGGGGTCCTCGCTGGTGGGAGGCCTGTCCCAGTCGGCCGGCGTCCTCATCGCCGTCCGCGCGGCGCAGGGCATCGGCGGCTCGCTGCTCTTCCCGGCCACCCTCGCCCTGATCAACACGATCTACGAGGAGGGGCCCCACCGGAACCGGGCTCTCGCGGTATGGGGCGCGGCGGGGGCCGGGGGCCTGTGCTTCGGGTCGCTGCTGGGCGGGGTGCTCGTGGAGGCGTTCGGCTGGCCGTCGGTGTTCTTCGTCAACGTCCCCATCGCGGCGGCGCTGGCGTGGGCGGGGTGGCGACTGTTCCCGGCGGACAGCCCGCGCACCGGCACCCGGCGGTTCGACGTCACCGGCGCGCTGGCCGCCACCGGCGGTATCACGCTCTTCGTGTTCCTGCTGGTGCACGCCCCCGAGGCCGGCTGGGACAGCCCGTCCGCCCTGCTGAGCGCGGCACTCTCGGTCACCCTGCTGAGCGTCTTCGCGTTCGTCGAGACCCGCTCGCGCGATCCACTGGTCCCGGCACGGCTGTTCGCCCACCGGGGCCTGGTCGCCGCCATGGCGATCACCGCCCTCTACAGCGCCACCTTCAGCTCGCTGCCCTATTTCATGACCCTCTACTTCCAGAACGTACGCGGCTACGGCGCGTTCGCGACGGGCCTGGCGTTCCTCGTCCCGGCCGTGGTGACCGCACTGGGCACGCAGGCCGGTGAGCGGGCCGTCGCCCGCGTCGGAGTGCGCCGCATGCTGATCGGCGGCATGGCGCTGGGTGCGGCAGGGGCTGCCGCCCTCGGTCTCGCGCTCACCGGGGACGGTTCGTACGCCCTGCTGCTGCCGGGGATCGTGCTGCTGGGGCTCGGCCAGGGCGCCGCCTGGACCGGCATGTGGATCGTCGCCGCCTCCGGAGTGGCCGCCGAGGACCAGGGCGTGGCCTCCGGCATGGCCTCCACGACGCTCCAGGTCGGCGGCGCGGTAGGCCTCGCCCTGCTGGTCGCCCTGTCCGGCAGCGTCGGTCAGGGCCCGCCGGACGAGGCCCTGTTGACCGGGATACGTGGCGCCGTGTTCGCGGTCGCGGCCGTCCTGTGCTGCGGCGTGCCGCTCACCCTGACCCTGCGCAGAACCGCGACCGCCGCCGTGTAGACGCCTCACCCACCCCCTTCTCACCCCACGAGGAGAACAGCTGTGCCCAGCAACACCCCCAGCCCGCCGGGCCCGGCGGCCGTCCTGTGCGGACTGGCCGGATGGGTGCCGCCCCGTGTGGTCACCAACGACGAACTCGCCGAGCGGCTGGACACCGACGACGCCTGGATCCGTACCCGCACCGGGATTCGCAGTCGGCACGTCGCCGAGCCCGGCCAGGCCACCTCCGACCTCGCCGTCGAAGCGGGTCGGCTCGCCCTGCGCTCTGCCGGTGGCGCCCCCGCTGACGCGGTGATCGTCACCACGACCACTCCGGACCGTCCCTGCCCCGCCACCGCGCCCGTGGTGGCCACCCGCCTCGGCCTCGCGGGGGCGGCGGCCTTCGATGTCGGCGCGGTGTGTACGGGTTTCGTGTACGGCCTCGCAACAGCCGCCGGGCTGATCGCCGCCGGGGTCGCCCGCCGGGTGCTGCTGATCGGCGCGGACACCTACTCCACCATCGTCGACCCGCTGGACCGCACCAACGCCATCATCTTCGGGGACGGCGCCGGCGCGGTCGTCCTGCGCGCGGGAGACGCGGACGAGGCCGGCGCGGTCGGCCACTTCGACCTCGGCAGCGACGGCGCCCACGAAGACCTGATCACGGTCGCCGCCGGCGGCTCCCGCCAGCGTGCCACCGGAGGCGAACCCACCCACGCTGACCGGTACTTCGCGATGCGCGGCAAGGAGGTCTACCGGCACGCGGTGACCCGCATGGCCGCCTCGGCCAGGGCGACCCTGGACCGGGCCGGGTGGAAGACCGGCGACGTCGACCACTTCGTGCCCCACCAGGCCAACCTGCGCATCCTGCACTCCGTCGCCGACGACCTGGGCCTGCCGCGGGAGCGTTGCGTGGCCAACGTCGACGCGGTCGGCAACACCGGAGCCGCCTCCATCCCGCTCGCCCTGGCCGACGCCGTGGCCCACCGGCGGATCCGCCCCGGCGACCGCCTCCTGCTCACCGCCTTCGGCGGCGGCCTCACCTGGGGCTCCTGCCTGACGACCTGGCCCGAACTCGCCCCGCACCCGCAACCGGAACGGACCACACCATGACCACCTACGAGCAGATCGTCGCCGTCATCGTCCATCTGCACGACGTCCCCGCGGACCTGATCCGTCCCGAGGCCACCCTCGGCGCGCTGGACGTGGACTCCCTGACGACGGTCGAGATCAGCATCCGCATCGAACGCGACCTCGGCGTCACCGTCGGCGACGACGAACTCCAGCCCGACCTCACCCTCGGCCAGATCGCCGACCTGGTCGACTCCCGCCGCACCGAACCCCACGAGAGGACCGCAGCCATGCAGATCAAGGACCAGCTGGGAGCCGCGCTCGGTGTCACCGTCGAGGACTTCGACCACACCACCGCCTCCGAGGCGGACATCGAGGCCCTCAAGGCGGCCGTCTACACGAAGAAGATCGCCGTCCTGAAGGGCCAGGACCTCACCCCCGAGCAGTTCCTCGCCCTGGGCAAGCGTCTCGGCCGCCCCGAGACGTACTACGAGCCGATGTACAAGCACCCGGACGTCCCGGAGATATTCGTCTCCTCCAACGTCCCGGAGAACGGCAGGCAGATGGGTGTGCCGAAGACCGGCAAGTTCTGGCACGCCGACTACCAGTTCATGCCCGACCCCTTCGGCATCACCCTCATCTACCCCCAGGTCGTCCCCGAGAAGAACCGCGGCACCTACTTCATCGACATGGGCCGGGCGTACGAGAAGCTGCCGGCCGAGCTGAAGAAGGAGATCGCCGGGACGCGCTGCCGCCACTCGGTGCGCAAGTACTTCAAGATCCGGCCGCACGACGTCTACCGCCCGATCTCCGAGATCATCGAAGAGGTCGAGACGAAGACCCCGCCCGTCGTCCAGCCCACCACCTTCACCCACCCCATGACCGGCGAAACGGTCCTCTACATCAGCGAGGGCTTCACCGTCGGCATCGAGAACGAGGACGGCGAACCGCTCGACGAAGAGCTCCTCAAGCGGCTCTTCGAGGCCACCGGCCAGCTCGACGACACCTTCGAGCACGAGGGCATCCACCTGCAGAGCTTCGAGAAGGGCGACCTGCTGGTCTGGGACAACCGCAGCCTCATCCACCGCGCCCGCCACACCACCACCCCGGAGCCCACTGTCTCCCACCGCGTCACCGTCCACGACGAGCGCAGGCTCTACGACGGGATGCGCGCCGCGTGACCGCGCCCGCCACCGCCCGCGCCGACGCCCCGCCCCAGCGGTCGTTCCCCACCGACGAGGAACTGCTGGCCCGGGTCCTGGTGCCCTACAAGGAGCACTGCAAGTACCTGAAGTCGGCCGAGGTCACGGCCGCAGCCGGACTCGCCTCCGCACGCTGCGCGTTCGCGATCGAGGAGTCCTGCTACATCGACGACACCGGCCATCTGAACTCGGTCGAGGTCAACATCGCCTACAACCAGATGATGTACTACCTGGTCGCCAAGTCCGTGAAGGAAGGGCTGCTGACCGGCTTCGAGGACTGGACCCTCGACGACTTCTGGCGCCACCAGCTTCCTGACATCCTCATCGCCCGCTTCGCCTCGAACTTCCGGCGGCCCGTCAACCCCCGTCAATTCACAGGGGAGATGGAATTTCGCTCCGTGACCCGGCGGACCCCCGGCGGCGGCAGCCCCTTCCTCCACGCCCAGACCGTCTTCCGCTACCAGGACGCCCACGGCGGCCGGAGCGACGGCGAGGCAACCCTCGCATTCGTCAACATCCCCTGACCCCACCGGAGGCAGAGCTTTCATGGAGACATCCACGGCGCCGCAGCCGAAGGGCACCAGGCTCCACCACGCCGAACTGAGCACCCTCGTCCACACCACCCGCTTCCACGCCGCCCGGCAGCCGGACGCCACGGCGGTCATCTGCGAGGACCGCAACCTGACCTACGGGGACCTGCACCACCACAGCAACCGTATGGCGCACGCCCTGCGGGCCGCCGGGCTCACCGAGGGCGACCGGGTGGCCTACCTGGGCAAGGAGTCCGAGCACTACTACGAGGCCCTCTTCGCCTGTGCCAAGACCGGCACCGTGCTGGTCCCGGTCAACTGGCGGCTCACCGCCCCCGAGGTGAGCCACATCCTCCAGGACTCCGGCACCCGGCTGCTGTTCCTGGAGGACGAGTTCGCCCCGATCGTCGAGGCCATGCCCACAAAGCCGCCGGAGACCGTCGTACCGGTGACCTCGATCACCACCTGGCGGGCCGGGCACCCGGACAGCGAGACGGAGTTCGAGGCCGGCCCGGACACCCCGGTCGCCCAGCTCTACACCAGCGGCACCACCGGCCTGCCCAAGGGCGTGGTCCTCGCCCACCGCAGCTTCTTCGCGATCCGCGACGGCCTCGCGAGCGAGGGACTGGACTGGATCGACTGGCGAGCGGGCGACATCGCCCTGATCGGCATACCCGGCTTCCACGTCGGCGGACTGTGGTGGGCCACCCAGAACTTCAACGCCGGGACGACGGTGGTGGCGATGCGCGCCTTCGCCGCCCGGCAGGCCATCGACCTCATCCGCGACCTCGGCATCACCACCGCCTGCGTGGTCCCGGCGATGTTGCGCATGATGCTCACAGAACCCGGGGTGAGCGCGAAGGACTTCATCACCCTGCGCAAGACCGTGTACGGCGGCTCCCCGATCTCCGAAGCGCTGCTGGAGGAGAGCCTCGCCCTCCTGGACTGCGAGTTCGCCCAGATCTACGGCCTGACGGAGACCGGCAACACCGCTGTCTGCCTGCCCCCGGCCGCGCATGTCCCGGGCGGGTCGCGCATGCAGGCCGCCGGCCACCCCTACCCGGGCGTACGCGCCAAGGTCATCGACGACCAGGGCCGAGAACAGCCCCCGGGCGCGGTCGGCGAGGTCTGCCTGCACACCCCGGCCCGGATGGTCGAGTACTGGAGACTGCCCGACAAGACCGCCGAGACGCTCGTCGACGGCTGGATCCACACCGGGGACGCCGGCTACCTCGACGAGGACGGCTACGTCTTCATCCGCGACCGCATCAAGGACGCCATCCTCGTCGCGGGCGAGAACGTCTACCCCGCGGAGATCGAGAACGTCCTGGAACACCACCCCGGGGTCGGGGAGGCGGTCGTGGTCGGCATTCCCGACGAGCGCTGGGGCGAGAAGGTGCACGCCTTCGTCGTCCCTGCGCCAGGCCAGCGGCCCAGCCCCCGGGACCTGCACACCTTCCTCGTGCCGCGCCTGGCCGCGTTCAAACTGCCCGCGA
Organism: Streptomyces sp. NBC_00078; assembly: GCF_026343335.1. Lineage (NCBI taxonomy): Bacteria > Bacillati > Actinomycetota > Actinomycetes > Kitasatosporales > Streptomycetaceae > Streptomyces > Streptomyces sp. NBC_00078. The sequence continues at coordinate 1,339,736 of NZ_JAPELX010000001.1, read as the reverse complement.
GCTACGAGTTCACCGACCACGTCCCGCGCAACCCCAGCGGCAAGATCCTCCGCCGCGAACTGCGCGACCGCTTCTGGAGCGACTCCGCGCGCAAGGTCAACTGACCGATCCGCCCGCGCCATTGCCGTGTCGGCCATCGGCGCGGGCAGCCCGGCGAGCCCCGGCACACCACCGGACGAGTCACTGAGAGAGAGCCCCCATGCCCGAACCCCTCACCCTGGACAGCTTCCGCGCCGACCTGGCGGAGTGCCTGTTCCTGGAGCCCGGTGAAGTCGACCTGGAGGACAGCCCGCTGGACGCCGGGCTGGACTCGCTGCGCATCGTCACCCTGCTGGAACGCTGGCAGGCGGCGGGTGCCGACGTGACCTTCGTCGAACTCGCCGAGCGCACCTCCTTCGCCCAGTGGTGGCAGCTCCTCACCGAACGCACACGGGGAGCCGACCATGCCGACGCCTGACCGCCGGACCATGCCCGCGCCCGAGCACCGTCCCCTGTTGGCCGCCCAGGAGGGCATCTGGGCCGGCCAGCAGCTCGACGCGGACAGCCCCGCCTACAACACCGCCGAGTACCTGCGCATCACCGGCCCCGTCGACCCGGCCGTCTTCGACCGGGCCCTGCACCACGTCGTCGCCGAGACCGAGGCCCTGAACGTCACCTTCGACACCGACGACACCGGCCGCCCCCGGCAGACCGCCACCCCGGCCGGTGACTGGCGCACCCACATCGCCGACCTCACGGACGACCCCGACCCGCACGCCGCCGCCCTGGCCTGGATGGACCAGGACATGGCCCGCCCCGTCGACCTCACCCGAGGCCCGGTCTTCGGCCACGCCCTGCTGCGCACCGCACCGCAGGAGTTCCTCTGGTACCACCGCGTCCACCACATCGCCCTCGACGGCTTCGGTCTCTCCCTCGTGGCCCGGCGCGTCGCCGAGGTGTACAGCGCTTTTGTGGCCGGCGAACCCGTACCGGAGAGCGGCTTCGGCACCCTGGAGTCCGTCCGCGCAGAGGAGGCCGCCTACCGCGACTCCGCCCGCCACACCAAGGACCGGACCTACTGGACCGACCGCTACGCCGACCACCCGCCCGTCGCCACCCCGGCCGGCCGCTCCGCCCTGCCCGCCCGGACCTTCCACCGGCACGTCACCGACCTCGACCCGTCCGAAGCAAGCCGATTGCGCACGGTCGCCCGGGAACTGTGGGTCACCTGGTCCGAGGTGCTGCTCGCGGTGACCGTCGCCCACCTCCACCGGCTCACCCGCGCACCGGAGATCGTGCTGAGCCTGCCCGCGATGGGCCGCCTGGGCTCGGTCTCCCTGCGGGTGCCCGCGATGGTCCGCAACATCCTGCCCCTGCGCGTCCCCGTCACCCCCGACGACAGCCTGCGCGTTCTCGCCCCCCGCCTCTCACGCGAACTGCGCGCCGGACTGCCCCACCAGCGCTACCGCTACGAGCAGTTGCGCCGCGACCTGAAACTGGTGGGCGGCCAGCGCAGGCTGTCCGGGCCGGGCGTGAACATCATGCCCTTCGAATACGACCTGAAGTTCGCCGGGCATCCCAGCACCGTCCACAACGTCTCCGCCGGCCCCGTCGACGACCTCGCCGTCAACGTCTACGACCGCGGCGACGGCACGGGACTGCGCGTCGCCGTCGACGCCAACCCCGACCTGTACACAGAGGCCGAGACAGCCGCCTTCCAAGAAGGTCAGCTCGCCCTGCTGGCGGAGGCGCTCTCCGGCCCGGACCGGCCGCTCGGCGGGCCTCGGGCACATCAGGCCGTTCCCGTCCTGGACGGCGGCCCGCTGTCCAAGCCCGCCCGCCCGGTACTGAGCCTGATCGCCGATCACGCGGCACGCCGGGGCGCTGCCGTCGCCGTCGACCACGCCGGGGACCGTCTCACCTACGCCCAACTCTTCGGTGGAGCGAGGAACATCGCCCGCCGGCTGGCTGCCCGGGGTGTCCGCCGGGGCGATGTGGTGGCGGTGGCTCTGCCCCGGGGCGCCGACGCCGTCACCGCCGTCCTCGGGGTGCTGATGTCCGGCGCCGTCTACTGCCCCGTCGACCCCGAGGCGCCTGCCGACCGCACGGCCCGCCTGCTCGCCGACATCGCTCCCGCGCTCGTCCTGACGACCGGCGACCGTGCGACCGACTTCGCGGACCACACCGTACTCCCGCTGCACGAGCAGGCCCCCGTGTCCGCCGCCACCCCCGCACCGCCCGGACCCACGAATCTCGCGTACGTCCTGCACACCTCGGGCTCCACCGGCCGCCCCAAGGGCGTGGCCGTCGGACACGGGGCGCTGGCCCACTTCGTCGCCGCGGCCACACCCCGCTACGGGCTGCGCCGCGAGGACCGTGTCCTGCAGTTCGCGCCGCTGCACTTCGACGCCAGTGTGGAGGAGATCTTCCTGACCCTGTGCGCCGGGGCCACGCTGGTGATCCGGACCGACGACATGACCGAGTCGGTGCCGCGTTTCCTCGACGCCTGCGCACGGTCGCGGGTGACCGTCCTCGACCTGCCCACCGCCTACTGGCACGAGGTCGCCTACGCGGTCTCGACCGGTGCCGCCACCCTGCCCGAGGCGGTGCGGACCGTCGTCATCGGCGGCGAGGCGGCCCTGCCCGAACGGGTCGAGCGCTGGCGCAAGGCGGTCGGCACCTCGGTCACGCTGCTGAACACCTACGGCCCGACCGAGGCCACCGTGGTCGCCACCGTCGCCGACCTGCACGACCCCGAACTCGCCGCCGGAGACGTCCCCATCGGCCTGCCCCTGCCCGGCACCCGCGCGGCGGTGGTCGACGGCGAGCTGTACCTGCTGGGCCCCACCCTCGCCGACGGCTACCGGCCCGACGTGCCGGACAGCGCGAGCTTCGCCCCGCTCACGGCCCTGCCTGACGCCCCCCGCGCCTACCGCACCGGCGACCTGGTCCGCATCGGCGAGGACGGACAACTGCGTTATCTGGGCCGGGCCGACACCGAGTTCAAGATCAGCGGACATCGCGTGCAGCCCGCCGAGGTCGAGAGCGCCCTGCTCACCCATCCCCGGGTCCGGGAAGCGGCCGTCGCCGGACAGGTCCTCCCGGACGGCACCCGGCGCCTGGCCGCCCACCTCGTCTCCGAGGGCCCGGGACCGTCCGCCGCCGACGTCAGGGAGCACCTGCGGGCGAGGCTGCCCGCCGCGATGATCCCCTCCGCCGTCGAGTTCGTGGAGCGGCTGCCCCGTACCAGCTCGGGCAAGATCGACCGGGCCGCGCTCGCCGAGCCGTCCGCGCACCGGGCACCGACCACCGGGAGCCCACTGGAGCAGACCATCACCGGCGTCTGGCGGAGCCTCCTCGGCACCGGGGCCGTGGCGGTCGACGACGACGTGTTCGACCTGGGCGCCCAGTCCCTCCAGGCGATCCAGGCCGCCAACCGGCTCGGCGTGGAACTCGGCCGGGACATCAAGGTCGCCTGGCTCTTCCAGCACCCCTCCGCCGCGGCCCTGGCCCGCTTCCTCGCCGGCACGGAACGGCCGAGCGCCGCAGCCCCCGCCGGACTCCCGCCGGCCCTCCTGGCCGACACCCGGCTCGACCCGGGCATCCGGCCCGGCATCAGCCGCGCCGCCCGCGACGCCCCCCGGCGCATCCTGCTCACCGGAGCCACCGGATTCGTGGGCGCGCACCTGTCGGCCCGACTGCTGGCCGACACGGGGGCCGAGATCGTCTGCACGGTACGGGCGGCCGACGTGCCCGAGGCAACCGCCCGCATCCACACGGCTCTCACCCGGCACGGAATCACACTCGACGAGCAGGCGTCGGCCCGCCTGACGGCCCTGCCCGCCGACCTCGCCCGCGCCGATCTCGGGCTGCCCCGGGAGACCCTGGCCGACCTCGCCGCGACCTGCGACGCGATCTTCCACAACGCCGCGACCGTCAGCATCATGCGCGACTACGCCACCCTGCGGGCCGCCAACACCGAGTCCACCCGGCAACTGCTACGCCTCGCCGCCGTCAACACCACGCCCCTGCACTACGTCTCCACCCTCTCCGTGGCCCCGCCCGCGAGCCACAGCCCCGAGGTGCCGGAGGCGTTCCTGCCGCCCCACGAAGGCCTGCGCTACGGCTACCAACAGTCCAAATGGGCCTCCGAACGGCTCCTGGAACAGGCAGCCGAACGCGGCCTGCCCGTCACCGTCCACCGACTGGGCCGCGTGATCGGGCCGGCCGACACGGGATACGTCAACGAGTCGGACTTCCTGTGGAGCGTGCTGCGCGCGGGCATCCCCGAAGGCATCGTCCCGGAGCTGTACGAGGACGAGATCTGGACTCCCGTGGACTTCGTCGCACGTTCCCTCGTCCACCTGTCCCTGAACCCGGACACGACAGCCACCGGCCCGGTCTTCAACCACGCCACCCTGCCCCGCGTACGGCTTGCGGACGTCTACGACTGGGTGCGGGAGTACGGCTATTCCGTACGCTCCCTGCCGCTGGCGCGCTGGCGTGAGCAACTGCCGGGCTCGGCCGACGTCGCGGCCACGACGCTCGCCTTCTTCGACTCTGCCCAGGACGGCTCCGCCGACCGGGCCACCGAGACCGATCTGAGTCTCGGGCACGTCCGCGCCGACCGGGTCCGCGCCGGCCTGGAGCGCAGCGGCCTCGCCTGCCCGCCCCTCGACCGCGGCCTGTTCTTCCGCTACCTGGACCACAGCGTGACGGCGGGGGTGCTGCCCGCCCCCGCCCGGCGGCGGGAGACCCGTTGCGAGGTGGCCGCGAAATAGTCGGCAACTGCCGGGAACTCACGCGCACTTCGCCCCGACTACTGCAACAGAACCCGCCAGCCCATCAGCACACCCCTCACGCAAGGAGCCCGCATGCCGATCAACCGGCCGGTCGTTACCGCTCTGGCCGCAGCACTGTGTCTGCTCACGGCGGCATGCGGCGGCTCGTCGTCCGACGACAAGGCGAGCGACACGACGACCGAGGCCGCGGCTTCGAAGACCGGCTATCCGGTCACCCTAGACAACTGCGGTCAGAAGGAGACCTTCAAGAAGGCCCCCGGCCGGGTCGTCGTCATGAACGGTGCCTCGGTCGCCGAGGTCTCCACGCTCCTCGCCCTCGGTCTCGGTGACAAGATCGTCGCCAACCAGCAGACCTACGGCATGTCCGAGGTCTCTGGCCGGGCCGCCGCCATCAAGAAACTGCCCACCGGCGACGTCAAACTCAACGACGCCTACGACATCCCCCGCGAGGCCATGCTCGGCCTGCGCCCGGACCTGGTGCTGTCCACCACCTCGTACGGCTTCGACGAGAAGAACGGCTTCGCCACCCGCGACCAGCTCAAGGAAGTCGGCGCCAACAGCTACGTCTCCCCTCAGGGATGCGACCAGGACACCTCCAAGATGACCATCGCCGACAGCTACCAGCTGCTGCGCGACATGGGCAAGGTCTTCAACGTCAGCGACAAGGCCGAGAAGCTGATCGCCGCCTCGGAGAAGAACATCGCGGCCGTCAAGGAAAAGGTGAAGGGCGAGAAGCAGCCCAAGGTCATGGTGCTGTTCTCCAACATGTCCATGGGCGGCAACGACTTCAACTCCGTCGTCGCCAAGGGCATCTACAACGACATTCTCGCCAAGGCCGGCGGCGCCAACGCCTTCGAGAACGCCTCCAAGACGTCCTTCGCCGACCTGAGCAAGGAGAAGGTCGCCGCGACCGACGTCGACGCCCTCGTCGTGATCGCCTACAACGACCCGAACCCGGCGGCGTACGCCAAGAAGCTGCTCAAGGAGTTCCCTCAGTGGCCGGCCGCCAAGAACAACGCGTTCGTGACGCTGTCGGACTCGATGTACCTCGGCCCGAGCAACGACCTGGCCGTGGAGAAGATCGCGAAGATGCTGCACCCCGACAAGGTCTGAGCCGCCTGCTGCCCGAGGACGCCCCACCAGCCAAGGAGACGCAAAGCCGATGCCGCTACGTGTTCAGATCCTCATGTACGACGGGGTGGAGGAGCAGGACGCCATCGGGCCACGTGATGTTCTCGGGCACGCTGTGCAGGCGGGAGCCCAGGTGGAGACGACACTGGTGCGGCCGTCGGCTCCTGGCGAGGTGACCTGCTTCTTCGGCACCAAGGTCACGGTGCCGACCGCATGGGACCCCACCGACACCGATGTCCTGATCGTGCCGGGCGGTGGCGACCAGCTGATCCACGATCCAGACGTCCATCGCAATCTCGTACGGGCGCAGGAGGCGGGAGTCGTCATCGCCGGGGTCTGCACAGGAGTCATGGTGCTGTCCGCGGCAGGCCTGACCAAAGGCCGTCCGTGCACGACCCACCACCTGGCCAAGCCCGAACTGGCCTCCCAGGGAGGCAAGGTGATCGACGCACGGGTCGTCGACGACGGGAACCTCGTCACCGCGGGCGGTGTCACGAGCGGAATCGATCTGGCGCTCTGGCTGCTCACCCGCGCGTGCGGAGCCTCCGTCGCCCTCGGTGTCGAGTCCATCATGGAGTACGAGCAGCGCGGTGTTGTCTGGCGAAGCTCCTGACCGCCGCTGCCTGGGGCACCCATGTGTGGACTTTGCTGCCCGATCCCTCCTCGGAGATGCGCTGCCCGACCTCGGCCGACGGAACGCGCCCCGCTTCGGGATGTCCGCGAAACGGACCGCGACCGCCGGGAACTCAAGGCCACCTCGCGGCGACTACTGCAACAGAAGCCCCGTGCCCATGATCACGTCCTGCACGCAAGGAGCCCCGTATGTCGATGAACCGGCCGGCCGCCGTCGCCCTGGCCACCGCCCTCTGTCTGCTGACGGCGGCATGCGGCGGCTCGGCTTCGGACGACGAGGCGAGTGCGAAGTCGACCGAGGCCGCGGCTTCGAGGACCGGTTACCCGGTCACGCTGGACAACTGCGGCCAGAAGCAGACCTTCGAGAAGGCGCCCAGTCGGGTCGTCGTGATGAACGGCACCTCGGTCGCCGAGGTCTCCACGCTCCTCGCCCTCGGTCTCGGTGACAGGATCGTCGCCAACCAGCAGGGCTACGGCATGTCCGAGGTCGCGGGCCGGGCCGCGGCCATCAAGGCCCTGCCCACCGGCGACGTCAAGGTCAACGAGGCGTACGACATCCCGCGCGAGGCCATGCTGGGACTGCGTCCCGACCTCGTCCTGTCCGTCACCACGTACGGCTTCGACCAGAAGAACGGCTTCGCCACCCGCGACCAGCTGAAGCAGGTCGGCGCCAACAGCTACGTCTCCCCGCAGGGTTGCGACGACGACCCCTCCCAGATGACAGTCGCCGACAGCTACCAGCTGCTGCGCGACATGGGCAAGGTCTTCAACGTGAGCGACAGAGCGGAGAAGCTGATCGCCGCCTCGGAGAAGAGCATTGCGGCCGTCTCGGCCAAGGTGAAGGGCGAGAAGCAGCCCAAGGTCATGGTGCTGTTCTCCAACATGGCCATGGGCAGCAACGACTTCAGCTCGGTCTTCGCCCACGGCATCGTCAACGACATCCTCGCCAAGGCGGGCGGCTCCAACGCCTTCTCCGGCACCACCAAGGCCACCTTCGCCGACCTGAGCAAGGAGAAGGTCGCCGCCACCGACGTCGACGCCGTCGTCGTCATGAGCTACAACGACCCGAACCCGGCGGCGTACGCCAAGAAGCTGCTCAAGGAGTTCCCCCAGTGGCCGGCCGCCAAGAACAACACGTACGTGACGCTGTCCGACTCGATGTACCTGGGCCCCAGCAACGACCTGGCCGTGCAGAAGGTCGCGAAGATGCTGCACCCGGACGCCTTCTGACCCGGCTGAAGGTCCCGCTCGCGTTCACGCTGCTGCCCGTCGCGCTGGTCGCCACCATGATCGTGGCGATCAGCATCGGAGCCGTCAACGTCCCGGTCGCGGACGTGTGGGCGATTGTCCTGCACCACGTCACCGGCGCGGGGCCGGCCCCCTCGGACCTGGCGCTGGACCAGATCGTCTGGAACTTCCGCACCCCGCGGGTGGTCCTGGCGGCGCTGGTCGGCGCGGGCCTGGCCGTGACCGGGGCTGTCCTGCAGACCGTGGTGTCCAACCCGCTGGCCGACCCCGTCGTGCTGGGCTTCTCCTACGGCGCCACGCTCGGCGCGGTCCTCGTCATCACCCTGGGTGGGGGAGTGGCGCTGGCCGGGCTGGGGGTGTCGGCGGCGGCCTTCCTCGGCGCGGTGGCCGCCGGAGCCCTGGTCTTCGCGCTCGGCCGGCGCCAGGGGCGGCTGGCCCCGACCCGGCTGGTCCTCGCGGGTGTCGCCATCGGCTATGTCTTCCTCTCCGCGACCAGCTACGTCCAGCTCCAGGCGACCCCCACCGAACTGAGGACGGTCATGTTCTGGATGCTGGGCAGCGTCGCGGGCGCCCAGTGGGACCAACTGCCCACGGTCGCCGTCGTGGTGCTGGTGACGACCGTGCTGCTGTCCCTGTTCGGCCGCCGCCTCAACGTGCTGCTGGCCGGGGACGAGTCGGCCACCGCGCTCGGCGTCGACGTCAGCCGGCTGCGGGCCGTCCTGCTGGTCCTCAGCGCGCTGCTGACCGGCACGGTCATCGCGGTCGCGGGCGGCATCGGCTTCGTCGGCCTGATGATCCCGCACCTGGTGCGGCTTACCATCGGCGCCGACCACCGTCGGCTGCTGCCCCTGACGGCCCTGTTGGGCGCCGTCTACCTGGTCCTCGTCGACCTGCTCTCCCGCACCCTCAACCGCCCCAATGAACTGCCGCTGGGCATCCTGACCGCCCTGCTCGGCGCCCCCTTCTTCCTGTGGCTGCTGCGCCGCAACAAGGGCCTGGACTGAAAACATGAAACTCATCGTCGACCGGCTCCACGTCGCCCTCGACCGCACCCCGATCCTGCGCGACGTGAGCCTGGAGGCCCGCGCGGGCGAGATCGTCGGCCTCGTCGGCCCCAACGGCAGCGGCAAGTCCACCCTGCTGCGCACCGTCTATCGCTCCCTGCGCCCGGCCGAGGGGGTGGTCAGGGTGGGCGAGGACGACGTATGGGAGCTGTCCCCCCGGGCGGCGGCCCGCCGTACGGCGGCCGTCCTCCAGGACGCGGGTGGCAGCACCGCCGGTCTGACCGTGGGCGAGATCGTCGCTCTCGGCCGTTCCCCTCATCACGGTCTGCTCGGCCGTGACGGTCCCCAGGACCACGAGGCGGTGTCCGATGCCATCGACCGCTGCGGGGTACGGCCCTTCACGGACCGCGACTACACCTCTCTCTCCGGAGGCGAACGCCAACGCGTCCTGCTGGCACGGGCACTGGCCCAGAACCCCAGGCTCCTCGTATTGGACGAACTGACCAACCACCTCGACATCCGGGCCCGTTTCGAACTCCTGGACCTGATTCGTGCCACCGGTGTCACCACGCTCGCCGTGCTGCACGACCTCGACCTCGCCGCCCGCCTCTGCGACCACTTGGTCGTCCTGAGCGGCGGCGCCGTCGCGGCGGCGGGGCCGGTCCTGGACGTCCTCACCCCGGACCTGCTCGCCGATGTCTTCGGGGTCCGCGCGAGTACCGAACGGCATGCCGATGGCGTAGTCCGGATCACCTACGAGGCCAGGCCCCTCGCGCACGGTGAGAATCCCGAGGATGACGCTGCCGCCCGCCTGGCAGAGACGGCCGACCGCTGAACCGGCGGTGAGCGGGCGTCAGGCCCCGGAGCCCGGGACGGGTTCCGGAGCCTCGTACTGGATTCCGGCCCGCGTGAACTCCGCAGACTCGGCCCCGTCGTATCGGGCCACGAGGTGCAGCGCCACGTCGATGCCGGCCGACACGCCGGCGCTGGTGACGACGGTGCCGTCGTCGACGAACCGCTCTCCGCGCCGCACCTCGATCGATGGGTCGATCTTCGCGAGCTTGTCGAGATAGTCACGGTGGGTGGTGGCCGGCCGGCCGGCCAGCAGACCGGCCGCGGCCAGCACCAGTGAACCGGTGCACACGCTCGCCAGCACGGTGCCCCGCTCGTGCAGGCCGCGCAGCCACTCCAGATGTGCCGCGTCTTTGACCAGGCCGCGGGTGCCGTTGCCACCGGGATGGACGAGCAGGTCGAGCGGCAACGCCTCGTCCATGGCGTGGTCGGCGACCATGCCGAGGCCCTTCGAACCGCGCACCACTCCGACCTGCGGGCCGAGAGCCACCACGCGCACCGACGAGGTCGCGATGTGGGAGGCCCAGAACCCGAGCACCTCCCACGGACCCACCACGTCGAGTTCCTCGACATCGTCGAAGAGCAGCACACCGATTGTCAGAACGTCGTCGGCCATGGCCACACCCTAGCCCGCGGTTCGACCGACGGCACGGGCTGACCGACGCCGTCTCGCGGACGGACAACAGCCCTCCCTCATGTAGTCGTTGGCCGGTGCTGACTGGTTCCGCCGGGACGCCGGGTCCGTGAAGCACCGGGTGCGAAACGGCGCACAGGCGCGCTCGGCCCTGCCCCGGCCGCTGCGCGTGCCGGCGCGTGGCGACGTGCGCGCGGGGGTATGTCTCGGCCACCACCATCCGGCCAGGCGACGGCAAGGACCTGGTTGCCCGACCCTCCCGTCGAAAGGCAGCGCACGATGAACGAGATCAACGGCCTGGAGCCCCTGGCGACCTTCTGCGGAGAGTGCAACTGCGGCTGTCCGCAGCTGTTCGTCGACCCGGGCGCCCCCGCGGACCGACGCGTCCTGCTCACCGACGACTTCGGGCAGCGCGTCCAGATGAGCGCCGACCAGTTCTCCTCCCTGGTGGCCGACGCGAAAGCCGGAAAGCTGGACGGCATAGTCACCGCCTGACGTCCGCCGCGCCCCGGCTCACGAAGAACCGCCGCGCGGCTGAATGAAAGGCCACTCCCGTCCGTAAGAGGCGATGAGCCCATCGGTACGAGGAGTTGACTGGTGTCCCGGAGCCGTCCCGGCGCAACGCGCCGGGCGAGCCGCGCGACGTCGGCCGCGGAACGCGTTGGCAGCCCACGCGCGCTGTCGGCGGCGGTCTTCGCGGCCGTCTGCGTGGTGACGAGCGCGCTCGGACATGCCCTGATGTCCGGCGACCTGCTGCCCTGGTGGGCGCTGGGAGCGGCGTTCACGGGGACGGCCTCGGCCGGCTGGTGGCTCACCCGCCAGGAACGCGGCCCCGTGACCGTGGTCGGTGTCACGACCGCCGCGCAGGGGCTGCTGCATGTGCTGTTCGACCTGGCACACGAGGTGGCCCACGGACCGGCCCGCGCCGCGGAGACCGCATCGGCCACGGGTGCGGGCCACGCCATGATGTTCTCCCCCTCAGGGATGGCCATGCACATGGACCACTCCGGGGCGAGCATGACCATGGCGCACGCTGCAACGGCAGGCGACTCCCACGTCCTGCCGACGTTCTCGGCCGCGAGCCAGGGCCCTGCCGCGATGTTCCTAGCGCACCTTCTCGCCGCCGTCGTGTGCGGGGTGTGGCTGTGGCGCGGCGAGACGGCAGTTCACCAACTGGGCCGGGCCCTCGCGGTCGTCGTGTTCGCGCCGCTCCGCCGCGTCCGCGGGCTCCTGGGACGCCCCGTCCCCGGTCTCCGGACCCGAGCGGGCCTGCCGTCGCCCGAAGACGCCCCGGCCGCGCCGACGGCTTTCGCCGTGCTCAGGCATGCCGTCGTCCGCAGAGGACCCCCACGCCACCGCTCGGCAGCCCTGCGCGCGTCCTGTGGTCCGCTGTTCGCCATGTGCCCCTGAATCTCTCCGGTCCGCCGGGGCGGACAGGGCGGTCCGCACGCGCTGCTGTCGTGCGCTCCGTGTGTTCGTCCACCTCGGCCCTGGCACGCACCCGTCCGCCTGCGGGCGGCGGCGTGCGGTGCCCTGCATCGATCGGGATTCCCATGTACGACGTCACCTCCGTCCACCCGTCCGCCACGGACCACCCGCCGGCACCTCAACCCGCACGCCGAACCGTCCGGTTGGCCCTGGGCGCCCTCCTCGCGACCACCTTGACGGTCCTGCTCACCGGCTGCGGAGGCGACTCGGCCGGGCATGCCTCCGCCCACAGCGGGGCATCCGCCTCGTCCTCCGCCCACGGCATGGACGGCATGTCCGACAAGATGATGGGCGACCCGTCCGCCACTCCCGCCTACAAGTTGTCCGGCGCGACCGTGGTGAAGGGCACCTTCACGCTGCTCGACACCCGGCCCCCGGGCATGAACGACGTCAAGGGCACCGCATGGCTGGCCCAGGGCTCCAAGGGCACCACTGTCACCGTCTCTCTCACCGGACTCAAGCCCGGTCATGTCTACATGGCCCACCTGCACGCCCAGCACTGCGCGGACGACAACGGCGGCTCCCACTTCCAGTTCGACAAGGGCGGTGCGACCACGCCCCCGAACGAGATCCACCTGATGTTCACCGCCGACAAGTCCGGTATGGGCATGACGACGGTGACCAACTCCCGCAAGACCGGCAAGGACGCGGTCGCGGTCGTGGTCCACCCCAACGAGGCACAGGACAACCGGATCGCATGCGCCGACTTCGACTTCTGACGGCGACGGCCGGATCCACCGTGTGTGCGGGCGTGCTGCTGATCCTGGTGAACGCGCCCGCGTACGCCCACACCGCGCTCAAGGACGCCGCACCGGCTCCCGGGGCCACGGTCGGGGCCGGGACCGACGTGGTCCGCCTGACGTTCGCCAACCTGACCTCCGGCATCGCGCCGAAGATCAGGATGATCGGACCGGACGGCAAGGAGATCCCGGTCGGAGAGCCGGTCGTCACCGACACGACCACGGCCTGCGCCGCCGTCTCACCGCTGCCGAAGGGCGTCATCACCCTCACCTACTCGATCACCGCGGGGGACGGGGACGCCCAGACCAACGCCTACCAGTTCGAGGCCGCCGACGGCAAAAAGCCGGCCGGCACCCCAGCGGCGTGCGCGGCCCTGAGCCTGCCCGCCCCGGAGACGGAGGGCTCGGACTCCGTCCTGGGCCTCGGCTCCACCACGGCGACCGCGGCCCTCGCCGGGGTCGCCGCCGTGGCGGCGGGCGGCGGATTCCTCGCCGTCCGCACACTGAGGCGCCGCAGAACCCCGGAAGGGGGCGCCGGCGAGTGACCTGATGCCCGGACTCCCGTACCCGGGGCGGGAGTCCGGGCCAGTGGGCCCGCGAGGTGACGACCGACCCGCGCCCGAAGCCGCGCGTGCCACCGGCCCGCGACGCGGGCCCGCAGCGGGCGGCGGGCTGTCGCCGACGGCTTTCTGAGCCCGCTGGCCGCCACCCCGGTGGGGGCCGGCGGCCGGCGGGCGACATGGCGGTCGGCAGGCACAGAGGCCGGGCCACGCTCGGGAAGGCGCATTCCATCCGTGGCCCGGGTGAAGTCATCGTGGCACGGCGCCACGGGGCACGGGAGCGCCGACGCCGAACCGTCCCACGTGAGGATTGTCCCCCCGACCTCGGGGAACCGCAGCGGTCCTGGCGACGACCACGTGTGAACGCCCAGCGCCCGGCGTCCGCTCCGACCCCACCCGTGCGCCGTCTCATCCGCCCCGGCCGGCCTCGGCCAATTCGAGCGATTCCCCGGGAACTCGGAGCCCCTTCCAGCCGACTACTTCAGGACAGCGGCTGAATTCGGGCCCCTGGAGCGGCGTCACGGCGATCCACCGACCCGGCGCCGAACGTCCTGCACGGATTCCGGTGCCCGGTGCACCACCGACCCAGCACGAGGTGAAGATGACGACCGTCGACTCCGAAGAACCAGCCCTGCCCGAACCGGCCGGGGACGGCACCGAGGCCACCTCCACCACGACGGCCGGGAAGCCGACGGAGCCCGCGCCCGCGCCCGCGCGCAAGGCGGAGGGGCTTGGCCCGCTGCTGGCGCGGCTGCACTTCTACGCCGGGATCATGGTGGCGCCGTTCCTGCTCGTCGCGGCCGTCACCGGATTGCTCTACACCTTCACCCCCCAGCTCGACTCGCTTGTCTATGGCAAGGAACTCCACGTCGCCCGCACCAGCGGCAGCGCCGTGCCGTTGTCCAATCAGGTCGCCGCCGCCCGAGCCGAGCACCCGAAGGGCACGCTGACCGGCGTACGTCCGGGAAGAGGCGACGACACCACCCAGGTGGACTTCGCCCTGCCCGAACTCGGGGAGAAGACCCACACCGTCTACGTCGACCCGTACACCGGCAAGACGACGGGACAGCTGACCACCTGGTATGCCGAGACCCCGCTCACCACGTGGCTGGACGCCCTGCACCGCAACCTCAACCTCGGGACCATAGGCCGCTACTACTCGGAGATAGCTGCCAGCTGGCTGTGGGTGCTCGTCCTCGGCGGCCTGTTCCTGTGGTGGCGCCGCCGGCACGGCAAACGGACCGCCCGCCGCCTGCTGCTGCCCGACCGGGCCGCGAAACAGGGCGTACGGCGCACCCGCAGCTGGCACGCGGCGACCGGAGTCTGGCTCGCCGTCGGGCTGCTGGGTCTCTCGGCCACCGGCCTGACATGGTCCCGCTACGCCGGCGCCAACTTCGGCGAGGCGCTGGACGCGCTCCACTCCCACACCCCCTCCGTGGCCACCACCCTGACCACTGGAACGATCGGCTCCGGCGCCCCGAAGAGCGTCGACCCGGCCGCGATAGACGATGTCCTGAAGGCAGCCCGCGCCGACGGCGTCGACGGCCCGGTGGAGATCGCCGTACCCGCGGACACCGTCTCCGCCTGGACCGTGACACAGACCCGAAACCTCTGGCCGGTCGGACGCGACAGCGTCGCCGTCGACGCCGCCACCGACCGCGTGACCGACAAGGTCGCCTTCGCCGACTGGCCGGTGATGGCCAAACTCACCCGGTGGGGCATCAACGCCCACATGGGCACCCTATTCGGCCTCGTCAACCAGATCCTCCTGGCCCTCCTCGCCGTCGGCCTCATCTGCGTGACCGTCTGGGGCTACCGGATGTGGTGGCAGCGCCGCCCCACCCGCTCCGACCGCCGCGCCGCGCTCGGTACCCCACCCGCCCGCGGAGGCTGGCGCAACCTGCCGTCCGGGGCCGTCGCCGTCGGCATCATCGTGGTCGCCGTGATCGGCTGGATCATTCCGCTGTTCGGTATCCCGCTGGCCGTGTTCCTCGCCGTCGACCTGACCGTGGGCGTCGTCCGGAACCGCCGCACGGCCGGGTCCGCCACCGCGGGCTGACCGGGCCCAGGGCGGGGGCCGGGGCGGGAAACTCTGCGCTCCGGCCCCGCTATGTAATGCCCCGGGAGAGTGACACGCGCCACAGCCGGGAACTCGCCCCCTCGGCGCCACGACTCAGTGGTGGACGGCACCGGATGAACGAGAGAACCCGTACATCCGTATCAAGAGGCGTGCGAACGCCTCACCCACATCCAGGAGTTGCGCCATGGCACAGAAGCAGTACCTCGTCACCGGCATGAGCTGTGAGCACTGCGCCGCGAGCATCACCGAGGAGGTCTCCCAGGTCCCCGGTGTCACCGACGTGGACGTCGACGTCACGGCGGGGTCGGTCTCCGTCGGCGGCACACAACTCGACGACGCGCGGCTGCGCGCGGCGATCGTGGAGGCGGGGTACGAGGTCACGGAACCGGCCGCGGCCTGACGGACCCCGGTTCTACTCACGGCCGCCGGGTGTTGTGCGGCCCCGGTGGCCAAGAGCGGAATGAGTTCTTTCACCAGTAGGCGTCGGAAGACCCGGACCGTGGGAGACGTGGGAGACGCGGGAGCGTCAACGCGGACCCGACACGGCCCGGTTGACCGCCAGGTGCAGCCCCCCGCTCGTCACCAGCCCCGCGGCAGCCCCGATCAGCGCCCCAGGCACATCGCCGACGAAGAATCCCAGCCAGGCGTAGCCTCCGGCGAGCACCGTCGTGGCCAGGACGGACAGGGACCACACCTTGCTCAGGGGTTCGCTCACCGCCGTCCACCCGCTTGCACGAGCGACCGGCCGCTCCCAGGGCCACGCCTCGTCCGCGCCGCTGACCTGACTGCCGAGTATTCCGGCCACGGCACCTCACCCCTGTCCCTCACCGCAGTCCCGCCCACCGATCGCGGGACACGACGGCTCGAC
This sequence comes from Streptomyces sp. NBC_00078, assembly GCF_026343335.1. Lineage (NCBI taxonomy): Bacteria > Bacillati > Actinomycetota > Actinomycetes > Kitasatosporales > Streptomycetaceae > Streptomyces > Streptomyces sp. NBC_00078. The sequence continues at coordinate 1,323,717 of NZ_JAPELX010000001.1, read as the reverse complement.
CGTTAACTCCCCACGAGGAACCGCGGAAAACAGCGCACCGACAGGTTTCTCCGGTCAGCCGGCCGCATCACGCGAGCACGGCGAACATGACGGCCATCCCCAGCGCCATCGCCGCATGACACGCAGGAGCCAGGACGCTGACCACGTCCGCCGCCCCCACCCCGTCGCCCTCCGGACCGCTACCCTCCAGGCTCCTGCCCCGCGCCCGGTCGAGCGCACGCGTCAGCCACACAAGTCCCAGCACACCGAGGACGACCGCGAGCACCACCGCCGTCGCGACAGACCCCGCGCCCGTCAGACTCATGGAGGCGAGACCCGAGCCACCCGACATGTCCATTCCGGCCATGTCGTGCATCCCGGCCGAACCTCCACCGTCGGACGCCGTCCCCGAAGAGCCCATCGCCGACACCATCCACGCCATCGCCCCCATCATCACGACGTGCGGAAGAGCGGCGACCACCACCCGGCCCCGGGACCCGCCACGCGCGCGGAACGGAGCGGCGGCCACGAACCACAGAGCGCCCACGCTGAAGAGCACCACCTGGGGAACGACCGGCAGGTCCGTTCCCCACGGCCAGGCCATCGCGATCATCAGCACCCCCATGGCCGCGTGCAGCGCGTGATCCATGCGTTCCCCGGCGCTGGTTCCGGGAAGCACCAGCCTCCACACGCCGTACGCGACGGGCACGGCGAACAGCAGACTCAGAACCCAGCGCAGCCCGCTCGCGGCAACCACCGCACCACCCCCACTCCAAGGACGCCGCACGGCGCCGCCGACCAGTTTCAGGGCCGGACACACGGGCAGGGGGCACGAACGAACGGGAGAGGTGCTACGCAGACGCCCTCCACAAGCCGCTACGGCGGCAACGGTTTTCGGGCGCCTGATCCTCTCCCGGTCAGGACGCGGACCTGGCGAACGGCCACAACAGGAGTCGGTGAGTGGCCTGAGTGAGTTCCAGGCATTTGGTATGAGCGCCGTCACATCAGCTGCGAGGCAGAGACCCGCAGGCGTAGGACGCGCCCGCACCCGCGCACGGGGAAGTGGCGCCCTTCGCTGTCGCGCCGGGCGAAAGGGCCCGCACCACGGCTGGACTCGGTGGAGGTGACGGTCACCTGTCGCAACGGTTGCGTGCAGCCACGGCCGTGCTCCCGACCGAGCCCACGCCGGGCCGGGCGGACGGATCATGGACGATCGTCCGCCCTCTCAGCGCCTGGCGCGCCTACGTCTCTGCCTCTGGCCGCAACGTCCTGCGCGGGAGTGACCGCTCGCGACGTCAGCCTCGTACAGCCTTGAGCACACTCCGGCAGGCTTCCGTGGCGCGAGCGGTGGCTTCGGCGCAGATCCGGCAGTGGTCATGGTGCTGGGCGTGTCCGCTGCACAGGTCGTGGCTGTGCTGTCAGGCGATGAGACAGGCCTCCACCTGCGCGGTGAGGAGCGCCGGATCGTGGCCACTGTGCCGGGTGAGGATCCGGCGGGTCGCGCCGGCGACGTCGGCGCAGTCCAGATCCTGGTCGATGGCCGCCCGCAGTGTGTCCGCGTCCTTCTCCGCGAGCATGCCCGTGGCGCACGCGGTGACGGCGGTCTCGCACTCGGCCAGTACGTCGACGGCCGCGGCCAGGACGTCGTTGCCGAGGAAGCTCTCGGACGAGATGCTGTCGAGGAGTTCTCGTGTGTGGATCATGACGACCCCAAGGAAGCGAGATGGAAGGGATGGGGTGTTCTCGACCGACGCTAGTACCCATCCCGCCGCCCAGGAAGGGCGGAGGGCACTGCGGAGCGGACGTGTTCCTGACCCGGCAGCGCAGCGGCATGTCCGCTACGGACGGCGGGGACGGTGGCCCAGGCATCGCTCCCTGCCCCGGCATCCCCGACCTTGTACGTATTCACACCATCCCGCAGGGTGCAATGAGAGCGAACACTAACCTGGTTGAGGCTTCCAACCTGCCTACATGTAGTAGGCGTAGCGGGTGGCGATGCGGGCTCCGGCGGGGACGTGTCTGAGGATGGAGCCGACTCGGTAGGCGGTGCGCAGCGTGAGGGGGTCGCGTTCGTCGAGCTGGGCGTTGTTCCAGTTCATCTTGGTCAGGGCCAGGATGTCCATGCCGGCAGTCAGTAGATCCGTGCCGCGCGTTGCGGGCCGGATCAGCAGGGGCTGGGGGACGTACAGGCCGGGGTAGGTCCGGAAGTACGGTACCGAGCCGCGGGTGTACAGGAGCAGGGAGCGAGCGTCGAGTTGGACGCTGGTGCCGCGCAGTGGTGGGAGTTGTCCGGTGCGGTACAGGTGTGGGGCGCCGCGCCGCTGGATCCACAGCAGGTCGACGTGGTCGATCTCGCGCAGATCGGCGGCTTCGTGGAATCCGTCGGTCTCGCCGGTGGTGAAGTTCGAGGTCTTGTGTACGACGATGCGAGCGGGCTGGTGGCCGTGGGTGGTGCGGTACTCGGCCAGGGCGTCCAGCAGCAACTGCCGTGCGTCCGATACCGTCAGGTGGGGCTGGCGGTCGGTCTTGGAGATCTGGGCGGTGCCGCCGCGGACGACGACGCCGTCGCCACGTTCGTTGAACACCTGGGCGACGGCGGTGTGCAGTTCGTTGCCACTCGTGCTGCGGTAGAAGCTGACCCCGACGTAGCAGGTGGCCAAATCGGAGCTATGGCGCTGCATACGCCAGGGCGTCCCGCCGGCCTTGTAGTACAGGGCGGTGTGCAGGTTCCAGGCCCGTGTGGCCTCGTCCTGCAGCGGGCGGACGGTCTGCCCGTTGGTCTTGGCCGGGATCCCGGTCCAGGTCTCCTTGCGCATCAACTGCACGGCCCTGCTGCGGTGCTCCGCAAACCGGTCCAGTGCCTGCTGGTAGGCCGCCCGTTCCGCCGTGTGCAGGGCCTTCCTCCGGGCCGCGATGCCCCAGGTGCCGTGTTGCTCGGCAACCTGGTCCCAGCCCTGTGCCAGTGTGTGGCCGGTCTCCGCGTCAGAGAGGCGGATACCGAAGCCCTCCAGAGCGCGTGGCACGAGGGCCCAGGTCTCCCCGGTGTGCCGAACGAGGCCGTGGTCGGCAAGGCGCTGCAACGTCCGGTAGGCGGTGGCGCGGGGGACCGAGGAAGTGCCGACGAGCTCAGTGGCCGTCTGGTCCGGGCGTACATGCAGGGCGCTGATGAGCATGAGGGCGGCGCTGCCGAGGGCGTGGTGGGCGAAGGCGTCGTGGCCCATGAGTTGGCCGAGGACGGTGGAGTCGATGTCGGCCGCCGTGGCCGTCTCAGGGGTGGTCCACTCCTCAAGTGCCGGGTCGGGGGGAACTGAGTGGACCGGAAACGAGACAGCAGAGCCGGGCCACTGTGACCGGGGATGCTGCCGGCGTTGAGGTACCAGGTCGAGCCCTCCTGGCCATGGCCGACCCGCAGACGGCGAAGCCAGCCTCCCGGCTTCAGGACCGTCTCGTAGACGGCCCGCAGGGTCGTGCGTGAGATGCCCGCCTCTTCGGCGGTCTGGCGCTCGCTGGCGTGGTGCAAGGGGCCGCCCGCGATCTCGGCGAAGTTCAGATGCGCCCGCAGTACCCGCAGTGCGGTCCGACCCCGCTCCCCGCGCCATGGCGTGGTCTCGATCCGGTCCCGCAACGCGACAAGCACCTCGTACGCGTCGTGCCGGGAGCTCAGCGCGATGGTGGTGCTGATCGTCTCGGAAGCGCTGGTCCAGACCCGGCGGATGTAGTCCAGGGCGCGCGCCTGCCCGGAGCGCAGCGCGATGCTGCGGGTATGCCGTCCGCCTTCGTGGTCGGGGTGCAGCAGGAGCTGCGTGAGCTGGTCGACGGTGCCGCCGGCACGGGCCACGTGGCAGGCGATGGCCGCGGTGATCCGGTGCCCGTGCTCGGCCGCGCCCTGGCGGTCCGCGCGCAGGACCACGCTCCGGCGGTCGGAGCCGAGCCTGCTGTAACTGCCCACTGCATAGCGGCCCGTGAGGTCGCCGAGCAGGATCAGATCGGCCGCAGCCGACGGGAGTTGGGAGAGGCCCTGGGGGCCGCGGCGGCGGGTGAGCTGTCGCTGGGGGAGTGGCTGGTGGGTGCTGTCTGTCACGGTGGGGTCGTCTCGCAAGGACGTGGACGCCGCCCAGGCCCGCTAAAACCACGGGTGGCATCCGGAACCGACCTCCCATCGGTGCCAGGCGAAACCTCCAGGTTTGCCGTCCTGGAGGCCTCGTGTGCCTGGCTCCGCACCGGAGTCTCGCCGTCGCTCGAATCCTGACCCTCTGACGGCGGATCAAAAGTGACCCACTTGGTGATCTTCGCCTGAACCTGATCTTGATCTGAGGTCAGGAGGGAGAGGGTGATCTGCGTGGAGGACTGGGCAGAGATTCGCAGGCTGCACCGGGCCGAGCAGATGCCGATCCGGGCGATCGCGCGGCATCTGGGCATCTCGAAGAGATCTACGTGATCGTGAAGTGATCCCGACGTGACACCCGCCTCCCGCAGGGAGGGGGCCGGATCGGTCCGGGTGGGAACGCGGCCGTCAGCCCGGGTGAGGACCCGGAGCCGGGACAGGCGTCAGGCCAGGTGCCGGGCGGTGATCTCCGCAGCCGTCTCGGCGACCAGCCGGCCCAGCTCGGGTAGCCGGCCGGCCTCGAAGCGGGAGGTGGGCAGGGAGATGGCTACGGCGGCCAGCGGTGTGTCCTCACCGTCGAGCACGGGTGCCGCGATCGCGCAGACACCCTGCAGATACTGGTTGTGGTTGACGGCGTAGCCGCGCTCTCTCACGCGGTGCAGCTCAGCCCGCAGTTGCCCCGGCTCGGTGATGGTCTCCTCGCCGTAACCCTCCAGCGTCCCTGCGGTGACCTCTGCGATCTCGGATTTCCTCAGGTGGGCGAGGACGGCGTTCCCGGCGGCGGTGGCGTGCAGGGGTGAGGTGTCGCCGATCGTGTGGAAGGTGCGTACGGCGTGGTCGCAGTCGACGCGGTCCACGACGACCATGCAGTGCAGGGCGTCCGGCACGGAGAGGTGGATGGTCTCGTTCACCGTGTCCCGGAGGCGGACCATGGGTTCGCGTGCGGCGGCGAACAGGCTGGAGCCCTGGAGTGCGGCGGGTCGTACGGCCAGGACGCGGGTGCCGATCTCCCAGCGGGTGGTGTCCTTGCGGTTGGCGCGCAGCCAGCCGGCCTCGGCCAGGGTGACCAGGGTGCGCTGCACGGTGGACTTCGGCAGTCCGAAGAGCTTCGTCAACTCCCCGACGGTCACGGGCTGATGCTGGGCGACCGCCTCCAGGACGCGCAGCGACCTGGTGACGCTCTTCATTTCCATTCAATGCCCCCTCAGACCTATGGATTCCTGATTCACGCCTTTTGACTCCACCACAGAGTCACAGTCATCATCCGTGCCGGATTCTAGCACGACGTTCCATTATGCGGCACGCTGTCGAAAGTTGGTCCCGGCCGGGTGCAGGGCGGTGGCTGCCGTGACACAAGGCTGAGGGCCGGCTCATACGCGTCAACGTGCGAGCCGGCCCCTCAGTCGACGGCTTGCGGGCCGCCCTCTGCCGTTCAGGCGCCCAGGCGGCGCTGGGAGATCTCCACAGCTGTGTCGGCGATGAGGCGGCCCCACTTGGGCGCACGTTCGCTGTCGTACCGCGCCTCGGGCATGGAGACGGCCACGGCTGCCAGCGGGGTGCCGTCCTCATCGAGCACGGCAGCGGCGATGGCGCAGACGCCCGGCCGGTACTGGTTGCGGTTGATCGCGTAGCCGTCGGTCCGGATCCGGTCCAGTTCGGCTCGCAGTTCGTCGGGCTCGGCGGGGGTCGTGTCGCTGAATCGCTCCAGCCCTGCCGTGATGAGTTCGTCGACGTCCCGCGGCGGAAGGTGGGCGAGGACGGCGCGTCCAACGGCGGTGGCGTGCAGGGGTGAGGTGTCGCCGATCGTGTGGAAGGTGCGTACGGCGTGGTCGCAGTCGACGCGGTCCACGACGACCATGCAGTGCAGGGCGTCCGGCACGGAGAGGTGGATGGTCTCGTTCACCGTGTCCCGGAGGCGGACCATGGGTTCGCGTGCGGCGGCGAACAGGCTGGAGCCCTGGAGTGCGGCGGGTCGTACGGCCAGGACGCGGGTGCCGATCTCCCAGCGGGTGGTGTCCTTGCGGTTGGCGCGCAGCCAGCCGGCCTCGGCCAGGGTGACCAGGGTGCGCTGCACGGTGGACTTCGGCAGTCCGAAGAGCTTCGTCAACTCCCCGACGGTCACGGGCTGATGCTGGGCGACCGCCTCCAGGACGCGCAGCGACCTGGTGACGCTCTTCATTTCCATACGGTTTCCCCCCGTTAATCCTCGAAATTTCTGGTGGACACCCTCTTGACTCCCCTCTGAGCCACTGCCATTCTCTGTGCCAGATTCTAGCACAGCATTCCACAATGCGGCACGGCACTTCGAAAGATCCCCCGAAGTGAACCGGACTGCGAGACGCGGCGGTTGCGAGCCTCAGGTCCACAAGGAGGGCCTGGCTCCCGCTCAAACCATCTCGAATCGAACAGCCTCACGTCGAAGGCCCAGCATGCGCCTCGGCGGTACGAAAGGAAAGTTCTGTGTCAGCTGCCAGGAAGCGCGTCGCGGTCGTCGGCGTCGGAACGATGGGCAGCCAGGCCGCCTGGCGGCTGGCGGCCCGCGGCGCCGAGGTCGTCGGCTACGACCGCTACGCACCCGGCCACGACCGCAGCGCCGCCGGCGGCGAGTCCCGGATCTTCCGCAGCGCGCACTTCGAGGACTCCCGCTACGTCCCGCTCCTCAAGCACGCCGACGCCCTCTGGGAGCAGCTCCAGCAGGAGACCGGCCGCGAGCTGCGGCGCCTGACCGGATGCCTGCTCATGGGGCCGACCGACCACCAGCAGATGGCCACCGTCCTTCAGTCCATCGCCGACCACGACCTCGACCACGAGGTACTGGACGCCGACACGCTCGCCAAGCGATTCCCGCAGTACCGCATCGAGGACGGCGACGCGGCCGTACTCGACCGCCGCGCCGGGTTCATCCGCCCGGAACTGACGATCCAGACCGCTGCCCGCCGCGCCGAGCAGCTGGGTGCCGTCATCCACCGCTACAGCACGGTCCGCGAGATCGTCCCCGTCGCGGGCGGCGTGGAGATCCGCACCGACTCCGGCAGCGAGCGCTTCGACACCGCCGTCGTCACCCCCGGCCCCTGGGTCAACGACCTCCTGCCCGACCTGCCGTGGGAGCTGGAAGTCCGGCGCCTCGTCAGCGCCTGGTACGTGCCCACCGTCCCCGACGTCTGGTTCGGTGAGGAGCGCCCCGCCTTCATCCGCACGGCACCCACCCACTGCTACGGCCTGCCCTCCCCGGACGGCATCTCGGTCAAGCTCGGACTGTCCCGCGCGCTGCACCGGCTCGCCGACGACCCCAACCAACTGGACCGCACTGTGCGGCCGGACGAACTGGAGGTCTTCTCCGAGCTGATCGGGCGTTACCTGCCCGACCTGCACCCGGACCCCACCCGCCTCTCCGTCTACATGGAGGGCTACACCGAGAGCAGCCGCCCGCTGGTCGGTCCGCTGCCCGGTGCCGAGAACGTCATCCTGCTCGCCGGTTTCTCCGGTCACGGCTTCAAGCTTTCGCCCGCCTTCGGCGACATCGCCGCGGACCTCGCGCTGGAGGGCGCCTCGCCCCAGCCCATCGACTTCCTCTCCACCGTCGGCCGTACGGAGGCATGACCATGCAGGACGCCACCCTCTCCGTCGGCTCCTTCCCGCCATGGGCGGCATCGCCGCGGGCCTCGCCCTTCAGGGCCGCGCCTCGCAGCCGATCGACTTCATCACCACCAACGGCCGCACCGCGGTCTGAGCCCGAACGAGGAAAGCCATGACCCTGACCATCGGCCCGCTGAGGGCCGAGCCCGGCCACAAGACCCGCGGGAGCCTGACCGCCGACCTCGGCTCCACGACGGCGGAGGTTCCCCTGATCCTCGTCAACGGCTCCCGCCCGGGCCCCAGGATCGTAATCACCGGTGGCGTCCACGGCGGCGAGTTCATCCCCGTCGACGCCACCACCCGCCTGGCCGGGCTGCTGGAACCGGACGAGATCGCCGGCCAGCTGGTGATCTGCCCCGTGGCCAACCCCCCGGCCGTCTACGGAGGCAGGCTCAACATCTCCCCGCTGGACGGCGTCAACATCAACCGCGTCTTCCCCGGCGACAAGGACGGCGGCCCCACCGACCGGATGGCGGCCTGGCTGTTCGAGCACCTGATCGACGGCGCCGACGCCTACATCGACCTGCACAGCGGCGGCATCGACCAGCACCTGCTCGACTTCGTCGGCTACCGCCTGACCGGCGACGACGAACTGGACGCGAAGAACAGGGGAATGGCCCACGCGGTCGGATACGAGCGGGTCATCTTCGGCACCAGCCCGGAGGGCGGCAACAGCCACGCCGCGGCGAACCGGCAGGGCATCCCCGCGATCCTCGTCGAGACCGGCCAACTCGGCGACCGCAACCCCGCCACCGTGCGCAGACTCCTCGACGCCCTGTACCGGCTCCTGCACCACCTCGGCGTTATCGAGGCGCCGCAGCACCTCGCACCGGTGACCGTGCCGCCGCGCGACTGGATCTGGACGGGCGAGGTCGAGTCTCCCGTCGCAGGTCTCTGGTACCCGGACGCGGTCACCGGCGACGAGGTGACCGAGGGACAGACCATCGGCCGCGTCATCGACCCGGTCGACGACACCGAGCACAAGATCACCGCCGTCTCCTCCGGAACGGTCATCTACAACATGAACGGGCTCACCGTCCGCCCCGGCACGCACCTCGCCGCCATCGCCACCCCCCACCACTGACGGGCCTCAAGCCCGCCCACCGATTCCATCCCCCAACCCACTGAGCTGGCCCCCGATTTGAGCGGCTCCCAGCGCGTTTTCCCTCTCGATAAGGAGCAGACCTATGCGAGTCAGCAGATTCTTGAGTGTTCCGATCGTCACGACTGCCTTGGCCCTCGCGCTTGCCGCGTGCGGGGCGGGTGGCACCGCGCAGAGCGTGGGGTCGAAGAGTACGGCGCAGGGCGGGGGTTCGGGTTCGTCGGGTGAGCACACCGATGACATCTCGGTGGGTGTGAAGCCGGACGCGGCGGCGGTGAAGCTGCTGCCCGCGGCGGTGAAGGCCAGGGGCACGATGTCGGTGGCCATGGATCTGACCAGCCCGCCGACTTCGTTCATGGCGTCGGACAACAAGACCCCGATCGGGTTCAACCCGGACTTCTCCCGGCTGATCGCCGCCAGGCTGGGCCTGAAGCTGCAGATCAGCAACGTCAAGTTCGACACCATCATCACCGGCCTGCAGGCCGACCGGTACGACTTCACCGCCTCCACCATGGGTGCCACCACGGAGCGGCTGAAGGTGCTCGACATGGTCGACTACTTCAAGGCCGGCACCGGGGTGTCCGTCCCGTACGGAAATCCGCAGAAGCTGAGCACCCACACGCTGTGCGGGCATCGTGTCGCTGTGCAGTCCGGCAGTACCGCGGAGCTGCAGTGGCTGCCCCTGCTGTCCAAGCAGGACTGTACGGGCAAGGGCAAGCCGGCCATCAAGGCGGTGACCCTGGCCAGCGTGAACGACGCCCTGACCCAGCTGGTGTCCAAGCGGATCGACGCGGTGATGTACGACTTCACCGGGCTTCAGTGGGCGGCCACACAGCAGCCCAAGACGTTCGAGGTCCTCAAGCCCCTGGTGGCGACCAAGACCGTGGCCGTCGCGCTGAAGAAGGACTCTGCGCTGACTCCCGCGGTGAAGGCTGCCATCCAGTCGGTCATCGACAGCCCCCAGTACGCGAAGGCGCTGGGCCGCTGGGGTTTTGAGGGTCTCGGGATCAAGACCGCGGCCATGGCCGTCCCGCAGGACTGACATGTCGACGGAAATGATCGAGACGACGACCAGGAGCCGACCGGTGCCACCACTGCTGGCCGAGGAAAAGAAGCGGATCACGCCGAAACGTCCGCGTGACTACGTCGCCTGGGCCGTCGCGATCGTCATCGTCGCCGGCCTGGTGTGGACGGCGGTGACGAACGAGAACTATCGCTGGCCGGTGGTGTTCAGCTACTTCACCACCCAGACCATCCTCAACGGCCTGCTGGTCACGCTTCTTCTCACCGTGGTCAGCATGGCGCTGGCCACCGTGCTCGGGCTGCTGCTGGCGGTGATGCGCATGTCGCACCAGCGGCCCGTCTCCGGGCTCGCCCAGCTCTACATCACCTTCTTCCGCGGCACCCCGGTGCTCGTGCAGCTGATCTTCTGGTTCAACATCGCGGCGCTGTACCCGCACCTGTCGGTCGGTATCCCGTTCACGGACATCTCCACACCGGTGAACGTGAACGCGATCATGACGCCGATGACCGCGGCCGTCGTGGGCCTCACCCTGAACCAGGCCGCCTACATGTCCGAGATCATCCGCGGCGGGTTCGCCTCGGTCAGCCGCGGACAGCACGAGGCCGCGGAGTCGCTGGGCATGTCGGGGTTCACCAAGCTCCGGCACGTGATCATCCCGCAGACCATGCCCGCGGTCATCCCGGCCACCGGCAACCAGGTCATCGGCATGCTCAAGGAGACCTCCCTGGTGAGCGTGCTCGGCGTCGCCGACCTGCTGCAAAGCGCACAGGCCATCTACGCCCGCACCTACCAGACCATCCCGCTGCTGATCGTGGCCAGCCTCTGGTACCTGATCATGACGCTGGTACTGAGCGTGCCGCAGTCCATGATCGAGCGCCGATTCTCCCGCTCCACCCGGGCACGCCTGACCGGCGCCGCCACAGCGGGCGAGCCCGGGACCGGCCAGCCGGCGCCAGTTGCCACCACGAGGGAGTCCCTGCTGTGAACCCGGACGGAACGATCGTCGCACGCAAGCTGTGCAAGAGCTTCGGACGTCACCAGGTCCTGCACGACATCGACCTGACCGTCGCGGCCGGGGAGATCTCCTGCATCATCGGCCCCAGCGGATCCGGCAAATCCACCCTGCTGCGCTGTATCAACGGCCTGGAGACCGCCGACCGCGGCGTCCTGAAGGTCAACGGAGAGGACTTCGGCTACCTCGAGAAGGACGACGCCTACCACGCCGTGCGCCCCAAGCGGCTGGCCGAGCAGCGCGCCCGCATCGGCATGGTCTTCCAGCAGTTCAACCTGTTCCCCAACATGACCGCCGAAAGCAACGTCATGTCCGGACCGGTCCTGGTGCACAAGAAGAACCGCGCCACCTGCCGGGAGCAGGCGCGAGAACTCCTGGCCAGGGTCGGCCTGGAGGGATGCGGCCACAAGTACCCCGCCCAGCTCTCCGGCGGCCAGCAGCAACGCGTGGCCATCGCCCGCGCCCTCGCCATGGAACCCACCATCATGCTCTTCGACGAACCCACCAGCGCCCTGGACCCCGAACGCGTCGGCGAAGTCCTCGCCGTCATGCGCGACCTCGCCGGCAACGGCATGACCATGCTCCTCGTCACCCACGAGATGGGCTTCGCCCGCGAGGTCGCCGACGAAGTCCTCTTCATGGACGACGGCATCGCCGTCGAACGCGGCGACGCCCGCGAACTACTGGCCAACCCACGCGAAAAACGAACCCAGGCATTCCTCGAAAGAGTGCTCTAGACAGCCACACACACCTACGGCAACGGATCATCGGCCATGGCCCGGCGGAGCAGCCAACGGCCGCCCGCAGCCAGGCAGCCCGACACGGAGTGAACCGGCGAGAACAACACGCTGGCCAAGCTCCTGACCTCACTGCCGGTCCAGATCGCGCCGCCGCCGATCAGCGACCGCGCTGTCCTCGAGCGTATCGCCGCGATCATCGCGGGCGTCCTGGCCCGCATTCGATCCACGTTTGAAAGGATCCCCATGTATTTCATCGGTTCGCTGACCGTCGCCCCCGGCGAGCGCGCCCAGGGCCTCATCCCGGTCGGCACCAGCACCTACGGCGTGGAGCTCGGCATTCCGCTGATCGTCGTCAACGGTGAGCAGGACGGCCCGGTCCTGTGCGTGGACGCGGGTGTGCACGGCGACGAGTACGACGGCCAGGAGGCCATCCGGCGCGCCCTGGCCGAGCTCGACCCGGCCACGCTGCGCGGCACCGTCGTCGGCATCCCCTGCATGAACACCCCGGCCTTCGAGGCGGCCGCCCGCGCGAGCGGCATCGACCACCTCAACCTCAACCGCATCTTCCCGGGTGACGCTGAGGGCTCGTACTCGCAGCGGCTGGCCGCCACCTTCGTCGAGCAGGTCGTCCCCGCCGTGGACGCCTTGGTCGACCTGCACACCGGTGGTGCCTACGGCGAGATCGCCCCGCTGGTCATCCTCCAGGGCGGTTACGAGGACCTGGCGACGGACCTCGCGCTCGCCGCCGGGCACGAACTGGTCTGGAAGGGCGGCAAGTGGGGCGGCACGGTCCGCCACCCCGTCCTCGCGGCCGGCAAGCCCGCCATCACCATCGAGTGCGGCGGCGCCACCTACCGCGAGACCAACGTCGAGCACCACCTGCACTCGATCCGCAACATCCTGCGCCGGCTCGGGATGACCGACGGCGAGCCGGAGCTGCGGGACACCTACACGACCGTCTCGGGCACCTTCGCCCGCTCCGCCTCCGGCGGCTTCTTCGTCGCCCGCGCCGAGCCGGGGGAGACCTGCAAGGAAGGCGACCTGATCGCCACCATCACCGACCACTACGGCAACACGCTGGAAGAGGTCAGCGCTCCGCAGGACGGCATCGTGCTCTGGGTGCGCCGGATCCGCACGGTTCGCCCGGGCGACGAGGTCGTCATCTTCGGCGAGGTGCTCGGGGAGATCCGGCCATGAGCGACGAACTGCAGCTGACCGAGCTGCTCATCGACGGCAAGCAGGTCCCCGCCGCCGACGGACGCTCCTTCACCGTCCTCGACCCGTCGAACGGGACGGCCATCGCTCAGGTGGCCCTGGCCGGCACGGCGGACGTGGACCGGGCGGTGGCTGCCGCGCGCGCGGCCTTCACCACTCCCGAGTGGGCCGGGATGCGCGCCGCCGACCGGGGCCGCATCCTCCACAGGATCGCCGAGACCATCCGCTACCAGGGCGAACGACTGGCGCGCCTGGAGAGCCAGGACGTCGGCAAGCCCCTGAGTCAGGCCAAGGCCGATGTCGAGGCGGCGGCCCGCTACTTCGAGTTCTACGCGGGCGTCGCCGACAAGCTCGGCGGTTCGACGATCCCCCTCGGCCCCGGCCTGCTCGACTACACCGTCCGTGAGCCGATCGGCGTCTCCGGCCACATCATCCCGTTCAACTACCCGCTGCAGAACACCGCGAGGGGCTCCGCCCCGGCGCTGGCCGCGGGCTGCACGGTGGTGCTCAAGCCGTCACCGGAGGCGCCGCTCACCCCGCTGGAGATCGGCAGGATCGCCCTTGAGTGCGGTCTTCCGCCGGGTGTCCTCAACGTGGTGCCCGGTGACGGCGAGACCGGCGCGGCCCTGGCCGGCCACCCGGACATCGACCAGGTCACCTTCACCGGCTCGGTGCCCACCGGCATAAAGGTCGCCCAGGCCGCCGCCGCCAACGTGGTGCCCTCCGTCACCGAACTGGGCGGCAAGTCGCCGGTCGTCGTCTTCGCCGACGCCGATTTCGACCTGGCGCTCGGCGCCGTCGCCGCCTCCGTGTTCGGCAATGCCGGGCAGACCTGCTCCGCCGGTACCCGGCTGCTGCTCCAGCGTGGCGCCGAGGAGTTCCTGGACAAGCTCGTCGCGCACGCCGCCTCCCTCAGCATCGGCCCCGGTCTCACCGATCCGGACGTCGGCCCTCTCGTCGCCGCACGGCAGCGGGACCGGGTCCTCGGCTACCTGGAACTGGCCCGCGAAGAAGGCGCCGTGGCACGGGCCGGCGGAGGCGCGCCCGCCGATCCCGAACTGGCCGACGGCTACTACGTCCAGCCCACCGTTCTCACCGGACTGGACAACCAGGCCCGTTGTGCCCGCGAGGAGATCTTCGGCCCCGTCGTCACGGTCATCGAGTTCGACGACGCGGACGAGGCACTGCAGATCGCCAACGACAGCCCGTACGGCCTCGCCTCGTATGTGTGGACCCGTGACATCGACAAGGCGATGCGCATGGCCGAGGGCATCCGGGCCGGCCAGGTCTACGTCAACGCCACCGGCGTCGGCACCGGCGTCGAGCTGCCCTTCGGCGGCTACAAGCACAGCGGCTGGGGCCGGGAGAAAGGCCTCGAAGGCCTGGCCAGCTACCTGCAGACCAAGAACGTCTGCATCGGATTCGGAAAACGGTCATGAGATACCGCACGCTCGGTGAGCGTGGCCCGACCGTCTCGGTGGTCGGCGTGGGCGGCAACAACTTCGGCGCCCGCCTCGACGAGGACGGCACGAAGGCCGTCGTCCACGCCGCCCTCGACGCGGGGATCACCCTGTTCGACACAGCCGACATGTACGGCGGTTCTGGCGAACGGGGCGGATCCCGCGGCGACGGCGAACGCCTCCTGGGCGCCGCCCTCAAGGGCCACCGCGACCACGTGGTGCTCGCCACCAAGTTCGGCATGGAGATGGGCCGGGACGCAGACCTGTACGGCCCGCGGGGGGCCCGTGGTCACATCCGGTACGCGGTCGAGGCCTCGCTGAGGCGGCTCGGCACCGACCGGATCGACCTGTACCAGTACCACGAGCCGGACGGTGTCACGCCACTGGAGGAGACGGTCGCAGCGCTCCGGGAGCTGGTTGACGAGGGCAAGATCAGGTACATCGGCTGCTCCAACCTCCCGGCGGAGCACCTTACCGGTGCCTTCGTCTCCACCCAGGCCTGCTACCACCTGCTCGACCGCGAGGCGGAGCGGGATCTGATCCCCGCCTGCCTGCGCGACGGCGTCGGTCTGCTGCCGTACTACCCGCTGGCCAACGGCCTGCTCAGCGGCAAGTACCGGCGCGGCGAGGAGCCCCCGCCCGGCAGCCGTCTGTCGTGGCGGCAGGGCTGGCTCACCGACGCGGCCCTCGACAAGGTCGAGGCGCTCATCGCGTACGGCGCCGAACGCGGCCTGACCCTCCTCCAGGTGGCGGTCGGCGCACTGGCGGCCCTGCCCGCCGTCGGCTCCGTGATCTGCGGAGCCATGACCCGCGAGCAGGTCACCGCCAACGCGGCGGCGGCCGACTGGATACCAAGCCCGGCCGACTTGGCCGTGCTCGACGCGATCGTCGCCCCCGGCGAACGCGTCGTCTGAAGCCCCACCACCTCTGAAAACCGCGAGAGACCAAGGCTGGACACCATGCGAGAGATCGTCACCTTCGACGCGTATGCGACTCTGATCAACTTCGAGCTCGGCCCCACGACCCTGAAGGTCATCGAGGACCGGCTCGATCTGGACAACCTGGATGTCGACGAGTTCCTCGACGACTTCCGTGTCATGCGTTTCCAGGCCGTTCTGGAGGCCTACCGCCCCTACCACGAGATCCTGCACTCCAGCCTGCGCAACGCCATGCGCTTGCACGGCCTGGAGTACCGCGAGTCCGACGGCGACGCCCTGGTCGAGGCCGTCCCCGCCTTCGGTCCCTTCCCCGAAGTGCCGGACGCCCTGCGCGCGCTGAAGACCAAGTACGAGATTGCGATCATCTCCAACACGGACGACAACCTGATCGCGCGGAACGTCGAGAACATCGGCGTGGAATTCGACTACGTCATCACCGCCCAGCAGGCCGGCGCCTACAAGCCGGACCGCCAGACCTTCGAGCACGCGTACAAGACGATGGGCGTCGAACCCGCGCAGGTCATCCACGTCGCTCAGGGCTGGGAGTACGACCACATCCCGACCCGCGACCTCGGCCTGAAGCGCCGGGTGTGGATCAACCGCTACGGCCGCCTGGGCAGCTCCGACTACCAGCCGTACGACGAGCTGCCCGACCTGTCGGGCCTGCCGAAGCTCCTCGGCTGCTGACCAACGGCCCACCAGCGAAACAGACCGAGAAGACAGAGGACGCACGCCATGAAGCAGATTCCCTACTGGATGGACACAGCCCCCGCCCTGCCCGACCGGTCCGGGAAGGACCTGCCCGACGAGGCGGATGTGGTGGTGATCGGCGGCGGCCTCACCGGCCTGTCCACCGCTTATCACGCCGCTCGCAAGGGTGCCCGGGTCGTCCTCGTCGAGAAGGACCAGGTCGGTTCGGGCGCCTCCGGGCGCAACGGCAGCCACTGCAACCCCGGCATCACCATCAGCCCGGCCCAGGCCCGCAAGCGCTACGGGCAGGAGCGTGCTCGCGAGCTCTACGACGCGTTCCGCGTCGCTGTGGACGTCGTCGAGGAGATTGCGGTCAGGGAGAAGATCGACTGCGACTTCCACCGTGCCGGGCGCCTCGGCGCGATCTGCAAGCCCCAGCACTTCCAGGGCCTGCAGGCCAAGCAGCGCGACCTGGCCGAGAACTTCGGCCACGAGACGGTCGTCCTGAGCAAGAGCGAGCTGCGCGCCGAGCTGGGCACGGACCACTACCACGGCGCCCTGCTCGACCCGCTCGGCGCAGCCCTGCACGTGGGCAAGTTCGTCGTCGGCCTGGCAGACGCCGCCGAGCGTGCCGGTGCCGAGATCCACGAGCGCAGCGCCGCCACCGGCCTCACCCGCCTCCCGGGCGGCGGCTTCTCGGTGGAGACTCTGCGCGGCACCATCCGTGCCAAGCAGGTGATGGCGGCGACGGATGCCTACACCGACAAGTCGATGCCGTGGTTCCGCAAGCGGCTGATCAACGTCGGCAGTTTCATCATCGTCACCGAGCCGCTGGGGGAGGCGCGCGCCAAAGAGCTCATCCCGAACGGCCGTCTGCTGGTCGCCCAGAAGAATGTCGGCAACTACATCCGTCTCACCCCGGACAACCGTCTCGCCTTCGGCGGCCGGGCCCGCTTCGCCCCCTCCAACCCGGCCTCCGACGTCAAGAGCGGCGACATCCTCAAGCGGGAGATGACGGAGATCTTCCCGCAGCTGGCCGGGACACGGATCGACTACGTCTGGGGCGGCATGGTCGGCTTCTCCTGGGACCGCATCCCGCACGCAGGTGACGTCAACGGCCTGTACTTCTCCATGGGTTACTGCGGCCACGGCGTCCAGATGGCCACCTACATGGGCCGCGCGGTCGCCGAGATGATGGACGGCAAGCCCGAGGCGAACCCGATGCGCGGCTTCGGCTTCCCGAAGGTGCCCGTTCCCTTCTACAACGGCACCCCCTGGTTCCTGCCGTTCGGCGGCGCCTATTACAAGGCGAAGGATCGCCTGCTCTGAGCAGGTACCGACACCCGTGACACCGCGGAGGTCTTCCGCGCAGCGGCGCGGAAGACCCTCCACCGTGCCTCCCGAGAGAGGGCCCCAGCCTCATGACCGCCGTCACCCGCATTGAGCATGATCTTCTGGGGGATCGGGACGTCCCCGCCGATGCTTACTGGGGTGTCCACACCCTGCGTGCCACGGAGAACTTCCCGATCACCGGGACGCGGATCTCCACGTACCCGCACCTGATGGACGCTCTGGCCGCCGTCAAGGAGGCCGCTGCCCTTGCCAACGAGGAGTTCGGTCTGCTTGAGGCGAACAAGGCCGCCGCGATTGTCGCCGCGTGCCGTGAGATCCGCTCTGGCAAGCTGCACGAGCAGTTCGTCGTCGATGTCATTCAGGGCGGTGCCGGGACGTCGACCAACATGAACGCCAACGAAGTCGTGGCCAACCGGGCGTTGGAGCTGCTGGGCCACAGCAAGGGTCAGTACCAGTACCTGCACCCCAACGAGGACGTGAACCTCGGTCAGTCGACGAACGACGTCTATCCGACCGCCGTGAAGGTCGCGACCGTCTTCGCGGTGCGCGGGCTGCTCAAAGCGATGGCCGTCCTGCAGGACGCATTCGCCACAAAGGCCGTCGAGTTCCGCGCCGTGCTCAAAATGGGCCGCACACAGCTCCAGGACGCGGTGCCCATGACGCTCGGTCAGGAGTTTTCCGCATTCGCCGTCATGATTGACGAGGACCGGTGTCGTCTTGCCGAGGCGGTGGAGTTGATCCATGAGATCAACCTGGGTGCCACGGCCATCGGCACCGGGCTCAACGCCCCTGCCGGATACGCCGAGTCGGCCCGCCGTCACCTCGCCGAGATCACCGGGCTCCAGTTGGTCACCGCCGCCAACTTGGTCGAGGCGACCCAGGACTGCGGGGCGTTCGTGCAAATGTCCGGTGTGCTCAAGCGGATCGCCGTCAAGCTGTCCAAGAGCTGCAACGACCTGCGTCTGCTGTCTTCCGGGCCGCGTGCGGGTCTGGGCGAGATCAACCTGCCGCCGGTACAGGCCGGTTCGTCGATCATGCCCGGCAAGGTCAACCCGGTGATCCCCGAGGTCGTCAACCAGGTCGCCTTCGAGGTGATCGGCAACGACGTCACCATCACGATGGCCGCCGAGGCCGGACAGCTCCAGCTCAACGCCTTCGAGCCGATCATCCTGCACTCCCTGTCGGAGTCGATCACCCATCTGCGCGCGGCTTGCCTGACCCTCGCAGAGCGCTGCGTGGACGGCATCACCGCCAACACCGAGGCCCTGCGCGCGAGCGTGGAGAACTCCATCGGCCTGGTCACCGCCCTGAACCCGCACCTCGGGTACACCGCGGCCACCGACATCGCCAAGGAGGCCCTCGTCACCGGCCGGGGCGTTGCCGAACTCGTCCTGGAGAAGGGCTTGTTGCCCGCCGAGACCCTCGCCGACCTGCTCCGTCCGGAGGCCGTCGCCGGCAGCGGCCAGGCCCTGGCCTGAGGTGCGCACCGTCTGATGGCCACAGCCGTCACCAGTCCGCGTCGTTCCATTGGTCCAGCAGAGCGTCGGCCATGTCCGCGGCAGGCTCGGTCACCGAACTGTTGAGTGACTGCTCGGTCCAAATCACTTTGCCGCGAGGCACGTAACGGGTGCCCCATCGCTGCGTGAACTGGGCCACGAGGAACAAACCCCGCCCGCCCTCGTCGGTGTCGGCCGCCCGGCGCAGGTGCGGTGAGGTGCTGCTTCCGTCGGCAACCTCACAGATCAGGCTGGGGCCGTCCCGCAGAATCCGCAGCCGCCTCGGCCCGGTACCGTAGCGGATGGCATTGGTCACCAGCTCGCTGATCACGAGTTCGGTGGAGAAGGCGTACTCTTCCAATCCCCACTCTTCCAACCGGCGGGCGACCTGGGCGCGGATCCCGGCGACGGCGGCGGGTTCACCTGGGATGTCCCAGTCGGCGACCTGGGAAGGATCCAGCAGGCGGGACCGGGCGACGAGCAGGGCGATGTCGTCGCTCGGGCGGGCAGGCAGCAGGGCGTCGAGGACGGCCTGACAGGTCTCCTCCGGGGTCCGGCCGGGGCCGTGCAGGGCGTCGCGCAGCATGTCGAGGCCGGTGTCGATGTCCCGGTTCCGGTCCTCGATGAGACCGTCGGTGTAAAGAACCAGCTGGGAGCCCTCGGGCAGCGTGAACTCGGCGCTCTCGAAGGGCATACCGCCGCCCAGCCCCAGTGGTGGGGAGACCGGCACCTGCAACTGTTCAACCGTGCCGTCCGGGTGTACCAGGGCCGGTTCCGGGTGCCCGGACCTGGCCAGCGAGCACAGCCCGGCCACCGGGTCGTAGACGGCGTACAGACAGGTCGCCCCCGTGATTCCTTCGCTGTCGTTCCCCTCGCTGTCGACGCGGGTGACCAGCTCGTCCAGGTGCCTGATCAGCTCGTCCGGAGACAGATCGAGGGAAGAGAAGGTGCGCACCGCTGTACGGAGCCGGCCCATGGTGGCCGCGGCGTGCAGGCCGTGGCCGACGACGTCGCCGACCACCAGCGCGACCCGGGCCCCGGGCAGCGGGATGACATCGAACCAGTCACCGCCCACGCCGGCCCGGGCAGGAAGATAGCGGTGGGCGACCTCGACGGCAGATTGCTCGGGCACGGAGCGAGGCAACAGGCTGCGCTGCAGGGTTACGGCCAGGGCGTGCTCGCGGGTGTAGCGGCGGGCGTTGTCGATGGCCATCACGGCCCGCGCGGCGAGCTCCTCGGCGAAGGCCCGGTCCTCTTCTTCGAAGGCGTCCTGCTCCGCCCGCCAGAAGTTGACCATGCCCAGGATCACACCGCGGGCCTGGAGCGGCACGGTGATCAAGGAGTGGAGGCCGGAATCCAGGATGCGCCGGGCGCGGTCCGGGTCCTGGGCTCGCCAGCCGTGGGAGGCAGCCAGGTCGGCATCGAGGACGGGGTGGCCGCGCTGGAGGCTCAGGGCCACGGGGTTGCCGGGCACGAAGTGGATCAGCTCGCCCACCGGGAACAGGGGCCAGGCCCCCTTGACGCTGTGAACCGCCGTGCGGCGCATCTCGAGGTGCGAACCGGTTGGCTCATCACCCTCCAGGACCGGATTCTGCAGGTCGACGGTGACGACGTCGGCGAATCGGGGGACCGCCACCTCGGCCAGTTCCTGGGCGGTGCGCACCACATCCAGCGTGGTGCCGATCCGCACGCCTGCCTCGTACAACAGGCGCAGACGCTCCCTGGCCACCTCTGCCCGGCCCGCCAATGCCCGCAGCTCCGTGGTGTCGCGCAGCGTGGCCACGCTGCCTTGCCCGCCGCCGTGGTGGTCCACCGGACGTATATTGACCGCCAACAGATGGTCGCCGGTCAGGTGGACCTCGTCGGTGGCTGTCCGGCCCGAAACCAGCAGTTCGGCGGTGCCGGCCTCCAGGCCAAGATCGGTGACGCGGCGCTGCTCGGCATCCGCGGGCAGATCCAGCAGTCGCCGCGCCTCGTCGTTGGCCAGCAGCAGCCGCCCGTCACCTCCGATGATCAGGACTCCTTCCCGTACCGCGTGCAACACCGCGTCATGATGCTCGTACATACGGGTCATCTCGGACGGATCCAGGCCGTGGGTCTGCCGCCGCAACCGCCAGGACACCAATGCCGTCCCACCCGCGGCAACCGCCAGCGCGCCGCCGGCGAATCCGAGCAGCTTCGGAAATTGCTCTCGCACTACGTCGTTCAGGGTGGCCACCGTGATCCCGACTGCCACGAACCCCACGACGGTCTTCCCGCCGGTGTCGTAGACGGGGATCGTCGAGTCCACGGAGAGGCCGAGACTGCCCTCGAAGGTCTGGGTGAAGGGTCTGTCGACGGTCTGGCCCTCGCGGAGGGCGAAGATCTGCTTCCCGATCAGCTTCGGGTCGGGATGGGTCCAGCGGAAGCCCTGGGGATCGAACGCGACAATGTAGTCGACACCAGCCTTCTTCCGGGCTTCCTCCGCCCGTGGCTGCAGCAGCGCACTGGGGTTCTTGGATTTCATGGCGGCCAGTGTTCCGGGGGCGTGGGCGAAGCCCTCGGCGACTCCGAACGTCAGACGCCGGGCCTCCTGCATGGTCGAGTCGCGGGCCTGCATCACGAGTGCCACTCCTGCGGCTGCGGCGAAGAGCACCATGATGACCAGCTGTAGCAGGAAGACCTGACCCGCGACGCTGCGTACCTTGGGGGAGCTGAAGCGCGGCCCCGAACGTCGGCCTCCGGACCCCTCGTGCTGCTGAGGGGCATCCGCCGAACGGCGACGCAAGCGGCTGCGTGTACGGGGCCGGGAAGCCGGGAAGCGACCAAAATACCTGGTCATATCTCTTTATCTCACACAGCCGCATCCGGGCATAAGATTTGAGACTAGCAGCGGTCGATCTTGACCGCCCGCCTCCTGCCATGAGGTCGGCAGCCGTGCGAGTCCAAGCGGCCCGGGAGTGTCGCCGTGTGCTGCTCGTGGGCCCGCTGACCCGGCAGCATCAGCCACTTCCCGTGGCCGGCGAAGACACCGCCAGGCCTCATTGCTCAGAGTTGCGAACGCGCGTCGAGTTCAGGCGCGCACCCACTCCTGCCAGCGCTCCGTCACGGAGTCCCGGTTCTTGATCCACCACTCGATGTCCAGGTCGAAGCCGGACAGCAGGTGCCCGGGAGTGCTCGGCAGGTTCTTGGCGGTGGCCTCGGAGAGATGTCCGTAGGCGGCCGGCACAACAGGGCCCGAGGGGTAGATCCGGGCGAAGTCGGCCTGTACCTCGGGCCGCAGGGCGAAATCGATGAGCCGGTAGGCCGCGTCGGGATTGGCGGCACTTTTGGGAATTCCGTAGCCGTTGGTCTGCCTGCGGGCGCCGTTCCATGCGTACGCGAGTGGGACGCCGCGCTTGATCAGATCGCCGAGGCGGCCGTTCCAGACGCTGGAGGCAACGACCTCCTTGCGGTTCAGCAGTTCACCCGGCACAGGGCCGCTGTCCCAGAACGTCCGCACAGAGCCCTTGATCTCGTCGAGGGCTTTGAAGGCACGGTCCACGTCGAGGGGATACAGCTTGTCGAGTGGTACGCCGTCGGCGATGAGGGCGAACTCCAACTCCGGCGCGTCCATCGAGCTCTGCAGCGCGCGGCTGCCCGGAAATGCCCTGGTGTCCCAGAAGTCCGCCCAGGTTTCGGGCCTCTTCCCGTCGAAGGCGTCAGTGCGGTACGCCAAGACGCTGGCCCAGTAGTTCTTGCCGACGCCGTGGGAGGCGAGCAGGGGCTTGGCGATTCCCGCGTTCTCGGCGTTCTTCAGCCGGTCGTAGTCCAGCTCCTCGGAGGCACCTTCTTGTTGGAAGCGCATCAAGTTGGACATGTCGATGTCCATGGCGTCGAACTGCGGGCGGCCCTCCTTCATCTGGGTGAGCATGTGCGCGTGCAGGATGTTCACCACATTGATCTGGATGCCGGTCTCATTCGTGAACGGGTCGTAGATGGCCTTCCGGTTCGCCTCGCCATAAGAGCCGCCGCTGTCGCGGACGACGAGCAGCTTGGGGTTCCTGGTCCTGGAGGTATTCCGGTCGGCACGGGTCTCGCACGCGGTGAGCGAGGTCGCGGCGACGCCTGCCGCAATTCCGCCGACTCCACGCAGGAACGCTCTGCGGTCGACTCGGACGTCTGTCACCTTCTGCCTCCTGTGCGGCTGCGTGCGGGGGTGGCGTGGTGCTCGTTCGCGTGAATGCGACGAATGTCTGCTTCATCGTTGACCAAGTCGGTGTCCCCCGCGCTTCCGGCCTGCTGAGGCCGGGCGACGAGATGGCGGTTGACATGTTCGAGCCTGATCTGAGGTAGCCGAAACTTCGACTGTGGGCGTGATGATCGGTGACGGAAAGTGCTTCCATGTTTCACTCCGGTCACACTCGCGGTGCGGCACCACCGTGGGGGATCTTTTCTCTGGGTCCTTAATGCGCGTCTACCAGGAAATAACATCGCATTATAGATGCCGTATGGAAGAAGTATCGTAATTCCGCGGAGCTTTGCCGTGCCTGTCTGCTGCCGCCCACCTTCCGTACCCGCCGCTGCAGATCGCCCGGGGTGTGGCATACCGTTCCCTGTCTGGCGAACGGCGACCTGGTGACGTCGTTTCTGCCCGGACGGCACTTCAGCGGACCGGACGACTTCAGCACCCAGTTGCAGGCATGGCTGAAGGTCGTCAACCGGCGTGTCCACCGCACTCTCGGGGCCCGTCCGGCCGACCGGTGGGAAGCGGACCGGGCCCAGATGCTCACCCTGCCCACGGTCGACCCGCCGACCTGGTGGCGGTTTTCGACCCAGGATGGGCCGGGACGACTATGTCCGCGTCGACACCTGCGACTACTCCGCCGGTCTCGCCGCGATCGGCCACCAGGTCACCGTGCTGACCGACAGCGAGCAGGTCGTCGTGCTCGCCTCCGGCGGCGAGATCGTCGCCCAGCATGCCCGATGCTGGGCCCGCCACCAGACCCTGACTTGATCCCGAGCACGCCGAATCGGCCGGGCGATGCGTCAGGAAGTGCGCCGGTTGGGCTTGGATTCCGTAGGTGATGAGGCGACCTGTTCCACTTGTTGCGACGGCGCTCTCGTTCCTCATGCTCTCGGTCCGGATCAGAATGCCGGCGCAGCTTGCTCCTGCCGCGGTCCCTGACTGCGTGCCTTGAGCAGCGCGTGCCGTAGGCGGTTGTGGGTCATGGCCAGGCAGGCGTGCACCGCGCCGCGTGCTACCGAGAGTCCCAGAACCTGGGAGACGGTCGTGATCCGGGGGACGGCCGGCAAGTTCTGTGCGAGTCGCTTGCGTACCTCGGGGAGCACCTCCTCCACCAACGGGCGCAACCGGCCGACGAAGTAGACGGACTCGGGATCGAGTGTCACGGCGACGATGCTCACCGCGGTCGTGACCGCCGTCGTGAACGCCTTGAGTATCTCCGCACGGCCTCGATGGTCCTGAGGCGCCAGCCACAGGTCCTCGACGCGTTCGATGTCCAGTCCGTGTTCACGAGCGAGCTTCACAAGCCCTGCGGTGCTCAGCAGCCCGTTGAGGGTGCGGTCATTGATGCCCGACGACAGGGAACCGATGTCGCCGAACGCAGGAGTACGTCCCCGGGCCAGTTCCTGGTCCCTGCAGGTGGCGAAATTCAGGGTGCTGCTGACGCTGAACAGGGCAGCGTTATGGATGCTTGCGTCGTCCGTGAGCACCTGGAGCAAGGACGCGTTCGCGTCACTGTCGAAGGTCACTGGAGCATCGACGAGCTTTTCAACGGTTCGGTGGAGGTCTCTGCCGGAGAAGATCTTCATCGGATCGGCAGGCCGGAAGACCTCGGCGCCGTCGCGGACATGGGCGGGCAGTGCCACGACGACCTGGCGCAGTGGCCCTCGCGCGGATGCGCTGGTCTGCGCGATCAGGTCGACCAGCCACCGGCCCGCTGCGGGGACGTCGTGGTGCTCGACCGTCGGAACGATAACGTGTCCGATCTCACGGCCGCGTAGGTCGGTGACCAGCACGCCGGTGGTCACGGCGCCGAAGCCGACGCCCACGACGTGTCCGGCCGACTCGGGTACATCGAGGTACGTCGACGGACGGCCACGCCCGACGATGGCGTCGACGCCCCCGTCCACGACGAACCCGTCCGAGCGCAGTTCCTCGACGGCCCGCGACACCGTCGCCTTGCTCAACCCTGTGAGCTCGATGAGCTTGTTCCGGGTCAACGGCGCATGGGAGAGAACCACGTCAAGGACATGTGCCTTGTTGTAGTCGCGTGGTGTGGGGTTGATGCTGCTCACCTCATGACCCTAGCGAGACCATGCGCAACTCGAACCTGCGGTCTCTACCGGACTTGCCGACTCCCCGGGGGCGTCGGCGAAGACGCTGATCCTCTACTCGCCTGTTCTTCTGTTGAAATCCACCTGCTCCTCTCAGGGGAGAACCTCGTGGCCGCTGGAGGCGGGTTCGCGGCGCTCGGCTCTGTGTTCTCTGTCCTGTTTCGCTGGTGGGCCGTTGGTCAGCAGCCGAGGAGCTTCGGCAGGCCCGACAGGTCGGGCAGCTCGTCGTACGGCTGGTAGTCGGAGCTGCCCAGGCGGCCGTAGCGGTTGATCCACACCCGGCGCTTCAGGCCGAGGTCGCGGGTCGGGATGTGGTCGTACTCCCAGCCCTGAGCGACGTGGATGACCTGCGCGGGTTCGACGCCCATGGTCTTGTACGCGTGCTCGAAGGTCTGGCGGTCCGGCTTGTAGGCGCCGGCCTGCTGGGCGGTGATGACGTAGTCGAATTCCACGCCGATGTTCTCGACGTTCCGCGCGATCAGGTTGTCGTCCGTGTTGGAGATGATCGCAATCTCGTACTTGGTCTTCAGCGCGCGCAGGGCGTCCGGCACTTCGGGGAAGGGACCGAAGGCGGGGACGGCCTCGACCAGGGCGTCGCCGTCGGACTCGCGGTACTCCAGGCCGTGCAAGCGCATGGCGTTGCGCAGGCTGGAGTGCAGGATCTCGTGGTAGGGGCGGTAGGCCTCCAGGACGGCCTGGAAGCGCATGACACGGAAGTCGTCGAGGAACTCGTCGACATCCAGGTTGTCCAGATCGAGCCGGTCCTCGATGACCTTCAGGGTCGTGGGGCCGAGCTCGAAGTTGATCAGAGTCGCATACGCGTCGAAGGTGACGATCTCTCGCATGGTGTTCGCCTCACATCTGGCTACTGGTGGGAAAGCCGGGGTTCGGACGATGCGGCTGCCGGGTGACGATCTCGTCGAGTGTGAGCGGGTCGGCTGTGTCGGACGCCGGCGAGTGTCGCCTCAGGGGCGCCGCTCAAGGCCTGCTATGGCGGGTGCTCAGCAAGCGGGCCACGACCTCCTCCAGGGCGACGGCCATGGCCCGCTCCACGTTGACCCAGTCGTCTCTGGCGTGCTCGAGCAGGTAGTCGCGACGCTCCGGCACTCGTTCCGCGCGCCAATGGGTGACCAGCGCGCGAAGTGTGAGGCGTGCCAGCGCGGCGACAGGCAGGAGCGGGAGTTCGGAGTCCTTGATCGGCCGGGCCCGCTCGTATCCCGCGACGAAGCTGCATGCCTCACGCCAGGGATCCAACGGAGTCCGGCCGAGAAGGTTCGCGAGAGACACAGCAGGATCGAAGATCAAAGCACTGCGCATGCTGTCACCGAAGTCGATTACTCCTGTGACGAAGCTGTCCGTCCCCGGATCCACCAGGACGTTGTAGGGGCTGTAGTCACCATGGATCACTTGGGTCTCGAGATCACCCAGCCTCGGAACAATGGCCTCGTGAAAGAGGCGGAACACTTCCTGTGCCAGCCGACGGTGCGCGGCGCTGGGCGTGTACTCGATGAGCTCCCGCAACTCGTCGAAGTGTCGAAGGTCCCACACCAGGCGCCGCTCGTCCGCTGGATGCCTGAACGACCGCAGAGCCAGATCCACTCGCCCGAGCATCTGCCCGGCCTTGGCGAGCTGGTGGGGATCGGGGTTCGTCCGCGCCAGGACGGCACCTTCGACGAAGTCGAAGACGCGCAGGACTCGAACCCCGCCGTCTTTCGTCTCGATCGGTACGTTGTCGCTGCCCTCGGTGGTCTCCTTGACCCGCTGGACGGGGAGATGAGGAGCCTCGGTTTCGAGGTGGCGCATCACAGCGGTCTGCAGAGCTACGACAGCGACCGCCTCGTCGGGCGGGGAAACCTTGACGAGATGGTCGGCTGTGCCGGTCCGCAGCCGGAACGTATCGTCTTTCTCGGTTGCCAGCCGCTCGAGATGTCCGCTCAGCCGGTAGTGCCGGGCGAGGAGGGCGTCCACCACGTTCGTCACGATGGGCTCGTGGGACGAGGCCAGGCCGCTCTCCTTGAACAACTGCTGGGCGATACGTGCGGGGGGCGAGGTGTTCACCGTTCGGTCCCTTCGGCTTTCGGCCTGCTACAGGCGCGTCGCGGCGATCTGAGCGAAGGTCTCGAGGAATCGCGTCACGTCGGCCGAGTCGAAGGCCAGCGGCGGTCGGATCTTGAGTACATTGACGGCTTCCCCGGTGCCGCTGATGAGGACCCGACGCTCGCGCATGTCGTTGATGACGTGGTCAGCGCGGACACGATCGGGCTCCAGCGACTCCCGGTCCTTCACGAGTTCGACGCCCACGTACAGACCACTGCCGCGGACCTCCGCGACGTAGGGAGACTCGCGAGTGATCTCCTCAAGGCCGGCTCGAAGCGCCCTGCCGTTGTCGAGAACTCGCTGCTGCACGCTCTCCGCTTCGAAGACGTCCAGAACCGCGGCACCGGCGGCAACCGCGATCGAACTGCCCGCAAAGGTGTTGAAGTAACGAACATTCCGCCCGAACTCTTCGCACACCTCGGGCCTGAACACCACGCCGGAGATCGGCATGCCGTTGCCCATGGGCTTGCCCATCGTGACGATGTCCGGAAGCACCCCATGGCGGCTGAACCCCCACATCGACTCGCCGAGCCGAGCGAATCCCGACTGGACCTCGTCGGCGATGTAGACGCCACCCGCGGCGTGCACCTCCTCGACCATGTCGCGCAGGTAACCGACGGGATCGGTGAAGATGCCATCGCTTGAGTGCGCACAGTCGGTGATCAGCGCCGCAAGCCTGTAGCCGTGGCGCTCGAGGTCGTTGATCGCGCCACGCACCTGGCTTCGCATGTAGTCGGGAAGCGATGAGCCCGGCGGGACGAGTCGCGGATCAGGAGCATTGATGAGCCGCACATTCGGCCCGAGCGGTGACCCCGCGCCGAGCGTCGGCGAGAAGCTCGCAACCTCGCGAGTGAGACCGTGGTAAGCCCAGCGAGTCACTACGATTCCCTCGCCGCCCGTGTGGAAGCGAGCCACGCGCATGGCCAGGTCGTTCGCCTCCGACCCGCTGCACGCGAAGCTGACCCTCGAGAGCGCTTCGGGCATGGTTGCGAGAAGGCGCTCGGCGTAGTCGACGAGTGATTCCTGCACATAGCGCGTGTTGGTGTTGACCGCCGCCATCTGGCGGGACACGGCCTCGACAACGTGCGGGTGTGCGTGACCGACGCACGGCACATTGTTGTAGGCGTCAAGGTAGTCGTTGCCGTCCCGGTCGAACAGGTGAGCGCCTCGACCGGAGACGAACTCGACCGGCTCCCGGTAGTTCAGCGCGTAACCAGGGCCCAGCACGTTGCTTCGCCGCTTGACGGTGGACTGCAATCGCTCAGGCAGTTCACCGAGCGCTGCGGGGTCGAACCTGTTGGGGTAGTTGGCCAACGCTCGACTCGGCGTGGAAGTCATCAGCAGGTCCCCTTCCTTCGTGGCTTGCATCTCGTCGCGGCTGCTTCAGCGGCAGCCATCTTTTCGTTTCAGTTCCAGCCTGAAACTTACTCCTCGCGGACGGGTGCGGCAACCCTGTGACGGTGAGGAGTGCCCGATGCGGGTGGCCAGGGGAACCGCCGCCTGGATTGCGAAGGAGGCCCTCGCGGCGGGACGAACGTGGCGGACCCAGCGGCTCAGGACGGATTGTTCGAACGGGGAAGACGCCACCGCTCAGCTCACCCCGCTGCCGCCGGCCCCTGACCTCCTCGCGGGCGGTTGACGACGCTGGACAGGGTGAGCGCGGTGACCGTGTCCCGTACGCCGGTCATCTGGGCGATGTCCTCCCAGATGACTCGCACGCGTTCCAGCGAGGCCGCCTCCAGGCGCACCATGATGTCGAGTCGCCGCTGAGGATCTCGCAGATGACGACCTCGGGGATGCGTTTGAGCGCGGCCAGGACGTCGCCGCCGCGCATGCGGTCCTGGCGGTGGACGAGGACCAGCGCCGAGACGACATCGCCGGTGCCGTCGCCCGCGCGGACGATGGTGTACCCGGCGATGTGGCCCTGGCGCTCCAGCCGTTCGATGCGCTGGCGCACCGCATTACGGGACAGCAGCACCTTGCCGGCCAGCTCCGAGTGCGAGATGCGACCGTTGCGAGTCAGCTCGGCGATGATCTTCTCGTCGATGGCGTCCACAGCAAACCGTCCCCTTCGCGAATCAGCCGAGGTTGCAACCCTCACCGCAAGCGGGGGCCCGCAGACCATGAGGCAGCACGGCCACGACAACCACCCAGACCCCCTGCTATTCCGCAAGGGAAGAGTCTCCGGCGCGTTCCGGTTTGGCCTGGGCCGACGCTTTGGGAAGGTTGTCTTTCCGGCTTTCGGCATCTGGCTCACTTCGACGAGATCACCCGAAGCTGCTTACGCCGCGCGGACCGGGGGCACCGACGTCGGTGACGGTCTCGACTGTGCCGGTACTGAAGCCGCCGCCGGTGGCGCAGGCCCGCAGCCGGCCCGGCTGGACGGCGAACTTGACGCGGGCGCGGCAAGCGAGGTCGTGGCGGCGCGCCTTCAGCAGGCCGCCACTGTTGTCGAGGCGGATGCCGGTGTGCTGCTCGATGCGGCCGGCAGGAAGTTGGCCGCGCCGAGGAAGTCCGCGCGAAGGGAATCTTCGGCCGCTCGAACAGCTCCCGGGGAGTGTTGAATCGCTCGATCAGCCTGTTGTGCATGACCGCGATGCGGTCGG
The DNA here is from genome assembly GCF_026343335.1 of Streptomyces sp. NBC_00078. NCBI lineage: Bacteria > Bacillati > Actinomycetota > Actinomycetes > Kitasatosporales > Streptomycetaceae > Streptomyces > Streptomyces sp. NBC_00078. The sequence goes on along the minus strand of NZ_JAPELX010000001.1, from coordinate 1,293,946 downwards.
ACATGACCAGTGCGCGTCTACCTGATGGTGAGTCACCCACATGACCATGAGGTCGAGTTCCTGCCTCCTGGAAGTGGGGCATGGGGACCAGCGCTGCGGGCCGATGGTCAGGGTCATGGCTTTCCTCGTTCGGGCTCAGGCCGCGGTGCGGCCGTTGGTGGTGATGAAGTCGATCGGCTGGGAGGTGCGGCCCTGAAGGGCGAGGTCCGCGGCGATGTCGCCCATGGCGGGCGAGATCTTGAAGCCCTGGCCGGAGAAGCCGGCCAGCAGGACGATGTCGTCGCAGCCTGGCAGGGGGCCGACCAGCGGCCGGGTGCTGTCGGTATAGCCCTCCATGAAGACGGACAGGCGCACCGGGTCGGGGTTCAGGCCGGGCAGGTGGCGCCGCACCGCCGTGGTGAAGGTCTCCAGTTCCTCCGGTGCGACGGTCCGGTCCAGCCGGTTCGGGTCGTGCACCGGCCTGTGGTGGGCCTGGGGCAGGCCGAGCTTGACGGCCAGGCCGTCCGGGGACGGGATGCCGTAGAAGGGGAGGTCGCCGCAGCGGATGAAGGCGGGACGTTCCGCGTCTGTGGGGTGGTCCTCGTGGGGCAGGAACCAGGCGCTGATCGCGCGGTAGATGCGCACGTCCCACGGCAGGTCGGGCAGCAGGTCGCCCACCCAGGGGCCGGGGGTGACGACCGCGGCGTCAAAGCGCTCGGTGTCGGTGTCGGTGCGGATCTCCACGCCTCCCCCGGCGAGGGGAGTGACTTCCCGCACTGGGGTGTAGCGGCGGATCCGGGCGCCAAGCTCCTCGGCGCGCCGGGCCGCGGTCTGGACCGTCAGCTCGGGGCGGATGAAGCCCGCGTGGGAGTCGAGGACCACCAGGTCGCCGTCGTCGACGCGGAACTGCGGGAAACGCTTGGCCATCGCCTCGGTGGCGATCATCTCGTGGTCGAGGCCGTGCTCGACGATGCCGTCCATGACGGTACGCATCTCGGGGTCGTCGGCCGGCCCCATGACCAGGGCTCCGGTGAGGCGGCGAAGCTCCCGTCCGGTCTCCGCCTGCAACTGCTTCCAGAGGGCGTCGGCGTGTCGGACGAGTGGCACATAGCGGCCGTCGTGGGTCTGCACGCTGCGGAAGACCCGGGTCTCACCGCCTGCGGCGCTGCGGTCGTGGCCGGGGGCGAAGCGGTCGTAGGCGACGACTTCGGCGCCCCGTGCCGCCAGCCGCCAGGCAGCCTGGCTGCCCATCGCGCCAGTACCGACGACGGCGACACGTCTCCTGCTGGCCATGTGGTTCTCCTTGTCGGATGTGGCGGATGGTGGAGGGGGACGACTCAGGCCGCGGTGCGGTCGGCGGTCGAGATGAAGGCGATGGGCTGAGGCGAGCTGCCGTTCAGCGCCAGGTCTGCGGCGATGTCTCCATAGGCCGGGGAGAGCTTGAAGCCATGGCCGGAGAAGCCGGCGAGCAGGATCACGTTCTCGTTGCCGGCCCCGGGCAGCGGACCGACCAGCGGGCGGCTGCTCTTGGTGTAGCCCTCCATGTAGACGGAGAGGCGGGTCGGGTCGGGGTGCAGGTCGGGCAGGTGGCGGCCGATCAGATCGCTGTAGATCTCCAGCTCCTCGGGCTGCACCGTCCGGTCCAGCTGGTTCGGGTCGCCCGCGGGCTTGTGCAGGGCCTGGGAGAGGCCGAGCTTGACGGAAATGCCGTCCGGAGAGGGCAGGCCGTAGCAGTGGGTGGGTGAGGTGCGGATGAAGGCGGGGCGCTCCTCGCCGAACCAGGCGTCGGTGGTGGGCACATACCAGGCGCTGATCAGGCGGCGGATGTCCACCTCCCAGGGCAGGTCGGGCAGGAGGTCACTGACCCAGGGGCCGGGGGTAACGACGGCGCTGTCGAAGCGTTCGCTGCCGGCGCCGGTACGGATCTCCACGCCGTTCGCGAGGGGGACGATCTCACGGACGGTGGTGTAGCGGTGGATGACGGCGCCCAGCTGCTCGGCGCGGCGGGCGGCGGTCTGGATGGTCAGTTCAGGGCGGATGAAGCCGGCGCGGCGGTCGAGCACGACGGCGTCACGGTCTTCGAGCCGGTACTGCGGAAATCGTTTCGCCAGGGTCTCGGCGTCGAGCACCTCGTGGTCGAGGCCATGCTCCGCGATGGACTCCAGGACCGTGGCCATCTGCTGTTCCTCGGTGGACCCCATGAGCAGACATCCGGTCAGTCGGCGCAACTCACGGCCGGTCTCCTGCTGCAGCTGCCCCCAGAGGGCGTCGGCGTGCTGGAGCAGCGGTACGTACCGGGTGTCCTCGAAGTGGGCGCTGCGAAAGACGCGGGTCTCGCCGCCGGCGGCGCCGCGGTCGTGGCCGGGTGCATAGCGGTCGTAGCCGACGACCTCGGCGCCGCGGGCCGCCAGCCGCCAGGCGGCCTGGCTGCCCATCGTTCCGACGCCGACCACCGCGACGCGCTTCCTGGCAGCTGACACAGAACTTTCCTTTCGTATCGTATCGCCGGGCCGCATGCTGGGCTCCGAGCGTGAGGAGGTTTGGTGGCCACTGGGATGAGGTGCACCCTTTACGGTCTGACGCTCGTATTCGTCCCGAGGTCGGGGATCCGCCACAACCTCTCGGATCCTTACCGGCGTCGTGCCACATTATGGAATACCGTGCTGATATTTGGCACAGAGGATGGCAGTGACTCAGGGGGGAGTCAAGAGATCCAGCAGCTGGCCGTGTGACTCGATCCCACCCGGTACGTGACCTTGCTCGGTCCTTGTGCACCGGCGGATGCCGCTTCGTCCCGGACGGCGAAGCGGTGACCGCTCCCGCACTTACGGGGCGCTTCGCGCCGTCCTTCTGCTGGGTTCGCGGGGACGGCTCTTGCTACAGACCCAATACGGGGGCCAGTTGGGATCGGAGGGTGCCTGCGTGGGGTTGCAAGGAGCCGTCGAAAGCGGCGGATCCGATGGTGAAGGCGTCGGCTCCGGCTGATGCGAGCGCCTGTATCTGGTCGGTGCTGGTGATGGAGCCGGCGATGACCAGGCGGCCGGTGGTGGCGGCGCGGGCGGCGCGGACCAGGTCGAGAGGGTCGGCATCGGTGGCGCGGTAGGCGAGGAGGTCGACGCCGGCGCAGCCGGCGGCCTCCGCTCGTCGGCAGTCGTCGGCGATGCGGTCCGGGTTGCCGGCGAGGCGAGTGGGGTGCCCCAGGGGTTCTCCGGGGAAGGGCAGGTAGCCGATGGACGTGCCGTGCAGGACGCTGAGGGTCTCCTCGACCCAGGTGCCGCCCATCAGCCAGTCGACACCGAGTTCGGTGGCCGTCCGTACCGAGGCAAGAGCCTGCTCCCGGTGGGTGCTGACCACTTCGAGGTAGGTGGTGGCGCCCATGTTCTTGATGCGAGTGTGGAGCTTGGCGAGGGTGCCGGGGTCCACACCGATGTCTTTGAATCCGATGTGGGTGATGCCGAGGTCCTCGATGGTGTCGAGGACCTCGAGGCAGTCGGTGACGGTGCGGTCGTCGCGGGTGAGCATGAAGATGAAGTCCATGATGTCCTTCGGTTCTCTTGTGCCGGGGGCTGATGTGAGTCGGTGGGTCAGGGGCGGTCCGGTGCCCCTGAGGACAGGCGGTCGGCGTGGGTCAGGGCGGCGAGCAGGCTGGTGTGGTCGGCCGTGCCGAGACCGGCGATGTCGAAGGCGGTGCCGTGGTCGACGCTGGTGCGGATGAAGGGCAGGCCGATGGTGATGTTCACGCCGTGCTCGATCCCGAGGTACTTGACGGGGATGAGGCCCTGGTCGTGGTACTGGGCGACCACGACGTCGAAGGCTCCGGCACGGGCTCGCATGAAGACGGTGTCGGCGGGCCAGGGTCCGCTGGCCTGAATGCCTTCGCTCTGCGCGGTCTGGATGGCGGGGGTGATGATGTCCAGGTCCTCGCGGCCGAAAAGGCCGTTCTCCCCTGCGTGGGGGTTGAGGCCGGCGACGGCGATGCGGGGGGCGGGCAGGCCGCTGCGCTGGAGTGTGCGGTGGGTGAGGCGAATGATGTCGAGCACGCGGGCTGTGGTGATCGCGTCGAGTGCGGTGCGCAGGGACTGGTGCACGGTGACCAGGACGATCCGCAGTTCGTCGGTGGCCATCATCATCGCGTAGTCCGTGGTGCCGGAGAGGTCGGCGAGGATCTCGGTGTGCCCGGGGTAGGGGACGCCGGACAGGCGCAGGGCTTCCTTGTTGATCGGCGCGGTCACCAGCGCCCGTATCTCGCGGGCCATGGCGAGCTGGATACCGCGGCGGACATACTGGAAGGACGCCGCTCCGGCCCGGGCGTCGAGTGCGCCCCAGGGCAGGTCAGCGGGAAGACCGTCCTCGGCAAGGACGTCCACCGTGCCGGGTGCGAACTTCGCTTCCTCGACCGATGAGATGGGGCGGAGCGCGAGGTCGGTGTCGGCAATCTTGTTGGCACGGGCGAGGACGCCCATGTCGCCGATGACAACGACGGGCACGGTGCGCCGGGCGTCGGCGCATGCTTTGAGGGTGATCTCGGGGCCGATTCCGCAGGGGTCGCCCATGGTGATGGCGATCGGGGTCATACGTGCTCTCCTGGGTCGAGGGGATGTCGGATGAGGTGGCACAGGCGCAGGAGCATGGCGTCGTCGCCGAAACCGCCTGCCTTGATCAGCACCGAAAGGGGAAGCCGGCCGATCAGAGATCCGCGGACGACGCCGGGTTCGGGTTCGTCGATCAGGTCGATGCCGGTGGCGCCAAGAGGCCGGAGCACGGTGGTGGCCGTTTCTCCCCCGGTGATGACGAGTGCGTCGACCGTATGGTCTTCGGTCAGCGCCTGAACAACTGCTGCCTGAGAACGTGCGAGTAGTCGTGCGGTCTGTGGCGTGTGGCGTTCATCGGGTGTCTGCAGGGTGAGGACGGGGGCCGTCAGGCCTCGCAGCGTCTCCACGGCCGGGGCCGGATCGACGCTGACGGTGACACCCCGGACGTCCACCCTGGTGTGCAGCTGGGCCAACTGCCGTCGGGTCGCCGCGTTGGTGCTGCCGACCACGATCAGTGGACGTCGGGCCGGGGCGGGCAGTGATGCAGCGCTGCCCGTAGCGCGTGCACACCTTCGGGCCAGGGCGGCCGCCAGACCGGGGGAGCCGACCCACAACACGTCGTCAAGCCGCGGCACCGCTGCCACCAGACGGTCGAGGTCGCCGTCTTCGGTGGCGGAGCAGACGATCAGTTCACCGTTCCCGATCAGTTCGGGCAGCTCGGCTGCCCGGTCCGGCCGCACAGATGCGGCCTGCGGGAACAGCGTGGCGAGGTCCGAGCACCGCACGGGGTGGACCGGGTCGCGGGCATACTCGCTCTCGTGGACCGGTACGCCCCGCACGTACTGGACCCCCTCCACTGTCACCCTGCCCTCCGAGGGGAAGGCCGGTGCGATGACGACGGCCCGCCTCCCCGATCCGGCCCATGCGGCCCGGACCTCTGCCGCGACATGACCGCGCAGGGTGGAATCCACCGTTTTGACGAGCAACTCGGAGCCGGCGAACAGGCGGGCCGCCCGCCACGTACACAAGGCGGCGGCCTCCTCGTCCAGCACCCGGCTCCCCAGGTCGACCGCGCTCACGCCCACGGCGGGCCGCGGCACGCCTGCTGGGGCGGTGAGCAGGATCCGGGCCTCGTGACCTGCCCGGCGGAACGGCCCGGCACCGTCCCCTGCGCTGGTGAGGTCATCCGCCAGGATGGCGATACCCTGCCGCACGTCGTTGCGGAATGTCATGCCCCACCTCTCCGTCAGTCACCCTGTTTCTGTGACCAGATCAATAGTCGTTCAGATTAAAGGGCAGGACAAACGATTCATTCTCACGAGACCTGTGAGTAAAGTTCACGCATGCGATGGTCGGCCCTTCCTCCTCTGAATACGCTGCTGCCCTTCGAAGCGACCGTCCGGCACGCGAGCATGACCGCTGCGGCGCAGGAACTGCATGTCACGCACGGCGCGGTGAGTCGACAGATCCAGAACCTGGAGCGGGCCCTCGGAACATCACTGTTCGAGCGACAGACACGCGCCCTGCGCCCAACCCCGCAGGCTCGCCAGTTGGCGGCCGTCGTCCGGGACGCGCTCGATCAGATCGATGCGGCAGCCCGGCAGATCTCACACAGCCCACCCGCAGGACCGCTCACCCTCTCGTGTGAGCCCACTCTCCTGATGCGATGGCTCATTCCCCGGCTCCCCGATCTGGCCGTGAACGTGCCTGACGTCGCCGTCCACCTGTCCGCAGGCGGCGGCCCCGTCTTCTTCGAGCGGGACAGCATCGACCTCGCGATCCGCCGAGACGACTTCCCGTTCCCTGAAGAGGCGAGCTGGACCCACCTGTTCGCAGAGCGGATCGGACCCGTCTGCCGGCCCGATCTCGCGACCCGCCTGACCGGCGCCGCCGGCCTACCGCAGGTAGCCCTTCTGCACACCGCCACGCGACCGCAGGCGTGGGACGACTGGCGACGTATCACCGGCATGAAAACAGAGCCCGCCTCCCAGCAGACCCTGGAGCACTTCTACCTGACCCTCCAGGCTGCCGCGGCCGGCGTCGGGGTCGCAATCGCCCCGTACGCCGTCGTCCGCGACGATCTGGAGCGAGGGCAACTCGTCGCACCCTTCGGGTTCGTCCCCGACGGCACCAGCTACCACCTCCTCAGCCGTCAATCACCCGAGCGAGACGGACGCGTCCGCCAGCTGACGGCATGGCTACGGGCCAGGACGAGCCAGCTCGACAACGATTCCGAACCAGGGTGACCGCTGGACTATCGGACCTTCGTTTGCTTAGCGACCCTCGGGTGGTGCCCGCAGCAAATATCGGATCTCCTGCGGCAGAGCCTCTACGGTCGTCATCGCGACCGGCGGCGGAGGATTCCGGCCGCCGGGGTGAGGTATACGCATCCCTGCGCCCAACCCGGCCGGATCTCGGCCATGCGGAACGTGAAACCCCGTCGGGTTCAGGGACTTGTCCCGGTAAGCCGACCGTGAGGGAGGCCCAACTCCCCTGCGGGCGCAGGACGGTCCAAGAAGCCAATGCCGGTACACCGAAAGGCGGCGGGAAACCGGGACACCAAGGCCGCACCCTTCGCGGTCGTCCCCATAACCGGCCGGATACAGGCATTTGCCTGGCCCGAAAGGGAGCTGACGTGGACCGGGTGAGCCTTTGATGCACCCAAGCTGAAGTACCGGAACCGAAGGACAAGTTAGTGCGTTGTGGCAAAGGGAGTCCCTGTTCGATGAGCAGGGGCTTCTTCGTGTGCGGGGCATGACCGTGGAGGGGTAGGGGCAGGCAGCGGACGGCTTGTTGTGGATCGAGGAGGTCGCGATGCCGTCGGTGCTGGGGTTGATGGAACAGCGTGAGGCGCGGGCGAGGCAGGACCTGGAGTCCTTGACGGAGGTCCTGGAGCAGGCTCAGGCGGAGGTGGATGCCGCGCGGGAGCGGGTCGAGCGGGCCCGGGTGGGGTGTGAGGAGCTCGTGTCGGTGCTGGCCGGGGAGAGTCCGGTGAATACGCCGGTTTCGGTGCCGCCCGGTGGTGGGATGGCTGCTGCCGTGGGATCGGGCGGTTTGGGCGTGGGGCATGGCGAGCGGCCGCCGGTGTGGTGGTCGGGCCTGGGTGAAGAGGTGCTCTGCGGCCTGTATCGGGAGGTGTTCGCTGCGGTGGTGGCTGCTTCGGGGCCGGTGAACGGGGTGGAGCTGACGCGGGCGGTGGGCCGGGAGGCGGAGATCAAGAACGAGGTGGAGAAGATCCGTCACCGTGCCTACGTGCTGGAGAAGCGGGGCTGGCTGGTGCGGGCCAAGGACGGACGGTTCATGCCCGCGCCCGGGGCGGTGCCGTTGAACTCCGCACTCCTCGCGGGCGGTTGACGACGCTGGACAGGGTGAGCGCGGTGACCGTGTCCCGTACGCCGGGCATCTGGGCGATGTCCTCCCAGATGACTCGCACGCGTTCCAGCGAGGCCGCCTCCAGGCGCACCATGATGTCGAAGTCGCCGCTGAGGATCTCGCAGATGACGACCTCGGGGATGCGTTTGAGCGCGGCCAGGACGTCGCCGCCGCGCATGCGGTCCTGGCGGTGGACGAGGACCAGCGCCGAGACGACATCGCCCATGTCGTCGCCGGCGCGGACGATGGTGTAGCCGGCGATGTGGCCCTGGCGCTCCAGCCGTTCGATGCGCTGGCGCACCGCATTACGGGACAGCAGCACCTTGCCGGCCAGCTCCGAGTGCGAGATGCGGCCGTTGCGAGTCAGCTCGGCGATGATCTTCTCGTCGATGGCGTCCATGGTCGACCGTCTCCTTCATAAAGTCGGTGGAGATGGCAGCCGCCACGGCACGCGGATCGCGGGTGCCATGGATTCCTGCGGAGCATGGTGCGTGGTGGTTGCTGATCAGGCTCAGGATGTGCTGGCCCGGGACCAGCGGCGGCAGCGCAACACCTGTGTCGAGCCTTTGGACGCCGGGCGTGGCTGTGCACGTTCGCGGGTACGCCGACAAGGGGTCAGCCCGGCGGGGAAGAACCGAGGCTCCCCACCGGGCTGTCGTGGCGGCATCACACCCGAGACGGTGCCCAGCTTCGATGCCCTGGCCCGCGCTGCCCGGCCAGGACGCGGGCGAGCTCTGCGCTCGGGTCCGGTTTGCTCAGGTGTGGAAGCCGGGCATGGACAGGTACTTGAGCTGCTGGTACTCGTGGAGGCCTTCGGGCCCGCCTTCGCGGCCCAGGCCGGACTGCTTGATCCCGCCGAAGGGTGCCGCGACGTCGGAGACCAGGCCGCGGTTGATGCCGACCATTCCGGCCTGCAGACGGGCGGCGACCCTGCGGGCGCGGTCGATGTGAGAGGTCATCAGGTACGACGCGAGACCGTGCTCGGTGTCGTTGGCCGCCGCTATGGCCTCGGCCTCGGTGGAGAACCGGTGGATGGCGGCGACGGGTCCGAAGACTTCCTCGTGCATGATCGCGGCGTCGGCGGGGACGTGGTCCAGCACGGTCGGGGCGGCGTAGTAGCCCGGCCCGTCAGGGATGTCCGCCTCGGCGATGACAACGGCACCACGGGCCACGGCGTCCTCGACGAGCCTGCGGACCTTGTCCACCGCCCGGCGGTCGGCCAGTGGACCAAGCCCGGTGTCCTCCCGGTCCGGGGGGCCCACTCGGACAGCGGCCATCCGTTCGGCCATCGCCACGGCGAACGCGTCGGCGATTCCCTCCTGGACCAGGAACCGGTTGGCGCCCACACAGGACTGCCCGCCCAGCCGCATCTTCGCGACCATCGCTTCGCGGACCGCGAGGTCGAGGTCGGCGTCGTCGAAGACCAGGAACGGCGCGTTGCCGCCCAGCTCCATGGAGGTGCGCAGCACCCGCGCACCGCTCTGCTGAAGCAGCAGCCTGCCGACCGGGGTGGACCCGGTGAACGACAGCTTGCGCAGCCGAGGGTCGGACAGCAGTGCGGTGGTGACCGCTGCCGCGTCGCTGCTGGTGATCACGGTCAGGACGCCTTCAGGCGCGCCGGCCCCACGCGCCAGCTCGCCCAGCACAAGGGACGACAACGGGGTGAGCGCGGCCGGTTTGAGCACGGCGGTGCAGCCTGCGGCCAGGGCGGCGGCGACCTTGCGGGCGGCCATGGCCAGCGGCACGTTCCACGGAGTGATCAACAGGCAGGGGCCTACCGGTTCGGCGACGGTGACGATGTGACTCCTGCCGTCAGGAGAGGGAGTGCTGCGGGCGTGGTGGCGGACCGCCTCCTCGGCGTACCAGCGGAAATAGGCTGCGGCGTAGTCGACCTCGCCCCGGGCTTCTGTGATCGTCTTGCCGATCTCCAGGGTGATGATCCGGGCCAGACGCTCACGGTGCTCAGTCAGGGCGTCGGTGAGCCGGTGCAGGAGGGTTGCGCGGTCCCGCGGGCTTGTGAGGGCCCACTGTTCGGCCGCCGCGGCAGCCGCGTCCAGTGCACTCAACGCGTCCTGCGTGCCGCAGTCGGCGACGGTGGTTATGACTTCTTCGGTAGCCGGGTTGCGCACCTCGAAGGTGCGGCCGCCGGTGGCGGGTTGCCAGTCGTGGGCGAGGAAGCCGCTGGGGACGGATTCCAGGACTGACGACTGCCATGAAGGAGCGGTGAGCGTGTCAGACATGCGCATGACTCTTTCGCTGATCGCCGCGTGGTGTGCCACGGGAGAACTGGGTGTCGGGTGGTGATATTGGGTCGCCTCCGGGGGCGACCCCGACGGTGTTTTCGACGGAGAACAGGGAGTCTTGGCGTCCGTTGCCGAGTGAGGTCAGGAGCTTGGCCAGCGTGTTGTTCTCGCCGGTTCACTCCGTGTCGGGCTGCCTGGCTGCGGGCGGCCGTTGGCTGCTCCGCCGGGCCATGGCCGATGATCCGTTGCCGTAGGTGTGTGTGGCTGTCTAGAGCACTCTTTCGAGGAATGCCTGGGTTCGTTTTTCGCGTGGGTTGGCCAGTAGTTCGCGGGCGTCGCCGCGTTCGACGGCGATGCCGTCGTCCATGAAGAGGACTTCGTCGGCGACCTCGCGGGCGAAGCCCATCTCGTGGGTGACGAGGAGCATGGTCATGCCGTTGCCGGCGAGGTCGCGCATGACGGCGAGGACTTCGCCGACGCGTTCGGGGTCCAGGGCGCTGGTGGGTTCGTCGAAGAGCATGATGGTGGGTTCCATGGCGAGGGCGCGGGCGATGGCCACGCGTTGCTGCTGGCCGCCGGAGAGCTGGGCGGGGTACTTGTGGCCGCATCCCTCCAGGCCGACCCTGGCCAGGAGTTCTCGCGCCTGCTCCCGGCAGGTGGCGCGGTTCTTCTTGTGCACCAGGACCGGTCCGGACATGACGTTGCTTTCGGCGGTCATGTTGGGGAACAGGTTGAACTGCTGGAAGACCATGCCGATGCGGGCGCGCTGCTCGGCCAGCCGCTTGGGGCGCACGGCGTGGTAGGCGTCGTCCTTCTCGAGGTAGCCGAAGTCCTCTCCGTTGACCTTCAGGACGCCGCGGTCGGCGGTCTCCAGGCCGTTGATACAGCGCAGCAGGGTGGATTTGCCGGATCCGCTGGGGCCGATGATGCAGGAGATCTCCCCGGCCGCGACGGTCAGGTCGATGTCGTGCAGGACCTGGTGACGTCCGAAGCTCTTGCACAGCTTGCGTGCGACGATCGTTCCGTCCGGGTTCACAGCAGGGACTCCCTCGTGGTGGCAACTGGCGCCGGCTGGCCGGTCCCGGGCTCGCCCGCTGTGGCGGCGCCGGTCAGGCGTGCCCGGGTGGAGCGGGAGAATCGGCGCTCGATCATGGACTGCGGCACGCTCAGTACCAGCGTCATGATCAGGTACCAGAGGCTGGCCACGATCAGCAGCGGGATGGTCTGGTAGGTGCGGGCGTAGATGGCCTGTGCGCTTTGCAGCAGGTCGGCGACGCCGAGCACGCTCACCAGGGAGGTCTCCTTGAGCATGCCGATGACCTGGTTGCCGGTGGCCGGGATGACCGCGGGCATGGTCTGCGGGATGATCACGTGCCGGAGCTTGGTGAACCCCGACATGCCCAGCGACTCCGCGGCCTCGTGCTGTCCGCGGCTGACCGAGGCGAACCCGCCGCGGATGATCTCGGACATGTAGGCGGCCTGGTTCAGGGTGAGGCCCACGACGGCCGCGGTCATCGGCGTCATGATCGCGTTCACGTTCACCGGTGTGGAGATGTCCGTGAACGGGATACCGACCGACAGGTGCGGGTACAGCGCCGCGATGTTGAACCAGAAGATCAGCTGCACGAGCACCGGGGTGCCGCGGAAGAAGGTGATGTAGAGCTGGGCGAGCCCGGAGACGGGCCGCTGGTGCGACATGCGCATCACCGCCAGCAGCAGCCCGAGCACGGTGGCCAGCGCCATGCTGACCACGGTGAGAAGAAGCGTGACCAGCAGGCCGTTGAGGATGGTCTGGGTGGTGAAGTAGCTGAACACCACCGGCCAGCGATAGTTCTCGTTCGTCACCGCCGTCCACACCAGGCCGGCGACGATGACGATCGCGACGGCCCAGGCGACGTAGTCACGCGGACGTTTCGGCGTGATCCGCTTCTTTTCCTCGGCCAGCAGTGGTGGCACCGGTCGGCTCCTGGTCGTCGTCTCGATCATTTCCGTCGACATGTCAGTCCTGCGGGACGGCCATGGCCGCGGTCTTGATCCCGAGACCCTCAAAACCCCAGCGGCCCAGCGCCTTCGCGTACTGGGGGCTGTCGATGACCGACTGGATGGCAGCCTTCACCGCGGGAGTCAGCGCAGAGTCCTTCTTCAGCGCGACGGCCACGGTCTTGGTCGCCACCAGGGGCTTGAGGACCTCGAACGTCTTGGGCTGCTGTGTGGCCGCCCACTGAAGCCCGGTGAAGTCGTACATCACCGCGTCGATCCGCTTGGACACCAGCTGGGTCAGGGCGTCGTTCACGCTGGCCAGGGTCACCGCCTTGATGGCCGGCTTGCCCTTGCCCGTACAGTCCTGCTTGGACAGCAGGGGCAGCCACTGCAGCTCCGCGGTACTGCCGGACTGCACAGCGACACGATGCCCGCACAGCGTGTGGGTGCTCAGCTTCTGCGGATTTCCGTACGGGACGGACACCCCGGTGCCGGCCTTGAAGTAGTCGACCATGTCGAGCACCTTCAGCCGCTCCGTGGTGGCACCCATGGTGGAGGCGGTGAAGTCGTACCGGTCGGCCTGCAGGCCGGTGATGATGGTGTCGAACTTGACGTTGCTGATCTGCAGCTTCAGGCCCAGCCTGGCGGCGATCAGCCGGGAGAAGTCCGGGTTGAACCCGATCGGGGTCTTGTTGTCCGACGCCATGAACGAAGTCGGCGGGCTGGTCAGATCCATGGCCACCGACATCGTGCCCCTGGCCTTCACCGCCGCGGGCAGCAGCTTCACCGCCGCCGCGTCCGGCTTCACACCCACCGAGATGTCATCGGTGTGCTCACCCGACGAACCCGAACCCCCGCCCTGCGCCGTACTCTTCGACCCCACGCTCTGCGCGGTGCCACCCGCCCCGCACGCGGCAAGCGCGAGGGCCAAGGCAGTCGTGACGATCGGAACACTCAAGAATCTGCTGACTCGCATAGGTCTGCTCCTTATCGAGAGGGAAAACGCGCTGACGGATATCCAGGGACATGTGGGACCGACTGTGCGGGGACTTTGCCTCGCAGGTGCCAGAGGCGGGATCGTGCAGGGCGGCGGACCGAAGTCCCCGACGCCCGTGTTATCGGGGCGATGCCGACTGGAAGGTCAGGTGAGCGGCGGTGGGGAAGCTGGAGCCGTCGCAGGCGGTGACCATCAGGATGGCAACGGTCCTCAGCACGACGCGTCGCGGTGGCGTCCAGGTGGCCGGGGCGGCGAGGATGCGGTCCTCGGCACGGACGCACTGTGGGTGGTGCAGTTCGAGTGCGGAGATCGGGGCATGCGCTCGACTGGTGGTCGTTCGGTCATGCCGCAATTGGCGGTCGCCGGAGGTAGAAGGCGGGACGGAGAACAGGCCGTTCAGTCCAATGCTGGTGGTGATGCCCAGCAGGGTGTTCAGAAAGCGGTGTACCCGCCGTCGACGGTCAGGACCGATCCGGTCACGTACGACGACTCCGATGATGCGAAGAAGAGCACCGCGTCGGCGATCTCTTCGGGGGCGGCGAGGCGTTGGAGCGGGATCGAGCTCTCGCGCTCGCGACGGTAGGCCTCGGGGTCGGTCCTGCGCTGGAACGCCGCTTCGATGATCGGGGTGGCGGTCAGACCCGGAGCGACAACGTTGACGCGGATGTTGCGCGGGGCCCATTCGATCGCCGCGCCCTTGGCAAGCATGATGAGGCCTCCCTTGGCAGCGGAATACAACACCTGCCCGGCCATGCCGACCATGCCCAGCCGTGAACTGACGCAGACGAACGATCCCCCTGCCTCGGGCATCAGCGGGGCGAAGTGCTTCATCACCAGGAACGCGCTGAGAAGGTTGCTCTCGAGCACGTTCTTCGCGTCGTCGCAGGCCATCTCGGTGAGCGGACTGACAGCCTGCAAACCGTGGTTGAGGACAACGACGTCGACAGTGCCGAGGGACTCCGCGGCCTGCTTGGCCAGGCTCTCGACGAACGCCTCGTCGTTGAGGTCTCCGGGAACGTACAGGTCGTCGGGCTCAGCGCTGTCGAGTTGCTCCCTGCGGCCGGTGAGCAGCAATCGCGCGCCCTCGCGGCGGAAGCGGGAACTCACGGCTTCCCCGATGCCACTGCTGGCACCGGTCACCAGGGCCGTGACGTTGTTGAGTCTCATGTCAGGCACTCCTCTGCGGGTCAGGTCGGTCGGGTCGCGGGCTCGGGTACGAGGGTCCCGTGCCCAGCGCCGGTCAGTTGAGGAATCCGCGGGCGTCGACCGGCCAGCGCTCCAGCGATGTGCCCGTGCTGTCGGTGACGATCAGTTCCTCGAAGCCGAGGACGACCGGGCAGACGTGGTTCGGCACCACGGGGACGACCGTGCCGACGCTGGGGCGGAACTCGCCGTCTGGCAGCGGGAGGAATCCGTGGTACTCGTTGACCTTGGACAGGACCGCCTTCGTGCCGGCGATGCCGCCGTAGCCGTTCTCGGGGCTGCCTTCTTTGCTGAGGGCCTTGTTGCCCACATCGACGATGACCTGGTCGGGGACCCAGTCGCTGACCACGGTGCCGGCGACGAACAGCGCGATCTGGTCCTCCGCGCAGGAGCCCAGCCGGACGTTGTTCAGATCGCCGAAGACGTACTCGCCGGGACGGATCTCGGTGATCACGCCGCTCGTGGAGAACTCGAGGGTAGGGGTGGAGCCGGCGCTGACCACCTCTGCATTGATCCCGACACTTTCGAGGCTGCGTACCGCGGTGGTGAGCGCGGCCTCCTGGTCCTGCGCGGCGCGCCGGCGAGCGTCCCGGCCGGCGCCGCCGTGACCGGGATAGGTGAAGACGCCCGCCGGGACCAGGCCGCGCTTGCGGGCGGCGAGTGCGAGATCGCCCGCGACCTCGGGCGGTGCCCCGGAACGACGGGCGCCGCAGTCGACCTCGATCACGACCTGCAGCCGCTCCGGTTCGTCTCCCATCGCGTCGGCGAGGGCCTCGATCGCCGCGACGTTGTCGACGCCGACCCGCAGCCGGGCGGACTCGGCGAGCCTGCGGATCCGGGGCTTCTTCGATCCCGCGGCCCAGATCGGGTAGGCGAGGAAGATGTCGTCGAACCCGGCCGCGGCGAAGACCTCGGCCTCACCGACATTGCCCGCGGTGATCCCGACCGCGCCGGCCTCGATCTGGCGTCGCCCGATCTCCACGCACTTGTGCGTCTTGACGTGCGGCCTGACCTTGAGGTTGCGCTGGTCGGCGAAGCCCTGGATGCGGTCGATGTTGCCCTGCATGACGTCGACCAGCACGATCGGCGCGGGGGTGTCGATCCGCTCCGCCAGAGCGTCGAGTGCTCGTTGCAGCCGGTTCATGCTGCCCTCCTTGTGGTTCTTGTCTGGAATGATCGGGGGCTCGGGTGCTGGCTCCCCCTAGTGCCGAACGCGCGCGGCCCGCGACATCGCGCTCGCTTGCGCACATCGCCGATAAGGGCCGCCCTACACCGCGGTGCAGACCATCTGGATCTCGACCGGACTGTTGAGCGGAAGCCCGGCGACACCGATCGCGGTGCGGGCGTGCCGTCCGTTCTCGCCCAGTACCTCGATGAGCAGTTCACTGGCCGCGTTGGCGACGTTCGACTGCTGACCGAAGTCCGGCGTGCTGGCCACGAAGACCAGCATCTGCACGACCCGGACCCGGTCCAGATCGCCCACCGCCTGCACAGCGGCGGCGAGCGCGTTGAGCACGGCATGACGCGCGAGTTCCCGCGCAGTCTCCAGCTCGACATCCCCGCCGACAGCGCCCTGACCCAGCAGCCAACCGTCCTTATAGGGCAGTTGGCCCGAAATGTAGATGCTGGAGCCCACCTTCCGGTGGTGCACGTAGTACGGATTGTCACGGAGCTCGGGAAGGGCCAGACCCAGGGCCTGGAGCCGATCGGAAGCCGAGTCGGTGTTCGCTGCCGAAGCCATGGACTGGCTCATCGAGCCACCTCCTCGGACGGAGCAGGGCACGTGCCAACGCGGTTGGTCGCGAGAACCTGCATCGCATGAATCCTGATCATCTGTACTCGGTTCTCCTCGCGAGTAACAGCGGCGACATAACGCCGTATGGTGGCTTAAAATGGCCAGCCTATTGTCGTTTGTCGACCATATGGCTGCCCGTCGAGGACTGTCAATACGAAACTTCAACCTCGAATGCGGTCTCGGAACACCACGTGCGGCTGGACCCGACGCCGCGGGAAGCGGCGGGTCGACGCCGCGACCCGGCTCACCGGTCTCATCCGGTTCGGCGCGGACGAGCATGTGCAGCACGCCGGTCCGCGTCACGATCGACGACGGCGGCGGGATTCTCGAGCGGTTGACACGGATGGTCGACCTCGCACCCGACGAGATCCCAATGCTGCAAGGGCGGATTGACCTGCTGCGCGGCTGCGCCGGCAAGGCCTACGGCGACTGGCTGCAAGCCCATGGTGATGAATCGACGACGGCATCGAGGGGCGATACTGGACCCGTTCCACGGCTGGAAGAATGCCGCCGGCGTCTGGGTCTGCGTGATGTCCGGATCAATCTTGCCGATCCGGATCCGACTGGAAGGCGGATCCGGAACCGCGACCGTGATGGGGAGTCAACTCACCGACGAACAGCGGAAGTTGATCGTGTCGTTCCTACCGATCGGCGAGTACGGCCGTTACCTTGAGCGGCTGCTGCCCGACCGTCTACGGGTGCTTCCGGGTCTGGATGAGCGCCGGTCCCTTCACTGCGCCGCTGGAGAGGCTGATCGCCGAAGTCACCCGCCGGGACACCACGAATCATCCCTGGCCAGCGTGGGCTCCACGACCCTCCCTGCTCACCACGACGCGGCGAGGTGATCGTCGGTGAGGGCGCCATGGAGGCTCTTGAGGAAGCTGCCGCCGCGTAGGAACAAGCCCGGCAAAGAGGGGTGACGAGGCAGAAGCTCGTTGAGCGGTGCTAGGCAGTTCTGTTGTCCGCCGAGGCAGGTGAGGCGTCCTCAGCGCGGTGGCCGACGGTGGGCCGGTGAACGCGAGATGGGACGGGCACTTTCGTGGCCTCGCCTGGCTGCACCTTCGCCTCCAGTGTTCGGGCCGGCCTGGCCGACCGCATACCGACGCTTCGCCCAGGGGTCCGTAGACAGGGGCCGGGCCAGGCCGCAGCCGACATCCTCGACGAACTCGGTGGCATCGGCGGAGTGGCCGTGTCGTTCGGTCGCCCCTACCTCCCCCGGACAAGGGCCGTGCCAGGTATCGCCGTGATGACCCGCAGGCAGGTGATGTCCGAGCGGGCGATAGAACCGTTGATGATTGTGACCTGCCTGGACGGCACCAGCCGCACCGCGCTGTACCGCTTCGCGTCCACCCCGCTGAAATGAGGTTGCCTTTGCCGCCCGGGAGACGGTGGTCCGGTGGGCGCGCAGGTGGGAGATTGAATCGACGGAGAGGCCCCGGCGCGACGCGGTCACGAGCCAGCGCTGTGCGGAGCGGTTCCTGCACTCACGCGGTCTCCGCGTCGGATGGAGCCGGAGATTCACCCCTGCCGACGACACCCGGCTGCTGAGGGTTTTCCGGGGAAAGCCACGGCCGAGCACCATCTCGAACCCCGGCGTGCCCTTGACCGCGGCCGTGCCCGTGGTCGCACACCTCGATCATCGAGCGCACCGGAGTCGACGCCGACTGCACCGCGGGAGAAGCCGCGCGTATGACACAAGGCCCGCACGACCCGCCGTCTCCTGGAAGAACGGACCAGCCCGTGCAGCTTCCCCGCCAGCCGTGAACACCCCCGTCGCGCCCTGTCCGTCCCACCGTGCAGGCGGCCGGCAACCCTCACCCAAGATCCGCTACAAGAATACGCTGACACTGCGGCTTGATCCTTGACTTCCCGGCATCGGTCTGTAGTCACCGTGGCGAGCGGGCTTGGACACTTCACGCAGGCGGCATGGCCTCATACATGCCGGGGCTTTCCTTCCCCTGCATCTCCCGTGTGGGCTCGCAGCCCCATGGGGAAATGGGCAGCCAGTTCCTGGCGGAAGGCGTCGGCGTCGCCTTCCAGGGCAACCGCCGCCAACCTCTCGTGCTCGACGACCAATTGATGCGGGTTGTCGCTGTAGGTGCGGTGATCGACGCTGAGGTGGAGGCGCAGCTTGGTCTCCCAGCCGTTCCAAAGACTCTGCAGGACGCCGTGCTCCGACAGATCGTAGAAGAGCCTGTGGAAGCGAAGGTGCGCGTCGATGCTGGCCGGGATGTCGTCCTTCTCCATTGCCCGGCGGAGATCCTCGACGGTTTGCAGCAAGTGCGGCCGCTCAGGGCCGCGCAGTGCTTCGGCCGAGAGCTCAGCGGCGTACGGTTCGACACGTAGCCGGACCGAGTCGATCTCGGCGACCTCACGAGCGCTCACCTCTACGACGAACGCCCCACGGTAGGGGATCTTTACCACGAGGCCTTCCTCCTCCAGCTTGGTCAGCGCCTCGCGGAGCGGGGACCGGCTGATCCCGAGATCCTTGGCGATGTGCGCCTCCCGCAGCTGTCCACCAGGAGGTACGGTCCCATCGAGAATGGCGGCACGCAGTGTGCGGTAGACGCCGTCCGGCGTCGTCGTCCGCTGCTCCTGCCACTCGAACTTGTGGTCCACCCCGTCGCCCTCCCTTGCTCATTGTCGACCACTTGGTCGTTTGTCGACTATACCTCCGCTGGTTTTGCATCTACACGTCAAGTTGGCTATCTGCGCACGGAGCTTCCTGAATCCACAGCCGTGCCCCTGTCGGCTCAGGGGCGCGGTGACAGGTCGGTGTCTTGGGTGGTGCCCCTTGGTTGTCAGGCCGATGCCAGTCCGGCGGCGCGGGTACTTGGGGACCTGCAGCAGGGTGCATCCGGCCAAGTAGGCGCCGTGCTGGGTGCGGAACCGGACCGGGCGGCCTGCTGTGACGTGTCCGGCAGAGCCGACGCGGTTGACCGGGCCGGGGTTCGGCGACCTGTCCGGTCTGCGCGGCGATGAGGGAGGGGACCGCCGTGGTCCGTGGCTCGGCGGTGCAGAGGATGTGCGACGCAGCGCCTCGGCGCCTCCGGACGCCGACTGTTCGGCCTTCTTCATCCGGTCCTACCAGGTCTCGCGTGAGACGCCGAGCACCTGGTAGACGCTGATGTTTCCGATCCTCGCCGCCTGTTCGACAGCGTCCGTTCGAAGGCGCGCAGCCGGGGCTTGCAGGCGCCCATCTCCTCAGCGGTGATCATGACCGCGAACGGGGCCTTGAGGCTCTCCACGAGGCGTTTTGCGTGGACTCGTCGGATTTCGTCACGATCACCAGCGAGCCTCCTCGGGCCTCATGGCTACGACGAGAGGAGCGCCGAGGAGCAGAAGCAGAGAGCTGTCCGAGGCCATGAAGTTGGTTGACAGTCGATACCCGCCTGGTCGACAATCGACCTCAGATGGTCGACAATCGACCAGAGCACCTCAGGCTGCTCCGCTGAAGAACTAGGAGGACTCGTGGGA
The DNA here is from genome assembly GCF_026343335.1 of Streptomyces sp. NBC_00078. Taxonomy (NCBI): domain Bacteria; kingdom Bacillati; phylum Actinomycetota; class Actinomycetes; order Kitasatosporales; family Streptomycetaceae; genus Streptomyces; species Streptomyces sp. NBC_00078. Next base: position 1,274,368 of record NZ_JAPELX010000001.1, on the reverse strand, counting down.
TTCAACGTCAAGCCCAAGTTCGTGACGTTCGACATGAACGGCACGCTGATCAAGTTCAGTATCAATGACGCGATCCGTGAGGTCCTGGGCGACCGGCTGCCGGCCGAGGTCGCCGATGATTACCTGCAGATCTGCAAGGCGTACCGGATCGACGAGTGCACGGGCGCGTACCAGCCGTTCCACCAGGTCGTCGCTCGTTCCATGGAACGCGCCTCGCGCAAGGTCGGTCTGGAGTACCGCGAGGACGAGGCGCGGGCGGTGTACGAGATCATCCCCACCTGGGGCCCGTACCCCGGTGTGACCGAGGCCTTGAACCGCCTGGCCGAAGCGGTCCCGCTGGTCATCATCACGAACAGCGACACCGCGCACGCCGTGCGTCTCGCGGAGAACCTCAAGGCCCCGTTCGAGGTCGTCATCAGCGCCGAGGAGATGGGCTTCTACAAGCCACGGCTCCGCGCGTTCGAGTATGCGTTTGACAAGCTCGGTGTGACACCAGACGAACTCGTGCACGTCTCCGCGAGCCCGATGTACGACCTGCGCTCCGCCGCCGTCCTGGGCATCAAGAACAAGGTGTACGTCGACCGAGGCTGGGAGCACGACGAGCACTGGCTCGGCTACGAGCGGATCACCGACATCGCCGACCTCCCGGTCCTCTTCGGGCTGCCGCGCCTCTGACGTCCGAGCGGAGAACTGAGAAAATGATCCGCAGCAAGGCGTTAGCGGCATGAGTCTGCCCCTGCTGAAAGCGTCAAGGGCGACTCGGCTTCAGAAAGGCTCCGAGTCCTCGGACTGAAGCTACCCGTCTTCGCCGGCAACGCGTACTTCGTGCACCACCGGACGGTGGACCCCAGCATCCACATCTCGGGCCAACTTCCTTTCAAAGACAGCGAGCTGCTGGGTCAGGGCGTTGTCGGCCGACGTGGAGCTGGAGACTGCGCGGGAGTTCGCGCGTCATGCCGTACTCAACGCACTCGCCGCCGCTGTGCAGGCGGTGGGGGATATGGACCGGGTCCGGATCGTGCAGATGCTGGTCTTCGTGGCCAGTGAACTGCTCATCGAGGTGCTGGGCGAGCACGGACGGCACGCCCGCACCGCTATCGGTGTGGCCGGGCTACCCCTCAACACCCCTGTCGAGATCCAGATGATCTGCGCTGCAGTGTAGCGGCGGCGCAATCATGAGCAGCATGGTCGGCAAGCCCGAAGGACGTCCTGTGCTCCGCCGCGGACGGCGGCCTGATCATGCTCGCCAAGGGCGCGGCCATCGAACGGGCTCCCCGGAACATCCGGGTCAACGTCGCCGCCCCGGGCCTCACCGCGACTCCGCTCATCCAAGCCTCCTTCCAGCGCAGGTCCGACCCCGAGGCCACACGCCGCCGGCGTGAGGAGCAGATCCCGCTCGAACGCCTCGCCACCCCGAGGAGATCGCCGACGCCGTCCTCTTCCTCGGATCGTCTGAGTTCTCGTACATCACCGGGGCAACTCTCCCCGGCGACGGCGGCTACACCGCCTTCCAGCACCGGCCCACGCGGTTCCCAGGCACAGAAGAAGGACACACATGAACGCCCTTGCGGCACCAACCCGAAACGGAGAGCTCGGCTTCTGGATGGCCCAACTGGCCGACAAGAGGCCGTCGTTCCCCCGTTTCACCGGCCAGGACTCCGTCGACGTGGCCATTGTCGGCGGTGGCTACACCGGCCTCTGGGCGGCGTACTTCGCCAAGAAGCTCGAACCGTCGCTCTCGGTCGCCGTATTCGACGCCGAACAGGTGGGATACGGCGCATCAGGACGCAACGGCGGCTGGCTCTCGGCAATGCCCCCGGGAAACCGTGCCACCTTCGCCCGTGCAGGGGGAGGGCTGGAAGCGAGCCGGGCACTGCAGCAGGAATTCGTCGCCGGCGTCGACTCCGTCCTGGACATCCTCCGCGCCGAAGGCATCAACGCCGATCAGCACAAGGGCGGCGCGCTCGTCGCGGCCCACACGGAGGCGGGGCTGGGCCGGCTTGTCACCAGGCGTGATGCCGACCTGAAGTACGGGCTGACCGAAGACGAAATCCAGATGCTCGACCGGGACGAGTTCCGGAGCCGGATCAACATCTCCACCGTCCACGGCGGGCTCTTCTACAAGCACTGCGCGCGGTTCCACCCCGCGAAACTCGTCTACGGCCTCGCCGACACCCTGACATCCATGGGGGTCAGGATCTACGAGGGCAGCCGAGTGGACAGCGTCGAGGGCAAGACCCTCACCCTGGCCAACGGACGCGTCACCGCGGCCAAGACGTTCATCTGTACCGAAGGCTATTCGGGACAGCTGCTTGGCAGCCGGACCCTGATCCCTGTCAATTCCTCGTTGATCGTGACCAAGCCCCTGCCGAAGGAGGCATGGCAGCAGATCGGCTGGGACGGTCCCCAGTGTCTCAACGACTCCGCACACACGTTCATCTACGCCCAGCGGACATCGGACGGCCGTATCGCCATGGGGGGCCGCGGCGTCCCCTACCGCTTCGGGTCCGGCACAGGAGGAGCCGGTGCAACCGCCCAGTCCACCATCGACCTGATCTCGCACAAGCTCAGTACCTTCTTCCCGAACATCCCCTTCGAGGTGGACCACGCCTGGTCGGGAGTTCTGGGCGTCACGCGTGACTGGAACGGCAGCGTGCACTGGGACCCAGCCTCCGGGATCGGATCGTCCACCGGCTACGCAGGACACGGCGTCACGTCGGCCTACGTCGGCGGCAGAACTCTCGTGGAGCTCGCCTTCGAGAAGGAAACCGAACGGACCAGCCTTCCCTGGGTGGGCTACCGGGCACGGAAATGGGAACCGGAGCCGATCCGTTGGCTGGGCGTGCACGCCATGTACCGGCTCTTCGGTATTGCCGACCAGTGGGAGGAGCGGAGGAATTCCAGTAAGACCTCACTCCTGGCCAAATTCGGCAGCAGACTCGCCGGACTTCACGAGTAAACGAAGGAAACTGCTTTCATGGACGCAAAACTCGCAGTCATCGGCTTGGGCAGCATCGGAAGCATGGCCCTGTGGCAGGCCTCCCGGCTGTCCGACTCGGTAGTGGGCTTCGAGGCCGCCACTCCCGCCCACGGCCGCAGTGCCGTGGGCGGGGACACCCGACTGTTCCGCATGGTCTACTTCGGGAAGCCCGACTACTACCCCATCCTGGAACGCTCCCGCGGTCTGTGGGCCGAACTCGAAGCGGAAACCGGGCAGGAGATCCTCACGCCTACCGGGGGCCTGTCCATCGGGACGGCGAACGGCAGCTTCATCAACAACCTCCTCGAGACAACGCGCATCAACGGAGCCGAGCACCGCGTCCTCAGCCGGGAGGAGTTGGCGGAACGCTACCCCCAGCACAACCTCCGCCCCGACGACTGCGCCGTCTACGATCCCCGCGCCGGCGTCCTGCGCACCGACCGCGCCGTCAGCGCCGCCGTCGCCGCGGCCCAGGCCAACGGCGCCAGCGTCCTTCAGAACACACCCGTGGACAGCATCACCGAAACCGACGACGGCGTGGTCGTCACCTCGGGCGACAGAACCTGGACGTTCGAGAAGGTCATCGTCGCCTCGGGCGGCTGGTCCCGAAGGCTCATGCCCGACCACCTCAAGGCCGTCACGGAAACCCATCGGATCGTCCTGACCTGGTTCATCGCCCAGGACGGCACGCAGTTCTCGCCGGAGAACTTCCCCGTCTTCAGCCGGCTGTACGACGATCGCTCCCTGTACGGCGCGCCCGCTGTCGACGGCGTGACGGTCAAGGCTTCGGTGGACGCACCGATGTCCGGGCGCGCAAGGACGACCCCCGACCCGGACTCCGTGCCCAGGGAACTCACCCGGGAAGAAATCGAGAAGGTCACCGAGACCGTCACCGAATTCTTCCCCGGCCTCACCCCCACCATCGTGCGCTCCGACGCCTTCCCCGACCTTTTCACCGAGGACAGGCATCCCCTCGTCGGGTGGCTGGATGAAAACAGCAGGATTTACTGCGCCACTGGGTTCTCCGGGAAGGGCTTCAAAATGGCGACCGGCTACGGCCACATCGCCGCACACGAGGCGCTCGGCAAACAGACCATCGAAGGCCTGGACTTCGTGCGTCCGGACCGGTTCAAAACCAGGTAGCCCATCCACTTCCGCCGCCTCGGCGCAGTAACCTCGGTATCGCCATTCGGCTGGCGCTCGTTGCGGGACTCATCTCTTGATGTCCCGCAACGACCGTCGGGCCCGTGAGGAGTACGGGCGGACCAGCGAACTCGCCCCGGTCATCCGGCACTTCGAGCAGACGGCCGAATTCCTCGACCTGGTCGGGGCCCGCCACGCCTTCGTGGCCACCACGAACCGGGTGATTCCCGATGCAGGGGCGGCCCTGGGCGATGTGTGCTGGTTGTCAGTGCGCCAGGGAGCAGGGAAGCCATCCTCTTGGGGCGAACCGTCTCCGAAGTGGTGGCCATGCCTGGAGACAGTCCTCGCCCTGTTCTGTTCCGCCCTTGACGGTGGACCACCATCGCCCCCTCCGGGCCTGCGTGGTCTCGGCTGCACAGTGGAAGAAGAGAACCGCGTCCGCGTGCGATGTGCGGAGCAGTGTCGGTTCCTTCGCGGGCAGACGCAGGCTCTCCGACAGCGGGTTCATGGCCCTTACGTACGGCTGCACTGCGCCGCCCGGCCGCTTGCCTCCCGGCGCGGCAGGTAGTCGTATGCCCAGTGCTTCACCGCCTCGCGTTCGAATCCGACGTCGCGCCGAACCCGCCCAGCCACGTCAGCATCCTCCGGACCACGCCGCGCGTGGAGCTTCCGCGCACGAGCGTCCCGAAAGATTCCGGCTCGTGCAGCATCTCCAAAGTCGGCGCCTGCATCTGCCTCAGCCGGTCGTACAACGGCCGTAGGAACTGCTCCCACGTCTTGATGCCCGAGGCGGTGTGGGGCCCGCAGACCGTGGAGAATCTTTGCGACGGCGCTCTCCGGCAGGCCACGCAGCCCCAGCTCCTGGTCAGCGTGGACAGCGGGCGCCGTGTGCCGCCACACCTCCTCGTCCGTAAAGCCACCCGGAACGTGTGGTGGTGGGATCGGTCCTCGATGGACGGCCGGCGCCCGGGCGGTGTGGATGTCCCAGTAAGGTCTCGGCCGGTGCCGTCAGCGCCCAGGGTTGCGTGCTCGGTACGGAAGGCGGTCATTGGACCACGTCACTGATGTGGTTGACGCAGACGACCTTGGGCTGGGTCATCTCCTCGAAGGCGAAGCGCACACCCTCGCGGCCCATGCTGCCGTACTTGAATCCACCGAACGGCATGGCGTCGAAGCGGTAGTCGGACGAGTCGTTGATCATGACTCCGCCGGCTTCCAGCAGCCGGGCCGCGTTCAGGGCGCGGTCCAGGCGCGAGGTGAAGATGCCCGCGTGGAGGCTGTAGTCGATGGCGTTGGCCTGCTCGATGGCGTCCTCGAAGGACGTGAACGGCTGCAGCACGACGACCGGGGCGAACACCTCCTCCTGCCAGATCGAGCAGATCGCCGGGACGTCTTCCAGGACGGTCGGCGCGTACAGGGCGCCGGTGGCGTGGTTGCCGCACAGCAGCTCCGCGCCCTCGGCCACCGCCGTGTCGACCTTGGCCCGGGTGGCGGACACGGCCTGCTGGGTGATCATGGGGCCGATGTCGGTGCGCTCGTCGAGCGGGTCGCCGACGCGCAGCATTCTGGTGCGGGCGACGAAGGCGTCGCGGAAGCGCTCGTAGACCTCGCGGGCGATGAGAATCCGCTGGGTGCCGATGCAGTTCTGGCCCGCGGCCCAGAACGCGCCGGAGACACAGGAGGCGACGGCCTCGTCCAGGTCGGCGTCGTCCATGACGATGACCGGGGCGTTTCCGCCCAGGTCCATGGCGAGCTTCTTCAGGCCGGCCGTGCGGGAGATGGCCTCGCCGGTGGCGAATCCACCGGTGAAGGACACCATGCGCACGTCGGGGGCGGCCACGATCGCGGCGGCGATGTCGGCATTGCCGTTGACGACGGTGACGATCTCCTCGGGCAGGCCGGCCTCGACGAGGGTGTCGACCAGCCGCAGCGCGGACAGTGGCGTCAGGGCGGACGGTTTGAGAATGACCGCGTTGCCGCCGGCGATGGCCGGGCCGAGTTTGTGGGCGACCAGGTTGAGGGGGTCGTTGAACGGGGTGATGGCGGCGATGATGCCCAGCGGCTCGCGGGTGAACCAGCCCTGCCGCTTCTCCGAGCCCTCATGGGAGTCGAAGGGGATGACCTCGCCTGCGTTGCGCCGTGCCTCGGCCGCGGACAGGGACAGGGTGTTGACCGCGCGGGCGACTTCCTTGCGGGCCTGGGTGATGGTCTTGCCGGCCTCGCTGACGATCAGTTGGCCGAAGGACTCGGCGCGCCGCTCGATCAGGCGGGCGGCGCGTTCCAGGATGGCAGCCCTTGAGGCGCGGGACAGCGCGGCCGCGGTGCGGCGCCCGCACCTGGCCTGCTGCAGGATGCCGCCGATGGCGCCTGCGTCGACGGTGGGGACCGAGGCGATGACCTCGCCGGTGTAGGGGTTGTGCACGGGCGTCGTGTCGGTGGCGAGTTCGATGCTGGGGGGCACGGCGGTGTCAGACACGGTGGGTCTCCTGGAGAACGGGGCGCGTGGGGGCGGTGTCGTCGTCCGCGTGGCGCTGGTGGATGGCGATGATGTCCGACAGCAGGGCGTAGGCGGTCTCGATGCGGCCGGCTCCGGGACCGGAGACCGTGACGGTGCCGAGGAGGTCGGTGTGGAAGGCGACCGCGTTGACCGGGCCTGAGATCCCGGCGAGCGGGTGCTGGGCGGGCAGGGCGAGGGGGGCGACGCGGGCGTCGACGCTGCCGTCCTCGCGGCGGGTGGCGGAGCCGACCAGCTTCCAGCGCAGCCCCTTGGAGGCGGCGTCCCGCACCTCGTGGGGAGTGATCGCGGAGATGCCCTCGCAGAAGACGTCCTCGCGGCGCAGATCGGCGCCGAGGACTTCGTTGGCCAGGATCATGACCTTGAGCTGGACGTCGTGGCCCTCGATGTCCGCGGTGGGATCGGCTTCGGCGTATCCGAGGCCCTGTGCTTCCGTGATGGCCGCCGAAAGCTCGATGCCCTCTTCGAGGCGGCCGAGTATGTAGTTCGAGGTGCCGTTCATGATGCCCTGGACGCCGGTGATCTGAAGGCCGCCGAACATGCGCTCGGCGGTGCGCAGGACGGGGGTGCCGCTGAGCACCGAGCCCTCGAACTCGAAGCTGACACCACGCTCGGCGGCCAGTTGCTTCAGTGCGCGGCCGGCGAGTGCGACCGGGCCCTTGTTGGTGGTGCACACGTGCTTGCCCGATTCCAGGGCCCAGCGCACATGGGAGAGGGCGGGCTCGCCGTCGGTCGGGTTGGTGAACGTCGCCTCCACCACGATGTCGGCCGGGACCTCTCGGATCACCCACTCGTTGCGCGGATCCGCGCTGCCGCCCGACAGGCCCGCGAAGCTCAGCTCCCCTGGCTCGGCGGCCAGCAGCGGAGCCAGATCGATGCCGTCGGTGTCCACCAGGGAACCGGCCCGCAGATCGGTGATCGCCACCACTCGCACGGCGAAGCCCAGCTCCTTGGCCAGGCGCTCCCCGCTGTGGGATATGAGCTCGGCAAGCGCGCGGTTGACGCCGCCGAAGCCGATGAGGGCGAGATCGTATCGGCCCATGAGATCGCTCCTTCGCAGTCCGCCGCCTTCACGGTGCGGCTGCTCAGAGCCTCGCTTCTCCGCCTGTCACCTGCTCCATGTCACAACGGCCACGATGCATGCCGATCTGCTGTGTCCCATGTCGAATCGCCCACCTCACCGCCGACAACCCCATCGGGGCCCTCAGGGCGAAGCAGGACCGCGGCGCGGCAGCAGGCCCACCGCAAGTGCCGGAACGGCGGCGAGGAGAAGCCACGGCACGGCGGCCGGGAGGCCCAGGTCGAGCAGGGAGCCGGTGGCCGAGCTGCCGATGAGGACGATCAGGCCGGACACGGAGGACAACGCGCCGGTGTAGAGGCCGATGCGGCCGTCCTCGGCGAGGTCGGGGACCCAGGCGCGGGCGGCGGGGACGACCAGCATCTGGCCGAGGGTGAGCAGGACGACGTACCCGGCGGCGGGCAACAACCCCGCCACACCCGTCCAGCCGGCGGGTCGCGCGGCGGCCACGACCCCGAAACCGGCCGCGATGAGCAGCAGCCCGGCGATCATTGAGCGGCGTAGGCCGAGCCGGTCACCTGCCCAGCGGGTGATGGGCAGTTGGGCGCAGACGACCAGCAGGGAGGACAGGGCGAACAACCAGGACAGGGCTGCCTGGGAGCCGGTCGCGCGCTGAACCTCCTCCGGCAGAGCGAGGTAGAGCTGGTTGTAGGCGAGCAGGTAGGTGCCGTACGCGCAGCACAGGGCGAGGAAGCGGCGGTTGCGCAGCAGTGCGCGCGTGCCGCCCCGCTGCCGGGAGCGCACTCGGCCGGGGATGTGCTGCGGCATCAGCCGGAGATGTCCGGCCAGGACGAGGACGAAAACGGCGGCCCCCGCGAGGCAGGCGGTGCGGAAGTCCACGGCGAGCAGCAGGCCGCCGAGCAGCGGGCCGACGAAGGCACCGGCCTGTCCGGCCGCGCTCAGCAGGGCCAGCACCCGAGTACGTGAACCGTGGCCCTCCTCCTCCCAGATCACTGCCTGCCGGGCCACTTCGGACTCCACCGCCGGGGACGCGTGAACTCGGCTCCGACAGCGCCTGTTTCGCCCCAGCCGACCTCACCCGGGACGGCGAACCCGAACGCCTCCTGGAACACGCCGTCGACCGGTTCGGCAGGTGGACGTGGTGGTGAACAACGCGGCAACCGACCACACGGGAGAACTGCTGTACGTCCCGGCCGCCGAGATCCGCGACACCTTCGAGGTCAACACCTTCGCCGCGATCGCCGTCCTCCAGGCGGCAGGGCGGGCCATGCGGCGGTCGGGCGGCAGCATCGTCAACGTCACCTCCCGGCCGGCCACGGTCGGCGTCCCCACGACGGGCGTCTACAGCGCCAGCAAAGGCGCGATGAAGGCCCTGACGGCAGCGGCCGTGGTGGAACTCGCGCCGTACGACATCCGCGTCAACGCCGTAGCACCCGGCATGACCAGCACGCCGCTCTACGAGGCATGGCTCGCCTCCCACGAGGACCCCGAAGCCGTTGCCCGCGAGGTGGCCGACGGTATTCCGCTCGGCCGGCCGGCCACCCCCCAGGACGTCGCGAACGCCATCGCGTTCCTGGCATCACCCGACGCCGACTACATCACCGGCATCACCCTTCCCGTCGACGGCGGCTACACCGCCCAATAACCCGCACACCCCAGGGGAAAGTCATGTCCCACGAGAACCCGCCCGTCCTTATCGGTCCCGCTCTCTGGAGCGCCCAGGCCCACCTCCCGTCCGTCCTGGGACGCCAGCTGACCGTCGACCGCGCCGAAGGAAGCCACGTCTTCACCACGGACGGCCGCCGTCTGTTCGACGGCACCGCCGGTCTGTGGCACGCGAACGTCGGCCACGCCCGCCCCGAACTCGCCGAGGCCGCCTACGAGCAGATGCGGCGCCTGGAGACGTACCACATCTTCGGCCGCTACCTGAACGACCGAGCCGTCGAACTCGCCGAGCGCCTGGCCCGGCTCTCGCCCATCAACGACCCCAAGGTCATCCTCAACAGCGGCGGCTCCGACGCCATCGACGTCGCCTGCAAGCTCGCCCGCCGCCACTGGCAGCGCGAGGGACGCACCGGCAAGTCGGTGATACTCAGCCGCGAGTTCGCTTACCACGGCCTGCATGCCTACGGGACCAGCATCGCCGGCCTCGACTTCAACCGCGCCGGCTACGGCACCGAGTCCCTGGTGCCCGAGACCGCGCGAATCTCGACCCACGACATCGAGGCGGTCGAGCGCACGGTGCGCGACATCGGCCCGGAGAACATCGCGGCGATCGTGACCGAGCCCATCCAGGGCACCGGCGGCGTCAACCCGCCCGCCCCCGGCTACCTGGAGGGTGTGCAGCGCATCTGCCGGGAGAACGACATCCTCCTGATCGTCGACGAGGTCATCACCGGGTTCGGACGCACGGGCCACATGTTCGCCTCCGAGCGGTACGGCCTGCGGCCCGACCTGATCACCTTCGCCAAGGGCGTCACGTCCGGCTACGCCCCACTGGGCGGCGTGCTCGTCGCGCCCCACATCTGGCAGCCGTTCTACCGTGACTCCTCCGACACCCCCGTCTTCCGCCACGGCGCCACCTACGCCGGGCACGCAACCGCCTGCGCCGTCGCCCTGCGCAACCTCGACCTTCTCGACGAGGACAAGCTGCTGCCCCGAGTGACCGAACTGGAGCAGCTGCTCGCCCGCGAACTGCACGGCCTCACGGCCCGAACAGCGGTGGTGGAGACGCGGGTGGCGGGTTTCCTGGGCGGCATCACGCTCACGGACGACATCAGCGCCGAAGCGGTTACCGACGAATTGGTCGAGCACGGTTTCATCACCCGACCGCTGCGCGGCAACACCGTTCAGATCAGCCCGCCGTTCATCACCACCGACGACGAGATCCGGCAGCTCGTGGCCGCCATCGACACCGTCCTGACCGCCCAGGAAGCCAAGTGACCACCATGCGCACTTTCCCCGACGCCGATCCCATCGCGGAGTCCTGGCCGAGTCCGACCTGCCCCTTCTGACGCACCATGTTCGCGCGGGCGAAGGCCCTGGTGCGCGGTGAGTCGAGGCCGAAGGTGACGAAGGCGGACATGCGCTCGCGCAGGGCGTCCAGGTCCGTGGAGTCCTCATCGGGAACCACGGCTCCGGCGTGGGTGATGCGTACGTCGAACACCACAAGGTCGCCCGCGTCCATCAGGACCCGGGTGGGCCGCAGCGGCTGCAGACCGGGGCGCAGGTGCGATCCCGGGTCCACGCGCAGGCAGTTGAGGTCCGTCGACTCCTGGAGGTAGATGCCGATCTTCACGACCTCGGGCCGTCGGCGGAAGAGCGAGGTGGACGGCTCACCGAGGTAGCCGGCCAGTGGGTCACCCAGGGCCGTGCTGCCGCTGTCCTTGTGCCAGCCCTGGGTGAAGCCGTGGTGGGCGTCGCTGTGCCCGGTGAAGATGATGTCGCGGGTGCCGAGTGCGTTCGGGCGAGCTTGATCACGCGGGGAGGGCGTAGAGCCACGCGAGCCCCGGAACGAAGTGGGCGGCGGCCGGCTGCACGCGCGCCCCCTCCAGCTGCACCCCATGACCGGCCTGGAAGTGCGCGGCGATTAGCGTCCGGGCGCTGAGGATCTCGTGCGGTTCAAGCTGACGCCGGGCGATGGCCCAGCCGTCGCTGGCGATGCGATCTGTTAACTCCGCAGGTAAGGCAAGGGTTGTGGTCACCGACGACTCCTGTATGCACGACGGATTCGATCGGGCCGCTCCGTCCGAAGCGGTCCGGGCATCCTTGTCCGGCTATGCGAATGCCATATGCACGTACCGTTAACGGCTGCCGGACATCCCGTGCTGCGGAGCCCACTTCGGGGTCGCGACGTGCAGGGTGTCAGGGTGTCTACCTTTGTTGTATTCGACCTTGAATTCACCTCGTGGCCCCGGGCCCTGGAACAGGACTGGTCAGCGCCCGGCCAGCTGCGCGAGATCGTGCAGATCGGAGCGTTGCGCCTGCGCGAGGACTGCACCGTCATCGAGGAGTACGAGGCTCTCCTGCGGCCCATGGTCAACACCGAGCTGTCGTCGTACTTCACGGAGCTCACCGGCATCAGCCAGCAGGCCGTCGACCACGACGGGCTCCCTGCCGCGGAGGCCCTGGGGGACTTCCTCGGGTTCTGCCGGGACCAGACCGTCCTGTCCTACGGCAACGACATGGTGGTGCTCGGCGAGAACGTCGGCTGGGCGCGCGCCCGCGGCGAACAGCTCAAGCACAGCTTCCTCGACGCTGCCTTCGTCAACATCCGCCCCTGGCTGAACACCGTGGCGCCGGCCACGGCGCAGGCCAACGTCGGGCGCCTGTGGAGCGTGTTGGGGCTGCCCAAGCCGGTTTCGGGACAGGAACACTCGGCGCTGTTTGACTGCTACTCCTTCGCCGCCGCACTCGGTCATCTGCGCGCCGACGGCGCCCCCTTGCCCGAGGGGTGCTGGTAGCCCGCCCTCTCGTTCGTCCCGCCCGGACTCGGAACCTGGCCCGGCCTGTGCCGGGCAATCGGCAGGAACCGAACGAGGGCTGGGGCCGATCAGCGAAGACCGGCCCCGGCGTCCGCCGCGGCGGCGGCGCCTCGCAGCTTGTCCTCCAGCTGCCGGCGGAAGAACGTTGCGTCGAACTCGGCGCTCTCGCCCGGCTCGGCGAGTCCGACCTCCACCAGGTAGGACCCCAGCGTCTCCTGGACGACCTCCCAGTCCAGCAGCTGCTCGGACCAGTCGGCGTACTCCTCCGAGCCGACCACCGCGACATCGCCGGTACGCAGTTCCTCGGCGAGCGCGGTGAAGACCATCGCCTCGAAGTGCCTGCGCACGAACTGCCCGGTCCCGGTCTTGTCGACCACCGCCTTGCGCCAGTTCTGGGTGGCGAAGGAGATGTCGACCTCCTTGCCCTCCTCGGTGAAGGCGGTGATGTGCTCGCCGCGGGCCGCCTGGTGCCTCCGGGCGTGTGCAAGGGCGTCCAGCACCCGGCTGTCCTCGCTGGTCGCGGTGAACTTCAGCTTGGCGTTGTCGGCCAGGTCGAACATCACCGCCCGGTCCCGGCCGATCTGCCCGTACAGCAGCACTTCCCAGAAGTTGCCGTGATGGGCGGAGACCTTCTCGATCTGCTCGTACTGCTTCGCGAACCCGCCGAAGCCGTCCACCGCGCGGGTGACCGCGCCGAACCCGCCGGCCTGCACCACCTGGGCCTTCACCAGAGCGAGGACCGCCGGGGAGACCTTGCCCTCCAGCCGCGTCGCGACCTCGTCCACCGGCGCCTCCTCGTCCATACCCTCCAGGGCCTGGCGGACTTCGGCGGTCATGGCCGCGGCCTTCGTGAGGGCCTCCTGGGCCGGGCCGCCCTCGTCGATGTGCTTGAGCACCGTGCGGTAGTTCCCGATCAGGGACTCGACGATCTCCCGCTCGGCGAGCCGGATCTCCTCCAACTCCGCCTTCGCCTTCTTGATCTTCGTCGCCACACGCTTGCAGAACATCGTCGCCAGGTCGTCCCGCACCCGCATCCGCGCCTTGTGCGTCGGGGCCGCGACCAGCGCGATGCGCTTGACGGGGACGAAGTCCCGCAGCTCCGAGGCATCCGCCGCGTCCGCCTCCCCGGCGAAGTCGGTGACCCTCCCCGCGGCGACCCCCTCCATCCACACATCGGTGTCGCCGAGCCCGTCCAGCCATTCCAGACGCTTGGTCAGGTTCTTGAAGTGCGACCAGGTCGGGCCCTTGGCGGGCTACTTCAGCCGGTTGAACAGCGTCGTCCCGTCGCTGTCACGGTCCTCCAGCAGCCGCATGAGCCCCGCCCGCTGAGCAGCGCTCATGCGGTCGTGATACCCGCGCAGATCGAGGCGTTTACCTCGGTGCGGATCTTCGAGGCCATCTTGTCGAAGGTCGAGAACCCGGGCAGCTCCAGCCCAGCCACCACCACCTTCTCCAGCGCGATATTGATCAGATCCGCCGGGCGGTTCTTCGCCGCGGCCTCCTTGCGGATCGACTGCTCGACGATCCCGCGGGCCTTGGCCTGGTCGTATGTCACGCCGGCCTGCTTGCGGACCAGGCCCCGGTGGTGCTTGGCGGTCCGCTCCGCCCGGTACACCGGCAGCGTGCCCTCCGGCAGCTCCACCGCACGCCGCACGAAGTCCACCACCATCTCCGGGACGTCCTCCAGCGCCGGGAAACACCCCATACGCCGGTACGACTTCAGCATCAGCAGCAGCGCCAGCAGATGCTCATCGCAGTCCGTGGCATCGGCCGCCCACTCCAGCTCATCGCGGCTCGGGGAGAAGAATAGATGCAGCTCATGCGCGGTGATCAACCGCTTGAACCGCGGATACGCGGTCCGTTCAATCGATGTCACAACCCACCCCAGGCCCCAGACGACGCTCAACATCACCAATGCCCGAGTCCCTTCCGGCAGCTTCGAGACCTGGGCTGCGGCTGGTTCTCCGTCGGACGCTTCCGGAGAATGGTGCCGTGGAACGGCAAATCGACTTCTCGCGCGAGCGGCAGATGCTCTGTGGGCGCTGCGATCATCGGTGGCGCGTCGATCTGGACTGGATCGATCGGTGGGAGCAGGCGAAGGAGACCTGCCCCGGCTGCGGCATAACCTGCGAGCACGAGGACTCGCCTCGGGTGACGCTCGACTCCGGCGACCCGGCGCTCGACGACGACAGGGTCGCGCGGTTCTCCTGGTACCACACGAGCACGCAGCCGGACTGGCCGACGCGGCACTTCGACCCGGCAGCCGTCTTGACTCCCGAGACCCGCAGCAGGATGTCCCGGCTGGTGCATTGACGGGTCTCATCGGTGTCTTGCGGGGGGCTTCGGGGAGCAGCGGCGTTGTCGCGTCCGGCCGGTGGCAGTGAAACGTCTCCTCAGGGACACCACCGGAACTCGAAGATGTCCATGGCGAGACGCCGCTGCGATTTTGACACCACATCTGACTCGCTGCGAGCTGTGCGAAGACCGCCGCTCAGTATTGATGGCGTTGTGTGACCTTGTACACCGCGAGTCGTGCTGGATCGACCAGGCCTCAGCGCAGACGATGTCCTCGTCGTCCAGTCATATCCCGGTGTGCCGGCCCTCGGGCCACCATCGGGTGTGGCTCGGCCCACGGCGTCGTGCGGATGGGCGGCGTGCGGCGGAGCCGGTGCGCGTGCTCAAAATCAGTCAGGAGCTGGGCGAGGCCGCGGAGGCCGCCCTTCACGGCGCGCTCGGCGCCAACCCGCGGAACGGCGCCTCACACGTGGGGTGTGCCGAAGGAGTTCGCGGACGTCATCGTGACGGCCATGGTCGCCCTGGACACCGTGAGCGGGGACGGCGCGGCGGTGGTGGAGCACCAGCTCCGGGGCCGCGCGTCGGATGAGATCACCGGCGGCTGGGGACATCCGGCTCCTCCAGGTCCTCGCGATCAACGGGGGCATGGGGGAAGTCGCCATCGCGGTGTACGGGGCACGGGTCCGCACGGTGAGGCAGTCGAGGTGACGCACGCGTGGGAGGACATGGAAGCGCGCCCCGGCTGGCTCATCCTCACGGCCGCCGCGCTGGACGACCTCACCGGTGCTACCTGGGACACGGTGGATGAGCGCTGCGTTTCCGCGTGGCGAGGGTCGCGGCCTGGGCCGGACATGAACCTCAGCTGACCCGCTCCACCCTCTGTGCGGAAGGGCCCGCACGACAAGCCGTGCGGGCCCTTCCGCGTCATCCCCTACTTTGCGGACGCACACGTCCTAGCGAGGCGTATCCCGCCCCCTGGTGGGAGACAAGTGGGAGATGATCATGGTGTGGTGCTGCATTCAGCCGCTAGGAAATGCTAGATAGCCCTACCTGCGCGGCCCTGGTTCAGCCGCCGGATTCGCCCGCGTGGGGGCTCAGCGCACCCATGCTGACCAGCACAATCACCACCACACCGAGGGCGATGCGGTAGTAGACGAACGGCATGAACGACTTGGTTGAAATAAATTTCATGAACCATGCGATGACGGCATACCCGGAGGCGAAGGCGATCACCGTCGCGAGCATCGTCGGACCCCAGGAGACATGGTCGCTCTCCATCGCGTCCTTCAGTTCGAACAGGCCCGAGGCCAGCACCGCGGGAACGGCGAGCAGGAAGGAGTAACGGGCCGCCGCCTCGCGCTTGTAGCCCATGAACAGGCCACCGCTGATGGTGGCGCCGGAGCGGGAGACGCCCGGGACGAGCGCGGCCGACTGGCATAGGCCGAAGACCAGACCGTCCTTCACGCCCAGGTTCTCAAGTGTCTTGCGCTGCTTGGGCGCCCGGTGCCGGCCGCCCGTCTCGTCGCGCGCCGCCAGCCGGTCGGCGATGCCGATGACCACACCGACGACGATCAGCATCGTCGCGGTGATCCGCAGATCGCGGAACGGCCCCTCGATCTGGTCCTTGAACAGCAGCCCGAGCACGCCGATCGGGATCGAGCCGACGATCACCAGCCAGCCCATCTGCGCATTGTGGTCCCGGCGCATCTCCTTGTCCGCCAGAGAGCGCGCCCACGCCGAGATGATCCGCCCGATGTCCTTGCGGAAGTAGATCAGCACGGCGGCCTCGGTGCCGATCTGCGTGATCGCCGTGAAGGCCGCGCCCGGGTCCTTCCAGCCCGAGAAGGCCGCGGTCAGCCGCAGGTGCGCGCTGGAGGAGACGGGAAGGAACTCGGTCAGCCCCTGGACGAGCCCGAGGACGAGGGATTCAAACCAAGACATGAAGTTACGGAGTCCAAGTGCTGATCGTGGAAGGGCGCCGTGCGCACCGCGCCTGCGGGCGGGGTGATCACGGGGCAGCGTAGCGCCCCCGGGTTGCGGGCCCGGGGCCGGGGTTTGGCGGAACGGCGACGGTGGCGGCTCTCCGCATGATCATCCGCATGGCGTTCCGATGGTTGACCTCGCGCGGGGGCGGAGCTTACGTTGCAGCGGAGGGGAAAGCGCTTGCTGCCGAGGTTCGGCGTTCCTCCTCGTCGGCCCGTTGTCCCCGGAGGAGCGCTGATCAGGTACATGCCTACGTCCGAAACCCGTTCAGGGACGTCCCGGCCCCCTCGCGCCCCGCTCTCCGGCCGACGCGTCCGTGCCGCGATCATCGGCATCGGCGCCATTGGCCGGGGCTCGCACCTGTCCGCGCTGTCCGCGCTCGCCGCGGAGGGCGAGACGGAGGTCGTCGCCGCGGTCGACATCGATGCCACCGCGGTCGAGGAGTTCTGCCGGGAGACCGGGATCCCGCACGCCTACACCGATCTCGACCGGATGCTCCGAGAGCAGCGCCCCGACCTGGTCAGCGTCTGCACTCCGCCGACGCTGCACCGCGACCAGACGATCGCCGCCCTGCGTGCCGGGGCGTGGGCGTGGTGCGAGAAGCCGCCGGTGCCGACGCTCGCCGACTACGACGCGGTGGAGGCCGAGGAGGGTGCGGACGGCGGCCCGTACGCGTCCATCGTCTTCCAGCACCGCTTCGGCTCCGGCTCCCGGCATGTGCGCCGGCTGCTCGCCGAGAAGACCATGGGCCGGCCGCTCGTCGCCCACTGCCAGACCACCTGGTACCGCGACACCGCCTACTACGCCGTGCCCTGGCGCGGCCGCTGGGCGACCGAGGGCGGCGGGCCCGCCATGGGCCACGGCATCCACCAGATGGACCTCCTGCTGGACCTGCTCGGCCCGTGGAGCGAGGTGCGGGCGATGGCCGGACGGCTGGTGCACGACCTGGAGACCGAGGACGTCTCGACCGCTCTGGTCCGCTTCGAGAGCGGTGCCATGGCGACGGTCGTCAACAGTGTCCTGAGCCCCGACGAGGTCAGCCGCATCCGCATCGACTGCGAGCGCGCCACCGTCGAGCTCACCCACCTCTACGGCCACAGCAACGCGAACTGGCGTGTCACCCCGGCCCCCGGCGTGCCGGCCGAAGAGGCCGCCGCCTGGCAGGACTTCGGGACCGACGTGCCCAGCTCGCACACGGAGCAGTTGCGGGAGCTGGTCGCGAGCATGCGCGCGGGGGAGCGGCCGCGCAGCAGCGGCGCCGACGGGCGTACGAGCCTGGAGCTGATCGCCGCGCTGTACAAGTCGGCGTTCACGGACACGACGGTGAAGGCCGGCGAGATCGGCCCAGGCGACCCGTTCCACTCGGCGATGCACGGGGATGCGCCCGGCTGGGCACCCGTGGCTCCCGCAGCCGCCGGGGAAGTGTCCGCGTGAGCGGCCTGCGCGTCGTCCACGCCCACGGCGACCGGATCACGATCACCGAAACGTCCACCGGCGTGGAGCTGCTCAGCTACGTCTACGCCCCGGAGGCGGCCTGGGAGTCCCCGAAGCCGTACATCCACCCCTTGCGCACCCTGGCGGGCGACGTCGTCACCGACTACCGGCCGAACGACCACCGCTGGCACAAGGGTCTTCAGCTGACGGCCTCGCACCTGTCGGGCGCCAACCTGTGGGGCGGCAACTCCTACGTCCACGGCGAGGGCTACCTCGAACTGCCGCAGCGCGTGGGCTCGATGGCGCACGTCGCCTTCGACGAGGTGGCCGCCCACGACGACCGCGCCGTCATCGCCGAGCGGCTCACCTGGCACCCGTACGGCGGGGAGCTGTGGGCCGGCGAGGAGCGCCGTGTCGAGATCCACGACGTGGACACGGAGTCCGGATCCTGGGCGCTGACCTGGACCAGCGTCGTCACCAACCGCCGGGACGAGCCACTGCGCTTCGGCAGCCCGACCACCGCGGGGCGCGAGATGGCCGGCTACACCGGCCTGTTCTGGCGCGGCCCGCGGGCCTTTCGCGACGGCCGGATCATCGGCCCCGACGGCGAGGGTCCCGGTCTGATGGGCGAGCAGTCGTCCTGGCTCGCCTTCTCCGGCGAACACGACGGCGCCGACGGCCACGCCACTCTCGTCTTCGCCCACGCCCCCGAGAACGATCATCTGGGCGAACACGGAACCCACCCCGCGCACTGGTTCGTACGCAACGAGCCGTTCGCCGCGGTCGCCCCGTCCTGGGCGTTCTACGACGAACTGGAGCTCGCCCCCGGCGACACCCTCACCCGCCGCTACCGGATCGTGGTGGCCGACGGGTCGTGGGAGCGCCAGGAGATCGACAAGTACCTGCAGACGCATCCGTGATGAGCGCGGGGGAGTTCCCGGAACTGCCGGCCGGTGTCGCAGTCTCACATCTGTCCGTCTGAGACCGGCCGGCCGTCGACGGCGTCTGCGGCGGAACCCCCCATATGCACCTGGCCTGTTCGGAGGCGCACGTCGTCGTCGGCGGGTGGGGGGCGCGACGTCCGGGTACCGAGGTGACACCCCTCGTACCCGGCGCGGTCGCCTGGTTCTCGCCGGGCATCATCCACCGCCTCGTCGACGAGGACGACCTGCCCATCACGGTGCTCATGCAGAACGGCGGGCGGGATGCGGATCCGTTCAGGCCGCTGTCGGTCCCGGTCACCGTCCAGCCGTCGGCCTGGGGGTGTGCGGTGAGGTCCTCGTGGTGCACCGGGCTGCCACAGGCGCGGCAGGTGACGACCGGGACCAGTTCGTTGCCGCAGACGTGCTCGATCACCATGGGGCGGTCGTCGTCCTCGCGGAGATGGCGGTCGCCCCACTCCATGAGGGTCATCAGGACCGGCTCGAGTTCGAGCCCTGCCTGTAGACCGTCACACTCGCTCTGTGACGCTGCGTCAGTTCCCGCGCAGGTGGTGCCGCTTGCGCCAGGCGACCACCGCCGCCACCAGAGCCGGCAGTGCGATACAGGCCATGGCGATCAGGAAGGCGGGGGACGTCGGCGCGGAGGCGCGCGCGCCGGCGACGGCGTACGCGGCGGTGTTCGGGATCGAACCGAGCGTCGTCGCCAGCAGGAACGGCAGCCAGCCCATGCGGGAGACGGCGGCACAGTAGTTCGCCGCCCAGAACGGCACTCCCGGGAAGAGCCGGACCGCCATCATCGTGCGGAACCCGTGCCTGCTGAGCTGTCCGTCCGCGGTCTTCAGCAGCCGGCCCCGCACCAGCGGCCGCAACGCGTCCTGCCCGAGCACCCGGCCCAGACCGAAGGCGATCCCGGCACCGAGCACCGTGCCCGCCAGGGCCGTCCCGGTGCCGGACTGGGAGCCGAAGAGCGCACCCGCCGCGAGGTTCAGCAGCGGCCGCGGCACGAAGGCCACGCTGCACAGTCCGTACGCCACCGCGAACACCACGGCAGCCGCGGCGCCGCCGAACTGTGGCGGCCAGCCGTGCGCCAGCAGCCGCTGCGGTTCGAAGACCAGCACGGAACTCGCGGCGGCCGCGAGCAGGAGGACGAGCAGGGACAGCCGCGACCAGGGCGAGAGCAGCACGCGCGTGCAGCGCCGGCTCAGGGTCGGTGGTGCGGGCACGGCTACGGCGACGGCGCACTCCGTTGCGGCGGCCCGGGGAGAGGCCGTGGCGGTGCCCCCAGAGCGGGTGGTGGCATCGAGCATCCAGTGACACTAACGGACGGATATGTGTGATCGCCGTATGGTTCGTCTCATGACCGTCACAGGCGGGGACATCTTGGACGTGCCGTCCAGCACAGTCGCTGACACCGTACTGCAGCGGCTCACCGCCACATACGGTGCCGCCGCCGATCCGGAGCAGGCCGTGCGCATGTGCGCGTACATGAAGGACGTGGCCCCCTTCCTCGGTCTCACCACACCCGTACGCCGTGCCCTGTCCCGCACCGTCCTGGAGGGCCTGCCCCGTCCCGACGAGCGCGACTGCACCGCGATCGCCCTGCGCTGCCGGCAGTTGCCCGAGCGCGAGTACCACTACTTCGCCGTCGACCATCTGCGCCGCCACGCGCGCGCGTGCTCCTCCGGCTTCCTCCCGGTGGCCCGGCACCTCGTCGCCACCCTCTCCTGGTGGGACACCGTCGACGCTCTCGCCGCCCACGTCGTGGGCGCCCTGGTCGCGGCCGACCCGGCGCTGAGGGCGGACATGGACGCCTGGATCGTGGACGAGGACCTGTGGGTCGCCCGCACCGCCCTGCTCCACCAGCTGCGTTACAAGGAGCACACCGACACCGAACGCCTCTTCAGCTATTGCCTGCGCCAGTCCGGGCACCCCGACTTCTTCATCCGCAAGGCCATCGGCTGGAGCCTGCGCGAGTACGCCAAGACCGACCCCGAGGCCGTACGGACGTTCCTCGCACGGGAGCGGGGGCGGTTCGCCCCGCTGTCGGTGCGGGAGGCGCTGAAGAACATCGCAGCCTGAACGCCGTAGCGCGCGAAGACCGTGGAGCGGAAAAGCATTCGACGCCGGGCAAAGCGTCAGCAATGATCGGCGTCATGTTCCGGTACGCCTTCCACCTCGCAGCATCCGCGGTCGCGGATGCCCCGAAGGCTGCCGTTCCTGTTCTAGTCGCCGCAGTCGACGGCGCCCGAAGCTGACCCTCTCCGGATCGTCCGGCGGACCCCGCAGGGGGAGGGTCGGCGAGTCCTTGGGGTCCCCATCTCTCCTACGAAGAGGCTTCGAGGTATCGCCATGCCCAAGACGGCATACGTGCGCACCAAACCGCATCTGAACATCGGCACCATGGGCCACGTCGACCACGGCAAGACCACCCTGACCGCCGCCATCACCAAGGTGCTGGCCGAGCGCGGCACCGGCACGTTCGTGCCGTTCGACCGCATCGACCGCGCCCCGGAGGAAGCCGCCCGCGGCATCACCATCAACATCGCGCACGTCGAGTACGAGACCGACACCCGTCACTACGCGCACGTGGACATGCCCGGCCACGCCGACTACGTCAAGAACATGGTCACCGGTGCCGCGCAGCTCGACGGGGCGATCCTCGTCGTCTCCGCGGTCGACGGGATCATGCCGCAGACCGCCGAACACGTCCTGCTCGCCCGGCAGGTGGGCGTCGACCACATCGTCGTCGCCCTCAACAAGGCCGACGCGGGCGACGAGGAGCTCACCGACCTCGTGGAACTGGAGGTCCGCGAACTGCTCACCTCGCAGGGCTACGGCGGCGACGCCGTACCGGTCGTACGCGTCTCCGGACTGAAGGCGCTGGAGGGCGACCCGCGGTGGACGGCGTCCATCGAGGCGCTGCTCGACGCGGTGGACACGTATGTGCCCATGCCCGAGCGGTACCTGGACGCGCCGTTCCTGCTGCCGGTCGAGAACGTGCTCACGATCACCGGCCGGGGGACAGTGGTGACCGGTGCCGTCGAGCGCGGTGTCGTGCGCGTCGGCGACCGTGTCGAAGTGCTCGGCGCCGGGCTGGAGAGTGTCGTCACCGGCCTGGAGACCTTCGGCAAGCCCATGGACGAGGCGCAGGCCGGGGACAACGTGGCGCTGCTGCTGCGCGGGGTGCCGCGGGACGCGGTCCGGCGCGGGCACGTCGTGGCGGCGCCCGGCAGCGTGGCGCCCAGCCGTCGCTTCTCCGCGCGCGTCTACGTCCTGTCGACGCGCGAGGGCGGCCGTACGACCCCGGTGTCCACCGGCTACCGGCCGCAGTTCTACATCCGCACCGCGGACGTGGTCGGAGACGTCGATCTCGGCGAGGCGGCGGTCGCCCGGCCCGGTGACACCGTGACCATGACGGTCGAACTCGGCCGCGACGTGCCCCTGGAGCCGGGGCTCGGCTTCGCGATCCGCGAGGGCGGCCGGACGGTCGGCGCGGGCACCGTGACGGTTGTCGGCTGACGGCTCGGCGGGAGTCGGTCCGTTGGGGCTGGGATGTGTGGGGGGCTGCGGGTTGGTTGTGGCTGGTCGCGCAGTTCCCCGCGCCCCTTTCGGGGCGTCTCGGCGCCGGTGCGTTCCCGTGCCGGAGACAATGGGGGTGTGGACGAGCCGATACCCGTGACCCGAGATGTCGATCACGGCACTGCCAAGCTGATGCCCGACGTGGATCGGAAGCGCGCCTGGCTGCTGACGGTCGACGGGGCGCCGCAGTCGTATGTGGACCTGGACGAACCTGCGCATCTGGAGTTCGAGTACGCGCGGCGGCTCGGGCATGTTCTGGACACCGTCGCTGAGCCGGGGCGCCCGCTGGACGTACTGCACCTCGGCGGGGGCGCGCTCACCCTGCCCCGCTATCTGGCCGCGACCCGGCCCGGCTCGCGGCAGGACGTCGTCGAGGCGGACCGCGCCTTGCTGGAGCTGGTCGTGGAGCACCTGCCGCTCCCGGACGACGCCGCCATCGCCGTGCACACCGCCGACGCCCGCGCCTGGCTGGAAGCGGCCCCCACGGCCTCAGCGGACGTGCTCGTCGCCGACGTCTTCGGCGGCTCCCGCGTCCCGGCGCACCTCACGTCCCTGACCTACGCGCACGAGGCCGGCCGCGTACTGCGCGAGGGGGGCGTCTACCTGGCCAACCTCGCCGACGCCACCCCCTTCGCCTTCCTCCGCTCCCAACTCGCCACCTTCGGCGCGGTGTTCCAGGAGCTGGTGCTGATCGCCGAACCGGGCGTCCTGCGCGGACGACGTTTCGGCAACGCAGTGCTCGTCGCCGCACACCACCCCGTCGACACACTCGCCCTGGCCCGGCTCACGGCAGCCGACGCCTTCCCTGCGCGGGTCGAGTACGGGGCGGGAATACGGGACTTCATCGCCGGCGCGCGACCGGTAGGTGACGAGAACGCCGTACCCTCACCCGAGCCCCCCGACGGGGCGTTCGGCATCGGCTGAGTCGTCCCTTGAAGCACCGGCCGCCCACCCCGCGCCCAAGTGCTCGTGCTTGACCGCCTCTTTGACGACGCCTGGTGTTCCTTTTAAGGTGATCAAGTCATGTTCATGACGACTTGCCACCCCCGGGGACCTCTTGGGTCCCAAGGACGAAGGAGCCTCATGCGCAAGCGTGTTGCAGCTGTAATCGGAACGGCCGCGCTCATCGGCGCCGCCCTTCCCGCCGTGGTCGCGGCGCCCGCCTCGGCGCGCGCTTCGTTCTCCTGCCACCCCGTAGGCCACACCTACATCGTCAACAAGGAGAAGGTTGCCGTTCACGCCACGCCGAGCTCAAGCGCCGGGGTGACCGGCTATGTGTACAAGGACAACAAGGTGAGCGCCCAGCTCGAGTGTGAGAACAGTGGCGGCACCTGGGAGTGCATCGGCAGCTGCCACGACCCCGAGGAGTCGCTGGCCGGCCGCTGGGTCCACCGCGGCGATCTGAGGGGCTGATGTCCCAGGGTGTTGTGGCCCGCCTCGCCGAGGTGGGCCACAACACCCCTGGGTCGGTCACCCGGTCGGGGTTCCGTGGAGCCGGACCGTGCTGAGGACCTTGAGGACGGTCGCCTTGGAGACCTCGTCCTTCACGCCCTTGGCCCCGAAGAAGTTGAACGACACGTAGTCGTCGGCGGAGTTCTTGAAGCCGAAGGTGAGCGCCTTGCCGTCGGTGACGCACTTGCCCTTCTTCGGCGTGTTGGCCGACTGGGCCCACGCGATGCTGCCCTCGACGCCCGAAGTGGTCTTGAAGGGCGTGGCCTTCTTGTCGAAGGTGATGCTCTTCTTGTCGGGCTGGGTGTAGCCGCCGAAGACCCACCACGGGGGAGTGTTGACCGCGATCTCGTCGGTGTTCTTGGCGCCGTCGGCGCCCTTGGTGCCCACTACGGCCAGCGGTGTGTCGTCGGTGCGGCCGTCCTTGTCGCTGTCGGAGGTGCACCACTTGGACTTGTACTCCGCGGTGCCCGACATGTTGATTCCCTTGTCCTTCTCGCTGTCCGGGAAGTCGAAGCCGATGCCGACGCCCGGGTTCTGGACCTCCCAGTCCGCGGGCACGTCGAAGGCGATACCCCACTTCGTGTTGACCACGAGCTTCCAGCCGGGAATCGTCGGCTTCTCGGTCTCTGCGCCACGCGGGTCGTCGTCCGAGGAGGAGTCCGTGGCGCTCGGGTCCGCAGAGGCCGAAGCCGACGAGGACGGTTTGCCGTCGGTCTTGCCCCCGCCGGCCTTGTCGTCCTTCTTCCCGCCCAGCACCAGGAATCCGGTCACACCGGCGGCCACCACCACGGCCACGGCCGCCACGATCGCGACGAGCTTCGTCCGGTTCCCGCCACCGCCACCCTGGGAGGGCTGCGGAGAGCCCGCGGGCACCGGAGCCTGCCACTGAGGCTGCTGCGCGTAGGGGTTGGGTTGCTGGAACCCGGGCTGCTGATACGGGTTCGGCTGCTGGTACCCCGATTGCTGGTACGGGTTGTTCTGCGCTTGCGGGTTCTGTCCCTGCGGGTTGGGTCCCTGCGGGTTCTGCTCGCCCCCGGGCGGCTGCTGTCCTGGCCACATGAGCAGCCACCCTAGTGCCGCCCGGGACACGATTCGGTCACTGTGGCTTGTCAGGGTTGTGCCGATCCGCACATGGATCTGGCCACCCGTGGCTACTCGTGGGTAACATCTTCGGCATGAGCGCAGACCAGATGTCGATCGGTGAGATGCTCGCCGCCACGGTGCCCATGGCCCGAACCCTGAATCTCGAGTTCTTGGAGACCACGCCGGACAAGGCGGTGCTGGCCCTGCCGGACCAGAGCGAGTACCACAACCACGTGGGCGGGCCGCACGCCGGCGCGATGTTCACGCTCGGGGAGTCCGCGAGCGGAGCGATCGTGCTGGCCGCGTTCGGGGAGCACCTTGCGCGGGCCGTGCCGCTCGCCGTGAGTGCCGAGATCGCTTACCGGAAGCTGGCGATGGGAGTGGTCACGGCCACCGCCACCCTCGGCCGCCCGGCCGCGGACGTCGTCGCGGAACTGGATGCGGGAGCGCGCCCCGAGTTCCCGGTGGAGATCGAGATCCGCCGCGCCGACGGCGCCGTCACGGGTGAGATGACGGTTGTCTGGACGCTGCGTCCCCACGGCTGAGGACTGTGTGGCTGCCGGGCCCGGGGTGTGTGTGGTTCCCGGGCCTTCGGTGTGCCGTGAGGCAGTGAGTTGTCGGTGCAGCGGGTGAGGTGACGGTTGTTCGGACGCCCCGTCCACGGCTGGGGGCTGTCTGGCTGCCGGGGCCCGGGATGTGTGTCGTTCCCTGGCTCCCGGCGTTCCGTCAGACAGTGAGTCGTCGGCGCCGTGGGTCGCAGACCGTGTTGCCCAGCCGGCCCCGCGACGAATTCCTTGAGCTGGGTGGCGAATTCGGGGCCCAGGTGGTCCCGGTCGCAGCAGGCCGGCCGCACCACCGTGCGCAGATAGTCGGCCTCGTCGCCGGTGTCGTGGCGCAGGCCGTTGAAGACGACGCCGTGGACCGTGCCGCCCGCGGCCAGTTCCTGGCTGTGGCTGTGGCTGTGGCTGTGGCCTTGGTCGCGGGCAGGGGTCGTGTGCCGAGCCCGGCGGCCGGGACGACGGCCCTGCGGACGGTGCGGGTGGTGCGGAAGCCGGAGCGCTGGAAGTGTGTGGAGCGAGCGTGTGGCCATGCCGGTCGACGGGCATGAGAGTTCGCCGGGAGAAACTTCGGAGCCCGTTGCGGGGCCGCCGGGCAGTGGAGGTTTCGTGTGCCAACCGCCCTGCGGCGCACACAACTTGACGACCCGCCCTACGGTCTTTTCGAATACGGGTGCGGATACCGCCGGTAACTTATCTGAAGTTTCCGCGTTTTGAACTTGGGTCACTCGAACTCCTTGTTTGTTGTGAGTCGATTGTGCGAAAGTGAGCGGCCTTATAGCGGTCACCATCTGACCCGGCATAGGTACGCACCAATCAGGCACCTGCTTTCCGATGGACGCGTATTCCGCACGCACCGTCCTGCGGCTTGGAAGGAAATGGTTCAGTGCAATCCCCCTACCCCCCACGTCCGCCGTACCCGCCACGCCCCGGATCGGGCCCCGCCGAGTCCGACCGCCATCTCGTCGCGCAGCTTGGTCAGGGTGCCGAGGGCGCCCGGGCGGGAGCGTTGCTGCTGGCCCGGCATTGGCGGGCGACGTATGACTACGCCGTCATCTGCGTTGCCTCCGGGCCGAGCCCGGCCGACATGGCCGCTGCCGCGGCGTTCCACCGGATCCTCGGACGGCCGGCCGGCGGCGCCCTGCGGCCGCAGCTCCTGGCGGCCGTACGGGACACGGTCAAGGAGTGGGCATCGGACGACGGAATTTCCGTTCTCCTGCCGGAACTCCGCAAACCGACCGGCGGACGAGGACTGCGTGCCGCACGGTCCGGGACGTCGGAAAGGCGGAAACTCGCCGAGCGGGCATTCCGGGCCCTTCCGGGAGCTTCTCAATGCCTGCTGTGGCACACCGAGGTCGAGGCTGAACCCATAACCGTACCGGCTGGTCTGTTGGGGGTGGACGCGCCCACCGCGTCGGCCGCACTGGAGCAAGCGCGCGAGCAATTCCGGGTTGGCTGCGTGCACGCCCACCGGGAACTCGCGCCCGGCAAGGAATGCCGCTTCTACAACCGTCTCCTCGATGTCCCGATACGCCGGGGTGGCGCCCTGCTCCCCGATGTCCAGCAGCACCTGATGGAGTGCCGCTACTGCCGTCACGCCGCCGAACAGCTCAGCCATTTCGAGGGCGGCCTGGAGGTGCTGCTCGCGGAGACCGTGCTCGGCTGGGGCGCCCGGCGCTATCTCGACTCCCGCCCCGGCCGCGGCGGAGACCAGGCGCCGGGGCGCGGCGCCGCACGTTCCGGGAGCGGCGGACGACACCGCCCGGTACCGACGCAGCGACACACCAAGGCCGTCGTTGTGGGTGTCGGCGTGGCGGCCGCCGCACTGCTCGCCACCGTCCTCGTCACCAAGGGCTGGTCCGACGACAACGGTGTCCCGGATCCCCGGGCCACCTGGGGGGCACAGAGCAGCAGTTCCCTGCAGCCGTCGCGCTCCGCGGGCGACGCCTCGTCGGCCGGTTCCCCCTTGCCCGCCTCCGTGCGACAGCCCGTCGAGATCGGACGCGGCAGGCTCCGCAACGCGGAGAGCGGCCTCTGCCTCGACGTCGTCGGCGGCCGGGCCGACTCCGGTGCCGCGGCCGTGCTGGCGGCATGCTCCTCCGCCGGGTCGCAGCAGTGGTCGTACCAGGGCGACGGTCTGCTGCGCAGCGGCGTCGACCCCACGCTGTGCCTCGACTCCGACGCCCAAAGACACCTGGTGGACCTGGCATCCTGCCTGGCGCACGGGGGAGAGGTGCGCTACGACCTCACGGTCCGCGGGGAGCTTCTGCTGCGCGGCGGCAAGGGGCTGCTCGTCGCGCCGGGCAAGGGGACGCACGTCGTCGTCGGCGCGCGGGACGGTTCCGCCCGGCAGCGGTGGGTGCTGGAAACCGCGGACGACGCCGCCGGGCTCACGGAGAACAAGGGCGGACCGGGGGACGGCGGTCGCGCGGCGACGGAGGGCTCTCCCGGCGGTACGCCGAAGGCGCCGGGTGCCCGGCCCCAGCCCCGGCTGCAGAAGTCCGAGGACGGGCTGGGTGAGCACGACGAGGAGCGGTTCGCGCAGGTCCGCAGCGAAACGACGCCTTCCGCACGGACCGCGCCTCTGGGCGAGGTGCGCACTCTTCCCGCTCGCGTCCTGGGTGCGGCCACCTCCGTGGCGAACAGGGTCACAACGACCACACCAGGCACTTTGAAGACCTTGAGCACCTTGGGCACGGCAGGCACGGCAGGCACGGCAGGCACGGCAGGCACGGCAGGCACGTCGGACATGTCGGGCTCATAGAGAGTTGCGCGGGGCCGCCCCGGGCGGGCGGCCCCGACTTCGGTTCTTGTCGGCATCCGGCCGTTTCCTGTTCGGTTCATTGACACGAGTCACTGGGCGTTCTAGTTTTCCCGCCGCGCCCGTAGTGGCCAGCGGGGTGCCAAGTCGGCCTGACGCATGGTGCGTTCAGATGCCGAACGCAGACCGGGACGCCGGGGCGCGCATGCGGTTCACAACGTCGTGCCCGCACACCGAAGGAGTGACGGCCCATGACCGACACTGTCTCCCGGAGATCCGCGCTGCGACTGCTGGGCGGCGCGATAGCCGTCGCCACGGCGGCCACCAGCGGTCTCACGTCCCCCGCGCACGCGCTGGACAGACCCGAGGCGGGGGCCGGCCCCCGCGTCGAAGGCCTCATCGCCCGGCTCACCCTCGACGAGAAGATCTCCCTCCTGCACGGCGCCACCGACCCGGACTCGCTCGGCCAGGCGGGCTACGTCCCCCCGGTCGAGCGCCTCGGCATTCCCCGGCTCCGACTCGCCGACGGGCCCGCCGGTGTCCGTATCGCCCAGCACGCCACCGCCCTGCCCGCCCCCGTCCTGCTTGCCTCCGCCTTCGACCCCGAGCTGGCCCGCCGCTACGGACAGGTCATCGGACGCGAGGGCCGCGCTCTGGGCCAGGACGTCCTGCTCTCCCCGATGGTCAACCTCGTCCGCACCCCGTACGCGGGCCGCAACTTCGAGACCTTCAGCGAGGATCCGCTGCTCTCCTCCGACCTGGTCGCCGCGGAGATCGGCGGCATCCAGGGCGAGGGCCTGATCGCCACCGTCAAGCACTACGCGATGAACAACCAGGAGCAGGACCGCATGTCGATCGACGTGCGGGTCGACGAGCAGACCATGCACGAGATCGAACTGCGCGGCTTCGAGGCGGCCGTCGCGGCCGAAACCGGCGCGGTGATGGGCGCCTACAACAAGGTCAACGGCACGTTCGCGTGCGAGAACAAGACCCTGCTCACGGACATCCTGCGCGACCAGTGGGGCTTCGAGGGCTGGGTGATGACCGACTGGTTCGCCGCGCACAGCACCGTCGCGGCGATCACCGCCGGTCTCGACATGGAGATGCCCGACGGCGCCCATTTCGGTGCGGCGCTCAAGTCGGCCGTGCAGAACGGCAGCGTGCCCGAGCGTTGTCTCGACCGTTCCGTGCGCCGGATCCTCTCCGTCATGGACCGCTTCGGGCTGCTCGACGGCAGCGCCCCGCCGCGCCCGGACCGTGACGCACCGGCCGGCGCGGCCGTGGCCCGGGAGGTCGCCGAGGCGGGCGCCACCCTGCTGCGCAACGAGCACCGCACCCTGCCCCTGGCCGAGGGCGCCGGCGTCGCGGTGATCGGCCCGACCGGCGCCCTGCCCTTCGTCAGCGGCGGCGGAAGTGCGCACGTCGTGCCGGACCACGCCGACAGCCCGCTGGACGTCATCAAGTCCCGTGCCGGGAAAGTGACGTACGCACTCGGCGAGGACCTGTTCGGCAAGCCGATCCCGGCGTCCGCGCTGAGCCCCGCCCTCGACAGCGAGGGCCGCCGGGTCGATGCCGGCAAGGTCTGGACGTACGACGGGACGCTCACCGTCCCCGGCGCCGAGGAGTGGACGTTCGTCCTGCACTTCTCGTCCGCGCCCACCGCGCGCCCCAAGGTGCTCCTGGACGGCACGGAGTTGTTCCCGCAGGCGCCCGGATACGGCGAGTTCTTCACGGGAGGGCTCGTCTCGGCGGCCCCCGACGGGCTCTCCGTGCGCCGCAGGACCCTGACGCTCGCCAAGGGCGCCCATTCGCTGCGGATCACCGCGCAAGGAGGGGCCGACGGCCTGCTCTTCCGGCTGCGGCGGAGCACCGGCGCGACCCGGGCGCAGGACGTCACGGAGGCCGTCGCCGCCGCACGGGCCGCGCAGAACGTGGTGCTGTTCGCCTACGAGGACGCGACCGAGGGCCTGGACCGGGCCACGATCGCCCTTCCAGGCCACCAGGAGCAGCTGATCGAGGCCGTCACGGCGGCCAACCCGCGCACCACCGTCGTCCTCAACACCTCGTCCTCGACGTCGATGCCCTGGCTGAGGCGCACGGGTGCCGTGCTCCAGATGTACTACCCGGGCCAGGAGGGCGCGGCCGCCACCGCCGCCGTCCTGTTCGGCGACCGTGACCCCGGCGGCCGTCTCACCCAGTCCTTCCCGGCCGACGACGACCACCACCCCGTGGCCGGCGACCCCCGCAGCTACCCGGGCGTGGACGGCACCGAGGAGTACTCGGAAGGCATCCATGCCGGCTACCGCTGGTACGACGCCGAGGGCGTCCGGCCGCTGTTCCCCTTCGGGCACGGACTGTCGTACACCTCCTTCTCGTACGAGGACGTGCGGGCGCGATGGACACGGCGCGGCCTGGTGGTGTCCTTCGGCGTCCGCAACACGGGGCGACGCGAGGGCGTGGCCGTGCCGCAGGTGTACGTCGGGGCCTCGCCACGGCTCCGACTCGACCAGGCGGTAAGGGTGTTGGGAGGCTATCGGCGGCTGACCCTGCGTCCGGGGGAGCGGAGTCGGGTCGAGGTGGAAGTCGCCGCGCGCACCCTGTCCTCATGGGATCCGAAACGTCACCACTGGGTGCTCGGGACGGGCCGCCGCCCCGTGTGGGTCGGAGCGTCCTCGCGTGATCTGCGTCTGCGGACGCATGTGGAGGTGGGCTCGTGATACGCCGTATCGCCATCGCACTGACGGCCCTCGCGGCCGCCCTCCTGGTCCCTGCGCCGGCGCAGGCCGCCGCGCACGGCGAACCGGTCGTCCGCACCGACGCGGGCCGGGTACGCGGCGAAACCACTGCCGAGGGGCGGCAGTTCCTCGGCATCCCGTACGCCGAGCCGCCGGTCGGCAGGCTCCGCTGGCGCGCGCCGCACCCCGTCCGGCCCTGGCACGGGGTGCGCTCCGCACGGGACTTCGGCAACAAGTGTGTACAGAGCGCGAGTTGGGACCCCGGCTACGAGCAGCCCTCGTACACCGAGAGCTGCCTGGACCTGAACGTGTACGTCCCCGACGGCTCCGCGAGACGGTCGGTCCTGGTCTGGTTCCACGGCGGCGGACTGACCGCCGGTGCCGGTCAGGACGTCGTGCCCGACACCTTCGCCCGGCAGACGGGAACGGTCGTCGTGACCGTCAACTACCGCCTCGGCGCCATGGGTTTCCTCGCCACGGCCGGTCTTGACGGCGAGACGCACGACGGGGTCTCCGGCAACTTCGGCATGCTCGACCAGCAGGCGGGACTGCGCTGGGTGCACGCCAACATCTCGCGCTTCGGCGGCGATCCGGCCCGGGTCACCATCGCGGGTGAGTCGGCGGGAGGCCGCTCGGTCTGCACCCAGCTGGCCTCACCGACGGCGAGAGGCCTGTTCCGCGCGGGCATCATCGAGAGCGGCGCCTACGACGACTGCAGCGCACGTACGCACCAGGACGCGGTGGCTCAGGGGGCCGACTTCGTGCAGAAGCTCGGCTGCACGGACATCGCGTGCCTGCGCGGCAAGTCCGCTCGCGAGATCCTTGAGGCCCAGGGCGATTTCGACTGGGGTCCGGTGGCCGGCGGTGCCTTCCTGCCGGTGCAGCCGGAGCAGGCCGTGGCGAACGGGACCGCGTCCCGTGTGCCGGTGATCAACGGCTCGAACAAGGACGAGGGGCGCCTGTTCGCCTTCGCCGCCTACGACCTGAACGGCACGCCGCTCACGGCCGGGCAGTATCCCGACGTCATGCGGAACGCCTTCGGCGAGCAGGTCCTGCAGCGCTACCCGCTGTCGGCCTACCCGACGCCGACGATCGCCTACGCCACCGCGCTCGGCGACACACTGTTCAGCTGCCCGGCACTGCGGCTCGACGGCCTGCTCGCCACCCGCGGCCGGGTCTACTCGTACGAGTTCGCCGACCGCACCTCCCCGCCCTTCGCCTCCCTGCGCAACCTGCACACGGACTTCGACTTCGGCGCGACCCACGTGAACGAGGTCCAGTACCTCTTCAGACAGTTCGGTCTGGACTCCCCTCTGAACGCCGAGCAGAAGGTGCTGTCGCGGCAGATGGTGCAGTACTGGGGATCCTTCGTACGGGACGGTGTGCCGCGTGCCGCGGGGCAGCCGGCGATGCCCGCTACCCCCGGGGTGGTGCTCTCGCTGAAGACGGCGTCCAAGGGTGGGAACACCCTCAGCACCGCTGTCCATCAGGAACACCAGTGCGATCTCTGGGACGGCGCCTCAGCGGGCTGACCCGGTAGGCTTCCCGGCGTGCGTCCCTGTCGGGCGCACGCCGGGAATGCAGGGAACGAAGCGTTCACAACGGGAGGAACCGGCGTTGCACGTCCAGGAGTGGCTCGACACCGTACCCGCCGCGGCCGTTTATGCCGTGGTAGCGCTGGTCATCGGTTTGGAGAGCCTGGGCATCCCGCTGCCGGGCGAGATCGTCCTGGTCTCCGCGGCCCTGCTGTCCTCCCATCACTCCGGCATCAACCCGATCGTGCTCGGCGCGTGCGCGACCGCCGGTGCCGTCATCGGCGACTCCATCGGCTACGCGATCGGCCGCAAGGGCGGACGCCCGCTGCTGGCCTGGCTGGGCGGGAAATTCCCCAGGCACTTCAGCGAGGGACATGTCGCCACCGCCGAGCGGTCCTTCGAGAAGTGGGGCATGTGGGCCGTCTTCTTCGGCCGCTTCGTCGCCCTGCTGCGCATCTTCGCCGGCCCGCTCGCGGGCGTCCTCCACATGCCGTACTGGAAGTTCCTGATCGCCAACGTCCTCGGCGGTATCTGCTGGGCGGGCGGCACGACGGCCGTCATCTACTACGTGGGCATCGTCGCCGAGGACTGGCTGAAGCGGTTCTCGTACCTGGGCCTGGTGGCGGCCGTGCTGATCGGCCTGACGTCGATGCTGGTGCTGAAGCGCAAGGCGAAGAAGGCGGCGGCCGAGAGGGAAGCGGCCGAAAGGGAGCCCGTCCCGGCCGCCGACTGAGGCCTACGCCTTCTCGTGCACCTCGTGGTGCGCCTTGGCGAGGTCCGCGTACAGCGTGCCGTTGAGCGTGACGCCCTCGCGCTCTTCCTGCGTCAGCTCCCGCTTCACCTTCGCCGGCACCCCCGCCACCAGTGACCCTGGCGGCACCTGCATGCCCTGCGGCACGAGCGCCTGCGCGGCAACCAGCGATCCCGCCCCGATCACGGCACCGTTCAGCACGGTCGCCCCCATGCCGACCAGGCAGTCGTCCCCGACGGTCGCCCCGTGCACCACCGCGTTGTGCCCCACGGACACCCGCTCCCCGATGCTGACGGGAAACCCCGGATCGGCGTGGAGCGTGCAGTTGTCCTGGATGTTGCTCTGCGCCCCCACGGAGATCCGCTCGACGTCGCCGCGCAGCACCGCCCCGTACCAGACACTCGCTCCGGCCCCCACCGTCACGTCGCCGACGACCGACGACGTGGGCGCCACGAAGGCCGTCCCGTCGATCTTCGGTTCCCTGCCGCCGATCCCCGTGATCAACGCCTTATGCGTCATCGCCCTCTCCTCGCCGTCGGTTCAATACGCACCGTAGGCGATGAGCCCCCGAACAGCGTGCCGGGGCCGTGCTTCCCCAGGCGGCGGGCGAGGCTCGACGGCCGGGCGGGGAAGCAACCCGATGGTGATCGCGAGCCCGGCGAGCCCGACCGTCGGCACCGGAACCGACCACCCGTCGTCATCACCCGGCCCTCCACGAGGCCGTGGCCCGCGTTCCGACGGCCGCGGACCGATCCGCCGGCCTCGCGGTCAGAAGTGGTGGTAGTGAACGGCGCTGGCCAGGGCGACGTCCTGGACCGAGGCATGGCGCCGGCTGAAGGGAATCCAGAGCAGGCCCACGGGAAGGGCGACGCACAGCACGGCCCGCAGCAGCGCGCGGGGGATACCGAGCAGCCGTCCGGTGCGGCCGGTGACGCGCAGCCCCAGCAGCCAGTCGCCGATGGTGCCTCCGGTCGTGACCCAGCTCAGCGCCAGATAGAGGACGGCCACGGTCCAGCCGAGCACGCCCGTCAGCCAGCCGGAGAGGTCGGGCATATGGAAGGGCGGTCCGGTGACGAGCAGTCGCAGGCCGCCGAACGCGAGGTGCGCGGCGAGGCCGATGCCCGCCACCACGATCGCGTCGACCAGGGCCGCGAGGCACCGCGACACGACCCCCGCCGTGTCGCCCTCGGGCCTCGGCTCCGTACGTGTCACGGTGTCTGTCCGTGGGGCGGCGCGAGACCGTCGGTGCCTTTGGGTGCCGCGCCCGGCCGGTGCAGCAGGCGGTCGGTGACGCGGTCCACCATCCGGTCGGCCCGCGCGCTGCTCAGCCGGAGCGCGTCGACCGTCTCCTCGGCCATCCCGCCACTTGTGTCCCGGACGATCCGGCCCAGATCGATCTCCTCCAGAACGGCCCTGGTGAGCGCGACCAGGTCGATCCGGTCGATCACGGCGTCCACGTCCAGCCGGGCGGCGATCCGGTCGACGTCGATACGTGCGGCGATCCGGTCGACGTCGATGCGCGCCGCGACCGTGTCGGCGTCGAGCCGGGCGGCGACGCTGTTCACGTCCATCCGGGCCGCCACCCGCTCGATGTCCACCCGGTCGGCGACGCGATCCACGTCGACCCGGTCGGCGACGAGGTCGATGTCCAGCCGGCGGGCCACGCGCATCACGTCCACCCGGTCGGCGATCCGGTTCACGTCGATGCGGGCGGCCAGACCGTCCAGGTCGAGCCGGTCCAGGACGGCGGCCGTCACCGCGGGGACCACGCGGTCGGCGACCGAGCCCGCGGTCCCCAGTGCGTATCGGACCATCCGCCCTGCCGCGTCGAAGGGGTTGGGAAGGCTGCGCATAGTCATCCTCGAACCGCACCACAGGTCCGCCGCGGGCGCCTCATCCGCTACGGGTGATCCGCGTGCCGGGTGACGCGTGCTCAGGTGGGGCGTAGATCACAGGGCGCGGAGCCCGTCGGCGCACCTCACGCTGAGTACGGTGAGCGGGTGCCGAAGCGCAAGAACACGTTCTCATCCTGGCGGCGAAGCCTCACGCAGCGCGCCGTCCACGCGGGCTGGGCCTGGGTGCAGCGCACGGGCTCGGTCACCGCGCAGCATCCGGGACGTTTCCGCTTCGGTGCGCTGGGTGCCCACACCCGGCTCGCCTTCCCGCTCGGCACGGTCTTCGGCGAACCCTGGATCCACGTGGGCTCCCACTGCATCGTCGGCGAACAGGTCACCCTCACCGCCGGCCTGATGCCTGACCTCGACCTCGGCCCGGACCCGATCCTGCGCATCGGGGACGGCGTCGTCCTGGGCCGGGGCAGCCATGTCATCGCCGACACGACGGTCACCATCGGCAGCGACTGCTACTTCGGGCCGTACGTGTACGTCACGTCCACGAACCACTCCTACGACGATCCCCACGAGCCCATCGGCAAGCAGTGGCCGCGGATGGAGCCGGTGGAGATCGGTTCCGGCTGCTGGATCGGCACCGGCGCGGTGATCCTGCCGGGTGCGCGGATCGGACGGAACGTGGTGGTGGCCGCGGGTGCCGTGGTCCGGGGCGTCGTGCCCGACCACGCCGTGGTCGCGGGCGCGCCCGCCCGAGTCGTGCGGCGCTGGACGGCCGGCGAGGGCTGGCAGCCACCCCTCAGGACTCCCGCGCCGGTGCCGATACCTGACGGGATCACCCCCGCACAGCTGCGCGCCCTGTCGGAACTGGACGAGGAGACGGTCGCGCGGCTCGCCGAGTTGGACGCCGAGGCCTAGTGCCCCGGCGGGCACCGTTTGCCCGTAGTAAAGGAGCAGCGTCCGATGCGTGCTCCGGGCTCCGGAGGGTCCCCCCGGCCGGAGGCTGGGGGAGTGGGGGGTGGGGAGGCCGGTGTGGGCCCTCGTATCGAAACGTACGTGGGCCTGTGCCCGGTGCGGCGAGTGTTGGGGGTGCCTCCCACGCCCTTGGGGCAGTGAGGGAGCGTGCCGGGCGTCGCGACGGGGCGAACGGTGCCGGTCGGGGCACTAGCCCGTCGCCAGCAACAGCGTGCCCACCAGGGCGAGGCCCGCGCCCGCCGCCTGGATGCCACGGAGCCGTTCGCTGAGGAAGCCGCGGGCGGCGAGTGCTGTCACCACCGGATAGAGCGAGGCGAGGACGGCGGCCACCGTGACGGGGCCGTGCTGGGCGGCGACCGAGTACGTGCCGTTGGCCGCGACGTCTGCGAGGCCGACGAAAGCCAGCGCGGGGAGGGACTCCCAGGGGAAACCGCCGGCCGGGAGCGCCTCGCCGCCGCGCTTCGCGGAGGCGTAGAGCGCGATGCCGCCTCCGGCGACGTTCGTCAGCCGCTGCACGAACAGCGCGAGAAACAGGCCCGTGACGCTCGTCGACGCCTCCGTGATCAGCGCGAACACCGTGCCGAAGCCCAGTGCCGCGACGAGCGTGAGCAGGATCGCCTGCCGCTGCACGGGCGCGCCCCTGAGCTGAGGGCCACCCGCCAGTACGACGCCGGTGACGGCGACCGCGATCCCCGCGACCTGCATCAGCCCCGGGCGTTCGCCGAGGACGAGGCCCACACCGAGCGGGACCGCCACGCTCAGGGTCGCGAGCGGGGAGACGACGCCCATCGGGCCGAGGGCGAGCGCCTTGTAGAAGGAGAACAGGGCGACCGGCCCCACCAGGCCGGCGGCGAAGGCGAACCACAGCCGCGGACCTGCCTCGCTCCAGCCGCCCGTGGCGACCACGATCGCCCCGAGGACGGCCGCCGCGATCCCCTGCGAGACGACGACCACGGTGAGCGCAGGTGCGCGTCGCGTCAGCAGTCCGCCACCGAAGTCGGCCAGCCCCCACAGGAGGCTGGTGGCCAGGGCGAACAATGCTGTCACGGGTCGCCTCGCAGTACAGTTCGGTGAACGATCGGGTGCACCACACCGTAGTTCATCAAAGTGAACCCTGTCATCCATAATATTGGCCCAGCGGTACATGGATATTGGACGGAACGTGTCGGACCTCGACCTGCTGACCCAGTCCCTGGCGCGGAACGTCAAGCGCTGGCGCAACGAACGCGGCTTCACCCTCGACGCGCTCGCCACCCGAGCCGGCGTCAGCCGGGGCATGCTCATCCAGATCGAGCAGGCGCGCACCAACCCGAGCATCGGTACCGTCGTCAAGATCGGCGACGCGCTCGGGATCAGCATCACCACGCTGCTGGACTACGAGCAGGGCCCGAAGGTGCGGATCGTCCCGGCCGACCAGGTGGTGCGGCTGTGGCACACCGAGGCCGGCAGCTACAGCCGCCTCCTCGCGGGCACCGAGGCGCCCGGACCGCTGGAGATGTGGGAATGGCGTCTGATGCCGGGGGACAGCAGCAGTTCGGACCCGCACCCCGCGGGCACGGTCGAGATCGCCCACGTCACCGCGGGTGAGCTGACCCTCACCGTCGAGGGCGCCGAGTACCGCGTCCCGGCCGGCGCGAGCGTCACCTTCGAGGCCAACGCCCCGCACACCTACGGCAATCACGGCGACATCCCGGCACAGCTGGTGCTGGCGGTGTCGGTCCCGCCCGTCCCCTGAGCGCGCTCCGGCGCCCTGTTAGCGTGCCGTCATGGACGCGCCCCTCGGACACTTCGACATCGCCATCCCCGCCCCCGACGCCCTCGGCGAACTGACCGCCCCGGTCGCCGAAGCCGTACGCGAATGGCGCGGCAGCGTCCCCGCCGAGCAGATCGTCTACGTCGACACCGACCCCCGCTGGGCCGACACCGCCGTCTTCGTGGAGCACTACGGGCGGGAG
Organism: Streptomyces sp. NBC_00078; assembly: GCF_026343335.1. Classification (NCBI taxonomy): domain Bacteria; kingdom Bacillati; phylum Actinomycetota; class Actinomycetes; order Kitasatosporales; family Streptomycetaceae; genus Streptomyces; species Streptomyces sp. NBC_00078. The sequence goes on along the minus strand of NZ_JAPELX010000001.1, from coordinate 1,236,324 downwards.
CTGCTCGAGCGGTCGGCGAACTGCGTGGTGGTGGCCGGCCGGCGGGGCGGCGAGACGACCCTGGCCGCGTGCATCGCGCTCTCCACCACCCGGGTCGACGTCAACGGCGTGGTCCGCCGCCAACTCGGCGCCCGCAAGGCCTCGTTCGCGTCCATGGACACCGCGACGGGGGAGACCGGAATGGAGTACGGCGGTATCACCGCGATCGGACTCCCGGACGGCTGGCCGGTGCTGGTCGACTCGGCCGTCGTCGACCTCCCGTACGTCCTGGTGGGCAGCGGGCGCCGGCGCGGCAAGCTGCTGGTACCGGGCAAGGCGTTCGCGCAGCTGCCGGGCGCGGTCGTGCTGGAGGGGCTCGGCGTCTAGAGGGCCCGTTGCGAAAGTGGCGTCGTCGCGAGTGGCGTCGTCGCCGGAAGGGCGGCCGCGCGGCGTCCGGTGCGTGCTCTGGCGCCCGGAGGCTGGGGGGGGGGAGTGCCGTCCGGGAGCCCTCGTACCGGGCGTACTCGGGCTTTCGGGCGGTGCGGCGGGGGGGGGCACATCCCACGCCCTTAAGGCTGACGCCCTTAAGACTGAGACAGCGGGGGCGCGTGCCGGGCGTCGCGACGGGGCGAGTGTTGCCTTTCGGGGCACTGGCGCGTGGCGTGATGCGCCAGGGCCAGATGAGGGTCCTCCTGGCCCGGGACCGGCGCCGGATCGGCGTGTACCAGGGCCGCGGTCAGCTTCGGTACGGCGTGCAGCAGCGCGTGTTCGGCCTCGACGGCGATCGCGTGCGCCTCACGCACGGTTGCCTCGCCGTCGACCGCCACCGCGACCTCGGCCCGCAGCCGGTGCCCGATCCAGCGCAGCCGCAGCTCACCGACCGCCCGCACCCCTGGCACCTCGCGCAGCGCCCCCTCGGCCCGGTCCACCAGCTCCGGGTCGACGGCGTCCATCACGCGCCGGAACACCTCGCGCGCCGCGTCCCGCAGCACGAGCACGATGGCGGCCGTGATCGCCAACCCGACGACCGGGTCGGCCAGTTGCCACCCCAGCGCCGAGCCCCCGGCACCCAGCAGCACGGCCAGTGACGTGTATCCGTCCGTACGGGCATGCAGCCCGTCGGCGACCAGCGCTGCCGAGCCGATCGCGCGGCCCACCCGGATCCGGTACCGGGCCACCCACTCGTTTCCGGCGAAGCCGGCCAGTGCGGCCACCGCCACGGCCGGTACGTGTGCGACGGGACGCGGATCGAGCAGCCGCTCCACCGCCACCCAGGCCGCGAACGCCGCCGACGCGGCGATGGCGAGCACGATCGCGATGCCCGCGAGGTCCTCGGCCCGCCCGTAGCCGTAGGTGAACCGCCGTGTGGCCGCCCGCCGCCCCAGCACGAAGGCGATTCCCAGCGGTACGGCGGTCAGCGCGTCCGCCGCGTTGTGCACCGTGTCGCCGAGCAGAGCCACCGATCCGGATACGGCGACCACGGCCGCCTGCACCAGCGCCGTCACTCCGAGGACGGCCAGCGAGACCCACAGTGCGCGCATTCCGCGGGCCGAGGACTCCAGGGCGGAGTCGAGCTTGTCGGCACTCTCGTGGGAGTGGGGGGTGAGGAGATGGCCGAGACGGTGGCGCAGGCCGGGGGAGGGGCGGGTGTGCTGACGCGGGTGTGCATGGTGCTCGTGGTGAGGGTGGTGCCGGTCGCTCACGTGGGTCCCCTTCCGGTGCGCGGGTGTGGACGCGCGGCGCCCACGAGGCCATTATGTGCGTATGAGCGCACGCATGCACCTATCACCTGCGCACGATGCGCATCCGCGTACGCCGGGCGAGGAGCAGTTCGCACTCGCCGCCGAACTCCTCGCGCTCCTCGGTGACCGCACCCGTCTCACCCTGCTGCATGCCCTGACCGGCGGCGAGGCCGACGTCACGACGCTCACGGAGGCCTGCGGGGCGGCCCGGCCGGCGGTCAGCCAGCACCTGGCGCGGCTGCGGCTCGCGGGTCTGGTGAACACCCGCAAGGAGGGACGGCGGGTGATCTATTCACTGCGGGACGGACACCTGCGGCGGCTGGTGGACGAGGCGCTGAAGGTCGCCGACCACCGGCTGAGCGACCGGCCGCTGCACGACTGAGGTCACGCAGGCTCCGGTTCTCCCGGTCCGCCCGGATCCGGTACGCACGCCTTCGGTGTGCCCGGTGCGGCACCCGGCAGGCCGCCCTTGTCCGCCTCGCCCTCCGCGCTCGGTGCGCCGGAGAAGCGGGGCCGGTTGGCCGGAGGGGCGACGCGGGGCGGGGTGACGGCGTACACGAGCCATTCGAGGGCCAGGAAGAGGGCCAGCCACACGGTCACGATCAGCGTGGGGACCGCGAGGAACGCCGCGGCGGGCGCCGCCACCAGCAGCCACAGCGTCCCCTGCCCCACCCCGGCACCAGACCAGTGGCCGCCCGCCCGGACGGCCGCCCACATCATCCACCGGCGCAGCACCGAGACGCCCAGCTCGCGCAGGGCACGCCGGAAGATGCCGTCGGCGTCCCTGCGGCTCACGGGAAGCCTTTCGCAGAGGTAGTCGTGCAGGATCGCGGCCTTGGTGTAGACGCCGTATCGCGGAATCAGCCACACGAAGACGCTCGGGACCGAGGCGAAGTCGGTGCAGAAGTCGGCAGGGACGGTGAACGACTCGTCCCGGCCCTCGTATTCCACCGGCTCCATCAGACGCCACCGCGTCGCGTCGATCTGCTTGACGTTCACGTCTCCTTGCAGGAAAGGCATGTCGACCACCGCCAGTGCCGTGAGCGTCCCCCGTTGGATGCCCTATGGACGGTGTAGCGCGATCGGCGCCTTCTGTCGCCCCGTCAGGACGTGGAGCCCTCGCCGGGATACTGCTCCGCGAACGCGGCCGCCGTCGCGGGGGTATCGAAGAGGCGGCGCAGCCGGGCCGGCGTGGTGCCCGCCCGGTACGTGTCGCCCTTGGTGAGGAAATCGACGAGCCCGTCGCGCAGCAGGAAGGCATCGTGCAGGGCGAGGTTCATGCCCTTCGCGGCGATGGGGGCGGTGAGATGGGCGGCGTCCCCGGCCACGAAGAGGCGCCCGAACGCCATCGGTTCCAAGACGTAGTTGTGCATGTCGAGGACGCGCTTCTCGATCAGCGGGCCCTCTGTGAGCGGCGGCCGGTCCGCTGCGCCCAGCCGCTCCTGCACAGGGGGCGGTCGAACCGGGCTCGCGCGTCGCGTGGTGCCCCGGTCAGCCGAGCAGCGGTATCTCGATCGCGGGGCAGCGGTCCATGACCATGGCCAGGCCCGCCGCGCGCGTACGGTCGTACGCCGCCTCGTCGATCACGCCGAGCTGGAACCAGACCGCCCTGGCGCCCTTCGCCACCGCCTCGTCGGCGACCGGACCGGCGAGGTCGCTGTTCACGAAGACGTCGACGACGTCCACCTCGAAGGGGATGTCGGCGAGGGAGGCGTACCCCTGCTCGCCGTGCACCGTCTCGGCCTTGGGGTGGACGGGCACGACACGCTTGCCGAAGCGCTGCAGTACCTGAGCGACGCCGTATGCGGCGCGCCCCCGGTTCGACGACAGACCCACCACGGCCCAGATGTCGCCGGACTCGGTGAGGATCTTGCGAATCGTTGCCTCGTCGCCGTACACCCGGGCCTCCCCGCGCCTCGTGGATCTGCTCTCCCGTCCGACAACGGCCGGGAGAGCACGATGATTCCCCGGCCTCTGCCGCGCGGATGGGGGTTGGCGATGCCCGGGTACGACCTGCTGCGGGAAGGCTGCGGCACGCGCGCGCGTGCGGCAGCCGGCCCCCGTGCACCTTGTTGAATTTCGCCAATGTGTCCGAAATTCGTGCCGGATGCCTGCGTGCGGCCGTCCGCCCGCCTAGGCTCAGCCCGTGCTGCGCATCACCGACGCCCGAACCGGCGAATCCGTCGACGCCGCCCCGGCCCGGCGGGGTCTGACCCGGGTCGAAGTCCATGTACCCGGGTCCGGCACCGGGTCCCTGCGCGTGCTGCTGGTCGCCGACCTGCTCGCGCGTGCCCTGGAGCTCGGCGGCACTCCCGTGTGGGGGGTGCTGACCGCTGAGCGGGAGCAGGCGGAACTGCGCGCCTGGGTGGTGACGCTCGGCATCCGCCCCTTCGAGGACACGCGGGACGTCGGGCCCGGTCTGGGTGAGGCGCAGGTCCTCCATGTCGCGGCGGAGGGCGACGCCACACCCGAGGGCGTCCGGATCGCCGTCGCTCCAGTTTCGGAGGTGCCCGGCATCATCGAGGGCGCCACCCCGGACGTGCTGCGCCTGGCCCTGCTCTCCCACCGTCGCGGCATGCCGGTGCGGCTCGACGACGCCGCCCTGGACGACGCCCGGGCGACCCTCGCCCGCTGGCGCCGAGCGGTCGCCTCCTGGGCGCGGCAGCCGTCACGGCCCATTCCCGACGAGGCGCGCGCACGCCTCCGCACCGCCTGGGAGGACGACTTGGACGTCCCCGCCGTGCTCGAAGTGCTGACCTGGGTCGAGACCGTGTCCGAGCTGCCGGACGGCGCCCGCTTCGAGACCTACGCCCACGCGGACCGGCTGCTCGGCCTCGATCTCACCCGCGACCTGGGATCGCCGGCGTGATCGCGCGCGCGGGAGTGGGCCCACTGCGCCGCCTGGTGGTGCTACGGCACGCCAAGTCGGCCTGGCCCGAGGGTGTCGCGGACCATCAGCGCCCGCTCGCGCCGCGCGGCCGCCGGGACGCACCGGCCGCAGGCCGGGCGCTCGCCGAGGCCGACTGCCTGCCGGACCTCGCCCTGTGCTCCACCGCCGTACGCACGCGCCAGACCTGGGAGCTGGCCTCGGCCCAGTGGGGCACGCCGCCGCCGGTCCACCCCGACCCACGGCTGTACGCCGCCGACGTGCGCGATCTGCTGACCGCCGTCCACGAGGTGTCGCCCGAGGTCGAGACGTTGCTCCTGGTCGGGCACAACCCCGGCCTCGAGGAACTCGTCCTCGAACTGGCGGGGGACAGCCTCGACCACGCCCTGGACGAGGTGCGGACGAAGTTCCCGACCTCGGCGATCGCGGTACTGGCCTGGCACGGGGCCACCTGGGACGCGCTCGCCCCGGGCACCGCACTGCTGACGAGTGTGATCGTGCCGCGGGGCAGGAAGGGCAGCGGGAAGACGTAGCGGGCGCGCCGCATAGGCTGGCCGGATGCCGGACGAGTACCGCACGGTCGCCCACGCGGGCGTGCACGAGACCGAGGTCAACCGCTCCCGCTTCCTGTGCGCCCTGGCGCCGGTGGCCACCGAGCGGGAGGCCCGGGACTTCGTCGCGGGCGTGCGCAAGGAGCACGCGGACGCCACCCACAACTGCTGGGCCTACGTCGTAGGCGCAGACGCCTCCGTCCAGAAGGCGAGCGACGACGGCGAACCGGGCGGCACCGCGGGCGCCCCCATGCTGCAGATGCTGCTGCGCCGCGACATGAGGTACGTCGTCGCCGTCGTCACCCGCTACTACGGCGGGGTCAAGCTCGGCGCGGGCGGGCTCATCAGGGCGTACGGCGGCGCGGTCGGGGAGGCCCTCGACGCCGTCGGCACCCGCACCCGCCGCAGGTTCCGGCTGGCCACGGTCACGGTCGAGCACCAGCGCGCCGGGAAGGTGGAGAACGACCTGCGCTCGACCGGACGCGACGTGCGGGACGTCCGCTACGGCGAGGCCGTCACCATCGAGGTCGGTCTGCCGGACGCCGAAGTGGACGCCTTCCGGGCGTGGCTCGCGGATGTGACGGCGGGCACGGCGGGGTTCGAACTGGGCGGGGAGGCCTACGGGGACGCCTGACGTTCCGCGCGAAAAGGGATGTAACGGACCGGTACGGGGCGGCTCATGACGGGCCGATACGGGAGTAACCACCCGTGATGTCAGACCCGGCCGTTAGGGTCGGGGATCATGAGGCTCCTGCACACTTCCGACTGGCATCTCGGCCGGGCGTTCCACCGGGTGAACATGCTCGGTGCCCAGGCCGAGTTCATCGGCCACCTCGTCACGACCGTGCGTGAGCGCGGCGTGGACGCGGTGGTCGTGTCGGGCGATGTGTACGACCGAGCGGTGCCGCCCATCGCCGCGGTCGAGCTGTACGACGACGTGCTGCACCGCCTCGCCGGCCTGGGCGTGCCGACGGTGATGATCTCCGGGAACCACGACTCGGCGCGCCGACTGGGGGTCGGCGCCGGCCTCATCGGACGCGCCGGCATCCATCTGCGGACCGAACCCTCGGCATGCGGGACACCGGTGGTGCTGTCCGACCCGCACGGGGACGTTGCCTTCTACGGGCTTCCGTATCTCGAACCGGCCCTCGTGAAGGACGAGTTCGGGGTGGAGAAGGCCGGCCACGAGGCGGTGCTCGCCGCCGCCATGCACCGTGTCCGCGCCGACCTCGCCACCCGCGCGCGTGGACCGCGGAAAACACGGTCCGTCGTCCTCGCGCACGCCTTCGTCACCGGCGGCGAGGCCAGCGACAGCGAGCGGGACATCACCGTCGGCGGGGTCGCCGCCGTGCCCGCGGGAGTCTTCGACGGGGTCGACTACGTGGCCCTCGGCCACTTGCACGCCTGCCAGACGATCACCGAGGGCGTGCGTTACTCCGGCTCCCCGCTGCCGTACTCCTTCTCGGAGACCGACCACCGCAAGAGCATGTGGCTCGTCGACCTCGGGGCCGACGGCTTTGTCGCCGCGGAGCGTGTCGAGTGCCCGGTGCCCCGTGCGCTCGCCCGGATCCGGGGCACCCTTGAGGGCCTGCTGGCCGATCCGGAGCTCGCCCGCCACGAGGAGGCGTGGGTGGAGGCCACTTTGACCGACCCGGTCCGTCCGGCCGACCCCATGGCCCGGCTCACCGAGCGCTTCCCGCACACCCTCAGCCTTGTCTTCGACCCCGAGCGGGCGCCGGACGACCCCGACGTGTCGTACGCCAGGCGGCTCGCGGGCCGCACTGACCAGCAGATCGCCGAGGACTTCGTCGCCCATGTGCGCGGCGCCGGACCCGACGAGCGCGAACAGGGCGTGCTGCGGGACGCGTTCGACGCGGTGCGCGCGGACGAGGCCGTGCGGGAGGTGGCCCGGTGAGGCTGCATCGGCTGGACATCACCGCGTTCGGGCCCTTCGGCGGATCCCAGAGCGTCGACTTCGGCGAGCTGTCGGCGGCCGGGCTCTTCCTGCTGCACGGACCGACGGGAGCGGGCAAGACGTCCGTCCTCGACGCCGTGTGCTACGCGCTCTACGGCACGGTCCCGGGCGCACGCCAGAGCGGCCAGGGCCTGGCCCTGCGCAGTGACCACGCGACACCCGGCACGCGCACGGGCGTGACCCTCGAACTGACCGTCGCGGGACGCCGGTTGGAGATCACCCGGCAGCCGCCCTGGGAGCGCCCCAAGAAGCGCGGCTCGGGCACCACGCTGGAGAAGGCCCAGAGCTGGCTGCGCGAGTACGACCCGGCCGTCGGCGCCTGGAAGGATCTCAGCCGCTCGCACCAGGAGATAGGCGAGGAGATCACCCAGCTGCTCGGCATGAGCCGCGAGCAGTTCTGCCAGGTCGTCCTGCTGCCCCAGGGCGATTTCGCGCGCTTCCTGCGTGCCGACGCCGAGGCGCGCGGCAAGCTGCTCGGCCGCCTCTTCGACACCCACCGCTTCGCCGAGGTCGAGAAGCGCCTCGCCGAGCGCCGGCGTGCCGCCGAGGCCCAGGTGCGCGAGGGGGACGCCGCGCTGCTGGCCGACGCGCACCGTATGCAGCAGGCGGCGGACGGCGCCCTGGAGCTGCCGGAGCTCCAGCCGGGGGAGCCGGGGCTGGCCGAGGCGGTGATCACGGCCGCCGCGGTCGCCCGCAGCACCGCTCGCGAACAGCTCACCGTCGCCCACTGCCGCCTCATGGCGGCCGAGTCCGTGCAGGCGGCTGCCGAGCGCACGCTGGGCGACGTCCGCGAACTGGCAAGGCTGCAAAGGCGGTTCGGCGAGGCACGGGAGCGTGCCGAGCGGCTGGAGGAGAGGTCGGCTGCGCACCGGCAGGCGCAGACACGCATGGAGCGGGCCCGCAAGGCCGAGGCGGTGGCGCCTGCCCTGGAGCTGCGCGACTCCGCCGAGACGGAACACCGGCGCGCGGCTCAGGAGGAGACACGCGCGCGTGCGCTGCTGCGGTCGGCCCTCGGCGCGGAACACGCGGTGTCCCGAGCGGAGAGCCCGGACGTGGGTGCGGCCGGGTCTGCCGGGGCACGGGATGTTGCCTGCGACGCGGCCGGGTTCGCAGGTGCGGGGAACGGTGACGTGGCCGCCGAGGCGGCCGGGTCCGCGCTGCCGGGAGACGCTGATGCCGAAACCGGTGCGAGCGGACCCGTGGCGTCGCGGGAGTCGCGCGGTGACGTCGGCACGCGCGAGGAGTTGCACGGCTCTCTCGCCGACGCCGGTGCCGCAGGGCTCGCCTCCGCCGCGCGCCGCACCGCAGAGGAACTCGGCGGGCTGGAGTCCGCCCGCCGGGCCGAGCAGCGGCTGGCCGGACTGGTCCGCGAGCGCACCGACCTGGACCGGCAGGAGCGCGCCGACGAGGACGTACTGCAGGAGGCCGAGGCCTGGCTCGACGGCTGGGAGACGACCCGCTCCGGACTGCAGGCCCGTATCGAGACCGCGCAGGAGGCCGCGACGAGGGCCGAACAGCTCGGCGTGCAGCGTGAGCCCGCGCAGCGCAGGCTCGGGGCGGCCCGCCGGCGTGACCAGTTCGCCCGCGACACCGACCAGTCCCAGACACGCGTTCTCGCATCCCGCGAACGCGCGACCGAGGCCCGCGCCCACTGGCTCGACCTCAAGGAACAGCGGCTGAACGGCATCGCGGCCGAGCTGGCCGCGAGCCTCACCGACGGCGAGCCGTGCGCCGTCTGCGGAGCCACCGAACACCCCGCCCCCGCGCGCAAGGTCTCCGGACACGTCGACCGGGAGGCGGAGGAGGGCGCCCTCGCCGCGTTCCAGCGCGCCGACGAACAGCGCGCCGAGGACGAGCGGCGCCTCGGCGTCGTACGAGAAGCGCTGGCCGCCGCCACGGCCGAGGCGGGTGACACTCCGACAGACCGACTCGCCGAAGAGGTCGAGGAGTTGGAGCGGCTCTACGCCCGGGAACGCGCTGCCGCCCGCGAACTGCACCCGGCGAGCGAGCAGCTGCGGCAGGCGGAGCACGAGCACGAGCGACGGACCGCGGTGCGGCAGCAGGCAGCGGTCAGAGCCGCCTCGCGGGTGGGCCACCGCGAGCGGCTCGACCGCGAACGGGCAGCGCTGGAACAGGAGTTGACGCAGGCGCGCGGCACCGCGGACAGCGTGGCCGCCCGGGCCGCGCAGCTGGAGCGGCGGGTCGCGCTGCTCACCGACGGCGCCGACACCGCGCGGGCCGCGGAGGACACCGCGCAGCGGCTCAAGGACGCCGACGCCCGGCTCGCCGACGCCGCCTACCGGGCCGGTTTCGACACCCCGCAGGCCGCGGCCACGGCACTCCTCGACGCCGCCGCGCACCGCGAGCTGCAACACCGCCTGGACGCCTGGCAGTCCGAGGAGGCCGCCGTGCGCGCCGTCCTCGCCGAGGCGGACACCGCGGCCGCCGTCCAGCAGCCGCGCGCCGACCTCGCATCGGCGGAACGGGCCGCGGCCGATGCGGCCCAGCGGCTGCGCGAAGCGGCCTCCGCACGGGACGCGGCGGACCGCCGCTGCGCCGAACTCGACCGGCTCTCCGCCCGCTCGGCCGCGAGCGTACGACGCCTGGCTCCGCTGCGCGAGGAGTACAACCGGGTGGCACGCATGGCCTCCCTCACCGCGGGCACCTCCGCGGAGAACGAGCGGAAGATGCGCCTGGAGTCGTACGTGCTGGCGGCCCGCCTGGAGCAGGTGGCCGCCGCGGCGACCGTGCGGCTCCAGCGCATGTCGTCCGGCCGCTACACCCTCGTCCACTCCGCCGACCGGGCCGGACGCGGCCGCAGCGGTCTCGGGCTGCACGTCGTCGACGCCTGGACCGGACGCGAGCGGGACACGGCGACGCTGTCGGGCGGTGAGACGTTCTTCGCCTCGCTCGCGCTGGCCCTCGGTCTCGCGGACGTCGTCACCGACGAGGCCGGCGGAGTCCGCCTGGACACGCTCTTCATCGACGAGGGCTTCGGCAGCCTCGACGACCAGACCCTCGACGAGGTCCTGGACGTGCTCGACTCCCTGCGTGAGCGGGACCGCAGCGTCGGCATCGTCAGCCATGTGGCGGACCTGAGACGCCGGATCCATGCGCAACTGGAGGTCGTGAAGGGCAGATCCGGTTCCGTGCTGCGGCAGCGCGGCGCCGGATGAGTCAGTGGCCGAGGGGGCGTCGGGGCAGCGGCGAGGAGTAGACGACGCTCGTGGTCACCGAGCCGAGCGCGCCGAGCCTGCCCGACACCTCTTCCAGGTGGCGCATCGACCGGGCGGTGCGGCACCGACGGACACGGAGGCCTGTGGCTGCTGAACGCCCGACGACCGCCTCGGTCCCGCCCCGCGTCCGTCGCACGGCGCGTCGCGGACGCCCACCACCGTCGCACTCGGCCGCCCGATCGGCTCCAACTACGCGGCGGTCGCAGGCGCTTCTGGAATGGTGGGTTCCTTGTGCGTGTACCGTACTTCGCCATGGTGCGATACGCGGAACCCGGTGTGGCGGAGTGGGTCGAGTCGGGTGGCGGGCCGCTGATTGCGGTGCCGGAGACGGTTCTGCCGTTCTGGGCGGGCGCCGACGGCGAGGAGAACGCCTCCGACTACGACCGCGCCTGCGAGGTCGACGGGTACGTCGGGCTGCTCCCGGTCGGAGACTCAACCGCACTGGTCCTGGGCGACGAACCCGCCTCCACCGCCTTCCTGCCGGAACACGGCACCTTCGTACGGTGGTGGGCAGCCGGCTCCGAGGACGAACTCCTGGCCGGGGTCCCGGCGGCCCTCGCCGCAGCCGACTGGGAGCACGAGATGCGCTGGGAAGTGCCCGGCACGGTCCTGCTGTTCGACTCGGCGTGGCCCGGCAGCGAAACGGACCGCACCGACTGCCTCCGAGTCGAGCTGGCAGCGGGAAGGTACGCGGTTCGCGCGGCCAACGTCCAGCCGGGGCCGGAGACTTGGCTGGGCCTGGTACAGCTGCGGCGCCTCGAACAGGGATAGGCGAGCGCTGATGAGCGCCCCCCACGCAGGCGACCCCGTACGGGCGACAACGCGTGGGCGAGCCCGTACGGGCGACTGCGCGTGGGCGACCCGGACCATCGCGTGCGCCGGGGCGGAGCATTGGCCGTCATGGTCGGTCATGACCCGGCCCGCCTCATCGCGTGGCGCGCACGGATGAGGCGGACGGGGTAACGGGCAGGTGATCGGCTCGGAGGTCGGCTTCCGCCGCTGACCCGATCCAAGCCGGACCAGGCCCGGCCTCAGAGCTGGGACAGCTCGTCCACCAGGTCGTCCAGGCCGAGCGAGCCCTGCGAGAGCGCCGCCATGTGCCAGGCCTTGAGGTCGAACGTGTCGCCGTGCCGCTCGCGCGCCTTCTCCCGGCCCAGCAGCCAGGCCCGCTCGCCGAGCTTGTAGCCGATCGCCTGCCCCGGGATGGTGAGGTAGCGGGTCAGCTCGCTCTCCACGAAGTCCGCCGGACGGCTGCTGTGCGCACCGAAGAACTCCTGGGCCAGCTCCGGAGTCCAGCGCTCGCCGGGGTGGAAGGGGGAGTCCGCCGGGATCTCCAGCTCCAGGTGCATGCCGATGTCGACGATGACGCGGGCGGCCCGCATCATCTGCGCGTCGAGGTAGCCGAGCCGCTGCTCCGCGTCCGTGAGGTAGCCGAGCTCGTCCATCAGTCGCTCCGCGTACAGCGCCCAGCCCTCGGCGTTGGCGCTGACCCCGCCGATGGTGGCCTGGTAGCGGGAGAGGTCCCCGGCGACGTGCGCCCACTGCGCGAGCTGGAGGTGATGCCCAGGGACGCCTTCGTGGTACCAGGTCGAGACGAGGTCGTAGACCGGGAAACGGGTCTGTCCCATGGTCGGCAGCCAAGTACGGCCCGGGCGCGAGAAGTCCTCCGACGGGGCCGTGTAGTAGGGCGCCGCCGCACCGCCGGGCGGGGCGATGCACGACTCCACCTTCCGCACCCGCTCGGCGAGTTCGAAGTGCGTGCCGTCCAGTTCGTCGATCGCCTGGTCCATCAGACCCTGCAGCCAGTCGCGGACCTCGTCGACGCCCTCGATGTGCTTGCCGTGCTCGTCGAGATGGGCGAGCGCCACCCAGGGGGTCTCGGCGCCGGGCAGGATCTTCCCGGCCTCCTGCTGCATCTCGCCGAGCAGACGGTGGAACTCGGACCAGCCGTACGCGTACGCCTCGTCCAGGTCGAGGTCCGTGCCGTTGAAGTAGCGCGCCCAGCGGGCGTACCGCTCGCGGCCCACGGTGTTCGACGCACCCTCGATCGCCGGCGTGTACACGTCGCGCATCCAGTCGCGCAGCTCCACGACGGCCGCGGTCGCCGAGCGGGCCGCCTCGTCCAGCTCCGCGCGCAGCGCCTCGGGGCCCGCCGAGGCGAAGTCCTCGAACCAGCCGCGGCCCTTGCCGTCCGTGTCCGACCACTCGGTGAGCTGTCCGACGAACGTGGCCGTCGGGCGCGGAGCCGCGTGCAGTTTGCGCTCCAGGCCGAGGGCGAGGGACTCGCGGTAACCCGCCAGTGCCGCGGGCACGGCACGCAGCCGCGCGGCGATCGCCGCCCAGTCCTCCTCGGACTGGTTCGGCGTCACGGTGAAGATATCGCGTACCGAGTGGGCGGGCGTGGCCATGTTGCCGACGGCGCGCAACCCCTCTTCGGCCTCGTGCACGGCCAGTTCGGCGGTCAGCCGCTCGCGCAGCAGCCGGCCGCACCGGCGCTCGATGTCACTGTCCGCGCCGGGCCGCCGCTCGGCCTCGTCGAGCCGCGCCAGCGTCCGCCGCGCCAGCTCCGCGAGCGCCTCCTGGCCCGCGGGCGACAGATCGGGCAGCCTGCTCGAGCTCTCCTTCACACCGAGGTAGGTACCGGTCACCGGGTCGAGGGCGATGAGGTCGTCGACATACGCGTCGGCGACCGCGCGGGGCAGCGGGTTCGTGGTCTGTGACATGCGGTCCATCCTCATACGAGGGGCGTCGCACGTCACCCGGATTGAGCCGAGGGCGTAGGCGGCAGGAGCGGTCCGCAGTCCCACTGCTGGAAGATCAACCGGGTCTCCACGCGGGCCACTTCACGCTGCGAGGTGAACTCGTCCAGGACCAGCCGCTGCAGGTCCGCCATGTCCGCGACCGCGACATGGACGAGATAGTCGTCCGGCCCGGTCAGATGGAAGACGGTGCGGGATTCCGGCAGCACCCGGATGCGCTCCACGAACGGCCCCACCAACTCCCGACGATGCGGCCTGACCTGTACGGACAGCAGCGCCTCCAGACCCCGTCCGAGCTTGGCCGGATCGAGCCGCAGCTGATGCCCGAGGATCACACCCGCGCGGCGCAGCCGGGTCACGCGGTCCAGGCACGTCGAGGGCGCCACGCCGATCTGCGCGGCGAGGTCGCGGTAGGTGGTCCGGGCGTCGTTCTGCAGCAGCCGCAGCAGATGAAGATCCACCGGATCCAGTACGACAGATTCGGCCATGGGCCGAACGTAGCACGGTGTTCGAATCCTGTATCCCGGCGGTTGTTCATTCTCCGTCCATGGACTCCACGAGAGCACTGGCCACCGAAGCCGTCCATGCCGGCCGCGACGACCTCGCCCGGCAGGGACTGCACGCCCCGCCGATCGACCTGTCGACCACCTATCCGTCGTACGACAGCCGTGGCGAGGCGGCGCGCATCGACGCCTTCGCCACCACTGGTGCCGAGCCCGAGGGCCCGCCCGTCTACGGGCGCCTCGGCAACCCGACGGTCGCCCGTTTCGAGACCGCGCTGGCCCGCCTGGAGGGCACCGAGTCGGCGGTGGCGTTCGCCAGCGGCATGGCCGCACTGACCGCCGTCCTGCTGGTACGGGCGTCGATGGGCCTGTGCCACGTCGTGGCCGTACGGCCCCTGTACGGCTGCAGTGACCACCTGCTGACCGCCGGACTGCTCGGCTCCGAGGTGACCTGGACCGACCCCGCCGGGATCGCGGACGCCCTGCGCCCCGACACCGGACTGGTGATGGTCGAGTCCCCGGCCAACCCGACCCTGGCCGAAGTCGACCTGCGGGCCGTCGTTCACGCCTGTGGCTCCGTCCCGCTGCTCGCGGACAACACCTTCGCCACGCCGGTGCTGCAGCGCCCCGCCGAACACGGTGCACGGCTGGTGCTGCACAGCGCCACCAAGTACCTCGGCGGACACGGGGACGTGATGGCGGGCATCGTCGGCTGCGACGAGGAGTTCGCCGGGCGGCTGCGGCAGGTCCGGTTCGCCACGGGTGGCGTGCTGCACCCGCTCGCCGGTTACCTGCTGCTGCGGGGCCTGGCGACCCTCCCGGTGCGTGTCCGGGCCGCCTCCGCGAACGCCGCCGAACTCGCCCGCCGCCTCGCCGACGACCCGCGGGTCACCCGCGTCCACTACCCCCGCATCGGCGGCGCGATGATCGCGTTCGAGGTGGCCGGCGACCCGCACGAGGTCATCGCCGGCGTCCGTCTGATCACTCCCGCCGTGAGCCTGGGCAGCGTCGACACCCTCATCCAGCACCCGGCGTCCATCAGCCACCGCATCGTGGACGCGGAGGACCGCCGGGGTGCCGGGGTGAGCGACCGCCTGCTGCGGCTGTCGGTGGGCCTGGAGGACGTCGAGGACCTGTGGGCGGACTTGGACGGCGCCTTTGGGCGCGTCCGCGCCACTACAGCGGCGCGGGGAGCTGCGCGGCCGGCCACAGCACACCCGCAGCCGCTGTGTACCCCATAGCCTCTGGCGCCTCTAGGACGCTTCGGCGTTGGTGACCCTTACGGCGCCCTCCCCGAGCGGAGTGCCCAGCCGGGCCGTGATGACCAGGGTGCCCTCCTCGATCTGGTAGTCGAGGGGGAGCCCCAGGCCACGCATCGCCGTGACCATGCCGGTGTTGGACGCCTGCGTCACGGCGTAGACGCTCTCGCAGCCCGCCTCCCCCGCCATCGCCACCAGCCGCTCCAGCAGTTCGGCACCGATGCCGCGCCGCTGCCACTTGTCCTCGATCAGCAGCGCGACCTCCGTCTCGTCCCCGTCCCACAGCAGATGGCCCAGGCCCACGACGCGGCCCGACGCGGTCTGCACCGTGAGGGTGCGGCCGAACCGCGGGCTGAGCAGGTGGTTCAGATAACGGTCCGCGTCGCCGACCGGCCCGTGGTACCGCATGCCGAGCGTCCGCGCCGAGCACCGCTCGTGCATCGCCTTCGCGGCCTCCAGGTCGCGTACGTCGGCCCGCCGCATCGTGATCTCGTTGCCCTCGGGCAGCGTCAGCACGTCCTGGCCGGCCGGCACCCGCGGCCCGAGCCGGGCGTCGAGCTCCACCAGCGCCCGCGCGCGGGCGAACTCGGTCGGGGTGAACGGCAGATACGGCCGCTCCACGGTGATCTGTCCGCCGTCCGGTGCGCGCAGCCGCATCACGGTGTCATCGAGTACCCCTTCCACGGGTACGTGCTCCTCGCCCCGGCCGCCGCCCACCGGTGTGGCGGGCAGCTGGCGGATGGTGCACCGTCCGAGCAACTGCCGCAGTGCGAGAGGCAGTTCCGCCGCGTCCAGGGCGGTGCGGGTGGCCAGGTCCAGGACGCGGGTCGGCGCGTCCACCAGATCGTGGGCGTCGGCCCGCTCGATCCACGTGTCGGCGCCCCCGGCCAGCGACACCAGCCGGGTGAGGTCGGAGCCCATGAGCTCATCGGGAGCCCGCAGCAGGAACTCGTCCACCGTGCCCTCGGCCAGCGGATGCGTCTGCAGGCTCAGGATGTCGACCCGGCGGCCGCCAAGCGCCGTGCACAGCGCGGCCAGCGATCCCGGCTCGTCCTGCACCGTCGTCCGCACCCGCCACAGCGTGCTCTCGCCGCGCGCGGCCTCCGGCGCCGCCGGCGGCCCGTCGGACGACCCGGTCTGCTGCTTTCGCGACAGCGACCGGGCGTCGGTATCGCTCCTCGGCGGTGCGTGACCGTGGCGGCGTGTCCACCACGTCTGGAACGCCTCCATGGCGGACCGGGTGACCGCCCGCACGGGACGGCCTTGCTTCGCACGCGTCACATCAGACATGTCTCGGCTCATGCAACTACTGTGAAGGAACGGTGTTGCGTGATCACGAACGCTTTGTGACCGATGGGTAAAGCGTGGTTATGCAACTTTTGAGAACCTTCTTACGGTTGTGGTGCGGTAGCCGGCATGATCACGTTCGCGGGCGCACGAAGGCCGCGCACCGGGGGATGACGCCGGTACGCGGCCTACGGGAAAGAATACGGGAGTTACTGGCCGACGCGGCCCGGCTGCAGAGTCTGCGTGAACAGGACGGTGCCGTCGTACTCGCGCAGACGCACCGTCAGCTCGCCGCTGTCCCCGTCGATGTCGACCTCGCCGAAGAACTGGTAGCCGTCGGCGGGGGAGACGTTCGACGCCGTCGGCGCCTTCACGTACACCCGGTCCGGGCCGAAGGTGCCGTCGAGCGCGTTGGCAGGGAAGGCGCCCGCGTTGAGCGGACCGGACACGAACTCCCAGAACGGCTCGAAGTCCTTGAACGCGGCCCGTGACGGGTCGTAGTGCTGCGCCGACGTGTGGTGCACGTCGGCCGTCAGCCACACGGTGCCGGTGATCCGCCGGTGCTTGATGAACCGCAGCAGCTCGGCGATCTGCAGCTCACGGCCGAGCGGTGCGCCCGGGTCGCCCTGTGCGACGGCCTCGAGGTTCGGCCTGCCCTCGTTCGAGTCGGGCACGACCAGTCCGAGCGGCATGTCGTTGGCGATCACCTTCCACACCGCACGCGACTTCGAAAGCTCCCGCTTGAGCCACTCCAGCTGCTCGCGGCCGAGGATGCCCACCGGGTCCGTGGTCTGGTTGTCGGGCGAGTTCGCGTTGCGGTAGGTGCGCATGTCGAGCACGAACACGTCGAGCAGGGGGCCGTGGTTGACGACGCGGTAGATCCGGCCGTCAGGGCGCCTGCTGATGGAGGAGATCGGGAAGTACTCGGAGAAGGCCTGCCGGGAGCGCACCGCCAGGTCGTCGAGCTTCGTGCCGGCCGGGTAGGGCGTACCGGTGCCGATGACCTCGCCCGGGTACCAGTTGTTGCGGACCTCGTGGTCGTCCCACTGGATGATGTTCGGCACCTGGGCGTTGAACCGGCGCAGTGCCTGGTCCAGCAGGTTGTAGCGGAAGTTGCCCCGGTAGTCGTCGAGGGTGACGGCGACGTGGGACTTCTCCTCGGTGGTGACGCTCCGGTAGACGCTGCCGTCGGGCAGCGTGGCAGCGGCGGCGATGGGCCCGTCGGCGTAGATGTTGTCGCCGCTGCACAGGAAGAAGTCCGGGTCCACCTTCGCCATGGCGTCGAAGATGCGGTAGCCCCCGATCGACTCGTTGATACCCCAGCCCTGCCCCGCGAGGTCTCCGGACCACACGAACTTCACGTCATGACGCCGCTTGGCGGGCGCCGTGCGGAACGTGCCGGTCACCGGTTCGCCGGAGCGGCGCGGGTCGTCGGGGTCGGCGAGCAGAACGCGGTAGTGGATCTGCTCGCCCGGCGGCAGCCCGCGCAGCCGGGTCGTACCGGTGAAGTCCGAATCCGCGCCGAGCAGCGGGCCGTGCCATCTGCGCGGGTTGCGGAACGACTCGGTCGCGGAGGTCTCGACGATCATCCGGGCCGGACGGTCGGAGCGCACCCACACCAGTCCGGAGCTGCAGGTCACGTCTCCTGCCTGCACGCCCCAGCCCGCCCTGGGGCGCCCGGACAGGGCGAACGCCGGTGCCGCGCCGAGGGCGGTGGGCAGAGTCAGGGCCGCCGAGGCGGCCAGGGAACCGCGCAGCACGCTACGGCGGCCCGGGAACGGACGGTGGGACATGGATGCGCCTCCAGGGACGGGATCCGGCCAGTGTGCGATGCCAGACCTACTGGTGCGCCGCAGCGCACACGGAAACCACAGGTGAACAACTGACCGCAGGGGCAGGGAAACCGATGGGCGAGGAGTGCGACGCGTTACCGGAAGGCATGAGTCACCCGGCGTTCTCCGGACAGAGACCCCAGCCGTCATCCGTGCGTCGCCTCGGCCATCAGCCGTACGCCCGCGCGGATCCGCGCGGGCGGAAGATGCGCGTACCCGAGCACCAGCCGCACCCCCCGCTCCCCGCCAGGCCCGCCACGCCCGCCACGCCCGTGCGTGTAGTCCGTCAGCGGGCGTACGGCGACGCCCGCCGCGGCCACGCGCGCGAGGAAGTCCTCCTGCGGGCCGTACCGGTGCGGGAGTTCGGCGATGACGTGCAGCCCCGCCGCGATCCCGGACACCTCGGCGCCCGGGAAATGCTCCTCCAGCGCCGCCACGAGCGTGTCGCGCCTTTCGCGGTACGCGCGCTGGCAGCGGCGCAGCTGACGGTCGTAGTCGCCGCGCTCCACGAATCGGGCGAACAGGGCCTGGTCGAGGGTGGGATGGCCGAGGTCCATGGTCCGTTTGCGCTCGACGACCTCGCCGGCCAGCGCCTGGGGCACGAGCAGCCAGCCGAGCCGCAGACCCGGGGCGAGTGACTTGCTGACCGAGCCCGTGTAGGCCACGTGCTCCGGGTCGAGTCCCTGCAGCGCGCCCACCGGGGCGCGGTCGTAGCGGAAGTCACCGTCGTAGTCGTCCTCCAGGACGAGCCCGTCCACGGACCGCGCCCAGTCGAGCAGTTCGGTGCGGCGGCGCGCGGAGTACGCGATCCCGGTGGGGAACTGGTGGGAGGGCGTCGTCACCACGGCCCTCACGCCCGAGTCCCGCAGCGGCCCGACGGCGATCCCCTCGCCGTCCATGGGCACGGGTACGGTCGTGACACCGGCCGAGGCGTAGAGCGCGTTGTGCTGAGGACTCCCGGGATCCTCCGCGCCGACGGTGCGCAACCCGCGCGCGTGCAGCGCGAATCCGAGCAGCGTCGTCGCCTGAGCCACCCCGGAGACGACCACGATCCGCTCCGGGTCCGCGACGACACCCCGGCGGCGGCCCAGCAGCTCCGCCAGCACGGTACGCAACTGCGGCAGCCCGCGCGGATCGGGATAACCGAGGTCCTGGTGCGGCAGTTGCGCCAGGACCGCACGCTGCGCCGCGGCCCAGGCTCCGCGCGGGAACAGCGACAGATCCGGCGTGCCGGGCACGAAGTCGGCGTGCGCACCGGGGGAGCGCGGGGCGAGATCACGCGCGCGCGGGGGCGCGGCCCGCACGGCACCCCCCACCCAGGTGCCGGCACCCCGCCCGCTGCGCAGATAGCCCTCAGCCGTCAACTGCTCGTACGCCTCGGTGATCAGCCCCCGCGACACCCCGAGATCGGCGGCGAGATCACGGCTCGACGGCAGCCGGGTGCCCGGCGCCAGCCTCCCGGTCCGTACCGCCTCACGCAGCGCGGCCTGCAGCGAACGTCCACGCGTACGGGCCGGCGCGGAGGCTGCGGGCAGGAGCAGCTCCCAGGCGGGTGATCCCGCGCGACCGGGATCCGTGTCCCGTGCCGGATCGGCACTCCCGTCCCGATTGGTCTGCGATGACGTCATGGAAATGGACCTTAAACCGGACCGCCGCGCTCCCTAGCGTCGCTGCCATGAACGCCACCACCACGCGTGGAGCCCTTCTCGCCGCGCTCGCCTGTGTCCTCGTCGGCGGTTCCTTCACCGCGAACAGCGTCCTTGGCCACTACCCGTACGCGGGCGGCCAGTTCCTGCGCTACGGCCTCGCCTGTCTGCTCCTCCTCCCGTCGGCCGGCGCGGGAGCGACGGCACGGCTGCGGAAACTCGCACCCCGTCAGTGGCTCCGCCTCGCACTCCTCGCCGCCGTCGGCATGGTCGGCTTCAACCTGGCCGTGATCGCGGCCGAGCGTTCCGCCGAGCCGGCGGTGCCCGGCGTCTTCGTGGGATGCGCACCCGTGGTCGTGGCCGTCGTGGTCCCGGCGATCGAGGGCCGAAGGCCCCGGCGCACGGTCCTGTACGGGGCGTCGCTGGTCGCCTTCGGGGCCTTCACGGTCCAGGGGTGGGGGCGCACCGACGGCACCGGGATCGCCTTCTCCGCCTGTGCGCTGGCCGGCGAGGTCGGTTTCGCCGTGCTCGCCGTGCCCGTTCTGCGCCCCCTGGGGCCCCGGCTGCTGTCCGCCACGGTGTGCGGTGTCGCGGCGGTCGAGTCCGCGGCGGCCGCGCTGCTCATGGACGGCACGGCGTGGCCGCGGCGCCCCGACACCACCGAGGCTGCCGCGCTGCTGTGGCAGGCGGCGGTGGTCACCGTCGTCGGCTTCGTGTGCTGGTACATGGCGATGCAGCGGATCGGCGCGGAGCGCGCCACGCTGTTCTCCGGCCTCATCCCGGTCGCCGCCGCCTGCACGGCGCCACTCGTCAAAACGGGCTCCTACGGGGCCGCCCAGGCCGTCGGCAGCGCTCTGGTCGGCGCCGGAGTCGCCCTCGGATCCGGCGCGTTGGCCTACAGGCGTGCCCGGTCAGCGGCTGCCGTCGAGGATGACGCGGGCGACCAGCGCCGGATCGTCGTTCATCGGGCAGTGCCCGCAGCCGGGCAGCCGCACCAGCCTGGCCCGGGGGATGAGCTGCTTGGCGCGCACCCCCTGACGGCGCACGAGCAGCATGTCCCGGGTGCCCCAGGCCACGGTGACCGGGATGCCGGGGAGGTCGTCGGTGAACCGGACGGTGCTGCCGGCCGTGAGGGTCGCGTCGAACCCCGTCGCCCGGGCCAGGGCCAGCGTCTCGGCCACCACGGCCTCGGGTGAACGGCGGTGCGGGCGGGCGTAGATGGTGCTTGTCAGCATGGTCCGGCCGGCCGCCGAGCGGGACAGCTGCCGCACCAGGGGCAGCGGGAGCCGGCGGGAGATCTGACGCATGGTGAGCAGGACCCCGAAGGCGTAGCGCCGCTCGGCCTCCGACCAGAACCCGGCCGGGGACAGGGCGGTCACCGACCGCGCGAGCTTCGCGCGGCCGAGCTCCAGGGCGAGCAGACCGCCCAGTGAATTACCCGCCACATGCGGACGCTCCAGCTCCATCGCCTCGCAGAACGCGCCGAACACGGCCGCCGTCGTGGGCAGGTCGTAGGCGAGGCCGTCCGGCAGAGCGGGGGAGGCGCCGAATCCGGGCAGGTCAACGGCGATCACGTCGCGCTCGGTCGCGAGGAGGTCCACCACTGGGTCCCAGGCCTGCCGGTGATGACCGATGCCGTGCAGCAGGAGCAGCGGTTCGCCGCTGCCCACGCGCGCGTAGGACACGGTCACTGGCTGTGGGCCACGGGGAGAGGGAACCTTGAAGGAGACGGTGGCGGACATGGGGGTGCTCCTCGTCTGGGGCTCGCCGGCGGACGCCGTGTAGACAGCTTGTCAGCAATTGCTACCGACGGGTAGCCCCGGTCGGGGGCGACCTCGCAGCCGTACGGCCCTCAACGCCCCCTGCGCACCTCGATGTTGAACTCCGCGTGCCCGAGATTCCGGAGGAGGTCGAGCCACAACGGCAGCAGCATCTCCACGCTCCGCGCCGACCGGATGCCACCCAGGTCGAGCACCCGGTGCGGCGGCCACCCGAACTCCCCGAGCAGACCGCTGACCTGCTCCTTGGCGCTCGCGTCCGCACCGCACACGAAGATCTGGTGTTCGCCCGGCACCAGCGAGGGATCCACCATCACCTTGCAGTTGACGGTGTTGAGGGTCTTCACCACGCGCGCGCGGGGGAACGCGCGCTGGATCTGCTCGCCCACGCTGTCCGACTCCACGGGCGACAGCCTCAGCTCCCCGTCCTCGAACGCCATCGGGTTGGAGACGTCGACGACGACCTTCCCGTCGAGGTTCTCCGCCCCCGCCGCCTCAAGCGCCATGAGCGCCACCCGGCCGCCGACTGCGACCACGACCACCTCGGCGGACGAGGCCGCCTCCGCGAACGTGCCGGCCTGTGCTCCCGCGCCGGCGCCGCGCGCCCACTCCAGGGCGGTGGGGTTGTCCTTCGAGCGGGAACCCAGAGTCACCTCGTGGCCCAGCTCCGCAAGCTTTCCGCCGAGCGTACGGCCGACCTCGCCCGTGCCCAGAACCGCGTACCGCATGGCCACCTCCGTAACTCCGGCCGCCGACTCCCGGCGGCCCGCGGGCCATTCTGCTCGGGACACACGGAATTCTCCTGGACATGTCCGGACGCGTCGCATGGGATGGTGCCGTGACCACCGACACCGAAACCGACGTCTTCGAAGACCACCGCCCCGTCCTGATGGGCGTCGCCTACCGCATGCTCGGGCGGGTGGCCGACGCGGAGGACGTCGTCCAGGAGGCGTGGCTGCGCTGGTCCGGCGCCGACCGCGGCGAGGTGCGGGAACCGCGCGGCTATCTGGTGCGCATCACCACCCGCCTCGCCATCGACCGGCTGCGCCAGGTCAAGGCACGCAACGAGGCGTACGTCGGGCCCTGGCTGCCCGAGCCGTACGTGACCGACTTCGGGGACACCGTCCCGGACACCGCCGAGCGTGCCGTGCTCGCCGACTCCGTCTCCCTGGCCGTCCTCGTCGTCCTGGAGTCGCTGTCGCCGCTGGAGCGGGCCGTGTTCGTGCTCAGAGAGGCCTTCGGCTACCCGTACTCGGACATCGCCGCCATGCTGGAGCGCGGCGAGGCGGCGGTGCGCCAGCTGGCCGGGCGGGCCCGCAAGCACGTCGAGGAGCGCCGGCCGCGCTACGAGGTCGACCCCGGCCGGCGTCGTGAGCTGACCGAGCGGTTCCTCGCCGCCGCGAGCGAGGGCGATCTCGAAGGTCTCATGGCGCTGCTCGCGCCAGATGTGCGTCTGGTGGGCGACAGCGGAGGCAAGTCCCGGGCGCCGTTGCAGGTCCTGGAGAGCGCCGACAACGTGGGCCGCTTCCTCGTCGGCGTCGCCCAGAAGAGCGTGCCGGACCTGTCCGTCCGCTTCATGGAGATCAACGGCGGCCTCGCGGTCGTCGTCCTGTCGGCGGGCAAGCCCGACAGCGTCTTCCAGGTGGACGTCTTCGAGGGACGTATCCAGGCGGTCTACATCATGCGCAACCCCGACAAGCTGCTGTCGCTGGCCGAGGTCTAGGCGGCGAGGACGGCCCCGCACGAACGCCGTGTGAACGCTGGGCGGCAGGTGCCCCGTGCCGTGCGTATGGGATCGAGGATTGGTCTTGACCAAGGGTTTGGGCCGCCCTATGGTCGCAGATAAGTGCAACAACCTTTAATAAACAAGGGCGCTAAAAAGCCGCCGGACCACGGCGATTGCGGAGGACAGGGTGGGGACCACGCAGCTGGAATCGGTGCCGGAACCGAAGTACTGGCATCTCAAGACCGTGCTCAGTGAGGCATTGGACTCCGAGTTCTCCGTGGGCGAGATCCTGCCCAACGAGCGCGACCTGGCCGCCCGCTTCGGCGTCGCCCGCGCCACGCTCCGCCAGGCCCTGGAGCAGCTCGAACTGGAAGGCAGGCTGCAGCGCCGCCGCGGTGTCGGCACGACCGTCGCCCCGCCGCGCGTGGGCGTCGCCGTCGGCACGGAGCAGCACGCCTGGCCGGGAGCGGCCGGGGACGTGTGGCAGGCTGTCGACTGCACGCCGGCTGCCCCGCCCGCGGCTGTCGCCGCCGCGCTGGAGACGGGCCCGGACGACACCGTGTACACGGTGCGCCGCTCCCGCGTGTCCCACGGCCAGCCCGTCGCCGCGGAGCTGCTCTACATCCCGGAGTCGTCGGTGCCCGACCTCTCCGCCATAGACGCGCCGTCCGGACCGGCACGCGCGCGTGCGGTGCTGCGCGAGCTGCACCGGCTGGAGCTGGAGGGGCAGGACAGGGCCGTGGAACTCGGCTCCGCCCGCGCCGACGACGCCAAGGAACTGGACCGGCTGCCGGGCGCGCCCGTGCTCGTCGTCACCACCCGTTTCCTAGCCGACGGCCGCACCGCGGCCCTCTCCGTCGCCACCTACCGGGCGGACACCTGCCGCCTGACCTTCGGCGACTCGGGAGGCGTGGAGATCCACCAGGGACCCGAGCGCCAGGCGTCCTGACGCCCGCACTCGTCATCCGTGCTGTGCCCCGAAGCCGCTCCGGGGCACAGCACGTTCGCGTGCCCGGTCTCAGCGCCGCGCCGTCATCGTGCCCTCGACCGCGAACAGCTGCTCCTCCACGTGGTCCAGGGCCAGCCGGAGCGCGCCGGTCGCCACCGCGGCCTCGCCGAGGAGCGACAGGGTGACCTTCGGCGGGCGCAGACAGTAACGCGCCAACTCGCGGCGCAGGGGCTCCAGTACGCCGTCCAGGCCTGCCGCCCAGCCGCCGATGACGACGAGTTCCGGGTCGAGGGCCAGGACCAGGGCGGCCACGTCGTGGACAAGCCGCTGGATGAAGCGGTCGACGGCCGCGCGGGCCCGCTGGTCTCCCTCGCGGGCCTGCGCGAAGACCTCGGCGACGGCCTGTTCGTCGAGCGGGTGCAGCGGCTCGTCGGTGGTGGACAGCAGCGTCTCGGGGGTCACCCCGCGGCCCAGCAGATGCAGCGCGCCGATCTCGCCGGCCGCCCCGCCGTACCCCCGGTGCAACTGCCCGCCGATCAGTGAACCGGCCCCCGGGCTCAGCCCGGCCAGCACCATCACGACGTCGTCGGACTCGGTGGCCGCGCCCTTCCAGTGCTCCGCGACGGCCGCGGCGTTGGCGTCGTTCTCGACGAGCACCGGGCACTTGAAGGACCGGCTGAGCCGTTCGCCCAGGCGCAGCCCCGTCCACTCGGGCAGCGCGGCGCACAGCCGTACGGTGCCGTCCGCCTCGACGATCCCGGGCGAGGCGACTCCCACCGCCCGCAGCGAGCCGCGTGCGACCCCCGCCCGGCGCAGCAGTTCGGCCACCGCGGTGCGCAGCCGTTCCAGGCGCTCGTCGGCGGGAGCCGTCTCGTCGACTTCCTTGGCGACCGAGCCGAGCACCCGTCCGTCGAGGTCGGCGAGGAGCGCGGCGACGCGGTGGGGCCCGATGTCCACGCCCAGCAGATGTCCGGCCTCGGCCCGGAACCGGAAGCGCCGCGCGGGCCGCCCCTGGCGTCGTACGACGCTCTCGTCGGCTGCCTTCTCGACGACGTAACCCACCTCGATGAGGCCCTCGACGACACCTTCCACGGTCGGCCGGGACAGCCCGGTCACCCGGGTGATCTCCGTCAGTGTCGCCGCGTCCGTGGCACGCAGCGCGTGCAGCACCACCGCGGAGTTGATCCTTCGCAGCAGCGAGGGATCCCCGCCGGTCAGCTGCCCCAACGTCCCGTCCTCCCAGCTCGTGCGCGTGTTGGCCGGATCGTACCGGGTCGCTCCGCGGGGTAGGGCCGCGATGGGCCGTCTTTTCTCTGCGGCGCCGTCGTGGCCGGTCAGGCCCCGCGGCGGAGCCGCTGAGGTCACGGCCCGCACCCCTTCGGGGCGCTCCTCGCTCGGCGCGCCCATCAGCCCGGTGCCACGAACCCCGACTCGTAGGCGGCGATCACGGCCTGGGTGCGATCGCGTGCACCCAGTTTCGCCAGTACGGCGCTGACGTGGGACTTCACCGTCTCCGTGCCGACGATCAGCCGAGCGGCGATCTCCGCGTTGGACAGGCCTCGGGACATCAGCCGCAACACCTCGGCCTCCCGCTCGGTCAGCCGGGCCCGCTCCATCGTGTCCCGGGCGGCCCGGTTGCCGTCGCCCTCGCCGTACGCGGCTGCCAACTGCCGCACGGAGGCCGGGAACAGCAGCGACTCGCCCTCGGCGACCAGCCGCACCGCGTGCACGATCTCGGCCGGACGGGCCCGCTTCAGCAGGAAACCGTCGGCGCCGGCCCGCAGGGCCTCGTACACGTACTCGTCGTTCTCGAACGTCGTCACCACGAGGATCTTCGGCGGCTCGTCGATCGTCCGCAGCACCGCGCGCGTGGCCTCGATGCCGTCCAGCAGCGGCATCCGCACGTCCATGGCGACCACGTCGGGCCGCAGCCGGCGCACCAGCGGGATCACCGCCGCCCCGTCGGCGGCCTCCCCGACGACCTCGATGTCGGGCTGCGCCTCCAGAACGGCCCGCAGACCGGCGCGTACGAGGGGCTCGTCGTCGACGAGGAGAACGGAGACCGGCATCCGGCCAGCGTAGATCAGCTCAACGGCAGCTCCACATGTACCTGCCAGTCGCCCTCGTCCGGCCCGGTTCGCGCGCGGCCGCCCAGCAGGGCCGCGCGCTCGCGGATACCGCGCAGCCCGCTGCCCCGGCCGGGCCCAGGTATGCCGGCGGCCAGCGGATTGCGGACCTCCAGGGTGAGGGCGGAGGCCTTGACCTCGACGCGGACGCGCACGGGGACGGCTCCCGCGTGCCGAAGCACGTTGGTCAGCGCCTCCTGGAGGATGCGGTACCCCTCACGCGAGACGGGGCCGGGCAGGGCGTCCAGGGCCCCGGCGAGTTCGGCGTCGACCTTCGCCCCACAGCCGCGGGCGGACTCCAGCAGCCGGTCGGCGTCCGCGAGCGCCGGTCTGCTGCTCACCCGTCGCTCCGACTCCCGCAGGACGCCCAGCACCCGCTCCAGATCCTCCAGAGCGGCCCGCCCGGTCTCCTCGATCGCGCCGAGGGCCCGGTCGGTGAAGGCCGGGTCGCCTGCCGCCCGTGCAGCCCCCGCCTGCACCACGGCCACCGTCAGTGCGTGACCGATCGAGTCGTGCAGTTCACGGGCGATCCGGTTGCGCTCCAGGAGCTGTTCGGTGCGCTCCTCCAGAGCCGCGAGGCGTTCGGCGGCGGACGGGCCGAGGAGCCGGCGCGCGACCGCGGTGACCACCTCACCCAGGCCGACGACGAGTCCGCACAACGCGAGGAGGGGAAACGGCACCAGGAGGGCCGACCATCCCCGCGGTGCCACCTCGGCGATCCCGGGGACGCCTTCGGGCACGCGTCCCCACGCGCTCTCCGCCAGCACGAACGCGGTGATCGGCAGCCAGACGCAGCCGAACGCGGCCACCGCCCCCAGCGCCATGCGCACTTCCAGCCACAGCACCGTACGCACCCGGTCCCGCCAGGCCTTCGCCGGAGCCACGGAGAACCCGGGATCGCGCTCGCCGGGCGTCAGCAGCAGCTGCGCCTGCAAGCCCTCGCCCCTGCGTACCGCCGGGATCAGCCCGACCGGGATCAGCACCAGCAGCGGCACCCACGGGAGCGTCGGGCCGATGAACATCCACACGCTGACGACCAGCATCGGCAGCCACAGGTGCAGCAGCCGTGCGTATGTCGTCCCCCGGAGCAACGGGCGGAGCAAGCGGGTCATTTCGTCATCGTGCCAGCCGCCACTGACAACCGGCTTCCCCCGCGTGGGGGAGAGGATCTACACCCGTGGGGGAGGCGATCACCCCACCCCCGCGGCGACGCTGCTGCCATGACCAGAATCGACGTCGACAACCTCACCAGGGAGTACGGCACCCGGCGGGCCGTGGACCACCTCACCTTCACCGTTCACCCCGGCAAGGTCACCGGCTTCCTCGGCCCCAACGGCGCCGGAAAGTCCACCACCATGCGGCTCGTGCTCGGCCTCGACCGGCCGACGTCCGGCTCCGCCACGGTCGGCGGCCGCCCCTACGCCACGCTCCGTGAACCGCTGCGCCACGTCGGCGCCCTGCTCGACGCGGACGCCGCACACGGCTCCCGTACCGGCTGGGACCATCTGCACGTACTTGCCGCGAGCAACCGCATCCCGCGGTGCCGGGTGGATGACGTGCTGGCACAGGCCGGGCTGTCGTCGGTGGCGCGCCGGCGAGTGAAGACGTACTCCCTCGGCATGCGCCAGCGCCTCGGGATCGCCGCCGCACTACTGGGTGACCCCGAGGTCGTGATGCTCGACGAACCATCCAACGGCCTCGACCCCGAAGGCATCGTCTGGATCCGCGAGTTGCTGCGCCGGCTCGCGGGCGAGGGGCGCACCGTGCTGGTCTCCAGTCACCTCATGAACGAGACCGCGTCCTTCGCCGACCATCTGGTGGTCCTGGGACGTGGACGTCTGCTGGCCGACACCCCGATGCGGGAGTTCATCGACGCGCGCGTGCAGCCACGAGTGCGGATCCGGACGACGGACGCCACCGCCCTCAAGAGCGTCCTGGTACGGGGCGGGCACGACGCGGTGGAGCACGTGGACGGGCACTGGATCGTGGAGCACGCACGCGTGGACGACATCGGGCGCCTTGTCTCCGCCGCCGGCCTGCCCGTCCTCGAACTCGCGGCGGAGGAAGGCACGTTGGAGCAGGCCTATCTGGACCTCACCGGCGCAGAGACCGAGTTCACCGCACAGCCCCAGGAGGCCTGACCATGGAATTCACGCCCGTGCTCCACGCGGAGTGGCTCAAGATCCGTACCCTGCGGTCGCTCGTCGGCGGCCTGGCCGCCGTGCTGCTCGCCACCGCCCTGTTCTCCGCACTCGCCGGCGCCGACAGCGAAGGAACGGACTTCGACCCGCTGTTCTCGGTCTTCTTCGGCGTCAACTTCGGGCAGATCGCGGCGATGGCCTTCGGTACGACCGCCGTGTCGTGCGAGTTCCGGGGCGGAGCCCTGCGCGTCACCCTGGCCTCGGTGCCGCGGCGCGGGCGGTGGTTCGCCGCCAAGGCGGTGGCGATCGCCGTACCCGTGCTGGTGGTGGGGCTGGTCACCGGCGCCGTGAGTCTGGCCGTCGGCAGGGCCGTCCTCGGGGCGAAGGCGGACGGGCTGAGCTGGAGCGAGGAGCTGCGCGGAACCGTCGGCTGTGGGATCTATCTGATGCTGATGGCGTTGCTCGCGGCGGGACTCACGGCCGTCCTGCGCAGTGGCGTCACCACCCTGAGCATCCTCATCCCGTTCCTGCTCATCGTCTCCTTCGTCATCGGCGACCTGTCCGGTTCCGCCGCGGACGTCCTGCCGGACCGGGCGGGCCAGGTGGCGCTCCACGAGACATGGACGGGCACCCTCGGACCGTGGACGGGGCTTGCGGTGACGGCGCTGTGGGCGGGGGTCGCGCTGCTGGCCGGGGCGTGGAGCGTGCGGCGCCGGGCTGCCTGACACCTCACCAATTGTCAGTGCCGGCCGGTTTACTGGACCGCATGAACATCGCACGGCACCTCGCCCTCATCGAAGAGCTGTGCTTCCGTCCCTTTCCGGCGGAACACGGCTACCACATCGCGGAGTTAGAGAGCAGTCATGGCCTCAGAGGCCGCGACAGCGCGGAGCGAGCGGTGACGGTGGATCAGTACGAGAAGGTCCGGGACGCCATCTACGAGGAACTGGCGCCGCGCTGGGGTGAAACCACCCCCTGGAACCTGCAGACGGTCCTGCTGCGCACCGAGCGCGAGGAGATACCGGAGCCGTGGGCCACTCTCAGCGCACGCGCGCGCGTGGCCTACGGCTGGGAGGTGGTGGGGACCGGCCGCTGGGCCGCCGTGGCCGTCGCCGACCGGGACGAGGCGGACGAAGTCCAGCTCGTCGCCGTGGTCACCGAGACAGACCCGCCCTGACCCGCAACCGCCCGAACTCCTCCGCCATCGTCTCAGCCGTCCAGTGCGCGTTCAGCCCGCTCGGGTTCGGCAGCACCCACACCCGTGTCTCCCCGATCGTCCGCTCCTGCGGCCCCACCTGAGCCTTGCGGTCGTCGAAGGCCGCCCGGTAGGCGGTCACCCCCACCACAGCCAGCCAGCGCGGCCGCAGTCGTGTCACCTTCAGTGCCAGCTGCCGCCCGCCCTCGCGGTACTCATGCGCACTCAGTTCGTCGGCCCGCGCGGTCGCCCTCGCCACCACGTTCGTGATCCCGAGCCCGTAGGACAGCAACTCGCCCTGTTCCGACGGCTTCAGCAGCCTGGGCGTGAAGCCCGACAGGTGCAGCACGGGCCAGAAGCGGTTGCCCGGCCGGGCGAAGTGGTGGCCCGTCGCCGCCGTCATCAACCCGGGGTTGATGCCGCAGAACAGCACACCGAGGCCGTCCGCGACCACGTCCGGTACGAGGCGGTCGCGGGCGGCCTCCAGTTCCGTCTGGGTGAAGCGGGTCAGAGGATCGCCCCCGGGGTGTAGCCCGCGGCCTCCGGGTGCTGCTTCACGATCTCCTCGATACGGCCGACGACCGCGGCGACCTGGTCGGCCGCGGCACCGGTGAAGGACAGCTTGTCGGCCATCAAAGCGTCGAGCTGGGCACGGTCGAGGGGGATGCGCTCGTCGGCGGCCAGCTTGTCGAGGAGTTCGTTGCGCTCGGCGCCCTGCTCGCGCATCGCGAGCGCGGAGGCGACGGCGTTCTCCTTGATGGCCTCGTGCGCGAGTTCACGCCCGACGCCCGCGCGCACCGCGCCCATCAGCACCTTGGTCGTGGCGAGGAAGGGAAGGTAGCGGTCCAGTTCGCGCGCGACGACCGCCGGGAAGGCGCCGAACTCGTCGAGCACCGTCAGGAACGTCTCCAGCAGACCGTCCAGAGCGAAGAACGCGTCCGGGAGAGCCACTCGGCGGACCACCGAGCAGGACACGTCGCCCTCGTTCCACTGGTCGCCGGCCAGCTCGCCGGTCATCGACGCGTAGCCGCGCAGGATGACCATCAGGCCGTTGACGCGCTCGCAGGACCGCGTGTTCATCTTGTGCGGCATCGCGGAGGAGCCGACCTGGCCCGGCTTGAAGCCCTCGGTCACCAGCTCGTGCCCGGCCATCAGCCGGATCGTCTTGGCCAGCGACGAAGGCGCCCCGGCCAGCTGCACCAGCGCCGTCACGACCTCGTAGTCCAGCGAACGCGGATAGACCTGCCCGACCGAGGTGAACGCCTGCGAGAAGCCCAGGTGCCGAGCGATCCGCTGCTCCAGGTCCGCCAGCTTCGCCGTGTCCCCGCCCAGCAGGTCCAGCATGTCCTGCGCCGTGCCGACCGGACCCTTGATACCGCGCAGCGGATAGCGGCCCAACAGCTCCTCGACCCGGCCGTAGGCGACGAGCAGCTCGTCGGCGGCGGTCGCGAAGCGCTTGCCGAGGGTGGTGGCCTGCGCCGCCACGTTGTGGGAGCGGCCGGCCATGACCAGCTCGCCGTACTCGCCCGCGAGCTTGCCCAGGCGCGCCAGGACGGCCACCGTGCGGTCGCGCACCAGCTCCAGCGAGAGCCGGATCTGCAGCTGCTCGACGTTCTCGGTGAGGTCGCGGGAGGTCATGCCCTTGTGCACGTGCTCGTGCCCGGCGAGGTCGTTGAACTCCTCGATCCGCGCCTTGACGTCGTGCCGTGTGACCTTCTCGCGCTCGGCGACGGAGGCCAGGTCGACGGTGTCGAGGACACGCTCGTAGTCGGCGATCGCCGCGTCCGGCACCTCGATCCCGAGGTCCTTCTGGGCCCGCAGCACGGCGAGCCAGAGCTGCCGCTCCAGCTTCACCTTCTGCTCGGGCGACCAGAGCGTGGCGAGCTCGGCCGAGGCGTAGCGTCCGGCGAGGACGTTCGGGATGCGGGGCTTGGCGGGCGCAGAAGTCACGTGGACGGATTCTACTGGCGATTCGTGCAGGCCAGCGCCACGGGCGCCTTTGGCGGAACCTACGAGACCTGCGTCACGCCAGGGGGTCGGTGGCCGGACCGCTCTCCCGGCGGAGGTGAAAACTCTTGAGGGGCGCCTCCGGTCGGCGTCCTCCTAAGCCGTCGGGTCCTCGTACGGCAGCAGCTCGGGGCGCTTTGGCGGCAGGCCGTCGCCGGAGGAGCGGCCCGTCAGACGGCGGCCGATCCACGGCAGCAGGTGCTGCCGGGCGAACCGGACGTCCGCCGCCCGCCGCGCGGCCCACCCCGGAGGTCGCGTCGCCGCCATCGGCGTGTGCCAGTCGGCGTCCTCGGGGTCGTAGCCGAGCGTCTGCCAGACCGCCTCGGCGACCCTGCGGTGCCCCTCGGCCGTCAGGTGCAGCCGGTCCACGTCCCACAGGCGCGGGTCGCTGAGCGACGGTGCTCCGTACAGGTCGGCGACCACCGCGCCGTGCCGTGCGGCGAGTTCGTCGACGACGGTGAACAGCTCCTCCATGCGCGGCCGGAAGCGCTCCAGGACCGGACCCTGGCGGCCCGGGCTGCGCATCAGCACCAGCTGCTTGCAGGACGGGGCCAGGCGCTCGACGGCCTCGGTGAGCAGATCCCGTACCCGGCCCATGTCGCACTTGGGGCGCAGCGTGTCGTTGAGCCCGCCCACCAGCGTGATCACGTCGGGCCGCATGGCCGCCGCCACGTCGACCTGCTCGTCGACGATCTGCCTGATCAGCTTGCCGCGCACCGCGAGGTTCGCGTACCGGAAGCCGGGGGAGACGGCGGCCATCCGCCCGGCGAGGAGATCGGCCCAGCCCCGGTAGGAGCCGTCGGAAAGCAGGTCCGACATGCCCTCGGTGAAGGAGTCGCCGACCGCGACCAGGCTGGTGTGTGTGGGGTTCGTCTGCATGGCGGAAAAGATGGTAACCCGGTTCCATACCCATCGGTCGGTCGGCCCGGTCGTCTCGTCCGGCGGCTCACGCCCGCTGCCCGAACAGCTCCTGCAGCACGTCCTCCATGGTCACCAGACCGGCCAGCCGGCCGTCGTCGCCGAGCACCGCCGCCAGGTGGGTACGGCTGCCCCGCATCGCGGTGAGCACGTCGTCCAGCGGTGTGTTCTCCCGGACGCGTGCGATGGCCCGCATGTCCCGCACCCGGAACGGCACGTCCCTGGGAGAGGCGTCCAGCGCGTCCTTGACGTGCAGGTAGCCGACGATGCGGCGGCCCCCGTCCACCACCGGGAAACGGGAGAAGCCCGACTCGGCCGACAGCCGCTCCAGCTCCTCCGGCGTGACGCCCACGCGCGCGTGGACGACGCCCTCCCGCGGCAGCACCACGTCGCGCACCGGGCGCCGGCCCAGTTCCAGCGCATCGTGCAGCCGCTCCCGCGCGCGGTCGTCGATCAGGCCCGCCTCGCCCGAGTCCCGTACGATCCGGGCGAGCTCGGCGTCCGAGAAGGTGGCCGCGACCTCGTCCTTGGTCTCCACCCGCAGCAGCTTCAGCAGCGTGTTCGCGAAGGCGTTGACCGTGAAGATCACCGGTCGCAGCGCCCGGGCCAGGGTGACCAGCGGCGGACCGAGCAGCAGTGCGCTGCGCACCGGCTCCGCGAGGGCGATGTTCTTCGGCACCATCTCGCCGAGCAGCATGTGCAGATACGTCGCCAGGGCCAGCGCGATCACGAAGGACACCACGTGCCCCGCACCCGTCGGCACACCCACGGCGTGGAACACCGGCTCCAGCAGATGCGCGATCGCCGGTTCCGCGACCACACCCAGCACCAGCGTGCACAGCGTGATGCCGAGCTGTGCGGCCGCCAACAGCGCGGACACGTGCTGCAAACCCCACAGCACGCTCTTCGCCCGCCGGTCGCCCTCCTCCGCATGCGGTTCGATCTGCGAACGCCTGACGGAGATCAGCGCGAACTCGGCGCCGACGAAGAAGGCGTTGACGACGAGGGTCGCAAACCCGATCAGCAGTTGTACGGCGGTCATCGGGCGTCCCCCTGCTCGTCCATCGTGTGGTCCCGGGCGTCTGCGCCGTCCAGCGGTGCGTGCATCAGGACCCGCGCGGCCCGGCGCCCCGCGGCGTCCACGACATCGAGCTGCCATCCGGCGACCTGCACGCGGTCACCCACGGCAGGGATACGGCCCAGCTGGGCCGCCACGAGACCGGCCAGCGTCTCGTACGGTCCCTCCGGCACCCTCAGGCCCACGCGCGCGAGCTGGTCCACGCGCGCCGAACCGTCGGCCGAGTACAGCGAGCGGCCCTCGTCGTCGCTGCCCGCGGGGGCCAGGTCGGGCGTCTCGTGCGGATCGTGCTCGTCCCGCACCTCGCCGACGACCTCCTCGACGATGTCCTCCAGCGTGGCCACGCCCGCGGTGCCGCCGTACTCGTCGATGACGACGGCCATGGTGCGCTTGCCGGAGAGCCGGTCGAGCAGCCGGTCGACGGTGAGGGACTCCGGGACGAGGAGCGGCTCGCGCATCATGTCGGAGACACGGGTGCGGGTGCGGCGTTCGACCGGTATCGCCAGGACGTCCTTGATGTGCGCGGTGCCCACGACCGAGTCGAGGTTGCCGCGGTAGACCGGGAACCGGGACAGACCGGTCGCCCGGGTCGCGTTCGCCACGTCCGCGCAGGTCGCGTGCGCCTCCAGGGCGATCACCTGGACGCGGGGCGTCATCACGTTCTCCGCGGTCAGGTCGGCGAGGTTGAGCGTCCTCACGAACAGCTCGGCGGTGTCCGCCTCCAGAGCCCCCTCCCTGGCGGAGTGCCGGGCCAGCGCTGCCAGCTCCTTGGGGCCGCGTGCGGAGGCCAGCTCCTCGGTGGGCTCCAGGCCGAAGCGGCGCACCACACGGTTCGCGGTGTTGTTGAGGTGGCTGATGAAGGGGCGGAAGACCGCGCTGAACAGGCGCTGCGCATTGCCCACCCGCTTGGCGACTGCCAGCGGCGAGGAGATCGCCCAGTTCTTGGGCACCAGCTCGCCGACGACCATCAGGAACACGGTCGACAGGGCCGTACCGAGCACCAGGGCGAGCGAGCCGGCCACCGAGTGCGAGACGCCGAGCGCCTCAAGGGGACCCGCGATCAGCTTGGCGATCGACGGCTCGGAGAGCATGCCGACGACCAGGTTGGTGACGGTGATGCCGAGCTGGGCGCCGGAGAGCTGGAACGTCAGACTCCGCACGGCCTTCAGGGCGCCCGAAGCGCCCCGCTCACCGCGCTCCGCCGCCCGCTCCAGCGCGCCTCGCTCGACCGTGGTCAGCGAGAACTCGGCCGCGACGAAAGCGCCACAGGCCAGCGACAGCAGGATCGCCACCAGCAGGAGGAGCACTTCGGTCATCGGGTCACCTCCGTCCCATCGTCGGACAGGGGCGGGAGGATCGCGCGACGTCGTGTACTGCGTGCACTACTGGGAGGCTCGCCCATGGGCGGACGCTCACACCTTTCATTGGAGGACCGAAACCGTCCCCTCAATAGTAAAGTATCGGCAAAGGTGGTCAGTGAGTGAGGTGCTTCACCCAGCGCCGCCAGTGGTCCTCGGGTGCGTACCCGGCCGCCCGCCAGGCATGCTGCCCGGTCTCGTTGCGCACCAGCACCATGGCGTCCCCGCGGCGTCCCCCGAGCCGCACGAACCGCTCCTCGGCTGCGGCCAGCAGCGCCGAACCGATGCCCTGCCGCCGACGCTCCGGGTGCACCGCGAGGCGGTACAGATGGCAGCGCCACCCGTCGAAACCGGCGATCACCGTCCCGACCAGCTCCCCGTCCCGCTCGGCCAGGATCAGGGCCTCGGGGTCGCGCGCGACCAGCCGCTCCACCCCCGCCCGGTCGTCACTGATGCTCCTGCCCTCGGCGGCCGTCCTCCAGAAGGCGAGGACGATGTCGAGGTCGGCGGGCTCCGCGGCCCGGATGCGAAGATCAGTCATGGGGCGATCCCATCACGCACGCCCGTGCCCGACCTCGAATTCCAGCATCCGGACGGACGGTCAGCGGCCGCCGAGCTCCGCGACGACCGGCGCGAAGGCCTCCATGTACGGCTCCAGGACCGTCAGATACGAGAAGCCGTACCGTTCGCGCTGGGCCAGTACCTGGGCGACGATCCGGTCCAACGTGCCGACCAGCAGGATCGGCAGCTCCAGTGCCTGCTCCACGGTGGCCCCCGGCACCCGCTCCACGAGCGGCCGGACCGCGGCCGCACGGTCGTCGGTGACGGCCGCCATCTGGATGAGCAGGTTCAGTTCGGCCGGTTCCCTGCGCCCCTCGGCCAGGCGCCGGTACCGCGCCACGCTCTCGTCGAGTTCCCCGGCCGTCACCGGCAGCAGCTGCCCCGCGGTGCTTCCCGGTGCGAGGCGCGCACCCGTGAACGCCGCGATGTCGGCGTGCTCGGCGGTGAGCTGCAGCATCCGGTCGCCGTTGCCGCCGATGAGCAGCGGCACCCGTTGCGCCTGAGGGAGTTCACCGGAGCCGAGCAGCCGGTCCAACTCCTCGATGGTGCGCTGCAGATGGTCCACACGCTCGCGTGGACTGCCGAACGGCAGCCCGGCCGCGTCGTGTTCCGCCTGTACGTAGCCCGTCCCCAGTCCGAGTTCGAGGCGTCCGCCGGTCAGGGCGTTCGTGGTGGCCACCTCGCGGGCGAGCAGCGCCGGGTTCCAGAAGCCCGCGTTGAGCACGAACGTGCCCAGCCGCGGCCGCCGGGTGACCGCGGCCGCGGCGACCAGCGCGGGAAACGGCGCGACCATGCCGAGATGGTCGGGGACCTGGATCACGTCGAAGCCGAGTTCCTCGGCCCGGCGGCACTTGGCGTGCCACTCCTCGGCAGGCGCGGGGCTGACCAGACTGACACCGAAGCGGAACGGACGCGGCATGAACTCTCCTCACTGGCAAGCGACTTGAGAACGTGCCGCGATTCCATCACTCGTGCGCGATGGCCGCCAGCACATTCATGCGGGATGCACGCAGCGCAGGCAGCAGCGCCGCCACGATGCCCACCACCGCGGAGCCGACGACCACCGCGGCGATCGTGGTCCACGGGATCGCGAGCGCCTTCATGCCCTGCAGCGCCAGCACCTGCTGGGTGCACACTCCCCAGATCAGGCCCAGTGCGAGGCCCAGGACCGCGCCGAACACCGCGATCACCACCGACTCCAGCCGGATCATCCGGCGCAACTGCCGCCGGGCGAGTCCGATGGCCCGCAGCAGCCCGATCTCCCGAGTGCGCTCCACGACCGACAGGGCAAGGGTGTTGACGACGCCGAGCACCGCGATGATGATCGCCAGCCCGAGCAGCGCGTACACGAGATAGAGCAGTACGGCGATCTGGTCGTGCACCAGCTTCTTGTAGTCGGCCTGGTCGCGGACCTGGACCTGGGGGTACGGGTCGAGCGTCTTGTCCAGGCGGGAGCGCAGCTGGTCGGCGCTGGTGCCGGGGGCGGCGTTGACGTAGAGCGCGGAGTCCTGGCCGCCGGGCACGTACTTCTCGACCGTCGCGAGGCCGACGAACAGCCCGCCCTGCATGCCGAAGCCGTTGGCGCCCTCCTGGTCGGTGAGGGCGCCGACCCTGAGTTCGGTCTTCCGGCCCGCCGGGAACTCGACGGGGATCGTGCTGCCGAGCCGCACGCGGTGGTCCTTCGCGAACTGGACGTCCATGGCGATGCTGCCGTCCGCGAGCGCCGCCGCCGTGTTTCCGGCCGTGTAGGTCACATGCGCGACGTCGTCGACCCCGTCGCCGTAGCCCGCGGCGGTCGTCTTGACGCGCTTGCCGTCCGGCAGCCGTACGGCGATCGGGGTGAACCGCTGCCGCACCACGTCCCCCACGCCCTTCGTGTCGCGCACCTTGTCGGTGACCTCCTGGGGGAACGGCACGAAGTTGCTGTTCTGGACGATGAAGTCGGCGCCGAGGGTCTTGTCGATCTGCTGGTCGAAGGATTTGGACATGGAGGCGCTGGCCACCGACATGCCGCCGACCAGGGCGAGGCCCACCATGAGGGCGGCCGCGGTGGCACCCGTGCGGCGCGGGTTGCGCAGCGCGTTGCGCTGGCTCATGCGGCCGACCGGGCCGAACAGGGCGGGGAAGGCCCCGCCGAGGACCCGGATGACGGGTCGGACGAGAATCGGGCCCGCGATCACCGTCGCGATCAGCGTCAGGACGACGCCGAGCCCCAGCAGGGAGGCCGCCGAGGCCGTCTTCGACGCGGTGGCACAGCCGACGAGCGCTGCCGCCCCGAGCACTCCGACCACCGAGCCCACGATCGCCCGCGTCCGCAGCGGCCGCCCCACACCGGCGATCTCGGCGTCCGCGAGTGCGGCCATGGGCGAGACGCCCGCCGCGCGCCGGGCCGGGAGGTACGCCGCGACGAAGGTGACGCCGATCCCGACGACGTACGCCGCCACCGGGGTGCCCCAACCGACCACCATCTCCGCGGTCTTGAGGTTCATGCCGAACGTGCCCATGAGTTTGATCAGCCCGGCCGCGAGCCCGATGCCCGCGGCGAGGCCCAGCGTCGAGCCGACCAGGCCGAGCAGAAGCGCCTCGGTGAGCACGGACCGCGACACCTGGCGCCGGTCCGCGCCGAGGGCCCTGAGCAGCCCGAGTTCACGGGTGCGCTGGGCGATCAGCATGGAGAAGGTGTTGACGATCAGGAAGACGCCGACCAGAACGGCGATCCCGGCGAAGCCGAGCATCACGTACTTGATGACGTCGAGGAATCCGCCGAGGTCCTGCGCGGCCGACTTGGCCTGTTCGCCGGCGGTTTTGATGTCGTAGCCGCGGGTGCCGACCGCGGCGGTGACCCGGGTCTTGAGCGTCGCGTCGCTCACGCCCTCGGCCGCGTCCACCGAGATGCTGGTCGCCCTGCCCGTCGAGCCGAGCAGCTGCGTCGGGGCCGTCTTCGGATCGAGGAAGACCAGGGCCGCACCCGGGTTGGTCGTGGTGAAGGTGGCGATGCCGACGATCTCGACCCGGAAGCTGCCCGGCTGGGCCAGCACGGTCAGGGTGTCGCCGATCCGTACGTGCTTCTTGTCGGCGGTGTCGGCGTCCAGGAGCCCCTCGCCGCGGCCGTGCGGGGCGTGCCCCGAGGTCAGCCTCACCGGGCTGCGGGGGGTCAGGTACCAGTCGGAGGCGATGGTGGGTGCGCCGGTGGTCGGTCCGACCGACTTGTTCCTGCTGTCGACGACCGTGATGTTCTGGACGCTCACGTCCGGGTGCGCCGACGCGACCCCGTCGATCTTCGCCACCCGGGCGGCGAGCGAGGCGGGCACGGTGTCGACCGCTCCCGTCGGTACCTGCGACGTGAGGTCCTCCTTCGGCTCCACCGTCACATCGGCGGAGGTGGAGGCGAACAACCGGTCGAAGGTGCGGGTGACCGTGTCGGAGAAGATCAGGCTGCCCGCGACGAACGCCACGGACAGAACGATCGCCAGCGCGGAGAGCAGCAGCCGCCCCTTGTGGGCGAGGAAGCTGCGGAGCGTCGCCTTCAGCACGCTTCAGTCCTTGTCGAGGGTGTCGAGAGTGTCGAGGGGTACGCCGGCACCGGTCACGCCGTCGGCGGGGGCGCCGCCGCCCTCGGACTTGCTGCGGATCACGTCGAACCGCTTCATCCGCTCCAGCACCGTCTCCGCCGTCGGCTGCTCCATCTCGTCGACGATGCGCCCGTCCCCGAGGAAGAGCACCAGGTCGGAATGGGCGGCGGCGCCGGGGTCGTGGGTGACCATGACGACGGTCTGGCCCAGCTGGTCGACTGCGTCCCGCAGGAAGCCGAGGACCTCGAGGCCGGCCCGCGAGTCGAGGTTGCCGGTCGGCTCGTCGGCGAAGATCAGCTCGGGCCGGGAGGCCAGCGCCCGCGCGCAGGCCACGCGTTGCTGCTGGCCGCCGGACAGCTGGGCGGGCCGGTGCTTCAGCCGGTCGCGCAGTCCCAGCGTGTCGATGACCTGGTCCAGCCACTTCTCGTCGGGTTTCTTGCCCGCGATGTCCATGGGCAGGGTGATGTTCTCGGCCGCGTTCAGCGTCGGAATGAGGTTGAACGACTGGAACATGAAGCCGATGCGGTCCCGGCGCAGACGTGTCAGCTCGCGGTCCTTCAGCCCGGTGATCTCGGTGTCGCCGAGCCACACCTGACCGGCCGACACCGTGTCGAGGCCCGCCAGACAGTGCATCAGCGTGGACTTGCCGGAACCCGAGGGCCCCATGACCGCGGTGAAGCGGCCGCGCGCGATGCCGACGTCCACCGAGTCGAGGGCCAGCACGGTGGTCTCGCCCGAGCCGTACGCCTTGGTCAGACCGCGGGCGCGGGCCGCGATCCCGTCGGCCGACGCATGGCCCCGGGCGTGCTCCGCAGCAGGTGTGGACAAGGCTGCCTCCTCGCTCACATGGACGTACCGACCCTGTTGTCCCGGTCGAGCGTAGTGTGATCCGGCCCACACTCGAAATCCTCCGCGAGTCCGGGTCGGCCTCCACCCCAGGTCGTGCCCCCGATGCCGGTGTAAGGGGCATCCTCCACCCGTGGGGGCCTCTTGCCGGTGCTAGCGCCTCGGTGCTAGCTTCTGGGTATGGCGAAGACCCAGTTGAACGTACGAGTGGACGAAGGCACCGCCCGCGCCGCCCGCGAACGTGCGCTGGCCCGCGGTGTGAGCGTCAACCGCTACATAGAGGAGCTGGTCAGACAGGACACCGGCGAGGTGGGCCACACGTTCGTCGAGGCCGCCGCCGACTTCATGAAGCAGTACGAGGCCGTCTTCGCGGAAGAGCTCGACACCGACCGCGAGGCCGGGCGCGGCGAAGGTCGTCACTGATCCCTTGAGCCATCTCAGAATCGACCTCGCCTGGCTCCTCATGCTCGCCGAGCAGAACACGCCCGGGGACCCCCAGGTCACCGACTGGGGCGCCCTGGTCGCCGCGGTCGCGCGCCACGACGCGGAGATATTCGACGTCCCCGTCTACGACAGCCCGCACGCGCGTGCCGCCTCGCTGCTCCAGCTCCTCCTCCATGTCCCGGCGCTGGAGCGCTCGAACGCGCTGTTCGCCTCAGCTGTCGCGTACGCCTACCTGGTCGCCAGCGGCCTCAAGGTCGCCACCTCGCCCGTGCAGGTCCGCGAACTGGCCCGCCTGGTCAAGAGCGGCGAGGCCTCGGTGTACGACATCGCCGCGGAGTTGCGGCAGTG
Organism: Streptomyces sp. NBC_00078; assembly: GCF_026343335.1. Classification (NCBI taxonomy): domain Bacteria; kingdom Bacillati; phylum Actinomycetota; class Actinomycetes; order Kitasatosporales; family Streptomycetaceae; genus Streptomyces; species Streptomyces sp. NBC_00078. The sequence goes on along the minus strand of NZ_JAPELX010000001.1, from coordinate 1,195,621 downwards.
GACGGTGTGATCAGACGGCCGTGATCACTTCTTCCCGGCCGGGTTTTCGGCATCGGCATCCCTGACCGGCGGCCGCCACGCCGTGCCGAGCACGCAGTACGAGGTGGGCAGCTTCGGACCCGTCTCCGGCATCAGTACCCGCCGGTAGGGGCCGAGTTCGAATCCGGCGTCCCGCAGCGCGGCGATCGGGTCGCGGGCCAGATGGCAGCCGCCGTTGAGCGGTGGCCACAGCGTGCGGTCGAGGGCGCGCTGGGTGAAGACCATCGCCGGCCCGCCGCCCCGGCCGTGCTCGAAGAACCGTACGACTCCACCGGGCCGCAGCACACGCCGTAGCTCGGCCAGCGCCCGCGGCACGTCCCGCACGCTGCACAGCACCAGCGAGACCACCGCGGCGTCGAAGGCCTCGCTCTTGACGGGCAGTGCCTCCGCGGCAGCCGGTACGACGTCCACGGGCACCTGGGAGCGCAGTGCGGCCTCGACGGCCAACTGCCGCAGCCGGCGCTCCGGTTCGAGCGCGACGACCTCCGAGACCGTGCCCGGATAGTGCGCGAAGTTCAGTCCGTTGCCCGCGCCGATCTCGATGACCCGCCCGGACAGCCCGGACAGGAGCCGGTCGCGGACGGCACCCATGCCCATCCGGGTCTCGGCGCTCACGCTGACCCGGGCGTAGAACCGGGCGAACAGCGGGTGGTGCACGGGATCCCGCGCCACCTTGGTGGCACCGGGGGGCCGCAGCGGCATGAGGACCTCCCTGACAGGATGTTCCTTACCGCGATTGTCCCCCGTACGGGCCTTTCGCACTCCCGCCGGTGGACCGCCCGGTTGCGCCCGGCCGGCGACGTGGCCGGCCTCCGGGTGGCGCGAAGCGCCCGCCGGCGGATGCGAGGCGTCGGGGCGTCCGCGAGATGTATGTCGAAGAAGGCCGCACCGTGGCCCGTACGCCCGCCGCCGCGTCGGCGGAGACCGTGTCCACCTGCAGGTGCAGCGCCCACCGGCGCCGGGCCGGTCGGCCCGGTGAGGTGGAGAGGGGGCGGTACCGGCCGTCGGCGCGCCGGACGGTCTCCCGGTAGGTGCGGCGACGGTGATGACCGGCGATGCGACGGCGGCGGCGACGGCTCCGAAGCCACCGGCCAGAAGAACACGGCGAGTTGGGCGAAGGGGCCGCACCGCGCGCCTTCCACGACCGGACACGCGGCCCCGTGGAAGGCGCCCCCGCCCAGCCTCCTCATCGCCAAGTCCCTTGCACTGTGGGCCACTTGCCCGAAGGGGCTGCGCTACGGGGCGGCGCAGACCGGCCACCACGCATCCGTCCGCGTCCGCGCCCTCACTCCACTGGCTCATCCGAATGGCAGATCGAGCACCCATCGCCATGATTTCAATGCAGAGCATGGCGACATCCGGGAAATACCCTGCTTTTCGCGGCTATGTGGACACGCCGCACCACGACGGGCTCACTCAAGGCACGACGAAGGGTGTCGCATGACAGATCCAGGCCGCTCGGTCCGGCGTCCAGCCCGGTTCGTCCTCGCCTCGCTCGCGGTTTCGGCCGCACTGCTCGCGGCCGGCCTGTCGCAGCCGGCGCCCGCGGCCGCGGCGGCGCCCGCCTCGGCCAAGACCGCCGTCATGGACACCGCTGACGCCACCGACGGCGGCGCACCGGCCGACGTCACCACCTTCTCAACGGGATGGCAGACGCCCTGGGACATCACCTTCATGCCGGACGGACGCTCGGCACTGGTGACCCAGCGACTCGACTCCCAGGTCTTCCGCCTCGACCGCAACGGCACCAAGAAGCGAGTCGGCGAGGTGCCGTACACCGTCCCCGAGCCCTATGACGACGGGCCCGGCGGCCTGCTGGGTGTCGCTCCGTCACCGACGTGGAACGGCAAGTCGGACAAGCAGGTGTTCTTCGTGCACACCACGAAGACCGAGACCCGCATCGTCAGAATGGACTACAACGGCAAGTCGCTCAGCCATTACAAGACGCTGATCACGGGTATCAAGCACATCGGGAACCACAACGGCGGCCAGATCCTCTTCGGCCCCGACGGATACCTCTACGTCTCGACCGGTGAGGCCTACCAGCCGAACCTCGCGCAGGACAAGAAGTCGCTCAACGGAAAGATCCTCCGGATCACGAGGACCGGCGCCGCGGCCCCCGGCAACCCGTTCGGCACCCGCGTCTACAGCTACGGTCACCGCAATCCGGAGGGCCTGGCCTTCGACAGCAACGGCCACCTGTGGGAGGCGGAGATCGGCGACCAGACCTGGGACGAGGTCAACCTCATCAAACCGGGCGCCAACTACGGCTGGCCCACCTGTGAGGGCGCCTGCGGCCGCAAAGGCCTGACCGACCCGAGCGTCGTCTTCGCCCCCGGGTCGGGAGGCGTGCCCGCGCAGATCGCCGTCGTGCACAACGTCCTCTACGTGTCCTGCCTGCGCGGCAAGCGGTTGTGGCGCATCCCGATCGACGGGAACAGCGAGCGCGTCGGCAAGCCGGTCGACTTCTACGCCGGCCAGTTCGGCCGCCTGCGCGGCATCGCCAAGGTGCCCGGCTCGGACGAGCTGTGGCTCGGCACCAGCGACGCCGGATACGGCAAGGACAAGATCCTCCGCGTGTCCATCAGATGACCCCCGCCCGCAGATCCCCCCACTGAAAGGACGTGCCACGCATGAACGAAGCCACACAGCAGCTCAAGCCGGTCGAGCAGATCCCCTCGAAGGAGACCGACCGGGCCACCTGGCAGACGCCCGACTACGAGATCGTCGACACCGCGCTCGAAGTCACCGCCTACTCCCTCAGCTCCCGCTAGCCGGCGCCATGCTGCTGCTGGTACTCGGCACCGCCGCAGGCGGCGGCATCCCGCAGTGGAACTGCGCGTGCCCCGGATGTTCCGGGGCGCGCGCACATCCGCGCCGGCGCCGCCGCCACGCCTCCCTCGCCGTACGGACCGACGACGGCCGCTGGTACATCGTCAACGCGACACCCGACATCGCCGACCAGATCGAAGGCCGGCCCGAACTCGACCCGGGACCCGGCCCCCGGCAGACACCGGTCGCCGGACTGGTCCTCACCGACGCCGAACTCGATCACACCCTCGGCATCGCACGGCTCCGCGAGGCCGACAGCCTCCAGGTGATCGCGACCGCCCCCGTCCGGCAGGCGCTCCTTGAGCGACTGCACCTAGACGACGTGCTGGCGCCGTACACCTCCGTGACCTGGCGACCACTGCCGCGGCGCGGCGCGGCGCTACTGCACCGCGGTACGCCGGGCCTGCAGATCAGCGGCATCCCGGTGTCGGGCAAGCGCCCGCGGTACGCCGCCGACGCCCCGGACGACGACGCGTGGGTGGTGGCGCTGCGCCTGTACGACCCCGCCTCCGGCACGACCGCCCTCTACGCTCCCGCTCTGGCCGCCTGGCCGGACCACTTCCAGCAGGCCGCCGCCGAGGCCGACTGCGTCATCGTGGACGGCACCTTCTGGGACGACGACGAGCCCCGCCGCACGGGCATCTCCGACCGCACCGCCACCGGCATGGGCCACCTGCCCATCGAAGGACCGGACGGAACGGCCGAGCGCCTTGCCCGTCTCTCCGCCCGGTGCCTCTACACGCACCTCAACAACACCAACCCCCTCGTCGACCCGGCGGCGCCCGAGCACAAGCGGCTCGCACGGCTGGGCATCGAGGTGGCGTCCGACGGGATGGAGATCGAGCTTTGAAAACGGCAGCCGTGCATCGCGAATACGGCACCGGTACCGGCCCCGCAGGTACGGCACCCGCCCCGCTCGCGGAGCCCTGGAGCCCCGCGGAGTTCGAGGCACGACTGCGCGCGGTGGGCGAGGAGCGCTACCACGACTCCCACCCCTTCAACCTCCGTATGCACAGCGGCGATCTGAGCCGGGACGAACTCCGCCGCTGGATCGCCAACCGCTTCCACTACCAGCGCCACATCCCCGTCAAGGACGCCCTGATCATCGCCAAGCTGGACACCCCCGCGCTGCGCCGGATGTGGCTGCGCCGCATCCAGGACCACGACGGGCAGCAGGAGGGCGAGGGCGGCATCGAGCGGTGGCTGCGGCTGGGCGAGGCGGCCGGCCTGGACCGGGAGACGCTGCTGCGCGCCGACATCGTGCTGCCGGGCGTACGGCTCGCGGTCGACGGATACGTCAACTTCTGCCGGCTGCGCCCGGCCCTCGAAGCCGTCGCCGCGTCGCTGACCGAACTGTCGGCCCCGGACCTGATGCGCACCCGCATCGAGGCCTTCGAACGCCACTACCCGTGGATCGAACCCCATGGCCTCACCTACTTCCGCAACCGCGTCTCCCAGGGCCGGCGCGACAGCGGCGAGGCACTCGGCCTCGTACTCGGCTGGGCCCGTACCCGGGACGACCAGGAGCGTGCCGTGGCCGCACTGCGCCACAAGTGCGACGTGCTGTGGTCGCTGCTCGACGCCGTGGACCAGGCAGGCCGCAGGGAGCACGGGTGAGGGCGGCGATGACCGACTGGCGACCCGTGCCCGCGCCCGGCATCGTCCTGCGGCACGACCATGCCCGCGACACCGACCTGCTGCTCCTTCCCGAGCGTGTCGTCGTCCTGAAGGGCGGCGCCGGTGCGGTCGTCGCCCTGTGCGACGGCACCCGCAGCGTGCGCGACATCGTCGACGAACTGGGCGAACGCTTCCCCGGCTCCTCCGTGCCGAGGGACGTCCCTCCCTTCCTGGGACGACTGCGCGAGGAGGGCTGGCTGCGATGACCACCGCGCCCGCCCGCCCCTGGGCCCTGCTGGCCGAACTCACCCACGCCTGCCCGCTCCACTGCGCCTACTGCTCCAACCCGCTGGAACTCACGCGCCGTTCAAGCGAGTTGAGCACCGAGCAGTGGACGGACCTGATGCGGCAGGCGGGCGGGTTCGGCGTGGTCCACACCCATCTCTCGGGCGGCGAGCCGCTGTTGCGCCGGGATCTGGAGCAGATCGTCACCTCGGCCGAGACCGCCGGGATCTACACACAGCTGGTCACCAGCGGCGTGGGCCTGGACCGGGCCCGGCTGTCCGCGCTCGTCTCCGCCGGGCTGCGCAGCGTCCAGCTGTCCGTCCAGCACGCCGACCCGCACGCCTCCGACCGCATCGCGGGACGCCGGTCGTTCGCCGAGAAACAGGAAGCCGCCACGCTCGTACGGGCCGCCGGGCTTCCCCTGGGCCTCAACGTCGTCCTGCACCGCGAGAACCTCGACTCGGTCGACGCCCTCATCGAGCTGGGCCTGTCCTGGGGCGTGGACCGCATCGAACTCGCCAACACGCAGTTCTACGGCTGGGGTCTGCTCAACCGCACCGCGCTCCTGCCCAGCCGCGACCAGCTGGCCCGGGCACGGGACGCCGTCGACCGGTGGCGGGAGCGCCTCACGCCGGGCGGCCCCGACCTGGTCTGGGTCGTCCCCGACTACTTCGACGGTGTGGCCAAGCCGTGCATGGGCGGGTGGGGTGCGGTCTCGCTCACCGTCACCCCGGACGGTACCGTCCTGCCCTGCCCTGCCGCGGCCTCGCTGCCGGGCCTCGACCCGCCGAACATCCGCGACCATCCCCTGGCCTGGATCTGGGACCACTCCCCGGCGTTCAGCCGCTACCGCGGCACGGACTGGATGGCCGAACCCTGCCGCGGCTGTTCCCGCCGCGACGAGGACTTCGGCGGCTGCCGCTGCCAGGCCTACGCGCTCACGGGGGACGCCGCCCGCACCGACCCCGCCTGCCGGCTGTCCCCCGATCACGCACTGGTCCGGGCACTGGCCGACGACATCACGGACGAAGGGCCGGCGATCAGACGGCGGACGCCGGGTTCCCTCGGCGTCGGCTGAACCGGCCACGCCCTGCCCCGAACGCGACCGGCCCGGCGAGCCCCACCGCTCAGAAGCCGAACGACGCGAAGCATCCCCAAGCGGCTGCACACCTGCGATCACCACCGCGGACACACCACGCTCGCAGGCAATCACCCGCCGGCCGCGTCCCCGACCTCACGGGTCAGTACACCTAAGGCGCCTCACGCAGGCGGAAAGCCTCCGCGTCCCACACCCCGTCCAGCCGCGGCGCCAGCCAACCCGGCGCCGCCGCACGGAAGCCGGCGGGTGTCAGCCCTCCCGCTCCGGCGGGCAGCGCGCCGAGCAGCGGGGCGTCGGACACCTCCGGCAGGTCCGCGAGGTTGCAACGCGAGGCCAGGTCGGGGGAGTCGGGCCAGCTGCCGATCACGATTCCGGCCAGGTCGAGCCGTCGCAAGCGCAGTTCGCGTGCGGTCAGCTCCGTCGTGTTCAGCGTGCCCAGTCCCGCCGACGCCACGACCAGCACCGGCGCCCGCAGCAGCTCCGCCGCGTCCGCCAGGGTCCCGCCCGCCGGGTCGAACCGGACAAGCAGCCCGCCCGCCCCCTCCACCAGCACCAGATCGTGCTCGGTGGCCAGCTTGGCGGCGGCCTCGGCGACGTCCTGCGGACGCACCGGAGTCATCCCGGCCCTGCGTGCGGCCGTCCCCGGCGCCAACGGCTCGGGATAGCGGGCGATCTCGGTCGCCGTGACGGCACCCGCGAGCCGCGCGACCTCTGCGGCGTCCCCGGGCTCGTCCGGTCGTACGCCCGTCTGGGCGGCCTTCAGCACGGCCACCGACCGTCCGGCGGCGAGCGCGGAGGCGGCGACCGCGGCGGTCGTGACCGTCTTGCCGACCTCCGTGCCCGTGCCGGTGATCACCAGGATCGACATGTTCATCCCTCCCGTGCCGCCGCGCACACCGCGCGCGCGATCCGTGCCACGTCCGCGTCCCCGGTGACGTACGGCGGCATCGTGTAGATCAGGTCGCGGAACGGCCGCAGCCACACGCCCTCGCGCACGGCCGCCTCCGTGGCGGCCTTCATGTCGACCGTGTGGTCCAGCTGCACCACCCCGATGGCGCCGAGGACGCGGACGTCCCGAACACCGGGGATCTCGAGCGCAGGCGCCAGTCCCTCCCGCAGCCCCGCCTCGATCCGCTTGACCTCCCCGAGCCAGTCCTGGCCGAGCAGCAGCTCGATCGAGGCGCAGGCGACCGACGCGGCAAGGGGGTTGCCCATGAAGGTCGGGCCGTGGGCGAGGACCGGGACCTCGCCACGCGAGATGCCGTCGGCCACGCGGGACGTGCACAGCGTCGCCGCCATCGTCAGGTAACCGCCGGTCAGCGCCTTGCCCACGCACATGACATCGGGCGTCACGGCCGCGTGCTCCGCCGCGAACAGGGCGCCCGTACGGCCGAACCCGGTCGCGATCTCGTCGAACACCAGCAGCACGTCGTGCGCGTCGCACGCCTTGCGCAGCACGCGCAGATAGGCGGGGGAGTGGAACCGCATCCCGCCCGCGCCCTGCACCACCGGCTCGACGATCACGGCGGCCAGCTCGTCGGCGTGCCGCTCGATCGCAGCGCGCAACTGCTGCGCGTACGACTCCTCGTACTCGACCGGGGGCGGGTCCACGAACACCTGGCGCGGCAGTACGCCGGTCCACAGGTCGTGCATCCCGCCCTCGGGGTCGCACACCGACATGGGCTGCCAGGTGTCGCCGTGGTAGCCGCCCCGCCAGGTCAGGAGGCGTTGCTTCGCACCCCGGCCCAGCGAACGCCAGTACTGCAGGCACATCTTGACGGCGACCTCGACCGACACCGAACCGGAGTCGGCGAGGAAGACATGCTCCAGGCCGTCGGGCGACATGTCGACAAGGAGCTTCGCCAGGCGTACGGCGGGCTCGTGCGTGAGTCCGCCGAACATCACATGGCTCATCCGGCCGAGCTGCTCGCGCGCGGCCTCGTTCAGGACCGGGTGGTTGTAGCCGTGGATCGCCGACCACCAGGACGACATCCCGTCCACCAGCTCGCCCGAGCCGTCCGCCATCGTCAGCCGGACCCCGCTCGCCGCCTCGACGACGAGCGGTTCGACACGGCCGGGCATGGGGCCGTACGGATGCCAGACGTGCCGCCGGTCCAGTTCGAGCAGCTCGGAGACGGGCAGGTCAGGCATTGGGCGCGAGGTCCGTTCCGGCCCCGCGGCGGCGGACGGCGACCAGGTCGGTACGGGGCTCGGCCGAGGCCGCCGTACCGCAGACGCCACCGTCCTCGTCCGCGTGGGAAGCGCACCCTGCACCCTCGTGGGAACCGCAGCCCGCGCTCTCGTGCGAGCCGCAGCCGCCCCGCGCGCTCGCCCGGTGCTCGGGCAGGGTCACCTGGTCGGTGCCCTCCACCTCGAACCCGGCGTCCGCGATCATGTCCAGGTCGGCCTTGCCGGTCTGGCCCTCGGTGGTCAGGTAGTCGCCGAGGAAGATCGAGTTGGCCAGGTTCAGTGCAAGGGGCTGCATGGTGCGCAGATGCACCTCGCGGCCGCCGGCGATGCGCACCTCGATGTCCGGGCAGACGAACCGCACCATCGCCAGGATCCTCAGGCAGCGCTGCGGGCTGAGGTTCCACTCCTTGGCCAGCGGGGTGCCCTCGACCGGGATCAGGAAGTTGACCGGAACCGAGTCGGGGTCCAGCTCGCGCAGCGAGAAGACCACGTCCACCAGGTCCTCGTCGCTCTCGCCCATACCGGCGATCAGACCGGAGCAGGCCGACAGACCGGCCGCGTGCGCCTTCTGCACCGTGTCCACCCGATCGGCGTACGTGTGCGTCGTCGTGATGTCCCCGTACGTCGACTCGGACGTGTTCAGGTTGTGGTTGTAGGCGTCCGCGCCCGCCTCGCGCAGCCGCTCGGCCTGGCCGTCGGAGAGCAGACCGAGGCAGGCGCACACCTCGACGCCCTCGTTCTGGTCCTTGATCGCCTTGATGGTGCCCGCCACCCGGTCCACGTCACGGTCGGTCGGCCCGCGCCCGGACGCCACCAGACAGACCCGCTTGGCGCCGCCGGCCAGGCCGGCCGCGGCCGCCTCGGAGGCCTGGTCGGGTTTGAGCCAGGTGTACTTCAGGATGCCGGTGTCGGCGCCGAGCCGCTGGGAGCAGTACGAGCAGTCCTCGGGACACAGCCCCGACTTCAGGTTGACGAGGTAGTTGAGTTTCACCCGTCGGCCGAACCAGTGGCGGCGTACCTTTCCGGCCGCGGCCACCACATCGAGCACGTCGTCGTCGGAAGTGGCGAGGACGGCAAGAGCCTCCTCGCGGGTCGGCAGCTCGCGCCGAAGCCCCTTGTCCACCAGCGTGTTCAGCAGGTCCATGAGAGCCGATCCTGTCTTACGGAAGTGCTCCCGGCCAAGGAGAGATTGAACAACAGAGGCACTTCGACGTGTGTGTATTGCCACACCATGGGGTGCGACCCGTCCGGCTAGTGTCTGTCCACTGCCTACAAAAGTCCCGGAGGAGCCATGGCGTTCGGCTGGATCGACGAACAGGCGGAGCTGCGCCGTCGCGCCGGACTCGTACGGACCCTGCGGCCGCGCCCGGCCGACTCCCCGCTCCTGGATCTGGCGAGCAACGACTACCTGGGGCTGGCCCACCATCCCGCCGTCGCCGAAGGCGCCGCGGCGGCCGCCCGGACCTGGGGCGGCGGCTCGACCGGGTCCCGGCTCGTGACGGGTACGACGGAACTCCACACCGAGCTGGAGCGCGACCTGGCCGATTTCTGCGGCTTCGAGGCGGCCCTCGTCTTCTCGTCGGGTTACGCGGCCAACCTCGCCGCTGTCACCGCACTGGCCCCGCACGGCTCGCTGATCGTCTCCGACGCGGGCAACCACGCCTCACTGATCGACGGCTGCCGGCTGGCCAGGGGCACCACTCAGGTCGTGCCGCACTGCGACCCGGACGCCGTGCGCAAGGCGCTCAGGACGCACGAGGACACCGCGGTCGTTGTCTCGGACACGGTCTTCTCGGTGGACGGGGACGCCGCACCGCTGGCCGCCTTCGCCGAGGCGTGCCGGGAGCGCGGCGCGGGGCTGCTGGTCGACGACGCGCACGGGCTCGGGGTGCTCGGCGACGGCGGCCGGGGTGCCCCGCACGCGGCCGGCCTCGCGGGCGCCGACGACGTCGTCGTGACGGCCACGCTGTCCAAGTCGTTCGGCAGCCAGGGCGGTGTCGTGCTCGGCCCCGCCCGGGTCATCGGCCACCTCGTCAACGCGGCCCGGACGTTCATCTTCGACACAGGCCTCGCTCCGGCGGCCGTCGGAGCGGCCCTGGCGGCCCTGAGACTGCTGCGTCGCGAGCCGGAGAGGGCGGCGCGGGCGCGCACGGTGGCGGCCGAACTGCACGCACGCCTGACGGCCGCGGGTCACGAGGCGGTACGCCCGGACGCCGCGGTCGTCTCCGTGCGCGCGCCGTCCCCGGAGGAGGCCCTGCAATGGGCGGCCGACTGCCGTACGGCAGGCCTTGCCGTGGGCTGCTTCCGTCCTCCCTCCGTGCCCGACGGCATCTCACGGCTCAGGTTGACCGCTCGCGCGGACCTCTCCGAGGCACAGATCGAACGCGCTGTAGGTGTGATCGGCGAGACGCGACCATGAGTCGGCGTGACACGGCCGTGCGCCGCACGACGGGGAACTGATCAGGCCTGATCGGATCGGAACTGATCAGCCCTTGAACGCGGCCGTGAACTCCGTCCAGCTCCCGGGGGAGACGAGCAGGGCGGGCCCGGCCGGGTCCTTGGAGTCGCGCACGGCGAGCAGCCCGGCCCAGGGACCGGAGTGCGGCCGTGCCGTCTCCACACAGTTGTTCGCACCCGTGCTGTAACTGCTGCGCAGCCACCGCACGCCGTGCAGATCGGTACTGGAAGGTACGTTCCGAGGCAGTGCAGACATTGGTGCCTCCTTACGCGCCGTCACTTATTGCGGCGATGTGATCCAACGAGTCCTCTGGCGAAAGGGCGTGGGACTGAAGGGCGGTGAAGGCCTCGGTGTAGGCCCGGAGGTCTTCTTTCCGCTCGAGGTAGAGGCTACTCGTCAAGTGGTCGAGAACAACCACGTCCAGATCAGAAGTGCTCGAAAATGAGAAGATTACGAAAGGCCCGGTGACGCCGACATGGGCACCGGCGGCGAACGGCAGTACCTGAAGCCGGACTTGGGGCAGGCAGGCCGCCTCGATGAGCTGTCTCAGCTGTCTCGCCATGACGTCGGGGCCGCCGATCTCGCGTCGCAGCACAGCCTCGTCCAGCACCGCGCTCAGCTCCAGCGGCCGGTCCGCACGCAACACGTCCTGCCTGGCCAGGCGCACCTCGACCAGGGCGTCCAGCCGCTCGTCGTCCAGCCCGCCCACCGCCGCCCGGGTCACCTCACGGGCGTACTCGGGCGTCTGCAACAGGCCGGGTACGACGGACGTCTCCAGCGTGCTCATCGTGCTCGCCTGGGACTCCAGGCTGATGAAATCGCGGTAGGTCGGCGGCAGTACCCCGCGATAGGCGTGCCACCAGTGGTGCCGGCCGCCTCCCTCGTCGGAGCCCGCCAACACCATGAGCAACTCACGGAGTTGGGCGTCCGACACGGTGTAGGCGTCCAGAAGTAACCGCACATCGGCCGGTTTCACCCCGCTGGCACCCGTCTCGATCCGGCTCACCTTCGACTGGTGCCAGCCCACGAGCCGGGCCGCATCACCACTTGTGAGCCCCGCACTCGTGCGTAACGCACGCAGTTCGGCACCCAGCTTCCGACGGCGCACCGCGGGACCGTGCTGCATGCGTTACTCCTTACTCCTTCCGGGCCACCCAAATACGGTCTCCCGTCGCAGAGTTCACCGCTTTGAGCGACAGATATATGCACATCTTGGTGGATCGCCACCCGTGAGCGTTGCGGTAATGGCACTCTGGCGACGAAGCACCAGTCCGGGACCGTACTCGAACCATCCGCTCCGTGTCGGACTCCGGTCCCGTGGGAAAGGGACGACCGCGCCATGGCAGACCATCTGGAAGCATCCGTCACTCTGCCGAGCGATCCCGCCTCGGTCGCCGCGGCCCGCGGCTACGTGGTCGACACCCTGGCGGAATGGGGACTGCCGGCGGGCTCGGAAACCTCCGAGACCATCCGGCTCATCGTCTCCGAACTCGCCACCAACGCCGTACAGCACACCTTCGGGCTGTCACCCACCTTCACGGTGGACGTCGAGCTCCACCATGACGAACAGCTGCGCATCGGCGTCACCGACAGTCATCCCCGCCTCCCGAAACGGCTGCCCGCCGCCGTCCAGCAGGACAACGGCCGGGGCATGGTGATCGTCCGCTGGCTGGCGGCCGAGTGCGGCGGCAGGGTCCGGGTGCGTCCCACCCGGGAGGGCGGCAAGACGGTGTCCATCGAGCTTCCGTGGACCGTCCCGGCCGAGCCGGTGCCGGCAGCGGGACAGCAGGAGCCGTAGCGCCGAGGCGTACGGCGCGGCCGCGAGGGGCGAAGGCGTCAGCGGGAACGTGGGGACGGGCCGGTGGCGCTCGGCTCGGTCCAGAGAGCGGTCACGGCGCGGTGAGGGCTCCGGTGGCAGAGCGACGCGGTTCCGGGCCCCCGGGCTGTGCGCCGGGCCCGTGGGAAGGCCCCGCGGGGGCGACGGCCTGTCAGGTCGGCGTCGCCCCCGCGGGAGAGTCAGCTGATCCGGCCGTACCAGACGCTGTTGGTCCAGATCTTCTGCAGCTTCACGACGTCCCCGGTCTTCGGGGCGTGCCAGATCTTCCCCTTCCCTGCGTAGATGCCCACGTGGTAGACGCTGGAGCCCGAGTGGAAGAACACGAGGTCTCCGGCCTTGCGGCCCTTCGCGGAGATGTGGTGGGACTTGTTGTACTGCTGGGCAGCCGTCCGGGGGAGCTTCTTGCCCGCCTTCTTGAACGAGTACAGCGTGAGCCCTGAGCAGTCGAACCTGCGCGGCCCCGAGGCGCCCCACTTGTACGGGGACCCCTTCTTGGAGGCCGCGATCTGAAGCGCCTTCGTCGCGGGCGTGGCGGCCGCGGCGTCGGAGGCGACACCCGGGACCACGATGGAGCCGCCCACGGCGGCGATGGTGAGCGCCGAGGCCGTGCCGGCCCGGGCCATCAGCGACGGGACACGATTGAGCGCAGACATGCGCAACCCTTCGTCAGCCGCCTGTGAAGGATGACCTGTCGGATTCGGGCTGGCGAAGTTGCCCGGCCGCGGCTGCGGCTTCACCCCAAGGGCTGCTCGACCCGGCGTCTCCGTGCGGAGACGGCCGTTCCGGCGACCCGTCTTGCCTGGGTCCTCCACTCCTGCCGATCCACTCCTGTCGACCGGTCACCCGTGCGGCGGCAGGACTCGGCGTCCGCCCGGATCGCCCCGCCGCTGTGGCGGGGGCTTGTCGTCAGACAGGGATCCTCACCTACAGAAGTCAGAAAAACCCAATGGAACCGTGACTTTGTGTTGTTACTCACCACTCACCCGTTCGGGTGGACACCCCTGTGTTCGAACGGACGTTGAGGCCCCCGGCGAGCCCCGGACCAGCGGCGGAACACCTCATTCCGCCCTCGGGCCACGCGCGTTGTGCAACTCCGAGGGTCCCGAAAAAGGGGCCTAGCGTCCTCCAAAAGGCGGTACGCCGTTTGGTCCGTTTGAAAGCCGGTCCGGACACCTCGCCGCCGCGGCGAGGTGTCCGGACCGGTTGGATCCGCGTCAACTGGGGCAGTGCGGCGGCAGGGTGACCCTGGCCGTGCGCCGCTCGCCGTCCAGCACCCTGAGGGCGCGTCCCAGGGTCGGGGCGTGCAGCTCGTTCTCGCCCCGACGGTGCATCAGCGCCAGCGCGTCGCGCAGCGCCGTCGCCTGGCTCACCAGAGCCTGCGCGGCACGCAGTCCGCGATACGTGTCCCCGTCGTGCGCCGGGTTGATGCGGCCGAGCAGGTCGACCACGTCGAGGTAACGGTCGATCAACTCTCCCTCGGCGCGCGTGAGAGCGGGCAGCGGCGGAAGTTCGGGCGGGAGCACCGGCCGCTCACCGACCGGTGGGCGGGGCGAGGGTGACCCGGCGGCTGGGGATGATCTCGTCCACCAGCCCGTACTCAACCGCTCCTTGGGCATCCAGGATCTTGTCCCGCTCGATGTCCGCGTTCACCTGCTGCGCACTGCGCCCGGTGTGCCGTACAAGCATCTCCTCAAGGCGGGTGCGCATCCGCGTCAACTCCTGGGCCTGGATGGCCAGATCACTGGCCTGCCCCTGGACCGGCTGAGCCAGCGACGGCTGATGGATCACCACGCGGGCGCCCGGCAGCACGAACCGCTTGCCCGGCGCGCCGGCGGCCAGCAGCACCGCGGCGGAGGAACCCGCCTGCCCCAGGCAGGTCGTCGCCACGTCGCAGGTGACGTACTGGATCGTGTCGTAGAGCGCCGTCATGGCGCTGAACGAGCCGCCCGGCGAGTTGATGTACAGCGCGATGTCCCGGTCGGGGTCCTTGTGCTCCAGATACATGAGCTGTGCCATCACGTCGTTCGCCGAGGTGTCGTCGACCTGCGTCCCGAGGAAGACGATCCGCTCCTCCAGCAGCTTCGAGTACGGATCCAGCGACTTGTGCCCGTAGCTCGTGCGCTCGGTGATCTCGGGCAGGACGTAGCGGGCTGTCGGTCGGGTCATGGGTGCCCCTTCTTCGGCGTCTGTAAAAAATGTACAGGACGTACGTGACGTTATGATGGGGGCATGGCCTACGAGATTCCGGTGACGCAAGCCAGGGCTGAGCTCGCCGACCTGATCAACCGGGTGGTGTACGGCGGTGAGCGCGTCGTCGTGACGCGGCACGGCAAGCCCCTCGTCGCCCTTGTCTCCGCCGCTGACCTCGCACGACTCGAGGAGCTCCAGGAGATCCAGGAGCCCGCCGGCGACCAGGTGATCAGCTCGGTCTCCACCGTCCGCGAGGCGGCGTCCGCTCCCCGCGAACAGCAGCGCTTCGGCATCGCGGCGCACCATCGGGGGCCGGGCCCCTCGTAAGGGATGGATCCCTCGTGAGAGACGAAAAGACCGTGCACCCCCGTCCGCTACAGCGGGGACACACGGTCGGTCGGATGTGACCGGACGGTCAGCCGGCGGCGGCGAGTTCCCGCTCGGCGGCCGGCTCGCTGGTCCTGGCGCGCGACATGAGCGCATGGCCGAGCAGTACGGCGCCCAGGCCCAGCGCGGCCCACCAGGTGAGTGTCAGGGCGGGGCCGGTCGCCGCCGCGCCGTCGAAGAACGACACCGAGCGGAGCAGGGCCGTGCTCGCGCCCGGCGGTAGCCACTGGCCGATCGCGCCGACCGGCTCCGGCAGCATCTGGGGGGCGGAGGCCGCGCCGGAGAAGGGGTTGCCGAACAGCATCACGACGCCCGAGGCGATCCCGAGGCCGGCCTGGCCGAGGAGGGCGGCGAGCCCGGCGACGGCCCCGCTCACGGCCAGCGTCGACAGGCCCAGCACGGCGGCCTCCGCCCACCAGTCGCCGGTGAGCACTCCCAGCCAGCTGTGCGCGATGCAGGCCGCGGCGGCGCCGACCAGACCGGCGGAAACGACCAGCGCGGCGACGGCGTGGACGCCGCGCAGCCCGAGCATGGTCACGACCGCGCCCGCAGCGATCCCGGCCAGGGCGAGCGGCAGCACGCTGGAGTTCAGTGCCGCGCCGCGGGGGTCGTTCGCCGGGGCGGCCACGACGTCGACCGTACGGATCTGCGTGCCGGCGGCTGAGGCCTGCTGCGCCACCGCCTGCTGCAGCAACTGTGCGACCACAGGGCTCGCGGCCGACGCGGTCAGCAGTTCGGGTCCCTTGGGCGTCACGGCCACCGCACCGTATACGGTCCGGTCCTCGACGGCGTGCCGGGCCGCGGTCTCGTCGGCGTAGTGGTGGATCTCGAACGCGCCGTCCTTGCGATCCAGTTGCCTCGCCAGCTGGGCCGTCGCGGCCGGGGGACCGGCCACGCCGAGCGGCAGGTCGCGGGGTGCGGTGCGGGCGGAGGGCCAGGCGAAGGCCCACAGCGCCAGCGCGGCGAGGACCGGGACGAGGACGACGACCGCGATCAGACGCCGGCGGTGTGCCTTCGTGGGCGTGGCGGAGTCGGTGGGCATGGGTTCCCTTTCCGGGATCGAGGGCGGGAGCAAAAAGAAGGGGTCTAAACGGCAGGGGACTAAAAAGAAGGATCGTTCGTTTTTCCGTACCCACCGTCTCGCCACCTGCGCACCTTGTCAAGAAGGAATGTTCGTTTTACTTTGGGGACCATGGCCCGCGTATCCCAGGAACACCTCGACGCCCGCCGCCGGCAGATCCTCGACGGCGCCGCCCGCTGCTTCGCCCGCAACGGATTCCACGCCACGTCCATGCAGGACGTGCTGAAGGAGGCCGATCTGTCCGCCGGAGCCGTGTACCGCTACTTCAGCGGCAAGGAGGAACTCATCGCGGCGATCGTCGGCGAGGTGCTCGGCCAGGTCAACGAGGGTTTCGAGGAGGCGGCCCGCAGCAGCCCGCCGCCGCCCCCGGACCTCCTGGTCGCGTCGGTCCTCAGCCGTGTCCTCTCCACCAAGGAGTCCGTGACCGTGGACGGGCGGCCCGCCTTCCCGCGCCTGGTCGTCCAGGTGTGGACGGAGACACTCCGCAACGATGAGCTGGCGGCCCTTCTGCGGGAGGGCTACGGCGGCGTGCAGGAGGCCTGGGCGCGCATCGTGCAGGCGTACCAGGACGCCGGGACGATGCGGCCGGACGTGGCCCCGGACCACGTGGCCCGCACGATGATGGCGTCGGCGATGGGCTTCCTCGCCCAGCAGGCCCTCTTCGGGCCGATGCCGGCCGACGTCCTGCGGGACGGTCTGCGGGCGTTGATGAGCGTGCAGGATCACAGCTCGGTTAACGTGGCTGAAACCCGGTCCAACTAGCCTCTCGATCGACGCCACCAGGGACTTTGCCCCGGGGCTGAGGCAACCGGACCCCGCACGGTCCGGAGCGAGGACTGTGAGGTGGGACGTGCAACTGACACCGCACGAGCAGGAGAGGCTGCTCATTCACGTGGCGGCCGACGTGGCCGAGAAGCGCCGGGGCCGTGGACTCAGGCTCAACCACCCCGAGGCGGTCGCGCTGATCACGTCACACATCCTCGAAGGCGCCCGTGACGGCCGTACGGTCGCCGAGCTCATGTCCTCGGGGCGCAAACTGCTCACTCGCGACGACGTCATGGACGGCATCCCGGAGATGATCCACGACGTTCAGGTCGAGGCGACCTTCCCCGACGGCACCAAGCTCGTCACCGTCCACGACCCGATCGTCTGAGGTGCCCCGATGATTCCCGGCGAGATCCTGTTCGCGGACGAGCCCGTCGTGTACAACGAGGGCCGCGAGGTCATCCGGCTGACCGTCCTCAACGCCGCCGACCGGCCCGTCCAGGTCGGCTCCCACTACCACTTCGCCGAGGCCAACCCCGGTCTGGACTTCGACCGGGCCGCCGCGCGCGGCAGGCGGCTCAACATCGCCGCCGGTACGGCCGTGCGCTTCGAGCCCGGCATCCCCGTGGACGTCGAACTCGTTCCGCTCGCCGGTGCCCGCGTGGTGCCCGGACTGCGCGGCGAGACCGGAGGTGCCCTCGATGCCTGAGATCTCGCGCGCCGCATACGCCGACCTGTTCGGCCCGACCACCGGTGACCGCATCCGGCTCGCCGACACCGATCTGCTGATCGAGATCGAGGAGGACCGCTCCGGCGGTCCCGGACTCGCCGGTGACGAGGCCGTGTTCGGCGGCGGCAAGGTCATCCGCGAATCCATGGGCCAGTCCCGTGCCACACGCGCCGACGGCACCCCCGACACGGTGATCACGGGTGCCGTGATCGTCGACCACTGGGGGATCGTCAAGGCCGACATCGGCATCCGCGACGGCCGGATCACCGGCATCGGCAAGGCCGGCAACCCCGACACCATGGACGGCGTCCACCCGGACCTGGTCATCGGGCCCGAGACCGAGGTCATCGCGGGCAACGGGCGGATCGTGACCGCCGGTGCCGTCGACGCGCACGTCCACTTCATCTGCCCGCAGATCGCCGACGAGGCGCTGTCCGCCGGTGTCACCACGCTGGTGGGCGGTGGCACGGGACCGGCCGAGGGGTCGAAGGCGACGACGGTGACGCCGGGTCCCTGGCATCTCGCGCGGATGCTGGAGGCGATGGAGCAGTACCCGCTCAACATCGGCTTCCTCGGCAAGGGCAACACCGTCTCGCACGAGGCGATGCTGTCGCAGATCCGAGGCGGGGCGCTCGGCCTGAAACTGCACGAGGACTGGGGCTCGACGCCCGCCGTCATCGACGCGTCGCTGACCGTCGCCGACCGGACCGGCGTACAGGTCGCCATCCACACGGACACGCTGAACGAGGCCGGCTTCGTGGGCGACACACTCGCCGCGATCGCGGGCCGCGGCATCCACGCGTACCACACCGAGGGTGCCGGCGGCGGGCACGCGCCGGACATCATGACCGTCGTCTCCGAGCCGCACGTGCTGCCCAGTTCGACCAACCCGACGCGGCCGTTCACCGTCAACACGGCGGAGGAACACCTCGACATGCTGATGGTGTGCCACCACCTCAACCCGGCGGTGCCGGAGGACCTGGCTTTCGCCGAGTCGCGGATCCGGCCGTCCACCATCGGGGCGGAGGACATCCTGCACGACCTGGGCGCGATCTCCATCATCTCGTCCGACGCCCAGGCCATGGGGCGAGTGGGCGAGGTCGTCATGCGGACCTGGCAGACGGCGCACGTGATGAAGCGGCGGCGGGGTGCGCTGCCGGGCGACGGACGTGCCGACAACCATCGGGTACGGCGCTACGTCGCCAAGTACACGATCAATCCGGCCCTCGCGCAGGGTCTTGCGCGCGAGATCGGATCGGTGGAGACCGGCAAGCTCGCCGACCTGGTGCTGTGGGAGCCGGCGTTCTTCGGCGTCAAGCCGCACCTCGTCATCAAGGGCGGGCAGATCGCGTACGCGCAGATGGGCGACGCCAACGCGTCGATCCCGACGCCGCAGCCGATCCTGCCGCGGCCGATGTACGGGGCGATCGGGCGGGCGCCCGCCGCGAACTCCTTCAACTTCGTGGCGCCGCTCGCCATCGAGGGCGGACTGCCTGAGCGGCTCTCGCTCGGCAAGCGGTTCGTCGCGATCGAGTCGACGCGCGGGGTCACCAAGGCCGACATGCGCGAGAACGACGCGCGGCCACGGGTGCAGGTCGATCCCGACAGCTTCGCCGTGCACATCGACGGGGAGCTGGTCGAGGCGACGCCGGCTGCCGAACTGCCCATGACCCAGCGCTACTTCCTGTTCTGATGACTCTTCCGGCGGAGTGGTCGTGATGTCGCGGGCAGCGCTTCTCGTACTGGCCGACGGGCGCTTTCCCGCCGGAGGGCACGCGCACTCCGGCGGGGCCGAGGCGGCCGTCAAGGCCGGACGGATCACCGCAGGCGCGAGCCTGGAGAGCTTCTGCCGGGGGCGGTTGCACACAGCGGGTCTGGTCGCGGCCTCGCTGGCCGCCGCTGCCGCGCTCGGTGCGGATCCCGTGGAACTCGATGCGGCCGCGGATGCCCGCACGCCGTCGCCCGCGCTGCGGCTCGCAGCGCGCAAGCTCGGTCGGCAGCTGATGCGGGCCGCCCGGGCCACCTGGCCCTCGGACGAACTGGACGCCGTGGCAAGGGAGTTCACCAAGGGGGTCCATCAGCCGGTGGTGTTGGGGCTTGCGGCTCGGGCGGCGGGGCTGGGGGCCGAGGACGCGGCCTACTGCGCGGCGTACGAGAGTGTGAGCGGGCCGGCGAGCGCCACGGTGCGGTTGCTGAGTCTTGATCCGTTCGACGCCACGCGGGTGCTCGCGCGACTGGCGCCCGAGATGGACCGCGTCGCGGATCGGGCGGTGGAGGCGGCGGGGGCCGTCGTCGAGGCGGGGGTCGATGCACTGCCCGCGGCTTCGGCGCCGTTGCTGGAGATCTCCGCCGAGCTGCATGCCGCCTGGGGCGTCCGGTTGTTCGCCTCGTGATCGGGGGCTCCGCCCCCGGACCTCCATCGGCCTGAACGGCCGCGTCCGCAAACGCCGGACGTGCCGAGGGTGCCCGGACTCGGCTGAAAGGGCGCCGCAAAAACACGTATAGGAGCCGTATCCATGCACCTCGACCACTCCCACAGCCACCACGGCCCCTCCGCCGTGAGCGCCGACGCCCGTCGCCCCGACGGCTCGCGTCGCGCGCTGCGGATCGGGCTCGGTGGGCCCGTCGGGTCGGGCAAGACCGCCACCGTCGCCGCGCTGTGCCGGGCCCTGCGGGACGAACTGTCCCTCGCTGTCGTCACCAACGACATCTACACCCGCGAGGACGCCGAATTCCTGCTGCGCGAAGCCGTGCTGCCGCCTGAGCGGATCACCGCCGTGGAGACGGGGGCCTGTCCGCACACCGCGATCCGGGACGACATCTCCGCCAACCTCGAAGCGGTCGAGGACCTGGAGGACGAGGTCGGGCCGCTGGATCTGATCCTGGTCGAGTCCGGCGGGGACAACCTCACGGCGACCTTCTCCAAGGGGCTCGTCGACGCGCAGATCTTCGTGATCGACGTCGCGGGCGGTGACGACATTCCGCGCAAGGGCGGGCCGGGGGTGACCACGGCCGACCTGCTCGTCGTCAACAAGACCGACCTCGCGCCGTACGTCGGCTCCGACCTTGCGCGGATGGCGGCCGACGCCAAGGCCCAGCGGGCCGAACTGCCCGTCGTCCTCCAGTCGTTGCGGACCGAGCCGGGTGTACGGGACGTGGCCGACTGGGTGCGGCAGCGGCTCGCCGCCTGGGCGGCGTGATCGTGAGCGGAGTACGGGCGACCGCTCGGATCGTCGCCCGGGACGACGGCAGGGGTGGTACGGCCCTGCCCACGCTGGAGGGGGACGGGCCGCTCGCGCTGCGGCGGACGCGGGGGAGTGGCGCCGAGGCACGGGTCATGCTCGTCGGGGCGATGAGCGGGCCCCTCGGCGGGGACCGGTTCGCGGTGGAGGCGAGGGTGGAGAGCGGGGCGCGGCTGCGTGTAGGGTCGGCCGCCGCCACTATCGCGCTTCCCGGACAGGCGAAGGGCGAGGCACACTACGACGTGCGGCTCGACGTCGCCGACGGGGCGGAACTGGTGTGGCTGCCCGAGCAGTTGATCTCCGCCAAGGGGAGCGATCTGTACGTCACGACGCGAGCCGAGCTCGGTGCCGACGCGCGGCTCGTGCTGCGCGAGGAACAGGTACTCGGGCGGGTCGGCGAGGAACCCGGGCGGCTGACCAGTCGTCTTGCCGTGCGGGTCCAGGGGCGGACCCTGCTCGACCAGGAACTGGCCTGCGGGCCCGGAGCGCCGGGCGGCTGGGACGGTCCCGCCGTGCTGGGCGGGCATCGGGCCGTGGGGCAACTCATCGTCGTACGGCCGGAGTTCGGGGCAGCGCCGGTGGCGGCCCGGGTGCTGGGCGAGGGGGCCACGGTCGTGCCGCTCGCCGGGCCCGCCGTGCTCGTGAGCGCCGTGGCCGGCGACGCCCTGCGGTTGCGACGGGTGCTGGACGAGGCACTCGCCGGCCTCGGATGACCGCTGAGCGGGACAGGCATCTCCGTTTATCGGATTGGTAAAGAAGGTCAACACTCCCTGTCCTGGGAGACTTCACAGCCGAAAGGATCCTCCTACCAATCGCAAGGACGAAGGGGGAGGTCCCACTTGAGTGATATCAGGCGGAACAGGCGGGTTGCGGCGCTCGGCTCGGCCGGAGCGCTCGTCACGGCCACACTCATAGCCGGCGCCGTCGCGGCGCCGAGTGCCAGCGCTAGCTCCGGCTTGCGGCACGGACAGGACCGCGAGGCCCGCGGAGAGGCCATCGCCGCCCAGCGGGCCGCCGCGGTCGGCATCGACTGGCAGGACTGCCCCGCCGACTGGGGGTTCGCCAAGCCCATCCAGTGCGGCTGGGTCAGCGTCCCGCTCGACTACGCCAAGCCGTACGGCAAGCAGATCAAGCTCGCCGTCGACCGCATCGGCAGCACCGGGACGCCGGCGGAGCGTCAGGGCGCTCTCGTCTACAACCCCGGCGGCCCCGGCGCCTCCGGCATGCGCTTCCCGACCCGGGTCACCACCAAGAACCCGATCTGGGCCAACACGGCCAAGGCGTACGACTTCGTGGGCTTCGACCCGCGCGGCGTGGGCCACTCCGCGCCCATCTCCTGCATCGACCCGCAGGAGTTCGTGAAGGCGCCCAAGGCCGACCCGGTGCCGGATTCCGAGGCCGACAAGCTGGCCCAGCGCAAGCTGGCCCGCGAGTACGCCGATGGGTGCGCCGAGCGCAGCGGCAAGGCGATGCTCGCGCAGATGACCACGCCCAACACCGTGCGCGACCTGGACGTGATCCGTGCCGCGCTCGGCGAGAAGAAGCTCAACTACCTGGGCGTCTCCTACGGCACCTACATCGGAGCCGTCTACGGCACCATGTTCCCGGGCCACCTGCGCCGCATGATCGTGGACAGCGTGGTCAACCCCTCGCGGGAGAAGATCTGGTACCAGGCCAACCTGGACCAGGACGTCGCCTTCGAGGGCCGCTGGAAGGACTGGGAGGACTGGGTCGCCGCCAACGACGCCGCCTTCCACCTCGGCACCACCCGCGCCGCCGTCCAGGCGAAGTGGCTCGAACTGCGCGCCACCGCCAAGAAGAACCCCATCGGCGGGGTCGTCGGCCCGGCCGAGCTGATCAGCTTCTTCCAGAGCGCGCCGTACTACGACTCCTCGTGGGTGCCGGTCGCGACGGTCTTCAGCAAGTACGCCGCCGGTGACACCCAGGCGCTGGTCGACGCCGCCGCCCCGGACCTGTCGGACACCGCGGGCAACATCACCGCGGAGAACGGCAACGCCGTCTACACGGCCGTCGAGTGCACCGACGTCAAGTGGCCCACCAGCTGGAAGAAGTGGGACCGCGACAACACCGAGCTCAACAAGAAGTACCCGTTCATGACCTGGGCCAACGCCTGGCTGAACCTGCCGTGCGCCACCTGGCCGGTCAAGCAGCAGAGCCCCGTGGACGTCAAGACGCACAAGGGTCTGCCGCAGGTCATGATCGTGCAGTCCACGCGTGACGCCGCCACCCCTTACGGCGGCGCCGTCGAACTGCACAAGCGCTTCAAGGGCTCCCGCCTGATCACCGAGAAGGACGCGGGCTCGCACGGTGTGACCGGTCTCGTCAACCCGTGCATCAACCAGCGGGTCGACACCTACCTGCTCACCGGCAAGCTGGACACCAAGGACGTGACGTGCACCCCGCACGCAACGCCCAAGCCGTAACCGGCAGTTGAACGAAAGTGAGGGGCGGCCGGAACACTCCGGCCGCCCCTCACCCATTGCGTGACTCGCGCTATCTGAGCGGCATCCGCGGGAACCGGCGCTCCTTCGCGCGCTCCTGCTCCGCCTGCTGCGCCTTGACGACGGCGGCGTACTCGTCGATGTACTCCTGCTCGGACAGCTTCAGAATCGCGTACATGATCTCGTCGGTGATGGCCCGCAGGATCGCCTTCTCGCTCTCCATGCCGGCGTAGCGGGAGAAGTCGAGGGGCTTGCCGAAGCGGATGACGACGGGGTGGATGTTCGGGATGACCTTGCCGGGGGGCTGCGCCTCGAAGGTGCCGATCATCGCGCAGGGAATCACCGGGACCTGCGCCTTCAGCGCCATCACGGCGACGCCGACCTTGCCCTTGTAGAGGCGGCCGTCGTGCGAGCGGGTGCCCTCCGGGTAGATGCCGAGCAGCTCGTCCTTGCGCAGCACGCCGAGGCCCTCGCGGATCGCGGCCTGGCCCGCCTCCTTGCCGGTGCGGTCCACCGGGATCTGCCCGGCGCTGCGGAAGAAGGCCGCGGTGAGGCGGCCCTTGATGCCGGGCCCCGTGAAGTACTCCTTCTTCGCGAGGAAGGTGATGCGGCGCTTGAGGATCGCCGGCATCAGGAAGTGGTCCGAGAACGACAGATGGTTGCCCGCGACGATGGCCGGACCCGTTGCCGGTACGTGTTCGAGGCCTTCGATACGAGGCCGGAAGACCAGTCTCAGCAGTGGTCCCAACAACACGTATTTGAGCACGTAGTAGAACAAAGCGGTCGCTCCTCACTCCGGCGGATCGCCTGTGCCGCCGCGTTCCAGCAGGTCAACCGGCGTGTCGTGGGGCTGCCAGTGTATGTGCAGGCGCAGTTCGCCGGAACACTGCGGGATGCCGCGTCGCGCGCGGGGGGACAACTGCGGCACCAGCCTCCAGTTACCGGGCGGTAGGCAGCAACCGGATGACGCATCATGGCGCGATCACGCTCAACTGCTGGCGGGCGCCCGGCCCTTGCGCATGCGCCGCCTCCTCTGCCCGGTGCTGCTCGGTTCCGCCCGGTCACAGCTGCACGATGACCAGGGCGGTGTCGTCGGTGGCGCCCCCCGGCGGCAGCAGCTCCAGGAGCACGGCGTCCGCGAGGGCCTCCGGACCCGCCGCGCGGTGCCGGCCGAGGGCGTCGGCCAGGCGGGCCAGGCCGGTGTCGATGTCCTCGCGTCTGCGTTCGATCAGGCCGTCGGTGTACAGGACCAGCACGGCACCCGCCGCGTATTCCGAGCGGGCCTGGGGTCTGGGGGCCGGACCGGCGCAGGCGTCGAGCGGCGGGTCGGTGGCCTGGTCGAGGAACTCGACCCGGCCGTCGGCATGGACGAGGACGGGCGGCGGGTGCCCGGCGCTGCTGTAGGTGACGGTCCGTTCGTCGAAGTCGATGAACGTCGTGACGGCGGTCGCCGACTCGGCACCGTCGACCACGTGCGCGTACCGGTCCAGCACGCCGAGCGCCCGGGCCGGGCCGTCGGCGACGCGGGAGGCGGCGCTCAGGGCGCTGCGCAGCTGGCCCATGGCGCACGCGGCCGAGAGGCCGTGCCCGACCACGTCGCCCACCGCCACGCTGATGCGGTTGCCGCCCACCAGGTCGACGAGGTCGTACCAGTCCCCGCACACGTTGAGCGCGCCGACGGCGGGCCGGTAGCGCACGGCCGCGTGGTGGTGGCCGGCCTGCCGGTGGGCGGGCAGCATCGCCTCCTGCAGCGCGAGGGCCACCTCGCGCTCGCGGGCATGGGCCCGCCGCAGCCGCTCGTTGAGTTCCTGCAGTTCGCGCGCGCGGGTGTACAGCTCCGCCTCCAGCACCCGGCCCCGGTTGCCGCTCGTGCCGCCGCGCGCCCTGATCAGCTCGGTGACCTCCTCGACGCGGTGCACCAGTAGCACCACCTTCCCCTCCGGGCCGAGCACCGGCGCGTTGACCGGGCTCCAGTAGCGCTCGTCCCACACCCCGGGCCGCTCGGAGCTCTCCACGTCGTAGCGCTGCAGGGCCATGGTGTCGCGCTCGCCGGTCTTCAGCACCCGCTCCAGCGAGGCCGACAGATTGCGCATACCGGATGCCTCCGAGTCGTGTGGGTTGTCCGGGAAGACGTCGAACAGATGGCGGCCGACCACCTGCTCGCGGCTGCGTCCGGACGACCGCAGGAACTCCTCGTTGGCGTCCGCGTACACCAGCTCGGGCGTCAGCAGCGCCACCATCCCCGGCAGGCACTGGAACACCCCCGCGTAGTCGATCGCCGCATCGTTCATGGCCACCGCCTCACTGCCGGGTTCCTCGCTGTTTGCCCACCTCATGTGATGTTCGGGCGGGTCCCCTGGATCAGGCCGGAGCATCCTCCAGGGACTGCTCGGCCCAGATGACCTTTCCCTCGGGTACGAAACGGGTACCCCAGCGCTGGGTGAACTGGGATACCAGGAACAGTCCGCGGCCGCCCTCGTCCGTGGTGCGCGGATGGCGCAGATGCGGTGCGGTGGCACCGCCGTCGGAGACCTCGCAGATCAGCGCCCGTTCCCTGATCAGGCGCAGCCGGATGGGGCCCTCGGCGTACCGGATGGCGTTGGTGACCAGCTCGCTGACCACGAGCTCGGTGGTGAAGACGAAGTCCTCCAGGTCCCACTCGGCCAGCTGCCGGGCGGCCTCCTTGCGGGCGTCGGCGACGACCGCGGGATCCGCGGGCAGATCCCAGTCCGCGACCTGGTCCGCGCCCAGCAGCCGGGTGTGGGCCATCAGCAGGGCCACGTCGTCGTGCGGGCGGGCCGGCATCAGCGCGTCAACCACGGCCCGGCAGCGCAGGTCGAGCGAGGGCTCGACCTGCTCCAGGGCGCGCCGCAGCCGCTCGCGGTCCGCGTCCACGCTCCAGTCGTGGTCCTCACGGGCCAGCAGCCCGTCGGTGTGCAGGGCGAGCGTGCTGCCCGCCGCGAGGGCCAGCTCCACCGCCTCGAAGGGCGGGCCGCCGGCGCCGAGTGGCGGCCCCTGCGGAAGGTCCACGAAGGTGACACTCCCGTCGGGCATCACGACGGCGGGCGCGGGATGGCCCGCGGCGGCCATCGTGCACTGCCCGTCGACGGGGTCGTAGATGACGTACACACAACCCGAACCGGCGACCTGGATGCCCGCGTCCTCCGGCGCGTCCGGCTCGGAGCCCTCCTCGCGGGCCGTCCGCGCCACCAGGTCGTCGAGGTGCGCGAGCACCTCCTCGGGCGGCAGATCGAGCGCCGCGAGGGTGCGTACGGCGGTACGGAGGCGGCCCATGGCCGCGGCGGCGGCGATGCCGTGGCCCGGGACCTCGCCCACGACCAGGGCGACGCGCGCGCCGGACAGCGGAATGATGTCGTACCAGTCGCCGCCGAGGCCGGTCAGCTCGTCGGCCGGCCGGTAGCAGGCGGCCACCTCCACCGCGTTCTGCACGGGCAGCCGGCGGGGCAGCAGGCTGCGCTGCAGCACCAGCGCGGCGTTGCGCTCGCGGGTGTAGCGGCGGGCGTTGTCCACGCAGACCGCAGCCCTGGACACGAGGTCCTCGGCCAGACTCAGATCGTCCTCGTCGAACGGCTCCTGACGTCCGCGCCGGAAGAAGGTGGTGACGCCCAGCGTGACGCCCCGCGCCAGGATCGGCACGATCATCACGCTGTGCAGCCCCAGCTCCAGGAAGGTCGCCTCCCGGCCACCGAACCTGTCCGCGGCCCACGCCTTGGCGAGCGGATCGAGCCGCTCCTCGCGCCAGGAACTGCCCGAGGCGAGACAGCGGATCGGGGGCGATCCGGGAAGATACGTGGCCGCCTCGCCGATCTGGGCGGCGGCCTCCGGGACCCCCGGGTTCACCGACTGCTGCCCGGCGCGGCGCAACGGCACCGGGGCCGTGGCACTCAGCGGCCCGGGCGCGAGCTCCGCGCCCCGCAGCACGGACTCCAGCAGGTCCACGGAGACGAAGTCGGCGCAGTCCGGCACGGCGACATCTGCCAGCTCCTGCGCGGTCCGCACGATGTCGAGGGTGCGGCCGATGCGTTCGCCGGCCCGGTCGAGCAGGGCCAGCCGCTGCCGGGCGCGGTGGCGCTCGGTGATGTCGACGACCGTGTAGTACACGCCCATCGGGTGGCCGTGGTCGTCCTCAAGGCGGGTGAACGACAGCATGTGCGCCGTCTCCCGGTGCGGCGCCGAGCGCACCTGGCCCACCTGCTCGTATCCGAACACCGGCTCGCCGGTCTCCAGTACGTGCCGCATCTGCGCGTCGATGGCCTCGGCGTCCAGGCCGGGCTGGATCTCCGCCATCCGCCGCCCCAGCCGCTCACCGGCGGGGCCGCCGCCGAACTGCTCCAGGGCCACGTTCGACCACACACAGCGCAGGTTCGCGTCCACGATCGCTATGCCGACGGGTGATCCCGTGACCATCTGCTCCAGCACCGAGCGGCTCATGTCCCAGCCCGGCGCCCCGGCCATGTCGCACAGCAGCACCAGCCAGCGCTGCGCGCCTCCCGGCTCCGACGCCGGGGTGACCCGCACCATGACCTTGACCTGCTCGCCGCCCTTGCGGCGCGCGGTCAGCAGCCCCGCCCAGCCGCCGTCCCTGCGGCACCGCTCGGCCAGCTCGGGCAGCCGCACGGCGTCCTCGTCGTGCAGCAGCCCGCTGACCCCGGTTCCCACCACCTCGGCAGCCGCGTACCTCAGCAGCCGCTGGGCGTCCTGCGTCCAGCTGATCACCACGCCCCGTGCGTCGAGCAACAAGGGCACGGCATCGGCCACGTCGAACCGCTGCCGGGCGACGTCCTGCTCCTCGTGAGTGCCCACGGCCGACCTCTCTGTCGCTGAGAGTGGTCTACCACCTCTTGACTCAGTCTTCACCCTACGGGCGCCGGGTGGGGGGATCCGTGGGGAGTAGGGGGCGGCGTCCGGCCGCCCCCTACTCCCCACCGGGGTCACGAACCCAGAACATGCTCCAGTGCTCCCAGCGCCGACCCGAGCTCCTCCCCGGTGATCGTCAGCGGTGGCGCCAGCCGGATCGTGGAGCCGTGGGTGTCCTTGACGAGGACACCCTCCCGAAGGAGCCGCTCGCCGATCTCGCGCCCCGTTCCGATCGACGGGTCGATGTCGACGCCCGCCCACAGGCCACGCGCGCGGAAGCCGGTCACGCCCTTGCCGACCAGGCCGGACAGGCCGCCGCGCAGGACGACGCCCAGCTCGGTCGCCCGGCGCTGGTACTCGCCCGTCTCCAGCAGTTCCACGACGGCCGTGCCGACCGCGGCCGCCAGCGGGTTGCCGCCGAACGTCGAGCCGTGCTCGCCCGGCCGCAGCACGCCGAGCACGTCCCGGCGGGCGACCACCGCGGAGACCGGGACGATGCCGCCGCCCAGCGCCTTGCCCAGCAGCAGCACGTCGGGGACGACCGACTCGTGCTCGACGGCGAGGGTGCGGCCCGTACGGCCGAGCCCGGACTGGATCTCGTCCGCGACGAACAGGCAGCCCTTGCGGCGGGTCAGCTCCCGCACGCCGGACAGATAGCCGTCGTCGGGGATGACGACACCCGCCTCGCCCTGAATGGGCTCGATGAGCACGGCGGCCGTCGTCTCGTCGACCGCCGCCTCCAGCGCCGCCAGGTCGTTGTACGGCACGATCCGGAAGCCCGGGGTGAAGGGGCCGAAGCCCGCCCGTGCCGTCTCGTCCGTCGAGAAGCTGACGATCGTCGTCGTACGTCCGTGGAAGTTCTCCGCGGCGACCACGATCGTCGCCCGGTCGGCGGGGACGCCCTTGACCTCGTACGCCCACTTGCGGGCCACCTTGATGGCGCTCTCCACCGCCTCGGCGCCCGTGTTCATGGGCAGCACCATGTCCAGGCCGGTCAGCCCGGCCAGCCGCTCGGCGAATTCGGCGAGCCTGTCGTTGTGGAAGGCGCGCGAGGTGAGGGTCAGGCGGTCCAGCTGGTGGTGGGCAGCCTCGATCAGGGCCGGGTGGCGGTGACCGAAGTTGAGGGCCGAGTAGCCCGCCAGCATGTCGAGGTAGCGGCGGCCCTCGACGTCCTGGACCCAGGCGCCCTCGGCGCCGGCGACCACCACCGGCAGCGGGTGGTAGTTGTGCGCCAGGACCGGTTCCTCGGCGCGGATCAGCTCGGCGGACGTACGCGTGGTGACGGGAGCGGTCATGAACGGATCTCCTGAGTGCAGCACTTGATGCCCCCGCCCGCCTTGCGGAACTCGGACAGGTCGACGGGGACGGGGACGTAGCCGCGGTCGGTGAGGGCGGAGGTGAGCGCCTCGGCCTGGGGCGCGATGAAGACGTGGCGGCCGTCGGAGACGGAGTTGAGGCCGAAGGACATCGCGTCCTCGGCGGTGGCGAGCACGGCGTTCGGATACAGCCGCGCGAGCACCTCCCGGCTGCCCGGCGAGAACGCCTCCGGGTAGTAGGAGATGTTGTTGCCGTCGACGGAGTCGTCGAGGACGAACAGCGCCGTGTCCAGGTGGTAGAAGCGCGGGTCCACCAGGGTCAGGCTGATCACCGGGTGGCCGAAGAACTCCTGCACCTCGCGGTGCGCTTCGCGGGTCGTACGGAAGCCTGTGCCGGCCAGGACGTAGCGACCCGTCCAGACCAGGTCGCCCTCACCCTCGCAGACGGACTCGGGCCGGTGGACGTCGAAGCCGGCAGTCTTGAACCACATGTCGTAGAACGTGGACTCCGGGCGCCGCTCCGGCGCATGGAAGAGCGAGCCGAAGACGCGGCCGCCGACGACGACCGCCGAGTTCGCGGCGAAGACCATGTCCGGGAGGCCGGGGGCGGGCTCCACGTTGTCCACGCTGTGGCCGTGGGCCCGGTAGGCGCCGATCAGCGCCTGCCACTGCTGATGGGCCAGATCGACGTCGACCTGGGCGTCGGGTTGCATCCACGGGTTGATCGCGTACTGCACGGCGAAATGTCTGGGTTCGCAGACGAGGAAGCGCCGCCGACGCGGCACACGGGAGTCGGACACAGAGGGGTTCCTCCGCTTCCTGGGGTGTCGACTGAGGGTTGACACCAAGGTAGGAAGTGACGGAGACGCGCGACAAGCGACAGGAATTGCGTGTCTGCGCAGGAATGCTGCGTCTTAGGCCGGTTGAACGCAGCTGTGCTGCGCATCCGGACGTTTATTCGGGAGCGGGCTGGGTGGCGCCCGCCTCCGGGCTTTCCGGGAGCAGATGGGACAACACCATCACACTGATCGTTTTCCGGATGAAGGGCTCGACGCGGATCCGCTCCAGGACCTCCTCGAAGTGGTCCACGTCCCGCGCCCGCACATGCAGCAGCGCGTCCGCGCCCCCGGTCACCGTCATCGCCGCCGTGATCTCCGGATGGTTGCGGACCACCTCCGCGAGCCGCCGCGGCGGAGCCGCGCCCTCGCAGAACACCTCGACGTACGCCTCCGTGCGCCAGCCGAGCGCAGACGGCTCCACCGTGGCCGTGAACCCGGTGATCACGCCTGTCTCGCGCAGCCGGTCCACGCGCCGCTTGACGGCCGTGGAGGACAGCCCGACGGCCGCACCGATCTCGGCGAAGCTCGTCCTGGCGTTGACCATGAGCGCGTTGATGATCTTCCGGTCGGTCTGGTCGAACGGCGCGGGCCTGCTGTTCATGCCGGCACTGTATCCAGCAGGAACGTCCACGCCCGGCACATGTCCTGGCGTACTGATTCCACCTACACTCCGGGTTCATGCTGCGCGCCCTCGCCGTCGACGACGAACGCCCCTCGCTGGAGGAACTGCTCTATCTCCTGAACGCCGATCCCCGCATCGGCAGCGCGGAGGGCGCCGGCGACGCCACCGAGGCGCTGCGCCGCATCAACCGGGCGCTGGAGTCCGGTCCCGGCGGGCCCGAGGAGATCGACGTCGTCTTCCTCGACATCCACATGCCCGGCCTCGACGGCCTCGACCTCGCCCGGCTGCTGACCGGGTTCGCGAAGCCGCCGCTGGTCGTGTTCGTCACCGCCCACGAGGACTTCGCCGTGCAGGCCTTCGACCTCAAGGCCGTCGACTACGTGCTCAAGCCGGTCCGCAGGGAACGCCTGGCGGAGGCGGTCCGCCGGGCCGCCGAACTCACCGGCACCGCCGCCCCGCGCATCCCCGTGCACGAACCCGACCCCGACCACATACCGGTCGAACTCGGCGGTGTGACCCGCTTCGTCGCCGTCGGCGACATCACCCACGTCGAGGCCCGGGGCGACTACGCCCGCCTGCACACCGACCGGGGCAGCCACCTCGTACGGATCCCGCTGTCCACCCTGGAGGAGCGCTGGCGCTCCCGCGGCTTCGTCCGAATCCACCGCCGCCACCTCGTCGCCCTGCGCCACGTCGGCGAACTCCGCCTGGACGCGGGCACGGTGAGCGTCCTGGTCGGCGGGGAGGAACTCCAGGTCAGCCGCCGCCACACGCGCGAACTGCGGGACCTGCTGATGAGGAGGCCCTGACCGTGCCCGGCCAGGACCCCGCCGAGCGGCGCGTCGTCGTCACCGGCCCGCCCCGCCGCACCCGCCGGGCCTCCGGCTACTACCGGCCGCGCACCGAGATCGACGAGCAGACCACCCTCGGCCACACCTATGTCCGCTCCCTGATGCGCAGCCAGCTCCGCGCCGCGCTCGCCGTGTTCGCCTTCCTCGGCCTGCTGATCGGCCCGCTGCCGCTGGTGTTCGCCGCCATGCCGGACGCCCGCCGCCTGCAATGGCTGGTCCTGGGCTTCTGTCTCTACCCCCCGCTGGTCCTGCTCGCCCTGTGGTACGTACGGCGCGCCGAGCGCAACGAACGGGACTTCGTGCGCCTCGTCGAGGACCGGTGAACGAGGACCGGTGAACGAGGACCGATGAATTCCAGCTACGCAGTCCCCGCCGTCGCCCTCGTCGTCGTGGCGACCGTCCTCGTCGGCGCGTTCGGCCTGCGCATCTCCCGCACCACCTCCGACTTCTACGTGGCCTCCCGCACCGTCGGGCCCCGCCTCAACGCGGCCGCCATCAGCGGCGAATACCTCTCCGCCGCCTCCTTCCTGGGCATCGCCGGCCTGGTCCTGGTCCAGGGCCCCGACATGCTCTGGTACCCCGTCGGCTACACGGCCGGCTATCTGGTCCTCCTCCTGTTCGTCGCCGCCCCGCTGCGCCGCTCCGGCGCCTACACGCTGCCCGACTTCGCCGAGGCCCGGCTGGCCTCGTATGCCGTACGACGGCTGGCCGGGGCGTTCGTCGTCGGTGTCGGCTGGCTGTATCTGCTGCCCCAACTCCAGGGCGCCGGGCTGACGTTGACGGTGCTGACCGGTGCGCCGCCGTCGCTCGGCGGACTGATCGTGGCCATCGTCGTGGTCGCGACCGTCGCCGCGGGCGGCATGCGCAGCATCACCTTCGTCCAGGCCTTCCAGTACTGGCTCAAGCTCACCGCGCTGCTCGTCCCCGCGCTGTTCCTGGTCCTCGCATGGCAGGGCGACGGGGCACCCAGCCATGCCTTCGAGGAGCCGGCGGCCTTCCGCGAGCAGCGCGTCGTACGCGTCGACGACGGACTCGACCTGACCCTTGACCGCCCGCTCACCGTGACGGCGAGCGGCACGATCGACGGCCGCTCCCATGACAGGCAGCGGATCCGCCTCCCCGCCGGCACCCACCGCATCGAGGCCGGCGCCCGGCTGACCTTCGCCGAGGGCGCCCCCGTCCCGACGCCCGACCGGGGCACCAACGGCGGCATGTCGACCTCCCTGGAGACGGGCCGCGAGGAACGCCCGCTGTACGCCACCTACGGGCTGATCCTCGCCACCTTCCTCGGCACCATGGGCCTGCCGCACGTCGTCGTCCGCTTCTACACCAGCCCGCACGGCGTCGCCGCCCGCCGCACCACGGTCGCCGTGCTCGGCCTGATCGGCGCCTTCTACCTCCTGCCGCCCCTCTACGGCGCCCTCGGCCGGCTCTACACCCCCGAACTCACCCTCACCGGTGACGCGGACGCCGCCGTCCTGCTGCTGCCCGACCGCATGATCGGCGGCCTCGGCGGCGACCTGCTCGGCGCGCTGGTGGCGGGCGGCGCCTTCGCCGCGTTCCTGTCCACGGCGTCCGGGCTGACCCTGGCCGTGGCCGGTGTGCTCACCCAGGACGTCCTGCCCACGCGCGGTGTACGGCACTTCAGGCTCGGCACGGTGCTGTCGATGGCCGTACCGCTCGCCGCCAGTGCCATCGTGGGAGGGCTGCCGGTCGCCGACGCGGTCGGGCTCGCCTTCGCCGTGTCCGCCTCGTCCTTCTGCCCACTGCTCGTCCTCGGCATCTGGTGGCGCCGGCTGACCCCGCCGGGCGCGGCCGCCGGGATGCTGATCGGCGGCGGCTCCGCGTTCGTGGCCGTGGCCGTGACCATGGCGGGCCTCCCGGGCACCGGCACGCTGCACGCGCTGCTCGCCTGGCCCGCCCTCTGGTCGGTGCCGCTGGGCTTCCTCACCATGGTGCTGGTGTCCCTGGCCACCCCCGGGCGGGTGCCGAGCGGAACGGAGGCGATTCTGGCGCGCTTCCATCTGCCGGAGGCGCTGCGGGCGGAGGCGAAGGCATGAGCGGATTCCTCGCCGGTCTGTGCGTGGCCGTCCTCCCCCTGCTGGCCGCCGGATTCTGGGTCGGCAGACGCACGGCCCGCCCGGAGAGCCTCGGGGGCCTCGGCACCCCCGTAGAGCACGCCACCTTCGAGACCCTGCACACGGCATCGCTCGCCGCGCCGCCGCTGCGGGCGGGCCTGACGGAGGAGACCGCCCGCAAGTCCGCCCGCAGACTCCGCACCCTCCTCGGCACGGACGCCCTGTGCCTGACGGACCGGAAGGAGGTCCTGGTCTGGGACGGCGTGGGCGGCCACCACCGCACCGAGATCATGGAACGCCTCGCCGGGCCGCTGCAGACCGGCCGCGGCGAGGCATTCCGGCTCAGCTGCGACACCCCGGACTGCCCGGTGCGCTGGGCGGTCGTCGCCCCGCTCACCCTCGACGACCGCGTGCACGGCGCCCTCGTCGCCTGCGCCCCGCGTGAGTCCGCCGTCCTCGTCCGCGCCGCCGGGGAGGTCGCCCGCTGGGTGAGCGTCCAACTCGAACTGGCCGACCTCGACCAGTCCCGCACCCGCCTGATCGAGGCCGAGATCAAGGCACTTCGGGCCCAGATATCCCCGCACTTCATCTTCAACTCGCTCGCCGTGATCGCCTCGTTCGTGCGTACCGACCCCGAGCGGGCCCGCGAACTCCTTCTGGAATTCGCCGACTTCACCCGCTACTCGTTCCGAAGGCACGGCGACTTCACCACCCTCGCGGACGAACTCCACGCCATCGACCACTACTTGGCGCTCGTGCGGGCACGCTTCGGCGACCGCCTCTCCGTCACCCTGCAGATCGCCCCCGAGGTGCTGCCGGTCGCCCTGCCCTTCCTGTGCCTGCAGCCGCTCGTCGAGAACGCCGTCAAACACGGACTGGAGGGCAAGGCGGCGCCCGTGGGCAAGAGCCACATCAGCATCACCGCACAGGACGCAGGGGCCGAGGCCCTGGTCGTCATCGAGGACGACGGCGCCGGAATGGATCCCGGCCTGCTGCGCCGCATCCTCGCCGGCGAGATCAGTCCCTCGGGCGGCATCGGGCTGTCCAACGTCGACGACCGGCTGCGCCAGGTCTACGGCGACGACTACGGGCTCGTCATCGAGACCGCCGTGGGCGCGGGCATGAAGATCACCGCCCGGCTGCCGAAGTACCAGCCGGGCGTGCACTCGGCCGGACGGCTGAGTGGGGAATGAGCGTCACGTACTGCGGGTCGCCACCATCCCGAGGGTGAGCAGGCCCAGCACGACCCAGCCGAACCACAGCCAGCCGCTGGAGCCGAGCGCCACCGTGTAGGCGGTCACAACGACGAGGCCGCCGACCGTGACCGCCCCCATCACCTTCGTAGAACTGTCCGCAGAACCGGGCATCGCGGCACCCTCCTCAGGGTTCGTCCCCCTCTATGGTGCCCCCGTTCTGCTTCCGGACGGTGCACACGACGAAATGCGTGCCCGACTTCCACGGGCCCTCACTGGTCCAGGAGCCCGCCGTGTAGACCGACGGATCGAAGCCGTAGTCGCTCGGCGGCACGTCCTTCGCGCACGACGCGTCCGACTTCGTACGGGCGTCGGTGAGCGTGACGCCCGCGCCCAGCCGGGTGAAACCGAGCACCTGCTCGTCGTGCGGACCACCGCAGGACACCAGGCGGGCGTCCCGGTCGGAACGGATCCGCAGGCAGTCGCGCCGCTGCATGTTCGCCGTGTCGGCGAAGGCCGCGCCGGCCTTCCGCCGGTCGCCGAGCGGCCCGTACACCGGCCCGTGCGCACCGAGCACCAGACAGGCGGTGCGCCGTCCCGCGGTGTCGAAACCGGACTGTGTGGGCACGACGGCGACGCTGCGGACATCGGCCAGCCGTTCCCGGATCTCCTGCGTCCGCTGCTCGCACCGGGCCGGCCCCAGCCTGCGCGCCTCATCCGCCGACGCCGCCGTCACGAACGCCGTCACCTGCCCGTCGGGAGCCCTGTCCGTACAGGTCGGATCCGGGGCGAGGCGCGGCGTGCCCTGGAAACGCACCGGGCCCGGCCAGTCCACGAGCACGCACTCCCCGTCCTTGAGCGGCCGGGTGAGCCCGACGGCCGTGCCGTACGGCGACGACTCCGTCCCGTCGTCGCCGCTCTTCCGGTGCGCCGTCGCGTACCAGACGCCGCCCAGGGCCAGCACCAGACCGAGACAGGCGGCGAGGACGGCCCGCAGGACCCGCGGCAGCTCGCGGCGGCGGTGGGAGGGCGGGGACGACACGACGACGGGCCCGAAGCCGTACGGCCGGGTGCCGTGCGCAGGAGGCGAAGGGGCAGGTCCGGGTGACATCGCGGCCCAGGGCGGCAGCGAACCGGGGTCGGCCTGTGCACGGGTGTACGCCTCGGCCTGCGACGTGACGATCCGCGACAGCGCCGCCTCCGCCTCCGTCGCGGACGGCCGCCGCCCCGGATCCTTCACCAGCATCGCCTGCAGTACGGGGCCCAGCGCACCGGCCCGCACGGCCGGACGCGGCTCCTCCATGACCACCGCGGTGACCTCCGCGAGATGTGACTCGCGCTCGAAGGGGCCCAGGCCCTCGACGCCGTGGTAGAGCGTGCAGCCCAGCGAGAACAGATCGGCGGCCGGGGTGGGCGAACCGCCCGTGGCCCGCTCCGGCGCCAGATAGCCCGACGTCCCCACCAGTACGGACGCCAGCGTGTACCGGGTCTCCCCGGTGTCCGGCTGCACCGAGATGCCGTAGTCGGTGAGCAGGATGCGGCCGTACGGCGCCCCGGTGCGGTCCGGCGCGAGCAGGATGTTCGCCGGTTTCACGTCCCGGTGCATGACGCCGCGCTCGTGTCCGGCGGTCAGTGCGTCCAGCACGGCGAGCCCGACGCGGGCGCACTCGGCGGGCGCGAGCGGTCCGCGCGTATCGACCAGCTCCTTCAGGTCGACGGCGCCCGCCACGTACTCCATGACGATCCACGGCAGCCCCTCGTGCTCCAGCACGTCGTGCACCGTCACCACGTGCGGATGGCCGCGCAGCCCCGCCGCGTGCCGGGCCTCCGCGCGGGCGCGGGCGACCCGGGCCTCCCGCTCGTCGCCGGACGGGTCCGGGTCCCGGAACACGATCTCCTTGAGCGCGACCTCGCAGGCGAGTCTCCGGTCGTGGGCGAGCCACACATGACCCATGCCGCCGCTGCCGAGCGGGTTCAGCAGCAGATAGCGGCCGGCGATGACCCGGCCCACTCCCGACGTCGGTGATCCTGAATGCATCCGGTGACTCCCGGGTTCCTCGGGGGCGCTACGTGATGGCGATCGAGGCGGGCCCCGAAGACGCGGGCTCACTCGTGGCGGGGGCGCGGCTCGCCGGCGGCTCGCTGGTGGCCGGAGCGCTGACGGTCTCGGGCGGCGGGGCGCTCGTGGTGTCCGGGGCGCCGGGAGGCGGAGCGCTGCTGGTGACCGGATCGCCGGCCGGGGATGAGCCGGCCGTCGTCGGCGGCGAACCGGGCGGCTCACTCGACGGGGGTGCCTTGGAGCTGGGCGGTGCGCTCGACGTGGGCGGGGAGGACGACGGCCCCGCCCCGCTGCTCGACGAGACGGACGGGGAAGACAGGGAAGACGGCGAGGACGGCCAGTAAGGCGAGGACGGTGGTGCGGTGGACGGCGGCTCGGGGACCGAAGGCGGCGCCGGGGGAGTGGTCGACCGGTCGGACGTCCCCCCGGACGCGCCTCCCGGCGTCCTGCCGGCCACGCTCAGCATCACGTACTCCCCGAACCCGAGCTCGGTCCCCGTCGGCGGGTCCGATGCCGTCACCCGTGCGTCGTCGGGCGGCCGTTCCTTCCCGTCGTACCCGACCGCCAGCCCCTCGTCGGCCAGCCGTCGGCTCGCCTCTCCGAACAGGGTCCCGGCGAGGTCGGGCACCGCACGCTGCTTGCGGGTGTCGAAGGTCCTGTCGTGGGCGCCCGTCGTGCCGGCCGGCCGGTCGATGCCCCGGCCGGGATCGTCGACGTCGACCAGAGCGAGCCGCTCCATGCTCCGCGGCGCGGGCCGCACGGCCACCACGGATGAGGGCCGGTATCCCCGCCATTTCTTGTTGCCGTCCTCGAACTTGACCGAAATCCTGTTCGTGTCGTCCGTGAAGGGGCGGAGTGGATTTCCGCACGAGCACTTCACAGCCGGAAGTCCCTGTTCGTCGACGAGAACGGCGACTCCCGCCTGCAGCAAGGAGTTGTAGGGGACGGCCTTTCCCTTTTTGTAGTCGTGGTTCAGTACGAGAGTGTCGTGACGCAGGAGCACAGGAGTGAGCCGGTCCAGATATCCCGGGATCCCGGCCGTGGTGATGCCCGGTGCGGTCGCCCAGGCTTGCGCCTTGCGCCTGTTCCCGGGGTCCGTGAGGAAGGCCTTGAGCTGCTTGACGTCGCAGATGGTCGGCTTCCTCGTGCCCCCGTACAGGCCTGGTGTGTCCCCTTGCTGCAGACTCCCGTGCACGGCCTGCGACCTGACCACGGCGTCATGGCCAAGACGGCCGCTCTCGTCGAAGAAAGGCGCGAGCGAAGGAACTCCCGCGGCCACCGCCTTCACCATGAGCGGTGGCGCGCTTCGATCACAGCCGCTGAGCGTCAGAACGAAGAAGAGCAGGACGGCGATCTTACGGATCGCCGATTTCCCGGTTCCTTGCATAAATGCGCGAAGTGTCATTACCGCCCCCCCAGGCGGTTCCCCCGATGCACTTCATGCTACTGAATGCTTCCGAATGGCGAAGCCTTCAACGGCCCCGTGCGTTCAATGAGGCCAAATAGGCGTTGTATGCCTCGAGTTCCTTGTCGCCGTCCCGGTCGGCGGCGCGGTCCTGGCGCTTGGCCTGCCGCTGTTCGGAGCCGTACCACTGGAACAGCAGCGCGAGCAGCACCAGGACGGAGGGCACCTCGCTGAACGCCCAGGCGATGCCGCCGGCCGCGGTCTGGTCGGAGAGCGCGTCGATGCCGAGCGAGGCGGGCGGGTTCCTGAACGTTTCCACCATCGGCGTCGACGCCATCATCAGCGCGATGCCGAAGAACGCGTGGAACGGCATGCCCGCGAACAGCTCCAGCATCCGCATCAGATAACCCGGCCGCTGCGGCCCGGGATCCACGCCGATGATCGGCCAGAAGAAGACCACACCCACGGCCAGGAAGTGCACCATCATCGCGACGTGCCCCGTCTTGGAGCCCATCAGGAAGTCGAAGATCGGGGTGAAGTACAGCGCGTACAGGCTCGCGATGAACAGCGGAATGGTGAAGGCCGGGTGCGTGATGATCCGCATGTACCGGCTGTGCAGCAGCATCAGCAGCAGCTCACGCGGACCCCTGCGGCCCTTCCCTGCGGTCGGCAGCGCGCGCAGTGCGAGGGTGACCGGCGCGCCGAGCAGGATCAGGATCGGCGACAGCATGCTGATGATCATGTGCTGCACCATGTGCACGCTGAACATGACCATGCCGTAGTCGTTGAGCTTCGTGCACATCACGAGCCCGACGGTCAGCAGACCGAGGACGAACGAGACGGTCCGCGCCGGCGACCACTTGTCACCGCGCCGCCGCAGCCGTACGACGCCGTACGCGTACAGCGCGAGTCCCACGAGGCAGGCCACGAGGAAGAACGGGTCCGCCGACCACTGAAGACCCCGCCCCAGCGTGAACGGCGGCAGATCCATGGTCATGCCGTGCCCGCTGTGATCCATCCAACGGCTCCTGATTCGTGGGGGTTGTGCGCTGTCTGTCCGGACCCAGACTAGAACCGCCCCCGGCCGCTGCTGCGACCGGGGGCGGACTCTTACATTCCGTTCAAGACCAATGACGTACGAGGACGCACTGGGCGACGTACGAAGCGAGGCACTTGGTGACGCACCTGGTGGCGTGCTAGAGGACGCACTCCGCCTCGTCGTAACGCTCCACCGGCACCGTCTTCAGCGTCTCGACCGCCTCCGCCAG
The DNA here is from genome assembly GCF_026343335.1 of Streptomyces sp. NBC_00078. Taxonomy (NCBI): domain Bacteria; kingdom Bacillati; phylum Actinomycetota; class Actinomycetes; order Kitasatosporales; family Streptomycetaceae; genus Streptomyces; species Streptomyces sp. NBC_00078. Next base: position 1,155,898 of record NZ_JAPELX010000001.1, on the reverse strand, counting down.
CGACACCATCTCGATGTCCGTGCCGCGCAGTGCGGTCATCTTGCCGAACTCGCCCCGGTGCACGGCCTCCACGGCGTGCCAGCCGAAACGGGTGGCGAGCACCCGGTCGTACGCGGTCGGCGTACCGCCCCGCTGCACATGCCCCAGGATGACCGGCCGCGCTTCCTTCCCCAGCCGCTCCTCCAGCTCGATGGAGAGCTGGTTGGCGATCCCGGCGAAGCGCTCGTGGCCGTAGATGTCCCTGCCACCCTCGTCGAACGCCATGGACCCGGCCTTCGGCTTGGCCCCCTCGGCCGCGACGACGATGGCGAACCGCTTGCCCGCCTCGAACCGCTCGCCGACCTTCCGGGCCAACTCCTCGATGTCGAAGGGCCGTTCCGGTACGACGATGGCGTGGGCGCCGGCCGCCATGCCGGAGTGCAACGCGATCCAGCCGGTGTGCCGGCCCATGACCTCCACGACCATGACGCGCTGGTGCGACTCGGCGGTGGTCTTCAGCCGGTCCAGGGCCTCGGTCGCGACGCCGACGGCCGTGTCGAAGCCGAACGTGACGTCCGTGACGGCGATGTCGTTGTCGATGGTCTTGGGGACACCGACGATCGGCAGGCCGGCGTCGTACATCAGCCGGGCCGCCTTCAGCGTGCCCTCACCACCGATGGGGATGATCGCGTCGAGACCGAGCTCCTCGACATGTCCCCTGGCCCGCTCCACACCGTCCCGCAGATGGGAGGGCTGGACCCGGGACGAGCCGAGGATGGTGCCGCCGCGGGCCAGGATGCCGCCCACCGCGTCGAGGTCGAGCTTGAGGTAGTCGCACTCCAGGAGGCCCTTCCAGCCGTCCCGGAAGCCGATGACCTCGTCGCCGTGGTCGGCCACGGCACGGTGCACGACGGACCGGATGACGGCGTTCAGGCCGGGACAGTCGCCGCCGGACGTGAGGACACCAATGCGCATAGCCCGAAAAAACCTTCTCAGCTATTGAACGTGGCACGGGACCGGACCGCGCTGTCCGGCTCGAACCCCGCCACCCTAGCGGCAGGAGGGGGCGGGGCCCTACCGTGCGTCCGCCTGCTGGACGACCCCGCTCACCTGTGCGGACGCGCCGTCAGACGGGCTGGATCCCGCACACCGCGGGCCCGGCCTCAGGCAGGCTGCTGAGCAGCCGCGATGCGCTCGTTGCGCAGCGCCTCGTACCAGCGGTCGTCGGTCGGGGGCAGCGCGTTCACATCGAGCGCCAGCTTCAGCAGCAGGTCCGCGATCAGCGGGTTGCGGGCCAGCACCGGACCGTGCATGTACGTACCGAAGACCGTGTCGTTGTACGCGCCCTCCGTGCCGTCGCCCGTGCCGTTGCCGTTGCCGAGGCGGACATTGGCGAAGGGGCGGGCCGTCGGACCGAGGTGGGTGACGCCCTGGTGGTTCTCGAAGCCGGTCAGCGGGGGCAGGCCGAGCTGCGGGTTGATGTCGGCGAGCACGTCACCGACGCACCGCTCGCCCTCGCCGCGCACCGAGACCACGTCCAGCAGACCGAGGCCGGGCTCGCGCTGGCCGAGGTCGTTGATGAACTCGTGGCCGAGGATCTGGTAGCCGGCGCACACCGAGAAGAGGATCGCGCCGTTCTCGGCGGCCCGGTGCAGACCGCCGTCCCGGCGCAGCCGCTCGGCCGCGAGCCGCTGCGGACGGTCCTCGCCGCCACCGATGAGGTAGATGTCACCGGAGGTGGGGATCGGCTGGTCGCTGCGCACGTCCAGGCGGGCCACGTCCAGGCCGCGCTGCCGGGCCCGGCGCTCCACGACCAGGACGTTGCCCTGGTCGCCGTACGTGCTGAGCAGGTCGGGGTAGATCCAGACGACCCGCAGGCTGTTGTCGCTCACTTGTGTCCTCCGAGTGGTCAGTTGCCGACGCGGCGGCGCAGGTCCTGGAACGCGGTGTAGTTGGCGATGACCTCGATCCGGCCCGGCGGGCACATCTGCACCGCCTGGTCGAGGTCGTCGCAGACCTGGAAGTGCTGGTTCGCGACCTCCAGACGCACCGCGAGGTCCAGCTTCCGGTCACCGATCACGCAGATCGGGTGGCCGGCCAGGCGCGTGTAGTCGACGTCCCACAGCCAGGAGGTGTCGGTGCCGTCCGCGCCGCGCGCGTTCACCGAAAGGATCACCGGGGTGGGCGGAGGATCGATCAGGCTGAACGTTTCGAGCCAGCCCGCCGGGTTCTTGGCGAGCAGGAGCCGGAGGTCGCGCTGCTGGAACTGCACCACGTCGTAGCGTCCGGCGACGGCCTGCACCTGGTACATGCGTTCCAGGGCGACCTGCGGCGGTACGCCGAAGACGGCGGCGACGGCGGCGGAGCTGGCGGCGTTCGCCTTGTTGGCGCGGCCGGGCAGCTGGAGATGGATGGGCCAGGCGGACCCGTGGGGGTCGAGGACGTGGTCGCCGCGCAGTGCCCAGCTCGGCGTGGGCCGTCGGAAGCCGCACTCCCCGCAGAACCAGTCGTCGCCGGGCCGCTGCATCACGCCACCGCAGGACGGGCAGGACCAGGCGTCGTCCTTCCACATCTGCCCGGCGGCGACCCAGATCACATTGGGGGAGGAGGACGCGGCCCACACCACCAGCGGGTCGTCGGCGTTGGCGACGATGACGGCCTTCGATCCCGCGAGCCCCTCGCGCCAGGCCTCCGCGAGCATCCGGGTCTCGGCGGCGCGGTCGAGCTGGTCGCGGGAGAGGTTCAGCAGCGCGATGCACTTCGGGTCGGTGTCCCGGGCGACGCCGGCCAGGTACTTCTCGTCGACCTCGATCACGCCGAACCGGGCGTCCGAGCTGCCGGCGAGCGCCGAGGTGATGCCGGCGGGCATGTTGGCGCCGAGCGCGTTGGAGACGACCGGGCCGGCGGCGCGCAGCGCCTCGGCGATCAGCCGCGTCGTCGTGGTCTTGCCGTTGGTCGCCGAGACCAGCGTGACGTCCAGGTTCTGGGCGAGCCGCGCGAGGAGGTCGGGGTCGAGCTTGAGCGCCACCCGGCCGCCGATCACCGAACCGCTGCCGCGCCCGGCGGCGCGTGACGCCGCCGCGACCGCCTTGCCGGCGGTCACGGCCAGCTTGGCCCGCGGCGTGAGCGGGTCCGAGTTGCCTGCCATCAGTTCTCGATCCTCCTTGCGTACGCGCCGTGCCTGGAGCCTTACGGCAACGTGGTGTGGACCTCAGCCTATCGAGATCCGTTCACCGTCCCGAACCGCCGTACCCTTGCGGCCATGCGAAACGGCTCCATTCCGGGCACCCGCGGGCGTGTCCGGCCCCTCACCCTGCTCGCGGACCCGCTCCTGCACGCCCCGTGCGAGGAGGTCACCGACTTCGGCCCCGAACTGGCCGCACTGGTCGAGGACCTGTTCGCCACGATGTACGCGGCGCAGGGCGTCGGTCTGGCGGCCAACCAGGTCGGTGAATCCTTGCGGGTGTTCGTCTACGACTGCCCGGACGACGACGAGGTCCGCCATCTGGGACATGTGGTGAATCCGCGGCTGGTCGAGGCCGACGGAGTGGTGATCAGGGGCCCGGAGGGCTGCCTGTCCCTGCCGGGCCTGGAGGCGGGGACGGAGCGCCACGACCACGCGGTGGTGGAGGGCTTCACCGCCACCGGGAAGCCGGTGACGGTCCACGGCACGGGATTCTTTGCCAGATGCTTGCAGCACGAGTGCGATCACCTGGAGGGCAAGGTCTATGCCGACCGCCTGACGGGCCGGCGGCACCGGCGCCTGATGCGACAGGTGAGGCGAGCTTCCTGGCGCCGGTGAAGCGGACGACGTCGACCCCACCGGCCCCCAGCCGGAACGCAGCCGTCAGAACCCCGGACCACCGACCTTGTCGCCCGCCGCGGCCAGCCGTCCCCACAGGAGATCGGCCAGACTCCGCACCAACTCGGCCCGGGAACACGGACGTTCCCCCAGCCACCAGTCGCCCGCCGCGTGCATCATGCCGACGATCCCGTGTCCCCACACCCGGGCCAGCCGCTGGCCCTCCGGCCCCAGGTCCAGCCGGTCCTCGATGACCTGTGCCAACTCCTCGCCCATGCGCCTCAGCAGCGGAATCGCGTGCTTGCCGGCGTCGAAGCCCTGGTCGCCCGTCGGGTTGCCCTCCGCGGGATGCATCAGGAAGCGGTACACCTGCGGGCGTGCTTCGATCGCCGTGAGGTAGGTGTCGAGCGTGGCCTCCACCCTTTCCCGCCGGTCCGCGGGGGCGTCGAGGGCCGCCCGGAGCGAGTTCAGCAGGGCGTCGGTATGCCGCTTGGCCAACGCGGCGTACAGTCCGCTCTTGTCGCCGAAGTGCCGGTACAGGATGGGCTTTGTGATCCCTGCCTCAGCCGCGATGGCGTTCATCGAGGCCTGGGGGCCGTCGCGCAGGACCACCCTGTCGGCCGCCTCCAGGAGTTCGCGCCGACGTCGGTCGGCGGACCGCTGCTGCTCGGTCCGCTGTGTGGTGTCCATGAGCTCTCCCCGCCCGTGCCAATTCGGTGACGCCTGCGCAAAATAACACTGAACATGCCTTCTGCATCGAACGGGCTGCCGACCCGGCATGGGGAGTTGACTTTTCCTACCCGTGGGTAACAGACTCAAGTTACCGCTAGTAACAATAAAAGGCACCGCCGCTGGAGGGGACATGGCCGAGTTCACCATGGAGCTCAACGACGAACAGAGGGAGGTCCGGGACTGGCTGCACGGGTTCGCCGCCGACGTCATCCGCCCCGCGGCCGCCGAATGGGACGAGCGTGAGGAGACTCCCTGGCCGGTCATCCAGGAAGCCGCGAAGGTAGGCATCTACTCCCTCGACTTCTACGCCCAGCAGTACTTCGACCCCACCGGTCTGGGCATCCCGACGGCGATGGAGGAGCTGTTCTGGGGCGACGCGGGCATCGCCCTGTCGATCGTGGGCACCGGCCTCGCCGCCGTGGGCGTTCTCGCCAACGGAACCGAGGAGCAGATCGGCACCTGGATCCCGCAGATGTACGGCGACGCGGACGACGTCAAGGTCGCGGCCTTCTGCTCCTCCGAGCCCGACGCCGGCTCCGACGTGGCCTCCATGCGCACGCGCGCCGTGTACGACGAAGCCAAGGACGAGTGGGTGCTCAACGGCACGAAGACCTGGGCGACCAACGGCGGCATCGCCAACGTCCACGTCGTCGTCGCGGTCGTCGACCCGGAGCTGGGCTCCAAGGGCCACGCGTCCTTCATCGTCCCGCCGAACACGCCGGGCCTGTCCCAGGGGCAGAAGTTCAAGAAGCACGGCATCCGCGCCTCGCACACCGCCGAGGTCGTCCTGGAGGACGCGCGCGTCCCCGGTTCCTGCCTCCTCGGCGGCAAGGAGAAGCTGGACGAGCGTCTGGCGCGGGCCCGCGAGCGGGCCAGGGCGGGCGGTGAGCGCGTGAAGAACGCGGCCATGGCGACGTTCGAGGCGAGCCGCCCCGCGGTGGGTGCCATGGCGGTCGGCACCGCTCGGGCCGCGTACGAGGTGGCCCTCGACTACGCCATGACCCGTGAGCAGTTCGGACGTCCGATCATCGACAACCAGGGCGTCGCCTTCCAGCTCGCGGACATGCGGACGTCCATCGACGCGGCTCGTCTGCTGGTCTGGCGGGCGTCCTGGATGGCGGTCAACGGCAAGCAGTTCACGGCCGCCGAGGGCTCCATGTCGAAGCTGTTCGCCAGTGAGACGGCGAAGAAGGTCACGGCCCAGGCCCTCCAGATCCTCGGCGGCAACGGCTACACGCGGGAGTACCCGGTGGAGCGGATGCACCGTGACGCCGCGATCTACACGATCTTCGAAGGTACGAGTGAGATTCAGCGGCTGGTGATCGCGCGCACGTTGTCGGGGATGCCGATCCGGTAGCGCCCGACCGGGGCGCGGGGAACTGTGCGGCCGGCCGCATACGACCTGCGGGCCGAGCCGCACCGTGTTCGTCACCGGTGTTTCAACGGTGTCAGCTGCTCGATGTCGTAGCGGCCGCGCAGTTCTTCGACCGCCGCGTGATCCGGCGGTCCCGCTGCTCCGAGGATCTCCAGCAGTTCCGCGAAGTAGCGCTCGTGATCCGGGGGCGGGGATGCCTGGAAGAAAATCCTCGCCGGGGTGTCCGTCGGATTGGCGAACGCATGCGGGCACCCGGGCGGTACGACGATGACCGTACCCGGTGTCGCACGGACCACCCGGTTGCCCGAACTCGACTGCCAGCGCTGCCAGTTGTCGGGGCGCGCGCACCCGCGGCTCGAAGGCGAGGACGTCCAGCTCGCCTTCGAGGACATAGAACAACTCCTCGCTGCGGGTGTGCACACGGGCGCCCACGTCGAAGCCCGGCAGGACCTCCACCTCGCCTCCACCTCGAAGGTCGAGGCGGTGCGCGAGCGGGTGCCGGTGACCTTGAAGGGCACGCGCTGGGCCGGGGTCTGGACGACCCCCTGCCGTGGCCCGGCGGGACCAGCAGGCCCTCCGTCGCGGTCACCTGCCGCTCACCACGTGACCGGCAGGGCTTCGGGACCGCGGATCAACGCCCCCTTCTTGAAGGGCACCCGGTCCGGCGGTACGGCCAGCTTCAGGTCCGGCACCCGTGCCGGGTGCGTACGCCCGTGTTCTCGATCAGCCGGAGGGCCGGCGGCAGTTGGGGATGGTCGGCGTGGTGGGAGCGCGCGAGTTCCAGCGTCTCCTCCATCGTGATCACGTGCTCTGGGACGGACACCGAGGGTCTGCACAAAGTCGCCATGAACCGCGCCTGCTTTCGCCGTCCGGGGGGCCGTTCGGCACCCGGGTCGGAAAGTGGTTCACCCTTGCGGGTGATTAACCCACGATCACCCGTCGGGTCGACGATCTCGCGTCGGGCTACTCCGAATCGGGGACCCCGTGCCAGGGTCGACGACAGGAGCCCCGCATCCGAAACCCACGGAGGACGCGATGACGCGTACGGCCACGGAACTGCTGGAGACGACCACCGCGACGCTCGCCCCGGATCCCCACGCCAACGCTCTCGTGCCGCTGATCGCCCGCGGCGAGGCCTCCCGCGACACACTCGTGACGCTCGCTCTGGAACAGCGCTGGGTGATCCCGGCGGACCGTCGCGCGTTCCTGCATCTGGCGCAGCGCGCGACCGAGGAGCCGGAGGCGGCCGCGTTCTTCGAGATGCTCGCCGAGGGCGAGGCGCTGGCGGGGGAGCGGCTGGAGCCGTTCGCGGCGGCGTGCGGCATCGACGAGGCACGGACGCGCGCATACGAGCCGCTGCCGGGCTGCCAGGCCTATCCGTCCTACGTCGCCTGGCTCGCCCTCAACGCCTCCCCGACGGACACGGTCCTGGCGATCACCGCCAACTTCTCGGCCTGGGGCGGCTACTGCGCAACCATCGCACAGGCCCTGCGCACCCACTACGGCTTCAAGGGCGACGAGTGCGCCTTCTTCGACTTCTTCGCCGAGCCGTCACCGGAGCTGGACCGGAAGGCGACGGCGGCGGTCCAGGCGGGCCTGGACGCGGGGTTCCTCGATGAGGAACGCGCACACGGGCATGGCCGACTGCTCCAGAGCTACGAGGCGCTGTTCTGGTCGACGTTGCTGCAGCTGGCCTAGAAGCACGGCCCAGAAGCACGGCCTGGAAGAGGGCGCCCCCTACGGCGCACTCCCGCTGCTGTGCGCGATGCACGCCACGTCGATCCGGTCGGCCAGCTTCGCCAGCTCAATGGTCAACGCCGCCACAGTGTCCTCGTCGAGTCCGCTCTCCCCGGCCTCGACAAGGTGCAGCCACCGGCCCCCCACCGTCCGCAACAACTTGCTCACATCGGCCGCGGCCACCTGCAAGGTACCGCGGTCGTCGACGATCAGAGGCAGAGTCACTTCGCGGTTCACAACCGGGATGTTAGCCGCGCAGCGTTCACGCACCGTGCCAAACCGTCGTGATGTTGCAGAACTCCCGGATTCCGTGCCCGGACAGCTCACGCCCGTACCCGGACCGCTTGACCCCGCCGAACGGGAACGCCGGATGGGAGGCGGTCATGCCGTTGAAGAACACGCCGCCCGCCTCCAGGTCCCGTACGAACCGGTCGACCTCCGCCTCGTCCCGCGTCCACACGTTCGAACTCAGCCCGAACGGCGAGTCGTTGGCGATGAGCACGGCCTCGTCGAGACCCGATGCGCGATACAGGGTGGCGACGGGCCCGAAGGCCTCCTCGCGGTGGATCCGCATCTCCCGTGTGATCCCGGCGATGACGGTCGGCGGGTAGTACCAGCCGGGCAGCTCGGGCCGGCGGAGTCGATGGCCGCCGCACAGCACCTGCGCCCCGCTGTGCCTGGCGTCGTCGACGAGCTCCTCCAGATCGGCCCGCCCCTGCTCGCTCGACAGCGGCCCGACCTCCGTGTCCTCCTCCATCGGGTCGCCGACCTTGAGCGCCTTCATGCCCTCGACGAACCGCTCCGTGAACCGGTCGTAGACGTCCGTGTGCACGATGAACCGCTTGGCGGCGATGCACGACTGGCCGTTGTTCTGCACGCGCGCGGTGACCGCGATCCGCGCGGCCCGGTCGACGTCGGCGGACGGCATGACGACGTACGGGTCGCTGCCGCCCAGCTCCAGCACCGTCTTCTTGATCATCTCCCCGGAGGTGGACGCGACCGCGCGGCCCGCGGGTTCGCTGCCGGTGAGGGTGGCCGCCTTCACACGGTCGTCGCGCAGGAGGTCGTCGACCGCGCCCGAGCCGACCAGCAGCGTCTGGAAGCAGCCTTCCGGATAGCCGGCCCGATGGAAGAGGTCCTCCAGGAAGAGGGCCGTCTGCGGCACGTTGGAGGCGTGCTTGAGCAGGCCCACGTTGCCCGCCATCAGCGCGGGCGCGGCGAACCGGATCACCTGCCACAGCGGGAAGTTCCACGGCATCACCGCGAGCACGGGACCGAGCGGCCGGTAGCGGACCAGGACGCGGGAGCCGCCCGAGTCCTTCACATCGGCGTCCGCGGGCTCCTCGTCGGCCAGCAGTTCCTCGGCGTGGTCGGCGTACCAGCGCATCGCCTTGGCGCACTTGGCGGCCTCGGCGCGCGCCTGCTTGATGGGCTTGCCCATCTCGGTGGTCATGACACGGGCGATGTCCTGCTGGATGTCGTCGAGCAGGCCGGCGGCCCTGTGCAGCAGGCGGGCGCGTTCGCCGAAGGGTGTCGTCCGGTAGGTGCGGAACGTCGCCTCCGCGAGCTGGAGCCGGCGCTCCAGCTCCTCCTCGCCCATGGCCTCGTACGTCTTGAGCGTCTCGCCGTTCGCCGGATTCACCGTCGCGATGGGCATGGCTGACCTCCTGGGGGCGCTGCTCGTGTTACGACCTTCCCGCGCGCCGCGGGTGACCGCAACGCGTGTGCGTCTGCTCAGGGCGAGTGCTCGGCCAGCCGGTCGAGAAACGCGGCCTGCGCCGTGACGATCACCTCCCGTGCGCGGTCGAGCCCGAACCACCGCACGCGGTCCAGCTCGGGGAACTCCTGGGTCTGCCCGGACCGCGGCGGCCACTCCATCCGGAACGTCCCGGGCTCGATCGTCGCCGGATCGAGGTCGGCCTCGACGGCCCAGGCCGTGACGGTCTTGCCGCCCGTCTGCCGGACCTCGCCCAGGGGCACCGCCTCGCCGGCAGGCGGCGGCAGCCCCAGCTCCTCCTGGAACTCGCGCCGCGCGGCGTCCCGGGCGGTCTCCTCCCCGGCCACGTACTCGCCCTTCGGGACGGTCCACGCCCCGGCGTCCCGCCTGGCGAAGAACGGGCCACCCATATGGCCCAGCAATACCTCCAGGCCGTTGCCGGTGTGCCGGAACAACAGCAGGCCCGCGCTCCGCTTCCCGCTCACAGGTGTACCTCCGGGTGCGCGGCCAGCAGCGTCTCGACCGTGTCCGCCTGCTCGGGACGCTTGTCCTCGCGGTAGCGGACCACGCGGGCGAAGCGGAGGGTGACGCCCGCCGGGTAGCGGGTGGACCTCTGCAGGCCGTCGTAGGCGATCTCGACGACGAGTTCGGGGCGTACGGTCACCACGTGGGCGTTGCAGCCCGTGGCTAGTGCTCTGACCACATTGGTTCGCCGGGTTGGTGGTCGGGGCGGTTGGATGTGCGGTGACGTCCGATCCGAGTGCTGGGGGTGCGGTGGCTGAGCCTGTCCGCGTGCGCAGGTTGACCGACCAGGAGGGGCAGAAGCTGCAGCAGATCGTGCGCCGGGGCAGCACCAGTTCGGTGCGCTTCCGACGCGCGATGATGCTACTGGCGTCGGCTGGCGGGAACCGGGTCCCGGTGATCGCCCAGCTGGTGCAGGCCGACGAGGACACAGTCCGGGATGTGATCCACCGGTTCAACGAGATCGGCCTGGCCTGTCTGGACCCTCGGTGGGCGGGAGGCCGTCCCCGCCTGCTCAGTCCTGACGACGAGGACTTCGTCGTCCAGACGGCCACCACCCGCCCGACCAAGCTCGGCCAGCCCTTCACCCGCTGGTCCATCCGCAAACTCGCCGCCTACCTGCGGAAAGTCCATGGGCGGGTCATCCGCATCGGTCGCGAGGCATTACGCCGTCTGCTCGCCCGCCGCGGCATCACCTTCCAGCGCACCAAGACGTGGAAGGAGTCCCCGGACCCCGACCGCGAGGCAAAGCTGGACCGGATCGAGGAGGTCCTGGACCGCTTCCCGGACCGGGTCTTCGCGTTCGACGAGTTCGGCCCGCTCGGAATCCGCCCCACCGGCGGTGCGTGCTGGGCTCCCGCCAGTCATCCCGAGCGGCACCCGGCGACCTACCACCGCACCCACGGCGTCAGGTACTTCCACGGCTGCTATTCGGTCGGCGACGACACGCTCTGGGGCGTCAACCGCCGGAAGAAGGGGGCCGCGAACACCCTGGCCGCGCTCAGGTCGATCCGGGCCGCCCGCCCGGACGGCGCCCCGATCTACGTCATCCTGGACAACCTGTCCGCCCACAAGGGCGAGACGATCCGCCGCTGGGCGAAGAAGAACCGCGTCGAGCTGTGCTTCACGCCGACATACGCGTCCTGGGCCAACCCGATCGAGGCGCACTTCGGACCGTTGCGGCAGTTCACCGTCGCGAACTCCAACCACCGCAACCACACCGTGCAGACCCGGGCCCTGCACGCCTATCTGCGCTGGCGCAACGCGAATGCCCGTCACCCCGACGTGCTGGCAGCCCAGCGCCGCGAGCGCGCTCGCATCCGCAGCGAGAAGGGCATCCGTTGGGGCGGACGTCCCCTCGCCGATGCCGCTTGACCGGCCGGATATCTTTCCCGGCCGAGTCCTAGCAGTAGCCGTCCACGCTGGCGCCGACTGGAGCGAGGTTGGGCCAGGGACGCCCTGCTCTGTCGGAGGCAGCGGACCGTAGGAGGTCAAGAAGAGTGCACCCTGGGTAGCCCCGGAAGCTCGCGTAGGTGCCCCGGTAGTAGCAGTTCCAGTAGCTCACGACCCGCCGTTGCGTGCGTGCGAAGAAGGCCGGGTTGTCCACGATGAACTGCCCGTAAGCGAGGTGGCCGCAGGTGCCGGGCGTGGCGAGGCCACGGAGCTCATCGCAGATGACCACCAGGATTTCCAAGACGTACTCGCCAACCAGCTGCACGACGAAGGGGACGACCCATGGGTCCGTGGAACCAACGACCTTCTCCAGATGACGCTGTCTGACCACCCCGTCGCAGTGCCTTGAGTACAGACAGTGCAGAAGCTGCCGTTGGCGCGACGAAAGCGACGCCACCGCGTCAGTTGGCGGCTCGCCGTTGTAGAGGCGGCCGGGGATCAAAACCTGCTGGCCCTCTACAGCGACCGAGAACGAGGCATGCGGCGGGAACCGAGAATCAGGCATCACCGCCAGGACTGCCTCGGCATCGCTTGCAAGCTCGGCTGGGAACGCCGTGACCAACGGATTGCTGCTGTCGGAAAGCGGCTGCACGAGCCGAGCATAGGCGGATGCCACGGCCAGGTAGCCGGCATCAATGGCCACACACCCGCTCAACCCGGCGAAGGTATGCGGTCAGAGCACTAGCCCTGTACTTCGCGGGTCGCCGTTTCAGGTCATTGGCCAGCGGGTTTGAGTGACTTCGATGCCGAGGAGGTCGAGGAGGTGGAGTTGGACTCCTCGGGTGATCTGGACGGTGGGTGGATCGGTGACGTTGCCGATCCGCAGGGCGAGTTCGCTCAGGTGGTAGAGGATCATGCGGCCGGTGGGCCGCACCCGGCGGTTGTCCGGGTAGAGGCCGACCATCGTCTGCTCGGGGCCCAGGGCTTGTCTGACCTGGCGCTCGATCAGGCTGAAGACCAGCAGGGCCAGGCAGATGACCTGGATCAGGGCGGCGACGCGGTGGTTGTGCTGCACGAACAGCGGGGTGACCGCCAGGGGGCCCTTGAAGTCCGCGTAACGGCGCTCGACCGATCCCTGGCCCTTGTACTGGATCAGGACCTGGCCCGGGTCGGCCTGCTCGGGGGTCAGCGCCGTCAGCAGCGCGTACCAGCCGTCGGCTGCCGCCTCGTCGTCCAGGACCTGATGGTCGAAGTGCCAGGCCAGGGTGGGCCTGCCGTTGTCGTCTTCGCCGATCTCGGTGCGCAGGCAGGAGGCAACCCGCCGGGTCTTGGCGATCACGCCGATACGGGCCGCGATCTTCTCGGCGGTGTTGTAGTACCTGCCGCCGGCTCCGTGCTGGACCTTGTCCAGGTCCTCGGCCGCGCGGGTGAGGCGTTTGGTGCGGGCGGCCTGCTGGCCCGCAGCGTTGCCGGTGGAGTGGACCAGGATTCGGCGAACGCTCAGGACCGGGTCGCGCCTGCGCGGACCGTTCAGGGTGTGAACGTCCTCCAGTACCCGGTAGACCTCGCGCTGGGCGGGGTCCTTGCCCGCGTCGCGGTCGGGCACCCAGTCCACGACAGTGGCGGCCTCCAGGTCCAAGGCGGCATAGAAACCGTCCTTGACCTGAGCCGCCGGGACCGGGGCGATGAATGCCGTCCTGGCTGCCAGCAGTGCGGCGACGTTCGGGTAGGAAACCAGCTTGGAATCGGCGACCAGCAGGAACTCCCGTTCGCCGGCCAGCTTCTGCAGATCCTTCATCGCCCCGACGACCTGGGACACCTCGGCCGCGCCCCCGCCGAAGACCCGGGCGTGGACCGGGATGCCGCCGTCACCGGTGACCGCGAGCCCGGCCTGGACCTGCTTCAGGTCCACCCGGCGGTCCTTGGGATGCCCGTGCTTGATCACCGGGAACGCGTCGTCCTGATCTTCCAGCGGGTAGGCCCCGTGGACGGACATGGACGTCATGTCCCAGTGCAACCGCGACACGTCGATGCCGAACTCGGTGATCGCCCGCGCGCCGACCGTGCCCGCGAGTTGCTCCAGCTTCGGGGCGATCGCATCCAGTGCCCGCGCGAGGCGGTCGTCGTTGAGCAAGCCCGCCTCGATGCCCAGGACCTCCTCCACCGCCCAGGTCCGGGCCCAGTCGCCGACCCGGAACAGCGGTATCGGCGAGGTCAGCCGGTTCGCGACCAGCGCCTCGATGACCTGCCCGTGCGTCAGGTGCGCGCTCGGCGCGGACGGGCACAACCCGTCGACGATCCCCGCCACGTCCAGCCGGCGCAGAAACTCGGCAGCGACAGGCAGAGCGCCCAGACGCTTCTCCACCACAGACGTCACCACGCACTCAAGGCGCTGACGCTGGGACCGAGGCCGCGGGGACCGGGAAATCATCGACACACCCGGCTAACGCCCACAGCCCCGACCCGGATACGACCGAACCCTCTACTCCAACCGATTCAACGACCCGCGAAGTACGGGACTAGCTCCTGCAGACGCTCGGTCTGCCAGGTGAGCATCGCGTCGGTCATGCCCTTGAACGTCTTGCCGAGCATGGCGAAGGAGCCGTCGGCGTCGCGGGCGCCGAGGTGGAGGTTGGAGAGCTTGCCGGTGCGGCGGCCGTGGCCCCACTCGGCGGCCAGCACCACCAGGTCGAGCGTGTGCACGGGCTTGACCTTCAGCCAGGACGCGCCGCGCCGGCCCGCGCCGTAGGCGGCGTCCAGCCCCTTGACGACCACGCCCTCGTGACCGCGCTCCAGGGTCTTTGCGAGGAAGTCCTCGGCCGGGCCCACGTCCTGAGGCCCGGACACCAGGGTGCGCCGTACCCGCATCGGTTCGGGCACCAGCCGGGCGAGTTCCGCGTGGCGCTCGGCGAACGGCAGGTCGAGCAGGTCACGGTCGTCGACCGAGAGGGCGTCGAAGAAGACCGGAGAGACGGGAACCGACTCGGCTGCCGTCGCCACGTCCACGCGCGAGCCGACCCTCCCGGCCGTCGCCTGGAAGGACCGGGGCCGCCCGTCCTCGCCGAAGGAGATCACCTCACCGTCCAGGATGAAGCGTCGGCTCCTCAACTCCAGTGCGGCGGTGGTGAGTTCGGGCAGCCGGTCGGTGATGTCGTCAAGGGTGCGGGTGTAGATCCGTACGGAATCGCCGTCCCGGTGGACCTGGACGCGGATGCCGTCCAGCTTCTCCTCGACCGCGCAGGCGCCGAGCTTGTCGACCGCCTCGGCCACCGAGGAGGCGCTGTGCGCCAGCATCGGCAGGACCGGGCGGCCGACGGTGAGCCGGAAGCGTTCGAGCGACGCCGGGCCGTCGGTGAGCAGGGCCTGTGCCACCGTCTGGAGGGAGCCCGCGAGCATCACGGCCCGCCGCACGTCCGCCGCCGGCACCTGCGTCGCCTGTGCCAGCCCCTCGACGGCCACGGCCTCCAGGGCGCCCTGCCGTACCTCGCCGGTGATCAGCCCGAACAGGAACCGCTGCTCGTCCTCGGTGGCCGCGCCCATCAACTCCCCGACCAGCCGGGCCCGTTCGGCCTGCGAGCCGGCGCCCGCGACCTTGCCCAGGTCGGTGAGCACGGCGTCGGCCTCGCGCACGGTAAGAGTCGGTTCGGGGGCGGGGCCGACCGGGCGGCTCAGCACCTTCCAGCCGACGCCGAGCCGTCCCTGGGGCAGTCGTCCCGCCAGATACGGGATCACGATCGGCACGTCGTCCGGCTCGGCGTCCCGGAACAGCTCGGCGAGCAGAGCGATCTTCCGGGACCGCGCCGAGGCGGCGGCGACCTCCTGGGACACATGGGCCAGCCGGGCAAGCAGCATGCAGCCATGGTGCGACGCGCTCCGCCGGATTACACCTGGACGAAGGGATTGTGTGTCGGGTGCGGGCTTGTTGTGGCCGGTCGCGCCGTTCCCCGCGCGCCTTGGGGTGGTGCGTCCAGGTCCGTCATGAGGAGCTCTCCGTCGACGGTGGCGCCCGCCCGGTAGCCGCCCGCCGCGGCGTTCACGACCTGCTCGGCGAAGTCCTCGCCCCTGCCGACGTCCACCGCCCGGTCCCGGACCGGCTCGACGCCGTAGCGTGCGATCTCCTCGCGCCCGATCGCCAGGAACTCCTGCGGCGGCATACCGTCGCGCGACAGATGGCCGTGCATGGGGGCGGCCGGCGCGCTGCGGGGTTCGCCCGCGTCGACGACCAGGGCGCGGCGCAGGGCCCGGGTCAGGACGAGGGCCGCGGACAGTCCGGCCGCGCCGCCTCCGATCACGATCACTTCGTATGTCCCGGTCATGCCCACAACCTGCTCCGCGGGTGCGGGATTGACAAACGTCATTGCTGATTCTGCAATACGAGCATGAGTACCGAAGGCGTTCTCGCGGATGTGGGCCCCCGGCTGCGTCGGATCCGGAAGGAGCGGGAGGTGACCTTGGCGGAACTGTCCGCGGCGACCGGCATCTCGGTGAGCACCCTGTCGCGTCTGGAGTCCGGCCTGCGCAAGCCCAGCCTCGAACTGCTGCTGCCGGTCGCCCAGGCACACCAGGTGCCGCTCGACGAACTGGTCGGTGCCCCGCCGGTCGGCGATCCGCGCGTCCGTCTCCAGCCGCTGGTCCGGCACGGACGTACCTTCTGGCCGCTCACTCGGCAGCCCGGCGGGCTCCAGGCGTTCAAGGTGCTCGTACCGCGGCGGGCGGAGGAGCCCGAGCCACGCACCCATGAGGGCTATGAGTGGCTGTACGTCCTGTCGGGGCGGCTGAGGGTGGTGCTGGGCGAGCACGACGTGCTGATGGGCGCCGGGGAGGCGGCGGAGTTCGACACACGGGTGCCGCACTGGTTCGGGTCGACGGGAGAGGAGCCCGCGGAGTTCCTGAGCCTGTTCGGGCCGCAGGGGGAGCGGATGCATGTACGGGCCCGGCCCAAGGGGGCGTAGCGGTCGGCGCCGCCGGACACTACGCCCCGGCCGTCCGGTCCGACGGTCGCCCGTCGCGTCCGCGGGTGATCAGGCCGGGGCGTGCGGTCTGTTCTCGGGGGAGGGGGAACGGTCGGCCTCGGCCTGGGCGAGCAGTGACAGCAGCGATGTCACGGTGAGCCCGGCCTCGGCAGGATGTCGCAGGACCTTGCCGGGCTCGATGCGGTAGGTGTTGGTGCGTCCTTCCCGGACGTGCGAGAGGTAGCCGTCCTGCTCAAGGTCGGAAATGATCTTCTGAACCGCGCGTTCGGTCAGCCTGCAGTGGGCGGCGATGTCGCGGATCCGGGCGCTCTGGTTGTCGGCGATCGCCGCAAGCACTCGTGCGTGATTGGTCAGAAACGTCCATCCGGTGTGTGGCTCGGGCACTCCATCCATGTGCCAACTCTAGCGACCAACCATTCGCGCATTCAAAAACCCGAACTCTGTTTCATGTATTAGTTGACGTATGAGGGGTGAGAAGGGGAACCTGAAGGCGGAGGCAAGCGAGTACGTGAGGGGAAGGGTCATGCCGGAACGTGTGCACTCGGCACAGCCCCCGGGCCTGGCCACAATCAGGTCGGCGGAGGTCGGCAGCCGGATGAGCGTCACGGTGCGCGGCGAGCTCGACATCGGTGCCCAGCAGCTCCAGTCCGAGCTCCGCGACATCCTCGGCCGTTCGGCCACCGGGGTCGACCTGGATCTGAGTGCCGTCCGATTCTGCGACTGCGGCGGCCTCAACATCCTGCTCGACCTGCGGCGCCAGGCCCTGCTCCAGGGCAAGACGGTCGCCGTCAGGGCCTGCAGCCCGGAGGTCCAGCGGCTGCTCGACCTCACCGGCGCCGGGGAGCTGTTCACGCACCCCGGCCCGGACGGTCCTCATGCCGCGGTCCCCGAGGTCCTTGACGGCCGGAGGCAGGAGAAGGGCGTCGACCAGGAACTGCGCACCGAGGTGGCACAGCTGCGCCGGGCCATGCAGACCCGTCCTGCCATAGACGTGGCCCGCGGCATCCTGATGGCCTCCTTCAGCCTGAGTGCCGAAGCCGCCTGGACCGTGCTCGTCACGGCCTCCCAGAACACCAACACAAAGCTGCACCACCTCGCCCAGGACCTGATGGACACCATCCATGGAACCCCGCTCCCGGAAGAGGTGCGAGAGCAGGTGGCGGCGGCCGTCCTCAAGGTGCAGGCGGCTCCGCCGATACCGCTCGACGGCGTGGCCGTGCAGGACATCACGCCGGAGCCGGACGCTGCCCCGCCCCTCGTGTAGGGCTGTGCCGAAGCGCGGAATGTGACGTTCGCGGCAGCGCTGTTCCCTCGGAGGCAAGCGACCGCTTAGTATGCGGTGGACCCCGGTCAGACGACGCAGTCCCGTGGAGGCACCGCATGCAGGCATGGCAAGTGCACGAGAACGGCGAGCCGAGCGAGGTGATGCGGCTCGAGGAGGTGGAGCGGCCCACGCCCGGTGACGGCCAGGTGCTGCTGAAGGTGCGTGCCGCGAACATCAACTTCCCGGACGTGCTGATGTGCCGGGGCCACTACCAGGTGCGCCCGCCGCTGCCGTTCACACCGGGCGTGGAGATCTGCGGCGAGACCGGGGACGGCCGCCGGGTGATCGCCAACCCCGCGCTGCCGTACGGCGGTTTCGCCGAGTACGCCGTCGCGGACGCCGCCGCCCTGCTGCCCGCGCCCGAGTCGCTGGACGACGCGGAGAGCGCCGCCCTGCACATCGGCTACCAGACGGGCTGGTTCGGTCTGCACCGCCGAGCCGGTCTGGAAGCCGGCGAGACGCTGCTCGTCCACGCTGCCGCAGGAGGGGTCGGCAGCGCGGCCGTGCAGCTGGGCAAGGCCGCCGGGGCGCGGGTCATCGGTGTCGTCGGCGGTGCAGACAAGGCCGCCGTCGCCCGGGAGCTGGGCTGCGACGTGGTGGTCGACCGGCGCAGCGAGGACGTCGTCGCCGCGGTCAAGGAGGCCACGGGCGGCCGGGGCGCCGACGTGATCTACGACCCGGTCGGCGGCGAGGCCTACACCCAGTCCACCAAGGTCGTCGCCTTCGAGGGCCGGATCGTGGTCGTCGGCTTCGCGAGCGGCACCATCCCCAGTCCGGGGCTGAACCACGCCCTGGTGAAGAACTACTCCATCCTCGGCCTGCACTGGGGCCTGTACGGCACCAAGAACCCGAAGCTGATCCAGCACTGCCACGAGCAGCTCACCGAGCTTGCCGCCCGGGGTGCCATCAAGCCGCTCGTCAGCGAGCGCGTACCGCTGGCGGAGGCCGCGGCCGCCGTGCAGCGGGTCGGCGACGGGGTGACGACGGGCCGGGTCGCCGTGGTGCCGTCCCTGTCGCTTCAGGATGGAGCCGCCTGATGACCGACGCAGCCGAACTGAGGCGCCGCACGGCCGAGTTGCTGTCCGCGTACCCGCCCGCCACCACCGACCGCCTGGACTTCCTCAAGGCCCGCTTCGACGCGGGTCTGGCATGGGTGCACTACCCCGAGGGCCTCGGCGGGCTGGGCGCCCCGCGCTCCCTCCAGGCCGTCGTGGACGCCGGGCTGGAGGCGGCCGAAGCCCCCGACAACGACGCGCGCCGCAACGGCATCGGACTCGGCATGGCCGCTCCGACCATCCTCAAGTACGGCACACAGGAGCAGAAGCAGCGCTTTCTGCGGCCGTTGTGGATCGGCGAGGAGGTCTGGTGCCAGCTGTTCAGCGAGCCCGGTGCCGGCTCCGACCTCGCCGCACTCGGGACCCGGGCCGTCCGTGAGGGCGACGACTGGATCGTCAACGGGCAGAAGGTGTGGACGTCCGGCGCGCACAACTCCCGCTGGGCCATCCTCATCGCCCGCACCGACCCGGACGTGCCCAAGCACGCCGGTATCACCTACTTCATCTGCGACATGACCGACCCCGGCGTCGAGGTCCGTCCGCTGCGCCAGATCACCGGTGAGGCCGAGTTCAACGAGGTCTTCCTCACCGACGTCCGCATCCCCGACTCCCACCGCCTCGGCGAGGTCGGCGACGGCTGGCGGGTCGCCCAGACCACGCTCAACAACGAACGCGTGGCCATCGGCGGCATGCGGCTGCCCCGCGAGGGAGGCATGATCGGCCCGATCGCCAGGACCTGGCGTGAGCGGCCGGAACTGCGCACCGCCGACCTGCACCAGCGGCTGCTGAAGCTCTGGGTCGACGCCGAGGTCGCCCGGCTCACCGGCGAACGCCTGCGCCAGCAGCTCACCGTCGGCCAGCCCGGCCCCGAGGGCGCAGGCATGAAGCTCGCGTTCGCCCGCCTCAACCAGGAGATCAGCGGCCTGGAGGTCGAACTCCTGGGCGAGGAAGGCCTGTTGTACGACGACTGGACCATGCGCCGTCCCGAACTGGTGGACTTCACCGGCCGCGAGGCCGGCTACCGCTACCTCCGCTCGAAGGGCAACAGCATCGAGGGCGGGACCAGCGAGGTCCTGCTGAACATCGTCGCCGAACGCGTCCTGGGCCTGCCCGCCGAGCCGCGCACCGACAAGGACGTCGCATGGAAGGACCTGAGCCGATGACCACGCGGCGCACACAGCCCGACCTGCTGTACTCGGAGGAGCAAGAGGCGCTGCGGGACGCCGTACGGGACCTGCTCGCCGACCACTGCGACGCGCCCGGCGTCATCGCACGCACCGAGTCCGGCACCCCGCACGACCTCGCTGCCTGGAAGGCCCTCGCGGACGGCATGGGCCTGGCCGGCCTGCTGGTGCCCGAGGCCAAGGGCGGACAGGGCGCCACGCACCGTGAAGTCGCCGTGGTCCTGGAGGAGTTGGGGCGCGCGGTCGCTCCCGTGCCGTATCTCACCAGTTCCGTCGTCGCCACCGAGGCACTGCTGGAGTGCGAGGCCGACGGCCTGCTGGCCGAGCTGGCGTCGGCACGGAAGATCGGCGTGCTCGCCGTCGCGCTGAACGTCGCTCCGGGCGGCGCCCACAAGGCGGTACGCGTCGAAGACGGCACCCTGCACGGGGAGCTGACCGGCATCGCGGACGCGGCGGTCGCCGATGTCCTGCTGGTGCCGGCCGAGGACGGCGGCCTGTACGCGGTCGACGCGGACGCCGCGACCGTCACCCCGCAGACCTCCTTCGACCTCACCCGGCCGCTGGCGGCCGTCACCCTCCACGGGACGGGCGCCCGCCGGATCGGCGACGCCGAACCCGCCGTGCGACGCGCTCTGCGGGCCGGCGCCGGACTGCTTGCTTCCGAGCAACTCGGCCTCGCCGAATGGGCGTTGACCGAGACGGTCCGCTATCTGAAGGAGCGCAAGCAGTTCAACCGGCCCGTCGGCGGCTTCCAGGCGCTCAAGCACCGGCTCGCCCAGCTGTGGCTGGAGGTGGTCAACCTCCGCGCGGCCGCCCGCAACGCGGCCGACGCCCTGGCGAGCGGCGAGGACGCCGATGTGGCGGTGGCGGTGGCCCAGGCGTACGCGTCGTCCGTCGCCGTCCACGCCGCAGAGGAGGCGCTGCAGTTGCACGCCGGCATCGGCATGACCTGGGAGCACCCCATCCACCTCTGCCTCAAGCGGGCCAAGGCCGACTCGATCGCGTACGGCACGGCCGGCGCCCACCGCGGAGCCGTGGCCGAACTGGTCGACCTGCAAGCCCCCTGACATCGTCCGCCGTTCACCCGATGAAGCCCGCCCCCCTGGGGCGGGCCTTTTCGTGCGGCTACGCGGAAGGAGTGAACAAGCAGCGGCTGTCCGGCCAACTCCTGGCAGGTACAGGTTCATTGGAGACCGGTCCGTCTCATACTCCCTGTGGTTCCGACCCGCCCCACAGGGAGGCAGCACATGGCCCTCATCACCCGCCGCAGAGCCCTCACCGCCCTCGGCGCCGCCGCCGCGGTCGTGCTCGCCCCGCCCGCGGGCAGCGCGTTTGCCGAGGGGAACAAGCACCACCGGCGCCCGTTGTGGCGCGCCCACGCCCACAACGACTACGACCATCCGCGCCCCCTCTTCGACGCCCTCGACCACCGCTTCGGCAGCGTCGAGGCCGACATCTTCCTCGTCGGCGACCAGCTCCTCATCGGCCACGACGCCTCCGAGCTCGACCCGGCCCGCACCCTGGAATCCCTCTACCTCGACCCGCTGGCCGCCATCGTCAAGGCCAACCGCGGTTCCGTGTACCGGGGTTACCGACGGCCCCTGCAGCTGCTCATCGACATCAAGACCGAGGGCTCGTCGACGTACCTCGAACTCGACCGCCACCTCCAGCGCTACAAGCACCTCTTCACGACCTGCGTCCACGGCCGCGTGCACCCCGGCGCCATCACCAACGTGATCTCCGGCGACCGCGCCGCGCGTACGCCCATGGAGGCCCAGACCGTACGGCGGGCCTTCTACGACGGCCGGCTCACCGACCTCGGCACCGCGGCGCCCGCCTCCTTCATCCCGCTGGTCAGCGACAACTGGCAGCTCAACTTCACCTGGCTCGGCGAGGGCACCTTCCCCGACGCCGAGCGGCAGCAGCTGCGCGGCATGATCCGCCAGGCGCACGCGCACGGGCAGAAGGTGCGCTTCTGGAACACCCCTGACCTGGCCGGCCCCGCCCGCGACGCGTTGTGGGCCGAGCTGCTCGCCGCCGGCGTCGACTACTTCAACACCGACGACCTCGCCGGCCTCGAAGCGTTCCTCGACGACCACCGGGCGGCGTAGAACCACACGTTCGGAGGACAGGTCAGCCGCCCGGACGAACCCTCCGCTACGCCACACTTGCGGCCGAACGCCGTGAACCGGACGTGACGGCGTAGCGGAGGAGACTGACGATGGCGATTTCCATCTCTGTGGTGCTGCTGCTTCTGGTCCTGGCGGTGATCTTCCTGCGCAACGGCGGCCTGAAGGTCTCCCACGCGCTGGTGTGCGCGCTGCTCGGCTTCTATCTCGCCGGCACGAGCATCGCGCCCACCATTCACAGCGGTGTCACGGCGACGGCGGAGATCGTGAGCAGTCTCAGGCCGTGACTCACGCGGCCATCACGACTTCGACGTGGAGAACACACCGATGCCGTTGGGAACGGGGCGTTCCGCGTCGACGGACGGATGGTTCCGTACGGAGACCTTCGTCGCCCCCGGTGCGCGGGCGACCAGTGTCGAGGACCCGCCGCCGTCCAGACTGAAGGCGTCGACCGAACCCAACGACCGCATGGCGGCGGCCGTTTCGGCGATCGTCAGACCGGTGCGGTGGGCGGGAGCCCCGTCCAGCGCGAGCAGGAACAGCCGCTTCCCGCCGTCCGCGATGCCGACGGCCGTGCGCACGGCCGACGCCGAGTCGTCCAGGCCGGCCTGCGGGCGCCCGCCCCGCAGCATCGGATAGCCGCCGAGCGCGAAGCTGTACGCGGTCCGGGAGGTGGCGGCGACCAGCCGGTGCGTCACCTTCACCCGCTCGCCCTTGAAGAACCTCCGCAGCTGCCGCGCGCCCGCCTCGCGTCCGACGAGCACCGTGGTTCCCGCGGCGATGGCGCCCTTGCCCGGAGTGGTGGACTCGGAGACGACCCGGTCGCCACGGATCGTCACCTCGTAGGTGTTCGTGCTGCAGGCGGCGGCCCGGTCGGTGTCCGTGCCGCACGTGGCGCGGACCCGGGAGACGCTGCCCCAGTCGGAGGTGAAGGCGCCGATCGAATTCACCGGCAGCGCGTACTGGTTCAGCCCGCCGAGCGGCAGCCGGCCCACCGGGGTGCGGATCGATCCGGCGAGCGCCAGGCTGTCCATCCGCGCCCTGCGGTCGACGCCCACACCGATCACGTCATGAGTGGTGGCGCCGGGTGGCAGCGCCGGGCCGAAACGCTGCCCGTCGGGCACCGGGGCCTTGAGCACGTGCCCGTTCGCGATCGCCGGCCCGTCGGTCGAGCCCGTCGCCTCGACGCCCGGGTGCTGGGTCTCGGTGATGTTGAAGAAGTCGCCGTTGATGCCCGCGACGGCGCCCTGGGCGTCGGCGAGCTTGGATACGGGGGCCCGCGCGGCCACGGCTTCCGGGTACAGCAGGCCCAGGCGTACATGGGTGTTGCGCAGGTCGACGGTGAGCACATGGGCGCGGGCGGGCCCCTTGGCGCCCTGGATGTCGTACTGCCTGTAGGTGACTCCCGGCGCGACGGCGGTGCCGCTCGGCGCGCCGCTGGCCGGTGCCGCCCCCACCAGGGCCGCACCGGCCAGCGCGCCGAATGCCGTGAGAAACGCCAGTGCCGATCTTGCTGACGTCCGAACCTCTCTGTCGGATCTGACTGCTGCGAAACGCTTCTGACGATGCGTCACAGTTCCCCCTGAGGGATCGTCAACTGTCTCAGGTCTCAGGGGAAGTGCAGCAGACGCAGGGGGATCGTGGGGTGGCTATGGGCCGACGACGCGAGAACGGGTGAGAAAACGCACCCCCTCGGGTGCTTCCGGCGAGAAACCGCTGCCCCGGCCCGCCACGACGTTCACGATCACCGGGCGTGGCTCCAGACCTCGTACTGGCTGCCCGGCATCCAGAACATCACCCGGCCGAGGTAGGCGGCTGCCGGCATCCGCCCGTACCGACCGCTGGATCTCAAGCAGGCTGGGGGGTCAGGCGTTTGTGGCCCTTGCGGTCGTAGTAGCGCGTCATCGCGAAGCCGAAGAGCAGGCCCGCGGCCGCACCGATCGCGATCATGATCCAGGAGCGGGTCAGGCCGGCGTCCCCGCGGGCGTCGAAGTAGAGGATGGCGCGGACGCCGTCGCTGAGCTGGCGCATCGGTTCGAAGTGGGACAGGAAGCGGTAGAACCCGGGGACCGCCTGGAGCGGCACGGTGGCGCCCGAGGACGGCAGGCCCAGGACGATGAACACGAACATGGAGACCAGCTGGCCGAACCCGCCGAAGGCCGCGTTGATGGCCTGCACGCCCAGGCCGACGGCGAGGGTCGCGCAGTAGGAGTAGATCCACAGCAGGGGGATGTGGGTGGCGTCCATGCCCAGGATGGCGATGGTGGCGAGCATGACCAGGGACACGCTGACGACGGTGATGCCCGCGGTCATGGCCATCTTCAGCAGCAGGGTCTGCGTGCGGCTGATCGGCACGGTGGGGCGGCGGCTGTGCCAGGGGCCGATCTCGGTGTCGGTGTAGCCGAGGGCGGTGTCGACGCCGTTGCTGATGACGTTCCCGCCCATGAAGCCGGCCAGCACGAGCAGCAGCGTGTAGTAGAAGGCGCTCAGGCCGAGGCCGCTGTGGCTGCCGATGGGATGACCGACCTGGGTGACGACGTTGACCGGGTCGGCGAGCAGCAGCCTGGTCGTGGCGTTCACCCGGGTCCCTGCGGCCGCGGTGAGCTGTTTGCCGATGGTTGCCGAGGCCTGGTGCGCCGCTGCCGTGGTGATCTTACTGGTGAGGGAGGAACCCAGGCTGCCCTTGCCGGGGTTGGTGAGCACCGTCAGCGTCGGCCGTGCGGTGGCGTCGGCGGTGGTGAGCGCGGTGATGGACGCGGTGAAGTCGGGCGGGATGACCAGGGCGCCGTAGACCCTGCCGGAGTCGAGCTGGTCCTGGGCCTGCGCGCGGCTGAGGGTGCGCCAGTCGGCCTGGTCACCGGCCGAGTCGGAGGTGATGGCCGTGGCGAGCTGGGTGCCCGCGTTCTGCCGCTGCCCGGCCGGCGGCCTGCCGGTGTCTGCGTTGACCAGGGCGATGGGCAGATGGTGCAGGCTGCCCTGCGGGTTGACGATGCCGCCCATGTAGAGCAGGGCCAGCAACAGGGCGAGCAGTCCGGTCAGGGCGGTGGGCACGAGCCACAGCTTGGGGCGGCCCAGCAGTGAAACGGCACGGGCCTGGGGACTGGCGTCGGCCATGGTTCTCCGTAGGTTGGGGACGGGACGTCCGTCGCACGGCTCCTCTACAGACCCAGAGCCTACGGAGGAGAGGGGGTTGGGGAGGCGAGGCCGTGTGCGACAGGCCGGAACCGTACGACGGCCGGTTCCCAGGCAACCCGCAGGACCACTCGCGCCTCATACCTGTTGACGTATCAGCCCAACGACCCGTGAGGACTGGTGGTGGACGGCACAGAGTCCGCGGCCGCAGGCCCGGCCCGGGACGCTGAAATCCCTCGGCACGCGGTGTCCCGTCGCAGGTTCATCGTCTACTCGCTGGCCGCGTCCACCCTCACCATTGCCGCCCCGCTCGCCTGCGACACCTCGTCGGCCCAGGGCTCCGAGCCGGCTCCCTCAGCGCGAGCGCCGCCCGGATCCGTCGTACGGCCGTGTCCGCCAAGCCCAAGCCGGCGTCCCGGCACAAGGTGATCGGCCGGCCCACGAACCGTGTCGATGCCCGCGACGTCGTCACCGGCAGGGCGAAGTACACCGGAGACCTGTCGGTGGCCGGGGCGAAGCCGACCGTGCTGGCACGGCCGCCTACGCTCGGCGGAAGGATCGTCTCGGTCGACGACCGGGCGGCCCGCGCCCTTCCCGGCGTACACGCCGTCGGCAGGGTCCCGGGCGGCGTCGCCGTGGTGGCCGATACCTTCCACCACGCCTTCCAGGCCAGGGACGCCCTGAAGATCAAGTGGGCGGCCGGCCCGCTGGCCGCGCTGTCCGACGCCGGCATCCGCGCCCGGCTGCGTTCCGCCGTCCCGCACCTCGGTATCCCTCCACGCGAAACGGCACAGGTCGAGGGCGAGTTCGAGTTCGCGTTCGTCAGCCACGCGCCGATGGAGGTCCTGACCGCGATCGCGGACGTGCGGGCGCACCGGGCCGAGATCTGGTTCTCCTCCCAGACACCGATGGAGGCCCGTGCCGACATCGCCGCCTCGGTCGGACTGCCCGCGTCCGCGGTCAAGGTCCATGTGATCCGGGGCGGAGGCTCCTTCGGGCGGCGGCTGAACTACGACGCCGCCATCGAGGCGGCCCTGGTCTCGAAGGCGGCGCACCGTCCGGTCAAGCTGATGTGGAGCCGGGGCGACGACACCCGGCACGGCCGGATGCGCCCCGCCGACCACCACAGGATCCGCGCCAGCCACGCGGTGGGCAGAGTGGTGGCCTTCGCCCATGCCACGGCCTCCGTGAACGAGTCCTACGGCGGACAGGCCGCCGCGAGCCGGGCCGCCTTCCGGCGCCCGGTGGCCGCTCCGCTGCCCAGCGAGTCCGGCCTCTACGACTTCGGCCGGGTCTCCGGCGACTCGGGCGGTGTCGAGCTCGCGATCCCGCTCGGCGCCTGGCGGTCGGTGGACTCCGGGACGGTACGGACCGCGCAGGAGATCATGGTCGACGAGGTGGCACGGAGCCTGGGCCGGGATCCGGTCGCCTTCCGCCGTACGACTCTGCGCAGCAAGGCCGTCAAGGCCGTACTCGACAAGGCCGCCGCGGCCGGCGGCTGGGGGCGGACCATGCCGGCCGGGCACGGGCAGGGCGTCGCCGTCCACGAGGAGTACGGGTCCTGCGTTGCCTGTCTGGCCGAGATCGACGCCACCGACCCGAAGAAGCCCCGGGTGACCAAGGTGGTGATGGCGGCCGACGTCGGCACGGTCGTCAACCCACTCGGCCTGGAGGCCCAGCTCATGGGCACGGCGATCGACGGCATCTCCACGGTGCTGCAGGCAGGGCTGCACATCGACCGGGGTGCCGTGCGCGAGGGCAGCTTCGCCGACTTCCGATGGGCCCGCCAGCGGCACGCCCCGCTGCACTTCGAGGCGCACATCATGCCGTCGAAGGGTGAGCCGGGCGGCGCCGGTGAACTCGGCGTGCCGGCCGCCTCCGGAGCCGTGGCCAACGCCTACGCACAGGCGACCGGCACCAGCCCGCGCCGCTTCCCGCTCACGTTCTGACCAGCCATGTTCCGACCACCGTCCTGACCCGCTCGTGCTCCGACCCGCTCATGTTCTGTGATGTTCCGAGAAGGTACCGATGCCCTCCTACTCCTTCGGCCTCAACGGCGAACACGTCACCGTCGAGGCCCCGGCCGACATGCCGCTGCTGTGGGTGCTGCGCGACCTGCTGCACGTCACCGGCCCCAAGTACGGCTGCGGCGTAGGCGTCTGCCGCGCCTGCACCAGCCATCTCGACGGCGCGGAGATCCAGCCCTGTGTGGTGAAGGTCGCCGACTGCGCCGACCGCCAGGTCACCACCATCGAAGGGCTGGCCGACGGCGACACCCTGCACCCGGTGCAGCAGGCCTGGCTGGAGTGCGACGTCTCGCAGTGCGGCTTCTGCCAGCCCGGCCAGATCATGGCCGCCGCCGCTCTGCTGAAGAGGACACCCCAGCCGTCCGACGAGGACATCGACGGCATCGAGAACGTGTGCCGCTGCGGCACCTACCCGCGCATCCGCGAGGCAATCAGAAAGGCGGCAACCGAGATCACATCTTGAACTGAGTGGCCCGGCTCACATGGCGTGACGGGGGCGTCACCGACACCATGGGGGACGTCAACGGCAGGCTGAAGGGAGCGGCGATGTTCCGCAAGGTGCTGGTCGCCAACCGTGGCGAGATCGCGATCAGGGCGTTTCGCGCCGGCTACGAGCTGGGCGCGAGGACCGTCGCCGTCTTCCCCCACGAGGACCGCAACTCGTTGCACCGGCTCAAGGCCGACGAGGCCTACGAGATCGGCGAGCCCGGGCATCCGGTGCGGGCGTATCTCTCCGTGGACGAGATCGTCCGTGCCGCGCGGCAGGCGGGCGCGGACGCGGTGTATCCGGGCTACGGGTTCCTGTCCGAGAACCCCGAGCTGGCGAAGGCCTGCGAGGAGGCCGGGATCACGTTCGTCGGGCCGAGCGCGCAGATCCTCGAACTGACCGGCAACAAGGCCCGTGCCGTGGCCGCCGCCCGCGCGGCCGGTGTCCCGGTGCTCGGTTCCTCGGCCCCCTCCGACGACATCGACGAACTCGTCCGCGCCGCCGAGGAGATCGGCTTCCCGCTGTTCGTGAAGGCGGTCGCCGGTGGCGGCGGGCGCGGGATGCGCCGCGTCGAGGACCCTGCCGCGCTGCGCGAGTCCATCGAGGCGGCGTCCCGCGAGGCCGCCTCCGCGTTCGGCGACTCCACCGTCTTCCTGGAGAAGGCCGTCGTCGACCCTCGCCACATCGAGGTGCAGATCCTCGCCGACGGCGAGGGCAACGTCATCCATCTCTTCGAGCGCGACTGCTCTCTCCAGCGCCGCCACCAGAAGGTCATCGAGCTGGCCCCCGCACCCAACCTCGACCCGGCGCTACGGGACCGGATCTGCGCCGACGCCGTGCGCTTCGCCCGTGAGATCGGCTACCGCAACGCGGGCACCGTGGAGTTCCTCCTCGACCCCGACGGCAACCACGTCTTCATCGAGATGAACCCGCGCATCCAGGTCGAGCACACGGTCACCGAGGAGGTCACCGACGTCGACCTCGTCCAGGCCCAGTTGCGTATCGCCTCCGGCCAGACCCTCGCCGACCTGGGACTGTCCCAGGACACGGTCAAGCTGCACGGCGCGGCCCTGCAGTGCCGTATCACCACCGAGGACCCGGCCAACGGCTTCCGCCCGGACACCGGCCGTATCAGCGCCTACCGCTCGCCCGGCGGCTCGGGCATCCGCCTCGACGGCGGAACCACCCATGCCGGTACGGAGATCAGTGCCCACTTCGACTCCATGCTGGTCAAACTCACCTGCCGGGGCCGGGACTTCAAGGCCGCGATCGGCCGGGCCCGGCGTGCGGTGGCCGAGTTCCGCATCCGCGGCGTGGCCACCAACATCCCCTTCCTGCAGGCGGTGCTGGACGACCCCGACTTCCAGGCCGGCCGGATCACGACGTCGTTCATCGAGCAGCGCCCGCACCTGCTGACCTCCCGCTCCTCCGCCGACCGCGGCACCAAGCTGCTCACGTACCTCGCCGACGTGACGGTCAACAAGCCGCACGGTGAGCGGCCCGAACTGATCGAGCCCGGCACCAAGCTGCCCGCGCTGCCGGCGGGCGAGCCGCCCGCGGGCTCCCGGCAGAAGCTCGTCGAACTCGGCCCGGAGGGCTTCGCCCGCGCGCTGCGCGAGTCGCCGACCATCGGCGTCACCGACACCACCTTCCGCGACGCCCACCAGTCCCTGCTCGCCACCCGGGTACGCACCAAGGACCTCCTCGCGGTCGCCCCCGTGGTCGCCCGCACCCTGCCCGAGCTGCTGTCCCTGGAGTGCTGGGGCGGTGCGACGTACGACGTGGCGCTGCGCTTCCTGGCCGAGGACCCCTGGGAACGCCTGGCCGCCCTGCGCGAGGCCGTCCCCAACATCTGTCTGCAGATGCTGCTGCGCGGCCGCAACACCGTCGGCTACACGCCGTACCCGACCGAGGTCACCGACGCCTTCGTGCAGGAGGCCGCCGCCACCGGCATCGACATCTTCCGTATCTTCGACGCGCTCAACGACGTCGGCCAGATGCGGCCCGCCATCGAGGCCGTACGCGAGACGGGCACCGCGATCGCCGAGGTCGCCCTCTGCTACACCTCCGACCTGTCCGACCCGAACGAGCGCCTGTACACGCTCGACTACTACCTCCGGCTCGCCGAGCAGATCGTCGAGGCCGGCGCCCACGTCCTGGCGGTGAAGGACATGGCGGGCCTGCTGCGCGCTCCGGCCGCCGCCACGCTCGTCTCCGCGCTGCGCCGCGAGTTCGACCTGCCGGTGCACCTGCACACCCATGACACCGCGGGTGGCCAGCTCGCCACCTACCTCGCCGCGATCCAGGCCGGCGCGGACGCGGTGGACGGCGCGGTCGCCTCCATGGCCGGTACGACCTCGCAGCCGTCGCTGTCGGCGATCGTCGCCGCGACCGACCACTCCGAGCGGCCCACGGGCCTCGACCTCCAGGCCGTCGGCGACCTGGAGCCGTACTGGGAGAGCGTCCGCCGTATCTACGCCCCCTTCGAGGCGGGCCTCGCCTCCCCGACCGGTCGGGTCTACCACCACGAGATCCCCGGCGGCCAGCTCTCCAACCTGCGCACCCAGGCCGTTGCGCTCGGTCTCGGCGACCGCTTCGAGGACATCGAGGCGATGTACGCCGCCGCCGACCGGATGCTGGGCCGCCTGGTCAAGGTCACCCCGTCCTCCAAGGTCGTCGGCGACCTGGCTCTGCACCTGGTGGGCGCCGGAGTGGACCCCGCCGAATTCGAGGCGAGCCCGAACCGCTACGACATCCCCGACTCCGTCATCGGCTTCCTGCGCGGCGAGCTGGGCACCCCGCCCGGCGGCTGGCCGGAGCCCTTCCGTACCAAGGCACTTGAGGGCCGCGCCGAGCCCAGGCCCGTCCAGGAGCTGACGCCGGAGGACCGCACCGGGCTCGCGAAGGAACCCAGGACCACTCTCAACCGCCTGCTGTTCCCCGGCCCGACCCGCGACTTCGAGACACACCGCCAGGCCTACGGCGACACCAGCGTGCTGGACAGCAAGGACTTCTTCTACGGTCTGCGCCCGGGCAAGGAGTACGCCGTGGACCTCGACCCCGGGGTCCGGCTGCTGATCGAGCTGGAGGCCGTCGGGGAGGCCGACGAGCGCGGCCTGCGGACCGTGATGTCCACCCTGAACGGCCAGTTGAGGCCGATTCAGGTGCGCGACACCGCCGCCGCCTCCGACATCCCGGTCACCGAGAAGGCCGACCGTGCCAACCAGGGCCATGTCGCCGCGCCGTTCGCCGGTGTGGTCACCCTCGCGGTCGCCGAGGGCGACGAGGTGGACGCCGGCGCGACCGTGGCCACCATCGAGGCGATGAAGATGGAGGCCGCGATCACCGCCCCGAAGGCGGGCCGGGTGTCCCGGCTGGCGATCAACCGCATCCAGCAGGTGGAGGGCGGAGACCTGCTCGTCGAGATCGGCTGAGCCCGCGCCTGACGCGGACCTGAGGGACCCCGGTACGGGCGAGAGTCGTACCGGGGTCCCTCACGCGTGTGTCCGGCTGCTGCTCGCGCCGGTCGGGCGGCGCTTCCGAGACCTTGACCCCCGGTCGGCGCTCCACGATGCTGTGTTGCGGCACATGAGATGTGTGCCGCATTGAGCAACTTCAGATCCGTTCTCGTACACAGCTCTCGTACACAGGTCTCGCACCAGCCGAGGAGTGGCCATGACGCACCAGGTCCGTGGAGTCGTCGCGCGGGGCAAGGGCGCCCCCGTCAGTCTGGAGACGATCATCGTGCCCGATCCCGGCCCGGGTGAGGCGCTGGTGAAGGTCGAGGCCTGCGGCGTCTGCCACACCGATCTGCACTACCGCGAGGGCGGCATCAACGACGACTTCCCGTTCCTTCTGGGGCATGAGGCGGCGGGTGTGGTGGAGTCGGTGGGCGAGGGCGTCACCGACGTGGCGCCCGGGGACTTCGTCATCCTCAACTGGCGTGCGGTGTGCGGGAATTGTCGCGCCTGCCTGCGGGGACGCCCGTGGTACTGCTTCAACACCCACAACGCCGGGCAGAAGATGACGTTGCTGGACGGCACCGAGCTGTCCCCGGCGCTGGGCATCGGCGCGTTCGCGGAGAAGACGCTGGTGGCGGCCGGGCAGTGCACCAAGGTCGACCGGGCCGCGTCGGCGGCGGCGGCCGGTCTGCTGGGGTGCGGCGTGATGGCCGGCATCGGTGCGGCGATCAACACCGGCAACGTCGGGCGCGGTGACAGCGTCGCGGTGATCGGCTGCGGTGGTGTCGGGGATGCCGCGATCGTGGGGTCCGGCCTGGCCGGCGCCGCGAAGATCATCGCGGTGGACGTGGACGACCGCAAGCTCGCCACCGCGAGCAGGCTGGGTGCGACCCACACGGTGAACGCGCGCGAGGGCGACCCGGTCGAGGCGATCCGAGAGCTGACCGGTGGCTTCGGCGCGGACGTGGTGATCGAGGCGGTGGGCCGCCCGGAGACGTACGAGCAGGCCTTCTACGCCCGCGACCTGGCGGGCACGGTCGTGCTGGTAGGCGTGCCGACCCCGGAGATGAAGCTGGAGCTGCCGCTGCTGGACGTCTTCGGGCGGGGCGGGTCGCTGAAGTCGTCCTGGTACGGCGACTGCCTGCCCTCCCGCGACTTCCCGATGCTCATCGACCTCTACTTGCAGGGTCGTCTGGACCTGGACGCCTTCGTCACCGAGACCATCGCTCTGGACGAGGTGGAGAAGGCCTTCGAGCGGATGCACGGCGGGGATGTGCTGCGCTCGGTGGTGGTGCTGTGATGGCCGGGACCCGCATCGAACACCTCGTCACCTCGGGCACGTTCTCGCTGGACGGCGGCACCTGGGACGTCGACAACAACGTGTGGGTCATCGGCGACGACCGCGAGGTGATCGTCGTCGACGCCGCGCACGACGCCGAGGCCATCGCCGAGGCGGTGGGGGACCGACGGCTTACGGCCATCGTGTGCACCCACGCCCACAACGACCACATCGACGCCGCACCCGAACTGGCCGCCCGCACCGGCGCGCCGGTCCTGCTGCACCCCGACGACCTGCCGCTGTGGAAGCAGACCCACCCCGACCAGGCACCCGACGGCGAACTGGCCGACGGGCAGCTCCTGGCGGTGGCCGGCGTCGAGCTGACCGTGCTGCACACCCCCGGCCACGCCCCGGGCGCGGTCTGCCTGTACGCGCCGGGCCTTACGGCGCTCTTCAGCGGCGACACGCTCTTCGCGGGCGGCCCGGGGGCCACGGGGAGGTCGTACAGCCACTTCCCGACCATCGTGGAGTCGATCCGGGAGCGGCTGCTGACGCTGCCGGGCGAGACCGTCGTACACACCGGTCACGGCGGGACGACCACCGTCGCCGCCGAGGCTCCGCATCTGCAGGAGTGGATCGACCGCGGTTTCTGACCGCCCCCGGGTGACCTTTCTGTGGCGCCCGTTCCGCCTGTTTCCGCAGGTGGAACGGGCGCCTCGGGCTGCCCGGAGATCGTGTGGCCGACCCGTCCGAACCGGGCCTTTTGACGCCTTGACAACGGTTCGGAGCGGCCTTCAGACTGGCGTTGCGCTTACCGCAATCCGTTTCGCTATACGCACCGAGGTGTCATGATGATTCCCGCGTGCCGACTCGCGGATCTCCCGCGAGGTGAGGCCTTCCGGCTCGACATCGATCCGCCGGTCTCGGTGTTCCATACCGATGACGGCGAGGTCTTCGCCATCGACGACACGTGCACCCACCAGGACGCCTCGCTCGCCGACGGCTGGCTGGAGGGCTGCGAGGTCGAATGCCCCCTGCACGCCTCGAAGTTCGACCTGAGGACCGGCGCGGTCGACGCCCCGCCGGCCAAGCTCCCGGTCCGGACGCACCAGGTCGCGGTCGAGGACGGCATGATCTACGTCCAGGTGTCCACGGACGCCCCCAACCTGCCGCCCTGCATCGCCGCCCGGCTCGCCGGGGGTCCCGCGTGAGGACCGTCGCCGTGGTCGGCGCGTCGCTGGCCGGTCTGTCGGCGGCGCGCTCACTGCGCAGGCAGGGCTACGACGGGCGGCTCGTCGTCATCGGCGACGAGCTCCACCGCCCGTACGACAGGCCGCCGTTGTCCAAGGAGTTCCTGGCCGGCACGATCGGCGAGGCGGAACTCGTGCTGGAGACGGATGACGAGGACCTGCGGGCGGAGTGGCTGCTCGGCGCCCGCGCCACCGGACTGGACCGGGCCCGTCGTGCCGTCCGGCTCGCCGCCGGCGGCGAGGTCCGTGCCGACGGCGTCGTCATCGCGACCGGCGCCGCCGCGCGTGCTCTGCCGGGCGCCGAGGGCCTGGCCGGAGTGCACACCCTGCGCACGCTGGACGACGCCCGCGCCCTGCGGGACGAACTGGCCCGCGGCGGACGGCTGGTCGTGATCGGCGGCGGCTTCATCGGCGCCGAGGTCGCCTCCACCGCCTACGCCCTCGGACTCGATGTGACGGTGATCGAGGCGGCCCCGACGCCGCTCGCCGGACCGCTCGGCGAGGTCATGGGCGGCATCGTCTCCGGGCTCCACGCGGACCACGGCGTACGGCTGTTGTGCGGGGTCGGCGTCAAGGGGCTCAGCGGGGAGCGGGAGGTCGAGGCCGTTCTGCTGGAGGACGGTCGCAGCGTGCCCGCGGACATCGTCGTCGTCGGCGTGGGTGCGCGTCCGTGCGTCGAGTGGCTGGAAGGTTCGGGCATCGTGCTCGACAACGGCGTGAAGTGCGGCGCTGACGGCCGTACCAGCCTGGCCGGCGTGGTCGCGGTCGGCGACTGCGCCAACTGGTACGACCCCCGCGCGGGCGCCCATCGCCGCGTCGAGCACTGGACCGGTGCCCGGGAGCGTCCCGACTCCGCCATCGCCACGCTGCTGGCCGGCGGCGCGGTGGAACCGGGTGTGCCCCGGCCCCCGTACTTCTGGTCGGACCAGTACGGCGTGAAGATCCAGTTCGCGGGGCATGCGGCCGGCGCGGACAGCGTGACCGTGGAGGAAGGCGCAGCGGACGACCGCGACGTCCTCGCCGTCTACCGGCGAGCCGGTACTCCGGTCGCCGTGCTCGGGATGAACCAGCCCCGGCTGTTCACGCGCTGGCGCAAGCAGCTCGCCGCCACGTCTTGACACCGCCGCGGCGGCATCCCATGCTGCCGTTGCACATGGCACATAGCGTTGCTCCATACACAACACCGTCCGGAGTCGATCTTCCCGGCGCGTGAATGACCCCTCCATGACGTTTCCCGAGGAGTGCACCGTGACCTCGACCAGCCTGCCGGACAGCCTGATCGCCACCCTCCCCGGCTCCTCCTACACCGATCCCGGGATCTTCGCGCAGGAGCAGGAGCGCATCTTCGAGACCATGTGGTTCTGTGTCGCGCGCGCCTCCGAGCTCGCGAGGCCCGGCGCCTTCCGCACCGTCGACGTGGGCCGCGAGAGCATCATCGTCACCCGTTCACGTGACTCCTCGATCCGTGCGTACTTCAACGTCTGCCGGCATCGCGGTGCCAAGCTCTGCACCGAGGAGAGCGGCGAGGTCAAGCGGGCCTTCCAATGCCCTTACCACGCCTGGACGTACGACCTGAACGGCAAGCTGGTGGCGGCGCCCAACCTCACCAAGATGCCCGACGTCGGCCGCACCGAGTACGGCCTGGTGGGCGTGGCCGTGCGCGAATGGCTCGGCTATGTCTGGGTCTGCCTCGCGGAGAACCCGCCCTCCTTCGAGGAGGAGGTCGTCGGCGAGGTCGTCGCCCGCCTCGGTGACGTCGAGTCGATCGAGCGCTACGGCATCGAGGGCCTCTCCGTCGGCAGGCGGATCGTCTACGACGTCAGGGCGAACTGGAAGCTGATCATCGAGAACTTCATGGAGTGCTACCACTGCGCCACGATCCACCCCGAACTCACCGAGGTGCTCCCCGAGTTCGCCGACGGATACGCGGCCCAGTACTACGTCGGGCACGGCGCCGAGTTCGGCGAGGAGGTCCAGGGCTTCACCGTCGACGGCTCCGAGGGTCTCGACCGTATCCCCGGCGTCGCCGAGGACCAGGACCGCCGCTACTACGCGATCACCGTCAGGCCGCAGGTGTTCGTCAACCTCGTCCCCGACCATGTGGTCTTCCACCGGATGTACCCGGTGGCCGTCGACCGCACGATCGTCGAGTGCGACTGGCTCTATCTCCCGCACGTCGTCGAGAGCGGCAGGGACGTCAGCCGGTCCGTGGAGCTCTTCGACCGGGTCAACCGCCAGGACTTCGACGCCTGCGAGCGCACGCAGCCCGGAATGGGCTCGCGTCTGTACGCCAAGGGCGGTGTGCTGGTGCCCAGCGAGCACCACATAGGCGCCTTCCACGAATGGGTCAACGAGCGCCTGGGCACTCCCCAGGGGTGACTCAGCCCAGGTGGCCCATCCGGTGGCTGATCTCCTCGGCGCCCTTGATTAGCACCGGGGCGAGTTCGCGCATCCGCTCCTCCGTGAACCGGTACGAGGGCCCGGACGCGGTGACCGCCGCGATGACCTCGCCGTCCCGGTCGAGGACGGGCGCGGCCATGGCGTGCAGGCCGATCTCCAGCTCCTCCTTGGTCCAGGCGTAGCCGCTCTCCCGCACCTCGGCGAGGTTCTTCTCCAGCTTGGCCTTCGACGTGTAGGTGTACGGCGTGACCTTCTTCAGGCCCGCCTCGGTCAGCAGCGCGGCGCGCACCTTGGCGGGCAGGTACGCCAACAGGACCTTGCCGCTCGACGTCGCGTGCAGCGGGGTCAGCTGGCCGACCCAGTTGTGCGCGGTGACCGCTCCCGGGCCTCGCACCTGGTAGAGGTTGATCGCGTAGTGCTCCTGCAGGACGGCGATGTTGACCGTCTCGCCGAGCTCCTCGGCGAGGCGCTCGCACACCGGGCGGCCCTGCTGGGTGATGTCGATACGGCCCGTGACCGCGCCGGCCAGGCGAACGATGCCGAACCCGAGCCGGTACTTGCCCCGCTCACCCGCCTGTTCCACCAGGCCGCGCGCCTCCAGGGCGCCGAGCAGGC
This sequence comes from Streptomyces sp. NBC_00078, assembly GCF_026343335.1. NCBI lineage: Bacteria > Bacillati > Actinomycetota > Actinomycetes > Kitasatosporales > Streptomycetaceae > Streptomyces > Streptomyces sp. NBC_00078. The sequence goes on along the minus strand of NZ_JAPELX010000001.1, from coordinate 1,119,326 downwards.
GGAACGCGGTGGATTTGTGAACGTCGATCTCGGCGGCCACCTCACTGACACCCGCCTCCCCGCGCTGGGCGAGGATCTCGAGGACACTGATGGCCCGGTCGACCGACTGCACTCCGCCGGCCTGCGAATTTGACGTCTCGGTGTCTTGGCTGTGGTTGCTCACAACGAAACTATACGCGCAGTAAACAACGCCACTGCAAGTAACGGCCCCGAAACGTCGACCCTTCCAAGTTGCGTGGCGCGCAACCTAGTGCGTATAGCGCTACTGGCATTAGCATGCGTCGCGTATCTACGGCGCGAGCGAGACGAGGCACCATGGCTCCCCTGCAATACGACTTCGTCATCGTCGGCGGCGGTTCGGCCGGCAGTGCCCTGGCGAACAGGCTCTCGGCGGACCCGGCGAACCGGGTGCTGGTCCTGGAGGCGGGCCGCTCCGACTACCCGTGGGACGTCTTCATCCACATGCCCGCGGCGCTGACGTATCCCATCGGCAGCCGGTTCTACGACTGGAAGTACGAGTCCGAGCCCGAGCCCCACATGGGCGGCCGGCGCGTCTATCACGCCCGCGGCAAGGTGCTGGGCGGCTCCAGCAGCATCAACGGCATGATCTTCCAGCGCGGCAACCCCATGGACTACGAGCGCTGGGCTGCCGACGCCGGCATGGAGAGCTGGGACTACGCGCACTGTCTGCCCTACTTCCGGCGGATGGAGAACTGTCTCGCGGCCGACCCGGACGACGAGTTCCGCGGCCACGACGGCCCCCTCGTCCTCGAACGCGGCCCGGCCACCAACCCGCTCTTCGGTGCCTTCCTCAAGGCCACCGAGGAGGCGGGCTACGCGCCGAAGGACGACGTCAACGGCTACCGCCAGGAGGGCTTCGCCAAGTTCGACCGCAACGTCCACCGCGGACGCCGGCTGTCGGCCTCGAAGGCGTTCCTCAAGCCCGCGATGAAGCGTCCCAACCTCACGGTCAGGACCCGCTCCCTCGTCACCCGCGTCCTCTTCGAGGGCAAGCGCGCCGTCGGCGTCGAGTACCGGCGCGGCAGGGGCGCGCTCCAGCAGGTCCGCGCCAAGGAGGTCATCCTCTGCGGTGGCGCGATCAACTCCCCGCAGTTGCTGCAGCTCTCCGGCGTCGGCAACGCGTCGGAACTCGGCGCCCTCGGTATCGACGTCGTGCACGACCTGCCGGGCGTCGGCGAGAACATGCAGGACCACCTTGAGGTGTACGTCCAGTACGCCTGCACGCAGCCGGTCTCCATGCAGCCGTACATGGCGAAGTGGCGCGCCCCCTTCATCGGGCTGCAGTGGCTCTTTGGCAAGGGGCCGGCCGCCACCAACCACTTCGAGGCCGGCGGCTTCGCCCGCAGCAACGAGGACGTCGACTACCCCAACCTGATGTTCCACTTCCTGCCGATCGCGGTCCGCTACGACGGTTCCTCGCCGGCCGGCGGCCACGGCTACCAGGTGCACGTGGGGCCGATGTACTCCGACGCGATCGGCTCGGTGAAGATCAAGAGCAAGGACCCGCGCGAGCACCCGGCGCTGCGCTTCAACTACCTCTCCACCGAGCAGGACCGCCGTGAGTGGGTCGAGTCGGTCCGGGTGGCCCGCAAGCTCCTCAACCAGCCCGCGATGGCCCCGTACAACGGCGGGGAGGTCTCGCCCGGCCCGGAGGTGGAGTCGGACGAGCAGATCCTCGCCTGGGTCGCCAAGGAGGGCGAGACCGCCCTGCACCCGTCCTGCACCTGCAAGATGGGCACCGACGAGATGGCTGTCGTCGACCCGGCCAGCATGCGCGTGCACGGCGTGGACGGCCTGCGTGTGGTCGACGCGTCCGTGATGCCCTACGTCACCAACGGCAACATCTACGCACCCGTGATGATGATCGCCGAGAAGGCCGCCGACCTGATCCTCGGCAAGGAGCCGCTGCCCGCCTCCAAGGCCGCGTACTACCGCCACCGTGACGCCCAGAATCAGACCGGCTAGAGCGTTGGCGACCGAAGGGCTCAGGGCGCTGCTCGACAGCGTCCGCTACGAGGTGCTCCCCTCGAAGGCGACCGAGGACAAGGTCCTCGCCCATGTCCCGCACGACGTCCAGGTCACTGTCACGGCATCGCCGGTCAAGGGCCTGGAACCGACCCTCGACCTCACCGTCCGGCTCGCGGCGCACGGATACCGCGTCGTCCCGCACGTGCCCGCGCGGCTGCTGCGCGACGACACCCACCTGAAGGACGTCGTCGACCGGCTCCTTGATGCGGGCGTGGACGACGTCTTCGTCCCGGCGGGCGACGCGGACCCGCCGGCCGGGGCCTACGACGGCGCTCTGCCCGTGCTGCGCAGACTGAGCGAGCTGGGCGGCCCGTTCAGCCGCGTCGGCATCACCGGTTACCCCGAGAGCCATCCCCTCATCCACGACGACGTCACCGTCCAGGCGATGTGGGACAAGCGCGAGCACGCCGCGTACATCGTGAGCAACCTCTGCTTCGACGCGCGCGTACTGGGGGAGTGGCTCGCTCGTATACGACGCCGGCACGTCGCCCTGCCCGTGTATCTGGGTGTCGCGGGCCCCGTACATCGGGCGAAGCTGCTCGCGATGGCGACGAGGATCGGTGTGGGGGAGTCCACGCGCTTCCTGACCAGGCACCCGTCGTGGTTCCTGCGGTTCGCGGCGCCCGGCGGCTACTCGCCCCACAAGCTGCTGGCCCGTGCGGAGTCGGCGCTCACCACGCCGTCGGCGGGGGTGGCCGGCCTGCACCTGTTCACGTTCAACCAGATCGCCGAGACCGAACGGTGGAGGCGGGCGCTGCTGGGGCGGCTGAGCGACTCGCCGGCTGAGCGGCTGGGGTGCTGAGCGCCTGAGGGCCGTATACGACATCGGTGGGCGGCCCGGAGATCCGGGCCGCCCACCGATGTCGTGCCGCTCAGCGGAAGACCACCGTACGGTTGCCGTCCACCATCACCCGGCTCTCGCTGTGCCACTTCACCGCGTGTGCCAGCACCTGCGCCTCCACGTCCCGGCCGACCGTGACCAGTTCGCCCGGGTCGAGCGAGTGGTCGACGCGGACCACGTCCTGCTCGATGATCTGGCCCTCGTCCAGTTCGGACGTCACATAGTGCGCCGTCGCCCCGACGAGCTTCACCCCGCGGGCGTAGGCCTGGTCGTACGGGCGGGCGCCCTTGAAGCTGGGCAGGAAGGAGTGGTGGATGTTTATGGCACGGCCATCGAGCTGCTTGCACAGGTCGTCGGAGAGGATCTGCATGTAGCGGGCCAGCACCACCAGGTCGACGTCCAGTTCCTGTACCAGCTCCAGTAGCCGCGCCTCGGCCTCGGCCTTGGTGTCCCTGGTGACCGGGACGTGGTGGAAGGGGATGCCGTAGGTGTCCGCCAGGCTCTCGAAGTCCCGGTGGTTGGAGACGATCGCGGGGATCTCGATGTTGAGGGCGCCGGTGCGCCGGCGGAAGAGCAGGTCGTTGAGGCAGTGACCGAACTTGGACACCATGATCAGCGTCCGGGTCGGCGTCGACGCGTCCCGCAGGCTCCAGGAGATCCGGTAGGCCTCGGCGACGGGACCGAACCGGTAACGCAGTGTTTGCAGAGCGGCGTTCGGATCGGAAACCTCGAAATGGACCCTCATGAAGAAACGGTCCTGAAGGCGATCGTCGAACTGCTGGCTTTCCAGGATGTTGCCCGAGTTCCGGACGAGAAAGCCGCTCACGGCGTGGACCAGCCCCGCACTGTCGGGACAGGAGAGAGTGAGGACGTACTCGCGGCCGGGTTGCGATCGAGGGGACTTTGGGGACACGTCGGCCTCCGTCGGTGCGTATTGCACAACAAGGTGAGCGATGCGCAACATGGTCCGCTCGGCGCGCGCCTGCGGTCAAGGGGTGGCCGGGCAACAGCCATACAGTCAAATCGTCATCCGCCAACTACTTGACGTGTGTCTGGACATTCGCCAGGGTGTTCCACCACAAGCAATTGGATGCACGATGCGCAACGAATTCCGTTGAAAGGCTTGGCTCGTGGCAGACCTGTATGTGGGCGGAGAATGGCGGGAGCCGGTGGCCGGCGGTCACCGCGAGATCCGCTGTCCCGCTGACGGCGCCCTCGTGGCGACCGTGGCGGAGGGCACGCGCCCCGACACGGAGGCGGCGATCGCCGCGGCCCGGCTGGCCTTCGACGAGGGACCTTGGCCCCGCACCCCCGAGCGTGAGCGCGGGGCCCTGCTGCTGCGCACCGCAGACATCCTTGAGCGCGACGCCAAGGAGTTCGCCCGCGCCGAATCGCTGGACACCGGAAAGCGGCTGGTGGAGAGCGAGTACGACATCGCCGACGTCGTCTCCTGCTTCCGCTACTACGGCGGGATCGGCGGCACCGACGCCGGCCGGGTGATCGACACCGGCCGCGACGACGCCGTCAGCCGCGTCGTGTACGAGCCGATCGGCGTGTGCGGACTGATCACCCCCTGGAACTACCCGCTGCTGCAGGCCGGTTGGAAGGTCGTCCCGGCTCTCCTCGCCGGCAACACCATCGTCCTCAAGCCCAGCGAGCTCACGCCCTCCACCTCGATCCTGCTGATGAAGGCGCTGGAGGAGGCCGGGCTCCCGGCCGGAGCCGCCAACCTGGTCCTGGGCAGCGGGCCGGAGGCGGGAGCCCCGCTCTCCGAGGACCCGGCCGTCGACATGGTCTCCTTCACCGGAGGCCTGGAGACCGGCAAGCGCATCATGGCCACCGCGGCCGCCACCGTGAAGAAGGTGGCCCTGGAACTCGGCGGCAAGAACCCCAACGTCGTCTTCGCCGACGCCGACTTCGAGACGGCCGTGGACTTCGCGCTCACGGCCGTCTTCCTGCACTCGGGGCAGGTCTGCTCGGCGGGTGCCCGGCTGATCGTCGAGGACTCGCTGCACGACCGCCTCGTCGACGAGGTCGTCCGCCGCGCCCGGCAGATCCGGCTCGGCGGCCCCTTCGACCCCGAGGCCGAGACCGGGGCGCTGATCTCCGCCCGGCACCTGGCGAAGGTCGAAGCGTATGTCGCGGCCGGCCTCGCAGAGGGTGCCGTACTGCGCTGCGGCGGGCAGCGGCCCGACGACCCCGCCCTCGCGACCGGCCACTACTATCCGCCGACCGTCCTCGACGAGTGCCGGCAGGACATGAGCGTGGTGCACGAGGAGTCCTTCGGGCCCGTGCTGACCATCGAACGCTTCACCGACGAGGACGACGCCGTACGCATCGCCAACGACACCGAGTACGGACTCGCCGGTGCCGTGTGGACGCAGGACGCCGGCAAGGCCCAGCGGGTCGCCCGGCGGCTGCGCCACGGCACGGTGTGGATCAACGACTACCACCCCTACGTGCCCCAGGCGGAATGGGGTGGCTTCGGACACTCGGGCGTGGGCCGGGAACTGGGACCGTCCGGCCTGGACGAGTACCGGGAGCCCAAGCACATCTGGCAGAACATCCACCCCCGGCCGCAGCGCTGGTTCCGCGGCTGAACGCCGAAAAGAGGTCGATCGTGACCCCAGCACAGACCGAGGTGGCGCAACGCCGCGGCACGCCCAAGGACTCCGAGGGGACTCCGGTCATATCCGTGCGCGGGCTGTGGAAGGTGTTCGGGCCGAAGGCCGACCGGGTGCCTGAGTCCGAGGAGCTGTGCGGGCTGACCCGCCGCGAACTCATGGACCGCACGGGCTGTACCGCCGCGGTGCGCGACGTCGGCTTCGACGTCTCGCCCGGCGAGGTCTTCGTCGTCATGGGCCTGTCCGGCTCCGGCAAGTCCACGCTGGTGCGATGTCTGACCCGGCTGATCGAACCCACGGCGGGCGAGATCGTCTTCGAGGGCGAGGACATCCGCGGCGTGGACGACAGGACGCTGCGCGAGCTGCGCCGCCGCAAGTTCTCCATGGTCTTCCAGCACTTCGGGCTGCTGCCCCACCGCCGGGTCGTCGACAACGTGGGCTTCGGCCTGGAGATCCGCGGCATGAGCAGGGCCGAGCGCACCAGGCGGGCCATGGAGGTCGTCGAACTGGTCGGCCTCGCCGGCTACGAGAACTCCTACCCCGACCAGCTCTCCGGCGGTATGCAGCAGCGCGTGGGCCTGGCTCGTGCCCTGGCCGGCGACCCGGACGTGCTCTTCTTCGACGAGCCGTTCTCCGCGCTCGACCCGCTGATCCGCCGCGACATGCAGAACGAGGTCATCCGGCTGCACCACGAGGTCGGCAAGACGATGGTGTTCATCACCCACGACCTCTCCGAGGCGCTCAAGCTGGGCGACCGCATCCTCATCATGCGCGACGGCAAGACGGTCCAGTGCGGCACCGGCGACGAGCTGGTGGGCGCACCGGCCGACGACTACGTTCGCGAGTTCGTCAAGGACGTGCCGCGCGGAGACGTCCTCACCCTGCGGTGGATCATGCGCGCGCCGGAGGACGGCGACGACCTGGACGGCCCCGAACTGGGGCCGGACGTCGTCGTACGGGAGGCCACCCGGGTCGTCCTCGCGGCGGAGAAACCGCTCAAGGTCGTCGAGAACGGCAAGCTGCTCGGCATCGTCGGTGACGAGGAGATCCTCGCGGTGGTCGCCGGGCAGGAAGGCGGCGCGTGATGACCGTCGCCATCGAGAAGCCGGACAAACCCGAGAACCCCGAGGATCCCCAGGAGACGGATGCGGACGGTCCCGCCGCACCCGTCAAAGGGGCGCGCAAGGTCAGCCGGCTCATGGTGCTGGCCGCGATCCTGGTCGGGTGGCTGGTGCTGTTCGCGCTGCTGAAGGGCAAGCAGACCCTGTCCCTGGCGGCGGCGGACCTCACCGGGCTGCACCGCTGGATCAACGACCTCAACGACTCCATCGGGGCCAACCGCAACTCCAACCCGCTGTTCCTGTACTTCTTCAACGAGATCCGGCTGGTCATCGACAACCTGGTGACCTTCGTCCAGCACCTGATCTCCCAGCCGTCGGGCGGCCGCCCCGTGCCGCAGATCGGCTGGCTCGGTGTCGTCGGCATCGCCGGCTACGTCTCCTGGGCCGTGGGCAACTGGCGGGTCGCGATGCTGGCGGTGGCCGGGTTCACCTTCATGGGCCTGCAGGGGCTGTGGCAGCCGAGCATGGACACCCTGGCGCTGACCCTCTCCGCGGTCTTCGTGGCGCTGCTGTTCGCGATCCCGCTGGGTGTGCTGGCGGGGCTGTCCGACCGGTTCAACCGGATCATGACACCGTTCCTGGACTTCATGCAGACGATGCCGACCTTCGTCTACCTGGCTCCGCTGACCCTGTTCTTCCTGATCGGCGGCGCGTCCGCCACCATCGCCACCGTGATCTACGCGGCCCCGCCGACGATCCGGATCACCGCGCACGGGATCCGCAACGTGTCCAGGACGACGGTGGAGGCGGCCGACTCCCTCGGCGCCACCAGGCGGCAGTCGCTGCTGAAGGTCCTGCTTCCGATGTCCAAGCGGACCGTGGTGATGGGCGTCAACCAGACCATCATGGCCGCCCTGGCCATGGTGACCATCGCGGCTCTGATCAACGCCCCCGGCCTCGGCGTGATCGTCCTCCAGGCGCTGCAGTCGCTCGACGTCGGCACGGCCTTCAACGCGGGTCTCGCCATCGTGGTCATGGCGATCGTGCTGGACCGGGTCACGACCGCGGCCGCCGCACGCGAGGAGGCCGCGCGGCGTTCCAAGAACCCGTTCCTGAAGTGGCGGCGTCCCCTGCTGGGCGCCGGCGCGGTGGTCACGGCGGTCCTGGTCTATCTGTCGCACACCTATCTGTGGGCGGCCGACTTCCCCGGTGACGGCACCGTCGGCAGCCACATCGCGAGCGCGGCGGACTCCGCGACCAACTGGGCACAGGACAGCCTCTCGGGCCTGACCAACGCCATCCGTGACGTCATCACCAACGGCCTGCTCAACCCGTTCCAGACGCTGGTCACCGACTCCCCGTGGTGGCTCGTCGGCGCGGTCCTCGTCGCACTGGCCGTGGTGCTCGGCGGCTGGAGGTCCGGGGTCACCACGGCCGTGTGCGTGGGCCTGCTGGTCGGCACCGGTCTGTGGTCGGACGCCATGACCACGCTCGCCTCGACACTCGTCGCGACGGTGCTGGTGATGCTGCTCGGCATCGTCTTCGGGGTGTGGATGGGCCGCAGCATGATGGTGGACCGGCTGATCCGGCCCACCCTGGACGCGGCCCAGGTCATGCCGCCCTTCGTCTACCTCGTGCCGTTCCTCGCGCTGTTCGGCCCCACGCGCTTCACGGCCATCGTCGCCGCGATCGTCTATGGGGCTCCCGTCGCCATGAAGATCATCGCGGACGGGATCCGGGCCGTGCCCGAGACCACCGTGGAAGCGGCCACCTCCGCCGGGTGCAACACCTGGCAGATCATCACCAAGGTTCAACTGCCGATGTCACGCAGTGCCCTCACCCTCGCCACCAACCAGGGCCTGATCTACGTGCTGTCGATGGTTGTCGTGGGCGGCCTGGTAGGAGCAGGCGCTCTCGGCTACGACGTCGTGGCCGGATTCTCACAGGGGCAGCTGTACGGGAAGGGGCTCGCCGCGGGTCTGGCCATCGTCCTTCTCGGAGTCATGTTCGACCGGATCACTCAGGCAGCGGCGCGACGCGCGAGCGCTTAGAAGGAGCAGGACACCATGGCAAGACACTGGCGAGCCGGCGCGGCCGGCCTGGCCGTCCTCGGCCTCACCCTCACCGCGTGCGGCGGGGCGAAGGTCGGCGACAGCTCCTCCGCGGGCTCGGGAAGCTCGGGCAAGTGCGGCACCTTCAACCTGGCCGTCAACCCGTGGGTGGGCTACGAGGCGGACGCGGCGGTGGTCGCGTACGTCGCCCAGCACAATCTCGGCTGCACGGTCAACAAGAAGAACCTCAAGGAGGAGATCGCCTGGCAGGGCTTCGGGACGGGCGAGGTCGACGCCGTCCTGGAGAACTGGGGCCACCCCGACCTGGTGAAGAAGTACATCACCCAGCAGAAGACCGCCGTGGACGCGGGCGTCACGGGCAACAAGGGCATCATCGGCTGGTATCTGCCGCCGTGGCTGGCCAAGGCGCACCCCGACATCCTCGACTGGAAGAACCTCGACAAGTACGCGTCGAAGTTCAAGACATCGGAGTCGGGCGGCAAGGGCCAGCTCCTGGACGGCGACCCGTCGTACGTCACCAACGACGAGGCGCTGGTGAAGAACCTGAAGCTGGACTTCAAGGTGGTGTACGCGGGCAGTGAGACGGCGCTCATCCAGGCCTTCCGCACCGCCGAGAAGAACAAGCAGTGGGTGATCGGCTACTTCTACGAGCCGCAGTGGTTCCTGTCCGAGGTCCCGCTGAAGAAGGTCGGTCTGCCCGCCTACAAGACCGGCTGTGACGCGGACGCGGCGAAGGTGGCCTGCGACTATCCCGTCTACAACCTCAACAAGGTCGTCAGCGCGAAGTTCGCCAAGTCGGGCAGCCCCGCCTACAACCTGGTGAAGAACTTCAACTGGACGAACGACGACCAGAACGAGGTCGCCAAGTACATCGCGCAGGACAAGATGACGGACGACGCGGCGGCCAAGAAGTGGGTCGAGGCGCACAAGGACAAGGTCGACGCCTGGATCAAGTAGTCCCGGGCGGAAACGGGCCCGAGCGGGCCCGATGGTAAACGCCGGTCGAACATGCCCGGCGGGCGGTGCGCACCAGTGTGCACCGCCCGCCGGGCCTTGCCGTGTTTCGGGCTGTTCTCCGAGGTCACGGACCCCTTGACACCGTTCCTGAGCAGTGAGCGGAAGTGAGTCCGCGCACTGGTACGCCCCAAACGGTCTTGGGCGCACTGGTCATCCGCTTTCGCGTCCCGGGTGGCGACACGGATCCTGTCCGTGGTCCGAGCCGGGCGGGCGGAATCCCTCACGATCTGGCCAGTGAGTGCAGCCAGAGGCGACGGGGAGGCCCTGAACCATCTCTCTGGTGGAGCAGGGGCCCTGCACGCCGACGCCGCACTCGGCGTTCCAGATCGCGCTGCCACGCTAATCCCAAACCCGCCCGGTGCTGCCAGCCGATGGGCCGACCATCACACGATCGAGCTAAGCACCCTTGAAGTGCTGAGCCCTTGACACCCCTTCCCCGCGACAGGCACATTGAGTTGCGCAACCTGAACCATGTTGCGCAGACAGCAACTCTAAGGTTTTGATTTCGGAGGTGCGGCGATGGCGGGACCCCGAGTGGTGATCATCGGAGCGGGCGTCGTGGGAGCGGCCCTCGCGGACGAGATCTCCGCGCGAGGCTGGACCGAAGTGACCGTGGTCGACCAGGGCCCGCTGCCCGCCACGGGAGGCTCCAGTTCGCACGCCCCGGGCCTGGTCTTCCAGACCAACTCCTCCAAGACGATGACCGAGCTGGCCCGCTACACCGTCGAGAAGCTCTGCTCCCTCGACGTCGACGGCAAGCCCTGCTTCCTGCAGGTCGGCGGCCTCGAAGTGGCGACCACCCCCGAGCGCCTCGCGGAACTGCGGCGCCGCCACGGCTGGATCACCGCCTGGGGCATCGAGGCCCGCCTGCTGACCCCCGACGAGTGCGTCGAGCAGCACCCGCTGGTCAACCGCGACCGGGTCCTCGGCGGCCTCCTGATCCCGACCGACGGCCTCGCCAAGGCCGTCCTCGCCGTCGAGGCGCAGATCCGCCGGGCCACCGGTCGCGGCGTGCGCTTCCTGCCCCGCCACGAGGTCCTCGACGTCCTGAAGGCCGACGGTGAGGTGACCGGAGTCCTCACCGACCAGGGCGAGATCCCCGCCGACATCGTCGTGTGCTGCGCCGGCATCTGGGGCCCGAAGATCGCCCGCATGGCCGGCATGAACCTCCCCCTGACCCCGCTCGCCCACCAACTCGCCTGGACCGGGCCGGTCCCGGCGCTCGCGGGGCAGACCGAGGAGGCGGTGCGCCCGATCCTGCGCCACCAGGACGCCGACCTCTACTACCGCGACCGCTTCGACGGCATCGGCATCGGCTACTACGGCCACCGCCCGATGCCCACCACCGCCGACGAGATCCTCTCCGTCGACGAGGCCGACGAGATGCCGTCCGTCCTGAAGTTCACCGAGGACGACTTCGCCCCTGCCTGGACCGAGACCCAGTCGCTGCTCCCCGCGACACTGGAGGCCAAGGTCGAGGAGGGCATCAACGGCCTGTTCTCCTTCACCACCGACAACTTCCCGCTGCTCGGCGAGTCCCCGGACGTCAAGGGGTTCTGGGTCGCCGAGGCGGTCTGGGTCACGCACTCCGCGGGCGTCGGGCGGGCCATGGCCGAATGGCTGGTCGACGGCCACTGCTCGTCCTTCGACCTGCACGAGTGCGACGTCAACCGCTTCGAGCCGCACCAGCTCTCCCCGGAGTACGTCCTGGCCCGCGACTGCCAGAACTTCGTGGAGGTCTACGACATCCTCCACCCCCTCCAGCCGTCCGGGAAGCCGCGTCCGATCCGCACCAGCCCCTTCCACTCCCGCCAGCAGGAGCAGGGCGCCTTCTTCCTGGAGGCGAACGGCTGGGAGCGCCCGCAGTGGTACGAGGCCAACGCGGCCCTGGTCGAAGGCCGTTCCATCCCCACCCCGAACGACTGGGCGGCGCAGTACTGGTCGCCCGTCGTCGGCGCCGAGGCCCAGGTCACCCGCGAGACCGTCGCGATGTACGACATGACGGCCCTCAAGCGCCTGGAGGTGACCGGCCCGGGTGCCGCCGCCTTCCTGGAGCGCCTGGTCACCGGCAAGGTCGCCAAGTCGGTCGGCTCGGTGACGTACACCCTGCTCCTCGACCACGACGGCGGCATCCGCAGCGACATCACCGTGGCCCGCCTGGCCCGCGACCTCTTCCAGGTCGGCGCCAACGGCAACCTCGACCTCGACTGGTTCACCCGCCACCTCCCCGCCGACGGCACGGTCCAGGTCCGTGACATCACGCCCGGCACCTGCTGCATCGGCCTGTGGGGCCCGCTGGCCCGCAAGGTCCTGCAGCCCCTGACGGAGGAGGACTTCTCGGGTGACGGCCTGAAGTACTTCCGCGCCAAGCGCGCCTACATCGGCTCGGTCCCCGTCACCGCGATGCGCCTGTCGTACGTGGGCGAGCTCGGCTGGGAGCTGTACACCACCGCCGACCAGGGCCAGAAGCTGTGGGACACCCTGTGGGAGGCGGCAAGGCCCCTCGGCGGCATCGTCGCAGGCCGCGGCGCTTTCAACAGCCTCCGCCTGGAGAAGGGTTACCGCTCCTTCGGCACCGACATGACGTACGAGCACGACCCGTACGAGGCCGGTGTCGGCTTCGCCGTCAAGCTCGACAAGGACGACTTCATCGGCAAGGCGGCGCTGGAGCGGCGCAGGACGGACGTACGGCGGAAGCTGACCTGCCTCACCATCGGTGATCCCCGGTCGGTCGTCATGGGCAAGGAGCCGGTGTACGACGGTGATCGCGCCGTCGGCTACGTCACCAGCGCGGCGTACGGCTACACGATCGGCAAGGGGATCGCCTACGCGTGGCTGCCCAGTGAACTCGCCGCTCCTGGGACCACGTTGCACATCGGCTATTTCGACGAGCGCGTCGAGGCGATCGTGTCCGAGGAGCCGCTGTTCGACCCGACGATGTCCCGTCTCCGTGGGTGAGGGATCGACAGGAGGTGCCGCGACGGGTCGCCGGCCGGCCGCGGGCACGATCCATGACCCGGGTGATGCCGCTCGCCAACGCCGTCGAGGCCGCTGAGAGGAACGCGAACGCCGTATGAACGCACTGACCACCCCGCTGGCCGAGCTGGACCCGGAGGTCCACGCGGCCCTGCGTGCCGAACTGCACCGCCAGCAGTCCACCCTTGAGATGATCGCCTCCGAGAACTTCGCACCGGCCGCCGTGATGGAGGCCCAGGGCTCGGTCGCGACCAACAAGTACGCCGAGGGCTACCCCGGCCGTCGCTACTACGGCGGCTGCGAACACGTCGACGTCACCGAGCGGTTGGCCATCGAGAGGGTCAAGTCCCTCTTCGGGGCCGGGTTCGCCAACGTCCAGCCACATTCCGGCGCCCAGGCGAACACCGCCGTCTTCTTCGCGCTGCTCCAGCCCGGGGACACCGTCCTCGGCCTCGACCTCGCACACGGCGGCCACCTCACCCACGGCATGCGCATCAACTACAGCGGCAAGATGCTCAACGTCGTGCCCTACCACGTGGACGAGACGGACAACCTCGTCGACATGGACGAGGTCGAGCGGCTCGCCAAGGAACACCGCCCCAAGATGATCATCGCCGGCTGGTCGGCGTATCCGAGGCAGCTGGACTTCGCGGCCTTCCGGCGGATCGCCGACGAGGTGGGCGCCCTGCTGATGGTCGACATGGCGCACTTCGCGGGCCTGGTCGCGGCCGGACTGCACCCGAACCCGGTCCCGCACGCCCACGTCACCACCACAACCACCCACAAGACACTCGGCGGCCCGCGCGGCGGAGTCATCCTCACCAACGAGGCCGACCTGGCGAAAAAGATCAACTCGGCGGTGTTCCCCGGCATGCAGGGTGGCCCGCTTGAGCACGTCATCGCCGCGAAGGCGGTCTCCTTCAAGGTCGCCGCGTCACCGGAGTTCACCGAACGCCAGGCACGTACGCTGGCCGGCGCCCGCATCCTGGCCGAGCGCCTGACGCAACCGGACGCGGCGGCGGCCGGGGTGAAGGTCCTGACCGGCGGCACGGACGTGCACCTCGTCCTGGTCGACCTCCGTGACTCCGCACTCGACGGCCGCCAGGCCGAGGACCTGCTCCACGAGATCGGCATCACCGTCAACCGCAACGCCGTGCCCTTCGACCCGCGGCCGCCCATGGTCACCTCGGGCCTGCGCATCGGCACCCCGGCGCTCGCGACCCGAGGCTTCACCGAGGAGGACTTCGCGGCGGTCGCCGACGTGATCGCGCTCGCCCTCCGGCCGGAGCCGGACATCACCGCCCTGCGCACCCGCACCCAGGCGCTGGCGGCCAGGCATCCGCTCTACCCGCACCTGTCTGATCCGTCCACACACGGAGACATCCGATGAGCCCCCGCACCCCCGGCGCCGAGCTCCCCGAGCACCCCGACTGGCTGTGGCGCACGCCTGAGCCCAAGCGCTCGTACGACGTCGTCGTCGTGGGCGGTGGCGGCCACGGCCTGGCCACCGCCCACTACCTGGCCAGGAACCACGGCATCACCAACGTGGCCGTGCTGGAGAAGGGCTGGCTCGCGGGCGGCAACATGGCCCGCAACACCACGATCATCCGCTCCAACTACCTGTGGGACGAGAGCGCCGGCATCTACGAGCACGCCCTCAAGCTGTGGGAGGGCCTGGCCGACGAGCTCGACTACCCGATCCTCTTCTCCCAGCGCGGCGTGCTGAACCTGGCCCACAGCCTCCAGGACGTCCGCGACAGCGTGCGCCGCGTGGAGGCGAACCGACTCAACGGCGTGGACGCGCAGTGGCTCGACGCCGAGCAGGTCCGGGAGGTGTGCCCCATCGTCAACATCTCCCCGGACGTGCGCTATCCGGTCCTGGGCGCCACCTACCAGCCGCGCGCCGGCATCGCCAAGCACGACCACGTCGCGTGGGGCCTGGCGCGCTCGGTGGACGCCGCCGGCATCGACATCATCCAGAACTGCGAGGTCACGGGCCTCGACATCGTCGGTGGCCGGGTGACCGGCGTGCAGACGACACGCGGCCCGATCGCGGCGGGCAAGGTGGCGCTGTGCTCGGCGGGCCACACCTCCGTCCTCGCCGCCATGGCGGGCATCGAACTCCCGCTCCAGAGCCATCCGTTGCAGGCGCTGGTCTCGGAGCTGCTGGAGCCGGTGCACCCGACCGTCGTGATGTCCAACGCGGTGCACGTGTACGTGAGCCAGGCGCACAAGGGCGAGCTGGTCATGGGCGCGGGCATCGACTCGTACAACTCCTACACCCAGCGCGGCGCGTTCCACATCATCGAAGAGCAGATGTCGGCGGCCCTGGAACTCTTCCCGGTCTTCGCGCGCGCCCATGTCCTGCGCACCTGGGGCGGCATCGTCGACGTCACCCCGGACGCGTCGCCGATCGTCGGCCTCACCCCGGTGGACAACCTCTACCTCAACTGCGGCTGGGGCACGGGCGGTTTCAAGGCCACCCCGGGCGTCGGCTCGGTCTACGCACACACCATCGCCCACGACACCCCCCACCCTCTCAACGCCCCCTTCTCGCTCGACCGTTTCACCACCGGCGCGCTCGTCGACGAGCACGGCGCGGCCGCGGTGGCCCACTAGGGAGCCGAACCCATGCTGCTCATCCCCTGCCCGTGGTGCGGGCCCCGCGACGAGGCCGAGTTCCACTACGGCGGCCAGGCCCATGTGCCGTACCCGGAGAACCCCGCGGACCTGAACGACGAGGAGTGGGCCCGGTACCTCTTCTTCCGCGCCAACCCCAAGGGTCCCTTCGCGGAACGCTGGAGCCACACGGCGGGCTGCCGCCGCTGGTTCAACGCGGTACGCAACACGGCGACGAACGAGATCCTGACGGTCTACCGGGCGGGCGAGGAGCGTCCGGCGGCTCCTGAGGCGCACTCGGCCACCGCGCAGCCGAGTCCGGCACCACCAACCCGTCCGGCGTGTGCGGACGAGGCCCCCGCAGGGCCGACCGGGGGCAGCCTGGGGGCAGGGCCCCCAGCACGGATCGCGAGCCAACCGCACCGCCTGGCCTCCGGTGGCCGAGTCGACCGCAACGAACCCCTCACCTTCGTCTTCGACGGCACCGAGTACCAGGGCTTCCGCGGCGACACCCTCGCCTCGGCCCTCCTGGCCAACGGCGTCATCGCGGCAGCGACCAGCATCAAACTCGGCCGCCCCCGCGGCATCTTCTCCGCCGGCGTCGAAGAACCGAACGCCGTCGTCCAGATCGAGGAACCCTTCCCCGAGCCGATGCTCCCCGCCACGACCGTCGAGCTCTACGACGGCCTGGTCGCCACCGGACTCCCCGGCCAGGGGCGCCTCGCCACCGAACCGGACCCCGCCCGTTACGACGCCGTACACACCCACTGCGACCTGCTGATCGTCGGCGCGGGACCGGCCGGTCTCGCGGCGGCGGCCGCGGCAGCCGGCAGCGGTGCTCGCGTCATCGTCGCCGACGACCAGCCGGAGTCCGGCGGCAGCCTCCTCGGCACCGGCGAACTCCGGGACTGGACAGCCGAGATCACCGCACGGCTCGACGCCGCACCCGACGTCCGAATCCTCCGTCGCACCACCGTCTTCGGCTACTACGACGACAACCACCTCCTCGCCGTGGAACGCCGCACCAACCACCTCGGTGCCGCCGCCCCCGCCAACGTCTCCCGCGAGCGCGTCCACCGCATCCGTGCCCGCCGCGTCGTCCTCGCCACCGGAGCCCACGAGCGCTCCCTGGCCTTCGCCGACAACGACCGCCCCGGCGTGATGCTGGCCGGCTCGGCCCGCACCTACGTCAACCGCCACGCGGTCCTGCCCGGCCGCCGCGCCGTCGTGTTCACCACCAACGACAGCGCGTACGCGGCGGCGTTGGACCTGCGCGGAGCCGGCGTGGACGTCACGGCCATCGTCGACACCCGCGCGGAGCCGGGGGAGTGGGCGGAGCGTGCCCGTGCGGCCGGGATCGAGGTGCTGGCGGGGCATGCCGTCACCGGTACGGACGGCGGGGCGCGGCTGACGGCGGTGACCGTCGCCCCGTACGGAAAGACCACGGGAGAGCGGGAGTTCGCCGTCGACCTGCTGCTGGTCTCCGGCGGCTGGAACCCCGTCGCGCACTTGTTCAGCCAGGCGGGCGGCACGCTGCGCCACGACGACGCCCTCGGCACCTTCGTCCCCGACACCTGCCGTCAGGCCGTCGAGGTCGCGGGCGGCGCGAGCGGTGTGTTCGAGCTGGGCGCTGTCGTCGCGCAGGGCGCGGCCGCCGGGGCCCGGGCGATCGAGGCCGAGGGCTGCACCGCCGATCCTCCCGCGCTCCCGCAGGTGCCCGCCCAGCCGCGGCCGACGCCTCCCATGCAGGTCTTCACCGTGCCCGGCGAAGAAGGCGCCCCCCGTTTCGTCGACCTCCAACGCGACGTCACCGTCGACGACCTGACCCGCGCGACCGGCGCCGGCATGCGCTCGGTCGAGCACACCAAGCGCTACACGACAGCCGGTACCGCAAGCGACCAGGGCAAGACCTCCGGCTTCCTGGCCGGCGGCGTGGTGGCCGAACTGCTCGGCGTGGACATCTCCGCGCTGGGCACGACCACCTTCCGCCCCCCGTACGCGCCCGTCTCCTTCGCCGCTCTCGCCGGCCGCGACCGTGGCGCGCTGTCCGACCCGGTCCGCACAACTGCCCTGCACCACTGGCACGTTGCGCACGGCGCCCTCTTCGAGAACGTCGGCCAGTGGAAGCGCCCCTGGTACTACCCGCAGGACGGCGAGGACATGGAGACGGCCGTGCTGCGCGAATGCGCCGCCGCCCGCGAGGGCGTCGCCTTCATGGACGCCTCCACGCTCGGCAAGATCGACGTGCAGGGCCCGGACGCGGCCGTCCTGCTCGACCTGCTCTACACCAACATGATGAGCAACCTGAAGGTCGGCATGATCCGCTACGGCGTGATGTGCCGCCCGGACGGCATGGTCTTCGACGACGGCACGGTCATCCGCCTGGCACAGGAGCGCTTCCTGGTCACCACGACCACGGGCAACGCGGCCGCCGTACTGGACTGGATGGAGGAGTGGCTGCAGACGGAGTGGCCGGAGCTGAAGGTGCACTGCACCTCCGTGACCGAACAGTGGGCGACCGTCGCCCTGGTCGGCCCCGGGTCCCGTGCGGTCCTCGGTGCGCTCGCACCCCAACTCGCCGTGGAGAACGACGACTTCCCGTTCATGGCCTGGCGCGAGACGACCGTCGCGGGCATCGGGGCCCGGGTCTGCCGGATCAGCTTCTCCGGCGAACTCGCCTACGAGATCAACGTGTCACCGTGGGAGGCGCTCGCCCTCTGGGAAGCGCTGTACGAGGCCGGCGCCCCGCACGGCATCACCCCGTACGGCACCGAGACCATGCACGTCCTGCGCGCCGAGAAGGGCTACCCGATCATCGGCCAGGACACCGACGGCACGGTCACCCCGCACGACCTGGGCATGAGCTGGGCGGTGTCGAAGAAGAAGCCCGACTTCATCGGCAAACGCTCCTTCGCCCGCGCCGACGCCGTACGCCCCGACCGCAAGCACCTGGTGGGCCTGCTCCCCGAGGACCCGGGCGCCTTCCTCCCCGAGGGCACACAGCTGGTCGCCGAGGGCGTGCTGCCCGCGCCGCCCGTCCCCATGCTCGGCCATGTCACCTCCAGCTACCGCAGCGCCGCCCTCGGCCGCACCTTCGCGCTGGCCCTGGTCAAGGGCGGCCGGGAGCGCATCGGCGAGCGGCTCTACGCGCCCGTGGGCGACCGACTGGTTCCGGTGACGGTCGCAAGCCCCGTCCTCTACGACCCCGAGGGAGCCCGCCGCGATGGCTGACACCACGCTTTCCGTCCCGCTCCGCAGCCCCCTTGTGCACGCCGCCGGCCGGCTTGCCGCCGCCACGCGCGCCTCCCGGGGCGCGGTACGGCTGGCCGAACTCCCCTTCCTGGCCCAGGTGAACGTCCGCCTCGACGTCAAGGGAGGAGCGGCGGACGCGGTCGGCCTCGCGCTGGGCCTGCAACTGCCCCTCGAACCCGGCACGGCCGTACGCGCGGGTGAGCTGACGGCACTGTGGCTGGGCCCGGACGAATGGCTGGTGGTGGGCCCGCCGGACAGCCGGCGGGACCTGGA
This sequence comes from Streptomyces sp. NBC_00078, assembly GCF_026343335.1. Taxonomy (NCBI): domain Bacteria; kingdom Bacillati; phylum Actinomycetota; class Actinomycetes; order Kitasatosporales; family Streptomycetaceae; genus Streptomyces; species Streptomyces sp. NBC_00078. The sequence continues at coordinate 1,100,542 of NZ_JAPELX010000001.1, read as the reverse complement.
GAGCCGGATCCGGGAGGCCGCCGCGGACGAGGCCGTCTCCGTCACCGACGTCTCCGCCCAGCGCACCACGCTCCTCGTCGCTGGCCCCCGGTCCCGTGACCTGCTGGCCCACGGCTGCGCGCTCGATCTGCACCCGCGCGCCTTCGGCGCCGGACGCTGCGCCCAGACGAACCTGGGCCGCACCCAGGTCGTGCTGGTCGCCCGGGACGAACCCCGCGGCGGATTCTGGGTGCTGGTGCGTTCGTCCTTCGCCGGCTACCTCACGGACTGGCTGCTGGACGCCGCCACCGAATACCTGTGACGCCGCGCAGGTACGCCAACACGCGTGTGAGGACGCCCAGTTGAGTGCCGGCCCGGGTGCGTTGTTGAAGGAGTTACCAATGCGGCTCATGTGAGTTACCGATGCGGCTTATGTGACAGTTTGCGCGCTCTGTGGCGATGTGGTGCTCTGGGTTACGAGGACTGGTAGGCAACCCAGAGGAGATGGTCGTATGCCTTCCACGGACAGGACGGTCGCGGAACTCACGGGGATCCAGGCCGTCGACATCGAGTCGGCCCTCGACCCCGCCGAGCCCGGCGGCGTCTACCGTGACAGTCGCGAGTGCGCCGCGCTGGCGCTTCTCTCCGGAGAGACCAAGCTGCTGCTGTCGCCGCCGACCCCGCGCCCCAAGAAGGGCTGAGCGAGCCGACGGGAGTAGCTGAATGGAGCAGTCAGGCACTTCCGCCCTCCTGCAGGGCGCGGTGCAGGACCTCTCGTCCGACGTGGTCTGCGCCCTCCGCGGCGGAGACCACGTCGGGCTGCCCGGCAGCGTTCCGCCCGACGGCCCCGAGGGCAGCCTCGCCCTCGCCGCCGTGCGCGTACTGGGAGCGGACCTGATGCTGCCGCACGTCCTGACCCGGACCCCGCCCGCCCCGGAGACCCTCGAAACGTTCCGGCGTACCGTGGCGGCCTTCCCGCCCCGCGACGACGCGGCACCCACCGTCAGGTGGAGCCACTGGGCCATGAGCCGCACACTGCGCGGACTCGACCCGACCGCGCCCTCCTCGCCCGCGGGTGAGGAGCCCGCGGAACCCGACGCCGGCTGGCTCGACGGGGCGACCTGGCAGGTCCTGACGCACCAACTCGCCGTCCTGGCGCCGCTGGCGGTGCCGGGCGCGGATCGTGCGGTGGCCGGTGCGGTGGCCCGTGTGGCGCAAAGCCGCCCGGTCGACGTCGCCCGGGGCTTCGTACGCGCGGTGCGCCGCCGGGACTGGCAGCAGGCCGCGGGCGCCGGACGCTGGCTGACCCTGCTGGACGGAGTGCCGGACACGCTCGGGCTGGAGAGCGGGCTGGACTTCGTGGAACTGATGGGCGGCAGCGATCCGCGCGTGGCGCTGCAGGTGGAGGCGGCCCGGGCGATGCGGTGGGCCGGAGCGCTCGTATGACCGCAGCGGACCTCCGGACGGCCCGGGATGTAGAGGTCGCCGCGCTCGCCTGGGTGACCGCGCACCGCGACGACTTCGCCCTCGGAGACGACGCCCTCACCGCCGACGGCCAGGTCGACCGGACCTGGAAACCGCTCGGCGAACTGGCCCAGACCTGCGCGAGCGTGCGTGCGCACACGGAGCCCACGGACCCGCTGCACGCCTGCGTGTCGGACCTGTTGACGTTCGCCTGGCAGCAGACCGGCAGGGGCGAGCTGTTCCTGCGGCTGCAGAGGCTGGAGCCCTTCGCCACGTACCCGCTGGAGGTGTACTCCGTCTTCGCGGGTGCCGGGCTGCGGCACGCCGGGTACGAGACCGCCGCCGCCACGGTGGCCCGCACCCGCGGCTGGCGGCTCACCGAGCAGGAACCGACCCGCCGGCTCGGCCTCCTGGGCGCCGAGCGGCGCAGCGGCATCCAACGGCCCGAGCAGGCCGCGCAGGCGCTGAGCCGCACCTGGCTGGGCGGACTGCCGGAACCATGGACGTTCGAGCGCTCGCCCGGGTACGCGCTCACCCACGTCGTCTTCCACCTCACCGACTGGAGCCGCACCCCGCAGGGCGTCCCCGCGGACCTTGCCGCCTATCTGGCCGACTGGCTGCCGCCGTGGCTCGACGGCTGCCTGGACGCCGGGATGTGGGACCTCGGCTGCGAACTGCTGATCGTGGCAGCGAGCCTGCCCCGCCCGCCCGACCCGGCGATGCTCCACGACGCCTGGACCCGGATCGCGCGGGCGCAACACGACTCGGGCGCGCTCCGGGTGGAGGACCCGGACCCCGGTCAGGACCCCGGAACAGACGCCGAGCCGGAATTCCTCCACTGCTACCACTCCACCCTCATGGCCGCCTTCGCGGCGGCACTGACGGTCGAGTGCCTCACCGGCCGTCTCGAAGGAGTGCCCGGATGACCGACGCCCGTCTCCTGCACACCGTCGGCGTCCGCGCCCTGGAGTGGCTGTGGGCCCATCGCGACGGATTCCGTCTGGAAGCCGACGTCGATCCGGAAGTGGGCTTACTGGAGCGGTTCAAACCGGTCGGCGAACTCGCCCTGATCTGCCGGGTACTGTTCCGCGAGGGCGTCGCCGGATCACAACAGGCCGAACTGGCACGGCGGTTGGTGGACCACACCTGGCGGCACACCCTGGACGGCGGCCGCATGCTGGCACGCGGCCAGCGCATCGAGCCGCTCTCACCCGTCCCGTTCGAGGTGTACCTCCCCTACAAGGAACTGGGGTACAGCGAGCCCGAGGTGGAGCGCGCCACCGTCTTCTACCACGGGCTACGCAGCTGGGCGTCCCTCGAACTCGACCCGACCCGGCGCCTGGGAATGTCCGCGTTCCAGCGCCGCTTCGGCCTCCCGCCCCACCCGCCGGAGGCGGACCTCGTCGGCGCGACCTGGCTGGCCCGCACACCCGAGCCATGGACGGTCTCCGGGCACATCGCCTACGACATCACCCACACGGTGTTCCACCTCACCGACTGGGGCGAGAACCCCGACGGGCTGCCGGCGGACATCGCCGGCTACCTCGCCACCTGGCTGCCCGTCTGGATCGACGACTGGCTGGACCTGAAGCGCTGGGACCTGCTCGGCGAACTCCTCGTCGTGGACGCCTGCCTGCCCCGCCCCACCCTCGACCGGCGAGCCTGGGAGGCGTTCGCCGCCGCACAGCGGCCCGACGGCGCCATGCCCGCCGTACGGGACATGCCCGAGGGCGATCCCGACGAGGTCTTCGACCTCGTCTACCACCCCACACTGGTCGCCGCCTTCGCCTCCGTACTGGCCACTTCCCGCGCCCTGACCGAGCTGGCGCACGCCTCCTCATGACCACCCGGAGCCTCACGGCCGTCCGGACCGAGCCCTGGCCCGGAGACCCGCACGACAAGGCCGACCTCCCGGCGGGCGACCGGCCCGGCAGCCGCGAAGTGGGCACCGCCGACACGGAGTTGCAGCAGCGGCTGGCCGCGGCCGTGGACGCCGTCGACGCACCCGACGCCGTCTTCGCCGTCTCCCGGCACGGCCGGCGTACCCTCCACGGCGGCGGCACCGCCCCGCCACCGCCGACGCCCCGTCATCACCTGCGCTACGAACTCGGGTCCGCCTCGAAGACGTTCACCGGACTGGCGCTGGCGCAGCTGATCCGGCGCGGTCTGCTGTCGGGCGGCGAGCCGGCCGCCGCCTGCCTGGACCCGGCCCGGCGGACCGAAGCGTCCCCGGTCACACTCGCCCACCTCCTCACCCACACCTCCGGACTGCCCGGGCTGCCCGCCGACTTCTACGTCCGGGCCCTGCCCGCCTGGCACACCGCGCCCTACGCCCGTTACCCGGCCGGGCGCGTGGTCGAGGCGTTCCTGCGCCATCGACCCAGGCACCGGCCCGGCACCCGCTGGCGGTACTCCAACTTCGGGGTCGCCGTGCTCGGTCACGCCGTCGCGGCGGCGACCGGCACACCGTGGGAGGACCTGCTCACCGCGCACATCCTGCGTCCGCTCGCCCTCAGCGACACCACACTGCGGGCCCGCGGCCCGGACACCGACGCCGTGGGGCACGGCAAGGACGGCCGCACACGAGTGCCCGCCTTCGACGCGGGCGGCTTCCAGGCGGCGGGTGCCGTCCGGGCCACCCCGCACGACCTGCTCACCTTCCTCGAAGCCCACCTCGACCCGTCCGGTTCACCGCTGCCGGGCGCCCTGCGGTCGGTCCGCACACCGGTGCTACGACGTGGTCCTGGGCACGTGCACGTACACACCATGGCGTGGTTCAGGCACCCCACCGACGCCGGACCCATGTACTTCCACGGCGGGGCCACCCTGGGCCAGCAGGCCTTCCTGGGCTTCAGGCCGGACACCGGCACGGCCCTGGCCGCACTGTGCACGCGCCGCTTCCGCGCCCACGACCCGTTCGTCACCACCGCGTACGAACTCCTCGCGGAACTGTAGGAGCTGCGGGGGAGAGGCGGACGGTGCGGGGGCCGCGCGCCCCCGCACCGGCTGTGCCGTACGAGCCGTACGACCGCTAAATCCGCTGCCACAGAGCCGGAGTGCTCTCCGGCGACCACGCTCCCTGCGCCTGATGGCTCTGCAGGCACTGGTAGCGAACGCCCGCGTGGGTCACCGTCGCCCCCACCTCGTAGACGCGACCGGCGAACCACGCGTCCGACGCCGCGTTGTCCTGCGGGTCGGGTGTGCCGGTCTGGGCCGCCGCGGTCTTCAGCGTCAGGCCGAAGTCGCTCAGGATCGGGTTGACCGGCTGGAAGAAGGTCGTCCCACCGCTCGTGCAGTCACCCGAACCGCCGGAGGTGACGCCCTGGGCCTGGGCGCCGGAGACGAAGGGGCCGCCGGAGTCACCCGGCTCGGAGCACACGTTGGTCCGGGTCAGACCGCGGACGGTGCCCTCGGAGTAGTCGACGGTCGCGGACAACTGCTGGATGGTGCCGCAGTGCCATCCGGTGGTGGAACCGGACCGGCAGACCGAGGCCCCGACCAGTGCCTGCACCGAGCCGGCGATCTGCGTCCGCTGCCCGCCCTGCCCCTTGACGTCCGGCGTGGCGGTCCAGTCGCTGTTGACACCCACCCAGGACATGTCCTTGCCGGGGAACGTGGACGCCTGGAACGTGCCCTGGTCGGCCTTGTTGAAGCCCGTGGTCTTCGCACCGGGCGTGCCGCAGTGGCCGGCGGAGACGAAGCCCTGCTGCTGGCCCTTGGTGACGGAGAAGCCGACGGAGCAACGGGCGCTGCCGTCGATGTAGTAGGCGTCACCGCCGACGATGTCCGTCATCAGCCGGGGCCGGATCGCCGTCACCCGCACGGCCACGCCCCGCCCCTCGACGCCCGCGGCCTTGACGAAGGTGGTGCCGGCCGGCCGGCTCGTCGCCTCGACGACGACCCGGTTCGTCGGTACGTCCACGTACCAGACCGGTGTGTCGCGGTTCCTGGCGCGGCGGGCGGCCGCGTCCAGCTTCTCCTTGACGGTCTGCAGCGTGCTCAACGGCGCCTTGACGACCTTGGCCTTCGCGCCCTGGGCCCGGATGGCGGTCACGTCCGCCGCATGGGTGGTGGCGACGGTGAGTTCGGCGGAGGTCGCTCCGCTCACCCAGGCCCCGGCGAAGTGCCCGCCGAGGGCGTTGTGGAGGCGGCCCGCACGGGCGCCCGCCTCGGCTTCGTTGACCAACCGGGCGACCGCCTGCGAACGCGTCAGCTTCAGGTCGCGCACCATCGCACGCAGCACCTGGGCCGACGGCCTGTCGGCGCCGAGCGTGTGTGCGGCGGTGGTGCTGCGCGCGGGCCCCGGCGCGGGGGGCGGCGCGGCTTCCGCGGCGGCGGGGAGCCCGGGGAGCCCGGGGAGCCCGGTGAGTACGAGTGCGCCGAATGCGGTCAGGGCTGCGCGGCGCGTACCCGCGGCATGTCTGCCGACCATGCGGTGTACCTCCTTCAGTGACGGGTGAGACTGCGGCGAATCCGTAGGCGGCCTAGCCGCAAAGACCCGCGACGATGTCAAAGGAGGAGGTCTTTCGCGCTTTGGGGGACGCCGGAGGTGCCATGTGCAGTACTGACCCGGGCATGCCCGGCGAACGTGTTACAGGCCGACGACGACCAGCGCGGTGTCGTCCGTGTTGCCCGTGGCGGGCAGGAGGTCGGCCAGCAGCGCGTCGGCCAGGGGCTCGCTGGCGGTCCGGCCGTGGCGGGCCAGACAGTCGGCGAGGCGGCCAAGGCCGGCGTCGATGTCCTCGCTGCGCCGCTCGATCAGGCCGTCGGTGTACAGCACCAGGGTGTCGCCCTCGGCGAAGGGAACACGGGCCTGGGGGCGCTCGACGTGGTCGGGGCGGGCGTCGATCGGCGGGTCGGTGGCCTGGTCGAGGAAGACCACGGTGCCGTCGGAGCGCAGCATGGCGGGCGGCGGGTGGCCGGCGCAGCTGTAGGTGATGGTGTGACTGTTCCAGTCGATGAAGGTCGTCGCCACCGTGGTGGACTCGGCCCCGTCGACGGAACAGGCGTACATGTCGAGGACTTCCAGAGCCTGTGCCGGGCCCTCGGCGACGCGCGTGGCCGCACTGAGGGCGCTGCGCAGCTGACCCATGGCGCAGGCGGCCGCCAGGCCGTGGCCGACGACGTCGCCGACGGCGACCGCCATACGGCCGACGGGCAGGTCCACCAGGTCGTACCAGTCGCCGCACACGTTCAGGTCGCCGACGGCGGGCCGGTAGCGCACGGCTGCCGGGTGCTGTCCGGTGTGCCTCGGGGTGGGCATCATCGCCGTCTGCAGGGCGAGGGCGACCTCGCGTTCGTGGGCGTGGGCCTTGCGCAGCCGCTCGTTGACGTCCTGCAGTTCCCGGGCCCGGGTGTAGAGCTCGGCCTCCAGCACGCGTGCCCGGCTGCTGTCGGCCTGGACGCCGGTGGCGCGAAGGAGTTCGGTGACCTCCTCCACCCGGTGCAGGACCAGTGCCACCTGCCCGTCGGGGCCGAGCACGGGGGCGTTGACCGGGCTCCAGAAATGCTCCCGCCAGTGGCCGGGCCGCTCGGCGTCCTGGATGTCGTAGCGGAGCACCGCCATGGTGTCGCGCTCGCCGGTGGCCACCACGCGCAGCATCGACTCCCGGGTCTCCCGCATACCGGCAGCGGCCGGATCGTTCGGGTTCTCGGGGAAGACGTCGAAGATGTAGCGGCCCAGCAGCTGCTCACGGTGGCGTCCGGCCAGTTGTACGAAGTCGTCGTTGGCGTCGACGTAGACCAGGTCGGGGGTGAGCAGGGCCACCATGCCGGGCAGGGCCTGGAAGACCGCCGCGTAGTCGATCTGTTGCGGTTCCCTCATGCCCTGCCTGCCTCGGCGCCGGCCGTCAGTGTGTGGTCCCCACCATAGAAGCGAACGCGGCGGGCGGCCTGGGCTCGTGGTCTTTCCGGAGAGCGGGCCGCTCCTTGGAGACATCAGCTTGTCTCATGGCGTTGCGGCACGGTCGACGCCATGGTGGTGCCATGTGCTGGAGTGCTACGGCCGACCTCGTCGCGGGTGCCGGGATCGCCTGTGTCGGTGTGGCCTGCGTGGCGCGGACACAGCGGACGGGCGACCTGCCGCTTGCCGCGCTGCCGCTGCTGCTCGGCGTTCACCAGCAGGTCGAGGCCTGGGTCTGGCATGCCGGAGGCGGCACGGGACCGGCCACCGTCGCCTGGGCCGTGATCGCCTTTCCGCTGCTGGCGGTGTGGGTGCCGGTGGCCGTGCTCTGTGCGCTGCCGCGGCATTCCGGAGCCAGGCAGGCGATCCCCCTCGTTTCCGGCCTCGCGACCGCCGCCGCGCTGGCACACAGCCTCGCCACCCGACCGGTGCGGGCCGAGATCCGCGGTCACACCGTCGGCTACGTCATCGGGTTGCCGCACGCAGGATTGCTCGTCGCGGGCTATCTGCTGGCCACGGTCGGCGCGTTCCTGCTCTCCGGCGACCGCCTGCTGAGGGGGCTCGGTGTCCTGGCCGCGGCGGGTGCGCTGGTGTCCTGGACGCTGTGGCGGCTGGAGTTCGTCTCCACCTGGTGCGCGTTCGCGGCGGCGGGATCGGTGGTGGTGTTCGCGTGGGTGGAACGACGGCGGCAGGCGTATTCCCGGTGATCGTGGTGGCACCGCTACCGGGACCGGTGATCCTCCGTGCCGGAGGGACCTGGCTGTCCGGGCCGCCGCGACGCAGGGTGGGTCCATGAACACCGGCAAGACTGTCTGGATCCGCAGCCGCGTGACCCCGCTGCGCCGCCTGATGGGGCGCACCCATCTCCCGCCCGTACGACCTCACCCCGGCCGCGGCAACGGCACGGACGACGGACGGATGCGAATCCTCTGCGCAATCCGTCGAACGCGGACTTCGTGGCGCTCACCCCCGGCTCGGAGCTGACCGGAGCTGACCTCAGTGCCGCGTCTCCTGGCCTCAGTGCCAGCCGAAACGGCGGTCCACCACCGCCGCGAACTCCTCCAGGGTCAGTACCGCGTCCCCGTTCTGGTCGGCGGCGTCGAACAGGGCTGACGAGGCGTCGGCGTCTCCCAGGGCCCAGAACGGCAGATCCCCCGCCGCGGCGAGCGTCGGACCCTTCGACCGCAGGGCGATGATCACCTCGTCGCGGGTCAGGGTCCCGTTGTGGTCGAGGTCGAGCGCCTCGAACAGTCTGCGGGCCTTTTCGCTCATCATGTCCCCCTGGTCTCTGTCACCGATTTCTGTCACCGGCGGGCAGGCGGGCTGCCCTGGGTCGCGAACTCATGGACGAGAACGCGTGTCCCGCCACCCGGGTTCCCTACAGCGCCCGGGCGACGAGGAGGGCCACGTCGTCGTAGTCGTCGGGGTGGCGCAGGCCGTAGAGCAGGAGGTCGCAGGTTTCCTCCAGGGGTCGGTGGGGCTCGTCGAGGAAGCTGAGCAGGACGTCCAGACGGTCGTCGATCGAGTGGTGCCGGGTCTCGACCAGGCCGTCGGTGTAGAGGACCAGCAGATCACCGGGGTCGAGACGGGCCGTGGTCGCCTCGAAGGGGACGCCGCCGACGCCGAGCGGTGCGCCGGAGGGCAGGTCGAGCAGCTCGGGGGCATGGTCCGGGCCGGCCAGGGCGGGCGGCATGTGTCCGGCGTTGGCGATGCGGCACAGCCTCGTGTGCGGGTCGTAGACGGCGTAGATGCAGGTGACGATGTAGTGCTCCAGATCGCAGGTGATCTTGTCGAGGTGCTGGAGCACGGCGCCGGGGTCGAGGTCGAGTTCCGCGTAGGCGCAGGTGGCGGTGCGCAGCCGGCCCATGGTGGCGGCGGCGTCGATGCCGTTGCCCATGACGTCGCCGACGACCAGGGCGGTCCGGTCGTCGCTCAGCGGAATGACGTCGTACCAGTCGCCGCCGACCTCGCTGGTGGCCTGGGCGGGCTGGTAGCGGGAGGCGAGTTCGAGCCCCGAGTGCTGGGGCGGGTGGTCGGGCAGCAGGCTGCGCTGCAGTGTCAGGGCGGTGTTGCGCACGCTCTGGAACCAGCGGGCGTTGTCGATGGCCACGGCCGCACGGCCGGCCAGCTCGGAGGCCAGGACGACATCGTCCTGGTCGAACGGGAGCGGGTTGCTGGTGCGCTTGAGATCGAGGGCGCCCAGCACCTCGCCGTGCGCGATCAGCGGCACGGCGAGATACGAGTGGACGCCGGCCCGGGCCAGCAGCGAACCCGCCTCGGCGTCCCGGGCGATACGCGGCAGATCGTGCTCGCCGACGTGCCGCACCAGGACCGGCCGGCCGGTGTGGACGCACAGCGTGACCAGGCGGTCCCCCTCGTAGGCGGCGAGACCGCCGGGAGGGTCCGCGGCGCGCAGCGCCACGGTCGGGTGGGCCGCCTTGAGCGCGAGGGCGCGGAAGAGTTCCGGGCCGTCGTCCGGTCTGCGTGAGCGGCGGCAGGCCAGGGCGGAGTCGAGGATGTCGACGGCGACCACGTCGGCGAGCTGCGGGACGGCGATCTCGGCCAGTTCACGGGCGGTCTCCTCGACCTCCAGTGTGGTGCCGACGCGCACGGACGCGTCGGCGATGAGGGCGAGGCGGCGCCGCGCCCGGTCGGCCTCGGCGGCGGCGCGGTGCCGTTCGGTGACGTCGACGACCGAGGCGGCCGCCCCCAGGACCCGCCCGCCGGGGTCCTCCAGGCGGTAGAAGGACAGGGACCAGGCGTGTTCGTGATCGGGGTCGGCCGGCGGACGGCCCACGTGGTACTGGTCGAGCAGCGGGGTGCCGGTGGTGAGCACCTGACGCAGCGCGGACTCGATGGTGTCGACGTCGGGCAGGGGCAGGGTCTCCCTGAGGCGGCGACCCACATGGTCCGCGGCGGGGAAGCCGTCGATACGCTCCAGCGCCGGGTTGACCAGCAGATACCGCAGCTCGGGGTCCAGCAGGGCCAGGCCGATCGGAGACTGGTTGATCAGCCGCTCGCACAGGGCCAGATCGGTCTCGACGCGCTGCAGGAGGTTGTGGTCGGCCGCGATGCCCAGCGCGTAGACGTCCCCGAGATCGTCCTGGAGCCGCATGTTGCGGAACTCCATCAGCCGGCTGCTGCCGTCCTTGTGCCGGACGGGGAAGGCACCGGCCCAGCTCCGGCCCGTCTCCAGCACCTCCGTGAACAGCCTGACCACCGACTTCAGATGCTCTGGATGGATGAGCAGCCGGGCCGCGTACTTGCCCAGCGCCTCCTGCGCGGTGTACCCGAACAGCTCCTCCGCCTGCGGGGTCCAGAACACGATGCGCCCGTCGCCGTCGACGACCGTCGCGGCCACGCTCAGGACGTCCAGCAGACCGGTCGGCGGAGGCGAATCGAGGCCGTGTTCCTCACCTTCGGACCGGAAGGATTCGGCTGTCATCCGGGAACCACCTCCACCGTGCCGCGGGATCAGGCGAACCTGTCGGTGTCGCCATGGATCCGGGTTTTGACCAGCGGCACTTCCATGCTCCCTCCGCTTCGGGCCGGGCGGAAGCGGAGCGGGCGGCGGCAGGGCGCCCGCCCGGGCCGTGCACATCCGACGGACAAGCAGGAACATGGTCCTGTACGGAACGGCACCCGGACGGCACCCATGGATCCTGTGCGAGAAGCACCCGACGGGCCGACGCCCGCAGGACTGCGCGACGCCCTCGACGCGTCCACCGACGCCGCGGCGGTCGTGTCCGCCGAGGGCGTGGTGGTCGGCTGGACGCGGGGCGCCGAGGCACTCCTCGGACACCCGGCGTCCGAGATGGTCGGCCGCCCCGCCGCACGCCTGGTCGCGATGCCGGCGGACCCCGCCCGGGTGGCCGGTGTGGCGCAGAGGTGCCGTGCCGGCATGGGCTGGAGCGGTCTGATCCCCGTACGCCACCGCGACGGCCGGGTGGTCGACGTCGACCTGAGGGTCTCCGCGTCCTTCCGGCTGGGCGGCAAGGAGTGCTTCCTGATCTCGGCGCGGGAGCTGCGGCAGCAGTGGACCATGGGCCAGTCCGTGCTCGACGGGTTCCTCACCCGGTCCCCGGTCGGCATGGCGGTGATGGACCTGGAGCTGCGCTACGTGTGGCTGAACGACACGCTCGAACGGTTCGGCGGTGTGCCCCGTGAGCAGCGGCTGGGACGCCGGCTGAGCGAGCTGCTGCCGGGGCTGCAGGCGGCCGCCCTCGAAGGGCTGATGCGCCGGGTCCTGGACACCGGAACCCCGGTCACCGACTACGAGTACCTGGGGTGGAGCTGGGCCGACCCCCACCGCCAGCACGCCTACTCCACGTCCTTCTTCCCCCTGGTGGACGCGGGCGACTCCGTCACCGGGGTGTGCTACATGGTCCTCGACGTCACCGAGCGGTGGAACGCCCGCCGCCTGCTGACGCTGGTCAACGAGGCCGGCGCCTGTGTGGGCACCACTCTGGACGTGATGCGGACGGCGCAGGAACTCGCCGACTTCGCCGTACCCCGTTTGGCGGACTTCGTCGTCGTCGACCTTCTGGAGCCCGTCCTGAGCAGCGAAGGCCACGGCGCGTGGCTCACGGACGCCGGGCCGGCGTCCGTCAGGCCGCTGATGCGCCGGGCCGGCCTGAACTCGGTGCGGGAGGGCTGCCCGGAGGCCGTGGCCCGGCTCGGGGACAGAGTGGACTTCCTCCCTCCGTCACACGACGTGAACCTGCTCATCCGCGGCGAGCCGATCCTGACCGCGGTCCTCGATCCGTCCGACGAGCTGTGGGTGGCCGAACAGCCCGAGAGAGCGGAGAGGATCCGGGAGTTCGGACTGCACTCCCTCATCTCCGTGCCGATGCGGGCGCGCGACACCGTCCTGGGCCTCACCACGTTCATCCGGTCGCTCAACCCCGTCTCGTTCCAGTCCGACGACGTACTGCTGGCCCGGGAGCTGGTGGCGCGCGCGGCGCTGTGCGTCGACAACGCCCGCCGCTACACCCGGGAACACACGGCGGCGGTCACCCTGCAGCGCAGTCTGCTGCCGCAGGCCCTGACCGGCGGCACAGCGCTGGAGGTGGCCTCCGCGTATCTGCCGGCCGACCCGACGGGCGGGGTCGGCGGCGACTGGTTCGACGTGATCCCCCTGTCCGGGGCGCGGGTCGGCCTCGTCGTCGGCGACGTGGTGGGGCACGGCATCACCGCCGCGGCGGCCATGGGCCGGCTGCGCACCGCGGTGCAGACCCTCGCCGACATGGAGCTGCCCCCCGACGAGCTCCTGGCCCACCTCGACGACCTCGTGCTCCGGCTGAGCGCCGAGAAGACCTACGACGAGACAGAGCACCGGTCCACGTCCGCCTTCCTCGGGGCGACCTGTCTGTACGCCGTCTACGATCCGGTCACCGGGCGGTGCACGATGGCCCGCGCCGGACACCCGCCCCCCATCGTCGTCACACCCGACGGACAGGCGTCCTTCCCCGAACCTCCGGCCGGTCCGCCGCTCGGGCTGGGCGGCATGGCCTTCGAAGCCACCGAGATCGAACTCGCCGAGAACAGCCTGCTCGGGCTGTACACCGACGGCCTCATCGAAGGCGCCGACTGCGACATGGAGTTGGGCATGTCCCGGCTCGCCGACGTGCTGGCCCGGTCCGACGCCGACCTGTCCACCCTGTGCACGTCCGCGGTGCAGCAGCTCGTGCCCGTGCCGCAGCCCGACGACATCGCCCTGCTCCTGGCGCGCACGCACGCCCTGGGCGCCGACCGCGTCGTCTCCTGGGACGTACCCGTGGACCCGTCCGCCGTGGCCGACATCCGTGCCCTGGCGACCCGCCAGGTGGAGGCCTGGGGGCTGGCGGAGCTGGCCATGACGACGGAACTCGTGGTGAGCGAGCTGGTCACCAACGCGATCCGCTACGCCGAGCCGCCCCTCCGGCTACGGCTGATCCGCGGCGCCCGCCTGACCTGCGAGGTTTCCGACGCCAGCGGTACGGCCCCCCGGCTGAGGCATGCCAGGAGCATGGACGAGGGCGGCCGCGGCCTCTTCCTGGTGGCCCAGCTGACCGACCGCTGGGGCGCTCGGCACACGACCGGCGGGAAAATCATCTGGGCAGAACAGGAGATACCGTGACGGCGGCATCGGCCGCGACAGGGGAGGGCGTATGGCGACCAGGTGGACCGTGACCATCGACTGCGCGGGACCGGCGAAGCTGGCCAGGTTCTGGGCTCTGGCGCTGGGATATGTGGAGCGGCCCGCACCCGTCGGATTCGGCAGCTGGGAGGAGTGGCTCGCCCATCACGAGGTCCCTGAGAACGAGTGGGACGAGGGCGCCTACCTCAGCGACCCGGACGGAGTGGGACCCAATCTCTCGTTCCTGCAGGTTCCGGAGCCGAAGACGGCGAAGAACCGGGTGCATCTGGACGTACAGGTCGGCGGTGGCCGCGAGACACCCTGGGAGCAGCGATGGCCGCGGGTGGCCGAGGCGGCGGAGCGGTTGACCGCCGCGGGCGCGACCGTGATCCGTCAGGAAGACCTGGACGGCAGGCCCGACCACATGGTGATGGCGGACCCGGAGGGAAACGAGTTCTGCCTGGTCTGACGGACGGACCTCACCATGGTTCGTCACCAAGGTCGGTTAGTGTGCATGGCTGAGTGATGCAGAAAAAAGGGGGCAGAGCGGCGGAGGGTCAGCAGTGTCGGACGAAGGGAGGCTCGTCGCCGGGCGTTACCGGCTCGTCGAGCTCATCGGGCGCGGCGGCATGGGCACGGTCTGGCGCGCCGAGGACGAGGAACTCGCCCGGCAGGTCGCGCTCAAGAGGCTCCACACACCGCCGCACCTGTCCGACGGCGAGATCACCACGCTCTACGAGCGCATCCGCCGTGAGGCGCGCAGCGCCGCCCGCGTCGTGCACCCCAACGTGGTCGTCGTCCATGACGTCGTCGACGACGACGGGCAGCCGTGCATCGTCATGGAGTACGTCCCCGCGCCCACTCTCGCCGACGTCCTCAAGGGCGGCCGGACGCTGCCGCCGCAGGAGGCCGCACGCATCGGCCTCGGTGTGATCTCCGCCGTACGGGCCGCCCACGCCGTCGGCGTCCTGCACCGCGACATCAAGCCCGGCAACGTCATGCTCGGCGCCGAGGGCCGCATCGTCCTGACCGATTTCGGCATCGCCCAGACCGCCGGGACCTCCACGCTCACCCGGACCGGCGAGATGATCGGCTCCATCGACTTCATGGCCCCGGAACGGATCCGCGGCCAGAAACCCGGTCCGGCCTCGGACCTGTGGTCGCTGGGCACCATGCTGTACCAGGCGGTGGAGGGACGCCTGCCCTACCGCCGCGACACCGCCATGGAGACCGCGTACGCCATCGCCGTCGACCCGCTGGAGCCGATGCGGCAGGCCGGTGGCCTGGAACCACTCATCGACGCCCTGCTGGCGAAGGCCCCCGAGGACCGGCCCACGGCCGAGCAGACGGAACGGGCGCTGCGAGCCACCTGGTCCGACGGCACGCCCACCACGCGGACGTCCGGCGTCGCCGACGCAGGGTGGCCCGTCGCACAGGACGGCCACCCGCCCACCCGCACCTCCGGGACGCGGCCGGTCCCGCCCGTGCCGCCGGACCGGAGCACGCGACGGCGCCGTACCGGCCCCGGGCGCCGTGTCCTCGTGCCGGTCGTCGCCGTCCTGGTGGCGGCCGTCACCGCCGCCGTCGCGCTCTATGTGTCCTCGCACCGGGGCGACCACGGCGCGGCCGGCGGCTCGCCCACTCGGTCCGCCTCGCCCGTCCCCGACGGCTACCACCTGGTCCGTGACGAAGGACTCGGCGTCTCCTTCCCCGTGCCGGACGGCTGGAAGCAGAAGAAGGAGTCGAGCGACGACGAGGTCACCTACACCGATCCGACCGGCCTCGCCGGCCTCACCGTCGGCATGGTGGACCCCGCGGGCTCCCGGCCGGTGGAGCACTTCAAGGACATCGAGGCGAACACCAAGGTCAACTACGCCACGTACCGCAGGCTGCGGATGCAGGAGACCACATTCAGGGGGAAGCCGGCCGCGGTGTGGGAGTTCACCTTCCAGGGCCGGGCCCGCCTCTTCCGTGCCATCGACCTCGGCTACGGCACCGCCGGCGGCCGCGAGTACGACATCTATCTGTCGGCCCCCGACACCGACTGGAAAATCTACCGTCCGGTCTTCGACACCGTCAGGGACGGATTCACCGAACAGCCGCGGTGAACCGTGCCGCGGGCCGTGAGCGCACGAGACCGGTGCCGGCCGCGCGGGCGGACTCACACGGTCGTACGGGCCCGGTGGCGGCGTACCGCGTCGCGGTTGGCGCAGCGCTGGGAGCAGTAGCGCTGCCGTCCCGTGCGGGAGGTGTCCGCGAAGATCGTGGTGCACTCGGTGACGGCGCAGCGCCGGAGACGGTGCATCCCGCGTCCTGCCAGGTGCAGTGCGGTGCCCACGGAGATCACGGAGACGAGCGTGGTGGCGAGGGGTTGTCGCTCGTCGCGGTAGTGCAGATGCCAGCCGCTCGCAGCGTGGTTGGTGATCCGCGGATACGCGGAGGCCGTCGCCAGCATCGCGTTGAGCAGCTCGGCCCGCTCGTGGTCATCGGTGGCGTCGACGATCTTCTCCCACGCGTCCAGCGCCTCCGCGGTACGAGCCAGGTCCTCCGGTGCGGCCGGACCCTCCAGCACCAGTCCGGCGGCCCGGCAGCGGTCCGCAAGTTCCTCGGCGTCGGCGGGGCGCCGATTGGCCAGGTCGGCGGCCAGGTTCACCGCATCCTCGCCGTAAGGGTTGAGGTGCATAAGACCATTACATCAGTCTGGACGGCATGCGACAACGCGCCGGACACCTTTTCGCCGTACGCCAGGCGGTGGAGTACGACCTCGTGGAGCTCCTGCGTCTGCGGACCCTGCTCTTCGAAGACCTCGGCGGCGACTTCTTCGCACCCCCGTCGGCCGACGACGGCTGGCTGGACGCCCTGGCCGTCACGCTCAAGGAGCAACTCACCGCGGACACCGTGCGCATCCTCGTGGTGGACGCTCACGATGACGGGGGCCTGGCGGCCTGCGGTATCGGCACGATCGAGCAACGGCTGCCGGGGCCGCATCTGGGCAACGGCCGGATCGGGCAGGTGATCGGCGTGGTCACCGACCCGGCCCACCGACGGCGAGGCCACAGCCGCGCCGTCATGCGGGGCCTGCTCGACTGGTTCCGTGAACGCGACGTCGCCCGGGTGGACCTGCACGCCTCCGCCGAAGGTGAACCCCTGTACCGCGACCTTGGCTTCACCGCGCACCCCGACCCCTCGCTGTACTGGCGCCCGTAAGGGTGCCCGCCTCCCGGTCGGTCGACCTTGAGCGCGCGCATGTACCCACCCGGGCCCGACTCTCACCACCACCCGGGCCAAGTGGCGTCCCGCGCTACCCCATCCGGTGGCTTATGGGCGCGCCAGCGTTATTCATGTGTCCGATTTACTGATCATTCCACTATCCGGCTCTTTGGTGCTGACCAGCCGTCACGAAGCCCTGAGCCAAGTCGAGGAGAGTGGAAACAATGACGACATCGCCGAGATGGCGATCTGTTCTGGCGTCAGCCACCATGGTTGCCGCGCTCGCCGGAACCTCGCTGGCGTACGCGGTAACCGCTGACGCCCAGGACCACACCACCCCACCCGTGCCCTACCCGGGACCCCCCGTCCAAACGGCACAGCCGTCAACGGCAACGCATCCGGACAAGCCGAGTCACCCGGAGCATCCGGAGAAGCCTGCGTATCCGGAGCACCCGGTGAAGCCTGCGTATCCGGAGCACCCGGTGAAGCCTGCGTATCCGGAGCACCCGGTGAAGCCTGCGTATCCGGAGCACCCGGTGAAGCCTGCGTATCCGGAGCACCCGGTGAAGCCTGCGTATCCGGAGCACCCGGTGAAGCCTGCGTATCCGGAGCACCCGGTGAAGCCGGAGTACCCGGCACATCCGGTGAAGCCTGCTTACCCGGAGCACCCGGTGAAGCCGGAGATGCCTGTGTACCCGGAGAAGCCTGCCTATCCGGCACATCCGGTGAAGCCTGCGTATCCGGTGAAGCCGGAGATGCCTGTGTATCCGGTGAAGCCTGCGTATCCGGTGAAGCCGGAGATGCCTGTGTATCCGGTGAAGCCTGCGTATCCGGTGAAGCCGGAGATGCCTGTGTATCCGGTGAAGCCTGCGTATCCGGTGAAGCCGGAGATGCCTGTGTATCCGGTGAAGCCTGCGTATCCGGTGAAGCCGGAGATGCCTGTGTATCCGGTGAAGCCTGCCTATCCGGAGCGCCCGGTGAAGCCTGCGTATCCGGTGAAGCCGGAGATGCCTGCGTATCCGGAGAAGCCTGCCTATCCGGAGCACCCGGCCAAGCCTGCGTACCCGGAGCACCCGGAGATGCCTGCGTATCCGGAGAAGCCTGCCTATCCGGAGCACCCGGCCAAGCCTGCGTACCCGGAGCACCCGGAGAAGCCCGCGTATCCGGAGAAGCCCGCCTATCCGGAGCACCCGGAGAAGCCTGCGTATCCGGAGCACCCGGAGAAGCCTGCGTATCCGGAGCACCCGGAGAAGCCTGCGTATCCGGAGCACCCGGAGAAGCCTGCCTATCCGGAGCACCCGGAGAAGCCTGCCTATCCGGAGCACCCGGAGAAGCCCGCGTATCCGGAGCACCCGGAGAAGCCCGCGTATCCGGAGCACCCGGAGAAGCCCGCGTATCCGGAGCACCCGGAGAAGCCCGCGTATCCGGAGCACCCGGAGAAGCCCGCGTATCCGGAGCACCCGGAGAAGCCTGCCTATCCGGAGCACCCGGAGAAGCCCGCCTCCCCGGAACACTCGTCGAAGTCGTCGTGGTAACCCCGCACCGCTGAGAGCAGGAGTACACGCACGCTTCCCTCTGCCCGGGGCACTCGTGGTCGTCCGGGTAGCGGTGAACGGGACGTGGGAAGGACGCCTGACAGGTCTCTGACCTGGTCAGGCGTCCTTCTCCTGCTTCTGGAACGTTACGGGGCCGTCCGGGCAGTGGCGCGGAGGCGGGTGACGGCGTCGGTGAGCATGCGGCGGCAGAACGCGACGTGCGTGGGGCCGAAGCCGCGGGGCCCGCACTCGACGACCAGCAGCAGGCCCAAGTAGAGCTGGTAGAGGGCCAGCCGGTGTTGGAAGGCCGCGCCGAAGTCGAGATTGCCGCCCGCTTCGGTGTAGCCGGCGATGAGGTCGCTGTCCGGACCGGCGTCGCCGCCGAAAGCGAGCGAGACCAGTTCGGCTGCCGGGTCGCCCCAGAAGGCCCGTTCGTGGTCGATGAGGCCGGTGATCCTCGCATGGCTCCCGTCGTCGGCGGGGTCGACGAAGATGTTGCCGGGCCACAGGTCGAAGTGGACCAGCCTGGGTTCCGTGACCTCGTCGAGGGCGTCGCCGCCCTCGGCGACGAGCCTGCGGATCTCTGCGGGCGGCGCGTCCAGCGGGGACTGCCAGTGCTCGGCGTCCTCCAGGAGCGCCTCGACCATCGCGGTGAACGCCGTCCGCCAGTCGGTGGCCAAGAGCCCGGACTGCGCGGCCGGGTAGCCGAACCGGCCGTCCTCGGGCGCCAGGGTGTGCAGGCGTGCGGTGATCGCGCCCAGTTCACGGCGGGCCGCCGCCTCGGCCGGGAGGGTCAGGCGGTCGGCGGCCTTGTCCCACGTGGTGCCCTCGACGACCGAGAGGACGAGGAACTCCCGTTCCGCGTACAGCAGTTCAGCGGTCGGTATCGGCATCGGTGTCGACACCGCTGTCGATATCGGTGTCGGTACCTCGCCGCTGGGGAGACCCGCGATCCGCCGGTAGACCATGGCCTCGGTCCCGAGGATGCCCCGTTCGTATCGCAGTACGGCGGCCCCTTCCGGCGGGGCGAGTTTGACGACGGCGGGTCGGCCGTCGTCGAGCCGGACTCGGTAGACGGTGCTGAACCAGCCGTCGGACAGTTCGCTCTCCACCCGGCATCCGACGCCGGTGCCGGCGCGCAGCAGGGCGTCCAGTTGATCGGGGGCCAGGTGTCGCTTGGTCCGGCTGTGCATGGCGGCATGCTCTCGGGTTCTGGGCGTGGAGATCGGCGGCGGCGGCGTCGGCGGCGAACTGCGGGGCGGGCGGGGCCCGTGGGGACCCCGCCCTGACTGTCTGGTTCAGACAGGTTGAGGACGGTTCAGGCCGGGTACGGCAGCTCGGCCTCCGAGGTGCCGGCGGGCCGGGTGTACACGGCTGCGTTCGGGCCGACGATCCGCAGCTGCCACGGGTGCGGGCTGTCCGTGCTCACATGCAGGTGGTCGCCCCGGCGCCGCAGGTGGAAGCGGGCCGTCTCGCCGGGGCCGTCGGTGCGAGGGATCACCACGGTCTGCTCGGCGCCGTCGGCGAAGGCGTGCACCCGTAGTTCGACGCCGTCCGCCCAGGCGGAGACCGGCTGCTGGTCGTCGGCGGCCAGCGCGATGACCGAGTCCGGGCGGGCCAGCAGCGGCAGGGTGTGGAAGTCGTGCTGCTCACGGGCCCAGCGCGGACCGGTGACCTGAGCGCCCGTCAGCACATTGGTCCAGGTGCCTTCCGGCACGTAGTACTCGACCGTGCCGTCGTCGGTGAAGACCGGGGCGACGAGCAGGTCGTCGCCAAGCATGTACTGCCGGTCGAGGGCCGCGGCGGCCGGGTCGTCGGGGAACTCCAGCACCATGGCACGCATCACCGGGACGCCGGTGGTGTGCGCCTGCTGCGCGGCGCGCTGGAGGTACGGGGCGAGGCGGTGCTTGAGCAGGGTGAACTCGCGGGTGACGTCGACGGCCTCCTCGCCGTAGTCCCACGGGACGCGGTACGACTTGCTGCCGTGCAGACGGCTGTGCGAGGAGAGCAGCCCGAACTGCACCCAGCGCTTGAAGACGGCCGGAGTCGGCGTGCCCTCGAATCCGCCGATGTCGTGGCTCCAGAAGCCGAAGCCGGACAGACCCAGGGAGAGCCCGCCGCGCAGCGACTCGGCCATGGCGCCGAAGTGGGACTCGCAGTCGCCGCCCCAGTGCACCGGGTACTGCTGACCGCCCGCAGTGGCGGAGCGGGCGAACAGCAGCGCCTCGCCCTCGCCACGCTCCTCACTCAGCAACTCGAAGACCGCCTGGTTGAAGAGGTGGGTGTAATAGTTGTGCATCCGCTCCGGGTCGGAGCCGTCGTGCCAGACGACATCGGTGGGGATCCGCTCGCCGAAGTCGGTCTTGAAGCAGTCCACGCCCTGGGCGAGCAGCGTCTTCAGTTTGCCCGTGTACCAGTCGCGCGCGGCCGGGTTGGTGAAGTCCACCAGGGCCATGCCGGCCTGCCACAGGTCCCACTGCCATACGCTGCCGTCGGGGCGGCGTACGAGATGACCCTCGCGCATGCCCTCCTCGAACAGCGGGGATTTCTGCGCGATGTACGGGTTGATCCAGGCGGAGATCCTGAGGCCCCGCTCCTTGAGCCGGGCCAGCATGCCTTCGGGGTCGGGGAAGGTCTCGGGGTCCCAGTCGAAGTCGCACCACTGGTAGCCGCGCATCCAGAAGCAGTCGAAGTGGAAGACGCTCAGCGGGATGCCCCGCTCGGCCATGCCGTCGACGAAGCGGTTGACGGTGGCCTCGTCGTAGTCGGTGGTGAAGGAGGTGGTCAGCCACAGGCCGAGCGCCCACGCCGGGGGCAGGGCGGGGCGGCCGGTGAGCGCGGTGTAGCGCTGAAGGATCTGCTTCGGGGTCGGGCCGTGGACGACGAAGAACTCCAGCGACTGGTCCTCGACGCTGAACTGAACCTGGCCGACCGACTCGGAGCCGACCTCGTAACTGACCTTGCCCGGGTGGTTGACGAAGACGCCGTAGCCGCGGTTGGTCAGGTGGAAGGGGATGTTCTTGTACGCCTGCTCGCTGCTGGTGCCGCCGTCCGCCTGCCAGATGTCCACCGTCTGCCCGTTCTTGACGAACGGGGTGAACCGCTCACCCAGCCCGTACACCGACTCGCCTACGCCCAGGGAGAGTTGCCCGAGCATGAAGTGCCGCCCTGCGGCGTCGGTGACGAAGCCGGTGCCGCGCTCGCCCACGGAGGTCAGCACCCGTCCGCCGGCGGTGAACTCCAGGTTCCACGGCTGTGAGGTGTCCACCCGCAGCGACAGCTCACCCGCGCTGAGCTCGACCACCGAGCCGTCCCGGCCCACCTTTCCCGCATCCGGCTGAGCGCCCGGCAGCGCGAACTCCGGCGTCTTCCGCACGGAACCCGCGTGGTGGGTGGCACGTACCCCGATCACGCCCTCGGCCGGCGACCAGCACTCGACCGTCAGCAGCGCGCTGTTGAGGATGCCGCTGCGGCGGTCGACGTGCTTCACCGGCGCGTAGAGCGTCATCCGGTGCTCGTCGGCCCGGACGTCAGAGACCTCGGTGGCGTAGCGCGCGGTAAGGCCCGGACGCATCAGCCAGTAGCCGTCGGTGAACTTCATGGGGTGGTTTCCTCCGTCCGCGCGCGATGCGCGGTGATCAGGCCCCGGTACCAGTGGTAGCTGTCCTTGGGCGTTCGAGTCAGCGTGTCGTAGTCGACGTGGACGAGGCCGAAGCGCTGGTCATAGCCGCGCGCCCACTCGAAGTTGTCCAGCAGCGACCAGGCGTAGTAGCCACGTACGTCCACCCCGGAGGCGACAGCCGCCGCAACGGCCGCGAGGTGGTCCGTGAGGTAGTCGATCCGCTCGGTGTCGTGGACCCGGCCGTCGGGGCCGAGGGTGTCGGTCTCGGCGGAGCCGTTCTCGGTGATCCAGACCGGGGGAAGGTGCGGGTAGCGGGCGTCAAGTCCGCAGAGCAGCTCGGTGAGTGCCTCCGGGACGACGGGCCAGCCCATGGTGGTGTGCCGGGTCCCGTAGGGGTCCAGTTCGGTGACACCGATGTCCACGGCGGTGCGCACTTCGGGGTCGGTCTCGCGGTGCGGGGCGGCGGCGACCGTCACGGGGCGGTAGAAGTTGACTCCGAGGAAGTCCAGCGGGGCGCCGATCAGTTCAAGGTCGCCGGGCAGCCGCCAGGCACCGGCGGCGAGACCGCCCCAGGTCTCGTCCTCGTGCGCCGGGTAGCGCCCGGCGAGGAGCGGCTCGGTCCAGACCTCGTTGTGGAGGACCTCGGCCCTGCGCAGGGCGGCCTGGTCCTCGGGAAGATCGGAGGCGGCGTGGATGCGGTCGAGGTTGAGGGTGATGCCGATCTCGCGGGCGCCCGCGGCGCGCAGCGCCTGTACCGCGAGACCGTGTCCGACCAGCAGGTGGTGGGCGGCGGCCAGCGCGCCGCGGCCCTCTTCGGCGCCGGGTGCGTGTCGCCCCTCGGCGTAGCCGACGAAGGCGGAGCAGTACGGCTCGTTGAGGGTGATCCAGCGCTCCACCCGGTCCCCGTAGCGCTCGGCCGCGAGGGCCGCGTACTGCGCGAAGGCCTCGGCGGTCTCCCTGACGCGCCAGCCACCGCCCGCGGCGAAGCCGCTGTCGGAGGGAGTCTCCAGGGTCTCGGGCAGGTCCCAGTGGTAGAGCGTGACGGCGGGGGCGACACCGGCGGCCAGCAGATCGTCGATCAGCCGGTCGTAGAAGTCCAGGCCCTTGGCGTTGACCGGCCCGGTGCCCTGGGGCAGCAGGCGGGACCAGGAGATCGAGAACCGGTAGCCGTCGACGCCGAGCCCGCGCAGCAGCGCGATGTCCTCGGGATAGCGGTGGTAGTGGTCGCAGGCGGTGTCACCAGTGGCGCCACCGAAGGTGCGGCCGGGGGTGTGGCTGAAGGTGTCCCAGATGGACGGGCCGCGGCCGTCCTGGTCGTGGGCCCCCTCGATCTGGTAGGCGGCGGTCGCGGCTCCGAAGCGGAACCCGGCCGGCAGTTCGGGGAACGGGCGCACGGTGGGCCCGGATGCGTTGGACACGGCGTTCAGAGCTCCGGCGCCAGGCAACGCGGGCGCGGCCAGGCCAGTCGGGCGGGCGGGTTGGAGCCGCGGTGCGGATCGCGCGACAGGTTCATCACGGGCGCCCACGGCCAAGGGTGCGGAACGAGGTGGCGGCCGGGCGCTCGACGGGCGGCGCGGACCGGTGGAGCAGAACGAACCGCTCTTCGAGCGTGAGCCGTTGCAGCGGCTCGTCGACGCGGCGGTCCCACGGGAGCGCGGGAGCGTGGAACGGCCGCCGGCCGACGGCGGGCAGGAAAGCAGAACCCACGGGAGGGACACCTCAGCGGAGCGGGAGAGAGACAGGTTAGTGAAGCGCTTCGACGCTGCCACCGCCTAAGATGTGATGTCAATCCCTGGCAAGGAACAAGCTTCCTTGGCTGCACCCCCTTGCTTCACTCCGAAATTCCTCATTAACTGGCGTAATCAAGTGAAGCGCTTCGACGATCCCGGCGAGGTGGCCGCTGCCGTGAGGTACCCAGAGCCGTTGTCGCCGCCCCCGCATGCCGCCCGGAGCATCGAACACTTCGCCACTTCGCCACTTCGACTTGTTCGGCCACGAGCCGCTGACCGCGTGAGACGTCAGCCTCTCCCCACTTCCCGGCAAGGCTGCACGGCTACGCCGTTTGCCGGGCCTGTTGCGTGACCGGACCTACCGGCTGTTCACGGCTACGGCGGCAACGCGACGGTCCAGGCCGCTTCTCCGGCGGTCTGCCCTGGAAGATCCATGGGGACGGCGTACGCACTCCGCAACGACAGCCACTACCTCCCCGTCCCGGCCGCCGGGACCCATCCGTCTCATCGAGGGCTTCACATGACTGATCTGCCCGCGCGCGTCCTCTTCGGCGCCGCCTACTACCACGAGTACCAGCCGTACGAGCGGCTCAAGACCGATCTCGATCTCATGGCGGAGGCGAAGTTCAGCGTCATCCGCGTCGGCGAGTCGGTCTGGTCCACCTGGGAACCGGAGAACGGCCGGTTCGAACTCGACTGGCTGCAGCCCGTCCTCGACGGCGCACACGAGCGCGGCATCTCCGTCGTCCTCGGCACTCCCACCTACGCGGTGCCGCCGTGGCTGGCCCGGCAGTACCCGGAGATCGCCGCCGAGGACGCCGGCGGGCGGCAGGCCGCCTGGGGCGGCCGGCAGGAGGTCGACATCACCCACCCGGCCTTCCGCTTCCACGCCGAGCGGGTGATCCGCGCGATCACTGCCCGGTACGCCGACCATCCCGCGGTCATCGGCTTCCAGGTCGACAATGAGCCCGGCCCGCGACTGCCGCACAACCACGGTGTCTTCCAGCGGTTCGTGGACGATCTGCGGCAGCGCTACGGCGATGTGGAGTCACTCAACCGCGAGTGGGGGCTGGTGTACTGGTCGCACCGGCTGTCCACCTGGGCCGACCTGTGGAAGCCGGAGGGCAACGCCCAGCCGCAGTACGACCTGGCCTGGCGGGCGTTCCAGGCCCGGCAGACCACCGAGTTCATCGCCTGGCAGGCCGGCATCGTGCGCGAGTACGCCAGGCCCGGCCAGTTCGTCACCACCTGCCTGGCCTACTGGTCTCCCGGCCTGGAGGACGACGAGCTCACCGACGGCCTGGACGTCACCGCGGGCAACCCGTACTACGACATGCAGGACAGCCTCACCATGCCGGAGCCGCCCCACGAGAAGCTGCCGGGGCAGTGGATGGACTACGGGGCGTGGGCGCTGCACCACAGCGCCGACCGGATCTACTCCTCGCGTCAGGAGCCGTTCCTGGTCACGGAGACCAACGCCCAGGCCATCGGCGGCACTTCGGACAACCGGCCCGCCTTCGACGGGCAGTGGCGGCAGGCCGCGTGGGCGCTGGTCGCACGCGGGGCCCGCATGATCGAGTACTGGCACTGGCACACGCTGCACTTCGGCGCCGAGACGTACTGGGGCGGGATTCTCCCGCACAGCGGTCGACCGGGGCGCGCCTACCGCGAGCTCGCGCGGCTGGGCGCCGAGTTCGAGCGGGCCGGGGACCTGGTCGCCGGGATCACACCGGACGCCGACATCGCGATGGTGTACTCGGCACCGAGCAGGTGGCTGATGCAGAAGTATCCGCCGCTCGCGGGCCCCGACGGCGGTCCGGACGGGGGTGCGTACGAGGGCATCTTCGAGCCGTTCTACCGGGGCGCGTTCGAGGCGGGGCGCCAGGTACGGATCGTGCACGCGCGTCAGTTGCACGACCCGCGTGGCGAACGCCCGGGGCTGGCACCGGAGTCGGCGGCCGAGCTGCACCCCGTGCTCATCGCTCCCGCGTTGTACGTGGCGGACGACGGGATGCTCGACTGGCTCGGCGCGTACGCGGAGGCGGGCGGTCACCTCGTGCTCGGTCCCCGTACCGGCTACGGCGATCATGAGGCGCGGGCACGCCACGAAGTGACACCGGCGCGACTGGTCAAGGCCGCGGGCGTCCGCTACGACGAGTTCAGCAACCTGCACGTCGATGTGCCGCTGCGCGCCACGCCGGACAGCCCGCTGCAACTGTCGGGCGACGCGGTGGCCACCCGTTGGGTAGAGGGCCTGGCCGTCGAGGACGCCGACGTCCTGGCCGAGTACCAGCACCCGCACTTCGGGCGCTGGCCCGCCGTCACCACCCGCCGCCACGGCGCGGGCCGAGTCACGTGTGTGGGCACGGTGCCCGGCCGTGATCTGGCCCGCGCGCTCGCCGCGTGGCTCGCGCCCACCCCCTCCAGCGGCTGGCAGGCCCTGCCGGACTCGGTCACCGTCGCCACCGGCACCGCCCCCGACGGCCGGCGCGTCCATGTCGTCCACAACTGGAGCTGGCAGCCGGCCACCGCCCAGGCCCCGGTGGACCTGACCGACGCCCTGGACGGCAGCGCGGTCCCGGCCGGTACGCCCGTGCAGCTCGGTGCCTGGGACGTCCGCGTCCTCTCCGCTGCACCGGGGTCCGCCGCCCAGGACCGGTGACATCCGGCGCGGGGCCGGGTCCAGGGCGCCTTCGTCGCCGCGCACCTCGTCGCCGGCGTCCGTCTCGTGGACGTGCGGCAGGGTTTTGGGCGAGGGCTGCAGGATCCGGCCCGCGCCCTTCGCGAACCGCACGCACGCACGCACTCCGAGCCGAGTCTCGTACCGGCCCGCCAGAGGCGTGCAGCGGTGTAGGGGTGTAGGAGAGTGCGGTGGTGCAGTGACCTGCCGCTGCGCCGGTCGAGCTTGCACTTGTCGGCGAGCAGGCCGACCTCCGCGAGAGCCGGGTGCCGGGCGGGCAACGGCAGCGGGCCACCGCAGTTCTTGAGCAGCACGACAGTTTCCACCCCGTACGGGCCACCCGTGCGGGGCTTCCGGCCGGTGCGGAACGCGGCGACGCCCAGTCACTCCACGGCGGGCGCGAACCGCTGCCGGCATCCGGTCATCTCGTCCGGGTGAGCCGCCCCAACAGGTCGTCGATGCGCTTCGCGAACGGCCGCTGCGGATCGCGGAAAGGCGACGGTGAGGGCGGGTTATGTGCAGACAGGCGGGATCCCGTGGGGTGGGGCGACAGGTACTTTCGAAGCGCTTCGATGCTCTTCGACGCCTGTAGAGCTTCAAGGCGAATGTGAAGACTTCGACACCGTTACATCAAGCAGGGCATGCGAGGAGTCCCCTTCTAGACCACGGAGGAATCTTGGAAGCGACTCTTGTGCAGCCATGTGTGTTCACTTAACCTCACAGCAACATCGAAGCGCTTCGACCGTGAGTCGCATCGCAGCGGTTGGATGTCCGTTTCAGCTCAGCCAGTTCCAGTCAAGACGCCGCAGCCGACGGCTTCCGCCGGGGTCAAGCTCGTGCTGATCGACGAGATCCACCGGCTCAACCCGAGCCCGCGGTGTAGGTGTGGCAGACGGCGGTGGTGATCTGTGTGGTGGTCATGCGCGTGGTGACGGGGATGCCGAGGCCGCGGCTCCGCCCGGCTGGTCGCGCCCACGTGGCGGAGCCGCGAATCGATGCGGTCCCGCACGCCTGATCCCAGCTCGACTTCCCCCCTTCGTAACACCGAGGTACGTCATGAGCAGCAGGTTTCATCTCAGCCGGCGTTCCGTTCTTGCCGGCTCCACTGCCGCCGCCGCGGCCGTGTCCCTGCCGGCGGTTTCGGGGCAGGCCCACGCCGCCGCTCCCGCGGCCGTCGCGAAGAGCGGCTACCGGTGGCGCAACGCCGTCATGGGCGGCACCGGGTTCATCACCGGGGTGCTGTTCCATCCGTCGGTGCGAGGGCTCGTCTACGCCCGGACCGACATCGGGGGTGCCTACCGCTGGGACGACCGGACAGACCGCTGGATCCCGCTGACCGACCACATCGGCTGGGACGACTCGAACCTCCTCGGTGTCGAGGCCATCGCCGTCGACCCCGCCCACCCCGACCGGGTCTATCTCGCCCTCGGCACGTACACCCAGTCCTGGGCCGGCAACGGCGCCGTGCTGCGCTCCGAGGACCGGGGGGCCACCTGGAAGCGCACCGACCTCGCCGTGAGACTCGGCGCCAACGAGGACGGACGAGGATGCGGTGAACGGCTGCTGGCCGACCCGAGGGACAGTGACACCCTGTGGCTGGGCACCCGGCACGACGGGCTGCTCAAGTCGGTCGACCGGGGCGCCACCTGGCAGGCCGTGAGCTTCCCGGCCACCCCGAGCGCCACCGGCCAGGGCATCACCTTCCTCGTCGCCGCGGGCCGCAGCGTCTACGCAGGCTGGGGCGACTCCGACGGCACCGCCGACCACCCCAGCCTGTACCGCACCTCCGACGGCAGGACCTGGGAGCCCGTCCCCGGGCAGCCCACCGGCGCCGCCGCGAAGGTGCCGGTCCGCGCCGCGTACGACCGACACACCCGCGAGCTGTACGTGACATACGCCAACGCCCCCGGACCCAACGGCCAGTCGGACGGCAGCGTGCACAACCTGCGCACCGCCGACGGCACATGGACCGAAGTCACCCCGGTGAAGCCGGGCGGAACCACGACGGACGGTTCCACGGACGCCTTCGGCTACGGCGGTGTCGCCGTCGACGCCCGCCGGCCCGGAACGCTCGTCGTGTCGACCAACAACCGCTGGGCCGACACCGACACCGTCTTCCGTACCACCGACGGCGGCCGCACCTGGACGTCCCTGAAGGACAAGGCCGTCATCGACGTCTGTGAGACCCCCTACCTCAAGTGGGGCAAGAACAAGCCCAAGTTCGGCTGGTGGATCCAGGCCGTCGGCCTCGACCCGTTCGACTCCGAGCACATCGTCTACGGCACCGGCGCCACCCTGTACGGCACGCGCGACCTCCGGCGCTGGGCGCCGCAGATCCGCGGCCTGGAGGAGGCGTCCGTGGTCCAGCTGGTATCGCCCCCGACGGGAGAGGCCCACCTGATCAGCGCGTCGCGGGACATCGGGGTGCTCTACCACGAGCGGCTGACCGCCTCGCCGTCGCGCGGCCTGGCCACCAACCCCGTGTTCGGATCGTCCACCGGACTCGCCCAGGCCGCGGCCAAGCCGTCGTACGTGGTGCGCACCGGCTCGGGCGACCAGGGCAACGGCGCCTGGTCGAACGACGGCGGAAAGACCTGGAC
Source organism: Streptomyces sp. NBC_00078 (assembly GCF_026343335.1). Taxonomy (NCBI): domain Bacteria; kingdom Bacillati; phylum Actinomycetota; class Actinomycetes; order Kitasatosporales; family Streptomycetaceae; genus Streptomyces; species Streptomyces sp. NBC_00078. The sequence goes on along the minus strand of NZ_JAPELX010000001.1, from coordinate 1,071,702 downwards.
GCCCTTCGCGTCGCAGCCGGCCACCGCGAAGGACGCGCCCGGGCCGATCGTCACCAACACCGACGGCAGCGTGCTGCTGTGGTCCCTTGCGCACTGGGACGGCACCGTCTATCCGGCGCAGCGCTCCGCGGACAACGGCGCCACCTGGGCCGAGGTCGCCTCCCTCCCGAAGGGCGCCTTCCTGGTCGCGGACCCCGTGGACCCGACGCGCTTCTACGCCTTCGACACGAGCGCCGGGACGCTCTACGCGAGCACCGACAGCGGTCTGACCTTCACCGCCCGCGCCACCGGCCTGAGTTCGGGCGACGCCGGTTTCCAGCTGGCCGCGGCTCCGGGGCGCTCCGGTGACCTGTGGCTCAGCGTCAAGGAGAACGGGCTCTACCGCTCCACCGACGGCGGCGCCGGCTTCACCAGGGTCGGCAGCTGCCGGGCCGCGCACACCCTGGGCTTCGGCAAGGCGGTCAAGGGCGCCTCCTATCCGGCGATCTACCTGGCCGGCGGGATCGAGGACTTCAACGCCATCTACCGCTCCGACGACGAGGCGAGGACCTGGACGCGGATCAACGACGACCACCACCAGTGGGGCTGGACCGGAGCGGCCATCACCGGCGATCCGCGCGTTCACGGCCGGGTCTACCTCGCCACCAACGGGCGCGGAGTGCAGTACGGGGAGCCCGTCTGATGCCCGGCCCGGGGCGCCGCCCCCTACCCGAACCGCACCGTCTGCGACGCCGCTCCGCCCACACCCCGCCCGCCGTACTGGTCGAGCCGATTCTCCAGTCGCCCCCCACCGACTGCTCCTCAAGGTCGAACTGACCTGGCCGCCTGACGGGACGACGGCGGTTCCGCGGCCGACTCACACCGTCCGTGTCGAAGTCAGGACTTCAGGACTTCTTCCGGTGACGCGCAGCCGATCGAGATCGTCACCGGAGAGGACCACGCCCTCCTTCAGGGGCGTGGTAACACCCCCACAATTCCCCCCACCCGTGGAAGGGACACCATGGTAAAAAGCGCGATACGCAGGATCACCATGGCGGCGCTGGCGCCGGCGATGGCTCTCGGTGCCACCGTCGGCCTGGCTTCCGCCCCCGCGTCCGCCGCCGTCTGGAACACCTGTGACCAGTACGGCAGCACGAGCCTGGACGGCTACAAGCTCTACAACAACATCTGGGGCTCCGGCTCCGGCGCCCAGTGCATCTGGGCCAACTCCGGGACGAGTTGGGGTGTCTGGGCCAACCACCCCAACACCGGCGGTATCAAGTCCTACGCCAACTCGACGAAGACGATCAACAAGACGATCGACTCCCTCGGCTGGCTCAACAGCAACTACAACGTCAGTGTCCCGTCGTCCGGCGCGTACAACACGTCGTACGACATCTGGGACACCAACCACCGGTACGAGATCATGCTCTGGGTCAACTACAACGGATCCGTCGGCCCGATCGGCTCGTTCCAGGACAACGTCACGGTCGGTGGCAGCAACTGGAACGTCTACAAGGGCACCAACGGGTCGAACCAGGTGTTCTCGTTCCTGCGGACGTCCGACTCCAGCTCCGGCACCGTGGACGTCAAGCCCATCCTCGGCTGGATCGCCCACACCAAGGGCTGGATGTCCGGCAACGAGACCATCGGCGACGTGCAGTTCGGCTATGAGATCACCTCGTCGTCCGGCGGGCTCAACTTCACCACCAACAACCTGACCGTCAGCGGCGGCTGACCCGACATCAGGGCCGAGATCGTCCGCGTCCGAGGCAGGACGCGGACGACCTCGGCCCGCAGTGCGCTGTGGTCGGCCCTGGGCGGGCGAGGGGATCAGTGCCGCGCGAACTGGACGCCGGTGGGCTGCACGACGTTCGGGCGTACCGCTATTCCCGTGATGGTCAGTCGTTCGCCGTAGATGTCGGTGAGTCTGATGGCGCCGCCGCACCCGCTGCCGTCCGCCGAGAGGAAGTAGTTGTAGGCGGTGCGGGGCAGTTGCCGCCAGCCACCTGAGGTGCGGACCTCCAGCCTGGTGACCGGGTTGCGGTGGCCGATCGCTTGGATGGCACACCAGTAGGCACTGGAGCCGGTCTTGTACCGCATGGAGATCGTGCCGGAGGTGCTGGGGCTCACCAGGCTCCAGGTGATGGGGATCCGGCCGACCGTGAGGTCGGCGAGTTTGGCGAATGCCTGTTGGCTGAGGTCGAGTTGCCCGGGTGCGCAGGGCAGGGGGCACTCGTTGGTGATCCGCACCGTGATGGATTTGCCGTTGGCCGCGCGGACGAGCACGTAGGCCCCGCACGCCTTGGACGTCTCGTAGTCGGTGGTGTTCATGGCCGCGATCATGAGATCGGGGCTCGGGCCGAACAGGCAGGCGCCGTTTCCGTCCGCGGCCTCGTAGGCGGTGGCGACGCCCTGGTAGGTGGTGTGGGGCTGAAGTCGACCCGCCTGCGGGGTCGTGGCGGACTTTTGCCCGGACCGCGGGGTGTTTGTGGGCGACGGTCGTGCTGACGTGCTGTTCGCGGCACCCTTCGGGGAGGCGGAGCCGGTCGGAGAGGAGGAGCCGGTCGGGCTCGCCTTCGCGGTCGGGGTGCCTGTGCCGGCGGAGGCGGAGGCCTTCACCTGGGAGGTGGCGAGCGGAGTGGCAGCGGCAGGTGCCGCATCGGGGTTGCGATCGGGGAGCAACGCCATGACCAGGTAGGCGAGAACGCCCACGGCGATCAGCGCCGAAGTGCCGCCCAGCACGAGCTTGCGTCTTTGTCTGCGCTGCCGCGCGGCCTGCCTCGGTGTGTTCATTCTCTGTCCGTTCGCAAGATCGAGCCGATGTCCACTGTTCAGTGACCGCCGGAGGCGCAAAGGTTGCCGACGATTTCTCACGGGAAGAGGCCGAGCCTCGCGGCGCCGCCGGAATGGCGGAGGGAACGTGGGCGTGGGCCCCGCACGAGCGGCGGGGCCCACATGGTCAGCAGGTCGAATCGGCCTGGGTGAGCAGGCTCAGCCGCCGGTCGCGCTCCGTGTCGCGGCCGTGCCGCCCAGCGCGGTCAGCGCCGACCCGTAGGCGGCCTTCTTGTTGCCGTTGCGGTCGAACAGCAGCGGGTTTTCCCCGCTGCGCCAGGAGTCGCTGTCACGGATGCCCCAGACGGTGATGCCGGTGCAGCGCGCGACGTTCATGCACGCCTTGACGGTGTTGGCGTACGCCGTCGGCGACGCCTGGGCGATGTCGAGTTCGGTGATCTGTACGTCCACGCCGAGAGCGGCGAAGTTCGACAGCGTCGTCTGGAAGCTCGACGGCGGGCCGCCGGCGCCGAAGTGGGACTGGAGGCCGACGCAGTCGATGGGCACACCGCGCGCCTTGAAGTCGCGCACCATGCGGTAGACGCCCTGGGTCTTGGCGTCGCTCCAGTTCTCGATGCTGTAGTCGTTGTAGCAGAGCTTGGCCGCCGGGTCGGCGGAGCGTGCGGTGCGGAAGGCCTGCTCGATGAAGCCGTCGCCCAGCAGGTTCTGGAAGACCGAGGAGCGGTGCTGGCCGCTGCCGCCGTCGGCGAAGGCCTCGTTGACCACGTCCCAGGCGTAGATCTTGCCCTTGTAGTGGTTCATCTCGGTGGTGATGTGGTTGTTCATCACGCTGCGCAGGGTGTTCGCGTCCCTGATGGAGCTGACCCAGCCGGGCAGTTGGGAGTGCCAGACCAGCGTGTGTCCGCGCATCCGCTGCCCGTGCGCGGCGGCGCGGTTGACGATCTGGTCGCCGGGTCCGAAGTTGAAGTTGCCGCGGGACGGCTCGGTGGTGTCCCACTTCATCTCGTTCTCGGGCGTGACCGCGTTGAACTCGCGGTCCAGGATCGCGGAGTACGTGCCGTCGCCGAGCCTTCCAGCGGCCACGGCGGTCCCGAAGTACCGTCCGGACTGGGCTGCTTGGGCCCCGAGAGTGGAGGCCCGGACGGCGTCGGGTGCGGCGCTCGCGGCGCCGGGCGCCGCCAGGGCGGCCACGGTCAGCAGGGACAACACCGAGGCTCGGCGACGGCCGAGCCGCTTCAGCGGGTTCATGGTTCTCCTCGTATGGTTGGGCGTGGGGGGGGTGTGCGATCCTCCGATCGGTTCAGGGCGTCGACAGCTCGAACCGCGTGACGCGGACTGCGCCGCCGAGAGCCTGCGTGGCGTGGTTGAAGAGGGCGAATCGGTAGCCCATGAAGAACCGCCAGTCGTTGCCCATGGAGAAGGCGGGCCCGAGGCGGGTGAAGTGGATGCCGTCGGTGCTGTAGGAGAAGGTGCCGGGACGTGGCGCGCCGGGACGGATGTCCGCGCTCGCGCGCAGCCAGATCCGGCCGCCGGAGACGGGCGCGCTCGCGACCTCGGTGCCGGTGCCGGTGGTGTTCCAGTTGCCGTCCATGGTCAGCCCGTTGACCATGGACACCCTGGTCGCGGCGCTGTCGCGCCTGACACCGATCCACGCGGAGGAGTCACGCAGCAGCGCGAGCCCGGCCCGGTCGCCGTCCCGCATCGTGGAGTGGTCGAGCTGGACCGTGGCGGTGGAGGTGGGGCCCTGGATGCGGTGCGTGAGGGTGTTGCGGGCCCAGTACAGGTCATCGGTGACGGTCGCGGTCCGCAGAGTCAGGCCGTTGTCCACCGACCACTTGGTGTTGTCCGGGTTGTGGTTCCACTCCCACCCCGGCTTGAGAGTCGCACCGTCGAAGGTGTCGACACCGCTCATGGGCGTGACCTGGCGGGGCGGAGCGGGCACGGCCGGGCTGGGATACGAGGTGCCCCATGCGCCGTTGACGAGTTGCACGACGGGCCAGCCGTCCGGGGTCCAGGTCACCGGGGCCAGGGCAGGCATCCGCCCGCCGGGGTACGCGTCCACGAAGGCCAGGTAGTACCAGGCTCCGCTCTGCGTCTGCACCAGCCCGCCCTGGTGCGGCACGCCACCGCCGGAAATCGGCCCGCGCAGGTCGAGGAGCACCTGTCGCATCGTGTACGGACCGAAGGGGCCGTTCGACGACTTCAGGATGTACTGCCCGTTCGCGGGGCGGGTCAGGAAGATGTAGTACTGCCCGTTGATCTTGTAGAAGCGGGAGCCCTCAAGGGTGCCGACACTGGACGGTGTGGTGAACACCTGCTGTGTGCGGACCTGGCTGCGGCCGTCGGGCGAGAGCTGGGCCACGCTGATGGTGGTGTTCCCGTACACCACGTACAAGGTGTCGTCGGTGTCGACGAGCAACCCCGCGTCGTAGTAGGGAGTGCCGATCGTGGTGAGCCGGCTCCACGGACCCTCGACTGCGGTCGCGGTGTAGACGTACGTCCGGGCGAAGTCGATCTGGCCGAGCCAGTAGAACGTCCTGTTACTCGGACGGTAGGCCAGCGACGACGCCCAGATCCCTCTCACATAGCCACGGGCACCGTTGAGGTCGTACTTGGCGCCGAAGTCGAGGACAGGCACCGAGTGACCGGCGATCTCCCAGTTCACCAGGTCGTACGAGCGCAGGACGGGTGCGCCCGGCGAGTAGTGCATCGTCGAGGCCGAGGCGTAGTAGGTGCTGCCGACGCGGATGACGTCGATATCCGCGAAGTCCTGCCAGATCACCGGGTTCGTGTAAGCCGCGGCGGCCGTGAGGGCCGGCTCCTGTGCTGGAGGGGCGGCGGCGGTGCGGGAGGCTCCGGCCGGCGGCAGGAACATGCCGGTGGCCAGGCCGGTGGCGGCGGTCAGCGCGCGGCGGCGAGGCATGGGTTGATGAGGGCATGACATATCCATGACGTGGTTCTCCCTTGTGGCGGCCCCTGGTTCGCGGGTGCGGCCCCTGGTTCATGCGGCGTGAAGGGGGCCGGGTGGATCCATCATGGTTCGTGATGTCGAACGCAGATCGGCTTGTCGAGCATCCAGGATGCTACGAGGTTGGCCCGGACCGTCAATACCTCTCGCATGATTCGCCAAGCATATCGAAACATTCGAGGCCTTCCGTGGCCCCGCTACCGTGGGTTGGCCGTCCGGAAAGGGCAGCTCGGCCGCGGGTTTACCGCGCCCCCGGGTGCATCGATGAGCCCTTGAGGCGGCCGGTGTTGACATGTTCGGACGCCTCTCTAGTATCCGTTGGAGATCAGAACTTTCCGAACAGTCATCGAAATTGCGAACGCTCAGCCTCCTTCCGGCAATGTCATGAACGTGACAGCATGCGTCGCGCGTCACCCACTCCATGGCGCCCTTCCTGGAAAGGAGCCCCGGTGCCCACACGATCAGTCGGACGCCTGTTCCGCCTCCTCGCGGCGGCCGCGTTGACGGTCACCGCCTCCGTGGCGGCCTCCGTCCACTCCACCGCCTCGGCCGCGCCCGGCAGCCCGGCGCTCACCCCACCGTTGGGCTGGAACAGCTGGAACAGCTTCGGGTGCGGGATCACCGAGTCCCAGGTGCACCAGGCCGCCGACGCCATGGTGTCCTCGGGCATGCGGGACGCCGGATACCGGTACGTGGTGGTCGACGACTGCTGGTTCGACCCGCAGCGTGACGCGGCGGGCAACCTGCGGGCCAACGCGGCCAAGTTCCCGAGCGGGATGAAGGCGCTCGGGGACTACATCCACGGCAAGGGACTGAAGTTCGGCATCTACCAGGTGCCGGGCGAACGCACCTGCGCGCAGACCAGCGGCTCCTATCCCGGGTCGACGGGCAGCAGGGGACACGAGGCCCAGGACGCCGCCACGTTCGCCTCATGGGGCGTCGACTACCTCAAGTACGACTGGTGTTCCTCCAGCGGTACCCGCGACGAGCAGGTCGCGCGCTTCACGCTCATGCGCGACGCCCTGCGTGCCACCGGGCGGCCGATCGTCTACAGCATCAACCCCAACAGCTTCCACGCCATCACCGGCGCCACCTACAACTGGGGCGAGGTCGCCGACCTGTGGCGGACGACCGAGGATCTGCTCGACATCTGGCAGAACGGCAACACCAACAGCTACCCGATGGGCGTCGGCAACGTCCTGGACGTCACCGCGCCGCTGGCGGCGCAGTCGGGGCCGGGCCACTGGAACGACCCCGACATGCTGGTCGTCGGGCGCCCCGGCCTGTCACTGACCGAGTCCCGCTCCCACTTCGCCCTCTGGGCCCTGATGGGCTCCCCGCTCATGGCCGGCAACGACATCCGCACCATGTCCGCCGACGTGAGCGCGATCCTGCGCAACCCGCGTCTGCTGGCGGTCGACCAGGATCCGCTGGGCGCCGGCGGGCGCAGGGTGCGCGACGACGGCGGTACCGAGATTTTCGCCAAGCCGCTGTCCGACGGCTCGGTCGCGGTGGGCCTGTTCAACCGGGGAGGCGACACGGCGACGGTCACGACGACGGCCGCACAAGTCGGCCTGTCCGGTGGGCCGTTCACCCTCACCGACCTGTGGACCGGCGGCACGTCGAGTACGTCCGGACAGATCTCGGCGAGTGTCCCCGCGCACGGGGTGGCCGTGTTCCGGGTGAGCGGTGGCAGCCCGCTGGCCGCCACCACCTCGCGTCTGCGCGGCAACGTGTCCGGCCGCTGCATGGACGTGGACAACGCCTCCACGGCGGCCGGGGCCACCGTGCTGATCTGGGACTGCCACACGGCCGCCAACCAGCTGTGGACCACGTGGGCCGGCGGTGAGATCCGCGTCTTCGGCGACAAGTGCCTGGACGCCTACGACCAGGGGACCGCCAACGGCACCCGGGTCATCACCTGGCCCTGCAACGGCCAGGACAACCAGAAATGGACGGTCGGCTCCGACGGGTCGATCCGCAACGTCCACGCCGGGCTGTGCCTCGACTCCGACCGGTCCGGCACCGCCGACGGAACACCGCTGGTCCTGTGGAGCTGCAACGGCCAGGCCGGCCAGAAGTGGACCCGCGTGTGAGGGACGCCGGTGCCCTGGTCGCCCGGGAGACGGGCGACCAGGGCGAAGGGGCGGCCGGTCAGGAATCCTTGACGACCGTTCCGGTGACCGAGCCTCCGGACTTGGTGACCTTGTACTTCACCTTGGCGCCACTGTGGAAGTGGAAGATCAGCGTCGCCGCACCGCGCCTGTCGCCGCAGGTCCATGGGGCGATGCGGGTCGTGCCGATCCCGGCTTTCAGGGCCGGCCTGCCGAGCCCGTCGGGGAGGACGGGCCGGCAGGCTCCGGTCGCCCCATGGCGGGGAGTCCGGTGTCCCTGTCGGCGGAGGGTGGCGGCCGGCGGCTTGGTTCAGCCGTCGAGGGGCTCGTAGTCGAACCAGTCGAAGTGGACGGTGCCTGCGGCGGCGTACATGCCGATGACCCGGCCGGTGAAGCCGCCGGCGACCTTGGACGGTCTTTTGGAGATCAGTGCCCTCCCAGAACCGCGCGAGCGGTGCCGGGCGAGGGCGGGGCTGCCCGTGAGCATGCCGTGGGTGCAGGTGGCGGGTGGGAACTGCTCGGCGGGTTGCTCGGCCGACTGCTCGCTCCGGACACCGGACGACCGCACCCCGCGGGCGGACGGGAGCACGGTCGCTTCGGCCGCTCACGCGACCGAGGCTGCTGCGCTGACGAAGCTTCTGCGGTTCAACTCAAGACTCATGGCGGCGGCCTACCTGCGGAGGCTGTCGAAGCGCTTCACTTGCAGGCGAAAAGTTAACGAACATGTTTCCTGCGAAACGAGGGGCTCAACCGCCTAGTGCTCTGACCACATTGGTTCGCCGGGTTGGTGGTCGGGGCGGTTGGATGTGCGGTGACGTCCGATCCGAGTGCTGGGGGTGCGGTGGCTGAGCCTGTCCGCGTGCGCAGGTTGACCGACCAGGAGGGGCAGAAGCTGCAGCAGATCGTGCGCCGGGGCAGCACCAGTTCGGTGCGCTTCCGACGCGCGATGATGCTACTGGCGTCGGCTGGCGGGAACCGGGTCCCGGTGATCGCCCAGCTGGTGCAGGCCGACGAGGACACAGTCCGGGATGTGATCCACCGGTTCAACGAGATCGGCCTGGCCTGTCTGGACCCTCGGTGGGCGGGAGGCCGTCCCCGCCTGCTCAGTCCTGACGACGAGGACTTCGTCGTCCAGACGGCCACCACCCGCCCGACCAAGCTCGGCCAGCCCTTCACCCGCTGGTCCATCCGCAAACTCGCCGCCTACCTGCGGAAAGTCCATGGGCGGGTCATCCGCATCGGTCGCGAGGCATTACGCCGTCTGCTCGCCCGCCGCGGCATCACCTTCCAGCGCACCAAGACGTGGAAGGAGTCCCCGGACCCCGACCGCGAGGCAAAGCTGGACCGGATCGAGGAGGTCCTGGACCGCTTCCCGGACCGGGTCTTCGCGTTCGACGAGTTCGGCCCGCTCGGAATCCGCCCCACCGGCGGTGCGTGCTGGGCTCCCGCCAGTCATCCCGAGCGGCACCCGGCGACCTACCACCGCACCCACGGCGTCAGGTACTTCCACGGCTGCTATTCGGTCGGCGACGACACGCTCTGGGGCGTCAACCGCCGGAAGAAGGGGGCCGCGAACACCCTGGCCGCGCTCAGGTCGATCCGGGCCGCCCGCCCGGACGGCGCCCCGATCTACGTCATCCTGGACAACCTGTCCGCCCACAAGGGCGAGACGATCCGCCGCTGGGCGAAGAAGAACCGCGTCGAGCTGTGCTTCACGCCGACATACGCGTCCTGGGCCAACCCGATCGAGGCGCACTTCGGACCGTTGCGGCAGTTCACCGTCGCGAACTCCAACCACCGCAACCACACCGTGCAGACCCGGGCCCTGCACGCCTATCTGCGCTGGCGCAACGCGAATGCCCGTCACCCCGACGTGCTGGCAGCCCAGCGCCGCGAGCGCGCTCGCATCCGCAGCGAGAAGGGCATCCGTTGGGGCGGACGTCCCCTCGCCGATGCCGCTTGACCGGCCGGATATCTTTCCCGGCCGAGTCCTAGCAGTAGCCGTCCACGCTGGCGCCGACTGGAGCGAGGTTGGGCCAGGGACGCCCTGCTCTGTCGGAGGCAGCGGACCGTAGGAGGTCAAGAAGAGTGCACCCTGGGTAGCCCCGGAAGCTCGCGTAGGTGCCCCGGTAGTAGCAGTTCCAGTAGCTCACGACCCGCCGTTGCGTGCGTGCGAAGAAGGCCGGGTTGTCCACGATGAACTGCCCGTAAGCGAGGTGGCCGCAGGTGCCGGGCGTGGCGAGGCCACGGAGCTCATCGCAGATGACCACCAGGATTTCCAAGACGTACTCGCCAACCAGCTGCACGACGAAGGGGACGACCCATGGGTCCGTGGAACCAACGACCTTCTCCAGATGACGCTGTCTGACCACCCCGTCGCAGTGCCTTGAGTACAGACAGTGCAGAAGCTGCCGTTGGCGCGACGAAAGCGACGCCACCGCGTCAGTTGGCGGCTCGCCGTTGTAGAGGCGGCCGGGGATCAAAACCTGCTGGCCCTCTACAGCGACCGAGAACGAGGCATGCGGCGGGAACCGAGAATCAGGCATCACCGCCAGGACTGCCTCGGCATCGCTTGCAAGCTCGGCTGGGAACGCCGTGACCAACGGATTGCTGCTGTCGGAAAGCGGCTGCACGAGCCGAGCATAGGCGGATGCCACGGCCAGGTAGCCGGCATCAATGGCCACACACCCGCTCAACCCGGCGAAGGTATGCGGTCAGAGCACTAGACACTTTCTTTTGCTGGTCCATTGACAGCGCGTTGGAGGGAATGGCATCGTCGAAGCGCTTCGATAGCCATACTGCAGAACCAGCTCCGCATTCGGCGGCCGTGTCCCCTTGCGGGCGTTGCGCCGGCTGGAACAGCTCCGCCGATGCCGCAGCTCGTTCCACGTCAGCGGGTGAACGGCGGCGGCAAGGGCTCCGAGACGCTGGTCGCCCGCGACAGCGGCGGCGCGTACGGCGACGCCGACCAGACGGCGGTCTACGAGCCGTTCACCAAGGAGACCGGCATCCGGATCGAGGATGCAGCCTGAGGGGCAGGCGGCGCCGTTCCCGGTTCGGGCTCATGCTTCCGTGCAGGCGGGCGGCAGGCAGCAGAGACCCCGGGGGAGTCGGCCCGTCGCCGCCCCGTCGGGGTCGGATCTCATTGCTGCCCACGCTCGGTGAGGGTTTGTGCGCACCAGATCGTCTTGCCGTCGGTGGTGTGCCGGGTGCCCCACCCCTGGGTGAGCTGGGCGACGAGCAGCAGGCCCCGGCCGCCCTCGTCGAAGGCGCGCGCCCGGCGCAGGTGCGGCGAGGTGTTGCTGGCGTCGGAGACCTCGCAGATCAGGGAGGTGTCGCGAATGAGCCGCAGCCTGATCGGGGGCTCGCCGTATCTGATGGCGTTGGTGACCAGCTCGCTGACCACCAGTTCGGTGACGAATGACTCCTCCTCCAGGCCCCAGGCCTCCAGCTGGTCGAGGGCGAACTTCCTGGCGCGCGGCACCTGCGCCGGGTCGGGTTCGATGTCGCAGTAGGCGACGTGCTGAGGATCCAGCGCGTGCGTGCGAGCGAGCAGCAGGGCGGCGTCGTCGGTGCGGCGTTCGGGAAGCATGGCGTCCAGCACCGTGTCGCAGAGGTCCTCCAGTGAGGTGGCCGAATGGTTGAGGACCCGCAGCAGTTCGGCGATCCCCTCGTCGACGTCCCGCTCGCGGCTCTCCACCAGCCCATCGGTGTAGAGGGCGAGCAGGCTGCCCTCGGGCAGCTCGAGTTCGGTGGATTCGAAAGGCAGCCCGCCGATTCCGAGCGGTGGACCCGGCTGTGCGGGTGCCGCGGTCCTGGTGCCGTCCGGGGAGATGATGAGTGGCAGCGGATGACCTGCGCTCGCCAGGGTGAAGCGGCGGGAGACCGGGTCGTAGACGGTGTACAGACAGGTGGCCCCGAACTCGCCGGTCGGCTGGAACTGGCCGGCGGGCTGGAGGTCGCTGGCGAGGTGGATGACCAGGTCGTCCAGGTGGGTCAGCAACTCGTCCGGCGGCAGGTCCACGTCGGCGAGCGTGCGGACCGCCGTGCGCAGCCTGCCCATGCTGGCCGAGGCGTGCAGGCCGTGACCGACCACATCGCCGACGACCAGGGCGACCCGGGCGCCGGAGAGCGGAATGACGTCGAACCAGTCGCCACCCACTTCCGCGTCGGTGCCGGCGGGCAGATAGCGGGAGGCCACCTCGAGCGCCTCCTGGCTCGGCAGCAGCTGCAGCAGCAGACTGCGCTGCAGGGTCAGCGCGGTCGTGCGCTCGCGCGAGTACCGGCGGGCGTTGTCGATGGCGACGGCTGCCTTTGCGGTCAGCTCTTCGGCGAGGATCAGGTCGTCGGCGGTGAAGGCCTCGGGCCGGTCGAGGCGGGAGAAGGCGACCACGCCGAGCAGCGCGCCGCGCGCCCGGAGCGGCACGGTGATCCGGCCGGTCAGTCCGTCCGCGGCGATGGACCCGTCGATCAGCGGGTTGCCCGGTGGCCAGTGGGCCGGGTCGGCGGCGAGGCCGGGTCCGAAGGCCCATTCCCCGCCCTGGCCGGGATCGGCCGCGAGCTGGACCGTGGACCTGCCGGTGGCCATGGAGCGGGCGGCGACGGAACCGGGAGCGTGGCTGACCGGAACCGTGGGCCCGGGAGTCCGGTCGGTGTCCTCCTTCGCGCTGTGCTGGGCGGCACGGCTGAGCACGATGGTCTCGCCGGGGGTGAACTCGGACACGGAGGGCGGCTCCTCCCCGCGCAGCACCTCGTCGAAGAGATCCACGGTGACGAGGTCGGTGAAGGCCGGCACCGGGGCCGTGGCCAGTTCCCGGGCGGTGCCCATCACGTCGAGTGTCCGGCCGATGCCGCCGCTGGCCGTGTTGAGCATGAGCAGGCGCTGCCGGGCCCAGTACTCGGCGCTCATGTCGAATCCCCAGTTGGCGACCCCGCGGACCCTGCCCTCGGCGTCCCGGACGGGCCAGATGCTGGTGGCCCAGGCGTTGGCGTAGTTACTGCCCAGGGGGCGGAAGACGGTGATGAGACGCGCGGGCTTGCCCGTCCTCGCCACTTCGGAGAGCTGGTCGGTGTAGGGCTTGTCGTCCCTTTCGGGAAACAGGGAGCGGTCGAATTCGGGAAGCACATCGCGGTACCTCTTACCGAGCACCTGCTCCTCGGCGTGCGCGATCACCCGGCCCGAGGAGGCGTTGATCCACAGGAACCGCAGCTCAGGGTCGTAGACGCCCAGAGCGAAGGGGCACTGCTCGAAGGCCAGGTCGGCGATCACCGGGCGGCTTTCCCAGCGTTGGACGGTCAGCGCATGGCCCAGCGCGCGGCCGTCGGCGTCGAACAGCGGATGAGCCGACACGAGAGCGTCCAGCGTGGAACCGTCCCGGTGGCGCAGGGGGATGAGCCCCGGATGGTCGGGGCCGCTGCCGTCGCTGTCGGGGAAGCCGGGTGGTGGGGGAGCGGCCAGCAGGTCGGTCACGGGGCGCCCGACGGTGTCCTCCGCCGTCCAGCCCAGCAGCCGCTGCCCGCTCTCGCTCCAGCCGCTCACCACTCCGTCCGGGCCCACCACAAGCGCGGCAGTGCGGGCATCCTGCTCGCCGGCCATGTTCACGCGCGTCGCCTCCGTCCGGACAGCTGTGCCCGCCAGGGCTGGTTCCAGCACCAGCTCCCAGCCTAGGTCCGCTTCTGCTCGACGGCGCCCCGGCCGGCGCGTTCCCGACCGCCGGGTGCGGGGCTGAGCGGAGCCGGCGCGCGGCGCCCCGCCCGACCACAATCGCGGCACGCCCGCCGAAGTGGATCTGGCCGCACGCCGACGCCGTAGGAGTGACCATGGGACGACAGGTCGGCGTGCCCGGCACCGTACTCGTACGGGACCCGGCACCGCCCCCGGACGGGAAGACAAGCAGCGGCCCGACCCCGAAGGGTCGGGCAGCACCGCTCAGGAGCGGGATGTCCCGTAGCCGGATCCGTGGTGCTTCGTGTCCCCTTCATTGAGCGAGGTCGCCCGTCCCGGGGCACCCGCCCCGAATCAGGGTCCGGCAGCATCACAGTTCGAAGCGTTGGCCGTCGTTGGTCTACGGATGCCCAACGGAAGCCGCGATCCCACAGGCCCGGCGCGGCGACGGCGGCCGAAACCGGGCCCCCTCAGACATTCCTTTCAGACATTCCTTCCGTGTCGGTGCGAACCTCCAGCCGTGCGACCGAAATCCGGTCGCACGGCCGGAGGTTCGCACCGCCGCCGGCCGCCGGCCGACGGCAGCCGCCGCCCCGGCACTGGTTACGGCTCGTGCATCTCCGCCGACGGAAGCGGACGCGGCGGCACGGTCGCTGCGACGGCTACAGCGCGGTGAAGGTCCACAGCAGGTTGGTGCTGCTGCCGTAGGTCCATTGCTTGGTGACGGAGCCCGAGTCGACGGTGCCGCCGCCGTCGAGGGCCAGGCCGGTGGTGCGGTTGGTGATCGAGTAGCCGGCGTTGCCCCGGTGGGTGATCGTCCACTGCTGGTTGGTGCCGCCGTTCCAGGGGGCCTGTCGGGCGGCGGAGCCGTTGGCCGTCTCGCCCCAGCCGTCGGCGACCATGCCGTTCGTGCGGTTGACCAGCTTGTAGTAGCCGCCTGAGACCGCCTCCGCCTGCCACTGCAGGTTGGTGCTGCTGTCCGGGGTCCACTGCTTGAGGTTGGAACCGGAGGCCACGCCGCCGCCGCTGTCCAGGGCCAGACCGTCGGTGACGTTGGTGATCCGGAAGTACGTCGCCGGGTTGAACTGGACTCTCAGCGAGGTGATCTGGTCGTTGTTGCCGGTGACCCGGAGGTCGGAGTTGTCGCCGGTGAAGGTCCAGGACGTGCCGGTGAAGTTGTCTCCGGAGTAGCCGATCACCTGGTAGCCGGGGGCCGGCCGGAGGGAGGAGATGGTGCGCGCACCCAGTCCGGCCGTGCTCAGGTCGGCCGCCGTGTAGTCGCCGAGGGTGAACGGGGCGGAGCTCCCGGTGTAGTTGACGTCCGCGAAGGCGACGACGCCCGCGGACGGCAGCATGCCCGGGATGGTGCCGGAGAAAGAGAGCTTCAGGACGTAGGCGTTGGCACCGTAGGGGGCCGAGGACGGCAGGGTGACCGTAAGGCCGGAGGAGTTCTGGGCCGGAGCCGGCAGGTCGATGTAGGTGCCGGCGGTGTTGCCGAGGAGCTTCACCGAGGACAGCGAGGAGAGGTTGATCCGGTCCGAGCTGAGGGTCTTGATCGTCAGCGAGCTGCCGGGCCAGCCCAGGACGGTGGCGTACAGCACATTGTTGGCCTTGTTGCGGGTGAAGCGGATGTCCTGCGCAGTGCCGGCCGTGGGAGTGGTGAAGGCGCCACCCCCCATCTTCGTCGGGCCCTCGCCGTACGCCGTCCAGGCGCGGGTCCCGTACAACGACTCACCGAAGCGCTTCAGGTGGTCACCTATGCCGAGCAGGATGTCCTTCTGCGCCTGGGGGATGCTGCCGTCGGCCATCGGCGCGATGTTCAGCAGCATGTTGCCGTTCTTGCTGACCCGGTCGACGAACGAGTGAAGCATCTGCTGGATGCTGTAGTAGCCGATGCCCTGCGTGTAGCACCAACTGCTGCTGGAGATGCTGTCGTCGGTCAGCCAGTACGGTGCGGTGAGGTCGGCCGGGCCGCCGCGTTCGTAGTCGAAGACCTCGCCCTTGCCGTTCATGCCGTCTTTGTAGGTGGCGACGACCTCACGGCCCCAGGCGTTGGCCTGGTTGTAGTAGTACGCCAGGAAGTTCAGACGCTTGGTCTCGTCGACGGCGTCGAGCTTGAAGTCCTGCCAGAGGATGTCGGGCTGGGCGCGGTCGATGACCTCCTTGAGCTTGCCGTACCAGAGCTGGTTCTCCGCGGCCGAACCCAGCTGGCCGTAGAGCTTCTTGAGGCTGGGGTCCGTCTGCGCGGGGACGAACTCGTAGAAGCCGTTGTAGTGGTACGCGTGGTGCATGGCCACCAGCAGCTTGAGGCCCTTGGCCCGGATCGCCGTGGTGAACAGCCGCAGCAGGTCGAGACCCGGGCCCTTGTTCACCGAGTTCCACTCGTTGACCTGGCTGTCCCACATGGAGAAACCGTCATGGTGCTCTGCGACCGGGCCGGCGAACTTCGCGCCGGCGTCGACAAACAGTTGCACCCACTCGTCGGGGTCGAACTTCCCGCCGGCCGACTTCAGCTTCGGCGCGAACTTCACGAAGTTGCCCGCCAGGTCCTGCGCTCCGTCGATGAAGTTGTTGTACGGCCATGCCGACGGCTGGCCGTAGGTCGCGATGTGGTGCTTGTTCTCGTTGCTTCCGTCCTGGTACATGCTGCGCGGGTACCACTCGTTGCCGAACGCGGGAACGCTGAAGACGCCCCAGTGGAAGTAGATGCCGAACTTCGCGTCCTGGAACCACTCCGGGGCCGGCGGGTGCTGGTCGACCGAGTTCCAGTCGGGCGTGTACGTGCTGGGAGCCGCCTGGGCGACGCCGGCGCCGAACACACCTCCGGCAACGGCCGCCGCGGCCACGCAGGTGGCACCGGCCAGGAACTGGCGTCTGTTGAAAGAGCTCGACATGGGCACATCCCTGATGCGGAAGGGGAGAGGGGGGAAGGCAGGGCCACAGATGAAGGTCAGCCATGGCGCCATGGGATGTCAACCAGCGTGCAGGGATGAAAGTGGTCGCGATGGTGGGCGAGTTGCACCTTTTATTCGGATACATGACGTACTGCGGCCAGGTAAACATGGCATGTCCTGCAGCGCTTCATGATCGGCACGAATCGTCGGGCGGCAACGATTGGTGGGATGGATATTCCCTCGGGAGGCGTCACCCCTCCTCCCTGCTGCTTGCGAACTGGTCTCCTTGGCCGTGATTTGCTGCACGGGGGTGGACAGGCCGCCAAAAGCCCCTCTATAAACATCCCATCTCTGCTGCGCGGCGATGTACGGATGTCGTCGAAGCGAAAATCTCCCGTTATGGGACCGGCGCGAGGATGCACCGATGAGACTCAGAACCGCCCTCTACACCACCGCCTCCGCCCTGTCCGCACTGGCGCTGCTCAGCGCCTGCAGCAGCGGCTCCACCACGTCGGCGTCGGGTGACACGCCGCTGGTCGGTGTCGACTACCCGCGCTCCGACACCGACTTCTGGAACTCCTACATCAAGTACACGCCGCAGTACGCCAAGAAGCTCGGCCTCTCGCTGAAGACCACCAACTCGCAGAACGACGTCGCCAAGCTCACCGCCAACGCGCAGACGTTCATCAGCCAGGGCGTCAAGGGCCTCGCGATGGCCCCGCAGGACACCGCCGCCATCGCGCCGACGCTGGCGCAGCTGGAGGCGAAGAAGATCCCGGTCGTCACCGTGGACACGCGCCCCGACAGCGGCAAGGTGTTCATGGTGGTGCGCGCCGACAACCGCGCCTACGGCGAGAAGGCGTGCCAGTTCCTGGGCACCAAGCTCGCCGGCAAGGGCAAGGTCGTGATGCTGGAGGGCGGTCTGGACTCCATCAACGGCCGTGACCGCACGGAGGCGTTCAACGCCTGCATGAAGAAGAGTTACCCCGGCATCAAGGTGTTCGGAGAGGCCACCAACTGGGACGGTGCCGTCGCCGCGCAGAAGCTGCAGACCGACCTGACCGCCCACCCGGACATCAAGGGCGTCTACATGCAGTCCAGCTTCGGACTGTCCGGCACGCTCCAGGTCCTCAAGCAGAAGGGCCTGTTGGTCGACCCGAAGGACAAGAAGCACGTCTTCGTCGTCTCCAACGACGGCATCCCCGAGGAGCTGAAGTCCATCGCCGCCGGGAAGATCGACGCCACCGTCTCCCAGCCGGCCGACCTCTACGCCAAGTACGCCCTGTACTACCTCAAGGCCGCGATCGACGGGAAGACGTTCAAGGCCGGCAAGACCGACCACGACAGCACCATCATCCAGGTCCGTCCCGGCCTGCTGGAGGACCAGCTCTCCGCGCCGCTGGTCACCGCCGACGGCGCCACCTACGGCGGCGTGCCCAGCGTCAAGAGCGACGACAAGTCACTGTGGGGCAACAACCTCGGCTGAAGTACGACTGCCAGGACGCGTCACCGGAACCCGTCGCACAGGCCCTGGCGATCGCCCAGAATGCGAAGCACACGGCACCACCCTGCCCGCCGCCCTCGCCTTGCCGGCCACCCGCCCCAGTATCATCAACGTCACCCTCGGCATGCGGACCCCGGAACAGGTCGGACGAAACGTGGAACTCCATGGCCAGCACATCCCCGACGGCCTCTGGGACGATCTCCGAGCTCAGGGCCTGATCAGGTCATGCGTGCTCACGGGGCACGGTGGGGGGAGGGATGAACGGTGTCTCTGACGGACAAGGCCATCGAGCAGATCCGTGAGCTGATCCGGACCGGCGCCCTGCCTCCGGGTTCGAAGCTCCCGGCGGAGCCGGAGCTGGCCGCGCAGCTGGGGCTGTCCCGCAACCTCGCCCGGGAAGCTGTCAAGGCGTTGGCCGTCGCGCGGGTCCTGGAGGTCCGGCGGGGTGACGGCACGTATGTGACCAGCCTCCAGCCGAGCCTGCTGCTGGAGGGGCTCGGTGGGGCGGTGGAACTGCTGCAGGGCGACTCGGTCGCCCTGCAGGACCTCATGGAGGTACGGCGGCTCCTCGAACCGATCGCCACGGCCCTCGCCGCCACCCGGATCTCCGACGCCCAGCTGGCGGAGGTGAAGCGGCACCTGGACGCCATGCGCGAGGCCCGCGACGACATCGGGGAGCTCAACGCGCACGACGCCGCCTTCCACCGCGCTGTCGTCGCGGCCACGGGCAACGAAACCCTCCTCACCCTTCTCGAAGGGATCTCCGGCCGCACCCTGCGCGCCCGCATCTGGCGCGGTCTGGTCGACGACAAGGCCGCGGGCCGTACCCTCGCCGAGCACGAGGCGATCTTCAACGCCCTGTCCACCCGTGACGCAGCCCTCAGCCAGGCCGCCGCACTGCTGCACGTGAGCAACACCGAGCGGTGGCTGAGGGAACACCTGCGCTCCGGCGAACCCCTGCCCTTGGGAACCACAGTCCCGAGGTGACGGAGGCCGCCGAGCACGTGCACCCGCCCACGACCGGCGGTCGCATCAGCGGACCAGGCGTACCTCGCGCAGCCGGATGGTGGTGCCGGAGCCGGCCGCTTCGAAACGAATCTCGGCCGTACCGGCACGACGGTTCGCGTCCAGCGGGAGTACCTGGGAGATCGCCTGCTCCTTGCCCTCGGGACCCGACGACGGGGTGAGCGTGCCCAGCAGGTGTCCGTCCACCAGCACGGTGGTCGGCCCTGCACCTTCGCCTGCGAGGTGGATCACTTGAAGGCCCGTCGCGGTGCCGTCCGGGTCCGTCAGGCGGTAGGACCACCATCCGTCGGCGGCTCGCCACCTCAGCCCGTCGGTGAGGCCCGACCATGTGCCCTGCCCCACGAACCGGTGGTCGCTTTCGGGTTGTTGCTCGCCGGCGGCGACGGCGTCAACGGTTCGGTCGCGCAGGGTGAGCGCCGCCGCGTCGGCCGCGCGCAGCTCGGCCCGCCGCTCGGGAAGCCGCTCCGGTTCCGCCAGGGGGAAGTACAGGGTGTAGCGGGAGTCGTGGATGCCGGCGAACGGGACGAGTACGACGGACTCACCGGGCTTCGCGTCCACGTGATCCAGGACGAACATCAGCTGATCCGGGGCGAGTTGACGTAGGTCGACTGCCGGATCGTAGGTGCTCGGGGTGAGCACGACGGGCAGGTGCTCCAGCGGGCGCAACGGACCGTCGGCGACATGTCCCATCCGGGAGTCGTCGGCGAAGATTCCGACCAGCTCGTTCCGGTCGCCCTCGGCCGCGAGGACGGTGGGCCCGTAGCGGAACGACACCCACGGCGAGCCGTCGGGAAGCAACTCGGCGCTGATACGCGGGCGAAGGCCCACCGTGATGGTGTCCCGCTCACGCCACGCCCGCTTCAGACGCACGTATGTCAGAGGCTGTCCGCCTGCCCCGCGGCGCGTCGTGAGCGGGCCGGGTCCATCCTCGGGCGGTGCACCGTTGATACGGACCTGTGGCGTCCCTTCGTGCCAGCTGGGGACGCGTAGGTGGATCGCCACAGGGGTGGCGGGAGCCTCGCGTAGGACGAGTTCGATCTCGTTGTCGTAGGGAGCCGTCCCGGTCTGCTCCAGCACCAGCTTCTGTTCGGGCAGGCTGAGGCGACCTCCCGCCCTGCTCCTTCACCGTTCTGCGCACGCGCACCGAAAGCGTCGCGCGTGCCCGCACCGAAAGCGACCAGCGATGACCCGACAGCCACGCCCTGTCCCCCCGCACCACGCACGTCCGCCGATGGGATGGAACAGCTGGGACTGCTACGGCACCACCGTCACCGAGGACGAGGTGCTCGCCAACGCGGAGTTCATGCGCGCCCACCTGCTCGCGCACGGCTGGGACACCGTCGTGGTGGACATCCAGTGGTACGAGCCGACGGCCCGCTCCCACGGCTACAACCCGGACGCGCCCCTGGTCCTGGACGCGTACGGCCGCCAACTCCCGGCCCCGAACCGATTCCCCTCCGCCGCACAGGAAGCGGGCTTCGGACCCCTGGCCGGACGGGTGCACGACCTCGGTCTGCGCTTCGGCCTGCACATCATGCGGGGCATCCCGCGCCGTGCCGTCGCCGCCCGGCTGCCCGTCGCGGGAACCGGCTTCACGGCCGACGAGATCGCCGACACCAACTCGGTCTGCCCCTGGAACCCCGACAACTACGGCCTCAACCACGACCACCCCGGCGCCCAGGCGTACTACGACTCCCAGGTCGCCCAGTTCGCCGAGTGGGGCGTCGACTTCGTCAAGGCCGACGACATGCTCTTCCCGTACCACGAGCGGGAGATAGCCGCCTACGCCCGGGCCATCGAGCGCAGCGGGCGTCCGATCGAGCTGAGCCTCTCGCCCGGCACCGACGTCTCGCTGGCCCGTCTCGGCCATCTGCGGCAACACGCCACCATGTGGCGGGTCTGCGACGACCTGTGGGACCGGTGGGAGGACGTCGAAGCCCAGTTCGCCCGCATGGCCCGCTGGGCTCCCTGGCAGAGCGAGCGCGGCTGGGCGGACGCCGACATGCTTCCGCTCGGGCATATCGGCATCCGTGCCGAGCGCGGCGAGGACCGGCTGTGCTCCCTCACCCCCGCTGAACAGACCAGCTTGCTCACCCTGTGGCTGATCTCTCGTTCCCCGCTGATGATGGGTGGCGACCTGCCCACCAGCCCGCCGGAAACCATAGACCTCCTCACCAACGACGAGGCACTGGACGTTCTCTGGCACAGCAGGGACAACCGGGAGGTCCTGCGCGAGCGGGACCTCGTCCTGTGGACGGCCGGGGACGTGGACGGCCGCACCCGTTACGCCGCGGTGTTCTCCCTGGCCGACACCCCGAGCCAGGTGGCCGTACCCCTCGGGTCCATCGGCGCGGGCACCGGCGACCAGGTGCGGGAGGTGTGGACGCGCAGCGACATCCCGCACGACGGACGTGACCTGCGTCTCGAACTGCCCGCTCACGGGGCGGCCCTGGTGCGCCTGACGTCCGGCCCACCCGCCTGAGCGGGGCCGTGGCCCTCAAGCAGGTGCAAGAGCCGGGCACGGCGGGTGCGGCCCTCGGCCGTGCCCGCCTCATACGGAGCGTCGAGCGCCTCTACCCGGCTGGCCGTCCAAGATCACGACACACTTCACGGACCATCCGCCAGAAGTTCAGCTTCCGCGCCCCGTGGCCGGCGGGTTCGCACGTCATGATCGATCCGAATAACCTTCTTCGAGCACCACTTGGACGTGGGTGATGCACGGCCTCACTCAAGGCGGGGGACGTCCGCAGCTGCAGACGATTCGACAGGGAGACGACGATGAGCGTGCTTGATGGGATCCTTGAGGGAGTACGCGAGGACTTGGAAGAGCGTAAGAGTGCGACGCCGTTGGCGGAGCTGCGCTCACGGGTCGCCGACGCGGCACCCGCGCTTGACCCGCTGCCCGGTTTCCGCGCGCCCGGGGTGTCCATCATCGCCGAGGTGAAGCGAAAGAGCCCCAGCAAGGGCGCGCTGGCGGACATTCCCGACCCTGCGTCCCTCGCGGCCCAGTACGCGGCCGGCGGTGCCGCCGCGATCAGCGTGCTCACCGAGAGCAGGCGGTTCGGCGGCTCCCTCGCCGATCTGGACGCCGTACGCGCCCGGGTCGACGTGCCCGTCCTGCGCAAGGATTTCATCGTCGACCCCTATCAGCTGTGGGAAGCTCGCGCGCACGGCGCCGATCTCGCGCTTCTCATGGTCGTCTCGCTGGACGACGGTCAGCTGGCCGACTTGACGGGGCTGTGCAAGCAGTTGGGTCTCACGCCGCTCGTGGAGGCGCACACGGCCGACGAAGTGCGGCGCGCTGTCGCCGCGGGAGCTGAGCTGGTCGGCATCAACGCGCGGGACCTGACAACGCTGGACGTGGATCGCAAAGTGTTCGCCGACCTCGTGACGGACATCCCCGAAGGCACGGTCAGGGTCGCGGAATCGGGAGTGACAGGCCCCAAGGACGTAGCGGAGTACCGCGGTTGGGGAGCCGACGTGGTCCTGGTCGGCGAGGCGCTGGTCCGCTCGGGAGACCCGCGCACTGCCGTGCGCGAGTTCATCGAGGCAGCCGGGGCGTAGCGGGGCGTGTGGCTCGGTCAGCGGCACGCTTGGAAACGCCGGCCGGGCCACCGGACTGATCCGGTTCCGGTTCCGGCTGCGCTGGAGGCCGGGTCACCCTCAGCCGTTCGCCCACACCGTACGCGAGGAGCCCCTCATGACCGCTGCCTTCCACGTCCTGACGACCGGTTACGCCGACGAGCGGGTGGCCGGCACCGTCACCCTGCTCGTCGACGGCCAGACGGTCGCGATCGCCGATCCCGGCATGGTCGCGGACCGCCGGCTCATCCTGGACCCGCTCGCGCACCACGGACTGAACCCCGAACACGTCACCGACGTGATCTTCAGCCACCACCACCCTGACCACACGCTGAACGCGGCCCTGTTCCAACAGGCCCGTTTCCACGACCACATGGCGATCTACCAGAACGACGTCTGGGAGGACCGCGACGCCGACGGATACGAGTTGTCGCCGTCGATCACGCTCGTGACGACCCCCGGCCACACCGCCGAGGACGTCAGCACCCTGGTCACGGCCGCTGAGGGCCTGGTGGTTCTGACCCACCTGTGGTGGACCTCCGAGGGACCCGCCGACGACCCCTTCGCGCCCGACCGCGAGCAACTGCGGGCGGCAAGGGAGAAGGTCCTGGCCCTCGGCCCGGCGCTGATCGTGCCGGGACACGGGGCACCCTTCGTACCATCGGCGTCGACGCCCCTCTAGCTGGCTCATACCTCGTCGCCCAGCAACGGACCGCCGGCCGCACCACGGTACGAACCCTCGCCGAGGCCGACTGGCCGCCGTTCCAACGCCACTGCGCCGCACTTCGGCCACATCTACCGCGCCGACACCAGCCTTTCGAACTTCCCGAACGGCTTAGGGAACGCGCAGTTGGTGATGTCGGGCAGCAAGAACAAACTGTTCGAGGCGGCACGTGGGACGAACCCTTCCGTGCCGATTGATTTTCGTGATCGAACCGGGGTGCCGATCAACGCCGTGCACGGAAAAGTAGGCCTCGCCAGCCCGGACCAACCGGCGTCGACCACGCTGGGCGGCCCGGTGAGCGGCACCTGGCGCCCGACGGCGGCACGCTTCCCCCGTGTGCCGGCCGTCGGGCCCGAGGCCTCCGGCCGCACGCCCCCCTGTGCCGCCGGAGGCCCCTTACCCATGTCCTGGACTCCGTCGCCGAATCGTCCCGTCGTCGCGGGTCTCGGGCCCGGAGTGAGGATCCGCAGCACGGCCGGGGACGCCTGTCGGGCGAGTTCCTCACGCAGCCGCGGCACCAGCCCCGCGCGCAACAGCGAGGACTTGCCGCTCCCCGAGGGCCCGAACAGCACCGCGAACCGGTGCTCGCACACCAGTTTTCCCAGGTCGGCAAGCATCCGGTCCCGGCCGAAGAACAGGTGCCGGTCGCCCGGCTCGAACCGGGCGAGACCGCGGTATGGCGCCTGACCCGTCTCCCGGGGTTCGTCCTGCGTCCGGTCGGCCTCGGCCTCCGCCCGGGCCTCCTCCCAACGCGCCCGCCAGATGGCCGGGTCGCCTCCGCACGCACGCACGTACGCCTCGACGGCGGCGAGCGCGGGCAGCCGTTCCCCGGCCGCGGCCTGTGACAGCGTTGTCGCACCGCAGCCGGCCGCCTTCGCCATCGCCCGGTAGGAGGGGGCTGCCCGCGGCACCGCGTAGCTGCCGCAACTCGTGTGCGAACCGCTCGACGGGCCCGGCCGAAGGGTCCACTGGTCTCTCGGGGCGGCCCATGTGCTCGTTCCTTCGTACATCCGGCTAAACCGACATGGGCTGACAACAGCCGCCATGACCGTACGAGGCATGTCATGACAACCGCGTTAATCACGGGTGACGGTGCGATGGCACCGATCAGCCACGCCGTCGTCACTGGTCCCAAGGTGATGAAAAAGATTGACGGCGGAGCAGAACTCCTTCGAATGAGTCGTACTCATTTCGGTCCCTGGATTCACTGGGCAGCCCCCGGCAAGGGGTCGCGTGATGCCAGGTGGGGGCTCTAAAATACGCAAAGTGCTTACGATCCGTGGCTCTTGGGTCACCCGTCTCATGATGGGGGTCTGCGTCCCAAGATGAGTACGACTAATCGACGGTTGGGATACGATTGAGCGTGGCTCCACAGCGATCAGCCGCCCCAGTTGCGTCAGCCAGGAGGCAGGACAGATGAACGAAACGCCCGCGGCCCAGGGGGACTTGCCGACGCAGGAACCTCCCGTTGCGACCGCAGCGGTGAACGGCATGGGCGCGCGGAGTGAATACCGGCCCGGCTACGAGGTAGTGGCGGAGCGGATCCTGGAGTTCATCGCCGAGGCCCGCCTGGTGGCAGGTGATCGACTGCCCACGGAGAACGACCTGGCCCAGAGGCTGGACACCAGCAGGGCGGTGGTGCGGGAAGCCGTGAAGATCCTTTCGGCGCTCGGCCGGGTCCGGGCGCACAAGGGGCGCGGGCTGTTCGTCGCGGACGACGAGGGCATGCTCATCACCAGCCGCTGGGGCGGTTTCTTCCGCCCCGTCGACCTCGATCACGTGCTCATGCTGTTCGAGTTCCGCCGGGTCCAGGAAACGGCCGCGAGCAGCCTGGCCGCCACCCGTGCCACCCCCGCCGAGCTGCGGACCATCGAGGTGGCCATGCAGCAGTGCCGGCACGGCTTCGTCCACGGCCAGGTCGACGAGTTCAACCAGGCGGACGAGGACTTCCACATGTCCGTGGCCGCGGCCTCGCACAACACCTTCCTCGTCAGCTCCGTGCGTGACGCACGACGACTGCAGCGGCAGTCCAGCGCGATAGGGATCCACGACACACTCGGCGAAGGCACCGAGTCCGCAGTCGTGGAGCACGAGGTGATCTACCGGGCCATTCGCGACGGCCGGCCCGACGAGGCGGCCGAGGCTACGGCGGCACATCTCGACAGGACGCTCGAGGACTACCGGAGGGAGATCCAGCGACGCCTGTTCGGATAGCGGTCACGGTCGGAGTTCCCGGCACCAGGTCGGTGAGCACGTTCTCCCGACGGTCTCGGTTCTCGAAGTGCCCGCCGGTCCAGGACCCTTGCCCCGGACCGGCGGGTCTGGTTTTGTACCGCGCTACAGGTGCGTGATCACGCAGACATGAGGAGAACGAGCGGGGTGGAGCGGGGAACGCAGACGGGCACCAGGGACTCCCTGCCGGAAGGGCTCGGTCAGGCGATACGGGAGACCGCCAGTGCCGTCGCCGCGCTCCTGGACGACGCGCCGGACATGACCGTTCCGGTACCGGGGTTGGAGTGGACCGTCGGCGAGACGGCCGCCCACCTGGTACTGGCCAACGGCCTGATGGCCGATCTCGCGTCCGGCCGGGAACGCCTCTACGGGGACGGCACGCCGCAGAGCCTCGCGGCGGCCAATGCACAGAGTCTCATCGACTTTCCGGAGCGCGGTGCGGAACCGCTGGCCGCGATGATCGTGGAGCAGACCGACGTGTTCCTGGACGCGGTGGACCGAGCCGTGGCGGACGGGACCGCGGGTCGGACGCTCCTGACCCCGCTCGGTCCCATGGACCAGGACGTTCTCGCCTCGTACCTGCTGACCCACATGCTGGGCCACGGTTACGATCTCGCCCGCGGGCTGCGCCGCCCGCACATGATCAACGAGATGCGGGTCGGATTGTGCCTGCCGTTCCTGAAGACAGCGATGCCGCGCATCGCCGCCGCCTCCGCGCCGACGGCCCGTTACACCTTGCGCATCCGGGGCGGCGCGGCGTTCGGCGTCACCTTCACCGACGGCACGGTCGAGGTGCTTCCTGACCCGCCGGAACGTTCGGACTGCACCATCCTCACCGAACCGGTCGCGTTTCTTCTCATCGCGCTGGGACGTCGGGGCCCGTGGCAGGCCCTGGCACGCGGAAATGTGCTCGCCTGGGGCCGCAAACCCTGGCTCGCCCCCCGCTTCCCCACCCTGTTCAACGCACCCTGACCATGGCGTTCCTCGATTGGCCCGACTCCGCGAGCCGTCATGGCGGCGGGCCGAACGCCCTCGCCGCAGCACCGCCCGCCTCATGGCAGCGGGTTGCCCTGCGCGAGGGTGGAGCCGTGGTGGGCGCGGATGACCGCGATCACCGTTTCGGCGGTGCGGGCAAGGTGGCTGCGGCCGTCGGGCAGTTGAGCCGTTGGGCTGATGTAGCTCTGCGGACCGAAGTGAGTGGCCGGGTCGAGTCGATGCACGGTGATCTTCCCCGCGCGAACGGCCTGGTTCCATGCGCTACGACGCAAGAGCCGCCAGCGCTGAGGGAAGATCCAGGTGCCGATCTGCTCAATTCGGTCGTTCGCGCTGGTGAGTTGATGCAGGTGCTCGGCATGGGTGAGGTCGTTGGCTCCGTTGTGGAACCCACCGAGTGTGATCAGCAGGAGCGGGCAGCGCAGCTGCGTGTACAGTTCGTCGACCGCGCCCGTGGCGACCTGGGCGCCGCCGCTGTAGCTGAGCAGCACCACCGGCCTACCGCTGCCGGGCTGGTACCCGGCGAGCCGGAGCTGGAGGGCGATCTGAGAGCCGACGGCCCGGTTGTACAGGGGCCGGTAACGATGGTCGGCTGCTACGAAGGTCTGCACGACGTTGTGCAGGAACAGCAGCAGCCCGATGTGACGGCGCAGCCACGCCCACACCGGCCGGTCGTACGACGGTCGGGATGTGCCGGGACACCTCGCGCAGATCGCGCTCGATCTGGTGGTGCAGCATCAGCAGCCCGGCCCTGGCGGCGATCGCGCCGGCACGTCGGCGCGGAATGGTGGGGCGCAACGGCGAGCTCTCCGGCCCGGTTGCCACCACCACGCCGGCCGCCCCGGCCTGCAGGGCCGCCGGCACCGGGACATAGGCGATCAGCCCGCCGTCGACGAGCGTGCGGCCCGCGCGGACCACCGGGGGCAGCATCCCCGGGATGGCGGCGCTGGCCAGCAGCGCGGACACGAGGTCTCCCCGGTCGAGCAGCACCGGAGCACCGGTGACCAGGTCCGTGGCCACCGCGGTGAACGGGACCGCCAGCTCCTCGATCCGCGACGGCAGCCCGGCCCGGGCGATCAGCCGCCGCAGGCCGCGATCGGTGAAGACGCTGCTCCGTGAGGACAGGTTGCCGAGCGGATACACGTCACGGCGCCGCAGTTGGGTCCACACGTGGTCCAGCCACGGCGCGGCCCTGCGGGGGTGGGCGGCCGCGATGGCCCCGTTGAGGGCACCCACCGAAGTCCCGATGATCAGGTCCGGGACGAATCCGTGGCGTTCCAGCGCGTACCCGGCACCGATGTGCGCCGCTCCGAGCACGCCACCGGCGCCCACCACCACGGCCACGGGACGCGGAAGGCTGCCCAGACCCGCCGTTGTGGGATTTCCCCTCATGATCCACCTTTTCGCCATGGGGCCGGAATCGGACCGGTCTCCCACTAGGACCGGGCTGCCACACGATGTGTGACACCGTTGGGCACCGACTTTCAGGACGACACGGTTGCCCGGCGTCGCATGTCAGTGGTGCATGAGCAGCATGAGGGCCGTGCCCATGGCCGTCGATCCCTGCCAGAAGCGGTCGCAGGGTCCGCCGAGGTCCGTGGACATGCCCACGCTGCCCGGAGTCCCGCGCAGCGTGGGCATGTCCTGGGTCAGCGACCGGAGAGCGTAGGCCAGCAGACACAGCGTCAGCACACCGGTGACCAGGTCGCCGGTGTGGGCGTCCGTGACGCTGCCGTGCCGCACCGGCATCCACGCCATGGCGGCCATGCCGACCGCCTGCGGCGACCTGCGCACGAGGCCGGCCAACCTGGAGCCACGGACGCCGAGAACCGCGGTCAGCGGGAACCACAAGGCCGCTGCGGCGAAGAAGAAGGTCGTCCGCCCCGGCGCCGGCCCTTCGCCGATGCGGTGCCACGGCATCACCGCCATGGCCGCCGCCATGACGATGTGCAGGAGACCGTCGCCTCGGCCGCGCCATCCGGCGCCTCGTGTCAGCGCGGCCTGCCGCAGCGCGTGAACGGTCGCGGCGGCGAACAGCGCTGTCAACATGCCGTGCACGACATCATTGGCGCTCATGCCTCACCGTGCCCTCCCACGGAGCGGACGGGCTGCCTTCGCAGTGGCCCTGTACGGCGGTCAGCCGGTGGGCCGTGGGGCGCGGAGGTGGGCCCGCTGGGCCAGTTCCTCCTCGTCGACCAGTTCGAGCATGGGCTTGCCCGGCGCGCACAGCATCGTCACGACGAACCGGGTGCACGCGTCGGGCAGCGCGTTGCCGTCCTGGTAGTGGATCGGGTCGCCGCCCGGCTCCCAGAACGTCCCGCCCGCCTCGATCACGCGCTCGGGCTCGCCTTCCATCTCGAAACGGACGGCGCCCTCCAGGACGTAGCCGAACGCCGGTCCCGAGTGGCGGTGCGGCGGGGATCCCGGGTCTCCCGGCTCCCACTCGACGAAGATGGTCATCGCCGAGGCGCCCTCGGGGACGGTGAGCGGAGCGGTGTCCTGCAGCATCTTCGCCGCCGTCTTCCATCCCTCCGACCGGGTCTGCACTCCGGTGCCCTGCGCTGAGTCCTTGTCCGACATGTGTCGGCCTCCCTCGGATTCACACCCGGCCATGGCTGCCATGACCGTGTTCAGTGATGACCGGGCTGCGGTCGAATCTGTGACACTCGCGGCCACATCAGTGTCACAACATGGGTGCGAGTCCTGTCCTGTCCTAGGTGTTGTAGGACCGGCATCGCCGCCACCTCACGAACCCGACAGCGGGTCGCCGACCCCTCGACGCGAAGGGGCCCGGGAGAGGTGTCACAGATCGCGGGACTGTCCGGTCGTACTGGATGAAGACCTCAGTGATCGGAGAAGACCGTGGCTGTCACCGAACAACGCCTTTCCACCATGGTGCTGGTGATCGGCACCGGCGGAGCCGGCCTGCGCGCGGCGATCGAACTGGCCGAGGCCGGCATCGACGTCCTGGCGGTCGGCAAGCGTCCCAAGGAGGACGCCCATACGGCACTTGCGGCCGGCGGCATCAACGCTGCGCTGGCCACCATGGACCCGGAGGACAGCTGGCAGCAGCATGCTGCCGACACCCTGAAGGAGAGCTACCTCCTGGCCGATCCGCGCACCGTGGAGATCGTCACGCAGGGCGCCGCCCGTGGCATCGACGACCTGGAGCGCTTCGGGATGGCCTTTGCCAGGGAGGAGGACGGCCGGATCTCGCAGCGCTTCTTCGGCGCGCACAAGTTCCGGCGGACCGCCTTCGCGGGCGACTACACCGGCCTGGAGATCCAGCGCACGCTGATCAGGCGCGCGGAACAGCTCGACATTCCGGTACTGGAGGGCGTGTACATCACCCGGCTCCTGGTGCACGACGGAGCGGTGTTCGGCGCGTACGGCTTCGACCTCACCAGCGGCAGGCGCTACCTCATCCACGCCGACGCGGTCATTCTCGCTGCGGGCGGCCACACCCGCATCTGGCGGCGCACCTCCTCGCGGCGCGACGAGAACACCGGCGACTCCTTCCGGCTGGCCGTCGAGGCCGGTGCCCGGCTGCGGGACGCCGAGCTGGTGCAGTTCCACCCGTCCGGGATCATCGAGCCGGAGAACGCGGCCGGCACCCTGGTCAGCGAGGCCGCCCGGGGCGAGGGCGGCATCCTGCGCAACGCCCTCGGGGAACGCTTCATGGCCCGCTACGACCCCGAGCGCATGGAGTTGTCCACCCGCGACCGCGTGGCCCTGGCCGCCTACACGGAGATCAAAGAG
The DNA here is from genome assembly GCF_026343335.1 of Streptomyces sp. NBC_00078. NCBI lineage: Bacteria > Bacillati > Actinomycetota > Actinomycetes > Kitasatosporales > Streptomycetaceae > Streptomyces > Streptomyces sp. NBC_00078. The sequence goes on along the minus strand of NZ_JAPELX010000001.1, from coordinate 1,041,466 downwards.
GGCCGCGGCACCCCCAAGGGCGGTGTGTGGCTCGACGTCTCGCACCTGCCCCGCCAGACGATCATGACGCGACTGCCCCGCGTCTACCAGACCCTGCTGGACCTGCAGATGCTGGACATCACCCGGGAGCCGATCGAGATCGCGCCCACTGCCCACTACTCGATGGGCGGCGTGTGGGTGCGTCCCGAGGACCACAGCACCGATGTGCGCGGCCTGTACGCCATCGGTGAGGCGTCCAGCGGGCTGCACGGCGCCAACCGCCTCGGTGGGAACAGCCTCATCGAACTGCTCGTCTTCGGCCGCCTCACCGGACAGGCCGCAGCCGCCTATTCGGAATCCCTGACCTCACAGCCGAGGTCGGCGTCGGCCATCGCGGAGGCCCGCGCCGAGATGGACGATCTCCTCGCCGCCGACGGGCCGGAGAACGTCCGCGCCCTCCAGCGCGCCATCCGCAACACCATGACCGAGCACGCCGGAGTCGTACGCGACGAAGACGGCCTGCGCGCCGGGCTGGCAGAGCTCGCGTTGATCGAGAAGAGGATGGACGACGTCGGCATCCACCCGGACATCGCCGGCTACCAGGACCTCGCGCACGCCTTCGATCTGAAATCCGCCGCACTCGCGGCCCGCGCCACCCTCGAATCGGCAATGGAGCGCCGCGAGACACGTGGCTGCCACAACCGCAGCGACTACCCCGACATGGATCCCGCTCTGCGGGTGAATCTCGTGTGGTCCCCGTCGACGGGCATCACCCACGAGAGCATTCCGGCCGTATCCAGCGAGATTTCCTCCCTGATGGAGGAAGTGTCGACCACGGGAAAACTCGTCGAATAGAAGGTGTCACAAACAGAACCGATGCCTGGTCTCTACTGATACAGGCATCAGGTAAACCCGAAAGGAATTCCGTCATGAAGGTAGTAGTGATCGGTGGAACCGGGCTCATCGGCTCGAAGGTGGTCACCGGGCTCGGCGAGCACGGGCACGAGGCGGTCCCGGCGTCGCCCAACACCGGCGTCAACACGCTGACCGGCGAGGGGCTGGCCGAGGTCCTGCAGGGCGCGCAGGTCGTGGTCGACGTGTCGAACTCGCCCTCGTTCGAGGACGAGGCGGTCATGGAGTTCTTCCGCACCTCGACGACCAACCTGCTGAAGGCGGAGACGCAGGCCGGCGTGGCGCATCACGTGGCGCTGTCCGTGGTCGGCACCGACCGCCTGCAGGGCAGCGGATACTTCCGCGCCAAGCAGGTCCAGGAAGACCTGATCAAAGGGTCCGGCAACCCCTACTCCATCGTCCACGCCACCCAGTTCTTCGAGTTCGCGAAGGGACTCGCCGACGGGGTCACCGAGGGTGACACCGTGCATCTGCCCGACGCCAAGATCCAGCCCATCGTCTCCGACGACGTGGCCGCGGCCGTCGCCCGCACCGCGGTCGGCGCACCTGTGGGCGGCGTGGTGGAGGTCGGCGGCCCCGAGGTGTTCCAGCTGGAGGAGTTCATCCGCATGGGGCTGACCGCCCTGAACGACCCGCGCAAGATCGTCACGGACCCGCAGGCGACGTACTGGGGCGCCCCACTGAAAGACGACACCCTTCTGCCCGGCCCGGACGCTCACCGAGCCGAGACGAAGTTCGCCGACTGGCTCGCACAGCGGAAGTAATTCATCGGGGTGGCCCTCACCGAAAGGAGAGGGCCACTCGTGCCCTTGACGACGGGCCGGTTTCATTCCAGCAGGGAAATGGCTCGCATTCCTCGTAAAGTCATGGAGACGCGATGTCCCTAATCGATGAGGACCGCGTCGACCTCGCTGCCACCTTCGTATCGCTGACCGCCGAAGCCACCGAACTTCGTACCCGGGTCACGGAACTGCGCCAGGAACTCGCAGAACTCGGCGAGCGCATGAACGTCATCTCAACCGCAATGAACCGGCATGCCGCCAGCCGCTGATCTCCTCGGCCGGGCCGCGCCGTCGCCCTGTCGAAGAGGGCGCCGGGGGCGCCCGGCGAGATGCGGCACGTCGTCGTCGACGCGATCCTGGTCCGTCAGCCCCGCCGACGCCTGCCGCAGCGGTCATCACCGGCCACTCGCATCGGTGGACAGCACCCTTTCCAGGTGCCCGAGGTCACCGCTCTGGGCTGCCGAGAAGAGCGCCTGAACGAGACGCCGGTGCGCGACGGAGTCGACCGGTTGCGTGCGGTGGTCCCCGGTGAGACGCCGCTGGGCGCGGACGACCTGCTGCCTCGTGTTGACGACGCTGAGGCGCAAGATCTCAGCGATCCGGTCGTACGGGTAGCCGAACCCCTCCCTGAGGACGTACGCGGCACGTTGCCTCGGAGTCAGGGTCTCCATCAGCAGGAGAACCGCTCGCTCCATGGCGTCCTGACGCTCGGCCACCGCTTCGGGACCCGCGTGGTGGTCCATCGGCTCCGGCAGCGAGGGGCCGGCACAGGACTCCCGGCGCTTCCAGGCGGACTGGACGACGTTGATGGCCAGCCGGACGGTGGTCGTCCTGAGCAGTGCCGACGGGTTGGTGACAGCCGTGCGGTCGGCCCCCTGCCACCGCAGCCACGTCTCCTGGATGACGTCCTCTGCGTCGTGCGCGTTCCCGACGATTTGCCTGGCGAGGGTGAGCAGCCCGGGCCTGGCCCGCACGAACACCCAGGTCGCGTCGTCCAGCGCGATGACGGACGCGCCCGTCGTCCCCCGGCTCTGCCAGCTCTCGGTCAGATGTGTGTCCACGTCCGGCTCCTCTGCTCAGTGGGTCAGCAGCTCGAAGGGCAGCCGGCATCAATGTCGCTCCTGAGGGCAGCCGGGCGCGCCCTTGGAAGGCCGTAGGGGACTGCGTGGTCGTGCCGTGGCAGGTCCGTGGCCGACCTGTCCGGACCGTCGTTCCGGAGGGCACTCAAGCCACCACGTTCACCCAAAGTGGGAAGTTCTCCGCTTTCGCAGCCGTTTACGATGGGCGCGGCTCGCCTCGGCCGCACCACGGCTGCAGTGATCCGCCGATGCACCGGCCGACGCGCCGCCGGGAGGATCTGACCTGGGAGACTGCCATGACCAGCCGCGGTTCCGGAGCCGGACTCCTTGACAGGCGGGACGAGCGGCGGGCCCTCGACGACCTGCTGGCGGGCGCCAGGGACGGGCGCAGCGGGGTCCTGGTCCTGCGAGGTGAGGCGGGGATCGGGAAGACCGAGCTGCTGAAGTACTTGCAGGGGCGCGCCAGCGGATTCCGTACGGTCAGCGCTGTCGGAGTGCAGTCCGAGATGGAGCTTTCCTACGCCGGCCTGCACCAGCTCTGCGCGCCACTGCTCTCGGGACTCGACAACCTGCCGGAGCCTCAACGCGACGCTTTGCGCACGGCGTTCGGCATGCACGGCGGCGCCGCGCCCGACCGGTTCCTGGTGGGTCTGGCCACGCTGAGCCTTCTCTCGGAGGCCGGGGCGAGCGAGCCGCTGGTCTGCGTCGTCGACGACGCGCAGTGGCTGGACAGGGTCTCGGCACAGACCTTGGAGTTCGTCGCCCGCAGACTGCTCGCGGAATCGGTCGTGCTCGCCGTCGCCGTGCGCGAGCCGACCACCGGTGAGATGTTCACCGGCCTCCCCGAACTACCCGTGACCGGGCTGTTCGAGAACGACTCCCGAAAACTCCTCGCCTCGGTCGTCACCGGCCCGCTCGACCGCAGAGTGCGTGACCGCATCGTCGCGGAGACCCGCGGCAATCCACTTGCCCTGCTCGAACTGCCGCACGCGCTCACCACGTTGGACCCCGCCGGCGAATCCGGGCGCCCCGGCGTGGGGCCCGTGTCCAACCGGTTGGAGCAGGACTTCCTCCGCCGCGTCCAGGCGCTGCCCGCCGAGACGCAACGCCTGCTGTTCGTCGCCGCCGCCGAGCCCGTCGGCGATGTGACGCTGCTCAGGCGGGCGGCCGAGCGGCTGGGAATCGCCGTGGACGCGGCCGCGACGGATGCCGAGGCGTCGGGACTGATCACCCTCGGTGCCTGGGCGCGCTTCCGCCACCCGCTGGTGCGTTCGGCGGCCTATCGCGCGGCAGGCCCGGACGACCTGCGCGAGGTGCACAGAGCTCTGGCGGACGAGACCGACCCCCGGCTCGATCCGGACCGTCGGGCGTGGCACAAGGCGCGTGCGACGGTGAGACCCGACGAGGCGGTGGCCGCCGAGCTGGAGCGTTCGGCGGACCGTGCGCAGGCACGTGGCGGAGTCGCCGCGGCGGCGGCCTTCCTCGACCGGGCCGCACAGCTGACGCCCGACCCCAGGCGCCGTGGAGCCAGGGCGCTGGCGGCTGCACACGCCAAATACCAGGCCGGCGCGTTCGACGCCGCGCGGGAACTGGCGGGCGCGGCCGAGCTGGGTCCCCTCGACGGCCTCGGAGCCGCACGGTCGACGCTGCTGCGCGGTCGGATCATGACCGCCTCCAGCAGCGCCGGTGCCGGCCTGCCGCTGCTGCTCGAAGCGGCCAGACGACTGGAGCCGCTCGATGCCGGGCTCGCCCGTGAGACGTACCGGGACGCGATCTACGCGGCCCTCACCGCCGGCCGGCTGCCACAGGGCGAGGGGATCGTCGAAGTGGCCCAGGCCATTCTCGCGACGCCCAGGCCCGCCGAGCCGACACGCGACGATCTCCTTCTGGACGGCCAGGCACTGCTGACCACCGAGGGTCACGCCGCGGGGACGCCGATGCTGCTCCAGGCTCTGGCCGCGTTCCGCGCCGACGGGATCTCGCCGAAAGAAGGGCTCGGTTGGCTCCCTCTCGCATGCCGCCTTGCCCACAGCATCTGGGACTTCGAGAGCTGGTCCGTGCTCTCGGCGCGACTGGTCGACCTCGCACGGGAGACGGGAGCCCTGTCGGTGCTGCCGTCCGCGCTCCTGCTTCGTCTGTCGAACCGGGTCTTCGCCGGTGATCTCGCCGGTGCCGGCTCTCTGGTCGCGGAGGCGACGACGATCGGAGAGGTGACCGGCAGCAGTTTCTTCGCCCACTACAGCGCGCTGGTCGTCGAGCCCTGGAAGGGCGGGGAGGCCGCGACCCGGCAGGCGATCGCAGCGGTCACCCACGATGTCCTCCTGCGCGGGGAAGGCAAGGTGGAGACAGCCACGCAGTGGGCTGCGGCAGTGCTCTACAACGGCCTCGGCAGGTACGCGGAGGCGTATACGGCCGCTCTGCGGGGTTGCGAGAATCCGCAGGAACTCGGTCTCTCCCTCCAGTCCACGGTTGAGCTGGTCGAGGCTTCCGTACGACTGGGCAGACCCATGGACGCGGCCGCGGCGGTGCGCAGAATCGTCGACATGGCGCAGGCCGGCGGTACCGAGTGGGCTCTCGGCACCTCGGCCGGAGTCCGTGCTCAGGTGAGTGAGGGGCAGGTCGCCGATGTCCTGTACCGCGAGGCGATCGAGCGGCTCGGTGGAGCGGGCGTACGGATGGACCTCGCTCGGACCCACCTGCTGTACGGGGAATGGCTGCGCCGCGAGAACCGCCGAGCCGACGCCCGGGCTCAACTGGGCATCGCGCACGACATGCTCAGTCACATCGGAGCCGGGGCCTTCGCCGAGCGGGCGCGCCGCGAACTCCAGGCGACGGGAGCGAGGGTCCGCAAGCATCCCGCCGCGGCACACGTAGCTCTCACCCCTCAGGAGGAGCAGATCGCCCGCCTGGTCCGGGACGGTCTCACGAATTCCGAGGTCGGCGCCCAGCTGTTCATCAGCCCCCACACGGTGGAATGGCATCTGCGCAAGGTGTTCTCGAAGCTCGGCATCACCTCCCGCAAGGAGATCCGCACCATACGGCTCGCAGGCGAGGCGGCGTCCGCCTAGGCTGTAGTACTAGGCATGGTCGTCGGTGCGACCCTTGTGCAGCGCCTGGTATTCCTGCACGGTCGGCTTGGTGATCTGCGCGCCTTCTCCGTAAAGGATCTCGCTGATCCGTGAACGCAGTTGCTGTGAAAGGCGGACACCGGGACCGATCGGCCTGTACTGCTCGTGCTGGGTGAGCACGTGGAGTTGTGCTTGGCGTAGCGACTCGTGCACCTCGATGAATTCTCCGTCGGGCATGCGCTTGATGATGCCGGTCTCACGTCCGTGCAGCACTTTGTCGCGGTCGCTGCGTTGAAGGCCGAGTGCCATTCGTTTGGTCAGAACATAGGCTGCGAAAGGCACCACGAAGAGACCGATGCGGACCGCCCACGTCACGGACTCGACCGGAACATGGAAACGGATCGCGATGATGTCGTTCGCGGCCCCGATCAGGGAAACCAGATAGAAGCTGAGCCATGCGACGCCGAGTGCCGTTCGCACGGGACGGTTACGTGGCCGGTCCAGAAGGTTGTGCTCGCGGGCGTCACGGGTCGCCCACGACTCGATGAACGGATACGCGCCCAGGGCGAGGAAAAGGCCAACCCCCACCGACAACGGAATCAGGTTGTCGAGCGCCAGGGTATGACCCCGGAAGCTGACTTCCCAGCCCGGTGTCACCCGAAGCAGTCCGTCCGCCACGCCCATGTACCAGTCGGGCTGCGACCCGGCGGAAACCTGGTCGGCACGGTAAGGCCCGTACTGCCAGACGGGGTTGATCTGGGCGACCGAGGCCATGACGAATATGGCACCGCTCACCAGCAGGAAATACCCCCAGGACTTGACGACGCGTACCTTGGCCGGCACGCCCACGACATTGCTGTTGGTGCGTCCGCGGCCCGGGTACTGGGTGTGTCCGTGGTACAGCATCAGGGCCAGATGGGCGGTCAGCAGTCCCACCATGAGGCCGGGTATGACCAGCACATGGATGGTGTTGAAGCGCGCCACCAGCTCGCTGCCGGGGAACTCGCCTCCGAACAGGAACATCGACAGGTACGTTCCGACGATCGGAATGGACAGGATCGTTCCGTTCACCACGGCGAGGCCGGTACCGGAAAGCAGGTCGTCCGGGAGGTCGTATCCCGTCAGCCCGGCGAACATGGCGAGGACCAGCAGCAGGAATCCGATCAGCCAGTTGAGTTCGCGCGGTTTGCGGAAGGCGCCCGTGAAGAACACCCGCATCATGTGGGCAAGTATGGAGGCGACGAAGACCAACGCCGCCCAGTGATGGGCTTGCCGGATCAGCAGACCGCCGCGGACGTCGAAGGATATGTGCATGGTCGAGTCGAAAGCCTCCGACACCATCTGACCGTGTAGAGGTGCGTAACTCCCGTTGTACTGCACCTCCTTCATCGACGGGTGGAAGTAGAAGGTCAGGTACACGCCCGTGACGATGAGAACGACGAGACTGTAGAGACAGATTTCCCCCAGCATGAAGGTCCAGTGGTCCGGAAACGCCCGTCGCGCTCTTCCTCTGACCATTCGGCCGACGCCCAATCGCCCATCGGCCCATTCGGCGACTCTTCCCCCCTTGTTCATTGCACTGCCGCCCGGGTCTTGATTCCTCGTATCACTCGGCGCTCGGTTTCCGTTGTGCCGCCCCAGATACCGTCCACGACTCCCACCCGCAAGGCCCAGTCGAGGCACTGTTCTGCGACGGGACAACCGCCGCAAACGGCCTTCGCCTCGTCGATCTGCCGAAGGGTGGGACCGCTGTTGGATATAGGGAAGAAAAGCTCGGGATCTACGCGCAGGCAAGCTGCCCGTTCACGCCATTCCACGGCATGGTCACCTCGTTCAGCAGTCAAGGGAAGAGAAGTGCGGTGTTGTCCATTAAGACCGGGCAGCCGCCGCAGGTGTGACATGCGGCCGCGACGAGCCCGTGTCACACCGTCGGGGAGTAACCGGTCTTACGGGTTGAGCCGACGCCCTGCCGCGTGCGGGGCAGCGCGAGCGAGAGCGAGGATGCCCTGTGAACCGGAGCGATGCGGTGCCGATCGACGAGCTGTGGGAGGAGCGCCGGTTCCTGCTCGATGTCGCCCACTGGATGCTGGGCGACGCCGGCGCGGCGGAAAGCGTCGTCGACGAGGCGTACCACCGGTGGTACGGGCTGTCCGACGCGGCACGCCGGCAGGTGACCGTCCCCCGGTCCTGGCTGGCGAAGACCGTGGGCGGGATCTGCCTGGACAGCCTCGCCCAGCCCGGCCGGGGCGCGGCCGGCCACGAGGAAGGGCACGGGGCACAGCCGTCGGAGGTGGAGGAGGAGGCCGGCCGGGTCGTGCTGAACGCGCTGGAGTCGCTGTCGACCGCCGAGCGCGCGGCGTTCGTGTTCCGTGCCTTCGGGATGGCCCCGGGCACGGTCGCCGACATCGTGGGCCGTACGGAGCCGGAACTCGCCGAACTCGCCGCACGGGCCAGGCAGTGGCTGCGTCTGCGCCGCACCCGCTCCACGACACCGCAGCAGCATGACGCCGTCGCCCACGCCGTATGCAGGGCGTGCGTCACCGACGACGGAAAACTGCTCACGTCGTTGCTGTGCCCGGACGCGACGGCGTTCTTCGACGGGGGCGGCAAGGTGCGGGCGCTGACCGGACCGGTCCACGGCTGTCGGCCGGTCGCCGACAGCCTCTTGACGCTCCTGGCCCGAAGCCCGCACACCACCCTGACCACCCATTCCGTCAACGGCCGGACGGGCCTCGTCGCCCGCTACGGCCGCCAGGTCGCCGCCGTCATCAGTCTCGACGTCTCAGACGACCGTGTGGCCCAGGTCTGGGTCATGCTCAACCCCGACAAACTGCGGTCCTGGAACCACCGCCCCAAGTGAGACCAAGGGTGGCCGCGACGCGGGAACGGGAATCGAGGAAGGCGGCGATCCTGCTCGGCGTGAACACCCACAGCACCTGGTGAACGCCGTGCTTCGAGGCGGCCGCGGTCATGAAGGCGACCGCGGTCTTCGGCCGGCGCGGCCATACCTCCTGGACCACGTCCTCGGCCTCGACCGTGATCCCGACGATGCGGTAGGCGATCCCGAAGAGGCGCCCGCGGTGGTGTACGAAGACGGCGACAGCGTCCTCAAGGGACCGACCGGCACTTGGGAGAGAAATGGACGATGTGATTTCACCGACCGGCAAAATGCCACTGTCTGGGACACTGAGATGCTCTGTCTGACACTCGAAGCACTGCATATGATGTCGACAAAGGTTGAGGAGGGGAGAACCGATGGTCTCCGCGAGCCGTACGGCACACAGCATCGAGGTCACCGCCGAGGGCCTTCAGGAGGAGCTGGCCCGGCTGCAGTTCCAGAAGCAGGCGCTGGAAAGGGAGTTGGCGGCAGTCGTGGCACATCTCGGCTCGGTACAGCTGGCCCTCGGCGCCCTCGAGAGCGCGCTGGTCACGCCGGCCATCGCTCCTCGGACGGCCGAGCACACCGCGCCCGGCTCCGCACGGACCGACACCGACGGGGACAAGCAGTACGGAAAGCTCACCGAACAGATCCTGGCGTACTTCGCCACGGTCGGTGACGTCGAGGTACGGGCCCGTGACGTCGCGGCGGCGCTCGGCCGTGACGCCGACAGCGGAAGCATCAACGCGATCCGCAGCACACTCGACCGCCTCGTCGCCTCCTCCCGCGTCCAGCGCGCCGGCAGGGGCCTGTACCGCACCGGGCGTTCCCAGCCCACGGCGGTCACCGCCACGAGCTGAGGATCACCACGACGCACGCGATCATCGCCAGGGTGATCAGCGCCATCCCGGTGAGTGTTCCCCGCAGCCAATGCCGGATCCTGACATGGTGCTGCGCCTCCAGCGCGTCGGTGCGCTCGGCGATGTGATCGGTCACCATGTGGGCGACGTGTTTCTGTTCGTCGACGTACCACTGCTCGATGTCCCGCTTCTGCTCGGGGGTGAGGCCCTCCACGCGCGCGGTGAAGTCCGCGACGCGGCGGAGTGTCGCTCCCCTGTGAGCCTCCCGGTACAGGAAGCCCTCGATGTCGGGCAGGCCGCGTGCGGCCTCCTCTCGTGCGGCCACGGCGTACCCCCGATGGAAACGAGAACCCCACATGGTCATGGTGTGCTGCCTTCCTTCGCACGGCCGGCACTCGGGTTCTGCGTCCGCTCACCCGCGACGAAGGCGTCCCGCGGGTACTGGACGGAGGCGAGAGACACGAGATCCCGGCCTGTCAGGGCCGCGGTGAGCCAGACGGCCAGAACGCGGATCTTGCGTTCCCAGCTGGGCACCGCGAGCACGTGATAGCCCCGGTGCATCAGCCACGCCGGGAATCCCTTGATGACGACGCCCTTGTACTGGAAGATGCCCAGCCCCAGCCCCAGCGTCGCCACCACGCCCAGGCTGTCGTGGCGGTAGTTCCTCACTCGGCGCCCGCGCAGGTCGGCCACGAGGTTCCTGGCGAGACGTCTGCCCTGTCGCACGGCGTGCTGGGCGTTGGGCACCGTGCGCGCGCCCGGCACCGGCGAGGCCAGGTCGGGGACGGACGCGTCGTCACCGGCGGCCCACACGTCCGGTATGGGTTCGGCGTCGGTGCCCACGCGTAGATCGGCGCGGGCCAGCAGCAGGCCGCGCTCGTCGAGCGGCAGGTCCGTGTGGTTGTGCACGACCGGGTTCGCGGCGTTGCCGGCGGCCCAGACGATCAGCTCGCAGTCGTACTCCGTTCCGTCGGAGAGGACGACGTGGCCGTCCTCGGCGGACAGCAGTTGCGTGTTCAGGTGGACATGTGCGCCGCGGCGTTCCAGGTGGCGCACCACCCAGGCACCCGGCCTGTCGCTCACCTCGGGCAGGATGCGACCCCGGGCCTCGACCAGGTGGAAAAACAGGTCGTCGACGGTCAGTTCCGGATAGGACCGGAGCATCGCGGTTGCCAGCGACAGCAGTTCACCGAAGCCCTCGACACCGGAGAACCCACCTCCCACGAACGTGACGGTGAGCAGCTTTCGCCGCTCGGGGCCGGCCGGCAGCGACGCGGCCTGGTCGAACGCGGTCATCAGCCGGTCACGGATGGCCACGGCCTCTTCCACGTGCTTGAGGCCGATGGCCTGTTGCGCGAGTCCGGGAATGGGGAAGGTGCGGGTCACCGCGCCCGCTGTGACCACGAGGATGTCGTAGTGAAGCTCGTAGGCGTCGCCGCGTGCCGGGCGGACGGTCACCGTACGGTCCGCGTAGCTGATCCCGGTCACGGTGCCCGAGATCAGCCGGGTGTCGCGCAGGTGCCGCCGTAGTGACACGACGGCGTGACGTGCCTCCACAGAACCGGCCGCCACCTCGGGCAGGAAGGGCTGATAGGTCATGTACGGGCGCGGGTCGACGACCGTGACTCGCGCCTCGCCGGGACGCAGCTTCTTCTGCAGGCCCCAGGCGGTGTAGAAGCCCGCGTAGCCGCCGCCGACGATCAGAATCTCTCGCATGACTGCCTCTGCTTGTTGTCCGTCACCCTGTAGACCGCGCAGGCCGGGCCGATGTGACATGCGTCGGCGACTCAGGCCGGGGCGGTGGGCACCCGCTCGGCGTTCCCGCCGGTGTCCGTTTCACCTGCGTAGACGAACCACACCGATCCGGCGAGCCGGGTGATCCAGTCGCCGATCCGCACCCGGACGTCCTCGGCGCGCTCCTTCCGTACTTCGAGATGGGCGGGAGTCTGTGCGCCGAGGACGGGGTCGGTCCGCGACTTCGTACGGCGCCGGCCCGTCCGGCTCGGACGGCCTTTACCGAAGCGACTCACCGGGGCCGCCCAGGAGTTGGTGGAAGGCTCCGTCCATGTCCAGGTGGCACTCCCCGGTACCGGTGGGCACCACTGCGAGGGTTCGTCGAAGCCGATCCACCGGGGAACCGGCACCCCCGCCCAGCGCCACGGTCAGGGCCTCGCGGTGCACCGGGCCGAGACCGCCGTACTCGTGCGGCAGGGGTTCGAGTAGGTGGTTCAGCCCGGCGAAGCTCAGATCCGCGAGGAACCAGACCCGTCGGAGCGCAGGACCAGCGCACCGGCCGCCGTTGCTGCGGTATCCAGCAGCACGGACTTGCCGACGCCCGGCTCCCCGGACAGCACCAGCACCCCACCGCGCCCGAGCAACTGGTCGACGTACGACCGAAGCAGCTCCGGTTCCCGGTCGCGTGCTACCGGCACCTCGGTCGTGCCGCGTGGCACCGGCCCGATACCGGCCACAGTGGCCCCCTTCGAGAACTGGGGCGGCGAACTCCTCGTCTCCGGGCGGAGGTTCAGTCGGCGGAAGGCCGGGGGGCGCGCAGGTGGGACCGCTTCTCCAGATCCTCCTCGTCGACCAGCGTGAGCATCGGCCGGCCGGGCGCGCACAGCATGATGACGACGTACTTGGCCGGCGTGTCCGGCAGGGCGTTTCCGTTCTGGTAGTGGATCACGTCACCGCCCGGCTCCCAGAACGTCTCACCGGCCTTGATCACCCGCTCCGGCTCGCCTTCGAGTTCCCACCTGACGGCGCCTTCGGTGACGTAGCCGAAACACGGCCCCGAGTGCCGGTGCGGTGGCGTTCCGGGGTGTCCCGGAGGCCACTCGACCACCACGGTCATCGCCGAAGCACCCTCCGGCACGAAGGGCGGCTTGACGTCCGCCAGCATCCTGGGCCCGGTCCCGTCCTGGGCCCCGTGCTCGTCGGCCCCGCTCATTGCTTCGTTGTCCAACACCGTGTCACGCCTCCATCCGATCAAAGTTGCTTCCCTAGCAAGACAAGGCGAGGGGCGCAGGTGTGACACGCTGCGCGCCCACCGGCTGTTCCCCGGTCTGCCTTTCGCCGCGGTGATGGCGCAGCCGGTCGAGGGCCTGCTCGCACTCTTCGACGGCCGTTCGGCCGCGGCGTACGACAATTTCGCGCGCGTTCGATCCGGCCGATCCGCACTACCGCTCGGTGCCGTTGGCTGTTCGCACCGGACCTGGCGGACGCCGCAGTGGCCGCGGGGCCGTACCGCAGGCCGCTGCACAGGCCCGGCGACGGCCCGGCGACGGCCGACCATGCCCTTGCGAGACGTCGGTGACTTCATGGCCGTCCTGCGGTGATCCGTGGCCAAGCCTCCGGGCCCGCGGTGACCGACACCGTCACACAGGGCGCACGCGCCCGCTGAGTCGTTCTGCGAGCTCGCAGGCGAGCCGACTCATCACGGTCGATCATGGACGTGGCGATCAACGGACGGATTACCATACCGAGCGAAGAGTCCTGACAAGGGAGCTGCCATGGCGAGGCACGGTTCACGGGCCGGGCTTCTCGGCAGGGAGAACGAATGCGCGGCCCTCGACGATCTCGTGGCAGGTGCCAGAGCCGGGCGCAGCGGTGTCCTGGTCCTGCGCGGTGAGCCCGGGATCGGCAAGACCGAGCTGCTGAGACATCTCCTCGCCCGTGCGACCGGATGCCGCACCATCAGAGCGGCCGGCGTCCAGTCCGAGATGGAACTCTCCTACGCCGGTCTGCACCAGCTCTGCGCTCCTCTGCTCACAGGTCTCGACCAGCTGCCCGAGCCTCAGCGTGATGCGCTCGGCACGGCCTTCGGTCTACGCGCCGGTGCCGCGCCCGACCGGTTCCTCGTGGGTCTGGCCACTCTGAGTCTCATCGCGGACGCCGGAGGTGACCAGCCGCTGATCTGCCTCGTCGACGACGCGCAGTGGCTGGACAAGGCGTCCGCGCTGACCTTGGAGTTCGTGGCCCGCCGACTGCTTGCAGAATCCGTTGTGCTCGTCTTCGCCGTCCGTGAACCCAGTGCCGGCCATGCTCTCGGCAGCCTTCCCGAGCTGTCCGTCACAGGACTGACCGAGCGCGACTCCCGGACCCTGCTCGACTTGGTCGTCACCGGTCCGCTCGACGAACGAGTGCGCGACCGGATAGTCGCCGAGTCACGCGGCAACCCGCTGGCCCTGCTCGAGCTGCCGCGCGGGTTGACCGCGGCGGAGATGGACGGAGACTTCGAGCGTCCGGACGCATGGCCGTTGTCGAGCCAGATCGAGCAGGGGTTCCTCCGCCGCGTCCAGGCTCTTCCGGCCGAGACCCGACGCCTGCTGGTCATCGCCGCCGCCGAACCGCTGGGCGACGTGACCCTGCTGAGGCACGCGGCCGGGCGCCTCGGGATCGACGCCGACACCGCCGCGTCGCACGAAGGTGCGATGGACCTGATCACCCTCGGCAACCGGGTGCGGTTCCGGCACCCGCTGGTGCGCTCGGCCGCCTATCGAGCGGCGGGCCCGAGCGAACGCCGAGAGGTGCACAAGGCGCTGGCCGACGCCACCGATGCCCGGCTCGACCCCGACCGCCGTGCCTGGCACCTGGCCGAAGCCGCCTCGGGGCCCGACGAGACAGTGGCCGCGGAACTGGAGCACTCCGCGGGCCGAGCCCAGGCACGCGGCGGCATCGCCGCGGCAGCCGCGCTCCTCCAGCGTGCGACCGCGCTGACCCAGGATCCCGCGCGACGCGCACAGCGCGCGGTGGACGCAGCACAGGCGAAACTCCACGCCGGGGCGTTCGAGCCTGCTGTCACCCTCCTCGCCACGGCGGCGGCCGGACCCCTCGACGAACTGGGCCGCGCGCGGATCGAGGTGCTGCGCGCCGGGATCGCGTTCGCCCAGAACCGCGGCGGCGAGGCCCCGCAGCTGCTGCTCGCCGCCGCTCGCCGGTTCGGCCGGCTCGACGATGTCGCACTCGCTCGTGGGACCTACCTGGACGCCGTCGAAGCGGCGATATTCGCCGGCCGTCTGGCCCGTGGCCCAGGACTGCTGGAGGTGGGCGAGGCTGCCCGTGAGGCACCGCCCGCACCGCAGCCACAGGTGTCCGACATGGTGCTGGATGCCCTCGCCGTGCGATTCACCGAGGGGTACCCGGCCTCGGCGCCGATGATGGAGCGGGCACTCGAAGCGCTCTGCGACGAGCGGCTCCCCGTACACGAGCAGCTGCGGCGGCTCTGGTTCGGCTCCTTCATCGCCTCGGATCTGTGGGACGACGAGCGCTGGCACGTGGCCGCGACGCGTCATGTGAGGGTCACCCGCGAGGCCGGAGCGCTGAGCGCGCTCCCCGACGCACTCGACTCCCGCGCATTCGTGCACCTCATGGCCGGGGAGCTGGCGGCGGCCGAGTCGCTGATCGAGGAGACCGAAGCGGTGTGCGCGGCAACCGGCAACAGCAACTCGGCACGTCTTGGCCCTCTCGGCCTGGCTGTCTGGCGTGGTCGCGCGGGTGAGACCCGCAGGTTGATCGACGCGGCCCTGGGCGAGGCAGTGCCGCGAGGCCAGGGGGCCACTGTCACCATGACACGCTGGTACGAGGCGGTGCTCTGCAACGCGCTCGGCCAGTATGCGCAGGCGCTGGCTGCGGCCCAGGAGGCAGCGGCCGAGCAGCGGGAGATCGCCTCGCCGCGATGGGGCCTGGTCGAGCTGATCGAGGCGGCCGTACGGAGTGGTTCACCCGCGTCGGCCGCCGACGCGCTGGAGCGGCTCTCGGAGGCGACGCGAGCCAGCGGCACGGACTGGGCGCTGGGCGTGGAAGCTCGCTCGCGGGCGTTGCTCAGCGAGGGGGAAGCGGCGGAGCGTCTCCACCGTGAGTCGATCGAGCGGCTCGGCCGGACTCGGGTCCGCATGGAACTAGCCCGTGCGCATCTCCTGTACGGGGAGTGGTTGCGGCGCGAGGACCGACGCGTCGACGCCCGTTCCCAACTGGACGTCGCACACGAGATGTTCAGCCGGTTCGGGGCGCAGGCGTTCGCCGAACGCGCGCGAGGCGAGTTGCAGGCCACGGGGGCCAAGGTTCGCAGCCACGCGGTCGCGACCCCAACGGCTCTCACCTCGCAGGAGGCGCAGATCGCCCGGCTCGCCGGGAAAGGGCTCACCAACCCCGAGATCGGTGCCCAGTTGTTCATCAGCCGGCACACCGTCGAATGGCACCTCCGCAAGGTGTTCTCGAAGCTCGGCATCTCCTCCCGCCGGGAGATCTCTGCCATCCAGTTCGAAGCCGAGGCCGCATCGGCCTGATCCGCGACTGGAGCGACCTCCGGAATTGCGAACGGACGTCGGCCGGAACCCGGTTCTCTCTCTCCAGACGATGCGCAAGTGGGTCCGCGACGACAACGAGAGCCACTGGAAGCCGTCAGCTGTGCGCGGAGACGACTCGGTGAGGAGCCGTCGGCCGACTCTTGCTGCGTCGGGTCGGACGCCGTCCAGTGTTCGCGGCGATTCTGCCGCATCTGGACGAGCAGCAGCATCTGCACTCGACCTCGGCCACATCCCATCGCACTCGGCGCGGATCCGCTTTCCCCAACGGCTGGTGTCGCGGCTGCCAATGTTGTGACACTGTCACAGAACCATCGGGTCCCCGGTCATCACTTCAAAACGGGTGTGTGAGCCGCGGAATGTCCAGCGGTCGCCGTAACCGCGTTCCGGGTGGACCTGTGGAGGTGCAGCACGGTGTCGCACAAGGACTCGGAGGGCGGGACCGGTGGTCAGCCGCCTTCGGACGTCCATCGGAGGTCCATAGGACGGCGGCGAAGGTGATGCAGCGAGGGCGAACTGGCCCAGCGGGCCACGTGCGCGCACCGGACCCCACGAACTGACATGGAGACAACAGTGTTCGAGAACCGGACAGAGGCCGAGATGAGGCTGCACTCCGAGAAGAGGGCCAGGGAACTCGCCTTGAAGAGTCGGCAAAAGGAGAGTGACGGCAACAACGACTCCACCGAGAAGACGGGCGCAGTGAACGGCGGCCTCCCGGAGAACAGCGACATCACCGAAAGCGATGACGCCGTCGATCCGTCCGTCGAGCCGCCGTCCTGGGCCGGCGAGGCACACGTGACCACGGGAACGACGATCACCGCGGACCCGGAGCGAGTCGACTGACCTCCGGTGCGGACTGGGTGACGATGGCGATGCGGGTTGCAGGACCCGTCATCGATGCGCCTTCGCCTGCCGTGTCCGGTTGCCTGGAGCACAACGCTGCCTCCAGGCAACCGACTTGCGGCTCTAGAAGAACCCTAGTTTCTGAGGGCTGTAAGAACAAAGAATGTTCTTGGTCTGCTGATAGTGGTCCAGCATCATCTTGTGCGTCTCGCGGCCGATTCCGGACTGCTTGTAGCCGCCGAAGGCCGCGTGGGCCGGGTAGGCGTGGTAGCAGTTCGTCCAGACGCGGCCGGCCTGGATCGCCCGGCCCGCGCGGTACGCCGTGTTGATGTCCCGCGTCCACACACCGGCGCCGAGGCCGTACAGCGTGTCGTTGGCGATCTTGATGGCGTCGTCGAAGTCGTCGAAGGACGTCACGGAGACGACCGGACCGAAGATCTCCTCCTGGAAGATCCGCATGCGGTTGCCGCCTTCGAAGATCGTCGGCTGGACGTAGTAGCCGCCCTTCAACTCGCCGTCGTACTCGATGCGTTCGCCGCCCGTGAGGATCTTCGCGCCCTCCTGCCTGCCGATGTCCAGATAGGAGAGGATCTTCTCCAGCTGGTCGTTGGAGGCCTGGGCGCCGATCATCGTGTCGGTGTCCAGGGGGTGGCCCGGCCTGATCAGCTCGGTGCGGGCGACCGCCGCCTGGAGGAACTCGGCGTAGTTGCCGCGCTGGACGATCGCCCGCGACGGGCAGGTGCACACCTCGCCCTGGTTGAGCGCGAACATGGTGAAGCCCTCAAGGGCCTTGTCACGGAAGTCGTCGTCCTTCGCCCATACGTCGTCGAAGAAGATGTTGGGCGACTTGCCACCGAGTTCCAGCGTGACCGGCTTGATGTTCTCGGAGGCGTACTGCATGATCAGCCGCCCCGTCGTGGTCTCACCCGTGAACGCCACCTTCGCCACCCGAGGACTGGACGCGAGCGGCTTGCCCGCCTCCACTCCGAAGCCGTTGACGATGTTCACGACGCCGGGCGGCAGCAGGTCGGCGATGAGGCCCATCCAGTAGTGGATGGAGGCCGGGGTCTGCTCGGCGGGCTTGATGACGACCGCGTTGCCCGCGGCGAGGGCGGGAGCCAGCTTCCAAGTCGCCATCAGGATCGGGAAGTTCCACGGGATGATCTGGGCGACCACGCCGAGCGGCTCGTGGAAGTGGTACGCCACCGTGTCGTCGTCGACCTCGCTGAGCGAACCCTCCTGCGCGCGGATCGCGCCGGCGAAATAGCGGAAGTGGTCGATCGCGAGCGGGATGTCCGCGGCCAGCGTCTCACGCACCGGCTTGCCGTTCTCCCAGCTCTCGGCGACGGCGAGCGGTTCGAGGTTCGCCTCCATGCGGTCGGCGATCTTCAGCAGGATGTCGGAGCGCTCGGTCACCGACGTGCGGCCCCAGCCCGGAGCTGCCGCGTGCGCCGCATCGAGCGCCCGCTCCACGTCCTCCGCCGTACCGCGCGCCATCTCCGTGAACGGCTGCCCGTTCACCGGCGACGGGTTCTCGAAGTACTGACCGCGGGCCGGCGGTACGTACTCGCCGCCGATGAAGTGGTCGTAGCGCGCCTGGTAGGAGACGATCGCGCCCTCGGTGCCGGGCGCCGCGTAACGGGTCATGCTGGCCTGCCTCCTTCGAAGAGCGGCCCGCCGTGGGCAGCTCCCGTCGGGAGGCTAGGGACGGCGACGTTGCAACTACGTTGCGTGAATGCCGGGACGGGCCCGCGCGCTCGCTACGCCGGCGCGGCTCCCCGGCGGCCTGTGGCGGCGGGCCGGTCGGCCGGTGCCGCCAACTCGTCCTCCAGCGCGGTCAGGCGCGCCCGGACCGCAGCCGTCGGCCGGACCGCGGCGAGTGCCCGCCATACGTCGAGGTCGTCCTCGCCCCACGGCGTGTGCGCCCAGTCGGCCAACAGGTCGGGATCGCGCCGGGCGATCAGAGCCGTACGGAGGCCGTCGGCGAGGCGGTGCCTGAGCCGCACCACCGCCGGGGCCTGGGAACCCGGCAGCAACGGCCCTGCATACGCCGTCGCGGCCGCCGTGACCGCTCCGCTCTCCAGCCGCCGCTCCACGACAGCCACATCGCACTCGACGGGAACCGCCAGCCGGTAGGGCCGCGAGGACAGCAGACCCGGACCCAGCACCCTGCGCAGCCTGGCCAGTTCGGCGCGCAACGTCACCGGCGTCACCGATTCGTCCTCGTACAGCGCGCACAGCAGCTCGTCGCCGGTCAGCCCCTCGGGGTGACGTGTGAGAAGCACGAGGATCTCGCTGTGCCGGCGGCTGAGCCTGACCCTGCGCCCGCCGGACAGAAGCTGCGCCTCGTCGCGGCCCAGCGCCGTCAGCTCGGGCGTGTCGGCGGCGGGCCGCTCAGGGACGAGCAGCGCCAGCTGGGACTCGGCGGCCCGGGCGACGGCCTGTACGAAGCCCAGGCTGTGCGGATGCGCGAGCCCGTCCCCGCCGGTGATGTCCACGGCACCGAGCACCCGCCCGGTGCGCGGATCGTGCACCGGAGCCGCCGCGCACGTCCACGGCTGCACGCGCCGGGCGAAATGCTCGGCCGCGAAGACCTGCACGGGCCGGTCGACGGCGACCGCGGTCCCCGGCGCGTTGGTCCCCATCGCCGTCTCCGCCCACCGGGCACCCGGCACGAAGTTCATCCGCCCCGCGTTCCGGCGGGTGGCCGGATGCCCTTCGACCCACAGCAGCCTGCCGTGCGCGTCGCACACCGCGAGCAGATGCTCCCCGTCGGCGGCGAACGTCCCCATCAGCTCACGGAACAACGGCATCACCCGCGCCAACGGATGCTCGGCCCGGTAGGCGCCGAGGTCACCGTCCGCGAGCTCCACACTCGCCGTGCCGTCGGGCCCCACGCCGGCCCGCGCTGAACGCCGCCACGACTCGGCCACCACCGAACGCACCGGCCGGGCCACCGTGCCCACCTCGGTGAACATCTCGTGCGCGCGACGCAGCATCCGCGCGTGCTCGGCAGGGTCGGCCCCCGGTTCGAGGGCCACCCAAGGATCGGTCAACCCGGCCTCCCCGGAAGGCGATGCGGCTGGGGACATCGTCACTCCGGGTACGCGTACGGACAACCGTTGCGACCACGGTCACCCGAATGACGGTGCCGCCTGCGCGGTGGGAAGGAGAGGTCAGACACCCCATGTCGTTTGAGGTCAAGTGGCAGGGGTGTGGGCGTGGTGCGACCAGGCGGTCGCTTCGTCGTAGAGGGTGCGGGTCTTGAGGCATCCGTGGAGAACGCCGACGAGGCGGTTGCCTACCTGTCGCAGGGCCGGGTTGTAACCGGCCTCGCGAGCGCGTTGCCTGTCGTAGTAGCGGCGGGCGCCGGGCGAGGCCCGCAGGGCCGAGAATGCCTGGGTCTGCAACGCGTCGGCGAGGCGGTTGTTGCGGACGTAGCGGGCCTGGACGGTGTGGCTCTTGCCGGAGGCCCGGGTGATCGGGCTGGTGCCGGCGTAGTTTTTGCGGGCCTTCGCGCCGGCGTAGCGGGAGGGGTCGTCTCCGAACTCGGCGAGTACCCGGGCGCCCGTGATCTCCGCGATGCCGGGCATCGAGAGGTAGATCTCAGCGTCCGGGTGCTTCAGAAAATGCGCCTTCACCTGCCCTTCCAGGCCGGCTATCTGCTCGTTCAGGGCGATCAGCAGCTTCGCGTGGGCGGTGGCGGTGGCCGCGTAGGCAGCCGTGACCGGCTCGGGCAGGCCGAGCTGCCGTTCACGCAGCGCGGTGACGATCGTGGCTGCTTTCGCGTCCCGGTTGTGCCGTCGGGCGCGGGCCAGGACAGCGGTGATCTGGGTGCGGGTCAGCTTCGCCCCGGCCTGCGGGCTGGGAGCCTTGATCAGCAGTTCCAGGGCGTCCGTGCTGGTCAGGGTGAGGTCCGCGTAGGCGTTCAGCGCGGCGGGAAAGTACTCGCGCAGCGTGCTGCGCAGCCGCTGGAAGGTGCGGGTGCGTTCCCAGATCAGGGTCTGGTGAGCGCGGGCGACGACCTTGACGGCCTGCGCCTGCTCGCTGTCCCCGGCCACCGGCCGCAGCTGGGCCCGGTCGATGCGGACCATGTCCGCCAGCGCGTGCGCGTCGCCTTTGTCGCTCTTGGCCCCGGAGGAGGCATAGCGCTCCTTGAACCGGGCGACCTGCCGGGGGTTGATGGCGTAGACCTGGTAGCCGGAAGCGATCAGTGCCTGCACCCACGAACCGCGGTCGGTCTCGATCCCGACCACCACCCCGGCGGCTTCCAGGCCCTCGCCGCCGTGCTTCGCGAGGAGCTCGTGCAGCTTCGCGATCCCCTCCACGCCCTCGGGCAGCCTCACCGCGGCCAGTTTCCGGCCTGCCTCGTCCTGGATCTCGACGTCGTGGTGGTCTTCGGCCCAGTCATCGCCGATCAGTAGCAACTCGTCCTCCCAGTCCGGTACTTCGCTCCTGGCAGCCTGCGGAAGGCACGGCACGCGGCCTAATGGATCCAGTGCTCACGCCCCACTGCCCGGCGGGCACGCCACCCCATCAACGGTCTGGCCTCCCGGCCGACCAGCAGGGGCACGGTCTGACCTCAGAAGTCACGTGCTTCAGGCGATGAAAGTGCTCACCTGCTGGCGGCTACGGCACCGAGTCTCTACGACCCGACAGCTCCCACTAGGCGAAGTTGACGAGTCTGATGTAGCGCGTCCAGTCCCAGTTGGGCCCGGGGTCGGTGTGGTCCGTGCCAGGCACCTCGTAGTGTCCGATGATGTGTGCCCGGTCCTTCGGGAGGCCGAATCTGGTGCAGATCGCCGCCGTGAGGCTCGCCGACTGTTCGTACAGTGCGTCGGTGAAGTAGGCGGGCCGGTCGACCCAGCCCTCGTGCTCGATGCCGATGCTGCGCGTGTTGTAGTCCCAGTTGCCCGCATGCCAGGCGATGTCGGCCTCCCGGACGCACTGCGCGACATGTCCGTCGGCCGAGCGCACCAGGTAGTGCGCGGACACCTGCTTCTGCGGGTTCTGGAAGATGGAGAGTGCGTCGGGGTAGGTCTCCTGTGTGACGTGGATGATCACGCGGTCGACGGGATAGGCCGTGGGGCGGTTCGACACCGTGTAGTTGGAGGTGGTCGCCGGCAGCCACTCGGCGGACGGGTAGTCGACCGCCTGGGCCTGCGCACCGGCCCGCGGGTCGGGAAGCAGCGAGTACGGGACGGCAGCGAGGGCGGCACCCTGTAAGAACCGTCGCCTGGTGGTGCCCGGTCTTGCCCGTTCCATGAAGCCGTGCCTTTCGGTCAGCGGGTGTGGCTCAGCTCGATCAGCGGGTGGGGTTCAGCCCCGCAGGGCCGCCGCGACCTCTCGCAGGTGCGCGTGCACCCCACGGTGAGTCTCGCGCGCGGGCAGCCACTGTTTGCGGATCTTGGCCAAGCACGTGTAGTTGGTGTCGCACACATTGGCCAACGGTGACTCGACCGCCTGCGACGCGAACTGGTACGCGTCCAGCTCGCTGAACCCGTAGTCGCGTACCAGCCACTGCACCAGGTCGAGCTGGGATATTCGGAACGCGTCCTCCAACGGGCGTGCCGATCCAGTCGAGACGATGTGCGTGTCCGACTCGATGCGCGGCCACGGTGTGGCGAGCCCCTTGAGCAATTCGACGATCACCACGGTGTTCATCGCGCACTCGACGGCGACCCCACAGGTCTCGCCCTCACCCTGCCGGGCGTGCCCGTCGCCGAGGCTGAGCAGCGCGCCCTCCACGTTCACCCCGAGGTAGCAGGTGACGCCGGCCCGCATCTCGGGCGTGTCCATGTTGCCGCCGTGCGCGTCCGGCACCAGGGCCGAGCGGACCTCGAGATTGGCAGGGGGCACCCCCACGGTGCCGTGCATCGGATCCATGGGCAGCTCGGCCTCGATGTCGCTGTCATGGGCCCGGAACAGAGCCGTGCGCCGGGTCCGGTCGAGCTGCCAGATCCACACGGTCTCCGGCAGCGGCGGCTGCAGCGTGGCCGTGGTGTGCGTGGAGGTGAGTGCGCCGAACAGGGGGACCGTGGTGGACGCGGCCCAGTCGCGCGCGGGTTCGACCGACACGAAGTGCACCGCGACCGTGTCACCCGGTACGGCGCCTACGACGTGGAAGGGGCGGGTCTGCGGATTGAGGAAGGGGAACTCGCACACCTCGGACACCAGGTCCTTCTCGGACCGCACCCGCCCGGCGAAGCAGTCCTCCGTGTACACGTCGAGGACCGTGCCGGGCGCGATGCGCGCCACGGGGGGTGCCCCGCCGAAGGTCCAGGCGTACTCGTCCGGTTCGGGCCGGACGGTCAGGATCCGGGGGTCGCTCATGGGCGCGCTGCTCCGTTCTGCGAAGGGCCGGTAGGGGAGAGGTCGTCGAGGCGGACGCGGGCTGTCTCGGCTATGCGTTCGGGATGCCGTCGCATCAGCACCAGCAGCACCACGACACCGGCGGCCATCCACACTCCGACGATCGGCCCGGCGTAGGACACCGGGGCGGTCAGCTCGGTGACGAAGCCGAAGACGGACAGGCCCGCCGCGGTGAGCAGCGCGAATACGAACGCGGCGATGCCGAGCAGGGGCAGCAGCCGGTGCCGTACCGGTCTGAGCAACTCCCTTCTGCGGCGCAGGAAATAGCCGGCGCAGGCGAGGTTCACCACGATGCAGACGCCGATCACGACCGTGACGATCACCGTGGCGAGGAGCAGGAAGGCGGTCACCGGGTCATGGCCCAGCCCCAGTCCCAGCACGGCGCCGACCGCCACCACGGTCTGTACGGCGATGCCGGCGACCGCGGCAGCCGGAGCCATGGCCGTGACGCTCTGGAACAGGACCTCGCGCAGCCTGATGGCGTCGCGCCCGAGACCTACCGCCGCGTCCCCCGACATGTGAATCCCCCTCAATCCACGCCGACATGCCAAGACACGGCCCGACTCGACGGGTGCGTCTCGCGTGATTCACGGTACGGCGCTTGCCAGTTGGACAGAGGGGCGCCAGGTGCTTCGGTGGACGACACCGCAGATGTGGAAAACCTGGCCACCCACATGGGTGAAGCCGGCGCCGGCCGGGCCTATCGGGTGCGGTGCAGCCTCGCCGAGAGATGGTGCTGCAACGGGCGGCCGACCGCGGCGAGATCGAAGGCGAACGTGAGTGTGTCGCCGTCGGTCAGGGTGTAGCGGCGACTGGTGGCGTCGACCTGTTTGGCGGTGGGGGTCAGGGCCACCTCATGGGTGGAGAGGTCCACCGAGTCCGTCGTCGCACGGCCCACCGCGATCTCCGCGATTCCGGTGGGCTGGGTGATCAGTGCCTCCACCCGGCCGTCGGGCTGAAGCCGCCACCAACCGCTCTCCCGGGCCGCGGGACGCAACGGAGCGCCGTCGGCGTCGAGCAGCCAGGCCCGGGCCTCGTAGCGGAGGAAGGGGCGGCCGTCGTGGCTGAAGGCGACCTCCTGCGCGTACGTGAAATCCCCGGCGAGCGTCGGATACCCGCCCTGACCACGGCCGTGCCAGGTGCCCAGTAGACCGAGCACGGGCGCGAGCAGCGCGTGCGGTGCGGGAGCCGCGTCGGGCCGGTGGCTGTCGGGATACGGGTGCTCCGGTGCGGGGTCGAAGGGGTCGAACACGATTGCGCTCCTCGGGTGGTGACGGTGCCGTTGCCGGGCAACGGTTGCGCTCCTGCGGTCGGGCCGGTGCCGCTGCCGCTGCCGGGCGAAAGCGTAGAGCGCGTGAGGTGCGTCGGTGCGGAACCGGTTCGGCCGAGTGAGGCGCGCACACGGTGCCGGTCGGGCCGACAACGTGCGGCTGCGCCCGACCCTTCCGCGGTACGGCCTGGCGGGTGTCGGGATCAGGCCCTTTCGGCAACCGCCGCCGGATCGTCCAGGACCGCCCGTACCACCGAGTGTGCCGCCCCCAGCAGTGGTCCCTCGGGGCCCAGCCGCGATACGGATACCGGACAGGGCGGACCCGCCGTGCGCCGGTCCAGCTCGGCCTCCAGCGACGGAAGCAGCCAGGGTGCGAGCCCGGCCAGCGCGCCGCCCAGCACCACGCTCTCGGGGTCCAGCAGATTGACCGCCCCGGTCAGCGCGATGCCGAGCGCGGTACCGGCGACGCGCAGCGCACCCCGTACGTCCTCGTCGCCCTCGGCGGCCCGGCCCGCGAGCAGCCCGACGCGGTCCTCGCCCGGTTCCAGACCGGCGGCCCGCAGCACCGCCTCCTCACCGGCGTACTGCTCCAGACAGCCGCGCCCGCCGCACGGGCACGCGGGCCCCTCCGGCTGCACCGGCACATGCCCCAGCTCGCCCGCGAAACCACGCGTCCCGCGGAGCAGCCCCCCGGCCACGACGACCGCCGCGCCGATGCCGATCTCCGCCGACACGTGCAGGAAGTCGCGGGGAGTGCTCTCGCCGAGCCAGAGTTCGGCGAGAGCACCGAAGTTGGCCTCGTTGTCGACGGTCAGCGGGATGTCGGTGGACAGCAGCGCACCGACGTCCGTGTCGTGCCAGTCGAGGTTCGGGGCGCGTACGACGGTGCGGGCGTCGCGCGCCACCAGTCCCGGCACGGCCAGCGCGAGCCCCGCGGGCCACAGGCCTTCGCGGTCCGCCTCCGCGACGACCCGGCGCACCAGTCCGGTCAGCTCCTCGATCACCGGCTCCGGGGAGCGGCCACGGTTCGCGCGATGCCGTACGGCTCGCGAACGCACCTGGCCGCGCAGGTCGACAGCGCAGACCGCGAGATGGTCGACGCCGATCTCGGCGCCGATGCCGGCGGGGCCGCGTCCGCTGACCGCGAGCGCCGAGCCGGGGCGTCCCACCCGCCCGGGCCGCTCCGGGCCCAGCTCCTCCAGCAACCCGGTGCGTATGAGCTCGTCGACCAGCGTCGACACCGCCGCCCGGGTCAGCCCGATGCGCGAGGAGACAGCGGCCCGGGAGAGCGGTCCCTCGGCGCTGACGGCGTGCATCACCCGGGCGAGATTGCGGCGGCGCATGCCTTGCTGGGTGTCGGGCAGCACCCGGCCAGGGCCGGCCGGATGCGCCTCGTGCCGCTGTGCGGTCATGCCCCCGTCCTCATAGGCTCTCGGTGCTCCGCTCCAGCAGCGGGGCCGCGTCGGAGAGTACCCCGGCGATCCTCGCCAGCGTCTCCTCGTCCCGCTCCACCGCCTCCAGCACCGGGCCCGCGGCGGTGTTCCAGCGCCGGGCGACCGCGGCCGGATCCTCGCCGGTCAGCAGGCCCGCCGCCTGCGCCGCCGCGCCGAGCGCGACCAGCTCCTTGGCCTCCGGGACCTGGACCGGGCGGCCCGACAGCCGCCGTACCGTCTGCTGCCATGCCGTGCCCCGGGCGCCACCGCCGATCAGCAGCAGGGGGACCGAACGGTCCGCGTCCTCGTCGAGGACCAGGTCGAGCGCGCCGAGCAGCGAGTGCACGGCACCGTCGTAGGCGGCCTGCAGCAGCTGGCCCCCGGTGGTGTCGTGGCGCAGGCCGTGCAGCAGGCCGGAGGCGCTCGGCAGGTTGGGAGTGCGTTCGCCGTCCAGGTAGGGCAGGAGCGTGACGCCGGAGGCGGGCTCCACGGCCTCGCGGTCCAGGCCCAGCAGCGTCGCGACACGGTCGACGGCGAGCGTGCAGTTCAGCGTGCAGGCCAGCGGCAGCCAGTCCCCGTGGGCGTCGGCGAAGCCCGCCACCGTGCCGGTCGGGTCGGCGGGGCGCCGCTTGGAGACGGCGTAGACCGTGCCCGACGTGCCGAGGCTGAGCACCGGCGTCCCCGGGCGCAGCCCGAGTCCGAGCGCGGCGGCGGCGTTGTCCCCCGTCCCCGGAGCGACCAGAGTGCCCTTGGAGAACGGCAGGTCGTGGCTGTCGCGCACCGTGCCCGCCATCTCGCCGGGCCGGACCACCCGGGGCAGCAGCGCGGGATCGAGTCCCACATGCGCGAGGATCTCCTCGTCGTACGACTCCGTCCCGGACGCCCACCAGCCCGTACCCGAGACGTCCCCGCGGTCGGTCGTGCCCTCCCCGGTCAGGCGCTCGGTGAGGTAGTCGTGGGGCAGGCGCACCGCCTTGGCCGCGCGCACCGCGTCCGGTTCGTTCTCCGCCAGCCAGGCCCACTTCGTGACCGTGAAGGACGGGCCGGGCACGCTTCCGGTGCGCTCCGCCCAGGCCTTCGGGCCGCCCAGCTCCTCGACGAGACGGCGGGCCTGCGGCGCCGAGCGCACGTCGTTCCACAGCAGCGCCGGGCGCACCGGCTCGCCCCGCCCGTCCAGCGTGACGAGGCCGTGCTGCTGACCGCCGATCGACACCGCGGCGGCCTCGTGCGCCGCGTCGCCGCACTGGCGCAGGGCCTCGCACAGGGCGTCCCACCACTGGCGCGGGTCGCTCTCGCGGCCGGCCCCGGAGGAGACGGTGTGCGGTGCCTGACCGCTCGCGACGACCTGCCCGGTGGCGGCGTCGACGACGAGCGCCTTGGTCGACTGGGTGGACGTGTCCACGCCGACGACGAGCGGACCCTCGGCTGCTGACATCGGGCTCTCCTTTTTGCGCGGCTCAACAGGGATGTTCCGTGCGACACACCCTGCTCTCTTCCCAGAGATGCGTTCGCATACTAATTTGTAAACTGCCATGACGAAATAGTCGGAGCAAACAAGGAGCCGCGGCATGAACTACCAGCCCACCCCCGAGGACAAGTTCACCTTCGGCCTGTGGACCGTCGGCTGGCAGGGAAGGGACCCGTTCGGCGACGCCACGCGGCGTGCCCTCGACCCGGTCGAGACGGTGCAGCGCCTGTCCGAGCTCGGCGCCCACGGTGTGACCTTCCACGACGACGACCTGATCCCCTTCGGGTCCTCGGACACCGAGCGCGAGTCGCACATCAAGCGTTTCCGTCAGGCCCTCGACGCCACCGGCATGACCGTGCCGATGGCCACCACCAACCTCTTCACGCACCCGGTCTTCAAGGACGGCGCGTTCACCGCGAACGACCGTGACGTGCGCCGCTACGCCCTGCGCAAGACGATCCGCAACATCGACCTCGCCGCCGAGCTCGGTGCGAAGACCTATGTCGCCTGGGGCGGCCGCGAGGGTGCAGAGTCCGGCGCGGCCAAGGACGTGCGCGTCGCCCTCGACCGTATGAAGGAGGGTTTCGACCTCCTCGGCGAGTACGTGATCTCCCAGGGCTACGACCTGAAGTTCGCGATCGAGCCCAAGCCGAACGAGCCCCGCGGCGACATCCTCCTGCCCACCGTCGGCCACGCGCTCGCCTTCATCGAGCGCCTGGAGCGCCCGGAGCTGTACGGCGTCAACCCCGAGGTCGGCCACGAGCAGATGGCCGGGCTGAACTTCCCGCACGGCATCGCGCAGGCCCTGTGGGCGGGCAAGCTCTTCCACATCGACCTCAACGGCCAGTCCGGCATCAAGTACGACCAGGACCTGCGCTTCGGCGCCGGCGACCTGCGCGCCGCGTTCTGGCTGGTCGACCTGCTCGAGAGGGCCGGTTACGACGGCCCGCGCCACTTCGACTTCAAGCCGCCGCGGACCGAGGACCTCGACGGCGTGTGGGCGTCGGCCGCGGGCTGCATGCGCAACTACCTCATCCTCAAGGACCGCGCGGCCGCCTTCCGCGCAGACCCGGAGGTGCAGGAGGCACTGCGCGCCTCGCGCCTGGACGAGCTCGCCCAGCCGACCGCCGCGGACGGCCTGCAGGCCCTGCTGGCCGACCGCAGCGCCTTCGAGGAGTTCGACGTCGAGGCGACCGCCGCGCGCGGGATGGCCTTCGAGCAGCTCGACCAGCTGGCCATGGACCACCTGCTGGGGGCCCGCGGCTGAGTGCACGCGTGCGTGCGGCGCTGAGCGATCTCCGTGCGGAATGCTCCGGAATCATGCGGTCCTTGGCATGGATCCGTATCAAGTTCCGTACGGGGGTCGCCTCATGCCCGGTGTGAGGCGACTCTGGACGGTATGGCCATGCCGCCCGTACCGCCTCAGCCACCCGGGCCGCCGGGTGACACGCCGCCTCCGGGCGGCGGTTTCGGACCGCCCTCCGAAGGATTCGGCCCCGGTTACGGGGCGGGAGGGGGCTACGGCCCCCCGCCGGGAGGTAACGAGCCGCCCACCTACGGCGGTTGGCAGCCACCGCCGGAACCGCCCAGGAGGCGACCCAGCCGGCTCGTCATCATCCTGGCCGGCCTCGCGGCGGTCGCGGCCGTGGTCGTCGTCGTCCTCATGGCTTCCGGGAACGGCGACTCGCCCGACAAGAAGTCGCCCGCCGACAGCAGCCAGAGCGCCGGCCACTCGAAAGCACCGTCTCTCAGCATCCCGACCGAATTTCCGAGCGAGCTGCCCAGCAAGCTGCCGTCGAAGTTGCCCAGCGAGCTGCCGAGCGGCATCCCGAGTGACCTGGAATCGCTGATCCCCTCCCTGGGGGACATCGAGCTGCTGTAACGCCAGGTCAGACGCCGTGCGGCAGTCGCATGTACGCCGCCGTCCTCTCGATCCCGCTGTCGACCATCCACATACCGCAGGCCGTGCGGCCGCCCTTGCTGCACAGATCGCCGGATGGATAGGCGCCGGCCGCTGCTTCGTGGCCGGCACCGGACACGGCGCCCGGACCGGGACCGAGCAGAACTGGCTGGGTGGCGGGCCCCCGATGTGGCGGAGCCATGCGGACGCCGCCACCAACGGCGCCTTGCTTGCTGGCCCGATGCGCCGGGAGGTTTCCCCCAGCCGAGCCCGAGCCAGCAGATCGGCGCCCTGGAGCGCCAAGTCAGAGCGCCGCTGTTCCACCGCAGGCCCCAGGGGATGGAGCTGGCCGAGGGCAGCCCGATCCTGTACGCGGGAGCGGCCGCGTCCTTGTCGAGATCGCGTCCTTGCCGAGATCGGGGCATCGCCGGTGATGGCGCGGGAGGCGCGGCTGTCGGCGCGGGTGGGTGTGCCGGTGATCAGACTGCGCGCCGGACCGGACAGGCGCAACAGGACGCCGCCGTCGGTCAGCGAGGCGCCGTCGGCGACGCTCGCCTCGATCTCGATCTCGGGATCGACCTGCGCGAAGACCTCGGCGACCGCGGGGAGGCCGGCGGCCATGCCGCTCTGCCGGGTGCGGACTTCGGCTGTGGCCGCCAGGTCTTCGGGAACACTCCACGCGGTGGTGATGTCGTTCCCCGAGGCGTCCTCGGGGAAGGGCGGCGGCGACGGCGGTTCGTCCCGCAGCGGAGGGAAACTGTGGCGTGGTCAGCTGGTCTCCATCTCCGAGTGGGCGTTGAGCCTGGCGGTCACTCCATCTGATGACCAGCGGCACGTCCAGCATCCTTCTGCTGTGTGACCCGTCGGGCCTACTTTCATGAAAGGCCCGTGACCAGCAGGGATGCCGGTCGCGGGCCTCTTTTGCGATCTCCAGTGTGCACGCGAGTGTGGCGAGTGCCCGAGGGCTGAGCAGGGAGGCCAGGGCTACACCAGCGCGCACGTTGACGGCACGTTGGGGCGCTTGTGCGCCCGCGGCGACCACGCGGGCGCCGCGCCATCATGCGGGCTGGGTGGTGATGGTGCACAGGCGCTTGGTGGCCCGGGTCAGGGCCACGTACAGGTCCCTCTCCCCGCCGGGGCGGGCCGTGATGATCTCCTCGGGGTTCAGGACGACGACCCCGTCGAACTCGAGGCCACGTGCTTCGGACGCGGGCACGATGCGTGCGTGGTCGGCGATGCCGTGAGCCGTCAACTGGCTCACCCGTGTGTCCGCGCAGATCACTCCCAGGAGTTCGTCCGGCTGCGCGGTGCTCTGGGCGCGCAGTTCCTCCATGACGGCGGTGACCAGCCCGTCCCCGTGTGTGGTCACGGTGCGCGGGCTCTCACCGCTGCGCAGTGACCGTGTGGGCCGCTGGTCCGGAGCGATCCGCGCGAGCAGGTCCCGGACGTTCTCCAGGATCTCCTGCGTGGTGCGGTAGCTGACCGTCAGGTCGTGCAGTCTGAACCGCGTCCCGACATACGGGCTCAGGGCTTCCTTCCAGTCGCGTGCCGTCGTGGCCGGGCCCGACTGGGCGAAGTCACCCACCAGCGTCATCGCCCTCGCCGGGCAGCGGCGGACGATCATCCGCCACTGCATAGCGGTCAGTTCCTGCGCCTCGTCGACGACGACGTGCCCGTACGTCCGCTCGGACGGGCCGCCGACCAGGCTCGCCGCCTCGTCCAGCAAGGGCACGTCCGCATCGGTCCACGGGGCGTCCGGGGCACGCAGGAGAAGGGACCGCTCCTGCGGGGTCAGGGTCGGCAGGCGCTCGGCCGGGGCGTCGGCATCCGTCAGCAGTTCCTTCACCAGGTTGCCGGGTACTAGCCTCGGCCACAGCGCCTCGACCGCCCGGTCGACACCGGCGTCGTCGAGGAGATCGGCCCCGATGGCGTCCAGATCCAGCTCGTGGACCGGACCCGGGTCGGCGGCGCCCTCGGCACGGCGCTCGGCGACCCGCGTGAACCGGTCGAAGTTCAGGCCCGTCATCTGCTCGGCATCGGCGTCGATCTGCTCCAGGAGGTCGCCCATGTCCCGTTGCATCGCGTCGGTGACGGCGTCGACCAGGAGTTCCTTGAACGCCTGGCGCGCGGGGTTGTGGCCGGATGTGGCCGCCAGGGCGGCCGCGCGTGCCGTGGCGACCTCCTTCTCGGACAGGTGGACCAGTTCCTGCCCGACCCGGACGGTGAAGTCGCCCGCGGGGGCCTGGTGGTCTCGCAGCAGGCCGGCCAGGGCGTCGGCGAGGTCCAGGCCGCCCTTGAGGCGCGCCGTGTCGAACGGGTCCACCGCGTCCGGTGACACTCCGGCCAGTTCCTGACAGGTCGCCAGATCGACGTCGTTCTCCCCGAGCGAGGGAAGGACCTGGGAGATGTAGTCGAGGAAGCGGGCGTTGGGGCCCACCACGAGGACGCCTTCCTCCGCGGCGCGCGGGAACGCGTACAGGACGTAGGCCGCCCGGTGCAGGGCGACCACCGTCTTGCCGGTGCCGGGCCCGCCCTGCACCACGGTCACCCCGCGGTGGGCGGAGCGGACGATCTCGTCCTGCTCGGCCTGCAGCGTCGCGACGGCCGCGTGCATCCTGCCCGTACGCCGTGCCGACAGAGCCTCGGTCAACGGGCCGTCCCCCACGACGTCTTCGTCGGTCGGGGCGGTCCCGTCGAGCAGTTCGTCGCTCACCCAGACGACCGTGCGCTCGTCGAGGCGCAGGTGCCGGCGCCGCCGCAGATCCATCGGGTGGACCGGTGTCGCCTCGTAGAAGGGCCGCGCCGCGTTCGCGCGCCAGTCCACGAGCAGCGGCAGGTCGTCCTCCTCCCTGTGCAGTCCGATCCGCCCGATGCGCAGGGCCGTGCCGTCCGTCCAGTCGATGCGTCCGAAGACCAGCCCCTTCTCGGCGCCTTCCAGCCGGCCGATCTCCTTGGTCAGACGGTCGGCGGCGATCTCTCTCTCGTACGCCTCGCCGGCGCCGTCCGCCGGGGCCCTCAGCACACTCGCCCGGTTCGCTCGCGCCTCGGAAAGCCGCTCGGTGAGCAGCTCATACAATGAGGACACGTAACCTTGCTCCGATTCAACCGCACGCACGGCAGAATCATTTACGTTTGACAACAAGGGACTCCTTCGATTCGAGCCGCACCATACGGCCAAAGTTCCCTAAAAGTAAGTCTTGACTTACTTGTTGTGTCTATGTCCTTACGGCTGACCGTACTTCGTGTCATGCCTTCCGTCGTTTCCCTTGAATTCCGGTGCCTTTCCCGCGCACTGGAAAGGCAGTGAATCCACGGGAAAGGTTCGTGGTCGCGTCACAGGCTGGGACGGGGCTGGCCTGCATTCCAAACGCGGACACCGGCGGCCGCCGTGATCCGGTTGTGCGACGCGGCGAGTTGCGTGATGTTCCCGCCGCCGTGTGCGGCCCGGATGCCGGACTTCAACGACTCAGCATGCTGACCTGACAGGGAAGATCACCATCGAGATCAGTGTGATCGTCTTGCCGAGTCCCATGTCGTCGGCAAGGCAACAGCCCGCGCCCGGGGATGTCATGCGGGCCAGCAGGCTCAGGCCCCGCCGCTGGTAGTCGCGCAACGTCGCCGCGAGAGCGGCGGGCTGGGCCACCGGCTCCAGCGACTCCGGTGCGGCGCGTCGCTCCCGCAGGGCTGCCGGCCACCCCGTGGCATGTACGTCGATTCGGCCGCCGTCGACCTCGGTGGAGCCCTTCAGCGCGGCACTGAGCGCGTCGATGGGCGTGATCTTGCGGTCCTGCTGGGCGCGGGCGCGGTGCACCTCCTGGGGGTCGATGAGGACCCGCTGGTCGCGCAGGCGCACGACGGGCGGTTGGCCTCGGCGAGCCGGTCCGGCTCCTCGCACGTGAACTGCTCGTCGCCCCGCGCGAAACGCCAGTTGAAGGCGAGGAGCGCGTCGGCGGACAGGAACGACGGTGCGTCCGAGGTGCCTCGGCCGGTTCCCGGCTCGCCGTCCGAGGGGCCGATTACCGCGCGGGCGGTGAGGTTGCGGTCAGGGGAGGCGCACAGCAGCCGCTCCGGGTCGGCCAGCCGCGGCGGCCCGGCGGCGTCCGCAGCCACCGCGTGCGCCTGTGCCTGCGGTCCGGCGCCGTCCCTGGGCACCGCGTGCGCCTCGGGAGGCATCGCGGCGGCCAGCCGACGGACGCGCTCGATGTCTTCCAGCGGCAGGGGGACCACGCGCCAGGCGTTGTGGTCTTGGGCGGACAGCCCCGGCAGCAGCCCGCGCGCCACGAACTGCAGAGCCAGCACGCCGGCGGCGCCCCAGAAGACCGACTCTCTGTGTCCGTGTAGGTCGGTACGCGCACGCGTGAGGACCGGCAACGCTGCCCGCACCGGCAGCAGGACGGGGGGTACCCCGACGCACTCGACACCGTCGCCGCCGGGCAGGACGACGGTCAGATCCTCGGCGGACCCGGCCGCGAGGAGCGGAGGAGGGCTGACGTCGGGCTGCCAGAAGGCGACCCGGCCGGTGCGGGCCGGGTCACCGGGCACGAAAACGGCGCAGCAGCGGGCCAGTTCGGAGATCTCGGACGGTGTTGCCGTGGGGGTCGACTGCACAGCGAAGCCGTATTGCTCAAATTTGACTACTTGGGGTCGGGGTCGCCGAGAGTACAGCACTCCGGCGGGCTGTCCGGCACGGCCGAAGGCCATCACCTGGACCGTTTCGCTCCGGGGTGTCGTCAACCCCCTACGCGCCAAGGGGCTTGCCCCCGCCTCTGGACGGGGGGTGGCGTCATGGCCGCCGAGGGTCGTCGATCCGTACGTTTCATCAGGTCAGCCCCTTGCCAGAGAGAGCCGGAGACCGGTCATGCCCGAGCCCACCACAGCCCTTGCCGAACCCCTGGCGGGAACCCTCGCAGAACCCCGGCCGGGAACCCTTGCCGACCCCCAGCCGGGAGCGCGCGACGCACCGCCTCCTGGAAGCGAGTTCGCGCCCCTTCTGCGCACGGTCAGGGGCCAGGGACTGCTGGAGCGGCGCCAAACCTGGTACGCGCTCGGCATGGCCACCAACGCACTCGCCCTGGCCGGCATCGTCACGGGCATCGTCCTCACCGGCGACTCCTGGTGGTCGCTGCTGCTGGCCCCGCTGCTGGCCGTCTTCGGCGCCCGCACGGCCTTCATAGGCCACGACGCGGGCCACTCACAGATCACCGCCGGCAAGAAGGCCGGCCGTGTGATCGGCCTGATCCACGGCAACCTGCTCCTGGGCATGAGCTACGCCTGGTGGAACGACAAGCACAACCGCCACCACGCCAACCCCAACCACATCGACAAGGACCCGGACGTCGTCGCCGACGTCCTCGTCTTCACCGGTGGACAGGCCGAGGAGCGGTCGGGTTTCCGGCGCTGGCTGACCCGCAACCAGGCCTGGCTGTTCTTCCCGCTCACCCTCCTGGAAGGCGTCGCCCTGAAGGTCCACGGCTTCCAGGACCTGCGCCGTCAAGCTCCACGGGAGCGCGCCGTGGAGGGCCTGCTCCTCGTGACCCACGTCGCCGCGTACGTGGCGCTCCTGCTCAGCTCGATGTCGCCGGGCAAGGCGCTCGCGTTCGCCGCACTCCACCAGGCGCTGTTCGGTCTGCACCTGGGCATGGCTTTCGCCCCCAACCACAAGGGCATGGAGATGCCCGACCCGAGCGGTGAGCGATGGGGCCATCTGCACCGGCAGGTGCTCACCTCGCGCAACGTCCGCGGCGGCGTCCTCACCGACTGGTTCCTGGGCGGCCTCAACTACCAGATCGAGCACCACCTCTTCCCCAGCATGCCCCGTCCCCATCTCCGGCTCGCCCAGCCCCTGGTGCGCGCGCACTGCAGGGAGTTGGGTATTCCCTATGCGGAGACCGGGCTCGTCGACTCGTATCGGCAGGCCCTGCGGCACCTGCACGAGGTGGGGGAGCCCCTCAGGGCGGAATGACCGAGAGTGTTCTCGGGCGAGAGCGTTCTCGGACGGGCTTGGTCTCGAAGGAGAGTGGTCTCAGGGATGAGTCGGGGTCGCACCTCAGGGACGTCTCAGGGTCGCGGTCCGGAACCGTGGGAGACGCAGGCCCGTTTTCAGGACAGAGAGCGGCAGTGGCCGCGAAGGAGGCGACGTAATGTCGAAGAACGCGAAGATCGCCGCGGGAGGTGTGGCGGTCGGGATCATCCTGCTGATCTGGCTGCCCTGGTGGGTGTCGCTCCTGATAGTCCTGGGAGTGCCGGCTGCCGCCTATCTCGCGCTGGACCCCTCACAGCGGCGCAGGCTGCGCCGCGCCACCCGCAAGGAGCTCGGTCGCTGACGTACTACCGCATGGGATCGGTCCGGTCGGCCAGCCTGCAGAAGTCGACCACATCGCCGTCCGCGGGCCGTGCGACGGTCTGGTCCGCGGGCGGTCGGGCACCCTGCTCCACCCAGGAGACCAGCGCGTCGAACGCCGATCGATAGCAGGGCAGGATCGGCCGCAGCCGGTCCGGATACGTGTCGTACAGCCCGTCGACATGTGTCCCGCCCTGGATCGTGTAGTAGCGGTGCAGCGAACCTCGTCCGCTCGCGTCGACCATGCGCGCGTACACGTCCGAGTCGGTGGCCTTGGGCAGCAGCGTGTCCAGATCACCGTGCAGCGTGATCAGCGGTCTGCCGATGCGCCCGCTGAGCGACACACGGGCCACCGCCCGGTGGACCGACGCGGGCCGCGACGCATAGTCGTACGACGCGTCGGTGGCACAGGTCGACAGGACCTCGTCCGGGGTGCTTCCGGCTGACGGGCCGGGACAGCCGGGGTCGTAGGCCGGGTCGAACTCGGCGCGGTAGATCTTCTGCGTGACTCCCCAGTACGCCTTGTCGTGATACGGCCACAGAAACTCGGAGCCACGCGCGAAGCCCACTGCGTACATGTCCTCGTCCCCGGCCGAGCCCCGCATCCGTGCCACCGCGGTGGGAAGGGAGGTGAGCAGGCTCGGCCCGTCCGCGGTCCACAGCGCGCCTTCCCAGTCCACGCCACCGTCGTACAGCTCCGGGTGGTTCTCCAACTGCCAGCGGGTGAGATAGCCACCGTTGGAGATGCCGGTCATGTAGGTACGGCGAGGGGTGTGCCCGTAGCGCTGGGCCACCGCGCGCTTCGCCGCGCGGGTGAGTTGCGTGGTGCGTGCGTTCCACTCGGCGACCGCGTCACCCGGGCGGGTTCCGTCGCGGTAGAAGTCGGCGCCGTTGTTGCCCTTGTCGGTGGCCGCGTACGCGTAACCCTGGGCGAGCACCCGGTCGGAGATCGCGGTGTCCGTCGCGTACTGCTTGCGTGTGCCGGGTGCGCCGGTGACCACCAGGCCGCCGTTCCAGTGGTCGGGCAACCGGATCACGAACTGCGCGTCGTGCCGCCAACCGTGGGTGGCGTTGAAGTGCGAGGAGTCCGGGAAATAGCCGTCGATCTGCACCCCCGGAACCCCGTGGCGGGTGCGGGTGGCCTTGGCCGTCAGCCCCGCCTGGTCGGCCATGTCGGTGTACGGCGTGCCCGCGAGGGCGGCTGTGGTCAGGTCCGGCAGACAGGCGCTCCGCTGAAAGGCGGCGCCCGGCACGTGCAGCCGCTGCTGGTGGGCGCAGTGATCGCCGCCGAGCACCGAGGCCTCGGTGGGAGCGGGCCAGGCAAGGGCTGCTGCCACCAGGGTGGCGGTGGCGAACGGAACACCGCGGGACGGACGCATGACGGCCTCCAGGCCAGGACGGGAGGGCGGCGCGACCGCGGGGAGCGGGACGCCGACGGCTGCCCCATCGTCTGGTCCGGCCCTCGCGGCAACCATGGGCTGGGACCACATGGAACGCAGCCGCCGTATAGCAGCTTCGTATGTGGGTGCGCGTGTGACGTCCCGTGCGGAGGACGGCGATCGGCAAAGGAGGCCAGGCGAAGGCGAGGCACTTCCGGCGAGGGCGCGGGTTGGGCACCGCGTCCCGAACCCCGCCGCGGTACCGCGTGCCGGGCTCGGACCACGGTACTCAGATGGGTCGTACGGCCATCTTTTCGAGCGCCTCCAGAAGACCCGGCAGCTCCGGTCCCCGGCCGACCGGCAGCACCTCGCCGGGCTCCGCGTCGAGCAGCACGAACGCGATGTCGTCGGTCCTGGCCACGAGCGACCAGCCCGGACCGTCGGCACGCAGCGTTCGCGCGTCACCCGGAGCGAAGGACGACCGGACCCGGCCGAGAGGCGGCGGCGTATCCACGTACGCCCGTGCCTCGGCGAGCACACGCCGCACCCCGCCACGCCCGTTGGGCACGTCGGCCTGCTCGGCTTGACCGGCCCGTGCGCCCTGATCGTCCTTCACGGCCTCCTCAGAGGCCGCCGCGCCCTCCATGGCGGCCGA
This sequence comes from Streptomyces sp. NBC_00078, assembly GCF_026343335.1. Taxonomy (NCBI): domain Bacteria; kingdom Bacillati; phylum Actinomycetota; class Actinomycetes; order Kitasatosporales; family Streptomycetaceae; genus Streptomyces; species Streptomyces sp. NBC_00078. Next base: position 1,003,946 of record NZ_JAPELX010000001.1, on the reverse strand, counting down.
TGCCCCGTCCTGGCTCGCGAAGCCGGCATCGTCGATCTGCTCCCGCCACACCGCCCACTGGAGCGCGATCTCGTCTGCACCCAGGCGTCGCTGCGCGGGCCCCCACCTGCTCGTGTCCGGCGGTGCCAGCGGCGGACCGTCCGCGACCTCGGGGCCGGGATCATGCGGCTCGGGCACGCCGGGTGCGGCGACCGCGACTGCGAGGGGCCAGCCCGGCAGTGCCGCGACGACCGAGCGCTCGCCGGGCGAGAGGTCGTACTCCATCCCGCAGTCCCAGGACGCGATGGCGACCGCGACCAGGGAGACGTCGTCGACCACGACGGTCCACCGGGCGCCGTCGCCGTCCTGGCCGAGCACCAGGCCGTATCCGTCGGCGAGCGGCGCGAGGCCGAGCGCCGCGCAGGCCTCCGGATAGTCGTCGCCCAGCACGCTCGGGAACTTCGCCGGCGTCAGAAGTACCGCCGTGAGCACATAGAGCGCATCGTCCGCGGCGGCGACGGCGTCCTCGTCCGTCCCGGCCATCCCAGCCTCCCCATCGAATCATCCGATCGCGCGCACCCTAGTGCGCGCGGAAGCAGCTTGTCACGACTCACAAGCACACCCGGAGCTGCAGTTTTCCGGCTGGACGGGGCGAATCGACCGCATGCGACGCGGCGCGGTCAGGCTGCCGGGAGCCCCAGTAGCTCGCGGGCCACCGTCCCGGGCGACGTGTCGCGCTCCCGCGCGAGCGCGATGACAGCCCTGCAGGCGAGCTCATTGACCCCGAAGGACAGGGCCTCGGGCGACACCCAGCCGGCCGCCTCGTCGATCCGGTCCTGATCGTCCTCCGCGCAGGCCGAGACGTATGCGGCCGCAGCCTCGAAAAGATTGTGTGTACGTTTGTCCCCGCCGCTGTTCACCTCCGCCCGCACGGCGTTGAGGAATCTCGCACAGGACTTGCGCACCCTGCCCCACATGCTGACCACCTTCCCCCTGCGTGGTGTGCCCCGGCTGATCGTTCATCTCCTGCTGTTCAACGTAGAGTTGGAGCTCCGGCTGCAGAAGGGGGACGGGGCGGTGAAGCGCTTCCAGCGGCTCTGACACATCCGGCGGACGGGCCCGTACCGGGACGCTTTCGGGATCCACCCTGAACTGATCAACCGTCGAGAGACCTGATCGTGTCGTGCAGCCACGTGAGTTCGGCCCGGGACGTGGCACGCGCGATGGTCAGCAGCCCGCGGCGGAAGGGATCGTCCAGCTCCTCGGCGCGCAGCGGCCGGTCGCCGTCGTAGAAGAAGCTCGCCGGTTCCTCCAGAAACGCCAGCCTGCGCCGGAGTACGGCCGCTTGTGCCGGGGCGTCGTCGAGGTGGCGGAGGAAGGCGAGCACGGTGAACCACCGGTTCTCGTCGGTGATGTCGCGCTGGGCGGGCTCGGCCAGCCGTCGGCGCAGTTCCCCTCTGCCCTCTTCGGTGAGCGTCAGGACGTGACGTGGAGCGGCCACGGCGCCGGGCTCCGTGGCGCGCTCCAGCAGGCCCGTCTTCTCCAGGCGCTTGATCGCCGGGTACAGCGTGCTTTCGGCGACGGGTTTCACGTGGCCGGTGAGCGCGGTGATGCGTTTGCGCAGCTCGTAGCCGTGCAGCGGGGCGTCGTACAGGAAACCGAGGATGGCGAACTCCAGCATGCCCGCATTCTCTCGCAACAGCGCTGTACATCGCTTCCTTGATACCTCGTGTCACTGATACCTCGCATCACTGATACCTCGAATCTCACATACATCGTGTTCTCTATACCTCGAAACCGATGTATTCTTCTGGCGGGGCCGAGGGCGGCCGCCGTGGTGCCAGAGGGAGGACGCGATGAAGCAGGCCGAGTTCGACGGCAAGGGAAGCTGCATCCGGTGGACGGAGGCGCCGGGCGAGGAACCCGCGCGCGTGTATGTGCACGGACTGGGCTCGGTCTCGGCCGTGTACCACGCGCACATCGCGGCGCGCCCCGAACTCGCGGGCCGGCGCAGTCTGTTCGTCGATCTGCCAGGGCACGGCATCAGCGACCGCCCCGAACACTTCGGCTACACACTCGAGGAGCACGCCGACGCACTGGCCGCGGCGCTGGACGCGGCGGGACTGACCGGCTCCGAGCTAGTCCCGTACTTCGCGGGTCGTTGAATCGGTTGGAGTAGAGGGTTCGGTCGTATCCGGGTCGGGGCTGTGGGCGTTAGCCGGGTGTGTCGATGATTTCCCGGTCCCCGCGGCCTCGGTCCCAGCGTCAGCGCCTTGAGTGCGTGGTGACGTCTGTGGTGGAGAAGCGTCTGGGCGCTCTGCCTGTCGCTGCCGAGTTTCTGCGCCGGCTGGACGTGGCGGGGATCGTCGACGGGTTGTGCCCGTCCGCGCCGAGCGCGCACCTGACGCACGGGCAGGTCATCGAGGCGCTGGTCGCGAACCGGCTGACCTCGCCGATACCGCTGTTCCGGGTCGGCGACTGGGCCCGGACCTGGGCGGTGGAGGAGGTCCTGGGCATCGAGGCGGGCTTGCTCAACGACGACCGCCTCGCGCGGGCACTGGATGCGATCGCCCCGAAGCTGGAGCAACTCGCGGGCACGGTCGGCGCGCGGGCGATCACCGAGTTCGGCATCGACGTGTCGCGGTTGCACTGGGACATGACGTCCATGTCCGTCCACGGGGCCTACCCGCTGGAAGATCAGGACGACGCGTTCCCGGTGATCAAGCACGGGCATCCCAAGGACCGCCGGGTGGACCTGAAGCAGGTCCAGGCCGGGCTCGCGGTCACCGGTGACGGCGGCATCCCGGTCCACGCCCGGGTCTTCGGCGGGGGCGCGGCCGAGGTGTCCCAGGTCGTCGGGGCGATGAAGGATCTGCAGAAGCTGGCCGGCGAACGGGAGTTCCTGCTGGTCGCCGATTCCAAGCTGGTTTCCTACCCGAACGTCGCCGCACTGCTGGCAGCCAGGACGGCATTCATCGCCCCGGTCCCGGCGGCTCAGGTCAAGGACGGTTTCTATGCCGCCTTGGACCTGGAGGCCGCCACTGTCGTGGACTGGGTGCCCGACCGCGACGCGGGCAAGGACCCCGCCCAGCGCGAGGTCTACCGGGTACTGGAGGACGTTCACACCCTGAACGGTCCGCGCAGGCGCGACCCGGTCCTGAGCGTTCGCCGAATCCTGGTCCACTCCACCGGCAACGCTGCGGGCCAGCAGGCCGCCCGCACCAAACGCCTCACCCGCGCGGCCGAGGACCTGGACAAGGTCCAGCACGGAGCCGGCGGCAGGTACTACAACACCGCCGAGAAGATCGCGGCCCGTATCGGCGTGATCGCCAAGACCCGGCGGGTTGCCTCCTGCCTGCGCACCGAGATCGGCGAAGACGACAACGGCAGGCCCACCCTGGCCTGGCACTTCGACCATCAGGTCCTGGACGACGAGGCGGCAGCCGACGGCTGGTACGCGCTGCTGACGGCGCTGACCCCCGAGCAGGCCGACCCGGGCCAGGTCCTGATCCAGTACAAGGGCCAGGGATCGGTCGAGCGCCGTTACGCGGACTTCAAGGGCCCCCTGGCGGTCACCCCGCTGTTCGTGCAGCACAACCACCGCGTCGCCGCCCTGATCCAGGTCATCTGCCTGGCCCTGCTGGTCTTCAGCCTGATCGAGCGCCAGGTCAGACAAGCCCTGGGCCCCGAGCAGACGATGGTCGGCCTCTACCCGGACAACCGCCGGGTGCGGCCCACCGGCCGCATGATCCTCTACCACCTGAGCGAACTCGCCCTGCGGATCGGCAACGTCACCGATCCACCCACCGTCCAGATCACCCGAGGAGTCCAACTCCACCTCCTCGACCTCCTCGGCATCGAAGTCACTCAAACCCGCTGGCCAATGACCTGAAACGGCGACCCGCGAAGTACAGGGCTAGTAGACTGTCGCGACTAAGTGTCGTGCTGGTTGGTGGAGTTGGGGTCGGGCGAGCTTCGCTTGGCGCTTCCGTTCGGCTGGGCAGGGGTGCCGTGTCCTCGCAGAAGAAGTATCCGGTCGCGTTGAGCGCCGAAGATCGTCGGGCGTTGGAGCGTGTGACGACGACGGGGGTCCGCAGCGCGTCGATGATCAGGCGGGCGCGGGTACTGCTCGCGCTGGACACCTCGGTCGGTGAGGTCGATCCGCGGGCGGTGATCGCGGACCGGGTCGGGGTCTCGTGCGATTCGGTCCGCCTGATCTCGAAGCGCTACGCGGAGACCGGCGGCGATGTGTGGGCCACGGTCGGCCGGAAGGAACGCGCACTCCCGCCGGTGCCCTCTGTGGTGACCGGCGAGGTCGAGGCGAGGCTGATCGCGCTGGCCTGCTCGACGCCGCCCAAAGGACACGCCAGGTGGTCGCTGCGTCTGCTGGAGAAGCACGTCGCGCTGGTCGAGGACATCCCGGATCTGGACCACTCCACCATCGGCCGGGTGTTAAAAACGGAACTGCGTCCTCATGTGAAGAAGTGCTGGACCATTCCGCCGGCTGCGAATGCGGCCTTCGCCGCGGCGATGGAGGACGTCCTGGCGGTCTACCACCGACCCTTCGATCCGGCGCGCCCGGTGGTGTGCATGGACGAGAAGCCGTACCAGCTCCTCGGCCACGTCCGCGATCCGCTTCCCGCGCAGCCGGGCCGTGACCGGCGTGAGGACAACGAGTACGTCCGCTCGGGGACCTGCTCGATCTTCTGCTGGGTCGAGCCGCTGCGCGGATGGCGGCGCGTCGACGCCCGGCCCCGCCGGACCAGGGTCGACTGGGCGCACCAGGTCGAGCACCTGCTGACCGTGGACTATCCCGACGCCGCCACGGTCGTGCTGGTGATGGACAACCTCAACACCCACACCACCGCCTCGCTCTACGAAGCGTTCGACCCGGCAAAGGCCTTCGCGCTGGCCCAGCGCCTGGAGATCCACCACACCCCCAAACACGGGTCCTGGCTCAACATCGCCGAGATCGAGCTCTCCGCCCTCACCCGCCAGTGCCTGGACCGCCGCATCGACGACCTCACCGTGCTCAACACCGAACTCGCCGCCTGGCAGCAGCACACCAACAGCAACCAGCGCCAAGTCGACTGGCACTTCACCACCGACGACGCACGCGTGAAACTGCGCCACCTCTACCCAACCACATAGCGAAATTAAGTCGCGACAGTCTACTAGTGGCGCACAGCATGGGCGGCGCCGTCGCCATCGTGCTCGCCCACCGGCGGCCGGACCTGGTCTCCAGGCTGGTCCTCACCGAGGCCAACCTCGATGCCTTCCCGCCGCCCGCCGCGGGCAGCAGCGGCATCGCCTCCTACGAGGAGGACGCTTTCGTCGACGGCGGCTACGCGCGCGTGCTGGAGAAGGCCGGCCCCTCGTGGGCGGCGACCATGCGGCTGGCGGACGCGCGTGCCCTGCACCGCACAGCCGTCGGCCTGAGGCGTGGCTCGGAGCCCGTCATGCGCAGCGTCCTGGAGGAGCTGCCGATCGACCGCGTGTACCTGCATGGCGAACAGAGCGGTGAACTCGCGGGCAGGGAAGCCCTGGAGGCCTCCGGTGTGCGTGTGGTCACGGTGGCCGGCGCGGGCCACAACGTCATGTTCGACAACCCCGACGCCTTCGTGGCGGCGGTGGCGGGCCCGCGCTGAGTCTCAGCCCTCCCGTACCGCCAACGCCAGGAAACGGGAGTCCTCGTCGACGTACGAGGTCATGCGCCACCCCGAACCTGCCAGCAGAGGGCCGAGGTTGGCCTCGGCCCGCAGGTCGTCCGGGGTGATGCGGCGTCCCTGGCGTGCCGCCAGCGCCGCCCTGCCGATGGGGTGGAACAGCGCCAGTGCGCCTCCGGGGCGGACCACGCGGGCCAACTCCCGCAGATTCTCGGTCGGTTGCGGCAGGTGTGCGATGAGTCCTGCGGCGAACACGGCGTCCAGTGACTGCGGCCGCAGCGGCAGCGCTGCGGCATCGGCGAGGAGCAGGTACCCGTCACGGTCCCTCCCGGCCCCTACGGCGGCCTGAAGCATGGCCGGGGTCAGATCGACCCCGACGGCCACTCCCGACCGCCCCACGGCGGCACGTAGCGGCGTCAGGGCCCGCCCGGTGCCGCAGCCGGCGTCGAGCACCCGGTCGCCCTCACGCAGCCCCATGTCGGCGACCGCGGCGGCGTAGGCGGGGCCGTCCGGGAACCGGCTGTCCCAGCCGGCGGCGCGGGCACCGAAGAAATCCTGGACGTGTGTGTGGTCGTCGCTCATGTTCCGCATGATCCCTCACCGACACGGATGACGCCCCGGCGCGCATGTTCGAGCGTGACGCGATCGTTCAGCCACACCTCTGCGTCATATTCCAACAGCTTTCGAAATGCGCGCCCTTGGTGCGCCCCTGCCCGGACTAGCGTCCCTGGGCCATGGGACACCTGGACCATGCCACCTTCGGCTGGCTGACCCCCGTGCTGTCGTATGCGATGGCTTGCATCGGCGCCGCACTGGGACTGCGCTGTACCGTCCGCGCGCTGGGCGCCACCGGGCGCTCACGCCGCAATTGGCTCGTCACCGCCGCCTCGGCGATCGGCACCGGCATCTGGACCATGCACTTCGTGGCCATGCTCGGTTTCAGCGTCAGCGGCACCGACATCCGTTACGACGTGCCGCTGACCATCGTGAGCCTGCTCGTCGCCATGCTCGTCGTCTGTGCGGGCGTCTTCGCCGTCGGCTACAGCCGGGACCGCACCCGCGCGCTCTTCCTCGGCGGCCTCACCACCGGGCTCGGCGTCGCGAGCATGCACTATCTGGGCATGGCGGCGGTGCGGCTGCACGGCCATGTCGACTACGACCCGGCACTCGTCGCACTCTCCGTCGTGATCGCCGTCGTCGCGGCGACGACGGCCCTGTGGGCGGGCCTCAACATCAAGTCGCCCGTGGCCGTCACCGCCGCCTCGCTGATCATGGGGGCCGCGGTGACCAGCATGCACTACACCGCGATGTTCGCCGTGAGCGTCCGTGTCACTCCCTCCGGCCAGGCCCTGCCCGGGGCCACGGCGATGCAGTTCATCTTCCCCCTCGCCGTCGGCCTCGGCTCCTACCTGTTCCTGACCTCGGCCTTCGTAGCGCTGTCGCCGACGACCGGGGAGCGCGAGGCATCCGCCTCGGCCCAGCGGCCGGTCGAAAGCGCCGCCCACTAGCGACGGCCCGCGCTGCCGGATCCCTCGGCCCACCCCCGACCCACTCCCGAGCGAGGAGGCCATGCGTACACCGCGTAGGACCCTCAGCCCAGGCGCCGAGGCGCCGCCCCAGTCTCCCGCGCGCGGGCGTCGCGCCCATGCCGGGCCGCCCGCCGACGAGGTTTTGGACGAACCCGCGGGCCCGGCACCGGACGACAGCCGGTTGCGCGGGGGCGGCTGGCGAATACGGCCGCGCACCGTGCGAGCGAAGATCGTCTGCCTGCTGATGGTTCCGGTCGTCTCACTGCTGGCCCTGTGGGCGTACGCCACCGTCAGCACGGCACAGGACGTCTCCCGGCTACGGCAGTTGCAGCGCGTCGACTCCAGGATCCGCACCCCCGTCGCCACCGCGGTCGCCGCACTGCAGACCGAGCGCGCGGCCGCGGTGCGCTACGCGACCGACCCGTCCTCCGGACAGGGCAGCGACTACAAGAAGCTCGCGGACCGCACCGACAAGGCCATCGCGAAGCTGCGGCTCGGCGGCGACCACACCGTCGCGAACAGCGAGGAGCTGCCCACCGGGGTGTCCGAGCGGCTTGAGACGTTCGTCGCAGGCGGCGAACGGCTGCGGTCCCTGCGCGCAGCGGTGATCGACCGCCGCGCGGACTGGGACGTGACATACCGGCAGTACACGAAGACCATCAGCGGCGCCTTCGGGGTGGGCGGCGCACTCACCGGCATCCAGGACTCCGACCTCGGCTCCGACGCGCGTGTGCTGCTCGAGTTCTCCCGCGCGGGAGAGGCATTGGCCCAGGAGGGCGCGATGCTGGCCGGTACCCGCCCGTCCGGTGGCCTCAGCGGTGAGCGGCTGCGGCTGTTCACCGGCGCCGTCGCCACCCGCCGAGCCCTCACCGAGGCCGCCGTCGCCGATCTGGGCGGCCCGCAGCGGAGCGCCTGGCAGAACCTCGCCGGGAGCAGCGCGTACGCCACCCTGGGCACGGCGGAGGACGCGGTCGTCGACGGCACCCCGGGCCCGCTCACCGCCGCACCCGAGGCCACCTGGGCCACAGCACACGCGCGCGTGCAGGACCGTATGCGGACGATCGAGGAGAACGCGGGGCGCGGTGTCGCCGACAGCGCCGCCCCGTTCACCCGCGGCGCGCTCACCCCGGCCGGCGCCGCGGTGCTCCTCGGCCTCGCCGCGGTGGCCGCGTCGCTCGTCATCTCCGTCCGTATCGGACGAGGCCTCGTCGTCGAGCTCGTGAACCTGCGCAACAGCGCTCTGGAGATCGCCCGGCGCGACCTCCCCGAGGCCATGCGGAAGCTGCGCGCGGGCGAGGAGATCGACATCCAGGCCGAGGCCCCGCCCGGACCGCCCGCCGAGGACGAGGCCGGACAGGTCGCCGAGGCCCTGGGCACCGTGCACCGCGCCGCCCTGCGGGCCGCCGTCGAACGCGCCGAACTCGCCGGCGGCATCTCCGGTGTCTTCGTCAACCTCGCCCGCCGCAGCCAGGTCCTCGTCCACCGCCAGCTGAGCCTCCTGGACAACATGGAACGCCGTTCCGACGACCCCAGCGAACTCAGCGACCTCTTCCGGCTCGACCACCTCACCACCCGCATGAGGCGCCACGCCGAGAGCCTGATCATCCTCTCCGGTGCGGCACCCGGCCGGGCCTGGCGCATGCCGGTCTCGCTGACGAATGTGGTCCGCGCGGCCGTGTCCGAGGTCGAGGACTACGCGCGCGTGGAAGTACGACAGCTCCCCGAAGCATCGGTCGTCGGCTCGGCCGTCGCCGACCTCACGCACCTCCTGGCCGAGATCGTCGAGAACGCGGCCCAGTTCTCGCCACCCCACACGCGCGTGCGCGTCATCGGCGAACCCGTCGGCAACGGCTACGTCGTCGAGGTCGAGGACCGCGGCCTGGGCATGGGCACGGACAATCTCGCCGAGGCCAACCGCCGCATCGAACAGTCCGAGGCACTCGACCTGTTCGACAGCGACCGTCTCGGCCTGTTCGTGGTCAGCAGGCTCGCGGCCCGCCACGGGATCAAGGTGCACCTGCGCACCTCGCCCTACGGCGGCACCACCGCAGTCGTACTGCTGCCCACGACGCTGCTGCACGGCGGGACGGCGGAACGTTCCCCCGGCAAGACCGCGAACGCCCCGCAGCCGGCGGAACGCCGGTACGCGCGCCTGCCCGAGGCCGCACCGCACCAGGAGTCCGTCCCGGCGACGGCAGAGCGACCCGCGCTGGTGGCACACACAAGGGCCGCGGCGGAGCCCGACATCCCACCCCCCGGAGTGACCACCTTGCGCCTGCACCGTCCCCCGGAGGACGCCGAAGAGTCCGACGACCTGCCCCGTCGTGTGCGCCAGGCGAGTCTCGCCCCCCAACTGCGCGAACAGCGGACCGAGGAGCCGGCCCGGACACCGGCCTCTCCCCGCGAGGAACCGCGCAGCCCCGAGGTCGTGCGCGAGCGCATGGCGGCCTACCGCGACGGCTGGACGCGCGGCGGCGGCAGGCAACCCGGCCGCGGTGCCGGACTGGATCCCACACCGCGCAGCGACAGCAGCGAAGGAGACCACGCATGATCCAGGACCCGAGCATGAGGGCCGACCCGAGATCCGGCGAACTCGACTGGCTGTTGGACGACTTGGTCCAGCGAGTGAGCGAGGTGCGGCACGCCGTGGTGCTGTCCAACGACGGACTCGCCGTGGGCGCGTCATCCGATCTGCGTCGTGAGGACGCGGAACACCTCGCCGCCGTGGCGTCCGGGTTCCAGAGCCTGGCCAAGGGTGCCGGCCGGCACTTCGGCGCCGGCGGGGTGCGTCAGACCATGGTGGAGATGGACGACGGCTTCCTGTTCGTGGCCGCCGCGGGCGACGGCTCCTGCCTCGCCGTGCTCACCGCCGTGACCGCCGACATCGGCCTGGTGGCGTACGAGATGGCACGACTGGTCAAACGCGTCGGAGAGCACCTCTACACCCCGACGCGCGTTGCCGCGCGGCCGCCCGCCGCCCGATGAGGCGAGAGAGTGACGCGCGCAGATGAACGTGGACAGGACCGGCACCCCGATCGAGCCGGGCAGCCAGTGGTACGACAGCGAGGCGGGGCCCCTGGTGCGCCCGTACGCCATGACGGGCGGCCGCACCAGGCCTGGCCCCACCGGGGTCCGCTTCGACCTGATCGCCCTGGTCACCCTGGACGCGGGCGCGCCCGGCGCCGAGGACGACACGGGGCTCGGGCCGGAACACCAGGACCTGATCGAACTGTGCCGCACGGAGACCCAGTCGGTCGCGGAGCTCGCCGCGGGATGCGACCTGCCCGTGGGAGTGGTCCGGGTCCTTCTCGGCGACCTGCTCGAACTCGGCTGCGTCACGGTCAGCCTTCCGGTGCCGCCCGCCCAGCTTCCCGACGAACGGATTCTGCGCGAGGTGATCGAAGGATTGCGGGCGCTGTAGATGAGAGTTGTGCAATCCCTCGGAGAGGGGACGCAGTTGTGATGATGCATGTCGACGTCGACCGTTGCCGGCACTCCCGAGAGAAGTGATCGATGGTCTCCGAGCACTCCGATGCACAGGGCGGCGATACGACCGCGCTGGCGTTGAAGATCCTGGTCGCCGGCGGATTCGGCGTGGGCAAGACGACTCTGGTGGGCGCGGTCAGTGAGATCAGGCCGCTGCGCACCGAGGAACTGCTCAGCGAAGCCGGCCAGTTGGTGGACGACACGGACGGCGTGGACCAGAAGGTCACGACGACCGTCGCCATGGACTTCGGACGTATCACCATCCGGTCCGGTCTCTCGCTCTACCTCTTCGGCACACCGGGCCAGGACCGTTTCTGGTTCCTGTGGGACGAACTGTCGCAGGGGGCTCTCGGTGCCGTGGTTCTCGCGGACACCCGACGGCTGGAGGACTGCTTCCCCGCGGTGGACTACTTCGAGCACCGGCACATCCCGTTCGTGGTGGCCGTCAACTGCTTCACGGGCTCCCGCACCTACGGGGCCCAGGACGTCTCGCGCGCCCTCGACCTCGACCGGGGAACGCCGGTGGTGCTCTGCGACGCCCGTGACCGGGACTCGGGGAAAGAGGTGCTGATCCGGCTCGTCGAGTACGCCGGGCGGATGCACACCGCCCGGCTTCTCGACTCGGTCGGCTGACCGGGGCCGGAGGTCAGCCGCGCTCAGCTCGCGACGGCCTTCTCGGCCAGGACCTTGTCGATCGCGATGCGGACGAGGAGTTCCCCCGGCACGCCGTTGCGCCGCCCGAACTCCTCGGCACGCTCCTCACCCATGTACCGGGCCCCGATGCGGGCAGCCCAGTGCGTCAGCTCCCCGAGGTCCTCCGAGATCCGGGCACGGCCCTGCAGGACGACGAAGTCGAAGGGCGGCCGGTCGTCGTCGATACACAGGGCGGCCCGGCCGTCACGAGCCAGATTCCTTCCTTTCACGCTGGTCTTGGCGGTGTTGAACACCAGTTCGTCGCCGTCGAGCACGAACCAGATCGGTGTCACGTGCGGGCTTCCGTCGGCCCTCACGGTCGACAGCTTCGCGGTGCGGGTGCCGTGCGAGACGAACGCCCGCCATTCGTCGTCGGTCATCTTCTGCGCCATGTTCCTATCCTCCTTGCCCGTGGGCCGGTCGTGGTGAAGGCTGGCGTGGAGATCCTCCGGCCAGGGGGAGTCGTCACACGGGGAGACCGGATCATGGCGCAGAACCAGGGACTTGACTGGCTGTTGGACGACCTGACCGAGCGCGTCGAACATGTGCGGCACGCATTGGTCCTGTCCAACGACGGGCTGGTGACGGGAGCGAGCACGGGCCTGCGGCGCGAGGACGCCGAGCACCTCGCCGCCGTCTCGTCCGGACTGCACAGCCTGGCCAAGGGGTCGGGACGCCACTTCGGCGCGGGCAGAGTACGCCAGACGATGGTCGAGTTCGACGACGCGGTGCTGTTCGTCACCGCCGCCGGCGCCAGCAGCTGTCTGTGCGTGCTCAGCGGGGCGGAGGCCGACATCGGCCAGATCGGCTACGAGATGACCCTGCTCGTCAACCGGGTCGGCGAACACCTCGGCGTGGAGACGCGACAGCCCGAGCGAACCACGACCACGGACATCTGACCTGCAGGTTCGTCGTCTCGATCGGAGTTATCCACAGGCTCGCCACGCGATCCGCCAAAGCGGCTACGGTTTTTCCCGAGGCCGCGCGCACGGCGCGGGCCACGTACTCCACGGGGGAGACCGAACATGTCCGGCAACACTGTCACGCAACCGAACAGCGCATCCTGCACGCCGAGCCGTGCGGCCCGCGAACTGGGCCTGAAGCGAGGGGAGTTCGACCTCGGCGTCAATCTCGGACACATCCGCACCGTGCCGGACGAAGGAGGCGGGGGCCTACGGGTCACCCGCACCGAGATCGACCGCCTGCACGCCGAGGACGGCTTTCCCGGGACACTGAAGCAACGTGTCGAGGCCGTTGGCACGAAGGACGGCGCTGAACTGATGGCCGTACCGCTCGGCAGGTTCACCCGCCTGGCCAGGCTCGGTGTGGTCGTGCCGGTGAGGTTCTACCTCAACCGCTACCGTGCCGTCGTCTGGCTCTATCTGGCTGAAGAACTACGGCAGTTCGCGGCCGACGAGAACAACGCGCCGCTGCTGAGGGGCCGTACGTCCGCCGGACTGCGGCAGCAGCTGGCCGAGGGGCTGGATCTGCGACCGCGGACCTGGCGGGGCCGGCACCTCGGTTTCCTGCGGCGACGAGCGGGCGACCATCCGTGGGCGTGTGCGGCGGCCGTGGCGTCTCAGCTCGACGCCGTTCAGATCGCGGAGATCGTCCAGGACCCCTACGAGCGCGCCCACCTGAACCGGTTCCGGCCCAGTCCGCCGGCGCACGGCGCACCCGGTTCGCCCGCCGCGCACTTGGCCGAGAGCCTCTCCATGGCGCAGGACCCCGGTGAGATCGGCTGGCTGCGAGCCGATCTCGCGCAGGCGGTGGACGAGGCGCGCGCACTCCAGCCCGCGCCCCGCCCGACTCCCGGGCACGGGCGGCCGGCTCCCGGGCCGGCGCCGACGGAAGCACGGGAACCGACACACCCCACACTCCCGACGGCCGCGGAGCAGAGCCCAACCGAGTCCGAGGAACCGGGGTGCTCACGCGGGTTGTTGAGCAGACTGCTGCGCAGAAGCGCGTGAACTACAGCGCCCGGAAGAGCCCCTCCTGGACCACGGACACGATCAGCCGTCCCTGCCCGTCGTAGATCCGGCCGCGGGCAAGCCCCCGGCCGCCCGTCGCGATCGGAGACTCCTGGTCGTAGAGGAACCACTCGTCCGCGCGAAACGGCCGGTGGAACCACATGGCGTGGTCCAGCGACGCCATGTCGAAACTCCGCGGGCCCCACAGGGGTTCGATCGGGATGCGGACGGCGTCCAGGAGGGTCATGTCACTGGCGTAGGTCAGAGCGCAGGTGTGCACGAGCGGGGCGTCGCCGAGCGGCCCGACCGCACGCATCCACACAGCGCTGCGCGGCTCGGCGTCCTTGATCTCCTCGGGAGTCCAGCGCAGCCGGTCCACATACCGGATGTCGAAGGGCTGACGCCGGGCCATCCGCTCCAACTGCTCGGGCAGCTCGCCCAGATGCTCGCGGACCTCCTCCATCACCGTCGGCAGCGACTCGGGGTCCGGGACCTTGCGGGCCGGCGGCAGCTGGTGCTGGAAGGGTCCTTCCTCAGGCTGGTGAAAGGAAGCGGTGAGATTGAAGATCGTGCGTCCCTGCTGCACGGCTGTGACCCGGCGGGTCGTGAAGGACCTGCCGTCCCGCACCCGCTCCACCTGGTACACGATGGGCACGCCCGGCCGGCCCGGGCGCAGGAAGTACGCGTGCAGTGAGTGCACCGGACGGTCGCCGTCCGTGGTGCGGCCGGCGGCGACCAGCGCCTGGCCGGCCACCTGGCCGCCGAAGACCCGCTGCAGGGACTCGTGCGGGCTGCGGCCACGGAAGATGTTGACCTCGATCTGCTCCAGGTCGAGCAGGTCGACGAGTCTCTCGGCCGGGTTCGTCATGCGGGGGATTCTCCTTGGCTCACAGCTGGCCGACATCGGTGACACGGACGATCGCACGGCCCTCTGTGTCGGAGGCCGCGAGGTCGATCTCCGCGCTGATGCCCCAGTCATGATCGCCGTTCGGGTCGGCGAAGATCTGGCGAGCGCGCCACAGGCCGTGCTCCGGCTCCTCCTCGATGAGCAGCAGCTTGGGGCCGCGGGCGTCGGGGCCGGTGCCCAGGTCGTCGTACTCGTCCCAGTACTTGTCCATCGCCTCGCCCCACGCGTCGGCGTCCCAGCCGGACTCGGCGTCCAACTCGCCCAGCTCCTCGACGTGGTCCAGGGCGGCGAGCTCGACGCGGCGGAACATCGCGTTGCGGACCAGGACCCGGAAGGCGCGCGCGTTGGAGGTGACCGGCTTGACCTCGTCGGCCTTCTCCTGGGCCTCCTCGGCCGTCATCTCCTCCGGGTTGGCGAGCTGCTCCCACTCGTCCAGCAGGCTGGAGTCGACCTGGCGGACCATCTCGCCGAGCCACTCGATCAGGTCCTGCAGGTCCTCGGACTTGAGGTCGTCCGGGATGTTGTGGTCGAGGGTCTTGTAGGCGCTCGCGAGGTAGCGCAGCACGATGCCCTCGGTGCGGGCCAGCTCGTAGAACGACACCAACTCCGTGAAGGACATCGCCCGTTCGTACATGTCGCGGATGACGGACTTCGGCGACAGCGGATGGTCGCCCACCCAGGGATGGCTCTTGCGGTACGTGTCGTAGGCGTGGAAGAGCAGCTCCTCCAGCGGCTTGGGGTAGGTGATGTCCTGGAGGCGCTCCATGCGCTCCTCGTACTCGACGCCGTCAGCCTTCATCGCGGCGACGGCCTCGCCCTTGGCCTTGTTCAGCTGGGCGACGAGGATCTGCCGCGGGTCGTCCAGCGTCGACTCGACGACGGACACCATGTCCAGCGCATACGACGGCGACTCCGGTTCGAGCAGTTCGAACGCGGCGAGCGCGAAAGTGGACAGCGGCTGGTTGAGGGCGAAGTCCTGCTGCAGGTCCACGGTGAGACGGACGATCCGGCCCGAGGCGTCCGGCTCGTCGAGTTTCTCCACGATGCCGCCGTCCAGCAGCGAGCGATAGATGGCGATCGCGCGCCGGATGTGCCTCAGCTGCTGCTTGCGTGGCTCGTGGTTGTCCTCCAGGAGGTGCCGCATCGCCTCGAAGGCGTTGCCCGGGCGGGCGATCACCGACAGCAGCATCGTGTGCGTCACCCGGAAGCGGGAGGTCAGCGGTTCCGGATCGGAGGTGATGAGCTTGTCGAAGGTGGTCTCCGTCCAGCCGACGAAGCCCTCCGGTGCCTTCTTGCGGACGACCTTGCGGCGCTTCTTCGGGTCGTCGCCCGCCTTGGCCAGCGCCTTCTCGTTCTCGACGACGTGCTCGGGAGCCTGGGCGATGACGAAGCCCGCCGTGTCGAACCCGGCCCGCCCTGCTCGACCGGCGATCTGATGGAACTCACGGGCCCGCAGCGTGCGGACGCGGCTCCCGTCGTACTTGGTCAGGGCTGTGAACAGCACTGTGCGGATGGGCACGTTGACGCCGACGCCCAGCGTGTCCGTGCCGCAGATCACCTTCAGCAGGCCGGCCTGGGCGAGCTTCTCCACCAGCCGCCGGTACTTGGGCAGCATGCCGGCGTGATGCACGCCGATGCCGTGCCGCACGTAACGCGAGAGGTTGCGGCCGAACTTGGTGGTGAAGCGGAAGTTGCCGATCAGCTCCGCGATCTGGTCCTTCTCCTCGCGCGTGCACATGTTGATGCTCATCAGCGCCTGCGCCCGCTCCACGGCCTGCGCCTGCGTGAAGTGCACGATGTAGACCGGGGCCTGCCTGGTCTCCAGCAGCTCGGTCAGCGTCTCCGTGAGCGGGGTGAGCCGGTATTCGTAGGAGAGGGGGACCGGGCGGGTCGCCGAGCGGACCACCGACGTGGGGCGGCCGGTGCGCCGGGTGAGGTCCTTCTCGAACATCGCGACGTCGCCGAGTGTGGCGGACATCAGGACGAACTGCGCCTGGGGGAGTTCCAGGATCGGGATCTGCCAGGCCCAGCCACGGTCCCCCTCCGCGTAGAAGTGGAACTCGTCCATGACGACCTGGCCGACGTCAGCGTTCTTCCCGTCGCGCAGTGCGATCGAGGCGAGCACTTCGGCGGTGCAGCAGATGACGGGCGCATCCGAGTTCACGGACGCGTCGCCGGTCAGCATGCCGACGTTCTCGGTGCCGAAGATCTTGCACAGCTCGAAGAACTTCTCCGACACCAGCGCCTTGATCGGCGCCGTGTAGAAGGTGACCTCGTCCCGGGCGAGGGCGGCGAAGTGGGCGCCCGCCGCGATCATGCTCTTACCGGAGCCGGTGGGCGTCGACACGATCACGTTCGCCCCGGAGACCGCCTCGATCAGCGCTTCCTCCTGGTGGGAGTAGAGCGTGAGCCCGCGCTCCTGGGCCCACGACTCGAAGGCTTCGTAGAGGGCGTCGGGGTCGGCGGTCGGTGGCAGCTGATCGATGAGGGTCACGCACCCATCTTGCCTGGCGTCCTCCCTCATAGGGGAATCGGTTGTCGCCTCGAAGATCACGACCAGTACGCTGTGACGCCGACGGAGTGTCAGCGCACCCGGTCAACTGGACAGCGGCACAAGAGGAATGGGGCGGGCAACGGCCATGATGGGACCAGCACACTCACTGTCGGGCGCCGCCGCCTGGCTCGGCGTCGGTGCGGCGGCCGCGGCGGCAGGGCACGCCATGCCCTGGCCCGTACTCCTGGTCGGCGCCCTGATCTGCGCCGGAGCCGCGCTCGCACCGGACCTGGACCACAAGGCGGCCACCATCTCGAGGGCCTTCGGTCCCCTCTCACGCGGGCTGTGCGAGATCGTCGACAAGCTCTCCTACGCCGTCTACAAGGCGACGAGGAAGCAGGGCGACCCGCGCCGCGCCGGGGGTCACCGCACGCTCACCCACACCTGGCTGTGGGCTGTCCTGCTCGGCGCGGGTACGTCGGTCGCCGCCATCACCGGTGGCCGCTGGGCGGTCCTCGCCATCCTCTTCGTCCACATGGTGCTGGCCATCGAGGGCCTGTTGTGGCGGGCGGCCCGGGGATCCAGCAGCGACGTCCTGGTCTGGCTGCTGGCCGCGACCAGCGCGTGGATCCTCGCCAGCGTCCTGGACAAGCCGGGCAACGGCTCGGACTGGCTGTTCACACAGCCCGGCCAGGCCTACCTGTGGCTGGGCCTGCCGATCGTGCTGGGCGCGATAGTGCACGACATCGGGGACGCGCTGACGGTCTCGGGGTGCCCGATCCTGTGGCCGATCCCGGTGGGCCGCAAGCGCTGGTACCCGATCGGTCCGCCGAAGTTCATGCGGTTCCGGGCGGGCAGCTGGGTCGAGCTCAAGGTGCTGATGCCGGTGTTCATGCTGCTCGGCGGAGTGGGCTGCGCGGCGGCGCTGAACTTCATCTGACGGGCGGGCCTCTGGAAGCGGGGACCGGGGTCTTCGAGATCTCCGAACTGCTTCCGTCTCAGTGACGGATCCCGAAGCCCGGAGGTGACCGCCGGACGCCACGAATTCCCTCTCGGCCGGGTGAGGCCGCAGGGGTCAGCCGGTGGAACCCTGCTCGCCTCCGGCCTCGCCCCCGCCCCCGTAGCGTCGCTCGAACTGGGCGATGCGGCCCTCCGTGTCCACCGTCCGCGCCTTGCCGGTGTAGAACGGGTGGCTCTCGGAGGAGATCTCCACGTCCACCACCGGGTAGGTCTCGCCGTCGTCCCACTCGATGGTCCGGTTGCTGGTCGCGGTGGACCGGGTCAGGAAGGCGTAGCCTGCCGCGCGGTCGCGGAAGACCACCGGGTGGTAGTCGGGGTGCTTGTCCTGCTCCATGGGTGCTCCTTGACTGGTGGCGACTGCTCAGCCGGACAGGGCGTCCTCGTCGACGATGTGCATCGCGGCCTCCTCGGCGGACGCCGCCGCGCCGTCGATGCCCACATCCGTGGCGACCATGGCGCTCTCGTCGTCCTCGTGCGCGCCCTCGTCGGGTGCCACGAGACGTCCGGAGCGGGCGGTGCCGACCTCGTTGTCCAGGAGTTCGCCGTCGGTGCCGTCGCAGTCGCCGATGCCGTCGTCGTCGGGCGCCATGAGATCCGGCACTTCCTCGGCGAGCCGCTGTTCCAACGTCTCCCCGTGCCGTCGTTCCGCCGCCGTCACATCGGCACGCTCCACCGCCCATGGTCTGTCCGGAGGGGACCAGCCCCGGTCGAGGGGGTCGTCGACACCATCGTTGACCAGGGAGTCCTCCGAGTCGAGCAGCCCGGAGTCCTCCTGGATCTCGGATCCGTCGGGCTGGTAGACGTCGTCTCCCCATCCGTCGGCGCTGTTCACGGGTACCTCCAGGTGATGGGGACGGCCCGTCTCACCGCGCGGGGCGTCGGACCGCCGTCACGCGGGGCACAGGCTGCACCCGGCAGAACCGACGGTCCCAGGGAGCTTCCCCGAGCCGGTGCCGTTATCCAGCCTTCCACCCCTTTTCGTGACTGCGCAACGGCACGGCACGAGGAGGTATCCGGTGCCGGGGACCGGCCCGTCGGTCGGGTGCGGTCGGTCGTCTCCCGTCGATCATGCCCGGTTGCCCTGCTCCGGGACCCGACGTCAGCTCCGCAGAGCGGCCGACGACCATACGTGCCCGTCGTCCGTCACCAGTTCGACGCGGTCGATGGTGCCCGCGGATCCGTAGGCGATCCAGGTGGCCCGGCCGGACGGCGGCATCCACCATTGGCCGGCGCTGCGGGTGGAGCCGTCCTTGAGGCGGAGCCGGCAGGTGTAGTGGGTGCCGGACCGGCCGTCCGTGATCTGCATGACCACGACGTGCTCGTCGCCGGCACGGCTCGGTTCCACGGTGCCGACCTTGGCCCCCGAACCCGTGACCAGAAGGGCTCCGTGATCGCTCGCGGCCACCTGGACCGGCGCCGACTCGTGGTGCAGGACAGTGGTGCCGACGGCGCCCAGGCAGAGTCCGGCCGCGGCGGCCGCGGCGACCAGCAGCGGGGTCCGGTGGAACCGGCTCGCGGGGGAGGGGCGGCGCAGTTCCAGGCGGCTGAGGACCCGGGCGTCGAAGCCGGGCGGAGCCGCGACCACGGGGGCCGCCGGCAGTACCGCGTCGACGGCCGCCGACAGGTCGTCGTATGCCGAGCGGCAGGAGGCGCAGACGGTGAGATGGCGCAGCAGCTCCGCGGGCTCGCCGGGGAGGGTGCCGAGAGCCAGGGCGGTCAGTTCGTCCTCGTCAGGGTGGTGTTCCCGGGCGTCAGGGTGGCGTTCCATCGCGGCTTCCCTCCTTCAGCGCGTCGCGCAGTCTGCGCAGGCCGGTGCGGATGCGGGTCTTGGCTGTGCCCAGGGGGATGTTCTCGTGCCGGCCCACCTCGGCGGCGGTGCAGCCGCCGAGCACGGCGAGGGCGACGGCGCGGGCCTGCTCGACGGGCAGGACCCGCAGCCGGGCGAGGGCGCGCTCGCTCTCCAGGGCGGCGAGGGCCTGTCGCGCAGTGCCGTCGGAGTCGTTGTCGGCCCGCAGGGTCACATCCAGCAGCCGCTCCAGGGTCTCCGCGAGGACAGGCGTGGCGCGCCGGGCCCGTACGGCGTCGATCGCGGCGTTTCGGGTGATGGTCAGCAGCCAGGTGAGCGCCGAGGCCCGGCGGGGGTCGTAGTTCCCCGCCGCCCGCCAGGCCCGGACGAACACCTCCTGGCTCACGTCCTCGGCCAGCATCGGATCGCGGGTCACGGAGAGCGCCAGACCGTGGACCGCGTCCTGGAAGCGGCGGACGAAGGCGGCCGCCGCCTGTTCGTCGCCCAGCGCGAAGCCGGCGACGAGCGAGGCGTCGTCGACCCGGTCCGCGCGAGGGAACAGTTCCACACCCTTGTGTACGTATGGGAGTGCCGAAGGGATTGAACGAGTGCCGAAAGAATTGAACGCAAACCGCCCCAATCCGTCGGCGCCGCTCGTCCGTACAACCTCCGTCAGAAAGGACGGAGACATCATGAGGCGAGAGATCATCGGGCGCAGCGGCATCACCGTGGCAGGGGTCGCCATCGCGGCACTGGCACTGGCCGGCTGTGCCGGCGCGAGCGGGAGCGGGAGCGGGGCCAGTGGCGCCCAGAAGGGCAGCCCGGCAGCGGCAGTCATGGACACCTCCACCATCAAGGCCGGCCACTCGCCGCTTGGCGACATCCTCGTCGACGGCAAGGGGCGCACGCTGTACCTGTTCACCGAGGACGGCAAGAACACCAACTCGATGAACTGTGACGCCGCGTGCGTCAAGCTGTGGCCGCACATGGAAGGCAAGCCGCACGCGGGCTCCGGCGTCGACGCCGGCCTCATCGGCACCACGAAGGGAGCGGGCAAGGCACAGGCGACGTATGCCGGACACCCCCTGTACTACTACGCCAAGGACCGCGCGGCCGGCGACCTCAAGGGGCAGGGCATCGACAAGATCTGGTACGTCATGAACACCAAGGGCACGGCGATCAAGAAGGCCGTCCCGGCGTCGAACGGCAACGGAAACGGCAGCAGCGGCAGTGGTGGCTACTGATGCCGGCCGGGAGCCGCCGCGGTACGGCAGCCCCCGACCGGTTCGGGACACTCACCCGTGCCACGACCGCCACAGCGCCGCGTACGCGCCCTGTGCCGCGACCAGGTCGTCGTGGCTGCCCAGCTCGCTGATGCGGCCGCTCTCCACGACGGCGATGACGTCCGCGTCGTGGGCGGTGTGCAGCCGGTGGGCGATGGCGACGACCGTGCGGCCGTCGAGGACGCGGGCGAGGGACCGTTCGAGGTGGCGTGCCGCACGTGGGTCGAGCAGCGAGGTCGCCTCGTCCAGGACCAGCGTGTGCGGGTCCGCCAGCACCAGGCGGGCCAGCGCGATCTGCTGGGCCTGGGCCGGGGTGAGGGTCAGCCCGCCCGAGCCGACCTCCGTGTCCAGACCGTCGTCCAGCGCACGGGCCCAGCCGTCGGCGTCGACTGCGCCCAGCGCCGCCCACAGTTCGGTGTCCACCGCGTCCGTACGGGCCAGCAGGAGGTTGTCGCGCAGGGAGCCCACGAAGACGTGATGCTCCTGGTTGACGAGGGCCACGTGGGAGCGGACCTGTTCGGCGGGCATCCGGGACAGCTCGGCGCCGCCGAGGGTGATGCGACCCTCCCGGGGCGCGTAGATGCCGGCGAGCAGCCTGCCCAGCGTGGACTTGCCCGCGCCGGAAGGGCCCACCAAGGCCAGCCGGGTACCCGGCGCGACCCGCAGGGACACCTCGCGCAGCACGTCCACACCCTCGCGGTAGCCGAAGTGCACCCGGTCCGCGTGCACGTCACGTCCGTCGGGCGCCGGGGTCCGGCCCCCGGCGTCCGGCTCGATGTCGCGTACGCCGACCAGCCGGGCCAGCGACACCTGCGCCACCTGCAGCTCGTCGTACCAGCGCAGGATGAGGTTCACCGGATCCACGAGCATCTGCGCGATCAGCGCGCCCGTGGTCAGCTGGCCCACGTCGATCCAGCCCCGCAGGACGAACACGCCGCCGATCATCAGCACCGAAGCGAGCACGGTCACATGGGTGAGGTTGATGACGGGGAAGAGCACGGACCGCAGCCACAGCGTGTAGTTCTCCCAGGCTGTCCACTCCTTGACCCGGCGCTCCGACAGTTCGATGCGGCGGTCGCCGAGGCGGTGGGCCTCGACGGTGCGGCCTGCGTCGACGGTCTCGGCAAGGGCGGCGGCCACGGCGGCGTACCCCGCGGCCTCGGAACGGTAGCCGGACGGCGCCCGTTTGAAGTACCAGCGGCAGCCGACCACCAGGAGGGGAACGGCGATCAGGACGGCGGGCGCCAGCGGCGGCACAGTGACGACGAGCCCGCCGAGCAGCAGCACCACCCACACCACGCCGATCGACAGCTGCGGCACGGCCTCGCGCATCGCGTTCGCCAGCCGGTCGATGTCCGTGGTGATCCGGGACAGCAGATCACCTGTGCCCGCCCGCTCCAGGACACCCGGCGGCAGCCCGACCGACCGTACGAGGAAGTCCTCGCGCAGATCGGCCAGCATCCGCTCGCCGAGCATCGCCCCGCGCAACCGCACCTCCCGCACGAACACCGCCTGCACGACCAGGGCGAGCACGAACAGCGAGACGATGAGCGGCAGATGAAGCTCCCGCGCACCGTCCGACACCCGCTGGACGAGGTCGCCCAGCAGCCATGGGCCCGCCATCGAGGCGATCACGGACACCGTGTTGACGGTGATGAGGATCAGAAAGGCACGCCGGTGTCGCCGGAACAGCTCGGCCACATAGGCGCGTACGGTCGCGGGGGCGCCGACGGGCAGGGTGTTCGCCGTCGTCGGGGCTGCCGGGTCGTACGCCGGTGGCGCCACGCCGATCATGCCGTCTCCTCGATTTCTTCCAGTTCGTCCATGTCGAGCACGCCGCTCGGGGCGGCCTCTTCCTCGGTCTCCCGGGTCACCACGGCCCGGTAGCGGGGCTCGGTGTGCACCAGCTCGCGGTGCACACCGACCGCCGCGACCTCGCCCTCGTGCACCAGCACGACGCGGTCGGCGTGGTCCAGGAGCAGCGGGGAGGAGGTGAAGACCACCGTCGTCCGTCCTTCCCGCAGGGCACGCACTCCCTTGGCGATCCGCGCCTCGGTGTGCGAGTCGACGGCCGAGGTCGGCTCGTCCAGGACGAGCACCTCCGGGTCGGTGATCAGCGACCGGGCGAGCGCGAGCCGCTGGCGCTGACCGCCGGACAGCGACCGCCCGCGTTCGGTGATCCGCGCGTCCATCGGGTCCGCGGCGTCCAACGACCCCTGGGCCAGCGCCTCCAGGACGTCCCCGCACTGGGCGGCCGCCAGCGAGTCCTGTGCGGCGACGTCACCCGAAGCGGGTACGTCGAGCAGTTCGTGCAGCGAGCCGGACAGCAGCACCGGGTCCTTGTCCTGGACGAGGACGGCCTTGCGGGCCGTGTCCAGCGGCAGCTCGTCCAGGGGGACGCCGCCGAGCAGGACGGACACGCCTTGCTCGGGCGGGTGCCCGCCCAGCCGTTCGGCCAGGCGCCCCGCCGCGTCCGGGTCGCCGCACACGACGGCGGTCAGGCGGCCGGTGGGCGCGAGCAGTCCGGTCGCCGGGTCGTACAGGTCCCCGGAGGGGAGGTCGGCCGCGCGCGAACCGCCGGTGTCCGTGGCCCGCTCCAGCGCCAGCACGCCCGCCGCCCGCGTGGCGGAGGGCCGCGAGAAGGAGTACGCCATGGCGATCTCCTCGAAGTGGCGCAGCGGATAGGTGAGGATCATCACCGAGCTGTAGACGGTGACCAG
The DNA here is from genome assembly GCF_026343335.1 of Streptomyces sp. NBC_00078. Taxonomy (NCBI): domain Bacteria; kingdom Bacillati; phylum Actinomycetota; class Actinomycetes; order Kitasatosporales; family Streptomycetaceae; genus Streptomyces; species Streptomyces sp. NBC_00078. Next base: position 980,413 of record NZ_JAPELX010000001.1, on the reverse strand, counting down.
TTCGCCGACGGTGATGCGGCCCTGGCGTGCCAGGTGGACGCCGTAGAAGACGACCGCCACCATCAGCAGACCCGGCAGCAGCACCTGGATCGCGGAGATCAGGGACCACATGCGGGCACTGCGCACGGCGGCGTGGCGGACCTCCTGGGAGGCGCGGCGGTAGCGGTCGAGGAACAGTTCCTCGCCGCCGATACCGCGCAGCACGCGCAGGCCGGCGACGGTGTCCGAGGCCAGCTCGGTGGCCCGCCCCGCCTTCTCGCGCTGGAAGTCGGCCCGCCGGGTCGCCCGCGGCAGCAGCGGCAGCACCGCGAACGCCAGCACGGGCAGGCCCGCGGCGACGACGACGCCGAGCGCCGGCTGGTAGACGACCAGGGCGACACAGACCAGCACGACCGTGACGGCCGCCGCGGTGAAACGGGAGACGGCCTCCACGAACCAGCCGATCTTCTCGACGTCGCCGGTGGAGACGGCGACGACCTCGCCGGCCGCGACACGCCGCGTCAGCGCCGAGCCCAGCAGGGCCGCCCTGCGGGCGAGCAGCTGCTGCACGCGGGCGGCGGCCGTGATCCAGTTGGTCACCGCGGTGCGGTGCAGGAACGTGTCGCCGAGGGCGATGCCCACGCCGGTCAGCGCCAACAGCCCTCCCGCAAGGGCGAGTTGCCGGCCCGAGCGGTCGACGACGGCCTGGACGGCCGCGCCGACGCAGAACGGCAGCGCGGAGACCGACACGAAATGCAGCAGGCCCCAGGCCAGCGACTTGAACTGACCACCCAGTTGGTTTCGGCCGAGCCACCACAGGAATCGGGGACCCGAGCGGGCGTCCGGCACGCCCGGGTCGGGATAGGGAAGGTCTTGAATCTGCATGACGGATGACGTCCCAGTGGCTCGTGTCAGGGGGCGGCGGGAACCGCGAACGGCGGCAGCAAACCGTGACAGGTTCGCCTCGCAGCGTGGCCGAAGGCAACAGGTTTTTCTGTGGCGCCGTACAGAATGGGCCGATGCGAAAGAACGGTGCATCTCGTACGGCGGTCGCGGTGGCGGTCCTGGGAACGCTGGCGGTGATGTCGGTGGCCTGCGGCAGCGAGCGACAGGGCGGCGCAGGTGAGAAGGGCGCCGCGGGCGGCACCCGCCCGCACATCGCCGACCGCACCCGGACCATCCCTGACGTCGGCGACCCTCTGCAACGGCGGATCCCCGCCCACTCCGGCCAGGTCGTGGCGGTGTACGGCGACGGCAAGGACTCCGCGGACTCCACGGTCGTGCTGTACGGCAAGCAGGGCTCGGCCTGGGACCGGATGCGCAGCTGGCCGGCGCACAACGGCAAGAAGGGCTGGACCGCCGACCATCACGAGGGCGACCGGCGCAGCCCGATCGGCGTGTTCACCCTCACCGACGCGGGCGGCGTCCTCGCCGACCCCGGCGCCCGGCTCCCCTACACCCGCGACGCGTCCTTCGAGGCCCCGCGCTGGTGGGCCCGCTCGCACTGGCACGACTTCGACTACGTCATCGCCATCGACTACAACCGCGTCAAGGGCACCCCGCCCGACGACCCGACGCGCCCCGAGGGCGACGCGAAGGGTGGCAGCATCTGGCTGCACATGGACCATGGCAGCGGTACGTCGGCCTGCGTCAGCGTCTCCCGGGCGGCGATGGAGTATCTGCTGCGCACGCTCGACCCGGACCGGCATCCCGTGGTGGTGATGGGGGACAGGGCGGACCTGAAGTCCTCGCACTTCTGACGGAGGCCTCATTGCCACGAGGCGCCAACTCGCCGTAGAACACCGGCCATGAAGAGACGGATCATCATGTCCATGCTCGCCGGAGCGACCCTCCTTGCGAGCACCCTCCTGGGGGCGGCTCCGGCCCAGTCCGCCGACGTCCCCGCCGAGTTCGGCACCGACTGGCACGACCCGGTGACCGCGGCCCCGCCGGTCGGCAAGCCCTCCGGAAAGTCCTGCCGAGTCACGCTGGCCGAGGTCCGGTTCCGGGACTTCACGCCGTACAAGGGCGCTTACTCCCCGCCCGGAGGGTGCGGCGACCGCTGGAGCAGGGTGGTGCTGCGTCTCGACGGCAAGGTCCAGGGGCGGCAGTTCGACCGGCTCGGCTATCTGCACGTCGGCGGGGTCGAGATCCTCCGTACGTCCTCCCCCGAGCCCTCGCCCGACGGCATCGGGTGGTCCGTCGAGAAGGACGTTACGCGCTACAGCGACACGTTCCGCAGCAGCCAGGACGTCGAGATGCTCATCGGGAACGTCGTCGACGACACGTACACCGGCGTGATCGACGTCAAGGTCACGCTCACTTTCTACCCGGCAAGGGCGGGCAAGCAGGCCGCCGCGACCCCGGACCGGGTCCTCACCCTCTCGGACGGCGGCACCCTCACCACCCCGCGCAACAGCGAACGCGTCCTCGCCGAGGTCTACGCCACCGGATCGGGCGGCGGCTGCGAGGAGTTCTGGTACCTGGCGGTGCCCCACTCCGCGCCCTACTCCTGCCAGGCCGACGGCGGCCCGTACCGTGAGGTGCAGATCAAGGTCGACGGCCAACTGGCCGGAATCGCCGCGCCGTTCCCGCACGTGTGGACCGGGGGATGGTCCAACCCCTTCCTCTGGTACGTGGTTCCGGGCCCGCGCGCCTTCGATGTCAAGCCGATCGAATACGACCTGACTCCCTTCGCGGGGCTCCTTGATGACGGCCGTCCGCACAAGGTCGACGTCTCGGTCGTGGGCGTGCCCGAGGGGCAGAGCGGCTGGAGCGCGCCGGTCAACGTGCTCGTGTGGCAGGACGCCGGGCGGGCGCACGTGTCCGGAAAGCTCACCGAGGACCGGGCGGGCGACCTCACGAACTCCTCCACGTATACGGCCGGTTCGCCGGAGCGGGTGGACACGAAGGCCGGTCACCGGCTGACCGTCTCCGGATACGTCGACACCTCGCACGGGCGCGTGACCACCACCGTCGGCCGCACCCTCGCCAACACCTCCGCCCACCGGTGGACCGACGGCGAGAACACCGACGGTCTCGACGCCACCTGGACCGACGACGAGACGGTCACCGTCGGCGGGCGCGGCCCGGCCCGTACGACGCACACGCACCGGACGTACACCATGAACGGCGCGACCACGATCGGCGACGACACCCGGCTGCGCACGGTGCTGACCCTCGGCGACCGGGCCGCCGTCGTCGAAACGCGCGGCGGCCGGCGGACGGGCTGGTCGCGGCTCGACGACACCGTCACCGGCGATGCCACGTACACGACCGATGTGCCACGAGACCAGCGGCACGCCGTCGGCACGACGAGCGAGCGGTACCGGCTGTACGGCTCGGCGGGCTGCTACGACCGCTCCCTGACCAGCGTCCAGGGGGTGCTCACGGAGGAACGCGACCGCTGCTGAGGCCAGTTGTGTGCGATGCGTCACGCGGGGCGGGTTTTACAAAGCCGTAACGCGGAAGTCTTCGACGGGATCAAGAACGCCCTGAGAGTGATCGTCACGGAAGCCGCTTTCCGTATCGCAGAAGTCCCCCCGGCTTCTGTGTGGTGACGTCCCCCTCTAGGAGTGCCCGTGCCGCCGCCCGTACCGTCCCTCCCGCGACGCGTCGCACGCATACTGCGTACCTCACTCTTCGCGCAGGTCGCCTGCGCGCTGGTGCTCGGCATCGCTTTCGGAAAGCTGTGGCCCGACGTGGCCACGGATCTGCAGCCGCTCGGCGACGGCTTCACCCGCCTCATCAAGACGGTCATCTCGCCGCTGGTGTTCTGCGTGGTCGTCGTCGGCATCGCCAAGGCCGGCGACCTGAAGGCGTTCGGCCGGATCGGGCTCAAGGCCCTGCTCTGGTTCGAGGTCGCGAGCACGGCGGCGCTGATCATCGGTCTGGTCGCCGCCAACGTCTTTCAGCCCGGCTCGGGCATGCATGTCGACCCGTCCATGCTGAGCACCAAGGCGGTCGACGCGAAGACGGGCGGCGGCTCGCTGCCCTCGACGACCGAGTTCGTCGTCAACGCGCTGCCCACCAGTTTCATCGGCGCCTTCGCCGAGAACTCCCTGCTCCAAGTGCTCATCCTGGCCTGCCTGGTGGGTGCCGCGCTGCTGCACCTCGGCCACACCAAGGTGCCGCAGGTCCTGCCCGCCGTCGAGCAGGCCCAGGAGATCATCTTCGCGATCGTCGGCTTCGTCATGCGGCTGGCCCCGATCGCGGTGTTCGGTGCGATGGCCGTCCTGATCGGCCAGTACGGGCTCGGCGTGATCGAGACCTACGCCAAGCTGATCGTCCTGTGCTACGTCGCCGCCGCGCTTTTCATCGCGCTGCTCGCCGTCGCCCTGCGGATCGTCACCGGGCTCAGCCTCTGGAAGTTCCTGCGCTACATCCGCGAGGAGATGCTCCTCGCGCTCGGCACGGCGTCCACCGAGTCCGTGATGCCGCGCGTGATGCAGAAGCTGCGCAAGGCCGGAGCCCGTGACGACGCCGTGGGTCTGGTGCTGCCCACCGGCTACTCCTTCAACCTCGACGGCGCCTCGCTCTACCTCTCCATCGGCACGCTGTTCATCGCGCAGGCCGTCGGAGTGGACCTCGGCCTGGGCCAGCAGATCACCGTGGTGCTGGTGCTGATGCTGACCAGCAAGGGCATGGCGGGCGTCCCCGGTTCGGCCTTCCTCGCCCTGTCCGCGACCGCCTCCTCGCTGGGAGCCATCCCGGCCGGCGCCGTCGCCCTGCTGCTGGGCGTGGACCGCATCATGGACTCGATGCGCGTCGTGACGAACCTGCTCGGCAACTGTGTCGCGGTGTTCGCGGTGTCCCGCTGGGAGGGCGCGCTGGACCTGGAGCGGGCGAAGAAGGTGCTCGGCGGGGAGACCGTCGCCGAGGAGGAACCGGCGGAAGAGGAAGAGGCGGTTCCGGTCGCCCAGTAGCTCGGGGCTTGCGCGTTCGCGGGCGGCTGCGGGTCGTGTGGGGCTGATCGCGCAGTTCCCCGCGCCCCTTGAGTCGGGCCAGTGGTCCGATCCAAAGGGGCGCGGGGAACTGCGCGACGGACAACCCCCACTCGCCCGCAGCCGCCCGCGTTCGTGCCGCCCGCTACCCGCAGCGCCGCTCAGGCGCCACGTCCACCAGCGTGTCCAGCAACCCGCCCAGCACCTCGCGCTGCTCGTCCGTCAGCGGCGCCAGGATCTCCACGGCGGCCGACCGTCGCGCGCCCCGCAGCTCGCTCAGCGCCTTGTGTCCGTCGTCCGTGAGCTCGATCCGGATCACCCGGCGGTTGGTCGGATCGGGCACCCGGCGCACCTTGCCGCTCGCCTCCAGCCCGTCCACCAGTGAGGTCACGGCCCGTGGGACCACCTCCAGGCGCTCGGCGAGATCCGCCATGCGCGGCGGAGAGCCGTAGTGCGCCAGTGTGCGCAGCAGCCGGGACTGGGCCGGGGTGACGCCCAGGCCGGCCTGTTCGATGTGGCGCTTCTGGATCCGGTGCACGCGCCGCGTGAGCCGCAGCAACTGCTCGGAGAGCAGGCTGTCGGCATCGGGGGTGGTCATGCGGGAACAATATCAGGACCCATTTCATTGTGAGCATAGGTAACAATGAGCTAAGGTCCGTCAGTCGACGCCGCACCGCGCCGGCCATTCGTCGTCCCACCCCGTAGGAGCCCATGCATCCCGACCGTGATCCCGGATGGAATCCACCTGCCGACTCCGACTCCAAGGAGCAGCCCCGGCAGGTGCGCCGCATCCTCGGACTCTTCCGCCCCTACCGCGCCCGCCTCGCCGTCGTCGGCCTGCTGGTCGGTGCCTCGTCCCTGGTCTCCGTCGCCACGCCCTTCCTGCTGAAGGCGACCCTCGACACCGCGATCCCCCAGGGCCGGACCGGGCTGCTCAGCCTGCTCGCGCTCGGCATGATCCTCAGCGCCGTCCTGAGCAGCATCTTCGGTGTCCTGCAGACCCTGATATCGACGACCGTCGGCCAGCGCGTCATGCACGACCTGCGCACCGCCGTCTACGGGCGACTGCAGCGCATGTCGCTCGCGTTCTTCACCCGCACCCGCACCGGCGAGGTCCAGTCCCGCATCGCCAACGACATCGGCGGTATGCAGGCCACCGTCACCTCCACCGCCACCTCCCTGGTCTCCAATCTGACCAGCGTGGTGGCCACGATCGTCGCGATGGTGGCCCTCGACTGGCGTCTGACCGTCGTCTCGCTGGTCCTGCTCCCGGTCTTCGTGTGGATCAGCCGCCGCGTCGGCAGCGAACGCAAGAAGATCACCACCCAGCGTCAGAAGCAGATGGCCGAGATGGCCGCCACGGTCACCGAGTCGCTCTCCGTCAGCGGCATCCTGCTCGGCCGCACCATGGGCCGCTCCGACTCGCTCACGAAGTCCTTCGCCGAGGAGTCCGAGGGCCTGGTCGACCTCGAAGTCAGGTCGAACATGGCCGGGCGCTGGCGCATGGCCGTCATCACGATCGTCATGGCCGCCATGCCGGCCGTCATCTACTGGACCGCGGGCATCGCCCTCCAGATGGGCGGCCCCGACGTCTCCATCGGCACGATCGTCGCCTTCGTCTCGCTCCAGCAGGGCCTGTTCCGCCCGGCCGTGAGCCTCCTGTCGACCGGCGTCCAGATCCAGACCTCGCTCGCGCTCTTCCAGCGCATCTTCGAATACCTCGACCTGCCGATCGACATCACCGAGCGGGAGGACCCGGTCCATCTCGACCGGATCAAGGGTGAAGTCCGTTTCGAGGACGTCGAGTTCCGCTACGACGACAAGGGCGGGCCGATCCTCGACGGCATACGCATCGACGTCCCCGCGGGCAGCAGCCTCGCGGTCGTCGGCCCGACCGGTGCCGGAAAGTCGACGCTCGGCTATCTCGTCCCGCGCCTGTACGACGTCACCGACGGCCGCGTCACCCTCGACGGGGTCGACGTCCGCGACCTCGACTTCGACACCCTCGCGCGCGCGGTCGGCGTCGTCTCCCAGGAGACGTACCTCTTCCACGCCTCGGTCGCCGAGAACCTGCGCTTCGCCAAGCCGGACGCCACCGACGAGGAGCTTGAGACAGCGGCGAGGGCGGCGCAGATCCACGAGCACATCGCGTCACTGCCCGACGGCTACGACACGGTCGTCGGCGAGCGCGGTCACCGGTTCTCCGGTGGCGAGAAGCAGCGCCTGGCCATCGCGCGCACCATCCTGCGCGACCCGCCGGTCCTGATCCTCGACGAGGCGACCAGCGCCCTGGACAACCGCACCGAGGCCGCCGTCCAGGACGCCATCGACGCCCTCTCGGCCAACCGCACCACGCTCACCATCGCCCACCGACTGTCCACCATCCGCGGGGCCGATCAGATCGTGGTCCTCGACTCCGGGAGCGTCGCCGAACGGGGCACGCACGAGGAACTGCTGGAGCGGGACGGGCGGTACGCGGCCCTCGTACGCCGGGATGCCCAACTGGAGCCGACGAGCTGAACATATGCCGGGTTTGTGACGGTATGCGGGTTACCGTGCCCGCATGCAGAAGAACACTCCGCCACGGAGCACGATTCGACTGACGCGGCGGGGCCGACTCGTCCTCATCGCGACCGGAGCCGTTGTGGCCGGCACCGCCGTGGCGGTGCCACTGGTGACGCTGGAACGCGGCCGGGATGCCAGGCACATCTCCCTGGTCATCCCGGAGGGCTGGCGCGCGAGCCAGGTCTACGCCGCCGTCGACAAGAGGCTCACCCTGCCGGCGGGCAGCACCAGGAAGGCGCTCGCGAAGGCCCGGCTGAAGCTGCCGAAGGACGCGGAGGGCAACCCCGAGGGCTATCTCTTCCCGGCGACGTATCCGCTCCGCGAGAAGGCGACGCCCGAGTCGGTGCTGTCGTTCATGGTCGACACCGCCAACAAGAAGTTCAACCGTGCCCCGGTCGCGGCCGGCGCGCAGCGCAACGCGATGAACGTCTATCAGGCGGTCACCATCGCCAGCATCGTGCAGGCCGAGGCCGCCTCGAAGGCGGACATGGGCAAGGTGGCACGGGTCGTCTTCAACCGGCTGGAACGCGGGATGCCGCTGCAGATGGACTCCACCCTCAACTACGTGCTGAAGCGCGCCACGCTGAAGACGAGCGCCGACGACACGAAGCTCGACAGCCCCTACAACTCGTACCAGCGCATGGGCCTGCCGCCGACGCCGATCGACAACCCGGGCGAAGAGGCGATGCGCGCCGCGATCAGCCCCACCCCGGGCGACTGGCTCTACTTCGTCACGGTCAAGCCGGGCGACACCCGCTTCACCGCCGACTACCAGGAACACCAGCGCAACGTCGCCGAGTTCAACACCCACCAGAAGACCAACGGCACGAAGCCCGCGAAGTAGCCTGCCGGTGGCGCCGTAGGGCTCGGGCCGGACGTCAGCCGGTGCGGAGCCGCCGGCCGGCAACCAGGCGACGAAACGGCTGCCGGGCCGGGGGTCAGGCGGCGATGGGCTGCGTCGTCTCAGCGGCCAGCAGGTGCCGGATGTCTCGTACGGCGGCTCGGCCCGCCCGGTTGGCGCCGATCGTGCTCGCCGACGGTCCGTAGCCGACGAGATGGATCCGGGGATCGGCGACCGCGCGGGTGCCCTCGACGCGGATGCCGCCGCCGGGCTGCCGCAGCCGCAGCGGACGCAGGTGGTCGATGGCGGGCCGGAAGCCGGTGGCCCACAGGATGACGTCGGCGTCGACACGCTGCCCGTCGGCCCACTCCACCCCTTGGGGCGTGATCCGTTCGAACATGGGCCGGCGGTCGAGGATGCCGTCCGCGATGCCCTGCCGGATCGCGTCGTTGAGCGGCAGGCCGGTGACGGAGACGACGCTCTTCGGGGGCAGCCCCTGCCGCACCCGCTCCTCGACCAGTGCCACGGCCGACCGGCCCGCATCCTCGGTGAACGGGCCCTCGCGGAAGACCGGCGGCCGCCTGGTCACCCAGGTGGTGGCAGCGGTGTTCGGGGCGATCTCCAGCAGATGCTGCGTACCGGAGGCGCCCCCGCCCACCACGACCACCCGCCGCCCGGCGAACTCCTCGGGCCCGGGGTACCCGGCCGTGTGCAACTGCCGCCCACGGAAGGTCTCCTGGCCGGGATGGCGCGGCCAGAAGGGCCGGTCCCAGGTGCCGGTCGAGTTGATCAGCGCGCGCGTCGACCAGGCCCCGTCCGAGGTCTCGACCAGCAGTCGGCCGCCCCCGCCCTCCCGCACGGCAAGGACATCGGCGGGCCGCCGTACCCGGAGGCCGAAGGTGCGCTCGTACCTGGCGAAGTACTCGGCGATCACCGCGGACGACGGCCGCGCGGGATCTGCGTCCGTCAGCTCCATACCGGGCAGCGCGTGCATGCCGTGCACCTTGCCGTACGTCAGTGACGGCCATCGGAACTGCCACGCGCCGCCCGGACCGGGGGAGTGGTCGAGCACCACGAAGTCACGCTCCGGCTCGAAGCCGGTGCGCCTCAGGTGGTAGGCGCTGGACAGGCCCGCCTGACCAGCGCCTATGACGACTACCTCGACCTCGACCAGGTTGTTCACGTTTCTACTAACCGCGTCCAGGTCGTGGATCTTCCCGAGGCGAAGACCAGGGCGAGGACGGGGGCGAGCCGGACGATGCCGAGGACGGCGAGAGTGGCCAGGCCGTCGATGCGCGGTCCGTGGCGTGTCGTCAAGCGGACCACTCGTATCGGCAGGTGAGGCGGCGTCGAGCTGCGAAGCCCGGGCCATGGGCCAGGATGGGGGCATGCCAGATGCCTTCACCACCCGAGTGCTGAACGTCGCCACCGGCTCCACGGAGAGGGTCATCGACCTGACCCGTGACTGCGAGGCCTTCCTGCGGGAGGCGGCCGCCGGCCGTGACGGCCTCCTCAATGTCTTCGTCCCCCACGCCACCGCCGGAATCGCGATCATCGAAACGGGCTCCGGCAGTGACGACGACCTGCTCGCCGCGCTCCACTCGCTCCTCCCCGCGGACGACCGCTGGCAACACCGCCACGGCAGTCCCGGCCACGGCCGCGACCACGTCCTCCCGGCCTTCGTCCCGCCCCATGCGACGCTGCCGGTGCTGGACGGGAGGCTGGAGTTGGGGACCTGGCAGTCGGTCTGTCTGGTGGATACGAACAGGGACAATGCGGAGCGGAAGGTGCGTTTCTCGTTTCTTGCGGGCTCCTGACTGCAGCCTCGGTCTCCGGGCGACTCATTTCCTCCGTACCGGAGCCCAGCCTTAACCCTGGACAACAAGCGCCCAGGGATGCGCTGCCGATCCGGACGCGCCACAGCAGTGGACAGCGTGCACTCGCCGGTCCACGCCCTGGCTGTGGCTGCGATGGGGATGCCACTGCTGGACAACCTCCCCGGTCGCGGTCCTGTGACACCGATCCGGTCCGGTCACCCTGTGTGAGGGGCCTTGTGGACGGTGACTCGCGCCTCCAATACCCGTATCCTCGTCCATATCAGACATTTGGAAGGGTTGACTGTCGAAGGCGCGAGTGAGGCGGAGCGTGGTTGGGGCCGGCGAAGATCCGATACTGACGGGGCGTGCGCCAGGCGGCACGGGGCCCGCCAGTTTCCGTGAGCGGTTCCTGCAGGGTGAGCAGGTGGAGACGGGTGTGCGCACGTCGATCCTGGATTCCTGGCGGCGCTGCCGGACCCTGGGGCTGTCGGCGGACCAGTCCGACCTTCCCTTCCGGGAGGACTTCGAACCGGAAGGACGGATCGTCCGCGCGGCCGCTCCGGTGCTCGACCGGCTGCAGGCCACGTTCGCCGGCAGCGCGATGAACATCTCCGTCGCCGATGCGAGCGGGACGGTTCTCCTGCGGCGCTTCGGAGAAGCGTCGCTGGCCAGAATTCTCCCGGCCATCCAGAGTGTCCCCGGGTTCGTGTTCGCCGAGAAGGTCGCAGGCACCAACGGCATCGGTCTCGCCCTGGCCGAGCGCCAACCCATCCGGGTCTACGGTGCCGAGCACTTCGCCGAGCGCTCCCAGGGCAGTGCCTGCCGCGCGCTCCCCGTCCGCGACCCGCTCAGCGGCCGCATCGAGGGCGTCCTGTGCTTCGGCTATCCACGCAGCGCCGAGGACCCGGCGCTGGACACCGTGATACGCAAGGCGGCCGAGGCCATCGAGCGGCGGCTGCTGGGGCAGAGTTCCTCGCGTGAGCGCGCTCTGCTGCGGGCGTACCTGGACAGCGGAGCCGAGGCCGCCGCAGGTTTTCGGCACCGCACAGGGGTGCGGGAACTGGCCGTGGAGATGAGCCCCCGCGACCGGGCGATCCTCATGGAGAAGGCCGCCGGGCTGATCGCCTGCGCGCAGCGGGCCTGTGTCGACGTTCCCCTGTCCGACGGCCGTCGGGTCACGCTCGTGAGCCGGCCGATGACGAGTGCCTCCGGAGTGGAGGGCTTCGCCATCGAGGCCGTTGTCCCCGGCCCCTCACCGCGCGAGCCCCTCGCCTTCCCGCATCAGGTCCACGAGCCGCCGGGCCTCCCTGCCGAGCTTGCCGTCGCCACCTCCCTCACGTTCTCCGGGGCCGTTTTCGACGTGGCGCCCGGGCAGCTCCGCGTCACCCCACCGTCGGAGCACCTTCCCGGCACGGAGCACGGTCCTGTCGCCGTGGGCGTCGAGCCTGTCTCGGCCGCCGACGGCACGACGGACGAGCACTCCGACTCCCCGCCCCCGGCGAGAGGGCTCATGATGGTGGGGGAGCCGCACGTGGGGACCTACGCCCTGGCCGCGCGCCGCCGCCTGGAACTGTTGTCCGAGGCCGGCGTCCGCATAGGCACCACCCTGGATGTGCGCAGTACTGCCCGGGAGCTCGCCGAGTCGGCGGTGCCGCAACTGGCCGACTTCGTCACCGTCGACCTGCCGGAGGCCGTGCTCCGCGGCGAGGAGTCCGCCGATCCCCGCAGTGACCTGCGACGTACGGTGGTCCACGGCATCTATGACGACTGCCCCTTCCACCCGGCCGGCAAGCGGGTCGACTACGGTCCGGCGATGCCGCAGTCGCGGTGTCTGACAAGCGGCCGGGCAGTGCTGGAACCGGACCTGAAGGCTGCCGCGGGCTGGTTCGCGCAGGACCCTGAGCACTCCGCACAGCTGCTGAGCCACGTCCACTCCCTCATCGCGGTACCCCTGGTCGCCCGCGGCGCAGTCCTGGGCGTGGTCGGCTTCTACCGCGCGCAGGACTCGCCACCGTTCGGGGACGACGACCGGTCGCTGGCCCAGGAACTGGCCGCCCGTGCCGCACTGTCCATCGACAACGCCCGGCGCTACACGCGCGAACGCGCCATGGTCCTGGCTCTGCAGCGCAGCCTGCTCCCGCACGGTGTGCCGGACCAGGACGCCGTCGAGGTCGCCCATCGCTACCTGCCCGCCGAATCCGACGTGGGAGGGGACTGGTACGACGTCATACCCCTGTCCGGCAGCCGCATCGGGCTCTTCGTCGGCGACGTCGTCGGCCACGGCATGCTCTCCGCCGCCACCATGGGGCGGCTGCGCACGGCCGCCCGCAGTTTCGCCGAACTCGACTTCCCCCCGGACGAGGTCCTCACCCACCTCGACAAACTCGTGGGACGCCTGGACCGGGAGGACCCCGGCGCCGTGGACGCAGGCATCATCGGCGCGACCTGTCTCTACGCCATCTACGACCCGACGACACAGCAGTGCACCATGGCCCGCGCCGGGCATCCCCCGCCCGCTCTGGTCCGCCCCGACGGCACCGTGTGGTTCCCCGACCTGCCCGCCGGACCCCCGCTCGGCCTCGGCGGTCTGCCGTTCGAAGCCGCCGAGCTCGACCTCCCTGAGAACAGCCAGGTGGTTCTCTACACCGACGGGCTCATCGAGGACCGTCACCGCGACGTCGACGTGGTCCTCGATCAGCTGCGCGCCACGCTGGCCCAAGCGAACGGCACGCCCGACGAGACCTGCGAGGCGGTACTCGACACGGTGGCCCCGGCCCACCCCTGCGACGACATCGCCCTGCTCGTCGCCCGCACCCGTGCCCTGGATCCCCGGCGGATCGCCACCTGGGATCTGCCCGCGGATCCGGCCCTGGTCAGCGAGGTGCGCGCCTCCGCCACCCGGCAACTGACCGACTGGGGACTCGACGAGGCCGCGTTCGCCGTCGAACTGGTGCTCAGCGAGCTGGTCACGAACGCCATCCGCCACGGCGCAGGGCCCATCCGGGTACGGCTGCTCCACGACCGCACCCTGATCTGCGAGGTCTCCGACACCAGCAACACCGCCCCGCGCCTGCGCCGAGCGGCCGGTACCGACGAGGGCGGCCGCGGCCTGTTCCTCGTCGCGCAGCTGACGCAGAGCTGGGGCACGCGCTACACCCAGCAGGGCAAGGTCATCTGGGCCGAATGCGGGCTCGGGGGGCCCTGAGGCGCCGACCCCGGCGATTCTCTGCTCCGTTGGGGTCACAGAGAGCGGCCGGATGTCCGAAAATATGCTACATGTGCCGCTAATGTCACTGATGTGCATCGGGAAGAACCCGACAGGTCCAACCCCGGAGAGGTTCGTGCACGAGGCTCACGACACCTCCGCGCATGCGGTCCCGCCCTTCGGGGCGGAACCTCTGGTCCGTGTCCGCGGACTTGTCAAGCGCTTCGGGGGAACCCTCGCGCTCGCCGGGGTCGACCTCGATGTCCACGCCGGCAGCGTCCTCGCCCTCCTCGGTCCCAACGGAGCCGGGAAGTCCACGCTCATCAAGGTGCTCGCCGGCGTCCACCACGCCGACTCGGGGCATGTCACCGTGGCCGGGCAACCGCTCGGGAGTCACGCCGCTTCCCGGCACATGTCCTTCATCCATCAGGATCTCGGCCTGGTGGAGTGGATGACGGTAGCCGAGAACATCGCTCTGAGCACCGGGTATCCGCGCCGCGCCGGACTGATCTCCTGGCGGCTCACCCGAGAACACTGCACCGAGGCCCTGCGGGTCGTCGCCGGACATCTCGACCCCGACACGCCGATCTCCCACCTCGCCCCGGCTGAGCGTTCGCTTGTCGCCGTCGCACGAGCCCTGGCGGCACGGGCGAGACTCATCGTCCTCGACGAGCCGACCGCCCGCCTGCCCGCCGCGGACTGCACCCGGCTGTTCCAGGTGCTGCACACCCTGCGTGACCGGGGGCACGGCATCCTCTACGTCACCCATCGCCTGGACGAGGTGTACGAGGTCGCCGACACCTTCGCCGTGCTGCGCGACGGACGCCTGGTCAGCCACGGCTCGCCGGAGAGCCACACTCCTGCCCGCCTGGTGCGCGCCATCACCGGCGAGGGGCCGACCGATCACCGCCCCGCCACCACCCCGGCCGGCGGCCCGGCCATCCTGACCCTGGACGGAGTGCGCACCTCCGACGCGGGACCGGTCAGTCTGGAGCTCAGGCAGGGGGAAGTCCTCGGCCTGGTCGGCCTCACGGGCGCCGGACACATCGGCCTCGCCCGAGCCCTCGCGGGCGCCCGTCCCCTCCTCGGCGGACGGGTCCTTCTCGGCGGTCGCCCGTACCATCCCCGTACGGTCGCGGACGCCGTCGGACGGGGTGTCGCCCTCGTACCAGGTGACCGACAGCGGGAGGGTTGCCTCGCCGAGCTGACCGTACGGGAGAACCTCCTGGCCAATCCCCGGGCGGGAGGCATGTCGGCACTGTGCTGGATCAGCCCCCGCCGCGAACGCGCCGAGGCCGGCACCCTGATCGAACGGTTCTCGGTGCGTCCCCACGACAGCGAGGCCGCCATCGCCACCCTGTCCGGGGGGAACCAGCAGAAGGTCATGATCGGCCGGTGGCTGCGGCCGGCCCTGCGCCTGCTGATCCTCGAGGAACCGACGGCGAGCGTGGACATCGGTGCCAAAGCCGCGATCCACCGCCTGCTCGACGAGGCGCTCGCCGCCGGCCTCGCGGTCCTCCTCATCTCCAGCGACTTCGAGGAGGTCGCGGGCGTGTGCCGGCGCGCCCTGGTCTTCGTCCGCGGATCCGTGACGACCGAGCTGACCGGCCCGGCCCTCACGGTCACCGAGCTCACGCGGGCGGCGTCGGCCCTGCCCTCCTCCGGAACCGCGGCGAATACGTGACCGGCTCCCCGACTCCGGCTGCGCCCCCGCCACGACCGCGTCGCTCGGGCCCACCGAGGCGACTCACCCGACTGCACGGCCGTGGCGGGCAACTCATCGGCGCCTACGGCCTCCTGACCCTCACCGCCCTGCTCTTCCTGGTCTTCTCCCTCACCCTGCCGCGTACGTTTCCCACCCGGGACACCGTCGACTCGATCCTGTCCAACCAGTCGATCCCGGCCGTCCTCGCACTCGCCGCGATGGTCCCCATCGTGACCGGCGCGTTCGACCTCTCCATCGGCTACGGTCTCGGCCTGGCGCACGTCATGGTGATGCAGCTCATCGTGGGCGACGGGTGGCCCTGGCCGCTCGCCTGCCTCACGGTGATCGCCGGAGGGGGTGTCGTGGGCGTCCTCAACGGTGTCGTCGTCGAATTCGGACGGATCGACTCGTTCATCGCCACGCTCGGAACCGGCAGCATGATGTACGCGGTGACCGGATGGGTCACCGGCGGCAGCCGGATCGTCCCCGGCCCGCAAGGCCTCCCGGCCGCCTTCACCGACATCTACGCCTCGACGTTCCTCGGCCTGCCGGTTCCCGCCTTTTACGTGCTCGCGCTCGCGGTCGCCCTCTGGGTGGTTCTGGAGCGGCTGCCGCTCGGCAGGTACCTGCACGTCGTCGGGTCGAACCCGCGCGCCGCCGAACTGGTCGGCATCCCGACCCGCAAGTACACCGTCTACGCCTTCGCCGCGTCGGGACTGATCGTCGGCTTCGACGGAGTGCTGCTCGCGGCCCAGCAGCAGATCGGCAATCCCAGCGTCGGCCTCGACTACCTGCTGCCCGCGTTCGTCGGGGCCCTCCTCGGCTCCACCGCCATCACACCCGGGCGCCCCAACGCCCTGGGCACCCTCGTCGCCATCGCCGTCCTCGCCGTCGGCCTCACCGGCATCGCCCAGATGGGCGGCGATTTCTGGACCGTCCCGTTGTTCTACGGCGGCACCCTGCTCCTCGCCGTCGGACTGGCCGGCTACTCCGCTCGTCGCCGACTGCGCACCGGCGCGGTCGTGGCCCGCGATTCGCCCGCCGTGACACAGGACGACGGCACGCCGGGCAGCCCTCCATGACCCACGCCGCGGACACCGCCAGAGTGCCCGGGCGGCATCCTCCGCAAGGAGCTTCCGTGCACCGCAACCGCAACACCCCCAGCGTCCGCAACGCGCGGTCCACTGCCACCGTCCTGGTGGTCGCGGTCTTCGTGCTGGCGGGCTGTGAACGCGGCTCGTCGAGCGGCCCGGCGCACTCCACCTCGGGTCCGAGCGGCTGCCCCGCGGCCCAGAGCAGGGCCGAGGCCGCCGTCAGCCGGGCGGAGCGGACCGACTTCCCCTGGAACGGACCGACCAGCGGTCCCACCGCGGTGGCCGGCAAGACCATCGTCTACGTCGCCCAGACCATGACCAATCCCGGAGTCGCGGGCGCCGCGGACAGCGTGCGGCAAGCCGCGCGCGTCATCGGCTGGCACGTCCGGGTGATCGACGGTGGCGGCACCCCCGCCGGCATCCAGGCCGCGATGAGCGAGGCCGTGGACGTCAGACCCTCGGGCATCGTCATCGGAGGCTTCGACCCGGGCTCGACCTCGCAGCAGGTGGCGCGTGCGAACGCGGCAGGCATCCCGCTCATCGGCTGGCACGCGGTCGCTTCCCCCGGCCCCAGCCGGCGCCCCAGGCTCTTCACCAACGTCACCACCAAAGTCGAGGACGTGGCCAGAGCCAGTGCGCAGTGGGTCATCGCGAGCTCCGACGGCACAGCCGGGGCCGTGGTCTTCACCGATGCCTCGATCCCCTTCGCCAAGCACAAGTCCGACCTGATCAGGAAGGAGCTGGCCACCTGCGCGGGCGTAGAGCTGCTGGCGTACGAGAACATCCCGATCCCGGATGCCGGCAGCCGCACGCCCCGGGAGATCTCCTCGCTGCTCTCCCGCTTCCAGGGGAGGTGGACCCACTCCGTCGCCATCAACGACCTGTACTTCGCCGATGCGGCCCCGGCGTTCCGCGCGGCCGGCAAGAAGGGGTCCGGCCCGCCCTTCAACATCGGCGCCGGTGACGGCGACCCCTCCGCCTTCCAGCGCATCAACAGCAAGGAGTACCAGGCGGCCACCGTGCCGGAGCCGCTGTCCCTGCAGGGCTGGCAGATCGTCGACGAGTTCAATCGCGCCTTCTCCGGCCGGCCGGCCAGCGGGTATGTGGCCCCTGTCCACATCAGCACGGCCGACAACAGCCACGGCGCCACGACCTGGGATCCGGCGGGATACCGGGAGGCGTACCGGAAGATCTGGGGCACGTGACAGTTGGCCGCAGGGACTGGTCAACGTCGTGGCGGGGCGTACTCGGTGAGCAGGAGCGCGATGTCGTCCGCCCTGTCGGGGGAAGCGTGGCAGACGTCCCGCAGCAGCCCGTCGGCCAGATCGTCCGGGCCGCCCCCGCCAAGCAGGGCCGGCGACCCCTGGAGTCGCTCGACGTCGGAGCGGATGTCCGAGTCGCGCCTCTCGATCGACCTGTCCGTATAGAGGGCCAGGACCGACCCGGGAGCGAGACGCAGCTCAGGCTCCGGGAAGCGTGCCGTCGCGTCGATGCCGAGCAGTGGGCCGACGGGCACCCCCGGGATCTTGGTGTGTCCGTCGGGCAGCCTCAGCAGGGGCGGGAGATGGCCCGCGCGGACGATGCGCACGATCCCCGAGCCGGACGGAACTGGGCGTAGCAGCAGCCGGCGAGGAGCACCGGGCAGAGGTCCATGTGGAGAGCGAGTCGGCCGCCCCAGCGGAAGCGCATCTCACCACGGATGCAGGCCTGCTCGCACCGTTGGGGCGGCGAGCACCTCGGGGGTCGGGCGTTGGCTGCGGGCGGGCGCGACGAATTCGTGGTCCACGAGGGCCGGGGCCCGTTCCGCGCTCGCGTCGGGGACGGCGGTGATCACCCAACCCGGCCGCGCTGCTGGCCGGCCTGTGAACCGAGCGTCGGTTTTATGCAATTGTGGCGCGTGTTTTGCCGGCCCTTGCGTTGTCCGCTTCGCCGCACGGACCTAGCCTCACCCGCGGAACCGTGGGAGGGCCGGCATGCTGAAGACCGTCCGAGAGCAGGCAACAGGTCTTACCAAGGATCAGCGCAACGCCTTCGTCGCCGCCTATCTGGGCTGGGCGATGGACGCCTTCGACTATTTTCTGGTGGTTCTCGTCTACAGCGAGATAGCCGACGACTTCCATGTCTCCCTCACTGACATGGCCTTCCTCACCACCGCGACCCTGGTGATGCGTCCGGTCGGTGCCCTGCTCTTCGGCATATGGGCGGACCGCAGAGGCCGCCGGCTGCCGCTCATGGTCGACGTGGTCTTCTACTCGATCGTCGGCTTCGCGTGCGCCTTCGCGCCCAACTACACCGTCCTGCTGGTCCTTCGTCTGCTGTACGGCATCGGCATGGGCGGCGAGTGGGGCCTGGGGGCGGCGCTGGCGATGGAGAAGATTCCCGCTGAGCGGCGGGGCTTCTGGTCGGGCCTGCTGCAGAGCGGCTATTCGCTGGGATATCTGCTCGCCGCTGTGGCCTTCTTCGGCATCGAACCCACCTTCGGCTGGCGGGGGTTGTTCGCCTTCAGTCTGGTCCCCGCTCTGGTCGCCCTGTGGGTGCGCACCCGGGTGGAGGAGAGCGAGGTGTGGGAGAAGAGCGTCGGGCTCAACCGCACTCCCGCCCACCAGGTGTTCAGGAACCCGGCCGTGCTGCGGCGCTTCGTGTATCTGGTGGCGCTGATGACCGCCTTCAACTGGATGTCGCACGGCACCCAGGACATCTATCCGACCTTCGTCAAGAAGGGCCTGGGCCTTTCCCCGGACACGGCCATCGCCATCGCGGTGGTCTACAACATCGGTGCCATGATCGGAGGCGCGCTGCTCGGTGCCTTCTCCGAAAGGCTGGGGCGCCGCCGCACGGTCATGCTCGCGGCGGCGGGGGGTCTGTCGGTGGTGCCCTTCTTCGTGCTGTCCACCACCGTCGGCTGGTTGATGCTCTCCGCCTTCCTGATGCAGGTGTGCGTACAGGGAGCCTGGGGCGTCATTCCCGCACATCTGACAGAGATGAGCCCGGACGCGATCCGGGGCTTCTACCCGGGCGTCACCTACCAGCTCGGCAACCTGATCGCCGCCCTCAACCTGCCGCTCCAGGAGGCCATCGCGGACCGTCACGGCTATCCCGCGGCGATGACGTGGACCGTGGTGCCCGCCCTGGCCGTGGTGATCGCCCTCAGCGCCGTCGGCAAGGAGGCCAAGGGCATCCGCTTCGGCGGCACGGGCACGCAGACGCCGAGCACGGCACCGGCCGACACGGTGTAGTTCCGGTATTCGAACGGCACACCGATGATGTCGGTACTGGGTGACGTATGTCGTATGAACTGCCTTAAGGTGTACGGGCCTTGACGGAGTGCCCTCGCGGGGGCCGTTTGTCCCCGGCGGCAGCCGCCGTACCCCCTTCTGCTTCATGCACCGTGGTGAGAATCTACGGAATCACCGTGTGTCACCCGTCAATTACGAACATTTCGCCCTAACTTCCATGGCTGTCGAAGGCGATCTTCCGCGATCGCATCCACTTCACTCCATCGGAGAGAACATGCACATGCTCCGCAAGGCTGCCGTTCTGGTCGTCGCCCTCGGGACCGTCGGGTTCCTGAACGTCGGCGCAGCGCAAGCCCACGGGGGCCAGGACGGCGGCGGTCAAGGCGGCGTGTTCACCGTCCAGCAGAGCACGACCTGCCGGTCCCACGACCTGAACATCGACATCCTCGGCGCGGTCGGACTGCTCAACGGCGCCCTGGGCGGCGCGCTCAACGGCGAGGGCAACCCGGGCGCCCAGGAGGACCACCTGGGCTCGACCATGGGCTGCAACAACGCCGTAGGCAAGTAGGCGACAGGAGCGGACCTTCCCCGGTGCCCGGCCACAGGCCGGGCACCGGGCCCTTTTGTGTCGGGCCGTCAGATCGGAGTGTCGTTCCTTGCCTTAACGCCTCCCGTCGTACTCAGACCCGCTCGGACTCCGCTTTCCGCACCCATTGGGCTGCCCACCGGGTGACAGGCGGGTGAAGCCTGAGCCGCCGTCCGATTCGCGGGGCATGCATGAGGACCGCGGCCCGAAACAGCCGGTCGCGGACAAAGACGTGCTGGAGGCGAGCGTGATGAACGAACGAGTCGACCAGGCCGACAACCACACCCTCAGGGTCCCGGTCCTCATCGTCGGCGGTTCCCTGGTCGGCCTGTCGACCTCGTTGTTCCTGGGACGGCTGGGGGTGCGCCACGCCCTGGTCGAACGGCACTCCGGCACCTCCATCCACCCCCGCGGCCGCGGCAACAACGTCCGCACGATGGAGGTGTTCCGGGTGGCGGGCGTCGAGCCGGCGATCCATCAGGCCGCCGCCACCCTGGCCGACAACCACGGCATCCTGCAGACGCCCACTCTGGTCGGCGACGCGGGCGAGTGGCTGTTCCGGGAGATCGACCCCGGCGGCGGACTGGCCCGCTTCAGCCCCAGCGCATGGTGCCTGTGCAGCCAGAACGACCTGGAGCCGGTCCTGCTCGACCACGCCAGGACGCTCGGTGGCGAGCTGCGCTTCTCCACCGAACTCATGTCGTTCGAGAGCGACCCCACCGGCGTCACCGCCCTGGTCAAGAGCCGCGAGACCGGCGAGCACACCACCATCCGCGCCGACTACCTCGTCGCCGCCGACGGCCCCCGAAGCCCCGTCCGTGAGCAGCTCGGCATCGGACAGAGCGGCCCGGGCGACCTGTTCCACAACGTCAGCGTCACCTTCCGCTCCCGCCGTCTCGCCGACGTCGTGGGCGACCGCCGCTTCATCGTCTGCTACCTGACCAATCCGGACGCCGACGGCGCGCTGCTGCCGGTGGACAACCGGGAGAACTGGGTCTTCCACGCCCCCTGGCACCCCGAACACGGCGAAACGCTGGAGGAGTTCACGGACGAACGGTGCATCGAGCACATCCGCCGCGCGGTCGGGGTGAGCGATCTCGACGTGGAGATCACCGGCCGGGCACCCTGGCACGCCGCCCAGCGCGTCGCCCGCAGCTACCGGTCGGGACGGGTCTTCCTGGCCGGAGACTCGGCCCACGAGATGTCGCCCACCGGTGCCTTCGGCTCCAACACCGGAATCCAGGACGCGCACAACCTCGCATGGAAGCTCGCCGCGGTCCTCGGCGGCTGGGCGGGGGAGAGGCTGCTGGACACCTACGACGCCGAGCGCCGCCCGGTGGCGGAGGCGACCAGCGCACGCGCCGCCGTCCGTTCGGCCGAACACAGTCACCCCGGATTCACCCCGCCGCCGGGTGCGGGCGGCGGCCGGCAGCAAGGCATCCTCAACGTGGCGCTCGGCTACCGGTACCCGCGGGGCGCGGTCGTCGGCGCCGATCCCGCGGCAGCGGTCGTACCGGAGAACCTCGACCTGACGGGGGCGCCCGGCACCAGGGCGCCCCACCTGTGGGTGAAGCGCGGAGGTGAGCGGATCTCCACCCTCGACCTCTACGAACGGACCCCCGTCCTGCTCAGCGACGCCGGTGACCCGAGCGGATGGCACGAGGCCGCCACTCGCCTCGCCGACGAGATGTCGGTCCCCCTCCGGTCGTACCGAGTGGGCCCCGGACCCGAGGCCGAACTGGTTCCGGAGGGCGAGGTGGACTGGGCGGAGCGCCACGGCACGACACGCGGGGGCGCCGTCCTCGTACGGCCGGACGGGTTCGTCGCGTGGCGGTCGTCAGGACCGGATCCGGATGCCGGATCGGCGCTGCGCAGGGCCCTGGAAGGCGGCCTGTCGCTGGGCTGATCACCCGCCCGGCAGAGCGCCGGGTGAGGTGCGCTCGCTTCACCCGGGTGATCGTCCCGGCTGGTGGCCGGGCGACGTCTGGCTGACGGTGGATCACGTCGGGGCCCGGTCAAGACAGCTGACCAAGTCCCAGCTGCCGGGCCTGACGGAAGGACCATCAGATGCGCTCTGCTCGCATGATCCTGGCGACAGCGGCGGCCTCGGCCGTCCTCGCCATCGGTGCACCCGGCGCGTACGCCGCCGGGGGCGACTGGGATCACGACGACTCTTCCCACAGCGACGGCTCTTCGCACGGCAAGGAGCACGGCCAGGAGACCAAGCACGATTCCCCGCACGGCGGCATGCACACGGGTGGTGGCGCGCTCACCGCGGTGAACGACCGCGACGACTGGGCCACCGCGAAGGACCCGAAGACGGACCCGGAGACCTACAAGGACAAGGACGGCGAGCACGGTCAGGACTCCTGGGGCGGCGACCACGACAGTGACGGTGGCCGCGGCAACGACTCATGGAGTGGCGGACACGAGAAGCCCAGCGGCGGGATGCACACCGGCGGCGGAGGCCTCGCCACCCCGTCGGCGACCGCGGGCGGGCTGGCGGCACTGGCCGTCGCCGCAACCGGCCTCTACGCGGTGCGCCGCAAGAAGCCGGCCGGAAGCCCGGCCTGATCCATGCCCGATGCGATAGCGCGAGCCGCGGCCGCCACCCGTTTGCCCGTGTGGCGGCCCGGCTCGCTGTCCGCATCCCCGGTCCGCCCCGCTGCCGTGCCCGATTGAGGTGAACTCCGATGGCGGCTCCCCCTTCCCCCACCGGCGACGAACCGGTGCCCACCGGCCAGGGATCGTCCCGCTCGGGGGCGATGATGATGTGCGCCGCGGCCGGCCTGCTTCTGGCCGCGAGCCTGATCAGCGGCCAGGACGGTTCGCCCGACGCCTCCAGCCCGCCGCGCGGCCCCCAGTCAGTGGCCACGGCCCCGCAGGCCGCCGATTCGCCGACGCGGCCGGCCGCGTCGGCACCGCCCGCCGGGCAGCCGGCGGGTAAGCATCTGCCCCGGTCCAGGCCCTTGCGCCTGCGCATTCCGAAGATCTGGGTCGACGCCCCCTTCACCGACCTCCACATCGGCCCGACGGGACAGCTGGAGCCGCCTCCCGCCGCCGACACCAACCTCGTCGGCTGGCATGTCGAGGGAGCCTCCCCCGGCGAGGCCGGAACGGCGATCATCGCCGGTCACGTCGACACCAAGACGTCCGCGGCGGTCTTCGCGTACCTCGGCGAGCTGCGGAAGGGCGACCAGTTCTCCGTCCTGCGGGCCGA
The DNA here is from genome assembly GCF_026343335.1 of Streptomyces sp. NBC_00078. NCBI lineage: Bacteria > Bacillati > Actinomycetota > Actinomycetes > Kitasatosporales > Streptomycetaceae > Streptomyces > Streptomyces sp. NBC_00078. The sequence continues at coordinate 957,222 of NZ_JAPELX010000001.1, read as the reverse complement.
CGGGCGCACCGCGACCTTCCGGGTCGACAGCGTGGAGACCTTCGAAAAGTCGGACTTCCCCAGCGAACGCGTGTACGGCGACACCCCGCAGGCCCAGGTGCGGCTCATCACCTGTGCGGGTGACTACGACCGCTCGGTCCGGGACTACACGGACAACCTGGTGGTCTTCGCCCATCTCGTCTGAGCATCACCCGCGTAGTGCATACGAGTCGCGCTCTTCACGGGACGGGCACACGATCGAGGAACGCTGACGCCGCATCACCGCGGCTCGAACAACCACTTCCCCCTCCGCGAAGGAGATGTGCGCAGGATGACCACCACGTCCGAACGTGTTTCCGGCCCGCTGACCCAACAGGTGTCGCCACGTGTCTCCCAGTCCGTGTTCGACGGCTCCAGACTCAGGGTCGTCCTGCTGGTGGACGTCTACGACGGAGCCCAGCAGCAGTTCCTTGAGGCGTACGAGCTCCTGTGCAACCAGGTCGCGTCCGTTCCCGGGCACGTCAGCGACCAGCTGTGCCAGTCCATCGAGAACCCCTCCCAATGGCTCATCACCAGTGAGTGGGAGAGCGCCCCGCCGTTCCTCGCCTGGGTGAACAGCGAGGAGCACGTGCGGATGGTGGAGCCCCTGCACAGCTGCGTACGGGACACCAGGTCGCTGCGCTTCCACATCGTCCGCGAGACGGGCGGACCGGCGGTGGGCACCGAGTCCGGCAAGCGCCGGCTCCAGGCGTCTCCCAGGATCGGCGACGGCATCATCCGCCACGCCCTCACCTTCACCGTCAAGCCGGGCAGCGAGGAGACGGTCGCGAAGATCCTCGCCGACTACGCCTCGCCCGATCCGAAGGTCGATGCCGCCACCCGGCTGTGCCGCACGTCCCTGTTCATGCACGGCAACCGGGTGGTGCGGGCCATCGAGGTGCGGGGCGACCTGCTAGCCGCGCTGCGCCACGTGTCCCGGCAGCCCGAGGTGCGCGCCGTCGAGGAGGCCATCAACCCCTACCTGGAGCAGGACCGGGACCTCAACGACCCCGAGTCCGCCCGCGTCTTCTTCACCCGTGCCGCCCTGCCCGCCGTACACCATGTGACGGCGGAGAAGCAGGACCCGCGAGCCGAGCGGTACGCGCTGTCCTACCCGGCCCGGCCCGGCTGCGGTATGCGCCTGGCCGAGCTGCTGGCCCGGCAGGACGAGGCGGCGGCGGACGATCCGCGCAGCCCGGTCCTGCGCAGCACGATCTTCCAGCGCGACGACGTCGTCGTACGGCTGATCGACGTGCGCGGCGGGCTCGACGCCGCCGACCCCGCGCTGGCCCTCGGCCTCCCGGACCCCGGTCAGGCCGCCGAGCTGACGACGTTCACCGGCAACGCGTCCGCGCCGAAGGACGGCGAGTTGGCGCGCTACGTCGGGCTGGCCCGTATGGACCTTGTCACCGACCGCCGCTCCCCCGACGCCTGATCTGCCGTCACATGCTCGTGGCGGCGGCCACACCCCCACGTCGATGCAGGACCTGAACGGAGGAACGTCGTGATCACATCCCGTCCCAGAACCGTGGATCTCAGCGAGGTCGAGCCCAACCGTCGGCGCGGCGGCGATCTGCGCGCCATGCTCACCCCGGCCACGGTCGGCTCCACCAGCGGATTCATGGGCGTCGCCATCATCGAGCCCGGCGACCGCATCGGTGAGCACTACCACCCGTACTCCGAGGAGTTCGTGTACATCGTGTGCGGGGAGCTGGAGGTGGACCTGGACGGCGTGCCGCATCCGCTGCGGCCCGAGCAGGGACTCATGATTCCCGCCCACATGCGCCACCGCTTCCGCAACGTCGGCAATGTGGAGGCCCGCATGGTCTTCCACCTCGGCCCGCTGGCCCCGCGTCCGCAGCTCGGCCATGTCGACACCGAGGAGACCGAGACCGCCGCCGAGGTGCATTCATGACGAGACGGGTGGCCGTCACCGGCATAGGCATCGTCGCACCGGGCGGCATCGGCGTACCGGCGTTCTGGGATCTCCTGGCGGCCGGGCGCACGGCGACGCGGGGCATCACGTTCTTCGATCCGGCCGGTCTGCGTTCGCGGATCGCCGCCGAGTGCGACTTCGACCCGGCGGACCACGGGCTGGACGCCGAGCAGACCCAACGCTGCGACCGGTACATCCAGTTCGCCCTGGCCGCCGGGACGGAGGCGGTGCGGGACGCCGGTCTCGAACTCGACCAGGAGGACCCCTGGCGGGTCGGCGTCTCCCTGGGCACCGCGGTCGGCGGCACCACACGCCTGGAGCACGACTACGTCCTGGTCAGCCATGGCGGGCAGCGCTGGGACGTGGATGCCCAGCAGGCCGAGCCGTACCTCCACCGCGCGTTCGCACCGAGCACGCTCGCCTCGACCGTGGCGGAGCGGTTCGGGGCGCGCGGCCCGGTGCAGACCGTCTCCACGGGCTGCACCTCCGGGCTCGACGCGGTCGGATACGCCTTCCACACCGTGGAGGAGGGCCGGGCCGACATATGCATAGCCGGCGCCTCCGACTCGCCGATCTCACCGATCACCATGGCCTGCTTCGACGCCATCAAGGCCACCTCGGCGCACAACGACGACCCCGCGCACGCCTCGCGTCCCTTCGACGCCGACCGCGACGGGTTCGTCATGGGCGAGGGCGGCGCCGTGCTCGTCCTGGAGGAACTCGAACACGCCCGGGCCCGGGGTGCGCACGTGTACTGCGAGCTCGGCGGCTACGCGACCTTCGGGAACGCCTACCACATGACCGGTCTGACCCGTGAGGGCCTGGAGATGGCGAAGGCCATCGAGGCAGCCCTCGACCACGCCAGGCTCGACGGCACGGCGATCGACTACGTCAACGCCCACGGGTCGGGCACCCAGCAGAACGACCGCCACGAGACCGCCGCGGTGAAACGGGCCCTGGGCCCGCACGCCTACGACACGCCGATGAGTTCCATCAAGTCCATGGTGGGCCACTCCCTCGGCGCGATCGGCGCGATCGAACTCGTCGCCTGCGTACTGGCCCTGGCGAACCAGACCGTCCCGCCGACCGCCAACTACGAGACGCCGGACCCCGAGTGCGACCTGGACTACGTCCCGCGTGAGGCCCGCGCCCGGAAACTGAACAGCGTGCTCTCGGTGGGCAGCGGGTTCGGCGGCTTCCAGTCCGCGGTGGTCCTGAACCGGCCGAGGGAGAAGACACGATGAGCGAACCCTATCCACGGCGCGCGGCCATCACCGGAATCGGCGTGGTCGCGCCCAACGGCTCCAGCACGGAGACCTTCTGGAAGTCCACCAGCGAGGGCATCAGCGTCCTGGACCGGGTCACCCGCGAGGGCTGCGAGCACCTGCCTCTGCGGGTGGCGGGCGAGGTCCGCGACTTCGACCCGTCGGCCGCGGTGGAGGAACGCTTCCTCGTACAGACCGACCGGTTCACGCACTTCGCGATGGCCGCTGCCGACCTCGCGCTGGACGACGCCCGTCTCGGTCGGCCCGAGACCGACGACTCCCCGTTCTCCGTGGGTGTCGTCACCGCGGCCGGCTCCGGCGGCGGCGCCTTCGGGCAGCGGGAACTGCAGCAGCTGTGGAGCAAGGGCAGCCGGTTCGTCGGCCCGTACCAGTCCATCGCCTGGTTCTACGCCGCCAGCACCGGCCAGATATCCATCCGCCGGGGCTTCAAGGGGCCCTGCTCCGTCGTCGCCAGCGACGAGGCCGGTGGTCTGGACGCCCTCGCGCACGCGGCGCGGGCCGTGCGGCGCGGTACCGACGTGATCGTGGCCGGATCGACCGAGGCGCCGCTCGCCCCCTACTCCGTCGTCTGCCAGCTCGGCTACAAGGAGCTCAGCACCACGGACGACCCGGCCCGCGCCTACCGCCCGTTCACCTCTGCGGCCTGCGGATTCGTTCCTGCCGAGGGCGGCGCCATGCTCGTGGTGGAGGACGAGGCCTCGGCCCTGGAACGGGGCGCGCGCGTGCAGGCGGTGCTCGCCGGACACGCGGCGACGTTCACCGGCGCCTCCCGCTGGGAGCAGTCCCGGGAAGGGCTCGCCCAGGCCATCAGGGGCGCCCTGGACGAGGCCGGCTGCGTCCCCGAGGAGATCGACGTGGTCTTCGCCGACGCCCTCGGAGTGCCGGAGGCGGACCGCGCGGAGGCCCTGGCGATCGCCGACGCGCTCGGCGTGCACGGCACACGCGTGCCCGTCACGGCGCCGAAGACCGGCATCGGCCGGGGCTACGGCGCGGCGCCCGTGCTGGACGTCGCGGCGGCGGTGCTCGCGATGGAGCACGGCGTGATCCCCCCCACCCCCAACGTCTTCGACATCTGCCACGACCTCGACCTCGTGACCGGCCGGGCGCGTACCGCCGAGCCACGCACGGCGCTGGTCCTGAGCCGGGGACTCATGGGATCGAACTCGGCGCTGGTGCTGCGGCACGGCGCCACCGACGCCTCGGTCCGAGGCGCCGCGCAGCAGTAGAGGAGCAAGCGCATGACTGACCGCATCACCGTGGAAGAGCTGGCCGAACTCATGAAGAAGTCCGCCGGCGTCACCGTCGACCCGGAGGAACTCCGCAAGGGCGACCCGGGCTTCGACACCCTGGGCGTCGACTCACTCGGTCTGCTGGGCATCGTCGGCGAACTGGAGAACCGTTACGGCACAGCGATGCCGCCCGACGCCGAACGTTCCAAGACGCCGCGTCAGTTCCTCGACCTCGTCAACAGTGGCCTCATGACAGGAGCGTGAAATGACCGGACACACGCAGAACGAGATCACCATCGCGGCGCCTCTGGACCTGGTCTGGGAGATGACCAACGACCTGGAGAACTGGCCGCGCCTGTTCAGCGAGTACGCCTCGGTCGAGGTGCTGTCCCGGGAGGGCCGGAAGACCACCTTCCGGCTGACCATGCACCCGGACGAGAACGGCACCGTGTGGAGCTGGGTCTCGGAGCGCGAACCCGACCGCGACACGCTCAGCGTCAGGGCCCGCCGGGTCGAGACGGGGCCCTTCGCCCACATGAACATCCACTGGCAGTACGAGGAGGTGGCGGCCGGCACGCGGATGGTCTGGACCCAGGACTTCGCGATGAAGCCGGAAGCGCCGGTCGACGACGCCTGGATGACCGACAACATCAACAGGAACTCCAAGGTCCAGATGGGTCTGATCCGGGACCGCATCGAGAAGGCCGCCGCCGAGCGCGGGGCCACGCCGGGTCTGACCGGCTGAGCCGGACGAAGGACGGAGAGCAGTCCCCATGCACCAAGCTCTGATCGTCGCCCGAATGGCTCCGGGATCGGCACCCGACATCGCCAAGGTGTTCGCGGAGTCCGACCGGGGAGAGCTGCCGCACCTCGTCGGGGTGGTCCGTCGCAGCCTCTTCCAGTTCGGCGATGTGTACATGCACCTCATCGAGTCCGAGCGCGAGCCCGGTCCCGCCATCGCCAAGGTCACGCAGCATCCCGACTTCCGGGACGTCAGCGAGCGGCTCACCGCGTACGTCAGCGCGTACGACCCCGAGACCTGGCGTTCCCCGAAGGACGCCATGGCGCAGCGCTTCTACCTCTGGGAGCGCGACCCGGCCGGCTGAGCCTGCCGGACATCACCGGTGGCCGGGCCCGCGACGCTGCGGGACCCGGCCGCCGGTGGTCTGTGCGGATGCGGTCCGGTCACTGAGGGACGTGACAGTCGAACGCGTGCAGGTAGGGGTTCACCGGCCGGATGTCGTCGATGACCAGGCCCGCCTCGGTCAGCCGGGCCACCATGCTCTCGGTGGTGTGCTTCGCCCCGCCCACGTTCAGGAGCAGCAGCAGGTCCATCCCGGTGCTGAACCGCATCGAGGGCGTGTCGTCGACGAGGTTTTCGATGACCACGACCCGGGCCCCCGGCCCGCCCGCCTCGCGCACGTTGCGCAGCGTCCGGGCCGTGCTCTCGTCGTCCCACTCCAGGATGTTCTTGATGACGTACACGTCGGCCTCGACCGGGACGGCCACCCGGACGTCGCCGGGCACGATGCGCGCGCGGTCCGCGAGGTCGCCTCCCGCACGCAGCCTCGGCAGCGCGTTCTCCACGACCCGGGGCAGGTCGAGCAGAGTGCCGTGCATCGAGGGGTACTTGTCGAGCAGGCTCGCCACCACGTGCCCCTGGCCGCCGCCGAGGTCGGCCACCGACGAACTCCCCGACAGATCCAGGAACTCGGCGACGTCCCGGGCGGACTGCACACTGGAGGTCGTCATGGCCCGGTTGAAGACGTCGGCCGATTCCGGCGCGTCCTCGTTGAGGTAGGGGAAGAACTCCTTGCCGTACAGGTCCTCGACGACGTTGCGACCGGTGCGCACCGCCTCGTCGAGCCTCGGCCAGGCGTCCCAGGTCCATGGCTCGGTGCACCACAGCGCGATGGCCCGCAGGCTGTTCGGGTCGTCCTCGCGCAGCAGCCTGGAGACCTCGGTGTGCTCGAAGGTGCCGTCCGGCAGTTCGGCGAAGATGTCGTAGCAGGACAGGGTGTGCAGCAGCCGGCGCAGCGGCCGGGGCTCGGCCTTCACGGCGGCGGCGAGGTCCTCCACGGTCATGGGGCTGTCGCCGAGGGCGTCGGGGACTCCGAGCCGGGCGGCGGCCCGGAGGGCGGCGGCACATGCCGCCGCGAACGCGAGTTCCCTCAGCCGCATGGACGGCGGTGGGGCGGTCTGTACGGTCGTCATGTGCCGCTTCCTTCCTCTTCGGTTCATCGGGTTTGCCGGGGTCGAGTGGTCAGCACAGTCCCGCGGGCTTGGACGCGCGGCAGTGGTTGTCCTGGAAGGTGTTGCCCACTCCCTTGTCCGTGTTGACGATGTCCGCCGGGGAGTTGCCCCCGAGGACGTTGCCGCTGACGCGGTTGCGGTCACTGGTGACGCCCACGAAGCTCTTGAACAGGACGATGCCGCCGGACAGCGGGGACGCGCCGGCGTTGTCCCGGACCACGTTCCCCGTCACCGTGTTGTCCTCGGCGCCGGTCACGACGATGCCGGAGCCCTGGAGCGCGTCCAGCCGGTCCGTCTTCGGGCACGACTTGTTGTTGCGTACGACGAAGTTGTCGCGCACGGTCACGGCGCCGGCCTTCGGCTTGTTCTCGTCCCCTACGACGAACACGCCCGCGCAGTTGCCCGTGATGCGGTTCTGCGCGACGGTGAGGTTCCGCAGCCGCCGGAGCGTGACTCCGATGCGGTTGCCCTCCAGCCGGTTGTGCTCGATCACCGTGCCCTGGGTGTCGTCGGCGCCGGCCTCCTCCTTGATGGTGTTGGCGAGGAACAGACCCGCGTCGCCGTTGTCCTGGGCGGTGTTGTTCTGGAACACACCACGGACCGAGCGCTCCTGGGCGATGCCCCACACACCGTTCTTCACCGCGGTCACGTTCCGCACCGTCATCCCGTCGGTCGCCATGCCGAACACCCCGGCCCGGGTGAAGCCGGTGACGGTCAGCGAGGCGACGGTGACGCCCTTGACGTTGCGGTCCTTCGTACCCAGCACACAGATGCCGTTGCCGGCCTCGGAGCAGCTGTCCGCGGCCTTCTTGGTGCTCGGCGCGATCACCGTGCCGCGCCCCATGCCCCGCAGGGTCAGTCCGGGCGTGGTCACCTTGACGCTCTCGTGGAACGTGCCGGGGGCCAGCAGCACGGTGTCACCGGACCGGGCGGCGTCCACCGCCTTCTGGATCGACTCGCCGGGCCAGACCACATGGGTCGCACGATGCTCGGCGGCCGGCGGAGCGGCACCGATTCCCGTCCCGACGACCACAGCGGTGCACATCAGGTACGCGCGGTATTTCTTCATATCGCGAACGTTATGACCCGATATGCCACTCAGTGGCAGGATGGGCCATCCGGCGGCGTGTCACCGTCCGGGTGATTGTTAGCCTTTGGTGTGAACGCCGCCGTCTCCTTCCCGCTCGGTGCCGCGACCACGCTCGCGGAACTCGCCCACGATCCACATCCGCGACTGGCGCTGCTGCGTGCACACGAGCCCGTGTCCTGGCTGCCCGAGCTGGGCGGCTGGCTGGTGACCCGTCGCGACCTCGCGCTGAGCGCGATGCGGGACGCCGAGACCTTCACCGTCGACGACCCCCGGTTCTCCACCGCCCAGGTCGTCGGGCCGAGCATGCTCTCGCTGGACGGCGAGCGGCACACCCGCCACCGCGAACCCTTCAACGCCCCTTTCCGCCCCCGGCAGGTGCGGGACGGCTTCGCCACGTTCATCGAGCGGGAGACCGACCGGCTCGTCACCGCGCTGGAACCGGCGGGTGCCGCCGAGCTGAGGCGCGTCTTCGCCGGACCGCTCGCGGTCGCCGTCGTGACCGAGGCGCTCGGACTGGTGGGCACCAGCGCGGACACGGTCCTGACCTGGTACGACTCCATCGTCCGGTCGGTCTCGGACATCACCGCCGGGCACGAGGCGGGGCCCGCCGGTGCCGCGGCGTACGCGCAGCTGCGTGCCGCGGTGGAGGGCACCGTCGCCGACCGGGGCAGCGGTTCGCTGCTCCTCTCCGCGGCCGGGCGGCTGACGCTGCCCGAAGTGGCGTCCAACGCCGCGGTCATGATGTTCGGCGGCATCGAGACCACCGAGGCGATGATCACCAACGCGCTGCTGCAGCTGCTGGCGAACCCCGGCCAACTCGTCCTGGTCCGCGCCGACTTCGACCTCCTGGACGGCGCGATCGAGGAGTCCCTGCGCCTCGAACCCGGCGCCGTGGTGGTCGACCGATACGCCACCCGGGACATCGAACTGGGCCCCGCCTCGATCCGCCGCGGTGACCCGGTCACCGTCTCCCTCGCGGGCGCCAACCGAGACCCGGCCGTCTTCCCCGACCCCGACCGTTTCGACGTGCGCCGCGCCAACGCCCGCCTCCAACTGGCCTTCGCGCACGGCCCGCACCACTGCATCGCCGCACACCTGGCCCGCCTGGAGACCCGCATCGCCCTTCAGCGTCTGCTCGAACGCCTCCCCGCTCTGCGTCTCGACCCGGACCACCCCACGACTCCGCACGGCCTGGTCTTCCGCAAGCCCTCCACCCTGAACGTGCTGTGGGACAGGCCCGCCTGAGGGCCGGCCGCGGTCAGCGAGGTGGCCTGGCGGCCCACCCGTCCTCGTCCGGTGCGAGGCAGCGCTCGTCCTGCGGTCCGAGGACGGCCACCGGCTCGCCGACGCCCCCGACGTCGGCGATGGGGGAGGGCGGCACGGTCACGCGGATCTCCTGATGCCGGCATTGTGGCAATGGTCGTCCGCGGCGCCGATCAGGAGCAACCGCCCAGTAGATCCGGCGAGTTGAGGCCGTCGATGACCCGGCGCAGGAAGCCTGCCGCCGTGCCGCCGTCGCATACGCGGTGGTCGAAGGTCAGGGACACGTTGACGACCTTGCGGACCTCGACGCGGCCGTCCGTCACCCAGGGGCGGTCGGTGATGCGGCCCAGCCCGATCATGGCCGCCTGGGGGTGGTTGAGGATCGGGGTGGCGCCGTCGACGTCGAAGCCGCCGTAGTTGTTCAGGGTGAACGTGCCGCCGGTGAGGTGCTCGGCGGGGAGCGAGCCGCGGCGGGCGAGGCCGGTCAGGCGCCGTAGCTCGGCGGCGAGGCCGTCGAGTGGGAGACGGCCGGCGTCGCGGACCACGGGGACGACCAGGCCGTGGTCGGTCTGCGCGGCGAAACCGAGATGCACCTCCGGCAGCCGCACGATTTCCTGGCGGCCGGTGTCCACGCGGGAGTTGAGCGCCGGGAACGCGGCGAGAGCGTCGAGGCAGGCCCGGGCCATCAGCGGCAGCAGGCCTGTTCCGTGGGTGGTGCGCGCGGCGAGCAGGCGGTCGGCCTCGGTGTCCGCCCAGATGGTCACGGCAGGTGTGTCACGGTGCCCGCGGGAGAACTTCTCGGCCGCCGGACCCAGCGGGACGCGGGCGGCAGACCCTTGCGGAGGGACCTGAGCGGCCGGTGCGGCGGCGTCTTCGGGCAGCGAGGCCGTGGTCGCCGGCCGCGGCGAGTGGTGACGTCCCGGCCGGGAGGACGTGCCGTAGCCGGTCAGGACGGCGCCCGAGCCGGCCGCCTCCTCCACGGTGAGCAGCGGCGCCCCCACCCGGACGACCTCACCGGCCGGGCAGTGCAGGGCCGTCACCGTCCCGGCGAACGGGCTCGGCAGCGTCACCACGGACTTGGCCGTCTCGACCTCAGCGACGACCTGATCGTGCTCGACGGGATCGCCCACGGCGACCATCCACTCCAGCACCTCCGCCTCGGCCAGCCCTTCCCCCAGGTCGGGAAGGAGGAACGTCTTCCCGGGTGCGGTGGCGCCGGAGAGGGGCACGGAGCCGCGAACTCCGCGTCCGAGGGCGGGCAGCAGACGGTGGAGGCCGTCGAGCACCCGTCGTAGCCCCGGCAGATGGGCGTCCTCCAGCAACGGCGGCGGATACGGGATGTCGAACCCCGTGACCCGCAGCACCGGAGCGCGCAGCGCGTCGAAGCACCGCTCCTGCACCCGCGCCGCGATCTCGGCGCCCACCCCGGCGAAGCCCTGCGCCTCGTGCACCACCAGGCACCGGCCGGTCCTGCGCACCGACGCGTCCAGCGCACGGTCGTCGAGAGGGACGAGGGTGCGCAGGTCCAGCACCTCGACGTCCAGGCCTTCCGCGGCGGCCAGTTGAGCCGCTTCGAGCGCTACGGCGACCGAGGGGCCGTACGCCACGAGTGTGGCGTCGGTCCCGGCGCGGCGCACCGCCGCGGTGCCGAACGGCTCGGTGCGGAGCGGAAGTTCGAGCGGCTCCTTGGTCCAGTAGCGGCGCTTCGGCTCCAGGAAGATCACCGGGTCCGGGTCGTCGATCGCCTCGCGCAGCAGGGAGTACGCGTCCGCCGCCGTAGCCGGTGTCACGACCTTCAGGCCGGCCGTGTGCGCGTAGTACGCCTCGCTGGAGTCGCTGTGGTGCTCCACACCGCCGATTCCGCCGCCGTAAGGGATCCGCACGACCATCGGGAGGGTGAGGGCGCCGCGGGTGCGGTTGCGCATCTTGGCCACGTGGGAGGCGATCTGCTCGAACGCCGGGTAGGCGAAGGCGTCGAACTGCATCTCCACCACCGGCCGCCAGCCTGCCATCGCCATGCCGACCGAGAGGCCCGCGATGCCGGCCTCGCTGACCGGTGTGTCGAAGCAGCGCCGGTCGCCGAAGGCCTCCCTCAGCCCGTCGGTGACCCGGAAGACGCCGCCGAGGCGGCCGACGTCCTCGCCGAGGACCACGACGCGTTCGTCCGCGCCGAGCGCGTCCCGCAAGGCGGCGTTGAGTGCCTGGGCCATCCCCGTGTCGACCGCGGTCATGTCAGCGTTCCTCCAACTCGGCCCGCAGGCGAGCTTGTTGATCGGTGAGGTGTGGGGGCAGGGAGCCGAAGACGTCGTCGAAGAGGGCCGACGGGTCCAACTCCGGGTCCGCGGCGAGCCGTTCGCGCACATCGGCGGCATACGCCTCCGCCTCGGCGGCCACGGCCTTCACATCGGCGTCGGTGAGCAGGCCCCGCTCGCGCAGCGCGGACTCCAGACGGGCGATCGGGTCGCGCTCCCGCCAGCGGTCGGCCTCCGCGGTGGTGCGGTACCGGGAGGGATCGTCGGCGCTGGTGTGCGGGCCGAGCCGGTAGGTGTGCGCCTCGACGAGCCACGGCCCGCCGCCCGCCCGGGCGTCCTCGACGGCCGTGCCCAGCACGGCGAGTACGGCCGCGGCGTCGTTGCCGTCCACCTGCTCGGAGCGGATCCCGTAACCGATCCCCTTGTACGCCAGGCTCGGTGCGGCGCACTGCTCGGACAGCGGGACCGAGATGGCGTACCCGTTGTTCTGCACCAGGAACACCACCGGCGCCTTCAGCACGCCCGCCAGATTGAGGGCCTCGTGGAAGTCGCCCTCGCTGGTCGCGCCGTCGCCCACGAGCGCGAGGGCGACCGTGTCCGTGCCCTTGAGCCGCTCGCCGTGGGCCAGTCCCGCGGCGTGAGCGGCGTGGGTGGCCAGCGGGGTGCACTGCGGTGCCGTGCGGTGCCGCACCGGGTCGTAGCCGCAGTGTGCGTCACCGCGCAGCAGCGTCAGCGCCTCGACGGGGTCGATCCCGCGGCTGACCAGCGCGACGCAGTCCCGGTAGGTGGGAAACAGCCAGTCCGTGGCGCGCAGCGCGAGCGCGGCACCCACCTGGCAGGCCTCCTGGCCGAGGCTGGAGGGGTGGACCGCAAGCCTGCCCTGCCGGGCCAGCGCGGTCGCCTGCTCGTCGAAGCGGCGCCCCACGACCATCTTCCGGTACGCCGTCAGCAGCGCCTCGGCCGACGGCTCGGGGTAGGTCCGCTCCCGCGAGCCATGCGTGGTGTCGGATTCCCGCACATCGCCATTCGGTGACAGAAGGGAAAACGGAACCTGGGACGGAAGCCAGGCCGAAGGATCTGCCCAATTCTCCGCCGTCGTATGCATCGGCGTATCGCCCATGTTCCCGCCACCTCTTTCGTCATGGCTTGTGCGCCTCGGATGCTCCCTGGGCCGAGCGCTTTCTCAACTGCCGGACGGATACGCCCAAGTGAATCGGAACTGAACAGTCCGCAGGTGGGGGACTCGGTGGCAGCGCCCTGACAGTAAGCGCTTCCCTCGCGTCAACTGCACGTCAGCCAAAGGTAACCCGCAAGTCGCCCGCTCTTCCCGAAGCACTGGTTCCAATTGATCAGCGAACGCAGCACTGCGGAAGGCAAGCAAAAAATGTCCGGAGCACGCCCGGGAACACGTCATTACACAGTCGTCTGTTCCTCATGCGGAAGCCGATACGAGGACGATGGCCTCCTCCTCGACTGCGCCCGTCCCCACGAACCGGCATTCCTGCGCACCGACTACAACGGAACCGGAACCGGAACCCGGACCGGTGAAAGCGCCGGCCTTTTCCGGCATGCCTCGCTGCTGCCGGTGACGCGCACCTTCCCCGACGTACCCGGTCCCGTCGTCCTCGCCGCCGAGCGGCTCGGCCGCCGTATCGGTCTCGACCGGCTGTGGATCGCCTTCAACGGGTACTGGCCGGAACGCGAGGCGCATCTGCCGACCTGCACGTTCAAGGACCTCGAGGCCTACACGGTGCTGGGCCGGCTGCCCGCCGAGCCGCCCGTGCTCGTGATTCCCTCGGCGGGCAACACCGCCGCCGCCTTCGCCTGGGCGGCCACCCGTCACCAGGTGCCCTGTCTGCTGGTCGTCCCCGCCCCGGCCCTGGAGCGGATGCGCTTCCCCGCCCCGCTCGACCCCCGCGTCCGGATCGTCGTCCTCGACGGCACCGCCACCTACAGCGACGCCATCGCCTGCGCCGACCTGCTTTCCGCGTTCCCCGGCCACCATGCCGAGGGCGGCTCGCGCAATGTCGGCCGCCGGGACGGCCTGGGCACCGTCATGCTGGCCGCCGCCGACGCCCTCGGACGGCTGCCGGAGACCTATGTGCAGGCCGTCGGCAGTGGCACCGGAGCCATCGGCGCCCACGAGGCGGCACGCCGGCTGCGGACGGAGGGCGAGGCGCTGCCCCGACTGCTGATGTGCCAGAACGCGCCCTTCGCGCCGCTGTACGACGCCTGGCGATGTACCGGCGCGGCACCGGCCGGCCCTGCCCCCCATGCCGACCGCGACCGTGACCGTGAGCACGAACCGCTGGCCCGCGAACTGACCAACAGGCGGCCGCCGTTCACCGTCCGCGGCGGAGTCCGCGACGTGCTCACCGAGAGCGGCGGCGACGTGCTGTGCACCGACAACGTTGCCGCGCTCGACGCCATGGCCCTCTTCGAGGAGGTCGAGGGCATCGACATCGAGCCGGGCGCCGGTGTGGCCCTTGCCGCCCTGGCCGAGGCGGCACGGGCCGGCCGCGTACGCCGCGACGAGCTCGTACTCCTCAACATCACCGGCGGCGGCCGGGCCCGCCAGGCCCGCGACCTGCCGCTGATACCCGCCGAGCCCTGGCTGCGCGTGCCGTGGCCCGGACGCGACGAGGGCCCGCGGGCCGTCGCCGAACTCGTGGCACGGCAGCTGACCGGCCTCGCGGCGGTCACGGAGGCTGCCCGATGACCCTTCCCCACGCCCTGGACGTGTCCGCCGCCCAGCGCTCGATGTGGTTCGGGCAGCGGCTCGACCCCGCCGGGCCCGCCTACAACGTGGGCGAGTACACCGAGATCCACGGCCCCGTCGATCCCGTCCGCTTCCGGGCGGCCCTCCAGCAGGTGGTGGCGGCCACCGAGACGCTGCGGGTCCGCTTCACGGCCGACGACGACACCGTCCGCCAGCTTGTCGACGGCGACCCCGCCTGGGACCTGCCCGTCGTCGACCTCACGGGCGAGGCCGACCCGAGGTCTGCCGCGGAGGCCTGGACGGCAGCCGACTTCGCCACACCGTTCGACCTCGAACGGTCGCCGCTCTTCCGGTACGCGCTGCTGAAGCTCGCTGACGCGCACTGGATCTGGTACCAGCGCTACCACCACATCGCCGTCGACGGCTACAGCTGCTCCCTCGTCGCGAGCCGGGTCGCCGACGCCTACAGCGCCCTCGTGACGGGCGCAGCGCGCACCCCGCCGCCGGCCCCCCTCGCCCCGCTGATCGCCGCGGACGAGGCCTACCGTGCCGGCGAACGGCAGATGTCGGACCGGGAGTACTGGGCGGGCCTGCTCGCCGACCGCCCCGAGCCGGTGAGCCTGTCCGCCCGCCCGCCGCACGTCGCCGGGCGGTTCGTCCGCCGTACGGGTCATCTCCCGCACGCCGCAGGGGACTTGGTGCACGCGGCCGCCGAGCAGGCCGGCACCCGCTGGTCGCGCGTCCTGCTCGCGGCGACCGCCGCCTATCTGCACCGGCTCACCGGCGCCCAGGACATCGTCCTCGGCCTCGCCGTCACCGCCCGCGCGAGCGAGAGCGAACTCGCCACGCCGGGCATGGCGTCCAACGTGCTTCCGCTGCGGCTGTCCGTACGGCCCGACACCACCGCAGGCGACCTCGTACGGCGGACGGCGTCCGCCACCCGCGACCTGCTGGCCCACCAGCGCTTCCGCGGCGAGGACCTGCGCCGGGAGCTGGACGGGCCGCAGGGCGGGCCGCGCTTCTTCGGCCCCGTGGTCAACATCATGGCGTTCGGGCCGGAGCTGCGGTTCGCCGGGCATGCGACCACCCGCCACAACCTGTCCACCGGGCCCGTCGAGGACCTCGCCGTCAATGTGTACGACCGTGCCGACAGCCACGGCATCCGTGTCGACCTCGACGCCGGCCCCGACCACTACACGGACACCGAACTCGCCGCCCACCACCGGCGTTTCGCGCGTTTCGTGGAGCATTTCGCCGCAGCCGTCGTCGCCGCCGGCACCCCGGTCGGCCGGGTCGAGGTGACATCACCGCGGGAGAGCGCCGATGCCAGGCTCGCCGGCCCCGCCGCACCCACGGGCGGGACGACGACCGTCCCGGAGCTGTTCACGGCCCAGGCCGCGGCCACTCCGGACGCCGTCGCGATCCGTCACTCCGGACGCGCCGTCACCTACCGGCAGTTGAATGCCCGCGCCAACCGGCTCGCGCACCGGCTGACCACCCTCGGCATCCGTCCCGAGGACCGCGTGGCGGTCCTGATGGGCCGCTCCCACGGGCTCCTCACCGCACTGCTCGCCGTACTCAAGGCGGGCGGCGCATACGTTGGCCTCGATCCGCGCGCACCGGCCGCCCGCACCCGGCAGATCCTGGCGGAGACCGGCGCGAACGTCCTGCTGACCGACACCGTGCCCGCCGAGCCGTACGACGGCCTGGTCACCGTCAGCCCCGAGGACCCGACGCTCGCAGCCGAACCGGACACGGACCCCGCCGTGCTCCCGCACCCGGACCGACTCGCGTACGTCAGCTACACCTCCGGCTCCACCGGCACCCCCAAGGGCGTCGCCGTCACCCATCGCGACGTCACCGCCCTGGCCGCCGACTCGGCGTTCGGGGACGGCGAGCACGCGCGCGTGCTCGTGCACTCGCCGACCGCGTTCGACGCCTCGACGTACGAGATGTGGGTGCCGTTGCTGAACGGCGGCACCGCCGTGGTCGCCGGGGCGGACGAGGACGTGGACGCCGCCGCCGTCGCACGCCTGACGGAGCGTCATGGACTGACGTCCCTGTGGCTCACGGCCGGGTTGTTCCGCTTTGCCGCCGAGGAGGATCCGGGCTGCTTCGCGGGGCTTCGCCAGGTGTGGACCGGTGGGGAGGCCGTCCCCGCCGACGCCGTGCGCCGGGTGCTGGCGGCCTGCCCGGGACTGACCGTCACCGACGGCTACGGCCCGACCGAGACCACGACGTTCGCCACCTCCCGTCCCTGCGCGGCGGGTGAGCCGGTCCCCGATCCGCTGCCGATCGGCCGCCCCCTGGACGGCATGCGTGCCTACGTCCTCGACGGAGCCCTGCAGCCCCTCCCGCCGGGCACGGTGGGCGAGTTGTACATCGGCGGCCCCGGCGTGGCCCGCGGCTACCTGGGCCGCCCGGGCGCGACCGCCGAACGTTTCACCGCCGACCCGTACGGCCCGCCCGGCGCCCGCATGTACCGCACCGGTGACCACGCGCGTGTGACGGCCGACGGCGAGCTGGAGTTCCACGGCCGCGGCGACGGCCAGATCAAACTCCGCGGCTTCCGCATCGAGCCCGCCGAGATCGAGGCGCACCTCGCCGCCCACCCCGACGTCACCCAGGCGGTGGCCGCCGTACGCGAGGACCGGCCCGGCGACCGACGGCTGGTCGCGTATGCGGTGTGCGCGGCCCTGACGCCGGGGGACCGGGGGACCGGGGGTGCCACCTCGTTGTCGGACGCCTTGCGCGACCACCTCGCAGCCCTTCTGCCCGACTTCATGGTCCCCTCGGCCGTCGTGATCCTCGGCCGACTGCCCCTGACGCCCAACGGCAAGCTCGACCGGGCAGCGCTCCCCGCCCCGCCCGCCGCTGCCGCCCCGCAGACGCACACGGCCCCGCGCACCCCACACGAAGAGGTCCTGTGCGCCCTGTTCGCCGACGTGCTCGGGCTGCCCGAACTCGGCCCCCACGACGGCTTCTTCGCCCTCGGCGGTCACTCGCTGCTCGCCCTGCGTCTGCTGGGCCGCGTCCGCACCGCGCTCGGCGTCGAACTGACCCTGCGCGACGTCTTCCAGGAACCCACTCCGGCGGGGCTGGCCCGGCGGGCGGTCGCTGCCGGGACAGCGGTGCGTCCCACCAGGCGGCCCACCCCGCGCAAAGCCCCGGGCGAGGCCCCGTTGTCGTCCGCCCAGCGGCGGCTCTGGTTCCTGCACCGCCTTGAGGGACCGAGCGCGGCCTACAACATTCCCCTCGCCGTACGGCTGACCGGCACAGGTCTCGACGTGGACGCGCTGCGCGCGTCCCTCGCCGACCTCGTCGCCCGGCACGAGATCCTGCGCACCGTCTACCCGGACGCCGACGGAATTCCGTGCCAGCGACTGCTGGAACCGTCCACACCGGATCTGCGGGTCGTCGACGTCACCGAGGCCGAACTCGCCGACCGGCTGCGGCAGTTGGCGGGGGAGGGGTTCCGGCTCGACGAGGACGCCCCGTTCCGCGCCCACCTGCTGGTCCTCGGCCCCGAGGAGCACGTGCTTCTCCTCGTCGTGCACCACATCGCCGCTGACGGCTGGTCGCTGGACCCTCTCCTGCTCGACCTGGCGGCCGCCTGTCGCGCCCGGATGGAGGGACGGGAGCCCGGCTGGGATCCGCTGCCCCTCCAGTACGCCGACTACTGCGTCTGGCAGCACGACGTGCTCGGGGACGCAGCGGCGTCCGGCCGGGACCGTCGACTCGCCCACTGGCGCGAGGCGCTCGCCGGGCTGCCCGACGAACTCCCGCTCCCCGCCGACCGCCCGCGCCCCGCCCGCGCCACGCATCAGGGCGGCGACATCCCCCTGCGCCTGGACGCGGACCTGCACCGGCGGCTGCGCGCGGTGGCCGCCGAGACCGGCACGACGGTGTTCATGGCCGTGCAGGCGGGGCTCGCCGCACTGCTCACGCGCCTGGGCGCGGGCACCGACATCCCGCTCGGCACGCCCGTCGCAGGCCGCGCCGACGAGCTGCTCGACAACCTGGTCGGCTGCTTCGTCAACACCCTCGTGCTGCGCACCGACACCTCGGGCGACCCCAGCTTCCGGGAGCTGCTGAGCCGGGTCCGCGAGACCGATCTGGCGGCCTACGCCCACCAGGAGCTGCCGTTCGAGCACCTGGTGGAGGCGCTCAACCCGCCCCGCTCGCCGGCCCGGCACCCGCTCTTCCAGGTGATGCTCGCCTTCCGCCCGACCGCCGGACCCCGCCTCGACCTGCCCGGACTGCACGCCCGCACACTGCCCGTGGAGACCGGAGCCACCAAGATCGACCTGACGTTCAACCTGGCGGAGCAGCGCACCCCCGACGGCTCCCCGGACGGCATCGAGGGCATCCTCCAGTACAGCGCCGACCTCTTCGACCGGCGTACAGCCGTGGAACTGGCCGCCCGTCTGGAACGCCTGCTGCGGGCCGCAACCGGTGAACTGGACCGCTCCATCGGTGCCCTCGACATCCTCGGGGACGGTGAACGCCACCGCCTGCTGACCGAGTTCAACGACACGGCACGGGACGTACCCGACACCACCTTCCCCCGGCTCTTCGAGGCACGCGCCGCCGACGCGCCGGACGCCGTCGCGGTCGAGGACGGCAGGAATCGTCTGACGTACCGTCAACTCGATTTCAGGGCAGAGCGGTTGGCCCGCGTCCTTGCCTTGTACGGCGCCGGACCGGGACGGATCGTCGCGTTCTCGCTGCCCCGCTCCGTCGATCTCGCGGTCGCCGTCCTCGCAGTCCTCAAGGCGGGCGCCGCGTATCTGCCGCTGGACCCGGAGCACCCGGCGGAGCGCACCGCCCATCTGCTCGCGGACGCGGATCCCGTGTGTCTGATCGCCAGGGACCGGCTCTTCGCCGACCGTCCCACGGGCTGTCCTGTCGTGGATCCCGACACGAGCCCGGACGACCCGGGCAGGCCCCTCCCCGAGGCCCGGCCCGCCGACCCCGCCTACCTGATCTACACCTCCGGCACCACCGGCCGCCCGAAGGGCGTCGTCGTCGAGCACCGCAACCTCACCACCTATGTGGCCCGCTGCGTCGAGGCGTACCCGAGCCTGCGCGGCACCTCGCTGCTGCACGCCACGATGTCGTTCGACGCCACCGTGACCACCCTGCACGGGGCGCTCGCGGCAGGCGGCCGGGTGCACATCGCCGGCTTCCACGACGCGGGCGCGGCACCGGCGAACGGCGGCTACACCTTCCTCAAGGCGACACCCAGCCACCTCCCCCTGCTGCCCGCGCTGCCCCACGACCTGTCGCCGGCCGAGGAGTTCATGCTCGGCGGCGAGGCGCTGGTCGGCGAGGCACTGCGCCGGTGGCGCCGGGACCACCCCGACGTACGCCTGATCAACCACTACGGCCCGACCGAACTCACCGTCGGCTGCACCGACCACCGCATCGAGCCCGGCGACGACCTGCCGACCGGGCCGGTACCCATCGGCCGCCCCATGTGGAACACCCGGGCGTATGTGCTCGACACCCGCCTGAACCCCGTACCGGCGGGCGTCGAGGGCGAGCTGTACGTCTGCGGCGACCAGGTGGCCCGCGGCTACTGGAGGCGCCCCGGCCTGACCGCCGAGCGGTTCGTCGCCGACCCGTTCGGGCCGCCCGGCGGGCGCATGTACCGGACCGGCGACCTGGCCGTGTGGCGGACCGACGGCGCCCTGGAGCTGCGGGGGCGGGCCGACGGCCAGCTCAAGATCCGCGGCCTGCGGATCGAGCCCGGCGAGGTCGAGGGCGTGCTCACATCCCACACCGGCGTCGCCCAGGCCGCGGTGGTGGTGCGCGAGGACGGGACCGGGGTACGGCGCCTGATCGGATACGTCGTCGCGGTCGCGGAGGCAGACTTCCCCGCCCTCCTGGCGCACGCCGCCCGGCAGTTGCCCGCCCACTTGGTTCCCGAGGCGCTCGTGGCGCTCGACGCACTGCCGATGACGCCCAACGGCAAGCTGGACCGCGCCGCCCTGCCCGCACCGGCCACCATCCGTGAGACGACGGGCCGGGAGCCGCGCACTCCCCAGGAGGAGGCCCTCAGGGACCTGTTCGCCGAGGTCCTCGGGGTCCCCTCCGAGCGCGTTGGCGCCGACGACGGCTTCTTCGACCTGGGCGGCGACAGCATCACCTCCATCCACTTGGTGAGCCGTGCGCTCGCCGCAGGTCTGCGGCTGACCCCGCGTGACGTGTTCGAGCAGCGTACGGTCGCCGGTCTCGCCGCCACCGCGGCAGCGCGGCCGGCCACCGGACCCGGCCCGGAACAGGACGCGCCGACCGGCACCCTGCCTCTCACCCCGGCCATGCACCGGCTGCTCGAACGCGGCGGCCCCATCAGGGCGTTCAGCCAGTCCGTCCTGCTCGTCACCCCCGCGGGCGCGGACGAGAAGCGGCTGACGGCCGCGCTGCAGGCCCTGCTCGACCATCACGACGTACTGCGGCTGCGGCTGGCGCCCGACGGCCGGTCGGCGGAGATTCCGCACCCAGGGAGCATCGACGCGGCCACCGTGCTGGAACGCGTCAGCGAACCGGCCGACTTCGCCGACGTGCTGGACAGATCTGCTTCCCTGCTCAGCCCGCAGAAGGGCGAGTTGGTACGGATGGTGTGGTGCGATGCCGGCCCGGACCGGCCCGGACGGCTGCTGCTGACCGTTCACCACCTGGCCGTGGACGGTGTGTCCTGGCGCATCCTGTGCTCGGACCTGGCTGCGGCCTGGCGCTCGGAGGAACTGCCCGAGCCGGGGACCTCCTTCCGGCACTGGGCCCGCCTGCTGGAACGGGAGGCCCGCAGTGCGGCGCGGGCAGCCGAACTGGGCCTATGGCGCGCCATGTCCGAGGCTCCGGCCCCGCTGCTGGGTGCCCGCCGCCCCGATCCGCGGCAGGACGTCGTCGGCGGGATGCGCCACCTCACCCGGCAACTCGCGGCCGACGTCACCGCCGAACTGCTCACCACCGTGCCCGCGGCCTTCCACGCGGGACCCGACGACGTCCTGATCGCCGCGCTGGCCGCCGCGTTCGTCCGTTGGCGGAGTACCAGGGACGGTCACCCGGCCCTGCTGCTGGACATCGAGCGGCACGGCCGGGAGGACCTCGCCGACGGCGTCGACCTGTCCCGGACGGTCGGCTGGTTCACCAGCATCGTGCCCGCACGGCTCGACCTGGCCGGAGTCGACCCCGCAGAGCCGGCCCAGGTCCTGAAGACCGTGAAGGAGCAGCTGCGGTCCGTTCCCGACCACGGCATCGGATACGGCCTCCTCCGTCACCTCGACCCGGAGAACGGGCCGCTCCTCGCGGACCTGCCGGCGGCGGAAATCGGCTTCAACTACCTGGGCCGGGCGGCCCGTTCGGATCACGGCGACTTCGCCCCGGCGCCGGAGACCCTGCGCAACCTGGGTGCCGTGCACGACCCCGCCACACCCGTGGCCCACGGTCTGGAGATCACCGCCATGACCACCGGGGACGGCCGGCTCGACATCACCTGGTCCTGGGCCCCCGGCATCTGGTCCGAGACCGACGTGCACGCCCTGGCCGACGCATGGCTGACGGAGCTGGCCGCGCAGGCCGAAGGCGGCACCGGCGCGGCGGGCGGGCACACCCCGTCCGACCTGCCCCTGGTGTCCCTGTCCCAAGCAGAGATCGACGAACTCGAAGCCGAGTTCGGCAATGAGTGGAGGTAACCCACGGTGACTCGGTCCGGTTCCGGAATAGCCGACATCCTGCCCCTGTCGCCGTTGCAGGAGGGCCTGCTCTTCCACGCCCTGTACGACGACGAGCAGTCCCCCGACCTCTACGCCACCCAGCAGATCCTGGAGCTGGCGGGCCCCGTCGACCCCGCCGCCGTACGTGCCGCCGGACAGGCTCTCCTCGACCGGCACCCCAACCTGCGCGCCTGCTTCCGGCGCCGGGACAGCGGACGGCCCCTGCAGATCGTGCCCACGGACGTCGAACTCCCCTGGGCGGAAGCCGACTTGTCCACCCTCGGGGAGGACGAGCGCGACAAGGAATGGGAACGGCTGCTGGACGAGGAGCGCGCCCGCCGCTTCGACCTCGCCAAGCCGCCGCTCCTGCGCTACCTGCTGGTCAGGTGGTCCCCGGACCGCTACCGCCTGCTCCTCACCAACCACCACATCCTGCTCGACGGCTGGTCCAAGCAGTTGCTGGTACGCGAGTTCACCGCGCTGCACGCCGGCGAGCACCCCACCGCCCTGCCGTCGGCCCCCGCATACCGCGACTACCTCGCCTGGCTGGGCCGGCAGGACCGCACCGCCGCGGAGACCGCCTGGCGCGACGCCCTGGCGGAGGCCGGCGAGCCCACCCTGCTCGCCCCCGGCCGGTCCGGCACCACCACCGTGCTGCCCCAGGAACTGGTCGTCGAACTCCCCGAGCAGCTGACCAGCGCCGGCGAGGCCACCGCCCGGTCCCTCGGGATCACCCTCAACACGCTCGTCCAGGGCGCCTGGGGTGTACTGCTGGGCCGCCTGACCGGCCGCACCGACATCGTCTTCGGCCAGGCGGTGACCGTCCGCCCGCCCGAGCTGCCGAACATCGCCTCCATGGTGGGCTTCTGCCTCAACACCGTGCCCACGCGCATCCGTTGGGATGAGAACGGCACCGTCACCGACCTCCTCACCGCCCTCCACCACCGGCAGGCGGCCCTGCTGCCCCACCAGCACCTCGGACTCGCCGACATCCGGAGCGCGGCAGGCAGCTCCGGCGAACTCTTCGACACCCTGCTCGCCTTCGAGAACCACCCCGCCACGACCGGCCCGGGAGCGTCCCGCGTCACCCAGCTGACCGGCCGCGACGCCACCCACTACCCCCTCACCCTCGCCGTCCTGCCCGCCCGTCGCCTAGCCCTGCGCCTGTCGTACCGGCCCGACCTGTACGACGAGCCGGGCGCCCGGCAACTCCTCGCCCGCTTCGCCGCCGTCCTGGAGGCCTTCGCAGCGGATCCGGCGCGACGCGTGCGCGAGGTGGGCATCCTGCTGCCGGGGGAGCGGGAGCGGCTGCTGGGCGGGGCCGCCGGCACGGCCGTACCCTCTTCGGCCACCCTGCCCGAGCTGTTCGCGGACCAGGTGGCCCGCACCCCCGACGCCACAGCCGTGGTGCACGAGGGCACCCGCCTCACCTACGCCGAACTGGACGCGCGGGCCAACCGCCTGGCGCACCTGCTGGCGGCACGCGGCGCGGGCCCGGAACGCCTGGTGGCTCTCGCGCTGCCGCGTTCGCCGGAGCTGGTGGTGGCCGTGCTGGCGGTCCTGAAGACCGGCGCCGCCTACGTGCCGATGGACCCGGAGTACCCGGCCGACCGACTGCAGTTCATGCTGGCCGACGCCGATCCGGTGCTGCTGGTCACGGCGCAGGACGTGGCAGCGGGCCTGCCCCCGTGCGAGGTCCCCATGGTCACGCCGGACGAGTCGCTGACCTATCCCGGCACGGCACCCGAGGCGCCGTCCCCGAACGGCGACCACATCGCCTACGTCATCTACACCTCGGGCTCGACCGGCCGCCCGAAGGGCGTCGCCGTCCCGCACCGGAACGTCGTACGGCTCTTCTCGGCCACCCGGCACTGGTTCGACTTCGGCCCGGACGACGTGTGGACGCTGTTCCACTCCTACGCGTTCGACTTCTCGGTGTGGGAGCTGTGGGGCGCGCTGCTGCACGGCGGCACACTCGTGGTCGTCCCGTACGCGGTGACCCGTGACCCGGAGGAGTTCCTGCGGCTGCTGGCACGCGAGCGCGTCACGGTGCTCAACCAGACCCCCTCGGCCTTCGGTGAACTCCTGCGCGCGGACGCCTCCCTGCCGGACGCCGGGCGCGAACTGGCCCTGCGCTACGTGGTCTTCGGCGGTGAGGCACTCGACTTCACTCGGGTCGCGCAGTGGTACACCCGGCACCCGCAGGACGCGCCCGTACTGGTCAACATGTACGGCATCACCGAGACGACGGTCCATGTCACGGGCCTGCCGCTGACCGAGGCCGCGGTACGGGACCGGCCGCAGGCCAGTGGCATCGGACATGCCATCCCCGACCTGCGCGCCTACGTCCTGGACGCGGGCCTGCGACTGGTACCGCCCGGCGTGACCGGCGAGTTGTACGTGGCGGGAGCGGGGCTGGCGCGCGGGTACCTGGGGCGGCCAGGGCTGACGGCGGGGCGCTTCGTCGCCGACCCGTTCGCCGCCGCTCCGGGGCAACTGATGTACCGCACGGGCGACTTGGTGCGGCAGTGGGCCGACGGGGAGCTGGAGTACCGGGGCCGCGCGGACGACCAGGTCAAGATCCGGGGCTTCCGCATCGAACTCGGCGAGGTGGAGGCGGCGCTCGCGGGCCACCCCGGTGTGGCGCAGGCGGTCGTTCTCGTACGGGACGAGCGGCTGGTCGGCTACTGCGTCGGACGAGACCTGGACCCGGACGCGCTGCGCCAGCATGCGGGGCGGACACTGCCGGACCACATGGTCCCCGCCGCCGTGGTCGTCCTCGACCGGCTGCCACTGACCGCCAACGGCAAGCTGGACCGCGCCGCCCTGCCGGCGCCCTCCGCGCACGGTGGGGGACGCGCACCGCGCACCCCGCAGGAGGAGATCCTGTGCGGGCTCTTCGCCGACGTCCTCGGCCTGGACGCGCACCGGGTCGGCGCGGACGACGGCTTCTTCGGCCTCGGCGGCGACTCCCTGCTCGCCATGCGGCTCACCGATCGCGTCAGGAGCGCGCTGGGCATCACGCTGCCGGTACGGGCGGTGTTCGAGGCGGCGACCCCCGCCGGGCTGGCCGTGCGGCTCAGTGAAAGCGAGGCCGGTGCCCGGCGTCCCGAACTCGTGGTGCAGGAACGCGGACACGCCCCGATTCCGCTGTCGTACGCCCAGCAGCGGCTGTGGTTCCTGAGCCGCCTCGACGGCAGCAACACCTACACCGTTCCCTGGGCCCTGCGCCTCACCGGCCACCTCGACCGCCCGGCACTGGAGGCGGCGCTCGCCGACCTCGTGACCCGCCACGAACCGCTGCGCACCCTCCACCCCGACTTCCAGGGCACCCCGTACCAGCGGATCCTGGACCCGGAGGCGGGACGTCCGAGCCTCACCGTCGTACCGGTCACCGAAGCCGAACTGCCCGCTCGGCTCACCGCCGCCGCCGGGCACCGCTTCGACCTGTCCGCCGAAGTGCCGCTTCGCGCCACTCTGTTCACCCTCGAAGACGACACACACGTCCTGCTGCTGCTCGCCCACCACATCGCCGTCGACGGCTGGTCCATGGCGCCGCTGATGCGCGACCTGGAGACGGCGTACGCGGCCCGCATCACCGGATGTGCCCCGGGATGGCGGCCACTGCCCGTCCAGTACGCCGACTTCGCACACTGGCAGCGCGAACTGCTCGGCGCGGCGGCAGGAGAGACAGAGAGCCTGCGGGAACGTCAGACTGCTTTCTGGCGCGAGGCGTTGGCGGACGCCCCGGAGGAACTGCCGCTGCCCGCCGACCGCCCCAGGCCCGCCGAACCCACCGGACTCGGCGACCGCGCCGAACTCACCCTCGACGCGGAGCTGCACGCCGCACTCGCCGACCTCGCCTCGGCCTCCCGGGTCACGCTGTTCATGGTGTTCCAGGCCGGCCTCGCCGCGACGCTGACCAGGCTCGGTTCGGGCACCGACATCACCATGGGCACCCCGGTCGCCGGACGCGCCGACGGCAGGCTGGACGACCTGGTCGGCTTCTTCGTCAACAGCCTCACCCTGCGCACCGACACCTCGGGCAACCCCACCTTCCGTGAACTCCTGGAACGCGTCCGGGAATTCGACCTCGCCGCGTACGCCCATCAGGACGTGCCGTTCGACCTCCTCGTGGACGCCCTCAGCCCGCGGCGCACCCTCGCCCGCCATCCGCTGTTCCAGGTGATGCTGGCCTTCACCGGTCACGCCGCGGACGTCGGCCTGTCCCTGCCGGGCCTGGGGGTCGTACGCGAGCCGGTCGAGACCGGCGCGGCCCGCTTCGACCTCTGCCTCTACCTGAGCGAGCGCCGCCACCGCGACGGCACCCCGGCGGGCATCGACGGCATCGCCGAGTACAGCACCGACCTGTTCGACCCGGCCACGGCCCAGCGGCTCACGCGACGGCTCGTCCGCTTCCTGGCCACCGTCGCCGCCGACCCCGGCCTGCGTCTCGACGACGTGGATCTTCCGGGGGACGACGAGCACCGACGCCCCGACGGTCGTCACGCGACCTCCGAAGAGATCCGCCCCGCTCCGCCCGCCGCTCCGATCCGGGAACAGATTCCCGGTAACCCGGACGCCCCGGCACCGACGCCCGGCGGAGAGCCTGACCACCAGGCGCCGCCCACACCCGCGCACACACCCGAGGCCGCCGGGGGACAGGAACCGGCGACCCCGGCCGAGCGCATCCTCGCCGGGCTCTTCCGCGAGCTGCTCAAGCTGCCCGACGTGCCACTCGACGAGGACTTCTTCGCCCTCGGCGGCGACAGCATCACCTCGATCCGCCTCGTGAGCCGGGCAGCGGAGGCCGGAGTCGTGATCAGCGCCCGCGACGTCTTCAAACACCAGACGGTGAAGGAGCTGGCGGCGGTGGCCCGCGGGCCGGTCGGAGGCCGCGCCGACGGTGCGGGCGCGGTCGGCGTCCATGCCGCCGACGGTGTGGGGCCGGTTCCGCTCACTCCCATCATGCGATGGCTGCTCGAACGCGGCGGCCCGATAGGGCGGTTCAGCCAGTCCGTCCTGCTGACGGTACCGGCGGACGCCGGTCTGCTCCGGCTGACAGACGCCCTGCAGGCGCTGCTCGACCACCACGACATGCTGCGTTCACGGCTCACCCCGGCCCTGGGACTCGACGTCGGCCCGGCCGGGCGCGTCCGCGCCGCGGACCTGCTCGACCGCAGGGACGTCAGCGGCAGCTCCGGCACGGACGACCTCCACGCCGCCGTGGCCGAGGAGTTCGACCGGGCCCTGGGACAGCTCGATCCGGAGGCCGGGGCGATGGTCCGGGCCGTGTGGTTCGACGCCGGACCCGACCGGGCCGGACGGCTGCTGCTGGTCGTCCACCACCTGGCCGTGGACGGCGTGGCCTGGCGCATCCTCGTACCGGATCTGAAAGCCGCCTGGGAGGCCGTGGCCGCCGGGCGAAACCCCCAACTGCCGCCCGTCGGCACGTCGTTCCGGCGCTGGTCCCTGGCATTGGACCGACAGGCCCTCGCGCCGTCGCGGGTCGCCGAGGCCGAACTGTGGGGCCGTATCGCCGACGCCCCGCGCGTCCCGCTGGGCCGGCGCCCGCTCGACCCCGACCGGGACACCGCCGCCACCACGCGCTCGCTGCGCCTCACCCTGCCGCCCGAGACCACGGGACCGCTGCTCACCGGCGTCCCGGCCGCCTTCCACCTCGGTGTCCAGGACGTCCTGCTCACCGGCCTGGCGCTGGCGCTCGCCGACCGGCAGGGCTCCCCGCACGTCGTACTCGACGTCGAGGGCCACGGCCGCGAGGATCTGGTGCCCGGGCTCGAACTGTCGGGCACGGTCGGCTGGTTCACCTCGCTCTACCCGGTCCACCTGGATCTGGCGGGCGTCGACGTGGGCGACGCTCTGGCCGCCGGACCCGCCGCCGGCCTCGCCGCCACCCGCGTCGCGGAGCGGCTGCGCGAACTGCCCGACCACGGCGCGGGACACGGCCTCCTGCGCCACCTCAACCCGGACACGGCACCCCAGTTGGCCAAGGCCCCGGCACCGGAGATCGGCTTCAACTACCTTGGCCGGTTCAGCGCCCCAGCAACCACCGGCACCGAGCCGTGGGCCTTCGCCCCCGAGTCGTCGGCACTCGGCGCCGGCTGCGACCCCGGCCTCGCTGCCGCCCACGCCCTCGACGTCAACGCGGTCGTCCACGACACGGCCACCGGACCGCGGCTGGTGGCCGACTGGGCGTGGCCCGAGGGCGTGCTGACCGAACCGGAGGTGCGGGCTCTGGCCGAGTCCTGGTTCACGGCGCTCACCGCGCTCGTGTCCCGGGCGGAGGGCGGCGCCGGTCCGTCCGTCGCGGACCTGTCCAGGGACGAGCTCGACGAGCTGAGCGCCGGCCTGGACTAGTGCCCGACAGGCAACGTTCGCCCCGTCGCGCAAACGTTGCCCGCCGGGCACCGGCCGCCCCTCCGAGAAGATCCAGCAGCTCCAGCAGAGCCAGAACACAGCGAGACGAGACGACATGACGCAGCCCGGGCCGGTCGACGTACTTCCCCTGACCCCGCTCCAGGAGGGCCTGCTCTTCCATGCTCTGTACGAGCACGAGCGGGACGCCTCCGACGTGTACCTCGTGCAACTGGTCTTCGAACTCGAAGGCCCGGTGAACGCCGACCGCCTCCGTGCCTCCGTTCAGGCACTACTGGACCGGCACCCGAACCTGCGGGCGGCCTTCCGGCGGCGTCGCGGCGGCCAGCCCGTGCAGGTCGTCCCGCACCGGGCGACGCTGCCGTGGAGGGAAGCCGACCTGACCGGGCCGGTCATCGACAGCGATACCGATACCTGTACCGACACCGAGAAGGCGTGGGCCGAACTGCTGGACGCGGACCGGGCCCTCGGGTTCGACCCCGCCACCCCTCCGCTCCTGCGCTGCACCCTGGTCCGCACCGGCGAGCACCGCCACCGGCTGCTCGTCACCCACCACCACATCCTTCTCGACGGCTGGTCGGTCTCCGTGCTCCTACGGGAACTGCTCGCCCTGTACAACGCCGACGGCGACCCGGCCGTGCTCGCGCCCGTCCCGCCCTACCGCACCTTCCTGGGGTGGCTGGAGCGCAGGGACCGTACCGCGGCGGAGGCCGCCTGGCGCGACGCGCTGGCCGATGTGACGGAACCGACCCGACTGGCCCCGACCGCCACGCCGGGCGTCACGGACCCGGCACAGGCCCGGACCGAGCTGCCCGCGGAGACCGGAGCCGCCCTCACGGCACGAGCCCGCGGTCTCGGCGTCACCGTGAACACCCTCGTCCAGGGGGCCTGGGCGCTTCTGCTCGGCCGCATGACCGGCCGCGACGATGTCGTCTTCGGTGCGACCGTCTCCGGCCGACCGCCCGAACTCCTCGGGGTCGAGTCGATGGTCGGACTGTTCATCAACACCATCCCGACGCGGGTCCGGCTGCGGCCCGAGCAGAGCCTGGGCACCCTGCTCCGAGAGGTCCAGGACGGCTACGTCCGCCTCCTCGACCACCACCACCTGGGCCTGGCGGACATCCAGCGGGCCGTGGGCGTCCCGGAACTCTTCGACAGCCTCGTCATCTTCGAGAACTATCCGGTGGATCCGGAAGCGACCGGTGACGTGAGTGAACGCGACGCCGGTGCGCTCCGCGTCGTCGGCTCAAGCGGTCGCGACGCCACCCACTACCCCGTGACCCTCGTGGCCCTCCCCGGCCCCCGGCCCCGCTTCCGGCTGGCCTACCACCCCGGACTGTTCGACGCCGGCTGGGCCGACGCCACGCTCGGCCGCCTGGTGCGCATCCTCGAAGCCATGGCGGCCGACCCGGAACTCCCGCAGGGCCGCATGGGACTCCTGGCGCCCCAGGAACTCCCGCCGCGGCCCCAGCTCCCGCCGCCCGCGACCCGCACCCTCACCGACCTCTGGTCGGCCCAGGTCGCGGCCACCCCGGACGCCGACGCCGTACTGGACCGCGGCACCCGGCTCACCTACCGTGAACTGGACGCCCGGGCCGAGCAGTTGGCCGGCCGCCTCACCGCCCTCGGAGCAGGCCCCGAGCGAGTCGTCGGCATCACTGTGCCCCGTACTGCGGAGCTGCTCGTCGCGGTGCTCGCCGTACTGAAGTCCGGCGCCGCCTATCTGCCGCTCGACCCCGCCTACCCGGCCGACCGTCTGGCGTACATCGTCGCCGACGCCCGCCCGGTCGTCGTCCTCGCCACCGCCGAGACGGCGGGAGCGCTGCCGGAGGGCACACCGCTGCTCAACCCCGACGATGAATTGACGGACCGTCAAAATTCCCTCCCCTCACACGGCTTGACGCCGGACAGCCTCGCCTACATCACCTACACCTCCGGCTCCACGGGCCGCCCCAAGGGTGTTCTGGCCACGCACCGCAACGCCGTCGAGTTCGTCGAGTGGACCCATGCGGAGTTCGGTCCCGAGCGGCTGGCCAAGGTGCTGTTCTCGACCTCGCTCAACTTCGACGTCTCGGTGTTCGAGATCTTCTCGCCGCTGCTGTGCGGCGGTCGTATCGAGATCGTCGAGAACCTCCTCGCACTCACCGGGGGCACACCTCGGGACGCGGGGCTGATCAGCGGGGTACCCACGGTCATGGCCACCGTGCTCGCCGAGCGGCCTGCCGTCTCACCGCACACGGTGGCCCTCGGCGGAGAGCCGATCCCCGAACAGCTCCGTGCGGGCATCGAGGCCGCGTTCCCCGGGGCACGGCTCGTCAACTTCTACGGGCCCACCGAGGCGACCATCTACGCCACCGCCTGGCAGTCCGGCGCAGACCCGGACGACAAGGCCGGGCCGCCCATCGGCCGCCCTCTCGCCCGCAACCTCGTCCACCTCCTCGACCAGGCGCTGCATCCCGTGCCCGACGGGGCCGTCGGCGAGGTGTATGTGGCGGGCGGCGGCCCCGCCCGCGGCTATCTCGGCAGGCCGGGTCTGACGGCCGGGCGGTTCGTCGCCGACCCGTTCGGCGGGCCGGGGGAGCGCATGTACCGCACCGGCGATCTGGCGGTGCGCGGCTCCGACGGGCAACTGCGCTTCCTGGGCCGGGCCGACCACCAGGTCAAGCTCCGCGGCTTCCGGATCGAACTGGGCGAGATCGAAGCGGTACTGGCCGCACATCCGGCCGTCGCCGAGGCGGCGGCCACGGTGGCGGAGGGCCCGCGGGGCGAGAAGCAACTGGTCGCCTACGTCGTGCCCGCCGAAGGAGCAGTACCGGGAGCCGACGACCTCGGCGACCACCTCGCCCACACCCTCCCCGCCCACATGATCCCCTCGGCGTTCGTCACCCTCGAATCACTCCCGCACACGGCCAGCGGCAAGCTGGACCGCAAGGCACTGCCCGCCCCCGACGCGCCGCTCGCCGCGAAGACGGCCCCGCGTACCGAGCGGGAGGAGACCCTGCGCGGAATCTTCGCCGAGGTCCTCGGCCTCGCCCCGGACCAGGTCGGCATCCACGACGCCTTCCTCGATCTCGGCGGCCACTCCCTGCTGGCCCCCCGCCTCACCTCGCGCATCCGCGCCGAACTCGGCGTCGAACTGCCCATGCGCGCCCTCTTCGACACCCCGACCGTGGCGGCGCTGGCCCGGCGTCCGGCCGAAGGCGATCGCCCTGGCGGGCCAGACCGTCCCGGAAGGGCCGACCGTCCCGGAGGGGCCGACCGCACCGGCGAGTCGAGTACGGCTCCGGTGGGCCCCCTGCTCCCGCTGCGCACCCGAGGCGACCACGAACCCCTGTTCTGCCTTCCCCCGGCCTCCGGCCTGTCCTGGGGCTTCGCCGGGCTGGCCCGCCACATCAACCCCCGCCGCCCGCTGTACGGTCTGCAGTCCCGTGGCCTGATCCCGGGTCAGGACCCGGCCGGCAGCCTGGCCGAGGTGGTCGCCGAGCACACCGCCCTCATCCGCGAGACACAGCCGCACGGCCCGTACCACCTGCTCGGCTACTCCATGGGCGGCCTCGTCGCCTACGAGGTCGCCGTCGGCCTCCAGAAGGCCGGAGAGCAGGTCGCCCTCCTCGCGCTGCTCGACTCCTTCCCCGGAGCCTGGATCCGGCAGGGCCCCGCCGTGTCCGACCGCCCGGCGCTGCTGCGCAACCTGCTCACCATCCTCGGTCGGCAGGTGCCCGAGGACCAGACGGAACCGCTGACCGAGAGCCGGTTCGCGGAACTGGTTCGCCGCGTACGCGACATGCCCGGCAGCCTCGACGACGCCGAACTGGCCGCCCTGGTCGACGTGACGGCGAACAACGGCCGTCTGCTGGGCGAGTTCGCCCCCACCTCGTACCGCGGGGACCTGCTGTTCTTCACCGCCGCACAGGATCCGGACGCGACCCACGACCGGTACCGCTCCTGGCAGCCGTACGTCGACGGCCGTATCGACAACCACGACATCCCCTGCACGCACGGAGAGATGACCCGGCCCACAGCACTGGACCGCATCGGCCCGGTACTGGACAGCCGCCTTTCGAAGTAGTCCGAAAGCGCCGGACGCAACGCCCCCACCACGGAAGGAATCGCGATGACCACCAACCCCTTCGACGACGACAGCATCGAGCACCTGGTCCTGGTGAACGACGAGGGCCAGCACTCCCTGTGGCCCGCCTTCGCCGAGGTCCCCGCGGGCTGGACCGCCGTTCACGGCAGTGCGAGCCGCCGGTCCTGCGTGGACTACGTCGACGAGCACTGGACCGACATGCGCCCCAAGAGCCTGATCAAGGCCATGGGCGAGTAGACCCCGGACCGGTAGGCCCACCCCCAACGACCACCCCGCAAGGAGAGACCGGCAGCCATGCCCACGGATGACACGACCGACCCGACCGCCACGACCAAGCTGGTGTGCCTCCCGTACGCCGGAGCGGGCGCCTCGTTCTACCGGCCATGGACCGCCCTGGCCGGGGACGCGCTGGAGATCGTGCCGCTCCAACTGCCCGGCCGGGAAAGGCTGATCGACGAGGAGCCCTACCGGGACGTGCACGCGGCCGTCGACGGACTCCTGCCCCAGCTGCGGGAAAAGCTCGGCGACGGCGACCACAGGGTGTCCCTCTTCGGACACAGCCTCGGTGCCGTACTTGCCTACGAACTGGCCCACCGCCTGGCCGCCGAGCCCGGTGTCGAGCTCGTCCACCTGTTCGTCAGCGGGTCGCCGCACCCCGGCCAGGGCCGTGAACGGCGGGCCACCGGCCTGTCCGACGACGACTTCCTCGCCCGCGTCGGCGAGTTCGCGGGCTACAGCCATCCCGCGCTCGACGACCCGGAGATGCGCGAGATGCTCCTGCCCACCCTGCGCGCGGACGTCGAGATGCACGAGGCCTACGTACCGAGCACCCTGCTTCCGCTGGACGCGCCGGTGACGGTCGTCCGGGGCGAGGACGACGCACTGGTCGGCCATGACGACGCCGCGTCCTGGAACAAGGCGTGCGGCCGCGACTTCGAGCACGTCGAGATCCCCGGCGGCCACATGTATCTCACCGAGTCCGCACCCGCCCTGGTCCGCCTGATCGCCTCGAAGGCGCGCTAGCCGTCCCACGCCCCCTTTCGCCCCCCTCACTCCTCGACTCACCCCCGTCACGACTTCCAGGGAGTTACCCGATGCGGCTGCAAGGCAAGTCGGTCCTCATCACCGGCGCCGCCCGCGGACTCGGCAGAGCAGCCGCCGTCGCCTGCGCGGCCGAGGGCGCGGACCTCACCCTGCTGGACATCTGCGCCGACCTGCCGGGCGTGCCCTACCCGCTGGGCACCGTGGGGCAGTTGGAGCACACCGCCGCGCTGTGCCGGGACACCGGCGCGGCCGTCCTCACCGCGGTGGCCGACATCCGCGACAGCCGTGGCATACGGGAGGCGGTGACGCGCGCCGAGGACCGGTTCGGCCGGATCGACGTCGCCGTCAACAACGCGGGCATCGCCGCACCCTCGGGCAAACCGGTGCACGAGATCGGAGAGGACGAGTGGTTCCTGATGATCGACGTGGACCTCTCCGGGGCCTGGCGGGTGATCCGCGAGGTCGGCGGGGCGATGAGCGCCCGGCGCGCCGGCAGCATCGTCAACGTCGCCTCCACCGCCGGGCTCGTCGGCTACCGGCACTTCGCCGGTTATGTCGCAGCCAAGCACGCCGTCGTGGGTCTCACCAAAGCCGCCGCGCTCGACTTCGCGCCGACGAAGGTGCGCGTGAACGCGGTCTGCCCGGGTTCCGTGCGCGACGACGCGTGGGCCGAGGGCAGGATGCTCGCCGAGATCGCGAGGGCGCTGGAGGTGCCCGTCCACGAGCACGAGAAGACCTTCGTCGAGGCGCAGCCCATGAACGCGCTGATCGAACCCGAGGACGTCGCCGCCGCGATCGTGTTCCTGGCCTCGGACGAGTCCCGGCAGATCACCGGATCGGTCCTGACCGTGGACGGCGGGTTCAGCGCCCGCTGAGACCCCCGCCCCGGACGACGAGATCAACAACAGCAGTAAGAGCAACAAGAACAACAAGGAGTACGGCCCGTGTCCGCGTTGCTGTCCGATCCCCTCATCCCCGCGACCCACTGCCACGCGCTGCGCGTCCGGTCGGGCCACTCCCCGGACCCCGCGAGCCGAGCGGGGCTCTGGATCGAGGACGTCACCGTGCCGGCGGGGGACCCGCTCGCGGAGCGCCGACGCGCCACCGAACTCGCGCGCCCGAGCCACCGCCCGCGCAGCGTCCTCCTGCGCTACGCCGACGGCCGGTCGGACCTGATCGTCGTCGCCCCGCGCGGGCGCTGGGACCGTACGGCCCTCGCCCGGCTGGCAGCCGGGGAGTCCGTGGCACCGAACGACGCCCCGTCGGCTCCCGAGGCGTCGCCGGCCGCGCCCGCTCCCGCCTGGGGGCTGGGCGGCGACGGCCCAGGCGCCCCCCATGTCGTCCCCCTGGAGGACGGGGGTGACGAGGCGAGCTGGCTCACGGCACTCGCCGTCACCCTGCGCCGCTACGACCCCGACACCCCGCCGGTCATCGGCACCGGCCACGGCAGCTTCACCGTCGAACCGGCCGCCACGCTCGGCGAGTCGAAGCCCTCCGCCGCGACGGGCCACGCGCTCACGGGGCTGCTCTTCGACGACGCGGCCGCCGACTCCGACGGCTTTGACGGTACGGCCCTTGCCGGTGAGGGCGAGTCGGAGTACGTGCCCTGCCTCGCGCCGCCGTTCCCGCTCACCGTGTCCGTCCTGAGGGACTCGGGCGGCCGGCGGCTGCGTTGCGACCACCTGAGCAGTCACTTCTCCCCGGACATCGCGGCCCGGTTCGTACGGCACCTCGTGCATGTACACCAGCAGGTCCTGCACCACCCGCAGACCCGGCCGGACGACGTCGAGCTGCTCGACGAGGCGGAGCGCGCACACACGGCGGCGCTCGGCCGCCCGCCCCGTTCTCTCACCACGACTCCGCTGAGCGTGCCTGAGGCGTTCGCCCGGATGGTGGCGGCGACGCCGGACCGCCTCGCTTTGACCGACGGCGACGCCGGGCTGACCTACCGCGAACTCGACGAGCGGGCCGCCCGATCGGCACATGGCCTGCGAGCGCGCGGAGTGGGCGCCGGCGATCGGGTGGGCGTGTGTCTGGAACGCTCCGCCGAACTCGTCGTCACCCTGCTCGCCGTGCTGAAGGCCGGCGCGACCTACGTGCCCGTCGACCCCGCCTACCCGGCGGACCGGCTCGCCCACACGGCACAGGACGCGGGTCTGGGTGTTGTGATCACCCGGCTCCCGGAGTTCCCGGCCGTGCCGGACTGTGTGCAGGTGACCCCGGGCGAACTGGTCGACGAGCCGAGTGGCGGGTGGCCGGCGCCAAAGGAGAACACGAGCACTCCTCCCCCCTCACCCGATGACGCCGCCTATGCCATCTACACCTCCGGCTCCACCGGCCGGCCCAAGGGCGTCGTCGTACCGCACCGCAACGTGATCGCCCTGGTCGACGCGACGCGCGACGAGTACGGGCTCGGAGCGGCGGACGTGTGGACCTGGTTCCACTCCAGTGCCTTCGACTTCTCGGTGTGGGAGATCTGGGGATGCCTGCTGACCGGCGGGCGGCTGGTCGTCGTGCCGTACTTCGTCTCCCGTGAACCGGACCACTTCCGCGACCTGCTCGTCGCCGAGAAGGTCACCGTGCTCAGCCAGACCCCGTCGGCCTTCGCCCAGCTCCTGGACGTCGACCACGCCGGCGTGTCCGTCCGGCTCGTGGTCTTCGGCGGTGAGCCGCTGGACGCGCGGATGCTGCTGCCCTGGTTCGACCGGCATCCCGAGCGGTCCTGCCGGGTGGTGAACATGTTCGGCATCACGGAGACCACCGTCCATGTCACCGAACAGACCCTCACACGGAAACTGGCCCTCGCAGCCACCCGCTCCGTCGGGCGCGCGCTGCCCGGCTGGCACCTCTACGTGGTGGATCCGGCCGGCCGGCTGCTGCCGCCCGGGGCGGCGGGCGAGATCTGCGTCGGCGGTGCCGGTGTGGCGCTCGGCTACCTGGGCCAGGAGGAGCTGACCGGCCGGCGGTTCGTACCGGACCCGTTCACCGGCGGCACGATGTACCGCAGCGGCGACCTCGGACGTCTGCGCCCCGACGGGCGGCTCGAACACCTCGGGCGGATCGACAGCCAGGTGAAGATCCGCGGCTTCCGGATCGAGCTGGACGAGATCCGCTCCGTTCTGCTGGAGGACCCCGACGTGCGCACCGCGGCCGTCCTGGTGCGCCGCGACGACCCGGCGGTCGCCGCCACGGCCAGGATCGACGCCTACGTGACCCTGTCGTCCGGTGGTGACGCCGCCGGGGTCCGCGAGCGGGCCGCCGGCATTCTGCCCGAGTACATGCTCCCTGCCACCGTCACGGCGCTGGACACGCTCCCGCTGACGGCCAACGGCAAACTCGACGCGGCGCAGCTTCCCGCGCCCGCCGTGCTGCGCCCCTCGGGCCGGGACACGGCCCCGGCCGATGCCGCTGCCGCCGCCGACGACTTCACCGCGAGCCTGACGGACATCTGGAGCGACGTGCTGGGCGTGCCCGTGGCCCCGGACGACGACTTCTTCGAGCTCGGCGGCAACTCCCTGTCCGCCGTCCGCATCGGTGCCGCACTGCGTGCCCGCGGTCTGCCGTCCCTGCGGCTGCGGGAGTTGTACCGGCACCCGACCGTCCGGGCAACGGTGGCGAGTCTCAGGGCCATGGACGCGGGACACGTTCCCCTCAAGTGACAGCGGTGCGGGGGCACTTGAGAGACCCTTCGGAACACGAACCCATCACCGTTCTCCTCGGAGGGAGTCGAGCCACACGCGGACGGCCGTGCCCGGCCCAGCAGACCGGACACGGACGAGAACAGGACGAACGCCGACAGGTCCAGGTCCCGGGTCAGCTCGTGCAGGTGCCAGGCCGCGTCCGCCTTCGGCCGGAGCGCCGTGGCCATCCGCTCGGGCGTCAGTGCCGCCAGCACGCCGTCGTCCAGAACCCCGGCGGCGTGCACCACGGCGGTCACCGCGGGTTCACAGCCGTTGATCACCTCGGCCAGCGCGGCCCGGTCGCCCGCGTCGCAGGCCACGATCCGCACCTCGGCGCCCAACTCCTCCAGTTCCTGCCGCAGTTCCCCGGCACGGCCCCTGCGGCCCGCGGCGTCCGGTCAGCAGCAGGTGTCGTACGCCGTACGACCTGACGAGGTGGCGGGCGAGCTCCGCTCCCAGCGCACCGGTGCCGCCGGTGACCAGTGCGGTGCCGTCCGAACGGAAGGCCCCGCCCGTGCCTCCCACCTCGGCGACGGCCAGCCGTGGTGCCGCCAACCGCCCTGCGCGGATGGCGAGTTGAGGCTCACCGGTGGCCACCGCCGCGGGCAGCCGCCGCAGTGAGCCGGGCCGGTCGTCCACGTCGACCAGGACGATGCGTCCGGGCAGCTCCGACTGGGCCGCGCGCACCAGTCCCCACACCGTGGCCCCGGCCAGGTCCGGCTCCGGCGAGGTGGCGTTCCGGGTGACGACCACCAGGTGCGAGAGCGCCGTCCGAGGGTCGTCCTGCCAGTCCTGCAGGATGTGGAGCACCCGGTCGGTCAGTACGTGTGCGGCGGTGAGGGGATCGGGGTCCGTCACCGGGCCGACGGCGGTGACGGCGACGGTGTCCGGCTCGGGCGGGGCGGAGTCGGGCAGGCCGGAGACCGAATCGCGCAGGTCCAGTCCGTCGTCCAGGATCTCCCAGCGCGCGGTGTCCGCTTCATGCTCGCCCGCCACGGCGGTCCACTCGGGGCGGAACAGGGCGCGCCCCGCCAAGTCGTCCGCGACGGTGGGGAGTTCGCGTGTGGTCAGGGCGTCCACCCTGGCCACCGGGCGGCCCGTCGGGTCTTCGAGCGTCACCGCGACCGTGTCCGCCCCGTCCGGAGCGACCCGTACCCGAACCGCCGTCGCGCCCGTCGTGTACAGGCGGAAACCGTTCCACGCGAACGGCACCCGGATCGCACCGGATTGGGGCGCGGAGTCCGTGAGCAGCGGGGCGTGCAGTGCCGCGTCCAGCAGGGCGGGATGGATCCCGAAGCGGTCGGCCCCCACCGACTCCCCTTCGGGAAGGCGGACTTCCGTGAACAGTTCGTCACCGCGCCGCCACAGTGACCGCACGCCACGAAAGGCCGGCCCGTAGGCGGGGCCGGTGTCCGCGAGGCTTTCGTACGCGTCGGTGAGGTCGATCTCGGTCGCGTCCTGCGGTGGCCACACCGTCTCCGGCGGTGTCGTCGGCCCCGGCGCCGGACCGACGAGCCCCGTGGCGTGCCGGATCCAGGAGCCGTCCTGCGCGTCCTGGGCATCCGGCTCGTCCGGCCGGGCGTGGACGTCGACCGGCCGCCGGCCCGCTTCGTCCGCCGCGCCCAGGACGACCTGGAGGCGTACGGTCGTTGCCGGAGGCAGGGTGAGCGGGGCAAGCACCAGCAGTTCGTCGACCGCGCCGCAGCCGACCCCGCCGCCCGCCCGAACGGCCAACTCCACGAACACCGTCGCGAGGACGAGCACCCGCCCGGCGACCACATGGTCCGCGAGCCACGGATGGGCCGCGAGGGAGAGCAGACCGGAGAACACCGTGCGGTCGGTGTCGGGCACGGCGAACCCCGGACCCAGCAGCGGATGCCCCTGCGCGGACGCCGTGGGGTCCGGGATGCGCGGCGCGTCCAGCCAGTACCGCCGGCGCTGGAAGGCGTACGTCGGCAGGTCCACCCGCCGGGCACCGGTGCCCGCGAACACGGCGGGCCAGTCGACACGCGCCCCGCGCACGTGCAGCCGGGCCACGGCGGACAGAAGCGACTCCGGTTCGGGCTCGCCGCCACGAGCGGCGGCGACGCACAGGACATCACCGGAGCGCAGCGACTGGGCCGCCCAGTGCAGTGCCACCAGAGAGGAGGAGCAGGCCGTGTCGATCGTGATCGAGGGCCCGCGCAGGCCGTGGACGTACGAGATACGGCCCGAGGCCACGCTGCCGGTCGAGCCCAGGGCCAGATGGGCTTCCAGCTCGTGCCGGGTGAGGCGGCCGGCGTAGTCGCCGTGCATCACGCCCACGAAGACTCCCGTGTCGCTGTCACGCAGGGCCGCCGACGGCGCGCAGGTCGTCGGCGAACGCGATGTGCGACGGCGACCTCTCCGCATGCGTCTTCAGCAGCTCCGGCAGCGGCCGGATCAGCCCGTCGTGCATCGTCTTCCTGCCCTCCGGCGCAATCCCCTTGCAGGTCAATGGTGTTGAGCCTACGGGGAGGAGGGCCGGGACCCACCCCTTACTGGGGACCGGGCTCCGACGGACCCCAGTCGTGACTGCTCGGCCCCTGCGGCGCCTGGTGCTGCATGTGCTCGGCCGCCACGCGTGCTTCCGCCACGACGTCGCCGCGCTCACGCAGCAGGCTTTCGTAGACCGGCAGATGATCGTTTCCGGCTGAGTCGGGTGTCATGATCTGGTCCTTGTCCGTGTCGAGCTGGTCGTCCGGGCTGGTCGGTCACGGGCCCCGTGACCGACCAGCCAATAAATCAGGACAGGCAGACCGAATTGAGGAGAACGCGAACGCAGCCGGTGTCCATGGTGCAAATGTCCTGTGGGTTCAGGAGGTCGCGGCCGTCACGGCTGTGGCGGTCACCGTGTTGTCGCACTCCGCGAAGACTCCGTCGTCCAAGGCGACTTGGTGCGCTCCCGAGCCCGG
This sequence comes from Streptomyces sp. NBC_00078, assembly GCF_026343335.1. Classification (NCBI taxonomy): domain Bacteria; kingdom Bacillati; phylum Actinomycetota; class Actinomycetes; order Kitasatosporales; family Streptomycetaceae; genus Streptomyces; species Streptomyces sp. NBC_00078. The sequence continues at coordinate 917,315 of NZ_JAPELX010000001.1, read as the reverse complement.
CAGACCGACCACCAGCGTCGGATATGCGGCCGGCTGTGCGCCGGACTTGCAGTAGCCGTCGCCCTCGCCCTGGACCTGGACGAAGGTCAGCTTCAGCCGGGCCTTGGCGCCCGGGGCCAGCTTGACCGGCGTGGCGGAGCCGGAGGGCGTCACGTTCAGCGGGGCGTTGTGCTCCGGGGAACCGTTGCCCGCGCCGGCCACCGTGGGGTGGCCCTGCAGGGTGCACGGCTGGGCGGAGACATTGGTGAACTCGACCACCGCCGCTCCGGTTCCGGTGCCCTCCGGGCGGTCGGTGGCCTGGTGCGCCGTCACCTTGAGGGCGGTTGCCGCGCACGCCTTCAGGGCCGTACCCGTGGAACCGGACCCGGATATGGGGGATGCGGTGACCGTCGGCGCCTTCGCCTTGGGCGCGCCGGAGGCTTCGGGGGGCGTCGTGCCCGGTGTGCTGGCAGCGGACGGCGCGCTGCTCGGCGCCTTCGACGACGTTTCGGCCCCCGCCTTGGAGCCGTCGGCCTGACATGCGGTCACCGACAGGGCGGCCGAGAGTACGGCGATCGCCAGCGCGGCCTTGCGGATGCCGTTCACGTACTGCATGGAGTCCCCCGAGTTCGGATGGTGCGGGGCCGGTCCTCGCCGGCGCCCGACCATGGAGACATGACTGCCTCGCCCGAGGTTTCTCCTGTGGATCAGCTGTGACACGTATCGATCTTCTGTGACGGTTCGGTGACCAGTGCCCCGCGGGTTGTGCCGCGATGGGCTCTCGGTCGTCCGCCGGTCCGTTGTGGCTGGTCGCGCCCACGCGGCGGAGCCTCACATCGATACGGCCCCGCGCCCCTTCGGGGCGCGGTCGAACCGTGGCGGTCAGGCGGCCGCGGGCTCCTCTGCCGCGATGCCCACCGTCGCGTCCTTGTCGCCCTTCCCGCGCAGCGCGATCACGCTGAGGAGGCAGCAGGCCAGCGCCGCGATGCCGCAGACCACGTAGCCGATGGCGTAGCCGTTGCCGAGGGCCTCCAGGGCGATGGGGGCCGCGCCGCCCGGCGGGGACGAGGGCGGGACCGAGTTGGAGGCGAGTGGGCCGCCCTCGGCCGCCACCTGGCCCGCGGCCGCCTTGACCTCGGCCGAGAGGTGGGAAGAGGCCAGCTTGGACGTGAACTCGTCCGCCGCGCGGCTCAGCGCGATCGCGCCGATGACCGCCGGGCCGAGGGTGAAGCCGAAGTCGCGGAGCAGGCTGGTCGAGGCGCTGGCCATGCCCGCGTAATGGACCTCCACCGTGTTGACGGCGGTCGTCGTGATCGAGGAGACCGTGAGCGCGAAGCCGATGCCGACCAGGCCGATCGGGAGGATGAGCGAGGTCAGCGCGCGGTCGTGGACCGAGAGGGTGGCGGCGAGGAAGTCTCCCGCTGCCATGAGCGCCAGGCCGGTACCCAGCACCCACCTCGGGCTGACCTTCTCCAGCAGCCGGGAGATCAGCGGCATCAGCAGCAGCGTCCAGGCGTTGAGCAGGATGAAGGCGAAGGAGCCCCGCAGCGGACTCTGGTGCTGGACGGGGCCGAGCCGGATGCTGGTCGCGTAGGCGGTGCCGAGGTAGCTGAACATGCCGACCACCGCGACGAACGACGCCACCGCGAACGCCCGGTTCTTGAACAGGTCCAGCCTCAACAGCGGTGACGCGGCCCGGTGTTCCGCCACGACGAACAGGGTGATGAACAGCGCGGCCACGACGTAGGCGATCATCACGGGCTTCGCGGTCCAGCCGTCCGCCGGGCCCTGGATCACGGCGTAGAGCAGGGCGAACATACCGACGCCGATGGTGATCTGGCCGGCCAGGTCGAGTGAACGGCCTTCCGGAGCACTGGAGTTGTGCGCCAGCAGCTGGCTGAGCACGGTACTGATCAGAGCCAGGCCCGTGACGACGATGAACGCCCAGCGCCAGGAGCCGTAGTTGCCGGTGATGCCGCCCAGGACGGGGGCGACGAAGCCACCGCTGGAGAGTGCCGCGGCCCAGATCGTGATGGTGCGGGCGCGGTCCTTGGCCGAATGCGTGCCCGCGGCGATCATCGCGAGCGAGGTGGGGAAGAGGGCCGCGGCGCCCAGACCCGCGATGGCCTGGCCCACCCAGAGCATGTGGATGCCGGTCGCGGAGGCGGCGAGCGCCTCGCCGACCACGAGCAGTGCACCGCCGCCGACCAGCAGCCGCTTGCGGCCGAAGAGGTCGCCGAGGACGCCGAAGGTCAGCTCCAGGACGGAGACGGGCAGCAGGAACGCGTCCGAGATCCAGGTCAGCTGCGAACCGACGGGGTGCAGGTCCTCCTGGAAGAGCCCGTTCAGCGTGGCCGGCATGGCGAGGGCGATCTGCGCGAGACAGACGGCGAAGCAGCCGGCGACGAGGGTGCCGACAGGTAGTCCACCGGATGGTGGTGAGGCGGCGGTGGAATCGGATTGGGCGCGCGTTTCGGTGGACACGTGTGCTCCCGTTTGAGCGGCTTGTGCGGCTGAGGCGGCTTGTGCGGCTTTGGGCGGTGCGGGGACGCCGCGAACGCGATGAATGTAGGGCAGTTTTTCGACGACGGTCAATAGATTGCCCAATAACGAAGCCGGGCCTGCCCGCAGACAGCGCAAGACAGCGAAAGACAGCGCAAGACGGCGAGACACGGCCAGAGACGGCCGGAGGCCCCGAGGGGCTGCGGCAGCGAGTGGGCTGAGAGGTGGGCGGCGAGCGGGCAGGTGCTACGGGGCCGTCGTCCGGATCACGTCCAGCGCCCTTCCGGCCTCTTGCCGGGCCGGCTCCTCGTAGCGGTGCGCCAGCTCGTGGAAGTGCTCCTCCGCGCGGGCCGCGGGCCAGTCCTCGGGCAGGTGCTCGGCCGGCAGATGCGGATCCTGGCGGACCTGTTCCAACCAGTCGGTGTGCAGCAGCAGCTGCCGTACGAGCACACCCGTCCGGTCCGCTCCCTGGGCCTCGTCCGTGCCCCACCGCGCCAGGAACGCCTCGTACCCCTTCGCGACGGACTCCACGTCGAACGCCGTGTGCAGGACCGTGCGGGCGTCGGTCGGGGCGACGGCCGTGGCGCCCCGAAAGACCCTCAGATACGGGTCGACGCCGAGTCCCGCGACGGCCTCGGGCACGTCCACCGTGCCCGGCGCGACCCACAGGCCGCTCTGCAAGGGGCCGAACCCGTTCCACACCAGCCGGGACCGCAGATCGTGACGCTCGCTGCGCCACGCCTCCGGCAGGGAGAAGCCGACCAGGGTCCAGGTGCCGTCCCAGTCCCGGTTGACCGCGCCGGTGTGCCAGATGCGGTCGTGGCCGTCCCGCAGCACACCGGTGGCACGGATTGTCGGTCCGAAGTAGGTCTTACGACCTCTCCGGTGCCGGTCCAGCAGGCCGCGCTTGACCATGCGGGTGAGCGTCGACCGTACGGCGTCCTCGGTGATCCCGGCCTGCCCGAACACGTCGATCAGGCTGCTCGCCGACACGGCGACGTCCCGGTCCAGGACGTGGATGCCGAAGAAGCTCAGCATCAGCGACTGCGGCCGGGGCGCGCCACCCGCCTGATCGAAGCTGGTCACGGGGTCAGAGTAGATCCGCGCCGGGAAGTCGGGGCCGTCGGGGCGGCCGCCGGTCCGACTCGGCGCCTGCGCGCGTGTTCCGGTCTCACCAGGCGCCTGCGTGCGCGTTGTGGACGGTGACCTCTGCGGAGTCGACGGCCTCCCGGTAAGGTGCGGAGGCCGGTGAGGCCTCGTCCCGGAACACGTCCAGTACCGGTCGACGGCCCCTGCCGTCACGCGACGGTGTGCAGGGCGAACAGTGCGGTCGCCAGACAGGGGCGGGCCCGGGCGGCGTGCGGCCGGGCGGCATGCAGCTTGTCGAGGTCCAGTGCCCCGGAGGTGGCTGAGCGGCCTGTTGCCACGGGGTCGGCGATCGCGGAGGATCTTTGCGTCGGCCCGGTATCAACAGGAGCTTCTCGTGACGTACGACATCGCCGCCATCCGCTCCCGATTCCCCGCTCTGCAGGCCGGAACGGCGCACTTCGACGGCCCGGGCGGCACCCAGACCCCGGAGCCCGTCATCCGGGCCGTCGCCGAGGCGATGTCCCACCCGTTGTCGAACCGGGGCCAGGGGGTACCGGGGGAGCGAAACGCCGAGAGCATCGTCGTCGAGACCCGTCGGGCCATGGCCGACCTGCTGGCGGCGGACCCGTCGGGGATCGTGTTCGGCCGCAGTGCCACCCAGCTCGCCTACGATTTCTCCCGCACCCTCGCCAAGACGTGGCAGCCCGGGGACGAGGTGGTCGTCACCCGCCTCGACCACGACGCCAACATCCGCCCCTGGGTGCAGGCCGCCGACCGGGCCGGAGCAACCGTACGCTGGGCCGGATTCGACCCCGCCACCGGCGAGTTGACCACCGACGACATCCGCGCCGTGCTGTCCGAGCGCACCCGTCTGGTCGCCGTCACCGCCGCGTCCAACCTGATCGGCACGCGCCCCGCGATCACCGAGATCGCCGGCCTGGCCCGCGAGGTGGGGGCCCTCAGCTATGTCGACGGCGTCCACTACGCCGCCCACACGCTGGTCGACCTGGAGACGCTCGACGCGGACTTTTTCGTCTGCTCCCCGTACAAGTTCCTCGGTCCGCACCACGGAGTCCTCGCCGCCCGGCCCGAGTTGCTGGAGACGCTGCGGCCGGACAAGCTCCTCTGCTCCACCGACGTGGTCCCCGAACGCTTCGAACTGGGCACGCTGCCCTATGAGTTCCTCGCCGGCACCAGCGCGGCCGTCGACTTCCTCACCGGTCTCGACGCGAGCGCCACGGGAACGCGACGACAGCGCCTGATCGCGGCCTTCGCGGCGCTCGAAGCGCACGAAGCGGGCCTGCGCACCCAGATCGACAAGGGCCTGTCCTCGCTCGACGGCATCACGGTCCACTCCAGGGCGGCCGACCGCACCCCCACCCTGCTGCTGACCTTCGAGGGCCGCTCCACAACGGACGCGTACCACTACCTCGCGGAGCGCGGCGTCCACGCCCCGTCGGGATCCTTCTACGCCGTCGAGGCGTCCCGGCACCTCGGCCTCGGCGACACCGGAGGCCTGCGCATCGGCCTCGCGCCCTACAACAGTTCGCAGGACGTCGACCGGCTGCTGACCGGACTGTCCGACTTCCTCACGCTCTGAGCAGCGGGCCAGGACACCTGAACGTGCCGTCAGGGTCGTGTGGTTGACTACGCCCGTGCTGCACGAATCGGTTTTCCGGACCGCTGATCTCCCGGCGGGCGACCGGTTCGAGGCCTGGACCGAACGCATGGGCCGCACGCACGCGCCCATGCAGCTCGCCAGCGACCGCGCCGCGGACTACCGCGGCGAGCAGCGCCTGGTCGGCCTGGGGGACGTGACCATATGGCCCGCGGCCTTCGACCACCTGGTCTTCCGCCGGACACCGAAGCTCATCCGGCAGTCCGATCCCGAGGTCTACCACCTGTCCCTGCTGCGACGGGGAGAGGGAGCGGCCAACTGGGGCCGGCAGCAGGTCGCCTACCGGATCGACGACATCCACACCAACAGCTCCTCGCGGTCGTGGGAGGTGTGCACCGGCCCCGACCCGGTCGCCCTGATCGGAGTCGAGATACCGCGGGCCCTGGTGCCACTGCCCGCGCACCGGGCGGAGCGGGTGGTCGGCGGCCCGATCTCGGGCCGCGAGGGGGTCGGAGCGCTGCTGGCGCAGTTCCTGGTCCAGTTGGTCTCGGACACCGGGCCCTACCAGCCCCTGGACGCACCCCGGCTGGGAACCGTCGTCGCCGACCTGGTGACCGCGGTCTTCGCCCACAGCCTGGACGCCGACCGCGAGTTGCCGCCCGAGACCCGCGCACGGACACTGACTCTGCGCATCAAGTCGTTCATCCGCCGCCACCTTCACGACCACGAGCTGACACCCGCCCGGATCGCCGCAGCGCACCACATCTCACGCAGCTACCTGTACCGCCTCTTCCAGGCCGAGGGCACCACCGTCGCCTCCTACATCCGCGATCAACGGCTGAAGAACGCCTCCCGCGATCTCTGCGACCCGGCCCTGCGCACGCTGCCGATCCATGCCGTCGGCGCCCGGTGGGGTTTCCCACGCGCCGCCGAGTTCACCCGGGCCTTCCGCACGGCCCACGGTGTTCCGCCGAGCGAGTTCCGCGAGGTGGCGTCCGCCGCGGACGGTCCGGAGACCCCGCCCAGGCGTGGACTCTCCGCCAAGTAGCTGTGGACCGGCCGCCAACGACACAGCGGTGACCTCCTGTGCATCCTTGTGATCACCGCGAGGGAAGTACTAGCGGATCGGGGCGGGGCCAGGACTGCGGGGGAGTCCTGGCCCCGCAGCCATGGGCCACGCCGGGCGTCACACGGGCACTGACCTTGTTCACGCGGAGCCCCTTCGGCCGGAGGTCAGTCGGAGGCCGACCGCAGGGCGTCGGAGATGGACTTGGCGCCGCCGTGTGCGGTGAAGCCGCCGTCGACGGGGATCTCGGCGCCGGTGATGAAGGACGCGTCGTCGCACAGGAGGTACACCACCAGCGGGGTGATCTCGTCGACGGTGCCGGTGCGGGCCAGCGGCGTCTCGCGGATGTTCGCCTCGCGGAAGGCGGGCGCGGCGGAGGCGGTCATCTCGGTCTCGATGAAGCCTGGATGAACGGTGTTCACGCGGATGCCCCGCGGGCCCAGCTCGACACAGGCCGCCTTCGACAGGCCGCGCAGCGCCCACTTACTGGCCGTGTACGCGACCGGATAGTGCCCGGTGAGCCCGGCGGAGGAGCCGACGTTGACGATCGACGAGCCCGGCGGCATCAGCGGAGCCAGGTGCTGGATGCCCAGCAGCGGGCCGGTGACGTTGACCGCCTGGACGCGGGCGAAGTCCTCGGGCGTGACCTCGTGCAACCGCGCGCGCCAGGTGATGCCGGCGTTGTTGACCAGGCCGTGGACCTCTCCGTACCGGCGACGCAGCCCTTCGGCGAGCGCCGCCCATTCCTTCGGCTCGGTGACGTCCAGGCGCAGACATCCCGGAGCCCGGGTCACATCGGTGGCGACGACCACCGCCCCCGCCCGGGTCAGCGCCTCGGCCTCGGCCGCGCCCTGCCCGCGCGCAGCTCCGGTGACGACGACGACCTTGCCGTCCAGCCTGTTCGCGGCCCCGCGGTTCACGGGCGCAGCCGCGGGCGCTTGCGGGCCCGGGGGACCGGTACCGGTCCGGCGCCGGGCACGACGGTGTTGGAGACGGTGCCGATGCCCTCGACGGTGAGGGTGACGGTGTCGCCGGGCTTCAGCGGTGGCGGGTCCTGCCGGCCGCGTACGCCCCACAGCTCGGCCAGGCAGCCGCCGTTGCCGCAGGTGCCGGAGCCGAGCACATCGCCGGGGCGGACGTAGGCGCCGCGCGAGGCGTAGGCGACCATCTCCTCGAAGGTCCAGCTCATGTTGGACAGCAGGTCCTCGCCGACCACCTCGCCGTTCACCGAGGCGGTCAGCGCCAGCCGCAGGAAACCGTCCGTGTCCCGGTACGGCTCCAGCTCGTCGGCGGTGACCAGGTACGGGCCGAGGGTGGCGGCGGTGTCCTTGCCCTTGCAGGGGCCCAACCCCACCTTCATCTCGGCGGATTGCAGGTCGCGGGCGGACCAGTCGTTGAAGACCGTGTAGCCGATGATGTGGTCGCGGGCCTGCTCGGGCGTCAGGTCGCGGCCCTCGCGGCCGATGACGGCGGCGACTTCGAGTTCGAAGTCCAGGACCGAGGAGCCGGGCGGCACCGGCACGTCGTCGTGCGCGCCGATGACGGCGTACGGATTGGTGAAGTAGAAGGTCGGCGCGTCGTACCAGGCGCCGGGGACCCCGGCCGTGTTGTCGATGCTGCGCCGTACGCCCTCGACGTGCTCCTCGAAGGTGACGAAGTCCCGTACGGACGGCGGCTGGAGAGGCGGCAGCAGCCGCACCTGCGAGACATGCGGACCGCCCGGCACGTCCAGTGCGGCGTTGCCCGCCTCGCGCAGGGCCGCGGGGCCCGCCCGGAGCAGGTCGAGCAGCGGGGCGCGGCCGGGGAAGGGGTGGAGAGTGCCGTCGTCGTTCGCGGTGGCGACGCTGCGGCGGCCGTGGTGTTCGTACGTGGCGAAGCGCATGGTGATCCTGGGGGTGGCGTAGGACTGGACCGGGGGCGCGGGGGGAGCCAGGGCATGGACTGTTCCGCGCCCCCGGAGCAGAGGGGGATCAGACCGGCGGGGCGACGAAGACGCCGGGGTCCACGTCGTTGAAGGACTCCTTGGCGACCAGCTCGTTCATCGGGTTCGCCGTGCCCCACTGGTCGGTGACCTCGGGCCGGGAGAAGTCGTAGACGTGCGGATGCCAGGTGTCCTCGTCGAGCTCCTCCAACTCCGTTGTGTACTCGACGGTGTTGCCGTGCGGGTCGAGGAAGTACGTGAAGGTGTTGTCGCCCGCCATGTGCCGGCCCGGACCCCAGACCTTGCGGGCGCCGGAGCGCATCACGCGCCCCGAGCCGCGCATGTACTCGTCCAGGCCGCGCATCTCGAACGAGACGTGGTGCAGGGAGGTGTGCGGTCCCTTGGCGAGGGCCATCGAGTGGTGCTGGTTGCTGATCCGCATGAAGTGCATGACCTCGCCCATGTGCGGGGAGCTGAGCGTGTCGGACAGCCGGAAGCCGAGGTGGCGCTCGTACCAGGCGCGAGTGGCCTCCAGGTCGGGGGAGTTGAGGACGACGTGCGAGAGGCGGACCGGGATGGCCTCCTTCTCCTCGATACGCCGGTGCCGCCGGGCCTCGACCTCCGCCGAGACTTCGATGGTGCGGCCGTCACCGTCGAAGAAGCGGAAGCCGTAGCCGCCGCCGGGGGTGTCGACCTTGCCCGGCTGCGAGATCAGCCGCACGCCGTCCGCGAGGAGTTGCGCGGCGAGTGTGTCCACGTCGGCGGCCGACGCGGCGCCGTAGGACACGAGGTCGAGCCGCTTCTCCTCGGCCTTGCGGAGCCGTACGACGTACTGTTCGGGACTGCCCTCCGCGGCCAGGAAGGAGATGCCCGATTCCTCGGCGACCTTGGTCAGGCCCCAGACTCCGGCGTAGAAGTCGAGCTGCCTGTCGTAGTCGGGCACGGCGAGGTCGACGTGCCGAAGGTGGGTGAGCAGGCGGTTTGGCAGGTCGTTGGTCATGTCGGGGCTCCTCAGGAGAGGCGCAGCAGCGCTGCCGCGTTGCCGCCGCGCACGGCGTGGAAGTGGGCGTCGGGCAGGTCCGTGGCGGCGCGCAGCGCGCCGACCGGGTCGTCGGTGCCCATGTCGAAGGGGAAGTCCGAGCCGAGCAGGACCCGGTCGGGGCCGGCCACCCGGATCAGTTCGCGCAGGACGTGCGGGTCGTGGACGAGTGAGTCGAAGTACAGCCGCTTGAGGTAGCTGCTCGGTTCGGACGCGCAGCCCCGTGTGTCCGGTCTGGTCCGCCAGGCGTGGTCGGAACGGCCGATGTGGCTGGGCAGGTAGCCGCCGCCGTGTGCGGCGATCACCTTCAGGCCGGGGTGGCGGTCGAGCACGCCGGAGAAGATGAGGTGGGAGAGCGCGACGGCGTTCTCGGTGGGCTGCCCGACCGTGTTGGACAGGTACCAGCGGTCCAGGCGCTCGTCGAGCGTGCAGCCGAAGGGGTGCAGGAAGAGCACGGCCCCGGTGGTCTCGGCGAGCGCCCAGAACGCGTCGTACGCCGGGTCCGAGAGCTCGCGCCCCGGCGCGTGGCTGGAGATCTCCACTCCGCGCAGTCCCAGGCCGAGGGCGTGGTCGAGGGCCTCGACCGCGAGGTCCGGGTGCTGGAGCGGGACGAGGCCCAGTCCGTGGAGCCGGTCGGGGGCCTGGGCGACGTGCGCGGCGGTGCCGGTGTTGGCAAGCTCCCACACCGTACGGGCCAGGTCCTCGTCGGCCCAGTAGTGGTAGTGCGACGGGGACGGCGAGACCAGTTGGACGTCGACGCCGGAGGCGTCCATCGCGGTGAGCCGCGCCTTGACGTCCGTCAGCAGAGGAATGCGGTTGCGGACCATCGGGCCGCTGACGGCGAGCGCCTCGGGGCCGTTGCGGCGGGCGTCGAGGCTGCGGGCGGCGGCCAGCCCGGGGTGTCCGGCGACGGCCTCCTCGACCTGCGGCAGCAGGACGTGCGCGTGGACGTCGACGGTGGGGGTGTCCGGGGTCGTCACGGGGTCTCCTTCAGGACGGACATCGTGCGGCCGATCAGGCCGGGCACGTCGGCGTCACGGACGCCGTCCAGCTGCCACTGGCCGAGCTGCACCGAGGCCTCGACGACCATGCGGACACGGTCGATGCGGCGCTCGTGATAGCGGGTCAGCAGCTCGTCGAGGGAGCCGGGGGAGTCCCACGACTCCTCCGCGCTCAGCAGCTCGGCCAGTACGGAGGCGTCCTCCAGCGACATGGCGGCGCCCTGCGCGAGGGTGGGCGGGCAGGCATGGGCGGCGTCGCCGGCCAGCACGACCCGGCCGCGGTGCCAGGAACCCTCGACGAGCAGCCGGTCGAACCAGGTGTAGTTGACCTTGGCAGCGTCGGTGATGCTCGCGGCGATCTCGGGCCAGGCACCGCCGTACGGGGCTGCCAGGCGCCGCATCTCGTCCGCGTACGAGGCCGGGTCGATGGAGGCACGGTCGCGGTTGGCCTCGACGAGATAGGCGTAGAGCGTGTTCTCGCTGGTGGGGCAGTAGCCGGCGATGTAGCAGGGCCCGCCGTAGGCCAGGTCCGTGCGGTCCACGCCCGCCGGGCGGGGTGCCGCGACGCGCCAGATGGCCATGCCGGTCGGCTCGGGCTTCTCCCCGATGCCGATCATCGCGCGGGTCAGGGAGTTGAGACCGTCAGCGGCGATGACGAGGTCGTAGCGGCCCTCTGTGCCGTCGCTGAAGCGGGCGGTGATGCCCGTCTCGTCCTGGACCAGTTCGCCGGCGGTGGTGCCGAGACGGACCGTCGCACCACTGGCCCGGACCGCCTCGCACAGGATCTCCTGGAGCCGGGGCCGCTGCATGCCGATGGTCGCGGGCAGGTCCTCGCCGCCGGAACGGATGTCCTGCTGGACGTGGAACACGTGGCCGTCGGGCGTGGCCAGGCCCACCGAGTCGAAGGCGTAGCCGCTCTCCCGGACCTTGTCCCACACGCCCAGCTCGCGCAGTACGCGCAGTGCGTTGCCCTGGAGGGTGATGCCGGAGCCGAGGACGTTCCAGTCGGGTTTGGCCTCGATCAGGTCCACGGTGATGCCCGCTCGCCGCAGCAGCACGGTCACGGCGTTGCCGGAGGCGCCGCCGCCGATGACTAGGACGGCGCGGGGGCGGGGCTCGGTCATGGAGTCTCCCTGCGGTGGGCCGCGCGACTTCGAGCGGCAGCGGTGGTGGTGGTGGTGGTGCGGGCCGGATGTGCCGGGCTGTCCTGGCGCAGCCCACCCCGCCGGTACGGAGCGTTACTTGACGGCGATCGGGTTCACGGGGGAGCCGACGGCGCCGGTGATGGGCAGCGGAGCGGCGGTGAGCCAGAACTCGTATCGCCCGTCGGCCGCGCAGTGCTCGGCCAGGGCGTCGAGGTCCCACATCTCGCCGATGAGCAGGCCCATGTTGGGGATGGCGACCTGGTGCAGCGGCTGGAAGGCGTGGTCGAACTCGTTGGGCCGGACCTCGAAACCCCAGGTGTCGGTGGCGATCCCGGCGATCTCGCTGCCGTGCAGCCAGCCGGCGGTGGTGAAACTCAGCCCGGGCGAGGGTCCGCCCGCGTACTCGCCCCAGCCGTCACGCCTGGCGCGGGCCAGCCGTCCGGTGCGGACGAGGACGAGGTCGCCTCGGCCGACGGTGACGCCGTGCGCCTCTGCGCTGGTGGTCAGGTGTTCCTCGGTGATGGCGAAGCCGTCGGGCAGTTCGCCGTTGCGCCCCACGACCAGGCCCACATCGAGGAGGACGCCCCGCCCGGCCACGTACGGCGCCATGTGTTCGATGCCGGTGACGAGGTCGCCGTCGGAGGTGACGACCTTCTCGGCGGCCCGCCCGTTCCATGCCCTGCCATGGTCGAAGATGTGGCCGAGGCCGTCCCACTGGGTGGAGCACTGCAGCGGCATCGCGATCACGTCGTCGGCACCGCCGATGCCGTGCGGGAAACCCTGGTTGCCGAGGGCTGCGTCGGTGCCGGTGTCGAGCATGGTGTGCACCGGATTCGTACGCCGCCGCCAGCCCTTCTGCGGGCCGTTCATGTCGAAGCGCTGGGAGAGCGAGAAGCTGACGCCGTCGCGGACGAGGGCCGCGCCCTCGCGGCGCTTCGCGGCGTCCAGGAAGTTGAGCGTGCCGAGAACGTCGTCCTCGCCCCACCGGCCCCAGTTGGAGTACGCCTTGGCGGCCTCGGCGATCGCGCCCTCGGCGTCCTTTGCGTCCGGCACAGAGCTGCGGTCGTTCACGGCGCCTCCTCCGCGACGCAGTGCGTGCGCTGGGCACCGAGCCCTGTGACGGACCCGTCCATCACGTCGCCGTCGCGCAGCAGCCGACCCCAGTGCATGCCGTTCCCGGCCGGACTCCCGGTCAACACCAGGTCGCCGGGCAGGAGTTGGGCGGTCTGGGAAATGTACGAGACCATGCGTGCCACGCCGAAGATCATGTCCTTGGTGGACTCGTCCTGCATGGTCTCGCCGTTGAGCTTCAGGGTGACCCGCAGGTCCGACGGGTCGGCGATGGACCCGGCCGGCACGATCCAGGGGCCGAGCGGGGTAAAGCCGGGAGCGTTCTTGCAGCGCAGCCAGTCGGTGCCGATGGCGGGCATGTCCCGGCGGAAGACGGTGGCCCGGTCGGTGAGGTCGTTGGCGATGGTGTACCCCGCGACGTGTTCCAGGGCCTCCTCCACCGTGACCCGGTGGGCGGGGCGGGAGATCACCGCGGCCAGCTCCAGCTCCCAGTCGGGCTTCTTGGCCCAGGAGGGCAGGACGACATCGTCGAAGGGACCTGTGATCGTGGTCGGCAGGCCGATGAAGACGTACGGAAGGTCCTCGGCGGCCCGCTTGTCCATGATCGCCGCGATCTCGGCGCGGGCCTCCTCGACGGTGCGCGGGTCGTCCGGGGCGCGGTGCGCGACCTCCAGGTCGATCACGTGCTGCCGGTAGTTGGCGCCGGACTGGAAGATCTGCCGGGGCTCGACGGGCGCGTGCACGAACAGGTCGTTCAGCGGCAGCCAGTCACCGGACGGATCGCCGGCGAGGCCGTGCAGGCGCGGCAGTTCCTCGTCCCAGCGCTCCATGAGGGCGAGGGCGGTCAGCGCGGGTTCGTCCAGAGCCGTACGCAGGTCGAGCACGTGGCCATCCGGCACCACGAGGCCGGGGAACGCGGCGCCGCCCTGAGCGGAGAGAGTGCCGATGGCGAACGGGCCGGTGAAGTGGGGCGCCGGTGCGGCTGCGGATTTCACGGAGATGTCCTCCCGATTGCGGTGCCACTAATCTGGCCCGTAAATTGCGATCGGGGAAATCGATTCTTTGGATGGCCATCATCCAGGCGGCGAATACCCGGGGCTTCCTCTCCTCCTCCGTACAGGGATATCGCGTGAACCTGGCCAGCCTGGACCTCAACCTCGTCGTCGCCCTGCGCGCGCTCCTGGAGGAGCGCAACGTCACCAATGCGGGCCGGCGCGTCGGGCTCAGCCAGCCCGCCATGAGCGCCGCCCTGGCCCGGCTGCGCCGTCACTTCGGCGACGACCTGCTCTCCCGGGTCGGCGGACGCTACGAACTGACCGCCCTCGGCCTGGCCCTCCTCGACCGCACCACCACCGCCTGCGACCTGCTCGAACGCGTCTTCACCAGCCAGGCGGTGTTCGACCCCGCCCATGAGGAGCACGAGTTCACCCTGCTCGCCTCCGACTACGCGGTGGCCGTCTTCGGCGCCGAACTCGCCCGCATCGTCCACACCGAGGCGCCGGGGATCCGGCTGCGCTTCAAGCAGCCTCCGACGGACATCACCGAGAACACCGGCACGCTGCTGAGCACCGCCGACGGGCTGCTGCTGCCGCACGGCATCATTCGCGGCTACCCCACGGTCGAGCTCTACCGGGACCGCTGGGTCTACCTCGTCGCCGACGACAACCCCGAGGTCGGCGAGCAGCTCACCCTCGGCGACCTGGCCCGGCTGCCATGGGTGACCTACCAACGCACGTACGACGCACCCGCCGCCCGCCAGATCGGCATGCTCGGTATCGAGCCACGCGTCGAAGTCTCCGTCGACAGCTTCCAGTTGATGCCCCTCCTGGTCGCAGGCACCCGCCGGGTCGCCCTGATCCAGGGGCATCTCGCCGACCGGCTGAACGGACTCGTCCCCGTACGGGTCGTGGAACCGCCCTACGACGCCGTGCCGCTCCGGGAGGCCCTGTGGTGGCACCCGGTGCACACGCACGACGCTGCGCACATCTGGCTGCGGGAGACAGCGGCCCGGGTCGCCGAGACCATCCACGGCAAGGATGATCGCGATCCGGGAGATCGATCGGACAGAGGCTAGGCAGGGGCGGGTCGCTCACCCATAGTCGACGCCAGATCCTCCGCACGCTCCTCTCCCCGGGGTCCCTGTGTCCCGATGGCGTGCCGTCCCCTCGCCCCGCCTCGCCCCGCCTCGACACGTGGAGTTCCCGCATGCCCGCTTCCGTGCCTCTGCCCTTGCCCGCTCACCCGGAACCAGTGCCGCCACCCGGCGCGATCCTTCCGACGTCCGGTGCCGCGCACCGGCTGCGCGTCGCTCTCCTCATGGCCGGCAGCTGTCTGCCGATCCTCGGGGCCGTCCTTATCGCGCCCGTGCTGCCCAAGATGCAGGACCACTTCGCCGGCGTGCCCGGCGCAGGCGCCCTGGTCCCGATGGCCCTCACCGTCCCGGCCCTGGCGCTGGGCCTGCTGGCACCCTTCGCGGGCGTCATCGTCGACCGGCTCGGCCGCAAGCGCCTGCTGATCGCCGCGACCGTGCTGTACGCCCTCTTCGGCACCGCTCCGCTGTGGCTGGAGTCGCTGGGTGCCATCGTGGCCAGCCGCGCCCTGGTCGGCATCGCCGAGGCCGCCATCATGACCTGCTGCACCACGCTGATCGGCGACTACTACAGCGGTCGGGTACGGGACCGCTACCTCGCCCTCCAGACCATGTGCGCCTCCGCATCCGCGACAGCGTTCTTCGTCATCGGCGGTGCCGCGGGGTCGGCCGGCTGGCGGACTCCGTTCTGGATCTACGCCGTCAGCCTCCTCATCGCCCCGCTGATGGCCATCGGGCTGCCGAAGCCGACCGCAGCGGCCCCCGCTGCCGCCGCCGAAAAGGGAGAGAGCACGGCCACCACGGCCATCACCGGCAGCACGGCCGCCCCGAAGCCCTCCCATCTCTCCCATCTCTCCCAGCCCTCCTTCCCTTTCCGGCAGCTGGCCGGGATCTGCGGTCTCACTGTGTTCGGGGCCGTCGTCTTCTACACCGTCCCGGTGGAGATGTCCTACCTGCTGGACGGCCTCGGCGTGACGGCGACCAGCGTGATCGGGCCGGTCACGGCCATCGCCAGCGCCGCCACCGTGGCCGGCGCGATCACCTTCGCCAAGCTGCGCGGTGCCCCGGGGCCCCGGCTGCCACTCGTCTTCGCCCTGTGCGCGGCAGGGTTCGCGGTGATGTGGCTCGCGGACAGCGCGCCGCTGCTGATCGTCGGCGCCGTACTCAACTGCCTCGGCACCGGTCTCCTGCTGCCTTCCCTGCTCACCATCGCCCTGTCCAGGCTGGACTTCGCCGACCGCGGCCGTGGCACCGGCCTGTGGACCGCGTCCTTCTTCATCGGCCAGTTCATGTGCCCGCTGGTGCTGATCGCGGCCGAGTCCGCCCTCGGCACCCTGGCCGCCGCCGTCGGTCTGCTCGCCCTGACCTCGGCCGTCGTCGCGGCAGGGCTCTTCCTGACCGCCCGGCACAGGGCCGCGACCGTCGCACCGTTGCCCCAGCAGCAGGAAGCCGCCCGCGACGGGCGAGTTGAGGGCGGCGCTGTCCGGTCCGCGCCCTGAGACGCACAACGGGATGCGCGCCGTCGTACAGCAGGCCACCACGTCCGTGCGCGCCACGTCTCCCGCACAGCCCGCCCCGTCCCTCACTCGGCCAGGGCGTACAGGGACGCCCACAGATCGGGTGCAGCAACTGTTCATGGACGTCAAAGGTCGGGTTGGGCGACGATGGCGGGCATACACCTGACCAGTGTCTCGCCACCTACAGGGCGGCAACCCACTGAGCAACCCCCCCGACAGCCCAAGCCGCGTTTGCCGAGCCGAAGGCCCTTCGGCTCGGGTTGCCGGCCCTCGGAAGGGAAGGCCCTTGTCCTCCTCATCCACCTTCCGCTCCGTTCTGCCGACCGCGGACGTCGTGATCATCGGCGGTGGCGTGATGGGCGTCAGTGCCGCGTTCCATCTCGCCGAGGCGGGAGTGACCGACATCGTCGTCGTCGAGCGCGGCGACCTGGCCTGCGGCAGCTCGGGCAAACCGATCGGCGGGGTACGCGCCCAGTTCTCCGACCCGCTCAACATCGAGCTGGGCGGCCGGAGCCTGCGTGCCTACGAGAACTTCCCGCACCGCCCCGGTGCCGACATCCGCCTCGACACCGTCGGCTACCTCTTCCTGCTCACCAACGACGGGCAGGCCGCGGACTTCGAGGTGAGCGTCAGGACCCAGAACGCTCTCGGCGTACCCTCCCGAATGGTCACCCCGGACGACGCCCGCGCGTTGTGCCCCTATGTCGACACCGAGGGACTCGTGGCCGCCGTCCACTCACCCACCGACGGCCACGCCCGCCCGGTCCTCGTCGTCCACGGATACGCGGACGCCGCCGCCCGGGCCGGTGCCACCCTCGCCACGCACACCACCGTGACCGGCATCGACACGGCGGGTGACCGCGTCACCACCGTCCACACCGACCGCGGCCGCATCGCCTGCTCCACCGTCATCTGCACGGCGGGCGCCTGGTCCGGGCAGATCGGCGACATGGCCGGCATCGACCTCCCCGTCCGGCCGGTACGCCGCCAGCTCGCGTTCACCGAGCCGCTGACGCCCCCGGCGCCCCGTATCCCCTTCACCATCGACTTCGCTTCGTCGGCCTACTTCCACAACAGCGACGACGGCCTGCTGTTCGGCCTCGCCGACCCCCGCCAGCCGGAAGGCTTCGACACCACCTGGACCCCGGAGTGGCTGGATCTGTTCCGAGCCGTCGCACGTCAACGGGCCCCTGAACTGGCCGACATGACGACCGTAGGCGGCTGGGCCGGCCTCTACGAGGTCACCCCCGACCACAACGCCCTCATCGGACGCTCCGGCGAGCTCGTCAACTTCCTCTATGCCACCGGGTTCTCCGGCCACGGCTTCCTGCAGGCCCCCGCCGTCGGCGAGATCCTGCGCGACCTCCACCTGGAGCGCGAACCCTTCACCGACATCTCGCCCCTCGGCGCCGACCGCTTCCGCTCCGGAGCAGCGACCCGCCCGGAGGCCCACGTGGTGTGAACACCCCTCGACGAAGGGCACTGCGCTGATCAGCCAGGCGGCTGTGGCCCGCTTCCGCCGCCCGGCTCTCCGAGAAGTACGGCGAAGTACGGCGAAGTACGGCGAAGTACGGCCTGGAGGTTCCCGCCCACACCGCGCTCGGCGACGTCTCGCGCGAGGTCGACGAGGACGTCCTGGGCACGCAGGGCGCCGAGGCCGAACACCTGGGCCTCCATCAGCCGGTGACCGCCGAACGGTACGGCGCCATCCGCGCCGGCACCCGGCCGAACTGCGCCAGGTCGCCGTGAGACGTGAGAGGAGACGGGCGGCGGCCCCGAGCCGGGCTCCGACGCCCCGCGTGCGTACACGGGGTCGGCCGCCGACACCACCGACGGGAACGCCGCGGCCCACGGTCCGGTTCAGCAGGATGTGTGAGGCCCGGCACGGCGGTGGTGGGCAGACCGGGTCGGAGTGCCGAGCGGATCAGCGGCGCCCGGCGATCGCCGTGAGGTACCCCCGCAGCATGACCTTCGCCTCGTCGAGGAGTCCCGCGTCCCCCTCCGCGTCGCGCCGGAAGGCCTCCTGGGCGAGCGCGTCGGCCGCCAGCACCGCGGCGTGACAGGCCCGGGAGAGGGCCTCGTCGTCGTACGCGACGTCCAGGGCGAGGAGGATACGGCGGAGTCCGTCGGACATACGGCGCTTGTGCTCGCGGTCCGCGGACCGCGTCCGCTCGGTCAGGCCGCTGCCGAACCACAGGGCGCGGAAGCCGTGTTCGGTGCGGTAGATCGCGGCGTACTCGTCGAGGAGCACACCGACCGGGTCGTCCCAGCGCTGCTCCGCCGCGGCCTCGGCGAAGCGCTCCATGGCGGCCTCCAGTTTCGCGAAGTAGCCGGCCGCCAGGGCGTCGATGATCGCGTCGCGGTCGGGCAGGTACTGGTACAGCGACCCCACCGACACCTTCGCCTCCGAGGCGACACGGGTCGTGGTGAGCGCCTGGACACCGTCGTCGATCAGGACGCGCTCGGCGGCCTCCAGGACCCGGGCCAGCCGGGCCCTGCTGCGCGCCTGCTGCGGGGTGCGGCGCAGGGGAGCACCGGCCCCGCCGATGTCCGCGGTCGGCTCGCCCACGAGAACAACCTCCGAATGTGAACGTGACTTTGTTTCACCTTTAGGTTACGGTCCCGCACATGACCGACTCAACCACGGTCCTGGGTCAGGAACGGGCCGCCGTGGCGGACGCCTGCCGCCGTCTGGGGGCCGAGGGCCTGTTCATCGGCACGGCCGGGAACGTCAGCCTGCGCGCGGGGGAGCGGGTCGCGATCACCGCGACCGGAGCGGTGCTCGCCGAACTCACCGCGGACCAGGTGACGGTGGTCGACCTCGACGGAAACGTCGTCGGCGGCGCCTTCGAACCGACCTCGGAACTGGACCTGCATCTCGGAGTCCACCGGCGCTACGGCGTCGGCGCAGTCGTCCACACCCACGCCCCGATGGCCACCGCGCTCTCCTGCGTCCTCGACGAACTTCCCTGCATCCACTACCAGTTGCTCACCCTCGGCGGCAGCGTCCGCGTCGCGCCGTACGCCACCTTCGGCACGCCCGAACTCGCGGAGTCGGTGCTCGCCGCGCTGGAGGGCCGCAGCGCCGCACTGATGGCCAACCACGGCGCGGTCACCCGCGCACCCACCCTCGGCAAGGCGGTCGAGCACGCACTGCTGCTGGAGTGGGCCTGCGGCGTCTACCACCGCGCGGCCGCACTCGGCCCGCCCCGGATCCTCGACGAGCAGCAGCAACTCGCGGTCATCGAGGCCGCGATCGCCCGCAGCTACGGCACCACCCACCCCGTCTCACCCGAGCAGGAGAGCAACAGATGAAGGTCGTCACGATGGGCGTGCACGTACTGGACGTACTGGTACGGCCGGTGGAGGAGATACCCGAGGGCCAGGGCGCCACCCTGGTGGACGACATCCGGATGACCGCCGCGGGGACGGCCGGCGGCACCGCGCTCACCCTCGCCAAGCTGGGCGCCTCGGTCCGCACCGCCGGCGCGATCGGCACCGACCCGACCGGCGACCTGCTCATCCAGCTGCTCGACAGGGCGGGAATCGACACCGAGTTGCTCGTCCGCCGCGTCGACACCTCCACCTCCGCGAGCGTCCTGCCCATCCGCCCCAACGGCGACCGCCCCTCCCTCCATCTGCTCGGTGCCAACATCACCTACGGTCTCGACGACGTGCCCTGGGACGCGGTGGCCGAGGCCGGCCATCTCCACCTCGGCGGCCCCGAGCTGATCGGCGCCGACGTGGCGGCACGCATCCTGGCGCACGCCAAGGAGCACGACGTGGTCACCTCCGTGGACCTCCTCGCCCCCGGCGAACTCGGCACCTTCGACCAGATCGAGCCGGTGCTCCCCCACGTCGACTTCCTGCTGCCCAACGACGATCAGCTCCTCGGCTTCAGCGGCGAGGACGACCTCGTGACGGGCGCGAAGAAGCTGCTGGCCGGCGGGGCCGGTCTCGTGGCGGTCACCCGCGGCGCCGACGGCGTGCTCCTGGTGACCGCGGAGGGCACCGACACGGTCCCGGCCTTCGAGGTCGACGTCGTCGACACGACCGGCTGCGGCGACGCGTTCTCGGCCGGGTTCCTGCGCGGGATGAGCCTCGGCCGCACCCCGCGCGAGGCCGCCGTCCTGGGCAGCGCCTCGGCCGCGCTGGTGGCCCAGGGCCTCGGCAGCGACCACGGTGACTTCGACCTTCCCGAGGCCGACGAGTTCGCCATGACCCACAAGACCCGCTCGTGAGCCCGGGGTGACTGCGGCCTCCCCGATCGAGTGGTGACGCCCGCGGCACCGGCGTACGGTCGGACAGTGGACGGCACCGTTCACTGAAAGCGACACACCATGAGCAGCAGCCCCCAGCCGACCCCCGCAGCACAGGCCGCCACCCGGCAAACGGGCGGCGGGGGCAACGGCGTGGCGCTGCTCGTCATCGCATCGTGCCAGCTGATGGTGGTCCTCGACATCACCATCGTGAACATCGCGCTGCCGCACATCCAGAGTGCCCTGGACTTCTCCACCACCAGCCTGTCGTGGGTCGTCAACGCCTACACCCTCACCTTCGGCGGCCTGCTGCTGCTCGGTGGCCGGGTCGGCGACATCCTCGGCAGGCGGCGCGTCTTCGTCTTCGGTGTGCTGCTGTTCGCGCTGGCCTCCCTGCTGGGCGGCTTCGCCCAGAGCTCCGGTCAACTCCTCGCCGCCCGCGCCCTTCAGGGGGTGGGCGGCGCCATCGCCTCCCCGACCTCGCTCGCCCTGATCAGCACGACCTTCCGCGAAGGCCCCGAACGCAACCGGGCGTTCGGCGTCTTCGCCGCGGTCTCCTCGGGCGGCGGCGCCATCGGGCTGCTCGCGGGCGGGATGATCGTCGAGTGGCTGAACTGGCGCTGGGTGCTGTTCGTGAACGTCCCGATCGGCGTGCTCATCGCCCTCGCCGCACCCCGCTGGATCAAGGAGTCCGAGCGCCACCCCGGCCACTTCGACATCGCCGGCGCGCTGACCTCCACCCTGGGCATGGTGCTGCTGGTGTACGGGTTCATCAGAGCCGCCCAGGAGGGGTGGCGGGACCCGATCACGCTGGCGTCGTTCGCCGCGGCCGTCGTCGTACTGGTCGTGTTCATCCTGATCGAGCGGGTTTCCAAGCAGCCCATCACCCCGCTACACATGTTCGCCGACCGCAACCGCGCGGGCACCTACGGCATCATGCTGAGCCTCGCCGCCGCGATCTTCGGCATGTTCTTCTTCCTCACGCTCTTCGTGCAGGACGTGCTGGGCTTCAGCCCGCTGGAGGCAGGGCTCGCCTTCCTGCCGATCAGCGTGGTGATCGCCGTCGGCGCGGCGCTCGCCTCGCGGTTCCTGCCCAGGTTCGGGCCCAAACCCTTCATGGTGGTGGGCGCCGTCCTCGCGGCGGCCGGCCTGGCCTGGCTGACCCTGACCGACGTGCACTCCACCTACGCGGGCAGCATCCTCGGGCCGATCCTCGTCTTCGGCCTGGGCATGGGCATGGAGTTCGTGTCGCTGACCCTCATGGCACTCTCCAACGTCTCGGTCCAGGAGACCGGCGCGGCCTCCGGGCTCCTCAACGCCACCCAGCAGGTGGGCGGTTCGCTGGGCCTGTCCATCCTGGTCACCATGTTCGGCACGGCCAGCACCAACGAGGCCCACAACCAGATCCCACGCTTCCTGGCCCAGGCGACCCCCGCCGAACGCCTGCGCTTCCAGCGCACCGGCCGGCTGCCGAAGCCCTGGTCCGACGAAGTCCTCACGGCCGGGATCTCCGCCGCCTTCGTCATGGCGGCGATCTTCACGCTGGTCGCCGCGCTGATCGCCGTGGTGGCCATCCAGGTCCGCCCCTCCGACCTGGAGCGCCTCAAGGGCGGGATGGGCCCCGGCTCGATGTGAGACCGGTGTGCGGGGCGCCGCCAAGGGACACCCGCGTGGTCACCGCCGTTCGTCCTCCGGCTCGCGTTCGGGCTCGGGCTCGGGCTCGGAATTCCTTCCGAAAGCCGCGGCGATGGTGGCGTAGTGAGCTGCGATCGTGAGATTCGTGCCGGCCGTTGTGTCCAGTGTGTCTCCGGACCTCAGGCGCGCCTCGGACAGGAACAGCTTGGCCTTCTCCAGGCAGAACTCGCGTATCCGGGCATCGGTCATGCCGCGGATGTCCGCGTCGGGAACGTCGTTCGGCTGCCGCCGGTGCCATGGTCTGTCGTTCGGCAAGGTGGAGCCCCCCAGTCGGTCGCCGCTCAGTCGGATGAGACAGACTCCCCGCCCCATTCCTCCGGCGCAACATCCACGAGCGTCTGCGAGAACGTCCACTGGTGCCCGGCGGGATCCTCCGCGGTGTACTGGCGCTCGCCGTACTCGAAGTCCGTAGGTTCCATGAGGATCCGCGCGCCGTGCTCCCGGGCCCGCTCGCAGTGGGCGCGGGCGTCCTCCACCCGCACCGTCACCGAGTGCGTGACCTCGCCGGGACGCGGGGGACGGCGGTCCCCCCGGGTGTCTCCGACGATCACGGCCCCGTCTCCGAAACTGAGCTGCGCCCGGTGGCCCTCGCCGATCCGCACACGCTCCTCGAACCCGTAGGCCGCGCCGAGCCAGGCGACCGCCGCGCGCACGTCGGGATAGATCAGGACGGGGATGACGGTAGACGAGGGGATGGAACGGTTCGGCTTCATGACTGGCTCCCGGCGGTCGGACCCAAGACTCTGATTTCGGCCCCAAGACTTTAGTCGAGGGGCGGGTCGTCTGCCCGATGTGCCAGGCTGACGGCTCGGTTCGTGCCTTCTCCGTACGAGTTCAACCCGGAGCGTCAGTGACCGCATCTCGCCTGGCTCCGCTGCTGGAGCAGTTCGACTTCGGCTGTGCGCGGCTGGCCGCCCGTATGGCAGGGCCGGTGATGGACAGCGGCGACGGGTCGGACACCGAGGTGGGTGCCATGACCGACGAGGAGTACCTCTGGGAACCGGTGCCGGACTGCTGGTCGGTCCGGCGGCGCGCGGACGGTCCGGGCCCGCGCGCGACCGTGCTCGCCGGCAGCGCGGACGGAGACTGGGGACGAGACGCCGCGCCCTACCCGCACCCCTCGCCGCCGCCCTTCACCACCGTCGCATGGCGTCTGAGCCACCTGAGCGAGATGTTGTTCCTCCGCGCCGATCACACGGCGGGCGGCCACGCCCTCACCCGGGACGACCACGTCGTCAACGGGGACGTGGCCTCGGGCGTCGCCGCATTCGACGCCGGGGTCACAGCCTGGCGGAAGGCGCTGCTGAGCGTCGACGAGGCGGCGCTCGACACCGTCGGTCGCTGCACGTATCCGCACGGCAGCGACCCGGAGGAGCCGTTCGTCGACATCGTGTGGTGGGTCAACCAGGAAGTCCTGCACCACGGGGCCGAGATCGCCCTGCTGCGCGACCTGTACCGCGCCCGACGGCCCTGACCGCGCCGCCGGCAATCAGGGCGTGGGGACCAGCCCCAGTTGCTGGGCCCGCAGGACGGTGCTGATGCGGTCGCGGGTGCCGAGCTTGCGGTAGATCTTCTCGACGTGCTTGTGGACGGTACGGTCCGATATGCCGAGCCGCCGGCCGATCGCGGCCGCGGTCAGGGCGTCCGTGAGCAGGAGCAGCACGGTCAGCTCCCGGGGCGTGAGCGCGCACTCCGCGGCCAGTGCGTGAGCGGAGCCGCCGTCAGGGGACGCAGCGGCCAGCCGCTGCCAGCGGATCAGGAGCTGCCGCTGCTCCTCGACCGCCGCCAGCAGCGGCTGCAGCTGCTGCGCCGCGCGGACGTGGTCGTCGGTGAAGTCCGCACCGGAGCGGTAGATCATGCATCCGGTGATCGGCGTCGTCGACCGGGGCAGCGGAAGCGCCAGGACGTGGTCCGCGTCGATGACGTCGCCGATCAGCCGCGCCGTCGGACTCGCGGACCACACGCGGCCGGCGGCCCGGCGCGCGGTGAGGGGAGCACGGTCGGACCCGGCCGCGTAGTGGTGCGCGAACGGATACCCCGCGCGCAGCAGGCTCAGGTCCTCCTCGCCGAGCCCGGCGAGCTCGGCGGCGACCCCGGGAGGCATGCCGACCGTGCCCTCGGTCTCGTTCCAGTCGTCGAGCTTGTAGACCAGGGTGTCACCGCCGCACAGACCGGGCAGGGCCGTTGCCAGCAGGGGCCACAGCCGCTCCGGCTCACGTTCGTTGAGCGCCGCAACGGCCACCGACAGCATGCGTTCGTGGGCCTCGCCCAGCACCTGAGCCACGTTCCGTCTCCGCTCGTCCGCCGCGTACGCAGTTCTACCCATACCGGCGACGCCATGTGCTGTCGGAGACTTCATCCGAGCAGTCCGAGCAACACTGACGTTCTCGGAAGTACTCCAGCACACCGGCGCCACGGCGGCCGCAGCGGGGGGAGACCTGGCGCCCTTGGCGGGCGGGATCCCCCACCGTGCAGGGCCGCCGGCGCGGGGGACCGGCGGCCCCGCAGGGCTCACTCCGGCGCCGGCGGGATCCGTACGCATCGCGTCCGAGATCGCACCCGTGCCCCGCCCCGGGTCAGCGCCGCCGCCTCCGCGGCGCCCCGGGGCAGCGCCGCCGCCTCCGCGGCGCCCCGGCCACGCGCCGCGCCGGTGACGACCACGACCTTTCCGGCCAGCCGCTCCGTGTGCTGATCTCACATGCCGCCATACTTCACCACCGTGGCAGCCTGAGCTCGTACTCGGGCTGGATCCTCTGCATGTAGCCGGTGTCGTCGCGCGAGCGCATCCCCGAGTCCAGGTACAGCCGGTGCAGTCGGTCGAGGGCGTCGTGGTCCAGGTCCACACCCAGGCCGGGGCCGGTCGGGACGGCGACCTCGCCGTCACGGAACTCCAGCACCCCGGGGCGGACCACGTCATCGGCCGCGTTCCACGGGTAGTGCGTGTCGCAGGAGTGGTCGAGGTTGGGGATGGCCGCCGCGACATGGGTCATGGCGGCGAGGCTGATCCCCAGGTGCGAGTTGGAGTGCATCGACAGGGCGAGCCCGAACGCCTCGCAGACGGCGGCGAGTTCACGGGTGCGGCGCAGTCCGCCCCAGTAGTGGTGGTCGGTGAGGAGCACCTGGATCGCGTCCTGCTCGATCGCGGGCTTCAGGTGCTCCCAGGCGATCACACACATGTTGGTGGCGAGGGGCAGCGGCGACTCCTTCGCGACCTGCGCCATACCGGCAATGGTCGCAGTCGGGTCCTCCAAGTACTCCAGTACACCGTCCAGTTCGCGGGCGACGTACCTCGATGTCTCCACCGTCCAGGCCGTGTTGGGGTCCAGCCGCAGCGGCTGCCCCGGGAAGGCCTGCGCCAGCGCCTTGATCGCGGCGATCTCCTCGTCGGGCGGGAAGGCGCCGCCCTTCAGCTTGAACGAGCGGAAGCCGTAGCGCTGTTGCATCAGCCGGGCCTGCTCGACGATCCCGGCGGGGTCCAGCGCCGCCCCCCAGTCGTCGCCGACCGCCGCCCGGCCGTCGAGCGCCGGGTGCTCCGCCCACTTGTAGAAGAGGTACGCGGCGAAGGGCACGGAGTCGCGGACCCGGCCGCCGAGCAGGTCGCTGACCGGCCGCCCGAGCAGCTTGCCCTGGGCGTCGAGACAGGCCACCTCGACCGCGGAGGTGGTCCAGCCGCGCTCGTGGGAGCTGGGCACGGTCGGCAGCAGAGCGGCGTCGATCGCGGCCGCGAGGGCCGTCGTGTCGAAGACGTCCATGCCCACGACGACCTTCGCCGCGGCCTGAAGCCGCTCCAGACGGGCGGTGCCACCGGGGGACTCGCCGAGGCCCACCGTGCCGTCGTCCAGGACGAGTTGGAGGATGACACGCAAGGCCAGGGGCTCGTGCACGCCGTTGGAGTTGAGGAGAGGCGGGTCGCGGAAGGCGATCGGGGTGACGATCAGTTCGCGGATCCTCGTGCCTCCCGTGGTGCTCATGCCCGTGGTGCTCATGTCTGTCGTGCTCATGCGCCCACTGCCTCCATACCGTGGTCGATCAGTTTCGCCAGCCGGGCCACATGCTCCGGCGTGGGGTCGAGCAGGGGCGCCCGTACGCCGCCGACGTCAAGGCCGCGGATCGTCACCCCGGCCTTGACGAGCGACACGGCGTATCCCGGCAGCTCGTCGCGGAGTTCGACGAGAGGGCCGTAGAACTCGTCGAGGAGCGTGGAGACCAGCGCGCCGTCGTTCTCGGCGAGCGCGTTGTGGAAGGCCAGGGCGATCTCCGGCGCGAAGGCGAACACCGCGGAGGAGTACAGCTCGACGCCGATGCCGCGGTAGGCGGGGGCCGTCATCTCGGCGGTGGGCAGGCCGTTGAAGAACTGGAAGTCCTCTGCGCCGGGGATGGCCCGTACGGCCCGGACGATGCGGTGCATCCGCTCGATGTCGCCGAGTCCGTCCTTGAGGCCGACGACCTTGGGCAGGGCCGCGATCTCGGCCGCGGTCGCCTCGGTCAGGCGGGCGGTGCCGCGCTGGTAGAAGATCACCGGCAGGCCGCTCGCCGCGGTGACCTCCTCGGTGTACCGCACCAGGCCCCGCTGCGGAGCGCTCACCAGGTACGGCGGCAGCAGCAGGAGGCCGTCGGCGCCCGCCCGTTCGATACGGGCGGCCTGGTCCCGGGCGACCGGGGGCGGGCCGCCGGCGGCGGCCAGTACGGGCACCCGGCCGCCGGTCACCTCGACCGCGACCCGCGTGGCGCGTTCGATCTCCTCGGTCGTCAGCGCGTGGAACTCGCCGGTGCCGCAGGCGACGAACACGCCGCCCGCGCCGGCCGCGACACCGGAGTCGATGTGCCGCGCGAGCCGTTCCTCGTCCAGTGAGCCGTCCGTGGCGAACGGCGTGACCGGGAAGAACAGCACTCCTTGGAACTTCATGTCTCCCTCGTAACGTACGAGTTGTGGATGTCAGCCCTTGGTGGCCCCGGCGGCGATGCCGGTGACCAGCGAGCGCTGGAGGAGCAGATAGACGACCAGGCTGGGAACGAGCGCGATGACCGCACCGGCCAGTACCACCCCGGAGCCGACCTCGGGGTCGGTGCGCAGGACGGACAGGGCGACGGTGACCGTGTAGTCGGTGGGGTCCTTGGCGGCGATCAGGGGCAGCAGGTACTGGTCCCAGATCATGATGAAGCCGAGCACGCCGGCCACGCCGAGCGCGGGCTTGCACAGCGGCAGGACGACCTGCCACAGCATCCGCAGTTCGCCGACGCCGTCGATGCGGGCGGCCTCCTCGATCTCGGTGGGGATGTCCTTCATGAACTCGGTCAGCAGCATCACGGAGAAGCCCCAGGCACCGAGCGGCAGGATCACCGCCCAGACGGTGCCCTTCAAGTCCAGCCCCACGACCGGGACATGGCCGAGGACCAGGGACAGCGGGATGGCGATGACCTCCTCAGGGAGCATCATCGTCAGCATGAACAGGGTCAGGACCAGGGCCTGGCCCCGGAAGCGGTGCCGGGCCAGGGCGTACGCGGCGAGCACCGAGACCGCGAGCTGCAGCAGCAGCCCGCCGCCCGCGATGACCAGCGAGTTGGTGAAGTAGTCCCAGATACCGCGCTCGCCCGCCACCCTGATGTTCAGCAGCGTGGGGTGGTGCGGGAGGAAGGACAGCGACGAACCGCTGGGATTCTTGCTGAAGGCACCCGCGATGATGGTCAGGAACGGCGCCGCGAAGATCGCCAGGGCTATCACGCAGAGCAGCACCCGCAGGGCCATGCCCAGGCCCGGCCTGTCGCTCCAGCCGAGGGCGGTGTCGAACCGCGCCGGGGTGGTTCGGGTCTGCTTGCCGCCCCGCCCTGTGGGGGAGACGGCGACCTCGTCGGACGGAGTGCGGACGGGGTCGAGGGCGGGTGCGCTCATCGCACGTCTCCCCTCTTGCGGAAGTAGTTGACCGTGACGGTGAGCAGCAGCGTCACGCAGAGCAGCACGACGGAGGCCGCGGAGGCGCCGCCCAGGTCGTTGCGGCTGAAGCCCAGGGTGTAGGCGCGGGTCATCCAGACATCGGTGGACCCGGCCGGGCCGCCGCCGGTGAGGACGTACACCTCGGTGAACACGCGCAGTCCGCGGATGGCGGCGAGCGTGAGGACGACGCCGAGGGCGGGGCGGATCGCGGGGAGGGTGATGTACCGCAGGCGCTGCCACAGTGAGACGCCGTCCATCGCGGCCGCCTCGTACAGGGAGCGGTCCACGCCTGCGAGCCCGGCGAGGATGATCACCATGTTGTACGGGGCCGCCATCCAGATGCCCATGACCATGGTCGCCCACAGCGCGGTGTCGGGGTTGTCCAGGAAGGGGACGGGACCTATACCGAGGAAGCCGAGGGCGCTGTTGACCAGGCCGTCGGAGGTCGGGTAGTACATCAGCCGCCACAGCTCGCCGACGACCGCGGTCGCGGTGACGACGGGCAGGAACACGGCCGTACGCATGATTTTCAGCGAGCGTGCCTGGCCCTCAAGAAGCAGGGCGAGCAGGAAGCCCACGAGGATCGCGCCGAGTGAGATGCCTACGCCCAGGACGAGGGTGTGGCCGATCGCGTCCTGGAAGCGGTGGTCGCTCAGTACGCGTGTGTAGTTGTCGAGGCCGACCCATTTGTCGCCGAGGAACGGCCGCACCTTGAAGAAGCTGAGCCAGATGCCCTTGCCCATCGGCAGAAACTTGAAGACGACGGCGAGCAGCAGTCCCGGGGCCAGGAACAGCCAGGGGAGGACGGCCTTCTTGCTCGGTCCTCTGCGCCGTGCGGGCGCGGTCACGGTAGCGGTCATTTCAAAAGGTCCTGGTCCTTGAGGTCACCGGCAAGGGTTTCGTTGAGCTCCTTGAGGCCTGAGCGGACGTCACTGCCGCAGTAGGTGAACAGGGCGTTGAGGCTGTCGGCGGTGTCCTGCTTGATCGGGGCGAAGTCGGGTGCGTTGGGGAACTGCTCGGACGCGGTCTCGTACGCCTTCTGTACGACGCTCCACCGCGCGTCGCCCCGCACCTTGGCCGCGTCCAGCGTGGAGTTGGTGGGGATGCGTACGACGGGCTGGTGGCCGTCGACGCTGGTCATGCCGATCTTCTGGCCCTCGGCGGAGACCAGGAACGCGGCAAGTGCCTGTTCCTGGCCGGTCTTTCCGGTCCGGGCGCCGAAGTAGACGTTCTCGCCCTCGGCCAGCACGTCGGAACCCGCCGGGCCGGCCGGGGCGGGCACGACCTCGTACGTGTTCTTGCCGGGCGTCGTGTCGAAGCTGGTGATGTTGTATGGGCCGGTCATGTACATACCGGCGTTGCCGTCCTGGAAGTTGGTGGCGGTACCGGTGACCGCGCTGACGGCGCCCGGCTGGAGGACGCCCCGGGCGCCGCAGAAGAGGTTGTCCTTCATCCAGGTGACGGTCCGTACGGCGGCCGCCGAGTCCATCGTGGGGCGGTAACGGCCCTTGCCGTCCGGCTCGATGATCTGCGCGCCGCCCTGCCACAGGAAGCCGGCACCCCACCAGGCGGCATAGCCGTTCATGGCGCTGCCCGGCGCGACGATGCCGTAGGTGTCCTTCTTGCCGTCCCCGTCGGGGTCGCGGTCGGCGAAGGCCTTGGCTACGTCGAGCATCTGCTGCCAGGTCGCAGGTGCCTTCAGGCCGAGCTTCTTCAGCCAGTCCTTGCGGATCATCAGGGTCATCGCCTGGCGGGAGTACGGGATGCCGTAGTGCTTGCCGTCCAGGCCCACGGTGGAGGACCACGACTTGGCGCTGATCTGGCCGTGGCCCGCGATCGACTCGGGATCGATCGGCTTGAGCAGCCCCTGGCTCTGGTAACTGCCCATCAGAGCCGTGTCGTTGATCATGACATCGGGCAGGTCCTTGGTGGAGGCCCGCGCCTGGAGCTGCTGGTCGAAGTTGACGACCGGCTGGTAGTCGATCTTGATGCCGGTCTTCTTGGTGAAGGCGGCGAAGATACGGTCGTAGGTGGCGGCCGAGTCCGGATCGCTGCGGGTCCACACCTCCAGCGTGTTCGGGTCGCCGGAACCGGTGCCGCCGGACCCGGAGCCACAGGCGGCCGTCCCGAACGCGAGCCCCGCGGCGGCGAGGGCGGCGGCCAGGCGGCGACGTCGTTGGCGATCGCCCATGAGCACCTCCGTTCATATCCATGAACACGTTTCATGGATCTAAATAATCGCCCAAGCTACGAATCGAGTCATCCAGATGTCAAGACATGGCTGAAATAATTCACGAGGCCTCCAGGCGCCGTTGCGACGGGGCGAACGACAGGCGAGCGCCTCGTCCTGACCCGCGGCGGGCGGGGCCCGTCCTGGCCCGCTGTGGGGAAGGCCGCGCCCTGTTTCACACGCGGCAGGCCGCCGCCACGGCCGTCCCGGCCGAGCGGCCGCGGCGTCTACGAGAACGGCCGTCAGCACATCTTGAGAGGGGGCTGCGCAACGTACGGTGACCACACAGCGAGAATCCGGCGCGCGCCTGCCTGGCCGGCGACTCATGGTGGCTGTACTTCCTGGAACTCGCACGGACCGCATCGCCAAGCCGGAGGCCGCGGCCGAGGCTGAGGTCGAGGCTGAGGTCGAGGCTGAGGTCGAGGCCGAGGCCGGTGTGCCGCTGTTCGTACGGCCCCTCCGCGGGATCCCCCTGACCTACGAGGCCGCCGGCGCACACCCGCACCGGACGCGGGGCGGACGTCCGCAGCGTCACGCCTACCCGCTCGGAGGGGTTCGCGTGACGGTCGTCCCGGCCGCGACGTTCACCTTCCGGTGTTCCCATCCGGACGTCGTCACCTTCCGCCCCGGCATCCTTCCCCGTCAGCAGGCAGGCCGGTGCGCGGCCCGGGCATCGCGGATGTCTCAGCCGCCCAAACGATGGGCCCGCAGCACGAAGTGCGGTTCGACCGCGCCGTCGTCGTCCCGGTAACCGCGATCGCCCCGTGCGCCCCTCCGCTCGGACTCGGCTCAGCGGGCACCGGCCGGCGTGAACTCTTCGGCATCGGCGTCCGGTTGGAGGGGCTCTCGGTCCGCCCCGAGCTGGTCTGCGACGCGCACGTCCCGCAGTACGAGTTCATACGCCCACCCGGTGCCCCAGCAGCGCGCGCCACAGGCCCAGACGATGCGCGGACGCCGACTTCCGTGGGCGGCCGCGCACTTCACCGGACTGCCGGTGTCCCGACTCGGCCGGCGTCCCCGACCCTCACGCCGGACGCACGGCGATCCGGATCGCGGCCTCCCCGGCGTTGTGGATCGACTCCTCGCGGATGACCGAGCCGGGACCGGGGGCGTGGATCATCAGGCCGTTGCCGGTGTAGAGGCCGACGTGGCTGAAGTTGTCGTGGAAGAAGATCAGGTCCCCGGGGCGGCTCTCGGCGAGCGGGATCACGGTGCCGGCGTTCGCCTGCTCGTGCGGGGTGCGCGGCAGGGTGACCCCCGCGGCCTTCCAGGATGCCTGGGTGAGACCGGCGTTGTCGTACGACTCCGGCCCGACCGCACCCCACAGGCACGGCCTGCCGATCTGGGCACGGGCGAAGGTCACGGCCCGGTCGGCCTTGGTGCCGACACGAGTCTCGACGACGGGGACTCCGGTGTCGAGGACGGAAGGCTGCATCCGCCAGTCGTCGGTTGCGGGGGCCCTGGTGTCGAGGGCGTAGGGCTGGAGGCGCCAGTCCTCGGCCGCGGGGACTCCGGTGTCGAGGGCGGAAGGCTGGAGGCGCCGGTCCCCGGCCGGTGGCACGCCCGTGTCGAGTACCGACGGCTGCTGCAGTCGCCATGCCTCCTCGGTCGCGCGGAGCGCCTGCTCCTCCCAGGGGGCGGCAGCCCGGGGGAGTTGGGGCAGTTGGAGCGGCTGGGAGGGGGCGGCCGTGAGCGGCGCCACGGACGTCTGCCGGGCGGTGTACCTGTACAGCAGCTCGCTGGCCGCCGCGATCTTGCGCTGGTTGTGCCGCTTGGAGCTGCGCAGCGACGTCTGCTTCGATTCGGGAGCGGCTGCGGGCGTGGCCATGGAAGATCCTTGCCGCTGTCCCGGTACGGCGGGCAGTGCCGCCGTGGGGGCGGCCGTCAGCTCGGCCACGGGACCCTGCTGGGTCTGGCCGGCGGGCAGCTCGAGCGCGGGCCGGGCGGCCGCCTCCAACTCACGGCCGGTGCGGATCTCAGGCGCCGGTGCCGGTGCCACGGCGCGCTCGGGCGGTGTCCCGGCCCGGCGGGCCGGCGTGCGCCGGGCGGGCGTACGGTCGGCCGGCAGGACGGCCGGGGCCGTCGGGCCCAGTGACGAGCGCGCCCCGGCGAACCACTGCCGGGTGATGTCGTCCGTGTCGGGATCCGGCGTCCGGCCACCGCTCGCCGGAACGCCGCGGCCCCGCACACCCGCCGACTGCGCCCGGGTGATGTTGTGGAGGCCGGTATCGGACTCGGCCTGGTCGTAGAGGCTGCTCACCCGCTGCCGGACGTCTTCGCGGCTGGGGCCCTCGTCCGCCTTCATCGGCGCGGCGTCGGCGGTCTGCGAGAACAGGGCCACCGAGGTGAGGGCCGCGGTCGCGAGAGCGGAGTTGCGCATACTGGGAAGGCCGAAGCCTCCGGGACGCGACGATCGTTCCGGCGCCATGGGAGCCGTACTCCTTCCGTACTCCGCCTACCGAGTCAGCTGTCGGGTTCGGGCGGTCGATTCCGGAAGGCATGCCCTACGGCCCTTGCCCTTGCGGGCGGTTGGGCCGATTCACCCCATCGTTCGGTCGGGTCCTCGGCTCCGGCTGCCGCAAGGGCACACCGGACTCGGCGGAGGCCGCGCGTCCCGACGGGGTTCGCCGGAAGGTCTCGTGCGGCCTGCTGCCAAACTAGCCAACTTGTGTGACTCGTGTGAAGGTTGGAGGCCGAAATGTCCGATACGCTTTTGTGACCTTCGTCGTGACGTTCCGTCAGATCCGCGGGTTGTGTACGCAGCGAATCCGGACGGCGACCGACCGTCGCGAACTGACGCTGTCGGCGGAAGAACTCGCGGACGAAGTCAGGAACGCGGTCCGTCGCTCTGCTGCTCGCGCTCGGCGTTCCGCTTCTTGATGCGTGCCCCCTCCTTGCGGACCTCGGCCTGGGTGGCACGCTCCTTCTGCAGCCACTCGGGCTGTTCCTGCTTCAGTGCGTCGATCTGGTCCGTGGTGAGCGGCTCGGTGACCCCGCCGCGCGCAAGGCCCGCGATGGAGACGCCGAGCTTCGCCGCGACCACCGGACGCGGGTGCGGCCCATTGGCCCGAAGCTCGCGCAGCCACTCGGGCGGCTCGGCCTGGAGCTGGTCGAGCTGGGCGCGCGAGACGACACCCTCACGGAACTCGGCGGGGGTGGCCTCGAGGTACACACCCAGCTTCTTCGCCGCGGTCGCGGGCTTCATGGTCTGGGTGGTCTGGTGCGACATCATGGTGCCCAGGGTATCGAGCGCGTTCGAGACCTCCGACCACGGCCGGTAGCCTGGCGGGGTGACAGGCACGGAAGCATCCCAGACGTTCCGGCTCGCGTACGTCCCGGGAGCGACGCCCGCCAAGTGGGTGCGGATCTGGAACGAGCGCCTGCCCGACATCCCCCTGACCCTCCTCGCCGTACCGGCCGCCGAGGCGTCCGGCGCACTGCGCGCCGGTGACGCCGACGCGGGACTCCTGCGGCTGCCGGTGGACCGTACGTTCTTCAGCGCCATCCCTCTCTACACCGAGACCACGGTCGTCATGGTCCCCAAGGACCACCTGATCACCGCGGCGGACGAGGTGAGCGTCGAGGACCTCGCGGAGGAGGTCGTCCTCCACCCGCTCGACGACGTCTTCGACTGGGACCGGCCGCCGGGAGAGCCCGCCTTCGAGCGCCCCGCCACCACGGAGGACGCCGTCGAACTCGTAGCGGCGGGCATCGGCCTCCTGATCGTCCCCCAGTCCCTGGCCCGCCTCCACCACCGCAGGGACCTCACCTACCGGCCGCTCGTGGACGGCCCCGGCTCGGGCGTCGCCCTGGTCTGGCCCGAGGAGGCGACCACGGACATGGTCGAGGACTTCATCGGCATCGTCCGCGGCCGCACGGTCAACAGCTCCCGGGGCCGCACGGCGACTGCGCCGGAGTCCCAGGACAAGGTGGGCGACACGGCCGCCGTCCGGCGCAAGCCCACGGCCGCCAAGACGACCGGACGGAACCCTCGCAGTGGATCCGGCGTCTCCAAGGGCGCCAAGCGCAGGAAGCCCCGCCGCCGGGCGTAGCCCCCGGACGGAGTGGTCTCGCCCTGCGCGGCGTGGGCCACTTCTACCCGGTCAGGGGGCGTTTTGCTTCGCAGCGGGATACGGTGCGTCGGCGGTGTTGCGGACAGGGTGCGCACCGCCGGACTGTTGTACGCCCGGGCAGACCGTTCCGGGCAGGGGCGGCTGCTTCGCGAAGCGTGGCGGGTGGCGGTGTTCCTGGGGCGCACGCTGCGGGGCGAGTGGAACGGCATCGTGGTCGATCCCGTGCGGCAACTCCGAAGGCGCGGGCTGCCCGCACTGTCCCTCGCGTTCGTGGCCGCACTCGGCGTCATCTTCTTCCACACGCTGGCGCAACGGCCGACGGGTGCCGTCGTGGTCCGGATTCTCGGCGGCGTCAAGGCCGACCTTCCGTGGTGGCTGGCCCTGCTGCGCACGCCGGTGTCGCTGTACGTCCCGGCCCCGGATCTGCCCGTGTGGGCGGGGATCACGCAGTTGTTCCTCGCGTTCGCGCTCGCCGAACTCGCACTCGGCCGGGCCAGGACGCTCGCCGTCGCGTACGCGACCACGCTGGCCGGCACCGTCCTGGCGCGCGTGATGATCGCGCTCGGTCCCGGCTGGGGTGGGCTGGGCCTGCCGCGTGAGATCGGGCAGGTGCTGGACACCGGACCCTCCGCGGCCGTGGTGGGCCTGTTCACCTATGTCGCCGTCGTCCGCCGCGCTCCCATCGTGTTCACGCTCACCGGCGGGTCCATGGTGTGGGAGTCGATCGCCGTACCCAATCTGGCCGGCCGGGAGCACCTGATAGCGGTCGGTGCCGCGATCGTCCTGGCCCTGTTCCACGGAGGCGGCCACAGGCGGCCGTCCGGCGGGGTCGTCGTGCCGGTCCTCCGGCGGAAGGCGCCGGCGGCGACATCCCGGCGCCCGTCCTCGGACGATCGCATCGCGGTCGGTTGAGCGCCGGGCGGCGTGTGCGCACCGTGCGGGGAGGAGGTCTGGCTTATCTTCGCCACGGAATCCGACATCCGGAGTAAAAATGCAAAAAACGGATGAACTGGTTGATGTGGCGCCCCCCTCGGTGATCGTCGCGCCGGACGCTCACCCGAGACGGCACCTCACCAGATGGCCCCCGTCCGTCGGCATCGCCACGGCGGCCGGCCTGGTGGCGGTGCTCGTGCTCACCGGCGGAGGATGGCTGCGCCAGCCCGCTGTCGCGGCCTGGCGCACGGTCTGTCTGGCCATCACCGTCCAGGCGCTGCCTTTCCTTCTTCTGGGTACGGCCCTGTCGGGGGCGATCAACGCCTTCGTACCGGCCGACCTGTTCACCAGGATCCTGCCCAGGCGCCCCGCACTCGCGGTCCCGGTGGCCGGCCTCGCGGGCGTCGTGCTGCCGGGCTGCGAGTGCGCCTCGGTGCCGGTCGCGAACAGTCTGATCCGCCGCGGCGTCAACCCGGCCGCGGCCTTCGCCTTCCTCCTCTCCGCTCCCGCGATCAACCCGATCGTGCTCACCGCCACGGCCGTCGCCTTCCCGGGAAACCCCGCCATGGTCGCGGCCCGACTGGTCGCCTCCCTCCTCACCGCGGCCGCGATGGGCTGGCTGTGGCTGTGGCTGGGACGCGAGGAGTGGCTGCGCCCCGCCGTCCGGCACACCGGCCACCGGCCGGGCCACAGCCGCTGGAAGGAGTTCCGCCTCGGCTTCCGGCACGACTTCCTGCACGCCGGCGGCTTCCTGGTGCTGGGCGCCATGGCCGCGGCCACGTTCAACGTGGCGGTGCCGAGCTCGGTCCTCGACACCTTCTCCGGCTCGCCCTGGCTGTCGGTGCTCTTCCTGGCCGGTCTCGCCGTCCTGCTCGCCGTCTGCTCGGAGGCCGACGCCTTCGTCGCAGCCTCCCTCACCGGCTTCTCGCCCACCGCCCGGCTGGCCTTCATGGTGGTCGGACCGATGGTCGACCTGAAGCTGATCGCCCTTCAGACGGGCACGTTCGGCCGGGCCTTCGCACTCCGCTTCT
Organism: Streptomyces sp. NBC_00078; assembly: GCF_026343335.1. Lineage (NCBI taxonomy): Bacteria > Bacillati > Actinomycetota > Actinomycetes > Kitasatosporales > Streptomycetaceae > Streptomyces > Streptomyces sp. NBC_00078. The sequence goes on along the minus strand of NZ_JAPELX010000001.1, from coordinate 881,125 downwards.
CCACCGCGACGACGGCCGTCGCCGTCGTCGCGAGCGGTGTGATCGGAGGCGCGCTGCTGTGAAGCGCCATGTACAGGTCCTCCTGCTCGTCCTGACCGGCCTGGGGCTGCTGCACACCGCCCTGTTCAGCGACCTCTGTCTGCGCTACGTCAAGGAGGGCCTGCGCCCCCTGCTCATCGCCTCCGGCGTACTGCTCCTGCTGCTGGGCCTCACGGGTGCCGCGCTGGACCACACGGACCCGGAAGACGACGACCAGGGACACGCCCCCGACGATGACCGCGCCCCCAACCACGAGCACGCCCCCGACCACGAAGACGACCACAGGCACGAACACGATCACGGGCACGACCACTCCACCGCCCCCCGCATCGCCTGGCTGCTGTTCGTGCCCGCGCTCAGCCTGCTCTTCTACGCTCCGCCCGCCCTCGGCGCGTACACGGCCTCGCACGCGAAAAACAAGGCCGTGAAGCATGAGCAGCGGTTCGACCCGCTGCCCGCGACCACACCCCTGCCGCTGACTCTCACGGACTTCACCGCCCGGGTCCAGCAGGACCGCGAACAGGCCATCAGGGGCCGCAGCATCAGCATGACCGGATTCGTCACCCCCGCAGGACCGGGCGGCGGCTGGTATCTGACCCGGATCATCTTCACCTGCTGCGCGGCCGACTCCCAGTCGGTCAAGGTGCGGATGTACGGGACTCCCGCACCGCCCGCCAACACCTGGCTGGCCGTCACCGGAAACTGGCACCCGAGAGGAACGCTCGGCACGAAGTCCGCGACGGCGGCCCTCGACATCCACCGCACCGAACGCATCCCGCCGCCCGTCAACGCGTTTACGGACGACCTTCCGCTGACTCCTTCGTGACGAGGGCCCCGCTCCGCCCCGTGCCTCCCCTGCACCCGGCGACCGGCCCGCTCGCGTCCCGGCGCAGGGCGTCACACGGTCGGACCTGGCCGGCCCCGGTCATCCTTCGGCGTCGTGGCCCGCGTCCGTGACGCATCCGTGGAACGGACGAACTCCCGGATGATGCGGGCCAGTTCCGCCGGCCGGTCCAGGGGGAGCAGCGTGTACCCGTCGTCCACCTCGACCAGCCGGCCCTCGGGCAGCAGTGCGGCGAGGCGCCGGCCGTGCTCGGGCGGCATCACCCGGTCCTCGCTCGCCCAGACCACCAGGGCAGGCCGGTCGAAGAGCGGCAGGCGCTCCGCGGTGGCTTCCAGCAGGCGACGGGTCGCCCGGTCCGCCGTACGCAACAGGCGTACGGCGTCCCGGCGGATGTCCGGCTGCCCCAGCACCGGCCGCATCCAGCGCGCGCAGGCCGCGTCGCCCCGCTTGGTCAGCCGGCCGAACGCGATCGGCAGACGGCGCACGAACCGCACCCTCATCTGCTGCATGAACAGCCCGAACAGACGCGGCGAGAGACGACCGGTGGCCACCAGGACCCGGCCGGTCAGCCCCGGTGGGAAGTTGTCGAACGCGTCGCAGGACACGAGCACCGCCCGCCCCACCCGGTCATCGCCGTCGGCCATGACGAACTGCACGAGCGCCCCGCCGGTGTCGTTCCCGACCAGGGTGACCTCTCGCAGGTCCAGCCGATCCAGGAACTCGGCGACGAGCCGCGCCGCCATCGGCAGCGACAGCTCCGCGTCGGCGCGCATCGGGTGACGGTGCGCTCCCAGGGGCAGGGTCGGGGCGACGCACCGGTGGTCGGCGGACAGGTCGGCCACCGGCCCCTCCCACAGCGAGGCGTCCATCATCAGTCCGTGCAGCAGCACCAGCACGGGACCGTCGCCGCCGGTGTCCTCGTACGCGATCGTGCCCGCGGACAGTTCGATCTCGTGGGTGTCCGCGGTCCGGGTACCGGTGTCCATGAAAGGCCTCCCGCACGTGTCTGCCAGGTGTCAGCACTCAAGAGGGTCCAGGGCCCCGGAGTGTGACATCGTCCGGCGGCACGCGTCGTGGTGGCGCCTCGCCGGTCCGCGACCTCAACGCCTTCTTCCTGTACGGCACCGTCCCGCCGGCCCCGCCGTTCCCCGAGGACATCCAGATGCGCAAGACGGCCGGCGTCGTCTGGTGCTACACCGGCGACGACACCGAGGCCGCCGCCCGCGAGATGGCCCCGCTGCTCGACGCCCTGCCCACACCGATGCTGCACGCGGTCGGCCCGATGCCCCACCCCGAGCTGCAGGGCATGTTCGACGGGCTCTACCCTCCGGGCCACCAGTGGTATTGGCGCGCCGACTTCGTCAACGAGATCCCGGACGAGGCCGTCGAACTCCACGCCAAGTTCGGTGCCGAGGCGCCGACGGTCCAGTCGACCATGCACCTGTACCCGATCGACGGCGCCGCCCACGACGTGGGCCCCGACGAGACTCCCTGGGCCTACCGCGGCGCCCGGTGGTCCACCGTCTACGCCGGTGTCGACCCCGACCCGGCCAACGCGGACCTCGTCAAGCGGTGGACCGTCGACTACTTCGAGGCCCTGCACCCGTACTCGGCGGGCGGCGCCTACGTGAACATGATGATGGACGAGGGCCAGGACCGCGTCCGCGCCAGCTACGGCTGCAACTACGACCGCCTGGCCAGGGTCAAGGCCGACCGCGACCCGGACAACGTGTTCCGCCTCAACCAGAACATCCGGCCGGGCCGACCGGAACGCCATCCACCAGGCGTCGATGAACGGGCGGTGCCCCGGGCCGGGGGGACGGGGCACCGCCCGTTCATCGACGCCTGGATCCAGTCCCGCGATCCGGCCGGGCCGACCACCGCGTCGATCCCGAGCGCGGCCGGAGCGTTGACCGCCTTCCCGCGCTCCTGCAGCCCGGCGACCCGCTCCTCGAAGACGCGGGCACACACGGCCGGGGCCGCGATCGCCTCCGCCACTGCAAAGACGCGCCGCACGCGGGCAAGCCCGTGCCGCGTGCCGTCACTTCCGTGCCGCCGCCCGGCCGATCGACTCGACCAGCGGCAGCAGCCGCTGCGGGACGCGCTCGCGCAGGGCCACCTCGGTGCGGGTGCGGACGACGCCGGGCAGGCTGATCAGCTTCTGGATCACGTCCTCCAGATGGGCGTTGTCGCGTGCCACGACCCGGGTCAGCAGATCCCCGCCGCCCGTGATCGAGAAGGCCTCGACGATCTCCGGCACGGCGGCCAGCGCGTCCCCCACGTCGTCCAGATGCCCCTGGGTGACCTCGATGTGCACGAACGCGAGCACGGGGTGTCCGAGCGCGGCCGGCGAGAGCGTCGGGCCGGTGCCGGTGATCACGCCGTCCCGTTCCAGCCGGTCGAGGCGGGCCTGCAGGGTGCCGCGGGCGACGCCGAGGACACGGGCGTACTCGCGCACGCTGGTGCGCGGCCGCTCCATCAGCAGCCGCAGGATGCGGGTGTCGAGTTCGTCGACGGCCATCGCGCCCGGCCTCCTCGTACATGGACCGATGGCTCGCCCATGGACGAGCCCGGACCGATATGTCTGTGCCAATGGCCCAGCATATTGGAGGGCGCTTGAGCCAGCCGGCGTCTTGATGCTGCAATGGGCACGTCGATGGCGCTGCGGATCCCGCGGCGCCTTTTTCATGCCGTTGTCCAGTCGCGGTCCGAGGGGCGGGGAAAGCAGTGCTGAAGAGGGTGTTCGTGGCCCCGGACCCGGGGCGCACACGGCTGCGTTTCGCCGCGCGAGCCGTGCTCGGCATCGGACTCGCGGTCGTCGTCTGCGGTCTGGCCGGACTCTCGCTCGCCGGAGCCGTCACCGGCGGCCTCGCCGCGCTGCTTGCCCTCTTCACCGTCTCCGACGCCACGGTCCGGGGGCAGGCCGTCACCACCGCGCTGCTGCCCGCCGTCGGTCTGCCCGTGCTCACCGCCGCGGCCCAGCTGCACGACCATCCCGTGGCCCGCGACCTCACCTTCCTCGCCGTCATCGGCGCGGGCGTGTACGCGCGCCGATGGGGCCCGCGCGGGCACAGCCTCGGCGTGTTCGCGTTCATGACCTTCTTCGTGGCGCAGTTCCTGCACGCGACCACGGACCGGCTGCCCGAGCTGTACGCCGCCGTGATCCTGTCCGTGCTCACCGCGTCCGCCGTGCGGTTCGGCCTGTGGTGCTACGAGGCCCAGCTGCCCCCGGCGCCCGCGCCGGCCCCGCCCGTCGGCACCGGCCTGGCCCGCGTCACCACGCGCCAGGCCGTCCAGGCCACCGCCGGCGCGGGCTTCGCCCTCGTCGTGGGCCAGCTGGTGTCAGGACAGCGCTGGTACTGGGCCGTCGGTGCCACCTGGTGGATCTTCGTCAACACCGCCTCACGGGGCGAGACCCTGATCCGGGGCTTCCGCCGAGTCCTCGGCACGGTGATCGGCATCGGCCTCGGCCTGTTGATCGCCGTCCCCGTGCACGGAGCGGCCGCCCCCACGGCCGTACTCCTCGCCGTCTGCGTCTTCGGCATCTTCTACACAGCCGCGGTGTCGTACACCTGGATGATGCTCTCGGTCACGCTCCTCGCCGAACTCCTCTACGGCCTCCTGGGTGTGCTGAACCCCGGCCTGCTCGCCCTGCGCCTCGCCGAGACCGGCGTCGGCGCGCTCGGTGCCGCACTCGCCGTGCTCTTCGTCCTGCCGGTCACCACGCACACCGTCACCGACGTCTGGATCCAGCGCGCCCTGCGCTGCGTCCACGCGTGCACGACGGAGGCAGCCGCGCGCCTGGCCGGGTCCGCGACGGCCGACCCGGGGCCACGGGTCGCGGAACTGGACCAGTTGCTGGGCCGCGTGCGGTTCGCGGTCGCACCCCTGGTCCACCCGCTCAACCCGATGCTCGGCCGCAAGCGCCGCGCCCGCCGCGTACTCGCTCTCCTCGACGACTGCGCCCGCGAGACCCGGGGCCTGGTCGCCGTCGCCGCCGACCCGGAGGCCTCCCACGACGCCCGCCTGGCAGCCGCGTGCTGGCGTGTGGAGGCCGCGGTCGAGGCGCTCACTGGAGGCGACGGCAACCACGGCACCGCCACCGCCGACTCGCCTGCCGCCGAACCCGCTCTGGCCCACCTGCACAGCCTGGAACGGGCCCTCATGGAACTCGCCACCCCCCTGCGGACGCCGTCGGGCTCCCCGCTCGTGGGTGCGTGAATCACCGACCGGCGCACTGCGGCCCGGTCACATCCACCAGGTGTGGTCTAGACCGCTATTGATCGACTGCTAACGTCGCCCCGACGGCACAGGACCGAGAGGGGACAGCGGTGACAGACGGCGGCGGGCGGCGACGGCGGGCCTTCATCGGGTCGTTCACGGCGGCGGGAGGCAGCGGGATCGTGACGGCGGCCGTGGCCGCGGACAGCGGCGCCCTGACCGCCCTGAGCAGCGTGGACGGCGTGCCCGACCCCTCGTACCTGGCACTGGCGCCCGACGCGCGGACCCTCTACGCGGTCAGCGAGACGGCAGCGGGCGCAGTGGCCGCGTACCGGGTGACGGGGGACCGGCCGGAGAGGTCCGGTGCACCGGTGCCGGTCGGCGGCAGCGGCCCCACGCACCTGAGCGTCCACGACGGCCACGTCCTGACGGCCAACTACGGCTCCGGCAGTGTCACCGCCGTGCCCGTCCGCTCCGACGGCACCCTGGCGGGCGCCTCCGACGTCTTCCAGCACCGGGGCTCGGGCCCGCACACCCAGCGCCAGCAGGGCCCGCACGCCCACCAGGTGCAGTCGGACCCGAGCGGACGGTGGGCCGTCAGCGTCGACCTCGGCACGGACTCGGTCCGGGTGTGCACCCTGACGCAGGGCCGCCTCGAACTGCACCGGGAGGTCGCCCTGCGCCCCGGCTGCGGCCCCCGTCACCTGGCCTTCCACCCGGACGGCAGGCACGCGTACGTGCTCAACGAGCTGACGCCGACGGTCACCGTCTGCCGCTGGGACGCCGCCGACGGCACCCTGGAGCCGCTGACCGAGCGCCACGTGCTGCCCGACGGCCCGGCGGGCGACGCCTATCCGTCCGGCATCGTCGCCGCACCCGACGGCCGCTTCGTGTGGACCGCCACCCGCGGCGAGGACGTCCTGTCCACGTTCGCCGTCGAGGGGGACGGACTGCGGCTGGTCGGCACGGTCCCCTGCGGCGGCCACTGGCCCCGCGCGATCGCCGAGTCGGCGGGATTCCTCTACGTCGCGAACGAGCGCTCCGGCGAGGTGGCCTGGTTCGCCGTCGACCCCGGCACGGGCCTGCCGCGCTACGAGGGCGCGCTCACGGTCCCCGCCGCGTCCTGCGTGGTCTTCGGCTGACCGGCGAGGCGCATGCCGAAGGGGCCGCTCCGGTACCTGGAGCGGCCCCTTCGGCGTCCGTACGGTGGTGCCGTGCGCGTCAGCGGACCGGCGCGCCCTGCGGCTGCGGCGGGGCGATGCCCAGCGCCGTCGTGTACTTGGCCAGCGCGAGCTTGCCGATCGCCGGGTAGGGGCCGAGCGCCTCGGCGGCCGGGCAGCCCGCTTCCTTGGCCGCCTCCTCGACCAGGCCCGCGTCGATCTCCGGCCCTATGAGATACGGCGCGAGAGCCAGCTGCTGCGAGCCCGAGGCCCGCAACTGCTCGGCGACGGCCGCTATCGAGCCGTCCTGGTCCAGCGCCGCAGCCATCACCGGCACGGCGAGACGCGCGGCGAGCAGCATGCCGGTGATCCCGGCCGCCTGAACGGCCTCGTCACCGCCCACCGACGCCAGGATGATGCCGTCCGCGGCGGTCGCCACGGTGAACAGCCGGGCACGGTCCGCGCGGGCCAGACCGGCCTCCGACAGACGCACGTGCAGCGCCTCGGCGAGCAGCGGGTGCGGGCCCAGCACATCGGTCAGATCGGCCGCGACGCGGCTGTCCATCACGGCCTGGCGGATACGGCGCAGCAGCGCGCCGTCCGGGCCGGCCAGCAGCGGCACGACGACGGCGACGGGGCCCTCGGGCTCCTTGACGTCCAGGCCGGCGGCCCTGGCGTGCTCGAAGCGGGCCGCACGCTCCTCGGCGGCGTGCGCGAGCACGGCCTGCAGCGGGGGGAACTCCGCATCGTCCCCGTCGAGGTACCCGATCCGCGCGTCCAGACCGGGGAGCTCGGAGCGGGCGATGCTCACGACCTCCTCGGCGAGGCTGCGCGTGGCGGCGCCGGGAGTGCCCGGTACCGCGAGGACGAGCGCGGGCGCGCCCTCGGGAGCCGCCAACGGCTCGGGTCGGCGGTGCCGCCCGGGCTGGCGAGGTCGCGGCATTCGTACTGGCAGGCCGGACGCGGGCCCAGTGGGGGAACTCATGGCGACGCATGTTACTGGCTTCACGGGCTCCCCTGTTCGGGGAGGGTGCAGGTGAGCGGTATCCGTCCGGATTTGTCTGATGAGTTACGTACGTTTCAGACGCGTCAGGCGTCCCAGGAACGGTCCCCCGTCCCGGTCACCACACACAGCATCGAGTCATCACCCGGGAGAGTGAGCTCCCCCGCCGCGAGATCGTCGGCCATCCGCACCGAGCCCGCCAGGGGATCACCGGCGGTCGGCACCAGCGCAGCGTGCGGCAGCCGCCGCGACAACTCCCTCTTCAGCGGGACGAGCAGCGGGTCGCCCATCCTGAACAGGCCGCCCGTGAGGGCCACCCGGGGCTCTCCCGCGGCCGGACAGACCGCGGCCGCCGACTCGCCCATGTGGCCCGCCGCCGCCCGCAGGATGCCCGCGGCGACCGGATCACCCTCGGCGCAGGCGCCCACGTGGGGCGCGAAGGAGGCGAGGACCGCAGGACGGTCCTGGCGCGGGTAGAGCCTGCCCGGCAGCCCCGGCACCGGGCCGAACATCTCCTCGGCGCGGGACAGCAGCCCTGCCGAACCGCCCGGTCGCCCGTCGTACGCCCGCAGAGCCGCCTCCAGCCCGGCCCGCCCGATCCAGGCACCGCTGCCGCAGTCGCCCAGCAGATGACCCCAGCCGTCCGCGCGGCGCCAGCGCGCCAGGTCCGTGCCGACGGCGATCAGACCCGTGCCGGCGGCGAGCACGGCACCGGGCCGCGGCCCGAGGGCGCCCACATATGCGGTGACGGCGTCCGCGGCGAGGGCGACGGCACGGATGCCGAACTCCCGTCCCAGCGCACCAGGGAGTTCGGCGCGCAGGGCGTCACCCAGCGTGGCGAGCCCGGCGGCACCCACGACGGCCGTGCTCAGCGCGGAAACACCGGTCTCCTCGGTCAACGCCCGCACCATCGGCACCAGTTGGGCCATGAGATGACCGGGGTCGATACCCCGGGCTACGGTACGCACCGGCTCCCGCGACTCCCGCTCCGCGAGCAGAACACGCTCCGTGTTCTTGACGGCGACGCGCAGTCCGGAGCCGCCGGAGTCGACCGCGAGGATCCCGGTGGTGCCCGCCCGCGCTCGATTCCCCTCCGCGTCCGTACCCGATCCGTCCTCCGCGTCGGTCACGGCAGGTCCTCCGCGCTGGTCACGGCAGGTCCTCCGTGCCGGTCACGGCAGGCGCCCGTCCACCGGCTTCGTGGCAACGGCTCCTCTCCTTCCCGGTGACCGGCCGCACGAGCTGCTGGATCGGCTCGATGACCTTGATGAGGAGGAAGAGTAACGTCGTGGGAGGCGTCCGTGCGTGAGCAGCTTCCGTGTTTGTGCGAGCGCCTGCTGTGTGCCAGTAGGGTGACGCGCTGTGGCACCACGACCCTTGCATGAACTTGTCGAAGCAGGCTGGGCGAAGGCTCTTGAACCTGTGGCCGAACGTATCGCCGCGATGGGGGACTTCCTCCGGGCCGAGATAGCGGCCGGCCGGACCTACCTTCCGTCGGGAGCGAACGTGCTGCGGGCATTCCAGCAGCCGTTCGATGACGTTCGCGTCCTGATCGTCGGCCAGGATCCCTATCCCACGCCCGGGATGGCCATCGGGTTGAGCTTCGCGGTCTCGCCGGAGGTGCGATCGTTGCCGGGCAGTCTGGAGAACATCTTTCGGGAGATGCACTCCGACCTCGGCCTGGCGAGGCCGTCGAACGGTGATCTGACGCCGTGGGCGCAGCAGGGGGTGCTGCTGCTCAACAGGGCGTTGACGACGGCTCCGCGCAAGCCCGGCGCGCACCGGGGCAAGGGGTGGGAGGAGGTCACCGAGCAGGCGATCACGGCGCTGGCCGGGCGTGGTAAGCCGCTGGTGTCGATCCTCTGGGGGCGTGATGCGCGTAATCTGCGCCCGCTGCTCGGCCAGTTGCCGGCGATCGAGTCAGCACACCCGTCTCCGATGTCGGCGGACCGCGGCTTCTTCGGCTCGCGTCCGTTCAGCCGGGCCAACGACCTGCTCGCCGGGCAGGGGGCCGCGCCGGTGGACTGGCGACTGCCGTAGGCCACGGCGGGCGACTGCCATAGGCCACGGCGCTCGGTCCTGGTGCTTACGACTTCGGTGGGCCCGTTCCTGTACGGGAGCGTGAGCGCGGTGACGACGGCATCGCGGTCTCGCTCCGGGCCCCGGCGGTGAAGGCATGCAGAGGGGGCAGGTCGGCTGCGCGGACCCTGGCGATCCAGCACTCGAGCGCATCTGCCTACTCACCAGCGGAGACCAACCAGTGGCCAAGGCAGCGCGATCCCCCGTGGAACTCATCCGACCACGGCCGCCCGCACACACAGCACGTCCGGCAGATGGGACGCCAACTGCCGCCAGCTGTCGCCGTCGTCGGCCGAGGCGTACACCTCGCCGTTGCGGTTGCCGAAATACACGCCCGCCGGGTCGGCGCCGTCGGTGCACATCGCGTCGCGCAGCACCGTCCCGTAGTGGTCCTCCTGCGGCAGGCCCGCCGTCAGCGGCTCCCAGCTCTTGCCCGCGTCGGCCGTGCGGAAGACCCGGCACCGGTGGTCGGCGGGCACCCGGTCCGCGTCCGCGTTGATCGGGAACACGTACGCCGTGTCGCCGCGGTGGGGATGCGCGGCCACCGCGAAGCCGAACGTGGACGGCAGCCCCTCGCCGATGTCGGTCCAGTGCGTGCCCGCGTCGTCGCTCCTGTACACCCCCCAGTGGTTCTGCAGATACAGCCGGTCCGGGTTCGCCGCGTCCCGTGCGACCTTGTGCACGCACTGCCCGAACTCCGGGTTCGGATCGGGCAGGAACACCGCGGAGACACCGGAGTTGGACGGTGCCCAGCTCGCGCCGCCGTCCGAGGTGCGGAACACCCCGGCCGTCGAGACCGCGACCGTCACGGCCTGCGGGTCGCGCCGGTCGGTGAGCACGGTGTGCAGGCCCTCGCCGCCGCCGCCGGGCACCCACTTCGAGCGGGTGGGGTGCTCCCAGAGGGGACGGACCAGCTCGAAGGTCTCCCCGCGGTCCTCGGAGCGGTACAGCGCGGCCGGCTCCGTACCCGCGTACACCACGTCCTCTTCGGCGGCCGCCGGATGCAGCTGCCACACCCGCTCCAGCGAAGCCCCCGTGTCCTTGGGGAACTTGACGGCCGGCCGGGCCGGTTCCGTCCAGGTGCGGCCCAGGTCGTCGGAGTGGAAGACGGACGGGCCCCAGTGGGCGCTGTCACCGCCGGCCAGCAGACGCGGACGGTCGCCGCGAGTGTCGACGGCCACCGAGTACACGGCCTGTGCGTTGAAGTAAGGGGTGTCGTCGAACTCCCATGTGCCACCACGCCGACGCCCGATGAACAGGCCTTTGCGTGTGCCCACGGCGAGCAGTACCTCGGTCATGCCGATCACCTCTGCTGTGTCCTTGCGGGTTTGCCCCAGACACCGGCCAGTCTGCACCCCGCCACTGACAGTCACCTCTGGAATCGCGGTCACCGCAGGTCAGGGCAGCGGAGCCGGGTTGGGGCGGCGACAACCGGCCGCGTTTACGAAGACGCCTGAGCGAGCACGGGACACATGGGACCGTCGAGTCGGGGGACTCGACCTGAGCATCCGGCGGCCTTGGCCCGTATGGGTGGGAGGTCGGGGGATGGTCGTGCGCGCATGAGGAGGAAGCCTTCGATGGCGTTCCGTGGTCCGAAGGTGTGGCTGTGGCGCTGGCGGCGCAACCCGCTCAGGCGTCGTGCCGACGCGGTGGAGGCATGGGTCGTGCTCGGTGCCTGGCTGGTCACCGTCCTGGCCGGCGTACTCGCCGGTCTCACGGCCACCGGGGCCGTCGAGGACGGGCTGGCCCGCGAGCGCGTCGAGTGGCGGCAGGTCGCGGCACGGCTCACGGAGAAAGCCCCTGGAACGACGTCCGGCCACTCCGCCACGTCGAGCGGCGAGAAGGTGTGGGGGAAGGTGCGCTGGACCGCGCCGAACGGCACCACGAACACGGGGCAGGTCCGGGTCCGCCCCGGGAGCAGGGCCGGCGCGGCGGTCACCGTCTGGACCGATCCGCAGGGCCATCTGGTCTCCAGGCCCGCCACCGTCTCACAGGCCCAGCTGCGGTCCTCGCTGATCGGTGCCCTGGTGGGCGTGAGCGCCGCCGCGGTGCCCTTCGTCGGCGGCCGGTTCCTGTGCGGCCGTCTGGAACGCCGCCGAATGGCCCAGTGGGACTCGGAGTGGGCCCGCTTCGGCCCGCTGTGGGGCCGCAAGACGAGCTGACGCCGCACCACCACCCACCTGACGACGGCATGGCGACAGGGCGTCGCGCTGCGGGCTGACGGCCCGTGTGCCATCGTCTTAGTGATGTCTCGAGTCGGCGCCCGCGGGTGCTGGTCCCAGGGCGGAAGAGGTAGCGGTTAATCCAGTTGATGCTGGGCCCCTGGACGCCTCGCGTCGGACAACTACCCTCGCGAACACAACCATTTCTGGCGGAAGGCGGTGCCTCATGGCGGAGCAGACGTCCAGAAGAGACCTGGTCGGCGAACTGTCGGCCGAGTTCCTTGGCACCATGATCCTGATTCTCTTCGGCTGCGGCGTGGTGGCCCAGGTGGTGGCCGCCGGTCTCGGTGACCACGACAGCATCGCCTGGGCCTGGGGCTTCGGCGTCACGCTCGGCGTGTACGTCGCCGCCCGCCTCAGCGGTGCCCATCTCAACCCGGCCGTCACCCTGGCCCTGGCCTGCTTCAAGGGCTTCCCGTGGAAGAAGGTCATGCCGTACGTGGTGGCACAGACCGTGGGTGCCTTCGTGGCCGCGCTGTTGGTGCGCTGGAACTACTCCGAGGTCCTGGCCAAGGTCGACCCCGGCCACACCATCAAGACCCAGTTCGTCTTCTCCACCCTCCCGGGCAACGGTGTGCTGCCGGTGAGCGAGTGGGGCGCCCTGCGCGACCAGGTGATCGGCACCGCCATCCTGGTGCTGCTCATCTTCGCGATCACCGATGTGCTCAACACCCCGCCCGGCGCCAACATGGCCCCGCTCATCATCGGCTTCCTGGTCGTGGCGATCGGCATGGCCTGGGGCAGCGACGCCGGATACGCCATCAACCCGGCCCGCGACTTCGGGCCGCGGCTCGCCAGCTACCTCACCGGGTACAGCACGGCCTGGCGGGACCAATACGACAACATCTACTTCTGGGTGCCGATCGTCGGGCCCCTGATCGGCGGCGTGGTCGGTGCCGCCATCTACAAGCTGTTCATCACGCCGTATCTGACGGGTGAGGAGCCACAGGAGCCGGGCCGGGTGCCGACGCCCGGGGGCGAGACCAAGTAGCTCCGGGCAGCTCCGAGTAGCTCCGACAAGCGCGGACGGGCCGCGGGCGAAGTGCCCGCAGCCCGTCCGATGTGGGCGGCCCGTCCGGTGCGGGTGCTAGTGGGCCGCGGTCGGCTGCCCCGTGCGCCGCCTGCGGCGGTGCAGGGCGAACGCGGTACCGGTCGCGGCGGCGGTGACGAGACCGGCGACCGCGATCGGCAGCGCAGGGGAGGCGGAGCCGGTGTCGGCCACGTTCTGCGCCCTCAGGTCCTGGACGTAGGGCGGGTAGGCGCCGTGGGACGAGGTGTTGGTGGCCGTCCCGCTGTGGTGCGGGATGCCCTTCACCGACTTGACCGAGCCGTCCCTGTTCAGCAGCACCTGCTTGTTGTTGGGGTGCCGGAAGTCGAACAGGCCCGTCAGGGAGCCGGCGCGCTCGTCGAAGGAGGCGTCACCGATCCGGCCGGTGTGCCAGTTGTTCTCGATGAACCTGGTGATCGACGCCTGCTCGGTGCGGGTGTGGTCGACCGCGTTGACCTTGCTGTAGGGGGAGATGACCAGCAGCGGCTGCCGGGTGCCGGGGCCACAGCGGTCCGCATAGCCCTTGGCCGGGGCCGGACCGGACTGGCAGGCCGGGCTGTCGAGGGCCTTGCCGTTGGATCCGGCGGTCGAGTTCCTGGAGCCGTTGAGCACCTTGGCGGCGACGTGGTCGTACCAGCCGTCGGAGTCGTCGTAGGCGAGCACGACCGCGGTGGACTTCCACTCGGGCGACCGCTGCAGCGCGTTGATCTCCTTGATCAGGAAGTGCTGCTCGTCGGTCGGATCCGAGTAGCCGGCGTGGCCGTCCTGGTACTCGGCCGCCTTCAGGAAGCTCACCGCGGGCAGGTTGCCCGCCTTGAGGGTCGCGTCGAAGTCCGTCAGGTCGTAGTTGTGGTTGGCCCGGCCGTTGTGCCCGATCTCGGCGACGCTCTTCGGGGCCAGGTGGTGCGGGTTGGACGTCGACTTGTAGTACTCGAACGGCGAGTGGTGCGGGCTGTAGTCCTCCACCGCCGCGCCGCCGACGTTGGTGTGGGTGGTACCGCCGCACTTGGCGTAGTCGCCCTGCTTGCCGTCCCAGGCGGTGCTGGGCCGGAAACCGCCCTGGAACCAGCCCCAGCTCACACCCTTGGCGTTGAGCAGGTCACCGATGTTCCTGCCCTGCATCGACGCCAGCGCGCTCGTCGCGGTGTGGTCCTTGTCCGAGCAGTCGTCGTAGGCGGGGTCCGGGTCGTTGATGAGCGTGCCCACGCCCTTGGCGTCGGGGGAGACCACGGCGTACGCGTCCGGTGTCGAGGTCTGCTTCGGGTTCTCCGTGCCGGTGGCCGGGTCGACGGAGATCACGCCGTGGGTCTGGCCGGAGACCAGGTTGAGCGCACCGGGAGTGGAGGGCCCGTAGACCGAGCTGAACGACTTGTCGCCCAGCGCGTAGTGCTGGGCGTAGTTCCACAGGGCCGTGACGGTGTTGCCGTCGTAGTAGTCCATCACCAGGCCGGGCTCGCCGAAGAGCCCGGTGCACTTGTTGACTTCGGTGTTCTCGACGTACTTGTCGGCCTTGCCGCCGTCGGCCGCGTACTGCTCGGGGCCGTAGGAGTGGTTCTGGTCGCAGGTCATCGCCTGCGAACTGGCCAGACGCTTGGGCTTGTAGAGGTTCGGGTTCCTCATCAGCAGCCCGGAGTTGAGGAGGTTGTCGGCCTTCGGGGTGCGCGCCGCCGCCTTGAAGTGGGTGCCGTCGGTGTTGGCGGCCTTCGGATACGTGGCGAAGTAGTGGTCGAACGAGACGTTCTCGTCGTAGATCACCACCATGTGCTTGATCGGGGTCGCGGTGTGCGTGCCGGAGTGGCCGTGGCCGGTGGCCGCCGAGGCCGGTACGGCCCCGCCCGCGCTCGCCAGGGCGGCCGCGCCGAGCAGGGCACCCGCACGGGTCAACCCGCGCCACGCCCTTGAGGTTCTGCCTATGCCGATCATGCTGTCTCGCCTTCCGAGAGCACTGCGTCCACTGAATTCCGTCGCCACGGCATATCCGTGGCCAGGACATCTACGGCTGGATCCTGGGCAATGGTGGCGGCGGGGCGGGGGAGGGGCAATGACGGCTCAGAGAATGTTCGGTCAGGAAATGCTTATTGTCTCTTGGCCCGCTCTTGACCGGCGTTCAGACGGGTGGGTTCAGGCCAGCAGTGTGCGCCCCAGCCAGTCGGAGCCGTCCCGCACGCCCGGCAGGGCGAAGAAGTAGCCGCCGCCGAACGGGGAGATGTAGTCGACCAGCGGCTCGCCGGCCAGCCGCTTCTGCACGGCCTCGAACTGTCGGGCGAGGTCCTGCTGGTAGCTGCAGAACAGCAGCCCCATGTCGAGGTTGCCGTTGCTGTCCGTGCCCCGGTCGTAGTTGTAGCCGCGGCGCAGGATGCGCTGCCCGTCGGTGGCCGCGGTGCGCGGGTTGGCCAGCCGGATGTGGCTGTCCAGGGGGATCACGTCGCCCTGGGGGTCCTGCGAATAGTCGGGGGCGTCCTTCTCGTGGCGTCCGTCCAGGGGTGCGCCGGTGTCCCGGGCACGGCCGAACATCCGCTCCTGCTCGGTGATCGAGACACGGTCCCAGAACTCCACCAGCATGCGGATCAGCCGTACGACCTGATAGCTGCCGCCGACCGTCCAGTCCGGCTCGCCCGCGCCGCCGCCCACCCACACCAGGCGGTCCATCGCGCGGGCGTCGCGCACGTCGGGGTTGGCGATGCCGTCCTTGAACCCCATGTGGTTGCGGGGCGCGCCCGAGGGACGGGGCGGGCTGATGAAGCCGTCCAGGCGCCAGCGCACCTGCATGGCGCCGCGGGTGTGCCGGGTGATGTCGCGCAGGGCGTGCAGCACCGTGTCGGTGTGGGCGGCGCACAGCTGCACGCTCAGATCGCCGTGGCACCAGGCGGCGTCGAGGTCGTCGTCGGGGAACGAAGGCATCGTGGTGAGCCGGTGGGGTCTGCGGGCGGCCAGGCCGTAGCGCTCGTCGAAGAGGGAGGCGCCGGCACCGACGGTGACGGTCAGTGCGTCCGCGGGGACGTCGGGGCCGACGGTGCCGGAGTCGACGGGCGGGGCGGTGATGCCCAGCTCGTCCTGGCTGCCGCCGGCGGTGAGGAACCGGGCCCGGTCGGTGAGCGTGCGCAGCAGGTCGGCCAGTTCGCGACGGTCCTCGGCGGTCGTGTCGAAGGACACGAAGGCGGTGGCGCGCTGAGCCGGGGTGAGGATGCCGGCCTGGTGCCGGCCGTGGAAGGCCACACGCGCACTCTCGCGGGCTTGCGCGGCGGCGGACGCGGCCCCGTGGTCCGCGGCCACGAGTCCCGTGCCGGCCACGGCAGCGGCGCCGGCCAGGAAGCCCCGGCGTCCGACGTTTTTCAGCGGGTTCACGCGGTCCTCCGTACGTCGGTGAGAGCGGCCACGTCGGACAGCCGCTCGACCAGCTCGCCCAGGTCGGCGTCGGCCTTCTCGCGCTGGGCGCGGGTCAGCCGGTCCAGGGGCGTCCAGTGTCCGTCGTGGTCGAAGCCGTCGAGCGTGCGCCCGCTGCGGGCCATCCATGTGTCGACGCCGGACAGGCCGGTGTCGCGGGTCTTCAGCAGCGGACGAAGGTATCCGAGGAGCACGCCGGTGCCGTCGAGGTTGGCGCGGGCGGTGGCCAGACTGGTGCCGCTGCCGTAGTCGGTACGGCCGGTCAGCTCGAACTGCACGGTGTTCTCCAGGATCTCGTGCGCGCGCAGACCGACGTCCGCCGGATCCATCCGCTGGTCGGGCCAGTGGTCGCGCAAGGTGTGCGCGGCCCCTGCGAGCCGGTCGGCCGGTCCGCGCAGGCGGCTCGCCGGCTCGCCGTGCCACAGCCCGTACTCCACCCGGTGGAACCCGGCGAAGTCCGCGTCGTGCACCCCGCCGGACAGGCCCGCAGTGGTGCCGTTGATCGCCGCGTCCGCGTCGCCGAACGTGCCGTAGGCGGCACCCATCCGCTCGTACACCAGATGCGCGGTGAACCAGTCCGTGCGCGCGGTCTTCAGGTCCCCGCGGCCTATCGCGTCGCGCAGCGCGTCGGTCTTCCGCGCCAGCTCGACCGTACGGGCCTGGATCCACTTCTGGTAGGCGAGGGTGGGCGGGATGAGCTCCTGCTGGGTCACCGGGACGGCGCCCGGACCGCCCTTCGCCGTCGCGCCGCTGATGCGCACGGTGGGGCCGGTGACCGCGTCGGCGTCGTCGGGCAGGCACTTGAAGGCGTACGTGCCGTTGCCGAGGGTCACCCGTATCGGGCGCTCGGTGCCCGGCGCGAGTCCCTCGACCTCGCCGTAGACCGCGCCCGTCCTCGGATCGGTCAGATCGACCTCGGCCGCTGTGCCCGAGCTGTTGCGCAGATCGAAGACCTGGCGGCCGGGTTCGGGGTGGGTCCAGCCGCGGCCGCAGCCGGCCGAGGTGATCTCGACGGTGGTGTGCCGCAGACCGTCGGGCGGCCTCGCCGCGTGGCCGTCCCCGCCAGATCGCCCGGCCGCCAGAGTCCCGGCCACCACCGCGGCCGCGGCCACCAGGGCACCGCCTGCGAGCAGCGCGGTGCGCCGCCGGGGCGGGCGGAGCGGGGGCGCGACGGGATCGGATGCGGCTTCGGCGCCGACCGCGGGTTCGGGCATGCCGGGCCTCCTGGGAGTCGGACGAACGAGGCGGCGTCGGCCGATCCTACGCAGCCGGCGGGACCGCGACCGCGTTTCCGAACTGCTCCTGACCAGAGGGAAAGCCAGAATTCGCCCGCGGTTCACCTACCGGCCCGGCAGGTGCCGGACGACCGCGGGTGGCCGTCTCACGTGCGGTAATTCCGGGCGATCTGCCCGCGGTGGTGGCTACCGTACGGGTCATGGACGTGACGTTCACCAAAATGTCCGGGCGCCGCTACCGGATGACCGTCGTGCGCGGGAGCGGTCCGGAGCCGGCGCCGCGACAGGGGCCCGGCCACGACGACTGGCTGCCTCACGACGCGGTGCACTTCCTGGTCGAGGCCGAGGCGAGGCTGTCCGGTGGGGTCTTCGGCCGGATCGCGGCCGGCCGGAGCAACATCTTCTGGGCAGCCGATCCGGCGGTCAGGAGGCGTCAGGCGCGACGGGAGGCGAAGTGGCAGCCGAGTAAGGCCGAGCATGCCGACATGGCTCGGTCCGAGGCACTGGCCTCGGCGTGCGCGCCGTGTGGCGGTTGCGGGCGGGCCTGAGTCAGGAGCTCCCCGATCGCCTCTCTTCGACGGAGCCGGACATCGGCGATCCGCAGCTCGTCGAGCGCGTCCTCCTCCGCCTGGACGAGTTCGCCGCCCGCTGGCACGCGCTCCCTGCGGGGGGCGGCCTCACCTTGACGTGGCCGCCACGCGGGCAGCCGCTGCCGCTGCACGGACCGCGGAGCGCGGGACACGCTCGCCACTGACCCGGGCGCGGGCGACCTTCCCTCGGGCCGCGTCCGCGTCGCCCGCTGCGACGACGGCTGATCCTCACCTGATCCGAACGACGGACTCGGGCCGCGGCCCTCAACTGCCTCCCGGCAGCGCACGGTTCAGGACGGCGTCCAGGTCGGCCGCGTCGGGCAGGGTGCCGAAGGCGTGTCCCCAGTCGCCGCCCAGCCGGGACGCGCAGAAGGCATCGGCGACCGCGGGCGGGGCGTGCCGGACGAGGAGGGAGGCCTGCAGGGTCAGCGCCATCGACTCCACCAGGCGGCGGGCGCCGGACTCGGTTCCGTTGGCCAGCTTCTCCCCGAGCCTGACCACGGCGGCGTCCAGCCGGGCGTCCGCCCCCTGTGCCAGGGCGAGTTCGTCGAAGAGAGCCTGCGCGGTACCGGGGTCACGCCTCAACGCCCGTAGTACATCAAGGGCGTTGACGTTCCCGGAGCCCTCCCAGATCGACAGCAGCGGCGCCTCGCGGTAGTGCCGGGGCATGCCCGACTCCTCCACATAGCCGTTGCCGCCGAGGCACTCCAGGGCCTCCGCCGTGAAGGCCGGGCCTCGCTTGGTCACCCAGTACTTGCCGACGGCGGTCGCGATCCGCCGGAACGCCGCCTCACCCGCGTCTGCGCGCACCGCCCGGTCCGCGGCCCCCGCCAGCCGCAGCGTCAGCGTCGTGGCCGCCTCCGACTCCAGCGCGAGGTCCGCCAGGACGTTGCGCATCAGCCGCTGGTCCACCAACCGCGCCCCGAACGCGCTGCGGTGGCGCACATGGTGCCCCGCCTCCACGAGGGTCTTACGCATCAGCGTGGCCGACATCATCACGCAGTCGAGCCGCGTGCAGTTGACCATCTCGATGATCGTCTTGACGCCCCGGCCCTCGGGCCCGACCAGCCAGGCCACGGTCCCGTCGAACTCAGGCTCGGAGGAGGCGTTGGACCGGTTGCCCAGCTTGTCCTTGAGGCGCTGGATGCGGAAGGTGTTGCGGGTGCCGTCGGGCAGGATCCGCGGCACCAGGAAGCACGAGAGGCCCTCCGGGGCCTGCGCCAGTACCAGGAACACGTCGCACATGGGCGCCGACGTGAACCATTTGTGCCCGCGCAGCGCGTACATGCCGGGCTCGGCGGTAGGCCAGGCCGTGGTGGTGTTCGTCCGGACGTCGGAGCCGCCCTGCTTCTCGGTCATCCCCATGCCCGCCAGCAGGCCGCGCTTCTCCGTCGGCACCCTGAGCTCCGGCTCGTACTCCCGGCTGGTCAGCAGCGGTTCGTAGATCTTCGCCAGCTCCGGCTGGGTGCGCAGGGCGGGGACGGCCGCGTACGTCATCGACGTGGGACAGCCGTGCCCGGCGTCGGTGTGCCCCCACACCAGCCCGCCCGCGGTACGTGCGACATGGGCCCCGGGCCGGTCCTGAGCCCACGGAGTGGCGGCCAGGCCCTCGGCGACCGCTGCCCGCATCAGGTGGTGCCAGCTCGGGTGGAAGTCGACCTCGTCGACGCGGTTGCCGTAGCGGTCGTGCGTGCGCAGTACCGGCTCATGGACGTTCGCCAGCTCGGCCCACTCCTGCGCCTCCTCGCTCCCGGCCCGCAGTCCCAGCCGCCGGACGCCCTCCTCGGCCCATCCGGCGCCCTCCCGGCGCAGCCCCTCCAGCAGGGCCGTGTCCGCGGAGGCGTCGTACGGCGTCAGGGCGGGGGGCTGGTTGGTGACGTCGTGCGTGGCGTACTGCTGCCGGGGCTGCGCGGGCGCGGGTGTCGAGACCATGCAGCCATGTTGCATCTTTTATGCGGCCGTAGCAATATCGCAACAAGGAGGTTCCGCGTAAAGGCCGCACGTGAAGGACACAGGTGAAGAGCGCACGTAAAGTACGGGCTCATGCGGATGAACGTGTCAGTGCAGCCCGGCGAGGTCGCTCTGCCGCCGCTGTCGGCGCGGTCGGTCGTGCTGAGTCTGCTGCTGGGCACGCACCCGCCGGAGCTTCCGGTCAAGGAGCTCGTCCGCGCGGTGGAGCCCTTCGGTGTCGGCGGTTCCACGCTGCGTGCCGCCCTCAGCCGGATGGTGGCCGCCGGCGACCTACGCCGCACCGACGCCGTCTACGGGCTCAGCGACCGTCTGCTGGCCCGCCAGCGCCGCCAGGACGACGCGGTGGAGGCGCGCACGCGCGCGTGGGACGGCGGCTGGGAGATGGTGGTGATCACGGCGACGGGCCGCGGCCCTGCCGAGCGTGCCGACCTGCGCGCCCGGTTGACCACCCTGCGGCTGGCAGAACTGCGCGAGGGCGTGTGGCTGCGCCCCGCCAACCTCAGCCGCGCTCTGCCGGACGCGCTGGAGCAGGTGGCCCAGTCCTACACCGCCCGCCCCGACCGGCCCGCGCGTGAACTGGCCACGCAGCTTTGGCCGTTGGACGCCTGGGCCGCGACGGCCCGTGCCCTGCTCGCCCATGTCGCCGAAGCACACCGCCCGGCCGACCGTTTCACCGCCTTCACGGCGGTCGTGCGCCATTTGCTCGCCGACCCCGTGCTGCCCCCCGAACTCGTCCCCGCCGACTGGCCGGGCGCGGCCCTGCGCGCCGCGTACGCGGACTACGAGCGGGAGATCACCGGATCGATCGGACACTGAATCGAGCACCGAACGGGGCACGGAACGGGACATTGAGCTGGACATCGAAATCGAGTACCGGCACGACGGCGGCCGTACGAAGCGCCGCCCGGGTGCGCCTCGTACGGCCGGGTTCACCGTTGGGGGTTACTTGTAGGTGATGTCCGAGCTCGCGTACTTGCAGTACCTGCTGTCAGGCCCCGAACCGTTCTTCGGCGGCTCCGCGCCCGTGTTGTTCCCGATGTACTTCTGGCACGGCACGATCTTCTTGCTGCTGTCCCCGACGATGGTGATCTTCTTCAGGGTCGCGCTGTCGCCGTAGTTGGTGTTGATCCCGACCAGTGCGCTGCCCTTGTACGTCGCCTCGATGGTGTTGAGGTTGATGGTCCGCTTGTACTGCGTCGAGCAGTTGCCGCACGAGCGGACGAGCTTGCCGAAGTTCTGAACCGCGAAGTTGGAGATGTTCAGCGTCCCGGCTCCGTTGAACTGGAACACCTTGTCGCTGGCCTCCTTCGCGCCCCCGCCGGAGACGGTGTAGACGTTCGACGACGAGGAGCCCCGGAACGTCGCCGCGTCCTCGCCGACGTCCTCCCACCACACGTTCTGCAGCGTGCAGTTGCCCTGGCAGTGGATGCCGTCCGCGGCGGGCGAGCCGATGATGACGTTCTTCAGGACGGCGCCCGGGGCCAGTTCGAGGATCGGGTCCTGGTCCTCGTTCTGGCCGCCGGTGCCGAGGTCGCCGCTGCCGTAGAGGCGCTTCATCCCGTAGTCCTTGGTGCCGGAGACCGGGATGGTGGCGGTGACCGCCTGGCTGCCGTGGGCGGTGGGCCAGGTGGCGGCGCTCGCCGGGGCCTGGGCGTCTCTTGTCATGATCATGACAGCTGTCAGGCCGAGCGCGGCCAACGTGGCGCCCAGGGCGCGCCGGCGGGCGCGTGCAGGTGCTGGTGCTGGTGAAGCCATGTCCCAATGCCTTCTTCCAGTTGGGGGGGCAGGTCGGGGGCGGTCAGAGTTTTCCGGTGCCCGCGCCGGACGTCACCGAGGCGACGACGGACGAGGCGGGCTCGGCGGTGTAGCCGTAGGGAGGGCTGGTGAAGGTGCCGACCTGCGAGATCTCGGTCGCGGCCCCGCCGAGATCATTGCCGCGCAGATTGGCGTACCCGTCTTCGTCGCTGTCGCGGCTCGTGGTGACGGCGACCTTCGTCGAGCGGAAGACGTTGTTCTCGACGAGCATCTGGGCGCCCATGCGCGAGTGACAGGCGGTCTCGGCGCCCACGACGTAGTTGTCGTAGAAGTGCCCCGTGCCGAAGCGCAGGCTGGGGATGCGCGAGTAGACGTTGCTGAACTGGTTGTGGTGGTACGTCACCCGCAGATGTCCGGTGTCCTCGCCGGCGTTGTTGTCGCTGTGGCCGACGAGCGAACCCTTGTAGTGGTCCTTGAACGTGTTCCAGGAGACCGTGACGTAGTCGGACCCGTGGTTGATGTCCAGCAGGCCGTCGTAGTAGTCCTTGTCGTGGTCGCGGTCGGCCGAGAAGGCGTTGTGGTCGATCCACACCTTGGTCGACGCCTGGACGGTGACGCCGTCGGCGGGCGCGACCGGCTTGCTGATGTTCAGGTTGCGGATGACGACGTTCGTCACCTTCTTCAGCCTGAGCCCGCCCCCGGTGAACCCGGACGACGAACCGACGCCCAGGACGGTGGTGTTGGACCCGATGTCGACCTGACCGCTCAGCGGGATCAGGCCGTTCACCTTCACGACCTTGGCCGTGCTGCCGGTCACGGCCGACTTGAAGGCGCCCAGCGTCGAGACGGTGACGGTCGAGGCGCTGCCGCCACCGGTCGTTCCTGCGCCGAACCCGACCGGCGAGGAGCCGGCCGCTCCGGCCGACTGCGGGAGGGCCAGGACGGACACCGTCGCGAGGGCGGCCGCGGCGGCCGCCCACAGGGCGGATCTTTGCGCGTGTGTACGTGGGGGGTGAGTACGCATGCGGTGCGTCCCTTCAGGAGGGCTTATATATACCTGTACCTGTACCTGTACGTGAACGACGTACGTCATGCTGAATGCGCAGTGCGGACGTGGTCGCGGTTTTGGGTCCGCCAGTGGCGCCTGTCGGTCACACTTCTGAACGGAACGTAGGGGGCAAGCGCTTTCTAGTCAACGCTTTGCGCAGAAGACATTCGTCAGGCCTGGAGAGCAGGAAGGACTGTCTTGAATCCCGCGCGCAAGTGGTGTGGGAGCGCTTCCGTGACGGTCGTGTCCATGCCATCATCGGACGCTTCGCCTTTCCGAGAGATTCCCGAGGGTTCCGAGAGGCTCCCGAAAGGGGCGAGTCGATGACGGCTCCGCGCACGCGTACGTTGGCAAGCGGACTGGTGCTGCTCCTGCTCGCCGTCCCGGCACTTGTCCTGTCGCCGGGCTCGGACGGCCGCCGGCGGCGGGAGGGCGGACCCGCTTCCCGGGCCCTTCATCCGGTCCGCCGGCGGCCCGCTGATACGCGGCCGCACCGCAGGTCTTCTACTTCGCGCCGCAGAAGAAGTGGTACATGGTTTTCCAGGGTGTTGCCGCTGTGTGTACTGCCCACCGGACGGTTTCCGACGCTGCTACGAGGCCTGCTGCTCGCCTGTCGCCCGCGCCGCCGCCAGCAGCGACTCCCAGTCCGCCAGCTTGACGACACCGCGGCCCAGCGAGGCACCCAGGGCCGCTTCGGCCCGCTCGATCGCCTGCCAGCCCGCCCACTGGACCGGCTCGATCCCCTCGGCGCGCAGTGCGGCGACCGGATCCCCGGGCAGCTCCTTGCGTTCGAGCACGGAGGCGTCCTCCAGCAGCGACATCACCGTCTCCTTCGCGCACGGACGGTTGGTGCCGATCACTCCGGTCGGGCCGCGCTTGATCCAGCCGGCCACGTACTCGCCCGGCGCGACGACGCCCGCGCGCAGCACGCGCCCCGCCAGATGCGGCACGGTGCCACCCGCCGCATCGAACGGCAGCCCCTCCAGCGGCACTCCCCGATAGCCCACCGAACGCAGCACCAACTGCGCCTCGATGTCCTCGTACCGTCCCGTGCCCGCCACACCTCCGCGCCCGTCGGGTTCCGTCCGTTCGAAGCGCACCGCGCCCACCCGGCCGCCGTCGGCGAGCAGCTCCACGGGGCGCAGGAAGAAGCGCAGCCGGATGCGGTGCGGGACGTCCTCGGGCGGCCTCTGGGCCCAGCCGCGCAGCACTTCCACGTTGCGGCGCTGGACCGCAGGCAGCGCGGCCGTATCGGCGCAAGCGGGATCCAGCGCCAACTCCGCCTGATTCACGGTGATTTCGGTGTCCGGGAGCCCGCCCAGCTCGCGCAGCTCCTTGGTCGTGAAGCGGGCCTGTGACGGGCCGCGCCGCCCCACCATGTGGACCTCGCTCACCCGGCTCGCGGACAGCGCGCCGAGGGCGGCCTGCGGCATGTCCGTCGGGCTCAGCTCCGCCGGGCCGCGGGCCAGCATCCGCGTGACGTCCACCGCGACATTGCCCACGCCGATGACCACGGCCGACCGGGCGTCCCGCACGAAACCGTCGTCGTCGGCGTCCGGGTGGGCGCTGTACCAGGACACGAACCGGGTCGCCGACCAGCTGCCAGGAAGATCCTCGCCCGGGATCCCCAGGTGGCGGTCCGTGGCGGCGCCCACGCAGTACACCACCGCGTGGTACAGCTCGCGCAACCGGGCGGCCGGCAGCCCGCCGGGGCCGACCTGGACGCCGCCGAGGAAGCGCACCCGCTCGTGCTCCAGGACCGTACGCAGGTTGTTCTGCAGTGACTTGATCTTCTCGTGGTCCGGCGCGACGCCGTAACGCACCAGGCCGTAGGGGCACGGCAGCCGGTCAAGGACGTCGACGGACACCGCGGGGTCCAGCTGGACGAGGCTCTGGGCGGTGTAGACCCCGCTGGGCCCTGAGCCGACGACGGCGACACGCAACACGGCGGAACTCCTTACGAGAGGAGATCGCTGACGGCTCCAGCATCGCACCGTCCGTGCTGCGCTGACAGGGTGCAGGCGCACCGTGGACGTGCGTGTCCGTTCCTGCCGTATGTGATCAAGTGGTTACGTTCTGTGTGTGCTAGAAGCATCCTTTCTTGATCTTTCTGATCGTTGTCCGACGGACGGCACGGTGTCCGTATGGCCCGCGTGGGAAGTGCGGGAGGACGATCGCGCCACGTCGTGGTTCAGCGTCCGGCTGGTGTTCGGCGACGGCGCACGGGTCGACGCGCTCGCGATGGTCTGCGAGGGCTGCGCCGCGCTGGAGGACATCCGGGCTCAGCCGGCGCTGTCCCTGGACGACCTCGCGGAACTCGCCGACTGGATCGAGGAACCGCTCTTCCGTGCGTGCCGCCCAGGGCCGGATCCGGCTGCCGGGCCGGACGGATCCGTAAGCTCCCGGCGGGCCCGGTCCGGCTGGCCCCGCGGCGTCGAGGGGCGCTGGCTCGTCGCCCAGAAGTACCGCGCGGCGCAGGAGCAGGGCGCCGATCCGGTCCTCGCGGTGATGTGCGCGACAGGACACAGCCGGCGCAGGTCGCTCCGCCTGATCTCGCAGGCCCGCGACTCGGGGTTCTTGACGCCACGTCACGCACGACGCTGACGGGCGCCGCCATGGGGTCGGTGGGGCGTCCGTCACCGGTCCGAGGGCTCCGGCCGGGCGGGCCGCTCGCCGGGCCCGTCGCCGGTCGCGAAGTACCGTGACAGATCCGCCTCGTACGTTCCCGCGGCCGGCGCCCCGGCGTCGGGCGGCACGCCCATCTCCCAGTCGATCCGGTAGCGCTTGAACAACTCGGCCCGGAGGGTGGTGATCGGCATCGGCACGTTCGGCAGCACCATCGCGTAGACGGCGCCCATCAGCAGGGAACGCAGCATCGGATAGTCGGCGTCGACATCCCGCGACCCGCACCGTGCGACGGCGTCCCGCAGCAGCTCGGCGAGGCGCTGCTGCTCCGGGCACCCCACGAAGCCCTCCGCCTGCAGCAGCCCGGCCATGTGCTGGCGCATCAGCACTGGACGGTCCCGGCCCATCCGCAGAATCGCGTCGATGGCCCGCGCCAACCGCTCCCGGCCGTCCTCGATGCGCGGCTCCCGCTCGACCGCCTCCTCCAGGGTGCGGTGCATCAGCCGGTGCACCGCGGACTGTACGAGCTGGCGCTTTCCCGGGAAGTAGTACGACACCAGACCGCGCGCCGAGCCCGCTCTGTCCGCGATGTCGCCGAGCGTCGTCGCCTCGTAGCCGTGCTCACCGACCAGCTCGACGGCCGCTTGCAGGAGCCGCTCCCGGGAACGTCTCCGCAACTCTTCATTGACCGAGGCGCTGCGCGGGGACATGCTGTAACTCCTGCGTTGACTGGCTATCAGCCAACTATACTCAACACGTCCCGATCGGAGTCCCGTAGGGGCTGGTCAGGGCTGCCGTCCGTCTGGGGCGACGCGGGGGATCGTCTCAGGCGGACGGTCTTTTTCGCCCAGATGGTGTCCTGAGGCTACTTCCCGAAACCTTCGTACTCCCGCCGTCCCTGAGGCGGGCACGTGCCGAGCGGAGGAGGCCTGCGGACATGGAACAGGACCGGCAGATCCTGGCCAGGATCACGGAGATGGTCGAGGACGAGCGCAGGCTCCGGGAATCCCTCGCGTCCGGCGAGATCGACAGCACGACGGAACAGCGGCGGCTCGGACAGCTGGAGCGCTACCTCGTCCAGTGCTGGGACCTGCTGCGGCAGCGGCGCGCGACGGCCGAGTTCGGAAAGAACCCGGACGAGGCGCGGGCCCGGTCGTCGTCGCAGGTCGAGGGCTATCTGGAGTAGTCCCGGGCGGACCCGGGACCGGCCCGCCGCTCAGTCCACCAGGTCCAGCACGGCACGCAGCCCGTCCGGCCGCTCGGACGTCGGCAGATGGTCCACCAGGTGCACCCGGCAGCCGAGGGCCGCCGCACCGCCGTCCGCCTCCCGGTCGTCACCGACCATCAGGACCTCCACCGGATCAACTTCGAGTGCCTCGCAGGCCGCCGCGAACAGCCGTGGGTCGGGCTTCTGGATGCCGTGCTCGTACGACAGGACGTACGCGTCCACATACCGGTCGAGGCCGTGCTCGCGGAAGACCGGGCGCAGGTCCCACCCGATGTTGCTCACCACGCCGATGCCGATCCCGCGCTCGCACAGCGCCTGGAGCACGTCGGCGGCGTCGGGGTAGGGCGCCCACGCGGCGGGCGTCCTGTGGCGGTCGTACAGTGTGTCGTGCAACCCGGGCTCGGGGAGCGGCACTTCGCGGGAAAGACCGGTGTAGGCGGCGCGGTGCAGCGCGGCGCTCTCGTCCCGGATCCGCCACACCTCGGCGAGGTGCGCGGGCAGTTGTGCGGGGCTCGCTCCGCCGGGCTGCGCCCCGGCCACTTGCAGCGCCTTCGCCGCCTGGGTCAACTCCGGCTCGGAGAGCGTCATTCCGGCCTCGTCCAGCACCGCCCGCAACCAGGACTCGGTGGACTCGATACGGAAGAGGGTGCCGGAGAAGTCGAACAGAACGGCCATCATGACTGGATCTTACGTGGCCTGCTCACGGTCGCCATCGCTGGTGGACCAGCACGGCCAGCGCCACGACCATCGCCCCCAGGAGCCAGCCGCCCACCACGTCGGAGGGCCAGTGCACGCCCAGCCACACACGGGTGAGGCCCACGCCGGCCACGGAGACCCCGGCCACGGCCAGCGCAGTGCGCCACAGGGCGCGGCCGGGGCCGCAGCGGTGCAGGAGCCAGAGCAGGAGGCCGCAGACGACCGTGGCGGTCATCGCGTGTCCCGAGGGGAAGGCCGCGTAGTGGGCCGTGTCGACGGGGTCGGGCCAGACGGGGCGCGGACGGTCGACCGCGGACTTGAGGGCCTGTTGCAGCAGGGTGCCCAGCGAGCAGGTGGCCACCAGCCACAGTGCCGTCCACCACGCCGCACGTCTCCACACCAGCCACAGCACGGCCGCCGCGCACACCAGGCGCATCGTCCAGGGGTCCCAGACCCAGTCCGTCAGGATGCGGAACGCGTGGGTGAGGCCGGGTTCGTCGACGGCCCAGCGGTGAGTGGTGCGGGCGATGTCGCCGTCGGTGCTGGTCAGGGGGTGCCACTTGACCGCGACGAGCGTGAGCAGCAGTGCGGAGCACAGGGCGAGGAGGGTTGCGGCGCGGGCGGTGGCGTTCTGGTCGGGCGGGCGGGGCGGGGAGTCGACGGGCGGGTTGTGCATCCACTGATCCTCCCTGACCGGCGGGGGCCGGGGCCAATGTCCGGAACTCCTGAGCATCCCGAGGCCGACGCCGGGGCGAACCTGGCCGCCCCGGGCGGGCACTACCCCAGGGCCCGCAACCCTGGTACGAACGCCACCAGTACCGGCACCACGGGCACCAGCGCGGCTGTCGCCGTCAGTCCCAGCCGTCTGGTGGCCGTGAGCCGGTCGGGTGCGCTGAGCAGCCTGCGCACGCGCTGCGGAACGTGTGCCTGGGCGCTGGGAGAGGGGCCGAACACGCCCCGGTCCTCGTTGAGTTCGACGAGTGCGAGCGCGGTCGTCAGACGGCCGTGGCGGCGCGAGGCCATGTCGTCGGCGGCGAGCTCGACCAGCCGGTGCATCTCGTCCCGGAACCCCGCGAACACCGGCACCTGCGGGAACCCGACCGCCAGCGCGGCCGAGCAGTGCAGCAGCCAGTCGTGCCGGGCCTGGGCGTGCCCCTGCTCGTGGGCGAGGACGGCGTCCAGCTGCCGGCCCTTGAGGCGGCGCAACGCGGCGGTGGTGACGACGAGCCCGGGCGCCGCACCGGCCAGCCACCAGGCGTCGGCCCGCTCGCCCTCCAGCACGACCAGCCGGCCGTCCCCGGGATCCTCGCCGGGCAACAGCGGGGCACGGACGAGGAGTTCGGCCCGGCGACGGCGACGGCGCGCCCGCGCCCGCGCGACCTCCCGGACCAGCATGGCCACGCTCCACACCCCGGCGCACGCGAGCGCGACCGCGGTCGTCGCCGCCCACGGCCCGTTCGCACCGAGCGCGTAGGCGTCCACGACCGTGTGCGGCGCCGCGGCGAACACATGGCCGCGCACCGCCTGCCACGCGGCCGCCGCGCTCAGCGTCATCGACAGCGCACAGCACATGAGGACGGCCGCCACCACGCACTGCCACACCCACAGCGCGACCACCGGTTCACGGTCCGCCCAGTCGGCCCGGGCGAGCAGCCGTGGGGCGACGACGGCGGCCAGCGCGCCGAGCAGCAACAGTGCCGCGGGGACCATCATGGCGATCACCCTATGAGTCCGCGCGCGCTCGGGGCAGGGGCTGTCGCGGCAAAGTGACGCAAACAACGGCCGCGTGCGGGGTGCGGCGGTTCAGAGCGTGAGCGGGACACGGCGGCTCACAGCGTGATCAGCATCGCCACCATCGCGATGCCCATCGACAGCCGGCAGGCCCGCGCCAGCTCCGGCCGGTCCCCCCAGCCCGCGGTGCCGCCGCCAGCGGTGACAGGTATCAGCCGGACTCCTGACAACAGCACGTATCCCATGAAGTAGAGCAGCAGCATCCCCGTCACCAGGGGGACTCCGGACGAACTCCCGTGCCCGGCATGGTGTCCCGGAGCGGCCGCCATCGCGACCGCCATGTAGACCATGGCCGAGGCGCCCACCAGGTGGTGCAGATGGTGCGCGCTCGTCCGCGCGGTCCACAGGGCGCGCAGCGCGGCGACGCCGAAGACGGCCGCGTAGCCGGGCCAGGTCCACGGCGGCGGGCTGAAGGCCGCCGCAGGAACGGCCATGGCGGCCATGCCGAAGCCCATCAGCGCCTCCCCGCCCGCGGCCCGGCGCTGCTCCTCGACCGTGCTGCGCATCCGCAGCAGACAGTAGGCCCCGGTCGCCGCGCACAGCGCGACCAGCAGCCAGCCGGGCGAAGCCGGTCCGTGCACGCGCACCTCCCCGCTCGACGGTGTCGACAGTCGGTGGTTGCCCGCACAACGCGGCGCGCATACAAGCGCAAGGGAGTACACGGGGAGCGTTCGAGGGAGCACGGCAGGTGAGAGCAGGTGGGGAACTGTGGGCGGGATTTCCTTTACTAGTAAAACACCTGCTAATGTAATGCCACATGACCCCTGCGACCCCCACTCCCGTCACCCCGCGCGGCCGCCGCCTCCCCCTGTCCGGCGTGCTGCGTCTGGGCCGGCCCGCGGACATCTGGTTCAAGCCCGCCCTGAGTGTGGTCGCCTCGGTCGCCCCGCCCAATCTGACGCTGCTGGCCCTCGGCCGGCTCGACCTGGCGCTGTACACCATGGCGGGGTCGCTGTGCGCGCTGTACGCCCACAACCGCCCCTACGCCGCCCGGGCCCGGGTCCTCGCCCGGGTGGTCCTCGGCATGGTCGGCGGCCTCGCCGTCTCCCTGGTCACCGCCTCGCTCACCGGCAGTGCCGTCGTGCTCGTCACCGTCGGCGCCCTGCTGGCCGCGCTGCACAAGGCACTGTGCGACGTGACCCGTATCGGTCCGCCCGGCAATGTGGTCCTGACCTTCATCACGTCCGCCTCCCTCTTCGCCCCGCAGACCCTCGGCCAGGTCCCCGGCCATCTCGCACTGGCTCTCGGGGCGGGCGGCTGGGCCTGGCTCGTCGGCATGGCCCCCGGCCTGCTGCGCCCGCACGGCCCGGAGCGCCGGGCCACCGCGGGCGCCCTGAACGCCGCGGCCGCGTACGCCGGCACGCGGGGCACGGGCGACGGCCACGCGCGCAACCGCGCCACTGCGGCCGCCGCTGTCCAGGCCGCCTGGCAGTCGCTCCTGGCCACACGCGGCTCCCGCACCCGGCGTGCCCTCGAACACCTCGTCGTCCGCGCCGAAGTCGCCCTCGCCGCACCCGCCGACACCGACCCGGAGCAACTGCGCTTCTGGGCACGCGAGTTGACCGGCACCAGGCCCATCCCGGTCGTCCTCGACCCGGTGGCCACCGACGAACTCCCCGGCGTGGACGCCGAACTCGCCGTCCCGCCCCGCCCGTTGCGGCAGCGCCTCGGCCCGCTCACTCCGATCGCCGTCCGCACCGCGCTCGGCTGCGCCCTCGCCGGCTACGCCTCCCTGGCCCTCGGTATCGGCCGCCCCTACTGGGCCCTGGTCACCGCGGCCTCCCTCTATCAGGCCAACCTCGTCCTCACCTGGAGCCGGGGCGTCCAGCGTGTCGTCGGCAACCTCCTCGGCGTCCTGCTCTTCGCCGCCGTGGCCCCGCTCGCACATCTCGGCCAGACGGCCCTCGTACTGTGCTGCCTCGTCTTCAACTTCGGTGCCGAGGCGCTGATCGGCCGCAACTACTGGCTCGGCACCGTCTGTGTGACCCCGATGGCGCTGCTCGTCACCGAGTTCACCGGCTTCCAGGAACCGGGGCGGCTGATCACCGAGCGCGCCGTGGACACCGTCATCGGCGCCCTGGTCGGCCTCGTCGCGGCCGTCGCCGTCACCAACCGGCGCGCCGGCGACCGCGTCGAGCACGCCCTGGCCGCCGTCGAGCGCTCCCGCGAGAACACAGCCCGCCTGCTGGCCGAGCCCGCCCCCGCCCCCGGCGCCCTGCGGGCCGCCCGCCGCTCGCTCGCCGCCGCCCTGGCCGACCTGCGCGCCACCGTCGACGCCGCGTCCGGCGAGTGGTGGCAGCGCGCCCTGCCCCAGGAGCGGGTCGTGCGCGCCGAGCAGGCCGGACACCGTACGCTCGCGGCGACGGTACGGCACGAGGGGCCGCGCCGGAGCGCGAGAACGGAGGACGTACGGCCATGACGGCACCGAACGGACGGCAGGCACGCGCGACCAGGGGCGACGACACCGTCTCCGCGGTCGTGCGCCAGTGGCGTGCCGTCCACCCCGACCTCGACACCGGCCCCATGGAGATCATCGGCCGCATCAACCGCTGCGCCGCCCTCCTCCAGCAGGCCGAGGACGGCCCGCTGCGCCGTACCGGCCTGAGCCGCCCCGAGTTCGACCTGCTCGGCGCCCTGCGCCGTACCGGCCACGAGCTGACCCCCAGCGAGCTGGCCCGCGAGACGTACTCCTCCGGTGCCGCCGTCACCAAGCGCCTCAAACAGCTCACCGAGCGCGGCCTGGTCGAACGCCGCGGTGACGCCCGCGACCGCCGCGTCGCTCACGTCCGCCTCACCGACGCCGGCAGCGCCCTGTTCGACGGGACCCTGCCCGAGCAGCTCGCCTACGAGACCTCCGTACTGTCCGTGCTCGACCCGCAGGGGCAGGACGAACTCGCCGGTCTGCTCGGGGAGTTGCTCGGCCGGCTGGAGGGCCGGCACGGCACCCTGCGCGCCTGAGCGGCGGATGCCAAAACGTTCGGACGGCGGACGCCCGTTGACCTGACCGATACCGACTCCCTACGTTCGACCAGGCCGGTTCGGATCACCGGCTGACGTACGAGATGTCGAACCAGCGATCAGCGAGGGAAGCCGTGGCAGCCGAGACGCTCACTGTCGACCTGGGCACGGAGACGGGCCCCTTCCACGGCGGAGCCGCCGGCACGCTCTACGGCCTGTACGGTGACGGTGTACCCAGCCGCGCCGTCGTCGAGGGCATGTACGTCCGCACGGTCTCCACCAAGGCCCAGGACGGCATCCAGCATCCCGGCGCCGACGCACTGGAGATCCTCCCGGCGTTCGTCGCCGCGGGCGGCAGGGACGTGTACGTCTACCACACCGACATCCACCGCGGTTTCCCCTACGAGTGGCCGGGCGCCACGGGCGAGGAGCGGCTCGCGGCCCACCTGGAGAGCATCCGCCGCCAGGCCGAGCAGGTGCAGACCCTGGGCACTGTCAAGTCCC
This sequence comes from Streptomyces sp. NBC_00078, assembly GCF_026343335.1. Classification (NCBI taxonomy): domain Bacteria; kingdom Bacillati; phylum Actinomycetota; class Actinomycetes; order Kitasatosporales; family Streptomycetaceae; genus Streptomyces; species Streptomyces sp. NBC_00078. The sequence continues at coordinate 848,724 of NZ_JAPELX010000001.1, read as the reverse complement.
ATGTCGTGTACGTGCCGTTCAACGAGCCCGAGGGCAACATGTTCGGCACGGGGGAGTGGAGCTACGACGGCGTCTCCTGGCGCACCGAGCCGGGCCCCTACTTCGCGGCCTGGCAGCAGGCGTACCACCTCATCAAGGGCCTCGACCCCGAGGCGCGCATAGCCGGCCCCAACACCTGCGCCCTGTACCCCGAGGTGCGCGGCTTCCTGGAGTTCTCCCGCGATCACGGCGTGCTCCCCGACGTGATCACCTGGCACGAGCTGTCGTCGCCGGACGAGGTCCGCACGAACGTCGCCAAGTACCGTGCCCTGGAGCGGGAGTTGGGCATCGGCCCGCTGCCCGTCAACCTCAACGAGTACGCGCACAACTACCACCTGTCCGTGCCCGGGCAGATGATCCAGTGGATCGCCGCGATCGAGGAGTCCAAGGTCGACGCCGACATGGCGTACTGGAACATCGCCGGCAACCTCAACGACTCCGCGGTGGAGGCGGGCAAGGGCAACGGGCAGTGGTGGCTGTTCAACGCGTACGGGCAACTGTCCGGGAACACCGTCCGGGTGACGGCGCCGCACCCCAACGTGCAGTACACACTGCAGGGCGTCGCCGCACTCGACCGGGCCAAGCGGCAGGCGCGTGTGCTGTTCGGCGGTGCGAGCGGCGCTGCGGACCTGGTCCTCACGGGCGTCGACGCGGAGGTCTTCGGCGCGCGGGTCCACCTGCGGCTGCAGGAGATCCCCTGGACCGGCCAGGTCGGCGCGAGCGCCCAGCCGCTGCGGCTGCGGGACCTCGAACTGCCCGTCGTGGACGGCCGCGTGACGCTGCCCCTGACCGGCCTCGACGAGATGTCGGCCTACCAGCTGATCCTCGCGCCGGGCGGCAACGGGGCCACGCCGCAGCCGCCGTCGGTGACCTGGCGGCGGACGTACGAGGCCGAGGACGCGACGTACACGGGAGGCGGATACGCCAAGAACGGTCCCGAAGGATCCCCCTCGGACGTCGAGAGGTTCGCCACCTCCGGCGGCCATCACGTGGGCGGACTGCGCACCGGCTCCGACGGGGTGCTCGCCTTCGACGTCGAGGTCCCGCAGGACGGCACGTACGACATCCGGGTCTTCGCCAACTCCTGCAACCTCGCCGACCTGGTGCGCGAGAACGGCCCCACCAACGTCTTCCTGCGCGTCGACGGCGAGGACCCGCGGGAACTGCGGCTGCCGCTCGGCTACAAGTGGGCGGTGTGGGGCCACACCGACACCGAGGCCGAACTGACCGCGGGGCCGCACCGGATCACCCTCGCCGCGCAGGACCCCGAACTCGGCACGACCAAGGGCGACGCGGTCGTCGACAAGCTGGACCTCGTTCTGCGGGACGAGCGGGAGGCTGTGTACGACGCCGAGTACGCGGCGCTCGGCGCGGGCGCCAGGATCAGCTACGCCCACGTCGGCGCCTCCGGCCCCGGTGTCGCCGTAGCCCCCCGCGGCGGCACCGTCACCTTCTGGGTGCACGCCGCCGACGACGGCGAGGCGACGGTCACCGTCGACCTGCTCGGCCCCGGCGAAGGCCTGCTCACGGTCAACGGTGAGGAACTCGGACGCGTCCGGCGAGGTCCCGTCCCGCTCTTCCTCGCGGGCGGCATCAACAAGATCGCGGTCACCGGGACGTCGGAACTGCTGGTCGTGGACCGGCTGCGTGTCGGCGCGGCCCGCGGACTGCTGCCCGTGCGTGTGAGCGCCGCCGAGGAAGGCGTCCTGACCGGCACCGCACACGTGACGGGACTCTCGTACGCCACCGGCGGCAAGGCGGTCGACGGCATCGGCGCCGGGCCCGGCAACGCGCTCACCCTGACGCTCACGGCCGAGCGCGCCGGACGGCACGCGCTCACGATCCGCTACTCCAACGGCGAGCAGGCACCCGCCACCCACTACAACCCCGACCCGGTCTGCCGCCACGCGGACATCTCCGTCAACCGGGCCGCGCCGCACCGAGTCCTGTTCCCCACCACCTTCCACTTCAACAACTTCTGGAACCTCTCCGTCCCCGTCACCCTGGACCAGGGCCCCAACACGATCACCATCACCGCCGACGAACTTCCGGACTTCGACGGCCACACCCGAAACCAGTACGGCCTGCGCTCGGCGTACACCCCGGTCATCGACCGGGTGAGCGTGACCCCGCTTGTCTGAGGGGGGCCCTGTCGTGTCGGGCATGGCGAACGGCTTCCGGGACCTCGCGGGCGGCGAGTTCGAGCGAGCGGACATGTCGGGCACGCGCTTCAGCGGCGTGAGCCTCATCCGGGCGCAGATTCTGTACTCCGCGCTCCATCAGGTGGTGATGCGCGGCGTGGAGATCGTCGACACCACCATCGACGGCGAGATCCACCACCTCGTCATCAACGGCGTGGACGTCACGCCCGGCCCTCGCTGGAGGAGGCGCTCACCCTGCGCCATGCCGCGATGGGCCTCGTACGGCGGGCCGTCGAGGGCGAGACGTTCCCCGTCCGGGAGCGCCTGCTCGGCGTGCTCAACGAGGAGTGGCACCACCGGCTGTACGCCGAGCGCGACCTCGCCGTACTCGAAGCACGGGCCTGACCGCGGAGTTCACGTCCGGACAGGGGGACCCAGCACTGGTCACCGTTCGTCGCCCGGCCGGTACACGCCGAACACCGCCTGCTGCGGGTCCCGCAGCACCGCGATCCGCGGTCCGTCCGGAACGGCGGTGGGCGCCATGAGGACGGTGCCGCCCGCCCCGGTCGCCGTGGCCGCGGTGGCGTCCACGTCGGACACCGCGAAGTACGGCAGCCAGTGCGGCGGTACCTCGGGCGGGAACTTGTCGTCCATCCGCACCATCCCGCCGAAGTCCGCGCCGTCGATGCCCCACTGCGTGTAGTGCTCCGAGGCGTTGACGCTCCAGCGGAACACCGTGGTGTAGAAGCTCAGGCACCGCTCGGGCGCACGGGTCAGCAGCTCCACCCAGCCCAGGGAGCCGGGCGCGTTGAACAGCCCGGCGCCCGGGAAGGTCCGCGCCTGCCACATCTGGAAGGCCGCACCCGCCGGATCGAGCGCCACGGTGAAACGGCCCACGTCGAGCACGTCCATCGGGCCGAGCAGGACCGTCCCGCCGGCCGCCGTCACCTGCTCGGCGGCGGTGTCCGCGTCGGCCACCGCGAACGACACGTTCCACGCGACGCGCTGCGACTCCTGGAAGAGCGGGGTCAGCGCGGCGACCGCCGCGTCCCCGAGGTGCGCGACCGTGTAGCCGCCCGCCTCCTGACGCGGGTCCGTCTCGTGGCGCCAGCCGAACAGCTCCGTGTAGAATCGCCTGGCCGCCGCCATGTCACTGGTCCCCAGCTCGGTCCAGCAGGGCCCGCCGGTCACCGGCTTGTCGAGCTTCATGAGGTTCCTCCGGAGGGAATGCGAACGAGCCCCCTCCAGCACGCTGGTCCCGGGCCCGGACCGTGGCCATCCGGCGAAAACCCCCTCGCACACGGCGCTGCCAGGGACGTACCCTCCACCCATACCGCACCGATTGGCGGCCTCCAGCCCACGTATCCGCGTCCGCTCCGGAGGTTTCGCATGTCCGCACTCACGGTGCGCCCCTTTCGCCGCGACGACCGCGACCAGCTCACCGATCTGGTCAACGCGCACATCGCCGCCGTCGTCCCCGGCATCTCCGTCTCGGTGAACACCGTCCTCAGCGATCTGGAGCGCCGGCCCGGCGAGTTCATCACCGGCCCATGGGTGGCCGAGCGCGTGACGCTCGTCGCCGAGCAGCGCCGGTACGTCGTGGCCGCCGCCCATCTGCTGCGCTACCGCCACGGCGACGAGGTCGGTGAGAACTTCCGGGACGCCGGCGAGATCGGCTGGTTCGTCTGCCGTCCGCCGGCGTCCCTCTGGCCCGGCTCAGAGGCCGCCGCCGACCAGCTGATGGCCGCTTGCCTGGCCCAGTTCGCCCGCTGGAACGTACGCGTCCGGTACGCCGACGGCGCCGTGCCGGCCCCGGTCGTATACGGCCTGCCGCGCAACTGGCCGCACATCCGCGCCCTCTACGAACGCGCCGGCTTCCGGCACGTCGGCGACACGGAAGTCATCCTGCTCGCACGGGTGGCCGACCTGCCGGTGCCCGAACCCCGGCCGGGCACGACGACCGAGCGCACGCTGGGGGAGTGCGGCACCCGCTTCACGGCCTACGCCGGCACCCGCGCCCTCGGCTTCATCGAGATCGATACCTCCCTGGCCCGCCCCGAGCGCCACGCACGCGCAGCCGGCCTCGCCGACATCGGCAACCTGCACGCCGACCCGGCCCGGTACGGCGAGGGCCTGGCGCAACGGCTGCTCGGCGAGGCCGCCGGGTGGCTGCGCCTGTGCGGAGTGGACCGCCTCCTCGCCTACGAGCAGTCCGGTGACAAGGCGGCGATCGACCTGCTGCTGGGCGCCGGCTTTCGCGAACTCACCCGCACGGACCGCCGCTGGGAGCACCGCCCGGACTGACCTCAGATCCCCGGCCGGTACCGGATCGGATGGTCCGCCGGCACCTCGACCAGCACGATCCGCGTCCCGTCCGGGTCCGCGATCCACATCTCGACCAGGCCCCACGGCTCCTTCACGGGCGCCCGTACGATCTCGACCCCGGCGGCGCGCAGTTCCTCGTGCGCCGCGGCCACGTCCTCGACCTGCAGCCACAACTGCACGGCCGGGGAGGGCGGGGTCTCGGACCTGCCGGCGACCTCCAGGAAACCGCCGCCCAGGAAGTAGACGGTGCCGCGCTCCGGCCCCGTGCCGAACTCGCGGTAGACGGCGAGGCCGAGCTGTTCACCGTAGAAGCGGCGTGAGCGCCCGGGATCGGTGGGACGGACAAGAGTCCGGCTGCTGAGAACGTGCACCATGCACGGGAGCCTAGTGCCCGGTCAGGGTTACCCTCGTCCGAGTCCCAGCCGCGCCCGGATTTCGGAGTGAAGCCCGTGGAAACCGCCGACACCGACCTGACCTTCCGCGACGCCACCGATGCCGACGTGGACGCCCTGATCGCGCTGATCGAGTCGGCCTACCGAGGGGACTCCAGCCGGGCCGGGTGGACCACCGAGGCGGACATCCTCCAGGGGCAGCGCACGGACCCGGAGGGTGTCCGCGACGTCATCAAGTCGCACGACAGCCGGCTGCTGACGGTCGAACGGGAGGGCGCCGTGGTCGCCTGCTGCCAGCTCGAACACCGCGGTGACCACGCCTACTTCGGAATGTTCGCCGTCAGCCCGCAGCTGCAGGGCGCGGGCCTCGGCAAGGTGATCATCACGGAGGCGGAGCGCGCGGCGCGCGAGACCTGGGGCGTGCGCGAGATGCACATGACCGTGATCTCCGTACGCAACGACCTCATCGCCTGGTACGAACGCCGCGGCTACCGCCGTACGGGCCGGATGACCCCGTTCCCGTACGGCGACGAGCGCTTCGGCGTTCCGCAGCGCGACGACCTGCAGTTCGAGCTGCTGGTCAAGGAGCTGGTGTGACGTTCATGCGGTGAAGCGGGCGGTGCGTTTGATCTCCGGGTAGTCGGTGGTCGCGCCGTCCAGCTGCAGGGCCCGTACGAGCCGCAGGTGGTCCTGGGTGTTCACCACCCAGCCGATGATCCTCAGGTCCGCCTTGCGGGCCCGCTCCACGACCTCCAGTGTGAGGCGGCGGATGTTGAGGCAGACGGTCGCGGCACCGGCCTCCACCGCGCGGTCCACGATGTCGGTGCCGAAGCGGCTGCCGATCAGCGCGGTCCGCACGCCGGGCACCAGCCGGTTGATCTCGGCGATCGCCTCGTCGTGGAACGAGGACACCTCGACCCGGGAGACCAGGTCCCGTTTCAGCATGACCTCGGCCAGCGCCCGGGCCGCCGCGATGTCCTTGATCTCGGCCTGGAGAGGCGACCGTACGGCGTCGAGGACCTCTTCGAAGACCGGGACGTGCTCCCCGCGGCCCGCGTCCAGGGCACGCAGCTCGGAGATGGTCTTCTCGGCGATCGGGCCGGTGCCGTCGGTCGTGCGGTCCACGTCGGTGTCGTGCATGACGACGAGGGCGCCGTCCTTGCTCAGATGCAGATCGAGTTCGATCACGTCGAGCCCGGCCTGCTGGGCGGCGACGAAGGAACGGAGGGTGTTCTCGGGTTCGGTACCCATGACTCCGCGATGACCGATGGTAAGGAAGTTCAAGGTTCAACTCGCTTCCGTCGACGGCGGCTCGGCTCCGCGCGCGACCTGAGCGGACGGTCACGCGGACAGAGCCGCAGCCTAACGGCCCGGCCCGGTGATGAACCCGCGCGTACACGAGGGATCGGGGTGTCGGGACGGGCGGACCTGGCCCGTACCCGTGAGGGCGGTCACCCTGGCGTGGGCGAGTCCTCCCGGGATTGACCCCTGGCTTGTTTCGGCGATCCGGTCCCAGGGTAGCCGCGCGATATCCAAATGCCCGCCGGATCCGTTTCCGGCAGGAAAAAGTTCGGTGACTACCGGGGGTGCGCAGGATAATCTCCCGAGACTCCTCTTGCTGGGAGGAAGCTCGTATGTATACGGTCTCCTTACGCGAGGTTCTCCTGTGGAGGATGGGATATGACGGAAATTCTTGTGCCGACGGCTTCGGGGGACTGGATACCTCCCGTGACCAGGGTGGTGGAGCACCCGGCATGGGCCGTGCTCAAGGATGCCGTGGAGCAGATCCGGCCATGGCAGTCCAAGGACGGGTCGATCGACCTCACGGCAGAGGGCGCTCCCGAGCGCGCGGACGCCGCGGCGGCCGTCGGGCGTGTCGTGGAGGCGGTCGAGGAGCTCTCCCCGCTGCTCCCGCACGACCGCGCCTACCACGAGGCCCTGGCCAAGGACCTGCGCCGGTGGGCCGAGGGCGGCTTCGAGGTGCCCGACTTCCTCGACTCGCTGCTGGCCTTCCAGCCCGCCGCGAACCGCGCTGACGGTCTGCAGCACCTGGTCGTCTTCCCGATGTACACGCAGAACGGCAACCCCGACCGCAACCTCGAAGCGGTCGTCCTGCGCATGGTCTGGCCCCAGTGGCTGGCCGAGCTGGAGCGCAGCCGCTACGACAACCCGCTGTTCTGCGGCATCAAGTTCGAGGACTTCACGGCCGGCTACGACACCAACTCCGCCGTGCTCTTCCCGGAGACCATCGCGGTGCGCGAGGCGCCGGAACGCTTCTCCTGGGGCGGAATCTTCTGCGACCGCGAGGCCGCCCGCTTCCGCCGGGTCACCGAGGCCGCCGTCGGCATCCTGGGCGTCGAGCTGCCCGAGGACGTCGCCGCCATGGTCCACGACCAGAAGCGCTGCGAGGAGGCCTTCGTTCTGTGGGACATGGTCCACGACCGCACGCACAGCCACGGCGACCTGCCCTTCGACCCGTTCATGATCAAGCAGCGCCAGCCGTTCTGGATGTACGGCCTGGAGGAGCTGCGCTGCGACCTCACGGCCTTCAGGGAGGCCGTGAAGCTGGAGGCCGACGGCGTCCCGCAGGCCCGTGACGTGCAGTACGCGGTCCTCTTCGACCGCATGTTCCGCTTCCCGGTCACCGGTGAGCGGGTGCGCAACTACGACGGCCTCGGCGGTCAGCTCCTCTTCGCCTACCTGCACAAGCACGACGTGGTGCGCTGGACGGACAACAAGCTGTTCATCGACTGGCAGCGCGCCCCGCAGGTCACCAACCAGCTGTGCGCCGAGATCGAGAAGCTCTATCGCGACGGCATCGACCGTCCCAAGCTCGTCCACTGGTTCGCCGGGTACGAGCTGGTCTCCGGCTACGTCGCCCCGCATCCCGGCTCGCGCTGGGCCAAGGGTCCGGACGCCCTCGACCTGAGCCAGCCGCCGCGGAGACTCGTCGATGACGTGCTTCCGGACGAGTTTCCGCTGAGCATGTTCTATGAGGCCCTCTCCAAGAAGCTGAAGAACGTGATCGCCTCCACCAAGGGGATCACCGCGGAGGATGCCGAGCGGGTGGCCGCGTGAGCGACCGCACCACCAGGAACACTGCTCAGGAGGCGAAGACCATGGCGGGTAACGGAGCTCTCAGCGGTGCGGTGATCGCGGTCGCCGGCGCGGGCGGACCCGCCGGCCGGGCGACGCTGCTGCGGCTGGCCGAAGCGGGGGCGACCGTCGTCGCCGCCGACAACGACCCCGAGCGGCTCGCGGAGGCGGTGGACGCGGCCCGCTACGCGTCGGGCGGCGCCACCGTCACCGGCGAGCCCGTCGACCTGCTGGACCTGGAGTCCACCCAGGAGTGGGCCACGCACATCGAGAAGGAGTTCGGTCGCGTCGACGGCCTGGTCCACCTCGTGGGCGGCTGGCGCGGCAGCGAGACCTTCATCAAGACGAGCCTGGACGACTGGGACTTCCTGGAGCTGCTGCTCATCCGCACCGTGCAGCACACCTCCCTCGCCTTCTCCGAGGCGCTGCAGCGCAGCGAGCGCGGACGGTACGTGCTGATCAGCGCCGCGGGCGCGACCAAGCCCACCGCGGGCAACGCCGCGTACGCCGCCGCCAAGGCCGCGTCCGAGGCGTGGACCCTGGCCATGGCCGACTACTTCCGCAAGGCCGGGGGCGCCGAGGGGCCGACGTCGGCGGCTGCGATCCTGGTGGTGAAGGCGTTGGTGCACGACGCGATGCGCGCCGATCGCCCCAACGCGAAGTTCGCGGGCTTCACGGACGTCACGGACCTCGCCGAGGCCATCGCCGACGTCTGGAGCAAGTCCGCCGCCGAAGTGAACGGAAAGCGTCTGTGGCTGACCGAGAAGCCGTGAACCCCCCGAAGACCGACGCGCGTCGTCATCACGACCCGGAGGTCCGCGGCTTCGCCAGCGACAACTACGCCGGGGCCCACCCGGAGGTGCTCGCCGCCCTGGCCCTGGCCAACGGCGGGCACCAGGTCGCGTATGGCGAGGACGACTACACCGAGAACCTCCAGAGCATCGTCCGCAGCCACTTCGGCTCCACGGCGGAGGCCTTCCCGGTCTTCAACGGCACCGGTGCGAACGTCGTCGCGCTCCAGGCGGTCACCGACCGCTGGGGCGCGGTGATCTGCGCCGAGAGCGCGCACATCAACGTCGACGAGGGCGGCGCCCCCGAGCGCATGGGCGGCCTGAAGCTGCTCACCGTGCCCACGCCCGACGGCAAGCTCACCCCCGAGCTGATCGACCGGCAGGCGTACGGATGGGACGACGAGCACCGTGCGATGCCGCAGGTCGTCTCGATCACCCAGAGCACGGAGCTGGGCACGCTCTACACGCCGGACGAGATCCGTGCGATCTGCGACCACGCCCATGCGCACGGCATGAAGGTGCACCTGGACGGCTCCCGCATAGCCAACGCGGCAGCCTCGCTGAACGTCCCGATGCGGACGTTCACCAACGCGGCCGGCGTCGACATCCTCTCCCTGGGCGGGACGAAGAACGGTGCACTGTTCGGCGAGGCCGTGGTCGTCATCGACCAGGACGCCGTCAGCCATATGAAGCACCTGCGCAAGCTGTCCATGCAGCTCGCCTCCAAGATGCGTTTCGTCTCGGTGCAGTTGGAGGCTTTGCTCGCCAAGGACCTGTGGCTGCGCAACGCCCGCCACGCCAACGAGATGGCCCAGCGGCTGGCCGAGGGCGTGCGCGCCGTGCACGGGGTGGAGATCCTCTATCCGGTGCAGGCCAACGGGGTGTTCGCCAAGCTCCCGCACGACGTGAGCGAGCGTCTGCAGAAGCGGTTCCGGTTCTACTTCTGGGACGAGGCCGAGGGAGTCGTGCGCTGGATGTGCACCTTCGACACGACCGAGGAGGACGTGGACTCGTTCGTCGCGGCGCTGAAGGAAGAGATGGCGCGATAACCACCGTCCTTGATAATGCATAGGTATGCGATCACGTGAAAAGTCATTGACTGTCGGGCGATCGCATTCCTATGCTCTGCGGGCATGGAGCTGATCCAGAACACCCCTGACCTGTCCGCATACTTGGCCGCCGACGAGGTCATCGATCATGGCCACCCGCTGGTCCGGGAGACGGCTTCGCGTCTCGCCAAGAAGGCGATGGACTCGTATGCCTATGCGCGCTTGGCCTTCGAGTTCGTGCGGGACACGATCCCGCACTCACAGGATTCCGGTGACCCGCGCGTCACCTGGCGCGCCTCCGACGTTCTGGAGCAGGGCACGGGCATCTGCTACGCCAAGGCGCACGCGCTGGCGGCCCTGCTGCGGGCCGAGGGCATCCCGACCGCGCTCTGCTATCAGCGGTTCGACGTGGTGCACGGCTTGGTCGCAGTGCGGTTCAACGGCGCCTGGCATCGGCAGGACCCGCGCGGAAACAAGCCGGGTGTGGACGCCCAGTTCTCCCTCAAGGGCGAGCGGCTGGCCTTCACGCCCGACCTGGAGTCCAATGAGCTGGACTATCCAGTCCTGTACGCTGAACCACACCCGACCGTGCTGAGCGTTCTCCGAGCCGCCCCCGACCGGTCGTATCTCTGGAAGACCCTCCCCACCGCACTCTGAGGCAAGCCGATGACTCTCTCCCTGACCGTGTCCGACGAGGTGCGCGCCCTCGCGCCCGGCTTCACCCACCTGGCGATCGAGGCGCACGGCCTGGTCAACGGCCCCAGTACGGAAGCCGGTTCGGCCCTGCTCGACGACGCGGCCCGCCGTCTCGCCGCACGCCTTGACGGGCGTGCCCCGCACGAGGACCCGTACATGGCGGCCTGGCGCGAGGTCTACACGGCGTTCGGCTCCAAGCCCTCGCGCACCCGCAACTCGGCCGAGGCGCTGGCCAAGAGGGCGCTGACGGACGGCGGCCTGCCCCGCATCAACCTGCTCGTCGACCTCTACAACGCCATCAGCGTCGCCCACCTGATCCCCGTCGGGGGCGAGGACATCGACCGCATCCACGGAGGCATGCAGCTCGTACGGGCCGTCGGCGACGAGGACTTCGTGACCGTGGCCGGTGGGGAGCAGGCCGTCGAACACCCCGACGCCGGCGAGGTGATCTGGCGTGACGACGCGGGAGTGACCTGCCGACGCTGGAACTGGCGCCAGGGCCCTCGCACCCGCCTCACCGAGGAGACCGTCTCGGGTATCTTCCTGCTGGAGGGCCTGGCCCCGATGCCCGTCGCCGAGGTGGAGCAGGCGGGGGCCGAACTCGCCGAGCTGCTGGAGAAGTTCAGCCCCGGGGCACAGATCACCGTCCACGCCCCGGAGTGACGATTCAGCGAGCTTCGGCCGCCTTCACCTCTTCGGGGGTCGGCGCGGTGCCACCGAGATGGGCGGGCATCCACCAGGTGTCGTCCGGGTCCTTGGGGCGTACGGGGTAGGCGCGCTGGGCTGCCTCCAGGAGCTCCTGGACGCGCTCGCGCAGGCGCCGCGTGATGGCGCCCGCGTACTGGTCCTGGGGTGCTTCGACCGGCTCGCCGACCCGAATGGTGATCGGCGTGTGGCTGCGCCTGAAGTTGCGCGGGTGGCCCTTGGTCCAAAGGCGCTGAGTACCCCACAGAGCGATCGGGATGAGCGGGACGCCGGCCTCCTGGGCCATGCGCGCGGCACCCGACTTGAAGCTCTTCAGGGTGAAGGACTGCGAGATGGTCGCCTCGGGGAAGACGCCGACGATCTCGCCGGAACGCAGCGACTGCAGCGCGTGCTGGTACGCCGTCTCACCCTGCTTGCGGTCCACCGGGATGTGCTTCATCCCGCGCATCAGCGGACCGGAGATCTTGTGCCGGAACACCGACTCCTTCGCCATGAAGCGCACCAGACGCTTCTGCGGCAGGGCGGCCATACCGTCGAAGATGAAGTCCAGGTAGCTGATGTGATTGCTCACCAGCACGGCGCCGCCCGAGCGCGGAATGTTCTCCGACCCCTTGCAGTCGATCTTGAGGTCCCAGGCCTTGAACAGCGTTTGGGCGAGACCCACGACGGGACGGTAGACAAGCTCAGCCATGGACGGGGTGGACCCTTCTCTCTGCCCGGATGGGTTCTCCCGGCGGGAAGTTACGCAGCCGTAGGTTTACGGCATTGCGCAGATCGTGCCCCAAGAACGAACGGGTGGCCAGCCCTGGTGCCGCAGAACGGCGAGATCCTCGTCACGTCATTCATCAGTTCGACCTCGGACCTTTTCTCCCCCTTTACTCCGTACGGACGGTCACGCGGCGCACGACCAGGTACATCTCGCATCCGAGGCAGTACCCGAACGCGGCATTGAGGAACGCGGCGGCGAGCGCGGCCCCGGTCGCGGCGAGTGCCAGCCAGCTCGGCCCCAGTGCGTAACCGACCAGCCCGACGCCCGCGAAGAGCAGGCCCACCGCCTGTGCGAACCGCGGCGGCTGGGGCGACTCGAACTCGGTCGGCGGCCCGATCCGGGGCCGCACGGCCTTGCGGAACAGCCAGCCGTACGGAGAACGGCCCACCCCGCCCGCCGCGCCGAGCGCGAACGCCAGCGTCTGCCAGGCCAGCAGCCAGCCGCTCCCGGTGATCAACACGACCGCGAGGACGACGGTCGTCACGGCAGCCCCGAAGCGGGGCCCCCTCACATCGATGTCCATGAACCAAGCATTCCGCAACGGAGACGATCTGGGGCGCCGGGAATCTTTGCAGTCTCGTGAATGCTTGTGCAGGTGATGAACGGAGTCGTGGTGTGCGCGGTGGTGCTCGTGGTGGCGAGCGCCTATGGAATGCTGCATCGGCAGCGAAGCGGGAGGGTGCGCGTGCGTGGGCGAGACGGCGGAAAGCGGCTGGGGGCGGCCGAGTTGGGGCAGGAACTGGGGGAGCGCGCCACGCTCGTGCAGTTCTCCAGCGCCTTCTGTGCGCCCTGCAGGGCTACCCGGCGCCTCCTCGGCGAGGTGGCCGCAATGGTCCCGGGCGTGAGCCACGTCGAGATCGACGCGGAGGACCACCTGGACCTCGTGCGCGAACTCGACATCCTCAAGACCCCGACGGTGCTGGTCCTCGACGCAGACGGCCGGGTCGTGCGACGCGCCACCGGCCAGCCGCGCAAGGCCGACGTCATCGCGGCGCTGGGCGAGGCGGTTTGACAGCTGTGAGCGCAGGGTGAGGCATCTCCCATATGCCGGAACGTACTTGACTGTGCGCACCACCTATCGTCAACCTGACCGTATGCCACCGGAACTCCTTCTCTTCGGGCGGGTCCACGTCGACCTCGCCCGCACCGCGAGTGCGCGCTGTCCGAGCTGTTGAGCAGCCACGACTCCGCTCGCCCCTCCTCGCAGAAGGACAATTCCATGACGGCCACGTCCGGCCTCGGCACTCGTACCTCCCAGCTCGCCTCTCCCGACCTGCTGCGCTCCGTCTTCCGCCGGCACGCCGCGGGAGTCGCCGTGATCACCGCACAAGGCGACGCCGGTCCGGTCGGCTTCACCGCCACCTCCCTCACCTCGGTCTCCGCCGAACCCCCGCTGCTCTCCTTCGGCATCAGCACGGGAGCCTCCAGCTGGCCGGCGATATCGGTGACCGACCACATCGGCGTCCACATACTCGGCGACCATCAGCAGGACTTGGCTGCCACCTTCGCCAGGAGCGGCGCGGACCGGTTCGGCGCGCCCACCGCCTGGCGCGAGGGTCCCGAAGGCGTGCCTGTCCTCGACGACGTGCTGGCCTGGCTGGTCTGCCGGGTCGTCGGCCGCGTCCCCGCAGCCGACCACCGCATCGTGCTCGCCGAGGTCGTGCTCGGCGACCCCACGGGCCGCGGCCGCCCGCTCGTCTACCACCAGGGGCGGTTCAACGGACTGCGTGACTGACCGTCGGCCGGTTCCTTCTGCGAAGCGGTCGAGTTCCGATTACGCTGCGTTGCAAAGGTCACAGTTCAAAGCGCTTGCTTAGCGGGAACGAACTGGGTGTACTGGCGAGTAATATTTCGCTCGGGGCGTGGGTCGCCCCGAGCGGGATCGGCCGCTTGAGGCGCCTATGCTGCCTGAAAGTAGGCAGCACCGAAATGACGATTGCAGTAGGAGAGCCGGCGTGAGCTTGAGGATCGTTGTCACTGTGAAGTACGTGCCCGACGCCACTGGCGACCGGCACTTCGCCGATGACCTGACCGTCGACCGGGACGACGTGGACGGTCTGCTCTCCGAGCTGGACGAGTACGCGGTCGAGCAGGCGCTGCAGATCTCCGAGAACTCCGACGACGACGTGGAGATCACCGTGTTGACGGTGGGTCCTGAGGACGCCAAGGACGCGCTGCGCAAGGCGCTGTCGATGGGCGCGGACAAGGCGATCCACGTCGAGGACGAGGACCTGCACGGCAGCGACGCGATCGCTACGTCGCTGGTGCTGGCGAAGGCGATCGAGAAGGCCGGCTTCGACCTGGTGGTCTCGGGCATGGCCTCCACCGACGGCACGGCGGGCATCGTGCCCGCGCTGGTCGCCGAGCGGCTGGGTGTGCCGCAGGTGACGCTGCTGTCCGAGGTCTCGGTGCAGGACGGCGCGGTGACGGGCCGCCGGGACGGCGACGCGGCGTCCGAGCAGCTGGAGGCCTCGCTTCCGGCGGTGGTGTCGGTGACCGACCAGTCGGGTGAGGCCCGCTACCCGTCGTTCAAGGGGATCATGGCGGCGAAGAAGAAGCCGGTTCAGGCCTGGGACCTCTCCGACCTGGACATCGACGCCGGCGAGGTCGGTCTGACGGGTGCCTGGACGAAGGTCGAGACCGCCACCGAGCGTCCGGCCCGTACCGCGGGCACGATCGTCAAGGACGAGGGCGAGGGCGGCAAGCAGCTCGCCGAGTTCCTCGCGAGCCAGAAGTTCATCTAAGGGCCCTGGCGGCCCCTCCAAGGGCCTTGGTGGCCCCCTTCCTTGGGGGCTCGCCTCCCTTACCGTCCCTCGCCCCTCAGCTTCGCAATTTCCGCAGGAGAGCAATCCCATGGCTGAAGTTCTTGTCTACGTCGACCACGTGGACGGTGCCGTCCGCAAGCCCACCCTGGAGCTGCTGACCCTGGCCCGCCGCATCGGTGAGCCCGTCGCCGTCGCGCTGGGCAGCGGTGCCGCCGGCACCGCCGCCGTGCTCGCCGAGCACGGCGCGGTCCGGGTCCTGACCCACGAGGCGTCGGAGTACGCCGACTACCTGGTGGTGCCGAAGGTCGACGCGCTGCAGGCCGCCGTCGGCGCGGTGTCGCCGGCCGCGGTGCTGGTGCCGTCCTCCGCCGAGGGCAAGGAGATCGCCGCCCGTCTGGCGCTGCGGATCGGCTCCGGCATCATCACCGACGCCACCGACCTGGAAGCCGGCGACGAGGGTCCGGTCGCCACCCAGTCGGTGTTCGCCGCCTCCTTCACCACCAAGTCCCGTATCGCCAAGGGCATCCCGGTCATCACCGTCAAGCCCAACTCGGCCGCGGTCGAGGCCGCCCCGGCCGCCGGCACGGTCGAGGCCCTCGCGGTGTCCTTCTCCGAGAAGGCGGCCGGCACGAAGGTCACCGGGCGTACGCCGCGTGAGTCGACCGGGCGTCCGGAGCTGACCGAGGCCGCGATCGTGGTCTCCGGCGGCCGCGGCGTCAACGGCGCCGAGAACTTCGCAGTCATCGAGGCCCTCGCCGACTCCCTGGGTGCGGCCGTGGGTGCCTCGCGTGCCGCGGTGGACGCGGGCTGGTACCCGCACACCAACCAGGTCGGCCAGACCGGCAAGTCCGTCTCCCCGCAGCTGTACATCGCCAACGGCATCTCCGGCGCCATCCAGCACCGGGCCGGCATGCAGACCTCGAAGACGATCGTGGCGGTCAACAAGGACGCCGAGGCCCCGATCTTCGACCTCGTCGACTACGGCGTCGTCGGCGACCTCTTCGACGTCGTCCCCGCCCTCACCGAGGAGATCAAGACCCGCAAGGGCTGATCTCCCGACGCCTGTCCGAGGCCCCCGCGACCGCACGAACGGCCGTGGGGGCCTCGGCTCATTCCAGGCCGATCGACGCCTGCACCGGCAGATGGTCGCTCGGGAACTGGCCGTCCGCGGAGAAGGTGTTGACCGACGCCCGGTGCGTCGTCACCCCCGGCGTGGTCAGGATCCAGTCGATGCGGTCGCCGTCCGGCGTGAGTCCCCGGTAGCCGTGGAAGGTCCCGTACAGGGGACTGCGCCGCGCCGCCGCGTCCCAGGTGTCGACGAGGCCGCCCGAACCCACGAGCGTGTCGTAGACCGGGTTTTTGTGCGCGGCGACGTTGAAGTCGCCGGTCACCACGACCGGCAGCGAGCGGTCGAGCTGCGCGATCCGTTGCGTCATCAGGGAGGCGCTGCGCTCGCGCGCGTACTGGCTCGCGTGGTCGAAGTGGGTGTTGAGGACGTACAACTCCCGTCCGCCGTCGGCCAGATCGCGGAAGCGGACCCAGGTGACGATGCGGGGGAAGGCGGCGCCCCAGGTGTTCGAACGGATGACTTCCGGGGTGTCGGAGAGCCAGAAGGTGTAGTGCTCGACGGGGGCCAGGCGCCCGGTGTCGTAGAAGATCGCCGTGGACTCGTCGCGGCTGCCGCCCTCGCGCCCCGTGCCGATCCAGTCGTAGTCCGGTCCGAGGTCGGAGTCGATGTCGCGCAGCTGCTGGTAGAGGCCCTCCTGGGTGCCGATGACCTGAGGGTGCGCGCGACGCAGCAGTGCGCGCATCACCGGTCTGCGGGCGCTCCAGCTGTTGGGGTCGGTGGTGCTCGCGAAACGCAGGTTGAAGGTCATGACGTCGAGACGGGGTACCCGGCGCGCCTGCCCAGGGACGGACGGGGCGGGCGAGGCCGACCTCGACGAGGCGGACGAGGCGGAGATCGCGGCGCTGGAGAGGGGCACGGTGACGGCAGCGGCCAACAGAGCCTTCATACCCAGACGGCGGGCGACTCGGCGGTGGTACGGCACGGGGGCTCCTTCGGTGGCGACGGCCGGACGAGTCGTGCGTGAGGCGAGTCGTGCGTGAGGTGGGGCATGGGTAGGGAAGGGTCATACCCCGCTGTGAGATGGGCGTGAACACGCCCAGATCACGGCGTTGCTCCCCGTGGACATGGTGTTGACCATCCGGAAGGTCCACCGATAACTTCATTCTGCGGATTGTTGATTCCGTACTGCGGAAAACAGGAGGATGGGATGGGTCAGGGTCAGCAGGAGAAGGTGGCGACGAGCCTCGCGGGTGCGATCAGCGAGGACATCAGCGCCTCCCTCGCCCCGGTCGACGCCGAGTTGGAGCGCCGCTACCCCGGGGACCCCGGCACCCGTCAGCCCGTGCACACCGTCTACGTCCCCGGTGACGTCTTCGCCGCCGACACCGTCCGCTCCTGGGGCGACCGGGCACTCGCGGCCCTCGACGCACACGCCCCGGACGCCGCCTCCTTCGCCGCCGTCCTCGGTCTGTCCGCGGAACTCGCCGAACCCGTCTACGCGCGCGTGCGCGCCAAGCTGGAGCGCGAGCCCATCGAGGACCTGCGCGTCGACTTCGAGGACGGCTACGGCCCCCGCCCGGACGCCGAGGAGGACGAGGCGGCGGCCCGCGCCGCCCGGCTGATCGCGGAGGCGTACGAGAAGGGCACGGCGGCCCCGTACATGGGCATCCGCATGAAGTGCATGGAGGCACCGGTGCGCGACCGGGGCATCCGTACCCTCGACATCTTCCTCAGCGGCCTGATGGAGGCCGGCGGCCTGCCCGGCGGGCTGGTCCTGACGCTGCCCAAAGTGACCTACCCGGAGCAGGTCACCGCCATGGTTCGGCTGCTGGAGGAGTTCGAGAAGGCACGCGGGCTCGAAGCCGGCCGGATCGGCTTCGAGATCCAGATCGAGACCAGCCAGTCCATCCTCGCCACCGACGGCACCGCCACCGTCGCCCGGATGATCCAGGCCGCCGAGGGGCGCGCCACCGGACTGCACTACGGCACCTTCGACTACAGCGCCTGCCTCGGCGTCTCGGCCGCCTACCAGGCCAGCGACCACCCGGCCGCCGACCACGCCAAGGCGATCATGCAGGTCGCGGCGGCGGGTACGGGGGTGCGGGTGTCGGACGGTTCGACCAATGTGCTGCCGATCGGCCCGGCCGAGAAGGTGCACGACGCGTGGCGTCTGCACTACGGCCTGACCCGCCGTGCCCTGGCCCGCGCCTACTACCAGGGCTGGGACATGCACCCCGGTCACATCCCCACCCGTTACGCGGCCGTCTTCGCCTTCTACCGCGAGGGTTTCGAGCAGGCCGCCGCACGGCTCGCCCGGTACGCGGGCCGGGTCGGCGGCGACGTCATGGACGAGCCCGCCACCGCCAAGGCCCTCGGCGGCTACCTGCTGCGCGGCCTGGACTGCGGCGCGCTGGACATCGCCGAGGTCGCCCGGGTGACCGGTCTGACCCGGGCCGACCTGGAGGGCTTCGCGGCACCCCGGCGCGGCGACCTCACCGTCTCCGGCACGTAGCGGGCCTGTCACAGCCGTCACCGGCGGCTGGTGTTGTCACCGCTGCCCCGTAGTCTGTACGGCACGCATTGACATGTCACAGGGACGGGGCGGCAGGCAGTGTCTTCGGGGGAGACTTCGGCAGGAAAGGGCCAGGGCGACGGGACCGGTCGGCTGCTGGCCGGGCGGTATCGCATCGTGGCCCAGCTCGGGCGCGGCGGCATGGGCATCGTCTGGAGAGCGGTCGACGAGGTCCTCGGACGCGAGGTCGCCGTCAAGGAGCTGCGCACCTACAACGACGTCTACGGGCCCGAACTCGCCGATCTGCGGCTGCGGATGCAGCGCGAGGCCCGCGCGGCGGCCCGGGTGCGCCATCCCGGAGTCGTCGCCGTGCACGACGTCACGGAGGTCGACGGCCGTCCCCTGATCGTGATGGAGCTGGTCGACGGACCGTCCCTGGACGACGTGCTGCGCGAGCGCGGCACCCTCGACGCGCGCGAGGCGGCCGAGATCGGTGCGAAGGTCATGGACGCGCTGGCCGCCGCCCACCGGGCCGGCGTGCTGCATCGCGACGTGAAGCCCGGCAACATCCTGCTGGAGCGTTCGGGCCGCGTCGTCCTCACCGACTTCGGCATCGCCACCATGGAGGACCCGGGCGACGGCTCCGCCACCCACCTCACCCGCAGCGGCGAACTCGTCGGCTCCCTCGACTACCTGGCCCCCGAGCGGGCCCAGGGCGCCGACCCCGGTCCGGCCTCCGACATCTGGGCCCTCGGCGCCACCTTGTACGCGGCGGTGGAGGGCTCCTCGCCCTTCCGGCGTACGTCGACGTACTCGACCCTCGCCGCGATCGTGACCGAACCGCTGGCCGAGCCCCGCCGCGCGGGCGCGCTGGGACCGGTTCTCCGGCAGCTGCTCGACAAGCGGCCCGACACCCGGCCGGAGGCCGAGAGGGCGCGCGGACTGCTGCAGGCGGTCGCGGACATGGCGGGCTCGGACACTCCGACGGCCACGCTGCGCGGCGGCACGGACCCCAGACCCGATACGGAACGCAGTCTTCCGGCGGTGCCGCCGGGATTCGGCCCATGGGAACCCGTGGGGACGGACCCGGCCGGGACGGGCACGGCGCCGCCCGGCGCCGACACACCACCCTCTGGTTCGGCGGAGCAGCCGGGGCCGGACTTCCCGGCCACCGGAGTGCCCGAGCAGACCGGCGGCTGGGCCGGGAGCGCCGCGCACGGCACGAGTGGCGCCGAACCCACCGCCCAGTCATCGCCCGGCTTCGGGCCGTCCGCGTCGATGGGCCCGTACCCCGCGTCGGCGCCCACCAGTGCCGTGTCCACCTCGCCGCCCCGCCGCAGAGGGCGCGCCCTCCTCGCCGCCGCGGCGTTGGTCGCCGTCCTCGCGGCGGCCGGGACCACGGTCGCCCTGGTGAAGGGCTCGGGCGGGACGAAGGACGACGCCAAGCCGGCCGGGTCCGCCACGGGCGCAGGGGCCTCCGGCTCGGTGAGCGGGCGCATCGACGCCGACCGTTCCGGCGCGCCCGAACCCACGAAGCACAAGGGCGACAAGACCCCGGACGGGACCGGGGCGCCCGGCAAAAAGGGCGGGGCCGAGCATGGTGACGGGGCCTCCCCGTCCTCCCCGGCGAAGCCCTCCGGCGGCGGCACGACGGGCGGCGGAACCTCGGGCGGCTCGTCCGCGGGCACGTCGGGCGGCGGCATCAACGGCGGTTCAGGCAACGGCGGTACGACGACGGGCGGAGGCGGTGCGACCACCGAGCCGCCGGCCTGCCAGTCCATCGGCGGCGGCAAGTACAACTGCCAGGTCTGGCGCACCGCCAAGTCCTACACCGCCTCCGGCACCGAGGCCGGCGTCATCAACGCGGGCACCAACTACTTCTTCTGCCAGCAGAACCTCGGCCGCCGCGAGACGTACGGCAAGTGGACCAACGTCTGGTGGGCCAAGACGGACGACGACAGCGGCAACGCGAACGTCTACGTCAGCGCCGTCTACATCAAGGGCGGCGACAACGACGAGCCGGTCCCGGGGCTGCCGGTCTGCTGACGCTCACGCGTCCGTCACGTACCGCTCCAGCCCCGACACCGTCACCAGCTTCTCCTCGGCGAACACCCGGGTGCCCTGCTCGCACAGCCGCGCGTCGGCCCGCGCCCGTGCGCAGAACTCCTCGGGTGTGACACCGAACAGCTCCCTCAACCGGGCCGATCCGACGAGGAGTTCGGTGATCAGCGCCCGCTGGCCGGGGTGCCCACGAGGTGCCCCCGAGCCGTTGTGCAGAACCCCGCGGCGGTTGACGTAGACGTACACCCCGGGCAGTCGCGTACCGTCCTCCAGCTCGATCCGCACGTCCGGAGCCGGCAGCCAGGCGCGCCGGAAGTTGCCGTAGGGCAATGGCACGCCCTCGCTCGCGTCGATCACCCCGAGCTGCTCGGCGTCGAGCCAGGTGAGGAACAGCTCCCGTACGGTGCCGGGTGCGTCGACCGGTGACGCGGAGACGTATCCCAGGCGGCTGACGTGCGCGGAGACACCCACGCCGATGCCGGTGACCCGGGTGCGCACGATCGGGATCGGCGAGGTGATGCCGGACTCGGTCATCTTGTCGCGCAGTTGGCCAGGGCAGGCGTTGGAGCCGACGGCAAGGACGGGGACCCGGTCGTGGTGGACGAGGCGGTCGAGCGGCAGCAGCCGGTCGCCGTCCAGGAGCCCGGACTGCGACGGCCAGGCGCCCGGGTAGAGCAGCGGAAACCTCCGCGGGGCTTCGGCCAGGCCCAGTGCTTCGAGAGTGCGGTCCGCATGGCTGCCCATGACCGCTCAGTCCGTCGGGGGCAGCTCGCCCGAGCCACGGGTGATCAGCCGGGTCGGCAGTTCGATGCGTTCCGGGGTGAGCAGAGTGCCGTCCAGCTGGCGGAAGAGGCGGTCGGCGGCGGTGCGGCCGAGAGCCGCGGCGTCCTGGGCGACGACGGTGACGCCCGGCTGCAGTAGGTCGGCCAGCTCGATGTCGTCGAAGCCGACCAGGGCGACCGGGCGTGCCTGCTCGGCGAGAACGCGGACCGCGGTGACCGTCACCCGGTTGTTGCCGGCGAAGATCGCGGTGACGGGATCGGGTCCTGAGAGCATCTCCTCGGTGGCCCGGCGCACCCGCTGCGGGTCCGTGACGCCCAGGGACATCCACGAGTCCGCGACCGTTGTGCCCGCGTCCTCCATGGCGGCACGGTAACCGCGCAGTCGCTCGGCGGCCGTGTGGATCCGGGGCATGTCGCCGACGAAGCCGATCCGGCGGTGGCCGTGGGCGATGAGATGGGCGACGCCGTCGCGGGCGCCGCCGTAGTTGTCGGACAGGACGACATCGGCGTCGATCTTCCCGGCCGGCCGGTCGACGAAGACCGTGGCGACGCCCGCCTTGATCTCGGGCTCGAGATAGCGGTGGTCGCCACCGGCCGGGATGATCACCAGTCCGTCCACCCGCCGCGCGCACAGCGCCAGGGCCAGTTCCTGCTCACGGTCGGGGTCCTCCGCGCTGGAGCCGTTGATCAGCAGGGCGCCGTGCGCGCGGGCCACCTCCTCGACCGCGCGGCTGAGGGGGCCGTAGAACGGGTCGGCGAGGTCCTCCAGGACGAGGCCGATGCTGGCGGTGCGGCCCTTGCGCAGGACCCGCGCGCTGTCGTTGCGGCGGAAGCCCAGCGCGTCGATGGCTTCCTGGACGCGGCGCTCGGTCTCGGGCGTGACGCCGGGCTCGCCATTGACCACGCGGGAGACGGTCTTGAGGCCCACACCGGCGCGTGCCGCCACATCCTTCATGGTCGGACGGTTGCCGTAACGCGTTCCGGAAAGGGGGGCTGTTCGGCGAGCGGTCTCGGGCACGATGCGCTGTCCTGTCCTGTCTCGTCCACGGGGATGCGTCGACCATGAGTTTGTATGAGGATGTGGCGTCGAGCATAGGGCCTGGACAACGTTGTCATGCGCAAGGGAGACTGTCCACCGCAATCTCCGGCCTCCGCCCCCACCGCGAGACCGGCTCACACTTTCTTTGCGGTCGACGGGGAAATCTCCCTGAACGACCGGAGATTCGATGGTTGACGGGGAGATCCGACACTGATGCACACCGACCTCGTGGGCGCGCTCGACATCGGCGGTACCAAGATCGCCGGGGCGCTGGTGGACGGTCACGGCCGGATCCTGGTGCGTGCGCAGCGCGCGACGCCCGCACAGCAGGACGGCGAGACCGTGATGGGCGCGGTCGAGGAGGTCCTCGGCGAGCTGACGGCCTCGTCTCTGTGGGGACGGGCCACGGCCCTCGGCATCGGCAGTGCCGGTCCGGTGGACGCCTCCGCGGGCACGGTGAGCCCGGTGAACGTGCCGGGCTGGCGCGACTACCCGCTCGTGCGGCGGGTCCAGGAAGCGGCCGACGGTCTGCCCGTCGAGCTGATCGGCGACGGCGTGGCGATCACGGCAGCCGAGCACTGGCAGGGCGCCGCCCGCGGCCATGACAACGCCCTGTGCATGGTGGTCTCCACAGGCGTCGGCGGCGGTCTGGTCCTCAACGGCCAGCTTCACCCAGGTCCCACGGGCAACGCCGGCCACATCGGTCACATCTGCGTCGAACTCGACGGCGACCCGTGCCCCTGCGGCTCGCGCGGCTGTGTGGAGCGCATCGCGAGCGGCCCGAACATCGCCCGCCGGGCCCTCGACAACGGCTGGCGGCCCGGCCCCGACGGCGACATCTCCGCCGCCGCGGTTGCCGCCGCCGCACGTGCCGGTGACCCGGTCGCCGTGGCCTCCTTCGAGCGGGCCGCCCAGGCGCTGGCCGCCGGAATCGCTGCCACCGCCACGCTCGTCGAGATCGACATCGCCGTGATCGGCGGTGGCGTGGGCAAGGCCGGCGATGTCCTGTTCGCACCGCTGCGCAAGGCCCTGGGCGACTACGCGACCCTGTCCTTCGTGCAGCGCCTGGAGATCACGCCGGCCCAGATGGGCACGGACGCCGGACTGGTCGGAGCGGCCGCGGCCGCGCTCGCCAGGCGGGCGGACGCGGCCACGGTCTGACAGGTCCCAGCAGGAACGTTCACCCCTGTTGCCGGGTCCTTGGCGGGCTCAGCAGGTCAACCGGGCGTTCGCCCAGTCCGCGTGGTCCGAGTCGATGCCGTCGCCGCCGTCGGTCACGACCAGGCGGACCACCTGGGCGCCGGTCACGTCAGCGGTCAGCGGCTGGGCCGGCTGCGCGTTGGTGAGAACGCCCGTCGAGGCGACCTTGGTGCCGTCGGCCCAGATCTCGAAGGCGACGGTGCCCTTCGCGCCCTTCTCGTCGTCGACGCCGACATCCGCGGTGACCGTCTCGCACGCCGTCCCGGCGTAGTACTCGACGGCGCTCTCCGCGTGGACGCCGAGCCCCTTGCCGTACACCACACCGCCGACTGTCAGGGGGTGGCCGTCGCCCGCGGCGCTCTCCCCGTTGCTGGTGTTGCGCTCGACGGGCCCGTAGCCGTTGGTGGCCGACAGCCATGGCAGGTCGCCGAGTCCGGAGGTGCCCGAGGGCGGCGGTACGACCACCGAAGCCGTCAGTGGGACCGTGCTTTCGACCCGGTCACCGGCCGGGGAGCGGTAACTCGCCCTGAGCGTCAGGTCGTACGAACCGGTCGGCGTCCCGGCCGGAGGGGTGAGCGACCACGTGGTGCGCAGGGCGTGGCCGGTCGGTACGACGGCGGAGGTGGTCCGAGAAGCCGCCCTGACCGTCCATCCCCCGGGCCCGGTCAGCTCCGCCCCGACGCGCAGGGCGGGGGTACGGCCCAGGTCGGTGACGACGGAGGTCAGCGTGGCCGGCTTGCCCGCCTCGATCAACGGGCTGCCGTCCAGGCCGAGTTCGACGGCGGGCGGCTGCTGGGCCCATCTGTGGTCGGCAAAGACCCGTACGAGAACCGTTCCGTGCGCCGGGACGGTCGCCGAGATGGTGCCGGCGGTGTTGTAGCTCTTGTGCTGCCACAGGTCGCGCAGGGTGTACGCGGCGGCGTGGGGCAGGCCCACGGCCCCGGTGTTCGTGGCGATGTGCTGGGCGGTCCCGGACTCGTTGAAGAGGGCCACCGCGCGGCTGCCGTCCTTCATCTCCTTGGCCACGACCCAGCGCCCGCCCTCGGAGGAGACGACCGTGCCCTGCTTGCCCAGCGGGTCCTGGTCGACGGCGACGACCTCCTTGTTGGCGAGGATGTCGAAGGTCGACCGGGACGCCTTGCGCAGGTCGGATCCGATCAGGAGCGGGGCGGCCATGACCGACCACATCGAGAAGTGGGAGCGGTACTCGGTGTCGGTCATGCCGCCGTTGCCGACCTCCAGCATGTCGGGGTCGTTCCAGTGCCCGGGGCCGGCGTACGGCGCGAGCGGCAGGTTCTGCTTCAGGATGGACAGCATCGAGCCCCAGCTGTCGCTGATGTCACCGGTCGTGCGCCACGAATGGCCCACTTCGGCCGCCCATTCCCAGGGTTTGTTCTGACCCCATTCGCAGATGCTGTACACGATGGGCCGGCCGGTCGCCTTGAGAGCGTCGCGCATGGTGGTGTAGCGCAGCTTGGCGTCCACGCCCTGGTTATTGCAGTTGTCGTACTTGAGATAGTCCACGCCCCAGTCCGCGAACTGCCGGGCGTCGCTGTACTCGTGACCGAGCGCACCCGGGAATCCGGCGCTGTCGCACGTCTTCGTGCCCGCGCTGGTGTAGATGCCGAGCTTGAGCCCCTTGGAGTGCACATAGTCGGCGACCGCCTTGATCCCGTTCGGAAAGCGGACCGGATCCGGTACGAGTCTGCCGTCCGCGTCCCGGTTCGGCAGCGCCCAGCAGTCGTCGAGGTTGACGTACTGGTATCCGGCGTCCTTGAGGCCCTTCTCGACGAAGAGGTCCGCGGTTCCCTTGCCCATGGACTCGTTGAACTCGGGACGGCAGTGCGTGGAGTTCCAGTTGTTGAAGCCCATCGGCGGGGTGAGGGCGAGGCTGTCGGCCAGAGTGGGCGCGGTGGGCTCACCGGCGGGTGCCGCCAGGGCCGGCGCGGCCAGGCCCGCCGCGCACAGGAGTCCTGCGGTGAGCGCTCCGACCACTCTTCGGCGGGTTGTGCGGGTGTGAAGGTGACGCATCGTTACGTTCCTCCGAACACGCGAAAGGTGGGATGACGTCATGTATATGTCACAACTGCGCGCTTACGGTAGGTCGTAGCCGGCGGCACGGGCCGGGCGGACCGCGGTCAACCGTTCGCGACCCTCCGCGCCAGGTCACCAAGGTGCGCCGCGACCCGGCGGCACCGGTCCCGGGGAAGGGGAAGGGCCGCCGCGGGCGAGCCGCCGAGGCGGTCGATCCGGTCCGCGAGGCGCAGCTGCTCCCGTGCGGAGTCTTGCCGGCACGGCAGGCTCGTGACGCTCTCCGGGCGCCTGGAGGTCATCGCGTACGGCACCCGCGGTCCGCAGCCCGAGGTGACGGCGCCCGGCGGGTCGCCGAAGAGGGCGAACGTGGCGGGCCGGCAGGCCGCGGACGGCGGGATCGTCGAGCATCATCCCGGGGTCGACATGGATGTGGCCGTCGGTCCCGCCGGTCCGTCCTCCTCAAGCCGGCTCCTGTCGAGCACGCCCGGAATGCGTGACCCCTGGCCGTGCCCGACAGTTGATCCGGTCATGAAGAAGCGCAGCATGCTCGCCATCGCCTCCCTCGCCACCGGTTTCGTCGTCGCGGCCGTATCGCCGTCCCACGCCCTCGGGAACGACCCCGCCCCCACGCCGTCGTCCGCCCCCACGGACGACACGGCCCCCACGCCGTCCCATTCCCTCGGGCGCCCGGCCGTGCTCGGATCCGAAGTCGAGGGTGCCCTCGGCGCCCTCGACCCGACCATCGCCAAGGAGTACCGCCTGGCCATGGCCAACGCCCCCCACGGGAAGAACGGCCACGTCGGCTGACGAGCCGGGCCCTTTGGGCACGACGCCGGTGTCCCCACTGACGGGGCCACCGGCGTCTGCACTTTCGGCGCCCTCAACGGGGGCTGGTTTTGGTGGCAGGGTGGAGCGGGCAAGCCTCAGGGGGC
Organism: Streptomyces sp. NBC_00078; assembly: GCF_026343335.1. NCBI lineage: Bacteria > Bacillati > Actinomycetota > Actinomycetes > Kitasatosporales > Streptomycetaceae > Streptomyces > Streptomyces sp. NBC_00078. The sequence goes on along the minus strand of NZ_JAPELX010000001.1, from coordinate 822,327 downwards.
CAACAGAAGAGGGGGACCTGTGACCGTCGTCTGGATCAACGGCGCGTTCGGTGCGGGGAAGACCACCACCGCACGGGAACTGATCGAGCTGATCCCGAACAGCACGCTCTTCGACCCCGAGGTCATCGGCGGAGCGCTGACGCACCTGCTGCCGCCCAAGCACCTCGCCGAGGTCGGTGACTTCCAGGACCTGCCGGTCTGGCGACGGCTCGTGATCGACACGGCGGCCGCCCTGCTCGCCGAGCTCGGCGGGACCCTCGTGGTCCCCATGACCCTGCTGCGCCAGGAGTACCGCGACGAGATCTTCGGCGGCCTCGCGGCCCGCCGGATCGCGGTCCGGCATGTCCTCCTCGCTCCGGCGGAAACGATCCTGCGGGAGCGAACAGCCCGCCGGGAGGTGCCGCCGGACCTGCCGGACGGCGAGATACGGATACGGCAGTGGTCGTACGACCACATCGAGTCGTACCGTGCCGCCCTCGCCTCCTGGCTCACCGCCGACGCCCATCTCGTCGACACCGGTGCGCTGACCGCCTACCAGGCGGCGGTCCGCATCGCGGAGGCGGTCGGCGCAGGCGACGTCGCGGTGTGTGACATCGTGCAGACGCCCGAGCCCACCTCCGAGACCCTCGCGGCCGGCGTCCTCCTCTTCGACGAACAGGACCGGTTCCTTCTCGTCGACCCCACCTACAAGGCCGGCTGGGAGTTCCCCGGGGGCGTCGTCGAGCCCGGCGAGGCCCCCGCCCGCGCCGGTATGCGCGAGGTCGCCGAGGAGACCGGCATCCGTCTCGACGACGTCCCCCGCCTCCTGGTCGTCGACTGGGAGGCACCCGCGCCTCCCGGCTACGGCGGCCTGCGCCTCCTCTTCGACGGCGGCCGCCTCGACTCCACGGAGGCGGCACAACTCCTGCTGCCCGGACCCGAGCTGCGCGCCTGGCGGTTCGCCACCGAGGAGGAGGCCGCGGACCTGCTGCCGCCGGTGCGCTACGAACGGCTGCGGTGGGCGTTGCGGGCGCGCGAACGCGGGGCGGCGCTGTACCTGGAGGCGGGCGTTCCGGTCGGCTGACCTGTGCCGCATCCCCGCGAGGTACCGGGCTGGGGACCGCCCGCGCCGAGACCAGCGCCGCCCTCGGCTTCATCACGCGCCGGGGCGGTGGGAACCCGGTCGTCTGCCGCTACGCGGAGAGCGCGGAGCTGTTGTAGGCGAGGCGCAGTTCCTCGTACGGGTAGGGGGTGCGGCTGCCGTCCTTCCGCAGCCGGTCGAAGAAGCCGTTGAGGACGGCGGTGAGGGGCGCGTCACGGGCGATGATCGCGGCGGCGGTTCGGGGGATGCCCTCCGTGCGCGCCCCGATCGCGCAGGCCCGCACGAAGGCCTCCCGCTCCTGCCGGTCGTAGCCGTACAGAGCGGTCACGAGCCAGTTCACCAGGTGGGCCCGGGAATAGACGAGGTCGTAGTCGCGGTGCCGGTCGAAGAAGGCGCGCTCCTGCCGGGTGAGCCGGAACCGGGAGCTGAGTGCGAGGCCGTGGTCGGTGAGGCAGAAGTCCTCGCCGTCGGTCAGGATGTTCTGGAAGTGGGCGTCGAAATGGGCCAGTTCGTGATCGTGGAGGAACGAGCTCAGGGCCCCCAGCCACTCGTCCACCCGCGTGCAGACCCGGTCGGCTTCGGCGGTGCGCACCTGGGTGTCGAGCCAGTCGTGGAGGGTGTGCGGAAAGTACTCCAGGAACAGGGTGAGGCTCGCGGACGCCTTCCGCAGCGCCTCAAGACGTTCACGCACCTGACGGGAACCGCTCCAGTAGCCCACCACTCCCTCCACGTCGGCCAGTTCCGCGGGAGGTGGCTGTGGGGAATCCGGCAGAACACGCCAGTGATGCATCAACGGGAAGCCCGGGAAACGGTCGGCCAGCACCCAGTTCGTCGTCATCGTGTACACGGCCAGCTCGCGCCAGGCACCGATGCCCGGGCTGCGCCCGGTGCCGTAGTGGCAGGCCGGCGGCAGCCCGAAGAGGTTCCCCGTGGACTGCGCGTTCTCGGCTGCCAGCTCGATATCCGTGAGCGGCACCCGCTTCACGAACACGCGGTGCCCCTCCACGTCGACCAACGCCGAACGCCCACCGATCCCGGAACCGAGGGGCGCCGCCGACTCCACCAGGTCCGCCAGCTCACGGTCGCTCAAGAGGGCCAGGGAGGTGGCGAGGTCGGCGTGGGTGGTGCGGCGCGTGGCGGAGGACATGACGTCCATGGTCAGGCTGTGAGCGGGTGTGTGTCTGCCGATCGGCCAAGTGCCGTCGCGGCGTGCCCGATCACCGGACCGCCGCGCAGCGGTGACGCCGCGGGCGCCGAGCCTCCCGGAACCGCTTCGGTCAGCGTCACCTCGTCGCCGTCCCGCCCGAGACGGGCCTGGCCGACGGGGAAGCGGAGGCGCTGGAGGAGATGGAGGAGGGGAGGAGGAGGCTCGATGATGTTCATCAGGCGACCGTGGAAAGGCCCCCGCCCGAAGACGAGGGCCCTCTGCTGGAAGCAGACCGGTTGCAGACCGGAAGCAGGTGGGAAGTGGAGTGGTCAGCTCGCCGCGTAGTTGCGCAGGAACAGTGCCTCGGCCACCGACAGGCGCTCCAGCTCCTCGGGCGAGACGCTCTCGTTCACCGCGTGGATCTGGGCCTCCGGCTCGCTCAGGCCGATCAGGAGGATCTCCGCCTGCGGGTAGAGGGAGGCGAGGGTGTTGCACAGCGGGATGGAGCCGCCCTGTCCCGCGTACTGCATCTCCTGGCCGGGGTAGGCGACCTCCATCGCCTCGGCCATGGCCGCGTACGCCGGGCTGGTGGTGTCGGCGCTGAACGCCTGGCCCTGCCCTGTCTGCTCGACGCTCACCCGGGCGCCCCACGGCGTGCGGGCCTCCAGGTGGGCCTGCAGCAGCTTGGTCGCCTCGGCCGCGTCCACGCCCGGCGGCACCCGCAGGCTGACCAGCGCGCGTGCGCCCGCCTGCACGGAAGGGGTGGCGCCCACGACGGGCGGGCAGTCGATGCCGAGGACGGTGACGGCCGGGCGCGCCCAGATCCGGTCGGCGACGGTGCCCGAGCCGATCAGCTGTACGCCGTCCAGCACCTTGGCGTCCCGGCGGAACTGCTCCTCGTCGTACTGCAGGCCCTCCCACCGGCTTTCGGGGGTGAGTCCGTCGACCGTCGTCGAGCCGTCCTCGGCGCGCAGCGAGTCGAGGACCCGGATCAGCGCGGCCAGCGCGTCGGGGGCGGCGCCGCCGAACTGGCCGGAGTGCAGGTTGCCTTCGAGGGTGTCGATCCGCACACGGACAAGGGCCATGCCGCGCAGGGTGGAGGTGACCGTGGGCAGTCCGACGCGGAAGTTGCCCGCGTCGCCGATGACGATCGTGTCGGCCGTCAGGAGACCGGGGTGCTCCTCGGCGTACCGCTCCAGGCCGCCCGTGCCCATCTCCTCCGAGCCCTCGGCGATGACCTTGATGTGCACGGGCACGCCGCCGTTGGCCTTGAGGGCGCGCAGCGCGAGCAGGTGCATGATCACGCCGCCCTTGCAGTCGGCGGCACCGCGCCCGTACCAGCGGCCGTCGCGCTCGGTCAGCTCGAACGGCGGGCTGGTCCACGCGGCCTCGTCCAGCGGCGGCTGCACGTCGTAGTGGGCGTAGAGCAGGACGGTCCTGGCGCCGTCGGGGCCGGGCAGGTAGCCGTAGACGGACTGCGTGCCGTCGGGGGTGTCGAGGAGGGCCACGTCCTGGAAGCCCTCGGTGCGCAGGGCGTCGGCGACCCAGTTCGCGGCGCCCTCGCTCTCGCTCTTCGGGAACTGGTCGAAGTCCGCCACCGACTTGAACGCCACCAGTTCGGCGAGCTCCGCCTTCGCCCTCGGTATCAGCGAGGCGACGGTCTCGGCGACCGGATTCGACGACATGGGCACGCTCCTTGTGGGTGCGACGTTGAACATGTGGATATCGGGATCCTCCCACAGCGGCCTGCGGTGATGTCCGCCGTAGGATGCGGGGGACAGGTGTGGCAGGCAGCTTGATCGGAGCAGCGGACCATCGTGAGCGGCGAGAACTCTTCGGCGGACGACGTACAGCGAGTGTGGGACGTCGTCGTGGTGGGCGCGGGACCCGCGGGCGCCTCGGCGGCCTACGCGGCTGCGGTCGCGGGGCGCAGCGTGCTGCTGCTGGAGAAAGCGGAGCTGCCGCGTTACAAGACGTGCGGCGGCGGGATCATCGGCCCCTCGCGCGACTCCCTGCCGCCCGGCTTCGAGCTGCCGCTGCGGGACCGGGTGCACGCGGTGACGTTCTCGAACAACGGCCGCTTCACCCGGACCCGGCGCTCCAGGCAGATGCTGTTCGGGCTGATCAACCGGCCCGAGTTCGACCAGCAGCTCGTCGAGCACGCGCAGAAGGCGGGCGCCGAGCTGCGGACGGGCGTCACCGTGACGCGCGTCGAGCAGCACGGGCCGGCGGTACCGGACCGGCGTACCGTCGCCCTGTTCCTGCAGGGCGGCGAGACGCTGCTCGCGCGGGCCGTGGTGGGCGCCGACGGCAGCGCCGGCCGCATAGGAGCGCACGTCGGGGTGAAGCTCGACCAGGTGGATCTCGGCCTGGAGGCGGAGATTCCGGTGCCGGAGACCGTCGCCGAGGACTGGCGGGGGCGGGTGCTCATCGACTGGGGGCCGATGCCCGGCAGTTACGGCTGGGTGTTCCCCAAGGGCGACACGCTCACGGTCGGCGTGATCTCGGCGCGCGGTGAAGGCGCCGCGACGAAGCGGTACTTGGAGGAGTTCATCGGGCGGCTCGGCCTCGCCGGCTTCGAACCGAGCATCTCCTCCGGCCACTTGACCCGGTGCAGGGCCGACGACTCGCCCCTGTCGCGCGGGCGGGTGCTGGTGTGCGGGGACGCGGCGGGCCTGCTGGAGCCGTGGACCCGTGAGGGCATCTCTTTCGCGCTGCGCTCGGGGCGGCTCGCGGGGGAGTGGGCGGTGCGGATCGCCGAGGCGCACGACGCGGTGGACACCCGGCGCCAGGCACTGAACTACGCGTTCGCGATCAAGGCGGGGCTCGGCGTCGAGATGAGCGTCGGCAAGGCACTGCTCACGGCGTTCGAGCGCCGTCCCGGCCTGTTCCACGCGGCGCTCACCGGGTTCCGGCCCGCTTGGAACGCGTTCAGGGACATCACACGGGGGGCGACGTCCCTCGCCGAGCTCGTGCGCACCCACCCCATGGCCCAGCGCGCTCTGACAGCGCTCGACCGGCGTCGGCCGGTGGGTGGCGACTCCCCGTCGGGTGGGGAGTCCCCGGTGTCCGGGGAGTCTCCCTCGGGTGGCGAGCCTTCGGCGGGCGGCGAGGTCAGCTCGTGACCGTGACGCGGAAGACGGGGTGGTCGGGTGCGATGCGCCGCAGCTCGGTGTCCGGGGAGTCGGGGCCGACCCCGTTGAAGAAGACGCCGACCTCGGTCTTCCAGCGCTTGAGGTAGGCCCGCAGCAGCGGGACCTTGTCGTCGTCGCCGACCTCGGTCGCGGTGAACACGTCCACGTTCTTGCCGAGCCGCAGCTCACCGCCGCCCGCCGCGCGCATGTTGTGCGTCCACTGGACGTGGCCGCGCGGCGCGACCAGGTACTGCTGGCCGTCCACGGTCAGCAGGTTCACGGGGGTGGTCCGCCACTCGCCGCTCTTGCGGCCGCGGACCGCCAGAACCCTGGAGCCCCAGACACTGAGGCCGCGGCGGGTCATCCATGCCACGGCGCGGTTGAACACGTTGACGGTGAGCCAGCCGGGCTTCTGGACGTGCGTGGACATGAGGACCCCCATCGGTCACGTGAAGAGCGACGCTCTCTTTTGTGAGCACTGCTCTCGCTTGAGGAAGAGTCTGCACCGGATCGGTGATCCATGGCAAGAGCGGCGCTCTCTTTTTTGTTCGCCGCTCTCCATTGTGTGCACTGCTCTCGTTTCGTGGGAGACTGCTCCTATGAGCACCGCACACAGCGCACGCGCCCGAGCCAGGGTCGAGGTCACCGCCGCCATCAAGGAAGAGGCACGCAGACAGCTCGCCGCCGAGGGTGCCTCCAAACTCTCGCTGCGCGCCGTCGCCCGGGAGCTCGGCATGGTCTCCTCCGCGCTCTACCGCTACTTCCCGAGCCGCGACGACCTGCTGACGGCACTCATCATCGACGCGTACGACTCCCTCGGCGAGGCCGCGGAGACGGCGCGCGACGATGCTTCCGACGCCGCCCCCGCTCCACGCTGGATCGCCGTCTGCGAAGCCGTACGCGCCTGGGCCCTCGCGCACCCCCACGAATACGCCCTGATCTACGGCTCTCCGGTCCCCGGCTACGTCGCCCCCGACACCACCGTCCCGGCCGCGTCCCGTGTCGGCCTCGTGATGATCGGCATCCTGCGGGACGCCGTCAGGGGCCCGGGCGTGACCTTCCCGCCGCTCCCCGCCGAACTGCGCCCCGAGGCCGAGCGCCTCAGCGCCGACATCGCCCCCGACCTCCCGCCGGAGATCTCGGCGGCCCTGGTCGCGGCCTGGGCCCAGTTGTTCGGGCTGGTCGGCTTCGAGCTGTTCGGACAGTTCAACCGCCTGGTCGAGGACCGGGAAAGGTTCTTCCGGCATGCGGTGGGACAGCTCGCCCGGGGAGTGGGGCTGAGGTGAGCGCCGAGTGGAGCTGAGGTGAGCGCGGGCGCCCCGCGTACTTCCCGGGGAGTACTCCTGATCACCACGCCCGGCTGACGCCCACCAGGCCCGATGACGTCTAGCGTGGCGGGCATGGACGAGCAGCGAGCACGCGGGGCCGGACCGCCTCAGTGGTGGCGGCACGGGCCGCCGGGGCTGCACCGCTGGGTCGACGAACAGCAGTCGACCCGGTGGCCGTGGCGTTCCACCGCGCTGCTCACCTTCTTCGTGCTCGCCGGCTCCAACTACGCGGCACACCAGCAGACGGGGGAGCGGGCCCCCCTGGACCCCTTCGCGCGCGCACTGCTGCTGGTGGGCTCGGTGCTGCTGCTGTGGCGACTGCGGCATCCGGTGGCCGTCGTGTTCGGTACGGCGGCGGCCGCGATGATCTACCTGGGTGCGGGTTACCCGTACGGGCCGGTCTTCCTCACCGTGGCACTGGCCTGCTTCAGTGCCGTGGTCGCTGGACATCGGCGGGCGGCCTGGGCCGCGGTGGGGATGCTCTGGGCCGGGCATGTGCTGGTGGGCCACTGGCTGTACCGCTGGCTGCCGCCGTCCGGGGACTCGGCGGCCTCCTGGGCGCCGGAAGGCGTGATCGCCACCTGGGTGGTGGCGATCGTGGCGCTGTCGGAACTGGCCCGCGCCCGGCGCGAGCAGTGGGGCCGGGAACGGGCGGAGCGGGCGCAGGCCGCGCGCCGGCGGGCCGACGAGGAGCGGCTGCGGATCGCCCGCGAACTGCACGACGTCCTCGCGCACAGCATCTCGGTGATCAACGTCCAGGCGGGCGTCGGTCTCGCTCTCCTCGACACCGACCCCGAGCAGGCACGCACCGCGCTCACCACCATCAAGGCCGCCAGCAAGGAGGCGCTGGGGGAGGTCCGCCAGGTCCTCGACACGCTCCGCACACCCGGAGAGGCGCCGCGTGCTCCGGCTCCCGGCCTCGACCGGCTGTCCGAACTGGTGGAGCAGGCGGCGAGCGCGGGGCTGACGGTGGACGTCGAGGGCGAGCCGCCCCGGCTCGCGCCCGGCACCGACCTCGCCGCCTTCCGCATCGTCCAGGAGGCCCTCACCAACGTCGTACGGCACTCGGTCTCGCGCCACGCGCGCGTGCACGTCGACCACGACCGGCGGACGCTACGGCTGCGCGTCGACGACGACGGGCCCGCGACCGGCGCCGACGCGGGCGGCAGCGGCAACGGTCTGGCCGGAATGCGGGAACGGGCCGCCGCGCTGGGTGGCACGATCGAGGCGGGCCCGCGCACGGACGGCGGCTTCCGGGTGCTCGCCGTACTGCCGTTGAAGGCGAAGGCCGAGGAGGACGACCGGTGATCCGTGTACTGCTCGCCGACGACCAGTCACTGGTGCGGGCCGGCTTCAAGGCGCTGCTCGACGCACAGCCCGACATCGAGGTGGCCGGGGAGGCCTCCGACGGTGAGGATGCGCTGGGCAAGGTGCGTGAACTGTGCCCCGACATCGTCCTGATGGACATCCGCATGCCGGTGCTGGACGGGCTGGCGGCGACCCGCCGGATCACCGACGACGAGGCGCTGCGAGGCGTCAAGGTGGTCATGCTCACCACCTTCGAGCTCGACGAGTACGTCTTCGAGGCGATCCGTTCCGGTGCCTCCGGCTTCCTGGTCAAGGACACCGAACCGGACGAACTCCTTCGCGCCGTAAGGGCGGTGGTGGACGGCGACGCGCTGCTGTCGCCCGGTGTGACCCGACGCCTGATCGCGGAGTTCGCCGCCCGCTCCAAGGAGCCGGCGGCAAAAGGCGCTCTCGGTCAACTCACCGAACGGGAACGGGAGGTGATGGCTCTGGTCGGCATCGGTCTGTCCAACGACGAGATCGCCCGCCGTCTGGTCGTCAGCCCTCTCACCGCGAAGACCCACGTCAGCCGCACGATGGTCAAGCTCGGCGCCCGGGACAGGGCCCAACTGGTCGTGCTCGCCTACGAGTCGGGGCTGGTGCGGCCGGGCTGGCTGAGCTGAGCCGGCCGCCCGACACGGACCAGCACACTGACCACCCGGGCGAGGAACAGCACCGGGGCGAGCGCGAGGCCGGTGAACAGCAGCACCGTCTCGACGCCGTGCGGCAGGTCGAAGAGCAGCGCCGGACCGGCGACCGCCCCGAAGACGACCGCCGCCGCGAACGCCGCGCTGCACAGCGCGTATCCGATCTCGACGGTGATCGCGTCCCGCTCGGCCTGACTGCGCCGTCCCCCGTATTCGGTCATACACGGAGTTTCACAGCCGTGCGCCCGGCGGGGCAAGGGGGCTCCGCCGGGCGCACGACGCTGAGGCGTCCCCCTAGTCGCGTACGGGTACGCGCTCCGCCTCCACCGCGGTGGACTTGGCGACCATGACGGACTGCTGAGGACGACGGGTACGCACGCCCGTCAGAGTGATCAGCAACCCGGCGACGGCGATGCCCGTGACCACCACCAGACCGGGCCGGTAGGCGTCCAATACGGCCTGCGGGGTGGCGTGTTCGGGGGCTCCCGCGGTCACCACGGCCGTCACGACGGCCAGGAAGATCGCGCCGCCCACCTGCACCGACGTGTTGAGAAGACCGGACACCATGCCCTGCTCGTGGTCCTCGACCCCGTTCGTGGCCTGGATGTTGAGCGAGGGGAAGACCAGTGCGCAGGCCGCGCCGATCAGCAGCATCGACGGCAGGATGACGGCGGCGTAGACCGGGTCGAGGTTCACGCGCAGGAACAGCGCGTACCCGACGACCATCAGCGCGAACCCGGCCGCGATCAGCCGCTGGGTGCCGAACCGGTCGACGATCGAGCCGACCTTCGTGGAGGACACCGCCACCAGCGCGCCCGCAGGCAGGAAGGCCAGTGCCGTGTGCAGCGCCGACCAGCCCAGCAGCGACTGCATGTACAGGGTGACCAGGAACTGGAAGCCGACGTAGGACCCGAAGAAGGCCATCGCGCCGAGCTGGGCGCGGATCTGGCTGCCGGAGCGCAGCACGCCCAGCCGGATCAGCGGACCGGGCGAGCGCCGCTCGACCAGGACGAACACGGTGAGCAGGACGGCGACGGCCAGGAAGGACAACAGTGTGCGGGCCGACGCCCAGCCGGCCTGGGGCGCCTGTACGACGGTGAAGACGAGCAGCAGCATCGACGCGGTGCCGAGGACGGCGCCGGGGATGTCGTAGCCGTTGTGGTCCTTCTCGCGCTCGCTGCGCGGGAGCAGCTTCAGGCCCGCCACCAGGGCGATCAGGGCGATGGGCGCGGGCAGCAGCATGGTGAGGCGCCAACTGGCCTCGGTGAGCAGGCCGGAGAGCACCAGGCCCATCGAGAAGCCGGTGGCCGCGCAAGTGGTGTAGATGGACAGGGCGCGGTTGCGCAGCGGGCCCTCGGCGAAGGTCGTGGTGATGATGGACAGGCCGGCGGGCGCGGTGAAGGCCGCGCTCAGGCCCTTGATGAAGCGGCTGGCGATCAGCAGCGGTCCCGAGTCGACGAGCCCGCCGAGCAGTGAGGCGAGCGCGAACACGCCCAGGGCGATCAGGAAGACCTGGCGCCTGCCGAGCAGGTCGGCGGTGCGTCCGCCGAGCAGGAGCAGGCCGCCGTATCCCAGGATGTAGCCGCTGACGATCCACTGCAGGGTCGAGGTGGACAGGTCGAGGTCGGTGCCGATGGACGGCAGCGCGACGCCGACCATCGACACGTCGAGCGCGTCCAGGAACATCGCGGCGCAGAGCACCAGCAGGGTGCCCCACAGCCGGGGGGTCCAGCGTCCCTCGGTCGTGGGAGTGGTGAGCGGAGAGGTCATGCCCGAGACACTACATGTGCATGCATTGAATGCAAAGGCATTTAATTCTGATGCAATGAATTCGCTTCTCTGCTACGGTGCGGCCCATGGCGGCGAAGAAGGCCGAGCACGAGCTCGTGGACCAGTGGCGGGACATCCTGGCGCTGCATGCGCGCACCCAGTGCGAACTGGACCGTGAACTGCATCAACACGGCCTGTGCGCCAGCGACTTCGAGGTGCTGGACGTCCTGGCCGGGGAAGCCTGCGGCTATCGCGTGCAGGAGATCTCCGAGCGGGTCCATCTGAGCCAGAGCGCGCTGTCGCGGCTGATCGCCCGGCTGGAGAAGGACGAACTCGTCGAGCGCGCCATGTGCCCGGAGGACCGGCGGGGCGTCCGCGTGGCCCTCACCGCGAGGGGTCGCACGCTGCACCGCGAGGTGCTGCCGGTACAGCGCGGGGTGCTGACGAAAATGCTGGCGGGCGACCCCAGCTCCACGTGAGGGCCGTTCTCAGCTCCAGGTGACGGCCGACCTCTCGCGCCACAGCGCGGCGACGGCGGCGTCCCCGGTGACCTTCGGGAACGGCAGCCGGTTCCACAGCGCCAGATACAACTGCCCGGCGGGCCCCGTCACTTCGCAGTCGGCGTCCCCCGCCGCGTCCCGCGTGGCCACCGGCGGCTTTTGAGACAGTCGTACGGTCCACACCGCGTCGTCCGCATCCGTCGCCCGCACCCGCAGCACGCGGGGCTCGTCGCTGCGGACCTTGCTCCTGCTGCGGGCGTGGAAGCCGCGCAACAGCTCGTCCACGCCGTCCGCCGCGAAGGCCGGGGCGATCTCGGCCGGGGTGCCGCCCCTCGCCCCCTCCGCGTCGATCCGGTGCACCGTGGTCTCGTGCGCCTGCCGGCGTGCCCAGAACGCGAGCGGGGAGGGCGCGGGCAGGAAGTGCCAGCACCGGACGTCGGGCGGGGCGCTGGAGAGGGTGCCGACGAGGTGTCGGTGACCTTCGCGGAACCAGGCGAGCAGCTCGTCGCCGTCCAGGTCGGGCAGCCCGCCGTCGGGGTGGTACGAGATGTGTCCCTCGGCCACGAACGCGGCCGCCCAGCGGTGCACCATCCCGGTGTGCCGCACCAGATCACGCACCTGCCACTGAGGGCAGGTCGGCACCTTGGCGTCGGTCCCCGCCGCCTCGGCGGCCAGGAAGAGGAGCCGGCCCTCCCCGTCCAGGATCTCCACGAACTCGGCGGTCTCCATGGGGTAAGTGTGCAGGATGGAGCGCGGTTCAAGGGAAGAGCGCGCGGTCTGGGTCCGCCAGATGCAGCGGCGTTCCGGCCGGCCGGCCGTGCCGTAGCGCGGACTGACGGAGGCGTTGGTGCGGAAGCGCTCAGGGCAGCGACGGGCTCGGCGCGCTGCCCTGCTTTCAGCCGGGTCGGTGACCGATCAGGCTCCGGGACGCTGGTACGGCTGCTGCGGCTGCCCGTACGACTGGCCGCCGGGAACGCCCGCGGCCTGCGTCTGCAACTGCTCGGCCTGTTCCCGCGTGACCTTCTGCTCCGCGCCGCAGAAGGTGCACTGCGTCGCGTACTTCGTGGAGATGGGGAACAGCGGCACGAAGAACAGGGTGAACTTCGTGACGCGCTTCCTGAGCGTGTGAGCTGCTGGTGTGCTGCAACTGCCGCACACCAGCGTCAGTATCGCGAGCTGGTACAGATATCCCTTGGTGCCAAAGACGATCACGAGGTCGGCCCTTTCCTGGGTCGGTGCCCGGCGCCGGATGGAGGACGCCACCGCAATCCTCTCCCGAAAGCGGCACGGACCGCCGGGAGGAGTCAGCGTTCTGCCGCACGTCGGGTGACGAGTCCGATGGCAGCTGCCGTGGCGGCAAGTGCCGCAACGCTGGTGAGGGCGGCGGGGAGGGAGAACCAGTCCGCCATGAAGCCGATGGCGGGTGGCCCCAGGAGCATGCCGCCGTAGCCGAGGGTGGACGCGATCGCGACACCGTCGGGCCCGGCCAGCGTCCCGGCGCGTTCGACGGCGACGGGGAAGAGGTTGGCGAGCCCGAGCCCGGTGACGACGAAGCCGAGGAGCGCAGCCCACAGGGAGGGAGCCAGCGCGCCGAGCAGCATGCCGACCGCGGCCGTGGTGCCGCCGGAGACCAGGGTGCGGGTCCGGCCCAGACGTTCGAGCAGCCGTGTGCCGGTGAGCCGGCCGATGGTCATGGCGAGCGCGAAGCTGGCGTAGCCGACCGCCGCCGCGCCCGGTGTGGCGTGGAGGTCCTGTTCCAGGTGCAGGGCGCTCCAGTCGGCCAGGGCTCCCTCGCCGTAGGCCGTGCAGAGGGCGATCAGACCGAAGGTGACGACGAGACCCCGGGTGCGGGCGTCCAGGCGGCGTGGGGCGGGTTGGTCCGTCGGCGAGGTCTCGGGTGGACCCGGGGGCTGGACGCGCAGCAGGACCCGGCCCGTCAGGGCCGTGACGAGCAGCCCGATCACGGTGAGGCCGAGCAGGTGCCGCGTGGGGGACAGGGACCCGGCGATCAGGCCGCCGAGTCCGGCGCCGATCATGCCGCCCAGGCTGAAGGCGGCGTGGAAACTCGGCATGATGGGCCGTTGCAGGGCTCTGACCAGGTCGACCGCCGCGCTGTTGAACGCGACGTTTATCCCTCCGTAGGCGGCGCCGAAGACCAGCAGGGCGGCGCCGAGGGTCAGTGCCGAGTGGGTGAGCGGCGGCAGGGCGACGCTGAGGGAGAGCAGGACGCCGCAGATCACGGTGACGGGGTGGCTGCCGTAGCGGCGGCACAGACGGCCGGTGAGCATCATCGTGACGACGGCACCGGCGGAGACGCAGAGCAGGGCGAGACCGAGGGTGCCGGCAGAGGCCCCGGTCTGCTCCTTGATGGCGGGGATCCGGACGACCCAGCCGGCGAAGATGAAGCCGTCGAGGGCGAAGAACACGGTCAGGGCTGTGCGGAGCCGGGTGAGGCCGGTGGTGTGGTTGCCCGGCACGACATTGTGCGTTCGGGATTTGTTTATTTGCGGCACAAACTCAGGCTAAGAGTCGGATGCAGCCGGGGCAAGGGGCGCTGCCACCGAGACCCCCGGACCGCTTACCCCGTACAGCACCGTGCCCACCAGCGGCGGCGGCTCCGAGTTCGCAGTCGGCTCCTCGAAGGAGCGGGCCCACGGCGCCGAAGGCCGGGGTGGTGCGGCCGGCCTCCCTGCCCGTGCGCGGGTCGAGAGCGAGGATGCTGGTGTCCGGCAGGTTGACGTACAACCGGCTGTCGTGGAGGGCGGGTTCGCTGAAGACGCGCAGCTCGCGCGAACCGGTCCACAGCGGTTTGCCGCGTTTGAGATCAAGGGCGAGCAGGGTCTCGTTGCCTTCCGGCATGAGCCGTTCACTCCAGCGGCGGCCCGGGTCCACACCCAGGTGAAGCGGCGTGCTGGACCGCTGGTTGTCAGGTGCCCGCCGAGCGACGCCCCAGGACGGGCTCGGCCAGCATTCTCGCCGTCCGGCAGAGGGTCTGGCCGTGCTGCGCGAAGAGTTCGTCACGTGAGTCGAAGTGACCCAGGTCCGCCAGGACATGGGCCGAGAGGTCGCATGCGGGGCCGGTGGCCGGGCAGAGCGTCGCACCGTCCCAGTCGATCGCCGTCCGGGACAACGCGTCGAAGAGCGTCTCCGCGCCGGCATTGGTGAAGCCACCTCCCTGACGTTCGCTCAACTCGTCGAGGCTGCCGAAGAGTTCCGAGACCGGCAGCCAGGGGGCGGTGGGGTGCACGCCGGGCGACAGTCCGGCCAGGCGGAATTCCGGCCAGGCCAACAGCACCTGGTCCGGGACGATCCGGTGCAGCCGGGGAAAGCGCGGATACCAGAACGCCCCGTCCACCAGCAGGCCGCGCACCCGCGTGGCCACCCCGGACGCCCGCGCCACGGACTCCAGTACGGCCAGCCGCTGGCTGCACGAGCCGCGGCCGTGGCGAAGCACGGTGGAGACGGGGCGCTCGTCCTGCACCGAGTACACCGGCCGGACGGTCGAGGCGATCCGTCGGTGGGCCCGGCGCAGGGCCGCCATCCTGTGGAAGGGCCCCGCGGCGGCCCCCGGGCCGGCCGCCGAGTCGGCGGCCATGCCGGTCTGCCGGAGCAGCGAGGTGACCAGCGGATGCTGCCAGTCGAGGATCCGCGTCGGTGCCGTGCTCCCCACCGTGCTCCCCACCGGTCCCGCCACCGGTCCCGCACCTGGTCCCGCGCCGGTCGTGCCGATGTGGCGACGGCCTCGTGGCGTGAGCAGTGAACTCGTCATGACCGTGGTCCTCTCGTCCCGCGCTCCGCGATGGACCGCACGAGGCATCTTGACGGAAAAACTGAACGCGTTCAACTCTGCTGGGTGGTGCGAGGACGGTTCGCCGCCACCGGTCGGTGCGTGGGCAGTGCGTGGGCAGCGGTGCCGGTTCCGTCTCCTCGTGGAAGCCGATGCCGCGGCGAGTGCGGTGAGCCGAAGGAGCGGGCCGGGTGCCGAACATCCGGTGAACCTGCACACCGTTCACGGGCAGGTCGCAGGGAACCTGAAAAGCCGTCACGACTTTGCCGGCGGCGGGCGAATTTGCCGGAAAAGCGTGCGCCCGGAAATGGGTGGCAATGGTTGCGCGTGCAGCGGGGCGGCAGGCCGTGTGAAGGTGTCGGTGTATTCGGGCACCGCGCTCACACGCAGGTGAAGGGCCCTTTCGCCATGTGTACCGGCCAAGCCGCGGGCGGTTGGCCGTCCGATTGCGGGCGTGCTTTGATCCTGCTTGGTGCAGGTCGCGGGAGAGGTTCTCCTTTTCGAGGATCGGGCGAACTCTGCCATTCCCAAGTGGTTACTCGAAAGGAATCGCGCGTGATGAACCTTGCCTCCCAGGTCGAGACGACCGAGATGTCCGACGCCGAGATGGAGAACGTCTCCGGCGGCCTCGGGCTCGGCGACCTCCCGGTCGGCGGCCTCGCGGTCGGCGGCTCCGGCGGTCTCTCCCTCCAGACGCCGCTCGGTGACATCGCCGGAGGCCTCGTGGCCGGCGGGTCGCTGCAGGGCCTGACCGCGGGTGCGAGCCTGCAGACGCCCCTGTCGGCCTGACGACATCTGCTCGTCCGTGGGCCCCGGATCGACCGATCCGGGGCCCACGGACGTTTCGCGTCACGCCCGGCCGTGTGTCTCCTGCGAGCGTCGTGCCAGCGCGTCGATCACCACGGCGGCGAAGAGCACCCCGCCCGTGATGACGAACTGGATGGCCGTGGGGGTGTCCGTGATCGACATGCCGGAGGAAATCGACTGGATGACCAGCATGCCGAGCACCGCGGACCAGGTCGTGCCCCGTCCTCCGAAGAGGCTGGTGCCACCGATGACGGCCGCCGCGATGGCGTTGAGCAGCAGGACACCCGATCCCGAACTCTGGCTCACCGATGTGATGCGCGAGGCCAGGAACAGGCCGCCGATCGCGGCCATCGTCCCCGACACCGCGAGCACCGCGGTCTGGATGGCCGTCACGTTGAGGCTGGCGCGGCGTGCCGCTTCGACGCCGCCGCCGAGTGCGTAGACCTGTCGGCCGTAGCGCGTGTGGCGCAGGACGATGTCGAGGCTCGCCACCACCACGAGGAAGATCAGCAGGGCGAGCGGCAGACCCTGGAAGCGGTTGAGCAGATAGGCCGAGGCGAACGCGATCACCGCGAGTCCGCCCGTGCGCACCCCGATGTCCCGCAGCGAGCGGTGCGGCATGCCGACGGCCAGACGGCGCCGCCTGTTCTGGTACATGATCAGGAAGACGATGCTCGCGCAGACCGCCGCCAGGCCGTAGGCGACGCCGTCGTTGGTGAAGTAGTAGCTGGTCAGCTTGGCGACCAGCCCGTCCTCGTCCAGGTTGATGGTGCCGCTGGTGCCGAGGACGTAGAGCATGAGGCCGTTCCAGGTGAGCAGCCCGGCGAGGGTGACGACGAACACCGGCACCCGGGTCTTGGCGCACGAGAAGCCCTGGACGGCTCCCGTCACGGTGCCCACGAGCACCGCGACGATGAGAGCCAGCCATTCGGGCACACCGTGGTTCACGTTCAGAACGGCGAAGACGGCCGCGGCGAAGCCGCTGATCGAGCCGACCGACAGGTCGAGGTCACCGAGCAGCAGCACGAAGACGATGCCGACCGCGATCAATCCCGTGCCCACGATGTCCACGCTCAGATTGGACAGGTTCCGCGGCGAGAGAAAGTTCGAGTTGAGGGACTGGAAGATGATCCAGACCGTGGCGAGCACGAGGACGACGGGGAACGAGCCCAGCTCACCGGCGCGGAACCTGCGCCGGAGGGAGACACCCCAGCTCCTCAGGACGAGGGCGGCGGCCTGCCCACGACTCGGACGGGCCCCGTCGGCCGGTGCGGCGCCGTCCGCCCGCGTGTTGTCCGCCGTGCGGCGCATCCCTGTCACCATCCCGCCTCCTGGGATGCCGGCCGGCGCGGCACGTTCTCCGTGGCGCCGGTGATGGAGGAGATGATCTGTTCCTGGGACGCGGTGTTCACGTTGAAGAAGCCGTTGTTGCGACCGAGCCGGAGCACGACGGCCCGGTCCGCGAGCGCCTTGACGTCCCCCATGTTGTGGCTGATCAGCAGTACTCCCATACCGCGGTCACGCAGCGTGTCGACGAGATCCAGGACCTCGGTCGTCTGCTCGAAGCCCAGCGCCGCGGTCGGTTCGTCCAGGAGGAGGACCCGGGGGTCGCCGAGGAGCGAACGTGCGATGGCCACCGTCTGCCGCTGGCCGCTGGACAGGGTGACCAGGGGGGCCCGCAGGTCCGGGATGCTCTTGGTCAGCCGTTTCAGCAGAACCATGGTGCGGCTCTCCATCTCCATCTCGTCCAGGAACCCGAACCTGCGGATCTCCCGGCCGAGGAAGAGATTGCCGACGACGTCGAGGTTCCCGCACAGCGCGAGATCCTGGTGGACGGTGGCGATGCCGAGGTCCCGTGCGTCGTGCGGGCGCCTGATGTGCACCGACCGGCCCTCCCACTCGATGACGCCCCGGTCCGCGGGGGCGACGCCGGAGATCACCTTGACGAGGGTGGACTTGCCGGCTCCGTTGTCGCCGAGCAGCGCGACGACCTGACCGGCGTGGATTTCCAGCTCGACGTCCTTGAGGACCTCGACGGCGCCGAAGCGTCTGCACACGCCGCGCAGCGCCAGCAAGGGGGGAGCCGGCACGGAAACCATCTCCTTCCCAGGCCGGGACTCGGGCGGAACGGGACCTTCAGGTCAGACCGGCCTTGCTGCAGGCCGCCTTGAGCGGGGGGACGCAGATCTGCTCGACGGTGTAGAAGCCGTCCTTGACCAAGGTGTCCTTGATGTTGGCGGCGGTCACGGACACGGGGGTGAGCAGGACCGCCGGCACCGGCTTCCCGCCACTGGTCCTCACCTTGTCCTTGCCGACCTCGTCGAGACGCGTGCGGCGGGCCGCGGCCACGGCCATGGCGCCGCCCGAAGAGGCCTCGGGGCCGAAGGGCTTGTAGACGGTCATGTACTGGTCGCCGGCGACGATGCGCCGCACGGCTCCGAGCTCGGCGTCCTGCCCGGTGACCGGGGGCAGCGGGTCGACCTTGTTCGACTTGAGGGCGGAGA
This sequence comes from Streptomyces sp. NBC_00078, assembly GCF_026343335.1. NCBI lineage: Bacteria > Bacillati > Actinomycetota > Actinomycetes > Kitasatosporales > Streptomycetaceae > Streptomyces > Streptomyces sp. NBC_00078. Next base: position 804,275 of record NZ_JAPELX010000001.1, on the reverse strand, counting down.
TACTGCCCGCGGCGAGGCCGTCGTTGGCGGCGTAGACCCCCTGGATACCCTCGGCGCCGAGGGCGGCGACGGCCCCGGACATGTTCGCGTTCGCGTTCTCCGGCCTCCACTGAAGCGTGTCGTACGCCTTGCCGATCCTCACCCGCCCCGACAGTACGGACAGCGCGCCCCTCTTGAACGACACCGCGTTGGGATCGCTGGGATCCCCGTTCATCATGACGATCTGTGAACTCGGCCCGCCGCCGTCCATGGCCTTCAGCAGCGCCCTGCCCTGCAGCCGGCCGACCTCCTCGCCGTCGAAGGAGACGTAACCCGAGATCGGGCCCTGGGAGAGCCGGTCGTAGGCAATCACCGGGATACCCGCCTCGGCCGCCTTGGTGACCGACGGGCCGAGGGATCTGGCGTCCACCGCCACGAGCACGATGGCGTCGACACCCTGGGTGATCATCGAGTCCACCTGTTCCTTCTGGATCGCCACGTCGCCCTTCGCGTTGGCGTTCTCGATCGTGCAGTCGGCACACAGCTGCATGATCCTCTTCTCCAGCCGGGGCCTGTCCTCCGACTCCCACCGGGCCGTGGTGGCGTCCGGGAGCAGCAGGGCGATCTTCGGTGTGCCCGCCCCGGCGGGGTCGTTCCCGGGGCTCGACCCGCAGGCCGACAGAGCAACGGCCGTCGAGACCGCGGTCATGGCGACGGCCGCGCCCCGTACGTAGGCCTTCATGTCGGAGACCTCCCTCCGGAACGGAGATCCACCTGAAATGTGCCGCGCGGTGATGGCAGGACGACCCGTCGTCAGTCTGGCACCGGCCACGTCGATCTGCGAACGCGGCGGCGGCCGCTGATACGGCTGTGTCCACCGGACGCCCGGTGTGGTTCGCCCACATATGCGATTCTGGTGTGGGTTGCCCGATCTCAGCCGCATCAGCGGCACGGACGGGAGGTGGCTGCCGACATGCCGCACGACGGCCGTGCCCGGGCCGGAGTCTCTCAGCTGCGGGCATCCGGGGCCGATGCCGCAGACACCGACGCGCTGCCGCCGGTGCCGGAGGCGGCCGCGGGCGAGCGGGCTCTGGCCTTCGCCGGAGCGGCGATGGCGGCCGTCTATGTGCCGGACGCCGGCCGGCAGGAGCTTCGCCTTGCGGAGACGGCCTGCTGGGCCCCTTCCGACCACCGGCTGCCCGAGCGTCTGGCGCTGTCCGGGGGGTCGCCCGCGGCGTGCTCCGTCCGCACCGACCGGCCCCTGTGGCGAGATCCCGCCGAGCAGGCCTCCTCCGAGGGCGGGCCGGTACCGGGTGCGGAGGTGCCGCTCGGCTTCCTGCCGCTCGGGACGGAGGGCAGGCGGCAGGGCTGCCTGGTCGTCGTGGGGACGTCAGCCGACGGCTTCGAGCCCGAGCAACGACGCTTCCTGAAGCGGTACGCCGATGCGGTCACCCGCATGCTGGTGGCCGCCGCCGACGCTCCCGGGCCGTCGGCGGTGCTGGGGCCCGCCCTGCGGAGTCTGCGCGTCGGCACCTTCGTCCTGGTGCCGGACACCGGCCTGATCGAGGCGGACGAAACCCTCCTGAGCCTCGTCGGCATCACACCGGCCGACTTCGACGGCAAGGCGGACACCCTGCTCGCGCACGCCCTTCCCGAGGACATGCACGCACTGGTGTCGGTCCTGGAACCGGCGCCCCAGGCGTTCGGCCGACGGGAGCTGGAGTTCCGGGTCCGCGGCCCCACGGGTGAGATGCGCTGGCTGAGTCTGAGCTGCCGCGTCGTGGTGAGCAGCGACGACCGCCCCGAGCAGGTGCTGGGGGTGGTGACACCGACGTCCGTCCTGCGCCGGAGCGCCGACGACGTCTCCCGCATCCAGTGGCTGACCGCCGCCCTCGACGACGCCACGACGGTCCGTGACGTCAGCCGTGTCGTGGTCACCGCGCTGCGGGAGCCGCTGGGCGCCGACCGGGTGGCGCTCGCCGAGCTGCAGGGCGACCGGCTCATGGTCACCGTGCTCGACCCGCCGCAGCCCGACGCCTGGCCGGAGACCTGGCGTGCCCAGTGGCGTACGGAATGGCCCGAAGCACCGATCAGCGCCCTGCCCACCCTTCAACTGGCCCTGCGGGACGGGCGTCCGGACCTGTGGCCCGCCGGCACGGACTTCGAAGCCGGACTCGCGGGCATCGGCGGCGGAGGCCTGGCCGTCCTGCCGCTGCCCGCCAGGGGACGCGTCGCCGGCCTGTGCCTGATCGGCTGGGACCGGCCGCACGAGTTCGTGCCCGACGAGCGGTCCCTGCTGACCGCCACCGCGGCACTCGTGGGACAGGCCCTCAAGGGCGCGCACGAGCACGACGCCGAGCAGGAACTCGCGACGATGCTGCAGCGCAGTCTGCTGCCCCGGCGCCTGCCACAGCTGCCCGGCGGGACGGCCGTGGCCCGCTATCTGCCCGCCCGGCGAGGCCTTCAGGTGGGTGGCGACTGGTACGACGTCATCGCCCTGTCCGAGGACCGGGTGGCGCTGGTCATCGGCGATGTGCAGGGGCACAGCGCGGGGGCGGCGACCATCATGGGCCAGATGCGTACGGCGGTCAGGGCGTACGCGGTGGAGGGCCACCCGCCCGACGTGGTCGTCGCGCACGCCAACCGCCTCCTCGTCGGCATGGAGACCGATCTCTTCGCCACCTGCTGCTATGCCGAACTGGACCTGGAGCAGGGCAACACCCTGTTCGTCAGGGCCGGGCACCTCGCACCCCTGGTGCGCCACCCCGACGGCAGTACGGAGGAGATCGACGTCGAGGGCGGGCTTCCCCTGGGCATTCTGGAGGAGGCCGAGTTCCCCATGACCGCGGTCGAGCTGACCCCCGGCACGGTGCTCGCCCTGCTCACCGACGGTCTGGTGGAAGCCGCCGGCCTGCCCATCGACGAGGGCATGCAGCAGACCCGCACGGCGCTCACCGCCGCCGATCCGGCGGATCTGGGACGCATGGCCGACCGGTTGCTCGGTGACGTCGGCCGCCGCGAGGACGACGTGGCGCTGTTGCTGATGCGCTACGACGGGATGCGGACCCGGCCGATCCGGGCCGGCTGGGTGGTGTGGAGGCTGCCCGACGCCGTCATGCACGCCCGCCGCTTCACCGCGCGCACGCTGCGTCACTGGAAGGCCGAGGACGTCGCCGACGCGGTGCTGCTGGTCGTGTCCGAACTGGTCACCAACGCCCTGGTGCACACGCAGGGCGCCGTCCGCCTCGATCTCATGCTGCGCGGGGACCGGGTGCGCGTCTGCGTCAGCGACTCCTCCCCGCGCGCGCCCGCCAAGCCGGTGATCGTGGACTGGGAGTCGACCGGTGGCCGCGGGCTGCTGCTGGTCGAGGCGATGTCGGAGAACTTCGGCTCGATGCCGGTGGCCGGCGGCAAGCAGGTGTGGAGCGAGATCGCCTTGCCGCCGCGAGAGCCGGCGCCCGCCGAACCCGAGCCCCGGCCGGCCCGGGGGAGCCTGCCGTGAGGACCCGTGGGTGGCAGGCCGTCGCGGCCCTCGTCGCGGCCCTCATGACGATGTCCCAGGTCTCCTGCGGCAAGGACGGCAACGCGGGCAAGGACGGCTTCGCCGTCGGCCTGCTCCTCCCGAGCCGAACGGTCCCCCGCTGGGAGCACTCCGACAAGCCGCTGATCCAGAAACGGATCAAGGAGCTGTGCCCGCGCTGCACGATGGAGTACGCCAACGCCGAGGACGATGCCGACAGACAGCGGCAACAGGTGACCTCCATGATCACCAAGGGGGTCAAGGTCATCATCCTCGACGCCGCCGACACCAAGGCCCTGCGTTCCTCGACGCAGGAGGCCCACCGGGCGGGCGTACCGGTCGTCGCGTACGACCGGCTCGCGCAGGGCCCGGTCTCCGGCTACGTCAGCTTCGACGGTGGGCAGGTCGGCAGGCTCCAGGGGCGCGCACTCCTGAAGGCCATGGGGGAGAAGGCGGCCGGCGAGCAGGTCGTCATGCTGAACGGCGATCCGACCAGCCCCAACGCCGCCTGGTACAGGAGCGGAGCGCTGTCGGTCATCGCGGGCAAGGTGAAGATCGGCAGGTCGTACGACACCCAGGGCTGGAGCACGGACAACGCCCACGCGAACATGTCCGCCGCCATCGAGGCCCTGGGCCCCGGCCGGATCGGCGGGGTCCTGGCGGCCAACGACGAGATAGCCGCGGGAGCCATCTCGGCTCTCAAGCGCGCGGGCGTCAGGCCGCTTCCCCCGGTCACCGGTCAGGACGCCGACCTCGACGCCGTACGGCGCATCGTCGCGGGGGAGCAGTACATGACGGTGTACAAGCCGTTCGGGACGGAGGCCGCCGCGGCCGCGGCCATGGCCGTCACGGTGGGACGCGGCGACGATCTCCGGAAGGTGGCCGACGCGACGACCGACAGTCCCACCACCCGGAACATTCCGTCCGTCCTGCTCACCCCGAGCGCCGTGACGGTCCGCGACGTCAAGCGGATCCTCGTCGACGGCGGCGAGTACACGGTCGACGAGATCTGCACCCGGGAGTACCGGCACGCCTGTGAGAAGGCCGGCCTCACGCCGTAGCGACCGCGCCTCTGGCCGATCCCGCGGGTGAGGGTACGGCGGCTCGCGTGCCTGCCGGGTCCGGCTTCGGACTGCCGCTCCTGGCCCGTCGGCTCACCGCTCACCGGTGTCGGGCTCGGTCGTCGTCGCTGATTCCGTGTGGCATTCACGGGGCCGTCCCTGCTCGGCCGAGTCGCGGGTCCACATGGAACTTGGGGCCCGGCCCGGCACCGGGCGGACGTTCGCCGGCGAGCACGGCGCCGACCGCGTCGAGACTCACGGTGGCGGCGACAAGCGGTCGCGGATCGACGAGACCGTCCGCGTAGGCCCGGATGGTGGCATCGAGTCCGGGGGAGGCGGACAGGACGCCCACCGCGGTCACGTCCTTGAGGGCGAGTGTGCGGGTGTCGATCCGGCTGGGATCGCCGGCCAGTCCGATGTACACGATCCGGCCGGCCGGTTCGACCAACTCCAGGGCGAGGTCCGGCAGATGGGCGGCGTTCGAGGCGTCGACGACCGCGTCGAAGGGCAGATCGGGAACCGAGCCCTCCGGCCACACCCGGGCGAAGCCGAGACCGTGGACGAAGGCCGGGGAGTCGCCGGTGCGGCCCATCAGGTGAACCTCGGCGCCGGCGGCCCGCAGGAACATCGCGACCAGCAGCCCGATCGTCCCCGGCCCCAGTACCAGCACCCGGTCGCCGGCCCCTGCCGCCGTGGCGCGTGCGGCCCGCAGGGCGTTGCCGCCCGGCTCCACCAGGGCGCCGAGTGAGGCGTCCACCGCATCGGGCAGGACGTGCAACGAGGACACCGGGACGGCCAGTTGCTCGGCCAGCGCGCCGGGCCGGTCTCCCCGTACGCCGACCTCCTGCCGTTTGTCGCAGACATGCTGACGGCCGCGCCGGCACCGGCGGCAGTCGCCGCAGCCGAGCATCGTGTCACCCATGACCCGGCGGCCGGTCCACGCGGGGTCGGCACCGGCACCGACCGCCGTCACGCGTCCGGCCCACTCGTGGCCCAGGCGCATCGGGTAGGCGGCGTGACCGTGGTGAAGATACGCCATCGCGCCGGTGAAGAACTCGACGTCGGTTCCGCAGACGCCGACCCGCTCGACGTCCACGACGGCTTCGCCGGGGCCGGCCGTCGGCGCCGGCACGTCCTGGACCGCGTACGCACCGGGGGCGGTCAGCACGAAGGCACGCATCGTGCGAGGACTCACCGGGGTCCGAGCACGCGCTGGCGCTGGGTGCCGAGGTGCCTGATGCCCAGCTCCATCACGTCGCCCGGCTGGAGATACACGGGAGGGGTGAGGCCCATGCCGACGCCGGGCGGGGTGCCCGTGTTGATCAGGTCGCCGGGCTCCAGAACGAGGAACTGGCTGAGGTAGTGCACGATGACGTACGGGTCGAAGACCATCGTCCTGGTGCTGCCGGTCTGCCGGCGGACCCCGTTGACGTCCAGCCACATGTCCAGTGCGAGGACGTCGTCGATCTCGTCGGCGGTGGCGAGCCAGGGACCTGCGGGGTTGAAGGTCTCGGCGGACTTGCCCTTCGACCACTGGCCGCCGCGCTCCAGCTGGAAGGCGCGCTCGCTGACGTCGTTGACGACGACGTACCCGGCGATGGCGTCGCGGGCCTCCTCCACCGAGTCCAGGTAGCAGGTACGCCTGCCGATCACGATGCCGAGCTCCACCTCCCAGTCGGTCTTCGTGGAGCCGCGCGGAATGCGCACGTCGTCGTACGGGCCGACCAGGGTGTTGGGTGACTTGGTGAACAGGATCGGCTCGTCGGGCACGGCCATGCCGCTCTCGGCCGCGTGGTCACGGTAGTTGAGGCCGATGCACAGGATCTGGTGCGGGCGGGCGATCGGGGCGCCGACGCGCTCCTCGGCGAAGCGGGACACCTGTCCCGCCGCCACCCGCTCGGCCACGACGGGGCGGACGCGGTCGACGCCTCCCGACCCGAAGAACGCCTCGTCGAAGTCCGTGACGACGTCGGAGAGGTCGACGTAGGTCTCCTCGTCGATACGGGCAACGGGCTTCTCGGCGCCGGGCGCGCCTATACGCATGAGGTACACGAGGTCGGTCTCCAGGGTCGGGATCGATGAGGGCGGACGGGTCTTCAGCGGTGCGGCTCGCCGAGCGGGCCGAGGAGGCCGCGGATCTCGGCGAGCCCGTCGGCCAGGGTCGCCAGGGGCGTCCGGTAGGTCAGCGCGCTGACACTCACGGCCCCCGAGGGCGTCGTCGGCGAGGTCAAGTACACCGGCAGGGCAAGGCAGTTGACCCCCGTCTCGTTCTCCTGGGCGTCGAGGCCGTAGCCCCGCTCGCGGGTGGCCCCGAGCTCGCGGTGCAGGTCGGCGGCCGTGCACAGGGTCCGTGGCGTGCGACGCTCCAGAGGGCGCTCGCCGATCCACGCCGCGACCTCGCCCGGCGAGCCCAACTGCCGTGCGAGCAGCAGCTTTCCGACCGCGGTGGCGTGGGCGGGGTTGCGCCCGCCGATCGCCGAGGTCAGACGGACGGCACCGGCGGGCGGATCGACCTTGGCGCGGTAGACGACCTCGCGGCCGTCGAGAACCGCGTAGTGCGCGGTCTCGCCGAACCAGTGCGCCAGCGCCTCCAGCACCGGGCGGACGCGCACGTGATCGGGCCGGACCTCGTGATGGGCGAAGGCCATGCGCAGGAACTCGTCACCCAGGACATAGCGGCCGCGGGTGTCCTGCATGGCCAGGCCGGCCCGGCGCAGGGCGCCCAGCGCCCGGTGCACGGTCGGCTTCGGACTGCCGATCACGCGGGTCAGCTCCTCCAGCCCCACCCCGTCCGCATATCGCGCGAGCTCTTTGAGGACCGCGAGCACCCGGTCCGAGCCCACGAGCCGGCCGCCGTCGGCGCCCGGGCCGCCGGCCTCGCCGGGGACTGTCGATCCGTCGTACGTCTGCGTATGCTCCATGGCGTTCCGAACTGTAGACCGCTGTACCGATTACCGGAAGGAACTCCATGGTTCGGCTCCGCAGCGCGCAGTGGTACGAGGGCCAGGACCGCAACGCCTACATCCATCGGGCGTGGATGCGGCGGGGCGTGCCGGACGACGCCTTCACCGGCCGGCCGCAGATCGCCATCGCCAACACCGCGTCGGATCTGACCCCGTGCAACGCGCACCTGAACGAGGTCGCGGCCTCGGTGCGTGACGGTGTGCACGAGGCGGGCGGGGTCCCGCTGGACCTGCCCGTGGTGTCGCTGGGCGAGACACAGGTGCGGCCCACGGCCATGCTCTGGCGCAACATGGCCGCCATGGCCACGGAGGAGATGCTGCGGGCCAACCCCATCGACGGTGTGGTCCTGTTGGGTGGCTGCGACAAGACCATCCCCTCGCTGCTCATGGCCGCCGCCTCGGTGGACCTCCCCGCGGTCGTCGTGCCCGGCGGCCCGATGCTCACCGGGACCTTCCGCGGGACGCCGCTGGGCTGCGGCACCGACGTGTGGCGGCTGTCGGAGGAGGTCCGGGCCGGCACGCTCTCCCAGGAGCAGTTCACCCGGTCCGAGTCGGCGATGATCCGCAGCCGCGGGCACTGCAACACCATGGGCACCGCCTCGACGATGGCCCTGGTCGCCGAGGCCCTGGGCACGGTTGTGCCCGGCACGGCCGGAACCCCCGCCCCCGACAGCCGGCTTCTCCAGGCCGCGCACCACACCGGCCGGCTGGCCGTGGACATGGTGGGCGCCGACCGGCGGCCGGGCTCCTTCCTCACCGAGGCGTCCTTCCACAACGCGATCGTGGCGCTGGCCGCCGTCGGCGGTTCGACCAACGCGGTCGTCCACCTCCTGGCCATCGCCGGCCGGCTGGGCATCGGCCTGACCCTCGACGACTTCGACCGCATCGGCTCCCGCGTCCCCGTCCTGGTGGACCTCCAGCCGGCCGGCCGCTTCCTCATGGAGGACCTCCACCGCGCCGGCGGTCTCCTCGCCGTCCTGCGCGAGGTACGCGACCTGCTCGATCCCGGCGCGCTGACCGTCACCGGCGAGCCCCTCGTGAGCCATCTCGACGACGCGCCGATCTGGGACAGCGAGGTCATCCGCACCCGCGCCGAACCGCTGGTCGCCGAGGGCGGCATCGCCGTACTCCGCGGCAACCTCGCACCGGACGGGGCGCTGATCAAACCCGCCGCGGCCTCCCCGCACCTGCTGCGCCACCGCGGCCGCGCCCTCGTCTTCGACAGCATCGAGGACTTCCACGCCCGTATCGACGACCCAGGACTCGACGTCGACGCGGACTCCGTCCTCGTCCTGCGCGGCTGCGGACCCAAGGGCTATCCGGGCATGCCCGAGGTGTCGAACATGCCTCTGCCGAAGAAGCTGCTCGAACAGGGAGTCCGTGACATGGTCCGCGTCTGCGACGGCCGAATGAGCGGCACCGCGTACGGCACGGTCGTCCTGCACGTGGCACCGGAGGCCGCGGCGGGCGGCCCGCTCGGCCTGGTGCGGACCGGGGACCTCATCACGCTCGACGTCGAAGCCCGCCGTATCGATCTCGACGTACCCGCCGGTGAACTCGCCCGCAGAACCCCGAACAAGGCCACCGTCACCGGCTTCGCGAACCCCCGCCGCGGCTGGGAACGCCTCTACGTCGACCATGTCCTCCAGGCCGACTCGGGTGCCGACCTGGACTTCCTGGTCGGCTCCAGCGGATCCGAAGTGAGCCGGGAGTCGCACTGAGGGCAGCGGCGGACTCGCTCACCCGAAACCCGGATGGCGTCGGCGCGTAGCCCGGGTACAGTCGGGCAATGCCCGACCTCCAGCGGCTGCACGCCGACCACGCCCCGGCGGTCCTGGCCTTCGAGCTGGCGAACCGCGCCTACTTCGCCGCCGCGGTCTCCGACCGTGGCGAGGAGTTCTTCGAGCAATTCACCGACCGTCACAGCGCGTTGCTGGCCCGGCAGGAGGCCGGCACCGGCGCCTTCTACGTGCTCGTGAGCGAGGACGGCTCGGTTCTGGGGCGGTTCAACCTGTACGAGTTCGACGACGGCACCGCCGAACTCGGCTACCGGGTCGCCGAACACGGCACCGGCCGCGGCGTGGCGACCGCGGCCGTCCAGGAGCTGTGCCGGCTGGCCGCGACACGGCACGGGCTGCGCACACTGCGGGCGGCCGCCTCCCACGACAACGCGGCATCCCAAAGGGTGCTGGTCAAAGCCGGGTTCGTCCCGGTCGGCCCGGCCGGTCCGGCCGACCTCGGCGGCAGGTCGGGCAGTTGGTACGAGCGCGACCTGGTGCACGGGTCCTAGGGCGTCTCCTGGGACAGCGGCGGTGAAGGCCTTCACTCCGTGCTGCACACCGTCCGCGGTACCGAAGGCCTGGAGGGCTGGGCCTTCTGGACGAGCTGCACACCTTGGAGGAGCCCGTCGATGCCCGGGTCCTCGTGGGCGGCGACCCTTGCGATGGTCAGCAGGGCCGCCTCGTAGAAGGCGTCCCGCACGGCGGGCGGCATGACGTCCGAGGCGTCCAGACAGCGGGGACCGTCACCATTGAGCCGCTCGACGATCTCGCGTTCGACCGCGTTGTTCCGTGGCCGCACCTGGCGATTCGCCGAGAAGACGGCCGCGGTGTCGGCCCATTTCTGCTGGCCCGCCCTGGAGGCGAGCCGTTCGATCAGTTCCCGGGCCTGGGGACGGTCGCTGAACAGGGCGGCGAAGTCACCGGTCACCTCATGGCCGCGAGCCAGGTCCGGGCCGCCGGGCAGCAGCGGCGCGGAGTCCACCAGGGCTGCGCGCTTCGCGTACTTCTCCCCGTAGAAAGAGGTGGCGAAGGAGCCCTGATGCTCCAGAGTGCATCCGTGCCGGCCGTCGAAGAGCAGGCCGTGGTGGTCGGGGTCACCGCGGTGGTCGGTGAGCAGAGCCTGCTTGGCCAGGCCCCTGTCCTGCTGGAGCAGACGGGCCCACGCCTGCCAGGCGTCGCGCACCGGTGCACTGCTCCACCACCTCCCCGGCCTGCCGAGCGCCCACTCCTGGTAGACGCCCGGCCCCGCCCGTTGCAGCACCAGATCCTCGATCCAGTCGGTGCCGGGCCAGCCGGAGGCACCGTCGTCACCCATGCCGATGCACCAACTCCGCAGCGGCGCAGGTGAGGTGGCGGGCCTGTGACCCTGGCGGTACCAGACGATGCTCTTCAGGTCCGCTTTGACCGGGACCCAGAACACGTGCTGGGAGGTCTCTCCCGTCTGCCTCCAGGGGGAGCCGTACTCCTGAGGGTGATAGAGCCGTTCCAGCGGCTTGAGGTGCTTCTGGTCGGCGTACTCGGCGAGTTCGCCGAGGCCCGGCATGATCACGATGTCCGGCGGCTCCCCCGCCTGCACCTTGGAGAGCAGCACCTCACGCTGCGCCGCAGTGCCCTGATACTGGAAGGGGATGCCGAAGCTGCGCAGCACCTCCTTGAAGTCCCTTTCCTGGCCGGCGGTCCATGTGCCGAGGATGGTGACGGGCTCCTCGTCGTCGTGCTGCGCCCAGACGACCACCATCCCGGCGGCGGCGATCAGCAGCATCACCACCAGGAAGACCAGCATCTTGAACCGCCGCGTCACCGTCGCCTCCAGTAGTCGCTGTCGAGCCGGAGAACGAGCCCCGACGCGGGCAGGGCGATGAGCAGCAGACCGCCGATCAGGGTGCCCCGGTACACCCTGTCGGTCCAGGCGCCGTCGGAAAGTTCCCGCCGGACCTCCTCGGACGTCTCCGTGACCTGCCGCTGCGTACCGGGCAGAGTGTCGTCGCAGCAGTCCTGCTGGGACATGTCGTTGATCGTCCCCAGGCCCCTGATCGAGTCGTCGAGATCGCGCTCGGTGGAGAACGTCGTCATCAGCGGGACCACCGCGAGCAGCACGGTGATGACGAAGGCCGCGAGCAGATACGGGTTCCAGTCACGGCCGCAGCGGTCGCGCAGCACGAACAGCGCCGAGAGCAGAGTCAATGCCAGTGCCCCGAGGGTGAGTTCGGCGAGCCACCAGCCGCCGCGCTGCCACCTCCCCAGGGAGGCGGTGGCTTCGGCGTGCGTCATCTGGATCCGCTGCAGTGAACTCAGCCGGGGCGCGAGACCCACATCCTTGCGGGTGAGCAGCGATGTCGCCTCGTCGAACTTCTGCTCCTGCATGAGCTGCTGGTCGCGGCCCATGGACATGCCGAGGTTGAGTGAGTTGCCGTAGGCGGCGAGCAGACCGTTGACGGTGCCCAGGTCCTGGTCCGTCCGGTCCGCGATCCGGGACAACCCCTGGTCGGCGGCGGACAGTTGGGACCGGTAGGACTTGCCCGCGCCGGCCACGTCGACGAGGTGGTTGGTCACCAGGACGCGGACTTCCCAATCGGCACGCAGCGCCGCGAGCCGGGCCGCGGCGAGCCCCTGCACGGCCGGCGCCTCCCGGGACGAGAGCGCCTCCACACCATGCTGGGTCTGCCGGTAGCAGCCGAGCAGCGCGCTCGCCCCCACGATCGCGCACAGCGTCAGGACGAGCAGATGCACCTCCAGCAGCCGGCGGGTCCGCCACGGGGCCAGCCGCCTGCGCCAGAAAGCGGCGAGGGAGCTGCGGCGCCGGAAGGCGACGGGTCCGGTCCTCACAGCAGCTTCTCCCCGCAGGCGATGCAGTAACGGGCCTCGCTCCCGGCCACGGTGCCGCAGCCTCCGCAGCGCGGACCCGGCCGCGTGGTGACGGCCTCGGTCAGCAGTCCGCCGGGGCGGGACCCGGCGCGCAGGATCATCGGGCCGAGCGTGCCGGCGTCGACCGCGGTGCGCAGCCGGACCCGCCCGGCGGGCGCGTCCTCGATGTCGGCGACCGCGCGGATCTCGGCCAGTACCCAGTCCGTGCCGAATTCCGCAGCCAGACGTGCCGCCTGCCCCAGACAGTCCTCGGCAGTGTCCCGTCGGTGGTTCTGAAGAGCGACGAGCCCCTGGCGCAGAGCACTGCGCATCCGGCCCGTGGCGTTCAGGTCGCGCACGCTGTCGGCACCCGCCGGGGCGTGCGGCGGGGGCTGCGCGGGACGGTGCCAGCGGGCGGTGACGGGCGCATGGACCTCGCCGACCGAGACCATGGCGAACTGCAGCTCGGTCTCCAGCGGATCGGCGTCGGCGTCGGCCACCAGGGTGAGCAGGTAGTCGCGTCTGCCCTGCTCCCACTGGTACGTCGGGAAGCTCCAGCGATGCGGCCGGCCGGGCTGGGGCAGCCCGCCGAGACGGTGCGGCCGGGGTGCCTTCTCGTGGAGCGAGACCTGGCGCACCGACGGCCGTACGGTCACCTCGATCGGCAGTTGGGGAGTGTGCACCCGGCGCAGGCGCTTGATGGCCGCGGTGATCGTCCGGCCCAGGCCCTCGTCCACGAACTCGGCGGTGCCGTGCAGCCGTTCGGCGAGGGTCAGCAGGGGGTCCGGGGCCCACTGCGCGCCCACCGCCAGCACATCACAGGTGAACTGCCCGGCACAGGCGTCCAGTTCCTCTTCGAGACGGGTCTCGCCCGGAGCGCTGCTGCCGTCCGTGATCAGTACCAGATGCCGTACGGACAGCGGGCGGCCGACGAGCAGGGCGCGTGACCTGGCCGCCCAGGCGGCGTACCCGGCAGGACGCGGGCCGTCCCCGTGCAGTGGGAGCGAGCCGACGGCGAAGGCGGCCCGCCGCTTCTCGTGCTGGTCGGCGACGGCCCACTCGTCGTCGCCCCGCGGATAGCACCGCACCGGCTCGGGGCCGCTGCCGAGCACCGTGAAGGATATGCCGTCGGGCAGGGCACGCAACGCGGCCGGCAGGGCGCGTCGGACGGCCTCCCGGTGGGGCTGGGCGACGTCCACCGCGATGATCACGGCGAGTTCGACCGCGGGCAGGTCGGTGGGGGCGGCGTCGGCGGACACGTCGACCCGCAGATGAGCTTCGATCTTCACGCTGCGGTGCGGGCGCAGATCGCCGTCGAGATCGACGTGCAGCTGGATGCCCGGCTGCTGCGGCCGGGTGTGGCTGCTCATTCGTACCTCACCGCTCCTTCCCCTTCGTCGCCGTCCGGACCGCGTGGGGTGCCGTCCGGTCCGTGGATTCCGTGCGGTCAGAACCTGGTCTGGGGGCGTACCGCGTGCAGGAGGTCCACGAGGTGGTCGTGGACGGTGACCGACTCCCGGTGGCGTGAAGCCAGTTGGCGATAGTGCGACTCCACCTGTCTGCGCAACTCGCGCTCCTGCGGGCTCAGGCGTCTGAGGCGGCGGGCGTCGAGCCGTCCGGCTCCTGCTCCCGTTCCCGGCGAACCGGGCCGGTCGCTGCGGGCATGCAGCGCGTCCAGTTTCCATTCGTGCATTTCGGTGCTCAGGCGCAGCGCCTCGTCCTCGGACAGGCTCGGCTCGCCCGCGCCCGGTCGCCGCCCCACGAGTCCGCGCAGTTCGGCCAGGGCCGCGTCGACCTCGGTGGGAGACGGCAGCGGATCGCCGTCCCCGGGCAGCCGGGCCGCGCGGATGCGTAAGGAGGCGATCCGGGCGACGGTGTGGTCCAGCGTGCCGGGGCGGACCCGGCCCAGTACGTCGAGGGCCCCGCGGCGGTCCCCCGCACGCAGCGCGAGCCGGGCCAGGCCGAGCGCGGCGCCGCCGTGCGCGGGGTTGCGGGCGAACACCGCCTCGTACAGTTCCTTCGCGGTGGGCCCCGCCGAGTCGTCGCCGAGTCGCTCCCCGCAGTAGGCGAGGGCCAGTTTGGGCGCGTACTCGCCGGGGAGTTCGAGGTGGACCTTCGCGAAGTGGCTCCTGGCCTCGGCGACCCGGCGCGGAACCTCCTCCAGGCCGGCGCTGCGCAGCGCGAGCAGAGCGCGGTGCCATTCGAGCCGCCACCGGCGCACCGCGGACGGCCCCGGGATGGAGTCCGCGGTGTCGAGTTCCTCCTGGGCGAGCGCCAGGTCCTCCAGCGTGTCGCGGCGCAGCAGAACGCGCACGTTGTGCAGGCAGATCTCCACCGACTGCGGCTTCTCGTGCTCCTGGTCGAGGAGTTGGCCCGGGTCGTAGCCGCTGCTCACCTCGAACCGCGCGGTCTGCGGATCGCCCGGATAGCGCCTTGGCACCGGCAGGCAGCGGGCGATCTCCGTGGGCGTGGGCGCACCGAGGTCGAGGGCGGGGGCCTCGGGCGGCCAGTACCGGTCGCGGCGTGGGCGGTCCATCCAGTGCTCGATGCCCGGCACGGTGCCGAGCCGGGCGCCGAGCAGCTGCGGGGACGGCCGGAAGTAGTCGGAGGGCTCGGGCGGGTCGCTCTTTCCGCGCAGGGCGCGGATCTCCCGCAGTGCGCCGCGCAGTTGGCCGGCCATCTCCCGGGCGTCGGCGAAGCGCAGCCCCGGATCGCCGCGGGTGGCGCGCTCGACGACCCACCAGAAGGAGGCGGTGCCGAGGCCGGGTACCTCGTCGACGGCCCAGCGGGCGAGTTCCCGCAGGGTGACACCGACGGTGTGCAGGTCGTGGGCAACGGTGGGTACGGCCGCGGACCCCGTCTCGGGTGCCATGTACTCGGGAGTGACATGGGCGGGGGGCTGGGGCAGGCTCTCGTCCTGCTCGCGCATGCCGCCCAGGTCGATGACCTTGACGCCGTCCCCGTGGTGCACGACGTTCGAGGGCTTCATGTCCCCGTAGACGAAGACGCGTTCGCCGCCGGCGTGCAGATGGACGAAAGCCTCCAGGATCTGGCAGCCGTACGCGGCGACGTGCTCGATGTCGAGCACCGACTCACCCCGCCGGGTCTCCTCGACGACCTTCTCCAGGGTGCCGTCGCCGACGTCGTCCATGACGATGTAGCCACCGGTGACCTGACCGGCCCGGTCGCTGCGCGCGACGAAGTCGCGGATCTGGACGATGCGCGGGTGGCGGATGGCGACGAGGTTGCGGCGTTCGACGTCGGCGAGCCTGGCGCCGTCGTGTTCGTAGCGGTTGAGCAGTCCCTTGACGGCGACGACGTCACCGAGATGGGTGTCCTCGGCGAGGTAGACCCAGCCCTGGCCGCCGTGCGCGATGGGCCCCATGATCCGGTACTGGTCGCGCAGCAGCCCGCCCTCGGTGAGCTCCGGTTTGTACGAGTAGCGCGCGCCGCAGGCCGGGCAGAACCCCTCCGTCGGCACCTGTCCCTCGGTGTAGGGCGGGGCGAACGTGATGCCGCATTCGGCGGCCGAGCAGCCCATGCGGATGCGCAGCGGTGCCTCGGGCCGGATGAGGCGTTCCTGCGCGGGGCGTGGCGCGCGCTCGGGCAGGGCGAGGAGGTCGTGGGGGCCGAAGTCCCGTGGGTCCGCGGGCAGTACGGGCAGCCCGGGACCGCTCTCCGCGCGTCCGCACTCGGCGCAGTGGCCGGTGGGCAGCACGGTGCCGCCGCAGGGGGCCCCGGTGAAGCGCCGGTGCGGACAGGCCGTCATCCTCTCGCCGTCCCCCTCTGCTGCCCCGGCCGCGCGGAGCCGGTCATACCCGGCCTGCCCGTCATACCCGGCCTCCTGGGTGGCGTAAGTCGGCTCGCACGGTCCTGATCAGCTCTCGCAGCCGGGTCAGCTGTTGTTGCGAGTCCGCCAGAGCGTCGATCAGGCGGCGCTGTTGCCGGCGCCGGTCGGCCGTCTCGGTCAGGGTGTGGAGGGAGGCGCTGTCGACGACGCCGAGCCGGACCGCGCGGCTGAACTCCGCCCGCTGCAGGCGGTCGAGGAGCGCGTCCGCGTGGCTCGACAGTGCGGGCCGCAGGAGTTTGTCGCGGGCCGCGTTCCAGCCGGTGCCGCCCTCGTGCCGGAAGACCAGCAGCAGCCTGAAGCCCAACACCCGCAGCCGGCCCAGGAGTTCGATCAGCGCATCCGGCTCGGGTTCCCGGTCGAGGCCGTCGACGAGGACCGTGACCGGGCGGACGGGCGCACGGTCGGCCGCCTGCGCGGGCCGGGGCCCGGTACCGCGCAGCCAGTCCCAGTACGCCAGGTACTCGCCGGTCGGGAAGGTGATCTGGTCCAGGGCGTGGTCGGCGAGGTCCGGTCTGCTGGAACCGCCGCGATGCACGACTTGCGCACGGTGCTCCAGATGGCGCAGCGAGCGGTCCTTGCCGACGCCCGGAGGGACCACGGTGATCTTCACCGGATCCTCGTCCGGGTCCTCGAACCAACGGGTCAACCGCTCCTCGAAGGGCCGGTCCCATGCGTGGGGGCCGCTCAACTCCTTGATCACCGGCGAGAGTTCGGCGATACGGGCGACGGGGACCAGATACGAGAAGGCGAGCCGGTTGTCCTCGGGCCGTACCTCCTCCATGTCACCGCGCCAGCTGACGACCAGGCCCACCACACGGGCCGGACGACCTTCCTGCGGGCGGGTGCACACGGCGGCGCCGCTGAAGCCCTTGCGCACCACCTCCGCCTTGGTGACGGCGTCGAGCTGCACCCGCTCGCCGCTGGCCCCGCCGATGCGGCCCCACAGGCTCATCCCGTCGTCAAAGCCCCGCGCGTAGCCCGTCGCGTACACCTCCATGCCGCCCCACAGCGCGGGTTCCAGCGGGGCGGGCCGTGCCTGCGGCCGTGGGCTGTCCAGGCCCAGCACGGCGACGTCCTCGCTCGCGCGCAGCCAGCCGCCGGGCAGGACCCGTGCCGTCACGGGTTCGATGTCACTGTTCTCGGCGAACTCAAGCCACATCACGGCGTCCGGGGTGCGTACCACGTGTGCGCAGGTCAGCGCGGTGTTCTGGTCGACGAGCACGCCGGCGCCGCAGATGGGGCCGTGCGCGCCCTCGCGCCGTAACCTCAGTCTCCAGTCCGCACGTAAATCCCCCATGCTGTCTCACACTACGCGCGGAGCATGGTGCCTCCCTAGACTTGTGACCAGTCTGGATCGGCCAATCAGCGGAATTCGGGGGTGTGTTGACATGGGGGATTCGGAACCGATCGGTCTCGCGGAGGCCATCGGCACGGTTCGAGCCGAGCTCGCGCGGGCCCAGGCCGAGGGCGCGGAGAGCGACTGGCGGTTCAGCGTGGAGCAGGTCAGCCTGGAGTTCTCGGTGCAGTTCCACCGGGCCGGCGAAGGCGGCGCCGGCCTGCGGCTGGGTGTGGTCGAGGCACGCCTGGGCGGCTCGGTGAGCCATGACTCCACGCACCGCATCCAGGTCGACCTCAAGCCGCTTCCCCGCCCCGACGGCCGTCACCACGAGGTGAGCCGCGACGACGACACCGCACACAGCCGGCCGGGACCGCACGACGGCGACCTCTCGCGCGGCTAGCGGATCCGGCGCGGGAACGAGCCCCGGGGCACCAGGAGAGCCGGCGCCGCCGACCGGGATCGAACACCTCGAGAAGCCGACACCGTGAACACCGGGAACCCCTGCGCCGGTCGCAGGGGTCACTTCACGTCCGCTGTCATCAACGGCCGTGTCGCCGTCGCTCTCATCCGGCGCGTCGCGCAACACTCTGGCCCGCCGTCTCCTCCAGCCCTCGGCCGGTCGGCCGCTCGCCACCCCAGGCGGCCGGCGGCCGGAGTGCGTCGTTGAGGCGTTTGCCGTCCTCGGTCAGTGAGTACTCGACAGCCCCTACTTCGAGCTGATGCGCCGCCGCCCGGCCGAGGGCAGCGGCGAGGAGGACCTGACGGGCGTGATCGACCTGCTGGTGCACTGACCGGCCACGTGCCGGCCCACAACCATGCTGGTCACAGTTCCCAACGAGGAGCTGTGACCAGCACTTTCACAACACGCCCCAGGACGCCCTAGTGCCGGTGGTCTCCGACGGTGACGGAGCCCTTGACCTTGGCGCCCGTCCGGTTGTCGTAGACCACGTCGCCGTTGGACTTCTTCCAGATCCTGATACGCAAGGTGTCGGGGCCGTCGGTCGCGGTGATACGGAACGCGTAGCCGTTCCTGCCGTCGACAGTGCCCGACCCCTGCTCGATGGCATGGGAGCCGGAGACCACGAGCCAGTCGGAGCCGGTGGAGCGGAACGTGAGCCGGGCGGCACCGAAGACGAACGTGGCCTGTCCGGTGGGCTTGGCGGCCCCCTTCCGGTACCGGGCGTCGAAGGCGAAGGCCGCCTTGCCGGTCAGCCCCGGCCCGGCCGGGTAGGCGCCCGCAGGGGAGGTGATCGTGCCGGCACCGGACGCCGGGCCGGCGTCACGGTCGTACACGATCAGCTCGGCAAGCGTCCTGCTGTCCTTGCCGCCGTCGTCGTCCCGGACGGTGATCACCGGACGGTGGATGCCCGCCGTGACGTAGGTGTGCTCGGCGCGGCAGCCGTCTCCGGAGCCGGTGATGCTGCCGGCCGTCGGACGGGTGCCGTCCTTCCAGTCGAGCGTGCAGGTGTGACTGTCCGAGGTGCCCGGGTCGGTGAAGGCGGCGCTGACAACCACCCGTTTCCCTACGGCAGTCGGCGAGCCGGGGCCCGTCGCCGAAGTGATCGACGGGGCGGCGTTGGAGACCGTGACCGTGGTGGTGTCGGTGCTGCGGCCGCCGGTCAGGGTGATCTTGTAGGTGCCGTTGTCGGTGCAGGTGAGGGTGGTCCGGGCCGAGACGGGGTCCGCGACCGTGCAGGGTGCGCCGTCGTCGGGAGTCCAGCGGGGTGTGCCCGCCCCGGAGACGGTGCCGGCGAGCGGGATCGCGTCGCCCTCGGTGCCGGTGACGTCCGGACCCGCGTGGACGACGGTCACCGGATCGATGCTGGTCAGGGTCGGTACGACCTTCTTGATCAGACCGTCGGCGTCGAACTCCATTTTGTCGATGGTGGTTTCGCGGTGCGTGCCGTCGCCGCCGGGGAGGGCGAAGCGGTGGTAGGCGATGTACCAGTCGTCGGTGTTCGGGACGTGCACGACGCTGTGGTGGCCGGTGCCCTTGATGCCCAGGGAGAGATCCTTGGAAAGGATCACGCCCTGCTTGGTCCAGGGGCCGGTGGGGGAGGGCCCGGTGGCGTAGGCGACGCGGTAGTTCTCGTCGCGGGTGTCGTTCTCCGACCACATGAAGTAGTAGGTGCCCTTGCGCTTGATGACGAAGGAGCCCTCGTTGTAGCCGCTGGGCGTGATGTCCTTCATCTTCGAGGTGTCGAGGGAGGTCATGTCGTCGTTCAGCGGAGCCACGTAGGCATGTCCGTTGCCCCAGTAGAGGTAGGACTGTCCGTCGTCGTCGGTGAAGACCGCCGGGTCGATCATCTGGCCGCTGAACTGGCCCGCCTTCAGGAGCGGGTGACCCAGCGCGTCCTTGAAGGGACCGGTCGGCGAATCGGACACCGCGACCCCGATGTTGGCGTCGGCGCAGAAGTAGAAGTAGTACTTCCCGTCCTTCTCGGCGATCGTCGGCGCCCAGGCCCTGCTGTCCGCCCAGCTGACGTCGGGACCCAGGTCGAGGATGACGCCGTGGTCCTTCCAGTGGACCAGGTCGGTGGAGGAGTACGCCTTGAACTGCGTACCGCTCCAGCCGTCGAAGCCGTCGGTCGTCGGGTAGATGTAGAAGGTGTCACCGAACCGCACGATGTTCGGGTCGGCGTTCAGACCCGGCAGGACCGGGCTCTTCATGACGAGCGCCGAGACCGTCCAGGTGCGCTTCTTGCCGTCGGATCCCGTCACCTCGTACGCCACCGGCTTGGTGAAGTCCTGCACGCTGCCGGAGGCGGGGCTGATCGCTGCGCCGTGGGCGAGGGTGAACTCCGGGGCCAGCGCGGTGAGATCGGTGCCCTCCTTCATGGGCAGCGTGACCTTGCTGTCGGCGTCGTCGACGATGGCGTCCACCTTCAGTGCGGGGTGCGTCGCCTTGGCGATGCCCGCGGTGTTGCCGCTGAGTTCCATGACCTCCGAGGCCGACAGGGCCCGGTCGTAGATGCGGAAGTCGTCGACCTCGCCGCCGAAGTACGGGTCGGCCGAGTACAGGGACCGGCCGATGTAGCCGCTGTAGTCCTTGTTCGCGTCGTACAGGTCCGACGGCTTGATGGTGGTCGTCGTACGGGCCGCCTCGACGCCGTCGACGTAGAGGACCATCGTGCCCGTCGCGCCGTCCAGGGTGACGGTGACGTGCCGCCACTGGCCGGGCGTCAGCTGCGAGCCTGCCGTCACCTTCGACTCCGCCGACCAACTCGCTTTCGTGATGGCCGAGTAGAGGCTGTTGCCGCCGTTGGAGGGAGTGGCGAACAGGTACTTGTCGCTGTCAGGACCGAGCCCGAACAGCCACTGGAAACCGCTGCCGCCCTTCCACTTGGCGTACATCGACACGGTCACGCTGTCGGCGTTCTTCAGCACACCGTTCGGGATCTTCACATACGGCGAACCGGAGTCGCCGGACATCTTGAACGAGCCGCCGTCCACGCCGGTGCCGAAGCCGGGCGTGCCGACATACGTGCCGTGGTAGCCGTGGCCGCTGGAGTCGACCGCGATGTTCCCGCCCGTCTCGTCGAAGGCGTAGTGCAGGAGCAGGCCGGCCGGGATGTCGCCGCCCTCCTGGGACACGGTGACCTCGGCCTGCACGGGGATCGCCGCGCCGTCCGGCAGGTGGCCGGTCACGGTGAAGGTGCCGGCCTGCGCGTAGGCCGAGGCCGGGACGTCGTCCCAGGTGACCGCGACCGGCCGCTCGACGCCGTCCGCGTACTTCGCGATCACGGTGGCCGGCAGGACCGGCGCCCGACCGGTCCTGGTCTTCACCTTCACGTTCTCGGCGCTCTGCACCAACTGGTCGGGCTGGTAGGCGCGCAGGAGGCGGTCGTACTCGGCCTGGGTGACCGGCAGGACGGTGCCATGGCGTGGCTTGGCGGGCAGGTCGTAGCCGGTGGACGGGGTCCAGTTGCCCGAGTCGAGGTCCGTCGTCTCGAACGGGAGATAGCCGCGGCCACCGAACTCGTCCAGGAAGGCGTACCACTTCTCCTCGGTGTTGGACTTGAACACCAACGGCCCCTCGGCCGCGCTCATGGTGCCCTTGCCGATGCCCTCCGCGACCGCGGTCCAGGAGGGGTTGAGGATCGAGTCGCTCTTCTCCTCGAAGATGAACTTGCTGTTGGGGGTGGAGGAGGTGTTGTTGCGCTCGTCCTTGGACAGGCGGTAGTACGTCCCGTCGTGCTGGATCATCGTCGAGTCGATCACCGAGTAGCCGCGGTCGATCCACACCTTGGGCTTGCTGAAGGTGTAGAAGTCGCGGGTGGTCGCGTACATCATGCGGTTGTACGTGTCGCCGGAGTGCGCCTCGTTGTCGTACAGCTTCGACGCCCAGAAGACCACGTACTCGCCGAGCTTCGCGTCGTAGAACGCCTCCGGCGCCCAGGTGTTGCCCGCGCTGTCGGGGGAGATCTTCACCAGCCGCTGGTTCGTCCAGTGGACCAGGTCGGTGGACTCCCAGACCATGACGGACTTGCTGCCGGTGCGCTGGGCGGCGTCCCAGTCGCCGTTGCCGTAGATCCTGAGGTCGGTGGCGATCTGGTAGAACTTGTCGCCCTCGGGGGAGCGGATGATGAACGGGTCGCGCAGGCCCTTCTCGCCGAGCGTGGAGGTCAGGACCGGCTTGCCGTCGTTCAACTCCCGCCAGTGCAGCGGGTCGTTGCCCTTGCTGAGGGCGGAGTAGAGCTGTTCGCCGTCCGCTGTGCCCTCGCCGGTGAAGTAGCTGAACATATAGCCCTTGAGGGCTTCCTTCGCGGGCAGTTCGGGCACCTTGGCGGTCAGGACGCGGGTTGTGCTCGCCTCGCCCTTGGTGACGGTGGCGGTCAGGCCGATGGTGGTGGCGCCCTCGCCATGTGCGGGGCGGTGGACCACGCCGTCGGCGGAGACCGTGTCGGGGTCGGCGGAGGACCAGGTGACGCTCGTGCCGTAGGCGCCGTCGGCGGGCAGGGTGAGGTTGCCGCGTGCGTCATCCAGGTTGTGGACGGTCAGCGCGTCGGCGGCCTGCCGGGTGGCGGCGGTGTCGTCGAGGTCGGGCAGGACGGTGACCTCGAAGGTGCGGGTGCCGGTGACCGTGCCCTTCTTCAGGGTCGCCGTGAGGGTGGCGTGGCCGTCGGGCGAACCGGCGGCGGGGCGGGTCACCCGGCCCGAGTCCGAGACGACGTCGGTGTTGTCGCTGGACCAGCTGATGCTGGAGCCACCCGCGGTGCCGGTCTTCGGCAGATCCAGATCCGCCGTCACGGCACTGGTGTCACCAAGGGTGAGGGCCGCCTTGTCGTCGGCGACGCCCTGGGTGTCGACGGGGAGGGCGAGTTGCTCGACCTCGGACCCGGCCAGTGCGCGGTCGTATACGCGGAAGTCGCGGATGCGGCCCTTGAAGAGCTGGTCCCCGGAGTAGACGGACCTGCCTATGTAGTCGGCGGTGGTGGTGCCGGAGCCGATCGCGCCGGGGGTGATGCTCACCGAGGTGTTGCGGCCCACCTCGACGCCGTCCTCGTAGAGCACGCCCGTGGTGCCGGTCTGGGTGTAGGCGATGTGCTTCCAGACCGAGCGGGCCAGATTGTGGGAGTCGGACGGCTTGGTGGTCTGCTCGGTCGACCAGTTGCCGCTCGCGGCCGATGCACGGAAGGAGTTGCCGGTGCTGAACAGGTAGCCGTTCCCGTTGCCACCGCTGGAGTTGCCGAAGCCGTAGAGGAAGTACGGCGTGGTCTGCGTGGAGTCGATGCGTACGTCGAGGGAGACGGTGATCGAGTCCATCCCCTTCATGACGTCGTCCGGCACCTTGATGTAGGTGTCGGTGCCGTTGAAGGCGAGCCCCTGACCGGATGCCGACCAGTCGGCGGTGCCGTTGACCGTGCCGGTGCGCCCGTTGCCGGAGGCGTCGCTCACGGTGGTCCCGGAATCGGCGTCCAGCTTGTACCACAGGGCCAGTCCGTCGGTGACGTCCGAGACTTCGGCGGACTGTGCCGCCTGCGCGGGGAGTGCCGGTCCGGCGAGGGCAAGAAGCATCGAGGCGGCGGTCAGTCCGGCGAGATGGCCCGCCAGGCTTCTCGCGCGGCTGCGAAGTCGTGCGATGTGCGTCATGTCGAGGTTCCCTGCTGAGACATGGCTGATGACGGACGGTGAGGCGGGAGGGGCGCACGGACGAGGGCCGACGACGACGTTCTTGTCGGGAGCCTGGGGTTACACGGCGGTGACGTCGTGTTGCGAGAGTGTCAATCGGCGTACTGTGCAGCGTCAAGAGGTTTCGAACGATGTGCGACAGGTCGAACAAGGGCGCCCGATTTGGCGCGCTGAAACAGCACTTGGCTGAGCCGGCCGTCTCATTGATCGTCGCCGTCGTCGGAGTGTGGCGAACGCGCGAATGGCTCGCCCCGGGTGGCGCCCCGGGTGGCGGCCCGGCCGGGATCGCAGGCAAGGTGGAGACCTGCGGAGAGGCAGGTGGAGATGACCACCGCGACCGTCGTGGGAGCCGGGCCCAACGGTCTGGCCGCCGCCGTAGCCCTGGCTCGCGCCGGTGTGCGGGTCACCGTGCTGGAGGCGGCGGACACGATCGGTGGCGGCACCCGTTCCGGCGAGGCGACCGTGCCGGGGCTGCTGCACGATCACTGCTCGGCCATCCATCCCATGGCCGTGGGCTCGTCGTTCCTGAACGAGCTGGGCCTCGACCGTCACGGTCTGCGCTGGGCGTGGCCGGACATCGACTGCGTGCATCCGCTGGACGGTGGCACGGCCGGGGTGCTGCACCGCTCGGTCGCCCGGACCGCCGCCGGTCTCGGCGCCGACGGCCGAGTCTGGCGTCGGCTGTTCCAGGGCCCTTCAGCGGCGTACGACACCTTCGGCGACGACATCATGGGCCCGCTTCTGCGCCTGCCCCGGCACCCGGTCCGGCTCGCCCGCTTCGGCGTTCCCGCGCTCGCCCCGGCGTCGCTGCTGGCGAAGGTGTTCAGGACGGAGGAGGCCCGGGGGCTGTGGGGCGGGGCCGCGGCGCACGCCTTCCATCCGCTGGAGCGGCCGTTCAGCGCGAGCATCGGGCTGGGCGTCGTCACCGCGGGACACCGCTACGGCTGGGCGGTCGCCGTGGGAGGCTCGCGCCGCATCACCGACGCCCTGGCGGCCCTCCTGCTCGAACTCGGCGGGAAGATCGAGACCGGCGTGCGGGTGCGGACCGTCGCCCAGCTTCCGCGCGCGGACGTGACCGTCTGGGACGTGGCGCCCAGGGCTCTCGCCGACGTCCTCGGCGATCTGCTGCCGGTCCGTATCGCCCGCGCCTACCGGCGCTACCGGCACGGACCGGGTGCCTTCAAGGTCGACTTCGCGGTCGAGCACGGAGTGCCCTGGCGGGCCGAGGCGGCGCGGCGGGCGGGGACGGTGCACGTCGGCGGCACGTACGCGCAGATCGCCGCCGCGGAGCGGGACATCCACGCCGGGCGGATGCCGGCCCGCCCCTTCGTCCTGGTCGGACAGCAGTATCTGGCCGACCCCTCGCGCTCGGTCGGCGACGTTCACCCCGTGTGGTCGTACGCCCATGTCCCGCACGGCTACACCGGTGACGCCAGGTCGGCGGTCATCGCGCAGATCGAGCGGTTCGCCCCCGGCTTCCGGGACCGCATCGTCGCCACCGCGGTACGCACCACGCGCGGGTTCGCCGAGTACAACCCCAACTTCGTCGGCGGCGACATCATGACCGGCGCCACGGACTTCCCGCAGCTCGTCCTCGGACCACGCCCCACCCTGCAGCCGTACGACACGGGGGTGCCCGGCCACTATCTGTGCTCCGCGGCCACCCCGCCCGGCGCCGGCGCACACGGAATGTGCGGAGCCCACGCCGCCGCGCGAGCCCTGCGCCACCTGCGTGCGTGACGCCGCGACGCCGACGGGCCGTCCCACGTCCGGGGCCGTGGACGTCGGACGCGGTCAGGGAGAGGCCAGCCGGTAGCGCAGCACACCGCTCCTGGTCGTGAAGTCGTCGGGAAGGAAAGAGGTGCTGACGGGGTGTCCGTCGAGCCTCAGCGATCGCACGCGGGTGTTCTCCGCCGACGCGCCGGGCGCCAGGACGGTCAGGGTGACCCCGTTGCCGCGACGCACCGTGGCGGCGGGGAAAAGGGGGCTGGCCAGGGCGAGTTGGGGGCTTCCCGGGATCTGCGGGTACATGCCGAGGCAGGCCCAGACGGCCCAGGACGACATCGCTCCCAGGTCGTCGTTGCCCACGAGACCGTCGGGCCGGTCGGCGAACAGGGCGACCAGGGCACGCCGCACGGTCGCCCGGGTGCGGTCGGGGCGGCCCACGTAGTCGTAGGCCCAAGGGACGTTGAAGGAGGGCTCGTTGCCGAGATAGGCGTACGGCTTCTCGGCCCCCGCGTTGAGCTGCGTGAAGAAGGTGTCCAGACGCGACGTGACCTCGGCGTCACCGCCCATCGCGGCGAACAGGGCGGGCAGGTCGTGCGGGACCATCCACGTGTACTGCGCCGCGTTGCCCTCGACGTAGTCCCCGCGCTGGGCGGGCGTGAACGGCGGCCAGGTACCGTCGGCCGCGCGGGGTTGCAGATAGCCGCTCGCCGGGTTGAACAGATGGCGCCAGTTGCCGGCGGCGCGCGTGAGGGCGGCCTGGGTGTCCGATTCGCCGAGGCGCCCGGCGAGATGGGCGAGTGCGGCGTCGGCCACGGCGTACTCCAGCGTGGTGGACGCGCTGCCCCAGACGCCCTTGGCCCCGGCCGGGACGTAACCCAGGCTGTCGTACTGCTGGTGCCCCGGTCGCTGCCGGTCGTCCTGCCGGCCCGCCACGGCCGTGCGCAGCAGCGCCTCGGCGTCGAAGTCCGTGCCGCCGAAGGCGTGGATCGCGGCGGCGATGGCAGGCAGCGGATCGCCGACCATGACGCCGGTACCGCCGTTCGCCAGCGTCCACCGGTCGAAGTACCCGGCCTGGCGGCCCTGTTCGAGGATCGACCGGGCGACGTCGGACGCCTCGCGCGGCGCGAGGAGCGCCAGTAGCTGGACCTGCGAACGGTAGACGTCCCAGCCGGAATAGTTCGCGTACTGCACGTGCCCGGGCCGGGTGCGGTGGACCCGGCCGTCCATCCCCCGGTAGCGGCCGTCGGTGTCGCTGAAGACGCTCGGGTGCAGCAGCGCATGGTAGAGCGCGGTGTAGAACACCCGGCGCTGGACCTCGGTGCCGCCGCGGACGGCGATCCTGCCGAGCCACTCGTTCCACCGGTTGCGCGCGGCACGCCGGACGACGTCGTACGAGCCACCGCCCTGCTCCACGACGGCGTTGCGGCGGGCAGCGGCGACGTCGACGAACGACACGCCCACCCGGGCGGTCACCGTACGGATTCCGGGCGCGAAGGAGACATACGCGCCGGACGTCTTCCCGTCCAGGGCCTCGGTATGGGCGAAGGGGTGGTCGAAGACGACGTGGAAGTAGAGCCGATAGCGGTTCGAGGAGCGGCAGAAGCCGCCACTGTCGGTGTATCCGGACAGGGTGCGCGAGCCGACGGTGATCCTTCCGGATGCCTTGTTGAACGCCCGGCCCGCATCAACGGTCAGCCCGGCCGGCTGCGCGGCGCTTGAGGGATAGGTGAAGCGGGCGATGCCGGAGCGCTGGGTGACCGAGATCCGCGTACGGATGCCGTTGTCGAACGTGACACCGTAACTGCCCGGCGACGCCTGTTCGTTGGCGTGGGAGAAGGTGGCGAAGCGAGCGGCTGGGTCCGCGTCCGGGCGGCCGGTGAGCGGCATGAACGGCACATTGCCGTAGTCGCTGCAGCCGGCGCCGGAGATGTGAGTGAGGCTGAAGCCCCGGATCCGGTTGTCCTTGTACGCGTATCCGCCGTGCTGGTGCGTGACCGTGTCGGGGCTCCACTGGACCCCGCCCAGCGCCGCCGAGGCACCGGGGAAGGTGTTCCCGGCCCCTCCGCCGTGCCCGAAGTCCGTGCCGCCCGGCGCTGTGCCGACGAACGGGTTGACGTAGCCGGCCGGATCCGCCGCGGCCCGTGAGGACTCGGCCGGGGACGGAGTGGAGGACGCAGCCTGGGCCGCTGGGGCCAGCAGGGCGGCCGAGGCCAGGGCAGCCGCGACAGGGTGCAGGCGCAAGAAGCTCTCCAAGAAACGGTGGGACGTCGCGGTGTCGTACGGCGACGGGGCTGCCCACCTTCTCTGCCGGACCGCGTGCTGGCGCGGCGCCTTGCCGTGGCACGGGCTGCGGATCAGGCTCACGGCGCAACGCACGGGCACGAAAAAGGGGAGTTCGGGGACACCGGGCGGGGCGGTGCTGCTCACCCGGGCGCCCGGCCCGCTCACACCTCTCTGTGGTCGATGCCGAGCAGGCTCGCCGCGGCCCGGAAGTCGGCGGTGTGCCTGCCGAGGGCGAGGGACCAGTGATGGCCGGTGCCCGTGGCACTCCACGCGTCGACCCACTCGCCCGGATCGCGGCCGAAGTCCACGCGGCTGGTGGTGTTGCCGATCTCCAGCAGGGGGCCGGGGACGACGGTGCCCTCGGAGGTGATGAACGACAGGCTGCCGTCGGCGTCCTGGCCGAGTGCGAGGAGGGTGACCGGGCCGTGCCGCACGTCGAACTCCACGCTGACGCCCCAGCCGCGCTTGCCGTGATAGACGCCGAGGCCCCGCAGCAACGGGTCACGGGCGCTCACGGCCAGGTGGGCCGGCCCGTCGTGCCCCATCTCCACCACACCGTCCTCGAAGTTCAAAGCCTGGATCTCGGTGAAGGAACCCCCGCCGCCGACACTCTGCGAGGCCAACTGGGCGACACTGGTGCGCAGTTCGTACTCACCGGCGGCGGGCACGCCCCGGGCGGTGAGCAGGGAGGCGCCCAGGATCATGCCCGCGCCCAGCCGTTCGTGCAGCTCGCCGTCGAGGCCGCGGTGGTAGTAGGCGAGCGTGTCGAGGCCGAAGTCCGCCACGAGCCGGTCGAGGGCGACGGACACGGTCGCCCCCCACGCGAAGTCCTCGTCCACCACGCTCTCGTCGAGGGTGAAGACCTGGCGGGCGAGCGCCATGCGGTCGCGGGTCTCCGCCTCGGTCACCTTCTCCACCCGGTGCCTCAGGTCGTCGAACTCCAGTACCTCGACGTGCGAGCCGAACGTCGTCGACAGCAGGGTCGGATCGGTCGAGACGTCGAGCATGCCGGGATACAGGTGCCCCATCAGCCCGTGCCGGGCGTGCCTGAGTGCGGCACGGACGTGTGCGGCGCGGATCCACTGCTCGATGCGCCGCCAGGCGGAATCCTGGTGCAGCCAGCCCGAGACCGACCGGAAGGGGATGCCGGCACGGCGGAAGACGTTGCCGATCTCGGGGACGGAGCACTGCGCGCAGTAGGCCAGCCAGTCACCGGTGCCGAAGGAGGCGTGGTCCATCCGCTCGGACGGTTGCAGGTCGATGACCAGCACGGGCGTGTGTGAACGCCGGGCGACCGGCAGCACCATCGACGAGGTCAGATACGTCGTCACGAAGAGCACGATCAGGTCGCAGTCGGCCCGGCGCAGCTCCTCGGCGGCGACGGCCCCCTCCTCGGCGTCCGAGACGAATCCGACGTCGGTCACCTCGGCGTCCATCCGCCGCAGGCGTTCGGCGACGTGTGCGGCCGACTCCTTCAGCTGGGGAAGGAGACCGGGGAACTGCGGCCAGTACGTGCCGAGTCCGCCGGCCACCAGGCCGATGCGGGTGCGGCGGCGGGGCACCGGCGGGAGCAACTCCCGGATGCGCGTGGAGTGTTCGGCGGTCGTCATGGCTCTGGGTGCTCCTTCTGAGGTCCGCTTCGGATTCACGCCCGGGCCGCTCCCAGATCCGCCGGAGCGGCAGCGGCGTCGGGGGAACGCCGCAGGAGCACACGGACGATGTAGACGCCCGCGAACGCCGACGCCGCCATGCAGGCGGTGATCGACCAGAGCAGGACGGACGCGCTGTACTCCATCAGGGCGGGCGTGACGAACGCGACGCCCGCGAAGACTCCGCGCGAAACGGCGTAGGTGAGGCCCTGGGTGGTGCCGCGGGTGTCCGGGGGCAGCGTGAGCTGCGACCACACCTTGTAACTGGCCTCCCCGGCAAAGGGGTTGGAGATCTGGTAGAGCACGAAGAAGACGAGCATGCCGACGAGGGCACCGGCCGTGAGGGAGGCGACGCAGAAGGCGGCGACCTGCACGACGGTGAACACGTAGAACAGCCGGTCGCGCCAGGGGGTGTCGGCGATCCGGACGAAGACGAAGGTCAGCACCAGGGCGATCGGGAGGAAGGCGAGGTTGATCCCGGTGGCCAGGCTCTGCGAGGCGCCGCTCACCGTGACCAGCAGATAGGTGCCGAACTGGCCGAAGGTGTTGGCGCCGACGCCCCAGGTGACGTAGTAGGCGAAGGTAGCGGCCATCGGCAACAGCGCGGCTCGGTTCCACACGTTCCTGAGCTCGGTGCCGCCCGGTGCGGGCGCCGCGGCCGGTTCCCGGGTCACCTCCGTGTCCGGCGGTTCGGCGTCGGGCCGCAGACGGGAGCGGAGCTGCCAGGTGACCAGTGCGGCGACGGCCAGATGGCCGGTGATGAGCCGCGCCCCGACCATGCCCGAGTCCGACAGGAGGTAGCCGAGGAAGATCACTACGACGATGCCGGCCACCCACATGACCTGGGTGAAGGACACGAGGCGTGCCCGGCCTTCGACGGGCGCGGCGTCCGAGACCACGGCCAGGGACGTCGGCAGATCGGCGCCGGCCGCGAGGCCGGCCACGAGCACACCGCAGAAGAGCACGATGTCGTTCGGCGCCAGGGTGATGACGATCGCGCCCAGCGCGAAGCAGAAGATGTCCCAGTTGTAGACACGGCGGCGCCCGAACATGTCGGCCAGCCGTCCGCCGACGAGGGAGCCGACGGCGATGCAGCCGGTGACGATCGCGCTGATCGCGCCCGCCATCCACACGCCCATGTCGTAACTGTCGCGGTAGATGGACAGGTTGACTGCGATGCTGACGATGAGAGCGGCGTCGAGGTAGGACGCCATGCCCGACAGGGCCGCGACCTTCCACAGCCGCCAGGGGATGGGTTGTTCGGAGCGTTCGGGGACAGTCGGGGTTCGGACCATGATGCGACTCCGTCGTCTGGGGATGGGCCGAGCGGAGGGGAGCGTCGCGGCTCTGGGCCGGGCTGCGGTGAATATAGGGTTCAAAAAACGTTACAACAAGACCTCTTGCGCACATCCACGGGAAACGCCGGGTCCGTGGGGTCGCCGCCGTATGTCTGGCGCGGATGCCGCAGCTTGTCTACGGTGAAGTGCATGTAAAACGTTTTTCAGATCCGTGAAGGTGTCCGGGCCGAACTCGGAAGGACCGCAGCCGTGATCTCGCCGTCCCTGCAGCAGCTGTTCGAGGATCCGCCCCGGGACTTCGGCCCCACGCCGCTGTGGTGGTGGTCGGGTGCGAAGGTCACCCGCGAGCGTCTCACCTGGCAGATGCGCAGGTTCGCCGACGGCGGCGTCCACAATCTCGTGGTGATCAACCTGGCACCGGCCGGGCCGGGTTTCGGCGCCCGGGCCGACGAACCGGCGTGGTTCGGCGAGGAGTGGTGGGAACGCTTCACCGACGCCTGCAGGGTCGGCCGTGAGCTGGGCACACGCCTGTGGTTCTACGACCAGATCGGGTTCTCGGGCGCCAACGTCCAGGGCGGCGTCACGCGTCGGCGGCCCGAGGCGGCAGGCCTCGCCCTGCGCACCTGCCGCGCGACGGTCGCCAAGGGCGCCGTCGCGCTGCGGAGTTCGGAGACCCTGGTGGGCGCGTACACCACGGACGGCCGCCGCCTGCCCGACACCGATCCCGGCACCGACCCCGGCGCGTACACCGGCACCGACCCCGGTGCCGGCAGCCGTACTCAGCGGATCGCCGCCGCGGAGGGCAGTGAGATCCAGCTCGTCACCGCCGTCCCCACGGCCTTCGACTACCTGGACCCGTCGGCCGTCGGCCTGCTGATGGACGCCGTCCACCACGAGTTCGACCGCCGGGTCCCCGAGTACCTGGGCAATGTCGTCGCGGGCAGCTTCCAGGACGAACTGCCCGGCACCAACTCCTTCAGCCGCCGCTTCCTGGGGGAGTTTCGCGCCCGCCGCGGCTACGACCTGCTCGACCACCTGCCGGTCCTCTTCGAGGAGACGGCAGCCCTCCGCGAAGAGCAGGCGGGGGCGGCGAAGATCCGCGCCGACTACTACGCGGTCCGCGCCGAACTCACCGAAGAGGCCCTGTTCAAACCCCTCGCCGCCTGGCACGACGAACGCGGCATGCTCATCGGCTGCGACCAGAGCCACCCCGCGCGCTCCGGCCACCCCGCCCAGTCCACACAGATCTACACGGACTACTTCCGCACGCACCGCTGGTACGGCGCCGCGGGCAGCGACCACCACGGAGATTCCAAGGTCCACTCCTCCATGGCGCACCTCTACGGGCACGAGCGCGTCTGGATCGAGGCGTTCCACTCCTCCGGCTGGGGCGGCACCCTGGAGGACACCTACGACTGGCTCCTGCCGTTCCTGCGCAGCGGCGCCAACCTGTACAACCCGCACGCCAGTTACTTCGGCACCGCGGGCGGCTGGTTCGAGTGGGCGCCGCCGTCCACCGACTGGCGCCAGCCCTACTGGCAGCAGTACCCCGCGTTCTCGCGGGCCGTCGCCCGGATCTGCTCCCTCATGTCCTGGGGCACCTACAGCGCCGACGTGGCCGTCCTGCACCCCACCGCCACCATGCAGGCCCTCATCCCGTTGGACGCGCCCATCAAGCACTTCGGCGACGGACGCCTCGGCGAGGGGCACGCCGGCGTGGACGAGACGCAGGAGCACTACCTGGACCTGTGCGGCACCAACAACTGGCTGCGGCCCCGCGTCGGGGCCCTGGACCGGCACCGCGTCTCCTTCGATGTCATCGACGACTCCTCGGTGCAGCGGGCCGTAGCCGCCGACGGCGCCCTGCGCATCGGGGACCCGCGCGCCGAAGGCCTGGCCTACACCGCGGTACTGCTGCCCTCCGTGAGCGTCCTGGAGGAGGATACGGCGCGACGGCTCACCGAACTGCTCGACGCCGGCGGCCGGGTGGTGGCCCTGGGCCGTCCGCCCGAGGCCGCGGCCGGCCTCGCCGGTGACGACACCGTCGTAGCGGCGCTGAGCGCGCACCGGAGGCTGGAGCGCGCGAGCGGCGCCGAGGCCGCGGCGGCAGCCGTGGCCGGCACCGCCGGAAACGCGACGGGTGACGTCCCGCTCCTCGTCAGGAGGAACGGCGAGACGGCGATCGCCCTGGTGACCGGGGCCTTCCCGGACGCCCGTACGCATCCCCCCAGGGGCAACCATGACATCGACCCGGCCCGCTACGCCCCCACCAGGTCCGTCACCGTGCCCGCCCCCGTCGCCGAGGCCGAGGTGTGGAACCCGGCGACCGGCACCCGGCGCCCCGCGCGCGTCACCGTCTGCGCAGGCGTCTCGACCATCGAGGTGCAACTGGAAGGCGCCCCAGCCGTACTGGCCGTATGGCGCGAGGGCACCCCGACGGCACCGACGCCCACGCCGGCACCCCGCCCGGCCCGGACCGTCGACGTGTCGAACGGCTGGGAAGGCCGCCTGGTGGCCACCATGGACAACACCTGGGGCGACCTTGCGCTGCCCGCCGCGTCGTCCGTCGACGTGCCGCAGATCTGGACCGTGCGGTGGACCGAGTCCGATGCGACTGACGCGCCCTGGGAGGAGATTCGGGCGACGTACGGCAACCGGGCGCGCGTTCTGCCCCCGATGCACGCCGCGAAGGCCCCCGAAGCGCTGGACCCCGCGTCCGTCGCACGGGTGCTGGCCGGAGAGCTGCCGCTGGTGCCCTGGGACGAGAGCTGGGCCGTGGCGCTGTTCTCGTCGAGCCGCGGCATCCTCGATCCGGACGGCCTGCTGGGCAACAAGGGGCTCGTGACGGAGGAGTTCGTGCGTGTCCCGGTGCCGGGTCCGCACACCGTCGCGCGCGTCCGGACGATCGTCGAGACGGGCCACCGGGGGCCGGCCGATCTGCATGTGGGCGCGGCGGCGGCCAAGCGCGTGTGGTGGAACGGCGAGCGGCAGGAATCGGGCAGCGGGTATCTGGCGTCCGCCCGCGTGCAGGTGGAACAGCGCCGCAACGTCCTGGAGTACGAGCTGTCCGACGCCGAGGACCGCCCGTCGCTGATCTCGGCCAAAGCGCATGCCCCACTGGGCAGTTACTTCTGTCTGTCGCGCCCGGACGGGTTCGCACGGCGTCCCCGGTTCATGTGTCTGCCCGAGGGTGTACGACCTGACGGCGGGGTCACCTACCGCGGACGCCTGCGCGCTGCGGACGACGGTGCGCGAGCCGTGCTCGTGGTGGGTGCCGCCGTGGGGGTCACGGTGCTGCTCGACGGTGCCGTCGTGGCGAGGCAGGAGAAGGTGGAGTACTACGAGTCCGACTGGGGCGCGGTGCCGATGTTCTTCCGCCATGAACTGCCCCTCGGGGCGGGTGATCACGTGCTCGACGTCGTGGCCGACAGCGCCCGCGAACGGGACGCGGTGTTCGTCGACTTCGTGGCCCGCTCGGGGTCCGCGGCGACCGCGCTGGTCAGCGGAGCCGGCTGGCAGGCCGAGACGGGCGCGTGGCGTGGACGCACCGTCGAACACGAGGGCAGGTGGGGGGAGTTGCAGCACTGCCATGCCGCGGTAAGGCCGCACCCGCTGCCGGACACCGAATGGCTCACCGGCGCACCCGTGCTCGGCACCCCCGTACTGCCGCTGCGGTCCACCGACGACGTCCGCGAGCGCGCCCAGCGTTTCAGCTTCACCGCGCCTTCGGGCACCGTCGCGCTCGATCTCCCGCTGGAGCTGCCCGCGCGGGTCAAAGTCGCAGACGAAGCCGAACTATCGCTCGTCGGAGAGACACTGACGCTACCTCAACCTCTCCGGGAGGCAACGGAGTTCGAGGTCGTCACCGCGCCCACGGCTCTGATGCGGGGCGGCTCGGCCTGGCGCGGGCCGGTGCGTGTCCATACCGTGCCGGCGCCGATCGAGCTGGGGGAGTGGGGGGCGCTGGGACTGGGCAGCTGGAGCGGCGGAGTCATGTACTCGCGCGACGTGGACGTGCCTGCCGGGCCGGACCCGGAACTCGATCTGGGACGGGTGCGTGGCAGTGTCGCGGTCCGTGTCGACGGCGAACCCGTCGGCGAGGCGTTCTGCGCTCCCTACCGTTTCGCGCTGCGAGGGGCCGCCGGGCGCACCGTAAGGATCGACGTGACCGTCCACAACACGCTGGCCCCGTATCTCGCCGCAGCAACTCCGACCGCCTGGGCGTTCCCGTCCCAGCTCACCTCGGGCCTGCTGGGACCGGTGACGCTGCGCAGCCGGGGCTCAGTCGGCGGAAAGTGACAGGGTGGAGTCCCGCAGGACCAGGCCGGGCGCGAACACCCTTGCCTCATGGGTGTGTTCGGCGCGGGCCTCCACCTCGTCGAGCAGCATCTCCACGGCCGCCCTGCCGAGATCCTCGACGGGCTGCCGGACCGTCGTCAGGGTCGTCCCCACGAAACTCGCGATGTCGAGGTCGCCGTACCCGACCACCTGTACGTCCTCGGGAACCTTCACGCCCCGCTCGGCCAGCCCGCGGCACAGCCCGGCGGCGAGGAAGTCGTTGGTGCAGAACACCCCGTCGGGCAGATCGCCGAGTTCACGGGCGATGTCCGTGCCGTACGCCACCGTCATCTCCTCGGCGACCACCTGCCCCAGCCGCGCCTCACGTCGGCTGCGCACGGCCTGCCGGGCGCCCTGGTACCGGTCCGCGCACTGCCGTATCGCGCGCTCCCCGTTCACCACCAGGATGTCGCGCGCCCCGCAGTCCAGGAGGTGCTGCACGGCGGCACGGCCGCCGGCGATGTCGTCGACGGAGACGGAACAGCCGTCCTGGGCCGGTATCGCACGGTCCGCCAGAACCAGCGGGATGCCCCGCTCGCGCAGCCGTGACAGCCGGGTGGGGTCGGCGCTGAGCGGGACGACCACGACGCCGACGGACCGCTGTTCGACCAGCATGCTGAAGTAGCCCTGCTCACGCTCCGGTTGGTCCCCGCTGTGGCAGAGCACCAGCGCATAGCCGTGGTCGTACGCCGCGTCGGCGGCCCCGCGGGCGATGCGCGCGTAGAAGGAGTTGGTCACGTCGGGCAGGACCAGGCCGATGGAGGAGGTGTGTCCCGTGCGCAGTCCGGCGGCGCCCGGATGCGGGACGTAGTCGAGTGCCGCCACCGCGTCGCGGACCCGCTCGGCGGTGCGGGCGTTGACTCGCTCCGGGCGGTTCAGCACGTTCGACACCGTGGACACCGAGACCCCGGCGGCGGCTGCGACGTCCTGGATGCGGGCGGGGCGAACCGGAATGGCGTCCACCCCCTCGCTGTGACAGCCGTGCGGCCAGGCGCGACGTGGTCTGGACAGGCGACGCAAGTCTACCCCCGGCGGCCTCTGGAACGTTTTTCAACCGCCATCGGCGTACCGTGCTCGCCGCCGTCAGGGGCGCCCTCGCCTGACGAGCATCAGTACGCCCTCCGTGCTCGTCCACGGACCGTGCTCCATTCCCGGATGCCGGTAGGCGTACATCCCCGCGGTGAACGTCTCGCCCAGGCGCAGGTCGGTCAGGGAACCCTCGACGACGTACACCTCCTCGAAGAAGTCGTGACGGACGGGCCCTTGCGCGCTGGTGTCCGTCTCCGGCTCGTACCGCTGGAGCACGGTCGCGTCCTCGCTGTCCGGATCCTCCGCCAGCACCTGTTCCCAGACGCCGTCGGGCGACCCGGGCGGCCGGCGCCAGGGGGCTTCGGGACGGTGGAACTCGGACTGCGGTCTGCTCATCGGGCCTGTCCCCTCGTGGTGTCGACCGAGTTCAGCACAGTTGCCGCGCCATTCACCCTCTGTCGTACCCGTGAGCGCGTTCCGTGACCGCCGCGTCGCCGGGTGTGCCGGAAGGGTTCGAGGTGGGACGCTTGGACGGGAGGTATCCGCCGAGGGGACTCCGGAGGGCCCGATGGGACGAGACGTACCGGCCCTGGTCTTCACGCGGGAGGACCGCCGTCAGTACCGGGAGAAGATGCACACCTGCCTCGACGTGCTCGCGCAGATGCTGCGCGAGTCGGGCTTCGAGAGTGAGCGCCCCCAGGTCGGGCTGGAGATCGAGCTCAACCTGGTGGACGGTGACGGGCTGCCCGCGATGCGGAACACCGATGTGCTGCAGGCGATCGCCGACCCCGCCTGGTCGAGCGAGCTGGGCCGCTTCAACCTGGAGATCAACCTCCCGCCCCGGCAGCTCACGGCGGGCGGCCCCGGCTCCTGGGAGCAGGCGATCCGCGACGCCCTCAACCACGCCGAGGAACGCGCCGCTGCCGTGGGCGCACACCTGATCATGATCGGGATTCTGCCGACCCTGGGGGAGTCGCACGTGGGCGAGTCCGCCCTGTCCGGCGATCCGCGCTATCGACTGCTCAACGAGCAGATCTTCGCGGCACGGGGCGAGGACCTGCGGATCCGGGTGGACGGCGTGGA
Source organism: Streptomyces sp. NBC_00078 (assembly GCF_026343335.1). Classification (NCBI taxonomy): domain Bacteria; kingdom Bacillati; phylum Actinomycetota; class Actinomycetes; order Kitasatosporales; family Streptomycetaceae; genus Streptomyces; species Streptomyces sp. NBC_00078. The sequence goes on along the minus strand of NZ_JAPELX010000001.1, from coordinate 767,398 downwards.
GCGGCTGTCGATGTACGCCGACGCCATCACCCCGGAGGCCGCCTGCACGAGCACCCAGTTCCATCTGCAGGTCGCCCCCAAGGAGTTCGCGGACTACTGGAACGCGGCGCAGGCCGTCGCGGGTGTGCAGATCGCCCTGGCGGCCAACTCGCCCTTCCTTTTCGGCAGGGAGCTGTGGCGCGAGACCCGTATCCCCCTGTTCGAGCAGGCCACCGACACCCGGCCCCAGGAGATCAAGGCTCAGGGAGTACGGCCCCGGGTGTGGTTCGGGGAGCGGTGGATCACCAGCGTCTTCGACCTCTTCGAGGAGAACGTCCGCTACTTCCCGGCGCTTTTGCCCCTGTGTGACGAAGAGGACCCGCAGGAGGCGCTGGACGGCGGCGGCGTTCCGCAACTGGGCGAACTGACGCTCCACAACGGCACGATCTACCGGTGGAACCGGCCCGTCTACGCCGTCACCGACAGCGGCCCGCATCTGCGCATCGAGAACCGCGTCCTGCCCGCAGGCCCCACCGTGGCCGACATCATCGCCAACGGCGCCTTCTACTACGGCCTGACCCGCGCCCTCGTCGACGAGGACCGCCCGGTGTGGTCACGGATGTCCTTCTCGGTCGCCGAGGAGAACCTGCACGCCGCGGCCCGCGACGGCATCGAAGCCCGCCTGTACTGGCCCGGCAGCGGCGAAGTGCCGGTCACGGAGCTGGTGTTGCGGCGTCTGCTGCCCCTGGCCCACCGGGGCCTCGAACTGGCAGGCCTGGACGCCACATGGCGCGAACCCATGCTCGGCATCATCGAGCAGCGCTGTGTCACCGCCCGCAACGGCGCCCTGTGGCAGGCGGAGACGGTCCACCACCTGGAGAAGACCGGCGCCGGCGACCGCCATGAGGCGCTGCGACGGATGACCACGACGTACATGGACTACATGCACCTGAACGCGCCCGCGCACACATGGCCCGTGGACTGACCGGCGACCGGCCCATGACCGGAACAGGCGGCCCCCGAGCCGGGGTGTAGCCCGATCGCAGGGGCGACGTGCATCGCGCCGCGGTGCCCACCGTCCTTCCCGGTGCAAGGGGGCAGGTCGGAACGGTGACGGTGCGCGTGGCGGAGTCGAGCCGAGGGTTCGACGGGTTAGTGGCTGCTGGGCATCACGGCGGTGGCGTCGGGTTCATCTGCGGGATACGGGATACGGGATACGTGCTCGCCGAACGGGGCGTCCCCTGACGCCCGTCCGGGGCCGGCGCGGCGCAGGCTCGGTGCCGCGATGGATCTTCCGCTTCAGATGCGATAGCTCCGCGGCATCCGGTACAGCGTGGCGCGGGCGATGCCCAGGGTCGCCGCCGCGCAGGCCTTGTTGCCGCCGTGGAGGCACAGGGCCTCCAGGACGGCGGGGCGCGGCATCGCGGTGGTCGGACCCACGGTCCAGCTGGAGCTCGACGTCCAGGCCATGCACCGTACGCGCGACACCCCGACGCCGCCGGAGTAGCACCTCGTCCGGCGCCTCAACTGCCTGCGTACGACGGCCATTTGACTGTGGCTTTACTCTCGACGGTAGGGTAATGTGCAGGTAAAGGGAAGTTCGCGACAGTCAAGGAGGCAACGGTGTTCGATCTGCGGACAGAGGCGGAGATGAGGCTGCACTCGGAGAGGACGGCCAGGGAACTCGCCCTGAAGAAGGAGGGTGAGGTCGCTCCGGCGTCACGTGAGGCCGACCGTGAGAGTGCGAGCGACGAGACGCAGTCGCCGCCGACATAGAAGCGGCGTCGCTGTGTGACCACTGCGAATCCGAGGAGGTGAGTGCGGCCGGCGGGACGGGCCGTGACTCCCTCCTCTTTTGCGTGCCTCGGCGTGATGGAGCCCGGGCCGGGCCGCGCCGGTGCGCCGCCCGATTATGGGCCGACATGGCGTAACGACAGGCCCAAGATCCCAAATTACTACTCGCTGCATGTATAACCTCACGCCAAGTAGCTGTCCAGGGCTTCGTGCCCGGTGAGAAAGGGTCAAACCATGCGCACGTTCCAGCGCGCTGCCGTCGTGGCTGCCGCAGTTGCGGGTCTCTCCGTCCTCGGTGTTGGCGTCGGCTTCGCCGACGACTCCGACGGCCCGCGTCAGGGCACCGTGATGACGTTCCCGGTGTACTCCACCCCGCAGGCCGACACCAAGAAGGACATGTCGGAGGAGGGGCCCAAGTACGTTCTGCCGGAGTTCGATCTCGGCGCGTTCCTGCCGTCGTTCGCCACCGCCAAGTAGCGAAGCCCGGAGCGCTGTAGGCAGCCCGGTCGCGCAGCAGGCCCGTCAGGGTGCGCGCCCGGGCTGCAGCGCGTCGATGGCAGGACATTGAGACGCGGTCGGTGAATGCCGGAACGGATGTTTTCCGTTCCGGCATTTCTGTTTTCCGATACCAAATGCGCGGTGCCCCGGCTTGTGGCCGGGGCACCGCCGTGAGGTTCTGCCCTACTTGCCGACGGCGTTGTTGCAGCCCATGTCCGAGCCCAGCCCGGTGTCCTGGGCGCCGCTGTTGCCCTCGCCGTTCAGCCCGCTGCCGAGGACGCCGTCGAGCAGCCCGACCTGGCCGAGGACGTCGAGGTTCAGGTCGTGCGAACGGCACGTGGTGCTCTGCAGGACGCTGTACTGACTGCCGCCTCCGCCCGAACCCGCGCCGCCCTGGCCTCCGTCGGCGTGGGCGGCGCCGCCGGCCAGTCCGACGGTCCCGAGAACCGCGAACAGGACGGCAGCGTTGCGAAGCTTGTGCATGTCATCTCCGGTGGAGTGAAGTGGATGCGACCTGAGACAGATCGACTTCGTTCAGTTGGGGAGATTAATGAGGAATATCCCCAAAATGCCCCGCGGCGCGCCGAATTCCGGTAACCCTCAATGCCCCTGGTCGAAGCCCCGGAAAATGCATACCGGAAGGGAACCGCGACCCCGGCATATCTTGGGATAATTCCAATTGGGCCGTGTTCCCGGCGGGTTGGCGTGCGCCCCACGCCCTCGGTGCGCTACCTGGCGCAGGGCCGCACGCGGTTCCCGTCCGGGCCGCGGAAGCCGATCTCGCGCCCCGCCCCCTCTCGCTTGCCCACCCCGGGTACCTGACGCACCCTGGACCTATGGGTGGGCACGAGGGCCCAACGCTGATCACGTCCGTCCAGCGGGCCTTCCGGCTGCTGGAGGCGGTGAGCGCGCACGAGAACGGCGCGCCGGCGAAACAGCTGGCACGGGAGACCGGGCTGCCCCTGGCCACCGCCTATCACCTGCTGCGGACACTCGTCCACGACGGATATCTGCGGAAGCTGGGCGACGGCGGGTTCATCCTCGGGGACAAGCTGCAGACGTTCCAGACCATGGGCCGCGGGCAGGCGCTGCTCAGCAGGGTCCGCCCGACTCTCGCCGCCCTGCGGGACGAGCTGGCCACCGCCGCCTACCTGACCTTCTATGAGGACGGCGAGATCCGGGTCGCCGAGATCGTGGACAGTCCCCGGGCGCCCCGCGTCGACCTGTGGGTGGGTTTCGAGGACGCGGGGCACGCCACGGCGCTGGGCAAGTCCGTGCTGCGGGAGCTGGACGGCGACGCCCGCAAGGACTATCTCTCCCGGCACCACCTCGCCGACCTCACCCCTCGGACGATCACCAGCCTGCCGGCACTGCTCCGGCTACTGGACTCCTCACCCGTGGCTCCGGCCGTGATGGACATGGAGGAGTACACCCTGGGCACGGTCTGTGTCGCCGTACCCGTCTACAGCGGGGACACGCTGGGCTCGCTCGGGGTCTCCCTGCCCACGGATCGCGTCTCCCGGCTGCCGGAGATCAGGGACCGCCTGATCTCCACCGCGAGCCGCGTGACCAGGAGCCTTTCGCTCACTATCTGAAAATCCTCTCCTTGTGACATCCGGGCCCAACCCGTTTCCTGGATGAAACGGGCATTTCGGCAATGCGTCCCGTACTCAGCTCAGAACCCGCTCAGCACCCGTACACAGAAGAGGACTGCGGAAGACACATGAGTCAGGCCCGAGACCATGGCGGCGGCCGTCGGCCGACACGGCCGTTCAGGAACCGAGTGGCCGGTCCCGTGGCCTCGGCCAGGCGTGCCGTCGCACAGCTGGCCGCCGGCGCGCCCGTCCTGCCCGTACTGATCGTCTCGGTGATCGTGCTGGCCGACCTCGCGGGCGGAGCGGGGATGATCTGGCTGCCGATGCTCACCGCCGGGCCCGCCCTGGCCGCCACCACCAACGGGCCGCGCGGTGTCCTGTGCGTAGGCCTCCTCGCCGCGGTGCTGGGCGCGACGCTCGGCAGCCGGGACGGAGTTCCGGACCGGGAACTCGCGGCCGTGCTGTCCGCCCTGATGGCCGTCACCCTCGCGAGTGCCCTGACCGGCGTGCTGCGCCGCCGCCGCGAACGCGTGCTCGCGGCCGTCCGCTCGGTCGCGGAGACCGCCCAGCACGTGCTGCTCAAGCCCGTGCCGGCGTCTGTCGGCCCCTTCCAGGTCGCCGTCCGCTACAGCGCCGCGGCCGCCGAGGCCCGTATCGGTGGGGATCTCTACGCGCTGATCCCCACGCCGTACGGTGTGCGGCTGATCGTCGGCGATGTGCGCGGCAAAGGCCTGCCGGCCGTGGGCACCGCCGCGCTGGTGCTCGGAGTCTTCCGCGAGGCGGCCTACGACGAGCCCGATCTGCTCGCCGTCGTCGACAGGATCGAGCGGAGCCTCGCACGTAATCTCGGCGGCGACGACTTCGTCACCGCCGTGGTCGCCGGATATCCGAGGCCGGGACAGCTGGAGGTGGTGAACTGCGGACACGCGCCGCCGCTGCTGGTGCGTGCGTCCGGGAGCGTCGCGGCGGTGGAGCCTACGCAGCCGGCCCCGCCCCTCGGGCTGCGTGCCCTTGCGCCTCATACCCCCGGCCTCCAGGTTCTGCCCTTCACCGACGGGGACCAGCTGCTGCTCTACACCGACGGGGTCACCGAGGCCCGGGACCACGACCGCGCGTTCTATCCCCTTGACGAAGGGCTGGCACGCCACGTGTCCGACGACCCGGCGCGCACCCTCGGCGCGCTCCACGAAGAACTCCTCGCACACGTGGGCGGCCGGCTGCACGACGACGCGGCACTGCTCCTGATCCGCAAACCGGCGCCGTCCGAGCGCGCGCCCCTAGCCGGTACCCGAAGCGACACGGTGGCACCGCGGACGACTTCCTGCGCTCCCGTCTGCAAGCCCCTTGAGGGAACAGCGAGTTGACCGTGGTTGACAGCAGGTGACGGCCGTCCGGTGATCTGTCAGCATGCGGCCTAGGTCACCATGACGCGGCCCCGGCCCACTCCTCCACGGCCGTGAGCGCAACCGCGGCGGGCGGCTGCGCCGATGTCGTCAGCTCGATCCGTCGTCCCTCGGCCGACGAGGAAAGGAGCGCGGTCATCGTCTCCAGCACATGCAGGGCGAGATCACCGCTTGCGCGAGGCGGCCGCTGCCCGTCGGCGGCGACGAAGTCGAGCAGGCCGACTCCGCGTGCGCCCGCGACGTAACCCGCGGACGGCGGCAGCGTGCGCCACTGCGTGTCGCCGAGTCCGAAGAGCCGCACCTCGCCGTCGAAGCCGTTGGGATCCGGCACCGAGAGCGTCCCCGTCTCGCCGTGGATCTCGATCGGCGCGGCAGTGGTGGCCACGCCGTCGAAGCTCGTGGTGATCGTCGTCAGGGTCCCGCCCACGTGCTCCAGCACACCGGAGACATGACTGTCCACCTCGACCGGTATCCGCTCGCCCGCGCGCGGGCCGGAGCCGATGACCCGCTCGGTGCGCAGCCTGCTGGAGGCCCCGGTCACGGCACGCACCGGACCCAGCAGATGGACCAGGGACGCCAGGTAGTACGGCCCCATGTCGAGGAGCGGGCCACCGCCGTCGGTGTAGTAGAAGTCGGGGTGGGGATGCCAGCGTTCGTGCCCGGCGGTGATCATGACGGCCGAGGCGAACTGGGGGCGTCCGATCGCGCCCGCCTCGACCGCCGCCCGTGCCGTCTGGATTCCGGTGCCCAGGACGGTGTCCGGCGCGCAGCCCACCCCGACTCCCGCTTTCGCGGCGGCCTCCATGACGGCATGGGCGTCGACGAGGGTGGCGGCCAGGGGCTTCTCACCGTAGACGTTCTTGCCATGGCCGATGGCGCCGAGGGCGATCTCGGCATGGGCCGCAGGGACGGTGAGGTTCAGCACCGTGTCCACGTCCGGGCTGCTCAGCAACTCCTCGACGGACAGCGCCTGGACGCCGGGCAGTCCGGCGGCGACCGCGGCCGACCGCGAGGCGTCGAGATCGGCCACCGCGGTGACGCGTACGGCGGGATGGCCGGCCAGCGTGTCCAGGTACGCGCGGGAGATGACGCCGAGACCTACGACGCCGACGCGGTGCGTGTCGCCCACAGCATGCCCCTCTCGATGACGGTGCGGACGCTCGGGTTCTCCAGCACGTCGAGGCTGTGCCCCGGAGTGGTCACCACGATCCGCCCGGCGCCCCACCGCCGGGTCCAGATCGCCGGAGAGGTGACGGGCCGGTCCCAGGGCTGCCAGGCGCGGGCCGGATGTGTGGTCGTGGCCAGGACGTCGATCAGGTCGTCGTGGAGCACCCAGTACTGCTCCGTGCACAGCTCGAAGTCCTCGACGCCGGCGGTGACCGGATGCTCGCGGCCCAGCTCGGTGATGGTGACGGCGTGCGGCAGGAAGTTGTCCTCGGCCTCTCCCCGGCGCTCGCACGGCTCCTTGCCCGGGTGGACGGCGAACTGGCCCCCCACCAGGTGGAGATAGTCGGAGGACGCACGGAACGAGTCGACGATGCCACCGTGCCAGCCGGTGAAGCCGGTACCGGCCACGATCGCCGCGCTCAGCCCCGACAACTGCTCGGCGGTGATCTGCGACATCGAGATGCACTGCACCACGAGGTCGGTCCCGGCCAGTTCGGCGGCGTCGGCGTAGACGTCCGTCGACTCCTCGATCCGGACGGTGTAACCGCTGCCCTCGAGGAAGGGCAGGAACAACTCCGTTGCCTCGACCGGCCGGTGTCCCTCCCAACCGCCTCGAACGATCAGGGCCTTCTTCCGCGTCATCTTGATCCTCACCCGTAGGACGGAGTCATCACTATGCGCCCGTCGCGCGCGCTCGGAAAAGGGCGGCCGGACAGGCGAAAGTTTCGCGGCCCACGCCGCCGCGCCCGGACGGTCAGGAGGCGGACGACGCGGACGACGCCCGGGCGCCGACCAGCCAGCAGGCCGCCGTGAAGCGGACCTCCTGGCCCTGCACAAAGCCGTCGAACGCGGCCAGAACCGTTTCCAGGACCTGCCGGCGGGTCCGCTCGTCCACCTCGCGCAGGGCCAGACCGACCGGACCGAGCCGGGCGAGGTAGTGGGCCAGTTCCCTCTCGGGCAGAGCACAGGTCACGTCGATCGGCCGGATGTCGATCTCGGCCCAGCCGCTGTCCGCCAGGATGCGGCGGATCCTGTCCGGATCCGCGAAGGCGAACTGCCCGGGCCCGTCCGGGCGCCGGGCGGGGAGGCCGGGCAGCAGAGGTGCCGCGGCGCGTTCGGCCGTCGTCATGAACGGATTCTCCGCAGCGCCGCGCCAGGCGACGAACCGGAGCCGGCCGTCGTCCGTCGAGGCACGGCGGAGATTCTCGAACGCCATCACGGAGTCGTTGAAGAACATGACACCGAAGCGTGAGACGACGAAGTCGAAGGACGCAGGCTCGAACGCGTGATCCTGAGCGTCGGCGCGGACGAAGGACGCCGGAGTCCCCTCCCGCCCGGCCCGCGCCCGGGCGGCGGCGATCACGGGTTGGGAGATGTCGACGCCCGTACAACGCCCCGCCGAAGCGAGCCGCCGCGCGACGGCCAGCGTGATGCCGCCGGTGCCGCAGCCGACATCGAGCACACGACTGCCGTGTCCGGCGGACACGGCATCGACGAGCAGGTCCTCGAAGGGCCTGAACATCTCGTCGAGCACGGGCTGCATCTCGACCCAGGCGTTGCCGCCGGGCCCGTTCCAACGCGCCGCCTGATCGTCGTCGGTCCCGCGGGTGCCGTCCATGAGCGCCTCCTCTGCTTGCCGTCATCGAGCCGGGATGACACCGTGCCACTTCAAGCCGACTTGAGGTGAAGAGGATGACAGACCTGGACATAGCCGAGGTGGCACTCCGCGCCGGGGTTCCCGCCTCGACGCTGCGGTTCTACGAGGAGAGAGGGCTGATCGCCCCGAGCGGCAGGCGGGGTCTGCGCCGTCAGTACGACCCCGGCGTACTGGAGCGCCTTGCGCTGATCGCACTCGGGCGCACCGCCGGTTTCTCGCTCGACGAGATCGCGCGCATGTTCGCGCCGGACGGACGGACCCGCATCGACCGGGAGATGCTCGCGTCCAAGGCCGCGGAGCTGGACAGGACGATCCACGAACTCGGCGCGCTGCGCGACTCGCTGCGCCACGCCGCCGCCTGCCCCGCACCCAGGAAGCGGGTTCCACGGCGCCCGTGACGCCGGTTCGGCAGCGCGCCGTCAGGCCGCGCCCTTCGCCGACGTCGGTCTGCCCACTGTCGACCCGGACGACATCGCCGAGGTGGCCGCCGCGGCGCTGCGCGAGGACGGCCACACCGGACAGGTCTACGAGCTGACCGGGCCCGCCCTCGGCACGCCCCGGCAGCAGGCCGAGGCGATCGGAACCGCGCTCGGCGAACCGGTCCACTTCCACGAGCAGGCCCGGGACGAGGCCCGCGCCCAGATGCTGCAGCTCATGCCCGAGGCCGTGGTCGACACCACGCTCGACATCCTCGGCCGGGCCACGCCCACCGAGCAGCGCATCAGCCCGGACGTCGAGCAGGTCCTGCACCGCGCGCCCCGGACCTTCGCCGACTGGGCTCAGCGGCACATCGCCGCTTTCCGCTGAGACCTCGCCCTCAACGAGGCTCGGCTCCGCGCGCCCTTCCTCGCCGGCCGGCCGTCGGCCCGGACAAGCCCCGTCGGCCCGGACAAGCCCCGCCGGCCCGGACAAGCCCCGCCGGCCCGGACAAGCCCCGCCGGGACGGGCCCCGTCGGTGATCCGCCCGACGGAGCCCGCTCTGTCACCGCAGCGGAGGGTCAGGCGGTGTGCAGGGTCAGCCCGTACCGGTTGAGGATCTCGTTGACGGGCTGGAACCAGGTCTCGCCGCCGGAACCGCAGTTGCCCCAGCCGCCGGAAGTGACGCCCTGGGCCTGGTCGCCGCTGATGAAGGAGCCACCGGAATCACCGGGCTCGGCGCAGACGCTCGTCTTCGTCATCTCGTGGACGGCGCCCTGGCTGTAGTTGACCGTCTCGTTCTTGGCCAGCACCGTGCCGCAGTGCCAGTGGGAGGTGGAGCCGGAGCGGCAGACGGACGCACCGACCGGAGCCTCGGCGGAGCCACGGACGAGCTGGTCGGACACCGTGCCCCAGCCGAGCACCACCGGCACGGTCCACCAGCCGCTGCCGACGTTCACCCACGCGTAGTCGTTGTCCGGGAACGACGAACCCTGGAAGGCGCCGACGTAGGAGTGGTCCCAGCCGTACACCGCCGCGCTCGGCCGGCCGCAGTGCCCGGCGGTGACGAAGCCGCCGTACACCGAAAAGCCTATGGAACAGCGGACGTTGCCGGTGTAGTACGGGTCGCCGCCCACGGTGCCGGCGGCGAAGGTCCGCGGTGCGGCGGAGGTCTCCTTCACGGTGACGGGGCCGGCCCGGCGGGCACTTGCCAGGAACGGCCGGACATCGTTGTCATCGCGGTGCGTGGTGACGACGTTCACGACGACCTTGTTGGTCCTGGCATCGACGTACCAACTGCTCACGCCCGCAGGCGCGGACAGTGCGTCGATGCGTGCCCTGGCCGCGTCGAGTTGCCGCGCGCTGTGCTGTACGAGGCGTACGGTCGCACCGGTCGCGCGTACGGCCCCGGCGTCCGCGCCGCGGGTGACGGCGACGGTCAGCCTGCCGCTTTCGGCGTCGAACCAGGAGCCGCCGTACGACGATCCGGCGACGCGCTTGGCCTTCCGTTCCACGGCCGTCGCCGTCTTCTCCTCGGTCAGACGTGCCTCGGCCTGGCTCTTCGTCAGGCCCAGATCGTGCTGCATCGCGGACAGGAGCTGGGCGGAGGCGGGTGCTTCGGTGGGGCGTGCGGGGGAGCCCGAGGCAGCGGCGGGCAGGCTGCTCGCGGTGGCCCAGGTGCCAAGGAGGAGGAGTGCGGACAGGCTTGTACGCATGGCTGTTGTGCGTCTCAAGGCGGTGGCCCCTTCGTTGTTCCAGCAAGGTGGGATGGAACAGCAGAACTTTGAGAGCGCTCTCACTGGCGTGCGCGGCAGAGCCTAGCCGGGGATCATGAACAGGTCCATGCCAATCTCGGAGTCTCTGCCCGTGCCCGGACGGGTGGCGGATCAAGCGTCGGCGCGTCGCCGATCTGCTCCACGATCTGCTCCCCGGCCTTCTCCGGGATCTGCTTCCTGATCTGCTGGACTTCGGTGCATGGGGGTTGTCCTGACATGCGCCCGCACCTAGGGTCGCCTTCGAGTGCAAGCGCTTTCTGCGTGTGCTCTTCGTTGCCGGTCCAAGGAGCGCCGTATGCCCCCACACCCCGCCCGCCGCGCACCGGGCGACCCGTTCTGCCCGGCCATGCACCAAGACCACCCCCACCGGGCCCCGAAGGAGTGCGCATGAGTATCCGCGTCAGTCACGCGTACGGCGACCACATCGCGGTCGCGGCGCCGGACGGCACCGAGATCCTCCGCTACGTCTACCGTCCCGACCCCGACGCCTTCGAGGCGCGAAAGCCCTACGCGCACCCGGTGCGCACCCTCGCCGGACGCACCGTGACCGGCTATCGCCCCAGCGACCACCGCTGGCACAAGGGCCTGCAGATGACGGCGAGTCATCTGTCCGGACAGAACTTCTGGGGCGGCAACTGCTATGTCCACGGCGAGGGTTACCTGCCGCTGCCCGACCGTATCGGGTCGATGCGGCACGACGGCTTCCCCGAGTTCACGGTCGAGGACGACCGGCTGACGTTCACCGAGGCCCTGACCTGGGTGGAGAACGGCGGCGGCGAATGGGCGCGCGAGGAGCGCGGGCTGGCCGTGCACTCGGTCGACGAGGAGGCCGGCGCCTGGGCCCTGGACTGGTCGATCCGCCTCACCAACACCCGTGACGTGCCTCTCGCGTTCGGCTCACCCACCACGGCCGGCCGGGAGCTGGCTGGCTACACCGGGCTGCAGTGGCGCGGTCCCCGCGACTTCACCGGCGGCACCGCCTTCGGTCCCGACACCGACGGGGGAGCGGGCGTCGACGCGGGAAAGCTGATGGGCACGCAGGGCCCCTGGCTGGCCTTCACCACCGAGCACGACGACGTGGACGCGCACTCCACGCTCGTCTTCGCGCACGCCCCCGAGAACCTCGACGAGCACTCCGCCGTACACGAATCGCACTGGTTCGTACGCTCCGAACCGATCCCCACGGTTGCGTTCTCCTGGGCGTTCTTCGAGGAGTTCGAGCTGCCGCCCGGGGCGTCCTTCGGCTACCGCTACCGGGTGGTGGTCGCCGACGGCGTCTGGGACCGCGACCGCGTCGGCACCCACCTGGAAGGCCTGCCGTGGTGAACGACCCCAAGCCCGCCCTTCCCCATCCACTGCCCGGCGCGGTCGGCCTCTCCCATCTGAGCGCCTACGACTGGGAGGCCGCCGACGGGGTGTGCGGCGGCAGCCCGCATCTGCACCTGGTGTGCACCGAGGCGTACGTCGTCACCGGCGGCCGCGGGGCGGTGCAGACACTGAGCCCCGACGGATACCGGGACATCCCGCTGGAGCCGGGCTCGGTCGCCTGGTTCACTCCGGGCACCGTCCATCGCATGGTGCAGGGCGGCGGTCTGCGCATCACCGTGCTGATGCAGAACAGCGGCCTGCCCGAGGCCGGCGACGCCGTCTTCACCTTCCCGCCCGAGGTGCTCGCCGACCCCGGGACATACGCGGCGGCGGCAACGCTGCCACCCGGTACGGGAGTTGAGACCGAGGCGGCCGCGCGCCGCCGCAGAGACCTCGCCGTCGAGGGCTATCTCGCCCTGCGCGAGGCGCTCGTGGCCGGGGACGACGGACCGTATCTGGAGTTCCAGCGGGCCGCCGCCCGCCTGGTGCGCGACAAGGTGCCGCGCTGGCGCGAGTTGTGGCGGGCCGGCGCGCTGGCCACCGCCGAGCGCACCGGGGCCCAGCTCGACGCCCTCGCGGCGGGTGAGCCCGCGCATCTCGCCGGCGCGACCGCGTACGAGGCCGCGCCCACCCGGCTCGGCGGCTTCGGCATGTGCGGCCGCCGCGACGAGTACACGCTCCCGGGGACGACACTGCCGTACGAAGTCAAGTAGGCGCGTCAGCAGGGTGGGTGAGGGGACGTCAGGGGGGTTCCGGCCGAAAACCCAAGGAGAGGAAGAGGTGACCTCGGCATGCCCGGACACAGGACAAAGGGGTTCTGCGCATCGGCCGCCGCACTCGCGCTCTGCGCGGTGCTGGCCGGCTGCGGGGGACCCGGGGAGTCGGCGGGCGGCGGCAAGGTCGTGCTGCGCTACACGTGGTGGGGCAACCCCGATCGCGCGGCACGCACCGAGCAGGCCGTCGCCCTGTTCGAGAAACACCACCCCGGTGTGCAGGTACAGACGTCGTTCTCGGGATACGACGCCTACAAGCAGAAGCTCGCCATCCAGGCCACGGGCGGCGACGCACCCGACGTGATGCAGCTCGACTACCGCCAGATCGACCAGTACGCCTCCGGACACGTCCTGCTCGACCTCGGCAAGGTCAAGGACGATCTGCGCACCGGCGAGATCGATGCGGGCCTGCTGGCCACCGGCAGGGTGAACGGCGCCCAGTACGCCGTCCCGCAGGGCCGCGGCACCGAGACCGTGGTCTATGACGTGGCGGCCTGGAAGGCGTCCGGGGTGCCCCTGCCGAAACAGGGCTGGACCTGGAGCCAATGGGCCAACGACACAAGGGCGTTGGCGAGGAAGACCGGCAGGCCCGGTGCCACCGACCCCGGCCAGAGCGAGGACGCCTTCGAGGTGTGGCTGCGCGGCCGGGGCAAAGCCCTCTACACCGAGGACGGCAGACTCGGTTTCACCGCAGGCGATCTGACCCGGTGGTGGACCTTCACCGACCGGCTCCGCAGGGAGGGTGCCGTCTCCCCGGCCGGACAGACCACTCAGCTCGACGGCTCCGTGGAGAACACCCCGCTCGGCCGCGGCAAGGCCATCGCGGACTTCAACTGGGACGCCCCGTCCAGCGGTTACCTCGCCCTCGTCAAGGGCGGCGTCGCGCTGGCACCGATGCCGTCGGGCGAGGACGGCACACCCGGCCAGTACTTCAAGCCGTCCATGTTCCTCGGCATCGGATCCCACACCGGCCACCGGAAGGAGGCCGCCGAACTCGTCGGCTTCCTCCTCAACGACGGGCAGGCGGCGGAGATCCTCGGCGCGACCCGCGGCATCCCCGTCAACGAGACCGTCCGCAGCCGGACCGCCTCGCAGCTGAAGGACTTCGACAAGACGGTCGCCGACTTCCAGACGTCCCTGGAAGGAACCCTGAAAAACCCGCCGCAGGCGCCCCCCTCCGGCGACAACGCCCTGCAGACCACCTTCCAGCGCGACTACGACCAGGTGTCGTACGAGCGCATGTCGCCGCGCGAGGCGGCCCAGAACTACGTCACCGAGGCGAAGGCGGAGCTGAGGTCATGACCACCACCGACATCCCCGCACCCACGGCCCGACCGCCCCGCCCCGCAACCGCCCCCAAGCGCCGCCCCAAGCGCGAACGCGAGGGCGCGGCCTGGGTGTTCCTGTCCCCCTGGGTACTCGGCGCGACCGTCCTGACGCTGCTGCCGATGGCTGTCTCCCTCTATCTCTCCTTCACCGACTACGACCTGTTCAACGCGCCGCACTGGGTGGGCCTGCGCAACTACACGCAGATGTTCACCGAGGACCCGCGGTACTGGCGGTCGGTCGTCACGACCCTGACGTACGTCGTGATCGCTGTGCCCCTGCAACTCGCGCTCGCCCTCGTCGTCGCGCTCGCCCTCAAGACCCTCAAGCGCGGCAAGGGCTTGTACCGCTCCGCCTTCTACGCGCCCTCGCTGCTCGGCGCGTCCATGTCCGTCGCCCTCGTCTGGCGGGCCGTCTTCAACGACGGCGGCACCGTGGACAACCTGTTCGGCACCGGCGGCTGGGTCAACAAGCCCGGCTGGTCGCTGGTGGCCGTGGCACTGCTGACGGTCTGGCAGTTCGGCGCGCCGATGGTCATCTTCCTGGCCGGACTGCAGCAGATACCCGCCGAACTGTACGAGGCGGCAGCCGTGGACGGGGCCGGCACCTGGCGGCAGTTCCGGTCCGTCACGGTGCCGATGCTGTCCCCGGTGCTCTTCTTCAACCTGGTCCTGCAGACCATCCAGGCGTTCCAGGTGTTCACGCCCGCCTTCGCGGTCAGCGGCGGCAAGGGCGGCCCCGCCGACTCGACCCTCGTCTACACCCTCTACCTCTACGACCGGGGCTTCGTCGCCTCCCACATGGGCTACGCCTCCGCCATGGCCTGGGTGCTGCTGCTCGCCATCGGCGCCGTCACCGCGGTGCTCTTCCGCACCTCGCGCTCCTGGGTCTTCTACGCCTCCGAGGGGGACCGATGACCACCACTGCCCCAACCGCCCTGTCCCGCAAGCCCGTTCGCTGGGGCCGGATCGCCGTGCACCTCGGCTGCCTGGCCGCCCTGCTGGTCATGCTCTACCCGCTGGCCTGGCTCCTCGCCACCTCGCTCAAACCGGCCGACGAGGTCATCGCCAGCCTCGACCTGCTGCCCAGCCACCTGGAGTGGTCGAACTACAAGACCGCCCTGGACGGCGTGAACGACGTGTCCATCTGGCGGCTTCTCGGCAACTCGCTGCTGATCGCGGGCGGTGCGGTCGTCGGCAACGTCATCAGCTGCTCGCTGGCCGCCTACGCCTTCGCAAGGCTTCGATTCCGCTTCCGCGGGCCGATGTTCGCCTTCATGATCGCGACGATCATGCTGCCGCACCACGCGGTGCTGATCCCGCAGTACATCCTCTTCAACAAGCTCGGCCTGGTGAACACCTACTGGCCGCTGATCCTGCCGAAGTTCCTCGCCACGGAGGCGTTCTTCGTCTTCCTGATCGTGCAGTTCATGCGCGGGCTGCCGAGGGAGCTGGAGGAGGCGGCGCGCATCGACGGCTGCGGACCGTTCCGCAGCTTCTTCCAGGTCATCCTGCCGCTCACCCGCCCCGCACTGATCACCACGGCGATCTTCACGTTCATCTGGACGTGGAACGACTTCTTCACCCAGCTGATCTACCTCTTCGACCCGGACAAGTTCACCCTCACGCTCGCGCTGCGGTCCTTCGTGGACGCCTCCAGCCAGTCGGCGTTCGGCCCGATGTTCGCCATGTCCGTGATCGCGCTGCTGCCGATCGTGCTGTTCTTCCTCGCCTTCCAGCGGTTCCTGGTGGAGGGCATGGCCAGCTCCGGACTGAAGGGGTGAACGGCATGAGCGGCACACGGACGCGCGAACCGGGTGAGGTCTTCGGGCCGCGCATGACCCTGTTCGCCGACATGCTGAGCGTCGGCCTCGCGACGGCGGCGGCCTGTCTGCCGCTGGTGACCTCGCCTGCCGCGCTGTCGACGGCGTGTGCGGTGCTGCGGGGCGCGCGGGAGGACCAGCCCGTCACCGCGGGCCGCTATCTCGCCCTGTTGCGGCGGCGCCTGCGCGCGGGCGACCTGGTGGCGGGGGCCGTCGCCCTGGCGGGCGCGCTGCTGTTCGCCGCGGACCTGGCGCTGGCGGGGGCGGGGCTGCCCGGGGCGCCCCTCTTCGCGGTGGTGGCCGCCGCGATCGGCGGGTGCGCCGCGCTGGTCGCCCTCAGAGCCTGCGCACGCCCCGAGTCCCTCGACGACTGGCCGGCCGCCCTGCGCGCGGCCGCGCGGGATTCGGTACACGACGCGGGCGGCAGTGGCCTGGTGCTTCTCGCGGTGGCGACGGCTGCGCTGTGTGCGTGGATGCTGGTCCCGCTGGCGTTCCTGGTGCCCGGGCCGCTCGCGCTGGCGCTCACGGCAGTCGACGTACGGTGTGCCGCTTCGAGGCTCACGGAGCCTGCAGGGAAAGCCGGTTCGCCGGGCGGGTGATGCCGGACAGGTCGCGGACCGTCATGCTGTTGCGGTCCGCGACCGAGCGGCCGAGCGCATGGTGCGGCCACAGCCCCGCGGCCACGCGGCGGCTGCGCTCGCCCCATTCGCGGGCCGCGGCACCGCGCGCCTTGTAGTGGTTGACGGCGAACCCGCCCGAATGGATCCGCACCAGGCAGAAGCCGCCGGGGTACTCCTTGACCGCACTGACCTCCTGCATCGTGACGTGCGGGGCCTGCGGCAGCACCGTGCGCTTGTTGCGGTGGGTGTGGCCCGCGTGATGGAGGAAGACGCCGGGTGCGCCGGCATAGGCGTCGAGGATGGAACGGGCCTGACGACGGCCGAGGCGCTGCCCGCCCGTCACCGGGAAGACGGAGTCCCGCACGGCCAGCGGATGATGCCCGAACACCACGGTGGGCTGGTCCTTGGCCTCCCTCAACCGGGCCCGGAACCACGACAGTTGCTCACCGCCGAGGCCGCCCGAGTCGGCGCCGTTCCCGTCCTTCTCGTAGGTGTCGAGCCCGACGATCCGCAGACCGCCGAGGTCGCGGGAGAAGTACGACGGCCCGTCGCCGTCGAGAAACCCGTCGCGGAAGGAGTCGCCGCAACCGCCGGCACAGGAGCGGCAGTTGCCGTGCCCGGGGCGGTCGTGGTTTCCGCGGACGACGAAGTAGTCCCTGCCGTGGATGCCGAAACCGTCCAGGATCCGCTTGGCCTCGGCCAGGTCCTGTGCCCCGCCGCCGGCCGAGATGTCCCCGGCGGCCAGCAGCACGTCCGCTCCCCGCAGCCGGGCCTCCTCGACCACCGCGCGGCTCATGATCTCCGGATACGGCGCCAGTCCCTGCTCCTGTCGCACCCCGCGCAGCAGGGGAACGCCGGTCACCAGACCGGCGGTCGTCTCACCCAGGTGCAGGTCGTTGCAGAGCGCGATCGACAGCAGATGCCGCCCCGGCGGCGGCTGCGGTGTGGTGAACGAGTACGGGCCGCCGCCCGAGCCGAGGCCGTGCCGGTTGGTGCCGACGGCGTTGCCGCGGACCAGATGCAGCGGGGTGGGTGTCGCGGCCACACCCCGCGAGCGGGCCTGGTAGTAGTACGTCTGCCCAGGCTCCAGGTCCGTCAGCTCCACGTAGTGGTGCGCCACCGGCCCCTCCTCCGCCGCGACGCGGTTGAGGCGGCCGGGGCGGGTGCCGTAGACGACCTCGCCCTCCGTGACCGCGGGCAGCATGTGGCCCAGGCCGTCGTCGCTGCCGGGCACTCCCGTGTACCAGGTGACGACGGCGCGGTCCTCGGCCAGGGTGACGAGCTCCAGATGGATCGCGGCCAGGCCGTCACGGTGACGATGCCTGCCGCGGCCCGCCGATCCGCGCAGGGCATCGGCGGCCGTCCGCAGCAGGGCGGGCGTGAGGAGGGCGCCGGACCGCAGGACCTGACAGGGATCGGGCAGGGTCTGCAGGGCGGCGAGGGGAGCGGACAGGCAGCAGCGCATGCCCAAGTGTGCCCGCACGCGGTGAACGACGGCTGTGACGTCCGCGGCGAGGGAGGGTACGGCGTGCGACAACTCCCTGGTCGGCCCCCATGGCACACCGGGGTGGCGTGGGCAAACTCACGCCGTGCGGTTCAGCGTGGTTCGCCACGATAGGTACCGAAGTTCCACCTGTTGCCTTCCGGGTCGCGTGCGGCGAAGTCGCGGGAGCCGTAGTCGGTGACGTGCAGGTCTGCGGTGATGTCGGCGCCGGCGGCCCTGGCGCGGGCGTGGACGGAGTCCGGGTCGGCGGTGACGACGTAGGCGCTGAAGGCACCGGGCGGCGTCGGGCCCGTACCGGGCTCGTGCTCCTCACGGACCGATCCCAGCATGATGCCGCCGCCCTCGGGCCAGCTGAGCTGGGCGTGCTGGACCACGTCGCCTTCGCCGTACACCACGGTCTCCTCGAAGCCGAAGGCGTCGACGAGGAAGCGGATCAAAGACCGGGCGTCGTGGGCACGCAGGGTGGGCCAGACCTGAGGGGCGGGGGGCTGCCCGGTGGGGCCGGACGTGTCGGAGCTGGTCGCGTCGGACGTACTGGTCGCGTCGGACGTGCTGGTCGTGTCTGATGTGCTGGGCATGGTGGTGTGCCTCCGTCTCGCGGGTGCCTGCCTGGATCGGCCTCCTGGCGTGGCCGGCCGGCATCACCAGCGTCACGCGGGCGGGACGTGCCCGGATTGGATGTTTCGGAACTCCTGCGCCAGCCAGTCGCTCGGCGAGCAGGAGGCGAGCGCCGCGAACTCGCGGTCGAGGTGCGACTGGTCCGCGTAGCCGCAGTCGGCGGCCAGGCCCGCGAGGTCGGGCCGGCAGGGGCGGCTCGCCAGACGCCGTCGTGCCAGGTCGAAGCGGATGACGCGGGCGGCCGCCTTGGGGGTGAGACCGATCTCGGCGCGGAAGCGGTTACGCAGGTGCCGCTCGCTGACACCGGCGTCGGCGGCGAGCTTGTCGACGCGCAGCCGACCGCCGGCGGACAGCAGCCGCTGCCAGGCACCGGCCACCGGAGCGGCGGGGACGGGCCCTGTGCCGTTGTGCAGGGACATGCGCCGAACCAGCCAGTCGTCGACGACGGCGAACCGGGCCGCCCAGCCGGGCGCCTCGCGCACCTTGTCATGGACCTCGCGCACGACCGCGCCGAGCACGTCGTCGGCGTACAGGTCGGTCCCGGCCAGCTCCCCCGCCGGCAGCCCCAGCAGGACGCGCGCGCCGAGCGGGCTGAGCGCGACCTGGATGCCGGACTGCCGCCCGGGGATCTCGATGAGCGCGGGCGTGTGAGGTGCAGGCCGCCCAACAGGGTCGGATAGTCACCGCGGGCGGCGCCCGGATCGGGATGGGCGGCGAT
This sequence comes from Streptomyces sp. NBC_00078, assembly GCF_026343335.1. Classification (NCBI taxonomy): domain Bacteria; kingdom Bacillati; phylum Actinomycetota; class Actinomycetes; order Kitasatosporales; family Streptomycetaceae; genus Streptomyces; species Streptomyces sp. NBC_00078. The sequence continues at coordinate 748,364 of NZ_JAPELX010000001.1, read as the reverse complement.
GGTCAACGGTTCGTCGAGGGTGATGATCAGTGTCAGCCACGGTGACGGCAGCCCTCGATGCCGGCCGTGCGGGACGCCGCGCTGACGGTAGCCGGAGTACCACCCGACCAGCCCCCGCAGAGGCGGCGCGGGGACCCCCCGCACCGACTCGTCCACCATCTCGCCGCCCACCGGTCCATTCTCGCGCGCCACGGGCCCGGCTGCTCCCTCCAGGAGGCCAGGAGTCCGGCGAGGCGAGCGTCGGCATCCATGCGGCCACGGCCGGCCTTGGCCCTTGGCCAGGGTCAAGGCCGGCCAGGAGGTGGGTCGCCTCGCATCAGGCGCCCACGTACCCCGCGAGGTGCTCGCCGGTGAGGGTGGAGCGGGCGGCGACGAGGTCGGCCGGGGTGCCCTCGAAGACGACACGGCCGCCGTCGTGGCCCGCGCCGGGGCCGAGGTCGATGATCCAGTCGGCGTGGGCCATGACCGCCTGGTGGTGCTCGATGACGATCACCGACTTGCCGGAGTCGACCAACCGGTCGAGCAGACCGAGGAGTTGCTCGACGTCGGCGAGGTGAAGGCCGGTGGTCGGCTCGTCGAGTACGAGGACGGAACGGCCGCCGCCCTTGTCCGCCATGTGCGTGGCCAGCTTCAGACGCTGCCGCTCACCGCCGGAGAGCGTGGTGAGCGGCTGACCGAGGGTGAGATAGCCGAGCCCCACGTCCGCGAGACGTTCGAGGACCTTGTGCGCTGCCGGGGTGCGCGCCTCGCCCTCGGCGAAGAACTCCAGCGCTTCCGACACCGGCATCGCAAGCACCTCGGAGATGTCCCGGCCGCCGAGGTGGTATTCGAGCACCGACGCGTCGAACCGCTTGCCCTCACAGTCCTCGCAGGTGCTGGCTACCCCCGCCATCATCGCCAGGTCCGTGTAGATGACCCCGGCGCCGTTGCAGGTGGGGCAGGCACCCTCGGAATTGGCGCTGAACAGCGCGGGCTTGACGCCGTTGGCCTTGGCGAACGCCTTACGGATCGGCTCCAGAAGACCGGTGTACGTCGCCGGGTTGCTGCGCCGCGAACCCCGGATCGGGCTCTGGTCGACCGAGATCACCCCGAGCTCCTCGGGGACCGATCCGTGCACGAGCGAACTCTTCCCGGAACCCGCGACGCCGGTGATCACGGCGAGCACGCCCAGCGGGACGTCCACGTCGACGTCCCGCAGGTTGTTCGCCTTGGCGCCGCGGATCTCCAGGGTGCCGGTGGACTTGCGCACCGTGTCCTTGAGCGAGGCCCGGTCGCCGAGGTGGCGGCCGGTGACGGTGTCGCTGCCGCGCAGCCCGTCGAGGGTGCCCTCGAAGCAGACGGTGCCGCCCGCCGTACCGGCGCCCGGGCCGAGGTCGACGACGTGGTCGGCGATCTGGATGACCTCCGGCTTGTGCTCCACGACCAGAACCGTGTTGCCCTTGTCCCGCAGCCTCAGCAGCAGTTCGTTCATGCGCTGGATGTCGTGCGGGTGCAGGCCCGTCGTCGGCTCGTCGAAGACGTACGTGACGTCGGTGAGCGAGGAGCCGAGGTGGCGGATCATCTTGACGCGCTGTGCCTCGCCACCCGACAGGGTGCCCGCGGGCCGGTCGAGGGAGAGATAGCCGAGGCCGATCTCGACGAACGAGTCGAGGGTCTGCTGCAGCGCCGTCAGCAGCGGCGCCACCGAAGGCTCCGCGAGCCCGCGCACCCAGTCGGCGAGATCCCGGATCTCCATCCGGCAGGCGTCCGCGATCGAGATCTTCTTGATCTTCGAGACACGGGCGTGCTCGGCGAGCCGGGTGCCCTCGCAGTCGGGGCAGGTGGTGAAGGTGACCGCCCGCTCCACGAAGGCCCGGATGTGCGGCTGCATCGCCTCCTTGTCCTTGGACAGCATCGACTTCTGGATGCGCGGGATCAGACCCTCGTAGGTCATGTTGATGCCCGCGATCTTCATCCGCGTCGGCTCGCGGTGCAGGAGGTCGTGCAGTTCCTTCTTGGTGAACCCGCGGATCGGTTTGTCCGGGTCGAAGAAGCCGGACTCCGCGTACAGCCGTGAGTTCCAGCCGCCGCCGGTGTATCCGGGGATGGTGAAGGCGCCGTCGTTGATCGACTTGGTGTCGTCGTAGAGCTGGGTCAGGTCGAGGTCGGAGACCGCACCGCGGCCCTCGCAGCGCGGGCACATGCCGCCGACCTTGTTGAAGGTGACCTTCTGCTTGGCGCCGCCGCCCACGGAGATCGCACCGGCCGCCGAGACCGAGGGCACGTTGAAGGCGAACGCTCCGGGCGGCCCGACGTAGGGCTTGCCGAGCCGGCTGAACATGATCCGCAGCATCGCGTTGGCGTCGGTGGCGGTGCCGACCGTGGAGCGCGGGTCGGAGCCCATCCGCTGCTGGTCGACGCTGATCACGGTGGTCAGACCGTCCAGGACGTCGACCTCGGGCCGCGTCAGGCTCGGCATGAAGCCCTGCACGAAGGCGCTGTAGGTCTCGTTGATCAGCCGCTGGGACTCCGCGGCGATGGTGTCGAACACCAGGGAGCTCTTGCCCGAACCGGAGACGCCGGTGAACACCGTCAGTCGGCGCTTCGGGATCTCGATGCTGACGTCCTTGAGGTTGTTCTCGCGCGCGCCGTGCACGCGGATCAGGTCGTGGCTGTCGGCGGCGTGCAGCGCGGACGACTGCGAGTCCGTCCTCTTGGCCGTGGTCATCGTCTCTCCATCTGTCGGGCCGGGGCGGGGAGCGGGCGCCGGTGGCCGGCGGGGGACCGGGGCTCAGCGGTCCTGCAGCAGCCCGAGGACGTTGCCGTCGGGGTCGGTGAAGGTGGCCGGCGGATGGCCGCCGCCGACGTCGTGCGCGGGCTCCTTCACGGTGGCACCCGCGGCGGTCACCTCGGCGAGTTTCCCCTCGGTGTCCGGCACCTGCCAGTAGGTCACCGGCGAGGTCACGCCCTGCGGCCCGCCACCCGGCACCAGCCCGATGTGCCGGCCCCCGGCCTCGAAGCCGACGTAGTGGGACTCGTCGGCCACCGGGGGCACGCCCAGCAGGGCGGCGTACACCTCCCTGGCGGCCGCGACGTCGGTCACGGGGTGCAGCACGGTCCTGATTCCCTGAGTGGGTGAGCCGGCCATGGTCACTCCTGAGGTCGTGGTTCTGCGGTCACGTTATCCGCGGTCCGCGGACCGGCGCTTCTCGATTCCTGATCGGTTCCGGAACCCGTCCGGACCGTGGTTCGCGCGCCGGGCCGCCAGCAGAAGGCACGCGATGGCGCCGAGCACCACCGTGGCGAGCCCCGATCCGCCGAGTGTCGCCCGCGGGCCCAGCGCCGCGATGAGCGGTCCGCCGAGCGCCGTGCCGAGCGGCGACGCGGTGAGCAGTACGGCGTTGCCGGCCGCGAGCATCGCGGCCAGGTGCTGTGGTGGCGACTTCGTCTGCATGAGCGTCACGGAGAGCGCCACGAACGGTCCGTAGATCACACCGCCGAACGCGAAGCACGCGACGGTGACGGCCGTCGGCACGTCCAGCCCGAACGGCAGCAGCGAGAGCCCCCAGGCGATCACGATGCCCACCGTCACGGGCCACAGGGGCAGCCGCCGCAGTGCGCCCACCCCCAGCGAGCCGAGCACGGCGCCGAAGCCGAACAGCATCCAGTACAGGCCCAGGAGTGTGCCGGGGGCGTGCAGGTCGTCGGTCACATGCAGCGGCAGGGCCACCTCGACCGGGCCGTACAGCAGGTTGAAGAACCAGGTGAGCGTCAGCAGACCGAGCAGCTCGGGACGGGAGCGCAGCAGGGCGAGCCCGCCGCGCGCGGCCGCCCGGTCGACGGGCGAGACGTGCCCCGACTCCGGCAGCCGGGTGCGCACGACGAGCACCACGAGGAACACGTAGGTGAGGGCGTCCAGGCCGAGCACGAGCGCGGAGCTCACGTACGTCACCAGCACACCGGCGACGGCGGGCCCGGCGATCGTGGCCGCGAAGTTGAGCGAGCTGACGAGGGTGTTCCCGGCGAGCCGCCGGTCCTCCGGCAGCAGCTCGGCGAGCAGCGTGTACTTGCCCGCGCTGCCCCAGGCGTGCAGCAGTGACGAGAGCGCGAGCAGTACGACGTACAGCGGCGGCGACAGCAGTCCGGTGAACCGGGCGAGCGGCACGGCGCCGAGGAACACTCCGCGCACCACGCTGTCGGCGATCAGCAGCCGCCTGGCCGGCACCCGGCGCAGCCGGCGGCCCAGCACCAGCGCGCCGAGCACACCCGGCAGGGTGTACGCGGCGACCGCGCCACCGACCCACAGCCCCGCGCCGGCCTGCGGAGCGAGCTCGATGGCGAGCCACGCCACCGCCACGAAGCTCATGCCGTCCCCGAGGCTGGAGACACCGAAGCCGAGGATCAGTCGCCTGAACACCCGGTCGACGAGGACGGGCCGGTAGGCGGAGGGAACGAGACGTCGGATCACCGAGGTCACGCCAGGCCCGGCCGGAGGGCCGGCGCTTCTCCTTTCCTGCATCGTCCTGCCTCCGGGGGCCGGTGAACAGCCGTCGGTGTTCACTCGTACCCCTGTGGTACGCCTGTCCGTCCGGGGCGGGCGCAACGGCGCCGACAGGGAGACGCACGTGTCACCGCAGCCATCACGAGGACGCACGGTACGCATCCCGCCCACGACCCGGCTGGTGCGCGGCGCGACCATGGCCGGCAGCCTGGCCCTTCTTCCCCTGACCGCCGCCTGCACCGCAGGAGAGGACGACGACGCCGCACGTTCCAGGCCGGTCAGGACGGCGGGGGCGGTGGTAACGGCAGCTCCGGACGCGGGAGTTGTGGCACCGGCGAAGGTCGAGGTGATCGCCGGCCCGACCGGCTGCAAGGCCAGGATCCGCGTCGAGGCGGCGGAACTGCGCCAGGGCGTCTGCCACACGGAGAAGTCGGACTACGTCATCACCACCTTCCCCGAGGCCAGGTTCCAGCAGGTCTGGCTCGAGAGCGCCGCCATGTACGGGGGCAGGTACCTCGTGGGCTCCCGCTGGGTCGTCAGCGCGGAGCCGAAGACGCTGGAGACGTTCCGGCTCAGGCTCGGCGGGACCATCGAGCAACTGGGCGGCGGGGACCCGGCGGCGGACCCGAGCGCGTCGTAGGAGCGGCTCCCGGGCGCATCACACTAACGGTCCGGGACCGGGGCCGGCCGCACGGTGGAGGGGGCCCCGAAGCGGACCGACACACCCGGCGAGTAGAGCACGCTGACCGGCGGCTGCGGCATCTGCGGCAGGCCGGCCGCGGTGATCAGGTCGTCGTCCAGGCCGAGGAGTTCGGCCCGGTGCAGCGGCCAGGGCGCGTGCTCGTTCGGCAGGTGCACGGTGCGGCCGTGCCACGGGACGTGCATGCCCCACCGGGCGGTGAGGAACAGCTCCAACGCGGTGGGCCGCGCTATCGGAGCGGCGGGCCGCACCACGATCCGGCTCGTGGGCCCCCGGCCCGCGCGCCGTCCACGACGGCAGGTGTAGGTGAGCACGCCGTTCTCGCGGCGCAGGCGCATCGACGACCACACGTACGGCAGGCGTACGCCGAACCGGCCCGTCAGCACGGGCAGCAGCCGGCTGGCGTCCAGCGACCGGAACACGACACCTCGGCGGCCCTGCTCGTCCACCGAGTACAGCCGTACGTTCGTCTCGCAGAACGTCCCGAGATACGGCAGACCCGGCCCGGGGCCGAGGCCCACGCCGCGCATCAGGAACGGTACGAGGCCGACGTAGGTGACCCCGTCGAGGGTGTCCGGTCGGGTCCCGGCGGGCAGCAGAGCGCCCACCCGCTCCGGCTCCACCGGCCAGTGCAGGAAGGTCAGTTCGTGCCAGCCCTGCACCAGCGCCGGCCGACGCACGGGCCGCGGGGTGGACGGCGTGATCGGCTCGGTCTCCATGGTCCAGCCTTGTGGCACGCCGGAGGCGGCCGGCCGCTCGAACGGGCCGGGGTCTCCTGGCGTCGTGCCCAACGGCACAGTCACGGACGCCGGCCGGGCGGCGCTGCGGTGCTGTCTCTGACGACCAGGGTGGTCGGGACGAGATCGGTGCCCGCCTGCGAGCCGCCGTGGGCGCGGATCTGCTGGAGGGCGCCCCGGACGCAGCGGCGGCCGACCTCGGCGAAGTCCTGGTGGACGGTGGTGAGGGGCGGAACGAAGAAGGCGGCGTCGGGGATGTCGTCGAAGCCGACGACGCTGATGTCCGCGGGCACGGTCAGACCCCGTTCGTGGAAGGCGCGCAACAGCCCGAGCGCCATCTGGTCGTTGGAGGCGAACACGGCCGTGCAGCCGGGTTGCGCGGCGAGCGCCAGACCTGCCGTGTAGCCGGACTCGGCCGACCAGTCGCCGTGCAGGGGCGGCGGCACCGGACGTCCCGCCGCCTCCAGCACGGCCCGCCAGGCCTGGGTGCGACGCTGGCCGGCGAAGGACGTCTCGGGGCCGGTCACGTGCCAGACCGTCCGGTGGCCCAGGTCGAGCAGATGGCTCACGGCCTTGCGCGCTCCGTCGGCCTGGTCCGTGTCGACCACGCTGTAGCGGTCGCCGGCGTCGGAGTCCACGACGACCACGTGCACGCCGGGCGGCAGCTGCACCGTGGCCGTGTCGAGCAGATGGATCTCCATGATGACGATGACGGCGTCGACGGCCAGCTCGCCCATGCGCGTGAAGGCCCCCAGCACGTTGTCCTGGGTCGGGACGTCGATGGGGATCAGCGTGATCGCGTACCCCTCGTCCGCGGCATGCGTGGCGATCGCCTCCACGGTGCGGCTGTTGCCCGTCGAGGACAGGCTGAAGAGGATCACGCCGATGGTGTTGAACCGGCCGTATCGCAGGGCGCGCGCGGCGCTGTTGGGCCGGTAGCCCAGCTCCCGCATCGCCGCGAGCACCTGCTCCCGGGTCGAAGTGATCACTCCGGAATGACCGTTGGAGACACGGGAGACGGTCTGCGACGACACGCCCGCGAGCTTGGCGACATCGGCCATGGAGACACGCTGCTTGCGGCGCCCGCCCGGTACGCCGGAGCCGCCCCGCTGCGCACCGCCGGCAGGTGCGGAGACCCGCTGCGGCCGCTCGTTCAGGTCCATGCCTGCACCACTCCCGTCTCCGTCGACGAACCGGAATGTTACGCGTGGGACATCTTGACGGCCGCTGGAGCGGATGCCACGATTCCGGCGCCGCCGAGTTTACGTAAACATCCGTTGCCGCGACAGCTCACGTTTACGTAAACACGCGGGGCGCCGAGCCGCCACCTCCCGAAAGGCACGTCGATGAGCAAGACCCCTGCCGAACGCCGCCTCACTCCCCGGCTGCGTACCGCCTGCGTGGCGGTCGCGATCGCCGCGATCAGCGGTGCGACCCTCGCCGGTACCCCCGCCTCCGCCGCCGCGCCGAAGAACACGTCCCAGTTCAAGGGCGTCAACTGGGCCGACCCCCGTGACAACTACGCCAACGACCCCGTCGTGCTCTCCGGCCTGTCGCTCTCCGACAGCTACGCCCAGACATACGCGAAGGCGAGCCGGGTCATCTCGGCGTTCCGCGCCAACCTCGGTGCCAACACCGTCCGGCTGCCCATCAACCCGTACACCGTGAACGGCTCGTACTGGAAGTCGTACCGCGGTGTCATCGACGCGGCGTCGGACAAGGGCTTCAAGGTCATCGTCTCCTACTGGGAGGGCACCGGAGACAAGAAGGACGGCTTCATCGACGACGAGGCCACCTACTGGCCGATGTGGAACACCGTCGTCAAGACCTACAAGCACGACAGCCACGTCTACTTCGAGCCGATGAACGAGCCCCACGGCTACACCGACGCCCAGTGGGCCGACCTCGCCGCGAAGTGGCTCGCCACCTATCGGTCCGTCCCGCGCGACCGGGTCTTCGTCAGCGGCGCCGGCTACAACGACCACGTCACCTCGGTCTGCGCCGACCCGCGGCTGAAGGGCACCTATCTGTCGCTGCACCACTACGGGTTCTGGAAGGACTACGCCACCTACGACCAGTGGGTGTCCGACCTCAAGGAGCGCCTCGGCACCTGCGCGAGCCGCACCGTCGCCGACGAGTTCGGCGCCCCGATGACCACCGGCTTCGACTACGACAAGCCGGACGCCACCAACAACTCGGTCAACTTCATCCAGGCCGACACCGACACCTTCCGCAAGCTCGGAATGGGGTCCGTCTACTGGCCCGGACTGCGCACCGACGACACCTACTCGGTCCAGAAGCTGACCGGCCCGGCCGCCCGCCCGTGGCTGGCCACCACCAACCAGTCCGGCGCCGACCGCCTCGCCTGGGCCTGGGGACGCGGCAAGCCGGTCCAGCCCTGACCGGCCCCCTCGCGGACGCAGGACGGCCCCGGACCCGATCGGATCCGGGGCCCGTCCAGCCCCCGTACACACACCCGACGGCTACGGCTTGATGCCCACGCCGGTCCACAGGCTGACCTCGGCGTCCGTGGCGTCCGAGTCGCCCTCCGGGCGCCAGCGGTGGCCGACCAAGACGCCGGGGTCGAGCAGGTCGAGCCCGCTGAAGAAACGGGCGACGTCGTCGCGCGAGCGGAACCGCACCGGAGTGCCGGCATTGGTGTAGATGTCGGTGACCTTCTGCCAGGTCGCCGGGTCGAAGTCGGGCGTGCAGTGGCTCAGTGCCAGCGCGCTGCCCGAGGGCAGCACGGCCAGCAGCCGCTCCACGATGCCGTACGGGTCCTGTGAGTCCGTCACGAAGTGCATCAGGGCGTTGAGCGACAGGGCCACCGGCTGATCGAGGTCCAGGACCTCGGCCAGCGCGGGGGAGTTCAGCAGCGTCGCGGGGTCGTTGACGTCCGCCTCGATGTACGTGGTGCGGCCCTGCGCGGTGCTGCGCATCAGGCGCTCGGCGTACTTGAGGACGAGCGGGTCGTTGTCGGCGTAGACCACCCGCGCCTCCGGGACCACCGACTGCGCCACCTGGTGCAGGTTCGGCTCGGTGGGGATGCCGGTGCCGATGTCCAGCCACTGCCGGATGCCGTGCTCCCTGGCGAGGACGCGGGTGGCGCGGTGCATGAACGCCCGGTTCTCGCGGGCGCACACGAAGATCGCCGGGTAGACCGACGCGACGGTCTCGGCGGCCAGTTTGTCGACCTCGAAGTGGTCCTTGCCGCCGAGGTAGTAGTCGTACATCCGGGCGGAGTGGGGCCTGCTGGTGTCGATGTCCCGCGCGGCGTGCGAGTTGGTCATCCTGTCCCTTTCGGAGTGGTGCGGTGGGGGTGGGTGGCGGTCAGGTGATCGGCGAGGCCCCGTTTGACCCCCGCGACGAACGCGGTGATCTCCTCCGGGGTGTAGATCAGCGCGGGACCGGCAGGATCCGTCGACTGCCGGAGTGCCACGCGGCCGTCGGCGAGTTGCTTCGTCTGCACGCACTGGCCCCCGTTGGGACCGCTCCACGGAGACTCCCAGCCCTGTTCGCCGAGATCCGCCGCCGGCATGCCGTTGTAGACGTTGCAGACACTGCCGTCGATCGGGGTCATGAGTACTCCTTTCGCATGCGGTTCAAAAGCCCCCTGCTGTCCGCGTCCGAGGTCAGCAGGGACATGCGGTTGTGCGCCTCCAGATGGGCCGCCACGTCCGAACGCTGGTCCAGGTACATGGCGCCGGAGAGGATCTCGCTGTAGACGATGTCCGGCAGCTCCCGCTCCTCGAACCGGAAGTAGGTGAAGGGGGCACACGCCCCGACATGGGCGCCGGCGGTGAACGGCACGACGTCGACGCTGACATGCTCCAGCTCCGAGACCTCCAGGAGCCGGTCGATCTGCTCCCGCATCACCTCGGGGCCGCCCACCACCCGGTGCAGTACGGCCTCCTCCATCACCACCCACAGCGTGGGGGCGTCGGATCCGGCCAGCAGGCCCTGGCGGCGCAGTCGCAGGTCCACCCGCCGCTCCAGGTCCTCCTCACTGCCGTTCGGGAGGCCGCCGCGCAGCACGGCGCGCGCATAGGCGTGGGTCTGCAGCAGGCCCGTCACGTAGTGGGGCTCGTAGGTGCGCAGGGTCGTGGCCCCGCTCTCCAGGCTCACGTAACCGCTGAACCAACTCGGCAGCACATCGCGGTACATGTGCCACCACCCGGGCTCGTTGGCCCGCTCGGCGAGGGCGACGAACTCCTCGATCTCCTGCTTGTCCGCCCCGTACGTCTCAAGCAGCTTCTCCACGTACAGCGGCTTGAGGGCGACCTCGGCCTTCTCCAGGCGGCGAATGGTCAAGGACGTCACCCGCAGGGCCTTGGCCGCGTCCTCCAGCGACACGCCCGCACCCTGGCGGCGCTCCTGCAGGCGCCGGCCGAGGATCATGCGGAGAACGGTGGGTGCGCTGGAGCCGTTGCCCGCGCCCGGCCGACCTTCGTTCAACGTACTACCTCCTGAGGGGCCGTCACTGAATCGGTACCAAAGGTGACTTGGTGAAGTCAGCAGATGGATACCGGCGCCATGAAATTATCAGGCAGCTGGTTGCAGGTTGAACTGCCCTGTGAGCATAGTTACTTGTGTGATTCGTTACGACGATCACAGCGCGCCCGCTCTCCTGGAAGGCAACCGCCGTGTCCCCCCACACGACTTCCTCCCCGCAGCTCTTAGACGCCGCGAACCCGGAACGAACGCACTGGCTCGAACTGCCTCCGCACCGCTCCAGCATCAAGGTCGCCCGTCGATCCATGAGCGCGCGGATGGGCGCGTGGCGCCTGCCGGGCGATCTGTGTGCGGACGCAGTCCTGCTCGTGTCCGAGCTGGCCACCAACGCCCTGCGGCACACGCTCAGCGCGCGGATCCTGTGCGGCATCGGCCTCGTCGCGGACGGATGTCTGCGCCTGGAGGTGCACGACCACGACTACACGGGCGTCGGCCTGCCCCGGTGCGAGCCCGGCCCCGACGACGAGGGCGGCCGCGGCCTGCTCCTCGTGGAGGCGATCGCCGACACCTGGGGGGTCGACCGGTCCAGGCTCACCGGCGGCAACGCCGTGTGGGCGAACCTGACGACCTGGACCTGAACCTGCCGGTCCACAGGGCGAGTTCAGTCCTTCGCGGGCGTCAGCTCGGCGAGCAGCAGCGTGCGGTCGTCGGCGCCGGCCGCGCCGGAAGGGGAGCGCAGCAGCCGGCGGCACAGGGCCTGCAGGCTGTCCGCGGCGTCAGCGGCCGAGGGTTCGAGAAAGGCCGTGTCCACGGCGCGTGCGAGGCGGCTGATCTGCTGGTCGATATCGGCCTCGCGGGACTCGACCAGTCCGTCGCTGTAGAGCACGAGCAGGGCCGGTTCGTCCAGGGTCAGCACGGTGGCCTCGTAGCTGCCCGTGCCCAGCCCGAGGGGCAGACCGGGACTGGTGAGCGGGATCGGCGCGGTCTTGCCGGAGGGGCCGCGCAGCAGTGGGGGAGGATGGCCCGCTCCGACCAGCGTGCAGGTGCGCTGACGGGCGTCCCACTCGGCGTAGATGCAGGTCGCGAACGAGGCTCCGGGGGTGTCGCAGGCGAGCCGGTCGAGGCGCCGTACGAGATCCGCGGGAGGGATGTCGAGTCCCGCCAGGGTGCGGACGGCGGTGCGCAGCTGGATCATCGCGACGGCGGACTCCGGGCCGTGCCCCATGGCGTCCCCGACGACCAGACTGACCCGGTCCCCGGGTCGTTTCAGCACGTCGAACCAGTCACCGCCGATGATGTTGCCCTGTCCGGCGGGAAGGCAGCCGTGGGCGATGCGGCACCCCTGGGCCTCATGGGCGGTGCCCGGCAGCAGGCTGTTCCGGATGGCCAGGGCGGTGCGGCGCTCGCGCTCGTAACGGCGGGCGTTGTCCAGGGCTATGGCGGCCCGCGCGGCCAGCGACTCCACGGCCACGATGTCCGCGGGCCGGAAGGGGGCCCGGTCCGCGCCGCGCGTGCAGGCGACGAAGCCGACCGCGGTGCCCCGCAGATGAAGCGGGACGACGAGGAAGGACGAGGCGCTCAGCAGGTCCTCGATCCGCGCGTCGCCCCCTCCGGAGGCCGTGAGCCGCTCGGAGGTGTGGGTGTCGACCGCGTCGAGCAGCTGCGCGTGTCCGGCGGCGAGGGCGCGCGCGTACGGAGTCTCGCGCGGGAAGACGATGACCTCGCCGGCCGGCAGCACCCCGTCCCAGTCCTCGGCCGCGTCCGTGCCCACGCGCAGCGCCAGGCGGCGCGCCTCTATCTGGGGCGGATCCGCGGCCGGGTACGCGTTCTCCTCGCGCAGCCAGCGCTCCAGCAGGTAGACCGACGCCGCATCGCAGAATCCGGGCGTCAGCGCGTGCACGACATGACTGCCGGTCAGCCACAGTTCGAGTTCCGAGCCGATGGCGTCCGCCGCGGGGGAGAAGGCCGACCGTCGCGGCGAAGGCGGGTCGGCGGGTGTGTCGTCGGTGCGGCTGCGAGGTTCGTTCCGCAGGGGTCGTGCCTTTCCGGGTGGGGGCTCCGGACGCACGATGATCGGGATGGCTCGCCGCGCGTCGTCGGCAACTATATGATGACGCGTCAATGCCCCTGGTCGGAAAGGGAGTTGTCGTGACGGACAGCGCAGGAATCGAACCGGGGACGGATCCGGACAAGGCGAGCGTCGCCCGGATGTATGACGCCATGCTGGGCGGGCAGCACAACTTCGCCATCGACCGGGAGGCCCTCGCGGCCTTCACCGCCATCGACCCCCAGGTGCGTACCCTGGCCCGGGCCAACCGCGCCTTCCTGGGACGGGCCGTGCGCTTCCTGATCGACGCCGGGGTGCGGCAGTTCATCGACCTCGGCTCGGGCATCCCCACCCAGGGCAACGTCCACGAGGTGGCGCAGGCCGTAAGCCCCGGCGCCCGTGTGGTCTACGTGGACAACGACCCCGTGGCCGTGGCCCACAGCACCTCTCTGCTCGCCGACAACCCGGACGCGGACATCGTCGACGCCGACATCCGGCGGCCGGCCGACGTCCTGGCCTCCCCGCAGGTGCGGAAACTGATCGACTTCGATCAGCCCGTGGCCGTTCTGATGAACGCGATCCTGCACTTCGTCACGCCCGAGGAGGACCCGGCCGGCATCGTGGCCGCCTTCCAGGACGCCCTGCCCGACGGCAGCTGGCTGGCGCTGACCCACGCGACCAACCAGGATCGCCCCGACACCGCGGACGCCGTCGGCAAGCTGTACCGCTCCCGCGCCACCTCACCGGTCAGCGCCCGCTCCCAGGACGAGATCCGCGCACTCTTCGCCGGCTTCGACCTCGTGGACCCGGGCCTGGTGTATGTGCCGCTGTGGCGCCCGGACCCCGACGACCTGATCCCGGACAAGCCGTCGGAGTACTGGGTGTACGCGGGAGTCGGCCGCAAGGGTCGCTAGTAGACTGTCGCGACTTAATTTCGCTATGTGGTTGGGTAGAGGTGGCGTAGTTTCACGCGTGCGTCGTCGGTGGTGAAGTGCCAGTCGACTTGGCGCTGGTTGCTGTTGGTGTGCTGCTGCCAGGCGGCGAGTTCGGCGTTGAGCACGGCGAGGTCGTCGATGCGGCGGTCCAGGCACTGGCGGGTGAGCGCGGAGAGCTCGATCTCGGCGATGTTGAGCCAGGACCCGTGTTTGGGGGTGTGGTGGATCTCCAGGCGCTGGGCCAGCGCGAAGGCCTTTGCCGGGTCGAACGCTTCGTAGAGCGAGGCGGTGGTGTGGGTGTTGAGGTTGTCCATCACCAGCACGACCGTGGCGGCGTCGGGATAGTCCACGGTCAGCAGGTGCTCGACCTGGTGCGCCCAGTCGACCCTGGTCCGGCGGGGCCGGGCGTCGACGCGCCGCCATCCGCGCAGCGGCTCGACCCAGCAGAAGATCGAGCAGGTCCCCGAGCGGACGTACTCGTTGTCCTCACGCCGGTCACGGCCCGGCTGCGCGGGAAGCGGATCGCGGACGTGGCCGAGGAGCTGGTACGGCTTCTCGTCCATGCACACCACCGGGCGCGCCGGATCGAAGGGTCGGTGGTAGACCGCCAGGACGTCCTCCATCGCCGCGGCGAAGGCCGCATTCGCAGCCGGCGGAATGGTCCAGCACTTCTTCACATGAGGACGCAGTTCCGTTTTTTAACACCCGGCCGATGGTGGAGTGGTCCAGATCCGGGATGTCCTCGACCAGCGCGACGTGCTTCTCCAGCAGGCGCAGCGACCACCTGGCGTGTCCTTTGGGCGGCGTCGAGCAGGCCAGCGCGATCAGCCTCGCCTCGACCTCGCCGGTCACCACAGAGGGCACCGGCGGGAGTGCGCGTTCCTTCCGGCCGACCGTGGCCCACACATCGCCGCCGGTCTCCGCGTAGCGCTTCGAGATCAGGCGGACCGAATCGCACGAGACCCCGACCCGGTCCGCGATCACCGCCCGCGGATCGACCTCACCGACCGAGGTGTCCAGCGCGAGCAGTACCCGCGCCCGCCTGATCATCGACGCGCTGCGGACCCCCGTCGTCGTCACACGCTCCAACGCCCGACGATCTTCGGCGCTCAACGCGACCGGATACTTCTTCTGCGAGGACACGGCACCCCTGCCCAGCCGAACGGAAGCGACAAGCGAAGCTCGCCCGACCCCAACTCCACCAACCAGCACGACACTTAGTCGCGACAGTCTACTAGTGCCCCGACAAGCGACGTTCGCCCCGTCGCGACGCCCGGCACGCTCCCCCACTGCCTCAACGGCGTGGGAGGTGCCCCCGCTCGCCGCACCTGGCACAGACCCAAGTACGTCCAGTACAAGGGCCCGCACCCGGCACTCCCCCAGCCTCCGGCCGGGGGGACCCCCAGAGCACGCACCGGACGCCGCTCCTTTACGGGCAAACGTTGCCTGACGGGGCACTGGCCGGGCGGCCCGCTCAGCACTGCGGGATCTGTGACTTCCAGGTGCCAGGACCTCCGGTGTTCAGGTACCAGTCGTTGACGTAGCCGTCGCCGATGCCGTTGTCGACCCGCATCCAGTAGCGGTAGCCGTGGCCGTCGGCGTCCGGGCCACCGGTGGTCCAGCAGTCGATGCCGAGTTCGTCCCCGTTGTGGTGGTGGCCGAAGGCCCGGGACTCGGACGCGCCGTACCTGGGGGCGGTACGTACGGCCAGATAGGACCCGGCGTCGATGCCGGTGACGTTGGCGCACACGGCCGGGTCGCCGGAGATGCTGCACGAGTGGATCGCGGCGCCGGCCGGCCCCGCGCCGGCGAGGACGGCCGCGGCCGCGGCGGTGAGAGCGACTCCCGTCGCGGTGAGGGCACGCAGACGCTTCATCAGGGATTCCTCCGTTGGTTCGACCGGTTGGACCGGTTCGAACCGTTCAACTGGTTCGACGGGATCAGGCGCACTGGGGGATCCGGGACTTCCAGACGTTCGGGCCGCCGCTGTCGAGATACCAGTCGTTGACGTAGCCGTTCGCGCTGCCGGTGGAGACCTGCATCCAGTAGCGGTAGCCGTGGCCGTCGGCGTCCGGGTCGCCGGTGGTCCAGCAGTCGAGCTCCAGCCACTGCCCGTTGCCGAACCGGGCCACCGCCCCGGCGCCGTAGCGCGGTGCGGTGCGCATCACCAGGGACGAGCCCGCATCGATGTCGATCACCTGGGCGCAGCGCGCCGGGTCGCCCGGGCCTGCGCCGGGGCACGGGCGCGGATCGGCCTGGGCGGGCGCCGCCGTGAGCAGCCCGGCCCCGGCGAGCAGGGCGACGGCCGCCCCCGCGGCGGCCGCCGATCCCAGCCGGGACCGGATCGGTCGTGGTGTCAGCATCGGTTCCTCCATTCGATTGCCGATGATCAACGACCATGGCATCGAACGAGGCAGGAGGGACCCTGTGATGTCTCAGGGTCGCGGGGGCCGGTGGACGTCGGAGATTTCCCGGTCGGATCTGTCGATGCGCGCGGCCGCCGTTCGTGTGGAGAGTGAGAGGCCGGCACTGCGCCGGTCACGAGGAAGGGCTGTGATGACGATGACCCGGGTATCCACGCTGCTCACCGGCCTTGGCCTGGTCGAGTCACCCCGCTGGCACGGCGACCGGCTGTACTTCTCCGACTGGACCGCCGGCGAGGTCGTCGCCGTCGACCCGGCCGGACGCACCGAGGTCGTCGCCCGGGTACCGTCGCTGCCCCTGTGCACCGCCTGGCTGCCCGACGACCGACTGCTGATCGTCTCGTCCGGGCAGGGACGGCTGCTGCGCCGCGAGCCCGACGGCAGCCTGGCCCTCTACGCGGATCTCGGCGTCCCCGGCTGGAACGACATCGTCGCGGACGGCCGCGGCAACACCTACGTCAATCGCGCCCACTTCGACCCGATGGCGGGGGAGGACGCACAACCCGGGTCCGTCCATCTGGTCGCCCCCGACGGCTCGGTGAGCGAGGTGGCCGACGACATCGCCTTCCCCAACGGCATGGCGGTGACCGCGGACGACTCCACACTGATCGTCGCCGACTCCTACCGCCATCGTCTGGTCGCCTTCGACATCGGGGCCGACGGGCGCCTGTCCGGCCGGCGCGTCTGGGCCGACCTGGGCGCGGGCACGCCGGACGGGATCTGCCTCGACGCGGAGAACGCCGTCTGGTACGCCGATGTCCCCCACCGGCGCTGTGTGCGCGTCGCCGAGGGCGGCAAGGTGCTGCAGACCGTGACGCTGGACCGCGGGGCGTTCGCCTGCGCGCTCGGCGGTCCCGAGGGCCGGACGCTGTTCATCACGGCGGCCGTCTGGCAGGGCATGACGGAGGCCGAGTTGGTGGCACCCGGCACCGGCCAGGTCCTCTCCGTCCCGGTCGAGGTGCCGGGAGCGGGCCGGCCGTAGGACCGGCCGTGCCTCACGGGAACGGAGTGCCCGCGTCGAGCCCCGAGTGGACCTCGGCCGGACAGTTCCAGGTCGGCCGCGGGGTCGACGCCCGGTCACCGGCTGCACCCTCACCGAGTACGTCCGCACCGGCGACCGCCCCCGGCCCTGGAACCGCTCCGCTTCGACCGACTGCGCCGCTGAGGAAGGCGGTGGTCGTACGGCGGCACCCGGTGCGGCGTCCATGCCGCATGCTGCGCGGCGACAGAGCCGGTCCGCGGGCCCGGCACAAGGACGACGTTCCTGTACTCCACCGTGAGTCCTCCGAGGACGCGCCACCCGCTCCCGCGCGGACACGCGCGCCCGGCGGCCCGTCCCTGCGGGCTCCCCGGAGTCACCGGCGGGGCTGACGGCCTACGCATGGACCGGCCCCGCGGACCGGGCCGCGCGGGTGTCGCCGGGGGACGTGGGAGGACGGTCATGACACCGGCGGAGGAACAGTTCGACGACCTGGTGACCGAGTTGCTCGGCCTGCCCTGGGTCACTCCGCCCGGCGGCTCCGGCTCCGGATTCGGCAGGACCGCGCTGCGGGTGCACGGCAAGATCTTCGCGATGCCGGTCCGCGGACGGCTGGTGGCGAAGCTTTCCAGGGAGCGGGTGGACGCGCTGGTCGACGCGGGCGAGGGGAACAACTTCGAGGCCGACAAGGGCACGCCCATGAAGGAGTGGTTCAGCCTCTCCCCGGCCTCCACCCTGGCCTGGTCATCCCTCGCCCGGGAGGCCCTGGCGTTCGTCGGCGGTCAGCAGAAGGGCGCCGCGGGCGGTTGAAGCCGCGGCGGCGCACCGGGGGTAAATCGCGATGCCCGCCGTCCCGATCGCCGCTACTGTCCCGAGGAGAGCATGATCCTTCGGAGGGGTGACGTGGACTACTTCTTCTACTGCCGGGACCGGCCGGGAACGTGGGCACTGCGGTCGGAACTGATCGAAGATCACTGGGCGTTCATGGACCGGTACGCCGACACGATGATCGCGCGCGGCCCCACGTTCACCGCCGACGGCACGGCGGTCACCGGGAGCATGCACATCGTCGGCCTGCCCGACGAGGCGGCCGCGCACGAGTTCGCGTTCGAAGAACCCAACTACCACGCCGGTGTCTACGAGGAAGAGGTGCTGGTACGGCGCTGGCGGAACGTCCTGGGCCGCACCATGTGGGAGTTCACGGGGGCAACGGCCGGACATCGACGCTTCCTGGTCATCGCGCACGGCAAGCCGGGCACGACCACGGCCCAGGCGCCCCTGGACGCAGCCCACCACCGCTACCTCGACCGCGGTTACCGCGAACACCTCATCGCCTACGGCCCGTTGCTGTCCCTGGACGGCGGCGCATGGACGGGCACCGCCCTGCTGGTCGAGCTGCGGGACAGGAGTGCCGCCGAAGCGATGATGGCGGACGAGCCGTACGCCCGCGAGGGCCTCTACGAGAGCGTCGAGATCCACGACTGGCAGTTCGGCGGGCGGTCCGCCGGCTAGCGGCGGTCCGCGGTCTTTTGTTGCGGCAGGCGCTCTTGACAACATGCGTACTGTTTCGCGACGTTTGATCCTCGGCGTACAGTTCGGAACCTGAGAGTCAAGCGCGGAACGACCGTGTACACGGCGCGGAATCGGCTGATACTCAAGAAGTGGTAGGACGCGGACCATGCGCCGCGGGGGGACGTCACGGGGGGAGCGGTCGCCGATGCGATCACTGAACAGGGGTCCACACGCTCTAACGGCCTGTGCCGCGGTCGGAACGTCACTCACGGAGCCTGTGGAAGGGCGGATGATCTGACGTGGACGTCACGATCCACAGAGTCGACGAACTGAACGCCTCGCTGCGCTCGGCCTGGCACCGTGCGATGGACGAGTCGCCCGAGTACGCCAACCCTTTCCTGGCGCCGGAGTTCGCGCTCGGTATCGGCCGGTACCGCGCCGGAACCAGGGTCGCGGTCCTGCGTGAGGACGGGCGGCCGGCCGGCTTCCTCCCGTTCGAGCGCAACGCCTTCGGCGTCGGCAAGGCCATAGGTCTCGGTCTCTCCGACTGCCAGGCTCTCGTGCACCGCCCCGGAGTCACCTGGGAGGCCCAGGAGCTGCTGAAGGCCTGCGGTCTTTCCATCTTCGAGTTCGATCATCTCGTGGAGGAACAGAAGCCGTTCGGACGGCATGTCACGGGGATGTTCGCCTCTCCGGTCGTCGACCTGAAGCCCGACGAGAGCGGTTACGCGCCGTGGCTGCGCGGCGCTTATCCTGGGCTGGCCAAGACGACGCTGAAGAAGGAACGTCGTATCGGGCGGGACGTGGGCGAGCTGCGGTTCGAGTTCGACGAACGTGATCAGCGGATGCTGCACCGGCTCATGCAGTGGAAGTCCGCCCAGTACCGCAGGACGGGCCGGATGGACCGCTTCGCCCGGCCGTGGATCGTCGACCTGGTGAAGCATCTCCACCAGGTCCAGGAGGAGCACTTCACCGGTGTGCTGTCGGTGCTGTACGCCGGTGACCGGCCGGTCGCGGCGCACTTCGGGCCCAGATCACGCACGGTGCTCGCCGCCTGGTTCACCGCGTACGACCCCGATCTCCACTACTACTCGCCCGGGCTGATGATGCATCTGCGCACGGCGGAGGCGGCGGCCCGGCACGGGATCACGCTCATGGACCTGGGGCGCGGCGACAAGGAGTACAAGGACTGGCTCAAGACCCGTGAGCTGCGCGTGGCGGAAGGGTTCGCCAGCCGCCCCCACCCGGTCGCCGCGGCGCACCGGCTGTGGCGCAGACCCGTGCGGGGGCTTCGGAACACGGTCAACGCCCATCCCGAACTGCGTGCCCCCGCCGACCGCCTGCTGAAGACGGTCGGCACACTGCGCACCTCAAGACGGGCGGACTCCGGCACCGCGGCACCTCGCGCCCGCTGAGCGCACATCGACGGCTACGCACATCAAGGGCTGCGTGCGTCTACGGCTGCCCGCGGACGCCGATGGCCGCCGGCGTCAGCCGACAGCGAAGTCCGGACCGCCTGCCATAGCAAGGGTGTAAGCATGTAACACACGCCCTTGGGCAAGCGGAAAGGTCGCTCCGTGGCCGCCAGACCCTCCGAGCCCGACCGCTCCCACGAGGAGCGGGCAGCACTGGACTCCTACTCGCGGATCGTCACCTCGGTCGCCGCCGAGCTCACGCCGAAGGTGGCGGCACTGAACGTCGCGCACCGTCGTCCCAGTGGGCGATTCGTACGGGGGACCGGCTCCGCGGTGGTCTTCACAGACGACGGTTTCCTGCTCACCAACGCCCATGTCGTCGGTCACTCCGACGCCGGTACGGCGTCCTTCGCCGACGGCACGACCACCCCCTTCCATGTGATCGGCGCCGACCCGCTCTCCGATCTCGCCGTGGTCCGTGCCGACGGACCGACCCCGCCACCGGCCAGGTTCGGCGAGGCCGACGCCCTGCGGGTGGGGCAGCTGGTCGTGGCGGTCGGCAATCCGCTCGGACTGACCGGCAGCGTCACCGCCGGCGTGGTCAGCGCGCTGGGCCGGTCGCTGCCGGCGAGCGCGAGCGGGGCCACCCGCGTCATCGACGACGTCGTCCAGACCGACGCCACCCTCCATCCGGGCAGCTCGGGCGGCGCGCTCGCCACGGCCGACGGCAGCGTCATCGGCAGCAACACCGCCATCGCCGACGTCGGCCTCGGCCTGGCCGTCCCGGTGAACGGCACCAGCCGCCGGATCATCGCGACCCTGCTCTCCGAGGGCCGGGTCCGCCGCGCCTACCTCGGACTCGCCGGTATCCCCGCCCCGCTGCCGCCGTTGCTGCGGGCCCGCACCGGCCGGCCCACGGGCCTGCGGATCATCGATGTCGTGCCCGCCTCCCCGGCCGCACGCGCCGGCCTCAGGGACGGCGACCTGCTGATCACCGCCCATGGCGCACCGGTCACCAGTGCACAGGCCCTGCAGCGACTGATGCTCCAGGACGCCATCGGCCGGCCGCTCCCCCTGACCGCGCTGCGCGGCGACGCCCTCGTCGACGTCATCGCCACGCCCACGGAGCCGGTCGCGGACGACTGAGGCCCGATCGGCACCCGTTCTCCCCGGGTGACGGCGTGCGGGCACATGCCGGCGGGCGGGACAGCTGATCGCTGTCCCGCCCGCTCGATGACCGGTTCCCGAGGCTACGCGGCGAGGGCGCTGTGCACGCGCCTGGAGCTTCGGTAGGTGGAGATTCCGACGGCCAGCAGCCAGTAGCTGAGGATCGCCCCCATCAGGGCGGTCGTGCCCCAGCCGTTCGCCGCGTAGAAGTTCGCGGGGGTGTTGCCGAAGAAGAGGGACGGCACGAAGGCCAGGTTGATCGCGGCGAGGACGTACGCCGAGCGGCTGATCCAGCGCGGCAGGATGGCGGTGCGCGCGAGGGTGTAACCGACAGTGGCCAGGAAGAGGCCGAGCATCAGCCGGGAGATCGATCCGTAGAGGATGTACGTGCCGTTGACCGTGATCGTCGGATCGATCGGATGGTCGGTGGCGATGACCGCGCCGGCCTCCAGACCCATGGAGACCAGAGTGATCGTCGCGTAGACCAGCCCGGTGGAGTAGGCCAGCGAACCCGCCCACTCGTAGTCGGGACGCGTGCGCTTGACCAGTTCACGGAACGCCGTCACGAACAGGACCAGGCATGCGAGGCCGATGATCCCGAGGAGCAGCCGGGCCAGCACGTTCACGTCCGGCGGCGGGCCCGAGTAGATGAAGTACAGGGGCACTTCGACGATGAGCGCGGTCGCGGCGGCGATACCCGCGACGCCCGTCAGACGCCTGGCGAGAACTTCGTTCATTGTTCTTCCCCCGAGCTGGAGAGGTGGATTCCGAGTCGGTTCCGTTTGCCGACGTCATGAATCCTTCCTGCCGCGCGGCCCCGCGTCCCTGGGCCTGGGCGGCGGATGCGGGGTGGTGCTGACAGCACCTCCCGCGGGGGTCCTCAGCCGAGGGCCCGGTCCAGGTTGAAGGCCGCGCTGATGAGCGCCAGATGCGTGAACGCCTGCGGGAAGTTGCCCTGTTGCTCGCCCCTGTGGCTGATCTCCTCGGCGTAGAGGCCGAGGTGGTTGGCGTAGGTGAGCATCTTCTCGAAGGCGAGGCGCGCCTCGTCGATGCGCCCGGCGTGCACCATGGCCTCGACGTACCAGAACGAGCAGATCGAGAAGGTGCCTTCGTCGCCGCGCAGTCCGTCGGGGCTGGCCAGTGGGTCGTAGCGGTAGACGAGGGAGTCGGACACCAGCTCGTCGGTGAGGGCGTCCAGTGTGGACAGCCACTTGGGGTCGGTGGGCGCGATGAACTTCGTCAGCGGCATCATCAGGACGGACGCGTCCAGCACATCGCCGTCCTCGTGCTGGACGAACG
The DNA here is from genome assembly GCF_026343335.1 of Streptomyces sp. NBC_00078. Lineage (NCBI taxonomy): Bacteria > Bacillati > Actinomycetota > Actinomycetes > Kitasatosporales > Streptomycetaceae > Streptomyces > Streptomyces sp. NBC_00078. The sequence goes on along the minus strand of NZ_JAPELX010000001.1, from coordinate 726,218 downwards.
CCTGCCGGGTCTGCGACCAGCTTCGGTCCATGATCCGCCGGTAGATCATGTCGCGGGCCTCGCGCCAGCGGGGCAGATCGCCGGGCAGGCCGCGCCGGTTGGCCATGCGGATCGCCCGCTCGATCGCCACCCAGCACATCAGGCGCGAGTACAGGAAGTTCTTGCGCCCTCCGCGGGTCTCCCAGATCCCCTCGTCGGGCTGGTCCCAGTGCTCGCTCACCCACTCCACCAGCGTGCACACGTCGTCCCACTGGTCGCTGGAGATGGGCTTGGCCCACTTGTCGTAGAGGTAGATCGAGTCGATGAGCGCGCCGTAGATGTCGAGCTGGAGCTGGTCGGCGGCCGCGTTGCCGATCCGTACCGGTGCGGAGCCGTAATGCCCTTCCAGGTGGTCGAGTTCGCGCTCGGGGAGGTCGGTGCGGCCGTCGATGCCGTACATGATCTGCAGGGGAGCGGACTGTCCGTCGGTGCGCGGACTGACGTACTGGGTGAGGAACTTCATGAACGCCTCGGCCTCCTCGGTGAAGCCGAGCCGCAGCAGCGCGTACACGCAGAAGGCGGCGTCGCGCACCCACACGTACCGGTAGTCCCAGTTGCGTTCGCCGCCCAGCTCCTCGGGCAGGCTCGTGGTCGGCGCGGCCACGATCGCGCCGGTGGGCGCGTAGGTGAGCAGCTTCAGGGTGAGGGCGGAGCGGTGCACCATCTCCCGCCAGCGGCCACGGTACTTGGAGGCGGACAGCCAGCGCCGCCAGTACGCCACCGTCTTGCCGAACTGCTCCTCGGCCTCGGTCTTCGCGCACCGGCGCGGCTCCACGTCGCCGCCGACCTGGTCCAGCGCGAACACAGCCGTCTCGCCCTCGGAGAGCTTGAAGTCGGCCCGCGCGTCGAGCCCGTCCGCCTCCAGCGGCACGGTCGCCGTCAGCGAGAGCGACAGCCCCTCGGACTCGAAGACCGTCGCCTCGCCGGCCATGCGCACGATGTGCGGCCGTGCGCCGTAGTCGAACCGTGGGGCGACCCGGGCGCGGAAGGGGACCGATCCGCGCACGCACACGACCCGCCGGATCACCCGGTGCCGCTCGGTCTCCATGGGTCCGCCGTTGACGGGCATGAAGTCCTGCACCTCACCGACGCCGTCCTCGGTGAAGAAGCGGGTGATCAGGACGTTGGTGTCGGGGAAGTAGAACTGCTTGGTCTTCGCCGGGACGGCCGCCGCCAGCTCGAAGGAACCTCCGCGCTCGGCGTCCAGGATCGCCGCGAAGACGCTCGGGGCGTCGAAGGCCGAGCAGCAGTACCAGTCGATCGTGCCGTCGGTGCCCACCAGGGCCACACTGCGCAGGTCGCCTATCAGACCGTGCTCGGCGATCGGCAGATATCGGGGAGCACCCCCGGGGACGCCCTGGTCGATCGCTTCCGAGCTCATCGCAGCCTCCCTGCTCCGACCCGCGTCCCGCTCCCAGCCTAGGCGCAGTCGGGCGCGTGAGCGCGAGGATCGCTCAGGTCATGGAGGGCTGCGCGGGTCAGACCGCGACAACGGTGATCCCTGCCTCCTCGAAGCCGCGCACCGTGTCCGGGCTCGCCGCCGAGTCCGTGACGAGGACGCCCACCCACTCGGCCGCGCAGATCCGGGCGAACGCTTGCCGGCCCGGCTTGCCGGAGCCGACGGCGACGATCACCGCTCGGCGCGCTCGCAGAGCAGCCGGTTGATCGGGGCGCCCGGACATGCCCACCCTGCCGTTCCTGCCGTTCCTGCCGTTCCTGCCGTTCCTGCTCGTTCCTCGATCTCCCGGCGCCCTGGGCGCACCCCGTCTGCGCTCGAATGCTTGATTCTGCTCGAAAGGTCGCTATATCTTGCAGGAACAATCAGACCAGGCGAGTCAAGGAAACCAAGCAGGCCAGGGATCAAAGCAAGGGAGGGTCCGGCATGACGCATGTCGAGGACGAGCTGAGCAGCCAGCCCGAGTGCTGGATACGGGCCGCGTCGGAGGCGGCCCGGCACGGCGGGGCGCTGCCGGTGCCGGGTGAGCGGGTCGCGATCGTCGGGTGCGGCACCTCGTACTTCATGGCACAGGCGGTCGCCGTGCTGCGCGAGGGCGCCGGACAGGGCGAGACGGACGCCTTCGCCGCCTCCGAGTTCCCCCACGGCCGCTCCTACGACCGTGTCGTGGCCCTCACCCGCTCCGGCACCACCACCGAAGTCCTCCACCTGCTCGGCCAGTTGAAGGGAAGCACACGGACGACCGCGATCACCGCCGATCCGGACACGCCGGTCATGGCCGCCGCCGACGACCTCGTCGTGCTCGACTTCGCCGATGAACGGTCCGTCGTGCAGACGCGCTTCGCGACCACCGCGCTGACCCTGCTGCGCGCCCATCTCGGCCTCCATACCGATGCCGTCGTCGACGACGGCCGCACCGCCCTGGCGACCCCGTTGCCCGAAGGACTCGTCGACTGCACGCAGTTCACCTTCCTGGGCCGGGGCTGGACGGTCGGCCTGGCCAACGAGGCCGGGCTGAAGATGCGCGAAGCCTCCCTCGCCTGGACCGAGACCTACCCGGCGATGGAGTACCGGCACGGCCCCATCAGCATCACCACCCGCGGCACGGCGGTCTGGATGCTCGGCGAAGCCCCCGAGGGCCTGCCCGAACAGGTGCGTGCCACCGGCGGGTTGTGGGTGGCCGACGGACTCGACCCGCTCGCCGGACTGGTCCGCGCCCAGCGCCTCGCGGTCGCCGTCGCCGCGGCCCGCGGCCTCGACCCGGACCGGCCCCGCCACCTCACCCGCTCGGTGATCCTCGCCCCCTGACACACCGGAAGGGATTGACCGTGCCCCTCGTCACCACCGGCGAACTCGTCACCCGGGCCGCCGCCGACCACTCCGCCGTCGCCGCCTTCAACATCATCACCCTGGAACACGTCGAGGCCGTCATTGCGGGCGCCGAGTCGGCCGAGACCCCCGTCGTCCTCCAAGTCAGCGAGAACGCCGTCAAGTTCCGCTACGGCCGACTGCTCCCGCTCGCCCGCGCGGCCGTGGCCGCCGCCGAACGCGCCTTTGTGCCGGTCGCGTTGCACCTCGACCACGTCCAGAGCGACGATCTGCTGCGCCAGGCCGCGGACGCCGGATTCAGCTCCGTGATGTACGACGCGGCCCGCCTGCCCTATGACCAGAACCTCGCCGCGACCTGCGCCGCCGCCGACTGGGCGCACACCCAAGGCCTCTGGATCGAGGCCGAGTTGGGACAGGTCGGCGGCAAGAAGGGGGAGGACGGCCGGGAGGATTCTGCCGAGCCCCCGCTGGACGCCCACGCGCCCGGCGCCCGCACCGACCCCGTCGAGGCCCGCGCTTTCGTCGCCGACTCCGGCGTGGACGCCCTCGCCGTCGCCATCGGCAGCACGCACGCCATGACCACCCGCACCGCCACCCTCGACCACGGCCTCCTCAAACGGCTGGCCGCGGCCCTGGACGTGCCCCTCGTCCTGCACGGCTCCTCCGGAGTGCCGGACGGGGAACTGGCGGCGGCGGTCGCGGGCGGCATCGCCAAGGTGAACGTCGGCACCGCACTCAACATCGCCATGACCGGCGCGATCCGCGGCTTCCTCGCCGCCCATCCCGAGGCGGTCGACTCGCGCAAGTACCTGAGCGAGGGGAGGGAGGCGATGGTGCGGGCGGTGACAGGAGTCATCCGGACCGTCGGCCGCGCACCGGTGTGATCACTCCTTTACAGCCTTCAGCACCACGAACTTCGGGTCGCTCGCGACCAGTTGACTGTTGCCGAAGGCCTTGCGCATCTTCACGTGGTAGCCGAGGTGCCGGTTGCCGATCACCCACAGCTCACCGCCGGGCCGAAGCGCTCGCCGCGCCCCGGTGAACATCCGCCACGCCGTCGTGTCCGTCGTCGCCTGGTGCGAGTGGAACGGCGGATTGTTGAGCACGAGGTCGACACTGCCGTCCGGCACGCCGGCCAGCCCGTCCCCGACCCGGAACTCCGCGTGCCCCGGCACCCCGTTCGCCTTGTACGTCGCCTCCGCCGAGGCCACGGCCTGGAACGACTCGTCCACGAACAGCACCTCGGCCGTCGGATCGGCCACCGCCACCGCCGTACCCACCACCCCGTTGCCGCAGCCCAGGTCCACCACCCGCCGGTCGGTGCCGACGGCCGGCAGATGCTGCAGGAAGAAGCGGGTGCCGATGTCGAGCCGGTCGGCACAGAACACCCCCGCGTGGTTGACCACGGTGCGCCCCGAGGCAGGACCGACACCGCCGGGCAGGGCGTAGCTGTACGGCCACGGGTTCGCGGGGCGCGCCAGCGACGCGTCCGGAGTGCAGAAGACGAGCCGGGCCTTCTTCTCCGCCAGCGAGGTGCGCGTCGGTCCCAGGATCCGCTCGAAGAGCTGCAGCGTCGAGGTGTGGATCTCCTTCACCATGCCGGTGCCGACGACGACCGTCCCCTCGTGCACCGCCGGTGCCAGCCGCAGCAACTGGTCCTCCAGCAGCGCAAGACTCTTGGGCACCCGCACCAGGAGGACGTCGACACCCTCGGGCGGCGGGTCCTGCGTGGTGAGCAGCCGCACGGCACCGGTCCCGACGCCGGCCCGCGCCAGGTTCGCCCGCGTCGCCTCCTGCGCCAGGAACGAGTCGGTGATCTGCACGGGCCCGTGCGCCGCGAGGGCGGTGGCCAGAGCGCCCCAGCGGTCCCCCAGGACCACCACCGTGCCGGACAGCGGGACCTGCTCGTCTGCCAGGTGTCTGAGCAAGTAGGCGTCGGAGGCGTCCCAGGCACGCAGCCTCTCGCGCGGGTCCTCGGGGAAACGGGCCAGCGCGAACTCGCCCCACGGCGTCGTCATACGGTCGTTCATCGTGCGTCAAGGCTAGCCGAGCCCCAGCTCAGAACCCGTCGCGCGGCTCGTCCGGCAGGATGGAGCGCATGGATGCCGAGCTGTTTCCCAGGGCTCGTACGGAGATCGCGCCGGGCGCGGTGCATGTGCCGGACTGGCTGGACGCGGGGCGGCAGCGGGAGCTGCTGGACGCGTGCCGGGCGTGGGCCCGGCCACCGGCCGGCCTGCGTACCGTCCGCACACCGGGCGGCGGCACGATGACCGCACGCCAGGTCTGCCTGGGTCGGCACTGGTATCCGTACGGCTATGCCGACACGGTCGTGGACGGTGACGGTGCTCCGGTGAAGCCGTTTCCGGGCTGGCTGGACGAGCTGGCGCGGCAGGCGGTCGCCGACGCGCTGGGGACGCCGCCCGCCGCGGCATGTGACATACCACCGGCACCGGCACCGGCACCGGCACCGAGATGGGTGCCGTATGACATAGCACTGATCAATTTCTACGACGGCGACGCCCGCATGGGCATGCACCGCGACGGCGACGAGAAGTCGGACGCACCCGTGGTGTCCCTGAGCCTCGGCGACACCTGCGTCTTCCGTTTCGGCAACCCCGAGACCCGCACCAAGCCCTACACGGACGTCGAACTGCGCAGCGGCGACCTGTTCGTGTTCGGCGGCCCGTCGCGGCTCGCGTACCACGGCGTTCCCCGGGTGCACGCGGGCACCGCACCGCCCGAGTTGGGACTGACCGGACGTCTGAACATCACGCTCCGGGTCAGCGGCCTGTAGGCCGGGGTATGCGCGGATCATGGGAGACTCGCCCTCATGAGCGGCACGGCGGACCCCCGGCCGACGGGGGAAGGGACCACCTCGAGGACGCGGCTGGACCGGGGGCGCGGCGCGCTCGGGCCCGCGTTGGAGCTGGTGCACACCGGACGCGCGCCCACCCGGGCCGTGCTCACCGCCGAACTCGGCGTCACCCGGGCGACGGCCGGCGCGGTCGCCGCCGAACTGGAAGCGCTCGGACTGATCCGCGTCGACGCCCGGCCCGGAGCCGCGGCGGGCTCGCAGGGCAGGCCCTCGCACAGGCTCGCGGTCGCCGCCGACGGCCCGGTCGTCCTCGCGGCGCAGGTGCACGCCGACGGGTTCCGGGCGGCGCTGGTCGGCCTGGGCGGCAGCATCGTCGCCACGGCGCCCGGCTGCGAGACCGTCGACGCCGACCCGGCGAAGGTCCTCGGCTCGGTCGTGGAAGCGGGCGCCGAGCTGCTGCGTTCGACGGGACGGCGCTGCGTCGGTGCCGGACTCGCCGTACCGTCCGCGGTCGCCGAGCCGGACGGCCTGGCTCTCAACCCCCTGCACCTGGCGTGGCCCGTGGGGGCGCCCGTACGCCGGATCTTCGCGGAGTGCGTGAGCGAGGCCGGGATCACGGGTCCCGCCTTCGCGGGCAACGACGTCAACCTCGCCGCCCTCGCCGAGCACCGGCACGGGGCGGGCCGCGGCGCCCGGGACCTGCTGTGCGTGGCCACCGGCCACCGGGGCGTGGGCGGAGCGCTGGTGCTCGACGGCCGCCTGCACACGGGCAGTTCGGGCCTCGCGCTGGAGGTCGGCCACCTCACCGTCAACCCCGAGGGCCGCCCCTGCCACTGCGGCAGCCGCGGCTGTCTCGACGTCGAGGCCGATCCGCTGGCGCTGCTCACGGCGGCCGGCCGCGAGCCGGGCCCCGAGGTCTCACTCCTCCGGCAGGCCATCGACCTGATCCGCAACCACTACGACGACCCGTCGATCCGCACGGCCACGGAGGCCCTCATCGACCGCCTCGGCCTCGGTCTCGCCGGCCTGGTGAACATCCTCAACCCCGACCGCATCATCCTCGGCGGTCTCCACGGCACGCTCCTCGACGCCGACCCCGACCGCCTGCGTGCCGTCGTAGCCGACCGCAGTCTGTGGGGTCAGAGCGGCGGGGTCCCCATCCTGGCCTGCACCCTCGACCACAACAGCCTGGTCGGCGCGGCCGAGCTGGCGTGGCAGCCGGTACTGGACGATCCGCTGGGGGCACTGACCTGAGGGCCGGCCCTCCTCGGCCGTCTCCAGGATGCGCGTCCGTGGCGAGCCGGACAGTGCTGGTGCGTTGTCGGGTGAGGACCACACCCTCGTCCTGAGGAACTCCAGGAACCGGCCCGCCTCTGCCACGTCGTCGAAACCCAGGTCGACGACGACGTACGAGGGATCGTCCACCGGGCGCTGCACCCGGTGACGCCGTACCCCCGCCCTCGCGCGTGCGTCGGCGAAACGGTCGAAGGCGGTCTTTCAGGTCGCAAAGTCGGTGATCCGGTGCTCGATGCGCAGGGTCGGCATGGTTCCTCCTCGGTCACCTCCAGGGTGGAACGGGCCGCGGCGGCGGTACATCCCAGATGTGTGGGGGACGGCGCGGCGTACGCTCTGAGCATGTCCGACCGGGACCGGCTCGCGGCCCGCCACGAGCGCATCGTCCGGCTCTGCGAGGTCGGCGGCGACACACGGCAGCTGCGCCTGCGGCTCCTCGACGAGCTGCGGACCGCCGTCGGGTTCGACGCGTACGCGTTCCTGCTGACCGACCCGGAGACCGCGGTCGGCTGCGCGCCGATCGCCGACGTGCCCTGTCTGCCGGAGCTGCCGAGGCTGATCCGTCTCAAGTACCCCGCCGGGACCTGCTCACCCGCGCACTGGGGGCGTGAGCCCGGCGGCGTTAGGCTCCGGAGCATGCGGATCTCCGTTTCCTCGGACATGGACGAACCCGTGGCGCGCTCGCTCGTCGCGGAACTGGGCAGGCGCGGCCACGAGGTTGTGGCCCACGGGGCGCTGAGCCCCGGCGACGACCCGCAGTGGGCCGCGTGTTCGGAGGCCGCGGCGCGCGAGGTGTCCGCAGGGACCGCGGACCAGGCCGTCGTGTGCTGCTGGACCGGTACAGGCGCCTCCATCGCCGCGAACAAGGTGCCCGGCGTACGGGCGGCCCTGTGCACGGACGCGTACACGGCGGCCGGCGCCCGCCGCTGGAACCACGCCAACGTGCTGGCGCTCAGCCTGCGCCTGACGTCCGAGCCGCTGCTCAAGGAGATCCTCGACGCCTGGTTCGCCGCCGAGGTCGGCGAGGACGCCGAGGACCGGCAGAACGTGCAGCGCGTGGGGCGACTCGACCTCGGCAGGAGCACCGACTGACCGAGCGCGCCGCCGTCCAGGACATCGAACCCCCTCTTGCTCACTCCGATAAAGGCGCTTTAGTTTAGTCAGCATGATGTTGACCCAGCGGGAGCGCGAGATCATCGCGCTGCTGCGCCGCGACCCGCTCGCCGGGCCGCAGGCGATCGCCGACGCCCTCGGCAGTACCCGGGCCGCGGTGAACGTGCACCTGTCCAACCTGGGCAAGAAGGGCGCCATCCTCGGACGCGGCTACATCCTCCGCGAAGAGAACGCGGTCGTGGTCGTCGGCGGAGCCAACGTCGACGTCAAGGTGCGCAGCCTGGCTCCCGTACGGCAGCGGACCAGCAATCCGGGGCGGGCCGGCACCACCGCGGGCGGCGTGGGCCGCAACATCGCGGAGAACCTGGCGCGGCTGGGCACCCCGACGCATCTCATCGCCGCCGTCGGCCGGGACCCGGCGGGCGAGCGCCTGCTCGCGGAGACCGCGGCGGCGGGCGTACGCCTCGACCATGTGCACCGCAGCGCCCACCCGACCGGGACCTACACCGCGGTCCTGGACGCCGACGGGGACCTGGTCGTGGCGGTGGCGGACATGGCGGCCACCGAAGCGCTGGCGCCGAAGGACCTGCACCCGGCCCGTGAACTGATCGCCCACGCCGACATGCTGGTCCTGGACGGGAATCTGCCGGCCGAGGTGCTGGCCCACGCGATGGACGTCGCACAGCCCGCCGATGTCCCGGTGGTGATCGATCCGGTCAGCGCCCCCAAGGCGGCCCTCCTCGCGCCGCTGCTCACCACACGTCGCCCCCTCTTCGCGCTCACACCGAACCTCGACGAACTCCGGGCCCTCCTCGGCCGCCCCGTCGGCGACAGCGAGGCCGAGGTGACGGCGGCCGCCGACACGCTGCACGCGCGCGGGGTGCGGCATGTGTGGGTACGGCTCGGGGCGCGCGGCAGTGCGCTCGGCACCGCGGGCCAGAAGGCGAGATTCCTCGCCGCGCCGCCCGCCGAGGTCGCCGACGTCACCGGCGCCGGGGACGCGATGCTCGCCGCGTTCGTCCACGCGCTGCTGGCCGGCGGCGACCCCGTGGACGCCGCCCGCTACGGACACGCGGCCGCGGCCCTGACGGTCGGGAGCCCGGCGACGGTACGACCCGACCTGACGCCCCGCCTCGTCGAGGACGTGCTGAACGGCCCGTACGCCATGAATGACGTACGTGACCTGAACGACTCACCCGCCTGACCGACCGAACCGCCCCCGCCAACCCTGAACTACCCGATCCGGAGCCAGAGATGACCACGCCCACCCCCGCCCCTATCCCCGCGACCGCCGTCCCGCATCCGCGCCTGGTGCTGACCGGCGAGGTCCGCGAGGCGCTGCGCGACGGGCGCCCCGTCGTGGCGCTGGAATCGACGATCATCAGCCACGGCATGCCGTATCCGCAGAACGTGGAGATGGCCGTGGAGGTCGAGCAGGTCATCCGCGACGGCGGCGCCGTCCCCGCGACGATCGCCGTCCTGCACGGCCGGCCCCACGTCGGGCTGACCGCAGCGGACCTGGAGCTCCTCGCGACCGCGCCGGACGTCACCAAGGCCAGTGTCCGCGACCTCGCCTACGTCGTGGCGCGCGGCGCCCACGGCGCGACGACCGTCGCCGCGACCATGCGGCTAGCCGCCCTCGCGGGCATCCGTACCTTCGTCACCGGCGGCATCGGCGGGGTGCACCGTGGCGCTCCGACGACGTTCGACATCAGTGCCGACCTGACGGAGCTGGCCGCGACGGGCGTCGCGGTGATCAGCGCGGGCGTCAAGAGCATCCTCGATATCGGTCTGACCCTGGAGACCCTGGAAACCCTCGGCGTCCCCGTCCTGAGCTACGGCACGGACGAGTTCCCGGCGTTCTACTCGCGCCGCAGCGGCTTCGCCTCGCCGATGCGGGTGGACTCGCCGGCCGAGATCGCCGCCGTGATGCACGCCCGCTGGGACCTCGGCATTCCCGGCGGCCTCAGCATCGCCAACCCCGTGCCCGAGGACGAGGAGGTGCCGGCCGAGCGCATGGACGGCGTCATCGCCCAGGCCCTGGCCGAGATGGAGAAGGCCGGCATCACCGGCAAGGACACCACTCCCTACCTCCTCGGCCGGATCGTCGAGCTCACCGGCGGCGAGAGCCTGCGGACCAACATCGCGCTGGTCAAGAACAACGCCCGGCTCGGCGCCCGGATCGCCGTCGAGTACGCCGCGCTCGGCTGAGCGTGCCGCGCGGACCGGCGGGGCTCACAGGCTCCACAGCGCCGCCACCAGCGGCCGACGCAGATCCGCCCGCCGTACGCACAGCCCGATCGGGAACGGCTCCGGCGCCGGAGCGGCGGGAACCACCGCCAGCCGGTCGCGGACCGCACTGTTCTCCAGTACGAGGCGGGGGACCACACCGGTGCCGCAGCCGAGGGAGACCAGCGTCAACAGTCCCTCGTGGCCGTCCGGTTCACACGCCACGTCCGGCGTCGTGCCACGGGTGCGGAACCAGCGGTCGGCGGCCTCGCGGACCAGCCCGCGGTGGGGGAGGACGAACGGGCCGTCGAGATCGGGATCCGGGCGGTCCCGTGCGGTGACGAGGACCAGCTCGGTGACCGCCACCGTGCGGCTCACCAGCCCCTCCGGCAACCGCGCCGGGATCCCCGCCACGGCCACGTCGACCTCCCCCTCGTCCAGCCGGGCCAGCGCGGCCGCCGCGTCACCGGTGCGCAGATCGAGCAGGACCTGAGGGTGGGCGGTGCGGAAGGGGGTCAACAGGTCGGGCAGCAAGGCCTGGCAGGCGGTCACCGTGGCGAACACCGCGAGACGGCCGGTGAGTTGGGCCGGGTCGGGGTGCTCCTCGCGGTAGGAACGCCACAACTCCAGTGCCTGGACGGCGTATTCACGGAAGCGGTGCCCCTCCGCCGTCAGCGACACCCCGCGCGGTCCGCGCTCGAACAGCCGATGCCCGAGGTCCGTCTCCAGCCGCTGCACCGTGCGCGTCAGCGTCGCCGGGCTGACGTGACAGTCGAGGCTCGTCCGCCCGAAGTTCAGCGTCTGCGCCAGATGCAGGAAAAGTCGAAGCTCTCGGTGATCGTCACGCACGCTCTCACCTGCATCTTTCAGTATGCGCAACAGAGCGCTGCACAAGTTGCGCTTGCTGCAATGCCTGGGTGGAGTCTACAACTCGACCATGACCTCGCCCACGTACACCTCCCGCGTCTTCCCCCTCGAAACGATGGACGTGCCCGGCGGCACCGAGACCATCCTGCGCGGCGGCCGGCACCTCTTCCCGCTGCTGCCGCAGGCCTTCGCCGGCGTCCGCCGCATCGGCGTGATCGGCTGGGGACCGCAGGGCCGCGCCCAGGCCCTCAACCTGCGGGACTCGCTGACCGGCACGGACATCCGGGTGGCCGTCGGACTGCGCCCGGGATCCGCTTCGGCCGCCGATGCCCGGGCCCACGGCTTCACGGAGGACAACGGCACGCTCGGCGACTGGCTCGCCGTCACCGCCGACAGCGACCTCGTGATCCTGCTGATCGCCGACTCCGCTCTCGCCACACACCACCAGGAGATCTTCGCGGCGCTCGGGCCCGGCGCCGTCGTCGGCCTCTCACACGGCTTCCTGCTCGGCCATCTCCGGGAAACGGGCGGGGAGTTCCCGCCCGGGCACGGAGTGATCGCCGTGTGCCCCAAGGGCATGGGCGACTCCGTGCGGCGCCTGTACCAGCAGGGTGAGGAGATCAACGGTGCCGGAATCAACAGCAGTTACGCCGTCCACGCCGACCCCGACGGCCGTGCCACCGACCTCGCGCTCGGCTGGTCGGTCGCGCTCGGATCGCCGTACACCTTCCGGACCACGCTCGACAGCGAGTACCTCTCCGACATCGTCGGCGAACGCGCCATCCTGCTCGGCGCCGTGCACGGCATCGTCGAGAGCCTCCACACCCGCGGCCGCCTGGCAGGTGACGACCCCGTCACCGCCTATGAGAAGGCCTGCGAGAACATCACGGGGCCCATCGCCCGCACCATCTCGCACACCGGGATCCGCGCCGTGCGCGAGGGCCTCGACCCGGCCGGCCGGAACGTCTTCGACCGTGCGTACACCGCGACCTACGGGCCCGCACGGGACATCGTCGCCGAGATCTACGACGAGGTCGCCGACGGCACCGAGCTGCGCAGCGTGATCCTTGCCGAGCGGCGGCTCGGCAGCCGCCCGATGAGCGGGATCGGCGGCTCCCCCATGTGGGCGGTCAGCGACGAGGTGCACGCCCGTCGCGGCGAACGCGCCCTGCCGGTCGACCCGTTCACCGCGGGAGTCTTCGTCGCCACCATGACCGCGCAGGTCGACGAGTTCGTCGAACGCGGTCACCCCTGGTCGGAGATCGTCAACGAGTCCATCATCGAGGCGGTCGACTCCCTGCTGCCCTACATGCACGCGCGCAACGTCGCCCACATGGTCGACAACTGCTCGCGTACGGCCCGTCTCGGCGCCCGCCGCTGGGGTCCCCGCTTCCAGGCGGCCTTCGAGCAGATCGCCTACCCCGCCGCCGAACACTCGGCGGACGACGCCTTGTTGACGGCCTTCGACACCCACCCCGTGCACGAGGCCCTGGCCGCGGCGGCGAAGCTGCGCCCTTCGGTGGACATCTCCGTCTCCTAGGGGGCGGCACTTCCGGCGCAGCGTCTGGTCAGCGCCACTCGACGGCGAACGCCCGGCCGGGGTTCTCCACGAGGACACGGTTGATGAGTTCCTCACCCAGCTCCAGCGCGAGCCGTGGCCGGACCCTGCGCAGCAGATACGGCATCCCGGGCCCGCCGTCGACCGACCGTGCTCCGGCGACGACGGTGTCGCCGCCGAGCAGCAGCCGGTGTCCGAATCCGGCCTCGGCGAGCGCGCGCACGGCGTCCGGCATGCGCCAGTCGGTGGCGTGATGGGTGCGCGAGGGGCCGTCGAACGCCAGCCAGCAGCCCGCCTCGGCGACCTGGCGCTGCACCACGAAGTCGGGGGAGCGGTTGAGGTGGCCGAGGATCACGCGGTGCGGTGCGGGGGGGGGGCACCCAACTCGCCGCACAGCAGGTCCAGTACGTCGAGTGCGCCCGTGCCCATCTCCAGGTGGACGGCGATCGGCGCGCCCGTCGTGTGGTGGGCCTCGGCCGCGGAGGTCATGGTCCAGCGGGCGTGCGCGTCGAGTGCGTGGAAGCCGCCCGCCACCTTGACGAAACCGGCCCGGACGCCCGACGTGCCGATTCCCTCGGTGAGTTCGGAGACGAACACGTCGGCGAGTCTGCCACGCAGCTCGTCGAGCAACTCCGGTGCGTAGTGGGCCGCTTGGTGCAGTCCGGTCGCGCAGACCACGTGCACGCCGGCCGCCCGGGACAGCAGCGGCAGGTCGGCGGCCCGCCGCCCCATCCCGAAAGGCGTCCACTGGACGACGCTCGCCCCGCCCGCCGCACGGAACGCCTCCAGCTCGGCCCGCGCGGCGGTGGCGTCGTTGAGCTCCTGGCCGGGCAGTCGCGGGCTGTGGATGAAGAGATGGTCGTGCGCGTCGCACACGCCCAGGTCCTCGGGCCGCGCATCGCCCAGCACCGTACGGACGCTGTTCACCACTGCCGCCCGCGCGGCAGCTGCTCCCGCCCCGGCGCGGACAGGTGCAGGACCTCGAAGACGTCGCCGTCGGCCTTCGGCGCGTCGTGCTCCCACAATGAGAAGTGCACCAGCTCCCAGCGGCTGGAATCCACGGCCGCCGCCGCGAGCACCGCGCCGTCCTCGCCGGCCAGCCGCTCGGTCTCCCGCGCCGCGTCCGCCATCACGTCGGCCAACTCCGCACCCTCCGGCACCGGTTGGCGGCGGCGTACCGCGAACCGCGCAGGCCCGTCGGCGCCGCCACCCTCCTCGTACGCAAGGGCCGTCCACTGCCGGACCGAGGGGCGCCCGAAGTCGTTGCTGAGTCCCTGGAAGGCGCCGCCCCAGAGGAAGGCGTTCATGCCCTCCATGGAGTTCCACAGGTAGAACGGCGCGTACTGGTTGACCGGCGAGCCGTTCACCCCGCGCTCGCGCAGCAGGTACGTCTTGAAGCCGAGGCCCTCCCAGTCATCCAGCAGATGCCCGATGCGGGCGACGCGACCGCGGATGATGTCCGTGTCGTAGTCGGCGGGCAGGGTCAGCTCGTACTGCATGGCGTGCATCGATGCCTCCTCAGGCGGGGTACTCCTCCGGTCCGACGTGCGCGTCCCACTCGGCGGTGGTGCCGTCCTCGGCGGCCTCGACGACCGCGAGATGCGTCATGAAGGTGCGCGGTCCCGCGCCGTGCCAATGCCATTCCTCCGGCTCGATCCACACGGTGTCGCCCGCCCGGATCGCCTCGACGTCACCGCCTCTGCGCTGCACCAACCCCTCGCCCTCCAGGACGTGCAGCACCTGGCCGTGCGGATGGCGGTGCCATGCGGTGTGGGCGCCGGGCGTGAAGTGGACGCTGTACACGCGCAGTCGGGACGGGGCGGCGGGTGCGGCGATCTCGTCGAACCAGACCGAGCCGGTGAAGTTCTCCGCCGGGCCCTGCCGAGTGTCGGGGCGCTTCCTGGTGATGTGCACGGACCTGAACTCCTAACGGGGGCTGAGAAGGGAGAGCAGTCCCCGGACAGCGGCGTCGAAGGCGGTGGGGGAGCCGGAGGCGCGGGCAAGGACGTATCCGCCCTGGACGGTCGCGAGGACGGCCGCGGCGATCTCCTCGCCGTCCAGTGAGGGCACGAACTGCCCCTGTTCCTTGCCCTCTTCGACGATCCCGGCGATCAGCTCACGGATCGCGTCGAGCGTCTCGTCGACCGGCGCGCGCAGCTCGGCACTGGCGACGACGTCCGGATCCATCGTGAGCCGCCCGACCGGGCAGCCGCGCAGCACGTCACGCTCGCGCAGCAGATACGCCTCGATGCGCTCGTACGGCGTCCCCGGCCCGTCGAGTACTCCCTCGGCGGTGGCCCGCAACTCCTCGGCCGTCCGTCGGATCGCCGCCAGCGCGAGATCCGGCTTGCCCTTGAAGTGGTGGTACATGCTGCCCTGTCCGGTGCCCGAACGCTCCAGGATCGCCTTGGGGCTGGTGCCCACGTAACCGCGCTCCCACAGCAGCTCACGGGTGGAGCGGATCAGTCGCTCCGAGGTGCTCTCCGAGGTGCTCATGCACCGACTGTACATACTAGTAGTTACAGAAGTCGAGGCCCTGGGGAGCAGCGGAAACCGCCCTGCGTACTCCCCGGGAGGTACGCGCAGTGCCGCTGGCCGTACGACGACCCGGCCCCCTTCCCGGCGGGAGTCTCGAGACAACACCGAAAGACCCACCTGGGAGATGACTCGAGATGCAGACACTCGCGAACTGGAACGGCGGCCCCGGCCCGTGGATCCTCTTCTTCCCGCTGATCTGGGCGGCCGTCGTGATCGGCGCCGTGACCCTTCTGCGCCGCACCGTCTGGCGCGGCCGCCGTGGACCGTGGCGCGCCATGGACGACCCGCGCCCCTCCGGCGACTCGCCTCTCGCCGTGCTCGGCCGGCGCTTCGCCTCCGGCGAGATCGACGAGGACGAGTACTGGCGCTGGCTGTCCGTCCTGGACGAGCAGTTCGGCCGCAGCAAGGGCGGTGCGGCGTGACCACCACGACCGCCGTCCGGACGGCCGCCCGGGTCGTCGACGCCGTGAAGGTCTACGGCCGCGACGACACCGAGGTGAGGGCCCTGGACGGGGTGAGCGTCGACTTCCCGGTCGGACGTTTCACCGCGATCATGGGTCCCTCGGGCTCCGGCAAGTCCACCCTGATGCACTGCGCGGCCGGTCTCGACACGCTCAGTTCGGGTGCTGCCTACATCGGCGACACCGACCTGGGCGGCCTCGACGACCGCCGCCTCACCCTCCTGCGCCGCGACCGCGTCGGCTTCGTCTTCCAGGCGTTCAACCTGGTGCCGACGCTGAGTGTCGCGGAGAACATCACGCTGCCGCTGGACCTCGCCGGCGGCAGCGGGGACCCGGAGTGGATCGAGGCGCTCATCGACGTCGTCGGCCTGCGCGACCGCCTCCACCACCGCCCCTCCGAACTCTCCGGCGGCCAGCAGCAACGCGTCGCCGTGGCCCGGGCGTTCGCCGGCCGGCCGGATGTCGTCTTCGCCGACGAGCCCACCGGCAACCTCGACTCCCGCTCGGGCGGGGAGGTCCTCGGACTGCTCGGCCGGGCCGTGCGCCGGACGGCCCGTACCGTCGTCATGGTCACCCACGACCCGGTGGCCGCCGCCCACGCCGACGAGGTCGTCTTCCTCGCCGACGGACGCCTGGTCGACCGTATGCAGTCCCCGACCGCCGACAGGGTGCTGGACCGCATGAAAGCCTTCGAGGTGCCCTCATGAACGCCGCCGTACGCCTGAGCGTGACCTCCCTGCGTGCCCACAGACGGCGCTTCGCCGGCACCTTCCTCGCCGTGTTCCTCGGCGTCGCCTTCCTGGCCGGCACCCTCGTCATGGGCGACACGCTGCGCGCCAGTTTCGACAGCATGTTCGGCAACGCGACCATCGGCACCGACGCCGTCGTCCGCAGCGCGGACACGATCACCACGCCCGGTGAGAGCCAGGGCATACGGCAGCCGGTCGACACGGCCCTGGTGAGCACCCTCGACGCGGTGCCCGGTGTCGCGGCCGCCGCGCCCGACATCGAAGGCGCCGGCCAGCTCGTCGGCAAGAACGGCAAGCCCATCGGCGGCCAGGGCCCGCCCACTCTCGCCGGCAACTGGATCACCGACTCCATGCTCAACCCGTACCAGCTCGCCGAGGGCCGCGCCCCGCAGAAGTCCGGCGAGGTCGTCGTCAACCGCGGCGCCGCGAGGAAGGGCGACCTGAAGATCGGCGACACCACCACACTCCGCACCCCGGACCCGGTCGAGGTGACGATCGTCGGCCTGGCGACCTTCGGCGGCGAGGACGGCATGGCCCAGGTGACCTTCACCGGCATGACCCGCACCGACGCCGAGAAGTACCTCACCGCCAGGCCCGGCGAGGCGGCGGGCATCAAGGTGCGGGCCGGGCCCGGCGTCGGTGAGAAGGAGCTCGTCGACCGGCTGACTCCCGTACTGCCCAAGGGCGTTGAGGCCATCACCGGTCAGGAGTCGGCCCAGGAGAACACCGACATGATCTCCAGCCAGTTCCTGACCATCTTCACCACCTTCCTGCTGGTGTTCTCCGGCATCGCCCTGCTGGTCGCGACCTTCTCCATCCACAACACCTTCGCCATCGTCGTCGCCCAGCGCACCCGCGAGAACGCCCTGTTGCGAGCCCTCGGCGCCTCCCGCCGCCAGGTCACCGCGACAACCCTCGTCGAGGCGAGCGCCGTCGCCGTAGCCGCTTCGGCCGCGGGGCTTGCCGGCGGAGTCGGCATCGCGGCCGGCCTGCAGGCCCTCTTCCCCGCGATCGGATTCCCTTTCCCCGACGGCAGCCTGGTGATCAGCGCCCTGGCCATGGCACTGCCGCTCGCGGTCGGCATCGTGGTCTGCCTGGGTTCCGCGCTCCTGCCCGCCGCGCGGGCCGGACGCACCGCCCCGCTGGCCGCCCTGCGTGAGACGGCCGTCGACGCCTCCGGTGCCTCCCGCACGCGTGCCGTCACCGGTTTGGGCCTCGCCGCCCTTGCCGTAGCCGTGACGCTCAGCGGCGTCCTGGTCTCACCGTCCCTCTGGCTGGCGGGACTTGGCGCCGTCCTCGCCCTGGTCTCGTTCGTGGTCCTCGGCCCGGTCGCCTCCTCGACGGCCGTGCGGATCCTCGGCGGCCCCCTCGACAAGCTGCGCGGCGTCACCGGCTCCCTCGCCCGGCGCAACGCCCTGCGCAGCCCCAAGCGGACCGCCGCCACCGCGAGTGCCCTGATGATCGGCGTGGCCGTCGTCTCGCTGTTCACCGTCTTCGGCGCCTCGCTGAAAGCGACCATGGACCAGACCGTGTCACGGTCCTTCGCCGGTGATGTCGCCGTCAGCACACCGTCGTTCGGCGCGGGCGGCAGCGGCCTGAGCCCCCGGCTCGCAGGGGCGGTCCAGCGGTTGCCCGAGATCGACACGGCCGTGGGACTCGGCCGCGGAGTGGCCGAAGTCGAAGGCAGGGGACGGGCGTTGACCGTCACCGACCCGGTTGCGCTGGAGCGCACCTTCGACCTCGGGAAGGTGCAGGGTTCCCTGCGAGCCCTCGGCACCGACGGCATCGCCATCACCAGGGCGGAAGCCGACAAGCAGCACCTCACCACCGGAGGGAAGGCCCAACTCGCCTTCACGGACGGCAAGAAGCAGACCTTCACCGTCCGCGCCGTCTACGGCCGGTCCGAACTCGCAGGCGACTATGTCATCACCCGTGCCGCCTGGGCCCCGCACCGTACGCAGGACTCCGACACCCTCGTGGCCGTCTCCTTCAAGGAGGGTGTGAGCACGGACGCGGGCAAGGCAGCCGTGCAGCACGTCGCCGACCGGTACGGCAACCCCCAGGTGCAGACCCGCGACGAGTACGCGCAGTCCTCGGCCGGCGGCATCGACATGATGCTGACCCTCGTCTACGCCCTGCTCGCCCTCGCGGTCCTCATCGCGCTGCTGGGCATCGCCAACACCCTGACCCTGGCGATCCACGAACGCACCCGCGAACTGGGCCTGCTCAGGGCCGTCGGGCAGACCCGCTCCCAGCTGCGGGCCATGGTCCGGTGGGAGTCGGTGCTCGTCGCCGCCTTCGGCACGGCCGGCGGCCTCGGCCTCGGCGCCTTCCTCGGCTGGGTGCTGGTCAAGGCCGCGGACGGCGCCGGCGACAGTGCCTTCGCCTTCGCGATCCCGCCGGTGCAGCTCGTGATCGTGGCCCTGGTGGGTCTCGCGGCCGGCGCCCTCGCGGGCCTGCGTCCGGCCCGCCGGGCGGCGCGCCTGGACGTGCTGCGCGCCATCGCCACCGAGTGAGACAGCGCGGGCAGGTCACCGCCCGGTCAGCCGGCAACGGCCGACCGGGCGGGAGCGTGTGCGGGCCTGCGGCCGTCGACCGCCTGCTCGACCTCCGCGAACCGGTGCGCCGGCTTCTCGGCCGTACGACGCGGAAGGCGGGCCGGCGCCGCGACCGGAGCCGGGGCGGTGGGCAGCGTGAACCAGACGACCTTGCCCGACTCGCCGTCCGGGCGCACCCCCCAGCTCTCGCTCACCGCGGCCACCATGGCGAGTCCGCGCCCGGTGGTGGCGCCCGGCTCCACCTCCCGCACCTCGGGCAGCCGGGGGTCGTGATCGTGCACGGAAACCGTGAGCCGGTCCAGCAACAGTTCTATCTCCACGGTGCACAGCTTGTCGGGCTGGGCGTGCAGATGGACGTTGGTCAGCAACTCCGTCACACCGAGCGCGGCACGGTCGATGAGGGAGTCCATATGCCAGTAGCGCAACTGCGCAGAGACGATTCTGCGGACCTGGCCGATCCGCGACGGCAGGGCTTGCAGCTCTACCGTGCAGTGTCTGTTTGGGTGAGTGATCACGGCTGCGACTCCCCGACTGAAGAGGTCCGGAAGAACACGGAAGACGGATCCAGCAAGGTGGCTGAGGGAGACGGCCACCTGCTGTCGTGCCCGGCGGGCTGGTTCGCAGCGTTATCGCCGGTAAACCCAGAGTGACGTGAGACAAGAGTGGCGCAGGGGGCGCGGTACCGCAACTCGCCGTCGGCTCGCGGTCGCAGTCCGCCGCCGTACTGCGGGAGTTGTCAGCCGCCGCGCCCCGCGGCCCTTCGTACGGCCTCTATGAACCGGCGTGCCGCGGGCGGCCCCGGCTCGCCCGGTGCGGGATCGTGGTCACCCAGCGTCAGCAGGTACCGCTTGCCGTTGAGGTCCGCGAGCGCCCGGCCCTGCGCGGCGAACCAGGGCTTGGAGGCGCGCACCGCCTGCACCGGCGCGCTGTCGATCTCGGTGCCGTAACTGGTGAGCAACGCAAGCCTGCCGTCGCTGATCCGGACCTGTCCGGCCCGGGTGAGCGAACGCAGCCGTTTGCCGATTCGCACGCCCGTCGCCGTGAACTCCGGCTCCGCCATGCCGCCGCCCCCTTGTGCGCGTCCGGTGCGCTGGACCGTGATCCTGCGTGGGCCATGATCCAGCTCGTCTCGTGATCCAGTGTGCGCCCCCGTTCCGTGCAGTCTGCCCGCGCCCGGCGTCGAGCACCAGTGCGCACGGCACCCCCGCACCGGGCGCCCGGAGCACTCGCCCGAATGCGCCCCCACCTTTGCCCACCCCCTGCCCCCAGGCTCTCCTTTGGGGTGCCCAAAGGTGCGTTTATGCAGGTGAGAAGCGTGCGGAAGGTGTTTATGATCGATGTGCCGGCAGCGCGACGCGTCGTCGGCGCTGAGTGTAAGGAGCACCCGTCGTGAGCACCCCCCAGCAAACCCGGACCGGCCGGACCCTCGACGTCGACCGCAGCGACGTGGCCTACCGTGATTGGCTGAAAGAAGCCGTCCGCAAGGTCCAGGCCGATGCCAACCGCTCGGCCGACACGCACCTGCTCCGCTTTCCGCTGCCCGAGAAGTGGGGCATCGACCTGTACCTCAAGGACGAGTCGACCCACCCGACCGGCAGCCTCAAGCACCGGCTCGCCCGCTCCCTCTTCCTCTACGGACTGTGCAACGGCTGGATCCGGCCGGGCCGCCCGGTGATCGAGGCGTCCAGCGGCTCGACAGCCGTCTCCGAGGCGTACTTCGCGAAGCTGATCGGGGTGCCCTTCATCGCCGTCATGCCGCGCACGACGAGCGCCGAGAAGATCCGCCTGATCGAGTTCCATGGCGGGCAGTGCCACTTCGTGGACGACTCGCGCAGGATGTACGAGGAATCGGCCCGTCTGGCGGTGGACACCGGCGGCCACTACATGGACCAGTTCACCTACGCGGAACGGGCCACGGACTGGCGTGGCAACAACAACATCGCCGAATCCATCTTCCGCCAGCTGGAGCTGGAGCGGTTCCCGGAGCCGGCGTGGATCGTGGCGACGGCCGGCACCGGCGGCACCTCGGCGACCCTCGCGCGCTACGTCCACTACACCCAGCGCGACACCCGCATCTGTGTGGCCGATCCCGAGAACTCCTGTTTCTTCGAGGGCTGGACCACCGGCGATCCGGACGTCACCTGCGACTGCGGCTCCCGTATCGAGGGCATCGGCCGCCCCCGCATGGAACCGAGCTTCGTGCCGGGAGCCGTCGACCGGATGATGAAGGTGCCCGACGCGGCGAGCGTCGCCGCCGTACGGGCGCTGGAGCGGGCCATCGGCCGCAAGGCGGGCGGCTCGACCGGCACCGGCCTGTGGAGCGCGCTGAAGATCATTGCCGAGATGGTGGCCGCGGGGCGGCAGGGAAGCGTGGTGACGCTGCTGTGCGACCCGGGCGACCGCTACCTGGACAAGTACTACTCCAACGCGTGGCTCGCCCGGCAGGGCCTGGACATCGAGCCGTACACGTCGGCAATCCAGTCGCTGCTGGAGACCGGCGTCTGGCCGGCCGAGGACCTGCACGCGGGCCGCTAGGTGTATTGACCCGCAGCGTTGTTGACGCGGGTGATGGGTGGCTGGCCGCCGAGTGCGGTGTGGCAGCGGTGGTGGTTGTAGGTGTGGAGGAAGTCTGCCAGGGCTTCGGTCCGTTCCTGGTTGCTGGTGTAGGGCCGCAGGTAGGCCCATTCGTCGAGGAGGGTGCGGGTAGGGTCGGCCGGACGGCGAGGTGCCTGCTGAGCAGGTCCTTTTCCGTCCGGCCTCCCACCGAACCGGCCATGCCCGTTTCCGGGCAGCACGGCTCTCCAGTGACTACTGCGTGCGCGTTGTACTCGGCTTCCTCCGATGGATGCGGTCGTGACAACTGCCGCAGACCACAAGGGACTTGCGGCGGCGCGCGACCATCATCTTCACCCAATCGGAGGATGCGACACCGGCCCGTTGGAGCTCGTTGAGTGACTTGACGTGGTGGGCTTCCACCTCGCCCGGCCGCTTGCAGAGCTCGCATCTATTCGCCGCAAGCCGACGGATCAGCTCTTTATGCGGATAGACCGGACCGGTCAGACGGTCGGTCAACTCCGCCGTCTTCTGCCGCTTGAGAGGAATTCCCCCGAAGCGGGCGACCAGTTCTCTCCTGCTGTCTCGCACCAAGGTGGCCTCGAAGCACGTGCGTGGCCCGTGCGGCGTCGCGATCTTAGCCTTGAAGCGGGCCGCCATCTTCGTCACCGACGAGCCGTGCTTTCTTGCCAGGGTCTTGAGCATGGAGGTCTCCATGACCCAGCGCAGCCGGTGAAGTCGTTGGACATCACCGGCCAGGAGGTAGTACTGGACGATGCCCCGGTACTCGATCCCGTATTTGCCCACGATGACATAGTCGGTCTCGTTGACCAGAGGGTTTCGGCACGCGGGTTTTCCGCGCGACAAGTACGGGGCGCTCTTGGCCTTGACCACAGAGGCAGGCACATGCAGGACTACCGCTCCGCATACTGACCGGCGATTTCGCCGATCGCTTGCCGACGGCCGTCTTGTTTTCTGATTTGTGCTTGCTACTGAGATCTCGTAGCCGAGGAACTTTGCCCTCTTGGTACGGGCATGGGTGATCAGCGTCTTCTCTTGTGACAGTTCCAGCTTGAGATCATCACGCAGGAACTTCGCGATCCGCTGTTTCACTTCCTCGGCTTCGGCCTTCGGCCCGACAAACCCGAGCAAGGTGTCATCGCAGTACCGCACGTAGCGCAGTCTCCGGTAGTTCGGATCATTCGGATCCTGGCTCGGGAGACTGTGCAGCCGACGATAGAGAGATCGCACTTCAACACGGTCACCTCGCCGGCGGGCACGTACGATCGCTTGCTCCACCTTCCGGTACTCCGGGTTGCGCGCTCGGAGCTTCGCCCGGGTGTATTCGGGGATCAGGGTTTTCTCGATGAACTCGTCCAACTTGTGCAGGTAAATATTGGAGATCACGGGGGAAACGACGCCGCCCTGCGGAGCCCCGCTGAGTGTCGCGTTCCAGACCCAGTCCTCCAGGTATCCGGCCTTGAGCATGTTGCGCACCAGCCGCAGGAAACGCTGGTCATGGACCTTCTCGCCCAGCAGTCGGAGCGTGACCTCATGGTCGAGGCTCCCGAAGCAGTCGGCGATGTCGCCCTCAATAAACCAGGTTGTTCCGGTCCAGGTGTTGGCCACTTCCCGCAGTGCGGTGTGGCAGCCTTTTCCTGGCCGGAATCCGTGGGAGCGGTCGGAGAAGGAAGGCTCGTAGTAAGCCTCCAAGAGGAGACGTATCACTTCACCTACTAATTTATCCGTCCAAGTTGGCAGACCTAGAGGCCGAGTCTTTCCGCTCTGTTTCTTCGGGATATGGACTCGCCTCACAGGGCGGAATCGATAGCGCTCGTGGCGCATCGCATCGATGATGCGGTCGATCTTCCGAGCGGACATGCCGTCCACGGTATCCTGCGTTACCCCAGGCGTCATCGCACCCTTGTTGGAGTAGATGCGCCCGTAAGCCAGCAGATACAACTGCGGGTTGAACAGCTGTCGATACAGTTCCTCACACGGCAGACCGCGCCTGCCGCGCTCACGCAGGACACCCAGCACCGTCTCGGCGCTCTGCATTTCGCATACCTCCCGACTTTGGGTGTCCGATCACCTGGGGCCCTTCGCCCGACTGCAGACGGCTTTCCCGTCCTCCCCGGCCGGTCGTTACTCCGGCGACTACTACGGCCCCTCCGTCGCCATGGGGCTCGCGCCCGTTAGGCGATCCCACGTTCGTCCCTGTCGTACGTAATAGCGTGACGTAGGCGCCCCACTCATCTCCTTAAATACCCTCACTGGGCATCGCTCCTTGTCCCGGAGGTTGCTTGGCCTTCTTTCACAGCGACCGCAGGACCGGCACCGGTTTCAGACGTTTTTTTCCGGTGGATGCGAACTTTCATCTTCTGGAGATTGGGATTCAGGCAATTCAGCTTTCGCCATATCACGCGGGTCCCCCAGAGCACCGTCCCTGACGTCTGGACCCGGCCTCTGGTTGGCTGGCATGCTACGGTCCCCTTCACCTTTCGGATCCAGGTAAGCCATCAGACCCAGGAATATCCCTCCGAATTCCTCCCGGCTATGCCGGGGATACGACCGGGCGCCTCGTGGCGCACTTGAAGCGTTCGACCTTGCCGTTGGTCTGCGGGCGGTAGGCGCGGGTGAGCTTGCCGGCCGCGTCGAGGTCGGCCAGGGCCTCACGCCAGGCGAAGCTTTTGCGGTAGGGCCAGGCGTTGTCGGTCAGGACCCGCTCGATGCGGGTGATGCCGTGCTCGGCGAAGAAGGCTGCGGCCCGGCGCAGGAAGTCGGCGCAGGTGGCGGCCTTCTCGTCCGCGTGGACCTCGCTGTAGGCGAGGCGGGAGTGATCGTCGACGGCGGAATGGACGTAGTCGAAGCCCATGCCGCTGCGGGTGGCCCGGCCGGCCTGCCGGCCCAGCACCTTGTGGCCGCCGCCGTCGGGGATGCGGCCGAGCTTCTTGACGTCGACGTGGACCAGCTCGCCGGGCCGGTCGCGTTCGTAGCGGCGGATGACCTGCCCGGTGGGCCGGTCCAGAAAGGCCAGGCGGTTGAGGCCGTGCCGGGTCAGGATGCGGTGCACGGTGGAGGCGGGCATGCCCAGGATCGGCCCGATGCGAGCCGGGCCCAGCTTGCGCTCTTGTCGCAGCCTGCAGACATGCGCTTCGGTGGCGGCTGCGGTCCGGTGCGGTGTCGTGCGGGGACGGCTGGGGCGGTCGATGAGTCCGCTCTCGCCCTCGGAGTGCCAGCGCCGGATCCACTTGTGGGCGGTGGGACGGGAGATGCCCATCTCGGCTGCGACGTGCGCGACGGGACGGCCGGAGCGCACACGGTCGACGAGCAGTCGCCTGCCGTGAACGGTCAGCCGGGCATTACGGTGGGACACGAAGGCCTCCGTGCGGTGAAGATTCGACACCTCCACTACACACGGGGGCCTTCGCCATGATCAAGCCCGGCCAGCGTTAACAACGCTCGTGATCAATACAGCTAGTAGACTGTCGCGACTTAATTTCGCTATGTGGTTGGGTAGAGGTGGCGTAGTTTCACGCGTGCGTCGTCGGTGGTGAAGTGCCAGTCGACTTGGCGCTGGTTGCTGTTGGTGTGCTGCTGCCAGGCGGCGAGTTCGGCGTTGAGCACGGCGAGGTCGTCGATGCGGCGGTCCAGGCACTGGCGGGTGAGCGCGGAGAGCTCGATCTCGGCGATGTTGAGCCAGGACCCGTGTTTGGGGGTGTGGTGGATCTCCAGGCGCTGGGCCAGGGCGAAGGCCTTTGCCGGGTCGAACGCTTCGTAGAGCGAGGCGGTGGTGTGGGTGTTGAGGTTGTCCATCACCAGCACGACCGTGGCGGCGTCGGGATAGTCCACGGTCAGCAGGTGCTCGACCTGGTGCGCCCAGTCGACCCTGGTCCGGCGGGGCCGGGCGTCGACGCGCCGCCATCCGCGCAGCGGCTCGACCCAGCAGAAGATCGAGCAGGTCCCCGAGCGGACGTACTCGTTGTCCTCACGCCGGTCACGGCCCGGCTGCGCGGGAAGCGGATCGCGGACGTGGCCGAGGAGCTGGTACGGCTTCTCGTCCATGCACACCACCGGGCGCGCCGGATCGAAGGGTCGGTGGTAGACCGCCAGGACGTCCTCCATCGCCGCGGCGAAGGCCGCATTCGCAGCCGGCGGAATGGTCCAGCACTTCTTCACATGAGGACGCAGTTCCGTTTTTTTAACACCCGGCCGATGGTGGAGTGGTCCAGATCCGGGATGTCCTCGACCAGCGCGACGTGCTTCTCCAGCAGGCGCAGCGACCACCTGGCGTGTCCTTTGGGCGGCGTCGAGCAGGCCAGCGCGATCAGCCTCGCCTCGACCTCGCCGGTCACCACAGAGGGCACCGGCGGGAGTGCGCGTTCCTTCCGGCCGACCGTGGCCCACACATCGCCGCCGGTCTCCGCGTAGCGCTTCGAGATCAGGCGGACCGAATCGCACGAGACCCCGACCCGGTCCGCGATCACCGCCCGCGGATCGACCTCACCGACCGAGGTGTCCAGCGCGAGCAGTACCCGCGCCCGCCTGATCATCGACGCGCTGCGGACCCCCGTCGTCGTCACACGCTCCAACGCCCGACGATCTTCGGCGCTCAACGCGACCGGATACTTCTTCTGCGAGGACACGGCACCCCTGCCCAGTCGAACGGAAGCGACAAGCGAAGCTCGCCCGACCCCAACTCCACCAACCAGCACGACACTTAGTCGCGACAGTCTACTAGTGCCCGGCAGGCAACGTTCGCCCGTCAAGGAGGGGCGTCCGGTGCGCGCTCGTGCGGGTCCTACTTGAGGGTCCCCCAAGGGGGTCCCCCCGGCCGGAGACTGGGGGAGTGCCGGGTGCGGGCCCTCGTACTGGACGCAGTGGGGGAGTGTGCCGGGCGTCGCGACGGGGCGCACGTTGCCTGTCGGGCGCTACCGGGGCGCGAGGCGCCGGTCCAGTGAGGTCACCGCGTCCCGGAAGGCCCCTCCCAGGCCCGCCCGAGCCGCCTTGAGGACGAGTCGCAGCGGTGCCGTCCCGTCGGCGGCGAAGGTCCACTGCACGCGCGTGCCCGTGCCCGCCGGTACGAGCCGCCACTCCTCGACCAGGGCCCGCATCCCGGGCGCGTTGGTCACGTCGACGCGGTAGGCGTACACCTCCGCCTCCTTCGCCGCGAGCACCGTCTCCTCGAAGCGCGTCCCGCCCGTCAGCCGCACCTCGCGCCGGGCGCCGCCATCGAGCGGCCGGGCCAGTCTCACCGCCGAGAACCACTCCGCCCAGCCCGCCACATCCTCGGCGAGCGCGCGGAACACCGCCTCCGGGGCGGCCGAGATCTCCCGGGCGAAGACGAGACGTACGGGCGCGGTCTCGACGAAGTCGAGCCCGGCGGGACGCAGACGACGAGTCATGGACGAGAACCCCCTTGACGGAGCAGGGAAGTTGACCGGGGCAACGTCACGATAACTGGCGGCCCGTCAGATGTCTGCACCGCCCGGAGCCGATCAGCTCTCCGGCTCGCCCGCCACGACCAGCCGGCGCAGCTGCTCGGAGATCTCCTCGCGCGCGTCGCCCGCGAGACCCGAGTCGGTCACCAGCGTGTCGACCTGCTCCAGCGCGGCGAACGAACTCAGCCCGACCACACCCCACTTGGTGTGGTCGGCGACCACCACGACCCGCCGCGCCGACTGCACAAGGCGCCGGTTGGTCTCGGCCTCCGCGAGGTTCGGCGTCGACAGGCCGGCCTCGACCGATATGCCGTGCACACCGAGGAACAGCACGTCGAAGTGGAGCGCCGCGATCGCCTGGTCGGCCACCGGCCCCACCAGCGAGTCCGACGGTGTGCGCACGCCACCGGTCAGCACCACCGTGGCCGCGCCCTGCCGGGGGCCGGAGGTGCGCTGCGCCGCATGGAAGACATCGGCCACCCGCACCGAGTTCGTCACCACGGTCAGGTCCGGCACGTCCAGCAGGTGGTGCGCCAGCGCATACGTCGTCGTACCCCCGGACAGCGCGATCGCGGTACCGGGCGCGACCAGCTGGGCCGCGGACCGCGCGATGTCCTCCTTGGCCGTCAGCTCCATGCCCGACTTGGCCTCGAAGCCCGGCTCGTGCGTGCTGGCCTCCACGACCGGAACCGCACCGCCGTGCACCTTCTCCAGAACGCCCTGGCGGGCCAGCGCGTCGAGGTCGCGGCGCACGGTCATGTCCGACACGCCGAGCTTGCGGGTCAGCTCGTTGACACGGACCCCGCCCCGGCGTCGGACCTCGTCCAGGATCAGGGAGCGCCGCTGCTCCGCGAGGAGGTTCTGATTCTCACTCACGTACGCTCCGGTCCTTTCGCCTCAAGCCGTCCGACACGCCCTGCACACCCCGTCCGACAAGGACATTCTCGTCGACCCCGGTGCGCGGACGTCCCATCCTCGCACGGCTGGGCACCCAGGACGCCACCTGCCCGACGCGCTCATGCCACCGATGCCGCATCTGTTCCTCGCAAGTCACTCGGAACGGGGAGATTCCGTGTCCACAGGTGTACGCCCCCGTCCGAGCGGCGATCCTTGTGCCCGCACGGACACACAAGAAGACGGCGCGTCACGGGGGAAGTGCGAACAGTGGAACGTGCGCAGGAACGTGCCTCGGCGAACGGCCCCGCTCCGGTGCCCGAGGGATCCGGAGCGGCCCTGGAACTCCTGGTCCACGGCGTGGGCGGCACCACGCCCCAGGACATGCTCAATGATCCGCGCACGGTGCGGATCACCGGCGACGACACAGCGGCCGTCTTCCGGCGCGCCGCGGACGTCGACGCGGACAGCAGAGCCGACGGCCACCGCGCGGGACCGGTGCCGGAGGCGTACGTCTGGTGCAACCTCACCTCCGGCAACAGCGCGCGTGCCCTGTGGCTGTTGCTGCTGCCGTTCATGGTCGTCAACCTCGCCCACTGGATGCGGCCCACTGCCCCTGGCCGCAAACGGACCGTGCGCTTCTACGGGCTGCTGGTGCGACTCGCCGGACTGACCCTGACGGTGCTGCTGGTCGCGGCCGCCTGCGAGGTCGCCCTCGACCTGGCGGCCTGGCAGTGCGCGGGCACGCGCGCGTGCGCCGAGCGGCACTCGTGGCTGGGCTTCCTGTCACCCGAGGTGTCGCACCACAGCTGGTGGAGCAGGCCGGGCCGCCGCCTCGCCCTCGCGGCCCTGGTGCCCACCGCGCTCACGGGCCTCCTCTGGTACCTCTCCCACCGCACCTGGAGCGCGTACGAGTCCCAGCAGCCGCTCGCCCACCCGTCCGAACCCGACGAGGGGACCGCCCGCACCGCTCTGGGCCGCCCCGGCTTCTGGTACGGCCGCCGACTCGTCGCCCGGCTGCGCGCCGCCCACACCGCGGCCGGCCTGCTGACGGTCGCCGCGGCGGTCGCCTCGTCCGCGGCCCGCTTCGACCGCGCTCCGGGTGGGCCCGCCGCTCTGGACGTCCTGGGCCGGCTCCTCGCCGTGGCACTCGTCGCCGCCGCCGCCGTCGTGCTGTGGGTGGTCTGCCGCCGGGGACGCAGCGAGAACCGCCTGGACCGGGAACTCGACGAGCACCTCGTACGACGGCTTCCGCTCGCCGCCCTCGTCCTGCTGCTGCTGTGCGCGGTGTACGCCGGCTGGGAGCGCCCCGGATGGCAGTCGGCCGGTCTGCTGGCCGGAGGCGGCTCCACCTTCGGCGGCATCGCCCTGGTCCAGGGCTTACTCGTCCTCGCCCTCGCGGTCGTCGCCCACCTGCTGTACCGCACCCACCCCGACCCGCGCGCCGTGCTGCACGGCCAGGGCGGACCCGCCGTCGCGATCCTCGCCTGCGCCCTGGGCGGTGTCATGTCCGGCGGCGTCTCCCAGCGGGTGTCGGACTGGCTGGACGGCACCGGCACCTCCATCGACGGCCCGCCGGTCCTGCTGACCTGGCAGGCGTCCGTCATCCCCCTGCTGCTCCTCGCCCTGATCGCGCTGTGCGGCCTGCTCGGCCGACGGGCCTGGCTGCTGCGCCGCACCGAACTGGCAGCCGTCGAGCTCGACCATCCCGGCGAACCCAAGGACGTCGCACGCACCCGCCGTATCGCCACCACGCGCGCGTTGGCCACGCTCACCGACCGCGCCCCCCTCGTCGTCGCCGTCACCGCCGCCACGACCCTGATCCTGGGCGCCGGAGCACTGGCGGGCGCGAAATTCACCGAAGAGGCGCCCGGAGAGGCGGCCCAGCACGCCTTCGCCTTCGTGCACGGCGCCGCACAGACCGCGCAGGCCCTGGGCTCCTGGCTGATCGGCCTCGGCTTCATACTCTTCGTCACCTGGGGCCGGCGCGCCTACAAGGACGCCTCCGCCCGGCGCACCATCGGCATCCTCTGGGACGTCGGCACCTTCTGGCCGCGCGCCGCGCACCCCTTCGCCCCGCCCTGCTACGCCGAGCGCGCGGTCCCCGACCTCACCTGGCGGATGGCGACCTGGACCCGCGCCACCGGCGGCCGCCTCGTCATCTCCGGGCACTCGCAGGGCAGTGTGCTCGCGGCGGCCGCGGCCTGGCAGCTCAAGCCGTCCGACCGCAAACGGGTCGCCCTGCTCACCTACGGCTCCCCGATCGAGCGCCTCTACGGCCGCTGGTTCCCGGCCCACTTCGGTCCAGCCGCCCTCGCCTCCCTGCACCACGACGTCGACTGCTGGCGCAACCTCTACCGGCTCACCGACCCCATCGGCGGCCCGGTCCGCCTGCCCGGCGACTGCGGCCCCGAGGTGGACCGACCACCACTCAAGGACCCCCTCGCCTACGGCCGTACCGCACAACACCCTCTGCCCGCGCCGATCCTCGGCCACTCGGACTACCAGGCCGACCCGGCCTTCGCCGAGGAGCGGGAACGGCTGCTGGGCCGCCTGCGAGCGGACGTACCGGCTCCACGCCCCGTGACAGGCACTCAGGAGGGCTCGGGCAGGTCCTCGGCGTAGAGCAGCGTCAGGTCGTCCGTGCTCGGCTCGTCGAAGTGGGCGACCCGGCTCGCGTGCCGCTCCACCATGGCCTCGAAGGTCTGGCGGGCGGTTCGGCCGTTGCCGAACGCCGGGCCCTTGGGGAGCGCTGTGAAGTACGTCAACAGGGCCTCCGCGGCGCCCGGCGCGAGCCGGTACTCGTGCTCGTCGGCCTGCTGTTCCACGATCCGCAGGAGCTCCTTCGGGTCGTAGTCGCTGAAGGTGATGGTCCGTGAGAAGCGGGACGCCACACCGGGGTTGACCGAAAGGAACCGCTCCATCTCGGCGGTGTAGCCCGCGACGATCACCACGACCGCGTCGCGATGGTCCTCCATCAGCTTCACCAGCGTGTCGATGGCTTCCTTGCCGAAGTCCCGGCCCGAGTCCTCCGGTGACAGCGCGTAGGCCTCGTCGATGAACAGCACACCGCCACGCGCCCGGTCGAACGCCTCCTGCGTGCGGATCGCCGTCGAGCCGATGTGCTCACCGACCAGGTCGACGCGGGACACCTCGACGAGATGACCCTTCTCCAGCACACCGAGCGAGGCGAGGATCTCGCCGTAGAGCCGCGCCACAGTCGTCTTGCCGGTGCCGGGGGAGCCCGTGAAGACCAGATGCCGCTTGACCGAGGCCGCCTTGAGGCCCGCCAGCATGCGACGCCGGCCCACCTCGATCATGTCGGTCAGCGCCCGCACCTCGCGTTTGACGCTCTCCAGGCCCACCAGCGCGTCGAGTTCACCCAGCACGGCCTTCGACGTCCGCGTCGGCTGCTCGGGCTGCGCGGCGGCGAGCAGGGGCTCCTGTTCGGTGGTGCGCTGCCCGGGGATCGCCCCCAGCAGACCGGGCGACTGACCGGCGGTCTGCACAGCGGGCTCCGGGGCCGTGGGAGACCTGAGGCCCGCGCTCTCGTCGCTGGTGCAGTCCTCGACGACGGGGCCGGTGCCGGGTGCCGCGTCGCCGCCCTCCGCGAACTCGTACCCACCGCGCGCACACCGCTCCGTACGGCACTTCTTCAACGTCGTACGACTGCCGTCGATCACGTGGAAGCCGTAGCCGCCGCTGCCCGTCACCCGGCAGTTGAGGAAGCTGCCGCGGCCGCCCGCCGACACATAGAAACCCGCCTCCGCAGGGGAGTCGACCGTGCAGCGCTCGATGGTGGGGTCGGCGCCCTTGGTGACGATCACGCCCGTCTGCGTGGCGTCGATGGTGCAGTTGCTGAGGGTGCCGCCGCTGCCGTGGTCGCGGAACCAGGCACCCGTCGCGGCGTCCCGGATACGGCAGTCGTCGAGCTGCGCGGTGGCGCCGTCGCTCACCGACACGGCCGTGTTGCGCACCTGGGACAGGTCGCTGTCGACGACGTCCGCGCGCGAGCCGCGGTCGAGGACGAACAGGGCGTCCGGCACGTCGTGCACCCGGCAGGAGTCGAGCACCGCCGTGGCGCCGTCACTGACCCACACCGCCGGGTAGTCGCCCGTGCTGTCGAAGATCTCGCACTGGTTGGCGTCCACGCGGGTGCCCGGATCCCACACCGACAGGCCGTTGCGCCCGAACTGACGAACCGTCGTCCGGGTCAGCGTGAGCACCGAGCGGGAGCGCAGATCGACCGCGTTCTCAGGGATGTCGTGGATGCGGCAGTCGGCCAGCGTCAGCACCGCGTCCGTGTCGAGGGTGACGCCGTCCGCCGTGGTGCGGTGCACATCGCAGTCCGTGAGGTGCGCGGTGGCCCGGCCGGTGACCTGGACCCCGCTGCCACGGACCTCGTACACCTCGCAACCCACCGCGTCCAGCGCGGAGTTCTCACCGGTCGCCGACAGACCAGCGCCCGAGGCGTGATGGATCCGGCACCGCTCCAGACGGGGCTGCGCACCACCGCGGACGGCGACCCCCGACTGACCGGCGGCCACGACCTCGCACTCCTCGAACACCCCGCCTCCGCCGTCGAGTACGGCGATACCGATGCCGGCCGGATTGTCGACGGTGCACCGCCGCACAGTCGGCCGCGCGCCTCCGCGCACCTCGATCCCCGCCGCGGACCGGGTGATGATGCGGATGTCCAGCAGCTCCGGAGTGCCCTCCTCGACCAGCAGGGCGGGCGCCGCCGCGTCCTGCCCCTCCACATGCAGGTCCTGCACCACCGCCGAGGCACGCACGGTCAACGGCACACCGTCCGCGGGCGCGATCCGCACCGAACCGGGAGAACCCTCGGGCCCGCGCAGGGTCACCGAACGCTGCACCACGAGGTTTTCCCGGTAGGTACCGGGCGCGACGGTGAGGACGTCACCGTCGGCGGCGGCCTCCAGGGCGGCGGCGAGCGACGCGTACTCACCCGTGCGGCGCCGCCACCGCGATGTGCCGGTGTGCGTCACCTGGACCGT
The DNA here is from genome assembly GCF_026343335.1 of Streptomyces sp. NBC_00078. Taxonomy (NCBI): domain Bacteria; kingdom Bacillati; phylum Actinomycetota; class Actinomycetes; order Kitasatosporales; family Streptomycetaceae; genus Streptomyces; species Streptomyces sp. NBC_00078. The sequence goes on along the minus strand of NZ_JAPELX010000001.1, from coordinate 693,307 downwards.
GCCCTGTGCCATGGTGTTGTTCTGCCCCCACCTCGTGATACGCGGGTCGATACCGAAGGGATCGGCCGGTCCACCGTAGCGTGCGCGCGGGCGGTGGGTTGACCAGAGCGCGAAGGCCGTCAGCTGCCGGTGCCGGTCCTGCCCCAGTCCGGGCCCGCCCGGTCCCAGGCCTGGTCCCAATGGGCGTACCGGCGACGGACCATGCGCCAGACGATCAGCCGCCGACCGCCCTCGACGGCGCCCGCGGTGATCATGGCGGCGCCGAACCCGGCGAGCACGGCGTGCGTGGTCGCGGTCGCGGAATCGAGCGGACGGGCCACTATCTGGCCGTGCAGGTCCGTCCATATCCTGAAGTGGTCACCGCGGTGCGGTGACGCGAGGCTCGCCAGGGCCGCGCCGTGGTGGCCGGAGCCGTCCGGCGCGGTCCAGTGGGCGAGGACGCGGCTGCGCAGATCCCGCGACGAGGTGGACTCGGGGTCGGTGTCCAGCGGGGAGCGGTCCAGCTTGCGCACGACGGTGGCCGTCACCAGGTGGCGGGCCGCGCGCTGGTCCCGGACCGACTGCTGCAGGGCGTCCTGCGCGATGGTGCCGACGACGGAGCCGATCACGGGGGCGGCGACGAGGATCAGCAGCAGCGCCACCAACGTCAGCCAGGCCTCTACCAGATCGCTCGTGCGGCGCAGCGGATTGTGCCGCCAGCGCCAGAGTCCGCCGATTGTGCGCACCGTCCCGCACCCCCTTCCCGCTCCGTGATAACCCCCGGCCGAGCCGCCCACGCACCGACCCGGTCAAAGAGAGAGCGAGGTCACCTGCTCCCGGCCTCTCTCATGGACTTCTCACGAAACCTCAACGCGCAGGCCCCCGGCCCTGGTTCCCGCGCTGCGGGCATTGTCCGGATCTTTCGTCCGGGCCGCCGCACGGCCGTCCGGCAGAGCTGCCTATGCGAGGACCGTCACCGGATCGCCGACCCGGATCGTGCCGGGGGAGAGGGGCACCAGGTTCTGACCGAAGACCAGGCTGCTGCCGATGCGGCGGTGGCGGCCCAGGGTGGCAAGGGGCTCCTTGCCACGCTCTCCCGTGTCCTGGTCGGTGGTGGTCACCACGCACCGCCCGCACATCTTGGCGACACGGAAGGTGACCTCGCCGACGGCGATGCGGGACCAGTCGTCCTCGGCCCAGGCGTCGGTGCCCGCCACGACCACGTTCGGCCGGAACCGGTTCATCGGCAGCGGCCCGTCGGCCGGTTGAGAGCCCTGGGCGATCAGGGAGTTGAGTGCGTCGAGGGAGGCGCTGGTGGTGAGCAACAGCGGGAAGCCGTCGGCGAAGCCGACCGTCTCGCCGGGCCGCGCGAACTCCGGGTCGACGGGTCGGCGCGCGGCCGGATCATCCATGTGCACGAGGCGCACGTCGACGCCGAGATAGTCGCTGCACCAGGCGTGCACGGCCGCGTCCTCGGCGGGAACGCCCTCGACCTTGTCGCCGAAGATCTCCAACGGCACCGTGCCGACCGGCCGGGGGACCCGCACGGTCAGCGGGCTCTTCCCCGGAGCGGACAGACGAACGCCGCCGCCGGCGACCAGCTCGGCGGCGGCCTGCGCAAGGCGCGGTTGCTGACGTTGTGTGACGACCTTTCCCCTTGCGTCGATCAGCGCCCAGCGCCTGTCTCCGGCCAGCCCCCAGGGCTCCACGACGGCTTCCCGGGGCGCGAGGCCCCGGAACGCCTTCACCGGATGGACGTGAATCGACTGCAGCAGCGCGTTCCCCATACGGCCATCGTGCCAGGCGGCGGCGAGAGCCTGGGAGGACGGCTCAGTAGCCGCGGTACTGCTGCTGGTTGTTGTACGGGTCCTGGTACTGGGCCGGGACGGGCCGGGGAGCCGCGGGGCGCATCGCCTCGTAGCCCGAACCGGTCGCCATCGGCCGTTGAGGTTGCTGCGGTCCGGGATAACCACGAGGCGCCATGGCCTGCTGAGGGATGTACGCCGCGGGCGCCTGTTGCAGCGGAGCCGGCTGCTGCGCCTGCGGATAGCCGTAGGAGGGCTGGGAGGGACCCGCCGGAAGGGCGGGGAGGGCAGACGGCAGGGCCGGCAGATAGCTGCCCGGCGCGTCGTACGCGGCGGGGACCCGGATCGGAGCGATCTGCGGGGTGCCCCGCTCGGCGACGAGCCTGTCGTAGATCGGAGTGTCCGGGAAGGCGGAGTAGTAGCCGCCGCCGAAGGTGGAGCGGGGGGAGGTCATGGCTCATAAGTTAAGCCCTCGATGTGCTAGTTGGGGAGACCGATAAGAGGGTTGTTTTCAGTGTCGGCAGTGACGCGGGATCCCCAATGCGAGCGAACTTGGCAAAAAAGGGCGCCCAGCGGGGTTCAGGTCTGGTAAAGGCCGAGTTCCGGGCGGGTTACCTGCGGTTGGCCACAGGTAACCCTGTGCTCCTCGTGGGAGTTCGTGGTCCCGGGGAATAGGTTGTGCGGATGGAGTACCTGAAGGGCTGCCGGGACACGGACTGGCACGGTGACACGTGATGGGGGCGGACATGCCAATGCCGAAAGGATCGAATACGCCGGTGCCGACGACGGCACTGCGGGTGGAATTGGGCTGGCGTTCAGGACCCGGCGTTCCGGACGCGGACGCCTCGGCACTTCTGCTCGTGGGCGGCAAGGTCCGCTCCGACGGCGACTTCGTCTTCTACAACCAGCCGGCACACGTCTCCGGCGCGGTCCGGTACGAGGGCAAACGCAACGCGGACGGCCACATCGTCGACAGTCTCCTTGTCGACCTCGCGCGCGTGGAGCCCACGATCGAGACAGTCGTCCTCGCCGCTTCGGCGGACGGCGGCACCTTCGGACAGGTTCCCGGCCTCTACATCGAGGTCCGCGACGCCGCCCAGGGCGGTGTGGTGGCCCGCTTCGACAGTACGGGCGCCGGCGTCGAAACCGCTTTCGTACTCGGTGAGTTCTACCGCCGCCAAGGCGCCTGGAAGTTCCGCGCCGTCGGCCAGGGCTACAGCAGCGGACTGGAGGGGCTGGCCACGGACTTCGGGATCGCGGTCGACGAACCGCAGCACACTCCGCCCGCGGCAGCTCCTGCGCCCCCGCCCCCGCCGTCCGCGACCATGCCTCCGCCCGTCGCCCCGTCGGTGAACATGCCGCCTCCCGCCGCGCCACCCATGACCATGCCTCCGCCGGTCGCGCCCCCTGCCGCCGTGCAGCCCGCCCCGCCGCAGGCGCCTTCCGCGCAGCCGGTCCGCCTGACCAAGGTGACGCTCACCAAGGCGGCCCCCGCGGTCTCGCTGGCCAAGCAGGGCGGCACCTCGGGCTCGATGCGAGTGAACCTCAACTGGGAGGTGCGCAAGCAGTTCTCGGGATGGGGCAGCAAACGTGGCCGCGCGGTCGCACATCACGCGGACCTCGATCTCGATCTGTGTGCCCTGTTCGAACTCGCCGACGGCAGCAAGGGCGTCGTACAGGCCCTCGGCAACTCCTTCGGAGCCCTGAACCGGCCGCCGTATCTCCACCTGGACGGCGACGACCGCACGGGCGCGGTCGCGAGCGGTGAGAACCTCACCGTCAACCTCGACCACAAGCAGGACTTCAGGCGGATCCTCGTCTTCGTGACCATCTACGAAGGCGCGCGTTCCTTCGCCGACCTGCATGCGACGGTCACCCTGCAGCCGCAGTTCGGTGCCCCGATCGACTTCTCGCTCGACGAATGCACCGTTCCCTCGACCGTCTGCGCCCTCGCCCTGATCACCAACACGGGCAATGACCTGGTCGTCCAGCGCGAGGCCCGTTACCTGGTGCCCGAGCGCGGGGTGAGTCCCCAGCGGACGGTCGACTACGCCTACGGGTGGGGGATGAACTGGACCCCCGGCAGGAAGTGAGCCCCCCCCGGACGGGATACGGGCGCGCTAGAGAGGGTGCTCGTCCGCGACGGTGTCCGGGCGCGTGTAGGTGCGGCCCTTCCAGGCCGCACCGCGTCCCCTGTAGTGCTGCACCGCGGAATCGACCGTCATGAGGAGATAGAGGAACGCGGTGACCGGCAGCAGGGGAGCGAGCCACAACGGCTGGCGGTAGTAGCGGAGCATGGGGACGTACGTCCCCGCCATCAGCAGCCACGCGAGACCGCCGAGGACCCCGGCCGCCCCGTCCCCGGTGGCCGCACCCGCGACCAGGGCCGCGGGCGGCACCAGGTACACCACGGCCAGCCCGGCGACCGTCCCGAGGAGCAGCGGCGGGTTGTGCCGCAACTGTGCGTACGCGCTGCGTGACACCATGCGCCACAGGTCGTGCAGCCGCGGATAGGGCCGCACGCTGTCCACCCGCTCGGCCAGCCCCAGCCAGATGCGCCCGCCCCTGCCCTTGACCGCACGCGCGAGCGCCACGTCGTCGATGACGGCGTGGCGGATGGCGTCAGGGATCCGAGCACGCTCGGCCGCCTCCGTACGCAGCAGCACGCAGCCGCCCGCCGCGGCCGCCGTCCGCGTCCCTTTCCCACCGATCCGCCGGAACGGGTACAGCTGTGCGAAGAAATAGACGAAGGCCGGCACCACGAGCCGCTCCCACACGCTCTCCACCCGCAGCCGGGCCATCTGCGAGACGACGTCGAAGCCACCGCTGTGCGCAGCGGCGACCAACTCCCGCAGGCTGTCGGGTGCATGCGCGATGTCCGCGTCCGTCAGCAGCAGATATTCGGGCTCACGCGCGCGTGCCAGGCCGATGCCGTGCCGTACGGCCCACAGCTTGCCCGTCCAGCCGGTGGGCGGTTCGCCGGGTGAGCCGACCGTCAGGGGCAGCCCGCCGTGCGTGGCCGCCAGTTCGCGGGCCAGGTCTCCCGTGCCGTCCGAGCTGCCGTCGTCGACGAGGAAGATCTCCGCCCGGCCCGGATACTCCTGTGCGAGCAGCGACGGCAGGCTCGCGGGCAGTACGGCGGCCTCGTCGCGCGCGGGGACGACGACACAGACGGACGGCCAGTCGGCAGGATCCTCGCGGGGCGGCAGCCTGACGTCCGTGCGCCAGAAGAAGCCCTGACAGAGCAACAGCCACAACCAGGCGGCGAGTGATACGGCGGCAGTCCACGCGATGGCGCTCACTCGCGCAGTCTGCCCCACCGGACCGGCCCGCAAGGGCCCATCGTCTATCGTGGCCGGGTGAAGATCGCGCTCATGGACTCCGGAATCGGCCTGCTGGCGGCCACCGTCGCGGTACGGCGTCTGCGGCCCGACGCAGATCTGGTGCTCTCCCTGGACCCCGACGGCATGCCCTGGGGACCCAGGACCCCCGAGGACCTGACCGAGCGTGCCCTGGCCGTGGCCGAGGCGGCCGCCGCGCACGGGCCCGACGCCCTGATCGTCGGCTGCAACACGGCGACCGTGCACGCCCTGCCCGCCCTGCGCGCCCGCCTCGAACCCGGCCTGCCGGTCATCGGCACGGTCCCGGCGATCAAGCCGGCCGCGGCCGGCGGAGGCCCCTTCGCGATCTGGGCGACACCCGCCACCACCGGCAGCCCGTACCAGCGCAATCTCATCGCACAGTTCGCCGACGGAGTGACGGTCGCCGAGGTGCCCTGCCACGGGCTCGCCGAGGCGGTGGAACACGCCGACGAGGCGGCCATCGACGCCGCCGTCGCGGCGGCCGCCGCGCTGACCCCCGACGATGTAACGACCGTCGTCCTGGGCTGCACCCATTACGAACTCGTCGCCGAGCGGATCCGTGCCGCCGTGCAGCAGCCCGGCCTCCCGCCGCTCGTCCTGCACGGTTCGGCAGGCGCCGTGGCCGCACAGGCCCTGCGTCGCCTCGGGGAGCAGCCCGCCCCCGGGGCACCGGCCACCGGAACCCTGACGGTGCTGCTGAGCGGCCGCGAGGGTGCGCTCATAGCGCCGGCCCTGGCCTACGAGGAAGGTCGGCTGCTCCAGGCGCTCAGTCCCGCGCGCTGAGCGGACGCCATGACACCGGACGCCTTGAAACGGACCCCATCGGTCCGGCCGGCATATGGGCAGCGTTCACTCTCCGCGACCCTGTGCCCGCGCAGCGAAACATGAGTAACCTCGTAGCCATGAGGGAGCACCCCCACGGCGAGAACGCCAAGCATCCGGATGTCTGGACCGGACACGCCACCAAGCGGGTCCAGTGGCTGCCGGCGGTCGCCGGCGTGGCCGTCATGGCGCTCGGCATCGAGCTCGCCGTCGACTCCGCCTGGACATCGGGCATCGCCCCGCTCGTCATGGCCGTCGTCGGCTGCATTGCCGCCGGACTGCTGGTCCTCTTCGGCACGCTCGCCTTCCTGCATGTCGATCTGAGACTCGACAAGGAATGCCTTGAGGTGCGCTGCGGCCACATCGGTGTGCCGCGCCGCAAGATCCCTCTCACCCATGTCGCCGGCGCCGAGTTCGCCGCGCACGTCAACCCGCGCCACTGGGGCGGCTGGGGCTACCGCTGGCGGCCCGAGAAGGGCACCGCGGTCGTGGTGCGGCGCGGTGAGGGCGTCGTCCTGCGTCTGTGGGACGGCCACACGTTCACGATCACCGTGGACAACGCCGAGACAGCCGTCCGGGTGATCAGTGAACGCCTGCGGCCGGGCACGACCGGCGCGCTGCACTGACCCTCGTCGTCACGGCGTCAGCCGGTCACCGCGCGGGCGTACGTCCACCTTCTGCTGTGGTGACTCGTCGGCGAGCGGCCGGGCCGTGGCCAGCCCCGCGAGAAGGCCCGCACCAACGGACACGGCGGTGAAGCTCAACGCGTTGCCGACCGCGGCGATCGCTGCGAGCGCCGTCAGAGCCGCACCCGCGGTGAGCACGACCGGGGTGGGGCGCGGGGAGCGCCACAGGGCATGCAGCACCCAGCAGAAGGACGCCCCCAGCAGGACCACGCCGACGACACCCTGCTCGGCCGCCTGCTGCAGCACGGCCGAGTGCGGCTTGCCGTCGGAGAGCAGCGTCCGGGTCGCGGTCGTGCTCAGTTCTCCGAAGCGCTCCGGGCCCACGCCCACGGCGGCGTTGCGATGTGCCAGATGCAGGGCGTCCTGCCACAGCTGGACCCGGTGCTGGGTGAGCTGCCCTTCCAGGGACGTGATGAGTCCCTCGGGCAGGGTGTTTCCGGCGACGTCCCAGGTCAGGCCGGTCACCAGGGCCGCGACCAGGGCGAGGCCCGCGATGCCCGGGCCACGGTTGTGCATCCGTCCGGCGGCGAGCGAGCACAGCAGCACGGCGGTGCAGGTGACGAACCCGCTGGTCGAGCCGAGGGCAGCTGCGGTCACGGTGATACCGACCGCCAGCGCGCCCATCGCCAACCGCAGGGGCCGTGACTCGGCGGCCCAGGCCGCACAGCACGTCGCGCCGGCGCACAGGGTGAGCAGTGCGGCGGTGGCACCGGCGTGTCCGAGCGGTGCGACGATCTGAGGCCCCGGGGCGAGGTGGGGAACGGCCACCGCCAGACCGATTCCGGCCAGCGCTCCGGCACAGGGCGCGGCCACGGGCAGCAGAGCCCCGCAGATCCGCCCGGCCGCATAGCCGGCCGCCACGGCCAGCACCGCGAGCAGCACGCCCTCCGGGCGACCGTCGTGCACGGTCGCCGTGATCAGGGACCAGGTGGCACAAGCCCCCAGCACCACCACGCCCACTGCATCAGAAACGTTTCGCCTCTGGCCGTCCTCCCCAGGACCGGCACCAGACGTCATCCCCGTCGAACTCACCCAGCCCCCCGAACCCGACCGAAGCCCCCCGACCTCGCACGACCCAGGTCGCCGAGGCCGTGACCGGCCGGGCGACTGTGGCTGGGCACACCGTAACGGCTGATGGAGGTTTTGTGGATGAGTTGGGCCGAGTTGCGCAGGAACGATGCGGCGGCTGCGGCGCGTGATGACCCGTGCTGCCATACGGACCGCGCTGTCCGGGGCAAGGTCACTCGCCGTACACTCCCGGGGTGACCGTCACCGCAACCTCCGTGGACGAGTCGGACCAGTTGCAGCCGCAGGCCGCGCCCGCATCGCGTTCGGCGCGCCTCGTACGCCTCGTTCCGGCTCTCGCCGCGGCGCTCTCCGGAGTGCTGCTCTACGTCAGTTTCCCGCCGCGCACCCTGTGGTGGCTGGCCGTCCCGGCCTTCGCCGGCTTCGGCTGGGTCCTTCGCGGGCGCAGCTGGAAGGCGGGCCTCGGTCTCGGCTACCTGTTCGGCCTCGGCTTCCTGCTGCCGCTGCTCGTGTGGACCGGCGTGGAGGTCGGCTCAGGGCCGTGGCTGGCGCTGGTGGCGATCGAGGCGATCTTCGTCGCTCTGGTCGGCGCGGGCGTCACCCTGGTTTCGAAGCTGCCCGCGTGGCCGGTGTGGGCGGCCGCGATGTGGATCGCGGGCGAGGCCGCACGCGCGCGTGTGCCGTTCAACGGCTTCCCCTGGGGCAAGGTCGCGTTCGGTCAGGCCGACGGCGTCTTCCTGCCGCTGGCCGCGGTGGGCGGCACCCCGGTGCTCGGCTTCGCCGTCGTCCTGTGCGGCTTCGGCCTGTACGAGGTGGTACGGCTGGCCCAGGATGCCCGGCGCAACCGGGACGTCCGGCGGTCGGCCGCGGCCGTCGCCCTGCTGAGCCTGGCCGTGCCGGTGGCCGGCGCGGTGGCCGCCCGCTCGCTGGTCAGCGACAACGCCGAGGACGGCTCCTCGACCGTCGCGGTCATCCAGGGCAACGTGCCGCGCTCCGGGCTTGAGTTCAACGCCCAGCGACGGGCCGTGCTCGACTACCACGCGCGCGAGACCCTGCGCCTGGCCGCCGAGGTCAAGGCGGGCAAGATCGCCAAGCCCGACTTCGTGCTGTGGCCGGAGAACTCCTCCGACGTCGACCCCTTCGACAACGCCGACGCGTACGCCGTCATCGACGGCGCGGCCAAAGCGATCGGCGTGCCCATCTCGGTCGGCGGTGTCGTCGAGCGGGACGGCAAGCTGTACAACGAGCAGATCCTGTGGGACCCCAGGAAGGGCCCCCTCGACACGTATGACAAGCGGCAGATCCAGCCGTTCGGCGAGTACCTGCCGCTGCGCTCGCTCATCGGCGCGATCAACAGCAACTGGACCTCGATGGTTCGCCAGGACTTCAGCCGGGGCACCAAGCCCGGGGTGTTCACCATGGACCACGCCAAGGTCGGCCTGGTCACCTGCTACGAAGCGGCCTTCGACTGGGCTGTGCGCTCCGAGGTCACCGACGGCGCGCAGATCATCTCCGTACCGAGCAACAACGCGACCTTCGACCGCAGCGAGATGACCTACCAGCAGCTCGCCATGTCCCGCGTCCGCGCCGTCGAACACAGCCGGACCGTCACCGTGCCGGTGACCAGCGGCGTCAGCGCGATCATCATGCCGGACGGGAAGATCACGCAGAAGACCGGCATGTTCGTCGCGGACCACCTGGTCCAGAAGGTGCCGCTGCGGTCGAGCGAGACGCCTGCCACGCGGCTGGGAACCCTGCCGGAGATGGCCCTGGTGCTGGTCGCCGCGGGCGGGCTCGGGTGGGCGATCGGCGCCGGTGTGCGCGGGCGGCGCGCCCGGAGCGTGTAACCGTACGCCCGGCGCACGCCCCGTGAAAGGCGCCGGAGGCCTGTGCACCGGCCCTTTAGGGTCGGTGTCATGCCAACTCCTGACTTCATCCGCGAGATCCGGGCAACCTCGGGGCACCAGCTGCTCTGGCTCCCCGGCGTCAGTGCCGTCGTCTTCGACGACGAGGGCAGGATCCTGCTGGGGCAGCGCTCGGACAACCTCGAATGGGCGTTGATCTCCGGCATCCCCGACCCGGGCGAGCAGCCCGCCGCCGCAGTCGTGCGGGAGGTGTACGAGGAGACGGGCGTCGAATGCGTCGTCGAACGCCTGGTCGCGGTGCGGTCCGGGGGGCAGGTCACCTATCCCAACGGCGACATCTGCCAGTTCATGGACATCTGCTTCCGTGCGCGGGCGGTGAGCGGCGAGGCCCGGGTGAACGACGACGAGTCCCTGCAGGTCGGCTGGTTCGCGCTCGACGCGCTGCCCCCGTTGACCGAGTACCACCACTTCCGGATCAAGCAGGCACTGTGCGACGAACCCACATGGTTTGACCCTATGAGTTCTGAATGAAGTATGGGGCGTGACCATATGTGGGGAGAGGGGGGTGCTGCTTAGGGTCAGCATATGACCCCGCCCAGCGCCCTCCCGGCTCCCCACACTCCCTCCCTCGACCTCGGCGGCTGCACCGCCCTGGTCACCGGTGCCGCCGGTGGCATCGGCCGCGCCTGCGCGCTGCGCCTCGCGGCCGCCGGGGCCAAGGTGAGAGCGGTCGACCGGGACGCCACGGGACTGGAGTCGCTCGCCGAGCAGGCCGGGGGGCTCGCGGGCGCCGTCGAACCGCACGTCCTCGATCTCACCGACCTCGACGCGGCCGAGCACGCCGCCGCGGGCACCGACGTCCTCGTCAACAATGCAGGGCTGCAACTGGTGCGCCCCATAGAGGAGTTCCCGACCGACGTCTTCCACACCGTGCTCACGGTGATGCTGGAGGCGCCGTTCCGCCTCGTCCGCGGAGCACTGCCCCACATGTACGGGCAGGGGTGGGGCCGCATCGTCAACGTGTCCTCCGTCCACGGACTGCGCGCCTCGGCCTACAAGTCGGCCTATGTGGCCGCCAAGCACGGCCTGGAGGGACTGTCGAAGACCGCTGCCCTCGAAGGCGCACCCCACGGCGTCACCTCGAACTGTGTGAACCCCGCCTATGTGCGCACCCCACTGGTCGAGAAGCAGCTCGCGGACCAGGCGCGGGCACACGGCGTGCCGGCGGAGCGCGTCCTGGCGGAGGTGCTGCTGCAGGACAGTGCCGTCAAGCGGCTGATCGAGCCGGAGGAGGTCGCCGAGGCCGTGGCCTATCTGTGCAGCCCGCAGGCCTCCTTCGTGACCGGGACCTCGCTTGTCCTCGACGGCGGCTGGACCGCCCACTGACCAGGCAGGCATCCATGCGTCCACGAGTTGTCCACAGGGCTGACGGGGCGGCCGTGGGATGAGGAATCCTGTGAACATGTCTCGCGATCACGTGCAGTCCGCCGAGCGCACCGACGCCGAAGCGGCCGGGCCGGCGCTCACCGGCGCCGAGACGCCGTTCCTGGAGCTGCTGGCCAGGGGCGCGTCCTCCGACGCCTACGACCAGCCGGTGCTGCTGGCGCGCGCCGAGGGGCGTCCGGCCGAGGCGATCGCCGCGCTCGAACACGCCAAGCTGCTCGCGTTGCGTGTGCGCGCGGACCTGGAGGGGCGGCGCCGCCGGGAGGCCGAGCTGTCCGCGCTCTTCGAGACGGCCCACGACCTCGCGGGCCTGCGGGACCTGGACTCCGTACTGCGGGCGATCGTGCAGCGCGCCCGGTCACTGCTGGGCACGGACGTCGCCTACCTCAGCCTGAACGACCCGGACCGCGGAGACACCTACATGCGGGTGACGGAGGGCTCGGTCGCCGCCCGCTTCCAGCAGCTCCGGCTCGGCATGGGGGAGGGGCTCGGCGGACTGGTGGCCCAGACCGCCCGTCCGTACGTCACCGACGACTACTTCAAGGACGACCGCTTCCAGCACACCCACACCATCGACACCGGCGTGCGGGACGAGGGCCTGGTCGCCATCCTCGGCGTGCCCCTGATGCTGGGCCACCACGTCATCGGCGTCCTCTTCGCGGCCGACCGGCGCGCCCGGGTCTTCGAACGCGAGCAGATCGCCCTGCTCGGTTCGTTCGCGGCGCTGGCCGCGGCCGCCATCGACACCGCGAATCTCCTCACCGAGACCCGCTCGGCCCTCGCCGGGCTGGAGCGGGCCAACGAGATCATCCGCGACCGCAGCGGCGTCATCGAGCGCGCCTCCGACGTCCACGACCGGCTCGCCGAACTCGTACTGCGCGGCGGCGGGGTGCACGACGTGGCCGCGGCCGTCTCCCAGGTCCTCGACGGAACCGTCGACTTCACCGAGGCCGTCGACGCGCCGTCGGCACCTCTGGAGGCGTCCCGCGCCGAAGGGCACGCGGTGCGCCACGAGGACGACTGGATCGCCGCCGTGACGGCCGGCGGCGAACTGCTCGGCGCGCTCGTCCTGCGCGGCCACCCCGGCCTCGACCCCGTCGACCAGCTCACCCTGGAGCGGGCCGCCATGGTCACCTCGCTGCTGCTGCTCGCCAGACGCTCGGCCGCCGAAGCCGAACAGCGCGTCCGCGGTGAGCTGTTGGACGACCTCCTCGACGCCCGCGACCGCGACCCGCGCCTGCTGCGCGAGCGTGCCTCGCGGCTCCACGCGGACCTCGACGCCACCCACGTCGTGCTCGCCGCCCGGCTCGACGGCACCGCGCCCGACGCCGACCAGGAGGCGGCCGCGCGCCGGCGCCTGTGGTCCGCCGCCTCGCACCTCGCCGCGACCCGGCACGGCCTGGCCGCCGCACGCGACGGCGGCACCGTCCTGCTGCTGCCGCTGACGCCCGGCGACATCGCCACCGACCTGGCCCGCACCACCGCCCACCAGCTGGGCACCGCAGTCCACGAGGCGGTCACCGTCGGCGCCTCCGCCCCCGTCCAGGACCTCGCCGCCCACCCCGAAACCGTGACCGCCGCCTACGCGGAGGGCCGACGCTGTCTGGAGGCTTTGCGCCTGCTCGGCCGCTCCGGCGACGGGGCCGCAGCCGAGGACTTCGGCTTCCTCGGCCTGCTGCTCGCCGGGGACCGGGACATCGCCGGCTTCGTAGACCGCACGATCGGCCAGGTCGTCGCCTACGACCAACGGCGCGGCACCGACCTCCTACGCACCGTCGACGCCTACTTCACCTGTGGCATGAGCCCGGCCCGCACCAAGGACGAACTCCACGTCCACGTCAACACCGTGGCCCAGCGCCTGGAGCGTGTCGCCCGTCTCCTGGGCGACGACTGGCAGAGCCCCGCCCGCGCGCTGGAGATCCAACTCGCGCTGCGACTGCACCGGTTGTCCGCGCCCGCACAGAACTGAACCCCCGCACGCCAGGCGTACGGGGGGACGGCTTCCTGAAGGTCAAAGGGTGCGCGCGTCCGCCGCCGGAGCTGGCGCCGGTTCGGCGTCCACGGCCGGCTCGACCTCGGCCAGGTCCCGGTGACGGGTCTCCTTGGCCACGCCCACCGCCAAAACCGTCAGGACGGCCGCGGCGATGACGTACAGGGCGATCGGGGTGGAACTGCCGTAGTCGGACAGCAGCGCCGTGGCGATCAGCGGAGCGGGCGCGCCCGCGGCGACCGAGGCGAACTGGGCGCCGATGGAGGCACCGGAGTAGCGCATCCGGGTCGCGAACATCTCGGAGAAGAAGGCGGCCTGGGGCGCGTACATCGCGCCGTGCAGCACCAGGCCGACGGTGACCGCGAGGATCAGGTTGCCGAAGCCGCCGGTGTCGATGAGGGAGAAGAACGGAAACATCCACAGCCCGACGCCGACCGCGCCCAGCAGATACACCGGACGCCTGCCGACCCGGTCCGACAGCGCGCCCCAGGCCGGGATGACCGCGAAGTGGACGGCCGACGCGATCAGCACCGCGTTCAGCGCGGTCTGCTTGGAGACACCGGCCGACGTGGTGGCGTAGACGAGGATGAACGCGGTGATCACGTAGTAGCTGATGTTCTCCGCCATGCGCGCGCCCATCGCGATCAGCACGTCCCTCCAGTGGTGGCGCAGCACCGACACGATCGGCAGCTTCTCGGCCTCCGCCGTCCGGTCGGCCTTACGGGCCTCGGCCTGGGCCAACGCCTGCTGGAACACGGGCGATTCATCGACAGACAGACGAATCCACAAACCGACGATCACCAGCACACCGGAGAGCAGGAACGGGATCCGCCAGCCCCAGGACACGAAGGCGTCGTCCGACAGCAGGGCCGTCAGCGCGGACAGCACACCGGTCGCGAGCAGCTGCCCGGCGGGCGCCCCGGTCTGCGGCCACGAGGCCCAGAATCCGCGCCGCCGGGCATCCCCGTGCTCGGACACCAGCAGCACGGCCCCGCCCCACTCGCCGCCCAGCGCGAAGCCCTGGACCAGACGCAGGGTGGTGAGCAGCACCGGAGCGGCGGCTCCCACCGTCGCATGCGTCGGCAGCAATCCGATCGCGAAGGTCGCCCCGCCCATCATCAGCAGGCTCAGCACCAGCAGCTTCTTGCGCCCGATCCGGTCGCCGTAGTGCCCGAAGACCAGTGCGCCCAGCGGACGGGCGGCGAATCCGACGGCGTACGTGAGGAACGACAGCAGAGTGCCGACCAGGGGGTCCGAGTCCGGGAAGAACAGCTTGTTGAAGACGAGCGCGGCGGCGGAACCGTAGAGGAAGAAGTCGTACCACTCGATGGTGGTGCCGATGAGGCTGGCGGCGACGATGCGACGCAGGTTCGCGGGCGGTGAAGGAGCGGATTCTGCTGAGGCCATGAGCGCCACTTCCTCGTGTGCGATGGGGACGGGTACGTGTCCGGACACCGTAGGAAGGCGCAGGTCAGGGGCACATGTGGTGGGGCAACATAGTTCGGGGATCGGCTATGCGTGCGGCCACCATGCCGGCTCACGACAGGCGGTTCAGGGACTCAAAGGTGGTCGAAACGAATGCCGTTCGGGACGAGCAGTTCGGGGTGATTTGACGGTGCGGTGCTGACTCCCGTGCTGGTTTGGTGCTGACCAAAAGTCCACGTCATCACCCGTCCTCACCTCTCCCGTGCTGACTTGGTGCTGACTACGCTCCGTTGAACTCGGACATCTGGGGTTGATCGGCTCGGAGCCGTTGCGTGGTAGGTGACCGGACTGACGGGCGAGGGGCGAGCCGCCGTTGACGACCTCGGCCTGGCCCGGCGGGGGCGCTCCGACATGCCGTGTACGGAGGCGAGTTCAGCGGCGTTCGTAAGTGGGCCGAAGTCGGCGTGATCGTCGTCGGGAGCGCCGGGACGCAGCCGCGCGGCCTGGTCGGTGCAGGCGGACAGGAAGGAGTCGTGGATCCGCCCGCGGACCAGGATCCTGGTGGTGGCGGTGCGGTCTCATGCTGCGCGATCCCTGCCGGAGCCGCGATCCCGACGGACCGAGTCACCGTCAGAGGTGCTCAGTCCACCGGGGGTTCGGGTCAGCGGACCGGGAAACCGAAGGAGTATCCCTGCTGCTTCAGTGACGGCAGGATCTCGCGCAGGGCGGCCACGGTCTGGGAGCGGTCCCCGCCGGCGTCGTGGAAGAGGATCGTCGGACCGTTGGACAGCTCGCTCCTGACGGTGGCGACGATGGCGTCGGTGCCGGGGCGCTCGAAGTCCTTGGAGTCCACGTTCCATCCCAGCGGCCGCATTCCCTGCGAGGCGGCGAGGTGCCTGCTGTAGGGCGTGAACGCACCGCCCGGGGCCCGGTAGTACATCGGCCGGACGCCCCCGGAGGCCTTGGTGATCATGCCGGCGGCGTCCAGGATCTCCTTGGACTGATAGGAGTTGGCCTTCTTGTCCATGGTGGTGTCGTGCGACACCGTGTGGTCGCACAGCCGGTGCCCCGCCGCCACCACGGCCTTGACCAGGTCCGGGTGCGCCTGGGCCTGCGTGCCGACCATGCAGAAGGTGGCCTTCACGCCGTAGTCCTTCAGTACCTGCATTACCTGAGGCGTCCAGACCGGGTCCGGCCCGTCGTCGATCGTGATGTTGACTCCACGAGGGCCCTTGTCCGAGGCATGGGCGATGCTCACGGACACCGGGGCCCGGCCGGGACCCGCAGCCCCCGCGGAGGGATGTGCCGCCGCCCCCGCACCCGCGTGCACCCCGCCGTTGGGGCCGGCCTGCGCCGTCCATACCGAAGTGGCCGCCGCCACCGCCGTCACCCCGACCGCCGCCGCGAGTACCCGGCCGTGCCATCCCCGCCCGCCATGCCGCGCCATGTCCGCCCTGTTTCTTTTCGTCCCGGTGGTTCTTGTGCACCTGTCAGGACGGCGAAGAGGTGCCGCAGGATCCGTCTGTTACTGATCACGGACAATTCCGCGGGGCTGCCGAGACGCAACTCGGCCGAAGAGCCGGTTTTCGAACGTGCGGGGCCGGCCGCCGTTCGGCTGGACGCCACTGTCAACGGGCCTGGCGTGTACCGGGGTTCCTCCTCGTATCTCTCCCACGACGGCGCTTCACCGTCCGGCTCGCCCGGCCCCCGCTGCTGAGGTCAGGCCGCCGGCTGTATCAGCCCGGACTCGTAGGCGAAGGCGACAGCCTGGACGCGGGCGCGGGCGCCGATCTTGGCGAGGATGTGGCTGACGTGGGACTTGACGGTGGTCGGGGCGATGGAGAGCCGAACGGCGATCTCGGTGTTGGACCAGCCTGCGGCGACGGCCGTGAGGACGTCGCGTTCGCGTTCGGTGAGGGTGTCCAGGCCGACCTCCCTGCGGAGGGGGAGGGAGGCCGGTTGCTCGTCGCGGACGGTGTCGATGAGTGCGCGGGTCAGCGCGGGAGTGATCACGGCGTCACCGGCGGCCACGACGCGGACGGCCGCGATCAGTTCGCCCGGGGCCGCGTCCGTGAGAAGGAAGCCGCAGGCCCCGGCGCGCAGAGCGGCGTAGGCGTGCCCTTCGTGACGGGTCGAGGTCAGCGCCAGTACGCGGGGTGGCGGGCCACCGGCCAGGACGGAGCCGGTGGCCGGGACGGGGCGCGGGGGCCGTGCGATACGGCGGATCGACTCGATGTCGTCGGTTTCGGCGAGCCGGATGTCCATCAGCACGACGTCGGGACGGAGCGCGGCGCTCATGGCGACCGCCTCGGCCCCGCTCGCCGCTTCCCCGACGACGCTCAGATCGGGCTCGACGGTCAGCAGCATCCGCAGGCCGACACGCTGCAGGGACTGGTCGTTGACGATGAGTACGGAGACCATGTCCGTCCTTCCCCATCTTCTAAACGAAACTGTTTCGTTCACTTGATGGCCAGCGTAGTCGCGTGCCTATCGAAACGGCATCGTTCTCCTTATGGTGTGGGTCACATCTCGCGACGGAGGTCGCATCTCGCGGCGAACGTGAACGCGCGGTCTTTTCGCGGTGTCCGTCACCGCGCGCGGTGCTCGTGCGCCGCCCGCTCCAGTTGCTCCGCCTCGGCCTCCGCGAGCCGCTCCTCGGCCGCCACGTCGATGGAGCGAGTGAGCAGCCAGTAGAGCGCCGCGGCGACCGGCAGTCCCACGAACAGGGAGATGTCGGCTCCGCCGAGCGCGTCGGCGACGGGGCCGGTGTAGAGGGTGCCGACGGAGAAGAAGGGGATCATGACGCCGAAGCCCACCAGGTAGGCGATGATGCCGTGCCAGCCCCAACGCCCGTAGATTCCATGGGGGTTGAAGATCTCGGCGATGGCGTAGTGCCCGCGGCGCACGACGTAGTAGTCCATGAGGTTCACCGCGGTCCACGGGATGAACAGGTAGAGCACCAGCAGCAGGAAGTTGTTGAAGTTCTCAAGGAAGTTGGAGGTCGCGGCCAGCGCGCCGACCAGGGAGAGTGCCGCGGTGAGCCCGATGGTCACCAGCCGCACGCCGAGCGTCGGCCGCACCCGCCTGATCGAGTCGATGGCGCTGATCAGCGTCAGCGAACCGCCGTACATGTTCAGTGCGGTGACCGAGACCAGGCCCAGGACGGCGAAGAGCAGCACGATCGCGCCGAACCCGCTGAACACCTTGTCGCCGGCCGCGTTGATCGACTTGACCGTCTCGAAGCCCTTGCCCGCCCAGGCCGCGAGCAGCGAGCCGAGGACCATCAGCCAGATGCCGCCGAGGGCCGAGCCGAAGTAGGTCCAGTAGAAGGTCTTGCGGACGGTCACGCCCGGCGGGAGGTAGCGCGAGTAGTCGGAGACGTAGATAGCCCAGCTGATCTGGTAGCCGGCCACCACCCCGAACTGAGCAAGGAACGGTGTGGCCTTGAAGGCGCCGAGGTCGAAGGAGCCCGCAGGGTAGTGCAGCGTGACCAGGACGCCCACGGTGAAGATCCCGAAGACGACCAGGAAGGAGTACGTCAGGAACTGCTCGGCCCTGTGGATGACGTCGTAACCCACCAGGGCGATGACGAGGGCGACCACGGTGACCACGGCAACCCACAGCTTGACGCCGCCGTGCACCGTGGAGTGCATCGCCTCTCCGGCGAGGATGGTGTTGAAGACGTTGAAGCCCGCGTACTGCACATAGGCGAACAGCCACACCAGCAGGGCGCCGACGTAGCCGAACTGGGGCCGCGACTGGATCATCTGCGGCAGCCCGAGCTGTGGTCCCTGCGCCGAGTGGAAGGCCATGAAGAAGGTGCCGAGGACGGTGCCCGCCACGATCGCGATGAGCGACCAGATGAGGTTGCCGCCCTCGGTGATGCTGATCAGGCCTACGGCCAGGGTGGCGATCTGAGCGTTCGACATGAACCACAGAGGGCCCAGATGCCAGAGCTTGCCGTGGCGCTCGTCCAGGGGGACGTAGTCGATGGAGCGGATCTCCAGACCCGACATCCGTGGTTCGGGCGATGTGGTCATGGCGCCTCCAGAGTGCTGATCCGCCCCTGTGGCCGCATTCATTCCCCGCGAACGCCCGGTCGAGTGGTCACATTGCCGACCCTTGACCGGGCGTTTCGCCTACGTCAGACCGCCGGGCTCGGGAAGGTCGGGTACTCCACCCCGGAGACGTGCTGGACGACGCGGATGACCTGGCAGGAGTAGCCGAACTCGTTGTCGTACCAGAGGTAGAGGATGGCGTTGTCGCCGTCGACCTTGGTGGCGCCCGCGTCGACGATCGAGGCGTGACGCGAGCCGATGAAGTCGCTGGAGACCGCGTCCGGAGCGGTGGTGAAGTCGATCTGGCGCCTGAGCGGCGAGGTCAGCGACACGTTGCGGAGGTAGTCGAGGACCTCCTCGCGGTCGGTCTCACGGCCGAGCCGCAGGCTGAGGATCGCGATCGAGACGTCCGGCACCGGGACGCGGATCGAGCTGCCCGTGATGGGCGCCTTGAGGTCGGGCAGCGCCTTGGCCACCGCGGAGGCGGCACCGGTCTCGGTGATGACCATGTTCAGCGGCGCGGAGCGGCCGCGGCGGTCGGCCTTGTGGTAATTGTCCAGCAGGTTCTGGTCGTTGGTGAAGGAGTGGACGGTCTCCACGTGGCCGCGCTGCACGCCGAACTCGTCGGCCATCGCCTTCAGCGGCGGCACGATCGCGTTGGTGGTGCAGGACGCGCAGGACAGGATTTGTTCGTCCGGCTTGATGGTGTCGTGGTTGACGCCGTGCACGATGTTCGGGACGTCGCCCTTGCCGGGCGCGGTCAGCACGACCTTGTCGATACCGGGGCGCAGATGCTGCGAAAGGCCCTCGCGGTCGCGCCACTTGCCGGTGTTGTCGATCAGGATGGCGTTCCTGATGCCGTACGCCGTGTAATCGACCTCGGACGGGTCGTTCGCGTAGATCACCTTGATCGCGTTGCCGTTGGCGAAGATCGTGCCGCTTTCCTCGTCCACGGTGATGGTGCCCTGGAACTGCCCGTGGATGGAGTCACGGCGCAGCAGCGAGGCGCGCTTGATGATGTCCTGGTCGCCGCCTCCGCGTACCACGATCGCGCGCAGCCGCAGGCCGTTGCCGGAACCGGCCTTCTCGATCAGCAGACGGGCCACCAGGCGACCGATACGTCCGAAGCCGTAGAGGACGACGTCGCGTCCCTCGCCGCCCTCGATCTTGTTCGCGCCCGTGGCGCCCGCGACGGCCTCCGCGGTGAACGCCTCCACGGACAGGCCGCGGTCGTCGCTCGTGTACGTCGCCGCGAGCATGCCGATGTCGATCTGCGACGGCCCGAGGTCGAGCGCGGTGAGCGCCTGCAGGAACGGCAGGGTGTCGACGACCGAGAGTTCCTCGCCCGCGATCTGGCGGGCGAACCGGTGGGTCTTGAGGATGCTGACCACCGACTTGTTCACCAAGGAGCGGCTGTGCAGCAGGACGGTGACGTCCCGCTCGCGGTGCAGCTTCCCGATGATCGGGATCATCGACTCCGCGATCTCCTCGCGGGTCTTCCAGTTGGTGAACGAGTCGTCGTTGACAGTCACAGATCCATCTTTCGAGCTAGGCGGCGCTCATATGTTAAACCCTGTTTGATCGATCGTTTGAGCGGGGTTGGTCACACACGTCCGTACAGCGTCGGTGCCCGCAATCGAGACGATCCGGCCGCCCGTCCGTACCTGACGGGCATGGGGGCACGCCCGCCCCGCGACGCCACCGCACCGATCGAGGGACGTACACCATGAACGCAACGGCAGCCATCGGCGTGACCGGCCTGGGCGTGATGGGCCGCAATCTGGCGCGGAACTTCGCCCGCAACGGCTACACCGTCGCCGTACACAACCGCACGGCGGGCCGCATGCGCGCGCTCATGGAGGTGTACGGCGACGAGGGCACCTTCGTCCCCGCCGAGACACCCGAGGAGTTCGTGGCCGCACTCGTCCGCCCCCGCCGCCTGATGATCATGGTGCAGGCGGGCGCGGCCACCGACGCGGTCATCGACGAGTTCGCCCCGCTGCTGGAGCCCGGCGACATCATCATCGACGGGGGCAACGCCCACTTCGCCGACACCCGCCGCCGTGAGTCCGCCCTGCGCGAGCGCGGCCTGCACTTCGTCGGCACCGGCGTCTCCGGCGGCGAGGAGGGCGCGCTGGAGGGCCCGTCCATCATGGTCGGCGGCTCGGCGGAGTCGTACGACGTGCTCGGCCCCCTCTTCGAGACCATCAGCGCCAAGGTCGGCGGCGAGCCGTGCGCCGCCCACATCGGCAGCGACGGCGCCGGGCACTTCGTCAAGATGGTCCACAACGGCATCGAGTACGCCGACATGCAGCTCATCGCGGAGGCCTACGACCTGCTGCGCCAGGTCGCCGGCTACACCCCCGCCGAGATCGCCGAGGTGTTCCGACGGTGGAACCAGGGCCGCCTCGGCTCCTACCTGATCGAGATCACCGCCGAGGTGCTGGCCCACACCGACCCGGACACCGCGGCCCCCTTCGTCGACGTGGTCCAGGACGCCGCGGGACAGAAGGGCACCGGCCGCTGGACCGTGCAGACCGCACTGGACCTGGCCTCCCCGGTCACCGCCATCGCCCAGGCCACCTTCGCCCGCGCCGCCTCCGGCCAGCGCGACCTGCGCGCCGCCTACAGGGGCCTGCCCGGCGGCACCTGCTCCCCGCTCAGCCGCACCGAGGCCGAACGCTTCACCTCACAGGTCGAGCACGCCCTGTACGCCTCGAAGGTCATCGCCTACGACCAGGGATGGAAGATGATCCAGGACGCGGCAGGCGAATACGGCTGGAAGATCGACCTCGGCACGGTCGCCAGGATCTGGCGCGGCGGCTGCATCATCCGCGCCTCCTTCCTCGACCGCATCCGCGCCGCCTACACCGCCGACCGCGACCTGGTGAGCCTGCTCGGCGAGATGGAGTTCGCGATGGAGATCACCGACGCTCAGGTCCCCTGGCGGGAGATCATCGCCTCCGCCGCCCGCCGGGGCGTCCCCGTCCCCGCCTTCTCCGCCGCCCTCGCCCACTACGACACCCTGCGCGCCGAGCGCCTGCCCGCCGCCCTTCTCCAGGGCCAGCGCGACTACTTCGGCGCTCACACCTACCGGCGCACCGACCGCCCCGGCGCCTTCCACACCCGCTGGGCCGCACCGGACCGGCCCGAAACGACGGCCTGACCCGCGCCGTCCGGACGGACGCCGGGCCGTGACCAACTCCGCGGACCCCTCGTTTCCGAGAGCATGATCCACATCAAGCGCGGACTCGTCACGGCCGCCGTCGCCCTCACCGGCCTCGCGGGCCTGGTCGCTCCCACCGCCCACGCGACCGACAACGTCCCCTGTCACGGCACCACCAAGAAGGACCTCACCGATCCCGGCACCGGGCGCGTGTGGCCGGGGACGGACGTCAAGTTCTGCAACCTCACCCGCGGCCATGTGCCGGTGTACGCCACGCGTTCGCCGGGCGCCCCGGTCGTCGGATACCTCGAACAGGGGGGCGCCGCCAACTGGTTCGTCACCGAGATGAAGGGCCAGACCTTCCGGGACGGGTCCGCGGAGAACTACTGGTGGGCATCCACCAAGGCGGCCAACGGCCGTTGGGGCTGGGTCCCCGAGGTCTACTTCGCGGGCGGCGACAACAACGAGGACGACGCCGGACTGCTGATGCCCGGCAACTACACCTGCGCCAACGTCTGCCCGCCGCTGCCGTTCTGGGCGCGCTGACCGGGCGGTCCGGAAGGCTGGGCGCGCCGCCCGCCCAGATGCGCCAGGCGATGCCGCCCAGCACCGGCGCCATGAGCATCAGCAGGAGCCAGACGGGCTTCGGCAGGTGGCACACGCGTGAGGCCCGGCGTCCTGACGCAGTCCACGAGGGCGGCCACAGCACGACCACCACGGTGTACAGGGTGAAAAGATGAGGGCCCGGTCATGGGCCGGGTTCCTGCCGGACGGTTCCGGGTGTCCGCACGGGGCACCGGGATCTCGCCTGTCGGCCCCTTCAACGGATGAGGGTGCCCGGCCGGTTCACGCAGACGGCACCCTTTCCCGCCGACGGCGGTGGGCGAGCCGTGCGGCAGCCGGTGGCGCGCCAGCCCAGGTGACCTTGACGGCTTGACCAGCGCAGATCAGGCGTCAGGCCTCGGCGGAACGCACCTGGACAGATAGGTCGACGATGGCAGAGTCCCCGGACACCCCCGACAAGAGAGCCACAGGGCGACAGCTCCAGGTGGAGACGCACGGCCTCGACGTCATCGCCGACGCCGAGCGCAAGGGCACTCCGCGGACCCTGTTCTGGCCCTGGTTCGGCGCCAACGTCTCCGTCCTCGGGCTGAGTTACGGCGCCTTCGCCCTCGGCTTCGGGATCTCCTTCTGGCAGGCGCTGGCCGCGGGCGTCATCGGCATCGTCTTCTCGTTCCTGCTCTGCGGCTTCGTCGCGGTGGCCGGCAAGCGTGGTTCCGCGCCGACCATGGTCCTCAGCCGGGCCGCGTACGGCGTGCGTGGCAACCGCCTTCCCTCGGTGGTCTCCTGGGTCCTCACCGTCGGCTGGGAGACCGTGCTGTGCGCGCTCGCCACCATGGCCACCGCCACCGTCTTCGGCCGGCTCGGCTGGGGCGGCGGCACCGGGACCCAGATCGTGGCCCTGATCCTGGTCGGCGCCCTCACCGTCGTAGGCGGCGTGATGGGCTTCGACCTCATCATGCGGCTGCAGACCGTGATCACCGTGGTCACCGGCGTCCTGACCGTCGCGTACATCGCGCTCGTCGCCGACCACATCCACTGGAGCACCGTCAGCGCCCTCCCGGCGGGCTCCGCCCAGGAGTTCATCGGCGCACTGGTGTTCATGATGACCGGCTTCGGGCTGGGCTGGGTCAACGCCGCCGCCGACTACTCCCGCTATCTGCCCCGCAGTTCGTCCGGCCGGGGCGTGATCGGCTGGACCACTTTCGGCGCGTCCGTGGCACCGCTGCTCCTGCTGGTCTTCGGACTGCTGCTGGCGGGTTCCTCCAGCAAGCTCAACACGGCTGTCGCCGCCGACCCGATCGGCGCGCTCACGACCATCCTGCCCACCTGGTTCCTGGTCCCGTTCGCCGTCGTCGCGGTGCTCGGCCTGGTCGGCGGCGCGGTCCTCGACATCTACTCCTCCGGCCTCGCCCTGCTCTCCGCGGGCCTGCGCATCCCGCGCTACCTGGCTGCCTTCGTCGACGGCGTCCTGATGATCGCGGGCTCGGTCTACATCGTCTTCTTCGCCGACGACTTCCTCGGCCAGTTCATGGGCTTCCTGACCACCCTCGGCGTCCCCATCGCCGCCTGGTGCGGCATCATGCTCGCCGACCTGGCCCTGCGCCGCCGCGACTACGACGAGGGCGACCTCTACCGCTCCACCGGCCGCTACGGCGACGTGGCGCTCACGCCTCTGCTCCTCACCCTCGCCGCCACGGCCCTCGGCTGGGGCCTGGTCACCAACTCGGCCGCCGGCTGGCTGGACTGGCAGGGCTACCTCCTCGACCCGGTCGGCCTCGGTGGCAGGTCCGGCGCCTGGGCCTACGCGAACCTCGGCGTCCTCGCCGCGCTGGCACTCGGCTTTCTCGGCACCCTCGCCCTGAGCCGCCCCCGCGTCCGCGCGCAGGAGGCGCAGGCCCCGAGCCCCGCGGACGCGGGAGCGGTCGCATGACGAACGGCCTGCTCGCCGTCATCGACATGCAGCGCGTCTTTGCCGAGCCCGACAGCCCCTGGGCCACCCCCCGCTTCGGCGAGGCCGCTGCAGGAGTACGACGCCTGCTGCCGGCGTACGGAGAACGGGTCGCCTTCACCCGCTTCCTGGCCCCGGCCCAGCCCGAAGGCGCCTGGCGGGCCTACTACGAACAGTGGCCCTTCGCCCTCCAGCCGCCCGACGCCCAACTCTGGGAACTGACCGACGAGTTCACCGACCGCGCCCCACACGTCGTCGACGCCGCCACTTTCGGCAAGTGGATCCCCGAACTCGCCCGGCACGTAGGCCCCGAGCGCCGTCTGGTCCTGGCCGGCGTCAGCACCGACTGCTGCGTCCTGTCCACAGCGCTGGCCGCCGCCGACGCCGGAGTCGAGGTGCTGGTCGCCGCTGACGCCTGCGCCGGCGCGGACGACGACTCGCACGCCAGGGCCCTGCAGATGATGGACCTGTACCGCCCCCTGATCCGCGTGACCACGGTCGCGGAACTGCTGGACGGGCCACGTTCACCGTCGGGGAGGACAACCAGCTCGCGCTGATGTCCCTGAACGCCGGCCGCACGCCCCGTGACGTGCTGCGGGGCATCCTCTTCCGCACGACAGGCGCCCGGCACACGGCCAGGCCGGCTGCGGTTGTTTCCCCGGTGATTCCCCGCTGAGAGGAGGAATGGGCCCGTCCGGATCGGGTACGCGAGCAGAACCGTGCCCGGGACCGATCTTGTCCCGGCCGGCCCGTACGACCGCCGCTACCAGGGGATCCGCCATGGAGATACCTGCCAACGACCACACCGTCACCCCGGCCCGGCAGGCGCTGGACGCGCTGGCCGTGAACACCGAGGACACTCAGGCGCTGGACACGCTCGCCGGCAGTGAGGTGCTGGTTCCCGTGCCCGACGACGCGAACCAGGAGGACGCCAGGGACCCGGGCGCCGTGGCACTGCCGGTGCTGGAGCAGCCGGACGGCGACCCGGTGGTGCCCGTGTTCACCTCCGAGGGGGAGATGGCCGGGATGCTGCCGTTCGTCTCCCGTTACCGCCTGGTGCCGCTGGGCGCACTCGCCTCGCAGTGGCCGGCCGACGATCTGTCGCTCACCATCGACGCCGGATCGGAGCATCCGCTGACGCTCACCTCGGAGGGCGTGCGGACCCTGCTGGCCCGGCCCTGACGCAGCAGCCGAGCCCGGGGAAGGGGGCGGGCGATGGCCTCCCGCTCCCGCGCCCCGGTGCAGTACGGCAGTATGCCCACGGTCTCCGCGGTCCTACCCGCGAAGACCGTGGCCCTGCCGGCCATCCCGTCTTCCGCCTCCGCGGCCGACGCTGATCGCCCCACCCTGAAGCGGTTCACAATGGCCGCATGGAATGGATCTCCGGCGTGGCGGGAGGGCTGCTCCTGGCGGTCCTTTTCGTCAACGTACTGCGCACCCTCGTGGTGCCCCGCGGTCTGTACTCGGTCCTGGTGTTCCGGCTGTGGTGGCTGCTGCGCCGACTGCTGCGGCTCGCGGCACCCCGTGGCGGCTACGACGCCATCGACCGCGCGCAGACCTGGCTGGCCCCGCTGATCCTGATCGGCATGCTCGCGACCTGGCTCGGCGGAGCACTGGTGGGCTACGGCCTGCTCTTCCACGCCGTGCCCGGGCTCGCCTGGGGCAACTCCTTCCGGGAAGCGGGCTCCAGCCTGCTCACCCTCGGCTTCGCCAGCGGCGACCGGCTGCGCCTGTCCACACTCGACTTCCTCGCCGCGGCCACCGGGCCCGTACTCATCGCCCTGCAGATCGCCTACCTGCCCACGCTGTACGCCGCCTACAACCGCCGCGAGCTGGAGGTGACCCTGCTGCAGTCACGGGCCGGCGAGCCCGCCTGGGGCCCTGAGATCCTGGCCCGGCAGTGGCTGGTCGACACCGAGTCCGCGCTGCCCGAGCTGTACCGGGCCTGGGAGCGGCTGGCCTCCGACCTGGGGGAGAGCCACTCCACGTATCCCGTCCTGATCGCGTTCCGCTCGCCCCGCCCGTACCGTCACTGGCTGGTCGGCCTGGTCGCCGTCATGGACGCGGCGGCCATGCAGCTCGCGCTCACCCCGCACACCGCCCCGCCGGAGGCGCGCCTCGTGCTCCGGGCCGGCTTCATTGCACTGCGCGACATCGCCCGTGCCCTGCGCCTGCCCTTCGACCCCGACCCCGCCCCTGACACACCCATTCGGCTCACCTTCGCCGAGTTCGACGCGGCGGTCGCGATGCTGGAGGCGGCGGGCTTCGGCGCCGACCGCACCCCCCTTCAGGCATGGCCGCACTTCCACGGCTGGCGGGTCAACTACGAGGCGATCGCATACGAACTGTGCCGCCGCTGCGACGCGGTACCCGCCCTGTGGACCGGCCCACGCGATTTCGCCTCGACTCCGGTTCCGCCGCACAGACCGGCGGACCGGCAACCTGGTGAAGGGCATGCGGGGCTGCCGCCGGCTGGCGGCTAGAGGGCCGGGCGAACGCGCTCACTTCACCATGATCGGTGCCGGGCGGAGGGTTGGGGGGTGGGAGGGAGGGCGGCAAGGTGCGTGGCGGGATGTGTGGCGTCACGCCGTCGAGGCGTCATGCCGTCGTGGCCGGGACCGGATGGGGAAAGGTGACGCCGGTCAGTTCCTCCGAGACGGTCCACAGGCGGCGGGCGGCCGCCGGGTCGCTGGCTGCCGGCGAGCGCCCGACCAGGGTCGGGGCGCCGCGCATCTCACCGAGGCCGTCCGGGCCGACGTAGCTCGCGCCGGGCAGGTCCTGGACGGCGGCGTACAGCGTGGGCAGTGCGCCCGCCTTGCTGTCCTGGGCGACGAAGCGGTTGGTCACCTGCATGAGAGCACGCCGCAGCGCACTGCCGTCGTGGCTCTGCAGGCTGGTCGCGGCGTACCCCGGGTGCGCCGCGAGGGCACGTACGGACGAGCCCGACCCGGCGAGGCGGCGCTGGAGTTCGAGCGTGAAGAGCAGGTTGGCCAGCTTGGACTGGCTGTACGCCTTGATGGGCGCGTACTCGCCGGTGAGGTTGAGGTTGTCGAAGTGGATCCGTGGGCTGCCCGGCATCCTGTGCGCGCCGGACGACACCGTCACCACCCGGTCGGTGACATGGCGAAGCAGCAGGTTCGTCAGTGCGAAGTGGCCCAGGTGATTGGTGCCGAACTGCGTCTCGAAGCCGTCCTTCGTGGCGGACTCCGGGATGTTCATGACGCCGGCGTTGTTGACGAGCAGATCAAGGTCGCCCTGCCAGCCGGCGGCGAACTCGCGCACGGAGGCGAGATCGGCGAGGTCGAGCCTGCGCACCTCCACGCTGCCGTTCACCCGCGCGGCCGCGGCCTCGCCGCGCTTCGGGTCCCGTACGGCGAGCACCACATGTGCGCCGGCGCCGGCCAGGGCCTCGACGGTGGCGATGCCGAGCCCGCTGTTGGCGCCGGTCACGACCGCGGTGCGGCCGGTCTGGTCAGGGATGTCGGTGATGTTCCACTTGCTGGATTGAGTGGCCATGCCCGCCAATGTAGGCGCCGTCAACAATGCTGTCAATGACAACAATAGTGACGCTGCCAACAATGTGGGCGGCATAAACATGACCGATACACTGACGCCCATGCCCACCCGCACTCGCCGGTACCACCACGGAGATCTCCGTGCCGCCCTGCTCGCCCGTGCCGAGGAGACGCTCCGGGAGAAGGGGCCGGCCGCCCTGTCGCTGCGTGAACTCGCCCGCGACCTCGGCGTCAGTCATGCCGCGCCGAGCCGTCATTTCAAGGACAAGCAGGCACTGCTGGACGCGCTGGCGCTGACCGGATTCGAGCGGCTGACCGCTGTCCTGGAGTCGTCACAGGACGGCGTAGAGGAGACGTTCGCGAAGCGGCTGGACGCGGTGGCCCGCGCGTATGTGGGCTTCGCCCTGGACAACGCCGAGCTGCTCGACCTCATGTACTCGATCAAGCACGACCCGGCAGCCTCCGATGCCCTGCTGGAGGCCACGCACCGCTGGTCCGACGTGGTCGTCCGGCTGATCGGCGAGGGACAGGTCCGGGGAGAGGTGCGGGGTGGCCCTGTGGAGCACGTCGGCCTCCCGGTGTTCGCGACCCTGCATGGCTACGCCGACCTCGCGGCGACCGGCATGCTGCCCTCGGAGGCGGACGAGCACGGGCTGGACGAAGTGGTCGCGTTCATGCTCCGAGGGTGTGTGCCTCAGGACATCACGGGAGCGTGAGCACCGCGCTCTTGTCCGAGGGGTCGGGCGCAGGCTTGCCGGGGTGGACAGTCACCGGCCTGGCGCCGTCGGCGTAGGCGCTGTGTCGCCCGTAGAGCCCGGCCCTGGTGGTGGGCTGTTTCTCCCGGCGCCGGACTCCCTGCCTTCCCGGTGTGTCCGACGGGCGCAACGGGCTGCCATGAACCCGAGAGCGCGGCGTGCATGGTCCCGGAGGGCCGGAAGGTTTACGTCCGAGCCGCGCTCCGCGCCCGGCGCGACACCACGGTCACCGAAAGGGACCAGCACCTACCGGTAGCGACTGGCAGGTGCCCTGGCAGGTGCCGACGGCGACCGGTAGCGGCCGTCAGGCCCTAACGCCCCGGCGAATCCTGGGGCGCGGGCCGGTCGCCCAGCAGTCGGGCCAGCACCTCACGCTGCAGCGGCAGCGCCTCGGTGTGCAGGGCGCGGCCCTTGTCGGTCAGGGCGACCCACACGCCGCGCCGGTCCTCCATGCAGACGGAACGCTCCACCAGGCCGTCCTTCTCCAGTCGGCCGATGAGCCGGGACAGTGCGCTCTGGCTGAGGTGAACCCGTCCCGCGAGGTTCTGCACCCGGCAGTGGTCGCCCGCCGCGGGCGCCTCGGAGGCCAGGATGTCGAGCACCTCGAAGTCGCTCGCGCCCAGGCCGTGCGGGTGCAGGGCCCGGTCGATCTCGCACATCGTGCGCGCGTGCACGGAGAGGATGCCCCGCCACGCCTCCTCCAGCCGTCCATCTGTCGTCTTCGCTGCCATACCCGCACGGTAACACCGAATCAGGCATTCATTGAGCGTGCAATCAATGCGGGTGCATGCAGATTGGCGCCCGGTGATGCCGGACGGAGCGTCACGCGGAGGGATCCTGGAGCAGTCCGACGAGGTTGCCGTCCGCGTCCTTGACGAAGGCGATCAGCCTCCCGCCGCCGACGTCCTGCACGTCCTGCAGCATCTCGGCACCAGCGTCCACCAGTGCGGCGAGCCGCCCCCGGATGTCGGAGACGTGCCAGTACGGCACCGGGCCGGTCATGCCCTTCGCGTGCCCGTTGGGGTCGAGGCCGATGTCCTGGCCTGCGTCCTTGAAGCCGACGTAGTACGGCTCGTCGGCGTACGGCTCCACCTCCAGCAGGGCGCTGAACAGGGCCTTCGCCCGGGTGATGTCCTTGACGGGGTAGATGATCGTCTTGAGGCCGGCGGTCATGGCGTGCTCCTCGGGAGAGGGTGAGCCGACGGGTTTCGTCGGTGGTTTCACGCTAGAGCGCAATGGCGGGGCATGCTTCTTCGATCCTGACCGGTTGCGCACCGTCGGGCGTCCGTCAGTGGCAGCCGGCAGCCGAATCGGTCCGCGCTGTCGTGCGGGACGGGGAGACCTGGCGTTGTCCCGAGAGCTGCTGCCGGCGCCGGTGCGGTTCAGTCATCGGTGAGCCAGAAAGTGAGGGGTCGGGCGCAGGGGGGCCGTCGGGCTCTCGCCCGTGTTCCTGGAGGTGGGACCGTACGGCCGCGTTCCGGATGGGCCGTACGTTCCCGGACAAGGGTGGTCGAATGCCCTACGTGGCGGCTTGGGCTGCGGGACAGTGGGAAGACGCGGTATGTGGTGGTCCGTCCGGAGAGGGGGAAGACGTGTTGGGGACTTCCTACAGTGAGAAGCGGCTGGTCATCCTGGAGTGGCTGAGGGACCCGGCCTCGCATTTTCCGCCGCAGCCGCACGGTGACCCTGTCGAGGACGGCGTCACCACGGACGCCGTGGCCGCCAGGCTCGGAGTGACCCGCGCGGTCGCCGCCTCCCACCTGGACCTGCTCGTGGACATGGGCCTGCTGCAGACCCGCAGGATCCGGTGGCGCACCTACTACCGGCGGGACGAGATGCGGATCGCCGAGGTGGCGCGCATGTTCGAGAAGGGCTGGTAGGGGGGACTGGGCGACAGGAGCCGACGTGTGCTCGCGACCGGTGTCGGTGGCTGCACCCCACTAGGAACGCATGGATGACGGCCCCGGTCCGCGGTCCGTCGGGTCCTGGGCGGTCGGGGCCGCCGGGTCGGAAGGCTCGTCGAGGTGCCCGAGCCACTCGCACAGGATCCGGCCCAGCAGTGCACCACCGAAAACCACGAATCCGACACCGACGAGCCACGACTCCACCACCAGGACCGTGCCGACAGGGCCGTAACTGATCGCGTTGGTGACCAGGAGCGGGGTGAAGACCAGATACGAGAATCCGCGCAGGCCGACCAGGCCTGCCATCGTGGCGAGTGCACCCGGCAGCAGATACCGCCAGGGCACCTGGCGGCGGAGCAGGAAGTGCGGCCCCCACCAGAAGAACAGCAGGCCGACCCCCATGCTGAGAAGGATGCGGGGCGTGCCCTCCAGTACGTTCCGGGTCTGCACCTGGGCGTACAGGTACACCATGAGCATGACCAGCCAGACCGCCTGCCGCCAGATCCGGTGCCACGGCATGGGGGCCGCCTTCCAGATCCGCTCGTAGCCGTTCTGCACGCTGGAGGCGAAGGACATGCCGAACAGTGCGAGCAGTGCCACGCTCAGCACGCTGGTGGTGCTGATCACCTTGCGGGTCGGGCCGAAGACATGAGCGAGCGCGTCCGCGGACCGGCCGGACAGGGCCATGCCGTCCACCAGCCACAGCGCGAACCCGCCGTGCCCCAGCGGATCCGCGGCCGCGACCACGATCAGCAGCGGCGCCAGCGTGACCAGGGCGAGCGTCGCGAACCCCATGGACCGGTGCAGCAACTCCAGCTCCGTACCGCGCCGGTGCAGCTCGGCGAGCCCCAGCCGGTGCCAGGCGGCCAGCCGTGACATGGGGACCACCCCTTCCTCCGGTCCGGAGCTACCGGTGGTGGTGTGCTGAGTGGCCAGGAACACATCCCCAAAACCTGATCGGGTGACGCGGAACCCGGCGGGCACCCCTACACATGCCAGCATGAACCGTCCCGACCTCGACGAGGGGGTTTTCATGGACCGTCCCAGTGAAATGGACCGCGCCAGTGAACTGGTCCCGCTCCGGTACGTCGCCATCGGCGGCCGCGGCCCCGAGGACGTCGTCGCAGACTCCCGCGGCCGGGTGCTGACCGGAGTGGAGGACGGCCGCATCCTGCGTATCGACGGACTGTCGGAGCCCGCGACCCCCCGTGTCGAGGTGCTCGCCGAAACGGGCGGCCGACCGCTCGGACTCGAACTCCTCCCGGACGGCGCCCTGTTGGTGTGCGACGCCGAACTGGGCCTGTTGCGCGTCGACCTCGGTGAGGGCGTCGTCCGCATTCTCGCCGACTCGGTGGCGGGGGAGCGGCTCACTTTCTGCAGCAACGCGGTCGCCCTGTCCGACGGGAGCGTCTGTTTCACCGTCTCCAGCCGCCGCTACCCCCTGAACCAGTGGATCGGGGACCTCGTCGAACACACCGGAACCGGCCGGCTGCTGCGCCTCGCCCCCGGCAGCGAGAACCCCGAAGTCCTGCTGGAGGGGCTCCAGTTCGCCAACGGCCTCGCCCCGAGCGCCGACGAATCCTTCCTGGTCGTCGCCGAGACCGGAGCCTGCCGGCTGACCCGCTACTGGCTCACCGGAGCCAAGGCAGGGCGCAGCGAACCCTTCGCCGAGAACCTCCCCGGCATGCCCGACAACCTCTGGCGGGCGCCCGGCGGCCCGATCTGGGTGTCCCTGGCCGGCCCTCGCGTCGCCCCGCTCGACCTGCTGCACCGCGCCGCTCCCGCCGTCCGCGGCGCCGCCGCACGCATCGCCGTCCGCGCCCCGTTCCGCCCCACGGGCACCATCGGTGCCCTCGCGTTCGACGACCAGGGCGGCATCGTCCACCACCTCGCCCGCCGCCGCTCCGGCTATCGCATGGTGACCAGCGTCTGTGAGGCCGCCGGTCACCTGGTCCTGGGCAGCCTGTGGGAGCGGGGCGTCGCGGTCTGCGAGCGGCCCGTCCCGAAGTGACCCGGGTCCGGCCCGGGCGCTACCCTGTTGCCCGGCCGTGACCACGACTCGCGGCGCGGCGGTGGGGCCCGCCGTACCCGAACCGCGGCAGTGCGCCGCCAACGGTCCCTACTTGCGAAGGAGCGGCGCCCGCATGCCCCGGGCCCCGGCGAGTAGGAGACATACGAACATGACAGCACCGGAAGCCGAGAGTGTCCGCGCCCGGCCCCGCGCTTCACGAACGCCCGCCTGGCGCGCCCAGGCGCCCGTCGTCGCGGTGGTCGCGCTCGGCGGGGCCCTCGGCGCCACGGCCCGCTACGCGTTCTCGCTGTGGTGGCCCACCCGGACCGGCGGATTCCCCTGGGCGACGTTCTGGACCAACGTCGTCGGCTGTGCCGTCATCGGCGTGTTCATGGTGGTCATCACCGACGTGTGGGCCGCCCACCGCCTCGTACGCCCCTTCTTCGGCACCGGTGTGCTCGGCGGCTTCACCACTTTCTCCACCTACGCCGTCGACATCCAGAAGCTGGTCGACGCCGGCCACCCCCGCACGGGGCTGGCCTACCTCGCCGCGACCCTGCTCGCGGCGCTCTCGGCGGTGTGGCTCGCGGTGATCGCGACCCGCCGCGTCCTGAAGTGGAGGCAGCCATGACGAGGCTGACCGGCAGCGCCCTGCGGGTGACCGTCTTCATCGGCGAGAACGACACCTGGCACCACAAGCCCCTCTATTCAGAGATCGTCCACCGCGCGCACGCGGCCGGCCTCGCCGGCGCGAGCGTCTTCCGCGGCATCGAGGGCTTCGGCGCCTCCTCCCTGATCCACACCTCGCGGCTGCTGTCGCTGAGCGAGGACCTACCCGTCGCGATCGTCATCGTCGACTCCGAGGAGCGGGTGCGCGCCTTCCTCCCGCAGCTCGACGAGCTGGTCGGCGAGGGCCTGGTGATCCTCGACGACTGCGAGGTCATCAGGTACGTCGGTCGCGAGGGCGGCCCCGGCGAAACGCACGCGAAGGGTAAGAAGTCGTTGTGAACTGGCTGTTGGTCGTGGCGGGAGCCGTGGTCGGTGCCCCACTGCGCTACCTCACCGACCGCGCGGTGCAGTCGCGGCACGACTCGGTCTTCCCCTGGGGCACCTTCGCGGTGAACGTCTCCGGCTGCCTGATCCTCGGCCTGCTGACCGGCGCGGTGGCCGAGGGGGCCGCCGGTTCGCACATGCAGCTGCTGATCGGCACCGGCCTGTGCGGGGCCCTGACGACGTATTCGACATTCTCGTACGAGACCCTCAGGCTGACCGAGACCGGGGCGGGGCTCTACGCTGCCGCCAACGTCGTCGGAAGTGTGGCGGCGGGTCTCGGCGCGGCATTTGTCGGGGTGTCGGTCGCCCAGGCCCTGTGGGGTAAGTGAACGGTTCTCCCGCGCGCGTAGTAAGACTGTCTACAGCACTGTCGACCAACTCCTCAGAACTGGATCACATGAGCGTCATTAGCGTCGGTCAGGCCGTCGTCCTCGGAGCAGTCGAGGGGGTGACCGAGTTCCTCCCGGTCTCCTCCACCGGCCATCTGAAGATCACCGAGGGGCTGATGCACATCCCCGTGGACAATGATGCCGTCGTCGGGTTCTCGGCCGTCATCCAGGTCGGTGCGATCGCCGCCGTGCTCGTCTACTTCTTCAAGGACATCGTGCGGATCGTCTCCGCGTGGGGCCGTGGTCTGCGCAACAAGGAGGAGCGCTACCACCACGACTACAAGTTCGCCTGGTGGGTGATCTACGCGACCATCCCGATCGTGATCGTGGGCCTGGCCGCCAAGCCGCTCATCGAGGGCCCGCTCGCCTCGCTCTGGGTGGTCGCGGCCTCGCTGATCGTGGGCAGTGGCGTGATGTGGGCCGCGGACCAGATGGGGCGGCACAAGCGCGGGGAGGACGACACCACGTTCAAGGACGCGATGCTGGTCGGCAGCTCCCAGATCCTCGCCCTGCTCTTCCCCGGCTTCTCCCGCTCCGGCGCCACCATGTCCACGGCCCTCATCCGCGACCTGGACCGTGTGGCAGCCACCCGCCTCTCCTTCTTCCTCGGCATCCCCGCCCTGACCGGCGCCGGCCTGTACGAGCTCAAGGACGCGCTGGGTACGGGGGTGGGCGCCGCCCCGCTGGCCGTCGGCACGATCGTCTCCTTCGTCGTCGCCTACGGCTCCATCGCCTGGCTGCTGAAATTCGTCGCCAAGCACTCCTTCAACGCCTTCGTCATCTACCGGATCATCGTCGGCGTACTGCTGCTGGGCCTGCTCAGCACGGGCGCCCTCGGCAGCTGACGGCAACCGGCCGGCCGCAGCCGCAGGTGGTCACCGCCACCCGAAGTCCGCTGGTGGCGGGAACCTTCCGGTGTCCGAAGGCCGCCGGTAGCGCTGCGGGAAGCGCAGGCATCGAGCCGGCGGAGCCGCCCGTCAGACCATGCCGCCCCGCTCGCAGACCCGTTGGGCGACCTCGCGGAGTTTGATGTTGTTCTTCTGCGAGAAGAGCCGAAGCGCGTCGAACGCCTGCTCCTCGGTGAGGCGATGGGCACCCATGAGGATGCCCATCGCCTCACCGATGGCATGGCGGGTGGCGACGGCCTGTTCCATCTGGGCGTGCTCGCGGGCGCTGGAGAAGGCGACGGCGGCGTGGGACGCCAGCAGCCAGCCGGCCAGTTCGCTGGCCTCGGTGAAGGCGCCGGGCTTACGGGAGTAGACGTTCAGCGCGCCGAGTTCCTCGTCCTCGGTGAACAGCAGGAAGCCCATCATGCTCCCGAGGCCGAGCGTGCGCGCCTGGGGGGCGTAGGCGGGCCACGAAGGCTGCTCCTCGGTGAAGTCCGCGATGCGGAAGACCCGCTCACCGTCCGTCCTCCTGGCGGCTTCGAAGCACGGCCCCTCGCCCAGTCGCTCCTGCAGCCTGTCACTGTCGTCGACGAGCTTCTCCGTGGGCGCCAGCGTCTCCACCCTCGTGCCGTGCAGCATCAGGATGCCGGCCGCGTCGCAGCCCTCCACCAGCTCCACGGCCGAGTGCGTGATCCGATTCAGGGTGTCGTCGACCGATTCCTGAGCGAGGAGATCGCGAGCCATCGCAGCCATCTGCTGCGCGAACCGATCCCAGTTCATACGTCCTCCACGTCCGGGCGGGTCCCGGTCAAGACCACGTCTACCCATCCTTTGACGCAAGCTTCACAATGCGTCCGGACGAGCCGACGCCGACATGCAAACGCCCGGTGCAGTGGCCCCTCGTCGCGGTGGCCGAGGTCCCCGTGCGTGACCCTGAACCCCGGAAGTCGCGGGAACAACCTGCGGGAGCAACCGGCAGGGAAGAACCGCGGAAGCAGGCTTTCAGGCTTCCCGCGCCATGAATTTCCACATTCGCCTCCCTTGACAGCTCCGGCCCGGCACCCGCAGGATCACTCTCGTGAACCTGTCAGACAGCCAGACAGCCAGTCAGGGCCCGCGGCGCATCAGCGCCATGGAAGCGGTGCTCGGGCATCTGCGGGCCGCCATCGAGCGCGGCGAGTACGCGGTGGGGGACAAGCTGCCCTCCGAGGCGGAGCTCTGCCGCACCCTAGAGGTCAGCCGGCCGGTGCTGCGCGAGGCCCTCAGGGC
Source organism: Streptomyces sp. NBC_00078 (assembly GCF_026343335.1). Lineage (NCBI taxonomy): Bacteria > Bacillati > Actinomycetota > Actinomycetes > Kitasatosporales > Streptomycetaceae > Streptomyces > Streptomyces sp. NBC_00078. The sequence goes on along the minus strand of NZ_JAPELX010000001.1, from coordinate 657,385 downwards.
CCTGCAGACGATGGGCCTGACCGTCTCCAGGACGGGCAAGGGCACCTTCGTCGTCGCCAACACCGTGGAGGACCCCACGTTCGGCGACTACGCGGCCAGCGACCTGCTGGAAGTGCGCCGTCACGTCGAGATCCCGGTGGCGGGCTACGCGGCCGTGCGCCGCACCTCCGAGGACCTCGACCACCTGTCGCACCTGCTGGAGCGCATGGAGCGGGAGACCGACACCACCTCGTGGGTCGCCCTCGACACGCTGTTCCACCTGGCCGTCGCCCAGGCCGCCCAGAACCCGGTCTTCCGCCGGGTGATCGAAGAGATCCGCGACGCACTGGCGCGTCAGTCGGCGTTCCTCAACGAGCTGGGCGGACGCCGCGAGCAGTCCAACCGCGAGCACCGGGCGATCGTCGAGGCCCTGATGGACGGTTCCGAACTCGACGCGGCGGACGCCATGGCGCACCACCTCGACCGCGTCGAGACGACCCTCACCGACATCGTGCGCCCCGCGCGCACGGACAGCCCAGCGGAAGGCGGACCCGAGGCGTGAGCGAGCAGCACCTCAAAGACGAGACGCGCACACCGGCCGCACATGTCGACGCAGGAGACGTCGGCTACAGCAAGTCCCTGAAGTCCCGGCACGTCAATATGATCGCCATCGGCGGCGCGATCGGCACCGGCCTCTTCCTCGGAGCCGGCGGCCGCCTCGCCGACGCGGGCCCCTCCCTCTTCATCGCCTACGCGGTCTGCGGCGTCTTCGCCTTCCTCGTCGTACGAGCCCTCGGCGAACTCGTCCTGTACCGGCCCTCGTCCGGTGCCTTCGTGTCGTACGCCCGGGAGTTCCTCGGCGAGAAGGGCGCTTTCACCGCGGGCTGGATGTACTTCCTCAACTGGGCCACCACCGGCATCGCCGACATCACCGCGGTGGCCACGTACACCCACTACTGGGGCATGTTCTCCGACATCCCGCAGTGGGTGATCGCACTGATAGCCCTGGCCGTGGTCCTCACCGTGAACCTGATCTCGGTGAAGATCTTCGGCGAGCTGGAGTTCTGGTTCGCCATCGTCAAGGTCAGCGCTCTGGTGATCTTCATGTGCATCGGCATCTACCTGCTCGTCACCCAGCACCCCGTCGACGGGACCACCCCCGGCCCGGCGCTGCTCACCGACAACGGCGGCATCTTCCCCAACGGCCTGCTGCCCATGCTGCTGATCATCCAGGGCGTCGTCTTCGCCTACGCCTCGGTCGAGCTGGTCGGCGTGACGGCCGGCGAGACCGAGAACCCCGAGAAGATCATGCCCAAGGCGATCAACTCGATCATGTGGCGCGTGGGCGTGTTCTACGTCGGCTCGGTCGTCCTGCTGTCGATGCTGCTGCCCTGGAACAAGTACAGCTCCGGCGAGAGCCCCTTCGTGACGGTGCTGTCCCACATCGGCATCCCGGCGGCCGGCGGCGTGATGAACCTCGTCGTCCTCACCGCGGCGATGTCCTCGCTCAACTCGGGCCTGTACTCCACCGGCCGCATCCTGCGCTCCATGGCGATGTCCGGCTCCGCACCCAGGTTCACGTCCGTGATGAGCCGCAGCCAGGTCCCGTACGGCGGCATCCTGCTCACCAGCGGCATCTGCGTCCTGGGCGTCGGCCTCAACTTCGTGGTCCCGGCGGACGCCTTCGAGATCGTCCTCAACTTCGCGGCGATCGGCATCCTCTCCACCTGGGGCATGATCATGCTCTGTCATCTCCTCTTCTGGCAGAAGACCCAGAAGGGCGAGCTGACCCGCCCGGACTACCGACTGCCGGGCTCCCCCTGGACCGAACTCGTGACGCTGGCCTTCCTCGCCTCCGTCCTGGTCCTCATGTACGCCGACGGAGGCGCCGGCCGCACCACCGTGCTGTGCCTGCCGCTGATCGTCGGAGCCCTGGTCGTCGGATGGTTCGGCATCCGCGGCCGTGTCGCACGCCGGTCCACCGGGACCGGTCCCACCACCGGAGCCGACGCGTGACCCACGCGCCGCTTCCTGACAAGAGGCAGTGATGTTCAGCAGTTCCGTCGCGGACGCACCCCTGATCCGCGAGCCCCTCCACGCCCCCGTCGCCCACCTGATACGCGGCGGGGTCGTGGAGGGCATCCACTACGGCTCCGTCGTCGTCCTCGGCCCCGACGGACACGTCCAGCTTCAGCTCGGCGACATCGAGGCCGCGTTCTACCCCCGGTCGGCGCTCAAGCCCGTCCAGGCGGTCGCCATGGTCCGGGCCGGTCTCCCGCTCGACGGCGAACTCCTCTCGCTCACGGCGGCCAGCCACTCCGGCGAGGAACGTCACCTCGCCGGGACGCGGAAGATCCTCGAACTCGCCGGGCTGACCGAGGAGAATCTGCGCAACGTCACGGACATGCCGTTCGATCCGGCCGTCCGGGACGAGTGGATCCGGGCGGGCCGCTCGCCCTCCCGGATCGCCCAGAACTGCTCCGGCAAGCACGCGGCCATGCTCTACACCTGCAAGCTCAACGGCTGGTCCCTCGACGACTACCTCGACCCCGGCCACCCCCTCCAGCAGGCGATCGCGGAGATCGTCGAGGACCTCACCGGGCAGCGCATCGCCCAGGTGACCGTCGACGGCTGCGGCGCTCCGCTGTTCTCGGTCTCGCTGCACGGTCTCGCTCGTGCCGCCGCCCGTATCACCACGGCGCCGGCCGGTACACCCGAGGCGCGTGTCGCCGACGCGATGCGCGAACACGCCGAGATGGCCTCCGGCTCGGGCCGGGACGTGGCCGCGCTGATGCGGGCCGTGCCGGGGCTGCTGGCCAAGGACGGGTTCGAAGGCGTTCAGGTTGCCGCGTTGCCGGACGGCCGGGCCGTCGCCGTGAAGATCGCCGACGGGGCGAACCGGGCGCGTGTGCCGGTGGCGGCCGCCGCTCTGGCCAGGGCCGGGGTCGACCCCGCGCTGCTCACCGCGTTCGAGGGCGAGGCGTTGCTCGGGGGCGGCAGTGAGGTCGGGCGTGTACGGCCCGTGCGTTCGCTGGAGCCGGTTGTGGTCTCGGCCTGCGCGTAGTGGGCCGGGCCGGCATTCCGTCCGGCGGCTGCGCGCCGGGTGTGGCTGGTCGCGTAGTTCCCCGCGCCCCCGTCGGGGCGCTGTCACCCCGTATCCCAGAAAGAGGACCCTCACCTTCATGACGACCGTCGTCACCCGTAGCGAACACGACCTGCTCGGCGACCGTGACGTTCCCGCCGGCGCCTACTGGGGTGTGCACACCCTGCGTGCCACGGAGAACTTCCCCATCACGGGCACTCCGATATCCGCCTACCCGCACCTGATCGACGCTCTTGCCGCGGTCAAGGAGGCCGCCGCCCTCGCGAACGAGGAGCTCGGACTGCTGGAGCCCGGGAAGGCCGCCGCGATCGTCGAGGCGTGCCGGGAGATCCGCAACGGCAAGCTGCACGACCAGTTCGTCGTCGACGTCATCCAGGGCGGCGCCGGCACCTCGACCAACATGAACGCCAACGAGGTGATCGCAAACCGGGCGCTGGAGCTGCTCGGCTTCGACAGGGGCCAGTACGGGCACCTGCACCCCAACGAGGACGTCAACCTCGGCCAGTCCACCAATGACGTCTACCCGACCGCCGTCAAGATCGCGACGGTGTTCGCGGTGCGCGGGCTGCTCAGGGCGATGGCTGTCCTGCAGGACGCGTTCGCCCGCAAGTCCGTCGAGTTCCGCGACGTGCTCAAGATGGGCCGTACACAGTTGCAGGACGCGGTGCCGATGACGCTCGGTCAGGAGTTCTCCGCATTCGCCGTCATGATTGACGAGGACCGGTCCCGTCTTGCCGAGGCCGTCGAGTTGATCCATGAGATCAACCTGGGCGCCACGGCGATCGGCACCGGACTCAACGCCCCCGCCGGATACGCCGAGTCGGCCCGCCGCCACCTCGCCGAGATCACCGGGCTGCCGCTGGTCACCGCCGCCAACCTCGTCGAAGCCACCCAGGACTGCGGCGCGTTCGTCCAGATGTCCGGGGTACTCAAGCGGATCGCGGTCAAGCTCTCCAAGAGCTGCAACGACCTGCGGCTGCTGTCCTCGGGGCCGCGTGCGGGGCTCGGCGAGATCAACCTGCCGCCGGTACAGGCCGGTTCGAGCATCATGCCGGGCAAGGTCAACCCCGTGATCCCCGAGGTCGTCAACCAGGTCGCCTTCGAGGTGATCGGCAACGACGTCACCATCACGATGGCGGCCGAGGCGGGACAGCTCCAGCTCAACGCCTTCGAGCCGATCATCCTGCACTCCCTGTCGGAGTCCATCACGCATCTGCGCAGCGCCTGTCTGACGCTGGCCGAACGGTGCGTGGACGGCATCACCGCCAACACCGAGGCCCTGCGCGCGAGCGTGGAGAACTCCATCGGCCTGGTCACCGCGCTCAACCCGCACATCGGTTACACGGCCGCCACCGACATCGCCAAGGAGGCACTCGCCACCGGCCGGGGCGTGGCCGAACTCGTCCTGGAAAAGGGCCTGTTGCCCGCCGAGACCCTCGCCGAACTGCTGCGGCCCGAAGTCCTGGCCGGCACCGGCTCCGTCATCGCCTGATCCACGGCCGCGCGCCAGGACCGACCCGGAGGCACAATGGTGATCATGGCAGTTCCCCCATCCACCCCCACCTTCGAACCGGTCCTGGCGCGCATCGCCGAGGAGATCGAGCGCACCCCCGGCCGAGGCCGGCCCGCCGACTACATCCCGGCGCTCGCCGCCTGCGACCCGCGCCGCTTCGGCATGGCCGTCGCGGAGCCGGACGGCACGGTGTACGGGGTGGGGGACTGGCACGAGCCGTTCTCCGCGCAGTCCCTCACCAAGGTCTTCACCCTCGCCCTCGACCTGGCCCGCGAGGGCGACGAACTCTGGGAGCACGTGGGCCGCGAGCCCTCCGGCAACCCCTTCAACTCCCTGATCCAGCTGGAGTACGAGAGCGGCATCCCGCGCAACCCGTTCATCAACGCGGGCGCCCTGGTCGTCACCGACCGCCTCCAGACCCGTACCGGAGACGCGGCGGGCGAACTGCTCGCCTTTCTGCGCACCGAGAGCGGCAACCCGGGCCTGGACTTCGACCTGGACGTCGCCGCCTCCGAGTCCGCACACGGCGACCGCAACGCCGCCCTCGCTCATTTCATGGCGTCGTACGGCAACATCGACAACCCGGTCCCGGCGCTGCTGGACCAGTACTTCCGGCAGTGCTCCATCACGGCGTCCTGCGCCGACCTCGCCCTCGCCACCGGGTTCCTGGCCCGTCACGGCGTTCGCGCCGACGGCAGCAGACTGCTCACCAGCAGCCAGGCCAAACAGGTCAACGCGGTGATGCTGACCTGCGGGACGTACGACGCCGCGGGCGAGTTCGCCTACCGGGTCGGGCTGCCCGGCAAGAGCGGCGTCGGCGGCGGCATCATCGCGGTCGTACCCGGACACTGCACCCTGTGCGTGTGGAGCCCCGGGCTCGACGAGCGCGGCAACTCGGTGGCGGGCGTCGCCGCCCTGGACCGCTTCACCACCCTGACCGGCCTGTCGGTGTTCTGAGAGCCGGCGTCGAGCGGGCGGCTCAGCCCAGGAACTCGGTCAGCAGCGGCACCAGCAGGCCCGTGCGCCGCATCAGGGCCGCATGCGTGGTGGCCGGCAGGACGGCCAGCCCCGCGTCGGGGATCAGCGCCTGCATCTCGGCCGCGTGCTCGACGCGAACGAAGTCGGTGTCGCCGATGACCAGCAGCGTCGGTGCGCCAAGCCCCCGCAGGTCGTCGGCCGTCCAGGGCAGCGGTGCGTGGGCCGCGCCCGTGACCTTCGCGAGGAAGTCCTGGAAGTGCCCGGGATGCGGCGCGACAGCGGCGTAGGCCTCGGCCATCTCCTGGAAGTCCGCCTCGCTGGGCAGCCGGGGAGAGGTGTAGTCCGGTGTGCGAACCTCGTCGTGGTAGCCGTCCTGTCGGTACTGGGTGGCGGCGAGCACCAGCCGTCCGACGCGCTCGGGGTGCCGCACCGCGATCTCCAGCGCGGTCAGCCCGCCGAGGCTGAAGCCGATGAGGTCGGCCTGCCCGATGCCGAGTTCATCCAGCAGCGCCACCACGTCCGAGGCCAGGTTCGCCACCGTCATCTCGCGGTCGGTGTCGGCAGTGTGGCCGTGTGCCTGCAACTCGGGCGCCACGACTCGGCGGTCCGCGGCGAGGGCGGGCAGCACGGCGGCGAAGGACAGGCCGATGGTATGGACCCCGCCGTGCAGCAGCACCAGGGGGCGCCGGCCGTCTGCGGATCCGTGGGTCTCGTAGTACATCTCCAGGCCGTTGACCTTGGCGTGGGCGGAGTGGTGCGGCACGGTCGTCACGTCCGTTCTGTGGCTGAGGGGCAAAGGACGGGGAAGGAAGGTCGGACGCAGGGGAGACCGGCCGGCGGCACGGAAGTCATCGCTCCGGCGTCCGATCACACGCCGGACACACGCAGGCCCCCGCCCGGAGGGCGGCGCGTCAATTTCCGGCCACCCGGCGTTGACACGCTTACCGAGTGTTGGCCATGGCTTTCCCTGTCGATCTCCGCCGCTGTCAGGTCCTGGGCCTGGCCGGCACCGCCTTCCTCGCCCTGGGCGGTGAGACGTCCGGTGCCCTGCCCGTCCGGGACCTCCTGGCACCGGCCAACGCCCGCGCGGCGCTGGGCCTGGTCGGTGTGTACTTCGGTGTCGTCCTCCTGATAGCCGCCTGGGTGCTGCTCGGGCGGCTCGTGCGCAGCGCCGAGCCGCCCACCCCGCGCGAGCTGCTGCTGGTGCTCGCCGTCTGGGCCGCACCACTGCTCCTCGCCCCGCCCCTGTTCAGCCGTGACGTCTACAGCTACCTCGCGCAGGGTGCGATGGTCGACGCCCACATGGACGTCTACGCGCACGGGCCCGCCCAGCTCGGCGGCCCGCTCGCCGACGAGGTCGCCCCGCTGTGGCGGCAGACCGGCGCCCCGTACGGCCCCGTGTTCCTCGCTGTCGCCTCCGCACTGTCCGGCCTGACCCGCGGTGCGCTCCCCGCCGGTCTGGTCGGAATGCGGCTGGTCGCGCTGCTCGGCGTGGCGCTGATGGCGGCCGCGCTGCCCCGGCTGGCCCGGCACAGCGGCGCCGATCCGGCCGCCGCGCTCTGGCTCGGTGCCCTCAACCCGCTGGTCCTGCTCCACCTGGTCGCGGGCGCCCACAACGACGCCATCATGCTCGGCCTGCTCGGCGTCGGCCTGGTCGCGGCGCTCGGCCGCCGGCCGGTGCTGGGTGCCGTGCTCGTCACACTCGCCGCGCTGGTCAAGGCGCCCGCCGTGCTCGGGCTCGCCGCGGTCGTCGTCCTCCAGGTGCGCGCCGGGCGACATCCGGCGAGGGCCGTCCTGTCGGCCGGCGTCGCAGCCGCGGCCACCACGGTCGCCGCGACGGCCCTCGCCGGAACGGGCTACGGCTGGATAGGCGCCCTCGACACGCCGGTCTCCGCGCACAACTGGGCCCTCACCAGCCTCCTCGGACGTGCCACCGGAGCCATGCTGGAACACCTCGGCAGCAACCTCGCGCCTCTCGCCCTCCCGGCCTGGCACATGCTCGGCCTCGCGGTCACCGCTCTGCTGGTGGCGGCCATATGGTGGCGACTGCGCCCCCGCCCGGTCTACGCGCTGGGCCTGAGCCTCGCCGCCGTGGCCGCCTTCGGCCCGGCGATCCGCCCCTGGTACGCCCTGTGGGGCCTGTTCCTCATCGCCGCCGCGGCACCCACCACCTCGGTACGGCAACGGGTGGCGGCCGTGACGGGAGTGCTCGCGCTCGCCACCCTGCCGAGCGGCGGACCGGCCGACAGCGGGCAGTTGATGCTGGCCGTCTCCGGCGGTGCGCTGGCCGTGGTCGTCCTGTGGCAGGTCCACCAGGCGGCCCAGGCACCCGCGCTGGAGAGGACCGCATGAAGGACCGTATGACTCCTCCCCGCACCGACCGCGGCCGACTGCTCCTGGTCCTCACCCTCGCCGTCGCCGTCGCCGTCTTCACCGCGACCGTGCCGCTGCTGCGCGACTGGTTCGACCTGCGCGTCTACTACGGTGCCGTCAACAGCTGGATCCACCACGGCGGACGGATCTACGACTACGAGGTGCCGGGGACGACGTACGGCTTCACGTACCCGCCGTTCGCCGCCGTCAGCATGCTGCCCATGGCCCTCGTCGGTCTGCACACCGCGATCGTCGGCTCCTTGCTGCTCAACCTGGCGGCCCTGGCACTGGTGCTGCACATCCTGACCGACGGAGCATGGCGCCGCTACGGCTGGTTCGGCTGCGCCCTGGGCGTTTGTCTGCTCCCCCTGTTCGAACCACTCCGTGACACCTTCAGCTTCGGTCAGGTCAACCTTCTGCTGCTGGCGCTCGTGCTGGCCGACGCCTGGCTGCTCAGCACCGGGCGGGAGCGCCCAGCGGGCGTCGGCATAGGCCTCGCGGCCGCGATCAAACTGACCCCGGCCGTCTTCATCGGACTGCTCCTGCTCGCCCGCCGATGGCGTGCCGCAGCCGTCGCGACGGCCGTCGCGGCCGCGGCGACCGCGCTCGCCGGCGGGGTCGCGCCGGGCGCCTCCCGTTTCTACTGGACGCAGGCCCTGTGGGACACCAGCCGGGTGGGCCGCCTCGACTACGTCTCCAACCAGTCGCTGCAGGGCATCCTGGCCCGCCTCGGGGAAGCGGACCGCAAGGTCTGGGCCGCGGCCGTCCTGGTGGTCCTCGGCATCTGGGCCTGGCGGACCCGCCGGGCGGTCGCGGCGGCGGACTGGCCGGCCGCGTTCGCCCTCACCGGCCTGACCGCCTGCCTCGTCAGCCCCATCACCTGGGTGCACCACCTCGTATGGCTGCTGCCGTCGTTCGCCGTGCTGATCCGCACCGGGCACGCGCGTGTGGCGGGCGCCCTGTACTCCGTGCTGTGCACCAGCGTGGTGTGGCTGTGGTTCCACGATGCGTCCGGCATCGACGGCTTCCTCGGCAGCAACACCTACACCTGGATCACCCTGGGCCTGCTGCTGTGGCTCCCGGTGGGTCAAGTCCGCGGCGGCACACCGCCCTTGCCCCGCAGCACCAGCGCCACGGCAGCGGCGCCCAGAACGGCGGCACCCGAGATGACGCCCGCCGTGGGCCATCCCGGCCCGCCGTCCGGGACGACGACGGCCACGGGAGTGGCGCTGGGCCCCGGCCGCGGTCTGGCCCGCAACCCGTCCAGCGAGCCCACCGGTTCGACGCGACCGGCGGCCTCGAACCCCCAGTCGAGCAGTTCGCGTGCCTCCTCGTAGACCGTGAACCCGCCGCCCGCCTGAGGGTTCATGACGGTGACCTCGAGAGTGCGCCCGCCGCGACGGGCTGCGGCGACCAGGGTGTTGCCCGCGTTGCTGGTGTAGCCGTTCTTGACACCGACCAGCCCCGGGTACGGCTCCACGCCGTCCGCACCGGTCAGCAGCCGATTGGTGTTCTGGATGTCGTACGACCATCCGCTCCCGCCCGGGAACTTCGCCACGGCCGTGCCGCAGTACCGCGCGAAGTCCGGGTTGCGCAGCCCCTCCCGGCCGAACACCGCCAGGTCGTACGCCGAGGACACCTGGCCGGGAGTGTCGTATCCGTCGGGCGACCGTACGTGTGTGTCGAGGGCGCCCAGGGAACGTGCCTTGGCCTGCATCCGGGTGGCCGTCCTGTGCCAGCCGCCGTTCAGCGAGGCCAGGACGTCCACGGCGTCGTTCCCGGAGTTGAGGAAGACTCCGCGCCACAGATCGGCGATCCGGTACGTCTGTCCCTCGGCGACTCCGACCTTGCTGCTGCCCGGCCCGATGTCCTCCAACTCCCGTTCCCTCACCGTGTGTTCGATGTCGGCGGGCAGGGCGGGCAGCACCGTGAGGGCGAACAGGGTCTTGAGCGTGCTGGCCGGCGGCAGTGCGCGATGCGCGTCGTGCGCGGCCAGCACCTCGCCGGTGCGGGCGTCGGCCACCAGCCAGGACAACGCGGAGACGTCCGGTACCCCGGGCACCCCACGATGGGCCCGGACCTGGGTGCCCTGGCGGTACAGGAACGACGGATGCGGCGTCGCCCGCGGCGCACCGGGTGGGGTGGGCTCCGCACCGGCGGCGGCCGCGACGGGCGCGAGCGCCAGGACACCGGCCACGCAGAGGGCGCAGATGGCGACGGCTGTCCTGGGCCTGAATTCGGTGATCATATGATCAACGTAGGAATCTGCCCGAGGTGCATGCCGGTGACCGGGCCATGACGCGGCCCGCTAGTACCCGGATGCCGCAACGTGGGGGCGGAGGCGAAGGTCCGCGACGGGGCTCGTCCGCGTATCGGCAGCTCGCGACACGCGCCGCATGACGAGTGCGACAAACAACGTTTTGATAAGTTGATCACAGTATTCCGGGCGGCTCACCCCCGTCGAGGAGTCCGGGATGCACACCTGCGCATAGACCCCGTAGGTGCGGGTCCCGGGCGCCACGCACTCCCCCGATGAGTGGCGCCCGGGACCACGGATCCGGCTGTTCCGGCACAGGCCGAGGGTGGCCGTGAGGCCCTGGTGACACGGCCCGGCCCTATTCGGCGAGTTTTCCTTCGGTCGAGACCTCTTCCATCAGCGTGGCGGTCTCGTCCGGGACGGCCGGAACGCTCTCGTGGGTGGTGCCTGTCGACGGGGACCGTTCCACGCCAGGCCATCCGTGCGTAAGGACACAGCGCATCGGCCCGCTCCAGGAGCGGAGCGGCGATTTCCGGATCTATGCCCGGCCATTTGCCCGCCTTCTGTGACGCCGGCTGGACCGCCTCAGCTGTTCTGTGAAGCCACGTAGGGCGCCAGTTTCTCCGGATTCATGACCCACATAAGGCGTTCGATGCCGCGCGTCGAAACCTCGGCGGACAAAAGCGCCACAGCGTTTCCGTCGGCCGAGACGAGAACGGCCGGCCTGCCATTGGCTTCGACCCAGCGAACCTTCGACCGCGGCCAGAAGCGCGGAGCGAAGGCGGCAAGGTATTTGGCGACACGCAGACGCCCGGCGACCGGAATCCTGGATGCTCCGCGCACGCCACCGCCGTCGGCGTAGCTGACCACGTCCGCAGTGAGAACCTCTTCGAGCACCGACAGATTGCCGGTCTGGGCCGCGGCGAGGAAAACCTCCAGCAGCCTCCGGTGAGCTTCGGGGCTCGCGGGCTCCCGGCGTTCCGTCGCCAGATGTTTGCGGGCGCGGCTCACCAGCTGTCGCGTATTGGCCTCACTCGTCTCCAGCATGTCCGCGATCTGCCGGTAGGGATAGTCGAAGGCTTCCCTCAGCACGTACGCGGCCCGTTCCACGGGATTCAGCTTTTCGAGGAGGAAGAGGACCGCCAGGTCGAGCGCCTCCGCTCGTTCCGCGCCCAGCTGCGGGTCCGCCGTGGTGTCGACCGGTTCCGGCAGCCAGGGCCCGGTGTACGACTCACGTCGCTTTCGTGCGGACTGGGCCAGGTTGATGGCAAGCCGCGAGGTGATCGTGGCCAGGAACGCCGTCGGATCGAGGATGTCGGCGCGGTTGGTCCTCTGCCAGCGCAGCCACGCGTCCTGGACGATGTCCTCGGCTTCCGCGGCGCTTCCCAGCACGCGGTAGGCGATGCCGAAGAGCTGGGGACGCGCCGCCATGAAATCCCTCGTTGCCTTGTCGAGAGAGTCGGCGTCATCCCCGGCGCGCATAGGTGCCCTCCAGTTGTGGATCACCATGCTACAAGCAGGGTCATCACCGCACTCGAAGCCCGGTGACGACGTGATCCACAGCCAGGACGGTGCTGTGCCCGTGATGCCGATGGCCTGCTTCCATGCCGCAGATCGGGGCGGCTTGGAGACAGGCCGTGGCGCCGGGCCTGGTGGGCGCCGATCAGCCGAACATGCCGGGCTGGTAGTCCCCGGCAGGCTGCTGGACGATGATGTTCACACGGTTGTACGCGTTGATGACCGCGATGAGGGAGACCAGCGCTGCAAGCTGGTCCTCGTCGAAGTGCTTCGCGGCGTTCTCCCAGGCCTCGTCGCTGACACCGCCCGCCGCATCGGCGGTGCGGGTGCCCTGCTCGGCCAGCTCCAGAGCGGCACGTTCGGCCTCGGTGAACACCTTGGCCTCACGCCAGGCCGCGACCAGGTTGAGGCGCTGCGCCGTCTCCCCTTCGGCTGTGGCGTCCTTGGTGTGCATGTCCGTGCAGAAACCACAGCCGTTGATCTGGCTTGCGCGAATCTTCACCAGTTCCTGAGTCGTGGTCGGCAGCGTCGAGTCCCACACCACCTTGTTCGCGGAATTGATGTGCTTCAGGACCCTTCCCGCGAGGGGGTGGCCGAAGAAGTTGAGGCGCGGTTCCATGGTGATCTCCTTGCCCTGTTGCGGATACACACCTACTGACAGGGGTGGCCGGTGACATGTGACAGCTCTCCGGGTGTGACCTGCGTCTCAGCGTTTCGAAGGGTGTGGGAAGAGGCCCGCAGCACGGATACGCACCGGTCAGGCAGTGAGCGACGCCCTCGGTGCCGGCCGTGCGTGTGCCAGGCGGTTGTCCCGGAAGGATGGGACCCTGAAGCGAGGGAAGCGCTGCCCATGACATGGCGGACACTGGTGGTGAGCGCGTGTCTGCATTCGAGGAGTACGTTCCGGCGTCGGCCGACGGATGTGCCGATCCGCTGGGGGACCCGTTCCTGCGCACTCGATTCGCTCTGCCGACCAGGCCCGGCGCGTTCCTGCAGCGGCAGCGGCTGAACCGGCACCTCGACCAGGCTCTGGCCACTCCGCTGACCATGGTCAACGGGTCCGCCGGCGCGGGCAAGACCCTGCTGGTCGCCGACTGGGCCGTACACCTGGACCGGCCGGTCGCCTGGCTCACTCTGGAGTCGGAGGAGCAGCGTCCCGGCATGTTCTGGGCGTATCTCCTGCAGGCCCTGCGCGTCTGCGGGATGCCGCTGTCCGACCCCGCCGCCCACCCGGCGGACGCCGGCAGCGTGGACCACAGGGTGCTGTCGGCGATCGCCGGAGAACTCAACGACCGTGACCAGGCAGCGACCGTCGTGCTCGACGAGTACGACCGCGTGAGCGCGCCCGAGGTCGCGGAGCAGCTGGAGTTCGTGCTGAACCACGCAGGGGACGGGCTGCGCCTGATCCTCGTCACCCGCACCGAACCCATGCTCCCGTTGCACCGCTACCGGGTGGCCGGCGCGCTGACGGAGATCCGCGGCGCCGAGCTGGCCTTCACCCCCAAGGAGGCCCTCGCCCTGCTGGAGGTGCACGGTCTCTGTCTTCCCCTCGACGCGGCGCGCGCTCTGGTGGACCGCACCCGGGGCTGGGCCGCCGGCCTGCGCCTGTGCGCCCTGGCCGCGCTGGAGAGCCCGGACCCGGAGACGTATCTCAAGGAGTTCGAGGCGGATCGCAGCACCGTCGCCGACTTCCTGCTGGCCGAGGTGCTCAAGCGGCAGACGGAACAGACCGAGGACCTGCTGCTGCGGGCCAGCGTGCTGGAGCGCTTCTGTCCCGATCTGGTGAACGCCCTGACGGAGCGGACCGATGCCGAACGCATCCTGGCCCGGCTGCACCGCGAGAACGCCTTCGTCGAGGATCTCGGACACTCCTGGTACCGCCTGCACCCGCTGTTCGGGGAGATACTCCGGGCCCATCTGCGCGAGCGCTGCCCCGGCCTGGAGCCCGAACTGCACCGGCGGGCCGCCCTGTGGCTGCAGCGCTCCGGCTCCCTCCCGGAGACCCTCGCGCACGGCGCCGCCGCGGGCGACTGGGACTTCACCGCCGGGGCCCTCGTGGACGACCTGGCGATCGGACAGTTCTTCACCGGTCTGCGCTCCGAGGACCTGACCCGGCTCTTCTCCCGGATGGAGCCCGATGCCACGAGCCCCGCGACGGAACTCGTGCGCGCCGCACGCGATCTGTCCCGCAGCGACCTCGACCGTGGACTGGCCCACCTCCACCACGCCGAGGAACGCCTGACCGGCGACCTGTCCGACCCGGCGGCCGCGCAGCTGAGCTGTGCGCTGCTGGAGGCCCTGGCCGCCCGCCTGACCGGGTCCCCCGCACAGGCGGAAGAGGCCGCCGAAAGCGCTGACGAGGCGCAACAGGACGTTCCCGCACACCTTCTGGACAAGCATCCGGAGCTGCGCGCCCTCCTGATGGCCCACCTGGGCACGACGCGACTGTGGGCGGGGCGGTTCGAGGAGGCGCAGGCAGCGCTGTCCACGGTGGTCCGCTCGCCCGGGGGAGTCTCGACCCTGGTCCCCCGGGAGGATTCGATGGGCCACCTGGCGCTGATCGACTACCTCAACGGCTGGCCGGGCAGAGCGGAGGACAAGGCCCTGGAGGCGGTGAGCGAGACGGAGGGCTTCAGCCTCGACCGCCCCTCCGGCTCCGGAATCGAGCGACTGGTGCTGGCCGCCGTGGCCGTCGACCGCAACGAACTGGGCCGGGCCCAGGCCCTCCTCGACGAGGCCGCCGAACTCCCCGCCGCGACACGGGACCCGGTGACGGCCGCTGGACGGGCCATCGTCACCGCGCGGCTCCAGTTGGCCCGGGGCGACGCGCGAGCGGCGGTCGAGGCGGCTGCCCCGGTGGTCTCCACCGCCGCGGCCTCACCGTGGGCGGAGAGCCACGAGGTACTGGTCGTCTCCGCCGCCCACCTCGCCGAAGGACGGTCCGAAACCGCCGCCGAGCTGCTCCGCGCCGTTCCCGACAGCCAGCCGGCGTGCGCCGTGGAAGCCGCGCGCCTCCACCTCGTCGCAGGGCGTCCGGATGCCGCGATCGACCTCCTTGACAGGATCCGGGCCGACAGCCGCACCGGTCCGGCCGTGACCGTCCGGGCGGCACTGGTGAGAGCGCAGGCCGCGTACGGCGCGGGGGACTCGTCCACCGCCCGCGCACTCGTAGCACAGTCGCTCATCCAGGCCCGGCACGAGCGGTTGCGCCGGCCCTTCCTCGAAGCCGGACAGTGGATCCGCCCTCTCCTGGCCACCGCACCCCTCCAGCAGTTGGCCGGGGGCTGGCTCGTGCCCGGCACCTGGCGACATGACGAACCGGCCGGAGCCGGGATGCCCCTCTGGCCGATCGTCGTGGAGGAACTGAGCGGCCGTGAGCGCGACGTGCTCGAGCGGCTGGCCCAGATGATGTCGACGGAGGAGATCGCCGCCGACCTGTACGTGTCCGTGAACACGGTGAAGACCCACCTCAAGAGCCTGTACCGGAAGCTGGGCGTGAACCGTCGCAGCGCCGCGGTACACCGTGCGCGGGACCTGCGGCTGCTGTGAACACGGGTCGCCTCGCCCACGGCGGGTGAGGCGCCGGACGGCCTCCTCGGCTGCGATGGGGATGGCGGCCGGATCCACCGCCGCTCCGGGCCGACTCGGCGAGGTGGACACCGTGACACGATGGCGGGCTCTGATCGTCCTGGGCACGGCCCAGTTCCTGATGGTTCTGGACACGTCCGTCATGAACGTCTCGATCAGTCAGCTGGTCGAGGATTTCGACACCGAGGTCACCGCCATCCAGACCGTGATCACGCTGTACGCGCTGGTCATGGCCGCGTTCATGATCATCGGTGGCCGGTTCGGCGACATCGTGGGGCGCCGTCGTCTCTTCTTCATCGGACTGATCGTGTACGGCACGGGATCGGCCCTGACCGCCGTGGCCCCCACGCTGTGGGTGCTCGCGCTGGGCTGGTCGGTCATCGAGGGGCTCGGCGCCGCCATGGTGCTGCCGTCCATGGCCGCTCTCGTCGCGGAGACCTACCGCGGGCGGGACCGTGCCGTCGCCTACGGCGTCATCGGCGGACTCGCCGGCGCGGGGATCGCGGTCGGCCCGCTGCTGGGCGGCTGGGTGACGACGTACCTCACCTGGCGGCTCGTCTTCGCCGGTGAGGTCGTGGTCGTCGCGGCCGTCCTGTGCTGCCGCCGGATGATCACCGAACCCGTCCGGACCGGACCCCGCCACCGGCTGGACGCAGTCGGCGCGGTGCTGTCGGCGGGCGGACTGGCCCTGGGCGTACTCGGCGTGCTGCAGAGCAGTACCTGGGGATGGCTACAGCCCCGCAACCCTCCCTTCACCGTCCTGGGCTTCTCCCCGACGCTGTTCGTCGTCGGCGCCGGGGCGGTCGTCCTCGCCCTGTTCGTCCACTGGGAGCGGCGGCGGGAGGCTCAGGACGCCGAGCCCCTCGTACACCTGGCCCTGCTGCGCAAACGGGCACTGCGCTCAGGTCTGCTGACGCTGCTGAGCCAGAACCTCATCCTGTTGGGGCTGTTCTTCGTCATCCCGCTGTACCTGCAGGTGGTGCAGGGCTTCGACGCCTTCCAGACCGGACTCCGGCTGCTCCCGGTGTCCGTCACGATGCTCGCGGCCTCCGTGCTCGCCTCCTCGCTGGGCCGGGTTGTGGGGCCGCGCCGGGTGGTCCGGCTGGCCCTGCTGACGCTGGCGGGAGCCATCGTGTGGCTGCTGGCCACCATCGACCCGGTCATCGACGACGCGCAGTTCGCCGGAGCCATGGCTCTGCTGGGCGTGGGCACCGGCCTGCTCGCCTCGCAGTTGGGCAACGTCGTCCAGTCCAGCGTCGGTGAGGAGGAGCGCAGCGAGGTCGGAGGGCTGCAGTTCACGGCGCAGAACCTGGGCTCCGCGCTGGGCACGGCACTCATCGGGTCCATCCTCGTCGGCGCACTGGCGCACGCGTTCACCACGCAGGTGGCCGACGATCCAAAGGTGTCCGAGGAGGCCCGCGCACAGACCGGTGTGGCCCTGGAGTCGGGGATCTCCTTCGTCAGCACCGACCAGGTGCGTTCGGCGGCGGAAAGCGCCGGCCTGCCGAGTTCCGACGTCGACGCCGTCGTGGACTCGTACGCGTCGGCGCAGCTCGACGGCCTGAAGGCGGCGATCCTCGCCACCGGCGGTGTGACGCTGGCCAGTTTCCTCGTCACCTCGAGCCTGCCCGCCGGCCAGAAGAGACGTACCGAGAAGTCCGGCGCCGACGCACCGTCCGGAGCCAAAGGATCGACGCACTGAACCCCCAGGGAGGCACCGATGTCCAGGACCGACGGCACCGCGGTCCGCGTGCGCGGTGCCGAGCGCAGGGCACGCGCGGACTACACGGGCGGCGTCTACGGATCGATGCTCGCGGCCTCCGTGGTGATCGGGGCCGGCACCCTGGGCTCGTTCCCGCGTGCCGAACTCGTGGTGCTGTTGCTGCTCACCGGCGTGGTGTTCTGGATCGCGCACGTCCACGCCCAGCTGTTCGGGGCGCGGCTGGCGCAACAGCCCCTGGACCGCCAGGTCGTGCTGCACGTCTGCCGCGACGAGTGGCCCATCGTCAAGGCCGCCGTCCCACCTGCCGCCGCGGTGGCCCTCAGTCCGCTCCTGGGCCTGGACGTACAGGGCGCCATCTGGCTGGCCCTGTCCGTCGCCGTGGCCGGGCAGGTGGGCTGGTCCGCCGCCGCGGCACGCCGCGCCGGCGGCACCTGGCGCATGGTTGCGACCACTGCCTCGGTGAATCTGCTGCTGGGCCTGGTGATCATCTCATTCAAGATCGTTCTGAAGCACTGACCGAGGCCGTCCGCGGGAGTACGACCCATGCGCTACGAGATCCGAGTCGACGGACACCTGTCGAAGGCGCTTGCCGAGGCCTTCCCGGAGCTGGAGCACGTGGTGATGTCCGGTCAGACCGTCCTGTTCGGTCCCGTCATCGACGAGGCGCAGCTGTTCGGCCTGCTGGCCCGCTGCCGGTCGCTGGGCCTGCGCGTCGTGGAGATGCGTCAGCTGCCGGAGTGACCCGGACCTTGCCGCTCAGACCGTGCCGCTCAGAGATCCTGCGCGGTGATCCGGCCCGAGCGGGAACGGGCCGCCGGCGCCTCGGAGCCCCGCTCGTTCCGGTCGGCGTAGGACTGCGCGAAAGCGGCGGGCGCGCGGTCGAAGCGGTCGCTGCCGCCCAGGTACGCGGAGATCGCGACCGGATCCCCGCAAGGAGCGTGCGCCCGCGCCAGGGACGCCCCGCACAGCCGGGCGAAGAGGCCGAACAGCGGCGGGTCCATGGTCTCCGGCCGTGCGCTGCCCTTCCGGTCCGGCAGCTGACGCCGCCGCCCGTCCGCACCTCCCGCGAGAAGACCTGCGCCACCACCTGCGGACCGCACGCGAGCCGCGCCGAGGCCCCGTCCGGGCAGCCTGGGGAACGGTCGTCTCTGTCTCTTCGTTCCGTCGCGTCTGTCTCTTCGTATCTTCGCGCCGTCAGGGTGGTGAGCGCCTCCGGTTCCCACCCCAACGGCACGACGGGGCCGCCGGATCACCCGTAGGGGGTGACCCGCGCCGCCACGACGCACGGGATCCTGATCCGGAGAGGTCCCGCACACCGCCCCGTCGGCGGTCCGCAACGTCCGCTCGATCGCGCGAGGAGGAGCCATGACCGAATCGCGTGGTCCGGCACCGCGTACCGGACCGGAGCACACTCACGACGGGGCGGTCCCGGACCAGGCGGCCACTTCCGCCGAAGTGCTGGAGCGCCTCGGCCGTTCCTGGACCTGGATCCTCGGCTCCGCCGTCGCGACGCTCGTGCCGGGCGTCCTGGTCCTGGTCTGGCCGGACGAGACGCTGCACGTGCTGGCGGTCCTCATCGGCCTGTACCTGCTGGTGATCGGGTCGTTCCGGTTCGTCGCCGTCTTCGCCCGGGACGGGCACGGAGAGCGGCTCCCCGGGCTGCTCATCGCCGTCCTGTACGTCCTGGCCGGAGTGCTGTGCCTGCGCAACCCGCTGCAGTCCATCGCCGCGCTCTCGGTCATCGTCGGGGTCGTCTGGCTCGTGTCGGGCATCCTGACGCTCTACACGGCCATCGCCGCCGACGAGTTGCCGCACCGCGGCGTCATCCTGGGTCTCGCCGTGCTCGCCATCGTCGCCGGGATCGTCGTACTCGCCCTGCCCGCCGAGTCGGCCCGGGCGCTGACCCGGCTGCTCGGCCTGTGGCTCGTGCTGCTGGGCCTGGCCGAGGCGGCCCTCGCCCTCGCCTGGCGGGCGGCACTGCGCAAGTCCGGCATCACGGGGCGGCCCGAGACCGACCGGAGCGTCTAGGACCGGCACCCGGATCCTTCGCGGCGGCCCGGACGAGCGGCGCGGCGGCCTCCGCAGTCGACACGTTCCTCCGCTTCCTGCGCGACAGCACCCGCACGCTCCTCGTCACCGCCGTGATCGTCGCGCTGACCGCCTGTCCGTACGGCGCCGGGAAGGTGGCCCGCGGGGTGCGTGCCCTGACCGGGTGGGGCAGCCGCAGTCGTCGGCAAGGCACTGAACAGCGCCGGGATGCGCACCGGCTCGACGGGCCGCCGGCTGACCACGTGTCCTGGACCACCGGCATCGCCATCGGGACCGGTGCCCTGGCGCTCCTGCTGTGGAACCGCCCCGCGGTCCTCGTGGTGATCGTGACCGTGTGGTGATCCTGGCCGTGCCGGCGATCCCGCGGTCCTCGCCGCGGCGGAGCGCGCCCCGGGCACCGCCGACGAACCGGGGCACGCGGTCCCGTGAACCCCGCCTCGGCTTGGCGCCACGGCTCCGGCGGCGGTCCGGTCAGTGGGCCGCCGGCCTCTTCGTACCCGCCGCCATGGACCGAAGCAGGGCCGGCCCCGGGCGAGCGCATCTCCTCCCGTGTCCGACGCTCACCCGTGCCGGGTGAGGCCGCCTCGCCCTTGCCGTGGGCACGCTGAAAGACGGGACTGACAGGCGGGCGGGCGAACGCCCGGGACCGGAGGAGAGAAATGAGCGCGTCGACGTATCTCGCGTACGACTTTCCGCTGCTGAGCGCCTTCTGGACGATGCTGTGGTTCTTCCTGTGGATCATGTGGTTCGTCCTGCTCTTCCGCATCGTCGTAGACATCTTCCGTGACGACGCCATGAGCGGCTGGGCCAAGACCGGCTGGCTGGTGTTCGTCATCGTGCTGCCCTTCCTGGGCGTGTTCATCTACGTGATCGCCCGCGGCAAGAACATGGGACACCGGGAGATCTCGCAGGCACGGGCGCAGCAGCAGGCCTTCGACTCGTACATCCGCGACACCGCCAAGGACGGAGGAAAGTCCAGCAGCGTCGACGAACTCGCCAAGCTCTCCGAGATCCGCGCCCGTGGTGACATCACGGACGAGGAGTTCGCCCGGGCCAAGGACCTGGTTCTGACCGGCCACGGTCCCGCGACGCACTCCGGTGCCGACGCGGCCTCCCACGGGCGCTGAGCACGCCGGACCGATCGAAACGAGGCACCAAGGATGACTGCGACACACACCGCACACGCGCCGACGACGAAGCAGAACTGGGCTGCCGGCCTGATGGTCTTCGGGGCCGTCATGCTGATGATCGCCGGACTGCTCGCCATCTTCCGCGGCATCATGGCGATCGCCAAGGACGACGTGTTCGTCAACACGCCCAACTACGTCTTCCAGTTCAACCTGTCCGGGTGGGGCTGGGTCCACCTCGCCCTGGGCGCGGTCGCCGTGCTCGTCAGCTTCGGTCTGTTCCAGGCGGCGACGTGGGCGCGCGTCGCCGGCGTGGCCATCGCCGGACTCATCATCATCGCCAACTTCCTCTCCCTGCCGTACTACCCGGTCTGGTCCGTCGTGATGATCGCGATATCGGGATTCATCATCTGGGCCCTGTGCGTGGTCCGGCGCGACGACTCCTTCGAGCCGTTCGAGCGCCCGCCGCACGACGTCTGAGGTCTCCGGAACGGGCACCCGCCGGTGACCTGAGGTTCGGCGTACGCCATGACCTGAGGCACCGGCAAGCTCATTCGGCAGGCAGCGTCGGCTGGATGCGGCGCAGGAACGTCGCGTTGTCCGGGGTGTCCCGCATGCGCTCCAGCAGGGTCTCCAGACCGGACTGGCCGTCCCGGGTCTGCAGGGCGCGCCGCAGACCGCGTACGACTGTCAACTCGGCGGCGGACAGGAGGAGTTCCTCGCGTCGGGTGCCGGACGGGTTGATGTCGACGGCCGGGAACACGCGGCGCGAGGCCAGCTCGCGGCTGAGGCGGAGTTCCATGTTGCCGGTGCTCTTGAGTTCCTCGAAGAAGTAGTCGTCGGCACGGGAACCGGTCTCCACCAGCGCGGTGGCGAGGATCGTGAGCGAACCGCCCTCCTCGGCCAGCCGGGCCGCCCCGAAGAACCGCTTCGGCCCGAGCAGGGCGGTCGCGTCGACACCGCCGCTCAGTGTGCGGCCACCGGCGGCGGCCGCGTTGTTGTGCGCCCGGCACAGCCGGGTCAGGGAGTCGAGCAGGATGACGACGTCCTCGCCCGCCTCGACGAGCCGCTTGGCCCGCTCGATGACGAGATCGGCGAGCGCGATGTGCTGCTTGGCCGCCCGGTCGAAGGTCGAGGCGTACACCTCGCCGCGCACGGAACGCCGCATCTCGGTGACCTCCTCGGGGCGCTCGTCGAGCAGCACCACCATCAGGTGGCACTCGGGGTGGTTGCCGGCGACGGCGGCCGCGATCTGCTGGAGCACCACGGTCTTGCCGGTCTTGGGCGGGGCCACGAGCAGCCCGCGCTGGCCCTTGCCGACGGGTGTGATCAGGTCGGCGACGCGCCCGGTCAGGCCGGCCGCCGGGTGTTCGAGACGGAGCCGGCCGCGCGGGTGCAGCGGCGTGAGGTCGCGGAAGTGACGGCGGCCGCGCAGTTCGTCGGGCGTGCGCCCGTTGATCCGTGCGACCTCGGTCAGGGCGCGCCGGCCGTCGCGTACGCCGTCGACGAGGTCGCCCTTGCGCAGGCCGTGACGGCGGATCAGCGCGGGGGAGACGGCGAGGTCGGAGGGCGAGGGCAGCAGGCTCTCGGCGCGCAGGTGCCCCTTCCCGCTCGCGTCGATGTCGAGGACACCGGTGGCGACCTGCGTCGTGGGCTCTTGCTTGACTGGAGGGTGTTCGAGAGTGGTGGTCATGGTGGTCGGTCCTTTCGAGGACGGATGGCACGGGACATGCGGAAGGAAGGAGTGGCGCCGCGAAGAGAAGAGGCGGACTGAGCGCCTTCGGCGGCAGGAACATCACCTGGGGTACGGCACAGCGGTGCCGGCCACGAGGTGGTGCGGGAAAGCCGGTGCGCTGGCCGCGCTACGGCGGGCGATTCGGCGAACTGAAAGGGAACTGGCACCGGCGCCCTCAAAGGGGGCGTACACAAGTGCTAGCAGGACCGTACCACAGGGGGTACGGCGCCAAACCGCTCAGCGGGTGGCGAGGAGGCCGTAGAGAAGCGGGATCCGTGGCTCCGGAAGGCGCCACCAGCCGGAGGGGGTCCGGACCATCTGCGGCCACCGTGGCCAGGGCAGCTCGTCGCTCTCGCGCAGCCCCCGGATGGCCATTCCCGCACAGATCAACGCGTTGACGACCTCGCTTATTCCGTGCATCCACTCGTAACTGTCGGTGGCGCCCTCGACGGCCGGGCCGTCGGTGTAGGTGTGCGTCGCGTCCCGGTGCACCGCGCCGTCGCCGGCCAGGTAGTCGTGGCGCAGCAGCAGTTCGCGGCCTTCGCCCGGAGCGGGTTTGGGACCCAGCGAGTTGAGCAGGGGGTGGAACTCGACCAGGTACAACCGGCCGCCCGGACGCAGGAGTTGGGCGACGACGGCCGCCCAGCGGTCCAGGTCCGGCAGATAGCACAGCGCGCCCTTGCCGGTGTAGACGACGTCGAACCGCCGCCCGTCCAGGGCCTGTACGGCGTCGTAGACATCCGACTCGACGTAGTCGACGTCCAGGCCGGCCCTCGCCGCGATGTCCCTCGCGGCGGCCACCGACGCCCCGGAGAAGTCGAGGCCGACGGCCCGGGCGCCGCGCCGGGCGAAGGCGATCGTCTCGGTCCCGAGGTGGCACTGCAGGTGGAGCACGTCGCGTCCGGCCAGCTCGCCCAGGTCGTCCCACTCGAAGGAGGCGAACCAGCGGGCCGGGTCCAGGTCCTGGTCGAGACCGTAGAACCGGCTGGCGAGGTGGACGGGGGTGCGGGCGTCCCAGTTCGCCCGGTTGGCCCGCATGAACCGTGCGTGCTCGTCGGTGGTCATGAGGACATCCAACCGCGGAAGCGCTCCGGACGGCGGGAGGAACCGCGTATCGGCCAGATTGCGCGCGGGACACGTGGCCGACGCCGGCAGGGGCGAACGGTCCGGGCCGTGGCAGGTGGCGGTGAGATGCGTCAACATTCAGGGAAGGGGCGCTGGATCTGATCGGCGGCGCGACTCCGGAGCGCGGACGCCGTTGACGGTGAGGAGGCCGGCCGGTGTGAGGTGGACGGGCGCGCGGCACACGGACAAACCCACGGTCGAGGTGCGGACCTGGATCGACGCCCCGCCGGAGCGAGTGTGGGCGCTGGTCTCCGACATCGGGCTGGTGCCGGGCACGAGCCACGGACTCCGGTCGGTGGAATGGCTCGACGGCGCCACCGGGCCGGCCGTCGGCAGCCGCTTCCTCGGCCGCGGCAGTCACGAGGCATGCGGCGAGTGGATCACCACCTCGTACGTCATCGAGTGCGAACCGTGCCGCGTCCTCGCCTGGGCCGTACGGGACCCCACCGAGCCGTCGGAGGTCTGGCGCTTCCGGCTCCATGCCGGCGACGGCGGCACCGAGCTGTCGGAATGGGTGCAACTGGTCCCCGGCCGCTCCGGACTGGAAGAGAAGATCGTCTTCGTACGGCTGCGGGAGTTCGAGCACACCATGACCGCGACACTGAAGCACATCAAGCACCTGGCGGAGACGGGCTGATGGGCGCCGGCTGGCACTGCCCGCCGAGGCGGTCACCGTGCGGGCGTGCGGCGGCGGGTGCTGCGCACCGACGTGCCGTTCGCGGAGACCAAGGAGTACGTCGCCGGCGGTGGGGTGAAAACACCCTGACGACACTCGGTGCGTACGTGATCGCCGCCCTGGGGTGTCGTCGGCACGTGTGCCTGGACGAACACCGGGTGAGTGAGGTCAGGAGGCGGCGGCGGACCGAGCCTCCGCCTCCTTGGCGATGTCCTCGAACCGTGCCCCCATGGCCGCCGCCAGGGCCTGGGCGCCCGACAACGGCCGCACCATGACGGTGAGTTCGTCGATCAGGCCGTTCTCGTCGACGTGGATGAAGTCGCAGCCCGTCAGCTCCCGGTCGCCCACCCGCGCGGCGAACACCAGCGCGTGGTCGCGGCCGTCGGCGCCGGTCAGTTCACGCTCGTACCGGAAGTCCTCGAAGACCTGCGACACCGCGCGCAGGATCGCCGTCGTGATCGCCTTGCCCGGGTATGGCTTGAAGACGACCGGGCTGGTGAAGACGACGTCCTTCGCCAGCAGTGCCTCGACGGCGTCCATGTCTCCGGCCTCGACCGCCTCGCGGAACGCTCGCATCACGCCACCTCGTAATCAACTTTTTGAGTAGGTGAGGATGAGAGTAATCAGTCGGTGTGCAGCTGTCCACTAGGCTGACGTGGGTGTTCAGCCCCGAAGGCCCCAGCCTGCGCGAACTCGCCGTCCAGGCGTTGTCGTCCGTCGAGCAAGGCTACGACCTGCTCGCTCCGAAGTTCGACCGCACGCCCTTCCGGACGCCCGACTCGGTGCTCGACGCCGTCGCCTCGGCGCTGGCCCGGACGGGGCCCTTCCACAGCGGCCTCGACCTGTGTTGCGGCACGGGTGTGGGCGTCGACGTGCTGGCGCGGCTGTGCCGGGAGAGCGTCACCGGGGTCGACTTCAGCGCGGGCATGCTCGCCGTGGCCCAGGAGGGCGTACGGCCGCTGGGGCCGACGATCTCCTGGGTCCGGGGCGATGCCCGCGCCCTTCCGTTCGGCCCCGGCACCTTCGACCTCGTGGTGAGCTTCGGGGCGTTCGGCCACTTCCTGCCCGCCGAACTGCCCGGCCTGTTCGCCCGGGTCCACTCCGTGCTGCGGCCGGGCGGCAGCTTCGCCTTCCCCATCCTCGCCCCGCCACGGGCCACGTCGCCCGCGTTCTGGATGCTGCTCGGCTTCGACGCGGTCATGCGGGTGCGCAACGCCGTGTGGCGGCCGCCGTTCGTGATGTACTACCGGGCCTTCCGGCTCGGGGACGTACGACGGGACCTGGAGTTCGCCGGGTTCCGCGTGGGGCTGGAGGCCCTGCCGGAGTTCGGCCGGCGCCCCGACGGCAGCCCACGCGTACGGATGGTTCTGGCCGTCCGCTCCTGACGAAGTCGCCGCCGATCAGAGGTCGGGCACGTCGGGCAGGCCGAGTACGCCGCCCAGCGCCGGGGCGATGGCCGCATCCGGCCCCGACTCCCTTCCCTCGTGGACCGCTTCGGTGAAGCGGTCGTCCCCGAGGCAGGCGCGCCGCCGACGCTCGTACTCACGGTGGAAGACCGTCCTGGCGGGCCTGCCGAGCGGGACGCCCGTGGCAGGTGGCCGGCCACGGGCGTCCCGCTCGCCGGGCTGCACCACGGCCGGGTGGGCGCCGACGACGAGCAATCCCGCCCTGCTCGAAGACGCTCTCGGCAGCCGCTCCGCGGCCGGCCCGGCGTTCCCTGGCCAGCTGCCGCGCAAGCCGGGTGTCGTCGGCGGTCACGGACTGTGGCTGGTGCGGCAGGTTAGCGACCTGGCCGCCGACGACCTCGACGCGTCGGGGTCCGTCGTACGGCTGTGCTTCTCGGCGGGCTGGGCACGCTCAGCCCGCAGCGGGCAGCGTGAACTCATAGACCAGGGCGCAGGGTTGGGCGTCCACGACCAGGTCGGTGATCTCCAGTGGCCGTGCGTACTGGTCGTGCACGCGCCGGGTGACCCGCACCGAGGGCGTGTCCGTGAGGCGGGTGATGGAGTCCCGGTGATGCAGGGTCAGGCCCGCCTTGCGCATCCAGTCGTAGGCGCGGCTCAGCTGGGCCGAGGCGGCGCCGTCCGCCCGGTCGCGGTAACGGGCCAGCTCCTCGACCTCGGAGAGCGCCACAGCGGAGAAGGACGTGACCGCGCTGCGGCGCCCCCGGCCGTCGGCACCGGCCGACTCGTATCGGTGCACGAGGGTCGGGCGGTGCGGGGCGAGCCCGAGGGCCTCCGCGTGCTCCGGCGGGGGAGTCTCCCAGGTCACCCTGGTCCGGTCGACGGCGCCGGGGTCCGCGGTCCGGGCGCCGACCGGGAAGGTCGAAGAGGGCGCGGTCTCGACCGGCAGCCCGGGCAGCGTGGCGTGACTGCCCCGCCGGTCGGTGGCGACCAGGCCGTCCCGGCGGAGCACCTCCAGCGCCTGCCGGACGGTCTCCCTGCTGACACCGAAATGACCGGCCAACTCCCGTTCGCCCGGCAGCCGTTCACCGGGCGGGACGGTGCCGTCGCGCAGTTCGCCGAGCAGCTGCTGCGCGACGCGCCAGTACAGCGGCTCTCCATCGCTGCGGGTGTGGTCGTGCGGGGTGGTGCGGGCCATGCCGCGCCTCCTGTTGGTGACGTACCGTAGCCGTGCGGGCTCATTGCGCCACCAGATCTAGCATTGGTCTAAACCACGAGGGAAGACCGGTCTGCGGGTTCGGCCGAAACCGGCCCGCCCCGATCGCCGCTCACAGCGCGTTGTACAAAGCGTCGACGAGGGCCGTCTTCCGTGGATCGTCCGCGATATGAGGCCCCATCCGGTTCATCACATAGCCCAGGGACACCCCCGCCTCCGGGTCGGCGAGGCCGCAGGAGCCGCCGAAGCCGTCGTGTCCGAAAGCCCGCGGGTTGGGGCCGTACGAGCCGTTCGGGCCGCTCAGCCACAGACCGAGCCCGGCCTCCGTCTCGTGCTCGAAACCGGCGCCGAGCACCAGGTCCCGGCAGCTGCCCTGCCCTGCGCGGACCTGCTCGGCCGCCTCGGCGGACAGGACGCGGTGGCCGTCGTACGAACCCCGGCCCGCGAAGATCCCGTAGAGCGCGGCGACCGCCCGCGCCGTGCCGTGCCCGTTCGCGGCCGGGATCTCGGCGGCCCGCCATTCGGGCGTGTTGGCCTCGGTCGCGCCCACCAGCGGATTGGTCAGCGCCGCCAGCGCCAGGGGCGTCAACTGGCTGAAGATCGCCGCCTGTTCGCTGCTCGACGCGGCTGGCGGATGCACCAGTTCGGCCGCTCGCCCGGCCTCCTTCTCCGGCAGTCCGACGGTGAAGTCGATCCCTAGCGGCCCGGTCACCTCCCGTTCGAGGAACGCCCGCGGCCGCAGCCCCGAGACCCGCCGCACGACCTCCCCGACCAGGAAGCCGTAGGTGATCGCGTGGTAGCCGGACCGTGTCCCCGGCTCCCACCACGGCTCCGTCGCCGCGAGCCGCCGCGTCGTCAACTCCCAGTCGTAGAGCTGCTCCAGCGAGTGCGGCTCACGCGGGCCGGACAGCCCCGCCCGATGCGACAGCAGATGGCGTACGAGGATCCCGTCCTTGCCGGCCGCGGCGAACTCGGGCCAGTACGAGGCCACCGGCGCGTCGAGGTCGAGCAGTCCCCGGTCGGCGAGGATGTGCGCGCACAGTGCGACCGGGCCCTTCGTGGTCGACCACACGTTGACGAGGGTGTCCCGCTCCCAGGGCCGGGTGCGGGCCGCGTCGGCCCAGCCGCCCCACAGATCGACCACGACCTCCCCGCCGACGCTCACGGCGACCGCGGCACCGAGCTCCGCCCGCTTCCGGAAGTTCTCCTCCAGCGCCGTCCGCACCGCCGCGAACCGCTCGTCGCAGTAACCGTGCACCTCTGCCTCGCGCTGCGCCATGGGGTCCTCCGTCGTCCGCCCGAAGCCCGGGCCGCGACGCTGCGACCCGGGCAGTCCGGAACATACCGACTGGTCGGACTGGATGGAAGGCCTGAAGCGGAAGAGCTTGCGGACCTCCGGTTTCGTGCGGAGCCCGTCAGACGTACGACCGCAGCCAGTCCAGCTTGGCCGCCTCCTGGAAGGGGCCGCCGCCCTCGTGGTCGTTGAAGTCGTACACCTCGATCTTCTTTTCGTCGTGCGCCCAGGCGTTGAAAGCCGCGAAGACGGTCGACGGCGGGCAGGTCTGGTCCTCCAGGGCCGCCGAGAACAGGGCGGGGGCGCGGCCGCGGGAGGCGAAGTGGACGCCGTCGAAGTACGACAGGGTGCGCAGGGCGTCCGCGGTCCGGCCGCGGTGGGTCTTGAGGTAGAGGCCGATCTCGCGGTACGGGTGGCGGTCCGTGCTGGTCGCGGCGCGCGGGTAGTCGCACAGGAACGGAACGTCCGGCGCGATCGCCGTCAGGTCCGGGATCAGGCCGCCCACGGCGATGGTGATGCCGCCGCCCTGGCTGGCGCCGAGGGCGACCGTGCGGGAGGCGTCGGTCAGCGGATGCGAGCGGGCCGCCTCGACGGCACGGACCGCGTCCGTGAACACGCGGCGGTAGTAGTAGTTCTCGGGTGCGTCGATGCCGCGGGTCATGAAACCGGGGTAGGCGGGCGCGCCGCCCACCGGGTCCGCGGTGCCGCCGCCCCCGCCCCACGCGCTGCCCTGCCCGCGTGTGTCCATCACGAAGTGCGCCCGGCCCGTGGACGCCCACAGCAGATGCTCGTGCGGCAGGCCGCGCCCGCCGCCGTAGCCGACGAACTCCACGACCAGCGGTATCGGCTCCTCGGCCGAGGCGGGCAGCGTCAGCCAGCCCTTCACCGGGTGCCCCCCGAACCCCGCGAACGTCACGTCGAACACCCGGACCGTCGTGAGGCCGGTGTCGACCGGTTCGAAACGGGCGTCCAGGTCGTGCTCGCGGGCCTCCTGCAGGGTCTTGGACCAGAACGCGTCGAAACCCTCGGGCTCGGTGGACGCGCTGCGGTACTCGCGCAGCTCGTCGAGGGGGAGGTCGAACAGGGCCATGTAGGACCGCCTTTGCGAAGGGGCGAAGGATCAGGCAGAGACGATCACACCGTACGTGGGTCCTCCGACGAATCGCCAGGTCTTTCCGGCCGTACCTGTCTACGACAGCGCCCCTGTCTTCAGCCGTGGACCTGCTGGTCAAGGAGGCAGGAGTGCTGGTCGTCGCCGGGGACCGTGAGATCCAGGGCGGTCGGGTGGCCGTAACGAATGGTCGGGTCACCGCCGTGGCGGAGATCGCCAGGTCCGCGGTCACGGTCACGGCGGGGTGCTCCTGGGGTCATGGGATGTGCTGCCTTCATCCTCACGTCGACCGGGAGGCGGCGCAGTCGGCATCCCCGTACCGGTTCATGCCTTGCGTCGCGTCCACTGCGGTTCGGTCCGTGCCCATTCCCGCTCCCACTCCGCCAGCCGGCGGCCGGTGGACACGCGGCGCACGACGGCGTTCGCGAGGAGCACCGCGCCCACCGCGCCGCCCGTGGCGGTGATGCCGATGGTCACCGTGTGCTGCCAGACCGCGGTCTCGCCCGTCGGTGGGGCCACGGTCCTGCCCCGGGAGTCGAGCCAGACGTCGACGGTGTCGCCGTGCTGCGTGCCCGCCGGGACGCGCGCGTTCGTGGTGTGTGTGCCGGTCACGGGATCCCTCCACCGCACGTCCACGCGGTACGAGTGCTGCCGGCCACCCTCGACCGTGGGCAGCATGTCGGGGGTCCCGCCGACGACCTCGGCCCGCACGCGGTGACGTTCGGCGCGCTCCGCCGTGGCGCTGCCCTGCGCCGCGTCATGGGCCCACCAGCCCGCGAAGGCCCCCGCCAGCGGGGCGCCCACCAGCAGCAGGACGGCGACGATCAGCGCCGTCCACGCCTCCACCACGTCCGAGTGGCGCCGCAGCGGATTGCGCCGCCAGCGCCAACCGCGCACTTGGGTTCGCATCCCGACCTCCTCGCCGTCACCGGAGCCGGAGGGGCCGTACCGTGTTTGCTTCGTATTGTCCCTCCCCACCGCCTGTGCGCGCGAGTGCCCAGGGAAAGCGGATACCCAGCACGCGGGAGACCGCTCTTTGCGAAGCTGCGAGGGAAGCGTCGAGCAGGCCGCGAGCAGGCCGCGAGCAGGCCGTCAGGAGACCGCGAGCAGGCCGTCAGGAGACCGCGAGCAGGCATCGAGGAGGTCGGGAGCAGGCCGCGAGGAGGTCGGGACGAGGCCGGGAGGAAGCCGTGGCGCCCGCTCGTCAGCCGAAGCGTTCGATCCGGATCCGGTGCACGGGCTGGCCGGCCTCGACGAGCAGCCGCGAAGCGTGCTCGGCGAAGGCGTTCGAGCCGCACACATAGGCCTCCCACCCACCAGGAGGCTGCTCGGCCAGGAGTGGCGCCACATGTGCGGCCGCCATACGCCCGACGGGCACACCCGCCGGCGCGTTCCGCGTGAACACCGGCGTTGTCTCCGCGCCGAACTCCCGCGCGTAGATGAGCGCTTCGGGACTGCGCGCGGACACGACGAGCCG
Source organism: Streptomyces sp. NBC_00078 (assembly GCF_026343335.1). NCBI lineage: Bacteria > Bacillati > Actinomycetota > Actinomycetes > Kitasatosporales > Streptomycetaceae > Streptomyces > Streptomyces sp. NBC_00078. Next base: position 627,140 of record NZ_JAPELX010000001.1, on the reverse strand, counting down.
CAGCGGTACGTCGAGATCCCGTGCCCGGTGGTGGCGCACCATCGACATCAGCGGCACGACACCCGAGCCGGCGCCGATCAGCAGCGCGGGACGGTCGCCCGGCCAGGCGAAGAACCCGCTCAGCGGGCCACGCACCTCGACCTGGTCGCCCGGCTCGGCCACGTCGTGGAACCAGCCCGAGACCTCGCCGTCCTCGACATGGTCCAGGGTCAGCTCGATGTGACCCGGGTCGTCGGGAGCGGACGCGATCGAATAGTGGCGCTGGGCCACGTATCCGTCCTTGGCGGTCAGCCGCAGCATCAGGTGCTGGCCGGGCAGATGCCCCGCCCAGGCGGGCACCGCGAACCGGAAGGTGGAGGCGTACGCGGTCTCGCGCCGGACCTCGGTCAGTGTGGCCGTCTGCCAGACCGTGGCGGTCCGGTTGCTCACGGCGATCCGGCCGGGCACGGCAAAGCGCGTCGGAGGAGTGGCCGCGGGTGTGAACGTCTCAGTCACCGGAGTACCGCTGCTCCTGCCAGGGGTTGCCGCGTGCGTGGTAGCCGTTCTGCTCCCAGAAGCCCGGCTCGTCGTGGTCGAGGAGCGTCAGGCCCGCGATCCATTTGGCGCTCTTCCAGAAGTACAGGTGCGGCACCAGCAGCCGGGCGGGCCCGCCGTGCTCGGGTGTGAGGGGCTGCCCGCCGTACTCCCAGGCGATCCAGGCACGCCCGCCGGTCAGGTCCGTGAGCGGCAGGTTCGTGGTGTACCCGGTGTGTGCATGGGCGACGGCATGGGTGGCGGACCCATGGGGGCGCACCACATCGAGAAAGGCGTCCAGGGACACACCCCCGAAGCGCACCCCGAACTTCGACCAACTCGTCACACAGTGGATGTCGCCCTCGTACGCCGACTCCGGCAGCGTGTGCGCCTGCTCCCAGTCCCAGGTCCGCGGCCGCTCCACGAGCCCGTCGACGCGGAAGGTCCAGTCGGCGGGCGCCAGTTCGGGCGTGACCTCCGCGGACAGGACGGGCCATTCGTCGCCCGCGTCGTACTGGCCGGGCGGCAGGCCGGGATTGTCGACGCGGGCGCGTCCGGTGAAGCCTCGGGTGACGTTCATGTGGATCCAGCGGGACGGAAGTGATTGCCTACGCATTCAACCGTACGTGCTCGTCGGCGGTGCTCCCGCCCCGGCCGGGTGCGCGGACACCTCGTCCGCCCGTCCGCTAGTCCTCGTCCGCGGGGCGCGCCCACGCGTTGTAGCGCACGAGATAGTCGGCGAACCGCTCCAGGTCCTCGCTGGGCCAGTCCGCCAGCCGCTCGCGGAAGGCCGCCCGGCGACTGTCGGTGACCTGGGCGAGGATCTGGCGCCCGGTGTCGGTCAGGTGCAGGACCTGGACGCGATGGTCGTCCGGGTCCAGGCGCCGTTCGATCAGCCGGGCCCGTTCGAGTGCCGACACCTGACGGCTGACCGTGGACTTGTCCAGGGCGTAGTGCGCTGCCAGATCGGTCGCCCGGCAGCCACCGCTCTCCTCCAGGTGACCGAGCAGCGTGTACGAGACCAGCGACAGCTCGGGGTGCATGCGGCCGGCCGAGGCACGGGCGCGCCGGGCGAAGACCGTCATCTCCCGCTGGATCGTCTCCACGGCCTCGTCTTCCTCCACCGGACCTCCCTCACGTCCCACCGGACCTCCCTGTGGCTTCACCGACGGTTTGGTTGTATAGTACAACTTTAGTGAGAGTTGTATAAGCCAACCATTTGGAGGTTGCGAGCGATGAGGTCGCCGTCCCTGCGTCATGTGATCACGCACCTGATCACCCCGCTGCTGATGTGCCTCGGCATGGGATTCGCGTACATGGGGGCGTTCGTGACGCCGGAGCCCCACCACCTGCCCGTAGCCGTCGTCGGTTCCGGTCCGCAGGCGAAGGTGTTCGCGCAGACCGTCAAGGACGAGGCGGGGGACAAGCTCGACGTGCGTACGGTCGCCACCCGCTCCGAAGCCGTCGACCTGCTCGACTCCCGTGACATCACGGGCGCCTACGTGCCCGGCGCGAGGGCGCCTGAGCTCGTGGTCGCCTCCGCCGCCTCCGACATGGACGCCACGGCGGTCGAAAAGGTCTTCACGCCCGTCGCCGCCGAGCAGGGTGTCGCGCTGAAGGTCACCGACGTGGCCGCACCGGTCGACGACGACCCCACCGGGCAGGGCCTGTTCTTCCTGCTGATCGCGCTGAGCATCGGCTCCTACGCCTCCGTCGCCGCGCTCGGTGCCGCCGGCGGCACCCTGCCGATGCGGGTACGCGCCCTGCTGGCGCTCGGTGTCTCCGCCGTCGTCAGCGGCATCGGCGCGCTGCTCGCCGGGCCCGTCTTCCATCTCGCCCACCACGACCTCGCAGAGCTGTGGGGCATGGCCTGGCTCTACTCCGCGGGCATCCTCTTCGTCGGCGTGGGCCTGCACACGTTCCTCAAGCGCTGGACCACCCTCACCATGATGGTGCTGTTCGTGATGCTCAACTTCACCAGCTCCGGCGGGTTGTTCCGCCCCGACCTGCAGAACGGCTTCTTCGGCGCCCTGCACGCCTTCTGGAACGGCGCCGGATTCGTCGAGGGCGCCCGCAGCCTCCTGTACTTCCACAGCGACGGCCTGTCCCGCAACGTAGGGACGCTGGCGGCCTGGCTGCTGCTCGGCCTCGTGATCACGGCGGTCGCCGCCGTACATGAGCGGTCGAAGGCGCCCGTGGCCGCCGCCACCCCGGTACGCGCGGACCGTCACGAAGTCGAGGAGGAGGAGCAGATCGAGGAAGAGGTCGAGGAGACCGTCGGCGTCTGAGCGTTGGGGTAATGTGGCCGTCCGGCCGCGGAACATCCCGGCCCTCGCAGACCGAGGAGGTGAGACCCATTACCGCAGTGTCAGGTCGGGTGCTCTCTCCTCGAGTCGACGTGGGTCGCCGGTAGGCGACAGCGAGAGCGCCCTTCGCATCACCGAAAGGCTCTCGGCCTCCATGCCCTCAGGTTCTTCTGCTTCTTCTGCTTCCCCTTCCTTTCCCTCTGCTCCCTCTTTGTCGATTTGCCCGGCCGCACCCGACGTCCGTGCCCGCGTCGTCGCCGAGTTGCGCACCGCGGGCTGTGTCTTCGCGGAGGACGAGGCGGAGTTGATCCTGGCCACCGCCCGCACGCCCGGGGAACTGGCCGCCATGGTCGACCGCCGGGTCACCGGACTGCCTCTCGAACTCGTCGTCGGCTGGGCCGGGTTCAGAGGGCTGCGCATCGCCGTGGAGCCCGGTGTCTTCGTGCCGCGCCGCCGCACCGAGTTCCTCGTCGAGCAGGCCCTCGCCCAGGTTCCGGACGCCTCTGTCGTGGTGGACCTGTGCTGCGGCTCGGGCGCGGTCGGCGCCGCCCTGGCCGCCGGGCTCGGACAGGTGGAACTGCACGCCGCCGACATCGACCCGGCAGCGGTGCGCTGCGCCCGCCGCAATGTCGGCGCGGTCGGCGGCCAGGTCCACCAGGGCGACCTCTTCGCGGCGCTGCCCGGCGATCTGCGCGGCCGGATCGCCATCCTCGCGGCCAATGTGCCCTACGTCCCCACGAGCGAGGTCGGCCTGCTGCCCGCGGAAGCCCGCGACCACGAACCGCTGGTCGCGCTCGACGGCGGTGCGGACGGACTCGACGTCCTGCGCCGGGTCGCCGCCGAGGCGCCCCGCTGGCTCGCCCCCGGCGGCTGCCTCCTGGTCGAGACGAGCGAACGGCAGGCCACCGCTGCCCTCGACGCCTTCACCGGCAGTGGATTGAGGGCACGTCTGGCAGTCTCCGAGGAGCTGTACGCCAACGTCGTGATCGGTGTCGGACCGTAGGACCGGTCTTGGGTCCTGGTAGCGGCGTCAGGTCGTGGCGCCGCTGCCCGACGGGCTCGGCGACGGTGCATGGTCGCGCCAGTCCCTGTTGCCCGGGCCCGGGAACCTGTCGTGCCGGCCGCCGCCGGGCCCCCTGTCGTCCCAGGTGCCCGAGATCGCGCGCGTCGCGGTCCTGGTGCCGTCGTCGGAACGGGTGCCGACGACGACAGCCGTCTCGCCCTTCTTGAGGTCGCCGGCGCCGGAACCCTTCGTCCCGTCCCGGAACACGGTGGTGCCGGAGTTCACGGTCCAGGTCCACACGGCGCCGTCGTCGCTCTTGACGGACACCTGGTCGCCGTCGGCCTTCTCGACGGTGCCGCGCTGCCAGATCCGTACGATCCACTTGCCCGTGTCCTGGTCCTTGACCGTCGCCTCGCCGTGCACCCCCATGCCGCCGACGCCGAACCCGAACCGGTGGCCTCCACCGTGCCGGACGCCCGGCCCGTCCGGCGAGGGTGACGCGGATCCGGACGCGGAGGGCGTGCCGCTCCGGCCCGAGCCGCCCGAGGTGGCGGCGTAGGCGACGGTGCCGCCGAGGGCGAGGACGGCGACCGTGGTCGCCGCGATCACGGCGCGCGACCGGCGGGACCGCCGCCGCCAGAGCCCCGGTTCGTGGTCCGCCCCGCCCGGCCCCGTCATCACTTCCCAGTCGTCCGATTCGTGCGTCACCGCTCGCTCCCATCGGCCACGGCACCGGCATCTCTATGCCACGCCTTACTGTGATTGTCGGCTGTGGACGATAAGGAGCAGGTAATCAATACCTGTGAGAACGGGCGCCCCGGATGATCAGTCCGGTTTCTGCACCCGGGCGATGAGAAGCGCCACGTCGTCGGAGTTGTCGGGCTGGTGCAGGGTGCGCAGCAGGAGGTCGCAGACCTCCTCCAGGGGGCGGTCGGGGCCTTCGAGGAGGGCCAGGAGTGCGTCCAGGCGCTCGTCGAGGGGATGCTGCCGGGTCTCCACCAGGCCGTCGGTGTAGAACACGAGGCGGTCGCCGGGTTCCAGGTCGACCATGGTGGTCGAGAACGCGACCCCGCCCACGCCCAGCGGCACCCCGGTGGGCAGGTCCAGCAGTTCCGGGGGACGCCCGGCGCGCAGCCTGGCCGGCGGCAGGTGTCCCGCGTTGGCGATCCGGCACTGCCGCAGCTCGGGGTCGTGGACGGCGTACACGCAGGTGGCGATGGAGTGGTCCAGGCCATCGGTGATCTTGTCGAGGTGTTCCAGGAGCCGGGCCGGATCGAGGTCGAGGGAGGCGAGGGTGTTGGTCGCCGTGCGCAGCCGGCCCATCGTCGCGGCGGCGTTGATGCCGCTGCCCATCACGTCTCCCACCACCAGGGCCGTCTTGCCGTCGTCCAGGGGGATCACGTCGAACCAGTCACCGCCGACCTCGGCGGTGGCGCCCGCGGGTTGGTAGCGGGAGGCGACTTCCAGGCCGCCGGTCACGGACGGGTGGCTGGGCAGCAGGCTGCGCTGGAGGGTGAGGGCGGTGTCGCGGGCGTTCTGGTACCAGCGGGCGTTGTCGATCTGCACAGCGGCGCGGGCCGCCAGCTCGCGGGCGAGCAGCAGGTCGTCCTCGCTGAACGGGAGCGGGTTGCGCGTGCGCTTGAGGTCGAGGGCGCCGAGCACCTCGCCCCGGGCGATCAGCGGCACGGCCAGATAGGAGTGGACGCCCGCACGGGCCAGTAGGTCCGCCGCCTCGGGCGAGCGGGCGATGCGGGGCAGGTCCGCGGCCTCGACCTGCGTCACCATGACCGGCCGGCCGGTGCGCACGCACTCGGTGACGAGACGGTCGGGACCGTACCGGGCCACCTGCCCGGGCGGGTCGGCCGCCCGCAGCGCCTCCGGGGCGCCCTCCGCCTGCACGGCCAGGGCCCGGATCACCGCCGACTCCGCGGGGCCCAGGCTGCTGCGCCTGCCGGCCACCACCGCGTCCAGCAGATCGACGGCGGCGATGTCGGCGAGTTCCGGCACGGCGACGTCGGCCAGTTCACGGGCGGTGCGGTCCAGTTCCAGGGTGGTGCCGATCCGGGCGGAGGCGTCCGCGATGACCTGGAGCCGTCGCCGCGCGGCCTCCGCCTCCACGCCCGCCCGGTGCTGTTCGGTGACGTCCACGACCGAACTGGCCAGGCCCAGGACCGTTCCGACCGCGTCGTCCAGGCGGTACAGCGAGATCGACCAGGCACGCTCGTCGTCCGGGTCGGCCATGGTCCGGCCGACGGTCTGCCGGTCGACCAGGGGGCGCCCGGTCCGGAGCACCTCCTGCGCGGCCGCCTCGATGGCCGCGACGTCGAGATACGGCAGGACCTCGCGGAGCGAGCGGCCGACGTGGTCCTCGGCCGACAGCCCGTTGATCTCCTCCAGCGCAGGGTTGACCGACACGTAGCGCAGATCGGTGTCCAGGACGGCCAGCCCGATGGGGGACTGGGCGATCATCCGGGTGGACAGGGCCACGTCCCGCTCCAGCCGCCGTACGGTCGACCGGTCTGCGCACAGCCCCAGCGCGTAGACGTCGCCGTGGTCGTCCAGCAGCCGCATGTTGCGGAACTCCACGAGACGCGTGGTGCCGTCCTTGCGCCGGATGGGGAAGGCCCCGGCCCAGCTCTGGCCGGTGACCATGACGTCGGCGAACAGCTTGACCACCAGGTCGAGGTGCTGTTCGTGCACCATGATCCGGGCCGCGTACTCGCCGAGGGCCTCTTGGGCCGGATAGCCGAACAGCTCCTCGGCCTGCGGGCTCCACAGCGCGATGCGTCCCTCGGCATCCAGGACCACGGAGGCCACGCGGAGCACGTCGAGCAGCCCGCTCGGCCGGACCGGCTCCTCGTCGTCGGCCACCGGAAACCCGGGTGCACTCATTCCACGCACCGCCTTCGCCCGCTCACGCGGCACGCCGTCCCCTGTGCCGACTCCCCATGTTCTACCGCGCTCAACCGTCCCTGTGACGACCCCGTCGCCCACCTCCACCATCCCTCAACACAGCCGGGGCCGTCCCGCCGGAATCGTGACGACACTAACCCGGGGCGGAGCGTCGCCGAGCCGAAAGCCTCCGTCACTGAATTGGTCTGTACATGACCACCCGGTCGCGTCAGACTGTCCGCACTGTTCCGCCGAGCATGCCCACCCCCCATGGAGGAGCCCTCCCATGCCCCTGCGCGCCCGGCAACGTTGTCAGACGGCCCTGGCCGCGGCCGTCGTCCTCGCCACCGCCGTCGTCCTCGCCACCGCCGCCGTCCTGTCGGCCGCCCCGCCCGCGTCGGCCGCCGACACCTGGAACGAAGTGGGCTCCGACCGCGCCGATCCGCTCACCGAGAGCCAGGGCCTGACCTCGGTCGAGGTCCCGGCCGGGAGCCCCAACCACTACACCGGCATCGGCACCATCCCCGCCGACGTCAGCAGCCGGGGCTGGAACCACGTCGGCGACCCCGACGCCTCCTATGACGGCTACTACGTCGAGCCGTACCAGGCCGACTCGGGCAACGCGAAGATGTTCCGCGTACAGGCGCCGGACGGCACCTGGTCCGAATACGTCCACACGCTCAGTCCCGGCGAGGCCCTCAACAACTCGTGGGTCGCGATCTCCGGCGGCCCGTGGATGCTGTCGGGCGAGTACGGCACCATGAGCCGCCTGCTGGTCTTCCCGACCCCCGGCGTCAACGCAGGCACCTCACCGTCGGCGAACCTCCCGCAGGCCTCCACCGTCACCCTCGACCATGCCGTACGCGATGTGCAGGGCTGCGACTTCTCCGGCCCGACCACGCTCCTGTGCTCCTCCGACGACCCGGAGGGCTCGCTCTTCGGCATGACCAGGCCACTGCTGCAGATCGACCTGTCCGCCGAACCGAACGGCACCTCGGACGTCTTCGGCCATGTCACCGCCCTGCGGCAGCTTCCGCTGCGCAGCTCCTGCTCCGGCACGTTCGAGGTGGAGGGCATCGACTACGACCGCCGGAACGCCACCCTGCGCGTGATCGTCGTGTCGCCGGGCTTCTGTGTGCTGACGGACAGCAAGACCTACCGGTTCACACGGAGCTGAGCCTCTCGCTGGTCTGCCCCGGACAGTGGTGCTTTTCTGGGGATGTGGCGCGGTTCGCGGGGAACCCGCACGGCCGCGCCATCGCCACGAGAGGAGCGATCACGATGGACCGTGTGCGACCGCACGAGGAGCCCGTAGCGCTCGAGATCAGCGGATGCAGCAAGGAGGACGCCCGGATCGTCTTCGACACGCTGTGCGCGTGCTTCGAGTCCGACCGTGGCCCGGACGAGGTGCCGCAGCAGCTCCACGAGACCCGTCCGATGGTGTGGCTCGGCACCTTCGAGGTCACCGACGCCCACGAGTGCCCGGCTCCCGCCCGGCTCTCGTCCTCGGTCGAGGTCGACGCCCAGGGCGGCTACTGGGCGATCGAGCGCCTGCGTACCACGCTGGACCCCCTGTTCTCGGTGCGTGACCTCACCTCGGCCTCGGGCGACCAGGAGCGGGAACTGCACGTACGTCTGGAAAGCCGCTGACCCGGCCGGCCTGATCCGGAAGAACGGGCTCCGGCGGCAGGGCCTGGCCGGTCGGCAGGCCGGGCACGGCACACAGGCAGACGGCGCGGACCGCGGGCAGGCCGGTGAGGCGGGTGCTCGTCGACGTCCATCAGGGCCGCGAGCCCGACGTGCGGGTCCGAGGCCCGGCCACCCAGCTTGGCCGCGATCCGGCAGAACCTCCGCCGCTGCCGCCGGCTCGGCGTCGGCCGCTCCCCGCCCTCGCAGCCCACGCGTTCACCATGTCCCCGCGGTCCGGCGGGAACGACCAGTCGCGCCCTCGTCGCCGTACGGGGCGGTGTCCACGCAGGCGTCGAGTGCCCACCAGGACCCCCGGCCGCCCGCCCGCGACCTCCACCGGCAGTGCGACCGGCCGGCCCGCGCCGTCGTGGAGACGGACGACGGCACGGCAGGTCACGGGCTCCGGGCCGGTCCTCCAGGACGGCGAGGACCGGCTCGTGGTCGTCGATCCCGGCCCGGTTCGGCCGGCGGATCAACTCCTGGGCGAGCGCGACCGCGGGGGCGACCACTTCGGCGTCTTCGGGGCTCATGGGGCCCCTGTGCCCCTGGGTGGCCCGAGTCACCCTCTCCCGCTTGTGCAACTAGTTGCAAAAGATGGCCGGGGTCCTCTACAACAGAGGCACCACACCGTGCACGGAGGACCCTGATGAGCCGTTACCCGCACCTGCTGAACCCGCTCGACCTGGGCTTCACCACGCTGCCCAACCGCGTCCTCATGGGCTCCATGCACGTCGGTCTCGAGGAGGCCGAGCGCGGCTTCGAGCGCATGGCGGAGTTCTACGCCGCCCGGGCACGCGGGGGAGTGGGCCTCATCGTCACCGGCGGCATCGCGCCCAACGACGCCGGACGGCCGTACGAGGGCGGTGCGAAGCTCACCACCGACGCGGAGGCCGAGCAGCACCGGCAGATCACCGACGCCGTACACCGCGAGGGCGGTCGGATCGCGATGCAGATCCTGCACTTCGGCCGGTACGCCTACCACCAGGACCTCGTCGCCCCGAGCCCCCTCCAGGCCCCGATCAGCCCCTTCCCGCCTCGCGAGCTCACCGACGCCGAGGTCGAGCAGACGATCGACGACTACGCACGCGCCGCCCGCCTGGCCCGGCAGGCCGGCTACGACGGCGTCGAGATCATGGGCTCCGAGGGCTACCTCATCAACGAGTTCATCGCCGCGCAGACCAACCAGCGCTCCGACCGCTGGGGCGGCTCGTACGAGAACCGCATGCGCTTGCCCGTCGAGATCGTCCGCCGTGTCCGTGAGGCCGTCGGCGAGGACTTCATCATCGTGTACCGGCTGTCCATGCTGGACCTGGTCCCGGGCGGTTCCACCCTCGACGAGGTGATCACGCTCGCCAAGGCCGTCGAGGCGTCCGGCGCGACGATCATCAACACCGGCATCGGCTGGCACGAGGCCCGCATCCCCACCATCGCGACCTCCGTGCCGCGCGGCGCCTACACCTGGGTCACCAAGAAGCTCATGGGCGCGGTGTCGGTCCCGCTCGTCACCACCAACCGCATCAACACCCCCGAACTGGCCGAGGAGTTGCTCGCCGGAGGGTACGCGGACATGGTCTCCATGGCCCGCCCGATGCTCGCCGACCCGGACTTCGTCGCCAAGGCCGCGGACGGGAAACCGGAGGCCATCAACACCTGCATCGGCTGCAACCAGGCCTGCCTCGACCACACCTTCAGCGGCAAGATCACCTCCTGCCTGGTCAACCCGCGCGCCTGCCACGAGACCGAGCTGGTCCTCTCGCCGACCCGGCTGCGCAAGCGCGTCGCCGTCGTCGGCGCGGGACCGGCCGGACTCGCCTGCGCCGTGTCGGCGGCCGAGCGCGGCCACGAGGTCACCCTGTACGACGCCGCGAGCGAGATCGGCGGCCAGCTCAACGTCGCGCGCAGGGTTCCCGGCAAGCAGGAGTTCGACGAGACCGTCCGCTACTTCCGTCACCAGCTCGACGCGCACGGCGTGGACGTACGCCTCAACACGCCTGTGACAGCAGGGGACTTGGCGGACCACGACGAAGTCGTCGTTGCCACCGGCGTCACCCCGCGCACCCCGGACATCCCGGGCGTCGACCACCCGAGCGTCGTCGGCTACCTCGACGTCCTGCGCGACAACGCACCGGTCGGCGATCGCGTCGCCATCCTCGGCGCGGGCGGCATCGGCTTCGACGTCGCCGAGTTCCTCACCGACGGCGGAGACAAGGCGAGCGAGGACCCCGAGACGTACTTCCGCCAGTGGGGCGTCGACATGGACTACAGCGCGCCCGGCGGACTCGCCGCTCCCGAGCGTCCCGCCCCGCCGCGCACCGTCCACCTCCTGCAGCGCAAGCCCACCAAGGTCGGCGCGGGCCTCGGCAAGACCACCGGCTGGATCCACCGCACCGAGCTCAAGCACCGCGGCGTGACCATGGTCCCCGGCGTCCGCTACGACCGTATCGACGACGCCGGACTCCACGTCACCGTCGGCGAGGAGAGCACGGTCCTGGCCGTCGACACGATCGTGCTGTGCACCGGGCAGGAGCCGCGCCGCGGCCTGTACGAGGAACTGGTCGCCGCGGGCCGCAGCGCGCACCTGATCGGCGGCGCCGACGTGGCCGCCGAACTCGACGCCAAGCGGGCCATCAAGCAGGGCACGGAGATCGCCGCCGCCCTCTAGCAGGTAGGGCCTGTCGCGAAAGCGGCGTCTGCCGCGCGACGCCCGGCACGCTCTCCCACTGCCTTCAGGGTGGGGGAGGTGTGCCCGCACTCGCCGCCGCCCGAAAGCCCGCGTACTCCCGGTAGGAGGGTTCCCGGGCGGTACTCCGTCCAGCCTCCGGCCGGGGCCCCGGAGCACGGACCGGACGCCGCGCGGCCGCCCCTGGGGCGGCGACGCCTCTTTGACGACAGGCCCTGGCCGCCGTTCCTAGGATGACTCCATGTCCCTCCCGCACGCGATCCTCACCGCCCTTCTCGAAAAGCCGTCCTCGGGGCTGGAGCTGACCCGCAGGTTCGACAGGTCGATCGGCTACTTCTGGTCGGCGACGCACCAGCAGATCTATCGCGAGCTGGGAAAACTGGAGGCCGAGGGCCACATCCGGGCCCTCCCGTCAGAGCAGCCGGCCCGGGGGCAGAAGAAGAGCTACGAGGTCCTGCCCGCGGGCCGTGCCGAACTGGCCCGCTGGACCGCCGCGTCCCAGGACCCCAAGCCGCACCGCGATGTGATGCTGCTGAGGCTGCGCGCGGCGGCCGTGGTGGGCACGGACGGTCTGGAGACCGACCTGCGCCGTCATCTGGAGCTGCACCGGCTGCAGTTGGCCGAGTACCAGGAGATCGAGAAGCGCGACTTCCCGCCCGGCAAGGACGCTCCCCAGGACCGGCTGCGGCACCTCGTGCTGCGGGCGGGCATCGACCTGGAGACCTTCTGGACCCAGTGGCTCACCCACGCCCTGGAGGAGTTCGCCGAACTGCCCGGTCCCGCGACGGCGTGAGCGCGGCCGCCCTCAGAGCCGGTTCGGCTTGGCACGGCGGCGCAGGTACCAGCCCGTCGCGATGACGCCCGAGCCCACCAGGGCGGCACCCACTCCGAGCGTGACCGGGCCGTAGTCCTTGACGGCGCCGCCGAGTCCGCCCATCACACCGAGCGAGGGCGAGGGTTTGGCCGTAGCCGAGATGGTGGGAGTGGAGGCGGGGGCGACGATGACCGACTGGGTGCCCGCGGTGCTGTTGTTGAACGAGCACATGACCACCACCGTGTAGGTGCCCGGGCTCACGTTCGACCAGGCCGCCGACTGCAGCGCGGTGGTCCCGGACAGTGACACCTGCCGCCCCTGGGCGAAGTTCGTCTGACTGCTGTTGAGCAGCGAGGCGGTGCCCCAGCTGCCGCTGCTGGTGGTCCGCGAGCAGGCGCTGGTCGTCACCGAGACCGTGGTCCCGCTGGTGCTCACCGAGATCCCCGCCCCCTGCGCCGCGGCCGGCACGGCGGCGAGGGCGACAGGGAGCGCGGCGGCGGCTGCCGCGGTCAGGGCGGAGCGGAGGAGTGGCTGGGAGTTGCGCATTGGTCTGCCCTCCGACGGCACGGTTGGCGGTACATCCCTTGCGCCGCCGAGGGTCGGGAATCACCCGTGCTGCCTCAGGGGCAGCCAACGTCCTCACGGCCCGCCCCGCATGCGGACGGCCGCCGGGCAGGTGACGGATTCCTTCGTCCGGCCCATGCGCGGAGCGCCGTCACGGCCGGGAGCCGCCGCCCGCCCCGGTCGTCACGCTCCGCTGAGCCGAGTAGCCGCCCCAGCTGCCGTCGGGTAGCTTCGCCCGGATCCGCACACGGTGGGTCACGCCGGCTTCCCGGCCGACGTAGAACGAGTACGACGCCCGGGCGCGCGGCGCGTCCCCGCCATAGACCAAGGAGGTGGCCGTCCGGCCGTCGAGGCGGATCTGGTACTCCGTGACCACGCCGTCCGTTCGCGGCGGGACCCAACGGAGGTCGAGGTAGTACGCCCCGTCGGTGCGGTGGCTCGTCGCACCGAAGCCGGTGGGCGCCGTGTTCCGCCCGTCGTCGGAACCGGGGGTGGTGAGGCGGACGGTGCCGCTGGGAGGCGAGACGTTGTCGGCCGCGTCGCGGGCCCGGACGGTGAAGGCGTACCGGGTGCCCGGCCGCAGCCCCGTGACCACCGTCGCCGTCTGCGCCCAGCCCACGCTGTGGATCCTGGAGGAGCCCTGGTGGATGTCGTACGACACCACGGCCCGGTCGTCGGTCGACGCGGACCAGGACAGCTCGACGGCCCTGCTGCCGGCCACCCGGCCCCGCGCCTTCCCCGGACGGGTGGGCGCCGTGTCGTCCGCAGCCGCGGCCGCGGGAGTCGTCGCCCGCACCCCACGCCCGGGCGGCCCGAGCCGGCCCTCGGTGTTCCGCGCCCGCACGGTGAAGACGTACACGGTGGAGGGTCTGAGCCGGACGACGTCCACCATGTGCTCGGAACCGGGCACCTCCTCGACCTTTGTGGTGCCGCGATACACCTCGTAGACGCTGACGCGAGGGTTCGCGGACACCGCGTTCCACATCACGTGCACGCTCGACGAACTGCCCGCCGCCGCGGTCACGCCCGAGGGTGCTCCCGGCGCCAGGCCGTCGTCACCACTCCCGTTGCCGCTCCCGGCGCAGGCCCCGGCCGAGGCCAGTGCCGCGCAGAGGGCCAGGGACCGGTACACGAGAACGGACCGGTACACGAGAACGGATCGGTACACGAGAACGGATCGGTACACGAGAACGGATCGGTACACGAGAACGGTGTCGCGACGCACGGCTCAGCCTCCCCGGACGGCACGGCGGCAATGGTCCGTACCAATATGGGGTCCTGGCGTGGCCGTATCAAGAGGGCGGTGTTCGGTGCAGCCCCGGAGGCGGCTGCGTCGGTGGCCGCCCGCGGAAGTTACGTATGCCGAAGCTCCTCGCGGCTGAACTCTCCTTGAGGGCTTGTGAGTTCATGCCGGTGGCGTGGGCGCTGTCGTCGCTGTTCCCGCGCCGGACACGGGTGGCCGGGCGGCCGGAGCCGACGCAGGCTCAGACGCCCGGCCCCTGCCGGACATTCCGCGACGCGCCACGCCGTGACCTGCCTGAAGCCGTGCGCCGTCCTGCCCGCCTACGGTGGCCGCATGATCGTTACGGCACCAGATCGGGCCGAATGCCCGTCAGTTTCCCGGAGGAGAGGGGCCCTCATCGTGCGTGTCCAGTCGCTGACCCTGGCCGTGGCCGGAGCCGTGCTGCTTGCCCCGTCGATGCTGTCCGGCGCCGGACCCGGCGGCCGGGCGGAGCCGGTGTCCTGGCGTGAGGGCGACGTCCCGGCCGCCAGCCTGCTGGCCAAGGTGCGTGACTGCACCCAGGTCTCCCACGGCAGGTTCCGCGGCGACGCCGGCAAACCGGCCACCATCCCGGTGTGCGGCACCCGGCGCGCCGTCTTCTGGAAGGCCGACATGGACATCGACTGCGACGGACAGCCGGGCCCGCGCTGCAACCGCCGCAGCGATCCGCAGTTCTCCCGCGCCACCGCCTTCCAGCAGTCCGACGGACGCCACCTGAGCGCCGAACGCCTCCCGTACATCGTCGTGCCCGCCGCCAGCCGCATCTGGAACCCCCGCGACTACGGCGTCCGCGGCGGTTCGGTCGTCGCCGTCGTCTACCGGGACCGTGTGCAGTACGCGGTGGTGGGCGACATCGGCCCGCGCGACACCATCGGGGAGGCGTCCTACGCCACCGCCAAGGGCCTGGGTATCGCCCCGGCTCCGCGCAGCGGCGGCACGCCCTCGGGGGTCACCTACATCGTCTTCAAGTACTCGCAGGCCGAGCCGATCGAGAGCCATGAGGCCGCCGTCACGGCGGGGCGGCGGCTGGCGCGGCAGTTCGTACAGGACCGGTGAACCCCCGGGAGGTGCTCGGACGCCGCTCACCCGGCGCCGGCCCGTCGCCGACCGGCCGGATCCGCCGTTGACGTCGCTCGCCGCGTCCTGACCGGGCGAGGAACACCATCGAGGCGGCCCGCTCCTGAGGCTCACCGGTCCGCCCCCGGCCGCCTCCCGGGGGCTGGGGGCCGGAGCCCCCGTGGCTGAGGCACGGACCGAGAGCAGCGCGCCTGGCGCACCGTGGCACCGTCCCGGAGGCCGCCTCGGACGTCGTGTTCACGATCGCTCCGGCGCCCGCCCCGCGCGCTGCCGTCGAGCACTGCGCACGGTGCAGGCGGACGGGGAGCCGGCCCTCCGCGACGGCGGAGGCCCGGCTCATGGAGACCATGTGCTCGGCCCCCATCGCCGCGGCGGAAGGGCTGGGCTGGACCGTCCGCTCAGACCTTCCGGTAGGTGTACGCGTCCGCGGCCGCCGCCTCCACCGCCGCGAGGTCGGCGCCCGTGGCCGCTGTGACCACCGCGGCCACCGCTCCCTCCACGAAGGGGGCATCCACCAGCCGGGTGTTGTCGGGGAGTTCGTCGCCCTCGGCGAGCAGTGCCTTCACCGTGAGCACGGCACTGCCGAGGTCGGTGAGCACGGCGACCCCGGCGCCCCGGTCAACGGACGCGGCAGCCGCGGCGATCAGCTCCGAGCTCGTGCCGATCCCGCCGCCCTCGGTGCCGCCCGCCGGGGCGACGGGCACCGAAGTCCCGCCGCCCGCAAGCCCCTTCGCCAGCTCCGCCACCGACGCGGCCACCTCGGCGCTGTGCGAGACCAGCACGATCCCGACCTGCTTGTCGTCACTCACCGCCGGCCTCCGCGAGGGCTCCGATGAGCAGCGCCGACGAGGTGGCGCCGGGATCCTGGTGCCCGATGCTGCGCTCCCCGAGATAGCTGGCCCGGCCCTTGCGGGCCTGCAGCGGCGTCGTCGCGAGCGCGCCCTGCTCGGCGGCGGCCCCGGCCGCGGCGAAGCCGCCGTCGCCCATGGCGTCCACGGCGGGCACCAGCGCGTCGATCATGGTCTTGTCGCCCGGCGCGGCGCCGCCGAGCGCCATGACGGCGTCCACCCCGGACCGCAACGCCTCGGCGAACTGTGCCTGGCTGACCTCACCGGCGTCCCCGAGCGCCTTGCCCGTACGGCGCAGCAGCGTGCCGTACAGGGGCCCCGACGCGCCGCCGACGGTCGAGATCAGCTGTCGTCCGGCGAGTGTCAGGACCGCACCCGGCGTCGGGGGTGCCTCCTTGTCCAGCGTCGCGGTCACGGCCCGGAACCCGCGTTGCAGATTGCTGCCGTGGTCGGCGTCCCCGATGGGCGAGTCGAGAGCGGTGAGCCGTTCCGCCTCGCGGTCCACGGACGCGGCGGCCGCCGTCAGCCAGCGGCGGAAGAAGTCGGCGTCAAGCACTGGATCTCCTTGCGTGGTAGGTACGTTGACCGTTGACACCCGGGCGGCCCGCAGGCCGGCCTACATCCCCCAGCGCAGCCCCGGCGTCTTCACCGGTGCGTCCCACAGCCGGAGCAGTTCCTCGTCGACCTGGCACAGCGTGACCGAGGCGCCCGCCATGTCGAGCGAGGTGACGTAGTTCCCCACCAAGGTGCGGGCGACGGCCACGCCACGCTGGGTGAGCACGCGCTGCACCTCGGCGTTGAACCCGTACAGCTCCAGCAGGGGCGTCGCGCCCATGCCGTTGACCAGCACGAGGACCGGGTTGCGCGCGGGCATGTCCTCGAGGATCGCGTTCACCGCGAACTCGGCGATCTCACCCGAGGTCATCATCGCCCGCCGCTCCCGGCCGGGCTCGCCGTGGATGCCGATGCCGAGTTCCAGCTCGCCGGACGGCAGGTCGAAGGTCGGACTGCCCTTGGCCGGGGTGGTGCAGGCGCTGAGCGCGACGCCGAAGCTGCGGGAGTTCTCGTTGACCTGCCGGCCGATCGCCTGCACCCGCTCCAGTGGCTGCCCCTCGTCCGCCGCGGCACCCGCGATCTTCTCCACGAACAGCGTCGCTCCGGTGCCCCGGCGTCCGGCCGTGTAGAGGCTGTCGGTGACCGCCACGTCATCGTTGACCAGCACCTTGGCGACCTGGATGCCCTCGTCCTCGGCGAGCTCGGCCGCCATGTCGAAGTTGAGCACGTCACCCGTGTAGTTCTTCACGATGAACAGCACGCCCGCCCCGCTGTCCACGGCGGCCGCCGCGCGGGCCATCTGATCGGGAACCGGCGACGTGAACACCTCGCCGGGGCAGGCAGCCGACAGCATGCCGGGGCCCACGAATCCGCCGTGCAGCGGCTCGTGTCCGGAGCCACCCCCGGAGATCAGGGCGACCTTCCCCGCCACGGGGGCGTCCCGCCGTACGATCACCCGGTTCTCCACGTCGATGATCAGCTCGGGATGGGCCGCCGCCATGCCGCGAAGCGCATCCACGACCACGGACTCCGGGACGTTGATCAACATCTTCATGGTTCCTCCTGATGAGCCTGGCACCTCTGGGCAGTATCGACCTTGCGACCGCGGCGGTCACGTGGACCGGCAGGGCGTTTGTACGACTGCTCCCCACAGGTCGACCCTCCCATTCGGGATCGCGGAGTGAGACCTTTTAGGTGTGTCCGTCCTCATTGCGCCCTTTGAGGAGGTGTGACCGATGCGAAAGGTCAGACGGGTGAGGGTCCTGGGGTGGCGCTGGCGGAGCAATCCGCTGAGGCGGCGCAGCGACCTGCTGGAGGCGTGGATAGTGCTGGCCGCCTGGGCCGTCGCGACCCTGGGGGCGGTCGCCGCCGGTGTCGTCGGCGCCCAGGCCGCACAGCGCGCGGTGGAGCGGGACCGGGCGGAACGCCGGCCCGTGACCGCCGTACTGATCAAGACCGTGTCCGGCAGCGGACGGGACGTGGTCACCGGTGCGCGCTACGACCGTGTCCTCGCGAAGGTCCGCTGGACGGACGAGAAGGGCACCGTGCGCACGGGCTCGACCGAGGTGAAAGCCGCGACCAGGTCGGGCAGCCCGGTGGCGGCGTGGACGGACGGGCGCGGCCACCTGGTGACGCCGCCCGTCAGCTCCACGGAGGCGACGGCGCGGGCGGTGCTGGCCGGTACCGGCGTCGCCCTGGTCACCGGCGCCCTGGTCCTCGTCGGCGGCCGCCTGATGCGCATACGGGTGGAGCGCCGGGCCACCGAACGGTGGGGCGCCGAGTGGGAGCGGGTCGGCCGACGGTGGGGGCACACGACGGGGTGACGCGTCCGCCGCGCGACGCTTCCACCGGGGCGACGGGCGCGGGGGGCGCCGCCGCGGGTTCCCGCAGGGCGAACCGAAGGCCGGTCCTGCGGCAGGCGCCCGTGCTTACCGCGGGGCCGCCCGTCCGGTGTCGACGCGGACGGCGCCGACGTCAGCCGGTGCCGGGACCGCCGCTGCCGAAGGAACCGCTGCCGCCGTCGCGCCAGCGCGGCCGGTCCTGCGACGGACTCGTCCGGGTCGGCGCATTGCCGTGGCCGGGAATCTCGTGCGGTGTCAGCCGGTGGTCGCTGTGCGGCACCTCGTCGGGCTCGCGGTTCTCCAGCACCTCGCGGACCGGGCCTTCGTCCGGCAGCCGCGGCTGATCCTCGGGGCGCGGCGGACCGGGCTCGCGGCCCCGGATACGTGCGCCGAGCCAGAAGGCGCCGATCAGCAGTGCCACGACCACCACACCCGTCACGACCAGGCCGATCCCGAGTGCGCCGCGGCCTGCGGCGATGTCCATCCATGCGGAACTCATGGGCCGCGGGTACCCGAGCGGCCCGAGGTGAACCAGCCCTCCCGGCGATCCGCCCCGGCGAGCGCCAGAAGCCCGCGCTTCCCGGTGTTTGGCGCGATCGGCTCCGGCAACCCGGCCGACGTGACTTCGACGACCCAGCAGGAGCTCTTCCGGTTCCTGGAGGACCGCTTCGCCGTCGCTCAGGCGTGCACCGAGTGTGCGCGCGCCTGCGCTCTGCGCGCGAGCCTCGTGGACCCGGACGGCACACAGGAGCAGGAACTCGTACGACGTAAGGGCATCATGTGCGCGGAGGTGTGTGACGCGACCTGCCGGGTGCTGACCGAGCAGAACCGGCTGGACGAGGCCGGCATCCGCATCCAGGTGGAGTGGTGCCGCGCCGTGTGCCTGGAGTGCGCGCACGTCTTCGACCGGCTGCCGGGCGCGGAGGACGGAGCGAAGGCCGGCCGGGACTGCGCACGGGCGTGCACGGACTTCCTCGCCACGCTGAACTGACGACGCGAGGCGAGGCACAGCGCCGGGCGGTCGAGGGGGTACTCGCGGACCGGGGCCTCGCCCCGAGGGAGGCGGGAGCGGCCGGGCCCAGCGGGCAACTTCCGTCGCGCACCGACCGGTTCGAGACGAAGGGGCCCCGGACGGTGACCGCGGGCCCCTTTCCGTACGTCTCGGCATTCCCAATTTCTGGAACACGTTCTACGGTGTGCGCCGTCAGGACCGGCCTGCGAAGCCTGGAGGCGCCGTGCACCTCGAATACACGCCCGAACAGCTGCGACTGCGCAGTGAACTGCGCGCCTACTTCGCTGAGTTGGTGCCCGACAACGCGTACGCCAGGCACGGCGACCCGGCCACGCAGAAACGCTTCTACCGCGAGACGATCCGGCGCCTGGGCACGGACGGATGGCTCGGCGTGGGCTGGCCCAAGGAGTACGGCGGGCGCGGACTGACGGCGATGGAGCAGTTCATCTTCTTCGACGAGGCCGCCCAGGCAGGCGTACCGCTGCCCCTGATGGCGCTGAACACGGTCGGACCGACGATCATGCAGTTCGGTACGGACGAGCAGAAGGCGTACTTCCTGCCCAAGGTCCTTTCCGGCGAGATCGACTTCGCGATCGGCTACAGCGAGCCTGACGCGGGCACCGACCTGGCCTCGCTGAAGACGCGCGCGGTGCGCGACGGCGACCAGTACGTCGTCAACGGGCAGAAGATCTGGACGACCAACGGCGACACCGCGGACTGGGTGTGGCTCGCCACGCGCACCGACCCGGACGCCCCGCCCCACAAGGGCATCACCATGCTGCTCGTCCCGACGACCGATCCCGGCTACTCCTGGACGCTCATCAACACTCTCGCCTCGCACGACACCACGGCCAGCTACTACGAGAACGTCCGCGTCCCCGTCTCCCGCCGCGTCGGCGCCGAGAACCAGGGCTGGCGGCTGATCACCAACCAGCTCAACCACGAACGCGTCACCCTCGCCGCCCACGGCACCATGGCGATCCGCGCCCTCCAGGACGTGCAGCGCTGGGCCGTCGAGACCAAGCTCGCCGACGGCAGCCGCGTCGTCGACCTGCCCTGGGTGCGCCGACGCCTCGCCCAGACGCACACCAGGCTCGACGCGATGAAGCTCCTCAACTGGCAGATGGTGAACGCCGTGCACAACGGCACCCTGACCCCGCAGGACGCCTCCGCCGTCAAGGTCTACGGCTCCGAGGCCCGCCGGGACGCCTACGCCTGGCTGATGGAGATCGTCGGCGCCGCGGGCGTGCTGAAGGAGGGCTCGGCCGGCGCGCTGCTCCACGGTGAACTGGAGCGCGGCTACCGCTCCGCCGTGATCTTCACCTTCGGCGGCGGCAACAACGAGATCCAGCGGGAGATCATCTCGTGGATCGGTCTGGGGATGCCGCGGGTACGGCGTTAGCCCGCTGTGACGAGGATTTATAGTTGGCACAAAAGAGGGATAGTTGGCACTGGCGATGGCCGCTCGGTCTGATCGGCACCAAGCCTCTCCGTTTGTGCCCACCCACTCTGACCTGTTGCTTTCGGCGGGCTGTCTATCGTGCTGAAGTGGTGTGCGTGAGTCCCCTCGGCGATGTTGGAGGCCGCAGAGGTGCCAAGCGGCAGATTCTGGTCACAGACCTGCAGAGTCGCGCCGCAAAGAGACTTGGACGTTGAGGCAAGCGGAATAGGCGGCCTTGACGAACTTCGGCGTTGAGTGCGCCGGCAGGAGTTCCTCGTACCCGGCGGCGAGGCAGGGGTGTTCGGGCGTGGCCAGGTGCACGTCGTCCGGTTAGGCGCGGCTGCATGGGTTCGCCGTTGCCAGGGCCGATCACGGTGAGCCGGGCCAGGCGCGCTTCGACGGCGGCTTGGCCGTCGTCGACCGCGGCGCGTTCGTCATCGGTCAGCGGTCCGCTCACCCTCCGTGATCGTCGGCGGGGGGACGTGAAAACGGCCGCACGACTGGCGGTTACAGCCCGTGGAGCGCAGGTCCGGCCAGGACTCGTCCCGGCGCGGCGCGACGAAGCGGGAAACCACGGATTCCCGTCCGAAGACCGGCGCGTAGCGGCACAGCAACGGACGGGAAGGCCGGAATCCTGGGGCTTCAGCCCGAGGAGCAGGTCAACGCGGTGCGGTTACGCGGCGCGGGTGAACTGCCACCAGTTCATGTTGAACAGGTAGCCGCTGCCGCCGGCGAACCGCAGGTAGAGGTCCTGGGTTCCGGTCGCGCCGCTCACCGGGCAGGTCACCGTGGTCCAGGCCTGCCAGCCGCCGGTGTTCGGCACAGTGCACCGGCCCACGACCGTCCCGCTCGGACTGCCCAGGCGCAGCTCGACGGTGCCGCCGCTGGCGGCGGAGGCCACGCGCGCAGTGTAGGAGGACGCACCCGCCCCGAAGGCCACTCCCTTGACCTTGATGTAGTCGCCGTCTTCGATCCAGCCGACGTCCATTCCGCCGTCACTGGTCCATTCGGTCTCGATCCCGGAACCCCAGGCGATCGTCTCGGCCTCCTGGCGTACGTACGGGTCAAGTGCACCGACCTGGGGAGCACCGGTGGTCGTCATGTTGATCGTCGGGATCGTTCCGTCAGCGTTGTAGGAGAACTTCTCCACTGCGACCGAGCGGGTGAAGTTGCCGCCGCCCGGGAGGGCGCCGTTGTGATAGAAGAAATACGA
The DNA here is from genome assembly GCF_026343335.1 of Streptomyces sp. NBC_00078. Classification (NCBI taxonomy): domain Bacteria; kingdom Bacillati; phylum Actinomycetota; class Actinomycetes; order Kitasatosporales; family Streptomycetaceae; genus Streptomyces; species Streptomyces sp. NBC_00078. Next base: position 605,410 of record NZ_JAPELX010000001.1, on the reverse strand, counting down.
GTTGCCCTGAAAGTCCACGATGCCCGGGTGGTTGGTGAAGCTGTTGCCCTGGGCGGGCATGACTGTTCCACGGTAGGTCCACGGCCCGGTCGGGCTGGGTGCCGTGGAGTAGGCGATGAACTCCGAGCAGCACTTGGCCGCGTACACCATGTAGTACAGGCCGTTCCGCTTGTAGACCCAGGGTGCTTCTTCGTACAGCGTGGGACGGTCAGGGTTGTCGGTGCGGGTTCCGAAGCCCGCGGTGGTGAGCGGAATTTGGACGGGGCTGCCTGCGTAGGAGGTCATGTCCGCGTTCAGCTTGACGTACCACAGGTTCGGATTTCCCCAGTACAGGTACGCCTGGCCGTCGTCGTCGATGAAGACGGTCGGGTCGATCTCACTGTTCTCGATCAGCGGGTGGCCGAGGGCGTCCCGGAAGGGTCCAGTGGGGCTGTCCGACACCGCCACGCCGATGGCCATCCGGCCGGTCGCCCGGGCCGTCACCGGCACATACCAGTAGAACTTGCCGCCCCGTTCGACGGCCTGGCCCGCCCACGCGTCGGTGGACGCCCAGCTGAAGGTGGCCAGGCTGAGCGGCGAGCCGTGGTCGGTCCAGTTGACCATGTCGGCGGAGGACCACACCCGCCAATCCTTCATCACGAAGGAGGAGTTGGAGCCGTCCTCGTCGTGCCCGGTGTAGAGGTAGACCCGTCCGTTGTAGACCAGCGGGGCCGGGTCGGCGGTGTAGACGTTCTGCACGATCGGGTTGTCGGCCCTGGCCGCCGTGGGATGCATCGCGGCGGGAAGGACGGCGAACGCCAACATGAGGATCAGCACCCAGGTTGCCCGGGCGAGTCTCGTACCGGTGGCGGGTGATCTCACTGCGGTCGGGTGAGCCGTTGGCCTGTGGACGGCGGTACTGGCCATGGAGTGGTCCTTTCTGGTGCTGCAGGCCGGTGACTGAGCAGCTGGTCAGATGTGGGGGAGGGACGTTGCTGTGCTCGGGGTGTGGTCAGTGCGAACCGTGCGATGCGGATGGCGCCGCCGAGTGTCTGCGTGGCGCAGCTGGAAGGGCGAAGCGGTAGCCCGTGAAGAAACTGCCAGGTGGTGCCCATGGTGAACGCGGCCCCGGGCGGGTGAAGTTGGTTCCGTCGGTGCTGTGGGAGAAGGTTCCCGGACGGGAGGCGCCGGGGTGGATGTCGGCGGCCGGCACAGAGACCTGACCCCGAAGTTCCTCTACGGCCACGTCAGTTCAGGACAGCCCCGACTCAGTACCCCACCCGGAACGTAGCGTCCTGCTGCTCGGTAGTCGTGGAGATCGGGTCGATGCGCAGGACGTAGTCGAAGTGCCGTATATAGCGCGTCGGATTGTTGTACGACCGGAAGGACGACCACGAACTGTCCGCCAGCCCCGCCGTCCGATAGAACGTCGCGTCGCCCGCGAACGTCGATGTGCCGTCGTTGACGTCGAGTTGGAGGGCGTAGTTGTAGTGCCGGAGATAGCGGGTCGGGTAGTTGACCGACTGGAAGGAGATGCCGGTGCTGTCGGCCAGGCCCGGGACGAGTTTCCATTCCGAGTCGGTGTACAGGTCGAAGGGGTACTCGTCTATGCGCCCGACGTAGTCGGCGTGGCGGACGTAACGGGCCGGGAAGTTGTACGACTTGAGACGGTTCCAGGCCGGGGCGCCCCACTTGGTGAGCAGGTTGTCGTACTCGGTTGTCGTGATCGTCGTGATGCCGCAGTGCTTCGAGTTGACCGGCTGGGTGTACGTCTTCTGGTCGAGCGCGGTCCACGTGCCGGAGGCCAGGTCGCTGGTCTGCCAGGCATAGAAGACGCCGTTCGGCGTGTACGAGTCGCCCCAGAGGTACCAGTTGCCCGACGTCAGCGACTTGACCACCGTCGGCGCCTCGGTGCCGCCGTGCGACACGCCCGCGCTGTACTCGGTGAAGCTGCCCGGGTTGAGGGTGGTGGAGCGCGCGGACACCAGTGTCTCGTTCTTCTTGAAGAACAGGTAGTTGTAGCCGTTGACGCCGACCGCCATGTCCCCGTCGATCACGTCGTACCCGGGGTCGAAGAAGACCTGCGGGGCCGACGCCGTGACGAAGTCGCTGGTGTAGTTGACCATGATGACGTTGTGGCCGCTGGAGTTGACCGCCGAGTAGATCACCGCGTACTGGCCCCGGCCCGCGTCCCAGAACGCCTCGGGTGCCCAGCTGTGCGTGGCCATGTCGTGGAGTTTGAGGCGGCGGTAGCCGGTGAAGGTGCGCAGGTCGGCCGAGTCCCAGACGTGGATGTACTGGCTGTTGTACCCCCAGTCCGTGCCCTTGAGGTCGGTGGCGAGGACGACGAACGTGCCGTCCTGTTTGCGGATGAGGAACGGGTCGCGCAGGCCGAGGGCGCCCGCGGTGGGGGTGACCACGGGGTTGTTCTGGTTCAGCGGCGTCCAGTTCAGCGAGTCGGTGCTGACGGCCAGGTGGAGGCCGTAGTCGGTGCCCGCGCCGAGGCTCGTCGACTCGGTGAAGTAGCACATGACGTACGCCGAGTCGGCCGCGTGGGCGGTGCCGGCGCCGAGGGTCATCACGCCGGACAGGGCGAGAGGCGTGGTGGCGGCCATGCCGAGGAAGAGGCGGCGGGACGGCTGGGGTCTTGCGCTCATCGTGATCTCCAAGCGGGTGCGGGCGCGAGTGCGGCTTTGGGAGCGGAGCGAGCGGCCGCGTGACCTGTGAGTGAGGGGGAGTGGGGGAGCGGGGACGTGAAAGGCGCAGCCAGACAAGCGAGATGGCCGAAATTTCGAACTAGGTTCGGAAAGTCGATCAGAAAGTAGATCACCCCACCCTGCTCGTCAATCACTCTGGCGAGGCTGCGAGATTCTTTGCAGCGGCTGCCGCTACCACCTGTGGGCCAATCTCGGACGGGCGATCGAGAAGACAGTGAACGGTCATCGCCCCGTCTGGTCGAACCGCCTTCGGAACCAGCAGACACCCCCGACGAACCGCGGGTAGTCCAGCTGCCGACAGGGGTGAAGATCGTGACCCGGCTCCATGAACAACAAGCTGCCGCCCACGAGTTGTGGCGGCAGGGGAGGTCGAAGGCGGGGATCGGCTCGGCCGGATGTCGAGCCAGACTGTGCGGCCATGCCACGTTGGCCACGGCGCACGTGCTATGTGCCGAGCGGGGATTCCTCGGCACCGTGCGGTTCATAAGTCGTCGACACGGCAGTTCGGGGGCGGCGAAGCCCTCGGTGCCGATGAAGCGGCCGGTGCGGCCCACCTTGGTGGTCTGGCCGCGCGGCCGGGACGATGCCCAGTCGGCAAGAGTCCAGCGGCTGTCGAAGTGCAGGATGTTCGACGGTTTGATGTCGCGGTGCAGCCAGCCGTCCTTGTGCGCGGCGGCCGGCACCGATACCAGAGCGTCGACCAGGGCGCGCAGCTCGCCCGGTTCCCGCAGCAGTTCTTGGCGTTGGGCGGCGGTTGCTTGGACCCAGAGCATCACGAACCAGGTGTGGTCGGCGCCGAAGTCGAGAAATCGGCATGGCGTGGGGATGATCCTCAAGCCAGTTCGCCGCCGACGCCACCTTCCGCAAGGTCGCCGGACTCGCCGACTCCACCTGGTCGTCGTTCGAGTCCTACAGCCACCCCGGCCACTACATCCGCCACTACGCCCACCAACTCCGCCTCGACCCGATCACCACGACGCTGGGGCGCGGCGACGCCACCTTCCGCGTGACCAGCTGACGCCACCGTCACGAGCGGCGTCGACACCACGGGCGCCACGACCTACCAGGCCGAGGCCGCCACCCGCGCCGGAGCTGATCAGCAGGGCTGGTGTGCTGTCTCGGTGAAATGCCCGTGCTATCACCGTAGGGCTCCTGGACGAGCAGGCACGCAAGGGACTGGACCCAGTAGGCATCGCCGCCGACCTCAGCCACCACACACGCAACGCCACCCGACCCCTCGCCACCCTCGGCATCACATGGTCAAACCGGACAGACTCAATGAACGACGCCGCCCTGACCGCGGACCCGCCTTCGAGGGAATGAACCAGCGGCGCTCTGGGGAGGATCAGGGGTGACGCTTGTGATCGAGGATGTGCCTATGCAGGCAGCCGCAGGGGGAGGGGACCTTCTTGCGGTGCAGGGCAGGAGGATCTATGAATCTGTACCAATGTGCCAAGAATCCTCGGCAGACCGCTCCCCGTACTACTGAAGCTGGTTGGCAAAAGCCCAGGTCGACGTGCTGTTCCAGAGACACCTAACGTCTGTGGTCACATCTGAAGGGGTGACGGGCTTCAAGGCAGGTGACCCCGGGCTGTTCGGACCGGTCTCGGTGACCTGGCAGATACACGGCGACCCCATGATGTGGGTCGCCGGCGTACGTGCGCTCTACCTCCAGGCCCTGCATCCGCGCGCGGTGCGCGGAGTCATGCAGAACTCCGACTTCCGGCGCGATGCCTGGGGCCGTCTCATGCGGACCGCGAACTTCGTCGGCACCACGACGTACGGGACGACTCAGGCCGCCGAACGGGCGGGCGCCCGCGTGCGGAAGATCCACAGCATGCTGTCCGCGACCGACCCGGACACGGGGGAGCGGTACGGCGTCGACGAACCCGGCCTGCTGCTGTGGGTGCACTGCGCCGAGATCGACTCCTATGTGCAGGTCGCCCGCCGCTCCGGATTCCCCCTCACCGACGCGCAGGTGGACCGTTACATCGGCGAACACCGCGTCAGCGCACGCCTGGTGGGCCTCGACCCCGACGCCGTACCCGCGAACCAGTCGGAGATGGAGGCCTACTTCGAGAAGGCGCGGCCCGGACTCGCCGCCGGAGCCGAGGCGCGCGAAGTGGATGACTTCCTGCTCCGCCCCCCGACGCACCCCCTCCTCGTCCCGGCTCGGGAGGTGCTGTGGCGGCATGTGGCACACCTGGCGTACGCCGCCCTGCCGCCGTACGCCCACGAGCTGTACGGCCGGCCTGCTCCGCATCCCGGTACCGTCACCCGGCAGTTGCGTGCCACGGGCACCCTGCTGCGCTGTGTTCCCGCACGTGTGCGATGGCAACTCCCGCCCAAGCACATCCTGCGCGCCATGTCACGGCTGGGCCCCGGCTCCCGCCCGGCACCGTACAAACTCGGACGATAGGTCGCCATACTGGACGGGCCAGGGGTGGCCGGGGCGAACAGTTACGGGGGCGATCGCAGCAGATGGGGGACAGCAGGCTGATCCAGGGCCGGTACCGGCTGCTCGACCTGATCGGACGGGGCGGTATGGGCGAGGTGTGGCGTGCGCGCGACGAGTCGCTGGGCCGTCATGTCGCCGTGAAGTGCCTCAAGCCCCTGGGCCCGCACCACGACCAGTCCTTCACCCGGGTTCTCAGGGAACGCTTTCGCCGTGAGGCCAGGGTGGCCGCCGCCCTCCAGCACCGCGGGATCACCGTCGTCCACGACTTCGGCGAGTCCGACGGCATCCTCTACCTGGTCATGGAGCTCTTGGAGGGCCGCAACCTCTCCCAGCTCCTGGAGGACAACAAGCAGCACCCGCTGCCGGTGGGCGACGTCGTGGAGATCGCCGACCAGGTCTCCGCCGCCCTCGCCTACACCCACCAGCAGAGCATCGTGCACCGCGACCTGAAACCCGCCAACATCATGCGGCTCACCGACGGCACGGTGAAGATCTGCGACTTCGGCATCGCCCGCCTCGGCGCCGACATCGGCTTCACCTCGCGGCTGACCGGCACGGGCATCGCCATGGGCACCCCGCACTACATGTCGCCGGAGCAGATCGGCGGATCCGAGGTCGACCAGCGCAGCGACCTGTACTCGCTGGGATGCGTGCTGTACGAGATCGCCACGGGGGCACCGCCGTTCGACCTCGACGACGCCTGGGCGATCCTCGTCGGCCACCGCGACACCCCGCCCCGGCCGCCACGCAGCCGGCGGGCCGAACTGCCCGAGTACCTGGAGAAGATCATCCTGGACTTGCTGGCCAAGCTCCCCGAGCAACGTCCGCACGACGCACGTGAGTTGAGCCGCCGCATCAGCATGGGGCGTACGACACCGGCGTACGTGCCGACCGTCGTGACCCCGCAGCCGACGATCCGGCCACCCGAGCCGGCGCCCTCGCGCGAGGTCCGTCTGCCCTCCTGGACCCGCGGCATGACCACCGGCCACAAGGCCACCGGCGCAGGCCTCGGCACCACACCACCGGACGCCGGGGCCGGCCTCACCGGCGAGTGGATCCCGCGATCCGCGGCCGGCCGGGCGCAGGAGCCCCCGTCGGACCAGCCGTCCGCGCCCTCGCCGGAGAAGACGGCCACGCTGTCCGGGCGGCACAATGCCGGGCTCAGCCTGGGGCGGCTGGGCCGCTGGGCGGAGGCGGGCGAGGTGCACCGCGCGGTGGCCGCCGAGCGTACCCGCCTGCTGGGCCCCGACCATCCCGACACCCTCGCCAGCCGCTACGAGATCGCCTTCACCCTCAGCCGCACCGGGCGCGCCGCCGACGCGCTGCAGGAGTACAAGCAGGTGGCCGCCGCCAGAACCAGGGCGCTGGGCGCCGACCACCCCGACACGCTTGCCGCCCGGCAGGAAATGGCCTACGTGCTGGGCCAGTTGGGGCGCCACTTCGATGCGCACCAGGTGTACATGTCCGTCCTCGCCGCCCGCGAGCGCGGCATGGGCCCCGACCACCCCGACACCCTGCGCTGCCGCCACAACCTCGCCTTCAACCTCAGCAGGCTCGGCCGTCTCGCGGACTCGTACCGCATGGCCTGCGACGTCGCCGCGGCCCGCGCCCGCGTGCTGGGCGCGGACCATCCCGACACCCTGGTCACCCGCTACGAAGTCGCTTACGCGCTGGGGCAGTTGGGCCGCTGGCCGGAGGCCCTGCAGACCTACCACGAGGTCGCCGAGGCCCGCGCCCGGGCACTCGGCCCCGACCACGCCGACACCCTCGCGGCCCGCTACGAGGTCGGTATCAGCCTCGGCCGTCTCGGCCGCAGCACGGAGGCGCTCACCCTCTACCGCGACCTGATCGCCGACCGCACCCGTGTCCAGGGTCCCACCCACCCCGAGACCCTGCGCGCCCGTCACGGCCTCGGCGTCAACCTCGGTCGCCTGGGCCGCTGGGAGGAGGCCCTCGCCGAATCCCGTGACGTCTGCGCGATCCGGGACCGCGTCCTTGGCCCCGACCATCCGGACACCCTGGTCAGCCGCCGCGAGGTCGCCGTCGGCCTCGGCTGGCTCGGCCGCTGGCCCGACGCCCTCACCGAGTACCGCCGCGTCTCCGTCGCCCGCGAGCATGTCCTGGGCCCCGACCACCCCGACACCCTCGCCAGCCGCAACGACGAGGCCCACTGCCTGGAACAGCTCGGCCGTGGTGCCGAGGCGGTCGAGCTGTATCGCAGGGTGGCGGTGCTGCGGCAGCAGCGGGCGTCGGGCGGGGGCTGACGACGTCGTCGTGGGCCCCCGGGGCGTCGTACACCCCTGGCCGCTGACGATCATCGCGTGCTACCAAGAGGCATGGCTGCACACGAGGGACACCGGACATACGACGCCGTGATCGTCGGCGGGGGCCACAACGGGCTGGTCGCCGCCGCCTACCTGGCCCGGGCCGGGCGGTCCGTGCTGGTTCTGGAGCGGCTGGACCACACGGGGGGCGCCGCGGTCTCCACTCGGCCGTTCGCCGGCGTGGACGCGCGGCTGTCGCGTTACTCCTACCTCGTCAGCCTGCTGCCGAAGAAGGTCGTGCGGGACCTCGGGCTCGACTTCCGGATCCGGGCCCGCACCATCTCTTCGTACACCCCCGTGGAGCGGGACGGCCGGCCGACCGGCCTTCTGGTCGGCGGGGGCGAGCGGCGCACCCGGGAGGCCTTCGCCCGGCTCACCGGCTCCGACCGCGAGTACGGGGCCTGGCAGCGTTTCTACGGCATGACCGGCCGCGTTGCCGAGCGCGTCTTCCCGACCCTCACCGAACCGCTGCCCACCCGCGACGAACTCCGCCGCCGCGTCGACGACGAGGAGGCCTGGCGGGTTCTGTTCGAGGACCCGATCGGCGTCGCGGTCGAGGACCGTTTCGCCGACGACCTCGTGCGGGGCGTCGTCCTGACCGACGCCCTCATCGGCACCTTCGCCGATGCCCACGACCCCTCATTGCGGCAGAACCGCTGCTTCCTCTACCACGTGATCGGCGGCGGCACCGGCGCCTGGGACGTCCCCGTCGGCGGCATGGGCGCCCTGACCGACGCCCTGGCCACCGCCGCCCGGCGCGCGGGCGCAGTCCTCGCCACCGGGCACGAGGCGGTGCGTATCGACACGGACGGCCGAACCGCCGAGATCACCTACCGGACCCCCGACGGCGAGAGCGTCGCCGCGGCCCGGCACGTCCTCGTCAACGCCTCCCCGCAGGCCCTGGCCGAGCTGACCGGCGACGCGCTCCCCGCCCCCGCAGAGGGCGCACAGCTCAAGGTGAACATGCTGCTCAAGCGGCTGCCGAAGCTGCGCGACCGCTCCGTCGACCCGCGCGAGGCGTTCGCCGGCACCTTCCACATCGCCGAGGGCTACCGGCAGCTCGCCGCCGCCCACGCCCAGGCCGCCTCCGGCGAACTCCCCGCGGCGCCGCCCTCCGAGATCTACTGTCACTCCCTCACCGACCCGTCGATCCTCGGCTCCGACCTCGTCGACAAGGGCTACCAGACCCTCACCCTCTTCGGCCTGCACACACCCGCCCGGCTCTTCGCGCGGGACAACGACTCCGTGCGCGAAGAACTCCTGAAGTCGACCCTGGCCCAACTCGACGCCCATCTCGCCGAGCCACTCGTGGACTGCCTGGCGACCGACGCGGACGGCCGCCCGTGCATCGAGGCCAGGACCCCGCTCGACCTGGAGCGCGACCTGCGCCTGCCCGGCGGCAACATCTTCCATCGCGAGCTGGCCTGGCCGTACGCCCAGGACGGCACCGGCCGTTGGGGCGTGGAGACCCGGCACGCGAACCTGCTGCTGTGCGGGGCGGGCGCGGTACGGGGCGGCGGCGTGAGCGGCGTTCCGGGACACAACGCGGCGATGGCGGTGCTGGAAGCGACCGGCGACTGACATGGCCGCGTCCTGCACACGGGCTCGCGCACCTGCTGTCCGCGCAGGACGTGGCGGCGGCTCTGCGCGGCATGCGGCGGGTACTGAGAGACGGCGGGCTGCTCCTGCTCACGCTCCGGGACTACGACGAGATCCGCCGGACCCGCCCCGCGGCGTCCCCTCCACAGGTGTCGCACGGCTCCGACGGCCGGTCGGTCACCTTCCAGCTGTGGCACTGGCACGACGACGGCGAACGCTACGACCAGGAGTACTTCCAGCTCGTGCCCGACGGAGAGGGGTGGGAGGTTCGCGTCCGCCGCGCCACCTCCTGGGCACTGCTCCGGCGCGAGGTGACGGATGCCGCGAGCGCCGCCGGATTCACCGACCCGACCTGGCACATGCCGGACACCAGCGGCTTCTACCAGCCCGTGTTCACGGGGCGAGCCCACTGGCCCAGGCCCACACCGGCCCGCGGCACGGGCGGAACAAGTGACTCCAGTTTGATCACTCAGTGTGAGTGAGATCTCGTTGTACACGAACGGCCCATCTGCCTAGCCTTCGGGTGTCCGTCCCGGTGGGCCTCAGCCGCCGGAACGCCGAGTCCTGCGGGACGGGGTCGTGCTCCGCACAAGAAGCTCCCTCGCAGCCGCCGTTGAGGAAGCCCCCACCATGCGCCATGCCCTCTCCCCTGCCCGCCTGGGCGTCGTCGGCACAGCCGCCGCACTGCTGGTCCTGCCGCTCGCCACTCAGGCCTTCGCCGCCACATCCGTCACCCAGGACAAGCTCACCCCGACCACCATGACCGCGGGCGTCGCAGGCTCGGCCAAGCTGACCGTGCACTCGTCCAGCTGCTTCACGGCCAAGACCCTCGGTGTCGGCGTCCGTGACGCGTCCGGCAACAACCTGGACTTCCCGGGCAACGCCTCGAACGTCCGGATCTGCCCGAGCGGCGCGCACTTCACCAGCGCCCCGCGCACGCTGCCGGCCGGCACGTACACGATCTTCGGCTTCTGGCAGGAATCAGGCGGGGCCTGGCACGACCTGCCGTCCCACAAGCTGACGGTGAGCAAGGCGCCCTCCACGACGACCCCGCCGTCGTCGACGCCTTCGCCGTCGACCGACAGTGGTGACTCGCCGACGGCCGGCCGGTCGGTGGTCTGGTCGGACGACTTCTCCGGCGGTATCGCCTGGAACTCGAAGTGGGTCGGCGGCAAGTCCACGTCCTACGCCTACGGCGACCACAACCCGGACGACAACAAGCTCGACTGGCTGGACCCGGGCGCCGTCACCACCTCGGGCGGCATCGCGACCTTCACAGCCAAGCCCTCCTCGCACACCCTGGAGAGCGGCAAGAAGGCGTGGACGACCGGGCTGCTCACCACCGAGGGCTCCAGTGAGGGCTTCCAGGTGAAGACCGGCGACTACGCCGAGACCCGGGTCAAGCTCCCTTCCGGCTCCGGTGCCTGGCCGGCCCTGTGGACCTGGAAGGACGGCAACGGCGAGATCGACTCCTTTGAGTACCACCCGGACAACCCGGACCTGCTGGAGCTGACCAACCACGTCACCTCCGGCTCCGACTACTACACCGACTCCGGCGCGATAGCGCCCGGCCAGTGGGTCACCATAGGCACGCGCTACGGAGCCGACTCCGTGGACTGGTACGTCAACGGCAAGAAGGTCTACTCCGACGGCCACGGCGTGGGCAGCGGCTTCTCGGCGTACCCGATCCTCAACCTGTCGGTCAGCGCCGGCCAGTACCACCCCGCGCCCACCGGCTCGACGCCGATCACCATGCAGGCCGACTACGTGAAGGTGTACCGCTGACCAGCAGCCGACCGGTCAGCAGTCGACGGACAGGGTGAACGGTGTTCGGTTGTTGCGCGGATCGCGGTCGTCGACGCTGACCACCTGGACGTGCCCTTCGGCCTTCGTGCCGGAGGGCACATCCGCGTCCACCCGGACCGGAACCAGCGCGGTGGCGGTCCGCAACGGCGCCAGCCCGGCCCCGAAGGTGCACCGCACCACGCGGCCACGGGCCTCGGCGCGGCAGTCCTCGGGGAAGTAGGGCCCCTGCGCGGTGAAGCCGGACGGCAGCCTCACGACCACCGTGAACGGCGAGGCGGTCTGCTCCGGCCCGCCGTTGGCCACGAAAGCGTGCACCACGGTGCTGCCACCGGGCTGCGCGCTGGTGGGGTCGAGCCGGACCACCTCCAGGTCCGAGTCCGAGGGCGCGGCCGTCAGGCCGGTCGCGCACATCACCGCCACGCCCGCCGCGAGCAGGGTCGTCAGCCTTCTGGCCATCCCACGTCTCCCATCCTCCGTACACTGATCGCTACTCACGGTAGCGGGACGGTGTCGGATCGCAGCGGAGCGCGCCTGGGACCTGGCGTTCGGATCATCCCGGCCCTATCCGAACGACAGGGCTAGTCGGCTGACCGGGCCCATCCCGTCGCCACGATCCGCGCCGCGTCCGCCGTGCGTGACTCGTCGAAGAGGACACCGTGTGCCGCCTCGACGCGGAGGCCGTCGACGTACGCGCCGCGGCCCACGTACAGCTTGTCGGTCGTGTACCGCCAGCGCAGGGCCAGCCGGGCGTGTGCCGGGAGGCCGGCCGCCACCTGGTGCCAGACGCGTCCCGACCAGCCGGTGACCGAGCCCGACGGGTGCTCCCGCGGTTCCTCGCCGTGATCGGTGGTCGTGAACGGGAGCGGCTGCCAGCTCGTTCCGCCGTCCGTCGTGGCCTCCAGAACGAGGACGTCGGCTCCGGGTTCGATGTCCCACCACAGGGCCGAGTCCAGCCGCGCTCCACCGTCCATCGTGTCCAGTGCGGGCAGCGCGAGCGTGGCGGTCGTGGCACTCGCCATGCCGGAGAACCATGCCGTACGGCCGTGTGCCGGGCGCACCGCGACGGCGCGTGCCAGGTGGTTCCCCGCGGCGACCCGAGGAGCGGAGCCGGAGCGCCAACTGCGCACCGGATGAACCGAGTTGCCGAGCACGACGAGGAAGGAGTCGGTCGTCGGGTCCAGGACCAGCGAGGTGCCGGTGAAGCCGGTGTGTCCGGCGGTGCGAGGGGTGGCCATGGCGCCCATGTACCAGTGCTGGTAGAGCTCGAAGCCGAGGCCGTGCTCGTCCCCGGGGAAGGCGGTGTTGAAGTCGGTGAACATCAGCTCCACGGACTTGGGCCGCAGGATACGGGCGCGGCCGTAGGAACCGCCGTTGAGGAGCGTCCGGGCGAGCACGGCCAGGTCCCAGGCGCAGGAGAACACCCCGGCGTGCCCGGCGACCCCGCCGAGGCTGTAGGCGTTCTCGTCGTGCACCTCACCCCACACGAGCCCCCGGTTCAGGCCCGACCACGGCGGGCGCTCGTCCTCCGTGGCCGCGATCCCCGTTTTCCAGGCGGCCGGCGGGTTGTAGCGGGTGCGGTGGAGGCCGAGGGGGGCGGTGATCTCGTTGTGGAGGAGGGTGTCCAGCGTGCGGCCGGTGATCCGTTCCAGGACCAGCTGGAGTGAGATCAGGTTCAGGTCGGAGTAGAGGTAGGTGGTGCCGGGCGGGTGAATCGGCGCCTCGTCGTAGACGAGTTGGAGCTTCGCCTCGTGAGTCGGCGCCTTGTAGAGCGGGATCCAGTCACGGAAGCCCGAGGTGTGGGTGAGAAGCTGACGGACCGTGATGTCCTGCTTGCCTGCCGCGTCGAACTCCGGCACGTACGAGGCGACCGGCCGCTCCAGCTCCAGAGCGCCCCGCTCCATCTGCTGCACGGCCAGCAGCGAGGTGAACAGCTTCGTCACCGAGGCCAGGTCGAAGATCGTGTCCTCGGCCATGGGGATCTGCTGGGTGGCCGGGAACTCGACGCCGTTGTCGCTCTTCTCGTCGTACGCCTGATAGCGCACCGCCATCCCGATGGGCCGGTGCAGCGCCACGGTGTCGCCGCGGCCGGCGAGCAGCACGGCGCCCGCGTACCAGGGATGCTTGGGGGAGGGGGCGAGGAACGCCTCCGCGTCGGCGACCAGTTGACGCAGATGGGTGGGGACGAGGCCGGCGCGTTCCGGAGAGCCGTGGCGGAGGGTGGTGTGCGCGGAGCGTGACGCGGCCACGGCCGCCGGGCCGGCCGGAAAGGGTGCGACGGCCAGGGCGCCGCCCAAGGCGAGGGCTCTTCGGGCCAGTTGGCGTCGGGACATGGCGCCCCGCCGTTCCGCTGCGTCGTCCGTCATGGGCGAACCTCCCGCTGCCTGAAAGTATTTTTCGGGAATCACCGTGCGCGGTGAAACTTTCGTGTCAGGTGTGCGGTGTGTCAACGAGGCGTGCGGGGCCGCCGTTGTGGCGAGAAATCTGACGGAGCATCAGAAAAGGCCTTCCGTCGGCCGGAGGACTGCGGCATTCTGCGCCCATGCAGACGGAGCTGAGCAAGAAACTGGGAGTCGAGCACGCCATTTTCGGCTTCACGCCGTTCCCCGCCGTCGCCGCGGCCATCAGCCGGGCCGGCGGCTTCGGAGTGCTCGGCGCGGTCCGCTACACCGCCCCCGACGACCTCAAACGCGACCTGGACTGGATCGAGGCGCATGTCGAGGGGAAGCCTTACGGCCTGGATGTCGTGATGCCCGCGAAGAAGGTGGAGGGCGTCTCGGAGGCCGACGTCGAGGCGATGATCCCCGAGGGGCACCGGCAGTTCGTCAAGGACACCCTCGCCAAGTACGGCGTGCCCGAACTGGCCGAGGGCGAGGTGTCCGGCTGGCGCATCACCGGCTGGATGGAACAGGTCGCCCGGGGCCAGCTCGACGTCGCCTTCGACTATCCGATCCGGCTGCTCGCCAACGCCCTCGGCTCCCCGCCCGCCGACGTGGTGGCCCGCGCCCACGAGCAGGACGTGCTGGTCGCCGCGCTCGCGGGCAGTGCCCGGCACGCCGTCAAGCACAAGGAGGGCGGCATCGACATCGTGGTCGCCCAGGGTTACGAGGCCGGTGGCCACACCGGCGAGATCGCCTCCATGGTGCTCACCCCGGAGGTCGTCGACGCCGTGGACCCGCTGCCCGTGCTGGCCGCCGGCGGCATCGGCAGCGGACAGCAGGTGGCGGCCGCCCTCGCCCTCGGCGCCCAGGGGGCGTGGCTCGGCTCCCTGTGGCTGACCTGCACCGAGGCCGATGTCTCCTCGCCCGCGGTGACGCGGAAACTGCTCGCCGCCGGCTCCGGCGACACGGTCCGCTCCCGCGCCCTGACCGGGAAACCGGCCCGTCAGCTCCGTACAGAATGGACCGACGCCTGGGACGACCAGGCCGGACCCGGCACGCTCCCCATGCCCCTGCAGGGACTCCTCGTGGCGGAGGCCCTCACCCGCATCCAGAAGTACGAGGTCGAGCCGCTGCTCGGCACCCCCGTCGGCCAGATCGTCGGTCGGATGAACGGCGAACGCAGTGTCCAGGCCGTCTTCGACGACCTCACCCGTGGCTTCGACAACGCCATCGACCGCATGATCCGTATCGCCGGAAGGAGCGGCAAGTGACGAGTACGCCCCCCGCCGGATTCTGGGTCCAGGCCACCGCCGAACCGGACCGCACCGCGCTCGTCGCACCGGACGGCGAGCAGTGGACCGCCGGCCGCCTGCACGCCGCCGCGAACCGTCTGGTGCACGGCCTGCGCGCCGCCGGACTGGAACGCGGCGACGCCTTCGCGGTCGTCCTGCCCAACGGCATCGAGTTCTTCACCGCCTACCTGGCCGCCAGCCAGGCCGGGTTCTATCTCGTCCCCGTCAACCACCACTTCGTCGGCCCCGAGATCGGCTGGATCGTCGCCGACTCCGGCGCCAAGGTGCTCATCTCCCACGAGCGGTTCGCCGCACCCGCCCGCCACGCCGCCGACGAGGCGGGCCTCCCGGCCACCCACCGGTACGCGGTCGGTGAGGTCGAGGGCTTCCGCCCGTACACCGAACTCCTCGACGGACAACCGGACTCGGCGCCCGCGCACCGGGAGCTGGGCTGGGTCATGAACTACACCTCGGGCACCACAGGGCGTCCGCGCGGCATCCGCCGCCCGCTGCCCGGCAAGACCCCCGAAGAGGCCTATCTCGGCGGCTTCCTCGGCATCTTCGGGATCAAGCCGTACGACGACAACGTCCATCTCGTCTGCTCGCCGCTCTACCACACCGCCGTGCTCCAGTTCGCGGGCGCGTCCCTGCACATCGGCCACCGTCTCGTCCTGATGGACAAGTGGACGCCCGAGGAGATGCTCCGGCTCATCGACGCCCAGGCGTGCACGCACACCCACATGGTCCCGACCCAGTTCCACCGGCTGCTCGCCCTGCCGGAGCCGGTGCGCCGCTCGTACGACGTCTCGTCCATGCGGCACGCCATCCACGGCGCCGCGCCCTGCCCCGACCACGTGAAGCGGGCGATGATCGACTGGTGGGGCAACTCGGTGGAGGAGTACTACGCGGCCAGCGAGGGCGGAGGGGCCTTCGCCACCGCCGAGGACTGGCTGAAGAAGCCCGGCACCGTCGGCAAGGCCTGGCCCATCAGTGAACTCGCGGTCTTCGACGACGACGGCAACCGGCTGCCGCCCGGTGAACTCGGCACCGTCTACATGAAGATGAACACCGGCGGCTTCGCCTACCACAAGGACGAGGCCAAGACGAAGAAGAACCGCATCGGCGACTTCTTCACCGTCGGCGATCTCGGCTGCCTCGACGAGGACGGCTATCTGTTCCTCCGCGACCGCAAGATCGACATGATCATCTCGGGCGGGGTCAACATCTACCCGGCCGAGATCGAGTCCGCCCTGCTCGCCCACCCCGCCGTCGCCGACGCCGCCGTGTTCGGCATCCCGCACGACGACTGGGGCGAGGAGGTCAAGGCCGTCGTCGAGGCGGCCCCCGGCCAGGAGCCCGGCCCGGCCCTCGCCGCCGCGATCCTCGACCACTGCGCCGGGCGACTCGCCGGGTACAAGCGGCCCAGGAGCGTCGACTTCATCGCCGAGATGCCCCGCGACCCCAACGGCAAGCTGTACAAGCGGCGGCTGCGCGACCCGTACTGGGAGGGCCGCGCACGTCCCGTGTGACCTGACAGTCCCTTCCTCACCCCGACCGCGCCACATGCTTGACCTGACCCGACGACGGGCCGAGGATCATCAGTCATGACGCAGGGACAGGGCAGCACGGTCGACGGGGTGCTGCGGCGCAGCGCCCGGCGCACCCCCGCGCGCGTCGCGGTCGAGTACCGCGACCGCTCCTGGACGTACGAGGAACTCGACCAGGCGGTCTCCCGGGCGGCGAGCGTACTCCTCGCCCAGGATCTCGTCCCCGGCGACCGGGTTGGCTCCTACGGCCACAACTCGGACGCCTATCTGATCGGCTTCCTCGCCTGCGCCCGCGCCGGCCTCGTCCACGTCCCGGTCAACCAGAACCTGGCGGGCGACGACCTCGCCTACATCGTCGGCCAGTCCGGCAGCTCCCTCGTCCTGACCGATCCCGGCCTGGCCGGCCGACTCGCCGAAGACGTCCGTACCTTGCCCCTGCGCGACGCCGACGACTCACTGCTGGCCCGCCTGGCGGCGGCTGAGGCGTACGACGGGCCCGAGCCGCGCACCGAGGACCTGGTGCAGCTGCTGTACACGTCCGGCACCACCGCCCTGCCCAAGGGCGCGATGATGACGCACCGTGCCCTGGTCCACGAGTACCTGAGCGCCATCACCGCCCTCGACCTCAGCGCCGGCGACCGCCCCGTGCACTCACTGCCGCTCTACCACTCGGCGCAGATGCATGTGTTCCTGCTGCCGTACCTCGCGGTAGGCGCCACGAACATCATCCTGGACGCCCCGGACGGCGACCGGCTCTTCGACCTCGTCGAATCCGGCCGCGTGGACAGCCTGTTCGCCCCGCCCACAGTGTGGATCGGGCTGTCCAACCGCCCCGACTTCGCCACCCGCGACCTCGGCGGACTGCGCAAGGCGTACTACGGCGCCTCGATCATGCCGGTGCCGGTCCTGGAGCGCCTGCGCGAGCGGCTGCCGAAGCTCGGCTTCTACAACTGCTTCGGCCAGAGCGAGATCGGCCCCCTGGCCACCGTCCTGGGACCCGACGAGCACAAGGGCCGGATGGACTCGTGCGGCCGCCCCGTCCTCTTCGTCGACGCCCGCGTGGTCGACGAGGACGGCAAGGACGTCCCCGACGGCACGCCCGGCGAAGTCGTCTACCGCTCCCCGCAGTTGTGCGAGGGCTACTGGGACAAGCCCGAGGAGACGGCCGCCGCCTTCCGCGAGGGCTGGTTCCACTCCGGTGACCTTGCGGTCCGGGACGCCCACGGCTACTACACGATCGTCGACCGTGTGAAGGACGTCATCAACTCCGGTGGCGTACTGGTCGCTTCACGCCAGGTCGAGGACGCCCTCTACACCCATGACGCCGTCGCCGAGGTCGCCGTGATCGGCTTGCCCGACGAACGCTGGATCGAGGCGGTCACCGCGGTCGTCGTCCCGCGCGGCGAGGTGACCGGGGACCAGCTCATCGCCCACGCCCGCGAGAAGCTCGCCCACTTCAAGGCACCGAAGCGGGTGGAGTTCGTGGACGAGCTGCCGCGCAACGCGAGCGGGAAGATCCTCAAGAGGGAACTGCGGGACCGGTTCGCCGGCTAGCGCGACCGCAGGTCCACGATCCGCCGGATCTTGCCCACCGACCGCTCCAACGACTCCGGTTCGACGATCTCCACCGTGACGGAGACGCCGATGCCGTCCTTCACCGCCGCCGCGATCGTCTGCGCGGCGGCCTCCCGGACCTCCCGGCCGGCGCCCGGCCGGGCCTCCGCGCGGACCGTGAGGGCGTCCAGCCGGCCCTCGCGGGTGAGACGGAGCTGGAAGTGGGGCGCCACGCCCGGTGTCCGCAGCACGATCTCCTCGATCTGCGTGGGAAAGAGGTTCACCCCGCGCAGGATCACCATGTCGTCGCTGCGCCCGGTGACCTTCTCCATCCGCCTGAAGACACGCGCCGTGCCGGGCAGCAGCCGCGTCAGGTCCCGGGTCCGGTACCGGACGACGGGCATCGCCTCCTTGGTCAGCGAGGTGAAGACCAGCTCGCCCTCCATCCCGTCCGGCAGCACCTCGCCGGTGATCGGATCGACGACCTCCGGATAGAAGTGGTCCTCCCAGATGTGCAGCCCGTCCTTCGTCTCCACGCACTCCTGGGCCACGCCCGGGCCGATCACCTCGGACAGCCCGTAGATGTCGACCGCGTCGATCGCGAACCGCTCCTCGATCTCCCGCCGCATCTGCTCGGTCCACGGCTCGGCACCGAAGACGCCCACGCGCAGCGAGGTGCCGCGCGGATCGACGCCCTGGCGCTCGAACTCGTCCAGCAGCGTGAGCATGTACGACGGCGTCACCATGATGATCTGCGGTTCGAGGTCCTGGATCAGCTGGACTTGACGGGCCGTCATGCCGCCGGACGCGGGGATGACCGTACAGCCGAGCCGCTCGGCGCCGTAGTGCGCGCCGAGGCCTCCGGTGAACAGGCCGTATCCGTACGCCACATGCACCCTGTCGCCGGGCCGGCCGCCCGCCGCCCGGATCGAACGGGCCACCATGTCGGCCCAGAGGGACAGGTCGTTGTCCGTGTAGCCGACCACCGTTGGGCGCCCGGTGGTGCCGCTGGAGGCGTGGATCCGGCGGATGCGGTCCTGGGGTACGGCGAACATTCCGTACGGGTAGTTCTCGCGCAGGTCCGCCTTCGTGGTGAACGGGAAACGGGCCAGGTCGGCAAGTGACCGGCAGTCGTCCGGGTGGACGCCGGCCTTGTCGAAGGACCCCCGGTAGAAGGGCACATGCTCGTACACGTGCCGCAGCGAGGCCCGCAGCCGCTCCAGCTGCAGCGCCCGCAGAGCACCGGCGTCGAGCCGCTCCCCGGCATCCAGCAGTCCCGTCGCATCCGTCATGGGGACGTCTCCCTCGCCAACCACATCATTACGGGCGACCGATCATTCGGTCGTGCTCGTCGGGATCAGTAATTCAGGCCGGGTCGGGTCAGGCAAGAGGGCGGCCCGCATTTTCTCGGTCCGGCGCCGCACAGGAGAACTCCCTTGCGGCCCCGGCCGGCGGACACCAGGATCGCCCCATGCCGATCTTCTCCGCCCCCGACGGGACCGAGCTGGCTTACCACCTCAAGGGCGAGGGCGCCCTGCTCGTCGTCCTGCCCGGCGGGCCGATGCGCGCCTCCGCCTACCTCGGCGACCTGGGCGGACTGACCGCACACCGGCGGCTGGTGCTGCTCGACCTGCGCGGCACGGGGGACTCCGCGACGCCGGCCGACCCGGCGACGTTCCGCTGCGACCGGCTCGTGGACGACGTGGAGGCGCTGCGGGCCCACCTGGGGCCGGAGCGCATCGACCTGCTGGCGCACTCGGCGGGCGGCAGCCTGGCCATGCTCTACGCGGCGCGGTATCCGGAGCGGGTGGCGCGGCTGGTCCTGGTCACCGCCACGCCCTGGGCGCTGGGGATGCCGGCCACCCCGGAGGACCGGCTCGCGGCGGCCCGGCAGCGGAGCGGCGAGCCCTGGTTCGGGGACGCCTTCCCGGCGTTCGAGGAGTGGCTCGCGGGCAAGGCCGACTTCGACCCGGCGTTCGCGTCCTTCTTCTACGGCCGCTGGGACACCACGGCAGCCGAGCACGACGCCCGCGCCGACGACGAGACCAATGACGCCGCCGCCGATGTCTACGGCTCCGACGGCGCCTACGACCCTCCGGCGACCCGCGCAGCCCTCGCCCGCCTCACCGCACCCGTCCTGGTCCTCGCCGGTGAACTCGACGGCGGCCCGCGCCCAGGGCTGGCGCGGGCCGCCGCTGAGGCCTTTCCTGACGCCGAGTGCGCGGTTCAGCCGGGCGCCGGGCACTACCCGTGGCTGGACGACCCCGAGTGGTTCACAGGGTGCGTCGCCACGTTCCTGGACCGGGCCCGAGGCGACCTGCTGATCGGGCGGACGAGCTGACACGGCGGGCGAGCCTCCGCCTGGTGTCCGTCAGCTCACCCCGACTGCGGTCCGTACGCCGTCATGAACCGGTCGCGGAACTTGTCCATGGTCCACTCGGGACCGTTCTTGGCGGGCTTGAGGCCCTCCGTCCAGCCCCAGTCGGAGACCCTGTCGAGCACCTTCGGGTCCCGGGCGACGATCGTGACCGGTACGTCCCTGCTGGTGCTGCCCGATGTGACCGTCGGGACGGGCTGGTGGTCGCCGAGGAAGACGAGGACGGTGTTGTCGTCGCCGTAGCGCTGCATCCACTGGGTCAGGCTGTCCAGGGAGTACTGGATGGCCTTGCGGTACTCGGTCCGCACGCGCTTCGCGCTCTTCCAGACCTCCGTGGGGTTGGTGCCCTCCTTCTTGATCTTGTAGAAGACCTTGCCGTCGCCGAGGTCCTTCCAGTCGATCGTGTGGGCGATGGGCGACCAGGGGTTGTGGCTGGAGGCCAGGATGATCTCCGCCATGATCGGGTCGCGGTGCTTCTTGCCGTGCTCCAGCTTCTGGAAGGCCTCCAGGCTGAACTGGTCAGGCACCGGCGTCCAGCTGAAATACGGACCCTGGTAGCCGAGGTGCGTGGAGTCGTAGATGTGGTCGAGGCCGAAGTACTTGCCCTCGGGCCAGGCCTTGCGCACGCCCGGGACGATGCCGACCGTGCGCCAGTCGCCGGTCTTCTTGAAGTAGCTGGTGAGGGTGGAGCGGTCGCTGGTGGTCACGGTCCGGTAGCGCTGCTGGTTCTTGATCCACAGGCCGGACAGGAACGTCGAGTGGGCGAGCCAGCTGCCGGCGCCCGTCACGGGTGACCTGAGCCAGCCGCTGCGCGCCGCGAAGCCGGCCGACTTGAGCCTGGCGTTGCCCTCCTGGAGCGTCGCGTCGATCTCCGGTGCCATCGCCGGGTCGTCGATGGCCACCCGGCCGTAGCTCTCGATGAACGTGAACATCACGTCCTTGCCGTGCAGCCCGGTCAGCAGCTGGTCGGGCGGGGTGTCGGCGAAGGCGTCGACGGCGAGCTGCTTCTTGAAGACCTCGGCGTCGCCGAGGCCGTCACGGACGTACTGGACACGGTTGGCGAGGTACTGGGCGTAACCCTTGGTGGCGAGGGTGACACCGCCGAACTGCGCCCCCAGGGTGAAGCAGATGATCCATGCGACGCCGAGGACCAGCGTGGTGCGTACGGCCACGGGGCGGTGCCGGGCCATCACGTTCGCGAGCCGCACCACGGCGAGCGCGCTCACCGCGAGCACGACGACGACCAGGACGATCACGCCGATCACCGCGAGCACCTCACCCGGGCGACCGAGCGAGTCCTTCAGGAAGTCCGCCGCGTCGCTCAGCAGAACCCAGTCGAAGACCAGGTCGAACGGGCGGGCCAGGGTCTGGCGAAAACCCATGTCGAGGCACTTCAGGATGGTGGTCAGCCCGAGGAGCACCCCCAGCACGCCGGCCGTGATCCGCCGTGCCTTCGACGGCAGCACGAGCAGAAGCGCCGCCAGGAAGACCGCCTCGACGGGGAGGCGGAAGAACGACTGGACCGTGATCCGGTCGAGGCGGTTGGGCACCAGAAGCACGGCGAGCACCAGGGCTCCGGCCAGGACACTCGTACCCACCCGCACGGCACGTGCGGCACGGGGGTAACGACGGCGCCAGCCGAACCAGCCGGGGCGGGAGGGCGGGGTGGTTTCGGGGATGGTGGTTTCGGAAGGGGGTGCTTCGGAAGGGGCGGAGTGGGAGTCGGAGGCGGCCGCTGCCTGGGCGGGTGCGGTCTTGCTGTCGGATGCCGGTGTGGCCCCGGTGCCGGCGGCCGTCGTTTGCCCGGCATCCGGTTCGGCCGCCGCTTGCCCGGCATCCAGCCCGGCCGCAGGCTTCCCGCCCGGCTCCGGTGTGTCCGTCGACCCGGCCGTGGGCCCCGCCTCCGGTCCCCGGGTGTCCGTCGCCCCGGCCGCAGGCCGTCCGCCCGTGGACGCGACGCCCTCGTCCTCGCCCGGTTCCCCGTCCGTGGACGCGGCTGCCTCGTCGGCGCTCTGCGGCTCGGCCGGCACCGCCGGTTTCGCCGTGGCCGTATCGCCAGATGTCGCCGCAGCATCAGATCTCACAGGCGCATCAGGGTCGACGCCCGCTTCGGTGTCCGGCAGTTGACGAGGGGGCGTGAGGTGCGACACCCGTAGGTCCTTCCGTGCGAAGCCCGTGATGGCACGGCGGCCCGGGCCCGCAGAGCCGGGCCGCCAATCTCCGTACGGCCCGGCTTCACTCTCCGTTCAATAAGCCCGGGTCAACCGCGCGCAAAGACTACGCCGGGCCGGTTCCGCCGGGTGCCCGCGCGGGTGCGATGTCCGCCGCGACCGCCACCTCCCGGGCCCAGCGGTAGTCCGCCTTTCCGCTGGGCGACCGCCGTATGGCCTCCGTGACCACCAGCTGCCGCGGGATCTTGTACCCGGCGAGGTGCGTGCGGCAGTAGGACTGGACGTCCTCCAGCGAGGGCCGTGGGGCGCCCTCACGCATCTGTACGACCGCCGCCACGTGGTTGCCCCACTTCGCGTCCGGTACCCCGGCGACCAGGGCGTCGTACACGTCAGGATGGGACTTGAGGGCCTGCTCGACCTCCTCCGGGTACACCTTCTCGCCCCCGGTGTTGATGCACTGCGAGCCCCGGCCCAGGACGGTGACCACACCCTCCTCGTCCACCGTCGCCATGTCGCCGAGCAGCACCCATCGCTCGCCGTCCTTCTCGAAGAACGTCTCGGAGGTTTTCTTCGGGTCGTTGTAGTAGCCGAGCGGCACGTGACCGCACTGCGCGACCCGTCCCACCTCGCCCACGGCAACGGTGGCGCCCGTTGCCGGATCGACCACCTGGGTACGGGAGTTGACGCGGATGCGGAAGCTCTGTCCGGCTCCGGAGTCGGCCGTCGCCGTGCCGTTGAAGCCGGACTCGGAGGAGCCGTAGTTGTTGAGCAGCATCACGTTCGGCAGCAGTTCCTGGAACTGCCGGCGCACCGTCTGCGACATGACCGCTCCCGATGACGACACGCTGAACACCGACGAGCAGTCCGTGCCCTTCATGGGCCCGCTCAGCGCGTCGATCAGCGGCCGCAGCATCGCGTCGCCGACCAGCGACATGCTGGTGACCTTCTCCTTCTCGACGGTCCGCAGCACCTCCTCGGGCACGAACTTACGGTGGATCACGACCCGCTGCCCGAAGTTGAAGCCGATGAACGAGGTGAGCGTCGAGGTGCCGTGCATCAGCGGGGGAGTGGGGAAGAAGGTGATCCCCGAGCCGCCCGCGGCGACCCGCTCGGCAAGCTCCTGCGGCCGCTTCACCGGTTCACCGGTCGGCGCGCCCCCACCGAGCCCCGAGAAGAACAGATCTTCCTGGCGCCACATGACGCCCTTGGGCATGCCCGTGGTGCCGCCGGTGTAGATGATGAACTGGTCGTCGCCGGAGCGAGCCGGGAATCCACGGTCCGGCGAGCCTCCCGCCTCCGCCTCGGCGAAGGGCACGGCGTCAGTCCCTCCGCCCCCGCCGCCGACCCGCACGAGGTGCCGCAGTCGCGGGCACTGCGGCAGCGCGGCCGCCACCCGGCCCTCGAACTCCGCGTCGAAGACCAGGGCCACCAGGTCGGCGTCCCGGTACAGGTACACCAACTCGTCTTCCACGTAACGGTAGTTGACGTTGACCGGCACGATCCGCGCCTTGACGCAGCCGAACACCGTCTGCAGGTACTCGATCCCGTTGTACAGGTGCAGCCCGAGGTGCTCGCCGGGGCGGATCCCGGCCTCGATCAGATGGTGGCCGATACGGTTCGCCGCCGCGTCCAGCTCCGCGTAGGTCAGGCGGCGTTCGGCGCCCGTTCCGGGGTGGTCGACGTAGACCAGGGCCTCGCGCTCCGGCACCACGTCGACGACCGACTCGAACAGGTCGGCAAGGTTGTACTCCACCGCTCCTCCTGACCCGGGCAGACATGACGAAGAAAGGCGCATCCGTCGGTTCGCCGGTCATCAGAGCAAAGGGCGCGGTAACTGTGAAGGGCCCGCGCGAAGAAATCTGACTGTCTGTCAGAAAACCCTTGAAGTGCCCACTCGCCTACTGCAACCTGTTCTCGTTCCAGATGAGGGGAGATGGGCAATGGGTGGGACCGAACACCTCACCGTGCGGCGCGAAGGCGCCACACTGGTGCTCACGCTCAACAGGCCCGAGGCCAAGAACGCGCTCTCGCTGTCCATGCTCGTCGGCCTGTACGACGGCTGGATCGAGGCGGACCGGGACGACGCCGTCCGCTCGGTCGTGCTGACCGGCGCCGGCGGTGTGTTCTGCGCGGGCATGGACCTCAAGGCCCTGGCGGGCAGGGGCATGGAGGGAGAGCAGTACCGGGACCGCCTCAAGGCCGACCCCGACCTGCACTGGAAGGCGATGCTGCGGCACCATCGCCCCCGCAAACCGGTGATCGCCGCCGTCGAGGGGCACTGTGTCGCAGGCGGCACGGAGATCCTCCAGGGCACCGACATCCGCGTCGCGGGCGAGTCGGCCACCGTCGGGCTCTTCGAGGTCAGGCGCGGGCTGTTCCCGATCGGCGGCTCCACGGTCCGTCTGCAGCGCCAGATCCCGCGCACTCACGCGCTCGAGATGCTCCTCACCGGCCGTCCGTACACCGCTCGCGAGGCCGCCGACATCGGGCTGGTCGGCCATGTCGTGCCCGACGGCACCGCCCTCGCCAAGTCTCTGGAGATCGCCGAACGGATCAACGCCTGCGGCCCGTTGGCGGTGGAGGCCGTCAAGGCGTCCGTGTACGAGACCGCCGAGATGACGGAGACGGACGGCCTCGCCTCCGAACTCAAGCGCGGCTGGCCCATCTTCGACACCGCCGACGCGAAGGAGGGTGCACGCGCTTTCGCGGAGAAGCGGCCGCCGCTCTACAAGCGCGCCTGACGCTCCGCCGAAGGCGCGGTCCGGACACCGCGGGCCGTGCGTGACCGGTCGCGCCCCGCGGCGGAGCCGCACATGTCACCGCCCCGCGCCCCCCTTGGGACGCGACCCTCCGACCATGCTCCGAAGGAGAGACGTTCCCGATGCCCGAAGTCCTCAAAGCCCCTCTCGCCGTGGAGTTCCCCTTCACCCGCTCCCTCGGTCCCGTCCAGAGCGCCTTTCTGACCGGACTGCGCGAGCGCGTCGTCCTCGGTGTACGGACCGGTGACGGCCAGATCCTCGTGCCGCCCGTCGAGTACGACCCCGTCACCGCCGAGGAGATACGCGACCTCGTCGAGGTCGCCCCCGCCGGCACGGTCACCACCTGGGCCTGGAACCACGAACCCCGCCGCGGCCAACCCCTCGACACCCCCTTCGCCTGGGTCCTGGTCCGCCTCGACGGCGCCGACACCGCTCTCCTGCACGCCCTCGACGTCCCCGGCCCCGACGCCGTGCGCACCGGCATGCGCGTCCGCGTCCGCTGGGCCGCCACGCGCCAGGGCGCCATCACCGACATCGCCTGTTTCGAGCCGTACGAGGGCCGGCCGGCCGAACCCGCCCAACCGGCAGGCCACACCGGCCAGTTCGCCGACCCGATCACCGGCATCGTCGCCGCCGCCCGCCTCGACTACACCTACTCGCCGGGCCGCGCCCAGTCCGCCTACATCCACGCCCTGTCCGACCGGCGGACGGTCGGCGAGCGGTGCCCGTCCTGCCACAAGGTGTACGTCCCACCGAGAGGAGCGTGCCCCACCTGCGGCGTCGCCACGTCGGAACAGGTCGAGGTCGGCCCGCGCGGCACGGTCACGACGTACTGCATCGTCAACATCAAGGCCAGGAACCTCGACATCGAAGTCCCGTACGTCTATGCCCACATCGCCCTCGACGGCGCCGGCCTCGCCCTGCACGGCCGTATCGGCGGCATCCCCTACGACCAGGTGCGCATGGGGCTGCGCGTCGAACCGGTGTGGACGGAAGGGGCCCGCTACCCCGACCACTACCGGCCCACCGGTGAGCCCGACGCGGACTACGACGTCTACAAGGAGCTGCTGTGATGCGTGACATTGCACTGGTCGCCTTCGCCCAGACCGACCACCGGCGCAGCAGCGACGAACTCTCCGAGGTCGAAATGCTCATGCCGGTGCTGCACGACGTCCTTGCGCAGACCGGCCTGCAGACCTCGGACATCGGCTTCACCTGCTCCGGCTCCAGCGACTACCTGGCCGGCCGCGCCTTCTCCTTCACCCTCGCCCTCGACGGCGTCGGCGCCTGGCCGCCGATCTCCGAGTCGCACGTCGAGATGGACGGCGCCTGGGCCCTGTACGAGGCGTGGACCAAACTCCTCACCGGGGAGGCGGACACCGCCCTCGTCTACGCGTACGGCAAGTCCTCACCCGGTTCCGTGCGCGACGTCCTGACCCGCCAGCTCGACCCGTACTACGTGGCACCCCTGTGGCCCGACTCCGTCGCCCTGGCCGCCCTGCAGGCGCAGGCTCTCATCGACGCGGGTGACACCGACGAGCCCGCGCTCGCCTCCGTCGCCGCCCGCAGCCGCGCGGAGGCCACCGCCAACTCCCATGCCCAGCTGAGGGGTTCGGTGCCGCACGGGGACTACCTCGTACGACCCCTCCGTACCGGCGACTGCCCGCCCATCGGCGACGGAGCCGCAGCCGTGATCCTCGCGGCGGGGGAGCGGGCGCGGGAACTGTGCGCGCGGCCCGCCTGGATCCGCGGCATCGACCACCGAATCGAGGCCCACGGTCTGGGCGTGCGCGATCTGACCGACTCGCCCTCCGCGCGCCTGGCCGCAGAGAAGGCGGGCGCCTTCGAACGACCCGTCGACACCGCCGAGTTGCACGCACCCTTCAGTTCGCAGGAGGTCGTGCTGCGCAAGGCACTCAGGCTCGGCGACGACGTACGGGTGAATCCGTCCGGCGGCGCGCTCGCGGCCAATCCGATCATGGCCGCCGGCCTCATCCGGATCGGAGAGGCCGCTGCCGCGGTCCACCGTGGCGAGTCCGACCGGGCCCTCGCCCACGCCACCTCCGGCCCCTGTCTCCAACAGAACCTGGTCGCCGTACTCGAAGGGGATCCGCTATGAGCAAGGAACCCGTGGCCGTCGTAGGCATCGGCCAGACCAAGCACGTGGCGGCGCGGCGGGACGTGTCGATCGCGGGACTTGTCCGGGACGCGGCCCGACGTGCCCTGGACGACGCCGAGTTGACCTGGGCCGACATCGACGCCGTCGTCATCGGCAAGGCGCCCGACTTCTTCGAGGGCGTGATGATGCCCGAGCTGTACCTCGCCGACGCGCTGGGCGCGGTGGGCAAGCCGATGCTGCGCGTGCACACCGCCGGTTCGGTCGGCGGTTCCACCGCGCTGGTCGCCGCGAACCTGGTCGCTGCCCGCGTCCACTCCACCGTGCTGACGCTGGCCTTCGAAAAGCAGTCCGAGTCGAACGCCATGTGGGGCCTGTCCCTGCCGATCCCGTTCCAGCAGCCCCTGCTCGCCGGGGCGGGCGGCTTCTTCGCCCCGCACGTGCGCGCGTACATGCGGCGCACGGGCGCGCCCGACACGGTCGGCTCGCTGGTGGCGTACAAGGACCGGCGCAACGCCCTGAAGAACCCCTACGCGCACCTCCATGAACATGACATCACTCTGGAGAAGGTCCAGGCCTCGCCCATGCTGTGGGACCCGATCCGCTATTCGGAGACCTGCCCGTCCTCCGACGGCGCCTGCGCGATGGTGCTGACCGACCGGGCGGGGGCCGCACGTGCGCCGCGGCCGCCCGCCTGGATGCTGGGCGGCGCCATGCGCAGCGAACCGACCCTCTTCGCAGGCAAGGACTTCGTGTCGCCCCGGGCCGGCAAGGACTGCGCGGCCGACGTGTACCGGCAGGCCGGGATCGCCGACCCGCGCCGGGACATCGACGCGGTGGAGATGTATGTGCCGTTCTCCTGGTACGAGCCCATGTGGCTGGAGAATCTCGGCTTCGCCGAGGAGGGCGAGGGCTGGAAGCTCACCGAATCCGGGGTGACCGAGCTGGACGGTGACCTGCCCGTCAACATGTCGGGCGGTGTCCTGTCGGCCAACCCCATCGGCGCCTCCGGCATGATCCGTTTCGCGGAGGCGGCGCTGCAGGTGCGCGGACAGGCCGGAGAACACCAGGTGGAAGGGGCCAGGCGGGTCCTCGGGCACGCCTACGGGGGCGGATCGCAGTTCTTCTCGATGTGGCTCGTGGGCAGCGAACTCCCGGACTCGTAGGCGACTCCGGAAAGGTCCCCCTCACGTGGCCTGTCGGCATCAGAAACCGATCGCTAGGCTGGCCGCGGACGACGAGTCGGGAGGAGCACGGACGTGGCCGAGAGCACCATCCAGCAGCACCCGCTTGCGGGCTGGGACAAGCCGGAGCTGGACCTCAGGAACGCCGATTGGCACTCAAGCAGCCGTGGCATGGGGGATGTCCAGATCGCTTTTGTCGAGGGATTCATCGCGATGCGCAACAGCGGTAGCCCGGAAAGCCCGTCCCTGATCTTCACGCCCGCGGAATGGGGCGCGTTCGTGTCGGGGGCGCGGGAGGGAGAGTTCGACCTGACGTGACCTGGGGCTCTGCGCCTGATCCGGCGGCCGGTGGTTGACGGCTGGTGGCTGAGCCGACCGGCCGGTCCGGGGCGTGCGGCGGCCCCGTGGCCGTGGTGCGGCAGGTGCCGGGCGAGGAGTGAGGGGCGGCAGGCCCCGGTCGCCGGTGAAATCAGCGTCGGGCGGCGTCGCCGTGCGTCACGAACGGTGCCGCGAGAGCGCCCTGAGAGGGTCCCGCCGGTATCGGCCGAAACGGGTCGCGCGACCCTCGCGAGGCGTACGCTGAGGTGCCTGTAGGTCACGGTGCGCGCCCGCTCCACGCGCGGGCGCACCACCGTGGCAGGGGGTACACCATGGGGCAGCGCATCGTGCGGAGCAGTAGGACCATCTTCGAACGTGAGAGTGAACTCGCCGCCGTGGACGAGGCGTTGGGCGAGCTCACCGGCCTGCGCAGGGACGGAGCCGAACCCTCCGACCGCCCCCGCGGCGCCCTCCTCGCCTTCGCCGGGCGCGCCGGCATCGGCAAGACCACCCTCCTCGCCGAAGTACGCCGGCGCGCCGGCGCGAGGGGCTGCACCGTGCTGTCCGCCCGCGGCGGCGACCAGGAGCAGCGCGTCGCCTTCCACGTCGCCCGACAGTTGCTGCAGCCCCAGCTGGCCGGTGCCGCGGAGACCGATCTGCGTGCCTCGCTGGGCAGTTGGTACGACATCGTCGGCCCCGCCCTCGGCCTGTGCGCGCCCACCGGCGGTGCCCCGCCCGACCAACAGGGGCTGCGCGACGGCCTCGACTGGGTGCTCACCCATCTCGCCGTACTGCGCGCCCCGATGGTCCTCGTACTCGACGACGCGCACTGGGCCGATCCCGAATCCCTGGGCTGGCTCGCCGCGTTCGCACCCCGCGCCGAACAGCTCCCGCTGCTGGTCGTGGTGGCCTATCGGCCCGACGAACTCCCCGACCACGCCGAGTCGTTCAAGGGCCTGCCGGGGCGTGCGGGCGGACGCCCCCTCGACCTGGAACCGCTCAGCGCCGTCGCCGTCGCCCGCCTCGTGCGGGAAGCGGTCGGTGCGCACGCCGACGACGCGTTCTGCCGCGAGTGCTGGGCCGTCACCGCCGGCAACCCGTTCGAGACGGTCGAGCTCATCGCCAAGGTGCGCGACCGCGGCGTCACCCCGACCGAGTCCGGCGCCCATCTGCTGCGTGACCTCGCCGCGGCGGTGAAGGGCAGCGGGCTCGTCGTCCGCCTCGAACGACTCGGCACCTCGACCGTCCGCTTCGCCTGGGCCTGCGCCGTCCTCGGCACCGAGATCCATCCGCTGCTCGCCGCCGCCGTCGCCGGACTCGGGCACGAGGAGGCAGCCGACGCCGCCGACGCCCTGCGCGGCGCCCGCATCCTCACCGGCGACGAGACCCTGGAGTTCGTCCACCCGCTGATCGCCACCGCCGTCTACCGGGCCATCCCGCCCGGCGTCCGCGTCGCCCTCCACGGACAGGCCGCCTGGTGCGTGATCAACGACGGACAGGGCCCCTCCGCCGCCGCCCGTCACCTCCTGGAGACCCACCCCGACGGCGACAACTGGGTCGTCCAGCGGCTGCGCGCCGCGGCCGAGGAGACCCTCCGGGCCGGCGCCCCCGACGCCGCCCGCAGCTACCTCGCCCGAGCCCTGCGCGAACCCCCGCCCTTCGAGGACCGCGCCTTTGTCCTGTACGAACTGGGCACGGCATCCCTGCTCACCGAACCCGCCACCACCGTCAACCATCTGCGGGCCGCCCTGGAGGAGCCCATCGCCGAGGCCGAGCTGCGCCATCACATCGTCTACCGGCTCTCCCAGGTCCTGGCGCACAGCGACCGCCTCGCCGAGGCGTCCGACATCCTCGCCCGCGAGATCCGCGTCACCGACGACGCCCGGGTCAAGCTGCGTATGCTCGCCGAACAGTTCATGTGGGACGCCTTCCGGGCCGACGAACCCGACCACCCCTCCCGCTCCCGCCGCCTCGCCAAGCTCGCGGACCGGCTGAGCGGCCGTGATCTCACCGAGCGCTACGTGATCGGCCTGCGCACCTGGGACGCCGTCCTGCGCGGCGAACCCGCCCACGTCGCCCTCCACCACGCCGAACGCGCCCTGGCCGGCGGCCTCGGCTGGGCCGAGCCCGACCGCGGCTTCGAGGTGCCCGTCCTGGTCGCCCTGGCCTACATGTACGCCGACCGCCCCGGCCGCACCGAGGAACTCTTCACGGCGGGCATCGCCGACTTCGAGCGCCAGGGCTGGCACGGCGCCCACCTCTCCTTCGCGTACACACTCCTCGGCTACGTCCGCTACCGCCGCGGCCGGCTCGCCGAAGCCGAGGACTTCGTCCGCGCCGGACTCAGGCTCGCCGAGCGGGTCGGCCCCGGCACTCCGGCCCACTGGTACGCGGTGGGCATCCTCATCGAGGTCCTCCTCGCTCGCGGCCGGGTCACGGAGGCCGCCCAGACCGGCGACCACTACTCCTTCTGCGCGCCCTTCCCGGCCGCCGTCGTCTTCCCCGACGCCCAGACCGTGCACGGCGAACTCCTGCTCGCCCGCGGTCGCACCAAGGAAGCGGCCGAGGAACTGGCCGCCGCCGGCCGCCGCCTGGACCCGCGCGGCATCCGGAACCCCGCCTGGTGCCCCTGGCAGCTCCACCTGGCCCGCGCCGAGGCCTACGAAACCCCCGAACGCGCCGTCGCCACCGCCCTCGAAGCGCTCGCCCGCGCCCGCCAGTTCGGCGCCCCGTCCGCCATCGGCCAGGCCCTGCGGACAGCCGCCGAGGTCTCCTCGGGCTCGGCCCGCATCACATACCTGGAGGAGGCCGTCACCCACCTGGAGCGCTCCCCGGCCGCCTACGAGCTGGCCTGCGCACTCGTCGCCCTGGGCACCGAACTGCGCCGCACCGGCCACCCCGGGGACGCCGCCGAACTCCTCTACCGCGGCCTCGACGCGGCCGTCCAGTGCGGCGCCGACGGACTCGTCGAAACGGCCCGTGACGAACTCGCCGCGGCCGGTCTGCGCCCGCGCCGCCTGCACAGCACCGAGACGGACACCCTGACCGGCCGCGAGCGCTCCGTGGCCAACCTGGCCGCCGCGGGCTGCACCGAGGCGGAGATCGCGAAGGAGCTGCACACGGAAGAGGCGGCGGTCGTGCGCCTGCTCTCGGCGGTCTACCGCAAGATGGGCACGGAGATCACCGGGCTGACGTCGGCACTGAAACCGACCTGAAGTCCGGCGCCCCAGCGCGCGGGGCCAACGATTCGCGACTTTGCCGCCCCGGCCCGATCGCCCTCCACCGGCCCGCACTCGCACAACGACCTGCGCGCCCCATTACCATTGGCGCATGTCGTTCCTCCGCCGCCGCAGCGCCACTCCCGCCGGGCCCGACTTCGACGTCCTGGCCATGGACCCGGGTGACTGGCCCGGCAATCTGGGCGCCGGCCTGCTGCCCGCCCCCGACGGCACCTGCCAGGGCGTCTTCCTGCGCTACGACCTCTTCGGTGGCCGGGGCCCGGCGATGGTCATCGGCAATCTGCCCGAGGGCTCCCCCGCCCGCGAGACCGGCGAGGGCGAGATCCCCTTCGAGGTGGCCCAGCTGCTGCTCGCGCTGGAGAACGAGGAGGAGGTGACCGTCGTCGGCGTCGAGGACATGCCGGTCATGCAGGGCGACAACCTCCTCATCGTGCGCCGCCTCAAGCTCTCCGAGAGCCGGATCTCCTGCGTCCAGTTCGACCGCAGCGACAACGTCCTGGTGACCATCGCCGCCTGGGACCGACCCATCACGGACGATCTGTACGCCCTGCTGAAGCCACTCCCGGCGGAGCTTTTCCAGCAGGGCTGACAGCGGCTACGGGCGGGATGGCGCCACCGTCACGTCGGCCGCCCGTACGAACGCCACCCGGTGTCCGAACTGGATCTCGTAGTACAGGTCCTTTCCGACCACCACCCGGTGCGAGCCGGTGGCGAAGGTGACCGCGTAGTAGTACTCGCCCGGCACCCTGTCACCGACCACGTACCGCTGCCCCGCGGGCAGCAGGTACGACAGCGGGGACACCGCCTGCGCGGGCACTCCCGCCGGGTAGGCCGAGGCCTCGGGGTAGGCACGCCCGTACACGGGGACGCTGGCCAGGCCCGGTCTGGGGGTCACCACGAAGCCGGAAGCGTTCACCGCGGCCGGGTTCTTCTTCGGGTTCTTGAACCACGCCTTCTGACCGAGGAACCAGATCGCCGTCCAGTTCCGGTAGTGGCCCGCCACCGCGAACTGCTGGCCGGTGGACACCCGCGAGCCGACATCATTGACGTCGATCGTCGAGACGGTGTTTCCATGCAGACCGACGTCATTGATCAGGGCGGAGTCCTCGTCGTGGTCGGAGTACAGCCGCACCTCGCTGGAGCCGTGCGCCGCGCAGGGCTGGTCATGGGTGACGCAGCCGGTGTACACGGGCTGGTTGGCCGCGTAGCCCGGCAGGATCGTCACCAGTCCGCCGGCCTTGCCCGCGGTGCGCTCGAAGGGCCGGCCCAGCAGTGCGAAGTAGTGCCGCCAGTCCCAGTAAGGGCCCGGGTCGGTGTGCATTCCGGGGATGGCCGACGTGGTCGGACCCGGCACGTTGTCGTGGCCGAGGATGTGCTGCCGGTCCAGCGGGATGCGGTACTTCGCGGCCAGGTACCTGACCAGCCGCGCCGACGAGCGGTACATGGCCTCCGTGTACCAGGCGTCGGGCGAGGCGAGGAAGCCCTCGTGCTCCAGGCCGATCGACTTGGCGTTGATGTACCAGTTGCCCGCCTGCCAGGCCACGTCCTTGGCCTTCACATGCTGGGCGATGAGCCCGTCCGTGGAGCGCAGCGTGTAGTTCCACGACACATAGGTGGGGTCCTGGACCAGCTTCAGTACGCCGTCCCAGGCACCCTCGGTGTCATGGATGACGATGTACTTGATGCTCTGCGACGCCGGGCGGTCGCCCAGGTCGTGGTTGCCGTAGTCGTTGTCGCCGAATTCCTCGTACGGGGCCGGGATCCACTCGCAGGACACCGACCTCGGGCACTCGGTGCCCTCGTCCGAGACCGTGCGCAGGCCGGTCTTCCCGATCTGCGCGGTGTCCGGGGCGAGGTTCGGCCGGGCCGCCAGGGCGACCCGCTGCCCGCTGTCCGTGGTGCGCTGCTCGCCGGTGCGGATCACGTCGTACACGTCGTTGGCGTACGCGGCCGCCGTCGCGGCGTCGTCCGCGCCCGAGAAGCGCGCCACCGCGCCGTACCAGTCCGCCGGGTCGGCGCTGAGCGGCTCGCCCAGATCCTTCTGCGCGGCGGCCAGCAGCGCGGCACCGCCGGCCACGTTGGCGGCAGGGTCCGTACGCAGCTGCCCGGCGCTCAGCCCGGTCAGGCCGGCCGCCTTCGGCAAGGTCCTGAGCCGGGCGGGGAGTTCGGAGTTCTCCGGCACCCTGGTGGCCGGGTGCAGGGCGGCGCGGGCGCTGTCGCCGCGGGCATCCTCCTTGCCCTCGCTGTGGTGCATGGCGGTGGCGAGTGCGGTACGGGCCTCGGTGAGGTGCATGGGGCCGTATCCGCCGCTCACGCTCGGCGCGCCCTTGTGCGTGTCCCAGCGGGACTGCAGATAGGAGACGCCCAGCAGCACGCTCTGCGGCACGTGATACGTGGCGGAGGCCGAGGCGAACGCCCCTTGGAGCCCGTCCGTCGAGGACTCGGCGCCGGAAGGCGCCGCGCCGAGCAGCGGCAGCACAAGCGCCGCCGTGGCAAGGGCGCCGACGGTTGCCCGGGCGCGTCTGTGGCCGGGAGTGGACGTGGGGTCGGTGACGGATCCTCGCAATGCAGCCTCCTGAGACGTACGAGCGTGGCGGGGCGTGCAGGGCCGAGCGGTGGGTCTGTGTTACCGGCTGGCCGACGATCCGTCAATCATGCCCAGAGGCGGGTGATTTCCCATGTCAACACGAGGATGGCGGAGTTTCGTGGCGGCGCCCTGCGGGCCTGCGGGGCGTCAGTGGCTTACACCAATGGCCCACCGCGAAGGTATTTTCCGGGCGGGCCGCGCGGCCCCGGACATACGAAGGTCCGCGGAGCGCCGCTGTCCAGGGCGCACCGCGGACCTTCGTCCCCTCAGCGAGTGCCGACCGCCGCGCGCACGGCCCGTCGGGCCAGCTGACAGTCGTCGTGCAGCCGCCTCAGCAGCAGCCGCTGTTCCTCGCCGGACGGCGCAGCACCCGGGTGGGCCGCTCCCGGTGCCGCCGGGGTCGAGTCGTGCATCGAACGCTGCACGGCCGTTTCGTAGGTACGGATCTCACGGGTCAGTACGAGCATCAGGTTCACCAGGAACGCGTCCCGCGAGGCGGGGCCCGCCGTCTGCGCGATCTGGCTGATCTGACGGCGGGCCACCGGAGCGTCCCCGAGGACCGACCACAGCGTCGCCAGGTCGTACCCCGGCAGGTACCAGCCCGCGTGCTCCCAGTCCACCAGCACTGGACCGGCCGGTGAGAGCAGGATGTTCGAGAGCAGGGCGTCGCCGTGGCAGAACTGGCCCATGCCGTGCCGGCCCGAGGCGTGCGCGATGCCGTGCAGCAGCTTCTGCAGGTCGCCCATGTCGCGGTCGGTGAGCAGGCCGAGCTCGTGGTAGCGGGAAATACGGGCCGCGTAGTCGAGCGGGGCGTCGAAGGTGCCGGCCGGGGGCCGCCACGCGTTCAGCCGGCAGATGGCGCCGAGTGCCGCCCTGATGTCCGCGCGCGGTGGGGCCTCGGCCGGGTGCCGCTGCAGGGCAGCCACCCGTCCCGGCATCCGTTCGATGACCAGTGTGCAGTTGTCCGGGTCCGCCGCGATCAGCCTGGGCACCCGCACGGGCGGGCGGTGCCGGACGAACGAGCGGTACGCCGCTATTTCGTGGCGGATCCGCTCGGCCCACGCGGGGGAATGGTCCAGTAAGCACTTGGCGACGGCCGTGCTGCGTCCGGTCGTACCGACCAGGAGCACCGATCGTCCGCTGCGGCGCAGCACCTGGACCGGAGCGAACTCCGGACAGATCCGGTGCACCGACGCGATCGCCGTACGCAATTGGGCGCCCTGGGGGCCGGACAAGTCGAGTCTCCCGCTGAGCGGTTGGGTGCCGAGCCCGGGCAGGCGCCGGGCCCTGCCCGCGCCGAGCGCGGGAGCCGCCGGACGGGCCGCGGGGTCGAGATAGGGGCCGCCGGCCGCCGGGCGGGGCTGCAGCGGCCGGGGCGGGGCGGACACGGAGGACGATGCTGTGTACATGGGCGAAACAGATCCCTTCGTGTGCCTGCGACGTCAGTGCGCTGCCCGGCCCGGCACCTCAGGTGCACCCTGGGGAATGTCCCTCGGCAACCGGGTCGGGGTGGCGCTTTCCTACCTGACACCCGACGCCCAGTGGCACACCATCTGGCGCACCCTGGCGAACCCTGGCGAATAGTCGCCCGGCAACTTGCACCGGGCTACTGTCAACTCAGCCGAGAACCTGGGGGCTTGACGTGAGCGGACAATCCAACACCCGCCTGGCGGACCTGTTCGGCCTGGCCGGCTGGTCCAAGGGCGAACTCGCGAGGCTGGTCAACCGGCAGGCGGCGGCCATGGGCCACCCCCAGCTGTCGACCGACACCTCCCGGGTTCGGCGTTGGATCGACACGGGAGAGATCCCGCGCGATCCGGTGCCGCGGGTGCTGGCGGTGCTGTTCACCGAGCGTCTCGGCCGTGTCGTGACCATCGAGGACCTCGGTCTGGTCCGGCACGGGCGTGTGGGGAAACGGCAGGACGCCGGGAGCGTGGAACATCCCGACGGTGTGCCGTGGGCGCCCGAGCGGACTGCGGCGGTCCTCACCGAATTCACGGGAATGGACCTCATGCTCAACCGACGCGGTGTGGTGGGTGCGGGTGTCGCGCTCACCGCAGGATCCGCACTCAGCAGCGCCATGTACGACTGGCTGCACACCGATCCGACCCTCTCCGCCGACGCCCCCGACTACGACAATCCCCTGCATGCCGACCCCGCTGGGTTCGACCGCTACGACGCAGCCCCCATCGGGTCGCAGGAGATCGAGGAACTGGAGCGCTCGGTCGAGGTGTTCCGGGCCTGGGACGCCGCCCGCGGCGGCGGGCTGCAGCGCAAAGCAGTCGTGGGCCAGCTCAACGAGGTGGGCGGCATGCTCGCCTACCGCCACCCCGACCATCTCCAGCGGCGCCTGTGGGGCGTCGCCGCCAACCTCGCCGTCCTCGCGGGCTGGATGTCGCACGACGTCGGCCTGGAGCCCACGGCCCAGAAGTACTTCGTCATCGCCGCCCACGCAGCCCGTGAGGGCGGCGACCGGCCCCGCGCCGGGGAGGCGCTCTCCCGGGCGGCTCGCCAGATGGTGCACCTCGGCCGGCCCGACGACGCACTCGACCTGATGAAGCTCGCCCAGTCCGGCTCCGGCGAAGAAGTGCTGCCGCGAACCCAGGCGATGCTCTACACCATCGAGGCCTGGGCGCAGGCCTCCATGGGCAAGGGCCAGGCCATGCGCCGCACCCTCGGCCGGGCGGAGGATCTCTTCGTCTCGGACAAGGGCGACGTGCCGCCTCCGAGCTGGATGCAGATGTTCAAGGAGGAGGACCTGTACGGCATGCAGGCCCTGGCCTACCGCACACTGGCCGAGCACGAGCCGGGAGCGGCCGCGCACGCCCAGCACTACGCGGAGAAGGCCCTGGCGCTCAGGGTCGACGACCGGCAGCGGTCGAAGATCTTCGACTTCCTGTCCATGGCCTCCGCCTGCTTCATCGCCGACGACCCCGAACAGGCCGACCGGTACGCACGTCTGGCCCTGATGTCGATGGGAACCAACTCCTCCCACCGCACCTGGGACCGGCTGCGCCAGATGTACCGGCTCACCGCCGAGTACTCCAGCTATCCGAAGATCCACGAGCTGCGGGAGGAGATCAAACTGTCGTTGCCGAGGACGGCGAAGAGCGGCAACAGCGCACGGGCGTAGGGGGTTCGTGCGGCGGCTGCCGATTCATCTCACCGCTGGTTCACATCACCGCTGGTTCACATCACCTTGGCGACGAGTACGCACGCGTCGTCCTCACGTTCGGCCCCGCCGAACTCCTCCATGACCATCCGCACGCAGTCCTGCGCGGTCCGTGCCTCGCCGAAGCGGGGGGCCAGGTCGAGGAGCCGGCTTGCGGTCTCCGTGCCGTTGCGCCCGGGCACCAGCCCGTCGGTGTGCAGCACGAGCAGGTCGCCTGTATCGAGGGTCTCTTCGACCTGCTCGTAGGAGGCGCCCGAGGTCGCGCCGAGCAGGACGCCGTCCGGTGCGTGCAGCCTGCGCCCCGTCCCGTTGCGGAACAGTAGCGGGGCGGGGTGTCCGGCTTGTGCCCAGGTCAGTGTGCGGGTGGCGGGGCGGTAGCGGCAGCAGACGGCGCTGCCGAGGGCGGGTTGCACGGTGGCGTCGAGTAACTGGTTCAGCCAGGACATCAGTTGGCCGGGTTCGGTGCCGGCCATCGCCATGCCGCGTACGGCGCCCAGCAGCGTCGCCATGCCCGAGGTGACGGCGACGCCGTGTCCGGTGAGGTCGCCTACGCTGAGCAGCGTCTGGCCGTCGGGCAGCTCCAACGCGTCGTACCAGTCGCCGCCGATCAGTGCGCTTGTCGACGACGGCAGATAGTGCGCCGCCAGATCCAGTGTCTCGGGACCGTGGTGCGGGAGCCGCAGGGAGCCACGCCACGGCGGCAGCACGGCCTCCTGCAGCTCGACCGCGAGCCGGTGCTCGGTCTGCGCGCGGTGCTGGTGGCTCTGCAGCGAGTCACGGGTCTCGCTCACCACCTTCTGGCTGCGTCGCAGTTCACTGACGTCACGCAGTACGGCCCACATCGAGGCGGTGCTGCCGTCGGTGTCGAGCACGGGCTCGCCCATCATGTGCACCGCGCGCACCTCGCCGTCGGGGCGCACGACGCGGAACTCACCGTCGATGGGCTTGGCGTCGACCAGGCAGTCCGTGACCATCGCCGTCAGCTTCGCGCGGTCCTCGTCCAGTACCAGGGACGGCAGTTCGTCGAGGGTGAGCGGGGGAGCGGCGGGGTCGCGGCCCAGGATCTGGTAGAGCTCGCCGGACCAGCTCGCCTCGTCCGTCAGCAGGTTCCACTCGGCGCTGCCGACCCGGCTGAGCAGCGAGCCGCGCCGGGGAGCGTGCGGTACGGCACGGACAGGTGCGGGTTCCGCTACCGGGGGCAGGGGGGCGGGGCCGTCCCGCAGCTGCCCCAAGTGGTCGGTGAGGTCGGTGAGTTGGTGCAGCGCCAGATCGCACAGCGCGCGCTGCCACCGTTCCTGAGGGTCCGAACCGTCGCTGTGCGCGTCCCGCCGTACGGCGTCCACCTCGCCCTTGAGCCGGCGAGTCTGCGATATCAACGCGTCGACCGAGCCACGTCCTGGCGGCTGGGCGGCTGGGTGATCCGCGGAGAGATGGGACGGCATGACGCACTCCGATGCGGGACGGTACGACCGGGGCTGACGGCTTGGGGACCGTTACGACTGTGGCACAGCCCGCGACGCCCTGTAAGGGATTCGGCAACACCCGATACGGTGGTGCTTCTGGCATATGCCACAGTCTTCACGGGGTGACCGTGCAGTGCGGATGGCGTACGCCGCTGACGGGCCAAGTCGTAGGCAGAGTACGCGATTTGACGTTCCGGTGAGCACTCCTGGCGGGCGTTCAATCGCGCGTTCGACGGCTGCTTGTTCTATGGCGGCCCAGTGATCCCGCCTCGCCTCACGCGCGGCGGGACGCGACAGGAATGGCCCTGGCAGCCAAGTGACGCAGGTCACACAAAGTCGCAAGCGCTTCCACGTAATGCGAACGGCACCTGCGTGCTCGTACAAGCACACCGGAAATCCGGCCGACCTCCTACCGCAGGGGAGACCGACCATGGACATCACCCTCCGACAGCCCGCCCACGGCCGTCTGATCACCGCCGACGAGCAGGAGCTCCCCGTTCCCGCCACGTTGCGCTATGCCGCCACGGATCCGCTGGCCGTGTACCTCGACTTCCCGCCGGAGGTCTCCCTCGACGGCACGGGGGTCACCTGGACCTTCGGCCGTTCTCTGCTGGAGGAGGGGCTGCGTGGCCCCGCCGGCGGGGGCGACGTGCACATCTGGCCGTGCGGCCGGGCCCGTACAGTTGTGGAGTTCCATTCGCCCTACGGCCTGGCCCTGCTGCAGTTCGACACCGACGCCCTGCGCCGGTTCCTGCTGCGCACCTACGCCGTGGTCGCCGCCGGGCAGGAGGACGTCGGTGCGGCCGTGGACGAGGGCCTGAACTCGCTGTTCGGCAGTGTCTGACGACCCTCGCGCCCCTGTGGAGGACGGTTTTGGCTCCTGTTCATCTCGGGCTCACCACACAGGTACGGCCCCTGACGGGCACCGCGGGCAGCCTTGCCGCGGTGTGCCGCCCGGGCACTCCGGTGACGAGGACGGGGCCGATGACACCGATCAGCCGAAGGGGCTTCGTGGGTTTCGGCGCGACCGTCGCGGCGGGCATGGCGACGGGCGTCGCTACGGGCACGGCGACGCGCGTCGGTACGGGCACTGAGGTCACCGCGCAGAGTGCGGCGACCGGCACGATCTCGGACGTGAGGCACGTGGTGATCCTCATGCAGGAGAACCGCAGCTTCGACCACTACTTCGGGCGCCTGAAGGGCGTCAGGGGCTTCGACGACCGCAGCGGCATCACGCTCGCCGGTGGCCACCCGGTCTTCAACCAGCCGAACGGCTCGGGGCGCCAGTACCCGTGGAAGCTCAGCGCCACCCCTGACGCGGGCGGCATGGACGGCGGGACCCTCGCCCAGTGCAACGCCGAGCTGCCGCACACCTGGTCCTCCCAGCACTCCGCCTGGAACAAGGGCCGCCTGGACAACTGGGTGTCCGGCGTGGGGAACGTGCGCTCGCTCGGTTACCTGGACCGCTCCGACATCCCCTTCCACTACGCGCTCGCCGACAACTACACCGTCTGCGACGCCTACTTCTGCTCCGCGCTCAGCGCGACCGGCCCCAACCGCACCTATCTGTGGAGCGGCAAGGTCGACTCCTCGAGTCACGACGGCGGCGACGAGTCCGGCCTGACCTGGCAGAACTACGCCGAGGCGCTGCAGAACGCCGGGGTGAGTTGGAAGGTCTACCAGAACGCGGCGGACAACTACGGCGACAACGGCTGCGCCTATTTCAAGAACTTCGCGAACGCCGGACCCGGCAACCCCCTCCACGACCGCGGCATGGCCTCCGTTCCCAGGGTGACGGGCTCGACCCCCGACGACATCGCCGCCGCCATCAGGGCCGACGTTCTCGCGGGCACCCTGCCGCAGGTTTCCTGGGTGGTCGCCAACCAGGCCTTCTCCGAGCACCCCTTCGCCCCGCCCGGCGACGGCGCCCACTTCGTCGACCTCGTCTACCGGGCCCTCGCCGCCGACAGTGACGTCTCCGACTCCACCGTCCTGTTCCTCAACTACGACGAGAACGACGGCTGCTTCGATCACGTCCCGCCCCCGGTCCCGCCCGCGGGAACCGCCGGGGAGTTCCTCGACGGGGTGCCGTACGGCTTCGGATTCCGCGTCCCGATGATCGTCATCTCGCCCTGGACACGGGGCGGTTGGGTCTCCTCGGAGGTCTTCGACCACACCTCGGTCCTACGCTTCCTGGAGACCTGGACGGCGGCTCTGGGCAAGCCCGCGACGTGCCCCGACATCAGCGCCTGGCGCCGCAAGGTCAGCGGTGACCTGACCGGCGCCTTCGACTTCGCCCACCCCGTGTACGGCACGGTGCCGCTGCCCGCGACGAGCGTCATCGGCTACGACACCTGCGGGCCGCTGCCCGACCCCGTCCCCACGACCAACGCCCTGCCCACCCAGGAACCCGGCAGCCGCCCCGCCCGCGCGCTGCCGTACCAGCCGAACGGCTGGCTGGACCATCTGGAGTTCGGGACGGACGGCAGGATCCTCGCCCGGTTCGCCATGGCCAACCAGGGCGGCGCCGCCCGGCGTGCCGCGCACTTCTCCCTCCACCCGGGCGCCTACCGGGACACCACACCGTGGCAGTACACCGTCGACCCCGGCGGCACGGCCACCGGCTCTTTCAACATCGGCGCCGGCCACGGCGACGGCAGGTACGACTTCACCATGGTCGGCCCCAACCGCTTCCTGCGGCGCTTCCGGGGCGACGCGACGAAGGCCGGCAAGTCGGCCGAGGTGAGCACCCGTTACGCCGTCGAAGCGGGTACGGGAAAGCTCGCGATCTACTTCAGGATGGTCAACTCCGGTTCCGTGCCGGTGCAGTTCACCATCACCGCCGGCCACTATCGCGGCGACGGCCCATGGACGTACACCGTGGCCGCGGGGGGATGGGCGGAGGACGCCTTCAACGCGGTGGCGTACCAGGACGGCTGGTACGACTTCACGGTCACCGTCGACTCCGACGCTTCCTGGTCGCGCCGGTTCACCGGGCACCTGGAGACGGGTGCGCCGAGCACCAGCGGCTGACGCTCGGCGCAGTACTCGTACCGGGCAGGGTCAGTAGCGCAGGACCCCCGCGATCCCGTGGGCGTCGCCCAGCATGCC
Source organism: Streptomyces sp. NBC_00078 (assembly GCF_026343335.1). Classification (NCBI taxonomy): domain Bacteria; kingdom Bacillati; phylum Actinomycetota; class Actinomycetes; order Kitasatosporales; family Streptomycetaceae; genus Streptomyces; species Streptomyces sp. NBC_00078. The sequence continues at coordinate 563,259 of NZ_JAPELX010000001.1, read as the reverse complement.
GTCCGGTACGAACCGGACGTCCGCGCCCGTCTCCAGGCACTGCTCGACGATCTCGTCCACGATGTCCTCGCGGGAGTCGAGGTCACCGCCGGCGGCCGGGACGAGGTGGTCGCCGAGGACGTCGCGCACCGTCATGCGGTAGTTCTCCTCGACGGCGAGCAGCCGTACCCGGCCCTCGCGGGCGCTCTGCCAGACCTCGTCGACACCGGCCGCGAACGCCTTGCGGCCACGTGCCGCCTCGAGCTCCCGGGCCACGGCGTCGCTGCTTCTGCGGGCCTCGGCGGCGATCATCGGCCGTACCGCCTGCCACACGGCGTCGGGAGTGCCGTGGGCGAGACCGCCATGGGGCAGGTGCACCGCCTCCTTGGTGACGCTGCCGACCTCGTCCAGCGCCGACAGGGCCGCCTGTTCACCGGTGACGTAGAGGGGCCGCGGCTGCTCGCGCAGGACCATGCCCATCGAGGCGTCGGCCTCCCGCAGGAAGTGCCGGGTGCCCTCGTCGCGGTAGGTGCTCGGGAAGTCGCCGATCTGCTCCTGCCGCTCGGCGTCGAAGTTCTCGGGGCGCCTGGTCAGGGGGAAGCTGCCGGCCCGGTCCTCCACGACGCGATCCGCGCCGCCGCTCCACAGGGTGGCCCGGTCGGAGGAGACCGACAGCACCCAGAACGGCCGCTCGGCGGCGTGCGCGGAGACGAGGTTGCGGGTCAGGAAGGTGTCGGAGAGCACCACACGCTCCGGCACGGTACGGGCGAGCGACCACACCTGGTGCTCGCCCGGAGCGGCGAAGATCGCCAGACCGTCCTCGGCGTGCGCCAGATCCACCTCCCTGAGGGCTTGGTCGAGCTGGTGAACCACGTCGTGGCGCCGTTCCCGGGTGACCGAGGGATCGGACTCCAGCTGTTTCTTGGCCTCGGCCACCACATTGCGCAGCCGGACCGGATCCTGGGCGTTTTCGGGCTCCCGGCGATGTGTCGGCGTCAGCACGGACACGGCCGGATAGGCGCGCGGGCGCCGGAGCTCGGACAAGGTTGAGGGACTCAGGTCGTGCTCCATAACAAGCACCATAGGACCGTTTCGCCGATCGGGCATCAGGGGCAGCTGAGCCAGGCATACGGGACATTTCACTGCTCTGTCGCTCGGCTGCCGGGTGGCGCTCTCCGCATCGCCGTTCAACGCGGTCCCGGCCCACGCGGGACGCCTCGTGACGCAGGTCGAGAAGGACGCCCGGGCGGGGCGCCTCACGATGACGGGCCGGCTGACGGAGCATGTGCGTCCTCGCCAACACCGGGCCGTGGTACCGGAGTTGAGGTTCGTCCGGGCGGCGACTCAGTCGTCCTCCTCCTCGGGCCCGCATGAACTGCCGGTCGGCGGCAGGCTGCCGTACAGCAGGAAGCTGTCGACCTTCAGGTGTACGCACTTGGACGACGCGTAACCGGTGTGTCCCTCGCCCTTGTTGTCGAGCACCACGGCCGAGGAGCCGAGCCGCTGCGCCGTCTCCACGGTCCAGCGGTACGGCGTCGCCGGGTCGCCGCGGGTGCCGACGAGGAGCATCTTCGGCGTGTGGACGTCATGCACGTCCTTGCGTATGAAATCGGTGCCCTTGGGGCGGCCGTAGCACATCAGCAGCTCGGTGAGGCGGTAGCGGCCGAAGACGGGGGACGCCTGCTCGTACTCGGCGCGCAGCCGGCCGAGGTCCTTGAGGATCGTGTCCGCGGCGGGGCGGTCGGGATCGTCCGCGCAGTTGATCGCCATCAGCGCCGCCGGAAGGTTGTCTAGCGGGACGTCGTTGGCGTCGACCAGCCCGCCGCCGGTGCGCCCGCGTACGGGGAGCACGGCGCCGCCGCTCGCGAAGCCCATCACTCCGCGTGTGTCACCGTCCTCGACCAGCTGGCCGAGCGCCCGCTCCAGTGACGGCCACAGCTCCTTGCTGTAGAGCGCCTGGCTGATGGCGCCCACGAGGTCCTGCCCGGAGAACTTCTGGCCGAAGTCCGTCGACACCGGGTCCTCGTCGAGGGAGTCGACGAGGTGGACGACCTGCTCCCGGCCGTCGCGCGGATCCTGTCCGAACGGGCAGGCGATGTCCTTGGCGCACCACGTGATGAAGTCCTCCAGCGCCGTCTGCTGCCCTTCGGCGCCCGCCACTCCCTGTTCGGACATCGGTTCGGTCAGCGTGTCCACCCCGTCGAGCACCAGCCGGCCGACCTTCTCGGGGAACTGGGCCGCGTAGACCGCGCCGAGGCGGGTTCCGTAGGAGAAACCGAGGTAGTTGAGCTTCTTGTCACCGAGCGCCTCGCGCATCACGTCCATGTCGCGCGCGGAGTTCACCGTGCCGATGTGGGGGAGTACCGGACCCGAGTGCTTCGCGCACTGGGCGGCCGCCGTCCGCAACGCTTCGAGCATGGCCCGCGGATCGTCGGCCACCGCGTTCTCGCCGGTCGCATCCGAGGCCTCGGCGGCGCCGTCTCCGCAGCTGACCGGGGAGGACCTGCCGACCCCGCGCGGGTCGAACGTCACCACGTCGTAGCCGTTCGTGAGGCCCATGAAGTCGTCGCCGCCCGCGGCGAGTTCAGGGACGCCCGCGCCGCCGGGACCGCCGAAGTTCAGCAGCACCGAGCCCCGCTTCTTGCCCGTTGCCCGGTAGCGGGCCAGCGCCAGGTCGAGCGTGCCGGCCTTCGGCTCGGTGTAGTCGAGCGGGACCGTGATCCTGCCGCACTGAAGGTCCTTGGGCATGTCGTCGCCCTGGCACGCGGACCAGACGATCTTCTGCCGGTAGAACCGCGTCAGATCGGGGCCGGAGCCGTCCGAGGCCGCGGCGGGCAGACCCGCGGCCACCAGGGCCAGACCCACGGCTCCGCTGACGGCGCAGCGTCGGACAGCGGGCCGCGTTGGCAACTTGGCCAGCATCGATGCCTCCAGGGCGCCCGCCGGGGACCGGGAGAACGGCGCCTCGATCACGATAAGCGGGCGCTGCGGGGCCCGCCTCCGGGCCAGCGGGACCTCACGGAGTGCCCTACCCTGCGCACCCTGCGTGCGCATACGGCAGGTTTGCTGCTAGTTCGATAACCGTGTCGCTCGATGGGGTGAAAGACCGATAAGCCATAACCCGGATGGTTCGCCCGCGTTTTAACCCGTGCGGGCCAGTGCCCGCTTCTCCGGCGCGGGTACGTGCCCGCGACCATGTCTGGAAGGCAGGGAACCTATGAGAAGGGTTACCCGAAATGGTGTGATCGCCGTCGCCGCGGCTTCGGGCGCGATGGCTCTGGCGGGTCCGGTGAGCGTCGCTTTCGCGGCCGACGGGGGCTCCGCCGCGAACGGTTTCAGTGCCGATTCGCCCGGCGTGATCTCGGGCAACACCGTCCAGCTGCCGGTGCATGTCCCGGTGAACGTGTGCGGGAACACGGTGAACGTGGTGGGGCTCCTCAACCCCGCCGTGGGCAACAGCTGTGTCAACAGGAGCGCGCGAGGCAAGCACGCAGCGGGCAAGGCCACCTTCGGCGGCAGCGCGGCGGACGGCAGCGGAAAGGATTCGCCGGGGGTGGTCTCGGGCAACACCGTCCAGCTCCCGTTGCATGTCCCGGTGAACGTCAGCGGGAACACGGCGAACGTGGTCGGCGTCGGCAACGCTGCTGTCGGCAACGAGTCCAGGAACAGCTCCGGCCGCGCTCACCACCGCGCCAAGCCGGCGCCGAAGCCGTCCGCTCCGGCCAAGGCGCATCCGCAGCAGGTGACCGCACAGCGCACCACGCCGCTGGAGACCCCGCCCTCCCTCGCCCACACCGGCGCCGACCAGACACTCCCCGCCGCCGCGGCGAGCGTCGCGCTGGTCCTGGGCGGAGCCGCCGTCCACCGGAGCTTGCGGCGACGGGCGACACGCTGACCGCACCCACCCAGCGCAGCGAGGAAAGGCCCTGCCGGGCGGGGGACCGGCAGGGCCTCCAGCGACCCGGGTGGGGCCACGTCCTCCAGCTCGTCTAACGGGCCACGGCGGTCATCAGCACCATCCCGGAGTCCCCGTGCTCCGGCTGTGCCGGGTCGCTGTCGATGCGCGTGACGGACAGGTCGCGGGTCATCGGGGTGAACACCCTGGTGACGATCTCCGGATTCACCGGGCAGCCCGGCCAGCGGGACGCGGGCCCGATGCGGTAGGTGGGCATGTTCTCCATGAAGGCGGCCACCAGGTGCCCGCCGGGAACCACGCAGCGGACGAAGGCGCGGCAGAAGTCGGTGAACTCCGCGAAGTCCTCGGTGGCGCCCTCGGCGACGAAGTGCATCGACGCCAGCTCGTAGCCGGCGGGCTCCAGCTCCCTGACGTCGGCGTGGACGACGTTGACGTGTGCCAGTGCCCCGGCCAGCGTGGCCGGCAGATCAGGGTTCAGGCGCCGGGACAGCGCGTGGAACGGCTGCCAGCTGGCGTCGGGGCCGCAGAGGATCTGGTTCTCCAGGTAGGCGATGTTGCCCGCCCCCGCCTCGACGGCCTCGATACGGCGACTCGCGGCGGCCGCGAGAATCAGGGGATACAGATTGGGGCCGGCCCCGAACTCCACCGAGCGGCCGACGGAACCCGGCACGAACCGCCGGTAGAACGCCGAGTGGTGACTGATCACCGCGGCGTCGGACCGGTGCAGGTCGCGATAGTTCTCCGCGAGGTAGTCCGCGACCGGCCAGGCGTCCCAGTCGACGTCGTCGTTGCGGGTCGCCATGGCGGGCTCAGCCCTTCGCCTTCAGCGGAAAACGCGCGGACAGCCGGGGCAGCCGATGTGCCGACAACAAGGGCAAGCGCCTCCTCCCTCGGAGGAGACCGGGCCGTCCACCTGGTCTGGTTCCCCATAGATCGTAGGCACCGTGGCCTGCCCCTGCATCTCGGGAACAGCGGCCCGGTGATGCTCAGGCGCCCCGGCCGTGAAGGCGCAGGCCCGCACCTCCTGAACCGGCTCGGGCACAGGGCCTTCCACCACCAGATCCGGCGCGACCTCGTTGAACGTCAGCGCCCGCACCGGCGCAGCGGGAACCCCCAACTCGGCCGGCCACGAGGACAGTTGCCGCGACGGGGCGACGTACACGATCCGCGCCCGGGGCCCACCCAGGCGTGCGCGGCGTCGCACATCGCCCGTGCTCGCTGGAGGCCGCTTTGCTGTGATCTCCGCAGCGGCCTAGATACGCCCCCGCGCTGCCGGAAAGGCATGCCGACGGGCGACGGCCACGGTGACGAGGGCGGCCGTGATCAGCGGGAGCGCGATCCAGGGCAGCGCTCCCGGGCCCAGGTTCTCCAGGGTCACACCGCCGGTCAGCGAACCGGCGGCGAGTACCTCGCGGCGGTAAAGCCGGGCGGCCGCGGGTAAAGCTGTTGTCCCCCGCGCCCCGGGATGCTGGAGTGAGCCCATGGATCATGCCGGGGTGCTCGCTCTCTTCGACCACGACATGCGTGAAGGCGCCCGGCCCGACGGGCTCGACGCGCGCGTCGAGCGGGTCGGCGGTGTGGTGCGCCGGGTTGCCTCGGCGCGCGGCTGGAACGGGGTGGTGTGGTCCGACCTGGCCGAGGCGGACGCGGACGCGGTGATCGCCGGGCAGATCGCGTACTTCTCCCGGCTGGGCCTCGAGTTCGAGTGGAAGCTGTACGGGCACGACCTGCCGGTGGATCTGGGGCAGCGGCTCAGGGCCGCCGGTTTCGAGCCCGAGCCCGGGGAGACGCTGATGATCGCCGAGGCCGCCCGCCTCGACCTCGATGCCGAACCGCCCGAGGGCATCCGCCTGCTGCCCGTCACCGACGCGGCGGGCGTCGACCTGCTCGTGGACGTGCACGAGCAGGCCTTCGGCGCCGACGGCTCCCGGATGCGCCACCAGCTGCTCGCCCGGCTGACGGGTGAGCCGGACACGATCGTCGCCACCGTCGCCCTCGCCGGCGACGTACCGGTGAGCGCGGCCCGCATGGAGCTCGTCCCCGGCACCCGCTTCGCCGGCCTGTGGGGCGGCGGCACCGTGGAGGCCTGGCGCGGCCGGGGTGTCTACCGCGCCCTGGTCGCACACCGGGCCCGCGCCGCAGTGGAGCGCGGCTACCGCTACCTCCAGGTCGATGCCTCCAGCCAGAGCCGCCCCATCCTCGAACGCATGGGCTTCGCGCCACTGACCACGACGACGCCGTACACGTACGTGCCCTAGCTAGGACCTGTCGTCAAATTCCCGCCTGCCGCGCGACGCCATGCACGCACTCTCGCCGCACCGGGCGCAGACCCACGTACAACCAGTACGAGGGTCTGCGCCCGGCACGCCGAAAGCATGCACCTGACGCCGCGCGGCCCGCCCTTCGGGCGGACGACGGGAATTTGACGACAGGACCTAGCGGCCCGCCGGATCGTCCCCGTGCCGTAGCCGTGTCGACCTGCCGGGCCGGTCCAGGCCTAACGCGTCCGCCCGGTGCCTCCGGCGCGGCCCGCACCGTGGAACTGACCGGACACCTCCAGGCCGAACGCCCAGTGCATGGCCGGTCGCCCCGCGCACGGGCGCCCGGGTGAGCGCGGTCCCCCCGCCCGGTGCGACGCCTCCGCACCACTGGCCACGAGCGGGCGCGCCCACGGCCGCGTCCGCCTGAGCCCGGACGGCCACCTGCTCGACCACGAACCGCACCGCACCGCGCCGACGCGGGCTCCTCGGGACGGGATGTCACATCTCTGGCCGCCCAACCCGTCGCACAGTCATGACGACGATCCCGAAGAACCAGAAGAACCAGAGCATCCTCCTCGCCGGCGCGAGCGGCATCCTCGGCGGCCACATCACCCGGGCCCTGACCGAGGCCGGCCACAAGGTCACCGGCCTCGGCCGCGGGCCCGCCAACGGCGTCAGGGCCGACCTCATGGACCGCGACGCCCTGCTGCGGGCCGTCGACGGACAGCACTTCGACACCGTCATCCACGCCGCGACCGCTCTGCGCAAGGCGCCCATGCGCCACCGGGACATGCACGCCACCGATGCGCTGCGCGTCGCCGGCACCGCCCACCTGGTGGAGGCCGCGCAGACCACCGGCGCCGACCGCTTCGTGTGCGAGTCGATGGTCTTCGGCTACGGCTACGGAGACTTCGGCGACCATGTGATCACCGAGGACGACCAGTTCGGCCCGCACGGCACCACCCCGGAGCTGGAACGGCACATCGAGGGCATGCGCATCAAGGAGCAACTCACCTTCGAGGCAAGGGGGTTGGCGGGCATCTCGCTGCGCTTCGGCCTGTTCTACGGTCCCGGCGGCACCGATGCCGTCCTGCTCATGCTGCGCAAGCGGCAGCTGCCCGCCCCAGGTGACCACGGCCGGGTCCTCGCGTGGGTCGAACTCACCGACGCGGCGCGGGCGATGGTCGCCGCGGTCGAGAACGGCAGCTCGGGACAGGCGTACAACATCGCCGACCGCACCCCGCTCGGATTCCGCTCCCACGTCCTGTGCGTGGCCGAGGAGTTCGGCCTGCCCAGGCCGATGACCGTGCCGCTGTGGATGACCAGGCCGATGTCCTACGCGCACACGATCATGCGGGCGAACATGCGCGTCTCGTCGGCGAAGGCGGAACGGGAACTGGGCTGGACACCCCGGTACCCGTCCAGCCGGGACGGTCTCGCCGCGCTGGCGGCCGTCCGGTGATCGCCCGGCCGAGGCCGCTCGGACCGCGCTTCGGGACCGGAGCGCGGTCCGAGCGGCAGCGCGGTCCATAACGGCAGCAGTGCCTCCGCAGCAGTTCCTACCGCGGCCGGGCGAGGCGCGGTTGCGTCCCGCCCGGACCCGAAACAGTGGGTGTCGCCACACGTGTCGTGTCAGCGGCGTGCCTTCGACCGGTCCAGCGCGGCCACGCCGAGTGCGGCGAGGCCGATCTGGATGAGCCACTCGATCCAGTCGATGCCCTTGGTGTCGGACACGTCGAACGCGCTGGCGATCGCCGAGCCGATCAGCGCGGCCACGATGCCGACGACGATCGTCAGCAGGATGCCGATGCGCTGTCGTCCCGGGACGACGAGCCGGCCCAGCACACCGATGACGATGCCGATCACGATGGCACTGATGATGCCTGAGATCTCCATCTCCGCCCCTCTTTGTCAAAAGCCCCCGCACTATCCGGATTCCCCCTGGAGACGGGGACAGTCCGTTCCGCTTAAACCAGGGGTCAACGCGCGGTCAATCTCCGTCCCGGTGCGCCGGGTGACGCCTGTTCACGCCCCCTCCTGCCATGTACGGTTCAACCGATTCGGCCGCACGGCAGTCGTGCGGCCGGATGTCTACGCGCGCAGATGCTCTCTTCGCCTACGCGCGTAGGTCCGACTGGCACCGCCCCGCCCCGCTCTTCCCCGACCCCACACGGAGGTACGTCGGATGCCCGGACTCACCAGATCCCGCCACAGACTCACCACCGCCCTGGCCGCGTTCGGTCTGCTCACCGCGGCGGCCGCCGCTCAGGCAACCGTCACCGCCACCCCCGCCCACGCGGCCACGACGCATCGCGTCCTGTTCGACGACGGCCACGCCGAAGAGGCGGGCAACGCCGACTGGATCATCTCCACCGGCAAGCCCGACCCGCTCTCCCAGGATTCCTCCCCGTCCGCCGAGACGGACTGGACCGGCGCGCTCTCGTCGTGGGGCGTCGCCCTCCAGAAGACCGGCGGCTACAGCCTCAAGACCGCCACGAGCGCCCTCACTTACGGCGGCTCGTCCACCACGGACCTGTCGAAGTTCGACACCCTCGTCCTGCCGGAGCCCAACACCCTCTTCACCGCCGCCGAGAAGACTGCGATCATGAACTTCGTCAAGAACGGCGGCGGACTGTTCATGATCTCCGACCACACCGGCGCCGACCGCAACAACGACGGTGAGGACGCGGTCGAGATCCTCAACGACCTGATGACCAACAACAGCGTCGACTCGACCGACCCGTTCGGCTTCTCCATCGACACACTGGACGTCAAGTCGGGCTACCCGGCCGCGATCAGTGACAGCGGCGACCCCGTGCTGCACGGTTCCTTCGGCACCGTCACCAAGAGCCTGATCGCCGACGGCACGACGGCCACTCTCAAACCGTCCGACAACTCCGCCGTCAAGGGCCTGGTGTACCGCAGCGGTTACTCGGGCAACACGGGTGCCTTTTTCCTCACCAGCACCTTCGGCAGCGGCCGCGTCGCCTTCTGGGGCGACAGCTCACCGATCGACGACGGCACCGGCCAGTCCGGCAACACCCTCTACGACGGCTGGAACGACACCGGTGCCACCAACGCGGCCCTCGCCCTCAACGCCACCGCCTGGCTCGCCGGCGACGGCAGCAGCGGAGGCGGCGACGGCGGCGGCGGTTCCGGCACCTGCACCGCCGCCCAGCTGCTCGGCAACAACGGCTTCGAGTCGGGCAGCACCACCTGGAGCGCCTCCAGCGGCGTCATCACCAACTCCAGCAGCCAGTCGGCGCGTACGGGCTCGTACTACGCCTGGCTGGACGGCTACGGAACCGCCACCACCGACGCGCTCTCCCAGTCGGTGACCATCCCGTCCGGCTGCACCACCGCCGCCCTCAGCTTCTACCTGCACATCGACACGGCGGAGACGACCACCAGCACGGCGTACGACACGCTCAAGGTCCAGGTCCTCAACAGTTCGGGGACCGTGCTCGGCACGCTTGCGACCTACTCCAACCTGAACGCCGCCGGAGGCTACACCCAGCGCAGCTTCAGCCTCGCGAGCTACGCCGGTCAGACCGTCACGCTCAGGTTCACCGGCACCGAGGGCTCCACCCTGCAGACGTCGTTCGTCATCGACGACACGGCACTCAACGTCAGCTGACGTCTCCTGGGGCCCGGTCCCGACCGGGCCCCAGGCGGTCATCCGGCGGGAACCGTCTGCTCCGGAGTGTTCCAGCCGGAGACCCGCACCCGTGGTGCCGACCCGTGCAGATCCGCGGTCCGGTACGTGGCGGTGAGGGTCGCCGTCTCGCCGGGCCACAGGCTGACCTGGTTGTCCGACCACTCGACGGGCAGTACGGGCTTCCCCGTCGCGTCGACGAGATGGACGTCGGTGAGCAACGAAGGTGTCATTCCGCCGCCCGTGTTGCGTACGGTCACCGTCGTGGTCGCCGTCCCGCCCGACATGTCCGTCGACGCCGCCGCCGACACCGGCACCCGCGCCATCCCGCTCAGGCCCCTGAGATCGGCGTAGCTCGTCGTCGGCGTGTAGTACCAGTCGGTGTGGGCCCAGTCGAGGGTGTCCGGCCCGGTGGACAGCCAGTAGACGTTGCGGCTGACCTCCTTGCCGGAGGCGTCGGCCAGGGTCAGGCGCACCAGATACGTCGTCGACAGCCCGCTCACCGACGCCGGCAGGGTGAGCGCGGTGCCGTGCGCGCCGTCGCCGCTCACCTGCATGCCGGTCACGGTCCTGTCGTACTTCTGCGTGCCGTCGGGGTTGAACACCGTGGCACGGGCGGTGAGTTCGGTGGCGGCCGCGTGCCGGTTGTTGACCACGACCACCGAGCGGTCGTCGTAGGAGTACTGGACGTGCAGCGGTTCGTTCGCCTTCTTCGCCCCGAAGTAGGCGCCGCCCTGGTCGAGCTGATGATCCATCAGCTGCCAGTGCAGCGAGGTCCAGCCGCTGTTGAACATCCAGTAGACGACGCCGGTCGCGGGCTTCGAGGAGTCGGTGGCGCCCCGCTCGTAGGCCTCGAACTGGGCGCGGACGTTCTCGTACTGGGCGAGCTGGGCCTTGCGGACGTAGTCGGCCAGGCTCGTCGGGGCGCCGTAGCGGCCGGTGAGGGCGTCGTCGTAGAGCTTCAGGGTGCCGAAGGTCGACGACGGTGAGCGGTGGTACTGCTTGGCGTCCGGATTCTTCCAGAGGGTGTCGAGTTCGGCCGGGGTCATCATGCGGTGCAGGGTGTCGAGGGTGGGGATGTCGGGACCCGCGCTGGTCTCGGAGTTGAAGCCGGTCGCGCCGCCCTCGCGCTTGGCGTACCAGTAGTTCGGCGGGACCCAGTCGTACGGGCCCGTCATCTTCATGCCCGAACTCCCCAATTGCGGCGAGGAGTTGTCGGACGCGGCGGAAACGACGGGGGTCGGCCAGTCGGCGGCCTTCAGGGCGTCGAGGTAGTTCTTCTCGATCGTCGCGTCGGGCGCGAAGTCGCTGCCGACGAGGAAGGAGATCACGCTCGGGTGATCGCGCAGCCGGACGGCCTCTGCGGCCATCGACGCCCTCGCGACCCGATAGTCGGCGGCGGTCCACTTGTCGCCGGGCTCGCCGCCGTTGACCTGGCCCTCCCACTTGTCGCAGCACTCCCAGCCCGGCAGCGTCAGGATGCCGTAGCGGTCGGCGAGGTCGAAGAACTCGTCCGGTTCGAGGTGACCTTCGAGGCGGATGGTGTTCAGGCCGAGGTCCAGGGCGTACTTCAGCCGGTCCTCGACATGGGTCCGGTCCCAGCGCAGGTACTCGTCCGGCGACCAGCCGCCCCCCTTGATCAGCAGCTTGCGGCCGTTGATGCGGTACTGGCGCGCACCATCGGAGTTCAGCGGCGCCTGGACGTCGCGGATACCGAAGGCCTGGTGCGCTGTGTCCGAGACGGTGCCGGAGTCCGAGACGGTGAGATTCAGGTCGTACAGAGGCTGGCCGCCCATTCCGGCCGGCCACCACACCTTCGGCGAGGCCAGATGGAGGCCGGGGACGTCGGACGGGGCGAACGTGACTGTCTTCGTCTCGTGCGCGGCCAGTGTGACGCTCTTCCCGAACGTCGTGGCGCCGATGCTGCCGGCGACCGCTGTCGTCTCCGGTGCGCCGGAGTCGTTGCGGACCTGCGCCTTGACCGTCAGGTCGGCCGAGGCCAGCGAGGGCACGTCCAGCTTGGTCACCACGTGGGCGTCGCGCAGCGCGACCGGGCCGCCGCGCCGGACGAGGACGTCACGCACGATGCCCATGTTCTCGTCGGGCGGCGGCTGCAGCCAGTCGATCCAGCCCATCGTGAGGTTCTTGCCCGGATCGTTGGGCCGGATCCGGAAGGCGACGGTGTTCGTACCCGACCGGACCAGCGAGGTCACGTCCAGCTCGTGCCGGGTGTAGGCGCCGGTCACGTCCTTCGCCGTGGCGACCTGCCGGCCGTTGAGGTAGACGTCGGCTGCCGAGACCACACCGCTGAAGTCGAGGTAGGTGCGCTCGGAGGTGTCGGCGACCCTGAAGTCGGAGCGGTACCACCAGGGGACCTGGAAGTCGGCCCTGGGGATCTTCTGCTGGTTCGTCGAATAGAACGGGTCGGCGTACACGCCGTTCGCCAGCAGGGTCGCGAGGACGGTGGAGCGGGGGCCGGCCGGATACCAGCCGGTCGCCGGGTAGCCGGGGGAGGACACGTCGGCCGCCGGGTCCGGGACCTTGGCCGTCGACTGCACCGTGTAGCCGTCGAGAGGGGTCGTGCTGCCGGGCGCGGAGGAGACCAGGGTGGGCCGCGCGTGCGGTCCCTGCCGATGCTCGTGTGCTCCGGCCCGGGCGCCGGTCGCCAGCGAACCCAGCAGCCCCAGGACTACGGCGGCCGTGGCGAGACGGTGTCCGTTCACGGAGTCTCCAGCCCTTCGTAAAGTTAGGAAACTTTACTAATTGCGGTCACGGTAGGGCGCCCCAGCGTGCGGTGTCAATCACCCCGGCTCGTGGGCGAGTTGGTCAGGACGCCGCCGACCTGCGCTCGAACACGACGTCCCGTGCGGTCCCGAGTGCCGTGGCCACCGCGCCCAGCAGCACCGCGTCCTCGCCGAGCCGGCTGGGTACGACCCTGGGCCGCAGGGGGGTGAGCGCCCGCAGGTGCTCGCGCACCGGGTGCAGCAGCAGATCCACACTGTGGGCCACGCCGCCGCCGAGGACCACGAGATCCGGGTCGAGCACGGCCGCGGCCGCCGCCACCGTGTGCGCGATGCGCTCGCCCTCCAGCCGGACCGCCTTGACCGCCGCGTCGTTTCCCTGCCGGGCCGCGTCGAACACGGCCTTCGCGGTGAGCTGCCCGCTCATGCCGAACCTGCGCGCCGCCTCGACGACGGCCACCCCCGACACCGCATCCTCCAGCCGCTCCGGCTTCTGCTGCCCCGGCCACGGCAGGAACCCGATCTCCCCGGCCAGCCCGTGCGCCCCCGTGAACAGCCGCCCCTCACTGACCACGCCCATCCCGAGGCCGGTCCCGATCAGGATGTACGCGAAGAGCCGGCTGCCCGTGCCGACGCCGTACGCGTACTCGCCGAGCGCCGCCAGGTTGGCGTCGTTGTGGACCTCCAGGGGGATGCCCAGCTCCTCGCGCATCCGGTCGAACAGCCCGGCGCGCCCCCAGCCCGGCAGGTGCATCGCGTAGCGCACCCGGCGCTGCTTCTCGTCGTACACGCCGGGCGTGCCCACCACCGCGTGCACCACCTCGTCCGGGGCCACGCCCGAACCGGCGACGACCTGGCGGGCCGTCGCCACCACCAGCTCGGCCATCGCGGCCGAGCTGCGGGCCCGGTTGCGCACGTCGGAGCGCGCGACGACGCCGCCGTCCAGGTCGGCGACGGCAACCCGCAGCCAGCTGCGGCCGATGTCGATGCCGAGGACATGGCCGGCCGCCGGGTCCGGTGCGTACAGGACTGCGGTGCGGCCGCGCTCGGGGGCGAGGGTGCCGACCTCGTGGACCAGTCCGGCCGCCTCCAGTGCGGCGAGCACGCTGGAGACCGTCGGTTTGGACAGGCCGGTCTCGCGGGCCAGTTGGGCGCGTGACGCGGCGCCGCCGGCGCGCAGTCGGTCGAGCAGGAGCCGCTCGTTGGTGCTGCGCAGCCGCCGACGGTTCCAGGGCTGTTCCTGCTGGTCCATGGCATCACTGGCGGGCATCCCACCATTCTCACTGATCCGGGAGGACCTCTTGACGCATCAAGTAAGGCTCCTTAACTTTATCGGCCAGTCAGCCTCGCCGGGCCAGCCGGCCTTGGACAGGCCCAGCGCCCGGTGCGTCAGGAGACCCCATGTCCGGTAGTCCGTCCAGTCCGCCACCCACGGGCGGTTTCGTCCGCCGTGTCGGCCTCTTCCCGGCCACCGCCATCAACATGAGCCAGATGTGCGGCATCGGCCCGTTCGTCACGATCCCGCTCATGGTCGCCGCGTTCGGCGGCCCGCAGGCGGTGATCGGCTTCATCGCCGGCGCGGTCCTCGCGCTCGCCGACGGGCTGGTCTGGGCCGAGCTGGGCGCGGCGATGCCCGGCTCCGGCGGCAGCTACGTCTATCTGCGCCAGGCCTTCCAGTACCGCACGGGGCGGCTCATGCCGTTCCTCTTCGTCTGGACGGCCATGCTGTTCATCCCGCTGATCATGTCGACGGGCGTGGTCGGCTTCGTCCAGTACCTCGGATACCTCGCCCCGGACCTGGGCAAGACGTCCGGCGACCTGGTCGGCCTCGGCATGATCGCGCTGGTCGTGATCCTGCTGTGGCGCGGCATCGAGCACATCGCCCGGATCACCGCCGTGATGTGGGCGGTCATGATCACATCCGTCCTGCTGGTCATCCTGGCCGCCGCGACGGACTTCAGCGCACATCTCGCCTTCACCTACCCGGCGCACGCCTTCGACCTGGGCAGCAACCACTTCTGGCTGGGCTTCGCCGGCGGCCTGACCATCGGCATCTACGACTACCTCGGCTACAACACGACGGCCTACATGGGCGCCGAGATCAAGGATCCCGGACGCACCCTGCCCCGCTCCATCATCTTCTCCATCCTCGGCATCATGGCGATCTACCTGCTGCTGCAGATCGGCACGCTCGGCGTGATCGACTGGCATCGCATGATCGACGCCGACGACATCGCCTCCACGTCCGTCGCGTCGGCCGTGCTGGAGAAGACGTGGGGCAAGGGAGCGGCCGACACGGTCACCGTGCTCATCCTGATCACGGCGTTCGCCTCGGTCTTCACCGGACTCCTGGGCGGCTCCCGCGTCCCGTACGACGCGGCCCGCGAGCGGGTCTTCTTCCGCCCCTACGCCAGGCTGCACCCCCAACACCGCTTCCCGATGCTGGGCCTGGCGACGATGGGTGTGATCACGGCCGTGGGCTTCCTGATCGGCCGGCACACGGACCTGGCGACGCTGATCCAGTTGCTCACGACGGTGATGGTGATCGTCCAGGCACTGGCCCAGATCATCGCGCTGACGGTACTGCGCAGGCGGCAGCCGGCACTCCACCGGCCGTACCGTATGTGGCTCTACCCGGTGCCGAGCATCATCGCCTTCGTCGGCTGGTGCGTGATCTACGGCTACGCCGACAGGAACTCGCCGGGCCGCCATCCCATCGAGTGGTCGCTGGCCTGGCTGGGCCTGGGCTGTGTGGCCTTCGTGCTGTGGGCACGCTTCGAGAAGGTGTGGCCGTTCGGACCGAAGGAGATCTCGCAGGAGTATCTGGCCCCGGTACAACCGGGCGCGTCACCGACGGGCGTGTGAACCGTCTGCGGCAACTGTCGTGTCCGCACTGGAGAGCCGAGCTGGTGGCGCGGGGGCGAAGTGGTGGCGGAGGGCCGGTTCGCGCGGGGCGCGGACCGGCCCTTGTGCCGTCCCTTCCCGGCTTGCGTCTACGCCCTCGGAGCGCTCCGCGCCGCCGTTGCGGCGCACAGCGAACCCAGGACGAGGGCGAGCGCGCCGATGATGACGTTGTTCAGGATCACACCCGCGTCCGGGCCGTCACCGGCCACCCAGGGCGCGATGATCATCCATACGCCCACCGCGCAGAACGCCCAGCTGAGGCCGTACATGCGCTCGGGAGCCCGGGTGAACCCGAGGGCCAGCAGGCCGATCGCTATGCCGATGATCAGGTTGTGCGTCACGAGCGCGGGCTGGCTCGTCGTGTAGTGGAGTATCCATGGCGAAACGGCGCAGTACAGACCGAGAAGGAACACCGGTCCGTCCACGAGCGCCACATCGCGACCGCCGAGCATGCGGGCATACCGCGCCCGCATTTCGGGAACGTCGGGGTGGCTCGTCATGTCCCCTCTGGTGTGTGAGACATCGGCCATGACTCGTCTCCTTCGACTGGCTGGCCTGACCGCGTCTTGGCGCGGTGTGCGGGGAGAGCCGCTTATGTGCATTGTGCTCTTATTTGTTCTTTATGTGTAGAGGTGAGAGACATGTTGGCTCTCGTTGGACGGTGCTCCTCAGTCGCGGCCGCGGGCCTGCCTGAACCGGGTGAGGCCCTCGGACAGTTCGACGATCGGGTCCGGGTAGTCGTCGAGTCCGGCACGGTCGAGGCCCCGCTGCTTCCACGGCTCGTGTACCGCCGGGCCGTCGATCCCGGCGAGTTCGGGGACCCAGCGGCGGACGTAGGCCCCGTCAGGGTCGTAGCGCCTGCCCTGGGTGACGGGATTGAGGACACGGTTGGGGCGGCTGTCGGTGCCGGTGCCCGCCATCCACTGCCAGTTCATCTGGTTGTTGGCGATGTCACCGTCGACGAGGAGGTCCAGGAAGTGGCGGGCGCCCACGCGCCAGTCGACGTACAGGGTCTTGGTGAGGAAACTCGCGGTCAGCAGGCGGCCCCGGTTGTGCATCCAGCCCTCGTACCGCAGCTGGCGCATCGCCGCGTCGACGACGGGGTAGCCGGTGCGGCCCTCCTGCCAGGCCTCGACGTCCTCGCGAGCCTCGCGCCCGGAGCGCCAACGGTCGTGCTTCGTGCGGTAGTCGGAGCTCGCCGCGCCGGGCCGGGCGGCCAGGACCTGACGGTGGAAGTCGCGCCAGGCGATCTGCCGGACGAAGGCCTCGCCGCCCGGACCGCCCGCCCTTCGTGCCCGGTGGACCAGTTCGACGGGGGAGAGGGTGCCGAAGTGCAGGTGGGACGAGAGGCGGGAGGTGGCGTCACCGGCCAGGTCGTCGTGCCGGTCCTCGTACGTGCCGATCCCGCCGCGCAGCCAGGCGGTCAGGCGCTTGCGGCCCTCCGCCTCGCCACCGGCCGCCAGTCCCTCGGACAGGCCCGGCACGCCGGAGCGGGAAGGGAGCGTCTCGGAGCCCGTGCCGTCCGGGACGCGTACGGTGCGCGGCGCGGCGAGCGGGTCGCGCTGGTGGACCTTGGACCACTGCCGGAAATAGGGCGTGAAGACGGCGAAGTGGTCCGAGGAGGCCGGAGTGACCTCGCCGGGGGCGACGGCCGTGGTCACCGTGTCGTGGACGTGCAGCCGCCGCCCCTGCGACTCCAGGGCGCGGCGCAGCCGGCGCTCACGCAGATGCGCGTAGGCGCTGACATCGCCCGCCATGTGCACCTCGCCGGCGTCCGTCTCGGCGACCACCTTGCACACCTCGTCGACGATGTCGCCCGAGCGCACGATCAGGCGGCCGCCCCGCTCCCGCAGAGCGTTGTCGAGGTCGCGCAGGCTGTCGGCGAGGAACGCCAGCCGGTTGGGCGCGGCGAACCCGCAGTCCGCGACGGCCCTGTCGCGCACGAAGAGGGGGACCACCTCATCGGCCTCGTGCGCCGCCAGCAGCGGCGGATGGTCGTACACACGCAGGTCGGCGGTGAACAGGACGACCGAGACGTTCATGGTGCTTCTCCGGGGGAGGAGGGGGAGCCACGGGCGGCCGGTGAGGTGCTTCCGGCCGGGTGGAGCGGCGACCGCGGCCGTCAACTGCTGGACGCGGGATCCGTTGCCGGCGCGGTCGGGGCGCGGGCCGCGGCGAGCGCGATGTTGCGGGCCATGCCGCCGAACACGACGGCGTGGAAGGGGGAGACACTCCACCAGTAGGCGTGGCCCAGCAGCCCGTGCGGGTGGAACAGGGCCCGCTGGCGGTAGCGCGTGCGGCCGTCGGCCTCGGTCTCCGCGTACATCTCCAGCCAGGCCGGGCCAGGCAGCCGCATCTCGGCCCGCAGGCGCAGCAGACGGCCCGGCTCGATCTCCTCCACCCGCCAGAAGTCCAGCGAGTCGCCGGCCCGCAGCCGTGCCGCGTCACGTCGTCCCCGGCGCAGCCCCACGCCGCCCACCAGCCGGTCCAGCCTGCCGCGCACCGCCCAGGCCAACGGGAAGGAGTACCAGCCGTTGTCCCCGCCGATCCCCTCGATCACCCGCCAGAGTGCCTCGCGCGAGGCGTCGACCGGCAGCTCCCGCTCGTCGGTGTACAGGCTGCCGCCCGCCCAGTCGGGGTCGGTGGGCAGCGGGTCGCTGGGCGCGCCGGGCACCGAGGCCGACGACCAGCGGGTGGTGACCTTCGCCTCGCGGATGCGCTGCAGGGCCAGCCGTACCGCCTCGTCGAAGCCGATCGGACACCCGGCGGAATCGGCCACGTAGCGCGCGATGTCGTGCTCGCGGCAGATGACCTCATGGCGCAGCGACTCCGTCAGCGGCCGTGCGATCGACGCGGGAACGGGGGTGACCAGCCCGACCCAGTGACTGGACAGGCCCGGGGTGAGCACGGGGACGGGGACGATGACCCGGCGGGGAAGACCGGCGACCGTCGCGTACCGCGACATCATGTCGCGGTAGGTGAGCACGCCCGGTCCGCCGATGTCGAAGGCACGGCTGACGTCGGCCGGCATCCGGGCGCCGCCGACGAGGTAGCGCAGCACGTCCCGCACCGCCACGGGCTGGATACGGGTGCGCACCCAGCTGGGAGTGATCATCACCGGCAGGCGTTCGGTGAGGTAGCGCAGCATCTCGAACGAGGCCGAGCCCGAGCCGATGACGGTCGCCGCGCGCAGCACGGTAGTGGGCACGCCGGAGGCGAGAAGGATGCGGCCCACCTCGGCCCGGGAGCGCAGATGCGGGGACAGCTCGCCCTCCGGCACGCCCGAGGGCGTCAGGCCGCCGAGATAGACGATGCGCCTCACCCCCGCGGCGCGGGCGGACTCGCCGAAGATCCGTGCCGCCCTGCGATCGGTCTCCTCGAAGCTGTCGCCCGTACCCAGCGCGTGGACCAGGTAGTAGGCGACGTCGATGCCGCGCATGGCCTCGGCCACGGAGTCGGCGTCCGTGACGTCGCCCTTGACCACCTCCACCTGCCCGGCCCAGGGGTGGTCGCGCAGCTTGCCGGGAGAGCGGGCCAGGCAGCGCACGCGGTGGCCCTCGTCGAGCAGCTCCGGCACCAGCCTGCCGCCGATGTATCCGGTCGCCCCGGTCACCAGGCAGTGCAGGGCCGGTCCGTCGTGGTCAGCGTTCATCAGCTCCGGTTCCTTTGCGTCGGCCCCCCTTTTGATCACTTCCACGGATTCCGCCGTATCGGATGCGGGCGTTTCGCCTCGACCGGGTACCCACGAAGGAGGCCGACCAGCGCTTGGGGGAATCGTGCAGGTCGTTACGGTCCGGCACACATGTCGGCGCGCATCGCGGGCAGACGCACCGTACGAAGTCGTGACCGCAAGTCGCTGGTGGAGGTGCTGCCGCTATGGGCGCGAAGGTGTTGGAGCGGTTTCCTGCGGGAGCTCCGCGCGGATCGTGGCCGGCGGAGGAGTACGCGGCCCGGTGCCGCGCCGAGGGCCGGCCCGCGAAAGTGATCATGGACCTCAAGTCGGACGCGTTCCTCGTGGTGGTCCCGGCCGACGACGACTGACCGGACGCGACGGCCGATCGGCCGCTGTGTCACCCGGGCGCTCCGCCCACCTCCCGCGCCCTGCGCACGAACACCTCGTACAGGTTCTGCGCGGCCCGCGGCACGGACTCCGCCCTGCGGCGCTGCAGCATCAGCAGAACCCGGGTCGTGTCGTCGGCGATCGGCCGGTAGGTGATGGTGCCCTGCCGCTCCAGAGGGTCACCGATGATGCTGAAATCCGGCAGCACCGTCACTCCGAGGCCCTCGGCGACCATCAGCTTGCCCATCTCGGCGCCGTCGGTGGAGTACGAGAAGGACGGGCCGCGGCCGTGCAGCAGCCGGTGGACATAGCGGTGCATGACGTAGCCGGTACGCATCGCGATCACGGGCTGGGCGAGCAGGTCGTCCACCGTCACGGTGGTCAGTGAGGCGAGCGGGCTGTCGGGGCGCACGCACACCACCGGCCGCCCGCGCAGCAGTTCCGTGCACTCGACGCCGGCGGGCACGTCGTCGCCGTCCAGATGGTTGACCAGGCCCAGGTCGAAACCGCCCTCCGACAGGGCCCGGTGGATCTCCGTCTGCTGCGCGGCGACCACCTCGACCTGGGTGAGCGGATGCGCGGCCCGGAACTCCCGGACGACCGGAATGAGCAGGGGGACGGTCGCCGCGTTCACCGTGCCCACCCGCACCATGCGGCTGATGCGGTGCTGTTCGCCCGCTGCCGACCGCAGCCGGTCCACCGCGTCCAGCACATTGACGATGTGCGGCAGCAGTTCCCGGCCCTCCGCGCTCATCGTGGCCCCCGACCGCTTGCGTTCCAGGAGGTCGACGCCCAGCTCACGTTCGAGGTTGCGCACCGTCTCGCTCAACGCGGGCTGGGAAAGACGCAGTTCCTCCGCCGCCCGGCGCAGCGAACCGAGCCGGGTCACGGCCGCGATGTATTCCAGTTGTTCCGTTCGCACGACCAGCAGAATGCAGCTGATTTCACGAGCGGTTCAAGGGTTTCCCTGTCACACGTTCGTGAAATTCAATGGTCCGGGATGCGAGACCGGTCGGGTTCTCCTTGACGGCCCTCGCCGCCGGCTGCCACGATCGACGGCATGAAGATGCGACTGGACCTCACGCGGCGACGCCACGTCGACCTCGCGCGCGTCTCCAGCGCCTCCTGTTGCTCCGCGGCCTGATCAACTCCCTGAGATCCGCCGTGCTTTTCCTTTTCTCCGCCTGAATTCACCGCGCCTGCGCACGATGTGAATTCGGCGTGCCTGAAAACATTCCGCAACAGGAGTTCCGCATGTCCGCAGCGCCCGTGAAATTCGCCTACTGGGTCCCCAACGTCAGTGGGGGACTCGTCACCAGCAGGATCGAGCAGCGCACCGACTGGGGGTACGAGTACAACCGCGAACTCGCCGTCCTCGCCGAGAACAACGGCTTCGACTACGCCCTCAGCCAGGTCCGTTACATGGCCAGCTACGGCGCCGAGTACCAGCACGAGTCGACCAGCTTCAGCCTCGCCCTCCTCCTCGCCACCGAACGCCTGAAGGTCATCGCCGCCGTCCACCCCGGCCTGTGGCACCCGGGCGTCCTCGCCAAGCTCGGCGCCACCGCCGACCACCTCTCGAACGGCCGCTTCGCCGTGAACGTCGTGTCCGGCTGGTTCAAGGGCGAGTTCACCGCCCTCGGCGAGCCCTGGCTGGAGCACGACGAGCGCTACCGCCGCGCCGAGGAGTTCATTCGCGCCCTGCGCCAGGTCTGGACCGAGGACCACACCGAACTCGCCGGGGACTTCTACCGGCTGCGCGACTTCTCCCTCAAGCCAAAGCCCCTCAACACCGCCGAGCGCCCGCACCCGGAGATCTTCCAGGGCGGCAACTCCACCGCCGCCCGCGCCATGGCCGGGCGGGTCTCCGACTGGTACTTCTCCAACGGCAAGGACTTCGACGGAGTCGTCGAACAGATCAAGGACGTGCACGCATCCGCGGCCCAAGTCGGCCGTACGGCACCGAAGTTCGGGCTCAACGGCTTCCTCATCGCCCGCGACACGGAGGCCGAGGCGCGCGACACGCTCCGCGAGATCGTCGCCCGGGCCGACACCGAGGCCGTCGAGGGCTTCGGTGCGGCGGTGAAGCAGGCGGGGCAGTCCACGGCCGACAAGAAGGGCATGTGGCAGGACTCCTCCTTCGAGGACCTCGTCCAGTACAACGACGGCTTCCGCACGGGGCTCATCGGCACCCCCGAGCAGATCGCGGAGCGCATCGTCGCCTACAAGAAGCTCGGCGTCGACCTCTTCCTCCTCGGCTTCCTGCACTACCACGAGGAGGTCGAGTACTTCGGCGAGCGGGTGCTGCCGCTCGTGCGTGAACTCGAGGCTCAACTCCCGGACGTGGAGCCCGAGTCCGTCCCCGTTCACGTCTGATCGCCCCCCCCACCGCGAAAGAGGTCAACGAGCATGAGCACCGCCACGCCCACCGACTGGCAGACCCTTCCCGCCCCGCGGACCGCCCAGGACTGGATCGCACGCGCCGCGCAGGTCGCCGCCGTCCTCGCCACCGACGCCGCCGAGCGCGACCGCGCCGGAGCCACCCCGTACGCCGAGGTCCAGCTCCTCAAGGACGCCGGCCTCGTCACCCTGCTCGGCCCCACGGAGCACGGCGGCGCGGGCCAGGACTGGCCCACCGCCTACCGTGTCGTCCGCGAGGTCGCCCGGGCCGACGGCTCCATCGGCCAGCTGCTCGGCTACCACTACCTCTGGTTCTGGGCCGCCCGTCTGGTCGGCACCCGCCAGCAGTGGGAACAGGTGGAGGCCGAGGCGAGCCGGGGCCGCTGGTTCTTCGGCGGGGCCGTCAACCCCCGCGACAAGGACGTGACCGTCACCGAGGACGGCGACGACCTCGTCTTCACCGGCCGCAAGTCCTTCTCCACCGGCAGCAAGGTCTCCGACGTCACCGTCCTCGAAGGCGTCCTGGAGGGCACCGACCAGCACGTCTTCGCGATCGTGCCGTCCGACAGCGAGGGCCTGACCTTCCACGACGACTGGGACAACATCGGCCAGCGCCTCACCGAGAGCGGCGGCGTCACCCTCGACGGCGTGCGCACCCCGTGGTCGTCGGCGGCCGGCTACGTCGACAAGCAGTTCCAGCCGCGCACGTACAGCACGCTGAACGTCCCCACCATCCAACTGGTCTTCGTCAACTTCTACCTGGGCATCGCGGGCGGCGCCCTGGAGACGGCGGCCACCTACACCCGCACCAAGGCGAGGTCCTGGCTGCACGGGGGACACGAGCGGGCGGTCGACGAGCCGTACGTCATCGACGCCTACGGCGACCTCACCGCCAAGCTGTGGGCGGCGGAGGCACTCGCCGACGCGGTCGCCGCCGAGGGTCAGACACTGCACGACGACCCGGACGCGGTCACCCCGGAGAGCCGCGGAGCCTTCGAAGTCCGGGTCGCGGCGGTCAAGGCCCGCGCCACGGACGTCGCCCTGGAGATCGCGAACCGCATCTTCGAGGTCACCGGCGCCCGCTCCACCGCGTCCGCCGAAGGCCTCGACCGGTTCTGGCGCAATGTCCGCACCCACACCCTGCACGACCCCGTCGCCTACAAGCGGCGCGAGGTCGGCCGCTGGGTCCTCGAGGGCGAACTGCCCGAACCCACCTGGTACTCCTGACCGCTTCCCCGAAAGAGGACCCATGGCCACCGTCCTGTCCGTCTCCGGCAGTCCCTCCGCCTCCTCCCGCACCAACCGCCTGCTGCGCCACCTGGACAAGAGGCTGAGCGCGCAGGGCCACGAGGTGATCCCGCTGGATGTCCGCACCGTCCCCGCCGAGGCGCTGCTCGGCGCGGACTTCCGGCACCCCGCCATCGTCGAGGCCACCGAACTCTTCGCGCAGGCGGACGGTGTCGTCGTAGGCACCCCCGTCTACAAGGCGTCGTACTCAGGCGTCCTCAAGGCACTGCTCGACCTGCTCCCGCAGTACGCCCTGGCCGGCAAGACCGTTCTGCCGCTCGCCACCGGCGGCTCCACCGCCCATGTCCTGGCCATCGACTACGCGCTGCGCCCGGTGCTCAGCTCCATGGGCGCGGGCCACATCGTGCAGGGCTGGTTCACCCTCGACAAGGACATCACCGTGCACGAGGACGGCTCGCTGACCCTCGCGCCGGGCGCCACCGAGGCCCTCGCCCAGGTGGTCGACCAGTTCTCGACGGCCATCGGCCGCACGCCGCTGCTGGCCGCGGCGAGCTGAGCGCCGTGTCCGCCCATGTCATCGCCGACGACGCGGAAGCCCTCGCCGTCGCGGCCGCCCTGGCCGAGGACTTCCGTGCGGAAGCCTCGGCCCGGGACGTCGAACGCAGGCTTCCGCGCGCCGAGTTGGACCGGTTGTCGGCCTCCGGTCTGCTCGCCGTGACCGTCCCCGCCGAGCACGGCGGCGCGGACGTCACCGCGTCGACGCTCGCCGAGATCTTCCGGCTGCTCGCCTCGGCCGACGGCAGCATCGCCCAGATCCCGCAAAGCCATTTCGCCTACGTCAATGTGATCCGCCGTCAGGGCTCCGAGGAGCAGCGGAAGTTCTTCTTCGCCGAGCTGCTCGCCGGCCGCCGCTTCGGCAACGCCCAGTCCGAGGCGGGCACCAAGCACGTCCAGGACATCCGCACCCGCCTCCAGCCGCAGCCGGACGGCTCCTACGTCCTCACCGGCGTGAAGCACTACTCCACCGGCGCCCTCTTCGCCGACTGGATCCCCGTCCTGGCCCGCGCGGAGGACGACACACTGCACGTCGCCTACGTTCCCGCAGACGCTCCCGGCCTCCGGGTGATCGACGACTGGGACGGCCTCGGCCAGCGGACGACGGCCAGCGGCACCGTCCGCCTCGACGACGTCCCGGTGCCGGCCGACCGCGTCCTGCCGCACCACCTCACCTTCGAGGGCCCACAACTCCATGGCGCGGTCGCCCAGTTGCTGCACGCCGCCATCGACACCGGCATAGCAGCGGGCGCGCTCGCCGAGGCCGCGGAATTCGTACGGACGAAGAGCCGCCCCTGGTTCGAGAGCGGCGTCGAGACGGCCGCCGAGGACCCGCTGCTGATCCAGCGCTTCGGTGAACTCGCCCTGCGGACAAGGGCGTCGGAGGCACTGCTGCGCGAGGCGGCCCGCGCAATCGACGCGGCGCGCGCCGACCTCACCGACGACACGGCGGCCGAGGCCTCCATCGCGGTCGCCGCGGCGAAGGTGCAGGCCGCGCAGACGGCGGTCGAGGTGGCGAGCGCCCTCTTCGAAGTGTCCGGCACCCGGTCGGCGCTCAACTCCCTGAACCTGCACCGCCATTGGCGCGACGCCCGCACCCACACCCTGCACGACCCGGCCCGCTGGAAGATCCAGCACATCGGCCGGTACGTGCTGAACGGCACCCGGCCGCCCCGCCACGGCCTCCTCTAGCGACACCCTGATCGGAGACCCACGTGTCCCTCACCTTCCACTGGTTCCTCCCCACCAACGGCGACAGCCGCCATGTGGTCGGCGGCGGCCACGGCACCCCCGCCACCGTCTTCGGACGGGACCGGCCGCCGACGGTGTCCTACCTCAGCCAGATCGCCCGCGCCGCCGAGGACCTGGGCTTCGTCGGCGCGCTCACCCCGACCGGTGCCTGGTGCGAGGACGCGTGGCTGACCACCGCGATGGTCAGCCAGAACACCGAACGCCTCAAGTTCCTGGTCGCCTTCCGCCCCGGCTTCGTCTCGCCGACGCTCGCCGCCCAGATGGCGTCCACCTTCCAGCGGCAGTCCGGCGGACGGCTCCTCCTCAACGTCGTCACGGGCGGCGAGAGCCATGAACAGCGGGCCTATGGCGACTTCCTCGACAAGGACGCCCGATACCGTCGTACCGGCGAATTCCTCGAGATCGTCAGGGAGTTGTGGGAGGGCAAGACCGTCGATCTGCACGGCGAGCACCTCCAGGTCGAGGACGCGAGGCTGGCCCGGGTCCCCGACCCGGTCCCCGAGGTGTACTTCGGCGGATCGTCGCCCATCGCCGGGGAGGTCGCCGCCAAGTACGTCGACGTCTACCTGACCTGGGGCGAGCCGCCCGCGCAGGTCGCCGAGAAGATCGCCTGGATCCGGGGCCTGGCGGCCAAGGAGGGGCGTACCCTGCGCTTCGGCATCCGGCTGCACGTCATCACCCGCGACACCGCCGAGCAGGCGTGGGCGGAGGCGAACCGTCTCCTCGACGGCTTCGACCCGCAGACCGTGCAGTCCGTGCAGGCGGGGCTCGCCCGCAGCGAGTCCGAGGGACAGCAGCGGATGCTCGCCCTGCATGGCGGCGGCAGTCGCGACGGGCTCGAGATCCACCCCAACCTGTGGGCCGGCATCGGCCTGGTGCGCGGCGGCGCCGGCACCGCCCTGGTCGGCAGCCACGACGAGGTCGCCGAGCGGATCAAGGAGTACCACGCCCTCGGCGTCGACGAGTTCGTCCTCTCCGGCTACCCGCACCTGGAGGAGGCGTACTGGTTCGGCGAGGGCGTCCTGCCACGCCTGGCCGCACAGGGACTGTGGCGGCACCCGTCCGGCGAGCAGTCCACCCCCGCGACCCAGGTGCCGTTCGCGAGCTAGGACGTGTCGTTTGGATCATGCCGGCGGCGCGGGGCCAGGTCACACGCCACCGCCGAAGAAGACCTGCACCTCCCGGATCAGCCCGTCCCGCACCGTCATCGCCTCGACGTTGCGGTACCGGCCGCCCGACGTGAGCTCGTACTCGTAGTGGACGAGGACGAGTTCCTCGTCGGCCGGGACGACATGCAGCAGCCGCTGCTCCGTGAACCGGTCGGCGGTCGGGAAACACCGTTCGAAGAAGGCTTCCTTGTCGATGTGGTCGTCCCGCGGGCTGGTGAAGGAGAAGTCCTCGGCGTAGAGGGCGAAGGCCGCCTCGCGGTTCTGTGACCGGTAGTGCCGGAACGCCGCCTCGACGACGTCCGTCGGACTGTTGATCATTCGGTCTCCTCGGTCGGACGACTCGGCCCCGTTCCGCCACCGTAGGCCGGGTGCCCACGCCCTCGCACGAGGGCGTAGTGCGAAAGTCCCGCCTGCCCCGACGCCTGGCACGCTCCCCCCCAGTGCCTCAAGGGCGTGGGAAGTGCCTCCACTCGCCGCACCGGGCGAAAGCCAAGGCCCGCATCCAGTACGAGGGCTTCCGCCCGGCACGCCGAGACCTGGCTCAGCCGTCCACGACCTCCCCGGACAGAACGCCTAGTAGAGCTCCGCGAGCGCGTCGAGGTGGGCGCGGCGCACCTCGGGCGTCTGGCCCTGGACCAGGAGGAACATCCCCTCGCGGGCCAGTCGCTGGGCGGTGCCGTCGAGGGCCATGCCACGGCCACCGCCCACCACGATCGCCGCCGTGGTGGCCGCGCGCATGATGTCGTACGCCCGCGTCTTGAGCGCCAGCCGTTCCTCGACGCGCTCGTGCGGGACGGGGTGCTCGGCCAGCGCGTACGCCTGCCGCCGCACCTCGTCCAGGCGTCCGCGCAACGCCTGCGCCGTCTGTGCCTCACCGGCGCCGTCCAGCAGGGCGAGCGCGGCGTCGGCCACCCCGAAGACCGCGGGGGAGGCGTTGGTGTTGCGGGGCCGGTCGACGAGCGCGAACTTCTCCTGCGGGGTGCGCAGCACCACCGACTCGTCGGGCAGCCACAGTCCGTCCAGCTCCAGCGACACCGTACGGGCGGCGCTCAGTGCCGCCAGCCGCATCGGGGGCGAGGGACGCAGCCCCGGCTGCTCGTGGGCCTCGGTGAACGCGAACACCACCTCGTCCGCCTCCGTCACACCGGCGAGCAGCATCACGTCGTTGAGACCCCAGCCCGTGTACCAGGGCACCGTTCCGTCGAAGCGCCACCCGTCCCGCTCGGCGCTTGCCCGCACTGGCACCCGGGGAAAGGCCCGGACGTGCGCGAACGCGATCCCCGCCATCAGCCCGCCGGTCGCCAGCGGACGCAACAGCCGCTCCCGCACCGGGAGTTCGGCGGCGGCGAGCATTTTCACCGGCGTGTGGTGCTGGGTCTGCACGAACCACGTCGAGCAGCACGCGCCGGCCAGGATCTCCGCGACCTCCCGCGCCACCGCATCGGGGGCGCCCGCACCGCCGTACTCCTGCGGCGCGCTCACCCCCAGCAGCCCCGACCGCCTGACGGCGTCGACATGGCTCTCGGGCACGCCCTCCCGGTCGATCCGCGCCGCGTTCGGGGCGAGCAGGTCGTCCGCGAGGGACCGGGCGGTGGAGACGAGTGGGTGCGGTGCGGCGGTCATGAAAGAAATTCTCCCGATCCCGTCGTGCGCGGTGTCGATCCGGGGGTGCGCCGTTCGTGTAGGAGGTGAGAGAAGGACAAGACGCCAAGGAGGACGTCATGCAGTACTACCTGCTCAGCGTGATCACGCCGGCCGAGGGAACGCCGCCCGGGCCGGAGGCCATGGCGGAGATCATCCGCAACCTCGACACCTTCCACGCGGAACTGCGCGAGGCCGGCGCCTGGGTCTTCGCCGGCGGGCTGCACGGCCCCGATACGGCCACCGTGCTGCGGCCCAAGGACGGCGACGTCCTCATCACCGACGGCCCGTTCGCCGAGGGCAAGGAGTACCTGGGCGGCATCTGCCTGATCAAGGCCCCCGACCTGGACGCGGCCCTGGAATGGGGCAGGAAGGCGACCTGGGCGACCACCCTGCCCATCGAGGTCCGCCCGTTCATGCACCAGGCCGAGGACTGATGCCTCAGCCCGGAGAGGCCGACGTCGAGGCCGTGTTCCGTGCGGAGTACGGCCGCGCCGTCGCCGTCCTCGTCCGCTTCCTCGGAGACATCGACCTCGCCGAGGAAGCGGTGCAGGACGCCTTCGCCACGGCCGTGCAGCGCTGGCCGGAGACCGGAGTGCCGCCGAGCCCGGCCGGGTGGATCATCACCACTGCGCGCAACCGGGCGATCGACCGGCTGCGCCGCGAGTCCTCCCGCGAGGCCCGCCACTCCCAGGCCGCCCTGCTGCTCACCCCCGACGCACCGGCCGAGGAGGGCCCCGTGCGCGACGACCGGCTCCGTCTGATCTTCACCTGCTGCCACCCCGCGCTCGCCCCCCAGGCGCAGGTCGCCCTGACCCTCCGCCTGCTCGGCGGCCTCACCACGCCCCAGATCGCCCGCGCCTTCCTGGTGCCCGAGCCGACGATGGCCCAGCGGGTCGTCCGCGCCAAGGCCAAGATCCGCGACGCCCGGATCCCGTACCGGGTGCCCCGTGACGCCGACCTCCCGGACCGGCTGAAGGGTGTCCTGGCCGTCGTCTACCTGATCTTCAACGAGGGCTACACCGGCAGCCCCGGCCTGTGCGCCGAGGCCGTACGCCTCGGCCGTCTGCTGTCCGAGCTGATGCCGGACGAACCCGAGGTCACCGGCCTGCTCGCGCTGATGCTCCTCGTCGACTCGCGCCGGCCCGCCCGCCTGGACGACCACGGCGAACTGGTCCCTCTGCCGGAACAGGACCGTGCCCGCTGGGATTCCGGCCTGATCGCCGAGGGGCAGTCGCTGGTCCGCCGCTGTCTGCGCCGCGGCCGGCCGGGGCCGTACCAGATCCAGGCCGCCATTCAGGCCGTCCACAGCGACGCACCCACCGCGGCCACCACCGACTGGGGGCAGATCCGGCAGCTGTACGACCAGCTCATGGCCGTCGCCCCGAGCCCGGTCGTCGCCCTCAACCGAGCGGTCGCCGTGGCCGAGACCGAAGGGCCCCGGCGGGCCCTCGACCTCGTCGACGCACTGGACCTCGACGGCTATCACGTCCTCCACGCCGTCCGCGCCGATCTGCTGCGCCGCCTGGGCCGCGGCACCGAGGCCGTACGGGCGTACGAGGCGGCCGTCGAACGTACGGAGAACCCGGCCGAGCGAGCCTTCCTGGAACGGCGCCGACAGGAGCTCATCCGTTCGTGACGACCGGCGCGGAAAGTGGCCTCCCGGCACCGGAATCTATTTTGGTGTAGGAAAGGTTGGCATATACACCTGACCGCCATCCCGACGGGCAGGCCCGACCGTCGGGATCGACACCGCACCCGCACGCCGCAAGGCCGTACACCCGCAGCGAGGCATCGTGAACCACCCCGCCCCCGAGCAGTCCACCTCCGAGCAGTCCGCCCCCGAGCAGCCCGCCGACGTCGTGGCCCGGCTGCGCGCCACCTTCCGCACCGGCCGCACCAAGCCCGTCGCATGGCGCACCGCCCAGCTGCACCGACTGCGTGAACTGCTCACGGAGAACGGCCCCGACCTGGCCGCCGCCCTCCACGCCGACCTGGGCAAGAGCTCCACCGAGGCCCACCGCACCGAGATCGACTTCACGATCCGCGAGATCGACCACACCCTCGACCACCTCGCCGAGTGGCTGCGCCCCGAACCCGCCCCGGTCCCGGCCCACCTCGGCGCGGACGCGAGCGCCTGGACGCAGTACGACCCCCTCGGCGTCGTCCTCGTCATCGCCCCCTGGAACTACCCCGCCCAGCTCCTGCTCGCCCCCGTCGTCGGCGCGCTCGCCGCGGGCAACGCCGTGGTCGCCAAGCCCAGCGAACTGGCACCCGCCACCTCGGCCGCGATCGCCCGCCTGCTGCCCGCCTACCTCGACACCGACGCGGTCGCCGTAGTCGAGGGCGGCATCCCCGAGACCACGGCCCTGCTCGCCGAGCGCTTCGACCACATCTTCTACACGGGCAACGGCGCCGTCGGCCGCATCGTCATGCGTGCCGCCGCCGAGCACCTCACCCCGGTCACCCTCGAACTCGGCGGGAAGTCCCCGGTGTTCGTCGACCGCGACACCGACCTCGACGTCGTCGCGGACCGGCTGGCCCGGGGCAAGTTCCTCAACGCCGGCCAGACCTGCGTCGCCCCCGACTACGTCCTCACCGACCCCGCCACCGCCGCCGCCCTGGAGCCCGCGCTCATCCGCGCCGTCGAGGCCCTGTACGGCACCGACCCGCAGATCTCGGGCGAGTACGGCCGCGTCATCAACGAGCGTCACTTCGACCGGCTCTCCGGTCTGCTCGGTTCCGGCCGCGTCGTCGTCGGCGGCGGCAGTGACCGTACGGCGAAGTACATCGCGCCGACCGTCCTGACCGACGTCGACCCCGAGGCGCCCGTCATGCGGGAGGAGATCTTCGGCCCGATCCTGCCCGTGGTCACCGTGCCCGGCCTGGACGAGGCGATCGACTTCATCAACGACCGCGACAAGCCCCTCGCCCTGTACGTCTTCTCCGAGTCCCCCGACACGCGTGGCCGGATCGCCGCCGAGACGTCCTCCGGCGGCCTCGGACACGGCCTGCCGCTGGCCCATCTCACCGTCTCCGACCTGCCGTTCGGCGGTGTGGGGGAGAGCGGCATGGGCAGCTACCACGGCCACTACTCGATCGAGACGTTCAGCCACCGCAAGGCGGTGCTGGAGAAGCCGCTGAACTGAAGCGGGGCACGCCTGGGATCAGGTGCTGCTTATATAAGTGGTGCCTGATATGATTCGCCCATGCACGCCTTCGATGTGCTCGGAGATCCGGCACGCCGACGGATCCTGGAGCTGCTGGCCGACGGGGAGATGACCTCGGGAGCCGTCTGTGAGGTCATAGGGGAGGAGTTCGGGATCTCGCAGCCCGGGGTGTCACAGCATCTGAGGGTGCTGCGGGAGAACGGGTTCGTGACCGTTCGTCCCGAAGGGGCCCGACGACTGTACGCGGTCAACGCCGAGCCGTTGCAGGACATCGACGCCTGGCTCGACCGCTTCCGGCGCTTCTGGAGCCCGCACCTGGACGCCTTGGCCACCGAGCTGGCCCGAGGCAGGCGTGAGCGCCGGCTCCGCGGCACCGACGAACCCCCGAGGAGCACCTCATGAGCGACGTGACCCACGACGTCAGCGCCGTACGCCGGCAGGTCGGCAGGCGCACCTTCAAGGCGGGCGAGGCCCGTGTGGTGAGCGTCGCCCGGTCCTACGACGCTCCGCTCGACGACGTGTGGGACGCCTGCACGAACCCCGAGCGCATCCCCCGCTGGCTGCTGCCGGTGTCGGGGGACCTGCGGCTGGGTGGCCGCTACCAGCTGGAGGGCAACGCGGGCGGTGTGATCGAGCGCTGCGACCCGCCGACGGGCTTCGCCGCGACGTGGGAGTACGGCGGCGAGGTCAGCTGGATCGAGCTCCGTCTGACACCCGAGGAGGGCGGCACGCGATTCGAGCTTGATCACATCGCCCATGCCGACGACACGAAGTGGGCGGAGTTCGGCCCCGGCGCGGTCGGCGTGGGCTGGGATCTGATGGTCAGGGGTCTGTCCCTGCACCTCGCGAGCGGCGCCGCTGTCGACCCGAAGGCGTTCAGGGCCTGGATGGGCTCGGACGAGGGCCGACAGTTCATGGCATCCAGCAGCGAGGCCTGGTTCGCGGCGAACGTCTTTGGCGGGGAGGACGAGAAGACGGCACGCGAGTCGGCGGACCGGACCACGGCGGCGTACACGGGAGCTTGAGCCGGCCGGCCCCGGTTTGCGCCGGCCGCACAGTGCCGCGTCGTGTGCGGCGAGGTCACTCACTCGGCGGCCCAGACCTTCGCCCCGCCGCCGCGCCACTCGATCAGTCCGGACTGCCGCACCCACTCGTCGTCGACGTCCCCCAGGCCCGCGAGGCGCAGGAACTCGACGATGTCCAGCAGTCCGTACGCCATCCCCAGGAAGTGGTCGTCCACACGCACGCGACGGCCGCCGTCCGCGGCGGGCGGGTAGATCACGATGGGCTGTGTGCTGGCCATGGGACCAGCGTGCGGCCTGGGACGCCTGCTCGCATGCGGGACGCCGGTGCACTCACGAGCGCTGCGGCCGAGGCGCGCCGGTGCCCGCTCAAGTACCGCTGTCGGCGCGCCGGTGCTGCGGGTTGTCGTTTCCCGGGGCCGGTGCCGGCAGCCCGGACGGCGGTTTCCGCGCCCCCTCGGCGCAACTTGGCGATCGGAAACGGTGATTGACTGGTCTACACCCTTGACTGGTACAGACCAAAGCGATTGAGTGTGCCTCCACAACCCCCCACCACGGCCGCACCCTTGCCGGGTGCGGCCGTGCTCCGTAAAGGAGTTGATCCGTGTTGAGGCGCCGCATCGCCGCAGTCCTGTCCTCGCTCGCCCTCGGGGGCGCCGTCCTGGCGCTCCAGCCGGCCCCCACGGCTTCGGCCGCCGGCTTCGTGGTGAGTGAGTCGCAGTTCAACCAGATGTTCCCGGGCCGGAATTCGTTCTACACCTACAGCGGTCTGACCGCCGCGCTCAGCGCCTATCCCGGTTTCGCCGCCACCGGCAGCGACACCGTCAGGAAGCAGGAGGCGGCCGCCTTCCTGGCCAACGTCAGCCACGAGACCGGCGGCCTGGTCTACGTCGTCGAACAGAACACCGCCAACTACCCCCACTACTGCGACGCGAGCCAGCCCTACGGCTGCCCGGCCGGCCAGGCCGCCTACTACGGACGCGGCCCCATCCAGCTGTCCTGGAACTTCAACTACAAGGCCGCGGGCGACGCCCTCGGCATCGACCTGCTGAACAACCCCTACCTGGTGCAGAACGACGCGTCCGTGGCCTGGAAGACCGGCCTGTGGTACTGGAATACCCAGTCCGGCCCCGGCACCATGACCCCGCACAACGCCATGGTCACCAGCGCCGGCTTCGGCCAGACCATCCGCTCCATCAACGGCTCCCTGGAATGCGACGGCAAGAACCCCGCCCAGGTCCAAAGCCGCGTCGACGCCTACCAGCGCATCACCGGCATCCTCGGCGTGACTCCCGGCGCCAACCTCTACTGCTGACGCCGGCCCCGCGTCATGGTGTCATGCACCT
Source organism: Streptomyces sp. NBC_00078 (assembly GCF_026343335.1). NCBI lineage: Bacteria > Bacillati > Actinomycetota > Actinomycetes > Kitasatosporales > Streptomycetaceae > Streptomyces > Streptomyces sp. NBC_00078. The sequence continues at coordinate 529,941 of NZ_JAPELX010000001.1, read as the reverse complement.
GACCATTCGACCCTGTCTCGGACGAAGGGCATCACCATGCGCACCCCCCACGCCCTGCTCGCCACGACCGCGGCGCTCGCCGCCACGGTCGTGGCACCCCCGGCCCACGCGACCGCCGCGGTCCCGACGCCGGGCGCCTACTACCTCCAGAGCGCCACGACCGGCCTCGACGCCGCCGACAACGCGGGAGCCGTCGAACAACACAGACCCAAGGGCGACGAGGACCACCAGCAGTGGAGACTGACGGCCAACGGTTCCTCGTACGTCCTGGAAAGCACCGACACGGCGGGCAGCTGCCTCGGCCGATCCGGCGACCAGGCCCGCACCCTCGCCTGCACCAGCACCGAAGCCGCCTGGGAGATCACTCCGTCCGGCACCGACCAGTACACACTGAAGGCCCCGGGCGCCGAGCGGTATCTCACGGTCGCCGCCAGGCCCTCCGGGGGCAACTACCCCGCCCAGCTGGCGATCGGCACGTCCGGCGGCCTCGCCGCCTGGTACCTCACCCCCGTGACGCCGACGACCGCCTCCATGCCGCCCCAGGACCAACGCACCCTGGACCAGGTCACGTTCCTCACCGCGCACAACGCCTACGCCAATGGCGTCGACGGCGGTTTCGCCCCGCCCTTCGTCAACTTCTTCCCCAACCAGGCACGCGGCATCGACCGGCAACTCACCGACGGCGTCCGGGGTTTCATGCTGGACATCCACCAGACCCCGGACGGCGCGATCCTCTGCCACGACAGCTGCACCCTGGTCAGCAGGCCGGTCGCTCTGTGGGTCGACCTCCAGCGCATGGTCGACTTCCTGAAGGCGCACCCCGACCAGTTCGTCACCGTGTTCCTGGAGGACTATGTCGACCCCGGCGTCCTCAAATCCGAACTCGCCCGCGTCAACGGCCTGTCCGACGTCCTCTACCGGCCCGACCGCACCGGCGTCCGGCAGAACGGCTGGCCGAAGCTGTCCGACCTGATCGCCGCGAACCAGCGGCTGCTGGTGTTCACCGACCACAGCCGCTCCGCCGACGAGTCGGCGGGCCTCACCCGTGACAGCTTCGGCGTGATGTACCAGCGCGAATGGACCGTGGAGAACTACTGGTCGATGGGCTCGGGTGTCGGCTCCTCCGACTGGTCCTGCTACAGCCGCTGGTACGCCGCGGACACCAATGTCCCCCTGACCCGCACGGAGTCCGGCTTCCGCCCGCTCTTCGTCATGAACCACTTCCGTGACGCGGCCGTCGCCGCCACCGCGACGACCGACAACACCAAACTCACCGACCGGGCCCGGCGGTTCTGCCAGCCGGCCGCGCGCAAGAAGCCCAACTTCCTGGCCGTGGACCGCTACGACCTCGGCGACCCGGCCGCCGCCGTGAACACCCTGAACACCTACACCTATCCGTAGAGAGGCACAGGCATCCGTAAAGTGCCCGCGGCCGGGTGCGACACATGTGCGAGACTCCGCCGATGACCTCCGAAACGATCACCGCGGACGCCGCGGGCACCTGGAAAATCGCCGACCTCACCGTCAGCCGCATGGGCTTCGGGGCCATGCGGCTGACGGGCACCGCCGCCTTCCACCTCGGCACCCCGACCGACCGGGACCGCTCGATCGCGGTGCTGCACAGGGCGATCGAACTCGGCGTCAACCACATCGACACGGCTGCCTTCTACTTCTCGCAGCTGCGCTCGGCGAACGAGATCATCAACAGTGCCCTGGCCCCGTACCCGGACGACCTCCTCATCGCCACCAAGGTCGGCCCCTACCGCGACTACTGCGGCGAGTGGGGCACCTCCGCCCGCCCCGACCAACTGCGCGGCCACGTCGAGGAGAACCTGCGCCAGCTCGGCCGGGACCACCTCGACCTGGTCTATCTGCGCCGCATGCGCCAGGAGTCCGTCGCCGAGCACTTCGGCGCCCTTGCCGAACTGCGTGAGGCGGGACTGGTCCGGCACCTGGGCCTCTCCGACGTCGAGCCCCACCACCTCGCCGAGGCCCAGGCGATCGCACCGGTGTCGGCCGTCGAGAACCGCTTCGGTCTGGACTCCCACAACCCCGCCACGCACGAACTCCTGCGTGTCTGCGGCGAACAGGGCATCGCCTTCGTGCCGTTCTTCGCCGTCGCGGGCAAGCAGGGACCGCAGGCCGCCGGCGACAGTCACGACGAAGAGGTGCTCGCGGTGGCGCGCGCCCACGACGCGACCCCCACCCAGGTCAGGATCGCCTGGACCCTTCACCAGGGTCCACACGTCCTCGCCATTCCCGGCACGAGCAACCCCGACCATCTCGCCGAGAACGTCGCAGCGGGCGCACTGCGACTGACGGACGAGGAACTGCGACGGCTCGACGCCCTGCACCACGCGGCGGGCTGACGCCGCAGGGCGCTCGGGAGCCGAGGACCACTCGCCGTTCCCGGCACTCCGCAGGCACCCGACCCGCCCCACTGAAGAGCACGGCGGCGTCGTTCCGCGGTATCCGGCGGGCGGTCCCGGCGACGATGCCGACGAAGGCGTCGTAGTCCCGCCGGGTCGGTGCGAGAACTTCCGTCGGCTTCCAAGGAGTAGTAGAAGCGATACGTGTGCGCACCGCCCGTCCGTTGGGCTCCGACCGGTCCACGGCCGGGCGGCCACGCGCTCGCCCAGCCGTTCGGCGCGCGCGACAGATCCACAGCTGGTGTGCTGGTGCAGAGACATTCCGCACTTTCGGGAGAGGCAGATGAGCACCTACCGAGTCGCCCAGGTCGCCGCCGCCGGCGAGCCCTTCGAGATCGTCGAACGTGAAGTGCCGCGGCCGGGGCCCGGCCATGTGCGGATCGCCGTGGAGGCGTGCGGCATCTGCCACAGCGACACCATCTTCGTGAACGCCGTGGTGCCGGGGGTCCGCTTCCCGGTGGTGCCCGGGCACGAGAGCGCCGGGCGGATCGAGGAACTCGGCGACGGAGCGGGGGACATGGGCTGGCAGGTGGGCGACCGGGTGGCCGTCGGCTGGTTCGGCGGCAGCTGCGGCCACTGCGGAGCGTGCCGGCGGGGCGACTTCATCGTCTGCGACAACCTGAAGGTGCCCGGGTGGGCCTACGACGGCGGTTTCGCCGAGTCGATGATCGCGCCGGTCGACGCACTGGCACGCATTCCCGACGCCCTCTCGGCGGCCGACGCGGGACCCATGGCATGCGCGGGCGTCACCGTGTTCAACGGGCTGCGGCGCAGTCCCGCGCTCGCCGGTGACCTGGTCGGAGTGCTCGGCCTCGGTGGACTCGGTCACCTGGGCGTGCAGTACGCGGTGGCGATGGGCTTCGAGACCGTGGCGATCGCCCGCGGGGCCGGCAAGGCGGACTTCGCCAAACAGCTCGGCGCCCACCACTACGTCGACAGCACCGCGGACACCCCCGTCGCGGAGGCGCTGCGGTCCCTCGGCGGCGCCAGGGTCGTCCTCGCCACCGCCAGCAACTCGGCGGCCATCACGGCAACCGTCGAGGGGATGTCGCCCCGGGGCGAGCTGGTCGTCATCGGGGCCGATGCCCAGCCCCTGGGCATCAACCCCAACCAGCTGCTGATGAGCGGCAAGATCATCCGCGGTCACCCCTCCGGTACCGCGCAGGACGTGCAGGACACCATGGCGTTCAGCGCCCTGCAGGGGATCCGCCCGATGGTCGAGACCGTGCCCCTGGAGCAGGCCGACGCGGCCTACCAGAGGATGCTCTCCGGCAGCGCCCGCTTCCGGATGGTGCTCACCAACCGCTGACAGGGTCTCCGGCCACGGTCGCGGCGAGGGCCACGGCCACGGGAGGGCGGCCGCGTCACGACGCGTGCGGGCCGCCTCGGGCCGGCCACGACGCCTGCGGCCGCCTCAGGCCACCCAGGCGCCGTCCCTCATGAGATGCCGCCTGGGCAGCTCGTGTTGTTCGTGCCAGGCCTGGACCGCGTAGGGGCGCACGCGAAAGAAGGCGTATGTAGCGCTGTCCTGCCGGGGATCCCAGCCCGTCTTGGCGAGGAACGCCTCGGCCGCCGCGCTCGGCACCTCCCGCAGGGTGCTGGTCTCGACGTGCCCGTCGATGAGCACCACGTCCCGGGTGTCTCCGAACGCCAGCCGGGCCCGCCGGCCGTCCCGCAGATTGCGGCCGGTCGGATTCGTCGTACGGGTCGCCAGCCACACGGACTGGGCGTGCCACACGAACCAGAGCGGGACCAGGGACGGCAGCCCGTCGGCGTCCGCCGAGGCCACCCAGATGTCGATCTCCTTCTCCAGCCGGTGCAGGACGTCCTGCCTGCGCTCTCGGGGGTCGCGCGGCGGCGTGTCGATCTTCATGGCCGGAACGCTAGCCGGTCGACGCCGGCCCGCGCGTCGGTCCTGAGTCCGGCCTCGGCTCGTACGCGGGTCCTAGGTCCGGATGTGACTGGCGTCAGGTGCGTTTTACGTATAACCTCTCCCGTCAATCCCCCCTTCCGGAAGGCACCGATGAGACGCGTCGCCCTGGTCACCCTCGTCGTCGACGACTATGACGAGGCGATCCGCTTCTACACCGAGGCCCTCGGATTCCGGCTCGTCGAGGACGCGCCCCGCCCGGACGGCTCCCGCTGGGTCGTCGTCGAGCCCGGCGCCGGCGGACAGGGCGCCGGCCTGCTGCTCGCCCGGGCCAAGGACGAGGCGCAGCGCGGCCGGATCGGGGACCAGACCGGCGGGCGCGTCGGGTTCTTCCTGCACACCGACGACTTCGCCCGCGACCACGCCCGTATGCTCGCCGCCGGCGTGACCTTCCTGGAGGAGCCCCGGCATGAGCCGTACGGCTCGGTCGCCGTCTTCCAGGACCTGTACGGCAACCGCTGGGACCTGCTCCAGCCCGCCGACTGACCGATACCCTCCATCACCCCGCTCGCCCCGCCCAGGAAAGACGCACCATGACCGCTACGCGCGTAGACCCCGCTGTTCTCCGTCGGCTGCCCAAGGCCGTCCTGCACGACCACCTCGACGGCGGCCTGCGCCCCGCCACCGTGGTGGAACTCGCGGACGCGGTCGGCCACAGCCTGCCCACCACCGACCCGGACGAGCTCGCCGCCTGGTACTTCGAGGCCGCCAACTCCGGCGACCTGGTGCGCTACATAGCCACCTTCGAGCACACGCTCGCTGTCATGCAGACCCGCGAGGGCCTGCTGCGCACGGCCGAGGAGTACGTGCTCGACCTGGCCGCGGACGGCGTCGTGTACGGCGAGGTGCGCTACGCCCCCGAGCTGAACACCAACGGCGGGCTGACCCTCCCCGAGGTCGTCGAGACCGTCCAGGAAGGGCTCGCGGCGGGCATGGCGAAGGCGGCCGCGGCCGGCACCCCGGTCCGGGTCGGCACCCTCCTGTGCGGCATGCGGATGTTCGACCGTGTGCGCGAGGCCGCCGATCTCGCCGTCGCCTTCCGGGACGCCGGTGTCATCGGCTTCGACATCGCAGGCGCGGAGGACGGCTTCCCGCCCGCCGACCACCTCGACGCCTTCGAGCACCTGCGCCGCGAGAACGTCCCGTTCACCATCCACGCAGGTGAGGCGCACGGCCTGCCCAGCATCCACCAGGCGCTCCAGGTGTGCGGCGCCCAGCGCATCGGCCACGGCGTGCGCATCACCGAGGACATCCCCGACCTCGCGGCCGGCAAGCTCGGCCGGCTCGCGGGCTGGATCAGGGATCGCCGGATCGCCCTGGAGATGTGCCCGACGTCAAACCTCCAGACGGGCGCCGCGGCGTCGATCGCCGAGCACCCGATCACGGCCCTGAAGGACCTCGGCTTCCGTGTCACCCTCAACACCGACAACCGTCTGGTGTCGGGCACGACGATGACCCGTGAGATGTCCCTGCTGGTGGAGCAGGCGGACTGGACGGTCGAGGACCTGCGCGCGGTGACGGTGAACGCACTGAAGAGCGCGTTCATCCCGTTCGACGAGCGCAGGGCCCTCATCGAGGACGTCGTCCTGCCGGGCTACGCAGCGGCGCTCTGAACCAGCCCCCGTACGTAGGCGGCCTGTCCGACGTGCTGGAGCTCGTCGGACAGGACACTGACCAGCCGCACACCCAGGGTGACCGGCGGATCCCAGCGTTCGTCGACGACGCGCTCCAGGTCCCCCGCCGCCACCTCGCGCAGGACGCCGAGGCTCTGCTCGTGGACGGCGTCGTAATAGCCGGTCAGCAGGTCGCCGGAGTCGACCCGCACCTTGGCGACCTGCGCGGAGCTGTGCCCGTAGCCCGTGTCGTGGCGCGGCAGGTCCAGCCCGAAGCGCTTCTCCCAGTCCTGTGTGAGCCACACCTGGTCGAGACCGAAGGCGTCGGCGATGTGGTCGTCTTGGACGCGGGTGAGATGCCAGACCAGCCAGGCCACGGAGTTGGCGTCGTCGGAGGGGCGGGCGTTGAGGGCGTCCGGGCCCAGGCCTTCGACGGCGGCGTGGAGTTCTTCCTGGATGCGGTTGAACGCGTCGATGAGGATGTCCTTGGCATGCATGCATCCACCATCGCGCATCACACCCCGTCCTGCGTCCCCTGTTCCAGAAGTGCCATCAGCGCCCGGGCCGCCGGACTGGTCGCCTGCTGCGGCGGAAGCAGCGCCACCGTCTCGTAGACCCTCTCGCCCGTGCCCTTCACCGGCAGGGCGGTCAGCGCCTCGCGCTTGTGCCGGAAGTGGCGGGGCACGACGGCGATGCCGAGGTTCTCGTCCACCAGGTCCAGCAGGCTGTGCACGTCGTTGACCTCCAGCGCGACCGTGCGCCGTACGCCCGCTGCGGCGAAGGCCGCGTCGGTCGTGCGGCGCGGACCCCAGTCCGGGTGGAAGTCCACGAAGACCTCGCCGCCGAGGTCGTCCGGCGTGACCGCCGCACCGCCGGTCGCCAGACGGTGGTTCGGGTGGCACAGCACGGTCATCGGTTCGGCGGTCAGCGACACCGAGCGCAGCTGGTCGGTGTCGGCCTGGGTCCGGTAGGCGAAGGCCAGGTCCAGGCGTCCGGCCGCGACCTCCTCCGCCAGCGCGCCCGAGCCCGCCTGCCGCAGCCGTATCTCCACGTCCGGGTGGCACCGCCGGAAAGCGGCGAGCAGACCCGCCACACGCACTCCCGCGATGCACTGCTCGGTGCCCAGCGCGAGCGTGCCGCGCAGCACGCCCTGCACGGCCGCGACCGCCTCGTGCGCGGACCGTACCTGGGCCAGGATCCGCTCCGCCTCGCCCAGCAGCGCGCGCCCGGCCTCCGTGAGAGTCACACGGCGTGTCGTCCGCACGAACAGGGGGGTCTGCAACTCCCGCTCCAGCGCCCGGATCGAGGCCGACAGGCCCGACTGGGACACCATCAGCCGTTCCGCCGCCCGGGTGAAGTGCTGGTCCTCGGCGACGGCGACGAAGTGCTGGAGATGGCGCAGTTCCATGATTGAGAAGACTATCCGCTGAGTTCCATCGGATTCTCCTGTTGGACCACTGCCCGCAGGCCGCGAAAGAGTGGGTGATGGTTTCCCACCCGTTGCAGAAACCGGACATTTGCGCCAACCCCTCTGGAGTCGCGTTGTACACCGCACACCCCGACCGCTACGCGGACCTGCCCTACCGGCGCACCGGACGCAGCGGCCTGAAGCTTCCCGCGATCTCGCTCGGCCTGTGGCACAACTTCGGCCCCGACCGCCCCGTCGAGACCCAGCGGGCCATCCTGCGCCGTGCCTTCGACCTCGGCGTCACCCACTTCGACCTGGCCAACAACTACGGCCCGCCGCCCGGCGCCGCCGAGTCCGCACTCGGCGAGGCGCTGCAGGCGGACTTCGCTGACTACCGCGACGAGCTGGTGATCTCCACAAAGGCCGGCTACCTGATGTGGCCCGGGCCGTACGGCGAGTGGGGCTCGCGCAAGTACCTGCTGTCCTCGCTGGACCAGAGCCTGAAGCGGATGGGCCTGGACTACGTCGACATCTTCTACTCGCACCGGCCGGACCCGGAGACTCCCCTTGAGGAGACGATGGGTGCCCTGCACTCGGCGGTCCAGCAGGGCAAGGCGCTCTACGTCGGCATCTCCAACTACTCGGCGGAGCAGACCCGGGAGGCCGCCCGCATCCTCGGCGAGCTGGGCACCCCGCTGCTCATCCATCAGCCGCGCTACTCGATGCTGGACCGCCGCCCCGAGGACGGGGGCCTGCTGGACGCCCTCGACGAGCTGCAGGTCGGCTCGATCGTCTTCTCGCCGCTGGAGCAGGGTCTGCTCTCCTCCCGCTACCTCGACGGCATTCCGGAGGGCTCGCGAGCGGCGAGCGACAGCCCCTTCCTGAACTCGGACGCGGTCACCGAGGACCTGGTGGGCAAGCTGCGCGCACTCGACGAGATCGCCAAGGGCCGTGGCCAGACCCTGGCCCAACTCGCCCTGGCCTGGGTGCTGCGCGGCGGCCGGGTGACCTCCGCACTGGTCGGCGCGAGCAGCCCGCAGCAGATCGAGGACAGCGTCGCGGCCACTCGGAACCTGGACTTCGATGCCGAGGAACTGGCCCGCATCGACGCGATCGTCACGCGGTAGGGCGCTCGCTGATCTGCCGGAGGCGGGCAGCCGCCTCCGGACCGGCGGTGCGGGAAGTACGCCGGGCGTCTGCGCGTCCTCGTACCGCGGTGGACGCAGCCGAGACCGGCCGGCGGCTGTAGGCACCGCACACCCGGCGCTGTCGGGACGCCGCCGGGAGCCGGGCCGGCCGTCAGGAGCTGAGCCGTTCCTCCAGGCGCACGGTGACCGTGTCGCCCTCGCCCTTCCCGATGGCCCTGCGGATGTCGGCTTTCACCGGCAGCTTGTGCGTGCCGTCCCCCAGGGGCATGAACGAGCTGCGGAAGGGGTGTCCGTCGATCGTGCCGCGGACCTTGACGAGTCCCCGGGTGCCGAAGAACTCGGCGCTCCCCGGCCAGACGAGATAGGTCCAGCCGCGGTCCTCCGCGCTCTTGCGCAGGACGGCGGTGAACTCCTCGTCCAGCTTGGTGATCGTGGTCATGGTGGCTCCTTCGCTCGCGGTGGCCTGGTACTTCTGCAGACCGCCGCGAGCGGGGAAACTCATCGCGGAACTCAGGCCCCGGCGGGCACCCGGTCCAGAAAACCGAGCACGGACCGGATCCGGCCGTCCGCCTCCAGCGTGATCACGTCGAAGCCGGCGACCGGCGCGGCGCCTCCTCCGGCCTCGCTGACCAGTTCCCAGGAGAAGCGCGCTGTGTCGTGATGGCCGTCCACTGCGCCGGTCTGCCGGAAGGCGAACCCCGGGAACTGCTCATGCGCCGCCGCGATCAGGGCGGCGATCTCCTCGTGCCCGCCGACGTCGGCGAGCGGGTCGGTGTAACTGCCGTCCGGCGTCCAGGCGGCGGCCACCGCCTTGGCCAGCTCCTCGGGCTCGCCGGCGTTCCAAGCCTCGAAGTAACGGGCGACGGCGCTTTCGTAACGGTTGGTGTTCGCGGGCATGGCGATCAGCCTCCATCGAGGTGGTCATTGCTGGTCAGGTCCCGGATTCGCGCTCCGGCGAATCGGTACGCCCACCATGCCCGCGGCGCCGCGCACCGTCGATTACTCCTCGGGTAATGGCGGCGCTCACCGGAATTCGGCCAACTGGCCTGGCGAATATGCCAGGAGACTGGCCGGAAAGTCATGGTGACAGTGTTTCAGTAGTGAACATACTCAACACTGTGGAACTTCACGGCGAGCGAAGTCGCCGTCACGCACAGCACATGAGCCGCATCGAAAGTGAGGACAGCCGAGAGGCGAACGAGCAGCGGGGGAGAGAACGTGCACGACGAGTTCTTATGCCACGTCACGGCGTACGGCGTCTGCGGAGGCGAGCGTATAGGGGTGCCTTTAGGCACGTATCGGGCCCCGACGCTCGCCCTCGCCCTGTGGTGGCTGCGCGATCGCGCGAACTGGATCGCCGATCGCCTCGATCCGCAGCCGGAGGCGGAGCACTTCCCGGCGAGTTCGCTCGTGCCGGTCGCCCATACTGTGCCCGACGTGCCGACCGTAATGCGCACGTGGTGCACCAGTGACGCCCAACAGGAGCTGGTGGCATACGAGTTGGCCGCCGGACGCCTGGTGCGCCTGGTGACCAGTGATGACACCACCGAGTACGAGCTGCTCGCCGAGTCCATCGACGCCCTGCGTATGCAGCGAACCGTCCCGGGGCTCTTCCTGCCCGTCGGCTGACCGATGGCTGCGCCTGCCGCATCAGGCGCACATACGGACGAATCGGTAGAATCCTGTCCATGACAGAGCGGCCGGTCGCACCGTCCGCGCCCGAACTCGTCGTGGAGACCGAGGCGGGCTCCACGGTGATGAGTCCGGGCCGCGACTACCACGTCGGACGCGACCCGTTGAGCGACATCGTCATCGACGATGCGAGGGTCTCGTGGCACCACGCGGTGCTGCGCCCGGACGCCGATCACTGGACCCTCGAGGACGACAACAGCACCAACGGCACCTTCGCCGACGGCCGCCGCGTCCGCGCGTGGGGCGTCGGTCCCGGCAGTGTGATCCACTTCGGCAACCCGTCCGACGGCCCGCGCGCCGTCCTGACCCGCGCTTCGGCGCCGGTCCCCGAGCACCCCACGGCGGCTGCCGCGGTGTCGATGCCGGGCGTGACCGGCACTTTCCGGCGGCCCACCAGCGTACGGCCGCTGCCCGCGCGCACCGTCCGCATCGGCCGCGCCCCCGAGAACGACCTGGTCATCGACGACCTGGTCGTCTCACGCCGGCACGCCGAACTGCGCGCCCGGTCCAAGGGGGCGTACGAGATCGCCGACCTGGGCAGCCACAACGGCACGTTCCTCAACGGCTCGCCCGTCACCGTCGCCCCGATCGGCCCCGGCGACATCGTCGGCATCGGCCACTCGGCGTTCAGCCTGGTCGGCGACCAGCTCCAGGAGTACGTCGACACCGGCGAGGTCTCCCTGGACGTCCAGGACCTCACGGTCGCCGTCGACCGCGGCCGCAGGACCCTCCTCGACCACGTGTCCTTCCCGGTGGGGCGGAAGTGCCTGCTCGCCGTCGTGGGCCCGAGCGGCGCCGGCAAGTCCACGCTCCTGAACGCCCTGACCGGCCAGCGGCCCGCCGACCACGGCACCGTCCTCTACGACGGCCGTGACCTCTACCGCGACTACGCCGAACTGCGCCAGCGCATCGGCCTGGTCCCGCAGGACGACATCCTGCACGCCCAGCTGACCGTCCGCAGCGCCCTGTCCTACGCCGCCGAGCTGCGCTTCCCGCAGGACACCGCCAAGGCCGAACGCCGAGCCCGGGTCGACGAGGTCATCCGCGAACTGGGCCTGGAACAACGCGCCGGGCAACCGGTGCACAGCCTGTCCGGCGGGCAGCGCAAACGGGTCAGCGTGGCCCTGGAGCTGCTGACCAAGCCGTCGCTGCTCTTCCTCGACGAGCCGACCTCGGGGCTGGACCCCGGCATGGACCGCTCGGTGATGCACATGCTGCGCGGCCTCGCCGACGACGGCCGGACCGTCATCGTCGTCACCCACAGCGTGCTGAGCCTCGACGTCTGCGACCGGCTCCTCGTACTCGCGCCCGGCGGCAGGATCGCCTACTACGGCCTGCCCGAGGACGCCCTCGCGTTCTTCGGCTTCGAGCAGTGGCCGGAGGCCTTCGAGTCCTTCGAACGGGACCACGACCGGGACTGGGCGGGCGACTTCCGCTTCTCGCCCTTCCACCGCCACTACGTCAGCGAGGCGACGGCACAGCCCCGCGTGTCCCGCTCGGGCCCGGTCGTCATCACCGCGCCGCCCCGGCCACGCAGCCGGGGCGCCCAACTCGGCACCCTGGTGCGCCGCTACGCCGCCGCGCTCGGCGCAGACCGCACCTTCCTCGCCATCATGATCGCCCTGCCCTTCGTGATGGGCGCCATGGCCCGCGCCCTGGCCGGCAGCAAACTGACGCAGTCGACGGCCATGAACGCGCTGCTCATCCTCTGCGTCGGCGGAGTCCTCACCGGCGCGGCGAACGCCGTACGCGAACTCGTCAAGGAACGAACCATCTACCAGCGCGAGCGGGCCGTCGGCCTGTCCAGATCGGCGTACCTGATGTCGAAGGTCGTCGTGCTGGGCACGATCACCGTGCTGCAGGCCGTGGTGCTGAGCCTGGTGGCCCTCCTCGGCGTCAACCTCAACGCGCCCGGTGGCGAAGGCGTGTTGATGCCGCCCCTTGTCGAAATCACCGTCGCGGTCGCCCTGCTGGCGTTCACCGCGATGATGCTCGGCCTGCTGGTGTCCGCGCTGGTGCGCAAGGAGGAGGTGACGATGCCGCTGCTGGTGCTGCTGGCCATCGTCCAAGTCGTCCTCTGCGGCGCCCTGTTGAAGCTCGACGGCGTTCCGGGTCTGGAGCAGCTGTCCTGGCTGGTGCCCTCGCGGTGGGCGCTCGGCGCGATGGCAGGCACGGTCGGGCTGGCGCGGATCCTGCCCGGCGACCTGACCGGCGATCCGCTGTTCAGGCATTCGGCCGGGGTGTGGCTGCTGAACATCGCCATGCTGGTGGTGCTCTCGGCGGTCTTCGGCTTCGCGGTGTCCCGGCTGCTGCGTCGGCACGAGCCCGCCGTGATGCGGAAGTAGGAGCCGCGACGGCCACCCCCGGCTGCCACCGGCCCACCTCCGTCGTCCCCCAGCACGGCATGCCCGCCTGGGAGGCCCCCGATCCGGCGCGGCCCGCCGTACCCCTCGACCCGCTCCTCCCGGTCCAGCTCGTCGAGCGGCGCGGAGACCGGGGCACGTCGTGCGCGCCGACGGCTGGTCCGCGTGGGGCGACGGCCGCTTCCTGGTCGCCGTACCGCAGCACCCGCCCGCCCGGCTGACGGAGTCCCGCCCCGAACTCGCTCCTCGGGCCGACGCCGTGTTCACCCAGGCCCTGGCCAAGAGCCCGGACTACCGCCACGACTTCGCCTCGCATTCGTCGCCGCCCTGCGCATGCCGTGACGGGCGCGCCGGGCGCCAGGCCATCCGCCGACGGAGGGCGACCTACGGGTGGTCGGTGCGGGGGAGGGGCGGCCGGAACCGCCACCGTACTGGGCGGAACCGGTCTTCCCGAGCCGCAGCCAGGCCCCGGCACCTCCCATGCCCTGGAGGCCGTGGAGGAGCGTGCCGGGTGTCGCTCCACTCCATGGACGGCATCACGCTTCCCACTCCTGCTCGGTCGCGCCCCGCCGCCGCACCTGCCTTGCCAGCAGCGCACCGAGGAAGCCGGTCACCAGCCCCCACAGCACGGCGAAACCCAGCGCGGTCCACACCTTCGGCTTCAGAGACAGGTCCCCCAGATCTCCGCCCAGGTCCCCGATGCCGAGGACGGACAGCCCGTAGTGCGCGGAGATCCGGCCCACCAGGCAGATCATGAGCACCGTCAGCGTGAGGGCGACGGCCATGCGCAGGGCGTGCTGCCAGGCCTTCGTCCGGGCCGGGGAGCGGGCAGCCATCACGAACGCGGCGGCCAGCAGCAGCACCGCGTCGACGGCCAGGAGCCACCACACCCGGCCGTCGTGCTCGGCGAGCGTACGAAGGTTGAGCGTGGAGACGTCCTTGGTGCGCAGCACCTCGTCGAGCACATGCGGCATGGGCAGCCCGAACGGCCCCTGCACCCGCCCGGTCCAGGTGGCGCCGAGCCCGAGCGTGAGCACCGGCCAGGTCAGGTTCGGCATGCCCAGCAGGATGACAGCGAGGGTCTCGGCGGGGTGGCCACGGGTCACCGCGACGACCAGCGCGATGAGGACGCCCAGGGCGACGAACGCGAGCAGCAGGACGACCATGGCGTACGCGGCCGGCCGCACCGACTCCTGGAAGCGCAGCAGACGGCCCGGCAGCGGTGCCCCGCGCGAGACCAGCAGGGCCAGCAGCAGCACACCGGCCGGCCACAGCAGGCCGAAGACCAGAGTCAGCGGCACGTCCGTACGGAAGCCGACTTTCGGGGACACGCCGAACAGGTCGCCGAGATCGCTGATGGTCCCCTCGCCGAGGGAGAGCGAGAAGGTCTGCCGGGCGCCGAAGGCCAGGCCGAGCAGCGCGAGCAGCCACAGGGCGGCGATCCTGGCGGCCCAGCCCGCCAGCTCCGGGGCGCCGGCGACCGCCCGGTGGCGCAGCGGACGCAGGAACGCCGCCGCGAGGACGAGGGCCCCGGTCAGCGTGACCGACAGTGGGATCACGGTCAGTCCGGCCGCCGACTCGGCGAGTGCGCCGGCGTTCCCGGAGAGTTCGATCGTGCCGCCGACGGCCGTGACGACGGTCGCCGCGACGACCCTGGGGAACGCGCCGTCCGGGAGGTCGCCCGCTCCCGCCGCCCACAGTCCCAGGGCGGCGACCGCCCCCATGGCGATCAGCGCGGCCAGTACGGCTGCGAGGGCCTGCACCCAGCCGTGGCGGGCGGCGACGGAGGCGGAGGGGGTTCGCGGGCTCACTCTCGCCACGCTAGGCAGCGCCCGCACGCCCCGCCCGCCGGGAGGGCCGTCCGCGTCGGCTCGCGGGCGGCACGAAACCGGGGCACACGATGGTTCTTCAGGTAGGAAAGCGGCGTGGACAGGGACGGGCCGCCAGGCTCTTCGTGATCTACGACCCCCAGGGCACCCCCACCACCTGCCCGCCGACGTCCACCGCCCCGTCCTCCTCCTCGCCGAGCTCCGAGCCGCCCTGCACCGAGCCCGGGGCGAGCGAGCCCGAGTCGCCTCCGGCCTCGTCGTCCGAGGCACCCCTCGGCTCCGGTACGACGATCGCCCAGACGCCGCCGAACCAGGCCGCCGGCGCGTAAAATGCTGCGAAGCCGACCTGCACATCACCGGCGCTGTGCGCCGAAGCGGACAGATCGGCCCGCAAGGGGGACTGCCGGGCGCGGCTCGGGGTACGAGCACAGATGCAGCAGCGTCCGGCCAGGCCGGCTTCCGAGAGAGACATGCATGATCGAGCACGTGGGCGGGGCAGTGATACCGACTGGTTTCGACGTGCCCGTCGAACCGCTACGGCGGGCGGCGCACTACACCGGCGAACCGGGATCCATCGCCGAGGCACGGTCCTTGGCCGCGCATTTCGTGGACCAGCTCAGGACCGAGTGGTGCGCCAAGATCGCGGACCGCGCCGAGGAGGAGGTGCTGCTCGTGGTCAGCGAGCTGGTCACCAACGCCGACCGGCACAGCAACGGTCCGTACATCCTGGAACTCGAAGGCACGGACGTCTCGGTGACGGTGTGCGTCTACGACAGCAGCGCAGCCCTGCCGCGCCGCTTCCCGCGGGACCCCGAGCGCGTCGGCCGGCACGGTCTGGAGATCGTCCACGTCCTGGCGAAAAGGGTGACCGTGGAGCGGGTGCCGGTCGGCAAGCGGGTGTGCGCCGTGGTGGCCCTGAACGGCGAATGACCGCCGAAGTCGCCTGTGACGACTTCGGCGGTCATGAGACGATTGTGCCGGTCACTTACGCGTAGTCGAGTTCGCCCAGCATCCCCTCGCGCAGTCGCGCGATGATCCGCTTGATCAGGCGCGACACATGCATCTGCGAGCAGCCGAGCCGTTCACCGATCTCCGCCTGCGTGGCCTCCTCCACGAACCGCATGTGGATGATCTGCCGGTCGCGTTCACCGAGTTCCGCCATGAGCGGGGCGAGCGACTGGAAGTCCTCGACGAGCCGCAGCCCGTTCTCCTCCACACCGATGAAGTCGGCGAGCACCGCCTCACCGCCCTCCGGACCGTCGCCGGTGAGTGCGGCGTCCAGCGACGAGGAGTTGTAGCCGTTGGAGGCTATCTGCGCCTCGATCACCTCTTGCTCGGAGATGTTCATCAAGGTGGCGAGCTCGGGGACCGTGGGGTCACGGTCCAGCCGGCTGGCCAGCTCCTCGCGCGCCTTGGCCAGCTCCACCCGCAGCTCCTGCAGCCGGCGCGGCACGTGCACCGCCCAGGTGGTGTCGCGGAAGAAACGCTTGATCTCGCCGACGATGTACGGCAGGGCGAACGAGGTGAACTCGACCTCGCGGGACAGTTCGAAGCGGTCGATCGCCTTGATCAGACCGATCATCCCCGTCTGGACGAGGTCCTCCATGTCGTCGCCGCGCCCCCGGAACCGTCCGGCGGCGAACCGCACCAGCGAGATGTTCATCTCGATGAGCGTGTTGCGCGCGTACTGGTATTCGTGCGTGCCCTCCTCGAGTTCCGAGAGGCGCTGGAAGAACTGGCGGGACAGTTCCCGTGCGTCACGCGGAGCCACCGAGCGTGGCTGTGCGATCCCCGGCAGTGGTCCATCACTCGTGCAGGTTTCGGCGGCCTTCTCGACAACCTTTGCCTCCGACCGTTCCACGGCGGTGTCCATTTTCCCTCTCCCACGAAAGTCACGGTGCGACGTCAGTACTGTCTGCGGCGAGTCCTTCGTGATGCGGGTACCCGGCCTGCGCCGGTGCATGCATGCCTGTTGGTGTCACTCTCCGACGCGGGTGGCCACGATCAGGTCGTGGAGGTAGCGCTTGGTGACGGTTCCGCCGTGCCGCGTCTCGATCAGCCGGCGCAGACACGTCAACAGATTCTGCCGTGCCGTCTCCTCCAGCGCACGGTGGCCCGAGTAGGTGAGCAGGACGTCGATGTACTGGTCGGTCGTGTAGGTGATGTCCCGGGTGTGGCGGGTCGCCACGACCTGCTCGAAGTGCGGGGAGCTCTCCAGTTCCCCGCAGTCCGTGGGGATTTCGGAGGCCGGCTGCAGGCGCAGCCCGGGAGGTGTGGCCGGATCCCAGCGCTCGTAACAGCGCTGCGCCTGCGCGAAGAACTCCGTGGTGCCGCCGGCCACGTGGTCGGTGACGACGAGGGCGAGACACCCGCCGGGACGCAGCGCCCCGGCCGCCTTGACCACCCGTACCGCCGGGTCGAGCCAGTGGAAGGCCGTCGCGCACACCACCAGGTCGAAGGGCTCTTCCGGCAGCTCCCAGTCCTCGAACGCCGCCACCCGCACCTCCACGCGCGGGAAGGCGCTCAGCCGCTGCCGGGCCACTTCCGCCATCGCGTCACCCAGTTCCACCGCGATGACACGGCAGCCGGACTCCGCCAGCGAGACGGTGAGCTGGCCGGTACCCGGGCCGATCTCCAGGACCCGGCTGTCCGGGCCCAGCCCGGCCGCACGGGCCAGCTCGTCGACCAGGGCGCGGGGATACCGCGGCCGAGCCCGGTCGTACAGTTCGGCAGCCTCGTTGAACGTGTCCCGCAGCACCGTCACCACATCCTTCGCCTCCGCGATTCCACCAAGGGCAGAATGCCGATCTCTTCCCATCGGGGCGAGGGAATTTAGGCTGAGGAGGTGAGCAGCCAAGCGCCGAACGAAGCCCGAGTCATTGAGCTGCGCCGCCCGCAGGGCGCGCGGCCGGTCGCCCCTCTCCCCGCGCGCCCGGCCCCCACGGCCCCCGTGCCCGCAGCACCCAGGGAGCCCCTGTGGCGCGACCTGGTCGGGGACGTCCTGCGGCGCGAACGCCTCGCCCAGGAGCGCACCCTGAAGGACGTTGCCGACGAGGCCCGGATCTCCATGCCGTACCTCTCCGAGGTGGAGCGCGGCCGCAAGGAGGCCTCCTCGGAGGTCCTCGCGGCCGCCGCCCACGCCCTGGGGCTCGGCCTGGGCGACCTGCTGTCGCTGGCCCAGGGAGAGCTCACCCGGATCACTGCCCGGTCGGCCAACAGGAGCCGCCGGACGTCCACTTCGCCGTACAACGGACTGTGCCTGGTCGCCTGACGGCCGATCCCGGCCGGCGCCTCAGACCGCCACCAGGCGTCGGCTCAGCACCTCGTCGGCCAGTCCGTACGCCACCGCCTCCTCGGCGGTGAACACCTTGTCGCGGTCCATGTCCGCGCGCAGCGTCGGGATGTCCTGGCGGGTGTGCCGAGACAGCACCTCCTCGACCTGGGCGCGGATCCGGACCATCTCCTTGGCCTGCAGAGCGAGGTCGGAAATCATGCCCCGGCTGCCACCGCTGGCCGGCTGCCCGAGGAGTACGCGCGCGTGCTCCAGCACGAACCGTCGCCCCGGATCCCCGCCGGCCAGCAGTACGGCAGCCGTGGAGGCCGCCTGCCCGACGCAGAACGTCGAGATCGGCGCCTGCACGAACGTCATCGTGTCGTAGATCGCCATCAGCGAAGTGAACGAGCCGCCGGGGGAGTTGAGATAGACCGCGATCTCGTTCTCGGGGGCCGACGACTCCAGATGGAGGAGTTGCGCGATGACGACGTTGGCGACGCCGTCGTCGATCTCGGTGCCGAGGAAGATGATCCGTTCCGACAGCAGCCGGCTGAACACGTCGGAGGACCGCTCGCCGTTCGCGGTCCGCTCGACGACGTACGGAATCGTGTAGTTCGCCATGTCACAGCCCCATCCGTCGCTTCGAGGCGGCAGGGCGGACATCGGCGAGCGACTCCAGCACCCGGTCCACCATGCCGTACTGCCTGGCCTCCTCGGCCGTGAACCAGCGGTCGCGGTCGCCGTCCCGGGCGATGGTCTCCGGGGTCTGGCCCGTGTTCTCGGCGATGAGCCGCTCCATCGTCCGCTTGGTGTGCTCCAGGTTCTCCGCCTGGATCTCGATGTCGGCGGTGGTGCCGCCGATGCCCGCCGACCCCTGGTGCATCATGATCCGCGCGTTCGGCAGGGCGTACCGCTTGCCCGGCGTGCCGCCGCACAGCAGGAACTGGCCCATGCTGGCCGCGAAGCCCATGGCGAGCGTGGAGACGTCGTTCGGGATCAGCCGCATCGTGTCGTAGATGGCGAGGCCCGCGTGCACGGATCCGCCCGGGCTGTTGATGTACAGGCTGATGTCGGTGCGCGGGTCCTCGGCGGACAGCAGGAGCAGTTGCGCGCAGACCCGGTTCGCGGACACCTCGTCGACCTGGGTGGCGAGGAACACGATGCGCTGGCCGAGGAGTTGGGCCGCGAGATGCTCGTCGAACCGGCCGGGTGGGGTGTCGCCCTCCTCGGCGCGGGGCGAGAGCGTGGTCAGTGGAGTCATGGTCTCTCCTGTCGAGTGGTGATGCCGTCGACTCCACTCTTGGCCCGGGGCCGCGCCCCGATGCGGTTTCTCTGCCCGCGGCAGATTCGCCACGGGCAGAGCCCGCCCTCAGCCCTGCTCGCGCAGCTGCCGGAAGAAGGCCCGCACATCGCCCACCAGCAGGTCCGGCTCCTCCATCGCCGGGAAGTGCCCGCCCCGGTCGAACTCCGTCCAGCGGACCAGGTTCTCCGTGCGCTGCGCCTTGTGCCGCAGCGGGAGCTGCGGCTCGGCCGGGAAGAGGGCGAGCGCGGTCGGCGCGGCCGAGGGCTCGGTGGGCAGGGCGGCGCGGCCCGTGGTGTGCGCCCGCTCGTAGTAGATGCGGGCGGCGGAACCCGCGGTCCCGGTCAGCCAGTACAGCATCACGTTCGTGAGCATCCGGTCCCGGTCCACGGCCTCCTCGGGCAGCAGATCCGAGTCCGTCCACTCCTGGAACTTCTCGACGATCCAGGCGAGTTGGCCCACTGGCGAGTCGGTGAGCGCGTACGCCGGAGTCTGCGGCCGGGTGGCCTGCAGGACGGCGTATCCCGTGCCCTCGCGCGACCACTCGCTCCACCGGCGCCACGACAGCAGCGCCCGCTCCTGCTCCTCCGTGCCGAGTGCGTCCAGCTCCTCCGGCGTCGGTTCGGTGGCCTGCTGCCCGCCCGGCAGCAGGTTGAGATGGACGCCGGTCACCCGATCGGGGTGGGCGCGTCCCAGCTCGCGGGAGATGGCGGCACCCCAGTCGCCGCCCTGCGCACCGAACCGCTGGTAACCGAGCCGGCGCATCAGTTCGGCCCACGCGTCCGCGACCCGGCCCGCCTCCCAGCCCGTGTCCGCGGCGGGACCGGACAGTCCGAACCCGGGGATGCTCGGCACGACGACGTGGAACGCGTCGGCCGGGTCCCCGCCGTGCGCCGCGGGGTCGGTGAGCGGTCCGACCACGTCCAGGAACTCGACGATCGACCCCGGCCAGCCGTGGGTGATGATCAGCGGGGTGGCGTCCGGCTCGGGGGAGCGGACATGCGCGAAGTGCACGGTCGAGCCGTCGATCGTGGTCGTGAACTGCGGCCACTGGTTGAGCTGCGCCTCGGCGGCCCGCCAGTCGTACGAGTGGCGCCAGTACCGGGCCAGCTCGCGCAGATAGCCGACGGGTACGCCGTACGCCCATCCGGTGCCGGGCAGCTCGTCCGGCCAGCGGGTGCGGTCGAGACGGTCGTGCAGGTCGTCGAGCTCGCCCTGCGGGATGGCGAGACGGAAGGGGCGAATGCCGTCGGCGTTCCCGGCGTTCCCTGTGCTCTCCGTGCTGCCTGAGTTGTCTGCGTGCTCAGCGTTCCCTGCGGGCGAAGACATCATGATGGCTGTGAGCCTCTTTCGGTCGGTGCCGGGGCCGCCCGGATCAATTCGCGGCGCGACCGATGAGTTCCGCGGTGAGGATCGGTCGACAGAAGTGACCGTGTACCACGCCCCAGGAGGAGAACACATGACCACCGACGGATTCACCACGTGTCTCTGGTTCGACGGCCAGGCCGAGGAGGCCGCGCACTTCTACGTCTCGGTCTTCAAGAACTCCAGCATCGGCAGGGTGTCCCACTACACCGAGGGCGCCATGCAGCCCGCCGGCACGGTGCTGACCGTCGACTTCACGGTCAACGGCCACAAGTTCGTCGCCCTGAACGGCGGCCCCCAGTTCAAGTTCACCGAGGCGATCTCCTTCCAGATGTTCTGCCAGAACCAGGAGGAGATCGACCACTACTGGACCAAGCTCACCGAGGGCGGCGGCGAGCCCGGCCCCTGCGGTTGGCTCAAGGACCGCTTCGGAGTGTCCTGGCAGGTCATCCCTGAGGGCCTCGACGAGATGATCAGCGACCCGGACACGGCGAAGTCGAGCCGTGCGATGCAGGCGATGCTGAAGATGCACAAGCTCGACATCGCCGCCCTGGAGAAGGCCTACAAGGGAGAGTGACGGCCGGCCCACCTCCCGCCCGGCGGGCGGATGGGCCTCGACCGTTCGTCGCCTGCGAGGTGGAGGCCCACGCAGGCGTCGCCACCTCGCCGGCCGGCGGAGCACGGCGGAGGCCCGGCGCCACCTCGAACCGGCTCATCGAGTGCGAACCCGGTCCGCGACCACCCGCGTGATCTCCCGGGCCATCCGCAGGATGCCGGGGGAGCGCACCGGGCACGGCTTCGGTGTGGAGGTGGTGGGCGCAAGGCAGAAGTGCAGATAGTCCGCGTCGAGATGGAGGGCGGTGCGGCCGCGGCCCGGCTGGGTGCAGTAGCCGGCGTGCGCCTGCTCGTAGCCGGTGCACGGCAGGTACTGGGCCCAGGTGTAGCGGGCCCCGGCAGGGCTCACCGCGGCGCCCGCGTCGGCGACCAGATCGCCCGAGGCGGCGGCCTGCTGCTCGTACATCTCGTTCACGCGCCGGACCCGGTCGGGCGTGATCGGGTCGGGCCCCTGCAACACCCACACGATCTTCGGAGGGTGGTCCCCGCCGGCCGCGGCGATCTGCTCGGTGAGCCGGCGCAGATCGGCCCGGTAGCGCGTGAAGTACCTCTGCTGCGAGGCGTTGTAGGTGATCCCGTCCATGCACCAGGTGTAGCCCCACGCGTTGCCCCAGAACTGCAGCACCACATAGTCCGGATGCCGTGAGCGGACCAGCGCGGCCGCCTTGTCCGCGTCCGGAACGAGCGAACGCTTCCCCGTCCCCTCCAGGTAGTCGCACAGCGTGGTGCCCGAGTAAGGGGCGCTCGTGTACGACGCTTCGAGGTCGCCGCGGAGTTGCTGCCCGAGGACGTTCTGCGCCTCCATCGCGAGCGAGTCGCCGAGGTACAGCACCCGAGGTGCCACCGCGGCCGTGCCGGGGGAGACCGGTGCCCGCTGGTGGGTCGTCGTGGCGGACGCTCCTGGCACGGTGGGGGACGGGGGCGCCGCCTCCGGCCCGGACGACGGGTCGCCGCACGCTCCGAGCAGCAGCACTCCGGTCAGCAGCACCCCCACGAACCACGGCTTCCGCATACGGCAACTCCAGCCCCGGCAAGCGAAAACGGCTCCCCAGGCAAGCACAGGACGGCCCAAGGCGGAAGACACAGAGGTGAGTCCACTCGCTGCCCCGCCGCTCCAGGAGGGAGTTCCGGCACGGGGTCGTGCGATGCGGGACTGACGAAGAAACCGCAGGAGCCCGCGCCGGAACGTGCGCCCCGGCGCGGGGGAGTACCTACGACGTGGCCGGGTGCCTCAGACCCGGTCCGCGGCGATCAGCAGGTACTGGAAGCTGCCGTTCTTGCACGCGGTCAGAAACGTGTCCTCGATGCCGGTGACCAGGTGCTCGGCCCGTCGGCGCAACTCCCAGTAGGGGATGGTGGCCGGGGTGAGGTCCTCCACATGGACGGGTACGAGACGGTGACGGGCCATCGCCCGGAAGTACTCCGAACGCGGGTGGATGTCGCAGATGTAGTGGGCGTTGATGAGGGACACCTCGCGGGACGCCTGTCCGTAGGTGTCGTTGTAGCAGCCGGTGACCCACCACATAGCGTCCGCCGCGGCGCAGCAGCCGGGAGTGCTCGGCGAACAGCTGGTCCAGCTCGACGTACATGGTCGACTCGTTGTTCCACGACGCGGCGTAGGCGCCCGTCGTGAAGCCGGTGTCGAGCATGTTGCGGTGGTGGTAGCGCACCCGGCCGTCGATGTCCCGCCGGCGCGCCTGCTCATTTGCGAACGCGGCCTGAGGGACGGCACCCGGTCGGTGAACTCCCTGACGACGTCCCAGGGCAGCGCCAGCAGCACACCGGCCGTCTCCGCCCGCACCGAGCTCAGCCACAGCGGGTCGGACTGCCCGATGGCCTCGTCGCCCATCTGGTCGCCGCCGGCGACGACCCCGATGACCTCCTCCTCGCCGTACTCGCCCGCCGCGTAGCGGGTGAACCTGCCGTGCACGACGAGGTAGGCCTCCGTGACCGGCTGCCCGGCCTCGAACAGCACCTGCCCCGCCCGCACCTCACGACACGTCGTTCACCAGCACCGCCGCCCCGTCGAAGCGACCCGCCTTGAGATCGCGCAGTGCCCTGTCGGCCTGTGTCAGGGGGTAGGCGTGGGTCGTCGCGTGGATGTCGTGCCGGGCGGCGAGGGCGAGGAACTCACGCCCGTCCTGACGGGTGTTGGAGGTGACGCTGCGCAGCTGCTTCTCGTAGAACAGCTCGGTCTCGTAGTGCAGTGCCGGCGTGTCACTGAGGTGGATGCCGGCGACCGAGAGGGTGCCGCCGCGGTCGAGGGCCCGCAGTGCGACCGGTACCAGGTCCCCGGCAGGCGCGAACAGGATCGCGCTGTCCAGCGGCTCCGGCGACATGGCGTACGCGTCCTGCGCGGAGGCGGCGCCCAGATCGAGCGCCAGCCGCCGTGCGGCCGCCCCGCGCGTCAGGACGTGCACCGTGGCGCCCTCGGCCAGCGCCAGCTGCGCGCACAGGTGGGCACTGCCGCCGAACCCGTACAGACCGAGCCGTCCGCCCGGCGGCAGCGCCGCCCGCCGCAGCGCGCGGTAGCCGATGATCCCGGCGCACAGCAGCGGCGCGAGAGCCACTTCGTCGACGGGGCCGGCCTCCGGCAGTCGGTATGCGAACCCTGCGGGCACGGTGGTGTACTCCGCGTAGCCGCCGTCCGTGTCCCAGCCGGTGTACCGCGAGAACGGGCACAGGTTCTCGGCCCCGCGCGCGCAGTAGTCACATGTGCCGTCCGTCCTGCGCAGCCATGCCACGCCCACCCGGTCACCCACGGCGAAGCCGCCGACCCCCGCCCCGAACCCGGCCACCAGGCCCACGACCTCGTGCCCGGGCGTGACCCCCGCCCGGTGCACCGGCAGATCACCCTCGGCGACGTGCAGATCGGTCCGGCACACCCCGCATGCGCGTACGTGCACGAGGAGTTCGTCCTCGGCGGGCACCGGCACCGGTTTCACGACGCGTCGCAGGCCCTTCTCCTCGACCGGCCCCGGCGTCACCACCGACCACGCGAGCATCGTCCCGTCCGCCATCGCGCACCCCGTCCGCAGCGTCCAAGCCCTTTCCCGTCCAGTCTGAAACGGAGCGAGGCGTTCGGCGCGCGCTTCGGCGGGCGCATGACTAGCGTGAGGAAACGGACCATCCACCGATTCGGGAGAGGGCCGCTGCCATGGCCGTACAACCTGAGGGAACCCCCTGCTGGGCCGACGCGATGTTCGGCGACGTCGAGGGAGCGAAGAGCTTCTACGGTGACGTCCTCGGCTGGACCTTCGGCGAGGCGTCGTCGGAGTACGGCAACTACACCCAGGCCTACGTGGACGGCAAGGCGGTCGCCGCCGTGGTGCCGCCGATGCCCGGCCAGGAGGGCCACTCGCAGTGGTGCCTCTACTTCGCGTCGCCGGACGCCGCCGCCACCGCCGCCCGCATCCGGGAGAACGGCGGCCAGGTGCTGATGGAGCCGATGCAGGTCGGCGAGTTCGGCACCATGTGCATCGCCAGCGAGCCCAGCGGTGCCGTCTTCGGCGTGTGGCAGGGCGGCACCCACGAGGGCTTCGAGGCGACCGCCGTGCCGGGCGCCTACGGCTGGGCCGAGGTCTTCACCCGCGAACCGGAGAAAGCGGACGCGTTCTTCAGCGCCGTCTTCCGGTACTCGGCGCAGCAGATCGTCGACGACGCGGTCGACTTCCGCCAGTTCAACCTCGGTGACACCACGGTCCTGGGCCGTATGAAGATGGGCGACGAGTTCCCGCCCGAGGTGCCCTCCTACCTCAATCTCTACTTCGTCGTCCCGGACTGCGACGACGCGGTGGCCAAGGCGACCAAGCTCGGCGGTGTCCTGCGGTTCGGGCCGATGGACAGCCCGTACGGCAGGTTCGCGGCACTCAGCGACCCGCAGGGCGCGAGCTTCTCGGTGATCGACCTCACGCGGTCCGAGGGCGAGCTGCCGAAGACCAAGGACGTCTGACAAAGGACGTCTGACAGAGGACCGACGACGTCTGAGCGAGGACCTGGAGACGTCCGCGGACCGCTCCAGGAGGGTGCCGGAGGCCCCGTCCGCCCGTGGCATGATCGAGCCCATGGGTGAACGTGTGGTGGCCGCGTGCGACGGGGCCTCGAAGGGAAATCCGGGACCGGCGGGCTGGGCGTGGGTGGTCTCCGACGACTCCGGGACCGCGGCCCGCTGGGAGGCGGGGCCGCTCGGCAGGGCCACCAACAACGTCGCCGAACTCACCGCGCTGGAACGCCTGTTGACGGCGACCGACCCGGGCGTCCCGCTCGAAGTCCGCATGGACTCCCAGTACGCCATGAAGGCGGTCACCACCTGGCTGCCCGGCTGGAAGCGCAACGGCTGGAAGACGTCCGCCGGCAAGCCGGTCGCCAACCAGGAACTGGTCGTGCGCATCGACGAACTGCTCGACGGCCGCTCGGTCGAATTCCGTTACGTACCCGCCCACCAGGTCGACGGCGACCCGCTCAACGACTTCGCCGACCGCGCCGCCAGTCAGGCCGCGAAGGTGCAGGAGCCCGCAGGCAGCGCACTGGGTTCGGCCGAGCCGCCGCCCTCCCCGGACACCCCGAAGTCGAGCGCCCCGCGCCGCAAGCCCGCCGCGTCCCGGCAGCGCGGCGACTCGTCCCGCACCCTCAAGGCGAAGTTCCCCGGCCGCTGTCTGTGCGGCCGTTCCTACGCGGCCGGCGAGACCATCGCCAAGAACGCGCAGGGCTGGGGGCACCCGGAGTGCCGTACGGCGGAGGCCGGTTAGGGCCTCCGCCGCACTCCGCGAGGGTGCCGGTCGGGTGCGGCGTCGGTCAGACGATCACGCCGCGCCACTCCCCGGACTCCTGGCCGCGCTCCTCGATGAACTTCTTGAAGCGCTCCAGGTCGCCCTTGGTCTGCCGCTTCACGAACCCGAGCTTGTCGCCGACCTGCTCGGTGATGCTGTCCGGATGGAAGTCCATCTGCAGCATGACCTTGGTGTGGCTGTCGTCGAGACGGTGGAACGTCACCGCTCCGGCCTGCCGGGCCTGGCCCGCGACCGTCGTCCAGGCGACCCGCTCGTCCGGGATCTGCTCGGTGATCTCCGCGTCGAACTCGCGGTGCACGCCATTCACGCTGGTCACCCAGTGGGTGAGCGTGTCGGTGTGCTGTTCGATGCGGTCGACGCCGTTCATGAACTCGGGGAACGTCTCGAACTGAGTCCACTGGTTGTACGCGGTGTGCACCGGGACGCCGACCTCGATGGATTCCTCGACCTGCGACACGGGCGAACCCCTCCTTCTCATCGGTTGCGTCCGGCGCGGGTACCCGTGACCTGCGGGGCAAACCACCCTCGCACCCGCCCCGCCCCAGCGCGCGCCGCCCTCCGCGTCCGGTCCGCTCTTGGGTGAATGGCCATTCACCGGCTAAGGTGAATAGCCATTCACCCGTTTCTTTCCGCGCCGCCGATGGAGTGCCGATGGACCAGCCGGGCCCGATACCCCGCACCCCGGAAGCGGGAGGCCTGCGCGACCGGCTCGCCATTCCGGTGCTGGCGTTCGGCGGCATCCTCATGGCCGTCATGCAGACCGTCGTCGTACCGCTCCTGCCCGACCTGCCCCGGCTGACCAACTCCTCGCCCGGCGCGGTGTCCTGGATGGTCACGGCGACCCTGCTGTCGGGTGCGGTGCTCACCCCCGTGCTGGGCCGGGCCGGCGACATGTACGGCAAGCGCAGGGTGCTGACGGCGGCCCTCGTCCTGATGACCGCCGGCTCGGTGATGTGCGCCCTGTCGTCCGACATCGTCGTACTCATCACGGCCCGCGCGTTGCAGGGCGCCGCCGCCGCCGTGGTGCCGTTGTCGATCAGCATCCTGCGCGACGAACTGCCCCCGGAACGCCGGGGCTCCGCGGTCGCCCTGATGAGCTCCACCGTCGGCATCGGCGCCGCCCTGGGCCTGCCGCTGGCCGCCCTGGTCGTGCAGTACGCCGACTGGCACACCATGTTCTGGCTGACCAGCGGCCTCGGTGCGCTCGGCGTGACGGCCGTGTGGTGGGTGGTCAAGGAGTCGCCGGTGCGCGAGCCGGGCCGGTTCGACGTGGTGGGCGCGCTGGCGCTGGCCGCCGGACTGGTGTGCCTCCTGCTCGGGGTGTCGCAGGGCGGCCAGTGGGGCTGGGGGAGCCCGCGGGTCCTGGGACTGTTCGCCGCCTCCGGCGTCGTCATGGCGCTGTGGTGGTGGCAGCAACTGCGCACCGAACGGCCGCTGGTCGACCTGCGGCTGGTCGCACGGCCCCGCGTCGGCCTGTCCCACGTGGCGGCACTGCTCACCGGGTTCGCCTTCTACGCCAACTCCCTGGTGACGGCCCAGCTCGTGCAGGCGCCGAAGGCCACCGGGTACGGGCTCGGCCTTTCGATCGTGGAGACCGGCCTGTGCCTGCTGCCCGGCGGCGTCACCATGCTGGTGTTCTCGCCCCTCTCGGCCCGGATCTCCGCGTCCCGCGGCCCGCGGATCACGCTCGCCCTCGGGGCCGCGGTGATCGCCTGCGGCTACGCGGTGCGCATCGCCGACAGCCGCGACCTGTGGATGATCATCCTGGGTGCGACGGTGGTGTCGACCGGTACCACTCTCGCCTACTCGGCCCTGCCCACCCTGATCCTGCACGCCGTCCCGGCCGAGCAGACCGCCTCCGCCAACGGCGTCAACGTCCTGATGCGCACGATCGGCCAGGCCGTCTCCAGCGCCGCCGTGGCCGCCGTCCTGGTACACCACACGAGCCTGGTCGGCGGGGCCCTCGTGCCCACCCTGCACGGCTATCTGCTCGCCTTCGGGATCGCCGGCGTGATCGCCCTGGCGGCCGGCGCCGCGGCCCTGACGATTCCCGGCGACCCGCCGACGGGCGGGACACGCCGGGCCCGCGGCCGCACCCGGGACAGCCGCGACGAGGCCCTGGAGGGAGCATGAGTGCCGTGAGCACTCCTCCCACCGACTCCGCGCCCGCCCGCAGGGACGCCGCGGCGACCAAGGCGGCCATCCTCAAGGCGGCCCGCCATCTGCTGGCCCGGCACGCCCACGCCGACATCACGCTCAAGGCCATCGCCGAACGCGCCGGTGTGAGCCCGCCGCTGATCCTGAAGTACTTCGGCAACAAGGACACCCTCTTCGCCCGCGTCATGTCCTTCGAGACCGACGCCGACGCCCTGCTGGACGCCCCGCTGGACCGGCTCGGCCGGCACATGGTGCGGCACGTGCTGGTCAGCCAGTCGCAGCAGGGTGCCGATCCCGTCCTGCGGATCGTGTTCGCCCCTCTGCAGGGCGCCCAGGGCGACATCCTGCGCGCCAACTTCCGCACCCAGGTGACCCACCGCCTCGCCGAGCGCCTCGACGGCCGCGACGCGGGCCTGCGGGCGGAGCTGGCCGTCGCCAACCTGCTCGGCCTGGGCGTGATGTACGGCATCGCGCGCGGCACGCAAGTGCGGGCTGCCGCGCTGGAGGAGGTCGTGGACCGGTGCGCGCCCGCGGTACAGGCGCACCTCACTCCAGGCGGAGGAATCCAGCCGTCGTAGCCACGAACCGCCCGGGGTCGTCGAGCCACGGAAAGTGACCGGCGCCGGCTGCACCACGAACTCGGCCCTCGGGAAGAGCCCGGCGAACTCGGTCACCGCAGGCGGCGAGTTGAGATCGAACTGCCCCGCCAGCACGTACACCGGCGCCTCGAACCGTGCCAGTGCCGCACGGACGGCTCCCGGGTCGAAGGCCTCTTCGGCGCCGAAGACCGCCGCGGCCTCCTCGTTGCGCTGCTCGCCACCTGCGACATGGTGTGCCTGGGCCGCCGTCTCCCAACGGCAGTACAGGAAAGGCGCGATGGCCTCCCGGCTGCCGGCCGTCGCCCGGCCGGCGGTGATCGCCGCCAGCGCGGCGAACGCCTCCGCGAACCACGGTTCGTCGCGGCGAAGCAGCGCCGTCTCACGCCGCACCTCCCCGGGGACGGTGATCCCGACGGCCGTCGCGCTCGGCGTGATCAGCGCGAGCCGGCGGACGCGCTCCGGGTGACGGACCGCGTACAGCACCGCCTGATTGGTGCCGGCCGAGTGCCCGAGCAGATCCACCGCGTCGAGCCCCAGGTGCTCGCGCAGGGCTTCCACGTCGTCGACCAGACGGTCAGTTCCGCGTAAGGGCGTGACGGATGCCAGACTGACGCCATGGACGAGCGCACATTCGGTAGGTCGGGTCAGCACGCATCCGTCGTCGGTCTCGGGACGTGGCAGCTGGGCGCCGACTGGGGAGACGTCGACGACAAGGAAGCCCTGGCGGTGCTGGAGGCGGCGGCCGAGTCGGGGGTGACCTTCTTCGACACCGCCGACGTGTACGGCGACGGGCGCAGTGAGCAGACCATCGCGGCGTTCCTCGCCGGCCGGCCGGACCTGCATGTGCTGGTGGCCACGAAGATGGGCCGCCGCGTCGACCAGATCCCGGAGAACTACGTCCTCGACAACTTCCGTGCCTGGAACGACCGCTCGCGGCGCAACCTCGGCGTCGACCGCATCGACCTCGTACAGCTGCACTGCCCGCCCACGCCCGTCTACTCCTCGGACGAGGTGTTCGACGCCCTCGACATCCTGGTCGAGGAGGAGCGCATCGCCGCGTACGGCGTCAGCGTGGAGACCTGCGCGGAGGCGCTGACCGCGATCGCCCGCCCGAACGTGGCGAGCGTGCAGATCATCCTCAACGCCTTCCGCATGAAGCCGCTGCGCGAGGTCCTGCCGGCCGCCCAGGAGGCCGGCGTCGGCATCATCGCCCGGGTCCCGCTGGCCTCCGGCCTGCTGTCGGGCAAGTACACCAAGGCCACCGTCTTCCCCGAGAACGACCACCGCACCTACAACCGGCACGGCGAGGCCTTCGACGTGGGCGAGACCTTCTCCGGCGTGGACTACACGACGGGTGTCGAGGCCGCCGCCGAGTTCTCCGCGCTTGCCCCCGAGGGATACACCCCGGCCCAGCTCGCCCTGCGCTGGATCGTCGAGCAGCCGGGAGTGACCACCGTGATCCCCGGCGCCCGCTCGCCCGAGCAGGCCCGCGCCAACGCGGCCGCGGCCAGGCTCCCGCAGCCCGGCGGCGCAACACTCACCGCGATCCGGGACCTCTACGACCGCCGGATCAAGGACCAGGTGGAAGCCCGCTGGTAGCGGCGAAGGACCCGCTCACGGCTCCAGGAGCAGTTGCCACTCCTGTTCCTGGTCGCCGGAGACCGAGCCCTGGTCCTGGGCCGTGAAGGTGTGGAGGAGCGTTTCGCGTGCCGTCGACACCGCCTGCGGCGAGCCCTGGACGGTGAGTGTCACCGCACCGGACAGATGGCAGGTGACGGCGGGACCGGACCTGGGCGCCGGAGCGGGCGAATCGTGCTCGAACCTCGCTGTGTGGACCGTGACGCCGTCGTCGGAGGGCGGCCCCTCCCGCGCCGTCCCGAAAGCGGGCTCCAGGGCCCGTACCACCGCGCGCGCGTCAGCGGTGGTGCCGCCGCTGACGGTGATCGTCAGTTCAGTGCCGGACATGGGTGTCGGACTCCTCACGGGATCGTCGTACGCCGTGCGTTCCGGGTAACCGCCTGGTGATCGCCCAAACGGTTCCCGATTCCCGCGCGGCGCGGTCAATCGTGCGCGAACAGGGAACCCGGGCAGGGAAGACATCCGGGGCAACGGAGCCGGGAGGAAGCGTGCCGGCCACGAAAAGCGGTGGAGACCTGAACGAGTGGGGGCGCAACGAGACCAAGGAGGAGAGAGCCGACCGGAAGTGGAGCGACCTGATCCAGGAGGTCAGGGTCGCCCAGACCGGTGTGCAGATCCTGTTCGGTTTCCTGCTCACCGTCGTGTTCCAGCAGAAGTACGCCACGCTGTCGGACACCGACAAGACCATCTACATCGTCACGGTCGTCCTGGGCGCCGCCACGACCGGCGCACTCATCGGGCCGGTCTCGCTGCACCGCGTGGTGGCCGGGCGGCGGGTCAAGACGGCGGCCGTCGAATGGGCCTCGCGGATGACCTTCGCCGGCCTGGTGCTCCTGCTCGCCACCATGTCCTCCTCGCTCCTGCTGGTCCTTCGGGTCGCGACCCACAACGCGGCCGTGCCCTGGATCGTCACGGGAGTCGTCGCGTGGTACCTGCTGTGCTGGGTCGTGGTGCCGCTGTGGACGCTGCACCGCCACACGGAATGAGGCCCAGGGCGTGGAGCTGCCGGTCGTGCAGCCGGGAGAGCACCAGCACCGAGACCGTGGCACCGATCAGCGCGCAGAACATGTCCCACTGCGTGTCCCACACATCGCCCTGAGTGGCCAGGAACGCGTCCGCGGAATGCCCGCCGATCACCGCGGCCAGCCACTCCAGCATCTCGAAGACGGCCGAGAAGGCGAGGCACGCGCACACCGTCAGCGGACCCAGCCAGCGACTGCCCCGCAGCGGTGAAGTGCGGCTGAGCAGTTCCCGCACCAGCACCGCCGGGACGAAACCCTGCATGAGATGCCCGAAGCGGTCGTACGGATTGCGGTCCAGGCCGAACGTGTCCCGCACCCAGTCGCCCAGGGGCACCTGCGCGTAGGTGTAGTGGCCGCCCACCGCCAGGACGAGCGCGTGCACGGCCAGCAGACAGCACAGCAGGTTCGTCATCGGGAAGCGCCGCCGGGTGAGCAACACCAGCGGCAGCCCCACCAGCACCCACACCGTCTCCAGGAACCAGGTCGTGCGATCGTGCGGGGCCCAGGCCGACACCGCCAGCCCGGCGACCACGACGACGGCGAGGGCGGCCGGCAGCTGCCGTCGCGGGACGGCCGAGTGCACAACAGCAGTCATGGGGGCTCCTTCTGGTAGGAGCCCCCATGCTGGCCGGGCGGGTGGACGGCGGCATGAGTACGGCTACTCAGCGCCGCCCGTGGGGACCCTCAGCCCTTGGCCCCGCGCAGCGCGGTCAGACATGTGGCGATGGCCTGCTGAAGTTCCTCCAGCCGCTGGACCATGTCGTCCTCGACGAACTCCTGGACATCGTCGAAGGTCAACTCCTCGAACGCCTTCGTCGCCTTCTGCAGGCTGCCGTAGAACTTCGTCCGCCGTTCCTGGACGCGCAGTTCGGGATCGGCCTCCACCGTCTCGGCGACGAGGGACTTCAGGGAGTCGTAGGCCTCGGTGGCCCACTCGCCGGTGTCCTCGTCGTCTTCGAGCTCGTCAATCAGCGACAGGTGCCGCTCGGCCTCCTGGCGCAGGTCGACCGGCGCGTCGATGGTCTGCCCCGCCGGAGTCCTGACCTGGCCCGACTCGGCGATCTGGCGCACGTAACCGATCCGGTCGGCCGACCTGCTCTCGCTGGCGACGGCCTTCTTCAGGTCGTCCGTGCGGACGACGTCCCGGGCCAACTCGGCCTGCAGATCCGGGTCTTCACGGACCCGGTCGAGGAGTGCCTGGCGCGCCGCGCGGGCGGTGGAGGGGTCGGCGAGGATCGCGGCCCGCAGCGCGGTCGGGTTCTCGGCGACCTCCAGTGCCTTGGTGGGCCGGATACCCTCCGCCTCGGCCGCCTCGGCGATGGCGGTGCCGCGCTCGGAGGTGGCGCTGTTGCGGGAGACGTAGTAGCCCAGCCACACGTCGGCATCCGGCAGTTCCACCTCCTGGCCCGGCGCCAGTGCCTCGAAGTGCGGCACGAGACCGTCGTCGGCCGCCCGGTCCCAGGCCTTGTAGTAGCGCATGACGCGCTCCGGAGAGCAGCCGGCCAGGTCCGCGAACTCCTTCGCGGACACCTTCGGCGTCTCCTCCGAGCCCTGACCGCCGGGCCGTACGCTGCGGGCCACCATCAGGCCGAAGGCCCAGCCTCCGGTGCGCGCGTAGACGCCGAACTCACGCGCGTCGCGCGCCACGAGGTCGGACAGCGGCGCGGGGGACGTCTCGGACGGGTCGATCGCCAGTGTCACCGATGACTCTCCTGTGCAAAGCTGGTCGGACTGCGGAGGTGCAGACCGGCAGCCTATTGCACCCTTTGACGGGCCTCGGTCGCCGGCGTCGACGGCCTCAGCCGAAGGCGTCCCGCAGTGCCGGCAGCAGCGTCTTCTCCGCCCAGTCCAGATACGCGGGTTGTGACTCGCCGCCGATCTGCACGAGGGCGATCTCGCCGAATCCCGCATCCGCGTAGGGGCGCACGGCCTCGACGAAGTCCTCGGGGTCGTCGCCGCAGGGGATCGACGCCGCCACGTCGTCGGGAGTGACGAACTGGGTCGCCGACTGGAACGAATCGGGGTGCGGCAGCTCGGAGTTGACCTTCCAGCCGTTGCCGAACCAGCGGAACTGGTCGTGCGCGCGCCGCACGGCCGTGTCCCGGTCCGGGTCGTAGCAGACCGGCAGCTGGCCCACGCGCGGCTTGCCCTCGCCGCCGTGCCGGTCGAACGCCTTCAGCAGCCCGGCCTCGGGCTCCGTGGCGATGACCAGATCGGCCAGCCTGCCCGCGAGCGCGCAGGACTGCTCGCCGGAGACGGCGATGCCGATGGGCGGCGGCTGGTCCGGTAGGTCCCACAGCCGGGCCGACTCCACGTCGAAGTGCGTGCCGCGACGGTTGACATGGCCGCCCTCGAACAGCGCCCGGATGATCTCCACCGCCTCCTCAAGCATCTCGTGACGTACGTCGGCCGCCGGCCAACCACCGCCCACCACATGCTCGTTGAGGTTCTCGCCGGAGCCGAGCCCGAGCCGGAA
The DNA here is from genome assembly GCF_026343335.1 of Streptomyces sp. NBC_00078. NCBI lineage: Bacteria > Bacillati > Actinomycetota > Actinomycetes > Kitasatosporales > Streptomycetaceae > Streptomyces > Streptomyces sp. NBC_00078. Next base: position 496,293 of record NZ_JAPELX010000001.1, on the reverse strand, counting down.
CCGCCCCTCGGACAGCAGCTGCACCGTCGCCGCCTTCTGTGCGACGACCGCCGGGTGGTAGCGGACGGTCGGACAGGTCACGTAGGTCATCAGCGGAATGCGCGAGGTCGCCTGTGCCGCCGCGCCCAGCACGCTCCACGCGTACGGCGAGTGACCCTGTGGGCGCAGCCACGGAAAGTAGTGGTCCGAAGTCACCGAGAAGTCGAAGCCCGCCTCCTCGGCCCGCACCACATGGTCGACCAGCTCACGGGGGCCGGCCTGCTCGGTCATCATCGTGTATCCGATTTGCGCCATAACCACCGAGTCCCCCGGGCCGGCGACGGAAAACAGCCTCTCGATTCACGCCGGATCACCGGGGAGGATGCCCTCATGAGTGCCCGCCCGCTGCCCTCCAGCACCCCCGCCGCCCAGGGCGTCGACGCCGCCGGCGTCCACGCCTTCCTCGACGCCCTCGAAGCCGCCCCCGGCATCGAACCCCACAGCCTGATGGTCATGAGGCACGGACACCTCGTCGCCTCCGGCTGGTGGGCCCCGTACACCCCCGAACGTCCGCACCTGTTGTACTCCCTCAGCAAGAGCTTCACGGCGACGGCCGCAGGGATCGCCCTGGCCGAGGGGCTGCTCCGGCTCGACGACCCGGTGATCTCTTACTTCCCGGAGTTCGAGGCCGACATCACCGACCCGCGCAGCCGCGCGATGCTGGTGCGGCACGTGGCCTCCATGGCCAGCGGCCACGAGACCGAGACCCTCGACCGGGCGCTCGCCACCGACCGCGCGGACATGGCCCGCGGCTTCCTGCTGCTGCCGCCGGAGCGGGACCCCGGGACCGTCTTCGCCTACAACCAGCCCACGACGTACACCCTTGCCGCGATCGTGCAGCGCGTCACGGGGCAGTCGCTGACCGCCTACCTCGGCCCGCGCCTGCTGGAGCCGCTCGGCATCGGCCGGACGGCCTGGACTCGCGACCGGGCCGGCCGTGAACTGGGCTTCAGCGGGCTGCACGCCACCACCGACGCCATCGCCCGGCTCGGGCAGCTGTATCTGCAGGACGGGGTGTGGGACGGCGAACGGCTGCTCCCGGAGGGGTGGGTGGCCGAGGCCACCCGCCTGCACATCGCCAACGGCGACGGTACGGCCGGGGGAGCATGGCCGGACTGGCAGCGGGGCTACGGCCTCCAGTTCTGGAAGTCCCGGCACGGCTACCGCGGCGACGGCGCGTACGGCCAGTTCTGCCTGGTGCTGCCCGAGCACGACGCGGTGATCGCGACGACCGCGGCGACCGAACAGATGCAGGAAGTGCTCAATCTGGTCTGGGAGCACCTGCTGCCCGCCTTCGGGCCCGAGCCGCTCCCCGACCGGCGGGACGAGGACGCCGTCCTGCGGGAACGGCTGGCGCGACTCGCGCTGCCTCCGGCGCCGGGCAAGTCCGCACCGCCCGAGGGGCAGCAGAACTGGTCCGGCGCCGAGTTCACCCCGTACGGCGGTGTGTGCGCGGACCAGCCGAAGCTGACCGGTCTCGCCGTGACGGCGGACGCGGGCGGCTGGGCACTGCGGCTCACCGAGGACGGACACGACCTGGACCTGCGGGTCGGGGAGGACGGATGGACCGTCACCGACGAGCCGTTGCCCACCGCGGTGAGCGGCGGATGGGCCGACGCGGACACTCTCGCCGCCGACATCGTGTTCCTGGAGACACCGCACCGCCTGACCCTGGCCTGCTCACTGCCCGACCGGACGTTCACGGTCCGGTGGCACACGACTCCGTTGGGCGGCACGCCGCTGCGCGAGATGCGGGCGCCCGGCAGCTCAGCCTGACGATGACCGGAAGGTCCGCAGGAAGGTGTCCAGGGCCTGCCGGTTCGCGGAGTCGTTCCAGTCGGCGGCCGGAGTCGTCCAGCGCAGCGAGAAGCTGCGGCCGCCGCCGAGCAGGAAGCCGCGTCCGAAGGTGCGCACTTGTGTGCCGTCGACGTCGGAGAGCCACTCCATGTCGGCGGCCTTGTGGCCCTGGTACGTCGTCGCCCTGATCTCGCCGATCCGCTGGAAGCCGTCGTCCTTCGCCAGCTCGGGCTCGACGTCGTCGCGCCAGACGGCGACGGGGTCGGGGCCCGCGACGGTGCTGTAGGTGACCGCGAGGGTGCGGGGATCGTCGTCCGCCCCGAAGGTGACGCGGTACGACAGGTCACGGACTCGCGAGGTCCGCACCCGTGTCCAGTCCTTGGGGAGGGCCACGGAGAAGCCCTCGGGGGCGGTGTAGCGCTGGAAGCCCGCCGGCAGCGCGGTGGCCGGAGGGGAGGGCGAGGGCGTCGGTGGGGGCGTCGGTGACGCCGTGGCCGTGGCAGCCGTTGCCGGGGGCGGTGCGGGCGCTGTCGAGTGCCGGCCGTCGGGGCGGCTGTCCGGTGCGGTCGCGGACGCGGTGGCGGACGCCGGCGGCGGGGGCGCGGCGCCGGCCGGGGACGTACCGGTGCCGGGCAGCCGGCCGGTGACGGCGAGCGCCGCGCCCGCCACGGTGACGACGGCCAGGGCGGTCCCCAAGGCCATGGTGCGTCTGCTCCACCCCGGGCCGACATGACAGGCGGCGGCGTAGACACCGCGCAGCCGGGCCCGCGGCAGGGTTGCGGTCGTTGTGTCTGGGTCCTCGGTGAGGACGCGGGTGAGGGACTCGCGGACCACCTGCCGGGTCAGCCGCTCCCTGGAGTTCTTCCGCAGCAGGCCCTGCACCGTCTGGGTGAGCGGCCCCGCCCGCACCGGAGTGCGCAGCGGCAGCCGGTCCACGCCCTTCAGTGTCGCCTCGGGCCGGTCCCGGTCCCTGAAGGGCGGACGGCCCTCGACCATCGTGTAGAGGATCGCGCCGAGCGCCCACAGGTCTGCCGCGGGCCCGATGCGCTCGTCACGGGCCTGTTCGGGGGAGGCGTACGACGGCGCGGTGAGCCGCGGTGCCAGGGTCGCGCCGGCCAGTCCGAAGCCGGTGACCACGACCGAACCCCGGTCCTGCACGAAGACCTGGCCCGGGCTGAGTTCGCCGTGGGTGATGCCCTCGCGGTGCGCCGCCTCCAGCACGTCGAGCAGCTCCAGACCGATACGCGCCGCCCGCACGTAGTTGAACGTGCCCTGCTGGGCGATGAGTTCGCCCAGGGAGGTGCCGTCGATCCAGTCGGTGACGACCCACAGGTCACCGCCCTGCTCCACGGTGTCGACGACCGTCGCGACCGCGCCCGGGCACATCAGCCCCATGGTCTCGGACATGCGGATGATGCGGGCGGTCGTACGGGGCGCGGCCTCACCGTCGGGGTCGTCCGGGAGCGCGATCTGGGTGAGGAGATGGGCACGCCCGACGTTGACGTCCTTGCCGTACCAGCAGACCCGGTTCGTCTCACGTTGGACGACATCGACGAGCCGGTACCTTCCAGCGACCAACTCGTGCGTGAAGACATGCGCCTTGACCATGCTCATCCCTCGTCGAACCGCTGGGTCTCACCTTTCACAGAGGTACGGGGAGCGCGACGGGGTGTGTTCAAAGGATCCACAAATCATTGGCGGCCGCGGCCATTTGTTTACGCGCGGTGGGGCAACTTCACGAAAGCCCCCTTTGGCTGACCGGAATTCAAACGGAGTGCTTTCCGGACGGGCCGCGGACTCAGCGCAGCCCGAAGCGTTCCGCCCAGTCCATGACGTCGCCGGTCGTCGCGTTGCCCCCGCACACGACCAGACCCAGCCGAGCGCCCTCGCCGACCCGCTCCAGGACCCGCCGAGCCGCGGGCAGCAGACAGCCGGCCGCGGGTTCGGCCCATACCTTGGCGTGCCCGGCCAGGTCGAGCGTGCCCTGCACCGCCTCGCGGTCCGGCACCACGAGCACCTCCTGGACCAGCGCGGAGACATGGTCGTAGGTCAGTTGGGAGACGGCCGGCGCGCTGAGCGTGGACACGATGGAGGACAGGGCGACCGGCACAGGGCCGCCCGCCGCGAGCGCCTCCGACATGGCCTCGGCACCCTCGGTCTCCACACCCCAGATCCGCACGTCCGGCCGCCGGTCCCGCAGCGCCGCCGCGACACCGGAGATCAGTCCGCCGCCGCCGACACTGACGAGGACGTCGGTGAGGTCACCCGCGTCCGCGGCCAGCTCCAGGCCGACGGTGCCCTGGCCGGCGACGACCACCGGATCGTCGAAGGGGTGCACCGGCGTCAGCCCCTCCTCCCGCAGCCGCGTCGCGAGCGCGAACGCCCCGGCCATGCCGTCGGTCAGCCGCACCGACGCACCGGCTGCCTCCGCGATCTCGACCGACCGCGCGGGCGCCGAGCGCGGCATGACCACCGTGGCCTTCACATGGAGGGCCGCGGCCATGACCGCGAGGGCGATCCCGTGATTGCCGCCGCTGACCGCCAGGACTCCGGCGGCCCGCTCGCCGGCGCTCAGCGACAGCAGCTTGGCCGTGGCCCCGCGGGACTTGAACGAGCCGGTGCGCTGGAGCAGTTCGAGCTTGACCGTCACCGGAGCGCCGAGCAGCGAGGTCAGCCCCGGGCTCGGCAGCGTCGGAGTACGCACCACGTGTTCGGCGATGTGCTCGGCCGCGGCTTCGACCTCGGAGATCCCGATCAAGACAGCCACCTTTCCCGCACGGGCGCGACGACCCGCACCGCGTCGACCCTTGCGTGCGAGACGGCCTGGGTCAAACGGATTCGGGCCGGGGGCCAAACGGATTCGGAGCGGCGGAGGAGGGCGGCGTTCTCTCAGACGTCCCGACGCACCAGATACCCCAGCAGCGACCGCAGCTCGTCCATCGCTCCCGTCTCCAGGGCCACCTCGGCAAGAGCCGTCTCCACCGCGGCGATGTGGTGCCGTGTCTCGGCCAGTGCCGCCGACCGGCCTCCCAGCGCATCGATCAGCGTGGCCGCCTTCTCGGGGTCCCCGCCCGCGGCCAGGAGCGCCGCGAGCCGCCGGGCCCCGGGGCCGTCGGAGTCGAGCGCGGCCAGGACCGGGAACGTCTTCTTCCGTTCCCGGAGATCGCCGTGCACGGGCTTGCCGGTGACCGCGGGGTCGCCCCAGATCCCCAGGACGTCGTCGACGATCTGGAAGGCGATCCCGAGGTGGCGCCCGGCACGGTCGAGGGCGTCGACGACCGAGGGCGCGGCGCCGCCGAGCAGGGCGCCGAGCGCCGCCCCGCAGCCCAGCAGCGAGCCCGTCTTGTGCCCGGCCATCGCCCGGTACTCCTCCGGGCGCACCCGCTGCGGTCCCGTCCATGGACGGTCGGCGAACAGCAGGTCGTCCGCCTGACCGCGCACCAGGTCACCCAGCGCCACCGACAGCACCCGCACGGCCTGCGGGCCGGCCGGCGCCGCGGCGAGGGTCTCGACGGCCAGTGCGAACAGGGCGTCGCCCGCGAGGACCGCGGGACCGGTGCCGTAGGCCTTCCACACGGTGGGCCGGCGCCGCCGGGCCGCGTCGCCGTCCATGATGTCGTCGTGGAGGAGGGAGAAGGTGTGCACCAGCTCCACCGCGACCGCCGCGGGTACGCCCGCCCACCCGGGTGCGCCCGCCGCCTCGGCCCCGAGCACGGCCAATGCCTGCCGCACACCCTTCCCGCCGGACGCGACGGTCGGCGCACCGCCCACCTCGCACCAGCCGAAGGAGTACGCCGACATCTCACCCACCCAGGGATGCATCCGCGCGACGGCCTCCACCAGCGCGGGCCGCACCAACTCGCGGCAGCGGTCGAGGACGTGAGGAGCGTCGACGGGCGCCCGCAGCACCGTAGGAAGGGCCGTCACCGTACGACCTCCGCCACGATGCCGAACTCCTCCTGCGCCCGGGCCACCATCTCCCGTGCGTGTCGTAGCCCGATCCGTTCCAACTCGCGGGCCAGAGCGGTGAGTTCGGCAGCCGTCTCTGTTCGGTCGCGGCCCAGCCTGGCCAGGGACTTGGCCAGCCCCAGCCGCGCCAGTGCCTCCCCGCGCGGCTCGCTCATCGCGCGGAACTCCTCGAGCGCCTGCTCGTACAGGTCACGGGACTCGGCGTAACGTCCCGCCCGGTACAGGACGTTGCCGCGCATCTTGTGGTTGTAGGCCAGCGCGCTGGACAGTTTCATCGCACGGCACGTGGTCTCCGCCTCGGACAGCAGCGCGAGCGCCCGCTCGACGTCCTTGTCCCGCACGGACACGATGTCGGCCAGCCCGCGCAGCGCCCAGGCGTGACCGCGCCGGTCGTCGGCGCCCGCGGCTATCTGGGCCGCCTCCTCGAACAGGGCGTACGCCGTGTCGTACTCACCCGTGTTGCGGTGGATCTGCGCGATGCCCTCAAGCGCCCACACCGTGTGGCGTGCCTCGCCGCGCCGCCGGGCCTCGGCCAGCAACTGCTCGTGCAGCCTGCGTACGGCCTCGTAGTCGCCCTGGATGCGGCCGGTCTCGGCAAGTCCCGCGAGTGAGTAGCCGCGTACGACGACGTCGCCGCCCTGTTCGCCGAGTTCGGCCGCGAGCCCCAGCAGCCGCCAGGCCAGCGGGAAGGCGCTCCGCTGCCGGGCCAGGGTGCCGCCGCTCCACAGCGCCCACGCCATCGCCGCGGTGTCCCCGGCCTCCCGCGCCGCGCGGTAACTCGCCTTCCATGCCCGCTCGGCGTCCCCGACCTGTCCCAGCCTGCGGTGCGCCTCGGCGACCGCGAGTCCGGAGCGGGCCGCCTCTCCCTGCTTACCGGCCTGCTCGGCAGCTCTCAACTCCCGTGTGCCGGCGGCCAGTACGTCGGTCAGCGAGGAGTTCACGGAGAGAGTGGTGAGGGCGCCCTGGTACTCCGGGGCGAATGCCTTGCCGTACATGGATCCCTTTCGGTCCGTATACACAGCATCTCTACGCGTTGTGTATACATGTCGGGTACACATGCCGTGTATACATGGCGTGTATAGAGCTTCGAAAATGGGCCCTGGCCCCTGAGGGCCAGGGCATCACCTGTTGGGGATCAAGACGTCGTTGCCGCCGTGAAGGTTGCTCGTGACGCGCAGATCACTCCAGAGGATCGGTTCAGAGGCTCATTTCCCGGGCCTCAGTGCTGCTGCGCCTTCTGCGGCGTCGCCTCGCTCGGCCGGACGACCACGTACCCCTCGCCCTGCAGCATCAACTGCACGGCCTCCCCGGAACCGCCGCGCAGCATCGAGCCGATGGACTGCGAACGGTGCAGCGAGGTCTGCAGACCGGCCGTCCAGCCGACGACCGCGTCCGTGTCGACGTACACCGGGAACTGCGCCGAGACCGGGATGACCAGTGGATTGCCCTCACACACCAGGCCCAGCCTGCCCTGTCCGGTGAAGACGCTGTTGAACAGGCCGCCGCCGGCGATGCCCGCGCCCTTGACCGTCGAGATCCGGTACGACAACGAGGCGTCGAAACACAGGACATTGCGGCCGTTGACGGTGAACTCGTCGCCGGGGTCGACGTCGACGATGAAACAGTTCTGAGCCTCGTGCGCGAACCAGGCCTCGCCCTGCCCGCGCACCGCCATCAGCGGCAGCCCCTCTCCGGTGACCGCGCGCTTGAGCATGCCGCCCACGCCCTGGCCCTTGCGCTCGAACTGGAGGTTGCCGCGGTAGGCGACCATCGCGCCCTGGCGGGCGACCATCTCGCCGTTCACCGCGTACTTGACGCATTTGGCGTTCTCGACGGTCATGCCCGCTTCGGTGGCCGGCTGGACCATGTACTCACTGGAAAAGAGGGAACCCTTCATGCGCGCATCCTGTCCCGGAGCGCTCCGTTCCGCCAAGATCGCGGGTGCGGCGGGCACTTCGGTGGTCAGGCGCCGAACAACTGGGTCCAGTACGTGCCTGCCGGGCCGCCGCCGGCGAAACCGATCCCTATGTGAGTGAAGTCGGTTTTGAGGATGTTGGCGCGGTGGCCGGGGCTGTTCATCCAGCCCTCGACGACCTCGGCGGGGGAGCGTTGGCCGCAGGCGATGTTCTCGCCGATCGAGCGCCGGCGCGCGCCCGCGGCGGCGGCCCGGTCCCAGGGCTGGGTGCCCTCCGGCGAGGTGTGCGAGTAGAAGGCGCGGGCCACCATGTCCGCGCTGTGCGCCTGCGCCGCGCCGGCGAGCAGGGGGTCGGTGGCCAGGGGAGGCAGGCCGGCCCGGCCGCGCTCCCGGTTGGTGAGCTCGACGACTTCGGCCGCCGTCCGCTTCAGGCCGTCCGGCGTGAGGGGCCTCGCCCACAGCGCGGTCCAGTACATGTCGGCCGAGCGCCCGTCGCCGACGCACGCCACGCCCGCCTGAGTGAAGGCCGGGTCGCACAGGGTGCGCCGGGTCCGCTCGTCGCCCAGGCAGTACCGGACGAACTCCGACGGTGTGCGCGGGCCGGAGACCAGGTGCTCGCCGATGGTGAGGTACGCGTACCCGGCGGCTGTGACGCGCTGGTGGACGGAGACGCCGTCCCCGCCCTCGACGCCGAGGAGCCCTGCCGCCGCCATGGCACCGGCGTGGGCGTGCGCCGCGGACGTCAGACGGGCGTCGAGGACGACTGGAGGTGAACCGGCCGCGGCGCGCGCGGAGTTGACCAGGCCGAGGAAGCCGCCCGGATCGGGGGAGGGCGGTGGTGCGGTGGGCACGGGCGGAAGAGAGGAGGAAGGGGGGCGGGTTGCCGGGATCGGCGGTGCCGGTGACGGGGCCCGCCCGTGGGAAGTCTGTCGGGCCGGCGTCGGCGGCGCCGCCGGCCCGGGTGCCGTCTGTGCGCCCGCCCCTGCCGTCTCGTCGATGACGTCCACGCCGAAGTCCCGCGCGAGACCGGCGAGTCCGTCGGTGTACCCCTGGCCCAGTGCTCGCAGTTTCCAGCCGCCGGCCCGCTGGTAGATCTCCGCGAGCAGCAGCACAGTTTCCTGCCGCGGGGGCGGCGGGGCGAACCGGGCGAGTGGGCGGCCGCCCGGAGCCGTGACGAGGAGGGTGGGCGCGGGGAGACGGCCCAGGGGAGTGCCGGGCTCGGCGGAGCTGACGACGACGGTGATCCTGGTGGCCCCGGAGCGCAGTCCCGGCGGTTCCACGGTGAGGGTGTCGCCGTCCAGCCGGGCGCCCGGAGCGGACGGCTGGTTGTAGAACACGAAGTCGGCGTCGCCCCGGACCTTTCCCCCATCGTCCGTGATGAGCGCGGACACGTCGAAGGGGCCGGGCACCCGGACGGTCACGGCACCGCTCGGAAGGGGCATGTTGCCGCCGGGGACCAACTCGCTCATCGCGCCGCCCTGGTGTCGTCGTACTCGCCTCGGTGGGCTCGTCCGGAGAACGTCCACCGGGGCGGTGCGGTTCCCGCCGGGTCAGTCCCGTACGACTCCAGGAGCGACGTCCTCGTGGCGGTCGCCGGCCGGTACCGCGCGCCGCGCCTTCGCCTGCTTGCCGCAGAACGCCGACTCCAGCGTGCCGGGCATCGTGCCGAGCACGGCGCCGTTGTTGGACGTGGTGGCGAGTGCGGTGAGGCTGCGCCTGCCGTCCTTCGAGGCGAAGGCGTACGTGTAGTAACCCTGGACGGCGCCCGTGTGCCCGTACACCGAGACCCCGCACGACAGATCCAGCCTGCCCTCGTCCGCCAGCTGCATCAGCACCACGGCCGTGAAGGTCTTGGTGACGCTGCCGATGCGGAACCGGTCGGCGGTGCCGAGTGCCCGCCCGCTCGTGGTGTCGGCCAGGCCCACGGCGGCCCGGCCGACCGAGCCGTGGTCGTCGATCCGTGCCATCGCGCCGGGCGCGCCCTGCTCGACCGCGGTGCGCAGGACGCCCTGAAGTCCGGCGAGGTCGGGCTTCGGCAGCGACTCGGCCGAAGCGGCCTGCGCGGGGACCGTGAGGAGCGAGAGCAGGGCCGTTCCCAGGACGGCGCTCCTGGATGCGAGATGGGTCACATTCACCTGAGGCAACTTTCTTCCGTCTCGTCACATCTTCACAGTCGCCGCACAGTTGGTCACCCACTGATCACTGAGCGGTGTGGATGTGCAAAGCATTGCCATGTATCGCACGGAAACAGGTTTTTTAGTCTTTACATGGACATGACGCATCCGAAAGGGTTTCTTCTCGGGGCCCGACCAGCCCCTGTGGCGCTCAACGGCGCCATGCGTCAAGGCGGTTGGTGATCCCGGCCGCCTGGCAAGGAAGGAACCCTCACCAGTGCGTAGACCGCACATACGCAACGTGGCGGTCGCTGTCGCCGTGACGACGGCCGCCACGGGCCTCGCGGGCACCGCCTTCGCGGGCCCCGCCACGGGGACGGGCCACACCACCTCTGCCACCGCCGGCGCCTCAACCGCGTCCGTGGTGTCCGCCGCCCGCACCGCCGCCTTCGCCCACGCCTCGGCGACCGGCGTCGCCCACGGGGACGAACTGCAGGCCGGGGACGTCATGATCGATCCGGAGGGCGCCCGGCACGTGCGGTTCACCCGGATCCATCAGGGCATGCCGGTCCTCGGGGGCGACCTCGTCGTCCATCTCACCGAGCAGCTGGCGTACAAGGGTGTCACCCGGGCCGCCGGACACACCGTCAAGCCCGCTGCCGCCACCGCCGCCAAGCTGTCCGCCGGCCAGGCCGAACAGAAGGCGGCGACGGTCGCCAAGGGTGAGGCCGGCACCGCCGAACTCGTCGTGGACGCCCGCGACGGCGCGTCCGCCCTCGCCTACCGGGTGCCGGTCAGTGGCAGCGACACCGCCGAGGCCGGCGGCTCCCGGACGGTCGTCATCGACGCCGTCACCGGCAAGGTGCGCAGCAACACGCCCGACAGCGACGAGTTCCTCTCGCCCCGCCTGCTCGACACCCTGCGCGAACGCGGCGAGAAGCTCGACCCGGCCACGGGCACCGGCTCACAGGCCGCCGGCCTCACGGCCACGTCCTCCGCGGCCGGCGTCACCCGCTATCCGTCAACGGCGAACGGCACCGGAAAGTCCATCTTCGTCGGCAAGGTCCCGCTGACCACCACCCGCACGGCCCGCACCAGCTACCTCCTCAAGGACCCCACCCGCTGGGGAACCGAGACCCGGGACGCCAAGGGCCAGGAACTGGAGAGCTTCTCCCGCGGCAAGAAGATCACCACCACCAACGACGTCTTCGGCAACGGCGCCGTCTCCAACCGGAACAGCGCAGCCGCCGACGCCCAGTACGGCGTCACCAAGACCCTGGACTTCTACAAGAAGACCTTCGGCCGCAAAGGCATCAAGAACAACAGCAAGGGCGCCCAGGCCATGGTCCACTTCGGCAGGAAGGTGGCCAACGCGTTCTGGGACTCGGACTGCAACTGCATGCTCTACGGCGACGGCGACGGCGACATGTTCAAGAAGCCGCTGGTGGCCCTGGACGTGTCCGGTCACGAGCTGACCCACGGCGTGGTCGACGCCACCGCCAAGCTGGAGCCCACCCGCGTCGACCAGCAAGGCAACCAGTACGGCGAGCCGGGCGCGCTGAACGAGTCCCTCGCCGACGTCTTCGGCTCCAACGTCGAGTTCTTCACCAACAACGCGACGGACAAGCCGGACTACCTCATCGGCGAGAAGATGGGCCTGGACCAGAAGTTCCTGCGCCGACTCGACCACCCGTCCCTCGACGAGCTCGAAGGCGCGATCGACTACTGGTCGCCCCAGGTGTACGACGCCGAGGTGCACGCCGGCTCCGGCGTCTCCTCGCACGCGTACTACCTGCTCGCCGAGGGCAGCGGCCGAAAGACGATCGGCGGCGTCAAGTACGACTCGCCGACCTTCGACGGCTCGACGGTGAAGGGCATCGGCCGCACCAAGGCCACGGCCATCCTCTACCGGGCACTGACGCGCTACATGGTGTCCACGACCGACTTCCACGACGCGCGCGTCGCGACGCTGAAGGCGGCCAAGGACCTCTACGGGGCCAACAGCACCGAGTACCTGACGGTGGACAAGGCCTGGGCCGCGGTCAACGTCACCCCGGCCAACACCCCGGCCGCGCACCGCTGAGCGCTGCCTCCGAGCGAGGGCACCGGTCCGGGCACCCCGTTCAGCGGGGTGCCCGGCTCAGTCCCACGGCTTCTCGACTTCCTGTGCCACCGAGAACACGGTGTCGCATGAAGGGCAGCGCCCCTCGCCGAAGACATACGTCAGGGCCCGGGCCACCTCCGTCTGTCCCGCCGTGGCCGCCTCGCCGTGCAGCCTCGCGCCCAGTCCCGACAGCCGCTCCGCCGGCATCGGCGTCAACTCCCCGCGGTCCTCGGCGGCCTGTGCGTCCGTCCCGCTCACGTAGTCCTCGGCCGACACGAACGTTCCGTAGCCGCCGAACGCCACATACAGCCCCTCCTGGCACGCCGGGCACTCCAGCTCGAATTCCTCGCTGTTCACACCGGCCAGCGCCTCCGGCCGTACGCCGACGCCCTCGAAGGCAAGGAGGGACTGGAGGAGATTCACGAAGACCGGCGCCGGACGACCGGGCGCCGCCAGCATCTCGCGGGCCGCGTCGCGCAGTTCACCGATCTCACGGCCGTGCAGCTCACGACGCGGATCGGCCTCGTAGGAGGTGATCGCCCGAAACCTCACAGTCAACCTTCAGGCGATTCCTGTCTCTTTTATTGACAGTGGAAAATAAGGGACCTAGGTTCCCGGCCATGCGGTCCACGTCACCTGTCGAGACGTTCCCGGCCCACACGCCGGCCGCCTCGCAGATCTTCACCACGGTTCTGTCCCAAGGGCCCCTCACCCGGCTGGAGGTTGCCCGGCGCGCCGGGCTGTCCCCGGCTGCCGTCACCAAGGCGGTCCGCCCGCTGCTGGCGGCCGGCTATCTGGTGGAGGCCGCCGACGAGGAGGCCCGCCCCGCCCTCGGGCGGCCCGCGAGCCTGGTGCGTGTCGACGGCGGGCGAGCGCTGTTCATCGGCGTCAAGGTGACCGGCGGCGAGCTCATCGGAGTGCTCACCGACCTGTGCTGCCGTATCCGCCTCGACCGGCGCGTCCCGCTGACGGACCGGTCGACCGAGGCCGTGCTGGCCCCGCTGGCGGAGCTGGTGCACGAACTGCTCGCCGAGGCCGAGGACTTCGGCGCCCCCGTCCTCGGTCTCGGCGTCGCCGTCTCCGGCGACGTCGACGGCACCGAGGGCGCCGTCCGCTATTCGCCCTTCCTGGACTGGCGGGACGTACCGCTCGCCGAACTCGCCGCCAAGGCCACGGGGCTGCCGGTCACCGTCGACAACGACGTACGGGCCCTGACCGTCGCCGAGCAGTGGTTCGGGGCCGGGGTGGGCCTGTCCGACTTCGCCGTGGTGACGGTCGGCGCCGGCATCGGCTGCGGCCTTGTGGTGCACGGCCGTGTGATCGCCGGCGCGCACGGCGTGGCCGGTGAGATCGGCCATGTGACCGTCGACCCAGCAGGGCCTGCCTGCCACTGCGGCAACCGCGGCTGTGTGGAGGCCATCGCGGGGGACGCCGCGATCGTCCGCCGGATCCGCGACACCACCGGCATCGAGGTCGCCGACACCGCCGAGGCCGTGGCACTGGCCCACCAGGGAGTCGTCGGAGCCCGCGAGGCCTACGCGAGGGCCGGGGAGGCGATCGGCCGGGGCATCGCCACCGTGGCCAACCTGCTCGGCCCCGAACGCGTGATCATCTCCGGCGAGGGGCTCGCCGCCTACGACCTGTTCGCCGAGCAGATCCGCGACACCTTCGCCGCGGCCGCCTTCGGCTCCGCCGCCGACTGCGACGTACAGACCCGCCCGCTCCCCTTCGAGGAGTGGGCCCGCGGAGCCGCGGCCACCGCGATCCAGTCCTTCATCGCCCCCGACGACCCACCACCGAGCCGCTGAACCAACTCCCCCTGGAGGTACGACCCATGCGGTCATCCTCGTACTCCGTCTTGCCCGCACGCACCCTGAGAGCCGCGGTGGTCCTGGCCCTCGCCGCTGGTGCCGTTACCGCCGTTACCGCCGTCACCGCCGCCCCCGCGGCCCACGCCGAGACCACCGGGACCACCGCGTCCGCCGTATCCGACGCGCCTGCCGTCGCGGCCAAGCCCTATATGGGCTGGTCGAGTTGGAGCATGCAGTCGTCCAAATACCCCGGCCTCAACCCCGACGGCGACTACAGCTACCTCACCGAGGCGAACGTCGCCAAGCAGACCGACGCCCTCGCCGCCAAGCTGAAGAAGTACGGCTACGAGTACGTCAACATCGACGCCGGCTGGTGGCGCGACAACACGTGGAAGCCCGGGTACGACCAGTACGGCCGCCAGAAGGCCGACCCGAAGCGCTTCCCCAGCGGTATGAAAGCCGTCGCCGACCGCATCCACGGCAAGGGCCTCAAGGCCGGGATCTATCTGCCCGCCGGCCTGGAGAAGGAGGCGTACGGCGGCGGAAAGACGCCCGTGTGGAACGCCGGCGGCTGCACCACCGCCGACGTCGTCTACAGCGACCTGCGCACCACCAACGGCTGGGACAGCTCCTACAAGCTCGACTTCTCCCGGCCCTGTGCACAGAAGTACATAGACGCGCAGGCCCAGTTGATCGCCGGCTGGGGCTATGACTTCCTCAAGCTCGACGGCGTCGGACCGGGCTCCGGAAAGAGCGGCGACCAGTACGACAACGTTGCTGACGTGGCCGCCTGGAGCAAGGCGATCGCCGCCACCGGCCGCCCCGTCCACCTCGAACTGTCCTGGTCCCTCGACATCGGCCACGCCGCCGACTGGAAGAAGTACGCGCAGGGCTGGCGCATGGACACCGACGTCGAGTGCTACTGCAACACCCTCGTCAGCTGGGAGAACTCCGTCGACGACCGCTGGGACGACGCACCCGGCTGGACCCGCCACGCCGGCCCCGGCGGCTGGAACGACCTGGACTCCCTCGACGTCGGCAACGGCGCCATGGACGGCCTCACCCAAGCCGAACGACAGAGCTACGCCACCCTGTGGGCCATCGCCAAGTCCCCGCTCTACACCGGCGACGACCTCACCCGCCTCGACTCCTACGGTCTGTCCCTGCTCACCAACAAGGAGGTCATCGCCGTCAACCAGGGCACCACCCCGCCCGCACGGCCCCTCACCCCCTCCGACCCGCAGCAGGTGTGGGCCGCGAAGAACCCCGACGGCAGCTACACCGTCGCCCTGTTCAACCTCGCCGGCTCGCCCGCCGCCGTCTCGGCTTCCTGGGCCTCCCTCGGCTTCACCGGCAAGGCCGCCGTCCGCGACCTGTGGAACCACGAGAACCTCGGCACACACAAGGACAAGGTCACCCAGGCCCTGCCCGCCCACGGTTCCCGCCTTTTCACCGTGACCCCGCACGGCCCGGCGCTCGCCTTCACCGGCTACGAGGCCGAATCGCCGGCCAACACCCTCGCCGGCAACGCCTCCGTCGCCGACTGCTCCGCCTGCTCCGGCGGCAAAGAAGTCGGCAACCTCTACCTCGGCGGCAGGATCACCTTCAAGGACGTCGTCGTCCCCGAGGCCGGCACCTACCAAGTGAAGATCGCCTACGTCAGCGGTGACGCCCGGTCGGCCGGTGTCTCGGCCAACGGCGGTCGCGGCACCAGCCACAAGTTCCCCTCCACCGGCGACTGGGGGACGGCCGAAACGGTCAGCGTGCCGCTGACCCTGAACGCCGGCTCCAATACGATCACCTTCGACAGCGGCAGTGGCTACGCCCCGGACATCGACCGGATCGACGTACCGAAGCCGTCCTGAACGCCCTCCAGGAGCCGCTATGAACACCGATCCGTCCCACCTGCTGCCCAGACGCAATCTGATCGCCCTCGCCGCGACGACCGGAGCCGCCCTGGCCGCTCTCCGACGGCGACCGGCGACCCCGACCCCGAACTCGAAGCCGCCTACGTGCAGTTCGGCCGGTACCTGATGATCTCCGGGTCGCGCGGCAGCCTGCCCCTGGGCCTCCAGGGGCTCTGGCTCGACGGCAACGACCCGGCCTGGATGGGCGATTACCACACCGACATCAACGTCCAGATGAACTACTGGATGGCGGACCGGGCCGGCCTCTCCGCCTGCTTCGACGCGTTCACCGACTACTGCGTCGCCCAGGTCCCCTCCTGGACCGACCTGACCCGCCGCCTGTTCAACGACTCCCGCAACCGCTACCGCAACTCCAGCGGCAAGAACGCCGGCTGGACCGTCGCCATCTCCACCAACCCCTATGGCGGAGGCGGCTGGTGGTGGCATCCCGCGGGCAACGCCTGGCTGTGCAACACCCTGTGGGAGCACTACGAGTTCACGGGGGTCACGATCCCACCTGAAGAAGATCTACCCCCTGCTCAAGGGCGCCTGCGAGTTCTGGGAGGCCCGACTGCTCACCACCACTCTCCCGGGCACCACGCGCGAGGTGCTCATCGCCGACAGCGACTGGTCACCGGAGCAGGGCCCGCTCGACGCCAAGGGGATCACCGATCACCTACGCCCAGGAACTGGTCTGGGCGCTCTTCGGCAACTACTGCACTGCGGCAGCCGAACTGCAGTGGGACAATACCTACGCGGCTACCGTTTCCGGCCTCCGCAAACAGCTGTATCTCCTGCAGGTGAGCCCGAAGACCGGCTGGCTGGAGGAGTGGATGTCCCCCGACAACCTCGGCGAAACCACCCACCGGCACCTGTCCCCGCTCGTCGGCCTCTTCCCGGGCGACCGCATCCGCCCCGACGGCTCCACCCCGGCCAACATCGTGGCCGGCGCCACCGCCCTGCTCACCGCGCGCGGCATGGAGAGCTTCGGCTGGGCCAACGCCTGGCGCAGTCTGTGCTGGGCCCGCCTGAAGAACGCCGACAACGCCTACCAGCTGATCGTCAACAACCTTCGTCCCTCGACGGACGGCAGCAACGGCACGGCCGCCAACCTCTTCGGCATCTACGAACTGGGCAAGGGCAACGGTGTCTTCCAGATCGACGCCAACTTCGGCACCCCGGCGGCCGTGATCGAGATGCTCCTCTACTCCCGCCCCGGTCACCTCGAACTCCTGCCTGCGCTCCCCGGCGCCTGGGCGAAGTCGGGCTCGGCGAGGGGCATCGGGGCCCGCGGCGGCTTCGTCGTCGACCTGCGCTGGAAGGACGGGAAACCGACCGAGGCACGCATCCACAGCGTCGGCGGCCGCACCACGACAGTGGCTTACGGCGACGCCTCACGGTCCGTGACCCTGGCCCCCGGCAGATCCGTCACGCTGAAGGACCTCGCCCGGTGAGGGCCCGCCTCGCCCGAACCGGCCGCCTGGGCGCCATCCTGCTGCTGGCCGGTGCCGTCCAGGCCACACCGGTGCACGCGTCCGGCGAGCAGCCCCAGTTCACCCTCGTGGGCGCGCCCGAGGACCACCGCTCGGTCGTCACCTGGGGCGCGAGCGCCGACCGCATGGGCGACTCGGCCCCCGACCGCGGCTACCGGCTGGTCGTCCGCACCAGCGCGGCGGGCAGCGGCCTGCGGATCCGGCTCTCCAACGCCTTCGGAGACCGGCCGGTGACCTTCGACAGCGTCTACGCCGGCATCCGGCAGCAGGGCGCCGCACTGGTCCCCGGCAGCAACCGCCGGCTGACCTTCGGCGGCGCACGCTCCGTCACCGTCCCCGCGGGCGCCGCCGCCCTCAGCGATCCCCTGCCCGGTGAAACCCCCGCCGCCGCCGACCTGGTGGTGAGCATCCACACTCCCGACGCGGCGGGCCCCGCGACCGGTCACTGGATGGCCATGCAGACGTCCTACACGACTCAGGGCGACCACACCGCAGAGGAGAGCGCCGCCCACTGGACGGATGCGATCGGCTCCTGGTTCTACCTGGACGCCGTCTCCGTACGGCCGCCCGCGGGCACCGCGGCCGTCGTCGCTCTCGGCGACTCCATCACCGACGGCTGGCAGTCCACCACCGACCTCGACCGCCGCTGGCCCGACTACCTCGCCCGCCGGCTGCGGACCGCCGGGGGCGACGTCAAAGGAGTGGCGAACGAAGGGATCTCCGGCAACAAGGTCCTGGCGGACGGCGGCGGCCAGAGCGCCCTGAACCGTCTGCAGCGCGACGTCCTCTCCCAGCCCGGCGTCCGCACCGTCTTCCTCTTCGAGGGTGTGAACGACATCAAGGCCCATACGGGAGTCACCGCCCAGGACCTGATAGCCGGCTACCGGGAGATCGCCGAGCGGGTCCACGCCGCCGGCAGATGTGTCGTCGCCGCCACCGTGGCCCCGTTCAAGGGCTGGTCGGAATGGGATCCGGCCGGCGAGACGGTCCGCCGGGAGGTGAACGCGTTCATCCGCGGCAGCGGCGAATTCGACGCCGTCACCGACTTCGACCACATCCTCCGCAGCCCCTACGACCTCGAGCGCATCCTCCCCGTCTTCGACGGCGGGGACCATCTGCACCCCAACGACAAGGGCATGCAGGCCATGGCCGACGCCGTCGACCTCAAGAGCCTCGACTGCACCGCCCGGCACCCCGGCGGCCGAGGTCAGCCCGACACCGTCGGCCCCGGCGCGATCAGCCCCTCCCGGTAGGCGATGGCCACGGCCTCCGTACGGCTCGAAGCACCCAGCTTGGCCAGGATGTTGGAGACATGGACGCTCGCCGTCTTGCCGGTGATGAACAGCGCCTCGCCGATCTGCCGGTTGCTGCGGCCACGGGCGAGCAGCCGCAGTACCTCCTGCTCACGGGCGGTGAGCGGCGAGAGGCCCTCCCCGTCCGACGACGGGGCGTCGGCGAGCCGGCCGCGGCGTATCAGACCGTCCAGCCTCTCCAGCAGGGGCGCCGCGCCGAGCCGCTCGGCCACCGCATGCGCCTCGCGTGCCTGAGCGGCCGCCTCCGCACGCCGCTCGGCCACCAACAGGGCCTCCACGAAACGCACTTGGCAGCGAACCCGCTCGTACACGTCGCCGTAGCCGAACGCCGTCACCGCCTTCTCCCAGGCTGCAGCGTCCGGCCCGGACACCGCCCGCAGCCACTCCGCCTCGGCGCGGGCCAGCCACGCCAGCCCCTCCGGGCCCTGTGGAGTGCCGTCCTCGCCGCGCACGGCCGTCTCCCGGGCCAGCTCGACCAGTTCGTCCGCGGTGTCCTTCCAGCGGCCGGACGCGCCGTCGGCCGAGCGCAGGTCCACGGCCGCGTCGGCGACCGCCGACAGTGCGAGGGCCGCCAGCCGGACCGAGAGGTCGGGGCGGTGACCCGTCTCGTCGGTCAGCGCGCCCACCGTGGCCCGAGCCCGCTCCACGGCCTCCTCCGGCTCACCCCGCAGCACGGCGGCCTCGGTCAGCGCGATACCCGCGACCAGCGTGGCCATCCAGTCGAACGGTCCCTCCAGCAGAACCAGGGCCCGCTCCCTCGCGCCCAGGTCACCGCGGGCCAGCGCCACATACAGCGCGGGACCCATGGCGTATGCGCCCGCCGAAGGCAGCACGGCCACGTCGTCCGCCGCGGTCCGCAGGCACTCGTCCCAGCGGCCCAGCGTGTACAGGACCAGCAGCTGCAGATAGCGCATCTCCAGCGGATACGGCGACGACAGCAGCCCGGCCCGGCGGGCGCGGTCCAGGCCCTCGGCGACCCACGGCAGACAGCCATCGAGGTCACCGGACTCGAAGCAGCCGACGGCGAGGTTGAACAGGGCACGCATCTCCACCGGTGCGTTCCCCGCCTGCCGGGCCAGCTGGCGGGCCTCCTTCAGCCGCTCACGGCCCTCGGCTGTGCGCCGCCCCCCGCCTTCCAGGATGGCCAGCGAGACCAGGAGGTCGGCCTGCGCGTCCGTGACCCGCAGCTGCTCGGCGACGCGCAGGGCCTGGCGGGCGACCCGCAGCGCCGTCCCGTTCTCCCCGATGTGGCGGGCGGCGATCACGTGCGTGGCGGCCGCCCACACCCAGGTCCGGGTCGGCGGCTCGGCGGGGATCAGGTCGAGCGCCTCGCTGCTGTAGCCGAACGCGGCCGTCAGACTGTCGACGCTCATCAGATTGCCGGCCAGGGTGTAGCGGACCCGGGCGGCGAGCTCGGAGTCCGCGTCCTGGCCGATGCTCGCGAGCGCGGCCCTGGTGAGGGACACCGCACGGTGCGAGTCACCGGCGTGCGCGGCCGCCGCCGAGGCGCGCAGGGTGAGCGTCACCCGGTCGACGCCGTCCCCCGAGGGCCGGGCCGCCGGGTCCACCGACTCCCACAGGTCGAGGGCGGTCTCCAGATGCCGCAGCTCCTCGGCGGGCGCGCCCACCCGGCCGGCGTACCCGGCCGCCTCCAGCGAGGCGGCGAGCGCCTCGGCCAGGTCATGGCTCTCGCGGTAGTGGTGGGCGCGCTCGGCCGCGCTCTCGGCCGGGTGCCCGCGTCCCGCGAGCAGGCGGGCGAACGCGCCGTGCAGCCGCGCCCGTTCCCCCGGCAGCAGGTCCGCGTAGACCGCCTCCCGGGCCAGGGCGTGCCGGAAGGCATACGTGTCGGCGTGCCCGGGGATCAGCAGCTGCCGGCCGATCGCCTCGCGCAGCGCCGCCTCCAGCTCGTCCTCGGGGAGCCCGACCGCATCGCGCAGCACGTCGTGCTCGACGCGCCGGCCGGCCACGGCGGCCGTGCGCAGCACCTGCTGGGCGGTGTCGGACAGCTGCTCGATGCGGATGAGGAGGACGTCGGCGAGGCCGCTGGGCACACCCCCCGCCTCCGTGTCCGTGGCCGCCAGCAGTTCCTCCGCGTAGAAGGCGTTGCCCTCGGCGCGCGCGACGATTCCGCGGACCGTGGCCTCCGGCAGCGGACGGTCCTGCAGCGCGCGCACCAGCCGGGTCACCTCCGCGTCGGCCATGGGCCGCAGCTCCAGCCGCTCCACCGCGGGGAGCCGCACCAGCTCGGCCAGGAGCGGACGCAGCGGATGGCGGCGGTGCAGATCGTCCGCGCGGTACGAGGCGAACACCGCGAGCCGGTGGGTGGGCGCACCGCCCGCCGGCCGCTGCAGGATGCCGCGGCTGAGCAGGAACCGCAGCAGATCCCGTGAGGACTGGTCGGCCCAGTGCAGATCCTCCAGGACCAGGAGCAGCGGAGCGATCTCCGACAGGTCGGCCAGCAGCCCCGCCACGCCCTCGAACAGCCGCAGCCGCCCGCCCCCGCTGTCCCGGTGCGCGGCGGGACCCCCGCCGTCTCTCGTGGCGTCCGGCCCCGCGCCCAGCAGCCGGTCCACCACCGGGTGCCGCGCCAGGACGTCAGCGAACCGCTCGTCGGCGGCCAGCACCCCCAGCACCTCGGTGAAGGGCAGATACGGCAGCCCCACGTCACCGAGGTCGACGCAGTGACCGGTGAGGACCGTCATCCCGGACCGGGCGGCCCGTCCGGCGATCTCGTCCAGCACCCGGGTCTTGCCCACGCCGGCGTCCCCGGCGAGCAGCACGGCCCGGGCCTCGCCGCCGCGGGCGCGCTCCAGCAGTGCTCCGAGCCGGGCGATCTCGTCGTCCCGGCCGATGAGCGGCGTGGTGAACAGGGTCTGCGGCACGGATCCATCCTGGCACGCGGCACTGACAGCGCGGCCCGGGACAGCGGAGGTCAGGGCCTCAGCGCAGCGTCTCCGTCCAGTTCGCCGGCACTCGACCCGCCGGCCCCGGTGTGGGCTGGTCCGCGGGATGGCTCTCCGGCGGAGCGAGGCCGGGCCCGGATTCGTAGAGCTCACTGGTGTCGAAGTTCCAGAACCAGCGCTCGCCCGGCTCGAAACTGCGGATCACCGGATGGCCGGTGTCCCGGTAGTGCGCGGTGGCGTGCTTGGCGGGGGAGTCGTCGCAGCAGCCGACGTGGCCGCACTGCGCACAGCGCCGCAGATGGAACCACCAGCCGCCGACCGCATCGCACTCGACGCAGCCGGACCCGCTCGGCGGGACGCTGGTGTCGATTCCGTTGTCGCTGGTCATGCAAGCTCCTCAGGCGTGTCGTCGTCCGTGGCGGTGAGCGGAAGAAGGACCTGGAAACGGGTGTCCCCGGGCTCGGACTCGACCTGGAGGGTGCCGTGGTGCTTGTTGACGACGATCCGCCAGGAGATGTCCAGGCCGAGCCCGGTGCCCTCGCCGACCGGCTTGGTGGTGAAGAAGGGGTCGAAGATGCGGTCCCGGATGTCCTTGGGCACACCGGGCCCGCTGTCGCGGAACTCCACCAGCAGCCGGTCGGGCTCCAGCGCCGTCCGCACCGTCAACGTGCCCTCCCCACCGGTGCTGTTGATGGCCGAGACGGCGTTGTCGATCAGGTTCGTCCACACCTGGTTCAGCTCTGCCGGGTAGGCGGGGATCTTCGGGAGCGTACGGTCGTAGTCCTTGACGACCTCGATCCGCGGGCCGATCTTGGCTCCCAGCATCAGCAGGGTGCTGTCGAGGAGTTCGTGGACGTCGGCGTGCTGGTAGGGGGCGCGGTCGAGCTGTGAGTACTGTTTGGCGGCGTCGACCAGATGCGAGATACGGGTGGTCGAGTCGTTGATCTCGTCCATCAACAGCTCGGTCTCGACGGTGTAGTTGAGCCAGCCGATCGCGTTCGGCAGGATCTCCGTGTCCACGGCCGCGGCGATCTGGTCCAGCCAGTCCACGTCGAGACCGGCCTGCACGAAGGTGGGCGCGATCCGCCAGCCCTCCTGGATGTCGTGGTCGTCCAGCCAGTCGGTGACCGTGTCCTCCCGGTCCGACGCCTCCAGGGGGCTCAACGTGGGCGCCTTGGCGACGCGTTCGGCCGTGCGCTCCTGGATGTCGATGAGGTTGGCCATGACCTCGGGGGAATACGAGCCCTGGGCGATGACCGCGAGCTTGTGCCGCATCTTGCCGACCCGCTCCCGCAGCGTGGAGGTGGCCCGTACGGCCGCCGCGGCCGGGTTGTTGAGCTCGTGCGTGAGCCCGGCGGACAACGAGCCGAGCGCCAGCAGCCGTTCACGCTGGCCGATGGCCCGCTGGGTGCTCTTCGAACCGAAGAACAGCCCCTCCAGGAGATGGACCGCCATCGGGAACCACTCCTGCATGATGGCCGCGAACGTGTCGGCGGGCAGCACGAAGAACCGGGTCGGCTCCGTGACACGCATGGAGTTGTTGTAGACCTGACGGACCCGGTCCCCGATGTAGGCCTGCATCGCGCCCGAGTACACCCCGGGCTGCGAGGTGCGGGTCACCTCCACGTCGTCGCCGCCGACCCGCCGGGACAGCACGACGGTGCCCTCGAGCATCACGTAGAAGCAGGTGGCGGGCTCGCCCTCGGTGTACACGGGCCCTGCCTCGTACCGCTCCACCCGCCCCTCGCTGCACAGCCGCCCCTTCTGCTCCGGGGTCAGCTTCTCGAACAGGAACAGCGATCCGATCTCCTGCGGGCTGCAGGGCGCGGGCTGCCCGCTCACGACTGCTCCAGATACCGGTGGACGAGCATCACGGCCATGGCTCCCTCTCCGACGGCGGACGCGACGCGTTTGGCGGACTCGGCGCGTGCGTCGCCCGCCACGAACACGCCGGGAATGTTGGTCTCCAGGTGGTACGGCGGCCGGTCCAGTTCCCACTCCGCCGGCGGCCGCCCGTCCGGCGTGAGGTCGGGTCCGGCCAGGATGAACCCGTGGTCGTCCCGCAGCACCGTCCCATCCAGCCACTGGGTCAGCGGGGCCGCGCCGATGAACACGAACATCCACTGCGCGTCGACGAGTTCGGTCTGACCGCTGTCCACGTCGCGCAGGGTGAGCTGCTCCAGGTGGTCAAAGCCGTGCGCGGACTCGACGACCGTGCGGGCGCGCACGGAGATGTTGGGCGTCTCGTTGATCTGCTGGATCAGGTAGTGCGACATCGACGCGGACAGGTCAGCCCCGCGCACCAGCAGCGTGACCGACTTGGCGCCCCGGGCCAGGTACATCGCCGCCTGCCCTGCCGAGTTGGCGCCGCCCACGATGTACACGTCCTGCCCCTGGCAGGAGGCCGCCTCCGTGAGCGCCGAGCCGTAGAACACCCCGCAGCCGGTCAGGTCGTTGCAGCCGGGAGCCTCCAACTGCCGGTACGACACTCCGGTCGCGAGGATCACACTGTGCGCGGCGACCGCCGAGCCGTCCGAGAACCGCACCGTCCGCGCGGCCCCGTTGGCCTCCAGCCCCGTCACCTCCCGTGCGGAGAGGATCTCGGCGCCGAACCTCGCCGCCTGCCGCCGCGCCCGGTCGGTGAGCTGGGCGCCCGACACTCCGTCCGGGAAGCCGAGGTAGTTCTCGATCCGCGAGCTCTGGCCCGCCTGCCCGCCGGTCGCCGAGCGCTCCACGAGCACGGTCCGCAACCCCTCCGACGCCCCGTACACCGCGGCACCGAGCCCGGCGGGCCCGCCGCCGATGACGACGAGGTCGTAGAAGTCCTCGGCCGGAGTCGTCGCCAGGCCCACCCGAGAGGCCAGCTCGGGCGCCTCCGGCTCGACCAGGGGCGTCCCGTCCGGGGTGATCACGAGCGGCAGCCGCTGCCCATCGTGTCCGGCCGCCGCCAGCAGCCGCCTGCCCTCCGGCTCGTCCGCCGAGTACCAGCGGTACGGCACCTGGTTGCGCGCGAGGAACTCCCGTACGTCCGAGGAGCGCGCCGACCAGCGGTGTCCGACCACCTTGGTGCTGGGCACCGGGCGGAAGTCGCTGCAGCGCCAGGCCTCCAGCAGATCGTCCAGGACGGGGTAGAGCTTCTCCTCCGGCGGGTCCCAGGGCTTGAGCAGGTAGTGGTCCAGGTCGACGACGTTGATCGCGTCGATCGCCGCACTGGTGTCGGCGTACGCGGTCAGCAGCACGCGCCGGGCCCCCGGATACACGTCCAGGGCCTGTTCCAGGAACTCGATGCCGTTCATCTGCGGCATGCGGTAGTCGGCCAGGATCACGGCCACGAGATCACCGCGCAGCTTCAGCTCCCGCAGTGCGTCCAGCGCGGACTCGCCGGACTCGGCGCGCACGATCCGGTACGACTCGCCGTAGCGGCGTCGCAGGTCCCGGGCGACGGCCCGGGACACTCCCGGGTCGTCGTCCACGGTCATGATGACGGTCCGCGCTGTGTCGGACGCCTGTGCCATACGTCTCCCACCCCGAGTGGTCGGGCCGACGGCACGGCAAGTCCTGTCGCAAGGGCAGCCACCGCGCCGGCTCCCGCCCATCGTATGTTCGATCGTCCCGCTTCGCTCCGGTATGCAGCGGGCCGCCGGTCAGTGGCTCTCCTTGCTCCCCTTACGAGGTCGTGCGGCCGGGGTGGTGAAGACTGGCTGCGATGGACGTGGCCACGACACCGGAGGCAGCCGCATGACGCGCCCGATCACCGCAGGGGTCGACGGAACCGAGGAGAGCACCGCCGCCCTGGACTGGGCAGCCAGGGAGGCGGTGCGCCGGGGGCTGGCGCTGAGGGTGGTGCAGGCCTGGAGTTTCCAGCCGTACGAGGGGATCGACGCGGCCGACCCGGACACGCAGGCCGGGTGGGTGCGGGACGGGCTGGACGAGGTGGTCCGCGGCGTCACCGGGCGGCATCCGGACCTCGACGTCACCACCGATGTCGTGACGGGGGAGCCGGTCGGGACACTGCTGGCCGCGGCCGCTGAGGCCGAGCTGCTGGTGCTCGGCTCGCGCGGGCACGGGCCCGTCGTCGGTTTCCTGCTCGGTTCCGTCGGCCAGCAGGTGATCGCCGAGGCGGCACGGCCGGTGGTGCTCGTGCGCGCCGGCGACCAGCCCGCGGCCGAGGCCGGCGGCCGTGAGGTCGTCGTCGGCCAGCAGGGCGAACCGGATGACAGCGCCGAGACCTTGCGGTTCGCGTTCGAGACGGCGGTCGCCCGGGGCGCCACCGTGCGGGCGGTGCGGGCCTGGACGCTGCCGCCGGTGTTCGCCTACAGCCCCGGTTCGATGCGCCTCCTCGACGAGGCCGGAGGCCTGGAGCCCTTCGAGAGGAAGGCACTCGCCGCGGCCCTGCAGCCGTGGCGGGAGCGGTTCCCCGACGTGCCCGTGGTCGAGCACGTGGAGATCGGCAGCGCGGGTCAGGTGCTGCTGTCGATGACCGGGCGGGCCCAGCTGATGGTCGTCGGCCGACGCGTGCGCCGTACGGCGGTGGGCGCGCGCATCGGCTCGGTGGCGCACGGGGTCCTGCACCACGCGAGTTGCCCCGTGGCGGTGGTCCCGCACGCCTGAGTCACTCGCCGGTCGTGGGCAGCAGTGTGTCGCGAGCCTTCGGCAGGATGCTGCTGATGTAGTCCTCGACGGCCGTGTCCAGCCCGATGTCGTGCTGCGCGCGCTCCGACAGGTACCAGCGGTGCTCCAGCAGCTCGTGGTAGATCTCCGCCGCGTCCATCGTGCCGCGCAGTTCCAGGGGGACGGCGCGCACGGTGGGCCGGAAGACGTCCCGCACCCATCGGTGGGCCAGCACCTCGGGGCGGGCGGCGAGGGGGTCGCCGGGCACGTAGTCCTCCTGGGTGGCCATCCAGCTCTCCAGGTCGTTGAGGAGCCGCCGGGCCTGGTTCTCCTCGGTGTCCAGGCCGGTCAGGCGCAGCAGTTGGCGCTGGTGGTGGCCGGCGTCGACGACCTTGGGCACGAAGGTGACGGTGTCGCCGTTGGAGGAGTGCTGGATCTGCATCTCGGCCACGTCGAATCCGAGCTCGTTGAGGCGGCGGATCCGGCGCTCTATGTAGTGGTGCTTGCCGGCCGGGTACACGGACGTCCGGGTCAGCTCCTGCCACAGGCCGCCGTAGCGTGCGCAGATCTCCATGCCGAACTCGACCGGATCCACCGACGGGTGCAGTGCCCCGGACGCCTCCAGGTCGAGGAGTTCGCCGCTGATGTTCACCCGGGCGAGGTCGAGGTCGTACTCGCGCTGTCCGCCGCTGAGCCGGGGGTGCAGGTCGCCGGTCTCGGCGTCCACGAGGTAGGCGGCGTAGGCGCCCGCGTCGCGCCGGAAGAGGGTGTTGGACAGCGAGCAGTCGCCCCAGGCGAACCCGGCGAGGTGCAGGCGCACCAGCAGCACGGCCAGCGCGTCCATGAGGCGGTGCATGGTGGCCGGGCGCATGGTCGTCTCGAACATCGAGCGGTACGGCTGCGAGCCGCGCAGGTGCCGGGTGATCAGCACCGGTTCCAGCGGGGCGCCCTCCTCGTCGGCCCGCCCGGTGACCACGGCCAGCGGATCCACCGCGGGGATGCCGAGCCGGTCCAGGTCGCGCAGCAGTTCGTACTCGCGCAGCGCGGGCCGCTCGGCGAGTTCCTTGACGGCGATGACCTCGTCCCCGGCTCGGGCGTAGCGCACGACGTGGCGGGATATGCCGCGCGGCAGCGGGACCAGGTATTCGTCGGGCCACTCCTCCAGCGGGAGGTGCCAGGGCAGGGCCAGCAGGAGCGCGGGATGCTCCGGGTTCGTCGCGCTGATCTGCAGTGCCATGGCTCGCGTTTCCTTGCCTCGCGGGTGATCGTCACCTCACCTTAGAGGGCGCGCTCCTTGGCCTGAAGTGCCGCTTCACCCACTGGACCGCGGTGTGCGGGGCCGTGCCCGGGAAGCAGCAGGTCGCCGTCCAGGGCGGCCAGTGCGTCCAGTGAGGCAACGGCACGTTCGCGCTGGTGGTGGAACATGTCGGGCAGCAGCTGCGGCCCCTTGACCCGCGAGGTGGGGTGGGCGGTGACCAGGGCGTCGCCCGAGATCAGCACCCCGGAGTGCGGCAGGTGGAAGGCGGTGTGCCCGGCGGTGTGGCCCGGCGTGTGCGCCGGCACCGGCCGGCCCGGGAGATCCAGCGGGCCCGTCGCCGGAAACGGCTCCGGAACCGCGACCGGCACATGGGCCGTGCCGCCGGAGCGCAGCGCGTGCACCGACCAGGGCAGCACACCGGGCCGCCAGCTGTTCCGCAGGACCTGCCCGACGGTCACCTGGTGCAGGAACTCCCGGCGCGCGTGCGGCAGTTCGGCCTCGTGGAGGTACACCGGCGTGCCGTAGGTGCCGCGCAGGTACTCGGCGGAGCCCAGGTGGTCGTTGTGGGCGTGCGTGATCAGCACCGCCGCGACCGCCTCCGGTGAACCGCCGACCGTCGCCAGGGACGCGAGCACCTCTTCCCGGTCCCCGAGGTAGCCGGTGTCGACCAGGGTGATCTCGTCACCCTCGGTGAGGATCACCCAGTTGGTGTTGCTTCCGTGCACCAGGTGAATGCCGTCGGCGACTTGCCGTACGTCTGCCCGCATGATTGCCCCGTGTGGTGAGGTCCCTGCCCGACCGCACCAGCAAAGCAGACCCGGCCCGCACCGGAACCGGCGGGTCCGCGCCAATCTGCGGGCTCAGGGGCGCAGACCGGAGGGCGGGGCCCGGCGGAAGGGCTGCCTCCGGCACCGTCCGCCCGAGGCAGCCCCCTGCGTGCAGCCGAAGCGGCCGCCTCTCCGCCTCACTGCACGCCGTGCGGGCGGAACTGGATGCTGATGCGCGGTCCCGCGGCGCGTGCGGTCTTCGGTACGCAGTGCTCCCAGGTCCGCTGGCAGGAGCCGCCCATCACGATGAGGTCGCCGTGCCCCAGCGGGCGTCGCACGCTGTCGCCGCCCCGGGCGGGACGCAGCAGCAGATCGCGGGGCGCGCCCACCGAGAGGATGGCGACCATCGTGTCCTCGCGGGCGCCCCGTCCGGTCCGGTCGCCGTGCCAGGCGACGCTGTCCCGCCCGTCGCGGTAGTAGCAGAGCCCGGCCGTGGTGAACGGTTCGCCCAGCTCCTCGGCGTAGTGCGCGGACAGCGCGCGGCGGGCCTCGTCCAGCGCCGGGTGCGGGAGCGCGGCGCCCGCTCGGTAGTACGCGAGCAGCCGCGGTACGTCGATGACCCGGTCGTACATGGTGCGTCGTTCGGCGTGCCACGGAACCTCGGCGGCCAGCTGTTCGAACATGCGGTCCGAGCCGGCGAGCCATCCGGGCAGGACGTCGATCCAGGCGCCGAGGCCGAGCTGCGTCCGGCGGATTCCGCCGAGGGAGCCGAGACGCAGCTGGTCGGTCTGGTCGAAGAGCGAGCCCTGGAGGTGCGTCGTCATGGATCCAGCGTACTCCTTAATCGAAAACGTGTTCCCATGAAAGTCGAAGACTTTCGATACATCGATGTATCGGATACATTCCTGTATCGAATGGAGGAGGGATCATGGTTGCTGGTCAGACGGCGCGGCGGGTGACTCGGCGCAGGGTCCGTACGCGCGCCAACCTCCTCGACGCCGCCTTCGCCGTGTTCGCAGCCAAGGGCTTCGGGCGGGTCTCGATCGAGGAGGTCTGCGAGGCCGCCGGCTACAGCAGGGGCGCCTTCTACTCCAACTTCGACAGCCTGGACGAGCTGTTCTTCGCCCTCTACCGGCAGCGCGCCGACCTGATCGCGGACCAGGTGTCCGGAGCGCTCGCCCAGGACGGACCGGACCTCGACGTGCCCGCCGCCGTCGACCGCGTCACCGAGGTGCTGCTCCTCGACCTTGACTGGCTGCTGGTGAAGACGGACTTTCTGGTGCACGCCGCCCGCGATCCACAGGTCGCCGAGAGTCTGCTGGAACACCGGGCGCGGCTGCGCGGGGCGATCGCGGAGCGGCTCGCCCGCGCGGGGGGCTTCGTCGAACCGCCCGCAGTGCTCGGCGACATCGACGGCGCGGCCCACGCCGTGGTCGCCGCGTACGACGGTGTCACCGCCCAACTGCTGCTGGACAGGGACGTCGAGGGCGCGCGCGCCTGGCTCAAACAACTGCTCACCGCGCTGCTGACCGACGGCAGCGGCAACCCCGGCAGGACCCCAAGAGATCCCGGCTAGATCCCGGCCGGACCTCGACGGACCCCGGCAAGACCTCGACAAGAAAAGGAACCTTCGCCATGGACGCGGACGTCATCGTCGTCGGAGCGGGCCTCGCGGGCCTGGTCGCCGCCCACGAACTCACCAGTCAGGGCCGCAGGGTCGCGCTGGTCGACCAGGAGAACGCCGCCAACCTCGGCGGGCAGGCGTTCTGGTCCTTCGGCGGTCTGTTCCTCGTCGACTCCCCGGAGCAGCGCCGCCTCGGCATCAAGGACTCCTTCGACCTGGCCTGGAGCGACTGGCAGGGCAGCGCGCAGTTCGACCGGGT
This sequence comes from Streptomyces sp. NBC_00078, assembly GCF_026343335.1. Classification (NCBI taxonomy): domain Bacteria; kingdom Bacillati; phylum Actinomycetota; class Actinomycetes; order Kitasatosporales; family Streptomycetaceae; genus Streptomyces; species Streptomyces sp. NBC_00078. The sequence goes on along the minus strand of NZ_JAPELX010000001.1, from coordinate 466,409 downwards.
CGACGACGAGGACTCCTGGGCGGTGCGCTGGGCGCGCGCCTACGTCGAGTTCGCGGCGGGGGAGAAGCGTGCCTGGCTGGAGAGTCACGGCATCAAGTTCCTGCCCACCGTCGGCTGGGCCGAGCGCGGCGACCTGCGCGCGGACGGACACGGCAACTCCGTTCCCCGCTTCCATGTCACCTGGGGCACCGGCACGGGCGTCGTGGAGCCGTTCGTCGACCACGCCAAGCAGGCCGCACGCGACGGGCTGCTCACCTTCTACCACCGCCACCAGGTCGACGAGCTGGTCATCGAGGAGGGCGCGGCGCGCGGGGTGCGCGGCACGGTCCTCGCCAAGGACGACTCGCCCCGCGGAATTGCCTCCAACCGCGACCGGATCGGCGACTTCGAACTCACCGCGCAGGCCGTCGTCGTCACCACCGGCGGCATCGGCGCCAACCACGACATAGTCAGCCGCTACTGGCCCGAGCGCCTGGGCACCCCGCCCGCCGAGATGGTCACGGGCGTGCCCGCGTACGTCGACGGCCGCATGCTCGACATCAGCGCAGAGGCGGGTGTACGCCTGGTCAACCGCGACCGCATGTGGCACTACACCGAGGGTGTGCAGAACTGGGACCCGATCTGGCCCGGCCACGGCATCCGCATCCTGCCCGGACCGTCCTCGCTGTGGTTCGACGCCCTCGGCCGCCGCCTGCCCGACCCGTGCTTGCCGGGCTACGACACCCTCAGCACCCTCAAGCACCTGCGCACCACCGAGGACATCGCCGGCCACGACCACTCCTGGTTCGTCCTCACCCAGAAGATCATCGAGAAGGAGTTCGCGCTGTCGGGCTCCGAGCAGAACCCCGACATCACCGCCAAGGACAAGGGTGCGGTCCTGCGCGACCGTCTGCTGGGCAAGGGCGCCCCGGGCCCCGTCGACGCGTTCCTGCGCAAGGGCGCCGACTTCGTGACCGCGCCCACCCTGGAGCAACTCGTCACGAAAATGAACGAGTTGACGGACAAACCGCTGCTCGACGCGGCCGAGCTGCGCCGCCAGATCGAGGCCCGCGACCTGCAGATCGCCAATCCGTACAGCAAGGACTCCCAGGTCCAGGGCATCCGCAACGCCCGCCGCTACATCGGCGACCGCCTCGGCCGCGTCGCCACCCCGCACCGCATCCTCGACCCCGCGGCGGGCCCGCTCATCGGCGTCAAGCTCCACGTCCTCACCCGCAAAACCCTCGGCGGCATCCAGACCGACCTCGACTCGCGCGCCCTGAACGCCGGCGGCGACCCGGTCGAGGGGCTCTACGCGGCCGGCGAGGTCGCCGGCTTCGGCGGCGGAGGCGTCCACGGGTACAACGCCCTGGAAGGCACCTTCCTCGGCGGCTGCCTCTTCTCCGGCCGGGCGGCCGGACGGGCGGCGGCGAAGCAGACCGCCTGACCGATTCCGCACGCGCGCGCCACGGGCGCGGTCGGGTTGCCTCCCCCGACCGCCCCCGCGGCACGCAGGTGGGTGAACAACCGGCCGCGACCGCGGGATCCTGATCGAGGCGACCGCGAGCCCGCCCGGCATGAGCAGCTTCGTCCTGCCCGGCCTCGGACGCTCCCTGCGCCGGGAACTGGAGGGAGCCGACCGGCTCGCGATCCTCGGCGCCATGATCGCCGACCGGCCCGTGGGCCGGGTCCTGGGCCAAGGCCGCACGCTCGTCCGCTACAGCCTGGACCCCGGGGACGGCGATCGGCTGATGACGGCCGTACGGGCCATGGGCCAAATCCTCTTCGCCGCCGGGGCCCACGAGGTCCTCACCGGCGTCCCAAGGGCACCGCGCGCCCATACCCTCGCCGAACTCGACGCGCTGCTGGCCGGGACACCCCGCGCGATCTGCACCTGTCGGCCTTCCACCCGGCCGGCACGGCCGCCGCGGGCGGCGATCCGGGGCGGGCGCCGTCCGATGCCCGGAGCCGTCTGCGGGGCGTCGAAGGTGTCCTCGTCACCGACGCCTCCGTCCTGCCCGGCTGCCCGGAGGTGAACCCCCAACTGGGCATCATGGCAGCCGCGTTGGCCGTCACCGCAAGCTATCTGGAAGGCGGGTCCAGCAGACGGACCAGCACGGCGGCGTGACTCCGCTCGGGGTCCTTGGCGGCGGTCAGCAGCGTCACAGGCCCCTTGGCGGCCAAATCCCGTACGTGGAGCAGGAGTTCGGCGGCCTCGGGAGCGTCCAGCTCGGCCTCGTAACGGTCGGCGAACTCCTCGTAGGATCCCTCGCCCGTGTGATACCAGCGGCGCAACCCGGTCGACGGAGTGAGGGCCTTGGGCCATTCCTCCACCCGCGCCGCCTCCTTGGACAGGCCGCGCGGCCACAGCCGGTCGACCAGGACGCGGACGCCGTCGTCCGGCTCGGGCGGTTCGTAGACGCGACGCACGCGCACGCTCATGACCGGGCCTTTCTGCGACGGCGGATGACATCGAGCCTAGTGCGGGGGAGCCCGGTGACGCTGTGTGACTTGACCCGAATGGGGAGGAACCCGCGCCGGGCGGGCTCATAGCCTAAGAATGATTGATCACCGACCATTCCAGGAGCGCAGATGAGGCAGTCCCGCCGGCAGGGCGTCAGATCCACCACGGTCCTCCGTCGCGAGGCGCTGACCGCAACGGTCCCCGTCGCCCTCGCGGCGCTGCTCGCCGCCGCCGGGCCCGCCTCCGCCGGCACCGGCGGCGCACCCGGTGCCGGGGACCCGTACTTCCCGCTCGCCGGCAACGGCGGCTACCACGTCGACCACTACGGCCTGACCCTCCGTTACGACCCGGCGAGCCGCCACCTCGACGGCACCGCCGTCCTCACCGCCCGCGCCACCCAGCACCTGACCCGCTTCGACCTCGACTTCACGGGCTTGAAGATCACCGGCCTGACCGTCGACCGCGCGAAGGCGCAGTACCGCCGTGACGGCCAGGAACTCGTCGTCACCCCATCCCGGCCCCTGCATCCGGGCGAGGAGTTCCGCGTCACCGTCTCCTACAGCGGCACCCCGAAGCCGGTCACCGACCCGGACGGCTCGCTCGACGGCTGGATACCCACCGACGACGGGGCGTTCGTCGCAGGGGAGCCACAGGGCGCCATGACCTGGTTCCCGGCGAACAACCACCCGAGGGACAAGTCGTCGTACGACATCACGGTCACCGTGCCCGCCGGACGCACCGCGGTCTCCAACGGCGTCCTGGTGGGCCAGCGGACCAGGCACGGACGCACCACGTTCCACTGGCGCCAGCGCGAACCGATGGCCGCCTACCTCGCCACCGCGACAGTAGGCAAGTTCAAGGTCGAGCAGTACAACACCCGCGACGGCCTCCGCGTCTACAACGCCGTCGACCCGCGCGAGGCGTCCCAGGCGGCGCCCGTCCTGAAGAAGCTGCCGTCCGTCCTGGAATGGGAGAGCAAGCTCTTCGGGCCCTACCCCTTCCGCGCCGCCGGATCGATCGTGGACCGCGCGCCGAACGTCGGGTACGCGCTGGAGACCCAGTCCCGTCCGGTCTACGACTCTGCCCCGGACCTGAGCACCCTCGTCCACGAGAACGCCCACCAGTGGTTCGGCGACTCGGTGTCGCTGACCTCGTGGAAGGACATCTGGCTCAACGAGGGCTTCGCGACCTACGCCGAGTGGCTCTACAGCGAGCAGCACGGCGGCGACAGCGCCCAGAAGAGCTTCGACGCGCTCTACGCCCGCCCGGCGAGCGACGGCCTGTGGGCGTTCCCGCCCAGCGACCCCGGCAGCGGCGCGCACATCTTCGACACCCCCGTCTACGCCCGCGGCGCGATGACCCTGCACGAACTCCGCGGGAGCGTCGGCGACCGTACGTTCTTCCGCATCCTGCGGACCTGGGCGGCCGTGCACCGCGCAGGACACGGGACGACCGCGCAGTTCGTGCACCTCGCGGAGCGTGAGTCCGGCAAGAACCTCGACCCTCTGTTCACCACCTGGCTGTACAGTCGGGGAAAGCCGAACCACCACTGAAAACCTGACGAGTTCCTCACATGTGTCGGTCACAGTCGATCCGTGATCATGAATAGACCCCGTGGCGCCCTGCTCGCCGCCTGCCTGTTGCTGACGGGATGCGGCGGCGGGGCGATGGCGTCGCCCGGCCGCCCGTCCGGCGCCGCCACCGCGCAGGCGGGCGCACCCGGCATCAGCCCCCTGGCCTCGCCCTAGCCCCGGATGTCGGTCGAGGCCGCCCCGCTCCACCTGCCCGGCCTCGGGCCGAAGACCCTGGCCCAGATCCCCGCGGCCGCCCGCCAAGCCGTGGTCGTCACCGGTCGCGCCAGGAACTCCCGCGGCTGGCTGGAGGTCACCCGGGACGGCGTCGTCGACCCGGATCCCGCGCTGCTCGCCTCCCTGCACGAGGAGGCGCTGGTGCTCCAGCGCATCATCGACGACCTCCAGGACCTCGCGGCGGCCGACGCGGGCACCCTGCGGCTGCACCGTGAACCGGTGCGCGGCGGCGACCTGCTGGAGCAGGTTGCGGTACGGCCGTCGCGGCGAGCGAACCGGGCGCCGGCGCCGCGTTCACCCTGCGGCTGCCGGCCGTCCCGGCGCCGCGGGGCCCAGGGATCTAGGCGCTGCCCCGGCGGGCCGCGGCGCGCCGCCGGCGCTGCAGGGCGCGCCGTTCCGTCTCGCCGGTGCCGCCCCACACACCCAGGATCTCCCCGTGGTCCAGCGCCCATTCCAGGCACTGTTCCCGCACCGGGCAGCGTGCGCACACCGCCTTGGCCTGTTGCGTCTGCATCAACGCGGGGCCTGAGGTGCCGATCGGGAAGAACAGCTCGGGGTCCTCGTAGCGGCACGTGGCCCGGTCTCGCCAGTAGTCCATCAAAAGTCACCTGCGATCGAAGTCGTACGTGCCCTCGCGAATGGCTTACTCGATTCCGGGTCACCTGTCGATGCGCGAGTGAAACAACGTAAGTCGCGAAGATCCCGTGTTCATTCCTCGCGCATGCCCCACGGGGAGCCGTACGCGGTCAGCAGTTCCAGGAACGGGCGGGCCGGGAACGCCTCGGGACCGAGGACGCCCGAGCCCGACCAGGCGCCGGTGGCGAGGAGTTCGAGGGCGACGACCGGATTGACGGCCGTCTGCCACACCACCGCCTGGCTGCCGTACTCCGCCATGGACCACTGGTTGTCGACCACGTGGTACAGGTACACCTCGCGCGGCTTCCCGTCCTTGGTGCCGCGCACCCAGGTGCCCGCGCAGGTCTTGCCGTGCATCCGCTCGCCCAGTGTCGCCGGGTCGGGCAGGCAGGCGGCGACGACGTCCCGGGGCGAGACCGCGACCGGCCCCGCGGCGCTCGGCACGGTCACCGGCGCCGTGCGGTCCAGGCCCAGCAGATGCAGCGTCTTCAGCGTCTCGACGAACTCCCGGCCGAGGCCGTACTTGAAGGTGACCCGGCGTGCTTCTACCCAGCGCGGTACGAGCAGCACCTCCTCGTGCTCCACGTTCACGCACTCGACGGGACCGATCCCCTCGGGGAAGTCGAACACCTCGGGCTCGCTGAACGGCTCGGTGGTGAACCAGCCCCGGTCGGCCTCGTAGACGACGGGCGGGTTGAGGCACTCCTCGATGGTGGTCCAGATACTGAAGGACGGGGCGAAGTCGTAGCCGTCGACGGTGAGGTTCGCGCCGTCACGGATGCCGATCTCCTCGATCTCGTCGAAGAGTTCGTCGGCGGCGAACCGCGCGAACACGTCCGACATGCCGGGCTCGACGCCCATGCCGACGACAGCCAGCGCGCCCGTCTTCTCCCACTCCTCGGCCTGTGCGAACTGGTCGTCGCCGAGCTTCACGCCGCACACCTCGTAGGGCCGCTCGGCGTGCGGGTGCGACAGCGACATCGCCATGTCGACATAGGTGGCGCCGGCCCTGCGCGCGGCTCGGAACAGCGGCATCACAAAGCGCGGGTCGGTGGCGTTGAGGAGCACGTCGCAGCCGTGCCGGCGCAGCAACTCCGTCACCGCCTCCTCGTCGCCGGCGTCGACGCGCTCGGCCTGGAAGCGGCCCCCCTCACCGCCGAGGGCAGCAACCGCGGCCTCGGCCCGCGCCGGGTCGTAGTCGGTCACGACCATCGCGTCGAAGAACGAACGCCTGGCGGCGATCCGGGTGACGGCGGTGCCGACCCCGCCGGCGCCCACGAGCAGTACACGCATGACAGATCTCCCTGTCCTGAGGATCGACGACTGTCCTGAAGATCGACGACTGTCCTGAGAATCGATGACGAGGGGCCCCTGCCGGAGATACAACGCCGCCTGTTCACGTAAGGTCAATGGCGTTGGCATAAGGCGAAAGGTCGTGTCGTGCCCAAACCGGTCGTGCCCGAGGAGAAGCGGCGCAGGCGCCGGCCCACGAAGAGCGGCACCGTGCTGTCCGAGCGGCTGATCGTCGAGACCGCGCTGCGGATGCTGCGCGAACACGGCAGCGCCGGCCTCACCGCCCGCCGCCTCGGTCTGGCCCTGGACGCCGACCCGAGCACCCTCTACCGCTACTTCAGCGGCATGGACGACCTGACCCTCGCCATCGGTGACGCGCTCATCGGCGAGGCCCTCGACGGCTGGCGGCCGACGGGGGAGTGGCGGGCGGATCTGCGCGCCGTCGGCCTGCGCATCCACGCCGCCTACGTCGCCCACCCGCAGGCGGCGGTGCTGACCACGAGCCGGGTCACCGGCCGGGCCAATGAACTGGCCGCCGACGAGGCCGTCCTGGACATCCTGCGCACCGCCGGCTTCCCGCTCCCGGACACGGTCCGCATCTACCACGCCTTCATCGACCAGACGCTGGCCTTCGCCGCTCTCGACGCCGCCTCCCTGGCCCTGCCGAGTGATGCGCTGCGAGCCGACGAGACCATGTGGCGCTCGACCTACGCCCACCTGCCCCGCACGACCCACCCGCGCATCGCCGAGGCCGCACCCCTGCTTGCGGCCCGCATGGCCGACAGCGCGTATCCGACGGCACTGGAGATGCTGCTCGACAACGCGGCGGCCCAACTGGAGTCCCTCCACCGGCGCGCGGCGCCTCCCACGCCACGTCCGTGACCGCGAAGTCGGGGCTCGCGGGGTCGCAGTGGCCGTCGCGACGATGATCACGCCCGGTGCCCTGCTCGTCGCCGGGCCTGAGATCCACGGCCTGAGCAGGCGCGTCCCGAACTCTCGGACGGTGCTGGGATAGTGAACCCCGGACCCGAAAGATGTATCGAGCAACCAGGAAGCCCGTGGACACCAGCGAGAGCAGCACCGAACCGCAGGCACCGGACGCGGTCGCGGCCGACCCACCCCGGCGCGGCTGGCGCCGCTGGGCCATGGACACCCGCCCCCTGCGCATCCCGGCCTACCGCCGCCTCTGGTCCTCCACGATCGTCACCGCCGTCGGCAGCCAGCTCACCGCGGTCGCCGTACCCAAGCAGATCTACGACATCACCGGATCCTCGGCGTGGGTCGGTGCCGCGAGCCTCGCCGGTCTGCTCCCGCTGATCGTGTTCGCGCTGTGGGGTGGCGCGGTCGCCGACAGCATGGACCGCCGCAAGCTGCTGCTGATCACCAACAGCGGTATCGCGGTCACCTCGCTGCTCTTCTGGCTCCAGGCCTTCGCCGGGCTGGAGTCCGTGGTCGCGCTCATGGTCCTGCTCGCCGTGCAGCAGGCGTTCTGGGGCCTGAACGCCCCCGCGCGCAACGCCTCCATCGCCCGTCTGGTGCCGGAGGGACAGCTGCCCGCCGCCAACGCCCTCGGCTCCACCGTCATGCAGACCGGGCAGGTCGTCGGACCGCTGCTCGCCGGTGCCCTCATACCCGTCATCGGCCTGCCCGAGCTGTATCTGATCGACGCCGTCGCGCTCTGCGTGACGGTGTGGGCGGTGTACAAGCTGCCCACACTGCCGCCCCTGGCGGGATCCGCGACGCGTCGCGCCGGCGTGCGGGAGATCGCGGAGGGATTCCGCTACATCTCCATGCACAAGGTGCTGCTGCTGTCCTTCCTCGCCGACATCATCGCGATGGTCTTCGGCATGCCCCGCGCCCTGTTCCCGCAACTCGCCGCGCAGACCTTCGGTTCCTACGGCGAAGGGCTCGCGCTGGGACTGCTCTTCGCGGCGATCCCCATCGGCGCCGTGCTGGGCGGACTGTTCTCCGGCACCTTCTCCCGGGCCCGCCGGCACGGCTGGATGGTGATCGGCGCGGTCGTCGCCTGGGGCGCCGCGATCACCGGCTTCGGACTCAGCGGCAACCTGTGGCTCGCCGCGGTGTTCCTCGCTCTGGCCGGGGTCGCCGACATGGTCTCGATGGTCTTCCGCGGGGCGATCCTGCTGTCCGCCGCCACCGACGAGATGCGCGGCCGTATGCAGGGCGTCTTCACGGTCGTCGTCGCCGGCGGACCGCGACTGGCCGATGTCCTGCACGGCACCGCGGGCTCGGTCCTCGGCCCGCGCACGGCGGTCGTCGTCGGCGGCCTCCTCGTCGTCGCCGTGATGCTGGCTCTGGCCGCCGCGGTCCCGGCACTGCGCCGCTACCGCATCTGACACCCCGGTACGCCAACTCCGGCCCGGAGGCGGCCTGGTGGCCCGACAGGCACGGGAGGTGCCTCGGAGGTGCCCTAGAGAGCGCTGCGCCGACTGATCGCGTGCTGCTCCATGAGCTTGCCGCGGGTCGTCTCCAGCCGGTGCGCGAGGATCTCGGCGACGTTGCGCACGAGCGTGAGCCCGAGTTGCGTGTCCTCCTCGCACAGCCGCAGCACCGCGGCCGCCTCGAACTCGTAGGCGCGCACAGGGCTGAAGGCCTCCGCGCCGAAGTCCCACTCGTGCGGCGGGAACAGCCAGGACCAGCCGAGCAGATCGCCCGCGCCGAGGCTCGCGACGGTCACCCGTTGCAGCGAGTTGACCCGCTGGTCGAGCGAGACGGCGCCCGAGCGGATGACCCAGAAGCGGTCGGCTCTGCCGCCCGCCTCGAAGATCCGGGTGTCCTCCGGGAAGGAGACCTCCCGCGCGAGCGCCATCAGGCTCTGGCGCTGGGGCGGGGGAAGAGCGCTCAGCAGTTTTATCGCTTTGGTCATGACGCGGGGCTCCTCGCCGAGGATCGGTTCCGGTGGTTTCCCTACGCCCATTTCAGCCGCTGCGGACGCCCCGGGCACCTCGGCGGACGGCAGTTCTCGCACAGAGCCCCGAAGACATGAAAAAGCCCTGGCTGGACGGGGGAGACCAGCCAGGGCCGTAAGCGGTGGCGTCGGAGGACGGTACGGTCGACTCCGTCACCACGTATGAATGAACCGTAAACCATCTGCATGGGATTTCGCGCCCCCAGAACGGGCCAAGTGACCTGTTTCACTCCGGAGCCCCTTCTCGGGCCACCCAGGGCGGTCGGTTCGGTGCCCACCGGGCAGGCTCCCCGCCCGGCGGGTCAGGTCCGATCGCCGTGCCGGCCCGGTGTCAGTATCTCGTCCAGTACGCACAGGACCGCCTCGTAGGTCAGAGTTCTTACTGCGGCCTCGTGCGCCGCCTCCGGATCGGTCGCCCGCAGGCCTTCGCCCCGCGTCCGCCACGCCCGCTCCTCCCGCTGCGCGCAGTCCCGCGCACGTTGGATGCGGCGCAGCAGTTCGTCTGAGTCCACGACATCGGTCATGGCATCCGCCTACCCAGGTTTCTCACTCCGATGGCCGGGATCCCGCATGCGGCCGGGTGGTTTGGCGACGCCCGTCCCGGTGAGCCGAAGAGAAGGGACCTGCGGTGCTCGCGCAGCGGGAGCCGGAATCGCTCCCGACGGGCGGGGGAACAGCCGTGGCCGTCAGCCATCGGCCCGGGCACGGCGGTCGCAGGTCTGGCCCGGGCCCGCCTCCCCCGCACACGGAGGTCGGGCTCTTCACCTATCAGGGGAGCCAGGCGATGTGCGAGGAGCACCGGACCGAATCCGCCCTCGAACGAGCGGGCGCGCAGCAGACACGCCCCTCCAGGTCGTGCAAACCCGCCGAGGCGCGAAGGGCCGTCGAACTCGCTGTCACCGAACGCTGCCGGCTCACACACACCTGCTGCGATCCGGAGGCCCTGGGTGACGCCCTGCTCGTCGCCACGGAGCTGACGACCAACGCGATCCTGCACGGGGGCGGCATGACCGACTTCAGCGTCGACGTCCTCGGCACGGGCGTACGCGTCTCGGTGTGCGATCGCAGCGACCGACTGCCCGTGTCGAGGCAGCCCGCCGACCCACTGCGACGACAGCGCCCCGGCGGCCACGGCTGGCCCATCGTCTGCCGCCTGGCCCGTGACGTACAGGTGTCCGAGCTGCCCGCAGGCGGCAAGTGCATCACCGCCGTGGTCGCCCTGGACTGAACGCTTTTTCGCGGGGGCGGTTTGTTCGCACGTGGGCAGGGCATACGGACGTTCGTGCTTCGGACCGGAGGCGCCCCAGCGGGAGCGGTATCGCTACCCCCGGGCCCCTTTGGCCGGTCCGGACGGCGATCCTCCCGCGGTATGTCCCTGAAACCCTCGTTCAGGAGCGAATCCGCATGCTCATCGACACGTCGACAAGCCGTTCCGGCACCCAGACCCGGCCGACCGCCGCCAGCGGGCGGCGGCACGACGACGCACCCGACACGGCCGAATACTTCGCCCGTCTCGCCACGCTGGAGAACGGCCCCGAGCGGGACCTGCTCCGCGACGAACTCGTCGCCGCGTGGCTGCCCATGGCCCATCGGATCGCCGGCCGCTTCCGCGACCGCGGCGAGTCCGTGGAGGACCTGCGCCAGGTCGCGGCCCTCGGCCTCGTCAAGGCGATCGACCGCTTCGACCCGGAGCGTGGCGCATTCGAAAGCTACGCGGTACCCACCATCACCGGTGAGGTCAAGCGGCACTTCCGGGACCGGATGTGGGCCCTGAGGGTGCCACGCCGGGTGCAGGAACTGCGCAACAAGGTCCGGGTGGCCCGCCGTGAACTCACCCAGACTCCCGGCACCCCGGAACCCACCGTGGCCGACCTCGCCGCGCACACCGGACTCACCGAAGACGAGGTGAGCGCCGGAATCGAAGCCCTCGAAAGCTTCAGCACCCTTTCTCTGGACGCCGAACTCTCGGGCGACGAGGACGGCTACAGCCTCGCCGACACGCTCGGTGCCTCCGACACCTCGTACGACGTCGTGATCGACCGCGAGTCCGCCAAGGAAGGACTGCGCCGGCTGCCCGAACGCGAGCGCGCCATCCTCTACATGCGCTACTTCGAGGACATGACGCAGAGCCGGATCGCCGACCAGCTCGGCATCTCGCAGATGCACGTCTCCCGCCTCATCAGCCGCAGCTGCGCCCGTGTGCGTGCCGAGGCGCTGGGCGGCCGGAAGGGTGCCGACGGCAGGCCGCCGCATGAACCGGCCCGAACGGACGAGGGGTGAACGAACGATGCTGATGCCCCATCCCGCCGTCCTGAGACGGCTCGTGGAGGAGTACGAGAGCGTGCAGGCCGAGGAGGCGGAGCAGAGCGGGGGCCGGATGAGTCCGCGGGCGCAGGACCTGGCGTACACGCTCTGCGTGTCGACCGGCACACGGGATGTGAGAAGGGCCCTGGAGGCGGCCCACCGGCTGCTCGCGGCCACGACCACACCCCAGGCACCGCCCGAAACGACTGAGATCGGAGTTGGATGACAGAGCCAGGGCCCGGGACGGCGGACGACGTACCGGAGCGCGAAGAACTGGAACGGCTGCGGGCACAGGTGCGGGACCTCAGGGCCAAGGCCCGCGCCTACCCGCAGATATCCCACGCGCAGGGCATCCTCCAGGAGCGCTACGAGCTGCCCGACGCGGACAGCGCGTTCGCACTCCTGCAGCAGGCCTCGCAGCGCCTCAACGTCAAGATGCGGATCCTGTCCGCGGCTCTGGCGACCGTTCCGCGCCCCGACCCGGGGGACCAGCTGTGGTTCCCGCGGCGTGTCCGCTACCCGGAGCCCGCGCTGCGCTTCGAGGTCGACCCCCCGCCGGACGCCGGCAACCGCGGCGCCGTCCTGGGCGCCGTACTGAGCCAGACGCTGGCGGTGGTCGGCACCGACATGGGAAACGTCCAGGTGGCCGACCGGGCCAAGCGCGGTCTGGTCATCGAGAAGCACACGGGTCTGACCGCGGACTTCGTCGACTTCTTCGCCTACGTCGGGCCGACCGGCACCTCCTGCGCGAAGGCCGCCCGCGACGTCAGCCAGGTCACCGTGCGGGAGGTGGAGAGCGACCCGGTCTTCGACGAGCCGTCGCGGGCGGCGATCCTCGCGGCCGGTAGCAGGGCCTGTCACAGCGTGCCGCTCACGACCACGGCGGGTCTGCGCGTGGGCATGGTCTCCGCCCACACCGAACACACCCTCCAAGGGCTGACCAGGGCCCAGCTGAAGGTCCTGGACGTGGTGGGCGGCGACGGCGGCCGATGGCTGGCATGGCACGACCGCACGGTGGTCCTGGACGCCCTGGAGTACCTGCACGCCCTGGGCCGTCGCATGCGGGGCAAGCGGATCCGCAGGGCATGAACACACGACGGTGTGCCCGTCCGACGTCGGGGCATTCGGATTCGGGGAGGTCCATATGAACACGAGTGCCATGGCGCGGACGGGCCGGCTGGGGGCCGAGCGGGCAGCGCGCGGTTCGGTGACCGAGGGCGCCGCCCGGGCGGGGCTCGCCGCACGCGGCGCCATCTATCTGCTGGTCGGCGCCCTGGCCCTGCAGATCGCCTTCGGTGACGGCAACCGGCAGGCGGACCGTGGCGGCGCCCTGGCGACCCTCGCCGGGCAGCCGTTCGGCGCCGTCCTGCTGTGGGCGCTCGGCCTCGGACTGGCCGGCATGGCGGTGTGGCGGCTGTCGGAGGCCCTGTTCGGCTCGGTCGGACCCGACGGCCGTACACCGCGAAAGCGGCTGCTCGCTGCGGTCCGCTGCGTCTTCTACGTGTTCGTCGCCTACTCCGTGCTGAGGTTCGCGGCCGGTCCCCACGACGGCGCGGGCGGATCGAGCGACAAGCAGTCCCGCGATGTCACGGCCAGGGTCCTGGACCTGCCTGCCGGGCAGTGGCTGGTGGGCGCGGCCGGGGCCGGCGTGGTGGTGGGCGGCGTGTGGATCGCCGCACGGGCCCTGCGGCGCGATTACCGCGACGAACTCAGGCTCGGCCGGATGTCCCGATGGTCCCGACGGCTCGTGGACGTCACCGGCGTGGGCGGCGGCACGGCGCGCGGACTGGTGTTCGCCGCCGCCGGCGCCTTCGCGGTGCGCGCCGCGGTCGACTACCGGCCCGACCGGGCCAAGGGACTCGACGACACCCTGCGCTCGTTCGCCCACACCCCGCTCGGTCCGTCGCTGCTCGTCTGCGTCGCGGCCGGTTTTGTCCTGTTCGGTCTGTTCTCGTTCACCCTGGCTCGCTGGCGCAGGGTCTGACGCGCGGCAGACGGGGAACACGGGCGGCATGGACGAATCCGAGTTTCCACCGGAGCACCGACCCGTCGACGTCTACCTCGGTCTTCTGCGTACCCGGATGGACACGGAGGACTACCACCGGCTCCTCGGTGTGGTCGAACCGATCCTCGAGGCGATCGAAGAGGAACGCCTTCCCGGCCTGGACTTCGCGCTGGACGGAGACCACGGGGACGGGCTGTCCCAGGAGGTGCGCGACGAGGCCGCCCTGGTCATCGCCGCCGCGGTCACCGGCAGACTGGACAACGAGGTGGTCGAACTCGACCTCGAAGGAACGGGTCCGGTCAGAGTGATCACCGACGCGGACACCGCCTCCGACCCGGCACGGCTGGGCGAGATCGCCGACTACATCCGGGACCGGCACCGGCAGAACGAGGAACTGCGCGGCATCGCCGAGGTGAGTGGCCTGCCCACCGACTTCTGAAGGACGGTCACCGCTTCGGCGCCGCCACCGGCACCTCCAGCGGCCGGGCCAGGCCCACCACCGCCTCGTCGAGGCGCTGCAGATGCCTGAGAACCCGGTCCGTGATGCGCCCGTATCGCGAGGTGCCGGGCAGCTCCGACTCCAGGAGCGCCGCGATGCTCGCCCCGGTCTCGACCTCGACGGCGGCCCGCTCGTCGGCGACCCGCGCGGCGATCGCCCCGATGTTGCCCAGAATGCGCTGCCCGGCCCGCCGCAGACGGGGATCCGCCGCGATCGAGGGATGCGTGGGCAGCAGCTCGGCCATCGCGGCCAGCGAACGCGCGTGGTACGCGCAGGTCTCCAGGAGCGCCACGAGATAGCGGGCGGTGTTGCGCCGCGCCCGCATCGGAGTGACCGGGTGGGTGAGCGGCTGGGTGGCGGCGCGCAGGTCGGCCAGCGCCTGGTCCAGATCGCGCGCCTTGTCGAGCAGCTCGGCCGGGTCACCGCCGCTGAGCTGGTCGACCGCGGCGTCGGTGACGTCGGCGAGCCGGTCCAGCACGGTGACGAGGAGGTCGTTGGTACGGCGGTCCGTGTGCACCGGCAGGACGAACGCCGCCGCGATGATCCCGCAGGCCGCGCCGAGCGCCGTTTCCTCCACCCGCAGCACCAGCACCGACAGGCTGTAGGTGTGCAGCAGCGTGTACAGCACACCCAGCGCGGCGGTCACGAAGAAGGACATCAGCGTGTACGACAGCGGCGCCGTGTAGAACATCGCGAACACGCACAGCAGCACCAGCGCGAACGCCGTCCAGGTGTGGTGTCCGACGAGGCCCGCGAGCAGCAGGCCGGCCACGACGCCCAGTACGGTGCCCAGCAGCCGCCGGTAGCCCTTGACGAGGATCTCGCCGGTCGAGGCGGTGTTGATGAACACGATCCAGCAGGTCAGCACCGCCCAGTACCAGCGCTGGCCGGAGAGGAACTCACCGCCCACGATGGCCAGCGACGACCCCACCGCGACCTGCACGGCGGCGCGGGTGGTGGGCCTGTCCAGTCCCGTCGCCGTCTCCTCCGCGGCCTCGTCTCCCGCATCGATCACCGCGTCCTCGGCGTCCAGCTCCTCGCGTGAACGGGCCGTCGACGGGGTGTCGTCCGAGTCGTCCTGCGGCCCGCCGAGCGCGATCCGCAGCCCGAGCACCGCGCGGGCGGCCTCGCCGATGCCGCGGAACACGTCCTGCACGGCGGGCGAGGCCTTCGGGAGGTTCTCCTCGTCGCGGTAGCCGAGGAGCCGGTTGCGCAGATGGGCCAGGCCGGCCCCGGTGCCCACGGACACGGGCCGCACAACCAGCAGGCGCAGTGCCTCCAGGTCGCGGTGCAACGTGGCGGTCGCCTCGTCGGGCACCGGACGATGGCCGCCCGGCGGGACGGGCGCGCCCGGCAGATGCAGGGTCAGCGTGTCCGCCCGCTCGGCGCTGCGGGCGGTGAGCAACAGCAGGCCCAGGCGTTCGGCGGCGATCTCGGCGTCCGCGATCCGGCGCTGCACGAGCCGCGCCGCGGCCTCGTCGGAGGTTCCCTCCTCAAGCCTGCCCTGGATCATCATGGCCGTGTCGTGCAGACGTGCGGTGCCGTCGCGTACGTCCTGGAGCGCTTTGTCGATGTCGTCCGGCCCGGCGTCGAGCAGGCCCAGCTGCGCGGTCACGAGCTGCGCCAGCCGGGCGCGGAAGGCGTCGCGCAGCCGTTCCAGGATCCCCGTGGGCGTCTCTGGTACGACCACGAAGCGCACCAGGGCGCTGGACGCCACCGCGACGGCGACCACGCCCCACAGCTTCGGCAGCCCCGACAGGCTCGCGCCGACGAACAGGGACATGAAGTACACCTGGAAGCCGATCAGCCCGAGCGCGGTGCCCCGGTCGCCGAACCGCCGGATGTAGACGGCACAGAAGATGAGGACGACGAAGAACAGGTCACCGCCCACGACCCGGGAGTGCAGGAGCGCGGCCAGCGACACCGAGGCGAGCGCCACCGCGAGGCCCAGTGCCAGCGTGACGGCCTGCGCGGCACGCTGCTTCTCCCGGATGGCGAAGGTGGAGACCATGGCCGCGATGGCACCCGCCACCAGCAGGCGCACATCGGCTCCCAGCAGGGAGAGCACGGTCAGCGTGAGGGCGATGGCGGCCACCGTCCGCAGGCCCGCGGCCAACCGCAGCAACCCGGGATCGTCGGCCGCGACGAGATCGCCCAGCCGTCCCCGGACCGATCCACCCGCTGCCCTCACGCCGTCGTACTCACTCCCGTTTCACGTCATGATCCGGATCTCAGGATGTCACGGCGCGACAAGACGGCCTGCACCGGCCTCACGCGTCCTTACGGTCCGTCCCCTCGACACGGCCCGTCCCCTCGACATGGGCCCGCACCTGTTCCGGTGTCATATAGGCGTCGGTGAACTCGAAGTCCTTCAGCCTGGCGGCCTTGCGGGCCTGGAAGCCGGTACGGACGAAGTCGTCGCCGGCGAGCGCGTTGAGGACCCAGTTCGTCAGTACGCGCGTTTTGGCGACGTTCGTGCGCAGAGCGGACCAGTGGTAGCCGCGGGCGACGGCCTGAGCGGGTACACCGCGCAGTTCGATGCCGAGCGGCTTGGAGACGGCGTCCTTGCCGCCGAGGTCGACGACGAGGCCGAGGTCCTTGTGGACGTATGGGGCCAGCGGCTGGTTGCGCAGGGTCGCGACCACGTTGTCGGCGACGTGCTTGCCCTGCCGCATCGCGTGCTGGGCAGTGGGCGGGCAGACGGAGCTCCCGTCGTCCTTGGCCTTGTCGGGCACGGCCGCTGCATCGCCGAGCGCGAACACTCCGTCCTGGCCCGGCAGGTTCATCTCGGCGTTCACCGCGAGCCGGCCCCGCACCGTCTCCGCGCCGAGCGTCGCGATGAGCGGGCTGGCGACGACACCCGCGGTCCAGATCAGGGTGCGGGTGGGCACCACGCGGCCGTCGGTGAAGGTGACCTCCTCGGGTCCCGCCTTCGCGATGGAGACGCCCAACGACACGTCGATGCCGCGCCGTCCCAGGATCTCCTGCGCGCTGCGGCCGAGCTTGTCGCCCAGCTCCGGCATCAGCTTCGGGGCGATGTCGATGAGATGCCACTTGATCGATCCGGGGGCGATGCGGGGGTAGCGCTTGACCGCGCTGTGCGTCAGCTTCTGCAGACAGGCCGCGGTCTCGGTGCCGGCGTACCCGCCGCCGACCACGACGAACTGCAGGCGCGAGGCGCGCTCCGCCGGGTCGTCGCTCGCGTCGGCCAGGTCGAGCTGGGAGATGACGTGGTCGCGGATGTAGGCGGCCTCGGCAAGGGTCTTCATGCCGTACGCGTGCTCGGTGAGCCCCGGGATGTCGAAGGTACGGGTGATGCTGCCGGGGGCCAGCACGATGTAGTCGTACGGCTCGTTGACGATCTGGTCGGTGATGGTGCGGATGACGCAGACCTTGGCCTTGAGGTCCACGCCGATGGCGCCGCCCGGAATGATCCGGGTGCGGTACTTCTTGCTGCGCCGCAGCGAGACGGCGACCGACTGGGGCGTCAGCACCCCGGAGGCCACCTGGGGCAGCAGGGGCAGATAGAGCTGATAGGAGAACGGCGTCACCAGGGTGACGTCCGCTTCGTCGGGCGCGAGTTTCCGCTCCAGCCGGCGGACGCATCCCACACCGGCGAAGCCTGCCCCAACCACCAGGATCCTGGGTCGTGTCACGGTGTTCATCCCTCTCTGCGGCTCCAGGCGGTCTGCAACCGACGCCCTTCGACTGCCCTGGATCTCTGTGCGCACCACATCGATCCCACCGTTACCTCAGCCGTTCCGCCAGCTGGGCACGGCATGCAGACGAACGCGTCGAGCACAACCATGCCCGCCGGAGTTCCGAAACGCACCGGGGAAGGGAAACAAATCGATCGAGCTTCCGAAACCGCGCCGGCGGCCCCGTGTCACTGGGCCTGGATGATGCGGGCGAGTGCCTCCTCGGCGCTTTCCGACACCGGCACCGTGATGCTGACGCCCGTGAGGTCGAGAATCCGCTGCACGGCGGGCGTGGGGGAGATGATGTGGACGCTCCCGGGAAGCTCGCGGGTCTCCTGGTAGATGCGCAGGATGATGCTCATGCCCGAGGAGTCCATGAAAGGCACGTTCGAGAGGTCCAGCAGAAAGTGGCGGCGGCCGTGATGCAGCTGGTTGGCCAGATGGTGCTGGAACTCCGTCGCGGTGTCGACGTCCAAGTAGCCCTCGACCGCGATCAGGGCCACGTCCTGGGCGGGCAGGCTGACCTCCACGGACAACGGGTTCTGGGCAACGGACACGTCTACCTCCAACAACAACGACGACTACGACCGCTGACGACAACTACGGCAGCCATGCGCGGTTACCCGTGATCGCGCATGGCATGCACACGAGCCGTGTGCCGCGTCCTGTGACACGTCGTACCGAATGCGAACGTTCGAACCGGGTAACAGCTGCTGTGGGACAGGTAGCCGGTGCCGCCGCGCGCGGCGGCACCGGTCGACCGCGGCATGGAGGGCTGTTGGTGGTGAAGAAGCGGTGAGCCGGCTCGGCAGGACACGGGTCACGGTCCAGGTGACGACCGCCGCGGCGGCACGCGCACATGCGCGGTCGGTCGTCCGGGAGCAGTGGGAGCCGGCCATCGGCACGGCATGCGAGGAAGACGTCATCGATCTGCTGCTCGTCGTGTCCGAACTCGTCACCAACGCGATCCGGCACGGCGACGGACTCGCCGGGTTCGACGTCACTCCCACCTCCGACGGAGTTTGGATCTCCGTCCAGGACAACAGCGACGTGGTGCCGGACACGGCGTACGGATCCGGCGCCCTGCCGGTGGCGCACCACGGCCACGGGTACGGCTGGCCGCTGATCATCCGTCTGGCACGGGAGATCACCATCGAGAAGCGGCGTGGCGGCGGAAAGACGATCGGCCTGCTGGTGCCGCTGCGTCCCGCGGACCGGCACCGGCGGACTGCCGAGCAGCCGGCCTGAGCCGCCGGGATCTCACCAGGGCAGGAAGACGTGAATGCCCTTCCCCTTGTCGTTCGTGGTGACACTGATCTGGCTGCACAGCGCGTGCAGGAGATGCCAGCCGACCCCGCCGCCGCCTCCGTCGGGGCGGAAGGGGCGCGGTGCCGGCGGGACGGAACTCGTGTCGGCCATGACCACATGGACGCCGTCGACGGTCCTGCGCATCCTCAGCTCGAAGGGTCCCGGCGCGTACTGGATCGCATTGGCGGCGAGTTCCGTGACGGCCAGGAGAATGTCGTCCCAGTGCTCCGGTGTCGCCGGAGGTGTCACCTCCGCGAGATCGTCGAGAAACTGCTCCGCGTCCAGGCGGGCGTCTGTCACGTTGCGCAACTCGCCGGGGAAGCGAGTGACTCGCTCGGGGATCTCCCCGGGAGCGAACGTCATGTCCTCATACGGCTCGGTCGGCATGTCACCTGTCCAGCCCCCGTGTCTACAGCTCTGTCGTCCTTGCTCTCACAACCATGGACTGTCCACGTTCCCAAGCCGGCGGATGCTACGCATGCCAGAAGCGGCAAGTGGTACGGCTGGGCCGGCCACAGAAGGTCATGCGCACTCACCGGAACACGTTGTCCGCGTCGTCCCAGCCCGCCAGTTCGTCCGGCACGGTCTGCCGCCCAGCGCGCGTGCGTGCCTGGTACATCGCGTCGATCTCGAACGCGTAGTGCCGCACGATCGCGTCCCGGCGCAGCTTCATGGACGGCGTGAGCAGCCCGTTGGACATGTCGAACTGCTCCGCCAGGACGCGGAAGACCCGGATCGACTCCGAGCGCGACACCGCGCTGTTGGCGGCGGCAACAGCCCGTCCGATCTCCTCCCGCAGCGCGTTGTCCTCGCGGGCCTCCCGGCTCGGCGAGTCGCTCTGCAGCGCCAGCGAACCGCGCCAGTACGCCAGAAACTGCGGGTCGAGGGTGATCAGGGCCCCCACACAGGGCCGGTTGTCGCCCACGACGACCGCCTGATGGATCAGCGGGTGCATTCTCAGGCGCTGTTCCAGTGCGGCCGGGGCGACGCTCTTGCCGCCGCTGGTGACGATGATGTCCTTCTTGCGGCCGGTGATCGTCAGATAGCCCTCGGGGTCCAGCCGCCCCAGGTCCCCGGTGGCCAGCCAGCCGCCGCGCAGCGCGGCCCGCGTCGCCTCGTCGTTGTTGATGTAGCCCTGGAACACCGACGGCCCGCGCACCAGGATCTCGCCGTCGTCGGCCACCCTGATGTCCGTGCCCGGCAGGGCCTGCCCGACCGTCCCCGACATCTCCCGGCCCAGCGGCTGTGCGGTGACACCGCCGCCGACCTCGGTGAGTCCGTACCCGTCGTTGACGTAGATGCCGATCCCCTCGAAGAAGAGGGACAGTTCGCGGCTGAGGGTCGAGCCGCCGGACGACGCCCGGCACACCCGGCCGCCGAGCGCGGCGCGCAGCTTGCGGTACACCGTGCGCTCGAACAGGGCGTGCTGCAGGCGGAGATCGAAGCCGGGACCCGAACCGCCGCCCAGTCGGTGCCGTTCGAGGGCCGCGGCGAAATCCCGCGCCGTGTCCGCGGCCCGTTCGAACAGGGCACCGCGGCCCGCCTCCTGGGCGGCGCGCAGAAAGTTCTTGTAGATCCGCTCGAAGAGGGAGGGGACGGCGCAGACATAGGTGGGACGGAAGGAACGCAGCGCTGCCGACAGCGCCTCCTCGCTCAGGTCCGGCTCGTGGCCCATCATCATCCCGCCGCGGATGCACAGGCTCTGCACCATGAGGCCGTACACATGAGAGAACGGCAGGAAGGCAAGGACCGACGCCTGTTGCCCGCCGGGCGGCACCACCGTGTGTCCCCAGCCCGCGAGCAGCGTGTGGGCGGGGTGCGCCAGGTTGCGGTGGCTCAGCGCGCAGCCCAGGGGATGACCGGTCGTGCCGGAGGTGTAGGTGATGGCGGCGGTGGAGTCCGGCAGCACGATACGGCGCAGCGAGTCGACCGTGGCGATCGGGATGAACCTGCCCCGCGCCACCACATCGTCCAGCGCCCCCGCGTCCAACTGCCAGACGTGGCGCAGCAGCGGCAACGCCCCGCACACGGAGCCGACCGTCATCACCGCCTGCTCGTCCTCCACCAGCACCGCCACGCAGCCGGCGTCCCTCAGGATCCACTCCACCTGGTCGCGCGAGGACGTCGGATAGATCGGGACTACCTCGGCGCCCACCGCCCACAGGGCGTAGGAGAGCACCGTCCACTCGTAACGGGTACGCGCCATGATCGCCACGCGGGTGCCCGGTGAAACGCCGGACGCGATCAGTCCCTTCGCCAGCTCCACGACCTCGTCGCGCACTTCCACGGCGGTGACCTCCTCCCAGGCGGCGGAGGAGGGGGCGCGCCGGCGCGCGAGCAACGGGAGAGTGGGGTTCAGGGCTGCCGTGTCGAAGATGCTGTCGGCCAGCCCGCCGGTCAGGGCGGAGACGGTGGGGGGAGCGAGGGCGAAGTCGCGCATGCGCTGCTCCTGAGCTGTACGGAGGGTGACCATGCCGACGAGTTCCGTTGTCGACGGTGCTCGAATCTAGCCCAGCTCAGGGCGGATGGTGACCGGAACCTGGGAAGTTGCGGTTCCGTGATGACTACTCCTGTGTATGTCGCACGCACGTCGTGACAACGTCCCGCAGACTGTCGGTCCGTGCGAACAGATCGCGCTGAATCCGCGCGCCCGTACCGCCGTTCAGCAGCCGGGCACAGGTCGCCTCGGCGCGCTCCAGGTCACCGCTGTCGGCGAGCGCCTCGCCGACGTGTTCCAGCAGCGCCCGCACCACGGTCTCGGCGGGCAGCCGGCGCATGGTCGCGGGGTGCAGCAGCTCCTCGGCGAGACCGGAGCGCGCGGCCTGCCAGGCGGCCAACCGGAGCAGGCTGACGCTGTGGTCGGCCGGCTCGTGGCCCGCCCGCCACTCGCGCGCGGCCGTCTCCACCAGGCCCCGGGTCAGCAGAGCGACGAGGACGGCCGTGTCGGCGTGCAGGCACACGTCCGCGACGCGGACCTCCACCGTCGGATACGTCCGGGACAGGCGCGCGTCGAAGTAGATCATCCCCTCGTCGAGGATCACCCCGCTCGCGACCATGTCCGCCACGCGCCGGTGGTAGCGCTCGGCCGACCCGAACAGCTCGGTCGGCCCGGCCGAGGGCCAACGCTGCCACACGCGGCTGCGGTAGCTGTCGTAGCGGCTGTCCTTGCCCTGCCAGAAAGGGGAGTTGACACTGAGCGCCGCGATCACCGAAAGCCAGGGCCGGATGCGGTCGAGGACCGCGACGCCCTCCTCGTCGGAGTCGACGGCCACGTGGACGTGGCAGCCGCACACCAGCTGTTCCTGGGCGGCGAGACCGTACTGCTCCACCATCCACTGGTAGCGGCTGCCCTTCCCGACCGTCGGGCTCACCGGCAGCGGCGAACTGGCGAGGGCGGCCACCGTGCACCCGATCTCCCCGGCGTGCCGCGCCGCCTCCTTGCGGCAACGGACGATCTCCGCGCTCAGGTCCGCCATCTCGGCCTGGGGATGCGTGGCGAACTCCAGCATCTGGCCGTAGAGCTCCTTCTCGAACACCCCCTCGTCGGTGTCGTCCTGCTCCGCCCGGGCCAGTACCGCGGCGGACAGCGCCTTCGGTTCACCGGTCTCCGAGTCCACGAGGAGGAGTTCCTCCTCCACTCCGACGGTCCGCACCTGAGGCCGCCCTCTCTGTGACATCGCCATGGTTACGATGCCACCGAGTACCCGCTGATCGTCACTCCAACGGGGCCAGCCACACGGTGGCGAGCGGCGGCAGCGTGAGGGTGATCCCGCCCTCCTCCACCTTGAGATCGTCCGGGTTGGTCACGTCGCCTCCGCCGTAGCGCGCGGCGTCGGTGTTGAGGGCCTCCCGCCAGGCGGGAACGGAGTCGGGCGCCCACAGGCGATAGTCGTGGCGGACGACGGGGGAGAGGTTGGAGACCGCCAGCAGCGGGGTGCCGTCGGCGGCGAACCTCAGGAACGCGAAGACGTTGTCCTCGGCGGCGTCCCCCATCACCCACTGGAAACCGGACGGCCGGGTGTCCTGCTGCCACAGCGCCGGTGTGCCCCGGTAGAGGGAGTTGAGGTCGCGGACCAGGTCCCTGACACCGCGGTGATCAGGCTCGGCGCCGTAGCCGGAAGAGACCAGCCACCAGTCCGGGCCGTGTGCCTGTGACCATTCCGATCCCTGGGCGAACTCCTGTCCCATGAACAGGAGTTGCTTGCCGGGGTGGGCCCACATGAAGCCCAGGTACGCGCGGTGGTTGGCGCGCTGCTGCCACCAGTCGCCCGGCATCTTCGACACCAGTGACTGCTTGCCGTGGACCACTTCGTCGTGCGAGATGGGCAGGACGTAGTTCTCGCTGTAGGCGTACACCATCGAGAACGTCATCTCGTTGTGGTGGTACTTGCGGTGCACCGGCTCGTGCTCCATGTAGCCGAGCGAGTCGTGCATCCAGCCCATGTTCCACTTCAGCCCGAAGCCCAGACCACCGCTCTCGGTGGGGCGCGTCACGCCGTCCCAGGCCGTCGACTCCTCGGCGATGGTCACCACACCGGGTGCCCGCCGGTACACGGTCGCGTTCATCTCCTGCAAAAACGCCACCGCGTCCAGGTCCTCGCGCCCGCCGTGCACGTTGGGCGTCCACTGGCCCGAGTCGCGTGAGTAGTCCAGGTAGAGCATGGAGGCCACGGCATCCACCCGCAGGCCGTCGATGTGGAACTCCTCGCACCAGTAAACGGCGTTCGCCACAAGGAAGTTGCGCACCTCCACGCGTCCGAAGTCGAACTCGTAGGTCCCCCAGTCCGGGTGCTCGGCCCGCCGCGAGTCCCCCGGCTCGTACAGCGGATCCCCGTCGAACCGCGCCAACGCCCAGTCGTCCTTGGGGAAGTGGGCGGGCACCCAGTCCATGATCACGCCGATGCCCGCCTGATGCAGGGCGTCGATCAGGTGCCGGAGGTCGTCGGGGCTGCCGAGCCGTGCGGTCGGCGCGTAGTAGGAGGTGACCTGGTAGCCCCAGGAGGGCCCGAAGGGGTGCTCGGCGACCGGCATCAGCTCGACGTGGGTGAAACCGAGATCCTTCACGTACGCCGGTAGCTGCTCAGCAAGTTGACGATACGTCAGCCCTGGTCGCCAGGACGGCAGATGGATCTCGTACACCGAGAGGGGCGCCTCGTGCACCGGGATGTCCCCACGGTGTGCCATCCACTCCGCGTCGCCCCACTCGTAGTGCGCGGCCGTCACCACGGACGCCGTCGCGGGCGGTACCTCCGTGCGGCGGGCCATCGGGTCGGCCTTGAGGAAACGGCCCCCGTAACGGGAGGTGATCTCGAACTTGTAGCGGGCGCCCTCACCGATACCGGGCACGAACAGCTCCCACACCCCGGCCGCGCCCAGCGACCGCATCGGCAGCGCCGTCCCGTCCCAGCAGGTGAACTCCCCGGCGACCCTGACCCCTTGGGCGTTCGGCGCCCACACGGTGAACCGGGTGCCCGCCACCCCGTCGTGGGTCATCGGCTCGGCGCCGAGCACCTTCCACAGCTGCTCGTGCCGGCCCTCGCGGATGAGATGCAGGTCGAGCTCGCCGAGCGCGGGCAGGAAGCGGTACGGGTCCGCCGTCTCGTGCTCACCGTCGGCGTACCCGACCACCAGCGTGTACTCGGGGATCGTGTCGAGGGGCAGCACGCTGGAGAACAGGCCGTCGCCCTCCGAGGTCAGCGGGCGCCGCTCCCCGTCGACGACGACACTGACCGTGCGGGCGTACGGGCGCAGGGCGCGGAAGGCGATGCCGCCCGCGACCGGGTGGGCGCCCAGCAGCGCGTGCGGATCGTGGTGCCGGCCGGTGAGCAGGCGGTCGCGTTCGCCGGGGTCCAGGGCAGGAGCGACGGTGCTCCTGGCGATGAGCGGACCGGACGGCTCCGGGAGCGAGGTGTCACGCAGGGCCACGTCTTCAGCCTCCTCTTACGGCGAGACGTTCGATCGCCGCCATGGGTACGGGGAGCCAGCCCGGTCGGTGCCGGGCTTCGTACAGGACCTCGTACACGGCTCGGTCGGTCTCATAGGCACGCAGCAGGCCGTGCTTCTTGCGCGGGTCCCAGCCGGCCCGCTCGGCGTAGCCCGCGCAGTAGGCCTCGCGACAGCGGCGGGCCCACTCCGGGCGCCAGGGGCGGCGCTGGCGGGCGGCGTAGTCGAAGGAGCGCAGCATGCCCGCGATGTCGCGCACCGGGGACTGGGCGCTGCGGCGCTCGGCGAGCGTGCGGGACGGCTCACCCTCGAAGTCGATGACGAACCAGTCCCGGCCGGCCCGCAGCACCTGGCCCAGGTGCAGGTCGCCGTGGATGCGCTGGGCCGGCGGCCCGGGATCGCAGGTGACCAGCGCGCCGAAGGCGGTCCGCAGCCCCGGTACGTGGGGGCGCAGCGCGGGCACGCAGCGCGCCGCGGAGTCCAGGCGCTCGGCCATCGCCGCCGCCGTGCTCGCGCTCTCGTCGTGGGCCCCGGCGGGGAAGGCCGCGGCCAGGGCGAGATGCACGTCCGCGGTGGCCCGGCCCAGCTCGCGGGCCTGCACGGTGAAGTCGTCGCCGGCCGCGAGCGCCTGCAGGGCCAGCGCCCAGCCGTCGGAGGCGTCGGGCAGGAACGGCTGCAGCACGCCGAGCGTCGCCTCCTGCGGATGCGTCGTACGGAACCACGCCACGGGCGCCGGCACCCGCCCGCAGCCCTGCTCGGCGAGCGCTACCGGCACCTCCAGGTCCGGGTTGACGCCGGGCTGGATGCGCCGGAAGACCTTGAGGATGAACGCGTCGCCGTACACCAGCGAGGAGTTGGACTGCTCGGCCTCCAGCACCCGCGGCACGAGCCCGGCGGGCACCTGCACGGACGGGTCGCCCTCGAAGCGCAGCGGGCCCGCGGTACCGGGGCGCCGCAGCCGCTCCAGGAGCAACTGCGCCGAACGCGGATCCTGCAGCGCGTCGTACACCATGAGACCGGCCAGCGGTCCCGCCTCCGCCCTGCCGATCAGGGCCCGGCCCAGCCTCGGCGTCAGGTGTTTGCGCACGCCGAGCAGCAACTGGTAGCAGTCACCGGCCGGCGCGGCACCGCCGGGCGCGGGAACCCCGGTGGGACCGGCGTGCACCAGCAGATGCAGACAGCCCGGGAACAGCTCGGTCACGGACAGCAGGCCGAGCTCCGTGACGGGCCGGTCCTTGCCCGCGAACCAGCGCTGCTGGGGCAGCCACTCGCGCAGCAGCCCGGCGAGCGAGGCCATGGGACCGGTGGCTACGCTGCGTCTGGGACGGAGCGATGCGGTCTTCTGCATGGTGACGCGTCCTTTCCTCGCCTCACGCTCAGGGCCGTCGGCCGATGCGGGATGCGACTCGGGTGAGCCGGAACCAGTAGAAGCCGTGGCCCGCCAGTGTCAGCAGGTACGGCAGCTCACCGATGGCCGGGAAGCGCACCCCGCCGATGAGCTCCACGGGGTGGCGCCCGTCGTAGGCGCGCAGGTCGAGCTCGGTGGGCTGCGCGAACCGGGAGAAGTTGTTGACGCACAGCACCAGGTCGTCCCCGTACTCGCGCAGGAAGGCCAGGACCGCCGGGTTGGAGGACTGGAGTTCCGTGAACGAGCCGAGGCCGAAGGCCGGGTTCTGCTTGCGGATCTCGATCATCCGGCGGGTCCAGTGCAGCAGCGAGGACGGATTGGCCATCGAGGCCTCGACGTTGGTGACCTGGTAGCCGTAGACGGGGTCCATGATGGGCGGCAGGGACAGCCGGCCCGGATCACAGGACGAGAAACCCGCGTTGCGGTCCGGTGTCCACTGCATCGGGGTGCGTACGGCGTCGCGGTCGCCGAGCCAGATGTTGTCGCCCATGCCGATCTCGTCGCCGTAGTAGAGGATCGGCGAGCCGGGCAGGGACAGCAGCAGGGCGGTGAACAGCTCGATCTGGTTCTCGTCATTGTCCAGGAGCGGGGCGAGCCGCCTGCGGATGCCGATGTTGGCGCGCATACGCGGGTCCTTCGCGTATTCGGCCCACATGTAGTCGCGTTCGTCGTCGGTGACCATTTCGAGGGTCAGCTCGTCGTGGTTGCGCAGGAAGATGCCCCACTGGCAGCCCGAGGGAATAGCCGGGGTCTTGGCGAGGATCTCCGAGACGGGGTAGCGGGATTCGCGTCGTACGGCCATGAAGATGCGCGGCATGACCGGGAAGTGGAACGCCATATGGCACTCGTCGCCGCCGGACTGGTAGTCGCCGAAGTAGTCGACGACGTCCTCCGGCCACTGGTTGGCCTCCGCCAGCAGCACCGTGTCCGGATAGTGGGTGTCGATGTCGCGGCGGACGCGCCTGAGGAACGCGTGGGTGGCGGGCAGGTTCTCGCAGTTGGTGCCCTCGGACGCGTACAGATAGGGCACGGCGTCCAGGCGGAAGCCGTCGATGCCCAGGTCCAGCCAGAAGCGCAGGGCGGCCAGGATCTCCTCCTGCACCGCCGGGTTCTCGTAGTTGAGATCGGGCTGGTGGGAGAAGAACCGATGGAAGAAGTACTGGCCCCGGACCGGGTCGAAGGTCCAGTTGGAGGCCTCGGTGTCGACGAAGATGATCCGCGCGTCGGCGTACTGCCTGTCGTCGTCGGCCCACATGTAGTAGTCGCCGTAGGGCCCGTCGGGGTCCTTCCTCGACTCCTGGAACCACGGGTGCTGGTCGCTGGTGTGGTTCATGACGAAGTCGATGATGACGCGCATGCCGCGCTGGTGGGCGGCGTCGACGAACTCCACGAAGTCGGCGAGGTCGCCGAACTCCGGCAGGACGGCCGTGTAGTCCGAGACGTCGTAACCGCCGTCCCTGAGGGGCGACTTGAAGAAGGGAGGCAGCCACAGGCAGTCGACGCCCAGCCACTGCAGGTAGTCGAGCTTGGCGGTGATGCCCTTGAGGTCGCCGACGCCGTCGCCGTTGCTGTCCTGGAAGGAACGGACCAGGACCTCGTAGAAGACCGCACGCTTGAACCACTCCGGGTCCCGGTCCCTGGCGGGGGTGTCCTCGAAGGTGTCCGGGACGGGCTGGTTGACAGACATGTCGCTGTGACTCTCCGATCAGTGGCTACGCGGACGACGGCTGGACGTGGAGCACATGTGCCGGGGCCCGCCCGGGATCCAGGCGCACATAGTTGGTTCTGCCCCAGTGATAGGTCTCACCCGTCAGTTCGTCGTGCGCGGACATGAATGCGTGCCACTCCAGGCCGAGTTGCGGCATGTCCAACGAGACCGTGGCCTCCTGGGTGTGGTGAGGGTCGAGGTTGGCGACCACCAGGACGGTGTCCGCGCCCGTGGTCTTGCTGTACGCGATGACCATGTCGTTGTCGGTGGGGTGGAAGCGCAGGTTCCGCAGCCGCTGGAGAGCCGGATGCCGCCGCCGGACGGTGTTGAGTTTGGTGATCAGGGGGGTGATGGTGCGGCCCTCGCGTTCGGCCGTCTCCCAGTCGCGGGGTTTGAGCTGGTACTTCTCGGAGTCGAGGTATTCCTCGCTGCCCTCGCGCAGGGGGGTGTTCTCGCACAGTTCGTAGCCGGAGTAGATGCCCCAGGTGGGGGAGAGGGTGGCGGCCAGCACGGCGCGCAGTTCGAAGGCGGGCCGGCCGCCGTGCTGCAGGAACTCGTGCAGGATGTCGGGGGTGTTGACGAAGAAGTTGGGCCGCATGTAGGCGGCCGTCTCGCCGGACAGCTCGGTCAGGTAGTCGGTCAGTTCCTGCTTGCCGGTGCGCCAGGTGTAGTAGGTGTAGGACTGCTGGAAGCCGGTCTGGGCCAGGGTGCGCATCATGGCGGGGCGGGTGAACGCCTCGGCCAGGAAGATCACGTCGGGGTCGG
The DNA here is from genome assembly GCF_026343335.1 of Streptomyces sp. NBC_00078. NCBI lineage: Bacteria > Bacillati > Actinomycetota > Actinomycetes > Kitasatosporales > Streptomycetaceae > Streptomyces > Streptomyces sp. NBC_00078. Next base: position 437,662 of record NZ_JAPELX010000001.1, on the reverse strand, counting down.
TGGCGTTGATCTGCGCGATCACCCGCTGCCAGAAGACGACCGGTTTGGTGTGGGGGTTGTCGACCCGGAAGATCCGCACGCCGAGGTCCATCCACAGCCGCAGGATGCGCAGGGTTTCGGTGATCAGCCCGTCGAGGTCGGCGTCGAAGGCGATCGGGTAGATGTCCTGGTACTTCTTGGGCGGGTTCTCGGCGTAGGCGATGGTGCCGTCGGGGCGGTGGTGGAACCACTCGGGGTGTTTGGCCACCCAGGGGTGGTCCGGGGAGCACTGCAGGGCGAAGTCGAGGGCGATCTCCAGGCCGTGTCCGGCGGCCTGGCGCACGAACCAGGCGAAGTCGTCGAGGGTGCCCAGCTGGGGGTGGACGCTGTCGTGGCCGCCCTCGGGGGAGCCGATGGCCCAGGGCACGCCGACGTCGTCGGGGCCGGCGGACAGGGTGTTGTTGCGGCCCTTGCGGAAGGTGGTGCCGATGGGGTGGACGGGGGGCAGGTAGAGCACGTCGAAGCCCATCGCGGCGATGGCCGGCAGCCGGCGGGCGGCGGTGCGGAAGGTGCCGTGCGGTGTCTGGGGGGTGCCCTCGGAGCGGGGGAAGAACTCGTACCAGGCGCCGTACAGGGCGCGCTCGCGTTCCACCAGCAGCGGCAGGGTCTGCGAGGCGGTGACGAACTCGCGCAGCGGATGCCGGGCCAGCACCGCGTCCACCTCCGGCGTCAACGCCGCCGCCAACCGGGTGGCGACCGGCAACGAGTCGTCGCGCAGGGTCGCCGCCGCTGCCAGCACCGCCGCACGCCATGGGCCCTCGGGGACCCCGGCGGCCAGCCGCTCATGGAGGTCGCCGCCCTCCTCCAGGACCAGGCCGGTGTCGATGCCCGCCGGGACCTTGATGCGGGCGGTCCGCCGCCAGGTGGACACCGGGTCGCTCCAGGCCTCCACCCGGTACGTCCACTGGCCCACGGAGGTGGGCGTGACCTCGGCGCCCCAGCGGTCGGAGCCGGGGGAGAGTTCCCGCATCGGCGTCCATGGGCCGTGCTGGCCCTCCGGATCGGTCAGTACGACGTTGGCGGCGACCGCGTCGTGCCCCTCACGGAACACGGTCGCGCTGACCTCGAACGTCTCTCCCGCTACCGCCTTGGCCGGGTGCCTTCCGCAGTCCACCGCCGGGCGGACGTCCCGCACCGGGATGCGGCCGATGGCCGGAGTCGAACTCATGGGTCTCACCTCCGTCGTGCTGGAGACCGGGCCTCTGCCCGGTCGGGGGATACGAGCTGTGCCGCGGAGGGGTTACCTCTCCGCGGCGAAGTGCTGGTGCGTCTTCGGCGGACCGTGCCGGTCCGCGGGACCCGTCCGGGGCAGCTCTTCGGACTCCCGGAGGTAGGCAGCCGTGCGGGGCCGCTCTTCGGTCTCCAGGAGGTAGGCGCCGAGGGTGGACCGGAGATAGCGCTCGGCGGCGTCCGCGGCCTCGCGGGCACAGCGCTTGCCCATCAGTACGCACAAGGTGTAGCCCGAGTCCTCGAAAGTGGCTCGCACCGCGCGATCGGCGGGGGACGCGAGCATGACGCGTTCCCAGGCCCGATACCGCCGCAGTTGCCGGGCCACCTCGGCTTTGGCCGGTAGCAGCATGACGCCCTTCACTTTCCGGGGGCTCGATCGCACGTCTCCCGACCGTCGGGCGGCGGCCGCGCGTGGGCACGCACGGATCCGTTACGGGCATCGAGGTCTTCACACATGGTGCACGTACAGTGACCCAACGTCTTGTTGGGTCTTCAACTATTTGGGGTGCCGGTCACCCCGAGTGCGCTCGTGTTGCACGAATGGCGTAGCGCTCCCACTCTTGAGGTGACTCAGGAGCGATCAACCCTCACGCTTTGCGTACGGGGCTCGTCCCGCAGGGGCGAGGAAAGCGGGAGCTTCGCCGGTGAGGAGCCAACGACGATGAAGACCGCAGTGCCCTGCTACTACCACCTCGATGTGGAAGTCAGTCCGGAACGGGTCGGGCAGGTTCGGCGCATCCTGGCCGCACACCTCCGGCTCTGGGATCTCGAGACACTGGTCGAGCCCGTCTGCAACGGCGCCGAGCTGCTGCTGAAGGCCATCGACGAGCACGCGACGGACAAGAACACGTCGATCGAGATGTGGTGGAACGGACAGCACCTGATCACCGCAGTGGCGGAGAACGACAGCGAGCTGCGCCCGGACCTGGATCTGCGCGCCTGTCTGCAGCGGATCGCCGCCATGAGCGACGGCTGGGGCTGTTGTGCCACCGACAACGGCAGCAAGGTCATCTGGTTCTCGCAGCGGGCCCGCGCCGGCGAGCGAGTGCCCCTGGTGCCCCTGGCCCCCGCGCCGAGCCTGCGCGAGGTCCTCAAGGTGCCCCGCGAGGCGCGGGCCGCGCTGCTGGCCGGTCAGGTGCGCGAGAAGGACGGCCTCCTGGAGGACGCCCGGTGACCGCGAAGCGCCGCCGCAGGTCAAAGGCAGGGGTGCCCGTCTGGAGCGGGCACCCCTACCCGTTGGGTGCCGCCTTCGACGGCAAGGGCACCAACTTCGCCCTCTTCAGCGAGGTCGCCGAACACGTCGAGCTCGTCCTCGTCGACGACCAGGGCGATGAGCGATGTGTCCCGGTGACCGAGGTCGACGGCTTCGTCTGGCACTGTCACCTGCCGGATGTCGGACCGGGGCAGCGCTACGGCTACCGGGTGCACGGGCCATGGCACCCGGACCTGGGCCACCGCTGCAATCCCGCGAAGCTGCTCCTCGACCCGTACACCCGGGCGGTGGACGGACAGGTGGACAACCACGCCTCCCTGTTCGAGCGTTCGCCGAGCGGCCGCTCCCGGTCCGACAGCGCCGGACACACCATGCTCGGCGTGGTCACGGATCCCGCCTTCGACTGGGGCGACGACAGCCCGCCCCGGCAGCCGTACGCCGACAGTGTCATCTACGAGGCCCACGTACGCGGCCTGACCCGCAACCACCCCGACGTCCCGCCCGAACTCCGCGGCACCTACGCCGGACTCGCGCACCCCGCGGTCGTCGAGCACCTGAAGAACCTGGGCGTGACCGCGGTCGAACTGATGCCGGTGCACCAGTACGTGCAGGACGGTGTGCTGCAGAGTCGTGGTCTGTCCAACTACTGGGGCTACAACACGATCGGCTTCTTCGCCCCGCACAACGCCTACGCCGCCCACGGCACCCGCGGACAGCAGGTCACCGAGTTCAAGTCGATGGTGAAGGCGCTGCACGCGGCCGGCCTCGAAGTGATCCTCGACGTCGTCTACAACCACACCGCCGAGGGCAACGAGAAGGGCCCCACACTCTCCTTCCGCGGTATCGACAACGCCTCGTACTACCGCCTGGTGGACGGCGACTGGCGGCACTACTACGACACCACCGGCACCGGCAACAGCCTGCTGATGCGGCACCCCTACGTACTGCAGCTGATCATGGACTCGCTGCGGTACTGGGTCACCGAGATGCACGTCGACGGCTTCCGTTTCGACCTCGCGGCCACGCTGGCCCGGCAGTTCCACGAGGTGGACCGGCTGTCGGCGTTCTTCGACCTGATCCAGCAGGACCCGGTGATCAGCAGGGTCAAGCTGATCGCGGAGCCGTGGGACGTGGGGGAGGGCGGCTACCAGGTGGGCAACTTCCCGCCGCTGTGGTCGGAGTGGAACGGCAAGTACCGGGACACCGTGCGGGACTTCTGGCGCACCGAGCCGCACACGCTGGGCGAGTTCGCCTCCCGGCTGACCGGCTCCTCCGACCTCTACCAGCACAGCCGGCGCCGTCCCCGCGCCAGCGTCAACTTCGTGACCGCGCACGACGGCTTCACCCTGCGCGACCTGGTCTCGTACAACGACAAGCACAACGAGGCCAACGGAGAGGGCAACCGGGACGGCGAGAGCGACAACCGGTCCTGGAACTGCGGCGTCGAGGGCGAGACCGACGACCCGGGCGTACGGGAGCTGCGCGGCCGCCAGCAGCGCAACTTCCTGGCCACCCTGCTGCTCTCGCAGGGCATCCCGATGCTGAGCCACGGCGACGAACTGGGCCGCACCCAGGGCGGCAACAACAACGCCTACTGCCAGGACAACGAGGTCTCCTGGATCAGCTGGGAGCTGACCGCGGAACAGCGGGAGCTCTGCGAATTCGCCCGCCATGTCATCGGACTGCGCGCCGCCCACCCCGTCCTGCGCCGCCGCCGGTTCTTCCGCGGCGACACCCCGACGCACGCGGGCCAGCCGCTGCCCGACCTGGTGTGGCTGGCGCCGGACGCCCGGGAGATGACGGAGGAGGACTGGCAGCGCCCCGACGCGCACTCCGTCGGCGTCTTCCTCAACGGCGACGCCATAGCGGAACCCGACGCGTGCGGCCGTCCCGTGGTGGACGACTCGTTCCTGCTCCTGCTCAACAGCTACTGGGAGCCGGTCGAGTTCCGGCTGCCGGACGTCACGTACGGCGAACGCTGGACGGCGCTCCTGGACACCGCCGTCCTGGGGGACGCCCCCGACGAGACGGAGCACAAGGCGGGAACCGCCATGAGCGTCGAGGCACGCAGCCTGGTCCTGCTCACCCGCCCCGCCCGTACCGCGGACTGAGCGTCAGCGCTCGCGGCGCGACGTCACGGTGAACTGTGCGCCGTCCGCGTCGCGCAGCACCGCCTCGTCGCTGCCCTTCGACAGGACGCTGCCGCCGTGCAGCTCGGCGGCCCGTACACAGGCCGCCACGTCCTCGACCCCGAAATGGACCTGCCAGTGCGGCCGAATGGTGGGATCGGGGGCCGCCCCGAGGGCGCCGGACTCGATGCGCGCCACGATGTCGCCCTGGCTGCGCAGCACCACCTCGCCGCCCTCGTACTGGACCTCGCAGCAGCCGGGCCGCCCGGACGCCCAGTCCAGGACCTCGCCGTAGAAGATCGCGGCGTCGAAGGCGTCGCGCGTGTGCAGCCTGATGAAGGTGGGGGCCGAGTGCCGCCACTTCTCCCAGTCGCCGACGAGCGCTCCCTCCCAGACCCCGAACGTCGCTCCGTCACGGTCGGCCAGCAGCGCCGCCCGCCCGGGCGGGAAGGAGATCGGCCCTACGGCGGCCGTACCGCCCCGCTCCTGTGCGCGCGCCACGGCCTCGTCCGCACTGGGCACGGCGAAGTACACCGTCCAGGCCACCGCCATCTGCCACATGTCGGCGACGGCGGCGAGCCCGGCCACGGGCGTCCCGTTCACCAGCGCCATGCGGAAGCGGTCACCCAGCTTGGCGGAGCGCCACTCCCAGCCCAGCACGGCCCGGTAGAAGTCCTCGGTGGCGTCGCGGTCACGGCTGGTCAGACTCACCCAGCAGGGTGCCCCGAACACGGAGTCCGAGGACACGGCCTTCGTCGTACCGCGCAGGCCTGAGATGTCGTTGTTCATGGCAGTCGGGTCCTGGTCTCTTCCACCGGCGGCACCGGTTTTGTACCAGTGTCCAACCGGAACCACTCCGGGCGCCTGCCGAGTACCCCCGGGGTGGGGCCGAAACGGCTGCCCCGGCCGTCCGCCATCCGGTGGCAGGGGACCGAGCGGGTGCCACTATGGACGAGTGGCACAGGCACCGCGCGAACCGGCGGACGAGACAGCCCGCATCTTCGAACTGCAGGAAGAGGTCGACCAGCTGAAGGATGCGGTCGCCTCGCACGCCGTCGTGGACCAGGCCATCGGGATGATCGTCGCCCTGGGCCGGGTGACGCCGGACGAGGGCTGGGCGGTGCTGAAGGACGTGTCCCAGCACACCAACATCAAGCTCCGGAATGTCGCGGAACTCATTCTCATCTGGGGTCGCAACGGCGAGATGCCCCCGGACATCGGCGCCGAGCTGGAAGACGCGCTGGACCGCTACGGCCCCACGCAGATCCCCGGGGCCCCGCCGGAGCGGTGAGGCGACGGGCCGTGCGGGGCCGGACGCCCACGGCTCAGCCGGCCTCCGCGAGGAGTTCCTCGCGCAGCTGGGCGAAACAGCTGCTGAGCAGGCGTGACACATGCATCTGCGAGATGCCGAGCTGTTGCGCGATGCGGTTTTGCGTCATGCCCCTGAAGAACCTGAGATAGAGGATGGTGCGCTCGCGCTCCGGGAGTGCCAGGAGGCAGGGCCCCACCGCCACGCGGTCGACCACGACGTCATACGCCGGATCGGTGCTGCCGAGCGCGTCCGCAAGGGCGAATCCGTCGGTGCCGGGCATCTCGGCGTCCAGCGACAGCGCGGTGAAGCACTCCAGGGCCTCCATCCCCGCCCGCACCTCGGCCTCGCTCAGCTGCGCGTGCCTGGCGATCTCGCTCACGGTGGGTGCACGCCCGGGGATCGTCTGGGACAGCTCCTTCGCGGACTGCCGGACCCTGTTGCGCAGGTCCTGGACCCGGCGCGGCACATGCAACGTCCACATGTGGTCGCGGAAGTGCCGCTTGATCTCGCCGGTGATGGTCGGCACCGCGTACGCCTCGAAGGCGTGGCCGCGTGCGGGGTCGTAGTGGTCGACGGCCTTGACCAGTCCGAGTGCCGCGACCTGATAGAGGTCCTCCAGGGCCTCGCCGCGCCCCTTGAAGCGGACGGCGATCCGCTCGGCCATGGGCAGCCAGGCACGGACCAGGTCGTCCCGGAGCCGCCGGCGCTCAGGGCCGTCGGGCATTCGGGCGAGTCTTTGGAAGGCTTCGGCGGTGTCGGGGGCGTCGTCGTGCGGGTGGGGTTTCGCTCTGTCGCTGGTGACACGCATGGTGCGCACCTCCCTGCGGCGGTGCTGAGGGGACGGACAGACACCATGGGAGACACAGGCCCGGAACGGCGGAGGACGTCCGGAGCCGGATGACTCCCACGGACGTGCCTCCAGTCCGAAGCACGTAGTGCGAATGCCCAGATCGGAAACTTTAAAACAAACAGGATGAATGGGGCGCCCACGCGGCCTTCGTCAGGCGCTTGACCGTCCTTTGGGTTCATTACCTCTGCTACAGAGATAACCTGCTGAGTGTGGAACCGGAAACCTTCCCGGACGAGCTGATCGACGCCCTCATCGGTGTCCAGCGGCTCCTCAGGCGCCGTCTGCGCCCGCAGATCGCCCCGCAGCTGCGTGGCGCAGAAATCGAACTGCTGCGCCTGGTCGTGACCCGGCCCGGCGTCGGCATCTCCGACGCCGCCAAGGAGTTGCACCTGGCCGGCAACTCGGTGTCGACGCTGGTCAACCAGTTGTCCCGGCAGGGCTATCTGGTCCGCGAGACCGACCCCGGCGACCGGCGCGCCGCCCGGCTGATGCCGACTCCGGCGGCCGTGGCCCGCCTCAACGAGTGGCGCAAACGGCGCGCCGAACTCGTACGAGGCGGGCTGTCCCGTCTCCACGAGACGGACCGGGAGGCACTGCGCGCGGCCGTTCCGGCCCTGCGTGAGCTGGCCGACAACCTGCACGAGGAGGCCGAGAAGTCATGACGCAGGACGCTGACACCGGTCGGGCCGAGGCCGTCACCTGCACCGGACTCGCCTACGCCTTCGGCGAGACCAACGCGGTCGACGGACTCGAACTGTCCGTGGGGGAGGGCGAGGTCTTCGGACTGCTCGGCCCGAACGGCGCTGGGAAGACGACCGCGATCCGGTGCATCACCACGCTGCTGCCGGTGCCCGCCGGAACGGTCCGTGTCTTCGGCTACGACGCGGCCAAGGACCGGATGGCCGTACGTCGCCTGCTCGGGTACGTGCCGCAGCAGCTGTCCGCCGACGCGGGCCTCACCGGCCGCGAGAACGTCGCCCTGTTCGCCCGCGTCTTCGACGTCCCCCGCGGCGAACGCGCCGACCGCGTCGGCCAGGCCCTGAGCGCCGTGGACCTCACCGACGCCGCCGACCGGCTGGCCGGCACCTACTCCGGTGGCATGGTCCGCCGGCTCGAACTCGCGCAGGCACTCGTCAGCGCTCCCCGTCTGCTGATCCTCGACGAGCCGACCATCGGCCTCGACCCGATCGCCCGCACCGGCGTGTGGGAGCACATCAACGCCGTACGCGCCGCCACCGGCATGACCGTGCTGGTGACCACCCACTACATGGACGAGGCCGACCAGTACTGCGACCGGGTCGCCCTGATGCACCGGGGCCGCATCCGGGCGCTCGGCACCCCGGACCAGCTCAGGGAGGGGCTCGGTGAGCGCCGGCGTGCCGGCGGCGCCGCGGCCACGGACCCGCTGCCCACCCTGGAGGACGTCTTCCGCGAGGTCGCGGGCAGCGGCCTCGACGACCAGGCAGGAGATTTCCGCGATGTCCGAAGCACCCGCCGCACCGCGAACCGCGTCGGCTGACCCCACACGCACGGACGGCATCGACCTTCTTCTGCGGCCGCCCCAGCCCCGCGCGGGCTGGCGGGTGCTGCCCGCCCGGGTGGGGGCGATGTGCGCCGTCGAACTGCAGAAGCTGCGACACGACCGCACCGAGCTGTACACCCGCGCGGTGCAGCCCGCCCTGTGGCTGCTGATCTTCGGTCAGACCTTCACCCGGATCAAGGCGATACCCACCGGCGGCATCCCCTACGTCGACTATCTGGCGCCCGGCATCATCGCGCAGTCCGCGATGTTCATCGCCATCTTCTACGGCATCCAGATCATCTGGGAGCGGGACGCGGGCATCCTCAACAAGCTGCTGGTCACGCCGACTCCGCGGTCGGCGCTGATCACCGGCAAGGCGTTCGCGGCCGGAGTGAAGTCCCTGATCCAGGCCGTCGTCGTCGTTCTCATCGCCGCGCTGCTCGGAGTGGCCCTCACCTGGAACCCGCTGAAGCTGCTCGGTGTCGCAGGGATCGTGATCCTCGGATCCGCCTTCTTCTCCTGCCTGTCGATGTCCATCGCCGGCATCGTCCTCAGCCGCGACCGCCTCATGGGTATCGGACAGGCCATCACGATGCCGCTGTTCTTCGGCTCCAACGCCCTCTACCCCGTTTCGATCATGCCTGGCTGGCTCCAGGCCATCAGCAAGATCAACCCCTTGAGCTACCAGGTGGACGCCCTGCGCGGCCTTCTCCTCGGTACGCACGCGCACCTGGCCCTCGATTTCGGGGTGCTGTTCGTGGCCGCCGCGCTCGGCATCACCGCCGCGTCCTCGCTCCTCGGCCGGCTGGCCCGCTGATCATGTCCCGGAACGTGATGTGCGGCACGCACGTGTGCACGTCCGTCCCGCCCGTCCTTCAGTTCTTCCTGCGCAGCGCTTGATCACTGATCAAGGGAGTGAATTCGCTGGCCACAGCGCATTCTGCTCATTTGACAGTGCACTGAGCGCACAGATAGGAAGCAGCTCTCTGAGGTCGAAGAGGTGGACTGTGTACGAGCCGAACGTGGTCGGGGACTGGCAGGAGTACGACGAGCATGCCGGCCTGCGTGTCCGCGTCCACCGCCTGGAAGCCGCCGAGCCGCCGCGCGGGCGGGACGACGCGGCCGAGGGACTCACGTACTTCAGTGTCCGCGTGACCGTCGAGAACCGTGGCAGCGGGCACTCCACCATCCATCTCGAGGACGGCCAGATCGACGTGCGGATCGGCCCCGACGGTGAGGCCGCGTTCATCGACTGGCGCAACTCGCAGTTCATCGAGGGCTTCGACGTCTATCCGCTGCGCCGGGCCACTGCCGTGCTGTTCGCGGCAGGCCCCGAGGCGGGCCTCGGCCAGGTCGACGTGCAGATCCAGCTGCGGGTCGACGAGGAGTGGGCCGACCGCCGGCTGTGGGCCGGCGGCATCGGATTGCACGAGGACGCCGTCGGCGCCCACACGGGCCAGGCACGGGACAGCGTGGCCCACCAGGTGAGCAACTTCCTCAGGGACCAGGCGGAAGAGGGCACGGCCTGAGCCGCGCCCGCCCGGTCCGCTCCCGCCTCAGTGCGGGATGCCGTCGATGATCTCGCGGGCGCCCTGACGCAGCAGGGCCACGGCGACCGACGTGCCCAAAGTCGCCGGGTCGAGCCGGCCGGCCCACTCGTGGGCGTTGAGCCGGGTCTTGCCGTCCGCGGTGAACACGCAGGCACGCAAGGACAGTTCGCCGCCGCGGTCCACGCGCGCGTACCCGGCGATCGGGCTGTTGCAGTGCCCCTGCAGGACGTGCAGCAACATGCGTTCGGCGCTGGCCTCCCGGTGGGTGTCCGGATCACCGAGTCCGCTGACCACGTCGATGACTTCGGTGTCGCCCTCCCGGCACTGCAGGGCGAGGATGCCCGCGCCGATGGACGGCATCATCGTCTCGGGGGAGAGGATCTCGCTGATCACGTCCTCGCGGCCGATGCGTTCCAGGCCCGCCACCGCGAGCAGCAGCGCGTCCGCCTCGCCGGCCGCCAGCTTCGCCAGCCGCCGGTTGGCGTTCCCGCGGAACGGCACGCACTCCAGGTGCGGGTGGGTGGCGGCGAGCTGGGCGACCCGGCGCACCGAGAAGGTACCGATCCGGGTCCCGTCCGGGAGCTCGTCCAGGGTGAGGCCGCCCGGATGGACCAGGGCGTCACGGATGTCGTCACGCTTCAGGAACGCGGCGAACGTCGTGCCCGCCGGCAGCGGCCGGTCGGCCGGCACGTCCTTGAGGCAGTGCACCGCGAGATCGGCCTCGCCCGCGAGCAGCGCGGCGTCCACCTCCTTGGTGAACGCCCCCTTGCCCTCCACCATGGACAGGGCGCCCATCCACTTGTCACCGGTCGTCTTCACCGGCACGACCTCGGTGCGCACACCGGGATGCAGGACCGCCAACTCGGCGCGGACACGCTCCACTTGGGCGAGCGCCATGGGCGAGTCGCGGGAGACGATACGGATCAGCTCGGGGACGGACATGCGGACACGATAGACCCCCGGACCGGGGCGCCCGTACGGCCCCGCTCGATCGCGACCCGAATCACGCCACAGGGATGCGCGCACGCGCCCCGTTCGTCCTGCCGGGCCTCGGCGTGCACGGCAACCAGGCCCGGGACGCGCACTCCATGCGTCTACGGCGGCTCTGCGAACGCGCGTGCCGGCTTGCCCTCGGGCCAGGTCAGCACGGCGAGGGCGCCCACGGTGAGTATCCCGCCGGCCAGGAAGGTGCCGCGCGCGCCGGTGAGCGGCAGCAGGCCTTCGCCGAGGAGCGCACCGGCGGCCACACCCGCGTTGAAGGCCGCCGAGTTGGCCACCGCGCCGCGCTGCTCACCACCCTGACGACTCCCGCCTCCACGTCGCAACTCGCCGCCCGGCACACCCTGGCCCCGTCCACGGTGTCGTCCCATCTGACGGCCTTGCGCGCGGCGGGGCTGCTCGATGCGCGGCGCCAGGGTTACTACGTGCTGTACCGGCGCACGGCCTTGGGCGACGCGCTGGTGGCAGGCGGATAGGGGCTCCCGCGGGCGGGCGGGATCTCGGACGGGCTTCGGACGGGCCTCAGAAGGGCCTCAGACGGACCTCTGCGTCGAGTCCTGCCGGATGGACGAATCAAGGTGTCCGGCCAGTCGCTGGGTCTGTAGAAGAAGGGCGCCGTACGCCGAGGCCTCCTCGGGCACGCCCGACACGGAGCCCGGTGTCTGCCGACGCATACCGTCCGCGGTGGCGCGCAGTTCCCGGGCGGCCTGCTGCAGTGCGGCGTCGTGCTCCCGGCCGAAGCCGCTCTCCCCGTACAGCCGCACGACCCGGGCCGCCCGGGCCAGAAAGCCGGCGTAGCTGTGGATCAGCGGCGGACGGGACCAGTGCGTCGGCCGGTCCTCGTTGGCTGCTTCGAGCAGGGTGCGGGCGAGTTCCGTCGTGTGCGCGGCGGCGTAGTCCAGCACGACCATCGCGTCTTCTTGGTTCCTGTCCGGCGGCGCTGCGGCGAGGCTGCGGCGCCGCACGTTTCCCCAGAGGCTCTCCCGGCTCCAGCCGACGGCCGACCGGCACTCTCCCACGAGGTGCTGAAGGTGCAGGGCCCGCTCGTGCCAGCTCTTCGCCTCGTGGACGCCCCACCGCCCGTCGGACAGGTGCCCGGACGTCTCGTCGAGGAGTGTCCAGGTCTTCTGAGCGGCTTCATGGAGCGCCGCGTGGGCATCCCGCAGATAGACCGGCGGCCGGATGAGCGCGTTGACCCCGATGCCGACCGCCGCTCCGAAGGCGGCCTCGGCGATCCGGGCTGCGGACGCCACCAGTCCGACGTGCGTGTCGGTGAGCACGAAAAGCGCCCCGGTGGCCGTGTAGATCCCCTGCCGGCCGAGACGCCACCAGGAACCCAGGAGCACGACCAGGGGGAGAACGAGACCCATGGCGCCCATCCTGTTGTGCATCAGCAGCGCCAGGACCGTGGCCATGATCGTTCCCGAGGCGATCGCCGCCAGCTGCTGCAGAGCATGGGTGACGGACTGGTAGACCGTCGACTCGACGAGCAGGATCGCCACCCAGGGCGCCACGAACGCCATGGGCGCGTGCAGCCACCAGCCGACCACCGCCCAGGACGCCCAGGCCGCGAAAGCGGCCTTCATCGCCTGCGCGACCATATCCCGCTCCCTGCAGGGGCCCTCCCATGCGCGCTGTACGGCCTGTCCCGCGCCCCGCACTTTCGTGGGCACGGCCCAGGCCGCGTCCGACCTCCCAGCCATGAACGTTCCCGTCCCCGCAATCGCCGCTTCGTGCCAGGGGAATCCAGTTCCCAGGGCGGCCGGACCGAAGCAGACGGGTCCGCGCGGATTCGGTGGGGAGCCTGCGGTGCGGCTGGACGACACGCACACCCGCATCGCGTTCGTGGTGCGCGCCGACGAGCGCTCAGAGGCCGGCGAGCAAGGAGTCGAGCGGGGCGGGCACGCGGTCGGGGTCGAGGGCCTCGACGAGGACGCGGCCGTAGCGGATCTTGCGCCCCTTCTTGGTACCGAGGAAGCGCCGCAGCTGTTGCTGTGCGGTGCGGCCCTGCTGTGCGGGCTGGCGCAGGAAGGTCTGCAGGGCGCGCAGGTCGCCTTCTGCCCGGACGAGTTCCTCCACCCGGGCCACGCCCAGCGCCCGGATGAGCTCGTCCTCGAGATCTGAGGCGCAGACGAAGAAGCCGTCCTGTGCCGCGCCGACCCGCTCCAGGGCGCGGGCGTAGTAGCGACGCTCGCGTTCGTCGCACAGTCCCGTGAGACGAAGACCGAGACCGGGTGGTCCGAGGAGGTCGGCGAACCGGCCGACGCTCATCGCCCCGCCCATCGGCAGGACGCACACTCCTTCGGCGGCCAGATCCCGGCCGTGACGCGTGGCCAGCGCGCCGACCGCCGCGGCATCGCTCGGCCCTTCGAGCAGGACCGCCGCCCGGAGGGGCAGCCGTGCGGACAGCTCGCGCGCGAGGTCGCCGGGGCCACCGGCGGCCCAGACGGTGACCGCTTCCCGGAACGACCCCATGTCAGCCATGCGACGAGTCTCGGCTCGTCACCGGCCTCGGCGCCAGGGGATTTCCGCGGTGCCTCGGTCGTCGGCGAGCGACCAGGGCGTACGCGCAGGTCGTCGGTGAGTGGATCAGGTCGTCCCTGAGGAGTTCGGCGCGGCCGGTCGGCTCGGACGCTGCCACGACCAAGCCGGGACTCGCCCGTCCGGGAACGACTCGGCGGATTCTGCGGCGGGACGCCTACGCTCGTGAGCCGCGGTGGAGGGGAGAGTGGACGGGGGACTCGGGCGGTGTACAGGGGGAATGAGATGCGGACAGGGGGAGTGAGATGCGGAGTGAGGAAGCAGCATGACGGACGTCGACGCCTTCACGAGCCGGCTGAACCCCGACATGTGCGTGGTCACGGCCGCGACGGATGCGGAGCGGTCGGGGTGTCTGGTCGGCTTCGCCTCGCAGTGCTCCATCCGGCCGGTGCGTTTCGTGGTGTGGCTCTCCAAGGCCAACCACACCTACCCAGTGGCCTGTGCCGCGGACTGTCTGGCCGTTCACCTGCTGACCCGTGACCAGCACGAGCTGGCGGCACTGTTCGGCGGGCGGACGGGCGACTCGGTCGACAAGTTCGCGCGGGTGCCGTGGAAGCCCGGGCACGGCGGGTCGGCGGTCCTGGAGGATGCCGCGACCTGGTTCGTCGGCACCGTGGACCGGCGCGTCGACGGAGGCGATCACGTCGGGTTCGTCCTGGCGCCCGTGGAGTGGGGCGGCCGCGCCGGGGGCCCCTTGCTGCGGCTCGACGACGTCCTCGACATCAGCCCCGGCCATCCGGCATGACGCCGGCCGTGCTTCTGTGCAACAGCCCCGCCGTGCGCCGTGCGCCGTGACGGAATATCACGTTCCGCGACCACCCCTGAGGGGCCTGTTTCATGGTCACTACAATATGAGCTCAAGACAACCATTCGGCCGGCCCGTTGGACGCGTGCCGGCCGGGGTCGCCGATGCCAGGGTCCGCTCCCCGGGCTGCGGTGATCTTCCTGCCCAGGAGGACCATTCCGCATGTTCCGACGTATTGGCACCACGGTCGTCCGACATCCCGTCTGGACGATCGTGGCATGGCTGATCGCGGCGGTGGCGATCGTCGCCACCGCACCGAGTCTGCCCTCGAACAGTGACGAGAGCAGTTTCCTGCCCAAGAGTTATGAATCGATCAAAGCGGCGGATCTCCAGCAGAGGGCGTTCCCCAGCGCCTTCACCCCGTCCGCGATCGCGCTGTACCAGCGCAGTGACGGCGGCAGGCTGACCGCCGAAGACAAGCAGGACGTCGCCCGGATCACCACCGAACTGGGCAAGAAGCACATCGACCAGGTGCAGAAGGTCGTCCCCGGCCTGCCGTCCAAGGACGGCAGGTATGACCTGACCCTGGTCCAGATGGACAGCAAGAACGCCGGACAGCCCAAGCAGGCGGATGCCGCGAAGGTGCTGCGCGAGGACGTCAAGGAGCTGGCCAAGGGCACGAACCTGGACGTCAAGCTGGGCGGCTCCGCCGCGCAGGCGCTCGATCAGCAGGATTCCTCCAAGCGCGGCCAGGCCCTGATCGGCATCGGCACCTTCGTGATCATCCTGGTCACCCTGCTGATCATCTTCAGGGCGCCGATCCTGGCCCTGCTGCCCCTGATCACCATCGGCCTGGTGTCCGCGATCGCCAACGGGCTGATCGCGTACGCCACCAAGCTGTTCGACCTGCAGGCCAACAGCTCGATCTCGTCGATCCTGATCGTCGTGCTGTTCGGCGTCGGCACGGATTACTTCCTGTTCCTGATGTTCCGCTACCGAGAACGTCTGCGAGCCGGGGACGAGCCCAAGTCGGCCATGGTGAACGCGGTCGGCCGGGTCGGCGAGGCCATCGCCTCGGCCGCCGGCGCGGTGATCATCGCCTTCCTCGCTCTCGCCCTGTCCACGCTGGGATTCCTCAAGCAGATGGGCCCGGCGCTGGCCATCGCGGTCACCGTCACGCTCATCGCGGGCCTGACGCTGATCCCGGCCGTGGTGTCGCTGATCGGGCCGAAGGTCTTCTGGCCCTCCAAGTCCTGGCAGCGGGAGCCGGAGAACGCCCGTTTCGCCGCCCTCGGCCGTGGCGTGCAGCGCCGCCCGGCGCTGACCGCCGTGCTCTCCGGCCTCGTCCTGGTCGCGCTGTCGCTCGGCACCCTCGGTTACAAGGCCACCTTCGACCTGGCGTCCGGGTCCATGCCCAAGACCAAGGAGTCGATGGTCGTCCAGGACGAGATGCAGAAGGCGTACTCGGCGGGCGCGGCCGCCCCCACGGACGTCTATCTCTCCAGCACCGACGGCAAGCCGCTCGACAAGGGCGCCTTCACCGCGTACGCCCGGAAACTCGGGGCCGTGGACGGCGTCGCGAGCGCCCGAATGAGTCAGGTGAACAAGGACGGCACCACCGCCGACTTCACCGTCACCCTCAAGTACGAGGCGTCGACGGACAAGGCGATCGACGCGGTGGGCGCTGTACGCGACGTCGCCCACTCCGGCGCACCTGACGGCACCGAAGCCCTCGTCGGCGGTATGTCCTCGATCTACAAGGACATCGACACCGCGGTCAATCACGACTACCGGACCGTGTTCCCCGTCGCCGCCCTGCTGATCATGCTGATTCTGGGGCTGCTGCTGCGCAGTGTGGTCGCGCCCTGGTATCTGATCGCCTCGGTGGGTCTCGGCTTCGGCGCAACTCTCGGCGCCACCGTGTGGATCTTCCAGGAGGGCCAGGGACACTCGGGGCTGATGTTCATGCTCCCCGTGATCATGTATCTGTTCGTGGTCGCCATCGGCACCGACTACAACATCCTCATGATCGCCCGGCTCCGCGAGGAGGCGCGCGAGGGCCGAGATCCGCGCGAGGCGGCCGGCATGGCGCTCAAGTACACGGGTCCCACCGTGGCCGCGGCCGGTTTCATCCTGGCGGCGACCTTCGCCACGATGATGCTGGCGGGCAACGCGCTGCTCACGGAGATGGGTTTCGCGGTGTCCTTCGGCATCGCCGTCGCCGCCTTCGTGATGGCGATGTTCTTCACACCCAGCCTGACCGCACTGATCGGCCACGCGGCGTGGTGGCCGGGACACGGCGACCGCGCGGAGGGACCCACGGCCGAAGCAGGCGCCGGATCGGTCGGTGCCGGGTCGCACCCGGGCGGAGGCCGGGACACGGCAGTGCAGGACCCGGCGGGACGCCGGAACTAGTGCCGGGGCGATAGCGGCAGTGTGAACGCATTTGACGACAGGTGACGACAGGTGTCTGCCGGGCCCGCACGGTCCGGTGGACACCGTCGGAGCCTGTCGTGCCGTCGGAGCCCACCGTGCCGGATGCCCGCTGCACGACCGCGAGGGCCTGCCGATGCCCGACGTCCAGAGCCGAGGCTTCCTCGGCCGTCGGACGGGCCGGTGCGGCATGCGCGAGGGCTCCGCGGGCCCGCGGGCCGACGAACTGGCCCGGGATGTCGGTGAACGGCACACCGATGAGCGCGGACACCCACCAGGCGGTCGTGCCGCGCAGGTTCCAGCCGTGCGCGAACCGATAACGGCCGCCGTCCCGGCCGTACGGCGGAGGACGGTTCATCCCTCTTCGGCGCCGTGGATATGTGAATCCTCGATCACTCGTCTTCGGCCGGGGCGTCCTCCAGTTCGGCGTCGGGACCCTGGGACCGCACCCGCTGGACGTGTTCGAGTGAGTCCCGCAGCTCGGTGAGCCAGTCGTCGGTGTGGCGTTGGACCAGGCGGACGCACCAGGCGAGGGCGTCGCTGCGGCTGCGGGCGACACCACCGGCGATCAAGGTGTCGAGGACCTGCCGCTCGGGCTGGCGCAACCGGGTCATCACGGGCGCGGCGACATGGGTGAACAGGGCGCGCTCACCGCCGCACTCCACACCCCACGAGACCTTCCGCTGGAACCGGTGTTCGGCCTCGCGGGCCACCTCCATGCGCGCCTCACGCGTGCGCTCCCGGAACTCCTGGATCCGGCCCTGTACCGCCGCCTCCCGCTCGGCGTCCGAGGCGCCCTCGGCGAGCCGGGGCTGGGGGATGCGGCCGATGACGGTGATCTCCTCGCGGTCGACCGTGAGCTCGGCCAACTCCTCGAAGAGGTCCTCGGGGACGCGGCCGGCGAACCAGCCGCGCAGCTTCTCCTGCTGCTCTGTCGTAATCATGTAATGACGATTACGCGACTCACTCATGAACGCAAGGGGCCGTGGGGGAGTCAGCCGACAGCTCAACCGGAATGTTTCAGGCCTATTAACGAAGCGCTGGAAATCGGCCACTTGGCTGCTTCGGGCGATCAAGAACCGCTCAGTTCCGGGGTTTGAACGGTCGAATTCCGTGACTTCACGCCACTGATTCAATACGCAAGGTTACCGAAACGCATGGGGTCGACGTGTGTTTCCGCGTCGGACTCGGCAGACTCGCGCTCGCCGGTCCGGCACCAACCCTTGAACGGTCCGGTACACCTCGAATCCAGCGGAAGGATGCACACAATGCGGAACACCGCGCGCTGGGCAGCAACCCTCGCCCTCACCGCCACCGCCGTCTGCGGACCCCTCACCGGAGCCGCCCTCGCCACCCCGGACGCCGCCCCCGCCTCGCTCTACGCCCCCTCGGCCCTGGTGCTCACGATCGGCCACGGAGAGAGTGCCGCTGTCGCGACTCCGATGCGCGCCGTCACCCTGACCTGCGCGCCGAAGGCCTCCGGCACCCACCCGGCAGCCGCCCAGGCGTGCGCCGAACTGCGCGGCACCTCCGGTGACTTCGACACCCTGACGGCGAGAACCGACGCGCTCTGTACCAAGCAGTACGACCCCCTCGTGGTCACGATCGACGGGGTCTGGCAGGGCAAGCGCGTCTCCTACGAGCGGACCTTCGGCAACGAGTGCGTGAAGAACTCCTACGGGACCAGCGTCTTCGCGTTCTAGGACCGGGATCGCGGATTCCTCGCGCGCATCAGAAGTGGCCCGCAAGGTGGGGAGTGCGAGTCCCTGTCGCGAGGTACCCGGCGATCTCGCACCGGGAGTCGGTCGGGCGGAGTGGGGCCGCCCGCCGACTCCTGGGATCGCGTCCGCCCCTCCCCGGGGTTCCCGGGGAGGGGCGGAGGTGTCCCAGCAGTCCCGCGGCGCCCGGCAGCCGGTGGAGGCGGGCCGCAACGGAGACGATGCGCAGCCGGCCGCCGCGCGCCCTGGCCCGAGTCCCGGCCCGGCACAGCGCGCGAAGGCCCGAACACCTACTTCTACGTGTACGGGGCATGCGTAGGGCGCGTCATGCACCGTGCGTCCGGTGAGATCCCGACTGCGACTCTCAGTCGCCCTCGGACTTCTCCCGGGCCTGTGTGCTGGGGCTGATCGCTTCTGCGGCCTCGCCCCTGCGGCGCCGCTCGCCGGCGGACTCGCGAGGGTGGCTCCCGGTCTCCTCTTCGCCCGGCCGCCATCCGGTCAGCCATCAGGGCAGCAGGACGACCACGGTGCCGGGCGCGGCGAACAGGAAGACCGTGCTGCCGAGGCCGCCGCCTCTTTGCGCATACGACCACCAGGGCAGCGCACAGGGGCCGCCGTCTCCCTGCTGACGGCGGCCCCTCGGACCAGTACGGCTCGGACCGGAACGGTCACATGTGGACGACCGGTGCGGCGTCCGCGTCCTGCTCGGGCACACCGCGGCGGAAGAGCAGGAAGGCGATCACCGCGCCGACGGCGAACAGGCCCGCCGACCACCAGAAGGCGGTGGTGTAGCTCTCGATCGTCGCCCGGGCCTGCACCAGCTTGCTCGTCGCGTCCTTGCCGGCCAGGTAGTCGGTCGCGGCGCTCGCCGCCAGGGTGTTCAGCAACGCCGTGCCGATCGAACCGCCGACCTGCTGCATCGCGTTGACCGTGGCGGAGGCGACGCCCGCGTCCTCGGCGGCCACCCCGCCCGTGGCCAGCTGCATCGCCGCCGGCATCACGAGGCCGAGGCCGACACCCGTGACGATCAGCTGCGGCAGCACCGCGCTGACGTAGCTGGAGCCGACGCCGATCCCGGTCAGCCAGGCCATGCCGACCGCGGAGACCGCGAAGCCCAGCGGGACGACCACCTTCGGCCCGATCCGCGGCACCAGGAGCGTGGTGCCGAGCTGTGCCGCCACCATCAGCGCACCGACCATCGGCAGGAACGCCACGCCGGTCTTCGTCGGGCTGAAGCCCAGGTTCAACTGCAGGTAGTAGGTGAGGAAGAGGAAGACACCGAACATGCCGCCGCCGGAGATCAGCACGGCCAGGAACGAGGCCGCGCGGTTGCGGTCCAGCAGGATGCGCAGCGGCAGCAGGGGGTGGGCGGTACGGGTCTGCCACCAGGCGAAGGCGGCCAGCAGTACACCGCCGGCGATCAGGAAGCCCCAGGTCAGGGCCGAACCCCAGTCGTGCGTCTCCGCGTTGGAGAAGCCGTAGACGAGCGAGAACAGACCGGCGGCGACGAGCGCCGTGCCGGGTACGTCCAGCTTGGAGTTCTCGGCGTCGCGGTGGTTGGTCAGCAGCAGCCAGCCGCCCGCGAAGGCGACGACGGCGATCGCCACGTTCACATACAGCGTCCAGCGCCAGTCGAACGCGTCGGTCAGCACGCCGCCGAGCAGCAGGCCCACCGCTCCACCGGCGCCGGCGATGGCGCCGTAGACGCTGAACGCCCTGGCCCGCTCCCGGGCGTCGGTGAAGGTGGTGTTGAGGAGGGAGAGCGCGGCCGGTGCCAGCAGCGCGCCGAAGGCGCCCTGCAGGGCACGTGCGGTGACCAGCATGCCGAAGCCGTTCGCGGCACCGCCCAGCGCGGAGACCACGGCGAAGCCGACCACGCCGACCAGGAAGGCCGTCTTGCGGCCGAACAGGTCGGCTATCCGGCCGCCGAGCAGAAGCAGGGACGCGAACGCCAGCGCGTACGCGGTGACGATCCACTGCCGGTTGCCGTCGGAGAATCCGAGGTCGGCCTGGGCCGAAGGAAGGGCGATGTTCACGATGGTGGCGTCCAGCACCACCATCAGCTGTGCGAGGGCGACGACCGCGAGGATCCACCAGCGCTTGGCCGAGGCCGAGGGCTGCGCCTCGACGGCGCCCGGGCGGGTGTCGTCGGTCAGAGTCTTCTGGGACATGGGAGAACCACTCCAGGGAAGTCGTTCGGGTTCGTTGGAACACGTGAGAACAACGCGGGGTAAAGGAAACCTAAACGAAACGGTTTCGTACACCTAGAGGCTAGACCACCCCGAGCGAAACGGCAACGTTTCGCTGGCTGTGATCGCCGTCTCATATCCCTTGACGGAAATATAACTACCGAGGCATATTTGCCTCATGTCCGACGCCGCGCTCTGGACGGCCCTCGCCGATCCCCACCGGCGGGCCATCGTCGCCCTGCTCCTGGAGCGGCCGCGGCCCGTTGGCGAGATCGTGGAGGCATGCGGCCTGAGTCAGCCGAACACCTCCAAGCACCTGAAGGTGCTGCGGGAGGCAGGCCTGGTGCGGGTACGGCAGGACGCGCAGCGTCGCGTCTACGCCCTCGACCCGGCCCCGATCGCCGAGCTCGACAGATGGCTGGCGCCTTACCGGGCGCTGTGGAACCGCAGCCTGGACCTGCTGGGCCGACGCCTCGACGAGACGGCGACGGACGATCCCGAGGAAACCACCCCGAAGGACTGATCCATCATGGCCGCTGAACCCACCGGCACGTATCTCACCCTGGACGACGGCCGTCCGGCCGTCCGCTTCAGCCGCATCTACGACCATCCGGTCGAGCGGGTCTGGCAGTTCGTCACCGACGCGCAGGAACTCGCCCACTGGTTCCCGTCCCGAGCGGAGATCGACCCGCGCCCCGGCGGCACCATCACCTTCAGCGGCGACCCGAACATGCCCGAGTCCACGGGCCGGGTCCTCGCCCTCGACGAGCCGCGCCACCTGTCCTTCGAGTGGGGCGGCGACGAACTGCACTTCGACCTCGAGGCACTGGACGACAAGCGCACCCGCTTCACCCTCACCAACGTCCTGCAGGCCGCCGACACCTCCGCCCGCAACGGTGCCGGCTGGGAGGTGTGCCTGGCAGCCCTGGACGCGAGGGCGCGCGGTGAGCACGTCGGGGGGCCGCACGCCGGGGCGGGCGTCCCCTGGAAGGAGTTCTACGAGGAGTACGTCAGGACGGGTGTGCCTTCCGGCGCCCCCGTCCCCGGCATGGACTGACGGCTCACGCCATCTGCCGGCGCACCAGCTCGTGCAGCCGCCCGCTCGTGTCCGCCAGCAGCTGCGCGGGCGGGCCCTGCTGGGCGACCTTGCCGTCCTCCATGACGATCACGCGGTCCGCGTCCAAAACCGTGGACAGGCGGTGCGCGATGACGATGCGGGTGGCGTTGAGGGCCTTCGTGGACTCGATCACCGTGCGCTGTGTCTCGTTGTCGAGGGCGCTGGTCGCCTCGTCGAAGAAGAGGATGCGCGGCCGGCGGATCAACGCCTGCGCGATCATGAGGCGTTGGCGCTGGCCGCCGGAGACGGCACCGCTGCCCGACACGATCGTGTGCAGGCCCATCGGCATCCGCTTGATGTCCTCGGCGAGTCCCGCCATCCCGGCCGCCGCCATCGCCTCTTCCGGCGTGTACGGCTCGGTGCCGCAGATGACGTCCAGGATGGAGCCGGTGAAGGGCTGCGCGTGCTGCAGGACGACGCCGCACTGGCGGCGGACGGCCGACTGGTCGAGCGCGCCCAGGTCCTGGCCGTCGTACAGCACACTGCCCGAGACCGGTTTGTCGAAGCCGATCAGGAGCCTCAGCAGCGTCGACTTGCCGCAGCCGCTGGGGCCGACGATCGCCACGAACTCGCCCGGACGGATCGCGAACGACACGTCGTCCAGGGCGAGCGGGCCGTCGTCCGAATACCGGAACGACAGCCGCCGCGCCTCGATCGCGCCGGACAGCGGGCCCGGCCGGGTGCTCGCCGTGCGCACCTCCGGCGTCGCCTCCAGCACCGGTTTGATCTCCTCGAACAGCGGCAGCGCGGCCACCGCAGACACGAACGCGCCGGTCAGCTGGGTCACCGAGGTCAGCAGCATCGTCACCGAAGTGTTGAAGGTGAGGAACGCTGCCGCCGACATCACCCCGCGCGCCGGGCCCGCCAGCAGCATGAACATCAGCAGGGTGCACAGCGGCAGATACACCGCGCCCATCACCGTGGTCAGGTTCTTGATGCGACCGACCTTCTGCTGCAGTTCACGGCTGCGGGCGAACTCCGAGGCCCAGGCCGCGTAGGCGTAGTTCTCGGCCGCCGCCACCCGCAGCTTCGGCAGCCCGCGCAGGGTCTGGAACGCCTGGTTGTTCAGCTTGTTGTTGAGCACCACCAGCTTGCGCTGCCAGCGCACCTGCCACAGGCCCAGGCCCAGGAAGGCGCCCGCGATGACGACGAGCATGCCGATCGCCGCCAGCGCCATCATGGGGCTGTACCAGAACAGCAGCCCCAGGTTCATCGCGCCGACGGTCACCGACTGGGCGACCACGGGCCCGACTCCCGCCATCAGACGGCGGATCGAGCTGATGCCCATCGCCGCGCTGGCCAGCTCGCCGGTCGATCGCTCGGTGAAGAACTTCGTCGGGAGTCTCAGCAGCCGGTCCCAGACGGCCGGTTGGAGCGTGGCCTCGATACGGCCCTCCATACGGAGGATGGTGAGGTTCTCCAGCAGCATGAAGGCCGCAGCCACGACGCTGGTGAGCATCACGGCCAGACAGACCTGGACGATCAGTCCCGTCTGTGCCCTCGGGACGAACTCACCCAGCACCTTGCCGGTCGCGATGGGCACCAGCGCCCCGATCGCCACCGTCACCAGACCGCTGATCAGCAGACTCGTGAGATCGCCGCCGGTGCCGCGCATGCTGAACCGCAGCAGCCGCAGCGGGCTGAGGGTCCGTTCGGGCAGCGGACGGTAGAACATCACCGCACGCGCCTCGAACTCCTCCGCGTTGGCCTTCTCGATCGGTGTCTCGCGGCCCGTCGACGGATGCACGGCCACATAACCGCCGCGCCGCCACAGCAGGGCCACCGGCGCACCGGACAGGGCCCGGTGGCCCACCAGTGGACCGACGTTGTCCCGCCACCAGCGGCCGTCCAGACGCACGGCCCGGGTGCGGACACGGGAGGCGATGGCCACGAGCTCCACCGGGTCGAGCCGTTCGCTCTCCGTCCCGCTCTGCGCGGGCTCGGCGAGCTGGATCCCGGCCGCCTCGGCGACCAGCTTGCACGCCGCGTACGAGGCGTCGGCGTCGGCGGCCGTGGTGCGCTTGCCCGAGGACTTGCCGATGGAGGCGAGCAGCGTCTGATCGGCCTGGGCGCGGACCGCCTCACCCGCCTTGATGCCGGCAGCCGTCCGCGTCTCGTGCGAGCGCTCCAGCTGCTCGATCCAGCGGTCCAGTGTGGTCAGCAGCCGGTACTGCTGGTCGACCATGCTCTGCCAGACCGCCGGGTCCATCAGCAGGTCGGCGGCCGCCTCGGCGCCGTAGAGCGAGCCGTACTGCACGCTGCCCGGCGGCACCTGCATCCAGAAGACGTCGTCGTCGGTGACCTCGGCGGCTCGCTCGGTCGCCATCGGCGCCTGGAAGAGGACGGACAGGCTGCGGCCGACACCGAGGGCGAGGGCGTACTCCAGCGGGCTCGTCGTCGGCGGTACGTACTGGGGGTTGCCGTACTCGTCGTAGGACCAGGTCTGGGTGTCGGCCGTCTGGTACAGCTCGCGCAGCCCGATGCGGTGCACCACGCAGTCGCGCAACGGGCGGGCGACCAGGGTGTGCTGCGGTCCCGGGACCGGGCCGAGGATCAGCGAGCCCGCGTCCAGGCGGCCGAGGTGGTGCCAGTGACCCTGCTGTCCGGCGTCCACCGCGAACAGGTCCAGGCTGCCGGCCGCGACCAGCCACAGCACCTGCGGGCCTTCGAGGTCGAGCCGGGTCAGGCCCGAGCAGTCCACCAGTGTGCCCATGGAGCCGAGGGCGCCGAGAACGAGGTCGCCCTCGTGTGCGGTCGTCATCTCATCGCTCCCTGACCAGCGCCGCGTACGCGCCACCGCGCGTCACCAGCTCCTCGTGCCGTCCGCGCTCCACGATCGTGCCGTGCTGGAGCACCACGATCTCGTCGCTGTCACGCACGGTGCTGAGCCGGTGCGCGATCACCACACACGCGCAGCCGCGCCGGCGCAGGTTGTCCATCACGACCTGTTCCGTCTCCGCGTCCAGGGCGCTCGTCACCTCGTCGAGCACCAGGATGCTCGGCCTGCGCACCAACGCCCTTGCGATCTCCAGGCGTTGACGCTGCCCGCCGGAGAAGTTGCGGCCGTCCTGCTCGACCTTGCTGTGGATGCCGCCGGGGCGGCGCGTCACGACGTCGTGGAGCGCCGCGTCCCGCAGCGCGTCCACCACGGCGTCGTCGGAAATCGAGGGATCCCACAGGGCGACGTTGTCGCGGACCGAGCCCTCGAACAGGAAGACCTCCTGGTCCACGAAGGAGACGGACGCCGCGAGCGCGCCGCGCGGGATGTCGTCCAGGCGTCGGCCGTCGATGCGGATCACGCCTTCCCAGGGGGTGTACAGGCCCGATATCAGGCGCGAGACCGTGGACTTGCCGCTGCCGGATCCGCCCACGAGGGCGACCTGCTGGCCGGGGCCGACGGTCAGGTCGAAGCCGGTGAGCAGCGGCTTGTCGAGCGGGTTGTAGCCGAAGGTGATGTTCTGCAGTTCGACGTGGCCGTGCAGGCGGCGCGTGGAGTCGCCGGCGCCGGGGCGGCCGTAGAGCGGGTCGGCCCGGAAGTTCTCGACGTCCTTCAGACGGGCCACGTCGGCGGCGAAGTCCTGGATGCGGCCCGCCACGCCGTTGAGCCGGGTGATGGGTGCGGTGAAGCGCGTGACCAGGGCCTGGAAGGCGACCAGCAGGCCCACCGAGATGCCTCCCTCCACCGCGCGCATGCCGCCGATCCACAGGATCAGGGCGCTGTTCAGGGCGGCCAGCGTCGGCGCGACCACACCCAGCCAGGCGCTCGGCACCCCGAGCCGCTGCTGCTCCTCCAGCGTGGTGGCATGCTGACCGGCCCACTTGCGGAAGTAGCCGTCCTCACCGCCGGTCGCCTTCATCGTCTCGATCAACTGCAGCCCGGTGTAGGCGGTGTTGGTGAGCCGGGCGCTGTCCGCGCGCAGCTTCGCCGTCCGGGTCGCGCGCAGACGGATGACGACGCGCATCGCGACGATGTTCAACAGGGCGACGCCGATGCCGAGGAAGGTGAGTTGCGGGTCGTAGGTGTAGAGGAGGATCGCGTAGAGCACGACGACCACCGCGTCGACGCCCGCCGCCGCCAGATCGCGGGCCAGGGTCTCGGCCACGGCGTCGTTGGACTGCAGACGCTGTACCAGGTCGGCCGGGCTGCGCTGGGAGAAGAAGGTGACGGGCAGCCGCAGCAGATGCCGCAGGAACCGGGCGCTGGAGAGGGTGGAGGAGACGATGCGGCCGCGCAGCAGATTCGCCTGCTGCAGCCAGGTCAGCACGATCGTGAGCAGCACGGACGTACCCATCGACGCGAACAGCACGCCGAGCAGGGAGGTCTGCCCGCCGATCAGGAACTCGTCGATGTAGGTCCGGCTGAGCGCCGGCACGGCCGCGCCGACCGCGACCAGCAGCAGGCTCGCCAGGACCGCGGCGGGCATCGTGCCCGCGGTGCCGCGCAGCCGGGCCGGCATCGCGCCGAGCACACCGGGCCTGCGGCCGCCCTTGGCGAAGCCCTCGCCCGGCTCCATGACCAGCACGACACCGGTGAAACTGCCGTCGAAGTCCTCCATGGGCACGAAACGGCGGCCCTTGCCGGGGTCGTTGATGTAGACCCCGCGGCGGCCGAAGCGGCGCCCCATGCCGTCGTAGACGACGTAGTGGTTGAACTCCCAGAACAGGACGGCCGGCGTCTTCACCTCGGCGAGGGCGGCCGTGTCCATCTGCATGCCCTTGGCGGTGAGGCCGTAGCTGCGGGCCGCCTTCAGCAGGTTGCTGGCGCGCGAGCCGTCGCGGGAGACACCGCACGCGATGCGCAGCTCCTCCAGCGGGACGTGCTTGCCGTAGTGGCCGAGGACCATCGCCAGAGAGGCCGCGCCGCACTCCACCGCCTCCATCTGGAGCACGGTGGGAGTGCGGACGGTCTTCGCCCTGCCCACGGGAACGGGACGCTTGGGCGGAGCGGCGCGACGCCTGCTCCGCGTCTCCTGTGCGGTGCTCACGGCAGCAGCCAATCGACGGGACGCTGATCGGCCAGCCGGATGGAACCCGAGGCCAGGGTCATGGAGGTGAGGTCGAACGGCGGCCCGTCCTTGGACGACCACCGGTAACCGCTCCTCGTGCCGGACGACTTGTCCAGGCGTACGAGTACGGCGACCGGGCGGCCCGACTTGGTGAACTGCTCGCCGAGCTGGCTGTCCCCGAGGAACGAGGCGATCTGCTGGGCCGACTGGGCCGAGCGGTCCACCGACTTCACATGACCGCGCAGCACGCCGTACGTCTGCGTCGGCACCGACGAGACGGTCAGGTCCACGGCGGCGTTCGCGGGGATGGAGGCCGCGTTCTCGGCGGGGACGTAGACCGTGGCGTAGAGGGGATCGTCGGCCTTGGCGACCTTCTCCACCGCGGCGACGTTCGCGCCGGTCTGAATGATCTGGCCGATGGTGGCGGCCAGTCCCGTGATCCGGCCCGCCGCCACCGTGCGGACGACGGTGGCGCCCTGGCTCGTACGGACCTTGAGCACCGGGGAGTCGGCCGGCAGCCGCTCACCCTGCTTGGCCAGCACAGCGGTCACCTGGCCCGCGACCGGGCTCTGCAGGATGTAACTGCCCTCACCGTGCGTGAGGATGGCGGGCGCGCCGACCGTGGAGGTCACCGAACCGGTCACCGCCCACACCGAGGCGGCCGCCATCGCGACCACCGTCACGGACAGCACGAGCCAGCCCTGAGGGCGGGCGAAACGCACCGGTAGGTCGAGTTCCTCCGGCGACTGGAGCTTGGCGAGGGCCTGCTGGCGGAACTGCACGGAACTTCCCTCACCTGAAAACGAGAGAGGACCGGCTCGCACGAGCCGGCTGGTTTGTTCAGGGTCGCCTCGCGATGTCCGCGCCGGTCACGCTGGCTGGCCTGTTCTTCTGCTGCAGGTCCGGGGGTTGGTCCCCGGGAAATGCAGCACGGCAACCGAAGGCCCCGGAGCCGAAAGACGGCTCCGGGACTCGACGATCACAAAAGGTGTGCGATCAGAGACCGGCGACCAGGCCCGTGACCGGGGCGGTGTTCAGGCCGGTCACACCCTCGACGGTGCCGACGGCGGTGTCGACCAGGCCGGAAACGGGAGCAATGCCGTCCAGCGCACCGGTGACGGTGTTGACCGCGTTCACCGAAAGACCGCCGGAGACGTTGTCGAGCTCGGCGTCAGAGATCTCGACGGTCTCAACACGGGGGGTGGAGTTCATGATGGAACTTCCCTTCGTATGGGTATTTCACAAGGGGGGAGCGGCACCCCTCTGGGGACAGAGCGACGGCCGCGAACCGCGAGCGCCGGGCGCCCGTTTCCAGGAACCCTTCGCGGCCCCCGCGGTGCGATGGATCAAAGCACGCGGCGGGCCCGCGCTTCCAATCAACCAGGCGTCTCACCAGGCAATTTGGATCTAGGGGGCACCGAACGGTGCAGGTGTGCGCACGGCTCGGCGGCGAGTTCTTCACATGCGCCACCGCATTGGCCGGTCCACGGCCTTGCCGAGGTGTCGACGAATCCGACACTCCCGTCCCAATGACGTGGCCGGAGCTGTCGCGGTGTGCAGATCCTTCGCCCGCGGTGACTTGGTTGCGTATTGGATGTGCAGATTCACTGAAGCCGGGATTCCGATCGGTGTTCTGAACAGACCGTTGCCGATCGACTGCGGACCGTGTCAGCCCGGAAGCGCCCAGGCCGTGTCAGCCCAGAAGTGCATAGACCGTGCTCGCGCGCGCCGCGAGTTCCCCTGATGCCGCGTCGGTCATCGTGGTGTCCGCGAACGCCATACGGCGGCCCAGCTTGGTGAGCACCGCCTCGATCAGGACATCCGAACCGGTCACCGCGCGTTGGAACGACGTGGACTGCTGAACAGTCGTCATGGGGCCGTACTCCCCGAGTGCCGCCGCCACCGCGATCACGGTGGCCGTGTCGGCGGCGGCCATCAGCGCCTGTCCGACAGCCCCCCGCCCTCCCGCGACAGACGGTCCGACCAGGGAAGTCGCAGCGTGGCCCGGCCGTCGGCCAACGACTCGACCGTCAGGCCCAGTTCGAGGCCCCAGGGGGCGAAGTTGGCGGAAAGGATCTTGTCGGCTTCGGCGGTGGTCATCGTCATATGGGCGATTGTTCCCCGCGCCGTTGCGTCAGGCACGGGTCGTGGCCGATTCGGCATCGGGCAAAGCGAGTTGGCAAACGGAATTGAACGCACCGCGACACCCGTGCGTACCAACAGCCATCCAGGCGCCCGAACAGAACAGCCGCCGGACGGCGGCACACACTCCGGTCCCCCCAGGAGGTCGAGAAGCTTGAGTCACAAGCGAATTCCGAAGCGCAAGGCCGCGATCGCGGCAGGCAGCGTCGTGGCGCTCGGCGCAGCCGCAATCCTGCTGCCGCACGCCAACGCGTCGCAGGACGGCTCGTCGGCCGATGCCGCCCCCAAGACCCTGAAGGCTACCGACGCATCGGATCTCGCCTCGCAGCTTCAGGACATGCTCGGTCAGGCCTTCGCCGGGTCGTACTACGACTCCGGCAAGCAGCAGCTGGTCGTCAACGTCATATCCGGCGACAAGAACGTGATCGTCCAGGCGAAGAAGGCGGGCGCCAAGGTCCGCGAGGTCGGCAACAGCCTCGCCGCGCTGAAGGCGGGCGCACGGACCCTGAAGGCGAAGGCGACCATCCCGGGCACGGCCTGGGCGGTCGACCCGAAGACCAACAAGCTCGCCGTCACCGCCGACAGCAGCGTGACCGGCGCCAAGTGGGACAGACTGACGTCGACGGTCAAGAGCCTCGGCGCCGACATGGCGACCGTGAAGAAGTCCTCCGGCACCTTCAAGACGCTCGTGTCGGGCGGCGACGCCATCTTCGCGCAGGCGGAGGGCGGCACCGTGCGCTGCTCCCTCGGCTTCAACGTGACGGCCAGCGACGGCAGCCCGGCCTTCCTGACCGCCGGCCACTGCGGTGTGGCCGCCAAGGCGTGGTCCGACTCCGAGACCGGGCAGCCCGTCGCCACGGTCGACCAGGCCACCTTCCCCGGCAACGACTTCTCGCTGGTGAAGTACGACGACCCGGCCACCCAGACGGCGAGCGAGGTCAACACCGGCGAGGGCCAGGCCGTCCAGATCACCCAGGCCGCCGACGCCACCGTCGGTGAGCAGGTCTTCCGGATGGGCAGCACCACCGGTCTGCACAACGGCTCGGTCACCGGCCTCGACGCCACCGTGAACTTCCAGAGCGAGACCGATCCGGGTGGCGTCGACACCGTGAACGGTCTCATCCAGACCGACGTCTGCGCCGAGGCCGGCGACAGCGGTGGCTCCCTGTTCACCCAGGATGGCGGCGCGGTCGGTCTGACCTCCGGCGGCAGCGGTGACTGCACCAACGGTGGCGAGACCTTCTTCCAGCCGGTCACCGCCGCCCTCCAGGCCACGGGCGCGACGCTCGGCGACGGCGGCGCGGGTGCGGGTGCGGGCGACCAGGCCGGTACCGCCGACCCGTCCGCTTCCGCGGGCGACCAGGCGGGCGGCGGCGACGCCGTCGGTGGCGGCGACCAGGCCGGCACCGCGGACCCGTCCGCGACGGCCGGCGACCAGTCAGGGGCCGGTGATCAGTCCGGCGTCGGTGCCGGCGACCAGTCAGGGATCGGTGATCAGTCCGGGGCCGGTGCCGGTGCCGGCGACCAGAGCGGCGTCGGTGCCGGCGACCAGTCCGGTACCGGTGCGGGCGACGGTTCGTCCCGGACCGAGACCCACTGACCGACCCGACCCGACCTGAGGTCCCGGTCGACGGTGGATGGTCCGGCCCTCCGGCGGGAGGGCCGGACCGCGTCGTGTCAGGGCCTGTCCCTCAGGCCTGCGCACGGGCTCTGAGCAGCAGCAACGCCACGTCGTCGAGGCGTTCCCTGGCGGCCGCGCTGTGCTGGACGAGATCGTCGGCGAGCTCGTCCAGGGGCAGCTCCCCGGCTTCGGCGAGTCGCTGGCCGAGCCCGGCGAGCGCGTCCTCGATGTCGATGCCGGGGGACTCGATCAGCCCGTCCGTGTAGAGGGCGAGCACGGAACCGGGCGCGAGGTCGACCTGCGTCGTCGGATAGACGGCCGAGGCGTCGATGCCCAGGAGCGGGCCACCGGCGAGATCGAGCACCCGCACCCGGCCGTCGGGACGGCGCAGCAGCGGCGGCGGATGACCCGCCCGGGCCATCACGGCCCGCCCGCGCGCGGGATCGAGACGCAGGTACAGGCAACTGGCGAACAGTTCGGTGCCGAGGTCGATGAGCAGCCGGTTGGTGCTGCGCATGACCTCCTCGGGTGGCTGTCCGACGGTCGTGTAGGCACGGACGGCGGTGCGGATCTGTCCCATCAGCCCGGCCGCGGTCACGTTGTGCCCCTGCACGTCCCCGATCACCGCCGCGGCCATGCCCTGTGTGGGGACCAGGTCGTAGAAGTCGCCGCCGATCTCCATGCCGTCGGTGGCGGGCAGATAGCGGGAGGCGGCGTCGATGCCGGGCAGCGTCGGCAGTGAGTGCGGCAGCAGGGCGGCCTGCAGGCCGTGGGCCAGCTGGTGCTTGGCGTCGTAGAGCAGGGCACGCTCCAGTGCCTGCGCGATCAGACCGCCCAGGCTGGTCAGCACCGCCCGCTCGTCCGCGGGGAACGGGTGTGGTTCGGCGTAGGCGAGCACACACGTGCCCACCGGGCGCCCTGAGGCGATCAGCGGCAGATAGGCCCAGGCCTCGAAGCCGTCCGGCGTGGCGAGCCGTGACCGGTACACGCGCTCCAGCTGCTCCCGGGAGTCGAAGAACGCCGGAACCCCGGTGTTCAGGGCGTTCGTGCCCGGTGTCGGTTCCGCCAGCGGAAGTCCGTCGAACCGCTCCACGACGCTTGCGTCCGGATACCCGTGGTGCCCCAGCACGTGCAGCCGCCCGGCCCGCGAGCCGAGCACCACGAGAGCCTGGCTGCCCGCGGCCGGCGCGACCTCGTCCGCGACCAGCTGCACCACGTCCTGCACCCCCACGGCCTCGGTCAGCGCACCGGCCAGGGTCAGCACCTGCGAAATGGTGACCAGCCGGGAGGGGGCGTCGCCGGGCTGCGGCCCGGCCCGGTTCATCTCCGCCACCGCCCGCGCCCGCGTGACCCGCACACTGAGCCCGGTCGTACTGGGATACATCCGGAACGACAGCCAGTCCCCGGGCGGCCGGACCGCCACGAACGAGGTGGTGTGCTGGCTGAGCAGCGCGGCCCGGTAGCGGTCCTCGTACACCGGGTCGTTCAGCCAGGGCACCGACGCCCACAGCTGAGTGCCCAGCAGTTTGCTGACCGGGAGCCCGATCAGCTCGGCCGCGGCCGCGTTGGCGAAGCAGATCCGCCCGTGCAGATCGAGCGAGCACAGCCCGTACGGAAGCCGTGCCACCATCCGTGCCGCCTCCACCGTGCCGAGCGTGCCGGCCGCGCCGCCCACCGGCGGTACGCCGAGCAGATCGGGTTCGTGCAGCGGCGGAAGACTGTCCTCCAGTGCGCGCTCCAGCCGGATGGCGAGCCGGTCGCAGGCCGCGGTCAGATGGTCCCGCTCCCGGTCGGACAGCTCGGGCGGATGGGCGCCGGGCCAGGTCACGAAGACCGCGCCGTACGCCGTCGACTCCGTCGCCACCGGCATCGCGGCCAGTGCGAAGGGGTACGGCAGCACGACGGCGATGCGCGGATAGCGGCGCGCCATCTCCTCCTCGCCACCCACCCACACCAGCCGCCGCGTACGCACGGCGTCGGCGACCGGGATGGGCGCGCTGAGTCCCACCCGCTCCCACGGCGCGGCGAAGGCCCGCGGCAGCCCCGCCATCACGGCCATCTCCAGGACCGGTTCGCGGGACGCCAGCAGATACACCGCGCCTGAGTGCGCGTGGACGTCGTCCATCATCGACGCCAGCGCAAGGGACAGCAGCGGACGGCCCACTCGCGTCCGCGCGGCCGCCGGAGCCTGCGCGGACGTCTGCCCGTCGGGCACGCCGACCACCTCCTCGCACGGCCGGGTGACGGGTTCCAGGGACTAAATCTGCCCCTTGGCGGCCCGTCGCGCATGGCGAGCGGTGAGGCGACGTCACACCCGGCCCGCAAAAACGGACGCAGCACCACCCCCGGCACGGTGAAGAACCGTCGCCTACCCCTTCGGCCGCGGACCATGCCGCCTCAGTCGATGCGCAGGGTGGTGCACGGGTTGACGGGCGTGCGCCCCCACGCTCCGCATTGGCCGGATCCTCGCGCCCCAGGGCGGTCGCGGACGCTAAGAATGGGCACGCGTTCACCACCAATCCGACGGGCGGACGGAAAGCTGAGGGGCGGGCAGTGATCCGAGTACTTCTGGTGCATGACGAGTGTCTGGTGCGATCGGTGCTGGCGCAGTGGCTGCGCAGTGAACCCGATCTCCGAGTGGAGGACGCGCCCTGGCGCAGCGCGCCGGGCCGCGTGCGGTCCCTGCGGCCCGATGTGTGCGCGGCGGACCTGGAGTGCGCGGACGCGTACGGCATCGCGCCGCTCGGTGACCTGTGCCCCCGGGGCCCGGGCGGGGCCCCGCCGAGACTTCTCGTGCTCGCCGGCGCGAACAGACCCGGCCTGCTGAAACGTGCCATCGAGGCGGGCGCGCTCGGCTATGTCGACAAGGAGGGGTCGCCGGATCATCTGGTGCGCGGAATCCGGCGGGTCGCCCAGGGTGAACGTTTCGTCGACGACTCCCTGGGCTTCGGCTTCCTCAAGGCCGCCGAGATGCCGCTGACCCGGCGGGAGCTGAGCGTGTTATCCCTCGCCGCCGAGGGGGCCTCCGTCGCGGAGATCGCCGGGAGCCTCCATCTGTCCCACGGGACCGTGCGCAACTACATGGCGGCCATCACCCGCAAGACCGGGGCCCGCAACCGCATCGACGCGATCCGTATCTCCCAGGGGGAGGGCTGGCTGTGACGGCACGGGCGTCCAGCTGCCGACGAGCTCCCGGTACAGCGGCGAGGTCTCCAGTAACTCCTGGTGGGTTCCGCACGCCGAACCCGGTCCGTCCATGACCAGCACCCGATCCGCGCGCCGGGCGGAGCTGATGCGGTGCGCCACGACGACGAGGGTGCCGCCCGGCCGGCGCGCGAAGGCCCGCTCGGCGCGTTCCTCCGCCTGCGGATCCAGATGACAGGTCGCCTCGTCGAGCAGGGCGAGCGGGGCGTGCGACAGATAGGCCCGGGTCAGCGCGATCAGCTGCCGTTCGCCCGCGGAGAGCGCCGCCGGGTCTACCCGGGCGCCCGGTCCGCCGAGCGCGTCGAGCAGCGGGCCGAGCCCCACCGCGTCGGCCGCCGCGCACAGCTCCGCCTCGGACACGGGGTCCTGCCGCAGATGGGTGAGGTTGTCCGCGACGGTGCCGGTGAAGACGTACGCCTCCTGGGGGATGAGCACCCGCTGGCGCGCCGCAGCGGCTGACGGCACCGCCTCCCCGCCCACCCGGATCGTGCCCCGACACGGTTCCAGCAGCCCCGCGACCAGAGCGGCGAGCGTGGACTTGCCGATGCCGCTGGGGCCGACGACGGCCAGGTGGGAGCCGCGGGGAAGGGTGAGGCCGAGGTTGTCGATGACGGGGACGGCGGTGGGGCCGTAGGCGAAGGTCAGGGAGGTGAGGGAGAGGGCGGGAGTGTCGGGGGCGCCGTGGGCCTTGGGGGTGGGGCGGTGGTGCTGAGCGGGAGGGTCTTGCTTGTCGCCGCCAGGTGTTGAGGGCGGCGTCAGCCGGCGTAGGACCACGGTCAGCCGTGAGCCGCTCGTGCCCAGGCCGTGGACCAGGTTGCGGAGGGCCGGGAGGAGGGACTGGGCGATGTAGGCGAGGGCGCCGACCACGGCACCCGCGGTGACGCCGTGGGCGAGCAGCCAGGGTGCGGCGGCGAGCAGCAGCACGATCGGGAACTGGCCGCCGATCGCGAGCGACGCCACGCGCAGCACCCCCCAGCGGGCAAGGGAACGGGCGGCCCGCACTTCGGCGTCGATGTGGTCCCCCGCGTCGGCGGCGATGTGTTCCTCGGCACCGGTGGCCGTGATGTCCCGCAGCCCCGGGCAGACGGCACCCAGACGCTCGGCCAGCGCCTCGTCCGCGACGAGGAACGCCTCCTGCCTGCGGGCCAGCGGCCGTAGCGACGCCGCGAACAGGGCCACCCCGGCCAGGAGCGGCGGCCCGACCACCAGCAGGAGCAGCGGGGCGAGCGAGAGCAGCCCCGCCAGGGCCCCCACCGCGGTGAACACGAACGACCGCGACACCATCACGAGCCCCGCGAAGGTGTCGCGCGCGATCTCCACCTGCTGGGTGAGCGACGAGAGCACCCCGTCGTCGGCCTCCCGGACCCCACGCCCGACCACACCCTCGACGAGGCGGTCCCGGAGGGGTTCGGCCAACGCGGCGACGGCGCCGTAGACCCGCCCGGTCCCCACCGCACCCACGACGACGGCGAGCCCGGCCACGGCGAGCCAGCCGAGCCCGGCATCGGCGCGCCCCGCCAGGAACCCCGAGTCGAGGGCCCGCGCCGGGGCGTACCCGGTGACGAAGGTCTGCCCGGTCTCCAGCACGGACCAGCCGCCGAGCCGTAGGACGACGCCCCGGCGCGCCCACAGGAACCGGACACCCCGCACCCGGATCCCCCCGCTCATGTCCGCCCCCCGTCCCCGAACACCGCCCGGTACCCGGCGATCCGCAACAACTCCGCATGCGTCCCCACCGCCCGCACCTTCCCCCCGTCCAGCCACGCCACCGCGTCCGCCCGGGCCGCCGTGGCCGCTCGATGGGCGATGAGGAGTCGGGTGCCGCCCGAGCCGTGGGCCAGCAGGGAGTCCGTGATCTGTGCTTCCGTCACCGTGTCGAGGCTGGAGAGGGCGTCGTCGAGAATGAGCAGGCGGCTGTCCTGGGCGAACGCCCTGGCCAGGCCCAGGCGTTGGGACTCGCCGCCGGAGCGGGGAGCGTCGGCGCAGCGGGTGGCGTAGCCGTGCGGTAGGCGGCGGACGAAGTCGTCCGCCCGTGCCGTGCGGGCCGCCTCGCGGATGCGTGCGGGGGAGGGGCGCCGCACGCCGAGGCGCAACGCGTCCTGGATGGTGGTGCCGAGGAGCGAGGGGCGTTCGAAGGCGTAACTCACGGATCGGCGAAGGTCGTTGTGGGTCAGGTGGGGGAGGGGGACGCCGTCCAGCAGGACCTCTCCGGCGTCCGGGTCGGCCAGCCGGCCGGCGACCGCGGCGAGCAGTGACTTGCCCGTGCCGGAACGGCCGACCACGGCGAGTGTCGTGCCGCCGGGGACGACGAGGTCGAGGCCGTCGAGGACAGTGCGTCCGCCGCGGCGGGCCGTCACGCCGCGCAGCTCCAGCCGGCCCGGTCCGGGCGGCAGCCGGCGTGCACCATGGGCGGTGGCCGGCTCTCCGAGGACCTCGTCCAGGCGCCCGGCGGCCGCCCTGCCCCGGGCCAGGCTCGCGAACTGGCCGACCAGCACGCCGACGCCGGTCGCCAGGACCGCGTACCGCGAGGCCGCGAGGACGTCTCCGACCGACAGCCGATGCCGGGTGAGGAGAACTCCGGCCACGGCGACGACGCCCAGCTGCAGCAGCGGAGCCACGGCGCTCGTCTGTGCCGCGGCCCGTCCCTGCACCCGCCACATGCGGTGTCCCGCCCGAGACAGCTCCGGCAGCGGCCCCAGAATCCGCGCCGCCTCCTTGTCCGCCGTACCCGCCGCCTCGATGGTGCGGCGGCCGGCGACCGCCTCCGCGAGCGCGCCCGCGATCCGCCCCTGGAGCCGCTGGTAGTCCGCCACGCACCGGGTCGTGTCACGGGCGAAGGCACGCAGCAGGAGGGTCAGGACCGGTGCTCCGGCCAGGAACACGGCCGCCAGCCAGGGGTCGATCAGGCCGAGCGCCACGATGCCCCCCACGGGGCCGGCGAGCGCGGCGAGCAGTGCGGCGCGGGCGGCCGGAGTGGTCCCCGCCTGAGCCGCGTTGCCGACGAGACGGGCGACGAGTTCACCCGGGCCGAAGCGGGCGCCGGCGCGCGGGCCCACGGCCAGCACATGCCCTGTCAGCCGGCGCCGCAGCCACCCGGTCGTCCGGGCGTCGACGGTGCCGCCCAGCACGGTCTCGCAGGCGTCCAGCAGCGCCAGCAGCAGGACGATCCCCGCGCAGTACACCACCCAGCCGGTCGCCGGGGTGTGTGCCAGGAGGAGATCGAGGGTACGGCCGAGAGCGGCCGGCAGGAGGAGACCGGCACCGGTGGACGCCGTGCTCATGAGGCACAGGGCCACGCAGCGGGAAGTGCTGTGCCGGGTGGCCGAGTTGAGCAGGGCGGAGCCGCGTACGGGCTCGGCACGAGTCGTCATACGGCCGTGGCCTCGCATCCGGGGTCGATGGGACCGCGCCCAGGACCCCGGGCGGCCCCTCCCTCGTGGGAGCGGACCGCCCGGAGCCGTGAGCGCACGATGCTCGTCAGAGACAGAGCAGAATGCTCGCCGCGCTGATGCAGGAGAGCAGGCTGACGGTGCTTGCGCCGCCGCCGCCGGTGTGTTCGTCGGACTCCATCGTCTGCAGGTCGAGCAGTGCCATCTCGTGTCCTTTCGTCGGTGTCCACCCGTGGGGACGGGGTTGCGTCACGACTCCGTCAGGTTGCGGAGCCGCGTCATGAGGGCCGCCGGAGCGGCGGCAGGAAGGGCAGACGAGCGGTGGGCGGATGAGCGGTGGACCCGGCGTCCGCAGCCGCGCTCAGCGCGAGCAGGCACCCGGCCGTTCCGGTGCCCAGGTCCATGGACAGCCGCATCATCTGGTGCCCGGGGAAGGCCAGTTGGCCCTGGTAGTCCATCGCGAACCAGCCCAGAGCGTCGATCTGTTCGGCCAACCGGTCCGTGGCGCCCGTACGGGCGAGGTGCAGGATCATCCCGGCGCGGCCCTGGAAGAGGCCGGGCTGCGCGTAGAAGCGACAGGTGGCGGCGGTGAGAACGCCCTGGCGCACCAGCTCGAACTCCCCGGTCCCGGGGCCGGTATGGGCCAGGTAGTCGTCGAGCACCATCCCCACTCCGGCGCTGCCGTCGCCGAGATACGGCAGCGTCCGCCACCCCTCGTCGACCTCCAGCGCTCCGCCCTCGCGCACCACGCAGCACTCGAGGTCCCGGCGCAGAGCGGCACCGGCCGCCGCCAGCAGCTCCGGATCGCCGGTCCACTCGTACTGTCGCAGCAGGAACAGTGCGGGCCCGCTGGCTCCCCGCAGCAGCCCGGCCCGCCGCCGCGGCGTGTCCGGCCGCGGCTCGGCGAGTCGTCGTACGAGGATCCGTGCGGCCTCGCCGGCCCGCTCGCGCAGCTCCGACTCGCCCGTGCTGCGGGCCAGTTGACCGAGGACCAGTCCCAGGCCGGCCAGACCGCCGTGCAGGTCGGAGGAGAGGTTCTGCCACTTCTCGGCGAGGATGCCCTCGACCAGATCCAGGGCTCGCTGCCGGTGGCCGAGCCGGTCCAGGACATGGGCGACGCCCGCGAGACCGTCGTACAGTCCGAGCGGAGTGCCGGGCGGCGCCGGGTGCGTGTGGTCGAGTAGCCAGCGCTCGCCCTCCTCGTACCGCGCGGCACCGGTCTCGGCCAGTGCGTACAGCACTCCGGCCGCGCCGTGGGCGAGCCCGAGCCCGCCGCCGTCGGAGAACTGGGCGATGTCGCCGGGGAAGAGCCGGTCGTCGCGCTCCGGGGTGGCCGAGGCGAGGATCGCTTTGACCATCGAGTCACGGCTGTGCGGCCGGTCACCGGGCCGTACGAACGCCGGGGCACCCACGCCGGCGCCCCGCGTGATCTCCTCGACCGCCTCGTCCAGGAACTCCTTCGGTACGTCCGGGAACTGGTCCGCGATCACCTCGGCCAGGTGCGCCGCCTTGCCCCGGTCGACCACGAACAGGGTGGTGACGGGCAGGAACAGGGCCAGCCGTAAGCAGGCCAGCGCGTAGCGGTCGACGTCGAGGCCCGTCCGGTCGGGCGGGGCGAAGAAGCCCGGGTGGGCGACGACCTGACGGCCGTTGTCCGCCACCGGCGCCGCCGCCTCGAAGTCGAGCAGGAACACCGACTCCCCGTCCGGCGCGACCATGATGTTGAAGACGTGCAGATCGTTGAAGACGATCCCGCGCGCGTGCACCGCCTCCAGCGCCCGCTCCACCGCCCCGTGGATGCGCACCGCCCACTCGGCGTAGGCGGCCACGGCCTGCGGATCGGGGTCCGGCGTGAGCAGCGGATGCCGCTCGGCGAAGAAGGAGTTGAGCGGGCGCCCCTCCAGGAAGTCCATCACCAGGAACCGGTGGTCGCCCAGCGTGAACCAGTCCCGCACCTCCGGCACCACACCGGTCCCCGCCACCCGTTCCAGCGCCAGCTTCTCGCGCTTCAGCCGGGCGACCGCGTCCGCGCCGTCCGAGGCGAGGCCCGCGTGCGGCCGCCCTTCCTTCAGGACGATCCGGCTCCCGTCCCGGGTGTCGGTGCCCGCGTACACCCCGCCGCCGTTGGAGAAGTGCAGCGCCTTCTCGATGCGGTACGGCAGTTCGCCCACCGTCGTGGTGTTGCGGGCCGCGAGGTGCGGTTCGAGGAACGCGGGCAGCGTCACCCAGTCCGGCACCTGGAACGACGGCGCCCGCCGGTCCGGCACCAGCGTGCCCGCGCCGTCCCGCACCGCCGGTACGAGTGAGCCCCGCTCGTCGACGACGAAGGTGCGCGCGAAAGCGCCGTAGCGCACATAGAGTGGACCGTCGTACCAGCGCAGGTCGGTGAGGATGTACGGCCCCTCGAAACCCTCCAGCAGCCGGCCCAGCTCGCGCAGAACCTGGTGGAGCTGCTCCTCGTGGGCCGGGTAGACGGTGACGAACTTGCCGCTCGTGTCGCGGGCCGCGTACTTGGTGTTGCGCAGGTGCAGCAGATGCGGGCCCGGCACGAACTTGAACGGGATCCGGCGCGGCACGCAGTAGTCCCACACGATCGCCGCGATGCGCTCCGCGTCGGCCCGGGTGGCCGAGGCGTGGATCTTCCAGCCCTGCGCCGGGCCGGGCAGCGGGCTCCCGTGCGCGTCGAGCGGGGTCAGCGTCAGCCAGTCGCCGATCCGTGCCGACCGCCAGCCCTCGGGCACCTCACGACGCGCGGTGTCGAAAAGCGGCGCGCCCTGCTGTCCCGGCGCCAAGAGCCGGTCCGGCGTCTCGTAGAAGTGTCTGTCCGCCAGCGCGTACACCTCGTACCGCTTGTCCATGCGTCCCCCTCCGTGGCCCGGCATCGACACTTCCAGCCGGCCCGCGGTCCCGGACAGTCACGTCTGTCACGAGATCACCGTGCGCTACGCATGTGTAAAGACATGTTCGGCGAATTTCGAGTGGACCCGCACGACGCGTTCCACGGAATGCTCACAGGGGCTGCGCGGGCGTCCCATACGCGCTGTAATTGCGGACGTGGTCAGTGAGGGCGCTGAGGGACGCAGAACGAGAACTCTGCGTGCCGAAGGTGCCCTGAAAGCGCTCACATCCGGTCCGGCTTCGCCCGAACGGGTGCGTCGCGTCCTGGAGCAGGCACTCGTCTACGCCGGTGCGGCCTTCGCCGCCGTGTACACACCGGGGGACGACGGCGAACTGCTCTGCCTGGTCGAGTCGGCGGGCGTGCCGAGGACACTGCTCGGCCTGCGCGACAGCTATCCACGGTCCGGGACCTCCCCGGTGGCCGACAGCCATCGCTCCGGGAGCCCGGTGTGGCTCGACCCGGAGGAACTCGCCCGGTGCCCCGAGGCGCGGCGGACACCGTCGCGGGACTTCTTCCTGGCCGTGCTGCCCGCGCGCGGCGAGGACGGCGGTGGCTCGCTGCTGGCCGTCAGCGAGCGGCCCGACGGGTTCGACACCGAGGACCGCAAGTGCCTCGAACTGATCGCCGATGCCGTGGGCTGCCCCACCCCCGCCCGGGCCGTCGAAGGCGCCGAGCTGCCGTCCAACGGGTTCAGCCTCGCCATGGACAGCGGCCGGGTCGAGGTCGGCGACGACATCCTGGAGCTGTTCGCCCTCACCCGCGCCGACTTCGACGGCAAGGTCGAGACCCTGCTGGGCCTCACGGTGCCGGAGGACCTGCCCTCGCTGATGTCCGTGGTCGAGGCCGACCACATGTCCATCGGCGACCGTGAGCTGGAGTTCCGGGTCCTGCAGCCCTCGGGCCCGCCGAAGTGGCTCAGCCTGCGCGGACGCCTGCAGGCCGGCGGCGAGGGACAGCCCGCCAGGCTCGTGGGCACGGTCGGTGACGCCTCCAAACTGCGCTCCGACGTCACCGACGTGGCCCGCGTCCAGCGTCTCGCCGCCATGCTCGCCACCGCCGGCACCGTCCGCGACGTCAGCCAGGCCGTGGTCGCCGCCCTGCGCAAACCACTGCAGGCCGACCGGATCGCGCTCGCCGAGCTGGAGGGCGACCGGCTCGTCGTCACGGTCCTCGACCCGCCCGAACCGGAGTCCTGGCCCGAGCTGTGGCGCATGGAGTGGCGCAGCGAATGGCCCGACGCTCCGGTGCGCGCCATGCCCACCCTCGCCGCCGCACTGCGCGAGGGCCGCGCCCACATCTGGCCCGCCGGCACGCCCCTGGAGCCCGCCCTCGCGGACGTCGGCCCCGGCGGACTCGCCGTCCTGCCGCTGCCCGCCGGCAACCGCATGGCCGGCGCCTGTCTGATCGGCTGGGACACCCCGCACGACTTCGGCCCCGACGAACGGGCCCTGCTCACCGCCTCCGCCGGCCTTGCGGGCCAGGCCCTGATGCGCGCCCACGCCTTCGACGCCGAACACGAACTCGTCGGCATGCTCCAGCGCCAGCTGCTGCCCCGCCGCCTGCCCAAGCTGCCCGGCGCGGTCGCCGTCGCCCGCTATCTGCCCACAACGGCCGGCCTGGAGGTGGGTGGCGACTGGTACGACGTGATCCCGCTGCCCGACAACCACGTCGCCCTCGTCATCGGCGACGTCCAGGGCCACAACGCGAGCGCCGCCACCCTGATGGGCCAGATGCGCACCGCGCTGCGCGCCTACGCCGTGGAGGGACACCCGCCGGACGTGGTCGTCTCCCACGCCAACCGGCTCCTCATGGACCTGGAGACCGATCTCTTCGCCACCTGCTGCTACGTCGACGTCGACATGGAGGAGGGCTCCGCCTGGTACGTCCGCGCCGGACACCTGCCGCCGGTGCTGCGCCATCCGGACGGCAGCACGGAGGTGCCGGACGTGGAGGGCGGACCGCCGCTCGGCGTGGTCAGACAGGCCGACTTCCCGCTGAGCGTGCTCCGGCTGCAGCCCGGCACGGTGGTCGCCCTGACCACGGACGGCCTCGTCGAGTCCGCCGACGCAGACATCGACGTCGGCCTCGACCGCCTCGCCCACGAACTGTCCGTGTCCGACCCCGCCCACCTCGGCCTCGTCGCCGACGCCCTGCTCGGCAACGCCCGGCGCAGCGACGACGTCGCACTGCTCCTGCTGCGCTACGACGGCATGACGCTGCGCCCGCGGCGCGAGAGCTGGACCGTGTGGCGTGTCCCCGAGGCCGTCGGACACTCCCGCCGTTTCACCCGGCGCGTCCTGCGTGCCTGGGGCGTGACCCCGGACGGCATGGACACCGTGCTTCTCGTGGTCTCCGAGCTGGTCACCAACGCCCTGGTGCACACCGACGGCCAGGTCCGCCTCGACCTCACCCTTCTCGAGAACAAGCTGCGTGTCTCGGTCGCCGACTCCTCCGCCCGCACCCCCGTGAAGCCGACGAGCATCGGCTGGGAGGCCACCGGCGGCCGCGGCATCCTCCTCGTCGAGGCCATGTCGGAGACATGGGGGACCGTGCCGGTCAGCGGCGGCAAGCAGGTGTGGGCCGAGCTCGCGGT
Organism: Streptomyces sp. NBC_00078; assembly: GCF_026343335.1. NCBI lineage: Bacteria > Bacillati > Actinomycetota > Actinomycetes > Kitasatosporales > Streptomycetaceae > Streptomyces > Streptomyces sp. NBC_00078. The sequence continues at coordinate 395,221 of NZ_JAPELX010000001.1, read as the reverse complement.
CACGCTGTGACGTCGGCGGTGAGCCGCCCTGGTGGCGGACGCCCGAGCCCGGACGCTCCACGCGGCGTGTTCATGCGCCCGTCGGCCCCGTACACCGCCGTTTGGCCGGACGGCCTCCGGGGACCCGTTCCGCGGGCACTGACGAAGAAGGAAGATGAGACGCCGTGACGTCGCACACCAGTGAGAAGCTCATGATCCGTCGACCCGAGACCGGCTGGTCGAAGGCCAGGCGTCTGCGCGGCAAGGGCGTCGTGCGCACCTGCGTTCCGGCCGTTCTCGACCAGGAGGTCACCCGGACGGACCAGCAGGGTCCGGAGGGGAACATCGTGCGGGGCGAGGACTGAGCAGGCCCGCGACCCCACACGCGTGCTGCGCCGCCGGACCGGCGGCGCAGCGCCGTCGTGACGAAGCGGCCACACTGGTCGCAGCCCGTCCTCGGGGTCCGCGACGAAGGTGAAGCAGATGAAGGCTCTCGTGCTGTCCGGTGGCGCTGGTACACGACTGAGGCCGATCACGCACACGTCGGCCAAGCAGCTCGTGCCCGTGGCCAACAAGGCCGTGCTCTTCTACGGACTGGAATCCATCGCCGCCGCAGGCATCACGGAGGTCGGCGTCATCGTCGGAGACACCGCATCCGAGATCCAGGAAGCGGTCGGCGACGGATCCAAGTTCGGTCTGGAGATCACCTATATCCCCCAGGAGCGGCCCCTCGGGCTGGCTCACGCGGTGCTGATCGCGCGGGACTGGCTCGGCGAAGACGACTTCGTGATGTATCTGGGAGACAACTTCATCGTCGGCGGCATCAGCACCCTCGTGGACGAGTTCCGCGGCAACCGCCCCGACGCCCAGATCCTGCTCACCGAAGTGGCCGACCCCCGTGCCTTCGGCGTAGCCGAACTCGACTCCCTGGGCCAGGTCGTCGGCCTTGAGGAGAAGCCCGAACATCCCAAGAGCAACTTCGCCCTGGTGGGGGTCTACCTCTTCACGCCCCTCATCCACGAGGCGGTGCGCGCCATCCGGCCCTCCTGGCGTGGCGAACTCGAGATCACCCATGCCATCCAGCACCTGATCGACCGCCGCGCCGACGTGCGCTGCACCGTCATCAAGGGCTACTGGAAGGACACCGGGAACGTCGTCGACATGCTCGAAGTCAACCGGACCGTCCTGGAAGGCCTGGACCGCCGCATCGACGGTGAGGTCGACGAGGGCTCCGAGACCATCGGGCGGGTGGTCGTGGAGGAGGGCGCCCGGGTCGTCAACTCCCGCATCGTCGGACCCGTCGTGATCGGTGCCGGCACCGTTGTCCAGGAGTCCTACGTCGGCCCCTTCACCTCCGTCGCCGAGAACTGCCGGATCATCGACAGCGAACTGGAGTTCTCCATCGTGCTGCGCGACTCCTCGATCCTCGGAGTGGGCCGGATCGAGAGCTCCCTGATCGGCCGGCACGTCGAGGTCACCCCGGCACCCAGTGTGCCCAGCGCACACCGTCTGGTCCTCGGAGACCACAGCAAGGTGCAGATCCATACATGAACCTCCTCGTCACCGGCGCCGCCGGATTCATCGGCTCGTGTTACGTCCGCACCCTGCTCGCCGCCGACGGGCCACCGGCGCCGCGGATCACCGTGCTGGACAAGCTGACCTACGCCGGCAACCTCGACAACCTCGATCTCACCCACCCCGGCTGGAGTTCGTCCAGGGCGACATCCGCGACGCCGAACTGGTCGGCAAGCTGATGGCCTGGTGGGAGCCCCTGAAACGGCGGTCGGCGTGAGGTGGCTGGTCACGGGCGCAGGCGGCATGCTCGGCCGGGACACGGTCGACGAGCTGACCCGGCGCGGCGAGGACGTCACAGGGCTCGATCACGCGGCCCTGGACATCGCCCAACAGCAGGCGGTCGAGGGGGCGTTGGCCGACCACCGGCCTGATCTCGTCGTCAACTGCGCCGCGTACACGGACGTCGACGACGCCGAGACCGACGAGGAGCGGGCCCTGCGGATCAACGGCGACGGGCCCCGCCACCTCGCCCGCGCCTGCGCCGCGCACGACGCACGCCTGATCCACGTCTCCACCGACTACGTCTTCGCAGGCGATGCCACGACTCCGTACCCGGAAGACCATCCCACCGCCCCGCGCACCACCTACGGCCGCACCAAACTCGCCGGCGAGCGTGCCGTGGTCCAGGAACTCCCCACATCTGGCGCAATCGTGCGAACCGCTTGGCTCTACGGCGCCCACGGGCGTAGTTTCGTCCGCACGATGATCGACCTGGAGTCCTGTCGCGACACCCTCGGTGTCGTCGACCACCAACGTGGGCAGCCCACGTGGAGCGCGGATGTCGCCGCACGCCTCGCCGACCTGGGCCCGCACCTGGGTCGCGGCGCGAGCGGTGTCTTCCATGCGACCAGCTCCGGCGAGGCCGGCTGGTACGAGCTGGCCCGCGAGGTCTTCCGGGGCCTCGGCGCCGACCCGGACCGGGTGCGGCCCGCCGGCAGCGAGGCCTTCCCGAGGCCCGCTCCCCGCCCGGCGTACAGCGCCCTCGCCCACGGGCGCCGGCAGGAGCTCGGCCTGTCGCCGCCGCGCGACTGGCGCGCCGTCCTGCATGAAGCTTCCCCTGATCCGCAAGGAGTCCCTGCGTGAAACGCCATGAGTTCCTTAGGGAACTGCACAAGTCCAGCGCCAACCGCAACTACCTGGAGATCGGGGTCAACGACGGCCGCAGTCTCCAGCTGTCGCGCGTCCCCAGCGTCGCGGTCGACCCCGCGTTCAAGGTGGTCACGGAGATCCGCTGCGACGTCCACCTGGTGAAGGCCACCAGCGACGACTTCTTCGCCCGCGACAACCCCCTCGCGCACCTGCGCGGCGGCCGGCACCCCGTGCGCAATCTGCGCCGCGGCCGCCAGCCCTTCGGGTACTGGCGGCGCACCACGCTCGACCTGGCGTTCATCGACGGCATGCACCTGTTCGAGTACGCGCTGCGGGACTTCATCAACGTCGAGAAGCACTCCGACTGGTCCAGCGTGATCGTCCTCGACGACATGCTGCCGCGCAGTATCGACGAGGCGGCCCGCGACCGGCACACCACCGCCTGGACCGGCGACGTGTACAAGATCATCGAGATCCTGGGCCGCTACCGCCCCGACCTGGTGACCGTCCTCGTCGACACCCAGCCCACCGGCCAGCTGGTCGTCTTCGGCGCCGACCCCAAGAACACGGTGCTGAAGGACAAGTACGACGAGATCATGGCCGAGTTCGAGGTGCCCGACCCGCAGAAGGTGCCCGAGGCCGTCCTGGAGCGGGTCAAGGCGGTCAAGCCGGAGACCCTGGTGGGAGCCGACTTCTGGCGCCCGCTGGTCCGCGCCCGCAACCGCGGACTGAGCCGCTCCCGCGGCTGGAAGGCGCTGCAGTCGGCCCTGGAGCCGCTCGCCGTCGGTCGCTGACCCCGCCGCGCGGCCTCCCGCAGGCGGTGCAGGCCTCGCACGACGGAAGCAGCCCCGTCCGCTGAGCCTCGGCCGGCGACGGGGCCTGAGCGTCCTTCGGCGACAGCAGCGGGGGATGCCCTCCGGCCGGACGATGCCCAGGCCCGGGTCAAGGGGGTGTACACCGTGCTCGCGCTGGGGCGCGTTTCCGGTCGAGCACAGGTGCACCACCGTGGCGTCGTCGGTCAGCGCCGTGAAGGCGTGCCCGTGCCTCTCCGCGAGGAACGGCGCGTGCCGGCCGGCGTCGTCCAGGCGCACCGTCTCCCACTGGGCGAAGGTGTGACCTACGTGGCCTGCCCGGGCGGCACGTCGGAGAAGTGCACCCCGCGCAGGACGCCCCACCGGGAGACCGGGCAGTCGGCCTGCGCGAGCGAGAGGTCGTACCCGGTGGCCTGGCGGAACTCCTCGCCGCGGTACCACTCGTGGAAGCTGCACCCGTCGGAGGAGACCCTGGGTTCGAACACCCGTCCGCCCGTCACGCCGAGCGATCGCACGCCGTCACGCCTTTGGAGTCCTGGCGGACCGGGACGCCGTGCGCCGGCCGAGGACCGCGGCGAGCGAGCGCCGCGCCCTGCGGGCCACTCGTCGCAGAGCCGAGGGCCTGCGGGTCCGTACCACCTGGACCGAGGTGGTGTCCGCACGCAGGGCGAGCGGCAGCGGGAGGAAGCGTGGCTCGTCGGCCTTCGGAGCCGGGCACAGGGCGGTCCGCCAGGTCGCGTCCCTGAGGTCGGAGACGGACAGAGTGGCCTCCAGTACGGCCCCGTCACCGGCGGGGGAGAGGGTACCCGGCGCGTCGACCGACCTGTTTGCCGACGTGAGCCGGAGCAGTACCGCGGTGTCGGCCGGCACGTGCAGCGGCACAGGCGTACGCAGCCCGCCGCCCGCCGTGTCGACGGCCGCGGGGTCGAGGCGGTCGAGGCCCAGGCGTTTGCTCGCCCGGTCGACGTCCAAGGAGAGATTGCCGTGCTGGTCGGTCCAGTACGGCAGGACCACCCGCCCGCCCACGACGCCGCCCGACGTGGCGGCACGGGCCTTGCGCGGGCCGGGGCCGATGCGGGACTCCATGCTCCAACCGCCCAGCCTGACACGGGCGTACGTGTCCCACAGCCCGCCGCGCAGCGGTGTGCCGTCGACCGCGCCCGCCGGGTCGACCGTCGCCGTCGCCCGCAGCACCAGCCGCACGCGCCCGCTGTCCTCGACCGGCACGATCTCCCGGGTGACCTCGACCGGCTGGAAGTACTGTGCGGCGCTGGCGCGTTCGCGCACCAGCAGGTCCAGGGTGGCCTGAGAGAACCGGGCCACGGTGTCGGCCCCCACACAGGCGATCGCGGCCGCGATGTTCTCGGGCGGGCCGTCCAGCGAGGTCTGGACCCCGCCGCCGGGGAACGTCAGCGGCGAACCGTCCGCGGTGAACTCGGCGCTGAAGTCGATGCGCAGCGCCCCGTCCCGCCACTCGACGGTGCCGGGCCGGGCCGACAGGGTGAGCCCGACCTCCCACTCGGCGAAGGCCACGACGTCGTCGTACCGTTCGGCGGCGATCAGCGCGGCCACGACCTGCTGCGTCGGCAGCAGCCCGGCGACGACACCGGGGCCGAAGCGCTCGGCGACGACGCGGTGGATCTCCTCGAACTGCTTGCGCCGGTAGTCGTCCGGCTTGCTGAGGAGGCGCCGGCCGCGCATCCGCTCCACCATCTCGACGCGCAGCCATCGGCGGTAGAGGCTGTCGCGCACCGCGCCCGGCTCGGTGTACTGCTCGACGACGTCCAGCGCCTCCCGCAGGTTCTTGAAGTACCCGACGGGGTCGAAGCGTTGGAAGCCCGCGTTGGAGGAGTCGTCCCGGCGGACGTGGTAGTAGCAGACGTAGTCGCCGATCACGGAGACGTTGGCCGCGCGCAGATACGCCTCCGTCACGAAGACGTGGTCCTCCAGCCGCCGCCTGCCTTCGGGGAAGCGCAGGCCGATCTCGTCGAGGAAGGCCCTGCGGAACATCTTGTGCGGGGTGAGGCTGTCGATGAGCGGGGCGTCCGCCACGCTCGCTCGCGGCCGGTTGCGGCGGAACAGCTCCACCGGGACCGCGCGGCCCTGGCCGGCCATCTTGCCGACGACGACATCTGCGCCGTTGGCCACGCCGTACTCGTACATCCGCTCCAGGGCCTCGACGCCGAGGTGGTCGTCGTTGTCGACGAACATGACGTACTCGCCCTGGGAGGCGGCGATGCCGACGTTACGGGGCTTGCCCGACCAGCCGGAGTTCTCCTGGTGGAAGACCCGGACCCGGGGCTCTTCCGCGGCGAGCGCGTCGAGCCGGGCCGGGGCCTGGTCGGTGGAGCCGTCGTCGACGAAGATCACTTCGTATTCGTCGCGTGGCAGGGACTGCTTGAGCAACGAGGTGACGCAGTCCTCGATGTAGGGCCCCGGGTTGTAGACGGGGACGATGACGCTGACCTTGACCGGCATCGGGCTCCGAGCCCCCTCGGGTCGCTCGCCGTATGTGTGGGTGCGGTGGCCAGATGCTATCTCCGCAGGGAGCTTCGTCCCACTCCGGGCGGCCCTGCGGTGTCCCCGGCGGCCGGATCAGCCGTGCGTCTTGGCCAGCAGCTCCAGGATCTCGGCCGTGGTGCCCGGCTCCCCCAGACGCGGGAAGATCCGCTCGATGCTGTGGTCGTGTGCCTCGGAGCTCAAGTCGCTCATCGCGTCGGTGGCGAGGGTGACGTGGTAGCCGTGCTCGTGGGCGGCGCGAGCGGTGGACTCCACGCCGATGCTGGTGGCGATGCCCGTCAGCACGATCTGCGTGACACCGCGGCGGCGCAGCTGGAGGTCGAGGCCGGTGCCGTGGAAAGCACCCCAGTTGCGTTTGGTGACGGTGATGTCGCCGGGGCGGCCGGCCAGTTCGGGGACGACTACGTCCCAGCCCTCGGGCAGGCTGCCACCCCGGCCGGCGGCCTGGGTGCGGCCGGGGACGGCGTCGCTCCCGTCCGCGGCGAACGAGACCCTGACCAGCACCACGGGCAGGTCGCGGGCACGGAAGGCGTCGGCGAGTTCGGCCGTACGGGTGACGACCTCGGCGCCGGTGTACGGCTGGGTGGGCGCGCCGACGATGCCGGCCTGGAGGTCGATCACGACGAGGGCGGTGCGCGGATCGAGTGCGGTGACGGTCATGGGTCAGGCCCTTCCGGAGCGTGCGAGTGTGTTCGGTTTCGGTGAGTGGTCGAGGGGGTCGGTCGCCAGGAGCGGCGCGGACCCGGCAGGCATGCGCGGGGCCGGATCGTGGCCGGCCTGCCGCGCCCGTGCGGTGGGCGCAGAGCGCCGCGTCGGCGGCGGACGCGGGCGCCGTGACGAGGAACATGAAGGCGTGCGGCAGTCCGGCGGCAGAGGCGATACGAGCCGGCTCGGCTGCCGTCCCCACGGCACAAAGTTGCCGGCCTCGCGACGTGGCGACGCAGGAATGATTCGGTGTCACTGCTCCGTGAGCCGTTCCAGCAGGGCGAGGCCGTCGAGAACCGTGCGGCGTTCGTCCTCCGTGTACCGGTCCTGCAGGGCCCGGGCCAGCCATTCCTCGCGCGCCTGGCGGTCGCCCTCGACCCGTCGGCGGCCCGCGTCGGTCAGGGTGACGAGCCGGCGGCGGCCGTCGTCCGGGTCGGGGCTGCGCCGGATCATTCCCTGCCGGTCCAGTGCGGCGAGCGTGGTGGCCATCGACTGCGGCCGCACGCCCTCGGCCGTGGCCAGGGCGCTGGCCGTGGCAGCCCCGTGTTTGGCGACCAGGGTGAGCGCGGAGACCTGCGGCGGCGTGAGCTCGTCGTCCTCCGCGACCTCCCTGATACGGCGCCGCAGTCGGCTGAACACGACCCGCAGGTCGCGTGCCGCACGCGCGGCGGAATCGCTGATGCCCCCGGGAGGGTCGGTGACCGGTCCGTCCATACCCTCACCGTAGAATCGTAAGCTCAAACTGTCCAGTCCAGCCTGAACAGCTTTGTCTGTAGATCCTTCGCGTCCGCTCACACACGTCGTTGCCGGGTCTGCCCGTGTGGAGCGGGGCCGGCCGCAGGCCCTCGCCGACGCACCGGGCGGTCCGCTTCCTCCGCTGCACCGATGCGCTCTCTAGGCTGCCCCTGTGCGCCTTCTCCTCACGACCGACACCCACCTCCCCAAGCGCGCCAAGGAGCTGCCCGCCCCGCTTCTCGCCGAACTTCCGCGCGCCGACGTCGTGTTCCACGCCGGGGACTGGGTCGATACCGACACCTTCGACCTGCTGGTGGCCCGCTGTCGCCGACTCATCGGTGTGTACGGCAACAACGACGGGCCCGAGCTGCGTGCGCGGCTGCCCGAGGTGGCGTACGCCGACCTCGGTGGACTGCGCTTCGGGGTCGTGCACGAGACGGGCCCGGCACCGGGCCGGGAGACGCGCTGCGCCGCCCGGTTCCCGGACCTGGACGTGCTGGTCTTCGGCCACAGCCACATCCCGTGGGACACGACCGCCCCGGGCGGCCTGCGACTGCTGAACCCCGGTTCCCCGACCGACCGCCGCCGTCAGCCCCACTGCACGTACATGACCGCCACCGTGGCCGACGGCCTGCTCACGGACGTACAGCTGCACCGCCTGCCGGTGCGACGGCCACCGGTTTCGGGATAGGGGACGGGGCACCCGACAGTGGCGCCGCACAGCAGCACCTCCCACGGGGCGGCATTGTCAGACCCCACTGGTACCAAGGAACCATGACTGGAACACCGGCAACGCTCCTGCGGCGCGCGGTGAGCCCCGCACGGCACGAGGGCTCACCGCGCACCGTTCTGCTCGTCATGTGCACCGGGTACTTCCTGGTGCTGCTCGACGTCACCATCGTCAACGTCGCGCTGCCCGCCATCGGTTCGGGCCTGGACGCCGACGTCGGCGGCCTCCAGTGGGTGGTCGACGGCTATGCGCTGGCACTCGCCGCCCTCATGCTGACCAGCGGGACGGTCGGCGACCTGTACGGACACCGGCGGGTGGTGCTGTACGGACTCGTCGTCTTCGGCGTGGGCTCGCTGGCCTGCGGAGTCGCCCCGGACCTGCCCGTCCTGGTCGCCGCCAGGGTGCTCCAGGGCGTGGGCGCGGCCCTGCTGCTGCCGGGCACCCTGGCCGTCATCAGCCGCGCCTTCCCCGACAGAGCGGCACGCGCGCGGGCGATCGGCCTCTGGGCCGGTATCGGAAGTCTTGCCCTCCCGGCCGGCCCGCTGCTCGGCGGCGCACTCGTCGACGGCCTCGGCTGGCGGGCGATCTTCCTGCTGAACGTGCCGATCGTGCTGGTGGCCCTGGTGTGGGCCGCAGCGATCGTGCCGGAGAGCAGTCAGGCGCAGTCCCGGCGTCTGGACCTGCCCGGAGTGCTGCTCGGCAGCCTGGTGCTGCTGGCGACGACGTACGCCTTCATCGAGGGCGGACGCTCGGGCGCCGCCACATCGCAGGTGCTCACGGCCGTGATACTCGCCGTCCTGGCGGTGCCGGCACTGGTCGTGGCCGAACTGCGCCGCGGGGACGACGCGATGCTGCCCCCCACTCTGCTGCGGCGACCCGCTTTCGACGCGGCGAACGTGGTGGCCGGGATCATGAACATGGGCACGCTCGGCACACTGTTCGTGCTGATGCTGTTCCTGCAGTCGGTCCAGGACCGCTCGGCGCTGCTCGCGGGCGCGGCGGTGATCCCGCTGTTCGCGCCGCTCGTGGTCATCGCGCCGTTCGGCGGGCGCATCACCAGCCGGATCGGATCACGCCTCCCGGCCGCCGCGGGTCTGCTCGTCGCCGCGGCAGGGCTCGCGCTCCTGGTCCTGGCCGCGCCGCACTCCCCGTATCCGGTCATGCTGTCAGCGTTCCTGTTGTGGGGCACCGGCATGGGACTGCTGACCCCGGCCGTCGTCGCCGCGGCCATCGCGGCCGTCCCCGCCGAACGCGCAGGACTGGCCTCCGCGATGAACAACACCGCACGTCAGACCGGCGGTGCGATAGGTATCGCGGTGGCGGGAGCGATCGCCGGACAGCCCACCGACGCGAAGAGTCTCGTACGGGGCTTCCATGTCGTCGCGCTCGGAGCCGCGGGCCTGTACGCGACGGGCGCGGTGCTCGCGCTGCTCCTGTTGCCGGGCGCCCTGCGTCCAGGCGGCGGGAAGCGAAGGGAACAGCGGGCGTCAGTGTGAAAGGCGTGTCAGGGACCGGTCCGCGACATGCATGGCTCCATAGGATCCGGGCCGCTGCATGCACCTGATGTACGTCACTCTGGGACCGCTCCTGGAAGGGTGCGAGAGCAGCGGGGGCATTGGTTGAGCGTTAATCCGTTGCCTCGTGACCACCGGCCTGCTGCACTTCCCATGTCTTGTCACCGCACCGTCCGGGAGCAGCAATGCGCGCACCGTTCATGTCCCGCCAGAAAGGAAACGCCCCCTCTTCGAAGGACATGACGCTTCGTGCATGTGCTCAACCTCGGCATCCTTGCGCACGTCGACGCAGGTAAGACCAGCCTGACCGAACGGCTGCTGCACTCGGTCGGCGTGATCGACGAGATCGGCCGTGTCGACGACGGGAACACCCGGACCGACACCCTCGCGCTGGAGCGGCAGCGCGGCATCACCATCAAGTCCGCCGTCGTCTCGTTCCCGATCGACGACGTGACGGTCAACCTCATCGACACCCCCGGCCACCCGGACTTCATCGCGGAGGTGGAGCGGGTGCTCGGCGTACTCGACGGCGCCGTACTGGTCGTCTCGGCGGTCGAGGGCGTCCAGGCGCAGACGCGGGTCCTGATGCGGACCCTGCAGCGGCTGCGCATCCCGACTCTTCTGTTCGTCAACAAGATCGACCGCGGAGGCGCCCGCCCCGACGCTGTCCTGCGCGCGATCTCCGCGCGGCTCACCCCTGCGGTCGTGCCGATGGGGACGACCGCAGGGCCGGGTACGCCCGACGCCCGCTTCACGCCGGGCCTCGCGCCGACCGCCCCCGACGTCCTGGCGGACCATGACGACGATCTGCTGGCCGCCTGCGTGGAGGGTGGTGCCATGTCACACACCACTGTGCGTACGGCCCTGACCGCCCAGACCCGCCAGGCCCAGGTCCACCCCGTCTACTTCGGCTCGGCCATCACGGGCGCGGGCGTGGACGCACTGGTGACCGGCATCAAGGAACTCCTGCCGCCTGCGGACGGCGACCCCGGCGGACCGGTCTCGGGCACCGTCTTCAAGGTCGACCGCGGCCCGGCGGGGGAGAAGGTGGCGTACGCCCGGATGTTCTCCGGCACCCTGCGCACCCGCGACCGGGTCCCCTTCGGCGACGCCGGCCAGAAGGGCAGGGTCACCGCGATCGGCGTCTTCGACCACGGCGGCGATGTCCGGGCCGATGCGGTCCCCGCCGGCCGGATCGCCAGGCTGTGGGGCCTGACCGACATCAGGATCGGCGACGCGATCGGCGAACCCCGCAAGGCGTACGGGCGCTTCTTCGCCCCGCCGACGCTGGAGACGGTGGTGGTGCCGGGCCCGGGCGTGGACCGGGGGAAGCTCCATCTCGCGCTGACCCGGCTCGCCGAACAGGATCCGCTCATCGACCTGCGCCACGACGAGGTGCGTCAGGAGACCGCCGTCTCCCTGTACGGCGAGGTGCAGAAGGAGGTCGTCCAGGCCACGCTCGCCGAGGAGTTCGGGCTGGACGTCACCTTCCGGGAGACCACGACGATCTGCATCGAGCGGCTGTCCGGCTCCGGGGCGGCCGTCGAGTACAACAAGAAGGACCCGAACCCGTTCCTCGCCACCGTCGGCCTGCGCGTCGAGCCCGCGCCGACCGGCTCGGGCGTGGACTTCCGGCTGGAGGTGGAACTCGGCTCGATGCCGTACGCCTTCTTCAAGGCCGTCGAGGACACCGTCCGCGAAACCCTCGGCCAGGGTCTGCACGGCTGGCAGGTCACCGACTGCGTCGTCACCATGACCCACTCCGGCTACTCGCCCCGGCAGAGCCACGCCCACCAGGGCTTCGACAAGAGCATGTCGAGCACCGGCGCTGACTTCCGCGGGGTGACGCCGCTGGTCCTGGCCGAGGCGCTGCGCCGGGCGGGCGTGCGGGTGTACGAGCCGATGCACCGCTTCCGGATCGAGGCCCCGGCCGACACCCTCGGCGCCCTGCTCCCGGTGCTGGCCGCGCTGCGGGCCGTACCGCAGACGACAGGGACGCGGGGTGCCGACTGCCTGCTGGAGGGTGCCGTCCCGGCGGGCCGGGTGCACGAACTGGAGCAGCGGCTGCCCGGACTCACGCGCGGCGAAGGCGAGTTGGAGACCGCCTTCGACCACCACGCACCGATCACCTACGGAACGGTTCCCGAACGTCCCCGCACCGACCACAACCCCCTCAACCGCAAGGAGTACCTGTTGAACGTGACGCGTCGAGTGGGGAGTTGAGGCGGCAGAGAGAGGACGTGCCCAAGAAACCTGAAACTTACTCAAAAGTCAGAAGTATTGACGCTGTCCGGAATTCAACGGACTGTAGTGGACATGCCGAATATCCGGGCACGTCTGCTCGTTGTTCTGGTTGTCCTCTTCGGATCTTTGACGGTGGCGGGCGTGCCGTCCGCCACCGCCGCGACCCTTCCCGACTCTCTCTGGTTCGACGAAACGCCGCTCACCGTGCACAACGGCCACTTCGTCGACGGCCACGGCCGCGAGGTCGTGCTGCGCGGGTACAACGTCTCCGGCGAGACCAAGCTGGAGGAGAACAGCGGCCTGCCGTTCGCCTCGGTGGCCGACGCGAAGAAGTCCGCGACCGCGCTGCGCGCCCTCGGTGGCGGCAACTCGGTCCGCTTCCTGCTGTCCTGGGCCCACACCGAACCCACCCGCGGCGCGGTCGACACGACCTACCTCGCCGCCGCCACCGCCCAGATGCGGGCCTTCCTCGACGCCGGCATCCGCGTCTACCCCGACTTCCACCAGGACCTCTACTCCCGCCACCTCTTCAACTCCGGCAGCTGGTACACGGGCGACGGCGCACCCGAATGGGCGGTGAACCTTGGGGGTTACCCGCAGGAGTCCTGTGGCGTCTGCCTCTTCTGGGGTCAGAACATCACCCAGAACCAGGCCGTGACCAAGGCGCAGCACGACTTCTGGCACAACACCTACGGTCTGCAGGACTCCTTTCTCGACACCGCGCAGAAGGCCATGGCGTACGTCGGACAGCACCTCAGCGATGCGGAGTTCGCCGGCGTGGTGGGCTTCGACCCGTACAACGAGCCCCATGCGGGCAGCTACGACCCGGGCCAGACCAGCCGCACCTGGGAACAGAACCTGCTGTGGCCCTTCTACGTGAAGTTCCGGGCCCGGATGGACGCGGCGGGCTGGCAGGACAAGCCGGCCCTCGTCGAACCCAACCTCTTCTGGAACGCCAACATCGACTTCCAGAAGCAGCAGGGTGGTCTCCTGGACGCGGGCACGCTCGGTCCGCGGTATGTCTTCAACACGCACTTCTACGACCAGAAGGCCATCTCCGGCATCTTCATGTGGGGCAAGGCGGCCGACGGCCAGTACGCGACCGACTTCGGGATGATCCGGGACCGCGCCTCGGCTGCGGGAACGGCCGCCGTGGTCAGCGAGTTCGGCCACCCGCTGTCGGGAAATGCCGCGGACAAGGCGCCGACCGTGGTCAAGGCCATGTACCAGGCGCTCGACTCCCGTGTGCCGGGAGCGAGTTGGTGGTCGAATCCGGCGGGCTCGGGCCCCGTGCTGTCCGGTTCGCAGTGGCAGTGGGACCTCTACAGCGGGCGTCACCACGAGCTCATGAACGACAACCCCGGCAAGGTCCGCACATCCGGTGACGCCTGGAACGACGAGGACCTCTCGGCCGTGGGCCTCGACGACTCCGGCACGCCGACGCTGCGCCAGGACGGCCGGCTCCTCGACCGCGTGTACCCGAGCGCCACCGCCGGTTCGACGCTCGCCTTCACCTACGAGGACCGCTCACGAGACGGCTCGACGACCCTGACCTGGAACCCGGTGCCGAGCTCGCTGCCGAACGTGGCGACGCTGGTGGGATCGGGCCAGTACGGGCTGCTCGTATGGCGCTCGGGCAGCGGCTCGGCACCCACCGAACTGCACCTTCCGGCGTCCTTCCCGACCTCGTCGACCACGGTGGTCTCCGACCTGGGCACGGCGTTCGACCCGCCGGCGTACACGCCGTCGGCCCCGATCGCCGCGGCTCCCGAACCGGGCGGCACCGGCAGCCGCCGGCTCCTGCTCACCGACACGGACTCGGGCGCCCTGCACTACGCACTGGTGACCAACGGCGCCACCACACCCTCGGCAGGCCTGCTCACTGCGGCCAGGTCCGAACTGACGGCGTGGGCTGCCGCGCACTTCTGACGAGGTGCCCCGGGCGGGCCGGCCGTCCGGGGATCTTCTCCGTCACGTCCGCCCGGGAATCTCCCCCGGCACGTTCGCCCGGAGCCCGGAGCCCGGAGCCCGGAGCCCGGAGCCCGGAGCCCGGAGCCCGGCACGCCCGGAGCCCGGCACGCCCGGAGCCCAGGACCCGGGCCCCGGGCGTGGTTGCGTCCCGCGTCCCGCTTGCGGCCGTAGGCGTACGACGGAGCTGGCTGGCGCGGAGGCCGGAGAGGGCGTGTGGCCGATGGGAGCGTCCGCCTGCCACGGCCGCTGGTCCGGTGCCGCGGCGAGGTGGGCCGGCCCCTGGTTCCCGTGCCGCCCACCTCACGGCTCACGGGAGTCAGCTGCCGGAGGTGCCCGACCAGTTCGCCTCCACATGACCCAAGCGCACCCGCTGCGGATGGTCACCGACGGAGACGGACGTGACCTTCCGCCCGGTCGCGAAGTCGATCGCCGTGACCTGGTCGGCGCCGCTCTCGGAGATGACGCAGTCCTTGCCGTCGCCGCTGACCGTGGCCCAGTAGGGCTTCGAGGCGGACACCAGCGGACCCTCGTTGAGGGTGGCGCGGTCGACGACCGTCGCGTAGTCGTCCATGGTGCCCGCGACGCACAGCTTGGTGCCGTCCGGGCTCATCGAAATGCCGTGGTGGCGCGAGTCGTTGACCCAGGTGGTGCGGTCCTCGCTGGTCGCCGGGTTCTTCGGCAGCGTCTTCACCCGGGTGATCTTGTCGGTGGCGACGTCGTACTCCAGGAATCCGTTGAAGAAGGACACCTGGAAGTACAGCTTGGACTCGTCCGGCGAGAACACGGCCGGCCGTACCGCGTCCGAGAAGTCCTTCAGGCCGATCGCGTCGAGGCGGTCCCGCATGTCGATGACCTTGACCTGCTTGTAGGTCGTCGCGTCCACGACGGTGATGTGGCGGTCACCCTTGGTCCAGTCCCAACCCGGGGTGTCGAGTGACGTGTTGACGTCCCCGATGGCCATGTTCCAGATGTACTTGCCGTCCTTGGTGAAGATGTTCTCGTGCGGCTTGTCGCCCGTCGCGAACGAGCCCAGCTGCTTGCCGGTGTTGATGTCCAGCACGTGCACGGTGTTCGCGGTCGAGGCGGACACCGCCACCCGGGTGCCGTCGGGGGAGACCGCCATGTGGTCGGAACGGTAACCGGACACGGGGAAACGCCAGTTGATGCTGCCGGTGGCGAGGTCGATGGAGACGACGTCGGCGAAGCTCGGCCGGGAGACCACCACCGACCTGCCGTCGGGTGTGGAGTACATGTCGTCGGCGAACTGGTCGTGGCCCTCGCCGACGCCGTTGCGGATCGCCATGAAGTAGATCCACTTGATCGGATCGGCGTTGATGGCCGCCATCCGCTGGTCCTTGTCGGGGATGACGTTGATGCGGCCGACCTTCGCGAAGTCGCCACTGGACTTGATGACGTCGGCTGTGCCGTCCCAGTTGTTGCCGACGAACATCACCTCGCGCAGCGCGGCTGCGGAGGAGGAGTCGGTGGCGGCGGAGACGGCGGTCGCGGGCGCGGCGACGGTCAGGACGAGGGCGGCGGCTACGGAGCAAAGGTGCCTGGTTCTGAAGGCAGGCATGAGTGCTCTCTCCTCTGGATGGCTGAAGCGTGACGGGGGCATGCCAAACGGAACGGGCATGGCCAAATCTGAAAACAGGCGCCTTCAGATTCCTACTTACTGGAAAGTAAGGAAGAGGCGCCCTTCTCCACAAGACTGCGTGCACGACAAAATTGGCGGAGGGGGCGGACGAGGGAGGTTCAGTGGCGGGCAGGCTCAGGGCGCCGACGGGTCGGTACGCAGGCAAGACCGCCGCGGAACGGCAGGCCGAGCGGCACAGGAGGTTCCTGGACGCCGCGCTCGAACTGTTCGGCGGCGAACCCGGCTACCGGGCCACCACGGTCGCGGCGCTGAGCGAGGCCGCGGGACTGTCCACCCGGCAGTTCTACGAGGAGTTCCGCACCCTTGAGGACGTGCTGGCCGCCCTGCACCTCCAGGTCAACGACTGGGCCGAGGAGGCCGTCGTGACCGCGCTCGCCGAAGTACAGGGCCTGCCGCTCGCCCAGCGTGCCACCGGCATCTTTCGCTCCTACGCCGCCAACGTCACCGGCGACCCGCGCCGGATACGGATCACCTTCGTCGAGATCATCGGTGTGAGCCCGCGTCTGGAGGAGCAGCGCCTGGCCCGTCGCTCCCGCTGGGTGGACCTCATCTGTGCCGAGGCGGAAACGGCGGCCGCGCGGGGAGAAGCGGCCCCGCGCGACTACCGCCTCGCCGCGACAGCCTTCATCGGCAGCGTCAACGGCCTGCTCCATGACTGGAGCGCCGGGTGGGTCGACGCGACGCTGGACGAGGTGGTGGACGAACTGGTGCAGCAGCTGCTCGCGATTCTGCGTCCGCCGGGGTGGGCTGCGTCGGCGAACTGACGGGTGCGATGTGTCCCCCCGGCGCGTCGGGTGCGCCCGGGCGGCAGCCGCGGTGCGCTCGTCGCGGCCGGTGAGCGTGCGATCACCCGGGCTCTTGGGCGTCCGGTCCGTTCACGCGTCCGGTCCGTTCTCCGCGCCCGGACACCGCGCCGAGCCCGTTCACCGCGGCCAGCACCGGCGCCATTCCGTCCTCGTCCCGGATCCGCGTCCCCAGGTGCGCCGCGCGCCGCCCGAACGCCGGATCGCGGGTGGCCCGTTTCAGTGCCGCGGCCAGCGCGTCGGCGGTGAGGCGGCGCAGCGGCAGGGCGCGGGGGGCCACGCCCAGGCCGACCAGACGGGCGGACCAGAAGCCCTCGTCGAACTGGATCGGTACCGGCACAGCGGGTACGCCGGCACGCAGACCGGCCGCCGTCGTGCCCGCGCCCGCGTGGTGGACCACGGCGGCTATGCGGGGGAAGAGCACGGAGTGCGGCACCTCGTCGACGCTCAGCATGTCGTCGCCGACGGCCCCGAGGCCGGCCCAGCCCCGCTGGATCACGCCACGCAGCCCGGCTTGGCGCAGGGCGCGCACGATGGCGGTGCTGAGCCGCTCGGGGTCGGGCACGGTAGCGCTGCCCAGTCCGACGTAGACGGGAGGTGGTCCCGCGTCGAGGAAGTCCCGTAGAAGGGGCGGGAGTTGGGGAACCGTGTCGTACGGCCACCAGTATCCGGTCACGGTGAGACCCGGCCGCCAGTCTCCCGGCCGCGGTACCACCAGAGGGCTGAAGCCGTGCAGTACCGGCCGCTCCTGCCGTTCCCGGGCCCGCCAGGCCGCGGCGGCACTCACGCGGGGCAGCCCCAGTCGCTCCCGCACCGTGGGCAGCGCCCCGGCGAATACCTGCTCGACGGCCAGACCGACGCCGTGCCCGGCGATCCGGTTGCCCACGGCCCCCAGTGAGCGGACCCCCAGCATCGGAGGCCCGAACTCCCTTGTGGGGGCGAGTGGTTGGAGCGGCACGTCCAGGTACGGCAGCGACAGTCCCTCGGCGATGGTGTGCCCGAGCGGGCCGACTGAACCGGACAGCAGCAGGACGTCGCTCGACCGGGCGGCTGCCACGAGGTCGTCTGTCATCCGCCCGGCCAGCGTTCGCGCCATCGCCACCACCCGCACCAACTTCCCGACGCCGGTCCCGCTGCGGTGCAGACCACGCCCGCGCGAGGACTCCAGCTCGGCCCGCGGATCCACCGGCAGTGCATGGAAGCGGACCTTCGACCCCGCCACGAGCGGCTCGAAACGGGCGTGTGTGACCAGGGTGACCTCGTGTCCGGCACGGGAGAGCCCATGTCCGAGCCCGGTGTAGGGGGCGACATCGCCTCGGGAACCCGCCGTCATGATCGCTACGCGCACGACCGCCAGTATGGTGCCGCCGCACGCCGCTCAGCGAGAACACCGCGTCGGGACCGGCCATTTCAGGCCTGTCGTATCCGTTGACTTCCCTCTCTCCGGGGCTCTAGTTTCGGCGCGCGACACGTTCGGTTAATCGATCCATGTTCGACATGTCGAACATGGAGAGGAAGTGCTGCTCGAACGCGTCGCTGAATGGCTTCCCCCACCGGAGTCCCCTCGCAGAAGGAGCCGCATGTACCCCCCTCCGCGCTCGCCCCGAAGAGGTCTCGTGCACCGGTGCAGAGCCGCCGCCGTACGTCTTCTCGCCCTCGCCCTGACCGTGGCCGCCGCATTGCTGTTCGCGGCTCCGGGCCCGGCACAGGCGGCGACGACTCGTCAGATAGCCGTGCCCACCGCCCCCATGGGCTGGGCCTCCTGGAACAGCTTCGCTGCCAAGATCGACTACAACGTCATCAAGCAGCAGGTCGACGCGTTCGTCGCCGCGGGGCTGCCGGCGGCCGGCTACAAGTACATCAACATCGACGAGGGCTGGTGGCAGGGCACCCGCGACAGCGCCGGCAACATCACCGTCGACACCGGGGAGTGGCCCGGCGGCATGAGCGCCATCGCGGACTACATCCACAGCAAGGGCCTCAAGGCCGGCATCTACACCGACGCGGGCAAGAACGGCTGCGGCTACTACTACCCGACCGGCCGCCCCGCCGCCGCGAACACCGGCAGCGAAGGCCACTACGACCAGGACATGCTCCAGTTCTCCAAGTGGGGCTTCGACTTCGTCAAGGTCGACTGGTGCGGCGGAGACGTCGAGGGACTCGACGCGGCGACGGCGTACCAGTCGATCAGCGACGCGGTCGCCAAGGCGACGGCCACCACCGGCCGCCCGCTCACTCTCTCGATCTGCAACTGGGGCAAGCAGAACCCCTGGAACTGGGCGCCGGGCCAGGCCCCCATGTGGCGCACGAGCACGGACATCATCTACTACGGCAACTCGCCGTCGATGACGAACCTGCTGTCCAACTTCGACCAGACCCTGCACCCCACGGCCCAGCACACCGGCTACTACAACGACCCGGACATGCTCATGGTCGGCATGGACGGCTTCACCGCCGCCCAGAACCGCACCCACATGAACCTGTGGGCCATCTCCGGTGCCCCGCTCCTCGCCGGCAACAACCTCGCCACGATGTCCTCCGAGACCGCCTCGATCCTCAAGAACCCCGAGGTCGTCGCCGTCGACCAGGACCCGCGCGGACTCCAGGGCGTCAAGGTCGCCGAGGACACGAGCGGACTGCAGGTGTACGGCAAGGCGCTGGCCGGCACCGGCAACCGCGCCGTGGTCCTCCTCAACCGCACCTCCTCCGCGCAGAACATCACCGTCCGCTGGTCCGACCTGGGCCTGACCGACGCGTCCGCGACGGTGCGTGATCTGTGGGCGCGCACCAACGTCGGTACCCACGGCACGAGTTACACGACCAGTGTTCCGGCGGGCGGCTCGGTCATGCTGACGGTCACCGGGGGGACCGAGGCGTCGAGCAGCACCTACACCGGCACGTCGAGCTTCAGCGGGGTCGCCGCCGGGAGCACCGGGGTCAAGATCGTCGACGTCTCGTACACGAACAACACCTCCAGTGCCCGCACCGGCACCCTCAAGGTCAACGGCCAGGGCTCCACCGCGGTCTCCTTCCCGCCGACCGGAGCCGGCCCGGGCACGATCTCCGTCCAGGTGGGCCTGTCCAAGGGCGCCACCAACTCGCTCACCTTCTCGGGCGCCCCGACCCTCGACTCGATCACCGTCAGACCCCAGCCCGGTACCGACGGCACCCAGGTCGTCGGCAAGCAGTCCGGACACTGCCTCGACATCTACGACCACACGATCACCAACGGCACCCAGGCCGAGCTGTGGGACTGCAACGGCGGCCAGAACCAGGCCTGGACGTACACCTCCCGCAAGGAACTCGTGGTGTACGGCAACAAGTGCCTGGACGCCTACGACAACGGCACGACCAACGGCACCAAGGCCGTCATCTGGGACTGCAACGGCCAGAACAACCAGAAGTGGAACGTGAACAGCGACGGCACGATCACCAACGTCAACGCGGGCCTGTGCCTGGACGCCTACAACAACGGCACCGCCAACGGCACTTTCATGGTGCTGTGGACGTGCGGTACGGGCGACAACCAGAAGTGGACGCTCAACTAGCCCCGGCCCAGGCGCAGGAGAGCAGCACGACACCCGCGGCCATGACCGCGGCGCACGCCAGCAGCCAGCCGGCCAGCAGACGGCGCCGCAGGCCGCGGTACGTCTCCTCGTACTCGCCCCGCAACTGACCGGCACGCTCCGCGGTGCGCTGCCAGGAGGTGCGGGCGAGTGCGAGGTACTCGGCCTCGAACCGGCGCTCCACGTCCTCGCGTTGGGCGTCGGTCAGCCAGTGGAGGCGGGCACTGAAGCGCACGGCGGCCGTACGGCCCTCCTCCTGGGCGGCGGACAGGAGCAGGTGTCCCTCGATCTCGTTGAGGAGCACCTGGGTGTCCTTGCTGCTCACGATGCGGTCAACTCCCTTGCCGGGGACGGGGACTGGGCGTGGTGCAGGTCGAACGCGGGGGACTCGCTGCGGATGCGGGGAAGGGCGACGAAGTTGTGGCGCGGAGGCGGGCAGGAGGTGGCCCACTCCAGTGAACGGCCGTAGCCCCACGGGTCGTCGACGCCGACCGGCTTGCCGTACTTCGCCGTCTTCCACACGTTGTAGAAGAACGGGAGCATCGACGAGCCCAGCAGGAACGAGGAGATCGTCGAGATCGTGTTGAGCGTCGCGAACCCCTCCACCGCCAGATAGTCGGGGATCCGGCGCTGCATGCCCTCGGCGCCCAGCCAGTGCTGGACCAGGAAGGTGCCGTGGAAGCCGATGAACAGCGTCCAGAACGTGATCTTGCCGAGCCGCTCGTCGAGCATCTTGCCGGTCATCTTCGGCCACCAGAAGTGGAAGCCGGAGAACATCGCGAAGACGACGGTGCCGAACACCACGTAGTGGAAGTGCGCCACCACGAAGTAGCTGTCCGAGACATGGAAGTCGATGGGCGGCGAAGCGAGCATCACACCGGTGAGGCCGCCGAAGGTGAAGGTGACCAGGAAGCCGGTGGCCCAGAGCATGGGGGTCTCGAAACTCAGTGACCCCTTCCACATCGTTCCGATCCAGTTGAAGAACTTCACGCCGGTCGGTACGGCGATGAGGAACGTCATGAAGGAGAAGAACGGCAGCAGCACACCGCCGGTGACGTACATGTGGTGGGCCCACACCGTCACGGACAGGCCGGCGATCGCGATGGTCGCGCCGATCAGGCCCATGTAGCCGAACATCGGCTTGCGGGAGAAGACCGGGATGACCTCGGAGATGATGCCGAAGAACGGCAGCGCGATGATGTACACCTCTGGATGGCCGAAGAACCAGAAGAGGTGTTGCCACAGCAGGGCGCCGCCGTTGGCCGCGTCGAAGACATGTGCCCCGAACTTCCGATCCGCCTCCAGCGCGAACAGCGCGGCGGCCAGGACGGGGAAGGCGAGCAGTACCAGCACCGCGGTCAGCAGCACGTTCCACACGAAGATCGGCATGCGGAACATGGTCATGCCGGGCGCGCGCATGCAGATGATGGTGGTGATGAAGTTGACCGCACCGAGGATCGTGCCGAAGCCGGAGAAGGCCAGGCCCATGATCCACAGGTCGGCGCCGATGCCCGGCGAGCGCACCGCGTCGGAGAGCGGGGAGTAGGCGAACCAGCCGAAGTCGGCCGCACCGGACGGGGTGAGGAAGCCGCCGACCGCGATGGTCGAGCCGAACAGGTACAGCCAGTAGGCGAACATGTTCAGCCGCGGGAACGCCACGTCCGGGGCGCCGATCTGCAGCGGCATGATCCAGTTGGTGAAGCCGGCGAACAGCGGCGTCGCGAACATCAGCAGCATGATCGTGCCGTGCATCGTGAACGCCTGGTTGAACTGCTCGTTCGTCATGATCTGCAGACCGGGCCGGGCGAGCTCGGCGCGCATCAGCAGCGCCATGACGCCGCCGATCATGAAGAACGCGAACGACGTGACGAGGTAGAGCGTCCCGATCGTCTTGTGGTCAGTGGTCGTCAACCACTTGAGGTGCCTCATACCCCGCCTGTGTCCGGGCCCGGCACTGTGGTCACACTCGGATGACGCGACGAGAATCACGGAAGCGGGTGTGACGATCCGGCCGGTGCCGGACACGAACGGAACATGAGCAACGACGAGATCTTCGCCGCTGCCTATCGCGAGCACTACTGGGCGGTCAGCCGCTATGTCGCGCGGCGACTGGACGGGCGGGCCGACGAGGTGGAGGAAGTGGTGGCGGAGGTGTTCACGGTCGCCTGGCGGCGCCGCTTGGACCTGCCGGTCTCCCCGCTGCCCTGGTTGTACGGCGTGGCACGCAACTGCCTGGCGAACGCGGTACGCGGCTACGGCCGGCGCCGCCGGCTGGTCGACCGGCTGGGCAACGACGAGACCGCGCACGGCAGACAGACCGTGGACAGCCCCGACACGGAGGCGGCGGGCGCCTGGGTGCACGACGCACTGGCCCGGCTCTCCGAGGCCGATCGGGAGGTGCTGCGCCTGACGGCGTGGGAGGAACTGGGCATCGACGAGGTCGCCGTCGCCCTCGGCTGCGGCAGCCGGGCCGCGTCGATGCGGCTGCACCGCGCCCGGCGCCGGCTCAGAGCCGAGATCGACCGCATACGCCCCGCACCCACGGCCGGTCCGACAGCCGCGAAGGAGCACGACCATGGCTGACGAACTCGAACTCCTGCGCCGCGCCAACCCGGCGCCGACCGACGGCCCCCGCTACGGCGACGGCCCCCTCGACCACCACGCCGAGCGCCGGCTCGGCCAGTTGCTGCACGAACAGCTTCCGGGCGGCCGCCGCACCCGGCTCGTGTGGAGTCTCGCGGCCACCGCGGTCGTCGCCGCGACCGTGCTGACGCTGACGCTCGGCGGCCCGAGCACGACCCCCGCGGTCGCCGCACCCCGCGCGCTCGTCGTCCAGAGCGACTCCACCCCCGTACCCCTGGAACAGCTCGCCGCCCGGGCAGAGCGGCAGGCGGCCGCGGACGGGGCGCCCAACCTGCGCAAGGGCACGCACGTGCAGTCCTGGAGTATGGGCATGAGCGACGACAAGCCCCCGGTCACGCTCCCGGAGGAGCGAGTCGTGCGCTGGAAGGCAGACGGCAGCCACACCGAGCTGGTGGTGGCGACCGACCCGCGGCACCCCGGCCGGCCGGTCCTGCGTGACGAGGGCGGCGATCCGCACCTGGTCGAGGACGGCCATGTCATCAGCAGGCAGACCTACCCGCCGAGCTGGAGCGACGCGCCTCCCGAGTCTCCTCCGCCGCGCGAAACGGCACGGCTGCGCGCCTATCTGCGGGAGGCCACGTACACCCACACCGCGCTCGACACCCCCGGACTCCTCGACGCCGTCCAGGTGCTGCTCGACAACTGGACCCTCGGCGCCCGCGAGTCCGCGACCCTCGCGCGCCTCCTCGCCGGCACCGACGGACTCCGTCCGGTCGGACAGGTGACCGACCGGCTCGGGCGGCGCGGCCAGGCGTACGTGTACGACGCTCCCGGCTATCGCCGGATGCTGATCATGAACCCGGCCACCGGAGCCGTGCTCGGCCTGGAGACCGTCCTCACCAAGGCCGAGCCCGAGTACGGTGTCAGGGCCGGCGACGTGGAGGATTACAGCGCCTGGATGCGCTGATCACGCCCCGAGCTGCCGGACGGCGGCATCGACGGTCTGCTCCAGCAGTGTGGCGATCGTCATCGGGCCGACGCCGCCCGGCACGGGAGTGATGAGACCGGCACGCTCCACGGCGGAGCCGAAGTCCACGTCGCCCACGTTGCCCGGGTTGTAGCCGGCATCGATCACGACCGCGCCGGGCTTCACGTCCTCGCCCCGGATCAGCCGCGGCCGGCCCACGGCAGCCACCACGATGTCGGCCTCCCGGACCACGGAGGACAGCTCCCGGGTGCGCGAGTGGCAGTACGTCACCGTCGCGTCCCGGGCGAGCAGCAGCATGCCGACCGGCTTGCCGAGGATGGCGCTGCGGCCCACTACGACGGCCCGCTTGCCGGACGGGTCGACGTCGTACGCGTCGAGCAGCCGCATGATGCCGCCCGGCGTGCACGACACGAAGCCCGGCAGGCCGAAGCTCATCGTCGCGAAGGAGGCGAAGGTGACGCCGTCCACGTCCTTCTCGGGCGCGATCGCCTCGAACGCGGCCCGCTCGTCGATGTGTTCACCCATCGGGTGCTGCAGCAGGATGCCGTGTACGCCGGGGTCGTCGGACAGTGAGCGCAGGGTGCCGACGAGTTCCCCGGTGGTCGTGGCCGCGGGCAGTGCCACGTGGCGGGATTCGATGCCGGCCTTGCGGCAGCGGTTCTGCTTCATGCGGACATAGGTGACGGAGGCGGGGTCCTCGCCGACCAGCACCGCCGCCAGACAGGGCGCCGTGCCGGTGCGTTCGGTGAGGCCGGCCGCCCGCTCGGCGGTGTCCTCGACGATCCGCCGGGCGAGCGAGGTGCCGTCCATGAGCCGGGCCTGAGACATGATCCACTCCTGGGTCGGTGTGACCGGATCGCCCAGGCGCACGGCATCGACTCCGCGTGGCCGCTCCCCGGTGGTACTCCACCTCAGCGCCAGTCACGGCCCGCCACGACCCTAACCGACCTCCTCGCTCTGCTGCGGCGGGGCGGTCGGATCGGCCCCGGCGAGGAAGGCGGTCGTCTCCGCCTCGATGTGAACGGCGCCGATGGCCCCCGCCCAGCGGGCGATCTCGGTCGCGAGCGCCCTGGCCCCCGCCTCGTCGCCGGTGTCACGGGCCGGCACCGCGAGCAGCAGTTGCCGGGACAGCGTGCCGGGGACCGTGCCCGCACCGCCGCCCAGCCCGGTCGCCCGCCGCCGGCGTTCCAGCGCACGGTGAGGGTCACCGAAGTCGTGGTCGACCGGATGACGCAGGGCCTCCCGGGCCGGCAACGGATCAGGTCCCGACTCCCCGGCCTCCAGCGCCGACGCGTAGTGGGCGGGTGCAGCGGCGTGCTCACTGAAGTGGTTGTCGGCGATCAGGCAGATACATGGAGGCCCAGCCGCGCCGCACCTCGTCCGGAGGCTCACCGATGCGGGAAACGCCGCCTTCGAGCAGCACGCGGTGACGGAGGAAGCGGACGAGGCCGCGCTGCTCTCAGCACTGAGCGCAGCAGAGCAACGGACACCGGCAGACCTACCGCGGAAACTGGCAGCGGCCGCCGAGGCCGGGCAGGACGCACCCGCCCCAGCGCCGCACGGGCCGAGAAGGTCCAGGTCAACCGGGTGGTGACCTGGACCCTCGCGGTTCTGCCTCCTACTCGTCCCATGCCTGGATCAGGATCTCTTCGGTGATCTTTCCGTCGCGCAACGTGATCATCGACTCGGCCAGGACGCGTGTACCGTCCGAGTACTCGCAGGACTGGGTGTAGGCGGCATGGTCGCCCTGGATGATGCAGTGATCCACCTTGTGCGTCATGTCACGGCTGTAGATGTCCTCGAACAGCGCGCCGATCTCGCCGCGACCGTGCAGGACCTTGGGCTTGCTGGGTTGGGTGTTGCGGTCGACGATGCGCACTTGCGCGTCGTCCGCGTAGAGCGACAGAAGATCTGCCGCCGTGTGTCCCTCGACGCCCCGGCGCAGGGTGTCGGCGTTGAAGGCAGGGGTTGCCGCGGTGCCCATGATGACCTCCTTCGAGGGCCGCGACCCGACGAGGAGTGGGCCGCGGAGGGCCTCTCATCCGAGACTCCTCCGCCAGGGCAGCCTCGGCAAGCGCAGCAGGAGCGCTGCCCCTGATGGGTGAGCGGCGCACTGTGCCCGTGTCCGCCGGAGGCCCCGTGACGTTGTGAAAAGCATGATCTCAACACGACGTATCGTTGCCGCGGTTGGTCTCGCCGCCGGCATCACCGCCCTTGCGGCGCCCCTTGCCAGCGCGTCCGACTCGACCATCCAGAACCGGGACGGGAGCGAGCTCAACCCGATCAGCACGATCGACTCCCTCGCCGCGACCGGCATCCCGGCGGACCGCAGGGCCGAGGTTCCGCGCCCCTCCCAGCAGCTGCAGCAGCTGAACCGGCTCAACAACCTCGGGCAGCTGGACCGGGTCGCCCACATGGGAGCCGCGGGGACCGGGCTGCCCGAGGCCCTCTAGCAGACCGACGCCGCATCGCACGCACCAGTCCAGGGCCGCCCGGAACACCGGGCGGCCCTTGACTCTGCCGCAGGCTGATCGCCGTCCCGCCGAGGATCGCGAATCAGATGTCACGTGGTGGGGCAAGCATCGCCGAAAGGGACGTGCCCGCCGCCGACGGACCGCGCTCACTCCGCCGTGGGAGCGCCGGATGCGGCGTCGAGGAAGTGGAATCCGGGCCGGGGGTGCATCAGGAAGTCGTGGTGAGAGATGTTCCACGCGTAAGCGCCCGCCAGCGAGAACACCACCCGGTCACCGGCCCTGAGTCCGGGCGCGGGCACCTGGCGGGCCAGTACGTCCTTGGGTGTGCACAGCTGCCCTGCCAGGGTGACCCGCTCGCTCCCGGCGGCCGGACGCGGCCACGGATGCGGCCAGTTCTCCGACGCCAGCACGGTGCAGGGCTGATCGTGCCCCTTCGTCGCCGGGGTCCGCAGATGATGGGTGCCGCCCCGTACGACGGCGAACTCCTCGCCGTGACTGCGCTTCACGTCCAGCACCTCGGTGGCGTACCAGCCGCAGTACGCCGTCAACGCCCGCCCCGGCTCGATGCGCAGGGTCAGTCCGGGGTGTGCCTCGGTGAGACGGGCCAGCCCGCTGCCGTACGCGGTCCAGTCGAAGCGGCGCTCCGGCTCGGTGTAGTCGACGGTCATACCGCCACCGACGTTCACCTCGGCGAGCGGAGCACCGAGACTCATGGCCCAGTCCACGACCGCCCCGGCCACGGCCAGCTGCTCGGACGCCTCCAGTCCACTGGCCAAGTGGGCGTGCACGCCCCGCAGTTCGAGGTGCGGATACGTGCCGTCGGTCAGCGCCCGGACGACGTCCACGGCCCTCCCCGGATCCAGCCCGAACGGCGTCGGACGACCTCCCATCGCCAGCGAACTTCCCGCCAGCGACCCCTCCGGCACCGGCAGGTTGACCCGAGGCAGCACCGCGACCCGCCGCCCCGGCGCACACCTCTGCGCCAACTCGCCCAGCATGCGCAGCTCGTACTCGCTCTCCACATGGAAACGGTCAACGCCCAGCTCCAACGCGGCCGTCACCTCGTCCGGCGTCTTGCCGGGACCGCCGAAGGCAAGAGCGCGGCCCGGCACCGCCTCGGCCACGTGGGCGAGCTCACCGCCCGAGGAGACCTCGTACCCGTCGACGTACGGGCCCAGCGTGCCCAGGATCTCCGGCTCAGGGTTGGCCTTGGCGGCGTAGTACACCTCGACCCGATCGGGAAGCGCGGCCCGGACGGTGGCGGCATGCGTGCGCAGCGCCGCCAAGTCATAGACGTATGCGGGCAGTTCGGCCGAGGAGAGAGACCGGACGCGGTCGTGGACCGCGGGGGTCGGGCCGGTCATCGGGTGCTCCCGGTCGTGTCGCGCAGGACGTCCTCGGCGAGCGGGGAGGGCAGCCGCACGTAGCCGGCGTCCCGGTCCGCCTTGCGTTCCCAGCGGGTGAGCAGGTTGGTCTTGGCGGGCAGGGGCACCCCGGCGAGCAGGGCGGCGAGGCGGGGCGGGCAGCCGTAGCGGTCGGAGTACGTCTGGAGCGTGGCTCGCACCCGGGCCCACAGGGCCGCCTCCGCCTGCGGGTGCAGGTCGGCGAGGGCGGCGAGCAGCTCGGCGACGTGGTTGACGAGCAGGCAGTACACGACCCGGTCCCAGCCGCGCTGCGCGTCGTACGTCATCGGGCCTGCGACCTCGGGCGGCAGCGCGGCCAGGGTGTCGGCGTGGTGTTCGGGGACCAGCTTGGTGCCCTCCAGGTCCCGGAAGAGGACCTGGGCGGGCATCCCGTCGGCGCCGACACAGATCAGGACGTTCTGCAGATGGGGCTCGAAGACCAGGCCGTGGTCGAAGTAGGCGGCCAGGACGGGAGGGACGAGCAGGTCGAGGTAGGCCGACCACCAGGCGAGGGTCGTCCGTACGTCCGCCCCGTCGAGCAGGCGGGAGATGTGTGCGGGACCGGTCGGGTACTCGTCGGCGACGGCCGCCGCGAGCAGGGGGACCGTGCCCGGCGCGAGACGGCGCGGCAGGCCCTCGCGGACGATGACGCCGAAGCCCTCGAACAGCTCGCGGTCGGCGGAGCCGTCCGGGCCGGGCAGGGCGAGCGTGCGGTAGGCCGGCTCGCGTAGCACGGCGCTGCCGGGGAAACGGTCGGCCAGGTCGGCGAGTGCCGGACCCAGTACGCCGGTGAGTGCCACGGCCCCGGCCAGCTCGTAACTGCTGTTCTTGCGCAGGCAGTTGGTGATCCGGACGTTCAGGCTGAACTTGAGGAAGGTCTCCCCGTCGTACAGGGTCCGCACCGACGCGGTGGCGGCGAAGGGGCGTCCGCCCGGGCCGAGGTCGAGGATGTCGCCGCGGTCGAGCGCGGCGCCCAGAGCCGGATGCGCCCGGAGCGTCTCGTACTGCCAGGGGTGGGCGGGCAGCAGCCGGTATCCCTGCGGCACGTCCGTGCGCAGCCCGTCCAGCAGGGCCGTCGCCGACGGGTCCGCGAACTCCTCGGCGATCAGGTGGGCGCGGACGGCGAGGTGCCGTAGCGGGAAGGAGGCGCCGACCTCCGGCGCGTACGCGGCCCAGGCGCCCGGGTCGCCGGTGCGGGCCTTGGGCGTCGGGTGGAAGCGGTGCCCGAAAAGCAGCGACTGCTCGGAGGACAGGTAGGCCGAGAGACGGTCCTCCGGGAGGCGGGCGGAGCGCGGGGCGGCGAGCGACGTGGAGACGGCGCCGTGGCTGGAGGCGATCTGGTCGAGGAACTCCTCGTTGCGCACGCCCGTGCGCAGCGACAGCTCGTCGTGCGTGTACTCGGCCAGGCGCCGCCAGTCCACCTCCGACCAACCGCCGTCGCCCTGTTCGCTCACGGGGCCGGTGAACCGGTGTGCGCCGAGCAGCGAGGTGCGGCGCAGGGCGATGCGCAGCAGCACTCCGCGGCGCGGCAGTCGCAGCAGGAGGTGCCCATCGGCGACGACCGACTGGTGCTCGGGTCCGGAGACCTCGCGCAGCAGGCAGTTGAGGAGCGTGTGGGCCACGGCGTCGTCGGCGGAAGGGAGTACGGCCCCGCTGCCGGGCGGGCGAAGCGAGACGGGGGTCCCCCCGGACGAGGTCCGGGGGAGGCTCAGCGAGGGCATCAGCGGCTCCTGCGAGTGCGGTTCAGCGGGGGGAAGGACGAGGTCATCACGGTGGCGACGACGGTGACGGCGGCGGCCGCGCTGCCCGTCAGTACGGGTGCGGCCGGGCCGAAGCGGGCGCTGCCCGCCGCGGCGGCCAGGCCGGCGGCGACCGCGCCGGCCTTGGAGAAGAACTCCAGTGAGCCGAACATCCCGCCCGGTGAGCGTCCTTTGGCGCAGTCGGCGGCCAGGACCGACAGACACACCAGGCCGAGGGTGAGGCCCGCGCCCAGCAGCAGCCGGACGGCGACCAGCGTCGCCAGGGAACCGGCGAGCCCGTGCCCCGCGAGACCGAGCGCGATGCAGGTGAACCCGAGCGCGATCCCGGCCCGGGGCCGGTCGCGGAACGCGGAGTGCACGGGCAGCGCCGACACCAGATAGCACAGGTGTGGCAGGGCGAACAGCACGCCGGAGAGGGTCGGGGAGGTGCCCGGGAGACGGTCGTCGACCAGCGCGATCAGATAGGGGAAGGAGATGACGGTGGAGAAGACGAAGGCGAACTCCAGGGCGTACAGGGCCCTGAGGGAGATCACCGGCGTCTCGCCGGCGCAGGTGGTCTCGACGACTCGCTCCGACTCCGGTGCGGCACGCTCCGGTTCGGGCAGGGCCGCCAGCAACAGGGCGGCCGTCAGCGGCAGTACCGCGAGCAGGGCGTACTGGCGGTGAGGCGACAGCCAGCCCGACAGTGAACCGATCACGATCGGCGCCACGACCAGCGCGGCTCGGGCGCTGCCCTGCATCAGGGTGAGCGCCCTGGACAGGGCGGGCCCCTCCAGGGCGGCGCCCAGGTACCCGTTGGACGCGGCGAAGGTGCCGCCCAGGATGCCCTGCAGGACGAGTGCCACGGTGAACGTGGCCAGGGAGTCCGCCCAGCCCGCGAGCAGAAAGGCCACGGCGAGCCCCAACTGGGCGCGCAGCAGCAGCCGCTTTCGGCCGTGACGGTCGGCGAGCCGTCCCCACAGCGGGGCGCCGAGCGCACCGAACACGGTCGGCACGACGTACAGCACCCCCGCCCAGCGGGCTCCCGGGTCGCCCAGCTCCGGCAGGATCTCGGTGAGATACGGCGGCAGCCCGAGCGCCGCGAAGGACGCCACGAAGTAGCAACCGGCCACCGCGTGCACATGCGCCCGGCTGAACGCCCGGTCCGGCATCCGCAGGACTTCGGCGCTCATGCCGTGCCCCCGGTGGGCAGCAGGTAGTTGGGGCCGGTCGTGTAGTGCTTGTTGACGTCCGTGGCGCCCGAACGCTCCTTGGAGAGCAGCGTTCCGGCCGTGACCATCGCCTTGACCGGCAACCGTGGTGCATCGAGGACACGCTCGCGCAGGACCGCTCCCGCGTCACCGCCCAGCCGGCCGACGGCCCGGGAGAGCCGGTCGCGTACGAGACCCAACAGCTCGTCCCGGTGCCGGGCGAGGCCGAACGCGTAGGCCCCCGCGCACAGATGGACCGTGATGGTGGTGAACAGGTCCGCGACCGGTCCGTCCCCGGCGCTGAACGTGCGAGGATCGTCGAAACCCCACGGCCCGGGCAGCTTGGCGGCCAGCCGTGAGGGGTTGACGCGGGGCCCGTCGTTGTCCTTGAACAGCAACCGCAGGGTGCCCTGCCCCAGCACCAGTGAGACGTTCTGCTGATGCGACTCAAGCGCGATGCCGTAGCCGAACAGAGTCGTCTGCCAGTCGAACAGCAGCGTCAGGAAGGCGTCCAGCAGGGCCAGTGGATCGCCGCCGTGGAAGCGGTCGGCCAGCAGGTCGAGGACCAGGCGCCCGCCCGGCGCCTCGGCGAGAAGCGCGGCCAGCGGGACGACGACGGAGTCCCGGAGTGCGGCCGGGTGACGGCGGCACAGGACGGCCAGCAGCTCGTGCCCGGCATGCGCGTACGTGGTCTCGTCGGCGTGCAGGATCGTGTCCCGGAAGCGGGGCTCGCGCGCGATCAC
The DNA here is from genome assembly GCF_026343335.1 of Streptomyces sp. NBC_00078. Taxonomy (NCBI): domain Bacteria; kingdom Bacillati; phylum Actinomycetota; class Actinomycetes; order Kitasatosporales; family Streptomycetaceae; genus Streptomyces; species Streptomyces sp. NBC_00078. The sequence goes on along the minus strand of NZ_JAPELX010000001.1, from coordinate 364,180 downwards.
CGCCTCCAGCAGCCGCTGCCCCGCCGCGCCGTCGACGAGGGTGCCGGGCTTGATGGAGCGCTTGTTGCGCAGACCCAACGTGGCGGTGGCCAGGGGGAGTTTGAGGTGCAGCGAAGGATCCGCGGCCACCGCCACGGTGCGCATCGACAGCGTGGGCACGACTTCGAGGTGGGCGCGCTCGGCGAGCAGCGCGCTGCCCGCGAGGCCCGTGGTCCGCAGGGCCTCGTCCAGCGGCGCTCCCACGGTCAACGGGTGGACGGGCAACGCCATATGGGTGTGCTCGACCTCGGGCAGTCCGAGCAGCGCGGGCGTGGGCCACAGCTCGGGGAGCGGGCCGGTCACAGTCACCGCGGCACGCGGCACGGCGAGCCAGCGCAGCGTGAAACGGGGGTGGAACTCCGGTGCGTACGCCTGCAGTTGAGCCTCGGTGAGCCCCGAGCGGCCGCGTGCCGTCGGGTAGACGGGATGGTCGAGGCGGGCGGCGAGAGTGTCGTACGCGAGGTCCGGCCACCCGGCCGGATCGTGCCCGTGCCGGTCGGTCAGCCGCCGCATGACGCCGTCCCGCGTGCGGGCGTGCAGCCGCATCGTGTCCAGTGTCTGACGGCACTCCTCGGCGAACGCGTCGAAGCCGTCGCGGTCCTCGGGCTCGGCGAGATCGCGCAGCGCGCCGAGCACGGCCTCGTGGGAGGTCAGCTCGGAGGCGTCCGACTCGCGTGCCAGCAGGGGCAACCGGGCCCGGTACTCGCCCTGGTAGCCGTCCCCGGCGACCGGCAGCAGCAGGGCGTCACCGGCGGCCGGCAGCCGCAGCCAGTCGCCGTCCGGCCGGTGCACGAGGGCGCTGCGGCTGCGCAGCCCGACCACGTCCTCGCGCAGGAGGGCGCCGAGAACGCGGGTGAGCAGCTGCGTCTCGCAGGTGTCCGTCGCGGTCGGCGCGCTCACGACTGGATCTCCCAGCTCCGGGCGGCCAGGAATTCCGCCGACACCCTGTCCACCGTCCGCTGGTCGGTGCCGACGGCCCGCAGCACGCCCAGGTAGTCGCGGTTGGTGCGGTAAAGCTCGTGTCGCTCGCCCACCGCGCGCAGCGGACGGTACGTCAGATGAACGCCGTCGACGGTCAGTTCACCGGCGGCGGGGGCTTGGACAAGAGCGCCGGCGCGGTCGGCGCACGGGTACTCCAGACGCGCGGCGCCGTCGCGGCGGGCTCCCAGGTCGGCGGGGAGCTGCTCGCCCAGGTGGGTGCGCAGCACGAGCTCGAAGAGCGGTATCTCCAGCAGCCGGGCGAGCAGCAGATCGCACTGGTCGCCGATGGCACGGTAGTTGACCTCGATGATCCTGGCGCGTCCCTCATGCACCACGAACTCGGTGTGACAGGCGCCGAACCCGACGCCCAGCGCGTCCAGCTGGGCGAGCACCTGGGCCACGACGGGCTCCGGGTGGGCCGGGACGAAGGTGAGGCGTTCCTCGATGAAGTACGGCGGGTCCGACAACTCGGTGTGGAAGCCGCCCAGCACATGGCGGACCTGCCCGTCGCCCAGCGTCTCCAGGGTGTACAGCTCGCCGGGGAGGTACTCCTCGACGACCAGGACGGCACCGGGCCGACGGCCCAGGATCTCCTTGGCCTGAGTGACGAGTTGTTCCGGATCGTCGACCAGGACGACGTCCTCGCTGGCCACGCCCTCGCGCGGCTTGAGGACACACGGGTACGGTGCGCCCGCGGGCGCCACGGGCTCCGTGACCTCGGCCGACCACACGGTGTCCACACCGGCGGCGGCGAGCCGGCGCCGCATCTCCGCCTTGTCCTTGGTGCGCAGCGTGGCCCGCCAGTCCTTGCCGGGGAGCCCGAAGTAGGCGGCGGCCAGGGCTGCCTGGGTCTGGAGGTGGTCGCTGTTGGTGAAGACGGCGTCGGGGCGGTGGTGCGTGGAGATCCGGGTGACGACCGCCCGGTGGTCGCGGACGTCGCACTCCAGGACCTCGATGTCCGGGTGGGTACGGCGATGGGCGGCGGGCTGGTCGGTGAGGACGGTGACATCCAGGCCCAGCCGGGCGGCGGCGGGCAGGAAGCCCTCGGAGACGGAGTCGGTCGGATTGAGGGCAAGCAGGTAGATGCGCACGGTGTGCAGGCAACTCCCTTTGGCAGGTGGGGGGTTGGGGGCGGACCGGGCAGACGGCGCGGTCCGCCCCCGGGGAACGGGAGTTACTTCTTCGGGAGGTCCACGCCGGTGGCTTTCGCCACGTCCTTGAGCACCTGTTCGGCGGCCTGGACGCCGATGCCGGACATCCAGGTCTCGTCCGGGACCTCGTGGACGCTGCCGTCCCTGACGGCCGGGAGGGCCTTCCAGACCGGGTTGGAGGTGACCTGGCTCTTCTGAGTCTTGTCGTCTGCGTCGGCGGAGGTGACGAAGATCAGATCGGCGTCGGCCCGGTCGATCTCCTCGGGGCTGACGTCCTTCATGGTGACGTCGGGGTCGTTCGACACCTGCGACTTGGGCCGCTTGAGGCCGATGTCGTTCAGGACGACACCGCTGTAGGAGTTGGACTGGTAGAGGCGCGTCGGACCGGCGATGAAGCGGACCACGGACGCGGTCGGCATCGTGCCGCCGTCCTTCTTCCGGATGGCCTCACCCAGCGCCTTGGCCCGCGTCTCGTACTCCTCGACCTTCGCCGCGGCCTCCTTCTCCAGGCCCAGCGCCTCGGCGTGCACCTTCAGGTTCTGCTTCCAGACCCCGCCGGTGGTCTGGGTGAAGACGGTCGGGGCGATCGCGCTGAGCTTGTCGTAGATCTTCTCGTGCCGGACCTTCGACGACAGGATCAGATCGGGCTTGAGGGAGGCGATCTTCTCCAGGTTGGGCTCCAGGAGCGGTCCGACGTCGGCGGTGCCGCTCAACTCGCCCTTGAGGTACGTCGGGAAGCCGCCCTCGGTCTTGAAGTGCGGGGCGACCGCGCCGACCGGGTCGATGCCGAGCAGGGTGACGTCGTCCAGTTCACCGGTGTCGAGGACCACGACCCGCTTCGGCTTGGACGGGATCTCGACGTTGCCCATCACGGTCTTGAGGGTGCGCGGGAAGCCGGCCGACGCCGAGCCGGAGGACTTGGCGGAGCCGCCACCGTCGGTCTTCTCGCTGCCGCAGGCGGCCAGTACGGCCGTACCGAGCACGACGGAGAGCAGCACGGCGAGGAGTCTGCCGATTCCGTGCAGGGGAGAGCGCTGGAACATGGGGGGCCGGTCTTTCTGGTAGGTGCTTACGGGTCAGGCGGACACGGCGGGGTGCCGCACCGCGCTGCTCTTCGGTACGACCAGCGGTGTGCCGGTCTCCGGGTCGGGGATCACCCGGCAGTCCACGTCGAACACGGACCTGACCAGGTCCGCGTCCAGGACGTCAGCCGGGGCGCCTGCGGCGGCGAGGCGGCCGTCGTTGAGGACCACCATGTGGTCCGCGTAGCGGGCGGCCTGTCCGAGGTCGTGCAGCACCATCACCACGGTGCGGCCCGCCTCGGCGTGCAGGGCGGCGACCAGGTCGAGGACGTCGATCTGGTGCCGCAGGTCGAGGAAGGTGGTCGGTTCGTCGAGCAGGAGCAGTTCGGTGTCCTGGGCCAACGCCAGTGCGATCCAGGCGCGTTGGCGCTGGCCGCCGGAGAGCTGGTCGACGCTCTGGTCGCGCAGGGACGTGGTGCCGGTGCGCTCCAGCGCCTCGTCCACCGCCCGCTGGTCCGCAGCGGACCAGGGGCTCAGCAGTCGCTGGTGCGGATACCGGCCCAGGCGTACGAGCGCCTCGACGGTGATCGCCTCGGGCGTGACCGGCTGCTGGGGGAGCAGTCCCATCCGGCGGGCGAGCGTCCGCGCGGACATGCGGTGGATGTCCGCGCCGTCCAGGGTGACGGTCCCGGCGGCCGGGGCGAGCAGCCGGCTCAGCCCGCGCAACAGGGTCGACTTTCCGCAGGCGTTGGGTCCGACGATCGCGGTGACGGCGCCCCCCGGGAGCGTCAGATCGAGTCCGCCGACGACGAGCCGTTCGCCGTAGCGCAGATCGAGGCCCCGCGTGGAGAGCTGGTTGGCGGTGGTCATGTGCGGCTCCTGACGGGCTTGCTGTGCTGCGGTCGTACGTGGCTCCTGGCCTGTCTCCGGGGCGCCGGTCATGCCCGGCTCCTCTGGAGGGGTGAGCTCTGCCGGAACATCAGCACCAGCAGCCAGGGCGCGCCGAGCGTGGCGGTGACCGCGCCCACCGGCAGCCCCTCGATCGGCAGCAGGTGCTGGACCACGAGGTCGGAGGCGAGCAGCAGCACCGCTCCCGTGAGACCGGCCAGCCCCAGGGAGGCGGCCGTGGGCGGACCGGTGACGAACCGCACGATGTGCGGTACGGCGAGCGCGACGAAGGTCACCGGACCCGCGACCGCGGCCGCCAGCGACGCCAACGCGACGGCCACGAACAGGAGTTGAAGACGGGCGGCCGAGGTTCGCAGGCCCAGGGCACCCGCCGAGTCGTCCCCGAGGTCCAGCACGGCCAGCCGGCGGTGCAGTACGAGGGTGACAGCGAGCGCGAGCACCATGGCGCCGCCCGCTCCCGACACCTCCGTCCACGTACGGCCGTACACCGACCCCGTGGTCCACTGCAGCGCGGACCCGGCGAGTTCGGCCGGGAAGCGCACGATCATCAGGTTCACGGCGGCGGCCAGTCCCGCCTGCACGGCCAGCCCGGTGAGTACGAGCCGGGTGACGGCGAGCCCGGACCGCCAGGCGAACACGCCCAGCAGCAGGGCCGCGAGCAGGCCTCCGCCGAGGGCTCCGAGCGGGACCAGCGTCTGTGAGGCCCCGGCGGCGATGAGCGCGACCGCGCCCAACGACGCCCCGCCTGTCACGCCCATGACATCCGGGGATGCCAGGGGATTGCGGAACAGCCGTTGCAGCACACAGCCCGCCGCGCCCAGCCCCGCACCGGCGACGATGGCCGCCACGGTCCTCGGTGCCCGGAACTGCTGCACCACCAGCACGTCCCCCGGATCCCCGAGGCCGGCCAGCGCACGCAGCGCCGTGCCCGCGGGCATCCGCATCTCACCCGTCGTCAGGGAGACGGTGAGCAGCACGAACAGCGCGACGAGACAGGAGGCGGTGAACACCACGACACGGCGACGTACCCGGACAAAGGACCCTGACCTCGCACGAACCAAGGCGACGGTGCCGGTCATCGGGCCACCTTCCGGGCCAGCAGTGCCAGCAGGGGCGCGCCCAGGAACGCCGTCACGATGCCCACTTCCAGCTCCGAGGGGCGGATCACCATCCGGCCGAGGACATCGGCCGACAGCAGGAGCACCGGTCCGGCGATCAGACAGCCGGGCACCAGCAACCGGTGGTCGGCGCCGAGGAGGGGGCGTACCAGATGGGGCGCGGCGAGACCTACGAAGGCGACCGGCCCGGCCACCGCGACCGCCGAACCGGCGAGCAGGACCACCGCGATGCCGCCGGCCAGTCGGATCCGGGCCACCGGCACACCGAGCGCCTGGGCCGAATCGTCGCCCAGGGCAAGGGCGTTGAGCGCGGGGGACACGGCCAGCGCGACCACCAGCCCGAGCAGCACGGCCGGCAGCACCGGCCACAGCACGTCGAGGGGCCTGCCGGACAGGGATCCTGCCAGCCAGAAGCGGGCCTCGTCGAGGGTGCGCTGGTTCATCAGCATCACCGCCGACGTCCAGGACAGCAGCACGAGTTGGAGAACGGTGCCGCCGAGCGCGAGCCGTACGGGATCGATGTCCCCGGCGCGGCGGGCCAGCGCCTGGGCGAACAGGGCGGCGCCCGCGGCGCCGGCGAACGCGAACCACACATACTGCACAGGGTCGTTGAGCTTCAGCGCGAAGATCGCGGCGACCACCGCGAAACCGGCGCCGGCGTTGATGCCGAGAGTGGTCGGCGACGCGAGCGGGTTGCGGGTGATGCCCTGGGCCACGGCGCCCGCGACCCCGAGCGCCGCGCCGACCGCGAGGCCGATGACGGTGCGCGGCAGCCGCAGCCCGGTGACCACGAGCGCCTCCCGGCCGTGGGCGTGACCGAACAGCGCGTCGGCGACCGTGGACAGGGGTACCGACCGGGCGCCGAGGGCGAGGCTGAGCGCGGTACAGAGCGCGAGGGCGCCAAGTCCGGCGACGAACACGGGGACGTGTCTGCGGGCAGGGGAGGGCACGCCGTTGGGAGCGGCCCGTTGGGTCACGGTCACAAGCCGTGAGCTTAGGTGAGCCTACCTTTACTTTTCAACCGGCCGCAGAGATGGCCCCGACCTGGGCGCTTCGTGATTCGGGGGCTGCCGATGCCCCCCGTAGGCCAACTCACCAGGCGTGAAGTAAGGTAAGCCTGACCTTGCTGGCTGTCTTGTGAATCTCCTGTGCTGGAGCGCCCATGTCCGTGGCTCTGAAGGCCCACTCCGCCGGTGACGTCACGCATGCCCTCGGCGGTGTCTACCGGAGACTGTGCGAGGTCTGCGAAGCGCTGGCGGTACGGGTCGTGGCGCCGGGCCACGAACCGGCCCCGACAGCGGTCACCGCGGCCGAGCTGGCCTCGGACCGGGCCGCGCTCGCCGCCTTCGTCGACGCCGAGGCGGCCCGTATCCACGACCGTCACCAGGTCGCTGCCCGCCGTGACGTCGCCGCCTCGCGCGCCCTGCACGCCTACGCCTGGAACCTCGGCGTGCTGATGGGCGGGGCCTGGTATCTCCAGCGGCGCGTGCCCCAGATCCGGCTCGACGACGTCCGGCTGGACCTCGCCACAGGCAGGTACGAGATCACACCCGGCACCGAACTGGCTTGCCTGGCGGGCGACTTGGTCGCCTCGCAGCCCGGCGTGCTGACGCTCCGCCACGAGGACCAGCTGCGGGCCGCGCTGCGCAAGGCGATGGCCGATCACATGCGTCCGCTCCTGGCCGCGATCGGCCCCACCGCACGACGCGGGGCACGGTCGATGTGGGGCATGGTCGCCGACGACCTCGTGTCCGGCATCTGGTACCTGGGCCGGATGCTTGACCAGGAGGGCGACGCCGTGCGCGCCGCCACCGAAGTGCTGCCGATCGGCATGGCCCCGTACCCGGCCGGCGCCGGCTTCCGTGACCTGGCCGGAGTCGACGGCCGACGGCACATCACCCGTACCCGTACCGGCTGCTGCATGTTCTATGCGATCCGGCCCGCCGAGTCGTGCGTGACCTGTCCCCGCACCGGCGACGCGGAGCGGTTGCGCAGACTGGGAAGCGATGGCGCTTGACTGGCCCATCTACCTCTGACCTGCGGAGATGTGCTGTGTTGACATGGTTGTTCCGGTCGGATCGCACCCCTGTTGACCGTGGTTGACCGCGCTTACGGGCACGCCAGGGGTACGGAGCTGGGACTGTCGACAGCGCGCGGTGCGGTGACGGTGGGCCTGGCCATGACACACAACCGTCTACGGGACGTGCTGCTCAGGGCACGCAGCCAGAGCCCGCAGCAAGAGCAATCCGCGCCGGCGTTCTGAGCCGACGTTGTGTGTCGGGCGCGCGGGAGGGTTGCGCGAGCGCGGCGACCCGAGGCGGGGTTTCTGCTGGAGAGGGTGACGAGAATCGAACTCGCGCTCTCAGTTCGGGAAGCGGAGCGGGTCAGTCTGCCGTGGCCAGGAACTGAGTGGCCGCCAGCTCGGCGTAGAGCGGATCGGCGGCGACCAGTTCACGATGGGTGCCGACCGCACGCACCCGTCCCGCGTCCATGACCACGATCCGGTCGGCCATCGTCACCGTGGACAGCCGGTGGGCGACGACGAGGACCGTCGTCGTACGCGCGACATCGGAGACGGTGTCCCGCAGCGCCGCCTCGTTGACCGCGTCGAGCTGTGAGGTGGCCTCGTCGAGCAGCAGCAGCCGTGGCCGGCGCAGCAGTGCACGGGCGATGGCGACCCGCTGCCGCTCGCCGCCCGACAGCTTGGTGCCGCGATGTCCCACCAGCGTGTCGAGGCCCTTCGGCAGGCGGGCGACCAGCCCGTCGAGGCGGGTCGTCTTGAGTACTCGGTCGAGCGCGTCCTCGTCGGCGTCCGGGTTGCCCAGCAGCACATTGTCCCGCAGCGAACCCGACAGCACCGGGGCGTCCTGCTCCACATAGCCGATCGCCGCACGGAGCGGGGGCAACTCCCAGTCCGGCAGGCCCAGTCCGTCGAGGGTGATGGTGCCGGACTCGGGATCGTAGAACCGCTCGATGAGCGAGAACACCGTGGTCTTGCCCGCGCCTGACGGCCCGACGAACGCCGTCATGCCCCGCGCGGGCACGGCGAACGTCACCCCGTGGTGGACGTACGGCAGATCGTCGGCGTACCGGAAACGGACCTCGTCGAAGGCGAGGGATGCCGGCTGGGCGTCTGCGGAGGGCAACGGGGCGGGCGCGGTGGCCGGTTCGGACGGCAGACTCAGCGCCTCCTGGATCCGGGCGAGCGCGGCGGCGCCCGTCTGGTACTGCGTGATCGCGCCGACCACCTGCTGGATCGGGGACATGAGGTAGAAGACGTACAGCAGGAACGCCACCAGCGTGCCCACCTGGATGGAGCCGGTCGCCACCCGCGCCCCGCCCACCGCGAGCACCGTGATGAACGCGATCTGCATCGCGAGACCAGCCGTGTTGCCCGCCGCCGCCGACCACTTGGCGGCCCGTACGCTCTGCCGCCACGACTCCTCGGCGGCCTCGTGCAGCGTCCGCTCCTCCCGGTGCTCGGCGCCGGACGCCTTCACCGTGCGCAGCGCGCCGAGGATCCGCTCCAGCGAGGCGCCCATCACGCCGACCGCGTCCTGCGCCTGCCGGCTCGCCCGGTTGATGCGCGGCACGATCACCCCGAGCACCGTGCCCGCGCCCAGGATCACGCCCAGGGTGACGGCGAGCAGCACCGGGTCCACCAGGCCCATCATCGCCACGGTCGCGACGAGTGTGAGCCCGCCGGTGCCCAGTCCGACCAGCGAGTCGGTGGTGACCTCGCGCAGCAGAGTGGTGTCCGAGGTGATACGGGCCATCAGATCGCCCGGCTCGCTGCGGTCCACCGCCGGGATCCGCAGCCTCAGCAGATACGACGACAAGGTACGCCGCGCACCGAGGACCACCGACTCCGCGGTGCGACGCAGCACATACGAGCCGAGCGCGCCGACCGCCGCGTTGACGACCACCAGGACCGACATGACCACCAGCGCGCCGGTGATGGCCCGATCGTGCGAAAGGTCGTCGATCAGGCCCTTGGCCACCAGCGGCAACAGCAGCCCGGTGGCGCCCGTGACCAGCGAGAGCAAGGCGCCCGCCAGCAGCGCCCACCGATGCGGCCGCACGTAGGCGAGGAGCAACCGCCAGGCGGGCGGGCCGGACTCGGTCTCTGCGATGCTCACGGCGCTCCTCGGTATTGGACTGAAGCGTTCAGGCTACGTCGGCCTCCTGCCGTGCTGCCTGCCAGTTTTGTGCCATCGGGAGGGTGAGCGGTCGGCCGGCGCCTTCGGACAGACGGCCGGCGAGCCTGCCGGTCACGGCGTCACCGGGCCCGAGCGCGGCGTAGGCCGGACGGCCCCGTCCTCGTCGGCCACGGAGCCGTGCCGGAGCTGACCAGGTTCGCCGCCGACCACGGCTGGAGCGTGCACGTTCCGTGGCACCCCGCCGAGGTCCGCCGCACGCTCCTGCAGGCCGTACGAGACGGCGAGCGGGCCTACGTCCATGGGTCCGCCGGGTCCGACGCCGAACCGCGCGCCGCCGCCGAGGGCTTCGCACGGGCGTGGGACCACCGCCGCCGTTACTGATCAGTCACCCGTAGGGTCGGAAGGACGGACAGCAGCCGACGAAGGGTTCACCACCATGGCGCAGGAAGTACGCGGCGTGATCGCGCCGGGCAAGAACGAACCGGTGCGGGTGGACACGATCGTCGTGCCCGATCCGGGGCCCGGGGAGGCGGTGGTGCGCGTCCAGGCCTGCGGGGTCTGTCATACCGACCTGCACTACAAGCAGGGCGGGATCAGTGACGACTTCCCCTTCCTGCTCGGTCATGAGGCCGCGGGCGTGGTGGAGTCGGTGGGCGAGGGCGTCACGGACGTCGAGCCCGGAGATTTCGTCGTCCTCAACTGGCGTGCGGTGTGCGGGAACTGCCGGGCGTGCCTGCGGGGCCGGCCGTGGTACTGCTTCAACACGCACAACGCGAAGCAGAAGATGACCCTCACCGATGGCACGGAGCTGTCGCCGGCGCTGGGCATCGGCGCGTTCGCGGAGAAGACGCTGGTCGCGGCGGGCCAGTGCACGAAGGTCGACCCGTCGGTCTCACCCCAGGTGGCAGGGCTGCTGGGCTGTGGCGTGATGGCCGGGATCGGGGCGGCCATCAACACCGGCGGAGTCGGCCGGGGGGACAGTGTCGCCGTGATCGGCTGCGGCGGGGTCGGCGATGCCGCCGTCGCCGGGGCGAACCTCGCGGGCGCGGCGAGGATCATCGCGGTGGACATCGACGACCGGAAGCTGGCCACGGCGCGCGAGATGGGTGCCACGCACACCGTGAACTCCAGGCAGCGCGACGCCGTGGAGGCGATCCGTGAGCTGACCGGTGGCTTCGGCGCGGACGTGGTGATCGAGGCGGTGGGCCGCCCGGAGACGTATGAGCAGGCCTTCTACGCCCGCGACCTGGCGGGCACGGTCGTGCTGGTGGGTGTACCGACCCCGGAGATGAAGCTGGAGCTGCCGCTGCTGGACGTCTTCGGGCGGGGCGGATCGCTGAAGTCGTCCTGGTACGGCGACTGCCTGCCCTCCCGTGACTTCCCGATGCTCATCGACCTGCATCTGCAGGGTCGCCTGCCGCTGGACAAGTTCGTCACCGAGACCATCGAACTCGACGCGGTGGAGAAGGCGTTCGAGCGGATGCACCACGGTGACGTGCTGCGTTCGGTGGTGGTGCTGTGATGACCGCGCGCATCGAACGCCTCGTCACCTCCGGCCGGTTCACCCTCGACGGCGGCAGCTGGGAGGTCGACAACAACGTGTGGATCGTCGGCGACGACCACGAGGTGATCGTCATCGACGCGGCGCACGACGCCGAGGCCATCGCCGAGGCGGTGGGGGACCGACGGCTCACGGCCATCGTGTGCACCCACGCCCACAACGACCACATCGACGCCGCACCCGCGCTCGCCGACCGCACCGGCGCCACCATCTGGCTGCACCCCGACGACCTGCCGCTGTGGAAGCAGACCCACCCCGACCGGGACCCCGACGCCCATCTGATCGACGGCCAGGTCATCGAGGCCGCGGGCGCCGACCTCACGGTGCTGCACACGCCCGGGCACGCGCCGGGCGCCGTCTGTCTCTACGACCCCGCACTGGCCACGGTCTTCACTGGCGACACCCTCTTCCAGGGCGGCCCGGGCGCCACCGGCCGCTCGTACTCCCACTTCCCGACGATCATCAACTCCGTCCGCGACCGACTGCTCACCCTCCCGCCCGAGACCAAGGTCCTCACCGGCCACGGCGATGCGACCACCATCGGCGCCGAAGCCCCCGACCTGGAGGAATGGATCACCCGGGGCCACTGAGAGCGGCCGACGGATACGATCACCGAGCATGACCACCAACACAGTCGAAACCATCCATGGCGTACGCGTGCTGCGCGGCGCCTTCGGGGGCCCGCCGCTCGACGGTGAGCGGGCCGCGCTCGATCTGATCGGCGACGCGATGGGGCACGATGCCGAGCTGGTCGTGCTGCCCGTGGAACGGGTGGCGGACGAGTTCTTCCGGCTGAGTTCGGGAATCGCGGGTGCGGTCATGCAGAAGTTCGTGAACTACCGCGTGCGCCTCGCCGTCGTCGGCGACATCTCCCGGCTTGTTGCCGACAGCACGGCACTGCGCGATTTCGTCCACGAGACCAACCAGGGCGCCCACATCTGGTTCCTCGCCGACGACGACGCCCTCGGCGCCAGGCTGCGGCCGGCCGGGTGACCGGACCGGGTTCTCCGTAAAAGGCGACAGAAGATGTCCGGGTTCCCAGGCATCCTCGACCGTGACAGCAGTCGTGGGGAAACGGGAGGCCGAACATGTCCGCACCGCTGAAGGGCAAGGTGGCGCTGGTCGCCGGGGCGACGCGTGGCGCGGGCCGGGGGATCGCGGTGGAACTCGGTGCGGCCGGCGCCACGGTCTACGTCACCGGCCGCACCACCCGTACCCGGCGCTCCGAGTACGACCGCCCCGAGACCATCGAGGACGCCGCGGACCTCGTCACCGAGGCCGGCGGCCAGGGCATCGCCGTACCCACCGACCACCTCGACCCCGCACAGGTCCGCACCCTCGTGGACCGTGTTGCGGACGAGCAGGGCCGCCTCGACGTCCTCGTCAATGACATCTGGGGCGGCGAGAACCTCTTCGAATGGGAGAGCCCGGTCTGGGATCACGACCTCGACAACGGACTCAGGCTCCTGCGGCTCGCGGTCGACACCCATGCCATCACCAGCCACCACGCGCTGCCCCTGCTCCTGCGCCACCCCGGCGGACTGGTCGTCGAGGTCACCGACGGAACCGCCGAGTACAACCGCGACACCTACCGGAACTCCTTCTTCTACGACCTCGCCAAGACGTCCGTGCTGCGCATGGCCTTCGCCCTCAGCCACGAACTCGGGCCGCGCGGCGCCACCGCCGTCGCGCTGACCCCCGGCTGGCTGCGCTCGGAGATCATGCTCGACCAGTTCGGCGTGGGCGAGGACAACTGGCACGACGCCCTCGAACGCGTCCCCCACTTCGCCATCTCCGAGACCCCGCGCTATGTGGGCCGAGCCGTCGCGGCCCTCGCAGCCGATCCGGACGTGTCCCGGTGGAACGGCGATTCCCTCTCCAGTGGGGGACTGGCCAAGGAGTACGGCTTCACGGACCTCGACGGCAGCCGGCCGGACGCCTGGCGGTACGTGGTCGAGGTCCAGGACGCGGGGAAGCCGGCGGACACCACCGGATACCGGTGAGATCAGGCAGGGGGCACGGGCGGCAGCGGCCGGCGCGGAGTGGCCGGGCGTGAGCCCGAGATCGTCGCGTACGGAGGTGTAGTAGCCCTCGCGCCCGGCCCGCCGGCGCTCCAGCAGGCCCTGCCAGGCGGCGGGATCCCGCGTGCCCACCCGTACGGATCGCTCCATCTCCAGCACCGTGACGATCCACTCCCGGGCCTGCTCCACGGCCTTCGGGCTGCCCAGCAGGACGAGGGCCTCTCCATGCGGCTCCCGGGCCGTCCGGATCTCGGCGAGCAGCGGCTCCGCGTCCTGCGGCGACGGGGGATGCGGATGCGGATCGTTGCCGAGGTACGCCGCCACCCGGTAGGTCGGCGTGACCTGCTGCTTCAACGCCTGGGCCCAGCCCGCGTACACCGCGAACCGCCGTTCCTCCCGACGGGCCACCCGCTCGCGGCGGAACCGTGCCCGGTCGCCCCGGACGACCGCCGGATACGAGCCGAGGGCGCCGATCACGACACCTGTCAGCGCGGGGAGTTGCTGCACAAGCGCGGCCATGGACGCACGCTATCCGCCCTGCAGATCTTGGGGGGAGTACGTTCGGCCCATGGCTGACACCAAACGCTTCGAAGGGTACGGCGTCCTCGTCACCGGCGCCGCCCGCGGCATCGGCGCCGCCGTGGCGCGGAGGCTCGCCGAGGAGAGGGCCCGGGTGCTGGTGACCGACATGGACGCGCCCGAGGCCAAGAAGACCGCTGCCCGCCTGCGTGAACAGGGCCTGGCGACCGAGGCGTTGGCGTGCGACGTGGCGGACCGCGCCTCCGCGGAGGCGGCCGTCGCACACGCCGTCGGGGCCTTCGGCTCGCTGGACGTCCTGGTCAACAGCGCGGCGAGCTGCACCCCCGACACCCCGCTCTTCGAGGACGGGCCGGACGAGGCGTGGACCCGCGACGGACGACGTCGCCGCGGCCGTCGCCTTTCTCGCCTCCCGCGACGCGGCCTGGATCACCGGTACCGCGCTCACCGTCGACGGCGGCCTCACCGCGGTCAACACGGGATTTCTCCGAGCGACGCGACAGGAGAGGGACGCCTAGCGGTGCACCTCGTCACTCTGTGACCTGGGGCACTGCGAATGTCACCGTTTCGTCGCATCGTGAGGAAGCCTTGCAACCGATCGCGCGGGACGTCGGTCTAGGTGGCAGAGACCGCAGATCAGACGACCATTCCGTACGAAAGGCAAGGCCGGCCATGGGGGACATACGCAGACGGGGAGCCGTCGCACTCGGGATCACCGGACTGGTGGCACCGCTCGCACTCGCACTGGGCACCGCGCCCGCACAGGCGGCGACGAGCTGCACCACGTCGACCGGGCCCTACCAGAAGAAGGTCGAGAAGTTCCTCGGCCTGACCGTCGACGGCAGGCAGTCCGCCACGGACTGCAAGGCCATCAAGGCCTTTCAGACCAAGCACGGCATCACGCCGAACATCGGCTACGCCGGGTCCGTCACCTGGGGCGTGATGGATCTCATGAACAAGCAGAAGGCCGTCGGGAACAACCCCAACAGGAACGGCGCGTGCCCGACGAACAAGGGCCGCATCGCCTGCGTGAACCTCACCCTCCAGCTCAGCTGGATCCAGGACGGCAGCAGGCTCGTCTACGGCCCCGTCCCGGTCCGCACCGGCCGCGACGGCTACGAGACCCGCACCGGCCTCAAGAAGATCTACTGGCGGGACAAGAACCACGTCTCGAACCTCTACCACGTGCCGATGCCCTACAGCCAGTTCTTCGACGGCGGCCAGGCCTTCCACTCGGTCAACCTCAGCATGTGGAACCCGCCGGGCTCTCACGGCTGCGTCAACATGACCACCGCCACGGCCAAGAAGTACTGGTCGCTGCTGAAGACCGGCGACGACGTCTTCGTGTACGGCCGCAAGCCGGGCACCTGAGCCACGCGCAGGCACCCGGCCCGGTGGCTCAGCTCTCCGGCGCGTCCCCGAAGTCCGGGATCTCCAGCCTGGCCCCGCCCTGCCGTGCCGAATCATGCGCGACGATGCCCGGCAGGGTGTAGCGGGCGGCCACCCACGCGTTCACCGACGGCAGCGACCGCGTGTTCACGGCGGTCACGAAGTCGTCGACCAGGAAGTGGTGGCTGCCCTCGTGCCCGTTGTGCAGGTTGTCGAACTCCCGCGGCAGCCGGGCCCGGTCGTGCACCGGCGCCGAACCGGAGGTGAAGGCGGCCCGCAGATCCGGCGCGATGTGCTGGAGTGACGGGTCGTCAGGAGCCATGGTGGGCTTGGGCTCCAGCAGCTCGCTGATGTCCTGCACGCCCTTCTTGTCCTGCCACAGCGCGACCGTCGCGAGCTGCTCCATGCTCGCGTCGGTGCCGAAGAAGCGGAAGCGGGATTCGCGGATGTGCGAGGGGTAGCCGACCCGCCGGAACTCGTTCGTACGGAACGAACCGCCGCCCGCCACCTCGAACAGCGCGGTCGCGTTGGAGAAGTCGTTGCCGAACTGGCTGACGTCCTTGTCGAAGACACCGTCGCCGCGCTCGTCGACGACACCGATCGCCGACACGCTCACCGCGTGTGTCTGCCAGGCGCCGAGCACCCCGCCCACCGAATGCGTCGGGTAGAGCAGCGGGGGATAGCTGGCGGTCGCCTTCCAGTTCTCGCCGCCGCTGTACTGGTACGCCTCGTAGAACCCCAGGTCCATGTCGTGGACGTAGTCGCCCTCGGCGTAGAAGATCCGCCCGAAGGCACCCTCCGCGATCTGGTTGCGGGCGTGCACGGTCGCCGGGTTGTACTGGCTGGTCTCGCCCATCATGTAGGTCAGTCCGGTCGCCTTGACCGCGTCGATGATCGCCGCGATCTCCTCCGTGGAGATCGCCATGGGGACAGCGGAGTACACGTGCTTGCCCGCGTTCAGGCCCTGGAGGACCAGCGGCCCGTGCGTCCAGCGCTGGGTGAAGACCGCGACCGCGTCGACCGCCGTCGACTCCAGCATCGCCTCGTACGACGGGAAGGTGCCGGTGAGGCCTTCGGCGGCGGCGAGCTGCTCGGCCCGTTCCGGCAGGATGTCGGTGACGTGGACATCGCTCACGCCGGGATGGGCCAGGAACAGCTTGGCGAACTGGCCGGAGAACTGGCCGGCACCGACGATGCCGAGGGAGAACGTCATGGAAGGCATGCCCTTCATCAGTCGAGTCACTGGTCGAGAATCAGGTTGATCTGGCGGTTGGTCTGGTTCAGGCTGGTCGCGGATCTGCCGTTGCCGTGGATGTCCTGCATGGCCACTTACTTTTGGTGCGAAAGAATCCAGGCGTCAAGGCCCTGCGCCGCTTCTTTTCCGGCGGCGTGAGGCGCGCTATTCTGGGCTGGTTGTTTTCATGGTGAAAGAAATCATGTGGGAGTCTGGCCTTCATGACCACAGTTGCCGCCAGCTGGCTTCCGCTGAGCCCCGGTGAGCGCTCGGTGGCGATCGAGGTACTGGTCCACGGCCCGCTGTCGCGCACCGAACTCGCCCGGAGGCTCGACCTCTCCGCCGGCAGTCTCACCCGGCTGACCAAGCCGCTGATCGAGTCGGGCCTGCTGATCGAGACCGCCGAGGCCGGATCCCCGGCCGAGGTGCGCCAGGGGCGCCCCTCGCAGCCCCTGGCCGTCGTCGCCGAGTCCCGCTCCTTCATCGGCTTCAAGATCACCGAGGACAAGGTCTACGGCGTCGTCACCACCCTCAGGAGCGACATCGTCGCGCGCCACGACCGCCCGCTCGCCACCCATGACCCGGCCGAGGTCGCCGACCTGCTCGCGGAGATGACGGGCGAACTCGCCCGCACCCACCCGCGCCTCGCGGGCATCGGCATCGGCGTGGGCGGTCGGGTCGAGGACCGTGCCGTGGTGGGGGAGTCACCGTTCCTGGACTGGCGGGACGTGCCGCTGGCCGGCCTGGTCGGGGAGCGCACGGGACTGCCCGTCGTCGTGGAGAACGACGTCGCCGCCCTGGCCGAGGCCGAGACCTGGTTCGGGGCCGGCCGAGGCCTGGACCGCTTCGTCGTCCTCACCATCGGCGCCGGCATCGGCTACGGGCTCGTCCTGGGCGGCAGGCGGGTGTCCTGCGCCGAGGAGGACCGCGGATTCGGCCGTCACTGGATCATCAACCCCAACGGGCCGCTCACCCCCGACGGCGAGCGCGGCAGCGCCGTCTCGCTGCTGACCAGCTCCAGCATCCGCTACCAGGTCCGCGCCGCCACCGGCCGCGACCGGACGTACGAGGAGATCCTCGGCCTCGCCGCCGCCGGCGAACCCATGTCCGCCCGCGTCATCGACGAGGCGGCACGTGCTCTCGGCACTCTTGTCGCCCAGATCGCCAACTTCGCGATGCCGCAGAAGATCCTGCTCGCAGGCGAGGGCGTCGGCCTGATGGATGTGGCCGGAGACACGGTGCGGGAGGCGATCACCGTCCAGCGGCATCCGATGGCCGCCCCGGTCCCCCTGGAGACCAAGGTCTCCGACTTCCACGACTGGGCCCGCGGCGCCGCCGTCCTGGCGATCCAGGTGCTGGTGCTGGGAGCGGCTGAGGCGTGAACCCGACAGCCGGCCTTGTCGGACAGACGTGATCAGTAACACGGCCCCGAACGGTCTGATATGTCCA
This sequence comes from Streptomyces sp. NBC_00078, assembly GCF_026343335.1. Taxonomy (NCBI): domain Bacteria; kingdom Bacillati; phylum Actinomycetota; class Actinomycetes; order Kitasatosporales; family Streptomycetaceae; genus Streptomyces; species Streptomyces sp. NBC_00078. The sequence goes on along the minus strand of NZ_JAPELX010000001.1, from coordinate 346,609 downwards.
TTTTGTTCGGCCTTACTCACAACGCCTTCACCTGCGGAGCCGTATGCTTCACACCATGTCCACCACTGTTGAACCCGCCTCCGATCGCTCGGCAGACGAGGTCAACGAGGAGATCCGGGCCCTGTGGCACCGGTCGGGCGGGACACTGAGCGGCGAGCAGCGCGAGGAATACCAGCGTCTCGTCCTGGAGTGGGCCGCCGCGGCCCCTCAGCCGGCGCGAGCGGCCTGAGCATCAGCTGAGGCCCACCGCGCATCGGAGCCCCGGACCGGGGCATCCCACACCGAATGGGCCCTCTCCTCGCACTGACCTCGGCTGTCCGCTACGCCATTGTCGACTTCACCGATGGGCTGCCGTCCCGCTGCGGCACCTTCGCCGCGACCACCTTCCTCGGCCAACTGGGCGGCCTGCTGCTCGCCGGCGCCGCCGCCTTTCTCGTGCCCGCGGACGCCGTCCGTCCTGAGGCTGCCGGGACGCCTCATCGCCCAGGCGCTGATGGCCGGGGCCGTGGCCGCGCTCGGCCTGGTCCTTGGTCTGCTCGCCGCCCAGCGGCAGTTGCTCGCCGTCGCCGTGGTCCTCCCTCTGCCCTGCCCGTCGTCCTCGGCCTGGCCCTCCTGCACGAACGGGTCACCCGGCGGCAGACGGCCGGGCTACTGGGCGCCGCGGCCGCCACCGTCCTGCTGACGCTCGGCTGACCGGTCAGCTCCAGCGCGCCGAGTAGTAGCGCCGGTATTCCTTGCGATCCTGCTCGGCGCGGATGTAACGGGTGGCCACCAGCGCGAGCAGGCTGCCCCCGATGACCAGCATGCCGGGGCCGACGTTCTTGGGGTCCGCGAGCCGGGCCAGCAGCGTCTCACCGTTCGCGGCACCCGTCGTGGGGGCCGAGGAGCCGGGGGAGGTGGCTCCGGGAGCGATCGCGCTGTGCGTGGCAGAGGTGGACGGCGCGGGCGACGGCGCGGCGCCCTGCCCGGCGGCCTGCTTCGACACGATCATCTGGACGCCGAGCGCCTGCATCGCCTTCGTCACCGGCTGGAAGAACGTCGTGCCGCCCGAGGTGCAGTCGCCGCTGCCGCCCGAGGTCACGCCCAGTGCGATGCCGTCGGAGAACAACGGGCCGCCGCTGTCCCCGGGTTCGGCGCACACATTCGTCTCGATGAGGCCGGTGACGGTGCCCTCCGGGTAGTTGACCGTGGCGTCGAGCCCCTTCACCTCGCCGTCGTGCAGTCCGCTGGTGCTGCCGCTGCGGAACACCCGCTGCCCGACGGCCGGGTCGGCGACGCCGGTGATGCGCACACCGTTGCCCTTGCCGATGGCCACGATGTCGGCTCCGTTGCCCGCCGTGCCGTTCGCGTACTGGACCAGCGAGAAGTCGCTGCCGGGGAAGTTCTGCTGGACCGTCCTGCCCAGCTGCTGGTTGCCCTGGCTGTCGGCGAACCAGATGGACCCCGTCGGCCCGCAGTGGCCGGCGGTGAGGATGAAGTCGCTCTTGCCGTTCGTCACGTTGAAACCCGCCGAGCAGCGCCCGCCGGTCGACAGGATCGGCGACGCCCCGTTGAGCCGGGTGGTGAACTCGCCCTGGGCGCGCTCCATGCGGACATAACTGCCGATGCCGGTCGCCACCTTGGTCATCCCCGACCAGTCGGTGGACGAGACGGTGCTGTCGGCCTGCACCACCACCTTGTTCGTCCGGTAGTCCATGACCCACGCCGTACCGGCGACCCGGGGCGCCGAACGCAGCGTCGCCGCGGCCGCCCTCAGCTCGTTCATGCTGTGGCCGACCATCTTCGACGCGACCCCCGCGCGCTCGACCTCGGCCGCAGCCTTCGCGTCGGTCACCGCGACGACCGGACGTCCGTCGGTGCCGATCCAGGTGCCTGCCGTACGGGCCGTGCCGAGCCTGGACACGAGCGCGGCACCAGGGTTGTCCGACGTCCCCGAGTCGCTGAGCGGGAGCGCGGAGGTAGCCGACGGTTCGCTCGCCATGGCGGCCTGCGTCACCATCGCTCCTCCCAGGAGGAGTCCGCCGACGGCCGCCAGCCGCGTCACTCGCCGGACGATCCGTCGTCGTGCGTGCCTCATGCATGGCTCCCGAACCCGAACGCGCGGCGTCAACGCCACGGGGCCCTCCGGTCGTTGAGTGCCCTCATCTCCATACGTGGCATCAGACGATCGCGTTCAGCGCCCGGGTGATCTTCTCAGCTCTTGCGGCCCACCCCGCCGTACATGGCCACTTCCCGCGGTCCGCCCCCGGGCGTCCGCTCGGGACGCCAGCGCGAGCAGGAGACCACGCCCGGGTCCAGCAGCTCCAGGCCGTCGAAGAAGCGGGCCACCGCCTCGGGGGTGCGCTGGGTCAGCGCCGGGGTGCCGTGCTCGTTCCAGAACCGGACCGCCGCGTCCACCTCGGGCAGCCCCGGGCCGGAGATGGTGTGGGACAGGACGAGATGGCTGCCGGACGGCAGCGCCTCCATGAACCGCCGCACGACACCGTACGGGTCCTCGTCGTCGCGGAGGAAGATGATCACTCCTAGCAGCATCAGAGCCACCGGCTGTGTGAAGTCCAGGCTGTCGGCCGCTCGCTCCAGGATCGACTCGACGTTGCGCACGTCCTCGTCCAGATGATCGGTGCGGCCCTGGGGCGAACTGGTGAGCAGCGCGCGGGCATGGGCCAGGACGAGCGGGTCGTTGTCGACGTACACGATCCGCGCGTCCGGGGCCAGACGCTGGGCGACCTCGTGCGTGTTGTCGGCGGTGGGCAGGCCGGTGCCTATGTCGAGGAACTGCCGGATCCCCGCGTCGGCCACCAGATGACGCACGGCGCGTCCCAGGAAGAGTCGGTCGGCACGGGCGTACTCGCCGATGGCCGGATGCAGTTCGCGGATCCGGTCGCCGGCCACCCGGTCGACCTCGTAGTAGTCGCCGCCGCCGAGCCAGTAGTTCCAGATCCGGGCCGTGTGCGGGCGCACCGTGTCGATGCGTCTGCGCAGCGCCGCCGCCGGATCTTCGGTGACTGCCGGGTTCTCCGTCAAGAGGTCTGCTCCAGGAATGCCTGATGGTGCGGTGCGTACGACGACAACCGGCAATCTAGACGGCAGAGTTGATGTCTGCCGAGGGTGAGGGAGGAGTGTTTTCGGCGCCGGGTGCTGCTCGCCCTGCGGAACAGGTCGTTCCAGGTCGTGCCGGCGCCCCCTATCTTGTGCCCCATGACCAGGATCCCGCACGACACGTCCGGTGAACCGAATCCCCTCCGCGCACTCTCCCTGGAGAGCCTGCGATGCCGTACGAGCATGAAGTGGCGCACCTACCCGGCCGACGTGCTGCCCCTGTGGGTGGCCGAGATGGACGTACCGCTAGCCGAACCAGTCGTCCGCGCGGTCACCGACGCGCTCGCGCTCGGGGACACCGGCTACCCGGCGGGCACCGCCTACGCCGAGGCGCTCGCCGCCTTCGCCGAGAAGAGGTGGAGGTGGGACGGGCTCGCCGTGGAGCGCACGGCGATCGTGCCCGACGTCATGCTGGGCGTCGTCGAGATGCTCAAACTGGTCACCGGGCACGGGGATCCCGTGGTCGTGAACTCGCCGGTGTATCCGCCGTTCCACCCGTTCATCGAGCACATGGACCGGCAGGTCAGGGAGGCACCGCTCGGCGCTGACCTGCGAATCGACCTCGGCACGCTGGAGGACGCCTTCCGGCAGGCGGTCGCCGGCGGTCGCCGGGCCGCCTACCTGCTGTGCAGCCCGCACAACCCGACCGGAACCGTGCACAGTGCCGAGGAACTCGCCGCCGTGGCGGCCCTCGCCGACCGGTACGGGGTGCGCGTGGTGGCGGACGAGATCCATGCCCCGCTGACCGCCTCGGGCGTGGACTTCGTGCCGTACCTGAGTGTGCCCGGAGCGGAGCACGGGCTGTCCCTCATGTCCGCCTCGAAGGCATGGAACCTGGCGGGGCTGAAAGCGGCGCTCGCCGTCGCGGGCCAGGCGGCCGCCGCCGACCTCGCCCGGCTGCCCGAGGAGGTCAGCCACGGCCCCAGCCACATCGGCGTCATCGCCCACACGGCCGCCCTGACCGACGGCACCGCCTGGCTGGACGCGCTGCTCGCCGGCCTCGACGACAACCGGCGGCTGCTCGCCGGCCTGCTCGCCGAACACCTCCCGGCCGTCGCCCACCGGCCGGGCGAGGCCACCTACCTGGCCTGGCTCGACTGCCGCGCCCTCGGCCTCGGCGACGATCCCGCGGCCGTGTTCCTGGAGCGGGGGAGGGTGGCCGTGAACTCGGGAATTCCCTTCGGCATCGGTGGGGCGGGGCACGTACGCCTGAACCTGGCGACCTCGCCCGAGGTGATCACCGAAGGCGTACGGCGGATGGCAGCGGCACTCGACTGAACAGAAGGAACCGTGCCGGGCGGCAGGGTGCACCAGGCAGCAGGTCGGGTGTCATGGACATGTGACGGTGCCCTGCCATGATGACTCCATGCGCGTGCTGATTCCGGTCCCTGACCACGACTTCGACGTCACCGAGGTGGCCGTGCCCTGGCGGCTGCTCACCGATGCCGGGCACGAGGTCGTCTTCGCCACCGAGCATGCCGGAACCCGGCCCGCCGCCGATCCACGGCTGCTGACCGGGGTGCTGTTCGGGCAGCTCGGCGCGGCGGACGAACCCAGGAGGTTCTACGAACAGCTCGCCGCGGCACCGGAGTTCACCGCCACGGTGGCCTGGGGCGAGGTGGACGTGACGGCGTACGACGGGCTGCTGCTGCCGGGCGGACACGCACCCGGCATGCGGCAGTACCTCGGCTCGGCTCAGCTGCAGGCGCAGGTCGCCCGCTTCTGGGCACTGGGCCGGCCGGTCGGCGCGATCTGCCACGGAGTGCTGGTCCTGGCCCGGACCCAGGACCCCGGCACGGGCCGCAGCATCCTGGCCGGCCGCCGGACGACCTGCCTGCCCAGGTACATGGAACGCACCGCCTACCTGACCACCGCCTGGCGCCTCGGCCGCTACTACCGGACCTACCCTGCGTACGTGGAGGACGAGGTGCGCGCCGCCCTCACGGACCCCGCCCGGTTCGAGCGTGGCCCCCGGGTACTCACCCGGCGCGGCACGGCGAGCGACGACACGCACGCCTTCGTCGTCCAGGACGGAACCTTCGTGTCGGCGCGCTGGCCGGGGGACGCCTACCTCTTCGCCCGGCGTTACCTCGAGCTGCTCGGGGCGTCGGCCGCTCACTGAGGGCGCCGCCGCATGGTCCCGGACTTCGCCGCGTCTGCTTAGACTTCCCGGTATGGACGACTCGTCGCTGGAGCGGCTCGGTGCGGGCAAGTACGTGCTGATCACCAGCTATCGCAAGAACGGCACGCCGGTCGCCACTCCGGTGTGGGTGGTCCGCGACGGCGACACCCTCGGTGTGTGGACGGCCGCCGACTCCTGGAAGGTGAAGCGGATCCGGGCCCGCGGCGACGTTCTCGTCGGCCCCTGCGACCTGCGCGGCAATCCCACCGGCAGCCAGGTCCCCGCCACCGCGGAGATCGGCGACGAGGCGACCGTCGCCCGCTACCGCGAACTCATCGCCCGCAAGTACGGAATCACGGGCCGTCTCACTCTGCTGGGCAGCCGCCTGCGCCGGGGCCTGAAGGGCACCGTCGGCATCCGCGTGACGCTCGAGCCCTGAAGCCTGAAGTCCGGACCCTGAACCCGGAAATGCGGACGGCCGCGCGGTCCTCCCGGGAGGACCGCGCGACCGCCACGACGGCGCCGCCGTTCCTATGACGCGTCCAGCACCGTGCCGTTCAGTACCTGCTGCGGTTCACTGATGTCGTCGAGCCGTTCGAGGCGGACGGACTCGGCGGGCTCCGTCACCCGGTCCCTGACGGTGAGCACCGTCAGCTCCCCGGTCAGCTGACCCGCGGGCACGTCGGATGACAGGTAGACGGCGGCCTGGGACAGGGGACGCTCCGGGTCCGGGCTCTGGTCCGAGGTGGAGTTGAGCCAGGCCGGGTCCACGTCCTTCGTGGACAGCTCCGGCCCGGCGGTGACCGGCACGGCCAGGTACGTCGGGCCGAAGTCCACGTCCGCGGCCTCCGACAGGGACACCTTCCACTTCAGGGGCTGCCCCTCGGTCACCCGGTCCGCGATCGGTGTGACGGAGACCGTGGGCATCGGATCGTCGTTCAGCACCGTGACCCCGCCCACGTACGAGCCGATGACGGCACCCCTCACGGCCTTGACGACCACGTCGGTCTCCGCGTCCTCGGAGTAGCGCTTGTTGCCCTTCACCCGGACCGGCACGTCGATGTCGTGGCCGCCCGGATGCACGGACAGCAGGTGCCCCTTCGCCTCGCCGGTGACCGGATCGACGACGTACACGCGGACCTGGCCGGTGCCCCGGCCGGACACCCGCACCGGCACCTGGTAGGTGCGGACGCCCGAGTCGCCCTCCTTGACGGTCGTGCGGCCGATGTCGACACGCGGCAGCGCGGCCTCCCGCACCGCCGGGGTACCCGGGCGCCAGCCCCACGCGTCCATCAGCCAGGCCTTCCCCTTGGCCGAACGCGGCGTCAGTTCAAGGGAGGTGACGTGCTTCAGGTCGAGACCGGCCCGGGCGGCGGCGGTCAGTGGGACGCGGACTTCACGGGCCCAGTAGGAGGCGGTCAGGCCGCTGCCCGGCAGTCCGTCGACACGGACGCGGCCGAGCGCGGCCCGCCTGCCATGGGTGTCGGTGAGGGCCACGTCGAGCCCGGTGCCGGTGGAGTTGGGCGGCACGATCACCCGCAGGGCCAGGTCCTTGGCACCGCCGAGCGAAACCGGCGCGTCGGGACGGACCCGCACCACCGGTCCGGGCGCCGGCCAGCTCAGCGCCACCGCGCGTCGGCCGGCCTCGGGGTTCGTCCTCCACCCGGCGAAGTGCGGCGAGGCACCCTGGGTGTCGGGCCCGAGGCAGGCCACGTGCTCGTCCGGGTCCACGGCCGAGCACAGACGTCCACCGGTCACCCTGACCTTGCCGTCCGGCAGGAACCCGCCCCGGCGGTTCGCACCGACCGCGTGCGTGAGCACACGCGCGGGGTCGGCGGACGGCGCCCGCCGGTCCGACCCGTCGAGCAGCGGACGCACCCGGTCGTCACCGGCGACGAACAGCCGGGCCGCCGCGGCGATGTAGGTGCTGCCCGCCCGGTGCTGCCGGTCCGCGGTCAGCCGGGTCGCGGTACCGGGCGAGCAGACCGGGTCCGGGTGTTCGGGGTCGTCGGAGAAGTCGTCCTGCGCGGGCGCCTCGGCCTGCCCGGGAGTCCACTCCGTGTTGAAGAAGTTGTGGTTGGCGCCGACCACGTACACCGCGCTGTGCAGTGCGGCACCACGGCTGACCGAGCGGGTGCCGTCGACGTACACCTCGCCCTGCAGATCGGAGACGTCGCCGTCGCAGCCGGGCAGGATCGTCACCGACGGGACGTCCGCGACCGGATTCTGGCCGAAGATCGTCGGTCCGATCAGGACGGAGCCGCGGATGTGCCAGCGCACCGGGCCGTGGTAGCCGTCCTGCGCCGCGGGCGGCGGGTAGAGGCTGTCCATCGCGGCGCGGTTGACGCCCTCGCCGCCGCGCGAGTGGCCGACGAGGAGGACACGCGAGAGGTCGGCCGGCGGTGCGTCGCGTACGACCGCGGGGGCCGCGTCGGGGTGGGCGGCCCAGTCGGCCCAGCGGGCCAGGTGCTGTCGCACCAGGGAGGAGCGGGCCTGGGCGCCGGCGTCCTCGGCGTCGTCGTCCTGGGCGTTGATGCCGTTGGCGGAGATCGACACCGTCACATAGCCCTGGGAGGCAAGGAGTTGCTGGTCGCGCAAGTAGCCCCGGTAGCTCGGGATCGACTTGGTGCCGGCCGGGCAGGGCCAGGCGCCGGAGGAGTCGTCGCCGGAGTAGCAGGTGAAGTGGCGGCCGTGCAGGAACAGGGCGAGCGGCCGGTGGCCGGTGGCGCCTTTCGGCGCGACCACCACGGCGCGCATCTCGACCGGCTCGGGGAAGCCGGGCAGCTTCACCGGGTCGAGGTCGTACTCACCGGTGGCCGTGCGGTACTGACCCGGCTTGCCGGGGTCGACGGAGTTCGCCGGGAGCCGGGCAGGCGGCTGCGCGGCGACCGGCTCCCGCCGGACGCGCGGGGCGAGCGTACGGCCCGCAGCGTCCAACTGCCGCTCCCCGACCCGTACTTGAAGACCCTTCAGTTGTCCTGCTGCCCCTGCTGCCCCTGCTGCCCCTGCTGCCCCTGCTGCCCCTGCTGACCCTGCTGCCCTTGCGTCCGCTCCCTGTCCGAGATCGAGACGGAAGGTGCGTCCGTCCTCGCCCGACACCGGGTGACCGAGCAGCCGGTCCCCGGCATAGAAGCCGACGCGTGCGTCCCCCATCGGCACGCGGGCGGTCGAGCGCCAGACGAGTTGCCGTACGCCGTGCGTGAAGGTGATCCGCCAGCCGGGCGGGAGACCGCCGTCGCTGTCGGCGGCTGCCACAGAGGGTCTGGCGTCCGGCGGCTGTGCCGCCTGTGCCGGCCCTGGCGATCCCCCCGCCACCGCGAGTACCGCCGCAGCGGTGACCCATATTCGCCGGACATGGAACAAGGTTGCCCTCCCTCAAGTGCGATGCAGAGGCACCCCGTTGGTCCGCGGGGCCCTCCCGTGTTCCGGAGGATGACCAGGGGAGTGCGTGGGTTGCCTGTGCCCGGAGATTCGGGTGGTGCGCGGCGGTGCCATCAGGCCAAGCAGGGAAGGAGGCATGAACTCCGGGTTCTCGGGACAGGACCCCTTGATGAGCCGAACTCCGTTGCGCGCCGCGATCGTCGGGACCGGTAGCCGTGCCCAGACCTTCACCCGTGGCCTCGCCGCCCGCCCGGGCCATCTGGTGGCCGCCCTGTGTGATCCGAGCCCGACGCGGATGGCCTTCCACAACCGGGTGCTGGCCGCCGCAGGTGAACCCGCCGCCACCGCGTGGGAACCGGACCGCTTCACCGACATGCTCGCCAAGGAGGACATCGACGAGGTCGTCGTCACGACCGTCGACGCGGCACACGACCGCTACATCGTGCCGGCGCTGCGGGCGGGCTGCCGCGTCGTCACCGAGAAGCCCATGACCGTCGACGCGGACCGCTGCACACGCATCCTCGAAACGGTCGAGGCCACCGGAAACTCCCTCACTGTCGCCTTCAACTACCGCTTCAACCCGGTGCACGAGAAGGTACGCGCCCTGCTCGCCGAAGGCGCCGTCGGCGAGATCCTGTCCGTGCACTTCGAGTGGCTCCTCGACACCCGCCACGGCGCCGACTACTTCCGCCGCTGGCACCGTGAGAAGCGGAACAGCGGTGGTCTCACGGTGCACAAGTCGAGCCACCACTTCGACCTCGTCAACTGGTGGCTCGCCGACGAGCCGCACGAGGTTTTCAGCTACGGACGGCTCGGTTTCTACGGCCCCGAGGCGGGCGAACGCCACGGACTGCGCCGGGACTACGACCGTGCCCACGGGTCGGCCCCCGCCGACGGCGACCCCTTCGCCCTGGATCTCACCGCCAACGACACCCTCCGTGCCCTGTATCTGGACGCCGAGCAGGACGACGGATACCTCCGCGACCGCAACGTCTTCGGCGGCCCGGTCACCATCGAGGACGACATGGCGCTCCTCGTCCGCTACTCACGCGGGGCGACGATGACCTACCACCTCACCGCCTACTCCCCGTGGGAGGGCTACCGGGTCATGTTCAACGGCAGCGCCGGCCGCCTGGAGCTGGAGGTCGAGGAGAGCCGCTGGGCCCAGCCCCGGACCCAGGTCGCCTCGGACAGCGGCGCGCTGCACGGAGACACGGCCGCGGAGCACGCGGGAGGCGCACGACTCACCCTGCGCCCGCTGTGGCGGCCCCCGGTCGACGTCCCGCTCGACGCCGTGCACGAGGCCCACGGCGGAGGAGACCCGCGCATGCTCGACGCCCTGTTCGGCCCCGTGGACACCGGCGGGCCGACGGATCCGGAGAAGGCGGCCCACCCCACGGCCACCGAACGGGACGGCGCCCTCGCCCTGGCCGTGGGAGTCGCGGCCAACAAGTGCTTCGAGACGGGACGGCCGGTGGCCCTGCGGGACCTGATACCCGGGCTGTGGGCACGATGAGGGGTGCCGGTAAGAGCCTCGGGGATCCGGTCGAGGATCTGGCCTGGTGCGAGTGGATCGTGCGCACTCACCACCCCGAGCACCGCCGTGCACTTGGCCGCTTCTTCCGGGCCTACGGCGGGGAGGTGCCGCCCTGGCCGGTGCGCAGGGCCGCGATGCTGACCAGGTGCGAGGCGCTGCGAGAGTTCTGCGACCGATGGGAGCCGAACGGTCCCGGTGCCAGGCAGTGGCAGGAGCGCGCCACCGCGACAGGGGACTGGCAGGAGTAGCCGGCATGCGGGCCCGGCAGAGCGGGCCCGGGCCTGTATGAAACCGGAACGGAAGCACTGCCCGGCGGTCGGCGCCGGACCGGGCAGCGCTCAGGACCAGGCGCGGTACGGCTCGTCGATCAACTGGAAGACCGGCTCGCCGCGGACCGGGTCCTTGGCCGTGGACAGCCGGACCCGGTCGCCGCTGTGGATGCCGATCAGCGGGCCCATGACCCGGCCGCGTACGACGAACCCCTCCGTCATCTCGACGAGCGACACATTGCGCGCGGCGGGGGTGTTGCGGTGCACCACCGTGGCGTGGCGGACCGTACCCGTGCCCGCACTGCGCTCCGTCCGCAGCTCGCCGCCCTGGCAGACCGGACACAGCAGCCGGTGGTACGTGGCGGTGCCGCACCAGGTGCAGCGCTGGAAGAGGACGGTGTCCGAATCGGCCGTCATGGGTTCGAGAACGCCTGCCGCGGAGCCGGCTGCCTGCATAGCAACGTTTCCTGAGTGGTGGTACACGCTGGTCAACTCCCTGCGCTCGGCCCGAATCCCACGTGCGCGGGTCAACCGTGCACGCACGTGCGCGGCTCACCGTGCCACCGTGCACGCCCACAATCTATGGCACTCAGTGTCACGCGTAAAGGCACTCCGTACCCTCAATTTCGTCCCAGTGCGGACTCGATCTCCTGCACGACCCGCCACAGGGGTGCATCCCGGCGCGAGACGACCACCACCACGTCTTCGGGCTGCTCTCCGCCGCGGTGTGCGGGAGGGGCGCCACCGAACGCTTCCCGCACGCACCCCAGTGCGTGGTCCACAGCGGCGTCGGAGTCGCCCTTCCCGTCCGAACGCAGCCAGGACCGCAGCGCGTTGTTGTGCGCCGCCACCACAGCGGCGGCGATCACGTCGGCCTGCAGGGTCCCGTCGCGGCCGGTGAAACGGGTACGCAGGTACTCCGCGAGGGCACGCTCGTAGCGCCACACCACGGACAGTTCGTACGCCCGCAGCCCCGGCACCTTCTTGGTGAGGCGGTAGCGCTGAACCGAGAACGTCGGGTTCTCGGCGTACATCCGCAGGACGAGACGGGCCGCGTCACAGACCCGGTGCACGGGCTCCTCCGCCTCACCGCTCTCGGCGAGAAAGGCCGTCATGTCGGCCAGGCACCGCTCGTGGTCGGGGAAGACCACGTCCTCCTTGGAGGGGAAGTAACGGAAGAACGACCGCCGTCCCACACCGGCCAGCGCCACGATGTCGTCGACCGTCGTCTGCTCGTAGCCCCGCTCCAGGAACAGCTGGAACGCCGCCGCCACCAGGGCGTCCCGCATCGGTGGCTTCACGGCCGCCGCCTCCGTAGTCATGGACGGAACGTAACATCGGACGGCGCTGATGGCACTCAGTGCAGCCCCGGCGGGGAACTGAGTGCCCCGCTTCTTCGCGGCGATCGTAGGGAGCGCATGGAGGGCACCGATGGGGGCAACGACCGATACGGCCGCCGGGGCAGAGCCGCGGCCCGGGGTCGCGGGGCTCCGAACCTCGACTGAATCCCCAGGTCAGACGTTTGCGCGGCAGGCACGCGGCGGCTTACCCTGCGGCTCCCGCAGCCACCGAGGAGCACCCCATGCCGCCCGTCCGTCCCCGCATCCTCTACGTCACCGACCTGGCGTACCCGGCACGCGGGCGCCGCTACGGCGACGAGGACATCTTCCTCACCTCGCGCCTGCGGGAGGACTTCGACCTGGCCCTGTGCCATCCGCTGGACGCGGCCGCACTCATGGGTGCCTTCGAAGCGGTGGTCGTACGCAACAGCGGACCCGTCCTGGCCTACCAGGAGGTGTACGAGGACTTCCGCGAGCGGGCGATCGACAGCGGGGCGCGCGTCTACAACCAGCTCTCAGGCAAGGCCGACATGGCCGGCAAGCAGTACTTGCTCGACCTCACCGCCGCGCGCCACCCGGTCATCCCCACCGTCGACCGCACCGAGGACCTGCACCGGCTGCCCGAGGCGGACCGCTACGTCGTCAAGCCCAAGCGCGGCGCCGACTCCATCGGCCTGCGGATCGTTTCCGCGGCCCAGCTGCGCGACCTCGTGAACGGAGACGTTCTCGTCCAGCCGTGCGTCGACTTCACCTACGAGGTGTCCTTCTACTTCGTCGACCACGACTTCCAGTACGCCCTGTACGCGCCGCACCCCGACCGACGCTGGCAGCTGGAGCCCTACAGTCCGACCGACGACGACCTCGCGTTCGCCCGGCGCTTCATCGACTGGAACACCGTCGACCACGGCATCCAGCGGGTGGACGCCTGCCGGGCGCCCGGCGGTGAGCTGTTGCTGGTCGAGCTGGAGGACCTCAACCCGTATCTGTCGTTGGACGCGCTGGCGCACCCGGCACGGGACGCCTTCGTCTCCGCGATGACGACGTCCCTGCACCGCTTCCTCGGCACCCGGGCCTGAAGCGCGCCCTCACCCCAGCGCCGGGCGAGGGAGACGGCGATCCGCTGAACTCCCGGGGCGGCAGCCGCGTATCACTCCTCGGGGAACGGTGGAGGCCCCTGCCACGGGGCGTAAGGAGAGCACTGTGCCCACACCGCCTGTATCCGGGTCGCCGCACGACCGCCCGGCGCTGGAACCGATCCATGTCCTTCGGCCGCGCCGCACCGACGCCCTGGCGGAGCTGTTCCGGGAGATGGAGCAGAGCCGCGCCGATCTCGAGTCCGGCGCCGTGCAGGACCCGCGGTCCTGGGACGAGGGCGAGACACAGGAACTCCCGCCCGTGCGCACCCGCGACGTCGATGTGCCGCGCGCCGGCGGCCGTCTGGGGTTCGGGCCCGGGCTGCGCCGTGCCGCCGTGACGATCGCCGTCACCGCGGCCGCCCTCGTCGGCTTCGGCTGCGCCCTGCTGCTGGTCGGCAGGAACGACGACGCGGCCGCGCAGGAGCCCCGCCCCACCGCGTCCGCCGAGCCGGCCGCGACCGCCTCCGCTCCCGGCTCCACGGACCCCGACGGCGCCGGCACCCTCCGCGCGGGCGACAGCGGCCCGGCGGTGACCGACCTGCAGGAACGCCTGCTGCACATCCCTGACGTCTACCAAAACGGCTCCACGAACGGCACCTACGACGCCACCCTCAGGGCGGCGGTGGCCCGCTTCCAGCTCTGGTACGGCATCAGAGGCGACGAGGACGGCGTCTATGGCGACGACACCCGGCAGGCGCTGGAGTCCCGGACGGCCCCCGGCACGGGCTGACCGGCGGGCCGCCCGCCCTCGAACACGGGGCAACGGGTGCGGAAATCCCGGTGAGTGGCGGACTGCCACGCGTCACCCTGGGCACAGGGACGACGCACCCGGCGCCCCGCCCGCCCGACCCGAAAGCCACGCCCATGAACGGCTCCCGCATTCCGGGCCTGGTCCTGCCCGTCGTGTTCCTGGTGGCCCTGGTCGTGGGCGCGCTCTGGTACTGGCGCCATCGTGGCGACGAGTGAACGGTGACCGAGCCGCGTCACCGTCCGCACCGGCCAACGGTTCGCGTCGGCGTCCGCACCGCAGCCATCTACTCCAGATCCAGCGGCCGTCTACTCCAGATCCATCGGAGCCCTGATGTCGAGCAGGCAGACGTCATCCCGACGTTCGCCCTCCAGCATCGCGGCGAGCAGCGGCCCCAGGGACAGGGAACCGGGGTCGTCGGAATGGTGGCTGAGGACGGCCTCGGAGAGCCGCTTCAGGCCACGGTCGATGCTCTCCTCGGGCCGCTCGACCAGGCCGTCGGTGTAGAGGATGACGCGGTCGCCCGGTTCGAGCCGGCACTCGGCCTCGACGTAGACCGGTGCCGCACTCGCCCCGAGCAGCATGCCGCGGGGACGGTCGAGATAGCGCACCTGGCCGCCGCGCAGCAGCAGAGGCGGCGGATGACCGGCCTGAGCCCAGATGAGGCGCCGCTCCGCAGAGTTGTAGCGGGCCAGGACCAGGGTCGCGGTGCCGTGGGAGTCACGGGAGTGCAGCAGCAGCGTGTTGAGCCGGTCGAGCGCACCCGTCAGCGAGGACCCCGTGATGACCATGCCCTTGGCGGTGAAGCGGAGTTGCGCCATCGTGGCGACCGCGTCGATGCCGTGCCCGGCGACGTCGCCCACCACGAAGAGGGCGTCGCCGTCGGGCAGTTCGATGGCACTGAACCAGTCACCGCCGACATGGATGCCCGACTGGGCGGGCAGATAGGCGACTTCGACGCGCAGTCCGGCCAGGAGCACGGGCCGGATCGGCAGCGGAAGCAGGGCGTGCTGCAGCCGGCCCGCCAGCGTCCGCTCGGCACGCAGCACGTCGTGCTGGGTGAGCATGGCCCGCTCGCTCTCCACCAGGGCGAGCTCGGCACTGCGCTGCGCGGTGAGGTCCTGTACGACGCCGTGCACCTCGACGGGCGTTCCGGTGGCGTCCGGCACGGCTTCGGCGACGACCCGCAGATGCCGTAGCCCACTCGCCGTCCTGATGCGGAACGGAACGTCGAACGTCCGCCCCTCGCCGAGGAGTTCCGCGATGGCGTGGGCCAGCGCGGGCACGTCCTCGGGCAGGGAGAGCTCCGGGAGTTCGGTGAGGCCGACCGGCCCGCACACGGGGTTCCGGTCGAGGAGGGTGAACACCTGGGAGGACCAGGTGACTTCGTGCGTGACCAGATTCCAGCTCGCCCAGCCGAGGCTGCCCAGCCGCTGCAAATCCGCGAGGCGCTGCTCCTGCCGGTCGGAGGAGCCGTGCCGTACCCAGGTGATGACCAGCCCCGCGCCCAGCCGCGCCGCCCGCACCGAGTAGGTGGACAGCTCGGCGACCCCGGCCACGACCTCCTGGTGCGCGAACGGCTCGCTCTCGTACGGCTTCCCGGTGGTGAGCGCTCGCCGCATGCCCTGCCACAGGGGCTCGGTCGCCAGCGGCGGACAGCACTCGCGGAACCGACGGCCGATCAGTTCCCGCCCGGCGTGCCCGACGACATCGGCGGCCCGCGTGGTCGCGGCGTCGATGCGGTAGTCCTTGATGGCTCCCGACGCGGCGGGCAGCGGCGACAGCAGCATCGCCGCTTCGGGCAGCGCGTCGAACACGGCCTGCACGGCGTCCACCGAGGCGTCGGCGACGTCCTGCGAGTGGGTGTCGAACACGCGCATCCGGCCGGCGCACAACTGCGCCACCGCGTGCAGGTGTTGCCGGACGCCGGCGGTGAACGGCCCGACGCGGGTGCGCAGGACCCCGATGCACACGTCGGGCGCGTCGCCGGTGGGCACGGGCAGCCAGGCGCGGGACGGCCAGTGCTCGGGCGAATCCCCGATCATCAGATAGCGTTTCCGGTCCGCCTCGGCGTCCTCCAGCCAGCGCGGCTCCCCGGCCCGCAGCGCGTCGAGCGCGGGAACCCCGGCCAGCGGCGGTACCCGGTGCCACTGGGCGGCGACGGTGTCGTCGATGCCGGCGTGCCCGATCAGCTCCAGGCCTCCCGAGGACAGCAGGGAATAGATCATGACGGCGCCGGCGCCGACCTCCGGCGCGAGATGCTCGAGCAGGCACCGGGCGAGATCCTGCGGTGTGGCCACATGGACGAGTTCCCGGCCGAGCGGTCCGAGGGCCGCCGAACCCTCGTCGGTGGTGGCCACGTCGCGTGCGGAGGCGGGGCAGGACCCGGGGGTGAGGCCGGGGTCCGGTCGGGGTGCGGTGGCCGCCGGTGTCGTTGCCAGGCCGCCGAGGGTGACCCAGCACTCCTCGAGCAGTGAGCGGGTCCCGTCCGCGGCGCGTCGCCGCAGCTCCTCCTCGGCGGCGTCCGGGGAGCAGCCGGTCAGCGCCATGACGGCGCCCTTGGCCTGCTCCAGGACGGCCGTCCTGGCGGCCAGGTCGCGCAGCCGGTCCATCTCGGCGCGCTGCCTGGCGACCACCTTGGCCAGCGCAACGGTGTCCGGCGCGGGGCGGGACTCCGCCGGCGTTGCGGGCTCGCTCGTCACGCGTTGAGCATCGCACATCGAGAGGCTTTCGATCGCGGTCTTACCGACCCGGGATTCACTCGAAAGGGGAAGCTCGCAGGCGTCGCGCTGACCTTCTGGACAAAGCGGCGGCGGCAACGGCCGGGCAGCCGGTACGGCCACTACTGCCCCGGAGCCGACCGCAGGGTGGGGCCGGGTATACCGGCACCGGCTGGGAGCGGGAGTTCGAGGAGTGACGCGAGGACGGGATGCCGTCAGCGGCCGGAGTCGACCAGGGCCTGGGTGACCGCACGGACGCTGCGCGCGATGTGCTGGAGCTGCAGCACCTCTGCCGCGTAGAGCTTGATCGTGTGCTCGATGACCGACTCGTGCAGGCCCAGCGCCGGTAGATCCGCGCGCGCGGTCTGCAGGGCGGTGCGCGCGACCCGGATCTCGTGCTGGACCTGTATCTGCGCATGGCGGGCGAGGAGCACGGGGTGGCGGATCAGGGCCGGATAGCTGGCGTAGCGCGCGGGCACCAGCTCGCGCAGCCACCTGGCCGCCGAGCGCTCCCAGTCGTAGGAACCGGGCGTCTTGACCTGGCACGGCCAGTCCGGGCTGATGCGCGTGGTCGTCAGTTGCATGATCGTCGCTTCCGGTGTGCGGCGTCGGGAGGGTTGGTCCGACGAGGTCGGGCGGCCCCGGTCCAGGGGATGACCGGGGCCGCCAAGGGCGCTCGCACGGAAACGAGGCCCGACCGGACACTTTGGGCGCCGACGCGGGTAGGAGACGGCGGCTTCGGGTGTCCGGGGTGACGCGTGAGCAGTATTTATATATGCCGTCCGCTTTTCAAGACGCATGAAAACATTCATGCGCGAAATGTTGCGAAAGGTCCCTTTGTGATGCCGCATGACCGCGGGGAGGGCCGGGTGCGGGCGGGGGAGGAGTGTTGCCCCGCGGACGGGGACCGTCAGTCGCGCAGGAAGAAGTGGTGCTGGTCGGAGATCTGCTCGTACTCCTCGAGCCGGGCCTGCGTGCGCTCGGGGTCCGCGTCGGTCATGGCCTGCAGCAGCGCGGCGGCGATCACGCCGGGCGCCGCGTAGGAGTCGAAGACCAGGCGGGAACCGGTACCGGTGGCGAAGACGACGTCCGCCTCGTCGGCCACCGACCCCAGTGCCAGATCCGTGACCAGGGCAACCTTCAACCCGGCGCCGCGCGCGACCCGTACGGCCGTGAGGGTCTCATGGGCGTGCCGCGGCATGGAGAACGCCAGCACCCAGATGCCGCCCGCCTCGCGCGACTGCAGCAGCGCGTCGTAGGCGACGCTGCCGCCCCGCGTCACCAGCCGCACGTCCGGGTGGATGCGCCGCGCCGCGTACGCGAAGTACTCGGCGAGCGAGCCGGAGATACGCAGCCCGAGGACGGTGAGGGGGGTGGACGCCGCCAGCCGGCGCCCGATGGCGATCAGCTGGTCGGGGTCGGCGAAGTCGCGCCGTAGGTTCTCCAGGTTCTCGATCTCGGCGTCGATCGCCGCCTGCAGCTCGTTGCTGCCGTTCTCCTCGGTGGCGGCGGGGCCGCCGGCCAGCGTGCCGAGGGCGATCGACTGGAGCTTCTCGCGCAGCGCCGGGTAGCCGCTGAAGCCGACCGCCGCGGCGAAACGGGTCACGGACGGCTGGCTCACGCCCACGCGATCCGCGAGGTCGGTGATCGAGAGGAACGCCGCTTCGGTGATGTGCTCGATCAGATACTGGGCGATGCGCCGCTGCCCGGGGGAGAGCCGGGGCCGGTCGAAGAGAGTCCTGAGCTGGGACGCCGGGGCGGCCTCCACCTCCGGAGCCGTCTTGCCCGAGGTGATCGCGGATGCCTGTGCGCGTGCCTGCTGCGGCGATGGCACCGGTGTGCCTCCTTTGTCTCCCACAGTGCTTCAACATAGCCCACACACCGTTGTGACCAGGGCTTGTACGGCCGTATCCGGGCCCGCCGGACGCGTACTCAAGCTGCTTGCCGGCGGGCGTCACCGGCGATAGATCGTGATCGAGTGACCGACCTCGTCGATCGGGCGACTGCTGTCGATCAATGCCGCCAGCCGGCCCTGCGCCTTGGCCACGGCCGAGTCCGACACGACCAGCAGCCCGCGCACCTGACGAGGGGGCACCTTCCGCGGGTCGGACGCCTCGATGCCGTAGTACGAGGGCACACCGCTGCCCTTGTACACCAGCCAGATCCGCTGACCCCCGTAGCGCTCGTGCAACCGGTCGGCGAGCCGGCCCAGGTCCTGGCCCCAGTCCACGTTGGAATCGTGCAACCGCAGATGGGTCTTGGCGGGACCGCCGAACGCCTCGTTGGAGTACGGCAGATAGCAGGGGAACGTCCGCAGAGAGCTGACGGCGACGAACAGCACCAGCGCCCCCGTCGCGAGCGATGCCCACCGCCACCGCACGGCGAGCACACAACCCGCGGCCACCGCCAGGAACATCGGCACGAAGACGGCGTACCGGGTACCGAAGTCCCGGGCCCCGGTCATGGCGGCGGCCAGCAGCACACCGGCGGGCACAAGCACGTACGGCGCGGCGGGCCGCAGCCGCCGTACGGCTACCAGCACGACGGCACCGGCCGCCCACAGTGCGAGCATGCCCAGCGGTGTCTTCACCAGCAGCGCGGCCGGCAGGTAGTACCAGCGGGACCCGGTGTACAGATGCCCGAACAGGAAGCCCTGCCACGGATGGTTCTCCAGCCCGAACTGGATGCGCATGCCGTCCCGGTACGCCTCAGGGAACGGCAGCAGTCGCACGAACAGCCCCTTCAGGCCGTGCACGGTGGGCACCTGCTGCCCCGGCGACCAGCGCAGCCGCGGGTCGACCGCCAGATACGAGGCCCATACGACGGCGACGGCTGCCGCGGCGACGACGAACGCCGCCGTCGCAGCCCGCACCAGGGTCCTTCGCCGGTCCCCGGAGCCCGCCCGCCACACCGACCAGGCGGCCAGCGCCGGCAGCACCGGAACCACCGCTAGCACGTTCATCTTCGTGGCCAGGCCCGCTCCCAGTGCCACGCCGGCCCACGGGACGTACAGCCGGGGCCGCCGGCGAGCTCGCCACAGCAGCCACGCCGCCGTCAGCACGAAACCGGCCGCGGGCACGTCGAGCGTGGCCAGTGAGCCCTGCGCGATGACGTCGGGGGAGAAGGCGTACAGGGCCAGAGCCGCCAACCCGGCCGCGGCGCCCGCCAGTTCACGCGCGAAGGCGAACACCACGAGCCCGAACAGCAGGGTCAGCACGATCATCGGCAGGCGGGCCCAGAACATCAGCCGCCACGGATCGTTGCCGGACTCGTACAGCAGATGCCGGCCGGACCGGCTCTGATCGCCCTTGTACGAGGTGTCGAGGTGCGGGCCGGCGATCGCCACCCCGGCCGCCACGACCAGCTTGCCGAGCGGCGGGTGCTCGGGGTTGAGCCGCACCCGGTGCTCGTGCAGGTAGTCGGCGGCCGTGGCGACGTAGATGGGCTCGTCGATCGTCGGCGTCTGCTGCACGGCGGTCGTGACCATCGCCGCCGCCATCTGGCCGAGCAGCACGGCCACCAGCAGCGGCACCAGCCACCGCCGGCCCGGCCGGGGCGGCTTTCCGGCGGCCGTCGCCCGCGGCGGGGGGTGTTCCGCGTCGTCGCGTGTGCCCAGATCGAGGACCGAGTGCTGTTCGTGCGCCATCATCCGCCCCGCCGTGACACCGGCCGCGCGTGGGCGGGAGTGATCCGGGCCCGTCTCATGGGTCCCACTTTCGCATCAGCTCCCGCCCCCGGGCGTCACCGCTTCAGGAGTCGTACCGACAGACCTTCCGTCGTGTAGACGGGTACGGCCCGCAGCCGGTCGGAGTTCAGTTCGACGCGGTCGAACCGGCCGCGCAGGTGCGGAGCCGACAGGACGCGCACCGTGCTGCCCGCGGCCGGCGCCTTGTGCTCGTCGAGCTGCAGCGACAGCACGCTGCCGCTTCCCAGCAGGACGCGCCGGGTCACCTTGAGCGCGGGTTCGTGACCCGAGCGCAGCGTCAGCTCCAGCGCGGAGGTCTCCTGCACGTACGCGCCGTGCACCTGCACGGGCTGCGGCACCTGCAGCGTCCCGCCGGACACCCGCACATCTCCGTGGCCCAGTGCGTGGGACGAGGCGGCGACGAGGGTGCCGTCCTTCACCACCGTTCCGCCGGTGTACTTGTTGTGGCCGGTCAGGGTGAGGGAGCCGCTGCCCTTCTTGGTCAGCCCGCCGTCGCCGTCGATGTCGTTGCGCCAGCTGTCCGCCGCGCCGAAGCCGCCCGCCGCCGCGTCCAGGGTCACGGTCACGTCGCAGTGGAAGGCGCCGTAGCCGTCCGCCGCGGCGAACAGGTTGAGCCGGCCCCACTGCTCGAAGCCGTCCAGCAGCACATAGCCGGAGGGCAGCGCGGTCGTGCGCAGCACCTCGCGCCGCTGCGCCGCGTCCAGGTACGGCAGCCGCGTCTCCAGCAGCACCTCGGCGCCCTTCGGCACGGTCAGCGGCTTGCTGTGGCCGTGCCGCGTCAGCACGTACGTCAGGCGGTGCCCGACGGCGCGGGCGTTGGCGTGCCGGTCCGCGTACGGGTCGGTGCGGGGGCCGGCCGAGTGGGCGTAGGCGTACAGGGTGTCGGCGTCCGTCCCGGTGCGCGCCGTGAAGTAGGCGAGGGCCTGGGCGCGCGCCGCCGCCTTGAGGCCGGCGTTGGCGGGGTCCGCGAGGGTGGCGGCCGCGAGGGCCGTCGCCATGATCCGGCCGCCGATGACGTCGACGGTGGAGTGCATGCCCGCCAGGATGCGCGTGTCGCTGAGCTCCAGGGCGCGTGTGACGAGTTCCTGGAAGCGCTCGGGCACGGCGTACGCGTAGGCCAGGGAGGCCAGGTGGAAGGCGTTGGTGTGGCCGCTGGGGAAGCCGCCGTCGTCCGCCGGCGAGGTGCTGCGCTGACGCAGCAGCTGCGGGGCGACGACAACCTTCGAGTCGTACACAGGGAAGCCGAGCGCGTCCGTCCTGCCGGTGTCGACGACCTGGCTGTCCTCGTTCATCCGCCAGGGGCGCGGATAGAGGTAGGCGTACTTGGAGGGATTGCCCGAAGCCCAGTTGCCGCGCAGCGTGTCGACCAGTTCGGCCACCTTGCCCAGCTCGGAGTCGTGGGAGCCTGCGCCCAGCTCGGAGCCGGCCGGGGCATCGGCAGGAACGGCGTCGTCGATGGTGGTCGCCGGGGTGCCGTCGGGCGCGCTGGTGATCGAGGTGACTGCCTTGGCGCCCGTCCGGTACAGGTCCGTGAGCGGGCCGAGGCCGCCGGAGGCCGCGTAGCTCTGGTGCTGGCGGTCGTAGAGGAACGCCAGCTTCGCCTGGGCCGGGGTGCGCCGGGTGGTGACCTCGATGCAGTACCGCATGTTGGCCCGCAGGATCTCGGGCCGCAGCGGGGCGCCGGTGTTCCAGGCGCCGCCGGTCTTCCAGATCTGGGCGAAGCCGCCGAGGGCCCGTACGACCGCGTTGGTCTCCGGCGTCCGGTTCGCCGGGAGGTTCGTCCTGTAGTCGTCGACGAACGCGAGCGGCGCGGTCGCCGCCTTGGCGTCGGCGGCCGACAGCCACGACGCGAAGGTGGGCGCGGCCAGCACACCGGCCGAGGCGCCGAGCGAGGTCTTGAGGAATCCCCTTCGGCCGACGGCGGGCCGACCGGTCGACGAGGGGGAGCGGTGCCCGGCTGATGACGGCATGCGTATGCCTCTCCTGAGTTTCTGCGGCCCTGCGGCCGGAAGGAAGATCGTGCGAACAGAAGTGGTCCGCGGGACACGTGGGGTGTGCGAATCCGGTGAGTCCCGTGAAGCTTTGAGCGAAGATCTACGGCCGGGTCCTGACCCGTCGGCGATGGTCCGGAGGCGGGGACGTGTCGTGTGGGTGAACGTGGGCCGATCCGTTCACAGGATCGAGCGGGCCAGTGCCACCGCACCCTCCACCGGTGCCGCGCGCAGCGGCTGAGGCCGCGCTCCGGGCACGGCTGCGGCGAGCGCGGAGGCGAACGCGTCGTACAGCGACGGCTGCGCGAGGACGGTGCTGCCCGCGACCACCACGTCGTCCACCGCGACGCCGCGGGCCGCGATCCGTTCCACCAGCGCCGCCAGCGAACGGCCGGCCTCGGCGATCACGGCGCGGGCCAGCGGCGAGCCCGCCTCGGCGGCGGCGAACACCACCGGTGCGTGCCGCCCCCACTCCGCGGACACGTCCGTGGCGCTCTCCAGGGCCGCCCCGAGCGCGGGTACTTCAAGGACACCGAAGGACGCGAGGAGGGCCTGGGCCAGTTCGCAGGGTTCTTCCCCGCGGTCGTGCGCCGCCCACGCTGCCCGCGCGGCCTCGCGCACCAGACCCGCAGCGCCGCCCTCGTCGCCGAGTACCGCGCCCCAGCCACCGACCTGGACGGGACTGCCGTCCGCGAGCCGGCCCACCGCGACGGATCCGGTTCCGGCGACCAGGCCGACCCCCTTGTCCAGGCCCGCGGCGGGCACGAGCAGTTCGGCGTCGCCGACGACCAGCGCGGGCGCGTCGAAGTGCAGTTGGAGAGCGGTACGTATCTGGGCGCACTGGCGCGGCGTCTCGCAGGCGTGGCCGCCCACGGCGACGGCGGTGGGGCGTGCGCCCGTCGGCAGCGCCTCGGCGACCAGGGCGGCAAGCCAGGCCGCGGCCGCCACGGGGTCGTGGGGCCGCCAGCCACTGCTCGTCCGCACATGGTCGGCGACGGGCTCCGTACCGGCGTAGGCCCGCAGATGTGTCTTGGTGCCACCCACGTCGATGCCGGCCACGAGAGGGGGGAAGTCGTGCACGGAACCTCTTTCGTCGTTGCGCTGGGCTGCGACGGCGGGCGAACCGTACCTGGGCATAGGGGAGTTGGGGAACCATTGAAGCCCCGGGACGGGCTTCTGACGGACACGGCAGGCGAGTACCGTGAAGTTCGTTAGGAAGTTAACTAACGAAGTAGAGTGCGTCAAGAGGTGTCGCGCACCCGGCCGCCCGGACCGCCGTCGGACTCCTGGCGGGCATGCCCGACACCGGACATCCCATCGCCGCATCCCGAAGACGACCCGCCCCCGGGAGCGGCCCGCGACCTGTGGGAGAACTGTGGAATACGACGTGGTGCAGGCCCCGCGCCTGACCGAGAGCGCCGGCGCGGTCTTCGCCGTGCTGGCCCAGGCGGGCAGCGCGACCCGGCCGCAGCTCGCGAGCCTGGCGGGCCTGTCCAAACCGACGGTGTCGTCCGCCGTCGCAGAGCTGGAGAGCGCCCGCCTCGCGGCCCACTCCGGCACCACATCCAGCGGCACCGGCCGCAACGCCGCCGTCTACCGCCTGGGGCCGGCCGCCGGAGCCGTGCTCGCCGTCGACCTAGGCCCGGCCGTCACCCGGGTCCGTGGCTGCGCCCTGGACGGCAGCCTGCTGGCCGAGGCCACCGGCACGCGGGCGGAGGCCGCCGACGCCGTCCGGGAGGCCCTCGGCGCGCTGCCCGCCGACGCCCCGCTGCGCACCATCGTGGTCGCCGTCGGTGACGTCACCCGGGAGGGCACCGGGGTGCGTCCCGCTACCGCCAAGGCGGGCCCGGTCTTCGATGCGGTGGCCGTCGCGCTGCCCCCGGGCGTGCCCATCCGCCTCGAGAACAACGTCAACTGCGCCGCACTCGCCGAGCTGCACGAGGGCGCGGCCCGGGGCCGCCGCACCTTCGGCTACCTGCGTATCGGCGTCGGTATCGGTCTCGGCGTCGTCATCGGCGGCCAGGTGCTGCGCGGGGCCAACGGCGCCGCCGGTGAGGTGGCCCGGCTGCCCTACCCCTGGGACGACGGCCTGGAGCCGCGCCACGAGGCGCTGGAGGAGCACGTCGGGGCCCGCTCCCTGCTGCGGCGGGCGGCGACGGCCTGGCAGGACGCCGACGGGCCGTGCCCCACCAGCACCGAGCACCTCTTCGCCCTCGCGGACGAGGGCCGCCCCACGGCGCGGACGGTCGTGGGCCGGCACGCCGCCGACGTGGGCCGGCTCGCCGCCGCCGTCACCGCCGTGCTGGACCCCGGGCTGATCGTGCTGGGTGGCAGCACCGGCGCGTATCCGCAGCTCCTGCCGGGTGTGCGGGCCGAACTGGAACGCCTGAGCTGGCCCACCGAGGTGGTCAGCAGCACACTCGGCGATCTCGGTACCGTCGTGGGCGCCGCCCGGCTCGCGGTCGCCCGAGGAGTCCAAACCGTGACCGAGGCCGCGCATGCGAAGGATTGACGACCTCGGACTCGGTCTGCCAATGTCCGGACAAGCGCTTTCTAAGTCGGCCGGGACGCCGACTCCGGGTGAGCATCCCGCCCGTACGCGAAGTACGGCAAGCCGCACGAGGGCGTGCTTGTGCGACGTCGGCCGTCATGGCCGGGGACTCCACCCGTCAAGGCGACACGGCCGGGCGAGGCCGTGCCCCCGGAAAGCGAAGCCCCCTTCAAAATGCACCCGTGCCGCCTAGGCCGGCCCCGTGCTTCCTCCGCTACGACGAAAAGGGATCGAAGATGACCAGTGTGGGTGTGCGGCGCTCCAGCCGACTCGGCCGCGGCGGCATGCGCCGCGTGGTTCCCCTCGCTGCCGTGGCCGCGGCAGGTGCCCTTCTGCTCTCCGCCTGCGGTGGGTCGGGATCCGGCTCGGGCGGAACCTCCAAGTCGCTGACGTTCTGGATTTCCACGGTTCCGGGGCAGGACGCGGGCTGGAAGAAGCTGGCGGCGCAGTACAAGAAGGAAGCCGGCGTCACCGTCCACCTCGTCAACATCCCCTACGACGGCTACACGACGAAGCTGCACAACGCCGCGCAGGCGAACTCCCTGCCCGACGTGGCGGCCGTGCCGTCGCTGGACCCGATCTGGTCGAACAAGCTGATCGACCTCAGCTCCATCGCCAACACCAAGAGCAACAACATCAACGCCAACTTCCTCGCCAAGGACTCGTCCGGGAAGGTGCTGTCCATCCCCTCGGACGTCACCGCGTCCGGCCTGTTCATCAACAAGTCGCTGTTCAAGAAGGCCGGGGTCTCCTTCCCGACCTCGCCCCAGAAGACCTGGACCTGGACCGACTTCATCAAGGCGGCGGACAAGGTCCGGGAGAAGACCGGCGCCAAGTACTCCCTGACCTTCGACCAGTCGCCGTCCCGGCTGCGCGCCATGGTCTACGAGATGGGCGGCAAGTACGTCCACGCGGACTCCTCCGGCAAGTTCTCGGTGGACGCGGCGACCAAGAAGGCCGTGAAGTACTTCGTCGGACTGAACGACGACAAGACCATGCCGAAGTCCGTGTGGACCAGCGGCGCCGACCCGTCGGCCATGTTCCAGAGCGGTGACGTGGTCGCCTACTGGTCCGGTGTGTGGCAGGTTCCCGCCTTCGCGGAGAGCGTCAAGAAGTTCGAATGGGCCAGCGTCCCGACTCCCGCCGAGCCGGTCCAGGCCAGCGACGTCAACAGCGGCGGAATGATGGTGGGGTTCAACAACAACGGTGCTGCGGCCACCGCCACCAAGAAGTTCATGTCCTGGCTGTACGAGCCGGACCACTACCGCGAGCTGTGTGAGACGTCCGGGTTCCTGCCCGTCGAGAGCGGTCTGAACCCGAAGTACCCCTTCAAGTCCGAGGCGGCGCAGGCGGCGTTCAAGCTGTACAACGAGGAGATCCCGCTCTACGCCCCGATCTCGGGCTACTTCAACGGCGCACAGACGGACTGGGTGCTGAAGGGCAAGAGCCTCACCACCGACCCGACCAAGACGGAACTCGGCAAGGCGGTCAACGGCCAGCAGTCGTCCGACAAGGCTCTGGAGAACATCGTGGCCGGCTACAACCAGCAGGTCGGCGGCGGATCGTAGGCCTCAGGGCCGGGCGGCGGGTCGAGACACCGCCGCCCGGCCCTCGGGTGCGCATGTGATGCCGGGCTCATGGCGTGAGCCCACAGGAATCCCTTCCACCAGCACGGAGTCAGGAAGATGAAAAAACGCGCCTCGGACGTGTCCGCGAGCCCGCCCAGCAGACGCAACAGCTACACCATCGCGCCGCTCGTCCTCATCGCGGCCAATGTCGTGCTCTTCGCGCTGTTCTTCGTCTGGCCCGCGGTGATCGGGCTCGTCTACTCGTTCACGAACTACACGGGTGTAGGGGCGTTCCAGTTCATCGGACTGGACAACTACCACAACCTGTTCGGGGACTCCACGTTCTACGACGCGCTGACCCGGACGCTGCTGTACGCCGTGCTCTTCGTACCGCTGAACTTCGCGCTCTCGCTGCTCGCAGCCAACCTGGTGGTGAGCAAGCACGCCAAGGGCACATCGGTCGCGCGCGTCATCTTCTTCATCCCGTGGCTTCTGTCGCCCATCGTCGTGGGTGTCCTGTGGCGGTGGCTGTTCGGTGAGAACTTCGGACTGGTCAACTACGTCATCGAGAAGCTCGGCGGAAGCGCCGTTCCGTGGCAGTCGGACGCGGACCTGTCGCTGCTGGTGGTGGTGATGGCGGCGTCCTGGATGTGGACGGGTTTCACGATGCTGCTGTTCATCGCGGCGATCAAGAACGTACCGGTGTCGTACTACGAGGCGGCCTCGCTCGACGGCGCCGGACCATGGCGCCAGTTCATCAGCATCACGCTGCCGAGCATCGCACCCACCTCGTTCATCGTCATCCTGCTCAACACGATCAACGCGATGAAGGAATACCCGGTGTTCGTCGCCCTCAACAACGGCGGACCCGGAACGTCGAACAACCTGCTTGTCCAGTACATCTACCAGACCGGCTTCCAACGGGGCCAGATCGGCTACGCGAGCGCCGCGTCATTCGTGCTCATGCTCATCCTGATGGCCGTCGCGATCATCCAACTGATCGTCAACCGGCGGGTGGAGAACCGATGACAACCACAGACATGCCCCGCAAGGTCGACGCCGGTGCCGGACGGGCCGGTTCCAGGAAGCGGCCCCGCAGCGCGGGCGGCGGCGGGGCCCGGCGTGCGGTGTCCGCGACGACACTGCTGTGGTTCCTGGCCTGCCTGTACGGGTTGCCGGTGCTGTGGTTCATCCTCAGCTCCTTCAAGCCGGCCGGGGACCTGTTCTCCTATCCGTTGACACTGGTTCCGCACAACCCCACCCTGTCGGGTTACTTCCAGGCGTGGCGCAGTGCCAACTTCTCCCAGTACTTCATCAACACGACCATCGTGTGCGTGATCACGACGATCCTCACCGTGGGAGTCAGCTGCTGCACCGGGTACGCCCTTGCCAAGTACGACAACAAGTGGCTCAAGGCGTTCTTCCTCTGCATCCTGGCCACCACGATGCTGCCGGGCGAGGTCATGCTGGCCCCGGAGTTCCTGGTGGTCCGCAACCTCGGCCTCTACAACTCGTTCACCGGCATCATCCTCCCGGCCGTGCTCACCGCGACCGGATGCTTCATGTTCCGCCAGTTCTTCCTGACGGTTCCCGACGAACTCGTGGAGGCCGCACGCATCGACGGCGCCCGTGAACTGTCGATCTTCCTGCGGATCATGGTGCCGCTGTCCCGGCCCATCATGCTGACCCTCGCCATCCTGTCCTTCCAGTGGCGGTGGAACGACTACATCTGGCCGCTTCTGATGCTCAACGACCCCAACAAGTTCACCGTGCAGATCGGCATCCAGAGCATCGTCGGCGCGCAGAACATCAACTGGTCGGTACTGCTCGGCGCATCGGTCATCTCCATGATCCCTCTGATCGTCATCTTCCTGGTCTTCCAGCGCTACGTCATGAACGCCGACATCAATGCCGGACTGAAGGACTGACCGTGCCCACCCCGCTCGACCACGAGTTCGTCCGCGCCGTGGCCCGCGCCGCCGACCGGCAGGCCGCCCCGCTGACGGCCTGCCCCGACGACGAACCCGCCGGTGTGACCCACCGCGCCCTGGCACGCCGGGTGAAGACTCTGATCGCGGCATACCGTTGCCCGGACTCGGCACTGCACGGCAGCAGGCAGGCCGTCGCCGCCACGATGACCCACCTCCGTGCCCTGCGGTCCGCGCAGACCGCCACCGGCCTCTTCGCCGGCGGCGACAACGTGCAGTCGCCGCCGGACTCCGCGTTCACCGTCAACGACGTGTGCGACGCGCACGTTCTCGCCGCGGACGCGGGGCCGGAGCTGCGCGATGTCACGGCCGCGCTCGCCGAGATCGCCGGCGCCGCCACGGACGGTCTCCTGACCGGCGGGGTGCACACCCCGAACCACCGCTGGGAGCTGTGCGCGGCGCTGGCCCGGCTGCACCGGTCGTTCCCCGACGACCGGCTGCTCGCCCGCGTCGAGGAGTGGCTCGCCGAGGGCGTCGACATCGACACGGAAGGCCTGTACTCGGAACGGAGCGCCAACTACGCGGCCCACGTGTCCAACCCCTCGCTGCTGCTGCTGGCGGGCATCCTCGGCCGCACCGACCTGCTGGACGCCGTCGAGCGCAATCTCGCCGCCACCCTGGACCTCATCAGGCCGGACGGCACGGTGGAGACCGTCCACTCGCGGCGGCAGGACCAGTACCACCCGTTCCCGCTGGCGCCCTACCTGCCGCACTACCGGCTGCTCGCGATCCGGACCGGCCGCGGCGACTTCAGCAGGGCGGCGCGGCTGGCGGCCGCCGGAGGCATCGACGACCCCGACCTGCTCGCCGAGACCCTCCTCACCCCGGACCTGTGCCGCGTGCTGCCGGAACCGGTCGCGCGGACACTTCCGCGCGACCGCTACCTCACCACCGCGCGCCTCGCCGCACGGGCCTCCACCACCGCGCACACGGTGGTGTACGGCGGCTCCGACGTGCCCGGGCACCGGCGCATCCGCTCGGGCCTCGCCTGCAATCCCACCTTCCTGCGCCTGTTCGCCGGCGACGCCGTACTCGACGCGGTCCGGCTGTCGCGGGGATTCTTCGACATGGGCCCGTTCCGCGCCGCCGGCATGCAACGGCTCGCCGACAGCCGCTACCGGCTCACCGACACCCTCACGGCCGCCTACTACCAGCCGCTCCCGCATGACCGGCGCCGAGACGACGGCGCCTACCGGATGACGGACGAGGGACGCTTCTCGGCCGCGATGGCCTTCCCGGACCGGCCTCGGGACGAGGTCTCACAGACGGTCCGCATCGACGTGGACCTCCGGGACGACGGTGCCGACCTGCGGATCGACATCAGCGGACCACGGGTGCCCTGGGCCCTCGAACTGACCTTCCGGCCGGGCGGCGTGCCGGACGGCGCCGTACCGATCGGCGACGCCCGCTGGTGCCTGACGAGCGGACCGATGACATACCGGGCGGGTGCGGACGAGATCCGGGTCGAGGCCGGTGTCGAGGCCGGGGAACCACTGGCCGGGCCGGACCGGAGCGACGTACTGCGATACGACCCGGGTGAGGAGTACACCGTGGTGGGCGGCACCGATGCGACGACCGGGAACCGTGTCTACGTCGGCGGACTGGGCCCGCACACACTGACCGTCGCGCTGCGTGCCCACCGGACCGCACCTGTCGTGTGACCCCGGCACCCGCGCCATGGCCGCTCAGGCATGAAGGGCTGAACCCCGTGCACCTCCCGCACCTTCCCGTGTACCTCCCGCACCCTCCCGTGCACCTCCCGCACCAGCGCGGCCCGCTGCACGACCTGCCGGACAGCCCGGAGGCGTACGACACCGTCCTCGCCGATGTCGTCGAGCAGGCCCTGCGGCGCATCACGCCGGAGGGCAGCCTCGAACACCCCGACTGCGTCGACGACATCGGCGACACCTCCCTCGGCATGACCTCCCTGCTGGTGCTCGCCCTGCAGCGCACCGGGGACCCGCGCCTGCCGGAGGCGGTGCACCGCAGCCTCGCGTTCCACCTGCGCGAGCGGGTCTACGTCGAGGACAACCCCGGCTACCCGAACCTGCGGATCCGCAACTCGGGCTTCCCGTACGCCCGTTACGTCCTGGAGGCGGGCGCCCACCCCATCGGCGACTGGCCGAGCACGGTGTGGGCGCTGCTCCAGGCGGTCAACATCCTCGACGCCCCGCACGGCCTGGTCGACGCCGGCCGGCGCGCCGAACTCCTCGACGTGGCACGGGGCTACTGGCGCTGGCTCACCGAGGCGGCCTTCTTCAACCCGCAGGAAGCCGGCAACCAGGCCATCGGCTGCGTGGTCGGCGGTCTCATGCTGGCGCGCCATCTGCCGGCCGAGGAGGGGGAGGCGGTCCGCACCCGGGCGATGGGCCTCTACGCCGACGAGATCCGCGCCCACCGAGTGCGCGACAGGGGCGCCCTGCTGCCTCCCGAGCACGGCGGCGCCTACGACAACAACTACGGCCCGATCTCGCTCTCCTTCCTGGCCCAGGCCCACCGCGTCAGCGGCGAGGAGATCTTCGCCGAGGACGGCGACGCGCTCGCCCGCTACATCGACGCCCGCCTCACGGGCGGCGGCTTCGACAACGGCGGCCCCCGCTACAGCGAGCAGCACTCCGGCTTCGAGTCGGTCCTCGGCCTGCGCTACTTCAGCCACCGAATCGGCTCCGACCTGGGCCGCTACCGGGGCGACACCCGCTGGGGGCGGCACGCGGCCAAGCCCGACGGAGGGGTCGACGGCCACTTCGCCTGGATGCTGGTCTGGCAGATCCAGGACCCCACCCGCTGGCATCGCACGCCGTCGGCCGCGCCCGCACGACACCAGCTCAGGGCGGGCACCGTTTCGGTGGCCTTCGACGACCGGATGACTCCGTCACTGGTCGAGGCGGCGGGCACCTACTATCTGCCGGCCGCCGTGAACCGGCAGCACGGCTTCGGCCCCGTGCTGGACGGGTTCGTGTTCTGCCGGCCCATGGGCGAGGTCCGGGTACGGGACCTGAGCGCCGACGGGCTCGTGGCGAAACTGGTGACCAAGCCGGTCGTCGGCCGCGACCACGTCCTGCGGCATGTGCGGTCCCTGTACGTCACCGACGGAACCGTCCTGTGGACGACGGTCGTCGTGGAACGCCTGGCCCCGGAGGCGTATCTGCTCGCCGGGCTGCCCTACGCGGCCGATGACGGCGACAGGGTGCGCCGGACCGCCGAGGGTGCGGTGGCGTCGGCGGGCGGGCTGCGTCTGACCCATCCGACGGCGCAGGGCACGGAGCACTTCGACGCCCGTGCCGAACTCACGCAGGAACAGTCGGCGTTCGCGCTCGCCGCAGACCCGCGTGGCTACGGCAACCCCGACGAGGGCTGGCGGAACCTGGTGAGCTCCACGGCCCTGGAGGCGGGCCCGGTCCCGGGCACGCCGGACGACCTGCACGTGTTCGCCGTGCGCTACGGCTCCCAGTATTCGCCGACGGTATCCGTGGAACGGACCGATGCGGGGCTCACCGTACGAACGGACGCCTTCACCGCGGTGATCGGCGCCGACGACGAGCGAGGGGAACCGGGGCTGACGCTGTGCCCGGTCAGCGGGTGAGGGCGAGTTCGCAGAACGGCACCACCAGGTCCGCCCGCTCCCGGCTTGCGGCGACCAGCTCGGCATTGCGCTGGTCACTGCGCAGCACCCACTCCACCGCCTCCTCGTGCCCCTTGCCGAACTCCTCGTGCCGGGCGATCAGCCGGCGCAGGCGCTCCTGCTCGTCCAGCTCGCAGAACCACACCTCGTCGAGACAGCTGCGGACCCGCGGCCACAGGCCCGTGTCGAGCAGGAGGTAGTTGCCCTCCGTCACCACCAGCCGCGCCGTCGGCGGCACCGGCACGGCGCCCGCGATCGGCTGCTCCAGCACCCGCTCGAACCCAGGGGCGTACACCACGTCGCCGGCCCCCTGCCCGTCGTTCTCGCGCAGGCGCCGCAGCAGTGCCGCGTACCCGGCCGCGTCGAAGGTGTCGGGCGCCCCCTTGCGGTCCCGGCGGCCGAGCCGCTCCAGCTCGGCGTCGGCGAGATGGAAACCGTCCAGGGGGACGTGCGCGACCCACGGCCCACCGGACCCGTTCAGCTCCCGCACCAGGTTCTCGGCGAGCGTGGTCTTGCCCGCCCCGGGACTGCCGGCGATACCGAGGACCGCGCGGCGGCCGTCCCCGACGAGGGCGCGGGCACGGGTCAGCAGGTCGTCGAAGGTCAGCGGCACACAGCGAAGTGTGTCACCCGGCCGGCAGACAATGAATCCGGGCGGGCCGGGGAGTCGTCCCAGTACAGGGGACAACACCACGGAAAGGAGCCGGTGCCGTGCCCGACGACGCAGCACAGATCCGCACACTGATCGAGAAGTGGGCCGAGGCCGTCCATCGCGGTGACCTCGACGGCGTCCTCGCCGGCCACGCCGAGGACATCGTGATGTACGACGTCCCGCCGCCGCACGAGGGCATCCACGGTCTCGCCGCCTACCGCGCGACCTGGCCGCCGTTCTTCGAGTGGCAGGCCCAGGGCGCCTGCTTCGACATCGAGACCCTCGACGTCACCGCCGGTGCCGACGTCGCCTACGCGCACGCGCTGCTGCGCTGCGGCACCCCGGAGGAACTGGCCGAACGCCCGACCCTGCGCCTGCGGCTGACACTCGGGCTGCGCAAGGAACGGGAGCGCTGGCTGGTCGCCCACGAGCACCACTCGTTCCCGCACGACTGACCCATGTGGCGTGCGCCACGATGTGGATGCGCCCGCGTGGGGAACCGAACGGGTATGACGCAGCTCGGGCTCCCCGAAAACATCCAGGCCTGCCTCTTCGACCTCGACGGGGTCGTGACCCGCACGGCCGTCGTGCACGCGGCCGCATGGAAGGAGACCTTCGACGCGTTCCTGCGGGAGCGCGAGGGAGACGGCTTCAGGCCCTTCGACTCGGGTGCCGACTACGACGAGTACGTCGACGGACGGCCGCGCGCCGACGGTGTCCGTACCTTCCTCGCCTCCCGGGACATCGAACTGCCCGAAGGCAAGCCGGACGACCCACCCGACGCACCGACGGTGAACGGCATCGGCAACCGCAAGAACGCCCTGGTCCTGGAGAAGATCCGCACCGAGGGCGTCGAGGCGTACGACGGCACCCTGCGCTACATCGAGGCCGTGCGCGCGCACGGCCTGCGCACCGCGATCGTCTCCTCCAGCGCCAACACCCGTGACGTACTGCGCTCGATCAAGGCGGAGCACCTCTTCGACGTACGCGTCGACGGCGTGGTGGCCGCCGAACGCGGGCTGCCCGGCAAGCCGCACCCCGACACCTTCCTCGCGGCCGCCCGCGACCTCGGGGTCGAGCCGTCGCGGGCCGCCGTCTTCGAGGACGCCCTTGCCGGCATGGACGCCGGCCGCTCCGGCCACTTCGGATACGTCGTCGGCGTCGACCGCGTGGGACAGACCGACGCCCTGTACGCACACGGCGCGGACCGGGTCGTCAAGGACCTCGCCGAACTGGAAGGCAACGCATGATCACCCACCGGTCCTACACCGTCGAACCGTGGACCGTGCGTGAGACGCGCCTCGATCTGGACGTCCTCGCGCAGAGCGAGTCGGTCTTCGCGCTCTCCAACGGCCACGTCGGCTGGCGCGGCAACCTCGACGAGGGCGAACCGCACGGCTTGCCCGGGTCCTACCTCAGCGGAGTGCACGAGGTGCATCCGCTGCCCTACGCGGAGGCCGGATACGGGTATCCGGAGTCCGGCCAGACGGTCATCAACGTCACCAACGGCAAGGTGCTGCGGCTGCTGGTCGACGACGAGCCCTTCGACCTGCGCTACGGCCGTCTCGTCTCCCACGAGAGGGTTCTCGACCTGCGGCGCGGCGTACTGGAACGGACCTGTGAGTGGACCTCGCCCGCCGGGTCCACCGTCCGGGTGCGCTCCACCCGCCTGGTCTCGCTCACCCAGCGGGCCGTCGCCGCCATCGCCTACGAGGTGGAGGCCGTCGGCAGCCGTTGCCGTGTGGTGATCCAGTCGGAGCTGGTCGCCAACGAGAGCCTGCCCGGGCCGAACGGCGACCCGCGCGCGGCCCAGGCACTGAAATCGCCGCTGGAGGCCGAGGAGGACATCGCCGTCGGTCATCGGCTGCGCCTGGTGCACCGCACGCGTCGCAGCGGCCTGCGCGTGGCGGTGGCCGCCGACCACAACGTCACCGGCCCGGCCCGGACCACGACCAGCAGCGAGAGCAACGTGGACGTGGCCCGGCTCACGATCACCTCGGTGCTGGAACCGGGCGAGCGTCTGCGCGTGGAGAAACTGGTCGCCCACGGCTGGTCCGCCGTCCGCTCGCGGCCCGCGATGAGCGACCAGGTGGAGGCGGCGCTGGCGGCGGCCGGCCACAGCGGCTGGGACGGCCTCCTGGAGGACCAGCGGGCCTACCTCGACGACTTCTGGGCGCGTGCGGACGTCGAGGTCGACGGCGACGAGGAGATCCAGCAGGCCGTCCGCTTCGCGCTCTTCCACGTACTGCAGGCCGGCGCCCGCGCCGAGCAGCGCGCGATCCCCGCCAAGGGCCTGACCGGTTCCGGTTACGACGGTCACGCCTTCTGGGACACCGAGACCTTCGTCCTGCCCCTGCTCACCTACACCGCTCCCAATGCCGTGGCCGAGGCGCTGCGCTGGCGGCACAGCACCCTGCCCGCCGCCCGGGAACGCGCCGCCCAACTCGGCCTGAGCGGCGCCGCGTTCCCCTGGCGCACCATCGAGGGATCGGAAGGCTCGGCGTACTGGCCGGCCGGCACCGCGGCCTTCCATGTGAACGCCGCCGTCGCCCACGCCGTGGCGCGCTACACGGCGG
This sequence comes from Streptomyces sp. NBC_00078, assembly GCF_026343335.1. Taxonomy (NCBI): domain Bacteria; kingdom Bacillati; phylum Actinomycetota; class Actinomycetes; order Kitasatosporales; family Streptomycetaceae; genus Streptomyces; species Streptomyces sp. NBC_00078. The sequence continues at coordinate 311,603 of NZ_JAPELX010000001.1, read as the reverse complement.
CCACCGGAGACGAGCAGTTCGAGCGCGAGGCCGGCGTCGAGCTCCTGGTGGAGACGGCCCGCCTGTGGCGCTCGCTCGGTCACCACGACCACCAGGGCGCCTTCCACATCGACGGCGTCACCGGCCCGGACGAGTACAGCGCGATCGCGGACGACAACACGTACACCAACCTCATGGCCCGCGTGAACCTGCTGGCCGCCGCCGATGCCTGCGAGCGCCATCCTGATCTGGCGGCATCCATGGGTGTCGACGACGAGGAGAGCGCGGTCTGGCGGGACGCCGCCGAGGCGATGCACATCCCGTACAACAGCGAACTCGGCGTGCACGAGCAGCACGCCGGCTTCACCCGCTACCAGCGCTGGGACTTCGCCGCCACCGGCCCCGACCGGTACCCGCTGATGCTGCACTACCCGTACTTCGACCTCTACCGCAAACAGGTCATCAAACAGGCCGACCTGGTGCTGGCGATGTACACGTGCGGCAGTCACTTCGACGAGGAGCACGTCGCCCGCAACTTCGCCTACTACGAGGCCCTGACCGTACGGGACTCCTCGCTGTCGGCGTGCGTCCAGGCCGTCATCGCCGCCCAGGCGGGCCATCTGCGCCTCGCCTACGACTACACGGCCGAGGCCGCTCTGATGGATCTGGCGGACCTGGAGCACAACACCCGCGACGGGCTGCACATCGCGTCGCTGGCCGGCACCTGGATGGCCCTGGTCGCCGGGTTCGGCGGCCTGCGCCGCGACGGCGAGACCCTGTGCTTCGCCCCGCGCCTGCCCGAGAAGTTCAGCCGCCTCGCCTTCACCCTCCAGTTGTTCGGCCGTCGGCTGCGGGTGGAGATCGGCCCGGACAAGGCCTCGTACACCCTGCTGACCGGGCCGCCCCTGACGATCCACCACCACGGAGACCCGCTGACGGTGCAGGGCGACGATCCCGTCGTCCGCGCCGTACCGCGGCCACCGGCCGGCCCTGCTCCCGGACAGCCACCGCACCGCAGCCCGGGCCCCCGCTGAGCGGGGCCCCGCCGCCCCTCAGCCGCGCAGCTTCAGCTCCTTGCGCCACTTCACGAACTGCTGCTCCGGATCTCCCGTGTACGACCAGGGAGTCCGGGTCGCACGAGGGCCCAGCATCCGCAGCAGGGCCGCGGCCTCCTCCTTGTCGCCCGCGTTGCAGGCCGCATGCGTCAGATAGTTGAGGTCGCGCAGCTCACCGGGCGCGATGCCGCTGTCCGTACGGCCCATGATCCAGCGCTGCCAGGTTCTGCGGACGTCACTGACGGCCCCGTCGTTGTTCCAGTGCTGCCCCAGCCCCACGGCCGACTGGCTGCCCTTCGCCGAGTCGAGGGCGTACCGGTACTCCTCCACCCGCGCGTACTGCACGAGCACCGGCAGGGCGCAGCCCGAGGGTGCCACGCCGGCCGCGTCGCGGGCGAAGTCGTACATGAGACCGTGCGTGCCGTGCCAGCGGGCCGAGTAGTAGTGCAGGACCTGAAGATGACCCTCCACGCTGTACGGGTCGCGCTGGTGCAACTCGTCCCACCAGCGCGCCAGTTCCTGCCGCCGCACCCCGGCGGCGTACAGCCGGGCCACCGAGATCAGTGAGATCCACGGCGTCGGGTCGTCCGGACAGGCCTCCGCGGCCTGCAGGCACGCCGTCACCGCGGTGTCGATGCGGTACTGGGCGATCGGCACGCCCCGGCCCGCGGCGATGGCCAGGTTGAACGCCCGGGCCGTCTCCGTCGCTGCCCGCAGCACCAGCGCGTCGCCGTTTCGGGGCTCGGCCGCCAGCCATGTCTCCGCCGTCGAACTGCTCGTGCAGGCCTGCGCGAGCAGCCGCACCCGGTGGCCGCGGGCGAGCCAGTCGGGGCCGGTGATCCGCAGCAGGTCCCTCAGGCCCTGCCAGCGGCCGATGACGATGTCGTGGCAGGTGTCGGTGAGGGCTGTGTCCCCGCAGTCCTGGTCGAAGTCGGGAACGAATCGGTCTCTCGCCATCGGGGTCTCCCTCAGAAGTCGGTGGAGAGACCCTCGTGGACACGGGAGTTCGTGGCCGTGCCGCCGTCGGGGTTGTACTCCGTCTCGACGGTGCGGGTGGCGTCCAGCCGGGCCGGCCGGTAGTAGTCGCTGCCCTGTTTCCAGTACCAGAGCATCGGGACCAGGCCGACGGCGAGTCCGCCGATGCCGATCGTGATCGCCGCGGTGTCGAGCTCGCCCAGTGACTCGACGAAGATCCAGAACATGAACAAGGCGCCGAACAGCGGCCACAGCCCGCCGAGCAGGAAGTTGGCCGGCGACTTCAGCAGCATCTTGCGGTAAGCCACGACCACCGCGAGGCCCGCGAGGCCGTAGTACACGGCGATCTGCAGGCCGATCGCCGAGATCGCCTCGGAGAGGATGTCGCCCACCGAGCCCAGGGCGTTGGAGGCGATGAACATCGCCAGTGCCACCCCGCCGACCACGGCGATGGCCACCCACGGGGTGTTCCACCTGCGGTGCACCCGGCCGAGCGCGGCGGGCATCGTACGGTCGCGGCCCATCGCGAACAGGCAGCGCGTGACCTGGATGAGGGTGGTCTCCAGCGTGGCGATGGTCGACAGCATCACCGCCACGATGAGCAGCTTGCCGCCCCAGCCCGGCCAGATCTCCTCACCGAGCACGCCCAGCACGTTCGCGTCGTTCTCCTCGATCTGCTTCGAGGTCAGGATGACGTTCACCGCGATGGTGAACACCTCGAACAGCAGGAAGACGATGCCCACCCCGATCAGCCCCGCGAGTCCCGTCGTACGGCGGCTGTTGCGGGTCTCCTCGCTGAGGTTGCTCGTGACGTCCCAGCCCCAGTAGTAGAACGCGGCGACCAGCGCGCCCGACGCGAAGCCCGCCGTCCCGTGGAAGTGGCTGAAGCCGAGCCAGGACCAGTCGAACGTGCCGGGGTTGCCCGTGTGGAACAGGGCGAGCACGGCGAACAGCGCGAGGATCGTGAGCTCGACGCCGGACATGAGGAGCTGCGCCCGTACGGTGAGACGGGCGCCGCCCAGCACGACGAGCAGCATGACGACGAACCAGGCCGCGCCGACCACCGTGGAGAGCGCGGTGTTGTCGGCGAGGCTGTCGTCGAACAGGGCGAGGGTCATCGAACCGGCGGGCAGCGAGCCGGCCACCATGAAGATCGTCGCCGAGATCACCAGTGCCCAGCCGCTGATGAACCCGAGAAAGGGATGGAGCGTGCGTCCCACCCAGGAGTAGCTGGCGCCCGCGTTCACATCGATGCGGCTGAGGTAGCTGAACGCCAGCGCGATACCCAGCATGGGTATCGCGCAGTACAGCAGTGCGGCCGGGCTCGCCATGCCCACCGCGCCGACCAGGACGGCCGTGGTGGCGGCGATGGAATAGGCCGGGGCGCTGCCCGCGACGGCCATCACCACGGTGTCGAAGGTACCGAGGACATTGGCCTGCAGCCCTCTGCCCCTGATGTTGCTCATGGTTGCGCTGCTTTCCGTCGTGCACGACGTGAGGGCGGCCTTGCCCCGACGACGAGGGGAGGTGGGGGGGTGACGAACCCGTCCCGGACGAAAGAGGGTTGGCCTCGGGTCGGGGGCGGAGAAAGACGTGAAGGATCCCGCACGGCCGGTGCGTTGCCGGGCGGTCACAGCGTGTGTGCGAGTGATGATAGCCCCACCCTTTGAGCTTTCAAGATTGACCGGGAAGTAACCTCCCGGGCCGCCCGGGACTACCGGGGTTGGACCGCGCGCAACGGGAAACGCGGACCGGGACACCGTAAGGAAACGACCCGCCGCAACGCGCGAGGGAGGCATCAGTGGACAGCGAACGCATGGAGTCCGAGCCAATGGCCGACGACGCCTACCAGCCCACCGGAACCAACGAGGAACAGGCAGACGCGGCGCCGCTCGATCTGCAGGACGCGGTCGACGAACGCACCTACGACGACACGCTGGACGAGGGCTACTCCCCACCGGAAAAGCCGCTCGGCGTGACCAAGTACGGCACGACGGCCGCCGAGCAGCAGGCCGGCGAGACCCTCGACGAACGGCTCGCCGAGGAGGTTCCCGACGTGACCGCCCCCGCGCGCGACGAGGCCGGCGACCTTCCCGGGGGAGAGGGCGAACCCGTCGACCTCCAGGCCGGTTCGCGGCGCGCGGGCCGCCTGGTCGCCTCGGGCGAGGGAGCGCACCCCGACACGACGGTCGCCACCGACGTGGGCATCGACGGCGGGGCCGCAGGCGCCGAGGAGGCCGCCGTCCATGTCGTCGAGGACGACACCGAAGTGCCGGACCGCTGACGGCTGTTCAGTCTCCGATGTGGTCGATCTGCCGAAGTTTGTTCGTGGCGTCCAGGGCGGCGACCTTGTAGGACTCCGCCAGCGTCGGGTAGTTGAACACCGCGTTGACCAGGTAGTCGACGGTGCCGCCGCAGCCCATCACGGTCTGCCCGATGTGGATCAACTCCGTTGCGCCCGAGCCGAAGCAGTGCACGCCGAGCAGCCTGCGGTCCTCCGGGGAGACCAGCAGCTTCAGCATGCCGTGGGAGTCGCCGACGATCTGGCCGCGCGCGAGTTCTCGGTAGCGGGAGATGCCGACCTCGAAGGGCACGCTGTCCTCGGTGAGCTGGTCCTCGGTGCGGCCGACGAAGCTGATCTCCGGGATGGTGTAGATGCCGATGGGCTGCAGGTTGTGCATCTGCCCGACCGGCTCACCGCAGGCGTGGTAGGCCGCGGACCGGCCCTGTTCCATGGAAGTGGCGGCGAGCGCCGGGAAGCCGATGACGTCACCGACGGCGTAGATGTGCGGCACCTCGGTGCGGTAGTGCTCGTCGACGGCGATCCGGCCACGCCGGTCCGCGGTCAAACCGGCCTTGCCGAGATCGAGTTCGGCGGTCAGACCCTGCCGGCCCGCCGAGTACATCACGGCGTCGGCCGGTATCTTCTTGCCGCTCTCCAGGACGGTCAGCGTGCCCCGCGGATGGCGCTCGACGGCGGCGACGGTCTCCCCGAAACGGAACGTCACGGCGAGGTCCCGAAGGTGGTACTTGAGCGACTCGATGATCTCGATGTCGCACATGTCGAGCATCCCGGCCCGTTTCTCGACGACGGTCACCTTGCTGCCGAGCGCGGCGAACATCGACGCGTACTCCATGCCGATCACACCGGCCCCGACGATGACCATGGAGCGCGGGACGCGTTCGAGGGCGAGGACGTTGTCGGAGTCCATGATCGTACGGCCGTCGAACTCGACGCTGTCCGGCCGTGCCGGGCGGGTGCCGGTCGCGATGACGATGTGGTCCGCGCTGAGCAGCCGTTCGTGACCGGTGACCTCGCGCAGCGAGACGGTGTGCGGGTCGACGAAGCTTCCCGTGCCGGCGTGGAGGGAGACGTGGTTGCGGGAGAGCTGGCTGCGGATGACGTCCACCTCCCGGCTGACCACGTGCTCGGTGCGCGCGGTCAGGTCGGCGACGGTGATGTCCTCCTTCAGCCGGTAACTCTGCCCGTACAGATCGCGCTGGGTGAGACCGGTCAGGTACAGCACCGCCTCGCGCAGGGTCTTGGAGGGGATGGTGCCGGTGTGGATGGAGACCCCGCCGACCATGTCGGGGCGGTCGACGATGGCGACCCGGCGGCCGAGCTTGGCCGCGGCTATCGCGGCCTTCTGGCCGCCGGGGCCGGATCCGATGACAAGCATGTCGAAGTCGGGCACCCTCCGGAGTCTGTCAGCCGCAGGCCTCTCTTCGAAAGAGTGAACGGGCAACGGCCGCACAATGATCCGGCGGAACTCCCCTTGACCAACCGGCAGTTGTGTCCCGTGACCGGATACCTGCCCCTTTCGACTGCTCCATCCGCCCTTCCGGGGGGATAATGCGGTCATGGGCCATCGACTCGGTGACACGAGCGCACCCGCCCGGCTTGCCGCACCCGACGAGGGCATCGGCCGGGACGAACTGGCGCTGGCCACCCGCAACCACGGCCTGCCGCTCGAGGCGCTCCGCTACGACGTCTCCCCGCCGGGTCTGCACTACGTACTGACGCACTACGACATCCCGTACGTCCCCGACGACACCCCGTGGCCGCTGACCGTCGGAGGCCTGGTCCGTCGCCCGCTGCAGTTGGACCTGGCGGATCTGCGGGCATTCCCCCAGGCCACCACGCGCGTGACGCTGGAATGCGCGGGCAACGGCCGGGCTCTGCTCACCCCCCGCCCGGTCAGCCAGCCCTGGCTCGTCGAGGCCGTCGGCACCGCCGAGTGGACGGGCGTACCGCTGCGGCTGCTGCTCGCCGAGGCCGGAGTCGGGGCCGACGCCGTCGACGTGGTGTTCACCGGCGCCGACCACGGAGTGGAACGCGGGGTCGAGCAGGACTACCAGCGGTCCCTGCCGGTGGACGTGGCCACGGGCACCGAGCCCGAGGTGCTGGTGGCGTACGCGATGAACGGCGGCCCGCTGCCTCCGCAACACGGCCACCCGGTGCGCCTGGTGGTGCCCGGCTGGTACGGCATGGCGCACGTGAAGTGGCTGCGCGAAGTCACCGTCACGGACGCGCCGTTCACGGGGTTCCAGCAGACCGTGGCCTACCGGCTGCGGCAGGAGTCCGGTGAGGAGGGCGAGCCGGTCGCCCGGATCGTGCCGCGCGCCCTGCTGGTCCCGCCCGGATTCCCGGACTTCATGTCGCGGGCCCGCGTGGTGCGGCCGGGCCCGGTACCCGTCGAGGGGCGCGCCTGGTCGGGGCAGGCCCCACTGGCGCGGGTGGAGGTGAGCACCGACGCGGGGCGCACCTGGCACGAGGCCGAACTGGAGCCCGACGCAGGGCGACGGTGGGCCTGGCGGCGCTGGCACTTCGGCTGGACGGCGACTCCCGGCGAACATGTGCTGAGCGCGCGGGCCACCGACGCCGAGGGGCACTGCCAGCCGACGGAACAGCCCTGGAACCGCGGTGGCTTCGCCGTCAACCTCGTCCAGCGGGTGCCGGTGCTGTGCCTGGAGCCCGACGCGGACTGAACCGGTACCGGTCTCCAGGCGGTCGTGAGGCGGCGGTTACGGCAGCAGTTTCTCGAGGGCGGCGGAGCCCTCCGTCTCCAGCTTGCGCCTGGCCCATTCGAGATTGCGCGGGGTGATGTCCCTGCCGGTGGCAAGGACGATGTCCTCCGGCGACACATCGGTGCCGGTACTGGTGTGGAGCAGGTCGTCCGGGGTGACGCTGTCCTCGGACGACCCGGACGCGTCGGGCTGTGACGTCGGCATGAGTGCTCCTTGGGTCCGAACGCTTCTGCTATCACCATTCAACGCCCAAGCCCGGCGTGCATCCGGAAGAGGCGAAGAGGCTGGGACTCCCCGAGATGCCGGAGCGAGTGGGCGGGCGTGTAATGAAAGACAACGACCGTCCCGACCGGCAGAGAAGGCCGAGGCCATGGCACCGACCGGCACCGACGCGGGGGGGAGGGACACCGTCGCCAAGGGGGTGCTGCGACGCCTCGGAGAATGGTGTGCCCGCCACTTCGTGATCGTCATCGTCGCCTGGCTCGTTGCCCTGGTGGCGCTGCAGTTCCTCAACCGGTCCTTCGGGGGCGACTACTCCGACAACTTCTCCCTTCCGGGTGTCCAGTCCCAGCAGGGCCTGGACGTGCTGCAGAAGCACGACCCGGCGGCGGGCGGATACGGCAGCCAGATCGTCCTGCACGACGGGCAGAAGTCCGTCACGTCGCTCGGTTCGCAGATGTCCACCACGGTGGGCGACCTGCAGAAGCTGCCGCACGTCCTGTCCGCCCAGAACCCGCTGTCCGCCCCCGCCTCGAAGGTCGGGCCGGTGTCCTCCGACGGGAAGACGGCCTACATCACCGTCCGCTTCGACGTCCAGCCCTCGACGCTGGGTGACAGCTACCTGAACGGAGTCGACAAGGCGGTCCAGCCGCTGCGCTCGGCCGGAGCGCAGGTCGAGTACGGCGGACCGCTGGGCGAACTGGCCCGGCCCGCCGGCAACGACCGCCTGAGCGAACTCATCGGCTTCGCCGTCGCCATCGTCGTCCTGATCGTCGGCTTCGGCAGCGTGATCGCCGCCGGGCTGCCCCTGCTGACCGCGCTGCTCAGCGCGATCGCCGGGCTCGCCTGCCTCGGGCTGCTCGCCGCGGCCTTCACCTTCGCCACCGTCTCGCCGACCCTGGCGACGATGATCGGCCTCGGCGTCGGCATCGACTACGCCCTGTTCCTGAGCACCCGGCACCGGCAGAACCTCATGGACGGCGCCGATCCGGTGCACTCGGCCGGGCACGCCACCGCCACCAGCGGGCGGGCGGTCCTGGTCTCCGGCTGCACCGTGATCGTCGCCCTCGCCGGGCTGTACGCCTCCGGCGTGAGCTTCATCGGCAAACTCGGCCTGGCCGCCGCCGTGACGGTCGTCTCGGCGGTCATCGGCGCGCTGACCCTGGTCCCGGCCCTGCTCGGGCTCATCGGCAAACACATCGACCGTTACCACCTGCGCCGCCCCGTCGCCGAGACCGACGCGGAGCCCGGAGCCGCGCCCCAGGGGACCTGGCACCGCTACGCCCAGCGCGTGGAGCGCAGGCCCTGGCAGTTCCTGGCGGCAGGTGTCGGCGTCGTGGTCGTCCTGGCGATCCCGGTGTTCTCCATCCAGCTGGGCCACATCGGTGACGGTGCCGACCCCACCTCCTTCACCGACCGTCGCGCCTACGACCTGATGACCGATGCGTTCGGCCCCGGCTCCAACGGCCCGCTCACCGTCGTCATCGACCAGACCTCCGTCTCCTCGTCCCAGCGCTCCACCCTGTCCTCCCAGGCGCAGAAGACCCTCAACTCCGTCGCCGGCGCCTCCACGGTCACTTCGCTGACGCCCACCAAGGACGGCGACGTCCTCATCGGCACCGTCTACTCGAAGCAGTCCCCGCAGAGCGCCGACACCACCGCCCTGACCAACCGCCTGGTCCACGACACCCTCCCGGACGCGGTCTCCGGCACGCCCGCCAAGGGCTATGTCACCGGCACCACGGCGGCCCAGGTCGACTTCCGCGACATCGTGGCCGGCCGACTGCCCCTGATCATCGGCGTGGTGGTCGCCCTGGCCTTCCTGATCATCCTCGCGGTCTTCCGCGGCCTGCTCGTCGCCGTCAAGGCGGCCGTCCTGAACGTGCTGTCCATCGGGGCCTCGTACGGCGTCGTCGTGGCCGTCTTCCAGTGGGGCTGGGGCGGGCCGGCGCTGGGCGTCCACGGCAAGGTGCCCATCGAGAGCTATGTGCCGATGATGATGTTCGCGATCATCTTCGGCCTGAGCATGGACTACGAGATCTTCCTGCTCTCCCGCGTCCACGAGTCCTGGCTGCGCACCTCGGACGCCAAAGCCTCGGTCGCCCATGCCCTGGAGATCACCGCCCGGGTCATCACCTGCGCGGCACTGATCATGGTGAGCGTGTTCGCCGCCTTCATCGTCAGCGACAACATCGTGGTCAAGATGCTCGGACTGGGGCTCGCGGTGAGCGTGCTGATCGATGCGACCGTGGTGCGGCTGCTCATGGTGCCCGCGGTGATGACCCTGCTGGGCAAGCACGCCTGGTGGACTCCGCGCTGGCTCGACCGGGTCCTGCCGCACATCGACGCGGAGGGCAACCAGGAGCACGGTGCCGGGCAGAACGTCAGCGAACGTCCCGTGACGAGGGCGTGAGGACGAGCATCGTCACGTCGTCGACGACGGCAGGGCAGTGGCGTACGAGATCCGCCCAGACCCGGTCGGCGAGCACGGCCGGATCGGTGTCGCCAAGGGCGCACAGGCGGTCGGTCAGCGGGTAGAAGGCGCCCGAGGCGTCCCTGGCCTCACTCACGCCGTCCGAGGCGAGGAAGAGGCTCTGGCCGGGCTCCAGCCGGAGCGTGAGCGCGGAGTCCGGGCCGCCGTCGGACAGGCCGAGACCGAGCGGCGTCCAGGCGACGAGGTCGAGTTCGGTGACCTTCCCGCCACTCAGCAGCAGCGGTGCAGGATGCCCGCAGGAGACCATCCGAACCGCCTGGGCGTCGCGGGAGAACTCCAGCAGCACGGCGGTCGCGAACAGCTCGGCGTACCGCGAGGCCGCCGAGTCCACGACCAGCCTGCGGTCGAGACGGGCGGCGACCGACTCCAGGTCGGGCTGGTCCAGCACCGCCTCATGGAAGGCCCCCAGCAGCGAGGCGACCGTGGCGACCGCGGACAGCCCGTGCCCCTGGACGTCGCCCATCACGGCCCGCACGCCGTGCGGCCCCTCCCGTACGTCGAAGAAATCGCCCCCCACCAGCGTGCCGCGCTCCGCGGCCCGGTACAGGCCCACACAGCGGACCGGGCCGACCCGCTCGGGCAGCGGCGGCACTACGGCGCGCTGCGCGGCCTCGGCGACCGTGCGCTCCAGGTCCAGCTGGGCGTCGCGACGACTGCGCACGTACGACACGAACACGCTCAGCACGGAGACGAAGCTGATGGTCAACAGGTCGGTGTTGCCGGGGTGGTTGAGATTGAAGGCCGGGATGTTGAGGACGGCGACCACGAGTGCGCCGAGGACCGCGGTCGCCCAGGGGCCGTACGACAGGACGGCCAGCGGTGGGATGGCTCCCAGCAGGAACCCGATGTCGATGGGGTCGGGGCTCAGCAGCGTGGCCGTGCACACGCCGGCGATCAGGACGACCGGAAGAACCTTCACCCAGCGCGGCGGCGGCGCGCCCCGCAGCCAGCCCCGCCGGGCGTGGTCCCGGCGCGGCGACAGGACGGGCACCTTTCCCACACCACCACGCTCCTACGCCGGGGCGCGTCCCGCATGCCGGAGGGGCCGCCGTCCGCGTCAGCGCGCGGCGCCGTCCATCAGCGCCTCGGCCTCCGCGAGGATCTCCGTGACCCGCAGGCCGAAAGCCGCGTCGCAGGGGTGCGGCCGGCCGGTGCCGGCGGCGGTGAGCAGGGCGTCGGCGGCCTGGACGAGGGCGGTGACCGGCCCCTCACCGCTGTCCGGGAGCACGGCCACCCCCGCCCTGCCGCGCAGCTCGACCGTGGCTCCGGCGGCCGCGGCCGGCGCCGAGAGGCTGAGGGTGAGGGTGCTCGACGCGCCGCCGACGTGGTCGAGGACCAGATGGACGGTGTCGCCGGGGCCCGGCGCCGCGGCGGTCACCCGGCGGGCGTCGCCGAGGACCGGCAGCAGCACGGAGAGGGCGTGCGGCCCCACGTCCCACAGGGCGCCCTTCTCCTGCCGCCACGGCGAGTCCGCGAACGGGCTGTCGCCGTCGCCGCCGAACAGCGCTCCCAACCACTCCGCGCGCCCGGTGAACCAGCCTCCCGCGTCCGCCTGTTCGGTGATCCAGGCCTCGGTGTCCGGCACGAAACGGCTGGTGAAGAAGACGACCGAGGCGACCCCGGCGTCCCGCACGGCGTCGGCCACCGCCCGCCCCTGCGCCACCGTCGTCGCGAGCGGCTTGTCCAGCAGCAGATGACGCCCCGCCCGCGCCGCGCGCACCGCGAGATCGGCCTGCACGGCCGGCGGCAGGGCCAGGGCGACCGCGTCCACGTCGGCGAGCAGCGCGTCGACGTCGTCGTAGGCGCGCGTGCCGTGCCGGTCGGCGAGTTCCTTCGCGGCCTCGGAGCGGCGGCCCCACACTCCGGCGAAGTCCAGTCCCGCGTGCTCGCTCAGGGCTGGGGCATGAGCCATCGCCGCCCAGGGGCCGGTACCGAGCAGACCGATGCGCATGCCGCCGCCTCTCCACCGCGCCGCCCGTCGTGGCGGCTGCTCGGCAGTGAGCCTCGCACACCCACCGGCAGGCCGTGCGGGCCGGTTCCCCCTGCCCGGCGATTCAGTTGCCCGGCTGCTTAATGCGTTCTCTTTCCTCTATTGGACCTCCGGCCCGCAGGAGGGTCACGCTGGAACGAGTTCCGGCGCCTCCGCACGCCATGTGCGGGGGGTCGAACGCCATTCGGTCCCGCGCCACCATCTGAAGAGGTCACGAGCACATGCACAACCGCCGCATCGGTGACATCGACGTCAGCGCGATCGGCCTGGGCGGGATGCCCATGTCGATCGAGGGACGGCCGGACGAGGCGCGTTCGCTCGCCACGATCCACGCCGCCCTCGACGCCGGCGTGACGCTGATCGACACCGCGGACGCCTACCACCGCGACGCCCACGAGGTCGGCCACAACGAGACCCTGATCGCCAAGGCGCTCGCCTCCCACGACCGTGGCGGGGACGTCCTGGTCGCCACCAAGGGCGGCCATCTGCGCCCCGGCGACGGCAGCTGGACCCTCGACGGGAGCCCCCGCCACCTCAAGGAGGCCTGCGAGGCGTCCCTGCGCCGGCTGGGCGTGGAGGCCATCGGCCTCTACCAGTTCCACCGCCCCGACCCGAAGGTGCCGTACGCCGAGTCCGTCGGTGCGGTGCGGGACCTGCTGGACGAGGGCAAGATCCGCATGGCAGGCATCTCCAACGCCGACCCCGACCGGATCAGGGAGGCCAACGAGATCCTCGGCGGGCGCCTGGTCTCCGTGCAGAACCAGTTCTCCCCGGCCTTCCGCTCCAGCGAGCCGGAGCTTGACCTGTGCGACGAGCTGGGCATCGCGTTCCTGCCCTGGAGCCCGCTGGGCGGTATCTTCCGGGCCGGTGAACTGGGCTCCACCTACGCGCCGTTCGCCCGGATCGCCGAGGCCCACGGGGTGAGCCCGCAGCGCGTGTGCCTGGCGTGGATGCTCGCCAAGTCGCCGGTGGTGGTGCCCATTCCGGGTTCCAGCCGCCCGGAGACCATCCTGGACTCCCTCGGCGCGACCGACCTGGAGCTCAGCCCCGAGGAAGTCGCGCAGCTCGACGCCGTCTGACACGACACACACGGTCACCACGCAGGACCCCCGTCGATGGCGTCGTCGTCGGAGAGGCCCATCGACCACCGCTACCGCGACGACCACTCGATCCGCACCCGCGGGTACCTGTTCCGCGCCGACCGCCGCCACCTGATCGCGGCGGTCGGCGTGTTCACCGTCAAGCACAGCCGCACGGCCTGGACACCGTGGCCGGCGAGCGCGGGGCCCGGCTGCCGGGCGGGCAACGCCAGCGCCTCGCCATCGCCCGCGCGCTGACCCGGGATCCCAAGGTGCTGATCCTGGACGAGGCGACCTCGGCCCCGGACACCCGCGCGGAGGCCCTCGTCCGGCAGGCGCCGGCCCGGCTGCTGAACGGACGGACCGTGTTCGTGGTGGCGCACCGGCCGTCCACCGTGCGGGGCGCCGACCGGATCGCGGTGACGGGCGAGGGCCGCATCGTGGAGATTGGCACGCACGAGGAACTGTTGCGTGGCGGCGGGGGTACACACGGCTGCACGGTGGACAGGTCGCCCTGAGAGAGTCCGGGAGCGTCAGGCGGCGCTGCTGCGTCGCATCCCGTGCGGGCAGCTCACGTCGTGGTCGCGGCCGAGGCTCGTCCACCAGCGTTCGCAGCAAGCGGCTTCCAGCTCCCCGCGGACGACCTCGTCGGCGGCCGTAGGTGCGGGACGGCGCGGCCCGGCGGCGGACTCGCGCAGGTCGCGGATCAGGGTCTCGCGCACCACGGCGATGACCGGAACCAGACTGGCCGCGGCGAACAGGAACGCGGCCCACCGTGGGCCGTGGAGGAATTCGAGGACCGTGGTCCAGGCGAGTCCGCCGCAGGTGGCGAGATAGAGGGCGCAGAGAAGGCGGCCGGAGTGGTTCATTGGCTTCACCGTTCGTGCTCGGAGGGCTACCCTCTGTTCAACGCCTCGGGGCGCGCCGGGAATCGGGTCGAGCGGCGGTACTGCGTCAATCGAGGCCCAGGGCGCGAAAGATGTGAATGGTCCGGCCCTGCCCGGGAAGACGAGGCGAAAACCAAGAGAGGGGCGCTTCGTGCTCATTCCGGACCCGAAGGTCGTCAGAACGTTGCTCACCAGATACGCGTCGCTGCGCATCGCGCAGGCGGAGCGCGAGAAGCCACAGGTGGCAAGGGAGCTGGCGGACGTCAGCCGCATCCTGTGCACGACGATGGGAGCAACGAGCGTCGAGGAGGCCATCGCGAGGGCCGACGCCCTGCTGATCGCCTCGCGGGGGACGGCGGACGGCGAGGACGGTCTGTCACTGGCCGTCTGAGCCGGTGACGCCCTCTGCCACCGGCGCTCAGGATGGCCCGGCCGGGACGCGCGCCTTTCCGTGGAAAGCCGAGCGGTAGGCCTGCGGAGTGGTCCCGACCACCCTGCGGAAGCGCTCACGGAACGCAGTCGCAGACCCGAACCCCGCCTGCTGTGCGATCCGTTCGATCGGACGGTCGCTGTTCGCTGTCTCTGCACGTCCTGGCGGCCATTGTTGCCATCGGTCCCGTCACCGTGGCGGCCAGCATGTTCCCGCCGGCGGTACGCCGGGCCGGCGACGGGGCAGGCACTCTCCGTCTGCTGCACCGGATCTGCCGCGTCTCCTCCGGCATAGGCCTCGCCGTACCCGCCTTCGGTTTCGCCACCGCGTCCGCGATGGGAGTGCTCGGCGACTCACGGCTCGTCGCGTCCATCACGCTGACCGCCGTGGCCGCCGGCATCCTGGTCGCGTTCGTCCTGCCCCGTCAGGAGGAACTCTTCGGGGACGCGCGGCAGGCGGTGGAGCGCTCGGACACGGTTCAACTCGCCATGTTCACCGGCATCTTCAACCTGCCGTGGGCGACCGTCACCGTCCTGATGATCGTGCGGCCCGGCTCGACGACCGGGCCCTGACGGCTCGGAGCGCCCGCAGGCGCAGGCCATCCGGACCGTGGTGCCGACGTCAAGTGCTCCTGGGGAATTCACGCCACGGTCCGCCGGGGCGCATACACTCGACAGCCGTGCCCATGCGCATGGGCCACCACACGAAAGGCGCGTTGGTGTTCCAGGATTCCCCGATCTACGACCGACTCGTCGCCGAGCGCGGCGACGTCCCCACTCAGGCTCGCAGGGAGGCCGAGCGCGTGACGCGGGAACTGGAGTACGTCATGCGGCCGTTGCAGTCCTTCGGCGTAGCGTCCCCCGAGCGCCAGGCCTCCCCGGGTGCCGGCTGGCAGCGCAGCGCACTGATGCCCGGCTCGCTTCCCCACTGACCTCCCCCCACTGACCTCCTACCACCGACCCCGCCTTCAGCACACCGTGGTGTTGGAGCCGTTGGCGTGTCTCTGCGGCTCGGGGCCGGGACGGGCGAGCCACTCCGCCACGGTCCGGGCGATCGGCAGCCCCGTCTCCACCTCGACGAAGCCGAACTGCCCCGACTGGTTGCACTCCAGAAACCACCAGATCCCGTCGGTGTCCTCGGCGAAGTCGAAGGCGCCGTAGGACAGTTCGGCCTCGTCCAGGTAGGAGCGGACACCGGCGGCGATACGCGGCGGAACCTCGGTGGCCTCCCACGGAATGTCCGGCGAGGCGAAGCGCACGTCCACGGCGCCGGGGTCGTCCGGATCCGCATCCTCGGCGGCCGCCTTGCGGGCCGCCAGCAGCCGCTCGCCCACCACGGTCAGCCGGATGTCGGCCCGCTTTCCCACCCGGCGCTGCAGCAGCGTGGGCCCGAACGCCACGGCGGAGAAGTCCGT
Organism: Streptomyces sp. NBC_00078; assembly: GCF_026343335.1. Taxonomy (NCBI): domain Bacteria; kingdom Bacillati; phylum Actinomycetota; class Actinomycetes; order Kitasatosporales; family Streptomycetaceae; genus Streptomyces; species Streptomyces sp. NBC_00078. Next base: position 296,053 of record NZ_JAPELX010000001.1, on the reverse strand, counting down.
GCCCGGTGCGACCCGGCTCGTCGGCACCGCCCGGGGCGGATCCTGCGGGTGCGCCCCGGAGACCGGCTTGACCACCAGATCCGGATAGCGGTCGGCGAACTCACGGGCTGCCTGCGGGTACGTCGTGATCAGGGTGGCCGGGACGGGCAGCCCGCAGCGCTGGGCGAGCCGCAGCTGCCAGGGCTTGTGGCGAGCGCGTCGGGCCGCGTCGGGATGGTTCATCCAGCGGGCCTCCGAGCCACGGAGCATGCCGTAGAGGGCCTGCGAGGACTCCTCGGTCAGCCACGCGGAGGGCTCGGCCGCCCGGGAGGCGGCGTCCCCCGGTCTGCGCACCCACACCGACCGCAGCCCGGAGACGCTCACCAGGCGGCCCGCGGACTGGAGATGGCCGCGGAAGGCGCCGTGGACGAACTCACCGGACAGCGCGACTCCACCGGGGAGGTCCGCGGGGTCGAGGCGGACCACCGGGACCCCGGACGAGTTGAGGTGCACGACCACCATGTCGGCCGTCACGTCCTCTTCAGAGGTCAGGATCAGCACGGTCATCGTCGACGGTTCCGCGTTCAGTCGTCGAAGTGTGTCTTGGAGCCCGCGGTGGAGGTCGTGGTTCCGAGCTCTCTGAGCAGAGCCGGGTCGCCGGCGGCGACCCGGCCGTCCATGAGCACGTTCAACTGCAGCCCGGAGTCGTAGACGTACGGAGTCGTGGCCCCCGACTCCACCGCCGGACGTGCGTAGTTGAGCGCGAACGGTTGCATCGTCTCTCCCTCGTCAGTGCAGCACCGACCCAGTCGTCCCCGCCCTGCGGCGCCGCCCGGTCCGCCGACTGCATTGCCCTTCCAGTCACTTATACGAATCGAACGAGTGATTGGTTTCCTTACTCTGCGTAGTCACAGGGAGGTTTCGTGACGATTCGGCACGTCGAGGGAGCCGCGCATGGTGCGCAGAGCGAGGAGAAGGACGCCGATGTCGTCCAGGTAGATCGGGTCGGGGAGCAGGTCGGTCGGCAGTACGAAGTAGAGAACGGCACCCCAGAAAACCCAGCGCGGCCCCGTGGGCAGCCCGGCGCGCCTCAGGTCGCGCCGCGCCCGCACCAGTCGCACCAGCAGGATGACGGCCACGGTGAGGATGAGCGCCGCGAGGGCAATGGTGACGACGATCACCGTTGTGGTCGGTTTCACGGATTCTCCTCCGTCCGGCGTGCCGTCCGGCGCGCCCTCTTCCCGGATTCCCGCATCCGGCCGTCGTACGTGTCCTTATCCGCCGTCAGAAAGGCGGCAGGGGTTCATACCTGTGGCCCACCCGAGTGGCACGGGGTGGAAGCAGCACCTAGTACTGGCACTGCACAGCAACGTCGTGAAAAGCGTCGGGAGACGCGTGAGCAGGCGAACCGTTCCATCTCTTCCATGGAGGAGATTCATGAGCATCCGCGCTTCATCACCCCATTCCCACGACCCCTCCATAGCCGCCATGGACGACGACCCGGTCAGCGCCCTGGTGCACGCCGCGGTCGCCGACCGCCCACTGGAGGAAGTCGCCGACCTGATCACCCTGCTGGAGCAGTCCCCGCAGTACGCGCGGGCCACCGTCGACGCGCTGCGCGCGGTCGGCACGGACCGCTCCGTGGAGGACATCACCCGGCTGGTGACCCTGCTCACACGCCCGCCGCGCGACGCGGCCAGCGCGGACGAGGCCATCCGCGCGGCGGCCGAGATCCGTCCGGTGGAGGAGGTGACGCGCCTGATGGCGCTGCTGCACCGGACGCAGACGGAACGCCACTTCGGTCAGGAGGCGGTACGGGCGGCCGCCTCGGCGCGGCCGGTCGAGGACCTCGTGGAACTCATCGGCCGGCTCAGTGAAGAACGTGAGGCCCTCGCCGCCCTGCCCGAGACGGAACCGTCGGGACAGCCCCACGGTGAGACGGAGTGGGCCCCCGGCGGCGTCTTCCCGCCGCCCGTTCCCCTGGCCCCGCCCTCCTTCGGTGCCGACCGCCCGCCACAACGCCTCGCCCGTACGCCGGACCGCCCCGCCGAGCGCCTGTCCTGGCCGGGCCTGCTCGTGGCAGCCGCGCTCTTCCTGTGCGCGATGCTCTGGTTCCCGCTGTACGAGGACGGCGAGCCCCTCGCCCTCTACGCCTCGTCCGTCGCGGTGTCGGCGCTGTGCGCGATGCTCGCCGTGCTGCTGACCCTGCGGCCCGTCCCGCCCGCTCTCGCGGTCGCGGTCGTGGTGCCGGCGATGCTCGCCGCGGCCCAGTTGTACCAGGGCCGGTTCCACTCGGCGTGGCTGTCCCGGGCGTTGGATCTCACGCTCGCGCCGAGCTGGGTCGCGGGCCTGGCAGCCGTCATCGCGGCACTCGCGGCCCTGATGGCCCTGGTCGTGGGCATCGCCTCGAATCAGCTGCCGGTGAATGCCGACGCCCGGCACCTGGCCACGGCGAACCGGTCCGACTGACCGCCGTTTGCGCACGGTCCGCACCCCGCCACGGTCTCGCGCCCGCGGTCCTCAGGACCGCGGGCGCCCTTGCGGGTCTCCTCAGCGACCGGAGCCGTCCGGCCGCTCTCCCGCGCCGTCGGCCTCAGCGCCGTCCCCGGAGGAGGCGGGCCGCAGAGCCCTGGCGGTGTCCTTGAGGCGCTCCAGCCTTCGGGTCAGCTGCTGGAACGGGGAACTCTGCGGTGGGGTGGGGAGCTGTGGCCGGGCCGGGATCTCGGTGCCGTTCTCGCGGTACACCGCCAGTGCCTCGTGGGCGCGCTCGGCGGCCTCCCGGTACAGGTCCCGGGACTTCGTCATGGCATCGAGCGCCTCGGTGTACATGGCCACGAGCCTGCGCTCGCGCGCGAGTTGCTCCTCCAGGGTCATCAGCTGCCAGTCCTCCCGGAGTGCGGTGACGGCCTCCTCGGCGCCGTCCGGCAGTGGCGTCGGCAGCGTGGCGAAACGGGTCAGGGCGTCGACGAGTTCCGTCGGCCGGGAGCCGTCCAGGAAGACCGTGCGTACGGAGAAGTCGTCCGCGTCGAAGCCGTCCGGGGCCGGCGCCGGGGGCAGCAGGACGGCACCGCCGCGCGGGACCTGCACACCGAACTCGCGCAGGGCCCGGTTCACGATGCGCAGCTGGTCCGGTGCGACCCGATGCTCCACCACGCGGTGGCGCAGGCTCGGCGGCAGCATCCGGGCGACGGGCAGCCGGCCGCGCTCGTCGGGGGTCATCGCCTCGTGCACCACGAGGTTGACGGTCCAGCCGCCGCGCACCGAGTTCCTGAGCAGGCGCCGGATGTCCTTGTCCTCCTCGGGCAGGTGGTTGACCTGCCGGAAGCGCAGCCCCGTGACGGGATCGTGGTCCCAGGAGGCGTCCGGCTCGTCGGGCCAGAACACCGTGACGGGGGAGGGCCACTCCAGGTCCCACGGGCGTTCCGCCTCCGCCGCCAGCAGCCACTCCCGGCCGTGCTCCCCCTCGCGCGCGAGGGTCAGCCGGGCCCGGACGGTCACCGAACCGGCGACCGTCCAGCGCGCCTCGAAGACGGACCCGTCGGCGCTCGACGCGGTCTCCGCATCCGGCACCTCGCGATGGTCGTCGATGGTCTCGTCGGCCTTGAGCCGTTGGAGGGTCCTGCGTACGACGTCGTCGGGGGCGGGCCCGGTGTGGCGGCCGCGGGCGAGCCACAGTGCGGGGGAGGGGGTCGGGCGGACGGAGGGGGAAGAGCGCATGAGTCCAACTGAAGGCGGGGGCATGTGCGTATACCAGTATCGTCGGCGCGGGTCGGCTCGGATCACCCGGGGGTGGGGCGCACGGGAAGTGCGCGGCGCACTCGGGGTGCGCGCACTCCACCCCACACCGCTCGGTTCACCCCGTGTCCCTCGGTGCACCGCTCCCGCCACAATGGCGCCCGCGAACAGGGCCCGCCCACCATCCGCTTTGGGGTGGGCCCTGTTCGCGCCCGGCCCGGCCCGGCCCGCGCCACACCGAGCAGCTCCCCGACGCGAGATATATCGGCGTCCGAGATATCATGGCCGCATGGCATCGTCGAGGAACATGACTCAAGCGGCGTTCTTCGTCCTCACCGCTCTGGCCGACCGGCCCCGGCACGGCTACGGGATCCTGCGGGAGGTCGAGGAACTGTCCGACGGCACAGTGCGGTTGCGTGTCGGCACCCTGTACGGCGTGCTGGACCGGCTCACCGCGGACGGACTGATCGTCCTGGACCGCGAGGAGGTGCACGAGGGCCGGCTGCGGCGCTACTACCGCCTCACCGACGAGGGGATGCGGGCCCTCGACGCGGAGGCGGAACGCATGGCGGCCGGTGCCAGCGCCGCCAAGGAGCGGATCGCCGAGGGGCGCAAGGCCCCCGGTGCGGCCGCGAACCCGGTCACCGGGCCCTCCGTCAATCCGTCCGCAGGTCCCGGACTCGCAGGAGGTATGGCATGACGACGCTGCTCGAGACGCGCTACCGCACGGTGCTGCGGCTGCTCCCCGCCTACTACCGACGGGACCGGGCGGAGGAGATGGTCGAGGTGTACCTCTGGGACGTCGACCAGGAGACGCAGGACCAGAGCAGGCCCACGCTGGGTGAGGTGGCAAGCGTCGCCGCCCTCGCCGTGCGCAGCAGGCTGGCCGCCACCGGAGCGCCACGGCCGTACGTACTGCTCGGGTCGGCCGTCCGTCACTTCGCCGTGTTCGCGGTGCTCCTGCAGGCGGCCGCCGCCGCCGTCGACAGGGTCCTCGGCCTGACCTGGTGGTCGACGCACGGCACCCGCAACTGGGAGATGTTCCTGTCGGGATTCACCGGCCGCGGGCCGCTGGTCGGCGTCGCCGAGGCCGCCGAATGGACGCTTCCGCTGCTGTGGACGGTCGGCTTCTTCGCCCTGCTGCGTGACCGCCGACGCCTCGCCCAGGCGTCCGTGCTGCTTGCCGCGCTGCCCACGCTGTGGCCGTTCGTCGCACCGCTGGTGACTGAACTGGCGCCGCCGGACCCGTGGTTCGCCACCTCCACCGCGCTGTTCGCCTGGCTGCCCGCGCTCGCCCTCTGTACCGCCTACCACCGTGACGCCCCCGTCGCGGTGCTGCCCGCCGGCTCTCCCGGCCTCGCCTTCGCGGCCTGCGGTGTGGTCATGGGCGCGTCCGAGGTGGTGCTGCCCGCCATGGGCGACACGGTCTGGGCGCCGGCCACCTGCTTCGTCGTAGGAGCGCTCGGCTGGCTGCTGCTGCGCAGTCGCCGCACGGGCCAGAGCCCCGCCTGCGGTGCCGTGGCCCTGGCCGCACTCGGTCTGCTGCTCCTGTCGGTGCGGGTCGCCGCGCTGTATCCGTGGTTCGGTGCGGGGGTCCCCTTCGTGTTCATCGGCGGTGCCCTCGGTCAGGCGGTCGCGCTCACGCTGCTGACCGTCGTGCTGGCGGTGGTGGCCAGGCGCGACCTCGCGGCACGCTGATGCTCGCGGGCGCGGGCGGGCGGGTCCTGCTCGCCCGCGCCGTCACCCGTGGAACGAGATGTACCCGTTGCCGTCCCTGTCGTTGTTGCTCTTGGTGTACGCGTGTGAGTCCGCGCCGGCGCCGGACGGCTTGTACAGGTAGATCGTGTCCTTGTCGTTGTTCCAGATGAAGTTGCAGTTGTTGCGGTAGACGACGTTGTTGCTGTCGGAGTCGGTGCCGCGGCCGCCACGGAGCTTCACGTAGTCACCGGGCTGGAGGTAGTGGTTCTTGGTGAACGTGAACTTGTTGCCGGTCTTGTCCTTCACCACGTAGCCCTTGAGGTTCACGGTGGTTCCCGACGAGTAGTTCTTGATCGTCAGGTACTCGTTCTTCGTGTTCCCGGTGGTGCAGCTGTTGGAGTCTCTGCCGGGCGCGTCGTACTGGACGCCCTTGAGCTTCAGTGACGACGAATATTCGGTGGCATGGGCCGGGACGGCGGCCAGGACGGCGAGAGTGCCTGCGGCGGCGGTGGCGGCGACAAGACGTATACGCATGGAGATAGCCCCCCCTGTGTGGACATTCGGTGAAGGATCTGGAGCGTATACAACAGGGCGGATTTCAGGAGCCGATTTCACCGAAATGTGGCCGGCCTCGCCGGGCCGTGCTCAGTGGGGATAGGCGCGCGGCGGTCGCTGTCGGGGCAGTCCGGCCCGGAACTCCTCGATGGCGGTGCTGATCTGCCGCATCAGCACGGTGTTCTCCAGCCGGTCGAGGTAGAGGTTGCGGCGGGCGAGCGCGGGTGCGTCCACGCAGAAGTACAGGGCCATCAGCGGGTTGATGAACAGTTCGCTGTCCCTGGTGCGTTCCGTGAACCGGACGTCACCGAACTCGCCGCGCACGGCCGCCGCGACCGAGCCGCCCACGATGCTCGGGTACTCAGGTGTGTTCCGCCGGGCGTGCTCCACCGCGTCGAGGTAGAGGGCGCCCTCCCGGCTCGCGCGCGGGAGGGAGAACGCGCCCAGGTACGCGCCGGCCCGGTCCAGGGCGGCCAGGTTCTCCAGCACCAGGGAGTGGCTGACCCCGTGATGGGCGTCCACCCCGAACCCCAGGCAGGCCACGAGCCGCTCGGGTATCTCGTCCAGTCCGTGCACGGCGGCCAGGCTGGCCATGTCCTCCTCCGGAGGGCCCAGCCCGTGCTCGTCGCCCCGCATGAGGATGTCGGTGCCACCGTCCACGAGCACCACCGCGTCCACCCCGCCGAGATGCCCGATGAGCGCGCGATAGGCGGCGCGCAGCGGCTGGACTCCCGTGCCCGGGAAGGCGTGGACCGTGGACGGCAGACCCTGCCCGTCCAGCCACCGGGCGAGCGTGCGCTCGGGGAAGTAGTCCCCACGCGCCACGGTGTCCGGGCGGATTGCCGCGACGTCCTCCTCCAGCCACACATCCAGGGAGAGCCCGTTCAGGTCGGCGAAGGAGAGGTTCGCCAGATGGACCTCCTTGCCCGCCGCACGCAGCGCGAGGGCCAGTGGGAGACCGGCGTACACGTCGAAACCGCCGCCGGCTCCGGCGACGAGCACCCGTCTCGCGTCACGCAGGCGGGTGAAGAAGGCGGGCTCGCCGAGGGAGAACATCGGGGGACGGTAACAGGATGAGGGTGTGTCAGGCCTGTGCGATGTCCCGCAGATCCGACTCCCACTCCAGGAGCCGTGCCAGTTCGTCCTCCCCGGGCCGGGACGCGGCCGGGCTGCGGGTGGCGGGCGGTGTCGAGGAGCCACCGCGGGAGATGTTGCCGCTGACGGCGATGTTGTGCTCCACGCGAGGACGGCGCAGGTTCTCGTAGAGGGAGAGCGCGGCATCGGTGTCCGGCGCGTCGCGCAGCGCCTTCCCGAGAACCACGGCATCCTCCAGCGCCATCGACGCGCCCACTCCGGTCGCGGGGGAGGCCGCATGGGCCGCGTCGCCGACGAGCAGGGTCCGGCCGGAGCGCCAGGGTGTGCCGGCGGGCAGCTCGGTGGCGTTGGTGACCAGGAGGTCGTCACCGGTGGCGGCGACGATGTCCGCGGCGGGCGTGGCGTCCTTGCGCAGCGACGGCACCAGCAGCTCGCGCCATCCGGCCGGTGAGCCGTGCGCGAGTTCGTCGGCGGACAGCGGGTCGCCGGACACGCGCGCGAACCAGTACGTCTCCCCGTCGGGTGATACGGCGAAGCCGAAGGCGGCCGTGCTGCCGCGCACCATGGTGATGCGCGCGGCCGGTTCGGACAGGGGAGCGGTGCCGGTGTAGCCGTAGAAGACCCGCTGGCCGGCGTAGAGCGGCCGCCTGTCGGGGCTGATCAGCTGTCGGACCGTGGAGTTCAGGCCGTCGGCGCCGATCAGCAGGTCGCCGGTGGCCGTGCTGCCGTCGCTGAAGTGCGCGGTGACGTCGGCAGGTCCGTCCTGGACGGAGGTGAGGCGGGCGCCGTGCCGGACGGCGATACCGCGGCGTGCCGCCTCCTCCTGCAGCGCGGAGTTGAGGTCGCCGCGGCGCAGGCAGCGGAACTGGAGGAGGGGGGCGGCGGCCTCGCCCAGCGGCACCTGGGCCAGCTCGGCGCCCGCGTCGTCCAGGACCCGCATCGATGTCAACGGGAAGCCGAGTGCCGTGACCGCGCGGGAGGCGTCGATCTGGGCGAGCGCCCGCATGCCGTTGCTCGCGAGGGTGAGAAACGCGCCCAGGTCCTCGGCGGAGTCGGGATGCGCCTCGTACACGGCGACGTCGAGGCCCGCCTTGCACAGGGCCAGCGCCGTCGCGGTACCGGCGATTCCGCCGCCGATGACAAGTACTCGTGCCACGCCCCACCCCGCTCGAATCCGTACCGTCACGCGCACGTACGCCCAAAGAGGCACGCGCACTTGGAGGAACGCCTGAGACACGGCAGGGGTTCCGTGGACAGGCGGCGATCTCTGCCGGCGTGAGCCGTCCTACGGGCTCGTATGAGGATGCCGGTCGGGCCGCGGCGCCGGGGGGCGCGGGACACGACCGGCATTGGCCGGCGTCAGGCTCCGCTGGCCCCGAGCATGTCCTCGCGCTCGACGATCTTCACGCGCTCACGGCCCTGCGGCTCGCCCAGCGCCTTCTCCGCCGCGTCCAGCCTGTACCAGCCCTCCCAGGTGGTGAAGCGGACGTCGCGCTCGGCGAGGAAGGCGTCCACCGCCTCGGGCTCGGGCGAACCCGGCGTCTGCAGACGGCCGTTCGCATGGTCGGCCAGCAGGTTGGACACCGTCTCGTTGGCGTCGCCCTTGGTGTGGCCGATCAGGCCCACCGGACCGCGCCGGATCCAGCCCGTGACATACGTCGACTGCAGGTGCTCGCCGGACTCCTGGAGCACCCGGCCGCCCTCGTCCGGGACCGTGCCCGAGCCGACGTCCCACGGGAGCTTGGGGAGTTTGTCGGACAGGTAGCCGACCGCACGGTAGATCGCGGTGACGTCCCAGTCCTTGAACTCGCCGGTGCCCTTGACGTTGCCGGTGCCGTCGAGGGCGGTGCGCTCGGTGCGCAGACCGACGACACTGCCGTCCTCGCCGAGGATCTCGGTGGGCGACTCGAAGAAGTGCAGGAACAGCTTGTGCGGGCGGTCACCGACATCGCGGATCGCCCAGTTCTCCAGGGTCTTGGCGACCATGTCGGCCTGCTTGTTGCCGCGCCGGGTCTCGATGGAGCCCTCGTCGTAGTCGATGTCCTCGGGGTCGACGATGACCTCGATGTTGGGGGAGTGGTCCAGCTCCCGCAGCTCCATCGGCGAGAACTTCGCCTGCGCCGGGCCACGGCGGCCGAACACGTGGACCTCCAGCGCCTTGTTGGCCTTCAGGCCGTCGTGGACGTTCGCCGGGATCTCGGTCGGCAGCAGCTCGTCAGCGGTCTTGGCGAGGATGCGGGCCACGTCGAGGGCGACGTTGCCGACGCCGAGCACAGCGACCTTCTCGGCCTCCAGCGGCCAGGTGCGCGGCACGTCCGGGTGGCCGTCGTACCAGGACACGAAGTCGGCGGCCCCGTAGGAGCCGTCGAGGTCGATGCCGGGTATGCGCAGCTCGCGGTCGGCCGTCGCGCCCGTCGAGAAGATCACGGCGTCGTAGAACACCCGCAGGTCGTCCAGGCTGATGTCGTTCGGGTAGTCGACGTTGCCGAAGAGCCGGATCTGTGGCTTGTCGAGCACCTGGTGCAGGGCCGTGATGATGCCCTTGATGCGGGGGTGGTCGGGGGCGACGCCGTAACGGATCAGGCCGAACGGGGCGGGCATCCGCTCGAAGAGGTCGATGGACACGCCGGGTTCGGCGGCCACGTCGGACTTGAGCAGGGCGTCGGCGGCGTAGATCCCGGCGGGGCCGGCTCCGACGATGGCTACCCGCAGGGGGCGCGGCATGATCAGGTTCCCTTCGAGTGAGGACAGGCGACTCGAACGGGAAGCCTAAGCTAAGGCAAGCCTAAGTCGGTACGCGGGTCCGGTCTATGGACTCATAAGTCAATTTTATGAGCCAGGAACGGAACTCGAACGCGGGTATCGGCCAACAGCAGTCGACCATGCCCGCGACCTCGAGGGAAACCCATGAAACTGAAAGGCGATCAGTGACCGCCTTGCCGAGCATCGGAACCCGGCCTCACCTCGGCCCGTCCGGTGACGACGCCTCCGACGCCACGGTCGTCGAGCGGTCCTGGGACGATCCGGACGCGTTCGCGGTGCTCTTCAATCGCTACGCCGACGACATCCACCGCTACGCGGCAAGGAGGCTCGGCACGGAGGCGGCCGACGACCTGATGGCCGAGACCTTCGTGATCGCCTTCCAGCAGCGACGCCGCTACGACCTGTCGCGGCCGCACGCACGCCCCTGGCTGTACGGGATCGTCACCAACCTCGTCGGCCAGCACCGGCGCGCGGAGGCGCGCCGTCTCAAGGCCCTCGCGCGCGTCGCCGGGGCCTCCCCGGCCGAGGGCGAGGCTCTTGAGGACCGGGTGGCCGCCAAGGTCAGCGCCGAGAACTCCCGTGCCCAACTGGCGGGCGCCCTGGCCGGGTTGCCCGCCCGCCACCGGGATGTGCTGCTGCTGGTCGCCTGGGGTGATCTCGACTACACGGAGGCCGCGGAGGCGCTGGGCGTGCCGGTGGGGACCGTGCGTTCACGGCTGCACCGGGCGCGCGCCCGGCTGCGCCAGGCACTGGGCGGTTCGGATCCCACCGCCCCTCATGAGGAGACCGAGGCCACTGAGGAGACCGAGGAGACCGATCGTGGATGACCTCACCGCACTGCGCGAATTCGAGGCCGACGTGCCTGCGTTGACCGATGAGGCCCGCTTCACCGCCCGGGACCGCCTGCGGCGCGCCATCCGGGAGGAGCGCAGCCCGGGCCGGCTGTCCCGACGGCTGGTGTTCAGGCTCGCCGTGGCCGGAACGGCCGCGGCCGCGGTCGCGGGAGGTGCCGTGGTCGTGGCAGGGCGCGAGGGGGACACGGACGCCCCCCGGATGACCCCCCTGAGCGCGGCGCAGCTGCTGCGCAGGGCCGCTGGTCGCTCCCGGTCCGCCGCCCGCGGTCTGCCGATTCCGCGCAACGACCAGTACCTGTACACCAAGACCTACATCACGCGGACGTATGTGAAGGGCGCCAGGACCAGGACGTGGACGGACGAGAGCTGGCTCTCCGCGGACGGCTCCAAGCCGTCCTGGCGCGAGGAGTACGGCAAGATCCACCATGACCCTCCACTGGGCAGGCACGAGGTCAGGTGGCCGCCGACCGAATACGCGAAGCTGGCGAAGTGGCCCACCGATCCGGACACGCTGCTCAAGCGGCTCATGATGACGGGGGATGACTCCCCGGAGGCCGACGGCATGGCGTTCATGAACGCGTGCATGCTGATGATGGGACCGCGCGTCATGCCGCCCGGCCTGGAGGCCGCCACCTTCGAAGCCGTAGCGAAGATCCCCGGCATCGGGCTCGACTACCACGACGTGGACGCTCTCGGCCGGCACGGGATCGGGGTCTCGTACCCGAGGGTCACCTTCTCCTTCGTCTTCGACCCCAGGACCTACGCCTACCTGGGCCTGCGGTTGAAGGGAAGCAGCGCGAAGAAGATCAACGGCGAGTGGCGGCAGGTCGGCTGGTACCACGAGATGCGGGGCCTGGAAGAGGCGGGCGTCGTGGACCGCATCGGCCTGCGCCCGTAGAGCGGGGGGCCGCCGTACCGCGCGGGGGGCGGTACGGCGGCCCGGCCAAAGCTCAGCCGATGTGGTAACTGTCTCCGTACACCTTCCAGTTGAGCGGAGTGCTCAGGCACAGGTTCCCGTTGCGCAGGAACGCCCTCTGCTCCGTGTCGACCCTGCTCGTGTCGCTGTGAGCCTCCTCCTGCTTCATGGCCCACACGCGCGCGTCGAGGAAGGCGCCCAGGTACCTGACCTCGTCGCCGCCCTGGGCCGGCGGCTTCGCCGAACGCAGGGCGCGCTTGCGTATGTTGCGGAAGCTGGTCGCGTCGTCGCCGTCGCCGTGCATGACGATGGCGTCGTAATACGCGAACTGCCCCAGTGTTCCCAGCCCGTCCGTCCGGCCCTGCTGCAGGGCCGGGTTGAAGTACACGCGGTCGCGCTCGTCGTTCTGTGCCTGCTGGAAGGCGCTGTCCTGCGCCGCTTTGCGCCAGTCCCCGGGGAAGTTCGGGTCAAGGCCGTCGTGCGAGTCGGATCCGTTCACCTGGCGCAGCGCCGGGAGGTACTTGGCGAGTACGTTGCCGGGCTTGCGGTCGGTGTAGAGCTGGACGAGGTCGAGCATGTCGCCCGTGCCCGAGCAGAAGCCGATGATCCCGGCGGTGTAGCCACGGCCGTCGCCGATGTCCTCGATGTACTTGTACTGCGCCTTCCAGTCGAGCGAGGAGTTCTCCGCACTCGACACCAGCTTCATGGCGATCTCCTTCTTCGCCGGGTCGTCGAGTCCGGCGCAGCCCGCGGCCGCCGACGCGTGTGAGGGCTTCAGGAGGGGGGCCGCGGCCAGGGTCGCGCCGACCGCGGCGAGGACGGTCCTGCGCGAAAGCCGGACGGGACGTGCGGGCTCGCTGGAGGGGTGCCTCACGGGGGCTCCAAGTCGTGGTGGGGGGTGGGGAGTTGGTCGTGCGCCGTACTGATAGTAAGGTTTACTATCAGAGCGCGCGGGGAGAGCACACCCGTCGCGGGAGAAGTTCGTAGGGACGTACGAAAAAGGTACGGACCAAATGGGGGTGAGTCAGGCAGAGACGTCAGGCAGAGACGTCGGGCAGGGGCTGCTCGGCCCAGATGACCTTGCCCTCCGGTGTGTAGCGGGTCCCCCAGCGGTCGGAGAGCTGGGCCACGAGGAAGAGGCCGCGTCCGCCCTCGTCCGTCATCGCCGCGTACCGCAGATGCGGTGAGGTACTGCTGCTGTCGTAGACCTCGCAGATCAGCGTTCGGTCGAACAGCACGCGGACCCGGATGGGGTCGGCGCCGTAGCGGAGCGCGTTGGTCACCAGCTCGCTCAGGACGAGTTCGGTGGTGAAGGTCAGCTCGTCGAGCCCCCATACGGTGAGCCGGCGGCTGACGGAGGCGCGGACCTCCGCGACCGCCGCCGGGTCGTTCGGCACCTGCCACTCGGCGATCCTGTCGGCGGCGAGCGCCTGGGTGCGGGCGACGATCAGGGCGATGTCATCGCTCGGCCGGGCCGGCAACTGCGATTCGAGCACGACCCGGCAGGTGTCCTCGGGCGACTCACCGGCGCGCTCCAGAGCGCCCCGCAGCAGTTCGAGCCCTTCGTCGATGTCCCGCGTGCGGTCCTCGACGAGCCCGTCCGTGTAGAGGACGAGACGGCTGCCCTCCTCCAGTTCGAGGTCGGCCGTCTCGAACGGCAGTCCGCCGAGGCCGAGCGGGGGACCGGCGGGCACGTCGGGGAACTCGACGGTGCCGTCGGGCCGGATGAGGGCCGGCGGCGGGTGGCCGGCCCGGGCGACGGTGCACCTGCGGGTCACCGGGTCGTAGATCGCGTACAGGCAGGTGGCGCCGGTGACCGGGGCGTTGCCGCCCTCGGCGGCCTCGTCCTGGTCGATACGGCCCACCAACTCGTCGAGCAGGGCGAGGAGTTCGTCGGGCGGCAGGTCGAGGGCGGAGAAGTTGTGCACCGCCGTCCGCAGCCGCCCCATGGTGGCCGCCGCGTGCAGCCCGTGGCCCACGACATCGCCGACGACCAGGGCGACGCGGGCGCCGGACAACGGCAGTACGTCGAACCAGTCGCCGCCGACTCCGGCCTGCGCGGGCAGATAGCGGTAGGCGATGTCCAGCGCGGACTGCTCGGGCAGCCGCCGGGGCAGCAGGCTGCGTTGCAGCGTCACGGCCATGCTGTGCTCGCGCGTGTAGCGACGGGCGTTGTCGATGGAGACCGCGGCGCGGGTCACCAGCTCCTCGGCGAGGGCCAGTTCCTCCGTGTCGAAGGGCTCGGCCTTCTTCGAACGCCAGAAGCTGACCACGCCCAGGACCAGGGTTCCGGCGCGCAGCGGCACGGTGATCAGCGAGTGGATGCCGTACTCCACGACCTGCGCCGCGCGTTCCCGGTCCTGGGCGTGCCAGCCGGGCGCCGAGGCGAGATGCGGCTCCAGCGTGGCCTGCCCGGAGCGCAGGCTGCGGGCCTGCGGCGAGGAGTCGACGAACCTGATCTGCCGGCCCACCTTGTACAGCGGGGCGTCCTCGCGGATGCCGCGCGAGGCGGTACGGCGCAAGGGTGTCGTCGCCTCCGGCTGACCCCCGCCCAGCACGGCGTCGAACAGGTCGACCGTCGCGAAGTCCGCGAACCTGGGCACGGCGTGCTCCGCCAGCTCCTCGGCGGTGCGGGTGACATCCAGGCTCGTGCCGATGCCCACCCCGGCGTCGTACAGCATGTTGAGGCGTTCGCGTGCCGTCTCGGCCCGGCCGGACAGGGCGCGCAGCTCGGTCGAGTCGCGGAGCGTGGCGACGCTGCCCGGCGGGCCGCCCCGGACGTCGGTGGGCCGCTGGTTGACCGCGAGGAGACGGTCCTTGACCAGGTGCACCTCGTCGGTGGCGACGCGCCCGGAGGCCAGCAGGTCTGCGGTGTCGGCGGCGAGGCCGAGGTCGAGGGCGTGCCGGCCCTCGGCGTCCTCGGGCAGGTCGAGCAAGCGGTGCGCCTCGTCGTTGGCGAGCAGCAGGCGGCCCTCGCCGCTGACGATGAGCACGCCCTCGCGGACGGCGTGCAGCACCGCGTCGTGATGCTCGTACATGCGGGTCATCTCGTCGGGGCCCAGGCCGTGCGTCTGGCGCAGCAGCCGTCTGCTCACCAGCGCGGTGCCCGCCGTCGCCAGGGCCAGTCCCACGGCCGCGGCGAACAGGACGAGCGGCAGCTGCCGGTTGGCGGCGCCGCCCACGTTCGCGGTGGTGATGCCCGCCGACACCAGGCCCACGACCTTGCCGTCGGGCGCCTTCACCGGTACGACGGCCTGTACCAGCCGCCCGATCGTGCCGTTGACCTCCTCGACCACCGTCTGCCCGGCCAGCGCGGGCGCGATCGTCCCCACGAACTTCTTGCCGATGCGGTCCGGCTTGGGGTGGGTGTAGCGGATGCCGTCGGTGTTCATGACGACGATGAAGTCCACGCCCGTCGCCTTGCGGGCGGCCTCCGCGCGCGGCTGGAGCACAGCTGTGGGATCGGGGCTGCTCAGTGCCTCACGGGTGCCCGGCGCGTTGGCGAACGACTCGGCGACGGCGACCGACCGGTTGCGGGCCTCCTGCGTACTGTCGTGCCGGGCCTGCAGATACAGCGCCACCACCGCGGCGACCACCAGCAGCAGCACGATCACCACCTGCAGAACGAACATCTGCCGGGCGATGCTGCGTCCCGTCAGTGCCGACCGCAGCGCCGTGAAACGCCCCGGATCCTGTTCGCCGGGGTGGATCCTTCGGTGCGTCAGCGAATGGCCCGCCGTCCGCTGCCCGTGCGCTCCGTGGGCGCGGTCGTGCGCGCGGCGGGCACGGGGACCGCCGGGGCGGCGGTGCGACCGGGCCCCGGAGCGGTCCGGAAGTCGGACCATGTGCCCATGTCTACACTGCCGGGCCCCATCAGGCGAGAGGCGTCACAGAGGGTGACAGGGTTCGCGCCGGTCCGTGCGCCGGCCGCCCGCGGGGGCGACCGCGCCGATGGCGTACGGCCGGCCTCAGTGCTGGTTGTCGGGCGTTGTACGGCGCGTGGCGAGGAGCAGGGCGATGTCGTCGGGGCGGTCCGCGGCGTGCCGGGCGGTCGCGGTCAGGCGGTCGGCGACCCCGGACAGCGGTCTGCGGCTGGCGGGGGCACCGGCCTTCGACAGGGCGATCCGCAGGGCCGTGATGCCGTCGTCGATGTCGGTGCCGGGCCGCTCGACGAGGCCGTCCGTGTACAGCGCGAGGACGGCGCCCTGCTCGATCAGCAGCTCCGTCACGGGGTAGTGGGCGTGCGGATCCACCCCGAGCACGACGCCTCCGGGCAGATCCAGGACGTCGGTGTGTCCGTCCGGGTGACGCAGCAGCGGCGGCGGGTGCCCGGCTCGGGCCACCCGCGCCAGGCCGGAGGCCGGATCCAGCCGGATGTAGCAGCAACTCGCGAACTGGCCGGGATCGAGGTCGATGAGCAGATGGTTGGTGCCGCTCATCACCTCGTCGGGCGGACGGTCGCCGAGCGCGAACGCCCTTACAGCGCTGCGAAGTTGGCCCATGGTGGCCGCCGCCTGCACGCCATGCCCCTGTACGTCGCCGATGACCAGGGCAAGGCCGTCCCCCGCTTCCACGACGTCGTACCAGTCGCCGCCCACCTCCATGCCCTGGGTGCCGGGCAGATAGCGCCCGGTGGTCTCCACCTGCGGGTGGGCCGACAGCCTGCGGGGGAGCAGGGCCTGCTGCAGCCCCCGGGCGAGCGCCGCCTCGCTCTCGTAGCGCTGTGCCTTCTCCATGGCGTTGGCGATCAGCCCGGCGAGCGCGGTGAGCACCGTGCGCTCCTCGGTGCTGAAACCGCGGGGACGGTCGAAGCCCAGGATGCAGGAGCCCACCGGGCGCCCGGACGCGATCAGCGGCAGGAAGGCGCGGGCTCCCTCGTCCGCGTCCAGCGGGATGCCGGGATAGGCGGCCGCCAGATCCTCCATCGAGTCGAAGAAGAGCGGCCTTCCGGCGGTGAGCGTCTCGACGCCGGGCAGCTGGGCGTCGAGGCCCACACCCTCGAACGGGGTGAGGAACCCTGTGGGGAAACCGCTCTCCAGAGCCAGGTACAGGTGCCGGTCCTGCAGCAGGTAGATGGCCAGGTGGCGGCCGCCGAACGCGGGCAGCACCTCCCTCATGACCACGGCCGCCACCTGGCGTGCGGTGACCGCCTCGGTCAGCGCGATGGCGAGGACGATGGGGCGGTACAGCGGAGCCATCGACGGGGCCGCGGGCACGGAGGTCCTGACCGGCCCCGTCCCCTCCTCGGGCCCCGACGTGAGGTCCGCGGCGGCCTCCGCCAGCTGGTTCGCCGGACGGAACGTACATGTCAGCACGTCCGGCCCCGGATAGACGCATACGTCGAGCCAGGCGCCGTCGTACGACGCGGCGTCGCTCTCCCCGCCCTCCGGGCCGGCCCGCCGCAGGTGGAAGCGCACCGGTTCCGGGGACAGCAGCGCGCTGCGCAGATGGTCCTCGAAGGCGGGCTCGTTCAGCCAGGGCACGCCCTCCCACAGGGGACGGCTCAGGAGCTGGGTCCGTGAGCGGCGCAGCAGCTGTCCTGCCCGCGGGTTGGCGTACAGGATCAGCCCCAGCCGGTCCAGGCAGAGCACACCCTCGGGCAGCAGGTCGGCCGCGGCGTCGGCCGCCGCGCCCGGACCGGGGTCGACGACGAAGCCGCGCACCGGATGGGCGCCGGACGGTGTGCCGGGCGGGACGGGGGCGGCGTACGGGCTCCACAGTTCCACCAGCCGCAACGCGCCGTCCTCGGAGCGCACATACAACGGCAGGGGCGGCGGCCGGCCCGCGGCCGTCTCGCGCAGCGCGGCCAGGACCCGCTGCCGCTCGGCCGGGGCGACGGCGTCCACGAGGGTCTCGACGGACGTCGCGAACTCGTCGGCGGGCACCCCCAGCAGCGCGGGCAGGCGCTCGTCGGCGGTCACGACGTCGGTCACCGGGTCCCAGGCGAAGCCCCCCGCGCGGCCCGCGGGCGGGCGGACGCCCGGCGGCCGTACGCACACGGGTTCGCCGTCCCAGGCGACCGACGGTCTGCCGCCGTCGTCCAGGCGCCGCAGGGCCGCGCCCAGGTCGTCCGCCAGCCGCACCATGCGATCGCGGCGATGGAGCAGCTTGGTCGCGTCCGGCGCGGAGGGACACAGCACGGTCAGTACACCGTAGGTCGTCGTCCCGCCCACGATCGGCACGTACAGCGACCCGAACTGGAACGGCAGCCCGGCCGCGAACTGGGGGTAGCGGCGCATCGTCTCCGTGGCGTTCGGCAGGATCACCTGAACGCCGAGCCGGTAGGCGTCGGCCACCGGGAAGGGGCGGTCCACGTGCATCCGCCACCAGGGCCTGAACAGCGGGCCCGGCAGCCCCGCGAGCACGGCGAGCCGCAGCAGCCCGGGTGTGCCGGAGCGCAGGTAGACCCCTCCCGAGTGCCCGCCGGCCGCACCGATCGCCCTTGTCGAGGCGTCGATCAGCAGCGCGGCCAGCTGTCCGGGCGTCCGGTGTGCGTCCTCCACGCTCCCAGTCATCGGCCTACCTTGTCCCTGCGCCGTCCAGCGGGCGACACAGTAAGAATGCGCCACCACGGGCTGGTGGCGCACCTGGGCGGACGCGGTTCGCACGGGAATCACGGATCCCGGACGTCGCAGGGGTGCCCCGCGGCCCAGAGGTGAAGCGGAGATCGACGGCGCCACCGTCCGGGCCCTCGCCCGACCTTGTGGGAGCGCTCCCAAGGCGGGAGGATGCTGCGATGACCTCGACTCCCGCCGTCCGCCCGTACCGCCCCGAGGACAGCGAAGCCCTCGACGACATCTGCATGCGCACCGCCCACAACGGCCAGGACAGCCGGCCGGTCTACGCGGACCCCGGAATCTTCCCGGCGATCTTCGCGGCCCCCTACGTCCGTCTGGAGCCGGAGCTGGCCTTCGTCCTTGACGACGGGCAGGGCAGGGCGGTCGGCTACATCCTCGGCACCGCGGACACGCCCCGTTTCGTCGAGGCCTTCCGGACGACATGGCTGCCCCTGGTCGCCGACCGCCATCCGGAGCCCGCCGGCCCGCCGGGCACCCCCGACGAGGCGATGGTCCCGCTGCTGCACCACCCCGAGCGGATGATCGTCCCCGAGGTCGCCCCCTATCCGGCCCATCTTCACATCGACCTGCTCCCCGCATGGCAGGGCCGCGGGCACGGCCGGTCGCTGATGCGGACCTTCCTGCGAGCGCTGCACGACCGGGGTGTCGGCGCCGTCCACCTGTCCATGGCCACGGCCAACACCCCGGCCAGGGCGTTCTACGACCGCCTGGGCTTCCACGAGATCGACGTGCCGGATCCCGGCCCCGTCACCTATCTCGGGCGCACCACAGGGGAGTTGGAGAAGCTGTGACGGCCGGTCACGCGATCCCCGGCCTCAGATCCAGCTGTCCAGCCACATCCGGGCGTGCCAGTCGGAGTACGGGATCGTCTGGCCCGTGTAGAGCGGGAAGAAGTAGATGAAGTTCCATGCGATGAGCAGCACCAGCGTGGCCGCTCCCACCGTGCCGATCAGCCGGCGTCGCTCGTTCGCCCCCGGCGGCCCCAGCATGGCGCCCACCATCATGGCCACGGCCAGACACAGGTAGGGCACGAACGCGACGGCGTAGAACGAGAAGATCGTGCGGTCCTGGTAGTTGAACCACGGCAGATAGCCTGCGCCCACCGCGCACAGCACGGCGCCCGCGCGCCAGTCGCGGCGCAGTGCCCATCGGAACAGGAGGTAGACGAGCGCGCCGCAGGCCGACCACCACAGCAGCGGAGTGCCGAGCCCCAGAATCTCCTGCGAGCAGCCGGCCGCGGAGTGACAGCCGTCCTGCCCGGCCTTCGGCCCCTCGTAGCGGAACGCGACAGGCCTTCCCTGGACCAGCCAGCTCCACGGGTTCGACTTGTAGCGGTGCCAGGCGTGCAGGTTGATGTTGAACTGGTAGACGGCGTGCTCGTAGTGCCACAGGCTGCGCAGGGGCGCCGGGATCCACGACCAGGTGCCGCCGCGGCCCTCGGCCCAGTGCCGGTCGTAGCCCTTGTCGGACAGGAACCAGCCGGTCCACGTCGCCAGATACGTCACCACGGCCACCGGCACCAGCGAGAGCGCCGACCAGCCGAGGTCCTTGCGCAGGACGGACCGGTACGGATGGGTGGCCCCGGCGACCCGTCGCGCGCCGACGTCCCAGAGGACGGTCAGGGCCACGAAGAAGACCAGGAAGTACAGGCCGTTCCACTTGCTTGCGGCCGCGAGGCCCAGGAGGGCACCGGCTGCCAGGCGCCATGGACGCAGGCCCGTGCCCGTACCCGCGGCGGCGTCGGCGTCGGGACGCGCGAAGCCGTCCCTGGTCGTGGGCAGGGCGGCGGCGAGACGGGCCCGGGCCCTGTCACGGTCGACGAGCAGACAGCCGAACGCCGCCAGCGCGAAGAACATGACGATGAGGTCGAGCAGGGCGGTGCGGCTCATCACGAAATGCAGGCCGTCGACCGTCAGCAGCGCTCCGGCCAGGCAGCCCAGCAGAGTCGAACGGAACAGCCGGCGCCCTATGCGGCACAGCATGAGCACCGACAGCGTGCCCAGCAGCGCCATCATGAACCTCCAGCCGAACGGATCCAGGCCGAACAGACCCTCCCCGAGGGCGATCACCCACTTGCCCATGGGCGGATGCGCGACGAAGCTGCCGGGGTCCGAGAGCGAGATCACCTGCGGGTGCGCCAGGACCTGAGGGTCGGCGATCTTGCGGTCCGGCCACGTGCCCTCGTAGCCGAGCCTGAGCATCGCCCAGGCGTCCTTGGCGTAGTACGTCTCGTCGAACACGAGCGCCCGTGGCTGCCCGAGCCGCCAGAACCGGAGCGTGCCCGCGAGCACGGCCACGAGAATCGGTCCCACCCAGCCCATGGAGTCCGCGACCCGCTGGGCGAGCCGCGGACCGAGTCCCATCGACTCCCAGAGCCACGTGCCCGGCCGGGGGAACGGCGGGACCAGGCGGGCCCGGGTGTCGGTCGGTGGGCGGGCCGTGTGTCCGAACCGGCGTAGCCGCCGCGCCCAGGGGGCGGGTTCGTGCTGCGCGGTCGTTCGGGCGTCTTCGTCGACGTCGGCCCGGGTGGGGGTGTCACTCGTCACCGGTTCATCGTAGGGAACGCCCGTGCGAGTCGTACGGGGCTCGCGGCGTGTGCGGCGCGACCCCGGTCACGTGAGGGAAGGACCTGGAGTGCTCCCGGGCCGGGCAGGGCCCCGGCCGCAGCCGCGCGGCGGTCGGGGTTCGCGCACCGGCTCAGGGCTGCGCGGTCAACTGGAACCCCTGTACGGCCGATCCGGCACAGGCCCGCTGGGTGAGCTGAACGCCGTCGGCCGGCGCCGCGACCGCGCTCAGGCACTTGCCATTGTGCCGCGCGACGAGGTGATGACGGCCGCTCACCTCCCGCACGAGCTGCCACTGCTGGTTGTGCCCGCCGGAGTAGGACCACAGCTGCAGGGGCGCGCTTCTCCTGGGCCGGACGAGTCCGCCGTCGCCGGTGTGCTCGCCCGCGCGCCCCCGTCCGACGTCTCGGGTTCGGCCACGATTCCACTGTGCCGCGCGGCCCGAACCGCGCCACGCGTGGACGTTCGGGGGGGGCACGCGCTTTCTGAGAGGTTCCTATGAATCTGTGAGGCGGCTGAACACGCCAGTGCCGCCGTCCGTATGTGGCGAGGGATTTGTATGCCCGACCGCCGTGATCCGTAGGAGAACTCTCGTGGGACGCAACACGCGCAGACGCCCGACAGGCCCACGCCGCGCAACCTTTGCGGCATTCGCGCTGATGCTGGGCGGAGGCGGGTTGGTGGCGGCCAACGTCTACGCCTCGGCGACGGAAGGCGGTTCGGGTACGGAGGGAGCGCAGACGCGCAGTGCCGCGGCCGGCACCATCGACTGCCCCGACGTCGGCAGCAAGTTGACGCAGGTGCCGGACCAGGCACGGGGGGACGTCGACAAGGAACTCGCGTCGATGGACCAGCAGATAGCGGAGGCCTATCAGCGGCTGCAGGCGGCGACGCCGGAGCAGCGCCAGGACGGTGACTACACCGACGGCACGGTCATGAATCCGCTGAAGCAGAAGCGGAGCGAGAGCCTCGGCCGCATCGGCGACGTGATGGACCAGGCCGGTCGGCGTCCCGACGGGCTCGACTCCATGGCGGACTGCTCGATGCGGACCTGGAACAACCAGAACGGCGGCCAGGACGGCGGTCAGAACGGCGGCCAGGACGCGGGTGGTTCCCAGAACGGCCAGCAGCAGGGGCAGGGCGGCCAGCAGAACGGGGACGGCCAGCAGAACGGCGGTGGCCAGCAGGGTGGCAACGGTGGCCAGGCCGGCAACGGGCCGGTCGCCGCGGACTACCAGGACATCAACACCGTCCAGCCCAACTCCCCGGCGCCGGACCTGAATTCGTTCGCCTCCAAGGGCACCTTCACCACCAGCTGCGGCGTGAACGCGGGCGGTCTGTTCAACTCCGACAACGTGATCGTCGCCCCTGGCGTCACCAACGGCGCGCACCACTTCCACGACTACGTCGGCAATCAGTCCAACAACGCCTTTGCCAGTGACGACGACCTGGCCAAGGCCGACACGAGCTGCGAGAACCCCGGCGACAAGTCCACGTACTACTGGCCGGTGGTCCGCCTGCAGAACGGCAGCCAGGAGCGGGACGCCGACAAGCCCGGCGGCGGGATAGAGGGCAACGCCGGTGAGATCGTCACGCCCAAGCAGGTCACGCTGACGTTCATCGGCAACCAGCGCAGCCAGGTCACGGGGATGCCCCGTTTGCTGCGCATCATCACCGGCGACGCCAAGGCGTTCGTGAACGGCCCGGGCAACGCCAACGCCTCGTGGAGCTGCACCGGGTTCGAGGACCGCCAGCTGAAGGACAAGTACCCGCTGTGCCCGCAGGGCAGCGACGTGGTCCGCACCTTCAAGTTCCAGAGCTGCTGGGACGGCCGCAACATCGACAGCGCCAACCACCGCACCCACGTGGCCTTCGAGGACGCCGCCGGCAACTGCCCGAACGGCTTCAAGGCCATCCCGCAGCTGGTCCAGCGCATCGTCTACGACGTCAAGGCGCCGAGTCTGCAGGACGGTGGCCGTACGACCCCGCTGTTCGCGGTGGACTCGTTCCCGGAGCAGCTGCACAAGCCGGTCACCGACCACGGCGACTTCATCAACGTGTTCGATGAGAACCTCATGACGGAGGTCGTGTCCTGCATCAACGGCGGCCGTGCGTGCGGTGCCGGCACGAACGAGGACCCGGGCTCGGACGACGGAGCGACCCAGCAGCCGACCGAACAGCCGACTGAGCAGCCGACTGACAAGCCCACCGAGAAGCCGACCGACCAGCCCACCGAGGACCCTGCCACGCCGCCCGCCGGTGACGACAACGGAAATCCGGGCAACGGGAATTCGGGCAACGGGTCGGGCAAGGGCGACTCCGGCAACGGATCGGGCGACCAGACCGCGCAGCCCACGACCGCCGCGCCGGACACCGCACAGCCGGCGGGCGACGACGCGCCCACGCTGTCCAGCACGACGGAACCCCGCGTCTACGCGTCGTCCAAGGCCTCCCGGTCCGCCGCGGCCGCGCCGGAACAGGGCGGCTCGTCCGATGACAGCTCCGCCCAGGCCCAGGCCGCGGGCGGGCACGAGGGCGCTTCCGCCGCCGGCCAGACCGAACCGCAGGCGGTCCAGGGCGGGCTGGCGGAAACCGGCACGACCCTGTGGCCCGCCGTGGCCGGCACGGTCCTGCTGATCACGGGTCTGTTCCTGCTCACCCGCACACGGCGCCGTTACGTGCGCTGACGCGAAGGGGCGCTCGGACCGGCCAACCGGTCCGAGCGCCCCGTCCGCTTTCGGGTCCGCCCGCGCGAGGCCCCTACTGCTCGGACCGGCCGCTCGTCTGCTCGGAGCGTCTCACCGTCTCGCTGACGTCGGCCTCGACCTCGTTGCGAGGCGTCCCCGTCTCCCTCGCGTACTCGGTGACCGAGGTCTGTGCCTCGCGGGCCAGATCCCGCCAGGCACGCAAGGCGGTCTCGTACGTGTCGGTCTGCTGTCCGGTCCAGCCGCCCTGCTGGGTCGGGGGGCCGTACGAGTGGCGCAGCTCCTCGACCCTGTTGTGTGCCTGGTCGGCTGCGCGCTGTTTTTCCACCAGCTCGTCGAAATGATGTGTCACGCAAATGGAGCATAAGCGGGCATTCGTGATTTCGCGCGCCGAGCCGGTGCCGCCCGCCTGAGCGGATGGGCCTCAGCCCCGCCGGCCTCGGTCCGACCTCAGTCCTGCCGGTCCAGGACCTCGCCGAGCATCTCCCGCGCGATGTCCAGCACCGCGGCCCGGTCCGCCGGCACCAGGCCGATCCGGGTGCGGCGGTCGAGCACGTCGGCCTCGTCGAGCGCGCCCTCGTGGTGCACCGCCCACAACAGCTCGGCCGCGGTCACCGGGTGTCCCGGCAGGACCCGCTCGCCGAGCCGGGGGTCGTGCTCGCCGAGCGCGAGCACGGCCGGTGCCTCGGCGCCGTAGCGCCGCACCAGGTGGCGCGGTGCCCGCAGCCCGTCGAGGGTGCGAGGGGGCGCGGCGCCGACGAGCGGCAGCGACGCGGTGGGGGAGGGGCCCGCGGTGAGGTGACGGCTCGCGACGGCGGCGTCCACCGCGTCCTCGGCCATGCGCCGGTACGTGGTGAGCTTGCCGCCGACCACCGTGATCACGCCCTCGGACGAGGTGAGTACCGCATGCCGGCGGGAGATGTCGGCCGTCCTGGCCGTGCTGCCGGAGCCGGCCTCCGGTGTCGTGTCCAGCAGCGGGCGCAGCCCCGCGAAGGCGCCGA
Organism: Streptomyces sp. NBC_00078; assembly: GCF_026343335.1. Classification (NCBI taxonomy): domain Bacteria; kingdom Bacillati; phylum Actinomycetota; class Actinomycetes; order Kitasatosporales; family Streptomycetaceae; genus Streptomyces; species Streptomyces sp. NBC_00078. The sequence goes on along the minus strand of NZ_JAPELX010000001.1, from coordinate 271,610 downwards.
CGACGTCCTCGCGCCGGACCGGCACGTTCAGGACCGAGTCGAGGACGTCGAGCAGGAAGCCGATGTCCGTCTCGGGCACCTCCGGTACATCGGGGATGTCGCCTTCGACGGGTTCGTCGGTGAGGCCGACGTAGACACGGCCGTCGCCCTGCGGCAGGACGAGGACGAAGCGGTTGGCCTCCCCGGGGACGGGGATGTGCAGGCCGGCCGGGACGGGGCCGAGGTCCTGCGAACGCAGGATGAGGTGCGTGCCGCGCGAGGGCCGTATGCGGATGCCGTCGACCAGTCCGCCCGCCCAGACGCCCGAGGCGTTGATCACCGCGCGGGCCCGGATCTCGCCCTCCTCGCCGGTGAGTTCGTCACGGACGCGGGCGCCGGAGCCGGTGAGTTCCAGCGCCCTGACGCGGGTCAGGATCCGTGCGCCGTGAGCGGCCGCGGTGCGCGCGACGGCGGTCACCAGACGGGCGTCGTCGACGAGCCGTCCGTCCCAGGACAGCAGGCCGCCGCGGAGGCCGTCGGTGCGCAGGGCCGGGGCGAGATGGCGGGTCTCCACCGCGGAGAGCCGGCGCGGCGCCGGCAGCGTGGCCCGCGCCGTACGGGCCGTCACGCGCAGCGCGTCGCCGGCCCGGAACCCCGCCCGGGCCAGTGCCGCCTGGCCCCGGCCCACCAGCGGCGTCAGAGGCAGGACGAACGGCTGCGCGCGCACCAGGTGGGGTGCGGTGCGCTCCATCAGCACTCCTCGCTCGACCGCGCTCTCGTGGGCGACGTCGAACTGGGCGGAGGCGAGGTAGCGCAGCCCGCCGTGGATCAGCTTGCTGCTCCAGCGGGAGGTGCCGAAGGCCAGGTCGTGTGCGTCGACGGCGACGACGCTCAGGCCGCGGGCGGCGGCGTCCAGTGCGGCCCCCGCTCCGGTGGCGCCGAGCCCGACGACGAGGACGTCCACGGCGGGGCCGCCGACGGTCTCGGTCAGCTCGCGCGAACGCCGGGCGGCGGACAGGGACGATCCGGCGGCGGGGCTTCGGCTCATGGGGTGAGGGTCCTCTCCAGGATGGAGCGCAGCTCCGTGAGGAAGGCCGCGGAGTCCAGTTCCGGGTCGTCCTCGTCGGTCATGGTCCGCAGGGACAGGGTGAAGGACTGGACGATCAGCAGCAGGGAGCGGGCCTGGCGCTCGGGGTGGCCGGCCCGGACCGAACCGTCGGCGTGTCCCTCCTTCAGGCCGTCCGCCAGCAACTCCAGGAGCGCGGTCTGGCTCGCGCCGCGGCGGTCCAGCACATAGGGCAGGAGCAGCTCGGGATCGACGTCGACGATCTTCCGGAAGAGGGGATGGGCGCGGAACGAGTCCACCCCGGCCACGAGCCCGTCCACGAGCAGGCCGCGCGCGTGTGCCCCCGGCCGGTGCTCAGGTATCGCCCGGGTGGCCACCGCGACCCACTCCCGGGTCATCAGGTCGCCGACCAGGGTGCGCACATCGGGCCAGCGCCGGTACAGCGTCATCCGGGAGACGCCCGCGCGGCGGGCCACGTCGGTGAGCGTCGTGCGACGGACCCCGACGGCCAGGACGCAGTCCCGCACCGCGTCGAGCACCGCATCGCTGCCCGAGCTGTTGTGACGAATAGGCGTCATGTGTCACAGTGTAACGCCTCGGCGCCCCGCGGCGCCGCCAGGAGACGGAATCGCTCGAATCGACCGGTGAGGACGACAGTCATGGACATGCTGTGGAGTGGCTGGGGCGATCCGGCCGAGGCGGCGCCGCTGCCCGACACGGTGATCGGGCTGTTGCGCGATCTGCTCGGCGTGAAGCCGCGCAGCGCCGAGCCGGTCGGCCTGCAGGACATCGCTGTTCCGGAGGGGCAGTTGGCGCCCGCCGCGCACCAGGCACTCATGGCCGCCGTGGGCGGCGACGAGTACGTGCGCACCGACGCCGAGACCCGGATCCGGCACACACGCGGCAAGTCCACCCCGGACCTGCTGCGTATCCGGGAGGGCGACACCGCGGACACCCCGGCGGCCGTGCTGCTCCCGGCCGGCCACGAGGAGGTCGTCGCCGCGCTGCGCGCGTGTGCCGAACACGGCCTGGCCCTCGCCCCGTTCGGCGGCGGCACCTCCGTCGTCGGCGGCCTCGCCCCCGGGCGGGGTACCTTCGTCGCCCTGGACCTGCGGCGCATGGACGGTCTGCTCGCCCTCGACCCTCTCTCCCGCACCGCCACCCTGCAACCGGGCCTGCGCGCCCCGCAGGCCGAGGCGCTGCTGGCCGAACACGGCTTCACTCTCGGCCACTTCCCCCAGTCCTACGAGTGGGCCACCGTCGGCGGATTCGCCGCCACCCGCTCCAGCGGCCAGGCGAGCGCCGGTTACGGCCGCTTCGACGAGATGGTCCTCGGTCTCACCCTCGCCACCCCCGAGGGCACCATCGACACGGGCCGTGCCCCGCGCTCGGCGGCCGGCCCCGACCTGCGCCAGCTCGTCCTCGGCTCCGAGGGGGCGTTCGGCGTCATCACCGCTGTGACCGTCCGCGTCCGCCCCGTCCCGCAGACGCGGCTCTACGAAGGCTGGCGCTTCGCCTCCTTCGAGGAAGGGTCCGCGGCCCTGCGCAGGCTCGCCCAGGACGGGCCACGCCCGACCGTGCTGCGCCTGTCCGACGAGACGGAGACCCTGATCGGCCTCGCCCGGCCCGACACCATCGGAGCGGCCGACGCCCCGACTGCCGCCGGCTGCACGGCGATCGCCGGCTACGAAGGCACGGAGGAGGACACCTCCTACCGCCGGGAACGCGCCGCGGCCGTCCTGCGCGCGTGCGGCGGCACACCTCTGGGCGAGGGGCCGGGCGAACACTGGGCCCACGGCCGCTACTCGGCCCCCTATCTGCGCGACGCCCTGCTCGACGCGGGCGCCTTCGCCGAGACACTGGAGACCGCGGCCTTCTGGGCCCGCGTCCCCGAGCTGTACGCGGCCGTGCGCGACGCACTCACCACGACCCTCACCGAGGCCGGTACCCCGCCCCTGGTCATGTGCCACATCTCCCACGTCTACGAGAACGGCGCCTCGCTGTACTTCACCGTGGTCTCGGCGCAGGGCGAGGACCCCGTCGCGCACTGGACTCCGGCCAAGCACGCCGCCAACGAAGCGATCCTCGCCGCGGGCGGCACCATCACCCACCACCACGGGGTGGGCACCGACCACCGCGACTGGTACGTCCGCGAAGCCGGCCCGCTGGCCGTCGACGCGCTGCGTGCCGTCAAGCGCCGACTGGATCCGGCCGGAGTACTGAACCCCGGCGTCCTCCTGCCCCTCGACGACTGACCCGGCACTGCGTCATCCCCTGCACGGCACCACCGACCCGTCCGCCCCCGGAGGCACACCGATGCGACAGTTCACCGCCGTCGTCAACCCCACCGCGGGCGGATCCACGTCAGCCGCCGCGCTGCTCGCCGTGGCCAGGCTGCTGCGCGAGGCGGGCGCCGAGCTGCGGACCGAGTACAGCCGCAGCCTCGCCCACGCCCAGGAACTCGCCCGGCACGACGGACAGCAGGGCCGGATTGTGCTCGCCGTCGGCGGGGACGGCATCGCGGGCGGAATCGGCGGCGCCCTCAGCGGCACCGGCTCCGTACTCGGCCTGGTCCCCGCCGGCCGCGGCAACGACTTCGCCCGGGCCCTCCAACTCCCCACGGACCCGCCGGCGTTGGCGAAGGTGCTGCTCCACCACGAGCCGCGCCCGGTCGACACCATCGAGGTCGAGTCGGCCACCCACGGCCGCACCGTCGTCCTCGGCAGCGTGTACGCCGGCGTCGACGCCCTCGCCAACCGTCACGCCAACCACGCGAAACTCCTGCGCGGCGCGGCCTCCTACTACGCCGGCGGCCTGCGCGCCGTCACCACCTGGCGGCCGGCCCGCTACCGTGTCACCGTCGACGGCGTGACACACCAGCACACCGGCTACACCGTGGTGGCCGCCAACTCCGGCTACTACGGCTCCGGACGCCTCATCGCCCCCGCCGCCCGCGTGGACGACGGCCTGCTGGACGTGGTGATGATCAGCGAGGCACCCCGGCGGCTCTTCTTCACCATGATGAACGAACTCAGGACGGGCGCCCACGTCCACCGGCCGCAGGTACGCATCCTGCGCGGCACGGAGATCAGCATCTCCGCAGACCGTGAGGTGCCCTACGGCGCAGACGGAGAGGTCGACGCAGTCCTGCCCGTCACGGTCAGAGTCCTGCCGGGAGCGCTGCGCGTGCTGTGCTGAGCGCGCGGTTCAGCCGAGGTTGCCGGTCCGGGCCTCACGCCACAGGTCGACGCCCCCGTCGGTGATGTACTTGTCGATCTCGGCCAGCTCATCGGAGCTGAAGTCGAGGTTGTCCAGCGCGGCGACGTTCTGCTCCAACTGCTCCGTGCGCGAGGCGCCGATGACCAGCGACGTGACCCGCTCGTCCCGCAGCGCCCAGGCGAGCGCCATCTGCGCCAGGGTCTGCCCGCGCCGGGCCGCGATGTCGTTCAGCGCACGCAGCCGGCCGAGCATGTCCTCCGACAGCCACGCCGTGTCGAACGACGTGCCCGCGGCGGCCCGCGAACCCTCGGGCACGCCGTCGAGGTATCGCCCGGTCAGCAGCCCCTGGGCGAGCGCGGTGAAGCCGATGACCCCGAAACCCTCCTCCTGGGCGGCGTCCAGCAGACCGTCGGTCTCGATCCAGCGGTTGAGCATGCTGTACGAGGGCTGGTGGATGAGCAGCGGGGTGCCCAGGTCGCGCAGGATCGCGGCGGCCTCACGGGTGCGCTCGGCGTCGTACGAGGAGATGCCGACATAGAGGGCCTTGCCCTGGCGCACCGCCGTGTCGAGCGCGCCCATCGTCTCCTCCAGCGGGGTGCCGGCGTCGAGACGGTGGGAGTAGAAGATGTCGACGTACTCCAGGCCCGTACGCCGCAACGACTGGTCGAGCGAGGCGAGCACGTACTTGCGGGATCCGCCGCCCTGACCGTACGGGCCGGGCCACATGTCCCAGCCGGCCTTCGTGGAGATCACCAGCTCGTCGCGGTACGGCGCGAGGTCCTGCTTCATCAGCCGCCCGAAGTTGATCTCCGCGGAGCCGTACGGCGGACCGTAGTTGTTGGCCAGGTCGTGATGGGTGATCCCGAGGTCGAACGCGCGCAGGGCGATCTCGCGCTGGGTCTCGAAGGGCCGGTCGTCCCCGAAGTTGTGCCAGTAGCCCAGGGAGAGGAGGGGGAGGTCGAGGCCCGAACGTCCGGTGCGCCGGTAGCGCATGGTTCCGTTGTAGCGCTCGGGATCTGCGAGGTGGTTCATGCGGCACACTCTGCTCGCGCACGATTCTGAAGTCCAACAACTCCCTTTCATCGGATTCAGCGGCGTCTTCTCTCAATAGGCTCGGCGTCGGGTCTGAGTAGGGTGCGGGTGTGCCCACTCTGCTGATCGTGCATCACACGCCCTCGCCCAACTGCCGGGCCCTGCTGGAGGCCGTCGTCTCCGGCGCGAGCGCGCCCGGGATCGAGGGTGTCGAGGTCGTGCGGCGGGCGGCACTGGCGGCCACGGCGTCGGACGTCCTGGCCGCCGACGCGTATCTGCTCGGCACCCCGGCCAATATCGGCTACATGTCCGGAGCCCTCAAGCATTTCTTCGACCAGATCTACTACCCGTGCCTGGACACCACGCAGGGCCGCCCGTTCGGCTACTACGTGCACGGCGGCAGCGAGGTCACGGGCGCGGTGCGGGGGATCGAGACGATCACCACGGGGCTTGGCTGGCGGGCCGCCGCCAAGCCCGTCACGGTGACCGGGGAGCCGGCCCGCTCCGACATCGAGGCATGCTGGGAGCTGGGCGCGACCCTCGCCGCCGGACTGCTGGACTGACTGATCCGGAGGCCTCGTTGCCCCGGTGCACCGGGGCATCTTCCAGAGTCACGCCGTCGCCGTGGACGAGGCCGCACGAGGCAGGGGCCCAGCGAGACGCAGGTCACATTCGTGTGTGTCACATCCGGCCGAGCCGGGCCGTCACAGAGGTGTAGGCAACGACGACGACACTGGAGCACACCATGGAAGCTCGCCTGAACCTCTTCGAGAACGCGGTCGCGACCAAGGTCTTCCGGCACATCAACTCGGCGGGCAGGGCCGTCTCGGATTCGACGCTGCCGCACGCCACGCAGGAGCTCGTGAAACTCCGTGCCAGCCAGATCAACGGCTGCGGCATGTGCACCGACATGCACACCAAGGACGCTCTGGCCGCAGGGGAGGACCCGCAGCGCCTGCACCTGGTCGCGGTCTGGCGCGAAGCGAAGGTGTTCACCGAGGCCGAGCGCGCCGCCCTGGAACTGGCGGAGCAGGGCACCCGCATCGCCGACGCGGCGGGCGGCGTCACGGACGAGGCCTGGGCGAACGCCGCCAAGCACTACGACGAGGAGCAGCTCGCCGCCCTCGTGACCACCATTGCCCTGATCAACATGTACAACCGCTTCAACGTGATCGTTCAGCAGCCCGCCGGCGACTACCAGCCGGGCATGTTCGGCTGACGCCGGGACCCGACGACACACGGCCCGGGCAGCCTCCCAGCCCGGGCCGTTCGGCCGCGCCACAGACGGCGGGCGGCCCCATCCGCCTCCCGTGGCAGCGGGATGCCGGCCGGCGGTTGTGCCGTTGGACCGGATGCAGCAGCAGGAAGAGCTTCACCCAGCGCACCGGGCAAGGGTTGGCCTGCACGATCGGCCTGCCACGGGAGACCCGATGCCCCTTCGCTCCGCCTCGGCCCGCTCCTCCCCGCTCCGTTCCCGGCTGCGCGCGGCCTGCGTCGTCGCACTCTGCGTGACCGCGCTCGGCCAGGCGCCCGCGAGTACCGCCGCCGCTCCCGCACCGCGCGACGCAGACCTGCGCGACCAGCTGGAGCAGCTCGTACACGCCCCGGGCGGACCGCCCGGCGCGATCGCCGTGCTACGGCGGGACGGCAGGACCGACGTCGTACGGGCAGGCGTCGCCGACCTTGCCACGGGCCGCCGCCCGAGCCCCGACGACCACATGCGCATCGCCAGCACGGCGAAGGCCTTCAGCGGAGCCGTGGCGCTGAGCCTGGTCGACCGGCATGCCCTGCGCCTGGACGAGCCCCTGGGCGAGCGGCTGCCACAACTGCCCAGCGCCTGGCACCAGGTCACGCTGAGACAACTGCTCAACCACACCAGCGGCCTGCCGGACTTCACGGAGTCCGCCGAGTTCCTGAGCATCCTCGCGGCCGACCCGCACCATCACTTCGACTCCCGCCACCTGCTCGACTTCGTCGCCGACCTGCCCCTCAACTTCACCCCGGGCACCGAGTACCGCTACTCCAACTCCGACAACATCGCCGTCGCCCTGATGGCGGAGGCGGCGACCGGCACCCCGTACGAGCAACTGCCGCGCACGCTGGTCCACCGGCCGTTGACGCTGCACAACACCAGCCTTGCCCAGGACTGGCGGATCCCCGCGCCCTCTCTGCACGGCTATGACGTGGCCCCGCCCGAGCCCCCGGAGGATGTCAGCGAGGTCCTCAGCGCCTCCGGTTCCTGGGCGTCGGGCGGCATCATCTCCACACCCGCCGACATGACCCGCTTCATCAGCGGCTACGCGGGCGGCGCGCTCTACGGCAGAAACGTCGTCCGCGAGCAACGGCGCTGGATCGAGGGCGCGTCCGAACCCGCGGGCCCCGGTGCCAACATGGCGGGCCTCGCCCTCTTCCGTTACACGACCCGGTGCGGCGTGGTGCTCGGGCACACCGGCAACTACCCCGGCTACACCCAGCTGATCGCCGCCACCCCCGACGGCCGCCGGTCCCTGACGTTCTCCGTCAACACCCAGATCAACCGGGAAATGAAGCCGGACCTGTTGAGCCGCTTGCGCTGGGTCGAGGAGAACTTCGTCTGCGCGCTGCTGAACCGCTCCGTCCCCTGACGCGGCCTCGCATGCCACCGCCATGACGAGGGAAGATGGAGCGACAGGCGTTTTGGTCAACCGATGTGGAGGAGCGGGCACATGCAGCACGAGCGAGCGGGTCAGCAGGCCGGCCCCGAGGACCTCGTCGACGTCGCCCGGCTGGTCACGGCGTACTACGCGCTGCACCCGGACCCGGCCGACCCGGGGCAGCGGGTGGCGTTCGGCACGTCAGGACATCGCGGATCGTCCCTGACGACCGCGTTCAACGAGGACCACATCGCCGCGACCAGCCAGGCGATCTGCGAGTACCGCGCCGACCAGGGCACCGACGGTCCGCTCTTCCTCGGCGCCGACACCCACGCCCTCTCCGAGCCCGCACGGGTCACCGCCCTTGAGGTGTTCGCGGCCAACGACGTCACCGTGCTCATCGACAGCGCGGACGGCTACACACCCACCCCCGCGGTCTCACTCGCCATCCTCACGCACAACCGCGGCCGCACCTCCGGGCTCGCCGACGGCGTGGTGGTCACCCCCTCGCACAACCCGCCCGCCGACGGAGGCTTCAAGTACAACCCGCCGAGCGGCGGACCGGCGGGCTCCGAGGCGACCTCCTGGATCCAGGACCGGGCCAACGACATCATCACGGCCGGTCTCAAGGACGTACGGCGTATCCCGTACGCCCGGGCCCTCGCCGCCGAGACCACCCGCCGTCACGACTTCCTCGGGGCCTACGTCGCCCAGCTGCCGCACGTGCTCGACCTGGACGCGGTCCGCGCCGCCGGAGTGCGCATCGGCGCCGACCCGCTCGGCGGCGCGTCGGTCGGCTACTGGGGCCGTATCGCCGAACAGCACCGGCTCGACCTGACCGTGGTCAACCCTCTGGCGGACCCCACCTGGCGCTTCATGACGCTCGACTGGGACGGCAAGATCCGTATGGACTGCTCGTCGCCGTACGCGATGGCCTCGCTCATCGAACAGCGCGACCGCTTCCAGGTCGCCACGGGCAACGACGCCGACGCCGACCGGCACGGCATCGTCACGCCGGACGGGGGGCTCATGAACCCCAACCACTACCTGGCCACGGCCATCTCCTACCTGTACGCCCACCGCAAGGAATGGCCCGCCGACGCGGGCATCGGCAAGACCCTGGTGTCGTCCGGGATGATCGACCGGGTCGCCGCAGATCTGGGGCGGCGGCTGGTCGAGGTACCGGTGGGATTCAAGTGGTTCGTGGACGGCCTGGTGGGCGGCTCGATCGGCTTCGGAGGTGAGGAGTCGGCCGGGGCGTCCTTCCTGCGGCGTGACGGCTCGGTGTGGACCACCGACAAGGACGGCATCATCCTGGCGCTGCTCGCCTCCGAGATCATCGCGGTCACCGGGAAGACCCCGTCGGAGCACTACGCCGCTCTGACCGCCCGCTTCGGCGAGCCGGCCTACGCCCGCATCGACGCCCCCGCGACGCGCGAGGAGAAGGCACTGCTCGCCAAGCTGTCGCCCGCGCAGGTCACCGCCGACACCCTGGCCGGAGAGGCGGTCACCGGTGTGCTCACCGAAGCCCCCGGCAACGGCGCGGCCATCGGCGGCATCAAGGTGAGCACCGAGAACGCCTGGTTCGCGGCCCGCCCCTCCGGCACCGAGGACGTGTACAAGATCTACGCCGAGTCGTTCCGTGGCCCCGACCACCTGCGCCAGGTGCAGGACGAGGCGAAGGACGTGGTGATGGCGGCCCTTGGCGGATGACGGGGCGGATGAGGCGGAGGGCGACAGGCTGGCCGCAGGTCGGTGACGGGCCGTGACGAGGCGGACCGGCGCAGCCTCGAAACGGTCCCCCACTCGCCATGTCGCTTTCATCATCTGAAATGCGTAATCTGGCGTTTTGCCCCGAAGGGGCCACGGCCCACGGCCCCGCCGGAGTGATCATGTCCCTCGAGCGCCCGACAGACGACGGCGACGAGCTGCTCGCCAGACTCGGGTCGCTGACCGCCCAGGCACGCGAGCTGGCGGAGCTGCAGCGTTCCCGGGTCGAGCTGGCCGTCGCCCTGCAGCGCGGCATGCTGCCCCGGGACCTGCCCACCGCGCCCGGCCTCCACCTGGCCGTCCGCTACGCACCCGCCTTCCACGGCCTCAACGTGGGCGGCGACTGGTACGACGCCTTCACCATGCCCGACGGCCGCATCGGCCTGTCCATCGGCGACGTCCAGGGCCACAACATCGAAGCGGCCGCCTTCATGGGCCAGGTGAGGGTCGGCCTGCGCGCACTCGCCGCCGTCACCGGCGATCCCGGCGAGCTGCTCTCCCGGACCAACGACCTCCTCCTCTCCCTCGGCACCGACCTCTTCGCCACCTGCACCTTCATGCGGCTCGACCCGTCCACCGGAGTACTGGAGAGCGCCCGGGCCGGACACATCCCCCACATCTGGGCCACCGCTGACGGAAAGTCCGGCATCGCCGAGGACGAGGGCGGGCCGCCCCTCGGTATCGAGGAAGGACTGCGGTACCCGGTCTCCCGCTACCGCCTGACCACGGGCGGCGTGTTCGTCCTGCTCACGGACGGTGTGGTGGAAGGGCCGTCGCTGCATGTCGACGAGGGCCTCGAACAGGTGGTGCGGCTCGCGGGTATCGCCGCGGTCGCCGGCATGGAGGCCGACGCGCTCGCCGCCGGTGTGATGAAGGTGGCCGAGCGCGTCGGCCACGAGGACGACGCGGCCGTACTGGTCGTCGGACACGACGGCCCCGACCGCCGGCCGTAGCGCCGGGCCGCCCTTCTCCCGCCTCGCCGACGGGCTGACATCGGTGTCTGATGGCAGCTGTGGTGGCTATCCAGGACCTGCGGCGGCCGGCCGTCTTCGCCCTCCAGGCGCTGGCCGTCGCTGCCTGCTACTACGCCGCCGGTCGGCTGGGGCTTCTGCGCCGGCTCGTCGTCGAGGACGCGGTGGTCACACCCATCTGGCCGCCCATGGGCGTCGCGGTCGCCTGTCTGCTTCTGTTCGGTCTGCGCGCCTGGCCGGGCATCGCCCTCGGCGCACTCCTCGTCGTCATGTCCATCACCTCACTCCAGCCCGCCGTCATCGGCACCCTCTTCGGTAACACCGCCGCCCCCGTGTGCGCGTACTACCTGCTGTGCAAGGTGGGCTTCCGCGCCGACCTCGCCCGGTTGCGGGACGGCGTCGCCCTGGTGTTCCTGGGAGCCCTCACCGCCACCCTCGTCAGCGCGACCGCCGGCGCCGGCCTCCTGGTCTTCACCGGCAAACTCGCCACGCAGAGCTTCTGGCTGGTCTGGTCGGCCTGGTGGGCCGGTGACGCGATGGGCGTCCTGATCGTCACCCCGGTCCTGCTGGTGCTGTACGGGGCGCGCCGTCAGCCGCTCACACCCCGCTGGAAGGAGGCCGTGGGCCTGAGTCTGGTGGCCTGTGTCCTCGTCCCCTTCGCCACCCACACCGCCGTGAGCCTACTGTTCCTCGTCTACCCGCTCCTGATCTGGGCGGCTCTGCGCTTCCGGCTCGCGGGCAGCATGCTGTGCGCCCTCTTCGCCTCCGTCATGGCGACGATCGCGGCGACCGACCAGGTCGGACCGTTCGCGGGAATGACCCGTATCCAAGTGATGATCAAGCTCCAGGCCTTCAACGGCGCGATGGCGCTGACCGCGCTGCTCCTGTCAGCCGTGATCATCGAGCAGCTCAACACCAGACGCTCGGTGGAGCAGGCCTGCCAGGAACTCGTCGAGGTCCTGGAACACCTCACCGCGGGGGAGACCCCGCCTAGCCGGTCGCCCGTGGAGGCCGATGACCGGCCATGACGTCACCCGAGAGGGGGCATCGCGTGGGCAACGCCGCGATGCGGGGTACTGGACGATGTGGATGGCGACGGAAGGACTGTCATGACGACATTCGTGATCACGGTGCCCGGCACCTTCACCACGGACGCCGGAGCGGAAACGCGAGCGGAGCTGACGCGCGCCCTGCACCCGGCCGATCCGCACCGCACACAGATGGGGAACGCCGAGGACCTCGACGTCCTCAACGTGAACGAGGACAACACCTTCACCATCCGCCTCACCATCGAGGCCGACAGCGGCCCCCGTGCCGAGCACGACGCCCGGCAACTCGCGCAGTCGGCGCTGGAGGCCGCAGGCCTGGATCCCGGTACGGCGCCGCTCGGGCCGGCCGTGATCACCGGCATCGACTCCGGGGCGTGAGCGTCCAGCTGAACGGGCCGTTCGACGGCGAGTTCAGTTCCACAGCGGATAGGTGACCGTCCGCGGGAACGAGTCCGGCCTGGCGCCCTGGTACACGAGGGTCATCCGGGTGTAGTGCTGCAGCCGGGGGTGCTTCTTCCAGGGCTTCGGGTGATCCAGCCGTACGTGGACGCGGTAGGCGTGGAACCTGCCCGCCGCGCAGTAGGGCTTGCAGTCGTTGACGATGTTGACGCCCTGCGCCCTCGCCGCGGTCCGGCCCCACTGCGACCAATGCAGCGAGGCCAGGCGGCTGTTGCCGTCACCGCAGGCCAGCACGAAGCGGGCGGGGCGCACGTCCGCGTGCCAGAAGCAGTCGACGAGCACGGGGACCCGGGCCTGCTGCCGCACGGTGTGCGAGGCCGCCGGCGCCGTCGGCCGGGCCTGGGACGGCGCGCTCGCCGCTGCCGCCAGCGCGGCGGCGAAACAGAGCGTGACCGCCGTACTCCATGTGTGCCTGCGCATGTCAGCTCCCCGCTGCCGTCGCCCACCGACCGTACGACGCTACGACCGCTTCTTCGACGCTACGACCGAGCGGGGGGATCCACCACTCGGACGGAGCAACGCGACGGCTCTTCGGCGGCGGGTCGTCAGCGGTGGGTCGTCAGCGGTGGGTCAACGCGAACGTGGTGAGGACCGCCGCGTGGTCCGACGGCCAGTCGTTGTGGGCGATGTCCGGCCAGGCGCGCGGGACGCCGGTGACGACGGTGCGGGAGTCGACGACCTCCAGGCCGCGGCCGTTGTGCAGGACGTAGTCGATGCGGTCCTGCGGCTCCGGGCGCGTCACGTCGTTCTCGTGCCGGAGGTGGATCGGCGACCAGGTGTGGCCCGGTTCGCGCACCGGGTCGCGATGCGCCTCGCGGTAGGAGTCACGCAGACCTGCGGTCTCGGCGGCCCTCGTCACGGGCCAGTCCACGTCGGGCCGGTCGAGGTGGGAGGGGCAGTTGAAGTCCCCGGTGAGGATCACGGGCGTCGCGGCGTCGGCCGACTCGGCGATCCACCCCAGGGTCTCGCGCATCTGGGCCAGCCGTACGCCTTCGTGGGCGATCAGCTCGGCCGGTCCGAGCCCGTCGAAGGCCGCCTCGTAGGGTCCGTACGGCGTGTAGTGGAGATGGGCCGTCCACACGTCCACCTCGTATGAGCGGCCGATGCGGATGCGGGCGCCGGCCGCTCCGTAGAAGCCGACGTCGGGGTCCCCGAGGCGGGCCGTGACGGGGTGGCGGCTGATGATGCCGAGGTTCTCGCCGGCCTGGTGGTGGTGCCAGCCCAGCGCCTCGGCGAGTTCCCGGGCCGCCGTGCCGGCCGTCTCCTGCAGGCCCACGACGTCGGCCTCGCTGTCCAGGATCACCTTCAGCTGTTTGGCGCGGTGGTCCTCGACCTTCGTGCCGCCGTGCCAGAGGTTCCAGCTCATGACGCGCAGCCGGGGGCCGACGAGGCCCCGCAGCCGGCTCGGGGTCACGTCCTCCAGGCTGGCCACCACGGTCCGTCCGGGTGCCGCGTCGATCGGGGCCAGTGACGGCACCGCCAGCACCGCGCACCCGGCGGCCTCGGCGGAGCTGACCCCGGTGGACGTGTCCTCCACCGCCACGCAGCGGGCCGGATCGACGTCGAGGGCGCGGCACGCGGCGAGGTAGGGGTCGGGGGCGGGCTTGGTGCTGACGGTGTCGTCGGCGGTCACGGAGACCGCGAAGCGGTGGGCGCCGAGCGACATCAGCACGGTGTCGGCGACGGCCCGGGGCGAGGCGGTGACCAGGGCGGTGGGCACGTCCTCCGCGGCCAGCGCGTCGAGCAGGCCCAGCGCCCCGGGGCGGGGGACGACGCCGGCGTGGATCCGGTCGGCGAACTCGCGGTGCAACGCGACGGCGACCTCGGCGACGGGCCGTCCGGTGGCCGCGCCCAGCCAGGCCGCGGTGTACTCGACCGGCCGGCCGAGCACGTCCGGCCGGTCCGCCTCGGTCAGCGCACGCCCTGCGACGTGTGCCACCGCAGCCCACCACAACCGCTCGGTGTCGACGAGCGTACCGTCCATATCGAACAGAACGGCTGCCAACGAGCCGTCGGAAATGCCGGCCGCAAGGCTTTCCACGGAAACCTTCTCTTTCTACTTCCTGATGTCCGGAAATCACACGCAACGCCGCAGAGAGATCGTTTCCAGCCGACACTGCGGCTCTTCACACAGGGTCACCGCACAGCGCGGTCCACCACCAGGACCGGCATGTCCGGCAGGCCGACGGCCACCGCTGTGCCGACGGGGAACTCCCCGGCGCGGCGCGTGGGCACGTCGGACTTGACCTCGCAGGCGTCCGGCAGCCGGACCGTGAGGCGGGTGGTCGCGCCCAGGAAGGCGGTGGCGACCACCCGTCCCGCGGCGTCCGGGTCGGGGGTGACGTCCACGTCCTCGGGACGCAGCAGCACGTCGACGTCCGCGCCCGCGGTGACGTCCTCGCCCGTCGCCTGGATGCGGCGCCCCAGCACCTCGACGGTGTCCGGCGCGGCCATGACCCCGGGAATCCGGCTCGTGGTCCCGACGAACTCGGCGACGAAGGCGGTCGCCGGGCGGGAGTACAGCTCGGTGGGCGTGGAGCACTGCTCGACCCGGCCGGCCCGCATCACGGCGACCCGGTCCGCCGTCGACAGGGCTTCTTCCTGGTCGTGCGTGACGAACAGGGTGGTGATGCCGAGTTCCTGCTGAAGGCGGCGGATCTCCTCGCGCAGGGTGGTGCGCACCTTGGCGTCCAGCGCCGACAGCGGTTCGTCGAGCAGCAGGACCCGCGGGCGCAGGGCGAGCGCCCGGGCGAGCGCGACGCGCTGCTGCTGGCCGCCGGAGAGCTGGTGCGGAAACCGCTCGCCCTTGTCGGCGAGCCCGACCAGCTCCAGCAACTCGGCCGCGCGGGAGCGCCGTTCGGCCGTGGGCACCTTCCGCATCTGCAGTCCGAAGGCCACGTTGTCCAGTGCGTTCAGGTGCGGGAAGAGGCTGTACGACTGGAAGACCATCCCGGCGTCGCGCCGGTGGGCCGGAACGCCGGTGACGTCCTGCCCGTCCACCAGGACCGCGCCGGAGTCGGGCTGCTCGAACCCCGCGAGCATGCGCAGCGCGGTCGTCTTGCCACAGCCGGAGGGGCCGAGCAGAGCGAGCAGCTCACCCGGCCGCACCGTCAGGTCGAGGCCGTCGAGCGCGACGGTCGCCCCGAACCGGCGGTGCAGAGCACGGAATTCGACGGTGGCGGCACCGTCCCGGACGGTCTTCTCGTTCTCGGGGGCGGTGAGAGTCATGGTGTTGTCATCCCTTGGGACACGGAACGGGAGGGGGCTCGCCGGCCGCTCAGGGCGGCGAGGGCGAGCAGCAGCACCCAGGTCACGAGGAGGCTGAGCACGGAGACGGCCACGGACATCTGCGCCTGGGAGCCGGAGATGTCCACGATCCACACGGCGAAGGGCTGGTAGCCCAGCAGATGGGCGACGGTGTACTCGCCGAGCACCAGGGCGAGGGTGAGGAACGAGGCGTTGAGCAGGGCCCCGCGCAGGTTCGGCAGTACCGCCCGCAGCAGTGCCTGGGCCGGGCTCGCACCGCAGCTGCGGGCGGCCTCGACCAGGGTGGGTACGTCGACCGCGCGCAGCCCCGCGTCCAGCGCCCGGTAGGCGAACGGCAGGGCCATCACGACGTAGGCGAGGACGAGGACGAAGGGGAAGTCCGGGTTCTGGATCGCCACGATCGTCTGGAACAGGGGAGTGCGCGACAGGTAGTCCGGCCCCCACTTCAGGACCGTGCTGATCCCGGCGACGAACGCGATGGGGGGCACGACCAGCGGCAGTGAGCAGACGACCTCGACGACCGGCCGCAGCCGGGGCGCGCCCAGCCGCAGTGCCACCGTCGCGGGGACCAGGAGCAGCAGCACCAGGGCGATGGTGGCGGCGGCCAGTTCGAGGGCCAGCACGAGACTGGAGACGAATCCGCCGGTGGCGACGATCCGGCTGTACGCGTCGAAGGTGACCTCGTCGTTCACGTCGACCGAGAAGACCACGGACGCGCCCAGCGGGACGAGGAAGTACAGCGCGGCGAGGCCGAGCACGGCCCACCGCCACAGGTTCAGGCGAGCCATCGGACGCTCCGTCGTTGCAGGGGCAGGTACACCGCCATGACCAGGCCGGCGACCAGCACCATGTCGAGGCTGAGGGCCAGCGCCACGTTCTCCTGCCCGACCAGGACGTTGCCCGAGAGGGCGTCGGCGATCTGGAGCGTCACCAGCGGCACGGAGCTGCCGACCATGGCGGCGGCGGTGGCGTAGGCGGCGAAGGCGCTGCCGAACAGCAGGACGAAGCCACCGAGCAGGGAGGGCCCGAGGACCGGCAGGGCCACGTGCCGCCAGTACTGCGCGTGGGTGGCGCCGTTGTTCTGGGCGGCCTCCCGCCACTGGGTGCGCAGACCCTCAAGGGCCGGGGTGATGGTGAGCACCATCAACGGGATGAGGAAGTACAGATAGACCAGGGTCAGGCCGGAGAAACTGTAGAGGTTCCAGCCGGTGTCCTTGAGAGCGAGGCGCTGGGTGAGCACGCCGGAGTTGCCGAGGGTGGCGACGAAGGCGAACGCGAGCGGCACGCCACCGAAGTTGGCCAGCACCCCGGAGGCGGTCAGCACCGCCTCGCGCAGCGCCCGGGACCGTGAGGTCACCACGGCCTGTGCCAGGAACAGGCCGAGCACCGCCGAGATGGCGGCGGAGAGGGCGGACAGCTTGACACTGCCGAGCAGGGCCGTCAGGTAGGCGCCCTGCAGGGAGCCGGTCAGGTTGGAGATGGAGTACGAAGTGGCGCCCGTGGCCTGGTCCTTGACCGTGAACGCGCCGTTGAGCATGGCGAGGGCCGGGATGCCGAAGGCGATCGCGGTGACGACGAGCAGTGGGGCCACGGCCAGCCAGCCGGGCGCGCGGCGCCGCCGCTTCGAAGGAGCGGCGGTCGCCGTGCCGGCCCGCGTGAGAGCGTCCGTCATCCGGAGACCGCCTTGCCCCAGCCTTCGGCGATGACCGTCTTGGCCTTGTCCTGCTGGGCCTCGGTCGGGAAGGACGGCGTCCCGGAGACCTTCGGGAGCTTGGCCGCGGCCCTCTTGTCCAGGGTGCCGGCCTTCTCCATGGCCGTCATCAGCGCCGGACGTGCGTACCCCTTGAGCCACAGGTTCTGGCCCTCGGTGCTGTAGAGGTACTCCTGCCACAGGCGGGCGGCCGCCGGGTGCGGGGCGTCCTTGTTGATGGCCTGGGAGTAGTACTGCGCGTACTGGCCGTCGCTCGGCACCGACACCTTCCAGTCGACGCCCTTGGACTTGAACTCGTCGGCGTAACCGGCGTTCAGGTAGTCCCAGTCGATGCTGATCGGCGTCTCGCCCTTCTCGACGGTGGCCGGAGTCGACTCGACGGGCGTGTAGTTGCCGTTCTTCTTCAGCTTCGCGAAGAAGTCCAGGCCGGGCTGGATGTCGTCGAAGGAGCCGCCGTTCGCGAGCGCGGCCGCGTACACACCGCCGAAGGCCGAACCCGACTTGGTGGGGTTGCCGTTGAGCGCGACCTGGCCCTTGTACTGCGGCTTGAGTAGATCGGCGAACGTGGTCGGGCAGGTCTTGATCCGCTTGGCGTCGCAGCCGATGGAGACGTAGCCGCCGTAGTCGTTGTACCAGCGCGCCTGCGGGTCCTTCTGCCCGGTCGGGATGCCGGCGTAGGAGGCCACCTTGTAGGGCGCGAGGAGTCCCTGCTGGGCGGCGCTGAGCGCGAAGGAGCTGCCGAGGTCGAGGACGTCGGGGGCGCGGTCCTGGCCCTTGCGCGAGGTGACGGCGTTGATCTCGTCCTGGCTGGAGCCGTCGGGGTTCTCGACCGTGATCTTGATGCCGTACTTCTTGGTGAAGCCGTCGATGAGGGCGCCGTAGTTGGCCCAGTCACGGGGCAGCGTGATGGCGTGCAGCGTGCCCTCCTTCTTGGCCGCCTTCACCAGGGCGTCGAGTCCACCGAAGCCGGCGGCGGAGGTGGCGGTGGCGGCGTTCTTGCCGTCGGCGGTCGTCGACGCGTTGTCGGGAGCGGCGCCGCAGGCGCTCAGGGCGAGTGCGGCGACGACGGCGAGGGAGCCGGTCAAGGCGACTGTTCTCGGCTGGGACACGGTGACTCCAGAAAGGGGTGCAGGGGACGCACAAGACTGAGAACTTGTCTGA
Organism: Streptomyces sp. NBC_00078; assembly: GCF_026343335.1. Lineage (NCBI taxonomy): Bacteria > Bacillati > Actinomycetota > Actinomycetes > Kitasatosporales > Streptomycetaceae > Streptomyces > Streptomyces sp. NBC_00078. The sequence continues at coordinate 253,293 of NZ_JAPELX010000001.1, read as the reverse complement.
ACAAGTTAGCCACAGTAGGACTGCCTGTGGTGACGCTTTCGTAAACACCGGAGAAATGCAGACCCTCGACTCCCTGCACAATCGCGGGTAAGCGCGATCACCGCGGGGCCTCGACTACGCTGGTCACGCTGTGCACAGTTACCGACTCGGAGGGGAACGGGGTGTCGACGCGACACGAGGAGATCGCCGACGAACTGCGGCGGGCGATCGACCGCGAGGAGTACGCGGTCGGCAGCAGGCTGCCCGCCGAGACCGAACTCGCCGCGCACTACGGCGTCTCGCGCGGCACCGTCCGCCAGGCCGTCGCAGCCCTGACGGCCGAGGGCCTCATCGGCTCCCGGCAGGGTGCCCGCCGCGTCGTTCTCGCGAGTCGCCGCAGCCAGAGCTTCGCCGAGCTGCGCAGCTTCGCCCAGTGGGCCCGCGCGATGGGCCGGCAGGCGACGGGGCGCGTGGTGGCGCAGGAGTATCTGCCGGCCACCGCACAGGACGCCGCCAGCCTCCAACTACGCGAGGGGGCACCGGTGTTGCACGTCCTGCGGGTGCGCGGCCTGGACGGTGAGCCGGTCCTGGTCGAGCGCACGGTCTACGCCGACTGGATCTCCCCGGCCGTCGAGGCGATCGACCCGGACGCCGCGTCCGTCACCCAGCAGCTCTTCGAGGACACGGGGCTCGTCTTCGCCTACGGCGAGCACGTCATCGACGCGGTCGCCGCCGGCGCGCAGGACGCCGGCCTTCTCGGCATCCGCCGCACCAGCCCGCTGTTGCGCGTCCGGCGCGTCACGACCACCCGCGAGGGACGCCCCGTCGAGTGGTCCGACGACCGCTACCGCTCGGACGCCGTGAGCTTCAGCGTGCACAACTCGATAGACAACAACGCGCTGGCCCGCAAGACGGCGGAGTGAGACAACTCCTTCAACTCCTCTACGAGCATGGAGAGTTGACGGCGGGTCACCCGCCGGAGGCGACCGAGGTGCGGGACGTGACGGGCCTCACCGACCGACCGGGCGGGCCAGGAGCTGGATGACGTGCTGACGTACCGTGTCCCACGCCGCGGGATGGAGTGTGCCGAGCGACGTGTCGCCCAGAGCGCTGATCGCCTGGTCGGCGCCGGCATGGCAGGGGACGTCGTCCGTGAGTACGTCGTAACCGTCCCGGACGGCGACGTGGAGGCGGTCGAGTTTGTCGTCGTGGGCGTGCACCGCGGCGGCGACGACGAGCGGCGGCGTGCCGCCCGCCTCGCCGGACAGCTTGCGATAGCTGCTGACGAGCGGTTCACGCCAGTGGAGGCCGAGCAGGAGGTGATGCTTTGCCACCACCTCGGCCAGATCGGTCTCGAAGACCCGGTCCCGGTCGAGCACGGTCCCGCGGGCGTCCAGCACCAGCGCGGCCGGCAGCAGACAGCGCAGCGTGCTGCCGACCAGGTTGCCGCCGACCGTCGCTGTGCGGCGCACGGCTCCCGTTCCGACCCCGGCGGCCGCCCGGTGCAGCACCTCGGGCACGCGCTCGTCGATCCTGCTCAGCACCACGGCGGCGCCGAGCGCCCCGCGCGCGATGACATTGGCCTCCGGCACGTTGCGCAGCGACACGGCCTGCTCGGGGAATCCGTCGCGCTGCCAGCCGGCCCAGATCAGCGTCGCCCCGCCGACGGGTACGGCTCCTTCGGCGACGCACTCCTGCGCTTCGGACACGGATGCGGGCAGACGTAGCAGCACAGGAGCCGACCTGCTTTCCCGACGAGTTGGTGAAGCTGAGGTACAGGGCGTCCCGGTCAGGAGACCCCCGGCATTGCGCATCTTCCTCACCTGTGTGGCGGCGCGTCCAGGGCTCACTGATCTACTGAGTGCGCCCCCCGCGGCGCCGCCCCGCATCTTCGGGGGAGGATGAGGCGTCCGGAGTGGAGAGGGGCCGTACGCGTGAGGAACAGTGGAGTAGTGCAGCGGAACGAGTCTGCGCTGATCGTGCGCCACGCGCCGCCCGCAGCGGCGGCCGCGGCGATCATGACGCTGCACGGCGGCCTTGAGCTGAGCCGCCGGACGGCGCGTCCCTGGCAACTCGCCGCGCTCCGCATGCGCCCGGTACTGAGGGCCGCCGCCGCGGACTCACCCCCGGACACCCTGCTCGGGCAGGTCCGTTACCGGCACCGGGGCTGGAACACCGGTGACCCCGCTGACGACGCCGTGCGGGCGCTCGACGAACTGCGGCGGTTGGCGGGAGCGGTCCCCACGGTTCTCGTCGGGCACTCGATGGGAGCCAGGGCGGCCCTGCGAGCCGCGTCCCACCCACTCGTACGCGGCGTGCTGGCGCTGGCGCCCTGGTGTCCGCCCGTGGACTCCGCCGGCCATCTCGGTGACGTACGGCTGGTGGTCCTGCACGGTGACCGCGACCATGTGACCTCTCGCGTCGAATCCGCCGACTACGTACGCCGGGCCCGGGAGGCAGGAGCCCAGGCCGGCATGGTGGTGGTCAGGGGCGGCGACCACGCGATGCTCCGTCGCAGCGCCGACTGGCACCGCGCCACGACCGCGATCGTCGCCCATCTGCTGCGGCCGGAGCCGGGCGCCGGGGGCCTGGTCGCGCAGGCGTACGCGGCGGACGGCGCCGTCCCCCTGTAGCGGGACCTGCGCCGCGGGACGGTCAGGGCAGGAGCGGCAGGCCGGCGCAGCTGGAGGTGGCGGGACGGGCGTTGAGCCGGCCGGCGAGCCAGGAGACCACGTCGCCCTGGTCGGTGAGCAACGGGGCGAAGCGGTTGACGGTGCGCGTCCCAGGTTGGGCGGGACGACGGGGCTGACCCCGGCGGTGCCCGCGGTAGCTCCCGGACGGTTACGTTTCAGCAATATGGCGGCGCCGGCTGCGGACGGCGCCGCCCCGCGGCTGTCAGCAGGCCCCCTCGTCCTGCCAGGGCCCCCAGTCGGAGGCGGCCGGCGCCTCGTTCTGGGTCCACCACTTGGCCTTCCAGTTGTGCTTGTTGTAGGAGGCCTCGTTGCCGACGGTGTACACCGCGCTCGAACTCCACGCCGTCTTGCACCCGTTGGGCGTCGGCGTGGGCGTGGGGGTGGGCGTCGAGGACGGCGGTGTGGCGCCCGCGAACTTCACCGAGTACTTGGTGAAGTCCCAGGAGTTCTGCGCCACGCTGGAGCAGGTGCCGGAGGTGCGTCCGCCGTTGTCGACCGGAGAGCACTGGCGGTCACGGTTCACAGACCAGAAGGTGAAGCGGTCCATGTGGTGACCGGTGGCGTAGTCCAGCACGGTCTGGAAGTCGGCCTGGGTGAACATCTCGCCGGTGTCGCTGCGCCCGTTCATCCCGGAGAAGCCCTCATGGGCGTAGGCCGTGGCCTGGTTCCAGCCGAAGGTCGACTGGAGGACGGAGTTGAAGTTGGTGAGCGCGCTGGTCTGCGAGGCCGCGCCGTTGAAGCCGCCGTCGAACGGCATGATGGAGAAGTTGTTCGGTGTGAAGCCCTGCGACTTCGCCTCCAGCAGCATCTGCTTGCCGAACCAGCCGGTGCCGTCGGCCGTGCCGGCCGTGGTCACGGAGACGTACAGGCCGGGGTTGTTCTGCTGGAGAATCTTGGCGGCGCCGATCTCGTTCTTGATCGCCGCCGTGTTCTCGTACTCCGGCTCCTCCAGGTCGAAGTCGATCGCGTGGAGGCCGTACTTGGTGATGACCTGCTGGTACGCCGCTGCCGTCGCCGCCGCGTCCGAGCATGTCTGACCGAGCTTGGTGCCCCCGTATCCGCCGATGGAGACGGACACGTCGCCGCCCCTGCCGCGGATGGTGTTGATGACGGACTGGACGGCGGTGTCCGAGGAGACCGGGGCGGTGCCGCCCCAAGTGGGCGAGCACCCGCCGCCGTTGGGGGCGAGGACGAAGGCGAGCTGGAAGGCCTTCAGGCCCGTGGCGTCCATGATGGCGGCCGGGTCGGGCGGGTCGTTGTCGAGCGGCATCAGGTACGGGGCCGCCGCGTACCAGCGGTTGTCGAGCGCGCTCGTTGCGCCCGAGGCGTTGCCTGCTACCAGGGCTGTGGTGCCCGCGGCGGTGAGTCCGACGGCGGCTGCTGCGCCCAGACATGCGCGAAGACGTCTCACGGTGTGCCTCCGGTGGGTGGGGAAGTGCCTCAGCTTCCTGCTGTCCGGTGGGGACGTCCACGCTTTGGACTAGACCAAATGTCTTCTTGGTCTAGACCATGCCATTCCTTTGCCTTGTGCCCGCTCCCGACCGGGGGTGGGGCTTGTGCGTTACGGGCGATGTGCGGCGTTTCGTGACTGGCCGACTACTCCGCCGAGCGAACCCGACCGAAGGCCGGCGTCCTGGCAGTCCGCGGCACCGGGCCCCGCTGATCCCAGCAGAATCTTCAGCCTGCGTGCTGCGGCGTCACCGGGCCGGGGACGGGCCGCTTCGCAGTGAAACCGTCACCCGGCACATGGCCCCGCAGTCGACGCCACAGCCAGGGGCCGACATGGTCCATGGCCCAGCGCACATCGGCCCCGAACGCCTGCCGGGCGGTGACGGGGGAGCGCGGAGGCAGCGGCTCGGTCCAGTCGTCGTAGCCCGGCAGGCCGAACGTGTGGGCCATGCCGGCGGCGATCCGCGCGTGCCCGATCGGGCTCGCGTGCAGCCGGTCGTCGCTCCACAGACGCGGGTCGGCGGTGAACGGGTGCGGGAAGACGTCCAGCACGGCGACGCCATACCGCGCCGCGATGACGCGCACCCGCTCATTGAGGTCGAGGATCCGCGGCCGCACCCGGCGCGCGACCGGCGAGACCTTGCCCAGGTCCGGAAAGGTCATGGTGGCGACGCGAGCACCAGCCGCGGTCAGCCGCGCGAACGTCTCCTCGATGTTCGCGGCGACCGACCCGGGGTCGTAGCGCGGCCGTACGACATCGTTCATGCCTGCCGTCACCGTCACCAGGTCAGGCCGCAGCGCGAGGGCGGGGCCGAGCTGATCGGTCCTGATCTGCGTGCTGGTCTTGCCGCGCACGGCGAGATTGCCGTAGGTCATTCCCGGCTGCGCCTGCGCGAGGATCTCGGCGAACCGGTCGGCCCAACCGCGGTGCCCGCCCGCCGGACCGGGGTCGCCTATGCCCTCCGTCAGACTGTCGCCGATCGCGACGTAGCGCAGATACGGGTGTGAGACGGTCATGCCGGGTGAGTCTATCTTCGGTTCATCCCGAGTTCAGACCCGCAGGGTCGACCCGCGCTCCCGCATGTGCGGTGCGCACAGCACCCGCTTCTTGCGCACCCGCTTGCCCTCGATCGCCGCGACGGTCAGCCGCGCCGCCTCCGCCGCGATCTCGCCGAGGCCCCAGTCCACGCGGACGAACTGCGGCCGCTGGACACGCCGGCCGCCTGACGGAACGACTAGCCCTGTACTTCGCGGGTCGCCGTTTCAGGTCATTGGCCAGCGGGTTTGAGTGACTTCGATGCCGAGGAGGTCGAGGAGGTGGAGTTGGACTCCTCGGGTGATCTGGACGGTGGGTGGATCGGTGACGTTGCCGATCCGCAGGGCGAGTTCGCTCAGGTGGTAGAGGATCATGCGGCCGGTGGGCCGCACCCGGCGGTTGTCCGGGTAGAGGCCGACCATCGTCTGCTCGGGGCCCAGGGCTTGTCTGACCTGGCGCTCGATCAGGCTGAAGACCAGCAGGGCCAGGCAGATGACCTGGATCAGGGCGGCGACGCGGTGGTTGTGCTGCACGAACAGCGGGGTGACCGCCAGGGGGCCCTTGAAGTCCGCGTAACGGCGCTCGACCGATCCCTGGCCCTTGTACTGGATCAGGACCTGGCCCGGGTCGGCCTGCTCGGGGGTCAGCGCCGTCAGCAGCGCGTACCAGCCGTCGGCTGCCGCCTCGTCGTCCAGGACCTGATGGTCGAAGTGCCAGGCCAGGGTGGGCCTGCCGTTGTCGTCTTCGCCGATCTCGGTGCGCAGGCAGGAGGCAACCCGCCGGGTCTTGGCGATCACGCCGATACGGGCCGCGATCTTCTCGGCGGTGTTGTAGTACCTGCCGCCGGCTCCGTGCTGGACCTTGTCCAGGTCCTCGGCCGCGCGGGTGAGGCGTTTGGTGCGGGCGGCCTGCTGGCCCGCAGCGTTGCCGGTGGAGTGGACCAGGATTCGGCGAACGCTCAGGACCGGGTCGCGCCTGCGCGGACCGTTCAGGGTGTGAACGTCCTCCAGTACCCGGTAGACCTCGCGCTGGGCGGGGTCCTTGCCCGCGTCGCGGTCGGGCACCCAGTCCACGACAGTGGCGGCCTCCAGGTCCAAGGCGGCATAGAAACCGTCCTTGACCTGAGCCGCCGGGACCGGGGCGATGAATGCCGTCCTGGCTGCCAGCAGTGCGGCGACGTTCGGGTAGGAAACCAGCTTGGAATCGGCGACCAGCAGGAACTCCCGTTCGCCGGCCAGCTTCTGCAGATCCTTCATCGCCCCGACGACCTGGGACACCTCGGCCGCGCCCCCGCCGAAGACCCGGGCGTGGACCGGGATGCCGCCGTCACCGGTGACCGCGAGCCCGGCCTGGACCTGCTTCAGGTCCACCCGGCGGTCCTTGGGATGCCCGTGCTTGATCACCGGGAACGCGTCGTCCTGATCTTCCAGCGGGTAGGCCCCGTGGACGGACATGGACGTCATGTCCCAGTGCAACCGCGACACGTCGATGCCGAACTCGGTGATCGCCCGCGCGCCGACCGTGCCCGCGAGTTGCTCCAGCTTCGGGGCGATCGCATCCAGTGCCCGCGCGAGGCGGTCGTCGTTGAGCAGGCCCGCCTCGATGCCCAGGACCTCCTCCACCGCCCAGGTCCGGGCCCAGTCGCCGACCCGGAACAGCGGTATCGGCGAGGTCAGCCGGTTCGCGACCAGCGCCTCGATGACCTGCCCGTGCGTCAGGTGCGCGCTCGGCGCGGACGGGCACAACCCGTCGACGATCCCCGCCACGTCCAGCCGGCGCAGAAACTCGGCAGCGACAGGCAGAGCGCCCAGACGCTTCTCCACCACAGACGTCACCACGCACTCAAGGCGCTGACGCTGGGACCGAGGCCGCGGGGACCGGGAAATCATCGACACACCCGGCTAACGCCCACAGCCCCGACCCGGATACGACCGAACCCTCTACTCCAACCGATTCAACGACCCGCGAAGTACGGGACTAGCCTGAGAGAGCCAGGACCGCGCGCACCCGCTTGCCGCCCCCGGTGACCGACGTGACGTCCAGATGCTGTGCCAGGCAGCGCACCATCGCCAGCCCCCGCCCGCTCTCACCGTCGGCGGTGAACGGCCGTACACGAGGCGGGAGCGGGCTTTCGTCGTAGACCTCGACGGTCACCCGCTCGTCGGACACCTGCAGCCGCAGACGGCAGGCGCTGCGGCCGTGCCGGGTGGCATTGGCGACCAGCTCCGAGACCACGAGTTTCACGTCGTCGATCTGCTCGGCCTCCACCTCAGCCGTCGGCAGCCGGGAGCACGCCAGGAACTTCGAAGCGAGCCCCCGTGCCCGACGTGCCGACGCGGCCTCGTCGAGCAGCAGGTACTCCACTCGCACGGAACGCCATTGGGTACGCCTGTGCGCACGCATGGCGAATCACTCCCCTCCTAGGACATCCGGTTTCCCCGCGGCCAGTCCGCCCACCGGGGCCGCGGCATGTCTTGCGCGGCCGGTCCTGCCCACTCGTGATGCCCGGCGCCCGTGATCGGCAACCCTTGCGGCTCAACTCCGGGCTTGAACAGGAAACATCAGCTCCCGGTCCCAATCGGGCGGCGAGGCGATCAACCTGGTGAAGATCGAGGCGTTGCTGTCCTGCGCCAAGTGGCCCCGGACCGCGAAAGGAACGGCACTAGGTCCTGTCTGGAGTTTGGTCATGAATGCGGTGCGATGCTGCGGAGCCAGAGCATCGCACCGCACAGGTGGAGCCCGGCCTCGTAGCTCTGCGGGGTCTTGTCGAAGCGGGTCGCTATGCCGCGCCAGTTCCGCAGGCGGTTGATGCACCGCTCCACGGTGTTGCGTTCGGTGTACAAGTCCGCGTCGTGGCTGACGGGGCGGCCGCCGTGCGAGCCGCGCTTCTTGCGGTTGGCGGCCTGGTCCACCTTCTCCGGGATCACTCCGCGGATCCCTCGTCTTCGCAGGTAGCGGCGGTTGCGGCGGGAGGAGTAAGCCTTGTCGGCGGCCACCGCGTCCGGCCGGGTCTTCGGGCGTCCGACCGGCCCGCGCACCTTGATCCGCTCCAGGACCGGGACGAACTGAGGACTGTCGCCGGCCTGTCCGGGCGTGAGGACGAACGCCAGCGGGCGGCAGCGCCGGTCGGCCGCCAGGTGAATCTTGCTGGTCAACCCGCCCCGGGAACGCCCCAGTTCAGCAGCCTTCAAGCGGGCGCGGTGCCGTCGGCGGGTCCGGCGCCGTTCAGCGCGGCCGTCGGCGTCGGATTGTCCCTCTCGCGGTTCTTGTTCCTTGGATGTGCCCCCTTTTCGGACTCGACGGCCGCCTCCAGGGCCGCCAACTGCTCCGCATCGAGGATCATCCCGGCGGCGTGGTGGTGGGCCCGGGACGTCGCGGAGTCCACGCTGACCAGGCCCATGTCGGTCTCACCTCGGGCGGCTGCCTCGGCGATCACCGCCTCCATCAGCTGCTGGAAGGCGCCCTGCCCCACCCAGATGCGGAAGCGGTCGTAGGTGCTCTGCCAGGGCCCGAACTCGCTCGGCAGGGAGCAATGCTCATGACCTGTGGATCGGCCTCGGGTTGGACGCGAAGGGCGTACCTTCCCGAGTGATCGACTTCTGGTCATCGAGTAGGCCGACGTTGCACCGTCGGTCGGGAAGGCACGCCCGTGCTGAGCGTAGTGAATGCCGATGGAACGACCGAGACCGGCTCCCTGATCGACGACATCGTCCGTGAGGGCGCACGGCGGATGCTCGCCGCCGCCCTGGAGGCCGAAGTCGACGCCTACATAGCCGATTTGGCCGATCAGCGCGATAAGAAGGGCCACCGTCTGGCGGTGCGCAACGGCTACCACCAGCCCAGGTCGGTCACGACCGCGGCCGGCGCGGTCGAGGTGAAGGCCCCGCGGGTGAACGACAAGCGCATCGACGAGGCGACCGGTGAGCGCAAGCGGTTCTGCTCGGCGATCCTGCCGCCGTGGTGCCGCAAGTCACCGAAGATCAGCGAGGTGCTGCCCTTGCTTTACCTGCACGGCCTGTCGTCGGGGGACTTCGTGCCCGCACTGGAGCAGTTTCTCGGCTCCACGGCCGGGCTCTCGCCGGCGACCGTGACTCGGCTGACGGCCCAGTGGCAGGCCGATCACCAGGCATTCGGCGAACGCGACCTGTCGGGCAGCGACTACGTCTATGTCTGGGCCGACGGCATCCACCTGCGGATCCGCCTACGCGAGGCAAAGTCGTGCGTGCTCGTGCTGATGGGCGTGCGCGCGGACGGCACCAAAGAGCTGATCGCCATGAGCGACGGCTACCGTGAATCCGCCGACTCGTGGGCGGATCTCCTGCGCGACTGCCAACGCAGGGGCATGCGCGCCCCGGTCCTCGCGGTCGGCGACGGCGCACTCGGCTTCTGGAAGGCCCTCTCGGAGGTCTTCCCCGAGGCCCGTCATCAAAGGTGCTGGGTTCACAAGATCGTCAATGTTGCGAACGCCCTGCCGAAGTCCGCCCAGCCCGGCGCGAAGAAGGCCCTGCAGGAGATCTACAACGCCGAGGACCGCGACCACGCGCTCAAGGCCGTCACGGCGTTCGAGAAGGCGTACGGCGCGAAGTTCCCCAAGGCCGTGAAGAAGATCACCGACGACGTCGAGGAACTACTGGCGTTCTACGACTTCCCCGCCGAGCACTGGATCCACTTGCGCACCACGAACCCGATCGAGTCGACCTTCGCGACGGTCCGGCTGCGGACCAAGGTCACCCGCGGTGCCGGCAGCGCGGCTGCCGCCCTGGCCATGGTCTTCAAGCTCGTCGAGTCCGCCCAACAACGGTGGCGGGCGGTGAACGCACCCCACCTCGTCGCCCTCGTCCGCGCCGGAGCCCGCTTCGAACGCGGTCAACTCGTCGAACGCCCCGAACCTCACGCTGCCTGAACTACCCCATGATCTGCAGGAATTGACAATGGCGGGTCGAGCCACGCGGTTCACTACGAGATGATCCTCCTATGGCAGATGTGGTTTTCTTCGATCTGGACGGCACCCTGGTCGATCATCGAGGCGCAGTCTTGGAAACGATCGGCCAGATCGTCCAGGCCGCGCCGAACGCGACGGCTCCACCGGACGAGCTGGTGACGCTGTGGTGGACGCTGGAGGGGCGGCACATGCGGGAATACCTGGCCGGTCAGTGCTCCTTCGCTGAGCACCACCGACGCAGGCTCCGTTCCTTCCTGCCCATGCTCGGCGAGCCGGTTCCTGAGGATCCCGGCCTTCTGGACGCCTGGATCGCCGAGCGCTACCTCACCGTGTTCGAGGAGTCCTGGCGGTGCTATCCCGATGTCCAGCCATGCCTGGAGACCCTGAAACGGCTTCCCCGAGGACCGCGTCTGGCTGTTCTCACCAACGGGGACCCCGAGCAGCAGCGCGCCAAGCTCGCCCGCTTCGGCCTCCTCGGATACTTCGAAGCCGTCCTGACCCCAACCGAGCTCGGTGCGGCCAAGCCCGTCGCCTACGCCACCGCCTGCCGGCGGATGCGGACTGACCCCGCGCAGGCGATCAACGTGGGCGACATGTTGGAAAGCGACGTGAACGCAGCCGCCCTCGCCGGGCTCACTGGCATCTGGCTGGACCGCGGCATCGACTTCATCACCGGTGGACCATCGCCGACGGCAGACGAAACGCTGCTCCGCATCGAACGGCTCACCGACCTCCCCGACCACCTATCACCCACGAACGCCTGACCAGCTCTTAAGAACTTGATCCACAGGTCTTGACTATTACTCCTCGGCAGGTCGCGCCAGGGACTGCCGGTGCGGAAGCGCCACATCACCGCGTTGAAGTGTTTCCGCAGGTCAGGGATGGGCCCGACCGCGGCGATCGGGAGATGGGGCTGTCGGGTAGCGGGGACGCATTGCTGCGTCCCCGCCCCCTCAGAACCGGGCATGCCCGTTTTCCAGGCACCACGGCTCAAGCAAGCCCCGAGGGCTTCACGGTGATGCAGAGACTGCGAGTCTCCTGCGTGTTCTGGCTCGGAGACCACGATGGCAAGAGGCGTGTACCAGGCGAGTCTGCGGTCCGTCCGGCGTGCCGCTCCGCCCGTGATGAGTGAGGTAGTTGGCGGCTACCGCTCTGCGGACGGTGTTCAACCACCAGCGTTCCCATTCGTGCGGGGATTGCGGTGGCTGGTTGGCAGTGAGGATGTAGTCCCCGCAGAGTGGACAGCGCCCTTCCTGCTTGGCGAGCAGGTTCAGGTTGTAGTTGTCCAGCGGGGGTTTGACCTTCCTCCGCCTTTTGGCCCAGTAGTCCTGCAGGCCGGGGTCGTCGGGTGACGCCCCGCCCGTGACCAGCTGGTGCCGGACGATATTCGTCCAGGAGAATTTGACCACGTGAAAGGTGCCGCCGCTTTCGCTGGTGCAGCCGCGATCGCCGAACACCCAGTAGTCGTTCCTGTACTTATTGAACTTGCCGTAGTAGCGGCGCACAATCCACTTCTTCGGCTTGTTGGGGTGGGAGTGCTTGGCCCACTTGTATGTGAGCCGCCACACATGAGAGTCCAGATCCGAGAAGACCCGGCTGGACACCGCCCCACGGTAGTAGGCCGCCCAGCCCCGAATGATCGGGTTGAGTTTGGCGATGACCGCCACCACATTCGATCCGCGAAGGTTTCGCATCTCGTCCGTGAGCCTTTTCCGTATCCGCTTGATCGCCTTCTTGCTTGGTTTGATGATCAGCTTGGACCCGTGGAACTGGCGGAGAGTGAATCCCAGGAAGTCGAAACCTTCGGAGAGATGCACAATGCGCGTCTTCTCCTCGTTGAAGGTCAGCCCTCTGGGGGCCAGCCACGCTGCAAGCCGTACCTTGACCTGCTCTGCCTGCTGCCGAGAGTGACAGCAGGCGACCATATCGTCGGCGTATCGCACCAGCACCGGAGCTCCTCGTGTCGTTTCTCCGGAAGTACGTCCGGATGCGAGATAGAGGACTCCGGCAGCTTCCTCCAGGCCATGGAGAGCAACGTTCATCAACAGCGGGCTGATTACACCGCCTTGAGGTGATCCCTCTTCGGTCGGTGCGTGCAGGCCGTCCTCCACCACTCCCGCTTTCAGCCATCCCCGGATCATTTCCCTGGCCGGGAAGGACCCGATCGCTCTGAGCAGTTGTTCGTGGTCGATTCTGTCGAACGCGGCGGACAAGTCGGCATCCAGAATCCACAGCCTCCTGGCCCGGGAGCCTTTCAGCGTGGAGTAGAGAGCGCCGATGGCGTCCGCACAGCTGCGGCCCGGCCGGAACCCATAGGATTTCGGCTCGAAGCGCGCCTCCCACTCGGGTTCCAGTGCGTTACGGACGCGCGCCTGATGGCATCGGTCCATAATCACGGGGATACCGAGCGGCCGTTGTTTTCCATTGGCCTTTGGAATGTACACGCGTCGGACCGGCAGTGGATTCCAGGACGAGCGCGTGTGGTGCACGCGCACAGCCACGTCCATCCTGGCCTCGGGTGACAGGGCGGTCTCCCCGTCGATCCCGGCCGTCCGACGTCCAGCGTTGCGCTGAGTCACCTGCCGCACGCTGATCAGCGTGTTCGACCATGATCTCAGCATCAGTTTCTGCAAGGACCGGACCAGGGCCCAGTCCTCTTCCCGCGTCGCCTTGAAGATCCTCTGCCTCAGCCTCACTACGTTGTCCTCGTGGTGACGCCATGCGACGTCGTCCCATTCGGCAACGTCCTTGGGTCCGTTCACCGCGGTGTCCAACTTGCCCCTCGGTTCGGGAGGCCCCGGGCCTCGGTCGTCAAAGGCTCACCAGCCCACGTCAGCTCCCCTTTCGGGACCCGGCCGCCAGGACCGGCATCCGGCCGGTTCCCCGAGACAGCCGCCTGGAGAGGCAACCACACGTCCCGAGTCCCGCGCCTTTCGGCCGCCGGCATCTGCTTCTTGGGCTTCCTGTCCCGCCGAGGAGTTCCGCCCCTCTTACGATCGGCCTACCGAGCCCAACGGCCCGGACCCCGACGGGGTTTCCACGTTCCGCGCACACGAGACACGGCCGGGGTGGGCGCCCCCTACACCCCGGGGCCAGCGGTGTTCCCACGACCGGTTGATCGTCCCCGGCCGCCGCTTGCCGCCTCTTCCAGCGGCCAGGCCCTTGCACCCTGGTCCTCGTCCCGTCACCCAAGGCTTGGGCTGACGAGGCATCATCGGGGGTTCACTTGCGTTCGCCCGTCCGGCCTTCCCCTCGCCCGGTTGCTCCCCCGGACGGAGCGGGGGCCCTTGGGCTTCTTCCCTGGGCTTCGCACCCTCACAAGCGGGACCTGTGAACGCACGCCAGGGCGGGGACTGATCTCGAACACTGATCAGGAACTACGCATCCGGTCTATAACCGGCCTCCGATCTGCGAGTTCACTCGAAATGCGCGACTTCGTGTCGCACCGATCAGGGCCCACTGCTCGTCGATGAGATCGCCTCGCGCCATGACTGACGATCTATCAAGACCGGGCCTCGGCGCGCAGGCGATCCACCGAATCGTGATCCGAACTCCAGACAGGACCTAATGTCGTCCGCATGACCGAAGACTCCCTGCGCTCCGTCACCGTCGAGCGAACCAGCACCGGACGCTTCGTCGCCACGAACGCCCGCGGCGGCACGATCAGCTTCGGGACCGCGTCGGATTCCGACCCGCACGGGGAGACCGAGTTCACCCCGGTCGAGCTGCTGCTGGCCGCGATCGGAGGCTGTACGGCGGTGGACGTGGACGTCGCCGTCAGCCGCCACGCGGAGCCCACCAGGTTCTCCCTCGCCGTGTCCGGCAACAAGACCAATGACGAGCTGGGCAACCGGCTGACCGACCTGCACGTCACCTTCAGCGTTGCCTTCCCGGACGGCGAGGGCGCGGAGCGGGCGCGGGCGATCCTTCCCCGGGCGGTCAAGACGTCCCACGACCGGCTCTGCACGGTCAGCCGCACGGTCGAGATCGGCACACCCGTCACCGCGACGGTCGACGACGCCTAATGGGAGCTACGGAGCCGGGGAATGCTCGGGTCCGTAGCCGCCAGCAGGTGAGCACTACCGACGCCGGAAGCATTCGACTTCTGAGGTCAGACCGTGCCCCTGCTGGTCGGCCGGGAGGCCAGACCGTTGATGGGGTGGCGTGCCCGCCGGGCAGTGGGGCGTGAGCACTGGATCCATTAGGCCGCGTGCCGTGCCTTCCGCAGGCTGCATGGAGCAAAGCACCTGACCAGGAGGACGAGTTGCTGCTGATCGGCGATGACTGGGCCGAAGACCACCACGACGTCGAGGTCCAGGACGAGGCAGGCCGAAAACTCGCCGCGGCGAGGCTGCCCGAGGGCGTGGAGGGAATCGCGAAGCTGCACGAGCTCCTGGCCAAGCACGGCGGCGAGGGCCTGGATGCCGCCGACGTGGTGGTGGGGATCGAGACCGACCGCGGCTCCTGGGTGCAGGCCCTGATCGCCTCCGGCTACCAGGTCTATGCCATCAACCCGCGGCAGGTCGCCCGGTTCAAGGAACGCTATGCCTCCTCCGGCGCCAAGAGCGACAGGGGCGACGCGCACGCGCTGGCGGACATGGTCCGCATCGACCGGGCCCAGCTGCGGCCGGTGGCCGGGGACAGCGAGCAGGCGCAGGCCGTCAAGGTCGTCGCCCGCGCCCACCAGACCTTGATCTGGGAACGCGTTCGCACGTTCCAGCGGCTGCGCAGCACGCTGCGCGAGTACTTCCCCGCCGCCCTGGCCGCCTACGCGGACCTCACACTGACCAGCACGGACGCCCTGGAACTGCTGATCAAGGCCCCTACCCCGGCGGCCGGGGCGAAGTTGACCCGTGCCCAGATCACCGCCGTTCTGGCCCGTGCCCGCCGGCGCAACCGGGACGCGAAAGCGGCCACGATCCAGGCCGCGCTGCGCGAACGGCAGCTGGGCCTGCCCGAGCCGGTCACGACCGCCTACGCGGCCACCGTCACCGCTCACGCGAAGCTGCTGATCGCCCTGAACGAGCAGATAGCCGACCTGGAAGGGCAGGTGAGGGCCCATTTTCTCAAGCACCCAGACGCTGAGATCTACCTCTCGATGCCCGGCATCGCGGAGATCACCGGCGCCCGGGTGCTCGCCGAGTTCGGGGACGACCCCACCCGCTACGCGTCCGCCAAAGCCCGCAAGAACTACGCCGGCACCAGCCCCATCACCCGGGCCTCCGGCAAGAGCCATACCGTCCAGGCCCGCTACGTCCGCAACAACCGGCTCGCCGATGCGTTGCAGACCCAGGCGTTCTCCGCCCTGCGCGCCTCGCCCGGCGCCCGCCACTACTACGACAAACAACGCGCCCGCGAGGCCGGTTACAACCCGGCCCTGCGGCAGCTCGGCAACCGCCTCGTCGGCATCCTCCACGGATGCCTCAAGACCCGAACCCTCTACGACGAAGCGACCGCCTGGTCGCACCACGCCCACACCCCTGCCGCTTGACACCAAACGACATGGGGTGTCTGACCTCGTCGCGCACGGGACCGGAGCGGACCCCCTCGGACACTGGCCGCGCAGACGGCCGGCCGGGCGCAGGACCGTCCGGGACAGGACTGCGGAGCGGAAGTCCGGCGGGGCTCGCCCGACCGAGGAGGCCGTCGGTCACCCCTCCCGCATCCAGGCCCGGGTGCCGAACGAGGTGCATGCCCGCGAGGCCACCGCCCCCGCGCCGCGCAGCGCCTCGACGAAGACCTCCGCTGTCAGCCGGCCCTGAACGGCGAGGTGATGAGCGAGTGCCCCGTGCAGCACGTCACCCGCGCCCAGCGTGTCCGCCACACGGACCGCGGGCACCTCCACCGTGCCTCCGCCGTCGGGGCCCGCCCACACCAGGGGCTGCCCTCCCCGGCTGACCGCCGACCAGACGACTCCGTACTCCCGCAGGGCTCGCAGGGTGTCCGCCGGAGTTCCCGCGCCGGGCGGGTGGAAGTCGGCCGAGCAGACGGCCACGTCCACGAACGGCAGCAGCTTCTCCGTGCCGTCCTTCCAACTCCCGCCGTCCAGGACGGTCACCCGGCCGGCGGTACGCGCGGCCCGGGCTGCGGACAGCGCCAGTTCCATGTGGTGGCCGTCGAACTCGACGACGTCACACGCCGCCACCAACGCGTCGAGATCGTCGGGCGGGGAGAACCGGTGGCCCGTGGCGTTGGTGGAGGCGACGGCGCGATCCCCGCTGGAAGCGGTCACCAGAACGGAGGACACCGCGGGCGGCTCGGCCGAGTCCGGCGCGAGGTCCGAAACGGCCACGCCCAGCCGGCTCAGGTCCGCGGTCGCCGCACGTCCCAGCGGATGGGAGCCGACGGCGGTGAGCAGCCTCGCCGTGCCCCCGAGGTGGCTGAAGGCAGCTGCCGCGTTCGCCGCAGGGCCGCCCGCGGCGACGATCTGCTCACGAGCCGTGAGCTTCTCGTCTGAGGCCGGCACATGGTCCACGAGCTGGATGACGTCCAGCGTGCACAGGCCGACGAACAGCCCTGCAGGACGTCCTCTCGTCGCCGGCTTCACCCACCAGCACCTCCTCCTGCCCGGGCCTGCGGTCAGTGTACGAACCGATGGAAACGACCCCACTCCCGTGCCGGAATGCCGTCATTGGGCGGTACTTGACGTGCGGTCCGGCACTCCTCGGGGTCAGATGGACTGCGTGAGAAGATACATAACCTCCCCGTACGGCCGCTCGTGCCTGCGTCTCATCGCGGCCCTGGCCGGCCTCTTCCTCACTCTGTCCGGCCTGCAGGCCGCACCCGCGGCGGCCGAGCCCGAACCCGTCCCCGGCCCCGTACGCGGCAGCGCCTACATGGGCATGGGCGTCAGAGCACACGACACGGTCAGTGACCCGCCCGACGTCATGGCCCCGACGGTCATGGCCCCGAGCGCCATGGCCCCGACGGTCATGGCCCCGAGCGCCATGGCCCCGACCGCCAAGGCCACTCAGACCGAGGGCGTGGACGTCGCCAGCTACCAGGGCGATGTCGCCTGGGCCACTCTGTGGAGCGCCGGCGTCAGATGGGCCTACACCAAGGCCACAGAGGGCACGTCCTACCGGAACCCCTACTTCGCCCAGCAGTACGACGGCCCCTACGACGTCGGCATGATCCGCGGGGCGTACCACTTCGCGGCCCCGGACTCCAGCAGCGGCACCGCACAGGCCGACTACTTCGTCGACCACGGCGGGGGCTGGACCGCCGACGGCCTGACACTGCCCGGCGTCCTCGACATCGAGTGGAACCCCTACGGTGACGCCTGCTACGGCAAGTCCACCAGCGCCATGGTCACCTGGATCCGCGACTTCCTGAAGCGCTACAAGGACCGCACGCATCGCGACGCCGTCATCTACACGGCAACGGCCTGGTGGGACAGCTGCACCGGCAGCTACAGCGGCTTCGGTGCCACCAACCCCCTCTGGGTCGCCCGGTACGCCTCGTCGGTGGGGGCGCTGCCGGCAGGCTGGAAGACGCACACCATGTGGCAGTACACCTCGTCCGGGGCGACTGTGGGTGACCGCGACAAGTTCAACGGCGCCGTGGACACGTTGCGCAAGTTCGCCAACGGTTGACCTTCCCGCGCCGCCGACCTGCCTGAACGCGGGTCCCGGCGTACTGAGATACTCCGGCCGTGGATGCTGAGTTGACGGGGAACTGCGGGGAGTCCGACGCGGCGTCGCCTGTACGGAGCGCGTCGGCACCCGATGTGGCCTGGGCGCTGCGTGCTGCGGTGACGGCGGACATCGAGGTCGTCGCGGAGTTGCGGGCCACGGTCATGCGCGCCGACCTGGAACGCCTCGGGCGTTACGACGAGCACCGTGTACGGCAGCGACTTCGGGACTCCTTCTCCGTGCGGCACACCTCGATCATCACGGTCGAGGGTGAACTCGCGGGATGCGTCACGGTCCGGCCCGCCCGAGGCCGCCACTGGCTGGAGCACTTCTACCTCGCCCCGCACTGCCAGAGCCGAGGACTGGGTTCCGCAGTCCTGCGCACCGTGCTGGAGCGGACGGACGCGCAAGGCATGACCGTGGCCCTGAACGTCCTACAGGGCAGCGCCGCCCGCCGCCTCTACGAGCGCCACGGCTTCGTCGTCGAAGCCGAGGATCCGGTCGACGTCTTCATGGCGCGCCCGCCGGACCGTTCGGACCGCGTGGAGCAGGACAATGCGGACGGCGGAGCGGGAGGCGGGCCGGAAGCGGTCCGGAAGATCAACAGCGCAGCGAACATGGTGGCGGACCTGCCCACGCGCGTTTGAGCCGCGCTGAGGCGTGTACGCGGTACATATGGCCCACACGAAGACGGAGACAGAACGAAAGTACGAAGCCCCGCCGACCGGTGACACCTCGTGGCTGGCGGAGCTGACCGGTGTGGGCGGCATCGCGTCGGTTCAAGAAGAGGGCACCGACGAGCTGGACGCCGTCTACTACGACACCGAGGACCTGCGCCTGGCGGCCGCGTCGGCCACACTGCGGCGAAGGACGGGCGGATCCGACGCCGGCTGGCACCTCAAACTTCCCGGGTCCGGGGACAGCCGGGAGGAGATCCAGGCCCCCCTGTCCGACACGATTCCGGACCCCCTGCGGGACCTGACGCTGTCCCGTACCCGAGGGGCGGAGCTGAGGCCGGTCGTCCGGATCCGCTCCACCCGCGGCACGCGGCACCTCGTCGATTCCGACGGCACGATCCTCGCGGAGCTGACCGTCGACCGGGTTCGAGCCGAGCCCTCGCCGGTCACGACCACCCTGGCCGAATGGACCGAGATGGAGGTCGAACTCGCCGAGGACGCCGACCCCTCACTCCTCGACGCCGTGGACAAGACACTGAGCAAGAGCGGCATCGACCGTGCGGCCGACCCGTCCAAGCTGGCCCGGGCCCTGGAGGAGACGGGAGTCGGCACGCCCCGCCTGCCGGACACGCGTACCGAGGCCGTGACCCCGGGCTCGGCCGGCGAAGAGTTCTTGACGTATGTGGACGAGCAGGTCCGCACCCTCGTCGACCTCGATCCGGCGGTACGCCGCGAACTGCCCGACGCCGTGCACAAGATGCGTGTCACCTGCCGTCGGCTGCGCAGCACCCTGCGTTCCTACCGCTCCGTACTGGACCGCGAGGTCACCGATCCGATCCGCGAGGAACTGAAGTGGCTCGGCGGCGAACTGGGCGCCGAGCGCGACCAGGAGGTCCTCGTGGACCGGCTCGGCTCGCGCATCGACGCCCTGCCCCCCGAACTGGTCCTGGGACCCGTGGACGCCCGCTTGCAGATATGGAACGTCGCCCGGACGGCGAAGGCCCGTGAACGCACCCTCGACGCCCTGCGCTCACCCCGCCACATGGCCCTCCTGGAGTCCCTGACCCTGCTCACCGAGCAGCCTCCGCTGCGCCGGAAGGCCGGCCGCAAGCCGCGCAAGGTGATGGCCAAGGCGGTCCTCAAGGAGTACGAGCGGCTGTCTCGCCGGATGACGCACGCGATGGAGCTGTCCCCGGGACCAGAACTCGACGTGGCTCTCCACCAGGCCCGTAAGGCAGCCAAGAAGACTCGGTACGCCACCGAGCCCGCGCGCGCCTCACTCGGCAAGCCCGCCAAGCGGCTCGGCAAGCGGGTCAAGGGTGTTCAGAAGGTCCTCGGAGACCATCAGGACAGCGTCGTGGCACGGGACGCCCTGCGTGACCTGGCCGTTGCCGCGCACACGGCAGGAGAAGGAGGTTTCACCTGGGGCCTGTTGTACGGTCACGAGCAGGCCTCGGCCGCCGGCCGCGAACGGGAACTGCCGAGCGCGTGGGCCGGCGCGTCGAAGCCGAAGCTGCGCAAGAAGCTCGCCGACTGACCACGTGTTCCCGGACATGGCCGGACCGCCCCTCGCCTCGCGGGCGATCTTCACGTTGAAGCAGCTGTCGTAGGTGTGCGCCCGGAGCACCGTGCCGTCGTAGCGCCGCATGCCCGAAGGCAGGCAACCGCAATACATCGGATGAGTCAAGTGATGCGGTCCACGCTGCTGATGTGGGCATGTTGCGCCAGCCTGCTCGTCCGTCAGTCGAGTTCGGCTGTCCATGGCCCGCTCTCTTAATCGTTAAGGTTGTTGACAGGCTCACGAAGTGTGCCTACGTTCGCCAAGACACCCGATGAATCGAGGATCTGTCAGGTCTGGAGGACGACCACGACCTCGCAGCCGGGGTAAGCGCTCGCCGGTTCCGGTCAGAGCCGCGCTCGACGCGCTCTGCGCCGGACTGGCCGCCGCGCCCTGCACGACCGTGCCCGCCCGGGCCGACCAGGACGTCCGCTCCCACCGGCACGTCTGGGCCGTGGCGGGCCCCGAACGCGCCGCGGCGGCGCACGAACCACGCGCGAATGTGTCCCTGGACGCCACCACCGGCACGCTGAGCCTGTCCGTTTCCCGTAACGGCAGGACGGTCATCGAGCCGTCGCCCGTGGGCATCGTCACCGAACAGGCCGACCTCTCCCACGACTTGCACTTCCTGCGGCGGGCGGACCGGCTGGTCAGCGAGCGGTACCGCGAAGTCCGGCAAGCGGCTGGAACGCCGGGTCCTGATGAACGAATCCCGCCTGACCTTCGCCACAGCCGCAGGCACCCGCCTCGACCTCGTCGTCCGCGCCACCGCCGACGGTGTCGCCTACCGCTATGTCCTGCCCGCCGGTCACGGCGACGTGCTCGGCGAGACCTCAGCCTTCAACCTGCCGCCGGAAGCGAGCGCCTGGCTGAGTACCTACCGCGTCGACAACGAGGGCCAGTGGGCCAGAGCCTGGCCGCCCAGAAGGCCTACGTCGACTACGCCGCCGAGCGCCACTGGCCCTACGAGGCCGTCGACGCCGGCTGGTACTTCAGGACCGACGCGTGGGACACCACCGACCCGAACTGGCAGACCGACAGCTGGATGCCCCAACTCGTCGACTACGCACGGGCAAAGGGCGTAGGCATCGTCGTCTGGATCCACCAGCGTAACCTCGACACGCCCGCCTGGGACGACACCCGGCTGCTGGCCGGACAACCGGGTCGGGAAGCCGTCCTCGCCCGCCGCAGCGGCGACCGCTGGTTCCTGGGCGGGGTGTATGCCGGCGCCGCCCGTACGGCCGAGGTGCCGCTGTCCGTCGGAGCCGGCCGGTGGCTGGTCGAGACGATCCGCGACGGCGCCGACGGCCTCGTCCAGCGGCGGCAGGTGCTGCGCGGCGGCGACACGCTCGCCGACGACGTCGTGGCCAACGGAGGTTTCGCAGGGATCGCCTGCCGCTGGCACCCGGGAGTGACGACCTGCTACCGGTGAGGCCCGCGCACGGACCGGCGGCGAGACCAGCACCGAGGGCGATGGGCGCGGCATCGGCCCACCGCCCTCGCTCCACAGAGATCTTCGGTCGGGCAGGACCCGTGTCGGATCAGCTCCCGCCGGTGCGGGCGTGCAGCATGCGGCGGACCGAGTCCGAGCGTTCGAGGAGCGTGTTGCGGACCACCGGGGCCGCCTTGTCGCCGGTGAGCCGGGCCGTCTCGATGTAGGCAGGATCGATGCCGTACACCGGGAAGAGATGGTTCGTGAAGACCATCGCCGGGATCATGCCGCCCTGGTGCAGGTGAGGGACCGCGTCCAGGTAGTGCTGGGCGTAGGGGGACAGGAGGGCGTCCTGCGCGGGGCGCCAGAAGGCCGCCGCCACCTGGCCGACCGCGTGGAGGGGAACGGCACGGTCGACGGCGAGCCGCTGCCAGACCTCCGCCTTCGCCGCGGCATCGGGCAGAGCGGCTCGTACGGTGAGAGCGCGGACCCAGGCGTCCGGGTCCGGGTCGCGTTCCAGCAGCAGGCCGGTCTCGGACGGTACGTCCCGTCCCAGTTCCGCCTCGCGGACGAGCGCACGCCAGTGCAAGTCCACGTCGTCGCCCGCCTGTTCACGCAGCCAGGCCAGGTCGTCCGCGGTCGACGCGGTGCGGGCCAGACCACGCAGTGCGACCTGACGGCGGCCGGGTTGTGCCGCGAGGTTCCGGCACACTCGGGCCACCGCCGCTGTCAGCTCGCCGCGCTCGCCCGGCGCGGCCCACAGCTCGGCGACGGTCGCGGCGAGGGTCAGACAGGGCTCGATCACGGCGTCGGACGTCTCGGCCGCAAGGACCGCGGTGATGCACTGCCCGGCCTCCGCTGCCGTGGCCTCACCGGTCGTCAGCATGTCCCACACGGTGGCAACGGCCACACCCCGGGAGATGGCCGAGGGCAGGCGTGCCGCCGTACGGAAGAAGGCGTCCCTCGCCGTGGCGTCCGGGCGGGTCGTGGCGAAGGTGAGGTCGTCGTCGTTGATGAGCAGCAGGTCGGCCGTGGGCGGAAGACCGGGGACGTCGGTACGCGGCTGCGTCACCTCGACCCGCACCAGCGCCGTACGCTTCAGCGCCCCGCCCTCCTCGTCGTCCGTGCTGTACGCGCCCACCGCGAGCACCTGCGGGCGGGGGGTGCCGGTGGTGACCAGCGTGACGGTCTCGCCGGTCCGCTCCAGTGAGAATCGGTCGGTGCCGGCCGTCGCGAGCCAGGCAGTGCGCCAGGCGCCCAGGTCGCGCCCGCCGCCCTCGGCCAAGGCGTCGATGAGGTCCTGCAGAGTGGTGTTGCCCCAGGCATGGCGGGCGAAGTAGCCGGCCATGCCCGCCCTGAAGTGCTCTTCACCGACGTACGTCATGAGCTGCTGGAGGACGGAGGCGCCCTTGGGATAGGTGATGTTGTCGAAGATCGACGCGGCCTGGGCGACGTCGTGGATGGGCTGGTGGATCGGGTGGGAGACCGGGCCCTGGTCGGCCAGGTACGCCTTCAGCTTGCCGCCCACCAGGTGGCCGGCCCAGGCGTCGGTGTACCGCGTGGCGCGCTCGGCGGCCCAGTGGCAGGCGAACTCGGCGAACGCCTCGTTCAGCCACAGGTCGTCCCACCAGCGCATGGTGACGATGTTGCCGAACCACATGTGCGCCATCTCGTGCAGCAGCACCTTGGCGAACAACTCCCGCTCGGCGGGCGTCGGAGCGGCTCGTCGCAGGAACCCGTCCGACCAGGACACGCAGCCGTAGTTCTCCATCGCCCCGCCGAACTCGGGCATGAACACCTGGTCGTACTTGCGCTGCGGGAACGGCATCGCGAAGACCTCGCCGAAGAAGGCGAGACCCTGGCCGGTGAGGGTGAAGACCTCGTCGGCGTCGCGGTCGAGGACCTCGGCGAGGGAGCGGCGGGCGAACAGCCCCAGGTCGTATCCGTCGATCTCGCGGCGGATCTCGTGGAACGGGCCCGCGTTGATCACGGTGTTGTACACGGACAGGGGCGGAGTGTCCGGGAAGACCCAGCGGCGGGCCTGTTCCAGTTCCTCGACGCGCGCCCCGCCCGAGTTACTGGTGACGGTCCATGAGGCCGGCGCCGTGACCGTGAAGGCGTGCGGGGCCTTGAGATCGGGCTGGTCGAAGCACGCCCAGACGAACCGGGCCTCGTCCGGTTCGAAGCTCATCCACACGTAGACCTCGCCGTCCGCGGGGTCGGTCGCCTTGTGCACACCCTCACCCGTGGCCGTGTCGGCCTGGACGCTCTCCACGCGCAGCACATTGTGCTCGGCCAGGCCGGGCAGGGGGATACGGCCGTCACCGGTGGCGGTGACCGCGATGCCGTTCAACGTGGCGGTGCGCACCTGGGCCGCGCAGTCCACGAAGGTCTGCGCACCCGGCTCGCGGCAGGTGAAGGTCACGGTGGAGACGCAGCGGACCTCTGGCCCCTCCGGCAGCGCTGTGAGGTCGATGTCCACCTCATACCGTTCGACGGTCAGCAGCGCGGCCCGGTGCTCGGCTTCGATACGGGTCAGGCTCCGGATCCCCATGCATCCTCCCTCGGCAGACAGCGGCCGCCAGCGTATGACGAGTCCGCCGGCGAACGCAGTGGTTTTTGATCTCGAACGGGGGCGCGGGGCCCGGTAGTTGGCGCGTAGCCGGGCATACACGCATGTGGCTGGGCCCCGCCGGGTCGGCTCTGAAGGCGTGCCCGCCTCCACCGGACGCCTATGCTGCGGCGAGGCAACGGGAGGCAGTATGCGTAAACCTCGTGTCCGGGCCCTGACCTGGGCTTGGGCGGGAATGCTGGCATTGGTGACCACGGTGGCGTGCGGTCACCAGGACTCGGCGGCCCGCGCCCCGTCCGGGAGCGCCTCCCCGGCCTCCCCGGACACCGGGGTGTACGCCTCCCCACTGCAGAAGAGCGACCTTCCCTGGAGCGGCAGCCCGAGCCCCTACAACGCCGAGGTGACACTCGATGACGGCCGCCGGGTGGCCATGCACTACCGCCGGGGCAAGGGGCTCGTCGAGCAGCACTACAGCCCCCGGGCGAAGGCCTGGACGAAACCGAAGGTCATCCACCGCACCAGGACCGACGCATGCCAGGGCATCGAACTGCGGACCAGCGCAGGAACCGTCGCGGCGATCGCGGACTTCGGCGCCTACTGCTACGACGGCGACCCCCCGACCGAGTCCATCGCGGCCGTCGGTACCGGCAGCCTGACCAGGTGGGACGTCAACATCAAAAAGGACTTCGACGGCTGGGAGCGGGCCTCCGTCTCCCACGACGGAAGCCGGGTCGTCTTCGGGCGTGACGTCACACTCCACTGGAACCGGGCCGACGGGTTCGAATCGGAGTAAACGGCTGCCTGGTTCATGACCTCGACGACGAACCGGAACAGGCGATGCCGGAAGGCACGCACAGACCCCGAGCAAGGACGCTGCGGTGAGGATCCCGACATGATGGGTACGTGCTCCGGGCATATGGATCACGCGGTGCCATGATGACCGGACGATCCTGCGGTGACCGGGAAGGGACATTGAACGCGACCGGCACGACGAGCGAGACGGAGCCCGACGGCTCCGGCAGAGGTGTGGCTTCGGCGCGAGCGCTGGCGCGACTCGCCCTCCTGTGCGTTGCCGGAGCCGTCGCGGCGGTGGTGGCGGGCGTCGGCCAGTGGCTGATCCTTCTGCTGGGCCTGGCCGGACTCGCCGTGGCCGGCGCAGGGATCTGGTGGGCGCTGGCGCATCGCGGATTGGCCCGTCTCCTGGGCGCGCTCCTGGCGATCGCCGCCCCCGTCGGCGTCCTGGTGCTGTACGCGGCGTCGGGTCTGTGGGTGGCGGCCGTGACGGCGCTCGCGTCGTGGACGACCGCGCTTGCCTGCGCCAGGAGCGCTCTGCGCAGACTGCGTACGCCGCAGCACATGCGCTCCCACTCGGCCCGGCCGCCCCGCCGCGCCGTCCTGATCATGAATCCGCGATCGGGGGACGGAAAGGTCGGCCGGTACGGGCTGGTGGAGCGGGCCGAGGAACTGGGCGCCCGGGTGATCCTGCTCGATCTGGACGCCGATCCCGACCCGGTGGAGCTGGCCCGGCAGGCCGTGGCCGAGGGTGCGGACCTGCTCGGCGTGGCCGGTGGCGACGGCACCCAGGCCCTGGTGGCGAAAGTGGCCGCCGAGCACGGCCTGCCTTTCATGGTCGTGGCCGCCGGAACACGCAACCACTTCGCCATGGACCTGGGCCTTGACCGTGACGAACCGGCGAGCAGTCTCGATGCCCTCACGGACGGAGTGGAACTCCGAGTCGACCTGGGCGACGTGGGAGGTCTGCCCTTCGTCAACACGGCTTCGTTCGGGGCGTACGCGGAGATAGTGCAGAGCCCCGAATACCGCGACGCCAAAGCGGCCACGGCGCTCGATCAACTGCCGGACCTGCTGGCGGGCGAGGCGGGCGTCTCCCTGAACGCACAGGCTGACGAGGAGCGTCTGGAGGCCCCGCAGACCCTGCTCGTGAGCAACAACCCCTACGCACGGGCCGATCCGCTGGGTGGCGGACGCAGACCACGGCTCGACACGGGCACGCTCGGCGTGATCGCCGTCCGGGTCGTCGGCGCGGCACAGGCAGCCGAACTGGCACTGCTCGGGGAACGCGCCAGCGGCATCACCTCACTGACGTCACGTCGCGTGGTGGTCGAGTCCGACGAGCAGCTCATTCCGGTGGCCGTCGACGGTGAGGCGCTCACTCTGCCCGCGCCCGTCGTCTGCACCGTAAGGCGGGGCGCCCTGCGGATGCGGGTCCCCAGACATCGTCCCGGCGCCCCGTACGTCGCACCGTCCGTCGACTGGCGGCGCATCGTCCGACTCGCGTTCGCCCGAACGCCCGACCCACCCGAGAAGAACCAGGAGCAGAGCGATGACTGACCGCCCGCCACGGGAACAGCGGGAACCGCGCGGCCACCCGATTCCGCGAGGACTGTTGCGTGATCTCGCCGCCCTCGACCAAGCGCTCTACGAGTCCGTGACGGTCACCAGCACACCCACCCTGGATTCCGCCCTGCGCCGGCTGTCCGCGGCGGCGGACCACTCCAAGATCTCGTTCGCGGTCGCCGGAGCCCTGGCGGTGCGCCCCGGCCGATCACGCCGCGCCGCCGCGCTCGGCCTCGCGGCGATCGGCGTCGCTTCGGCGACTGCCAACCTGCTCGGCAAGCGTCTCGTCCGACGACGACGCCCGCGCCGCGCCGAGGACTCGCCATTCCCGGGACGGCACGTACCCATGCCGAAATCCGCCTCGTTCCCCTCGGGCCACACGGCCTCGGCAGTCGCCTTCGCCGCGGCCGTGGGCCCCGCGTTCCCGGCCGCCACCGTGCCGCTCGGCCTGCTGGCCTGCGCCGTGGGCTACTCCCGCGTCCACACCGGGGTGCACTACCCGGGCGACGTCATCGCCGGCGCCGTACTCGGAACCGGCGCTGCGGCCGCGGTCCTCGCGGCCGCCCGTTGGGACGGCCTGAGCGGCACGGCATTTCACCCCTCAGGGCTGCCGGCCCGATGACGATGGGGTGACGACTTCCACGTAGGGTCCGTCGGGCCCCACCTCTCCGGGCCCGCCCACGGAACGCTGAACCGGCAGCTGCGGCCCGCGCGATGTGCGACCATCCCGTGCCCGGCCTTGGGCAGGCAGCACTCCCGCGATGGCGGCGGCTTCCCGACCACCGGTGAGCGAAGCCGCACGTCACAGCTGGCCGGAGTGCGGCACACGCCGAGCGCCGGACGGCACGAGACACGGACGGCGGAGGCGGTGGACTTTGACCCGGTGCACGAACATCGGCTTCGCCGCACAGGCCCCACACAGGGTGTCGCAGGATCACACGCAACGGAACGTGAACGTGGCCGAACTGCCGACCTGCCGCGGTTGGGGGACCGCAGCCGTCGACGAAGGGTGATCAGGCGGACTGATCGGAACTCTGGTCGTCCTGTGCGGCCGGCTCGGCGTCCGGCGTGGTGTAGAAGACGGACCTGCCCTGCTTGGTGCGCTGGGCCTGGTTCTTGGCCACGAGGCCTTCGAGTGTGGTGCGCACGACGGTGGCCTTGATGCCGCGCTCGGGGTGCTGCTGTGCGAGCGCGGTGGTGATCTCGGCGGCGGAACGAGGCTCGCTCTGGCTCGTCAGGTGCCGCCCGACCAGGTCGACGAGCGTGGGGGCCGACCGTGCGGCCGAGGCCTTGGCGGCGCTCTTCTCGGCGGTTCGCTTCCGGGCGGGGCCGGTGGACTCCTTGGCCTTTGTCTGCTTGCCCTCGCCCGATGCGCGCGCGGCCCTCTTGCGGGGGGCGGGCACCGTCGCGACGACTTCGGGGGCGGCGGGCTCCGCCGGGATGCCCAGTGCCTGCTGGATGTTCAGCAGAATGCTGTGATCGTGCTGAAGGGAGGCCAACTGCGCCTGCAGCGCCTCGATTTCAGCGTCGAGGCGTTCCTGCTCCTTTAGGTTGCGTTCAAGGTCGCCGGTGACCTGGGCGCTGTACTGCGAAGTCAATTCGGTGATCCCGGTAGCGTTTTCGGACACGATGCTCACACCTCTTTCTGAATGCCGTGCTCGGTCGGCAACGAGCCCACGGCGTATGCGAAATCTAACGTGTGTGTGCTGTTCCGCATGCTGCCGTGCGAGAAGCAGACGTTGCTGCCGCACATCTATGTCGTAGTGATGCTACGGAACACATGTCTCCGGGCCGGGAGTAATCCGCATGTTGGGGCTTCCGGGAAGTATGTGAACAGGCAACGAGGGCTGGATTCGAACCTGAGTCTCCCGGGACAAAAGGCGACCATGTCTCCTCCCGCCCGGCCCGCCGCGCCCTCGTGTCCACGTCGTAGAGGCAGAAGAAACCGATGTCCTCCCCGGCCGCAGGACGAGCCGGGCGCCGGCCCACGTCCGGCGCGCCCAACTGCACATGGCGGAAGGGGTAGTCGGCCGGGACGGCGCACCCGGTCGCGATCGCC
The DNA here is from genome assembly GCF_026343335.1 of Streptomyces sp. NBC_00078. Lineage (NCBI taxonomy): Bacteria > Bacillati > Actinomycetota > Actinomycetes > Kitasatosporales > Streptomycetaceae > Streptomyces > Streptomyces sp. NBC_00078. Next base: position 224,904 of record NZ_JAPELX010000001.1, on the reverse strand, counting down.
CAGTTGTGGTGGAGCGTGGACGCCGGAGCGACGCCGGAGCGACATCGGAGGTGGCGCGGACGAGGGCCGCGCTCCACCTGCGCTCACCTCGCGGTGATGGACGGGGTCGCGGGCCGTGACGGCGCCATCACCCAGCGCACCGCGGACGTGACGGCGAATCCCAGCGGCCTGACGCACCACTCGTCGACCACCGGCAGCCTGGGCAGGCCGAGCTCCCGGGCGGCCCAGGTGGGCAGCAGGGAGACGGCGTTGGCGGCCAGGACCCCGTAGGGAAGCCGAGCGGCCAGCGGCACGGGCGGATTCAGAAGCAGAAACCGTGCGGCCTCCCGCGCCTGTGCGGTGGCCCGAAGCTCCGGACGGTAGGCGGCGAGCAGCCGGGCGAGTTCCGCGCGGTCGCGCGGCGGATCGAGCACGCCCAACTCGCGGGCGATACGGGCGGTGTCGGCGATGTACCCGTCGCAACCTTCCTCGGACAGAGGATTCGTCCCGTAGCACTGGTGCGCCCGGAGGAAACTGTCGATCTCCGCGGCGTGCACCCAGCCGAGCAGATGCGGATCGGCGGCGTGGTACTCGTCGCCGTCGACGGTGAGCCCGCGAATACGCTCGTGCACCGTCCGAACCTGCTCACACGCCTGCTGCGCGTGCGTGGCGGTGCCGAAGGTGGTCGTGGCAAGGAAGGTGCTCGTACGCTGCAACCGGCCCCAAGGATCTCCGCGATAACCGGAGTGCGCCGCAACGGCGGCCATGGCCAGCGGGTGCAGCGACTGCAGCAGCAACGCGGACAGCCCGCCGATGAACATCGAGGCGTCCGCGTGCACTCGCCGGATGGGGCGCTCAGGCCCGAACCAACGAGGACCAGGGGTGCCGTGGATTCGGGCGCGATTGCGCCGGCCGTCCGGGCCGGCGACGCGGGCGAAAAGGCCCCGGCTCAATTGCTCTCGCAGTCCGGGCCCGCCGGACGGAATGAGTCTCACCACCGTGCGGCCCTCCTCCCGGTCGACTGCGGCGCGGCACGACACCGGCCGTCCACCTCCAGTGTCCCGTGGCGGTCGGGGCAGGTGAACGGGCCGGGCGGCCCGGTCGTGGACGAGCGGGCCCCGCCGGCTCTGCGCCCGCGGGGCCCGCTCACCTGTCGCCACACCTACCAGCGATACCAGCGGCCCTTACGACCGCCGTGACCCGCCGGCCGGACCAGGAATCCCAGCAGCCAGAGCACCAGGACGACGACCGCGATCCACCAGAGCGCCTTGAGTGCGAAACCGGCACCGAAAAGAACCAGGGCGAGCAACAGAACCAGAAGCAGGGGAATCATTCTTTATGCACCTCCGCCGCTTCAAGTGCCCCGGGAAAGGCGCCTCACGCACTGAATTCCCCTTGTTTGTTTCGGGCGCGACCGGGAATTCGGATTTGTTTCCGCGTGCACGGTCGGTCCGGGGCGGGCAGTCCGGGGCAGTCGGCTCGGGTCCGCCCTCCGGTCCTCGGGTCAGGACTTCGCGGCCCTGGCTGCGTCTTCCTCCGTCTCGGCCCGCGCCGTGGTCAGAGTGCCGCCGGCGTTCTCGAGGTGGGCTCGGACGAACCACTGGAACTGCTCCAGGTCCCGCAGTTGTCCGATGAGGAGATCCTCCGTTGCCGGGTCGATCTCGCCGGTGACCTTGATCGCCGCGCGGACGTCCTCGATGAGGCCGGTGTAGACGACGTTCAGCGCACCGAGGTGGGCGATGGCGTCCTCACGGCCGATGGAGTAGTCGTCCCAGGTCCGTTCGCTGACCAGGGAGCCGGGTGTGCCCTGGGCGACCCCACCGAGTGCGGCGATGCGTTCGGCGACGTCGTCGGCCATGTCACGGACCCGGTCGACCTGCGGGTCGACCATCTGGTGCACGGCGATGAAGTGCGGCCCCACGACGTTCCAGTGCACATGCTTCAGCGTGAGGTGGAGGTCGTTGAGGGCGTGCAGCCGCAGCCGGAGGACGTCGATGAGCCGACCGGCCGCCTCGCGCTCGATGCCCGGCACCGTGTACTCGGGGGTGAGGTTCTTCGTCATCACAGTCACTCCTTCTTCAGGGGATGGGGTAGGCGTTTCTGGTGCCCCACCTGCGCTGCGACAGACCTGTGAACTCGGTCTCGGGAGGCCGCGCGGTGCTGTGGGCCGTGCGGTTCTGGAGCGGCCGCGAGGACACCGCTCCCCGGCGTCGGGTGTGTGTGCCGGTCGACCGGTGAACCGGTGGGTGGCAGGCTGCTCTGATCGGTGTGCCCGAGACATGGAGTGCGATGCGAATGGCGAAGCCCGTGACCGTATTCACGCTGGGCGGGACGATCTCCGCCGCTCAGGGAGGCGCCGGTCGGCTGTCCGGTGCCCAGGTGCTGGCGGACCTGACCCTTGCGGCTGACGTCGATGTACGTCTGCGGGACTTCCGGCGGCTCCCCAGCTCGGCACTGACCGTGGACGACCTCGCGGAACTCGCCGACCTGATCGACGCGGCCGGAGACCTTGGATCGGGTGCGGTCGTCGTACAGGGTACGGACACGATCGAGGAATCCGCCTTCCTCCTCGACCTGTTGTGCACGCATCGCGAGCCCCTCGTGGTCACCGGCGCCATGCGGCGCCCCGACTCACCAGGGGCGGACGGTGCCGCGAACCTGGCCTCGGCCATCGCTGTGGCCGGCGATCCGAGGTTCCGTGACGCGGGTGCCGTCGTGGTGATGGCGGACGAGATCCACGCCGCACGATACGTCCGCAAGGCACACACGACGTCGATCGCCACCTTCGCCTCGCCCGGCGCCGGTCCGCTCGGAACCGTGGTGGAGGGCCGGCCCCGCATCCTGCTCCAACCCCCGGCGCCCACCGTCCCGAGCCCCCTGCGCATCAACCGGTCGGTGCGGGTCGCCCTGCTTACCCTGTCACTGGGCGATCAGGGAGAACTCCTCGATGCCGTGGACGGCCGTTTCGACGGGCTTGTGGTGGCGGCCTTCGGAGCGGGACATGTGCCCGGGTGGCTGGTCCCGTCACTGGAGGACCTGGCCACGCGCATGCCGGTGGTCCTCGCCTCCCGTACCGGCGCCGGATCGATCCTGAGCACCACTTACCGAGGACCTGGATCGGAGTTCGACCTTCTCGGCCGGGGCCTCATCTCGGCCGGTGTCCTCGACGCCCCGAAGGCACGGTTGCTCCTGCACGCCTTGCTGGCCGACGGGGCGGACAGCGCACTCATCGGACTGACCTTTGCCGATCTGAGCGGAGAACGCTGAGGCCGCGGCCTTCATGGGGCCGTCTCACGGGCCGTCTTCACGGGGCCATCTTCATGAGGCCCGTCCGCTCCCGAGACGCCGTGGTGGCCCTTCTTCGCTCCACTGACCGCAGGCCGGCCTTCCGACCTGCGGGAATCGGGCATGCGGCCAGCCTCGTCGGCGTCGGGCTGCGGCTACCGCCGGACGCCGGTGCTCTCACCCGAGCCGACGCCGCCGTCTGCGCGCGGTGAGGTACTGGCGCCCCAGAAGTCGTACGGTCGCCGACAACTTCGGGCGCGCACCGTGAGCCAGCAGCGCGCTCCCCTTGCGCTCTACGTCCTGCAGGCGCAGGCGCTGCACCGCGATCAGGGTGTCGAGGAACGGCTGATGCCCGGGTTCGACGAGATGCGGCAGGTCTCCGCAGGAATCCAGCGCCGTGCCGGCGAGGCGCGCCTGGGCGATGACCAGGCGGTCGACGGCCGGCAAGTGGTCGCCCGTGCTGCGCGCCAGGTCCTGGGTGCCCAGACCGAACCGGGCCAGGGCGTCACGGGGGACGCCGACCAGTCCCTCAGCGGCGTCCTCGGCCAGGTCCGCCAGGAAATCGATGCGCTGCATCGCCTCGATCAACGTCCGGCAGCCGTCTTGGAACTTCAACGCGTCCGCCTGGGACGGCGGTTCGAGCTGCGAAGCCGTGAGCATGAGGGCGGGCAACGAGTAACCGTCCACATACGCCTGGAAGTCGTTCTCCGTCTCGAAGCCGTTCCAGGCGACCTCAACCGACGCCCCGTCGAGGAAGTCCCGCACACGCGCCGCCATGAACGGATGCCGACGCGCAGTGTCCGCAAGGGCCCTCAGCATGGGCTGCTCCACGCCGCCGCGACACTCGAGAGCGGCTGTGACCTTCCGATCCCAGGAGCGGAGAGCGGCCAGCCGAGCGTCGCTCTCCCCTGTGTCGACGCGGTTGTCCGTCTCGTGCATGAAAGCCACAGCCGCTACGACGGAGGGGTGGAGCCGTGCAGGGAGCAGCAGCCGAACCGCAATGTACTCAGCCCGCGCGAACCGGCGAACCATCGTGCGTTGCAAGCTGTAGTCCCTGCGCAGAGAGGGATCACTGATGCCGCACTGGTCCAGCGCGGCCTGCCACCTGCTCACGTGTCTCCTCGCTGCGGGAACTCTCCGATGATCACGCAGGCGTCAGCGTATCGGCACCCCACCGGCCGGAATGCAGCCCGCCTCCTGATGTTCCGGACATGGTGATCGCGGCAGCCGGCGTTGTCGGTCGGGCGGGGGAGTCGGGCGCCGGATGTCGAGAGCCGGGAGTCGGGAGTCGGGAGTCGGGCGTCCACGCTCCCACCGGGTGGGCCGGCGGTAGATCGCAGAGTGTGGTGCCGCTCCCGTGCCGTCGGCCTTGTGGCAGGGCCCCGCGAATGCTGTGACGATGACATACAGGCCGCAGACCCGACGGCAACGTGGGAGTTGACATGCCGATAAGCCGGTTGGGACTCGTCGTGCACGGAGGTCGTCCCGAGGCGGTGTCGGGAGCGCAGACCGTGCGTGAGTGGTGCGCGCGGTACGGCATCGGCTGCGTCGACATCGATGTGTGGCAGGGCCGGCGGAGTCGGCGCAGCGGACGTGACGAGGTGCGGGCCGCGGGCAGTCCCGACCTCATCGTGACCCTCGGCGGAGACGGCACCTTCCTTCGAGGCGCCCGCATCGCCGCGAAGAAGAACAGCAAGGTACTCGGCGTCGATCTCGGAAAGGTCGGATTTCTGACGGAGACCGCGGTCACCGACGTCGAGCGGGCACTGGAGGCCGTGCACGCAGGGCGGTCCGAGTGCGAGGAGCGCATGACCCTCACCGTGCGGGCGTCGAGGCTGCTGGAGATGCCCACGGACCTGGAGCAGTTCCTCTGCTACGGCCGGGGGCCCGCCCTTCCGCCGCCACCACCGCAGTCGGACCCCGCGCTGGAGGAAGGCCGTGGCATCGCGCTCGACGTCACCGCCCTCAACGACATCGTGGTGGAGAAACTGGCACGGGACCGCCAGGTCAGTCTCGGCGTGTACATCGCCGGCCGGTTGCTGGCGTCGTACTCGGCGGACGGCGTCATCGTCGCGACCCCGACAGGTTCGACCGCCTACAGCTTCGCCGCCGGCGGACCGGTGCTGTCTCCCCGGATGCGAGCGGTGATCTTCACTCCCGTCGCCCCGCACATGACCTTCAACCGCACCGTGGTCGCGAGCGCGGACGAGCCGGTCGTCCTTCGCGTGCTGCCCCACTCCGGGCGCGCCGCGATGAGCGTGGACGGGCAGCCGCGGGGCATCCTGGAGCCCGGCGACTGGATCGGGGTGACGGCGGCGCCCGAGCCCTTGCGCCTGGTCAGGCTCAACCCCGCCGACTTCTACGGGCGCCTGCGGGAGCGCATGCGGCTGACCGACGCCCCCGCCACAGCCGCGGACGGTGAGGCGGCGCCGCTGTTCACGCCCAGCCGGCCTGTCCGGGACGGCGAACGCCCTCTCGACGCCCCGCCGCTGCCCTGACGAGCCGGACCACTCGGCCGGGTCGGGCTCGTCCATGCCCCTGCGTCCGGACGTGAGCGTTTCTGCCGGGGCGGCGAGAAACGACTCGCGCGGCGTGATCGCCGTACCGTGCACCGGTGCCGAGGTTCTCGGCCGAACGCGTGGTGAGCCCTCCGCTCGGTGGGAACCCTGATGCAATCAGGTCCACGCGCAGGTGAAGGAGGAGCGGTGCCGACGCAGGCTGACGCCGACGGACCCGACCCGCGGCGCTGGAAGGCGCTGTGGGTCACGCTGGTGGCCGGGTTCATGAGCCTGCTGGACGTGACGATCGTGGCGGTCGCGCTCCCGTCCATGCAGCGCGACCTGCACGCGTCGGCACCCGCCATCCAGTGGGTGGTCTCCGGCTACGCTCTCACCTTCGCCCTGGTCCTGGTGACCGCCGGCCGCGTCGGTGACGCGATCGGCAGGCGCCGTATCTTCCTGCTCGCCCTGGCGGCCTTCGTCCTGTGCAGCGCGGCGGCGGGCGCGGCGCCCGGCATCATGTTCCTGGTCGCCGCCCGCCTCGCCCAGGGCGTCGCAGCGGGCTGCCTCGCCCCGCAGAACTCCGCCCTCATCCAGCAGATGTTCCGCGGAGCCGAACGCGGGCGCGCCTTCGGCCTGTTCGGCGCCGTCGTGGGCATCTCCAGCGCCGTGGGCCCCATCGTGGGCGGCCTCATCCTCGCACTCGCCGACGGCCCTCAGGGCTGGCGCTGGATCTTCTACGTCAACGTCCCTGTCGGCGCCGTCGCCCTGCTGCTGGGCATCCGGCTGCTGCCCAGGACGGCCCCGGGCCGCCGGGAACCGCTCGACCTGGGCGGCGTCGCCCTCCTCGGGTGCGGAGTCCTGGCGCTGATGCTTCCGCTGGTCCTGGCCGAGTCGGGCGGCGTACGACGACTGTGGTGGCTCTTCCTGGTGGGGTCGGCGCTGCTGGCCTGCTTCGTGCGGTGGGAGCGGCGCGTCGCCGCCGGCAACGGCCAACCGCTGTTGGACCCCCGGCTGGTGACGAGCACACGCGGCTATGCCATCGGCGCGGCCATCGCCACGCTGTACTTCGTCGGCTTCAGCGGTGTGTGGCTGGTCTTCGCCCTCTACTTCCAGAACGGCCTGGACTACTCGCCCCTGCGCTCGGGACTCGCGGTGACGCCGTTCGCGATCGGATCGGCCTGCGCGGCGGCGCTGGCAGGCCACCTCGTGGACCGCTGGGGCCGAGCGCTGACCGTGTGCGGCCTGGCAGGCGTGACGCTGGGCCTGGGCGGCACCGCGCTCATCATCCTGTTGGCACCCGCTCACGTGGCCGCCTGGCTCACCGTGCCCGTCCTGTTCGCCGGCGGCCTGGGCAGCGGCTGTGTCATCTCCCCGAACATCACCATGACCCTGCGCGACGTGCCGGTACGCAGGGCGGGCGCGGCCGGCGGTGCCCTGCAGACCGGGCAGCGGCTCGGCGGATCGGTGGGTACGGCCGCGCTGCCCGGCATCTTCTACGTCGTGCTGGGCGCCGGCGCCCACGACTACCGCACCGCCGTGGCGACAGCCGTCGGCCTCGGCATCCTCCCCGTCGTGTGCTCGCTCGCCCTCGCGGTCCACGACTGGCGCCACGATCGCCGCGCCGACCCGAACCCGGGTCCACCGGACGTCTCGCACAGCCGCTCGCACGCCGGTCAGGGCTGAGGCCCGCACCGGCTGCGCGAGCCGTGTCCGTGTGCCGTGTCCGTGTGTCGCGTGCCGTGTGGCTGCCGTGTCCCGCGGAAGCCTTCCGCCGAGCTGGTCCGCGAGTCCGACGACGATGCCCTCGGGGCCGCGGACGTAAAGGAGCCGATAGATGGCCTCCTACTGGATGATCTCGCCGACGAGCTCGCCACTCTGAGCGCACAGGCGGGCAATGACGTCCTCGATGTCGTCGACGGCGCACATGACGCGGCGAACGCCCCGGGGTGTTGGCCGGTGACCGGCACATGGCGTCGCCGACCGGGAACGCGGCTCGCCGCAGGGATCCCGGCCCGGCGCCGTTTCACCCGCCGGTGGCTCCGAAGGAGTGGACTCAGTCGATATGCATATCGCAGAGGGGCCTTCGCGGCGCATTACCGATGATGATGTTGCCGCCCGAGCCCGGTAACTGGAAGAGGCGCCCCGACATGCGACGTACCCCGCACCGCCGTCTGCTCGCCGCAACGCTGGTCGCTGCGGCGGTTCTGGTTCCGATGACGGCAGCTCCTGCCACGGCCGTGCACGCCACAAGCGTCGACCGGCAAGACCGGAACGACCGGCACGAGCATCCGCCAGGCGGCCTCGGCCCCGAGGTCACCGCCCGACTGGACAAGACGATCGAGGACGTCCGCCGGCAGGCGGGCATCCCCGGCGTCGTCGTCGGGCTGTGGATGCCGGGCCGGGGAAGCTATGTCCGCGCGACCGGCGTCGCCGACACCGTCACCCGCAGGCCGATGACCACCAACCCCTTCGTGCGGATCGGCAGCGAGACGAAGACCTTCACGGTCACCGCGCTGCTCGAACTCGTGGACGATCACCGGGTCCGGCTGGACGACCCGATCTCGCGTTACGTGCACGGCGTCCCTGACGGCGACCGGATCACCCTGCGTCAGCTCGCCGAGATGCGCAGCGGCCTGTTCCCCTACACCTCCGATCCGGACTTCATCCATGAGCTGCTGAGCAACCCGACGCGCTTCTTCACCCCTCGGGAAGTGCTCGCGTACGGCTTCAGACACGCGAACGTCTTCGCGCCGGGAACACAGTTCCAGTACTCCAACACCAACCTCGTCCTGCTCGGCCTGGTGATCGAGAAGGTCAGTGGTCACCGGCTCGCCGACTTCATCGCTACCCGGGTGCTCCGGCCGGCCAGGCTGGGCCACACGTTTCTTCCGCAGGGGACAGAGTTCCCCGAGCCCCATCCGCGCGGCTACACCGACCAGACGCTGAGCGGCGAGGTCGCCGACGCGACGGACTGGAACCCCAGCTGGGCCTGGGCGGCCGGAGCGATGATTTCGAACCTGCACGACCTGCGCCGCTGGGCGGAAGTCGTCGCGACCGGGAAACTGCTCAGCCCTCAGACCCAGGCTCAGCGCCTCAAGACGTTGCCCACCGGCTTTCCCGGCACCAGCTACGGCCTCGGTATCTTCGAGACCAACGGGTGGATCGGGCACAACGGATCCATCCCCGGCTACGAAACCGTGACCGTCTATCTGCCTTCGCAGAAGGCCACCATGGTCATCATGATCAACACGGACTCCAGCAGCGAGGGCCAGGAACCGTCCACGCTCCTCGCCCGGGCGATCACGGGGGTTGTCACCCCGGACAACGTCTACGACGGCGCGGTTGTCACGCGTGTCTCGCGCCAGGTGAACGGTCTGGCCGGCCAGGTGAACTGAGATCGGACAATCGGCATCACCGGTGAGACGTCTCTGTTCGTGGACGGTCCCACAGCCCTCGCGTGTGCGATCTACAGTGGATCCTCCGCCGGCGGAGAGGCCGGCTGCACAGGAAACGGTGTTGATCGTTGGTTACCGTCGCGTACCAGGGTGAGTTCGGCTCCAATTCGGCAGCGGCCACGCAGAGCCTGTTTCCCGACGGCACGCAGATGCCGTGCACGAGTTTCGAGCAGGCGCTGGATGCGGTGACTCTCGGCAGCGCCGATGTGGCGGTGATCCCGGTGGACAACTCCGCCGCCGGCCGGGTGGCGGACGTGCACCACCTGCTGCCGGAGTCGGGCCTGTTCGTCACCGGCGAGTACTTCCTGGCCATCCACTTCGACCTGATGGGCGTACCGGGGACGTCGTTGGCCGACGTCGAGTGCGTGCGCAGCCACGTGCATGCGTTGGGACAGTGCCGGAAGATTCTGCGGGAGGGCGGCTGGCGCACCCTGGTTTCCGACGACACCGCGGGCGCCGCCCGCGAGGTGGCGGAGCTGGGCGATGTGCGGCACGCGGCACTCGCCCCGCCTGCCGCGGCCCTCCACCATGGCCTGACGGTGTTGCGCGAGGGCGTCGAGGACGATCCGGACAACACCACGCGGTTCGTGGTCCTTTCGCGAGAGGCCGCCTTCGCGCCGGTCACGGACGAGCCGACGATGACGAGCCTCTTCTTCGCCGTACGGAACATTCCCAGCGCGCTCTACAAGGCGCTGGGCGGTTTCGCCAGCAGCGCGGTGAACCTTACGAAGATCGAGAGCTATCAGATGGCGGCCGGGTTCAACCCGAGTTGCTTCTACGTGGAGATCGAGGGTCACCCGGAACAGCCCCATGTCGCGCTGGCCCTGCAGGAGTTGCGCTTCTTCTCCAGCGAGGTCCGGATTCTGGGCGTGTATCCGGCGCACCCTCACCGCGTACGGGAACGCATCGGCTGAGCGGGGCGCTGGGTGCGCGGCCACGGCTTGAGGTACGGCACCGTTTCCCGTATCCGACGGCTGCGGCCTCGATGTGACGGGCGGCCTCCCTCCCGTCGCCGTTCTCGTGGCTGCGCGACGGAGGTGTGCCGCGCAGGAACTGCTGGGCGTTCGCCGGGGACTTGCCTATGGCGCCGCCACGAGACCCGCGCTCGTCGTCCTGGCTCAGCTGCCCGTGTGTTCCGCTCAGTTGCGGGCATTCGGAGGGCACACGGTATGCGCCCGACTCACCGAACGGACGGACATCATGCTGGCGATCTTCTCGGCGGTCCTGTTCTTCATCGCTTTCCTGATCAATGCTGCGGACATCTCGACCAACGACACCTTCACCTCGACCAATGTGATGCTCCTCGGCCTTACCGCGTTGGCCCTGCATGTGGCGGGTATCGGCAGTGGATGGTCCTGGCGCAGGCGCTGAAGACCAGCGCCCATGCAGTGGCCTGCCGCATCGCCCGGGGCCTCCGGCCCGGGCCGGCGTCTGGCTCCGGTTTCAGTGGAACGCCGGCGTGGTGGCGGCGCATCAATCCCTGATTCCTCACCCTTCTGCGCGCGGGGCTGTCGCGGGTAGTTCCACAGTGATGCGGATCCCGTCGGCAGAGCGTGGGGTGAGGGTGAGGGCGCCGTCGTGCGCCTGGGTGATGGTCTTGACGATTGCCAGGCCGAGGCCGAGGCCGACACCGGCGTGATCGGTGTGTGCGCTCGGTGCCGCGCTGGAAGGGTTCGGTGAGCGTCGAGACCAGCTCCGGGGTGAGTTTCTCGCCGGAGTTTTCGACGGTGAGCACCACGGTCTTGGGATGAACACTGGCATTGACCCAGACGGAGCCCTGCCGCGGCAGGTTGTGGATGATCGCGTTGTGCACGAGGTTCGTGGTCAGTTGCAGCAGGAGCGCTTGCGATCCGAGCGTGGGGGCGATGTCGCCGGAGGTCTCGATGGTGACGCCGTTTCGGTGGCTTCTTCCGCCATGAGAGACAGGTCGACTTGTTCTCGGGTGAAGGACCGCTGCTCAGCGCGACTGACCAGGAGCAGTGCCTCCGTAAGACCGATGGCTCGGGTGTTGACGGAGTGGAGGCGGTCGATGAGTTCGCCGGTATCGCGGCTCGGATCGGTGCGGGCCACATCGAGAAGTGCCTTCGAGATCGCCAGCGGTGTGCGCAATTCGTGAGAGGCGTTGGCGGCGAATCTCCGCTGTTCGGCGACGTGTGCTTCGAGCCGCGCCAGCATCGTGTCGAAGGCGTCGGCGAGTTCACGGAACTCGTCGCTGTGACCCGGCAGCCGGATTCGGTGCGAGAGCCTGCGGGCATCCGCCGGGCGATCCGTACGGGCTCCCGGCCGGAACCCTGGAAGCGCGGACCGGTACTCGCGGCACTGGCGCTGCTGCTCGGCCTGTTCCTGCTGCTGCACGCGGAGATCCCGAACAGGATCGGGAACCTCGGCAGCCTGGTGGAGACCTTTCTGCCGTGGTTCGGCCTGTTCATCCCGGTGCTGCTGGCGGGGGCGCTGTGGCGCCGCTCCGCCTCCGCGGTGGCCGCGCTGCTGCTGCCGGTCACGGTGTGGCTGAACCTCTTCGGCGGGCTGCTCGGCGACAAGTCCCACCCGGGCAGCGATCTCACCGTGGTCAGCCACAACGTCGACGCCGACAACCCCGACCCGACCGGCACCGCCCGTGACCTGGCCGCCTCCAAGGCGGACGTGCTGGCACTGGAGGAGATCACCTCGCAGGCCCGGGACACGTACGAGAAGGAGCTGGCGAAGACATACCCGTACCACACGGTGCAGGGCACGGTCGGGCTGTGGAGCAAGCTGCCGCTGTCGCAGACCCGGCCGGTCGACTTCTCGATGGACTACGGGCCGCTGGCGGCCACCAAGCCGATGGACGTCAAGATGGAGTACAACCGGGCGCTGCGCACCACGGTGGCCACGGAGCAGGGGCCGCTGGCGGTGTATGTGGCCCACCTCGGGTCTGTACGGTTCAATCCCAGGGCGGGCTTTTGGACTGGCTCACGGGACAGAGGAGTACAGGCCCTCGGCAAGGCCATCGCCGCCGAGCGGAACGAGCGGGTGATGCTGCTCGGCGACCTGAACGGCACGCTGGACGACCGCGCGTTCGCCGGCATCACCTCGCAGCTGCGCTCGGCCCAGGACGCGGCCGGTGACGGCTTCGGCTTCAGCTGGCCGGCGAAGTTCCCGGTGGCACGGATCGACCAGATCCTGGTGCGCGGTCTGCAGCCGAAAAGCTCATGGGTGCTGCCGGCCACCGGCAGTGACCACCTGCCGGTGGGCGCCGGAATCGGCTGGTGAGCACCGCGTCATGGCCCACCCCGTCTTCCAGGCGGAGCTGCACCGGATCACCAACCTCATCACCGGGATCATCGCCCCGCACGCGAGGAAGGCCCAGGGACGACGAATGGATCCTCCTGGTCCTGGACCAGCTCGGCGGCGTCAAGGCCACTCTCCAAGTCCTCACCCGCGTGGAACGCTGATGACCGCGGCGAGGGGGGAGCGTTACGGGCGTCTCCCGCCTCGTTGCACCAGGAGTGTGCTCGTGGGCATGGAGCATGCTGCTCCCTGTGCCCTGGGCCCGGTGGTGTCACCGGCTGTTGTCGCGTACGGGTCCGGAGTGGGTGTCGGAGCGGAAGGTACGGCGGTAGGTGTCCGGGGGGACGCCGACGGTCCGGTGGAAGTGCCGGCGCAGGGTGGTGGAGGTGCCCATGCCGGTGGCGGCGGCGATGGTGTCGATGGTGTCGTCGGTGGTCTCCAGGAGTTCCTGGGCGTGGCGGATGCGTTGGGTGTGGAGCCACCGCAGCGGCGTGGTGCCGGTGAGTGATGTGAAATGGCGGCCGAGATGGCGCGAGCTCATCCGTGCCTGCCGGGCCAGGTCTTCCACGGTGAGCGGCTCGTCCAGGCGTTGAAGGACCCAGGGGAAGAGGTCGGCGAGAGGGTGGTTGCCGGGGCCGGGAACCGGGGTGGAGATGAACTGGGCCTGCCCGCCGTCGCGGTGGGGCGGAACGACCAGCCGACGGGCGATCTTGTTCGCGTTCGCCGAGCCGTGGTCGAGGCGGACGAGGTGCAGGCACAGATCCATGGCGGCGGCCTTGCCGGCGGAGGTGAGCACGTCGCCGTTGTCGACATAGAGGACGTCCGGGTCCACCGTGACGTTGGGATGGCGTCGCGCGAGTTTCCCGGTGTGCGCCCAGTGCGTGGTGGCGCGCTTGCCGTCCAGGAGGCCGGCTGCGGCCAGGACGAATGCCCCCGTGCAGAGGGAGACCACGCGCGCGCCCGCCGCGTGGGCCGTGCGCACCGCGTCGAGGAGTTCCACGGGCGGCTCCACGTCCGTGTCTGCCCAGCCAGGGACGATCACGGTGTCGGCGTGCGGAAGGTGGTCGAGTCCGTGGTCCATTTCCAAGTGGTAGCGGTCGATCCGCACGGCGCTGGGTCCGCAGAGGGAGAAGTCGTACCACGGGTCCACGATGTGGGTCAGGTCCGAGCCGAACACCTCGATCGCCATGGACAGTTCGAAGTGCAGCATGCCGTCGGTGACGGCCAGCGCGACGGTAGGCATGTCCGAAAGTGTATGGCGCATGTCGTTCCAGACGCTCGTGGGGAAGTGCCGTTCCTCGTCAGGATGTCCATAACGGATCGCAGCGGAGCAACCGCGGATCAGCCGGATGCGGGGAGCAACTCATGGGATCGGGCCAGCTGGTGGCGGTTTTCGGCGCGTACGGGCACACCGGACGGTTCGTCGTGACGGAGCTGCTCGAGCGCGGGTATGCCCTTGTGCTGTGCGGCCGTGACGCCGACAAACTGAAGGCGCTGGCGCACGAGGCCGGCCTGGACGCCCGTGTGGCGTCGGCCGACGACCCGGATTCACTCGACCGCGCCCTGGCCGGTACCTCTGCCGTGATCAACTGCGCCGGACCGTTCGCGTTCACGACGGCCCCCGTTGTCGAGGCCGCTCTGCGGGCCCGGATTCCGTATCTGGACGTCGCGGCCGAGATCGAGGCCAACCTCGACACCTTCGCCCACTACGCCGACCGGGCGCGCGAAGCAGGAGCGCTCATCGTCCCGGCGATGGCCTTCTTCGGCGGTCTGGGCGATCTGCTGGCCACAGCGGCGATGGGCGACTGGACCGAGGCCGACTCGGCGCACGTCGCCTACGGACTGAGCCACTGGCACCCCACCGCCGGCACCCGCCTGTCCGGCGCGCTCTCCCGGGAGCGGCGCGGCGACCACCGCCTTCGCTACACCGGCGGCCAGTGGGAGCACCGCACCGATGCCCCGCCCGTCCTGGAATGGTCCTTCCCCGAGCCGATGGGACCGCGTCAGGTGATCGGCGAATTCACCATGGCCGACGTCGTGACCATACCCAGCCATCTGCCCATCCCCGACGTGACCACGTACATGACGGCCGAGGCGGCCCGCGACGTCGTGTCGCCCGACACGCCCGCGCCGGCCGCGGCCGACGAGAGCGGCCGGTCCGACCAGACCTTCCTCATCGACGCCGTCGTACGATCGGGCGACACCGAACGACGCGCCGTCGCTCGCGGGCAGGACATCTACGCCGTTACCGCGCCCCTCGTCGTGGAAGCCCTCGACCGCGTCCTCAGCGGTCGCACCCACGCGGTCGGCGTCGCCTCCGCGGGCCAGATGTTCGACGCCCCCGACTTCCTTCGCGCCTTGTTCCCGCACATCACCCTGGAACTGCATCCTCAAGCGGACGGCGGAATTCACTCCAGCTTGTCGGGACTACGCCGTTCGGGCCTCTCGCGTGGGCCGCTGCCCGCGATTCCCTCACCTTGAAGGGGTGAGAAAGGCGTCTTCTTACCCGCCTCCAACCATCGAACCGTAAGGTGAAGTGGTCTCCTACGAGACGTAGGAGGAGGTGGCTCGGGGGCGAGTGACGACGAGAGGTGCAAGATGGCCGACGGCTCGAGCGTCACGATGACGAGTGCCTCGCGCGCCGGCCTGCCACCTCGGACCGCCCGGCGTCGGCGCCGCTGGGGCGACCCCTGGCTCGCGGCCGTCGCGGGGGCTTTCACGCTCGCCCAGCTCGTCCTCGTACGACCGGATCTTGGTCTCGGCTGGGACGAGACGGTCTACGTCAGCCAGGTCAGCGGCCAGGTTCCCGCAGCTTTCTTCAGCGCGCCCCGCGCCCGCGGCATCTCCCTGCTCACCGCCCCGATCGCGTCGTGGTCCGACTCCACCGTCCTGCTGCGGGTCTACCTGGCGGTCCTCGCCGGACTGGGCCTCTACTTCGCCCTGCGCGTCTGGCGAGCTCACGTCACGCCGCGCGTCCTCGCCCTGGCGGGTGCCCTGTTCGCCTCCCTGTGGGTGACGCTGTTCTACGGCCCGCAGGCCATGCCCAACTACTGGGTCGCCGTAGGCGCCCTGGCCTGCGTAGGCTGCTTCCTGCGCGTCCGCGCGAACGCGGGGGACCAGGCAGCCTGGTGGGGCGTGTTCGCGGGCGCGGCACTGATGGCGTGGATGCGTCCGATGGACGCTGTCTATGTGGTGCTGCCCCTGCTCGTCCTCGCTCTTCGCCGCCCCCGCCTCCTTGCCGTGCTGGTCGCCGGACTGCTGGCCGGCGCCGGTGAGTGGGTGATCGAGGCGTACACGAGCTACGGCGGCCTCGACCAGCGTCTCTCCGACGCCTCCCACATTCAGGGTGGTCTCGGCTGGCACCTGGCGGTGGTCGACCAGCTGCGCAGTCTCGGCGGGCGCACCCTCTGCCGTCCCTGCACCGGATCGGCCCCCAATCCGGTGGTGACCCTGTGGTGGTTCGTGCTGCCGGTCCTCGGCGCGCTCGGCGCGGTGGCCGCCGTCCGTGCCCGGCGCGCGCAGCCGGTCCTGCTCGCGGGCGCCTGCGCGGTCACGGCCGCCGTTCCCTACCTGTTCCTCATCGGCTACGCGGCCCCCCGCTTCCTGCTGCCCGCCTACGCTCTGCTCGCCCTCCCCGTCGCCCACGGCCTCGCCCATCTGGTCACCGCCCCGGCCCGGGGGACCGCGCGGATCCTCGCTGTGAGCCTGGTGGCGGCCGGCCTGGCATGCCATCTGGCCGTGCAGTACGTCGTTCTGGAACGCACGGTGCACAGTTCCGCCGCCAACCGTGACGACTGGTCCCGGACCGCGTCCGCCCTCCACGCGCTCGGCGTGCGGCCGCCGTGCCTGCTCAGCGGCTACGAGGCCGTGCCGATCGCCTTCTACACCGGTTGTGGCTCGGCACAGACCGCGGGTCACGACACCAGCACCACCGCGGCCGCACTGACCCGGGCCGCCCACCGAACCCCCGTCGCCGTCCTTGTCCAGCCGGGCGACAGCCCGCCGACCTACGCGCGCATCTGGCCCGTGGAACGGGCCGGCGTTCTCCACGCCTATGTCGCTCCCTTCGTGCGACCGGGGCGGTGACCGTGTCCGACTGCGTGCCCGTGACCGCGGGCAGGCGCCTCTACCTCCGGTCGGGGGGATCACTTCCGGCGGTGCTGATCGCCCCGGGCGGCATGCTCGCCGCGCACCGGGCCACGCTCGACAGCGGGACCGACCAACTGGCCGCCGCTGAGGGGGAATGGCTGTTGGGTGTTCGCCTCGTCGTCACTGCCCTGGCCGTGACTACAAGCCCGGAGCGGTGAATCCGTTGAGGGCCCACAGCGCCGCCGAGTACCACACCACCCCGATGGCGCCGAAGAGGGCGCATCCGACGGCCGGGAGCAGCCAGCCGGGCAGGCGACGACTGCGCACCACCAGTACCTTGGCGACAAACGCTCCGTACAGTGCACAGCCGGCGACCGAATGCAGGAAGACCCGGGCGCTCGTGGTCTCCACGCCATAGGTGCGGACGCAGTGGTAAGCGATGGGCGCCGACAGCAGGAAGGCGGCCCATCCCACCACGCGGTGCGAGATGCGGACCGTGTGGGGCGCGGCTGCGAGGCCGGGGAGCCGCCCGTACATCCACAGGGCCAGCAGAAGCTGCACGAGCGCGAGGCCGAACAGGGCGCTACCCAGGCGGGCCTTGAGGGTGACCGCCGCGGTGCCCTGGGCGCCGAACAGGCCCGTCGTGTACTGGGGGCTGTGGTGCCGGCCGGTCACCCAGATCGCCACCGCCACGGCCACCGGCAACACGGCACCCAGTGCGAGGGCGGCGGCCCGCGCGGGAGTACGCCGCCGGGGGGCTTGGTGCCCGGTCCGCATCGTCACGTCGGTTCCCCCTCAGTCGGTCGTCGCCGGTCAGCTCAGATCGACCTTGTTGCCGTCGGCGTCGAGTACGTACCACTCGGCACCGAACTGGTTGATTGCCTGGCCGTTCGTGTCGCCGGGCGTGGAGTCTCCCGCGTACCCGTAGAGCGGATGCCCGTGGTAGGTGACCTGCGTCTTGCCGTCGGATCGCTTCGACGTGCCCAGCAGGCCGGACTTCGCCGAGCCGCCGACCGAGGGCGACCCGGAGGTCAGCAGCGGCGGCCAGGCGGTGGCGCACCCTCCGTTGCAGGTCGAGGTCGTCGACTTGTCGGCCTCGAACAGGTAGAGGGTACGGCCCTTCCCGTCGACGAGAATCGTGCCGAGCTTTTTGGCGGAGGCCGTCTGCACCGTGGCCTGCGCACCGGCCGATGCGCTGCTCGATGACGGGCTGACTGCTGCTCCGCTCGGCGCGCCGCTGGTGGCCGTGCTCGACGGCGTAGCTGATGACGAGGACGAGGAACTACCGCCACCGCTGGAACAACCACTCGCGGCAGCGATCGTCACAAGCGCGGCCGACCAAACGACGGCCAGGCGGATACGCCTCATCACGGCTCCACATCATGGGTAAGGGCCCGACGTCCGACAGGGCCGGTGAAACGCATACTCCCCGGTCTCCGGCCCGCGCTGCCCCACAACGGCAAGGACACCCCGGGATTCACTGAGATGGGTGCTGAGTGGACGGCAGACCGCACCCCCGGTGTTCGCTGGGCTGGAGACCCTCCCCTTGCACACGTCATGAGCTGCGAAAACGCTGCAACGGCGTTCGGGCTGCCGCTGGGGGCGTCGCACACCATCGGGTCTGACCTGCGGCGACGGAACTACCCGCACATCACCGACCGGTGCCGCAGATCTCGGCGGTCAGATGAGCCGGGCGGTGCCCTGCGGCCGGTGCGCCCCAGGCCTGACGTGGCCGGGCGCACCGAGCCGGTCAGTGGACCGGCAGCACGGTGGTGTGTTCCTCGCGCACGGCCTGCAGGGTGCGAGGGTCGAGACCGAGCAGGCTCAGGATCGTCGGTGCGATCTGCTTCGTCTGAACGCTCGCGGAGTCGCGCACGCCGTCCGGAACCGAGGCGCCGGAGACGACGAGGGGGACGTCGAGGTCGTCGGCGTGGCCGCCGCCGTGCTCGGCGATCTTCTTGGTGCCGCCGGTGTAGACGACGCCGTACTGCGCGACACCGAGGAGGTCCGGGACCCGGGCGTCGCCGGCCTCGACGCGGAAGTAGTCGGCCGCGGCCTTGCCGGCGTAGACCTTGCTGAGCCCACTGCGGGTGTAGGCCTTGGGCGCGGCGTTGATGTCGGTGCCGGTGCCGTTCTGCGAGAGCAGGTACTTCTTGGCGAAGGCGGTGGCGGCGGCGGAGCGGTCGGAGAGCCAGAGCAGCATGGCGTCGTCGTCCACCGCGTGCGTCACCAGGTCGGCGGCGCCGGGGTGGAGCTTCTTCCAGGCGGCGTTGAGGCCGTCCAGCAGCGGGCCGTCGTCGACGCGGGTGAGCGCGGCGGGGTCGGTGGGCGACTGGCCGTGCTTGGCGGAGAGGATGACGGTGGTGCTGCCGGAAAGGTGCCGCTTGCCGATTTCGGCGGTCAGGGCGCCGATCTTGGTGTTGACGAAGTCCAGGTTCTTCACCAGTAGCGGGCCCGGGATGTTCTTGGCGGGGTAGCCGCCGGTGAGGCCGTCCGAGGTGGGCAGCTTCTGCGCGGTGGAGACCGACTGGAAGTTGAGGCCGAAGATCGCCGGTGTGCCGACCTTGCGGGAGCGGCTGTGGTCGTAGCCGTCGATCTCGTTGAGGACGGCCTTCACCTTGTAGCCGTCGTACTGCTCGGTGGCCTTGTTGTCCGTGGTCCAGTCGTTGCCGGCGGCGTAGCCGGGGGCGTCGCTGTTGATCTCCGGGCTGAACAGATCCTGGACGCCGGTGCCAGAGGGACCATTGAGGATCTCGTAGGCGGCGTGCTTGTCCGACCACGCGGTACGCAGACCCGCCTGACGGGCCACCTCGAAGATCGTGTTCACCTTGAGATACGAGTGCGGGTAGACCGGCTCACAGGTCTTGGGGTCGACCGGCAGCTTCGACGCGTTGATCAGGCTCGCCGGGTGGCCGGTCATCGACAGGATGCTGTCCGGCAGGCCCGCGAGGCCCTGACCGGCGTCCATGGCCGTCTGGTCAGTGTCGAGGTCCTCGGTGAGGTCGACCTCGACCCCGGGCTTGACGCCCTTGCAACTCGTGGTTCCCGCCGGGAGAAGCGCGGCGTTGTAGGTGTCGTCGTAATAGATGCCCGTGGTCCCGGGACCACCGCCGGTTGCCTGCGCGACCATGCCGGGGAAGGAGTCGGACGGCGTGGTGGTCCTGGCGTGGGTGTACTCCACTCCGCTTCCGGTCAGACGCGCGAGCGCCGACTTCGGGTGCTTGGCGATGTACCAGGCCAGATCCGACTGGTGCAGCCCGTCGACGGAGATCAGCAGGACGTGCCTGGCTGCGGCCCCGGGATGGGAGGCGGCGAAGGCGGTGGGCTGGGCGGCGGTCACGCCGGCCAGGACTCCGGTGGCGACGAGGATGGCTGCGGGTCTGACGTAACGTCTGGACATCTGGTCTCTTCCGGGAGTTCGGAGCGGGTTGCGGGGGCAGGGCCCATCAGAGTCGCGCCTTGTGTACCGGAAACGGCACATGTATGAACACCCCCGGAATGAGCGGTCGGGTCTTCGCCAAGCAGGCCTGGTCTTCCCGGAGAAGGAGAGACGCCCGCGGCCATGGCGAGCAGCCCGGGGTCCTTCGCAGAGGCGGATTCCCTTCCAGGGGTCGCGCGCGGATCGAGCAGAGCTTCGCCGCACGACAGCCTGGATAATCCTCCGAGCCCGCAGCCAAAGGCGACGGCGCTCCACCGCTGTGGGCCGGGGGCGGAGGGTGAACGGGTGGTGACGATATGCTTACTTGCTGGCCCGGAATACCGTCGTGCTGTCGTCGAGGGGCGTCGGAGGATGAGACAAGGAGCCAGTCGGGTGCGGGAGCCAGGGGAGGCGATTGAATGCGGCAGGCAGGTGTGCTCGATGTCGGGTGTCACAGTGCTCTGCTGACGGTGGTGCGGCGGCGTCCGGGTTCGGTGCTGGAGCCGGTGTTCTCCCGCAAGGTGCGGCTGAGACTGCACGAGACCCTCGACCGCAAGGGGCGGCTGGAGAAGGCCGGCATGAAGAGTGTCGAGCGGGCAGTGGCCGAGGCCGTCGCCGCGGACCCGCGTCTGCGGGGACCGGAGGTGTTCGCGTTCGCGACCTCCGTCATCCGGGACGCGCCCAACCGCGACGAGGTCATCGAGCGAGTGGCACGCACCACTGGCACTCGCCTGCGCGTGCTGACCGGCGAGGAGGAGGCGCGGCTGGCCTACGTGGCCGCCCGCCAGTGGGTCGGCCCGACGGCCGGGCAGTTGCTGGTCCTGGACATCGGCGGCGGCACCGTGGAGATCGCCTCCGGCACCGGAGACCATCCCCGCATCGTCAATTCACTGCCGCTGGGTGCCCGGAGGATCACCCGGGACTGGCTTCCCGGCGGCACCGCGCCGTCCCGACGCCGCCTCGCCGAGGTCCTGCAGCACCTCTGCGAGTCTCTGGAAGCCGTCCCCGGCTTGCCGCAGGCCGAGCTGGGAGGGCGGGTGATCGCCTCCTCCAAGACCTTCGAACAGCTCGCCCGGCTCGCCGGCGCCCAGAGCAGGACAGCGCGCACAAGGCGGCGGCTGACGCTGCCCCAACTGCGCACGGCGGTCTCCCTGTTGGGCGATGCGTCACCGTCCCACCGTGCCAAGCTGCCGGGCATCTCCCGGCACCGCGCCGAGCAGTCCCTGGCCGGAGCGTTGATCGCACAGGCCCTCATGGAAGCCTGCGGGGCCAAGAGCGTCGAGATCTGCCCCTGGTCCACCCGGGAAGGGCTATTGCTCGAACGCCTAGGCGTGACTCCCACCCCAGTCGGCCGCCCCCGCCACGTCGGCTGAGCCCAGAGGACCTGGCCTCTCGAAGGCTTGCCCAAGTTCGGCATCCACCTCCTGCATGCGCCGTCTCGCACCCTTCCAGCGCTCACCGCTGCAGCAGACACATCAACGGTAAACCGGTAGTGATCCTTTACCGCGTCGGACCGGGGCCATGTACGCCGTGGGCGACTCCGACAGACGACGGCGGCGAGCCGCAAGGATGGCGTCGGCAGGCTCGCGGCGCCATCCCGTAATCCTTCGGTTCGTTCGCGGGCTTCAAAGCGCAGCGCACCAAGGCCGCCGCGACACACAGGGTTCGAGCTGGCGCCTCGCGTACGAGCCGCTCAGCGGTCACCTGATCGTCGAGAAGGTCTACGACCACCAAAGCGACGTCGGCCAGGGCCCGGCCTCGACATTTCTGACCAATGTGTCCCGGTCTCACAGTGCCGGCCGTTGGCTGGCGATGGTGCGTTGTCGGTGCCGGGCTGGCGGGGTGCGTCCACGGCGCCGCCATGGTCGCCCCGCCCCGGCCGGAGTGACGGCGGGCGAGTTCGCCGCCAGGGCCACACCGTGACTGACCGTCATGACCGGCGCCTTCCAGGGCTTCGCCGCGGTCATCGACGGCGGGGACTGCACCGTCGAAGGGCAACAGAGCCTCCACTTCTCCGACCTCGGAACCCTCCTGGCCGCGAGTTCGGGCCAGGACATCAGCGCCGACGTGATCACCATGGTCCAGCGGCTTGTGCAACGCCGGATCAACGCGCGCCATGGGGACAAAGGCTTCGCGCGCATCATCGAGAGCATCAAGCAGCCGGGTTGAGAAGTCGCTCGCGCGGACGGGCCGAGGGCCCAGGGGGCACTGCACCCGGTCTCTGCCCCGGGTGCCCCCTCACGCCCGTCCGCGCGAGCCGCTGTGCGAGTCGATTGGATGCCCGTCCTCGATCTGCACCACGGCCGGGTCGGCCAGCAGCAGGCGCGCGGCAGCGGGCAGCTGGGCCTGCGCGGCCTCGGCCTGAGCGGTCAGCTCTTCACCCACCTGCGCGGATGCCGACTGCGCGGCCCTCGTCGTGGCCTGCCGCGCCATGCTCGACCCCACGCTGCCGGCGGACTGGTTGGTCAGCACGGTGAGTGTCGGGAGGCCGGGCTTGCCGGCCACCCCGGGGCCGGTGAGGGCGGCGACGGTGGCGGTGAAGTCGCGGGGCACGACGAGCGCGCCGAACAGCTTGCCCTTGCCCAGTTCCTCCTTCATCTCCTCCTCGTCCATCAGCTTCCAATCGATCCTGTCTCCGCCCTGGGGCGACTTCTTGACCGACTGGGTGATCTGTGCACCGAGGTCCGTCTGCTTGCCACCGACCTTCGACACCTCATCGGCGCTGACCAGGCCGACGGGCAGCTTGTGCAGGTGACCGGCAGGGTCGATGTTGGCGCCGACGTAGAACACCGTGAACAGCAGTGCCACGAAGCCCACGATGACGCCGTTGACGGTCCACAGACGCTTCGCGCGCAGGGCGCGGAAGGGGTGGGCGTTACTCATTTCCAGCTCCGGTACGACCGAAGAGAGAAGTGCTGCAGGAGGAGCCGCCGGCGTCGTCGCGGGCGGAGCCTCATACGGCTGAGGAGGTGTCCCCGGTGGACGCGGCCACCGGAAGCAGGGCCGGCCGCTTGGCCTGGCGGCCGTCGCCGGAGGAGCGGCCACGCAGGCGGCGGCCGACCCAGGGGCCGAGGAAGGTGCCGGCCCAGCGCAGTTCGGCACCCACGGTCCTCCAGCCGGAGATGCCTGTCCTCTCGGCCGGAAAGGGGAGGGTCCATGTGTCGTCGCTGTCCGGCAGACCGAGCGCATGGGCCACGGCAGCCGCGATGCGCGCGTGCCCCAGCGGGCCGGCGTGCAGCCGGTCAGCACTCCACAACCGCGGATCGGTCGCCGCCGTGTGCGCGGCCGTCTCCGCCACCACCACACCGTGGCGGTCGGCGGCCTCCCGGATGAGTACGTTGAGCGCGAGAACACGGTGACCGATCGGGCGGGCCAACGGCGTGATACGCCCGACATCGGGAAACATGAGGGTCGCGACGGTGGAGCCCTGCGCGGTGAGTGCGGCGAACATCGCCTCGACATGGCCGGCCACCTCGTCGAGGTCGCAGCCCGGGCGCAACACGTCGTTGACCCCGGCCACCACGGTGGCGAGGTCGGGCCGCATCGCGAGAGCCGGAGCCAGTTGCTCGGCGCGCACCTGACCGGCCTTACGGCCGCGCACCGCGAGGTTGGCGTAGAGGAGGCCGGGGCTGTGGCGGGCGACCTGCTCGGCGAGCCGGTCCGCCCAGCCCCGAAGGCCGCGGACGTCGTCCCCGTCCCCGAGCCCCTCGGTGTGACTGTCACCCAGGGCGACATAACGCAGATACCCACTGCTCGACACGGGGGCCGACCGCCTCTCGTCAACGCTTCTGATGGAAGTGGCGCACGGCCGTCGCTAAACAACTAGGCACCTAGTCGTATTGTTGAATATGAGGATAGCTGTGGGCACACCTTCCTGCAAAGTGACGTCCTTACCCTATTTTAATAGGGAGCCTATATAGGCACGTGATATGAATCTATGTGTGTTCGAGATGGAGCCTGAGGACATCGCCGGAGCGTTGGCCGAAGTGGCGGGAGTCGTGGTCCGGAGCCTGGTGGACCGGCGGGGCATGAGCTTCACGACCGCCTCCACGCTGGGTCGACTGGAGCGGGAAGGACCGGTCCGGCTGACCTTGCTGGCGGCGGCGGAAGGGGTCGCTCAGCCGTCGATGACCCAACTCGTCCACCGGCTGGAGAACCAGGGGCTGGCGACACGGGTCAGCGATCCGGACGACGGGCGGGTCGCCCTTGTCGCCATCACCGATGCCGGGCGGGAGGTGCTGGCCGAGCGCAGACGGGAGAGGGACGCGCGGCTGGCCCGTCTGCTGGCCACCCTCTCGGAGGACGAGCGACGAACGCTGGGATCGGCGATGCGGACGGCTCTGCCGCTCGTACTGCGGATGGCCGAGGAGTCGGCCCGCCCGGGCCGTCTTCAGCGCGGCACGGCCTGACCGGGAGGACGGCCGGTCGTGCACCTTGAGCCGTGACGTCTCATTGCGCCGGGACGGCTGGAGGCCCACGGCGTCCGACGCCTGCCCCTTCTTCCGCATTTTCGCCCCGGAGGGTCAAGGGCCGTCCGCCGCGGATCCGAACTCCGTGGGGGCCCCCGGCTTTCACGGAAGGCATCAGAGAGAGCAGCCCATGGCCACCGAGGAATCGCCCCACCGCACAGCCGATCCAGGCACCGCCCGGCGCCGCGGCCCCCACGCCTGGATCGGCGTCGATCACCCCCGGTACAAATGGGTGGCACTGACCAACACCACCCTCGGCATCCTGATCGCGACCATCAACAGTTCGATCGTGCTGATCTCCCTGCCGGGGATCTTCACCGGCATCCGGCTCGATCCGCTCCAGCCGTCCAACGTCAGCTACCTGCTGTGGATGCTGATGGGCTACATGCTTGTCACCGCCGTGCTGGTCGTCGCCCTCGGCCGGCTCGGCGACATGTGGGGCCGGGTCCGTATCTACAACGCCGGCTTCCTGATCTTCACACTGACGTCGGTGGTCCTCTCCCTCGATCCCTTCCACGGGGCGGGCGGGGCGCTGTGGCTGATCGGCTGGCGGATACCGCAGGCGGTCGGCGGCGCCATGCTGATGGCCAACTCCGCGGCCATCCTCACCGACGCCTTCCCGGCCCGGCAGCGGGGCATGGCCCTCGGTGTCAACATGGTCGCGGGCATCGCCGGATCGTTCCTCGGCCTGGTGCTGGGCGGGGCACTGGTGACCTGGAACTGGCGCTCGGTCTTCTGGGTCAACGTGCCGATCGGCCTGATCGGGACGGTCTGGGCGTACAAGTCGCTGTACGAGACCGGCGTGCGCAAGCCGGGGCGGATGGACTGGTGGGGAAACCTCACCTTCGCCGTCGGACTGACCGCGCTGCTCGCGGGCATCACCTACGGCATCCAGCCCTACGGCGGCCACACCATGGGCTGGACCAGCCCCTGGGTGCTGGCCGGGCTCATCGGAGGGGCGGTCATGCTCGCCGTCTTCTGCGTGATCGAGGCGAAGGTCGCCGAACCGATGTTCCCCCTGCGCCTGTTCCGGAACACCGCCTTCGCGGGCGGCAACGCGGCCGCTCTGCTCGGCGCCATCGCCCGCGGCGGTCTGCAGTTCATGCTCATCATCTGGTTGCAGGGCATCTGGCTGCCGCTGCACGGCTACGACTACGCCGACACCCCGCTGTGGGCGGGGATCTACATGCTTCCGCTGACCGTCGGCTTCCTGGTCGCCGGACCGGTCTCGGGGTACCTGTCGGACAAGTACGGCGCGCGGCTGTTCGCCGCCGCCGGCTTCGTGGTGATGGCCGCCTCCTTTGCCGGACTGCTCGCCGTGCCCACCGACTTCGACTACTGGACCTTCGCGCTGCTGATCTTCCTCAACGGTCTCGGCGGGGGCCTGTTCGCCGCTCCCAACACGTCGATCATCATGTCGAGCGTGCCGGCCGATGCCCGCGGCGCCGCCTCCGGTATGCGAGCCACCTTCCAGAACGCCGGCATGGTGCTGTCCATGGGCGTCTTCTTCTCGCTCATGGTGGCCGGACTCTCCGGCTCCCTGCCGCAGACGCTCACCACCGGGCTGACCGCACAGGGCGTCCCGGCACAGGCCGCGCACGCCGTCGCCCAACTGCCACCGGTCGGCGTCCTGTTCGCCGCCTTCCTCGGCTACAACCCCATCCAGAACCTGCTCGGCCACACCCTCCTCGGCCACCTCCCGTCGGCCAACGCCGCGAACCTGACCGGACGGGAGTTCTTCCCCCATCTGATCTCGCACCCCTTCCACGACGGCCTGGTCGTGGTCTTCTCCCTGGCGATCGCCATGTCCCTGGCCGCCGCGGCCGCCTCCCTGATCCGCGGGCGCGCCCAGGCGGGACCCGCTGCGGCCACCCGCCTCCCCGTTCCGTCGACCGTGGCGGGTGCGCCCACGAGTACCAGGGACGTCCCCGCCCTGGAGGGCGGGGGAACTTCCGAGAACGCCGTCGCCCTCGCCGGCCGGGTCGAGGATCCCGCCGAGCGTCCCATCGCCCGCGCCATGCTCACCCTCATCGACCAGCGCGGCCAGCAGACAGCCCGGGCCCGCACACGTGAGGACGGCGCCTGCACGCTGCCCCGGCCACGCCCCGGCTCCTACCTGCTGGTCGTGTCGGCCGAGGGCTACCGGCCCCAGGCGATCGCCCTCACCATCGGCGACCAGCCAACCTCCTTCACCGTGACGCTGGCGGGCGCCACGGGCCTGCACGGCACCGTGCGCGACACGGACGGCAGGCCGGTGACCGAGGCGACCACCGTGGCCATCGACGCCCGCGGCGAGGTCGTGTCCGCCACGACGACCGGCGTGGACGGCGACTACGCCCTCCCCGGCCTGCCACCAGGACACTTCTTCCTCCAGGTGAGCGCGTACGGGCACCGCCCGGTGACCGTACCGGTAGAGATCGGCACGAGCGCCGGCACGCGTCACGACGTGACTCTGACACCCGCGGGCACGCTCGCCGGCACCGTCCGCCACGGCCACACGGGCCAACCCGTCGCCGACGCCCATATCACCCTGCTGAACGCCGACGGCATCCCCGTGGCGTCGACCCTCACCACCGCCGACGGCACCTACACGCTCACCGACCTCACCCCCGGTGCCTACACGCTCGTCGCCGCCGGCTATCCACCCGTCTCCGCCACCGCCATGCTCGACAGTGCCGACACCCCGGTCCTCGACCTGGAACTCATCTATGGCCCGGAGGCTGAGAAGGAATCCGCACCTGGCAGCGGATCCGGCGACCACGGCCGACCCCTGTGAACGCGCAGGCCACAAGCGGCGGCCTCCTCGCCGGCTTCGCGCACCGCAGGCACACGCCTCCAGGCCGGGGATACAAGTGGATCGCTCTGTCCAACACCACGCTGGGCGTGCTGATCGCGACGATGGACGCGACCATCGTGATCATCTCGCTGCCGGCCATCTTCCGCGGGATCGGCCTCGACCCGCTGGCCCCCGGCAACATCGGCTACCTGCTGTGGATGATCCTGGGCTACCTGCTGGTGTCGGCGGTACTGGTCGTCGTGCTGGGCCGGCTTGGTGACATGTTCGGCCGGGTCAGGATCTACAACCTGGGTTTCCTGATCTTCGCCTGCGCGTCCGTCGCGTTGTCGCTCGACCCCTTCCGAGCCGACGCCGGCGCCCTCTGGCTGATCGTGTGGCGCATCGTGCAAGCCGTCGGCGGGTCAATGCTCACCGCCAACTCGGCTGCGATCCTCACCGATGCCTTCCCCGCCCGCCAGCGCGGCATGGCCCTCGGCATCAACCAGATCACCGCGCTCACAGGCCAGTTCCTCGGCCTGCTGCACCGCCCGTCGCGTAGGAGCGCCCAGAGGACGTTGACGCGGCGGCGGGCAAGGGCAAGGACGGCCTGGGTGTGACGCTTGCCCTCCGCGCGTTTGCGGTCGTAGGACCGGCGCGATTTGTCACAGTGCCGGATGCTGAACAACGCCGAGGTGTAGAAGACGGGTTGGAGGCGGCGGTTGTATCGCTGCGGGCGCCGCCGGTTGCCGCTGAGCTTCCCGGAGTCGCAGGGTACTGGGGCGACGCCGCCGAAGCCGGCGAGGCGGTCGGCGGTGCCGAAGGTCGTCATGTCGCCGCCGGTGGCGGCGAGGAACTCGGCGCCGAGGATGACGCCCAGGCCGGGCAGCCTGGTGATCACGTCGAAGGCGTCGTGCTCGCGAAACCGGGCCTCGATGTCCTTGTCGAGTTCGGCGACCTGCTGTGCGCAGCCAGGTTTCCAGCCGCTTGGCGCCGATGCGGCGGATGAACGCTGGGGTCTGGTAGCCGGTCGGCAAGGTGAGCGGGCCGGTGTTGGTGAAATCCAAGGCCCGTTCCAGGCCAGGGAAGACGCCGGTGAGCTGAGCTCGCGAACGGTTGACGGTTCGGGTGCGGTCGGCGACCAGGTCCGTGCGCCGGCCTGTGAGGATCTTTGGATCGGTGACGGTCTCGTCGGCGGCGCGTAAGGGGTGCAGATCCCGGCGGACTCGGACCTGGTCGGCGATGACCGCGGCGTCCTGGGCATCAGTTTCGCCCTCGCCGCGGTAGCTCTCGGAGGCGCGGTGGATGGCGCCAGGCCAACGCCGCGCTCCACCGCATCGTCTTCACCCGCTTGCGAGTCGACCCGAGCACGCAGGACTACTACGAGCGCCGCATCAAGGAAGGCAAGGCGGCCCGGCGCGAAATCGTCCGGTGCCTCAAACGATCCGCCGCCAGGGAGGTCTTCCACCGCTCCTGTCCTGATCCTCGGTCCCTCACCGGGTACCGCATGGCACATGTCGTAGAAGCTGTCCAGGGGCGTCCGGTTGGTGCAGGGCGAGCGCGTAAATCCAGGTCAGAGCCCTGTGACGTGAGGGTCTCTCCCGGAGCTCCGTGATCGCCGAGGGACCGGCCGACGACCGGACGGCGAAAACTTGGTGTGCGGGGCCCACGGAACCGGGTAACGTCATGGTCATGTTCTTCCAGACGCCGATTTACGAGTGAGGGCGTGATGGGCACCTGCTGATGTCGTTTGACGTCGCTGCGCCCGTCCCTCGCCGATGAATCCGTAGATCACTTCACATCATTCCGGGAGAACTCGTGAGCAAGAACATCAACAACCCCGTGGGCATGGGCGGCGGCCAGCGCAAGAAGCTGTCGCGCGCCGAACGGCAGAACAACGGCCCGCACCGCAACCTCGACCGCCAGAGTGCCGCCGACCAGAAGGCGGAGCTGGTGCGCAAGATGCGCGAGAAGGCAGGCGCAGCCGAGGGAGTCGGGCAGACGGGCGACGCCACCGCCCAGAGCTGACGCACCGCCGCCGCAGGGCGGCACCGCACGAGGCAGGGCCCGGACCGCGACGCGCGGACGCTGTTGGTTAATTCGGGGCCTGTTGCTTCGCCCCGTCGATCTTCTGGTCGGCGGGGCGAAGTGCTGCGAAGTGGCTGGTGCGGGTGCGGGCCCGGGGTGTTTCGGTGAGGTGGGCGTCGATGCGGGCGAGGTTGATGGCGGCGCCGGTGAGTTGGTGCTGAAGACTGGTCTTCGCCAGGCCCCGGTAGCGGGATCTGCGCAGGCCGCAGCGCCCGACTGCCTGGGAGATGGTGCCTTCGGCTCCGGCGCGGATTTTGTAGCGGTCCTTCCAGCCGTCGGTCTGCTGGAGAGCGCGGTGGCGTTGAAGGGTCTGGTGCTCGTCGTGCTGCCGCAGGGTGAGTTCCCTGCGTTCGGCCTTGGGCGAGCTGACGCAGTCCCGCAGTGCGGGGCAGTGGCGGCAGTCGGCCGGGGAGAACCTGACCCGGATCACGGGGAGCTGCTGCTGAGAGCTGCGCAGGGCCCACTGGGTGCTGGTGGCTCCGTTTGGGCAGGTGACGTGCTGCTGGTCCCAGTCGATGGTGAAGGCGTCCTGGTCGTAGCCGCTGCCGTTCTTCGCCTGGGCGACGGTGACGGCTTGCAGCGGTCCGTGCAACTCGATGCCGTGCTCACGGCGGGCGGCCGCGATCTGGGCGGCGGTGGCATATCCGGTGTCGACCCAGTGCTCGCCGGGCAGGCAGTCCCGTTCGGTGAGGCCGTTGTGGATCGTCTCGCTCATCACGCTGTCGGGGACGGTGGCGTCGGTCGTGGCCACGTTCGTGATCAAATTCGGGGTGTCCGGCTCGCAGGTCTCGGTGAGATGGGTCTTGTATCCGTCCCAGAGGATGTCGCGTTTCTTGCTGCCCCTGGCTTCGGGGTCATAGGGCGTGACCAGGCGCTTCGCGCCCGGCGGGCGGTCTTTTGGGTCCCGCCGCCGCACCTCGCCCCCGGTCAGGTGGAAGTGCTGGACCCACATCTGCCGCAGGACCTTCACCTGCTCCAGCTCCCGCAGTGCGGCCGGTGCCTGGGGCGAGAAGACGGCCTCAAGCAGTCGCGTCCCGTCCGTCCCGATCCGCCGGCCGACCTCCTCCTGTTTGGCGTGGGCCTTGGGAAACCGGGAGTCCTCGGCCCGGGTGGCGTAATGCCGGAACCAATCGGGCTCGGCGATCTCCACCAGCCAGTCGGGGGCCGCCTGCGCGAGCGTGTTTAACGCCGAACGGAGCGTTTCCGCGACCATCTCCAGCCAGCACAGCTCCCGTGCCGCGGACTGCACATGCGTGGAGTCAGTGCGAGCCCGACCGGCGGTCTTGAGCAGTCCCTTGTCCCGGGCCGCGTGCAGGATGCCGTCCAGCACCCGCCTGCCAGCCTCCGCATCGATGAGACGGTCCCGGAACTCTGACAGCACCGAGAAGTCGAAGCCAGGATCAGCCAGTTCCAGCGCGAGGGCGTATTTGAAGTCGATCCGCGCCCGCACCGCCTCGGCGGCCTGCCGGTCGGTGAGCCCCTCGACGAACTGCAACACCAGCACCAGCGCGAGCCGGCCCGGTGACCAGGCGGGCTTCCCCCGCGCCGGGAACAGATCGGCGAACTCCTCGTCGGTGAACAGCGGCCCCAGCTCGTCCCGGACCCGGATCGCCAGGCTCCCCTTCGGGAACGCGGCCCGCGCCACCCGCACCGTCTCCGCCGGGATTTCCCCCGACCCCTTCGGCTGCATAGACATCGACACCCACCCCATACGACAACGTCGGCTCCCAAGACCACAACCGGGTCTTGGGAGCCGACGTCACGCACGGGCCCGAATTAACCAACAGCGTCCGCGACGCGCGGTCCGGGCCCTGCTGCCGTACCGGGCGCGGCCGATCCCGCTGAGCTTCTCGGGCCTACCCTCGGGTGTTACGAGAAGGCGACAAGCCGAAGCCCCGGCGATCCGCCACAGGCGGTAAGGCAGGTCGCCTTCCTCAAACGCGTGCACCTCGTGCAAGTGCCAGCCGTCGGCCAGGGCATCGACAAGGACGCGAGGGGGGAACCGCTGATCATCGGCAGCCGGCTCGCTCAGGCACCTGCTGGTACCCAGGAGGGGTATCGTCGACCGGAATCCGGTCGCAGGCGCACGGCGCCGCGGAAGCAGAAGGGGACGGAAGTGGGCAGTGGACAGGTCAGCCGGCTGGGCATGGCCCGGCTGATCGGCGTGTGCGCGCTGCTGCTCGGCCTGTTTCTGATGCACGGGGCTCCGGCCACCGCCGCCGAGGGCTGCCACGGTGCGATGCCCTCCGCGACCGCCCACATGCCGGGCAGCCACGCCGTCTCGACGATGACCACGGCCCGGACGCGGGCCACCGCGCAGAGCGCCCCGGTCGCCTCGGTTGCCCAGGCCGCGGATGGCTCGGGGCTGCACGGCGAGCTGTGTCTGTCCACGGCCGCGCAGGAACGCAACCCGTTGTCGGCCCCGGCCCTTCTCACCGCTTCCGCCGTCGCGGTGCCGGCCGCATGGTCGCCGGCCCCTCTGCTGGCTGCCACCAGCCGGGCACGGCGCCGCGGGCCACCGGCCGGCGGACGAGATCTCCTCAACCAGGTGTGTATCGCGCGGACGTGACAGGCACCGCGCCGAACCCCGGCCACCGGCCGGGACGGCCCCGTGTCCTGCCCTTCCCGCGCGCCACCGGTGTGGTGCGCCCGCCCGGAAAGACATTCGACCCATGTTCTTGTTCTCCCCTTCCCGTTTCACCATGCGCCGCCGCGCTCTGGCGTCGGCCGGCACGGCTGCCGCCCTCGCGCTGACGCTGGCTGCGTGCGGCTCCTCCGGTGACTCCTCGTCCATGCCCGCCATGGACCACGGCGGCAAGTCCTCCGCTGTCTCCTTGCCGAGCGCGACGCAGTCGATGGGTGACATGCCCGGCATGGCTGACATGGCCGCCGGCAATGGCCTGTCCGACAACAAGGGCGGCTACCGCCTCACCTCCTCCGACCAGTCGCTCCAAGCCGGCAAGCAGGCCGCGTACCGGTTCACGGTGACCGGGCCGGACGGCAAGCCGGTCACAGGCTTCGCCGTCGACCAGACCAAGAGGATGCACTTCTACGCCATCCGTTCGGACCTGACCGGCTTCCAGCACATCCACCCGGTCATGGCCACCGACGGCACCTGGACGGCCGATCTCGCCTCCCTCACCCCCGGGCGCTGGCGCATGTTCGCCTCCTTCACCCCCGACGGCGGGGCCGGGAAGGGCAAGGACCTCGTACTCAGCCGCGCCGTCACCGTCCCGGGCCAGGCCACGAAGACGCCGCTGCCTGCGGCGGCCGGCAGTACGGAGGCAGACGGGTTCACCGTGAGCGTCAAGGGCGAGTTGATGGCCGGCATGGCGCACCCGCTGACCGTTTCGGTGTCCAAGGACGGCAAGCCGGTCACCGATCTGCAGCCCTACCTGGACACCTATGCCCACCTGACCGCCTTCCACGAGGGCGACGCCGCGTTCGCGCACCTGCACCCGACCACCGAGGCGGACGGCGACCACGGCGGGCCCGACCTGTCCTTCCACGCCGAGCTGCCCACCGCGGGCAACTGGCGGCTGTTCCTGCAGTTCCAGACCGGTGGCAAGCTCCACACCACGGCCCTGACTCTGCGCGTCGGCTGAACCGACCGGGGCGCCACCCGATGGGTGGTGCCCCGGACACCCCGTTCGCGGACATGCGCCCCCGTCGAGTCTGCGTGTCCGCGAACCGGGGCCGTACTCCAGGAGAAGGCAACCGCGAGCCACACCCACAGCAGATGGGGTGGTCTGAGGCGTGCGCGCCGTCGCGTGGCGTGTAGGCAAGGGGTGTGGATTTGCACCGAATAGCTCGTGTGCGCGATGTCGGCGGCAAGCCCCGTGCCGACCGAGCGTCCCTGTTCTGTAAGAGTTCGATTGTTCCTCCAGAGCCAGGCGCCGGATGGGATGGAGGACATGAAACTGCGTGTCTCTCGGCCGGTGTTCAGGGGCGGATTGCATGATGCCCGTACGGCTACCTCGATCGGCCGCTGGTTGGGGCCGGCGTTCGCCGTGTGCTTCGTCACCGGGTTGGTCAGTCACTTCATGCAGCATCCGCCGGGGTGGCTGGCCAACAGCATTCCGAGCCGTCCTGCCTGGGGATATCGGCTCACCCAGGGACTCCACGTCGCCTCCGGGATCGCGGCGGTGCCGTTGCTGCTGGTGAAGCTGTGGACGGTGTATCCGCGGCTGTTCGAGTGGCCGCCTGTGCGGTCGGTCAAGCATGCACTGGAGCGGCTGTCGGTCGCGGTGCTGGTGGCAGGCGCTGTCTTCGAGTTGGCGACCGGACTGCTCAACACGGCCCAGTGGTACCCCTGGCCGTTCTCGTTCGTGCCGGTGCACTACGCGGTGGCGTGGCTGGTGGTCGGGGCCCTGGTGCTGCACATCGCCGTCAAGGCACCGGAGATCAGGGCGCATTGGACCCGTCGGTCGCCCGGGTCGCTGGCCCTGCCCGCGCAGGAAGGCCCCGACCGGCGGTCGCTGCTGGCCGCGGTGGGTGCGGCGGTCGGGGCCGTCACGCTCACCACCGTGGGTCAGTCGTTCACCCCGCTCAAGAACTTCCTCCTGTTCGCGCCCCGTCACCCGGACCATGGGCCGCAGTCCCTGCCGGTCAACCGGACTGCCGTCGCGGCCGGAGTCGGCCGGATCGGCGCCGAGGATTACCGGTTGGTGGTGACTGGCCCGCGGCCGTACACCCTGACCCTGGACGAGCTGCGCGCTCTGCCACAGCATGAGGTCGAGCTGCCGATCGCGTGCGTGGAGGGCTGGAGCAAGTCGGCGCGCTGGACCGGTGTACGTGTCGTGGACCTGCTGGAGCGTGCGGGCGCGCCGGCGCAGGCGCGTGTGCGGGTGGTGTCGTTGCAGCTGAGGGGCGGTTACCGGGTGTCGGAGATGGGGCACCACCATGCTCGGGATCCGCTGACGCTGCTCGCCCTGCGGCTGAACGGCGAGGAACTCGCCCCCGATCACGGTTTTCCGGCGCGGCTCATAGCCCCAAATCGGCCGGGTGTGCTGCAGACCAAGTGGGTCGGCCGACTGGAGGTGTTGGCATGAGGGCTTTTCGCGTGACGGCGGGCGCGGCCGGTGTGGCGCTCATGGGCGTCGGGGCGTTCCTTCTGATGGATGTCCGCGATGTGTCGGATGTGCTGGTGTGGCTGGGCGGGGCGGTCGTCCTGCACGATGTGGTGATCGCCCCGGTCGTGCTGTTGGCCGGACTGCTGCTGGTGCGTGGCGGTGTGCGCGGTCCGGTCCGCGGGGCCCTCCTGGTCGTGGGGGTGCTGTCCGCTGTGGCCCTGCCCGTGCTCCTACGGCCGGGCAGGACGGCCAACTCGTCGGTGCTGCCGCTGGATTACCCGCGCAACTACCTGATCGCGCTGGCGGCGGTGGCCACGATGACGGCGACCTGGTCGGCCGTACGGGCGCTCGGACGCCGACGCCGACGGCCTGATGCGTGACGCCTTTCCTCCGGCCGGCGGACGAACTGTCTTACGGGTGTCTTACGCGTTGCGGACGGGGACATCAGACCGGTCGGCGGCCGCCTAGCGTGACCGGATGCGATCCTCCCGTACCTTGCCCAAGATGGCGTTGATGACCGTCGTTCCCCTGGTCCTGGCCGTCGCCGGACTGGTCCATCCCCGGCACCTGACAGCGGCGACGGCCGGCCACTGGGCGGGGCTGCACGTTGTTCTGCTGCCTGTCTTCCCGCTGCTCGTGCTCGGATTGCTGGTCCCTCTGTGGGGCAGGCCACGTCCTGGCGCAGAGAGCGTTTTGACGGTGCTTGCCTGGGCGGGATGTCTCTGTTTCGCCGCGTACTACACCGGCCTGGACGCAGTGGCCGGCATCTCCGCCGGCACCGTGGTGGACCATGGTGTCCACGGGGCGGCCGGACGACTGTTCGCCACCGGCGACGAGTTGGGCCGGGCCGGGGTGTACGGGCTCGCCGTGGCTTCGCTCGCCACGTGCGCGGTGCTCTGGCGGCGGCATGGCCCGCGCGTACTGCCGGGTGCCGCCGTCCTGTTCGCCGCCTGCTGGTCGTTCGTCGACAGCCACATCTTCTGGCCCAAGGGCGTGTTCACCATGATCGGCTTTGCTGTGGCCTTCGCCCTTCTCGCGGTCGCGGCGTCCCGGCCCGCCAAGGACGCGCGACATCCCCGAGGGCTTACGAACTCCTGACCTCCGCTCGCCGAACGGCCCGCCGCCGGGTGCACGGCCCTACGGTCGAGGGCTGCGATCCTGGTCACTGGAGGTGCGGGTTTCCTCGGCTCGCACATCGTCACCTCCCTTTCGGCGCCGGGCACGACGTGCGCGTCCTCGTCGCGCTGCTGCCCGCCGCACACCGCACGTCCCCCGAGATCCCCGACGGCGTGGGCTGGCGGCACGTCGAAGTCCGCGACGGAGAGGCCGTGGCCGATGCCCTGCGGGGTGTCGGCGCCGTGTGCCACCGGGCCGCGATGGCCGGTCTCGGCAAGGACTTCGCCGACGCCCCGGACTATGTGGCTGCAACGACCTCGGCACCGCCGTGCTCCTGGCCGGTGTGGCCGAAGTCGGCGTGCGGCGCCTGGTGTTGGCGAGTTCGATGGTGGTCTACGGCGAGGGACGTTACGAGTGCTCACGGCACGTCGTCGTGAGGCCCGGCCCGCGCCGGGAGGCGGACCTGGAGGCCGGAGGCTTCGAGCCCCTCCTCGCAGTGGCTGCGTGACGAGCTGGGCTGGAAGGCGGAGATCCCCTTCGCGGAAGGCCTGGCGGAGTTCGCGGCGGCGCCCCTGCGGGCGGGCTGAGCCGTTCGCCCGCCGTGCCAGTGGCGGGGACCGGCCCGGCATCACTACCGGGACGGTCCCCTTTACCGACGGCGGAGCACGGACTCCACCCGCAACACCAGTTCCCGGGGGCTGAACGGCTTGGTGACACAGTCGTCCGGGTCCGACCTCCAGGCCGAGGACGCGGTCCTCCTCCTCCTCCTCCTCCTCCTCCTCCTCCTCCTCCTCCTCCTCCTCGTCGCCGCGCGCGGTCAGCATGATCACCGGGAGCGGTCCGGCCGTGCGGATGCGCCGGCAGACCTCCGGCCCGTCCATGCCGGGCAGCATCAGATCCAGCACCACCAGGTCGGCTGCCGGCAGGTGGCCCGGGCCACGGCGGTCGGTCCGTCGGCGGCCACGTCGAGGGCGAAGCCCGCCCGGCCCAGATGTCCCGTGACGACCTCCGGGACGGTCGGATCGTCGTCCACGACGAGTACGGGTTCCACCCGGCCGAGGCTCACACCAGGAGACCGCCGCGGCCGGAGGCTGTCAGCGACGTCAGCGATCCGTAAGGACACGGAGTCCCTTGTGTCCTTTTTGCGTCCGTAGGGTGAGTGGGGTGATCAAGACACCCCCCTCTTCTGTGGACGTCGTGCTGCCCTGCCTCGACGAGGCCGAGGCCCTGCCGTGGGTGCTGGAGCGGATCCCGCCCGGCTGGCGGGCAATTGTCGTAGACAACGGTTCCACCGATGGTTCCCCGGACATCGCCCGCGACCTGGATGCGCACGTGGTCCACGAGCCGCGTCGCGGCTTCGGCGCCGCCTGCCACGCGGGCCTTACCGCCGCCACCGCCGACGTCGTCTGCTTCTGCGACTGCGACGCCTCCCTCGACCCCGGACTGTTGCCGACCGTCGCCGGCCCTGTCCTCGACGGAACCGCGGATCTGGTCATGGGCCGCCGTCGGCCCACCGTCCGCGGCGCCTGGCCCGTCCATGCCCGGGTGGCCAACCTGGAGTTGGCCCGACTCGTCCGCCGTCGCACCAGCCTGGACCTGCGCGACCTGGGCCCGATGCGCGCCGCCCGCCGGGAGGCGCTGCTGGCCCTGGGCCTGACGGACCGGCGCTCCGGCTATCCACTGCAGATGGTGGTTCGTGCCGCCGACGACGGCTGGCGGGTGGTGGAGACCGACGTCCCGTACCTGCCTCGTACGGGCCGTTCGAAGGTCACCGGCACCTGGCGCGGCAGCTGGCAGGCCGTACGCGACATGCGAACGGTCCTCGCCGAGCAGTCGGCTACTGCTACTGCTGCCGTCGTCGGCGCCGGCATCGACGGAGGCGCCCGATGAATGCCCCTCCTCTGACCGTGAGTCCGGCCACCCTGCTGGTCATCGCGAAGGAGCCCGTGCCCGGGCGGGTCAAGACCCGTCTCACCCCGCCCCACACCCCCCAGGAGGCAGCCGCCCTGGCTGAGGCCGCTCTGACCGACACGCTCCACACGATGCTCCAGGTCCCTGCCCGGCGCCGGATCCTCGTCCTCGACGGAACTCCCGGCCCCTGGCTGCCGCCCGGCTTCGAGGTCGTGCCCCAGGTGTACGGCGATCTCGACGAGCGGATCGCCGCCGCCTTCGAACTCTGCGACAGCGGCTCGGCGTTGCTGGTCGGCATGGACACTCCGCAGCTCACCCCGGAACTGCTGGCCGATGTCGGCCGCGACGGGCACGACGCCTGGTTCGGCCCGGCCGCCGACGGCGGATTCTGGGCCCTGGGCTTCGCCGACGCGACCCGCGCCGGGGCCTGCGTGCGGGGCGTCCCGATGTCCACCGACCGGACCGGAACCGTTCAGCGACGCAGGCTTGAGGAGGCGGGGCTGACGATCGGTGAGCTGCCCCTCCTGCGGGACGTGGACACTGCGGCTGACGCGGCCGCGGTGGTCACCTGCTGTCCGCCCGGATCCCGTTTCGCCGCCGCCCTGGCCTCCCTCGCGGGGACCGTCCGATGAGCGGCACGGCGCACGAGGCGCGCACCGTGTTCGCTTCGCGCACCGAGGCGGTTGAGCGCACCGGGCCGGGAGACGACCTCCCGCACGTCGCCCTGCCTTCCCAGCTCCAAGCACCTGGGCACCACCCCACGCGCCTCACCCTCGTCGATCCGGACGAGCCCTGGACGAACGACCCGTACAGCCGTGCCCTGCGCACCGGCCGCGGCCCGCTGTACCTGCGCCGCATGACACCGCATACCGGTGGGACGGGCGAACTGCTGCCGCTGGACGTGGAGCGCTTCTGCGCCGCGCCCGGCGACGCCGACACGGGCGTACTGCACCGCTGCACCGGACCCGTCCTGGACGTCGGCTGCGGACCGGGACGCCTGGTGGCCGCTCTGGCCGCCCGGGGCATGCCGGCGCTCGGAGTGGACGTCAGTCCCGCCGCCGTCACCCGGACCCGCCGCCAAGGCGGAGCCGCCCTGCGGCGGTCCGTCTTCGACCGGCTGCCCAGTGAAGGGCGCTGGGGCACGGCCTTGTTGATGGACGGCAACATCGGCATCGGGGGCAATCCGGTGGCGCTGCTCGCCCGTCTGTATGACCTGCTCCGCCCCGGTGGCTGCCTGCTGGCCGAAGCAGACCCGCAGGAGGTGGACGAACGCCTCACCGTCCGCGTCGAGGACGCCCACGGCCGCCACGGCCGTCCCTTTCCCTGGGCACGTGTCGGCACTGACGCCCTGCTGCGCGCCGCCTACGCCACCGGATGGATCCTCACCGGCCGGTGGACGACCGACGACCGTCCCTTTCTGGAACTCCGGCGCCCGAACGCGGCGTTCGACGCCACAGGTCCCATGCGCCGCGGAGGGCCGGACCGCCCATGACCGACACCGCCACCGCGCACCGGCAGGACTCGGGTCACTCCGCCGTACCCCCTTCTCCGCGTCCCACCGCACAGAGGACCCGCTTCCGCATCGCCGTGACCGCGGTCCTTCTCACAGCCCTGACCGCCGTTGTCGTCGACACCCTCCAGGCAGGCGACAATCACAGCGCCCCCGGCCGGCTGCTGGCCGGATACGCCGTCGCCTGGACCCTGTTCGCCGCGGCGGTGTGGACCGTACGCAAGGTTCCGGCCGGGGCCGCGACTGTCCTTGTGCTCGTCGGTTCGGCCGCGGTCGCCCTGGCCGGGCTCACCGCGCAGCCGCGCACCAGCAACGACATGTACCGCTATGCCTGGGACGGCCGCGTCCAGGCCGCCGGAATCTCCCCGTACGCCTACCCGCCCGCCGCACCCGAGCTCGCCCACCTGCGGGACCACTGGCTGTTCCCCACACAACAAGCCTGCAAGGGGTGGGGGCTCACCCACACCGGCAGTGGCCTCTGCGTCCGTATCAACCGGCCTACCGTCCCCACCATCTATCCCCCGGTCGCCGAGGGCTGGTACCTCGCCGTTCACACGCTGTCCCCGCCGGACAGCCACCACAAGCCGCTCCAGGTGGGCGGCGCCGTCCTGGCCCTCGGCACGACCCTCGCCCTGCTCCGCGTCCTGCGTCGTCGCGGTGACCCGCAGCGGGCCCCGGCCCGGGCCGCGTTGTGGGCCTGGTGCCCCGCCGTCGCTCTGGAAGCGGTCAACAACGCCCATATCGACACCCTCGGCGTCCTGTTCGTCGTCCTCGCACTCGGCACCGCCACCGCGGGGACCCGCCGCGGCACGCTGCTCGGCGCGGCGATCGCCGTCAAACTCCTGCCTCTGCTCGTCCTGCCCGGCGCCCTGTCGGGACAGCGCGGCCCGGCCCGCGTCCTGCGCGTCGTCGTGGCCTCCGTCGCCGCCGTCGCCCTCGCCTACCTGCCCTACGTCGCGGCCTCCGGCACGGGGGTCCTCGGCTACCTGCCCGGCTATCTTCACGAGGAGGGCTATGAACCCGGCCACGTACGCCGCTTCGCCCTGCTGAGGCTACTGCTGCCAGACGTCGCCGCAGGCATGACAGCGGCCGCCCTGCTCGCGTTGATCGGCCTGTACGTGTGGTGGCGCGGGGACCCGGCCCGCCCCTGGCGCGGCGCCCTGCTGCTCACCGGTACCGCCCTGCTCCTCTTCTCCCCGAGCTACCCCTGGTACTCCCTGCTGGTGGTCGCGCTCGTGGCCATGGACGGCCGCTGGGAATGGCTGACCGTCACCCTCGCCGGCACCGCCCTCTACCTCGCCGGCCGCCTCCTGCCCGGCTTCCCCCTCCAGGCATGGGCCTACGGCACCGCTGTGATCGTGATCACGGCTGGAGCGTGTCTGCGCTCTGGCGGGGTACGCCGCATCCTGCAGTGCTACGGCGTCAACCGGTCGCCCGGCGACCAGCGGATCTGACGGTGCACCACGTTTGCCCTCGGGAACCGCGGAAGCCGGCCCGAACTGCCGGCCGCGGACAGGACTACGACGTCGATCAGGGCCAGCTCCTGATGGTCCTGGCCGTTGCAGGTCCACAGGATCAGCTCGGTGCCGTTGGCGGTCGCCGCGCCTGCGGCATCCAGACAGAGGTGCGCGGCGGCCGAGGATGCCAGACGGTCGAGTTCTAGGACCATCAGCAGGACGGCGGCAGGCCCGCTCCGTACCGCGCCGCCGCTTGTGATCCGCACGGTGGGGCCGGTGAGGCATCCGTGTCGTCGGGCAGGCGCTCGAAGGCGTACGAGCCGTTGCCCAGGGTCTCCCGCAACGGGCGGACCGTGCCCGGGGCGAGCCTCTCGATCTCGCCGTAGACGGCGCCCGTCGTCGGATCCGTCAGAGACACGTCGGCCGCGGCGGCGCGGTGACCGCGATCACATACCATGCCGAGGAGTTGGCGCGCAGGGCGAAGAGACCAAAAATTCAGCCATTTGGCGGCCGGATGCGAAGTAGAGTGCTACAGCGGCACCTTGGCCACACTCTGCCGATTTGGGCAGGTTACGGCCACTTTGCGCCGTCAAGATTCGCGGAGAAAGGGGCGTATTGTGGGCGCCTACCTGTGTCCTCCCGCCGTGGTACACGGCGAACACGCCGTGAAAACCGGCGACATCCTGGCCGAAGTGCGTAATCGACATCCGCAGGCCCCGTGGCTGGCCCGGATTGACGGCATCGCCGAGAGCACGGGAATCGCCTCCCGCGGATGGATGCTGCCGTTGGAGTCAGCCGTCGCGCCCAGCAGGGAGAGCGGCTTGCGAACTCCGGGCGTTGGTCCGGCCCGTGAAGCTCTGGCCCGTGGTGGGTTCAGCGACCAGGAGGTGGACCGGGCGATCGCTGCGCTGGAGGAGATACCAGCGCCCCAGACCATCCAGGAGCGCACCGCGCCGGCCTGGGCGGCTGTGCAGTCGTACGGGGAGCGCGCAGCCCGCGAAGCCCTCGAGACAGCCGGGCTGCACACCTCCGACGTGGACTGTCTGATCACCAGTCACTCCACCACCCCCGCCCTGCCGGGGCTGGACCTCTCCCTGTTCAACCGCCTCCCGCTGCGTAGCGACGTACTGCTGCTGCCGGCCAGTCAATGGGCCTGCATCGCCGGAACCCGATCCTTGGCGCTGGCGGCCGACCTGGTCGCCGTGGACCCCGACCGGGTGGTGCTGGTGGTCATATCGGAGGCGCTCAGCACCACCTACCAGCCCGCCGACGACACGCTGGAATCCCTCATCGTCCGGTTGCTGTTCGCGGACACCGCCGTTGCCGTGGTGGTCACCGGCCGCCCCAGGGCGGAGTCGGTCCTGCGGCTGGACGCGGCCTGGCACCACACCCTGCCCAAAACCGCAGACCTGCACTGGCTGGACACTCGGGCCGACGGCACACATTTC
Source organism: Streptomyces sp. NBC_00078 (assembly GCF_026343335.1). Taxonomy (NCBI): domain Bacteria; kingdom Bacillati; phylum Actinomycetota; class Actinomycetes; order Kitasatosporales; family Streptomycetaceae; genus Streptomyces; species Streptomyces sp. NBC_00078. The sequence continues at coordinate 183,063 of NZ_JAPELX010000001.1, read as the reverse complement.
GTGATGGACCGCCGGGGGCCGCGCGCCGTCCAGGAGACGGTTGCCGCGATGTGGAAGTGGCTGAGCACACGCCACCAGGACGACGAACACCCGTGGCATCCCGATCTGCTGCTCGCCCATCCCGGAGGGACCCGGGTGCTGGAGTACATGGAACAGACGATGCCCGAGGGGTGGCCCGAGGGGCTTCTGGCGTACAGCCGGGCCGGCTACACCACCGGCAACCGCGGTGGCGCTGCCGTACTCGACATACTGCGGCGCGCGCACGACGCCGGCCAGAAAACAGGCAGCCGCACCGTGCTGTACGCAGCCGCGCCCGGGCTGACGGCCACGGCCCTGGAGGGGGAGTGGCTTTGACTCACGTTTCCTCGGCGGCGTTCACGAGAACTGCGGCGTGACGCCTACCGGCATCCGTCGAAACAAGTCGATCGATGACGCCGGTTGCGGGTGTTCCTGATCTGCAGCCGGGCTGAAAGCGCCGGGTGGGAAGTGATCGTCGTGGACCCCCGCAACCCCTCCCGCGAATGCTCCGAACGCGGGCGCACCGCCAACGGGAACCGGCCCACCCAGGAGAAGTTCCACTGCCTCGCATGCGGCCACACCGCGCACGCCGACACAGTGGGAGCCACCAACGTATTACGGGCCGGGCTGGTCCGTCGCAACGCCGACCCGGCATGCCGAAAAGCCCCGTCGTTCAGGACGGGGAGGAGTCACATCAGGCATCACAGTTCCAGTTCCGCCCAGACGGCTTTGCCGGCGTTGGTCCACCGCACCCCCCAGCGTGTGCTGAGTTTGTGGATGATGTGCAGGCCGCGCCCGCTGTCGTCGAGTACCTGGCCGCGGCGCAGACGTGGTCGGCCGTTGCCGGTGTCGCCGACCTCGCATATGAGGCGGCCCCCGGCTCTTACCAGCCGCACTCTGACCGGCCCGGTGCTGAACAGGACGGCGTTGGTGACCAGTTCGCTGATCACCAGCAGCGCACTGTCCTGGGCCTGGTCGCTGGTGTGCCACCGCCTCAGGGCAGCAGAGGCCAGGGTGCGGGCGCGGGCGGCGGTGTCGTCGCGGGCGGGTAGCTGCCAGGTCGCGGTGTCCCGGCTGCGCCGGCCGGTCATGCGGGCGAGCAGCAGGGTCACGTCGTCGCGCAGGCGTCCCTGCGGGGCCAGATCGGCGACCACGCGGCGCGCGGTCCGCTGCAGATCGTCCCAGGGATGCACCTCACGCACCACGTCCGTGAGCCTGCTGATGCCCTCGTCGAGGGAGGCCACGGGGTCTTCCACCAGACCATCGGTGTAGAGGGCGAGGAGCGAGCCGGGTGGTGCGGCGAACTCTTGCACGTCGAACGGCTCCCGTACGGCGAACTCAGCTCCCAGGCCCGGGTGCGGCTGCCCCGTGATGGTGGTGGCGGAGCCGTCAGGACGGACGAGGATGGGAGGCAGGTGGCCGGCGTTGGACATCGTGACCCGGTGGTCGACGGGATCGTAGACCGCGATGCAGCACGTCGAGCCCAGCGCGCTGTAGCCGGCCGCGAGGCCCGCGTCCGTGTCGTCCAGGAGCGTGACCGTCTCGTCCAGACGCTCCAGTACCTCTCCTGGGCCCAGCCCCGCGGACAGCAGCGCACGGGCCTCCATGCTCAGCTGGCCCATGGCCGCCGCGGCCCCCAGGCCATGCCCTACGACGTCGCCGACCACCAGCGCGGTCCGGTCGCCGGGCAGCGGAAAGCTGTTCACCCAGTCTCCGCCGACGCCCGCACTGTCAGGGGTGGTGGGCAGATAGACGCTGGCGACCTCGATGGTGTCGCTGCCGGCCCGCGGCAGCAGCCGGCGCTGCAATGCCAGTACCTGGGCGTGCTCGCGCTGATGCTGGCGGGCCAGGTCCACGTGCCGGGCGGTCTTGGCCACGAGTTCTTGCAGGTCGAGCAGTTCGCTGTCACGGAACGGGCGCTCCGGCCGTCGCCAGACTTCCGTCACGCCCAGCACGATGGGTCCCGCTGTGCCTTCCGGTCCCTCCACGACCAGCGGTATGCAGGCCACACTCGCCGGCCGGTTGCCGGGTACCAAAGCGCGCACCAGCCTGGCATCGCCGAGTACCCGCTCGATCGCCTCACGGTCGGGAATGACGATGGCCTGCGGCACGTCGTCGCGCGTGACCGCACCGACCAGCAGACGGCTGGCTTCGCGGGGAAGGTTGTCCCCGCACGTCAGGTATCCCTCGGGCCAGGCACGCTCCGGCACCAGGGCTGCCCGCCGCAGCCGGATGCGCTCGTGCGCCTGCTCGGTGACGGCTTCGCCCGTCCAGACGGCGAAGTCGAGGTCGACGGCCGCCACGTCCCCCCATGCCAGCAGGGACTGGGCCAGGGACTGCGCGGTCTCGCCGATGTCCAGTGACGTCCCGATCGCGGCTGCCGAAGCGTACAGGTGCAGCCGTCTGGCCATGGCGATCAGGGAGACTGTCAGCCCTCCCTGTGGTGCTGCGGCCGGCAGGATACTCATCGAGACCACGAGTTCCGTGCCGTCGTCCCGCCGCAAGCGCTGGACCCGGGCAACGTGCGCCTGCCGCGTCTCGACAACGTTCCGCAACCGCTGCGTGACCGTCGGCACGTCACCTGGTGGCAGCAGTTCGGTGAAGGCGGCCCCCAGTGTGACGCTCACCCCGGTGAACGGGGCGGCATCCAGATTGCAGCTGGTGATCCTCAGATCCCGGTCGAGGTTGACCGCCCCGAGGATCTGTTCCTGACCTCTGGCCTCCCGGCTGTCCTCTACGGGCCGCCGGGCAGGGCTGTCGCTCTGCGAAGCGACGGGGCCCGGGGCGGCCGTGCTTCCGGCCTTGGGGATGTAATCCGCCAGGGCACCGCTGACCATGTCGAACGGTGAAGCAGGCGAAGAGGACGGTGTGGGGTCCATGCAGCTCACTCAGCTCACTCAGCTCGCTGACTCCGGCGCGCGCCGGAGAGGCAGTCCCGAGTCCGTGCGATGGAGCCCCGAGATCCCTACCGCACACCTCCTGGATAGCACACACGCCGTCTTCACCGAAGGGGCAAGGGTGAGCAGAGGCACCAGGAGCAGGAGCAGACAGTAACGGGCACGCACCCTGCGTCGCGGAGCCCGCTGCGAGTTCGTGTTCACCGTCGCCGCGCGGTCGGCTGCGGAGGGGGTGTGGCTCCAGCGGGGTCGGCCGGGCGTCGGCATCAGCCGGTGTGAGGGCGAAAGCCTGTCATCCAGCGGACGGGAAAACACAAAGGGCAAGGAGACCTCTCCTTGCCTTGCTCAAGTTATAGCGGACTGGGGGGCTTGCGGCAAGACCCCGGTCGGGGCGCAGAATCGTCGGCCGAGGCCACAACCTGCGGAAACGGGAGCACTACGTGCGCGTGATGTACGGGCCAGGCGGCGACGTCGAACCAGTGGAGGGACTGGCCGTGCGGTTAGGGGCGTTCCGGGCGGGGGGCGCGCCGCCCGATCGTCGGAGAAGTCAGCCAGAAGTGAGGGCGTGCAAGGCAAGAGAGTCGACAGAGCTGGAGACGCCGGAGATTCGTTCCGCCAGTGCACTGCATCGGGGCACGGCTGCCTGGGAGGTATCGCGATGATCGAGCAGTACGTGCTGGATCTTCAGGAGGTCGACGAGACGCAGGTTGCCGTCGTCGGCGGCAAGGGCGCGCACCTGGGCGGGCTGACGCGGATCGAAGGCATCCGCGTTCCAAGCGGCTTTTGCGTGACGACAGACGCCTTCCGGCGGGTCATGGCGCAAGCGCCGTCGATCGGGGATCTGCTCGATCAGCTGTCGCGTCTGCACCCGGACGACGGGGAGTCGATCCGCACACTCAGCGCGCAGATTCGCCGGGCCGTCGAAGAAACGCCCGTCCCGGGCGATGTCGTGGCGGCGATCACGGGCGCTCACGCCCGGTTCGGCGAGCAGGCCGCCTACGCCGTCCGCTCCAGCGCGACGGCAGAGGATCTGCCGACGGCCTCCTTTGCCGGGCAGCAGGACACGTACCTGAACGTCGTGGGGCCGGCAGCGGTTCTTCAGCACGTCAGCCGGTGCTGGGCCTCGCTGTTCAGCGAGCGGGCCGTGACCTACCGCCAGCGGAACGGCATCGACCACCGTACGGTCCTCATGGCTGTGGTCGTGCAGCGGATGGTCTTCCCGCATGCGGCGGGCGTCCTGTTCACAGCCGACCCCGTCACGGGCAACCGAACGATCGCGACCGTGGACGCCGGCTTCGGCCTCGGCGAGGCCCTGGTCTCCGGACTGGTGAACCCGGACGTCTTCACGGTGCGACAGGGCGAAGTCGTCGCGAGGACGATCGCCGCCAAACAGAGTGCCGTTCACGCCCTGCCGGCCGGTGGCACACAGGAAGTGGCCATCGACTCGCAGCAGCAGGAACAAGCGGCGCTGACGGATGCGCAGGCCGTGCGGCTCGTGCAGCTCGGGCGTCGGATCGAAGCGCACTTCGGCCGCCCGCAGGACATCGAATGGTGTCTGGTCGACGATGTCTTCCACATCGTCCAGAGCCGGCCGATCACGACGCTGTTCCCCATCCCGGACAGCGGCGACCAGGAGAATCACGTCTACGTCTCCGTCGGCCACGGACAGATGATGACCGACCCCATGAAGCCCCTGGGGCTCTCCATGTGGCGGTTGACGGCCATGGTGCCGATGCACGAGGCCGGCGGGAGGCTGTTCGTCGACGTCACCCGGCGCCTGGCCTCGCCCGCGAGCCGCGCAGGCCTCCTGGACGCCGTGGGGAGAGGCGATCCACTGATCAGGGACGCTCTGGAGACCGTCCTCGACCGCGACGATTTCGTCCCGTCGCTGCCGGACGCGGGCCCCGGCCGGACACCGGCCGGCACCGCGCCCGCCCCGATCGAAACCGATCCGGCCATCGTCACCGAGCTGATCGAGCGCAGCAAAGTGTCCATCGCCTCGCTGGAGCGCGACATTCGGACCAAGAGGGGCCCTGCGCTGTTCGACTTCCTGCTGGAGGCCGTCGAGGAGCACAAGCGGGTCCTCAGCGATCCGCTGAGCATTCAGGCGATCATGGCGGGGATGGACGCCACGTGGTGGCTCAACGACAAGCTGCAGGAGTGGCTGGGGGAGAAGAACGCGGCCGACACGCTCACACTGTCCGCGCCCGACAACGTCACGTCGGAGATGGGACTGGCGCTGCTCGACGTCGCGGACGTGATCCGCCCGTATCCGGAGGTAGTTGAGTTCCTGCAGGGCGTCGAGGACGAGGGCTTCCTGGACGAGCTGGCCAAGCTCGCGGGCGGGACCGAAGCGCGCGAAGCCATCGAGGCCTACCTCGACCGGTACGGCATGCGCTGCGTCGGCGAGATCGACATCACGAGACCACGTTGGCGTGAGCGCCCCACCACACTCGTGCCCGTGATCCTCGACAACGTGAGGAACTTCGAACCGGGCGCCGCCGAGCGGCGCTTCGAGCAGGGGAGGCAAAAGGCACAGAAGAAGGAACAGGACGTGCTGTCGCGCTTGCGGGCCCTGCCGGACGGGGACCGGAAAGCCGACGAGACCAAGCGGATGATCGACCGGGTCCGGACCTTCATCGGGTACCGGGAGTACCCGAAGTACGGCATCGTCAGCCGCTACTTCGTCTACAAGCAGGCCCTGCTGGCCGAGGCCGAGCGCCTCGTGCAGGGCAAGGTGCTTCCTGAGAAGGAGGACATCTTCTACCTCACGTTCCAGGAACTCCACGACGTCGTGCGCTCGAACCAGGTGGACGGCCGGCTCATCCAGCAGCGCAAGGACGCGTTCCGGTCGTACCACGCGCTCACACCGCCCCGGGTGCTCACCTCGGATGGTGAGGCCGTCACCGGGGCGTACCGGCGGGACGACGTGCCGGACGGCGCCCTGATCGGCCTAGCGGTCTCCGCCGGGACCATCGAGGGAAGGGCCCGCGTCATCCTCGACATGGCGGACGCCGATCTTGAAGCCGGCGACATCCTGGTCACGACCTTCACGGACCCCAGCTGGTCGCCGCTGTTCGTGGGAATCGCGGGCCTGGTGACGGAGGTGGGCGGCCTGATGACCCATGGCGCGGTGATCGCGCGGGAGTACGGCTTGCCGGCCGTCGTAGGGGTGGAGCAGGCCACCCGCCTGATCCGGGACGGGCAGCGGATCCGCGTACACGGAACCGGCGGGTACGTCGAGATCATGCCCTGACCGACCGCGCCAGCGACCCGTCCAGCCCGGACAGCAAGAGCAAGCTGTCCGGGCTGGATGACTCCGTACCCCCCGTCCGTGCCTACCGGATCGATCCGGCACTGGTGGGCTGCTTCCACCGGGCCTTCTCGCAGGCCGGTGGTGTGGCCCCTGCTGTTCGCAGGGCATGGAACCGGGATCGTCGACCAGATCGGGGCAGACCATCCGGTCGGCGCGGTGGCCGACCAGATGTCGCCTTCACCTCACCAATAGTGTCGACGCCCGGCGACGGCGTGACCCATGGATCCCATGACCCACAGAAGTGCGCCGATCACCAGAAGAATGATCCCGATGGTCCACAGGATCGAGACGCCGGTGATAAAGCCGACGATTAGAAGGATTAGACCGAGAGCGATCATTGTGGCCTCCAACAGCAGGGACTGCTCGTGCCGTTCGGGTACCCGCAAGACGGTGTTCAACTACCGAAACGTCGGGCTCCTGGGAGGGGGCATGGCAGCCTTGCCGCAGATGCTGGTCGATCATGGATCCCGAGGGCTGCTCGGCGAGGAAGTTTCGTTCCCGGCGTCGGGCCGCAGTCCTGAGATCGGTGTCGCCCTGCGGGCTCACTGGGTAGGTCTGCGCGGCCGTGCCCACGATCTGGCCGCCGCCGCACTCACCGGATCCTCCAGATCATCCGGATCTGCGTACGCGAGGGCGTCCCGATCCTCGCCGACCGCGTCCCCACGGGAGCCGCTTCGTGGGTGACGACACCTCTCGGACGCCCGCGCTTCCGCGTCCGATGACGGTATCGACCTACAGGTGGCCTGTGGGGCTCAGGGGCCGACCGGGGATCGTGCACTGGTCGGCCAGAGCCCTGCGTACGCCGTCCTGTCAGGCATGTGTTTGCCGTTGACGCGAGCGGCAACGCGAAGTCCATGAATCAATCGAACAGCGGCACGAATCAAGATTCCGTATCCAAGCGGAGCGCATCTTCCAAGGCCCGGCGGGCCACAGCGAAGGCGACTGCTCCCGCATCGCAGGCGGCAGACAAGGCAGCCGGGAAGACCGACGACGTGACGTCGGCAGCCGTGGACACGGCCGAGCGTACGGCCGGGACGACCAGTGCCGTCGTGCACAGCGCGGCCGAGCGTGTCCAAGCCGGCCGCCAGGCCGTCATCGCCGCTTCGGGGCAGGCCGTGGCCTTCGCCAAGACGGCATGGACGTTGATCGCGAACCGCAAGTTCCTCGCCGCCGGCGTGGGGGCGGGCGTGTCAGCATTGGGTGCCACGTCATATCTGGCGGGCCGCCGTGCGGGCCGCCGCACGCATGGTCCGATCACCCGTCTGACCGGCGGGCGGATCTGAGGCGAGGCGGACCCCGCCACTCGTGGCGGGGTCGCCTGCCGCAGTCACAACTCGCGTGAAACATCAGGCATCCCGGACCGGGGAGAACGTTGCCGGCCGGGTGAACTCGTTGCGTTGGCCTATCCCGGTTCCCTGCTCCCAGGCCAGCAGCGCCGTCGAGTGGGATAGCGCGGCCCGCCACGCCGTACGAGGCCAACGCGCCCTCATCCCGCGCCTACTGGCGGAACGCGACACCGAACTCGCCTACGCCGCCGAACAATTGGCTTCGACGCCGGCCGAGTGATGGACGTGCCGTCGATTGTCCGCAGAATCCGATCGCGGTGCTGCGATCGAGGGTCGGATTCCACCGCTCGCGGCATGTCGATGCTTTTCACAGCCGCCCGCACGTCGCCGCACGTGGACGTGGATGTGTCCGGGGACCGGGCGCATCCTCTGACTGCGTCCGCGCCCCCAGTCACCTAGCTACCTACCTACCGGCTCTGTGTCTGTGCCGCGGCAGAGGTGCACGCGGAGTGATCAGCCGCACAACGCCAGGCCGTCACCTGTGTTAGTCTCACACGTTTGCGCGCTCGCGGCGGCTGGTGACTCTGCCGTTTGTTTTTTCCATTGTTTCGTTTCGTCGGCTGCTCATTCCTACCGGGCCTTCCTCGGTACGTTCCCCCTGCGGAAGGCTCTTCATGAACCACCCCGACTGCCCCGGCACCCCGCACGGCGACCTCGCCGAGCCGGTGGCCACTGCCCCAACGGTGCCTGAGGCAGTTTCCTTCGCCGACCTGGACCTGCCGGCCGAGGTGCTGCGTACGCTCACCGAACTCGGGGTGCACGAACCCTTTCCGATCCAAGCAGCCACGCTGCCCAACGCCCTCGCGGGACGCGATGTCCTGGGGCGCGGGCGTACCGGCTCGGGCAAGACGCTCGCCTTCGGCCTGCCTTTGCTCGCACGGACAGCCGGGCGGCGCGCGGAACCGAAGCAGCCCCTCGCTCTGATCCTGGTGCCCACCCGGGAGCTGGCCCAACAGGTCACCGAGGCGCTTTCGCCCTACGCCGACGCATTGCGCCTGCGGATGGCCACAGTCGTCGGCGGCATGTCGATCGGCCGGCAGACGGCTACTTTGCGCCAAGGGGCCGAGGTCGTCGTCGCGACCCCCGGGCGTCTGCACGACCTCATCGAGCGCGGTACCTGCCGCCTGGGGCGAGTACGGGTCACGGTCCTGGACGAGGCCGACCAGATGTGCGACATGGGCTTCCTGCCGCAAGTGACCGAGGCGCTCGACCAGGTGCACCCCGACGGTCAGCGGATGCTGTTCTCGGCCACGCTGGACCGCGACGTCGACCACCTGGTCGGCCGCTACCTCCACGACCCCGTCGTTCACTCGGTCGACCCGCCGACGGGCGCGGTCTCGACGATGGACCACCATGTTCTGGTCGTGCACGGCCCCGACCGGTACGCCGTGACCACGGAGATCGCCGCCCGCGACGGCCGTGTACTGCTGTTCATGGACACCAAGCACGCCGTCGACCAGCTGACCAGGCACCTGCGGGCCAGCGGAGTGCACGCCGCGGCCCTGCACAGCGGCAAGTCCCAGCCGCAGCGCTCACGGACCCTGACGCAGTTCAAGAACGGGCAGATCACCGTCCTGGTGGCGACCAATGTCGCGGCCCGTGGCCTGCATGTCGACGATCTCGACCTCGTGGTCAACGTCGACCCGCCCACCGACCCCAAGGACTATCTGCACCGCGCGGGCCGCACCGCCCGGGCCGGAGAGTCAGGCAGTGTCGTCACGCTGGTGCTTTCGGGCCAGCGCCGCGAGATGAGCCTGCTGATGGCCGGAGCCGGCATCGAGCCGACCGTCACCAAGGTGCGCTCGGGCGAGGCGGAACTGAGCCGGATCACCGGCGCCAAGGCCCCTTCCGGCACCCCGCTCGACGGCGCGCCGGCCACACCCCGGCCGAAGAACACCAACGCACCCTTCCGCGGCATGGGCACCAGCAAGGACACCGCCGGCGGCGGCAGGTCGCGGAGGGCCGGCGAGGCCCGAAAGCTCGCCGAGGCTCGCAAGGCGGCCGCAGTGCGTCGCGGCGGCTGAGGGCCGAAGCCTCTTCACGCCGTTGATGGGCGTGCCGCCCAGCCCCGACGATCAGGCGCATGTCTGCCACCCTGGCGCCTCTGCGCCACCACCCGTTCCGTCACCTCATCATCGGTACGACGGCAAACCTGCCCGGCAACGGGGTGGCGCCGATAGCCCTGGCCTTCGCCGTGCTCGATGCCACCGGCTCGGTCAGCTCGCTCGGGTTGGTGGTCGGCGCCCACTCCGTCGCCGGCATCCTCTTCCTGCTGTACGGCGGGGTGTTGGCGGACCGGCTGCCGCGTGGCCGCTGCTGCTCGCGCTCGCCCCGTATACCTGGGTGTTGGACTGAATCCGAGGTGTTCGCGGCGCCGGGAGCCATCCCGTACGCGCGAACCTCTCGGATTCTGTTTCTGAGCTAGAAGGCCGCCGTCCGGTCTTCGCTGCGCGGGTCGCTCACCTGGTGCTCGGTGTAGATGCCCGAGCGCGCCTCACGACGCCAGGGGCGCCCGTAGGTCACCGCGCCGGCGGCGGCCTCGGAACTGTTGTCGAGGTTCATGACGGCTACCGATGGTGAACCGTCCGCGGGGCACCGCGCAAGCCATTCCCCGTTGGGAGCGACGATTCCGGACGGTGCGGTGGCGCTGTGCTGTGAGGGCACTGACAAGCTGACCCAGTAGCTGTTGACCGTGGCGTGGCCTTGGGCTTGGGCGGCGGTGTTACCCGGGGTGCCGCTTGTGGAGAACAGGACGCAGTCGACATCCAGCTTCTCGTATTCTGCGAACAGCTCCGGGTAGTGGATCTCCATGCCGAGCAGGCACCCGAAGCGCACATCGTCGACCTCGAAGGTCACCGGTGAGACGCCCGGCGAGTACATGTACGAGACCTTCGTCTTCGACAACAGGCGCTCGTCATAACGCGTGACGACCTCGCCGTGATCGGAGATGACGTAGATGCTGTTGTGTGGACGGTTCGGGCCGGTCAAGCGGTGCACCGATGCGATCACTGTCCACAACCGCAACTCGCGGGCCAGCTCGGCGATCGCAGCCAACTCCGATTGGAGCACCGGCCACTGGCACCGATCCCAGTCCGCAGGGCCGACCGCGCCGGGGCCGTCGACGGACATGACGAACTTGCTGGGAAAGCAGATCGCGCCTTCCGGAAAGTGCACGATCCTCGCTCCTTGAGCGCTGGCCTCGCGCATCAGAGCTCGGACCTCACGCCCGCTTCCGCGCAGCGCTTCAACGTCTCGGGGGTCCTCGCGTACGGGGGTCTGCGCTACGGCGAGCCGCACGCTCTTGGGATTCCTTGCTTCCGACATGACGTCTCCTGATGGAGTCGGACGGAAGTGCCGGAGGGCGGACGTGTAGGACTCACCGGTCTTGGCGGCGCGGGCACGCACCTGGCGCTTGAAGTTCCTACGGGCTGTCATCGCGGCCTTCCACGCCTTGAGCGACAGTTCCCCAGCAACCTCGCCCGAGGCGATCGGGCTGCAACAACGACCTGAGACGCTGGTCCCTTTGCCTCCGACGGGAGACCGTGCTGGGGACGGTCGCGGGAGGTTTGGCGTAGGCCACGCAGTCGGTCATCATGCCGTCGCTCGCAGGCTCCGTCAACAACCTTCAACCCGTCCAGCGCACCGTCGAATGGCCGGCAGTTGGAGAGGCACATCTCAACCCAATCCGCAGAACTGACGGAGAAGATGGTGAGCATGCCCTGATGCTCTCACTGAGCCTGAGCCTGAGCCTGAGCCTGAGCCTGAGCCTGAGCCTGAGGGCGCTGCTGCTGGATCGTGTCACGCTGCGGCGCCTGCCGCTGTGCACCGCATCCGCTGTGGCAAGGCGGTCGGAGGCGCTGCACCGCTCACTGGGACGGTGTGAACTCCGGCGTACCTGTGCCCAGTTGCCTTGTTACCGAATGCGGACAGACCCGGGTGAACGACGCTCGCCCGGGCGTCATCTCATGAGGTGCAGCGAAACAGCCGATGCGGCCGGTCGCCCTGCGGGAGCGGGGGGAGTTGCCGTGTTTTGACAACCATGGGGGAGTTTCCATCATGACCACGCACCATGCCCGCCGATCCGCCCGTACCGCCCGTTCCGCCACCCTGGCCGCCGTCACCGCCGCGCTGGCGCTCGGCCTGACCGCCTGTGGCGGCGCCGACGACGGCTCGAAGTCGGCGGGCAGCGACCACGCCGCTGGTACCGCTCAGAGTCGGTCCGCGTCCAAGGCGGACGGCAAGGGCAGCGCAGAGCAGGCCGGCAGCGGTGGTGACACCAAGGAGAGGGCGCGCCCGGCGACTGCCTCGAGTGGGACGGACGAGGTCGCGGGCAAGGCCACAACGGCCGACACCCAGCAGTGCCGCGGAGACGAGATGCTGGTCACGGCGGTGCACCGGTTCGCCGGTCAGCAGGGCGACCACCTGCTGGTCACCGCGTCGAACGAGGGCACCAAGCCATGCTGGGTGACCTCGTACCCGGCCGTGAAGCTCGGTGGGGACGTCGACGGCACCGCACTGCCGCACTCGAAGAAGGACAACCCGGGCGGCGACAAGCGCATCACGCTCCGGCCCGGGGGCAAGGCGTACAGCGCGGTGAACCTCTTCGACTACGGCTCGAAGGACCACACGGCGGACTCGTTCGCCATCGCGCTGCGCGGCGCGGACGGTCACAACGGCCCCTTCTACTCCGTCGACACCAAGGGCCAGAAGCCGCAGTTCAGCTGGAACGAGGCCGACGTGCTGAACTGGAACACCAAGAAGCCGTACGACTTCTGACGGTCCGTCGGTCAGCGACGCGTCGCTGCCTTGCAGCACGTCTGCAGTCAGCAACTCGCGAGGCTCCCCGACGACCAGCGATCCTCGCGGCGGTCAGCGGGGCTGGTTATCGGGTGGGCCCCGTCAGTTCCTGGACTGTGTCGATCACGGTGTCCACCACCTCGATCACCGGCTCGGATGCATCGATGACGGCCGCGCCGAGGCTTTCGTAGATCGCTCGCATCCGGGGGTTCCATTTCAGTGCGGCCGCAAGTTCTTCGGGATGCTGACCGAATGCATTGGTGGTGCGGGTGGCGAGCCGGTGGCGGAGGGTGTCGTCGTCGATCACCAGGCACACGGTGAGGTCGAAGAGATCGCGGACGTCTGCCTCGTTCTCCGCCGACCCGCACAGGAACGTGGTGCGGCAACGGGACTGTTCAGCGAGGGTCTCCACGCGCTCGCGAACAATCACCCACCCGTATCGGTCGAGCCAGCCCTCTGGAACCGGATACGGAGGATCCCTCACGACCTCGCCGCCGGCTCGGTCGATCCATTGGCTGAAGCCGTCCGCGTCGGCGTCGAGCGCGAGGTAGCCACGCGCTCGCAACAGCCCGCAGACCGTGGACTTGCCAGTTCCTGAATTGCCGGTCACCCACACCAATGGCACGCCGACAGCTTAGACATGGCCACCCAGGCCGGCGGCGCTGTCGCCACGATCAGGCCAGGTGCCGGTTCGGCCGAGTGACTGCTCCGGCACTGCCATGGCTGATCTGGCTGATCTGGGTGTTGCGGGCCGGGGGGGGGCCGAGCATCGCGGATCCGGGGCCCCGGCCTGTCCAACGTCCTCAGTGGCCATGGTGAAGCGGGGCCTGGTCTCGTGGATGACGCGGGAGGGCTCCACGCGCGTGTGCACGGCCTGTGCGTGGTCGTCGGCGGGCAGGCCGTGCACGCTTGCGGCGATACCGAGCACGGCGAGTGCGTAGCCCTTGGTCTCCAGAAGTCCGGGCATGAGACCAGCGGAAAACATCCGGTGGCACTCTGTCGCGCGAAAGACCAGAGGGCTTCTCAACCGCGGCCACTGACCGGAGTGCGGTGCCGCCGCGTGCTTCTCGTGCCTCGGACGTGGGAAGCGAGACCAGGAACAGGGCCTGACCGGGATGCGCGGTCACCCGTCGCGGGCGAGGCTGGTGCTGTGTCCGAGCGCCGAGTGATCGTCTACCCGCCGTCTGAAACCGGCGGCCGCCCGGTGCGTATCGACGACCGGATCCTCGGCACCGCGTACGGCCTCCACGACCTCGCCGTGTTCCTGCAGAACGCCGGCCTGACGGGCTGGGACGAACTGGATGTCGCCGAATCGGGTCTGATCGAGTGGCACGGAGGCGGGCCAGAGGTGTGGGCACCGTGAGTAGGCGCAAGAGGGTTCGAGACGGCGGGGAACGCGATGTGGAAGCGGTTCTCGACGAGCTCTACATCACGCCCCCAGCCGACTTCGTGGCACGTCGTGAGGAGCTGGCCGCCGCGGCCAAGGCGGCCGGTCACGCCGACGATGCCCGTCGGATCCATGCCGCACACCGCCCCACCCTGGCGGCCTGGGCGGCGAACCTCCTGCTGCGCTCCCAACCGGAGGAGAGCCGGCGGTTCCTGGAGCTGGGGCACGCTTTGCGCGAGGCATACCGCACCCTGGACGCCGCAGGGATCAATGAGCTGTCCGAGCAGCGGCGGCGCATCGTGACGGCCTTGTCCCGGCAGACCGCCAGGCTCGCCGAGGAGGCCGGGCACCGGCTGTCGGACCCGGTCCAGCAGGACGTCGAATCCACTCTGCGCGCCGTGCTCACTGATCCGGATGCCGCCGAACGGTGGGCCGGCGGCCGCCTGGAGGGCGCTCTCACCCCGCCGTCGGACTTTCCCGGTACTGCCGCGCCGACCGGCGCTCCGCGGAAGCCGCGCCGAGAGACGGCTCCGGGGCCGTCGGCTCGGACGCGGGCGAAGGGCGACCTCGCCGAGCGGCGCCGCCAGAGGCAGGAGCAGCTCGATCACGCCCGGACGGCGGCCGAAGAGGCCGAGCAGCGGTTGCGGGACGCGCGTACCGAACAGGCCGACGCTGAGGCGGCACGGCAGCGGGCACGCGACCGCCACGACCAGGCCCGGCAGCAGATGTCCGCCGCCGAGCAGCAACTGCAGCAGGCAGGGGAGGAACTCCAGCGAGCCGACCGAGAACAGCAGGAAGCCGAAGAACGCAACCACGCGGCCGCTGACGCACACTCACGCGCCCAACACGAAGCGCGCGAGGCTGGACAGAAGGTGAAACGCCTGACCGCACGTAGCAGATAAGCGGGGGATGGCTTTGTCCACCAGTTGGAGTCTGGACAGCACATGGTCATCTCCTGGGGAGGCGCTCCGCTGGCGCCTGGACCGTTGTTGCCGGTGGGGAGGAAGCCGGGGCCAGAGGTCACGAATAGGCGACTGCGACACGTAAACAACACGCCATCTTCACAATTGGCGCTACGGTCAACGCTTCCACGACCTCTGGGGGACCCATGAGCAACCCGTACGCCATGCCGCCGCAGCCGCCTGTCAGAACGAGCCCGAAATGGGCGCGGAAGCGGTACGTGTTGCCTGCGGTCGGCCTTGCCTTCTTCCTCGGTATCGGCGCAGGTGCCGGCGAACAGGGCAATGGGAATGATGCGAAGGCGGCGGCTGACAAGGTGCAGCCGACTGCCACGGTCACCGCGACGGCCACGGCCACGGCTACGGCGACCGAGACGGCCACGCCCGCGCCCGCGCCGACGGTGACGGCGACGAAGACGGTCAAGGTGAAGGTGACCGTCACCGCGAACGCGGCCGCCGGGGGTTCGAGAGTCAGCGGGAGCTCCGGCGGATCGTCCGGAAGCGGGAGCTCAAGCTCCTCGGGTGGTTCCAGCGGCGCCGCAAGCGGCGCTACCGCCCTGTGCAACGACGGCACCTACTCGTACGCCGCCCATCATCAGGGCGCGTGCTCGCACCACGGCGGTGTCGCCGTTTTCTACCGGTAGGCCGGATGCTTGGGCCCGGCCAGGAACGATCCATCCATGCCGTGTTCACGGTGCTGCGCGTACCCCTGGTCGGCGCTGAGCGTGCCCAACTGGCGGACCTGCCTGAACACTTCGCCGGATCCTGTTCAACCCGCTGCCCAGACGACGAGCCCCTTTCGCCGGAGCGGTTCGTGCCGGCTTGCAGGCGGCGGTCGGAGGCCATGCCCTCCATGAGTGAGAGTCAGGGGCCGTCGATGGGCGGCGAAGGCTTCTCGGCGTCCGGGGCGTTCCGCAAACGTCGCACTGCTCGGCCTCCCACTGCCCGGTCAGTGTCGAACCCCCACTGGACCCGTCAGGCCGTTCGTGCTGCCGAGGAGCCGGCCCTACGAATGGCTCGCTCATCCCGATCAACAAGGGAGGGACGACTGACGGCTTCCGCACTCCATGCCACCGTACGCCCAGACTCATTCGCCGGGCTGACCCCGAAGTATTCGAGCTGGACTGCATGGTGCGCGGAGGCGGCATCATGACGCTGGACGGCCGGGGCGTGTATCAGGGAGCCGGGGACCTCCTCTTCTTCTACGCCTCGCGTCCCTGCACACATGCACAGCCGAGTTCGCACCGGGCCTTCCTGCCGGGGCAGTTGGGGGAGCGGCGTGCGGGGTCAGGCGCGGATGACCTCCACACCGGCCGCCGTGAACGCCTCGGTCAGCTCGTCGGAGGCGGCCTTGTCGGTCACCAGGATGTCGATGTCGTCCACCGGGCAGATACGGGCGAAGGCGCGTCGGTTCAGCTTGGAGGAGTCGGCGACCGCGACGACCTGCTGCGCGCGGCGGGCCAGCGCCCGGTTGATACTGGCCTCGCCTTCGTGGTGGGCGGTTGCCCCGTGGGACACGTCAATGGCGTCCACTCCGATGAAGACCTGGTCCAGGGCGATCTCCGCGAGCAGTTCGGCGGCCAGCGGCCCGATTAGCTCGTAGGACGCGGGCCGGGCCACCCCGCCGATCACCACGAGCTTGACGTGGCGCCGTACGACCAGTTCGTTGGCGATGTTCAGGGCGTTGGTCACCACGGTGACCGCCGTCTCCGCGCTGCCGGAACTCAGGTCGGTGCGGGTGGCCAGGGCGCGCGCCACCTCGGTGGTCGTGGTGCCGCCGTTCAGCCCGACCACGGCGCCGGCCTTCACCAGCCCGGCGGCCGCGTGCGCGATCCGCTCCTTCTCCGGGGCGTTGCGTGCGGCCTTGTAGCGCAGCGGCAGGTCGTAGGCGATTGCGTTGATCACGGCCCCGCCGTGCGTGCGAGTGACCATCTGCTGGCGGGCCAGCTCGTCGAGGTCGCGCCTGATCGTCGCGGCGGATACCTGCAACTCCTCGGCAGCCGGCTCGACCTCGATACGCCCGTCGCGCGTCATCATCTCCAGCAGCGCGCTCCACCGGGCCTGCGGTGCCGCCATGTCTCACAACTCTCTGTCAGGGCGATGCGCACACGATATGCGCGGCTCTATGAAACCACAGTGCTCGATTGAGTGTTTTTGATGATCAAACGAGCAAAGCCCTGCACGTTTCGAAAATCGGTGCCGCCGTCCAAGCAGCCGCCGCGGCACTCGCACGCGGCGATCACAGGCCGCCGCCCGTGCGGCTGACTCCGATCGCCGACGTTGTGAGTTCCGCGTGCCGTGACAGTGGGTCGTCGGCAGGTGCGTGCTGAAGGGACCATTACCGGCGAAGATGAGCGGCCGGCCGACGAGGCGGAGGACATACGCCGTCAGGATCGTGATCGCCACTCACACCCGTGCCGCCCGTGATCGGCGGTCACGCCGGCGCACCAGCCGTACTTGGCGCAGCCGGATGGTGGTTGCAGAGCCAACCGCTTCGAAACGGAGTCTCGGCGGTCCCCGCACGACGGTCTGCGCCCACGCGGGAGTACCTGGTTGATCTCCTGGCCCTCGGGATGCCGCGCTGTTCAGCGTCGGCCGATGGGCCCAATCCGGCCGCCCCTCCACCGTCTACGCCGCCCTTCCACCACTACGCGGCCGAGGACCGCACCATGACCGTCTGACGTCTTACCCCTCGCCGGCCTTCACCAGCCCGGCGGCCACGGCGCCGACCGCCCGCCCAACCGGCTCGGCTGCGCGAGCACGCGCCGACTCGTGGCGCAGGGCTCACAGAGGGCGCTCCGCACCGGCCCCGGACAGCGGACCCGCGGCGCTCCTGAAGCGCGCGAGGAGTCCGGGTGCTGGTCCGGCAGACCTTGGATCCGGGCGGCTGGGTGGTGTGGGCGGGTCCCCACGATCTCGCCGTGGGCGGGTGCGGGGCAGCCGCAGTGCCTTGCCTGCCGGCACTACCCATAAGGGCCGCCGGCCGGGGTCTTCGTCAGCGGCGAGTCCTGCCCGCCCATGTCGAGACGGAATGGCGGGTAGGCGTCGGTCATCAGCGCGGCATAAGCGGCCACCCTCGCCGCCCAGCGGACGAGACCGAGCAGGAAGTCGAAAAGCTGCACCGGGTAGCGGGCGGTGAACGCCAAAATGATCACGGCGACCAGGGAGAGGAAGGGAAGCAGGCCGCCGCCACGCCACCCGTCCCCTTCTCCCCAGCCACCGACGAAGATCCCGACGACGATGTACTGCGGGATCGCCAGCAGCCACCACTTCACCAGGACCAGGCCGCGGGAGAGACGCTCGGGATAGGCGACATCGAAATGCGCTGGGTAGTCGAGCACATCCGCGAGGGTGAACGGCGGGTACCGGTCAGTGCCGAGCGCGGTGTGGGCGTAGTAGCTGACACGCCAGTTCCAACGCATCACGCCGACATTGAAGTCGAAGAGCGATCGGGGGTAGCGGCCGGTGAACAGGATGGCGAAGAACGCGACGATGGTCACGAAGACGAAAGCAATCCACAAGAAGATCAGCACGATGTAGTGCGGAACGGCGAGGAGCCACTTCACCAGCCACAGCCATCTCGACAGCCGACGGTCGAGAGACGCTTCGATACGCACAGGTGACCCGGGCACAGGGATCATGTCGCCAACCTCTTTCGAGCGGCCCCGCCCTGTGGCCACCCCTCCCTGCCCTTCCCTTTTGCGGGCGGGCGGCAGAGCGGCCACCTGATCATGAATTCAGGCTCGCATGCGAAGTGGAAACCCGCGACTCGGGCAGGGTCTGCCCGCCTCCGGCGGCAAGAAGTTGTCCACGCACGCCGGCCGGCCGCGAGGGAGACTCGGGCTGCCGCTTCGGGCCGTCCGGTTGCGTCAGCTCTGGTGTGGGCTGCCCGCGAGCGTTGCAGCCACCAGTTCCCGTCGGCTACGGACACCGAACTTGTCGAAGACTGCCGTGAGGTGCTCCTGGACGGTGTTGCCGGAGATGTGCAGTTCGGCGACGATCTCACGCGTGGAGCGCCCTTTGAGGATGAGGGCGGCCACGCGTACCTGAGCCTCGGTAAGGCCGTGTGCGCTCAGCAGTATGGACCCGAGTTCCGCCGGCGGGACGGCCTGGATCACAATGCCGATCCGGGGGCCGGCCGGGTCCTGCAGCCGGGTCGCATGCAGGGAGAGCCATAGCCGGGACAGCAGGCCCGCGCGCAGCGCGTTCGCGTCCAGACCGGCCCGGCACAGGGCAACAACGCCCGACACCCGGTGCTCCAGGCGCGCCGCCGCGGCCGTCGCTCCTGCCATGGTTTCGACACTACGCCCCCGCTGGGGCGATCCCCAGCTGGCGCAGGATGCCCAGTTCATCGAGCCGCCCCCACCTCTCGACGATGCGGTCGCCCCTGACCCGGAAGACGTTGATTCCGCGCAGTGTCACGGCGCGGCCTTCGGTCGGGGCCGGCACTCCGAGCAGCTCGCCGCGTTGGATGCCGGTGGCGGTGAAGTACTCGACGACCAGGTCGGCCTCGGCGATCAACAGGTGCGGCTCGCTGTGCCAGTCCGGGCAGGCTTCCCTGAACAGCGCACCGGCGGAGCGCATGCCCTCTCGGTCGGCGGGTCCGCAGAGCGGAGGGTCGTGGTCGACGAAGTCCTCGGCGAGGCAGTCGTCGACCGCGCCGAGATCGCCCTTGGTGAAGAGCGCGTCAATGAAGGCGCGCACGAAGTCCTTGTTCTTGACGAGGGTGTTCTCCGAGGTGTTCATGGGCTCAAGTCTTCAACCGTAGGAAGGGCCTGAATACCCCAGGAATGTGGGGTTTTACGCCTCGCCCGACGCTCGCTCCCGGCCTGAGCCTTTCGCTGGGGGCAGCTCAGCCGCTTGGACATCGTGTGCGCGGCATGAACCGTGGACTGTCCCTACCGAGTGCAACGTCCCTTCAGGCGTTCTCAAAGGACGTTCGGGGGCGTGGGCCTCGGCTGACGTAGGCGGCAATTCCGGCGGCGGCGAGCACTGTTGCGACCAGGGCCGCGGGTCGGCTGTGGGGTGCCTGGGTTTGCCAGGCCAGCGCCTCCCCGGCAGTGCCCACACCTGGGAACGTGGCCGCGCCGAGCGTCCATCCGAGAGGCAGGAACCACGACCGGGCTGTGCCGACCGTGGCCGCCCCAAGGGCGGTCAGGCCCAATAGGCCGGCCGCGTCGCGGACGACGAATCCGAACGGCCCGAACCGCGTGCCGGTTGCCAGCGTGGCCAGCAGGAGCAGAAGCACGCATCCCAGGGCCGTGGCCAGATGGGCCATCCGCAGCCACGCCCACGGCCTCGCCGCCGTGGTGTCCAGGGAGTCGTCCGGGCCGCCGAGCGTGGTGGTGACGACGGCCACGAGAAGGAGCACCGTGAGGACGAGTACGGTGCTGCTCACCTCGCCCCTGTCGCTGAAGACCGTCGCCGTCAGCCACGCGGTGGCAGTGCCCGCCGCCGCCGCGCCGAGCGTCGCCGGCACCTGGCGCGAGCGGGCGTACAGCGTCAGTCCTCTCATCGGGCGCTCCTGGTCAGGAGGTTGGTGGTGTCCTGGCACTTCCGGGCGGCCTGGTGGACGGCGGTCACCCGGGCGCCGGCCTCCGCCCGTGGCAGTGTCTTCAGATCCTTCCAGAGCTTGACGGCCTGCGGGTCCTCGGATTCGAGGGCATCGGGACCGGCGGTCGGCTCCCGGTCGAGCAGCCAGTAGGCGGCAGCGGTGGCGACGTGGAAGTTCCAGGACTCTTCGCAGCCTGGAGGGTCGGTGAACGCTGCGGTGAGCATCGTCGGTTCGAGCCGACCCGGGTGGGCGAGGCGGCCGTGCCTGTCGACCGTGATCCTCATCAGCGCGGTGTCCGCCCGCGGCCTCGGTGAGGGAGGAGGAGAGAACGTGGTGGTGTCCTCGTGTGCCGACGAGCGAAGTGCCCGACAGGAGTTCCAACGCGTGCCGGGCCCTGGGGGCCACCTCGGACAGCAGCCCTTCGTGTGCCCGGCTGACGCATACCCGTGGGGCGTCGTCGGTGCACACCAGTTCCTGGGCGACCGGGTCGAGCGTCCCTTGGTCGTAGGCATCGCCGGTCGGGACGACCAGGACCGTGGCCGTTGCCCCGATGGCCAGCGGTACCAGCGCGGCGAACGCGAACCTATGGCTTTGGACGGCCAGGAGCACGACGCCGGCCACCGCGACGGCGACCATCCAGAGCGCCTGGGCGACGCTGACTTGGCCGTCGACGGTGTCGTAGTCGCTGAACATGCTCATCCCCATGGCCGGGGAGAACGCCGTCGTGACTCCGCCGTCCGGAAGGGCGTGAGGCGCCAAGATCAGCAGCACGAAGCCGATCACGGCCAGGGCGGGGGCGGTGGCGAGCGCCGGCACCAGTCGTCCGACGGCCAGCCCGAGCCAGACCGAGGCGATCATCGCGATCAGCCCGACGGCCACGACGGCAAACGCCGCAGCCGGCAGGTAGCGCGCCGTGCCGGCGATCAGCGGTGTAGCCGCGAGGAGCGTGACCAGGTAGGCGACGAGAACCGTCAGCCCGGTCGTGACCAGTATCGGCACGATGCGCTGCGGTCGCGGGCGCGGCGTGCCGGCGAACAGTTCGGCGACGTTCGCCCGGTGCTCGCGATAGGACTGCCAGGCACCGGCGGCCATCGCAAGGGGCGAGAGAACCGCGAGGTATTCGCGCTGAGTCATGACCAGCGCCATCCATCCGCTGGACCATCGCCCGGCGGTGGCCTGGAGCACGATCGTGCCGGCGATGGCGATCACCAGCGCGGCACCGAGGGAGGCCGACCGCCGGAGCTCGATGCCGAGGATGCGATTCATGCGTTGCTCCGGTGCTTGCGCAGGAGTGCGGAGTAGCCGCGCTCCGCCGGGCTGTCGCCCGCGTCGCCCTGCCCGCCTCGGGCGATCAAATCGTCGGGGGTGCCCTGGAACAGGAGCCGGCCTTCGTTCATGAGGATGACATCGGTGCAGGCGGCGACGACGTCCTCGACGAGATGAGTGGAGACCAGCACACAGGTACCGGCGCTGAGGTCACGCAGCAGGTCGCGAAAGTCGAGACGCTGTTCGGGGTCGAGTCCGACGGTGGGCTCGTCGAGCAGGAGCAGCTCGGGGTCGTTCACGATGGCCTGCGCAATGCCGACCCGGCGCAGCATGCCGCCGGACAGCGTCTTCATCCTGGTGTCAGCCTTGGTGGTGAGACCCACCCGGTCGATCGCGCGTTGGACGGCGTCGGGTACGGCAGTTCTGGGCATCTCCCTGAGCCAGGCCATGTACGCGACGAACTCGCGGACGGTGAAGCGCGGATAGAAACCGAACTGCTGCGGCAGATACCCCAGTTTGCGGCGCACCTTGCGCAGGTCGGCGCGGCCGTCGGCCTGCGCGCCGAGCAGCGTCAGCGAGCCGTCGGCGGGCTTGACGACGGTGGACAGCGCGCGCATCAGCGTGGTCTTGCCGGCACCGTTCGGGCCGAGCAAGCCGTGGACGCCGGTCTTCAGAGTGAGGTCGAGGCCGTCGACGGCCAGGTGCCGGCCGGCCCGGACGCGCAGTTCTTTCGCGTGGACGAGCCAGGGACGAAGGGTGGGGGCCGTTTCGGCAGCACTCACTGCTCGCATGGGATCTCTCCTGTTGACAGGGGGTCAGTTGCCGCTGGTCAGGCGGCGGAAGTGAGGGGCGGTGAGCGGGGTGATCGCGGCGAGGGCCACGCTGGTCACCGCCCAGACGACGGTGCTGCCCGGCTGCAGTACCGGGGACAGGGATTGGGCCGCCACACTCGGCAGCAGGACGGCCGCGGACCAGGCCGCTGCGAGTGTGATCGCCGCGCGCCGCACGCCGATGCAGGCGCCGAGCGCGAGGGTGGCCGCGGTGAACACCAGGCACGGCAGCAGGGTGAGGGCCAGTGAGGTTCCGGTGCTCACGCCCGCCACCAGCAACGCCAAAAGCACGACGACGAGCACCGCGAGCGTGCGCCGCAACACCATGGCCAGGCCGGCTGCGGGTGTGGTGGCGATCTGTTCCCATGCCGGGTCGATCCGCCGGCTCCAGGACACCGCTACACCGGGCAGCGGCGCCACCGGGGCCAGCAGCAGCACGAGCGACGGCAGGCTGGGCTCGGCGAAATTGAGGAACACTCCGCAGCCCAGCACCGCGACGGTCACCGCGAGCCAGGGCAGCAGCGTCCAGGCGAGCCAGCGTCGGTGCACGGCCACGGCCTGGGTGCGTTGCCGGACCGGGGGCGGGCTCGTTTCGATCGCCTGGTCCAGCGAGACGGCGACGCGGTCGAGCAGATCCGTCGTGGCAGGGGTGGCGTTGGCCGCGAGTTGCTCACGGCAGTTGGCGCACGCGTCGAGATGGACTTCGATCGACCAGAGCGCGGCGTCGTCGAGCCCGCGCCCACCGTCCGCGTAGCGGGCCAGAATCATGGTGGTGGGATGAGTCATGACAGTGCCTCCCGCAGCGCGATCCGGGCCCGCCGCGCGCGGGTCTTCACCGTGCCCTCAGGCAGGCTGAGCAGCACCGCCGTCTGACGGACCGACAAGTCGTCGAGCACCATCGCCTGCAGTGCCTGCCGCAGCTCCGGTGGCAGCCCCAGCAAGGCCTGTTCGAGGTTCTGGCCGACGCGGTTGTCCATCACCTCGTCCTCGGCGGCCGGTGCGATCGCGTCGAGCGGGACAATGGTCGGCACCCGCTCCTGCCGGTCGCGCCGGCGGAACGCGTCGACGAGACGGTTCGCGGCGATCGTCCAGAGCCAGCCGACCGCACTGCCGTCGGTCACGGAGCCGGCGTAGCTGCCGGCTGCCCGCCAGACCGCCAGGTAGGTCTCCTGGAGCACATCGGCGACGACGTCGTCGTCAGCGCAGCGGCGGCGGAGCCGCACCGCCAACCACGGCGAGGTACGCCGATACAACTCGTCGAACGCCGCCCGGTCGCCACCGGCGACGCGACGCACGAGTTCTGCCTCGTTGAGGTCTGCCTTGCCTTTCACGATCAGGAAGACGACGCGACCGTCGATTCAGGTTCTCGGGCGGTTCGGCGCCTATCGGGAACGACGTCCTTTGCACTGAGTGGGACGTTGTCCGGGGCATCCTTCTCCAGGACGAGTACCCGCACATCGTGCGACCACGGTTCGGCGCCGGAGGCCGGCGACCGGAGTTGGGCGACATCGCTCACGGTGGAGTCGCGCTCGACCGTGTCGTACGACGACGGCTCGGCGGTGAACTGCGCAACGCCCAGGGGGCGTTGCCTTTCGGGAGCGCCTTGTTGTGGAGGCGCTCCCGGCGGCTACGTCAGTCGCCGACCGTGACGGGAAGGGGGAGCACCCTCGTCGATGCTGCGTTCATGGGTCTCGGTTTTTTCGGGCGGTGCCACCTGATGCGCGGCAGCAGGCCGAAGTGCAGCAGCCGGGTGATGCCGAACCCGATTTCCGACCGGCCACCTCGCAAGATCACCGCCGTTTGCGGCTGATGACAGCGCTCGTACCGGCGCCCCGAGACCTGGCGGCTGGCGGTCTCAGATCTCTTGTGAACCTGGGGCAACCCTACGAATGCCTCGCGGGTCATACGAGATGAGATCAATCAACGTCAATGACCGCAAGGGGGAAATATGCTTGTGAATCGCTCCGTCCTGGTCGCCTCCGCGTTAGCGGCCCTGTCGCTGGGGACCATGACCGCCTTGGCGGCGCCGGCCTCCGCCGCACCCAACACCACGCCGCAGAGAGTCTGCGGCAGCGGCTACAAGACCGTGAACTCGGCGCCCGTCGGCTCGCTGGGCACCACCTATCTGACGTACAACTCCGCGAACGGCAAGAACTGCGTCGCGACCATCCGCAACAACCCGGGCACCGCCCTGGACATGTCAGCCTGGATCTACGTCCCCGACACCGAGCAGGGGGACGACGACTACGGGCTGTACTCGTCGTACGCGGGGCCGACCTACGTCTACGGCAAGGGCCACTGCGTCAGCTGGGGCGGCAACATCGACAACGTGTACGTACAGGTGAACAACTCCAACTGCAGCGCCCTGAAGGAGCAGCGGGTCACCTTCACCCGCTGATGCGGCGTTCCTGCCCGGCCACCGCGTTCCCATGCCGCGACCCTGCAGAGTCGACGGGCAGCGGGACAACGTCCACACGCAGGTCATGCGGAAATCCGTAGTGGTCCGGTCCGCCCTGGTGGCACTCCAAAGTGCTGCCAGGGCGACAGGGACCGCTCTGGTCAGCGGGCGCGCGGGCGGGCGGGCAAAGTCTTCTGGGCTGCCGTGGCCCTCGGCGAGTGTTCGACGACGTAGCTCTGCAGGTGTGTTGCGGCCGACCGGGCCGAGCTGGCCAGGGGCGTAGGCGCGTATCCGGGCGCGTACAACCTGGACCCAGGACTTCCCCGCGCCACGGACACCGCACAAGGACATTCCTGGCAGGCCACGGCCCGCCAACTCACCGTCGACGAAAAGGAACAGCACCGCAACCCCATCCTGCCGGCCATCCCCTTCTACGACACCTACGACACCTACGCCGACCGCACCGCTCAGGCATGAACTCCGAACCTCCGGAGGCGTGCCCCGGCGGCCCGTTCGATGGCGGGGCCGCCGGGGCACGCGGTCAGGAGAACGTCCAGGTCTCGCTGTTGGCGCTCGCGCTGCCGCCGAGTTCCTGGTCCACCGCCGCTCCCTGGGTGGTGGAGCCCGCGACGCCGATGTTCAGGCCGCTGCCGATGCCCACCAGCATGTAGTTGCTGCCGGTGTAGCTGCCGGTCAGGTCGAGGGCCCACTGCTGGTTGGTGCCGCCGTTGCAGGTCCACTGTTGCAGCTGGACGCCGGCGGTGGTCGACTTGCTCGGGACGTCCAGGCACAGCCCGCTCTTCACGCTCTTGAGCGTGTAGACGTTGCCCGCCACCCGCGTGAGTGTCCACTGCTGGTTGGTGCTGCCGGCGGACGGCCACTGGAGGATCTTGGCGCCGTTCGCCGTGGACCCGCTCGACACGTCCATCAGCATGGAGCTGCCGAGGTTCTTCAGGGTGTGGACACCCTCCGACGGGATCCCGCTGCCGGCCGTCCACGTGCCCGCGTCCGCATCGAGGGACCATGTCGGGTACTGACCGAGGTTCACCGTCGTGCCCCGGATGGTAAGCGGCAGCCAGATCAGCTTCGACGCGCCCAGGTTGGAGGTGTCCCAGCGGTCTCCGGCGTAGATGTACGTGGTGCCTGAGCTGCCCTGGACGGTGATGACGTTCGCCGTCTGGCTGCCGTAGGTGTGGGTGCCGGGGGCGGCGAGGTCGCGGAACGCCGACCACGGGCCGCTCAGCGAGGTCGCGGTGGCGTAGATGTTGTCGTTCAGGCTCCAGCCCGTGAGGTGGGAGCCGAAGACGTAGTACATGCCGTTGATCTTCACCATGGCGGGCGCCTCGACGCTGCCACTGCCGCTGCCGCCGAGGACCGCCACCGCGCTGTCCACGGACAGGTAGTCGGCGGACAGCTTGTCGATGCGCAGGCCGTTGTTGCGGTCCTCGCTGAGCAGATAGGCGGTGCCGTCGGTGTCCTGGAACAGGCCGAGGTCACGGCTCAGGTTTCCCAGCGGCCGGAAGCTGCCCCGGTAGGTGTAGGGGCCGCACGGCGTGCTGCTCGTGGCCACACCGACCCTGGCCTCGGCGTAGTTGGTGCTGTCGATGTGCATGTACATCACGTACGTGCTCGTCGACGCGTTGTATATGACCTTCGGCCGCTCCACGATGCGGCTGGGGCCAAGGTCACCGCTGGCCTGCCTGCTCAGGGCCTGACCCTGGTAGGTCCAGTTCGCCAGGTCGGTCGAGGAGTAGCAGGTGATGTCCTGGAACGACGTGTCCGCCGACGTCCTGCCGGTCTTGTCCTCGCCGTAGCCGTACCAGGTGCTACCCACCTTGATGATGCCCAGGCCGTGCAGCTGGAGCGCGTTGCCGTTCTGGTCGGTCCGGTCGGCACCCGTCGTGAACGTCACCGAGGCCGCCTGCGCCTGCGTGGCGGGTACCAATAGGGCGGCGAGGCCGCAGAGCAGGGTCAGGAGCGTGGCGAGGGTGGTCCGCCGCCGGGTGCGCGGTGGCGGTGTGCGGTGCGATGTGGTGTCGGGCATGGTGTTACCTCTCCATTGAGGTGCCGGGGGTCGTGCGGGGGTGCGGGTCGAGCGGTGGGATCATGGGGCCGCTCCGGGGGCGAGCGGGATGGTGATGGTGTTCCAGGACATCGGTGGCAGCAGGGCTCTGAGCCGTCCGTCGTCCGTGACCGTGCCGGTCACCGGCTTCGGCGTCACGCGGTCCTGGTGCTGGAGTGTGTTGGCCGCGTGGCGGTCGGGGTCGGCCAGGGCGGTGTGCGTCACCTGCCCGGCCACCGGGCTGAACGCCCGCAGGTCGGCGGTGAGTTCGAGCGGCGTCGTGGTGTCCCGGTTGACGGCGAAGACGGTGAGCGTCCCGTTCTCCTGCCGGACGGCGGTCGCGTGCAGCAGGGGCACCTCGCCGTAACGGGCCGTGTCGTGGACGGGACTGTCCAGGGCGAGCCGGAGCACCTGGCCGCCACCGTGGCGGGCCGCGTCGGCGAAGGGATAGAAGATGGTCTGCCGCCAGGCCGGGCCGCCGGGCTCGGTCATGATGGGGGCGATGACGTTCACCAGCTGGGCGAGGCAGGCCGCGGTGACGCGGTCGCAGTGGCGCAGCAGGGTGATCAGCAGGCTGCCGACCACGACGGCGTCGGTGACGTTGTAGACGTCCTCCAGCTGGCGCGGGGCCACGCTCCAGTCCGGAGTGTCGGTGTTGTTGACCGGCCGGCTCTGGTACCAGACGTTCCACTCGTCGAAGGAGAGGTCGATCCGCTTGCTCGAGTGGCGCTTGGCCCCGATGTGGTCGGCGGTGGCGACCACCCCGTCGATGAAGGCCTCCATGTCGGCGGCCGAGGCGAGGAAGCTGTCGACGTCGCCGTCGCTCTCCTCGTAGTAGGCGTGGCAGGAGATGAAGTCGACGAGGTCGTACGTGTGCTCCAGGACCGTCGCCTCCCAAGCGCCGAAGGTCGGCATGGAGCGGTTGGAGCTTCCGCAGGCGACCAGTTCCAGACCGGGGTCGACATCGCGCATGGCCTTGGCGGTGACGGCGGCGAGGCGGCCGTATTCGTCGGCGCTCTTGTGGCCGAGCTGCCAAGGGCCGTCCATCTCGTTGCCCAGGCACCACAGTCGGATGCCGTGCGGCTTGTCCACGCCGTGCGTGCGGCGCAGCTCGGAGAAGGCCGTGCCGCCGGGGTGGTTGGTGTACTCCAGCAGGTCGAGTGCCTCCTGAAGGCCACGGGTGCCGAGGTTGACGGCCTGCATCGGCTCGACGTCGGCCTTGGCCGCGAAGCGCATGAACTCGTTCAGCCCGAACCGGTTCGTCTCGACGGTCCGCCAGGCGCCGTCGAGCCGGCGGGGCCGCTCCTCCACCGGGCCGACTCCGTCTTCCCAGCGGTAGCCGGAGACGAAGTTGCCCCCGGGGTAGCGGACCATGGTGACGCCCAGTTCCCGGATGAGGGCCAGGACGTCGGTGCGCAGTCCGTCCTCGTCGGCGCTCGGGTGGTCCGGTTCGAAGACGCCGGTGTAGACGCAGCGGCCGAGATGCTCGACGAAGGATCCGAACAGCCGCGGATTCACCTCGCCGACGGTGAAGTCGGGGTCCAGATGTACGGCCGCCGCGAGCGGCGGGTGGCTGACGGGGTTGGGCATGGGTCACTCCGGGATGGATCGGTGCGAAGAGTGGCGTTTCTGTGCGTTTGCCGGGGCGCCCTGCGGTCAGCCCTTGATGCCGGTGTGCGCGACGCCTTCGACCAGGTAGCGCTGCAGGAAGAGGAAGACGAGCACCAGCGGCAGGATGGACACGGTGGCGGCGAGGAACAGCTCGTGGATGTTGATGGTCTGCGCGGTGGTGAAGGTCGACAGGGCCACCTGCACCGTCCAGCTGGACTGGTCCTGGCCGATGACCAGCGGCCACAGGAAGGCGTTCCAGTTGGTGATGAAGGTGATCACCGCGATCGCCGAGAAGAAGCCGGTGGAGTTGGGGACGACGATCCGCCAGTACGTGCCCCAGCTGCCGAGACCGTCGATCCGGGCGGCCTCCTCCAGTTCCTTGGGGAATCCGAGGAAGTACTGCCGGAAGAGGAAGGCGGTGAAGCCGCTGAACAGGCCGGGCACGATGAGACCTTGCAGGCTGGAGACCCAGCCCAGTGACGATACGAGGACGAAGCTGGGTACGAAGGTGACCGCGCTGGGGATCATGAGGGTGGCCAGCACCGCGTAGAAGATCTTGTTGGCGTGCCGGTACGGGACGCGGGCCAGCGCGTAGCCGGCCAGGGAGCAGACCAGCAGCTGGCCGGCGGTGCCGAGCACCCCGACGACGAGGGAGTTCCACATGCTGCGCGCCATGGGTACCGCGGGGTCGTCGAACAGCTCGGAGATGTTCTCCCAGTGCAGCTCGGTCGGGAAGAACTTCCAGTTCGCCCCGGTGATGTCGGCGTCGCTGGCCAGGCTGTTGCGGAGCAGCAGATAGAACGGGACCAGGAACAGCAGTGCCGCGACGACGGCGACGGTGTAGACGGCGACACTGCCGGCCTGTCCGCGCACCGCACGTTGACGGCCGCGGACCGGGTTGGTGGAGGAGGTGGCCATCAGCTGTCCGCCTTTCCGAAGCCGAAGATCCTGCCCTGCAGCAGCGTCACCATCGTGATGAGTGCCGACAGCACCAGCGCCCCGGCGCTGCCGTGGCCGAAGTCCTGACCCTGCCCGAGGGCCGTGTAGTAGAGGTAGACCAACGGCGGCCGTGCGTAGGGGGTGTTGGGCAGCAGGTTGTAGAACTCGTCGAACGCCTGGTAGGCCGCGATCAGCATGAGAAGCACCACCGCGACCGAGGTGGTGCGCAGCTGCGGCAGGGTGATGTGCCGGAACGTCTGCCAGCCGGGCCGGGCGCCGTCCGTCCAGGCCGCTTCGTACAGTTCCTTGGGGATCTGCTGGAGGGCGGCCAGGAAGAGGATCATGTAGAAGCCCAGCTGGAGCCAGAGCCGCAGGGTGACCAGCACCATCCAGTACCAGGGCGGGGAGACGGTGCCGATCCAGGCGACGGGTTCGATCCCGAACCAGCCCAGGACGGTGTTGGCGAGACCGAAGCGCACCCCGTTGAAGATCGACAGCTTCCACACCAATGAGGCCACGACGTAGGAGCACGCGGTGGGTATGAAGAACACCGAACGGAAGAAGGCTCGGGCGACGCGGATGCGGTGGACGAGCAGCGCGAGCGCCAGAGCCAGGACGTAGGTGAGGGGGACGACGATCAGCGCGAAGAGCGTGAAGGTCCACAGGCTGTCGGTGAACGGCCCTTCGGTGAGGATGTCCGCGTAGTTGTCCAGGCCGACGAACCTCGTCGGGACGACCGTGTTCTGGGCCTGGAAGAGGCTCAGGTAGAAGCTCCAGCCGACCGGCACGTAGACGAACAGCAGGAGACCGGCCAGGAAGGGACCCGCGAAGAGCCAGAAGGTGCGGGTGCTGCCTCGCGTCCCGTGCCGGTCACGCCTCATCTTCGCCGCGGGGCCGGGTGGCGCGGTGGCGACCGTCCGGGCGCCGTCGGTGGTCGTGGTTGTCATGCTTGTCAGCGCCCCTCAGGCGATCTTCTTGAGTTCGGCCTCGACCCGGGTGCGGGCCTTGGCCACCTCGGACTCGGGGTTCTTCCCGCTGACCACGGCGTTGTTCACCATGTCCTGGGAAATCGTCGTCATGGCCTGGGTCCAGTACGGGTCGTCGTAGTGCCCGTTGGTCCCGAAGAGCTTCACCGCCTCGGCGGCTGTGCCGCTCTGCAGCTTGGTCGCCTTCGCCGCGAGGCTCTTGCGCGGGGGGATGTGGAAGCCGTAGGAGGTGCACCAGTCCTCCTGGAGCTTCGTCTGCTCGATCCACAGCCACTTCACGAACGCCTTGGCCGCGTCGACGTCCTTGGCCTTGGCGCTCACGTAGGTGGACCAGCCGCCGTTGTAGACCACGGGGCGGCCGGCGCTGCCGATGCCGGGCAGGGGGACGATGCCGAAGTCGTCGCCCAGTGCCTTCTGGATGCCGGGCATCGCCCACAAGCCGCACCACTGCATCGCCGTCAGGCCCTGGATGAACGCCGACGGGTCGAACCAGTCGGTGGGCGCGCCGAGCAGCAGCGTCTTGCTCGTGTAGAGCTCGCGCATCTTCTTCAGGCCCTCGACCGTCGCCGGGGTGTCGAAGGCGACCTTGTGGTCGGCGGTCAGCAACTCACTGCCGGTGGCCCAGACCAGGGGACTGGCGAGGATGTCGCTGCCGGCCTTCAGGCCGAGGTACAGGCCCTTGACCCCGTCCTTGTCGAGCTTGCGGGAGGCGTCTATCAGCTCGTCGAAGGTGGTCGGGGGCTGGACGCCCGCCTTCTCCAGCAGGCTCTTGCGGTAGTACAGGAACTGCGGGTCGTCGATCATGCGGATGCCGTAGACCTTGCCGTCAACCGAGTTGGCGGCCAGGTCCTTCTCCGTGAAGTCGGACTTCACGTCCGCGATGATGTCGTCCAGCGGCACGATCTGCCCGGACTTGGCCATCTGGACATCGGGGTGGAACTCGAAGACGTCGGGGCCGCTGCTGGAGACCAGGCCGCTGGAGAGCTTGGAGGCGTAGTCACCGGGGATCCACTGCACCGACACGTCCGCGTGGCTGTACGTCTTCGCATACCGCAGCGCCGCCTGCTGGGTGCCCGCCTCGCCGTACTGGTGGTACCACTGGCTGATCGCCGCCTTACCGCCGGTGGAGCCGCCGCCGCGACCGGTGTTCCCGCCGCACGCGGCGAGGAATCCCGCCGCCGCCACGGTGCCGGAGGCGCGCAGGAAGGACCTGCGGCCGAACGATCGGCTGGGGTTCTGCTCAGGGGACATGGCCACCTCTGCTGTGAAGAACGGGTGTGGGTACGGACCTTGGGCACGCGCCGCGATGTCGGCTGATGACGCTGTGGACGGCCGCGGAGTGGGGCCGGTATGAGCGCGACGCGAAGCCCGCGGGGTGGAGGCGCGCAATCGGAGGGGGAGTTTCCTGCCGCTGACGGGGTTGCAGCGAGCGGAGCGAGACGCAGGTTATGCGCGCTACACCCCTTCGTCAACAAGCCAGAAAAAGTCTGTGCACGGCAGTTCCAACGGCGTGCAGCGCGTGGATACGATCAGGCGCCCCAGCCGCATCGAGCACAGGACGACGTCGTTGAAGCGGACGTACCAGGACATTCGCCGGACCAACCGTTTCGCGGTGATGCGGCATCTCATCGCCTCGGCGCCCGTCGTCAGGCGTGACATCGCCGCGGCCACGGGCCTGTCGGTGGCCACCGCCTCCGACATCGTCAACGAGTTGCACGAGCTGGGGCTGCTGGCCGAGATCGGACAGCAGGCTTCGGGAGGCGGACGCCCGCGAAACCTTCTCGCGCCCGCCATCGAGGGCCCCCGGCTCATCGGCGTCGACATCGCCGAGACCTACGTCCACGTCGAGGTCTTCGATCCCGCTCTACGGGTTCTGGCCAGAGCCGAGTACGAACTGCACCCGCACGCCAACTCGCCGGACTACGTCGTGGACCGTATCGTCCGCGGCGTCGACGACGCGATCGCGCAGGCCCACGTGGAACGCGGCAGGGTTCTCGGGATCGGCGTCAGCATTCCCGGCCAGGTACGGCCGGACGGCACGGCCTCCGTCTTCGCCCCGAACTGGCAGTGGAACGACGTGCCACTGCTGGCCCTGCTCACCGATCGGGTCCCTGATGTGCCGGTCATCCTCGACAACCCGCTGCGTGCGAGCACCGTCGCCGAACTGTGGTTCGGTGCCGCCCGCGGCCACGACGACGTCGCCGTCCTCACCCTGGGAACCGGCGTCGGCGCGGGCCTGGCCGTCCAGGGGGCGCTCTACCGTGGTGCCACGAACACGGCCGGTGAATGGGGCCACACCAACCTCGTCATCGACGGCCGCAAGTGCCGCCGCGGATGCGTGGGATGCGTGGAGACCTACGTGGGCGCACCCGGCATCATGCAGCACCTCGCGGAGACCGACCCGGACAGCCCGCTCCTGCACCCCGACGACCAGACGGCGACCATCCACGCCCTGGCCACCGCCCACGCGGCCAAAGACCCCGCCGCACAGCAGGTGATCGCCACGACCGGCCGCTACCTCGGCATCGGCATCGCCAACCTGATCAACCTGTGCAACCCGCAGATCATCGTGCTCACCGGCTGGGTCGCCGACCTACTGGGGGCCGCCGTCCTGCCGCACGTACGCGATACCGCCGCCCGTTACGCCCTCGCCGAACCCTGGGAAGGCACCGAGATCAGTCTCTGCCCCATCGACCGCAACCCGGTCAGTCTCGGCGCGGCGACTCTCGTCCTCGAGGGATTCCTGTCCTGACCCTCCCGTTGTGAGCGGCTCCAGTTCGAGGGCGGAACTCCTGGGCGCGTCCAACTGCGCCTGCAATCAGAGACGTTGGACCTTGTTTTGGCTGTATTCACATCGAAATGGATGCAATGGAAAGGTGTACGAGTCATGGCAGATGCAGCGAGCCGCGCCCTACCTGAACAGCCATCGACCGGCGCCCCAGGACGGCTCTCACGGCGTGGACTTCTCAGAGGCGCCGCCGTCACCGTGGGAGCCGCGGCGCTGGGTGCCGGCGCCACCGGGACGGCCGCGGCGGCCGACGCCTCGGTCACCGCGACGGCCCCCGACGGCAGCAACACCATTACGATGTCGCTGACTTCGGGCGCCCTCAGCTGGTCGGCCGAGCGCAGAGGCGTGACGGTGGTCGACACTTCGGCTCTCGGCCTCAAGCTGAGCGACGGTACGGTGCTCGGCGCCGCCGGCACGGTGATCACCAACTACCAGCACTGGACCATCGACAACACCTGGAACCCGGTGTACGGCCGCAACGCGACAGTCCGCGACCGGTACCAGGAGATGCGCTGGAACCTCCAGGACACCGCCTCGCTGATCAACTTCAGCATCCAGATCCGCGCCTACCCGACCGGCGTCGCCTTCCGGTACGTGCTGCTCGGCAAGGGCACCGCCACGATCGCCGACGAGCTGACCACGTTCGTCTTCCCCGACAGCACGCTCGTCTACAGCGCCCGGGACGAGGACGCCTACAACCCCGTAGCCCCGGGCTCGATCCCGTCCACGGGGACCTCCGGCACCGACACCGGCCCGCTGACCGACCTGCCGCTGACCGCCACGTACGCGAGCGGTGGGCTGATCGCCTGCATCTGCGAGTCGTCCCGGGTCAACTTCCCCCGAATGATGCTGAGTTCGGTGTCCGGCCAGCCGAACACGCTGGCCGCCTACCTGATGGAGCACACCGCCCGCGGTTCGGACACGGTCCAGACGACCTCGATGGTCACCACGCCGTTCGCCACGCCCTGGCGGGCGGTGGTGACCGGCTCCACCCACGCCGAACTGGTCGACAACGCCGAGCTGGTGCTCAACCTGGCCCCTGCGAGCGCGTTGGCCGACACCTCGTGGATCAAGCCCGGCAAAGCCTTCCGTGTACAGCTGACCACCGCCGCCGGGATGGCGGGCGTCGACTTCGCCGTGGCCCGCGGCATGCAGTACGTCGAGTACGACGGCGGATGGTACGGCGACCCCGACCACAGCACCGACGCGACGAAGCCGATTCCGGACATCGATCTGCCCTCGGTGATCTCCTACGCCACGAGCAAGGGCATCGGCGTCATCCTCTACGTCGACCGCAGAGCGGCCACCAACCCCGACAGCCTGTTCAGCCTCTACAGGAGCTGGGGCGTCGCAGGCGTGAAGCTCGGATTCGTCGACGACGGCACCCAGGCCATGACGAACCAGATCACGAACTGGGCCAGGACGGCAGCCAAGTACCACCTGCTGATCGACATGCACGACGACGTGCGGCCGTTCGGCTACGAGCGGACGTACCCGAACTGGGTCACCATGGAGGGCGTGCGCGGCAACGAGCACTTCCCGACCGCGAGCCACAACGTGACCCTGCCGTTCGCCCGCAACATCGGCGGGCCGATGGACTACACCATCTGCTACGGCCAGTCGCGGGACCAGACCACCAACGTCCACCAGATGGCCATGGCGGCGGTCTTCTACCAGCCATTGAACTTCCTGTACTGGTACGACTCACCGTCCAAGTACGCCAACACGTCCAACTGGCCGGGGCTGCCGTGGTTCGACGCCATCCCCACCACCTGGGACGAGAGCCACGCCCTCGCCGGATCGATCGGCCAGTACGTCGCCGTCGCCCGCCGTCACGGCGACACCTGGTTCCTCGGGGCGATGACCAACGAGACATCCCGGACCCTGTCGCTCCCGCTGACGTTCCTGGGCGGCGGGTCATACACGGCGACCGTCTACGCCGACGGCACCCCGGGCAGCAGCCCCTACCGGACGCCGCTCGTGGTCAGCACCCGCACGGTCACCTCGGCCACCACACTGGACGTGGCGATGGCTCCCGCGGGCGGCCAGGCGATCATCCTCAAGCCGAGCTGACGCGGCGGACGCGGGACCGGGCGGTGATGGTGAAGTACTTCCACACGCCGCGCGTCGTGGAGTTGACGGAGTCGCGGAGCGCCTTTCTCGGCCTCGTTTCCGTTCGTATTTGTTCGTATTTGCTCTGAACCGATGACCAGCGTCCTTGGAGACGACATGAACCTCAGATCGCCCATACACCGGAGAGGGCCAAGGCGGACCTCACTCCTCGCCGCGCTCTCCCTCGTCGTCGCCGCGCTGGTGAACTGGTCGGCGCCGGCGGCACAGGCGGCCACCACGACCTCGATCACCGTGGACGGCACGGGCACGGGCCGAACCTTCGAAGGTGTGGGCGCGATCTCCGGCGGCGGCGGAAACAGCCGGCTGCTGATCGACTATCCGGAGCCGCAGCGCAGCCAGATCCTCGACTACCTGTTCAAGCCCGGGTTCGGCGCCTCGCTCCAGTCCCTCAAGATCGAAATAGGTGGTGACACGAACACCACTGACGGCGCTGAGGCCAGCCACGAGCACACCCAGGGCGTGGTCGACTGCAACCAGGGCTACGAGTGGTGGCTCGCGGAGCAGGCCAAGGCCCGCAACCCCGACATCAAACTCTACGGGCTCGCCTGGGGTGCGCCCGGCTGGGTCGGCGGCGGCAGCAACACCTTCTTCACCTCCAACGCGATCAGCTACGTGACGGACTGGATGGGCTGCGCAGCCCAGCACAAGCTGAACATCGACTACCTGGGCGGCTGGAACGAGCGCGGCTACAACGCGACTTGGTACGAGAACCTCAAGTCCGCCCTGGCCTCCAAGGGCTACGGTGCCACCAAGCTGGTCGCGGCCGACGACAGCTGGTCGGTGGCGGACGCGATGGCCGGCGACCCGACGTTCAAGAACGCAGTGGACGTCGTGGGCGTCCACTACCCCTGCGGCTACGTCAACGGCGCGGCTATCGGCAACAGGTCCGACTTCAAGAACTGCCCGAGCACCAGCACCGCGCAGAACCTCGGCAAGCCACTGTGGGCGAGCGAGAACGGGTCGGAGGACGCCGAGGCCGGCGCGATGTCGGTCGCGAGGGCCGTCAACCGGGACTACATCGACGGCCGTATGACGGCCTATTACAACTGGCCGCTCGTCGCTGCGCTCTACCCCAACACCTACTTCGCCTTCAACGGGCTCGCCGTTGCCAACCAGCCCTGGTCCGGCCACTACAGCATCGCCAAGACGGCCTGGGTCCTCGCACACACGTCCCAGTTCGCGCAGATCGGCTGGCAGTACCAGGACTCGGCCAGCGGTTACCTGGGCGGCGCTCAGTCCAATGGCAGCTACGTAACCCTGAAGTCGCCGAACCACAGTGACTACAGCACCGTCATCGAGACGGTGGACGCCACGGCCGCGCAGACCCTGACCGTTCACGTCACGGGCGGCCTGTCCACCGGCCAGGTCCACGTCTGGGGCACCAATCTCAACTCGCCCAACGACAGCGACCACTTCGTGCACACCACCGACGTCACCCCCTCCGGCGGCAGTTACACGCTGACACTGCAGCCCGGCTACGTGTACACGGTCACCACGACGACTGGGCAGGGCAAGGGAACCGCCACCGCGCCCTCGGCGGCCCCGCTGAGCCTGCCGTACTCCAACAACTTCCAGACCCCGGCGACCACCACGTCCCCGAAGTACTTCACCGACATGAACGGCGCCTTCCAGACCGTGGCCTGCGGCGGAGGACGCACCGGCACCTGCCTGCGCCAGATGGCACCAGCGGCTCCCGTCCGCTGGACCAGCGAGAACTACTACGCGCCCTACACCTTCATGGGCGACGATTCCTGGGGCAACTACACCGTCACGGCGAACACGATGCTCGAGCAGTCCGGAGCTGTGGAGCTGCTGGGCCGCATTGGCATGCAAGGCCGGAACGACAACGGCCTGCAGGCGTACCACCTGCGGGTGAGCAGCTCCGGCACGTGGTCGATCGTCAAGTCTGCTGTCAACAGCAACAGCACGTGGGGGTTCACGACCCTCGCCAGCGGCTCCACAACGGCACTGGGCACCAACCGGTGGCACACCGTCTCACTGTCGATGCAGGGGTCGACCATCAGCGCCACGCTCGACGGCACCGCTCTGGGCAGTGTCACGGACAACAGCTACACCCACGGCCGCGCCGGACTGGGCACCGTGGACTCCACCAGTAGCGTCACCGGGGGCGGATACCAGACACAGCAGTTCGACAACTTCTCCGTCACCCCGGGGAGCAACCCGACCCCCACCCGTTCCGGCGCCGTCCCCTCCGGCATCTCCGGCAAGTGTCTCGACCTCGACGAAGGCAACACCACCAACGGCACCGCGGTGCAGCTCTACGACTGCAACCAGAAGTCGGGGTCACAGACCTGGACCTACAACGCTGACGGCACCCTGACCATCGGCGGAAAATGCCTGGATGTCGTCAAGCAGGGCGTGACCAACGGCACCCTCGTCGACCTCTGGACCTGCAACGGCGGAGACAACCAGAAGTGGACTCAGCAGGCTGACGGCAGCCTGCGCAGCATGCAGTCCGGACGCTGCCTGGACGATCCCAACAGCAGCACCGCCAACCTCACCCAGCTGGACATCTGGAGCTGCGACAACGGCGCCAACCAGCGGTGGACCCTGCCGTAGGCGAGCAGCGGCAGTCTCAGGGACCGGGCCGCAGCACCGCGCGCCCAGTCCCCCCACCCGTCACGCGGGGCACTGGCCCGCTCTTTTGACAGACCCTCACGTGGTGACGGGCGGTGAGCGTCAGCGCGGTGGAGGGTTCCTTCCTGGGAGACAAAGCGGAAGACGCTCGTGACCGTGGCTGATGGGCACGGTCACAAGCGTCTGGTCATGTGCGCGCGGGTCAGTGCCGCAGGGTGAGGACGCCCGGCCGGTACGGCAGTTGCAGGGTGGCATGTTCTGGCGTCGGCGAATCAGGGTCGGGTCGATCGGGCCGCCGGTGGGGGAGGCTGCCGGTGAACAGGTTCTGCGGCGCGGACCAGCCGTTGGGGTTGGTGGGGTCGCTGGACGTGCGGTAGGTGAAGGACCAGTTGGACTGCTTCCGCAGCGGCCTCAGTTGCGCACGATGCGCCAGCGGTTGTCGGCGGTGCCGTCGTCCGCGTCCTGGACTGCGAACGCGCCGACAGCGGTGGAGTTGTTCGCGATGGCGAGCAGCTTGCCGCTGTTCACGTTGCGGATCTTGTAGGTCCCGTCCCCCTGGTCGAGCAGCGTCCATCTGTGGTCGGCGGTGCCGGAGTCCGACCACTGCAGGACGGTCGCGCCGTCGGCCGTGGACATGTTCAAAACGCCGAGCACCTTGCCGCTGTTGGCGTTGCGGAAGCGGACCGCGCTTCCGTCGGTGACCATGTACCAGTCGTGGTCGGCGGTGCCGTTGTCCGACCACTGAAGAGCGAGGCCACCGTCGGCCGTGGACATGTTCTGGATGCCCAGCAGGAGACCGCTGCCCACGTTGGCGAGACGGACGGTGCCGCCGGAGTTCCAGTAGACGGTGTAGTTGTGGCCGTGCGCGTCGTGGAACGGGCCCAGGTTGACGGTGGAGCCGTTGGCGGTGGCGGTGAAGGCGAGCGAGCTGTTGCTGGTCCGTGTGATGGACGAGGTGTCCAATGCCGGGAGGGAACTGAGCGCGGTGTCACCGTAGCTGCCGGACAGGACCACCGGGCCGTAGGTGATCGCTGCGACGTTCGCGTCGTCGTTGGCCGCTCGCATCACGGTCCGCATGGGCAGACGGACGGTGACCGTGTCGCCGGAGGCCCAGGAGCGGTTCAGGGTGGCGTAGCTGCCGGGGGCGGTGGCGATGTTCTGCGCGACGCCGTTGACGCTGACGGAGGCCCCGGTGGTCCAGCCCGGGATGCGGATGCGCATCGCCCAGGTTCCGCTGACGTTGCCGGTGACCTGAAGGGTCGTGGTGTCGCTGACGGGATATGTCGTGGTCTGTATGACCTTGATCCCGCGCTCCGACCAGTTGAGCACCGAGGGCACGAACATGTTCACGATCAGGGTGTTGTCGGTGCGGAAGTAGAGGGAGTCCATCAGCCTGGTGTGCATCTCCAGGCCCGTGCCCTGGCAGCACCAGAAGGTGCCGTAGTCGGTGCTCCAGGTGCCGCCGCCCCACGCCGGGCCCACGCCGCGTCGGCCGCCCGGGTTGAGCGGGGTGAAGTAGGTGACGTGGCCGTGGTCGTCGGCCGGGTTCTGCTGGCCGATCATCTGGTTCAGCCACGCCTGCTCGTAGTAGTCGAACAGCGCGGCCCGGTTCGGGTCCAGCGCGAACAACTCACGGGTGAGGGTGAGCATGTTGATGGTGTTGCAGCTTTCGCAGGTGTCCTTGTCCAGGTAGCCGGCGAGGGCGTTCGGGGCGCGGAAGTGCTCTGCCTGGCTGTTGCCGCCGATGGCATAGGTGTGCGAGTTGACCGTGATGTTCCAGGCGTTGGTGGCGATGTCCCGGTAGCGGGTGGTGCCGGTGGCCTTGAACTCCCGGGCGGCCCCGATCCACTTGGGTACCTGCGTGTTGGCGTGCAGCCCGTTGAGCTGGTCCTGGTTGGACGCGAGCGGTTCGAACACGGCGGCGTGGTCGAACCGCTGGGCGACGGTGAGCCACCGCGCGTCGCCCGTCTGCTGGTAGAGGTCCGTCAGCACGGTGTTCATACCGCCGAACTCGGTTCCCAGCATGGCCTGCATCTGCTGGACGCTCAGTCGGCCGGTGCGCGAGTCGACCCATCCCGCCAGGGCGAGCAGCACGTCACGGGCTTGTGTGCTGCCGATGTGGCGCCATACGTCCAGCAGACCGGCGAGGGTCTTGTGGACGGTGTAGTACGGCACGTTGCCGTTGTTCAGGGTCCGCTGCTCAAGAGCGGTGAAGTCGGACTCGGGGTAGCCGGAGAGGTACCCGGCGCTGAAACCGGCGGCGCTGTTGTTGGCCTGGCACTTGGCCAGCTCCGCGACCATGTAGGTGGCCTTGTCCCGGCAGGTGGTGTCCCCGGTGACGGCGTACAACTGAGCCCACGCCGTGAGGAAGTGCCCTTGGACATGGGTGCGGAAGGGGAAGTCCGGCGCGTCCCAGCCGCCGGTCGCGGCCGCGCCGTTGGTGGACAGCCGATGGTTGGCGCGGAAGTTGTACAGCAGCCGGTCGGCATCGACGAACCGCAGGTAGTTCCGCGTACGGTTCTGGTTGTCCAGCCACCGGCTTGCGGTGAGCTGGACCTGGCCGAGTTGGAAAGGCTGTGCGGAGGTCCCGATGTCGGTCCTCGCGGGGGCGATGGCCGCTTGGGCGGGAGAACTGCCGAGGACGGACCCGGCTGCGGTGGCCCCGGCTACTTGCAGGAGGCGCCGTCTGCTGAGGGAGGAAGACAAGTTGAACCTTTCCGTGAACCGGAGAGTGATTGCTCCGTAGTTGCTGTGTTGGCTCACGTGTCAGGCGGTCGGGTGCAGCACGTCATGGGCTTGTGGTCTGACGATGTGGCGCCATGCGTCCAGCAGACCGACGACGGCACAGCGGAGCCGTTGGCGACGGTCACCGTCCTGGCCGCCATACCGACAAGGGGGCCCGGGGTCCATAGAGGGCTCGGGCCCACCGGCCCTCTCCACTGACACATGGGATGGATTAACGGATACGAGCGTTGCCTGTGTCTAGCCTTGTGACCCAAGTTCTTTGGGTACTTCCGGGTACGTGTCCGATCGGCGCCCTCGCAACCAAGCCAGACATTGGATGTGTTGAGCGTGAGAGTGAGGAGTGCGAGAACTCTCAGCGAACTACAGCCGTCGAACGACACCATCCGGTGCCGACCGAAAACTGACACCTGGCGTCGTCGGCCGGGGCGGCAGTCCGGCCAGCACCTCGAACGACGCCCGCACCGGCGCGCTGCCGACCCGCCGGCGCAGGTCACGCATCGCCTTCGCCGACGGACGGACCACCGGCATCCCATTCTGCTGGTGAGGCTGATTTCTCGGTGTGCGTCCTCGCGACGACGGGCGTGGGCTGAGGGTGGGGTGTGACGGATGCCGTGTCTGCTGCCGCTTCGCTGGACGCGGTCATCTTGAGGAGGGGGAGTGCGGCGATGAGTGTTCCGGCGACGAGAAGGATGCTCAGCACGCCGACGCCCATGGTGTCCATGATCGCGCCGACCGCCAAGGGTCCGATGCCTGCGCCGAGTGCTCCGCCGCCGCTGAGGGCGGCCACCCACCGTCCGGTGGAATCGATGACGGAGGCGGCGGCGAGTATCTGTACCAGGACGGCCAGCTGGCAGGTCTGCCAGATGACGGCGGTGGCGATGAACAGAGTGGGGCTGTGGGTGACGATGAGGAGCCCCGAGCTGAACGCCTCGGCGACGATGAACCCGGTCATCGAGCGCAGGCGGCCGAAACGCTTGACGGCGAGCGGTCCGGCCACGGCTCCGGCGAGTGCGACGACGCTGGAGACGGCCAGGACGGCAGAGAGCACGGAGGCAGACATACCGGTGTGGCTGCGCCCGAGGACGGAGGCGTAGGACCAGACGCCCTGCGTGACGGCCCACAGGAGGCCGGCGCCGACCAGCAGCACGACGGAGGGACGGGCCGGCTGGAAGGCCTTGTCGGGGACGGTCGCGGAAGGACTGCTCGCCGGGCCCGGGCCCGGGCCGTCGGGGAGGTGGCCCACCAGGAACCAGCCAGGCAGACAGCACACGGCCAGCAGGAAGAACCCGGTTCCCCCGCCTGCGGTCTCGTTGACGGCCGGGACAGCGAGGAGCAGCAGGGCACTCGCGAACAGCGCGCCGGTGACGGTGATCGAGGAGGTCTTGTCGGCGTCGTCGCCGACGCCGGCCAGGGCGGCGGTCGAGGCGGCGTAGACGGCTCCGAGTCCGGCGCCGAGCAGCAGGTTGGCCACCGTCAGCGTCAATATGTCGTATGCGATGGCGGCGCCGATGAATCCCGCGGCGGCCAGGGCCAGCCCGTTGCGGGCCATCCGGACGCGTCCGGGGCGGGCGGCGCGGTTGGCGAGCAGGAACGTGGTGATCGCGACCGCCATCAGCTGGCTGGCGGCGACGAGTCCGGCGCCGGTGCTGGACAGGTCGAAGCGGTCGGCGAAGTCGTCCACGAGGACGGGCATCACGTTACTGCCGCTGCTGCCGAGCGTGACTCCGGCGATCAGGGCGGCGGCGACGGTGAACGTCAGCGCGGGTCCGCTGTTCGTCTTCACTGCATGCCCTTTGCGCGGAGGGCCGCGTGGCGGGCGGACGAGGGAGCGCGACAGAAGGTGAGCATCGTCGGAAACCTCAGAACCGGTAGGCGCTCGGGAGCCGTGTTTCGTACTGGAGCGGCGAAGGGAGCCTGCG
This sequence comes from Streptomyces sp. NBC_00078, assembly GCF_026343335.1. Taxonomy (NCBI): domain Bacteria; kingdom Bacillati; phylum Actinomycetota; class Actinomycetes; order Kitasatosporales; family Streptomycetaceae; genus Streptomyces; species Streptomyces sp. NBC_00078. The sequence continues at coordinate 140,514 of NZ_JAPELX010000001.1, read as the reverse complement.
GGCACAGGGAACCGGCCGGGGCTCGGGAGCGGGCAGGTCCCAGTGCACCAGGGCCGGGTGCGCGGTGTGCGCGGAAGGCCTGGCCCGGCCCGAGGGTCCTGGGGTGATGGCTGCTTGGCACCGGCGCGTCATTGGTCTGCGGACCTGGTCGGTCAGGTATTGACCTTCCGCAGCAGACGGGTCGGGAGCCGGGCCAGCAGGTATGCGACGACGGTCCAGGGCACTCGGGGCACTGTCGCGTGGACGGCGCCGGACTCGATGCGGTCCATGATCTTGCGGGCGCCCGTGCGGGTATCGATGAGGAACGGTCGTTTGTCGCCCAGGGCTTCGTTGATCGGGGTGTCGATGTAGCCGGGGGCGACCGTGGTCACGGTGATGCCGCTGTTCCACAGCTCGCCGCGCAGCGACTGAAGGTATCTCGTGAGCCCTGCCTTGGAGGCGCAGTACGGCGCCTCGCCCGGCAGGCCCGCCCCGGCCAGGACGGAGCTGAAGCCCACCACCTGCCCGCCGCCCGTGCTGCGGAAGTGTGCGACGGCCGCGTCGATGGTCGCCATCGCACCCAGCAGATTGACGTCCACCACCGCGCGGTGCGCCTCGAAGCGGCCCTCCCCGATGTTGCCCCCTGCGTCGACCCCCGCGTTGGCGATGACCATTCCGAGTCCGCCGAACCGTCGGGCCGCGTCGTCGATCGTCCGCGCCACGGCCTCGTGCTCGGTCACGTCGAGGGCGGCCACGGTCACCGAACGCTGCGGGAACGCGGCGGTGAGCCGTGCCCGCAGTTCTTCGAGGAGCTCGATTCTGCGCGCCGTGAGGTACACGTCGTAGCCGCGGGCGCACAGCTCGGTTGCGAGCGCCTTGCCGATGCCCGAGCTGGCACCGGTCAGGAACGCGGTTCTCGCGGGCAGCGGGGGCCGGCCCGGGTCGACGAGGGGCAGTTTTCCGAGCAGGCGGCGCGCGGTGGGCAGTCGGGTGGCTGTCATGCGCTGTCCTTCGTGGAGTGCCGGAAGAGGGGGGGGCAACGACCCCGTCACCAGCATGACCACTCAGTCCAAGCCTGTCAACGGTGGTGACACCCGCGCTGACACCAGAGGTAACACCAGCGTTGACACCGGTGGATTGGCGAGCCAAAGTGAGGGCACCGAAGCTCAACAGGTCCATGCGATGAAGGAGTTCAGTAATGCGCACCGAAGCGGGTGGGTGGCTGCTGGGAGCCGCCGCGGCAGGCGCCGGGGCGGTCTGGCTGTGGCGCCACCAGGACAAGGTGATGACCGGTCGCCCCGTCAATGAGTGGACGTTCGCTCACATGAATCTCCTCCTGCCCACCGAAGACGTACGCCGCCGTGGGGACGTGTTCCCCCTGCCCCGGCGACCGCGCCCCCTGGACGTGACCTACGGCTTCGAGGGGCGGGAGCGGAGCCTCGCCGAACTGCACACCCGAACGAACACCACCTCCTTCGTTGTGCTGTACGGCGGCGAGATCGTCCACGAGTCGTATCCGGGGTACTTCGCCGGCGGCGACGTGCGGTTCCAGATGTTCTCGATTACCAAATCGGTGACGTCGATGCTGATCGGGATCGCCCTCGACGAGGGGGTGATCAAGGACGTGACCGACCCGGTGACGGTGTACTGCAGGGATCTGGTGGGCTCCGCCTTCGACGGGGTGACCATCGAGCATCTGCTCGACATGAGCAGCGGGGTGGGTGACCTGGAGACCTACACCGTTCGGGACAGTCTGATCAACCGGTTCGCCAAGGCCGCCACGGGGGGCGGCTCGCTGCACGACGTCGTGTCCTCGGCCGAGCGTTCGACCGAGGCCGGCACACAGTTCAACTACTCGACGGTCGACACCCAGGTCCTGGGATGGGTGCTGGAGTCCGCCACCGGCCGCTCACTCGCGCAGTACGCCACGGAGCGCCTCTGGAGCCGTATCGGCGCTGAGCGCGACGCGTACTACTGGCTCACTCGCAGGCGTCCGCGTACCGCGATCGGCGGTGGCTCGCTCAATGCCACCGCGCGCGACATGGCCCGGCTGGGGTTGCTGATGTCCCGTGGCGGAGAGCTGAACGGGCAGCGCATCGTGTCCGAGGAATGGGCGACGCGCAGCCGCGGTCGCGGGGTGCCGCATCTGGAGGTCGGCGCCCTGGGCCCCAGCGGCTATCCGTATTACGGGTACAGCAACCAGTGGTGGACACTCGGCGGCGAGCGACGTCCCTTCACCGCGGTGGGGATTCACGGCCAGTACCTGTATGTGGACCCGGAGGCCGACGTGGTGATCGTCAAGACCAGCGCGTGGCCGACGGCGGACGACCCCTCGCGTGACGCGGAGTCCATCGCGGCACTGCGGGCGGTTGCCGACCACCTGCAGGAGGACCATCGTTGACAACGCCGTCGATAAGATGACAGCCATGACACGCGCGAGCACCAACTCGGCAGGAGCCACTACCGCGGGGCGAAAGCGGCGTCCGGCATCCTTCCTCACCCCGGATCTGATCCTGGACACCGCAATGGCCGTGATCGAGACGGACGGTCCGGAGGCGCTCACCTTCCGTCGGCTGGGCACTGATCTGGGCGCCGACCACACAGCGGTCCTGCGGCACTTCCGCAGCAAGGACGACCTGCTGCTCGGCCTGGCCGCCCGGCTGGTCGGCGATGCCCTGCATGACTTCGCACCGTCGGAAAGCTGGCGCGAGACCCTCGCGTCGCTCGCCCGACGGATCCGTGCCGCATGCCTGCAGCACCCGGGTGTGGCCATCCTGGTCGCGGCCCGTACCTCCCGGCGCGATCCGGAGTTCCATGGCGCCGACGTGGTCATCGGCGCCCTGCTCGATGCCGGCCTCCAGGGACGCGAAGCGGCCGCGTACTACCGGGTCCTGGCCGATACGGCACTCGCCGCCGGCGCCTTCGAGGCATCCTTCAACGTGCTGGACAAGGGCGCTCAGGAAGGCGACCGGCTGGCCTGGCGCCGCGAGTACCTGACGGCCTCGCCACAGCGGTATCCGAACCTGGCTCAGGTCGCCCCCTTTCTCGCGGAAATCGACGAAGAGGACCAGTTCGAGACCGCGATCAGCCTCTTCCTCGACGCCGTGGAGCTCCGCGCGCAGTGCGCCCGCGGAGAACGAAGCGAACACACGGAGAACTGACGCCTCGTCGGACGACAGGGCGATCGGCGAGACCGCGCGGCCGCCGGAGGAGTCCCCGTCGGCCTGGCGAGACGTGGCGGCCTCGACCTCGACTTCGCTCGAACTCGCCCTCAAACACACCCCGGCGCAGGATCTCGCGCAGGAGCTTCAGGTACGGCCGACCGTTCACTGGACATGTCGTCGAAGTCACCGGAGAGGGTCTCGGACTCGGCCGCGCGCATGCCCGGGCCTTCGCCGCCGAGGGAGCGAAGGTCGTGATCAACGACCTGGGCGTCGGCCTGGAGGCAATGCGGCAAGGGACGGTACCCGCGTTTCGCCGGCACCGTCCCTCAGCCCTTCGCTTCCCTCGGTCCGCCCCAGCAGCACACCGAGGCGGCTGAGCGGGATGTGCGGTCCGTGGCGCGGAGGGAATCAGTCCACGTTCACCGCCTGCCACAGCTGGCTGTCGGCGTTCGTGTCCGTCGTCTGCACGAGCTGAGCGCCTGCTGTCGTCGATGAGCCGGACACCGCGAGCAGCTTGCCGCTCTTCACGTTCTTGATCTTGTAGTAGCCGTTTCCGGCGGCGGTCAGTGTCCAGTGCTGGTTCGCGCCGTTGTCGTCGGTCCACTGGACGACGGTCGCGTTGTCCGCGGTGGACGCGTTGGCGACGTCCAGCAGTTGACCGCTGTTCTGGTTGACGATCTCGTAGCTGCCGTCGCCCACCGCGGCCCACCGCCAGTGCTGGTTCTGCGACCCGGTGTCGTTCCACTGGATGATGTTCGCCCCGGCGGAGGTCGAACCGCCCGAGACGTCGATCGCTTTGCCGCTGTTCTTGTTGAGGACCTTGTACAACGCGTTCGTGACGGGGAAGGGGATGGAGGCGAACGCGTCCAGCGCACAGACGGTGCCGGAAGAGGCGGCGTTCTTCGTTCCGGTGCACACGACCTTGATCGTGTGGGGACCCGCGGCGAGATCCGTCTTCTCGAACAGCGGCACCTGCTTCGTCACCGTCGAGGCATACGCGTCGATGCCCGACTGCGCGAGGGTGCCGTCGATGTAGATGTCGGCCTTCCCCATGTTCGGCTGCTTCATGCCGAGATACCGAACGCCCGAGCCGGTGAACGAGTACTGGACGTTGTCGCCCGCCCTGCCCGTGAATTTCTCGGACCCCTTGAAGTCCTGCGAGTCGTTCCAGTTGGACCAGCCGGAGGAGTAGGTGAGGCCGGAGTCCTTGTCGTCGACGTAGGCCCAACGCTGGCGTACGAGCGACTTGGACGCGGCGGACGCGGTCCCCTGTGCGTCCACGACGTAGAGACGGTAGTCGCCGACCGTCGGCGGGACGCTGATGGTCGTAGCCGTTCCGGCCGCCTTCGTCATGGTGGGGCCGACGGCGAACGTCGTCGTACCGGAGGGAGCCAGCCAGAGAGTCCTGGTCGCGTCACCGATGGAGCGGACGGGGATGGATGACACGCCCTTGCCGGTGAAGGTGCTTGCGGGCAGGGCGTAGTCCTGCAGGCCCAGGTTGCTCTGGGGGACGATGTCCTTGTAGGCGTCCTCAAGACCGGAGTGCACCGCGATGTCGTACGCCTGCGACGGCCACACGCGGTCCGCGTACGCGTGCACGTCCTCGATGGTGCTGTTCGGGACGCTCTTGTCGAAGATCTTGTTGACGGTGCCGTAGGTGTTGGTCATGCTCAGGTCGTGCTGCCGGCCCCAGGTGCCTGAGTTGATGGTGTAGGCCACGTTCGGGTCGACGTCGAGCACGTTGTCGTGGAAGTTGAGGTAGGCGGAGCCCTCATCGGGGTGGAGTCCGTACTTGTGACCGGCCGGAACGCCCTGGATGTAGTTGTTGCTGATCACGGTTCCCGGCTGGCTGCCCAGGTCGTAGATGGGAGCGGAGTCGCCCAGCACCTGCATCGTGTCGACGATCTGGTTGTAGCTGACGGTGTTGTTCTTCGCTGTGGTGGTCGGTGTCCCGGGATTGACGGAGTTCGCCGAACCGTCGAAGTTCCACCATCCCCAGCCGAGGGTGATGCCCGCCCACGGGGATTTCTCGATCCGGTTGTGCTGCACGGACAGGGAATCGGTGAAGTACGCCGACACGGGGCTGGACCCCTGGAACAACACCGCGCTGTCGTAGAGGTAGTTGTCCGTGACCGAGATGTTCTTGCAGACTCCTTCGACGTTCACCGGGTACTTCTCGTTGTTGGTCGAGGTGTAGTCCCCGATGTACACGTGCTGGGGGTGTCCCACGGTGATGGCGGAGCCGGCTATGTCGTTCGTGACGTTGCCGGTCAACTGCGAGTCGGTCACGTCGTTGACCATGCTGATTCCGTCGGCGCCGGTGTGCTGCACCGTGTTGCGCTTCAGTACGATCCCGTCGGCGTTCTCGATCTGGATGGTCCCCGGCGGCAGGTCGACGTTGCGGTAGGTGTACGCGTGGAAGTTCTTCTTCGCGTAGACGGTCGAGCTGGAGTTGCCCTGCTGGCCCTGACGGAAGACGGAGCCCGCGACATTGACCAGGTTCCAGTCGGAGTGTTCGACGGTCAGCCCGGAGAACGTGATGTTCCGCGCGTGGGCTGTCGTGGAGGTGCCGGCGATCTTGATGAGGGTGGACACGTTGTTCGGCGCGAAGACCTGCACAGACGTCATGTCCTCGGAGCCGGACTTGTAGTAGTACAGAGTGTGCTTCGTCTTGTCGAAGTAGAACTCGCCCGGCTGGTCCAGGAATTCGTACGCATTCATGAACGTGTGGGTGCCGCCGGCGTTGAAGTTGCCGTTCGGCGGTCCCTGGGCAATGGCCGCACCCGGCTGCTGGAACAGGGCCACGCGATTGGCGCCGTCCGAGCTTGTGGTGATCTGGCGGACTCCGACGATGGCCGTGGTCCAGGTCGTCGCCGACTTGATTTCGACGTCGTCCTGGTTGGAGGCGACGGCGGGCAGATCGGAGAGGCTGTACTTGGCTCCGTCGCACTGCGAACCTGACTCCCAGGCCCAGGGAGCCTGGCCGGCCGTGACGGTGTAGGTCCCGTAGCATCCGGCCGAGTTGATCGTCTTCGAGGCCATCTGGGCGCGCTTGTCGTTGACGTAGAGCGCGCGGAGCTTGTTGTCGCGGTTCAGCGGGGCCTGCCAGATGTTCCCGCTGTGCTGTGTCCAGCCGGTCACCTGAACGCCTCCGTTCAGGACGGGCTTCTCGTCCTGGTAGGCGGCGTACACGACATGGTGGCCGTTCGTTCCGGAGTCGGCCGACGTGAAGTTGATGGTGCTGCTCACCGGATAGTTGCCGCCGCGGAGATAGACGTTGATGTCTCCGGTCATGTTGCTGTTGACCGTGCGCACGACGTCCCGTGCGTGCTGCAGGGTCTTGAACGGTGCCGTGATCGTCCCGGCGTTGGCGTCGTTGCCGTCGGGGGCGACGTAGTAGCTCGCCTGGGTCGCGGCCGAGGCCGGGGTCGGCGTCGTGAGGGATGTCAGAAGCACCACGGAGAGAGCCAGCGCAAGCGCTGCGGACAACTTGCCGATAGTGGAGGTGACGGGCTTCAACGTCTGCCCCTCCTGCTGACTCGGACGGTCGGGAACGCGTTCATACGGCGGCTCCGGGGGTGTTGTCAGTGCGGATGACGCGGATCTTCGTCGCCCCCGGCCCTTGACGCCCCGCGGGCTCAGGAGCGTCGGTGAGCGGCACATCCTCGCGGATGGGGGCGACTTCTCGGTGAGAGAAGCACTGCGGGCTTCCCTCTTGCCGGACGAGGCGCGGCCTGTGTAATCGGTCGGACGGCCGACGGCAGGCGGTCGTGGCACCGGCGGGGAGCGCGTGGATCGTGTCCGCCACGAGGTCGCGGAACAGTTCCTCCACGGCGGCTGTCCCGTGGTGGTCGCCCTGGTCGATCAACGGCACCGGGAACTCCCCCCGTGAGTGCCGTCATGTGCCGCGAACCGTCCATCGGGCGCTGGGCGTTCGGCCGTGCCCTGGGTACTGCCGGTGGTAAGGACGTCGGGCCTGATCAGCCCGTGGCACCGGAGGTCGTCCCAGAGCGCCCCGGGTACGGCGCTTCGCTGGAGTTCCACGTTCTGTGTCACTTGTGCGCGGTCGCGCATGCCGAGGGTGACGTTGATGACACTGGGGTGGGTGGTCGGGAAGGCGATGGCGGCGGCGGGCAGGGTGGTGCCGTGCGCTTCGCATACGTGGGCGATCGCCAGGGCTCGTGCGACGAGTTCCGGTGGGGCGTCCTGGTAGTCGTACTTCATGCCTTCGGCGGGCTGGTCGAGGGAGAGGAGTCCGGAGTTGAACACGCCGGCTGCGACGACGCTCTTGCCGAGTTCCGCCGCGGCGGGCAGGACGTCGTCCAGTGCGGACTGGTCCAGGAGGGTGTAGCGGCCGGCGAGCATGACCACGTCGGCGGCGGTCTCGCGCAGGAAGCGGGCGAGCATGGCCGACTGGTTCATGCCGGCGCCGATGGCGCCGATCATGCCCTGGTCGCGCAGCTCCGCGAGCGCGGGCATGGCCTCGTCGGCGGCCTGCCGCCAGTGGTCGTCCGGGTCGTGCAGGTAGACGATGTCGAGTCGGTCCAGGCCGGTGCGCTGCAGGGTGTCCTCGATGGAGCGGAGCACGCCGTCGCGGCTGAAGTCCCACTGGCGGCGCAGGTCGTCGCGTACGACGAAGCCCTCGCTGTCGATGCCGCGGGGCGCCTCGTTGGGCACCAGCAGCCTGCCCACCTTGGAGGACACGACGTACTCGTCGCGCGGGCGGTCTCGTAGTGCGGCGCCCAGGCGGCGTTCGGAGAGGCCGAGACCGTAGTGCGGTGCGGTGTCGAAATACCGCAGGCCGGCCTCCCAGGCCGCGTCGACGGCGGCTGCCGCGTCGGCGGCCGGGGTGAGGCGGTAGAGGTTGCCGATCACGGACCCGCCGAAGCCGAGCGCGGTGAGTGAGACGGACGTGTGCTGGATACTCCGCTGGTGCAAGACGTGCTCCTGGGATACGGGTGGGACGCCGGTCCGGGGCGCCGCTCAGCGTCTGACGTGAGGTGATCCGCCCGCTATGAGTGCCTCGACCTCGGTGAGCGTGGCCATGGAGACATCGCCGGGGGTGGTCATGGTGAACGCACCGGCATGAGGTGGGTGCCGGTCAGTACGGTGGCCAGGTCGTTGTCGGTCATCGGCCGAGCCAGCCGCCGTCGACGGGCAGGGTTACGCCGTGGAGGTAGGTGGCGGCGTCCGAGGCGAGGAATACGGTGGCGCCGGCGAGGTCGTCCGCGGTGCCCCATCGTCCGGCGGGGATCCGGTCGAGGATGGCCTTGCTGCGCGCGGGGTCGTCCTGGAGGGCTTGGGTGTTGTCGGTGGCGATGTAGCCGGGGGCGATGGCGTTGACGTTGACGCCGTGTGGGGCCCATTCGTTGGCCAGGGCTTTGGTGAGTCCGGCGATGCCGTGTTTCGCGGCGGTGTAGCCGGGGACGGTGACGCCGCCCTGGAGGCTGAGCAGCGATGCGGTGAAGATGATCTTCCCGTGGCCGCGGGTCACCATCGCTGCGCCGACCGCCCGGGTGAGCGTGAACTGGGCGCTGAGGTTGACCTGGAGTACCAGGTCCCAGTCGGCGTCGGTGTGTTGGGTGGCCGGGGCGCGGCGGATGGTGCCTGCGTTGTTGACCAGGATGTCCACGGGGCGGTTTCGCCGGGCGAGGTTCGCGCCGAGAGCGTGAACGGCTTCGGGGTCGGCGAAGTCGGTGCGGATGGCTTCGAAGGAACGTCCCGTGGCGAGGATGTCCTTTTCCACGTCGCTGCCGGACTCCTCCAGCTGGGCGCTGACGCCGATGATGTCCGCGCCGGCTGCGGCCAGGGCGCGGGCCATGGCGCGGCCGATGCCGCGCCGGGCGCCGGTGACGACGGCGAGTTTGCCGGTGAGGTCGAAGGCGTTCACTGGGCGGCTCCTTGGCTGTCGTCGGTGCAGTCCACGAGGATCTTCATTACGTCGCCGCCGCCTTCCAGGGCCTCGAACGCGGCGGGTGCCTGGGTGAGCGGTACGACCTTGCTGATCAGCCGCTGGGCCGGGATGATGCCGTCGGCGACCAGGGTCACCGCGTGCTCGAAGTCGGAGCGGTCGTACAACCGGGCACCCACCAGGGTGAGTTCACGCCAGAAGAAGCGGTGCAGGTTCACCTCGCGGGGGCGGGCGTGGATGGCGACCAGGCACAGCCGGCCGCGCACGCCGAGGACGTCCACGGCCGTGTCCACGCCGCCTTGCGCGCCGGAGACCTCGAAGGCGACGTCCGCGCCCGCACCGGAGGTCCACTCACCGACCAGCGCCGGCACATCCGCGTGGGCCGGATCCCATGCCGTCAGTCCCAGCTCCTCGGCCAGCCGCCGCCGGTGAGGGCTCAGCTCGACCACCCGGACGTCGGCCCCGGCGGCCCGGGCGACCAGGGAGATGAGGATGCCGACGGGGCCGCCGCCGACGACGACGGCCTTCTCGCCCTCGGTGACCTGGGCCCGGCCCACATCGTGCACGGCAACCGCGGTCGGCTCGACGAGCGCGGCCCGGTCCAGGGCAAGCGACTCCGGCAGCCGGATCAGGGTGGCGGCGGGTACGGTCCAGCGCTGCTGCATCGCGCCGGGGGAGTCGATGCCGATGAAGTCCAGGTGCTGGCAGATGTGCTGGTGGCCGGCCCGGCAGGCCGGGCAGGAGTCGTCCCAGCGCAGCGGCATCACCGTGACCGCGTCCCCGGGCGACCACTCTTCTACTCCCGCCCCCACCCGCACGATCCGGCCGGACATCTCGTGCCCGAGGACCGCGGGCGCGGCAACCCGGGCATCCATGTCGCCGTGGAAGATGTGCAGATCGGTGCCGCAGATACCGACGTAGGCGGGGGCGATCTCCACCTCGCCGGGGCCGGGGGACGGGTTCTCGGCGGGCGCGGTGTCCAGGGTGCGGGCGGAGAGGTAGCGGACTGCGAGTGTCATCGTGTTCTCCAGAGTTTCTTCAGCACAAGCGCCGACTGTCAGCCGCAGGCGGGAAGACGGTAGAAGGCGGTTGCGGTGCCCGCGAGGATCGCCGAGGTCTCGGTGTCGGAAGATCCGTCGAGCAGTTCGTCCACCGTGGCGGCCCAGCGGTTCCAGCCGCCCGCGAGGTTCGCCACCGGCCAGTCGGAGCCGAACATCAGGCGGTCGGGGCCGAAGGCGGAGAACAGGACGTCCCACACTGGGCGGATGTCGTCGACGGTCCACTTGCCGTGGTCAGCCTCGGTGATCAGCCCCGAGACCTTGCAGACCACCTGCTGGTGTGTGGCCAGCCGGCGCAACTGGCGTTCCCATTCGGCCAGTTCACCGGAGGCGATCGACGGCTTGCCGGCGTGGTTGAGTACCTGGGGCAGGTCGGGGAAGCGTTCGGCCAGCCGGATCGCCTGGTCGAGCTGGTGGCTGCGGACCAGTACGTCGTAGGAGAGCCCGCGGTCCCCGGTTACCGCCAACCCGCGTTCGACATCGGGGCGTTGCAGCCAGTTCGGGTCCGTCTCGCCCTGGACGAGATGACGCAGGGACCGCAGGTAGGTACCTCCCGGCCCGGCGAGCAGTCGGTCCAGCACCTCACCGATCGCCGGAGACGTCAGGTCTGCCCACCCGACCACGGCTCCGATCAGCGGCTCCCGCTCCGCGAGGGCGAGCAGGTCCTGCGTCTCGGGCACGTCCGGCATGCACTGGACGGCCACCGTGCTGTGCAGACGGCGGCCTCCGATGGGCTGGGTGGCGGTGGTGCGCAGGTCGGCGAGGGTGAAGGTGCGGTTGATCGATGTCAGGTCGGGGTCGTCGAGCCAGGGCTGCGGACGCTGGTGGAGGTCCCACAGGTGGTGGTGGGCGTCGATGAGTGGGGCGGTGGTGGGGGTCACTGGTGGTCCAAGTCGGGTCGGTCCACGTCGGGCGGGGCCACGTGAGTCTGGGACGAGGTGTGTCAGGCGCCGGCGGTGTCACCTGGCGGATTCAGGTGCCAGATCTCGGTGAGTTCCGACCATTGGCGGGAGTCGCCCCGGTCGGGCCAGGGTTCCTGGCAGGGGTCGGTGAGTTTCCACCATTGCTGGGTTTCGGGGTCGGCTTCGAGAACGGCCATATCGGTGTCGAAGTCGTCGCCGTGGTATTCGAAGTAGGCGAACAGTGCATCGCCTTGGAGGAAGATGCTGTAGTTGCGGATGTTCGCCCGGTGCAGGGCGGCTTCGACGCCGGGCCAGACGGCCGAGTGGAGCCTGAGGTACTCCTCGCGGTGCTCGGGGCGGAGCCTGATGGTCTGGGCGACGCGCTTCATGCGGTTTCTCCCTGCGTTGCCTGTGTGCCCGGCTCAGCCGGGGAGGGCGGGTTGGCTGCTGGGTCGAATGGTGTGCGGTAGCTGGGCGTGTTGGCGCGCAGTTGGAGGCGCAGGACGAGCTGGATGCGGGTGGACGCGGGTAGCCGGACCGTCAGGAAGGCACTGTCGCAGACCCGCTCCGACTCCGTGACGACGGGCTCGGTGTGGCCGTAGTCGTACATGTCACCGATCCAGGTGTCGTCCTGGCAGGTGGTGTGCCGGACGGCGGTGATGGTGTGCTCGGCGAAGGCGCCCGCCTGCACGATCACCGTGCGGTCGGTGCCGGGGGAGAGGTTGACGAGTTCGACGGTGGTCGCTTCGGGGTCGATGGAGGTGACCAGTGCGGCGACGTCCGGGGGCAGGCCGGCGCGGCGGGCCTCGGCGTCGTGGTAGCGCAGCCTCGCCTGCTGCAGACCACCCTGATACAGCACCTGCGGGCCGCCCCATGTCAGCTGCACCAGGGCCTCGGTGACCACCGGGTTGCACAGCTGCCACACATGGATGTCGGCCTCGGGCACGTCCAGGTCGCGGTAGCGGTCGATGCGCCGCAGCCGGTGGCGGACCTGGGCCTGGGCGGTCGCGAGGATCCGCTCCGGATAGCCGGGGTCGTCGCCGGCGAGGAAGGCGAACCACGCCTTCTCGTGTCCGGACTCTTCCTTGGCCCTGAACGGCCGGACGGTGCGCCAGTCGATGCCGTCGGCTTCGCGCAGCCGCTCGAGCCGGGCGCGGTCGGCGTCGGAGGCGGTGTGGTGCCACAGGGCCACCGGGACGGGCGGGGTGGCCGGGTTGTAGTCGAACCAGCCCGAGTCGTTGTGGCGGAAGGGAAGGTGCGGAGTGGGTGTGTGGACGTCATCGGGGCCGAGTTCGGCCGCCCACTTGGAGGGGAGGCTGGAGTCCGCTTCGGTGTGGGGCATGACCTTGGCGTGGCCGATGAGGGTGTCGAGGGAGGTCGCGACCATGGAGAGGTAGTCGTCGTCGCCGGTGACCGTGGCGGCCGCGAGCGCCGCCACGCAGGCCGCGTGGCCCACGCTGTGCCAGCCGTGCGGCCAGGACCAGCCGTAGTGGCCGCCGTACCAGCGGCCCTCCAGCAGGCTGCCGACGACGCCGTCGGGGCCGGCGTTGTCGGGGAGGAGACCGCCGTTCGCCTCGGTGCGCTCCCGCCACGCGCCGACGTACTCGATGATCCAGTCGCGGTAGCGCTCCTCGCCGGACAGGATCCAGGCGTTGAGGACCAGGCCGGCCGCGGCGAGGCTGACCGCGGTGTCACCGACGCCCATCCGGTCGCGCATCTGCGCGCCCAGGCGCGGGTCCGCCGACAGGGGGTAGGGGCCGCCGTCGGCCTCGGGTATCCAGTCGAGGGGGAAGCCGTAGGTTTCTGCTTCCTTGAGCAGCCAGGGGTAGACGTCGCCGTCGAACAGGCCCGTGCGGTCGGGGTCGCTGCCGTTGTGCGGGCGGGTGATGATGCGGTGTTCGGGGTCGTAGTTGCCCTTGGCGGGGTCGACGTACAGTTCGGCGAAGCGCAGGGCGCGCTCACGCCAGCGGTCGGGGGCGGCCATGCTGAGGAAGTAGAGCAGGAGCAGGCTTTCGCCCTGGTGGAACCAGTCGTATCCGCGCTCGAACTCGTCGTGCAGCATGTCCAGTTCGGTGAGCTGCCGGGTCACGCCCTCCCAGTGCTTCTCACTGGCGGGCAGCAGGTCGTCGGCGCCGCCGAGGAGGTAGAGCTGGGGCCAGTTGAAGAACACCTCGTAGAAGTCGTCCGCGCCGTCGCGGGTGGTGAGCGGGCCGGTGTAGTTCAGTCGTCCGTCGGGGCCGGTGAAGTCGCGGGCGAAACGCCGCCAGGCGTGGTCGAGGAGGTCGAACAGGGCCCGCTGGGCCACGGCCCAGCCCGGTGGTTCGAGCAGCGGCACCCGCGCCTCGACCTCGGGCGGCGGGACCGGCTGCCCGGAGGCCGGCGCGTTCTCACCCGACGTGGGGCCGGCAGAGCTGAAGGGCATGGGATGGATCTCCGTTCGGAATGGCGGGGTACGCGCCGGGGACGACGCCGGCTCGGACGTCATGAGTGGCACCGCTGGTCGGGTCCTACTCCTTGGTGGCGCCGGCGAGCATGCCGCTGACCAGGAAGCGCTGGGCGAACAGGAAGACGACCAGCACCGGTGTGATGGCCAGCAGCGTCGCCAGTGCCAGCTGGGGACGCTCGATCGCGAGGTTGCCGACGGCCGGGTTGAAGGACGGCACGTTGCTGAGCAGGCTTCCGACGCCCACCTGGATGGGCATCTGGCTGCTCTCGGGGAGCATCACGTACGGCAGGAAGTAGTTGGTCCAGTTGGCGACGAAGCTGAAGAAACCCACGAGCGCGATGACCGGGGTCGCCAACGGCAGCGCGATGTGCCGGAACACGCCGAACTCCGAGCAGCCGTCCATCCGGGCCGCCGCCAGCAGATCCTTCGGTACGGCGGTGGTGAAGTAGATGTACGTCAGGTACACGCCGAACGGGTAGAACGAGTACGGCAGGATGATCGACCACATCGTGCCGATCAGGTGTACCGCGTTGATCTCCAGGAACAGCGGCACGACCAGTGTGGCGGTCGGCATGAGCATCACGACCAGCGTCGCAAGGAGCAGGGTGTGCCGGCCGCGGAACTCGGTCATGGCCAGGGCGTATCCCGCGGGGATGGCGACAGCGAGCGTGATGACCAGCGAGATCACCGCGTACAACGTGGAGTTGCCCAGCCACTGCAGGACGGCGTCGTCCTGGAACGCGGTGAGGTGGTCCCAGTTGGCCTTGAAGGCGTGCCAGGAGCCGAAGGACAGCGGGTTGCCATGGACGAGTTGCTCGTCGGTCTTGGTCGCCGCGAGGACGAGCCACAGCACCGGCAGCACGAAGAACACCAGGAAGACGAGGAGCACGGAGCCGGTCAGGAGGCGGGGCACGAGGCGACGCGGGGGCCGTGGGCGCCGCCCCTCGGGGGCCTGGTGGTGCGCTCGTCTCATGACGCTTGGTCCCCGTTCCATGAGTGGTGTGGCGGCGGTCGGGTCGGCAGGGGTCTTAGTCGGCATCGAAGAACCCCGACCGTGCGACGAAGACGGCGGCGGCCGACACGCTGACGACCAGGAGCTCCACCGAGACCGCGGCGGCGCCGTTGATGTTGTTCATCTGGAAGGCGAAGTCGTATGTCAGCTGGTTGAGCGAGTAGTCGCGTCCGGCCACGCCCACGCTGGCCAGGGACAGCAACTGCGGTTCCACGAAGAGCTGGGCGCCGCCCGCGAAGGCCAGGATCACCATGTACACGATCCACTTGCGGAGCATCGGTATCTGTACGTGCCAGGCGGTCTGCCAGGCGCCCGCGCCATCGATGCGCGCGGCTTCCATGACGTCCTGGGGGATGTTGTTGAGAGCGCCGTAGATGACGACGATCCAGCCGCCCGCACCGGTCCAGAACGCGATGACCGTGAACAGCAGGGGCAGGTTGCCGGGTGCGATCACCTCGCCGAAGGTGTGGAACCCCAGCGCACCCAGCAGCGAACTGACCGGGCTCACCGCCGGGTCCAGCATGAACAGCCACACCAGCACGCTCGCGGCGCCGGCGAGGGCTCCGGGAATGTAGAAGAAGAAGCGCAGGGACTTGCTGACGGTGCCGGAGGCGAGACGGTGCAGCAGCAGCGCCAAGGCCACCACGAACACCACGAGTGAGACCAGCCAGAACAGGAGGTACAGCGCGACATGGCCTACGGCGTCCATGAACCGGAAGTCCTGCGCCGTGGTGATGAAGTTGCTGAAGCCGGTGAAGGTGCCCCCGGCGTCGGTGAAGGCGAAGTAGATCGCGTAGGCGGTCGGAAGGACGCCGAACGCGATCAGCAGGAGCACGTAGGCGGCGACGAAGGCGATGCCGGCCCGGCTCTGCCGGGCGGCGCCGCGCGGGCGCCGGTGGGCAGAGCCGGCCGCAGAGGGGCTGAGGGTCACTGCGCGACCTTGTATCCGTTGGACTTGGCGTACTTGACGATGGAGTCCTGCCAGGCGGGCAGCATCGAGGCGATGGACTTGCCCTGGGTGATGCCCGGCTTGACGGTGGCCGCCCAGATCGCCTCCTGGCTGAACTGGCCCGAGCCCCACTCCGGCCAGACCTGGGACGCGGCGGCCGAGAGCGCGCTCAGATCGCCGGCGAAGTAGCCGGAAGCCGCCTGCCCCTTCAGCCAGGCCTCGGACGCGGGCGCGTAGGCCGGGAAGCCGGGTGCCTTCTTGCCCTGGTAGGCGTTGTCGGTGGTGACCCACTTCAGGAAGTCGGTAGCGGCCTTGACGTGCTCGGAGTGCTTGGACAGCAGCCAGGTGCCGCCGCCGACGTTGCCGGTGGACGGCGCGTTGTCTCCCTGCCACTGCGGGATGGGAGCCGCCGCTATCTGCTTGGCCGGCGTCTTGAAGGTGCCCTCGAACAGCGCGCCGCCGTACCAGGCCGGGCCGGGCATGAGCAGCACCTTGTCTGCCTTGTTCTTGCCGAAGTCCGTGCTGAAGACCCCGCTGATGGACATGGACTTGTTCTTGATCAGCACGTCCAGGAGTTTGGCCATCTTGGTACAGGCCTCGCTGGAGGTGTTCACCGACACGGCCTTCGGGCCGGTGATGTGGTTGGCGCCGCACTTGCTCGCCCACAGGTAGATCTCAGGCGTGAAGGAGTCGCCGGCGTCACCCACGAGGTAGCCCGGGTGCTCCTTGGCCACCTTCTCGCCGAGCTGCTGGAACTCCTCCCAGGTCGTCGGCACCGAGTAGCCGAACTTCTTCAGCAGCGGAGCGTTGTACCACAGCACCGCCTGGGAGAGGTCGTTGCGCAGACAGTAGAGGGTGCCGCCCACCGTGCAGACGTCGTTGGCGCCCTTCGCGAACTTCCCCAGGGACGCAGAGGGGATCAGGCCCTTGTTGAGCGGAGCGGCGAAGCCCGCGTCGACCGCCCAGGAGGCCTCGTTGTTCTGGGAGCTGAACACCACGTCCGGCCAGCCCTTGCCGGTTCGGTTGAACAGCTGGACCTTCGTCTGGAGGTAGTTCGATCCGTTGGCGTCGCCGTCGTAGCTGACGATGTTCAGCTTCACGTCCGGGTGCTGCTGCTGGTACAGCTTCGCGGCGTCCATCCGGGTCGCGTCCACCCAGACGGTCAACGCCCCGTCCTTCTGCGGCGCCTGGGCGAAACCGTCCTTGGTCGTACCGGCGGTGCTGCCGCCGCCACAGGCCGTCACGGTCAGCAACACCGTGGCTGCGCACCCGGCCAGCAGCGCCGCACGCTTCTTGCTGAGCGCCCTCTTCGGGCTGGACGAAGGCTTGTTGACGGTCATGAGTGACTCCACTGGGTTTGCAGGTTCCCCGAGCAGATGGGCGGGTCGCACGAGGGGGAGGGGCGACGCCGGGCCGTCCCTGGCCGACGTCTGACACTTAAAAGGCGACTGTGCTGCTTTCGATGTGGAAGAAATTAGCCGCCTTATCAAGGGGTTCGTCAAGAGTGTGGACGGCGTTCCTTTGGTGGGTTCGGGTCGATGACCAAGTGATCGTGCACAGTTCTAACTGAAAAGTGGCATTTGTGCGCTTGGAGACCTCAAGCTAACGTTGTGGATCTTGGCAAAATGAGTACGACTTATAACTGATCCAAGGTACGATGCTGTCGGTTCCACAGCGATCAGTCGCCTTCGCCGCAGTCACCCGGGAGAGCACAGATGGACGACACGCCAGCGATCGAAGCGGCCTTGCCGGCTCAGGTCCTTCCCGCCGCGCCCGCTGCGGTGAACGGCTCGGACGTGCGGCGTGACTACCGTCCCGGGTACGAGATCGTGGCGGAGCGGATCCTCGAGTACATCGCTGAGGAGCGGCTGGTGGCTGGTGACCGGCTGCCCACGGAGATCGACCTGGCCCAGAGGCTGAACACCAGCAGGGCGGTGGTGCGGGAAGCCGTGAAGATCCTTTCGGCGCTGGGCCGCGTACGGGCCCACAAGGGGAGGGGCCTGTTCGTCGCGGACGACGAAGGCATGCTCATCACCAGCCGCTGGGGTGGCTTCTTCCGTCCTGTCGACATCGACCACGTGCTGATGCTGTTCGAGTTCCGCAGGGTCCAGGAGATGTCCGCCAGCAGCTTGGCTGCCACCCGCGCCACCCCTTCGGAACTGCGCACCATCGAGGTGGCCGTGGAGCAGTGCCGGCACGGGTTCGTCCACGGCCAGGTCGACGAGTTCAACCAGGCGGACGACGACTTCCATGCGGCCGTGTCCGCGGCCTCGCACAACACCTTCCTCGTCAGCGCCGTGCGGGACGCGCGACGTCTGCAGCGCCAGTCCAGCGCCATCGGTATCCATGACACGCTCGGCGAGAACACCGAGGCGGCCGTCGCGGAACACGAGGTGATCTACCGGGCCATCCGTGACGGCCGCCCAGACGAGGCGGCGCAGGCCAGCGCGGCACACCTCGACAGAACCCTGGAGGACTACCGGCGCGAGATCCAGCGGCGCCTGTTCGGGTAGCGCTGCACTTTGGCGCGCCATACGCGCCCAGGGCTCGCCAGTTGGTGCATCGACCCGGCCCCACCCCCATGTCGCCATGTGGTGTCAAGCCGCTTGAAGGAGTCCTTCCGCGTTCGGCTGGTTCGCCCGTTCAAGGATCTTGAAGGTCTGGCGACAGCTGCGGATCCAGAAGATCTGGCGACAGACGTTGCGTTTGAGGCACCGCTGCGCGGGACGGGATTTCCTGCCCTTGCCGGCGGTCGGCCCACTAGGCGTGGCGTGCAAGGCGGGAGGGCTGTTTCCATCCAATGTTTCGAGCGAGTTTCTATCCATCAACCTGGACTTCACGTTATGTTTCGCGTCGAAAAACCGCCAAACATGTGATGACTCCTGACGGAGGACTGAATCGTGGAGATCACCAGACGGCAGCTCGGCCGGCTCGCCGCGGTCGGCACCGGGACGCTTCTGATACCGGGCCTGCTGCCACCAAGCACGGCGGCGGCAGCCTCACCTCAGGCTCCTCCGGCCGGCACGTGGGGCGACCAGGGCGACGGTACCTACGTCAATCCCGTCCTCCCGGGCGACTTCAGCGACTGGGACTGCATACGGGTCGGCGCCGACTACTACGGCATCACCAGCACGTTCGGATACTCGCCCGGCGTGGCCGTCCTGCACTCGAAGGACCTGGTCAACTGGCGGACGCTCGGCGGCGCGGTCGACGATGTCACCCGCATCGGACCGGAGCTGAACTGGGACCGGATGAACCGCTTCGGGCGTGGCGTGTGGGCCGGCGCCATCCGGTACCACGCGGGGCGGTACTGGGTGTACTTCAACACGCCCGACGAAGGCTTCTTCATGACGTCGGCCCCGTCGCCGACCGGGCCCTGGGAGCCGTTGACGTCGGTGTGGCGGACCTCCGGCTGGGACGACCCGTGCCCGTTCTGGGACGACGACGGCCAGGGTTACCTGGTCACCACGCACTACTCGGACAGCTACAAGATAAACCTGTTCAAGCTGTCCGAGGACGGCAAGTCGCTGGTCGGTTCGCCCACGGTCATCCACCAGTCGCCGGGCAGCGAGGCCAACAAGCTGTACAAGATCAACGGTCTCTACTACCACCTCTACAGCGAGGTGAAGTCCGAGGGCCGGGTGCTCATGATGAACCGCGGCTCCAGCCTCACCGGCCCGTTCGAGACCCGGCAGTTGGAGCACGTCAACGTCTCGGTGGACCGCGAGCCCAACCAGGGCGGCCTGGTGCAGACTCCGGACGGCTCCTGGTACTTCGTGACCCATCACGGCCACGGCGACTGGGAGGGGCGCCCGTTGTCCCTGCTGCCGGTGACCTGGGTGGACGGCTGGCCGATCCTGGGCGCGGTGGGTGCGGACGGCATCGGCAACATGGTGTGGACGGGCCAGGTGCCGGCCGGCGGCACGCCAGGTATGCCGGTCGACGCGCTGCCCGCCGTAGTGACAAGCGACCCCTTGGAGCCCTCAAGGGGTCCTTGCACGCTCGAGGTTGACCTGCTGTTTCCGGCACCCACAGCGCAGCGACGCCGCCGGTGCGGACGCCGAGCGGCGTTTTGCCGCTCCGGACCGGCCGCTGCGCGGAATCGGCCGAACCGTGGACCTGCGACGGGCGGAGCAACCCGCAGTGGACTCTCAGCTGACCCGCTGACCCGCTGACCGGCGGAGCCGACGGATGCAACGCACCCCTCAGAAGCTCCAGCGCTGCGGCGTGCCCGTCCTCACGGCGCAGAAAGGCCTGGACCAGTAGCGTCGGGTCGGCGGTCACGCCGGCCTCCGCCAGCGCGGTGAGGTAGCCGGCCTTGCGGGTCAGGCAGACGGGGTGGTCCGGACCGGTGATCATGGCGATGCGGCGGTGCCCCAGCTCCAGCAAATGCCGGGTCGCGGTGTGGCCGCCTCGAAAGTTGGTGGTGCCGACGAAGGGAACGTCGTCGGGGAGTTCGTCCACCGGGTCGAAGACGATCAGGGGAATCCCCTTGGCGTGCAGCTGCGCGCGTTCGGCCGGCGTCAGTTGGGCGACCGACACCACGCAGTTGGGGCGACGGTTGATGGTGTCCTCAACGGTCCTGGCCTGGCCGTCGCGGGAAGCGACTCGGTGACCGTCAGACCGAAGCGGTGCTTGCGGGCCACCCGTTCCACGCCTCGGATGACCTCGGTCGCCCACATGCTCTCCAGATCGCGGAACAGCAGCTCCACCGTATTGCTGCGATTGGCGATCGGCTTGCGGTAGCCGTGGAGGGTGATGAACTCTTCAACGCGGGCGCGGGTCTGGTCGGAGACCCCCGTGCGCCGGTTGAGCACCTTCGACACGGTGGGGATGGAGACGCCTGCGGCTTCCGCGATGCAGGCGATCGTGACCGATCCGGACCCTTCTCCTTGCGGGCGCTGGTCTTCAGCCGCCGGTTCGCCCGTTCGGTAGTCCGTTGTCACGCTCACCCTTCCAGATTCCCTGTTCCCTTGCGCCGCCCCGGGGCCCGTCAGTCACGATGTCCCGGCGGCCTGGTGGGGCGGCCATTGCGGCATTCCTGACCCGACTCCGGGACTGCCGTCACGGCCGACGTGAGTGGTTTCCGAAACGTTGACCGCTGCATGACGCGAGACATCTTTTCAGGGAAACGAAAAGGAAGCAAAATAGAAATTTTCTCTGGGGCGCCGCTGTGTGGCCCCTTGCTGGATGCGACAGCGCGGACGGGTCGACTCGGCCACGACGATCACGAACCGTTGGCTCCCGCATCTCGCCGGCCCATGGCCCGCACTACGGGCAACTCGTGTTGCAGGCTGCCCACCGAACCGGTCACTCAGTCCAGCTCCGGCCCCTGGCTCACCGGAACGGAAGAGAGCGACACGTCGTCGACGAGAAGAGAGCGACACGTCGTCGACGAAGTCCAACGCCGGGGCCAAGGAGGCTGCGGAAGAGAGGAGTTGTTGCCGACACTCCAGTAATCGTTGTCACGTTCCGAATCCCGCACAGGCGTATCTCATAGCCGGCAGCTCACATCGGATAGAGCCGTGCACGAGCCCTGTCGAGTCGCCGCATCTGCCCCAATGACCAACCACAGAGTTGACCAACAGGCGACGCTGAGGTGTTTGATGGGTGAACCGAGCCCGTCTTTCAGGTGACGGGGGCCATTGACCTGGAATCCTGGAATTGATTGGGCTGGCGAATTCATACCGGTGATCAACCCCTCACGCTGGAGGGCCGGTTACGTCTGAACCCGACCGAGAAGAAGGAGCAGGGCGTCCCGTCGAGTCGGCCACCTCGGAGTTGTTCGCTCCAACGATCCGAGTTGATGACCAACTCGCCTCCGCCGAGAATCCTTTGTACCCGTCGGTGGCCTCCCGGCTGCCCGCCCAGCGTCATGACAGCACGTCAGCGCTGCCGGCAACCGTCGACCCGTACCTCGTCGGAGCGGAGCGCGGATGGCTTCCCGGAGATCACCACGGGTGGCCTCGTCGCAGAGAACAGTACGTTTCCAGCACCGGAGTACCTCATGCCGTGCGATTCCCGATTTCGGGGTCCCCTCGCCTCCGCCGACTCGCTGTCGATCGCCGTGGTCAGCCGCAACGGAACCAGGCCGCCCCTGCCCGCCGAGATCGAGTGGCGCCTGATCCGCCACCCTCATGAAATCGGGGTACGTGACCAGGTGTTACTTTTCCATGGATCAGGCATGGCTGAGGAAGTGGGACGCTTTTCGGCCGGGTCGAGAGGCCGGGTTCTTCCCGCGGTCGTGTTGGCACCTGAGTTGGACTGGGGTGACGTGTCCAGGGCGCTGAGTCATGGAGCCCTCAGCTATCTGCTGGAGAACGAGTACGCCTGCCTGGTGACGGAAGCGCTTTTCTGCGCCTCCGCCGGCACCAGCATCCTCGATCCTGAGATCGCCGCCGAGCAGCTCAGAGTCGCCCGCAGTGCGAGGGGCGGACCGAATCGCTGCGGGTGTAAGGAAGGGGGAGCCCACAGGATGCCCGAGCGGCCGAAATCACTCTCTGGCCGAGAACGTGAGGTCATGGATCTGCTCGCATCCGGGGCATCAGTCAGAGACATCGCCAAGAATTTGTTCCTGGCGGAGAAGACGGTTCGAAACTATCTTGCTCGCATTTACATGAAGATGGAGGTCCACAGCCAGTCGGAGGCGATACTGCGCTGGCTGGGTCACTTGCCGCCTCCGAGTGCGGGGGAAGGTCCTCCGCGACAATGGGAGCGCTCGCCTCATGTCCTGGTGTAGCGGGCGATGCCCGTAAGGCGCACCGGCCCGGTGGGCGCGATCCGCGTCGCGACCACCGGGCTGCTCCTGATGTCGGAGAGTGTTAAGAACCTCAGTTCACGTTCCACGTCTGGGAGACGTTGCCCGGCACAACCTGGCTGAAGGAGGCGGCGGAGTTCCAGTCGCCACAACCGGGCTTCCGGTACATGTCGAAGTGGACGCGGTCGCCGCTGTTCACCGACAGGTCGGCGAAGAGGGTGGTTCCGCGCGAGGCGGCGAAGCACTCCGTGCTGCCGTTCGTCGTGTCGGTGATGGCCACGGAGGTCGCGTCGGCCGAGATGAGATTGCCGTTGACGGCAATCCTCGAAGCGGTTGCCGCGGATGCCGGCGAGGCGGCGACGGCGATGGCGAGCAGCGTCGCCACGCCGGTGGCGGAAGCGGCGGCAACCATGCGGCTCGGGGTCCTGAGAGAGCGCATCAGCAGTCCAATCTGCGAGTGGGGGTATTTCCCGTTCAAGCCATGTGATGGCCGGAGACCGGGCACGCGGAGTTCCTGTCGCCCGAGCCGGTGCGATCAGGCGGTGTGCGGAAGTCCGACTCGCCCGAGTGGCCACGACCGTCGTCGGTGCGAAGAAATACAACCGCGTCGCACATGGATTATGAGGAGGAAGAAGAAGGCGCTGATAGAGTCATTTGCCTCAACATCGTTTGCGTCTACGTCCGTCAGCGGTCCGAGAGTCCGCGTTCGAAGAACGTGACAATGCTGCGGACGGTGCAGTTCTGACTGGTCGTGGAGTGTTGTCCGGGGCCCGTGGCGAACACACCCATTGATCGCGGATCTGTGTGCGACGAGCCGAGGCCGTTCGGAGGGTTGCTCAGGAGTCCGGGACCCCGTGGCGGTGCTCGGGCGTGCAGGCGTTCGCGAGGGGCAGCCGTTCCTCCTGAGTGGAGACGGGTCTTATGACCTGCAGTTGTCGGCGGTGTCGATGTGCCGGTAACCCGCGGCCAGGCGCTCTCGCTGGCGGCCGCAGTCTCGACGTCGGGATGAGGAAAGCGCCGAAGTCGATCAGCGGGTGTTCACCCGGAGGTCAGTGGGGGCGCTCACTGGTCCTGGCTCACCTGCGCGAGGCGTACCTCCTCCGCGTCGAGCTGTTCCTGCACCTGCAGCACCTTTGAGCCCGCGGTCACACCGGCGATCACCGGTTCGAGGACCGTCGGGTCCGTCAGGGCGTTGACGGTCCGCAAGTTCCTGGTTGGCAAGCCTGCGTTCGGCGACCTCGTCGAGCACGTCGCTCTCGTGCGTGGCCACCGCGGCGGCCGCCCACCGTCAGCAACGGATCCCGCCGAAACCGGCGGTGCCGCCGGTTGGGCCGAAAGACCTGAATCAATACCGGGAATCAGGCCGCGACGAGCTCCGGCTCGCGGTCCGGCGTCCTGACCTTGGGCTTCTTGTTCGGCAGCGAGAGCCGGACGACCTTGCGCCACGCGGAGAACACCTGCTTGGGCAGCGGCCCGGTGACGTACTCCAGCTCGTACTTCTCGAACAACGCGCGCACCTTCACCGCGACCTCGGCGTACCGGTTGCTCGGCAGGTCCGGGAACAGGTGGTGCTCGATCTGGTGTGACAGATTGCCGGTCATGAAGTGCATGGCCTTGCTGCCGCTGATGTTCGCCGAGCCCATCATCTGGCGCAGGTACCACTGGCCGCGCGTCTCGCCCTTGATCGACCGGCGCTCGAAGACCTGCACGCCCTCGGGGAAGTGCCCGCACATGATCACCGAGTGGGACCAGATGTTGCGGACCAGGTTGGCGGTGAACGTGGCGCCGAGCGTGGTGAGGAACGACGGGCCCGACAGCAGCGGGTGGATCACGTAGTCCTTGAGCACCTGCTTGCGGATCTTGCGGCCCACGGCCCTGGCCCGCGCGCGGAACTCCGGGCTCTTGCGGCGGCGCTTGTGCAGGTTCTTGCCGAGTTCGAGGTCGTACGCTGCGATGCCGTACTCGAAGAAGCAGGCGTTGATGAAGTTCCACAGCGGCTGGCCGAGGTGGAACGGGTGCCATTTCTGGTCTTCGTCGACGCGCATGATGCCGTAGCCGAGGTCGTTGTCCTTGCCGATCACGTTGGTGTACGTGTGGTGCAGCTCGTTGTGCGAGTGCTTCCACTGCTCGGCCGGCGAGACGTGATCCCAGTCCCAGGTGGTGGAGTGGATCTTCGGGTCCCGCATCCAGTCCCACTGGCCGTGCAGGACGTTGTGGCCGATCTCCATGTTGTCCATGATCTTCGCCACGGACAGACCGGCGGTGCCGATCAGCCACGCGGGCGGGAAGATCGAGAACAGCAGTACGCCCCTGCTGACCAGCTCGAGCTTGCGCTGCGCCGAGATGACCTTGCGGATGTAGGCGGCGTCTTTCTCGCCGCGGTCGGCGATCACCTCGTCGCGGATCGCGTCCAGCTCGCGGCCGAGCTCCTCGATCTGCTCCGCGGTCAGGTGGGCGGTGGGGTCGATGGCGGTCAAGGTGCTCCTACCGTTCGATGGCGCAGGGGCCCGCCGCGGCGGACACGCAGGTCTGGATGATGACGCCCGGCTCGGCCTCGGTGATCTCGCCGGTGCGCAGGTCGCGGACGGCGCCCGCCTTGAGCGGTGTGACGCAGCCGAAGCAGATGCCCATGCGGCACCCGGACGGCATGAGCACGCCGGCCTCCTCGCCGACGTCCAGCAACGGCGTGGCGCCGTCCGCGTCGACGGTCTTGCCGGTGGTGCTGAACGTGACCTCGCCTCCGTCGCCGGCGACGACGATGCCGGGGCGGAAGCGTTCGGTGTGCAGGCACTCTTGGACGCCGTGCTCGCTCCAGTGCTCTTCGGCGGCGTCGAGCAGGCCCGCGGGCCCGCAAGCCCAGGTCTCCCGCTCGGCCCAGTCGGGCACGAGGTCATCGAGACGGGCGATGTCGAGCACGCCGTCCGTGTCGGTGTGCAGCTCGGTCAGACGCAGCTTCTTGTCCGCGACCAGGTCGTGCAGATCGTTGCGGAAGATCACGTCTTGCGGCTGTGGCGCGGAGTGGACCATGACGACGTCGTCGAACTCGGTGTCGCGCAGCATGCCCATGACCGGCGTGATGCCGCTGCCGGCCGTCAGGAAGAGCACCTTGGCGGGCTTGGCCTCCGGCAGCACGAAGTCGCCGGTCGCCTGGTCGAGCTGGATCAGTGTGCCCGGTTTCGCCCTGCGGACCAGGTGGTTGCTGACCTTGCCGTCCGGGATCGCCTTCACGGTGATCGTGACGCGGCCGTCCTGGCGGTTTGTCGGCGAGGTGACCGAGTAGGCACGCCACAGGCGCACCCCGTCGACGTCGACCCCGATCCGCACGTACTGACCGGCCGTGTGGCCGCGCCAGCCTCGTCCCGGCCTGATCACGATGGTCGCGGCGTCACCCGTCTCGGGGTGCACGGCCTCGATGCGCCCACGCAGGTCAGCGCCCGCACGTAGCGGGCTGACCAGGTCGAGGTAGTCCGACGGCAGCAGCGGCGTCGTGACCATCTCCAGCAGTTTCCACGCCCTACTGCGGAGGGCTGTGCTCGTCATGACTCCAGCTTGATGCGCCCCTGGGCGTAAAGTCCTGTCCGCAGGACGTAAATCTGGTCGGCAGAATTGTTCGCAGGGAACAAAACATGAGCCATGCAATCCGGAGGGCCACCGAACTGGCCCTGGATGAGACGACGGTCACCGCGCTTCGGGCCGTGCTGAAGACCACCGCCGACGAGGTCGTCCAGGCGATCATCGACGAGGTCCCTCCCTACGCCAACGCCCTTTCGGGCCGCATGGGCGGCACCATCCGCCGAGCCGTCCGCACCGCCCTGGGACATTACCTGGACCTCGCGAGCGGGAACGCCACGGGTGGCGACGCCGGTGACGCAGCCTACGAGCTGGGCCGCGGCGAGGTGCGCGACGGCCGCTCGATGGACGCCCTGCTCAGTGCCTACCGCGTCGGCGCCCGCGTGGCCTGGCGATGCCTGGCCGCGGGTGCCGTACCCGCAGGTCTGCCCGCCGCCGAGGTCGCCAAGTTCGCCGAGCTGACGTTCGCCTACATCGACGAGCTCTCCGCCGCGAGCGCCGCGGGCCATGCCGACGAACTGGCCGCCCGGGGCCGGGCTCATGAGCGCCACCTGGAACAACTGGTCCGCGACCTCCTCGCCGGCGTGAGCCCGGACGTGCTGCTGGCCTCTGCCCAACGGGCCGGGTGGCAGCCTCCGGTTTCGCTGACCGCGGTCCTGCTGCCCGCCGCCCAGGCCCGGCCTGCCTACCGCATGCTCGAACCGAGCACCCTCGTCCTCGACGATCTGCCGGACGCCTTCGGCGTGCTGCTCGTCCCCGATGCCGACCGATCACATCTCCTGAGGCAGCTGACCGACCGCACCGCCGTGGTCGGCCCGGCCCGGCCATGGACTCGCGCGTCCGACTCGTACGCACGAGCCGTACGTGCCCGGTCCCTCTCCTCTGATATTCGCGACACCGAGGACCACCTGCCCGAGCTGGTGCTGAGCGCGGACGCGGACGCGTTCGCCGACCTGCGTGCCCGAGCCCTCGCACCGTTGCGGACCTTGCCTGTCGCGACCGCGCGGCGGCTGGAGGAGACGTTGCGGGCGTGGCTGCTGCACCAGGGCAGGCGGGACGAGGTGGCGGCGGCGCTGTTCGTCCATCCCCAGACCGTCCGGTACCGGATGTCGCAGCTGCGGGAGCTGTTTCCGGATCTCGCATCGCCGCAGCGGGTCCTTGAACTGACGCTGGCGGTCGGCCTTCGGGTCGGCTGACGCGTTCTTCGACCGTCCATGAGCGGTCCAGGAATCGTGCCATGTGCTTCGACCTGGGCGAAGAGGCGGCGCTGTGTGGATACGTCGCCCATGGCCGAGATGTGGTTCGCATCGTCGAGCAGCGGCCCGGTATCCCAGACATGCAGTGGGAATCGGGCAAGTTCCCATTCCAGGTACTTGTTGTAAGGGCGGGGGCGCCGGTCCAGGGCGAAGAGCAACTCCAGCAGGAACCTGGTGCTGTCGACGGCGTCGAGTCGGGCCGCGAGGGCATGTCCGTCGCGGTCGTTCTTTACCGAGCGGTAGAGGGAGTTGGCGTAGGCATCGAGCCATGCGCCTGCCTCGTGGAAGGCTTCGTCGGCGGCGAGCCGTTCCTTGCCGGCCAGAATCTGGGCGATGACTCCGTCGAGCCGGTCGAGCACGATCCGAACTAGGGCGAGGGCGTACCGCTCGAAGCCGGGCGTTCCGGCGGCGCGGAACTCGTTGAGCGAGACGACGACGAGGTCGAGTTCTGCCGTGCGGTGCCCCGCGAACCGGGTGAGTTCCGTCGTTGCCCCATCGGCGAGGACGACGTACAGGTCGTGGTCGGAGTGCTCGGTGGGCATGCCCTCGTGGGCCTGGGAACCTTCGAGGACAAGACGTATTGCGCGAGGACCAGTTCGGTGATCCCCACCGACCCCCGGAAGCCCGGATCGATCTGGTCACCTACCCCGAAGCCGTCGTTCTCACCGGCCTGTTCGCCTCACCGCACTGGCGAGAGCACCCCCGGCTGCCGACCGAGGCGGCACACTGCCCCGGCATCGCTCCCCGGCACCTTCTCCTGCAACTCCGGTCCGATTGAGGGCCGGGCCAGCCACATCATTCTGTGGAATCACTGCTCGTCAACTCTCACGAGCAGAGGGCTTTACCTGCCCGGTCACATCCCGGTGGACCCGTCGATGCATTCGCGCAGGAGATCGGCGTGGCCGTTGTGACGCGCGTACTCAGCGATCATGTCCACCATGATCCTTCGCAGTGAGATCGGCTCGCCGGTCCTCTTGCGGATCCCTGTTTCATCCAGCGATTCGGCAGCGGCCGTGATCTGCCTGGAGTGCTCGCACTCTGTCCGCCAGACGGCGAACGCTTCCTCGACGTCACCTTCCAGGCTGTCGAAGTCCTGGTCGGGGTCATCGTCGGAGTAGTAGAGCATCGGAACGTCCTCGCCGACGAACTGAATGCGGAACCACCAGCGCTCGACGCCGGCCAGATGCCGCACCATGCCATGCAGGGACAGGCCGGAGGGCGGCACCGCCCGTTCGGACAGCTGCTCCGCAGGCAGGCCGGCGCACTTGAGCTCGAAGGTTGCCCGGTGCCAGTCCAGGACCGCGCCCAGCGTCTCCCTTTCGCCACCGACGGCGGGCGGAATCGGGCGCGTGTCGTTGTTCCACCGGGGTGCATAGTGCTTGGGGGCGGCTGTGTCGGTCATCATCTGCCTTCCGGGCCGGAGATGGGCCGAGTCTGGCAGGCACCACTGACATCGCGCCTGACCTGCGGGTCGCTGCTCGACGTCGAGCAGTGCGGCGGCAAGGGGAACACTCAACTGGCGGTGTCGGCGCGGCTGGGACGGGGCGCCGCCGGTGACACCGGAAACTGCCACCTTCACGGCGAATCCTGGAAGCAGGTGTCTCATCGTCCTGACGAGGCCCAGCTCAGGAAGCACCACCCACGCCGTGATCGATGAGACGCACACTCGACACTGGCCGAAGTCCTCCCGGGACGCCTTCTTTTGCCCTCCGCGAGTCGCGACTCAGCATGTCACCCCGCAGGTCAGCGGCCCCACTTCAACAAGATCCAACGAGACAGGACAGTCAGCCCGCGGCGGGGTGGGTGAGAACGTTGGTGGACAACGGGTCGATGGTGATCCCTGAGGGCCGGTCCGGGCCGGACGGCCACCAGGGGGCTCCGACCGAGGCCCACAGGACTGCGCCGACGCCGCCAGAGCTCGCCGGGACCGGGCCGACCGGCAGGGCGATGCGGACCCGGACGGTCCGTGACGCACCCGGCGCAAGGGCGAACACATCGGTCTCTGCGTACGTTCGTCCGGTCAGGTCCTCCCACCGGCCTCCGCGGTCGATCGACCAGCGCACGTGCTGCACGGACGCGTCCTTTGCCCCGGGTGTCAGGGAGACCGCGATGCGCAAGCCGGAGCGGGTGCGCTCGCCCGCCGAGTTGCGCACCCGCACGGACCACTCCACCGCCGGGCCGCCCGAGGCGGCCTTGAGAATGTCCGGGACCGTGACCGTGAGGTGCGTGGCGTCCACGGGAAGACGCAACCGCGCCGCGGCCGCCGTCGGATGGATGGCCGGATCCCGACCGTCCTGGACGATCTCCGCGGAAACCATGTCATAGGAGGCACGGGGCCGGTTGTTCTCGTACTCGTTCTGCTGGTCCGCGGCGAAGAGCCGTAAGTCGATCCGCGTCCGCACCTTGCCGTCTTGCGAGAGCGGCACCCGGGCGACGAACTCCCCATTGTCGTCCTGCTCGTTGGTCCAGGAGAGCTCGGTGTCCCGCCACCCTTTGTCCCCACGGACCTGGAGCCGATCGGCAACGGTCCCGACGTAGACCGCCAGGTGGCGGGGGCCGGCCTGCGCGGGGGTGAGGCCCCCGACGGAGACATGGAACGGGAGCGGCGGCCCGCCGGGTATCAGTGTGCGACCGTCCGCGCCAAGGCGGACAACCGCGTGAGACGCGGCCCGGCTCGCTGACGACTCCTGGGTCGGCGAAGCCTGCGGGCCGCCGCACCCGGCGATGGCCGTAGCCGCGGCAAGCAGCATGAACACAGCGCAGAAGCGGGGCATCCGTGACATGGGCGGTCCTCCGCACCGGATTCTATTCGCGGCACGGTCTCACGGGCCGATAGGACCCGAACACGAACGCCACCGGCACTTAGCCCTCATGGGACCAGGTGTGTCGCGGTGTCGGCTTCCCCAACTGAGCCCGTGAGCCGTGCCGCCGGCCGGTGAGGGGTGGTCAGTCATGAACAGCCACGACAAGGTCAGTCACGCCCCCGCGCAGCGGGCGCAGTTCGGCCGGGGTGAGCGGTGCCCGCGCCCCCTGTCCGGCGCGGGCCCTGACGAAGGACGGCCCGACCCGGTACAACAGCCGCGTGCCGTTCTCCTCCGCCTCCGCGAGGGCCAGGGCGAGCACCCGCAGGTCGTCGTCGCACACCGCGTCGACCACGGCCGTGCGTCCGCCGCGCAGTGAGGACAGCAGCCGCGCCGTGTGCGCGGGGCCCTCTGATCGCAGTCGTGGAGGGTGACGCGCAGGACCTCGTCCGCGGGCACGCGTCCGTCCGTCTTCTCCTCGACCCACTCGGGCAGGGACGAGCTGCGGTAGCCGAAGGTGGCGTCACGGGCGAACTCGCTCTCGCCGACCGGCAGCAGCCCGTCGGCCGTCCGCATCCAGTGGCGGGAGCCGATGGTCAGCCGGTCCGCCTCGATGTAGGCGGGGACCAATACCACTCCGTCCGGAGCTTTGCCGTCCAGCTCGACTCTGCTGCGCAATTCGTTCAGGCGGAGAGTCTGTAGCTGAGTCGTTCGAGTCTGCTGGTGCGGGGGCGGTTGAGGGGGCCTGTGGTCCAGTGGGCGTCGAGCCTGATCACGTTGAGTGCGGTGGCGGAGAAGGCGTGTTGGAGGCGGACTTTCGGCAGGCCGCGGTAGCGGGCCCGGCGGATGCCGGTGATGTCGAGGGCCTGGTTGATGGTGCCCTCGACTCCGGCACGCAGGGCGTACTTGTTCTTCCAGGTGTCGGTCTTCTGCTCGGCGCGGGCCCGGGCGAGGTTCTCGTGGAGTTCCTCGGGACGCAGGGTGAGCATGCGGCGCCCGGTCTTCGAGGTGGTGCACTGCTTCTGGAGAGGGCAGTCCCGGCAGGTCAGGACGCTGAAGGTGATGACGATCGCGTCTTTGCCGTGCTGTTTGACCGGGTTCCAGTGGGAGCTGGTCCTGCCGGCGGGGCAGCGGACCTGGCGGGTCTTCCAGTTGATGGTGAAGGCGTTCTTGTCGAAGCCTTCGGCGGCCTTGGCCTGGTCAGAGTGGTCCTGGAGGACCGGGGTGACCATGCGGATGCCCTGTTTCAGGGCCTTGGTAATCAGGTCGGCCGACGGGTAGCCGGAGTCGAGGTAGTGCTCGCCGGGCTGCACTCCGTGCTCGGCGAGCTTGCGCTGGATCGGGGCGGTCGCCTTCACATCCGGCACGGTCGCGTCGGTGGTGTGCACGTCGGTGATCAGATTCGGCATCACCCCTGTGCCCACCCCTGTGCCCACGTCGGCGTCGGCGTCGGCGTCGGCGTCGGCGTCGGCGTCGGCGTCGGCGTCGGCGTCGGGGAGGGTGGTGCAGGTCTCCGTGAGATGGATCTTGTAGCCCATCCAGAACAGGTCGTCGCCCTTGGCCGCCCAGCGTGCGTCGGAGTCGTAGGGGGAGGCCAGGCGGAGTTGGCCGGGCGGGACGCCGTCGTCGGCGTCCCGCTTCTTGATCACCTGCCGTCCCCGGGCATCGGTCCGGACGATGTAGGTCTGCACGAGGACCTGCCGCAACAAGCCCACGGCCTCGATCTCGCGAATCCAGGCCGGAGCGTCATCGGCCCAGGCCGCCCGGCACAAGGCGATGGCATCCTGCCCGAAGACCTGGGCGAGACGGTCACGTTTCGTCTGCGAGGGCGGCATGCGCCAGCCGTCGACCCGCGGCCCGTACCGCTCGGCGAACTCAGTGACGTTGATGTGTCCGGCCAGCCAGGCCGGTGCCGCGACCGCGAGGGCCTCCAGGGCCGCCCGCACACTCTCCCCGGCCAGCTCCAGACGGTTCAAGTCCCGCACCGCACTGATCACATGGGTGGAATCGGTGCGCTGCTTGCCTCCGGCCGCCACCAGGCCGGCGTCCTTGCAGTGCTCAAGGAGCCGGTCGAAGACCACCCGCTCCATACCGTTGTCCGCGAGCCGGGCCCGGAACCGGCACAGCACACTCGCATCGAATCCGGTGTCCGTCAGCTCCGCACCGAGCGCGTACTTCCAGTCGATCGCCCGCACCGCCATCGCCGCGGCCTGCCGATCCGTCAGGCCCTCCGCGAACTGCAACACCATCACCAGCGACAACACCCCCGGCGACAGTCCCGGCGCCCCGCGCACCCCGAACGCCTCCGTGAACGGCTCATCGACGAAGACCTCCGCGAGGCGATCCCGCGCCCGTATCGCCAGGCTCCCCTTCGGAAACGCCGCCCGGGCCACCACCACCGTCTGTTCCGGGATCTCCGGCAACCCCACCGGCCGCATCGACATCCGTACCGCCTCCAGGACCGCACGACAGGAAGGCGACCCCGCCAACGATCATCGCCGACCCGGCCTTACCCCCGCAGCGAATTGCGCAGCAGAGTCCAGCTCGGTGAGCTCTTCGGCCAGGACATCGGTCTCCAGCGGGAAGTGGCCGCGCAGCGTCGAGTCCCCACGGCTGGCCAGGACGTAACCGGTGCCCTCGGCCGCCGACGCCGCGTGCAGGGCGCGGACCACCTCGCGGTTGCGGGCGGCGGCGTCCTCGGGGGACAGGCTGCGGGTGTTGGTGAGGACGAAGAAGACGGCGCTGTACTGGCGCAGCGCCCAGCGCAGGTCGTCAACCGTCCAGGAAGTCAGGACGGGCACGTCGGCGACCGTCTGGGTGCCGGTCGGACCGTCGTCGAGGACGACGAGACGGGGGCCGCCGGATATACGGGCGGCCACTTCCGCGGCGCTGACCTCGCGGACTGGAGGCAGCCCTTTGAGCACCGCCGCCTCGGGGACGGGCCGCGTCTGGGCATGGACGGGTAGAAACATGGCGAATTCCTGGCCTGTTGTGAGGAGTTGAAGGGGAACGTCAGCCGAGGTCGCGCTTGGTCACGTCACACCGGGGCTTGACCGGGTCCCTGCCTCGGCGGCCATGTTCCTTCGCTTTGCGGTAAGCGCCGTCGAACGGCAGAAAACAGGCGGGGCCGTAGCAGAAGGGGACGGGCACCTTGGGGAATCGCCGGGCGGGCGGCACGACCTCGGTCGCGATGCCGTTACCGGGGATGAGGGCGCTGCGGTGGTTCCGGTTCGTCATACAGCCGATTGCAGCAGCGGGCCGGGCAGCGCGTCCAAGACACAATCTCGATGTGCCTTATAAGGTCGCCTTATAAGGCCGCCCTGCAGGCGGCCTTTTCGCGGTTCGTCAGCGGTCCGCCCAGCAAGGTCATCGCCGCCGGGAACAGCGGGTCGGGGGCGGCTGATCAGCGCGAGCGCAGCTCGGCGTTCGGTTCGAGATCGAGCATCAGGGCGCCCGGTTCCGCGTGGGATGAGCGCTGCTCGTGGTGGTGGAGTCTGAGCAGAATGCGCCTGCTGCGGTGCCGTGGTCGTCACCCTCGTATGAGGGGCGACAGCCGTGGTATCGGAGTTGATTGCTGGCGCGTTGTGCACACCTAGGGTCCCTTTTGGCGCTGGAGGCCGGGGTACTCGCTACATCCGGTGGTTGACGGCCTCGCTACCCAGCACGTTCAGCAGGGCCAGCGTCTCGGCGTCGCGTGATCCCACCGGTGCGCTGTAGAGCACCAGGTGCTGGTCCCGGTCGGTGAGAGCGAGGTTGTCGCAGTTCACGGTGACCTCGCCGACGACGGGGTGGTGGAATGTCTTCGTGAGCATCGGGGCAGCCTGTACGTCGTGCCGCTCCCACAGACGGGCGAAGTCCGTGCTGCCGTCGCGGAGTTCGCCGACCAGGTCGGTCAGATCGGGGTCGTTCGGGTAGCGGGCCACGGTGGCACGCAACTCCATCACGACGTGGTGCCGGAACTCGGAGGCGTCAGACACCCCGTACAGAGTGCGGCCGGGCCGTCGCGCCCCGAGGAAGGCGCGGCGGGCAAGGTTGCGTTCCTCGGGGGAGAGGGTCGCGAAATCCTCCATGAGAGCGGCGGCGAGGCCGTTCCAGGCGAGCACCTCGAACGCGGCGGACACGACGAAGCCTGCCGTCTGCGGCAGTCGCTCCAGGAGTGCGAGAATGCTCGGCCGGACATCCCGCCGGTGCAGCCGGTTACGGGTCGGCGCGGTGCCCGCGAGTACGTGGAGATGGTCGGTCTCGGAGTCCGTGAGCCGCAGGGCACTCGCGATCCCGGCGAGGACCTCGCTCGACGGCCGGGGTGCGCGGCCCTGCTCCAGACGGACGTAGTACTCCGTGGAGATGTGCGCGAGGACTGCGGCTTCCTCGCGGCGAAGCCCGGGGGTTCGTCGGCGTGGTCCGGAGGGGAGACCGACGTCCTGCGGGCGGAGCCGCTCGCGGCGACTGCGGAGGAAAGACCCCAGTTCCTGCTTGTCCATAGTCCCAGTCTGCACGGGGCGCGGCGACGCATCCTGGTACAGCCTGTGCCTGCATCCGGTCCGGCCGTCGGTCCAAGACTGTGGTCATGACGAACACCAAGGACTCCAAGGACTTCACCTCTACCGGCCTGCTCACCGGCAAGGTCGTCTTCATCACCGGCGCCAGCCGCGGGATCGGCGCCGCGGCGGCCAAGCTCTTCGCCCGCGAGGGGGCGGTCGTGGTCCTCGCGGCCCGTGGGACGAGCGCCCTCGACGAGATCGTCACCGGCATTCGTGCCGACGGCGGCGTCGCCCACGCCGTCCCCATGGACCTCGCCGACCGCGTGAGCATCCGCGCGGCCGTCGACCGTGTCGAGGAACTGCACGGAAAGCTGGATGGTGCCTTCAACAACGGTGCGACGATCCAGCAACCCGGCCCGCTCGACACCACCAGCGACGAGGACATCGACGAGCAGTTCGCCGTGAACTTCCGGGCACACTGGACGGCCATGAACGCGCAGGCGGCCCTCATGCGGCGTGGCGGCGGTGGCGCCATCGTCAACACGTCGAGCATCGGTAGCCGCCGGGCGAACCCGGCCTTGCCGGCGTACGGCGCGATGAAGCGGGCGCTCAACAGTCTCACCGAGACCGCCGCGGTGAGCTGGGCCCGCGACGGGATCCGCGTCAATGGCATTACCCCGGGCGGCACCGACACCGAGATGATCGAGGCTTGGGAGGCGTCGACCCCCGGCATCAAGGCGCAGGTGACCAAGTCGGTCCCGCTGGGGCGGATGGCGGAGCCGCGCGAGGTCGCGGAGGCCGCCGCGTGGCTGCTCAGCGACCGTGCCGCGATGGTGACGGGTGCGGTGCTCCCGGTGGATGGTGGGGCGGGCGCCTGACGGCAGGCACCCCTGGAGCATGACGCCGAACCGGCTCGTCCGTGGTGCTCGTCGAGGAGCGCCGTCACCTGGGCCGGGTCGGGTCGAGCTGCGCATCTCAGGAGGCCGTCCGTCCGAAGGACCTCGTTCGCCGGCGCAGTTCCCGTCAGGGCTCCTCTCATGGAACCCGCCTGACCTGCCGTCACCATTCCCCGTATCTCGGGGAACCTCAACCGACCGGTGCGCCAGTAGAAAGTCAAGGAAAGCCCGCCGCGGGACGGGCCGGGGTGTTGAGCGCCGAAGTGCGTGAGTGCCGAACCGCCGCTTGCCGACCAGGCCGTGGCGGAGGACGGCTTCCTCAGGGTGGGGCGATACAAGAAACGGAATGGAACCCGTCGGAAACATTGACGGAGCCATGGCTGAAACCTATCTTCTGATCGAACTGCCGCACAGTGTTCGCTATTTCGAACGGCCACGTCCCTCGCCACGGCGATTGGCCAAGCGGACTGGCCGAGCCGGAGGAAGAGTTGAACAGAACCGTCAGAACGCGGCTCGCCCTGCTGGGCCCGCTGCTGCTTGTCCATCGCGAACCCGTTGGGGCGCGGACTGCTGTCCCCGCATCGATGAACAAGGGAGAGTTTGTGGTGCCTGAGCTCTTCAGGTTCCGGCGAGTGAGCCGGGGGGTGGTTGTCTGCCTGGCCGCGCTGGCACTCGCCTTCGCCGGCCTTGTCGCCTTCAGCGGTGCCTCGCAGGCCGCCGCACAGGGGCCCTGCGACATTTACGCGGCGGGCGGCACGCCGTGCGCCGTGGCGCACAGCACCACCCGCGCGCTGTTCGCGTCCTACAACGGCCGGCTCTACCAGGTGCAGCGGGCCTCGGACAGCACATTGCGGGACATCGGGGTGCTGACCGCCGGAGGTGTCGCCGACGCCGCGGCGCAGGACTCGTTCTGCGCGGGCACCGCCTGCACCATCACCCGCCTCTACGATCAGACCGGTGCCGGCAACACTCTGGTCTACCAGGGACCCGGTGGGACCGGCGGCGCCGACACGGCCGCCACTGCGAACACCGAATCGGTGACCGTGGGCGGCCAGAAGGCCTACGCGCTGTACATCAACCCCGGCAACAGCTACTTCGCCTACAACTCCGCCGGGGGTGTGCCGACCGGCAGCTCACCCGAGGGCGAGTACATGATCACCAGCGGCACCCACGTCAACAATGGCTGCTGCTTCGATTACGGCAACACCGAGATCGACCACCACGCCGACGGCAACGGTGCGATGGACGCGATCAACTTCGGTACGGAGTGCTGGTTCGGCGGCTGCAGCGGAACCGGACCGTGGGTGCAGGCGGACCTGGAAAACGGCCTGTTCACCGGCGGCAGCAAGGCGTGGAACCCCAACCAGGTCGCCCAGACCAGCCACTTCGTCACCGCGATGCTGAAGAACAACGGCACCACCCAGATGGCCATCAAGGGCGCCAACGCCCAGTCCGGGAGCCTGACCCAGTTCTACGGCGGCGCGCTGCCCAGCGGATGGAACCCGATGCACAAGCAGGGCGCCGTCATCCTCGGCAGCGGCGGCGACTGCTGCCAGACCAACCGCAACGAGAGCGCGGGCACCTTCTACGAGGGCGCCATGGTCAAGGGCTACCCCTCCGACGCCACCGACGCCGCGGTCCAGGCCAACATCACCGCGGCCGGCTACAGCACCACCACCCCCTTCACCCCGGGCGCGAAGGTGTCGCTGCAGGCCACCACCTCCTGCTGCACCGGCGACTACCTGCAGCACGACACCAGCGACGACAAGGTCGTGATCGCGCCGGTGACCTCCACCAGCTCGGCCACCGTCAAGGGCGACGCGACCTGGATCGTGCGCGCCGGCCTGGCCAACAGCAACTGCGTCTCCTTCGAGTCGGCCAACACATCCGGCAGTTACCTCAGGCACTACGCCTTCCAGCTCCACCTCCAGCCCAACAACAACACCAGCCAGTTCGCCGCCGACGCCACCTTCTGTTCCAAGCCGGGAAACAGCGGCACGGGTTACTCCCTGCAGTCCTTCAACTTCCCGACCAAGTACATCCGCCACTACGCGCTGACCGGCTACGTCGCCGGCAACGGCGGCACCAACACCTGGGACAGCGCATCCTCGTGGGCCCAGGACACCAGCTGGCTCGCCGCATCTCCCTGGAGCTGACGAATAGTCACCCACCGGGTGCGGGTCCGGTGCGGAGAGAGCCCAATCCGAACCGGGCCCGGAAGCGTCAACGCGGCTCACGCTGTCCGCACAGTCGGACACTGTCCGACGGGCCGGACGCCTGGGGTTTGTCGACGCCTCACCCTCACATCCACCCCCCTGTGAAGGAGTTCTTCATGACCAAGCCACCATGGATCCGCAGCGTCAGGCGCGCGCTCCTGGCGGCCGGTGCCACCGCCGCGCTCGCCGCCGGCCTGCTCACCGCCACGGCCGCCACCTCGCAGGCCGCCACCCAGCAGCCGTGTGACATCTACGCCGCGGGCGGCACGCCGTGCGTCGCGGCGCACAGCACCACCCGCGCCCTGTACGCGGCGTACAACGGCCCGCTGTACCAGGTCAAGCGTGCCTCGGACAACACGACCCTGAACATCGGCGTGCTGAGCGCGGGCGGATTCGCCAACGCCGCCGCGCAGGACTCCTTCTGCGCGGGCACCAGCTGCGTCATCACCGACATCTACGACCAGTCCGGCAAGGGCAACGACCTCACCCAGGCACCCGCGGGCGGAGCCGCAAGCGGGCCGGACAACCTGGCCAACGCCGTCGAGGCGCCGGTCACCGTCGGCGGGCACAAGGCGTACGGCGTCTACGTCGCCCCCGGCACCGGCTACCGCAACGACCACACCAACGGCATCGCGACCGGCGACCAGCCCGAGGGCATGTACGCGATCTTCGACGGCACGCACTTCAACGGCGGCTGCTGCTTCGACTACGGCAACGCCGAGACCAACGACCGCGACACCGGCAACGGCCACATGGAGGCCATCTACTTCGGCAACAACACGGGGTGGGGCTCCGGCAGCGGCAACGGCCCCTGGATCATGGCCGACCTGGAGAACGGCCTGTTCTCCGGCGTGAACCAGCACCTCAACTCGGGTGACCCCACCATCACCAACCGGTTCCTGACCGCCATGGTCAAGGGCGGCCCGAACCAGTGGGCCATCCGCGGCGGCGACGCCCAGTCGGGCAGCCTGTCCACCTACTACAACGGTGTGCGCCCCAACCTCTCCGGCTACAACCCGATGCACAAGGAAGGCTCGATCATCCTGGGCATCGGCGGCGACAACAGCAAGGGCGCCCAAGGCACCTTCTACGAAGGCGTCATGACCTCGGGCTACCCCTCGGACGCCACCGAGAACGCCGTACAGGCCAACATCACCGCCGTCGGCTACAACAGCGGCTCGACCAGCACCGGTTCGCTCACCCCCGGCTCCCGGATCTCCCTGCAGGCCACCACCGCCCCCTGCTGCACCAACGACTACCTCCGCCACGACGACGCCGACAACAAGGTCGTCATCTCCAACATCAGCTCCTCCAGCTCGGCCACCGACAAGGCCGACGCCACCTGGATCGTCCGCGCCGGCCTGGCCAACACCTCCTGCCTGACCTTCGAGTCCGCCAACAACCCCGGCCAGTTCCTGCGCCACTACAACTACGAGCTCTACGCGAGCGCCGACACCGGCGCCGGCTCCTTCGCGCAGGACGCCACCTTCTGCCCCACCACGGGCAACAGCGGGGCCGGACACTCCTTCCAGTCCGTCAACTTCCCGACGAAGTACATCCGCCACTACAACCTCACGGCCTACGTAGCCGGCAACGGCGGCTCCAACGCCTGGGACTCCAAGACGTCGTGGGCCCAGGACACCAGCTGGCTCACCGCATCTCCCTGGAGCTGACCAGCCCAACCGGGTCTCTCTGACCGCGTCCAGCAGCAAGCACGGCCTCCCCGCACACGTGCGGGGAGGCCGTGCTTGCTG
The DNA here is from genome assembly GCF_026343335.1 of Streptomyces sp. NBC_00078. Taxonomy (NCBI): domain Bacteria; kingdom Bacillati; phylum Actinomycetota; class Actinomycetes; order Kitasatosporales; family Streptomycetaceae; genus Streptomyces; species Streptomyces sp. NBC_00078. Next base: position 101,362 of record NZ_JAPELX010000001.1, on the reverse strand, counting down.
GCTTCCTCATCTCCCAGGCCGTCGTTCGGGGTCATCGGGAGTGTCTGGTCAACGGCGGATCTGATGATGAAGGAGATGCGTCGGCCAGACGTTTCTGGTCAGCCATGGCGGCGGATGCGACCTCTTGTCGGGAGGTGGGCGGGTCGGCCCGGAGCAGGGTGCTCCGGGCCGGCCCGTCCGTGCGGTGTCAGTTTGCGGCCGGGACCGGGTCGCGGGTCGGTTCGGGCGTCGCCTCGGGTGCGGGCGTCTGCTTCGGGTCGGGCCTGACGGTCGCGGCGGGGGGAACGGGCGCGGGGGTGTAGGGGATCGCTCCGCGCAGGACGGCCCTGGCGCGCTCCTCGTCCAGTTCGCCCTCCCACCGGGCGACGGCCAGGGTGGCGACGCCGTTGCCGACCAGGCTGGTCAGGGCGCGGGCTTCGGACATGAACCGGTCGATGCCGAAGATCAGTGCGAGGGCGGCGACGGGGACGTGCGGGACGGCGCTCAGTGTGGCGGCCAGGGCGATGAAGCCGGTGCCGGTGACGCCCGCGGCGCCCTTGGAAGTGAGCAGCATGACGGCGAGCATGGCCAGTTGCTGGGTGAGGCTGAGGTCGATGCCGAGGGCCTGGGCGAGGAAGACCGAGCCCATGGTCAGGTAGATGGCGGTGCCGTCGAGGTTGAAGGAGTACCCGGCGGGCAGCGTGATGCCGACGACCGGTTTCGAGGCGCCGAGGTGCTGAAGCTTGGCCATCATGCGCGGCAGGACGGGCTCGGTGGAGGAGGTGCCCAGGACGATCAGCAGTTCTTCCTTGATGTAGCGCAGGAAGGGCAGCAGCCGCAGTCCGTTCAGGCGCATCACGGTCCCGAGGACGACCAGGACGAAGAAGAGGGCGGTCAGCCAGAACGAGCCGACCAGCAGGGCCAGGTGGCGCAGGGTGCCCAGACCGTAGTTGCCGATGGTGAAGGCCATCGAGCCGAACGCGCCGATGGGGGCGAGCCGCATGATCCAGCGGATGAGCGTGAACAGGACCGTGGAGAACTTCTCGATGCCCCGGGCGATGCCCAGGCCTGCCTCTCCGCTGGCGTGCAGGCCGAATCCGAACAGCACGGACACCAGCAGCACCGGCAGGATCTCGTTGCCGGTCAGAGCGCTGGCCAGGGTGGCCGGGATGATGGCGAGCAGGAAGGCGGCGAAGCCCTCATGGGCCGTGGTCGCCTCCGGAGGCAGGCCCTTGGCGGACAGGGTCGAGGCATCGACGTGCAGCCCGCTGCCCGGCTTGACGACGTTGACGACGACCAGGCCGATCACCAGGGCCACGGTGGTCAGCACCTCGAAGTAGACCAGAGCCTTCAGGCTCACGCGGCCGACCGCGCGGGCGTTGCCCATGGAGGCGATGCCGTGGACGACCGTGCAGAAGATGATCGGCGCGATGAGCATCTTCACCAGCGCGATGAAGCCGTCGCCGAGCGGTTTCAGGTCGGCGCCGGCGGACGGCCACAGCCAGCCCACGGCGGCGCCGAGGAAGACGGCGATCAGGCACTGGAGGTAGAGGTGGGACAGCATCTGGCGGATGCGGCCCGGTGATGCGGTGACGGTACCCGGGGCAGCGTCGTTGCGGCTCATGCGGGGCGTCCTTCCAGGACGGGAACGAGGAGTTCGGCTCGGGCGATACGCCGGGCGGCGCGGTGCAGGAGCACCGTGGGGGACGCGCCGTCCGGTGCGGGGACGGCTTGGGTGGTGACCACGCCGGCGGGGGTGCCCAGGCGCAGCGTGCCGTCGGCGGTCTGCCGGGCGACGCGGTGGGCGAGGGTGCCGGGGGTGGCGGCGGCCGCGGCCAGGGCCACGGCGGAGGTCAGGCCGATCGCCGGGTGCGGGGCGTGCATGGAGACCATGCGCACGGCCAGGTCGTACTCGTCCTGGTTGAGGAGTATGCCCTGTGTCGTGCGATAGGGGGCAGGCCGGGCGACGACGCCCGCCTTCGGCACCGCGTGGCTGACCGGATCGCCCTCGCGGGCCAGGCCCATGGCCAGCGCTGCCTGGCGGCGCAGGAGCGTCAGCGCGGGCACGGCGGTGGCGAACGCGGTGAGGGATTCCGTGCCGTCGAGGCCGAACGCCTTGGCCTCGAACAGCGCAGCCGGTGCCCCGGCGTCCACCAGGGATGCCTCGACGGGACCGTCCGGGCCGGTCAGCTCGTCCAGCGTCCGGCCGGTCGGCAGAGCACGGCCGGTCGTCGAGCCCGCCGGGTCCTGAAACCCGAGCAGGACCGGCACGCCCGGCGCCGAGGTGCCCGGCACCACGGCCGTGCCCTCCTCCGGGGCCACGCCCGCGGGCGTGGGGATCGTGCCGGTGAGGCGGGCCCCGGTGTTGACGTTGAGCATGCGGACGGTGGTGGTGTCCGATGTGATCGGCACGAGCTTGTGGTGGACGGCGTACAGGGCCACGGCGGTGGCGCAGTTGCCGCAATTGCTGGCCCACTCCACGCGCTCGTCGCCGATGCCGACCTGCGCGAAGGCGTACTCGATATCCACGCCGGGTTCGGCCGACGCCTGAACGACGGCGGCCTTGGAGGTGGTGGACGAAGCGCCGCCCACGCCGTCGATCTGGCGGGGGTCGGCGGCATTGAAGGCGGCGAGCAGCAGGGCATCGACTTCCACGCCCGTGGCGACCACGTCGCGGTGGTCGAAGATCCAGCACTTGCTGGTTCCTCCGCGGATCATCTCGCCCTGCAGACGCAGCACAACTGACTCCTCACAAGCATGGAAGGGGAAGCCCGCCGACGGTCTCGCCGTGCGTGGTGTCCTCCACGGTGGGTGACAGCAGCGTGAAGTACAATCTCGAAAATCTGCATGGCCATTAAGGTGAAGTGAACGCTGGAGGGGGCGGCATGCTCGACGTCAGGCGCATCCTGCTGTTCACCGAGGTCGCCCGGCGCGGCTCGGTGACAGCGACCGCCCGCGCCCTCAACTACACACCGTCAGCGGTATCGCAGCAGATCAGTCGCCTGGAAGCGGAGGCAGGACAGCCCCTGCTGGAGCGCCACGCCCGGGGCGTCACCGTCACCGACGCCGGACGGGCGCTGGCCGAACGAGGTGAACGCATCGAACGTGAACTGCGGGCCGCGGGAAACGAACTCGCCGACTTCGCCGGCCTGCGCGCGGGCACGCTGCGTATCGGCACGTTCCCGACCGTCGGCGCCTCGCTCCTGCCGCAGGCCGTGATCGCCTTCCGGGACGCCCACCCCGAGGTGCGGCTGACCGTCCGCAGTGCCCGCATCGCCGGACTCTGGGCCATGCTGGAGAACCGCGAGATCGAGATGTCTCTGATGTGGGACTACGACTGGAGCCGAATCGACCGGGAGGACATCGTCGTCACCCCGCTCCTCGATGATCCGCCGGCGCTTCTCGTCAGCGACCACCATCCACTCGCCGGACGCGACGCCGCCTCACTCGCCGACTTCGCAGACGACCCCTGGATCACCCGCGCCGACCATCACCCGGTGGCCGAAGCCCTCGTCCGAGGCTGCCGCGCCGTCGGCTTCGAGCCCCACATCGCCTACGAGGCCCACGACTACCAGGAAGCCCAGGCCATGGTCGCCGCCGGCATCGGCGTCGCCCTCGCCCCCACCCTGGCCCTGGAGGGCATCCGACCAGGCGTCGACGTCCTGCCCCTCCAGGCGCCGGCCCCCATCCGCCGCATCCTCCTGGTTCGCATGGCCGACCACGCGCTCACCCCGGCCGCCCTCACCTTCGCCGGACTCCTCCGCGACGTCGCCGCGGCCCGAACCCTGTGACACCGGACCACGCCCACTGGTCGGGGAAGAAGGCCGCGCGGGAAAGGCGTGCAGCCGTTCGGATGACCGGGCCCCGGGCTGAGCGGCGCGGAGCCGTGCAGAAAGGCATCGGGCCTCGGGGAACTGCTGTTCGCGGCGGTCAGGAGCGCCGGAGGCAGGTGGGCCACTTCGCCGAAACCGGCGATACACGTGCCCGTGCGGATGGCGGCTGCGGCTGCCACCGTGTTCATCGTGACGGCGTGTTCATTGTGACGGCCCGGATCCCCTGCGGCTGCCCGCGGAGTCCGAGGCCCTGCCCGACGGACATCCTGGCCCGTCGACCGACCCTCGGTCGGCCCCGGCTCGGGCCGGTCGGTCCCGTCACTACTCGGCTGTCATGCCCCACGGGAGGGCTTCTCCCGAACGCAGGTGTTCTCTCAGCCACCGTTCGGTGTTGCTGACGTGGAGCAGCGCAGCCGCCTGGCTGAGGGAGGCGTCGCGGACGGACAGTGCCCGGAAGATCGCCTCGTGCTCGGCGAGGGTCCGGCCCGAGGCCTGAGTGTCGACCAGACCGCGCCAGATGCGAGCGCGCAGAGTACGCCCGGAGATGCTCTCCAGGAGCGTCAGGAGTGTCTCGTTGCCCGTGGCCGAGATGACGGCGTGGTGGAATGCGGCATCGTGAGCGTTGAGCCGCTTCACGTCGTCACGGGCCTCGCGCATGGCCTCCAGGTGCCGCTCGACCTCGGCCAGCTGCTCGTCGGAGATCCGGGTGGCGGCCAGCGCGGTGGCGACCGGTTCCAGGAGCCGCCGTACCTCCATGAGATCCTGCAGGGCGGCGGAATCGCCCTGCAGCAGTTCCACCGCGCCACCGAGCCCCTCCAGCAGGAGGCTCGGCTGCAGGCTGGTCACGTAGGTGCCGTCACCCCGCCGGACCTCCAGGACCCGCGCGACGGCCAACGCCTTCACGGCCTCCCGGGCGAGGTTGCGGGACAGGCCCAGCTGGGCGGCCAACTCCGGCTCCGGCGGGAGCTTCGAGCCCGGCGGCAGCGCTCCGCTGCGGATCAGCTCCCGGATCTGCGCAATCGCCCTGTCCGTCAAAGACACCGCGCACCTCTTCCTGGCTCGTTCGCCGCGGGCACATCCGACCTGATGAACCCCTGGGCGCGAAGATCGTCCCAGAGACCTTCGGGGATGTGCTGACGGTAGAGTTCCACGTTCCTTCCGACCTGTTCCGCGGTCCGCATACCGAGGGTGACATTGATGACCTCGGGATGGCTGTAGGGGAAGGCGACGGCCGCTGCGGGCAGCGTCGTACCGTGCGCCGCGCAGACCTCGGCGATCGCCAGGGCGCGGGTCACCAAAGCCGGGGAAGCTTCCTGGTAGTCGTACTTCATGCCTTCGGCGGGCTGGTCGAGGGAGAGGAGTCCGGAGTTGAACACGCCGGCTGCGACGACGCTCTTGCCGAGTTCCGCCGCGGCGGGCAGGACGTCGTCCAGTGCGGACTGGTCCAGGAGGGTGTAGCGGCCGGCGAGCATGACCACGTCGGCGGCGGTCTCGCGCAGGAAGCGGGCGAGCATGGCCGACTGGTTCATGCCGGCGCCGATGGCGCCGATCATGCCCTGGTCGCGCAGCTCCGCGAGCGCGGGCATGGCCTCGTCGGCGGCCTGCCGCCAGTGGTCGTCCGGGTCGTGCAGGTAGACGATGTCGAGTCGGTCCAGGCCGGTGCGCTGCAGGGTGTCCTCGATGGAGCGGAGCACGCCGTCGCGGCTGAAGTCCCACTGGCGGCGCAGGTCGTCGCGTACGACGAAGCCCTCGCTGTCGATGCCGCGGGGCGCCTCGTTGCGCACCAGCAGCCTGCCCACCTTGGAGGACACGACGTACTCGTCGCGCGGGCGGTCTCGTAGTGCGGCGCCCAGGCGGCGTTCGGAGAGGCCGAGACCGTAGTGCGGTGCGGTGTCGAAATACCGCAGGCCGGCCTCCCAGGCCGCGTCGACGGCGGCTGCCGCGTCCGCGGCCGGGGTGACCCGGTAGAGGTTGCCGATGGTGGAGGCCCCGAAGCCGAGTTCGGTGAGCTCGACAGGGGTGCTGCCGACCTTCCGGCGTCCCATCTTCCGATGTGTCAACTGTTCTCCCTGAGAAGCGGGTGCGGCATGACCGCGCCGGGTCGGGCCTGTCACCTTCTGACGGCGGCCGAGCCGCCTGCCATGAGCGTCTCCACCTCGGCGAGTGAGGCCATGGACACGTCGCCGGGGGTGGTCATGGTGAGAGCGCCGTGCGCGGTCCCGTAGGCCAGGGCGCGGCCCAGTGCGGCGGCGTCGAGGTTCGCCACGGGTCTGGCACCGCCCGCTGATCCGTCCTCTTCACCGTCGGTGGTCAGCAGTCCGTAGATCAGGCCGGCGGCGAAGCCGTCGCCGGAGCCGATGCGGTCCAGGACCTGCAAGCCGGGCATCAGGGGGCCGCGGACGAACCCGGCACGGGCTGACCAGGCGGCCGAGGACCAGTCGTTGACCCCGGCGGAGGGCACCTCCCGCAGGGTCGTCGCGAGCACCTCGGCTCGGGGCAGGAGCCCGGCCACCTTGGCGAGGGCGTCCTCCACCTCGTCCGCCTCGACCCGCAGCGCCCCTGGGCAGGGTCCGGCCAGGCCCAGGGCGCCCACGATGACGTCGGCGTGGCGTGCGAGGCGCAGGTCGGCCTCGCGTGCGGCGTCGGCGCCGCCCCGGCCGGCCCACAGGCTCGGTCGGTAGTTGGGGTCGTAGGAGACGGTCACGCCGTGCCGCCGCGCGGCGGCCATGGCTTCGTCCGCGACATCGACGGTGGTGTCGGACAGGCCGGCGAAGATGCCGCCGGTGTGGAACCAGCGCACTCCTGCTGCGAAGACCGTGTCCCAGTCGACGTCCCCCTTGCGCAGCTGCGAGACGGCCGTGCCCGCGCGGTCGCTGACGCCCAGTGCGCCGCGGATGCCGTAGCCGCGTTCGACGAAGTTGAGGCCGTTACGGCAGGTGCGGCCGATGCCGTCGTCGGGTGTCCAGCGGATCAGCGAGGTGTCGACGCCGCCCTGCAGGATGAGGTCCTCGACGAGCCGGCCCACCTGGTTGTCTGCCAGGGCGGTGACGACGCCGGTGCGCAGGCCGAAGCAGCGGCGCAGCCCGCGTACGACGTTGTACTCGCCGCCGCCCTCCCAGACCTGGAAGGTGCGGGCGGTGCGGATGCGTCCCTCGCCCGGGTCGAAGCGCAGCATCACCTCGCCGAGGGCCACCACGTCGGTCATGTCACGCTCCCGTTCACGGCCGCGGCGGTCAGCTGGCGGATCTCGTCGTACTCGCCGCGCTGCAGATGGGCTGCGGTGGCCATCCAGCTGCCGCCGACGGCGAGGACAGCCGGTTCGGCGAGGTAGGCCGGCAGGCGCGGGGCATCGATGCCGCCGGTCGGCACGAACCGTGCCTGGGGGAAGGGCGCGGCGAGGGCACGCAGCATCGGGATGCCGCCGAGCGGTTCGGCCGGGAAGAGCTTGACGGTGTCCAGGCCTGCCTTGAGGGCGCGCATCAGCTCGGTGGCGGTGGCGATGCCGGGCACTACGGGCACGCCCAGCTCGCGGCACTTGGCGATGACGTCCTCGTCGAAGCCGGGGGAGACGACGAAGCGGGCCCCGGCGGCCACGGCCCGCTCTGCCTGCCCGGCGGTGAGGACCGTGCCGGCGCCGACGGTGAGGCCGCCGTGGGCGGCCATCGTCTTGAGGACCTGTTCGGCGTCCGGGGTGCGGAAGGTGACCTCGGCGCACCGAGCGCCGCCCGCCGCGAGCGCTTCGGCCAGCGGGCCGGCCGTGGCGGGTTGGGGCACGGTCAGCACCGGCATGAGGTGGGTGCCGGTCAGTACGGTGGCCAGGTCGTTGTCGGTCATCGGCCGAGCCAGCCGCCGTCGACGGGCAGGGTTACGCCGTGGAGGTAGGTGGCGGCGTCCGAGGCGAGGAATACGGTGGCGCCGGCGAGGTCGTCCGCGGTGCCCCATCGTCCGGCGGGGATCCGGTCGAGGATGGCCTTGCTGCGCGCGGGGTCGTCCTGGAGGGCTTGGGTGTTGTCGGTGGCGATGTAGCCGGGGGCGATGGCGTTGACGTTGACGCCGTGTGGGGCCCATTCGTTGGCCAGGGCTTTGGTGAGTCCGGCGATGCCGTGTTTCGCGGCGGTGTAGCCGGGGACGGTGACGCCGCCCTGGAGGCTGAGCAGCGATGCGGTGAAGATGATCTTCCCGTGGCCGCGGGTCACCATCGCTGCGCCGACCGCCCGGGTGAGCGTGAACTGGGCGCTGAGGTTGACCTGGAGTACCAGGTCCCAGTCGGCGTCGGTGTGTTGGGTGGCCGGGGCGCGGCGGATGGTGCCTGCGTTGTTGACCAGGATGTCCACGGGGCGGTTTCGCCGGGCGAGGTTCGCGCCGAGAGCGTGAACGGCTTCGGGGTCGGCGAAGTCGGTGCGGATGGCTTCGAAGGAACGTCCCGTGGCGAGGATGTCCTTTTCCACGTCGCTGCCGGACTCCTCCAGCTGGGCGCTGACGCCGATGATGTCCGCGCCGGCTGCGGCCAGGGCGCGGGCCATGGCGCGGCCGATGCCGCGCCGGGCGCCGGTGACGACGGCGAGTTTGCCGGTGAGGTCGAAGGCGTTCACTGGGCGGCTCCTTGGCTGTCGTCGGTGCAGTCCACGAGGATCTTCATTACGTCGCCGCCGCCTTCCAGGGCCTCGAACGCGGCGGGTGCCTGGGTGAGCGGTACGACCTTGCTGATCAGCCGCTGGGCCGGGATGATGCCGTCGGCGACCAGGGTCACCGCGTGCTCGAAGTCGGAGCGGTCGTACAACCGGGCACCCACCAGGGTGAGTTCACGCCAGAAGAAGCGGTGCAGGTTCACCTCGCGGGGGCGGGCGTGGATGGCGACCAGGCACAGCCGGCCGCGCACGCCGAGGACGTCCACGGCCGTGTCCACGCCGCCTTGCGCGCCGGAGACCTCGAAGGCGACGTCCGCGCCCGCACCGGAGGTCCACTCACCGACCAGCGCCGGCACATCCGCGTGGGCCGGATCCCATGCCGTCAGTCCCAGCTCCTCGGCCAGCCGCCGCCGGTGAGGGCTCAGCTCGACCACCCGGACGTCGGCCCCGGCGGCCCGGGCGACCAGGGAGATGAGGATGCCGACGGGGCCGCCGCCGACGACGACGGCCTTCTCGCCCTCGGTGACCTGGGCCCGGCCCACATCGTGCACGGCAACCGCGGTCGGCTCGACGAGCGCGGCCCGGTCCAGGGCAAGCGACTCCGGCAGCCGGATCAGGGTGGCGGCGGGTACGGTCCAGCGCTGCTGCATCGCGCCGGGGGAGTCGATGCCGATGAAGTCCAGGTGCTGGCAGATGTGCTGGTGGCCGGCCCGGCAGGCCGGGCAGGAGTCGTCCCAGCGCAGCGGCATCACCGTGACCGTGTCACCGGGCCGCCAGCCCTCCACCCCGGCACCGACCCGCACGATCCGGCCGGACATCTCGTGCCCGAGGACCGCGGGCGCGGCAACCCGGGCATCCATGTCGCCGTGGAAGATGTGCAGATCGGTGCCGCAGATACCGACGTAGGCGGGGGCGATCTCCACCTCGCCGGGGCCGGGGGACGGGTTCTCGGCGGGCGCGGTGTCCAGAGTGCGGGCGGAGAGGTAGCGGACTGCGAGTGTCATCGTGTTCTCAGGGTCCCTTCAGCGCGGACGCCGATGGTGAGCAGCAGGTTGGCGTAGGTGCGGGTGTCGGCGGTGACGATCGCCAGTGCCAGGTCGGGCGAGCGGGCGGCGTCGTAGAACTCGAACCGCCCGAGCGTGTCGACCGGGACGGGCGCCAGCTTCGAGCGGTACTCGGCGATGGCGGGCGGCTCCGGTTCGCCCTCGGGCGGGACCATCACGTGGGCCGCCTCGACGGGCAGGGCGCGCAGCAGGACGTCGAGCACGGTGGTGACGTCGAGCAGGCCGGGGGCCAGGTTGAGGTGGACGGTTTTGGCGCGCTCCCCGGTGGCGGTGCTCGCGGGGTAGTGGCCGTCGGCGAGCAGGACGCGGGCGCCGTGGCCGGCGCCGGCCAGGGATTCGAGGATGCCCGGGTGCAGGAGTTCGGTCAGCAGCATGGGTTGTCCTCCTTCCTTCGAAGGGGGTCGAGGCGGTAGAAAGCGGTGGCGGTGCCGGCGAGGACCGCTTCGGTCTCGGTGTCGGAGCAGCCGTCCAGGAGTTCCTCGACGGTGGCGGCCCAGCGGTTCCAGCCGCCGGCGAGGACGCAGACCGGCCAGTCGGAGCCGAACATCAGGCGGTCGGGGCCGAAGGCGGAGAACAGGACGTCCCACACTGGGCGGATGTCGTCGACGGTCCACTTCTTGTGGTCGGCCTCGGTGATCAGGCCCGACACTTTGCACCGCACCTGGGGATGCGCGGCCAGCCGCCGCACGTCCCGCTCCCAGTCCTCCAGGTCCCGCCGGGCGATGGGTGGTTTTCCGGCGTGGTCGAGGACCAGGCGAAGGCCCGGGAGGCGTTCGGCCAGACGGATCGCCTGGGGGAACTGGTGGCTGCGGACGAGCAGGTCGTACCCAAGGCCCCGTTCGCTCACCGCCCGCAATCCTCGTTCCACAGAAGGCTGTTGCAGCCAGGCGGCATCGGACTCCCCCTGGACCAGATGACGTACGGCCCGCAAATAGGTACCGCCCGGTCCGGCGCACAGTGCGTCGAGTACGTCGCCGACAGCCGGGGACGTGAGATCCGCCCAGCCGACGACCGCGCCGACGAGCGGGTCACGGTCGGCGAAGGCGAGGAACTCGCGCGTCTCATCGACCGACGCCACGCACTGGACGAGCACCGTGCGCTCCAGCCGGCGACCTGCCACGGTCGCGGTCGCGGCCGCGCGCAGGTCGTCGGTGCCGAAGCTACGGCGGAGGAGCTCATGACCGGGCTCGTCCAGCCAGGACTGCGGCCGGATGTCCAGGTCCCACACGTGGTGGTGGGCGTCTACGAGGATCTGGGAGTCAGACACGGACCGTCCAGACCGGACCGTCGGGGTAGGTGTACTCCTTGAGCGAGTCCTGGTGCATCTGTGCGCTCAGCCCGGGCAGGGTCGGCGCGAGGTAGTGGCCGTCGGCGATGCGGACGGGGTCGACGAAGTGTTCGTGCAGGTGGTCGACGTACTCGATGACGCGGTCCTCGGTGGTGCCGGAGACGGCGACGTAGTCGAACATCGACAGGTGCTGGACCATCTCGCACAGGCCGACGCCGCCGGCGTGCGGGCAGACCGGCACGCCGAACTTCGCGGCGAGCAGCAGGATGGCGATGTTCTCGTTGACACCGCCGACCCGTGCGGAGTCGATCTGCACGATGTCCACGGCGCCGGCCTGGAGGAGCTGCTTGAAGACGACCCGGTTGGCGATGTGCTCGCCGGTGGCGACCTTGATGGGGCTGACGGCCTTGCGGATGGCGGCGTGGCCGAGGATGTCGTCGGGTGAGGTGGGCTCCTCGATCCAGTACGGGTCGTAGGGGGCCAGTTCGCGCATCCAGTCGATGGCGGGCTGCACGTCCCACCTCTGGTTGGCGTCCACCGCGATGCGGATGTCGGCGCCGACCGCCTCACGCGCCGTGCGCATACGCCGTACGTCGTCCTCCAGCGAGGCGCCGACCTTCAGCTTGATCTGGGTGAAGCCGTCCGCGACGGCCTCGCGGGCCAGGCGGGCCAGCTTCTCGTCGGAGTAGCCCAGCCAGCCGGGGGTGGTGGTGTAGGCGGGGTAGCCGCGCTCCAGCATCCGGGCGATGCGCTCCTGGCGGCCCGGTTCGGCGCGGTGCAGGATCTCCAGCGCCTCTTCGGGCGTGATCGCGTCGGACAGCCAGCGGAAGTCGACCTGGGCGACCAGGTCCTCGGGCGACATCTCGCCGAGGAAGCGCCACACCGGCTTGCCGGCCCGCTTGGCGGCCAGGTCCCAGGCGGCGTTGACGACCGCGCCGGTGGCCATGTGGATGGCGCCCTTCTCCGGGCCGAGCCAGCGAAGTTGGGGATCGTGGACGAGGGTGCGCGAGAACGTACCCAGGTCGCCGCAGACTTCCTCGACCGACAGGCCCACCACATGCGGGGCGAGGGCCGCGATGGCGGCGGCCTGGACGTCGTTGCCGCGGCCGGTGGTGAACGCCAGCGCGTGGCCCTCCAGGCCGTCGCCGGCGTCGGTGCGCAGGACGACGTAGGCGGCGGAGTAGTCGGGTTCGGGGTTCATCGCGTCCGACCCGTCCAGGTGCTCGGACGTCGGGAAGCGCACGTCCAGGACGTCCAGAGCGGTGATGCGGGCGGATGGGGGCACGGTGGAGGACATGGCGGCAACTCCTGTGAGGGGCAAGGGGGAATCGGTCCCCTTGCGACGAGACGTGAACGAGGCGGAGATCGGGCGGCCGGCGACGGCCGCCCGGCTCACTCCTGGACCTTGCCGCCGGTGATGCGGGAGATGGCGAGGGCGACCAGGATGATCAGGCCGTTGAGGGCGCCGATCCACTGCGCGGGGACGCCCGCGAGGGTGAGCACGTTCTGGATCATGAAGAGCAGGAGGATGCCGCAGAACGCGCCGAACATGGTGCCCTTGCCGCCGTTGAGGCTGATCCCGCCGATGACGGCGGCGGCGAAGACGGTGAAGATGTAGCCGTTGCCCTGGGCCGAGGCCACCGAGGCCAGCCGCCCGGACAGCAGCAGTCCGGCGAGGGCCGCGAGCACACTGCCGGCGACCAGGACGATCCACAACACCCGGTCCGTGCGGATACCGGCCGCCTTCGCGGCGTCGACGTTGCCGCCGATGGCGTACAGCGAGCGGCCGAAGCTGGTCCAGCCGAGCACCACGATGGCGATGGCGAACAGTGCCAGGCAGACCCAGATGGAGGCGGGCATCCCGAACCACTGTGTCGTGCCCAGGTAGAGCATGGACGCCGGCAGTTGGAAGAAGGTCTGGCCGCCGGAGATGCCCGTCAGGACACCGCGCAGGACGATCAGCATGCCGAGCGTGACGATGAAGCCGTTGAGGCCGAAGCGGATGATCAGCAGGGAGTTGATCACGCCGATCAGCACGCCCACGGCGAGGGTGATCGGGATCGCCCAGGCGCCGGGGAGGAGCCCGAGTCCGTGTCCCGCACTGCCGATGGTCAGCCAGGCCGCGACGCCGGGCGCGAGGCCCATGGTCGACTCCAGGGAGAGGTCCATCTTCTTGACGATCAAAATCATCGTCTGGGCGAGGACGAGCAGCGCGATCTCGGACATCGTCTGCAGGACGTTCATGAGGTTGTCGGCCTGCAGGAAGACCGGGTTGACGATCTGGCCGACAACCGCGATGACCACGATCGCGGGCACGAGTGCGAGGTCGCGCAGCCGCGCCAGCGGTATCCGGCCGCCGAACAGCGCCGTGCGCCGGGGCTTGGGCTCCACGGCCTTGGCGGCGGTGTCCGCGAGGACGGTTTCAGGCATTGAGGTCCACTCCTTCCATCGCGGCCACGAGGTCGTGGTCGTGCCAGCCGCGGGCGATCTCTGAGGTCACACGGCCCTGGAACATCACCAGGACCCGGTCGCACATGCGCAGGTCGTCGAGCTCGTCGGAGGCGATGAGCACTCCGGTGCCGGACGCTGCGGTCTCCTCCACCTTGCCGAGGAGGAACTCCTTGGAGCGCACGTCCACGCCCGCGGTCGGGTTGATCAGCACCAGCAGACGCGGGTCGTCGGCCAGGGCGCGGGCCATGACGACCTTCTGCTGATTGCCGCCCGAGAGCGCGGAGACGGGCAGCTCGGGTCCCGGCGTCTTGATCGCCAGGTTCTCGATCATGACGTCGGCGAGCCGGTCCCGTCGGTCACGGCTGAGGAAGCCGTTCTTGCCGAGCCGGTGAGGTACGGACAGCGTGGAGTTGTCCGCGATCGACATGCCGGGGACGAAGCCCTGGTGGTGCCGGTCCTGCGGGACGAACCCTGCGCCGGCCGCGAGCGCGGCGGGCACGCTGCCCGGCCGGGGCCGGTTCCCGGCGATCTCCACGCCGCCCGCAGCGGCCGACCGCAGCCCTACGACGGTCTCGGCGACCTCGGTGCGCCCGCTGCCGGCGGCGCCCGCGAGGCCGACGATCTCGCCGGCGCCGACCTGGAAGCTGACGTCGTCGTAAGTACCGTCACTGCCCAGCGACTGCACGGACAGCGCGGGCGTGGCGGCACGGTCGAGGGTGCTCGACCGCACCTGCAGCCGGTCCAGCGCCGCCTCGCCGGTCATCGCGGCGACCAGCTCGGTGCGCGGGAGGTCGGCGACCGGCGCCGTGACGATGTGCCGGGCGTCGCGGAAGACCGTCACCATGTCGCAGATCTCGTAGACCTCCTGGAGATGGTGACTGATGAACAGGAAGGTCACGCCCTGGCGTTGCAGGTCGCGGATGCGGTCGAAGAGGCGGTTGATGGCCGCCCCGTCGAGCTGGGCGGTCGGCTCGTCGAGGATGATGAACCGCGCCCCGAAGGACAGCGCGCGGGCGATCTCGACGAACTGCTTCTGCTCGACGCTCAGTTCGCCCGCGGAGGTGTGCGGGTCGACGTCCACCGACCAGGTCGCCAGCAGCTCCTGGGCGCGGCGACGGGTGGCCTGCCAGCTGATGAGCCGGCTGCGGCCGTGGTCGTGCCGGTGCAGGAAGAGGTTCTCTGCGACGGTCAGTGTGGGGATGATCGTGGACTTCTGGTAGACGCAGGCCACGCGTCTGCGCCAGGCGTCCCGGTCGCTGAGCCGGGGGGCCGGCTCGCCGCCGAAGGTCACCGTGCCCTCGTCGGGGGCCTGAAGGCCGGTGAGGACCGACACCAGGGTCGACTTGCCGGCTCCGTTGCGGCCGACGAGAGCGTGGGTCTCGCCGGGCCTGATGGTGATCCGGGCGCCGTTCAGGGCCACCGTCGGACCGAATCGTTTGACTACGCCCCTCGCCTCGACGACGGGCGGTTCCGCAGGGACCCGTCCGTCGCCGGCCGGGGCGGGTGCGGGGGTGACTGCTCGCTCCCCGTCGCTCATCTCAACCGCCTTGTTCTCGTGAGCCGTTGCATTCCTGATGAGGGATCAGCCGAGGTTGTTGCCCCACAGTGACTTGTCGTCGCTCTTGACGCTGGGCACGCCGCCGTAGGTGGCGCCGTCGGCGGTGACCAGCGGCGCGGAGAGCTGGTCCTCCAGCAGGCCGGGACGGACCTGGATGATGGTGCTGTCGTGGTCGGTCTTGCCGGCCTTGAACGTCTTCCCGTCGATCGCGGCCTTGAGGTAGTACAGGGCGTACTTGGCGTAGAGGTCGGCCGGCTGGGAGACGGTGGCGTCGATCTTCCCGGCGGCGATGGACTTCAGCTCCTCGGGGATGCCGTCGTTGGAGACGACGAAGACGTGCTTCTTGTCCTTCGGGTCGACCAACAGGCCCTTCTGCTTGAGGACCTGGAGCGTGCCGGACAGTCCGAAGCTGGACTGCATGTAGACGCCCTTGATGTCCGGGTGGGCGGTCAGGTCGGTCTGCAGCTTCTGCGCGGCGACGGCACCGTCCCAGTTGGTGGCCTCTCCGAACACCTTGATGCCGGGGTAGCTCTTCTTCATGCAGGCGTTGAACGCCTCCGTGCGGTCACGGCCGTTGATGGAGTCCAGACCGCCCTCCAGCATCACGACCTTGCCCTTGCCGGCGAGCTTGGTGCCCAGGAACTGGCACGCCTTCTCGCCGTAGGCGCGGTTGTCGGCGCGCACCACCATGAACACCTTGCCGCTGTCGGGGCGCGTGTCCACGGTGACGACCGGGATCTTCTTCGCCTCCAACTGCGCCAGCGTCGGCGCGATGGCGGCGGTGTCCTGCGGGGCCATCGCGAGGCCCTTGACGCCCTGGCTGATGAACGTCTGCGCGTTGGCGGTGAGCTTGGCGACGTCGTTCTGCGAGTTGGTGGTCTTCAGCGAGAGGCCGAGCTTCTTGGCGTACTGCGGCGTGTACTTGATGTAGGAGTTCCAGAAGTCGGTGTCGGAGCGCGGGTAGTCGACACCGACCAGCGGCGTGTCACCCGACGCCGACGTGGTGGAGCCGCTGCTGCAGGCGCTGAGCAGCGCCAGTGCGGACAGGGCGGAGGCGGTGGTGTAGAAGGCAGTTCTGAGTCTCATCGGTACTTCCTCGCGCTGGTCCCGAAGCGGGGGATTGTTTCGCCGGTGCTACTGCTGCGTGTCTCTCATGGATAGATGGGATGTTTATAGATGCCAAGAGGGGGCGCTGTCTAGGGGGCGTGGAAAGCGACCTGGATACGGCGAGTTAGTGATCCAGTGACGCTCGCCAGGAAGCTCCAAATGGATCAATCCATCCCATCAATGATGCCCATCTGTGATGCGCCGGCCCTTGCGTCCGTACCCTTTGGGTGTTTCTGCGCTGCCTGAGCCGGGTCGTCGTGAGCCGTGGGATCCGACGGGCTGACATTCCCGGTCGGCGGGCATGCCGGTGCGCAGGCCGCACTTGACGTTCACGTGGCGGTAGCGGCGGTCGGCGAGGGCCGTTCGCGGGGCTGCGTCTACCGGTCGGACGTCTCGTCCCGGCCGGGCTCGCGCGGCAGCGCTTGGGTGGCTCCGGCGACCTGCAAGGGTCTGCCCGCCGGTGCTGACCGAGCCGTCGTCGCCACAGGCGACGACGCGGATGACGCCTCCGTGGCGGCATGTGCCGTACCTGAATCTGCGCCCCGCTTCGGAGGGTCGCGCTCCGGTTCTCTCTCAAACATGGCATGTCTGAAGCAGAAGGAATGGGTGGTTAGAGGGACGAATCCTTCTCTTTTGCGACTCCTGTGAACGCTTTCATCCGCGTACCTGTTGACACAGAGCAGTTACGTCATCGACCTTCATGCGTAACGTTCGGCGCCTGAAGCCCAGAGGGAGGGCTGCGCCTGAGGCACTTGGGACCGTAGGCCCTCGGACTGCCGCCCCCACGCCTCACCCCCCGACACATCAGAGTCACCCGAAACCGGGAGTACACCCATGTCGTCAGGAAGAAGACTGTCCCGTCGTACGCTGTTGGGCGCCGCGGGCGCCGCTGCGGCCGCGAGCGCACTGCCCGTGGTTCCCGGCTTCTCCCGCCTGCTCACCCAGGCAGACGCCGCGGACTTCCAGACCAACCTCAGCAACCTGGTCAACATGCGGTTCGGCATGTTCAACCACTTCAACCTGGGGACCTTCACGAACCAGGAGTGGGCGGCACCGAACCAGAGCCCGACTCTGTTCGCCCCCACCGCGGTGGACTGCGCGCAGTGGGCCGCGGCGGCCGCGGCGGCGAAGATGAGCTACGGGGTGCTCACCACCAAGCACCACGACGGCTTCGCCCTGTGGCCCAGCGCCTACGGCACACAGAACGTGGCCAACAGCTCGTACAAGCACGATGTCGTGCAGCAGTACGTAGACGCCTTCCGCGCCAAGGGCCTGAGGGTGGGTCTGTACTACTCGATCTGGGACCGCACCTACAACGTGCAGGCCTACGACAGCCGCCACGGCGTACCCGCCGACCAGGAGATCCAGCCCGGTGACCTGACCTTCATCCTGAACCAGATCACCGAACTGCTGACGAACTACGGCACCATCGACATGTTCGTCACCGACGGCTACGCCTGGCAGATGGGCCAGCAGGCGGTCTCGTACCAGCGCATCCGGGAGCACGTGAAGTCGCTCCAGCCGGACATCATCATGATCGACCATGGCGGTCTGTCGGTGCCCTTCCTCGGCGACGCGATCTACTTCGAAGAGCCGTTGGGCGTCACGGCGCCGGCGGGTAACACCCATGCGGCCCTGCAGGGGCAGACGATCAGCAACGGGTGGTTCTGGCATCCGGCCACGCCGACCACCGACCCGTTGAGCAAGGCGGCGATCCTGTCGCACCTGGCGGATCTGGAGCCGAAGTACACCTCGTTCATCCTCAACTGCCCGCCCAACCGCAACGGCGTGCTGGACACCAACATCGTCAACCGGCTCGCCGAGGTCGGCGCCGCCTGGAGCCCGGACACCTCCCGCCCGCCATTGCCCGCCCAAATGCTCCGCGCCGAACACCCCGTGACTCCGGTCAGTGCCTATGCAACCGGCTTCCACACCGGTGAGGGCCCCATGCGGGCCATCGACGGACTCAGCGACAAGGACTTTGAGACCTGCTGGTCGACCTGGAACCTGACGCTGCCGCACTCGATCACCATCGACCTGGGCGGTGTCTGGAGCAACATATCCATCCTGGAATACCTCCCCAAGCAGTGGAACCGCAACGACACCTCCGACGGCGACATCACCTCGTACACCATTTCCACCAGCACCGACGGCACCAACTTCACTCTCGCCACCAGCGGTACCTGGGCCGGTGACCGCGCCACCAAGGTGGCCGAATGGCCGGCCAGGAACGCGGGGTACGTCCGCGTCCAGGCCAACGCCGGCACGGGCGGCTACGCGAACATGGGCGCCGTCAGGATCGGCGGCCGCACAGCCAAGCCCGTGCTCGTCTCCTCCGTGCTGCCGGGCGACGGCACGGTCTACCGCATCGTCAACCGCAAGAGCGGCAAGGTCGCCGACGTCTTCAACTTCGGCACCGCCGACGGAACGAACATCCAGCTGTGGCCCTGGCTGAACAACACCGCGCAGAAGTGGACCTTCAGTTCCACAGGAGACGGCTACTACGAGATCAAGAACGTCAACAGCGGCAAGCTGATGGAGGTGGCCGGACTCTCGCGGGCGGACGGCGGGAACGTCTCCCTCTACGGAGACCACAACGTTCCCCAGCAGCACTGGGCGATCACACCGACCGGCGACGGCTACTACCACCTCACCAACCGGCTGAGCGGACTTTCGCTCAACGTCGAGGGAGGTTCGACCGCGGACGGAGCCAACATCAACCAGTTCACCTACAACCGCGCGCCTGAGGAGCAGTGGCAGATCATCCCCTCCTGACAGAGGGCCGACAAGTGCGTGCATCCGGCGCGGACAGGCGCCGAATGCACGCACTTGTCGGGCCGTCTCTGCGCGAGTGGCTCGGGCTCACCCGACGGGCTGTCTTCGCCATGCTCCGCGACCGCACCTTCTATGCCTTCACCTTGGCGGCCATGCGAGCGAGGCCGGCGCCGGTGTGGAGGAGGCCCGGGTGTGCGAAGACCCCGCCCGCGGCCACCGAGGGGGTGGCGACGGAGGCGAGGCCGACGGTTCCGGCTGCGGCACCCGTGGCCTTGAGCATGGCGCGGCGGCTGATCTGTCGTGTCACGTCCATGCTCAGGAGACGGGCAGGGGCGACGCCTATAACAAAAAGCCGATAACAAAAAACTGGACGGGCGCCGTGGTGCAAAGGGCCACCAGGCATGGCGGCCCTTTGCACCCCGCCTCGGCCGCGGAGCGCGACCAGTCGCAGGAGCATGGTGTCCCCGGCGTGCTCTTCGGCTTTCGTCACACAAGTCCAACAGCCGCCGGGGGCACCTCGGTTACGCTCACATCGCCGTTGTCCCGAAGGTGTACCAGCCGATGGCACTGGGCCGGAACCGCCGCTGATTGTCCGCCTGGCACGTCCGGCGCGCGGGCGAGGCCGGCCTGCGACGGCTGCAGACGGACCACCTCCGGACGGTCAGGACAGCGTCCACTGCTGGCTGGTGGCGCCGGTTCCGGTCAGCTGGACGACGGCGGCACCCGCGGTGGTGGAGGAGGAGTCCACACCGATGCTCAATCCGCTGCCCACGTTGACGAGCGTGAACTTGGTGCCGGTGAGGCTACCGACGAGGTCGGCGGCGAATTGCTGGTTGGCGCCGCCGTTGCAGGTCCACTGCTGCAGCTGCACGTTCTCCGCGGTCGACTTGCTCGGGACGTCCAGGCACAGACCGCTCTTGACGCTGACCAGCGTGTAGACGTTGTCCGCCACCCGGTTCAGCGTCCACTTCTGGTTGTCGCCGCCGTTGGACTGCCACTGGATGACCTTGGCCCCGTTGGCCGTCGAGCCGCTCGAGACGTCCATCGGCATCGAACTGCCCGCGTTGGTCAGCGTGTGCACCGCATTGGTGGGCACACCGGAGTTGGGCGTCCAGGTGCCGGCGGCGGTGTCGAGCGACCAGCTCGGGTACTGGCCGACGTTGACCACGGTGCCGCGGATGGTCATCGGCAGCCAGATCAGCTGCGAGTTGCCGAGGTCGTTGGTGTTCCACCGGTCGCCGGCGTAGATGTAGGTGCTGCCCGAGCTGCCCTGCACGGTGATGATGTTCGCCGTCTGGCTGCCGTACGTGTGGGTGCCCGGTGCCGCGAAGTTGCGCATCGGCGCCCACGAGCCGCTCAACGACGTCGCGGTGGTGTAGACGTTGTCGTTGAGGCTCCAGCCGGTCAGGTGAGAGGCGAGCAGGTAGTAGACGCCGTTGACCTTCACCATGGCGGGCGACTCGAAGCTGTTGGCCGAGCCGCCGCTGCCCAGCACGGCCACACCGCTGTCCACGGAGAGGTAGTCGGCGGAGAGCCGGTAGATGTGCAGACCGTTGTTGCGGTCCTCACTCAGCAGGTAGCCGGTGCCGTCCGTGTCCTGGAAGAGGCCGATGTCACGGCTCAGGTTGCCCATCGGGCGGAAGCTGCCCCGGTAGCTGTAGGGCCCGCAAGGGGTGCTGCTGGTCGCCACCCCGACCCTCGCGTCGGAGTAGTTCATGCTGTCGATGTGCATGTACATCACGTACGTGCTGGTCGACGCGTTGTAGATGACCTTCGGCCGCTCCACGATCCGGCTCGGGCCCAGGTCGCCGGTGGCCTGTTTGGCCAGGGCCACTCCCTGGTACTTCCAGTTGGCGAGGTCGGTGGAGGTGTAGCAGGGGATGTCCTGGAAGGACGTGTCGGCCGAGGTCTCGCCGGTCTTGTCCTCGCCGAAGCCGTACCAGGTGTTGCCCGCCTTGATGATGCCCATGCCGTGCAGCTGGAGTGTGTTGCCGTTCTGGTCGGTCCTGGTGGCTCCCAGGGTGAACGGGACGGAGGCCGCGCTGGCGGGTGCGGCGGGCAGCAGCAGTGCCGTGAGACTTCCGAGCAGTGTGAGGAACGCGGCGGCGACTGCCCGCCACCGGCTGCGTGAGGGGCTGTGGTGGCGTGCTCGATTCGGCATGTTCTGCCTCTCCTTCGAGGTCCTGACATGACGTCGTCCGCAGGGCGAAGGTGCCTGGCGGCGCGCTGTACGGGGGAGTTGGGGCCGCGGAGGGCGGCAAACACGGCCAAGGTGGGGGAGCGGCTGCGATGTTCAGTGGGAAATGAGAGCTGCCTGTTCGGGTGAGTGTCAAGAGACGCGATCGATTTCGTTTGGTGATGAGGGAGTTCGCCGGGCGGCGCGGTGAGTGCTGCGACCTGCGTGACTTTGCCTCGGCGTGCAGGTCAGCGCACAGTTGGTCCCGTATGACGGGGACCTGACGCCCAGTAATGGTGTTGTCCGCACCGTTGACCTACCAGGGGTACTGCCGTAGAACTGCCCGATGTCGGTGGGAAATCGTTGGTTACTGTTCGGTTGTGTTGAGTAGGTCTCCCAGTCCACCGACGCCGGTCACTCAACGGAGAGGCGCACAGTCATGCAGATTCCAGCGCGTTCTGTTTCCCGCCGAGGACTGCTCAAGGGCGCAGCGGTCGCCGTCGGTACGGCCGCGGCCGGCATCGGTGCAACGGGTACGGCTGCGGCGGCGGACGCCTCGGTCACCGCGACGGCACCCGACGGCAGCACCACGATCACGATGTCCCTGACCGGCGGCGTTCTGAGCTGGTCGGCCAAGCGCAGGGGCGCGAGCGTCGTCAGCACCTCGGCCCTCGGCCTGAAGCTGGGCGACGGGACGCTGCTCGGCCGCAGCGGCACGGTCATCACCAACTACCAGCACTGGACCACCAACACCACCTGGAGCCCGGTCTACGGCCGCAACGCGACCGTCCGCGACCGGTACCAGGAGATGCGCTGGAACCTCCGGGACACCCACACCGGGATCAACTTCAGCGTCCAGATTCGCGCCTACCCGAGCGGTGTCGCCTTCCGGTACGCACTGCTCGACAAGGGCAGCGCCGCCATCGCCGACGAGCTGACCACGTTCGTCTTCCCCGACAGCACGCTCGTCTACAGCGCCCGGGACGAGGACTCCTACAACCCCGTAGCCCCGGGCTCGATCCCGTCCACGGGGACCTCCGGCACCGACACCGGCCCGCTGACCGACCTGCCGCTGACCGCCACGTACGCGAGCGGTGGGCTGATCGCCTGCATCTGCGAGTCGTCCCGGGTCAACTTCCCCCGAATGATGCTGAGTTCGGTGTCCGGCCAGCCGAACACGCTGGCCGCCTACCTGATGGAGCACACAGCCCGCGGGAGCGGGACGGTCCAGACGACCTCCACGGTGACCACTCCGTTCGCCACCCCCTGGCGCGCGGTGGTGACCGGCTCCACGCACGCCGAACTGGTCGACAACGCCGAGCTGGTGCTCAACCTCGCCCCCGCGGGCGCGCTGGCAGACACCTCGTGGATCAAGCCCGGCAAGGTCTTCCGCTGCCAGCTCACCACCGCCGCCGGCATGGCGGGCGTGGACTTCGCCGTCGCCCGCGGCCTGCAGTTCATCGAGTACGACTCCGGATGGTACGGCCCCGAGCGCGGCACCAGCGACGCCACCAAGTCCATCCCCGAGATCGACCTGCCCGCCGTCCTCTCCTACGCCGCCGGCAAGGGCATCGGCCTGCTGCTCTACGTCAACCCCTTGGCGCTGGCCGACGCCGACAGCTTGTTCAGCCTCTACAAGAGCTGGGGTCTCGCGGGCGTCAAACTCGGCTTCATCAACGACGGCACCCAGGCGATGACGAACCAGATCACCGCCTGGGCGAAGACGGCGGCCAAGTACAACCTGCTGATGGACACGCACGACGACGTCCGCCCGTTCGGCTACGAGCGCACCTACCCGAACTGGGTCAGCATGGAGGGCGTCCGGGGCAACGAGCACTTCCCGACCGCCTCGCACAACGTCACGCTGCCCTTCGCCCGGAACGTCGGCGGGCCCATGGACTACACCATCTGTTACGGCCAGTCGCGCGACCAGACCACGAACGCCCACCAGATGGCGATGGCGGCGGTCTACTACCAGCCGCTGAACTTCATCTACTGGTACGACTCGCCGTCGAAGTTCGCCAACACCGCCAACTGGCCCGGTCTGCCATGGTTCGACGCCATCCCCACCACCTGGGACGAGAGCCGCACGCTCGACGGGGCGATCGGCCAGCACATCGCGGTCGCCCGCCGCAAGGGCACCACCTGGTACCTGGGCGCCATGACCAACGAGTCGGCCCGGACGCTGTCGCTCCCGCTGTCCTTCCTCGGCAGCGGCAACTGGACGGCGACGGTCTACTCCGACGGCACGCCCGGCACCTCCGCCTACCAGACCCCCGTCGTGGTGAGCACCCGGACCGTCACCTCGGCGACCGTGCTCAGCGTGGCCATGGCCCCCTCCGGCGGCCAGGCGGTGGTGCTGAAGCCGAGCTGACGCGGGTCCGGGCCCGCCAGGCCCGCGGGAGGGTGCCACCCCTGTGACCTGGACGAGCTTGCAAGGAGGGGTTGGCGAAGAGCCGTTCCAGCGCCGCACGCCGGACCCGGCGGGGCCGCGCGGCCAGGGCGAGCCGCCTCGGACCCTGGGTGGCGAGGCCCGGGTAGAGGTATTCCGGGGCCGCCACGGGCCCGGGCGGTCGCACAGCGCTGCGCTGTGCGGCCCGTTCGTCCTTTGGATGGGGCTGTACGCAGGAGTCGTACGCGCAGGAGCCGCACCGGCGCGTCACGCATCACGGAAAACGCGGAAAACACGGAACGGACGAAGGTGTGGAGCGGCACCTGAGAAGCGACCCACGCAACCCCTCCGGATTCGCTCCTGACACACTGTCGCCCTCGACGCACCGGCAAGACGGACGGGACAGGTGGGGCGGGATGCGCTCGCAGGACACACAAGAACGGCCGGACGTCGCCGTCGTCATGGCGGCGCGGGCGGGGGACCGGCAGGCCTCGGAACAGCTGATACGGGACTGTCTGCCGTTGGTCTACAACATCGTCGGGCGGGCGCTGGACGGGCACAGCGACGTCGACGACGTGGTCCAGGAGACGATGATGCGGGTCCTGGACGGGTTGCCCGGACTGGAGCAACCGGCTCGCTTCCGGTCCTGGCTCGTCGCCATCACCGTGCGGCAGATCCGCGACCGGTGGCGCAGACGGCGCACCTGGCACACCGCGGAATCCCTGGAGGAGAACGCTCACGAAACAGACGTGCAGGCCGACTTCTCCGACCTGGCGATTCTTCGGCTTGCGCTGTCGGGCCAGCGGCGTGAAGCGGTGGAGGCGACCCGCTGGTTGGAGGACGAGGAACGCGAGGTACTCGCGCTGTGGTGGATGGAGAGCGCCGGTGAACTGACCCGCGGCGAGCTCTCGGCGGCCTGCGGCCTCACACCGCAGCATGCCGCGGTCCGCATCCAGCGGGTCAAGGAACGGCTGGAGACGGCGCGCACCGTCGTACGAGCCGTGACGGCCTCGCCGCGCTGCCCGGACCTGGCCGCCGTGCTCGCCTCGTGGGACGGGCGGCCGTCCGGGCTGTGGCGCAAGCGGCTGGCACGCCATGTCCGCGACTGTCCGCAGTGCCTGTTGAACTCGTCCGACCTGATACCGGCGGAGGGGCTCCTGGCCGGCCTCGCGCTGGTGCCGGTGCCGGTCGGCCTGGCCGGCCTGGTACTGGCCAGGGCGCTGGGGGCGGGCTCGGCCGGGGCGACCGTCGGCGCGGGCACGCATACGGTGAGCGGAAGCCGTACGGCGCGGACGATCGGCAAGCTGGCCGCCAAGCCCGCGGTGACGGCAGCCGCGGGTGCCGTCACGCTCGCGGCTGCGGGAGTGGCCTGGTACACCGTCACGGGATCGCACGAGCCGGCACCGCGGGCCGCGGTCGCGGCCCCACTGTCGCCCGCCGCCTCGCCCGTGCCGCCGCTCCCGAGAACGTCCGCCTCACGGACGCCGACGCCGACGCCCACGCCGACGCCGACACCGACATCAGCCCCGGCGACGACGGCTGAGGCGCGGGTTTCGGGGCGGCATGCCCTGCGGTCGGTCGACAACCCCGGCGACTACGTGAGCCAGTCCGGCCGACTCGGCATCCTGGGCCAGGTCGGCGCCACCAGCTCCGCGGCCACCCGGCAAGCTGCCACCTTCACCTTCGTTCCGGGCCTGGCCGACCCCCGCTGCTACTCACTCAGGGACTCCACAGGCAGGTATGTGCGGCACTACGCCTTCCGCATCCGGTTGGACACCGACGACGGATCCGTGCTCTTCCAGAAGGACGCCACCTTCTGCCCCCGTTCCGGTTCCACGGCCGGTTCGGTCTCCCTGGAGTCGTACAACTACCCCGGCCGCTACCTCCGCCACCGGGACAACCTCCAGCTGTGGCTCGACTCGTTCGAGAGCACGGCCGCGCACCGGGCCAGCCGCTCCTTCGTCCTCGTGGCGCCCTGGATCTGACACTGACCGGCCTCGCACTGAAACTCACGTGACGTGGGTCAACTTGTCGTTCAACCACAGGCGTTCGGTGCGGTCGCGGAAACGATGACCCGGCCGTCGAGGACCCGGGTTCCTCCGGCGGGTCCCAGCACACATCGACTCAGCATCGTGGAAGTCGTGTGCGAGTCCCACCACCATGGCCGCCGCGGCGGCTCGTGCCTCGGCTGGGTCGGCGTTGACCGGCACGTCGGTGAGGCGCCCGCAGAGCATCCCGCGTTCCACGGCCAGGACACTGTGGCGCCAAGGGCCGCACCTGGGGCCGGCGGGGCACCACCCCGAGGGGTAAGGTGTCCGGCCGCAGCCAGGGACGGCTCTCGGTGGGGCACAGCGAAGGCCCTGGCCCGGTCGGGAGGTGACGTGGAGCGGGGGCGGCCGGCAATTCCGCCTCGTGACAGACAGACCACTTCCCGCTCGCGAAAACGGTTCCCGCGACGGACGTACGAGGTCGGTGGAGGCGTACTCGGTGCGCGGAGGGGTGCCCGGGTTGTCGCTCCTGAGCGCCGTAGCCGAGCACGCCGCCCTGACTATCCCGCGCCTACGGGTGCGGAGTGGAGTTCTCGTACCAGCCGGGGTGTGAGGAGTTCCCCGGCGCGGTCGGCGAGGACGGCCATTTCGTAGCCGACCAAGCCGACGTCGCACCCCTCGGAAGCCAGGACGCCGAGGCAGCTTCCGTCGCGTATGCGGCCGACCATGAGGAAGCCCCCGAGCATTTCGATCATGACGAGTTTCATGCCGCGGAAGCCGTGGGTCGTCGCCGCGTTCTGGGCGAGGCTGGTGATGCCGGAGACGACGGCGGCGAGGTGGTCGGCGCGGTCTTTGCCGAGGTTGTCGGAGGCGGCCATGAGCAGGCCGTCGGAGGAGACGGCGACGGTATCGGTGACGCCGTCGGTGGTGCGTACGAACTCCGAGATGAGCCAGCCGAAACTCTGGACGGCGGTGGTCACGATGAGGCTCCTTCAGTGGTTCGGGCTTCGGCCCGGGCAACTCCTGCTCTGAAGCCGTTGAGCAGGGCGGAGACAGCGGGTCGGGCTGGCGGGGGCTGATCGGAGGGGGCCTTGGCGGGGGCGAGCAGGCGCCCGGGCAGGGCGAGGAGCGCGGACAGGCCGCCGCCGGGGGTGTCGAAGAGGTGGATGTGGGTGCCGTCGCCGAGGCGGTGGGCGAGCCGGCCGACGACGAGGTGGCCGAGGAACCGCGTGGGCGCGGCGAGGAGGGCCTGTTCGCCGGAGTCGGAGAACCGGGCGTGGGCGCGTTGTTTGTCGGCTTCGGACATGCCGACGCCGTGGTCGACGACGGCGAAGCAGTACGTGTCGTCCTGGGTGTCGTACCAGCCGTGCGCCTCGACCGGTTGGTTCGGTGGCGAGAAGGTCAGCCCGTTCTCGATGAGTTCGGCCAGGAGGTGGGCGACGTCGGCGACGGCGTGCCCGCGCACCTGGACCGGTTCCACGGCTGCGATCAGTACCCGCGGGTACTGTTCGACCTCGGCGACGGCCGCCTGGACGACTTCCAGGCCGTCGGCAGGTGCCGCGGTGGGCCGGGGCGGGTTCTGTCCGGCGAGGACCAGCAGGTTTTCGGCGTTGCGCCGCATGCGGGTGGCGAGGTGGTCGAGTTCGAAGAGTTCAGCGAGGGCGTCCGGGTCGAGTTCCTGGCGTTCCAGGCGGGTGATGAGGCTGAGCTGACGGCGTACGAGGTTCTGGTTGCGGCGGCCGAGATTGGCGAGCGATTCGGTGGTGGTACGGCGCAGGCCGGCCTGCTGGGCGGCGAGGCGGAGGGCGGTGCGTTCCACCTGGCGCAGGGAGGCTGCGACCTTGGTGATCTCGGCCGCGCCGCCCAGCAGTTGCGCGGTAGGGGGGTCCGGGGCGTCCCCGGCGAGGAAGAGCTCCACCTCGTCCGGTGGGGAATGCTGGATCCGGGCGACGGCCTGCGGCAGCCGGTGCCGGGCCACGTCGTCGGCGGCTTCGGCAAGCGCGCCGAGCGGGCGGGTGAGGGAACGGGAGGCTAACGCGGCGAGGCCCGCGAGGATGGCCGC
Organism: Streptomyces sp. NBC_00078; assembly: GCF_026343335.1. Lineage (NCBI taxonomy): Bacteria > Bacillati > Actinomycetota > Actinomycetes > Kitasatosporales > Streptomycetaceae > Streptomyces > Streptomyces sp. NBC_00078. Next base: position 74,061 of record NZ_JAPELX010000001.1, on the reverse strand, counting down.
CACGAGCGCTGCCGCGACGAGGTAGGCGGCCAGGCCCGTCTCGGCTTTCTGGCTGAGCCGGTCGGCCCGGTGCCGTACGTCGTCGCCGACCGACTGCTGGACGGCGAACAGATCGTCGACGAGCACGGTCATCACGTCCCACCAGGTGCCGACGTCGGCATGCAGCGCGGAACCGTCGGCCGCGTTTTCGGCCTGGCTCTCGTCGCCGATGGCGCGCCTGGCGTCTGCGGTGGCGAAGGCATGGTGCAGGGCCGCGCGCTGGGAAGCGGTGGCCACCTGCTGGAACCGTGCCAGGGCGGCGACGCGGGTGGCGCGCACCTCGGTGAAGGTGAGGTACTCGCGTCCGTGGAAGGTGCCCTCGGCGAACACGCCGTTGAGCAGGCCACGTTCGAGCGCTACGGATTCCTTGGCCGCGGCCAGCTCTCTCAACGCCGCGAGCTCGTCGCGCAGTTGCTGGTCGGAAGCGGTTGCGGTCTCCGCCACCGGGTCGATGGCGTTGAGTGCGTCGATGGTTCCGGTGTAGAAGGTGAGGGTCGCGGACCTGTCGGCGGTGCCTTGGTCGGCGGCGGCGCGTATGCCGGCCAGGCGGCCCAGGCGGCGTCGGATGACATCCTCGACGGCGCTGTCACGGCGCATTCCGGCCAGCGCCGTGTCCACGCGCTTGCGGGTGGCGGCCAGGGGCGACCGAAACCGCGTCTCGCCGCCCAACAGGCCGTTGGTCAGACCACGTTCGCGTTGCAGCTGATGCACCAGGGCCTGGACCCGCAAGCTGAGGCCCACCTCGGCACGGGTCGTCCGGGCATCACCGACGGCCGCGGCACGGCCCTGCACGGCGAAGCCGGCCACGGCCAGCAGCAGGCAGACCGGGACCGTGACGACCACCGCCACCCGGCCCCTGATGCTGCGCCAGCCGGGCACCGGCCGACGGCCGGCTGCTGTCCGGTTATCGCGACGGCGCACCGAACCGCCTGTGCCCAAGCCGTGCCTGCCGATTGTGCCGAACCGGCCGAGCAGTGGCCGCACCGGCTCCCAGACCCTCATGGGTCACGACGCTAGTCCGGCCGTCGTGCCGGGCGGTTTCCGCTCTGTTAGAGCGCGTGGGAGGTTCGGTTGCGCCGCCCTCACGCCGCGGGCCGGGAGACTGTGACCTAGCAGGAGGAGCAGTGGTCCCGATCGGAGGCCGGCGCCTGTGCCTTGATCACGCTGACGGGCTCCCTGCACGCCGGTGCTGGGGTCAGGTGCTGGATGCCTCGAACGTCTCGATCGCGCAGCGTCCTGCCCCGCTGCGCTCCCCAGCGCGCTGTATCGGCCGGCGAGCGCCGGCAGTCGGCAACGGCGGAACCGACGCCAAGACTGCGGCCTCCGCCTCCAATGCCCGGTTCCAGTCCCTCGGTTGTCGATGCGGCTGCCGGCGCGCTTCGGTGGCAGGCTCCTCGGCCGTCATGTTCCGACGGGCTGCCACTCCTGATTGGCGCCGCCGGCGGAGGGCCACTGGATGACCTTCGCGCCGTCGGAGGTGGATCCGCTCTGTACGTCCGCGCACAGTCCGCTCTTGACGTTGACGAGGCGGTAGTAGCCGCTCGTGGCCGCGGGCACGAGCTTCCACCACTGGTTGCCGGCGTTGCTGTCCGACCACTGGTCCAGGGCCGTGCCGGCGCTGGTGGAGCCGCCCGGGGTGTCGAGGACCTTGCCGCTGTTGACGTTCGCCAGGCGGAAGGAGCCGTCGTAGTCCGGCAGCAGCTTCCACTGCTGGTCGGCGCTTCCCGACCACGGCCACTGGATGACGGACGCGCCGTTGGAGGTGGAGGCGCCGGAGACGTCCATGACCTTCCCGCTGTTGCGGTTGACCAGCTTGAAGGCGCCGGTCAGCAGGCCGACGGTGATCGTGGTGCTGGTTCCGGCGGTCAGCGACACGACCCGGGCGTGGTTGCCGAGGGACGACGTGGTGACCTTGGCCGAGGTGCTGATGGAGGTAATGCCGCGCCGGCAGATGAAGGTGATGTCCTGGGCCATGTCCGACGTGAGCTCGACGGTGGCGGTACGGGCCGCGGTGTCCCAGGTCAGCGACTGGACGGTGATGCGGTTGCGGCCGCGCACGCCCTTGATGGTGCCCTTGGCCAGCTGGTCGGGGAGGGCGGGCAGGATCTCCAGGATGCCGGGGCGGCTGTAGACGAGGGCTTCGCCGAGGATGGCGGGGATGGTGTTGGCGGCGTCGCAGTTGTAGATGTCGAGGTTGGGGTTGTGGGAGGTCATCAGGCACCGCCACACCATGTTCCTGCCGTAGATCTTCAGCAGGTTGTCGTACACGCCGGGGGCGTCCTTGAGGCGGGCGCGGGCCAGGGCCCGGTGCAGGCTGCCGTGGGCCGAGTAGTTCTGGTCGCCGCGCTTGTCCAGGGCCGTGCGGGCGTACTTGACGAGGTCGGGCTTGTCCTCGGGGTTGATCTCGTGCAGCGGCCAGGCGCCGTACAGGTGCTGGATGTGGCGGTGGTTGTAGCTGTCGGTCAGGCCAGGCCAGGACCATTCCGCGAGCGCGCCGTCGCCGTTGATCGTGTAGTCGGGCAGCTTGGCGAGCAGGGCGGTCCAGCGCGCCACACCCTGACCGCCGCCCTGCTCCAGGCCGAGGGTGTTGGCGGCGTCGATGGCGGCCCGCAGGGCGTGCCGGCCGGCCATGATGTCGCCGGTGGCGTTGATGGAGAAGGCCTGGCCGGTGCTGGAGGGGCTGTTCTCCATGGAGTAGGAGGGGACGAAGACGGCCTTGCCGCTGGAGTCGGTGCGGGTGAGGAAGTCCTCGTAGAACAGGGCCAGTTCCATCAGGGCCGGGCCGAGCTTGTTCTTGAGGAAAGCGGCGTCCCCGGTGACCTGGTAGTGCTCCAGCAGGGGGTAGAGCAGCCAGTCCGCGCCGCCGGTCCAGGCCTCGCCGGGGAAGCTGCCGCTGTCGAAGTGCAGCATGTGCCCGTACTCGCCGTCGGTACGGGACGGAGCGAGGAAGCCGCGGGCGCCGTAGAGGTTGGTGGCATTGTCGCGCCAGTCGGCCAGCTGGCCGAGGATCAGATCGAAATAGCCCTGCATGGCGTCGCCGAGATCGAGGATGTTGCCGCCGGCGACCTGCAGGTTGATGTTGGCATCGGTGGTGATGTCGTCGGCCCAGGACCCGTTCCAGGTGCCGGTCCAGATGCCGGTCAGGCGCGGTGGCAGGACACCGCTGGAACTGACGAACAGATAGCGGCCGGAGTCGTACATCCGCTCCAGCAGCGCAAGGTCGATGGCGGAGGTGTTGTTCTTCTGCCGGGTGATCAGGGCGCTGGTGGACAGTTGGCGGTCGGTGGTGGAGACGTTGAGGTCGAGGCTGGAGCGTTCGTACATCGCCTGGTGTTGTGGGGCGTGGCGGCCGAGGAGGGTGGCGTAGTCGGGGGTGAGGGCGGCGAGGGCGGTCTGGAGGGGCTGGGAGTTCCAGCCGGTGGAGGTCTCGTAGCGGCCGAGCTTGGTCAGCAGCAGCACCCTGGTGGCCTTGGCGACGACGAGGGTCGCCCCGCCGGCCGTGACGGAGGCGTTGGTGCCGGAGACGATGACGCGGGTGACGCCTTCGTAACCGTAGGCGCCGCCGGAGGGGTAGGTGCCGCGCAGGTTCAGATAGCCGTCGCCGCTGGTGACGGTGGCGGTGGTGGCGTAGGAGACGCTGGTCGGGACGCCGTCGAGAGCGGTGTTGACGCTGAGGGTCGTGTCGACGGTACGTCCGGTGGCGGGCAGCAGTTCGTGGACGATGACCTGGTCGGCGCGGGAGACGAAGACGTGGCGCTTCCAGGTGCCGTACTGGTCGGTCCAGCTGTGGGTGACCTCGCCGGTGCGGAAGTCGGTGATACGGGCGAAGTTGTTGACGGCGGTCATGCCCGGGGTGCTGAACTGGAGCTCGTAGCCGGGGTGGAAGGTCTGCGTCCACCGCAGACTCCAGCCGTTGGCGAAGGTCGAGGAGGCCCCCGAGTAGTCGCCGGACAGCGCCTTGTCCCGGGCGGATTCGAGCTTCCCGGAGATCACCGGGGGCATGACGCTGCGGGACCCGTTGGGCAGGACGAACCGGTGATGATTGAAAATCATCTTCTCGAGTGTCGGCGCACCGTAGTAGACGGCTCCGTACTCGCCGTTACCAGTGAGGAAGCCGTCGGTCCAGGTTGAGGCGGTGGCGTCGTCCCAGATACCGCGGTCGGGAAGGGTGACCTGGGCCGGTACGGCCGCCGTGGCCCGGTCGGCGAACACGAGACCGGGCAGGGCCGTGGCGCCGACGGTCAGGGCCGCGGCGGTGAGAAAGCGCCGGCGGTTGAGGGCGAGGTCGGGCAGCTCCATGGTGGAAACTCCGTTGTCTGGCAGCACTCGACTGGGCAGGGCCGGGCGGACGCCTGGCCTCGTCGCACGTATCACGGGATGGGAGGGGGCCGGGAGGGCAGCGACGTGGTGTCGGGCCCGGACTCAGTGGCAGTGAGGGGTTCCTGATGCGGCAGCCGGTTATGACATGGGATGGATTAGCAGGGAGGGCCCCCGTTGTGTCCAGAGGTGTGACGGAAAAATCTTGAAGGCGTCGCTCATCGGCACTTTTCGTGAACCCTGCCATCGTTGGGATACAGGACTGTGGGCAGGCTCTTCTCACACATGGGATGTCTTGCTATGGTGCTCCTCAACGACCAAGGAGCCACCGGACTGGCGGCCTCCAGGATCTCCGCCGACCAACTCGCCCAAGTTCGTGGGCATTTGGAGGTCATGCGGCAGGCGCGTGACGACGTGGAGCTGCTCAACCGGCACGGCGCCGCCTTCCGTCGGGCGGTGATCGCCGCGACGGGCAACGCCACGCTCTCCTCTCTGCCGGAGGGCATCTCCAGCCGTACGCTGCGGCCCCGGATCTGGCGCGGCCTGGTGGACGGCAACGCCTCGGACCGCACCGTCGCCGAGCACGAGGCCATTTACGCCGCGCTCGCCGCGGGTGATCCGGCGCTGGCGCAGGCCGCGGCTCTCCTGCACGTGAGTAACACCGGGAAATGGCTGCGCGAACATCTTGAGGGGGACGACGTGGGCGAGATCCCGCTGAGTGTCCCGGAGGCCCTGCACGCGTCGCCGGCCTGATACGAGCAGGCGTCGGACTGCGTGGCAGCGCGGCCTCCGGACAACTCGCCCGGCGCGGCCGAGGCCGGCATGAAGATGGAGGGCTGTGGGGCCGGTGGCGATGGGGGTTGCGGACTGCTTCGGTGGCGCGGGCGGTGAGCAAGCCGGTGGCACACCTGCTGCTCGTTTTTGGAGGACGCGACTGGCTGACGCTCAGAGGAAGATGGCGATGGGATGTTCCAGGACGACGTCGTGGGCCCGGGCGTCCCAGCTCGTCACCTTGCCCAGGCAGTGCGCCTGGAACTGGCCCGTGGGCAATTCCTTGTTCGCCCTGTGCAGTCCTTCGCGGCGCAGGATCACGCGCAGGTGCGCGGACGATACTCCGCCCTCCCCGTACGGCGCACGCATCACCAACGTCTCCCCGCTGCCGACCTGGGCCTCGAACCGGGCCGTGACCATCACGAACTCGCCGATCTCGGTCAGCGCCACCTCGCCAGGCGGGCCCTCCCCGGCCGCGCGCCGGCCGAGCCTCGCGACGAGGGCCGCGTTCGGCGTGACGGTCTCGGGCTGGAGCAAGACCTCGACGATGCCGTCCTTGCTCCTCAGGAGCGACAGGAGCAGGCCGATCACCGACATCGGCTTGCTCTCCTCCACGTACTTGGCCACCACCTCGGTGGAGGCGCGCCCGGCCACCTTGAACAGCAGGGACACGAAGGGAATCACCGCCAGGCACCCGGCGCTGCGGATGCGCCGCTCCTCGATCTCCCTGCGCATCGCGGCTTTGTAGTTGCCCATCTCGTAGAGGTTCATGACGGCGTCGTTGTCCAGGTAGAGAGGGAGGTAGTTGGGGCCGGTCCCGGTCTCCCTCCTCCTGAGCACTCGCCGTACCCCGTACCCGGCCAGCACGAGCAGGCCGGCGAACGCCGCCAGCCACCACGCCATCGAACTCCACCAGGCACTCCACCACGTGCCGTCAAGAACAGCCACGGATCTCCTTGAATGCAGCGGACAGGGACGAGTCGTGGGCGTCGACCATGCGACCGCCGGTCACCGAGGCGACCTGGTGCAGTTCCGCCGTGTCCGCGTCCCCGAAGTACAAGGGATAGGTGTGCACCGCGCGGGCGTCGGCGGGCCGGGCCCGGTAGCGGCTGACGAAGGTGGCGCGGTTGATGCCCGCGTTGTTCTCGCCGTCGGTCATCAGCACGATGGACACGGCTCGCCCGGGGTCGTCGCGCACGGCCTTCTCGGCGATGCCGTAGCCGTGGTCCAGCGCGGTCCAGATGGGGGTGGAACCACCCTCGCCGCCACGGGCCACGAACTTCTCCAGCGCCGTGAGGTCGGCAGGGCCGCGGACGGTGACCGTGTGCTCGTCCAGCGGCCGCCCGCCGAAGCGCGTCACGGTGAGCCGCTCGCCCTGGTAGAACCGCACGAACTTGCCGGCGGCGGACGAGTCCGCCCCGCTCAGCCCGGCGAACGCGGCGCGCAGTGCGGCCGTACGGGGTCCGCGCATGGAGCCGGAGGAGTCGAGCAGGAAGATCACCTGGTCTCCGATCCGGCGCCTCGGGTCGCCGTAGTCGTCGAGGAGCCGGTCGAGGACGGCCAGGTCGTCGGGGAAGTACAGCGCGTTGCCGAGGGGCGCCTTGAGCCGGCTGTCGCGCTGTACGGCGGTGTCGACCGGGCGGCGCAGCGTCCGTCGCATGATCTCGCGCTGGTGGTCGGCCTCGGTCAGCCACTTCACCACCCGGTCGTAGGCCTCGCGTCGGCCGGCGTCGAGCAGGAGCAGCGGATAGTCGGACAGCACCATGCCGTCGGCGGGACGCACGATCTCCAGGGGCTGCTTGAGCTTCCCGGAGGCGTTCAGACGCAGCAGCTCGGACTCGTACGTGATCAGCGTGTTCGTACGGCCCGGGTGCTCGGCGAAGGCGTCGAGCAGGGCCCCGGATCGCTCTGCGGTGAGGGTCTGGCCGGAGCGGAAGCCGCGCAGCCGGTCGCAGCTGACGTCCTCGGGCCGCAGCGCGCTGCCGGTGTCGGCCGCGGCGGTCGCGACGCCCACGAGCGCGGCCAGGCCGCTGTTGGAGTGCCGGGGGTCGGCCATCCCGAAGCGCACGGTGCCGGTGGCGGCGGCGTCGGCGATGTCCGCCCAGGACAGCCGCTTGCCGGGAACCTTCTTCCGCAGCTGCCGGGCGACGTCCGGGGTCAGTCCTACGACGACCGGTGAGCGCATGATCGACGTGCTCTGCACGGTCGGCGAGGGTGTGGCTGCCGGGCCGGCCGCCTTGATCCTGAGCCGGATGTAGCGGTCGGAGGAGAGCCACGCCAGGTCATAGGAGTGGCGGCCGGTGAGGAGGGTGTCGCTGGCGTCGTTGGTCGCCTTGTAGTCCATCTCCAGACGGACCCCGGTGTCCTCGCGCAGCTGCCCCAACAGCGGTTCCATGTCGGCGAGTTCGTCGCTGGCGAGGACGTGCAGGGTCGTGGCCGGTCCGTTTCCGCCGCCGGAGCAGGAGGCCAGGGTGGAGAGGGCGGCGACGAGGACGAGGCACAGCGCCAGCGTGACGGATCTGCGTACGGTCACGGGGCCTCCTCGCCGGCCGCCGCCGGCTGCTGGGTGGGCGCGCAGTCGCCCACGTCCTCGATCATCCGCTCCAGCAGGTCGAGCCGGGGCAGCACCGCCTTGGTGTCGTCGGCCGAGAGGACCGGCGCCTGGATGTGATGGTCGTGCAGGAGCCCGGCGAGCGCGTCGCTGGTGGATGCGCTGCCGGCGGCGCGGACCCGGAAGCCCAGCTCCATGGCCCGCCTTTGCAGAGCGGGATCGTTGGTGATGAGGTCGCCGAGCCTGTCGCCCTGCGGGGTCAGCGCGATGAACTGGGGCTCGGTGACGAATCGCGCCGAGGGGTAGAGCAGGACGCGCTCGCCGTCGACGTGCCCGGTGTCGGCCTGGACCTCCAGCTGGTGGGCCAGGAACTGGTGCTCGTAGATGACCGTGATCGGGGCGATGCTCTTGCCCTCGGCGGACACGTATGTCTCGTTCTTCTCCCCGGAGGGCATCCCCTGGTCGTTGAGGAGGATCTTGATCCTGTGCGCGAAGCTGTCCGCCTGGGCCGAGTCCTGCGGGATGTCGTTCTTGTTCCACACGTAGGACACCAACCCCAGGTAGGTTCCCGCCGAGTTGGCCTCGCAGATGTCGGAGGTCTGGGCGAGCACCTTGTTGTCGTTGCCTATGTCGTAGTGCTCGATGCCCAGGTCCTTCCAGCGCCTGCCCGCGTTGGTCGCCGCGAGGAACTTCTCCATGTCGAGCGAGTAGTACTGCGGCTGGGACCCGGGGGGTGCGCCCAGTGGCTCGGCGATCTTGGCGCGCTGGAGCGTCCGGGCATACTCGCGGTACGTGCCGAGCACGATCGGACTGACGAACGGCCGGTACGTCGTCGCCGGATGGCCCTCGGCCGCCCGCCTTTTGGTGATCAGGTCGGCGGCGGGCTGTCCCGAGGGGAAGACGGCGTCGTAGCCGTCGTAGTTCTGGGTGGCGATTCCGCGCGATCCCATGCGGGTGATGTGCACCCGGATGCCGTGCTGGATGAGCAGCCGCTTGACCACGGGGTCCTCGAAGTAGTCCTGCTTCGAGGCCATCTTGGCCTCTATGGTGACCACGCGCCGGAGCGGCAGCGTGGTGTGTCCCTGGACGAGTACGACGATCGTGCACAGGGCGGTGGCCGCGGCGACGATGCGTGGGATCAGCCAGGGCACCCTGGAACGCGGCTCCGGCGCCACCGCGGGAGCGTTGACCTTTAGGCGCGGTTCTCCGGTCGGACGGAATCTGTCGGCTTCGGCTCTGTGTGTGGCCACCCGGTTCTCCTGCGTGATCGGGCAAGGATCGTCCGCACGCAGGACGACTCCCGACCGAACCCCCAACAAACGTACGAGAAAAGGATCGTGAAGATGCGTCAGGAGTTCACCGGCTGACGGAGGCGCCAGGCGCCACCCCGGGGGGTTGCGGTGGCGGCACCATGACTGCCGCCCTTGGGCCCACCGCCTCCGCAGGACGCACTGTTTCCGTCGGACATACTGCCTTCGCAGCACACCCCGCAGGAGACGGACCCGGCGGCCGCCGCCTTTGGAGCCTGCGCCTGCGCCGGGGAGCGGGGGAGTGGGGGAGTGGGGGAGGCTCCCGGCATTGCAGTTGCCTCGGCGCGGACGAGCTGATCCACCTGCGGCTGAATCTCGTCGAGACGTTCGGCCAGGCCTTCCGCCCGCGGAGGCTTGGCGTCGCACACCTCAGAGGCGGCGACCGGGGCGCCCTCCTGATCCGCGTGCACATCCGCGACCGGCCAACCCCGTCCCACCGGACATCTCCGAGGAGGGGGCCGAGGTCTCGTGGAGGTCCTCGAGTCGCGCAGCCCTGCTATGTGGCAGTCGGCTCCACCGGTTCACGGCGGCAGCTTCGTGATCAGTGCTCGTGGGCCGCGCACTCAGCCGGTGGTCCAGGATTCGAGGTGCTGGGCGATGTCGCGCAGGCCGGCTTCCTGGGCGCGGACGGCTCCGGCGAGCGTGTAGAGGTCTTCGTCCTTGGCCTGGACGGGCTGGCCGGAGACGGCCATGTACTGGTGGGTGCAGCCCCAGCCGATGACCAGGTTGTAGTCGGCGAAGGGGCGCAGCAGCAGGGCGGTGTGCAGGAAGGTGGCCGCACGGGCAGTTACCTGCTCGTAGTAGAGGGTGCCGCGTTCGCGTTCGAACCGGTGGCGCTCGGCCATGAAACCCAGGGCACCCCAATCCGTGATGGGGATGTTGAGGGGGGCGAGCGCTGACTGGATTTGCAGAACCCAGCCGACGTCGACACGGATGACCGGGCTCACCGCATGCCGGCGGGGAAGCGGTCGGTGACGCCGGGCAGGATCCGCTCGGCCTCGGCGATCGCGCCGTCGACGAAGGCGATCCGGTCGGCCTCCTCGACGGTGACGTCGTGCACGTGCTGCTTCAGGCTCTTGCCGGCGACGGTGGCCCGCTCGCGCAGCCGGGCCATCTCGTCCGGGCTGAATTCCACGTTGAGTGCTGGCATGCACCCACGGTACCCGGTTTGGTACCCATCCCGGTACCGGGTTGGCGAGGAGGGGTCGGCAGTGACCGTCCGCGAGCATCGACCGCCGGACACGGTGCATGATCCGGCCGGGAAAGACAACGGCAACAGCCGATACGGCACCCACGCCCAGACCGTGCTGACCGACGTCGGCCCGCTCGGGGTGAAGGTGCCCCGCGACACCGCCGGCACCTTTGAGCCGCAGCGCCGAGAAGCAGCAGTACCGGCTGACCGGGGTGGACGAGATGGTGCTGACGCCGTCCGCGAAGGGACTCACCCGCGAGGAGATCTCCGCACATCTGGCCGAAGTGGATGGGCCGAGGCGTCCAAGCAGACCATCTCCACGATCACCGACAAGGTGGTGGAGGGAGGGCGAAGTCGTCGATGCCGAGCACGCGCGGGACGCGCAGCGGTGGTGCCACCGGGTGCATGGGCATGCGTAGGGCGGTCGAGCGGGAGATTGTGCGGGCCGGCACGCGCGAAAGGCGGCCGCCCGTCCGGCCCGCCAAATCTCTCGGGCACACTTCGGCGAGTTGCTCGAAGAACTCGCGCCCCGGTGGCAGGCCGCCCGCGAGTCGGCGCGCTGCACGAACGGCGTGGCGGCGCCCGCAGACGGGCCGCCGGCGCCGGACCCGAGCAGTGGCTTGCTTTCACCGATCGGCTCCTGACCACCCTCGTCCATCTACGGCTCGGGCTACCGCACGCCGCGCTGGCCAGGGCGTTGTGGCCAGCTGAGCGCTGACGCCGGTTGAGGCGGCGGGGGACTGTCGGTGGCTGGTGGCAGGATCAACGGCATGGTTTTCGTACGTACTACTTCGCCGCGGCCTGTCGAGGTGGGCGCGGTCTTTCCCGAGCTGGCTCCGTTGGCGCGGCCTGCCATCCGGCTGCATCCGCGTCCGGGGTCGCCTTCGGTCAGGGACAGCTCGGTCGGCGGGCCGTTGCTGTGGCCGGCAGGAAAGCCGTGGCCGCACTGCGAAGACGCGCACCTGCACGTGGACACCGGATTCCGCCGGTCACCGACCGAAGTGCGGCTCCAGAGACGCTTGCAGTCCCGGTGGCGCCCTGATGACCGGCCTCCCGCGTTCACGCCCGAGGAACAAGCGCTCAGCGAACGCAATGCCGAGTGGCTCGCTGAACGACTCGGCGCCAGCCCTCCCCGGCCCGCCGAATGCCCGGTCCCGATGTTGCCCGTGGCTCAGCTGTTCCTGCGTGACATCCCCTTGTTGCGGCCGCCCGGGCAGGCCGATCTGCTTCAGATCCTCTGGTGCCCGTACGAGCACGAACCGAATTACAAGCCGTCGACCGCACTGTTCTGGCGCTCGGCCGCGGAGGTCGGCGACATCCTCGCCACACCACCGGAACCGTACGAGGCGGACTATCCGGGTTACGTGCCGGAGCCGTGCGTGCTGGCGCCAGAAGCGATCACCGAGTACCCCAACAGCCTGGATCTGAGCCCCGGGTTGCAGCGGATGCTGGAGGACTGGAGCAGGTGGCAGGCGGCCGGCGTCGACGTGGACAGCTCCTATGCGGAGTATCCGCGCGACTTCTATTCCATTCATCTGGGCAACGCACCCGGCTGGAAGGTCGGCGGCTGGCCCCCTTGGGGCCGCACCGACCCGATCCCCCGGTACTGCACTGCTGGGTGGCCGATGGCGTGGCGACCATCAGCGGACGGACGGACGGAAGCGGATAGCGATGCTGGCGTCCCGTATGCCGTGGCGCCCGCCGCGGATAGGGTGGACGGTGATCGACAGGAACGGGCTGGGCGAGGGCGGCGGACGGCGTGGGTGGTGCCGAGGAGAGCAGGGGCACGGGCACCGGGCGCCCGACGTCGAGGGACGTCGCCCGGCTCGCCGGCGTGTCCCACACTGCGGTGTCCTTCGTGTTCAACGGCCGCGCCGAGGGCAACCTCTCGCCCGCGACCCAGGAACGCATCCGGCAGGCCGCCGTTCAGCTGGGCTACCGCCCCGACCCCGTCGCCCGCGGTCTGCGCCGTCGCCGTACGGCCGTGATCGGGCTGGTCACCGACGAGATCGCGTCCTCGCCGTTCGCCGGTCGGCTGCTGCGCGGCGCCATGGAGACCGCCTGGGACAGCGAACACCTCGTGCTCACCGTCGACTCCGGCGGTGACCCTGCCAAGGAGGACGCGGCCGTGGCGGAGCTGCTCGACCGGCGGGTGGACGGCATCATCTACGCGGCCATGTCGCTGCGCCGGGTGCGGGTCCCCGAGGGCTTGCACCGCACTCACTCCGTACTGGCCAACTGCCTGCCCGAGGACGACTCCCTGCCCGCCGTGGTCCCCGCCGAGCGCGCCGGCGGCCGTACGGCGGCCCGGCTGCTGCTCGGCGCGGGCCACCGCCGGCTCGCCGTGATCGGCGGCCTGGGCGACATCGCCTCGGTGGAACGTACCCGCGGCTTCCGGGACGCGCTGCGCGCCGAGAGCGTCACCGTGCCCAAGGAATGGATCGTGCGCGGCGGCGGGGAGATCTCCGCGGGTTACGCAGGGGCGCTGCGCCTGTTCGACGGTGTCGATCCGGGCCGCCGCCCCACGGGCGTCCTGTGCTACAACGACCGGGTCGCGGCGGGTGTCCTGCATGCCGCGGCCCGGCTCGGGATCGATGTGCCTGTCGAGCTGTCGGTGGTCGGTTATGACGACCAGGAGCACATGGCGGCGTTCCTCACCCCGCCGCTCACCTCGGTCGCGCTGCCGCACCGGGCGATGGGCGAGGCGGCGGCCCGGCTGCTCCTGGACGCCATCGACACCGGCCGTACGCCGCCCCCGACCGTCCGGCGTCTGGCCTGCCCGGTGGTCAGCCGAGCCTCCGTGGGTCCGGCGCCCACCCGGTGACCTGGGCTCCCGGCCCGTCGACCGTCAACTCGGCGATGTCGCCGGGGCGCTGGTAGACGCGTTCGGTGACCATCGCCCGTTCCGCGACGAAGAGTTCGAGGAGTGAGGCGTCGACGAGGAGCCGCAGCGCGAGTTCCGGCCCCTTCGGCACATGCACGGTGATCGGGGCGGAGCCTTCCCTGCCGGTCCGGGGCCAGGCGCTGCGATCGAAGAGGACGGTTCCCTTGGCGGGGTCCGCCCGTACGGTCAACTCCCGCCCCGACGCGTCCCGGAGCAGGCTCACCGTGGTCGGTCCGTGCGCGACGACCGTCAGGTCGTACGCCTCCGGAAGCGGAGTCCGGCCCCCCGGAGTGGTGACGAAGGGCTCAGCAGGGCGCAAGAGTTCGAGTTCCGGGGCTGGGCGTACGCGCAGCGAACCGTCGGGGTGCACGTCGACGACTCGTGGCGCGGTGAGTACGCCTGCCCATCCGGCTCGGTGCACCTCCTCGTGCGGACGGGCCTCCCACGACCAGCCCCACAGCAGTGCGCGGTCCTGCTCCTGGAGTACGGCGGGAGCGTAGAAGTCCCGCCCCTGGTCGAGCCGGGCGCCGGTGCGCGCCTCGAACCTCAGCGTTGCCTGGCCATCGACCTGCAGACGGCCGGTCAGGTATGCGGTCGAACAGGGATCTCCGTCCCACAGGGACACCAGAAGGACGTGGTCGCCGCCGGCTGTCCGGTACAGGTGGGGGCACTCCCAGCCCACCGCCTTGTCACCGAACGCACCCGAGGCCACCGGGTCCCTGCCGTCCAGCAGCACACCGGCGAACCGCCAGTCGGTCAGGTCGTCGCAGTCGTAGAGCAGGACCGACGGCGTGCCGTCGGCGTGCCCGGCCCCGACGAGGGCCCAGCGCCGGTCCGCGTGGCGGAAGACGAACGGGTCGCGGAACATCACCACGTCCAGTCCTGGCGGCGGCCCTGCCACCACCGGCGTCGGCTGCGGCTTCCACTCGGTCAGCCGCTCGTCTTGCGGGTCCGCCGCCCGCGCCAGGCAGATGGTGCCGAGACCGGCGTGGTCACGGTCGATTCCCGTGTACACGGCGGTCGGTGTGCCGGCGTCGTCGACGACGCAGCCCGACCAGCAGCCGGCCTCGTCCGGTCCGCCGGGTGTCGGTGTGAGCGCGATCGGGTGGTACTCCCAGTGGATGAGGTCGCGGCTGGAGGCGTGGCCCCAGTGGATGTCGGCGTGCACCGGGGCGCCCGGGTTGTACTGGTAGAAGAGGTGATGGCGGTCGCGCCAACGGAACGGTCCGTTGGGGTCGTTGATCCAGCCGGCGGGCGGACGGATCCTGAAGCGGGGTGTGTGGCTCAACGGTTGACTCCTGCTGAGGTGATGCCCTCGCGCAACGGGCGCTGGCCCACGAGGAACACGGCGACGGCGGGGAGCATCGACAGAACGACCCCGGCCAGGACCACCGAGATCGACCCGGTGCCGAGGTTGCCCTGCAGGGAGACCAGGCCCAGCGGAAGCGTGTAGTTCTGGCTGGAGGTCTCCAGGATCAGCGGGCGGAAGAACTCGTTCCAGTGGTAGTTGAAGGCCAGTACCCCGACGATCGCCAGGCCGGGTGTGGCCAGCGGCGCGTACACCGAGCGGAAGATCCGCCAGGGCCCCGCGCCGTCCAGCATGGCCGCCTCGCCGAGGTCCTTCGGCATGCCGAGGAAGTACTGGCGCATCAGGAAGGTGCCGAAGGCGGTCGGGAAGGCCGGGATGATCAGGCCGAGGAGGGTGTCGGTGAGGCCCATCGACTTCAGCACCAGGAACACCGGCACGATGGTGACCTGCAACGGCACCATCATGGTCGCCAGGACCAGGCCGAACAGCGGCTTCTTGAAGCGGAACTCCAGGCGGGCGAAGGCGTATCCGGCAAGGCCGGCAGTGATCATCTGGCCGAGGGCGATCAGCGCCGTCACCAGTGTGGAGTTCAGGGCGAGCAGCCATACGTCGATCTGCTGGAAGACCCCGCGGTAGGCGGCGGTCGTCGGGTGGGCCGGGATGATCTGCGGGGGCAGGTCGAAGGACTGGGCCGGGGTGCGCAGGGAGGTGGCGACGGTCCAGATGACCGGCCCGAGGGTCACCAGGGCGCAGACGGTCAGTCCGGCGATCCGGGCCCAGGGGGCGAGCGAGTACCGTGCGCGGCTCAGGGTCGGGGTTGCTTGGCTCATGCGGCTCACCGGCTCACTGGTAGTGGACGAAACGCCGGCTGAGCCGGAACTGGACGGCGGTGACCGCCATGATCAGCACGAAGAGCAGCACGCCCACCGCGGACGCCTCACCGAAGTCGAGCTGCTCGAAGGCCCTCTCGTAGATCACCATCACCACGGTGCGGGTGGCGTCCCCAGGACCGCCGTCGGTGAGGACGTACGGCTGCTCGAAGACCTGCAGGGCGTTGATGATGCCGACCACCGACGCGACGAGCAGCGTCGGCGACAGCAGCGGCAGCGTGATGCCCAGGTGCTTGCGCAGGCCGGTCGCGCCGTCGAGGGCCGCGGCCTCGTCGATCTCCTTGGGAATGTTGTTCAGTCCGCCGACGAACAGCAGGAACGAGAAGCCGAACTGCTGCCAGACGTAGACCAGGATCACCGTGGCCATCGCCGCGTGCTCCGAGGTCAGCCAGGGCACGGGCGCGACGCCGACCAGGCCGATCAGCCAGTTCACCACCCCGAAGTCCTGGTTGAACAGGTACTTCATCACCACCGAGATCGACGCGGCGGACAGCACGAGCGGGAAGAAGAACGCCGAACGGAACACCGACCGCAGCCACACCGGCATCCGCCCGTTCACCACGAGCGCCAGCGCCAGCGCGATCAGGAGTTGCAGCGCGACCGCGAGGACCATGAAGAGGAGGGTGTTGCGGAAGGAGACCAGGACGGTCGAATCCGTGAAGGTGGTGCGGTAGTTGGCGCCGCCGGCGAAGCGGGGCGGGTCGATCACGTTCCAGCGGAACAGGCTCAGCACGATGGACCCGGCGATCGGTACGACCGTGAAGACGACGATCCCGACGACCGTGGGCGCCAGGAACAGCGCGGCCAGCAGCCGGGTGCCACGGTCGCGGACGGAGGACCGGGCGGTGACGGCGGGTGGCCGGACGGGCGGTGAACTCACTTCCTGTACCTGGGTGTTCGTCATACCTCACGCTCCATGGCCTGCTCCAGGTCGCCCTGCATCCGGCGCAGCGCGGGACCCACCGCACGCGGCGAGGCCAGCGCGGTGCCGGTGTACTTGAGCAGGACGTCGGTCACCTCGGCGACCTGCGGCGGCGCCGGGATCGGGCCGGTGTCGGGAAACCGGTCGAGGGTGTCGTAGAAGACCTGCCAGTGCGCGGGGCCGCTCTGGGCGTAGCGGGCGGTGTTCAGCATCGAGCGCCGTGCCGGGGTGGTCTGGTTGCCGCGGAACAGCCGGGTCATGGTGTCCTTGCGTGCGGCGTATTTGATGAACTCCCAGGCGGCTTCCTGCTTCTTGGAGGTGCGCAGCAGCGCGTAGCCCGCCGCGCCGAACTGGTGGCGCTGGGTACGCCAGCGCGGGAAGTACTGCACGTCGTAGTCGTCCGCCCGCATACCGGCCAGATGCAGCCCGCCCGCCCAGAAGCCGCCCGCCGGGGTGACGCCGACGCGGCCGGTGGAGAACACGCCGACCAGGTTGGTGCCGTTGCCGCCCTCGGGACGCGAGCACAGGTCGTCCTGGACGAGGGAGGCGAGATAGTCGTACGCCTCCTCGACCCGGTCGGCGGTGGCCTGCGGGGTGGTCCAGCGGAAGCCCCCGCCGCGTCCCCGCCGGTCGTCGGCCGCGTAGAAGGCGTCCCACAGCCACGAACCACCGGGAGCCTTGGACTCCTTGAGCAGGTTCGTGCCGTTCGCGAAGAGCCAGGGCACCACGCCGCCCCACAGCCGGTTGGTCCAGAAGTACGGCGTGAAGTGCGCGCCGCCGGCCCGCTTCATCTCCCGCAGCAGCGCGGTGAAGTGGTCGCGGCTCCAGTCGGCCGGCGGGAAGTCCGCACCCGTCCGCTTCAGCACCTGCTTGTTGAGGTACATGTCGGCGGCGTTGAACTCCATGGGGAGCTGGTAGAGGCTCCCCTCGTACATCATCGACTCGACCAGCGAGGGGTGGACGTCGGCGAAGTACTCGCGCAGCTGAGCCTTGTCCCGGCGCACCCAGCGGTCCAGGGGCACTCCGAGCTTTTGGGCGAACAACTGCACGCCTTCGGTTGCCACATAGACCAGGTCGGGTGCGGTGCCCGCGGCGATCTGGGTGAGGATCTTGGCGAAGAAGTCCGACCAGTCGACAGCCTGCACCGCGTTCACCCGCAGCGGGATGTCCGGGTGAATGCGGTGGAAGCCCTTGGTAAGAGCGTCGACGGTGGCCGGATCGAAGGCGGAGCCGAGGGTGGCGACGACGAGGGAGCCGTCGTCGCGGCCGGGGATGTCGGCTCCCGTGAGCCGGTCCCAGCTCGCGGCGGTACCGGCCAGGGCGGCTGCGCCCGCCCCGTACGCGCCGTACGCGCCGTACCGCAGCAGTGTGCGGCGGGGGAGGTTCGAGTCAGTCATCGAACGGGCCTAACTCGTGTTAGTTCAGGGTTGATGCCCCAGATGATGGGAACCGGGCAATGCGCCTGTCAAGAGTCGGGAAGGCTTGACCTTTAACGAGTTAGGTCTACAGTCCTCGTTCACAACGAGCCGCTTTCTTTTCACGCCCTCCGCGTTGTGAGCCGCACTCGCGACGTGACGAGCCGCCACGGGCCCTCACAGGCCGCCACGAGAGGAACGATGTGTCATGCCCGGAACATCTGGGATTTCCAGGAGATCACTGTTCGCGGGATCGGCGGCGGGCGCCACCGCGCTGCTGCCCACCGGAACGGCCACGGCCGCCCCGAAGCCCAAGGCCACCACCAAGAAGGGGGCCACCACCAAGAACGAGGCCAAGGCCAAGAACGAGGCCAAGGCCAAGTCGACGGCGAGCGGGGCGAGTTACCGCTCCGCGTACCACTTCACGGTCCCCGACCAGTGGAAGAACGATCCGCAGCGGCCCGTCTGGATCGACGGCGAGTACCACTACTTCTATCTCTACAACGCCGACTACTTCACCGGCGTCGTCGGCACCGCGTGGCGCCTGGCCACCACCAAGGACCTGGTCTCCTTCACCGACCGCGGGGTCGCCGTGCCCAAGGACACCACGCCGGGCGGCGACCTCTGGTCGGGCTCGGCGGTGGTGGACACCGGAAACACGGCCGGCTTCGGCGCGGGCGCGGTCGTCGTCCTCGTCACCATGTCCCCCGGCGGCGGCACCGACCATCAGGAGCAGTTCCTGTACTACTCGACCGACGGCGGACTCACCTTCAGCAACTACGGGACCGACCCCGTCCTGCCCAACCCGGGCGTCGCCGACTTCCGCGACCCGAAGGTGATCCGCGACGAGGACCGGGGCCGCTGGGTGATGACCCTCGCCGAGAACAACAAGATCGGCTTCTACCACTCCGACGACCTCAAGTCCTGGACCTACGTGCACGGTTTCGTCCACGACGGCATCGGCGTCCTGGAGTGCCCCGACCTGTTCCGCATCACCGCCGCGGACGGCACCGTCAAGTGGGTGCTCGGCGCGAGCGCCAACGGCAAGAGCGCGGGGCTGCCCAACACGTACGCCTACTGGACGGGTTCCTTCGACGGCAGCATCTTCACCGCTGACACGAGTGACCCGCAATGGCTCGACCACGGCTGGGACTGGTACGCCGCCGTCACCTTCGAGAAGCGGGATGCGAGCGGCGCGGTGGACGCGGCTGCCCGGTACGCGATCGGCTGGGTGAACGCCTGGGACTACGCCAACACCACCCCCACCATCGACTGCGACGGGTTCAACGGCACCGACTCCATCGTCCGCGAGGTCACCCTGAAGAAGGCATCCGAGGGCACCTACCACCTCGCCTCCCAGCCCGTCGCCGGCCTCGACTCGCATGTCTCCCGCACCGTGAACCTGGGCGACGTGAGCGTGGACGGCACGAAGGTGCTCGACTACACCGGCATCTCCTACGAGGTGACCACCGAGATCACCTGGTCCCAACTCACCGGCGCCGGACTCCAGTTGAGGCGCTCTCCGGACGGCGGCCGGCACATCGACGCCGGGATCTACGACAACTACGCCTTCCTCAACCGGCGCAACACCGTGAACGCCGACACCTCCGGGAAGTGGCAGGAGAGCCACACCCCGTTCGACCCGTCCGCCGGCACAGTGAAGCTGCGCATCCTGGTGGACCGCACGTCGGTGGAGATGTTCGTCGACGACGGCCGCTACGTGCACACCAGCCAGGTGTTCCCCTACCTGCTGGATACCCGGCTCGCACTTTTCACGATCGGCGGCAGCGCGGTGTTCCGTAACACGGTGATACGCGAGTTCACGGTGTGACGCCGGGCAGGGGGGCGTGTGCGCAGCCCCGAACACCGGCGGGAGCTGGGGCCACGTGCAGCCCGACGTCGCCACGAACACGATCGCCGGCAGTGCCTCCCGGTCGCCGGCCCGCCGGCGCCCCACCCTGTGACGCCTCACCTTCGTCGGAGGCACGCCCGCCGCTCTGCCGATGCCGCGGATACGGCCCGTGACGCGGCTCGGCGATCACGGGGGAGGGGATGCCCGCGTGCGTGGCCAAGGAAGTGGCGAGACCGGTCAGGAATCGAGAAGCCCCGGCCACCGCCCAGCCCCTAGCGTGATGGACATGGCAACCACCGCTTCCACCGCAGCCCGCACGAACCTCGCGTCCGTCACCCTTGAGGTGGCCGACCCCGATGCCGCCCGCCGCTTCTACGGAGCCTTCGGCGTGGACACGTACATACGCCTGCGGGCGTCCGAGGCGCACTCGACTGGATTTCGCGGCTTCACCCTGGCCCTCACGGTGTCCGGGCCGGCCACCGTCGACGGCTTCGTCGCCGCCGCCGTGGACGCCGGTGCCGCGGTGCTGAAGCCTGCCGCGACGTCGCTGTGGGGTTACGGCGGCGTCGTCCAGGCCCCGGACGGGACGATCTGGAAGATCGCCACCTCGGCGAAGAAGAACACCGGCCCCGCCACGCGCGAGATCGACGAGGTCGTCCTGCTGCTCGGTGTGGAGGACGTGAAGGCCACCAAGCAGTTCTACGTGGGCCGGGGTCTGACCGTGGCCAAGAGCTTCGGCGGCAAGTACGCCGAGTTCGCCCCCGGTCAGTCCAGCCCCGTCAAGCTGGCGCTGTACAAGCGCCGCGCGCTGGCCAAGGACCTCGGCGTCCCCGCCGACGGCACCGGCTCGCACCACATCGTCCTGGGCAGCACCGCCGACGCCTTCACCGACCCGGACGGCTTCGCCTGGGAAGCCGCCGCGCCGCCCGGTTTGTGCAGCACTTGGTGATCACAGAGCAAGAAAAAGCCGATGAGCACCGACACCGGTCATGGGCGTCCTGTGGCGCGACGCTGCTGAGGATCTCCGAAACCTCCAACTCGGCTCGCGCGGTCCACCAGACTTGCTGTCGTTTCCCCACGGAGAAGGGACGGCCGGCATGGCGAACAGCGCACTTCTGGTGATGGACGTCCAACGGGACGTCGTGGCCATCGCCGACGACGGTTCCGGATATCTGCCGCGTTTGCGCAGGGCGATCGACGGTGCCCGGGCTGCCGGCATCCCTGTGATCTACGTGGTGATGGGGTTACGGCCGGGCGATCCGGAAGTCAGCCCTCGCAACCGGGTGATGACAAACGTCGTGCGGTCCGGCCTGTTCACCCAGGGTGCCCCTGGCACCGAGATCCATCACGAGGTTGCGCCCCAGCAGGGCGACGTGGTGGTTACCAAGAGGCGGGGGAGCGCGTTCTCGGGCAGCGACCTCGACTTGGTACTCAGGGCTCGCGACATCGACAGTCTTGTTCTCACCGGCATCGCCACCAGCGCTGTGGTGCTGTCCACCCTGTGGCACGCCATCGACCTGGACTTCGGCCTCACCGTCCTGGCGGATGCCTGCCTCGACACCGACCCCGAGGTGCACCGGATGCTCACCGAGAAGCTGTTCCCGCAGTGGGCAGACGTCCTCGCCGTCGAGGACTGGCTGAAAGCCATCGCACCGCAATAGCGGGAGGCCGTCCGCAGAAGCTGAGTAATTGTCAGTTCCTGTGGATCAGGCGCTCTGTGGACTCCTTGAGGCCCGTCATCTCGCCTGCGGCAATGCGGGTTACCGGTCGGGGCCGCCGTTCCACACGAAGACATGCGGCGGGGGAGGATCCCGCCGCCCGGCACCGACCGCCGAGGCCGGACCCTGATGCAGAACATGGCGCTCGGAAAGCACTTCCGTCAGGTCCGTAACGAAGTGCTGGAACCCCAACAGGCGCAGTACAGCGGCCCGTGTCATTGACGTTTGCGCACGGTTGCGGTGACGGCGGGAGTGGGTGCACCACCGGTTTCACCGGAGTGGGCGACCTCGCCCATGAAGTCACTCACGAGGGCCGCGAAGCGCAGCACGCTCTCTCGTGCGGTGCTCGTGTCGGGGTGGGCGATCCGCAGGTACGTCTGGTCTCGCAGCCGATTCACCCAGAGGCGTGGGACCGAGGTCCTGCCCATCGCGACGAGGGAGTTGACGTTGTGGTCGGCCCAGTCGACCGCTCCTCTGACGGACCGTAAGTCCAGGTACGACACCAGGGGAAGGGTGCGCGCGGCGTGCGCCAGGGGCCCGCTGAGTTCGGGCAGCAGCTCGGTCAGTCTGGCCGGAGTGACGCCGCTGGTCCGACGCGCCCGCTCCACACCGCCCCGGGCCGCGGCGAGGACCTCGGGGAAGGTCCCCGTCGCGGAGAACTCCATCGGCACGGTGTTGACGAACCAGCCCTGGGCGTACCGCCAGCGCCGTTCGTCGCGGGTGTGCACGAGCATCAGCGCCCGACAGGTGTCCGGGCCACCGAGGGCACGGCCGGCCGAGGCGAACGCGGCCAGGGTCCCGGCGAGGAAGTCCGCCCCCTGTGTTCTGCAGGCGCGGGCGAAGGACACCGCCGCGGAGGCGTCGAAGAGGTCCACGGTGACCGCCGCGGCCGGATACGCGGTGTCCGGCGCGATGCCCAGCGGAAAGGCGCCGGTGAAGGGACCGGACTCCAGGAAGTCGCGCCACTGTGCGACCTCCCCTGCGGAGGCGTCGAGCCGGGCGGAGCATTGACGCTCGAGCAGACTGAACTCGACGTGGGAGCCGGCATCCGGAAGGCGTGCGTCGGATCCGCTCAGGGCGGCGGCGTAGCAGGCGCGCAGTTCACTGAAGGCGAGCAAGATGGACAACCCGTCGGTGTGCGCGTGGTCTACCGCCAGGACGATCGTGGACTGCGTCTGTCGAGGTATGGCACAGACGACCAGTGGCGGCCAGGCCGCAGGGTCGGTCCCGCGGGCGAATCGTGTCCTGAGGTGATTCCGGATCTCTTCCGCTGTGTCATGGGTGCCGAGTGACATCGGGGCGAAGGAGACGGCCTCGGGCGACAGAGCATGGCGGCGCACCAGGTCCCTGTCGAGGGCGAACCAGGTGAGGAGCGTGGGGTGTCGGCGAACCCAGGCGGCCAGTGCCGCGGCCATCGCCTTCGTGTCCAGCCGTCCGGGCAGGTCGAAGAAGAGACCGAGCCAGGTTTCCGGCAGTTCGCCGGAGTGGGCCAGACGCTGGCGCAGATGGGATTCCTGAAGGTGACTGGGCGGCGCCGGATGCGGCACGGCTGCAGTCGCAGGGGCGGGAGCCGTGGCCACGGCCTGGAATTCGATCAGTTCACCCGGAGCCGGCGCGTACTCGGCCAGCGGAATCATTTTCACGGAACTTTCACAGATCCTTTCGAGTCGTGTAACCCGACCGGACAGTCGGTCGATACCTCGAAACGGCTTTGGCACGGAAGGCTGCCACTTGGAGAAATCGAGTAGCCTTCCGTCAGACGGAAGACTCTAGAAGGCTGGCACCTATAGGGGCAAGAAAATCGCGATTGAGTATCCATACGGTATTCACCAACCGGCAAGCCCGGAACCCGTCTGGGCAACTGGCTTGTAATCATCCCTGCCGGCTGTCCCGTATGGCCGATTGAATCGTTCACTCATTCACACAGGGCCCCTGACCTGCTCATATTTGATGCGCAGATGTCGAGGCGGGTGGCCGATATTCATCCCCACTGCCTCTTTGCTGCCGCTTCACCAAGGAGTACTTGAAGATTGACTGGTCTCGCCTGTAGCTTGCTCGGTGGTGATCGAAGGTGGCTCAGTAAAACCTGATGGCCGAAATCTGACACCCGGAAAATGCATGCTGCCCATCAGAGCTTTGGTACGGATCTACGGCGGATATATGGCATCCGAGACTTTCGACGTGTGTGTTGTCGGCAGCGGCGCGAGCGGTTCCATCGTTGCCCAGGAAATAGCGTCCAGCGGGCTCAGTGTGCTCGTGCTGGAGGAAGGAAGGACGCTCGACCCCGGCGAATCCTTGCGGAGCGCCGAGAGTGCGTGGGAAAGCGCGCTCGTGCCCACTCCCAGCGGCACATTGCTCCCTCTGGGCCGACCCTGGAGCGCGTCCGCGCTCGGTGGCGGCACGGCCCTGTACGCGGGAATCTCCTTCCGATTACGGGCCGTCGACTTCGACGCGCGGGCCCATGTCGCCGCCGACGCCCTCGACCCGGCATGGCCGATCGGCTATGACGACCTGCGGCCCTATTACGACCTCGTCGAAACGCGTATCGGAGTGGCCCGGGCCACCGGCGCCGACCCGCTCGAACCCCCGGGGCAGCCGGCCGTGATGCCCGCTCACCCCTTCAGCGCGCAGGGACGGCTGATCGCCGACGCCGCCCGGCGTATCGGGCTACGGCCCTTTCCGGCTCCGCTGGCCATCAACTCGGTCCCGTACGCGGGACGACCGGCCTGCGTACGATGCGGCCCCTGCAACGAACACGTCTGTCCCACCGGCGCCCGTGCGGACGCCGTGGCCCTGCTGTTGGGCAACCCCCCGCCGGCCGGCCCCCTGCGGGTCGAGCACGGCGCGAAGGCCCTGCGGATCGCGCTGCGCGACC
Source organism: Streptomyces sp. NBC_00078 (assembly GCF_026343335.1). Lineage (NCBI taxonomy): Bacteria > Bacillati > Actinomycetota > Actinomycetes > Kitasatosporales > Streptomycetaceae > Streptomyces > Streptomyces sp. NBC_00078. The sequence continues at coordinate 50,016 of NZ_JAPELX010000001.1, read as the reverse complement.
GGCACCACGCCGACTCGGTCGAGTGGCTGGACTTGCGCACCCGCACCCGACACCTGACCCGCGCCCGCCGAGTCGTTCTCGGCGCCAACGCCGTCCAGTCCGCCGCACTCCTGCTGCGCTCGGCCCAGCCCGGTGCCCCGGCCGGCCTCGGCAACAGCACCGGGATGGTCGGCCGGGGCCTGTCCTTCAAGATCAGCGGCTACGTCTCGGGAACCGCACCGGTGGACGTCCGCTTCCCGGACCGTCCGGCCCGGGACCAGGACGGGCCGTTTTGCACCGTGGCGCTCAGCGACCACTACCTCGACGCCGACGCCCCCTCCGGACTCGGTGGCCTGCTGTACGAGGCGAGCGACGAGGACCGGGCGGTGCGGGACGGCCGTATCCGGTTGCGGATCCACTTCCTGGCGGCCGACCAGCCGATGCGTGACAACCGTGTACGGCTGTCACGGGAGCGCGGCCCGCTGAACCTGCCCAGGATCGTGCTGGAGTACGCGACACACCCCCTGGACAAACGGCGGCTGGGGTATCTCTCGCGGCGTGCGTCGGAGTTGCTGGCCAAGGCAGGCGTCGACGATGTCGCCTACGAGGACTCCCACTACCAGTTGGGCAGCAGGCATCTGCACGGCGGCTGCCGGGCCGGCGTCGATCCCGCGGAATCAGTGGTCGACCTCTGGGGCCGAGTCCACGATCTTGACAACGTCTACGTCGTGGACGGCAGCTATTTCCCGTACTCCGGCGGGGTCAACCCGACACTGACCATCCAGGCCAACGCGCTGCGCATCGCGCGCCGGATCGTCGCCGAGTCGGGCGCGGGCGGCCACGCACTGCCGGGCCCGGCCTGCACCGGCTGACACAGCCCTCCCGTCTCACGGCCCAGCCGTCCGCCTCGCGCCGGCGTGCTGTCGGGCTTTTGCCGGGCGACCTGCCCCTGGCCTTTCCGTCCCCACCCCTCCCCACCCCTCCCTCCTCTGGAGCACCCTCATGTCCACGCGTACGCTCGTCTCCGGCCACGCCGACGCCCTCGACCGGGCCCGTCGTTTCACCGCTTCGGAGAAATGGGACCTCGACCGACGGTTCCCCCTGGTCCTCGACCGTGCATCGGGCGCCGAGGTGTGGGACGTGGCGGGTAACCGCTACGTCGACTTCACCTCGTGCAGCGGCGCCGCCCCCCTGGGCGCAGGTCACCGCCCCGTCCTGGAACGTGTCGTGACCGAGCTCTCCCGCAGCGGCGGCATCCTGCCCGGACCGCTCTCCGCGCTGCGGGTCGAACTCGCGGAGCGACTGGCTGCGCTGTTCCCCGTGGCAGAACGTTCCTTCTTCTTCCGCACGGGATCGTGCGCCACCACCGCCGCCGTACGCCTGGCACGCGTGCACTCCGGCGCGCGCACCGTCCTGACGAGTGGCTATCACGGCTGGCACGACTGGCATCTGCAGGACCGGGCTCCCATGGGCCCGCCGGACCGGGACCCGCACAGCCTGGACTTCCGCTACGACCTCGACCTGCTCGACGCACTGGCCACCGTGCACGGCCCGGTCGCCGCGGTGATCGTCACTCCGGAGGTCAACTTCTTCCCGCAGGAGTACGCGCGCGCTCTCCAGGACACCGTGCGCCGCCATGGCGCGCTGCTGATCGTGGACGAGGTGATGACCGGCTTGCGGTATGCCACCGGCGGCTACCACACGGCCGCCGGCCTCACGCCCGACCTCATCACCCTGAGCAAGGGCCTTGCCAACGGCACCGCCCTGTCCGCGGTTGCCGGCCGGGCCGCGGTGATGGACGCGGTCGAGGACACCTATCTCGGCAACACCTATCAGCGTGAGGTCACCCCTTTCGCGGCGGCCCTCGCCACTCTGGACGCCCTGACGGACGGCACCGCGCTCGCCCGGATGCGCGAGGTCGGCGCACAGCTGATCCACGGGCTCAACTCGGTGTTCGCCCACCACTCCACGGCGGCCTGGGCCTTCGCCCACCCCACCATGTTCGACGTCGTCTTCGCGGATGCGGAGCTGGGGCAGGCGTTCTTCCAGCAGATGTGGAGCCGCGGTTTCCTGATGCAGTACGGCGGCCGGTTCATGCCGTCGGCCGCCACGGCGGACGCGGATGTGGACGCGGCGGTGACGGCGGCCGACGCCGCGCTGGCCGCGGCACTCGCGGAGACCGGCACCGGCGACACACAAGCAGACCGTGACGGCGAACTCCTCGCGGCGGCGACCGAGTTCGCCCGGGAGCGGTTCGTGGCCACCCCGGGCACCGTGGAGACGTGGTTCAGGCGCGCCGGACGTGTCTGAACACGGCCGTCGGCCAGCCCGCTTCCAACTTCCCGCTTCCCGCAGGAGAGTCATGCCCGTTTCCCCCGCCCTGTCCTCCAGCCCGGTCCTGCTCGGCGGCGAGAACCGCTCCGGCACCACCGTCCTCAGCGTCCTGCTTGACTCGCACCCGAGTCTGGTCGTCGGACCGGAGATCGACTTCACCGACCCCATTGACCTCGGCCCGCACATCCTTGCCGTGTGCGAGCTGATGGACCGCGGCGACCCACGGGTCGCCGGAACGACCAAGGACACCATCGACCCCGAGTGGTACGACGGCATGCACTTCGTCGTGCAGTGCGAGCGTTCCGGTCTCGCCCGAGACGACATACGCAACCTGGTGACCGGCCTGATGGCCGAACGTGGCACCCACCTGTCCTCCCCGGAGGACCGGTGTCGGCTGATCGACGCCATCGGCGCACTCCGGCGGCGCCGAACAGGCGCCGCCCGGTGGGGCCTGAAACTCCAGCGGAAGATCCAGGACATCGGCACGTATGCCTCGGTCTGGCCCCAGGCCCACTTCATCCACATCATTCGCGACGGCCGCGACCTGGCTGCCTCACACCTCAAGACCGTCCCCGACTGGGGCTACCGGACCGTCGCCGAGGCGGCCCACGGCTGGCTGGAGGTCGTCACCCGGCCGCGAGCGGCTGCGCCCGAGGGCCGCTATCTGGAGGTGCGGTACGAGGATCTCGTGACCCGCCCCCGCGAGACCGCCGAGCGGATGCTGGACCACCTCGGCCTGCCGTGGGACGAAGCCGTGCTGCGGCACGCGGAGCACGAGCACGCGCTGTTCGAGAGGCCCTGGGGACACCCGGCCGCGGAAGCCGCGGGCAGACCGCTGTACACCGGACGCAACGGGCGGTACCTCAAGGACCTCACTCCCGCGGAGATCAAGGAGTTCGAGCGGATCGCCGGCAGTGAACTGCGACGCCTGGGCTACGGCCTGTCGATGCCGGATCCCGGGAGCGCGGGGTGACGCAGGAGACAGGGCAGGCAGCAGCCCGACGCCGCCTGCCCCGCGGCTTCCACATCCTTCTGACAGCGCAGACGGTCTCCCTCGTAGGCTCCCAGGTGACGCTGCTCGCCCTGCCCCTGACCGCGATCCAGCTGCTCGACGCGGGGCCGTTCGAGACCGGGGTCCTACTCGCCTGCGGGCGCGCCCCCTACCTGCTGCTGGGTCCGCTCGCCGGGGTGCTCGTCGACCGGCTTCCGCACCGGATCCTGCTGATCACGGCGAACACGGTCATGGCGCTCGCCCTGGCCACCGTTCCGCTGGCCGCCCTGACCGGACACATCGGCCTGTCCCATCTGTACACGGTCGCCACCCTGGTGGGCGCGGCCACCGTGCTCGCCGACGTGGCCTTCCTGGCGTGCGTGCCCACCGTCGTGCCGCAGTCTCAACTGGTACAGGCACAGACCAGGCTGGAGCTGGGGCAGTCGGCAGCCCTGGCTCTCGGACCGCCGCTCGCGGGATGGCTGATCGCCGGTTTCTCCGCACCGAGCGCGATCCTCGCGGACACGGCGTCGTTCCTGGTGGCGGTCGCGCTGCTGCCGTACGTGACGATGGAGCGAGTGCCGGGCGCCCCGACGACCGCGGCCCCCGCGGGCTCCCGGACCCTCGGGCCGGCGCACGGCATGATCCGCAGCGTGATATCGGAGGCGGCCGAGGGCGCCCTCTTCGTACTGCGCACGTCCCGGCTGCGCGCGGTCACCCTCGCCACCGGCACGCTCATCTTCTGCTACAACGCCTACTCCGCCGTCTTCCTGCTCCATCTGACCGAGCGTCTGCACCTGAGCGCCGCCGCGACCGGCACGGTCACGGGCATCGCCGCGGTGGGGTGCGTCGTCGGCACACTGCTCGCCGGTCCGGCCGCGCGAGCCCTGGGCCTGGGCCGCGTTCTGGTCGCGTCCCTCCTGGCCAGCGCCGTCGGCGCGATGCTCACTCCGATGTTCCAGGTGTCGGGCTGGCTGGTGTGGCCGGCGGTGGGCCTCTCGCAGTTCCTGCTGTGGACCGGGCAACAGGTCTACAACGTCCACCAGGTACCGATCCGCTACGCCCTGACCCCGCCCGCGCTGCACGGCCGCGTGAACGCGAGCATCCGAACCGTCGTCTGGAGCCTTGCCCCGATGGGCGCCCTGCTGGGCGGCGCCTGCGGTGCCTGGTTCGGTACGCGCACGACTCTGCTCGGCAGCGGTGCCCTGATCGTGGCGGCCACGGCGTGGATCGTGAAGTCGCCGTTGTGGGCCGTACGAACGCCGCAACTCGCCGAGATGCACTCGGAACCCGGGTCCGGGACGGCCCACCCCACCACGCCCGACGAAGCCGCGCACCGGCCTCGTGGCGAACCGGACAAGCGCCCGTCCTGACATCACGGCCACGACCCCGCCGGACCGGCACCTCGCGTCCTCACCGCCGCTTCCCCCTCCTCGCACACAAGGCAGGACACCACGTGAAGTTCATCGACATCACCGCGCTCAGCCCGCGCCCGGGACGCCTGGCCATCTGGCGGGCCGATGCCCCGCCCCTGTCCTCCGGTCTGTGGACGGCCGACCCACGACCGGCGTCCCACGTCCAGGAAGCGCACATCACCCACGCGCTGGACTCGGCGGGTGAGGGCCCCCTGCAGCCGTCCTGGCTGGGCGTCACCTTCGACCTGCCCGGCGTACTCGACGAGGATGCCTTCGCCACCGCCCTACGCGGGTGGACGGACCGGCACGAGACCCTGCGCAGCCGCCTCGCTTTCGCCCCGAGCACCGCACCGGTCGGCCGTTTGCACCGCAGGACGCTGCCGACCGGAGCCGTGCGCATCCACCGCACCGAAGCAGGAGACCACGCCGACATCCGGCAGCTGGCGCGGTCTGTGGAGGAGCTGTTCGACCGCGAAGCCGGTCCCCTCGGCTGGCCCGGATACGTGTGTGCCACCATCAGCCGCCCAGAGGCGAGCACCGTCTGTCTGGCCGCCGACCACTCCTTGATGGACGGCTACTCCGTCTTCCTGGTCGCCCACGAGATCCACACGCTGTATGCCGCAGCCCTCGCCACCCCTGCCACCCCCGCACCGCCTCCCCTTCCGCCCACCGCCAGCTACCTGGACTTCGCGCAGGACGAGCGAGCCGCCGCCGACGCGTTCACGACCGAGCACCCGGCAATCGTCCGGTGGCAGCGATTCCTCACCGAGGCCGGAGACAGACTGCCGGAGTTCCCCGTACCGGTCGGCGAGACGAGCGGCAGCCCTGGCACCCAGCCGGGCGGATACACCCAGCTCCTCGACGCGTCCGCGGCACACGCCTTCGACCGGGTCTGCCGCGCAGCCGGGGGCGACAGCTTCACCGGCTTGCTCGCCTGCCTGGCCAAGGTGGGGAACGAGATCACCGGCTCGGACACCTTCCGCACCATGGCCCCCTTCCACACCAGGACGGACGGCTGGTGGCAGTCCGTCGGCTGGTATGTGGGCATGGCTCCGATCGCCTTTCCCTTGCGAGCGACGGACTCCTTCGCCGAGGCAGTGCGCTCGGCGGTCACCGGCCTGCACGGAGTAAGAGACCTGGCCCGCATCCCCGTCCCCCGAGCCGAGCAACTCCTGGGCAGGCCCCTCCGAGACCCTTTCATGGTGTCGTACATGGACCTTCGCCGTACCCCCGGCGCCCGGCAGTGGAACACCTGGCGACTCGTCACCCTCCGCGGGCGCACCAACGATCCGGACGAGGTGTGCTTCTGGATCACGCGCACGTACGACGGCCTCTCGGTCAGTTACCGCCACCCCGCCACCGGCCCCGCAGGTGTCGCCGTACCTCGCTACGTGGCCCGCGCACAGAACGCCCTGTCTGCCGTCACCGCCACCGGCCGCTGGCCACTCACCCCTGCCCCCGCTCGCCCCATGTCTCACCGACTCGACCACGCTTGATCCACGGCCCGCGCCCATCGAACGGTCCACCACGGCATACCGGCTACTCCAAGTCACTCGAACCGGTCTCCTCACCCACACCCGGCCGCTGTACAGAAGGAGACCGGGACGGCACTACGCCGAGTGACCGATCGGACAAGAGTCCAGGAGGCCGCGCCGGGTGGCGAAATCGTCCGCCCCGAGCACCCGCGGCGTGGTGAACTGCGGGTCCTGTAACGCCATGACCCTGCGCAGCAGCGTCATCCGCCCAGCGCCAAGGCGCAGTTGGGTAGCAAGCCGGGCATAGACCCGTCCTGCGGCGTGTACGCGCTCGGGCTCATCGGTGGCAGGAGGTATCCGAGCGGCAGATGGAACTCGTCCTCGGGCGGGGCCGGTCATCGATGAATCCGACGGCAAGATCACCGTCATCGAGTTAGACAGACCGGCAGTAGGTGCTGCCTGGGATCACGTACTGCGGTGAGTTTCCTGCAACGGGGCGTGGTTGAGTTCTGATCGTTGCTACGGAGGGTGACATCGGCCTGGTGCCCCGCGTGTGGTTGACCTTGCCGTTGCGTCAACTTCTACAGTCGTGTGTGGCCGGACAGTACGGTCGGGATGGGAGACGGTGATGGCCTGGTCGACCGCAGAGGTGGCCCGGATGTCGGGTGTGACATCGCGGACGCTGCGCCATTACGACGAGGTAGGCCTGCTGCCTCCGGCATGGGTCGGGAGCAACGGCTACCGCTACTACGAGGAGAGGGAGTTGCTGCGGCTGCAGCAGATCCTCGTGATGCGGGAGCTGGGCCTCGGGCTGGTCGAGATCGGGGTGGTACTGGCCGAGCAGGTCGATCAGGTGGAGGCGCTTCGGGTGCACCACCGGCGGCTTGTGGCCGAGCGGGACCGCCTGGACACGCTGGCCCGCACCGTCAGCCGCACCATCGCCGCGTTGCAGGACAGGAAGGACCACGACATGTCGACGATGGAGCACGAGAACCTGTTCGAGGGGTTCGACACCTCGCGCTACCAGGACCCGGCGAGCAAGCAGTGGCCGCAGGAGGCCGAGCAGTCCCAGCAGTTCGCCGACACACTCACCGCGCAGGACCACGAGCGGCTGCAGCAGGAGGCTACCGCGCTGCTGGTGCGATTGGCCGCGCTCATGGCGGCCGGCACGCCGGTGGCCGACCCGGCGGTGCAGGCCGAGGTGGACACGCAGTACCAGAGCCTGAGCCGGATGTGGACCCCGAACGGGGCCGCGTTTAAGGCCCTGGGCCAGGCCTATGTCACCGACCCGCAGTGGCGGTCGGTTTACGACCAGGTCGCTGACGGCCTGGCCGAATACCAGCGCGACGCGATGGCCGCCTACGCCGATGCCCGCCTGAGCTGACCCCCGCGCGTCGCCGGGAGGCTGCAGACTCCCGGCGCACCCCTGGACCTTCCTGGACGGTGCGGCCCGGCCGCAGCCTCCCGATGCGGCACGCCCCGAATCGCGCACCGAACAGGAACCCGCCGTGATCCCCACCAACTGGATCCGTCACCACCGCCCCCAGGACAACGAGCTCCTCGGCTACCTGTGCCCGGTCAACGGCACACCCGTTCAGTTCATCCCGGTCACCGTCTTCGGCTACCCCCTTGCCGCACCGACCGACCAGGACCAGGCCCGGCACGTCCTTCAGTCCACCGGCCTCAGCTGCCTGGCCGAGCCATGGCTCCTGACCGTGCCCGACCGCGCAGAACCCGTCACGGTCCAGATCATCGAGGCCACCCCGCGCCGGCTGCGGGTACGCAACACCGACTACGGCTACCAGGGCGCGTCCTTCGGCGAGGTCATCATCCTCGCGGTCCCCGACACCGACCGCCTCCAACGGGGCTGACCTCAGCCGACGGCACGCGCACTGCGGCGTGTCCGGCGCCCGGGACGGGCACGTCCCGGGCGCCGAAACCCGGCACTGCACGGAGAAGAGCGGCGGGATCGTTGATTTCTACCTGTCCCTGGCTGCCGCTCTGGTCACGCTCCGTATGTTCATCCGGCGAGCAACCAACCGCTACCGCTGGGACGGCCGCCCCACCACCCGACGCCTCAAGTGATCCAATTGCCGGTCGGGGTTAAGCAAGGAACTCGTCCACCGCGGTCATCCGGTGCCCTGCAGCAGCCTGCGAGCTGGTCCCGCAGCCGCCTGCAGTGGCCCGACGCACCCGCCCGGGCCGCCGCGGCGCTCTCGGTCCGCACCGTCGTCGGCTGAATCACTTGGTACCCCGACACACTCACCGAGGACGAGAACTGGCAGCTCAAGACGGTACTTGACGCCTGCCCGGGGCTGCAGCAAACCCATGGACTCGTGCGGGACTTCGCTCAGATGATGGGTGCAGTTCGGTTGGAGTGATCGTTCGGGCAGGTTTCGTCAGGTCGTAGCTGAGCGCCATAGCCAGCGGAGCGCATCGGGAAGTAGGACTCCGCCGTGGTTGGGGCTGTGGCCACCGTCGCCGAGGACGAGACGAAAGTCGTAGCCCGCTTCCGCGAGGGCGGCTGCCACACGCAGATTGCTGGCGAGCCAGTTCCTTTCGGGCCCGTTCCAATTGAGGTCGCGGTGGCCTGCCTGCATGAAGATTCGTAGCGGTTTGCGGGGTGCGCTGGGGATCAGGGCAGGGTACGGGTTTCCGTTCGGCATCTGCGTGAAGCTGGAGAGGTAGCAGATGACTCGCCGGAACTTGTCCGGGCGCATCCACGCAGCCGTGAGGGCGCAGTTGCCGCCGCTGCTGCCTCCGCAGATGGCCCATTGGTCGGCGTCCTCGGCGATCGAGTAGCGCCGTGTGACCTGGGGGATGATCTCAGTCAGGAGAAAGGTGACGTAGCGGTCGTCGAACGCGTCGTACTCGGCGTTGCGGTTCTTCGATTGTTCGGCGTTCTTGAGTACGCCGGGGTCGACGAAGACGCCGATAGTGACCGGGATCTCGTCACGGTGGATGAGGTTGTCCAACACGATGGCGCCGCGTACCTGCCCGTCCGGATCCAGGTACCACCATCCGTCCTGGAACACCATCAGCGACGCGGGTTCGGAGGGGTCGTATTGCGCGGGCACATGAACCCAGTACCGCCTCGTGGTGCCGGGGTAGATCGTGCTCTCGCACCAGTCGAACTCCACGGTCGAGCCGGCGGGGACGCCCGGCTTCCTATCCGAATCGGGCCCGTAGGCGTAGCGAACGTCTTGCTGGTCGATGGGGAGCGGACGAAAGGGCAGCTCGATGGTCACGTCCGCACCCTAGCTAAGGGCTTGCAGATCATTAACGCGTTGTCTTGATCATGCTGCTGGTGTCGCTACTCAGGGCTCGAACCCGAGCCTGGAGCGCAGCGAGGGCAGAGGGCGGAGTGGCCGCCGGCGGGATGACGATGCTGTGCGCCTGCAGAAGCGTCCTGATCTTCAGCAGGGTGCGGTGCATAGCGGTCCGGCTGCTGTCGAACAGCACGGCGAGGGGCTCTGCGGCCAGGGCAGCCCGCAGGTGAAGGACGGCTGCCAGGACCTGGTCGGGGAAGGCGAGCCGGGGCGGGCGGCCGCGCTTGACGTCGCCGTGGAGGGCCAAAGTGTTGGTGAGATCGCTCAGTTGCTGCCGGGACATGCCGGTCAGCGCGGGGTCAGACAGGAAAGCGGGGTCCCACTCCGGGGCCGGTTTGTGCGAAGCCCGGGGTGCTGGGCAGGGCTGGGGGTGCAGGGCATAGTTCCAGTCGCCGTGGAAGGCGTGTCGGGTCAGTGGCAGGGACGCCATCTCCGCGTCGCCGACCTGGACTCCGGTGGGGTAGACGTTGGTGTCCAACTCGGCCATGACACGCAGTCCGGTGCGGGTGGTGGTCGCGGCGATGGACTGGACAATGACTTCATGGCTGGTCAGCGGGCGGCCGCGCCAGTTCATGGTGATGTGCGAGAAGAGCCGGTGCTCGATCTTGTTCCACTTCGATGTGCCCGGCGGCAGGTGGCACACGGTGATCGTCAGTCCTGTTTCGGCCGCGAGCCGGGCGAGTTCGAGCTTCCAGGCCCGGGTGCGGTAGCCGTTCGAGCCGCCCGCGTCGGCGGTGATGAGCAGTCGCGTCGCCTGCGGGTAGGCAGCCCGGCCCTGGCCGCACCACCAGCGGCGGATCGATTCCACCGCGAATGCGGCGGTGTCGTGATCAGTGCCCACGTTGACCCAGCCGGTGTTCGCCGCAAGGTCGTAGATCCCGTACGGGACGGCCTTGCCCAGCTGGGGGTCGGCGAAGTCATGGACGTTCACCGGCGCCGGATCAGCCGCAGGCCGCCACTGGCGGCCGTTGTTCTTGAACTCGCCGACGAGCTCCTTCTTCTTGGTGTCCACACTGATTACCGGCTGGCCAGCGTCCCGGTGATCACGGGCCTGCTCGTTGAGATAGCGGAACTGGGCATCTCGGTCGGGATGTTGGCTTCCCTCGATGGTCTTGGCGTTGGCCTGCAGACTGAAGCCTTCCTCCCGCAGCAGGTCCGCGACGGTGTTCGCACTGACTTTGTGACCGGTCCGGGAGAGCTCTTGTGCCAACGTGCGGGTCGACTTCACCGTCCACCGCAGCGGCGACATCGGATCGCCTCGCTCGTCCGGCTCGACAAGCGCCAGGAGAGCCGGCCGTAGCCCCGGATCGAGATCTGCGACCCTCTTGCGGCCTCCGCCCGGCCGCCGCACCCGTCCCAGAGGCTCCTCGCCGGCCTCCAACTCGGACACGCCCTTGCGGACCGTGGTCTCACTCACCGAGGCCGACCGCGCGACGGCCCGAACGCCACCGTGTCCCAGCGCACGGGCCTCTGCGGCCATGAGCAGCCGTCGTTGCCGCTCATCCAGATGCGGGAACAACACCCCGAACTTCATGGTGACTTGGGCACAGATCTCGTCCGGAATGCGCATACCACATCAACGAGCCACGGAACGGGAAGCAACACCTTGATGATCTGCAAGCCCTAAGAGTTGTCCCGCAACACTGGACTCGTCTGTAGCGCCTGTTGTGCTGCACCGCTCGTGCATCTTCCCGCTGGTGCCTACAGGTAGGTGCGTGGCACGGCGGCGTGGGAGGCGCTCAGTCCAGAGCAGCGATCACTGCCTCTGACATCATCACCCCGGCCTCCTGGATCCGCTGACGCATGTCCCCTTCGTACAGCCAGGCGCAAGCCTCGATCGCTGGGGAGAGTTCGGCGAGGATCAACGCGGCACGCTTCGGGACGTGGGTTGCTCCCCTCCACGCCGTCCCGCACCGATCGATCTCCTCATGCAGCTGAAGGAGCGCCTGCTCATCGAACCCCTCGTTCATGCGCAGGGGGGTCACGAAACGATCCGCCGCCTCCTCCAAGCGACTGACCAAGTCTGTCTCCATGTGTGCCTCCGTCTCGGGCGGTTCGCAGCGCGGTGGGACGATCTTCTCGTGGCTGGTGTGATCACGGCGTCACAGCCGTCCTGGATAGGCCCGTTCACAGGGCTGAGCCCTCGCTGCTTCGGCAAGCTGGTGACCGCCCTGCGCCGCGAGGGAGCGGACACGTTCCGCCGAGGCCGGCCGTGGAGGGTGACTTGGCCGGGTGGGTGAGGGTTGTGACGGCGTCCAGGGTGTCGGCGTGTACTCGCGTGTCGTCGAAGACGGTGAAGGTTGCCATGGGCCATACGGTCCGCGCGGCCGTGAAGGGGATGACGCCGAGGGACACGGACGGCAAAGCCATGGCCGAGAGCAGGTGGCCGAGTTGGGCGGCCATGGTGTCGGTGTCGCCGATCCGGTAGCGCAGGACGGATTCCTCCAGGATGAACGCGAAGCGGTGGTCGCCCTGGCATGTGACCACGTTGCGCCGCATGCGCGCCTGCACTGCCGCGCTGACGCCGTCCGGTGTGCCGCGGAAGGCGGCGATCGAAGTCAGGAGTGCACTCGCGTAGCCGGGTGCTTGGAGGAAGCCGGCTACCACGTCCGAGCAGTAGATCCGGAACAGGCGGGTGCGCTGGTAGAGTCCCGCGCCGGACTCCCGGAGGCGGCGCAGTCCAGTGCGTTGAAGGCGTCGCCACTCGACGTACATGGCTTCGGTGCGCCGGTTGGCGGCGATCAGGCCCGGCGCCCGGTAGGCCGCCCCGCACGCCGTGCACCAGGCCCGGATGTCCGCGTCGGATGGCGGTGTGCGGGCGTTTTCGATGCGTGAGCTCTTGGACTCGTGCCAGGAGCAGCGTGCGGCCAGTTCACGCTTGGTGATCTGCGCGTCCAGACGGATCTCCAGCAGGCGCGCCGCGAGCGATGCGCGCGCCTGCTGGACGCTGGAGGACGGGTGCGGGGACATGGGCCGGCCGTTCGTCAGATGCGGTACGGCTCGTGCGGGACGGCGCGCTCCCAGACCAGTTCGAAGGCCGCCGACAGGTGCTTGAGCAGGCCCGGGTCATGGGTGAACTCGTCGTTCACCAGCGCGCCGTCACCGTCGAAGTGGTGCACACGGGCCAGCCGGCCGTCGAAGAGCCAGAAGTCGTTGCCGGGCAGGGACAGGTCCGTCGTCCGGCGTCGGGGCAGCCAGCCAACCTGTTCGCCCGCCTCGAGCAGCTCGCGGGTCACGAAGTGCTCCCAGCGGATGTACTCACTTACCGGCTCGGACACGATCCGGGCCCCGCCGGATGACCACGTCCCGGCCGACCGCGTCCGCGATCGTCTGGTCGTAGGGGTGCCACCACGACGCCCGATCCTGCCAGTTGATCCGTTCGCCGCGCCGCCACGCCTCGAACCGCTCGGTCGCAGCGTATGCGTCGCGCATCTCCAGGTGGACGGCCCCGTGATGGCAGCCGTCCAGGAGATCAGCGAACGTGGGCCCGCTCGACGGCATCGCACGCCTTTCTGATCATCGGAATCATCCGGGCCGGGATCCGGATGATCGCCTCGGTCTCCGGCACGGGGCCGTGTGCTGGGCTCGATGCCTCGCACGCGGCCCAGGTCGCCTCGTCAGGTTTCCAGCCCTGCAGTACAACCTCCTGCGCCTCGGGGTCCGCCCACACGGTAGGGCAGTGATCGCGGTCGGTGTCGGGGTCGATCCCGACGAACTCAACGGCCGTGACGGTCCCTTCCGATTCTTCCGTGTCCCCGGGCTTGCTCAGGCTTGCGCGCACCAGCCTTCGTGGCCTGCCTCAATACCGTCAACAGCGCCTGCCGCAAAGGAACATTGACGTGCAAGCTCATGCAAGTTCATGGCCCCGGCTCCGGAGGTGTTTCTAGCGTCGCGGGATGGACGTCATAACCACGCAGGCGGGGCCGGTGCACGTGGGCCTTCCCGAAACCGAACCCGAGCCGGTGCGCGGCTGCGACGCGTGCGGCGCGCTGCACCGCGAGCGAGGAGTGGCCCGCCGGGACGGCAACCTGTCCGGGGTCACGGACTGCAACATCGCCATGCGCAGCCACCACCAGGCGGCCGAACGATGAGCGCCCCGATCGAGGAACGGACGCTGTCGGCGGAATGCTCGCTGGCGCAGAGACGCGGCTACGCCAACCTGCACGGCCAGTGCCGACAAAGCCGGGACGTCCCGCTGCCGCACTCAAACGGGATCGTGCTGGTGTCCCGATGCGGCTGCCTGTGCCACCGGCCCGGACGGGGCGGAACGTCGTGATCGGGACGCGCGTGTGCCGGGCCTGCGACGAACCGATCACGGACCCGGCGGACGCCGTCGTGGTCGCGCACGAGATGGGCAACTCCGGCCCCGGGCAGGACGTCTACGCTCATCGCGATCACCTGGACGACGTGGACCTTATCGACCCTGAACTACTCAGGATCATGACCCGCGTCTGGGCCGCGCAGATGCAGGGCTGAGGCCCCGGTGGCTCCGGCCGGCGGCTTCGAGCAGGCCGGCCGGAGTGGACCCCCCGGCGGCCCCGTCCGCCTGCCCGCCCCCGTGGCAGACGGGCGGGGCTTTTCACGTCTCTGTGGCCATCGTGCGCCTTGTCGGCTCAATGACAAACACCGGCAACGGGTCTACAGGCGCTCAAACCCGGCCGGGCATCCGCGCGGCGGTGGAGTGGTGCCGGCTGCGTATGGCGGCAGCTCTGCGCGATGGACTGTGCATGGGCTGCCGTGACCAGGACGCGAACCCTCTGCGCAGGGTGCGCGTGCGGTGCAGCCAGGCGGGGGCGACGCGCAGGTCTGCGCAGGCGGACCGGTTGGCTGTTTCAACTGCTGCGCGCGGCGCGGTGGGGGCTGTCGTGGTCGGGGCAGGACGCCTGCGGGTGCCACCGGACGGGACGGTGGTGGCAGGCTGCCGGGGGTTGGGTTTCTGGCGTGCCGCACCGAGGGAAACCGGCGTGTGCTGGCGGGGCGGGCGTCACTCGTCTGAGTGGCTCCTGGTTACTCTCTGTCGTTTTGAGGGTGATGTTCATGGGACAACAGCATCTACTTCTCGGGAGTATCCATGCGTATCCGTATCGCCGTTGCCGCTACCGCTCTGGGGGCCCTGGTCGTCCTGGGCGGCGCGTCCGCTGCCAACGCTGACACCGGTGACGAGGGCGCCTTCGGGACCGGCAGCCAGGAAAGCTTCGGGACCAGCAGCCAGGTGAACCAGGACTGGCAGGGCCCCGCATTTGACGACCAGGCCGCGGGCCTGGGTACCGAAGGGAACCTGGACCTGGGCCAGAAGGACAGCTTCGGCGGAGCTGACGCCGCGTTCCAGCGCTAGAGCTCGTTGGTGAGCGGGGCCCGGGCCGCCATCAGAGGCGGAACGGGCCCCGTCAGCCGTGTGCGAGCCGCCCGCCGTTCGGCGGTCAGGGGATGGTCGACTTGCCGTTCCTCGCCTGGACGCCCGTCACATTACGCCCGGGTTTGGCCGCATGGTGTGTGGTGCGGTGACCTCCGTGGTGGGGTTCGTGGTCGGGTGGCCGCGGAATGGTCGGGTCTGGGGACGGGCCTGAAGCACTGGGGGAGGGCGGTCTGGTGGCTAGGGGCGGGAGCATGGCGTCCTGGCCGAGGACGTGGCCCGGGTCTCCCCACGGAAGCTCGCCAACCTCAGCTGCCTGGGCCGCTGCAGCTTCGCCGCCCGGCGCGGGGGCCTGCGCCCGCTGTGCGACCCGGCGACCGTCCACCTCGACCAGGACGACCAGGGCACCGGTGAATGGCGCGGCGTCAGGGCGGGTGTCGGGTCGTGCTCTATGAGCATCGCAGCTTCCGTCGCGGGTGCCCGTCTGGGGTACGGGTCGCGGCGATCTGCGGCTGGGCCGTGTGGGCGTGAGTGACCAAAAGCGGTGCCGCGGGCAGGCGGCGGCGGGGTCCGAGGGTCCTCGCTGCGTTCGTGGCGGGGCGGTGCGTCAGACGGTGGGGAGCCGGTCCACCAGCAGCTTCACCCTCGCCTCGGTCTCCTCGGGCGGCAGCCGTCCCGACCGGGTCAGGGTCGCCACCCCGTGCAAGGACGCCCAGAACACCTCGGTGAACAGTCCCGGGTGGATGCCGTCACCGGCGACCTCGCCCAGGCTCTCCAGCAGCGCGGCGAAGGCGTCCTTGAGAGGTTCCGGGGTGTCCTGCTGTGCGTACGCGAGACCGCCGTCGAGCTGGAAGAGGGCGTCGTAGACCGCCGGGTTGCGTGCGGCGAAGTCGAGGTAGGCACGGGCGAGGGCGTACACCCGGGCGCGCGGGCCGTCCGCGGCGGCGGTCGCGGCCCGCACCGCCACGGCCATCTCGGTGGCGCCCTGGAGGGCGACGGCCCCGACGATCTCGCGTTTGCCGCGGAAGTGGCTGTAGAGGACGGGCTGGCTGTACTCGATGCGCTCGGCGAGACGGCGGGTGGTGACCGCGTCCCAGCCCTGCTGCTCGGCGAGTTCGCGCGCCGTCGCCACGATGAGGCGCTCGCGCTCCGCCCGTTCCCGCTGCTTGCGTTCCTGTACCGACATGATTCGATCCTAGCACCGCTAGACAATAGAGCGGCATTAGCGCTAGCGTGGCCTCACCAGCTAGCAACGCTAGATCCCGGAAGGGTCGTCATGCTCAGCACACTCGAGGTCGTCACCACCGTGGCCGTCGGTCTGATGGTGGGGGTGGAGTTCTCCGTCGCCTTCGTCATGAACCCGATCTTCAACGCCCTCCCGGAGGACAGCAATCAACAGGCCCACTCCCACGGCGGCCGGATGCTCGGCGCCGTGATGCCGGTCTGGTACATCGGCTCGCTCGTCCTCGTCGCGCTCTGGGCTGGGGCCGGGTGGCACCACCGCGGCACCGGCCTCGTCGTCACCGCCGGCGCGCTGCTGCTCCTCAGCGTGGTCATGTCGATCCTGCTGCTCGTTCCGATCAACAACCGGAACAAGACCTGGACCCCTGAGAACCGGCCCGCCGACTGGAAGCAGCAGATGAAGCGCTGGGACCGCTACCACTACGTCCGCGTCGCCGTCATCGTCGGCGCCTTCACCCTGCTGGTCACAGCCCTCACCTGAGCCCACGGGCTCACGACACCCACTGACCGACAGCGAGAGGACGTACCGATAATGGCCACGCTGCAGAGTCTCGACCCGCACACTCCGATGTTCGCGCAGTTCAAGGAGAGGACCGGGCCCATCGTCCTGGCCAACACCTTCGTCGTCCCAAAGGAGAGGACGGAAGCGTTCCTGGCCCTCTTTCACAGGCAGGCCGAGTTCATGAAGGCTCAGCCGGGATTCGTCTGCCTGCGGATGCACCAGGGAACGGCGGACAGCCGCCTTCTGATGAACGTCGCGGTCTGGGAGTCGACCAAGGCGCTCGCCACGGCGTTCGGCCGCCCGGAGTTCCAGCGCATGGTGGCCGAGTCCCCCGACGACATCGTGTCGTACCCGCACATCTTCGAGCAGATCGACGTGTGACACGGCAACCGCAGCCGGGGAGGGCAGCACCCCACCTCGCGCAGCCCGTCCCTGAACAGGAGTCACTATGACCGTGGAACTGAACCACACCATCGTCCCCGCCCGTGACCCGCAAGCCTCGGCGCAGTTCCTGGCCGACATCCTCGGTCTCAGCGTCGACCCGCCGCTGGCGCACTTCATTCCGGTCACGCTGGCCAACCAAGTCAGCCTGGACTACGACCAGCTGGACGACTTCGAGCCACACCACTACGCATTCATGGTCAGCGAGGAGGAGTTCGACGCCGCCTTCGCCCGCATACAGGACGGTGGAATCACCCACTACGCCGATCCCGCATGCCAAGAGACTGGGCAGATCTACCGCAGCGAGCGCACCGAAGGCCGCAGGGGTACCTACTTCCGCGACCCCGACGGACATCTCATGGAAATCCTCACCCCGGGCGGTGCCCGGTCGTGAGGCCGGTGGCGGCCCAGCGGATCACGCCCTCGCTGGTGACAGCGGGATTGCGTTCGCAGCCGCGGCGATGCCGGTCAGCCACGTCAGTGTCCGTTCCCCCCGTCTGCAGGCAGCACTGCGAAGCACTTCTGGTGTGCGGGTCTGCGGATGCCCCCGAGTAAGGCGGTCTTGTCCGCCCTTCCCGCACCGGTCCGGGTCATCTGGCACGTCATCGGCCGCCCCAGCTACGCCCGCCGCTGAACCCTGTCCCACCCCAGTCTGAACAACGAAGGAGAAGCACCATGTCGCTGAGGAACGTCAACACCTTCCTGGTTACCGCCTGCGCCCTGTTCGTCCTCTACCTCGGGCTGTCCTTCATCCTGGCCCCGGTGGCGTCCACTCAAGGCGTTGGCCTGCTGTGACTTCTCATCGAGGATGCATCAGGGGCACTCTGTGAGCTGGGGGGTTGCAGATAGTTGAGAACGGAGTGCGTCCCTCTGTATGTGCTCTGACCTGCTGTGGTGCAGGTTGATTGAGAAGGGCGCGGATCCAGTGAGAACTCCTGAGGATCTGGGCGCTGATCGGAACGGGCGCGATCTTGTGGCCTGGTCGCTGGGTTCGCAAGGGCAGGGCGGGCTGACGCTGTCCCTGTCGACCTCATACCGAAGTATCGGCCGCCGTGTGGCGGTTTCGTCGCTTTTGGGGGAGGGGGCTCTTGAAACGACGAGACGATGGGCCGGACGGACAGGACTGCTTTGGGAGGGGCTGTGGAGAAGCTCGTCGCTGCCGCCGATCACGTGCACGATCACGCGGGAGACCGTGGTCGACGGTTCGTCGCGTCCTCGGAGTATTACGTGCCGGACTTTGGGACGCGGGCTGCTGTGATGGACCAGTTGTACGACGCGACGCTGGACGGCTGTCAGGGGTGCCGGTCGGTTCTGCTGGATCGCGTGGCGACGGACGCTCGAGCGGTCGGCAAGCTGATGGAGTGGGCGTGTGTGATCACCTTGGACGTCTACGGCGGGTTCCCCGCGAAACTCCTTGACGGCGACGAGTCGGCGGATGCCGTCGTGCGAACCTCGGCCGCGTTCCGCAGACTTGCCCAGCCGTGGGCCGGCGGCGCGCAGTGGGGTGCCCCGAGGTTTCCGGACAGGGACCCAATAGGGTTGTCCTGAACAGGAAACGAGGAAGAAGTGGCGCCACCCAGTAAGTACTCGCCGGAGTTCCGCGAGGAAGCCGTCCAGATCGCGTTGAGGTCGAGCAAGACGATCTCCGAAGTTGCCCGGGAGCTTGAGCTGAACCCGGAGACGCTGCGCGGCTGGGTGAAGAAGTACGAGAAGCAGCAGGAACCGGCTCCCGATGCGGAACTGACGGTGAACGAGCGGGCGCGCCTCAAGGAACTCGAACGACGCAACCGCGAGCTGGAGATGGAAGTCACCTTCCTGAAAAAAGGTGTGCCACGAACGCGGGAGGCTGCTTGCGGTAGTTGAGTAGCTGAACGCGGTGCTGCACGAGAGATGAAGGACTTTCGGCCCTTCGGAGTCGCCCTGCGGGGGGAGGCTTCAAACCGCCACATGCTGCGGAAGCGGTGACGCGACCGTGGTGAGCGACTGTGGAAAAGGCGTCCGTGAGACGTCAGGTGGGGATCAGGGAGACGGAGCGCAGTCCCCTTGCAGGGGATCGCTGTTGACGCGTCGTTATTGATGAAATGGCACCAGAACCGGGTGTTACTTTTTGGCCCGGGATGAGTCTGGCGGAAACCCGTTTACTGGCCAGGTGGTGCCCGGCGTGGAGGCGACGTGAATCTGGTCTGCTGCTTTCGTGCGGAACGTGGGAAGACACACTTCGATGCCTCAACACTGCGTTTTTTCACGCGGTGTTGTGAAAGGGAGCCTTCCAAGCGGACAACCCGTGAGGAACTGAGTACCGATGCGAAGTGTGTTGGCGGACCGGTTCGTAGTAGCGGTGAACCTCCTGCTGGGCGCGGTGGGAGCGGAGCGAAGGGGCCGGATTGTCCGTGGTTCGTTTGTTCGGTTAACCAGGAATTCCCTGGGAGGAGCTGCGTGGGCGAGCTGAAGTCACAGATCAAGTCGTTCGAGATATCAAAGACGGAGGTCTGGGAGGCATACCTGAAGGTCAAGGCCAATCAGGGTGCTCCGGGGGTGGACGGCTGCACGATCGAGGAGTTCGAGAAGGATCTGAAGAGGAACCTCTATAAGATCTGGAATCGAATGTCCTCGGGAAGCTACTTTCCCCCTCCGGTGAAAGGCGTGGAAATCCCGAAGTCGCATGGCGACGGGGTTCGTTTGCTCGGTGTGCCCACGGTCGCGGACAGAATCGCCCAGACGGTGGTGGCCGCTCATCTGGAGAAGCGGGTGGAGCCAGTGTTCCACCCGGACTCCTACGGCTACCGGCCGGGCAGGTCGGCTCTGAACGCGGTTGAGGCATGCCGGCGGCGGTGCTGGAAGAAGAAGTGGGCCGTCGATCTCGATGTCTCCAAATTCTTCGACAGCGTTCGCTGGGACCTCGTCATCAAGGCGGCGGAGACCCATACCGATGCCGCGTGGGTCGTGTTGTATGTGAAGCGCTGGCTTGCCACTCCACTGCAACTGCCCGACGGCACCTTGCGGCAGCGGGATCGCGGAACCCCACAGGGATCGGCGGTTTCTCCCGTGTTGGCGAATCTGTTCCTGCACTATGCGTTCGACCTGTGGCTCACCCGGAACTTTCCGGACGTCCAGTTCGAACGCTATGCGGATGACGCGGTCGTGCACTGCGACTCCGAGCGCCGGGCCCGTGTGGTCCTGAAGGCGATCGGGAACAGGATGGAAGAGGTCGGCCTGCAACTACACCCGGCCAAGACCCGGATCGTGTACTGCGGAAGAGACGGGCGCCACGACGGTTTCGTGGCAACATCGTTCACCTTCCTCGGTTTCACGTTCCAGCGTCGTCCAGCGCGAGACCGGAACGGAAAGATCTTCACTTCATTCCTTCCGGCGCCCAGCAAGGAAGCCCTCAAGAAGATGAGCACGGAGGTCCGCTCCTGGCGGCTCCACATGCACATCGGCTACGGGTCCAGATCTTCATGATGTTCTCGATGCTGACCCCCGGCTCGTCGTCGCGGTCGGCCGACCGGTCGCCGGCAGCCGCACCAACCTCCAAGCGGCCTCCCGCCGCCTGGATGCCACCGTGCTCCCGCTGCCCGCTGCCCGCTGCCCGCTGCCCGCTGCCCGCTGCCCGCGGCCGGCCGCTTCTCACTCGAGCCGGACGAGCACACCACGCTCCTCGCGCACCGGCTGCACGCACGCATCGCCCACCCCGTCCACGCCGCGGCGCTGGCCCTGCGCATCCTCACCGGCCGCCTGCAGGCCCAGCTGCCCCACTCCACCACGCCAGGGACCAACACCCTCACAGAACCCGGCCGTCAGGCAGGCATACCGACGTGGGCCGCAGGCTGCTTCAGGAATCTGGACCGCCCGACCCGAGCCGAGGGCCCGCTGCGGCTCAGCCCCTGGGACCAGACGGCCGTGACCGAAGCAGCCCGCACCTGCGCGCTGCACGAACTCCCGGCGCCCGGCTCGCGGAGAGGACGAACCCCGCGCTCGGCCGGGCAACACGCGGCCCGGCCGTTCCACCCCGACAACCCGCTGACCGAGACCAGGGAGCAGACGATGACCAAGCCGCCCGCCGAACTCTTCGACGCGATCCGCCGTGATCACCGCGCGGGCGAGAGGCTGCTGCCCCGGTCCCTGGCAGAGCGCCACGGCGTCGACCGACAGACCGTCATGGAGGCGATTTCGACCGTACCGCCCATGGAACTCGACGCCCGGCCGCAGTGCAGCGCTGACATCGCGATCACAGCGAATGACAGGTGCTTACTGGGGAAGGTTCAGCGGGCCACCTGTTGTCGAGCGTAACCGGCAGCGTACGCAGAGCGTGGAACCTGAAGGTGGTGCTCCGTAGGTAAGTTTCAGGTGAGGGACATGGCCGAGCAGAGCAGGTGAAGGCGAAACGGAGCTGCAAGCGGGCCAGAAGGGTGCCGAGGCAGTAGTGGACGCCGTGTCCCAGGGCCAGATGGCTCTTGTCCGCGCGGCCTATGTCGAAGCGGTGAATCCTCGGCTGCCTCGGAAACATGATCAACCCCCCGAAGGATTTACGACGCAGACCATTTAGGATCACCACGCCAGATCCCCGACCGGTGAGGAGCCCCAACGGCCATGGCCGAAGCACGCGTTGTCGTAGTCACGGGTGGCGGTACCGGCATTGGTGCCGCCACCGCCCGCTTACTGCGGGCCGCCGGACACCAGGTCGTCATCGGCGGACGGCGGCCCGAGCCGCTGCGGCAGTTGGCCGACGAGACCGGCGCCCTGGCACACCCCGGCGACCTCTCGGACCCGACGGCGATCCAGGACCTGGTCGATACCGTGATCTCCCGCTACGGCAGGCTCGACGGGCTTGTCCTCAACGCGGGCATCGGCCGCGGCGGCGCGGTCGGCGACCTGTCGGACGAGACCTGGGACGAGGTTCTGCGCACCAACCTGACCGGCCCGTTCCTGATGCTTCGCGTCGCCCTTCCGTACCTGCTGGCGGCCCGTGGCGCGGTCGTCGCGGTCGCCTCCGTCTCGGCGTTGCGCAACGGGTGGGGAAACGCCGCGTACGCCACCTCCAAGGCCGCGCTCCTCCAGCTGTGCCGCTCGGTGGCCGTCGACTACGGCAGCCAGGGGGTACGAGCCAATACCGTGTGCCCCACCTGGGTGCGCACCGAGATGGCCGACGGACGCATGGCCCGCTTCGCGGCGGAGGAGGAACTGGACGGCGGGGTCGACGAGGCGTACGCGGAAGCCACGAAACTGGTGCCCACCGCCCGCCCCGGCGACCCGTCCGAGGTCGCCGAGGCGATCGCCTGGCTGCTGTCGCCCGCCGCGTCCTTCGTCAATGGCGCGACCCTCACGGTGGACGGTGGCGTCACGGCGCTCGACCCGGGAACGGTGCCGTTCCGCTTCCGTATGGAAGGCCGGGAGGCCGTTCACTGACGGACGGACGCGGCGGCGTTCAACGGCGAACGGCCTCGGTGCGCGGGGGATCGGAGTGGTACGCCTTGGCCATGCGCAGCAGAAAGGCCGTCTCGTCCACGAGATCCGCGCTACCGGAAGAGCTGAGGCCGACCTGCTGCCGCACCGGCGCGAATCCTTGGAGTTTTGCGTGTCGGGCGCTCTTGACGAGGCTGGCCAGCGCTTCGGCGTCCGGGGCGACGGGCTCACCCTGCCTCGGCGGCCCGGATGCAGACGCCGCGGCGTGGATCGGCGAGACGTAGTCGGTGAGCGCCAGGATCGCGTCCCGCGTCTCGATGACCCTGCGGTAGGAGAGCACGCTGTACGGGACGCGCGGCCACAGGACGTCCCAGATCCGGTGCCGCGGCCTGGCCAGGGCCACCTGGGGAACGGCGGTGACCAGATCGTTCCACATCGGCCACAGACGCCAGGCGACGGCGATGTTCGACAGAGCGCGTCCCAGCAGGGCGAACGTCGGCACCAGGATGGCCAGGGCGCGCAGCACACCGTGCAGATCCATGAGCAGGGGCAGCCAGGGCAGCGGCCAGCGCCCGCCGGTGGTGACTCGGATCAGATACCCGAGCCAGTAGACGCCGACCAGGGCCGTACCGAGGCCGAACAGACGCAGGCTCACGGTCAGGGAGCCGCGGCCGGAGGGTCTGCCGTAGCGAAGGCACAGCAGGACACACAGGGCGTTCGCCACCAGGTGCGTGCTGATGAGCACGAGCCAGTAGAACAGGGAGGGCGCCGGGGGCCCGGTGACGGGTACGACGATGCGCAGGTGCGGCAGGGCGGCGAAGTCCAGCGAGAGCAGGACGGCCAGCACGGTGCCGATCGCGAGGCCGAGAGCCATTCCGAGCTGTCGTACGCCGACCGTGGCCTGGGCGACGAAGTACAGCACGGCTCCCGCGGACAGCACGCCCAGGACGTTACGGCTCACGGCGACCACGTTCGCGTCGCTGTGCCGGGCGGCCGCCGCGATGACGGCCGGCAGGTCCAGCGTCATGGCCGCGGCCGCCGTGGTCACGGCCAGCCACACGGCACGCTGTGGCGCCGCCCGCAGACCGGACGGGCTGCGCATCAGGACGGCGATCCACAGCAGCAGCACGCTGGGCAGTCCGAGCGCGGTTCCGAGCGAGGCCGCGTCGTTGGTCACGGTGTACCGTACGGCCGGTCGACGCCCATGGCCACTTCCAGTCGGCCGAGGGTGCCGCCCGGTCGCCCGCGGTGCGGGTTGTTCATGCGGCTGCCGAGGAGGCTGGCGAGCAGCTCCGCCTCCTGCTCTTCGTCCGTTGCGTAGTTCGTCCGGTGCAGCAGCCGTCGCACCGCTCGCATGTCGAGATCAGGCAGGAGTTCGTCCCAGCCGACCGCACCGTCCAGAGCCACCATGTGGTGGTCGAACAGCAGATGCCCGATCTCGTGGAGGACGATGTGCTCCTGATGGAGCGGGGCGGTGCGCCGCTCGTAGAAGATGTGATCCTCGGCGTCGGTGGCCAGCCACAGTCCGCAGGCACCCTGGGCGGCCGCCTCCGACGGCAGCGGGTGAAGACGCAGCGGTCTCGCGCGGCGGACGGCGACATGGCGGCACAGAGCCTCGACGGACAGGGTGTGGGGGAGATCCAGTTGGTCGATCAGCGCTTGACAACGGCGGCGTAATTGGAGGGATCCGTTCGGCATGGGGTGCGCGTGGCGGCCTTTCAAGGAGGAGGGGGAATCAGGGCCTCGTGGTCTTGGGGCGGCCCGGCCGGCCGTCGGGGTCGTGGTCCTCCTCTCCGACCCGGTCCAGCTTCTCCACGCGGCGGGCCTCGTTCACGATGGCGAGGAGGGCGTCCAGGCTCGCGGGGGACAGACCCTCGGCGCGGAGGGCGAGGCTGCGCACCCTGGTGTCGCGCAGGGCGACAGCCAGGGCCAGTTGCGCGTCGACCCGGCGCGAGACCTCGTCGTTGATGAAGTACTCCAGCGGGACGCCGAAGAACTCTGCCAGGACACCGAGCTGTTCCAGCGCCACATTGCGTTTGCGGCCGGTCGCGAGTTCCCACAGGTAGGTTGCCGAGATCGTGCCGCCGGTCGTCTCCCGGATCATCCGGGCGAGCCGGGCGTAGCCGGGACGTTTACGCTCGGCGGGGTACAGGGCGGTGATCAGACCGTTGAGTCGTTCGTCCAGGTTGTGGAGAAGGGGCCGACCCGTCTCCCCGGGAACTGACTCAGCACTGTCCATAAGTCGCCTCTCAAGCAACGAAGCCCTGGTCCTGCAGGGGTCCCGGAGCGGCGCGGCCGTGTCCGCTGGAGTGGACGGAGCCACCGGCCTTCAGTCTGGACCGTCGAGCGCCGGGCGGTAAGCGGTTTCAGGACAACATCGGAGCGGTTGTCGTCGCGAATATTCCGTCCACAAGGGATAGGGGCCCCGTCGCGCAGACACGGAGTGGCGACGGTAATCCGGTCGGAGCCCCCGGCAGCGGCGGGCCGTACCCGGATCCGCGCGGGCACGAAGCCGTCGTGGTGCGGTGGCCGAAGCCGAACCATCCGCTGTGGCGGATGCGTTGACGCTCCGTCGTCCGCTGTCTAGCGTCGTTCTCCAACGCGGGCGCGGTATGCAACGGACCTCTCGGCCCCTTCACCTCGCTGGAAGGAAGTGTCGTGTCGGTGGGCTTAGTTCGATCGACGGAGACCACGAGCCAAGCTGCGGACGGGGATTGGGCAGACCCGGGCGAGGGGTCCTCGGTGATGACACTGCCGCTGCGGGTACTGGAGTTCGCCGACTCGCCGCGCACCGGCGGAGTGGACACGGGCCACGTGCGGAAACTCGCCCGGCTCGATGCACCACTGCCGCCCGTCGTCGTCCACCGGCCGACACTTCGCGTCATCGACGGAGTGCACCGGGTGCATGCCGCACGGCTGCGCGGGGACGACCGGATCGACGTCCGCTATTTCGAGGGCAGCGCCGAGGACGCCTTCGTCGAGGCGGTACGGCTGAACACCACCCGCGGGCTGCCGCTGACCCGGGCCGATCGCACGGCTGCCGTGGTGCGCATACTGGGCGCCCATCCCCAGTGGTCGGACCGGTTGGTCGCCTCGGCGGCCGGGGTGACCGCTGGCACCGTCGCGGCGGTACGCAAGCGTTCAACTGATCAGAGCGAACAGTTGAACACCCGACGGGGCATGGACGGTCGGCTGCGCCCGGTGGACCCGGCCGAGGGCCGCAGAAGGGCCGGCCTGTTGCTGGCCGCACGGCCCGGCGCCACACTGCGGCAGATCGCGACGGACGCCGGGATCGCGCTGGCCACGGCCCGCGACGTGAGACAGCGAGTGCGGCGCGGCGAGGACCCCGTCCCGCGCCGGTTCCGGGAACCCGGCACGGCTGCCGGCCCCGCGTCGCGACCCGGCACCGAGCCGGTGCCCGGCACCGGCGACGCGGACATGGGGCTGCTGGTGACGCAGCTCAGGAAAGACCCGTCGCTGCGGCTGACCGAGGCGGGCAGGGCCTTGTTGCAGATGCTGAGCGTCCCGCTGGTGCTCCAGGGCGACACGGCCCGGCAGTTCGTCGAGGCCGTGCCCGGACACCGCACCGCGTCGGTCGTTCAGGTGGCCCGGGGTTGCGCCAAGCGGTGGCTGGAGTTCGCGGAGCAACTGGAGGACCGTAGCTGACGGTCGGGCCGCATCCTGCTACGGGTGATCGGCGCCGAGGTCGTACGAGATGGCACGGGCACAGCTTCTGACCGAGGAGACCAGCCGGTCGCGCACGGCCGTGTTCGCGCGGACGCGGGTGGCGATCCCCGTCACGCTCACGGCGGCCACGGTCGTCCCGTTCCGGTCGCAGACAGGAGCGGCGACCGACATCATGCCGTGCCGCACCGGGTCGGGGGCGCAGGCCCAGTCGGCCTCCCGGACAACTCGTGGCACCTCATGCTGCGTTGACGAGGCGTCGCCGGCCCGTGAGCGGTGCCCGGCCAGCACCGTGCCGAGCGCGGTCCCCGTGCCGGACAGCACGCGTCCCGTTTCGAGCACCTGGCGTGTGTCGTCGCGCCGGAAGACATGATGGACGATCAGCACGCCAGCAGGGTGCGGCACCCCCACGTGCACCGCTTCACCCGTGGCCCTGGCCAGGTCGTCGGCCCAGGCCAGTGCCCGCGTCCGTAACTCGTGCGTACGCAGGTAGCTGCCGCCGAGTCGCACCAGCTCGGGGCCCAGCTGGTAGGTGCCGGACTCCGTGTCGTGCTCGACCAGACCCTCCTGCTGGAGCGTGCGCAGGATGCCGTGGACGGTTCCCTTCGGGAGTCCCAGGGATACGGCGGTGTCGGTCAGGCCATACCGGCGCTCACCCGTGGCGAGCAGCCGCAGCACCGCGGCGGCGCGGGACAGGGACTGGATGTGACCCGGCATGCTGCGGCCTCCTGCGGTCTCGACGGCACTGCGGGCGTGAGTGTGCCATGCACCGAACGCGCTGAGGAGGGGATTCAACGGACCTTCGGCGGCCCGCCGGGCAAAGAGTTCCCAATGAAACGCCGTGCCGTCGAAGCCCATTCCAAGGAAAAATGAGCAAGGATTGTTGTGAGTTGAAATCACTTGCTCGGCAACTTCCGATGCGTGCAGTATCTGAAGTGATCCAGTCGCATTCCCCTGCCGGCCTGAGCCCCGGACGGAGTATTGGACCCATATGCCGCATCCGAAAGGTATGCACAGCATCAGGAGCCTGAGCCGGATCGTAAGCCAGGATCCGGCCGTACACCTCAACTGCCGAGTACATCAAACGCTGGCGCTGATAGCAGCGAAGACGCCCGCAGCAGAACTTCTCTACTACCGCGCCCTGTACGACTCGCACCGAGTCTTCGAGCACTGCTACCTCAAGAAGGAACTGCGCTGGTCGTACCCCTATCCCTATACAGACGAAGACGACATGCGGAATCTCGGATTTGTCGCGGAGCGACGGGAACGCGTCAGTGCCGATGAATTCCTGGAGCTGGTCTCGGAAGGCGTCGACCGGGACGAACCGGTTTCCTTCTTCGCACCCCGAGCCGAATTCGAGTACCAGGCTGATTATCTTGACCGAATGGGACTTCCCCGCTCAGGGTTCCTGCCGCATTCCTTTCTCGCTTGTGGTGTGAACGACCCGGTCACCGCACTGCTCATCCGGGACGACGCGACAGACAATCACGAATTCACCGATTTCGTCGTGCCGTGGCGTACCGTGCGGGCCGGCTGGGAGGCCGACCCCGAGCAGTGGTTCACCGATATCCTGGTACTGCGCGAAACGGGAGACGACGCGTCCGGCCCCGGCCACTTCAGCGACGCGTACACGAAGAACATCCTCGGCCTGGGGGACGAGTTCGAGATCTACGACTTCCTCCACGACCGGCTGGCCGAGGAACGCGAAGCCCATGAGGTCTTCGGCGCCCCTGGACTCAACTGCCTGTCCATGCTGGCCGGAGCACGCATCCAGTTCTGCCGCTTCCTCAGGCACACTCGGCACTCGGACCGGCTCCGGGAAACCTACCGGCGCAACATGAAGGCCCTGTGCGCGCTGCTCGACGAGGCAACACTCAACCACGTGGAGCGATCGCCCGCCGTGGACGCCCGGATCAGACGCGGCCTGTCCGCCCTCAAGCGGCGCGAGTCGAGC
The DNA here is from genome assembly GCF_026343335.1 of Streptomyces sp. NBC_00078. Taxonomy (NCBI): domain Bacteria; kingdom Bacillati; phylum Actinomycetota; class Actinomycetes; order Kitasatosporales; family Streptomycetaceae; genus Streptomyces; species Streptomyces sp. NBC_00078. Next base: position 21,914 of record NZ_JAPELX010000001.1, on the reverse strand, counting down.
GCGCTCGGACAACTCATGCGCGAGGTCGACATGTTCCAGGGCGCCGGCGTCGAAGCGGTGCGCTTCCCCGGTCCTGCCACGCACTGACAGCGATCACTGTCGGTCCCGCACCGATGTCACGCAGGACGGCGGCAGAGCGTACAGAAAGAGGAGACTCACGTGCGTGCAAGGATATTCCCCGGCCAGGGTGCCCAGCGGAAGGGAATGGGAGAGGACGTCTTCGAAGACTTCCCCGAACTCATTGCGCAGGCCGACGAGATACTCGGCTACTCCATGGCCGAACTGTGCCTCCAGGACCCGGAGGGAAAACTCCGGCAGACCCGCTACGCACAACCCGCCATCTACTTTGTCAACGCCCTGCTGCACCTGCGGGAGAACGGTGAACCCGACGGCTTCGAGTACTTCGCCGGACACAGCCTGGGCGAGTACAACGCCCTGGTCGCGGCCGGAATGCTGGAGCTGACGGACGGGCTGGAACTCGTCCGGCGGCGCGCGGAGGCGATGGCCGGCGTCACTGGTGGCGGAATGCTTGCCGTCATCGGACTGACCCGGGAACAGGTCGAATCCCTGCTGTTCGCCGAAGGGGTGGCGGCCGTCTACCTCGCCAACTGGAACTCCGACCGGCAGCTGGTGGTGGCGGGGGACCGAGCCGGAGTGCGGGCGTTCGGCAAGGCGGCCGCCAGGAGCGGCGCCACCAAGGTGACACCCCTCAACGTCAGTGGCCCGTTCCACACCCCCCTGATGAACCCGGCCCGGCTGCGGTTCGACGAGGTGCTCGCGCAGTGCGCCTTCAAACCGGGTGATGTTCCGGTCGTGTCGTCCGCCACTGGCGAGATCGTCGACCACACCGGTGCCCGTGACCTGCTGAGCAGCCAGATCAGCACCCCGGTGCAGTGGGTCGGGGCGGTTCGGACCCTGCGGGAGCTCGGTGTAACCGAGTTCAGCGAAGTCAACGGCACCACCCTGACCAGACTCGACAGCGAGATCCACTGACCCCATACCCGCGGACAAGGAGCAGGAATGACATGTGACATTGCCATCGTCGGTATGTCGGTCGAACTTCCCCAGGCGAAGAACACCGACGAGTTCTGGGACCTCGTCGTCTCCGGTCGCAGCGTGAGCCAACCCTTCCCGGAGAACCGCAAGAAGGACATCCTCGACTATGTACGGTACGTGCGCAGTGTCGCCGTGAAGCCGTCGGCCGACACCTCGCTCGAATTCCACGACGGCTACTTCCTCGACGACATCGCGAACTTCGACTACGAGTTCTTCGGGATGACACCCAGGCAGGGCGCCATGGCCGACCCGGTCCAGCGGATGCTCATGAAGAACGCCTATCTCTCCCTCGAGGACGCCGGATACACCGGCGCCCGGATCCAGGACCAGAACACCGCCGTCTTCGTCGGCTACTCCGTCAACCCGGGGCAGACGTACGTGGACTTCCTGACCCGGGCCGACCCGTCCCTGACCCCGCTCAGCCTGACCGGGAACATGGGCACGATGCTGGCCAACCGGATCTCTTATCATCTGGACCTGCACGGGCCCAGCATGGTCATCAACTCGGCTTGCTCGGCCACCCTGGTCGCCTTGCACCAGGCCAAGAACGCCCTGTTGGCCGGCGACTGCGACCTGGCCGTCGTCGCGGGTGCCCGCATCTTCCTCGCCCCCCTCAAGAGCCCAGACCGCAACATCGGCATCGAGTCCTCCGACGGTCTCACCCGCCCCTTCGACGAACGCGCCGACGGCACCGGCTTCGGTGAGGGCTCCGGCGCGCTCGTGCTGACCCGGCTCGACCGGGCCCGCGAACACGGCGACCAGATCTACGCCACGATCAAGGGCAGCGCCGTCAACCACGACGGCCACTCGGAGATGATCACCTCCCCCGACGAGGCGAGCCAGACCCGGCTGCTGCTCGAGGCCTGGGACGACGCCGGTATCGACCCGCGCACCGTCGGGTACGTGGAGGTGCATGGCACGGCGACACGCATCGGCGACCCCATCGAATTCGAAGGGCTCCGCGGGGCGTTCGGCCAGCATACCGAAGACAAACAGTTCTGCGCCGTCGGCACGGCCAAGGCCAACGTGGGGCACCTGTTCGAGGGCTCCGGCGTCATCGGGGTGATCAAGGCCGCGCTCACCGTGAAGAACGGGACAGTGCCGCCCATGGCCAACTTCGAAAAGCCCAACCCGAAGATCGACTTCGCGGACGGCCCGATCTACGTCCCCACCACCGCAGAGCCCTGGAACCCGGCCGGGGGGGAACGCTACTGCGGTGTCAGCGCGTTCGGCATCGGGGGCACCAACTGCCACGTCGTCCTGGGCGATGCCCCGAAGGAGTCGGAGACGGCTGCCCGGCAGGCCGTGGACGGCCCGCAGATCTTCACACTCAGCGCCCACAGCGAGCGATCGCTGCGACTGCTCACCGACACCTACGCCCGCTTCCTCAGCACGGAGGCCGCCGACCGGCTGAATTTGCGCGACGTCTGCCACACCGCCCGTGTCTCCCGCTCCGCCCATCGGCACCGCCTGGCCCTGCCGGTGTCGAGCATCGGAGAACTGCGCGACGCACTCAGGGCGCTGATCGAGGGCCGGAGCGCCGAGCTGCCGGCCGTGTACTCGAACCTGGACGACTGGTCCGGACCGGCACAGCCGGACGACTCACCGCTCGCCCGCTACGTACGCGGTGAGGACGTCGTATGGAACGAGCACGCGGGCACCGCGGCCGGCCGCATCGTCCAGCTGCCGCCCTACGCCTTCGATGAAAGCCGTTGCTGGTCGCCGTTCCCGGACACCTGGGCGGAGCGGACCTCCACCGGCGCGGCACCCCGTGAGCAGGACAATCCCGTCACTCACGACATCGTCTTCCAGGAGGAGCCCCTCGCGGACGACCGGCCTGGCATGGTGCGGGCGCTGGCTCTCGTCGATCCGGCAACCGATGCCGAGGCCCTGCTGGGGACACCGCCCGCCGGGGACCTCGACATCCTGCGACTCGTGGCGTCGGGCGCCGACATCACCGCGGGCACCTTCTCCGCCACGGAGGAGGGCCTCCAGGAGGTCGCCGCCCGCGTCCTAAGGGGCGGATACACCCACATCGTCCACGCCCTCGCCCTGGAGGACACCGAGGCGCCCGACATCCAGGCCCTGGACCACCGCGTCACCAAGAACCTCTACAGTCTGTTCCTGCTGAGCAAGGCCCTGATGAACACCGGGGTGCGGGGCCGGATCGTCGCCCTCACTCGAAGGGCCTGCGCCCTCACGGACGGGGCGGCCGTCGCCGCGCCGGAGAACTCCGCGCTTGCCGGCCTCGCCAAGGTGATCGGACGTGAGTTTCCCTACCTCAAGACCCGGGTCCAGGACGTGGACGAGCACGTCACCCCCGACCTGCTGTGGCGTGAGATGACCCGGCCGGAACCCGGTCTGCACCTGCTGCGCGAGGGGCGTTCCTACCACGAGGTCTTCGAGGAACTCCCCGAACTCGGCACCGGATCCGAGGAGGACTACCTCCGGGCGGGCGGCACCTATCTCGTCACCGGTGGTACGGGCGGCATCGGACTTGCCGTCAGCGAGATGTTCGCGACACTCCAGCCCGACATCGACCTCGTGCTGGTCAGCCGCTCAGGCGCACCTGACCGGGCGGACTGGCAGCGGCTGATCGCGACCCATCCCGACGGGAAGCCGGCCCGGGTGGCCCGGACCCTGACCGAGATCGAGGGCATGGGGGCGCGCGTCCACGTGTACGCGGCCGACGCCGGTGACCCCGACGCGCTGCGGGCCGTCGTCGAGGACGTACAGCGCACATTCGGCCGGATCGACGGCATCGTGCACGCGGCCGGCATCCCCGGGCGGAATCTGATCTCGCTGCGCGATCCGCGGGACTTCGCCGATGTCGTTCGGCCGAAGATCCACGGAGCCTACGTCCTGAACAAAGCGACCGAAGACGTGAGTCCGGACTTCATTCTGCACTTCTCGTCGGTCGCCGTCGTCTTCCCGTCCTCCGGGCAGGGTGACTACGCGGCCGGCAACTACTACCTGGACACCCTCGCCTGCATGGGCCGGCGCGACGACTGCCATGTCGTCGCCGTGGACTGGGTCGCCTGGCGAGAAGTCGGCATGGCCGTCGACTACGGGAGTAAGCTCGACACGACCTTCAAGGCGGTCTACACCAACACCGGCATGGGCATCATCGACAGGATGTTGCGCTCCCGTCGGCGCCGTGCGTTCGCCGGGGAGGTCAACTACGACGGCAACCTCGTGCACATCTTCAAGTCGTTCGACATGGTGCTCGGCTCCACCGTGAACACGAAGATGAAGCAGGCCGAGAGCGATCTGAGGGACCGTCTGCGCATCGCGTCGGAACAGAAGCGCAAGCAGATCGACGCGGTCTCGGTGGAGCTGACCGGGCGCCCCGACGGCGTCTACCGCGAGGCCGAAACCACCGTCGCTCGCTGCTTCGCCGACGCCCTCGGCTACCCGACGCTCGACGTCGAGGCCGACTTCTTCAACATCGGCGGCGACTCCCTGATGGCCACCACCGTCGCGTCCAACATCGCGACCTGCCTGCAGATCGAGTTCGACGCCGCCGACCTGCTGATGGAGCGCACCGTCTCCGCCGTCGCGGACGCGGTCGAGCTGATGCGGGAAGAAGCAGCGGAGGAGAGCCCCGTGTAGTGGGGCGCCGAACCGACCGGACCGGACTGAGTCGAGTCCGGTCCGGCCCACGGGCTCGCAAAAGGTGGGGTCACATGACCGAAGACCTACTGAAACGCAAGACACAGAACGACATAAAGCAACACTCCGAGCGGCGATCGCTCCTGGGATTCAGCCTCCCGATGTCGGTCGCCAACTACGTACAGCAGTCCTACCTGTTGGCGGACAGTATCATCGTCGGCCACTACGTCGGCGTCGGCGGGCTCGCCGCCGTGGGCGCCGCCCAGCCGATCTTCTACCTTGTCAACGCCGTCTTCCTCGGGCTGGTGAGCGGTTTCGCCATACGGTTCGCCCGGATGACCGGCTCCGGCCGGGCCGAGAGCCGGCAGGACGCCGTGATCGGCCTGGCGGCGTTCGCCGTCGTCTGGGCCGTGCTCTGCATCGCCCTGGTCTTCGCCGCCACGGGCTTCTTCCTGCGTCTGATGGGGATCCACGGTGCCGTGGCCGACGGCAGCACAACTTATCTGCGCACCCTCTCCCTCGGTTTCGTCGGGGTGTTCGGCATCGGTGCGCTGGGCGGCTTTCTGCGCGGGCTCGGCGACTCCCGCACCGTCATGTACATCATGGTGTTCAGCAGCCTCCTCAACATCGGGCTCGCCTGGAGCTTCGTCGCCGTGCTGGGGATGGGAGTGCGCGGGGCCGCCCTGGGCACCGTGGCGGCCAGTTCCGTGGCCTTCCTCGCGGGGCTGGTGCTGGTGGCCCGCCGGCACGGCATCCACCGCTACCGCAGCACCCTCCGCGATCTGGCCCGGCAGGCCGGCTCCTCGCTCCGGCTGGGCTTCCCTGTCGGCATCCAGCACGTCATGCTCTCCCTCGGCACCATGGTGCTGACGTCGCTGATCGCGCCGTTCGGAACGGCCGCCATAGCCGCGTTCAGCATCGCCGCCCGCCTGGAGACCCTGGCCGGCCGGTTCTATCTGGACCTGTCCGGCGCGGTCACGGTCTTCGTGGCCCGGTACGTGGGGGCCGGGGACACCGAGCGGGCCCGCAGGGTCCTCCTGGAGGCGCTGCGTATCTGCCTGTGGGCGACCCTCGCGGAGTCCGTGCTGGTGATCCTGGTACGGCACGGCATCGCCGGAGCCTTCACCGCGGACGCCTCGGTCCGCGGGATCGTCGGGTCGTACATCCTCATGAGCTATCCGTTCTTCCTCCTCTACACGGCAATGGCGGTCGTCCACGGCTTCTTCAACGGCATCGGCCGGACGGTCTTCCCGCTGGTGTGCACGATGCTGTCGTTCCTGGTAGTCCGCGTCCCGACCGCGTCGGCCCTGAAGGGGCCGCTGGGCCTGGACGGCATCATCTGGGCGGTCCCGATCGGCTGGTTCGTCGGCCTCGCCTACACCGCGTTCACCGTCCGCCGGTACCTCCGGGACGCCGGGCGGCTCATACCCGTCCAGCCCGACACCACCTGAGTCCCGCCTGCCCGAGGAGCTGTCCGCCCATGACCGCCGACACAGGCACCGAGGCTGCCCTGTCCACCGCCGCACGGGTCGCGGAACTGCACCACGTCAAGCACGAGGCCCTGCTGGGCCCTGGCGACGCCGCCACCGAGGCACAGCACGCCAAGGGCAAACTCATCGCGCGCGAGCGGCTGGCACTGCTGCTGGACGACGGCTCGTTCCACGAGATCGAGCCGCTGCGCAGGCACCGGGCGACCGGATTCGGCTTGGAGGGGCGCCGGCCGTACACCGACGGTGTCGTCACCGGCTGGGGCACGGTCCACGGCCGTACCGTGTTCGTCTACGCCCATGACTTCCGGATCTTCGGCGGTGCCCTGGGCGAGGCCCACGCGGCGAAGATCCACAAGGTGATGGACCTGGCCCTCGCGGCCGGCGCCCCCCTGGTCTCGCTCAACGACGGGGCCGGTGCGCGTATCCAGGAGGGGGTGACCGCGCTGGCGGGCTACGGCGGCATCTTCGTCCGCAACACGCGCGCGAGCGGTGTCATCCCGCAGATCAGCGTGATGATCGGACCCTGTGCGGGCGGGGCGGCCTACAGCCCCGCGCTGACGGACTTCGTCTTCATGGTCCGCGAGACCTCCCAGATGTTCATCACCGGGCCGGACGTCGTCCAGGCCGTCACCGGGGAGAAGATCTCCCAGAACGGGCTGGGCGGCGCCGACGTGCACGCTCGGACCTCGGGCGTGTGCCACTTCGCCTACGAGGACGAGGCGACCTGCCTCGACGAGGTCCGCTATCTGCTCTCCCTGCTCCCGGAGAACAACAGGACGCCCCCTCCCGCACACGCCACGGCGGATCCGGCCGACCGGCGGTGCGAGTCCCTGGCCGACCTGGTGCCCGCGGACGGCAGCTGTTCCTACGACATGCACCGGGTCATCGAGGAGATCACGGACGACGGCGAGTACATGGAGGTCCACGAGCGCTGGGCGCCCAACGTCATCGTCGCCCTCGCCCGGTTGGACGGGCACACGGTGGGTGTCGTCGCCAGCCAGCCCCAGTCCCTGGCTGGCGCCCTGGACATCGAGGCCGCGGAGAAGGCGGCCCGCTTCGTGCAGATGTGCGACGCCTTCAACATCCCCCTGGTGACCCTGGTCGACGTGCCGGGTTTCCTGCCCGGGGTGGACCAGGAACACAGCGGCATCATCCGCCACGGAGCGAAACTGCTGTACGCGTACTGCAACGCCACCGTGCCGCGAGTCCAGTTGATCCTGCGCAAGGCGTACGGCGGCGCCTACATCGTCATGGACTCCCGCTCCGTGGGCGCCGACCTCTCCTACGCCTGGCCCACCAACGAGATCGCGGTGATGGGCGCGGAAGGCGCCGCGAACGTCGTCTTCCGCCGTCGGATCCAGGCCGCCGACGACCCCGACGCCATGCGCCGACGCATGGTCGAGGAGTACCGGGCCGAACTCATGCATCCCTACTACGCGGCCGAACGCGGCCTGGTCGACGACGTCATCGACCCGGCGGACACCAGGTCCGTACTCGTACGGGCGCTGCGCATGCTCCGCGGGAAACACGCCGAACTGCCCCCTCGCAAGCACGGGAATCCGCCGCAGTAGACCACCCTTCGAGACACGAGGAGACCCGCACATGACGGACCGAGCGACCACCGGGACCCCGCTCATCCGCATCGAGTCCGGCAACCCGGACGAGGAGGAACTGGTCGCATTGACTACGGTGCTTCTGGCCCGGACCGCGGGCACGGCCATCGAGCCGCCCGGCTCCGGCCCCGACTCTGTGCCGGTGACCCTGTGGACACGTCCCGAATGCCGGGCCCCGTACCGGTCGCCCACCAGCTGGCAGCGGTGACACCGCGCCGCGGACAATCCCGGGCGGGAGGTCCATAATCGGCCTGAATTTCCAGTCGGATGATTTCGGTACCGGCGGACCATTGCTTTTTCCGGGGGCCAGTGGAGAGTATGGCGCGGGAGATCGTCCCGGCTATCCGGAGGAGTTCTGTGGCGAGCGCTGCGGCGGCGGAGTTGCTGCTGGGCGGCATTGTCGTGGTCGGTGCGTCCGTGCAGTGGCTCACTGGAATGGGGTTCGCGCTCATCGCGGTGCCCGCACTCGTTCTGGTGCTCGGGCCGGCCCAGGGTGTCGTCCTGGCGAATTGCGCGGCCGGCGTCATCAGCGTGGTCGGACTCACCACGGGTTGGAGACGGGTGCGGCTCGGCGTGATGGTGCCCTTGGTCATCGCGTCCGCATGTACCGTGCCGGCGGGCTCCTGGGTGGCCGCCTGGCTGCCCGAACCCGTACTGCTGGCAGGTGTCGGCATTCTGGTGACCGTGGCCGTGGCATTCGTGATGGGCGGGGCGCGTATACCCGCCCTGACGGGGACCAAGGGGGCGGTGACCGCCGGAGCGGTGGGCGGATTCATGAATTCCGCAGCCGGCGTGGGCGGACCACCGTATTCCCTGTACGCGGTCAACGCGGGCTGGCCGGTCCGGGAATTCGTGCCCAACGCACAGTTCTACGGGATAATGGTGAACATTTTCTCGGTCGCAGCCAATGGCATGCCGCGACTGAGTGGGACCGCGTGGACGGTGGCCGCGGCCGCACTGGTGACGGGCGCCCTCATCGGCAGGGCGGCCGCGCCGAGGATTCCGGAACACCGGGTCCGGCGGCTCATCCTCACACTGGCGCTGACCGGCGGCCTCACCGTCCTGGGCAAGGGGCTGTGGGCGATGTGGTGACCTGGGCCGGCCGTACTTCCCGGGCGGTACGGCTAGGCCAGTGGTTCGCCGTGCTCCAGATACGCGGTCGTCCCGGCGGCGCGCGCCGACATCGCCGCCTCGATCCGTCTGATGAGCCGGGTCATGAGCATCTCGGGATCCGAGGTCCGCTCCGGCTCGTAGAAGGCGAACCCGGACGCCGAATCCGGGTTCATTCTGATCCTCGCCTGGGCCTTGGCGTCGAGGACCGCACCTTCGAAAACGAAGACGATCTTCTCGTCGTCGCCGGCGGGCGCCCAGTCGACCACGAGAGCGCGGCCCACCGGAAAGTCGACGCCGAGTTCTTCCTTGACTTTGCGCACAACCGTTTCATACGGGGATTCTCCGGGCGGGACATAGCCGCCTGGAATACCCAGAAACTTGTCTTCTCTGTTCGTCGGTTCGACCAGCAGGATGCGACCTTGCTTATCGAAGAAGAGGACGCCTGCGGCGACGCGGGCACGAGCCATGGATGAATTGCTCTGCGAATCGGCCACCGTGGAATCGTCTGACCGTGGGTGAGTCGATGTCAAGGGGTGCGATCAACTGTGTGATCGCCGTGAGCGGGCCGGAGTCGGTATGGATGAAATAAGAGGATCGTCGCAAATATTTTACGTTTACGCTACGAAATCGTTGTGATAGCAACTACTCGGCCAGGTAGGCCAGGATTCGACCGGGGGTAGTACATCGTGATTATCGATTCACATGTGCACGTGGTCGCGAAGATCGGAACCCATGCTCCATCCCTTAATCGTCCGGTGGACGATTCCGCGTGGTACAGAACCCATCCTGTGACGGCGGAGGAATTGATCGCCCTCATGGACGAGGACGGCGTCGAACGGACGATTCTGGTCCAGCCGATCCAGGTGTACGGCAGCGACAACGGTTATCTCGCCGCCGGCTGCGCGGCATACCCTGACCGCCTGTGGGGCGTGGGCGTGGTGGACCTCGGCGAACCGGAAGCCTCGTGCACGGCCCTGCGCCGACTGGTCCGGGACCAGGGGCTGGCCGGGGTCCGGCTGAACCTGGCGACCGGGTCGGACTCGGTCGACCCGCGCTGCCACTCCCTGCTGGAATGCGCCGAGGACCTCGGCACCCCGGTCCTGATACGGGTCACCCCCGGGCAATTACCCGGGCTGCCGGACCTGGTCAAGAGGTTCCCCGGGGTCCGGCTGATCCTCGACCACTGCGGATTCGTCGACTTCGCCGACGGCCCCGAAGGCAGCGGCGCGGCCCCGCTCTTCGACGTCGGAGCCCACGACAACCTGTACGTGAAGGTCTCCACCATGAACCTCTACGCCCTTCGCGAGGCCGGCGTCCCCGGCGCCCTCCTCTCCGAGCTGGGCCGCTGCTTCGGTACGGATCACCTGGTCTGGGGCTCCGACTTCCCCCACACCCACGACCGCGGCTACGCCCAACTCGTCGACTACGCCCGCGATGTGGCCCGGGTGTTCCCGGACGACGGCGCGGCGGACTACCTCGGCCGGACCGCCGCGCGGCTATGGTGTCCCTCCGACGTGATCCCGGCCGGCCGCTGACATGGGCACGAGGCCCGGTGGACCGGACGCGCCGCACCAGGGCGCGCGGCCCCCCGTACAGCCGCGCCGCGCCCAGATCGCCGTCGTCGGCTTCGGCAACGCCGGCCGACAGCACGCCGCCGCCATCGGTGTCCTGGTCGCCCTACGGCCGGCCGCCGTGGTGGAGACCGACCCGGAGGCCGCCCGACGGGCTGTCGAGGCGGGCCTGACCGTGCGCCCGCTGCCGGAGGTGCTGGCCGACCCGGCCGTCGCGGCGCTGGCCGTGTGCCTGCCGCCGGGGCACCGCCCACCGGTCCTCGCGGCGGCCATCGCGGCGGGCAAGCACCTGGTGGTGGAGAAGCTGCCGGCCCGGTCGCCCGCGGAACTACGGGAGATCCTCGACGCCGCCGCCGGCGCGGGGCTGTTCAGCACCGTGATGTTCCAGCACCGTTTCGCGCTGCCCGGGCAGCTGCGGGTCAAGGCACCGGAGCGGTTCGCGGACGGGATCGGCCACCTGCTCATCTCCCGCCCCCGCTCCGACAGCCACTACCGGGAGGGCTGGCGCGCCGAACCGGAGGCGGCCGTCGGCGGGGTGAGCGTCCACCTCGGCGCCCACTACATCGACCTGGCCTGCCAGTTGCTCGGCGAACCCGTCGAGGTGACCGCGCTGTCCAGGACCGAAGCCGTCGCGGGCATCGACACCGAACTGCTCGGCCATGTCACGTTCCGCTCGGGCGCCCGGCTCACCGTCACCGTGACCTGCCGGGCCGCCGCCCGCTTCGAACAGCTCACCGTGCTCGGTCGCCGGGACTGGGTGGAGGTGCGGGCCGGCGCCACCGTCGGCGAACTCGACGGCAGGCCACTCGCCTCGGCCGCCCGCCCGGCGGGCGAGCTGCGCCAGGACGTCTACCGCGAACTCACGGAGGCGCTTCGCGGCGGTCCTGCTCCCGACCTGTCCGCTCTGGCCCGCAGCACCGGTGTCGTCGCGATCCTCGACGGCCTGCTCGGCACCCCCGTGGGCACCACCGCCCCCGTGGCCGCCCCGTGCTGAGGCCGAGTCACCCCGAACGAGCCCGGGGGGAACCAGGAGGAGAGCAGAGCCGCATGACCGCACCCCGCTCCGTACCCGCCCCGCCGCTCGGCTACTCCTCCGGCACACTGCCGCAGGCCGGTCCCGAGGAGCTCGCCCGGGCCGTGCTGCACGCCGGTGGCACAGGCGTCGACCTGCGCATCGGCAAGGGGCACGGCTGGGAACGGGACGGCGCGGGAGCCGGCATCGACCGGATACGGCGCACCGGCGCCGAGGTCTTCTTCGTCGGCGTCGGCTGGCGCCTGGGCGACCCCGCGCACTGGCCCGTCGCCACCGAACCGGTGCCGGAGCCGTACCCCGTCAAGGTGTTCTGCGCGGAACGCCCGGACCCCGCCGTGGTGACCGACCAGCTCGCCGCCGCCGCCGAGGCCGGCGTCGAACCCTGGGTCGAGACCCACGCCGGCGGCCCCGACACGGCCGGACTGATCGACCTCGCCGAACGCGCCGGCGTCGGCGTCCTGGTCGACCTGCTCGGGCTGGCCGAGATCGGCGGCGCCGACCGGGCCCAACTGCGCGCACTGGCCCCGTTCGTACGCGCCGCGCAGGTCAAGGGCGTCCACCGCACCGCGCAGGGCACCCGGCACCGCCCGCTCTCCCCGCACGACCTAGCCGACCTGTCGTACCTCCTGGAGCTCGGCCGGCTGAGAGCGGTGACCGTCGAATCACGCGCCGGCACACCCGACGCCGATCTGGCCGTGCTCGCCACGGCACTGGCCTCACCCGCCCCCTGAGGGGCGGCCGGCACCCCGACCGGCAGCACGGACCTGCGCGCCGTCCGGGCCGGGACACCCACGATGCCGTCTCCTCCGTCTCCATCCCGCCGCATCCGCCAAGCCAGGAGCAGCAATCCATGAAACTCGCCGTCATCGGTGACGAGCTCTCGCAGGACCCCGAACTGGTCGCCGACACCGCAGCCCAGCTCGGATTCGCCGGGGTCGAAGTGCGGTCGTACGACGAAACACCCCCGCACGAGCTGACGGACAACCAGATCTCCCGCATGCGCGGCCTCCTGGACGAGCGCGGACTGGCCGTCGCCGGCTTCGCACCGCCCGTCTTCAAGGGGCCGGTGTCCACCACCGACGAGCAGCTCGCCGAGGCCCGCGAGGTGCTCGTGGAGTCCTGCCGGCGTGCGGTGCGCCTCGGCACGCCCCACGCGCGAATCTTCAGCTTCTTCGCCGAAACCGATCACGCCCCCGAACCGCTGCGCGCGGCACGGGTCGTCGCCGCCCTGCTGGAGGGCGTGGTCCCCGGGGTGCCGCTGATCCTGGAGACCGAGTCGCGCAGCAACACCCCTCACATGCGGGACGTCCTCGATTTCCTCGACGCACTGGGCCGCGACGACGTCGGCGTGCTCTGGGACCCCGCCAACGCCGTACGCGGCGGCTGGGGACAGGTGCGCTACCCCTCCGACTACCTGATGGGCCGCCATCTCATCCAACACGTACACGTCAAGGACCCGGACGGTACCAACGGGTACGTCAGGCTGGGCGACGGGGACCTGGACTGGCCGACGATGCTCACCCGGCTGGCCGAGGACGGCTACACCGGCTACCTGAGCCTGGAGACCCACTGGCGTCACGGGCGGGTCCTGTCGCCCGCCAACCGCGACCGGCCCTGGGGCGAGGACTTCTCCCGGGACGGCTTCGCGGCCAGCGTCGAGTGCATGCAACGGCTACGCGACTGGTGCGACAGGCTTCCCGCGCTCGTGCGGGAGACCTCGTGACTGCCTCGCCCGCACCGGTCGTACTGCTCGGCGCGCAGCGCTCGGGCACCACCGCGCTCGCCGACGTGCTCGACCAGGCCTTCGCCGCCGCCGGCGGCGTCTTCACCGTCAACGGCAAGCTGCCCTACCTCCTGCACCGCTGGTGCACCCAGGCGGACGTGCAGGGTCGGCATCTGCGCACGGATGAGATCCTGCACGCCCTGCACCGCAGGCCGCCCTACGGCCGGCACAGCGAACAGTGGCTGGGGACCGTCGAGAAGGTCCTGCGCGCCGCCGCCGCCGAGGTGGCCGCGGGACGCGTCACCGACGCGTCCGCGCTGCGCGGACGGCTGGTGCGACAGGCGTACGCGGGGACCACCCGCTACGGCGACAAGTACAACGAGTACCTGCTGGAACTCGACCAGCTCGCCGACACCCTGCCAGAAGCCCACTGGGTGCTGCTCATCCGCCACCCGGCCGCCGTCGCCCGCTCCATGCTGCGCTGGACCGGCGACCGCCCCTGGCGGCCCGGCACCCGGCGGGACGCCCTGGAGAAGTGGGCCGCCTGGCACCGGCCGTGGCTCGCGCATCCCACCACGCGCGATCCCGCCCGGCGCACCGTCCTGGAGTACACCCGGGTGTGCGCCGGCGAGGACCTGCACCGGCTGTCCGAGGCGATCGGCCTGGACCTGCTCCCGCACGCCGGGCAGCTCGCCGAACGCACCGGCGCACTGGACGACGAACCGCTGCCCGCACACATCGACCGGCTGTGGCGGACGCTGCTGGACCTGCGCACCCCCCAACCCATGCCGCAGGGGAGGACTCGATGAGCAGAAGTCCGGCTCTGCGCCGTACCGCCCTGCGCCGCCTGGGCGTGCCCGAGGCACCCGCGGCAGGGCGCTGGGCCCTGGTCGCGGTCGTCGACGCCATCGGTACGGGCATGTTCCTGCCGATCTCCGTTCTCTACTTCACCGTCGTGGTCGGCCTGAGCGCCGGCGCCGTCGGCGCGGGCCTCGGCATCGCCGGTCTCGTCGGAAGCGTCGCCACCCCGCTGTCCGGCACACTCATCGACCGGTTCGGCGCCCGCAAGGTGGTGGTCTGCTGCTGGGCGGCCGGTGCCGTGGCCTACGTCGGCTATCTCGGTGTGCGCGACTGGGGCGGTCTCGTCGCCGTGGCGAGCGTCGCGCACGTGGCCGACCGTATGGTCAATCCGGCCCGCAAGGTGTTCCTCACCAGCATCGCCGACGCCGAGGATCGGGTGTCCCTGATGGCCTTCCAACGGGCCGTCCTCAACGTCGGCTTCGGGCTCGGCGGCCTGATCACCGCGGCAGTCCTGGCCATCGGTTCGGACACCGGCTACCACGCGGTGCTCGTCGCCAACGCCGTCTCCTACGCCGGGGCCATCGCCCTCGTGCTCACCGTCCCCGTCATCCGCCCGCTCCGGCCGGACCGGCCCCCGGAGGAGGGCCGCCCCCGGGCCGGCTACCGGCAGGTGCTGGCCGACCGGCGTTACGTGAGCCTCGCCGTGCTCAACATCCTCGTGCTGGTGTACTCGACCGCCTTCACCATCGGCATGCCGCTGTGGGTGTACGAGTACACCAGTGCTCCGGCGGGCCTCGTCGGCCTGCTGTTCACCTTCAACACCGTGCTGGTCGTGCTCCTCCAGATACGCGCGGCCAAGAGCTGCACCTCCCTCGCCCAGGCACCGCGCGTCTACCGCGTCGCCGCCGCGCTGTTCGTCCTGGCCGCGCTGGGCTACTGGGCGGCCCACCGCTCCGGCGGCGCCACCGCCGTGGCGATCGGCCTGCTGGTGCTGGCGGTCCTCGCCCACACCCTGACCGAACTCCTCGGCGCGGTCGGCGAATGGACGGTGTCCATGACGCTCGCGCCGGAGCGGCTGCGCGGCCGCTATCTCTCACTGTTCGGGCTGAGCCTGTCCGCCCAGGAGGCGATCGGCCCGGCCCTGGTCACCGCCCTGATCGCCGCCGACGCGGACCTGGCCTGGTTCGCCCTGGCCGCGCTGCTCGCGCTCGGCTGCCTGCTGTCGGCATGGCTGGTGCGCACGGCTGTCGGGCCGGACGCACCGGACGACCCCGCCGAAGCACCCACCGACGCCAAGAGCGCAGCTCCGTCCACGAGTTGAGTACACCGCCGATTCCGGGCAGGAACCGAGACCGTGATGAAAGGACCCAGTCAACGTGACGGAATCCATCGACCTCGGCCAGGGCGCCCTCGCCGCACTGCTCGCCGACGTGTGGGAAGCGGCCCTGGGCAAGCCGCCCTCGGGCCGGGACGCCGACTTCTTCGCCGCCGGGGGAGACTCGCTGCTGATGGTGCGCAGCGTGACCCAGCTGCGTACAGCAGGCGTCAGCGCCGGACCGGCCGACTTCCTGCACGGCCGCACCTTCGCGGGCATCCTCGCCCGCCTGCACACCGACAACGCCGAGGTGCGGCGGCCGTCCCCCCGGCCGGCCGCCGGCCGTATACCGCTGCTGCCCTGCCAGACGCGCTGGATCTCGCAGGCCTTCACCGACCCCGACCACTTCGGGTTCGTCTGGGTGTTCGAGATACCCGAGACGACCCCGGACGGCGACAAGGTCGACGCCGCCTGGATCGAGGCGGCCCTCCGCCGGCTCACCGACCGGCACGAGGCGCTGCGCACCCGCTACCTGCCGGACGGGCCCGACGGCCCGGTCGCGGAGGTCCTTCCCCAGGCGCCGGACGGCCTGCTCACCGTCGACACCGACGCCGCCGCGCTCGCCGAGGCGTTCGAACGGGCGGTGCGCGGCCACCGGCTCACGGAGGGCCGGGTGTTCAACGCCCTCTGGCTGCCGCGCCGGCACTACCTCCAGATCGCCGTGCACCACCTCACCCTCGACGGCTACTCCCTGACCATGCTGGCCGACGAACTGGAGGACGCGCTGACCGGCCGGGCCCCCGGTGCACCCGCCGCCCAACCCCGCGACCTCGCCACCGACCTCGCCGCATGGCTGGCCTCCCCCCGGGCCGAGGAGGACGCGGCGCGCTGGAGCGCCCTCGGCCTGTCCGACGTCCCCCCGGTGCCCACCGACTCCACGGGCGCAGGCCCGCTGTCCACCGCCACCGCCGCCACGGCCGGTCTCGACGAGGAGCACACCACTGCCCTGCACACCGCCGCCGGGCGGCTCGGCCACCCCGTCGGCCTCCTGGTGCTGGCCGCCGTCGCCCGATCCGTGGCCGAGCGGTTCGGCCTGCCGGCGGTCAGCGTGGACACCTACCACCACGGCCGGGACACCGTCCCCGGCGGACACGACACCACCAGCGCGCTCGGCTACCTCCAGTCGACCTACCCCGTGGTGATCCACACCGGTGCTCCCGGTTCCTGGCCGCAGGACGCCCTCGACGACCTGGCCGCCGTGCCCCGGGCCAAGTTCGGCTTCGACGCCCTGCGGTACTCCGGGCACCCGCTGCTGGCCACCGCCGGGCCGGGCAGCGGGATCCGGCTGAACTTCCGCAGCCGTATGAACCAGGTGAACGACCGGGTGGGCCGCTGGCTGCGCCCCGCCGACGTGGCGGGCGGCAGCCGCCGGTCGGCACGGCAGCGGGAGCCGTGGGTGCTGAACGTCGAGGGCGACGTCGTCGACGACCGGCTGCTGCTGACCATCCGCTTCAGCACCGACCACTACGCCGAGGAGACGGTACGACGGTTGCTGGACCGGGCGATCACACTCCTGCCCGAACTGGCCGCCGGCGGAAGTGCTCCCCGGTGACCGCCCGGCCCGCATCCGCCGGACTCGACGTCCTGCTGCCACTCGCCGCGGACGTCCTGGGGCTGTCCGCCGCCGAGCTGCGAGAGCGCTGCGAGCGGATGTCCTTCGCCGCGCTCGGCGGCTCCTCCCTGCAGGCCGTACGGCTGGCGGGCGAGGCCGCCAGGGCGGGCTCCGACCTGCCCCTGCATCGAATACTCGGCCGGGAACCCGTCGGCACCGTGCTGCGCGCCGCCACCCCGCTGCCGCCCCCCGCGCCCCTGCCCCCGGTGACCGAACCCGCGGCCGTGCGCCCGGTGCTGCCTGGACAGAACGGCATGCTGAGCGTCGAGACCATCGCCCACGGCCCCGCCTACCACCTGCTGTTCACCGCCGAGATCGACGGCGCCCCCGCCGCCGCGGTGGCTCCGGCGCTCACCGCCCTGACCGAGCGGCACGAGGGGCTGCGCACCGCCTTCGTCCCGGCCGACGCCGACACCGGCAGGATCGGCCGCCGGGTCCTCGCACACGCCCGGCCCACCGTCCGGCACCAGACCCTGCGGGCGGCCCACGGCACGGACCCGGTCACCGTCGTGCACACCCAACTGGCCGGCGCGAGCGAGACACTCCTGCGCCCCTACGAGCGCCCTCCGGTTCACTTCACGGTCACCACCGTCACCCGGCCCGACGCCTCCGAGCGCGTCCTCGTGTCCGTCCTGGCCCACCACGTGCTGCTGGACGCCTGGTCGTTCGGCGTGCTCTTCGACGAACTGGCCACCCTCCTCGCCGGCCAGGACCTGCCGGCCCCCGCGCCCAGCCCGGAGAGCGTACTCGCGGCACACCGGGCGCGGACCACCGCCGCGGACCGGCGTGGGACCCTCCGCAGCCGGGCCGACCGGCTGCGGAGCGCCCCCACGTGCTCGAACTGCCGACCGACGCACGGCGCCCGGCCCGGTGGGAGGCGGCCGGCGGCCGGCTGACCGCGGCGCTCGGCCCGGCCGCGACCCGGGCCTGGCGCAACCTCGGCCGCACGACCGGCACCACCGGTACCGTCGTCCTGCTCGCCGCCTACGCGCTGGCCCTGGGCCGCCGCAGCGGTGCCACCGAACTGCTCGTCGGCGTGCCCGTCGCCGGCCGCCAGGACCCCGCCGTCCGCGACGTCCTCGCCCCCTGCTCCCAACTCGTGCCCGTCCACTGCGTCCTGGACGACACCGCCACCGTCACCGAGTACGTCGTGGCCGTCTCCCGCGCGCTCGGCGAGGCGGTGGCCGCCTCCGACATCCCGGTGGAGGACCTCGTACCGGCCGTCGGTGTCCGGCACGACCGGCGGCGCAACCCGCTCGTCCAGTTCGTCCTCGCCGCCCACGACGAGCTGATACCGCACCGCGTACGACGCGGCGACATCACCCTCTACCCGCACGAAGGCCACTGCCACGGCGCGCCCTTCGACGCCACCCTGTACGTGCAGCGCACGGGCGACGAGCCGCGGCTGGCCCTGGAGTTCGCGCACGGGGCGCTGCTGCCCGAGGAGGCGTCCGACCTCCTGGCCGCCGTCGAGCGGACCGTCGAGGAACTGGCCGACCGGCCCACCGCGCCGCTGGCCGAGGTCAGGACCGTCTCCCCGGCCCACCAGGCCCGCCTGGACGCACTGCGCGAAGGACCGCGGCTGCCGCCGGAGGTCGCCGACAGCGACCTGTGGTCCCTCGTGCTGGCCACCGCCCGGGCACATCCGGGCGCCCCGGCCGTCCGTGACCAGGACACCGCCCTGACCTACGCCGAGCTGGTCCGGGCCGTGACCGCCCAGGCCGCCGCGCTGACCGACGCCGGTGTCGGGGACGGCGACGCGGTGCTGCCGGCGGTGGAGCGCGGGGTGTCCGAGGTGGTTGCCGTACTGGCCGTCCTCGCCGTCGGCGCCCACTACGTCGCCGTCGACCCCGCGACCCCCGACGAGCGGTTACGCGCGCTCCTGGAGGTGCTGCCGCCGGCCGCCGTCCTCTCCACCGCCGACCGCGTGAGCAGCGCCTTCGCCGACCGTGTCGAGACCGTGTGCCCGGGGCCGCCGCGCCGGGTCGCGGCCGTGGCCGCCGACACCGCGTCCCGGACCCCGCGACCGGCCGTCGAACCGCCCGCCCCGCGCGGCGACCGGGTCGCCTACGTCGCCTTCACCTCGGGCTCGACCGGAGTACCCAAGGCGGTGCGGGTGCCGCACCGGGCCGTGGCCCGGCTGGTCTGGCCGTCGCCCAGCCAGGTCGTCTCCTGCGGCCCCGGCCGGCGCATGCTGCGCCTCGCTCCGCTCGCCTTCGACGCCTCCACCCTGGAGCTGTTCGCCCCGCTCGTCGGCGGCGGCTGCGTCGAGGTTCACCCGCCGGGCCTGGTCGCCCCCGCCGAACTGGCCCGGTTCCTGCTGGAGCGGGAGGTCGACGTGTTGTGGCTGACGGCCGGCCTGTTCCGGCTCATGGCCGACTACGCACCGCACGGATTCGCCCGCGCCGCCCACGTCCTCGCGGGCGGGGACGTGGTGCCCCCCGAACAGGTGCGCGCCCTGCTCACCCGCTACCCCGGCCTGCGGGTGACCAACGGCTACGGGCCCACGGAGAACACCACGTTCAGCACCGTGGCGCACTTCGACGACCCCTGTGATGCGACCGGCCCGCTGCCGATCGGCACGCCGATCCCCGGCAGCGGCGCGCTGGTGCTCGACCCGTCGGGGCGGCCCGTACCACCCGGGGGGACGGGGGAGTTGTACGTCACCGGGCTCGGCCTCGCGCTGGACTACGCAGGCGACGCCGAACGTACGGCGGAGGTCTTCCGGGTGCTGGCCGACGGCGAGCGCGCCTACCGCACCGGCGACCTGGTCCGGCTGACCGGCGCCGGAGCGCTGAGCTTCCTCGGCCGCGCCGACCGGCAGGTCAAGATCCGGGGGTTCCGAGTCGAACTGGACGAGATCCGCCAGGCGTTGGCAACACTGCCCGGCGTGCGGGACGCAGCGGTCGTCGCCGTCGGCGCGGACGCCTCCGAGCGCCGGCTGGCAGCGGGGATCGTACCCGACGGCCCGCACCCCCTCCGGCTGACCGACCTGGCCACGCGCCTGACCCGCACCCTGCCCGGCCACTGTGTCCCCGCGCTGTGGTCGGTGCTGGACGAAATACCCCTGACCGCCAACGGAAAGGCGGATGCGGCCGCCGTCGCGGCGGGGGCCCGGCCGCTGGACGAGGGGGACACCGAGCAGCCCTGCGGGGAGCGGGACCCCGAGCCGGGCGCCCCCGTACCCAGCCCCGACCCGTCCGTCGTGCCGGGTCCCGCGTCCGCCCCAGACCCCGCCTCGGCCCCGGGTCCCGCCTCCGCCCCGGACCCCGCGTCCGCTCTGGCCCGCGCCGCCTGGAGCCAGGTTCTCGGCCGGGCGCCCTCCGGGCCGGACGCCGACTTCTTCCGGGCCGGCGGGGACTCCCTGGCCTTCGCCCGCCTGGTCGCCTGGCTCGGCAAGGAGCACGGGGTGCGCCTCAGCCCCCGTGAGCTGTACGCCTCGCCGAGTTTCCGCACGCTGTCCGAACTCATCCGGCCCGAACTGGCCGAGGCTGGAGGCCGCCCGTCATGACACCGCTCGCCTTGCCCGAGGAACACCCGGACCACCCGGCACGGACCGTACTCGTCGTCCCGCACGCCGGCGGCGGCTCCGGGACCGCCAAACCCCTGCGGGCCGCGCTCCCCGACGACTGCCTGGTCGCGGGCGTGGTCTTCGGCGGCCGGGAGTCCCGCTTCCCGGACGAGCCGCCGACCCGGCTCACCGACCTGGTCGAGGACACGGTCACCGCCGCGGAGGAGGCCACCGCGCTCACCGGGAGGACGCCCGTGCTGCTGGGGCAGTGCTCCGGCGCCCTGGTCGCCTGGCTGGCCTCGATCGAGCTGGCCCGGCGCGGCCGGCCCGCCCCCGGCCTCGTCGTGGTGTCCCGGTCGGCCCCCGCCTGGCCCGGTGAGCTGCCCGACGCGACCGGCTCCGACGGCGACTTCCTGCGTCAGGTGACCGACATGGGCGGCGTTCCGGAGGAGGTCGCCGCCATGCCCGAGCTTCTCGACCTGCTGCTCCCGTCGCTCCGGGCCGACTTCACGGCCCTCGCCGACTGGCGGCCCGAGCGTACGGACCCGGCGGCCGCGTCGCCGGTCCCGGCGCTGGCGCTGTACGCCCCGGACGACCCGGGCTGCCCGGTCGAGTCCGTCGAGGCGTGGCGCCCCTGCGTCGGCGGCCTCGACGTCGCACCGGTGAAGGGCGGCCACCTGCTGCTGGCCACGAACGCGGGGGGCGTCGCCGAGCGACTCACCGCCTGGTTGTCACAGACCGCTCCGGAAGGGAACCGCCGTGCTGGAAATGGCTGATGTCGTTCTGACCCTGGGACCGGACGGCGCCGAACGGGTCCTGCTGCGCGGCGCCGACCTGCGCGTCGCCGACGGTGAGACCGTGCTGATCGGCGGACTCGACCGCGAGGCTCGCCGAGGCCTCACCTCACTGCTCACCGGGCGGCTGCGCCCCACGTACGGGACAGTCCGCGCGGCCCGGGTCCGGTCGGGCGCCCTCTGCGGCCGAGGGGGCGACCGGGGCGACCTGCCCCGGGCGAGCGAGGTACTCGTGCTCGACGGCGGTGACCGCCCGGCCACGACGGGCGGCGGCACCCCCCTGCCGCAGCAGCCCGGCGGCGCGGTGCTGGTGCTCGGCGGGCTCGGCTGGACGACCGCGCCCGTCCCTGGAGCCCACCGGGCCCTCGTTCTCCAGGGCGGCCGCTTCCTGGCCGAGCCGCCACGTCTGGCACCGCCGCCGGCCGTGCGCATGACGCCGGAGGAGGTACGACGGCGCACCCGGCGGTCCCTCACCGAGGCGGGCGCCGGCCCGGCGACCGCCGATCTCGTCGCCGGTGTCCTCGTCGACGCCGACCGGCGCGGCCATGCCTCGCACGGCGTCGCCCTGCTGCCGACCTATCTGCGCCGCATGGCCGACGGAGGCATCGTC